>NZ_KE150416.1 GCF_000411255.1 Paenibacillus sp. HGH0039 | reverse complement strand
CAGCTGGTGATCGGGTATAACCGGTCCTATTTATCCAGTGATCGGATGCAATCCTTTAGTGAACGATACATGGCAGCATTACTTGCGGTAAAAGACCACTGTATAGCGATAAAAGAATCGGTTCGGACACCGTCTGACTACCGGGCAGCGTATTTATCCCGAACGGATTTAACGGTCATTCAACAAGCAGTCGGGGGTTCATCTCAGGTAGAGCGAATATACGGACTCACTTCACTGCAGAAAGGGATGCTATACCATAGCATCGCCGAACCAGAATCGACAGCCTATAGAAACCAGAACATTTTTATAGGGCAAGGCTATGCCGATGAGCACATGGTGAAGCAAGCACTAAAGCTTCTTGCAATACGGCACGAAGTGCTGCGTACGGCGATTATTCATAAAGATCTATCGATGCCGAAACAAGTCGTGATCCGAGAGAGGGAAGTGGAATATGAAAGAACGGACCTAACGGGAGTAGAAGCAACCGTGCAGGCAGAAATGGTGGAAGCGATCGCACACGATCAAATCCAGCGAGGCTTTGACCTAGCACAAGACCCGTTATTGCGTGTACACCACGTAGTACTGTCAAAAGACGGTTATCAATTGATCTGGAATTTTCATCACATTATTATGGATGGTTGGTGCCTATCGACAGTATATGGGGAGTTCAATCGACTCTATAAAGCGCTGCAAAAAGGTGCTTTGACATCTGATCTAAAGGAGCAGGTGATAAAGGACAAGCAGGATCAGACATCCTACGAGGATTATATCGAATGGCTAGAAAAACAGGATCACGAACAAGGGCTGTCTTACTGGTCAGACGTATTAGCAGGGTATGAAGAAGTCGCCGAAATTAAGCCAGTGCATACACCGCAAGAGAGCGAAGAGCAAGTGCAGCGCCTAGCGATTACATTAACTCCTGAGGACAGATTGCGGATAAAAGAACTGACATCCGCCCATCAAATGACGGTGAGTAATGTAGTGGAAACCGCCTGGGGAGTTGTTTTGCAAGCATACAGCGGACAAAAAGATGTGGTATTCGGGAAGGTAACATCTGGACGGCAAAGCGATGTGCGGGGAATAGAAGATATCGTCGGTCTGTTTATTAATACGATCCCCGTGCGTGTAACGAGCAAAGAAGGCATGAGTGTAATGAGGTTGCTCAAAGAAATGCAACAGCAAGCGTCGGAAAGCGAACAATATGCCTATTGTTCGCTTGCAGAGATTCAAGCACAGACGGAGCAGAAACAGCACTTGATTCAAGTGCTCTATG
>NZ_KE150415.1 GCF_000411255.1 Paenibacillus sp. HGH0039 | reverse complement strand
TGTCTGAATAGACACCTGTTTGGTGACGATGGCGGAAGGGAACCACGCGTACCCATCCCGAACACGACCGTTAAGCCTTCCAGCGCCGATGGTACTTGGACCGAAGGGTCCTGGGAGAGTAGGACGTTGCCAAGCACAAATA
Source organism: Paenibacillus sp. HGH0039 (assembly GCF_000411255.1). Lineage (GTDB taxonomy): Bacteria > Bacillota > Bacilli > Paenibacillales > NBRC-103111 > Paenibacillus_F. Next base: position 63,480 of record NZ_KE150415.1, on the reverse strand, counting down.
AAACCTTTTCGAATGAGAGTTCGAAAAGGTTTTTTGTTGTTTAAAGATATATTTAAGATAGTACGGGAAAGATCGGTCAAGGGTAGAACCTCTGATCCGATCATTTTTTGTGCCGCGCAGTTCCCATCCGGGTGTGGTGTCGTAAGACGAAAGTCACCCACCTTAATTTATTTTCCATTTCCGTGACCCGTAATTTCCATTTTTGAGACGCGTTTTTACCAATTTTATTTCCAGGAATGTTAAGTCTGAGGGCACGTAAGACTTACTGTTTGTAACACGAAGTTTCATTAGCACGGAGGCGCAGCCAGCCGACCTGATATTGTTTTCGGAACATCAAAAACATATAAAACCGCCCGCCTAAAATCCACAAATGCACAAACAAGATATTGGATAAGGCTGCAGCGCTGAACCAAGGATAGAGAAGCAATATACCGGCGAAACCCGAGATCAGCAGGTGCAGATGAAGACGGAAGAAAGACCGAAACATCACGTACTGCGCGGGAATATAGCCTGTCCAAAGATGAGCAAATCGGAAAGACCAGCCTTGAGGCTCCGCTTTTCTGACAAAATGAAGATACCCGCGGATTGCCAGCATATGAAGAAGTTGAACGAAAATATAGCCGAGACACAAAGAGAGCAGACTGCCTGTCAGCAGGGCCTTAACCGCCCATACCGCAGCAAATGCGTAATAAACGCCGAGCAGCAGGAGATGATGCGGAATTCGTCGAAGAAGGGTATACGTGTAGATAATCGCATCGCTGGAAGTGTTTTTTTTCAAATTGGAAAGCCTCCGTTTAAAACATCTGTTGTTCTAGTCAGTATCTCATAAGTAGGGTACTCTATCTATATCGGATTTTAGACCAGGTTTTTTAAAGATTAAAGGTGGAGAAAGCTTGCTGCAATGAGAGCTTTGCACACAGGCAAAAGTGCCAAATCCCGTACATACGTGGAGAGGGGGCCGCCGTTACGTGCTTGAAACCTTTCTTTTGCGTCTAAAAGAATCGTAAACCGGACATACTGCTAATAGGAAAAAAAGTAGAGGTGATCCGTATGGAAGACCCGGTTCTGGTGAAATGTATCGTGTGCGGAGAAGAAAAGCAAGAAGGCATTCAGATTGCTTCGGAATTTATCTGCGATGCTTGTGAGGCTGAAATTGTGCGTACGGATGTAATGGATGTCAAATATTCTTTTTTTATCCGGCAGTTAAAGCAAATTTTTTATAAACAAAACGCTTGATACCGGACGGCGGAAGTGTGTAAACGCGCGAAAAATGCCTTGATTTTCGGGACGGCTGACAGGTATGCTTAATTTACTTCATGAATATAAGATTTCAAAGGATGCTTGGATATGCCAAATCGCGAAAACGCGCCCCTTTTCGAAAAAATGAGGGAGCATTATGAACGAAGACCGGCCAGTTTCCATGTACCCGGTCATAAATCAGGCAGGGGAGCGGACCGTGAGGCCGCTCCTTTTTTTGAGCCGCTGATGGCGCTCGACTATACCGAGATCAGCGGCCTGGACGATCTCCACCAACCCGAAGAGGCGATCCGCGAGGCGCAGGCGCTCGCGGCAGATTGTTTCGGGGCGGAGGAGACGTTTTTTCTCGTTGGCGGCAGTACGGCCGGCAACCTGGCTATGATCATGTCGCTGTGCGGACCCGGCGACATTCTTCTCGTGCAGCGCAACGCCCACAAATCCGTGCTGCACGGATTGATGCTGGCTGGCGCGCACGCGGTGTTTGTTTCCCCGCAGACCGACGGGGAAAGCGGTATACCCGCCTCCGTGAGGCTGAGCGACGTCGAAGACGCGCTCTCCCGGTATCCGGAGGCGAAAGGGCTGCTGCTGACCAATCCGAACTATTACGGAATGGGAGTGACTTTGCGCCCCTATGCCGATCTGATGCACCGGCACGGCCTGCCGCTGCTGGTGGATGAGGCCCACGGGGCGCATTACGGCTTTCATCCGGCGCTGCCGGAGTCCGCGCTTGCATGCGGAGCCGACGCCGTGGTCCAATCCACCCACAAGATGCTTACGGCGATGACGATGGGGGCGATGCTTCATCTCCGGCATGATCGGATGGACCGGGAGAGAATAAGCATGCTGCTTGCAATGCTGCAAAGCTCCAGCCCGTCCTATCCGATCATGGCTTCTCTCGACTTAGCCAGGAGACAGATGCACCTCCATGGGGAGAGGCTGGTCGCTGAAGGGTTGAAAGCCGTTCAAAGACTCCGTGACGGTCTGGAGGACATATACGGTTTCCGGCAGTTGAAACATCATTCGGCACAAACCGCATACGAGCATATGGATCCTTTCAAAGTGACGATATACGATGGGACGGGAACGTTGAGCGGCTCTGAGCTGCAAGGATTTTTAGAAGAAGCCGGTTGTTTTGTGGAGCTTGCCGCGGATAAAGCCGTTCTGCTTCTTCTAACGCCCGCCTCGACAATTGAAGATGCGGAGAGAGCCTTGGGAGCCTGTGAAGCCATTTCCAAGGAATACTTGACAAATAAGCAGGAACTTCCGGGCATTAGCCCGAATAGTATGTATAAGCCTCTTCTTAACTCCGTTTCCATACCCGTTCCCATGAACATACCCGTTACCCGAGACATGAAGAACAGCGTACAGGACTCTGTATGCGTCATGCCGATTGAGAGTTCCGCCGGAAAAAGATCCGCTGAAATGGTGATCCCTTATCCGCCCGGAATTCCTTTGCTGTATCCTGGAGAGCTTATTCAAGAGGATACGGCGGCAGAGCTTAAGCGGCTGGCCGAATCGGGAGCGAGATTTCACGGAAGCCGGGAGGCGGCGAAAGGCAACCTGAGGGTTCTGACGGACATTCCGGAGGATACTCATAATAGCAACATAGAATAACTTCCGGCCGGAAGGTTGGTTTCGTTTTTATTTTTAGGAGGGTAATGTGAAAGAACTATTTCTTACATTCGAGGGTCCTGACGGCTCTGGTAAAACGACGCAGCTGCGGAGACTGGCCGAATCGCTGCAGGCGCTCGGATATGATACAGTCGTAACACGGGAGCCGGGAGGCACACCGATCAGCGACCACATACGCAGTCTCGTTCTTACGCCGGATTACAAGGAGATGGCGGATCATACGGAGGTCCTGCTCTACGCCGCATCGCGTGCCCAGCACGTCCGGGAATTTATCGTGCCGGCGCTGAAAGCGAACCGCATCGTGCTTTGCGACCGTTTTGTCGATGCGAGCCTGGCTTATCAGGCCTACGGACTTGGAATCAGCTTCGATGAGGTGGCGGCCATTAACCGTTTTGCGACCGGAGGACTGGAGCCTACACGCACATATTTGCTGGATGTTCCGGTTGAAACGAGCCGTCGGAGGCTCTTGGCCAGGACGCAGTCAGCCGGCGGAGAAGGTCTTGACCGTATTGAACAGAAGGGCGAAGCCTATCACACCCGCGTGCGGGAAGGGTTCATGAAGATCCTGGAACAGAATCCCAAACGGATTTGCCTGATCGATGCGGACCGCACCCAGGATGAAATCGCTCATGATATTTTGCAGGATTGTAAACAACTGTTAGATCGTGTCTTTTTTCCAAAGCCTGAGGTATAATGAAAGAGGGGGATCTGCGATGAAACTCGTAATCGCCGTTGTTCAAGACAAAGACAGCAATCGTCTTTCCAATGCTTTGATCAAGGAAGGGTTCCGTGCAACCAAGCTGGCCAGTACCGGAGGTTTTCTGCGTGCAGGCAACACGACGTTCATGATCGGTATCGAGGATGAGCGGGTTCCGGAAGTTTTCAAAGTGATCAAGGCTAACTGCAAAGTCCGTGATCAGCTTGTTACGCCGGTATCGCCGATGGGCGGTACGACAGATTCATATATTCCGTTCCCGGTTGAAGTGCAGGTCGGCGGTGCCGCCGTATTCCTGCTTCCGGTCGAACGTTTTGAGCACTTCTAAATCGGCAGGGACCGACCGACGGAACCCGCCAATACGCAACAAAAGGGGAGCATGAAGCTTGAAAATCAACCCGGGGTGGCAGCCGATCGGTAAGAACGTAAAGGTTCCGGAAACGGCGCCGACTCTTCAATCGCCTCCCAAAGACTTCTCCGCCTTTATGCTCAAGCATGACGAGAAGGTCACCATGGAGCAGCTTAACCGGATGCTTCAGCAGATCGGGCTCCAGGGTGACCGTCTCTCCAGATCCATGAAGCTGCGGGAACTTCGGCAGTACAAGCTGCTGATTAAGCAGTTTCTGGAGGAGACGGCCCGTCAGGGAGTCGGCTTGCGCGAAACTCGCGGATGGGACAGGAGAGGCCGGACGAAGAGGTACAAGCTGCTGGAGGAAGTAGACGGTGCTCTGCTCAGCATGGCGGACGATCTGCTTGAAACCGAGCAGGGACGGCTGGAGATTTTGCAGCGAATAGGCGAGATACGGGGCATGCTGATCCACTTTTTATTTTAAAGACAGTGGAGAATATACAAATGTCTTTTCAAACGATCCCAGGCCAGGAAACGGCCAAACGCATATTGCAAAGCGGCTTGCGGCAGGATAGAATATCGCACGCTTATATATTTAGCGGTCCGGTAGGTACGGGGAGGAAGCAGACGGCCCTTATGCTTGCGAAAGCCATCTACTGCACGAACCTCAAGGATGACGCCTGCGGGGAATGTCTGGAATGCAGGAAGGTCGAGCATGGCAACCATCCGGATCTTTACCAAATTGAGCCCGATGGGGCTTCCATCAAGATCGACCAGATTCGCGAGCTGCAGAAGCAGTTTGCCTACCGCTCCGCAGGTTCGGGCACGAAGATTTATATTCTGAATCAAGCGGAGAAAATGACTGTCCAGGCTGCCAACAGCCTGCTTAAGTTTTTGGAAGAACCGAACTCGAAAGTGGTTGCGGTACTCGTTACCGAGAATGGACATGCTCTGCTGCCGACCATTCAGTCCCGGTCTCAATGGATTTCCTTCACACCTATGCCGCGGGCCGAGATGGCGAGAGTACTGTTGGAAGAAGGTCACCCTGCTGCCCTGGTGCAGCCTGCCATTCATTTGACGGCCGGCCTACAAGCGGCCAAAGAAATGATTCAGACAAATGGGTTTGCCGAAATCCGCAGCACAATGATACAATTGTTGAGGGAAACGCTGACACGCTATCCGTCTTCCTTTGTTACGCTGCAGCAGAAGTGGATCAAAGCCGGGCTGGCCGATCATACGGCTCTGCTTTTCGATCTCATGATTTTATGGTTGAAAGACATGGTTTCCCTGCGAATCGGTCGCAAGGAAAATTTCGTATATATCGACCAGATGGATTGGATGGGGCCACTGTCGTTCAAGAGGGAAACCGGAGAATGGGTGCGTTTGCTGGCCCAGGCGGTTGAACTTCAAAAACGGCTGCGTTTTAATGCCAATCCACAGCTGGTTATCGAGAAAATGCTAGTGGACATACAGGGGGTGTAACATGTATTCCGTCGTAGGTGTCCGCTTCAAGAAGGCGGGCAAGGTGTATTATTTTGATCCCATTGACCTTCCTGTGGAACAAGAGAACGCCGTAATCGTTGAGACCGCCAGAGGCATCGAATATGGTAGAGTGGTCATCGGAAAGAAAACCGTTCAAGAGAACGATGTGGTCCTTCCGCTCAAGAAAGTCATCCGGATTGCGAATCCGACGGATGCCCAGCTTGTTGAAGAGAACAAGAAAGCGGCCAAAGATGCTTTCGGGATTTGTTTGAATAAAATCAAGGATCATCAGCTCAAAATGAAGCTGGTGGACGTGGAATATACATTTGACCGGAATAAAATTATTTTTTATTTTACGGCTGAGGGAAGGGTTGACTTCCGGGAGCTGGTTAAGGACCTGGCGAGCATTTTCAGAACGCGTATCGAACTCCGTCAGATCGGGGTACGGGATGAAGCCAAAATGCTGGGCGGTATCGGACCGTGCGGCCGAATCTTATGCTGTTCTTCATTCCTGGGGGATTTCGAACCGGTATCGATCAAGATGGCCAAGGACCAGAACCTGTCCCTGAATCCGACCAAAATTTCCGGATTGTGCGGCCGTCTTATGTGCTGCTTGAAGTTCGAGCATGATAACTACGAAAGTGCCAAAGACAGCGTGCCTTCCGTAGGAACTTATGTGATTACCTCACTTGGCAACGGCAAAGTGCTTTCACTGAACATGAACGAAAAAACTTGCAAGGTTCAGCTGTACGATATCGGCAAAATAATGGATCTTCCTTTTGACGATGTAGCGGAGCAAGATTAGTTAACGGATGCAGGAAGCGTTACTTGAGGTGAGACAGTGGAGAAACATGAAATGTTTGCGCAAATCGACGGTTTGGAAGAGCAGATCGGAAAAGCATATGCGGAGCTTGGCGATTTGAAGAAAACCATCATTTCTTTGCTTGAGGATAACCAAAGGCTGATGATGGAAAATCAACAGCTTCGCAAATTGCTGAAGCAGGGGGATGCCGAGGAGACGGACTCCGAACCGGTGAAAGGCGTTGAGCCTGTAATCGGCGAGGGATACGACAACCTGGCCCGTCTGTATTATGAAGGCTTCCATATCTGCAATGTCTATTACGGACACTTGCGGACGGAAGGAGACTGTTTGTTCTGCCTGTCTTTCTTAAATAAATAACGTAAGCCGTAGGGAGCTTTTCTCTACGGTTTTTTCCATATGAGAATTCCGGTTAAAATAAAGGAGGAGTCCACGTGCAGGTTGCACTGCATGAAACGGAGCGGATCGACGATCTGCTGACACATGATTTGAAAATCATCCAAAGCGAAGAGGTATTTGCCTTTTCTTTGGATGCGGTTTTATTGGCAAGGTTCTGCACGGTGCCTCCACGGGGCAAAATTGTGGATCTGTGCTCCGGCAATGGAGTCATTCCCCTTCTGTTGTCTACAAGGACACCCGCAGCCGAGATCTGGGGCGTCGAAATCCAGGAGCGCTTGGCAGGTATGGGAAGACGCAATATCGAGCTGAACGGTTTGCAGGAAAGGCTTCACATGGTACATGCCGATCTCAAGCAGATTCACCGGACACTGGGAGCTTCCGGGTATGATCTGGTGACGGTCAACCCGCCCTATCTGCCAGTTCCTGCGGGTGAACAAAACCGCAACGAGCATGTGGCGGCCGCAAGACACGAGCTGTTCTGTACCTTGGAGGACGTGGTAGCCTCTTCCGCTAAACTGCTGAAAGCCGGAGGCAAGATGGCCATGGTACACCGGCCGAACCGGCTGGTCGATATCTGCACGTTAATGAGACAGTACCGCGTCGAGCCCAAAAGAGTCCGTTTCGTTCACCCGCGGCAGGGAGAAGAGGCGATGATGGTACTGATCGAAGGTATCCGTGACGGTAAAGCGGATATGCGAACCCTTCCGCCGCTCTTCGTTCATGAGGAGGGCGGACGGTACTGCGGCGAACTTCATGCCGTATTCTACGGGGAGAAGAGCGAGTTGGAAGCAGGCGGGCAAAAAAGCCCGGAAAACGAAAGAAACAGAGGATAATCCAGCATGAATTTTAATATACAGCGAAGCTATATAATGAAGAAAGACGATCAGCGCATAACCGGGAAGGAGGGAGATGCGGCGGATACAGCGGAGAACATAAAGGATCGAGCGGCGTTAGAAGTGGAAGATTCAACGAACACGGAAAGGCAGACCGGTGCTGATACGTTCCAAAAAGGTACCTACGGCCATGACGCTATCTCGTCTACACCGGAACAGGTTCAGGGCAGAGCCCGCGGCCGTAAACCCGAAAAGTCGATCGGCATGGGGATGCTTTATCTGGTAGGCACTCCGATCGGCAATCTCGAAGACATGACCTACCGGGCTGTCCGTGTCCTGAAGGAAGCGGACCTTATCGCCGCTGAGGATACGCGCCAGACTCGCAAGTTGCTGACTCACTTCGATATTTCCGGGAGGCTCGTCAGCTATCACGAGCACAACAAGCAGGCGAGCGGCCCGGAGCTGGTCCGGCTCATGAGCGAGGGGCAGACCATCGCGCTCGTCAGCGATGCGGGACTGCCCGCCATCTCCGATCCCGGGCACGATCTTGTCCGGCTGGCAATTGAAGCCGGAGTTACGGTCGTGCCGATCCCGGGCGCGAACGCGGCCTTGTCGGCCCTTATCGCCTCAGGGCTGCCTACCGATGAATTTACCTTCAACGGGTTCCTGCCGCGCGATAAGAAAGATCAGCAGCGGGAGTTGGCGAGGCTGGCGCCTGCGCAGGGCACGCTGCTGTTCTACGAATCCCCCCATCGGGTTGTCCGTACGCTCGAGCAGATGCTCGAATCATGGGGGGATCGGGAGATCTGCCTAGCGCGCGAATTGACGAAGCGCTATGAGGAATTCGGGCGAGGCCGGATCAGCGGGGCGCTGGCCCATCTCGGCGAACATCCGCCGCAGGGCGAGTACGTCGTCCTCGTGGAGGGACGAAGCGCAGCCGAAACGGCGGAGGCGGAAGCCGCCTGGTGGAAGGAGCTTTCACTGGAGGAGCATGCCGCCCATTACATGGGACAGGGGATGAGCAAGAAGGAAGCGATCAAAAAGACCGCTTCCGACCGGGGGCTGCCGAAGCGGGACGTCTACAACGAGCTGCTTCAGAATTAAGCTGCCGGTCCAAGAGAAATTATGCCCAGGCTTGCGGGTATGATTGCAGAGGCTCCGGAATCACCGGGCGGACCAGGGAATGAGCGCTTCCAAACGAGGCCCGATGCAAGTGATGACGGAGCCATTCTGTACGGAGACGCGTGTGCACTTTCGGCGGCTCCTATTCCCTCAGGTTTCGCATGGGGTGCTTGGCAACTGTGCCCTGCAGCAGAAAGCTTTTTCACGTTTCCGGACAAAAAAATGTCCCTAATCCATGACGGTGGTCCGCCGGGATCAGAGACGTAGAGGAGATATGAAAAAGGTTAGAATTACCAATGGGAACTTTGCTAGTTCTTATTATATACTATTTTTCTTATTTTGTCACAGGTATTGGCATTTCATTTAAACATTCGTGACAAACAATTTTTCCTTTGAAATAAGTCACATTTTCAGCGTTGCCGCAGAAGATACAAGCAGGCTCATATTTCTTGAGCATGATGCGCTCGCCGTCTACATAAATCTCCAGCGCGTCCTTTTCACCGATACCGAGTGTACGGCGAAGTTCGATTGGAATAACGACACGCCCCAATTCGTCGACTTTTCTTACAATACCTGTGGATTTCATCATATATAAAAGCTCCTTCCAATCTACTGAAATAATTAATCGTCATTATTCGACATAGTTTTCGATATTCATGATACCAAGCATTCCCAAAATAGTCAACCCAAAATTGGTCTCTAATTGCAGTTTTTATATTTAATGAATTCTTTGTGAAATGCCGAATTCCTCCTTAACCCTTAAAAATAAGTGGATCTTTTGCAGTTAACCGCTTTCCTTTGAACTGACAATTGTTTTATTTTTGTGACAAGTACCACTTGGTTTGGAAAATGGCCAGAAACATTATTCGACAAAATCCTTGTTTAATTGATCAAATAGTCGGCTTTTATGTCGAAAAGGAGGCGGAAAAATGATAGAAGAAAAAGTTTTTAAAGACCCTGTCCATAAATATATTTATGTGCAGGACCGTACGGTTTGGGACCTCATCAACACCAGGGAATTTCAGCGGCTGCGGCGTATCCGCCAGCTGGGCACTTCATTCCTGACCTTTCACGGCGCGGAGCACAGCCGTTTTTCCCACTCGCTCGGCGTTTACGAGATTACGAGAAAGATTATTTCTCAATTCGAAAGAAATTCATATGCCGACTGGCCGGAAGAGGAAAGGCTGCTTTGTTTATGCGCCGCCCTGCTGCATGATGTCGGTCACGGGCCATTTTCCCACTCTATTGAAAAAGTATTCGGAACGAATCACGAAAATTGGTCCTGCCGGATCATTTTGGGTGACAGTGAAGTAAACCAAGTGCTTTCCAGAGTGTCGCCGACGTTTGCCCATGACGTTGCCGGTGTCATTTGCAAAACCTATCGCAAGGAAATCGTAACGAGTCTCGTCTCGTCCCAGCTCGATGCCGACCGGATGGATTATTTGCTGCGGGACGCGTATTTTACAGGTGTGAATTACGGAACTTTCGATCTGGAGCGTATTCTGAGGGTAGTACGGCCTTATAAAGGGAAAATTGTCGTAAAAGAGAGCGGGATGCATGCCGTCGAAGATTATTTGATGTCCCGTTACCAGATGTACTGGCAGGTTTATTTTCATCCGGTTACCCGGAGCGCGGAGATTTTGCTGGGGAAAGTTCTAGAGTGCGCCAAGGCGCTATTCGAAGACGGTTACTCGTTTACATTTATGCCGGAGCCGATCCTTCATCTTTTCCAAGGGAAATTGTCGCTGGAGGATTATTTCCTCCTGGACGAATCTTTGATGCAGACGGTTCTGATGTATTGGAGTTTGGAAAAAGACCCCGTGCTGGCTGATTTGTCCGGCCGCTTTCTGCACCGCCGCTTGTTCAAATTCTCGGCCGTGGAAGAGTGGGACAAAGAACTCCTGACGGAATTCCGTGACGCTCTGGTGGAGGCCGGGTTTGATGCGGATTATTATCTGGAGCTGGATTTCCCTTCGGACCAGTCGTACGATGTATACCGGCCCGATACCGGCAAGGAAGACAAACAACCCATTCTGCTGCTTGACGGCCAGGATAAATTGACGGAAATTTCGGCACGCTCCGAAATCGTCAAATCGATCTCGGGCATTCATATGGGGCAGCACCGTATATATTACCCCGCCGAGTTGTTTGAAAAAGAGGGCGGCAAGGCTGCGGCTCTCCGTAAGAAGCTGTTCGACGCCTAATTCAAAAAAACAGACGAAACAAAAGGAGTTCCCGTTATGCTGACCGATACTCATACTCATATGAACAATGAAGCTTTCAACGAAGACCGTGATGATGCTATCCAAAGGGCGTGGGACAACGGGGTAACCCGGATTGTTAACGTAGGGTTCAACCGCGAAACCATTCCTTCTTCCATCGAGCTTGCCGAGAAGTACGATTTTATATGGACGACAGTAGGCTGGCACCCGACCGATGCGATCGATATGCGGCCCGGCGACCTTGAATGGATCGAGGATCTGTGCAAGCACGAGAAAGTAGTGGCGATCGGGGAGATCGGGCTGGACTATCACTGGGATACGTCGCCGAAAGATGTGCAGGCGAAAGTGTTTCGCGAACAGATCCGCCTTGCACGCAAGGTCGGACTTCCGATCGTGATCCATAACCGAGAGGCTCACCAAGATATCGTCGATATCCTGAAAGAAGAAAAAGCCGCCGAAGTCGGCGGCATTATGCACTGCTATTCCGGCAGTTGGGAAACGGCAAAGCAGTGTCTGGATATGAATTTCCATATTTCCTTCGGGGGTCCCATTACGTTCAAAAACGCCAAGCAGCCCAAGGAAGTCCTCAAGCAGGTGCCGCTTGACCGCCTGCTTATCGAAACGGATGCGCCTTATTTGACGCCTCATCCGTTCCGGGGCAAACGCAACGAAACGTCATACGTGCGTCTCGTTGCCGAAGCGGCGGCCGAGCTGCGCGGCATGAGCCTGGAGGAACTGGCCAAAGTGACGACGGACAATGCCGTGCGTTTACTCGGCCTCAAATGAAGCGGTAAATTTCCGCTTCGTTACCGTAGCGCAAAGCACGAGGCCGAGCGCGAGCCCCGCAAGCGGGGCGGCTGCATAAACGCCCGCCCCGCTTAGCACCATCAGCAGGGTAAGAACGATACCCTGCAAGGTGAAAGCGGCGCTGATGATTCGCACCACGGCGTCCACTTTCCGGCGCGGATCTACCGGGTAAGTCTGCAGCCAGAACGTGTAGCGGTGCGATTGTTCCAGCGAGGTGAGCTGGATCAGCGAAATGAACATGGCCACAAGGCAGACGGCGGCGGCCACCGGTGCGGATTGAACGGCCGCGGCTGCGAGGCCGGCGACAAGCGTGATCCGGACGACGATGCCAAGCAGCTCCGAACGGACGAACGTCTTCGTGAAGAGATACAGATAAAGCGAGGAAGACCGGAACGAATACCGGTTCGTAATTCCGGCCAGCCATCGTCTCTGTTTTACGCGCACAGGAAGCTGGGGCACATCGGCGAAGCCGCTAAAAAACAAGTACAGGCGATACTGCTGTTTGCGCTCGTTGTCGATGAGGTAATCCCAGGCTACGCCGATTGCCCGCCGACCGGGCCCAAGCCTGTACATGACCGCCCAGACGACAAGTCCCGCCAATAGAACGACCCCGCCCGGAAGCGGCCCCGTACCGAACAAGGCGAAAACGACGGCTGCGCTTAAGACCCAGCGGTAACCCGCTGAGATCAGACGCCATCCGGGGGATGAAAAACGGCCTTCCTGCCACGAGCCGAGCAGGTTGGCTGTTTTTATTAGAAGAACAAAAATCGCCATCAGCCACAAGGGCTGTCCTTCCGTACCCGTGCAGTGTTTGTATAAAGGCCATGCAATCAGCATCAGAACGATGGATCGTGCGGCCTGGATCCCCAGACTGTAGCGGAAAGCCGCCCGGAAGAACACGTTCATAACGGGTTCCAGAGGAAGCAGAAACACCCGGTCCGCATTCTTTAGAAGGGTTCGCACTGAGCCGGCTGCGAGAGCCGGAACGAGGACGAGCAGAACGATCCAAATGTAGGGAAAAGATGTCGGAAGCTGCTGAAGTATTTTTGCATAATAATAGGAAGAAACGATAAAAATCAGGAAAAGAAAACCGAAAAACTGGCTTCTTGCGACATAAGCCCAGTAACGGGACGTTTCCTGACGGTAATGGTCGAATCTGCGCTTCCACAGCTGACGGACAGCCCCGGCCGTGCCCTCTCTGTGAACGGCTGCTTCTTGGTTCATGCCGGATTCCTCCGCACCAGCTCATAGAACAGCTCGTCCAGGGTCGCATCGGACAGCCCGGTTTGTTGTCTCAGCTCGTCGAGTGTGCCCTGGGCAAGAATTCGTCCCTGATGGAGAACGACGAACCGGTCGCAGTATCTTTCGATCGTGGCCAGGATGTGGGAACAGATCAGGAAGCTGGCGCCCCTGCTCTTGAAGTCCGCCATAATGTCGAGAAGAGAGCGCATCGCCAGCGGGTCAAGGCCGAGGAACGGCTCGTCAATGACATAAAGCGCGGGCTCGACAAGAAACGCATTCATGATCATGACTTTCTGCTTCATCCCTTTGGATAGCTGGCCCGGGAAGCTTTTGCGCTTAGGCTCCATCTGGAACTCGCTCATCAGGCGGCCGGCACGTTCCTTGAACGCTTCCTTCGGAATATCGTAAGCCATCGCCGTCAGTTCCAAATGCTCTTCAATCGTCAGATCGTCGTACAATTCAGGAGATTCCGGGACGAAAGAGTACGAGGACCGGTAGCCGAGCGGATCTTCCTCCAAGGTCCGGTTACGGATGCGGACGCTACCTTCCTGCGGCTTCAGGAGCCCGAGGATGTGTTTGATGGTCGTGCTTTTTCCCGCTCCGTTGAGTCCAATCAGACCGACCATTTCACCTTGTCCGACTGTAATTTCGAGATCGCGGAGAATCGGTTTTCCGGGCAAATAGCCTCCGCTGAGACGGGAAATGTGAAGAATCGGATTCATGCCTTCACCTGCTTTTCTTCAATCGGTTATTGCGGCTTTCGGCCTTTTGGGCGGATTGCCGTATCTTTTATTATAGTCAAAAAATGCCTGGAAGCCCAATGCCCAAGCGGAACGGCGGAAATGGGGAAAACTAGGAGTGAGATAACGGGAGAAAAAAGGAGAACGACTGCAAGATAATTAGATAAATGCCGGTGGTTTGGTTAAATTTGCTTATTTTTAGGGAATATGCCCCCTTTACAGGTTGGATATTTGAGCGTAATATACTTTCATGATAACTTAATAAACGCCAAGTTTTAACGCTGAGTTTCCGTAAAAGGAAAACGGGGGAACCGCTGTCAAGGTCGGAACAGCTTTTGGGCCGATACAACAGGAAACAATTTGGGGTGAATCTCAATGGCAGGTGCAGGCAGCACCGCCGGCGAGTAGGGCAGCTCTCACGGCCCGAATCCGTCAGCTAACCTCGTAAGCGTACCGGGAGAGATACCAACTGTCGTGTCATTCTGTTTAGTCGCGCTCACACACAGGCCACCGGGAAGCTTTCTCTTTCCGATGGCCTTTTTTGTTCCATATCGGACGGGTATTCGACCCGCATAAACATCAAGCGGAGGTGATGCCGACCCCGTAGAGACTGAGAGCAACCGGTCAGCCGGCGGGAAAGAAGCCAATTGCAAGGGTTCCGTTAGGAACCGCCAAATAAACCTAAGTCGCGTCCAAATCATCATGCGTATCACAGAGGCGAGGCTTTGAAGGAGGACCGAAGAAGTGGGCAATATCTCGCAATCAGAGACCCATGTTAAGCGATCATCCAGCATGTCCTTCGCATTGCGATGGAAGCATGAAAACTTGCGTATGATCATCCTTGCAGCTATCATTTCATTCGCTTTGACTTTCATGTTTTTGGTGTTGTTATACGGTACGGCTGGTAAAAGCGTATCATTGGTGGTAAACGGACGAGAAACCGTTGTGGAAACAAGACAATGGGTCCTACAGCGCCTACTGGATGAACAAGCCATTACAATCGGTGAGCACGATCAGGTATCTATGCCGCTTGACGGCAAGATTCAAGACGGTCAGAAGATTGTCATTGATCATGCATCACCCGTACAGCTAACTGCCGACGGGCAGACACAAACTGTGCATACCATTGCGAAAACGGTAGATCAAGTTCTGCAAGATTCAAATATTTCGCTGGGAGAGCACGACAAAGTGACTCCGGCCAAAGACACGGAGCTTTCAGCCAATGCGGCTATCGAAGTTGTCCGGGTGAAGAAAGAAACGGAAGAAATTTCGGAGCCCATCGCATTCAGTGTGGTCAAGAAATCCGATGAGGATCTGCTGAAAGGCAAAGAGCAGGTCGTACAGGAAGGCCAGGAAGGCGTATTGGTCAAAAAGAAAGAGAAGATTTTCGAAAACGGAAAACTCGTATCCGAGCAAGTTATCGATCAAGCAGTCAAAAACGCCAGTGTGGATAAGATTGTGGCTGTAGGCACAAAAAATCCGGTCGTTACGGTGGCAGCCGCATCCGAACCGGTTAAGCCTAAGCAGGTAACTAAAGCAGGTACCGACATAGACGCGAAGAAAATATTAAAGAACGTTACCTTGACCGCTTACTCTTCCGAAGAGCCGGGCGTAGGCAACCGGACCGCCAGCGGAACGAAGCCTGTTCAAGGGCAGACGATTGCCGTAGATACATCAGTCGTGCCGTTAGGCTGGTGGGTGTACATTGAAGGCATCGGATACCGCCGTGCGGAAGATACGGGCGGTGCTATTAAAGGCCAGAAAATGGACGTTTATTTCGACAGCATGAATTATGCCAAGACTTTCGGTGTGAAACGGGGATATACCGTTTACGTCATCGGTCCGAATAAACCGACACAAGATTAGGATAACATGTTACCTGTAACGAAGATTTACAAACCGGTAACAAACCGTATGCAAAAAGAAGAGGGACACCCTCTTCTTTTTGTGCGCTTAAGAGAGGATAAAGAACATGATCAAAGAAATCATTGTTGTCGAAGGAAAAGACGATACGACCGCCATCAAGCGGGCGGTTGAAGCGGATACGATCGAAACCGGCGGATCGGCAATCAACCGCGCAATTCTGGATCGCATCCGGCTGGCCCAGGAGCGCAGAGGGGTCATTGTCTTCACGGATCCGGATCATGCGGGGGAGCGCATCCGCAAAATCATTTCGGGCAAGGTGCCCGGCTGCAAACATGCTTTTCTCCCCCAGGAACTTGCCGAGAAGCGGGGGGACATCGGAGTCGAGAATGCGACTCCGGACGCTATACGGTCCGCTCTGGCGAACGTAAAGACCGAATATGAGGGCGCCGCGTCTCTTTTGACATGGGAGGATCTGATCGCCGCAGGCCTCGTTGTTCATCCCGATGCCGCGGCCAGACGACTGGAAGTAGGAAAAAAGCTCGGAATCGGGTATTGTAATGGTAAGCAGTTTTACAAGCGCTGCGCCGCTTTTCAAATTTCCCGGGAAGAGTTCGAAGCTGCCGTAGAGCAGTTGGACCGTCCGGATCAATAATTTACGCACAGGCAGCTTTCGTCAGGGACGGAAGCTTGGAGGATGACTATGAAATTAAATGAACAAGGCAGCGGCCCGTCCTTTGCTTCTGAAGATGTGGCAACGCCCAAACGGACCAAAGATATTCTAAACCGGCACAATCTGGTGCTCAAAAAAAGTCTGGGACAGAACTTTCTTACGGACGGCAACGTTCTGCGCAACATCATCTCCGCGGCGGAGCTTGCTCCCGAGAAGGGGGCGCTGGAGATCGGGCCCGGAATCGGCGCCCTGACCCAGCAGCTGGCGAAAGAGGCCGGCCGCGTCGTGGCGGTAGAGATCGACCAGCGTCTGCTCCCCATCCTGCGGGAGACGCTGTCGCCCTATCCGACGGCCGAGGTCGTCCACGGCGACGTGTTGAAGCTCGATCTGAGGCAGCTGATCGAGGAGAAATTCTCCGGCTTGTCCGGAATCAGTGTCGTCGCCAACCTTCCGTATTACATCACGACGCCGATCATCATGAAGCTGCTCGAAGAAAAGCTTCCGCTCGAAAACATCGTCGTGATGATTCAGAAGGAAGTGGCGGACCGGATGGCGGCCAAGCCGGGCGGCAAGGAGTACGGCAGCCTCAGCATCGCCGTACAATTCTATTGCGAAGCGGAACTGGTTACGATCGTTCCGCGCACCGTTTTCGTTCCGCAGCCGAACGTCGACTCGGCTGTGATCCGCCTGCGTCTGCGCAAAGGACCTCCCGTCGAAGTAGCGGACGAAGACTTCTTCTTCGAGGTGGTACAAGCCAGCTTTGCGCAGCGGCGCAAAACGATCTATAACAACCTCGGAGCCCGGTTCTTCTCCAAAGAGAACAAACGCGATTTGGAGGCTCTTCTGCTGGAGGCGGGCATCGAACCAAGCCGCCGCGGCGAAACGCTCAGCATGGAGGAATACGGCCGCGTGGCGGAAGCTCTGCGGAACTGCCCGACCTGCAGCAAATAGAAGCGGGCTAATCACCAATTGCCCACCCCTGCCATACGATAGGCTTAGGAGGGGATGGCTTCATGAGGCAAGGCGATCTGGCGACCCGCAAATCCTACGGCAACGATATCATTTTTCGAATCCAGGAGATCGATACGACAAGGGCGATTCTTCGGGGCGTCGATTTTCGCCTGCTGGCGGACGCTCCCATTGCTGATCTATCCCGCGTAACGGCCGCCCGCGATTCGGATTTTCCGAGAGTGAATTTGCCGAGGGTAGGCGAGACAATCCGCAGCATCCGCCAGTTTCGTCAGGAGCTGTATCAGCTCAACGATAATCTGGTGCGTAATAAGCTGCCCGAGAATACGCAATATTTCGAGATGCCGGGTAAAATCCTGCATCTGGACGGCGATCCGAACTATCTGCGCAAAAGCATGAATCTGTACGGAGAGCTTCGCATCCCCGCGGAGGGCTTCTATGTGAGCGAATCTCAGATGGCTGTCACCCTGCAGCGTCTCCTGCCGCAGGTGAAGCCCGATATCGTCGTTGTCACGGGACATGACGGTCTGCTGAAAAACAGAAAGAAGCTGGACGTACATCAGCTCGACAGCTATAAAAACTCGCTTCATTTCGTCAGGGCCGTCCAAGTCGCGCGGCAGTACCAGAGCAACCGCGACGCCCTGACGATCGTGGCGGGTGCCTGCCAGTCCCACTTCGAGGCGCTGCTGCAGGCGGGGGCGAATTTCGCAAGCTCTCCCGCCCGGGTGCTCATTCATGCGTTGGATCCCCTATGCATAGCCGCCAAAGCTTCCTACACATCGATTCGCGAAACCGTGTCCATGGTCGATCTGGCCGGCGTTACGGTAACGGGTCTGGACGGAGTCGGCGGCATTGAAACCAGGGGGAGCTACCGGATGGGTGTGCCCAGGCTCGTGAACCTGACCGCGGAAGCCACCGTATAAGCTTCTGGCAGGGCGGCTGATGAGGCCGAGGACGCGAAGCGGTGCCAGGGGCTTCCGGAACAAAGGATGCGGCTTTAGCACCTGCTTGGCGTTTAAAGATAAGCGTACAGAACCATGTATCTTGGATACAAGGGGCTGTACGCTTTTTTATACGTTGCGGTTTAAGGGCGGAGAAATGGGCCTTTATAGACCCGGCGGATCTTAGGAAAAGGCAGCGGTGCATAATTCTGCAGGTTTTGACAAAAGCTAAGCCTGTGAAAAGAAACAAAAATAGGATTTTATACCGTTGACAACGTATTTGTCTGGCTGATATAATATTTGGCTTGTTTGACAAACGCACTGTTTTGAGGTATAATAAACAGAGAAAGAGGTGGTAGATCACAATGGCTAAAAATGCACTGTTGGAAATCAAACGCAGTCTTGAGCCTCATGTTGGACAGAAAATCATGTTGAAAGCAAATGGCGGCCGTCGGAAAACCATTGAGCGTTTCGGTGTTTTGGAAGAAACCTACCCTTCTGTTTTTATCGTAAAGCTAGACCAAGAACAACAATCATTTAAGCGGGTCTCGTACAGCTACGCGGATATTTTGACCGAATCCGTTGAAGTTACGGTTTGTGACGATGACGCAGCAGAAGAACTCCGCATCACGTATATACAGCATTAAGAACAGCGGCACTCCTTTTGGGAGCTGCCGTTTTTTGCTTTTCGAGGGCGCTTGTGTGCAAAGATTGTACGGGTCCAAGAGGAAGGTTCCTGTCCATGTCCCGGTGCGAGTGAATGACATTCCGTTCCCGACGCATACTACTGGGGGAAACCTACCGCAATCGCACTCCAAAGGAGGAACTAAGATGAGCAGAAGAAGAAGGGGCGTCATGTCGGAGGATTTTAAGTACGAGCTAGCTAAAGACCTTGGTTTCTATGAGACAGTCGAGCGTGAAGGCTGGGGAGGGATACGGAGCAAGGATGCGGGAAATATGGTGAAAAGAGCTCTGCAGATCGCCGAGCAGAACCTAAAACGCCGTCCGTAAGCGAGGGACGCTGCTGCCCAGTTAACGCGGAGGGGCACCGAGGCTGAACTTCATCCGGCAAGGTTAGCTCAAAAAGATGCAGCACATTCATCGGAATGGAGTTATCGGATCTGCCTGGAATTTCCGAACCGAAGAAAACGGACAGGTAAGGGATTTGCAGGTTCATCCTCTTATGGAAGCTAAGATAGTACCGGATAATCACCGTTAAATACAATTGTTAATAAATAAGTGAACAAATGGAAAATGCCCGCCCCGCTTGTATTTGAACCGTGCGGAAGCTTTAGCTTTTCTTAGAGGCATTTGCTATAATATGTGAAGCTATTATCGGCAAAGCGCCCAAAAGAAGGTGACCGTTGTGAAAATATACGAAAGAGCTTCGGCCAAAATCAACCTGTCCCTGGACGTGTTACGGAAACGGGAAGACGGCTACCACGAAGTGGAAATGGTTATGACGATGGTCGACCTGGCCGACCGGATTGAAATGCAGGAGCTCCCCCGGGATACGATCATCATTTCAAGTCAGGCCGGCTACATTCCGCTTGATGAGAAGAACCTCGCCTTCCAGGCCGCGAGGCTCATAAAAGATCGGTACGACGTCCGCAAGGGCGTGTATATACATTTGGATAAAAAGATTCCGGTGGCCGCAGGGCTCGCCGGAGGAAGCAGTGACGCCGCGGCTACGCTGCGCGGCTTGAACCGGTTGTGGGGACTCGGCATCCCCACGGAGGAGCTGCAGAAGCTTGGCGGCGAGCTGGGCTCGGACGTTCCCTTCTGCGTAACGGGAGGAACTGCGCTCGCCACCGGCCGCGGAGAGATTCTTCACCCGGTGGACAACCCTCTGCAATGCTGGGTCATTCTCGCCAAGCCGCCCATCAACGTGTCCACCTCCGAGGTGTACGGCAAGCTGAATGCTGCGGGAATCAACCATCACCCGGATACCAAACGGGTTTTGGAAGCCATCCGGCATAAACGGTTCGACGAGCTGTGCGGAAGTCTCGGCAACGTGCTCGAAGAGGTGACGCTCCAGCTGTATCCTCAAGTCCGGCAGATGAAAGAAGTGATGGAGAGGCTTGGAGCCGACGGTGTCCTTATGTCGGGCAGCGGTCCGACCGTATTCGGACTCGTATCGAAGGAAGCCAAGGTTGCCCGGATCTATAACGGGCTAAGAGGGTTCTGCAAGGACGTATACGCGGTACGGATGCTCCCGTAGGCATCGAGCATTCGAGATCCATGCGATAGCTCCCGGTGAGGAGCTTTTTTTCTGTCTTGGCGGGGGCGGCCTTGTCCCGAATGTGACGTTTCCTTGTATAGGTTGTACAAAGACGGACAAAAATGGTATATTCTCTTTATAATATTCGGTTTTTATTAGGGGTGCGTCATGAAAAAATTGAAGCGAAGCGCTCGGTTGGTTGAGATGACGCAGTATTTGTTGTTTCGGCCGCATACGCTCATACCGCTGACTACATTCGCGGAACGTTACAGTTCGGCCAAATCTTCGATCAGTGAGGATCTGGCGATTATAAAAGAGGTATTCGAGGACGAAGGACTCGGAGAACTCCATACACTTGCCGGCGCTGCCGGAGGCGTGAAATTTATTCCGAAGGTTGCCAAGGAAGCGTCGCTTTCGTTCGTACAGGATTTGTGCAATCAGCTTGAGCAGCCGGAACGCGTGCTGCCGGGCGGATTTTTGTATATGGCCGATATTATGGGGCGGCCGCAAGTATTGAACGAAATCGGCAAAACGTTCGCTACCGCATTCGCGGGCAGAGAGCTGGACGTCGTGATGACGGTAGAAACCAAAGGCATCCCGCTTGCATACGCAACGGCTTCCTTTATGAATCTGCCGGTCGTGACGGTGCGACGCGACAGCAACGCTACGGAAGGATCGGCCGTAAGCATCAATTATGTTTCGGGTTCCAGCAAACGCATACAAACGATGTCGCTGGCCAGACGCACGCTCCAGGAAGGAGCACGGGTTCTGATCATTGACGACTTCAAAAGGGCGGGCGGCACGATTCAAGGAATGGTGGACTTGCTGGGCGAATTCAAAGCAACCGTTGGCGGTGTAGGCGTGTTTATTGAATCGAACGAGGTCGAGGAGGAGCTTGTGAAAGATTATATCTCCCTCGCCAAGCTGACCGGCGTCGATTCTAAAACCAAACAGGTGACCGTTGTTCCTGGAAATTATTTCGATTCCGAATAAAGGAGAGATCTAAGTTATGCGTATCCTTTCAACGAATGAAGCACCGGCTGCCATCGGGCCGTATTCCCAGGCGGTACAGGTGGGCAATCTCGTTTTTACATCGGGGCAAATTCCATTAAATGCCGAGGGGCAGCTCGTAGAGGGCGGCGTTACGGAGCAGACGCACCAGGTGTTCCGCAACCTTCAGGCAGTACTCAAAGAAGCGGGAGCGACTCTTCAGAACGTGGTCAAAGCGACCGTCTTCATTAAGGATATGAACCAGTTCGGAGCCATTAACGAAGTGTACGCTTCCTACTTTGGCGAACATAAGCCGGCGCGTTCTACCGTAGAAGTGGCAAGGCTTCCGAAAGATGTGCTTGTCGAAATCGAACTGATTGCGGCGATAGCTGTCGAAAACGTTTAAGAGCACATTTAATTTAAGGAAAATCTAAATTTTTCCTCTTTATCCAGAAGGAATTTGCACGAAAATGTGGAAGTATACACCAAGTCCTGCGAATGGAAAAAGGTGGTGAACACAGTGCAAATTACAGATGTCAGACTTCGCCGGGTGAATTCCGAAGGAAGAATGAAGGCGATTGCTTCCATTACCATCGATAACGAATTCGTCGTACACGATATTCGTGTTATTGACGGCAATAATGGAATGTTTGTTGCAATGCCTAGCAAACGGACTCCGGACGGGGAGTTCCGTGATATTGCCCATCCGATTTCATCCACAACCCGCGAGAAGATTCAAGCGGCGGTTTTGTCTGAGTACGACCGTGCGGCTGCGGAAGAGGAAGTTATTGAAGAAGGCGCATAATCAACGCCGGTTTTGGCAGAAGGAGTCCTGTTCCTGCAGGGCTCTCTTTTCTTTTTCCGGCAGATAAGATATAGTCATGGATGAAACCCAGAGGAGAAGAAGGAGTGGATTGAAGTTGAAGCTGATGGCGATTGTACTGGCCGCGGGACAAGGAAAACGAATGAAATCCAAGCTGTACAAAGTGCTGCATTCCGTCTGCGGAAAACCGATGGTGGGACACGTACTGGATACACTTGAACATATACAAACGGAGAAAACGATCGTAATTGTAGGCCACGGGGCCGAAGCCGTTAAAGGCTATTTGGGAGACCGGGCGGAATACGCTCTTCAGGAACAGCAGCTCGGAACGGGACATGCCGTTCTCCAGGCGAAGGATGTTATCGGTGCGGAAGACGGCGTTACCTTCGTCGTATGCGGAGATACGCCGCTGGTCCGTCCGGAGACGCTGGAGAAAATGCTCCGCCTGCATCAGGAAAAAGGCGCGGCGGGCACTATCTTGACGGCGGAAATGACGGATGCCGCGGGCTACGGACGCATTATCCGCGGCGAAGGCGGCCGGGTGGACCGGATCGTCGAGCAGAAGGACTGTACCCCGGAAGAAGCGGCTGTGCGCGAGATCAACACGGGCACCTACTGCTTCGATAACCGCAAGCTGTTTGAAGCGCTGGAGAACGTGAAGAACGAGAACGCCCAAGGCGAGTATTACTTGACGGACGTCGTCGGGATTCTGAAAAATGCCGGCGAGATCGTCGAAGCATACTGCACGCCGGACGAGGCGGAGGCCATCGGCGTTAACGACCGGATCGCCCTCTCGGAAGCGGAGACGCTGATGCGTCAGCGTATCAACCGCAGCCACATGGTGGGCGGGGTAACGTTCATCGACCCTTCTCAAACGTATATTGAGAAAGACGTCGTGATCGGGCCGGATACCATCCTGTATCCGGGGACTACTCTGCGGGGCAAAACGGTTATCGGATCGGAATGTGTGATCGGACCGAACACCGAGATTTGCGACAGTACGCTCGGCGACGAAGTAACCGTCAAGCAATCGGTGCTTCAGGAAGCCAAAGTCGGCAGCCACGCGAATGTGGGGCCGTTCGCTTACCTGCGTCCGGGAACGGATCTTGGCGAGCATGTCAAAATCGGCGATTTTGTGGAAATTAAAAACGCCAAGCTCGGCGAGGGATCGAAAGTGTCGCACCTCAGTTACGTGGGAGACGCCGTTATCGGTAAGAACGTCAATGTCGGCTGCGGAGCCATCACGGTCAATTACGACGGCTTCAACAAAAGCCTGACGGAAGTCGGCGACGATGCCTTTATCGGAAGCAACGTAAACCTGATCGCCCCTGTCAAAATCGGCGACGGAGCCTATGTGGTGGCGGGCTCGACGATTACGCACAACGTGGAAGACAACGATCTGGCGATCGCCCGCGAGCGCCAGACGAATAAAAAAGGCTACGCCGATCGCATTCGCAGCAAGCTGAAAGCGAAGAAAGAAAACAAGCACTCGTAAAATTTTTTGTAAATAATTGATTGAAACCTCCCCCGGATGGGTAATTTATCTTTAGCCATCTAAAAGGGAGGTTCTTTTTGTATGGGAGTAGCTCTTAAAGGAAATACCAGAACCAATGCCACCAAGTCGGAGGCCAAGCAGCTGCGCAGACAAGGCAAGGTGCCTGGCGTAGTTTACGGGAAAACCACGGACAGCCTTACGGTTGTTCTGGAGCGGAAGGAACTCGTGCCGCTGCTGAGAAGCCACCCGAATGCGGTGATTGATCTTAATATCGAAGGCGTGGGCAAACGCCCCGTACTTATCAGCGGAGTTCAGAGAGACAGCCTGAGCCAGGATGTCATCCACATTGATTTCCATCAGATCAACATGAACGAGCCGGTTAAGGCAACGGTTGCCGTCGAGATCGTGGGAGAAGCGGCAGGCGTGAAGGAAGGCGGCATTCTCCAAGTGGAGACGGCACAGCTCGACGTCCGCTGTCTGCCTGATGATCTGCCGGACTCCGTGCAGGTGGATATCAGCAATCTCGGCATCGGGGAGAATATCCTCGTATCCGATTTGAAGCTGCCTGAGAACGTCGAAGTGAAAACGGAAGCTGAGGACGTTGTGGTTACCGTGCTTCAACCGCAGAAGGAAGTCGAAGAAACGACTGCGGACGAGCCTGCAGCCGAAGCTGAGGCTGAAGAAACTGCGGAATCGAAAGAATAACACGGCCTTCGGGCAAAATGAGAGGCTGCTGCCGGTTAACCGGCAGCAGCCTTTGTTATCCTTAACCGCTGGGCGAATAAGCTGACAAGCTATGTAAGCGCTTGCTAAATTGCGCCTAATAACCGGGTCTCGATACGAATGTAAACATGCCGCGGTTGTAAAACGTGTTGTTGATCTTGATGAAGTGGGAAGAATAGAGATAGACGAAGCCTATATCTTTGTGGGCGTTAAGATAGTATACTTGGACAGGAACCTCCGCTTCCAAATGATCTTGAAAATGATCGTCCTGGTAAAGCTGCTGGCCGTTGTCGTACATAAGATTCATCACCTGCTACCCATATTTTTTGAAGCGTAAATCATGCTGATTTGCGCCAATTTATGACTTTATCTTTGCGGCCGGGACCGGCAAATGAGCCGAGCGGCCGAAAAACCGCAGGCCTATGCCCGGAACCGCGCAAAATGCCTGTATATAATAGACAAGTTTCGGCAGGGAATCGTTACGGTGTCTAGTTAAAAAAAGTAAAAAATTTTTGGGAGTGAATGAAACGTGAAATGTTTTGTCGGTTTAGGCAATCCAGGGAAACAGTACGAGCATACACGGCATAATATAGGATTCATGGCGATTGACCGTTTTGCCGAGAAATGGGGCGTCTCTTCGTTCCAGAATAAGTGCAAAGGCCATCTGGCCGAGGTGCGTGTGAACGGTACAAAGGCCTACTTGCTGAAACCTATGACCTATATGAATTTGTCGGGGGAGTCGATCCGGGCTTTCATGGATTTTTATAAAGTCGACGTGTCGGATCTCGTCATTTTGTACGATGACATGGATACGCCGTTCGGGAATATCAGACTGCGTTACCAGGGGAGCGCCGGCGGCCATAACGGGATCAAATCCGTCATAGCCCATACGGGCACGTCCACGTTCAACCGCATCCGTATGGGGATCAATCGACCGAATCCGGGCTATCCGATTGTCGACTATGTCTTGTCGAATTTCAGCAAAGCGGAAACGGGGGCGCTGCCGGCCGTTCTGGACAAAACGTGCGAAGCGATGGAGCACTGCCTGAGCGAGCCTTTCGAGAAAACGATGGCGGTTTTCAACGGAAGCGGGAATTAGTCCGGAGTCCCGAGTGTATGCAATATCCTGAGTTGTGGCAAACGGGCGTTCTCTCGTGTGCCCGGTTTCCGGAATGCTGATCCGGGGACATCGGTCGCTCCAAGACACATTGTATGCCGTACATAGGCTGGCAAATTACTTCCAGAGTTGGCTAGGATTTTAAAAGTAGGGCCATACTAAGGAGTAATCGAAACCTGCAGGGAGGCATACATTGATGTCAGTAAAATATATTTGCCGTCATTGCCAATCGTCTATCGGGGAAATCAGCCGGGATCAAGTGAGCGAATACCAGCTCGGTTTCCATTTCTTGACCCCCGAAGAACGGAGCGATATAATAGCGTATAACATGGACGGGGGCGTTACGGTCAAGGTGGTTTGCGATTACTGCAAGCAGGCACTGGACGCCAATCCGGAGCTTAACCTGATCGGCAGCCCGCTGCAGTGACCGATTCCGGCCGCTGCCTGCGCGCTGCTTAGGGCGCTTATCCCGTACTCCGGACATGTGCAAAAATTGTGTCATGACAGCCTAGGCAAGCGCCGAGGCTTCTTTTTGTGAGAGGAGTGTACTTGATTTGCAAGCTTTAATACAGGCTTTTTCAACGGACCGCGATTTTCAAAGTGTGATTACGGGTATTCGTTCCGGCATGAAAGAGCAGTTGATCGCCGGATTAACCGGCTCCTCTCGTCAGGTGATGCTTGCCGCACTGATGCAGCAACTCGAGCGTCCGCTTCTCATCGTTACGCATAATATGTTCTCCGCCCAGAAGATCTTCGAGGATTTAAGCGAATGTCTTCCGGAAGACGGGGTTCTCTTATATCCCGCACAAGAGCTGCTTGCCGCCGAAGCGGCTATTGCCAGTCCCGAAATGCTGGCGCAGCGGATCGATGTGCTGACCAAACTGGCCGGCGGATACCGGGGAGCGGTCATAGTGCCGTATGCCGGATTCCGCCGTTTGCTTCCGACGAAGGAAACGTTCAAGGAAGCCCAGCTCACCGTACGTTTGGGGGATACGATTGACCTGGAGGAGTTTCTGACCCGTCTGACCGAGCTGGGTTACGAGCGTGTGGAGCGGGTGGAAGCGAAGGGGGAAATGAGCGTCCGCGGAGGCATCGTGGATTTATTTCCGCTGACTTCTTCCACGGCCGTCCGGATCGAGTTATTTGATGTTGATGTGGATTCTATCCGTACGTTCGACGTATCGGACCAGCGCTCCATCGAAAAGTTGGATTCGTTCGTGATCCAGCCGTGCCGGGAAGTACTCTTAAATAGAAAGCGTTTTCAGGGCGCTGCTCAGCATGCTTACGAACTTCTTCAGACCCAGCTTGCCAAAATGACGGACCGTCAGGCCAAGGACAGGCTGCTGGAAGGAATCGGACATGATATTGAACTGCTCCGAGAGGGGAACACCTTCCAGGGGCTGTTCAAGTATGTCTCGCTGCTCTATCCGGAGCGGCAGACTCTATCCGATTACATGCCGGAAGATACGGTACTGCTCGTCGACGAGCCGGCCCGGCTCGTGGAAACCTCCAAGCAGCTGGAGCGGGAAGAGGCGGAGTGGGTGACGAGTTCCCTTCAGGACGGGAAGGCCCTCCCGGCCCTCACGCTTTCGAAGCAGTTGGAGACCCTTATGCAGCGCCGCACTTATCCGACGCTTTATATGTCACTCTTCCTGCGCCAGGTTCCGCAGACCCAGCCGCAGAACATTGTCAATTTCATGTCCCGGGTCATGCAGAATTTCCACGGGCAGATGAACCTTCTGAAAGCGGAAATGGAACGCTGGAAAAAGACGGGCAGCCGCGTTATCATCTTAGCCAACGGTGAAGAGCGGATGGACCGCGTCCGCCGTGTGCTTGGGGATTATCAAATCGATGAACCCGAGATTATGAACGGAAACCTGCAGACCGGCTTCGAGCTGCCGTCCATTCATCTCGTCGTGATTACGGAAGGCGAGATGTTTACGCAGAAGCAGCGGAAAGCGCGCAAAGTAGACAAGAAAATCGAGAATGCCGAGAGAATCAAAAGCTACCAGGAGCTTAAAGTCGGAGACTACGTCGTTCACGTTAATCACGGGATCGGGAAGTATGTGGGAATCGGCACTCTTGAAGTCGGGGGCATTCATAAAGATTATTTGCATATTGTCTATGCGGGCGGCGACAAGCTGTCCGTCCCGATCGACCAGATCGATCTCATTCAGAAATATGTCGGTTCGGAAGAGAAAGAGCCGAAGATA
The DNA here is from genome assembly GCF_000411255.1 of Paenibacillus sp. HGH0039. GTDB lineage: Bacteria > Bacillota > Bacilli > Paenibacillales > NBRC-103111 > Paenibacillus_F. Next base: position 35,832 of record NZ_KE150415.1, on the reverse strand, counting down.
TACAAGCTGGGCGGGGCCGACTGGAACCGCGTCAAGAACAAAGTGCGGACCTCCGTCAAGGACATCGCCGACGATCTCATCAAGCTTTACGCGGACCGTCAAGCGACAACGGGATACGGCTTCAGCTCCGATTCCGCCTACCAGCAGGAATTCGAGAGCATGTTTCCGTATGACGAAACGACGGATCAACTCCGGGCAATTGGGGAAATTAAGAAGGATATGGAAAAACCGCGTCCGATGGACCGGCTTCTTTGCGGAGACGTCGGTTACGGCAAGACGGAAGTGGCCATCCGTGCCGCTTTCAAAGCGGCTATCGACGGCAAACAGGTCGCTGTCCTGGTGCCGACGACGATTTTGGCGCAGCAGCATTACGAGACGTTCCGCGAGCGCTTCTCGGGATACCCGTTCAACATCCAGGTGCTGAGCCGGTTCCGTTCGAAGAAAGAGCAGAATGAAACGACCAAGGGTGTCAAAGCCGGTACCGTCGACATCGTAATCGGAACGCACCGCCTGCTGTCCCAGGATCTGAAGTTCAAAGACCTGGGGCTGCTCATCGTCGATGAGGAGCAGCGTTTCGGCGTCTCGCACAAAGAGAAGCTGAAGCGGCTGAAAACGAATGTCGACGTGCTGACTTTGACCGCCACGCCAATCCCGCGGACGCTCCACATGTCGATGCTGGGGGTTCGCGACCTGTCCGTCATCGAGACGCCGCCGGAGAACCGCTTCCCCGTACAGACTTACGTGCTGGAATACAGCACAACGCTCGTACGGGAAGCGATCGAACGCGAACTGGCGCGAGAAGGACAGGTGTATTTCCTGTTCAACCGCGTCCAGGGGATCAACCAGATGGCCGAGCAGATCTCCATGCTCGTGCCGGAAGCACGCGTGACCGTTGCGCACGGGCAAATGTCGGAGCAGGAACTCGAGAAAACGATTCTCGACTTCCTGGACGGCGAGTTCGACGTGCTCGTAAGCACGAGCATCATCGAGACCGGCGTCGATATCCCGAACGTGAATACGCTGATCGTGCATGACGCCGACAAGATGGGCTTATCCCAGCTGTACCAGCTGCGGGGCCGGGTCGGCCGTTCCAACCGGATCGCCTACGCGTACTTTACGTATCAGCGCGACAAAGTGCTGAACGAAGTGGCGGAGAAACGTCTCCAGGCAATTAAAGAATTTACAGAACTTGGGTCCGGGTTTAAAATTGCCATGAGGGACTTGTCCATCCGCGGAGCCGGCAATCTGCTCGGAGCCGAGCAGCACGGGTTTATCGCTTCCGTCGGATTCGACCTGTACTCTCAGATGCTGAGCGAAGAAATTGCCAAGCGCAAGCTGGAGCTGGACGGAGAGCAGGCGGAGCCCGAGAAGGAATGGATCACGCAGCTTGACCTTCACCTGGATGCTTACCTGCCGTCGGATTACATTTACGACAGTATGCAGAAGATCGAGATTTACAAGAAAGTGGCGAATATCCGCTCCTTCGCGGAAGCGGAAGATCTGGATGAGGAATTGGTGGACCGGTTCGGCGATCTTCCGCCTGCCGTTTCCAATCTTTTGGCCGTAGCCAGATTGAAGGTGTATGGAGCCGAATATAAAATCGAATCCATCTCTCAGAAGGGCGACGACTATCAGATCAAGATTTCTCCGGACGAGACGGAAAGGCTGGACGGTCAGAAGCTGTTTACGATTTCGAACGGCTTCGACGGGCGCGTCAAACTGATTGCCGGACCTCAGATTCATGTTCATATCCGCGGCAAAGGGCTGTCCCCCGAGGACACAATCGCATTGGTGGAGCGTTTTCTGTTACAATACAGGGAAGCCTTGAAAACGAAGGGAGAATTGCAGAATGCAACACAATAAATCAGGTTGGGCCAAAAGCAAGTGGCTGCTGCTTGCCGTATTAGTCCTTGTTTTGGCCGTGGCCAGCGGATGCGGCAAGAAGGACGAAGGAAAAGCCGGCACGCCGGAAGAGGTTATCGCCACTTACAAAGACGGGGGTAAAGTGACCCGTGGAGAGTTTGATAAACTGCTTTCCTTCAACCGTCTCCTGTATCCGGAATACGCACAGTTCGAAACCGACCCGGCATACCAGCAAAGCATGCTGGAGCAGTATATCATGCTGAAGGTTCTTTCCGGACGTGCGAGCGATGACGTGAAGAAAGAAGCGGACAAGCAGGTAACCGAGCAGGTTACACAGCTGAAAACTTTCGTGGGCGCGCAAGAAGGCGGCCTGGAGAAGAAGCTGAAAGACGCGAAACTGGAAGAGAAGGACATTGAGGACCTCTTGAGACTCAGCGTGTATTCCACGAGCCACTTGGAGAAGCAGGTCACCGACGACGAAATCAAAGCGGAGTACGAGAAGGCCAAAAAAGCGGACCCGAACGCCTACGATGTAGCGACTGTCCGTCATATTCTCATCGGTCTTAACGATCCGGCTACGAATAAAGAGCTCCGTACGAAAGAAGAAGCTTTGAAGCGCGCAAAAGAAGTGCAGCAGAAGCTGAAAAACGGCGGAGACTTCGACGCTCTTGCCAAAGAATACTCGGATGACCCGGGTTCGAAAGATAAAGGCGGCAAGTATGAAAACGCCAAAGTCAGCCAGTGGGTAGCCGGATTCAAAAAAGCGGCCCTCGAGCTGCCTTTGAATACGATCAGCGATCCCGTTGAGACCGATTACGGCTACCACGTCATGAAAGTGGAATCCCGTAAAACCGAAACCGTAGAAGACGCCAAGAAAGAGCTGGCCTCCAACCTGGCGCAAGTGAAGATGCAGGAGTTCGTAACGAAGGAGCTTCCCGGCTTGATCGAAACGAACAAGCTTCCTAAGCCGACTCCGACTCCGGCTCCATCGGCCAATCCGAGCCCGGCGCCCGGCGCCAGCACGGAACCAAGCGGCACGCCGGCTCCGACAGGCAGTCCGTCTCCACAGACGACGCCGACCGCGGCGCCGACCGACGTGCCTGGAGCGACGCCTCCGGCCGCAAGCCCTTCGCCGGCGGCGAAGTAAGCGAATCTGCGAAGCCTGGCGGCAGATCAATGATGTCACGAAAGCCATCTCGTCCATCCGGACGGGATGGCTTTTTATTTTACGTGGATGGAAAGAGGGAAATGTATAAGAATATGGGGGTGGATGAATACTATGGTCAGAATCGAATCGCTACACCCTTCTCTTTTAAATACACGCAGATCGGCGTCCAGTCGTATCCAAAACTTCAAGTGAAAGTGGGGCAACAAGAGTCATGAAAGCAACTGGAATCGTTCGTCGCATTGATGACCTGGGCAGGGTTGTCATTCCGAAGGAAATACGGCGCACACTGCGCATCCGGGAAGGCGACCCGCTCGAGATATTCGTCGATCGCGACGGTGAAGTTATCTTGAAGAAGTATTCCCCGATCGGAGAATTAGGGGATTTTGCCAAAGAATATGCCGAGTCTCTCTATGAGAGCACCAATCATATCACACTGATTACGGACCGGGATACGGTTATCGCGGTAGCGGGCGGTTCGAAGAAAGAGTATATGGACAAGCAGATCGGGCAGATCGTGGAGACCACCATGGAAAACCGTAAACCGACGATCGAGAGCGGTTCGGGTACATACGAAATCTCCAAAGACAATCCCGAAACTTACAGCTCTTTCGTCATCGCTCCGATTGTTGCGGGCGGAGATCCGATCGGTTCGGTTATTCTGATGAGCAAGGACGAAGAAGTCAAGATGGGCAACATGGAATCGAAAATGGTGGAGACTGCAGCCGGTTTTTTGGCGAAACAAATGGAGCAGTAACCGAAAGCTTCCCTTACTTGGAAACCAATTCCGGAGGTAAGGGGGCTTTTTTTGTTTTATGAGGAAATTTATATATAATGGGAAGAGTCCTCTTTAATCCGTATTTTTTCAAACATCCTAGTGTAAACCCCCAGAAGGAAAGCGAGGCTTTAAGCAGTATGAAAGCGACAGGTATAGTTAGACGCATAGACGATTTAGGACGGGTAGTCATTCCGAAGGAGATCCGGCGCACCATGCGCATCCGGGAAGGCGATCCCATGGAAATATTCGTGAACCCCGACGGCGAAGTCATTTTGCAGAAATATTCTCCGGTCGGTGAACTTGGAGATTTTGCGCTGGAATACGCGGAGTCGTTAAACGAGAGCACCGGGTATCAGGCCGTTATATCGGACCGTGAGACCTTCATCGCAGCGGCAGGCCGCGGACGTAAAGAATATGACGGCAGACCGGTGGGCGAGCAAGTGGAGAGCGCCATGAACGGAAGACAGACTATCGTGCAAGCAACGGCCGGCAGTTACGTGCTGGTTAAGGATGCGGCAGATGCTTACGGCTCGTTCGTCATTGCACCGATCATTCACAACGGGGATGCCATCGGCGCCGTTCTGTTAGTCAGCAAGGAAAATGATGTGGTCATGGGAAAAACCGAGCGGATCATGGCCGAAACGGCCGCTTCCTTCTTGTCCAAGCAAATGGAAGTGTAGATAGACATAGGCACATTTAATTTTTTATCGCAGGAGAGACATCCATGTCCACGGAAAAGGGAACGCAGGAACAGACTGTGACGGTCGGAAGCTCCCGGCTCCTTAAGGGCGCCGCGTTACTGGCCGCCGCGGCGGTATTCTCCAAACTGCTCGGAACGCTCCAAAAAATTCCGCTGCAGAATATAGCCGGAGACGGGGCTTTCGGCATTTACAATGCCGTCTATCCGCTGTACCTCCTGATTCTTTTTCTGGCGACGGCGGGTTTTCCGATCACGGTCGCAAAATTCGTCCAGGACCGGGCAGCCGCACGCGATCATGCAGGGGCGAGGCGGGTGGCGGCAGCTTCCGCTCTGCTCCTGACAGGGACCGGCGTGTTTTGCTTTCTCTTGCTGTATTTCGGAGCCGATGCGCTTGCGGGCTGGATAGGAACAGCGGCTGCAGCGCCGGCCATCCGCAGCATTTCGTACGCGCTTCTGCTGGTTCCCGTACTCTCGGTTCTCCGCGGTTATTTTCAAGGCTATCAGAACATGGTCCCCACCGCGGTTTCTCAGGTAGTCGAGCAGACGGTGCGCGTGCTTACGATGGTTCTTCTTCTGCTTTACCTGACCGAACAAGGTGCGGGAGACGGCGATATTGCCGCCGGAGCGACATTCGGTTCCGTAACGGGGGCAGCGGGAGCCTTGCTTCTGCTTCTGTTCTATTGGCAGAGAAGCAAGGAAAGAAGGGCTGGGAATCCGGCTGAATTAACGTCGGCGGAAACCGCGGATCATTCCGACTCCTGTGAAGCCCCGCATAGCGTGGGCAAGAGGCTTGAACGAGCGGCTGATGAGAAACCGGCCACTATGGGAGAGGCTGCCCAAGCTGAGGCGACCGGCCCTGTGGGGACCAAAGAACCGCTTGGCCGGCTCATGGCCTCTATCGGCGCTTACGCGCTGCCGATCTGCCTCGGCTCGATCATGACGCCGATTCTCAATCTCATCGACGCCTTCACCATTCCCCGCCTGCTGCTCGGCGGAGGAGCGGACCCGGCCGAGGCGATGCGCCAGTTCGGCCTGTATAACCACGGCCTGCCCTTGGTACAGGCCGTGACGATGGTCGCGTCCTCGCTGACGGCCGTGCTGGTGCCGGCGATCGCCGCGGCTGCGGCGGCCGACCCGGCGCAGCTGCAAGCGCGCACGGAGCGGACCGTGCGGATGACGGGCCTGCTCGGCCTGGCTGCGGCCGCCGGCCTGGCCTCTCTCACCGTTCCGGTGAACGTGATGCTCTATCAGAGCGATGAAGCGTCCGGCACGATGGCTCTGCTCGCGCTCACGGCGCTGTTCGGCACGCTCAACATCGTGCTTGCCGGAGTGCTGCAGGGCCTCGGCGCCGTGAACGCTCCCGCGCTGCACCTGCTCGCCGCAGCCGCCGTCAAAATCGGCGGCAGCCTGCTCCTCGTGCCGCGCTGGGGAATCGCCGGCGCAGCCGTGTCGGCGGTGCTCGCGTTCGCGGCCGCGTCCGCCCTGGGCCTCGCCGAGGTGCGGCGGCTGACCGGCGCTCCGCAGCGCTGGCGCGCCTCGGCCCTGGCACCGCTTGCCGCCGCAGCGCTTATGTGCGCCGCTCTGGGCGCGCTCCAGCTCGCGGGCGGGCCGCTGTTTGGCGCCGTGGCGCCGGGCCTCGGCTCGCGCGGACAGGCCGTCGTATTGGCGCTGGCCGGGGTGGCGCTCGGGGCGGCCGTGTACGCGATCGCGCTGCTGCGCTTCGGCGCCGTGAACCGCGCGGAGCTTGAGCAGCTCCCCGGCGGCGGCAAGCTGGCTTCGGCGCTGACGAAGCTGCGCCTGCTCCCGCAGGGGGAGCGGCTCTAGGAGCGAGCCGCGCTCCGTGATAGACCGCGCCGTTTCGGCGTAAAATAGCTGCGAATCAACCGGCTCCGCATAAGCGGGAACCGGAATATGCGTGGGAGGCAAGGACTATGACGCAAGGAATTACGGTTCTCGGACTCGGTTCCGGGGACGAAAACCAGCTCACGCTCGGCGTGCTGCGCCGTTTGCAGCAGGCTCCGAAGCTGATTCTCCGCACCGATCATCACCCGGTTGCCGCCTATCTCCGGGCGGAGGGGATCCGGTACGAGACCTTTGACGCGATTTACGAAGCGAAGGACCGCTTTGACGACACGTATGAAGCGATAGCGGCCTCACTGCTGGAGTCGGCCCGTAGGGAGGCTGTCGTGTACGCCGTTCCCGGACATCCTATGGTGGCCGAGTACACCGTGCAGCTGCTGAGAGCGAAATGTCCGGACGCGGGCATTCCGCTGGAGATCGTGGGCGGGGAAAGCTTCCTCGACCAGGCGTTTCTCCGGTTCGGCTTCGATCCTATCGAAGGGATGCAGCTTCTGGATGCGACAGACCTGCGGCCCGGCATGCTGAACCCCCGCTTGCATACGGTTATCGGACAAGTGTACGATACATTTACGGCGTCGGATGTGAAGCTTACGCTGATGGAGCTTTACCCGGACGATTACACCGTCTTTGCGGGTCACTCCCTTGGCGTTGCGGGGGAAGAATGGGTTGTCCGGGTTCCTCTTTACGAGCTCGACCGGATCGAGGGCTACGGCAACCTCTCCCTTGTATGGGTGCCGCGCAGCGACCGCGACGAACTCCGCAACCGTACATTGGAGCGGCTGCATGAAATTGTGGCGATTCTCCGCAGCCCGGAAGGCTGCCCGTGGGATCGCGAGCAGACGCATGCCAGCCTCCGCAAAAATCTTATCGAAGAAGCGTACGAGGTGCTGGAGACGATCGATGAGGACGACCCCGACCACATGTGCGAGGAGCTCGGTGACCTGCTGCTGCAGGTGATGCTCCATTCCCAGATGGAAGAGGAGACCGGCGCTTTTACCGTCTATGACGTAATCGCGGGTCTCAACGAGAAGCTGATCCGCCGTCATCCGCACGTTTTCGGTACGGAAGGAGCGGAAAATGCGGAAGAGGCTCTTGCCAACTGGCAGCAGATGAAGGACGAGGAGAAGCGCCGCAAAGGGATTGACCCTTCGAAGCAGTCTGCTTTGGCGGGAGTGCCCAAGGATCTGCCGGCTCTGATGAAAGCCCTGAAGCTTCAGAAGAAAGCGGCTGTTGTCGGTTTTGACTGGTCCGAGGTCGGAGAAGTGATCGGCAAAATCACTGAGGAACTCGGTGAAGTGCAGGAAGCAATGGAAAACGGTGCCGCGGCAGAGCGCTTGGACGAACTCGGGGATCTGCTTTTCGCCGTCGTCAATCTGTCACGTTTCCTGAAAATCGATCCGGAAGAGGCGCTGGCTTCGACTAACCGCAAGTTTGTACGCCGTTTCCAGTACATCGAAGAGCGCCTGGAAGCCCGGGGCAAGTCCCTGGCGGAGGCGGATTTGGCAGAGATGGAAGAATTGTGGCAGGAAGCAAAAAAACTTCAATCCACGTAGGTTTTTCAGCAGGATTTCCCAAGCTGAGCAAGAATACTTAGTTTCGGAAGCGGCTTTCCTGTGAGATTCAAAACCAGCTACACATTGTCATTCACTTTAGGAGGTATTCGAATCATGAACAAAACAGATCTGATCAACAACATTTCCACAAAGAGCGGACTCACCAAGAAAGACGTGGAAACCGTCCTTAACTCTTTCCTCGGTGAAATTACGGACGCGCTGTCCACAGGAGATAAAGTTCAGCTGATCGGCTTCGGTACATTCGAAACCCGCAAACGCTCCGGACGTACGGGCCGCAACCCGCAAACCGGTCAAGAAATTTCTATTCCGGAATCGAATGTTCCTGCTTTTAAAGCGGGCAACAAGCTTAAAGAAGCCGTAAAATAATGAGACTCGACAAGTTTTTAAAAGTATCCCGGCTGATCAAACGCCGTACGGTGGCCAAAGACGTCTCCGATCAGGGGCGTGTCTGGATCAACGGGCGGGATGCGAAACCGAGCTCGACGTTGAAAGTAGGCGACGAGCTTACCATTCAATTCGGGCAGAAGAAAGTGACCGTTCGCGTGGAACAGCTGACGGAGTCGACTCGTAAAGAGGATGCGGCTCATATGTACACGCTTCTGCGGGAAGAAGCGAATAACGGATAACCAAGAGGCTGAAAGGCGGCTTATGCCGACTTAGGCCTCTTTTTTACGTGTTTCCGGGTGTTCTAAAAACGGACATCCCCCCATATCGTAGTGGTAGGAAAAGCTGTAGGGGGGACTCGCCATGATGGAGGCCGGAAAGACCAAACGGCAGGAAGTGAAAATGCTCAACCGCAAGCTGCTCGAGATCTCCGGGGTGAAGAATGTGGAGAGCTTTGACAGTGAGGAATTTTTGCTGGAGACGGACTGCGGGTTTCTGCTCATTAAGGGCCAGAATCTGCATATCAAGAATTTGAGTCTGGAGCAGGGACTGGTGGCGATAGAAGGATACGTCAACGCCTTGTCTTATGTGGACGCAAATTCCCCGGAGAAAAACAAGGGATTTCTGGGTAAGCTGTTCAAGTGACACTGAACGTCCAGTTTATAACCTTGTGGTTCATGTTCGTCAGCGGGATGGGGCTAGGGATGCTCTACGACGCCTTCCGGGTGGTGTTCGTGCAGCTGCGGCTGCCGCGCTGGACTTTCCCGCTTGCGGATGTGGTTTACTGGATTACGGCGACCGTCTGCGTGTTCGGGACGCTCGTGCACAGCAATCAGGGACAAGTCCGATTCTTCGTCTTTGTCGGGTTAATTATCGGCCTGCTGGTTTACATGATGACGCTGAGTCGTACCGTCCGTAAGGTTATTGCGGTCCTGATCCGGGCCGTTAAATGGCTCCTCCGCTTTTTCAGGCGAATGTTTACGCTGCTCTTTATCAAGCCTGCGATCGGGTTATACAAGCTGGCCTGGGTGCTGCTGGGCTTTTTGGCGGCGCTGGCTATGTTCCTGTTCCGAGTTGTGGTACAATTGGTTTACCCTATGTGGAAACTGCTGCTTTGGCTGACACGTCCCCTGTACAAGCATTTACGGGTACCTGCCCGAGTGCTGCGGTGGGTAAATTTTTTAAAGCAGCTGTTTCAGAAGTGGTTCCGCAAGGGTAAGTAACCAGGCATGGGTCGAACTGTATATGGCCCTGCACGATCAGGAGGCTCAGAGATTAATGCCTGTTCCACCCAAATCAACGCAGACGCAACCTAAATCGAATAGCAAAGGCACGCGCCGCAGATTCCGTATTGCCGCCGTCATTCTGCTCGGTTTTCTGACGTGGGCGGGAGTTACATTCTGGGGACAACATGGCAAGATCAGCGAGAAGCGTGCAGAAATGCAGCAGATCAAACAGGAGTTAACCGATGAACAGAAGCGTAAAGCGGACCTTCAGCAGGAGATTGCCCGTTTGCACGACCCTGAGTATTTGGAGCAAGTCATCCGCAGCGAGTTGAATTATGCCCGCGAAGGAGAAACGCGTTTTTTTATACCGACGTCCAAATCACAAAATCCGTAAAATCGGATTATTTGGGCTTTTCTCCATGTTGACCGTCTATTCAGCAATGGGGTATAATCGGCATAGCCATTCTTTTGAACAATTTAAGGGAGGAACATTGTATTTTATGGCAATAGAAGTGGGCAGCAAATTAGAAGGAAGAGTGACCGGGATCACTCACTTTGGGGCATTTGTCGAGCTTGAACAAGGTGTCACCGGATTGGTGCATATCTCGGAGATTGCCGACAACTACGTGAAGGATGTCAACGACCATCTCAAGCTGGAAGACAAGGTTCTGGTCAAGGTCATCAACGTGGACAAGGACGGGAAAATCGGCTTATCCATCAAGCAGACGATTGAAAAGCCCGCTGAACCTGCTCGCCCTGAAAGACAAGGCAATGGCAAGTTCGACTCCCCTCGTTCCGGAGATCGTGGCGGATTCGGTAACCGTGGAGACCGCGGCGGACGCGGTGGCGGCTTCCGTAACGCACCCGGCAAATTGTCTTTCGAAGACAAGATGAACCGTTTCCTCAAGGACAGTGAAGAGCGCATTTCTTCGCTGAAGAAGCAGGACTCCAAGCGTGGCGGACGTGGCGGACGCCGCGACTAATTGTTCCTCGCTCTACTATTTACACAAATTTACAACCACATTCCGTTTCGGCGGATGTGGTTTTTTTGCGTCGATTAACATGCGGTTATTCGGGGAATCGACACAACCTTACCGCATACGCATCCCATTTACCGGAGACAAGCTCCCGCCGCTTCGGAACGGTTGTTCGGAAGGGAGAAGCCAAGCCCCCATGGGGTAGGCATTCGCGCCGACCTGACAGGCCCCCTTTTTTTGTCGGAAATTTCTTAAACTCTAGTAACTCATTGTGACAAAATCTATGATAGAACCCACCTATAATAAACACCACTAAGAGAAATGGTGGTGTCTGAACATGGAAAAACGAAATGGTGCACTTTCCATCGGTCTGCAATGGGCAGGCGCGGTGCAGCGGACGAAATCGGCAGCTCAGGGCAGAGTGGCGGAAAACAGACTCATTCAATCGTTTGTAGCCAAGAAATGGTCTATCCTGCTCCTGCTGATGGCCTTTCTGCTGGGGAGAGCCATGATCCTTGAGGAGCTTGCTCCGTTTTCGATAGCTTTTTTTGCGGTCATGTATTTCCAGCGCCGTGATTTGCTTCTATGGACAGGTGTGTTTCTATTTGCCGGAAGTTTACTGGCCGTACAACCTCAGAGCGGGTTTATCCTGACCGAGATGATCGTGTTTCTCCTCATCCAGAAAGGATTGGAGAAATACGAGCGCTCGGATATCTCCCTGGCGCCGGTGCTCGTCTTCATCACAACGCTGCTCGTGCAGATGTTCGCTCACTTGGTCAGCTCGGACCTCTCCTGGTACTCCTTGACAATGACAGGAGTGGAATCGGTGCTGAGTCTGGTGCTTACGCTTATTTTTGTACAAGCGGTCCCCGTCTTCACGCTGACCCGCAAAAATTATCAGCTCAAGCATGAGGAGATCATTTGTCTGATCATTCTGCTGGCGTCCATGATGACCGGCACCGTGGGCTGGACGCTCGGACCGGTTACGGTCGAGCACGTTGTCTCCCGTTACCTGATTCTGTTATTCGCACTGGTGGGCGGAGCGCCGTTCGGAGCCTCGGTCGGTGTGGTGACGGGTCTTATCTTAAGTCTCGCCAATACCAATGCGATTTACCAGATGAGTTTGCTGGCCTTTTCGGGCATGCTGGCGGGCCTGCTGAAGGAAGGCAGACGGATGGCGGTAGCCTTCGGCATGCTGCTCGGCTCGTCGATCCTCTCCATTTATATCGGGACGCAGGGGGAAGTCATGAACTCCACCTGGGAATCCGTTGCGGCGGTAGCGCTTTTCCTGCTCACACCCAAGAGCGTTCTCCAGACGCTGGCCAAATACGTGCCGGGTACCCAGGAGAACCTCAAATCCCAGCAGGATTACGCCAAACGCGTCAGGGATATTACGGCCGGCCGGGTCGAGCAGTTTTCACAGGTGTTTATGCAGTTGGCCCGGAGTTTCAAACAGCTTACGGTCGAGAGCCAGCCGGTACCTAAGGAAGAGGAGATCAGCCATTTCATGGAGGCCGTTTCCTGCCAGACCTGCCAGATGTGCCCGAAGCGGGTCCGCTGTTGGGACCAGCGTTTCTATCAAACGTATCAGTTTATGACGAGCATGATGACGGAAATCGAGCTGAATCCGAATTTCTCGCGGAAGCAGATTCCGATAGACTGGAGGCAGGCCTGTACGAAGCCGGATCAGGTACTGGATGTTATGAAAAACCAGTATGCGAAGTATCAGAATGATATGCACTGGAAAAAGCAGATTTCGGACAGCCGTCAGATTGTGGCGGATCAATTAAGCGGTGTGTCCCAGGTCATGGAGGATTTGGCGAAGGAGATCAAGCGGGAGGGCCAGGAACTCTTTCTGCAGGAGGAGCAGATTCGTCAGGCGCTGGAGGATCTCGGGCTTTCCATACACAGCATTGATGTTATTTCGCTGGACGAAGGTAACGTGGAGATCGAGATCATCCACCAATATACAAAAGGCTTCGATGAGTGCCGCAAAATCATAGCGCCTCTGTTAAGTGAAATTCTCGGGGAACATATTGCGGTGAAAAATGAGGAAATGCTCCCGAGGGGTGAAGGCTACAGCACGGTATTGTTCGGCTCGGCCAAAGAATTCGAAGTGGAAACGGGAATCGCGGGAGCAGCCAAAGGCGGAGAACTGCTGTCCGGGGACAGTTTTTCCGTAGCGGAGCTGGGCAATGGCAAATTCGTCGTGGCGCTGAGCGACGGAATGGGCAACGGCGAGAGGGCCAGGGCGGAAAGCTCGGCTGCGCTTACTATTTTGCAGCAGCTTCTTCAATCGGGCATGGACGAGAAAATCGCGATCAAATCGGTCAACTCCGTTCTGCTTCTGCGTTCTTCCGACGAAGTGTATGCGACGGTGGATATGGCTCTAATTGATTTGTACAGCGCAGAGACGACCTTTATGAAAATCGGGTCCACACCGAGCTTCATTAAAAGAGGCAGCGAAGTGATTCCGGTGATGGCTAACAACCTGCCGGTCGGCATTCTGCAGGACATCGAAGTGGACTTGCTGTCGCGATCTCTTCAGCACGGCGACCTGCTGATTATGATGACTGACGGCATTTACGACGCACCCGGGCATGCGGTCAACAAAGAAATCTGGATGAAGCGGGTGATTCAGGAAATCGATACGGACATTCCTCAGGACTTTGCCGATAGACTGCTTGATCGTGTTATGCGCTGCCACCACGGGGAGATTATCGACGACATGACCGTGGTCGCGGCGCGTGTCGAGAAGCATCAGCCGGAATGGGCAACTTTCCGCTGGCCAGGCGTTAACCGGATCGAGCGGCCGAAGGTGGTGAGCTGAGCGCCCCGATAACGATAGAACGGTGACCTGCCAGTTTATGAATTGAAAGGAGGCCGAATGCTGAAATTCGACAAATGCAGCCGTGCAGCGGAGTATCCTAACGGGTGCCCCGCTGCTTTTTCTTGAAAAGGTCCCGCCACTCGATCGACCGGGCGACCAGCCTCTAATTTTTCCCCCCTATGATTAGAATCTCGCAGACTTGGCGAAACTAGTAAGAACATTCATAGGTTGGAGGCGGAAGAGATGAAACAGATCCTACTAATCACCGACGGCTGTTCGAACGTCGGAATCAGCCCGGCGGCCGCTGCGGCGGAAGCCCGCGCGGAAGGCATTACCGTCAACGTGATCGGTGTCGTTGACCAGGGCGAGCTCGGCCTGCTCGGTGCCGAGGAAATCCGCGAGATTGCGAAAGCCGGAGGCGGCATGAGCCGGATCGCAACCCCGCAGCAGCTGTCGCAGACCGTGCAGATGATGACGCGCAAGACCGTGACGCAGACGGTGCAGCAGGCGGTCAGCCGGGAGCTGCAGAGCATACTCGGCAGCGGGGACATGACCGAGCTGCCTCCTGCACAGCGCTCCGAGGTCGTGCGCGTCATAGACGAGCTTGCGGAGAGCGGTTCCCTCCGCGTCGCGCTGCTGGTGGATGCCAGCGCCAGCATGAAGCCGAAGATGGCGGCGGTGCGTGAGGCCATCTCCGATCTGCTGCTGAGTCTCAAGGCGCGGAGCGGAACAAGCGAACTGTCGGTTTTTCATTTTCCGGGACGGCATGACGGTGATCCTGATGTGGAAATGGATTCGGGCTGGACGTCAAATCTTGCAAATCTGGATAAGATGTTCTATAAATTAAACATGAAGGGCACCACCCCTACCGGACCTGCCATGCTGAAAGTGGCGGCGTACGTATCGGGTAAACCTATCTATTCAGACGATGAGGACGGGATGCTGCGTGACTACGTCGTATGAGCCCGCCCTGCCGCTCGGTACGACCCTCAAGGGGATCTGGAACGGCAGAACTTATACGGTTGTGCGCGGGCTGGGTTCGGGAGCGAACGGCCAAGTGCTGCTTGTACGCAGAGGCGAGCGCCGGTATGCGATGAAGATCGGATACGATCCTCTCGACCATCAGTTCGAAGTAAACGCCCTGCAGTCCCTTTCCAAAACGGATACGTCGTTCAGCCGATTTTTGCTGGATGCCGACGATGCGGAATTCGAGGGACGCCGCTTGTCGTTTTTTATCATGCCTTACATACAAGGTCTTTCTTTATCGAAATACATACGGACCTACGGCAAGGACTGGATTTACGTGATCGGATCGAATCTGCTTAAAAAGCTTACGGAGCTGCACCGCAGCGGGTTTATCTACGGAGATCTGAAATCCGACAATCTCGTTCTTACGGAGCATGGAAGCGTGGAGTTGATAGATTTCGGCGGCATGACGGCCAAGGGACGTGCGGTTAAGCAGTTTACGGAGATTTTTGACCGCGGCTACTGGTGTGCGGGAGAACGGGTTGCGGAGGAGAGCTACGATTTGTTTTCGTTCGCCGTTCTGATCATCAAAACACTGGATGAACGCGACGCGTTCCGCCCCGCCCTGCAGGAGCTTCCACAGAACCGGAATATCTCCATGCTTGAGGATATCGTCAAAAGCAGCGAGCGGATGAAAGGCTTGGCTCCTTTTTTGCTGAAGGCTCTGAATAACCGGTTTGCTTCTTCCGAAGAAGCGCTTGCCGTATGGAGGGAACAAGCCAAGAAGGCGCGCGGCATCAAAGTCCCGGCCGAACGCAAAGAAGCCCCCGGGATTGTTCTGTTTTTGACGATATCCTTGATTGTTTTGCTGGGAACGATCGTTTACTTTTATCTGGACTGAAAAAAGGTCAAGACTTCGGCCCTTTCTTTACAAGGGCCGATTAACAGGGTGCTGCAGCAGTTGACGGAAAGCGGGGAAACAATCATGGAAGGGAAGCGGCAGCCGAGAGAGGCTAACCATAGGGAGCCCGGCAGCAAAGGATTGGACCCGGGATTCCGGGTCCGTGCGGCCGTCGAGAGCCGTATCGCCGAAGAGAAGCTGCTGGAAGCGGGCGATACCGTCGTTGTAGCCGTGTCGGGAGGACCGGATTCGGTTGCGCTTCTTCATTTGCTGGACGGGCTGTCGGGTTCAAGGAATTGGCGCCTCATCGTAGCGCATGTCAATCACCGATTCAGAGGGGAAGAGTCCGACCGTGAAGCGGCATTTGTGGCTTCCTTTGCGGAGCGTCTCGGATTGCCCTGCGAGTCGGCTTTTATTGATGTGCCTGCTTATATAGAAGAAACAGCCTTGAACTCTCAGGTCGCGGCGCGGCGGAAACGGTATGAGTTCCTTTTTGAGACGGCTCGCAAGTATGGAGCAAGCAAAATCGCGCTCGCCCATCACGCGGACGACCAGGCCGAGACGATTCTGATGCGGATTTTACGGGGCACCGGGCCCGGAGGATTAACGGGAATACCCGAGCGGCGAGCCGAAAAAAAAGTGGAACTCGTCCGGCCTATGCTTCGTATATACAAGAAAGAGGTAATTAGTTATTGTGATTTCCTGGGGCTCGCTTACTGCCGGGACAGCAGCAACGATTCGCGGAAGTATTTCCGGAACCGGATACGGCTGGATGCGATGCCTTATTTGCGCCAATATAACGATCAGCTTCCGGAGTCCTTGAACCGGCTGGGTGAAATCATGACGGCCGAGAACGATTATATGGAACACGAAGCTGACAGCGTGTATGCTTCCGTCGTCAAGGACGAGGCGGGTGCAGCGAGCTTGGATCGGGGTGATTTTGTTCACTTGCACGTCGCTTTACAAAGGCGTGTGATTAAACTAATATTAAATTATCTCGCTTTTCAAGAGGAAAACGTCGATTATGCAAGATTAGAGGCGATTCGTACGGCAATTGTGCAGGACAGTCCCTCCAATCTCACATGGCCAATCGACGGACGTATTGCCTTGATTCGTGAGTACGAACGTATCTGTTTTCGATCCGAGACATCAGCCAGGTCGGGGGATGCGGCTTTTTTGCATCAAGTGGACTTGCAGCAGCCGTTTCTGCCTATTCCGGAAGCCGGAATGACCTTTGGTTTTACGGCGGAGGAGCGGGATGGAGTCGGCGGCGCCGATATTCCGGCACCCTGCCCAGACGAGGCTTGGTTTGACCTTGATGCCCTTCGGATGCCGTTGTCGGTGAGAAACCGGCAAGCCGGGGATCGTTTGGACGTGTTTGGTTTAAACGGCACCAAAAAAGTAAAAGATATTCTCATGGATGCCAAAATACCGCCCAGCCGCAGAGACCGGCTTCCGCTGCTTATGGATGCAGAAGGAAGGGTTCTGTGGATACCGGGCGTTCGTCGTTCCCGCCATGCGCTTGTCGGACCGGGAACCGTACGTT
Source organism: Paenibacillus sp. HGH0039 (assembly GCF_000411255.1). GTDB lineage: Bacteria > Bacillota > Bacilli > Paenibacillales > NBRC-103111 > Paenibacillus_F. Next base: position 19,062 of record NZ_KE150415.1, on the reverse strand, counting down.
GGCTGCACATCCGGATTGAGCCCCCGGTGACTGAGGGAAACGGCCTTGGAGAATGATTTGTCACAGTTTTCATATTATTAAGTAGGGGGAGCATCCTTGTTTAACGACATTCAAGAAGTTTTTTACTCGGAGGAACAAATTCAAGCTAAGGTACAGGAGCTTGGAGCCCAGATATCCAAAGACTTCGAAGGCCGCAATCCGCTTGTGATTTGTGTGCTTAAAGGAGCTTTTATTTTCATGGCGGACCTCGTGAAGCAGGTTACGATTCCGCTTGAGCTTGATTTTATGGCGGTATCCAGCTATGGACAATCGACCAAGTCGTCGGGCGTCGTCAAAATCATTAAAGATTTGGACGTGTCCGTAGAAGGACGTCACGTACTGATCGTCGAAGATATTATCGACAGCGGTTTGACCCTGAGCTACCTCATTGACGTGCTTGAGAGAAGAAATGCCCAGTCCGTGTCTGTGGTTACTCTGTTCAACAAACCTGCCAGACGGTCCGTCGATCTGCAGCCCGATTATGCCGGTTTTGAAATTCCGGATGCGTTTATCGTAGGCTACGGGCTTGATTATGCCGAGAAATACCGCAATCTTCCTTACATCGGTGTTCTGAAACCAGAGATTTACTCTTCTTAAGAACACCCGGGTATGTCCCACGGCCGGCTTTGTTGTGATGCTAAGACATGCTGTGGTAAAATATAAAAAGTGTGTCGTTTGAGAGGAGGTAGCGGATGAATCGCTTTATCCGGAATACCGGTTTTTATTTATTGATTTTCCTGGTAACAGTCGGTATTGTGCATTTCATTAGTACGCAGAACGATCAAAAAGAAGCGATTACCTACAACCAGTTCCGGCAGGAATTAACGTCCAAGAACGTCGAGAAGCTTCAAATTAAAGTCGACGGGGGCACGTACCTGATCAACGGGCAATACAAGAATCCTAAGGCGGCGGATAAATCTACATTCGTTACCCGTGGTCCATTTGATTCACGTGTAGTAGAGCTGATCGAAACAGCGGGGGTTCAAGAAGAGTATCTGAAAATGGAAGGCGACAGCGTTTGGATTTCGTTCCTGACGTCCATTATTCCGTTTGTGATCATCTTCGTCCTGTTCTTCTTCTTGATGAACCAGGCTCAGGGCGGCGGCGGCAAAGTCATGAATTTCGGCAAGAGCCGTGCACGCTTATATAATGAAGAGAAAAAGCGCGTCACGTTCGAAGACGTGGCCGGCGCGGACGAAGAGAAACAGGAATTGGTCGAAGTCGTCGAATTCCTTAAAGATCCGCGCAAATTCTCTGCAGTAGGAGCCCGCATTCCGAAAGGCGTGCTGCTCAACGGTCCTCCGGGGACCGGTAAAACCTTGCTTGCCCGTGCTGTTGCGGGTGAAGCGGGAGTTCCGTTCTTCTCCATCTCCGGTTCCGACTTCGTGGAAATGTTCGTCGGTGTCGGTGCTTCCCGTGTACGGGATCTCTTCGAGAATGCGAAGAAGAACGCGCCTTGTATTATCTTTATCGACGAGATCGACGCCGTCGGCCGTCAGCGGGGCGCAGGCCTCGGAGGCGGACACGACGAGCGCGAGCAGACGCTCAACCAGTTGCTCGTCGAGATGGACGGATTCGGAGCGAATGAGGGAATCATCATCGTCGCGGCTACCAACCGTCCGGACATTTTGGACCCGGCGCTTCTCCGTCCGGGACGTTTCGACCGTCAAATTACGGTTGATCGTCCGGATGTGAAAGGCCGCGAAGCGGTCCTCAAGGTTCACGCGCGCAACAAGCCGCTGGCCAAGGACGTAAGATTGGACTCCATCGCGCGTTACACCACCGGCTTTACGGGTGCCGACTTGGAGAACTTGCTTAACGAAGCGGCGCTTATCGCAGCGCGCCGCAACCGCAAAGATATCTCGATGGCCGAGATCGAAGAAGCTTTCGACCGTGTTATCGTAGGTACGCAGAAGAAAAGCCGCGTAATCAGCGAGCGCGAGAAGCGTACGGTAGCTTACCATGAATCCGGTCACGCCATTATCGGTTACTATGCCGAGAATGCGGACATGGTTCATAAAGTAACGATCGTTCCACGCGGCCGCGCAGGCGGTTACGTGATGATGCTTCCTAAAGAAGGCGAAGATCGGATGATGCAGACCAAGAACGAGCTGCTCGACAAGGTCACCGGACTTCTTGGCGGTCGCGTTGCCGAAGAAATCTTCATCGGCGAGATCGCGACAGGAGCATACAGCGACTTCCAGAAAGCGACCGGAATCGTTCGCAAGATGGTCATGGAATTCGGTATGAGCGACAAGCTCGGCCCTATGCAGTTCGGCAGCAGCCAAGGCCAAGTGTTCCTGGGCCGCGATATCGGTCATGAGCAGAACTACAGCGATGCGATCGCTTATGAGATCGATCAGGAAATGCAGCTGATCATCCGGGAGTGCTACGACCGGGCGAAGCAGATCCTGAATACTCATAAGGACAAAGTTCATCTTGTCGCTCAAACGCTTCTCGAAAGAGAAACGCTCGATAAGGAACAGATCGTGGAGCTTCTTGAGAAAGGTCAGATTTCGGGCAATGAGGATATAAAAGTTACGATCCAAGGACAGGATGACAGCGTTAAGCCGGAACCTGCACCTGAAATCGAACTGAAAACCGAAACGCCTGAACGGACCAAACTCAATCCGGATAAACCGGATGATGAAGGCAACAACCAGGCATAGCCGATAGAACTGAGCATACAACCGGATGTCCCCGCGGACGTCCGGTTTTTTCATTTTAGCGGCCGGATTTGCGGATTGACACGTCCATGCATGTTGTGTAAATTTAGTTGTGATACTTGAATTGCCTTTTACAAAGAGTTCAACAAGGGTGAGAAGGCGATCGCCATAGCTATTGAACATAGGGCGTGCCGCTTCATATAAGGAGGATGCATTCATGGAGGCATTGGCTCTCGAAAGAAAAGCCGAGCAGAACAGACTGCTGAAAGAGCGAATTTTAGAGCTTAAGAAAGAACGCAATGCCATTATTCTCGCTCATTACTACCAGCGTGACGAGATTCAGGAAGTCGCCGATTTCCGCGGGGATTCATTTCTTCTGGCTCAGAAAGCCGCTGAAACCGATGCAGATGTTATCGTTTTTTGCGGAGTACACTTTATGGGGGAAAGCGCTAAAATTCTCGCTCCTACCAAGACGGTGATTATTCCCGACGAACGGGCCGGCTGCCCAATGGCCGACATGGTGAACGTGGAAGGATTGCGGGCTCTGAAGAAAGAGCACCCCAATGCGAAGGTTGTCGCCTACATCAACACGTCAGCGGAAGTGAAGTCCGAAACGGATATCTGCTGCACATCCGCAAATGCAAGAAAAGTCATCGAATCGATCGATGCCGAGGAGATTATCTGGGTACCGGATAAAAATTTAGGCGACTATGTATCAAAATTCACAAACAAAAAAATGATTATCTGGGAAGGCTACTGCAACACCCACGATATGCTGACCGTCAAAGATGTCGAGGAAATGAAGGCGGCTCATCCCAACGCGCAATTCGTGGTTCACCCGGAATGCCGACCGGAGGTTGTTAAGCTCGGAGATTTTGTGGGCAGCACGACGGCTATCATCAAGTACTGCCGTGAATCCGATTGCCAGGAGTTTATCGTCGGAACGGAAGACGGAACAGGCTATCAGCTTCGTTTAGACAGCCCTAATAAAACTTTTCATTTTGCCACGAAATATCTGGTATGCCCGAATATGAAAGTAAACAACTTGAAAAAAGTCGTCCGGTGTCTGGAAACCATGCAGCCTGAAATCTATGTAGCACCGGAAGTGGCTGAAAAAGCAAAGCTTTCCTTAGAGCGCATGTTACAAGTTAAGTAGCATGCGCTACTCTCTTTGTTGAAGGCACGGGTGAACCGCCATGATACCTAGATACTTAACGGATACGGATTTGACCGCCATTCCGCACTATAAAACCGACGTAATCATTATCGGCGCAGGCATTGCCGGTTTATTCACGGCCCTGCAGGCCAGCGCTTCTCAACGCGTGCTTTTGATTACGAAGAAATCGCTTCTGGACAGCAACACCCGGTATGCCCAAGGTGGAATTGCCGCTGTAATTTCCGATGAAGATTCGCCTGAGTATCATCTGCAGGACACGCTTGTCGCTGGCGCGGGCTTGTGTTCGCGAGATGCTGTGGACGTACTGGTTCATGAAGGACCACAGGGCGTACAGGACCTGATCCGGATGGGGACGCAGTTTGATTTGGAAGACGGGGAAATCGCCTTGACCAAAGAAGGCGCTCACAGCCAGCGGAGGATTCTCCACGCGAATGGGGATGCGACCGGCGCTGAGATTGTGAGGGCGCTTTCCGAAAATACCAAGAATAACCCGTCCATTGAAATTTGGGATGATCATATTGTGATTGATCTGATTACGGTTGACGGGGAATGCTGCGGTGCCCTGGTTCAAAAGCCCGATGGACAGCGTGTATATGTCCAGGGCAACGCGACCGTGCTATGTACAGGCGGTGCGGGTCAGTTGTTCCGCTACACGACTAATCCGGACGTTGCGACCGGAGACGGGGTGGCGATCGCTTACCGCGCCGGAGCTGACATACGTGATATGGAGTTTATCCAGTTTCATCCGACCGTGCTTGTTTACCCGGGAGCGCCGCGTTTTCTGATTTCGGAGGCGGTCCGTGGTGAGGGCGCATATTTGCGCAACATCAAAGGGGAGCGGTTTATGGAGAAATATCATCCGCAGCTCGAGCTTGCTCCCCGAGATGTAGTAGCCCGCGCGATCGTCAGCGAAATCGAGGAAACAGGTTCCAGTTTTATCTACCTGGATATAACCCATGAGCCGGAACAGATGATCCGGCACCGGTTCCCTACCATCTATGAAACTTGTCTGTCATTCGGTCTGGACTTGACAAGCGACTGGATTCCCGTCGCCCCTGCCGCCCATTATATGATGGGAGGGGTAAAGACCGATCTGCATGGGGAAACCAACATAAAGAGGTTGTTCGCTTGCGGGGAAGTATCCTCTACGGGTGTACACGGAGCTAACCGGCTGGCGAGCAATTCGTTATCCGAAGCGATTGTTTTCGGACGCCGGATTATAGATCGCATCCGGTCACTTGCTCCGCTTCTGAACCAGGTGCCCCAGACAGGTGAGGAAACCGCTGCCCGTACGGAGCTGCCGAAACAGGCAATGGTAGAGAAAAAATTGAAGCTGCAGAAGGTCATGGTTCGTTATGCGGGAGTCCGCCGAGATGCGGCTGGGCTTCAGCGGGGACTCGACGAACTTAAACGGCATCTGCCGTCCTTCGACTCATGCCTTACCCGCAGGGAAGATTACGAATTCGCTAATTTGCTGACCTGCGCGCTGCTGACAGCCGAAGCCGCGCTGCTTCGTGAAGAAAGCCGCGGCGGGCATTACCGGGAGGATTTTCCGCAGCGCAGAGATGAGCAGTGGCTTAAACATATCGTATTAAACCGTGAATGTGGTCTGACGGAGGAGTGGATACTTAATGATGGAATTAAACTTTAAACAAATACGGCAGAACATCAAGTTGTGGCTCGACGAGGATATCGGAACCGGTGATGTGACCACGATGTACACCATCCCCGCGGACCAGCAGAGCAAAGGGATCATTCATCTGAAAGAATCGGGAATTGTGGCGGGCCTGCGCGTAGCGCAGGAAGTATTCGCGGAAGTGGACGAGAACCTGGTGTTTTCGCCGCAGGTAAAGGAAGGAGAGTTTGTTTCCAAGGGGACGGTAATAGCCATCGTGACGGGAAACACTCGGAGTATCTTGAAGGGAGAACGGCTTGCTCTCAATCTTCTTCAACGGATGTCCGGTATCGCCACGCGTACGCGTCAATATGTGAACGCGCTGGAGGGTCTTCCTACCCGGCTCGTCGATACACGGAAAACGACACCGGGGCACCGAATGCTTGAGAAATACGCCGTACGAGTCGGCGGCGGGTTCAATCACCGCTACGGCCTGTACGATGCCGTCATGATCAAAGATAATCACATCAAGGGTGCAGGCAGCATTACGGCGGCCGTCCGTGCGGCTCGTTCGAGAATCCCTCATACGATGAAAATTGAAGTAGAGGTGGAGAACTTCGAACAGCTGGACGAAGCCATTGCGGTTGGCGCGGATATTATTATGCTGGACAATATGAAAGCGGCCGACATGGCCAAAGCCGTTTCTATCGTAAAAAGCCAGGCTCCGCATGTATTGGTAGAGGGCTCCGGTTCCGTTACGCTGGAAACGATCAAATCGCTGGCGGAAACAGGGGTACATGTGATTTCCGTCGGAAGACTGACCTACTCCGTGTCTGCGCTTGATATCAGTCTGGATCTTAACGAGCAGAAAGGAGTTTCCTTGTGATTTTAGTCGTAGACGTTGGCAACACCAATATAGTCCTGGGCATTTATCAGGGCACCGAATTGCTTCATCACTGGCGGCTCGGCACGAATCGCTCTGCGACCGTGGACGAGTACGGGATGATGTTTCATAACCTCTTTCAATATGCCGGCATTGATATCCAGCAGATCGAAGGGGTCATTATTTCATCCGTTGTACCGCCTCTGATGTTTGCGCTGGAACACCTTTGTTTAAAATATGTGAAGAGAACGCCGCTTATCGTCGGGCCGGGCATCAAGACGGGGCTCAACATCCGGGTCGATAATCCGAAGGAAGTGGGGGCGGACCGGATCGTCAATGCCGTGGCTGCACTCGAGCTGTACGGCTCTCCTTGCATCATTGTTGATTTCGGTACGGCGACCACGTACGATTATATAGACAAGGCGGGGCAGCTTATCGGCTGTGCGATTGCGCCCGGCATCGGAATTTCAACAGAGGCTCTGTATCAGCGGGCGGCCAAACTGCCGCGTATCGAACTGATCAAGCCCAAGAGCGTTATCGGACGCAACACGATATCGTCCATGCAGGCCGGAATCATTTTCGGCTATGTCGGCCAGGTAGACGGAATCGTGGACCGGGTCAAACAGGAATTCGGCATTGCTCCTAAAGTTATCGCGACCGGAGGACATGCCGAACTAATCGCAAGCGAATCCCGTACGATCGATGTCGTCGATCCGATGCTGACGCTGGAGGGCCTGCGCTTCATTTATACCAAAAATGCGAAGCAGGAATAGCTTACAAGAAACGGGGTAACGTGATGAGTGATTATTTGATCCGCGGAACTGCGCTGGAAGGAAGAGTCCGGGCGTTTGCCGTCCTGACGACCTCCATTACGGAAGAACTCCGCCAACGGCACCATACAACGCCGACAGCCACGGCCGCCCTGGGAAGAACGGCCGCAGCCGGTCTTATGATGGGCGCTATGCTGAAGGGCGAAGAAAAGCTGACCCTGCAGGTTAAGGGCGGCGGACCTATCGGTTCTATCGTCGTTGACGCCAATTCCAAGGGCGAGGTACGCGGATATGTAGACGATCCGAATGTAGATCTGCCATTGAACGCCAAGGGCAAACTGGATGTGGCGGGCGCGGTCGGAACGGACGGATTTTTATATGTAACGAAAGATCTCGGGCTTAAAGAAAATTACCGCGGCAGCATTCCGATCGTCTCCGGTGAACTGGCCGAAGATTTTACCTACTATTTCGCCAAGTCCGAACAGACGCCTTCGGCTGTTGCCCTTGGTGTACTTGTGGACGTCGACCGGACGGTCAAAGTTTCCGGAGGGTTCATTATTCAGCTTCTGCCGGGGCTGACGGACGATGAAATCACTGAAATCGAAAAGACGCTGGCACAGATCCCGCCGATCACTACCCTGCTGGATCGCGGCGCATCGCTTGAAGAAGTGCTGAAAGAAGTGCTGCCGTCCGTAGAAATTATGGAACGGTCTGCCGTATCTTTTCAATGCAAATGTTCCCGGGAAAGAGTGGAGCAAACCATCATCAGCTTAGGCCGTGATGAGCTTCAATCTTTAATCGATGAAGACGGACGGGCGGAAGTCGTCTGCCATTTCTGCAATGAAGCATACCAATTTGAACGCGAAGAGCTGCAAACTATGTTGGATTCCATCAACAAGTAACAAATCGAGGGAGAGAGCATGCACAATGTAAAAGTGTTGTGGGGAGCTATCCTCGCTTTGTCGATAGGAGTCATTGTCCTCTTGTCGCTACAATTGTCGGAAACGGGACTAGGGAAGAAGTCGGCGGCAGGCGGACGTTCCGGGGATATTCCTGCCGACGGTCACATTGTGGCCCGGATCACGGGCCGTGAATTTACACAAGGCGAATTGACGGAGAAGTTGACCAAACACTACGGTGCCGAAATGCTCAATCAAATGCTGGACCGCGAGACCCTCCGGCTGGAAGCCCAGGAGCAGGGAGTGGACATCAACGAAGCGGAAATCAGCCGTGAGCTGAAGCGGATGCAGCAGGGCTACGAAAACGAACAAAACTTTTACGACTCGATGAAAGAACAGCTCGGAATGAGCAAAGAGGACGTCAGAGAAGACGTGCTCTATAAACTTTTGCTCGAAAAGCTTGCGACGCATGATGTCGAGATAGCAGACGACCGGATTACCAAGTACATACAGGGGCATCCTGAAGAATTCAAGCAGGCCGCTCAAATTCACCTTCACAAAATGGTCGTGTCCGCTCTGGATCAAGCTAAGAAGGCGACGGCCGCCTACCAGGGCGGGGAGAGTTTCGCGACTTTGGCCAGGGACCGTTCTTTGGACGATTCCGGGAGCCAGGGAGGAGATCTGGGCTGGATGGAGGAGGACGATCCGTTCCAGCCGGCGGAGATCATGAAGGCGGCCCGTAAATTAGGGGTCGGCCAATTGAGCGCGCCAATCAAGACCGCGGGAGGATATGCCCTTATTTTAATCACGGAGAAAAAAATGAATACCGGTCCCGACGAAGCGGCTATCCGGGAGAGTGTGCGGAAACAGCTCGCCCTGCAGGAAGCGCCTCCTCTTAACGAGTATTTGCTGTCCCTCCGCCAAAAGTGGAAAGCGACCATTGCCGACCCGGGATTAAACCCGAATTCTTAGAGAATTGTAAGGTGTTGACAAGGGTCTTAGGCACTGATAATATAGGATTATAATACCAACCTAATAACTCGGATATAAATCCTTTTTTTTCAAACCTGGGAGGGTGACACGAATGGCTAAATTGGTGGAAAGCATTACACAGTTAATCGGGAATACTCCGCTTGTAAAATTAAATCGGGTCGTTCCGGAAGATAGCGCGGAAATTTACGTAAAGCTTGAGTTCCAGAACCCGGGAGCAAGTGTAAAAGACCGGATTGCCATCAGCATGATCGAAACCGCTGAACAGGAAGGCAAGCTGAAGCCGGGCGACACGATCGTAGAACCGACGAGCGGCAACACGGGAATCGGTCTGGCCATGGTAGCGGCAGCGAAAGGATACCGTGCCATTCTGGTTATGCCGGAAACGATGAGCATGGAGCGCCGCAATCTGCTCCGCGCTTACGGTGCCGAGCTTGTTCTGACACCGGGAGCCGAAGGCATGAAGGGCGCTATCCGCAAAGCGGAAGAGCTTCAAGCGGAGAACCCTGGCTATTTTATTCCTCAGCAGTTTAAAAACCAGGCTAACGTCAAAATCCACCGTGAAACGACAGGTCCGGAAATTGTCGAAGCCATCAAAGGCCACGACGGCAAGCTGGATGCTTTTATCGCCGGTATCGGAACAGGCGGAACGATCACCGGTACGGGCGAAGTGCTTCGCGAGAACTTCCCTGGCATCAAAATCGTAGCGGTAGAGCCAAGCGCTTCGCCGGTTCTGTCGGGAGGCAAGCCGGGCCCGCATAAGATCCAGGGGATCGGCGCCGGCTTTGTACCGGACATTTTGAACACGGAAATCTACGATCAGATCATCCCGGTCGACAACGAGGACGCTTTCGAAACTTCGCGCCGCGTTGCCCGTCAAGAAGGGATTCTGGGGGGGATTTCTTCCGGTGCGGCGATCTTCGCTGCCCTTAAAATCGCCAAAGAACTCGGACCCGGCAAGCGTGTTATTGCCGTCATTCCAAGCAACGGCGAGCGTTACTTGAGCACTCCGCTTTACCAATTCGACGAATAGAACCGGATAATATCGGATACGTTTCAAAAGTCTTCAGCAGATCTTGCTGGAGGCTTTTTATTTTGGGCCAATTCAAGTATACTAAGGGACAAATCCGGCGCGAACCGAACCGTCGGGTCCGTTTTTACACGATGCTTTAAACCTGTAAGCGAAATGTTTTGGGTCTTCGAACAGGTAGATCGTGGCGTGTAGCACACGGAATTTGCCGAAAAACGCAATCTGTACCGTTTCGATTGAACGCTAAACTATCTTACCTTACCGCATGAGTATAGAGCAGAATGAGGAGCTGGCTGCATGTCTGCGACAACAATAACGTTAACCACCTTGGCTGACTGGACGGAATGGGCGCAAGCAGGCGCCTACACCTCCGTTCCTTATATAACAAGCATCCCGTGGACGGAAGAAATCAGCACCTGGGAGCATGCATGGAGAACGGCGGGCACACACGCATTCGTACTGGAGAGCGGCAGAGGAGGCCGGTATACCTTCCTCGGGCTGCATCCGGTTGCGGCCATATGCGGCAGTGCCGCATCGGCTGAAGCCGCGGAACGGGACGGAGCCGTCCCGAACGGCTGGCGCTCCGTTCCTATGCAAGGCGCCCCGCTGGATACCGTCAAGCGGTGGATGGCTCCCTGGCGCTCCCCGGATGTAGCGGGGGCCCCAAAATTCACAGGCGGCTGCGTAGGATTCTGGAGCTACGATGTCGTGCGGAGCATGGAGAAGCTTCCGGAGCTGGCGGAAGACGACCTTCCGCTGCCGGAATACAGCTTCGCTCGCTACGACGAGGTCTGGGTCTTCGACCGCGAGGAAGGCCGGCTTTACGCGGCCGTGCATACCCCGCTGCCGGCGGAGCCTTCCGCCTCCGACCTCTCCCGGCTCTACCAGGCCGCCGTTCGGCGTTCGGAGAGCATGCTCCGGCTCTGGCGCGGGCTGGCCGGGTACGCCGAGGCCGGCGCAAAGCGGCTCCAGCGTGAAGCGGAGTGGCAGGCGCTTGTGAGCGCCGGCGAAGACACCACGCTGGAGGCGGAAGCGGCGGAAGGCGCCAGCCGGGCCTTTCCGCGGGAATCTTTCATCCGCGCCGTCGAGCGGATTCAGGCTTACATCGGGCAGGGGGATGTTTTCCAGGTGAATTTGTCGGTCCGCCAAAGCAGACCGCTCCAAACATCGCCCGAGCAGATCTACGAAGCGCTGCGCATTGTGAACCCGTCGCCCTATATGGGGCTGATGAGGTTCCCCGGCTTCGCGCTTGTGTCGGGTTCGCCCGAGCTGCTGGTCCAGCTCGAGGGCAGGCACCTGCGCACCCGGCCCATCGCGGGCACGCGCCCCAGAGGCCGCACACCGGAAGAGGACGCCCGGCTTGCGGACGAGCTTCTCTCCAACGAGAAGGAACGTGCGGAGCACGTGATGCTCGTGGATCTGGAGCGCAACGACCTTGGACGGATCGCCCGGTACGGCTCCGTCAAGGTCGATGAGTTTTTCGTGATCGAGCGCTACTCTCACGTGATGCACCTCGTCTCGGAGGTAACCGGCGAGCTGCGGGAAGGCCTGGACGCGTTCGATGTCATCGCGGCCGCATTCCCGGGAGGAACGATAACCGGGGCGCCGAAAATCCGGACGATGGAGATCATTGAAGAATTGGAGCCGGTCCGGCGCGGCCCGTATACAGGATCGATGGGATGGATTGACTACAACGGCAATATGGAATTTAATATACTTATACGAACGCTCGTAGCGGCCGGAGGCAGCGGTTATATTCAGGCGGGTGCGGGAATAGTGATTGATTCCGTGCCGGACCGTGAATACGAAGAGGCCCTGAACAAAGCGAGAGCGTTATGGAAAGCGATCCAGTTTAGCGAGCACAGCATGAGCCGAGCAGGGACAGAAGTCCTGTAGAAGAGTAGAGGAGGAAGACAAGCATGATTCTTGTCATTGATAATTACGATTCGTTTACGTACAATCTGGTTCAATATCTGGGTGAATTAGGGCAGGAGATCGTCGTGAAACGCAACGATGCCATAGATCTGTCCGGCATTGAGGAGCTATCGCCGGATCACATTCTAATTTCGCCGGGACCCTGTACCCCGAACGAAGCGGGCATCAGTCTTGGCGTGATTCGCCATTTCAAAGGCCGCATCCCGATTCTGGGCGTTTGTCTCGGCCATCAGGCTATCGGTCAGGCTTTCGGCGGTGACGTGGTCCGGGCCGGCAAACTGATGCACGGTAAAACATCTCCGATTCACCATGACGGCAAAACGATTTTCGAAGGGATTCCTTCTCCCTACACGGCAACGCGCTATCACTCCCTGATCGTCCGCAAAGAAACGCTGCCGGATTGTCTGGAAATTAGCGCCACCTCGGATGAAGGAGAGATTATGGGGCTCCGTCACAAAGAGTACCCGATCGAGGGCGTGCAGTTTCATCCGGAGTCCATCATTACGGACCACGGCCTGACTTTGCTCCGCAATTTCCTGGGGAGTACCGTACCGGCGGGATCCGGAGCTTAAATGAAGATTTGGATGAACGGAAATCTGGTAGAAGAAAAAGAAGCGGTCGTTTCCGTTTACGACCACGGATTTTTATATGGCATGGGGCTGTTCGAGACGTTTCGCACGTACAACGGACACCCTTTTTTACTTCGGGAGCATATGGAGCGAATCCGCGAGGGCTGTGCGGAACTGGGCATTCCGTTTCAAACGGACGAGACAGGGATGAGGGCCAGAGTGGAGGAGCTTCTTCAGGCTAACGGACTGGAGGACGCCTACTTCCGGTATGCCGTTTCGGCCGGAGTGGACATGCTCGGTTTGCCGGGCGGCGCTTTTTATGAGAATCCCAGCGAGATTATTTACGTCAAAAGCCTTCCGCAGCGGAATGCGGATCAGCCTGCCTCACGTCCCCTTCAACTGCTGAATCTGCGGAGAAATACGCCGGAAAGCGGACGCAGGCACAAGTCATTCCATTACATGAACAATATCCTTGCCAAAAGAGAAATGATGAACTATCCGTGGGCGCATGGGGCGGAAGGACTTTTTCTTACGGATAACGGCGGATATGTAGCGGAAGGCATCGTCAGCAATATTTTCTGGATCAAAGGAGCCGTGTGTTTCACTCCTTCTTTGACAACGGGCATTCTTCCCGGCATTACGCGCGCTTTTGTCCTTAAGCTTGCAGAAGAGGAGGGCTTGGAAATAAGCGAGGGTTTATTTCCCTGGAGCGAGCTGTGTGAGGCGGACGAGATTTTTGTGACGAATTCCGTTCAGGAAATTGTCTCTATAAATGAACTGTTTGATGAACGAGGCGGCTCGATAACCGTCTCGCGGGGAACGGCCGGACCTGTTACGAGCCGCCTGGCTCAGTTGTATCGGGAATGCACGAGATTACTCTAGCCTTAGGAAGTGACTTTTGGAATGATTCGAACGTTGGCAGCAGGAGAGACAAACTTTGAACTCGGACGCCGGACTCTCATTATGGGAATTCTGAACGTCACGCCGGATTCCTTCTCCGACGGAGGCTCCTACACTACTGTGGAGCATGCGATACAACACGCGCTGAGCATGGTGGAAGAAGGCGCCGATATGATCGACATCGGCGGAGAGTCGACCCGCCCGGGACACGCGCCTGTTTCGCTCCAGGAGGAGTTGGAACGAGTCGTACCTGTTATCCGGGAACTGGTCCGGCATGTTCAGGTTCCGATTTCGGTGGATACTTACAAAGCGGAGGTCGCGAGGCAGGCGATTGAAGCGGGCGCCCATATCATCAACGATGTATGGGGATTCAAAGCGGACCCGGACATGGCTGGCGTGGCGGCTCAAGCCGGCTGTCCGATTATTCTCATGCATAACCGCCCGGAGGCCGTGTATACGGATTTTCTGCCGGAAGTTCTGGAGGATCTCCAGGAAAGCATTGATCTCGCTTTGGGTGGGGGAGTGAAGAAGACGAATATCATCCTCGACCCCGGTATCGGATTCGCCAAAAGCTACGAGCAGAATTTATGGCTGATGAACCGGCTGGAGGCTATTGTGGAACTGGGGTATCCCGTCCTGCTTGGCACTTCCCGCAAAAGCATGATCCGCACGACGCTCGGGCTGCCGCCCGATGACGTCATTGAAGGGACGGCGGCTACTACGGCGCTCGGAATTGCGCAGGGCTGCGATATCATCCGTGTACACGATGTGCAGGCAATGAAGCGGGTAGCCGTCATGACGGACGCGATCGTTCGCGGACCCGGGAGTATGTAGAGCCTGAATCTGACCGGTTAGTCTTCTGGATTACGGACCGGCAGTTTTTCGCCTATTCTGATTTTGAGGCTTGAGGAGGAAGACATGTAATGGACAAACTTATACTGACACGTATGGAGTTTTACGGGTATCATGGCGTTTTTGCCGAAGAGAATAAATTGGGACAGCGTTTTTATGTGGATGTCGAGCTGCACATGCCGCTGGACAAACCCGGCCGTACCGATAACATAGAAGATTCCATCAACTATGCGGAGGCTTATGCCGTTATTAAAGAGGTCGTAGAGAAAAGAACCTTTAAATTGATCGAAGCTCTGGCGGAGCAGGTTGCATCCTCCCTTCTTGAAACTTATACTAGTATCGAAGAAGTGACGGTGCGGGTAATCAAACCACATCCGCCTTTCGATATTCATTTTGCAGGCGTGACCGTTGAGATAAGCCGGAAGCGGGCGCAATCATGAGCCCTGCCGACATCACGACCGCGTATATCGCGCTTGGTTCCAACATCGGAGACCGGGAGCGGTATCTAGCCGAAGCGCTTAAGAAGCTGGACGAATATCCGCACGTTCAAGTGCTGGCCTGTTCGGCCATTTATGAGACGGATCCGGTCGGGTATGTGGACCAGGATGCCTTTTTAAACATGGCCGCAGCCGTTCATACGAGCCTTTCTCCGGAAGAGCTGCTTGCAGTCATGCAGAACATCGAGCAAGTGCTGGGCAGAGTCCGAGACATTCGCTTCGGTCCCCGAACGATTGACTTGGATTTGCTGCTTTACGGGGAGCGGGAGATCCGCACGCCGGATTTGATTGTCCCGCATCCCCGTATGCAGGAGCGAGCGTTTGTGTTAGTCCCCTTGGCAGATCTTTTTTCACATATACCGAACACATCGTTTGCATCCATAGAGAAACAGTTGGCTAAACTGGATGGAAAGGAAGGCGTTATGTTGTGGAAAAAAATGCAGTGGCCCAGCGAATTCGGGCATTCCGCAAGCTGAAAGGATACACCCAGAACCAACTCGCCGAACTGCTCGGCGTTTCAATAGCCGTTCTCGGTTCCATCGAACGGGGAACACGTAAACCGGACACCCGGATGATTCAGAAAATATCCAATGCCCTGGGCATTGAACCGGAGGAGCTTCTTCCGCCCTCCGGCAAATAGGAGGAGAACACATGTTAAAAATAGGCGACGTCGTCGCCCCGAATAACGTTGTACTGGCACCGATGGCCGGCGTATGCAACCCCGCTTTCCGTCTGATCGCCAGAGAATTCGGATGCGGCCTGGTCTGCGCTGAGATGGTCAGCGACAAAGCGATTGTGCACGGCAACTCCCGTACGATGGAGATGCTTTACGTGGACGAACGCGAGAAGCCCCTCAGCCTGCAAATTTTCGGCGGCGATACGGAAACGCTCGTGCAAGCCGCTAAATATGTCGACGCCAATACGAATGCCGATATTATCGATATCAACATGGGCTGCCCCGTACCCAAAATCACGAAATGCGATGCGGGGGCACGTTGGCTGCTCGACCCTTCGAGAATCGAAGAAATGGTTCGGACGGTAGTGGGCTCCGTGAACAAACCCGTTACGGTCAAAATGCGGATCGGCTGGGACTCCGAGCATATTTACGCGATCGAGAACGCCAAGGCGGTCGAGCGCGGCGGCGGTTCCGCCGTCAGTGTGCATGGCCGTACGCGTGAACAGCTCTATACCGGCAAAGCGGACTGGAACATCATCCGCGACGTCAAGCAGTCCGTCTCCATTCCGGTTATCGGGAACGGGGATGTCGTAACACCCGAAGATGCCAAGCGGATGATCGATGAAACCGGTGTAGACGGCGTCATGATCGGCCGCGGCGCGCTGGGCAACCCCTGGATGCTGTATCGCACTGTACAGTATCTGACCAAAGGCGAGCTGCCTCCTGAGCCGGAAGCCGAAGAGAAAATGCGAATCGCGACCCTTCATATGGACCGTCTGATCAAGCTCAAAGGCGAAAACGTGGCCATCAAGGAAATGCGCAAGCATATGGCGTGGTATCTCAAAGGCATGAAAGGCGCCGCCCGTCTGAAGGACGCCATCATGGAACAGACGACCCGCGACGGCATGGTCCGCATCCTGGACGAATATGCGAGTTCTTTCGACAATATGTCCGATAATCAGGAAGAACAGCCTGCTTTGCACTAAGTAAAGGGGGCGCTGGGTTACATTGACAATTGCAATTGGTTGCCCTATAATCAGGCAATAAGTTGCATCTTTACGTTAAGTTTTTTGAATAAATGAGTGAATTCGTATAGCATTTCCTTGAATTTACACGACGGGAGATAGGTTTGTATGAGTGAAAAAGAAGTGCTCCTTACCCAGGAAGGCCTCAAGAAACTTGAGGAAGAACTCGAACATTTGAAATCGGTTAAACGCCGCGAGGTGGCCGAACGGATTAAAGTAGCCATCGGCTACGGGGATATCAGCGAGAACTCCGAGTACGAGGATGCGAAGAACGAGCAGGCTTTTATTGAAGGCCGCGTCATTACCTTGGAGAAAATGCTCCGCAACGCCCGTATCGTCAATCTGGACGAAGTTGACATCAATACAGTCAACGTGGGTTCTATCGTGACGCTCAAAGATCTCGAATTCGGTGATCTTGTCGAGTATACGATTGTCGGCACAGCCGAATCCGATCCTTTTCTGAATAAAATTTCCAACGAAAGTCCTGTCGGCAAAGCGATCCTTGGCAAGCAGAAGGGCGCTAAAGTCGATGTGACGGTTCCTGCCGGCGTTATCCAATACGAAATCATGGACATCAAAAAATAAAACCGCTCTCTCGGATCGCCATCCGAAGCGGCGATTGCAGGAAAAGCTTCCTTTGGAAGCTTTTTTCGCGTAAAATAGACCGTATAATTACGGGCAGCCCGCATAATAAGCGCTGTTTTTCTCCTCCTGGGAGCATCATCGGGAGCGGGAAGGGCATGCTAAAGGCTTCGCAATCCGGAGCTATAACATATAGGAGTTGAAAGCATGAGTCAGGAACTCGAGTTAAACGAATTGTTACAAATTCGCCGTGACAAACTGGACGAGCTGCGCGGTCTGGGCGTAGATCCGTTCGGCGACAAATATGTACGGACGCACACGGCCAAACAAATTTTGGATGCCTATGAAGAAACGCCTAAAGAAGAACTGGAGCAGCAGACCGTTGAAGTCAGCATTGCCGGACGTATCATGCAGAAGCGTGCTATGGGGAAAGCAAGCTTCGCCCATCTTCAGGACATCACGGGCAAAATTCAAATATACGTTCGTCAGGATGCGCTTGGCGACACGAAGTACAACGCCTTTGATCTGCTGGATATCGGCGATATGGTGGGTGTGAAAGGTACCGTTTTCAAAACGAAGACCGGTGAAACCTCCATCAAGGTAAAAGAACTGGAAGTGCTGACTAAATCGCTGCTTCCTCTGCCCGAGAAATATCACGGCCTCAAGGATGTCGAAACCCGTTACCGCCAGCGTTACGTCGATCTGATCATGAACCAGGAAGTGAAGGAGACCTTTATTCTGCGTTCAAGAATCATTCAATCCATGCGCCGTTATCTGGATGGCCTCGGCTATCTGGAAGTGGAGACCCCGACTCTGCACGCTATTGCCGGAGGCGCGGCCGCACGTCCTTTTATAACGCATCACAATGCGCTTGATATGCAGCTTTACATGCGTATCGCTATTGAGCTGCACCTGAAACGCCTGATTGTAGGCGGCTTGGAGAAAGTGTACGAAATCGGGCGCGTTTACCGTAACGAAGGTATTTCCACCCGTCATAACCCCGAATTCACCATGATTGAGCTGTATGAGGCTTACGCGGACTACAAAGATATTATGGCGCTGACGGAGAATATGGTCGCCCATATCGCGCAGGAAGTATTGGGAACGACTACGGTTCAGTATCAAGGACATGAAGTAAACCTTGCGCCTTCTTGGAAACGGATCTCGATGGTAGATGCGATTAAAGAAGTGGTTGGCGTTGACTTCAGCGTACACATGAGCAATGAAGAAGCACAGCGTCTGGCAAAAGAACACAAGGTTCCGGTCGAGCCTCATATGACTTTCGGCCACATCGTGAACCAATTCTTCGAAACGTTTGTGGAAGAAACGCTTATTCAGCCCACGTTTATCTACGGGCATCCGCTTGAAATTTCGCCGCTTGCGAAGAAGAATCCGGAAGACCCGCGTTTCACGGACCGCTTCGAGCTCTTTATCGTAGCGCGTGAACACGCTAATGCCTTCACAGAGCTGAACGATCCGATCGACCAGCGTCAGCGTTTCGAAGCGCAGCTGCTTGAGCGTGAACACGGCAACGACGAGGCCCATGAAATGGACGATGACTTCATTCGCGCGCTTGAATACGGCATGCCGCCGACAGGCGGACTTGGTATCGGGATTGACCGTCTGGTTATGCTGCTTACCAACGCTCCGTCTATCCGTGATGTGCTGTTGTTCCCTCATATGCGCGAGCAGCGTCAGGGAGAATAGATTTGTAGGTAAAAAGGCGCCGATGTGGCGCCTTTTTAATTTTTTTGGGCTTGTCCAAAATTTGGGCTTGCATTCTGTTTCTCAGCGTGGTATCTTATTTAAGTCGCCGCTGAAACACGGTGCCAACAACGAGGCTGACAAGCCGAGATTGTCCTTTGAAAACTGAACAACGAGTGATTGAAGCGTCTCAAGTAATTGAGACATTAAATGAGAAGAAATTCTCGTCAGCAACGAATTTTTGAGCTTAATC
>NZ_KE150414.1:62896-82102 GCF_000411255.1 Paenibacillus sp. HGH0039 | reverse complement strand
TGTGGCGCGTAGGCGACGGCGCCCGGGCTGATCTCCCCCGCTGTCGCTGGCCACCGGTTCCCGCCGGCTGGCTCCGAACTCCTCCGGATCTTGGGCCGCCTGCAGCTCGAGCGTGCTGGCTGTTGTCCTGGCTGCCACTGGTTCCGCGTCTCCGTGCTCCAGGACGCTGCCGGCGCCGTTCGGACGGATGCGGAAGCCAACAGGTCCGGAAAAGCTGAAGAAGCTGCCCTGTTCGGTGCTTCAACAAAAAAAAGGTAAGCGGCGGAATCCTTCCACTTACCTAAAGCAGTGTCCAGGATCTGCTTATAGATCCTGTGTGCGTACCGGACACTTCTTTAGGTAAGCGAAAGTCTCCCGCCGCTTACCTTTTTTAATCCCTGCTTACATTGTCTAAAATTTTAGGCTTAAAGCCAATCACATAAGGTAATGGGTCAACCGGCGTATCATTTAAACGGACTTCAAAGTGTAAATGAGCTCCGTTGGAATTGCCAGTGTCCCCGACTAGCCCTATCGGGGTTCCTGGTTGCACTTGTGTTCCTGCAGCGATGCCTGGTTGCAGCATATGACCGTACAAAGTAGTCATACCGCCGCCATGATCAATAATAATGCAGTTTCCGTATCCCCCTTTTACGCCGCTGTAGGTTACGACTCCTTTCGAGAAGGCTACGATCGTTTTTCCTGTCGAGTCTCCTCCGGCTGCTAAGTCGATGCCCGTGTGCATTTTTCCCCATCTGATTCTATATTTCGAAGTGATGTATTCACCCTGCGGTAGTGGCCAAACAGTACCATCTATGGAGACAGGCACGGAGTTTCCTTGTATGAACGAATTAGCAAAGGTTAAAACTTTGTCGACATACTCCTGGCTATGGTTATAGGCTTTGACAGCTTGGTCCAATTTTCCACTAGCAGCCCCATTGGCAGCCAGATATTTGGCCGCGGAGAAAATAGCATCTTTAACAGACCAAGGATCTGCTAAGCCGTCTCCGTCAGCATCAACCCCATAACCTTTGTATTGGGAAATTACTGAGAGACTCTTCAGCTCGTTCAAGGGAATATTTCCCTTCCCCAGCCCTTTACAAGTCGGGTGTCCCCATCCTACCCAGGTACACGGCATAAACTGCATATGCCCGATCGCTCCAGCTGAGCTTTCAGAAACGTCGGTTGAGAACGAAGTTTCTACACGATGAATTCCGGCAAGCAGATTCCAAGGAACTCCATATGCGGATTCGGCTTCTTTATACAGGGGAAGAAATTCTGCGGGAATTGCTGATAGTCCGACATCCGATATGACTCCACCTGGCCCGAAGCCTCCGGGGCCGACCAGCCCTAGACCCTCTGCCTCGGGATCTCTAAACAAAGGATCAAATACTATCGTTTGCTTATAGATTAATTTTCGATCCTCGATTGTCCTAATACCTTCGGGTACTAGAATCTTGTTTAAAGGAGTGTAGTCTGCTGTCCAATTATCATTTTCGAGTACTGGAGAGCTGACTGTAGTGGTTACCGTGATCGT
Organism: Paenibacillus sp. HGH0039; assembly: GCF_000411255.1. Classification (GTDB taxonomy): domain Bacteria; phylum Bacillota; class Bacilli; order Paenibacillales; family NBRC-103111; genus Paenibacillus_F. Next base: position 80,589 of record NZ_KE150414.1, on the reverse strand, counting down.
CTCTGTAACTTCTTCTGTTTCACCGGTGATTCCATTATCTGACTCGGAACTTTCTTTCTGTCGGGTATATGTTCTTGTTTCCTCCGTTGTTGTAGAGACTGAGTTCATTCTGTAAGAGAAACGGTGGGTTCCATTGTAAGTTTTGGCTGAGATCAGTTTAGAAACCGGCTGTTTTGATTCTGAGTGTCCTCCATCCGATTTAGACACTGTTGTCACGATATACATGGTTTGGAATTTGACATCCGTCGGTGAAAGAATCTCTGCAGCTTTTTCAATAGGGATGTTGAAAAAAAGCCGAAGCGTCTCCAACAGCCCATGAGACAGTATGATGCCCCGCTGTTGCAGTTGGCTTTTTTGATCATCCGTATAATTTCCCTTTTCCATCCATTTGTTCGCTATTTGGATGTCTGCCTGTCGTTGTTCCTCCTTTATGCTCTCTGCCGGGAATTCGGTATTGTGTGCCCCGGCTGCAGCCATCAGAAAAGCGACTAAAACGGCTCCTAAGATGATGAAGGGAGCCAATATCGCCGCTATTTTTAGCAAAATCAGGTTCTTTTTGATAGTAACTGCTTTTTGTAAAATAAAAATCCCCCCCTCAATTATTGAGGGAGGGCAGATGAAAATGGATGATATACGTTTTCCAGCACAGATTGGCTTCACGATCGACCGCCGCTTTGCGTTTGAAATAATCCTGGTTAAAGAAACTGATCAATTTTGAAGAAAAAGCGAGCAGGGCTGAATCAAGCTCCGTAAAATCTGCTTTTTCTCTTAATATCCTCTTGGTTCGGCTGCCGATTGCAACAAAGGTGCTGCCGATCAGGATAACCGGCTGATTTGTTTTTTCATTCAGCTCCTTTAAGCCTTCCAGACCTGCCTGCAGATCCCGGTTTATTCGAGTGAGTAAGGATCTCGTATCGACAGATGCATAAACGGATTTGTTTCTGTCTTGAACATGAATGGCAAATATTATCGCATTCTTAGGCAGAGCGTACTTTTTTCTAAGAACCAAGCGAGCCAATGGAGTAGCTACCGGAACCAAATAATAATGTTGAAGACCTTGCCTCCTCGCAGCTGCCTTGCACCTCCACACATGAAAAATTGTGAGAATGTTATAGCCAAGAAGAGGAGCAAGCAAATAATAAAAAACCGGGAAAAATTGAGCTATTAAAACAAAAGAAAAGCTCAATATTACGATCAAAAAATTCAGTTCGAGTAGACCAAAGACAGAGAGTGATCGTTGAATTTTCATGTTTCTCTCCCCCTTAGTTTGATAGCTTGGCTTTCATCTGGCCGTTTACAGTACCCGCGAGGGAACCTTCAATTGTTAGAAGATCGGAGTGCAGATCCGTTGATTTCTTAATGGTAGATCCGTCAGATGCTACGAGCTCAAATTTTACAATGTCAATGTTGGTCCCCTGCGGCATGCTGAGTGGAATCATGCTATCGGATGATGGGTAGTAATACCCTGACCAAGTGTTTGTATCCGTGTAATCTGTTGTTGGGTGTTCAGGCTGCAGATCCTGGGTATTTCCATCCGAGTAAATCACTCGGACAGATTGAACCTGTCCCGATGTTTTGATGCTGTACAGCACTTCTCCACCGGCTTTAACCCTCACCCTTACTTGGTCTGTAGGGAACGACTGTCCTTCTGAAGGCTCGATGATCTTGTTTACAGTAACCAGATGGCCAGCCGGGTTCGGTACGATTTGGACAGGCTTGGTGTTTATATAAGCTTCACCTACCAGACTCTCAGGTCCGATATTCCCGGCCGCATCGACGGCACGTACCTGAAGATGATAAACAGCAGCACTATCCGGAGGAACGGAAAAATTGTAATTAGGACTGTTTGAATTCGTGTTGACCCACTCACTCCACGTTTTTCCTCCATCAATTGAAGAACGGAATTGATAATTCTTTATTCCACTGGCTCCATCCGAAGGTGCTGCCAGGATATCACTAGCCGGTTCCCAGTGAATGGGCGTCGTAATTTGATAGCTAGGATTCGGGGACGCAAAAGGTTTACCCGGTGCGGTCGGCGGCGTCACATCGTAGTACGCATTAAGCTTCAGGTCTGTGAGCCTGGCTGTTTTATCTTTAGCTCCTGAGATTAAGGTTGCCTTCACCACAAATGGCCCCATTATAGGAGTTGCCGAGTCTTCCGGAAGATGAAACCAATCATTAGGCTGAACCGGCGTAAACGAATTTCCACCATCGACTGACATACTATACTGGATGCTCGTCCCGGGATCGTTCGTCTCTGAGGGTAGCAGCTGGAACATAGTTTTAGCGGAGGGAGCCATAAATGCTTTGCTCTCCATGCTGCTCTGCGGAGCATAGCTTTTTACAAATGTCAGACCTTTGATTTCGAGAAATGGATTGGAGACCATACGGTTGGTTGCTCCGTCCAATTGATACACATTGACTGAGCCTTCGCTAGAAGCTATAAGCTGTGTGGTTTCATTGGGCAATGAGACCGCAATGGCCTTTTGTAATGGATCGGCGCTAAGCAGTCCGTATTTTGTCATGCTATTTGCTGAACCGTCAAAGACGTAGGCATTTGCTTTGTTAGGATCCAACAAAGAGATAATATCAGCCTGGCCGGCTATACCGCTGGCCACGATTGTTTGAGAATCGTGAATAATCGTTCTTGAGGCATTAATTTTGTACCCTTGAATCGGATCAAAATCATATTCATAGGATTTGCCCGACCTTGTTGTCACGACAAAATTATAGGTTCCCGGAATGTTATGGACACCAACGATATCCGTAAGCCCGGTTGAAAATTTTAAAGCCGGATTCTCCACCATGGTGCCCGTGGCGGTATCAAATGTATACGCCTTGATAGTACCGTCGCTCTCTGCAGCTGCTACGGTGCTTTCGTTCACGGCGGTCACGGTTACTAAATTTTTCAGACCACTTATGCTCATTAAAGGGTTATGCACCATACCTGAGCCGTCGAATTGCAGGTGCTTGATGTTACCTGCATCATCGAAAATGAAATAGGAGTCTGTTTCGGGAACCATACTGACCGCAAGGGCATTTCTGATTGAATTAGCCGATTTGGCTTGGTTAGCCTTCAGCGATCCGGTAGCTTTATCCAGCGAGTACCACATAATTCCGCTTTCCGTTGCCACTACAACATTATCCAGATTTCCGTTCTGCTCCGAGCTGTCAATAACAGCGGATTGCGGCGGATGCCAAGCCTCGACCCAGCCTTCAGCTGTGTTTACAATTGCTGTTGTTTTGGCAGTATCGACTTTATCCACGTTGGTAAAGGAATCCGAATAAATTTCCGTTCCTTGAGCTGAAATGACAGTAGCGTAGTTCAAAAATAAGACAAACACGAATGGAAGTAGTATATGGATTTTTTTCATGCCGGATCTCCTCAGTTCTTCTCCCGAGACAACAGTTTGACGTCAGCAATTTTCCAGCCATTGTTTACCTGAACAAGTGCGAACAGATTAGTTTGAGTCTGAGAAACAACGCCTTCGATTCTCTGCTTTGTTTTTACGAGGACAGTATCATTCGTGGTTTTACCCAAGGATGTGATTTCCTCCAGCTTGATTTCTTGTTTCGGTAAGGAATCCGGAGCAGCTGCAGCTTTGATTTGGGCCTGACCTACAAGTTCTTTGGCTGCTTCAGATACATGGCCATCGGCAATCTGCTGGATGTAATGAGTAATTACAGATTCCTGATCAGGTGCTAATTTGGAACGGAATGCCCGGATATCGGGCAATGACCGCGTTATATCTGTCGGTAATGCCACGACCTGCGATATCAGCCAATTTCCGTCCTTCTTGAAGAAGTAGTACCTTTGAGAAAGCTTGTTTCGTGTTGTTTCCACGTCAGCGTCCAATTGTCCGATCGGGCCTTTTATCTCGACGTTCTTATAGTTTACTGATTTCAATTCGTCTGCTTGCGAATTCTGCTGCGAAACAAGTAAAAAGGCTTCGCCGGTTAAATTTTTTAACGCGGCTTCTTTGTTCCCAGAGGTAATGTCTTTTAAATAACTGCTCGTCACCTGCTCGATCGGTTTTTTCTGCAGGTAATCAAACAGGTTGTATCCTACCAAAGCTATGACTAATACAATCGAAATTTTTAAAATATAATTCCAAGTCATTGTCCGCCTCCCAATGAAAAAAAGGGAGGTGCGTCACCTCCCCTTTAGTATTTTATGAAAAAAATTTAAATAATTTATCCTTCTTGGGTATACGAATGTAAATAGAACCTAAGCAATTTTTTTTTCGATAAACCCAGTCATCTGATAGCCCTTCCCTTGCTTCCTTTAGCTCTAACAGGATGTAGTACATATCATGCTCTTCCAGAGCATCGAGGAGACTATCGGGAAGCTCGTCCTCCAGGTCATCCCATCCGCCATTCAATGGTTGATAGCCTTCATCTATGGGAACGAATTCTTTCTTGTAGTATTTTTCACCGAACCACAACTCCTCGACCCAACCCGATTCCGTTACCGCCGCTCTGAACTCATACTTCATAGGCTAAACCACCTTATCGAATCAATATTCAATGCGAAGCAATGGATTAAATCCCTCGATGTCATCCTGAAGAATGGCCTCGATACAAATTTGCTCAACCGTGTACAACTCTGTTTTGACGGACCCGGATAGGATCAGCTCTTCGGCCTCCTGTTTGCTGATTATCCAGCCATCATGCTCAATCAGCTGATCTTCGTGCAGTTTGGAAAACTCTATTGTCATGTAATTTTCCCGTACCATACCATCTAGGATTGGGAATTCAGTATGATTGCTTGCTGATTTTCGTTATCCCACACAACCTGACAATCAAATGCTTCAGCAATAAGCCTGATGGGGAGCATTGTTCTGTCCATCGAAATCTCAGCCGGGGCGTCGATCACCACACTTTGCTGGCCAACTACCATCAGGTTTGCTCCAATTTTAACGGCCACCACTTTATCATTCCGGGAAAGATATACGGTTTGTGTGTCCTGGTCCCAGTATATCGAATTGTCCCCGATGCCCAGCGAATAAGCGACAAACCTTAGAGGAAGATAGGTACGATCATTTTTGATGTAAGGAGCGACATCCTGGATGGTCTGTCCGTTAATGTTATATTTGCCATTGCCAATTTTAAAAATGGCTACTTGGTCCGTGCCGGCAGCAGCCGAAGAATTCGAAGGAGCTGCCAGGAAACAAAGTAACAAAGCCAGTGCCATTAAAGAATTTTTTAGCATCTACATGAACCTCCGATTCTAAAGCTTGAAGAATGTCATTGAACCAGTAGCCGTTGCCCCGTCCGCTTTGTTCCGGAGCTGCACGTTAACCGTGTGGGCGCCGGCTGAAGAGACGTTAATGCTGAAATATCCTGACGCGTTGTAAGATGCCAGGGAGGTCCAGGAGCTCCATGCTCCTCCGTCCACTTGATATCTGAATTCGGAGGCATTAGAAAAATCTAACGATACGTTGAACGTCGTGGATGACGTGGCCGTAGCTCTGTTATAACCGGACACTTTCGTTAATGTGGGCGGCAATAAGGTCTGGATGTTATCAATCTTGTCGTTCAGGTTTTTGTTTCCTTCGGTTATCGTGTCCTTAATATTCTTCTCCCCTTGTTTAGCCGCGTCTTCAGCTTTTTTGGCTGCTTCAACTGCGTCTCGGGCTGCTTCCAAAGTTGTTCCTTTTCCATCACGAAGAGCGGAGTAAATACTTCCTCCGCTGTTTAATGCCGATTGAATGTTTTTGGTAATTGAGATGATGGTATTTCCGCTGGAATCACGGAGGGACCCTTCAATGTTAACCAATTGAGTGTTCTTGATGTAGCTGATATCCCCTGCCACCGATTGAGCAGCTGCTTTAGCTGCCTCTGCAGCTGCTTTAGCGGCTTCTGCTGCCTCCAGTGTACGGGTTACCTCAGGTTTGGGGACATAGAAATTTAGATGCTCGCCGGCAGATTCTCCGCCAGGGTTAGTCGTGGTTATGCTGTAGTTATATGTTTGACCAGGTTCTACCCCGTTATCTTGGAAATTTGTAACGGTAGTTGTCCCTAACAGGATCCCGTTCCGATAGACTTTATAACCTTGTGCCATGTATTGAGCATTCCACATGATGTTAACCTTATCGCTTGCGGAATTGACGTTAGCTCGTACACCTTTCGGCGGGAGTGGAGTCAAATACTTGTAATCCCATCTTCTATAAAAGTCGCTTCCTGTCACGAATGTATTTCCTAACCCGATATCGAAGATTTGCCATCCGTTTTGGTTACTGCCTACATAAAAATCTATGTTCGGATAATTTGAAACAGGATCTAAAGTATAAACAAAGTTGCGACTTACAAAGTGGATACCATTTGTGTAATCGACGATGACTGGACCCAAGACTAAACTGCTTGAATATGATGCTGAGCTGCTAACATTAAGGTTTTTCCAATTTCCCCCACCATCAAACAAGTAGAAATCGCCGTTTTTATCTTGATAGTAATCATCCTTGGTTTTTCTCTCGACTCCGACTACTATTTTTGTCCCCGTGTTATCTATACCGGTTGTTGAGACATACATAAACGGATAATAACTAACTACTGGCAGATCAGGAAGAGTAGTCCATGTTTGGGTAACGGCGTCATACTTGCTGATCTTGTTGGAACCGGTTGCTCCAACTATGTCCCCACGTCTACTAATCGAGACAGTGTTTATAATGAAACCGGGTGGTTGAGAGATTTCGATGCAGTTATTGTTGTCTGCCCCGGCACATTTAAACAGATAAATCTTTGTAGAAATGGCTTTATCTGTTCCGGCAACAAGAAGGTTATTGTTATAATCTATCATTATCTTTCGAGCATTTATTTGCCGACCGCTGAAAGTAACAATACTTCCATTTTTCGCGACATCATTGTAGTTAGCCATTGACCAAATGTTACCTGCCGCATCTTGCTGCCCAAGAGGCCAACCGGGTCCGCCTTCCGTGCGGATCCATGCACTATCTGCACTAGCATTGTTGGGGAAAATAAGCCCGCCGGCTAGAAGACAAGCCGTTAGGCATAAGAAACCAACTTTTTTTAGAAATTCTTTCATTCCAATCGCTACCTTTCTGAATTGTTTTTTTACAAAGCCTTCGTGTTAGTTTCGGAGTCTCACCTCCTTGGCCGGCCGTGGATAGCCCAGGTGGAATCCTTGCATATACCTTACGCCGAGCTCACGAAGCTGTAGGAGCTGTTTTTCTGACTCGACACCTTCTACTATTAATCCGATGCCCGTGTCCTCACAGAGGCTAACAAGGCTCGTTATAATGCTGCTTGTCCTTGGGAACTCAAGGGAAGCCGTAAATTCTTTGTCAAGCTTTATAAATTTGGGGTCGAGCCAATCATGAAGAAGCATATCCAGGTTAGAATTTCTCGTCCCATAGTCGTCGAGGGCAAATTGAAACCCCATACTGCATAAAATTTCGATTTGCCGCCTAATCGTGGATGTAATACTTGTTTGCTCAGTAATTTCCCATATTACATTTTCAGTAGGGAACTTGCTTAGTTGCTCCAGGCCCTTTTCCAACGTCTTCGGATGGAGATTAACAAATAAATACTCATTGTCTTGTAGAAGCGACTGGCCATCCCGGAAGGATAGTTCTATTGCATGACGATCGAGATCCAGAACAAAGTTATGGTCAGCAGCCTGTGAAAAAAGATTCTGTGCTGTGTCGCCGTTACGGCCTTTTATCGTAGATTCGTAACCGAGCGTCGTGTTATTAAGCACGTCTATAATGGGTTGAAATTTCGTCTCGATGACATTCATTCAGCACCCCCGACTTTCTGCAATTGTTCGTACATGAGGCCCATATGAAGGTTTCCCCTAGCCAACGTTCCGGGTGGGAGGAGCTGCATGCTCAAATAGCTCGTTTGTTCCCGGAGCTGATCAAATAAAAAGCGTCCTTCTTCAAGCACATATATAGGCTGTTTTATTTCTAAACGTCTTATTTCTTCTGAAAGAGCTCGACCGATGGACTCGACAATTTCTCGGGAGACGACTTTCCTGGCCAGGCCTTGGGGCCAACCGGTTATTTGATTAATCATCTGCAGCTCAGAAATTGTCCGGTCATCGGCCTTAATCATGGAGTAAGCCAGATTAGCCCCGATACTGATCTTGGCAGAATTATCGACATGGATGATCCCATTTGGTTTGTGGAGCGTTAAATATGTTCCCATATAATTAAAATGCAGGATCCAAAAGGGCTGCAGGACTCGAAACATTTCTTTGTACTGAGAATATGAAGAGCTGATACTGTAAGGCTCTATGAGGTTGAATTGCTGAAGGTGAATATGATAAATCTTGCCCGCGGCATCAACGGGTCTGAAGGGACCTCGTAAGAAATCATTTAACACATTAGACAGGTCCTGGCTGGTTGTATCGGGATGGTCAGAAGAAAGGCTCGCGTACAAATTAAAGGGAACTGTAAAATTAGCCTTTATCAGTAGCGCGGCAATCAATGCCCAGATGTAATTTGGATCGTTTCTCGGAATGATAGTGTCGCCTGATTTAACGGCCTCCCCGACGGCGAAATTTCTACCCATGTAGTCAAACGTCATCCCTCTGCTTGTAACCAGCAAAGCAGGATTTGGTGAATTTTTAAAAGCTGCAACAGCAGGAAATGAAATGACCCCTTTCCGATCAGGCAGTGCTAATCTAACCTCGGTATGGCTTATTTCTACACCGGCTAACATCGAATCACTCCTGTTACTAAGCTGATAAGGGGTATCCAGGCGCAACAAAATAAGAGAGGAGCTGCTTCCCCTCTTTTGTTCCAGAAGATCCAAGCGATAATAAATCCAATTAAAACAGCAAAAATTCCGAAGTTTGCTGCATACAACGGTAGAAGAATTTTGTCCGCCAAACCTAACGGAATCAAGAAACATACAAGCCCAAGAACAACGATGGTTGTCCATGCTTCCACTGACTCGACATTAAGAAGTAAACTGGCAGCCGCGGCAATCGTTAACCAGGCAGGTACGCTTTTCTTCCGATAATCCTCAATGCAAAGGCTGATGATCATGCTGATTTGTATCCAAGGCAGCAGCATAATCACCATTCCCTTTGATAAGAGAAGGAATTGTTAAGCGGGATCGGCGTAGTTTGCACATAACCAATTCTGTCAAGAAGGCCGGAGGCAGGCATGGGCATTCCATACGCATAGGAAAGTGTTATATAGCTGCCGTCGCTACGGTTAATATTGATTCGCAGTTCCTTTATACCGACACTGCTCGGAATGACAGGAGGCCCGTCATAGGTAATGGTCGTACTACTCACCGGAAAAATTTTGCCGATTTCTTCCGCTAATTCGTCCGCAATGTATTTGTTGGTATTGGGATTGTAGGTATTCGTATAAATAGCGGAGGCGCGGGCGGCATGAATGGCGTGACTGTTGATCAAGATGTCTTTGGTGACTGTTGCTCCTACGACCAAAAGAATATACAAAAACAGGGTTGAAAATAGTAAGGCCCAGGGACTTAAAACTAAGTCCCATGAACCTTTCCATCTCCTTTTTAGAATGTGGCAGTTAGGAAACTTGTAAGCGTACCTTGCAAAGCTGTGATGGATGATGTGGCCATGTTGGCTACATTGGGCTCGTTTTTTACGAGAACAAAAAGGACTAGACCAACGATTGCCAGTTGCATAACTGCATCCCAGTGAAGCTTGTCCGTTTGTTTTTGATTTAACATTTTGATTGCTTTTAACATTTAAAATCCCTCCAAAATTAATTTGTTTTTGTTTGGTCTTATTAAAAATCATCTTCGTCTTCTTCATCTTCGTCTTCGTCCTCCTCAGAGGAATCCTTAAGCTTTTTCACCTGTAGCAGAATAAGAACTAGACCGACAATAGCTCCAATCAGGGATACTACGGAAAAACCGGTTTGCAACATAACGTAGACGAAAAATCCCGTAATTATAAGGCCGATCAAAATCATTAAATAGGTTATGCCCTTTTTCATATTTTTCACCTCCACTTTAAATGCGGCGGGGAAGACACTTTTTCAATTTTCGAGAAGATCTTCCCTATAACTGATATAAATTTTTAAAGCAACAGTACATATCAAAGAAGGAAGTAAGGTAAGAAAGAATAATAGACCCTGAAAATCAATACATACAATAAAAGCTGGAGCACAGAGGGATAATAAAATACTCATAAAAATCGAGGTGCTTATTCGTTTGTGCTTATTACTATGACGTCCCTGGTAATAAAATATTAGGAAAGAAACTATGCCTGTCGGGATGCAAAAATAGAGGAAAAGGAGTTTTAAAACAACTTTATAGTCCAGTCCTTCAATCATTATCTCTCCGGATGCAAGCTTGTTGATCTCATGATATAAGATCCAAAATCCGTATACTGTGTAAATTACGCTAAAAAATAAACTGATCCAAATTGACAGCTTTAAGTATCTTCTTAAAGTAGTCATAAAAGCCCCCTTATAGACCAAAGAAGAACCCACCACCTGAGTTCCAATTTTGTTTTAAATAAGCGAATACGAAATATCCGGCCAGGCTCACTGAAAATAAGAATGTGAGTGTAGCCAGACTAAGCAGTTTGGGCTTGACGTTTTCTGATCTCTCTTCAATAAATTCGTCTATGCGATGGGCTTCCTCACTAATCTGCCTATCTAATTGCTCCCGCAGAATAGTCATAGTCTTCATGTCAGATAATTCAAGTGAGAGACAAAATGAATCAAGTTCTTTGACTTCGTATTGCAGGCGTAAATCTTGCATAACTTCTTTCAGTGATCGTCTGTTTTGCCCTGTTAGCTGGGAAACAGCGTCATTAAAAACACTCCCGAACTCTCCTGGAGCATAGGAACTTATCTCTTCCAAAGCCTGATCTAAAGGGATCCCCATTTTAAGCTGGGTATTCAACCTTCTTTTAAGGAAACGGATGGCCGTTCTAGCTTCTAACTGGCGTTTATTCTTCAATTTGTTTAACCTTGTGAATGGCATGGCAATAAGAAGAAAGCAAGCAAGCGTAAACTCAACTCTTGCATTTTGAATTTGAGTTGATAATAAGATTGCGCCAGCTGCCACCAAAACAAGCGCTATGATCAGTTCACTTGCAGTGATCTTCCAAGGATTTCCGGCCAGGCGTATCAGCTTTTGAACCTTATTCAACAAGCTACTGGAAATGTATGGCTCCAGCTTTTGAACAACAAAGCGCCACGTCCGTTTCTTTTTTTGTACCAGCATATAGTCTTGTTTCAGCTGATACGCTACATCGACCACTGGCTGGAGCTGAGACTTATACAGCGGCGCAAAGAGTAGGAGCAAAAGCAATATTGTAAGAAAAACGATCAAGGTCCCGTCTCTCCTTTCCTGTACTGGCTACTGCATTTCTGTCTTGGTTAACCTCATGGCAAGCAAAAAGAGCCCTACAAAGCCTATAAGGCCCAATAAGAGCACGAAGTTCGCCGTAATATTTACTTTCAGAATCCCTTCAACGGTATCCTGGAACAACATAAAGAGCATTACTGGAAACATCAGGATGGCGACCATTAGTTTCATGCTGTTTTGCCGTTCATGGTTCATTTTTCTTTCGAAGCGTTCTTGAGATACGAGCTCATTCATGACCTCATTTATGAATTCTTCCTGATTCCCCGAACTCTTGTAATTGGACAGGATTCCGGCCAAGGCCCAGCGGAAAAATTGATCCGGACTTTTTTTCATGAGATTCTCCAGAAAAACCGTAATGGGAGTGTTATCCCGCCTGTTCTGAATGGATCCCTGTTGAAAGTCTAACTTTAAAGGTCCCTCGAGTCGGGGAATGGCTTCATGAATCCATTCTTCAACGGATCCTTTAGCCCCGAATACGGCAGCAGCAAACTCAAGAGCCGACTTTACATCCTTGCGGTATGTGCGGGCCTTAAACCCCTGTAACAATTGAGTTGCCAGATAAGGAAGCAACCCGCCAAAAACGATGCCGAAAGCTGCTGGCTTGTGAATAACGAAGATACAGAATAAAAGACCGATGATGGCGGCCACTATACCGGGAATGATCTTCTTCCAGGTTTTTGATCCGCCGGGTATAGGGATTTTTTTGAAGGATTCCGTAATGTCTTCCTCGTTCAATCCGGATCCGGTTGCTGCTGCGGCTCTTCTCTCCGGGAGTGTTTTAAGCCAATGCCAAAAAGAGAAGGAGATAACGCATAAGAGCATGGTCAATAAGATAATCATTCAACATACCCCCTAGCCTCTACTTCCCATCCCCAAGATTCAGGAATTCCGTAACCCATTCGTATCATCTCTTCAACAAATTCATCGGTAGGCCCGTTAAATTCAAAGTATCCTACAGGATCTTGACTGTCATTAACGCCGACTTGCACAAACCGCATAACGGTATGAGTGGTCCCGTCTGGCCTAAGTTGGATAATTTCATCAAAGAATCTTTCGCCGCCTTCCCTTGATGCGTGGAGTATGGTATCAACACGGTCGAAAATGATATTTCTTAACAGTTCTCGGTCCGGAGCGCTGTTATGGCCAGCAGCCATGTCTATAATCCTGTCTACGCCAGACAGGCAGCTGCTTGCGTGTACAGTGGTGCTGGATCCATCATGGCCACTCTGTACGGCCTGAAGGAATACGTAGGCGATCTGGTCTCTTAATTCGGCTACGAAGATTCTGTCCGGGAACATACGGAGTGCTCCCTTCAAAGCATCTTCTAGCCGAAAATTACTTTCCTTTCTTTCATAAACCCTTATACAACCGCTTTCTCGTTGAGGCTGCATTTCCGGGGACTCCTCCAAAATAAGCAGTACTTCCGAGGATGGAATCTTCCCAGTTAATGCATTGGCAAGGGTCGTTTTACCCGTCCCTGTTCCACCGCATACGATATGGTTTTTCCCCAGAGCGATCATGATTTCTAAAAAAGCAACAGTGGCCCTATCAGCCATTCCACCGCCTTGATTAGAGCGTTGTGCATAAACGCTGCGTCTTTTGAAAGATAACTCGTTATAAGGATTGGCCACGCTTATACTAGGCAGCTCGTATGTCATTTCAGACTTTTCCGTCAGTGATTCGAGCGTGAACGATGCTACGAATCGTCTAATGGTAATGATCATGCAGCGGACAAATTTATACTCTCCATTCTTGTCGGTAGAATATCCACAGGGACCAAAGATGATGTGGATCCGTTCCCCATTGGGAAATGTACCATCCATCTGTACGGCAGCCAGGTCAAAACGTAAACCGATGCGGCTGAGATGATGATTGACCCAGTTGCGAGCATGCTCAAAATCACGAAACCCTTTGCCGGTATATGTCTTTCTTTTGCCTTCCATATAGGTGATAATTTGCTTCTCGGAGTTATCTTGGGGCACGAAAATCTGGATATCCGAAACATTCTTTTTCTCCCATAGTGGCTGAGCCGGGCCCATTCGATAGATATCATCCAGGAGTTGTTTTACCAAATCGGAATAAAGCTGGGCCGGAATGCCCGGAAGCTTCTGTATGATATCTAGGAGTTGCCGTTCTCTTTGTGCTTCAGGAACGTCATCTTCAAGAATACCGCTTTTTTTTGATTTCTCTTCGTCGACAAAATTTAAGAAAGCCTGAAAAAGTTTTGTTTGATATTCTGACCATTTCGGATCATCCTGTTTAACATCTTTGAAAGAGGAATACTCCAGGTCGTGTGCACGGTCCCATCCGGAAAACACATCATTTGTCATTACCATTTGCCTTCTCAGTAGCCGGCGGTACCGGATCGAGAATGCTTCCTCCTCCCTGATTCGATTGATAAAGGTGCTGCGTGTCTCCGTAAGAGTTTGGATTCAATAGAACTTTGATCTTGCCGGCAGCCAGATTACGAGCTACGTCTTTGGCTTGAGCTTTACCAACGGCGATCATTACTTTATTACCGGTAGGTACAACTGCTGTGACTGGTACGTTCTCCGCGACGTATTTCGTGATAATCTCTTGTCCGCCTTCCTTTTTTGTCTCATTAAAAGTACCGATGATATCCACTGTGTCTCCAGCCTTAACATGCTCGATCGGCAGGTCTGTATTCTCGATCGGAATAGCCATACCAACATAATCGAGACCAAATTTACGTACGACTTCCCGCATGGTTTTTGCATCTGATACGGCGGCGTTCTTAATTACCTGACCTTTTAAAATGGTGGTATAAGTAAACTTGCCGGCGGCCTCTTTGGGGTCCTTAATAGCATCCTCTGGAATGTAGCTTTTTGGCCAGAGTACTTTTTCAAAGTCTTTCTCCTCGATGACGGTATCTACAGGAATGTCCTTTATGGCCACATAAGTTGGAACCAAATTAGATATTTTCTGTGTAGTATTTAAAATGAACAGCCCCAGCACAAAACCCACAATAGCAATAGCGAGTAACCACCCGATAAATGTTTTAGATTTTAGCATAACTACTCCTTTCGCAGCCTAAGCATGGTAAGTAATTGATCGAAATTGAACCCTTGCTTCTTTTTCTTTTTTTTCTTCTTCCCGGCAGGCTTTTTCTCTATATCCATCTCTTGCTCACCGCTAGTCATTTTGATTTTCAGCACTTCGGTGACAAGCTTCCGGAACGATTTGGCGTAATTACTTTTTGGATCAGACAAGACAATAGGCTTGAAATCCAACGTGGTGGCATCTGCGAGTTCCTGGTGGAAGGGAAGATAAACGACATTAAATCCCTCTTTAATTAAAGGTGATCGGATTGTTTGGTAATCACTTTCTTTTTTTACCTTGTTTACTACAAAGGTGACATTCTTAGGGTTGATACCTCGACCCAGAAGCTTTTTGCCCATAGCAACCGTTCGTTCAAGCCGATGTACATCCGGACTCGTTAAAATTAAAATATCGGTAGCGTAGTGCTGAGCCACTTGATCAAATGTTGGTGTGTAGCCTTCGGAAAGATCAAGAAGCATCAACGGATATAGGGGCATAAAGGAATCAATACATGGCTTAACGACGCCCCAAGTAATTGGGTCAAAACCGTCTATCGAGCTTGGCAATACCCTGAATTCCTTTACCTTCCTATAATTTACAAGCATAGATTCCAACTGTTGCGGATTTCTCGATTTATCCACTCCAAACTCGGTTGTCGAATGGATTGACTTTTCTCCGATTAGTCTGGCCAAGTTACCGTTGGCATCACAGTCTATCCCTAATGGAGAAAAGCCTTTCCTGCCTAATAGTGATCCTAGTTGAGCTGTTAAGGTAGACTTTCCCTCCCCGCCCTTTACGGATCCAATCAGAATGACTTTATTTAATTGTTTACCAGGAGTAGCAAAATACATGGATTCTTCTCTTGCACTCTCTCGCTCTGCATGCTGCCATTCTTGATCATGTTTTTCATGATCATAATTTGGGTTGAATTCTTCTGGTGCATGACCACGTCCTCTTCCTGTGAGTCCAGCCCCAATCGCATGCTTTGACGGTGGAGATTGCGGCATCCTTTGATAGGTTTCCGGATTAGGCTCAGTCTGTACATTTAATGAAAAATCAGATTGTGGTCTTGCTGGTTTGTATGAAGGAATCACTTCCTCTGAAAATCCTGATTCTGCGTGTCTGTTCGACCGATCGAGAAATTTGGGAACCTGGTCTTCAGGAGTAGCAGCTACCTCCTGTCCTACGCTGAGACCAAATTTTTCGAAAAAATTAGCTGGCAGCGGGTCTACTGTGATTAAAAGATCATCAGCTCCAGCTTTTCGAAGGTCAGGAATTTCTTTCGGACTGATCTCCCCCACAATGAAAACTGGGCAGTTGTAAGAGGATTTAATTTTGGAAATTCTTTCAGGGCCCATCTCTGGCACCGTAAATATGGCGTCTATCCGTCCCTCTCGTGCCATAACGGTGTCAGTCTGTTGTCGATTTAATGCTTCATAAACCTTGGCGCCGTAGTTGCCTAGCACCTCGGCAGTACGGGAAGAGCGGGGAGAGTCCTGATCAATGACAACAAGTACTACCATTCTTGAACCAACTCCTTCTGTATTTCTACCGTGTTCTTTATCCCTAAAAGTGATCTCCACCGAGCTTTTACTTCTTCAGGCTGCTGAATGATCCAGGGTTCTTTTGAGTAGAGAGCATACAAGACATCTCTTCCCATCTCAGGTATTACAAGATCGACACGCTGATTAAAAATCTTGTCAGGGTTGACGGAGAAACCTTCAGGTACACGGTTTAAAATTTTTGTTGCATCATCAATAAAGCCAGTAAATTGCGGATCAGGAGTGAGGACCTGGACTTTTACTTTAGCTTTTTTCCAGATATCACTATCCGTTCTTGTTCCCATGTCGACAACGATAGTTCTTTGACTGTTTGCCACAAGGTCCAGTTCATGCCCTGATAGCGGACAGTCAGCGAGCACCCCTGAACTTTTTGAAGACCTGTTGTCTAATGCTTCAGCTCTTGGGCAAGCATCCGAAATCCACTTCGACAGTGTACTGCTCTCATTTCCCTCTATTAGGAGGGCATCCATAGCCGCGGCCAAGTTCCAGCTCACAAAGCTCGATCCGCAGCCATGTGGACCAGCGACAGCGATCACATGTTCAAATGGCTTCGGCCCAGTGGACGGCTGATAATTAGCCCTAGCCGTTTTGGTCTGGGAAGGGATCTTGCGTGGGATTTTAAGAAAGCCAACCGGCTTTTCCGATTTCTTTGGAAAGTTACTGTCCGTTAGGACATGCAAGAGAGGGGCAGCATCGGCCAACGTAGACAGATCACTCATATTAGTGTGAGCATGCTCGAACTCGTCACCATCGACTGCCCAAATAACTGGAACATTGTGATCTACTGCAAGTTGGCCAATTGATCTGAAATATTCTAAATTTTCCTCTTCAGAATGTGATAAAACGTACAAAACGTCGATTTCTTCTATGTTTGGTCCTTGGCTCACTGACCAATCTTCAAACACAATGCCGCTTTTTTCAGCCTCGACAATGATAAAATTCGGAACGCCTTGGGACTCGAAGAATTCTGAATATGCAAATGCAACTCTCACTTTACCTGACCCCTTTTCGCAGGATTATTTAGAATCATGTATTTTATCCAAGCTCCATCCCTTCTACCAAAGGGAAGAAGCTCTAATAAGGATAGGAAGGCCCATAATGTGTACCAGACTGAAAAGTCTTTGAGCCAGGGCACCTTTACCGCCTGTGTAATGAAAAGGACTAATACTCCAATCCAGGTCATCACCACGCCGGCTAGTGCGATAGAAATGCCGTGCCAACGTTTTTTTGCGTATAAAGGACCGGCTGGATGGACGTATCCTTTAAACGGGATTAACCTCACCTCGAAAACTCCGAATTTGAATAGCCTGGGACCGAATCCCCAAACAAGTTCCTTAACCGGGATTTTGAAAAGAAATTGAGCGAGTGCGTGGCCACACTCATGAATCAATAGTGCGACTGAGCCTGCTATAAGAAATATCAGCAACTTTTTCCCCTCCTACTCTTTATCAGCAGGGGAAGAAGAATTTCGTGTTTTTTGAACGAATTATCACGACAGGGAAAATATTAACTCGCCTGGCCAACTCCGTCCGCGGCTTCCGCGCCGGCTCTGCGGATCTGCAGGAGTCCCGGCAACTGCTGACCGACGGTGGCCCGATCTTCCCCTGCAAACGGAATCCGGAAGCACCGGGTTCGTGGCCGTCTACGACTAGTCTGGTCAACATCGTCTGTCCGCCGGCTGCCGCGCCGGCTTGCGGATCTGCAGGAGTCCCAGCAGCTGCCGACCCGACGGCGGCC
>NZ_KE150414.1:44278-61815 GCF_000411255.1 Paenibacillus sp. HGH0039 | reverse complement strand
CTGCGGATCTGCAGGAGTCCCAGCAGCTGCCGGCCCGTCCACGGCGCGATCGACCCCTGCAGACGAGATCCGGAAGCACCGGTTCCGCGTTCTTCCGCAGTTCGCCTGGCCAACATCGTCCGGACCGCCGGCGGCCGCGCCGACTCTGCGGATCTTCAGGAGTCCCATCAGTTGCCGGCCCGCCCGGTGCCCGATCGTCCCCTGCAGTCAGGATCCGGAAGTACCGGTTCCGTGCCCGCCTGCAGCTCGCCTGGCCTATGCCGTCCGTTCACCGTCTCACGCCGGCGCCGTGAAGTTCCAGAAGGCCAGCAGCTGCAGGAATTGAGCCGGCGAGCTACTGCCGATGTCGAAACGGGGATTAAACAAAAAAGGCCACCGGTTAGCCGGTGGCCTTGCAACTAGGGGATTTTAGAAACGGAGCGAACGGGTACGTTAATTTCGCTCTGTATTGGTTTTTTAAACAATGTGTTGGTTACATTTTGAGTTATTGTATTATCAACAGTTTGGAGCACCTGAAGCGTAACCCCTTTTTGGTCGCTGGTACGGCCTAAATAAGGAGTTGTTCCTTGTCCGACATTACTTGTCCAATTGGCTTTATTTTTCTCCCAAGTTTGTATTGCAGCATCCTCGGGAGAGGAATTGGTGTTTAGGACAAAATCAAATTCTACGGGAGCGCCGGATCCATCTGTTTTAGTAACCACTTGATGATTTTGCATGGCTCCGGCTAAGGTTGCAGCGTCAGCGCCCCCTTGCATCACTGTCCTGGTTTTCATGACCTTACCGGTATCCATTTCAATACCGAATAACAAGCCAAAAAGAAGTATGGCAGCCCACATGAAGATAAAAGGCATAGTCTGTATCCTCCTACTCCGTTAATACTGGTGGTTTAGGTTTTTGTGCGCCGTAATTGGTTTCGATGAACATATTGATAGTCGGGTTTAAGTACTCAGATCCATTGTCGGCTGTAACTTTAATTTCCGGAAAGTAGCGAGCGGAACTATCTGGCACCCCGTACTCACTTCCTGGCCCCCATACATTAAGATTCATTCCATATTGAGCGCTCGGGTCTCCTCCAGAGATTGTGTAATTCAAGCCGCTGGAGACATTCCACGTCACGGATCCGTATGCCGGTACTGTCAAAGTTGGGCTTTTTCCGGAAATCGTAAGTGGTAAATTACGATATTTGGTTTCATACCATGTCCAGCAGCTTTGTGGTCCACATGTGTAATGTGGAATTTGATAAGACTGATTCATCGTACCTTTCATCGTAAAGTTAAGTGTGGTTGTTTTTGGCTTGCTGCTATTATTAGTGACGATGACCGGTGCAGTAAAAGAAGATGTCAAACGAACCGGTTGAGGTATCTTGCCAAACTTCATCTGCAACGATTTTTCGTCGATCGAGACCTGACCGGGATCAGTTGGCTTCAGGACTTCAGTGTCTTTCTTATTATCGTCCCAGTTTGACTCATTTTCCGGATGCTTTTTATCCGGATTTACTTCCGTCTCTACTATCTTTGAGTTATCGCACGGGAGGACCTTTGTGATAATTTTGGGCTCCCCAGGGGTGAGCGTAATCGTTTCGGTAGAGAGAACCCTGCCATCTGCCTTGATTGTTAATTGGGTGCTAATTGATTTAACTTCAGCGGATCCTTCAACCGTCACGCTGATAGTCATCTGGTTGTTTTTATCGCAAACGGCTTTAACCGTCGTTATTTTGAGGTTAGGAGCTCCGGCCTCCGGAATAGTAATGCTTTTTTCCGTAAGCCGGCCAAACCCATCGTTCATGATAAGTTTCATTTCACCGGTCCCCAGAGCAGATCTAATATCTTCTAATCGGGTGTTAAAGCTCTCAGAAAACTCGACATTTGTCCCATCTTTCCAGTCGCCGTCTTTATTGAAGTCTGAAGCTCCCACTGATACATGGAACTTTCTGAGCTCTTTTTCCTTGCCTGATTTATTGACCAGTTTTACATAGTTAGTATGGTCCACGTATCCATAGGCCTTGTAGGTAACCGATAGATTCTTATCGAGCACTTCAGTTTTGGTGAAGCTTGGATAAGGCGTCATTCTGAATATCATAAGACCATGCGGATCCGTAGCCTCCTTGCTCTTGTCATAAGGATACGGTTCCGAGCTTTGGAAAAGGCCTCCCATTTCAGAAGCAATCCTGGCGATAGCAATATTCGTACGGCCATCTACTCTATAAACGCCGAAGCTGTTTTCATCCAGCTTATTGAGCTTATCCATCATCCAGTTTATCTGATAATTTTTTTGCTCCTTTGTGGCGCTGGATGGATCAATGCTGTTCGCTACATCAGGGATTAAAAAAATGTTGCGAGGAATAAGGGCATACCCCGTATTGTTAATATCGGTGTCTCCCCAGTCGGCCGACTTCTCAATATTGTAGTTGTTGAAAGGAATCACTGCAGAAATTTTATCCTCATACCCGTTAAAAAAAACAGCGTTCCAGGTATTTAACTTGGAGAACCTGGTCTTTACTTTCTGATCGAGACCAGTTGTGCCGGATACGTTATAGAACAGGCCGCTGATTTTGTTGAGATACTCTGTATTGGAGTACTGGTATTCTTTTTTTATTTCATCGAACTGCTGCTTAATGGTGAGTTCCATATCACCGGCTTTCGCGTTGCCGAAGTATTTGAGGAATAAGTCGTCCACGTAACTACTTGAGGCGGCCGATACGCTGCTTACCGGTATGAGCAAAATCAGAAGCAGGAAAGCTTGTAAGAAAGCTATTGTTTTTTTCATGGCAATATAAAAACACGCTCTGCGAGAGCGTGTCTTCTACCTCCTCATATTATGTTTTAAAATTTGTTCACAAAACGGTGCGCCTTACCTGTATTTGATTAATCTAAATTTGTGAACTTTATACCAAAAGCCCAGAAAAAAGTAATGTACAAGAAGGCGAAAGGTGCCATTATGAACAGGCTGATATTGGGCTCAGCAGTTATTTTCATACCATCAGTTCTATTTTTATAGACCAAATAGCAGGTTATTCCAACTGCAATTAAAAAACCAATAATAAGATAAACCACTAACGCATACCCAAGAATACTCATACAACCCCTCCGTCCCCAGTTATTTTAAGCCGTCAAAAACTGCCTTAAGTGTTACGGCATTGCCTCGGGCATCTAGTACAACCAGGCCAAGATTGTTCGGCAGGTTATGCGAGGCCAGGTTGCCGTCGGCCGAAGTGGAGTAAATCGTATAGGTTTCTTTGATATCGCCCTCACCGTTTTTGAGAATCGCTATGTCCAGGATGAAATTGGACGATGCTTCGAAAGAGTAATCTTTATTTGTTTCGAGCAGTTGGTTTTTGCCTGGAACGATGTATTTTGCGACAACCCTGTACCCTTCAAATTGTGGGATATGAACTTTCAGCTTTTTAGCGGAGGCATCCCACTTAAGGGCCGGGAAAAAAGAGTCCGCGAGTTTACGGTTTTCCGGATCCGGAGTCCACGTTTCGTAAGGCTTTTTGCCTGGATCTGGAGTAACAATTGGCATTGCAATATCGACGATGCGATCTTCGTTATTCCAGAGAACGGTGGCGCCCAGCGTCTCCGATACGAACCGAAGTGGTACGAAAGTTCTTTCGCCGTCCTTCTCGGCAGGCGCCTCAAGGGTTACCGTCTTGCTGTCTACACGAGCCGTTTTGCTGCCAACATCAATAGATACTCTGTGCCCTCTGAAATCAATCAAAACAGTTTTTGAGCTATCTGCCCAATCTACAGTGGCTCCTAGAGCCTCCGAGACGAACCGGACGGGTACATAGGTTAATCCGACTTCGGATTTGATGTATGCGGGTTCATCGCTTTGGATAATTTTCCCGTTCACATTGACTTTTACGTCGTAGTTGTTGGCAGCCTGAGCGTTCGAAACGCCAAAAACGGATACGCTCAAAACGGCGGTAATGAGAAGTTTCTTAAGTGGATTCTTCATTTGGCATGCTCCTTTGAATTATAATTTTTTCCTTATTGCGAAGCTTTGCTAATGCTTCAGATTCCTGGTATGCCCGAATAACTTGGATCAGTATGGCTGCCAGTAAAAAATACCATGCTTTTGGGCTGTCCGTTTGCAGAGCCAGACCGATATAGGTGAAGGCATATCCGACATACATGGGATGCTTCAGATACTTATACGGGCCAGATGTACAAATACCGCGAGCTTCGGAAAAAATCCCGAACATTCGGCCCAAGGAAATAACAGCCCAGAAAGATAGAATCTGTCCAAGAAGAATCAAAATAAATCCTGGACTGTGTGGCAGCGGAGACTTCACGACATTCACGCCGGCTTCCATTACACATATGAGCAGTAAAACGACCCAAACGAAATTTGTTGGCCGGCGTACTTTTACCTTCGGTGCCGGGGCAAAGATAAGAAGTACACCCTGAACGGCTTCTGTAAAAATAAACAACATGATAGCAAAAACTTGGATGTTAAATTCCTGGATAAGCGTGGTTGCATACCAGGCTTGATGCACTGACCAAAGGCCAAGCAAGATGTTTACGACTTGAATCATTTTATCCCTCCTCACTTATTAACGGGAAGGGAAGAAACTTTTAACTGTTCAGTACAGGGGGCGACTCTTTTTCGACGGAACCGGGGAGAATTTCCCTCGTTGTTGGCACCAGGTTTATGTGCTCTTTCCAAGAACCTGAAGGAATGTTGGGGCAACCCCGTGAGGATGGCCAGGAGTAAACGAAACCCTCAATGTTCTTCTCGCTATCTCGAACAAGAACACGATCGTAGTAATTGCCCCGATCGTTCTCACCTTTGTAGCCTTCAAGATGATCCATTCCAGAGAGCCCTTCGGGTTTGATTGTAAGCCATTCTCCGTAAACCTTGTCTGTTCCACCTATAACTAAAGCCGGGTAACTACCAACGTCATATAAGTGGCCGTGTACGGATCCCAGCTCAAATGAGATAACGAATGGCTCAACAACAAGATGATTTCTACATCCGGATAATAAAGTTCCATACACAAAAACTTTTACAAGTTGGCTCATAGAATTTCTCCTTTATTTGCTTATATTAGTGCTCTTTATCGAATGACTGCCTCTCTTCTTGCTGGCTTAAAACATACGCGAAACCCATTTCTAAAGCCATTTCCATTTGAGCGCGTACAAATTTGTCTGTAGGAATCTCTTTTCCCTTGAAAAGAAGAATTTCCGCCATGAAGAGCTCCTTAATTAAATCCACTCTTTTTAGACTATCTTCCGAATTATCAAGGTTCGAATTCGAATTGATTGACAAAGGAACCTCGATGTTGGAAATAGCGGACAATGGTACTTGATAAAATTCGGCGAGTTGATTCGCTATCTTTATCCCAGGATTTTTAACTCGATTTTTCTCCAACTTATTTAGGTAGCTGGCTGAAATATTAATTTTTTCAGAAAGGGTTTTAAAAGTAAGCTTCGCTTGCTTCCGTAACATACTCAGTGTGCTGCCATAAATGACAATTCCAAAATCGTTCGTTTCCAACGCCGAACCTCCTAAAAGTCCTTGTAGGTTCACCATATCACAAAAGACAAATATTAGGAATAAATATTTCCTTTAGGAAAAAAGCTTGCTGCAAAAATTTTGTTAACCGAAAAGATGCGGCTCTAGCTCTCGAAGCAACCTCTCTGCATCAGCCGCTGTGCCCTCATGATTCAGAACCCGGTAACGCAATTCATCGTCAATTGGACCCCATCGAACAAGCGTCCAACCCTTTACCTCGTCTGCATATCTTTCGCCAAAGGCCAAGGAAAGAATACAAAACGTTTCTTCATCACCGTAACAAGCCAATTTTTCGAGTGGAATTCCGACAGCCACCAGTTTAGATAGATTTTCTTCGTTATTCGCAACTAGGATGTACGGATCCTCGCCGCCTTGCCGCTCGATCACTTCCAGGCTGTTCAGCACGTCCAGAACCACTTGTTTGTTCATTTTAAAACCCCTCTCGTGAGTTACGATTCGTTATATAGCCTCGTCAATCGTTAGTGTCGTTTGTTCGTATTTCAGAAAGCTAAGAGCCTCCGGTATGTTGCTATCCGGGAACCGACTATAGCCGGTGCCGTCTACACTGTCACAGCCGATGTCCCTGGCATAAGATAGTCGCTGAATGCTATTAACCCTACCCATATGAACCCACTTACCGCGCCACTTAGCCTCCCTCACCAACCACCTGACTTCCTGACCAAGTTTGTACTCAGTGGATCCGCCGATAAATACCGCATCAAGTTTACCCCAGGGCATGCATAGCTTTTCTTGCCCGTCCTGAAGAACAAATGCAACTGGGAGTCCGTACGAGTGAATAACCGGTTCCCAGTGGCCAAACATGTCCAAAGTGCCGGACGCATCGCCTACGACATCGGGTGCGGTCACGAATAAAGGATTTGAGCCCCTCATACTGTCGAGCATATTTATAAAGCGATTTTTATTAAAACCGTTAAAACAATCGTTATCTGCCGCCCACGAGATTCCGCTAGTGGCGTAATAAGAGAGGTTGCGAGACCTCGGCGTAAGTAATCCGCCAATATTTGGATCTCCTGCAACTCTTTTCACTGTTTTGGTAGCTCCGCTCACAAGTAGCAGCATCCTATCACCTCAACTGTAGTATTCATGTTCGCTAAACTGGCTCCAGCATGCCACTCTTTTTAAGACGAGGATTACTTTTATATTTGTCCCTCCCAGGAAACTTCATCTTCTTGATTATCGACCCATTCTTTGAAGCTTATCGGGGTGACATGGATAGGGTCTTTATTGATGTGTTGAGCTACATAATTACGAACATTCTTATGCATCACTGCCTGATCTTCACTAGTCGGCAGCTTTTTTACGTCTCCAAAAGATATCTTGCAATAAGCTGCTGCCGACTCTCCTGTATCCGTGTTGTAGGCCATTTCTGCAGCAGGCTCTATTCTATAGCAGAAGTTAATATCGTTCATTGAGGTTCCTCCGTATTAAGATCGTTCGTGCGCTTAGAAACCGGTGAAGTTATCAGCGCCGATCCAGCATTCTTCAGCTCCGTTCTCCCAGGACACTCTAACGTCCCACTCTTTTTGCCCGATCGAATCTGAGGCAGATTTAATTTCTAAAACTTCCCCAACATCGCCATTTAACAGGCCCGAATCTTCAAAGCTGCTTGAACAGAGTTCAACGCTATCGCCTACTTCAAATGGTGGTTGCTGCATATCTTCAATTGCCCTTTTGATTTCATTACGATATTTACGAATGGCTGTTTTAATAACTTCAGCTGCATCGGGATTAGCGTTCTGCCATTGGATCATTTCCAAAATATCTTTCTTCAGTCCATTGATTAACTGTTGCATATTAATCCCTCCATGTACTTGAATATACGGGTAGGAATTTCCTCCCCTAGTTGATGTTTATGAAAATTGGTCATTCATTGAAGATCATTAGCAAGCAGCTCGTTTATTTCTTGCACCGCGAGATCGGCCTTGTCCGTTTCTATTAATATTTTGATAACTTCCAGAGCTTCTTTGATTTTTTCTTTTCCTGGACCCATACCCATTAATAAACCCTCCCTTAGTTGATGTTTACTCATACACTCCCCGCTATGTTACGATCTCGACAAACGGATTAATTACCACTTTCCACTCATTGTGAGCAGGGTCTATTTCATTTTGGATACGCTGCTGTTCTTCTTCGGCTTTATCTTTTGTGAAACAAAAGCATTGAATTTCGTGAATATCCTCCTGGGTGTAATGCTCTTTTACTACTACAAATCCATAATTTTTTCCCAAATCGTCACCATCCTTATAATGTAAAAGGGGTAGCGCTTCTTTTTTTTGGGGCCATGAATATACGTTATCCCTTCGTTTGCTCTTCTTTCGGAAGTGCATCCAGATCCGCCTGGAATTTTGCGATCTCGCCTTCCAAATAGTGCTTGCGCTGTGCAAGGGTAAGGACCACAGCAGGTACGTGTGTTTCGAAGTTATTCAGGGTGTGGTATTCAGTCAGCATCGCGTCGATGGCATCCGTAAGCGTCGAACGGAGCTTTTCGACAGTACCAGCTGGAGACAGTAAGCCGTTAATTTGCCGGATAGCGTGCCTTTTACCTGCCAGCTCTTCCTCCAGCATATCTCGTTGGTGCATGAAATCCGACAGCCATCTTTCCAGCCGCGCTGTGCCGTCGTTCGTTCGGATAAAATGCTGGTGGATTCCATCCTCGATCATGACTACATCAGACAATACTCGTTTGATGTGCGCGAACTTTTCACGTGCAAGCTCGATGTTTGCCATCTCAATACTGCCCAACCGTTGAAGCTGCTCAATGTCGTTCATAGAATACATAGGATTTCCCTCCGATTAATCAGTTTTACAACGTTTAACGTTGAATAAATTTAATAATACAACTTTAAACGTTGTATTACAAGATTTTTACAGCTGATCTCTGAAAATATTTTTAGTTCGATTCCGATTTTTCTGGCAGTTTGATTACCGGAGGATTGGAGGATTTAGCAACCTGTTGCTTGGGGGCTGCCTCAGTCTCGGTTAATTTAGCCTTTACCGGATTTTTTTTCTTTGAGCCGGCGATGTTAGGCGCCGGCTCTTTTTCGGATGTTTTTTTCTCAGCCGGCCGACGCCTATTTTTAGCTGGTGGGTTCGGTTCAAGATTTTGCAATTCAGGTTCCGGTGTCGTTAATGCTTCCGCTGGTTGTCTTGTATTGACCACCTTCGAGATGTCGGAAGATCCTTGATCGGTAGGGATTGCAGATTTTCGATTCGGAATACTAAGGGTTGGTACTTTTTCGCCCTCACTTATTTTATTTTTACTTTGGGGTTCCTCTTTTTGTGGCAATTTCAGCATGGGGACTGAAGGTCCAGAAGTTCGCGTTTGAACCTTGTCAGAATTCGAAATATTAGGCTCAGCAGCATTCGGTTGCGGTGACAGCTTGTGCTCTCTTTCCTCGCGCAGCCAATTTGGTATCGCAAGTACGTCGTCATTTGCTTTTTCGGTATCAGCTATTTTAGTTGCAGCCGGTGTTGAAGATGAAGATGTCTGCGAACCTGGAAGATCAGCGAAGTCTCCTGCAGCACTCGATCCCGGAGCCGGTGCAGCTGTATGAGTTGAATCATTCTCCGCGTGCTGAGAACCTTTCGGGACCACAGGTGCATCCGAGGCAGCATCCGTTATCGGTTCAACAGGCGGTACAGCTGACGGCCTAACAGGTGGAACTGGAGAAGGCGGCACAGCCGGTGGATCAGCGGTCGCCGCCGTCGTCGATGGCTCAGCCGAATTCGTAGCAGCTGCAGAAGACGATGCAGCTGGAGGCTCAGCTGAGTCAGGCGTAGTTGGCGGACCATCCGACGAAGGTGTAGCCGGTGGCTCAGCTGAGTCAGGTGCGGCTGCAGAAGACTCAGTAGCCGGACGAGTAGTTGAAGCCGGCGAGGCTTGATTTGCTGCCACAACAGGCTGAGGGTTCGGTAAAGCAGATGGTAACGACGAACCAGAAGTAGGAGCTGGTGGAGGTAGAGGGGCCAGATTTGCTTTCGTTTGCCGTTTAGCCTTTACCGACTTCTTCTTGCCTGTAGATCCCTCCTCGTTCTCTTCCCCGTCTGTTTCCCTTCGTCTCCTTTTTCCACTTTCATGGCCAGAGTTTTGACCAGAAGCAACCGCCTGTCTGGAGTTCCATTTTCGGTAGATGTACCATAAAAGAATTATCGAGAGTACAAACACTGCGGGATAAATAAACAGATCCACAGCGAAACTGTTCCAAAGATTTTTTACGGCTGAAGATATGAGCTTCGCAAAGAATAGTGTAAATCCGAAATATGCGCCAAGTACTACCTTTATAATCAAGGAGCCGACAAGGGCTTTAACAAACCATTTTAGGAGTGCCTCGCTATAGGCCCATGGCATAAGTGAAATAGGAATAATGAATATTCCTGAAACAACGGCAGCAAGGAAAATTAAGTGGGCTATGAGTAGAAGGGCTCCGATAAAAAAGAAAAATAAGGCTGTGAAAAGATTAGAGATCATCGCAAAAGAACCAATCATTAGCCTTGTATAAGAATTGAAAGCTGCTTGTGAATGGGGATAGTCATCTGAGTTGATAATCTCTGCCAAGCCGTTCCGCGCCTTATGTTCTGCAGGGAACCTTAAGAAAACATCTTTCCATAGCATACCTTTTTTGACCCAAGCAGCCGAATCTTGCGGAATACCAAACCAGGAAAGAACGGATCCGGAAATTCCTGAGTTACTAATGGCCATCTGAATTTTGTTCACTTCTTCATCAGACTTAACCTTCATTCCAGTTTCTCCGAATTCACCTGCTTGCCATGGGCCTTCTACCAGCTTAGTCCATAGCTCTGAGAAAACAGTTTCGTTATTTTTGTTTATTTCTTCACTTGTCGTCTTATTGGTGTCATCACTGGGGTTCATTGTCCAGTTGGTAGTTGCAAAAGAAAATATGCCCGTTACGTGTGTTATTTTTTCAAGGTAGGCTGCTGTTCCAAAGCTTTTGAAAAAAACCAAACACAAAATGGCGACCAATAAAAAAGAACCCCTCTTTAAAGCACGAGGGATATCCCTTTTGGCAAAATCTTTTAGTAGAACAGTACCGGCTACTATGGCAAAAATTGGCCATATTTTATTTTGAAATGCATTTTCTTCTATAGCTGTCGCAATTACTTGCAGAGGTTGGAGCCATGTACTTGGATCGTATCCTAGAGTCAGAACAAAAATGGATATATTAATTAGACTTGCTGAAAACATAATAAAGCAATTTGCTATTGTTAATATGAAATCATATCTAGCAAGAAAACCTGTAGAATCCCAACTGAAAGCAGAGATCGGATAGTTAGTTCCCGTGAACGAAGGTGTCTTCATTAAGGGATCGTTATTGATCTCAATAGTTGCTTCAGTTTTATCCTGATTACTGTCCTGGGAACCTTCTGCTGAGACATGGAAATTTGAACTCTGCATTACTAGCATAAACATCATGAGAAATACTAGAACAAGCTTTCGCATTAGCATAAGGATTCCTTTCAGAAGACGTAAGAAAATTGTTCATGCTTTATCTTCGAATTGTCTGGATTGCTGTCAAAGTATTTCATAAGAATTTGGGGTACAACTTCCACCTGAATCTCAGCAATTCGTCCTTCCGGGTCTCTGCACATGCCTTTACCTTTAGAATAATCGGCAAATTTTTGATCCCATACGGAAGAGTATTCGTCCTGCATACCCAGCAGCTCCATAGCAGCCTGTACTTGCGTGGAGGATTCGAGGTGAAGCATAAACTTCCAGGCAAAAAGACCTGTAGTATCTTCTTTTTGTTCAATTGAGTAATGATCGGTTGGATTCTGGCTGGCGAAAATAGGGATCATGTTCTCCGAACGTGAGAAGCGAAGAGCTTCATTTTGAAGCCGAACTCCTTGCTCGAATAAATCGAGCACCCACTTTTCATCAATCGACAAAAACTTTAATATATGCCGCGGCAATTTCATTAATTTCCGTAAGCCTAAAGATGCTACGGCATACATAATCGCGACGCTATAGCGCTGTGATTCTGTCCAAGTTGAGCGTTCATGATTTCGCGCTGGCATGGTAAGGTCTCGGGTGACCGCAATAATAAATTGAGCATTAAAACTATCATTGTCACCCGTGCCAAACATAAACTCACCAATTTCATGTTGTTCCATAAGCTGAACTTTTTGAGCAATTTTAAAGGCGATTTCTTTTAGATATTCTTGTGGGGACTTATTGGCGATATCCATAAGAGCTTGATAAAATCCGTTCATATCTAAGCATCCATTTTTATAAAGTCTCTCGACGGCTAAATTAATAACCGTTTCTTTGTCATCCTCACTCTTGGGATTAAAAGTGATATCCATCATGGCACGAGCATCTTCAACGGTTCCTAACTTGAACGGGGAAAACCGAGTGTTCTCACCACGGATAAATTTGAGCATTTTAATATCAAATGGCAGCTGAAGCATTGGATCGGTGTCACCTTTTGGATCCACAAGCAAACCGTATGCTCCCCAAGATGCCAGAATTGTTGACAGGTACTTCAAAAGGGCTGATTTCCCACTTCCGAGCGTGCCGGCAATCATGATAGCATTAGTCGAATTCAGTTCAGTAGCAGGTCGCTTTGGATTACACCAGACGGTCCTTCCTCCTTCTGTCTGCCTGCCAAGCCAAAACCCAAATGGATCACCCAGCGCTTTAGTGCCCAATAAAGCAGATGCACCAAGAACGCCAGGATCCATTGGTATTTCCCAAGAGCTTGGCAAAGGATCGCCAAAAGGATAGAACGACTGAAACATCGGTTTCATGTCACCGGGGGCCTGGATTAATAAGTGGTAATTTTGAGCTGCATTTTTAAAACTGGTTATACGTTTCTTTAGGGTTTTTTCATCAGAAGCACCCAATGCAAAGACTGTTTTAACATGTAATAACGGCTGTGTACTACGGAGTTTTTTCTTTAAAGTTGGAATGGCCGCCATATTTTCCTCTATTTCTAATGGAATTTCTTCTCCATTATCCTGCCACTCCTCATACTGAGCCGTAGCCGTTTTAATCTTCTTTCCTAAATTATCAAGAGCTTTACGGTGCTCCTCGACTTTAATATGGACAGCTACATCCACTGGAAAATTTAAATTCTCGGTTATTCCATAGATCCATTCACGCCCAGTAGGATCATCCGGGGGGATTGGAGAAGGAACATTAACCGTAGAAAAATACGTCTGATGGCTAGTAAGGTCGTCTGCATGTTCGAAGAGCAGCCTTGTAGCTTTTTCACGTGCTTTCACGTCTGTGAGAGAAAGAATGATGGAGCGAGATGGACGAATCCAGTGTTGTCTGCCGTGTGCGATTGCTTGAATCGGCATAGGATCAGGCAGAGAGCATTTAGGATCTGGAAGACCTCTAAAATATCCCTTTTTAAGCCACCATTCAATTAGAGCGAGGTTTGCTGTCTTAACCTTACCGAGTGGCCCTAGCTTAGTATACCAATCCTCAGCTTCATTCTTGGCAGCTATTAAGGAATCGGACGGAATCATCTCTCTCCCCTTCGTCATCTGATCTTTGAAGTCCACAATACCCTGAAAAGCTTGCTTCACCCAATCTTTCCAATTTTCGCTCGTTAAGTCTATGGAAAATCTTTTCTGCAGCAGGGGAACAATCAGCAAATTGACTTTTGTAAAAGGCAAGAGATGATGGAGATAATTTTTTACTTCTTTTGTGTGTGCGTTCCAGATGGGTGCTTCTGAAAATTGGCGCATTTTTTCTTCAATCTGATCTGCAGATAACTGGCGTGTCAAAATGTTCAACCAGAATTCTCCGGAGAGATTATCGAAACCATGGGCCACCGTGTTGATAATATTTCTTTGAATATTTAAGGATTGATTCTCATATGGTTCTGATTCAATCTCAAATACAGCAAAAGCCTCACCTCTAGTAGTAAAGATCCGGTTATCTTCGATATGCAGCAATGGCATCATAAAAAAACCTCCCTCGTTATTTACGAGGGAGGGAAGAAGGAATTGGCATTATTTTTGGTGGCACACTTTTTTCTGTTATCCCACCATCTTTTATGTCATATGATCCTGGAGGCAGCAAGTCGCCTTTATCGTTAATGGTGACCAATCCATATTTGTCTACTGATATTGAAGCTTCAGTTTTTAATTCAATGAATTGAACATGACCTTCGGCGGGAAAGCTGCCTATCCTGTTGCCTTCAATTAAAGTGAAATCGAGGTTGAAATATACTGGCTGGGGATGATTTTTTGTTCTACGTCTCCTCTCAAAGCCATCATGGACTTTACTTCTAAATCTGTACTTTAGATAATCGGAAAGAAACTGAATCATAAACTTGCCAGCGGGATCTAGCTTTCCAAGACGATAAGAAATAAACCCACTGGCAGAAAGTCCTATTAAGTATGAACTTATTGGGATAAATTGAATCAATAAATTTCCTATAAAGAGTGTGCAGGGAATCCAAAGAATCAACGTAAGCACGGCAACATCAAGGGTAATGCTGACACCCCTTGGAAGTCGGATTTTTTGATGTCCGTGGCCAAAGGATGAAATTGAAGGCCTGATTCTATATAGGTTGCGGTAAGTACGGTACATTACTTGCCTCCGCCTGCTCCACCGGTTCCATTACCACCGACGTTACCAGAGACGCCGCTAATAAGTGCTTTAAAGGTTCTTACAAAGCTTTCCATGTCGAGGAGTACCCAACCAACAATTACAGAAAAAATAAGCCATGGAATCAATTTGGCATATTCGTGTTTAATAAACATGGTTAAAAGATTTTTCCCCATTACGGCTAGAAAAATCACACCTAAAATTCTAAGAAATAATTTGACTGCACCATCTAAAGGCGCAATTCCAGTAGTGAGTTCGTCAGCAGCGTAACCAATTGAAGCTAGGGAGAAGAAGACAACGCTAAATAGAGCAAAAATTTTGAGTTTCATGTTTTTCCTCCTAGTATAAAATCTTGTTTAGTACAGAAATGGCCCCTTGAGGCAAGAAATTCATAAAAGTCGTCCAGACCGTACGACTCAGAGGGCCTAAGACGGGAATGCTTTGAGCTGATTTTTGGAACAAGAATACAAAGAAAAACACGCTTATGATTACTAAGCATGTTCTAAAGGCAGTCTCCACAACCGAATCAGTTGTTATCCCTACAGGCGATATCCGGAAACGCCAAGGAATCGGCCATAAGAGCTCCACACCCTCGACATTAAAGAGATCGAGGATTGGATGGCTGGCATAGCCGATAAGCAGAGACCATTTGATCACATCCGGAACGGGCAGCGTGAGAAGGCTCAACAGGTACATCATCAGCAGGGAATGGGTAAAAGTTCTATGCCGCACTCCTATATTCTGAAGAGCCCCCGGGATCAAGGGAACACGCTGGCCTATAAAGGATTGGGGCTGGTCTATATCCGCGGCCGGACCGGCGAAGTACCCAGCAAATAAGGCAGCTGCTGCTTCCCAGGAAAGCAGAGGCTGCTTAAAATGAATGAGTACCAGTTCAGCGGCAATTAAGCCGGCAATATGATGAGTTTTGTAGATCATCTGAGTTTCCAGTAAAGCTCGTTACGATGATCGACTTTAATTATCCCGCTGGGTATATGAACCGTTAGTAAGACTTCATCTCCCTTATTGGCCTTTGCGGCAGCCAGTAGAGATTGGATAAACGGTGACTGTTTGGTTTGCAAATACTTCCCTCCTCTTTAATGCCTCCAGACTTTGTAAATCTCGTATTTCCCGTTCTCGTTTCGATTAAAATCGACCATAAATTGTTGAGGGAACAATGAAAGCGTTACGGGATCCTTTACGATTACTGTAAGGACGGCTTCATATTGATTTTGCTTCTCGTCAAGGACATAAATTTTCGATTTAGCAATCTTTTGATACTCAACAAAGTTACCCATCGGTTCAACATCGGCATTGTTGCTGACCATGTTACTTAAATCAGCCGCCTTTTTAGCGGAAAGATAATTACTCATGAACGAGGCAATGAAAGGATCGGCTGTTTCATACATTTCCGGGGTTACTTCCTTGGCATTCCTATCGGATCGTTTACCGGTGTCATACGGCGGAAGAATAACAGGTTCTCCATCAATCAAGGCGCCGGTATCGGTCCTTCTAACCGGTACGTTTAATGAGATATGCCGGAGATCTGGGCTATCTGAGATTTCACACCAGGCGTCTATCGTCACCACGGAATACTGATCGCTCTTTCGATTTACTTCGAGAACATAGATTTCCTTTACTGTCTGGCTTTTTGAAGGCTGAACCCAGTCTTTCATCTCGAAGTCCGGGAAAAAACGTTTCAACTGCTTTTTCCTTTGTTCAAGCGTCATATCTTTGCTTAGCGTGAGCCATTCCCTTGAAAAGCGCTGCGCTAAGGTAGTGTCCCAGTTAGAAATTGGCTCCGCGGCTAAACTACTCGATTCCTCTCCTCTCGGAAATAAGTTCATGATTTGACCTACGCCGCCCAGAGCGGCAAGGATAACCAAAATCCAAATTAATTTATTCGATAGTTTACGAATCACTATTTTCACCTCCCCACTTTATAGCGGGGAGGGAAGAAGAAAACGAGCCTAAAAAGGCTCGTTTCGGGGATTATTTAACTCTTTGTATCAATTCTGTTTCATCTTTAAGCAGAAAAAAAAGTTTGTCGGGACCAAGTAAGCCATTTTTCACATTTCTATGTATGTATCCTTCAAAATCCATATGCAGCTTACTCGAGTAATACTGATTCCATTGCTCAAGAAATTCCTCGATGCAGTCAATGACAAAAACATTATCCGCATCATCCTGAGTGTTTAAGTAAGGCTTCAATTTCTTATAGATGGTCGAAATACAAATGCGAGGAAGTTCAATAACTGTGTCATCCCGCATTCCATTGCGCCGAAGGAATACAGATATCTTTTTACTCGTTAAATCAAGTGTTCTCTTTCGGCTCATGCAATCACCAAATAAGTATTTTTTTCTTATCATAAAATCACCTGCCTCCTATACATATTCGGGATGGAGAGAGGAATTTCGCTACGTAAAATTATAGCATAAGCCCATTAAGCCGGCTCAGTTAAGTCAAATAGGTTTGATTTTTGAGCGTGTTTTTCTTACTAAATTTACTTTTTTGGTGTACAATGAAGAAAATGAGTTACTTGGCGAGTCAAAATCGTCAATTGAAGGGAAGAAAACTTCCTTTCAAAGAAAAAGAGCAAAGAATGCTGTAACATTCTTTGCTCTCACACAATATGGGCATTGACATCTCTTCCTCGTGCTCAAAGTAAAAACCTACTCCCGGCTACCAACCATGGGTAGGTTTTTTGCTGTTCATTTTATGAAAAAGGATGTCCGATGATGTAACGCTTAGTTGTACTTGAAAATGAAATTCAATAGCCCGATCAAGAAGTTGCACGATAGTAATACCAGCTGTGCCACTTGAAGAGATGTATGATTTTTTTTCATGGCTTGTCCTCCTTTATTTTTCTGAGGAAGGAGAGCCATAAAACCCATATATTGTGCTGGTTTTATTATACAACACAATATAAACGTAATAATAATGAAAACGCGGCAAAAAAAGAGGGGTTATATATATTTGCATTCCAGATAGCTCTCTTTTTCTCTGTTATGCTATTTATTTCGCATTAGTCAAACGGCAGTTTTTCGACATTAATTGAATCATATATGAAAGACCCCCCCTCAAGAAATGGCATGTTCTTATATTTTTTTGGGATCCTTAAAAGTTCACTTTACCCTAGGTTCGATTCGGGAAACCAATGGCGAGCCAGCGTCTTTGTGTTTCAGAAGATGACCAGCAGTTGAGCAGTCCGCGCCAGCTCTGCGGATCAGCAGGAGCCCAGGCAACTGCCGGAGCAACCGCGCCCCGATCGTCCCCCTGCAGACGGGATCCGGAAGCACCGGTTCCGCGCTCTTCTGCAGCTCACCTGGCCAACGCGGTTCGGTCCGCCGGCTACCGCGCCGGCTCTGCAGATCTGCAGGAAGCTCAGCAGTTGCCGGCCCGTGCGCGGCCCGATCGTCC
>NZ_KE150414.1:10143-43443 GCF_000411255.1 Paenibacillus sp. HGH0039 | reverse complement strand
GGATCCGGAGGAACCGGTTCCACGCTTGTCAGCAGCTCACCTGGCCAACGCGGTCCGGTCTGCCGGCTGTCGCGCCGGCTTGCGGATCTGCAGGAGGCCCAGCAGCTGCCGACCCGCCGGCGGCCCGATCGTATCCTGCAAACGGAACCCGGAAGCATCGGTTCCGGGCTCGTCAGCAGCCGCCTGTCCAACACGGTCCGGTCCGCCGTCTGCCGCGCCGGATCTGCGTATCTGCAGGAATCCCAGCAGCTGCCGACCCACGGGGGCCCGATCGTCCCCTGCATCCGGGATCCGGAGGAACCGGTTCCGCGCTCTTCTGCAGCTCACCTGGCCAACGCGGTCCGGTCCGCCATCTGCCGCGCTGGCTCTGCGTATCTGCAGGAATCCCAGCAGCTGCGGGCTCTTGCGCAGTCCGATCGTCCCCTGCAGCCGGGATCCGGAAGCACCGGTTCTGCGCTCGTCAGCAGCCGCCTGGCCAACGCCGTCCGGTCCGTCGGCTGCCGCAGCGGCTCTGCGGATCTGCAGGAGGCCCAGCAGCTGCCGGCTCTTGCGCAGCCAATCATCCCCTGCAGACGGGATCCGGAGGAACCGGTTCCACGCTTGTCAGCAGCTCACCTGGCCAACGTCGTCCGGTCTGCCGGCTGTCGCTCCGGCTTGCGGATCTGCAGGAGGCCCAGCAGCTGCCGACCGACTGCGGCCCGATCGTCCCCTGCAAACGGAATCCGGTAGTGCCGGGACCGGGCTCGTCAGCAGATCACCAGGGCAACGCCGTCCGTCCGCCGTTTTCCGCGTTGGTCCAACAGATCACCAGGAGGCCAAT
Source organism: Paenibacillus sp. HGH0039 (assembly GCF_000411255.1). Taxonomy (GTDB): domain Bacteria; phylum Bacillota; class Bacilli; order Paenibacillales; family NBRC-103111; genus Paenibacillus_F. The sequence goes on along the minus strand of NZ_KE150414.1, from coordinate 42,623 downwards.
ATCTACAGGAACTGGTTCTTCTGCGCCCCGATCGAGATGATCGTGTCCTCACGTCCGAGCCGTTTCTGCGGTGTCTGGAAGGTGGTCTTCAACTGGAGCCGGATCCGGAGCGATTATCTCGCCAGAAAAAGCAGGACTAAAGTATGTAGAGTCTTTTTTGTTCAGATAATATAATAAGAACCAGGAAGGAGTGGGGCTCCTTTCTGGTTCTTACCCTTCTATACTGACTTTAAAATCGTTATGTCTTTCTGTAATATCCACTGATTGGTCAGTGGATATTTTCTTTTAAGGATATTTCGTGGCTCGATATTTTTAAGCTTCAGCTTTCCTTTGAAAGTAACAAACCATTTTTTAGCTTTCGTAAAGAAATACGAGAAAATTTGTTTTAAGATACTTGCGATTATGGCTACAATTACCTTGACCGTTATTTGTTTTGCTACTGAATCTGAGGAAAAAAATTCGTTTAGAATTTCATACATATTTACAACCTCCATTAATCATTTTTTTTGCTTGTCGAGACTTACTTACAACGCTTGCGTTGAATCAATCAATGGCATCACCTCCTTCAAATTTTTTGGAGCTTCGTAGAATAGAATGATAAAACGGCGTTTCTGCAACCCGTAACGGCAAACTTTTTTTTATTTGCTTCAGCTAAGGCTGCTTGACGGCTTCAATTAGATGGTTCATCAAACGGCGGGAAATATACTCTCGATCCGTGGCCATAATGTTCACAAAGATAGAGTAGGCCGTTTCGTCATTCAGCTAACACATTATAAGCAACCCGAAAAAGAACTGAACTCTTAAGGTGTACATATCCTTATGATTACAGTTCGTCTCTGAAATATGCCTACAAACATGCTCGATACGATACTATCAAGCAGAAGTAACTACCTTCCCGCTTATATAGATAGCTGTGAAGGTTATTTACAAGCTTGTTTCGGTGAAAACATAAAAAAGCACTATCGCCGCATCTTTACAGATGGGCAATGTGCTTTTTTGAATTCCGATATTAAAATTATAGCAGGATTAACCGGTCAATAAACGGTAAAAAACCGGTCAAAAAACGGTCGAAAACCGGTCGAAAACCGGTAAACAGAAAAAGCCTACCTGGAAGGAGGCTTTTTTTATATAATATTCGTCCCGTGTTCGAAAAGAAAATGAATCAGTGATTTTCTATAAAACTTGCCGATCGTTCTTCTGGTGGCTTCGTGTAGACTGATAGATAGCGTGCATTTCGGTGTCGTATTAAGCGCTGCAGATCCTGCTCAGTGACGTTAGGATTTCGCGCCAACTCATTTGCAAAACTATGTCTCAGCCGGTGGGGATGCAAAGGCGAGATATGTCTGGATTCATCTTTTTGTTCCCCATCGTGCCATTCAGCTATTTGTTCAAGGATTTTGTTAATGGTTCGTTTATGCATGCGACCGTCAGAATTTCTGTTTTGCCGTCGAGCCCCACTCAAAAATAAAGGGGAAGCAGCTTCATTGGAAACGTCTTTTATCCATTCGTATTCAAGGTAATCGGCAACTGCATTCCTGGCGTCTGCAGACAGATAGACGGTTCCCTCTGTCTTTCCTTTTCCACGAACTCTAACTATTTTGGCGCTGGTGGCTGATCTTAACAAGCGTGGATCCCTGGGGACGACTTGATCCAGATCAACCATTACCAGCTCTTCCCGGCGAAGACCCGTGCTTAAAAGCACGTACACAATGGCTCTATCTCGTAGGGGCCGCGAGTATCCTCTAATATCACTAGACTTTTTTTTGCGGTCCGTTTTCATGTGAAAGCGTTCGAGCCGATCACAGATGTTTTTTAACGACAAAACTTGTTCATGGGTAAGTGTTTTTGGCTCAGGGTCCGGCAACATGATTTGTTTTACACGGTGCATAGGATCTTTCGCCATCAAATGAGGGGCTGCAGCACGCAGCCATTTCGTGAAACCCTTTAATGCTGAATGGTGGCTGTTAACGTAAGATGCCACAAACCCGAACCCGCCGGCTTCTTTGGGATCATATAGAACCTTGAGCCATGCTTCAACATCGCGCTTTACTATGGCACTAACTTTTTGGTGACCATACCGCTCAATAAAGAAGTTCACAAATCGTTTCAAGCATCTTTCTATTTTTTTGGGGTCCGCTGATTCTTCCTGGATCATATCCATGTATTTAGAAAGCCAGATTGTAATATTGTCATCGTCTGGAGAATAAGCCCGGAGAATATTGCTTCTGGTTGTCATATAGGCCCTCCTCCTTCCTTACTCCCTCTGTTTTTTGGATTCACGAATGAAAGCAATCAAATTTAGAACAGCTGCGATTAAACAAAAAATAAAAGCAATCAAAAGGGAATTTTTGTTTTCCAATAATCCTGAAAGAACAATGGTCATTAATGCACCAAACGGTAATATCCAAAATCTCAACGCATTACTATTAAGAAATTTCATATGAGCACCTCCAGATATACGAATTATTTCTCAGATGGAGGAATGGCTCTTTTCAGAGCATCGAAGAGACGTTCCTTTTCATCCAAATTCAGTTTTTTACCATCGAAAGTGATTTGTAGATCTCCTTCATTAAAAAGTGAATCTATATCATTAACGGCATGGTGGCCGCGCTGTTCTGCTGTTCTTGATAATGTATCTTCAGTCCAGTAACCTTTATTACCACATTTCGGACAAGCTGTAATTTGAATGAGTGCTTTGGAACACTCTTTTTGCTCGCCGCAGCAGACCGTTGTCCATTTCATTTGTCCACGCTCCCTATTCACTGAGTGACTTCACCTTTCGCCCATGCTTCAAAGACTCCATGTTTCGTGTATCGTGTTGCTCCGTACTCTGTGACTGCTGAACCTCTCGAAACACTACGCCATCTGATATATTTACATTCTCCCATTAATTATCGCTCTTGGTTTACGTTTCATACTACTCAGATATAGTTCATTTATTATAGCGATATTCCTATCATGAAGTTGTATAAATTCCATTACTTCAAACTCTCTTACATTAAAGTAGGGATGAGAGCTAAGGGCTGCACTATCTGGTCGCCATTTCAGTTTCAAATCCCATTTAATAAATTTCCGGTGTCTGTCAGTTAGTTGGTCGGTAGGAAATAGTTTTTTTGCTTTACCCTCACGCTCATAAAATTTAGAATTCATAACATAGTGCATAAAAACCAATGAACTAATTAGTATTGAAAAAAAGGTAATGTATTTAGGGATTGCCAAACGATCCGCAATCCATGATGTAGTAATTACCAAACCAATCAAAGCGAATAATGAAATCATAAAAGAGCTTACAACGATAAGACAAAATATAATCAGACTAAAAGTTTTAAGAAAGGCCAGGAAAATATCTTTTTTTTCGAACATTAAGCCAACCTACTTTCGTCGTTTCAACTTATTCATTATGATGTATAACAATCCGTACAAACCTTTTTTCCATCTAAGAAGTTATGAATCGCTTTGTATTTCTGACAGGTACTGCACTGGCCAAGAATATTGCTTATACCAAATTTTCTTGACTCAGTTAGAAGCTCTCTCGTTTTTTTATCCATTTCTTCCTTCATTCTTCTTACCTCCAATACAGGACTATATTCATTTTGTGCGATTCGTTTCCTCATAGAGGTTCATCTCTTCTTATCGCACGCACACCTTCGTCTGCTCTCACTAATGATATGCAAGGCTGATGTAATTCCCATGAGTATGAGCAGCGTCAGAGCAACCATCATTAAAAACTTTAAGTAAGTCTGTTTTTAGAGTAGGATTTATAATTTCAGTGACCGGGATACTCATGAGTGCCTTCATTGCTTCTGGATCATGGTCAGTACCTGCAAAATATACTAGCCAACCAATAATTTGCAATAGGGTAATCCCCCCCTTAACTGTAAGTTTTAAGCAATGTTTTTCGATTTTGATTTAGATTGTCTAATTCAATTGTTCGTGATATTATTGATTTAGGAAATCTATTTCAAAAAGGTGGTGCTTTAAAAATGTCTATTAAACTTTTTAATAAAAAGCTTGCTGAGCTACGGAAAATGAAGGCTGAAGCAAATCAACTGAGCCAGGCTTACTATGCTGATGCCCAAATGAAAGCATTCATCAAGCAGTTTGCCACCCAAATTCCCTCAAAAAACGCTGATGTTCTTTGGAGCCCGGAGCTAATGTGGAAATTTAATTTTGACTACGATAGTTTAGAATCTCAGTTCGACTTTCTGACCAAAGAACTCGCTCCGAAAACCAAGCAACAATACTGCGATGGTCTTTATCCCGAATTGCTTGAGGATATTGAAAAATACATCCCATTTCAAAAAAGTTTGCCTGCCGGACATACGCCGGAACAAACTATGGAAGCTACGAGACGAACCATAATTCTGATTGACCAACAAATTAAGCAAAAAAATGATTTTCGCTTTTATAACGGTATGGAAATTAAAATTACGAAAATGAATTTGTTGTTTCTCGACAAAAAAATTCCCGCTGGCAGTTACATAGAATTAGCGAATATTTACATGTCCGAGATTGATAAACGGATCGACTCTTTGCCCAAGCAAGAACCGGTGTCGGCGGCCACACCTAGGCGTGGTGGCAAACGTAATGGCGCAGGACGTAAGAGTCTTGGAGTAAAAAAACCAATTACGATAACTCTCCCGGAGGCTGATTGGATTGAAATAGACAATTTAATTCAATTAGGTGTTTACTCAGGGTATGCAGATTATTTCCGTTCGTTGCATAATGCCACTACAACGAAGTAGTTCGATATTTACATGTACACGATTCCCATGTATTTCAGTTGTTCAAGCTGTCCGTCATTCCAGTTCCACAATCCCTGCTGCCCTTTTGCCGGAATCGGATCCGGTATCATCCGTATGTCAGTCAGTTCCCTGTTCATTTTGTTGCATCACATTTACAATGGTGATAATGTTTGTACTCTTCGATAATCAATTCTTTTTCTTCTCGCTGAGATTGTCTACGCTGCTTGTCCTCATAGTTGGTGTCGACCTTCCATGTAACAAAGTCAAAAGTCGTTCCAGTGGTAGTCCCATGCATGTAATGGTGCAAATGTAACCTGCCGTCCATCTTCCAAAGATCGTAACGCACCTGTCCTAGCACGACCGTGAAACCATTGTGTTGCTCCTCAACTTCACCGTCGATCTTCCCAACAGTATGACCAGTAAGATGGGCAAGGAAGTCTACAGCCATCTTTTTGCTCAGTTTCTTAGCGTCCGCTTTCCTCTCAAGATGGACGCACTCTGCAATCTTTTCTTCCTCGATAATACACTCTAATGCTTCTGCCATCTTTAAATATGAGATGTTTCTATCGTGGCTATACGAGTCGTATTTGAATGAAGTATAAGGTTTCAAACCTTGGAAAGCGAAAACGCCATCGTGGTTCCCGTCAAGGGCATAGATTGTCCAGACCCTTCCTTTGTAATAAAGCACCTTATCATATAGATCTTCAACGCTATTCATTAACAATGCACGCCCCTTATTAAGATACTTGACGCTGCCTTTCAGCCGCCCACTCCCAAGCGTCGAATAACACCCTTGTTAATTCATTAAGTTGTATAACAATCCGTACAAACCTTTTTTCCATCTAAGACGTTATGAATCGCTTTGTATTTCTGACAGGTGCTGCACTGGCCAAGAATATTGCTTATACCAAATTTTCTTGACTCCGTTAAAAGCTCTCTCGTTTTTTTATCCATTTCTTCCTTCATTCTTCTTACCTCCAATACAGGACCGATAAGTTTCCTCATAGAATCACAACTCATTTAAGTAAAAGGTCAAACACATTTTTTCAGATATTTTATGTTAAATTACACTAAATTCTTGCCTCATATCTTTCTTTAATTTTTCTAAAAACTCTACTCTGCTCAAACTTTGTACAGATTCTTTTTTAGAAAGGACATAAACAATAAATGCGACTTTTTCAAATGCTGAGTAAGCTACATCTAGCTCACGTTTGAATATGGAAGCTGTAGCCTTGTCTGAACTCTTTATTGCATGTTCAACAGCGGATGCCGCTTTTTTAACTTTTTGATATAGACAGGACTCTATCGCTGCCCATTCATCTTTTGTTAGCTCATTTTCTAGAGATTTTACTTCAGAGATATTAAACATTGGTAGCCCCCATGTCTTTTGGCACTTTATTCATTTTTACCAACTTGTAGAGCGCACACAAGGCAAATTCGTAATCTTCACCGCGGCTGGCCACCTCAAACTCTTGAACCAGTTCTTCGGTTTCACAAACTTGCGCTGGTCTACCTGGACCCATCGCTCATTCCTCACTTTTGTGCTACATATTTCCGAACAAGTTCAACATTGCTATATAAGCCTCAATAAACGGGTCTAACAAGTTCCCAGGCCAGCCAAACAAACATGACAAGCACCACTAGAACCATAAAATTTTTAATGATTTCAAACCCCATGGACTTTCCTCCTGAATTACATTGTAAAATAATCTTCGAGTAATGCAGTATGCTACTATTTTTTTGCATACACTAGAGTGAAAACAAGAGTGAAAACATAATTTTGCCGCTATGTCTTTTAATTACATCATAGCATGTAGTTTGTCTAAATATTTGAAAAAGTATGGACAAGAATATTCCGTTGTCGGCAATTAATTCTCTTTGAACAGAGTCTTAACTGCCAACCTTTACATTAACTGTAGTTCGTATTGGTACTCTGATTTATAAGACTTTTTATTCACGCACAGCTCGGGAAGATTCGCTTCAATAAGAGCCTTAGCGAAGGCCGGCGGAACGGAGTTTCCGCAGCGTGCAATTTGGGATGACTTTGAAAGTTTTTTGCCGGAAGCATCTCGATCAATGATGTAGTCGGAAGGGAAACCTTGAGCTGCAAATAGCTCATGTGGTTGTAGCATGCGAAACCCTATGTCGACAATTTGATACAGATCCCCTTTAATTAAAACCAGCCCGAATCTGTCCTTAGTCGGTATCGTATGCAGAGGATCATGAAGGTTCTGCCCGATCCCTTCCCCATAATATTTAATAAGGAGGGCTCGCACTTCTCCAGCATGATTTCCCTGCGCGGATATTGTCGGCAGTGGAGCTGCCGTTGATGATCCGTAATTATCTCCTCTGAACTTGACCAGGTGACTCGTAACCAGTGCAAATCGGTTAGCTGTGCTGATTGTATGCAGCGGATCATAAAGACTTTGTCCGCGTGCCTCTCCCGGGGAGACTTCCCCATAATATTTTGATAAGAAGGCAAGAACTGAGTCCGATTGATTAGTAAGGTTCCCAACCGCAGCGTGGGAAGGAACAAAGTAAGGCTCGTCTGTTTCGAGCACGAACCGCCTTAGTCCCCGGGCAATTCGACGTAGAGTTTTTGCTACTAATGGCCGTTTACGCGTGAAGATGGATGGGCACTCGATTGACCAGTCGATTATTTCACCTGCTGATCGCCACGGAAGGAGCCGGCCGGAACGGACTGCCTCGCTTTTAGGATCTCCGTGAGTGGGCTCTGGCCAAACAATAGGGCGGCCGTCACGGCGCATTGCCATGAATAATCTTTCACGGCCGGTGGGTGCTCCATAATCACAAGCCTTTAGTATTTTGGTTTCAACTTCATAACCATGTCGGATCATAGCGGCGATGAACCTTTTATAGGTTTCACCTTTCCTCTCAGGATCAGGCTGCCCATTCTCAAGCAGGGGCCCCCAGGATCTAAATTCCTTAACATTTTCCAAAATTTGAACTCTCGGTTTGACTGTTGCCGCCCATCTTACAGCAAGCCAAGCTTGTCCGCGCAGTTGTTTGTTTTTGGGCACTCCCCCTGCAGCTACGCTGTGATGGGTACATGATGGACTTAGCCAATTAAGCGCCACTGATCGGCCGGCGGCCAAGTCATAAGGGTTAACTAGCCATACATCTTCCTGATGATGTGTCGTATAGGGATGGTTCACCTGGTGCATTCCGATTGAGTCTGAATCGTGATTTATTGCGTGATCAAAGCTTGAACCTGTTGCTTCCTCGTAACCGATCCCTACACCACCGCCACCACAAAATTGATCGCATGATACTTCCTTTTGTAATATCACTGGAAGCCTCCCCATTCATTTCATAGTAGTCTCTAACAAAGAAATAGGCTGCCTCAATTCGGCAGCCTACTCTCTTCTTTAAGTCCGCCGCGGCTGAGTATGTATTAACCGATCATCTTGATAAAGTTGGACAAGATGGTAGGCTTTAAGCTGTTCCGGAATAGGCAAATCGTTTGGATTGCAGCCGGGACAGCAGGCATATGAAACGTGAGTGATTGTCTTCATCCATTTAGGGTTGGTGTGAGGACGAACCAAGTAATTGTAAACCAGCTTATAGCGAACCAGGCGGATAGAACCTGTACGCTGCTGGCAGTAATCACAATGAAAAGATAGAGCGCGTCCGGATCGAATAAGTCGCCAGGGTCTACAATTGGGTGATCCTGGCGATACCGCACTTTTCGATCATGGTCGATGATTTCGTATACGTTCCCATACATGCCCCGCAACAGCGTATACCTGGTGTCTCGATGAATCCATTTTCGATTTACCTCTGGCGTGTTGCGGTGGCCGTTTAAGCTTACGTAGACCATGCTGCTTCTCCTAAAATCAAACAGATAATATTTGTCTAGTTTTAATCAGCGTACCGGCATATTTGTATCCGAGAATTTCTTCATAGTCTTCACCCGCGGACAGACGTTTCTCAAATTTCTCGTATGTAACTCCTGTGTAGTCAAAGAAATTTTGTTTAGCCAGATCAAACGATGAATAAACGATTGCATCTAACAAATCTTCATTCGAGAATTTGATTAGAACATAAAGTAATTTTGTTTCATCCTTTCTTTCATGAAATTTGATGCGGTGGATGTCTTCTGGCTGGAAAGTACTCGGAGAAGGCCACCAATAGTCAAATTTAAACTTTCCAATTTCCTTTATTACTCCACTAAAGCAAGATCCATTCACCAACTCGAAAGTGACAAAATCCCCCGGGTTAATTACTTTCAATTTGGATGGATCAATGGGTTGACGTTGTTGCATAGGTCATCGAGCTCCTTCGTTTTTAGTTTGAATTACCAGGTTGATCTATATCGCTTGCTTGCTGCTATAATCATATAAATGCGCGGGGTATTCTTTCGACTCAATCAAATTTGAATAACGTTCTTCTACAAACTTCACTGCCAGAAAACTAGCTAAATCTTGGGAGTACGGCACTACATTAAGGCTTGAGAATCCATTGGGATTGTCCTTATCGTTCTGAACAAAAAACACGCCGTACGTATTGCGAGATAGAACATCACAGTGAATAATAATTGCGTTCATTCCCCGTATTAGGACATTAAATAATAAGAAGGGTATTGCTCTATCGCTTACTTCTTCGCACACATACAGATAGTTGGACGGCTTATACTCGACAAGGGAAGTTCGTGTACGACCTGCTTGCCACTTACGTATCGTAATTCCGCCTGTTCCTGCTGCACAATCATAGGTAGTACCTTCGTCCACACCAGTTAATGCCGTGAGCAAGTCAGCAACACCTACAGGCGTGAAGTCTTGTTTCTTTTGTTTCCGATCAGCATGTTCGTCTTGGAAATAATAATGGAACCAGTCATAGGATACATCAAAGTTGAACGCTTCGAGAAACTTCATAAATAATTCTTCCCGTCTTTTACGGTCGTACAGAATTTCCATGATTTTTGTTGGTGCTTGGTATGAGTCGTTTATTCCGAGTAATCCATTAATGTTTTTCATTACTACACCTCGTCAGTTTTAGTTAATTACAGCCTTAATTCTTCCGTGCCCCAAATTGTTCGAGTTTTAAGTATGTAGCGTAATCATTTAAGGGTAATAAAATACGAATTTAGGGCACAGAAGAGATATTCTGTGCCCTAAATATAACATACTAAATTTTGTATGACAATATTTAAAATAGTCGTACAAAAATAAAATTAGTACTACATAAAATAAAAAGTATGACATTTATTAAAAAAGTGTAACAATTCGCAGAGTGTGGTATACTCTATATAAAAAATGTTGAAAAGGTGTGATTGTATTATGTCACAAGTGAGAATTGCTGGTGAATCTGAAGTGAAGAATAAATATCAGACAACCATTCCCGAAGATATTAGAAGGAAAGCAGAATTAGGAATTGGTGATACCCTCATATGGAGTTATGACCCCGACACTAAGCAAGTTTCTATAACAGCTAAACCTAAATCTTTCTCCGACGCACTTTGGGGTTTGGGTGAAGAGATATGGCAAAAGCAAACGGGCGATGAATATATCAGGAATGAGCGTGAAAATTGGTGAAAATGTCGGACATATATCGGGTATGCTTAGATACGAATATTTTTATATATGTGTTTGAAAAACATCCGCAGTATGGTGAGAAATCCAAAAAAATACTGGATTTAGTCGAACAGGGGAAGATAATCGCTTTAGCTTCAACAGTTACTCTTACAGAAATTTTAGTTAAACCTCTAAAAGAGGGACAGTCGAACATAGCCAACAGATATAAAGTTCTGTTTTCCCATTTTCCGAATCTTGAGTTACTACCTGTAAACGATGTTGTAGCCCAAAGAGCAGCTGCATTAAGGGCCACATATGGAATGAAAACTCCGGACGCATTAATTTTGGCTACTGCTATAGAAGGGCATGCTGAAGCGTTTGTTACCAATGATTTGAGGCTTAAAGACGTTGAAGAAATCAAATGTATCAGTATAGAAGAACTCGAAGTTGAATAACCAGGCAACGAAGCTCTGTAAAGTCTCATGTAGACTGCAGGGCTTTTTTTGTTTCATTTCTGGACAAAGTAACTAAAATAGGACCGGCATTGCAAGATACTACCGGTCCCCTAACACAACAACCAAGCACAATGCAGCAAATGAAAGCGATGTCCACCTAATATAATTACCATTGACTACCATGTAAATATTTGGTAGCATTACGTGGTGTGATACTTTAATAATACAATTATGGAAGAAATGTACTATTAATGCTATTGCAAAAACTGTTCTAAGGGAGAGAGCCATGAAGAAAACTATTCTATCTACTTTATCCGCCGCACTTATTGTCACCGCAATTCCGTACAATGCTTTAGCAGCTTCCCCCAACCATGAGGCAACGTCATCTACTTCAAAAGTCGAGGAAAACACAACGGAATCACTCGGCGCTAATACGGATATCATAACAAAAGATGGAGTGAGTGTTACCATCGCCGCTGGATCAGAGGATTCTGACATCCTTCAAGAAAATTCAAGTGTACGGGCCGAGGCAGAGAAATTCTTGGCTAATCGTCACAATGCTAAAACGGTGACTAACCCTGATAGCTACTCCCCTAAATCCGATCCAATTTGGGGGAATGAAACTATTGTATTGAGCAGGAAGTCAAACGACTATAAAAATGCTGTTAAAAAGGATGTTATTACTTTTGTCTCAGCGGCTGTTACTAATACGATTGGACTCATTGGCGGAATTTTAACCAAGAATGTATATACAACAGCCGCCATTGGAAGTTTCACCACTGCCGTATCTGGCTGGGTTAACAATCATGTAGATTGGAAGTATACTTATACAACATTTTACAAAACGTATAGTGATTACTATGGGAGAGATGTATACTACTATGTAGAGGATATTTATGCAGACCCTTACCGGACGATTTTGAAAAAAACTGTAATTAGTGAACCCCACGTGGACTTAGGCTCTAAAGTTTATCTCACTACTAAAGATTACTATGGTAATTAGTTTTTGAAATAAGTAGTAAGGCGGTGGACGTAATGAAAACTCGCACCCAAAGAATACTTCTAGCCGTCCCTTTTTTAATTGCAGTCATTTTTATTTCAACGAAACTGGATACATTTTTATCCATGATTGTTAATTTTGTTTTTATTTGGCTTGTTGGCACTTGGATTCTTAAAGGAACTAAAGAGGATTAGGTTAACACTCTGTACATTAGGAAATAAACATATCTAAAAAAGCCAGGGTCCCGATTTATCGGAGATCCTGGCTTTTTTAATTCCGAGTGTGGCCGCTCGGAATTGGATTATTTTCGACCGCATATCAATTTCAAAATTTCGAGCAGCCGTTTCCTTTCTTCTACACTCTCCCCATCCAATAACGCTACAACTGCCGCGATAGTCTCATCCTGCGACCTGTATAGCTGTATCATATCAAGGGCATCCATGCTGAGCGCCTCGGCTATGTCGTCCAGAGTTCGGATGGTTACATTTTTTCCTCCGCGCTCTACGTCGCTAATATAGCCACGTTCTTTTCCGCTCGCTTCAGCGAGATCCTCCTGCGTTAACCCAGCATTCAGACGAGCAACCCGGATCGCTTGGCCAATTTCTTGTAACGTATTTTTCTTCATAACACACCGACCCTTTGGTAATACATAAGAGTCTAGTCAAAATTTAAAGAATTATGCACTCCATTTAAATGATACATTTACTTCATCAATGTACTATTTTAATGGTACAATTTATGGTATGATATGTATTAGATTCCTAAAAATACATGTGGAGTGAGTGAAGTGATAGAAAAAGTTACGATTGATTCGAAGGAACGTCGTCGCAAGGAGAGTGATGCTTCGTTATTTCGCGGGGTTTGCAGGGTTGTGGCAGTTGTTTACGCGATCATTGCAATCGCTGCGGCTGGAGACTACTTGCAGGAATTCTTAAGATGAAGCAAAAAGAGATCCTCTAAAAGAGAGGTCTCTTTTTGCTTAGCCCTTTTAGATATGTAGGAAATAGACCTATTGTTGAGTGTATACTCCCGGACCTTTTTGGTATAATAACAGGAACGAATGTTCTTGTTTAAGGGGGGTCTATGAGCAGAGGATATGCAACCAGCGAGGAAGTCTCCTTTATCAAAGAGTATGTGTTAATACCGATCGTCCTGACGGTGTTTGAACGTGACTCCGAGGTCATGAAGCAGGCTCTAAAATCTCCTCAGCCTTATGTCGATGCTTTAGGTCGCGGAATGGACCTGGCCACAATCGAATTGACTCATTTAAAAAATTTCTTTCGATCCAGGGGAATTAAAGTCTATGAACAGAAGCGTAATGAAGTCGGTATTTCGGCCTCCTATGCTTGTCGCGGTTATCGAGGCAGCCTCAGCCTGCTGTGGTCACTCATTGCGGCAGATGTAGATATACGCAAAAGGAGATATTTGGGGGAAAACGTTGAAAAAATACTACACGAAAGTGAAAAAAATCTCTTTCTATGCACTCCCCCGCCCTTTACCTCCCTGTATTAATCCGTACATTTACACTTGAATACTTCATTGAGAATTCGGTAAGCTCGTTCAACATTGGACGGGTCTTTTTGTTTTTCAAGCATTTCTATGATCCTAGCTAAATGGTCATCCACTTCAGCATTATCTTTTCTGTGCTTTATCCAATCCCCTGGTTCAATATCGAGTACTTCTGAGATTTTATCAATGATATTAACAGGTAATCGTTCAATTTTATTATTACAAATATCGTACACGGTTCCATCACGTATCCCAGTATCCAATGAAAATTGTCGTGGAGATATACTTCGGGCATCCAAAATGTCTTTAAGAGTAAAGTAAATTTTCAAAGTCGTCACCTCAAGTTAATCATACCATAAAAAATACTACGTAAATAGTGGCAACTATCTTGATTTACAACGTTAAACGTTGTATATTAATATTAACACAACGTTAAACGTTGTATGTACAACGAAAAGCGTTGTACCTACTCATGTAAAGATATACGAGGAGTTGCGAAATGAACAGTATACATATTCTGAAGGATCGTTTAGAGAAAAAAATTAAATATGAAGGTGTTCAAGTAATTTTTTTCGGAGGTGAGTGGAATATCGTTAGCAACGAGGTAGTAGTTAAAACATTGATAGAAGGCTGCAACACTACTGAGGCAGCTGACGAAATAATGGAGCTGATGGAATATAACCTCAATGATTTTATGGTGTACGCTGCTAACAGCTATCTCAAAGTGAAAAGCCTTGCAGAAGGAGGAACGTCCAAAGATGTTAAACCTTCAACAGCACATTGAACTATTAAGGCTGGAGCTCAATACATTGGCAGATGAGCACGGCATTTGCCATCCTGTTGTAATAGAAAAGTCTCAGCAGTTGGACGAGCTGCTAAATGAATATATGAAGGGAGAGTTTAATAATGCTTGATCTTATTTGGTTTGGTATCGGAGTAATTTTGTTTCTGGGGGCACTTTACGCTTTGAAAGTTCTTATCGAACATCGTAAAATTGAGGCGGGGTACTCTTCTGAACCTACTCCGGTATTTTACAAAGTTGCCTCAAGTAAGAGCGGAGAAACGCGTGGAATTACATATGTATATCACTGATCTACAATTCTAATTGAGAGGGGATGTTTAAGTGGTACAGACTGTATTGGAACAGTACCAAGAAAAGAATAGAAGGCTCATGAATTGTCTATCCGAAATAGCCAACTCGGGTATGACATTAGCGGAAATAAAAGAATACGCCCAGAGACAGCTGGAAATTGAAAATATTGCGGCAAAAAAACAGGTGAATGAAAAATAATGAAGTTCGTCATTAGACGAACTTTTTTTGTTGCCTTTATTGTCCCTCGTAAGGTTTTCATGGCGTGCAGATCCGGAAGCACCTCGGTATACGTCACCTGCAGGTCGGCTCGCTTGGCCACGCCTCCGTCCGTCGGCTCTGGGGATCTCAAGGAGGCCGGTGCGTCCGCATCCCGATCGTCCCTGCAGAAGAATCCGGAAGCACCGTGGTCCTCACCCACCTGCAGCTCAGCTCGTTTGGCCACGCCTCCGTCCGCCGGCTGCCGCGCCGATTCCGAGGATCTCCAGGAGGCCAAGAGTCGAAGGAGACCGGTCTGTACGCATCCCGATCGTCCTCGGCAGAAGAATCCGGAAGCACCACGATCCTCTCCCGCCTGTAGCTCAGCTCGTTTGGCCACATCCACCGTCCGCCGGCGGCCGCGCCGGCTCCGCGGATCTCCAGAAGGCCAGGAGTAAAAGGAGACCGGTGTGTCCAAATCCCGAACGTCTCCGGCAGAAGAATCCGGAAGCATCGCGGTCTGCTCCCGCCTGCAGTTGGAGGAACACCGCGCCGGCACGTCCTGTCGTCCCACCCGCATGCGAATTCGGAAGCACCGCCCGCAGCTCAGCTCGCTTGGCCATGTCAACCATCCGGCGTCGGCTGCGCCGGCTCCACGGATCTCCAGGAGTTGAAGGAGACCGGTGCGTCCGCATCCCGATCGTCCCTGGCAGAAGAATCCGAAAGCACCACAGTCCTCTCCCGCCTGCAGCTTAACTCGCTTGGCCACGCCCGCCGTCCGCCGGGTGGCCACGAAGAAACAAAAAAACCCACCATCTAGTTGAGGAACTGAAGTGGGCTTTCGTGTTTAAATTAATTTGTCAGACGTCGGGTAGATCTACGCAACTTGAATCTATTGCTTCTTAGAGTCTTTATCGTTCCAGCGATAAAGATCTTTTCTATCTTTAGAAATTTGCCTTAGGCAACACATTAAGTGTAACACATAGTAAGCGACTCCGGAAGCACCGCCTTCCGCCGGCTGCCGCATCGTACTCCCTATGGCCATGCATCTGAAGCAAATCGAGTCATTAAAGTGCCAGCGGATCCGTAAAGAACCGTTCGATCGGATCAACGCAGTGTTGTTCAGAGAACAAGGCAGGCAGTTGGAGAAAAACGAGATGCTTAGCGCCAGACCTTCACCTTAAAGTTCCAAGGCAATCCGATAGCAAGGAAGGGATATTCTTCAAATGTTTGATCAATTATAAAACTGCAACATAGCGGATATGAGCAATATGCTTTGTTTTAATTCTTTATTGAGTCGATTTTTTTCCTTAACACGTTCCTGACAGTTAAGACAATATGCAGGCGCTCCTTTTCCCGGTGTTGTGATTGGTGGAATCCATTCTTTGTGGCATTGCTCACAACGTCCGGTGGCTTTAAGGTGATTATTCAGTAAGTATCTTTTATAACGAAGGTATTCATATCGGTCTTGGGTAGGCATTAAAGACCTCGGAACAGTTTTCACGCCTGCTCTTTCGCAGGCAGCTGCCCATGATCCGAAACGGGCGTTAATTGTTTTTAAACTCGGAGTTTTCCTAACGGAATCATAGTCCCAAACTGTAAGGTGCTTACCGGGAAATCGCTCTGCAACCTCCCGAATAACACGTAAAAGCTCTTCATCGCTGTATCTATTCCCCGTTAGGTGTCGCTCAAGTTTGGGTGGTTTTTTCTTGATAATACCCACGAGCTGGCGTACTTTAATCCAACTTCCGTGACGTTCGAGAAGGATATCGAGAACGTGTTTCTTAGCTTTTTTGGAGAGCGCATCAATCAGTACGGGCTTAGTTATCTGTTTTTCGCTTAAGATCATGACACGGTGTATGACTCTTAATAGTTCGCTGTCGGGAGGATTTTTCTTCTTGAGGTAGCGGTAGCTGTAGTAATCCTGGCAATTTCGACAATGCTCCGGCTTTACGCGATGTTTTAATAATGGTTCGATCCACGGTCCCTTACACTGAGGGCAGAGGCCATTTTCTTTGCATTCATCACGTCTTTTCTGTTCGCGTAAACGGAAGTGCTCTCGACGCTTCCATGTTTTAGCCAGTGGTTTACTCATTATTATGACCCACTTTCCCCATTGTCTGGTTTGCGCCAACCTAAAAGGGTCCAACCCTTCCAACTAGTGACCGGACGCCGGGTTTTGCCTAGCATACTCCTTTTAATTTGCATAATACCGCACCTAGCTTGTTCAGGAGTGCCGGGCAGAATGTCGGCATGCTGCCGTGTCCAGTGGCTAAGATTTCTAAATTCATGAACTATGCCTTCCGGGGATTTAAGGACCCAGATCAAAGCTTGTTCGTTCGTTTCAAATGGCCCAGTCTTTGGGTTCACCTGGGCGGCAAGCGTGCCCAACTTCAAGTTTTCAGTCTGGCCCCTTTCGGATAATCGGGCTCTCTTTTCGGGGCTCCATCTTCTCTTTTTCGTCATGGTATTACCTCGCTCTACTGTCCCAATAAGACTCGATTGTACAGTTCTTCAAGTAAGGCCTATTCCCAATTATTTATAAAACTGCAACATAGCGTATATGAGCATTATGCTTTGAGCCAGTTCTAATCGTTTCTCTTGACGGCGTTTAAGCCTGTCTGCGGTTCGTTTTTGACAATTTAGACAATAGGACGCTTTCCTTTTACCCGGTTTCGACTCCGGCGGAATCCAGTCTCCGCCGCAATTTTTACATTTTCCTTCAGCAATCCATTGTTGCTTCTTTCTCCGCTGGTAATCCCTAATATAATCTTTTCGATGTTTATCAGCATCATCAGACCTCGGGACTGTTTGTACCCCGGCTTTTTTGCAAGCCTCTCCCCACGAACCAAAACGGGTCGTGATGGTTTGATAAGTGGGACTTCTACAGACGGAGGCATAATCCCAGACAGTAAGGTACTTGTCCGGGAATTGCTTCGCTACATCCCTAAGACTTTGTATAAGATCTTCGTCGCTGTGTTTCCTTTTTCTTCTGGGTTGTTCGGGTATTAATTTGTTTTCTTTCCGGGAGTAATACCACTCCAAGAATTCTCCGTGCAATCGAGCTTCAGCTTCTTTCCTGGCTTGGATTGCATCTCTCTTATTTTCAAAACTGCCGAGGTTATAGTTTTTTCTCTGGAACATGATATATGCCATCCACTTGTTATTTCTGGAATTGAAGTGAACGCCTTTTGTTCCGCTTTTGTTTCGGGAGCTTAACGTATTTGCAAGCAAAGCAGGGACGTTTGTTCCTGCTTCAAAAAAAGAGTTTACATGTTCCGAAATCAGACAGCCACAGCTACGAACATGTCCCTTTTTTAATTCGCTGGCTGCTGCCGTTTTCTGTTCGCCACAATCGCATTGACATAGCCACATGCGGGATTTTTTGCCTTCGACTTTAACTTTATTCAGGGCAACAAGCTTGCCGAAGCGTTTCCCGGTTATGTCTGTGTCGGTCTTTGAATGGCGTTCAGCAAGATACTCGTCGTGCAGGCATCCGCAACTATTGCAATCTCCTCGGCGGAGAAGTATTGTCGTCGTGTTCCTTGTCTTCCCGCAATCACAGACACAATGCCAACGAGGTGAACTTCCTTCCTTGGGGAGTTCTGAGATCACAGTCAACCTGCCGAAGCGTTGGCCGGTAAGGTCGAGTTTTTTAGGAGGCACTATGGCTCAACTCCTTTTGGAGACGTGTGATAGCAAAAGCCTCTATCCCAAAGGACAGAGGCTTGCGCTTGAAGTTACCTTCAAGGATATTTCAATCCACGCCCCACGAAGGGACGACATAGGGATAGTATAAGGGCATTTGGGGGAATATGGCAAGAGGGCTATACACTTCTAACTGTTATTCTCGTAATAATTATTTACATCCCAGATATCAATGATAGTTTCATCTTCAAAAGAAAACTCATTTTTTATCTCGGCAATGTATTTTATCTTTGGAGATGCTTGTGGATGACATACACAAACTTCCGAATAAATTTTTACATTATCTTGAAAGTCTGTAGGAACTGGTCCTGGATAAAATCCTTCATAGTTCACTTCATCCTCATGAAAGGCGAAATAAGCATCCGTTTGAGTTTTGCAGTGCTGAAGAGTGGAAATTAAGCGTTCTTCAAGTTCCTTTTCTTCTGGAGTTAGCTCCATTGGTACCGAGAAAAATAAGGAATTTTCGGTTTCATCTGATTCAGATACATTAATGATGCGGAAAGGAGAATTTTCAATGTTATCTTTTAGTTCTCCTAAGGCTAATTCGTCTAAAATTGCATAACTCTCTTGCTCAAAGATTTCACCTGTAACAGGATGCGCAACCGTTACTTTAACATCCACTTTAAATCTTTGAACGGTTTTATTGAACTTGTTTTCCCAAAGTTGTTTTTCTTTATCTGTAAGCATCTTAATTCTCCTTTTGCCTATACATTAAAGTATCTGCGGCTTAATCAAGATCAGAAAGGTGATCATACTTACTCTTTAACCACATAGGTTTCCCCTCAAGAAAAGCGTCTGGACGCGAGAAACGTTTTTCTTTACCGCGATATGACGGCTCTAGCATAGCCTTTGCCGTTTTGCTAACGTTTTGCTGCGTGGTGCCGATACGTTTAGCAATCCACGCAGCTCCTACGTACTCAAGGGGCGGTTCTACTTTCCCAAGTTCAGTTCCTCGTCCAGCGCCTTGTTTACAGCGGCGGCAAGGTCTTCGAGATCAACGTCGCTTGCGGCGCTTACGATCTCATTCACACGATCCGAGCCATATTCTTCACGGAGAGAGTTGAGGCGATCTTCCAGCGCTTGGTTGTCGTTGATGACCTTTTCCCACCAGTCGAAAGTTTCTTGGGTGGCCTCATAGGCGTGCAGGTCCTCATTGATAGTGAATTGTCCGTCCAAGAATGCATCGTAGTTACCAATGAAATCTTTAACGTAATTCACGCCGTTAGCATCTGTAATGCTTAATGTGGCAACTTTGTCTGTACCTTTAATAACTACTTTCATTTTTACTCTTCCTTTCGACCTCATCCGCTATCTGCGGCTTGTTGGTTTTGTGTGTATGTCGTCTTCTGTTGATATAAATATATCATATTAGGTTGTACAACACAACCGAACAAAAAGAGAACGTTATAAAATATAGTTCGATAAATACCAGAGAAACAGTGCTATCCCGTGGAAGCCCTGCAGGTGATCTGGAGTCCGGCCACGCCCGGCAGGCGGTTTCTCGGGAAGACGACCAGCAGCTGAAGGAGAAAGAGGCATCCGCGTCTGGACCGTTCCCCTGCAGAGGAATCCGGAATCGCCTCGGTCCCCGCCCGCCTGCAGCTCGTCTGGCAACGTCGACCGTCCGCTGCCGGCGATTGCGCCGACCCTGCGGATCTCTAAGAGGCCAATAGCTGTAGGTGGTCGATCCGTCCGTATTTCGATCGTCCCCCTGCAGACAATACCCTAAAGCACACCGGTCCGCGGCCGTCAGCGGCTCGCCTGGCCAACGCCATCTGTCCGCTGCCGGTCGCGCCGGCATTGCGGATCTCCGGGAGGCCGGCAACTGCCGGAGGCAGCCTAGTCGTTCCTCGGTCGTCCCTTGTAGAAAGGATCCGGAAGCACCGGTTCCGCGCCGTCAGCAGCTTGCTTGCCTGGCCAACGCGATCTGTCCGCTGGTCGCGCCGGCACTGCGGATCTCCGGGAGGCCGGAAACTGCCAGAGCCAGCCTGGTCGTTCCCCGGTCGTCCCCCTGCATAAAGGATCCGGAAGCACCGGTTCCGCGCCGTCAGCAGCTGGCCTGCCAACGCGATCTGTCCGCCGGTCGCATCGGCGCCGCGGATCTTCAGGAGGCCGACAGCTTTATGAGCTCGGCTCGGCCGTTCCCCGGCCGTCCCCTACAGAAGGATCCGGAAGCACCGGCGTCGTCAGCAGCTCGCCTGGACAACGCCACGCCATCTGTCCGCTGCAGGCCGCGCCGGCACCACGGATCTCCAGGAGGCCGGCAGCTGCAGGAGATGACCTGGCCGATCGCCCCCTGCATAAAGGATCCGGAATCACTGGTGGTCCCCCACCGACTGCAGCTCGCCTGCCCGACGTCATCTGTCCGCCAGGCACGCCGGCACTGCGGATCTCCGGGAGGACATCAGCTGCCAGAGCCGGCCTGGTCGTTCCCCGGTCGTCCCCTGCAGATCCAGAATCACCGGTTCCCCGCCGACTGCAGCTCGCCCGGCCAACGCCATATGTCCGCCGGTCGCGCCAGTTCTGCGGATCCGCGGTCGTCCCCTGCAGGCGGTATCCGGAAACATCGGTCGCGGTCGTCTGCAGCACAGGGCTGCCGGGTTCCTCGTTACACTCATATCCCGATAACCGGCTTCGCACCAGCCAAAAGTTCTAATAAAAAAGACCTCCTTAATGAGGAGGTCTGTAAAGCATCTTACAGCAAGAAATCTACAAAAACAGGACTTCGAAGCATTCCTTTTTTTGTCCAGTTTCTGGTCTTAACCCTGGCCTTTAACAACGGCTGCATATAAACAAAATTCTTGTCTTCTTCAAAAACCAGGTTTTTTCGCACACCATTAAAAGCCTTTTTATGGGTAGGGGTGGGGCCGAGCTCGATTATCCCAGCCGGCCGCATATTCCCGTCTGTTGCCTCGACAGAAGCCAGCCATCCAAAGTTTTTTTTGCGATACCCTGATATATAAACGTCAGCATACGTCCAGTTAATTACCTTTTGCCATGCCCACGAGCGACGGTCTATTTCGTACCGAGAATCTTTATCTTTAATGACGATTCCCTCCAACCCGTGCTGCTTGACGATCTTAAAATACTCTGTCGTCAATCCTCTCACAACCTGCACCCGTTTGTAGTAATCCGTTTCCTCAAACGCTTGTTCCAAAAGATCTTTGCGCCGCATGAGTGGCAGACTAGTAACGTCGATTCCACGGTGCTTGATGATGTCAAAAGCGACAAACGTAACCGGTGTTTTGTTGCTTTTAGACTGAAACCGGGCAAGCATGCCTTCGAAATCCGGTTTGCCGTCTGCATCCGTTACAATTACCTCGCCGTCCAGGATCGTTCCTGGAGGAACAGGTGATTTCAAAACAAGCTCCGGAAACTTCGCTGTCACATCGTTGTTATGACGCGTGTATAACTTAATCTCGTCCGTGTGAGAGACGATCAAACGTATACCGTCAAACTTAAGCTCTGCGATGTGCCGGGCGCTGTTAAAGGGCATGTTGTCTTTGCTGTATTGGAGTAGCATAGGAGCATAAACATAAAGAACACCTCCATAACATTTTAGCAGTTAGGAAGTGTTCTATAACTGGGAGTTGGAGGGAATACGTAATGTGTATCTTCTAAGTCCTTGCCTGTTTTTTCGTGTTTTTGTAAGAAACCACATACTGCGTCACTAGGTGCGATAAATCAGCCATAAATTGAGCTCCGCTTAATTCCCCATCCTCAACTTTCTTCAGCTTGTACTCAAATTCTCCAGTTATTTCTGCGGATGCAATTCGATCATCAATTAGATTCTCAATTATTTTTTTGCCTTTCTCTGTACCGCATAGGTGGCCACTTGTCGATCGTGCGATTAAGCCGGTGGTTTTTAACCGTTCGATAATACCGGATTGAGTGGCTGGTGTCCCTAATCCCCTCTGATCCATTGATTGACGGAGGGAAGAACTTTGCAGGCTTTTGCCGGCAGACTTCATGGCCATCAATAGAGTAGCCTCGGTAAAAGGCTGGGGAGGCCGTGTCATGCTTGTGTTAATTGAGCTCTTCTGATGCCGTAATGGTTTACCCTCGGGGAAATTAGGCAAATTTGAAGACGCGGGAGAATATTCTGAATGCTGAAGCCAACCCAAACACGTAATTCGTTTTGCTCTAGCGAAAAACTCATGGTTTTGGCATTCCAATACTAATTCTCGCTCGTGGAACTTAGCCGGTGCTAAAAAACGAATCAGCGTACGTCTTACAATCATTTGATACACTGCGTTTGCTTGATCCGATAAATCCACTGGGTGGACGCCCGTCGGTATAATAGCATAATGGTCGGTAACAAGATCATCGTTAAAACAGGCGTTTGAGACGTTTATCCCACTTTCCAATGCTTCAGCTGCTGTCTCTGAAAAACATGGTATCTTAAGCATGCCAGTTATTATATCTGATATATCTTCAACCATAGATGAAGGTAAATAGTTAGAATCTGACCGAGGGTAGCTTATATAACCGCCCTCTGACAACGTTTGAAGGATTTCGCTTACATCGTTTACTGGAATGCCTAATTTCTGGCTGGCTTCGGTTTGGAGATCCGTAATATCGTAAAGCAGAGGCGGAGAAAGCAAGGATTCGGTATTTAGGACTTTTACAATTCGCCCTGTTTGGCTCACTATTTCAGTCTCTATTTCCTGGAGGATGGTTTTCTCTTTGAAGCTACTTTGGCCACTTTTATCCCTATATTGCATTGGGATAAATCCGAACGTCGCCTTCAGCGAATAAAGCGGCTCAGAAACAAAATTGTTAATCTTGCGATCTCTTTCTACAACCAGAGCGAGTGTGGGGGTAATAACTCTACCCAGTGGGGCTGTTTCATTGACGACGGAGTAAGCGCGGCTCAGGTTGATACCGTACAACCAATCCGCATCGCGACGGCAGCGGGCTGCAGAAATAAGATTGCTATAGTCGGCCATGTCTTTCATGTTCTGGAGAGCATATTCAAGGTCTTTCAAGACATACGAGGAGGTCCAAAAAAATTTAACCGGCTTCTTGCTTTTTGAGTATGAGTATACCTCGTCGAAGATGAGGGCGCCTTCCCTGCCCGCGTCGGCCGCATTTATGATGAGCGCTACGTCCTTACGGTTGAATAGGGTCTTCAAGCAATTAAGCTGATCCTTTTTGGATTTAATGGGTGCAGGCTTCAAAGTAAATTTTTTCGGTTTAATAGGGAGTTGATCCAAGTTCCAGCGTCCTTCTACACCGTAGTCTTCCGGATCCGAGAGCTGCAAAAGGTGCCCTATAGCCCAGGTTACAATATAATTCTCGCTTTCATAGTAGCCTGCATGCCTTGTAAAGCTCTCTTTCATCAAAGGAATGAGATGATCCATGGCCACCTTTCGTTTTTCAGCCATAATGCAAATTTTATTCATAGTTCCTCCTATAAAAAAAGGGATCTTGAAGAGCAATACTCTTAAGATCCCTTTTGTTTTTAATCTTCCTCTACGGGCGGTTTGTCGTTGACCTTATAGCCCATGTATTCATTTTTTCTTTGCTCAATTGGGATAAAGGCCGTCTTATAGCTTGGATCGGTGATTTCCTCGGGCCGTACCTCATGATAATCTGTATAGCCAGATCCGTTTGTGGGGAAAGGACAAAGCTTATCCCACTCTCGAAAATAGTTCGTTTCCCAGAGAGCACAGTATTCTTGCCCCTGGTCGTCTGCTTTCCTGAATATACAATGGTCGCAGCCTTGAACTTTATGTTTGTCAGACCATACCGGTAATTTTTCATAGATTTTCAGGTAGCCGGCTTTGATCAGAGAAGCAACTACTGTCCATGCATCCCAGGAGTCCAGGATAACGGGACTATCTCTATTAACAAAATCCAGTTCTTCTCCCACGGCATCCTCATAATTGGCAATTAAATTGTCGTAGATGACGGAACTGCTATATACAGTCGCTCTAACCCTATCCATTGAAAATTCAGATGCTGCAAGGTCTCTTAAGACATTAGTGCCCAATAAGTAGAGGGTATGCACGTCCTCACAATCGGAGAAATGCTCTTCTATAATGAGATCCATTAAGTAAAGAGGGTTTATAGCCTCTCCTCTTCTACCATCTCGAAACTCAACAACAAAGGGGAATGATGGTTCCTCGTTTTCTTCGAGAAACCGCCTTTTATTGAGCAGTTTTTTCTGGTTTTCGAGCATCAGGCGATCTATTTCAAACTGATTCCCATTCTGTTCCATAAGAACCACCTTTAGTTGGTATATATTACCTTGAGTATATGTATAAATTTCCTGCAAGTCAATTAATTATTAAAAATATTTCCTGTAGTGAATGTACTACCTTGCACGTCCCCTTAGCCAAAGCCAGGTTGCAGCTAGTCTATCTTTCTTATTACCTAATACGTCAAGAAAGGACCTGAAATTGTTTTCCTCTCTTCCGGGTACTGGAATGTTGGAATATCGAAGATGCTGTTCAGTTTCTGTAAATTTAGGAGTGAATTCACTGCATGGATGGTTATTCCTAATAATCGATGCTTGGTGAATAACTGCATTGGCAACTTGTATTTGAGCCTGAAGCTGTCTATGGTCTAACGTAGCGTTAGGATATCTCATTTCTACTGTAGGTTTGGACCTGTGACCGTCAACGTTTGTGGCATTGAAAATAGTATACCGCGAAGGAGATAGTATACTACGAGCTCTCTGAGCATTTGATAGAGAAGATATCATTGGTCTTACAGGTAAGGGATTTGCATAGCTTGTTCCGCGAAAAATACCAGTTGTTCCATTTCTTCTATAGGTATCCGAATTGGCTCCACCCATTCGGAAAAACTGCCTTTCATACCCTACACCTATTCTGGCTAGACGCTGCCAAGAATAAGTCCGATGATCCAGCGGGGCAATTCCAATATGTACATGTCCACCACAATTATTATCAACATAGGCCCCATTCTCTGATAATATGCGTGTGGCCTCTTGAATCTTTTGCCAAGCTTCTGAATTATCGTTAAGTACTGGTGAAACCAATTCTAATCCGTTAGAACCGAGCGATCCGTCTCTCTCTGGTTTCCAAAAGCCAGGGGCATCTTGCGAATGATAGCTTAATTCAGAGGCTGTATTTGTGAGTCCGGCATCGTAAAGAGCACGTAAAGCTCTCTGTTTGCTGTATCCATCTCTAAACTTCACTTCGATTTCAATACCGAATGTATTGTTGGTGCCACCTAAAACATTGCTGTATTGATATTCCCACTCATTTCGAGCGCTTTCTTGCAGATCACTCCATGCTTCATCATTGCGGCTCATATATATTCCGTCAAAGGCTCTTTCCCTTCTCCATATGTCGAGGACTCTTTCTCTTGCCGAATCTTCTGTCCAATCAATCTGAGCAAACGTAGATAAATTGTCTTCGTGAATTTGAATAGGTGAATCGGGAATAGTTCCTTGTCTTGTTCTTAGGCGGCGCTGTTCGGTCCTGGCTGCGCTAACCCGTTGTTGAGCCAGGCGCAAGGCTTGCATATGCCTGCAGCCAACTGCTGCAAGTTCAGGGTCTCTCGCTAAACGATAGCGAAAATCTGGGCAATCGCATGCATCATGAGTAGAGTGATAGGTATTGCCTGAAGCTGAGTACACTCTTGCTCTATTTGCGTCTATCCATTCGACAGTAACTTCTTCATTTCTTCCTCTAGTGACGCTTTCCATTTCCACTTGCACCGGCTGGCTGGATGGCCGTCTATTACGCCGTTGTTCTCGATAGGCATTAGCAACATCCTCCCGAACCATATTAGCTAATTCTTCCGGCGAGGCAGCGTAGGCCAATTGATAATTGGGCGCGGCCTCGCCACGTTGTACACTTTCAAGCATACTGTTTAGAGCGGCTCGAACCTTTTTGATGCAAACAGGCCCTACACCTTGCGCGATACTAATAGGATTTCGTAACGGCCTATTACATACTCTGCAAGCAATGCTGGCTAATGTTTGTCTAGCTGGCATTTCGAAAACATCCTCCCTATAGATAAAGTTGCGTTCACCTTATATAGGGGGAGGCAGACATTATTCAATGACGAGGGAAAGCTGGTATCCTTCTGCCTGTAAGGCTTTGGTTTTATCTCTGGCCATTTTTGTATGTTTCGTGACGGTTCCTTCAGCTACCTTACATGTGGCCGCAATCTGAGAATTAGTCATGCCACTGGCTTTCATTTCAATTATTTCCTTCTGCCTTGGCGAGAGATGCTCCATATCTCTGCCGATGGATACAATTTCTGTGTCTTCGGCCACGCCATCTTTTTCTAAGCCATCAATAATTTTATCCTCTGTATAGTAAGGGTCTGCATGACGATCGTTAGTGCCGTACGGGAACCTTTTGTGCTTATTCCATTGGATTTGGTTTTTAAGATGTTTAATTTCACTATCGTTCTGGAGCCCGCAATATTTGTACCCCAGATAAGAAATACTTTCATTTAGCTCGTTTATCATGCTGTTGATCGTTGTCCGATCTTCAGCAGATATATCCTTTTTAGAAGCTTCAAGTAGCCTGGCTCTTGATTCGATGTATTCAACCAGCAGTTTGTTGGCCCACGATTGAGTTTGCAAGGATGTATTGTTAGGAGCCACATCTAAATGTGACAAGGTAACCACGAGTGCCTCTCCCTTCAGCATTGAATAGCCTTTGTATTGAATTCCGTAGTTTTTTTTCCAGGTTCCTGTTCGAAAAAACGCTGCCAGTTTACCTGCAGAACTTCGCTTAAACTCATCGCTAGACCAACTGTAGGATTCCGGTTTCCTTTTTCGATGTTAGAAATATGAGCTCGATTTACTCCAACTTCTTTAGCGACATCATCTTGGGTTAAATCCAGTTTCTTACGTTGTTTTACCATCCAATCACGCTTGTTTGATGTTAGCATAACGACACCCCTAAGGTTTCAATATGATACTATTTGAGACTTTTTCCCTATAATAACGTTTCAGTTTGAAACAATCAAGATATTTTTTTACCTAATTCGTTTCATTTCGACAACATAATATGTTTCTTTTTAGAGGTCACTAGGTATAATAAAGTTAGAAAAGGAGATCGGCTTATGGCGGATAAATTTCTTCCCAGCAGATTAAAGGAAGTAAGAAAGCAAAGAAAAAAAACGCAGCAAGATGTTGCGGATCACTTGGGCATACAAAGGAGCTCTTATAGTCAGTATGAGTTAGGAAATCGAGAGCCCGATCTTGATAATCTAAAGAGAATCGCTGATTATCTTAAAACTACAACTGATTATTTATTGGGCCGTGAGGAAGTCCAGGAAGAGACAATGGAAGAGGATATAGAGCTGACAGAGTTTTTAAAGCAATCATCTGTCATGTACCAGGGTGTTCCACTAACTCCTTTGGACATTGAACGTTTAAACCTGGTACTTGAAGGACTGTTTTTAGAAGCCCGTGAAAAAAAGAACAAAAAAAAACAACGAGAAACAGAAAAAAAGAAACCCGAAGAGTAGCGTTTTTAGCTATTCTTCGGGTTTCTTCTTTTCGAATTGGCAGCGCCAGCAAAATTTGATCGTGGCCTTTGGAGGTAATCATGCCGGCGGTGCCTGGCTCCCCAAGCTGCCGGATCCGTAAATTATTGGGTGTCTACGGCGTCCGGTGTTGTTGACCAGAAGATACAGTCAGCTGCAGGGGGGAACGAGCCGATTGCCCTTTGCAGGCTGGACTCCGGAGAGAATCGGTCTTCCACGTGCTATCGTGCGGGAATGTTTAGTAACAGCTGCTGGCCATCGGTCGATAGTGCCGGCTCCCCCAACTGTGATCTGGAAAGAACCGGTTGTGTTGCACACGTCTGCAGCTTGCCTAGTTAGCGCCGTCCGTCCGCCGGCTGCCGCGCTGGCTCTACGGATCCCCAGGATTCCAGCAGCTGCGGATGGTCGATTCAGACGTGCCTCGATCGCCCTCTGCAGGCGGTATCCGGAAGAACCGGTCCCGCGGTCGCCTGTAGCTCGCCTAGCCAACGCCATTTGCCGTCATGGGTCGCGCTGGCGCCGTGATTCCCAGGAGGTCAGCAGCTGAAGCATCCCGGACCGGCGCGCTCCGATCATCCTCTGCAGGGGGGATCCGGAAGCACCGGTCCGCGGTCGTCAGCAACTCGTCTGGCCATCGCCGTCCGTCCGTCGGCTGCTGCGCTGGCTCTGCGGATCCCCAAGAAGCGATCAGCTGCGAATCCGATTCAAGTGCGCCCGGCCGTCCCCTGCAGGCGGGATTCGGAAGCACACCGGTCCGCGGCTGTCAGCAATTAGCCTGGCCATCGCCGTCCGTCCGCCGGCTGCCGCGCCGGCGCCGCGTAACTCCAGGAGGCCGCAACTGCAGGAGCCCGGACCGCCGCACTTCGATTGTCCCCTGCAGGCGGGATTCGGAAGCACGGGTCCGAGACCGTCAGCGATTCGCCTGGCCAACGCCGTCCGTCCGCCGGCTGCCGCACCGGCGCCGCGTAACTCCAGGAGGCCGCAACTTCAGGAGCCTGGACCGCCACACTTCGATCGTCCCCTGCAGGCGGGATTCGGAAGCACACCGGTCCGGGGCCGTCAGCAATTCTCCTGGCAGTGCCGTCCGTCGGCCGGCTGCCGCGCCGGCGCTGAGGAACTCCAGGAGGCCGCAACTCCAGGAGCCTGAATCGCCGCACTTCGATCGTCCCCTGCAGGCGGGATCCGGAAGCACCAGTCCGCCGCCGTCAGCAGTACGCTTGGCCAACGCCGTACGTCCGCCGGCATCTGCGCCGGCTCTGCGGATCCCCCAGGAGGCGAGCAGCTGCGGATGGCGATTCAAGCGGCCCCGATCATCCCCTGCAGGTGAGAGCCGGAAGCATCGGTCCGAGGCCGTCAGCGATTCGCCTGGCCAGCGCCGGCTGCCGTGCCGGCTCTGTGGATCCTCAGGAGGCGAGCAGCTGTAGAATCCACGATCCAAAAAATCAGCTCTCCGATTCGTTCCAGGAAAAATCTATCAAGAGCGAGAAAATACCAAACATATTTAGTTTTAAGAATCCTCTTTTTGTTCCTTTTGCACGTTTTTTTGACATAGGATCCCCCCTCCTTTCTTTATTGATTCCGTACTGCTAGTTGATCTATTGCTATTGAAATTGAGCAACATTTAACGACAAAAAGACGAACCAGATTATCGTTAAAGCGAGAATGTGGAAAAAATTAATGAAAAAGGACACACTTGTCCTGTCTTTCATTAATGAATTTTTCAGCAGACTACAAACTCTTCTACTGAGTTTCCATTCCCTGAGAGTAACCCCAGGGTCTCGATTTTACGACTGGTTCGTCCTCTTGAAATAGGATCGAAAATTTCGTATTGAGCCTTCGTTTAGAAGGAATTAGAGCATGAGAGCTCATTAAGCGCACCAGGTGCGAATTATCCAATACCTCAACCATGTATGTGGAATTTCACGGCGGTTGCTCAAATTTATGAGTAACACATTTAGGATAAAATAGATGGTTGATCCTTACCTTAGTGTTATCATACTTAAAATTCTTTGATTTGACAACTTTTATGTAATTGAACTTTATATATAACCGGCTATCTTTAATAATTCTTCATACGGATATTTATAGGCTTCCGATAACTTTCTTAGGGTAGCAAAAGAGGGCTTGATAGGATTTAGAGTAACTCTTGATTTATTAACCTCCAGTTCACGGATGTAGTTATGACTCAGCCCGCTTGCTAACGCTGCGTCTCTTAAACTCATTTTCTTTTTTTTTCTTAGTGATTCCAGAAGAACACCAAGATTATCAGTATTTAACTCGTTAATGGGTCTTACCTCCTAAATTTGTTTATCAAATATAGTACTATTTTACCAAAAAATGATTGTATTGTTGTCATAAATTTATTACTATCAAAGTAGAATACAATTTTTGAGAGGGATTTACTGTAGAGGATAATAGAGGGGTGTTTGTGACATCATGTATATAGACATAATAAAGCGTTTAAATGAGCAGTACAGAACAAGCTGTCCATTTAAACTTGCAGAAAAAATGAATCTTGAAGTACGCTTCCAGGAGTTGCCTGCGTCTGTGAAAGGAATGCTGGTGCGAATTCACGACGAACGCTTTATAGTTATTCAAAAGAATTTATGTGTACAGTGGCAGCAGTTTATTTGTGGCCATGAAATTGGACATTATCTTTTACATTTTAACAAGCGAAAGTCTGGAGTGCCTTTCTTATTTACCGATATGGCTGGAAGTGATCTGGAAAGGGTAGAGGAAATAGAAGCGAATATTTTTAGCTGTCAATTGATGAAGTACAATTTCGGTGAGGATATCGGGGAAAGTTTATTAAAGCAGATTGGTGTAAAAATAAATTACCTCCACCCAGAGGGTGGAGGTAATTTAGCGCGATAACAATATGATATTGAGTAAATCATACCATATGAATCTACTGAATGCAAGCACTAAGATTGTGTCTTTTCAAAGATGGCTGCTTATGGTAATATGGACTTGCGCTGATAACATCCGACGGAAGAGGTGTATCTATACACTCTTTGGTCGAGTTGTAGTTATTTGGCGCACAGAAATGTGCGTTTTTTCGGTTTTTAAAGAGATTTTTGTCTTATGTCTTTACATAAAAAAATAAAAGCACCTCACTGATGATCAATAAAATGTTACGGGCTTGGCGGCATGTACATTTTATTGATAGGAACCAGAGTCTGTGCCTTCATTTATTTGGTATGTCTTAATTATCAATGTGTTTCTTTTTGACACATTTTTAGTTTACCATACCCTTTTAAAAAAGTGAAGTCCTTACTCTCTCTTTCCTATTGCCTATTTTTCTCTGAGGCCAAGGTTAAGGGAGAGTTTTTTTTACATAAAAACACAGATTCGCAGTCTTCTTAACCTATTACCGGTGGGGCAGAAACAATTTACATTCCAGCCGCCTACAAACAAGTATTACCAACTAATTTTAAGTTATTCGGTTCTCACTTGAATTAGAAGCCGTCGGCTTTTCATTCAATGATCATAAAAAGTTATCTAATCAAATAGAGGCACACGTTTTCATTTTTTTGAAAAATGAACTTCGTGGGGCTTAGTTTCTTATTGCCTTTTTTAGTAAGAGACAAGCTATGAGATTGCCAACTCCGTGGATTGCAACAAAGGAGACAGGATACCACGTTAATCCCCTGTCATCGTATAGGAGGGAGCCTTACCCCAAATATGCGGTTATTTCCGGGTTGCCACGTTCCGATCGTGGCCACTGGCGCACTAACCAGCGCTAAGTGAAGCCGGCCTGGCCCCCGTCTACCCTCTTGTCGTGATGATAACAGACACGGGCGGGGGCATGTTGGGCGTGTAGACACATAACCAAAAGCCATAGGCGAGTCCAACGTAAGGCAAAACGAAGTATGCAGGATGTGACTCTTGATCCAATGCATGACTGTTCCGTTCTTTCGAGAAGTACGTGGTAAAGTGCCGCAAGAACCTTGCTGGAAACCGTTCAAGGGAGGTAAGACCACGGTTGAATAAGTAGCTGTAAATTCGTGGTGAATGGATAGGTCAACGGAACCGTAACCAATCCTGAGCAATTGTGCTCTATAGCAGCTGGCGTCGAATGACGCGTGATGGAAACAAACCCTGGGAGCCGTACCCCAATGCGTGACGGCCGAACCATGTTAGACTATCACCTTATCCCGGCATTATTTATCGAATTGCTAAGGATAAGGTGAACTGTGTCCACCACGCACGACCCATGCTAGGTTCGGCTTCGCCTCTTGTCAAGAATAAAAACAAAAAAACATCGCCCAGACACAGTTTACCTTTAACGCAGGGGTGGGTGAGGGGAGGATGGTTTAATCTTAAGGCGTGCGAAGCACGGCAACCTATTTGTCGGGGTGTGGATAAAAAGCTGGTTTTTTCCGAGTTATCAACAAGATGTTTGAAGATTTTTAAGGTAGGGCAGCTGGGAGAAAGACTAAGAAAAAATACGATGAAGATGAAATTTAGAAGAAAATTTTAATCCGGTGGCGGACGTAGCCCCGCGGGAGGCGAAACGGAACCAAACGGTTTAGACGAAAGATACATTAGCATGGCGAAAGAAGAAGGCTAAAGAAAAAACTGAGAAATAGAATGGCCACCGTCAGCTGTAACCGGCTACGAGCTCTTCCGGATCTCTCCGCACGCCTGCAGCTCGCCTGGCCACCGTCGGCCGTAACCGGCTCCGAGCTCCTCCGGATCTCTCCGATCGCCTGCAGCTCGCCTGGCCAACGTCGGCCGTAACCGGCTCCGAGCTCCTCC
>NZ_KE150414.1:5974-9633 GCF_000411255.1 Paenibacillus sp. HGH0039 | reverse complement strand
ATCGCCTGCAGCTCGCCTGGCCAACGTCGGCCGTAACCGGCTCCGAGCTCCTCCGGATCTCTCCGATCGCCTGCAGCTCGCCTGGCCAACGTCGGTAGGAGACGAACGGGGAAGGGTCAGGGTTTCTTCGGCTGCCGGCCTTTTGGTGAGCCGGCGGCGACGGACAGCGTTGACCAGGTGACCAGGCTAACTGCAGACGGGCGGCATTGCCTCACTCACTTTTAGTTGCTGACCATTTATCTGGAACATCCTGGAGCCGGCACGCAGTCGATTGTATTTTTGAGTAGATATCATTATGTACTAAAGTAGATGTAATTATATATTAAAGTAGTTGTAAAATATGTATCACTTTTATTGTGAATTTCTATTTACTAGGAAGAAATTCTATAGTAATATAGAAAGTAGTGGTAAAAGTGATGGTAAATTGATTGTAAACTAATATATATTCAAGGAGTGAAATGCATGACAAAAGAAATAGTTATTCGCAAGATTGATATTGGTTATGGTTATCTAAAATATTTAGACAACGGCGGAATTGTAAAAAAAGAAAAAGCTGTTGTTGCTTTACTCGGTGAATCGCTAAATGCTGGTG
Source organism: Paenibacillus sp. HGH0039 (assembly GCF_000411255.1). Lineage (GTDB taxonomy): Bacteria > Bacillota > Bacilli > Paenibacillales > NBRC-103111 > Paenibacillus_F. The sequence goes on along the minus strand of NZ_KE150414.1, from coordinate 9,041 downwards.
AGACTAAAGGTATTGATGTGATTTCGGTAGATGGTTTGGAATACATAGTTGGGGACAATGTTTACAAGCTCGGCAGAAAACCGATTACAGCAAACGAAAACGTTCGTAGAGCTGAAAATATAGCATACAAGGTTTTGGCTATGTATGCCTTGGCCAAAACCTCTCAAAAGTCATCTGAAACGGTAAGCATGGTAACAGGATTGCCGTTTCAAAATATGGATGAAGCTGAACTCCTTAAAACGGTTTTTGAAAAAACTCATGAACTCAAACTCAATGGCAAGGATATGAATATTACAGTTAAAGATGTATTCGTGGTCTCTCAAGGGCTTGGGTCCTTCTATTCGTTGGTTCGCCAAAGAGGAAACGTTATATTTAGGAAAAAAATACTTCTTGTGGACTTGGGTTTCCGTACAGTGAACTATCTGCCTCTTAACAACGGAGATATAGACGCCGACACTGTGAAGACTAACCGGGATTTAGGCATTCAGGCTGCCTACAAACGGATTACGGATGCTGTAAACTTGGAGTTTAAAAGTAATTTCAAATACTATGAAGTGGATGACTTGCTGGATAAAGGCGTTCCGCAACAGGACAAAAATAGTGGAATTGTTTATGAACCGATTATTGATCGGCCATACGTTAAAGATGCACTAAGAATGTATGCCCGTGACGTTTGGACGGATATTCTCGATAAATACGATGACAGGTATAGAGAAAGTCTGGAGGAAGTTGTATTCAGCGGCGGGACAGCTGAAAGAGTTAGGGATTTTTTAGAGGAAGAAAAGCAGCATTTTTGCAGTATTGTTGAGGATTCTCAGGACGTCCAGGTATTAGGTTACGAGGAAATTGCACAGCAACTTGAGCTAGAAGAATCGAAGTAAGGAGGCGGAACTTATGGCAAAACCAAGAGTCAAGCAGCTTTATTTCACAAAACATGATGACGATCTTTACGCTGCCATACAAAAAATTCCTTCTGGGCTTCAAAACCATGAGATTCGCAGAGCCATGCGATTATATTTTTTAGGTGAGCAGCCCTCAAGTACGTATTACAAAGGCGGTAACTTTGAAACCGTTCGCCCTTCAGTAGTTACGGAAAGTGTGGAGGAAAAGGAGCCTTTCAAAGAGAATGACGAAGCCGTCGCTCAAGTTAAACTGCCGGCTTCTCTTATACGACGTTAATCAAGGCCAGGATCCAGGTAATCGGATCCTGGCTTTTTTATGTTTTATACCCCTTTTTTCTGTCCATACTGAGTTGTAAAAGGGGGAAATGAAATGAAATGCAGGAAATGCCAACATGAAGTAAAGAGTGGCAGCTCTATTTCAAAGAATTTTGGTCTTTGCGGTAATTGTCACCGTCAGGAAAAGGCTATGATTAAAAGCTATAAGTCGTATCTTACTGAAAAAAAACGCAATGGGATCAAGCATCCACTGACTAAATATATCTGATTTTGTTCTTCTCAAGAAGCAAAGTGACTCGGTACGCATCGTTCCTGTTCATTTCTAATTCAAATTGCAGAAAGTGAACAAATGCACTTGAATTCAGGCAAAATTCTAAGACACAGTTTTGGAAAGTAGCAGGGGCGATTTTTAACTTGCTGCATGCTTCCTGCAGTTTGTCCTCAAGCTCCTTATCTAATCTTAAATAGTGAGGGGCGACCCTTGAACCAAACCTTTTTTTTACTTCCTTTAAACTGTTCAAATGTATAAAGAATTCCTTCGCAAATTTATAATCATGAAGGACGAAATCCAAGCAAATATAGGACAATTCTGCCGGTCTTATTTCACATGAAGTTGAAAGCTTTCGCATCTTGGAATACGTGTCATTCGTAGTCCGGATATAGTGCTTAATGTCTCGTTTTCCTTCTACTCTGATTGCTTTCACAATTGAATTCCCCCCTATAAAACGGATCTCGGGTGGAGCTACTGAGTCGCTCTTAAGGAAATTTATGCAGTGTAGGGGAAGGGATAGAACAGGTTTGCTCTGGCCATGTTCCAGGGGCGCGAGGAAGCCGTGCCGGCCACTCCCCGCCGCAGCCGGTCCTACAAGCTCAACCGATCCGGAGCGCTCGGGCCGATGGCCGCCGGGAGGCCTCCTCCCGGGGAGGAGCCGCAGTCGGCTGCAGGGCGCGATGTTGCAGTTAGCCCAACTGCCTGAGCCGGCCAAAGAGCACCCACAGCGCCCAGGAGAGCGCAAACGCGTACCCGACGGCAGATAGTCCCACAGCGTGCTCGGTCGATCTGCGAGGGAGCTGCAGTTCCCTCGCAGATCGTTGCCGGCGCGCGATCAGCGGGGCTCATTTCCGGCAAGCGCCGCCTTCACGCCACAGTTGGCTGTAGGGCGCTCTTTTGCTGGTGGAACTGTTACACAAGTCACGCACTAAACAGCACGCAGTCGCGAACCTCGCGGCAGCCGATCCGGAGCGCTCAGGCCGATGGCCGCCGGGAGGACTCCTCCAGGGGAGGCGCCGCAGTCGTCTGCAGGTAGCCCAGCTGCCGGAGGCCGGATCCGGCCAAAGAGCATCCACAGCGCCCAGGATCCATGCAAACACGTACCCGGCGGCAGCCGGTCCTACAAGCTCGGTCGATCCGCAGCAGCTTGTAACCGGTGCCCAGCAGGTGGCCTCTCCCGGAGAGGCGCACCCGTCGGCCGCAGGGCGCGCTTCTGCAGGTGTGCTTCCGGATCCGCATGCTGGGGAGAAGGCTGCGGTATGACCGATACGATTGACCTGCAGTTGCCGGATATGTTCCTGGGCGTGGCTGTACCGGCCACCATGCTTTAGGGTCTGTCGCCAGGAGAGGCCGCATTGCCTCTTCTTAGAAAAGAGGTATCTTCTCTTCATTGGGGTACGGTGATCATGCTGGGAAAAGAGGTTAATACAAAAAAATCTTTATTTTTTTTTTTTTTTTCATGCGAATTTTGTCATAAGGTTTGATGGAAGGTGACTGAAGCACTGACGTGTATTCGCAGGATCGAAGGGCAAGAGCGGTGCGCCAGTAGTAGGCCGGAGAAATAAAAGGGAGAAGAGAAGAAGAGAAGGTATGCATAAGAGCATACCAAGTAAGTTAT
>NZ_KE150414.1:626-5964 GCF_000411255.1 Paenibacillus sp. HGH0039 | reverse complement strand
GGATATGTTCCTGGGCGTGGCTGTACCGGCCACCATGCTTTAGGGTCTGTCGCCAGGAGAGGCCGCATTGCCTCTTCTTAGAAAAGAGGTATCTTATCTTCATTGGGGTATTTTTTTTTTTCTGTTGAAAAAGATGATTACAAAAAGATCATTTTTTTTTTTTTTTTTTTTTTTTTTTTTTTTTTTTTCGGTTTTTGTTTTTAGGTTTGAGGGAGGCGGACGAAAGCAGTAACGGGGATAGGCAGGCAGGAAGGGCAAGAGCGGTGCGCCAGTAGTAGGCCGGAGAAATAAAAGGGAGAAGAGAAGAAGAGAAGGTATGCATAAGAGCATACCAAGTAAGTTATCAAATCCTTGCCCAGTAAGGGGTTGAGAGGATCGTATACAGTTTATATACAGCTAATAATTCACCAATCATAGGTTGATTCTAAGGTTAATTTACCGAGTTCGTTTAGGATGAAATTGGTTTCATTTTTTAAGGTGAAAAAATACATTTTGGGTAGATCAGTTTGATTTTTATAAAAGTTTTTGCAGAGCAGATCCCAGTTCTCTTCAAGATAAGTCCTTCGTTTTTCTTCGTTTGTGACCCAGATGATTGGAGATTTTTCTGAAATTGGAGAGAGGGTCTTAATGTAATCGTGATACTTACGTTCAAGCTTTTTTGGACCTTCAGTATTATTATCGAACTCGATCCAGAACTTAAATTTCTCGTCGATTTTTAGGAGGGCGTCAGGGCGAATCATTTGTTTCCGATCGACTTGCTTGTGATTCCATTCCCACAAACGTATAAGGGAATCCGTAGATTCAACCGTCGACCCCCACTGTAATCGTTCCCTGGAGATGCCGGCCTCAAGCAATCGGACCAAAATGTCATTTATGCCTATATAATGACTGAGCTGTGCTCTTGGAGGATCCTTCAGGCGTCGGGCCTCTTGCTGCATTGCCAAGGCATATTCGGCCCCCAACCTTCCAAGGGAATAAACCGTCGTTGTTTTATGCGGGAAGTAATAGGCTTTTAGCCAAAGTTCCTTTTCCTCCGGACGGGCTGCCCTTTTCCTGATTGATTCAATTGCCCATTCCAAGTGACGTTTTTCCCAACCGGTTATGGTTAGCAGCTGCTGCTTCGTTACCATGCCCAGATCGTTGATCATAGCTATAAGCCTCTCACTCTTGGTAAAAGACTCGTGTACAAGCCAGCGAAAGATCATTTAGTACTCTCCTCTCAAGAGGGATGTGTATACATGTTTGATTGGTTGAACCGTTGGATTACATGAAAACTTGACTTAAACGTATGTAAACAGAGCTTAAAAATCATGTTTACAAGGTTAGGTTGTAAGCCAGGCGAAAATACTGAGAAATTTTAAAAAAAGCATGTAAACCTTGGCTATTTGATGTATGTATTAACGGATTTCCAAAGTATTTCCGGAATTTCTCTATCGGATGTAGGCACAGATATACTTATTCCGTGATTTTTCATGAGGTAAAGATGCTGAACGGCATCCCTTAAGAATTGAGCTTTTTCAGTGCCTGACATTTGGGAAAGAAACTCATGAATTTTCTCGTCTTTTAGCTCGAATGTATGCGTCATTCTCTGTCTTTTCAATTCAAAACCCCTCCTACTTATAGTCAGGAGGGGCAGACATTTTGAGTGTTTAAAAGTCGTAAGGAAGAAAAACTTTAGCCGGCTGTTCTTCAGGGAGATCAACCTTTGTTTGTTTGCCTCTTTCAGCTTGTAAAAGGGTCCCGGTTCTTAAATATTGGTCAATTTCTTTATCTACCAGGTGAGCAGCCGTTCCGTCTCTTGCTTGAAGCTCTCTACCCTTGCTCAATCCCCACTGTACTGCTTCCTCCATCTCTATTTTATTTTCATGATCTGCAATTTTACCGTTTGGCAGATAGATATAGGGTGGATCAGATTCCACGGTTATCGTTGTAATTTGACTGCGGCCAGATTCATTTTTTGTTTTTGTATATACAGCTACGACCCGTTCAGGCAAGGTTTTTAAATAATCTGTATCAAAAATGCCTGCTGTCATAGTGGAAACCTTGGGTGCGGCTGCAGCGCCTTGGGTGCAAGACATAATTGTCCCTACGTTTCCTAAAATGGCTTGAACAAGCCAACCTTCAAATTGATCAATATATTGAGTGATTAACTCTAAACAGAGGCCAAATTTTCTATCTTCAGCAATTATTTTCCCCATCACAGGAATTTGTACTAAGTGTGCCTCGTCTACATTCAAAAAGTGCTTTTTACTTCCCGTTCGTCTTGTTTTTGCTGTCAAATGATATTGGTTAATAAGATGACCAACCGTTAATTTAATGTTTTGTTCCGAGACGTTTAGTAAATCCCATAAAAATATATGTCCTTCGTCCATATATTTTCGAAGATTTAGGCTCCACTTACTCTGTCCGAACATCCTTCTCATAGTTTTGTTTGTGGTCAATGGTGATAAGCGGTTAAGAATCGGATCAATACCCGCATCTTGAATATCACGCTGCCAAAACTGACGAACCATAGGGTCTTTTACCTTGGGAAGTATCCTATCTCTGAAATTTTCATCGGTTAGTATGGGGACTATTCCTAAAATTGTATGTGGCTGATCATCTTCTAAGAGTGTCAGAAGAGCATTTTCTATAAGACGGTCCATTCTTGGGGTATCGCCACTATACGCATATTTCAGCAGCCCTAGGGCAGATTTTGCTACCTCGTCCGAGGTATCCCCAGGGTTTCTGTGAAGCAGATTTAATCCTAGAGGATTTTCTGTAGCACCTAAATATGCATAGTGGACCTTTTCCCATGGAACTTTCTTACCGTCTAATTCGGCTTTTAAAAGCCTTGTTAAAATAGTGGCCACTGTTTCTTGAGCAGGATCCATGTAAGTGAATCCTGGCATTTTATCTGGGTCTATTAGCCAGGCGTCGATTAATGATTGCACCTTTTCCATAGCTGTTGACGATTTGCCTGTTCCAGTCATGCCGGACAGAAGACTATGCTTTGAGAGCTGTTCAAATGGAATACGCACTTCGCGTCCTGACTGAATCGGATGTATAAGTCTTCCTACTTGAACACCCTCGGACAGTTCGTTTTTTCCCAAGCTACGCTGCCCTTTTTCTAAATGAGGGACCTGTTCCATAATTCTATCCTGTCCGTTAGGGAGATGAAGAAAGTTTGCTACTTCCTTGTCAATCCAAAGCATGGTTGGGTTTCCATGTGGGACGGGGGAAATCTTTGAAACGGGATTCTTCTTACCCCTAATAAATTTAATGCTGTTATCGTAAGACATCATGGATTCTATTCTGGTTGCTAATGATTGGATTACACTTCCTGCATTTGTGGCCTCAGACCAGAGAGACAGCGTGATATTAAAAGCCCGTTCGCGCCCGGTAAATCTTTGATTCAGCCCTTTATATTTAATTTTTTCATCAAGATCGAGATCGCTAACCTTTGGGGTTTTTGGCGGTCTCGGTTTACTTTGTGATCCGCCGCCTTTCGCGTTGCGGGGATCAAATTCTTTTAAAGCAGCTGCGCCGACATCCCAGGCAGTTTTGTACATACTTCCGGATTCACTTCTGTCTTTTGGGAGCATCTTAGACTGGGTTTTTTTGATCGCGTTTTTCAGATCAGTATGTGTGGCGCCGCTCAGCACTAGATCAATCCAAGTTCCAGGCTGCATGTACAAAAGTACATCGCCCCATTCATCATATTTGGCGTCAAAAGGGCGCAGTGGAAGTCCTTCATATTCCCCATCCCTCGCTATTCTGAAGGAACCACCGTACCCCTTATTATTTTGAGGAAGAGGTAATTCCCGATGTTTAATGGCATGCTGTTCGCTTTTTGGATAGGTAACCTCAAAAGTTCGTTTTACCCCGGTCTCCCTGTCCTGGGGATACCCGAAGTAAAATTCGATGCCTTCCTCGGAACGATGAATGAGAAACCTGAACCATTCTCTCCCCTTTTGGGCACGTTCTTTCTTGGTCCTGGAGTATCCTGCGAACTGTTCAACCATTCTCATGATATCGTTGAGGTTTAGCTGATTTTCTACGTGAGGTAAAAGCCGGATGTACCGGTAGTCCTTGGTCTCCTTATTTCTTAGTTTGGGATTCTTGGATTCAAGGTATAGGCTTCCGCCGACAATTACTCCAACCCCTAAGAGCCCTAATACTGCTGTGTCCACTGTATTCCCCCCTATCGCGTTGTTAGGCACCGGGATTTAACCGGCTTAAACGTTCTCTCTTCTTTAGGGGGGAGGCAGAGGAAACAGGCATTGTGATGAAGTATAGTCAGACTTCAAAAAAAAGTTTTGGTGAGCTGAAAAGTTTCTCCATAGCAAAAGCGATATTCTCTTATATACGACTTCACAGCGCTTGATTTTCCGCGAGGTGAGGCGTTAAGAATATAAACCGAGGTGAGTTGAAATGAATTACGATAAGTTGAGTTGTTACGTTTGTAGGAAGGAGACGATTCACATTGTGGATGGTGCTTCTAGGGGGCTAAAGCCGGGTGAGATTACTGCATTTGGCTACTGTAAAGAATGTGGAAAAAGAGGTACATGGGTGAGTCATCCGTTAGAATAGCAGCAGAAAAGAAGAGAGGTCCTGGATGTTTAACTCCGGACCTCTTTTTTCCTTTTGGACGATGCAAGAGCGCTCTGCGTTCGACTGTAGCGCGTAGATGTCGCCTCCCGGGAGAGGCTTTCCCGCTGATTGACCGGTTGCGATGGGGCCTGGATATCACGGGATCCGCGTCTGTGTGCTCTTCGGGCGTCTCCAGCAGCTATCAGCTGGGCTAAGAGTAAGGAAAAATGAAAAAAGTCATTGTTCAGGCGACTTGGGTTTGGCGACCCTCAGCTGCTCCATCCGATCGCATAATCGGTGAAACAGGCGCTTCACAATGACTTTTCTCTAAATCATCTACAATAGGTATTGCTATTCTAGCAACGTATCGAAAATGTGTCAAGCGAGATAGAACGGAAAAAAGCTAGTTGACCTGGTTCCCGATTCGCTTTTTACTCTTTCGGCGTCTCCGGCGGCTATCAGCTGGGCTAACAGTAAAAGAGTGCCCTGCGGCCGACTGTGGCGCGTAGGCGACGGCGCCCAGGCTGATCTCCCCCGCTGCCCGCTGGACACGGGTTCCCGCCGGCGGGCAACGATCTCTTCCGGATTTCTTCGCCCGCCTGCAGCTCGTGCGTGTGTGCTGGATGTTGGTCCGGTCGCCACTGGTTCCGCGTCTCCGCGCTCCTGGAGGCTGCCGGCGCCCGGGTTGATCTCCCCCGCTGTCGCTGGCCACCGGTTCCCGCCGGCCGGCTCCCATCTCCTGCGGACTTCGGCCGCCTGCAGCTCG
>NZ_KE150414.1:0-476 GCF_000411255.1 Paenibacillus sp. HGH0039 | reverse complement strand
GGAGGCTGCCGGCGCCCTTCGGACGGGATCCGGAAGCAAGTAGTCCGGAAGAGCTGAAGAAGCCGCCCCGCGGCCTTCTGTGGCGCGTAGGCGACGGCGCCCGGGTTGATCTCCCCCGCTGTACGCTGGCCGGTTCCCGCCGGCCGGCAACGAACTCCTCCGGATCTTCGGCCGCCTGCAGCTCGGGCGGCGTGCTGGCTGTTGTCCTGGCTTCCATCGGTTCCGCGTTTCCGCGTTCCTGGAGGCCGCCGACGCCCTTCGGACAGATCCGGAAGACAGCAAGCGGGAAAAGCTGAAGGGTCCGCCCTGCGGCCGGCTGTGGCGCGACGGCGACGGCGCCCGTATTGAACTCCCCGCTGCCCGCTGGCCACGGGTTCCCGCCGGCCGATAACGAACTCCTCCGGATCTCTTGGGCCGCCTGCAGCTCGGGTGAGCGTGCTGCTGTTGTCCCGGCTGCCATTGGTTCCGCGACTTCG
>NZ_KE150413.1:1526579-2943122 GCF_000411255.1 Paenibacillus sp. HGH0039 | reverse complement strand
ATAGGTGTACCAGGGGAGTTATGCATTGCAGGCAGCGGTGTGGCAAAAGGGTACTTGAACCTTCCGGGACTAACCGCAGAGAAGTTTATTGAGAATCCATACGGGGAGGGGAAATTGTACCGGTCAGGGGACCTAGCCAAATGGCTGCCGGACGGGAACGTAGCCTATTTAGGTCGTATGGATGACCAAGTGAAGATCAGGGGGTTCCGGATCGAGCTGGGAGAAGTGGAAAATGCGCTGCGGCAGCTGGAAGGAATCCAAGATGCGGTTGTGATTGCGACTAATAATCTTGAAATCCAATCGTTATGTGGGTATATAGTATCTCATACAGTGGTTGATCCATTTGAGATTAAACAACACTTAAAGAAGATCCTTCCATCGTACATGATTCCATCGTTTATTATGCAATTGGAGCAAATTCCTGTCACACGCTCAGGGAAAGTGGATAAACATCGGTTGCCTTCGCCAAACGCGCGTGCCCTTATGGGACACGATACATTTGTTGCCGCGCAAAACGATAGGGAGAAGGAACTTGTAACCATTTGGCGTGACATTCTTGCGAGTGAGCAAATCGGCATTCATGATAATTTCTTTGAACTAGGCGGAAATTCATTATTGATCATGAGTATGTTGGCTCGAATTGAAGAAAGGTACCCAGGGATTGTAAAAGTGGGCGATATATTCGCAAACCCTACTATCGCTCAACTGGCAACATTCATTGATGTAAGCAGTCAAACAGCAATGAGATGTGCACAAGTTCCGTTCCCAGATTCGTATCTGTTAGGTAGTAGGAACAAGGTATTCGTATTCCATTTCCAAGATAATCGTGATTTATTTCATGCACTGAAGGAAATGCAATCAGAGGGCGAGACAGCACTGGAGTCGTGGCTATTGTTTCTGTACACCTATAGTGTTATCGAGGCGACAGGTCAGCAGAAGTTGTCGGTTTGCTATGGGGCGAATAATACTTTTTCATCGTTCGAGATCAGTAATCACGACGATTTGAATGTATTGTTGGAGAACGTAAAAAGCAAGAAACAAGCAGCTCCAAAATGTCCACAAGCAAAATTTATTATTGATTACAAGCAAAATGGGTTATTTCCGATGTTTTTATATCAGTTCACAGGAGATAAAGGCTATACGGAATACTGTGATTTCTCATTCTCTTTTACTATGAATGAAGAAGCTGTTTATTTTGAGGCAAAGATTTTAAATCGTACCCTCAATTCGGATTATATTCAAACGTTGTTTTCAAGATGGATTCAGATTGTCCAGCATGTCGGTTTGAAAAATAAACATAATAGCAAAGTATGATAGGAGCCATTCCTGTAATAAAATGAATTCGAGGTTTGAATGAAAAAAGCACCTTCTGTATACTGGGGGACGTTCGATCCAAAGAACAAACCCCAGCACAGGAGGCACACTTCAATCAAGCATAAACACATCAGAAAACAGAATCAACGAATTCAACAAATCCAAAAGCTTGCTCAGTACGATGGTATCGGGCAAATAAATGCAAAATATTCGAATCTAAGTTAATCTGATATTGAGCCATTTTCAAATCTACCTCACTAGTTTGTTGTCTCGACAACTACATTCTACTTGAGGGATTTGAATATGGCTCTCTTCATTTATTGGAAGAAGCTATTTTACATAATTTTACGGACTCAACTAAAAAGCACTGTAGAATCTTTCTGAAATTTAACTAGTGTATGAGCACTTTGGTCAAACCGTTTTGCTCTGGCTCTAATATGCTGAAGAACGGAGCTCCTTTTCTAAATACACACTTCCTGATTTTCCTTGATAATCGTGATTATGATGCAAGAAAGAATTCCATAGAATCTGCTCAAAAAACGAGAAAAGATGAAACCTCAGCAGTGGCCCCCTTACTTCCCAGAATCCGCGCACAAGTTCACTTCAGATACAATCCAATAAAACGTCTACGAGAGATTATAAACAAACTAAAACAACTTTGAAGAGGTTCCGTTAGAGTTTTACTATGACGAAACTGAATATCTAAACGAGCGAATCCAAAAAAAATTGAACAAAAGTGAGGTTGCTATGAAAAAATTTAAGCGATGGGGTGAACCTGCAGCTTACTTCTACGTGCTGCCTGCTATGGTGCCGCTCACTTTATTCTGGCTGGCTCCGATGGTGTATATCGTTTATTTAAGCTTTACGGATTGGGACTTTATGAGTCCAGTGAAGACTTGGGTAGGATTTGAAAACTATAAGGAATTGTTTACGAATGAAGAGTTTTATAAAGCATTAAAGGTGACGCTGCTATTCGGTATTGGGATGGTCGTTCCGACAATGGCAGGGGGATTAGTTTTGGCTCTTATTCTTAGCAGGCAAGGAAGAGGGTCCGGCGTATACCGGGCAATTTTGTTCTCACCATGGGTTACACCGACGGTAGCCGTATCGATTGTATGGTCATGGATCTTCGAAACGCGATCAGGCTTAGCGAATTCGATCTTGATTGGACTGGGGGCTGACGGTCTGCCCTGGCTGCAAAGCTCGAAATGGGCGCTTTTTTGCGTCATTATTGTCAGCGTGTGGAAATATGTCGGCTGGGCAATGGTTTTTTATTTGGTTGCACTGCAAGGGGTGCCGAAGGATTTGCGGGAAGCAGCTTTCATGGATGGCGCCGGCGGATGGAGCATCTTCAAAAGTGTTACGCTGCCGTTGATCTCGCCGACCTCCTTCTTCCTGTTTATTATTTTGTGGCTGCAGTCGTTCCAGGCTTACGATCAGATCAGCATTTTGACTCAAGGAGGACCATCCGGCTCCACGCGCACGCTGTTGTATATGTATTATCAATCTGCTTTTGACAGCTTTAATGTCGGAGAAGCTTCGGCGGTTGCGCTTGTGCTGGTGTTCATCTCTGCCTTATTCTCTTTAGTTTCCGTGACGATGAGCCGCCGCTCCGTTCATTATTTGCAATAGGAGGAATTTCAAATGAGAGCCGGATCAATGATAGTGCGCTCGCTGCATCATGTCATACTTGCTGCATTTAGCTTTATTATGGCGTTTCCTTTTATATGGATGATCACCAGTGCGTTCAAGACCAATGATGAGATTTGGGCTTATCCGCCCGTCCTGCTTCCGGACAAGCTGCTGTGGGAGAATATTTCGAAGGCATGGCATGCGGCGCCTTTCGATCTTTATGTATTCAACAGCGTATTCGTATCGGTATGTATCGTATTGATTCAGACGGTGAATTCCGCGATGATGGCTTACGCACTTGTCCATATGCGTTTCCCATTGGGACGGCCGCTGCTGGCAATCATTCTTGTTAGCTATATGCTGCCGGGTGCGGCGACCTACTTGCCGGGTTACATCATTTTATCGAATCTCGGATTAATCGATACGTACAGAGGGCTCATTATTTCCAACTCGGTGAGTGTATTCACGATCTTCATGATCTATCAAGCGTTCCGGCAAATTCCGAAGGAGGTGGTGGAAGCGGCGAAAATCGACGGCGCTCCCCACCGACGAATTCTCTGGACCATGGTGATTCCGCTGACTGCACCGTATTTTGTTGTGATGGGTCTTATTACTTTTATTGAAATGTATAACAACTATTTGTGGCCGTCTCTAATTACCCATAATCCCGATCTATACCTTGTGTCTGCCGGGCTGCGCAGCTTCTTCATCGAAGGCGGGGCTTACGGGATGAATTGGGCGCAGGTGATGGCGGCCAGCTCATTTACTATTTTGCCGCTGCTTATCCTGTTTATATTCGCTCAAAAATTCATTATGAAGGGGGTGAGCCAGTCTTACAGCGTCAATAAAGGCTAGTTTGAATGAGAAGGCAATATAGGTTGATGTTAAAAATTTATGAGAGAAGAAAGAGGAGAAGCATGCTAAACACATGGGAAAGAGGTAGACTTCTGCTGATGGTCGCCATCGTAATAATGTTCTTGGCGGCGTGCGAAAACGGCAATACTGGCAAAAACGCAAACAACGGGGATGTGAAGCCGGTAAATGCAGAGGCGGCAGCGAAAAAGCCAGTCGAAATTGAATTCTGGTATGCGCTCGGCGGCAAGCTGGGCCAGAATGTAGAAGCGTTGATTAAGGAGTTCAACGCCGCTCAGGATGGCGTCATTGTTAAAGGTGTAGCGCAAGGCAACTATGAGGAGACACAGCAGAAGCTGCAGGCGGCTATTGCCTCGAAGAAAGTGCCTGCGGCTGTATTGACACAAAACAATGACTGGGCCCGCAAAGGTTACTTTGCAGCATTAGACGACTATATTGCGGCTGATGTCGATTTTAACAAGGACGATTTCATTCCGGCGTTTCTGCAGCAAGGTGTTGTGAATGATAAGCAGTTCTTCCTGCCGATGTATGGCACGACGCAGGTACTGTATTACCGAAAAGATATGTTGGAGAAGGCTGGATTGACGGAAGATGTGTTTAATACTTGGGAAACTCTGGCAGATGCAGCAGCTAAGATGACGGTAAAAAAAGGCGGTACAACGAAGGTATTCGGCTGGATGCCGATGTGGGGCCGTGAGAATATGATGGACGCGGCATTGAGCCGCGGCGGCAGAATTTTGAGTGAAGACGGCAAAACCGTAATGATTGACAGCGCGGAATGGATCGAAACATGGGAGCAATTCCGAAAGTGGTTTCATGAAGAACAAATTATGGGGATCCACTCCGGTGGTCAGGGCTGGGAATATTGGTACAAAACTATCGATGACGTTATGCAGGGACGAGCTGCAGGCTATACAGGTTCTAGCGGCGACCAAGGTGATCTGGATTTCAATGTTGTAGCTGCGCATACGCAGCCTGGCTGGGCGAACCGTGCACCAGCACCTATGGCACGAGCGCTGATGGCCGGTATCCCGGCTCTGGCTTCAGATAAACAGAAGCAGGCTGCTTATGAATGGCTGACCTTCTTCTCAAATACGAAGAATACCGCCAAATGGTCCATTAACACAGGGTATATCTCAGTTCGTTCCTCTGCACTTGAAGATCCGGACTACAAAGCGTTCAGCGAGCAAAACCCGCAAATCAAAGTGCCATTGATGCAGGCGCAATCAGCAAGCAGCGCCTTTATTGACCAGACAGGCGGCAAAATTGATGATGCGCTGAAGATCGCAGCAGATAAAGTGCAAATCGAAAATGTTCCTGCGGCTGATGCGCTGAAGGAAGCACAGCAAAAAGCGCAGGCAGAACTCGATAAAGTGACTGGAGTGAAGTAACACGATGAAGGGGACGGCAATTTGCACTGAAGTCCGGGAAGCAAGCCTGCTTCCCGGTCCTTCCTTGCTGACATATTCATTTAGCATGAAAGAGCCGATGGATTGGATTTCTCTTGTTATAACGTATGAGAAGCTGGATTGGATACAAATATTCGTGAAGGACCCCGATGGATTCATCCGAATGCAATATACGGGCAAGAAGCGGGCGGAACGGATTTTGCTAGGAAGGCTGCAAGAGAATTGCTCTATTGGCTCTGTACCGGGAGATGTTGGAGCGGGAACCTGGAAGGCAGATGTGATTGCCTATGCTAGAGATGAAGATAGCATGTTCAAGCTGGAATGGATGCACGGAAAAGACGTGTCGGCGGAATCGTCTACCGTCCCGATTGCAATCGGGACACCTTGGGTAACGTTAGACGGTGATGATCGGTATAAGCAGGAGCGGCCCAACTGCGGCGCAAGATGGTATAAAGGCGATTTCCATATGCATACATCGTTATCTGACGGCAAGCAGTCTCCGGAGCAATTGATGGAATCCTCATTGAGGCAGCAGTTGAACTTTATCGTAGTGACTGAGCATAACCATCGGCATACGACGTGGCCTTCACACGACAGACTCCTTGCACTGCCGGGAATGGAAGTGACGGCGTTTCAAGGCCACTGGAATGTACTGGGAATCACGGATTGGCTTCCTTTGTATGATGAGGATGGGACTCTTACGATGGAAGACGCCGAAGGAATGAATCGAATTATCGCCGCAGCGCGCGAGCAAGGTGCGGTATGCAGCTTGAATCATCCTTATTTGGCTCCATGGGATTGGCGTTTCGGAAGGACGGAGCTGAGCTTGTTCCACGCGATTGAAATATGGAATGATCCGACCTATGAAGGCAACGCCGAAGCGGCAGAACGCGCATTGATGCTGTGGGACGCCTGCTGGGCGAGAGGACTGCGTCTGGCAGGGATCGGAGGCAGTGATACGCATCTGTTGCCGCATGAAAGCTACATGGAAGGAGGACCTCCTTCTATGGCAGGCGATCCGGCCACTTACGTGTACTGTGACGAGTTAAGCGAAGTTCAGCTATTGGACGCCGTAAAGAAAGGGCGCTGTATCGTAACTAGAGGCCCGCAGCTTGAGCCCTGCATTTATAGCGGAGGAAGGCAAATACTGCCGGGAGATCAAGTAAGTATGGATGCACAAGCGGCAGTCCCGATCCGCTATAGCATTGCTATAAAAGGTATAAAGGAGAAAGGTAAGTTGATCTGGTTATTGAATGGTTTGCCCGTATTTGAAGCGATTGTTAATGAGGATGGACCTTACGTATATGAGACAGAATGGACGGGAGAAGCCTATCGCTGGTTAAGAGTGGAGCACAGATCGGAATATGGGACACTGTTAGCGTTTATCAACCCCATCTATGCCAATCCGATCGGATGTGCTTCATTGACGTGGGAGGAAGTGAACGCAGAGCTATGAGTATTCGAATTCAATGCGGGGCATCATCGTGGGAGGTGGATGGGGTTCTGTTCGACAAGGATGGAACACTGCTTGATTTTGCATATCTTTGGGGGACTTGGAGCAGTCTGCTAGTGGATCGATTACGTTACAGGGCGCTGGGTGTAAATTGGGAGACTGTTCTTGGCTTGTGTCGTGACGGGGAGAAATTTCATTACGACCCTCTTGGCCCGCTTGCGATGGGCTCCAACCGGGAAATCGCGGCTGTGATTGCAGGACACTTGTACCTTTCCGGCCTGGCATGGAATGAGGCGATTACGGCAGTATTGACCGATATGAAGCATGTATCCACACAGATCGACGAGCTGCGTCCAGTTCGGGCTATGCCCGGTGTTTTCTCGTTCGTACAACAGCTGAGCCGGGAAGGTGTTCCGATCGGAATTGTCACATCGGATGATACCGAAGCCGCTGTAAAGCATCTGGAGTGGCTTGGGATGCGCACACATTTCCAGGTTATTCTTGGCAGTGATGGCCATGTAAATGGGAAGCCGCATCCGGATTTGGCTATTGCGGCCTGCGCTAAGCTTCAGATTGCACCGGAACGCACACTCATGTTCGGCGATACGAAAGCCGATATTCAAATGGCCCGGGAGGCGAAGCTTGCCGGCATCGTTCGAATTGGTCTGGAAAGAACACAAGCTAGTGACGGCGAAGAAGAACAGATTAGTCATTATGAGCAATTGCAATGGACTTCATTAACATCATAGAAGGGAAGAGGTGCATTTGAAGGGTTGGCTGCTGTTACTGCTTGCCATAATTTTAGAGTTGTCCGGGACGATTTCTATGAAATACTCCGCAGGATTCTCCAAATGGAATCCGTCCATTCTAATCTTTGTGTTTTATGCAGCAAGCTTCACTTCTTTGAATTATGCAATCAAAACAATCGATGCACGCCTGTTGATTGACCAATAATATACATAAAAATATATAGCAAAAAGGCGCCTTTTCTGTGAAATCGATTGCACCACACAATTCGATTTCGAAACGAGGCGATCCTATAAAAAATTCCACCATGTTTCAAGCTAAGTTGCAACCTTTATTGTTGAAAGAAGAAGTCGAATCGGTAGTTGAATGGATTGGCTGTCAGGATAAAGCACGTACGTTCAGTGTATATACCTTGCTTTAATATTGGGCACAGGCTGCTTTTGAACAGTGGAATGGCTTTCGTGATGGTGCAGATCGAGCAACCTTGAGAGGGCTTCCGGCTGTCAACTATTCAACCTTTTCAATGAAAGCAAAAGATGTTCCCGTTGAACTTTTCAAGAAATTACTCGACATTGTCCTTAAGAAATGCAACCGGGAAACCAGAAGACATTTGAATGTACCAAAAGAGCTGCTGCTAGCTGCCTCAGTTATATTGAATGGTCGAAAGGCGACGATGCGGCTGCCGTTGAGTATAGAATGGAATACGAGAGGCGAGGTGTTGTTTGGAGTTAAATTGAATTCGTTATAATGCTCTTCAAAGGGGGGAAGTGATAGTATGGCGATGGACTGGGTCCATCGCCTGTTTTCGTTTCTGTGATTCTGAGCGCTCCACTCGGCTATCGGGCAGTATATTGGCTCGTGATCTGCAATATCATTCACAACAGATACAGCTGCATTGTTTATGTGCAAAAAAAACACCCTGACCACAGTGGTAGAGGGTGTTAAAGCGAAATCAATGGAAGCAGCCGGTTTTCGGGTTGCCTCATCTGGATAAAGAGCGATTTTGATTCGATCAGGCAGAACTTTCCACGGTCTTTCCGTGCAGTGTTCTGTTACTCCTCGTGTTGAACGATCCGAACGGTAACCGGATTGGACTGCTGGCTGCCGGAAATAAGGCGGCCATCCGGGAGCCTGACAGAGAACCCGACAGGCAGCCGAAGTGAAATCAACCCATACGTAGCGGGAAGTACGGCGACGGCGAACTGAACGGTAATGCTCGCGCCTTCCTGAAGCTCTCCGAGCGGGATTCCCGCGGTTATGTCCGCGTTAGGTGCGGCCATCCCGTTAATACGAACGCTTCCGGGTACGAAAGCGAGACCGGCGGGGAGGTCATTTTGCGTAAAGATTTCAACGATTGGCGCGCGGCTTGTATTCGTAATGACGGCCGTATAGGTCAGTACATCTCCCGGGGCCGCTTCATGGCTGTCAACATTCAAATCAATCGACGCAGCCGGTGCAAAAACGGGCAGGACGACTTCATTGGATGCGGCTGCGCCGGTATAAATGGCTGTTTCGTCCGGCAGCTGATACGTAAACGTTGCCGTAGCCCGGTTCCGGAGAAGACCCTCCGCGGGAAGCGACGTTATGGTTAAACGGAAAGCTGCTGTTACAGCAGTGCCGGGAGCCAGAAGTCCGATTGCCAGATCGGACGGGTCCGCCCCTGGACGAGGCTCTCCGTTAACGGTCACGGAATCCGGGAGGTAGGCCGAGCCGGACGGAAGCAGATCTTGCAGGATAACATCCGCTGCAAGTGTTCCGCTGTTCCGAATCGCTACGGTGTATTCGACGACATCTCCCAGGACGCGGATTCCGGGCGATGCCGATTTTTCCGCAATGATCACTGGGGATTGCACGTTTATACCGATGAGATTGGATGCAACCACGTCCGAATAGGTTTTACCGTCCGGGAGAATATACGAGCTTTCAATCCGAGCCTGGTTTTCAATTTGACCGGAATCGGGCTGCTCCGTTACCGTCACCGAGTAGGATATACTCGCAGAACCGCCAGGCCCGAGTGAGGGCAGGGATAATCCTGTGGAGAGATTGGCCCCGGGCTGGAGCTGTTCGTCGATACGGATACTGCCCGCATCGAGCTGCGTCCCCGCCGGCAGCCGGTCGGTCAAGACGAGCGAGCTCACGGCAATCGTTCCGGTATTCGTCACCAGCACGTTATAAGCGATTTCGGAGCCGATCGTGGCAATGGTCTGGACTGAGCTTTTCACGGCTTCGATCGCATACTCGTAGACGAATACGGCGTCGGAACTGGCGGATACCGTATAGGAATTGCCCGCATACGTGAAGCTTGCCGATGCCGTATTGACGAGCTGGGTCGAAGCCGGAACGGAGGTGATTTCCAGTTGGAATCCGATCAGGACTGTGCTCTGCGGCGGAACGGCCCCCAAGGTAATTCCGGCTTGAGGCCGGGCATCCGGAAGAGCGGTGCCGTCGACCGTCACACTTCCCGGCACGAAAGACGTTCCTTCCGGCAAGAGATCTGTGACGATCATATCGGCAGCCGGGGCCTGCCCTCCATTCGTCACGGTAATGCCGAACGCAAGAACATCGCCGATTGCGGCAGCTTCTACCGTGCTGTTTTTGAGCAGGCTGACGGAGTGCGGCGTGACAGGGATCACAACCGGTTCCGAAGCAGAGCTGCCTTCATGCGTGCGGCCGTCCGGGGTCTGGAACGAGTAGGCGGACAGCGCCTGGTTTACGAGAATACCTTCCGGCGGTATCACGGTAACCTGCACGCGGAAGGAGACCGACGCCGACGCACCCGGAGCAATGGTACCGACCGTGATTCCCGTGGCGGGATCGGCGCCGGGAATCACGGTGCCGTTGACGGCAACGCTGTCCGGCACGAGAACCGTTTCCGGCGGCAGTAAATCCGTGATAGTAGTAAATGCGCCGGTGGATCCGGTGTTCGCCGCTGTAATCGTATATAGAACGGTATCACCGGCCGCCACGCTGTCTGCTCCGCCCGTCTTTTGAACCGTCAGAACCGGCTGAAGAACAGGAATGGTGACGGAGTTGGATACAATGGATTCGGCTTCGGCACCGCTGACGAAAGAAACAACAGCCTGATTCGTAAGCTCCGGAGGAGATGGAAGCGATACAACGGACGCCTGGAAAGAAACGGAGACCGAGGCTCCGGATGCCAGTTGCCCGACGGGAATGCCGGTATTCGGATCGGCAGCGGGCTGGACAATCCCGTCCACGGTTACGCTGCCTTTCACGAAAGCGGAACCCTGCGGAAGCGGATCAGTGAGCACGACTTCCCGGATAAGATCGGCATCCTTGTTCGTTACGGTGATCGTATACCGGATGGTATCGCCGAGGATGGAGCTTCGCAAATCAGTCTCCTTGACCGCTGTGACAGGGACATTAGATACCGAAACAATGACCGTGTTCGATGCGCCCGATCCCGTATTCGTCCTTCCGTCCGGAGAAACGAAAGTAAACTGCGCCGATGCCTGATCGATAAGCAGGGGAGGAGCCGGAACGGCCGTAACGAGCACCTGAAAGGTAACGGCAGCGGACCCGCCCGGGGCAATTGATCCCGTTGGTATGCCCGTAACCGGATCGGTTCCGGGCAAGGGTATCCCGTTCAGCGTGACACTGTTCGGCACGAAAGAAGATCCCGGAGGAATCGGATCGGTTACCGATGCGCTCGCTGCAAGATTGCCCGTATTCGTGAGGACAATCGTATAAGTGACCGTGTCTCCCACGGTTGCATTGTCCGAACTGCCTGATTTTGCGACGGTAAGAATAGGCTGGAAGATCGGCACGACAACGGGATTCGACACGGAAGAGAACGTAAATGCCCCGCTTGTAAACGCGACGGACGCCTGGTTGTAAAGCTGAGGGGGCGTCGGCAGAGACTGGACGGTGACTTGGAAAGTCACCACAGTCGTACTGCCTGCCGCAAGGGTGCCCACAGGTATTCCCGTAACCGGACTCGTACCGGGCCTGGCTGTGCCTCCTACCGTGACGCTGCCCGGTACGAAAGCGGAGCCGGCCGGGATAGGATCCGTTACGACGGTATTGGTCACCGCGGCTATTCCGTTGTTCGTGACGGCGATAGAGTAAGTGACGATATCCCCGAATATGGCATCGGCCGCAGTCGTTCCCTTCACGACAGATACGTTCGGAGCCGATACCGGAATGGATAAGGTGTTGGAAACGGCGGAGCCGTTTACGGTGCGTCCGTCCGGCGGCAGGAAAGTAAATGCGGCCGAAGCCTGATCCGTCAATTGCTGCGGATTGGGAACCGATGTAACGAGAACCTGGAACATGACGGAAGCCGTACTTCCCGGGAGAACACTACCGGCGTTTATTCCGGCAGCGGGTGAAGCCCCCGGCACGGGAATTCCGTTTACGCTGACGCTGTTTTCAATAAACTGCGATCCTGCGGGAATAGGGTCCGATACGATGAGGGCGGCGGCGATATTTCCGCTGTTGGTTGTCTGTATCGTATAAGTCAGAGTGTCCCCGACGGTCACATTGGAGAAATTAGCGCTTTTGACGAGTTGAAGAATCGGCTGATAGATCGGTACCGTAACCGGGTCGGAGTAAGAAGTACCGGAGAAAACTCCCGATGTGAAGCTTACGGCAGCCTGGTTGGACAGAACAGGCGGTGAAGGCAGCGATGTGACCGTAACCTGGAAGGTGACAGTGGCAGTTGCCCCCGCTGCGATCGTTCCGGCATTGATACCCGCGTCGGGCTGCGCCAAAGGAAGAGGCGTTCCGCCCAGTGTTACGCTGCCCGGAACGAAAGCGGAGCCGGCCGGAATCGGATCGGTTACAATAACACCGGTTACCGCCTCGATTCCGTTGTTTGCCGCCGTGATGGTATACGTCACCGTATCTCCGAATACGGCGTCCGCTGCGCTGGCGCTCTTGGCCACGGTCACGTTCGGAGCCGATACCGGTATGCTGACGGCGTTGGAAAGGGCAGTACCGCTCAGCGTCCGTCCGTCGGGCGGCTGGAAGGTGAAGGCGGCGGTTGCCTGGTCGACGAGTGTCGGCGGAGACGGGACGGAAGTAACGACAACTTGGAAAGTCACTCCGGCCGTACCTGCCGGCGGGATCGGGCCGACTGCAATCCCTACGGTCGGATCCGCTCCGGGGATCGGCTGTCCGTTCACGGTCACACTGTTGGCTATAAATGCCGAACCGGCCGGAATCGGATCCGAAATCGTCGTTACCGCTGCGATATCGCCGGAATTGGTCGCGAGGATCGTGTAGACGATCGTATCACCCACCGTGGCATTGGCGGTGTTCGCGCTTTTGGTTACGCTGAGTATCGGCTGATACACGCCGATGACTACCGGGTCCGATAGAGAACTGCCGGAAAAAGCTCCGGATGTGTAGCTGACTCTCGCCTGATTGGACAAGACGGGAGGTGACGGCAGGGAGGTGACGGTAACTTGAAAAGAAACC
Organism: Paenibacillus sp. HGH0039; assembly: GCF_000411255.1. Classification (GTDB taxonomy): domain Bacteria; phylum Bacillota; class Bacilli; order Paenibacillales; family NBRC-103111; genus Paenibacillus_F. Next base: position 2,930,252 of record NZ_KE150413.1, on the reverse strand, counting down.
GTCGCTACCGCGCCGGGCGCTACAGATCCGACTGCGATACCGGCAGCCGGGTTAGCGCCGGGCTGAACGATCCCGTTCAAGGTCACGCTCCCGGGGACCAATGCGGAACCGGTTGGAATGGGATCGGTCACGACGACGTTAGTCACCCCGGAGATACCGGCGTTCGAAGCGGTAATCGTGTAGGTGATCGTATCGCCTACTGCCGCATCCGTGGAACCGACCGTTTTGGTGACCGCGATATCGGGTGCCGATACAGGAATGGAGACTACGTTGGAGACGGCGGATTCCCGGATAATACGTCCGTCCGGCGGAACGAAAGTAAAGCTGGCGGAAGCTTGGTTGACGAGCGAAGGCGGTACCGGAACGGAAGTGACAATCACCTGGAAAGTGACTAGAGTGGAACTTCCGGGCGCAATGGACCCGACTGCAATGCCCGTGGACGGATCGGACCCGGGGTACGATGTGCCGTTCACCGCGACACTGTTCACAAAGAAGGCGGAGCCGGCGGGAATGGGGTCCGTGATCGTAGCGGCAGCGTCGATATTGCCGGAATTGGTTACCAGAATCGAATAGGTGATCGTGTCGCCTACAGTTGCGTTAGTTGAATTTCCGCTTTTGGCCAAGGTGAGAATAGGCTGATATACGGGAATGGAGAGAGGCTCGGAGACCGAAGATCCTGTAAAAGCGCCGGAAGTAAAGCTGACCGTAGCCTGATCCAAGAGCTGGGCCGGAGAAGGCAGAGAAGTAACCGTCACTTGGAAACGGAGAACGGCCGACGCGCCTGGCGCGATAATTCCGGCAGGAATGCCGGCAGCCGGATTACCCGCAGGAACAGGCAGTCCGTTCAGGGTTACACTGCCCGGGACAAGAACCGAGCCGACCGGGATCGGATCGGAAATAACGACGTTGGTCACATTTTCGATGCCGCTGTTTGTGGCGGTGATGGTGTAGGCGATGGTATCGCCGACGACGGCATCCGTGGAACCGGCGGTTTTCGTAACCGTAACGTTCGGCGCGGATACTGGAATCGTTACGGGATTGGAACTGACAGATTCGCTGATGGTGCGTCCGTCCGGAGGCTGGAAAGTAAACGCGACCGCGGCCTGATCATTCAGTCTTGAAGACGGCGGGACGGAAACGACAACGGTTTCGAACGAAACCAATGTCGTCGCTCCCGGAAGAAGCGAGCCTGCCGCAATTCCGGTCGTGGGATCCGCTCCGGGGAGAGGCAGTCCGTTCACAAGTACACTGTTAGTCAGAAAAGTGGAACCCGGAGGGATCGGATCGGTTACGACGAGGCTGGCGGCAATATTCCCGCTGTTCGTTACCGCAATCGTATAAGCGATCGTATCGCCAACCGTAGCGTTGGAGAAATTAGCCGTTTTAACGGCCGCCAGAATCGGCTGATAAACAGGCACAAGCACGGTTCCCGACGTGCTGGACCCGGTAAAAGCGCCCGAAGTAAAGGAGACGATTGCTTTGTTGGACAGGACGGGCGGAGAAGGCAGCGACGTTACGCTGGTTTGAAAGCTGAGTACAGCCGAGGCGCCCGGCGCAATGATGCCGACGGGAACACCCACAGAAGGATTGGCCGACGGCAGCGGAGTACCGTTCAGAACTACGCTTCCCGGAACGAAAACCGATCCGGCCGGTATGGAGTCCGTGGCGAGAACACCGGTCACGTTCTCGATGCCGTTATTGGTCGCCGTTATGGTGTAGGAGACGACATCTCCGAGAACGGCATCCGTAGAAGCCGTCGTAAGCGTAACCGTCACGTTGGGAGCTGAGACCGGGATCACGAGCGTGTTGGACACGGCTGAACCGGTAACGGAACGTCCGTCCGGAGGGACGAATACAAAGCTTGCGGAAGCCTGATCGAGAAGGATCGATGAGGCCGGAACCGAGTTAACGACCGTTTGGAACATGACCGTCACGGGAACGCCGGGTGCGACGGAACCGACGGGAATTCCGGCCGAAGGATCGGCTCCGGCACGAGGAGAGCCGTTGACGGTGACGCTGTTGTCGAGCAGGACGGAACCGGCCGGAATCAGATCCGTCACAGTTGTCGAAGCGGCAATGTTTCCGCTGTTGGCAAGCACGAGCGTGTAGGTAATCGTATCCCCTACGGTTGCGTTGACTGTATTTGCGCTTTTGGCTATGGACAAAATGGATTGATAGACGGTAACGGTAACGGTGTTCGATAAAGAAGAGAAAGAGAGCGTGCCGCTTGTAAAACTGACGGAACCGCGGTTCACTAGCTGTCCGGAGGCCGGCAGGGAGTTGACAAGCACGCTGAAAGTTACGGCAGCCGCTCCCCCCGGAACAATCAGACCCGCCGGTACGCCTGCGGAAGGGTTTGCACCCGGCACAGGGACGCTGTTGACCGTTACGCTTCCGGGCACGAGTGTTGTGCCGTCGGGAATTGAGTCGGTCACGATCACGTTCGTTACATTTTCAATGCCGTTATTCACCGCGACAAGCGTATAAGCGATCGTATCGCCTACGACCGCATCCGTGGCACTTGCGCTTTTGCTTATGACAACATTAGGAGCGGAAACCGGGATCACGACGGTGTTGGACGAAGCGGAGCCGGAAACCGTCCGTCCATCCGGAGGCTGATAAGTATACGACACGGCGGCCTGGTCGACTAACTGTGGAGGCGTAGGCACGGAAGTAATCACCACCTGAAATGTCAGAGTCGTTGAAGCGCCGGGTGCCAGAGTGCCCGCGGCGACGCCGCCGGCGGGGTTGGCTCCCGGAAGGGGAACTTGATTGAGGGCGACACTGTTGGACACAAGCGCACTGCCGACCGGAATCGCATCGGTAATCGAAGCGGTAACGCCGATATTTCCGCTGTTGGAGGCTGTGATCGAGTAGGTGACAAGATCGCCTACGGTTCCTTGCGAAAGATTTGCGCTTTTCTTTACGGTGACGATGGGTTGGTAGACAGGAAGACTGACCGTATTGGAGGCTGCAGAACCGCTGAAGGAACCGCTCGTGTAGCTGACGGATGCCTGATTTACAAGCAGCGGCGGGGAAGGCAGCGACGTGACCTGCACCGAGAAGACGATGGTCGATGAAGCTCCTGCCGCAATCGTCCCGGCAGAGATACCGTTAGCCGGATTAACGGCCGGAACGGCGGTGCCGTTTACTTTTACGCTTCCTGCAACGAAGACGGAGCCGGCTGGAATCGGATCGGTTACCACGACGTTCGACACGGCACCCGTCCCGCTGTTGGTAACCGTCAGCGTATAGGTCACCACATCCCCCGGAATCGCATCGGGTGCGGACGGGCTTTTCACGATCGTAACATTCGGCAGGGAGACGGGAAGCGTAACACTATTGGATGAGACGGAGCCGGTCAGCGAGCGTCCATCAGGCGGACGGTAGGTATATGAAACCTGGGCCTGATCAGTCAAAACAGGCGGTGCGGGAAGCGTGTTGACGACGGTCTGGAATATTACCGTCACGCTCGCTCCCGGACCCGCGGAACCCGCGGCGATGCCAGCGGCTGGGTTGGCTCCAGGGACCGGAACGCCGCCAACCGTCACACTATTGGCGACAAAAGATGAACCGGCCGGGATCGGATCGGTCACGGTAAGCTGGGCGGCCAGGTTGCCCGAATTCGTTGCGGTAACGGTATAGGTAACGGTATCGCCGACGGTGACACGTGAGGCGCCGGCGCTTTTCACAGCGGCCAGAACCGGCTGGTAAACAGGCACAATCAGAAGATCGGAGACGGCCGTTCCGGAAAACGCTCCGCTGGTAAAGCTGGCGGAAGCCTGGTTGCTAAGCTGCGGCGGGGAGGGCAGAGTATTGACCTGTACGGCAAACGTTACGGCCGCGGAAGCGCCTGCCGCAATGCTTCCGACGGGAATACCTGCGGCAGGACTTGCGGTAAGCAGAGGCGCTCCCCGTACGTTCACGCTTCCCGTTACGAACGAAGAGCCCGCCGGAATCGGATCGGTCACCACGACATCCGATACGGCTTCTATCCCGTTGTTCGTGACGACAATCGTGTACGTCACCGTATCGCCGATTACCGCATCTGTGACGGAAGCGGTTTTGACAACCGATACGTTGGGCGCCGAAACCGGGATGGTAAGCGTATTGGACGACACCGTACCGGTAAGAGTTCTTCCGTCCGGAAGACGATACGTGTACGCGGCGGCAGCTTGATCGCTGAGCTGCGGCGGGGCGGGCAAAGAATTTACTACCGTTTGAAAAGTAACGGTCGATGTCGTTCCCGGCGAAACGGTTCCGACGGATATTCCCGTAACCGGATCGGCGCCGGCCAGCGGCAATCCGTTAACCGTTACACTGTTCGGGGCGAACGAGGAACCGGCCGGAATCGGGTCCGTCAGCGTAATGCTCGCGTTGTAGTTGCCGTTATTCGTCAAGCTCACCGTGTAGGTCACACTGTCTCCGACAGTAGCTTTTGCCGTATCGGCGCTCTTGACGGCCGAGAGCACCGGTTGGTAAACCGGAACAGATACCGTATTGGAAACGGAAGAACCGGTAAAAACACCGGATGTAAAACTGACGGTTGCCTGGTTTCCCAGCGTGGCTGGAGAGGGCAGCGAAGTAACGGAAACCTTAAATTGCAGCGTCGTCGAAGCTCCGGCGGCGATAGCGCCTACCGGCACTCCCACGGCGGGATTGGCCGCCGGGACAGGGGTCCCGTTAACCGTTACACTGCCGGTATTGAATGTGGTGCCGGCCGGTATCGGGTCGGTTATGACGACGCTGGTTACCGGGACACTGCTGCCGTTGGCGGCGACAATCGTGTACGTAATGACATCTCCGACAGTGGCAGCCGTGTTGGAAACGGATTTGACGGCTGTGACGTTCGGCGCCGATACCGGAACGGACACTTCATTGGAAACGACGCTTCCGGTGAGCGTTCGCCCGTCCGGGGGCTGATACGTGTAGGACACGGTCGCCTGATCCACGAGCCTGGATGTGGCGGGCAGGGAAGTGACGACCGTCTGGAACGTGATGACGGAGCTTGCGCCGGCCGCCAAACTGCCCGCCGCGAATCCCACTGCCGGATTCGCCGCCGGCAGAGACGTGCCATTGACTGTAACACTGCCGGCAAGAAACGTGGAGCCGGCCGGAACGGGATCACTCACGTTCAGGGAGACGGGAAGGTTGCCGGAGTTTTTTACAGTGACGGTATAAGTGAGGGTCGCCCCGACCGTTGCGCTTGCGGGACTGACGCTTTTCACCGCTGAAACGACCGCTTGGTAGACAGGCAGCGTGATCGTATTGGACAAAGACGAGCCGGTAAAAGCGCCGGACGAAAAGCTGACAGTCGCCTGGTTGGCAAGCTGAGCGGGCGAAGGAACGGATGTTACATTAACACGGAAAGTGACCACTGCTGAAGAGCCCGCTGCAATGGAAGCGACGGGAACCCCTGTCGCCGGATTTGCGGCTGGAACCGCCGTCCCGTTCACGGTTACGCTGCCGGTAACGAACGAGGAGCCGGCCGGAATCGGATCGGTGACGACCACACCGGTGACGGCCGTAATTCCGTTATTCGTCGCTGTAATGGTGTAAGTCACGGTGTCTCCGACGACAGCGTCCGTTGAACCGGCGGTTTTGACCACGGTAACGTTCGGCGCCGAAACGGGAATGGACAGCGTATTGGATACCGCCGAACCGGAAAGCGTCCGCCCGTCGGGAGGAGAATACGTGTAGCTGGCCGTGCCCTGATCGGTTAGTCTTCCCCCCGCGGGGACAGACGTCACAACCGTTTGGAACGTGACGGTAACGACGCCCCCTCCGGCATCGATGTTCCCGACGGAGAACCCCGTCGCCGGATTTGCGGCCGGCTGGGATGTACCGTTGACGGTTACACTGCCCGTCACGAATGCGGACCCTGCGGGAATGGGATCGGTCAACGTGGCGGCCGCACGGATACTCCCCGTGTTTGTAGCCTTCAAGGTGTAAGTAACCGTATCTCCCACGGTCGCGGTAGAAGTGTTTGCCGTTTTGACGAGTCCGATAACCGGCTGATAGACCGGGACGGCAAGTGTGTTGGAGGGAACGCTCCCCGAAATAACCGGGCCTCCGGTAACACTTTGAAACGAGAAACTGGCAGTCGCCTGGTTCGAAAGCTGCGCGGGCGTTGGAAGGGAGGTCACGGTCACCCGGAACGTCACGGTGGTCGTACTGCCCGCGCTTATCGTTCCGAGCAGGATGCCTGCCGAAGGATCGGTACCCGTGCGAGCGGTCCCGTTGACCGTTACACTGTTCGGGACGAGTGCGGAGCCGGCCGGAATCGGATCGGTGAAGACCGTATTGGAAGCGTCGACCAGTCCGGTATTCCTAACGGCGATGGTGAACGTGACCGTATCCCCGATGACGGCTCCGGTCACGCTTGCGGTTTTAGTCACGGTGACGAGGGGAGCGTTAATATCGATTTGAATGGCGTTCGCATTCACGATATATCCGTCTCCGGAGGTCGTCAGTTGTAAAATCGCGGAGGTCTGGGCGTTTTTCAGTGTCGTGGATATGTCCACGTTGGTGATATCCCATCCCTGGCGTCCGCCGGTGATCAACGTGCCCGGAGCTCCGTTTATCGCGTTGCGCGTACCGAACGTTCCGGTTGTATCGAGCGTGCCGTCATCTTTGTTGAGTTGGGACGCGAAAAAGTTGGCGGCGAAATTGTTGGCCCCCGATAAAGCCGTCAGACTCGATGTCGTCGGACCGAACAGAGCCTGGTCCCCGGTTTTGTTGGCATCTCCTTCCTGTGCGCTGATTAACGCACGGCCTTTTAACGTCCCTTGCGCCGGAGTGGCGAACCCGGAGATGACCACATTGACGGCCCCCGAAGTCGCCTGAACAATCTCCGCGCCCACACCCAGCGAGAGGTTCCGGAAGGGAAGACTCGGGTTCTGGTACACTACTGCCAGCGTCCATCCGGCGTGATTGGCTGTGGGGTCCGGAACGGCAAGCGTGCCCACGATGCTTTTGGCCGTGTAAGTTCCCGCGCCTCCGGCACTGACCAGCGCCGTTACATTAGCCGTGCGGACGTATGCCAGAACAGAGCTTGGAGAGACCGCAAACGTCACGTTATAGACGGTAGCGGCATCCTGAGTTACGCTCGATGTGCCCGCCGGTGTGGTGAAGGTGATGGGATTGTTGATAAAAGCGGTATTGTTGACCGTGCCGTCCAGGTAGGAGCCGCCCCAGATGAGCTCCGCGTACAATACCGTACTTCCTGCGGGAAGAGTGAGAACGGCGGCTGAGCTGTTGGAGGTGTATAGGCTTGTCGTTCCTGCCGGATATGTACCGTACTGAAGTGTCGTGTCCGTTGTTGTGTAAGCCCCTATGCTGTCTACTGTTCCCGGAACGCCGGCAGTTTCGGATCGGCTCAATCCGAGTGTGTTGCCTGTAAATGTAATGGCGCCTGTCTGGTTTGCGGCATATCGCTGCAAAAAGGCCATCGCTGCATTTCCTCCAAGTTAGATAATGATCGACTCCCGATTAATGGAAGGTTCGACTATATCTATGAAAGGGATTCTTGACCCTATGCATACAAAGAGAACCACAAATAAAGTGGAAACTCCGAAACGTGTGGAATTAAACGAATGAAAATGGGATAACCGAAGAGAGAGCCGACAAAGTCAGGCTTGGATCGCGAAAGAAACACGTCCGAGTAGCCGAGCCTGATAGCCTGCCCAACAGCGAGTCGGTAGAGCGGAGTTGTCCACAATGATATTTGTGATCGTTGGCACCTTAAGAAAAAGATAACCCTCATTAGAGTCAATTCGATTAAGTTCTGACAAAATTATATTTTGGAGACAGCCATTTACCCGCAATCTATGAAAAAAAGGAATAGATTGCCCGAGGGCATCTACTCCATACTTTTAACGGGATGGTTAGATAGCGAGTTTACGGGTACCGATCCATTTCACGATGTCAGGGTCGCGATGTGAAAAGAACAAGCTCTGTTTCGTATCTAACGAAGCAATCGACTCCATATCCTCTTCGCTTAACTCGAAGTCAAAGATATTGAAGTTTTCGATAATTCTCTCTTTACGAACAGACTTTGGAATTACAACAACATCTCTTTGCGTCAACCAGCGTAAAACCACCTGAGCAGCGGATTTATTATATTTTTCAGCTATGGATACCAGTACTTCATTCTGGAACAAGTTATTTTTCCCTTCAGCAAAAGGGGCCCAGGATTCGATCTGAACCTTATTCTCTTTCATGAATTTTGCATGTTCGATTTGTTGATTTAATGGGTGGGTTTCAACCTGGTTTACGGCAGGAACTACTTCATTATGAATGATCAAATCGATCAGGCGATCCTCATGGAAGTTACTTACGCCGATTGCACGGATCTTTCCTTCACGATACAATTCCTCCATGGCGCGCCATGAACCAAACACGTCTCCGTATGGCTGATGAATTAAATACAAGTCCAAATAATCGAATTGCAATCTTTCCAGTGATTTTTCAAATGCTTTTTTTGTGCGTTCATAACCCGTATCCTGTACCCAAAGTTTCGTAGTGATAAATAATTCCTCTCTTGCCACTCCACTACGTTTGATCGCTCTGCCAACTGCTTCTTCATTTAAATAAGAGGCTGCGGTATCGATCAGCCGATAGCCTGCCATAATAGCGTCATAAACGCTTTGTTCACATTCATTTGCATCTGGAATCTGAAAAACACCAAAACCGAGTATAGGCATCTCAATACCATTGTTCAAGGTTACTTTTTGCATACAAAACCCTCCAGTAATTCTAAGTATTACGGGCAAATCAACTCAATCATATCTATAACAGATCCCCTTTTAACATCCTTATTATGCACCGGATGACAAAGCGATCGTTATCTCATTCGTGTCAAATGTTTGCCTAATCCTCTCACTACAACTTCTTTAACAGATAAATAAGGATTATAATCGAGTTATTACGAATGACGGAAAGCGGAGGATCAAATGTCTGAAATCATCACTAAGCAGCAAAATGAACTTGCCGAAATGATTAAACGTTTCGCAGCAAACGATGGTGTTCACGCTACTGCCATTCCGTCTTTATTTTTCATACGTGACTCGAATGCATCTGTGCCACGCCATGGAGTTTACAAGCCTTCCTTTTGCATTGTGGTTCAAGGGGCGAAGGAGGTCTGGCTGGGACAGGAACGCTTTAAGTACAATCCTGCAGATTATCTTATTGCGTCCGTTAACTTGCCGGTTACTGCTCAAGTCACCGAAGCTTCTCCCGACGTTCCGTATTTGGGTTTTAAACTTGAATTTACGGCGAATCAAATTCTGGAGGTTTTACGAGATTCTGAAATGAGAGTAGGACCGAAAGAAAATGCAAAGCGAGGTATGTTTGTTAGCCGGTTGGAGCTGCCTCTGGTGGATGCGGTCATCAGGTTGGCTCGTTTGCTGGACAACCCCAAGGATATCCCCATACTTGCGCCGCTGTTTACGAAGGAAATTCTGTATAGGGTTCTGCAAGGTCAGCATGGGGCTAGGCTCGAACAAGTTGCAATAGAGGGCAGCTCTGCCCGCCAAATAAAAGATGTGATCGAACATATCACGAATAATTACGATAAGTCATTTCGGATTGAGGAGCTTGCGGAAAAAGTGAATATGAGTGTCTCGTCGCTGCATAGGCACTTTAATGAGGTAACCGCTATGAGCCCTATTCAGTTCCAAAAAGAATTGAGGCTTCAGGAAGCCCGCCGCCTATTATTAACCGAATCAGCCGATGCCACTGAGGTGGCATTTCGAGTAGGCTATGAAAGTCCTTCGCAATTCAGTCGTGAGTATTCCCGAATGTTTGGCTTTCCGCCTAGGCAAGATATCATGCGTCTAAAAGCATAAATCGGACCGGTTTCCGTTACATTAGCCATGGAATCGCATGGACAAATTGCGGGGAGTGCATCTGCCGTTATCAGGAAGGCGAAGACAGTAGGCGATGGCCGCAACAACCCGGAAACAAAAATTCTTAATTTCAATGGAGGAATATAGAAAATGGAAATCAGAAGAATCGGATCCCAACCTTCCGGCAAAGGATCATCTGACTATTTTACCGGCACGGTTCGTATCGATCCGCTGTTTGAAGCAGCCGAGCCTGCCCGCGTCGCTGGAGCCAGCGTTACGTTCGAGCCGGGTGCACGGACAGCATGGCATACTCATCCACTGGGTCAGACGCTGATTGTAACGGCAGGCAGAGGAAGAGTTCAACGGTGGGGAGGAAAGATCGAGGAAATTAGCCCCGGTGACGTAGTTTGGTTCCCGCCGGGCGAGAAGCATTGGCACGGAGCTTCACCCACGACGGCTATGACCCATATAGCCATTCAAGAACGTCTTGACGGCAAGGCGGTCGAATGGATGGAAAAAGTCAGTAACGATCAATACCAGCCCTAAACGAGCCAGTACGGCATCAATGCCTAGTGTTACTACACGTACAGGAGCGCAGCAGATAACGATTAATCGGCCTGAAATGATAAGCGACAACATCATAGGTGGACACCCGCTTTTATTGTGATTAACGATAGCGGAAAATCAAAAAAGAACCTGGGTAGCTTTACCAGGTTCTTTAATATTGCATATAAACAAACACGATGATATAATCGGTTTACGACTCTTTTTTTAATTAAAGGCATAGTAACTACATCTTATACTTTAAGTATACCGTGCCGGTGAACTCTTGTCAAATGTTTTTCTCAATTGAATGGTTAGGGGAGATATCGAATGAGTTCTTTGGTTCTCGGTTTTCAGGAAATGGAAAAAGCTCAGCTAATGCTTGTTGGCGGAAAAGGGTTAAATTTAGGGGAATTATCAAAAATGGAAGGAATACAAGTACCGGAAGGATTTTGTGTCACAACAGCGGGATATCAAAAAGCCATCGAACCAAACGAAACGCATCATGCATTGCTCAATCGACTAACCGGGCTAAAAGTAGAAGATCGAATTCAAATTGGTGAAATCAGCAAGAAGATTCGACAAATCATTATGGAAGTCGAAATTCCTTCCGATGTTGTGAAAGCAGTTACTCACTATCTCTCCCGGTTTGGTGATGAACATGCTTATGCAGTTCGTTCTAGTGCCACTGCCGAAGATTTACCGCATGCTTCTTTTGCGGGTCAACAAGACACTTATTTGAATATCATCGGCCTCGATGCCATCTTGCGGCATATCAGCAAATGCTGGGCTTCCCTGTTTACGGATCGCGCGGTCATCTACCGTATGCAAAATGGATTTGACCACAGTCAAGTTTATTTATCCGTTGTCGTTCAAAGGATGGTTTTCCCGCAGGCTTCAGGGATTTTATTTACCGCCGATCCGATTACATCTAACCGAAAGCTGCTATCCATCGATGCGGGTTTTGGACTTGGAGAAGCATTGGTCTCCGGCTTGGTATCTGCGGATTGTTATAAAGTACAGGAAGAGGAAATCGTCGATAAGAGGATAGCAACCAAAAAATTGGCTATCTATGGACGGAAAGAAGGCGGAACAGAGACCCGGCAGATCGATCCCAATCAGCAAAAGACTCAAACACTTACCGAACAACAAATTTTAGAACTGGCACGCATCGGAAGACAGATCGAAGCTTATTTCGGCCAGCCGCAAGATATCGAATGGTGTTTAGCCCATGATACATTTTATGTTGTCCAGAGTCGGCCGATCACGACTTTATACCCGATCCCTGAAGCGAATGATCAAGAAAATCACGTCTATGTATCTGTCGGTCATCAACAAATGATGACAGATCCCATAAAACCATTGGGATTGTCTTTTTACCTGTTAATTACTCCTGCACCTATGCGTAAAGCCGGTGGGAGGTTGTTTGTTGATGTTGCACCTAGGCTGGCTACACCTGTCGGTCGGGAAACTTTATTAAATGCCTTGGGATCCGATCCGCTCATAAAAGGCGCACTCATGACCATAATAGAGCGAGATTTTATAAAATTGTTACCAAATGATCAAACAGCACCGATTCCAGGCAGAAGTATTACAGATAGGCCTGCACAATTCGAGAACGATCCGACAATCGTTTCGGATTTGATTAAGCGTAGTCAAACATCGATAGAAGAGTTAAAACAAAACATCCAAACGAAGTCAGGATCGGATTTATTTGATTTTATTCTGGAAGATATCCAGGAATTAAAGAAGATCTTATTTGACCCACAAAGTTCGGCTGTGTTTATGGCTGCTATAAATGCTACATCATGGATCAATGAAAACATGAACGAGTGGTTAGGCGAAAAAAACGCAGCAGATACGCTTTCTCAATCTGTACCGGGCAATATTACTTCGGAAATGGGTCTGGCGCTGCTCCATGTCGCGGATGTGATTCGTCCTTACCCGGAAGTGATTGATTATTTGCAGCATGCAAAAGAAGATAACTTTCTGGATGAACTGGTTAAGTTTGACGGAGGAAAGGAAACCCAAGACTCTATCTATGATTATCTCAGCAAATACGGAATGCGATGTACCGGAGAAATCGATATTACGAGGACTCGTTGGAGTGAAAAACCACTTACACTTGTTCCCCTGATTCTTGGTAACATCAAGAACTTTGAGCCCAATGCCGGCAAGCGAAAATTTGAGCAAGGGCGCCAGGAAGCTTTGGAAAAAGAAAAAGAGTTAATCGATCGATTGAAGCAATTACCGGACGGTGAACAAAAAGCCAAAGAAACCAAACGAATGATCGACCTCATCCGGAATTTCATTGGCTACCGGGAATATCCCAAATACGGTTATGTTAGCCGCTACTTCGTTTATAGGCAGGCTTTACTGAAAGAAGCCGAACGACTCGTTCAAGCTGGCGTTATCCAGGATAAAGAAGATAGCTACTATCTCACTTTCGAAGAACTTCACGAAGTCGTACGCACAAATCAACTGGATTACCCGATCATCGGCAAACGAAAAGACGAGTACAAATTCTATGAAAAACTAACTCCGCCACGTGTCATCACGTCTGATGGTGAAATCATTGCAGGTGAGTATGAACGAGAAAATTTGCCGGCTAATGCGATTGCAGGTCTGCCTGTTTCTTCCGGAGTGATAGAGGGACGAGCACGGGTCATTTTAAACATAGAAAATGCCGATCTGGAAGATGGAGATATATTAGTCACCTCCTTTACTGACCCTGGCTGGACACCATTATTTGTATCCATAAAAGGTCTAGTCACCGAAGTTGGCGGACTGATGACCCATGGAGCCGTTATCGCGCGTGAATATGGCTTGCCGGCAGTTGTCGGGGTGGAAAATGCCACCGGACTGATCAAAGACGGGCAACGAATTCGCGTGAACGGAACAGAAGGGTACATTGAAATATTGTAATGGTTGCCGATCACCAATCGCCAGTCCGGATTATGGTGAAGCGCGCGAATCAGCCCCGATTCGCGCGTATACAAATAGCCTTGGCCGACTAATGGCCAAGGCTATTTGCTGATTATGTCAAGCCGTTATCTGGACTTAGGCGACCCCAACTATTCTATGCTTTTCAAAGATTCAATCATATTAATTTGGGATACTTTCCGCCGAAGCAGTAAGTTAGAAAGAACGGTGAGTAAGAATGCGGCAGCAACCGCAACCGAAATGACGAACGGATTTAATTGATCCGGGATTTGCTGATGGGTACTTGATAATGCCTTGACAACAAGTGAATACACATAGCCGCTGATCGGCAGCGCTGCGAGGACCGCAAAGGTGGTGAGTATGATGTTTTCAAAAAAGATAAGCCGGTTTATTTTATTTTTTTGGTAGCCTAATACCTTAAGGGTTGCAAGCTCGCGGTTTCTTTCGTAAATGTTTATGGACGTTATCGTATAGATGGCGCCAAAAGAAAGCAGGACCGCACAAATGATAAACATGATAAATACAAAGCTGTTTTGTTTCAAAATATATTGAGCTGATTTCTTCAGATCACTCTTATCTGTGAGGGTATCCACATGTGGATCTTGTTCAAAGAAGTGACGAACGCTTGCAAGGTCTGCAGAGCCGGCGGCTTCAATTAAAAGCGAGGCCGGGCTGTAATCAATGCCAAAACTCTCTAGATATGCCGGTGTGATATAAAACGATGGATTGGAATACTGGGTGGATATTTGTAAAACCTTCATAGCGGCAGACTTATTTTTCAGCTCAGGGGCTGCGAACTTTATTTCGATCCTATCTCCTTCTGCAATTTGATATTTGTCGGCGTAAGATTTGGGTACCAACACACCGCCTTCGTCCAATGAAATCCTGTTCTCCTTATCGTCAAAGAAATGAAGCAGACGGTTATCTTTTTCAGTAACTACCAGAGTGGCATTCTCATGCTCATCGCCTTTGATGAATTCAACGGGGAGGGTGGCTAGCCTGTACCTGTTTTTAATGCCGGAGGGCAGTTCTGACGGATCGGGAGTGGGTCCCACCGTATAATCCACTCTTAAATCATAGGTATACACATCTTCAGTTTGGTTAACAACTTTTTGCAAGGCGGTCTGAGTGCCAAAAGCTGTGATTAATAAAACCGTGCTTACAACAACGCCAGTTGAACTCGCCAAAGCTTTTTGTTTATTTAACCCTATATTTCGGAAAATGAGTTTATAGCTGTAGGGAATACGGCTCCAGATCCCCGGAATTCTTTCGATGATCAGCTTGTTCATCTTCTTAGGGGCTTTAGGGCGCATGGCCTGAGCCGCACGTTCTTTTAATACGGCTCTTCCGCTTACATAACAGGATAAACTCCCAAAAGCACCGGAGAAAATGATGGGAGGAATAAGGGGCAATAAGGAAAGCGAGAATGTAATATCAGGCAGGGAGTAGGCCCTGGCGTTTGACGCTCTTACTAAGGGAATAAATACAGCAGCGGCAATGGCGCAGCCCAGGATGGAGCCTATAATGCTTACCAGCACAGGGTATCCCATGTAATGAAGCATGATGCTTCTGTTTTTTACGCCCAAAGCCTTCATTATACCCACTTGATTTCTTTGAGAATCTATCATCCTCGACATAATCAGAAATACGATAATCGCCTCAATCAAAAAGAGAACCAAAGGTACAACTTTACTCATCATGGTATTGTTATAGATGGTTTGAGTGATTTGAGAATAGTTGAAGGTCCGCTCTTTACTTACTTGGTTTAAATAGGCAAGTTGTCGGGACTGCGCTTCAATGGATTTACCTATTTTGTCCATGTCATAACCCTCTTCGGCATCAATCATGATTTCGTTATAGGTAAAGCCGCCATCCAGGATTTCAGGTATTGTCTCTTCGGCCATATATGCGATTCCGTAAGCTTTGTGGTCTTGTGTCGGGTTTTTCTTGGCATATTCCGCGTTCTCACACAAGCCGCTAATGGTAAACGTAAAATCTCTACCATCCGTATGTATACGAATGTTATCACCGGTATGAAACTGATGTTCTTTTGCGTAATGGGAATCTAATGCGATCTCTCCCTTTTTGGATGGGATACTGCCCTCGATCATCGTAAGCGTATTGATTTCATTGTTCACGGGAATCGAATGAATGGTTAACGAAGCTTTATCCTTATCAAAGACCTGCTTGGCATCCAACGTATAGCGTCCTTCTATTTTATGTATACCTTCAATTTTGCTTAAACCAGCCACTTCTTCTTTGGATATTTGATTGTAATACACGTTTAGATCGCTTAAATTATGGTTTTTAAAATAATCTTTCGTATAAGAGCTGAGAGTATCGCTATAGGTGACCAGACCCCCGTAGAAAAAAGCCCCCACAGCAACAACCAAAATCAGGGCTATAAATTGTCCTAAAGACTGTCTGATATCCCTTATTAATTTAGAGAATAATTTCATGATCACCACTCGATCCCTTCAACACTTTGTTTGTCTTTGTTAATCGTTACACTTTCAATCATTCCGCTTTTAACCTTAATAATTTTGTCAGCCATCGGAGCAATGGCAGAATTATGGGTGACCAGAACGACGCACTTTTTCGTTTCCTTGTTCAAATCTTGTAGAAGTTTCAAGACGGACTTGCCTGTACCATAATCCAAAGCTCCGGTTGGTTCATCACAGAGTAAAAGTAAAGGGTTTTTGGCAACCGCTCTGGCTATGGCAACTCTTTGCTGTTCTCCTCCGGAGAGCTGGGAAGGGAAATTTCCGATCCGGTCCTGCAGTCCGACTTTATATAAAATATCTTTCGCATCCAGATAGTTTTTGCATACTTCCGTGGCGAACTCCACATTCTCCAAAGCGTTTAAATTCGGAATTAAGTTATAAAATTGGAACACAAAGCCCACTTTCTCACCGCGATATTCGGTCAACTTTTTTTCGCCAAGGCTAGTGATTTCCTGATCCCCAACAAACACTTGACCTGACGTAGCCGTATCCATACCGCCAAGTATGTTCAAAATCGTGCTTTTACCGGCACCGCTTGCCCCCAAAATAACGACGAATTCCCCCTCCGCTATGGAAAAGTCCACGCCATCAAGCGCTCTGATCATCACTTCACCTATTTTGTATTCTTTGGATACGTTCTTGAATTCGATTAATTTTTTCACTTATGACATCTCCTCGTACAGGAATAATAAAACTCCAACTTCGAAAGTTCTTTTGTGCTAAGTTATTTCAGTATGCGTATTAGCATGTTACTAATGTAGCATACTATAATACGCTTGTGAATAATTGTCAATCACGGATGATTGGATGTGCGAATCGTCCATGTCTTTTCCTGTTTGGGTCGTAAGCTATCTTGAAACCTTTTATTGACAATTATTTGCCTATAAATTATAGTGTGCTGGATGGGTAACATACTAATATGCTGAATGGTGAGGGAATGAATGTAACTTTCGACGAAAAGCAGCCGATTTTTCACCAGGTAGCCAACATTATTGAGGACGATATTCTGAACGGCACTTTCCGCGTGGATGAGCAAATTCTTTCCGTGGCCCAGTTTTCCCAGCTGTTCCAGATTAATCCGGCGACCGTAGTGAAGGGAATCGGCTTGCTCGTGAATGAAGGTATTCTGTATAAAAAAAGAGGGCTTGGCATGTATGTGGCGGCGGATGCGAAGCGGAACATTCAGATTAAACGAAGAGACCGTTTCTATAAGGAACTGTTATCCAATCTGGTGAATGAAGCCGACAAACTCGGGCTGACAACCGAGGACATTATGAACATGATCAAACAGTTGAGAGAGGAATAGCGAATCGTGAGCATAGCATTGACCTGCGGCAATTTAACCAAAAAATACGGTCAAACTTACGCATTGTGCAAGCTGGATCTGCAGTTGGAGGAAAACGTTATCTACGGTTTGCTCGGGCGTAACGGCGCCGGCAAAACGACGCTGCTTAACACGATCGCCGGCGGCATTTCCCCGAACTGCGGTTCAATCAAGGTAAGAGGGAAGAAGCTTGGGAAGGGAGAACTTCCGGAGGATTTCTGTTTCGTGCGCGAGAATAGCAAACACTTCGGAGGAGGGCGGATTATCGAAGTTTTGAAATTCGCCGCTAATTTCCATCCCAATTGGGACTGGCCCTTTGCACTGGAGCTGCTCAAAACGTTTCGGCTTGATCCGGACAAAAAAATCAGACAGCTTTCAAGAGGCACGGAATCGCTCGTAAGCAACATTATCGGTCTGGCCAGCCGGGCGCCGCTGACGTTATTCGACGAGCCGGTGCTCGGACTCGATGTTTTGATGCGGGAACAGTTTTACAAAGCGCTTTTGGAGGATTGCGCCAATCACCCTCGCACGATCCTGCTGTCCACTCATTTAATGGATGAAATCGCCCCGGTTGCAGAAAGAGTTTATATTATGGAAGCCGGCTCGATCCTGCTTCATGATGAAATGGATCGGATACGCATGGCAGCCCATCTGATCCGGGGCAATTCGGAAGCCGTAGCTTCCTTTACGGCCGGAAAGCGAGTCTTACATAAGGAGACATATGGTCACGGCACACTTGCCGCTATTTACGAAAAGTTGAATGATGGGGATAGGCAGTTGGCGCGTGAGATGAATATTTCGATTGAACATCTGACGCTTCAAACATTTTTCTCGTATTTAATCAGAGGAGGTCATTGACTTGGGGGCATTGGCCGTTCATTTAAAGGCAACCTATTTGCAAATGAGAGTTTGCATCTGGGGCGTCATTCTTCTTCTCCTGCTCGGAAAATTGGCGGAATTCATTGTTGGCCTCTTTATAGACAGCAGCCAAAGCAGGGGACTTTCGGGCGGAAACATCCTGATTCTCATTCTGCCCCTTATCGCTATCGTGCTGCCGCTCATTTATTACAAACGCATCTTACATTTGGGCGCAAGCAGAGAGCACTATTTTAAGGGACTTCTATTCGTCTTTGCCGTCTACGCGGCAGCCATCGCTTTCATCAATTCTTTATGGGTTGTGATTGAATGGAATGTGCTCCGGAATTACACGACCCCGGTTAATCTTATTAGTGCTTTTCATTGGAATGACTTTGGTTTGGCGGGTTCTTTCCTTTACCAAACCGCTTTTTATTTAATGGCGATGGCGCTGCTCAGCATGCTGATCTCCGGCTATTACCACCCTGCCGGGTGGCTGCTGTGGGCACTGCTCATTACGGCGATCCCGGTCGGAACGGCGATTCCTTCGCTGCGCGTTCATGTCGTCTCTTTTTTCAAAGCCTTGTTATTCAACGGCTCGCTGCTAGCGGGTATCGGATTTAACCTGATTCTTTGTTTGGTTTTTGTGGCAGGCGGCTGGCTTTTTACCAGAGGAAGAACGCACTGAATAAATTCATTTATCCGGGAAATGCAATTTGAGCCCCAAACGCGCGGTTTCATAAAATAATGCGTCGAACCATAGATGGTCTTGATGCATTATTTTTTTATTTCAGAATGAGAGAAACCCCTCTTGAATTGAAAAAGCATATCCGCATTCTTTATGAGGGGCGAAGGTGAAACGGTGCGCAATTCGTAAAGTCAAAAGAGCGTCAGCAGACCATCCAGTTAAATCCTGGAGGATCAGCGGCGCTCTCTACGTAAAGGGGGCTTATATTGTTAAGGTCTATCGCGCTGGCTTAAAACTTTCCAGGAAACTGTTTGACAATGCCCTCTGTCAGGATATCGGCTAAATGAATCATATGGATCTCGTTTTTGTCGGTTGCTGCAATATCCGCTTTCCAATCTCCGTTGAGACAGGCCAGGACGATTTCCGTAATCAACTGAAGATGCGTATACAGCATATCTTGCAGCGTTTTAAACGGCCAGTTCGGATTCGCTGCGCTTAAAAATTTGGCGATATCGTCGGCGTTTCTATGCCAATCCGCCTCGAGCTTTTTCACATCCGCCTGATTGCCTGCTTTGGCCGCCGCTACAATTTTCCCTGCGATCAGAATATGCTCTCTCAGAAGATCCGCCAGCTTATTGCCGGCCGCTTCTCCATAATACGGCTTGATCACATTGCCTATATCCTGTTGGTTCCGCAGAAGCCGGTCCAACACGTCTTTCTGATCTGGTCGATTAGATATGGCGCTGACAATATAGCTTCTTGTCCATATCGTATGGTCGATCCAAACTTTCTGCATATCAACTTTCAACTGCACCATTTTGGAACTTAGGCAAACCGAATCAGCCTTATCTTCCGCCTTCGCTTGCACGGAACCTGCTGCCGGCGTCATGCTAAAAACGAGCGCTAAGGTTAACAGTATGGCCACCAAGCATTTGTTTCTCACATTCATCTGCTCCTCTGTACGTTTGAAGTAAAACAGGCTGTTTTAGTATGGGTTAAAACATCTGATTTATACAGAAGATTGTTTCCGGCGTTCCACGGATCATAATTTATAGATCTCCATAATAATTAATAGCAAGAGAAAGGCAAGTATCGTAAACACTAAATAATACTTTTATTAAATGGAAATATATGATATATTTGGATTACAAAAGGAATTTTAACAACAGGTTTTTAATTTTAAAAATTATTAGGAGGGTTTCTATGAAAAAGCAATGGATCGTCTTATCTGCTTTAGCTTCTGTTTTAGCGTTTGGACAAACCGCATTGGCAGCCGAAAATGTTCAAGGTGAAAACAACAACCAAAAAACTGCAAGCTTAATTGAATCCGCGGCGGTTACAGAGTATCAAGTAACGTGGAATGCGGTTAGTGGAGCTGCAAATTATAAAATCAAAATAGTGAGAGTAGATTCGGGCGCTGAGATTGTACCGGTGATTGATTTGGGAACAGATCGAGTCTTTAAAGATGTTCCTTATCTTAAATCCAACACTCAATATCGAGTTTGGGTTGCCGCATATGATAGTAAAGGGAAATTGCTAGCTCAGAAAGTAGAAGTAAAGACGACCGCGGGTGAAATTGGCGGCATCATACGATGGAATCTCGGGTCTTTAAGCTAAGTACGAGCTTAGTAATAGGGTACGGCGAAGCCGCGTTCTTTCTATATTGGAAAGGACGCGGTTTTTTGCTTTCTGGAGTGGCTGAAATAGGGGGAGGGGACAAAGCCGCACACACTGAATCTCGTAAGTTGTACATTAATTCCAACGAAATGAAGAAAGTCGGCAATAAATCTGGAGAGACACGCATATGTAGGAGGACAAGAACATACAACGCAAATAAGTCGCGTCGTTGCGGCTTTTTTTGTTTTACCGATGCCTAATTGCGATATTGGCAGGTCACGTTTTCCTTATCTTCCTCATTATTGCAGTGATAAGAAAAAATCAAAGTTTGAATATTGTTCGATGAAGGCGATAGAATTGGGCTTTTGTGTGTACTTTACAAACATGTTATAAAAACTTGACCACACTTAGAAGGCTTACTCCACTTGTTGAAGATGGAGTGAGCCTTTTTTGCATGCAGAAAATCTAAGGAGATGAACAGACAATGGCAAAATGTGAACAGGTAGTAAACCAAGACAGAGGTCCACGCAGGCGGAAATCCGGATGCATATGCTTACAGCATGCTTTACAAAACATTTAGACGAGAGGGATGACAAGTGTCCGTTGGAAAAATGAAAAAGTACAAAGTCATGTTGAAATATCCCGTTTTGCGTCCGCATTTGCCTAAAACCCGCTGGTTTACGAAATCGAGGACCAAGCGAATGCTGAGAACTTATTCATCGGTCTTCATAAAACCCAATCACGGGAGTGGCGGCAGCGGGATTATCCGGGTCAAGAGATTGAAAAAACGATACGAGGTTCGTAGTGCTTCAAGACGGAAGGTTGTTCGATCGCGTTTTCTCTTTAAAGCCATTCAGTCATACCGGAAACCCGGACATCAGTATTTGGTACAGAAAGGACTTCGCTTAGCTAAGTACCACGGGTCGATTTTTGACATCCGGATTTACTTACAGAAGCCGAAGGGGAAATGGGTTATTTCCGGCGTGGTCGCTCGTGTCGCGGCACCTCGTAAGTATGTGACCAATTATCTTAAAGGAGGGCATGCAGTATCTTTGAATCGGGCACTTTACAGTCTTTTTAAGCACAACCGCACAAAAACGAATGCCTATTTTCGTAGAATTTCCAAACTATCCCTTATCATAGCCAAAACGATTAATAAACGACATGCGGTTCGCGAATTGGGGGTTGACATTGCCATAGATAAAAAAGGCCGTATTTGGATTATTGAGGCCAATTCACGCCCCGGACATATGTTATTTACTCAACTTTCCGATCGTACTATGATCAACACCATCAGAAGAAACAAGCGTCTTATTCGAAAGTAGGTTCCATGCACGTTATTCTAGGGGGAGAAGGAGAGCATTTCAATGAAAAAAACAAAGCAGCTTAGAGACTTGATCCATTCACAAAAACCGGAGTTTATTATGGAAGCCCATAATGGTCTGTCGGCCAAAATAGTGGAAGAGGCAGGGTTTAAAGGAATTTGGGCCAGCGGGTTATCCATCTCTGCAGCGATGGGAGTAAGGGACAACAATGAGGCCTCCTGGACGCAAGTTTTGGATGTTTTGGAATTCATGAGCGATGCTACCTCCATCCCGATTTTGCTGGACGGAGATACGGGGTACGGCAACTTTAATAATGCAAGACGGCTGGTGAAAAAACTGGAGCAGCGCCATATTGCGGGAGTATGCATTGAAGATAAGCAGTTCCCCAAAACGAATTCTTTTATTAACGGTCAAGAGCAGTCTTTGGCTGATATCGAAGAGTTTTCCGGAAAAATTAAAGCGATGAAAGATACCCAAACGGACGAGGATTTTACGGTGGTGGCCAGAGTAGAGGCATTTATTACGGGGAAAGGGCTTAAAGTGGCG
The DNA here is from genome assembly GCF_000411255.1 of Paenibacillus sp. HGH0039. Lineage (GTDB taxonomy): Bacteria > Bacillota > Bacilli > Paenibacillales > NBRC-103111 > Paenibacillus_F. Next base: position 2,908,059 of record NZ_KE150413.1, on the reverse strand, counting down.
CTGCAGCGGGCGGAGGCGTACCGGAAGGCAGGAGCCGATGCCGTATTTATACACAGCAAAAGATCGGATGTCGCAGAGATTGAAGCGTTCATGAAGGAATGGGCCGGAAGATTGCCGGTCGTGATCGTGCCTACCAAATACTATACGACCCCAACCGTGAGGTTTCAGGAGATGGGGATTAGCCTTGTGATCTGGGCAAACCATAATTTGAGGGCATCCATTCAAGCAATGAAACACTTATCTGACCGAATTTATCGAGATCAAAGCCTGGTTCATGTCGAAAAAGACGTCGCGACCCTGGATGAAGTATTCAGGCTTCAAGGGACCGAAGAGCTGGAAGCTGCGGAACAGCAATACCTTCCGTCGTCAGAACCGGATTCGGGTGAGCGTGCATAATGGACACAAAATTGTTGGGAGAAGAGTTGAAACAATTAGGATATACCTTTTTCAGCGGTGTTCCTTGTTCCTTTTTAAAAAACTTGATCAATTATGCCATAAACGAATGCGATTATGTTGCAGCGGCTAACGAAGGAGATGCGGTCGCTATTGCATCGGGAGCTTATGTAGGGGGGAAGAAGTCAGTAGTCCTTATGCAAAATTCAGGACTAACCAACGCTGTTTCGCCATTGACCTCCCTTAATTACCCTTTTCGTATTCCGCTGCTCGGATTTGTCAGCCTGCGCGGAGAACCGGGGATACCTGATGAGCCTCAGCATGAACTTATGGGCCAGATTACAACGCAAATGCTGGATTTGATGGATGTGGAATGGCAGTATCTCTCCAAAGATTTAGAGGAGGCAAAAAAGCAGCTGATTCAGGCTGACGAGCACATTGCCCGAAATCGCCCGTTCTTTTTTGTCGTGAAGAAAGGCACTTTCGACAAAGTGCAACTGCGAAATCAGCAAACCTCCATTCATTTAAATCAGATCCGTCAGCATGCTCATGCGGATCATCAAATGCCTACGCGGTATGAGGCATTAGCTGCGATTAACTCCATGAAAGACGGCAATACCATACAGCTCGCGACAACGGGTAAAACCGGACGCGAACTGTATGAAATCGAAGATGCGGATAACAACCTGTATATGGTAGGTTCTATGGGATGCATCGGTTCCTTGGGACTCGGGTTGGCTTTGAGCCAACCAAGCAAAGATATTTTCGTCATTGACGGAGACGGTTCTCTGTTGATGCGTATGGGGAGCCTGGCAACCAACGGGTATTATCAACCAGTCAACATGGTTCATATACTGCTCGATAATAACGCCCATGAATCAACAGGCGGGCAAAGTACGGTATCCCATGGTGTTAATTTTATAGATATTGCCGCTTCCTGCGGGTATATGCAGTCGATTCATGTTCACAGTCTCGAGGAACTGCAAGCTTTTTTACAAGAATGGAAAGTGAATAGAGGGCTTACGTTCGTGCTCCTGAAAATATCCAAAAGTTCCAAGGATCAGCTTGCTCGCCCGCATATGAAGCCTCACGAAGTAAAAGAACGTCTGCAGCGTTTTATTCATAACGCACCTTTGAAGGACAAGGAAGTGGGCGGTTCATGAGCTCCTCCGTCAAGAAAAACATCTTGCTTACCCCTGGTCCGGCAACGACTACAGAAAGTGTGAAACGGGCACAAGTGGTTCCGGATATTTGTCCTCGCGAAGCCGAGTTTGGGCAAATTATGGCGTATATTTCAACAGAACTGACCCGGCTGGTTGCGGACCCGGATCATTATGCGACCATATTGTTTGGCGGATCGGGTACTGCAGCGGTAGAATCCATCATCAGTTCGGTCCCGAATCACGATACGATGGTCATTGTTAGCAATGGAGCCTATGGAAAACGGATGTGCGAGATAGCGGAAGTTTATGGAGTGAACTATGTTGAATTCAAAAGTCCTCCCGATGATGCTATTGATTTGGCTGATTTAGAAAGGTACATCCAATCTTCCAAACGCACCGTCTCCCATCTGGCCGTCGTACATCATGAGACGACAACCGGTCTGCTTAACAAGATAAAGGATATCGGAGCATTATGCAAAAGGTATCAAATCGACATGATTGTAGATGCCATGAGTTCATTTGCGGCTATTCCGATTCAATTGAAGGAAATGAACATTGCCTACCTGGCGGCAAGCTCCAACAAAAACTTACAGGGAATGGCCGGGGTATCGTTCGTGATAGCCGAAAAAAATAAATTGGAGAATTTGAAAGGCCGGAAACCAAGAAGCTATTATTTGAATTTGTATGCTCAATACAACTATTTTGCGGAACATGGGCAGATGCGGTTTACTCCTCCGGTCCAAACCTTATATGCGCTTAGACAAGCGATTGAGGAATTAAAGCAGGAGGGAGTGGATAAAAGGTACGAAAGGTACGCGACATCCTGGAAAACCTTAATTAACGGGTTAGCCCGATTGGGTCTAACCTATATCGTCCCCGAAGAGCATCATTCCAAAATTCTTACTTCCATTCTCGAACCTCAATGTGCGGGCTACGACTTTCAATCTATGCATGATTATTTTTACAGCAAAGGCATTATGATTTATCCCGGCAAACTTGAGAAACTAAATACGTTCCGGATTGCCAATATAGGCGATATAACGTACAAGGAAATGGAATTATTTTTGGAATTGCTTGAACGCTATCTCAGCAGCATAAAATCTGGATGAGAAAGGTGGAGTCCTATGGGATCGACCACTAGAAATAAGTGGTACAAATATTTGATATTGAGAAGGCATGCATCTCTAAAGCGTTACGTACTCAAAACGAGGCTCCTGAACCGGTATAATTTTTCAAAACTTCTCTCCAAGTACAGGCATGTTATCGTGAAGCCGGTGTGGGGGAGCCGCGGACGGGGGGTCATTCAAGTCTCCTGGAAAGGAAGACATAAGTACGCCGTACATTACGAGAATAGAAAAATTATAATTCGGGGTAGAACCAATACGTATCGTTATATTAGAAGAAAAATCGGGCACGCCAGTTATATGGTTCAACGCAGAATTACCCGTCCGACCATCAACAAACGCCCCTTTGATATGAGAGTCATCATTCAACGGAGAATTTACTCATCTAAATGGGTAGTCACAGGAAAGGTTATCAAAGTGGCAGGTAAAGGTTATATCGTTTCCAACCATACACGGAGCAAGGGGACATTGCACCGTTTTAAATCCGGGATTAGACGATCTTCCGTTCGGCACCTGTCCGCCAGTGCGTTAGAGTCCCATATTGATCGTGTTTCCATCCGTTCCGCGAAGAGATTAAGCGCATTTTTTCCGGGACACCGTATATATGGATTGGACGTCGGAATAAACCGGAAAGGACGTATCGGAATTATTGAAGCTAATCTTTATCCGGCAAGTTCCCATTTCCTTAAACTGAAGGATAAAACGATGTATTACCGCATTATGGATTACAAAAACGGGTAACGGATGACCCCGTCCAACCCGATGAAACGGGGAGCCCCTGGAACCTAATTTGTGAGAGAAGAGCCTCGTTTAAGAATTTACTTTGTTAAAACGCCTTTTTAGTATTCGTGTTGACCCAACTAAGGTTAGGATGTGTTATAATAAGTGCGCCAAATACATATTTGGCGCACTTTCCTTTTAAATCGATTTTTATTTTTATTTGTGACCAAGAACAGGGGTTCTTTTCAGTCTGACATTTAGAAACAATCCAGATGTACCGGTGAGCACTTGTTGGTGGAGGGAGAACGCATCTTGATGTATAGCGATGAAATCAAAGAGAGATATGCGGAGCAGATCCGCGCATTTTCATTATGGATGAAACATTCCGGATATACCGTAGCAACGCAAAAAGAGTATAGCAGAGAAGTGCTGAACTATCTTCAATCCTTAGAAGGAAGTTCAATTGAAGAAGCGGGCAAGATAGGCGTTATCAACTTTCTTGTTTCCAAGCAAAAAACGGCCGGTGAGTCTACAAGAAATCGGTCACTTTCAGCCATAAGATCCTTTTATAGCGCTTTGATCGACTTCGAGTTGGCAACGAAGAATCCTGCGTTAGAAGTGAGAAAATCCAAGACCGAGAAAAATAAGAAGCCCGTATATCTCGATGAAGAAGAGCTGGTACAAAGTCTGGAGTATATCAACGGAAGGTATCGGAATCGAAATATAGCCATATTCCTGTTAATGGGTTATTGCGGATTACGAATAGGCGAAGTGCATCGATTGAACCTCTTAAACTTCAAAAAGGCAAAAGGAACTATCGAAGTGTTCGGTAAGGGAAGGAAGTGGAATGAAATCCCGCTTCCCGATATGCTAAATGATTATTTAAGTAAAGTCTTGGAGGAGCGGCTTACTCCTTATAGCAAAAAAGAAGACGCCTTTTTCGTATCCCAAAAGGGAAGACGACTCTCGATCAGACAGATCCAGAAGATCGCTAACCAAACGTTTTCAGCTTTTAAGGAGAAAAATCCAAAGGTAACGGACATGAATTTATCCTGCCATAAGCTGCGACACTCTTTTGCGACAATGATGCTAAAAAAAGGCCATGATATTCGAATCGTGAAGGAGCTTATGGGACATTCATCAATTGAAACCACCGCGCTCTATACGCATGTAAATGATGAGCAAAAGAAAAATGCGATGGCTTCTGTTAACATACCAATGGAGGCGATTGGATAGTGCATAATGGCAGCACTAGTATAGTAGTAGCAATGTCAACATATAGGATACTTAAAAGTCGCGTAATTGCGGCTTTTTTTATTTTGCTTAAAAAAATGAAGACAGAAGAACACAATGTACCTGTGCATCTTATCCAATCGCTTGCATAAAGAATAGTTTGGGACATAGCTTCACTTTACGGCATAGAAAGTGTTATTATAATAAGAATGATTCTCAATCTCAATTAGGAGGATGAAATGGGCTCACCCCCTATGTATAAATGTGATTGCTGGCCGCGGCAGTGGAGCGTGCAGTCACTTATAGTCATGGCCTTGATTGCAGGAGGTAAGGGAATATGGACATTAACAAGCTTGCAGAGCATTTTGCGCGTACCTCGTTTCGAGTAGAACAAGTCTGCCGATATATGCGGGATCCGGGGATGAGCTGTGATGATTATACGGAGCCTTTTCCGGGATTTGTTTTCCCGTTAAGAGGCAGGGCTGATTTTGATTTCAGCGGCAAAGTGTATACGCTGACTCCGGGTAACGCGGTTCACGGCGGGGCGCAAATGCCATTGAACCGCAGTGTTCTTGGCGATACGAAATGGGAATATTTGCTTGTTTTATATCGGATCTGCGCACCGGAGCCATCCAGTTTTTGCTTGTCCAACATGCATTTTCAACTGAACACGGGGCAAAGCCCCCGCCTCTTGGAATTGTTGGAGCTAATGTGGCGCTCATCGAGAGAACCCGGCGGAATCTCGACCTTTCAGACGGAGACGCTCTTCCGCTGCGTCCTGGAAGAATTGTTTGTTTGTGCCCGCAATCAAAGCAATGATGGAGAACAAGCGCTATTTGAGCAAGTATCGAAATACATACATGAGCACTATATGGATGGACTTAGCGTGCGTGCTTTGGCTGAACAAAATGACATCAATGAAAACCGTTTGTTCTATGTCTTCAAAAAGCATACGGGAATGGGACCAGGCAAGTATTTGATGGCCTATCGTCTGAATCGGGCAAAGGAGAGCTTGCTTGCGAATGACGCACCGATTGGCGAGATTGCGAAAAGTTTGGGCTATGAAGACGCGTTGTACTTCAGCCGTATTTTTAAAAAGCAGGTGGGTGTCTCTCCGGCCGAATTTCGCGGGAGGTTCAGGAATAATCCATATGAATTTCAGGATGGCCCCATTCCTATCTAAAATGCGTTTTGCTACACTGACCATAGTTTGATTAGTCAAGCAAAACTTACGTTACATAGGAGGAGTCAGAATGAAAACAGTCATAAGATTGGTTTTATCGTTTGTACTTTTGGCAGGCATTTTAGCGGGATGCGCTGGAACGCCGGAGCCTGGCAATAATCAAGCAGGGGCAGGAGCATCTGAAAAAGCTGAAGAAACCAAGAAAGAAGCAGGCCAATGGCCCAGAACGTACGTAGATACGCTTGGTCGTGAAATCGTGCTTGAAAAAAAACCGGAGAAAGTAGCACTCCTGTTCTTCCGTAACTTCGAGCATATGTTTTTGCTGGATGAAGCTCCTGCAGCGGCGACAGATTTGAATATTTTGGACGAATGGGAGTCATTGGCACCCTACAAATCGAGCCGAATAACGGATATCGGTTCTATGACAAACCCCAATCTAGAAAAGTTGCTGGAAGTCGGACCCGACCTGATTATTATGGTTTCGGCACGGTACGGCAGCTATGGAGACCAACTGGAGAAAATCGCCCCGGTCATTACGGTGGATAGCAATGAGAACAACTGGCAGGGAGCCCTGCGGGAATATGGAAAAATTTTCGGCAAAGAGCAAAAGGCTGAGACAGAAATTACACGGATTGAAGCATTGATCACGGATTCCAAAGAGCAGTTGAAGAAATTCAGTGACAAGACGTTTGGCGTCATTATGCTGGGAGACAAGCTATTTTGGGGCTTTACGACACAATTTGTTTTCAACAAGGAAAGCGGTCTTGCTTTACAGCCGCCAAGCCAATATGTCAATATGTCGACCAAAGGGGAACAGATTTCCCTGGAAGGGCTGGCAGCAATGAATCCCGATTATATGTTTGTAGCGGATATTGGCGGGTCTTCGAAAAAGCTGCAAGGCTATCTGAAAGATTTGGAAAGCAACTCCGCATGGAAATCGTTGAACGCAGTCAAGAACGAGCATATGTATGCGTTAGACAGCTCAATCGCAGCAGGTGGACCGCTCGGAATCGAGTTGGGGGTAAAGACCATTATCAAAAACATGTTGGCGCGATAGAAAACGACAAGAACATGTAGCATAAAGAAGTCGCATAGTTGCGGCTTTTTTGTTTTACCGATGAATACAAGCAAAAGGATAGTGCAGGAGAAATGGGCGACAGTCTACTGGGCTGCGGCTTCGAAATCACGCACAACCGGAATATGTTGACATTCCTTTTTTTCATCGCTATACTTTTAATTAGCCAGGGAAACTAATTGCTGAAGGAGCTTTTTTTGTGGAGAAACCATCTATTGCCATTCCCCCTAGCACAAGAGCGCAGTTAGGAGAAGTGCTGTTACAGATATCCGACGATATTCTAGATGCTATAAATGCTGCGCTGAATGAATTCCAAATTTCCGAAAGCAAATTCGCTTTACTCTTTATGCTATTCACTACAAGTAGAGACCAGCCCTTACAGCCTTCCGAAATTGCCGATCGGTTAGGAATCCGACGAGCATCTGTAACCAAGCAGTTAATTTGGCTGGAAGAACATCATTTGATTACAAGAACCATACATCCTGAAGATCAGAGAATGGTCCGTGTCACCATAACCGAAGAAGGTTATCGTCTTCTAGACCTCGCTTTACCCCAATATTGGCAGGCCTGCGCGAATCTCACTAACAAATTAACAGATGAAGAGACCGTTTGTTTGCTTAATTTGCTAAGAAAAATCGATGTATAAATTTTTTTGATCTATTAGTTAGCCTAGCTAATTAAAGATACCCAATTAAATGAAAGGTGGAAACACTATGAAAATGTCGGGCAACACAATCCTCATCACTGGTGGAGGTTCTGGAATCGGGTTGGCTTTTGCAGAACGCTTTATACAGGCGGGGAATCAAGTATTGATTTGCGGGCGGCGTGAAAACGTACTTCAAAAAGCCAAAGAACAATTTCCAGGCATCATTACGCGTACATGCGATTTGACGATAGAATCCGAGCGTATCGCATTATTTGATTGGGTCATCGCGAATTATCCGGAAGTAAATGTGTTAGTCAACAATGCAGGAATTCTACAGCATTTCAATGTGTTAAAAGTAGATGCGAAATACAATTGGAGCATCTTCAGTGAAGAAATTACAGCTAATCTTGAAGCGCCTATCCATCTTTCCATGTTGTTCGCACCATTCTTTGCTGAAAAAGGAGAAGCGGCGATGATTAACGTGACGTCCGGGCTGGCATTTACTCCGCTTGCGGTTACTCCGATTTATTCGGCCACAAAAGCGGCGCTTCACTCCTTTACGATGAGCCTGAGGCACCAGCTTTCAGCTACATCCATAGAGGTGATTGAAGTAGCTCCGCCGGCAGTAGATACGGATTTAAGCGCCTCATGGCTGCGTACGCATATAGAACCGTTAGATGCTTTCGCAGACGGTATTTTCAAAGGATTGGAAGAAGGCAAAACGGAAATTGGATACAGCACTTCCGCAGACCGCTTGCGGATGTCACGAGATCAAGTTGACGAGTACGCAGAAAAAATGTACAACGCAATGAAAGCTTCAATTGAATAGCTATAAAACTTGTCATGACCTTTAGTCTGCGTTAATCGCAGGCTATTTTTTTGTCGTTAAGCCCGTTGCGGTGAACCGTATCATAAGCCATATAGACAATTAGTTCAACTTCATGTATAGTTGGATACACGAGTAACCAACCGTTCAACGTAACAATCGTTCTTAGAGAAAAGAGGTCCTTGATGAAACCGACATTGGATGAATCTCAACCAATCTTTCAACAGATTGCCCAAATGATCATGGACGAGATTGTGGGGGGGGAATTAAACGAAGAGGAACAAATTCCTTCCGAAAATGAATTGTCGCGCTTCTATAACATCAACCGGGCGACAGTACGCAAGGGGCTTCAGGCTTTGGTGGATGCAGGGATAATTTATAAACAGCGGGGGATAGGCATGTTTGTAAAGAGCGGAGCGAAGCTGCAATTGTTGAAGGAACGTCAGCGTCACTATCGCGAACAGTTCGTCCTTCCCTTGTTGGAAGAAGCGAAAAGAATCGGATTAAGCAAGGAATCGGTCGTTCAGTTGATTCTGGAGGAGGAGTAACGATGATATACGTAAACGACGTGGCGTATTCATACGAGAACGTTCCCGTTCTCGAAAAAGTATCGTTCGAGGAGAAGGAGCCGGTGATCGCGGGGCTGTGGGGACGCAACGGGGCCGGCAAAACTACGCTGATGAGACTGCTGGCCGGTCATCAACGGCCTCACGGCGGAACGGTTCAAGTTATGGGCTCGGCACCTTACGGTAACCCGGAGGCAGTTCGGCATGTTTGCTACATGCAGGAGGATCATCCGTTCAACACGATATGGACGGTGCAGGATGCGCTTCGTTTCGGTCTATATTTCAATGCCAACTGGGATCAAGCTACGGCAGACCGCCTGGTCGAAACTTTCAGATTGGACCGCAAGAAGAAAGTAGCCAAACTGTCCAAAGGGATGAAGTCTGCGCTTCAGTTTATTATCGGGTTATCCAGCCACGCCGACGTAACGATATTCGATGAGCCGACGAACGGCCTGGATGCCGGGATGCGGAGAAAGCTGTATGAGGCATTAAGGGAAAGCCATGAGGAATCGCCTCGTCTTATTCTGATTTCGACGCATCATATTGAAGAAGTCCAAACGCTCTGCGAATCGTTGATCGTTATGCACAAGGGCAAGTTGCTGCATCATCAACCGATCGACGAGTTCCGCGAGCATGGCATATGGTTGGCTGGCGAACGGAGCGCGGTGACAAGCCTTATTGACGGTCATAAAGTGCTGGAGCAAAGCGCGTTGGGATCCAAAATCAGGGTGATGCTCGACGCCCCCTATTCGAAGCAATGGAAAGAGCAAGCGCAAGCCTGTGGACTTTCCATTGAGAAAGCGGACTTGCAAAATTATTTGCTGAATATAACGGAAGATGCGGAGGTAAACATATGAACGCACGGAGCGCGGTATTCCGATTGATCTACGAAGATGTGAGCTGGTATTTTGCCAAACTTATGCTGCTGTTCATTACCGTTCCGTTGACGATCGTATGGATCATCGTCGGCTTGGTCTTTGACCTCGATCGGCAAACGCTTGCCGCGATATCCGGGCCTGCGTACTTCTTTTTCGCCGGTTTCGGGCTCTTCGGGTTCAAGTCCCTTTTTCCGATATCGATCGGAATGGGAAGCACGCGCGAGCAATTCCTTAAAGCTTACTACGGCGTGGGGATAGGGGGCGTTATTTTCAGCGTCTTGTGTCTGAACATCTGCCAATACGCGCTAGTCACGATCTATCAACGGAATTCGGTAGAAGTCGGTATTCTGCATGCCGCAAGGTTGTTTCTGGAAGAGTACCATTTCTTCGCCTATTTGTGGATCGATCTGATGGTGGGCATGGCATGCTTCGGTCTTTCTTTTTTCGGCTATGCCACCGTGTATCGGCTAGGATTTATGCGCAGCGTCATCATGTTCATGATCGTAACGGTCACAGGCATCTTTCTTTATTATGGAGGCGCTATTTCCGCCTTGTTCGACTGGATGTCGAATTTCAAGATGAGTGCGATGGCGTTCGCTTCATGCGTCGGGGCGGTGAGTCTGGCCGCGTTATTCGCCACGTATCCGATGCTGCGCCATGCGCCATTGCATCCGATGCCGAGAAAAAGATAACCGGACCGCTCTCAAAAACACATAGCGTCCGGATCGGGGACACGAGCGGCATTCGAGAAGCGCAAACGGCAGAAATGCCGTTTTTTTTGCTTTTTAGGCAACTCCTAACAGAGTACAAGAACATATAACGTAAAGGAGTCGCATGGTTGCGGCTTTTTTTGTTTAAAAACTAACTCCCAAGAAAACCGCGCCCTGCGCGTTTTTTGCTGTGGATAGATGAATTATTTAAGACAAAGTATTTTATTTAAAACACTACCTTGACAGTCACAGTAATATGTCTTATCATACAAAGTGTGGAGGTGATTAAATGAGCGAGAACAAGATCACATCCGACCTGCTTCGCGGACATACCGATACAATGATTTTACGGCTCTTGTCCGAAGCTGATCATTACGGTTACGAGATTGTCAAACTGATTGCCGAGCGTTCGGACGGCGAGTATGAATTGAAGGAAGCCACGATGTACTCCAGTTTCCGGCGGCTTGAAGCAGACGGCGATATCGAGTGGTATTGGGGCGATGAATCGCAGGGCGGACGGCGCAAATATTTTAGGATTACCGAAAAGGGCAAGGATACTTACGCCCGCAACAAAAGCAATTGGGAGTATGCAAAGCGCGTGCTGGAAAACTTATTATAAGGAGTTTGATGGGATGAATCAGAAATTGACGGACTATTTGAACAGCGTTTTTACGCCATACGACGGGGTGAAAAGCGTCACCGAATTAAAAGCCGACCTGCTCACCGATTTGCAGGAGCGTTATAGTGAACTCAAAGCCGAGGGCAAGGACGATGAAACGGCGTTTAAGATGACGATTGAAAGCATCGGCGACATCGAGCAAACGATTCTGGAGGTCGCCAACCTCTCCCGCTCGCTGGAACGGCAAGTAGTGACAAACTTTAGCGCAAGCAACCTGGCGAAAAGCGACTTTGCAGGCGTTACGGCCCATAAAGGTCAGTTTAATGGCAGCGCGTTGCACGGTTCCGACTTTTCCGGCGCAGATTTGACCGGCAGTTCGTTTAAGAGCAGCGACGTACGTGAAGCCAATTTTGACGGCGCGAATTTGACGGACTGCGGCCTGTCCGCGCTTGACCTGGCAAATGCAAGCTTCAATAAGACGATCCTTGTACGAACCAATTTCAGCAAGTCGGGCCTTGCCGGAGCCAAATTCACAGGCGTAAGACTGACCGACGTCTCGCTATCGATGATCGATCTTAGAAAAACGATTTTTGAAGGTTGTTTATTTGACGGGGTTGACTTCAAGCACTCCGATCTGAGCGGGCAGTGCTTTGACGGACAGACGTTTATCGGCGTTAAGTTTGAAAAAGCGGCCTTAACCGAAGTTTCGTTCAAGGGAGCCACCTTTAAAAATGTTTCTTTCCAGCCTGGGTTTACCTTCACCAAAAAGTACTATCGTATGATCAAAACCATCTGCTTTGACGGTGCAACGATGGATAAACTGACCTATGCCGCTCTTAAAGGCATGGAAGCCGATTTATCAAAAGTTACAGTTATTTAAGGGAGGGAATCCGATGCAACCCGTGCAAACCAAGGCCATTGAAGTAAAAGGACTGCAAAAATCCTACAAGCAGCATGAGGTGCTGAAGGGCGTTGATTTCGAGGTGGAAAAGGGCAGTATTTTCGCCCTGCTCGGCTCTAACGGTGCGGGCAAGACAACGATTGTCAAAATCCTCGCCACGCTCCTCAAACCAGACGGCGGAACCGCGGCCATAAACGGGTTCGATGCTGTGTTCAGGCCCGATCATGTGCGGCAGGCGATCGGCCTGACCGGGCAATTCGCCGCTGTGGACGAAATATTGACCGGACGGGAAAATCTGATCATGATTGCCAAGCTGCGATACCTCGAAAATCCGCGACAGGTGGCGGATAACATGCTTAAACGCTTCGGCCTGACAGACGCCGCAGACCGCAAGGCATCTACTTATTCGGGCGGAATGCGCCGCAGGCTCGACATCGCCTTGAGCCTTGTGGGAAGTCCGCAGATCATTTTCCTCGACGAGCCGACTACCGGGCTTGACCCCGAGTCGCGCATCGAGGTTTGGAAGATCGTCAAGGAGCTGGCCGACGGCGGCACGACGATACTCTTGACCACGCAGTATTTGGAGGAAGCGGAGCAGCTTGCCGACCGGATAGCCATTTTGCATGAGGGCAAAATTATTGCTAACGGCACGCTTTCGGAGCTAAAAAAGCTGTTCCCATCCGCAAAGACGGAGTACGTTGAAAAACAGCCGACATTAGAGGAGATCTTCCTCGCAATCGTCGGCAAAAAGGAGAGGAAGTAAATGGAGGCGGTAAAGAAACATTATTTTAGCGATCTGGGCGTTATGCTTGGACGTTCCATGCGCCATATTTCCCGCAGTTTGGACACCATCGTCACAGTCACCATCATGCCGATCGCGATGATGCTGCTGTTTGTATACGTGTTCGGAGGCGCAATTCAATCCGGAACGGATAACTATGTAAATTACCTGCTGCCCGGTATACTACTGATTGCGATTGCCAGCGGTGTATCCTACACGTCTTTCCGCCTGTTTACCGATGTGCAGCGGGGCATATTTGAGCGGTTTCACTCCATGCCGATTTCACGTTCCACCTTACTGTGGGGGCATGTGCTGACCTCGTTGGTATCCAACGCCATATCGGTTGTCGTCATCGTTCTCGTAGCGTTGATTATGGGCTTTCGTTCGTCCGTGGGGATCCTGCCATGGCTTGCCGTAGCCGGCATACTCCTGTTGTTCACACTGGCGTTAAGTTGGGTTGCGGCGATTGCGGGACTGTCCGCCAAATCAGTGGATGGCGCAAGCGCATTTTCCTACCCGATTATCTTCCTGCCGTTTATCAGCTCGGCGTTTGTGCCGACCGGGTCGATGCCGACCGCCGTTCGCGTCTTTGCCGAGAACCAGCCGGTGACCGCGATCGTGGAAGCCATTCGGGCGCTGCTGGCAGATCAGCCGGTGGGCAATGATATATGGATCGCTCTTATGTGGTGTGTTGGGATTTTGTTCCTGGCTTATATCTTTGCAATGAGAGTGTATAAAAAGCGAGTGTAAAAAAAGATATTCAAGCAGGATAGACGGGGAAGGTCAATGGAGTAGTTATAACCCCTGAAAATGGTGAGCCTTGCCCATAAAAACGCTTCTACGGACGCATGTGGGCGGACAATAAAATGTATCGTTAAGAAGTCGCCGAATAGCGGCTTTTTTTGTTTTAACCATGCAAGTTCGTACCCTAATCGGGATTATGATCGCCGGAACTGTACTTGTGATCCTGGCCCTTATGTTGTCAGGCGGCGGAATTATACTCATCCTGCTCTCGCAAATGATTACAGGATTCGGTGTCGGCTTAGCCAACCCTACAACCGGGGCCATTGCTTTACAACATGCCGAGCCCGGGAAAGAGGGAGAAATGTCCGCGACTCTCCAATTCGTGGATTCCTTCTATATGGGAGTGAGCATTGGAGTATGCGGCGCTTTAATCGCCTTGGCCGAAACTTTACAGTGGGGCATATCTGCCGGGGTTTTGGTGGTGCTAACGCTCCAATTAGTCTTTGTCTTGATAAGTTTCTTAGCATCTTTAAGAATTACGGAACTCGTTCATCAAGAACATCAACCGATGAGCCATGCGAAGGACAAGCTTCCCATGTAACGCATAACGGATACGTCGTAATAAAACCATCATGAAGAGCGGGGGAATTTATTGAATTCGGAGGTGGAGTAGATGGCACGTGTGTTAGTTGTAATTACTCCGGCTGAAGGCCATGTGAATTCCGTCGTTAGGATTAGTCACTCAGTTGACGGACAATGGCGAGGAGGTTGTCTATGTGTGCACGGAGGAGTACCGTTCCCGAATTGAACAAACCGGAGCCCAGGTACTTACCTATCCATTTCCGCAAGATGCTTTCTCTCATGATCCGGTGTTAAAACCGCAGGAGTACAAACATCCTTATCCGTTCATTTATATGATGGTAGGCGGTATCATTCGGCGGATGATCCCCGAGGTGCTGCGAGTGATAGAAAATCAAAGGTTCGATTATTTGATCTTTGATTCCCTGATGGGATGGGGAGGGACTATTCTTGCAGAGAAGCTGGGAATTCCTGCGGTGTGTTCGATTGCCTCCTTTGCTTTCGTAGAGCCTTTGGGGACTGACCAAGGATTCAATGAGAAGGAGACGGATACGAAGGAGCTGTATGAGGCCACGATGAAGATAACCCGTGAGCTAGCCCAAGAGTTTCAAGTGAGTATTCCAGCCATGGAAGAGATTTCGGCACATGCAGGTCGGTTAAAGCTCGTGTATACAAGCCGTTATTTTCAACCGCAGGCGGAAAAGCTGGACGATAGTTTTATTTTCGCCGGTCCTTCGATCATACCGCGTCAAGATGCTCCGGACTTCCCGTTCGAGCTGCTACGTGAACGATTTCCGCAAACCGTGTACATTGCGATGGGAACTATTTTAAACAAAAACTTGGATTTCTACCGGCTTTGCTTTGAAGCATTAGGGAATTTGCCGGTGAATGTTGTTCTATCTTCGGGAAAATACACGGATATGGAGCCGCTGGCGGATCGAATTCCTACTAATTTTATCGTCAAAACATACGTTGCGCAGTTGGACATGCTGCAGCATACGGATGTTTTTATTACGCATGCCGGAATGAACAGTACCAGTGAAGCGCTCTATTACAACGTTCCGTTGGTGATGATTCCATTAACGTCGGATCAGCCTCTTGTCGCCAATCGGGTACAGGAGCTGGGAGCGGGTATCACTTTGGATAAGCATAACCTCAGCCCGACAGTTTTGAGAGAGGCATTGTCGGAAGTACTAAGCAATCCGCTTTATAAACAGCCGGCTTCCCCCGATAACAATAAACACGGGGACCAACAAGCGAAGCTTACGAATCCAGGTGAATGAATATTCTCTATAGATTATTGTGCTAACGGGGAACGATAGTTGAATCATCGATAATAAGGCCGCCGATTACTTCGGTGGCCTTCTGTGTATATTTATGGAAGTTCGATAATTATCTTGAATTAATCTTTGTTTAATTTAATGAGCAAAAACTGTTCGCAATCCTGTGCCGCGGCGCATTTCTCGCTGAAAGACCCGTTAAGCTGAACCGTATCATAAGCAGGGCGAAAAATAATGTGATGATTCGTGCAGATAAGGACGGTTTTTCATTGATGACTTGCGCTTAAGCTAAACTCAATTGGCCAGCGGTCGCAGCTTAATCTGCCCGAGGCAGATAGCCGACTGACAGATAGCTCCCGCTGTGCCACGGCACCAATCTTTCTATTTTACTCGGCAGAATGCACCTAATCCGGTGCCTGACGGCTTTCCACAGAAAATAAAGTAGTAGACTGGGGAATAAAACGTTAGACTAAGAACGAGAACGAGTAACTTACGTTACAGGCAGTTATACACTGATGTTGCTGTGAAGGAGGAAAGCTTTATGCTTTATATCTTTAGCGGGTTGCCAGGTACCGGGAAGTCCACGCTATCATCCGCTCTGGCTCGAGAGATACAGGCAACGTATCTGCGAGTCGATGTCGTGGAGCAGGCTATGCGGGTTGCCGGAACGTGGGACGATGGACCTGCGGGTTACATCGTATGTTATGCGATTGCATCGCAGAATCTCCGGCTGGGCCTTGACGTCATAGCAGATACAGTCAATCCTATCCATGAAACGCGTCAAGCTTGGCGCGATGTGGCGGAATCTCTTGAAACTCCGTTTGTGGAAATCGAAGTGATCTGCTCTGACGATCGTGAACACAGGCATCGGGTCGAATCGCGTGTAGCCGATATACCCGGTTTTGTGCTACCTACTTGGGAGAAGATCAGGAACCGGCAGTATGATGTTTGGGACCGAGATCACATCGTCATCGACACAGCTCATCAAACTGTGGCCGAAAGCTTGATGACGTTAAGTGAACTGTTGGATCGGGAACGCAGAAAAGGTTAATTGATTGAGCAAGCGAGGATATGAGAAGAAGACTTTGGGGTTCTAACAATGCAAGTTCTTGTCCCGCCAATCCGCTTCCTTTCGCCGCCTTACATTCATTATTTAATCGGTATCCAGATTTGGGGCGGATGATTAGGACCTGGATATACTTCGAGTTCGGGTATACCCGCATGCTCATAAGGATTCGAAGGGAACCATTCCGAAATAATCTGTTTCCATAGACTCTGCATACTCGCTGGCAGGGGACCTTCCACTTCAAATACACTCCATTTGGAAGAAGGAATCAGGAGTGTGGATAATCCTTCTGGTACTTCACCATCATAAGTCGTAGCAATCCAATATTCCATTTGTTTCTCTTGGATTTCGTTCTGATCCACACAGACTCCAAGTAATCCTTTAATAACACCATTATTCAGATGAAATAAACGATCTTCTGTACCGCTCGTATACACTTCTTGCCACATGTTCGGAATTCCTGATAAATGTTCTCCATCTACATAAGAGAAAGATTTCTTTATCCCCACTAACGAAAATCCAGCTTGTTCAACAATTTTATAATTCATCGGTTCTGCTCCTTTTAAACTTAATAGAATAACCAAACGATTATACGACTTGACAGAGGTAGTATTCTTGCGTGCCTCACTAGGTGTGATCCCGTGTTGCCTACGAAAAGCTTTGGAAAAAGATTCAGGAGTGTCATAACCATACCTGTGTGCCAAATCTATAATAAGGAGAAAATCGTCCTATCTTCGAGCAAATGGTCTTCCATATATTGAATGGCTGTTTGCAATGATTCGACCCAGTTCATACGGTTAATCACTCCTTGATTTCTATAATAGATGAATACGGATCCGAGAGCCTGTTATTTTGTGCTTTGATTTGTCCGGTAAAAACTAAAGTTTGCTAAGTAAGTATGGTTGTATAATAGAAACTAGGAAATTCCTGGCATGAAGGAAAATATGAGTTATTGTCTACATAAATGTTTTAGATGAGAATGAATAGGAGAGGTATATTTCTTGGCAAATCATTCATCCAAATACCAAATAAAGAAGAGCACTATGCTGGTAATGCTAGGATTGTTATTGATTCTTTTATCCGGTTCGCGCATTTTGTGGATGGAAATGTTTCGTGATCAAAAACATGAGCCGATTAAAAACGGGCAATTCGATTTGCGCAATTGGAATGCAGAAGACGGGGAAATTGTTTTACTTGATGGGGAATGGGAGTTTTATCCCTCACAACGGCTGATGGATGGCAGGCAGCTACAAGGATTTGGCGAGAGTAAGCCAAGGCTTATTCAGGTTCCGGGAAGATGGAATGAAGCTTTGCATGCCGGGAATTCAACTCCATACGGATTCGGTTCTTATCGCTTGCGAGTATATGTAAATCCGGAAAAGGACCTTAATTATAGTATTCGTGTGCCCAGCGTACGCACTGCATCAGAATTATATGTAAACGGTCGATTACTTACTAAATCCGGACAGGTGGCGACAATAAAGGATGAATACATTTCGAAGGATCTACCTTATTCTACAACCTTTACAGCAGATGACAACGGTGTAATCGAACTCGTCATTCAGGCGGCAAATTATGTGGATAGTCGAAGCGGGGGCATTGTCCGATCCATTAAATTTGGTTCAGAAGAAGCCATTGCCAAAGAGATGAAATCTTCCATTTTTATGCAGTTTTTGGCAGCGATTATATTTATTATGCATGCTGTCTATGCACTTATTTTGTATTTACTAGGAAATAAGGAAAAGAAGCTGCTTTATTTTAGTTTGCTTGCATTATGTGTAACGATCACGAGTGTCTTTAGTACGGATGAGAAGTTGTTCCATCAGTTATTTTACATTGGAAGTAATTGGGATTTCAGGCTGACTAATATTGCTTTCGTTATTGCAGCATATGCTTTGCTCCAGTGTACGAATCATCGCGAGCTTCCATATTGGCGTAGGATGTACCCTATCTATAAAGTAATGAATCTAGGGACTGCCGGCATCACTTTGTTTTTAGATCCAACTCAAGTGATTATGCTTTTTCCGGTTTATTATCTATTAGTTGGTATTGCTGGAGTTATCACGTTGATTACAATGTTTAAAAAAGTAATTAAAGATTTAAAGAGCAATCTTTTACTGCTTTTCTCTTTTCTTGCGTTGATGAACCATTCTCTTTGGTCGTTAATCTTGCTGGATAGCGGTTTAAGTCTTGTCTACTATCCGTTCGATATGATTATTGCCATGGGTTGTTTAGCCTCTGAATGGTTTAAGGGTTACTTTATCATGCATGCGAACACCAAAGAGCTTGCTGCAACCTTGCAAAGAATGAATGACCATAAGGATCAATTTCTGGCAAACACTTCGCATGAATTTAAAAATCCGCTTCATAGCATGCTTAATATGTCCCAATCCGTTTTAAAACGGGAACGGCATTTGTTGCAGGAAAGGAGTATCAAAGAGCTTGAAACTATTTTATCTGTAGGACGTCGAGTGACATTGATAATAAATGATTTGATTGATGTAATGAGTTTACGGGAGGGCAATCCACGGATACTGAAAAGAGTCCTATTTATTCAGCCGATTGTGACCGGCGTGCTTGATATGTTGCAATTAAATGCAGAAGTGAAGTCTGTACACATTGCAAATCAAATTCCTGAAGATTTTCCTCCCGTACATGCGGATGAGAACCGGGTTACTCAAATTATTTTCAATTTACTTCATAATGCAGTGAAATATACGAATGATGGGGACATTTCGATTCGAGCTTTTGTGAAAGAGGAGCGTGCCTATATCGTTATTGCGGATACCGGGATCGGAATGGATGAGAACATGCTTAAGCGCCTATTCCGTCCGTATGAGCAAGCCAGCACGAGTGAGACCATGATTGAAGGCGGCTTCGGGTTAGGTTTGAGTATAAGCAAACAGCTGGTTGAGCTTCATGGAGGTACGTTAGTTGTGTCCTCTGTTGTAGGAGAAGGCTCAACCTTTAAATTTTCATTAAAGCTAGCAGACTTGGAGGTGGAGGAAGAGAATGATAGGACGAGTTCACTTGAACCGTTCCCATTACGATCCATGCCGATTCAAGAAAATGCCTGGATAAACGGGGAAAAGGCGGATATCCCGTCGGCTGTGAAACCAACCATCTTATCAGAAGTGCATCGCGATCGTCCGCACTTATTAATTGTTGATGATGATCCTATCAACCTTCAAGTGCTTGAAACCATTCTACCGCCAGAAGAATATGAGGTGACGCTGGTAACGAGCGGTAAAGAAGCACTAGCAGTGCTGGATACCAAGGAATGGGATCTAGTCATCTCTGATATTATGATGCCGCAGATGTCCGGTTATGAGCTGACACGGATCATTCGTAAGCGATTTACACTCACTGAGCTCCCTATTCTGCTCCTTACCGCAAGAAGTCAACCGAAAGATATTCAGAGTGGATTTTTGGCGGGAGCCAACGATTATGTGACGAAGCCGGTGGAGGCCATAGAAATAAAATCACGGATCGAGGCACTAACAACGATTAAACAAGTCGTTCGTGAACAATTGCAATTAGAAGCTGCATGGCTCCAAGCGCAGATTCAGCCTCATTTTTTATTTAATGCATTAAATTCTGTAATAGCTTTAAGTGACATTAATTTAGAGAAGATGGGTAATCTGCTCCATGAGCTCAGCAATTTTTTGAGAAATAAATTTAAATTCGAAAATCCCAATGGACTTGTTCCGATTGAAGAGGAGCTAAGTCTAGTGCGCTCTTACTTATATATCGAAAAGATCCGTTTCGAAGACATGCTGCAGATCATTTGGGAGATAGATGACTATGGGGAATTAAAAATCCCATTTCTTACGATCCAGCCTCTCGTTGAAAATGCGATAAGACATGGAGTTATGAAGCGCACCCGCGGTGGGAAGATTGTTATTAGGGTTTCTGTCTATGACACGCATGCAGAGATAACCGTTGAAGACGACGGGATTGGAATGGACAAAGATCAATTACAAAGAATACTGGAAAGAAAAGCGGACAGCAGTTCGGGAGTCGGATTGATTAATACGGATCAGCGATTAAAACGGCACTTTGGAACAGGACTCGAAATACATAGTACGGTAGATACAGGGACAAAGGTAACTTTTCGTGTGCGTAACAGGACAAGTAGTGGAGATACGATAGACCCGTTAAACTGAAGGGTATCGCACATAGTTTCTATGCTTACGCTTATAACATAAAGGGAAGCTGCTTGCGGGAGAAAGTACGGTTCTCGGCGTTGCACGGCTGGCCAGCTTTAAAGCCATCACGGAGAGCAGTATGACAGGAAATATCGATACGAATATTGAGCTGAAAGCTAAACTGGTGATTGAAGAAATCACCCACAGTGATATGGTTTTGGTGCATTTTAAGGCGCCTGACCTGAACGGTCACGATAATGAACCGCTTGAAAAAGCATTGGCGGTACAATGAAATTGATTGTGCTTACAGAGGGTTAGGACATTTAACCGGAAATGAATTTGTCCGGGCGCTCCACGGTCTTATGGGCCTAGTGAAAAAGCTGGGGAATTAGCTATGTCACCATCCACATAGATGAGTCTACTTCGAAAGAACCTTAAACGTTATCCAAGAGAGGCCGGGAAATTTCCCAGCTTCTCTTTTTCATAAACAGTTTGAATAACGTACGATCTAGACGTGGAAACTTTTTCCTTGTTTATACGTAAGTAAAGCACGGATCCAAGAAATCGGCTTATCATATTCCCAGCAAATCATCCCACATCAGTAAGTTGTCTCTTGCAAATGCCTAAGTTCCGATAAGAACAATCATGCGAGAATAAAGTCGATAGATAAAGGGGATGGAGACTTGTTATGTTAGGCATTATCGTGATTGTACTGTTGTCATGGCTTTTGCTTCGCTTCACGATTAGGCAGCCGTTGTCCGTACTAGGGTACAATCCAATGGGTCTGCGCCTACGGCAATTTGGAATTGCTTTACTGATTGGACTGGTCGTTTGTGCGGTTGTCAAATGGACCGAGTCTTTGATTACGTCAGCGGGCTGGGAAGTAAACTCCGGCTATCGATGGACTGACTTATTCGCTGCCGGTTGGTGGAATTTTAAGTCTGTTTGGTTTGAAGAGCTGCTATTTCGGGGAGCACTGCTCGTTATACTGATCCGCTGGCTCGGTGCTCGGCCCGGAATTGTTCTTTCGGCAGCCGCGTTTGGGGCTTATCATTGGTTCTCGCATGGTTTGTTCGGCAACATCCCCGTCATGATCTTTATGTTTGCAGCTACTTTTGTGATGGGACTGGTATGGGCGTATGCGTACTCAAAATCGGATTCCATGGCGATCGCGGCGGGCAGCCATCTCGGTTGGAACGCAACTTCGGCAATCCTGTTCTCTGACAGTCCTATTGGTGATCAATTGTTTATTCCGTTTAAAGGTACCGAGTATGTGCCGCTTACAGGCTTGCCGTCGCTGCTGTTCTTTATCGCTTCGAACACAGCGTTGCCATTCATACTCTTTTTGTGGATCAAGTACAAGATACGAAAATCGACCCGCGGCGAAACTGCATTTTTTTCTGATAAGGAGTAGAACGGGAAAATAAAACATAAGACCCAGAACGAGAACGAGTACCTCCCGTTTTATAATGTTGCTGTGAAGGAGGAAAGCTTTTTGTTTTATATCTTTTGCGGGTTGCCAGGTACCGGGAAGTCCACGCTATCATCCGCTCTGGCTCGAGAGTTACAGACAACGTATCTGCGAGTCGATGTCGTAGAGCAGGCTATGCGGGTTGCCGGAACGTGGGACGATGGACCTGCGGGTTACATCGTGTGTTATGCGATTGCATCGCAGAATCTCCGGCTGGGCCTTGACGTCATAGCAGATACAGTCAATCCTATCCATGAAACGCGTGCAGCCGATATACCCGGTTTTGTTCCATCTACTGGGGAGAAGGTCAGGAACCGGCACTATGATGTTTGGGACCGAGAACACATCGTCATCGACACAGCTCATCAAACTGCGGCTGAAAGCTTGATGACGTTACGTGAACTGTTGGATCGGGAACGCAGCAAAATGGAATTGATTGAGCGAACGGACGTAAGCTGAATAACATGCTGAAACAGCAGCAGGTCAGGAGTTCTTCCTAAGGTTAATAAGAAGTTGTCGATGGACAATAAATTTATGCCTATGACATGGAGTGGATTAAGCTTAGAAGAACGGATTCAGTACCGTTCAAACATAAAGTGCGTGAGTGCGTTTTAATGACTTTACTCATTTAAAATAGGTATTTCTCCAAGCAGTTTCTTCAAGTTAATTGAATCCCAAGGTATATGCTCCGTTATCCCTAATCCAACTACATCTGTTTCTTCAGACAGCTCTTTAATCAGATTAAGGAGGCCGGACATTTGCATGGTTCCCGCAGCAGAAAATTCATAAGGGGCTTCAGGGTTGGCGAATAATAAAGAACGAAATGCTTTAGGGTCAAGCACATCTAAATCAAGGTGAATCGCTAGGTGCTTAATGTTACTTTGTTTAATCCATTCCTTTATAGATATAGTGCTGTTCATTAACTCTTGGGTTTCAGCAGTTTTAATACCTAGTCGTTGAATGATTTCTGTATCTAGATCTGTTTGTACATTTATACCCGCAATAAACACATTTTTAGGGTTTAAAGGAATTTTTACATGCTTGGCGAACTCTTCATCACCTTCTCCCAACAAATTCCCGAGAGGTAAGGTATGCCCATAATCATACCCGACAATTCTGCCTAAATCGCTGTGAGCATCAATCCAAACCAAACTTAATTCCCCATTGTATCGTTCGTTTAAATAGGCGAATGGGGCTTGTTCGACTAAGCAGTCACCCCCAAACATAACAATACGATCCGGTTTATGAGATTCAATGATATGATGAGCAGCCTCTAATTGCTCAAGCAGTTGTTGTCTTCCATACGTACCGTTCTCGTTTTCAAGCGGAATTCCGTCATAAGCCTGAACGGGGACATGAATAAGGGGCTGATCATTGTCAGGAGCTAGCCAAGCAAGGAGTTCGGCACCAAAAGAGTAGTTAGGGTTGTTTCCCCCTTGCCATTGCGGCATCAGTAGGCGTATGGTTTTTTTAGTCATTTTTTTCTCTCCTTTATTTAAAATAAAGCCAGTATAAAATGTAGACCCACAAAAAAACAGTACGCACTTTATAGATAGCTACTTCCAGAAAGGATAGTGTAAGCACTAAAACCGTGGCGATGCGATGAGTCCGGGGGATCCAGAAGGCCAAGAGCAAACGAACGGGCAATCTTCAGTCGCTGGCATTAAGCTTACGGGCAGTATAGTTGAAAAAGGAACTTAAATTTAAATCTCGAATATCTAAATGTAATCGGATTTAAAAATTTGATGAAAGACAGGAGTAGATACAATGATAAAAGGTTTCGGAGGCATCTTTTGGAGAACCAAGAATATGGAAGTTATAAAAAAATGGTACAGTGAAGTGTTGCAGATTGAAATAGCAAACTGGAATGGGACTGTGATAAAACCCCAATCAGGAAATAAGACTATCTTTTCTTTCTTTACCGAGAATGACGATTATTTTCCAACAGAACAACAAGTGATGTTAAATTTCGAAGTACATAGTCTAGACGAGACGATTAAGCATCTTGAACATATTGGTGTACCCCTTGCAAAGAAAAAAGAGGTTAGTGAATTCGGGAAATTTATTTGGATTGAAGATCCTGAAGGCCGACTGGTCGAGCTCTGGGAGAAATAACGAGTTTGGTTGGACAGAATGAATAGTGCCATGGAATAGATTAAAATAAACCTTCACCTGCTGAAGCTTGACGTAATAAAACATAATCGTTATTATAGACTTGTTAAGTCTGTGTTTGAGGTGATTATGAATGAAGTACTCCAAGGCTACCGATTATGCCCTCCATACGATGCTCTTTCTTACTGCGGCGACTCCCCAAAAACCAATTGGAGTGCAGCAGTTGGCGGAGCGGCAAAGTGTGTCTCCAACCTATTTGTCCAAAATACTGACCAAGTTGGTGAAAGCGGGCATGATTGAATCGATAACGGGAGTGAATGGCGGCTATCGGCTCAAACGTAATTGGGAAAATATTTCGTTCCTAGATATTATTCATGCGATTGAAGGCTCGGCCTCCTTGTTCGATTGCAGTTTCGAACATGGACCAGGATGCCCGATTCAAAAGGTGGTATTGTCGGCAGAAGAGAAGATGGAAGAACAGTTGAGAAGTCAGAAAATGTCTGATCTTGTGCGGGAACTGAATATAGTCATATAATCTTTCTTTTTTTAAGTTAATTAAAGATATTATTTATCTTTAATATCTTTAATATTGTTTTATAATGGCTAGGATTGAATCGATAAGGGGGTGAATGGCGCGGCTATTGACTTAAATGAAGTTAGGGAAATATTATTAGCCCGGTAAATGGGGAAGAGAGGAGACTATGAATATGAAAGCCATTGCGCTTGGACAATACGAGGGAGCGAAATATCATCCTTTCACGCATATCGATCACGAATTACAAACCATATTTGAACCTGTTATGGACGTTGAATGTACGGATGATTACGCCGTGCTTCAGGAGGATAAACTGAAGGGTTATGATCTGTTCATATCGTACACGGACTTTTCGGATCTGGAGATCCCCGAAGATCAGGTACAAGCGCTCCTATCCTATGTGAAAAACGGCGGGGGGCTGCTAGTTATTCACAACGGTATCTCTCTGCAGCGAAGCGAAGAGCTGGAAAAGTTAATCGGCGGAAGGGTTACGGGACATCCGGAATATACGTCACTACCAATTCGCTATCATCAAGGGAGTCACCCGATTGTGGAGAATTTAAGCGATTTTGCGATAGATGAAGAACCTTTCCGGTTCGAGCTGAGTCCGCATGAATCGGCGGTTATACTTGCCGAATATGACCATGATGGCCAGCGGTGGCCTGCAGCGTGGGCACATACCTATGGCTCTGGACGCGTGGTATATCTGATGCCGGGGCATCATCTTCCATCTTTCCGGGTAGAATCCGTGCGCAAGCTGATTCGGAATAGCGGAATGTGGGCTGCCCAGAGGTTCGTAGAGTAGTTAACCAGGGGGAGAAATCCCCCGTTTAACCCCTATTATCAAAAGGAGAGCGAGAAGATGGACGTACTCAGAAACCAGTATGAATTGATTCAACGCACAAGGGAATCATTATTTCGTTATTGCGAAACTTTTTCCCCCACAGATTATGTTAAAGAAGTTGAAACCTTAGGCGGGGTTTCTATTCGCAGTCTGCATGCTCATGTAGCCGATTGTTATCGGGTATGGTTGGGGAGTCGAGCCCTTGGTCAATCAATTCCCAAAATAAAACCGGAATCCGTTGACAATGTACAGGAAATGCGTGAAGTTTTTAAGAAAGCGGATGTCCTGGTCGATGAATTTCTGGGTGATTTTAAAAACAAATGGGACCCTTCCGTTCAAGCGCCCTGGCAGAGTGACAGCGTAGAATTAACCGAATTATGGCTATTTACGCACACCATCACCCACGAATTTCATCATAGAGGACAAATGTTAAAAATGGGCAGGCAGCTCGGGTATATCCCGCCGAAAATGAACCTCGCTAAACCTAAGTGATTTCATTGAACCGCGAACTGAGTATAGGTACATAACACTTTTTTTGAACCAATTAAAGATAACTAGTGTCTTTAAAGTCTAAAATATCGAATTTTAATTGGGAGAGTGGAGAGTATGCAAGCAGTGACGACAGAAGCACAGCATAGTGCGGTGCAAAAGTATAAAGTTATTCCAATCATGGTTTCCTTACTGCTAAGCGGATTTATTGGGATGTTTAACGAGACGGCTTTAAACGTAGCGCTCAGCGATTTAATCAACCTGTTTCATATCACCGCCGCAACGGCCCAATGGCTGACGACCGGTTACTTACTGACCCTGGGCATATTGGTTCCGGTAAGTTGTTTTCTACTCAATTTTAAGCCTGTATTATGAGAAAAAAGGGTGATAAATACGATGAGAAATGAACTATTTGATTCGGCGGTATGGGAAAAAGCCTGGAAGGAAGATCCGTATACGGGAGTAAACAAGATGAAGAGGGCTGGCATTGATCCGGCGCATTCACTTGATTCAGCGGCCAAGTCGTTCAATAAAGAAGTGTTCAGCGAAGAAGGCAGGCGAAGGACCAGACGGATTATGAACTGGCTAGAGGACCAAGGCGTTGAATTTCCGGGATCTTCTGTTCTGGATATAGGTGCGGCATCGGGTGGCTTTTCCGTACCTTTCGCGGAGCGGGGAGCGGATGTAACGGCGGTGGAAACTTCCCGCCCGTTGGTCGAGCTCCTGGAGCAAAATAGTTCGGGCTTGACGAATGGAACGGTCAAGGTGGTGAACGAACCTTTCGAAAACATCGATCTTGAGGCAAGGGGATGGGAGAGAGCCTTTGATCTCGTCTTTGTCTCCATGTGCCCGGTTCTAGTCGATTGGGCCAGTGTGGAGAGGGTGCTGAGCTGCGCGAAGGCATTCTGCTACATGAGCTTGTCGGTAGGTTCCAGGAAGCACAGCCTGGTTGACGAGGTATGGCCGCTTGTCACCGATCGCCCCCGAGAGACCGAGCATTTGGAGATGATTTACCTGACCCAATTACTGCTGCTAAAGGGATACTCTTATCAATCGCTGGTGACCCAAGAAATGAAAACAACGACAGTCTCCAAGGAGACGGCATTCAAGGATACGATCAATTGGCTGAACATGTACGGTATCGCGGCGGACGAGAGGGTTCGTCATATTGTCTCCCGTCATTTGGACACACGCTATCCCGGCGAACAAGTGGAAATCCGGCAAGGCGGCCGTTTCGGCAAAGTGCTTGTTCGTCTGCAAAGTCAGCATATGTACGACAGAGAAGACCGGATGTAGCCGCGGTCGCCATAAATATCGATAGCATACTAACGAGGAGGATTAAACAATCATGAACAAAGTGGATGTAGCGATTATCGGGGGAGGTCCCGCCGGTTTGAGCGCCGGACTTATGCTGGGACGCGCGAGGAAGCAGACGATTGTCATTGATGCGGGACGTCCCCGTAATGCCGTGACCCGGGAGGCGCACGGGTTTTTGACGCGGGACGGAATCAGCCCGGGTGAATTCCGACGTATTGCGCAGGAGCAGCTGCGCGTCTATCCGTCGGTTTCCCAGGCGGAAGATACCGTTGTGTCCATCTCGGGCGAGGACGGATCCTTCTTGCTGGAGACGGCCACAGGGATGAAGATCGCCAGCAAGAAGCTGCTTTTTGCCGCAGGCATGAAAGATCGCAAGCTCGAGATTCCGGGATTGGCCGAGGTCTACGGGAAGAGTGCGTTTGTTTGCCCGTATTGCGATGGTTGGGAATTAAGGGATGAGCCGCTGGTTGTCATTAGCAGAGGAGCGGCACTCATGCATTTCGCTCCATTGCTGTCGGGCTGGACGAAGCGGTTTGTCGTTTGCACGAATGGCCCCGATGAATTGAGCCAGGCTGAGCGCGATGAATTGCGGGATCATGGTATTCCGCTATTCGATACGCCGATTCGTGCCATTATATCCAGTGAGGGTATGGTGAATCATGTTGTGCTTGAGGATGGGACAGAAATTCCGTGCACGGGAATCTTCTTCAAGTCGGAACTGGTTCCGGGAACGGATTTGCCGCAGTCCCTAGGCTGCCGCATATCGGATGCGGGGGTGATTGCAGTCGACGAATTTGGAAAATCCAGTGTCCCCGGCGTTTACGCAGCGGGTGACGCATCTTCACTCATGCATCAATCCATTGCGGCAGCCGCATCGGGTGCTGTAGCCGCGGCAGCAATAAACGGAGAATTAAATCAGGAAGCTTGGCAGAAAACGCAATGAATGAAAGTAGGAGTTCAGTAAGAAACGATATAAATAGCCGCGCATGTCGCGGCTATTTACTATTTCCGGCACTGAAAACCTATTATTTAAAAAAGTAAGTGCCTGCTATTAGTAGGCACTTACGAGAGAATTTGGTCGGCTCTTTGGACGTCAAACAGAGTACGGCTTCTCAAACTGATCACCAAACTCGTAATGGCGGCGCCTGCCAGCGCCGCAAGCAGATCTACACCGTTGAAACACTGGAGATTAATTTGACGGTCTTCCGACCAAGGTTACAAGTGTCTCGAGAATGCTAGAATATAGCCCAATTGAGTCATTGTAACGAGAAACCGTATTGCTATAATAGGAAAAGGCTGAAAAGAAAAATGAAGGGAAATGATGATGGAGAAAACTAATTATACTCGTTTTTGGCGATGGCATTTTTACGCAGCATTATTTATTACGCCACTTCTTATTACACTAACATTAAGCGGTATTGGGTATTTGTTTTATACAAATGTAGAAAATAATTGGTACAAGAATGAATTTTTTAACAAAAGCAGCCAAACACAACAATTGACGATTGATCAAGGTATGGAGAAAGCAAAGCAAACATTCAAGGATTATTCGGTTTCAAAAGTTATTGTGTTAGAGGATCCGTACAATACGCGTTTAACGATGACAAATAAAGATGGCGATCAAAAATATGTATTTTTAGATTCGAATTATCAAATTGTCGGCAGCCAAAATCCAAAATATACATTTTCCAATGTGATGAGAGAGATCCATAGTTCACTCTTTGTGGGGGGAACGGTTGTTAACTACTTAGTTGAATTGGCCGCATGCTGGGCAATCTTCCTGCTTCTATCCGGTATTTATATGACTTTCAAAGGAAGGGCATTGAAGAAGGAGCCGAATCCAGGCAAGCGGCAAAAGAATCTGAAATGGCATGCGCTAACAGGTACAATCATTACAATTCCAATGGTTATCATTATTTTTACCGGATTGCCTTGGTCAGCTCTTATGGGTGATTTTATATACTCCGCAGCTCAAAAGTATCCGTCTATTGGAACTCCAGCATTAAAACAAAATCCGCCTACTTCGGATATAAACGAAATTCCTTGGGCTACTCGTAAAAATGAGGCGCCGGCTTCAACCGGAGGATCTCATGCTGAACACAACGGTATGGCTTCAATGGATAATACGTCCAACCCGAGCGGGATGATCACGGTCCAACAGTTGATGAACGAGGTTAAGCAAGCCGATATTTCTAAGCCATACTCCATTATTTACCCCAAAAATGAGCAAGGGGTATATACCGTTTCTAAAGGAAGTAATACGGGAGTGACCGGCTTAGACGTTAGCCCGTATGATGAAGTAACAACCTATTTTGATCAGTATAGCGGTAAAATGATTTCAAAGGTCGGTTTTGAAGATTATGGCATTCTAGCCAAATGGTTTACATGGGGCATCCCGCTGCATGAAGGTCACTTATTTGGCTGGCCTAATAAAGTATTGAACCTGGTTGTATGTCTTTCGTTCTTACTCGTTATTTTCTGGGGCTTTAGAACGTGGTTAACTCGAAAAAAGAAAAATTCCTTGTCGGCTCCGCCGAACCTATCAAGCAAGCTATCGGTTGGATTCATTATTTTTATGCTGTTATTAGGATGTATGATGCCGCTATTTGGCATTTCCTTAATTTTGGTAGTATTGATTGAAATTATTCTTTCTTTCAAAAAGAAATTTCAAAATGTGAATATTACCAAGTAGGCATTTCAAGTAGTACCTAGGAGCGGGAATTTTCCGGTCCTTTTTTATTATTCGATGAGCAAATATCAAATTGAAAATAAATGCGTTTTGCTATAATAAATGAACTGTTTTCTGGAATAGGATCGTTTGCCGGTTAAACAAGTGATGAAATTCAAGAGAATTCAGGGAGCAAGCCGATGAAACCTTGAGGAAATATAGTCTATGGACTTTTGGCGGAAAGAACGGGTTCGATTACGTTTCTGATATTCAAGGGTTTGGTAATCTTATGTACAGGCTTTAAACCAACATTCAAATGTGTCTTAATGACAAAGTAATATTAAATGATAAGTTTCGTTGACGAATCTATGAATCTACTGTATTTTCATACAGTGTTACACATCATATGTGGACATCCGTTTAAGAGGAACGGAAAGGTTCTCTTTTTTTTGTGAAAGGTTCCAGGGTACGCTGTAAACAGGAGGAATTGTTATGATATCTAACCGGGGCACCCAAATCGGTCCGCCGCGTTTCGGCGTTGCCGTGCATGCTTTGATTCTGCTTGCCCAATGCGAAGGAATGCTTTCCAGCGCGGTCATAGCCGGCTGTGTACAATCGCATGCTACCTTCCTCCGCAGAGTATTGGCGCAGCTCACTCACGCCGGTATTGTCGAAGCGAGGGAAGGGCGTGGCGGAGGCTACTACTTGAAGCGCCGGCCGGATCAAATTACGCTGGCGGATATATTTATGGCCCTCAAATCGGATTGCTGTGAACAGGGGGGTGAACCCGATTGCGCCGCGGGTCTGCAAATCGATGCGAAGCTCGAAGCGATTATGGGGGAAGTACAGAATCAGACTGTCGAACTGCTCAAGCAGCATACATTAGCCGATTTGATGTAAGGATAATTTCCGGATTGCAATGTGAGCCGGAACGTTATATACTGTAATAAAATACATTGCAGTTGTTCGTTCGGCTGCATTTTTATTTAAGATATACTGTGCCTATATTAAGCACAGTCATTATTGAGGAGGAGAGAACCATGTCCGTTTCACAACCATCTCTAACGGTGGAGCAGCAGTTTTTCGATGTTATTAAGGATCGCCGATCCGTCCGCAGCTATGATCCCGAAGTCAAGATTTCGCGGGAGCAAATAAACGAAATCTTGCAGCAAGCGACGCTGGCTCCTTCAAGCGCCAATTTGCAGCCGTGGAGGTTCCTCGTTATCGACTCGCCGGAGCTGAAGCAAAAGCTGCTTCCGATCGCGTATAATCAGCAGCAAGTGATCGAGGCTTCGGCCGTCATTGCCGTGTTAGGAGATAGGGAGACCTATAAATTGGCCGAAAAAATTTACGGAATGGCAGTTGATGCGGGCCACATGGATGCAGAGACGGCTAAATCGTTCGTGGAACGCTATCAAGGAATCTTTAAGAGCATGCCTCCGGAGAATATTCGCCGAATCGTTTCCATTGACGGTGGTTTGGTATCCATGCAGCTCATGCTTGTAGCCCGCGCCAAAGGCTACGATACGGTCCCGATGGCCGGCTATGACGAGGCCAAGTTCGTGGAAGCCTTCCATATTTCGGAACGGTACGCTCCTGTTATGCTTATCGCCATCGGCAAGGCTGCGAAGCCGGGGCATCCGACGGTCAGATTGCCGATCGAGGATGTCACTTTCTACAACGAAATGCCCAAGGCATAAAAATATTCAGTACGAAAAGACGCCAGAGAATTCAAAGGGATTGGCCATCCCCCGTCAAGTAGACGCGAATACAAAGACATGTCATTAAGCAGCAGCCGTTTCCCGGTATTCGACCGGGGAACGGTTGTTTATTTTTTCTGGAAACGACCATTAGTGTAAAACGAATTAGTGACCGTTCAGATGAAGTCAAATTTGATCAACCGCCGATTATCATGGATGGTCGAACACTTATTCCAATTCGTGCTGTTTGTGAGAAAATCGGCGCAACAGCTAAATGGATGGGATGATAGAACTAGAACAACGATTGTAAGTAAAGATAATCAGCCTTTAGCTTGATTTTGTTAAGAAAATAGCTATAATTACGTTTATATGTTTAAACCAATGAACTAAATAAGTGAACCGCATGAGCCAGCAAACCGAGGACCTTCTTCAACAATTTAAAGATTGCATCCCTCTGTTGGAAGTGCTGACCGATGAAAACCGCTATTATTATGCTGTTAGCACAGAACAAACCGGGATTCAATGTTAACCCAATAGCAGGCGATATAACTTTGTCCCGACCGGCTGTATCTCATCATTTAAAGGTGTTGAAACATAGAAAACTATTATGTATTGACTGTCCGTCAACCACTTGAACAAATCAAATCATTAATTACGTCCGTTGAAGACGAATGCAATGAACCTAAGTGAATGACCCAAATAACTAAGTGGATATTCTAATGAGATTTTATTCGGCCAATTTTTTCATATAGTTAAACCAATAATCATATTTGGAGTGATATTAAATGAAGGCTATGACCATCAAAAAGTACGGAAAAAATGTTCCCTTAATAATGACAGAACAACCCATGCCGAATATCGGTGAACAGGATGTGCTAGTGGAAATTCATGCAGCCAGCTTAAATCCTATTGACTATAAAATTAAGGAAGGGAAGATGAAATTACTATTGAATTATAGCTTTCCCCTAATTTTGGGG
Organism: Paenibacillus sp. HGH0039; assembly: GCF_000411255.1. Lineage (GTDB taxonomy): Bacteria > Bacillota > Bacilli > Paenibacillales > NBRC-103111 > Paenibacillus_F. The sequence continues at coordinate 2,875,311 of NZ_KE150413.1, read as the reverse complement.
AATGATTTCTCCGGAGTTGTAGTCAAGGTCGGCAGCCGGGTGAAGACATTTAAACCCGGAGATGAGGTTTACGGAAGACCACGCAAGAACCGAATCGGAACGTTAGCTGAGTTTATTGCTGTTCATGAGGAAGATATTTGGCTGAAACCGCAGAATCTAACCTTTGAAGAGGCGGCATCGATACCCCTGATTGGACTTACGACTTACCAAGCATTTGTTGATATATTAAATCTCCAAAAAGGCCAAAAAATCTTGATTCACGCAGGTTCGGGAGGCGTAGGAACCTTCGCCATCCAACTGGCCAAGCTGATGGGCGCATACGTTGCCACAACTGCAAGCGAGAAAGGCTATGAATTGGTCAAATCGTTGGGGGCGGATCTAATTATTAATTATAAAAAAGAGAATTTTGAAGAAATGCTTACCGGATATGACGCTGTTTTTGATACTTTAGGTGGAGAAACTTTGGAAAAATCATTCCGCATACTGAAACCAGGCGGACAAATCGTATCCGTCTCCGGCATGCCAAACGCCAGATTTGGAAAGGAAGCAAAATTGGGTTGGTTAAAAACAACCATTTTGTCCATCGTGAGCCGTAAGATCAAAGTCCAAGAGAAGAAGAGCCAAACTAGGTATCACTTCCTTTTTATGAAACCGAGCGGAGAACAATTGAAGGTTATAAAGGAATTTATTGAAGGAGGCTTCATCAAGCCTACTATCGATAAGGTGTATCGTTTGGAAGATACCGGGCAAGCAATTGATTACTTGGAAAGCGGAAGGGCTAAGGGAAAAGTAGTCATCAGAATAAAGTGATTATGAGGAGAAAATCCAACCCGGACCTTTCTTAGGCCGGGTTAGATGCATGTATTAAATCTTCGCCGTTATGGTGATACGGCTAACCTTATCACAAGTAACGGCAAGTTTTTGGGTTGAAATGTAAAAAAGGACCGATTAAACTGTTTTGGAAAGATAACAGATTATGGTGAGAGCGAGTGATCTTTGATGATAATTAAATTGTACAGGGAAAAGGTGAAGGACAAATAACAGAGGAGGCAAATCTTTGTACAATCATAGTCTGGAAGGATCCCTTTATATAGTACATCGTGGGATAATTATTCTTCCCAGTCTATTGCAAAACGCCTCCGTTTTCACCTTTATGGAACGGACATTTCAATCTATTGAGGTGTGCATCAAAAAGAAAGGCCATCCCGCAAAGGGATGGCCTTAAAACTTTTAAAAGCGACAAAAACGTAACTCAAAAATGGAGAAAACAAGAGCTTAGATCGTTAAACGCAAAATGAGATTGGTTTTTGTGTAAATCATTACCTTGAATGGTAATGTGACGACCTTTTTAGGGTAATTAGATGACAGGATACATAGCTGTTCTTGAAATCGAAAAATTGTTATTGTATAATCAAATTGTAATATTTAGTAAATTATGAAATAAATGGTGGTGATGAGGATACGGTTGTTGCATCAAAATTTAATTCAGGTATTGGAGTAGTAAAGTTGTGGTAACTTATGAAATTCATTATGGATCCCTAAAAAAGGAGTGTTACAGAATGAAAAAAACTTTTTCAAAATTAGTGACTTCCGCAACTATCCTTTCTTCTGCTTTATTAATTTCCGTTGCACCTGCAAGCGCTACTACCGCATTTATTACTGGAGATTCTAGTGCTGTTTCGGCAAATGACAATTTAAAATCCATAGGGATTACTCCTCATGCAATCGGGAATACACTAACTTGGGATTTAAAAGGTAACGTAGTGGACCCAGTTAACAGTTTTAATGTGAAAAGTGGATATGGAAATGTTAAACTGTATGCAAAAAATACAGGAACAGCATCTTTTAGAGTCGAAGTAAAGTACAACGGCACTTCGAATAAGGTTATTTTTAATCAAACCGTTGAAAACGGTAAACCAGCAGTAGAAGTTATAAATAATAATAATAATCCATCTGTTCCCGCAGGCGATTATACAGTGACTATTTACGGTGGATCAGGTCTTCCAAAAGGAGAAGTTGTTCTTAAAAGTTCTGACACTCCGTGGTAATAAAAAAAGAGGTACGATAAAAGCGATACGATTTTGCAATGCAGATACGACATCCGTTGTATCTGCATTGTTTTTTTATGCAAAAGCTTCGCAGGACTGCGTGCTGAATCAGCTAGCTGTAAAAATAATAAAAGCGGAACGGCACGACAAACTGTACCCAATACAGTAGACACTTAAAGCAAAAGCAGCCCGCCCTCGGATGAGGAACGAGCTGTTTTTTTAGTTTTCACGATTTCATTCCCAATTCGAAAGGGGAGAGGAATGAGCCGAAGCTTGCGCTCACCGGGACGCCTACAAGCTCAGCTTCTCGAAACGGACTTTAATGTCCTCAACCAGCAGCTTGGCTGCGATGATGCCTCCCGATGTATTCCACACCGCTTCATCGACATTGAAAGTCCGTTGTTTTTTTACAACGTTCAGATTTTGTCCGAGAGGGCTTTTCAGCCATTCGTCCGCCGTTTTGGAGGCATCGGTTTCACCGTTGCGGTCGGAAGTAAAGTAGAAGAACACATCGCCATCAAGCACGTTCATTTGTTCCGTCGTAAGATCGTCGGTGAACTTATCTTTGTTTTGAGCCTCCGGGCGGGCAAAACCCAGCTGCTCAAGGACGACGCCGGCAAAATTGTTTTTGTAGTAAACGCGTACTTTTCCGGGCTGGAATCGGGCCAGCGAAACACGCATTTTCGTTTTATCGCCCAGGGCCGCCTTCGTTTGCTCAATGGCCTTGTTGTAGCTATCGAGAGCCGCTTTTCCTTCGGCTTCTTTGTTTAGCGCCTTCGCATACAGCTCGAAGTTTTCAATCATGCTATCGCCGAGATTTTCCGTAAAGACGGTGGGTGCGATAGCGGAAAGCTGCGGATATATTTTTTCGTGGCGGACCTTGGTTCCTAAAATAATATCCGGTTTCAGGCTGGCAATAAGCTCTAGATTGGGCTGCGTCTCGTCGCCGATAACTTTTACGCCGTCCATCTTATCTTTGATATGATCAAACCAGGGCTCGCCAATCCAAGACTTTACCGCAGCGACCGGTTTAATGCCAAGTTCCAGTAAAGATTCGGTGCCTTGGTTCGTCAACACGACGACGCGCTGCGGAGTTCCTGTAATGGGCGTGTCGCCCATCGCATGTTTAATCGTGCGGACCGGAGCTCCACTGTTCTTCTCTTCCTGCGGCTGGGATGCGTTCGGTTTGGCGCAGGCTGCGACAAGTAAGGATATGAGGAGGAGGAGAGACAACGCCATCCATTTTTTTGATTTTCCCAACAGTAATACCCCTTTCGGTTTCTAAAAATGATTATCATTCTCAATAGAAGTTTACAGACGACTCCCTTGATTTGAATGATGCGTCTTACCATGAAAACAGAAACGTTACAGCTGTAACACGTCTGATCCTTGTCTACCTTAATATAAAATCTTTTGGGATGCAATGCTTGTCGAGGAAATGAGAGTAAAAATAGACACTTAAGAGAATGTGTCACACTTTGAACGTTTACCTAACTTCGCGGATGGCCAGGTGTAACCTATGGTATAGTTGTATCGGTTACGATAATGCTTTTCATGCAGCGCCGGTTGAGTGAATAAGATCGAAATTTACACGATAAGAGGATGTGTCACACGTTGAACGCGCAGTCAGGCAAGCTTGCTCTACGATCGCAGGAATGGATTCAAACGGCTTTGTTTCAACTTATGGAAAAAAAAGAGTACTCCCACATATCGATAACCGAGATCGCGGATAGGGCCGGGCTTGCACGGCAAACCGTTTATCGAAATTTTCAAGACAAGGACGTCATTCTGCTAACCTATTTGGACGGATTTATGAAAGGGATGTGGCACGATTTGGGCGTCGGGATGAAGACCTCGTTCGACGAAGAGATGTTCGTCCTGCTGTTTCGCAATTGGAAACGCAATGCTCCTGCCGCCTTAATCCATAGTATCTTGACCAAAGACCGCAAGATCAGGCAGCTCATCTATAAAAGCATTTGTGACTACTTCGACGAGCTGCTCGCGAGCAGAAGAAATGAGCCGGGCGGAAACGGGGAGGGAGCGCTTCATTTCCATGGGCTGTACGCCGGCAAATCGCTATCCTCCATCGTGCATATGATGCTGATCGAATGGACTCTGAACGATTTTCATCTGACACCGGAACAAATCGGAAGTGTGGTTAGCGATTTGACCGCTTCGATCCGGGCGTACCTATAAAGCCGAAGCAGTCCTGATCGCTAGGAAGGGCAGGATCGGGGAGTGCCCTTATCCTGCCTTCTTGCGGTTGTATGTTTCTACTGTACTAAATGATCCAAATCCGGCTTCAATTTGTTCCGCAAAGCATACAGCATGATGGCACCGACAAGGAACGCGACGGCATCCGCAATAACGAGCGACCAGACCACCCCATGGAAGCCGTTCATACGATTGGCGATATAGAGCACTGGAATGAGAGTAATTCCTTGAATTACTGACATAATAAACGCGGCGGTTCCTTGCGCTGTTGCTTGGAAGATTCCCGTAAACAATGTGGTCATTCCCGTAATGAACAAGGATAAGAACGTCACATGCAGAATGTAGCTGCCCATTTCGATTAATTGCGGGTCATTCGTAAATAAACCGATCAAGTGGCCGGAAATCAAATAGACGATGATGCCGAACAGGACGGCTAACGCCACAATCACTTTGATCGTAAATCCAATCGTATGCTTCATGCGTAATTTATTCGCTGTAAAAGAGAAGGCAATGAGCGGCACGACACCCTCGCATAAGCCCATCAGAATAAACTCCGGGAATTGCAATAAACGGGATGAAATTCCGTAAGCCGCTACGGACTGATCCCCATATTCGACAAGGAAATGGTTAAAGATAAGCGACATGGCACCCAAAAAGATACTCATGATAAAGACGGGAACTCCGATTTTAATCACATTGCTCAAAATGTCCTTGGTAACCTTGAACCATTTTACGGAGACGGTTAAGAATGGGCTCTTATCTTTCATATGGAAGGCGTAGAATGCACTCGCAACCAAGTTAGAAATAACCGTAGCAGACGCAACGCCGATCACGTCCCAATGGAACACGAAGATGACTAACGCATCGAGAATAATATTTACGACAACACTAAGAATCATACCGATCATCGATGTGATGGCTGCCCCCTCCGAGCGCACGATATTCTCCAGCGTGAAAAATAATACGACGAATGGTGAACCCATAAGCATAATCGTGACATAGTCCTTCGTGAATCCGAAGGAATCAGGCGTTGCCCCCAGGCCATGAACGATCGGATCGATCAACGGGAGGCCGACGGCCATCACGATAACACCGAGAACCAAGCTGCTGTAAAAGGCGAATGAAGACACATGCTTTACATCCTCAACTTTTTTCTCTCCCAGCAAACGGGAGATGAATGTGCCGCTGCCCATGCCAATCAAGTTGCCCAGCGCCATAATGGCCGCGAATAACGGCAAGGTTAGTGCGAGTGCGGTTAACATGGCCGTATTGCCCAGTGTACCAAGGAAATAGGCATTCAAGATGGAATAGATGACACTCATTGACGTGCCTAGCATCATCGGTACAGCGAAGTGAGCTACGGCTTTTGCGATTGGCGCTTTTTCAAAGTAATGAAGGTTTTCTGCATCCATGCGGGTCACTACTTTCCTCATTTATTTTGGACCTTACTCTAACAGTGTTAGGTTGTGCCTTACAGTGTTAGATGATATCATGAAGCTATGAACCTGTAAAGTATAAACTTACACTGTTAGATAAAAGGGCGGATATCGATGAAAAAGCAGCAGCCTCAGATTTCGGAGGATAAAATTTTGGAAACCTCCTGGGAACTTCTAGGGGAAGGTGGCATCGAGAAATTCAGCATGAGACGATTGGCCGACCGGCTGGGGATTCAGGCTCCCTCTCTGTACTGGTACTTCAAGAGCAAGCAGGATCTTTACCAGCGTCTGGCCAACCAGGTATCGAAAATAATCCTGGAGGAGTTCCGTTCCGAGGGGGATTGGAAGGAGCAGCTGACGGGACTTGCGGTAACGGTACGGAGTGTACTCAGCCGGTATCCTTGCTCCACACAGCTCATGATGATGACGCTGCCCCACGAACCGGATATCATCCGGTTCACCAACCGTATGCTGCTCTGTGTGGAATCAACGCCGCTTGACCATGAGCAGAAGATGCAAGTAGTTCTCACCCTTGTAAACTATGTCTACTACTTCGTCCTGGACGATTATCAGCATGAGCGCAATGTCTCCGCTATCCTTAAGGACCAGGGAGCACTTCCGGGTGAGGAGATGATTCGCCTTCTGGACTCCATGAGCGAGAGCGAAGCGGGACTGTTCCGGAGGATGTTCACGAACGGGCTGTTCGAGCTGATGGGGACCGACGGAGCGTTTGAGTTCGGATTGAAGCTGATTCTGCTGGGGATTGAGCAGGTGATAAAGGAGCAGGAGAAGTAGGATGTACAAACGCTTATGCGTTTTCAATGAGATCAAAGAAAGGGCCATTCCGCAAAGGGTGGTCCTAAAACTTGCCGTTACAGATAGCGCGGTGAACCGTATCATAAGTGACGGCGAAAAATTTTGTTGTGGAAAGTTGGAGAGTGTTGTAGGGATGTGGAATAGTTCGACAGAGGGTGTCCCAAAAGTCATAAAATGACGGAGGGACACCCTCTTTTATTTTAATGAGGGAGCGAAGCGCGCAGGGAAGGAGCTGGAGATTGTGTTGGACGTACATGGCTATATCTCTTCCCTTGCAGAGGTCATTTCCAAAACTCAGGTGAAATGTAGGTAGACTCAGGACAAACAAACACTATAATGGAAATAAGAGACAAACATAGAACCAATCTATCGGTTATAAACAAGAATCAGGCTGAGTAAGAAAGTGATTAGAGGGGGCCATCTCGTGGGAAGATCATTCGCAAATTTGCATATCAAGTCGAAAAACCTGGAGAAGACTGTCGAAGCATTAAGAGAGCTAAGCGAAGCGCATGGCAACGTATTAGGCAAGCCAAATAATGAGGCTCAAGAGATCAAAGATGTCATGTACGTAAGCAAAAGCAACGAGAACTGGGTCAGCGTGCTCCACGACTATTTTGTATGGGGTACGGTGAAGGAGGTCGGCAAAACGTTGTCCCGGCTTATCGAGGGGCCAGTGATGACCGCCGCATATATGAATGAGGAAATATTCGAGTTGTCGTTTTTCGAGAATGGAGACATTGGGGGCGAAAGAATCTTTTGTGAACAGTGGACGAGGGATGAATATGAACAACTCAAAGAAGAGCGTCTTAATGACGACTACCTGCGGAAAGCGTTGGATATCCGTAATGAGGATTTTGACGGCTTCATTAGCATTACAAGTCCGGCACAAGCCGTAGATAAGCTGTCGGAACTCGTAAGAATGTCTTTATGGAGTGATTCGGAATGGATACCGCACGAAGAAACTCTCAGAGAACGATTTGAGAAATATGAATTTTGAAAGGCTGTGAAGGAGCAAAAGCCTTCTGTGCGTATAACCTATGATGCGATTCACGACTTGAGCGAATCGTGGATTTTCAGTAAATACGGACTTGTGATCTAGGCAACTAGGAGGATTTACGAATGCGCAAAATATGGAAAAGAAGGATTCTGATCAATAATCCTGTTGCGCTGGACCAGGCTCAGATCGAGCAGGACTTGCGCGGAGGCAACCAAGTCATTGTCCAGTTCTCTCACCCGGAGTTTTATGGCTCCATATTGGAAGAAGTGGATGAGCTTTGCGCGCGCTGGGATGAGGATTTCGGAGTCCGCTTCTACGCCCACTATTCCCTGTCTTTTGATTGTCATACTCTCTTGCGGGTTCCCCATGTCAAAATGCTGCAGCTCAATAGTCTCGTCCAGGCACATAATACCGAAGCATTGGCCAAGCTGGATAACCTGTCCAGTTTGAGCTTAGGCATATACGAGCTGGAGAATTCGGAAATTCTGGGGATTGATACGCTGCGCTCTCTAAAAATTTTAAACGTTATCTCGGATAAAAAGGTCCTCAACCTGCACTATTTTAAAGAGTTCTCTTATCTGGAAGAGCTGCATGTAGGGGGCAAGGTTAAAAACCTTGATGCTATAGGTTATCTGGAGGACTTGAATTATCTCGCGCTGCATTCGATCAGCAAACTGCCGTTACATTTTATTAACCGGCTGAGGAAGCTGAAGCACCTTCGCATTTTGCTTGGAGGCCGAGAGCATATTCAGGAAATTGAAGAGAATACAATCGAGAACCTGGAGATCAGTAGAGTGCGCGGCTTTCATGACCTGACCAATATTACGGCCTTTCAAGCGCTGAAGAGACTTGTTATTGAGGATCAAATCAAGCTGCAAGAAATCAGCTTTGACCAGGAAATGAAGGCACTGGAGGAGCTATCTATCAGGAATTGTAAAGGCTTGACTCGTTTGATGGGAATGGAGCAACTGCCTTTGCTGCACAAGCTTCGCATTTTCAAAACGGCAATCGATTTTGATTCCTTTATCAATCAGAAACTTCCAAGTTCTTTATCTTCAGTAGAGTTTGCAACTTTCAAAAGTAAAGCAGACCAGGAAATACAACAATCTTTATTAAAATTGGGTTTTCAATAAAAGGGAGTATTCTTGGCGGCCACTTCGTTTCTCCAGAATCCCTCTACCGCTCCATAAAAAATGTACGATGGTGAATAAAGCTTTTTGTTACATTTATCGATAGTTAATCACACAACCAGGCCGCCGATTCATTCGACGGCCTTCAGGCATATTGCGAAAACTTGATTGTAGCCATGGGGTTAGCCGTCAATAAAATCGGACTATCGTGCGGCAGAAGACCTGTTGACTTGAACTTATGTATAATTAAGGAAAACGGAGGAATGCCGAAATAATGTTGGCGTTAAAGTTTATCTGTACCTGGGTACTGCTCGTTGCATCATGTTCGGCGGTATGGTGGAGCTTCAAAACAGAAAAGCTTATAACCGTCTCTTGGCTGGCGTTTCTACTACCCGCCGTCTTCCAGCTCGCGGCCGCTTTCCGGATCGGCCCCGGCAAAGCGAAGTCGCTGATCGTGTTCGGCTGCATAAATCTTGTGTTCACTGCCCTTGTGGGTGTGGCTGTCTGGTATTTAGTCCAATTGGCTAATGCATATAAAAGAGGCAAATGATCGAAGCATTGTTCAGATATAGTGGGAAAAGCCCGCCATATCATTTGTAGAAGCAGTAGACTCATCCAAACTTACAATAAACCATGTATAGAGAGAGAGGATCGAACTCATGTATGAACGTTTGGCAGAAAAACTGAAAACGACTTCCGCTTTAAAATGGTTTCCTGGTCGTGGTGCGGAAGAGAGCTGGATAGCGGAAGCCGAAGAGGAATTAGGATTCCGCCTGCCGCCATCTTATCGCTGGTGGCTGGTTCATTACGGTAATGCCCTGTTGAGTGGCGGGAATATTCTAGTGATCGCTGCTCCGGAACACAGAGAGTATTACGACGGCGACCTTCTTTACATACACAGACTGAATAAAGCCGAGGAATGGTGGGTAGGGCGGTTTCCCCACAGACTGGACTTGTTCGTGCCGGATAGCGACGAACTTTATTTTTTTGATACGTCTACTAGAGATAAACAGGGAGAATTTCCGATCATGTGTTATGATCTCATGAATGATTTGATCGATGAGTATGCTTCAACGTTTGCGGAATTTCTAGAACGGCTGATTGACGAGCGTTCTTAAATAAGAATAAATGATAGGTAGGTTGGAAGCTTGCGCGCTGCGGCTGGATTTTGAGATCAGCCGCGCCCGGGTGATCTGGGCTCAATTGGAGACGAAATAAGACTGGAGCAAATAGAAGACGGCCTGAGCTGATCGACTAACGGAAAGGAGGACCATTGTCATGAAGCCGATGCAAGAAATAGAGACGCTGGCGATAGAGATCGCCGATGCGGCCAGAACGTCTTTTCGCGCTCTTTTTGAAAATGGCGAACGTTACTATTACTGTACACTATATACTACTGGCGAGGGACATGCGCCAAGCATCTCCGCCTGGTCGTGGGAAGCTTTGGAGATGGAATCGGCCAGGCAAGGAGACGAAAGTGACACACCGGGATCGACGATTGCGGAACTCATCAAATGGTCCTATGCCGATTCGCCCTATTGTTGTTTCGGGGATGAGAACTTCGATCACGTTAAACAACGATTTATCGAGCGTCCTTTCATTGCGGATCTTGATAATGACGAAGGGAATCGCGAGTTTGATTTGAGGCTGAAGGCCATGGAGCTGGCGATGAAAATGCTCGATGATGAAGGCGTGTTTGCCTTGAATCAACTGCGAGAGTCAGTATGCGTCCTTGTCGAAGTCATGCCGCCGGATGAGATCAATACCGAAATTGCCCTACGTTTGAATCGGGCGGAATCTCCGGCTATGCAAGTATGGTTGGCGGAAGCGGCGGAGTAGAAGCATCCGCTTTCGGGAACTCTGACCGTCTACTATGTTCCGATTTAACGGCGTATTTCAGGAACTTCCGGCGGACATTCATGAGGTGTTGATCGATGAAGTTTTTCTGGATATGGATGAGGAGGACACGGGCTTCCTTTTGCACGCTGGTGACCGTTATTGTAGAAGAGCGTTCCGTATTTAAAAAATAAATGAATCTCTCACGAGAGAGAAACCGCCGAAATGACTTGATATGTTTTAGAAGAAAGGATGATAGAAATGCCAAATGATAGCCAAGCTCGTCCTTCAACTGGTTCTGTTAGAGAAGTTGGTCGTTATTCTATCGACCTGACAGGACCACGCAGTCACACTCTTGTCATTCAGCCCGGTGTGGGCAGTCTATCCATTGGACCGTCGCAATTGGGGAAGAAGGCAGATCTTCATGTCGCGCCTGATGCGCACATCGATTGGACCGTATTCGATGCCTTTGCCACGCCGGCGGGCTCTCCCTGGCCGCGATTTCTGCATTATACAGGCAGTGACTCAGGCTTCTTTGACTGGGCGCAGAAACGTCCCATTGAAGAGATGACGTGGACTCCGATCCTGTCTGCAGACACGGTGGCGGACGCCAGTCAGTCCAATTTGCATGGCTTGCACATCGAGTTGGACCAGTCCGGCAAGTCTCTGCGCCTGAAGCTTCCGAAGCGGTATTTCCGCCTGAGTGTGTCCGGCGATCTATCACGCTTCTCGGCCACAGGCGATCTGCCATATTCTCTGACACTAGCACCGAGCACCGGTCGACGCAAAAATGATCCTCCTTTCTTGCTGCCCGACCTGGGTGAGCTGCATCAGGTAACGAGCTTGACGCTACAGAACACGCCGCTGGGACAGCCCATCTCGCTGGAGTGTCTAAATCGGTTCCCAAACCTTGACTCACTGAGCTTGTGGGGAAACTTCTGCGATCTGGACTTAATGACTCATCATGCCCAGTTAACGAACCTGGAGCTGCGCTTCATGCCTGATCTGGGGGACTTGCCGACCTTGAACGCATGGCCGTTACTTGACAGGTTTATCGCTTACAATGTGGAAGAGATCGCCGGCAAGCGTCTAAAACAGCAAATGAAAACACGCGCTGAAACCCGCCCTTGGACCGACCATGCTTCAGTGAGCCAATTACGAAAGCCTGAGTGGTGGACGACCGAGTTCGGCCGCCCGTTCTCGTCCTGGCCTAAACGTCTGGCCAAGCTGGCAAATGAAGCATACAACGTTGCACAGGCAACCTTGTCCGAGGCCCGCAGCTTTGCTGAAGCCGAGGCAGCCATTACCGCTTTCACTGTGCGCTTCAACAACCTCAAGGGCATCGAAACCACTGAACGAGAAGACCTTGGTGAAGCGGTATGGCAACTCAGCCAGTCTGACCACCTAATTGGCCAGCCTATAACAGAGGAGATGGCTCAACGCTGGTTCGATGCAGCGCGCGATTACTGAATGAAATGAGAAAATGAACGGGCACTAGGAAATTGGCAAATTGAAAATTGTCCTAGCACTCGATATCATGGACATATCTATAAAGCTTCGTAAAGGAGTGTTGACCGGTGAGCTTGTTGAATCTGCGCTCCTCCAATTATTAGCTGCTACATCTGCCGAACTGAACTGGGGGATTATTGAAAAATAATAGATTCAATCTGTAGGCATAATGATGATCTATCCGTTTGTACTAAGCGCCAACAAGTGTTTTAGGTTATCCTCAATAAATTGATTATCGGAATTGTTGATTCCGCGACCGGCAAAATGGCCCCAGATCGACTTGATAGGACTAAAAACAGCATTAGGTATACGTTTAGCCTCGTATTCGTTATCGTCCGCCGAGCAGAAAAGATCCGTGCTCCCTGGCATGATGCAGGCAAGCGCTTTAATGCTTTTGAGCGCCTTATCGAAATCTCCGTTATAAGAGGGGTTTGCACTAATATCTGCATTTTGTCCGGTCCATAACATGGCTAGGACATTGTGCGGATCCATCTTCATAAAGCTATCTTCCCAGACGCCAGCCACAAAATCTTCCAATGAGTCATATCCCAGCTCACAATAAAGTTCCTCTCTGTAAAACTCCTGCGATAATCCCCATCCCGCATAGACACGGCCAACAGCGCACATGTCGACAGAAGTCAGCTGGTTTAGTTTGCTTGGATCGAAGCGGACTGCAGCCATAAGTGCAGCTTTCATTCCGTCCAGGACCACATACGTGTGGGGCCAAGTCTTTGCAACACCGGCAAAAGGTGCAATTCGTTCCACCATGTCGGGATAACTTGCCCCCCATTGGAAAGATTGAATGCCTCCCATTGACCATCCGACTACGAGAGCGATCTTTTGAATGCCTAATTTTTCGGTCACCAGCCGATGCTGTAATTTAACGTTGTCATAGATGGTTACCTCCGGAAAATTAGCCCGGTCGAATGGGGGAGGCGTGTTGCTGGGAGACGAAGATAATCCGTTGCCCAGCAGATTTGGAACAATAATGAAATATTTCTGCGGATCCAGTGCCATGCCGTTTCCAATCAACCATTCATTCTGAACATGCTGGTCGCCAAACGCAGTCGGATAGACGATGACATTATCTTTCTTTTCATTCAATGTTCCATAAGTCTTATAAGCAAGAAAAGCGCTCGGCAACGTCACTCCTGATTGCAAGGTTACGTCACCCAACTCAAAAATCTCATAATCCATCGTATTGTCGCTCCCTTCAAGATGAACCCACACATTTAAAATGTATTTCTTGTACTTAGTATAGGCCTAAGGTATCATCAATAAAAGTGAATAGAATTCAAAGCAGTATTCAATAATATTGAAAGTAGAAGGGGGATAATAGGATGGAATTGCGCCAATTGATTACATTCCGCACGGTTGCGTTCACTTTAAATTTCAGCCGGGCTGCGGAAGTGCTGAACTACGTCCCCTCCAACGTCACGATGCAAATAAAAGCATTGGAGGAAGAGCTTGGCGTTCGTCTCTTTGACCGCTTGGGCAAGCAGCTCGTTCTCACAACGGCGGGTAAACGCTTTTTAACTCATATCCAAAGCGTTTTAGACAAATTGGACGAAGCGCGCAGCGTCGTTCATGACAATGAAGTTCTAAGCGGCACCCTAACGATAAGTGCCAATGAGGTTATTTGCGCCTATCGTCTTCCAGCTGTCTTTCAACGATTTCGTTCGCGCCATCCGGGAGTGCGTCTCATCTTCCGCTCCGTTCCCAATCAAGAGCTCAAGCAAACACTTTTTGAGGGAACCGCGGATGTCGTCTTTATGTTGGACGAGCCCATTCGCTCGACGGGACTTGCAGTGGAACCGTTGGTGGAAGAAACTTTCCGCTTGTTCGCTGCTCCGGATCACCCGCTCGCAAAACGAACTGTGATGCCGTTGGAAGATTTTCACGGAGAAGTGTTTCTGACGAATGAAAAGGGGTGTCCCTATCGAACCATGTTTGACCGGTCATTTGAGAAAGAGGGCATCGATAGTATTACCTATTTAGAGTTTCAAAGTGCCGAAGCCATTAAACAATGTGCAATTTCGGGAATCGGCATTGCCTTTCTTCCTGAAATCGTAGCGGGAGCCGAGGGTGAGCGGGGCGAACTTGTTGCTCTTCCATGGCAAATTTCGGGCTTGCACGTGCATACACAGATGTTATGGCATAAAGACAAGTGGCTTTCACCAATCCTATTATCTTTCATAGAGACAGCAAGGGAGGTTCTCGCTATAGAGGAGGAGAATAAATAGTGGTCATCTTGATCTTTCGAGCTCGTTATCCGTTTCACGGATCGACTTTATGACTAGTTCAGAAAAAGCTTTTACTGTTGGAGATAGCCACTTTTCTTTTTAATCAGCATATGGGAGTATATCGAATCGAACTCTTCGGAATGACTTACAATTTTAAGGTTTCCTCTATCCACGTCTTCTTTCCAAGTCCACTCATAACGGTTCGTTTAATCGCCTCTATACTCCATAACTCCATGGTTTGAAACGTGTGAATATCATGCTTAACAAGATATTTCTCAAACATGGTCCGATAACTACAGCCTTCTTCATTCGTAATAAAAAAATGGTTGGTGTTCTCTCGCTTAAATTCATCGAAATGGTCTGGGCCGTCATTGCTGCACACCAGGACAATGTTCTCCTGGGCCAAAGAATAATGATGAATGCATTTTTCCGGATGTATTTCCGGGTAGACCATCAAAGCCACATCCACACGTCCACTGATTTAGTCAACCTGGTTTTGTTCACATGTACCGTTGGTATCTGATAGTCTCTATCATTGAGAATGTGATGACCAACCCGTACAACTGATTACCGTCTTCAGAATACAGTGCCAGAGCTTGCGCTTCGTCTTTGATGAAAAGCGAGATTCCGAGTGAAAAACAGGAAACAATAAATCGGTATGGGGGAGGGGCATTTCTAGAGAAGAAGTATCCTTTTATGAAGGTAGTTTACCTATTTACATGCGTTCTCTTAGATAAAACGGGTATTGCCGCCGCTATAAGGATCATCCCCATAAAAGCGGGAGCGGCATGACCAAGTGATACATAGATTTGACCTCCAATGATAGGCCCAACCATTCTTGCCAAAGCCTGAATAGATTGGCTGCCTCCTTGAATCCTTCCTTGTTCACTGGAATCGACAGACTTGGAGAGCATCCCATTGAATGAGGGCCCAAAGATCGAATCGCCAAAACCGAATATAAACATGCCAGCGATAAGAAGAGGATAGAAGGAGAACAAAGCAGATAGCGCAAGCAGACTGTAGCCTATAATCTCCGAAACCATTCCAAGAATCGCTATTTGTTTATCATTAAGTTTTTTCAAAAGTTTCGGCATGATGAAACCTTGTGAAATGATGTCTTGGACGCCCATGATTGAAAACATAAGTCCGATCAGTGCAGGCTTCCAACTGAAAGTGTCCATTGTAAATTGTGAAAAAACGGCCTGCAAAGATCCGTTAGGTACCCAAAGTAAGAACGCTGAGACAAGCAGCCTTCTTAAGTTTTTCATGGAAAGCAGGTTTGCAAGCTGGGTAAACGGATTCAGTCTTACAAAGGTAATCTCTTTCAGTCTGTTATTCTTCTTAAGGCTCTCAGGCATAAAAAAGAATCCATAAATAACATTCACTAAAGTTATGACGGCTCCAAAATACATGGGTGCGGAATAACCAAACTTGGCAAGTAATCCGCCTAGAGTCGGGCCAATGACGGTGCCCACACCTACAACCGCACTCACCCATCCAAAGTACTTGGTTCTCTGTTCCGGAGGAATGATGTCTGCAAAATAGGCGAAGATGGTGCCTATGCTCCCGCCTGTTATCCCTTCTATTATACGCCCGGCAAATAGTACCCATAGAGCTCCTCCTATGCCAAAAACGAAGTACCCGATTGCGGAACCCAACAGGCACGCTAAGAGCAATGGACGACGGCCATATTTGTCGCTCAAGGCTCCAAGTACGGGGGCCGCAAAAAACACGCAGCACGCATAAACAGAGGTCAGCAGCGTAACAACTATAGCTTGTTCTCCCGGATGGCTTATATAAGGCTGCACTAAGAAGGGGACGACGGGCGTTAGGATACTGAAGCCTATTCCGCAAAGAAACACAGAGATAAGACCGAATGGTAAAGCGTGTTTATCTATAGTTTGTTCTGTGTTCCGTTCCTTGTGCGATCTACATTTAAACATCGCATTCTCCCCTCAAAAATCATGTTTTTGATTCCTAGGAAACAAACTTAGCTTATTACATTTTTGTTTCCTCGTCAACAAAATAAAAGCAATAAAAATGCAGCCCGTTCTCAATATAGCCCGGCTGCCTGTGGTTTCATTTTCATTATTCAAATTTATTCCGCCTTAATATCTAAACCCCGTTTCTTTATTTCTGCCTCCAAATGCCTGCTATACTTTTCCACGAAGCTGAGCATACTGTCAAATTGTTCCTCGGTCACCTGCTCGAATACGGCTTTATCCCGCTCTTGAAATTCTTTGTGCAGGTCCTCATGAATTTTATAAATAACTTTCCCTTGCTCAGTAAGCCTAAAATAAATTTCTTTCTTGTTATCCGGCTTCCGGTAACTTTCGATAAGGCCTTTTTTTAAGAGCTGCTTAGTTATTTTACTTATGGCGCCGCGAGTCATATAAAAGGACTCCGCAAGTTTTGTCACGTTGGAATCTACATTTCTTTCAATGTATTCGATGCAATGGACTTCAGAAGGCTTATAACCCTTAAGACTCTTTTCCATCTTACCCTTATTAAGCCAAACCAGCTTGTTAAATAAGTCCCTGAAACCCATTACGACCTGTTCTTCTTTGTTCATGGCCTGTCCTCCAACCCGTAGTGCATCAACAATAGTATATTCAAATTTTTGTTTCTATTTCAACACTATTAAAAAAATTATGTCAGGAACGGAGCCTTACATGAGCAGTTGATACCGGTCTTTCAAGGTTAAATGGGGGGGGCGGGAAGTACCTCATAAATTGCTTTTAGCCCCCGGTTGCGCGGGGGCTTCTTCTCTTTCACGATCGACGGGCTCCAGTTCGCCTCGCCAGCATCAATGCCAGTGGAAGGATGAGCGCAGTGGCGGCGGCCAGTACATATAAGCAAATGTTAAACGCATCGGGATAGGCGGAGATCGAGTCGGTATGGGCTCCAAGAGCGCTAAGCCAAACGATGCCGATCAAGGCGATTCCGATCGTAGAGGCAATTTGTATGCTGGTCGTCATGACACCGGATGCGGAGCCGATGTCCGTTGTGCGAATTTTCGCCAAAACGATATTCGTCAGCGGCGCGGCGACGAAGCCTTGACCGATGCCGAGCACAGCTAGAGCCGGGATCCACACGCCGATATCGGATGAACCCCCGGTCGTTCGTACCGCCCAGCTAAGCAGCAGGTAACCTGCTGTCGTCAAGATGGAACCGACGGTCAGCACATGGGCTCCAAGCTTCGCAGCGACTCGGGAAGAGAAGAGCGATGCGAGGAAGTAACCCATTCCCATCGACCCGATTACAAGACCTGCTTGCAGAGCCGAGAAATGAAGTCCAAGCTGAAGCATGTAGGCGGCGACAAGGAAGAAGGCGCCCTGCGTCGACATCAACAGCAGCACGACGAGAATGCCGGGCGTGAATACCTTATGTCTGAAGAGATCGACATTCATAAATGGGAGCCGGCCGCGGCGCAACAGCCGCCGTTCGTACCAGGCGAACAAAACCAACACAGGGGCCGACAAGAGCAAACTGACGACGAGGCCGGCGGGCCATCCTTGACGCTGTCCCTGCACGAGCGGATAGACGAGCATCAGCAAGCCGGCCGCGGCGAGTCCGGCTCCAATCCAATCCAGTCGGGCGCGATCCGGCGTGCCGGATTCCGGAATAAACGGAATCAGGGCCAATATGAGGGCCCCGAGCAGGACGCTGATCAGGAACACCGCTCTCCAATCCAGATCCCACAAATTCATGCGGAGAAGCAGACCGCCGATTATCTGCCCGGCCGTCGCCGCGATTCCCTGGGTCGCTCCATACATGCCGAAGATCGCACCTCGACGTTCCGAAGTATAATGGGCTTGAATGAGGGATAAAACCTGCGGCATAAACAGAGCGGCGCCGACGCCTTGCACAACGCGTGACGCAATGAGCAGAGTGACGTGGGCAGATAAGCCGCATAACAGAGAAGCGATCGTGAATAAGGCCACTCCGATGAATAGCATTCTCCGGCGTCCAAACCGATCGCCCAGCCGGGCGCCGATAATCAGCAGAACGGCGAACGTAAGAGTATACCCGGTAAGCATGAATTGTACATCGGCGAAGCTGGCCCCGAGCCCTTTCTGGATCGAAGGCGTGGCTACGTTCACGATGAACACGTTCGCCACTGCCATAAATACAGGCAAAAGCAGAGCCGGCAGCATCAGACGCGATCTGCGCCCGTCTCCTTTGGAGACGGGGTCGCGAGTCCGCGCCACCTGGGCGGAAGCGTCCGAAAGTGTATTGGGCATAGAAAGTTCCCCTTTCTCACTACTCGCTCGATTGACAGGAGGCGAGAGGATTTCATATAATGGAGTAGACAGGTCTGTCTCTTTACGATGAAAATGATACAGACAGATCTGTCTCATGTCAAACACTTTTTTCCAAACCTATAGAGACGGGGGTCGAATATGCAAAAAGAATCGGCTAGAGATCGTATACTGCGGGTCGCCTCCGAATTGTTTTACATGGAGGGAATACGGGCGGTCGGCATCGATCGGATTATTAAGGAGTCCGGCGTTGCCAAGGCAAGCTTCTATCGAAGTTTCGCGACTAAGGATGATCTGGCGGTTGCTTATCTCGAATCTAGGGATGAACTAAAAGTAGAAAAGCTGGAAAAACTGAGGCAGCTGTATCCGAACTCTCCTAAGGAACAGCTCGACACCCTCATTCGCGATGTGACCGAACAGATGGGGATGCCGGATTACCGGGGGTGTCCGTTCTTGAACGCGGCGGTCGAATTCCCGGATCCGGATCACCCCGCCCACATCAAGTTGCTGGGCATTCAGAGGAGTTTCTGGTCTCGGGTTCTAGAGCTTGCAAGGGAAGGCGGGGCACGACAGCCCGAGGAGCTGACTGCGCAGTTGAGAATGTTATATGACGGATTCGTCATGAAGAGCTACTTGGATAGGACCGAGTTTGATCCGGAGTATTTCCGGAAGGCAGCGGAGCTGCTCTTGGAGAAGCAGCTCGCTCCGGACAACCAGCGCGGGTAACGGACGATATTCAAAGAGCATTCCCTGTGAAAATCGAGTTACCGCATATTGACGTCGATGTATTCGAGTCGTCCGCGCAATTTGGCTGAAATTCCGGCCAATATGGTGGACGATGGAGATCCTTCGGTACCAACAAGGCTTTCGTATGAATCATGCGTAGGAGAAATATACCCCGAGTATTATCAAGGGGTACGTGGGCATGAGTACACAATTTCGGATA
This sequence comes from Paenibacillus sp. HGH0039, assembly GCF_000411255.1. Lineage (GTDB taxonomy): Bacteria > Bacillota > Bacilli > Paenibacillales > NBRC-103111 > Paenibacillus_F. Next base: position 2,855,874 of record NZ_KE150413.1, on the reverse strand, counting down.
TACGTACAACCTAAAGAGGACCGGAGGCAGCGCCTCCGGTTTTTCTTAAATAAAATGATTTCGCCGTTAAACCCGTTACAGTGAAAACTACTATTTGCAGGAAGAAGTCTTTACGTTTATGTCGGAAATTCTGAAAATGCTTAGAAAAATCCCAGCACTAAAGAGGACATGATGACGACAACCGGTAATTCGGATGACGTCAGAATGGTTCCCAACCCCGAACCGACATGCGGCATTCCAATCGAATACAGAAGGGGTGGGAGGACGCTCCCAAATATGCCCAGTGCCAGTCCATAAGGAATGATCCCCATGAATACATCCAAGTCCCCGCCATGACAATGTCAAGCGGTCCTGAAACAAGATATTGGCCGCCAAATCGGAACCAATTAAAAGCAACGCGATGGAAATAAGCTTCATTTTTGTGAGCTTTTTCTTCGAACATTGTCAACACAATATTTACCAGCCGACACGGATAATCAAGCCTTTCGGGTCGCTTACTTCAAGATAAGAGGATTGGCCGTTGACATCGTCATACGGAAACCCGTAGGCCAAGCGGTTAATGCTGTGATCGTGCCAAAATTTCGCGTAATAATTGGCCGGTGCCGCTTTATAGTAATTCGACACGTTATTCCAGTCGCCCGTCGTGTAAACATGACGATTAATGGCTGCACAAGTTGCCGCATTGGTTAAAGCGCCGTCGCACCGGAAAATATCCTGTGTATTGTAGGGAGCGTACCCGCCGAAATAGTTGGCATTAGCGCCACCCTGGGCGAAAGAACCGTGAATCGGCGCGACGATGCGATAAGGCGCTTGAACGGTGGCCAGCGATTTGAAAGCGGCAGGAACTTCAGCCTGGAATTTGGTGAAGATTCCGCTTCGGGTCTCGGATTCCAGTTCACCCGTGGTTCGATCGAAGGAACCGGATTTGTTGACCAGTCGATGCTGAATGGGGAAACCGAATCCATCGACGCGTGTCGTATTGCCATGATAGCCGGCTGCATCAATCGTGAATTCAGCGAAATCCAAATAGTTATCGCGGTTTGGATCGGTCGGGTTATTCAGATCGGGGCCGGCGAATCCATCGTTATAGGTTTTGATGTACAGTGGTGTACCGGCGCTAAGGAACATTCGGCCCCCCGTAATCTTGGGCAAGGTGGCCCAGGGAGCATCGCTGACCTTGTGGTAGATGTTGGCGTAATTGATGCCGTTTTTGGTTAAATGCCCCGGCGCATCGTTCAAGGCGGTGGAGATGGGGATCAGATTGCCGTTCAGGTCCAGATAGCTCCACTTATTGTTGGCGGGATTAATGCCGATAACGCCCCAGTATATCTGCTGGTCGGAGTAAGCGCCGTTGGTGCCGTTCATGACCTTGACTGAAACGGCGCCGCTTGCCGGTGAGGGAATCGAAGATGGAAGAATGTCATAAATAGAGCCGGAAGAAGAGGCAGGCGGCGTGGTACCCGCGGTGTAAGTAAAGACTTCGGTGTCGTAGGCTGGGGTTCCGTTATTGTAAGTGAACGAATACGTAATCACGGAGCCGGCGAAAATGTTTGAGATGGCTTTTTCATATCGGGATTTGCTGGCGTTGTAAGCCATTCTGAAATTTTGCTGTACGCCGCCGTTCACTTTGTAATGGACATCGACCCAACTCGAGTTGACGGCGGATTTGAACCATATGGTGGCTGCGCTTCCGGATAATTCGACGCCGCGCGTATAGTCCGCGGCTTCGGCTTTCGTAGCGAAGATGGAAAAACAGGTCAGAATTAACGACAGGATCAACAGGTAAGACATTCCCTTTCGCATGATCAGAGTTCCTCCTTTAAAAATGGGGATAAAATCAGCTCGCAATCGGGTTTAAAACGGCATCCCCCCTTTGATCTGACGGTATTTGGTTGTCTGAAGCCAAAACAAATGTATACGCTTACAAATATTATGAACCTAGGCATCCAAATATGGTAGACATTGGAATTTTGGAATATGGCCTACAATTTCGGATGCGCAGCAATGTCCTTGTATGTATCGAGCAAGCGAAGGACTTTTCGAACGAGACGACTTTGGGCTTCGGCACCCAAAATTCTTTCCCCTTTGAGTGGGCGGGCTGCCTTTTACTCAGAGGGGATTTTTTGATGGATACACTACGAAATCGCATGCATGCAGTTAATAGACAAAATCAAATTCCATTCCTTCAAAAATTTTGCTTAATAAGGCATGTAATTGGGTGCGCTGTTCTGCGGAAAACTTTTGCAAAATTTCATCCGAAATTTGCATTTGTACAGACCGAACACGAGAAATCTGATTCAGAGCTTCCTCGGTTAAATGCAGCAGCGTTGCCCGGCGATCATTCGGGTCAGGAGTTCGATGAAGAACACCATCACGTTCCAATGCATCAACCAATTCAGTCACGGTTCTGGGTTTCACGCCCAATTTGCTCGCTAATTCATTCATCCGAATTTTTTCTGCACGCCAAACCATAAGCAATAGGCGTAACCTAGGTCCTGAAAGCTGGAACGGTAAAGAAAGCGACTCCAGTTTCATTTCATATTCCTGTTGGATATGACGTGTGGCACGAAACAGCAGATCCAGAACTTCAACCGCTAAAACGGCATTTTCTTTTGAAAGACCCATCATTATTCTCCCTTGACAAAAAATAAATTCAGAAGTACGCTTGCTCTATATTAGTGTGGCGCCTCACTATTACATGGCTCATCATCAATCATTCTATCCAAAAACGGATGAGAGTCAAACGATATCGATATTAGTATAAGCCAAAGAGGAAGGAGAAAACATGGTTTTGGGCGATTTTTTTCCCCATCCCGGATGGATGACAGCAATAAAGCAGGAATGAACTTAAAGGAGAACATGGTGATGAGTGAAAAAAGCAGTCTTAACTTTAATAGAACCTTACTTGCATGTATTTTTTTAATAGGGACATTTGTAACCATCTTAAATCAAACGGTCTTGTTTACAGCTTTGCCCGAGATCATGATCGATTTTGGAATTAGTGCAGGTACAGGGCAATGGCTAACCACGGCTTACCTGATGGCTAATGGTATTCTTCTTCCGGTGACGGCATTCTTTATAAGCAAATATACGACTCGTCAATTAATGATCGTGGCTATGTCTTTATTTATTATAGGAACAACGCTTGCGGCTGTATCGCCAAACTTCACTTTACTTTTGATCGCACGCATCATCCAAGCCTGCGGAGCAAGCATAACTATGCTGCTTATGCAAACTGTATTTTTCATCATTTTCCCCAGAGAGAAGCGGGGGACGGCGATGGGGTTGGTTGGATTAGTCATTGCTTTTGCACCGGCGATCGGTCCGACGCTTTCAGGTTTGATTATGAACCATTTCTCGTGGAGATATATCTTTTTCATGGTGCTTCCTGTTGCCGTCATTGTGTTAATTCTTACCCTTGTCTACATGAAGAATGTCACAGAGGTAAACAAGCGGCAGAAGATAGATATTCCTTCTGTATTTTTATCCACGGTTGGTTTTGGCGCTTTATTGTATGGGATTAGCATTGCCGGCTCCGGTAGCGCTCTAAGCGCAGCGGTGTGTTGCATTGTTGGAGCAACAGGGTTAACTTTACTGATATTAAAGGGATTAAGGTCGGAAAAACCCATGCTTGAGTTTAGGGTATTTAAGTCGTATGCCTTTGTTTTATCGACAATAGCCGTGGTCATCTCATTTATTTGCTTAATGGGTCCACAAACGATGCTGCCCATTTATATTCAAAACATTAGGGGGATGACGGCTCTTGAATCCGGACTCATTCTGTTGCCCGGTGCGGTTGTAAACGGCATTGTTTCCATGATTGCCGGTAAAATTTACGATCGGATCGGTGGTAAATACTTGGGTGTAATCGGTTATATTCTGATTGCCGTCTCCGTAATTCCATTTATTTTCATGCATGCACAAACGGCACTTTGGATGATCGTATTGTTCTACGCGCTCATGATCGTGGGTATTTCTATGATCATGATGCCAATGACTACGGAAGGGTTAAATGCGCTGCCGGATCATTTAATCAATCATGGAACGGCAATGATTAATACGTTCCGACAGGTTGGCGGATCGATCGGGACTGCATTATTGATTACCATCTATACGGAAGTATCGAGTCACGCTGTTGAATCCGGACGATTTAACGAAGTTGCCCAGTCCCAGGTTCATGGAGTAAATTATGCTTTCATTGGAGTTTTTGTATTTGTGATCATCGGCTTAGTAGGTTCTTCTTTGTTAAAAAGCCGTAAGGGACAGGTAGCCTTAAGCAGCAAATAAACCGTTCAAAATTAGAAAGAAGAGAAGTAACGTGACAAAAAAACCGGATCCCGAAAAACGACGACACCCGTTACGATCGTTGGTGGTGGCTTGGGAGGCCTGACTCTCGCACGCGTTCTCCACGTCCACGGCATCCCCGCAACGATCTACGAGGCGGAGCCCTCGGCAGAGGCCCGCGCGCAGGGCGGGCAGCTCGACATCCACGAGTACAATGGACAACATGCGCTCCAGGCAGCAGGGCTGTTCGACGAGTTCCTCGGCCTGATCCACAAAGGCGGCCAAGCGGCGCGGGTACTTGATACGCACGGGAAGGTGCTCCTCGACAAACCCGATGATGGTAACAGAGGACGTCCCGAGGTGCTTCGCGGCGACCTGCGCCGCCTTCTCCTCGACTCGTTGCCGCCCGAAACGATTCAGTGGGGGAAAGAGCTCGTCGGAGCCGCCGCCCTCGGCGACGGCCGACATGAACTGAATTTTGCGGACGGCTCCACTGTGTCCGTACAGAACTCCTCGTGGGTGTGGACGGCGCTTGGTCGAAGATCCGCCCGTTGGTTTCCGGCGTGAAGCCTGAATATGTTGGCACGTCATACATCGAGACCTACCTGTACGGCGTCGATGAGCGGCACCCAGCCGCCGCCAAAACGGTCGGCGGCGGCTCGTTATATGCGCTCGTCCCGGGGAAGGGGATCCTCGTGCACCTCGAGCCGGGGAACATCCTTCACACGTACGTCCAATTAAACTGCACCGCCGAGTGAATCGCCGGCATCAACTTCACGGACGCCACCGCCACGACGGCCCGAATCGCGGCCGAGTTCGACGGGTGGGCGCCGGAGCTCACGGCGCTGATCACCGACGGCGATACCGCACCGGTCCTGCGCGTGATCCACGCACTCCCAATCGAACACCGATGGGACCGCGTACCCGGAGTGACGCTCCTCGGTGATGCCGCACACCTGATGTCGCCATTCGCCGGCGAGGGTGCGAACTTGGCCATGTTCGACGGCGCCGAGTTGGGGAAGGCGATCGCCGCGTACCCCGACGACGTCAAAGCGGCACTGAGCGCCTACGAAGAGGCGCTTTTCCCCCGCAGCGAGGCCGCCGCCACAATGACGCACCAAAACCACGAGGTATTCTGCTTCGACGACCGCGCACCTTTCGGACTCATCGACATCCTCGTTCAGAAGAAATGGTTCCTTCGTGAATTGAAGTGATCGTGAAAGGCATTGTGCTGCAGCGGAGCTAGATCAGCAACGCATGACGAAGGACAGTCCCGGCATAACAGGGCTGTCCTTTTTTCACGTGTAAGTGTGTGAGCACAGTGTAAAGCTGCTCAACCAAAGGTCGGTTTTTTTGTTTTGCTTAGCGATGGGCCGCATTACATAACTCATCTAATTGGAACTTCTCCGTAGGATTCAAGAAATCAATGTATCTCCTGAATTGTCTGGTTTAGTCGATAATACATCCCAGATTCGCATCAGTTGGGTGATGGCCGCGTCAATGCGTTCATACGGAACACCATCCCGGGCTTGTGTTGATATACCTTGAAGGAATGTATCAAATAAGGCAACCAGCACCGAAATATCCGCAGTAGGGGGCAATTCTTCATTTTCTACCGCCCGCAACAAACAATCTTTCAACCAGCCTCGCACCTTCTGCCGCTCCTTGGCAACCATCTCTCGTATATGATTTAGTTCAGGGGAACAGTTTACGGCCGACAAAACCAGTAGGCAGCCTAAAGGATGAGAACGGTCTGTCTGCATTCGTGCCGATCGTCGCAGCACTTGTTCGATTGCTGCTTTCGGAGTCAAACTTTTATCCCGGAAACTATCTGAAACCTGACCATATGTGGATTTATATAGCTTCATCGCCTCGTAAAACAGCGCCTCCTTGGATTCGAACGCCGCATAAAAACTCGCCGCCGATATACCTCCCATTGCTTCGCGGAGCTGTGTAAGCGAAGTCGATTCAAAACCGTATTCCCAAAATAAAAGCATGGCCGCAGCAACCGCCTCATCACGATTAAATGCGCGTGGACGTCCCGTTCGTGGCATAAGATGACCTCCTTCATTAATTCTATACTAATTGATCCACAAGTTATTGACAACTAAAGTTCGGATGGTTAACATATATGGAGTGATCGATCCATAAATCATATTCATGTAAAGGAGGAAGTTCATTTGTCACGACATTCATTATCTACAGGCACGGCTCAAGCGGCAGGCATGCCTGCCCGTCTTCCTTGGATGGCATTGCTGGCGCTGGCGATGACTGGATTTATATGCATTCTCACCGAAACCATTCCAGCCGGGCTGCTGCCGTTAATCGGAGATGGTCTGCATATTACAACCGCGATGGCAGGGCAGCTTGTCACCTTGTATGCGATAGGCTCGCTTGTGGCGGCAATTCCGTTCGCCATGCTAACCGGCGGAGTTCGGCGTCGTCCGCTGCTGCTTGCCATTATTGCGGGCTTTTTGGTGTTCAACACGATTACCGCCTTGTCGACCAGCTATGCGTTGACGCTCATTGCTCGATTTTTCGCCGGTGTTGCCGCTGGCGCGGCATGGGGAATGATCGCCGGTTACGCGCGGCGCATGGTTCCAGATGCCTTGAAAGGACGCGCTTTAGCCGTCGCAATGGTAGGAACGCCGATTGCTCTGACCTTCGGCGTACCTATCGGCACCTTGCTCGGTGACCTGATCGGCTGGCGCGCTGTATTCGTACTTATGTCTTTTCTCGCTCTTGTTTTAATCGGCTGGGTTCTGTGGGGAGTGCCTGATTACCCCGGGCAACCTACAAACCAAAGAATGAACGTAAAGCAGGTTTTCGTAATGCCCGGCATGCGTCCGATTCTCATCGTGGTGCTCACCTGGATGTTGGCGCACAATATTTTATACACATACATTGCGCCGTTCCTCGAGCGTTCCGGACTTGCCGGGCATGTTGATTTGGTTTTGCTGGTCTTTGGTTTAGCCGCTCTTGTGTCCATTTGGATTGTCGGTATCTTGATCGACCGAATACTGCGTATGCTTGTATTGATCAGCCTGAGTGGTTTTACACTGGTAGCCATTGCCCTATGGATCGGCGGCACCTCTGTGACGGTTGTCTACTCAGCTGTGGCGTTATGGGGATTCACCTTTGGCGGCGCAGCCACCCTGCTGCAATCCGCGCAAGCCAATGCAAGCGGTGAAGAAGGGGTAGATATCGCGATGCCGATTAATACGACCGTATGGAATCTGGCCATCGCATGCGGAGGAATTGTAGGCGGTTCCTTGCTGGAACTTTTTGGCGTTCAGTCGTTTCCGGGAGCGCTGCTGATCCTGCTCATCGTTGCGTTGATGGTCGCGTGGAGTGCGAGAAAGCATGGATTTCCTGGAAAGCAATGAATACCAGTCAGAATAATCCCCATTCTTAAACAGAATAGAAGAGCCAACGCCGAGATGAAAAGCCCTCGTTTGCTATATCACATACGAGTCATCAACGCTGATAACCCCACGGAATTCCGTGTTTGATCATGCAATCGACAAATTAGCCTGCTGAAATCAGCAGGCTGTCTTAAGGAGCAGCATAATAATTGCTGCAGTTATTTTTTATTGGAAAAATTATCGATTACATAGGAATTATGAAAATCCGAAACCATGAAGAATCGAAAGCTAAACTCGATGAAAAGCGAGGTAGAGTCCACGATACCGACTGCTAAAACTTTTAGGCAAGCTTCGTTAATTCTCCGGGAGCAGCTACCTGTAATTTGCAATACAGTCTGAGTTCACAACCGACAACACAGGACTGAGCTCCACAGTATCGTCATCTACTGGAGAACGTGAGTTAAGTCCTACCACAAGATCTCTCCACATATGACCTTCAACATTTAAGTCAACCATCATAGCCCCGCCACTACAACCAGGTCCTAAAAGATTCCCATCCATTGTCTTCCGAACAGCCAATTGTATGCATGGAATGCCCGTCTGGAGTGGGATCAGTGATAACGTCAGGCAAACTGGGCTGTGGGCCGGACGACCAGCTCGTTCACTTCGACGGCTGCGGGCTGCTCTATCGCATAAGTGATGGCACGGGCTATGGCGGAAGCCGGGAGAGCATCGCGCCGGTACGTTTTCATCATTTCCTTGGCCTCCTCGTCTGAAATGCTCTCAGCGAGCTCAGACTCCGTCACACCAGGAGAAACGAGCGTAACCCGGATATTGCTACCAACCTCCTGCCGTAAGCCTTCCGTGATGGCGCGAACGGCGTATTTGGTCGCACAATACACCGCTGCCGTCGGTGTGACCGCGTAGGCTCCTATGGAAGCCACGTTAATCATGTGACCGGATTGCTGCTCTTTCATGATGGGAAGACCCGCAGCAATGCCATGCAGAACCCCGCGGATATTGACGTCGATCATTCGGTTCCATTCGTCGATTTTCAAGGCTTCCAAAGGAGAGAGGGGCATCACACCGGCGTTGTTCACTACCACATCGACACGGCCAAACCGGTTCTGCGCCAAGCGGATGATCGCCTGCATCTGACCGATATTCGTAACGTCCAGTTGTTGATATAAGGCGGAACCTCCTTCGGCCTCAATTAGGGATGCCAGAGCTTCCAGCTTTTCCACGCGTCTGGCCCCAATGACGACATGTGCCCCTCGGCTGGCGAGAAGCTTCGCCGTTGCTTCGCCGATCCCGCTACTTGCTCCTGTAATCACAACTACTTTTCCATTGATTTCGGACATTGTACATTTCTCCTTTTGTATGGATTCATTCCAGTTGGTCTTAATAAATTAACACCATGATCAAAATGGTAATTCTTCCTATCTTTCACGGTAAAGAACCATGCCGGCGTGATAGAGCACCGAATCGCGGAAATCGCCGTCCGCTCTAAAGCCTGTATCATCCACATATTCGATATGATCGCCTACGACGGTATATCGGCCTTGATAAGCGCTCTTCCGTTTTCCGCGCGCTTCGTCATACCGGCCATTCGGCAGAAGTTCATGCCGTATGTAACCGTCTTTTGTCACCCACATTCCGACATAGGGATGAGGTTTTACGTTTTGAGTACTCATTCAAAATCTTCTCCTTCCATTAGTGAATCTAGGATTATGTCTACCTAGTCACCATCACCACGGTGTCGAACTTCGCACAGTGTAACGCGTCTGTTACATGTCCATTATCGTGCCAGCGGAAAGCTAGGCGGTAGCAGGATCATACGAGAAGATTGCCTAATCCTCCAGGAAAAGATAAAGTTTAATTAGTAGTGTGGATAAAAGCGAAGGGGGACGAAGAGAATGGATGAATGGTTCGAGAAACAAAGGAGAGAACTGTTGCAGATCATCGAGAAAAACACACCGGAAGACGGGGCCCATGACACGCAAGTTCCCGGTTTACGCTTGATTCGTGCTTCCCGGTTATCCGAGCCGGTTTACTCTGTCTATGAACCCTCCCTTTGCATCGTGGCGCAAGGTTCCAAAATGGTTATGTTGGGGCAAGAGGTTTACCAGTATGATCCAAGCAGCTATTTAACCGCTTCGGTACATTTGCCGATTACCGGACAAGTGATGGAAGCTTCGAGAGAAACGCCGTATTTAAGCCTCCAGATCCTATTCGATATGAACCAGATTCTTGATGTCATTCAGGTATTTGGAGAGGCCAAACGAGCAAGAAGTGAGGTCGGTCGGGGGTTGAAGGTGAGCCGGATGAACGATACGCTCTTGGATGCGGTGCTGCGGCTTGTGAAACTGGTCGAAACGCCGCAGGATATCCCGGTGCTTGCACCTTATGTCATTCGGGAAATCATTTACCGGGTGCTTCAAAGAGAAAACAATGCGTCTTTGAAGCAATTTGCTGCCATCGGAAGCCATGCGCAGCGAATCGCAGGGGTCGTCGAGAGGCTCAATCGCGATTTTGCCCAGCCCTTACGCGTAGACGAATTGGCAGCGGAGGCCCATATGAGCGCCTCGGTTTTGTACGATTATTTTAAGGAAGTCACGGGGATGAGTCCGATCCAGTTTCAAAAACATATCCGATTACAAGAGGCGCGTCGTCTGATTTTCTCCGGATCGATTAGCGCGGCTGAAGCTGCGTTTCAGGTCGGATACGAAAGCCCATCTCATTTTAGCCGGGAATATGCGCGGATGTTTGGACTGCCCCCAGTCAGGGACGTTAGCCGTTTACGCAGCTCCTTTAAGGAAATAACAGTTTCCGAGTAGATTAATGAAGGGAGACGTATTTATTGATTTTATAGACAAGGTAAGGAGGATTTGTGAGAAGGGTCAGCTTATGAAGAGGGCTCTATATCATATTTATCAAGTAATTTTTATTAAGGAAAGACTCCATATTCGATAATCAACTGAAGATAAAAACCTCCATCGCCACCGTAAGGAACAAAGTGGCTGTGGAGGTTTTAACGTTTAATTGTAGCCCAGATAGGCAATGACAGTGAAATCACCCGGCGAGTCTAAGACAAGTCTATACTGTCCGTCGGGTTGATTCGAAGCCAAAGGAATCTTGAGACGTGCAGATTGACCGGCCACAATGGTATTCGTCCAATTACTCCCTACCAGCACATCTTCGGTCGGGGTAACCCGGTACAGCTTAAAATTAACCCCGAGGCTGATCTGTCCGTCGTTTATGAAGTTGCCTTCGATATAAATGTTGCCATGGGCTTGGACCGGCGCCCAAGTATTGTTGCCTGTACCCGGTCCGCTAGAGGCCGCCAAACCAACGGAAGCAAAACTGAACAGCAGGACAAGCACGAAAGCGATAGACGCGATTTTTCTTTTCATACCATCTCAAGCTCCTTTTTTCATAGAGTGAACTCGACAAGCACTTTCTTTGTACCCGGCGGATGGTCTTTACCGTTGTGAATTCGCTTTCAATTTGAATGTCGTCGGTTTGCCGAACACCTCCCAATAGCAGAATAATTAGGATATTATGGGATGTTAGTTATAAATATACATCTCTTTTTATACCGGTGTCTATAAAATTTAACCCAGCTCATACGGTTAATGCAGCAGACGGGACATTTACAACGGGGAGGCGGAAGCAAATTTGACGGCCGTACTGACCGCATTAGTGCATCATTTTCCATCTTAAGCCAAATAGGGACTGAGGTCGTGCACGAGCGTCTTGGTGATTTTGTTCTTGTTTGCACTCGCTTTGACATGGGTCGCGTCGATGAACAGAATGTCCGGTTCCACGAAACCGTGCTGCATGGCTTCCTCCAAGATTCGCGCAAAGATCGATTCGAAGATGTCCGTGTCCCGAAACCGACGCACATAATTCTTACCGAAGGTCGTGAAATGAGGAATGGGCTGGGTAAAGTCGTAGCCGATAAACCAGCGGTAGGCGATATTTGTTACGATTTCTTTGATCGTCTGGCGCATGGAGCGAATACCAAACAGTTACTGGATAAGCACAATTTTGATGAGAACAACGGGATCTACGCTAGGACGTCCCGTCTGCGAGCTGTATGTATCTTGGACGAGTTCGTAAATGAAAGAGAAGTCGATGGCCTTTTCGATTTGACGAACCAGATGATTTTTGGGGACGAGTTCATCCAGTGAATGAACGGAGACCTGGAAACGGCCCTCGGAATTGTTTTTGCTCAGCATGTTTTTTCACCCCTCCTCACTACTTCCACAAAAAAGCCTGTAGACCCTGCTCCGAATGGAACTTTGTCTACAGGCTGACTCCGTGCTTTGGCACGGAGTTTTAGTTTTCATGGTACAGAGAGAGCGAATCTGATTATCCTAGTTGCTGCGAACCATTGAACCACACGGATTTGATCGACAAAGTATCCGAAATAGTAGTGGTCGGATCACCGTTTACGAGAATAAGATCAGCGCGCGCACCTTCGGTAATACGGCCGCGATCGTGAAGACCGAAGCAGCGGGCCGGTTTGCTAGTAGCCGACTGAAGAGCTTCGATCGGAGTGAACCCGGCCTTTACCAGCAGCTGCATTTCGTGGTGGACACTGGCCCCATGAGCAAGGCCGCCAAGGTTCGGAACGGGAACCGGCGCGACATCCGTCCCTACCAGAATATCAACTCCGGCACGGTGAAGGTCCATGACATTCTTAAAGCTGTTCTCCAAATTGCCTTGCGGGAACGTATTGAAGCTTGAGTTCAAAATATCGATCCAATCCGGACTTAATTTGGAATGAACACGCGGATCATTTGCCAATTCCGATGCCGGATTTCCAATAATCGATGAATTCAACACCAAGCACGGTGTAACAAAAGCGCCTGAGTCCGCTATGGATTTTACTAACTCGGACGTGTACTCGGGTCTGTCGATAAACAAGTGACCCAAACCGTCGACTCCAAAATCGATGGCTTCTTGCGATGAACGAGCCGTCAAGACGTGGGCGATGACCAGCTTATCGAACTTGTGGGCTTCTGTCACGGCTGTTTTTAGAATCTCGTCGCTTAGTACAGGCAGGCCAGGTGCACCCATGACCGTTCCTTCTTCAATCATGATCTTAATATAGTCGGCTCCATTCTCCACTTGGGTATGCACATGTTTAATCGCTTCTTCCACCGTCGTCACTTGCGGTATTTCTTCATGATCGTGAGCGTATGCGGCCAACATCGCTTCCCGGTCTTCCTCCGATAACTTCTCTAGTTCTTTTAAGACGAATTCCGGTATTTCATCTCCATCCGGCAGTAATTCATCTGGGTGTCCGCCCGGAGCGGTGATCGCTGTGCCGGCAGAACGGACGTCTGCGACGTCATTCACATTTTTCAACTGAATCTCGCGCCCTCTTTTAGTAAAATCGCCGTTCATTTCGAGTTCGGTTGTAACGCCGAATTTTAAGGCATCTCGTAATCCGCCGATTGAGGTGTGGACATGTGCATCAATCAGACCAGGCAGTAGAGTCGCATTTTCTCCATCGATAATCGTTGCATCGGTCGGAAGGTCTCCGCCCACTGAAATAATGGATTCCCCTTTAATGACAACATGTCTGGGCGCAATAATTTGAACTCCATCAAAGATACGTACATTTGTAATCGCCGTAACTTGTTCTAACGCAGCATTTTGAATTATCTTCTCCATTTGAATGCCTCCCAAGCGTTTGTTATTCAACAATTCGGAGTATAACTGTTAGATTTCTAACTGTCAATTAATTAATATTTGTTTGACAAGCCTATAGGATCACTGTATAGTTTATTTGCTTACAATTAGACTTCTATCAATCACAGGGGGGACGATCATGCAATCCCGAAAGGATACGCCTTATCTGGATTTGTTTCAGATTATCGGTCTTAAGTTAAAGAAAAGAGCGGACGAGAGTATAAAAGAGCTGGGGTTAAGCGCTCAACAAGGAAAAGTAATCGACTATATTTACGAGAACCAAAATAATCAACTTATTCAAAAGGACCTTGCAGATCGGTTTCATCTACGTGGGGCCAGCATTACAAGCATGCTTCAAGGTCTAGAGCAAAAAGGGTTCATCGAGCGCAAAATCCCGGCCAATAATGAACGGCAAAAAAATATATATGTATTGCCAAAAGCGATTGAATTGATCGAAGACTTTCAAGACTCATTCCAAAAGGTGGAGGAAGAAATCGTTCAAGTCCTTACCGACGAGGAGAAGCAAGTCTTAAAGAAATTGTTGATCAAAATCAATGAGCGCATATAAGGAAGACGATTCCCTATGAAATTATGGAGACATCTGCCAATGCGAACTGTGGCGCTCTGCCTAAATGAAGCGGAGGGCCTTTTGCGTTTCGGAAGGTTGAGAGCAAGCTGGCATATCCAGATTGGAATCAGGCACGTTTTTGACTCATAAGCAGGGCGTGCTTAAACCGCCGCATGCTTTTTGGACTTGACGGCTTCCTGCTTACGCATTTACACTCACGATGATTTAAGGCATCTATTTTGAAACGATTGGAGTGAAGCGAATGGAGCAGTTGATAAGCATTGTGATGCCAACGTATAATCGGGCGCAGATCATTTCCGGCGCGATCGAGTCCATCTTGCGCCAGTCTTACGCCAACTGGGAGCTGATCGTCGTTGATGACCGAAGCACGGATCATACGGAAGAGACGATCCGCGAGTGGACGCGCAAAGATGTGCGAATCCGCTATGTGTGCAATGAACGGGAAAAAGGACCGGGCGGCGCACGAAACACGGGGATGCTGGCGGCGCAAGGCGAATATTTGGCGTTTCTTGATTCCGATGACGAATGGTATCCAGGGCATTTGACCGACAGCATGAGGACGCTTGCGCTGACGAAAGCGGATATCAGCTTTGCGCTATGGGTGGAACGGCACGGGGATATTACTTCCTACAACTTCGACAATGAGGTTGAGCGGTATTGGCTGCATTCGATGCGAACAAAGTTCGAAACATGGAATGACGGAGAAACGATTGTATTCGAAAAAGGATTGTTCGAGGCGTTTTTGTCGCATACGCGCAATTTTTTTCAACTGAACACGATGGTATTCCGCCGGGAGCTGCTGGACGAAGTCGGCTTGATCAACGAACATTTTTATCTGGGGGAAGATACGACCTATCTGCTCCGCTTTTTCGACAAATACAGAATTGCGCTGCAAACCAAACCGCATTCCGTCTACCGGGAGTCTCCCGACAGCCTCTATTTCTTCTGCGACCGCTGGCAGCTTGATCCCGATACGCTTCATCTCAACGAGGAAATATATAAAAAAATCGAGGGACTTAGCTTCAAATCTATCAAGGTACGCGAGCATATCCGGGATTTGGTCGCTCAGTCCGATTCCGTCAGCAAGAAAGCGAAACAGCTCTCTTACATTGACATCGGCATCGCAAGCAAATACTATACGCTCAGCTATTTGAACCGCTGCGACCGCAAAAAGGCGCTCCGCTATTGCCGCCAATCCCTACATTACAAAGTTTCGATTTTTAATCTGTTTTTGTTTGTCAAGCTGCTGCTTTCAAGCAAGAGCGGAAACGTTTTTTTGCGTAAAGCTCTTAATATTTGGTAGTTTAAACCAAAATAAGTTAAAAAATAAAAGAATTTCCCCCTCTATTGTAAGATTATTACCCTATCGTAAGTAAAGGTTTAGCACTACTATAAAGATAGGTTGCAAGCGATTTCATGTTCATGAAGAAAGTGTTCATTTCGCTGCAATGCTTTAATTCATTACCACTACACCTGGTTATACATGATTTTCCCCTTCGCAGCACTGAACCGTCTGTATGATGAGCTGCTGCGATGTACAAGCCACGTTTTTCGTTTCTAGTGTCAGAATTTTCAATCAACTAGAACCCGCACAATAGCGTAACCTGCCTTATTAGAATGACCTCGTCCAAAGCATGAGCTTACCCAATCAACAAGATCCCACACAAAAGTATCGCTTGCCAGTCAACATGACTCCTCGCTATCGCACGAAATTCCCCATTCAGTTTTCCCACACATAAGCATGAACTTGCGTACTCCGTATGACAGCCACATCGGCACCCGTATGCCGCAGATTTTCTTTTTGATAACGGCTTGATTGCTCCGGCTTGTTCTTTTCGTTGAGACAGAGAAACCATGTAAGTTTGTTTGTGCTCTGAATTTCCGTAAAAGAAGAGTTGGACAATCATGTTCGTTATAAAAATTAGCACGTTTTAATTTTTCCAAACCACTCCATGAGGAGAGTGTATTCATGTTTAGAGAGATGCATAAGTCCAAAATTCACCGGGCTGTCGTGACAGAGGCCAATTTGAATTACGTAGGAAGCATAACCATCGCTCAGGATATTTTGGATGCATCGAACATCCTGGAGAACGAGAAAGTGCAAGTTGTCAATATAAATAACGGAGCCAGGCTGGAGACGTATGTCATTACCGGTCCAAGAGGCTCGGGTATGGTTTGCTTGAACGGCGCCGCTGCCAGACTGGTGCAGCCGGGCGACCGCGTCATTATTATTTCTTACGCGATGATGGAGGAGTCGGTAGCCCGCACGTATCGTCCGCATGTCGTCATTATGGACGAGCATAATCGCATCGTAACGGAGGATTATCAAGAACTGCATTCCACAACGGTGTGATAAAAGACAGAACGGAGGGCTGCCGACTATGAGAACCATCCGTAATTTGTCCGGCGTATTGCTGGCGCGCAAGGAAAACGATGCTGGAATTTTATTTTGCGAAAGAGGTGGGGAGCATTACTTGTCGTACGGCCAATTACTTGCATCGGCCGGAAGGACGCTCCATCTGCTGCGCGAGCGGGGCCTTGGGCCAGGCAACTTTGCCGTCATGCAGACAGAAGATAACGAACGGTTTATCCTTCTGTTCTGGGCTTGTGTGCTCGGCGGCATTGTCCCCGTACCTGTGACGGCGGCGCGTACGGACGAAGGACGCAAAAAGCTGATCCAGGTATGCAAGCAGTTGGAAGCGCCTACATTGCTCTGCGATGAAGAACTGTGGCCGGGAATTCAAGGCTATGCTTTGAAACACGGGGAGGCGGAGGCGCTGGCCCAGCTCCAGTCCGGTAGTGTGCCGATTGCGGAAGTGCTTGCGGCGGCTGCGGATGCCGGCCGTCCCGAAGCTGAGCCGTATGACGCAGCCGAGACGGACACCGCATTCATCCAGTTTACATCGGGCTCTACCGGAGACCCGAAGGGAGTCGTGCTGACTCACGGCAATCTTCTGTCGAACATGCGCGCCATTATCCATGGGGCGCAATCGACGGAGCGGGACTCTTCGCTAAGCTGGCTGCCGCTGACGCATGATATGGGGCTCATCGGCTTTCATCTCACGCCGCTGTTTTGCGGCATGAATCAGTTGCATTTGCCGACCTCGACGTTTGTGCTTCATCCGATGAAGTGGCTGGAACTTACGCACAAGCATCGGGTGACATGCCTCTCTTCGCCGAATTTCGGTTATGTGCATTTTCTGCAGCATTGGAAGCCGGAAGGAGCGGCGGCATGGGATTTGTCTTGCGTCAGGCTGATTTTTAACGGGGCCGAACCGATATCGGCCGCCCATTGCCGCGATTTTCTGGAGGCGATGAAGCCGTATGGGTTAAAGGGAAATTGCATTTTCCCGGTATACGGGCTTGCGGAAGCGAGTCTGGCCGTGACGTTCCCGGGGACGGAAGATCACCTGAATACCGTTAAACTTGAGCGCCAATCGCTCACTATCGGACAGCCTATACAAATAGCCGCCCACGTGGATCATACGGCGATCGAGATCGTCGAGCTGGGTTTCCCCGTACAAGAGTGCGAGGTGCGCATTTGCGACGAAGCGGGAAACCCTTCGGCAGCAGGCAGCGTAGGCTTGATTCATATTAAAGGCCGCAACGTTACACGCGGCTACTATAAGCGGCCCGATGTAAACAAGCAAACGATTTCCCCGGACGGCTGGCTGAATACGGGAGATTTGGGTTTCTTGCTGGAAGGGCGTTTATATGTGACCGGCCGCATGAAGGACGTCATTTTCGTCAACGGGCAAAATGTGTATCCGCATGACCTGGAGGCCTTGATCAGCGGCCTGAAAGGGGCCGAAATCGGGAAAACGGCGATTGCCGCCGTTCAGGATGCGACGACCAAACGGGATGCGATCGCAGTTTTTATTCAGCATCGCGGCAAAGCCGGCGGATTTGTACCGCTGATAGCCGAGGTGAAAAAGCTGCTGAACGGATCGGCCGGTCTGGACGTTGCTTTTGTTGTCCCCGTTCGGCGAATTCCGAAAACGACCTCCGGCAAAATTCAACGCTACGTATTGGCGGAAGCGCTGCGCGAAGGCGAGTTTGCCGAAGTGCTTGCCGAGCTGACGGAGCTGGAAGCGGCGGCCGCGCCTGTGCGGTGTGATGCGGAAGGCGGCGATGCCTTGCGCGGGGATGTCGGCTTGAAGCCGGCCACGGAGACGGAAGAGCGGATCATGTCCATCTGGCGCGAGGTATTGAAAAAGGATTACATAGGCCGGAAGGACGGCTTTCTCGAGCAAGGAGGCAATTCGCTCAAGGCGGCTTATGCCGCCGCCAGGCTGCAAGAGACGTTTGGCGTCGAGCTTACGCTTACCGAGCTGTTTTTGCATGATACGGTAAGTTCGCTGGCCGCTTTGCTGGAGCAAAAGGCGCTAGAGGGCGAAGGAACTGCCGCCGTCGTTGCGCCGCCTGTGGCCAAAGCGGAGGATCGGACGGTTTATCCGGCGACCTCGGCGCAAAAACGGCTGTTCATTTTGGAAGAGCTGAATCCGGGGCTGCTCAACTACCATCTGCCTTTTACGGCCCAGGTGAAGGGCCCGCTCGATATCGAACGATTCCGTGCGGCGTGGCGGGCACTGATAGAGCGGCATCCGGCGCTGCGGACGTCCTTTTATAGGGAAGAAGACAATGTGATGCAGCGCATCGAGCAGGAGGTTGAGCCGTCGCTTGCCGTCGTTGACGGAAGCGGCTGGACGGCGGCGGAGCTGGCGCTGCGGCAGCATAGCTTCCTGCAGCCGTTTCGTCTGGAGCAAGCGCCGCTGCTGCGCCTGGAGCTTGTGCGTCTGGAGCACGAGTCAAGTGTGCTGCTGCTGGATATGCATCATATCATTACGGACGGAACGTCGATGGGTATTTTGATGTCCGATCTTACGAGGTTTTACGAGGGGAACGCGCCGGAGCCGTTGTCCATTCATGGCGGGGATATGGCGCTGTGGGAGGAAGCGGGCAGAGACGGCGGCTGGCTGGAGCGCCAGAAGCTTTATTGGCGCGAAATCTTCCGGGATGGTGTGCCGTCTCCGTCGCTTCCGTCCCCCCGTCCAAGGCCGCAGACGCCAAGCTATCGCGGGGCTATTGAGCGCTTCGAGCTGGAGCCGGAGCTTACCGGATCGCTGCGGGCGTTGGCTAGACGCGAGGGCGTGACGTTATACACCGTCCTGCTTTCGATTTATTATGCGCTGCTTTCGAAATATACGGGCGAATCCGACATCGTTGTCGGCACGGCAGCCGCGAGACGGGTGCGGCCGGAGATGCAAAGCGTAGTCGGGATGTTCGTCAACATGGTTCCGATCCGCCTGCGCGGGCAAAGCGGTTTGCGCTTCGATCAATGGCTGAAGCAGGTCCATGGGGAGGCGCTGGCGGCTATCGGCAACGGGGATGTGCCTTATGAAGAAATAGCCGAGCTGGCGAATGTGAAACGTGAATACGGGCGGAATCCGCTGTTCGATTCGGTGTTTACGCTGCAAAATATGGAGCTGCCCGAATGGCGGAGCAAGGATGTCGTTTATACGCCCCAAGCGATGGACAGCGGCTCGGCCAAGTTCGACCTGACTTGGGAGTGCGCGGATACCGGCGCAGGCATCGCATTTACGCTGGAGTATGCGCTGGATTTGTACGATGAGTGGGCCGCCGCGCAATTGGCCCGGCATTATGTAGCGCTGGCCCGGGCAGTAGCCACGCAGCCGCATGCGGCGCTTGGCGAGCTTGATCCCGTCGATGCAGAGGAGCGGGAACGGCTGCTCCGGCTTTGCCGTTCATCTGCCACGCCTCCGCAGGAGCTGTCGCTGCACAGGCTGTTTGAACGGCAAGCGGTGGAGACACCGCAGCAGATTGCCGTTGAAATGGGCGAGCGGGCGTATACCTACAGCGAGCTGAACGAACGTGCCAACCGGTTCGCGCGCGCGCTTGCGCGGCGCGGCGTCGCGCCGGGGGCGAAGGTGGCGCTGCTGCTCTTGCGCTCGCCCGATATGATTGTGGCGATATTGGCTGTGCTGAAAGCGGGGGCCGTCTATGTGCCGATCGACCCGCAATATCCCGAAGAGCGGATTTTGTTTATGCTGCAGGATACGGAAACGCAGGCGATCGTGACTGCGGCTGCAACGATGGAGATGGGCACCCGGCTTGCCGGAGACAGAACAGATGTCATCGACATGGATGAACTCGATACGGGATGGGCCAGCGAGTACGGCCATGATCTGGACATCGACGGCTCGGCGGACGATCTCGCTTATATCATGTACACGTCCGGCTCTACGGGCAAGCCGAAAGGGATTATGACCTCGCATCGCAATGTGTCCCGGATTGCCGTCCAGACCGATTATGTAAGCATTTCGAAAAACGATGCGCTGTTGCAGCTTTCCAACTACGCCTTTGACGGTTCAACGTTCGATTTGTACGGAGCGCTGTTGAATGGCGCGAAGCTGACGCTGGTCAGCGAAGAAGAGGTTGCCGACGTTGTGCGGCTGACCGAGCTGATTGAGGACAGAGGCATTACCATATTCTTTGTGACGACGGCGCTGTTCAACACGCTGGTCGATCATGGGCTGGAGTCGCTGCGCGGCCTGCGCCATATTTTATTTGGCGGAGAGCGGGCTTCCGTGCCGCATATCCGCAAAGCGCTCCGCGCGCTTGGACCGGGCGTGCTGCTGCATGTCTACGGTCCTACGGAAACGACGGTGTTCGCTACCTGCTATCCGATCACGGAGACATGGGACGGACAAGGAACGGCCACCCTACCGATCGGCACGCCGATCGCGCGTTCGGAAACGCTGGTGCTGAATGAGCAGGGCCGATTGCAGCCCGACTGGGTGCCGGGCGAGCTGTGGATTGCGGGCGAAGGTGTCGCATCCGGCTATGTGAATTTGCCGGAACAGACGGCTTCGAAGTTTAGGCCGCATCCATTCCGGGAAGGCGAAACTGTGTACGGGACCGGCGACCTGGTGCGCCGCCTGCCTGACGGGAATTTGGAGTTTCTGGACCGGATCGACAGCCAGGTCAAGCTGCGGGGTTACCGGATTGAATTGGGCGAAATCGAAAGCAGGCTGCTGGATTGCGCGGGCGTCAAGGAAGCGTTTGTGGCGCTGATCGAGAATGACGGCGCGCCGTATTTATGCGCTTATATCGTTGCGGAGCAAACCGAAGGGCGGGCAAGCGTTCGGAGCCAACTGACTGGCAAGCTGCCGGCATTTATGATTCCCGCCGCGTTTGTGCAGTTAGAGAAACTGCCGCTAAACGCTAACGGCAAGGTGGACAAAAAACGTCTGCCTGCGCCGGAGCGCGCAATCTCTTATGAAGCGCCCGCCACAGAAACGGAGATCATCGTCGCAAGATTGTGGCAAGAAGTACTTCATGCGGAGCAAGTTGGCGCGCTTGACCATTTCTTTGAGCATGGCGGCCATTCCCTGAAGGCGGCCGCATTGACCTCGGCAATCTACAAGCAGTGCCGGGTGCGTATGCCGCTTCAGGAAATTTTCAAACTGCCGACGGTCAGAGAGCAAGCATCCTGGATTGACAGGGCTGCCAAGGAAGCGTACGAACCTGTTGCGGACGCGCCGAAAGCCGCATCCTATCCGCTCAGCCCGCCGCAGCGGCGCATGTTTTTGGCGGAAAGCATGGCTGATATCGGACTAACCTACCATATTCCGCTTGCGCTTAAACTGTCGGGCGCGGTGGGTGAGACCAGAATCGAACCGGCGCTTCGGAAGTTGATCGAACGGCATGAGCCGCTGCGGACCTCCTATCATTGGATCGACGGCGTTCCGGCCCAGATCGTGCACGATTCGGCCGCCTTTGTTCTGCAAACGGCGGAGCTCGCGGAGACGGCGCTTCCGGAATGCTTGAGCGAGTTTTTCCGGCCGCTCGAGCTTGCCGCAGCGCCGCTGCTCGCCGCATGTTATTGCCGGCCCGAATCGGAGGGAGCGGAGGCCTATCTCCTGCTCAACATCCACCATATCGCGGCGGACGGTATATCCGTCAAGCTGCTCTTGGAGGAGTTGACCGCTTTGATCGACGGCGCGGAACTTGCGCCTTTGGCTCTGCATTACAAGGATTATGCCGTTTGGCAGGAGCGACAGTCCGGCTCGGAGCGGGCCAGGGCAAGCCGAGCGTTTTGGACGGAGCAGCTTGCAGAGCCGCCGGCGCCCCTCGATATGCCGCTGGATTGGCTGCGCGGCGACCGTCAGACATTTGCGGGCGATACGTATACCTTCCACATTCCGGCGGCGCTCGCGGCACGGCTGAAAGAGACGGCCGCAAGCGCCGGAGCGAGCATGAACAGCCTGCTTTTTGCGGCTTACGCGCTGTTGCTAAAGGGAACGACGCATCAGTCGGAATTTGCAATCGGTTCATTGGCGGCAGGCCGGACGCATCCGGACACGGCCCGGATGATCGGCATGTTCAACCAGTTTCTGCCTATTCGGATGCGGGTGGCGGACGAGCTGCCGATCCTGGCGTTTGTCGGTGAGACACATGGGCGTCTGCTTGCCGCATACGAGCATGGCGATGTCAGCTTCGAGCAGATGATGGAAGCGGCTCGGTATCCGCATGACCCGTCGCGCAACCCGCTGTTCGATACGATGCTGATCGTTCACAACCAGTTTGAAGACGAGAAGCTGGCGGCGCGCGGCGACGGCTGGAGCATGGAGCCTTTGCCCGTCAGCCACGGAACATCCAAGCTGGACTTCAAGCTCGATCTGTACAGCGATGGCGAAGGCGGTCTGCGGGCGGAGCTGGAGTACAATACGGGATTGTTCCATAAAGACACGATGGAGCGATTGGCAGCGCGGCTGCTTTACATTTTGGAGCAAACGGCCGCCAGCCCCGACCTGATCTGTGGCGACGTCGCCATGGCGACGCCTGCCGAAGAAGCCGCCTTTGCGGCATGGAATGATACGGGACATTCGTACCCGGCGGAGAAGACGATTCACGGATGGTTCGCGGAGTCCGCCCGGCGGTGGCCGAATCGGACGGCGGTGCGGTCGGCCGAAGGCTCGCTGACGTACGGGGAGCTGAATGACCGCGCCGAACGCATGGCTGCCGTGCTAAGAGGCAAGGGGGTTGCGGTCGAAACGATTGTGCCGATTGCCGCTCAGCGCTCGTTGTCCATGATGATTGCGATCATGGCGGTGCTCAAGGCGGGAGGGGCCTATTTGCCGATCGACCCGGAACATCCGCCCGAGCGGATCCGCGGCATTCTGGAGGATAGCGGGGCTAAGCTGCTTCTGACGGGGGCCAAGTGGATTCATACGCTCCCGGCCTTCCTGGGAGAAACGCTCGATCTGGACGCGCTTGCGGCTGCCGCCGCATCGGAGCTGCCCAAGGGCGAAGAAGAAACGGACCTGACGCCTCAAGCGGGCCCCGAGCATTTGGCGTATGTCATTTATACGTCAGGCTCCACCGGCAAACCCAAAGGCGTTATGGTGGAGCACCGCGCGGCGATCAACCGGCTGAACTGGATGCAGACGGCTTATCCGCTGAATGAGCGCGACGTTATTTTACAAAAAACGCCGATTACGTTCGACGTGTCGGTCTGGGAGCTGTTCTGGTGGAGCTTTGCCGGCGCTTCGCTTTATTTGCTGGAGCCCAGCGGGGAGAAGGAGCCGTCGGTCATGCTGCGCGCGATTGAAGAGCAGGCGGTTACGGTTATGCATTTTGTGCCGTCCATGCTGGGCGTCTTTTTGCCCTATGCGGCGGACAGCGGCAGAGGCGGCGAGCTTTGTTCCCTGCGATACGTATTTGCGAGCGGCGAAGCGCTCAAGCCCGCGCATGTCGCAGGTTTTTACAGCCTGATGGAGCGCGGCGGCGGTAGGTGTCGGCTCATTAATCTGTACGGCCCGACGGAAGCGACGGTCGATGTCAGCTATTACGATTGCCCCGACGCTGGGGCGGGTACGATTCCGATCGGCAAGCCAATCCATAACATCCGGCTCTATATTGTGGACGAGCGGATGAGACCGCAGCCGATCGGCGTGTCCGGCGAGCTGTGCATCGCGGGCGCCGGTCTTGCGCGCGGATATCGCAACAGGCCGGATTTGACGGAGCAAAGCTTTGTTCCGAATCCGTTTGCCGCAGGAGAGAAGCTGTACCGTACCGGCGATCGCGCAAGGTGGCTGCCGGACGGCAATATTGAATATTTGGGACGCTTTGACCATCAGGTCAAGCTTCGCGGTCTCCGCATCGAATGCGGCGAGATCGAGCACGCGCTGCTCTTGCAGGCGGAAGTTCGCGATGCCGTGGTGACGGCGGTGACGGACCATGCGGGAGAGCCGGCGCTTTGCGCATATCTCGTGACGGTGGATGGAGAGACGCCGGAGGAAGCGAGCCTTCGGGCCGTACTTAAGGAATTCCTGCCGGAGTATATGATTCCTTCGTATTTTGTTGCTATGGGAGCGTTTCCGCTGAGTCCGAGCGGCAAAGCCGACCGCAGCCGCCTGCCGCAGCCCCGGTTCGCTGAACCGGCGGCTTGCGGCGAGGCTCCGGCTACGCCGACGGAGCAGCGGCTGGCCGAGCTTTGGCGGGAGGTACTCGGCCTGGCCTCCAGCGAGCCGAACGACCCGGCGGCGATCGGAAGAGAAGCCCATTTCTTCCAATTGGGCGGCCATTCCTTGCGCGCCGCGCAGCTTGCGGGCTTGATCGAGCAGCGTTATGGAGCGGCGTTTGCGATGAAGGATGTGTTCGACGTTCCCCTGCTGCGGGAAATGGCGGCCCGCATCGACAACGCGGCCCCCAAGCGGGCCACGGTTATTGCCCGGGCGGAAAGCCGGCCGTTCTACCCGTTGTCGCTCGCGCAGAACAGACTGTTTGTGCTGCAGCAGCTTTATCCGGGCAGCACGGCCTACAATCTTCCGCTCGCTCTGAACCTGACGGGCAAGCTTGATCAGGACAGGCTTCGCGAGGCGATTCAAAGGCTGATTGACCGCCATGAACCGCTGCGCACCAGCTTTGACTGGGCAGACGGTAAGCCGGTACAGCGTGTCCATGAGCGGGTTTCGTTTGAACTCGCCGAGCATGCCTTGATGGATGCGGCGGACTTGAATACATTTGCGCGCGCGGTCGTCCGCCCGTTCGATTTGCGAAAGGCTCCGTTAATTCGGGCGTTTCTCGCAACGGACGGCGAAAATCGGCATACGCTGCTGCTGGACATTCACCACATCGTCGCCGACGGCGTGTCCATGAATGTGATGGCGCGCGATTTCGAAGAGCTGTATCGCGGCGGCTCCTTGCAGCCGCTGCCCGTTCACTATAAGGATGCCGCCGTTTGGCAGCAGGAGTGGATGGCTTCGGAGGCGAGAGAGCAGCAAGAGCAATATTGGACGTTCCGGCTAGCGGGTACGCTTCCTGTGCTGCAACTGCCGACCGATTATCCGCGTCCGCCTGAACAAAGCTTCGAAGGCGCCAAGCTAGCGCTGCCGATTCCGGCGGAGCTTGCCGAGGGGATCGGAGCGGCGGCGGAGCAATGGGGCGTTACGCCGTTCCATATCTGGCTTGCCGCCTACCATACGTTATTGCATCTGATGACGGGGCAAGACGATCTTATTGTCGGCACGCCGATCGCCGGCCGCTTCCATCCCGCAACCGAGTCTCTGGTCGGCATGTTTGTCAATACGCTGCCGATTCGCAGCAGGCCATCCGGCGAACTGCCGTTCAGAGCGTTCGCCGAGCAGCTCAAAGAAACTGCGCTTGCGGCGCTGGACAACGGCTTGCTCCCGTTTGAGCATATGGTGACGATGCTGGATGTGCCGCGCGACCTGAGCCGCAATCCGCTGTTTGACACGATGTTTGTCATGCAGCATATGGAAGCCGGACAGGCGGCGGCGGACGCCTTGCAATTCGAGGCGCAAGTGCCGGACAATCGCGTATCGAAGCTGGACTTGACGTTTGAGATTGCGGATCAGGGTGCAAAAGGCGCAGCCTTGACGATCGAATATGCGACGGCGTTGTTTAAAGAAGACAGCATACACAGAATGGCGGAATGGTATTTCCGTATTGTCGGCCTTGCACTGGCTGAACCGGAACGGCCGCTTGGAGGGATCGGGCTGCAGGGCGCCGCGGCAGCGGAGAAGCAGTGCGAAGCGTTCAATCGCACGGCCGCGCCGTATGCAAGCGGCGATACGGTAGAGGTTTACCTCGAAAGACATGCGGCCGAAACGCCGCAAGCCGTTGCGGTTGCGGCGGAGGACGGAGCATTGACGTATGCGGAATTGAACCGCAGGTCGAACCGGCTGGCGCAGGCGCTCAGAAAGCAAGGCGTCAAGCGCGAGGAACGCGTGGCCGTCGTGATGGATCGCAGCCTGGAGATGATGATTGCAATGTTTGGCGTGCTGAAGGCGGGCGGAGCTTATGTGCCTGTTGCGCCGGGCTTGCCGCCGGAGCGAATCCGCTACATGCTGGACAATTCCGGAGCCAAGCTTGTCTTGACAAAGGGCAAAGCCCCGGAAGGGCTGGAGACGTTCCTGCCATTTATGGACGTTCATGAGGCGCTGGCGCAGGAGCGGGACGACTTCCCTATGGAGAAGCTGCATGATTCACGTTCGCTTGCTTATGTGCTGTATACTTCGGGATCGACCGGACAGCCGAAAGGGGTCATGATCGAGCATCGTTCCGTCGTCAACCGGATCGGCTGGATGCAGAAGCAATACGGACTGGACGCAAGCGGAGTCATTATGCAGAAAACGCCTATTACCTTCGACGTATCGGTCTGGGAGCTGTTCTGGTGGAGCTTTGCGGGAGCCAAACTGGTCCTGCTGCCTCCGGGCGGCGAAAAGGACCCCGCGCTTATGATGGATACGATAGCGCGGCATGGCGTAACGACGATGCATTTTGTGCCGTCCATGCTGCACCTGTTCCTTGAGTATCCCGGCTTGCTGCGCGGCGAGGCCAGGCTGGAGAGCCTGAGTCATGTGTTCGCCAGCGGCGAAGCGCTGACTGCGGATCAGGTGCGGCGGTTCCGCGAGCGGATTGGAGTTCCGTTCGATGCCAGGCTTGTGAACTTGTACGGCCCGACCGAGGCGACGGTTGACGTTTCCTATTACGATTGCTCTGACGGCGATATTCCGATCCAGGTGCCGATTGGTAAGCCGATCGACAACATCTCGCTTTATATCGTGAGCGAAGCGATGAAGCTCCAGCCCGTCGGCATCGCCGGGGAACTGTGCATATCCGGCGCGGGTCTGGCGCGGGGTTATATCGGCCGGCCCGATTTGACGGCAGAAAAATTCGTCGATAATCCGTTTGCGGCGGGCAGTCTGATGTATCGGACAGGAGACCTTGCCAGATGGCTGCCTGACGGAACGATCGAATATTTGGGCCGAATCGACCATCAAGTAAAAATAAGGGGCCAGCGCATCGAATGCGGGGAAATCGAGCATGTGCTGCTCGGTCATCCGGCGGTTTCAGAAGCGGTGGTCATGAAGCGGGACGCCGCAAGCGGAAGCGAATATTTATGCGCGTACATCGTTTGCTCCGAACCTGCGGACCATCAGGAACTGCGGGATTTTGCAGCGCTGCGCCTGCCGGATTATATGGTTCCGCAGGCCGTGGTGGAACTTCCAGCCATGCCCCTGTCTCCAAACGGCAAAATCGACCGGAAGGCGCTGCCGGAGCCGGAGCCTGCGGCGGATAGCGGCACTCCGTTTGTCGAAGCGGCAAGCGATATCGAACTGGCGATTGCCGCCGTATGGCGCGAAATCCTGCAAAGGAACGACTTCGGCATCCATCATCGTTTCTTCGATGTTGGGGGAGAATCGCTACTGCTGGTGCAGGCGCATCAACGGCTGGAGGAGTTGTATCCCGGCGCTCTCGGCGTAACGGATTTGTTCACCTATCCGACGATCGCATCGCTTGCGGCTTATCTGGAGTCTAGAAATCGCGAGCTCGCGATTTGGTGCTGGAGCGGTCTGCCTGTGGCAGACGACTGCGTCAGCAGCGGTTATGCCGCGGAGCGTATCGGCAGCGTTCAGTTCCAACTGGACCGGGCGGTTGCGGAAGGGCTTGCGGAACTTGCGGCATCCCGCTCGGTGACCGTTGAAGCCGTGGCTTATGCCGTATATCTGTACTTCTGGCGCGGCGAGTCCGGCATGGGCCGGCTTGTGCTTCCGGCAATGTCGCACAACGGGCTGATTGCCCCGAAGGAAATCGACTTTGCGGAGGTGCGCGAATTCGATACGCTGCTGCGGCATGCCGCCAAGCGGACGAGCGCGGGAGAATGTTATACCGCGCGGCAAATCAGAAAGCAGCCGCAAGCCGAAGCCGGATTTGCCTTGTTCCCGTTATTTGCGGGAGCAGCGCAGCACGGGTTCAAGGATCGGGAGGCGCTATTGGAACAATTCGATGTTGTGCTGTATATGGATGGCGCTGCCGCACCAAGCGAGGCAGAGGGACCAAAGCTTGGCGGGGTATGGACATACAACGCCCGGCGCCTCGGCAAGGAGGCGGTGCTGGATTGGGCTTCCGCTTATCTGGAGCTGCTGTCGAGCGTGGTCGAACAATATCGCGCCGCATCAGGCAGCGCCGTCTCGGGGGCGTAGCATGGGGCAAGCCCTGGTTGTGCCTGACCCTGAGAATACATCTGACGAAGGAAGAAAGGAGCTTTCCTGTGAAAAAAGTGTTGACCATGATAGGGAATATCGCGCTTTATCTCGGGGTCTTTTATGCGCTGCTCTATCTGCTTCGCTCAACTTACAATTACGAAGTGACGCTGTCCTTCGCCAAGTTTCTGGATCGGAACCCGGCCATGTTTATGGTCGTCCTGTTCACGCTGATTACGCTTGTGTACATGCTCATTTTTCGTATCAAAGGATGGATCTGGCCCCATGCGGAAAAAAATCTGTTCCGCGCGTCGGGCTTCAAACGGCTGAGCGCCTCGCGCGTCTTGCTGATGATTGGCCTGGGTCTTGCCGGAAGCTTGTTCAGCATCGGCCTTATCGTCATTGACGATATTGCGCGGCAATTTCCGTCCATTCCCGCGCTGGTCGACGATCTGATCAGGGGGGATTCGATCTGGTACGTCATACTGGGCGCCGGTTTGATCGGCCCGGCCTTTGAAGAAATATTGTTCAGGGGCCTCATTTTCAGCGAGCTGCGCAGGGTTATGCCGGTATATGCGGCCTTGTTGCTGCAAGCCGCGGCTTACGCCTACTTTCAGCCGAGCGCGGCGCTTTCGGTTATCAGCATCGGTTCGGGCCTGATTTACGGGTCGCTGTATTTACGCACCGGGTCGCTGTGGGCGCCTATTCTGGTACAGAATACGGCCATGGGCACAATCTTTCTATTTAAATATATCGGGTTCTACGAATGGTTTGACAAGTTGGACGATGTTTCGCTGTATATCATTACAGCGCTCTGTCTGGCTGCGTTGATTGGAGGTTCCGTCTATGTTTGGCGGACCTCCGGCAACGGCGGCATCGGCGCACGCGCCGGTCAAGCGCTGACGGCTGACGCGCCGTCGGCAGCACATAAGGGGGTCTGACCGCATGAAGGCGTGGGGAATGATGCTGGCTCGCGTGGCCGTTGTTATCGGCCTGTATTTTGCATGGTTTTTTACCGCAACGACATTATTTTTCGATTATGTATACCCGAAAAGCACGTGGTTTGAACAGAACACGGTAACCGTCATTATTTTGAACGATATGGTGGGTTTGCCGCTCATGCTGCTGGCCTGGAGGTTTATATTCAAAGAAAATCTGTTTAAAGCGGCCCAATTCCGCGTGATGGGCGGAAAATCGGTGGCAATCGCTTTATGGATCGGACTTGGAGCCGGCCTGTTTACGGTCGCTTTCTCCCGGCTTCCCGCCATAGCATCGGACAAATACCGGTTTCATGAATTGTTTGATTATCTGAACCGAGCGGAATGGTATGTATTTCTGGTTTTTCTGCTTCTCGGAAATATTTACAAAGAGACGTTGTTCAGAGGCATTCTGATGAATGAGTTCAGACGAGTGCTCCCCGTTTGGGTCGCAATTGTGATTCAGGGCGTGTTGTACGGGGCGTTGTTCTTTTTGGGAGACATTCCGCTGTCGCTGTACGGCTTTCTCGGCGCGGTTATTTTTGCACTCTTGTATGTCTGGTTTAAATCCATCTGGGCGCCGATTGCCGCGCAAGTCGCCTGTCAGGGCAGCCAATACCTGCTTTGGCATTACGGGCCGGAGACGACGGACGTCACCGTCATGTCCATCGTGATGGCTGTGGCGGCCGCCATAATTGCGGTTGGCATATTCCTTGCGGTCAAGCACCGTTCTTCGGTCTCCGCGCCGCTGTCTTCCAAGGCGGTGAAGTCGGCGTGAAGGGATTGCGAGTAGCGGGAAATACCGTCTTATATTTGGTCATTTATGCGGCGATCGTGATGCTTGTCAATCAAGCGCTCTACAACTGGATCAGCGATCCCGGGCTGAAAGACTGGATCGCCGACAATTCCGGCATTGTGCTGATTGTATCCAATATCATCGTGCTTGCCGTCTATCTTCCGCTGCTGCGTTGGCAAAAAATTTCGCTGAGCGATTTGGGGTTTGTTCCTGCGCGCGGCGGTTCGTTGCTGCTGTCCGCAGGGACGGGTGTCTGGCTCGGCTTGTTTATCGCCGCTTTTACCCGTCTTCCGTGGATAAAAGCGACCTTTCCGGCTATTTCGGATCTGGTCGCTTTTGTCGCCGGCGGCAGCCTGATCATTTTTGTGCTCGGCAGCTTGCTGCTGGGGTCTTTGCTGGAGGAATGGCTGTTCAGAGGAATGCTGTTCCATACGCTGCGTCAACGTCTTTCGGTTCCGTGGACGGTTCTGCTCCAGGCCGTATTGTTCGGCGCGGTATTTATGAATGTGACGATTGGCGCATTTGCGGCGCTGGGCGCGATCGTATACGGCGCCGTCCGCGCCGGCTCGCGTTCGCTTTGGGGGTCGCTTGCGGCCCATGTGTGCAGCACAGGCACCTTGTATATCGTGCTGCAATGGGCGGGCGATTGGCAGTCCGGTACACTTGGATTATTAGCCCTGGTCAGCGGACTCGGCATCGCGGCGCATGTGTTGCTGCTGCTGCGCGGGAGCGGCGGAAGGGCGGAAAAAGGACAGGCCGTCAGCGATTCCATTACTAACTAGGAGGGAAGGGCGCCATGTTTCAATTGGATTTGCTGGATACCAAAAAAGACACATCCGGGCGGAAGGGGCGGAGCGGAGGCTCCGTCTCCAATGTTTCCCTCAAGGATATTGCGATTGTCGGGATATCCGCCAAGCTGCCGCGCGCGGAATCGCACGAAGCCTTCTGGGAGCTTCTGCGGAGCGGCAAGGACCTGGTAGGCGGGTTTCCGGATTCCCGCAAGGAGGAATTGAAGCCGTATTTGCGCCGCATGGAGGCGCAATACGGCTCCGTTTCCTTTTTTGACGGGGCGTATATCGAAGATATTTCAGGTTTTGACTATTCTTTTTTCCGGCTTTCGCCCAAGGAAGCCTCGCTGATGAGTCCGGCGCAGCGCCTGTTCCTGCAGACGGCCTGGGGCGCGCTTGAGAATGCGGGGTACGGAGGAGATGCGCTGCATGGTTCGCGCACCGGCGTCTTTATCGGCTATAACGGGGACGCGCTCCATGATTACAAGCGAATCATAGAAGCGCTGGACCCGGACGCCTTGTCCATGGCGGCGCCCGGCAATCTGAGCTCCATGATACCGAGCCGGATTTCGTATTTGCTTAATTTGCGCGGACCGGCGATCAGCGTGGACACCGCCTGCTCCTCCTCGCTGGTAGCAGTCCATCTGGCATGCCAATCGATCCGCAGCGGCGAATGCGAGGCGGCGATTGCCGGCAGCGTCAAAATTAACGTACTGCCGCTGGATACCGGCATACGGCTTGGCATCGAGTCAAGCGACAACCGGGCCAGAACGTTCGACGACTCCGCGGACGGCACGGGCATCGGCGACGGCGTGATTGCGCTGCTGCTGAAGCCGCTGTCCCGCGCGCAGGAGGACGGCGACCCTATTTATGCCGTCATCAAAGGCAGCGCGATGAATCAGGACGGCAGCTCGGTCGGCATTACCGCCCCGAACGCCCTCGCGCAGGAGGACGTCATTGCGCGCGCCTGGCAGGATGCGGACATCGATCCCGAAACGGTGACGTATATGGAGGCGCACGGCACGGGAACCTCGCTGGGGGACCCGATCGAAATCGACGGGCTGACGCGCGCCTTCCGGAGATATACCGATAAACGGCAATTTTGCGCCATCGGCTCGCTGAAAACAAATATCGGCCATCTCGACCATGCCGCCGGCATTGCTGGGCTGCTCAAGGGGATCCTGTCGCTTGTCCACAAGCAGCTTCCGCCAACGCTTCATTACCGCTCGCCGAACCGCAACATTTCGTTCGTGGATTCGCCCGTTTATGTCAATGACGAATTGACGCCATGGGAGACGGACGGCGAAGCAAGAAGATGCGGAGTAAGCGCGTTCGGCATGAGCGGGACCAATTGCCATGTTGTGCTGGAGGAGGCTCCCGACGGATTGCCATCGGGTCGGTTGGACAGAGCGGAGCTGTTCTGCTTGTCCGCGCACAGCATGACGGCGCTGGAGCGGCTCGTGCTGCTGATGCGGGACTGGGCTCTGCAGCATCGCGGCGATGAGAGCCGCAGCCTGGCCGACCTTTGCTACACCTTGGCCGTCGGTCGGGGAGCCCATCGGTATCGCCTGGCGATTGCGGTAAGCGGCTGGGAAGAGCTTATCCAGACCTTGCATGCCGCAGCCGAAAGAGATCTTACCGGCCTTGCTCTGCCGAACGTCCGTTTCGGGGCGGCCGATTCGGCTGCGGCCGGGAATATGCGGCAGCAGCCCGTTCCAAACGAACGGGAAATGGACGCGATGGAGCTGGGCCAACGTTACGTGGGCGGATACGAGATCGACTGGAAGGCGATCTACCTAGGACAACGCCGAAAGCGGCTGCCGCTTCCGACGTATCCGTTCGATTCTCACCGTTGCTGGGTGGAGGAGGCGCGCGCCGGAGCGGCGCTTCATACACCATTTGCGGCCTGGAACGGATATTCGGTCGGTGGAGATATTCCCGAAGAGCTTGGGCAAGAAATGAACGAAACGTTTGCCAGATGGCAAGCCGCGCTGGAGCGGAGCGGCGGGATGACGAGTCAGCGCCGCCGCGGCGTTGCGTTAACCGGGGAGCGCTCCGGCCTGGAATGGGAGCAGCATGTCGCAGATGTCTGGGGAGACCTGCTCGGTTATGACGAATTGCCTTCGGATGCCGGTTTTTACGAGCTGGGTGGAGATTCCATTATTGCGCTCAAAATTGTAAACCGGCTCAGCGAGCTTGCGGGCGTCCGCATTCAGGCGGCGGATTTGCTGGGGCATGCGGATTTGCCTTCGTTCACGGCGCTCATCGAGCGGCGGCTCAGGGAGAGCGGCGCGGCGACAGCGCAAAGAACGAACGCTGGGCACGATGGACAAGGAGCGGACGTCGGGAACGGCGGGCACGAGGCGAACGGCGGTTATGACGGGCAAGCGGCGTCCGGCGGCCGTGACGAAGCAGGAGGGTCAGGCGGGCATGTCGGGCCGTTGACCGGCCAAGCGTCCGACTCTTTGTCCGGCGATACGCTGGAGCCGATTCCAAAGGCGGCCCCGCAAGAGCATTATCCGGTTTCATCGCCGCAGAAACGCATGTATTTGCAGCAGCAGGCGATGCCGGATGATCGCAGCTACAATCTGCCCGAATTGTTGCACTTGGAAGGAGCTATTGATGCAGACCGGCTGGAGGCCGTCCTGCAAGCCATCGTGGAGCGTCACGAGACGCTTCGCACCACCTTCCACGTCATCGACGGAGAGATCAGGCAGCGCATTCACGCCGCCATTCCTTTCCGCCTGATTCGCATGGAGGCCGATGAAGCGGAGGCGGACGGTGTGCTGCAAAGCTTGTTCCGGCCGTTCAGGCTCGATACGGCTCCGCTGCTCCGCGCAGCCTTGCTGACGCTGGGGCCGAAGAGACACGTGCTGTTTCTTGATATGCATCATATAGCATCCGACGGCATGTCGGCGGGCATTCTTTTGTCCGACCTGATGACTTTATATCTGGGCGGTTCGTTGCCGCCGCTGCCGCTGCAATACAAAGATTATGCGGTATGGCAGGAGAGCAGGCCGCTCTCCGGGAATGCCGAACGGTATTGGCGCGAGCAATGCCGGGGGGACTGGCCGCTGCTTTCGCTTCCGACCGATGCCCCGCGTCCGCCCGTCAAAGGAAATCACGGCGAAACGTTCGACGTGTACGTCGAGGCGGGTTTGACGGCGGCTGTGCGCAGCCTCGCGGCCGAATCGGGCGCGACTCCGTTTATGGTGCTGCTATCGGCGTATTACACTTTCCTCGCCCACTATACAGGGGCCGAGGACATTGCCGTCGGCACGCCGATTGCGGGAAGGGACAGGCGCGAGCTGGAAGCGATCGCGGGCATGTTCACCGGCACGCTGGCGCTGCGCGCTTATCCGCGCGCGGACAAGCCGTTCAGAGCCTTTTTGTCCGAAGTGAAAGAGATGGCGACCGGGGCTTACGCTCACGCCGATTATCCATTCGAGGAAATCGCGCAATGGATGGACAGAAGGGACGCCAGCCGGAGTCCGTTGTTTGACACGATGTTCATCATGCAAAACCTGGGTATTCCAAACGTTTCGTCTGCGGGATTGTCGTATCGCCACCAGCGCTTTGAGCATGGCACGGCCAAATACGATTTGATGATTCAGGCTGTGGAGAATGGGGCGGAATTGCGGCTTGTCGTGGAATATAATGCCGATTTGTTTCGCCGCTCGACAGCCGAGCGGTTCATGCGGCATTATGTGCAGCTGCTGCGCAGCGTGACGCTCCGTCCCGACGCCACGCTCGGCGAAGCGGAGATGCTGACGGAGGAGGAGCGCCTGCACATGCTGGCGCTGGGGAGACGCGAAGCGGACTTTCCGCCGCCGCGCTGTCTGCATCATTGCTTCAAGGAACAGGCGAAGGCCGTTCCGGGCCTCCCGGCTGTATCTTGCGGCGGTGAATCCATGACCTATCGGGAGCTGGATCGCCGCACCGATGCGCTGGCGCGAACCTTGCGCGCCAAAGGTGTGGGACGCGGCAGCGTCGTCGGCATTATGGCGGAGCGCTCCATCCCTATGCTAACCGCTATGCTCGCCGTTATGAAAGCCGGAGGCGCTTATATGCCTATAGATCCGCATTATCCGGGGGAGCGCATCCGCTATATGCTGGAGGACAGCGGGGCGGAGCTGGTATTCGCGGACGGCGCGCGTTCCGGAGCCGGGGCCGTCGTGCCAGCCTCCTTGCAGGTGCTGGACATTGCGGATGAGACGATGTTCTCCGGCGGAGACGATGCCGCCGCCGCATGGCCGCAGGACGCCGCCGATCCGATGTATGTCATCTATACCTCCGGTTCTACGGGGCAGCCGAAGGGCGTCATTGTGCCGCACCGCAGCTTTTACAATTTCGGACATTCGCTCCGGACGTTTTTCGATGGGCAATACGATGAGAGAGACAGATGCCTCAGCCTGACCAATATTTCGTTTGACGTCAGCGTAGCGGAGCTGTTTATGCCGCTTATGTTCGGGGCGTGCACGGTGCTTTACCCGGAGCCGAAATTGCTTGATCCGCGGCGAATTGCCGAAGTGATTACGGAAGAGCGGATTACATTCGCTTATTTGCCGCCGTCTTTGCTGAAAGAGGTTGCGCGGCTGCTGGAGCAATCGTCTTCCGCGATTACGCTAGACAAAATGCTCGTTGGGGTAGAGCCGATTAAAGACGAAACGCTGGAGCTGTATACGAAGCTTAATCCCGAGATTCGGATTATTAACGGCTACGGCCCGACGGAGGCGACGGTTTGCTCCAATATGTACGCATACAAGCCGGGCGCTTATCGCGGCGGCTATGTGCCGATTGGCGGGCCGATGCACAATGTCGAAATTTATATATTCGGCTATGGCGGCCAGCTTGCCCCTATCAATGCAGCCGGGGAGCTGTATATTGCCGGCAGCGGCCTTGCCGACGGTTATGTGAACAAGCCGGATATGACAGCCGAGCGCTTTTTGCCGCATCCGTACCGCGAGGGCCGCTTCATGTATCGCACCGGTGATATCGCAAAGTGGCTGCCGGACGGCAACGCGATGTATGTGGACCGGGCCGACCAACAGGTAAAAATCAGAGGTGTGCGGATTGAAATGAACGAGGTTCGCTCGCAATTGATTTCCCTTCCCGAGGTGGAGGATGCGGTTGTGGTCATCCGCGAGCAGGCAAGCGGGGACAAGGAGCTGTGCGCGTATGTGGTCGCTTCGGACAAGCTCCCTTCGCGGGAATGGCGAAGAAAGCTGAAAGACAAGCTGCCGGAGGCGATGATTCCGGCCTATATCGCGGCGATTGACGGGATACCGCTGACGCCGAACGGGAAAGTGGACCGGCGCGCCTTGCCGGAGCCGGAATTGGGGCTTCGGGAGCGGGGAAAGCCGGAGCTGCCGCGAGACGGGATGGAAGAGCGCGTCGCCGCCATTTGGGAAGAAGTGCTGGGCGATACGGCCGGGCCAATCGGCATTCACGACGACTTTTTCGAGCTTGGCGGTCACTCCTTGAAGGCTGCCGTGCTGGCGGGAAAGCTGCAGCAGGCGACGGGCGCCCTGGTTCCGCTCAGCCTGATATTCGAGCTTACCTCCGTTGCCGAAATAGCCGCCTGGCTCAAGGAGCGGGACGGCACCGCTGCGGCGGCCGAGCCGATCCCGAAGGCGGAGCGCCGCGAGTGGTATCCGATGTCGCGCGCCCAGCGCCGCCAATATATGATGCAGATGCTGGCCGGAGACGCCACCATGTATCATGTGCCGTTCGCGCTCCGCTTGCAGGGCAGGCTGGATGTAGCGCGGCTGGAAGACGCGTTTACGGCGCTGATCCGCCGCCACGAAAGCTTGCGGACGACCTTCCATATGACAAAGGACGAGTTCAGGCAAATGGTTCATCCGCCGTATGCGTTCAAGCTGGAGGCGCTGGATTACGCAGCGTTGACCGGAGATGAAGCGCTGCGGGGAGCGCCGCCGGACGGCGCAGAGGTGACGAGGCTGATGGAAGTCTTCCAGCGCCCGTTCCATCTGGACAAGCTGCCGCTGCTGCGGGCGGGGCTGCTTCGGTTGAACGAGGAAGATCATCTGCTGCTGCTGGATGTTCATCACATTATTACGGACGGCGTATCCTCCGGTTTGCTGGTGAATGAGCTGTCGCAGCTGTATGCCGGACAAGCGCTGCCGGAGCTGCACGTGCAATACAGCGATTATGCGGTGTGGCAAGAAGCCGGATTTGCAAATGCCGCTTATGCGGAGCATGAGCGATACTGGATGGAAGTCTTCGAAGGCAAGCTTGCTGTGCTGGAGCTGCCGACGGATCGGCCACGGCCGTCTCTGCCGAGCTATAAGGGCCTCCGCCATTCGTTCCGGCTGGACGCGCGGACAACGGCGGAGGCGCGAAAGCTGGCGCGGGAAGCGAAGACGACGCTGTATACGGTGCTGCTGGGCGCTTTTGCCGCGATGCTGGCCAAATACAGCGGGCAGGCTGAAGTGATTGTGGGCACCCCCACCGCCGGCAGGGATCATGCAGATACGCATGGCATGATCGGCATGTTCGTCAACACGCTGGCGCTGCGGACTAGGCCGGCAAGAGACAAGACCGTACGGGCCTATATGGCGGAGCTGCATAACCATGTCGTAGGGGCGCTTTCACGCCAGACGTATCCTTTCGAGGAGCTGGTCGAAGGGCTGAAGGCAGATAGCGACAGAAGCCGCAATCCTTTGTTTGACGCCATGTTTGTTTTGCAAAATATGGACCGGGCGGTGATGGAAGCAGACGGCCTCGTCTTTAGCGAAATACCGTTCGAGGCGGGGACCAGCAAATTCGACCTGACTCTGGAAGCCGTGGAACGGGAAGCGGAAATCGAGCTTCAACTGGAATACGCGACGGATTTGTTTCATGAGGAAACCGCACGCCGCATGGCGGAAAGCTATATCGTACTCGTGCGGGAGATGTGCAGATCGCAGGGTCGCACGGTCGGCGAGCTTGAGCTGATGAGTGAAAGCGAGCGAGAGCAATTGCTGGCTCTGTTGGCCGGAGGAGGCATGCCGGTACAGGCCGCGAGTAGAGAGGGGAGCAACGGTAGGATGGAAATTCGAGCTGAAAAGGGTTTGACGGACCGGCAAGAAGATGCGGCGGCTTCCACGCAAGCAACGGCGGAATGGACGGGGTTTGTGCAGAAAGTGGAGCGCCAAGCGGCGCGCACGCCGGATGCGGCGGCGATTCAGTTCGGCGCGGAGACGGTGACGTACGCCGAGCTGAACGAACGCGCGAATCGGCTTGCCCATTCCTTGCGGGCGAAGGGTGTGGGGCCCGAGCGCATTGTCGCGCTGATGGCGTCCCGCAGCCCGCTGCTGCTTGTCGGCATTTTGGGTGTTCTGAAAGCCGGAGGCGCATATGTCGCCATTGATCCCGCTTACCCGAAAGAGAGGATCGACTGGATGCTTGA
Organism: Paenibacillus sp. HGH0039; assembly: GCF_000411255.1. GTDB lineage: Bacteria > Bacillota > Bacilli > Paenibacillales > NBRC-103111 > Paenibacillus_F. The sequence continues at coordinate 2,817,427 of NZ_KE150413.1, read as the reverse complement.
GGATTGCGGCGAAGCGCTTCTGCTGACGGAAAAAGCATACGCTGGAGCCGTAACGAGAGCCGTTGCCGAGTGGTATCTGGACGATCCGGAGCTGTATGCGGCGGACAGAGGCAATCCGGAGTTTGTCCATAAGCCGGACCAATTGGCGTATGTGCTGTATACGTCGGGCTCGACCGGGCGCCCCAAAGGAGTGATGATTGAGCATCGCGGCCTGGCGCATTTCATCAGCGGCTTCCGAAACCGGATTCCGTTTGAGAAGGGCCAGAGCATCCTGGCGATGGCATCGGTATCCTTTGATATTTTTGTCGTTGAAAATCTGCTTCCGCTCACGCTGGGTATGCGGATTGTACTCGCGGGCGAAGAGGAACTGAGCGACGCCGCCTTACTGCAAGGCCTGATTGACGCGCACGGCGTCGATGTGCTGCAAATTACGCCGTCGCGCTTCAAATGGTGGATGAATCAGCGAGGCGAAACGGACGGTTTGCAAAAGCTGCGCATATTGATGATCGGGGCGGAGCCGCTGACGGCCGATGTGCTCGGCAGACTGCGCGCCGCTACCGGAGCCAGATTGTTTAATTTGTACGGTCCGACGGAGACGACGGTTTGGACCTCGATCCGGGAAGTGACCGAAGGCGAGCACATTTCGATCGGCACGCCGATCGAAGGGTCCGTCATGATGGTGCTTGACGAAGGGCTGAAGCTGCAGCCGACAGGCGTGACGGGCGAAATTTGCATCGGCGGGCCGGGCGTCGGGCGCGGGTATCTCAGCCATCCCGAATGGGATGTCGCTTTTGTGCCGAATCCGTACGCGCCGGGCGAACGCATGTATCGCACGGGCGACCTTGGGCGCAGGCTTGAAAATGGGGAGTTTGCCTATGCGGGACGCCGCGATTTCCAGGTGAAAATCAGGGGGCACCGGATTGAAATCGGTGAAATTGAGCAGTTGCTGCTTCGCCATGAGCAGGTGAAGGAAACGGTCGTCACCGCGTTTCAGGAAGAGGATGGGGAATATGCGCTTTGCGCGTATGTCGTCGTGCAGAACGCTGCGGATGCGGAGCCGGACGGCGCCGCGCCATCCGGCCGGTTGACCGGACAGTTGCGCGAATATCTCGGGGACAAACTGCCTTCTTATATGGTTCCGGCCTTCATGGTCGTTCTGGAAGCGATTCCGCTTACGCCAACGGGCAAAATCGACAGAAGGGCGCTGCCAAAGCCGGGACCGGCCGACGCGGGCAAACGCGAGCTTGTTCCGCTGTCGACGGATACCGAGCGCAAGCTGGCGGAGATTTGGAAGGAGCTGCTCGGTATGGATGCGATCAGCGCCAAGGACAGCTTTTTCGATCTGGGTGGCCATTCCCTGAAGGCGGCGGGCATGGTCAGCCGCATTGCGGAACGCTTTGGCATCCAAATGCCGCTGCGCGACATTTTTATGAACCCTACGCTTGAAGGTTTAGCGGCTCATCTGGACACTAGCGGAACCGTGGCGGCCGCGCGCATTCCGAAGCAACCGGAGCGCGAGCATTACCCGATGTCGAGGCCGCAGCGCCGCCAATTTATGATGGGGCTGATCTCGGACGAGGCAACGATGTACCATGTGCCGTTCGCCGTGCATATGCAAGGCAAGCTCGATGTGGAGCGGCTGGAGGAAGCTTTCCTTGCGATAATGCGCCGCCATGAATCGCTCAGAACGACGTTCCATCACGAGGAGGACGAGTTCCGCCAGCGCGTGCATGCGGAGCCGGTATTTACGCTGGAGCGCAATGCCAGGCTGAGAATGGCGGCGGGCAAGCTGCTCGCGGAAGGCGGAGACGAAGGATTATTCGGCGGCATCAGCGCACTGATGGAGCGCTTTATCCGTCCGTTTGATCTCGGCAGTCTCCCGCTGTTCCGGGCCGGATTGATTCCGCTTGGCGAGGAGCGCCATCTGCTGCTGCTGGACTTTCATCATATTATTACCGACGGCGTCTCCGTCAGCGTCCTGCTGCAGGAACTGACCACTTTGTACGGGGGCGGCGAGCTGCCGACGCTGGATATCCAGTACCGGGATTACACGGTATGGCAAGAAGAACAAATCGGCAGCGAGGCCTATATGGGGCACGAGCGCTACTGGCTGGAGGCGTTCGAAGGGGAGCTGCCGACGCTGGATCTCAAGACAGCCTTGTCAAGACCGGAACTGCAAAACTTCGAGGGCAGTCTGATCAACTTCAGACTGGATGAGGAGCTGACGCTCAAGATCAAGGCATTTGCGCGCGAGCGCGGCACGACGCTGTATACGGTGCTGCTCGGGGCTTATTCGATGCTGCTGAGCAAATGGAGCGACGAGGAGGATATCATTATCGGCACGCCGGTAGCAGGCCGCAATCATGCGCAACTGGAAGGGCTGATCGGGATGTTCGTCAATACGGTCGCGATTCGCAGCTTCCCGGAATCGTACCGGACAGTTGGCGACTATTTGTCCGAGCTGCATGAGGATGTGCTGCGGGCACTGGAGCATCAGAATTATCCGTTCGAGGATTTGGTGCAAAAGCTGGGAATCGAACAGGACCGCAGCCGCAATCCGCTGTTCGATACGATGTTTATTTTGCAAAATATCGATCGCGTCGCTTACCGTTCGGGCGGCATTGAATTCGATCCCAAGGAATTCGATCCGGGCGTCAGCAAATTCGATTTGACGCTTGAAGCGGCGGAGCGGGACGGCAGGATCGGCTTTACGCTGGAATATGCGACAAGTCTTTTCCGCGAAGAGAACGCCTGGGCGCTGGCGGATGATTATACGGCGATCCTACATGCGCTAGTCGAAGACGGAGCAAAGAAAAAAATCAGTGCTGTGCTTGCGGCAAGCAAGCTTGCTTGAACCAACACTATGAGCCTAAGGAGGCGGCGAACCATGAAGCTGTCGATGGAAAGGAAACCGTTTAACGAGTTTTGGATGAACTGCATGCTGAACCAGGCGTTTTCTATTGCGGTGTCGGAGGAGCCCAGCTACAGGGATGCGGCGTATTTGAACATTTACCGGTACTATCCTTGGGAGGCAGCAACGGACAAGGACTTCCGCTATCCGACAATTGACACGCTGTATTATATGGACGATCCGGCCAGATTCCCGCTGTCGCAGGTGATCCGCTATATCGAGCCCGGTCATTTCCGCAGCATGGAGACGGTGCCGGATGAAATCAGGGCGATGCTGGAGGGCGGACGCAACTTGAGCGTAAACGTCGATTTGTATGACTGGCTGCCGGGCAGCATGGCCTGGAAAAAGTTTCATTGGTATCATTATTCGCTGTTTAACGGATACGACAAGGAGCGCGGCACCTTCTACGTCATTGACGATACGCTTGCCGGCTACGAGGAGCACGAGGTGCCCGAGGAAAGGCTGCTCAAGGCGTACGGCAACTCGGAATACAACGTGAACCCGAGCTATTTGGGGCCTGCCTTCTACGTATATAACCTGCAGGAAAAGATTCAGCCTTACGAGTTGAAGTTGACTGAAGTGGTGGAAAATGCGGAGCGGCTGGCGAGGGAGCTTGGCGAGTTCTCAATAGAGGGTATGTGGAATGTAGATTCCGACCCGGAGAAGAAGCAAGCTCATTTGACCTATGGCCTTGTCGGCGTCAACATCATTTGCAACCGGCATATCGCCAACATGTCGCTGCTCCGCTCCATGCGGGAGAAGAGGCTGATCGGCGAAGCGCTGCATGAGTCGCTGTCCGGTCAGCTTGGCGCAGTGAGGGACGGATGGGATCTGGTGAAGGACCGCTTTGTGACGGGGGACTTCGAACGCGGCAGAGAGCTGGCGCTCGCGGACGATATGTTCGCGAAGGAAAAAGCGTTCTGGTCCACGCTTGTCGCCGGCGCTTAAAGGCCGCTTGCGTCAACATGTTACCCGGGAGGCGAGCGTTATGACGATATCTTTAATTTGTTTGCCCTATGCAGGAGGCTCCGCACAAGTGTATAAGCGCTGGACGAACCGGCTGCATCCTGGCGTGCGTCTGGTGCCGGCCGAACTGGCGGGCAGAGGAAGCCGCATGGACGAGCCGTTCTATGCCGACGCGGCGGAGGCCGTGCGGGATTTGCTGCCGCTGGTGCGGGAGACGGCGCTTGGCTCCGATTCATATGCTTTATTCGGCCACAGCATGGGCAGCCTGCTTGGGTATGAGGTGCTGCATGCGCTGCGGGAAGAAGGATTCCCGCTGCCTGCGGCAGTCTTCCTCTCCGGCAGAGGGGCGCCGCATTGCGAGCAGAAGGAGACTCGCCGGACCCATATGCTTCCGGATGACGAATTTCTCGAGGAACTGAAACGGCTCGGTGGCATGCCGGGCGAGCTGTTCCGGCATCGGGAGCTGCTGGATATGTTTATGCCGATCCTAAGAGCCGACTTCAAGCTTGTCGGCGAATACGAGCATCGAATGCGGCCGCAGCTGCCGCTCCGGCTCACCATCTTGAGCGGCAAGGATGACGGCAGCGTCAAAGGCCCGCTCGGTGAATGGGAGCGTTATGCGACGGGAGGCTGCGAGCTGATGCCGTTTGAAGGCGGACATTTTTTCCTGCATGAGCGGGAACGCGATGTTGTAGCGGCGATAAACAAAATGCTGACCGAGGCGCCTGCCCCGATCTGACCCTGAGGAGCGTGATGGAAGATGCTGAACAAACATGCGATATGGTTTCCCGGTCAGGGCTCGCAGCGCGTCGGAATGGGAAAAACGCTGAGCGAGCGGCTTGCGGTTGTCAAAGCGACGATGGAGGAAGCGAACGAAGCGCTGGGCATGCGTCTTGACAGCCTGATGTATGAGGGACCGATAACGGAGCTGACTCGGACAGACAATGCCCAGCCCGCCATTCTTGCGCTTGGCGTGGCGATGTACCGCGTCTACAGCCGGGAATGGGGATACCTACCTGCGATGGCCGCCGGCCACAGCCTGGGCGAGATTACCGCTTTAACCTGCGCGGGAGCCATAACGTTCCCGGATGCGCTCAGGCTCGTACGCCGCCGCGGCGAGTTGATGCAAGGGGCAGCCGCTGCCGGAATCGGCGCGATGGCCGCCGTGAACGGTCCGAGTCCCGATGTTGTCGCCAAAGTATGCTTGGAAACCAGCGCAGGCTTCACGGACGGAAGCCGTATTGTCGTGGTATCGAATATGAATTCAGCGCGGCAAACGGTGATTTCGGGCCACAAAGAGGCCGTCCATGAAGCGTCCGAAAGACTGTCCGCCCAGGGGGCCGCAGTCATTCCGCTGCAGGTAAGCGCACCGTTCCATAGTCCGTTAATGGCGCCGGCGGCAGCGCAATTTGCCGAAGTGCTAAGCCGCGTCTCGTTTGGAGAAATGGATTTTCCCGTAGTTTCCTCCTTGACGGGGCAGCCGTACGGAAATTCGGCGGAGATCGCGGGTATGCTGGCAAGGGGATTGACGGACCCCGTCAATTGGCCGGCGGTCCTTGCATTTCAGAAGAGCATTGGCGTTGCCGCTGCCGTGGAACTGGGTCCGGGCAATGTATTGAAACGGCTGGCTCCACCCTACGGACTGCGCGTATTCGCTTTTGACGACAAGGAGGATGAGGCGCATTTGGTTGACGCAAGCCGGCAAACGGACGCTTATTCGATTGAACTGCTGAATCGTTGTCTGGCTATCGCCACTTGCGTCCGCAACCGCAACTGGAACGCGGCTGAGTATGAACAAGGCGTCGCTTTGCCTTACCGCGGCGTGCAGCAGTTGGTCGATCGGCTGCGGGAAACGGGAGAGCAAGTGGAAGAGGCGCATGTTCGGCAAGCGCTGGCGATGCTGGAATCGATGTTTCGCACCAAAGGCACGTCCGCCGAAGAGCAGGAGCGTCGGCTTGCAAGACTGCAGGGTGAGTTCGGCCTGCGCGGCTTGCCGGGCGTTTCTCCTGCCGACCGACCATACGCGGGCAGTCTATTATAGAAAGGAGCGGGGGCATGGGTATCCGGCTGGCTAATGACGAGTTGGATCAGGATGGAGTCGAACGCCCCGCGGAGCTGCCGTCTCCCGTGGAGATTTTGCAGACATTGATCCGCTTCAATACAACAAATCCGCCGGGCGAGGAAGCCGCAAGCATCATGTATATCCGGCAACAGCTTGAGGATGCGGGCATTGAGACACGGATCTGTGCGCTTGATCCGGCCCGGCCCAATCTGCTGGCCAGGATGAAGGGCAGCGGGGAGGCACCGCCGCTGCTGCTGTACGGGCATGTCGACGTCGTTGGCGTCGACAAGCAAGCCTGGAGCCGCGACCCGTTCGGGGGCGAGATCCATGACGGCTTCGTCTGGGGGCGGGGCGCGCTTGATATGAAAGGCGGCGTGGCAATGCTCGTATCGGCTTTCCTACGCGCGCATGTCCGCAAGCTGCCGCTGCGCGGCGATCTCATTCTGGCGATTGTCAGCGACGAGGAAGCAGGGGGCGAATACGGGGCTTCCTTCCTGGTAGAGCGGCATGCCGATTATTTTGCGGGCGTAAAGTATGCGCTCGGCGAATTCGGCGGCTTCGCGTTTCATGCGCTGGGGAAAACCTTTTATCCGATTATGGTGGCGGAGAAGCAGCTATGTTGGCTCAAAGCGACGATTCGAGGAGACGGAGGCCACGGCTCCATGGGCAAGTCGGGAGCCGACTGTATGGCGCAATTGGGGAACATGCTTCAAACGCTTAGCAGGAATAAGCTGCCAATACGTGTGGTACCAGCGGCCCGGTTGATGATTGAAGGCATGGCCGCCACGCTGCCGCTGCTACCGGGACTGCTGTTGAGAGGGCTGCTGCGTCCCCGGCTGGGCGGCCTCATCCTGAAGCTGCTGGGGGAAAAGGGCGGGACGTTCGCCCCGCTTCTGCGTAATACGGTCAGCGCGACCGTCGTTCGCGGCGGCGAGAAAATCAACGTTCATCCAAGCGAAATTACGGTCGAGCTGGACGGCCGAACGCTGCCGGGCGTCACTCCGCAGCAATTTATGGACGAGCTGCGCAGATTCGCGATTCATGATTCGATCGGGCTGGAAGTGCTGCGCCATGACCCATGCGCCGCGGCTCCAGACATGGGGATGTTCGGTTTGCTGTCCGATGTGCTGAAAGAAGCGGATAAGGAGGCCGTTCCGGTGCCGATGCTGCTGCCCGGAGGAACGGACGGAAGATTGTTTGCGAGGCTCGGCATCCAAACCTATGGTTTCCTGCCCATGCCGCTGCCCAAGGACATGCAGTTTACCAAACTGATTCATGCGGCGGATGAACGTATTCCCGTAGAAGCGGTGGGGTTCGGCACGGATGCGATTTACCGGGTGCTGGAGCGGTACGGAGCGCAGCCGCTGTCATCGGATGGTTAGAGCAGCTTGCCATGCACATGCCGTTATCGTTGATCGATGCAAGGAACATGCAAATTGTGCATAGAAGAGAAGCGCAAGTTCAAGGCGACTCTCGCTGGGGACTGATCCCATAGCGGGAGACAAATAAAAGCACCTTCAAGAAAAAGCTTCCATGTCGTAAGATGTGGAGGACAATTTTGGAGGTGTTTTTGTATGGGGAACAAGAGTGAGCTATCCGTTGGAAGTGAAGATGCAAGCGATACAAATGCGATTGGAGGGTGTCACCGGGGGCGAGGTTATGGGAGCGGTTAAACATCCGAAACAGGTCCCAATTAACAAACAGGATCAAATCAACGGGAAGAGTGATGACTCTTACGGGAATGCTTGATAATAAAACATCCCCCCCTTGCCTCAGCTTGCTCTAGAATCGTTTTATCGCTTTTGATAGTTCATCTTCATTTTTTGAACTCATTGAAAAAAATATAGTTTACATAATATATGTTATGTTTTCTATAGGTCCAGGAGATACTCACGCATGATTTTTTAAAAAGTAGAGAGCATTTCCACAACATTTTAATGTGAATACTTGTTACCATTTCCAAAACACGATATTCGTTTAATAGAATCTTACATTCGCTACAGTCAAATGCGCTGGGCGATCAGGGGATAGTCCCGTTGCTGGAGAAGGAAGGATTTAAAGTGGAAAGGCAGTAGCATTAAGATCATTCACCGCTCACGCTTGGCGCGGCTTTTATTACGCACATATTTGTGAAAAACCATCTAACCTAGCAATGGTTTTTGATATGCTCTGAGATCCGGAATAGAATCATGTACTTGCCATCCGAGGTGTTGCATGAAAGTAAGTATGTTCTCATTTTTCAGTTGGGATCATCAATCGATATTCCCTTCAAAAGCAGTTTGATCGCCTTGACATGAAGGGCTGCATATTCTTCCCCGCTTAATTTCGGCATCGTTAGGCAGAGCTGCGTTGCGCCGGCTATTGTGGACATTACACCGAAACTCAATGTTTCGATATCTTCATTAATAAAAACGCCCTGGTCGATCCCTTTTTGGAGCACCTGTTTTATTGCACGATAGGCTGCATCTGTGATCTCTCTCAATGTAGCCAATGCTTCGGATTCACTGGAAAGTGTTCTGGCATACTCTTCGAGCGCGTGGAGTAATGGACTTTCACAATCTCTTCCGAATAAATCAGCCATTTCAAGCAACTGCTGGCTGGGAGAGTTGGATTGCTCGGCCAAATGAAGCCACTTTTGTGACATTTGTTCCGAATGCTGGGTAAGCAATTGGAGAAGGAGCACCTCTTTGTTTTTAAAATGATGGTATAAATTTCCTTTGCTCATCTGTGTCAAGGCACATAAGTCGTCCATTGTAGCCCGATCATAACCTTTTTCAATAAATAACAACTTCGCATGGTTTAAAATAATCGTTTTTGCTTCTTCTGCCGGCAACCGTCTTCTGCTCATAAGCTCCTCCAGGGAACCTTACAAACGGTTCCTCTTCTGTTTGAAAAATTGAAAAGCGCTATATGAAATAACGATAGCAAAAATCCCAAAGAATGCAAACCTCATATCTAACGCGTGGCGGTAAACAATACTTTGCAATCCCATGTTATCCAAAGCCGATGATCCATATCCCCAAATAGATGTATTGAAAATGTTCGTGGCAAAATGAATCCCGACGGGAGCGGCCAGCCCATTGGTGTGGTAAGCAACGACTCCCAGAAAGAATGCTCCTTGCAGGTAATACAACGGTCCAAAAATTCCGTAGTTTAGCATTTCGGGGTTTAGTCCATGGATCAGGGCAAATGTCAGGGAAGTGAGGAGGATGGACCAGAATACACCGCCTCTTAATGATCTGAACATACGGTACATATATCCTCTGAACAAAATCTCTTCAGCAGCACTTTGAATCAAAATCAAAGGTGCAGTAACAAGCAGTACGCCTAACCACGGAAGCGGATTGAAATGAAGCGTAAAGGCTTGAGGATGCACGGCGATATCGACAAGTAAATACAGGATAAGTGCCATTACGTACAGTGAAAAATAATTCACAAACTTTCGGTAATTAGGCCTTTTACCTTCAAACAAAAATGCTTTAAAACGAATTTTGAAAAAATATCTGGTAACGATGCAGACTCCGAGAATCAGGAAAAAAAAGGACAAATAGAGCGTGATCAAACTAGGTAATCCTGAGCGAGTAGCGGGAAGTAAAGCATTCATTAGATCTAACCATAATAAAGTGCCTCCTTGCCAAATAATGAAAATGACGATAAGCCCTGCTAAAGATTTGAAGCTGAATGGTATCGGCGGTTGGAGCCCATAATTTTTTTCCATGAGATGCACCCCATTCTCATTGCACTTACCGACTACACAGTCGGTAAGTACAATATACTTATCCGCGATAGGTCTGTCAACCCAATGACAACAACTCATATTTCATCACTTAGCGCTTGCAGAGAAGATGGACAGAAAAGTATCATCCTCGAAACCAGTAAAAAAGCACTCATCAGAGTGCTTTTTTACCTATATATTGCATGAAAAGAATATCCAAGTATTAGTAGGGAGATATTCGGCGAGCTTACCCCGTTAACTGGCAGGGATCGGGGAACCGGATTCTATAGAGTATCACACGCGGCTATACGGAGGATCTATGAGTACCGCGTATTCGTATAAGCAAAATTAAAAAGCTGGTGGAGTCACCGAAAAAAGTATCGCAGCCTGTTCATTAAAATTATTTTCCCATTTATGCTTCATTTGTGCTGGTATTTTTACACTATCACCAGGTTCCAATATGTATTCTTCATCGTCTAAAAACACTTTAATTTTCCCCTCCAATACAAAAGCAACTTCTTCTCCTTTATGCTCCATCTGTTTCTCAGATGAAGCAGTGTTCGGTGGAAAATTCATAATGGCTGTTGCCAGGTTTCCAGTAAAATCAGGCGAAACTAGCTCATAAGATAAGTTTTCAATGACCATTTTCTTTCGGTTATTAGATCTAACCACTAAATCAACCGTGTTTGTTTCCTCAATGAAAAAACTAAATGTAGGAACTTCTAGAGATTTCGCTAAAACCTTAATAGTCTGAATAGAAGGGTTTGCCAAGCCGCGTTCGATTTGGCTCAACATGGAAGGCGTTATTTCAGCTAACCTTGCTAATTCTCTAGCACTAAAGCCTTTAGCTTTTCTATATTTTTCAACCTTTTTACCGATATCTATATTTTCCATTCCAATGCACCCCTTGACAATCAGTCGTTAATCATGATTAAACAATATTAATTCTGACTTAACAGCAGAAGTCATCTGTGTTAAACTGTACTTAACATATATTAAATTTTATTTTACCTGGTTTTGATGACTATAATCAAGTCAATGAGGGGGATCGCCAAAGTGAAAGAGTTTGAATTCAGAGAGCTGCAAACATGGAAAGCACACTATCCTTTACTAAACAAACTCATTTCGACGAAAGAATTAGTGTGGTTAAATCCTAATCTTGAAAAGTTTGAAACAGGAATTAAAAAATCCCCCCTTACTCAAGATGATGTAAGGGATGCAGAGGAAAGATTGAAACGTTTTGCTCCCTATATTGCCAAGGTTTTCCCGGAAACAAAAACAATGAATGGGATAATAGAATCTCCTTTAAAGAGAATTCCTTCCATGAAACAATCCTTAGAGCAGAATTATCAACAACCTATATTAGGTGAATTATTGCTTAAGTGTGATAGTCACCTTCCTATATCGGGGTCTATAAAAGCAAGAGGCGGAATTTATGAAGTTCTCAAACATGCAGAAGGATTAGCTCTTCAACATCAATTGTTGACGATTCATGATGATTATTCCATTTTAGATAGTGATAAGTTTCGAACATTCTTCTCGCAATATTCAATCGCGGTAGGCTCGACTGGAAATTTAGGACTTAGCATAGGCATAATGAGTGCGAAGTTAGGCTTTAATGTAACCGTTCATATGTCGGCTGATGCAAAACAATGGAAAAAAGACCTGCTTCGAAACAAAAATGTTCATGTAATTGAATATGAATCGGATTATAGTAAAGCAGTAGAGGAAGGTCGGCTCCAAGCAGACGGTGACCCTTCCTGTTATTTTGTAGATGATGAAAATTCTCATGATCTGTTTTTAGGATACGCAGTAGCAGCATCTCGATTAAAAAAACAATTGGAAGAGTTAGAGATAACAATTGATGAAAATCATCCTTTGTTTGTTTACCTTCCATGTGGAGTAGGTGGTGGTCCTGGCGGTATAGCTTTTGGATTGAAGTTATTGTATCAAGATCATGTTCACTGTTTCTTTGCAGAACCTACCCACTCTCCATGTATGTTACTTGGTTTAATGACTGGACTTCACGATAAAATTTCCGTACAAGATATTGGGATTGATAATGTAACAGATGCTGATGGGCTTGCTGTCGGAAGACCATCCGGATTTGTGGGTAAAACCATAGAACCGTTTCTAAGCGGTAATTATACGGTGAGCGATGAACAATTGTATACGTTATTAAAGGAACTAATTGATACAGAGGGAATTCATTTAGAACCTTCAGCACTCGCAGGTATGATAGGACCCATTAAATTAAGTAAAGAAGGAACCGATTATTTACTCAAGCATAATTTAACGAAAAAAATGAGTAAGGGTGCTCACATTATTTGGGGGACTGGCGGAAATATGGTTCCTGAAGAAATGATGAGGTACTATTATCAAAAAGGATTGAATTTAACACAAACAAAAAAGAACCCCTAATTGGGACTCTTTTTTGTTATAGGTTATCTATGGAAGAGCAACCTAGGTTGGAACTTTTTGGGGCTAAAATTTGTCATTATGGTAAATGTTCCTTGAAATACACAATTCCCGAATGTTACATTTTGATAGGGCCGTATAGTCACTACTAAAAATGGAAAGAAGGCTGACAACATGGGAATGCGTGGATATTACTTTGCAATGGACGACAACCTGGTGCAGCAAATCGCAGCAGGCGACATTGCATTGAAGAGTTTGAAAATAGACGATTATCCCGGACTGGACATTGATAGATCCTGGGAGGCGATTCACTACTTGCTTTGTGGAGATATTTCCGATGGAGAGCCCCCTCTTGGCTATGTTGTTCCGCTGACGTCAGACAAAGGCATCGACTTTGGCTCATTCGGGGCGTTTTCCTTACGCGCCGAGCAAGTTGCAGAAGCGCTTCAGGCTATGTCTGAGCTGGATGAAGCGCAGCTCCGCTTGCGGTATGATTTCCCGGTCATGCTCAAGGAAGAGGTATATCCTCTTGAGGCTGGCATTGTTTCAGACGAGGATGAGGAAGAGTTCTTTGCCTACATGCTTCAGCATTTTAACGAAATCCGGCGTTTCTACAGCCAAACTGCAGCCGAGGGCAAAGGTCTCATCTTCTATATTTTCTGATTCCAATCCTTTGAATCATCGCAAGCGGCAAATAAAATCATTACATAGGTTCATGGGATTCCTCACCTAACTTCATATTGTTGGACATAAGAAACGACCCCGAACTGGGAAGCCAGCCGCTTATATGAAGAACGGCAAAAGTATTTGCTTGATGAAGCTTCCATGATTGAGTGGGCGACGGAAAAGGGTATAGTGAATGGAATTGCCGTGGACGAGCAAAAGAAAGCCATCGAAATTGCGAAAAATAGGCTGAACATGGGGATTCAAGTTCCAGACATCGCTAAAGCGAGCGAACTTTCAGAAGCGGAAACGGAATCTCTGAAATAAACTTGATAAGTTAGGACAGACCGAACCCGCGAAGCTTGGAGATGCTGGTTCCAGCAAAAAAAGCACTCATCAGAGTGCTTTTTTTCTTATATATTGCATTAAAAGAAGTACGAATTTCTAATTCAAGCGGCTGATGAAGCGAACCAGGCGGAGTATTTTAGGTTCGAACGCAGACTTCTATTCGGAAGCAAGGCGGCGTAAGCAGATCGAGACCTGAGGGAGATGATTCTACATACGCTCAACGATCCACAGCAGATCCGAAGAGCTCGGGTCAACCCTCTGGCAGCGAGCTTCGGTACCGCCAAATTGATGGCGGCGACAAGGCCCACGACCAAGATAGCACACGCGCACACGTAAGGGTAGAACCAGCCCCGGTTGCCGTGATGGGTTCACGGCACCAAGGGACATTGTCTGTGGGGCGATCATTATTGCCCGGCTTCCTTGTACGCACCGGCCAAGATGTCATCAATTAGAGTCGGCCCGGCGGGCGTCCATGCGAGCAGTTCACGGGTGCGTTCGCTGGAGCCGTTCATGGATAGTTTGAAGAACCTGCCGACAAAACCGAAGTGCGCAGCTGCATCCTCCGGCGCGATCGTGGTCACCGGGATATCGAGGGCGCGTCCGATGGCTTCGGCGATCGCCCGGGTGGAGATGGTTTCCTCTGCGACCGCATGCAGGCGTGATCCGGCCGGCGCCTTCTCGATTCCAAGCCGGATGAGCTTGGCGGCATCCGAACGGTGCACCGCGGACCATGCGTGGGAGCCGTCATCGATGTACCGGACACGCCATGCTTGCGTGCAGCGCTCACCAGGAAATTGACAAAGCCCCAGTCTCCGGCCCCGTGAACTGTCGGTGCGAAGCGGATGATGATAGTCCGTACTCCGCGACCGACGTAGTCGAGAGCGAGGTTCTCAGCGCCGCCTCGGTGAGAGTCCGGGCTCACGTCAGGCGACGGGTCCGTCTCCAGTACCGGCCGCCCCTGAAACAGACCGGACATTCCAGTCGCGACCATGAAAGGCCGGTTGGTACCGACCAGCGCCTCGGCAAGGGTTTCGACTGCAGCCCGCTCAGCTCGGTCAGACTCCGCCGGATTTGCAAAGTCGTGCTTGTTCGCCAGGTGAACGACAGCCTCCGCCTCGGCCGCCCCGCGGCGTAGGGAGTCGAGGTCATCGAGGTCCCCGCGCAGAACCTTCGCGCCTTTCGCCTCGAGCGACGCAGCAGAGACGTCCGACCGGACCAACCCGACGACCTTGTGTCCAGCTTTCAGCAGCTCATCTACGGTGGCCGATCCGATCCACCCTGTTGCTCCAGTGACAAATACATTCATTCGTGTTACCTCCTTGCAGCCCTTCTGTGGGCTACGGCATATTTTTTGCGGTTACTCGCATCATCAGAATACAAGACGACATCCGTCCTCTTTGATTACGAGACAACGTGTAACTTAATATACTATAAACGGTACATGGTGTCCAGTATTTCATTGACGCAAGACGTGTGTGAATGCCGTCTTAGCGACATGATTTGGAAAGCGGCCGGTCGATGTCGTAATGTTATACTTTCGAGACACTATGCACCGAAAATATAACATATACGAGACATCGTGTCTATATATAAAATGGACAAGAAGCAACGTCCCCTTGTATAATTGAGACATGGACAAAGAACACAATCCCGTCGGCCGTCCCCGAAACGAGCAAGCGAGGACGGCTATTCTAAATGCAGTTGACGACCTCTTGATCGAGGTCGGGTATGCGGCAATGACGATGAAGGGCATCTCCGAGAGGGCCGGAGTGTCCAGGCAGACCGTGTATCGATGGTGGTCACACAAAGCGGAGATCCTGTTTGAGGCCAGCGCAGCCGATGCGGAGGAGGAGCTTGAGATTAGTCTCTCAGGAGATCCTTTGGACGACATCACGGCCTACCTGGAAGCACTCCTGCGCTTCCTCGCGCACTCACTGGCCGGTGCCGCTTATCGGGCACTCCTCGGTGAAGCGCAGCATGACTCCGTCGTGGCGGAGCTGCTCTCCGCGAAAGATCCGCTCGGCGATAGCGCTCGTGTCGTGATCGAGCGCGCGCTCGGGAAGGATACGCTGCCAGTCCCGCTCGACCAGGCTACTGCCTTGCTGATCGGGCCGAGCTTCTTCTGGATCTTGAGCGGACGCGATCCCGCTCAACTTGTCCCGCGGGAGCTGGCCGAGAATTTTATTCGCGACCTCCAGGCGCGACAATCCCGGTGAACGAAGGCTCATCCCGGCGACGGCGCCTCCAAAATTTCATAGCCGAACTTTAAACGATGAAAGTCGCACGATGAGAGATCGCTGCGAAACCCTTGTTTTTTTGTTAAACAGGGGCTTTAGAGAACCGACTACATGAGTTTATAAGTAAAATGCAGCGCGTATCCATTAGGATTCGGGCTGCATTTTACTTGTCAGCATCGTCATTCGTTTGGCATTCACCTCTTAATTGTATTTGACGATTCCAAAGAGGCAGATGCATTGTAAGATTCGTGGAGGAGATGGGCGCGAAGGCATTTATTTAACGAGTAAATGTTCCAAAACCGCCCCCTCATGTAGAAACAACCGAATGGGAGTTTCTTAAAAATGTCTGGGTAGCGTTAGGAGTACCTTCAGAATCATTACTTAGAAGAAGATAAAGCTACTAATACCTTTGAAAATGCACGTTTCTCCTTGGAAGTGTTACAGCAACAAGGAATTCACCCAGAAAAGGTTGTTTTCGTTCATTCAAATGATTAAACTAACGGATAACAGTAGGTTCAAGTAATCGATGAGACGAAGAGGGGGAAACCGAAATGAAGACGATCAAGTGCATGATGGACCATCTCTACTGGGCGGACGGACGCATCTTGGACGCGCTCGAGGAGAGTGAGACGAAGAACAAGGACCTTCTGAAGCTGGTTCGGCACGTCGCGGTCGCGGAACGAGTTTGGCTGTCCCGATTGCAGGGCAAGGGCAGCGCGCAATATTCGTTGTGGGAGGAAGCCGAAGACCTGACGGCGATCCGGACGATGTTCGAAGAAAACGCCGAGCAATATCGCGTCTATATCGAAGGGCTCGAGGACTCCGAGTTGGACGAGATGATCGACTATGCGAACCAGAGCGGGGTTCCGTTCCGAACGTCCGTCCGGGACATCCTGTCGCAGGTCCTCTTACATGGGCAATATCACCGGGGACAGATCAACCGGGCACTTCGGATCGAATCGGCAGAGCCTGCCCAAGTCGATTACATCACGTTCGCAAGGCTCTAACAAGGCCTAATAATCACCATTACTCGGAATGGGATTGGCATTGAATTAACGCGAAACGTTAGTTCAATAAAACAGCGACAGTCTTATAAAATAAAAAATCCCTCCGAATACATGAGATAGCCGCCCCCTTAGCGTACTGCTAAAGGACCGGCTTATTTATTTTCCCATAAAGAGTGAAATGTCGAACAAGGATAGTATTAATCTTGACTTCAGGTGAGGACCATATTTGATTTACTACAATACGGATAAAAACAATTCACTGTATGAAAATCGTAGAAATAATGAATCGAAGGAAGGATCGTTTATTGGAAACCGTTTTACAAGTCCTCCAATACCGCAAGATCGAATTACAAAATTGTAAGGTAGATGTAAGGCAAATAGATAGCTTAGGCCAGCCTGTCAGGATAAAATTGGGGCAAAAGAAAATAAAAGGAGAATCGAGATGAGGCTGTTTGAACTGCTGCTTTTTTTGTCAAACATCGGCTTGTTTGCATTAACAGTCCTATTAAAAAAAGGACGGCGTAGAATTCCAGTATTCGTTGCCAGCGGGATCGCCACACTTTTACTGGTCATTCATTGGACGGTGGAAGGATACAGAGTTCAGCTATTTTTCCCATATTGCATAACGATCATTTTTTTAGCGGTTTCAGGTTATAGCTATTTCAAAAAAACCGGCCAAAAAAAAATCCCACGATTCATGGTGGGTTCAGTTTATACCGCTATAGTGATAATGCTGGTCGTAACAGCGGGCCTCGTGTATGCTTTTCCTGTATTTAAACTACCTGAACCGACAGGTAAATTTAAGGTAGGAACGCAAACTTATCATTTTGTGGATACAAATAGGGAAGAGATTTTCGACGAAGCTAAAGATAGTAAGAGAGAATTGATGGTTCAGGTATGGTATCCGGCTCAAGCTGGCACCGGCAAGTACGCTCCCCTTATTCCCGATACCCAGATTTTACGTTATATGGCCGCGAACTACGGCCTTCCCGGGTTTACTTTGCAACACCTGAAGTACGTATCCGGTCATGCTTATTCGGGGGCCGAAGTCTCTTCGGCACAGACTTCATACCCGCTGATCCTTGCGAATCCCGGTTTCGGCTCTTCCAGGTTCCTCCACACGTCGCAAGCCGAAAATCTCGCGAGTCACGGATATATCGTGGCAGTGATCGACCACACCTACAATACATTTGCAACCGAGTTTCCGGACGGTCGAATCACGACCATCAATACCAACGACTTATTCTCGCCCGACCATGATTACCGGACGGAAAGCGGAAATCGCGACAAGTTGGGAAAAGTTTTAACCGACGATGTGGCGTTTACGCTGAATCAATTCGAGCTCATCCAATCGGGGCAGATTCCAAGTTATCTAAAAGGGAGGATTGATCTCGGTCATGTCGGGGTGTTCGGTCATTCCATCGGCGGAGCGACGGCCTATGACGCTTCTTATGATCCGCGAATCGCGGTTGGAATAGACTTGGATGGAGCGCTTTATCGACTGCGTGACAGAGAGGGTCTGCGAAAGCCGTTTTTGTTCATGAACTCGGAAAGCGAATTCGAAAGATTAAAGATGGTGACGGATAACCACGCCTACACGGAGGCAGAGCTTAAACGCATGGGCAACACAAGAGAGTGGATGGATCAAGTAACGGAAGATAAAAAGTTAGAGCTTGAACGGATGCGCGAAACGGTTGCTTCAGGGGGGCAATTCCTCTATATCGACAATACGGAGCATTTGAATTTTACCGACGTACAGTTCATTTCTCCGATTTTCAACATGCTGGGCATTACAGGAAAGATTGCGCCCGAAAGAGCGAACTCCGTTATCAATGCCTATATGCTGGATTTCTTCGATATGTATCTGAAAAATCAAGGCGGAATCTTAATGAAAGGACCGGAGAGCCGCTTTCCGGAGGTGAAGTTCGAAACCTCGCTATTATAAATTACGGAGCAGGCTACCGATTTTGATAGGCTCCCCTTCAAGTAGACAGGTTTAACAAAGGGTATGTTTGTGTCATTGGACAAGACATGTCGGAGGACAAGAACATACAACGTTAAGGAGCCGCATGGTTGCGGCTTTTTTTTATTTTAACGATACATGTTCTTGTCTTTTGCTCTGGATAAGAACATATATCCTTACCCGTATTTGAACAAGAAGATGTATTCATTGCCGAGCACAGGAGCATCTCGTACGTCCTTCTTACGATTCCATAACGGGCCGGTAAGGGTCCCGGATTTCATAGAAATGATCCAATAATGAAACAAGTTGTTTGGCCGCAGGAGAAAGATGTTTTTGGCGATGATAAACATAACAGATCCCTCTAATGAAGGTAACTCCTCTTATGGGTATTTTGACGATTAATCCGTTTTTAACTTCTTGTTGAATGGCAAAATTAGAAACAATCGATACGCCAAGTTCATGGATGACCGCTTGTTTAATTCCTTCCAAGTTGCTGATTTCCAGATATTTAGGCGGAGTAAACCCTAATTCCTCAAATTTTCCTTCCAAATAACTTCGCGTGGCCGATTTATCAGGTTTTATTATGAACGTTTCGTTGGCCAATTCCTGTAGGGTACAATCCGGCTTTGCGGCAAGCGGGTGCAAAGGATTGACAATAAGAACAAGCTCGTCATCGTAAAAAGTTTTACTTTCAAAACGGGATTCATCCATCAAAACTCGATCAGACAGAACAAGAAATTCAACTTTATTAGAATCCAACATGTGAATAAGATGGCTAGAAGAAGTAATGCTCATGTTGATTTTAATATTTGGAAACGTTTTGGAGTAATTGCGCAGGATCATGGGGAGCAGATAGACACCCACAAAATTGCTCGCACCGAACGATAATGTACCATAGGATAAGTCCTCCAACTGCCTGATATGATCTTTAGCTGAATGCAGCAGGTTGATCATTTGCTCCGCATAAGGCTTGAAGTGCTCGCCTTGTTTGGTCAGGTAAAGCTTTTTGCCGATCCGGTCAAAAAGTAATACCCCCAACTCCGCTTCCATGCTTTGAATTTGCATGCTTACGGACGGTTGGGAGCAATAGAGCAATTCGGCCGCTTCCGTAAAGTTCAAGCACTCGGATAGAGTGAGGAACGTTTGCAGTTTGCTGAAGTTCATAAACAGGTCACCTTTCATGGGAATTGTATTATAATGATTTGTTATTGTTTATAAAAGATAATCAAATTGATTGATGCAACTATCGTTACTATACTAAAAGTGCAAATAAAAATAAATAGAAGGATGGGGATTCAATGTATGAATGATGGTTGCCAGAGAGGCGGGAACGATAACAAGATGTGATGATTACAAGAATAAAATCAAATGGATTCAAGCAAAAATATTGTTTATTATGAAAGCGTTATCATTAGACGGGGAGGGCACAAGATGTCTGAGGTCAAAGAGAGCGTAGAAAGTGATAACAAACAGCCGCCGATCAAGAAAAAAAGCAAGATGGAGGAAAGGTTGAAGAAGTGGGGGATTCCCCTGGCCATTACGGTCGTATTGCTACTTTTCTTTATGCCGACGCCTGAAGGCATGAGCGCTCAAGCCCAAAGTTCGATCGCCATATTCACCGGAGCGCTCATTCTTTGGATTACCACCCCGATTCCTATTTATTTGACATCCATTATTGCGATTTTACTGCTTCCTCTAGTTGGAGCTGTTAAGGATCAATCGGTCGCGTTCGAAACTTTAGGGTATGACGTCATCTGGCTGATGGTCTCCGCGTTTATTCTCACCGCTGCCATGATCAAGTCGAATTTGGGCAGAAGATTATCGTTATGGATGGTCACAAAGTTCGGTAAGACGCCGAAAACGACGTTGTTCTTATTGATTGTGATCAATTTTATTCTCGCCTTCTTCGTTCCTTCCACTACGGCTAGAGCTACACTTATGGTGCCGATTTGCCTAATTTTGTTGGAAGTCTACAAAGCGATACCGGGTAAAAGCAACCTTGGAAAGACGATGATGCTCCAGGGGATTCAAGCCGACGCGATTGCGACATCGGGTGTCATGACGGCTACTTCGGGAAACATCATTGCAGTCGGATTCATTAATGATCAAGCAGGGGGCGACATCGGCTACATGGATTGGCTTCTGGCCTCTATGCCCACTGCGATCGTTACGATGCTCATCACATTCTTCGTCGGATTAAAGCTGTTTTCATTCAAGGATGAAAACAATTTCACAAACGCAATGGATACTCTTAGGGATGAGTTAAAGAAGTTGGGTTCGTTCTCCCTGGATGAAAAGAAGGCTGTGGCGATCTTTATTTTTACTGTAATTCTATGGGCGACCGGTGACTATCACAAGGCTTGGTTTGGTTTCGAGATCAGCACGGAACAAACGGCCGTGCTCTCTGCGCTCCTGTGTCTCTTGCCCCGAGTCGGTTTGCTGACATGGAAAGAGACCAACATCAAATGGGAGCTGATGATTTTCGCGGCAGGTGCCTACGCGGTCGGTAATGCGCTGGATAAATCGAAAGGCGCAGAATGGATCATTAGCAAGGTCGTAGGAGCGCTGGGCTTAGAGCAGATGAACCATGCTCTGGTTTATATCGTGGTAGTGTTCCTCAGCATGTACAGCCATCTTATCTTTACAAGCAAAACCGTCCGGGTGACGATATTGATACCAGCATTCATCGCACTGGCCAAAACGCTCGGAATGGACCCGGTCCCGCTAGCTTTAGCCGCAGCCATGACCATGACGTACACCATTACGCTTCCCCCGCATTCCAAGGTGAATACCATCTATTTCGGAACAGGCTATTTTACCGTATTGGATCAAGTGAAATATGCGGTCGTTACATGCTTTATCGGTGCTTGCGTGATCAGCTTGGCCATATTCACCTGGTTTAAAGTAATCGGAATATAGAATAGTAGGAGGATACCATGCTGCAGAGAAAAGTTATTTTAGCCATTGCTGACGGGGTAGGGGACCGCCCCCACCCATTGCTTAATCATGAAACGCCGTTGGAATTCGCGAAGACGCCTCATTTGGACAAGCTAGCTTTGATGGGCATTTCAGGCATGATGGATTTGATCGGTTCGGGCATTCCCGTGGGAACGGATATGGGGCATATGATTTTATTCGGCTACCAGCCGCATCATTATCCCGGACGGGGACCGATCGAAGCTTTGGGAATCGGAATGGATGTTCAAGAGGGAGATGTCGTGCTTCGGTGCAATTTCGCCACGGTGGACGAATACGGAATCGTTGTCGATCGCAGAGCGGGACGGATACGAGAGGGAACGGATGAAATCGCGAATGCAATCGACGGTTTGGAGCTTCAAGGGGTAAAGGTGTATTTTAAGCCGGCAACGGAGCATCGAGCTGTACTTATCCTGCGGGGATCCGGATTGAGCGAAAATGTCAGCGATTCGGACCCTAAAGCACCGAACGATGGATGTCCCTATGAAGAGGTACAGCCGCTGGACGATTCCGAGGAATCCAAGAGAACGGCATCGATACTAAATAGGCTTCTTTCTAAATTTCACGCCATCTTATCGGATCATCCAGTCAATGCCAAACGTATCGAACAGGGCAAACTGCCTGCTAATTTTATTCTTACGAGGGGAGCCGGGAAGATGGCTCGGCTTGAGCCCGTCACGGATGAACTAAATATAAAGGGAAGCTGCATCGCGGGAGAAAGTACGGTTCTCGGTGTTGCACGGCTGGCCGGCTTTAAAGCCATCACGGATAGCAGTATGACAGGAAATATCGATACGAATATTGAGCTGAAAGCTAAACTGGCGATCGAAGAAATCGCCCACAGTGACATGGTTTTGGTCCATTTCAAGGCGCCTGACCTAAAAGGTCATGATAATGAACCGCTTGAAAAAGCAAAAGCGATCGAGCAGTTCGATAAAATGGTGGGGCTTATCGCTCAGGGACTGCCTGAAAACACGTATCTCGCATTGGCTGCCGATCACTCAACGCCTTGTGAGGTTGGAGAACATACCGGCGACCCCGTTCCGATTCTGATCTACGGGCCTAGCATCCGAAGAGACCGGAATTGGCGGTACAATGAAATTGATTGTGCTTCTGGAGGGTTAGGACATTTAACCGGAAATGAATTTGTCCGAACACTCCACGGTTTTATGGGCCGAGTGAAAAAACTGGGGAATTAGCTATTGCACAATCCTTTTGATAAGAAAAGTGATAAATGATAAGGAGAAAGCAGTTATAGGGGAGCTAGCTTGGTCTACTTCAACAGTACCTAAATAGTTATTCAAGAGAGGCTAGGAATTTTCCCGGTCTCTCTTTTTTTGCAAATGTGAATCGACCATCAAACGTGTAATGCATGATCCCCCTGGATTACGCTAAACCAGCTAATATTTTGTCAAGATAATTCAAGAAAAGTTTAAAAAGATGATGCTATAATAGAATCTGTGCATGCCAAATAACCCTCCAATGTGTGGTTGGAAAGTTTTTCTCTCCATTATTGGATGTGAAACGAAGGTAGGAGGAAAGGATCTTATATGGGAAACCGGACGTTCCTGAGCGTTACAAACGCCGATACAGATTCAGTCGATTATGAGAATATAGCTTTCGAGACGAATAATTTTCTCGCTCCAGTATGGTTTTGTCTGGTCAGCCAAGAGCAGTTCCAGCGCTATAGCGGGCAGCTTATGCATGCATGGAGCAAGATTCAACCCCATATGGACCAACCGGATGTGGAGGATCTGCCGGAGTGGGAAGGCTTTTCCGAGGCATTCCAATGGCAGATTCCATGGGCGGATGCTGCAGAGCAGTTGCGCCTGAGTTTACCCGGCATGCTGGCCCATTTCCCTTCGCTTGCCGCTCCTGTACATGAGTGGCTGGAAACCTTATCGACCCATGTACAGCGGTATTCTGCTGCCGTTATTCATCTGGAGCTTTCGCAATATTTCTCGTTCACGGGCGATCCCGCCCTCTATCTGAAAGACATTCAAGAATACGTTACCCTCTGGCAGTCGCCGCATCCCTCGCAGGAGAAGGTCTGGCAGGGAGCAGCCGATAACTTCTATATGCTGAATGGGGAGCATTTGCCATGGAGAGAACGTACGGTAACTCAGACGGAGCAAGCTCCGGAAATTCCGGAAATTCAGCCGGCACAGTCCATTCCTCCAGCATCTGGGAAGCGCCAGCCCAAATGGCGGCAGGAGCTCTACATATGGTTGCTTGCGATTCTGTCCGCAGCCCTCTTTCTTACCGTCTATGTCAAGACTTCCAGTGGTTGGTTGGCGGTGTTCGGCTTCCTCATCCCCTCTCTGTTTATCGTTTTGTGGCATGTGATTATCGCTCCTAAAAGAACCTCCCGCCATCGGCTGGAGGAGGCCACGACCTTGAAGTGGAACAGTACCCCCTCTTATGCTGTGCTCCGGATTGAGTATTTCGATGGGCATTCACCTATTGGGGTGGATGGCATGGAAACCGGCCCTTCGGAGGATAAATCATTACCCGATCTTGTCCCCTGGCTGCAAATCATGCAAGCGAAGGTGCTTTCATCTCATGAGGTTGAGCTCATGATTTCTACTAAAAATCCACCAGTCTCTACCTTACAACTTCATTTGAAGCTGGATGAACAGCTGGTAGCCAAGGATACCGTGTCAGCGGTAAATGCCATTGTGTTGGCTCATAAAATGTCCATTTAACTGCAATGACTTCGACCTCAACAAGAAAGCCGTTCTTACAGTAATTGCGCAGGCGTGATAATGTAAATTATTTTTGAAAGATAAAGTATGAAAAAAATTATGGTTCACAAGATAAACCCATATTTTTAAATATCCATCTGTGCAAATGGGGGTTGCACAATCTCCCTAGCAATTTAAGTATGGAGCCTGCAGAAAATAGCAGCTACGGAACCAGACTATAAAATATAGTGGAGGTAAAACGCTTACGCTTGAGAAAATGAAGGTATCGGAATCGCCCCGTTTGATTAAAATTTGGTCTGATCCAGATGAATACTAATTGTTTTACTGATGAAAATCAGGCAAAAGAAATGATTAAACTCCTTGATGAACTTTTAAGTCTCTAGAAAAGGGGTGGATGGGCATGCCACTCCTACTCATAATCACATATCTGACAGGGCGTCCGTTGTTATGAAGCGTATAAATGAGATAGAGGCGATGGATGTTGGCACTGATTTCAGTATTTATTATGTGATACAATAAGTACAAAAGGTATAATTTGGAAATTAGGAACGGAGGGAAACCTTGCTTAAGTGGAATAGCGATGTATGGGGAAAGCTGACAGGACCGTACAGTTCTGCAGAAAACGTATCTGTGTTATTGCAGCAGTTAATGCGGCAATATAGTCAGGAGATTTTTGATGAAATCTTTCAAGAGTACTTGTACCATCAAAATACGATATATACGGCTACATATGCAGCAATGCCGTTTTTGGCACAAATAGCATGTTCTACATCAGATGCTGAAGTGCGCAAAGAGCTCTTTGTAAATTGCGGTATAATCGAGGCAAGCCGTGATGGGCACGATGAGGAGCCATTTCCAGAATCTTGGGCTGAACTGGCTGAAGATGTAGGCAGCTCTGTCTGTACTGAATTGTATCGTGAATATTTAGAGGCCATTGGTAAACTCAAGGCGCTTACAAAGGAAGTATTCACCTATACAGCCCGTCATTCCATCGATGAGACGGAGAAACGTTTTATTCTTGTTGCGGATGCCGCTTATCGAGGTTCGTATATGCTTGCCGATATGTTGATGACTTTTATTAACGGGGATGAGTATGTGGCCGTGTGTCCGGCCTGCGAAAATGATGTATTCATCTGGCCTCATGAAGATAATTCTGTAGAAATCGAAATACTTCAAGCCTATGAACAAGATCCCGTCTTTCACACTGATCAGGAATCCCATGTGATCGTCCCGGTCACGTCATTTGCAGATGAAGAAATACGAACATTAGCGGAGCGGGCGGAAGCGATCGGGGAGCAAACATTGGTCAGGCATCTGTATTATTTAGCGGGGGAAACATTATGTCCATCCTGCCGTGAGAAAATTTCCGTATGGCCGTCTTTACTTAGCACATTTTCAAAGTAGACGCAAGTTAAGGAGACGGCGAAAAAAGAATATGGTTTATGTTAACCAATTGGATCTCTAGGAGCTGTCACGCTGCGACAAGCTCCTTCTTATTTTTCGCCGATAGCCCCGTTGAGGTGAACCTTATCATAAGTTGGGCGAAAAAATCTACATTTTATGTCGTTAGGAAGATGTTTATTGTATCATCCCAACATGCTAGCATAGAAACTATTGATAGGAACTATGACACTTTTTTAAAAGATCAAAATCTGATCGAATTGTAGTTTGTTACTATATCGCTTTGACGTTGTAGGATGGGAGGGCCGGTTCCATTCACTATCCTTAACCACGGGAAAGCTAGCTTTCGTGCAGTGCCTTTACGTCAGGCCACCGAACGGCAACGTGACAGTATCTGCTCCACTCTCAATGAGCGACTCAGCAAGTTCGACAATCAGCGACGTCAATCGGAGCGGGAACACACTCCGGCGAGACGCTTTACGCTTGGGGCAAGCAATATTCACGGTTTGCTAACTACACCGATCTTCAAACCTGTCTGACTACGAATGTTCTATGCGCACTGAACGCTGCGCTTGTACGTGGCGTGACCGTGGCGGGTAAGCGCTTCAAGCTTGAAAAATTGAAATAAGGAAGTGGCGAAATGTCAAAAGAATTGTTGGACAAGCTGCAAAGCTGGTATGACGATGATCAGCACGACAAAATTGTTGAAGCGATCGAGCAACTACCTGAATCGGAGCGGGACTACGAATTGGTGGGTCATTATGGCCGAGCGCTTAACAACTTGGGGCGCTACACGGAAGCGTTGCAACAGCTGCTGTCGGTAGAACAGCAAGGAAGACAGGATGCAACGTGGAACTGGCGCATCGGCTATTCTTATTTCTACATGCATCAATGGGAAAAGGCGCTCTCCGCATTCGAGCAGTTCGATCGTCTGGAGCCTGGCAATGCAGATGTGGATAAGTACATAGAGGCTTGCCACGATATTATGGGGAGACAAGCTGTGGCGATCAGGGAGATTACTCGTGTGCCTTTCCGCGAGCGCGACTTCAGTCAGTTCTGGGAGATGAGCGATTATGCGGACAAGAGTTATGTAGAGGCGCCGCCTACTGCCGAGATGATTGCTTCTATTGAAGAGGAGCTTGGATACAAGCTTCCGGCAGATTATATTTGGCTGATGCAGCAGCAGAATGGCGGCATACCGGTCAATACTTGTTTTCCGACTGCCGTCTCGACCTCCTGGGCGGAGGATCATGTAGCCATTACGGGTATTATGGGGATCGGGCGCGAGAAAGCTTATAGTCTGGGCGGCAGTTTGGGCAGCAATTTTATGCAGGAAGAATGGGGCTATCCGGACATCGGGGTTGTCCTGTGCGATTGCCCGTCGGCAGGGCATGATGTCATTATGCTGGATTATCGCGCATGCGGCCGGGACGGCGAGCCTGCAGTTGTACATGTGGATCAAGAGGCTGGTTATTGGGTTACCTTCCTTGCGCCTAACTTTGCGACTTTTATCGCAGGACTGGTCAATGAGGAAGTATTCGACACCTCGGAGCAGGACAAGCTCGATGATTTGGACAAGGTGGAGTATGCGCAATTCTCATCTTTATTGCAATCTTTATGCGAGAAAGCCGACGGAATAGATCGGATTGAAGCGGTCATTCGCAATATTTGCACCCAGATCGTAGAGGACAAAGGCTATTTCGCTTTTCATGCGGACGAGTTGTCCATGCTCATGTATGATATCCAGTTCTGGTTGTACGCCGGGGCAAACCCGGGAGTGACGCGAGCGCAGTATTTGGCGGAGTACGAAAAGATGATCGCCTTTGCGCAAGGCTTCAGCACCGGAGGATACGCGCCAGATTTTGTTTCCAGTTGGCTGGATGAACGGATCAAGCAGGGAGATATCGTAAACAAGGGAGGCGTGTTGAGCTTTACGGCGGCTGCAACGGAGCGGTTAGTGGGTAAGCTGATAGCGATCGAATCTGGCTTGGGTGATGAAAGGTGAGTAACTACAGATGACAGAAACCAAAAATAATGAAACATTGCATCATGCTTGTTTATAACCAAAATGTGGATATGGTGCGGGAGTATGTAATTAACGCGAAAGCGAATAGTCTAAATAAAAAGCTAACTGATTATTCAAATCCGATAAATGGAACACCATGCAAATAGCGTGTAGAGTAGGGAATCTGGATATAGTGAAGCTTTTAATCGAAGCAGGGGCAGATGTCCATTCGAAAGGTCCGAACAATCTGCAACCGATACATTTTGCATGTGATTATTTTCGGGAAGCCTTGCGACGCTTGATTTTGAATAAAAAAACCGCCGTCTGTCGATGCGACAGGCGGCTTTTTCATTTAGGCAGTGGGGACGGCGAGGAACGAGCGATAACGGTATTTCAAAAAAATTTGTCTGATGCCATCGCTTCATTTCCACCTGCGACAATTAATTTAAGCCCTGTCATGAAATTTTCGTCATCCGTACCGCCGACATTAATAGCTTCCATAATGTTTGTTAATTCGCCGCTGTTTATTGTACGCTCGGCCAGCGTTTCCCAGTTTTGCTCGTCCGCCTGTTCCTCAATCACACAGCCAAATGTATAACGAATAACGGTGAGCATAACAATTCTGGCTGTTCGTATATCCATTCCTGCACTGCGAAGGGAGGCAAAAGAAATTTCCAAAAACTTCGCTAAAGTTCCATTGGGAAAAGGATGCGCGCCGGCTATCACACGCCCGCCATCAGGATAAGAGAGCATAGCCTTACGAAACAGTGTGATATGCTCAAGCAGCCAATCCTGCCAGGACTGCTCCCTTTCCCTTGGAACGAAATTTCCCATCTTTTTTTGTAAGATATGCTCGGCCATGTAGTCCACAATCATAGCTTTGTTTTTTAAATGCCAGTAAATGGCCGGGGCTTTGACACCTAGCTTTTTTCCAATATCACGAATAGATAATTCGTCATATCCTTTTTCAGCCAGTAATTCAAGCGCCGCTTCGACGATTTCCTGTTGTCTTTCGCTTAGTTTCAAATGATCTTCCATGTTCGCACCTCTTTTAATTAATTATAAGACATAACAAGCGAATTTAACAGTGTTACATTAGTTTTGTAAACTCGCTTGACAAATGTTCTTTAACACCGTTATAGTAAAAATCAATATAACACCGTTAAGGAGGAGGACGAAGATTTGCTGGTGATAGAAGTACATGGTTTAGTCAAAACAATTGGAGAGAATAAGACAGAAAGGATGGATTGGATATGATGTCTAAAAAAATCACTACTGTTCCTGTACTGATTGTCGGAGGGGGATTGGCCGGTCTTTCCGCAGCGTTATTCTTGTCGCGGCATAGCGTACCCTATGTACTTATTGAACGTCATCAAAAAACGAACATTCATCCACGGGCACGGGGCTTAAACTTTCGGACAATGGAATTATATCGAGAACTGGGGTTGGCTAAAGCAATCGAAGAGATCGGTACGCAATTGGCCAAAGGCAAAGGGTGGTACACGGCCCATACATTAAGAGAGGCAGAGTTTGATCCGGAAAAAATGGATATCCCCAAAATACTGCCAGAGTCTGTGAAATCGTATTTTGCTACCCTCAAAGAGATAAGTCCTGCTTCCAGCGTCCGTGCTACACAAAATCTGGTCGAACCCATCTTGCTTGAAGCAGCTCGCGAACGTGGGGGGGATCTGCGTTTTCATACAGAATTGACTGCTTTTGAACAAAATGAAGACCATGTTAGGGCTACCGTTCTCAATCGTACAACGGGTGTTGAAGAAACCATAGTAGCAGACTATATGATTGCTGCTGACGGTGCAAAAAGCCCGGTTCGTCAAATGCTGAACATCAAGATGACCGAAATGAATTCACACGGTCATATCATTAATATTTATTTTGAAGCAGATCTCGAACATTTTGTAAAGGGACGCGAATTCAGTGCGTGCAACATCACACGTACTGGGGCGGCAGGCGTGTTGCTTGCAATTAATAATCGTGACCGTTGGTGCTATCACGTTTCTTATGATTTTGAAGGCGGTGAGACTGCTGCTCATTTTTCAGAAGAACGATGCAGGGAAATCATACAAAAGGCGATTGATTTACCGGATCTCCAAGTAAAGATATTGAGTGTGCTGCCTTGGGAAGCAGCGGAAAAGGTCGCTGAGCAATTTCAACAGGATCGCGTCTTTTTAATTGGGGATGCAGTTCACCTCATGCCGCCGACTGGAGGTTACGGAGCCAACACGGGTGTACAAGACGCTCATAACTTAGCATGGAAATTGGCAGCAGCCGTTCATAAAGCGGCCAGCCCTGAACTGTTGAAAACTTATGAGGCTGAACGTCGTCCCGTCGCCCAAATGACGGTTTCAGAGGCCGGGCGAGTCGCCGACACGGGTGTGTTTTCGGCCATGAAAAAACAGACGGAAAAGAGAATATCTCCGTTTGACGATCTGATTGTATCGGTTGGCTATCATTACGAATCCAAAGCCATCCTTAAACAGGATGCCGCTCCTTCATCGCTCGATCATTTTGAACTAAAGGGGCGCCTCGGTACACGGGCCCCTCATATTTGGGGCGAATATCAAGGTAGGGAATGTTCCACGCTTGACTTGTTAGGATTAGGATTTGTTTTGTTTGTAGGGGAAAAAGCCGAGGGATGGGAGGATGCGGCGAAATACGTATCCGGGCAGTTTGGTGTCAAAATTAATACTTATAGCGTAGGACAGAATGGAGATTTCATTGACAAAGATCATGGCTGGCAGAATGCTTATCAAGCCAAGGAAAAAAGCGTTGTTCTCGTTCGCCCAGACGGTTTTGTATGTTGGCGTTGCGAAGAACATATTGAGCAACCGACCTTAACATTGGAAGAGGTTTTTGCCCAACTTCTCGGCAAAAAAAGAGCTTAACGTAAACGTCAAATAACCCCCGTCTGTTGAGACAGATGGGGGTTATTTGACGTTTAGACTCCAAACGCGCAATTATATTTTAATAACAATATAATAATATACAATATATATTTATTGTAAAACGATAAATCATGTGCTAAAATCATGTTGTCATAAATAAGTGAGGTGTTTTAAATGAATGTTAAACGAGGTTCAACCAATTTCTTAAAGGTAATTATTTTTCTGGCTGGAATTGCAGTGCTTGCTTTGTGTATCTATTGGTTGCCTGAAGCAACGAGGAGAGATGCCCTAGTAAATCCAGATTACCATTACCAGGTTTACCCCCTTTTAGTATGCGCGTATGGAATCTGTATTACGTTTTCTGTTGCATTGTATCATGTATTTAAGCTATTAACTTATATCGAAAAGAACAATGCTTTCTCCGAGTTATCCCTTAAATCTTTGAAGGTTATAAAGAGATGTGCCTTTACAGTCATTTTCTTCATTTTGTTAGTGATAGTAAACTTAATGGTGCTTGCTAAAACCACAGGAGATGACGCAGCGGGTCCGATATCGCTAAGTCTAATAGGTATTTTTGCAACAAGTATTGTTGCAGTCATTTTAGAAGTTCTTCAAAAACCAATAAAAAATCTCCTGGATAAAAAATAAAAAAGAGGTGTTATAAATGAAAGAAGCATCCACATTGTTTTTAAAATTAGCGGTTATTCTTATGGGGATTCCAGTTCTTGCTCTGTGTATATTTTTAGTGCCTAATGTAGCGAATTTTGCATCCGAATTATACCCAAATATCGCTTCAATGAAATATCTCGTTTTCATCCTTATGTATGGAGCGGCTATCCCGTTCTATTTGGCTCTCTATCAAGCTTTCAATCTTTTGCGTTATATGGACAAAAGCAAATCATTTTCGCAATTATCCGTAAATGCATTAAAGAATATAAAACATTGTGCGATTACCATCAGCAGTTTATATGTATTAGGCATGCCACTCATTCATTTTATAGCGAAGAAAGTTGACCCTCCTATTGGATTATTGGGGCTCATCCTCATTTTTTCTTCGTTGGTTATCGCCTTTTTTGCTGCTGTCCTACAACGGCTTTTACAAGAAGCGATTAACATAAAATCAGAAAATGATTTGACGGTCTGAGGTGGAGGATATGGCAATTATTATTAATATTGATGTGATGTTAGCAAAACGAAAAATGAGCGTAACGGAGCTTTCGGAGAGGGTTGGAATTACTATGGCGAATCTTTCCATTCTGAAAAATGGGAAAGCAAAAGCGGTTCGTTTTTCAACATTAGAAGCGATATGTAAGACTTTGGATTGTCAGCCAGGTGATATTTTGGAGTACAAAAGCGACGAAGACACTCAATAAAAACAGCGGGTACGATAGCTTAATAAACCTGCTAACTCGTAAAAAAATCTGCGGAATCGTATGAATGGATGGATACATACTTCTCACTGTATGAAAAACGTAGAAATAATGAATCGAAGGAAGGATCGTTTATTTCATATTCTGGCGCAGCCTTGGGATCCTCGCCATGAGACATGGGAGGAGTTTGAAAATAAACTAGATCAAGCATATAAGGAGTACTGTCGGATGACAAGAACATATATGCTAAAAAGTCGCGTAGCAGCGGCTTTTTTTATTTTAACGATATAAGTTCGTGCCACAAGTCAATGACAAGAACTTATATCGTTTGCCGTATTGGGACAAGAACAGTGATGCATTGACTGTAGGTGATTCTGTTTATGTATATAGTCCGCCAAGTAGAAGTAGAATAGTTACAGAATGTGGTATATTGGATGTAATGATACTTTCTAAGTGGAGGTGCTTATGAATCCTACTTTTAACACCTATATCCAATCGCTAGCCGGACGGGACGTGACCGTTATAGGGGCCGGCGTCAGCAACTCACCGCTGATCCGCATGCTGTGCTCAGCCGGGGCGCGCGTAATCGTACGCGACCGTAATCCAATTCTGCCACGGGATGAGTGGGACGAACTAGGCGTCGAGTTGCACCTAGGGGAAAGTTACCTAGATCGAGTTGGGGGCGATATAGTGTTTCGCACTCCAGGCATACGTCCAGACCATCCGGCGTTGGACTCGGCCCGCGCCGGTGGCAGCCGTGTGACTAGTGAGATGGAGGAGTTCTTCGCGTTGTGTCCCTGTCCCATTTTCGGTGTGACCGGTTCGGACGGTAAGACCACAACAACGTCACTGATCGCAGATATGCTGGCTAATGGGGGACATATGGTGCATCTGGGCGGTAACATTGGCACACCACTGCTGGCAAACGTGGGCGAAATGTCGCCGCTGGACACGTGCGTGGTCGAGCTGTCCAGCTTCCAGTTGATGGACATGACGTGTTCTCCCCATGTAGCGGTGATTACCAATATCTCTCCCAATCACCTCGACTGGCACCGCGACATGGATGAATATACCGCCGCGAAACGCCGCCTGTTGAATTTTCAGAGTAATGACGATCTTGCCGTTCTCAACGGTGATAATCCGGTGACCGCCTCACTGCGTGGGCGAGGGCGGACCAAGTATTTCGGAGGTCACACGATCCGCGATGGCGTGATCGACGGTCTAGTCCCAATTAATGACATTCGTTTGCCGGGGTGGTATAACGTGGAAAATGTCATGGCTGCCGTGGCCGCTGTGCAGGGGATTGTGCCGGACGAGGCAATCCTAGAGACGGTTCGTACTTTCGTTGGCGTGGAGCACCGAAATCAGTGGGTTGCAACTGTGGCCGGTGTGCATTATTATAACAATTCCATCGGTTCCAGCCCCGCCCGTACCGTCTCCACACTGCATGCTCACGTGGGCCGAGTATTGCTGATCGCCGGCGGACGAGATAAGAGGGTACCGTTTGACGAGATGGCCAAGCTGTTGCCCGATCATGTCAAGGTTTTGCTGTTGATCGGCGAAGCAGCCAGTCAAATCGAGATTGAGGCGCGCAAAGTGCCGAATTGCCCACATATTATCCGCTGTGAGGGTTTGGCTGAGGCAGTGGAGCAAGCGCACAAACTGGCCGTACCGGGTGACACTGTGCTGTTGAGCCCTGCCTGCACTGCATTTGACCAATACCGAAACTTTGAAGAGCGTGGGCATCACTTTGTAGAATTAGTCAGGAACTTATCAGTGGATGATAATCGGGTAAGGTAAGAGCAGCCGATCGATGTGATCGGCTGCTTTTTCATTGGACGGGCTTTAGCTAAAGCAAACTTATATAATGTGGCACATCTAAAAGATCATAAAAGAAGACCTTTGCACGGTTAGTTAAGAGGGAAATATGGGGAGCTATTTTCATCAATACTGTCCAGAGGGGACAGTTAGTAAGTACCGACTCATCGTATTTGATGATGAGAAGAAACCATTTATACCTCTCACCGAATATTATCATCATCAAATCACTAGAATTGGTGAGAGTTCTGTTATTGCGTATTTAAACGCTTTGGAACCCTTTTTCTACTGGCTAAATCATAAGAGTCAGTATCAGGGTAGATTAGTTCAATGGAATGATGAGGCAGCTGCTATACAAGTAGCCGTTAGAGATTACTTAATTTCGAGGATGGAATGTAAAGTTCGAGGTCGAGACGGTTATGAAGGAATCTACCTGACAAGCAAAAGCTCTAAGACGGTTAACCTGTTCTTAGCAGCGGCTAGAGGGTTTTACAAGTCGATGATATAGCTTAAACTTTATGCCAATCATAATCCACTGGTCGACATTCACTTCGAAGATCGAGTTGGTGGACAACCGTAAAATGGCGTATGGTATAATCGGATAATGAAATTGGATTTTGTGAAAGGTTGTGAAAATGATGGGTCCAGATATAAATAGTGTTTTTCCGATAAAAAATATCAGAAGCCTTTGTTTTTTAAAAAATGTAGTGATTAATCCAAATATTGAAGTTGGGGATTATTCCTATTACGATGACTTGAATAACCCTTTAGGTTTTGAGAAAAACGTCCTTTATCATTTTGACTTTATAGGAGATAAACTGAAAATCGGAAAGTTTTGTGCTATTGCATCCACCGCTAAATTTATTATGAATGGTGCGAATCATAATACAAATTCATTTACAACTTTTCCTTTTGGGGCATTTGGTGGAGATTGGGAAGTCGGATTAAAGAATTTAAGTGGTGGATTCAAAGGGGATACAGTTATAGGTAACGATGTTTGGATCGGTTATAATGCTACAATTATGCCAGGGATTCATATAGGAGATGGTGCGATAATCGCAACAAATGCTGTAGTAACCAAAGATGTTCCGTCTTATTCCATTGTAGGAGGGAACCCTGCAAAATTAATACGTTATAGATTTGACGAGGAAACGATTGATATTCTCAATACTTTGAAGTGGTGGGAATGGGATATTGAAAAAATAACTGAATTTATTC
The DNA here is from genome assembly GCF_000411255.1 of Paenibacillus sp. HGH0039. Classification (GTDB taxonomy): domain Bacteria; phylum Bacillota; class Bacilli; order Paenibacillales; family NBRC-103111; genus Paenibacillus_F. The sequence continues at coordinate 2,782,741 of NZ_KE150413.1, read as the reverse complement.
CCGTTTTGACAAGCAATAATACGGAAGCTTTAAAGGAACTTCTCAACACATAGTAAAAACTGTATTGAACTAACGGGTACTAGAGCTCAATAATACAACATGACGAGGCTGCCGACGAATCGATCGGCTTGCATATGTTTCAGGCCATGAGCAATCATAATCCACTACTTCGACTGTTTCCACTGGAGGACTTTGTTGAACTAACGGGTACGTTAGCTGAATAAACCTACAGCGGCAGCCGGCCAGTAAGTTGAATGGCACGAATCCCGAGACAAAATTCCAAAACACAACAAACAAGGAGCAAGATCGCCGTGGATCTTGCTCCTTGTTCTACATGAGGGAAAGAAAAGAGAATCCTTTGGCTGCCACGAAGACTATAAGAACAACAACTTAGTTTTTCAAGCGAGGAATAACAACTCATAAACAATGTCGGATGACAAGAACATATATGCTTACAAGTCGCGTAGTAGCGGCTTTTTTTATTTTAACGATATAAGTTCTTGTCACAGGTCAGTGACAAGAACTTATATCGTTTGCCGTATTGGGACAAGAACATATATCGTTAACCGTAATTGAAGATAATTTTCAATGAATTGTAAAAAAAAGCAACTTTAACTGTGACCAGAAGAGAGCACTGATGAACTTTCAATTGACAAGATCGATAAAATCAACCGAAAGGAATTAAAGGAACTAATGGTCTAAAATAACACCCGTATACGGAAATTTCACAGGTCGAGACTGGGTTAATAACGGATGCCATCGAGGTCTAAAAAGTGCGATGCGATGTCATTAATGGCACTGCATTTTTAGTTTTAGAGACAGTTAGAGACAGCATGAACAGAATGAGAAAGCAGCCGCGCATACGGCAAAAAAACAATGCCATTGTCGGGTGACAAAAACATAGTAACATTAGGAGTCGCTGATTATGCGGCTTTTTATATTCATGTTATCAAGTTCTTGTCATTGTGTTTTGACAAGAACTTGATAACATTCCCGATATGATTTCATCGACGGCGGTAGACGTCTTTTATTAAACTAACGGGCAGTTTAGTGGAATGTTATATGGAATATATTGGTGATATATGGTACATTGTATTTGTCCTTATGGGGAGATTTGTATAATTGTAGTAGGATCATCGGCAAAGCGACGTGGTATTGGAAGACAACTTATGAATTTTGCTGAGCGAGGAGCAGAGCTATGATTAAGAATCTATACGAGACTCATTTACAAGTTAAAGATTTGAATACTTCTATTGAATTTTATAACAAGTTGGGACTGGAACTTTCATTATTAATTGAGGAAAGAGGAATTGCATTTTTTTATATTGGAAAGGAACGTCAATTACTTGGTCTTTGGGAAGTTCCAAAGGGAAGTGATGTTAGCAAAAGACATTTTGCTTTTGGGACTGATTTGGATTTATTAAAGGATTCAATTGACTGGCTACGAGAAAGAGGCCTTGAACCCATTACAGCTTTTGGGAAAGAACCAATTGAGCCAATTGTACATACATGGATGCCTGCGGCAGCTATTTATTTTAACGATCCTGATGGTAACGAATTAGAGTTTATTTCATGGTTGCCGTCTGAACCTAAAAATTTGGGATATGCAGTTTATTTAAGTGAGTGGAACGATATGATAAAGTCCGAAAAATCACAAAATTAATAGTAACTGGTTTAGTAATTCATTCAAGTTCCAACCGCCTGAAGGTAACAGATTATTCCGTTAAAGCGAAATGTTGATTGAAAGACTAAAGGCTGCCTTATGGCAGCCTCAAAAAAACTTATTATTGTTGATATTGCTCCTGAACCGCCTTCGGCAACTCTGCGAAGGTAACCTCTTTCCAGTATGTTACGCCCCGAATCAACGTGTGATATAGCTGAACATAAGCTCCTTCTCTCAATTGCTTTCCTGCCGAAAAACCAAGCTTCTTTTCATTCCCTCCCTCATTATAGGAAGTCAGCTCATACTTATAACGCCCATTCTCATCTTGCACACCAAGTCCGGTTATCATCGCATAATAGATTGTTTTTCCCGCAGAAGTCTCAGGATTCAGCTTCTCCGGATTGAAGAAGAACATCCACAAGCATGTTCCAATCACGATGATGAGTCCCAGCACTAGCAACATTTTTTTCATTATAAATTCCTCCTAAGCGCAATCAGGATGAGACGATATCTTTACTCTTCAACCGGCGAATAGACATCGACGCAAAAATGATAATGAAAGCCAAATTAATCATCCAAAATAGAAAGATCTGCATATCAGTCAATTTATCCTGACTCATCACACGCATGCCAATGTTGAGTAATGAGAATGGGAACAATATTCCGAGCTTGGCAATATACATGCCAAGACCAATAAATACCGCACACAGGCTAATGCCGATAGGCGTAGCGAAGCTGCGGATCTGCAGCGAAAGTCTCAATTGAAGAGCGCTAATGGACATACATGCGTACCATCCACGTATCGTCCAACCTATCGTCTCTACAGGGAAAGGCCCTGGTAAGGAGAGCAAGGTACCTGCAAGCCAGTAGAGTCCCAAAAACAGCGCTTGCGCGAACAAGATTAAAATGCTAACGACAATCCATTTGGCAAGAAACACACTGGCAACTGATACAGGAGAGGTCATTACCATATTCCAATTTCGGTTTAAATGCTCCAGTCTGCATATGTAGGAACAACAGATGGCAATGAGAATAGGCAGGAAAAACACACCGTAAAACAGACTGACCTGGATCCACAGGCTATACCAACCATTTTGCAGGGCGCCCTGGTTCAAATAATAATTCGCACATCCAATCAACAGACTTATGATTGGAAGTACAGCGATGACAAGACTGATCCGGGAATGACGCAGTTTGAGCCATTCAGCAGAAATACTTCGTTTCATGAACTTCCCTCCTCAGATTTCCTGCCGGCTTACATGGATGTTCCCGGCGATATAGAACAGGACGGTCATTATTAACGCGCCCACTACAATTCCAAAGCTTACTGGCTGTACTAGATAGGCGCCCGCAGACTCGGCGTATCGATAAGTAACCGGACTGAGATCCAAATAGTAAGACCAGATAAAAATATGTCTAATTGCTGCTGGAAATAATCCAGCGGTCATTCCGATGAAACCGCCTAGCATGCCAATGCACAGCGCAAACGCCTGATTTTTAATAGCAAAAGAAATCCATTGTTGAAGTGCTGTGACAGCGAGAGTTGTCAGTAGGGTCCCCCCAATGAACCGGAATAGTAGATCAATAGGAAACGTACCGGGGAAATCCTTTATGACCCCAAACACGATGATGAATAAAGCTTGTACACAGATGCCATACAGGAGCAGACTATTGGTGCTAATATACTTCGCCGCGTAGAGATGCCTGCGTCCCACATTGGTAGCAACAAGCATTTTCCAGGTCGATCCCTTATGCTCCATATCACAAATGCGCGAGACAACAACGGCTGAAATAATCGGCATAAAAAAGCCATTCATGGAGGATATACTAAACAAAATAGATTCCCAAACGGCGTGATCCGGATTGCTCGCAATGGACCGGCTAATGGACATAAAAGCCCACAGCATCTCCACGACAAGAAATAAGATAATCATAATCCATATTTTTTTGCGACGGATTTTGAAATATTCCAGTCCTAATAACTTGATCACAAGCTCCGCTCCTTTCCTGTCAACTCAAGGAAGATATCCTCCAGACTTTTCTTCTGCTCCTCGATCCGAGTGACAGCGATTTGATGCTCAACAAGCAATTTGTTCATTTCCGCCACTTCCGAATCCTGAATATTGATAAGCTCAAGCCGGCCTCCGCTTTGTGTTGGACGGTATCCTTGCGTGAATAGTAGCTGCTCCGCTTTGGCATTGTCCCCCGTTTTCATAAAAATGGCGTTTCTATTTTTTTGCCGCAGGCTGTCCATACTGCCCTGATACAACAGATTCCCTTCGCTGATAATGCCTACTGAGGTAGCGATCTGTTCGATCTCGGAGAGAAGGTGGCTGGAGAGCAATATCGTTATTCCGTAGCGTTCGGGTAACAATTTGATAAGCTCCCGAATTTCACCAATGCCTGCGGGATCAAGACCGTTCGTCGGTTCATCGAGGATCAACAGCTTGGGGAAGGCCAGCAGGGCCATTGCGATTCCCAGTCGTTGCTTCATTCCTAGCGAATATTGTTCAGCTTTTTTGTTCTTCTGATTTTCTAGCCGTACAATACGAAGCGCCTCATCTACGTTTTTATCTGGCACGTTCCGCAGGCGCTGCATGACCTTCATATTCTCAAGCCCTGTCAAATGTCCGTAGTAGGAGGGAGATTCAATTAGTGATCCGGTACGTTGCAGTATGGATGGTCGATGTTTGCTCAGGCTTTCCCCGAAAATGTTAATTGTCCCTTCAGTAGGCTTAATTAGTCCGAGCAGCATTTTTAGCGTAGTCGTTTTACCCGCTCCGTTTGGGCCCAGAAACCCATAGATTTCTCCCTCCTGTACATGTAAATCAACTTTATTCACACTGTGAATTGCCCCATACGTTTTGGACAGATTTTGCGTTTGCACAATTGCTAATGCGCTCATAGAAAGTCAGCTCCATTCAAGTCTTTTTAAATATTTCCCTCTGTTTTAACAGTAAGGAATCCACCTTTCCTTAATCTTTAGAAGACCTTACGCCAACCTTAAATAGAATCTGAAAAACACAGCTATTCCCCCTGTTCATGTATAATAAATTCAGGTGGTGCAGCATGGAGAATTTAAAAGACAAAAAAATATTAATTGTAGATGATGAACCGGATATCAGAATTATGATAGAAAAATTTTTAAGAAAAGAGGGATTTTTCCGCATTTTCACAGCAGCCGACTGTGCTTCAGCTCTATCGATCTGCCACACAGGCAAGCCGGATATCGCGATTCTCGATGTCATGCTGCCTGATGGCGATGGATTCTCGCTTCTGTCTTCCATTAGACAGTTCTCGGAAACTCCTATTCTTTTTCTCTCCGCACGGGGTGAGGATGAAGACCGATTGCTTGGGCTAGGTTTGGGGGCAGATGATTACATTGTGAAGCCGTTTCTACCGCGGGAGCTGGTATTACGGCTTATGGCAATACTAAAGCGGGTCTACTCCTCTCCCGTGGTGGAGCGCTTGTCTGCTTTTCGATTGGGAGAACAAATCATTGATCTGGATAGCGCTGTTGTGCACAGGAATCATAAAGAGCTGCCATTGACGGCAAAGGAACATGCGATTCTTGTAAAGTTGTACGAAAACCAGAATCGCATTGTCACAAGTGACGCCTTATGTCAGGCCGTTTGGGGAGATGACAGCTACGGATACGAAAATACATTAATGGTCCATATCAGGCGGGTACGTGAAAAAATCGAGCTCGATCCCTCCAAACCGATCCATCTTCTCACCGTCAGAGGACTGGGATATAAGTTGCTGGTGAAGGAGATACGTTAGTGGAGGGAATTATTCGCATATTACGCCGGTTTGTCGCCACGACCATTTTTATCTCGATATTTCTGCTTATTTTTAATTTCGTACTCTTGGGCACGCTGGTGTTCTCAGAAAATTACCAGCACCCGTCCCCAGAAGGCATGGTTAAGCAAGTGGCCAAAAGTTTGGAGAAGCAGGTCGACAGCTTTCAACTGGACGAGCAGGCTACCGAGCTTCTGAAGCAGAATCATGCCTGGGCCATGCTGCTCGGTGAAAAAGGTCATGTGAGATGGGACTACCATCTACCTCATGATGTTCCTAAATCCTACAATCTAGTCGATGTAGCCAAGTTCTCGCGGTATTACCTTATGGATTATCCAGTGTATACGTCGGAACATAAGGATGGTCTGATGGTGGTAGGGTATCCCAAGGAAAGCCACTGGAAATATCAATTGGATTTTCTTCCAGATTGGATAAGTTCGTTGCCTCTGCGGATTGTACTATTGCTACTCTGTAATTTAGCGTTGGCTCTGCTGATATCTGTTGTCATTGGCACGCGTCTCATAAGTAAGATACGCCCTCTGGTGGATGGCGTTCACAATCTAGCCAGGGAGCAAGAATCGGTTCAGTTGGATGCCAAAGGTATATTCGGTGATTTAGCCCAGAGCATTAATTCCGCGTCAGCTATACTCCAGAGCAAGACAGCCGCGTTGCAAGCTCGGGATGAAGCACGCTCCAACTGGATTGCCGGGATTTCTCATGATATTCGGACACCTCTCTCGCTCGTGCTCGGTTATGCAAGTGAAATGGAGGATCATTCAGACTTGCCAAAGGAGCAGCGGCATCAGGCCGGTATTATCCGGCGGCAAGGCGAGAAACTTCGCTCACTCGTAAGTGACCTGAATCTGGTCTCCATGCTCGAGTATGAAATGCAGCCTTTGTATTTGAAGCCCCTCCGACTATCGGTTTTGGCAAGACAGGTTGTCACGGAATTTTTGAATAACGGATTGGATGACCGCTATGTGATTGAATTGAAACTGACCGATGAAGCGGTTCAGATCCATGGGGACGAGAAATTGCTTCTTCGGGCAATCAGTAATCTTGTTCAGAACAGCGTGCTTCATAACTCGCAGGGCTGCAAAATCATCATAGAAGCTTTTTTATCCAATGACCGATCCCATTATCTCTTTATCGTAAGAGATAGTGGACGAGGAATCCTACAGGAGCAATTGGCGGAGATTACCGAATTGCACTACTCAACGAGGAGAAAGCGGCCTGATCAGCAAGGTCACGGCCTGGGGCTTCCGATGGTGGCAAGGATTGCGAAGGCGCATCATGGCCGCCTCATTCTTACAAGTGGCGTAGACCAAAGAGGCCTAAGAGCGGTACTGGAATTCCCTGTACAGTCACCGAATGAAAAAGTAGACAATGAGGAAATTTGATTTTACATGTGGTTTTGGTGCGAAGCGGTATGCAAGTCTAATCTATGAAATAACACTTGTAGAATTTGACTAAGTTCATGTGAGAAAACCCGAAGGGAAGACATTCTTGATCAAGAGAAAATAGCTACCGACATAAGCTTGTTTAAGCGTCGTTTATTAAGCTAACGAGGAAACGTTAGTTGAATAGAAGACAAAAGAAGGCAGCCGTTTACGAGATCGGCTGCCTTTGTTCAACTAATGGGCAGGATGGTGGGATACAACGGCGAATACATACGTGATTTCAGTAAGGAGGTTCACTATGTCATGAGTACGGAACGGAAAAGAGGATCAAGTCAGGAAATGGGACAGGGGTATGCACACACAACCGGGATAAACATACCCAGGAGATGTCGGATGACAAGAACATATATGCTTAAAAGTCGCGTAACAGAGGCTTTTTTTGTTTTAACGATATAAGTTCTTGGCACAAGTCAGTGACAAGAACTTATATCGTTTGCCGTATTGGGACAAGAACATATATCGTTTTCCGTAATTGAGGATCTTTCTCAAGACGCAAAGAGAACGGTGTGAGTTAAACGTAGAAAACGCGACGTCCTGTGGTATATTTGATGTAGTGATACTTTCTAAGTTGAGGTGCTTATGAATCCTACTTTTAACACCTAAACTCACCGCTATCCAATCGCTTGCCGGACGGGAAGTGACCGTCATAGGGGCCGGCGTCAGCTGAGATCCGCAAGCTGTGCTCAGCCGGGGCGCGCGTAATCGTACGCGACCGTAATCCAATCCTGCCACGGGATGAGTGGGACGAACTAGGCGTCGAGTTGCATCTAGGGGAAAGTTACCTATATCGAGTTGGGGGCGATTTAGTGTTTCGCACTCCAGGCATACGTCCAGACCATCCGGCGTTGAACTCAGCCCGCGCCGGCGGCAGCCGTGTGACCAGTGAGATGGAGGAGTTCTTCGCGTTGTGTCCCAGTCCCATTTTCGGTGTGACCGGTTCGGACGGTAAGACCACAACAACCTCACTGATCGCAGACATGCTGGCTAATGGGGGACATACGGTGCATCTGGGCGGTAACATTGGCACACGTGGGAGAAATGTCGCCGCTGGACACGTGCGTGGTCGAGCTGTCCAGCTTCCAGTTGATGGACATGACGAGTTCTCCTCATGTAGCGGTGATTACCAATATCTCTCCCAATCACCTCGACTGGCACCGCGACATGGATGAATATATCGCCACGAAGCGCCGCCTGTTGAATTTTCCGAGTGATGACGATCTTGCCGTTCTCAACGGTGATAATCCGGTGACCGCCTCACTGCGTGGGCGAGGGCGGATCAAGTATTTCGAAGGACACACGATCTGCGATGGCGTAATCGACGGTCTTGACGGACATGAAGTTACAAAGCTATGTATTGACCAGCAATACATATTAAAGAATGAATAGAAAACATCCGATGTCGGATGACAAGAACATACATGCTTAAAATTCGCGTAGCAGCGACTTTTTTTTGTTTTAACGATATAAGTTCTTGTCACAAGTCAGTGACAAGAACTTATATCGTTTGCCGTATTGGGACAAGAACATATATCGTTTCCCGTAATTGAGGATCTTTCTCAAGATACAAAGAGAACGATGTGAGTTAAGCGTAAAAAATGCGACGTCCAGGCGGTAACGCAGGTGACTTATAGGAACCGGTTAAGTCCAAAGAAACGCCTTTTATCGCGCCCACTGATTAAGTCAATCAGATTTTGTTCACGTGCCGTTGGTAAGGATAAATTGTCACATATGATTTTGATTTTAAAAGACGTTTAAGCTTAGGAATAGCTTCTGCATTGTTTTTCTCTTTCACAGATTACGCTGGTGCAACAGCGCTTAATACCCCAAAGATTAAACAAGAACAAGACGAATGGCGCTGGGTAGCCTCAGATCAGATGATCCTCCAATTTTTTGGGAAAACAAGTGTGTTACAGTGTAGTTTATATAAGACAGGCAAGGGAACGACCTCTTGCGATAATAATCCTGGGTCTGACAAACAGGCACAAAAAGCTTTGTATGATAATGGCGTATCAGACGTGGGTCTCTGGTCTTAAGGATGCGTATAAATACAATTAAACTTGTTCACGTTTGGTGGAATATTCATTTCGGCTGCCGTCGCTGGCGTGTACCGACCGCGCTGCCGATAGGAAAGAGATTATTTCGAAATATTGCGGTTTCATTCGAAAATGCATACAACCAAGTTATGCGAGTGTATACTTTGAATCAGCAATGGAATTTTACAAGATGAAGGGGATGCATTCTTCACATGATGAAGCATAATTCAATTTTTAATCTTGATACGGATGAACGCATGGATATTGGAACCTACCTGTTGGAACAAATCAATGACTATATGACGAACATACGCGGGGTTCGTGTTTCACCTGAACTCAGCGTGGATGCGATTGCAGAACACTCACGTAAATTATCTTTTGAGCATCCCGTCAGTGCGCGCGAGGCGATTAATCATATCCTGGAGGGACTAAGACAATTCCAGGTGCATACGCCACACCCGCGATATTTCGGTCTGTATAACCCGCGGCCCAACTTCATGGGAATTATGGCGGACACGATTACTGCAGCATTCAATCCGCAGCTTGCAGCCTGGAGCCATGCACCTGTAGCGGTCGAAATGGAGAACTATGTATTGAAAGAGATAGCTTCAAGATTCGGTTATTCAGCAGATGCAGCAGATGGGACATTTACAACGGGGGGAGCGGAAGCAAATCTAACAGCCGTACTGACCGCACTAGTACATTATTTTCCATCTTATGCCAAAGAAGGGCTGAGGTCACTCCCTTCGCATCCTGTCATGTACGCCTCTGCTGAGAGCCACCATTCCCTGGTAAAGGCAGCGCGTTCCTGCGGACTGGGCACAGATTCCCTTCGTATTATTACGACGGGCTCTGAAATGCATATAGATGTTCATGCGCTTCATCATCAAATTCAAGTGGATCGCGCTGCTGGATACACTCCTTTTCTCATCATTGCAACAGGTGGAACGACCGGCGCTGGAGCAATTGATCCTATTAACGAAATGGCTAACCTGGCTGAACGTGAGCAACTGTGGCTGCATGTGGATGCTGCGTACGGTGGAGCCTCCGTGTTTGCACCAGAGCTACGAGATCTTCTTCGTGGTATTGACCGAGCTGATTCCATTACCTTCGACGCGCACAAGTGGATGTCAGTCCCGATGGGGGCGGGAATTTATATTACACGACATAAGGACATCTTACATAGAACTTTCAGCATAACGGCAGATTATATGCCGAAAGAAGGGGCTGATCTGGATGTTATTGATCCGTTTACCCATTCGATTCAATGGTCGCGAAGGTTTATCGGTTTGAAAGTATATTTATCGCTTGTGACGGCTGGTTGGGAAGGCTATCGCAGCATGGTACAGCACCAGACAGAGATGGGCAATCGGTTGCGACGGGAGCTTACTTTTTCTAACTGGAAGGTTGTCAATGATACCGTATTGCCTGTCGTATGCTTTACGGATTCCAATATTCAATCAAAGAGCCAATCGAATTTTGCATCATTTATATGTCAAGAGATATTACATTCAGGGCAGGCATGGATTTCAGTATACGAAACAAACAAGGCTCCAGTACTGCGGGCTTGTATTACGAACTACGATACAACAGAGGAAGATATTATGGTATTGATGCAGTTGCTGAATGGAGCAAGAGCAAAATATTTGGAAGAGACATCCGAACGGTCTGAGCTGAATCTATAGTTCAAGGAAGACATTATACCATCGTTGTTGATTGAATTAGGCTATGCCTTGAATGTGAATGAAGGTTTTAGGTTATGGCTCCAAATTGCACAAAATGGTGCCCAAAGTGAATCCGTACCAAAAAGCAGGCGAGTCTATCAAAATTCTCGTTTAAATACATCACAGAATATGAATTGTCCTAACCGTGCATTAAAACAAAAGAAAAAGATCAATTGTATGCAATCTTCTATTCCGCTCAAAGTAGCGATGGATGTATTTGATAAACAACGTCAGAAAACAAGCAGTTTATGAAATATGTTGACCTTTGTAGCCAAACTGAATTTCTAAAAAGTGAAAGCAGCGGCGCCGACAAGTCAAGATGGGTAAAGACCGGTGGAATCGGTTACCTATGAAAAATTGTCGGATGACAAGAACATATATGCTTAAAAGTCGCGTAACAGCGGCTTTTTTTATTTTAACGATATAAGTTCTTGTCATAAGTCAGTGACAAGAACTTATATCGTTTGCCGTATTGGGACAAGAACATATATCGTTTCCCGTAAGTGAGGATCTTTCTCAAGACGCAAAGAGAACGGTGTGAGTTAAACGTAGAAAGCGCGACATCCTGTGGTATATTTGATGTAGTGATAATTTTCTAAGTTGAGGTGCTTATGAATCCTACTTTTAATGCCTATATCCAATCGCTTGCCGGACGGGACGTGACCGTCATAGGGGGCCGGCGTCAGCAACTCACCGCTGATCCGCATGCTGTGCTCAGCCGGGGCGCGCGTAATCGTACGAGACCGTAATCCAATCCTGCCACGGGATGAGTGGGACGAACTAGGCATCGAGTTGCATGTAGAGGAAAGTTACCTAGATCAGGTTGGGGGAGATTTAGTGTTTCGCGGGAACCCCGAGACGTTCATATGAGTGAGGTAGGGAAAGGACTAATAAGTGTTGCTATCGAAATCTTGAAATAAATAGTTAAGGAATGCCGGAAAGTAGGATTAACGACCCCCCATGACTATCCGTTTAATACAAAAGATCAACTCGGACTGGACATGAAGTAGAAATCGTTGAAAAATTCATTATTGAAATTCTTGGTACTATTGATCAATAGAAAAAAGTTCCTTAGAAATATCCACGTCGTCAATATAAATCGGAAATTGAACGATGAAGATATTTATCGTTACTGCCGTACATCCTTTTCTGATATCGCGTAGGAATTGGGGATAAAAGGGTGGCTGTCCATATCATTTAATACGACAGGTCGTTAAGATTGGATTGTACTGGCGTCTTGATGCAGAATGATCGTTGTTTTGAATCCTGCGTTCCAGCCGCTATATACAATAACCCTAATTTCCGAAATACGCTTGGCGGTCAATATCTGAAAGAAGTGTGAGCTGACCGGGACGCCATTCGAAGCGTTCTTGGGTCAAAGCGCTGGAGGCAGGATTGTCCATCATCACGAAGTGCATCAGCCAATTAAAGTGATCAACCGCCTCCTCTGGAGATTTGCTGACTACAGGCACATTGAGGCGGCGGCCGATTAAGGCGGCAATATCGCGAAGCGCTACCCCTTCATCGCCAATCGCATGCAATCGGGTGCCGGCAGATGCAGATTCGAGCGCCAGTGGATAAAGTTTGGCTGCATCGAGCCGGTGCACAGCGGGCCAACGGTTCGTTCCATCGCCTACATAGGCGGAGACACCCGTTCTCCTTGCAACATCAATCAAAGTTGGGACCAATCCCTTGTCGCCGTCACCGTGGACGGATGCCGGAAGACGAACCACGGATGCGCGAACGCCTTGTGAAACCATGGCCAATGCAGTTTCTTCCGATGCGACGCGTGCGACTGAATGGGGATCGGCTGTATCCATCTCCGTACCCAGGCGTCCAGGTGTTAAGAGCGCAGTTACGGAAGTGACTACTAAGGGTCGGTCAGAACCGGCTAATGCCTCCCCGAGCGCTTTAACCACCTGGCTATCTTGATGGTTGGCCTCGGCGTAATCCCTAAAGTCATGAACAAACGCGGCATGGATCACCCCATCCGCTGCCGCCGTCCCGCTGCGCAGACTGTCGAGGTCATCTAGAGATCCGCGATGCACCGACACTCCAACTCCGGTGAGTGCCGCCGCCGCCGCTTCCGAGCGGGCAAGACCGACCACTTCATGTCCCGCTCCGATCAGTTCCCGCACTATGGCCGAACCAATAAAACCAGTTGCCCCTATAACAAAAACACGCATAATCTATTCCTCCCACAATGTAAGTAGCAACGCTATACGTCTATTGTAGTTCAGTCTCACCTGGGAGGTTTGCCTATTCCGCGCCGCTTTTTGCCTGATCCGTTGGAAAATGGGATAGTCCCGGTTCACCGCAGGAAGAATAACACCCGCACGCCTTGTGGCTGCGGGTAGAAGAGAAATCCTAAGCGAATCCACATCGCCTATGAAATGTTCTATCCCATTTGGTGCTTCAGTCGTGAGGAACTTGTTCTTGCTGCCGCCATCTGGCGATATCTCTGCTTGGCGAAATTCCAAAAAAACGGCTGTAATCACGGCTGAATTGAGAAATGCTTATATATCCAACCTGTCTGGCTGCCGTGCTGGCATTCCTTGAATCGGAAAACATAAGACGCCTTGCTTCATGCAGCCGGAGCGCTTTTTGGTATTGCAGTGGGCTCATGGAAGTGACGGATTTAAAATGCTCGTTAAACGAGGAAACACTCATATGCATCAAATCGGCTAAGTCTGTGACCTTCATCTGCTGGGAAAAGTTGGATCGGAGCCAGGCAATCGCTTTGGCGACTCGCTGCACGCCGGAATCAACGAAACCCATTTCAGCGACCTGTTTGCCAAAGGGACTTCGCAGGATACGTATCAAGATTTCATCCATCACAAGCGGAGCAATCCATTCCGTATCTCCAGGATCGGATAAGCAATCCAGAAGTCTGCTCACCGCCTTCATTATGCTTAAGCCGGTGTTCGCGGCGTACCCCGCACTCCGCTGACCAAGGGGGGGCAGCCCGTGAGCATATACTTTGAGGACAAGCTCGGAAATTCTTCTCGAGTCGAGATCCAGCCTGATACCAAGAAACGGCTCGGAAGGAGTGGCACTTGTAGTCTGCATGGTGACTGGCAAGGCAACGGGAAACAAGAGCATTTCTAATTTGTCCAAGGTGTATACTTGCTGACCAACCGTAATGACCTTTGTCCCTTGCACTGCAAATAATAGGGAAGGGGAATTGAAATCATTTACCGTGTCGGAATCGATCCGAGAAAAGCGGCTGATCAGCAATCCGGGAATGTGCTGTTTAAAAGCGCCGTCATAAGGGGCAAGGGCCAAAATCATTCGGGCCAGCCGGGATCTTTCCTCATCTAAGAGCCCTTTGCTCTGATTTGACACTTGCAGCGGTGAATCGGTTACGATGCGCATTCTTTCACCAACAACTCCTTATTCGGCTGTAATGGTGCTGATTTGATAAATATCTACCTGGGAAAGGTAGGGCTCTTTTGAGTGATAAGCTAGACTGGATTAGGATCAAAAAAACTTTAGTCCTCGGAAGTATTTCAACTGGCTGTAAACCCGTTTGAACATGTAAATATTAAATTAATCTCAAAACTTTTATGCAGGTATCACACTTCAAATTTCGTTTACCATAACTGCAGCCTTGCTTCCAAAACTCTAGCCATCTGTTCAACCATCTCTTCTGGCGTATATGGCATAGATTGGACGACCCACCACTCAATCAACCCCGTAATGGAAACGGATAAGAATTGCGCCAATACATCCCTGTGGATACCGGTTTCTAGCTTCATTTGGTTCACCACCAAGGTGATATTCGCTTCAATCATCTGTGTCATGCGGTGTCTGAACGTCGGAATACCTTTATTGGTAATCAAAACGCCATAGATTTCTGCATGCTCTTTCAGATACGTGAACGCACGAATCAGCAGTTCCCGAGACAGTTCATTGGTTGCCCCATCCTCCGGCACACAACTGTCAGCAAGCATCATCAGATACGTTTCCACGCTCTGTTCCAGCAGGTCATATTTGTCTGTAAAATGCAAATAGATCGTTCCGCGGTTGACATTGGCCCGATCCGCAATACCTTGAATGGTGACCCTCTCAAATTCCTGCTCTCCCAACAGCCCAATGAACGCTTGCATAATCATTTGTCTTGATCGCACGATGCGCCGATCCATGGTTTTCCCCTCTTTCCTGAACACATCCAGCATTCGTTGTTCATTTCTCAACAGAAACGAAAGCAATTAGCCATTGCACCTGCATCCGTTCCAATGATATCTTAATTGTAATGAACAGGTGATATATATTCAACAACTGTTAATTATAAAAGGAGGGATAATATTGAATATACTTGTGTACGGTGCAGGTGTGCAGGGAAGCTATCTGGCACATGTCCTAGTAAAGGGCGGTCATGACGTGACTGTGTTGGCAAGAGGAAAGAGAGCGGAGGAACTGGAAAAGGAGGGACTGGTCATTCGGCATTACCTTCAGCGCAAGACAACTGTTGATCGGGTTCGTGTAATTCGTAGACTAGATTCAGGTGACGCGTATGACTTGATCTTCGTTATGATGAAATATTCGGATTTCGGGGCTGTGCTACCGATCCTCGCAGAAAACGTTAGCCGTCATATCGTATTGGTCGGCAACAATATGAATACCTATGCCATGCAGGACCATTTGATTAAACATGGACAGTCGCCTAAACAGGTCGCTTTTGGATTCCAAGCTACCGCAGGTACACGTACCGACGGACGAGTCATTTGCATTCGTGGCAGCCATGGGGAGATGGTCATCGGGGGTCTGGACGGTCCCGTTCCGTTTCGCTCCCTGCTGGAGCAGGCATTCATGCGAACCAAGTACAAGCTCAGTTACCATGATCAGATCGATGCGTGGCTGAAAAACCACATGGTGCTGGTCGTGCCCATGAACATGGTCATTCTGTTCCATAGCTTCCAGATGAAACAGGTTGTCCGTGACGACAGGCGAATGCGTCAGTTAGTGGCGGCGATGAGAGAGGGCTTCCGTGTACTTGAATCATTGGGGTACCCGTTAACCCCTGCGAAGCAGGCGTCTTGGATTACCGGCTATCCAAACTTAATCCGCTGGGCGTTGAAGATCTTCTTCCTGCTTCCAGTTAGCCGGTTGATTGATGGGACAGCAGTTGAGCTCACAGCCTTGAATGAGGACTTTGCTGAATGGAGGGCAAGGTCGGATGTGCCTACACCAAATTGGAATGCGTTAGAGACAGATTGGCTTATTCATTCATAGTCACTGCTGCGTGAAGAGTGATGTCGGTGTCGGATGACAAGAACATATATGCTTAAAAATCACGAAACAGCGGCTTTTTTTGTTTTAACGATATAAGTTCTTGGCACAAGTCAGTGACTTATGAAATTTTTGAGATCATTAATGAAACGCTAGTGATTATTAATCAACTTTCAAAATTTGCACTTCTCCTTCAGTGAATGTTTTATCGGCATAACTATTTTTTGCAGGGTTCGAGATCAATTGAAAAACTTTGTAGCAAAATTTGCTGAAGCTTTTGGTAAGCCAGCTTTGAATTCATTGAGACATTCTTTTGCAACTCGTTACCATAAGGAGAACAACGACGTACCGAGATTGAAGAACCAGTGGGGGCATTCATCAATACAAACAACTATGATTTACACGCATATAACTGATGATGAAATGCAGAGTGCAATTAACAATATGGATAAGATATAGTAAATAAACATGTTGTTGTAGTTTAGTTCAATTTACGTATACTTTTTTGAACTTAAAGTTATTGCATTAGAAGAACTGTTCGTTCTAAACGGCATTATGCAATAACTTTAGGTTCAAGCAAAACGTTTAAGTTAAGAAGCATAGCAGCGGCTTATGTCGGATGACAAGAACAAATATGCTTAAAAGTCGCGTAGCAGCGGCTTTTTTTGTTTTAACGATATAAGTTCTTGTCACAAGTCAGTGACAAGAACTTATATCGTTTGCCGTATTGGGACAAGAACATATATTGTTTCCCGTAATTGAGGATCTTTCTCAAGACGAAAAGAGAACGATGTGAGTTAAGCGTTGAAAACGCGACGTCCAGGTAGTAACGCAGGTAACTTATAGGAATCGGTGAAGTCCGCAGAATCGCCTTTATAAATGCGGTATATTTGATGATACTTTCTAAGTTGAGGTGCTTATGGATCCTGGGTTTGACACTTATATCCAGTCAATGGCCGGTCGGAACATGAATACTTTCAACGGGTAACCTAATTATCTAAAAACTTAAAAAAGGTTTTCCTTGTATTGGTCAGCGAAATACCGAAGCGTTTCCGGCGACTGATGAAGGATAAAGTGCAGAAAGTTCACTTCACCATAGTTATTGGTACGTGCGCATGATTAATATCATCCTCACTCAGAACGTCAAGTACATCTTGTTTATGCCATAGTCCTTATTTATCAATAAAAGCTGTGTTTTTCCCTTCCGATGACCAATAGGAAAGGCACCAGCAAAAGCCATAACACCGTCTGGACAACGCCATGGAAGTTTAGGATAACGGGCCGATTTTCTGGAATTTTTGTTTTAGTAAATTAAAAATTTTGAGGCAGAGGTTTTACTAAAATTGGCTATAGCCTAATCAATTGAGTACTGTTGTTGTAATAGTTTTACCCTGTTAAAGTGCATGTGAAATATGACATAATTAGAAAACAAGCAGGCTATTTAATAAACAAATATTATTTATTGAAGGTGAAAAAATATGATATGCCCTTATTGTGCCAAAAATATTCACTTTGAAAGTTTAAAAGAAATGTCCTTTGAAATTGATCCAGAACATGGACGTGCCTTTGAAGGTGGATTTTGTCCTTCATGTTTCAGTTTAATTGTAATTAGTTACATCGGGGACTATAGATCCGGAGTAAATGGTGGTGAATACGTAATGCATGGAGGAGACGAGATCACGGTATACCCTCTCAACAAGAATAAGCTTATTGTTACAGAAGAGATACCACAGGAATATTTATCCGATTTTAACGAGGCGGTTAATGTTCT
Source organism: Paenibacillus sp. HGH0039 (assembly GCF_000411255.1). GTDB lineage: Bacteria > Bacillota > Bacilli > Paenibacillales > NBRC-103111 > Paenibacillus_F. The sequence continues at coordinate 2,765,057 of NZ_KE150413.1, read as the reverse complement.
GTTTATCAGTCCGAAAGCGAGTGCAGCACTAAGTAGAAGGTGTCTACAGAATTTTTTGCATAATGAATTACAAATTAAGAAAAATAGTCTGGCGCAGGAAATTGATCAATTTATTAATTCTCAGCAAGTGCCGAGCTATATTATCGAAGCTGTGGATGCGATTCGAAATATAGGGAATTTTGCAGCGCATCCTTTAAAAGACACAAATACAGGTGAAATTATTGATGTTGAGCCTGGTGAAGCAGAGTGGTTGCTAGAAGTTTTGGAAATGTTATTTGATTTTTATTTTGTGTATCCTAAAAAGCTAGAAGTAAGGAAAAATGAACTGAACAAAAAGTTACAGAGACTAGGCAAACCTGTAATGAAATAGTGAAACTCGGGTAATTTTGAATAGGGTTGGGGGCGGTGTCGCTTTTCTTGACGCTTAGCACCTCATACATCTTTTGGAGAAAATCTGTGCTGCAGAAGACTCACTTTTATCGTGAATATATGAATGAAGATGATTTAGGAAGTCCAGAAATGAACTTCGCCGACATGCATGTAATTACGAAAATCATTAGTGAAGAATTCAAATATCTATCAAGCGAATTTTTACACCATATTTGTAGCCAAACTGAATTTCTAAAAAGTGCGATGTCGTTAAAGGCATTGCATTTTTATTTTTAAAGACAGTTAGAGCTGAACTATTTTCAAAAAGCGTAGCTAAGAACATGATTCATACAGACATATGTACAAAATACGGATTTTGTGAAGTAGATGTACTTGTTAACTTATGAACCATTCAACTACCTGCGATTCCATATTTACTACAATTTCTCCGTTAAATTCATTAGCATACATTTGAAAGACCTTTCAGTTCGCTCACTTATCGCACTGTTCCCCCAATTAATCTAATCGCCCGATAAACCAAACCTGCTCCACCAAATATATCGGTGAAAAATAAGAAGGAGCTGTCACGCCGTGACAAGCTCCTAGAAATCCAATTGGTCAACGTAAACCATATTCTTTTTTAGCGTCTCCTTAACTTGCGTTCTACTACTTTGAAAATGTGCTAAGTAAAAACGGCCATACGGAAATTTTCTCACGGCAGGATGGACATAATGTTCGTATTTCTTCATCTGCAAATGTATTTCGGTTTCTACAGAATTTGCGCACTTCAGCATTAAATGTAGAACATGTATTTGTGCTGTCCGTTGAACTTATAGGAAGCGATTTATTACTGCTGGCTAAACATTATAATTTACAATATAACTGTGCATTTCCGTATTGTAAAAGCCCTCGCTGTATTCGATCACCTCGCCCGTTTCGTCATAGGAATAACGCAATCTTTTCAATAAAGGGGTTTTCTCTTGCACGCGTAATTTCTCCTCTACAAGAGGAGAGGCAAATGCTACCGCAAAATGATCCCGATATTTCGCCAACGTGATTTCTTGCTCCTCAAGCCACTCGTACAGAGACTGAGCATTCAGTTCCCATTGATCGATTTCTCCTATACGCGTGGTCAAATAATGTGTGTAATGGGTATAGGGCACATTATTAAGGCTGTACAGACGTTCTATGCGAACGCACTGTGCTCCAAATAACTGATGCGGTTCCGTACCCTCTTCCGTCATGATCACTTCGACTTGCAACAATTGCTTCTGAACCTGATTGCCTTCTTCGACCAATAGCTCTGTAAACCGCTTCCATGTAGACAGCTTGGAAGTAGCCGTATTGCGTATAACCTTCGTCCTTTTGCCACTGCCCTTTTCCAGATAACCTTCTTGGCACAGTTCTTTGATGGCGTTGCGAATTGTAATCTTGCTGACTTCGAACTCCTTCTCTAATTGGGGCTCTGAAGGGATATTCGCCTTAATAGGATACACGCCATGCAGTATTCTATCCTTTAAAATATTTTTGATTTGCAAATACAAGGGCCTTTGATTCCGGGATAAGTTCACTTCTGCATCCACTACCTTTCTAAGTCCCTATTGAGCCCGACAAAGCCCGGTGTAGTTCACACTCCGATGACTTCGGAGATTCTCCCGCTCCGGGGGCGCGAATATGACTGCCGCCACAACATACTCCCGCTTGCGCTAATGACGCGTTAAAACCTCGTAATTAACATTCCATGTAAACACCATTCACAACGACCCCTTTGGCTTCTATGCTTCTATCGGCTGTCCACTTGACACCTTCGGAATCAACCAGTGTAATCGGATCGTTCCGAAGGGTGAATAAGGTTAAATTGGCAACGTCCCCAACTTGTATCCGGCCAAGCTCCGGTTTACCGAGCCAATTGGCCGCATGATCCGTAACAGCTGCAATCACTTCCTCTAGCGAATATCCCAAATAAAGAAATTTCGAGAGGACATTGGCCATATTATACACGGGTCCATTTAATCGGTTTCTACGGTAGATGTCCGTGCTAATCGTGTTTAAACCGATGCCATGCTGCTTTGCTGCCTCGGCAATTCTTAACGAAAAGCTTGCTGAACCATGCCCGACGTCCAAGTTTACGCCGCGTTCAATGGCATCCGCTAACACAGGAAGGGGATTGCCCTGATCATCGAAGAGATTATTCGGTTTCCCATTGAGATAGTGAGTGATAATATCTCCTTTCTCTAATAGAGGGACGATCTCCTCAATACTTGGCGGTGCGGAACCAATGTGCACCATTAACGGCAGTAATGTTTTATCGGAAAGAGCTCGCGCGATACGCAGAGGTTCAATGCCGCTTTCACCCACCACGCTTTTGCTGATTCGCGCTTTTAATCCCACTATGAAATCTTTGTGCTCTTTTACCGCTTGAATGACTTTTGACGTATCTATCCATTCCAGATTGGATAATTCATCGATTCTTTGCAAGCCTACTCGCGAAATGTTCAAAAAGGCGAATAGATTGGTTTGGGCATGCTGCTTGCTTGCGGCTAACTCGGCAATCCGGTCCGCCCCGCAGCTTCCCGCATCCACGATGGTCGTTACGCCCAGCTTAATTCCGATTTCATCGATTTCATCGCCGTAGGGTTGAAATTCGGGAAACGCATGGGCATGCATATCAATCCAACCGCTTGATATGTAAATCCCGGAGCAGTCTTTCACTTGTTTTCCTTGTCCACTCCCGGCTGTTGTTACCTCAGTAATTTTACCCTCTTCGATTACGACATCGATAGCTTCCCCACTCACACGCTTTACATTACGTAACACAAATGACTCTTGCTTCGGCTCATACATGAACTTCACCTTTTCCCTGGTTTTAGTTAAGAACGCTTGCAAACGATTATTTGTTATGGGTTCCCTAGGTATGTGCACGATCGCACTAAGCAAGTAAAATGATTATAACGTTATAATGTTAATGTAGCATATAGGAAGATTAAAGTAAATATAACGTGGTAACAAGCTGACTAAATATCCAAAAAGGTCGATTATAATACAAGTATTTATGGTTGAAAAAAATAGGACACTTACCTATGGTCTGTCCTAACTATAAAGGAGAAAAATTTTATGAGATGGGACCGGCAGTATCTGGAATTTGCGATGGAAGATCAAAAAGCCCGCAATATAATTGCGGACTTTTATATGGGGTTGGACAAATGAAGTCAACGCAACACTCTATGACATAGGATCGCTCATTTGTTCCCGCTGGAATGCCAATTGATTTAGGTGCTGCATGCAATGTCCCAGGCTTTACGATGATTATCACAATAGCGTTTTCTAAATTGTTTTGAAATACAAGTGAGTCTAAAATAGTTTTTTTAATGCGGCGCCGTATATTCTTCAAGCTCGGATGCCGGATCGAATTTCTCTTTACTCATGAAAAATGCCGCCATAAGCGCAATAACTGCCGGTATAATCGCCCAAGCAAACGTTTGAACAAGTGACGAAGACAACGCTTCGGTAATCTTGTCAAGTATTTGAGCCGGAATCTGGCCGCGAGTCTCCGGTGTTAAGATTTTACTTGGATCGCTGAGATTAAGATTTTCCGGCGTTTGTCCCCCGCTTCCGAACATCGCACCTAATTTATTCGTAAACAGATGACTTTGAATGATGCCGAAAACTGTAATTCCCAATGTCATTCCAAGTTCCCGTGTAAAGCTGAGCGTAGAACTTGCGGATCCCCGCTGTTTTGCTGTAAAACCATGGATCGCGGCGTTGCTCAGTACGGAGAATGACGAGCCAATCCCCAGACCGACCAGAATCATGAGAATGGTGACCATGAAGCGCGAAGAACCGGTCGTGAGTGTCGTAAGCAGAGCCATACCGGCAACAAGAAGCGCCAACGTTGCGATCATGATGGAACGGTAGGTAAACTTGGAAAGCAAGAATCCTCCGCCCGCAGCGGTGATGACCGATCCGACCATCATGGGCAGCAGAACAAGTCCCGAGCTGGTTGCCGTGCCGCCAAATACACCTTGGATAAAAATTGGAATATAGACGGAAGCCGTAATAAAAGCGGCACCGCTAAATACAGCCATGATGTTACTGGTTGAATAAAGACGGTTTTTGAACATACCGAATGTAAGGATAGGTTCTTGCGCACGTCGTTCGATGAATATAAAAGCAACGATAAGGACTGCAAAAGCAGCGAACAACCCCGTAATCATGCCGGAGTTCCAAGCATATTCCTTGCCGCCGAGCTCAAGGGCAAACATCAGGCAAAGGATTGAAGCAACCAGCGTAACCGCGCCAAGGTAATCGATTTTTTGCTTGGTATGCTCGACAGACTCTTTGTAGAAAAAAGCGATCATGAAGAATGCCACAATTCCTACAGGCAAATTGATATAGAAAATCCACGACCAATTGATATAGTCCGTAATATACGCGCCGATAAGAGGTCCGAAAATACTGGAAATTCCGTATGCGGCGCCGAATAACCCGCCGATTTTGCCCCGTTTTTCCGGAGCGACCACATCGAACATGATTGTAAATGCGATCGGCACGAGAGCCCCGCCGCCAATCCCCTGTACAGCGCGGTAAATACTCAGCTCAATGATGGAATCTGCCGTGCCGCACAAGGCGGAACCGATCATAAATACGATCATACCGAAGATAAAGAAACGCTTGCGCCCATACATATCCGATAATTTGCCGAAAATCGGCATCCCGGCCATCTCGGCTACCATATAGGCGGATGTCACCCACATCAGCTTATCAAAGCCGCCCAGGTCTCCTACAATGGTCCCGATTGCGGTGGCCACGATGGTATTATCCATCGAAGCCATTAATGTGGCTAGCAGCAGCGCCGCTATGATCAAACCTGCCTTATTTTTCTTTGCCATCGCCTCTGGTTTCCCCACCTTCTCTGTTACTATGCCCGTTTTATAGTTAAATCCCCTCGGATAAAACCCGCTTCAAGAACAGGCCCGTATAGGAAGCCGGCACATCGGCCACCTGTTCCGGCGTACCTTGCGCTACGAGCCGGCCTCCGGCTGCGCCGCCTTCCGGTCCGATATCGATTACCCAGTCGGATTCCCGGATCAGTTCCAGGCTGTGTTCGACCACCACAACGGTGTTTCCCGTATCGACCAGCTTATTGAGCAGAACATGAAGCTGTCTGATGTCAGTGGGATGAAGACCGGTCGTCGGCTCATCCAATAGATAGAGTGTGTGGTTTTTGGACGGTTTGCTCAATTCTTTCGCCAGTCGGATCCGCTGTCCCTCACCGCCAGACAACGTTTTAACCGATTGGCCCCATTTCAGGTAACCGAGCCCTACCTCACACAGCATGGTGATGATGCCTGCCATTTTAGTCTCCGTCTGGAGAATCGGCAGACTTTCCTGAACGGACATATTCAGCAAATCCGAAATGGACAGGCCTTTATATTGAACCTGGAGTACCTCTTCCGTAAACCGTCTTCCCTTGCAGTCGTGGCACTTTACTTCAAGATCGGGCAGGAAATTCATATCTACGGACAGCACGCCCAGCCCTTGACATGTCTCGCAGCGTCCCCCAGGTGTATTAAATGAAAAATGCTTGGAGGTCAGCTTTCTTTCCTTAGCTTCCGGTAAGCCCGCAAACAGCTGCCGCAAGTGGGTAAACACATCCGTGTAGGTCGCGACATTCGAGCGCTGGACTCTCCCCATCGGCGTTTGGTCGAAGATTACAATGTTCCCAACATGCCCCATGCCTGTTATTTCCTTGCATCCCGTCTTCTCCGGACCGTCCTGACCTCCTTGGGCAAGGATATCGAAGACGAGCGTGGATTTACCCGAACCGGAAACTCCCGTTACGGACACCAGGCTTCCAAGCGGAAAGGAAACTTCCGGGATTCGGATATTGCGGAGCTGAGCTTCCCGGATCGTGATCTGCTGTCCGTTTCCTTTTCTTCGTACACGTATGGGGGCCGGGAGACTTTCTTCTCTCAGGTAAGCTCCCGTAACCGAAAGCTCGCTTGCCATCAAATCTTCCAGGCTTCCTTCGCCGACAACAGTTCCCCCATATAGTCCGGCTCCCGGACCGATATCGATCAGATGATCGGCAGCGCGCATCATTTCGATATCGTGCTCGATAACGAGTACGGTGTTTCCCAGGTCGCGCAGCTCCTGAAGCACCCGGATGAGGCCGGCCGTATCCCGCGGATGAAGACCGGTCGTCGGTTCATCCAGGATGTACAGCACGCCGGTCAGGCCGGAGCCAAGCAATGAGGCGAGCCGAAGCCGCTGCGCTTCTCCGCCGGACAGCGTTACGGTCTGCCGGTTCATGGAAAGATAGCCGAGCCCCACATCTATAATCCGTTTCAGCCGTGTAGGCATATCGTGCAGAATCGGCTCCAGCAGATGAAGACCTTCGGCAGGGAGAACAGCCTGCAGTCCTTCCGTCCATGTGTAGACCTCGCCCAGCGACCAGTCCGAAACTTCAGAGATAGACGCGCCGGCTACCCGCACGAGCCGGATTTCTTTTTTCAGGCGGGCTCCATGACATTCCGGGCAAAGCTGCTCACGGAAAAACCCGCCGTCTTTCTCCTGGGCGCCGGACTCCCCTTCCTTCTCCTTATAACGCCGCCATAAACCGGGAATGACTCCTTCGAATTTTGTGCCTTGGACTGGCTTAACGTTCGGGAAGTGACGCTTGAATGCTTCGCTTTCCACTCCGTAATACAGCAGGTCGCGCTGAATATCACCGTAGTCTTTTAAAAGCTGGTCCGGATCAAATTCAAATCCGTAATGCTTACCGGCCGCCACCAGAATACGGATTTGGATGTCGCGATGAACACCGTTTAGTGAAGCGACTCCCCCGCCGCGCAGACTGAGTTCCGGATTGAAAACGGCTGCTTCATGGATGTTCGCCACATGTCCAAGGCCTCCGCAAGCTTCACAGGCTCCTTCCGGCTTGTTGAAAGAGAAGTGCGGCATCCCCAGCTTTTCGAGTTCAGCATCGCAGTGCGGACAGTAGATCGACTGGGGATTCAGATCCTCGTCTTCCTCCACTAGCTGCCCCGACGGTTCGAATGAAGGCGGAATACTGCCGCTGCATGACGGGCATACCCGCTCCCCAAGTCTGGAAAAGATAAAACGGACATACGTGTAAATGTCTGTCACCGTACCGACCGTCGAGCGCGGATTACGGTTTGTAACATGCTGTCCGACGCTGATAGACGGGGACAATCCCGCAATGGAATCAACTTTCGGCTTGCCGATCGAATCCGACGTCAATCCCATGGAATCCATATACTGTCTCTGGCACTCCCTCTGAAGCGTGTCCATAGCCAGCGTCGATTTGCCGGAGCCGGACGGACCCGTCAGGACAACCAGTTTGTATTTCGGAATCGAAAGCGAGACGCTTTTCAGGTTATTCTCTCTCGCACCTTTAATCACGATGCTGTCTTTCATAAAGAAACCTCCTCATCCAACTTGATTGGAATGTATCGTTATAAGGTTTACCTAGCACGGGAATCGGCTTTGCAAACGAGTCATGATTCCGATACTATAATGAATAGGGTTAATCATACGACGATCTAGTATCTTGATTGTGTATTATCTCATAAATCTAATATCTCGTTCATCGAGATATATACATCTTAAAAGGAGGGTTTTCTATTGTCAAGCGACCGGAAAGATCAACCAACCGAGCTTCAGGAAAATTTCACCCTGCGTATGCGCGGATTAGGAACCCGAACCGTTCTGTACCAGCAAAATGTAGCGGCCCGTCTGGGTTTGTACAATAATGATTTTCTATCCATAGATATCCTGCACGAAAAAGGCCCTATCACCGCCGGTGAACTGTCGAAATTAACCGGACTTGCAACGGGCAGTGTTACGGCTCTGATTGACCGTTTGGAGAAAAACGGTTTTGTCCGCAGGCAAATGGACCCGAACGACCGCCGCAAGGTCATTATTGTCCCTTTGTATGAAGACAAAGAAGAGGTCAGCAGTACGTACCTCCCCCTTCACGATGCGATGGTTAACCTCGCCGCCTCCTATACGGATGAAGAGCTTGAATTCATTAACCGATTCTTAACGAAGGCAAGTACGGTCCTGGAGGAGCAAATTCAGCACTTGAGCTCCGAAACTCGCGGCAAATCTCCTTCTTGAACGTGTCAGTTGAAAATAAAAAGGATGGTGTTCCGGATCGTTAAGCTTAATCCGGGAACCATCCTATTTGTGGGTACCCCCTCCTGCCGAAAACTCGTGCATCTTCTTGAACGTTTCTTCCTCGAGGTCAATCCTTATAGTTCCCTTTTACTCGTACCATAATATATATTATGTAAACAAAAACTCTTTTCACTTTCACCTCACGAAAACCTGAACTTTTCTCCGCTATGCAGCCGCAAAAAAAGACGCCCGTTAAAACGGACGTCCTCCATATCCGATCAAGCGCTCGCTCTTCTGAGCAGCACATAAGAAGCCGCGGCGAATATCAATGTCACGGGAAACAGCCAAACCGCTAATTGTACGGCCGTATGCCCGGCTATCCAACTGAAAATCGCACCCCACCATCCGTTGGCGGTACTAAGAAAAGCCAGTATCGTAATTACCAGGAAAAGAGCCGCCATCAGGATGAATGTACCTTTTCCTCCGAATTTACGCTGAAAGCTCCCGATCACAAAACCGGTAAATAGATTGTAGATAAGCAGGCTAAAGAAAATAATGAACTGCGCCAAGATCGTTCCGTCGCTCAAATAAGGTAAATGAAAAAAATGCAGATTGCTTCCCCAATTGCCGGTCCATACCTCCATACAGGATAACAGAAGTACCAGCAGAGCGCTCAGGACGGACACACCTGCAAACATGAGCAGAGTACCCAGGTAATAGTCGGTACGCCGTACACTGAATCCAAGCGCAAAAGGAAACGTCTGTGCGGCGGTGAGAATACCTCCGATAAACAGGCAGACAAAGATGGAGGCCAAGCCGCCGGTATAGATCTCAACGCCTCCCGTCAACCGGCTCACGAGGTAATTAACGAGAAAATTCCCCAGTAGGATCCCGCCGGGAACATACAGCCATAGCACCTTATTCCGATAATGTATACTCATAATTCCGGACAAACGCTGCAAATTCATGACCCGTTCACCACTTTCTCTTCGAGATTGGTCTTCGTCAGGTAAATGATCAGCTGCTGCAGGGAAACCGGTGCAATTTCAAGCCCCATGTCTGTGGCCAGCAGCTTAGCCCTGGATTCGGAATCCCCCATAACCGTGACGGAAAGCATAGACGCGAACGGTTCCCGGTGGATCACTTCTTTTCCTTGTACGAAAGATTCAACGCTGGCAGCCGGGCCGATCACGGTATAAGCCATTCCACGCAGTTCTTCCGTTTCGGCGTCCAGAATCAGTTTGCCGCTGTCAATGACAAGGACGTGCTCCAACAGCCGGCTTACCTCGTCGATCAGATGTGTGGATAAAATGATCGTGCGCGGATACCTCGTATAGTCCTCGATTAACCGGTCGTAGAAAAGACTCCGCGCCACGGCATCCAGGCCTAAATAAGGCTCGTCGAAAATAGTAAGCGGCGAGCGGCTGGCAAGCCCGACTACAACGCCGACCGAGGAAAGCATTCCTCTGGAAAGCTTTTTGACGTTCCGCTTAAGCGGGAGTCTGAAGTCCCGGATCAGCGCCCCCGCGTAATCGCCGTCCCAATTCGGAAAAACAGCTTCCGCGACTTTTAACACATCCGCTACCCGAAAGTTATCGGGGTATTTCTGGCTTTCTTTGATAAAGCAGATCCGCTTCATTACGTCGTAATTTTCATAGGGATGCTGTCCGAACACTTTCAGCTCCCCGCTGGTAGGAAACATTTGCGCGGTAACCATTTGCATGACCGTCGTTTTGCCCGCCCCGTTTCTTCCGAGCAGACCGTAAATTTTGTCCGGTTCTATGGAAAAACTGATCCCGTCGACCGCTGTAACCTCATTGAATGTTTTCGTAAGCCGGTTGACTTCCACTACAACTTCTTTCATCCGCTTCTATCCCCTTTCCGGATCATCTCGATCAACTGCTCGCTTGTAATACCGAGTTTCTCTGCTTCTTGAACCATCGAGACAACGAATTGCTCGTAAAATTGAGTTTTCCGCTTCTCCATCAATCCTTGTCGTGCTCCCTCAGCAACGAACATGCCGATCCCCCGCTTCTTGTATAAAATGCCTTGGTCCACCAGCAAGTTAACACCTTTGGCCGCCGTTGCCGGATTAATCTGGTAGAACGATGCGAATTGATTGGTCGAAGGAACCTGGGTTTCCTCTGGCAGCCGCTGCTCAATGATGTCATCTTCGATCTTTTCCGCGATTTGCATAAATATAGGACGGCTGTCATCAATTCTGAACGACACTTTTATCACCACTTTCATGTACAAACTTTGCTGGTTAGTTACTCATGTAATTAACCATACAAGAGAAGAGGCACCCCGTCAATAGGCGCCTGTTATTTTTCGCAATGAAGATACATAATATTTATTATGTAATCTATATAATAAAACACTTTCTCATACGCAAAAAAACCGCCCGAAGGCGGCTTATACACGTTTATTATCCGAGGTCTACGTTGTGATAAACCTGCTGGACATCTTCCAGGTCTTCCAGAACATCGATCAATTTCTCAAACTGGGCCTGCGCATCTTCCGGCAGTTCCAGATCGTTTTGCGCGAGCATCGTTAATTCGGCTACGGTGAATTCGGTGATTCCCGCGTTTTTGAACGCTTCTTGTACCGCATGGAACTGGTCGGATTCCGCATAAACGATAACGGTATCTTCTTCCTCGATGATGTCGCGGACATCCAAATCGGCCTCCATCAGAAGCTCCAGCACTTCTTCGGAAGACTTGCCCTGAACGCCGAAAACAGCCGTCGGATCGAACATATAGGTAACCGAGCCGCTGACGCCCATGCTGCCTCCGTTTTTGTTAAAAGCGGAGCGTACTTCCGAAGCGGTCCGGTTTACGTTGTTGGTCAGCGCATCGACAATCACCATCGAGCCGTTGGGCCCGAAACCTTCGTAACGAAGCGTGTCGTAGCTTTCTTCTCCTCCGCCTTTCGCTTTTTCGATCGCACGGTCGATAATCGCTTTCGGCACCATGTATGTTTTTGCACGCTCAAGAACGACCTTCAGAGCACGATTGGATTCCGGATCAGGCTCGCCCTGCTTGGCAGCCACGTAAATCTCACGGCCGAATTTCGCGTAAATCCGGCTTGTGCTTGCGTCTTTCGACGCTTTTTTCTCTTTTATATTGTTCCACTTACGGCCCATTAATGATCCCACTCACTTTCAGAAAAGTATTTACCGAGGATGGCAGCGGTGGAAGTCGATCTTCCGCCCTAGCAAGTGCTGCCTCTATTATAACGTGTATATTATATATCTAATGGGACCTCTTGAACAAGTTCGAATCCTTTCAAAATCGTCTGCAGCCCGCTCCGCCGCTGTATTGAAAACACAAAAACCCGCCGAAAACGCGGGTTTTTCTCTTGCGCTATAGAATCGGAGAAACCAGACGCGCTACCGATTCCTTGATACGGTCCATGAGAGACCGGGCTTTGTACATATCGGGCGTAAACTGCGAGCAGTGCAGCATGTCCTCCTCGAAAATAAGCCTCTGCCGCGTAGCGGTCCGGGTGTCGAACAGAAAAGCATTGACTTCAAAATTCAGCTTAAAGCTGCGCATATCGAGATTGGCCGTCCCGACTGAAGCGACTTTGCCGTCGATAACGATAGTTTTGGCATGGAGGAATCCTTTCTCGTACAAGTACCCTTTCACACCCAAATTGAGCAGTTCTCCCAGATAGGATTTGGTGGCCCAGTAAACCATTTTGTGATCGGGAATCGACGGGATCATGATCCGGATATCCACGCCCGACAGCGCGGCCATTTTCAAAGCGGTCAGAAGGCTCTCGTCCGGCACGAAATAAGGAGTTTGGATAAAAATGCTTTCTTTGGCCGCATAAATCATTTTCAAATATCCGTTACGGATTTGTTCCAGCTCATTATCGGGACCGCTTGATACGATCTGGATGCCTACCGATCCCTGATGTTTGATTAAAGGATAGTAGCGCGGTACCGCCTTGAGGTAGTGAGAAGACGCCAGGTTCCAGTCCATAAAGAACTGGGCCTGCATCTGCAGAACGGCGCTGCCCGTTACTTTCAGGTGTGTATCGCGCCAGTCGCCGAACCGCTCGTTGATGCCGAGGTATTCGTCGCCGATATTAAATCCGCCGATATAGCCGGTCATGCCGTCAATGATCGCAAGCTTCCGGTGATTCCGGTAATTGACGCGGAAATTCAGGTACGGAATACGGGACGGGAAGAAAATAGCCACTTCTCCGCCCGCATCCAGCAGCGGCTTGTAAAACTGGCGGGGCAGCCAAGAACTGCCGATATCGTCGAATAGAAAGCGGACCTCGACGCCTTCTTTCGCTTTCTCCGCAAGCGCCTCGATCATTCTGCGCCCGAGCCGGTCGTCTTTGACGATGTAATACATCAGGTGAACGTGGCTCTGAGCTTCTTTAATCGATGCTAGCAGAGAGGCGAACTTGTCGTTGCCGTCCGTAAAAATTTCGACTTCGTTGTCCTGGGTATAAACCGCGGAACTGCTGGTCAAGTTCATATAAATGAGATCCTGATAATCGGCCATAACCGGATCCTTGTATCTCACTTGGCTTTCACGGAAGCCTCTGCGCTGGGATTCGATCAGATTGTCGATATCTTTCTGATTAAATTCCTTCAGCTTGTAAATTTTGCGCCGGCTCATGTTCTGTCCGAAGATCAAATAAAGGATAAATCCTATTCCGGGCAAAAAAATCAGAACCATCACCCAAGCCCACGTAACGCTCGCGTTCCTCTTCTCCATAAACACGACAGCTAGAGCAAACAAAAAGTTCAATAGAGGAACAAAAGAATAAAGTTTCATCAAGATGTCCAAAGATGCGTACCTCCGTTTAACTAAGAGATCCGGGAATATTTTGGTTGCCGGTCCCTTTCATGATCATACATCATTTTGGATGAAATCGAAAAGTTTATCCCGGTTTCTTTTCGAATAAATTGTCGTATGCGGGAGATTCTTGACGTTCGCACCTGTAAACATGCTAAAATAACATGTCGAAGGTCACAATTTTTGTGGAAAGGTGCGGACCGCCATGCGAACAGAAGATCAAGTCCAAAGAAAGTTAACGGAGTTAAATAAACAGAAACAATCGGTGCAGGAACGCCTGAACAGCGACCCGGAGAACGATTTCCTGAAAGCGCAGCTGGAGAAATTGGACGATATGACGCTGATGCTGGAATGGGTGCTAAACGCGCCGACAGGCAGCTATCATAGTTAATCCCCTTAACTAAAAAAGAACGGGCGTATGCTGCGCCTGTTCTTTTTTTCAATGATCCGAATTAATATGTAACACATAGCCTCTAGCCCCAAAGCCCGAGGACCTCCATATGATTGTACTCTATTATTTAGATAAAAATTGAGATTATAAGGAGAATAAGAAGATGAGTAAGCCTGTAATGAACGTAGCATTGGTATGCGGACCTGATTGCGATATGGAAGTCCAAGCAATCCGAAGCACTCTGGAGTATTTTGGTGCAAGAGTTTTTACTTATTGGATTGGCAGACCGAATGATCTGATTGATCTTATATCCGGTAAGGACCTGTATCCGAATACGGATTTGATCATTCTTTGCTTCCATGGCGATGAAGGCCAATTTATCATGCCAGAGCTGGGCGAAAGTATCTATGAACCGGGAGAACCCAAAGGTAACTTTGGGCCGGAGGAGATCAGACGATTTGCCAAGCTGGCAGGGAAAACAGTAATCGGCACCGGATGCTCAGTAGGAAAACCAGAGACGGCACGAGCATTTCTCGACAGTGGTTGCGAAGTCTATATCGGGCCAAATGATTATCCGGATGGAAATGACGCGCTCATGTTTGTTTTGAGGCTTTTCTACGACCTCATTCAGAATAAACGAAGCGTCAAGGAAGCTTTCCAAAACGCCAAGTCTCTGGACGCGGAGATGGACATGTATCAGCTATATGAGAATGGGCAGCAATCTAGTAGGAAATGACCTTACGAAGCAAATTTTCCCGACGATGCCCCAAAAAGCTCAAAAAAAAGCTCCCGGAACATCCCGGAAGCCGCTAGTCGCTAATCATTTAAAGCTTTGTTGTTGTCTGTTATTTATGATTAACATGTTGAGGAAGGTGCAGGTCCTTACGATTTCACATAAAAATCTCTTTTCTTAATTTCCTGCGCGAATGCCGTAAAATCAGCTCCGCATCAAACAGCTCGTGAACCAGAAAACAGACGGAGCCGCTGCACGTAAGCTGATATTCTTTCACGGGAAAAAGATCCGCTTTGAGCTTAACCGGGTGGAAACAGACGTCTGCGCTTCGGTTGTTCTCATAGCCCGCGTACAGGATTTCCCGCTTCGTTTCCAGACTGTCAATCAGCTTCTCCAGATGAAGATCCTCGTGATTCATCCCGTCCAGCGCACCTTCCGGCAGCGCCTCAAGATGAGCGTAAATCGCCTTATGAAGAATGGTCTCTTCCCTATATCGGTAAGAACTGACTCTGCGCAGCAGCGGGCTTGTCTGTCCGAAGACGGCGCGAGGCTTTTTATGTAAGCTTTTAGAAGGGATCAGCACCTGTTCGACGACTTCCTCGCTCAATTGTTCTTGAAGGATGATTTCCAGCATCTTAATGGATGAGCCTTCCGAATGCATAAGCAGGTCAAACAAATAACGCTCGTTGCCCCACATCGACCACTCTTTCTCCACTCGCCCCCGTCCTCCTTGTTTACTTTTCGGTCTCCGTGAATAATAGTAAACGATTTCCAGTCTTTCAGGTAGGTTATCAAATGTCTTGTGAAGGGATAAATTTGCAGAGAATCGGTGAGATATGCGAAAAAAGAGCCGTCCACCCGAGGTGTAGGCTCTTTCGCTAAGGTTATAAGACTTGCGGCGGCCGGTTATTATCCTTTGCTGATATAGAACGTAACGCGGTCGCCTTTGTTCGCGGGCTGATTAGGCGCGGGCTCCTGCCTGAATACGGTGCCGCTCTCGGCGGGATTCGGTTCGATGAAGTACGAATACCGCATGCCGGCCGCTTTCACCGCCTGCTCCGCGGCTTCCTGGGTCATTCCGATCAGGTTCGGAATCTGGCCCGGCACCGCCTCGGTTGCCGGCGTTGGCGTCGGTGTAGGCTCCGGAGTCGACGTGTTAACCGTCGTTGTCGGCGTAGGCGCCGGCGTGGCAGTCGCCGTATTGCCTGCCGTACCGCCGCTGCCGGGACCTTTGCTGGGTCCGCCCGGCAGCAGCATATACATGAAGACAGCGATGCCGAGCAGGACCACGGCCACGGTCCCCAAGGTCCAGATGGTCCGCCTGAGCGGCATCTTCTCCCGGGTGTCGGCTTCTTCCGCTTCCGGCTCCTTTGCCCTAGGGGGCTTCTCTGTCCGCCGCACCCGTTCCGGCGCAGGCTCTTCTTCCTGGCGGTACTGAATGCGCGGCGGCGCCGTCTCCCGTACCGGCTCCGCCGGAGGAGCGGCCGGCGGGATGAACGCCTTAGGCGGAGCCTCCGGCGATTTCTCCAGCGCGATGATTTCCCGCAGGCTGAATATAAAAGAAGACAGCGAAACTTCTTCGCGGAAAACACGGCGCGACAAAGCAAGCAGCGCCTCTTTCTGTCCGGACGTCAGACCGGTCAGGCTCGGCACCACATTCTCCTGGTACTGGTCGAACGTCGCCGGTCCTTGTTTGGAATGCGTGCTGATTTGATAGAGCAGCGTGCATAAACCCAGCGAGCCGCGCGAAACCAGTTTTCCGGGTGACCAGTAATTCATCACTTTCAGGCGGTTATCCTCCGTCAGCCACATATTCTCGGCCGTTACGGAGAAGCCGGAGATTCCCTCTTCCATCGCTTCCTGCATGCCTTTGCCCAAATCGAAAACAGCGGAGACAATTTCTTTGCCCCGCATACGGTGGCGTCCCAGTTGAGCGGAAAGCGGTGTTCCTTTCTGTGCGGTCAATACCGTGTAGACATGATTTTCGGCAAGTCCCGCGTTTAAAATATGAAAAAAACGTTCGTCCGAAAACTGTGCGGCCTGACCGAGCACACGCAAGTAATCGGATGATGAAGCGTCCCCTGATTTTTCTACCATGAGCAGAAATACATCCCGGTGCAAAGACAGGTCTTTCCCTGCATACATGACGCCATCCGCCAAAGGATGAATCGGTTCGGTCAATACGTACCGCTCTCCAATGCGCTGTTCCATTCTAACAGTCCTCCCGTCCGTGCGATCCTCTACGATTCTCCAATCGTTCTCTTTCTATAGTATACCATTCGAAGCTTATTCATGTTTTGTGCGCGAAAACAAGCGTCTCTCGTGTCATTATGAAGGAAATCGGAGAAAATAGCAAAAATCCTTCCCTCTTCTTCCAGTTTTGAAAAAATGTCTTATAATGGGGAAAGGCCTTTGTGGATAAGGCTGGAAACCAGACAGAGAGAACCGTAAAGGAAAGGATGATGAGAAATGAATAGACCGCTGACCCGCCGTCTGGACCGGCGATTTGTGACCGTATCGCAGATCAGTTCGCTGCTGACAAACAGCATTTTGCTGCTGGCTTCGTTCGCTTACCTAATGGCGGCCCAAAGCCGTGACTGGTTCATGCTTCCCGGCTGGATTGCGGCAGCCGCTTCCGCCGTATCGCTTGTTTTGTTCACGTTCGTGATTCCGCAGGCCAGATACCGGTTGTATGCGTTCGAAGTAACCGAAGAAGAACTGGAGATCCGCAGCGGCTGGATCTGGATTACGAATATCCTGGTGCCGATGGTACGTGTCCAGCACGTTGAGTTGGAGCGGGGGCCGCTGCAGAGATATTACGGACTCGCCGAGCTGAAAATCGTGACTGCGGCTACGACCCACCGGATCAGAGGCCTCAGCGAGGACGACGCGGAAGCTTTAAAACACCGGCTGGGCGTGCTCGCAAGGGCGGTGGACGAAGATGAATGAGCCGCGCAAATTACATAAGTCTTATATCTTTTTCCCCGTCCTGAAGACCCTTCAAACGCTGGTGCCGGTTTTTGTGCTTATTGCCATACGGGAAGGAGAATGGAGATGGATGCCGTTTCTCATTCTGCTCGGCGTCTGCGCGCTGTTCGCGGGGTTCGGGGCCGTCGGCTGGAGCACGTTTCACTACCGGCTGGAAGAAGACCGTCTGATCATTCAAAAAGGCCTTATTTTCCGCGAGGAAAAAATCATGTATTATCCCAGAATCCATTCGATGAATACGGAACAGCCTTTTGTGCAGCGGCTGCTTGGCGTCGTGCAGCTCAAGTTCGAAATGCCGGGCGGCAAAAAGGAGTCCGACGGCGTACTGCCCGCCGTATCGGCTCAAGAAGCCGCAAGAATCATCCGGGAGATTAACGCGTTCCTCTCCTCGTCCGGTTATTCTCCCGTTACCGCAGAAAGCGGCGAAGGAAACGGAAGCATGGAGAAGGCAATCGAGCCAGACGCAGTACCTGCCGAAACAAAAGGCCGGCCGCCGCAAACCGCCTCTGCGGAAGAGACGGGCGTGTACGCTTATCGGGCAACGGCCGGAACGTTGATTCTTGCCGCGTTCTCAACGCTGAACATCGGGTTGATCGCGGCCTTCGTGGCCGGTGTCTTGTCTCTTGCCGACGACGTGCTTCCCGGCAATTTGTATGCACGGCTATGGAACGCGCGCAACGAGCTGCACGGGGGCTGGCTGATCTACGTCCTGCTGGGCCTGGGCGGTTTGGCGGCGGCATGGCTGCTGGCGGGACTCTTGTATCTGCTCAAATACGCGGGCTTTACCGTCCGGGCCGAGGCCGGAACGCTCACCGTTTCCTACGGGCTGCTGGAAAAAAAGAAGCACACCTTCCAAGAGGCGCGCGTACAGGCGGTGCTGATTAAAGAAGGACTGGTGCGGCAGCTTATAGGACGGGCGCAAATCGAGCTGCGGGTCGTTTCTTCATCCAAAGAAGAAAAAATCATGCTCATGCCGCTGGTGTCCGCCAAGCGGATTCCGCAGCTTCTGCCGCAGCTGCTCCCGCGTTTCAGCCTGCCGGCTATCGAGAACCGGCCGCCGGCTAGAGCGCTGCTGTATTACAGCCGCACCGACGTTGCCGTAGTGGCCGTTCTTGCGGCCGCCGCCGTCTATTTCTGGGGGCCGGCCGCCCTCTGGGGACTGCTGCTGCTTCTGCTGGATTTCCTCTGGTCTTACTCCCGCTTCAGAAGCTCGGGAATGACTCTCCAGGGAAGCCAGCTTACCGTTCGCGGCCGGATGATCGCAAGGTCGACCTGGCTCGTGCGGCGCCCTCAAGTTTTGAGCCTGCGCATGAAAGGCACCCGCTCTCAGAGGCGCAAGCATCTCCTCAGCCTCTCCGTTTCGGTGATGGGAGACACGAGCTCAACCGCATGCGAAGTCTCCTTCATCGAAGAACGGGATGCGCAGCGGGTGTGGTCCTGGTTCAGCAGAAGCGCAGATCACACGCACGGCAAGGACTAACTCAGCGTTGGCGCCGGAGCCGTACGGCCCGGTAAATATCGAAATGAAAAGCGTCAATCATGTCCGTCGAAATATCGAACGGATTGGCCGGCTTCAGGGGGTTTACTTCAAAAGAGTAAACCCCTTCTTCGTTATATGGTTTGAACCTTCCCCTTTCATAATTTACATCTGCCTTCACCGTTTTGCGCCCAGGCTTACCCAAAATGGAACATTTGTTCTCCACCCCGTAAAAAGCGCATTTCGTTATCCGAACGTTCCTTCTTGTTCGCTTTCAGATGATTTTTCCGTTATCCACAATTTTCCTTACCCCCCTTTTCGTTTCATCCTTCTTCCGTTGCTTTAAGGAATAGGAGCGGACAAATCCTTGATTTGGCTGACATTTTTCACAATCGAAAGGAGATAAACGATCATGAAAACCATGTATACGACTTCCGCAACAGCTCAAGGTGGACGCAAAGGACGGGTAGCTACCCCGGATGGCAAACTGGATTTACAGCTCAGCATGCCCAAAGAAATGGGCGGCGACGGTGGCGAAGGAACGAACCCCGAACAATTGTTCGCTTCCGGCTATTCGGCTTGCTTTTTGAGCGCGGTAGAACTGGTCGCCAAGAAAAAAGGCATCTCCACGGAAAACGCGAAGCTGACGGCAGATGTTTCGATCGGCAAAAACGAGGACGGAAGCCTGCAATTGTCGGCTAAACTCCAGCTATCCGTGCCTGGAGCGGATAAATCCCAGGTTGAAGAGCTGCTTGAAGAAGCTCATCAGGTTTGCCCGTATTCCCGTGCGACACGCGGAAATATTGAGGTAGAGCTTCAAGCGGTTTAATTCTTCCAATCCCTACCTGGATAAAGTGGATTGCGGCCCCGCTCATAGGCTACAATAGAAAAGACGGATAGTTCCGTCCATCTTCCCGGTAGAAGGAGATCCCTTTATGAAAAACTTTACTTTCCATAATCCGACCAAGCTCATTTTCGGCAAAGGACAGCTGGAGCAGCTTCCTAAAGAGCTTACCGCATACGGCAAAAGAGTTCTCCTCGTTTACGGCGGCGGCAGTATTAAGCGCAGCGGGCTTTACGACCAGGTCGTTTCCCTGCTCCAAGGCGCCGGTGCCGAAATTTTCGAACTGGCCGGCGTAGAGCCGAACCCCCGCGTAAGTACGGTCAAGCGCGGCGCGGATCTCTGCAAGAAAGAAAACATCGAAGTGATCCTCGCCGTAGGCGGCGGCAGCGTCATCGACTGCACGAAAGCGATCGCGGCGGGCGCTAAATACGACGGCGACGTGTGGGATTTCATGACCCGCAAAGCATCCCCCGCGGATGCCTTGCCGTTCGGAACCGTCTTGACGCTGGCGGCGACCGGTTCGGAAATGAACGCCGGTTCCGTCATCACCAACTGGGAAACCCAAGAGAAATACGGCTGGGGTTCCCCGCTCGTTTTCCCGAAATTCTCCATTCTCGATCCGGCCTTCACGGCAACCGTACCGAAAGATCAGACGGTGTACGGCATGGTTGATATTATGTCGCACGTATTCGAGCAGTATTTCCATCATACGCCGAACACGCTTGTCCAAGACGGCTTTTGCGAGACCATCTTGAAGTCTGTGATCGAAACGGCTCCGAAGCTGGTTGAAGATCTGGAGAATTACGAATACCGCGAAACCATTCTTTACAGCGGCACGATGGCTTTGAACGGCCTTCTGGCCATGGGTGTGCAGGGAGACTGGGCGACCCACAATATCGAACATGCGGTTTCCGCCGTTTACGATATTCCGCACGGCGGAGGTCTTGCCATTCTGTTCCCGAACTGGATGACGCACGTTCTCGATGAGAATGTCGGACGTTTCAAGCAGTTCGCAGTCCGTGTGTTCGGCATCCCGGCCGAAGGCAAATCCGACCGCGATGTCGCGCTTGAAGGGATTGAAGCGCTTCGCAGCTTCTGGAATTCCATCGGCGCGCCAAGCCGTCTGGCGGATTACGACATCGACGACAGCAAGCTGGACGTCATGGTCGACCGTGCGATGGTCTACGGTCCGTTCGGCTACTTCAAGCGTCTGGACCGCGAAGACGTGACGGCCATTTACAAGGCATCGCTGTAACGGTACGGACCTTCCCGGCAAAGCCCCCGCAAGGCGTACGCCGCGTGAAGCGGCCTAGCCTAAGCCCCTGCTGAACATAGAAGAAGCCCCGCTTCATTGACGGTTGTCAGTGAAGCGGGGCTTCTTTGCGTCAGCAGGGGCTTGACCCGCCCGGCAGGATGTCCCCGGCGCGAAGGCCGCTGTTCCTGCCTGCGGAGCCGCCGGCCGTTTTGGCACTGCGTGCGCGCTTTCAGCCGTGCGATCGGGCTGGCAGCCTGCTGCAGCAGGCAGTGCTTGCGATCAGCGATCGCAGTCAACGGCATGCCAGGTCAGCCGCCTTCGGAACCCGGCAGGATCCAACGCCGCGTTTATTCGTCCCGGCGGCCGGGCATGCCCTGCCAGGCTTCCCGCCAGGCGGCGAACTTGCGCTCCCAGCCCATGGCGTTGGCCGGACTCGAGGACGGCAGCCGGACAAAGCGGAGCCGGCTGTCGGCGAGCAGGTGCCCGGCATGCTTACGGAACAGTTTCTCGGAAGCTGCGCCGTTAAACATGACGGTGCGAAGGTTCGGATACTCCGCGAACAACGCGTCAAAATCGTTCACGGCCGGCTCCCGGATGTTCGCGTCCAGACTCCCCTCCCGCTCACAGGAAGCGAGCACGTCCCATAAAGCGATTTTGCGGTTGACCGCAAACCGAAGCCGTTCTTCATAGGTATCCGGCACACGGTCTTCACCATGCAGCGAAGCCAGCAGCCTCCAGAAATCGTTGCGCGGATTTCCGTAGTATTCCTGTCTTTCCAGCGAAAGCTCTCCCGGCATGGAGCCCAAAATCAGAACGACGCTGTCCGGAGCGATGACGGGCTCGAATCCCATACATAACATAAGTACCTTCTCCTCTTCTTATTTTCCCCATCCCGATGCGTAGAAGCCGTGTTCACGATGCCATTCCGCATAGAAAATATCTTTTATCTGCTTGAACCCCGACTCTTTCATTCGTTCCTTCAGCCACTCTTCGTCGCGGCCGATGCGGTTCAGCTCTTTGAATTTGATTTCTCCTTCTTCGATTAGAGGGACCGGGAGTTCGACGGGTTCTTCCGGCAGGTTCAAGTCTCCCCGGACGACCGTATCGTACGGCGATTTTTTCAGAATGCTGAGCGAACCGTTGTTTTCGAAAATACCGTAAGCGACTTCGTGAAGGGAAAAAATCCCCTGCTCCCTCAGCAGCATAAGAAGCTGTTCCAGATCAAGACTGTTCGATCGCATAGCCTTTACGTTCAACTTCCCTTTCTCAATGACGACAGCCGGACTTCCTTCGAAGGCGCGGCGCAGCTTTTTATATTTTTGGGTGATCTTTTCGAAGGTCAGGGAAAGCACGGTCCAGAAGGCGAGCGCAAACAGAAGCTCGAGATATTTGACCTCTTTATCATACACGGTGTTCCCCACAAGTTCACTCAGCATAAGAGCGGAAACGAAATCGAACGGGGTGAGCTGGGAAATTTCCTTTTTGCCGAGCAGCCGGGTCATTCCCCATAAGCCGATGAATCCGGTAATCAGTTTGATGCCGATGTACATAAAATCCACACTGGAACACCCGCTTTCTGGTCTACGTAATATCGGTAACCTGAAGACAGCCGTCAAGGCGTTCAGATAGTACTCAATAACCGGAAAAGCCTGCTTGCAAACAGGAATTCCGCGTCAGCCGGGCATGGTATATAATAGAAAGACGGAGATCACGGATAAAACAGTGAAGAACAGCTTTGTTAAATTACATAATAATTATTATGTAAACAATTGATTGTCTTATTTTAGATTGCCAAATTATACCAATGACGCTCCGATCTGTGGATGGTTCCATGTTTCAGGCTCGCTTGATTTAAGAAAGGTATTGAGGTGCACCCGATGAATATTCAAAAACAAAAAGACCGCGAAGAACTCGATAAAAAGATTCCTTTTATGCCTTGGTATGTGGATAAATTCATTCATCACAAGCTTCCGGACCTCTCCCCTTCCACTCTGCTGGAGTATGTAAGGGATTATGAAACGTTCTTTTCCTGGCTTCTGGCCGAGGGACTCAGCACCGCGGAACGGATGGCGGACATTCCACTGGAGGATCTGGAGAAGCTCCATATGGAGAGCGTCGATCATTACCGGGCTTATCTGGCGACGAAGAAAGATCAAGCCAACACGAAGATTACGATTAACCGAAAAATTTCGTCTCTGCGTTCTTTATTTCATTACTTGAGCCAGATCGCCGAGGACGAAAATTATTATCCGCTGCTTAAACGGAACGTGATGGCCAAGATCGAGATCAAGCGGACGAACAAGGCCAAAGATCTGGCGGGAAAATTGGAAGGAAAGCTTCTTCAGGAAAATGAGATCTTCGAATTTATCGACTATATCCGCAGCGGGTACGAACATGACATTGCGAACAACAAGCAGGCCCTGTATGCGTACGAACTGAACAAAATCCGTGATGCCTGCATCGTAAGCCTTATTCTTCATTCGGGCCTGCGTGTGTCGGAAGTCGTTAATTTAACGCTGGACGATCTCGATATGAAAAAAAGAACCGTGTACGTGTACCGCAAAGGGAACAACGACGGTTCCTTCAAGACAAGGGTTTTCTTCCGGCAGGAGGCCGTGGACGATTTAACCTGTTACCTGCAGCTTAGAGAAACCCGGTACCATCCCCCCAAGAAGGAAAAAGCGCTTTTTCTTACGATTCCTAATGGTAAAAAGGAAGGGCAGCTGATGTCCAAACGGGCCATACAGGAAATGGTCATCAAATATGCGAAGCGCTTCGGCAAGCCTTTTCTAAGCGTACATAAGCTGCGGCATTCATTCGCAACCGACTATTATTTGCAAAATGATTTGTACAAGACACAGGAACAGCTTGGACACGCGTCGTCCGATACCACGCAAATTTATGCCCACTTGACCGATAAAACGATGGAAGAAGCGATCGATAAGCGGAAAGAAGGATAAACTTTTATTCGTGCCACTAATGATTAACACCATTAAATATATCCGTTTTTTCTTTGACCCGATTCGAAACCGTTAGGGCCGGCGCGTCCAGGCCGGTAAGGAAGGACAAGGCTTTTGTAAGATGATTAATAAGGTTAATTGACTATAGTTAATGCCATAAATGAATATTGTTTTCCGTCAGATTCCATTACACTCACTCCACTCTGTCGCAAAGGATGCCGTGACCATCATGCCTATAACCACTGATCTTATTTACTTCCGCTATTTGACCCAGGAGGATGCTCCCGCTCTCCTCTCTCTTATGCAAAGAAACCGGGCCCACTTTGAGCCCTTTACGATTACACGTCCCGACTCGTTTTATACGCTTGATGAACAGTCCGCACGGATACGGAAATGGACCGAGGACCGGGCAGCGGACAAGAGCTACAATTTCGGGATATTTTTTAAGGAAAACGATGAGCTGATCGGCGAGATGTCCTTGTTTCACGCCGCCCGAGAACCGGCGCACAAATGCATGATGGGATACTGTCTGGATCACGCCTACCAGGGCAAAGGGATTATGTCGCATGCGGCACGCCTCGCCCTGGACTTCGCTTTCGATGAAGCGGGGTTTCACCGCGTGGAAGCGGGCGTTATGCCTCACAACATCGGCTCCATTCGAGTGCTGGAAAAGGCGGGGTTTCAGCGTGAAGGAGTCGCCCGCAAAAACGTGAAAATCAACGGAGTCTGGCAGGATCATGTAATGTTTGCCATCCTCGAAGAAGACGAGCGGCCGCGGTCTTAACTCTCCCGGCCGGATCACTTCCGACATGACAAAAGACAGTTCACACGAAGCTTGTATAAGCTCTCCTGAACTGTCTTTTTTCCATGCGCCTTACGACCTTGACCGGTGTATAAGCTTTGTTCCGGTTCACTGTTTCCGTTTACGCAAGCCTTTTACCGGTTTTCGCGCAGCCGGTTTCTTTTTCACTGGTTTCTTGCTCCCTTTCCTTCGTTTTGGGGGAACCGGCAGGGGATCCCGCTGGGGAAGGACGGAGCCTGGCTCATGCCGGAACGTGTTCTCCGGCGGCAGCCTGCTCTCCTCTCTGGCGGCCTCTTCCCTTCTGCGCTCCGCCAGAAGAAGCGGCTCTTCGTAAGTACCCTGGGCCAGCTCTTCCAGCTCCTGCCGAGAGATCGGCTCCTTGACGGCTACGAAATAATACAAGATTTCGTCCACCACATTTAGCGTGGATTGCCGGAGCATACGCCGGTCTTCTTCATCGTAAATGGGAGACAGATACTGCGGCAGATAAAAGAATTCGCAGCGCAGCAGCTTTAAATCGATCTCGGTCACGGCCCCCTTATCCCATCCGGCGGGCACGTCAGTCATATAGCTGTTTTCACGCAAAGGATCGTATACATACAACTCGTTCGTAAAAAACCGGGGCAGCTGTTCGTCAAACCAGGAACGGAACTGCGGGTTTACCGCATGATAAGAGGTATGCGCATATGGAGCAAGCAGACAGATGACTGCTTTATGCCGGCAAACACGGTAAATCTCCTTCATCACGTTCATAAGATCGGGCACATATTCCAGTGAACGGCTGGCCATAACGAAATCAACCGTACCGGTTTCTAGAGGGATACCGTCGTTTAAATCGCACTGGAGATCAACACCGGGGAGCGGCGCTTTGTCGATGCCGATAAAACCGGGATGTTTGCGCAGGCCGCATCCCAAATCGATTTTCATACCCATCGCTCCCTATCCCTTTACCAGATACTATTACCGTATGGATGAAAAGGATGTTTGGCATGGGTCAAGCGCCAATCTCACGGAAATTGTGCGAATCGGCTTGCCTGTGTCTAGAGGTATCGGGATCTTCAGGTTCCAGAATAAGCGTCACTTCAAGCGTGGCCGTATTTTTCCCCGTATAGATCGGTTCGAGAAGCTCGGGAATACCGAAATTTTTGGTTTCCAGGCCGCTGCACCTTGCTTTTAGCTCCATTCGGCCCCCGATATGCTTGATCTCCCCTTTAAACTGAATCGGTTGGGTCATATTCCGAACGGTCAATTCGCCCTCGATCGTCAGCGGGTGAGGTTCCCCTTCCAGCAGCGGTTTTTCGAACCCGCCCACTTTAACGATCCGGAACGAGGCTTCCGGGTAAGCTTTTACGTTAAAAAAATACCAGTCCCGCAGTTTGGCGTTCCAGGCAGGATCTTCCGAATAAAGAGAGGTCATGTCGGCAGCAACCGTACCGACTATGTGTTCCGTGTCTTCCTGGTTGATTTTTAACAGCCCCGAAAGCTTCGGAAACGTCAAATCCAGCGATTCGTGTGGAGATATGACCGAAAGCGCCGCCGAAGACCCCGCAGTCACTTTCCACGTCTTTCCCAATTGGAGCGGACCCAGCTTATCCCCTTTTTGTATTTCTTTCTCCTGTATCCACAAGGGTTCCCTGGCAATTGCGATATATCCCGTCAAACTCCCCAAAATCAGAACAGCTCCAAGCGTACCGAACCACCAATAGCGACTCCGATTCATTCGTAAGCAATGCCCCCTTTTTGGCATAACCGGATGGCCTTCTATTGTTTACATAACATATATTATGAAAACCATTATGCTTTTCTAATAAGCGCTTTCAGTTCATCTCCTAAAAGCCACCGTTATAGGAAATTTGTCCTAGATAACTAATTCGTCATAAAAATTCATATTCCTCTCCTTATTTTTCTGGGTATACGGAATTATTCAAATTTTAAGACAATTTTTACATTCGCCAGGATTCGAGTACAATAATGGAACAACCATTTCCTTTAAGAAGGTGTTAGCTTGAAAACTCATCTCTTGATTGCCGATGACGATGCGCATATCCGTGAGCTTCTGCAATTTATTTTCAAAAAGGAAAATTACCTCGTTTCCGAGGCAGCTGACGGCGAAGAAGCCGCCGCGCTGCTGGAACGGGAGCAAATTCATCTCGCGGTTATCGACGTTATGATGCCGGGCAAAAACGGACTGGAGCTTTGCGAAGAAATCCGCAGCTATTACGACATCCCGGTTATTTTACTCACCGCCAAAGGTGAACTTGAGGACAAGGAAAAAGGATATTTGTCCGGTACGGACGATTATCTCGTAAAACCGTTCGAGCCTAAAGAACTACTTTTCCGGGTGAAAGCTCTGCTGCGTCGGTATCAGCTCGTTTCCTCGGATGTTATCGCACTGAACCGGACCGTTATAGATCGCAAGAGCTATGAAATACATATGGACGGAGAGACCTATGTCATTCCGCTCAAAGAATTTGAACTGCTGGCTCAACTGGCCAGCCAGCCGGGACGCATTTTTACGAGGGAACAGCTTCTGAAACTGGTTTGGGGAGCTGACTATGAAGGAGGCAGCCGGACAATCGATGTGCACATCAAACGGCTGCGGGAACGTTTTCACGAGAAAACGAGCGACTTCGTGCTGACAACGGTGCGCGGCCTCGGCTACAAATTAGAGGTGTGCTCCACATGAAGACCTTATATGTACGGATCGTTATCACTTTCCTTCTGATCGCCGTGGTCAGCAGCGCGGCCGCACTTCTCTTCTCCAACGGCTACTACTCCGCCAAGCTCCGGGACTATAACGAACAAAAGATTTTAAAAATTTCTCAGGAAATCCGGGGCCTGTACGAGGAAATTCCGGGACTTGGGCTGGGCGAGTATTTGACCCGCATCGCCAATAT
Source organism: Paenibacillus sp. HGH0039 (assembly GCF_000411255.1). Lineage (GTDB taxonomy): Bacteria > Bacillota > Bacilli > Paenibacillales > NBRC-103111 > Paenibacillus_F. The sequence goes on along the minus strand of NZ_KE150413.1, from coordinate 2,737,379 downwards.
GGGGTTCCAGGTTTACGCGGTAGACGATGAACTCCGGGGAACTTTTTACGGATCGCCTTTTAAACATAAGGAGATCGAACGGGACACGATTGTCCGCGTGCTGAACGGCGACACTTATCACGGAGTTATGGAAGAGCGCCACCTCCTCCTCGTCACGGGTTTTTTCGAGAACAGCATCCGCAACAGCATCGGTCTTCCGGTTCGAAGCGGCGGCAAAACCATGGCCTTGTTCATTCGTCCCGACATGGAGCAGCAGATCGGAGAAGTCCGGATTCTGATGGCGCTTCTGCTCGGTTTCACGTTTCTGCTCAGTCTGGTGCTGATTATTGTTTCCACCCGCTTTATCGTTAAGCCCGTACAGAAATTGACGGAAGCCACGAACAAGATCGTAGGCGGAGACTACAACATCCACATGGACGTCACGCGGCGCGACGAAATCGGCAACTTGGCCCGGCATTTTACGCAAATGGCGCAGTCGCTGGAGAAACTCGATCAGATGCGGCAGGAGTTTGTCGCCAATGTCTCGCATGAAATTCAGTCTCCTCTCACAACAATTCAAGGTTTTGCCCAGAGCATCCTGGAAAAAGGCGCTACACCCGAGGAAGAACGAAGATACCTCCGGATTATTGAAGAAGAAAGCCGCCGGCTGTCGTCCCTCAGCAAAGAGCTTTTGACGCTCGCCGCTCTGGACAAAGAAACGAGCGCCCTCAAACCTTCTTCCTTCCGGCTGGACGAGCAGATCCGCCAAATTTTCATTACGACGGAATGGCAGTGGACGGAGAAAGAGCTTCAGCTTCAGCTGGATCTCCCCGAACTGGTCATTCGCGCGGACTCGCAGCTTCTGCATCAGGTGTGGTTGAATCTGATTGCCAACAGCATCAAATTTACCCGGCCGGGGGACACAATCTCCGTTCAAATCCGGCAAGAACAACATGAAATCCTCGTCTCAATCGGCGATACCGGACCGGGTATCCCTCCCGAAGACCTCCCCCATATTTTTGACCGCTTCTATAAAGGGGATAAATCCCGCAACCGCTCCCGCTCCGGCAGCGGCCTAGGACTGTCCATCGCTCATAAAATCGTCACCTTGCACAAGGGCAGTATCGAAGCAAAGAGCCTTCCGGGCGAAGGAACGGTATTTCAGATCCGGCTTCCTCAACTGTAATCTTCCGTTCATCGTCCGTTCATAATCCTGTCCTACAATTCATTTTGAGAATAAGGACAGGAGGTTATGAGCATCATGAACAACCCGTGGAACAAACTCGCGCGCGCCGTGAGCTCCCCCCGAGGGGCTAAAATCGTGGCCGCCCTGTGGATAATCGCGATCATAGCACTCAGCCTGGCTGCGCCGGGATCGAAACAAGTTGCCGTAAGCAGCGGAGAAGGCAGCGCCTTTAGTCAATCGCCTTCGGAAGAAGCTCAAAAAATGATGGATGAGCGATTTCCATCCGAGGACGGTTTGACGGCGCTGCTCGTTTTTCACGGCAAAAATTCGATTACCGCGGAAGAGCGATCGAAGATCGCCGCTATCAGCGAATGGCTGGCCTCTGACGGCAAACCGCCGCAGATTGCCGGTGCGCTCCCTTTTCACACGCTGCCCAAAGCGGTCCAGGACAAGATGTTTTCCGATGACGGAACGACAATCCTGCTGAACGCCGCTTTCCATAAGGATTTGGAATCCGGACAGATATACGAAGGGCTGCAGCAAATCCGCACGCACGTCGAACAGACGGGAATCGGTTCGCTCGAATTCAAGATCACGGGCCCGGCCGGCATCGCGGCAGACACCACTTCCCTCTTCAAGAACGCCGACTTCGTCCTCATGTTCGCTACCGTCGGCCTGATTCTGGTGATTCTCATGATCATTTACCGGTCTCCGCTTCTTGCCGTTATCCCCCTGGTCATTTCCGGTATGGTCTACATGGTCGTGGACCGGATACTCGGCCTTGCCGGGAAATACGGCTGGTTTCTCGTCGACAAACAGGCACTGTCCATCATGATGATCCTGCTCTTCGCCGTGCTGACCGATTACTGCTTGTTCGTACTAACCCGCTATAGGGAAGAACTCCAGACGTCCGCGGACAAGTACGAAGCCATGCAGCATGCCCTCAGCCGGGTGGCTGAGCCGATCCTGTTCAGCGGCGGAACGGTCCTTATCGCCATGCTCACGTTGTTTACGGCCGTTTTCAAGCCGTATCACCATTTTGCGCCCGTTTTCTCGGCAGCCATGGCCGTTATCATGCTCGGCGGCCTTACGCTTATCCCCGCTGTCTTTGCCCTGCTGGGCCGGAAAGCGTTCTGGCCTTTTGTTCCGAAGCTTTCGAAATCTTCAGCGGGCAAGGCAAGGGGGTTTTGGGCTTCGATGGGCGGATTCGTTACGCGAAAGCCCGGTTTAACGGCAGGCGTTCTACTCCTTGCCCTGCTCGCGTCTTCGCTTTCCGTTACTTCGATGAAATATTCGTTTAATCTCTTGAAATCTTTTCCGGACAGTACTTCGTCCCGTCAAGGCTTCGAGATTCTTGAAACCAAATTCCCGCCGGGACAGCTCGCTCCGGTATCGGTTCTTTTAACTTCGGAGAAAAGGCTGCCGCTTGACGCCGCCTTTTACGAGAAGGTCGCCGCCCTGACCGGCCTCTTAAAAAATCAGCCGGGCGTGAACGCCGTCTCTCCGGAGATTACGCCCGCTATATCCGCAAGCGGTGCGCAGCTTCCGAAAAAGGTGTTATCTGCGGATGGAACCGCCATGAAACTGCAGCTGACGCTGGAGAGCAATCCGTACGAACCGGTCTCGCTCGATCTGATCGGTCTGCTTCGCGGCAGCAGTCCGGCGCTTCTGGAGAAAAGCGGACTGAATCCGTCCGAGTTTACCCTGCATTACGCAGGACAAACGGCGGTGCAGCTCGATGTCAGGAATATGAACAAGCGGGATACGATTCTTCTTTTCTCTCTGATCACGATTTTTATTACGATTATGCTGCTCATTCAGACCCAATCGTTTAAACATGCGCTCACCATGATCGCCACGATGCTGCTGTCCTACACGGCTACACTCGGCCTCGGGTGGATGATCTTTCATTTCGTGCTGGGTTATGATTCCATCAGCTACCGCTTGCCGGTATACACCTTCGTATTCCTGATCGCGCTGGGCGTCGATTACAACATCATGCTCGTATCGCGGATCAAAGAAGAGGCGGCACGGTACCCTTGGAAAGAAGCCGTAAGCCGCGGCGTCGCTTTGACGGGAGGAGTAATCTCATCCGCCGGCCTCATTTTGGCCGCCACCTTCACGGTGCTCATAACCCAGCCGCTGCAGGAGCTCTTTCTGTTCGGGTTGACGATGGCCCTCGGCATTCTTCTCGATACGTTCCTGGTCCGGGGCATGCTTCTACCCGCTCTGCTCGTGTTTGCCGGGGAGCGCAAGAACAGCGCGATGAAACGCGAAACCTTGAAAGATCACACTGCGCCCCGGCAATAAAACTAAACTCAGGAGGAGCTTTTGACATGTTCGGATGGATGTTATTTCTTCATATAACGGGTTTACTTGGCTGGCTGGGTGCTCTGCTCGGTATTCTTGTCACCATGCTTTTGCTGAGAAAACAACTGGGTACACCCGATGCAAACAGTCTCGCCGGAAAAACGATCCGAGTATTCGGACGAATCGCTCATCCCAGCTCGATTCTCGTTCTTCTCAGCGGTGTTTACCTCATTCTCCAAATGGGCCTCGGCTCCGGAAAGCCGTTCTGGCTTCAAGTGATGGAAAAAGGCGGAGGCACGATCATTCTGCTCGCAGTCATCTTTACAGCCGTACTGGGCAGCAAAATGAACAAACGGTTGAACTCAGCGGGCGGGACTTCCGTCCGATTAACCGGCTACCTCAGCATGGTGGGAGTCTTCATGTTCCTGATCGTTTCGGTTGTTCTTGTCGTCAGCTTGAAGCTGTAAACCGGCTTTTTCGTGAAAAACAAAAAAAACGCCTATTACGGCGTTTTTTTGTTTACCTTTTAATTAGATCCGCCGGCCGGAACCAGCTTGCGTTTGTTTTTACTGCTCCAGGAGGTCGAAATGATGAAAGAAATGACCAGGATAACCGCACCGAACATATACGGGAGGTTAATTTGTACGTCGAACAGAATACCCGCGATGGCAGGCCCGAAAATATTCCCGAGGCTCATGTAAGCATTGTTCATACCAGCGACGAAGCCCTGCTCATCTCCCGCCATTTTGGACAAGAGTGTATTGATTGCGGGGCGCATGATGGAAGTCAAGGTGAAGAACAGCATGGTAATCACGAGTATATACCAGAAGTTGCCCGAGAGAAGCATCAGAATCAGACACAGTGCCGACAGGATAAAGGTCAAGTTAATGAGCTTCTTCTCTCCGAAACGGCGGATCAGCTTATCGATCAGCATCGCCTGAATAACGGCGCCGATCAACGCTCCGACGGTAATCAGAATCGAAATATCCTTTGCTGTGTAACCGTACTTGTTATCCACGAACAGCGGGAACACCGCTTCAAAGTTAGCCAGACCGAAGGTCAGGGCGAATACAAGCAGCAGCAGGATGAAGTACGGGGCTTTGAACGACTGTCCCAGCTGGATAAAAATGCTTTCCTTCTTCACCTGAGACGAACGGTTAGCGGCAAGCTCTTCTTTGGACAGCGACTCCGGCAGAACAAGCAGGGAACCGATCATAGCCAAAGCGCCGACCGCGGACGACACGTAGAACGGAGCCCGCAAACCGAGTTCCGCCAGAAACCCGCCGATGCCGGGTCCGATAACGAAACCGAGCGACATGGCCGCCCCGAGCATCCCCATTCCTTTTCCGCGTTTCTCGTCGGTTGTAATGTCCGCGATGTACGCCATCATAGATGGAATCATGGCAGCCGCACCGATACCGCCGATAAGACGGGAAGCATAAAGCATCCAGACTTCGGAAGCCATGGCGAAAAGCAGATTAGAGACCGTGAACAGCGCCAGACCGGACACGATCATTATTCTGCGGCCGTATTTATCCGACCACTCTCCCCCGATCGGAGAGAAAATAAACTGAGTAAGACCGAAGGCCGCTACGAGATAGCCCGCTGTTTTGCCTCCGAGACCAAATTCTTTCAAAAATTCAGGCAGGACCGGAATAATAAGTCCGATACCGAGCATCGCGATAAACATATTGATCATCAAGATGACCAACGGCGAGCGGCGGTTTTTCATTGTGCTCATTTGGATTCTCCCTTCAGCTATCCTTATATAAGGGTAACTGCTTCTTTTTGTATTACAGAAGTATAGCGCACAGATTAACTTTTAGTCAATTTGTAAAGTTGTAAAGTTTTTTTTATAAGATAACTCTCCGGGACAGGCTTGACTTTGAACAAATCTCATTCCTATGATAAGGTTGGTATTTAATGCTTAACCGAGGTGAAAAGATTGCCGAGAAATCCAGAAAGAGACCAGGAAATCCGTAAAGAACGCTGTGACCAGATCTTATCCGCGGCGGTCGAGCTCTTTGCCAAAAACGGGCTCAGCTCCACGAAGATTTCGGATATCGCCCATAAAGCCCACATGAGCCACGGCCTTATTTATAACTATTTTCAGTCCAAAGAAGAAATTTATATTTCGATCGTAGAGAAAAATCTGTGCATCCTGACGGCGCTGTTCGAACAGGCGCATAGGTTGCCGGATGCTTCTTCCTACGAGAAGCTGACTTGGCTGCTGGATCAGGTCTACAGCGAAAGATGGGACGACGCCGTGTTCTACCAGGTCGTCGCCGATCAGATTCTTACGTCCGATTCCGTGTCGGACCAGCTGAAAACTTCCGTACGCACAAGCATCGGTGACAATTTGAAACTGCTCACCCGTATTTTCCGGGAAGGTCAGGAGAAAGGTGAATTTATCCAAGGAGATCCACGAGAGCTGGCCTTTTATTTTATGAATATGATCCAGGCCGTACTGCTTGCGGAGACAAGAGGGATTTATTTTACGGGCACTCCCCTGCACCGCAATTTGCTTCAGCTCTTTTTGCCGAAAGCCTGAAAAGCCCGCCAGATTTTCAGCCGGTCGCTCCTTTCAAGGACGGCCGGCTTTTTGCACCCCCTGCAATACGGGGCACGAATTGTCGGATGCGAAAAATCGGATTCTGCTATTGTAAAGTTGAAAGGAGGTCATGAGCATGAACGGGCTTGAAAAGATGAACAGTGCCCTTGCGTACATCGAAGCAAATCTTGCGGATGACATTGATTTCAAAGAAGTCGCCAGACTCGCGGTATGCTCGGAGTATCATTTCAAACGGATGTTTTCGACACTTGCGGGAGTTACGCTCTCGGAGTATATCCGCCGCAGACGTCTTACGCTTGCAGCCTTCGAGCTGGCCAACACGGACCTCAGACTGCTGGATGTGGCCGTTAAATACGGCTACAGCTCTTCGGATTCTTTTGCGAGGGCATTTCTCAGTCTACACGGGATTAATCCTTCCGAAGCGCGTACTCGTGGACAATCTTTGAAAGCTTACCCCCGCATGACCTTCCAATTAACGATACAAGGAGGAAGCGAAATGAATTATCGTTTGGTAGAAAAGGATGCATTCCGGATCGTCGGGTTGAAAAAAAGGGTACCCTTGATCTATAACGGGGTTAACCCGGAGATCGCCGCTATGTGGGGAAATTTGAATATGGAAACGATCACGCTGCTGAAATCATTGTCAAACGTGGAGCCTTCCGGGCTCATCAGCGCATCCGTAAACTTCTCGGAAGGACGCCTGGAATCCGGGGAACTCGATCATTATATCGGCGCGGCAACGACGAAGGACTGCCCGGATCACTTGACACAGTTGGAAGTTAAAGCTTCCACCTGGGCGGTATTCGAAGCGGTCGGACCTTTCCCGGAGACGCTTCAAAATGTTTGGGGCCGTATTTATTCCGAGTGGTTTCCATCCTCCGGCTATGAAAGTACAGAGGGACCGGAACTGTTATGGAACGAAAGCAAAGACACCAGTTCCCCGACCTACCGAAGCGAAATATGGGTCCCTGTTGTGAAACAGTAAGATTTAATTAAGAACGATGCAAAAAGAGGCCAATAATTTGGCCTCTTTTTTGTGTCTATATAAGTTGAACTACTGTTTTTTCACATTCCGATATACAATCGAACGAGCGTCAAAGCGACGGCTGCATATTTGTTCTCGGTTCTATACCGTAGAGCGATCGCCAATTTGTCAGATAAACAGTTCTTTTATAGCATGGACAGCACGGCTTTGGGAACTTTACAAACGACGCTGTAGGCGGAGTTGAACACATTGGCCACCTCGTATTCCACAGCCTGACCCATGAGCAGGCTTGCTTCCGAGACAGTCAGGCCGTAGTCTTTCGTCAGCATAGCCAGCATTTCCGTCGTTGCATGCTGCAGCGCTTGATCAAGCGGCCTGGCGTTGCCGATGCAAAACCAGTGCGTGTCCGATTCGCCTCGCGGCCAACCGATCGTTTTCCCCTTCAATACCTGAACAGTGAAGCGGACGTCGAGCGATATTTCCACACCGGTGCCTACAATTTCCCCGCAGCCTTGAGCGGCATGCCCGTCCCCAAGATGGAAGAGCGCCCCCTCCGCAAAAACCGGAAAATAGACGGTAACACCGGCTATAAGGCCTTTATAGTCCATATTCCCCCCGTATTCCCCGCTCGTTGCCGTTGAAATCGCCTGATCTTTCGGAGGAGCAACGCCAAAACAGCCCAGAAACGGGCGCGCTTCCAGCTTCAATCCGGCCAAGCCGGACGTTGGCTTTTCCAAAACAACCAAAGCTTGCTCAGCATCCACAGACCAACGCACAATGTCGAATGGCGGCAAAGCTGCGGCAGCTATCGGATCGACGACGTTCGGCGCCAGCACGTTGAACGTCCAGCCCCAATCCCGGCTCGGCACCATCGACTCAAGCCGTACGGCAAGCGTATCGCCGGGCTGCGCCCCTTCCACATAGAATGGTCCCGTCATCGGATTGCCGCGCCCGGCCACGCTTTCCCCTCTGTAGTCCCAGCCTCTGGCGTCTACTGTGGATGTCACGACGGAATCGCCGTCGGCAATTTTGAGTACGGGCTCGTGTGCCCCTATGGTGTTATGGTAATGCTTGGGTTGAAAGTGGTGTACAGCCATCGTTTCGCCTCCTTTAGATCGAGGAATTTTCCTTGGCTTTCACTTTGCTTGAGAGCATCGACAATTTCGGTGTTTTCAGTATAAGGGCAACCGCTAACAGCATGCAATCGTTAATGGCGAACATAATCGTGATGGACATTTGCGAAGATCGACTTTGCGTCAGACTTTCATGTAAAAAAACCATTCGTTCAACTTATATAGTTACCGCCCGTTTTTTTCCTCAAACAATTCCAATCTCCAGTCCGTATTCGTATATCGCTTCCCGATTACTGTTCTGACAAGCGTCAATTTATCCGGGATGGGATTTAAAGCAAGATAACGAAATTCATACGAGTCGAAACTATTTTTTGCTTAAAAAAAGAGCCCCGTTTAGCAACGGGGCTCCTTCACGTCCGGTTTGCGCCATAAGAGCGCAGCGGGTGCGATTGATATAAATAAGTGCGATTAGATCTTCATGACGCCGCCAGTACTGGCGTTGGTTACCAGCTTGGAATAACGGGCCAGGTAGCCGGTTTTCACTTTCGGCTCGAACTCTTTCCAGCCTTTGCGGCGCTCTTCCATTTCTTCGTCGCTGACCTTCAGCTCGATTTTGCGCTCGATCAGATCCAGTTCAATGATGTCGCCGTCCTGAACGAAGGCGATCGGTCCGCCTTCGGCCGCTTCCGGCGAAATGTGGCCGATGCTGATTCCGCGGGATGCGCCGGAGAAACGGCCGTCCGTGATCAGGCCGACTTTGGCACCGAGGCCCATGCCGACGATCTGCGAAGTCGGAGCAAGCATTTCCGGCATGCCAGGGCCGCCTTTAGGTCCTTCGTAGCGGATGACCACCACGTGGCCTTCTTTGACTTTGCCGTTAGCGATGCCGTACAGCGCATCGTCCTGGGAGTCAAAGCAGATGGCCGGTCCGACATGGCGTCCGCCTACGGAAGGGTCCACCGCGCCGACCTTGATGATGCTGCCGTTCGGCGCCAGGTTGCCGAACAAGACGGCAAGGCCGCCACGCTCGGAGTGCGGGTTATCCAGCGTGTGGATAACATCCTGGTTCAAAATCTCCGCGCCGGCCACGTTCTCGGCAAGCGTCTTGCCGGTTACGGTGATGCAGTCGCCGTGGATAGCGCCCGGCTTTTTGAGAAGCTCGTTTATAACCGCGCTTACGCCGCCGGCTTCGTGGATGTCCTCGATGTGCCAGTCCGATGCCGGAGCGACTTTGGACAGATGCGGCACACGGTTCGCCACTTCGTTGATGCGCTCGATCGGATATTCGAATCCCGCTTCATGAGCGAGAGCAAGTGTATGGAGAACGGTATTCGTCGAGCCGCCCATTGCCATATCCAGCGCGAACGCGTTGTCGATGGCTTCTTTCGTGACAATGTCGCGCGGCTTCAGATCGAGCTTGATCAGCTCCATAAGCTGCGTCGCGGATTGTTTCACGAACTCTCTGCGCTCGGGAGATACGGCGAGAATCGTGCCGTTGCCCGGCATAGCCAGTCCAAGCGCTTCACACAGGCAGTTCATGGAGTTCGCCGTAAACATGCCGGAACAGGAACCGCATGTCGGACAGCCGTATTGTTCAAGCTCAAGCAGAGCTTTATCGTCGATTTTACCTACCTGGTAGGCGCCGACGCCTTCGAATACGGAAGTCAGGGAGATCGAACGGCCGTTGCTGTCTTTACCCGCTTTCATCGGGCCGCCGCTTACGAATACGGTCGGAATGTTGACGCGAAGAGCGCCCATCATCATGCCCGGAGTGATTTTGTCGCAGTTCGGGATACACACCATACCGTCGAACCAGTGCGCGGAAACGACCGTCTCCAGAGAGTCCGCGATAATCTCGCGGCTCGGAAGGGAATAACGCATGCCGATGTGGCCCATGGCGATGCCGTCGTCCACGCCGATCGTGTTGAATTCAAATGGCACGCCGCCCGCTTCGCGGATAGCTTCTTTAACGATTTTACCGAATTCTTGCAGATGAACGTGACCCGGTACGATATCAATATAAGAGTTGCACACCGCGATAAACGGTTTGCCGAAATCCTCTTCCTTGACTCCAGCCGCGCGCAGCAGGCTGCGGTGCGGCGCCCGGTCGAACCCCTTCTTGATCATATCGCTTCTCATGCCTTGTTTAGCCATCTATGATTCCTCCCGCTTCTATCAAGTGCATTGCCGTTTTACTGCATTAAAAGGAATTGTATCACGGATAATCCTTTTTTGCCTATCTTTTTTACAAAGGAATGTCGAAAAATATCAATCGAAAATTTTTGCGCGCTCCATTGAGGAGAGCTTGCGGCCCGCGATGTCCAGAACGATCTTCCCTCCGGCGAGGCCCCAAATGCGGCTGGCATACCGCTCCGCGAACTCCACGTTGTGCAGGGAGCAGACGACCGTTACCTTCTCCCGCTTGCATAGCTCGCGCAAATCTTTCAGCACGCTGTTGGCGGCTTCGGGATCGAGACCGGATACCGGCTCGTCCGCAATGACAATTTTCGCGCCCTGCACGAGCGCTCGCGCGATCGAAACTCTCTGCCGCTCTCCCCCGCTCAAATCCTCGACCTTTTTCTCGGCTTTATCGAGCAGGCCGACTTTCTCCAGATAGTCCATGGCAAGCACATGCTCGTCCCGGGCATTCGTGCCGGTTAACACGCGCATGACGGACTTTTCGTAAAACCGTCCTTTCAGCACGTTCTTGACGGCCGTCTGCTTCCGGTCCAGCGCCGGGCTTTCTTCGATAAACGCCCAATCCCGCTTCAGCTTGAACTTCTCGGCGATCCCGAGCGACGTAATGTCCCGGTCGTTATAAATGAACTGGCCGTCGTCCCATTTTTCTTGCAAAGCGATGCACTTCAGCAGGGTCGTTTTTCCGCTCCCGCTTGCGCCGACAAGCCCGATCAGCTCGCCTTCGTCGATTTGTAGCGATATTTTGGAAAGGATCTCCTGTCCCGTGGTCAGCTTCTTGGTCAAATTGCGTATCGTCAACATCAGCCGTATGCTCCCTCGTCTCCGTTAGGTGCACACGCTTACAACTGCGTGCGTCAGCCTTTGCTAGTTTCACCTATTATAGCAAAAACACGGTCGATGAGGAATCGTTTCGTCAGGCGGACGTGCGAAACCCTCCCGCCGGTGTCCGAAAGATGACATCCGCAGAAGGGTCCGCAGCTACCACTTATGAACATTTAGCTTCCCGGATTAACCGGCCGGATCGCCGGAATATCACGGAAAACGTACTTCTTCCTTTACTTTTTCAAACTTGCGTTAAGCTGATCGCATTCGGCGGCGGTAACGTTCTGGCCGCACACCGCAATCTGATCTTTCGGCTTGCCGTCCGAAACATCGCTGACCAGCTTATTGCCCAGGATATGGTTCAGCGCGTTGAGGTTATAGCCGTTGTCCTGCTCAAGCTGCCATCCGAAAATACCGGCAAGCCCGTTGTCCTTGGCATACTGCGTCTTAAGCGCGACGGTGCGCGGCGTTTCGACGGTGATGAACGAGCCGATCGGATTCACGAGATAATCGGCATTGGCCGCTTTGTCGGTGTAAAGCTTATAGCCGTTCTTAGGCTTCAGATCTTTATCCAGGTAATTCTGATAAAGGTCGTAACCTTCGACGACTCCGGCTTCCCATGAGCCTACGCCGGCGATGCCGAGGATCAGGCTTTTGCCTTTCCAGGCCAGGTCTCCGAACGTCGATTTACCGATTAAACCGTTCGTGTATTCCGTAATGTCTCCGTTTTTCATCGCTTTGGAGCGGTGATAGTTGGCGATGCCGATCATGATTTTATTGGCCGGAACGCCGTATCCTTTAAGCAGCTTGACGGTTGTATCCAGAGAAAGATCCACATGCTTGCCCGTTGCGGGGTCCTTGGAATTCGGGTTGGGATACAGCGGCGTGTGATGGCCAAGCTCCCGTTCCCAGGCTCCGCTCAGATCATAGGTCATTGCATAGAGACGGTTGAGGTATTTGCTCGCTTCGGCCCAGTCGATCTTGGCCAGTTTTTCTTCCGTAGCCGGAATCGCGCTCGACAGGCGGTATTCTTTGCCGGTTTTCTTAGTGAGCCAGTCGAGACCGGCCCGCAGTTCTTTCAGAAGCTTGATGTAGTTCTCGGGATCGTCCTTGCGTGCCATCCCTATGACGGCACCGTCGGAAGCGGGATATTCCCAGTCGATGTCGACGCCGTCAAAGCCGAATTGTTCCAGGAAGCGGACGACGGAATCGACGAACGCTTTGCGGCGCGTCGTATCGGAAGCCATCCACGGAAAGCCTTCGCTCAGCGTCCAGCCGCCTACGGAGAGATCCAGCTTCAGGTTCGGGTTCGTTTTGCGGAGCTGGTAGAGCGCGCCGAAGACACCTGCGACATCGTTCGGATCGAGATCGTACATGCTCTCGGTTCCCGTAATTTTGCCGCCTGTCTGACCGGGAAGCGTCCGCAAGAAAGCGGCTTCAAAATCCGCGATAGCCATCGCTCCGTCAGGCAGGTTGCTCTGCTTGCACGTCCGGTTGACCGATGCCGGCGCCGTGGTCGGGAAGCCCGGGTCCTGCGTGTTCTGGGCAGCCGGGAAGCAGACGCCCGCGAAGCCGTAGACAAGCCGGTTCACGTTCTTCACCGGAAGCTTGCTGAAATCGAACCGGCGGCCGTAAATGGCCCAGTCACCGAGATACTCGACGACTTCCTGGCCGGCGCTCATTTCGTAGGTGTTGTGCTGCAGCGGCAGGGTGCCGGACGGAAGCTTGGCGACACGTCCGCCCGTATCGGCGTCAAAGCCGGGATGGTTGCCGCCGGGATCGGTGGCGGGATCGATGCCGCCTTTGGTGCCGCCCGTTCCCGTGCCGGAGACGGGATGTCCGGCGCCGATTGCGCCCGTCGGGTTAATTTTGCCGGCGTTGGTGTTGCCGGTTCCCGGGTTCGCCGTGCCGTAATCTATGTTGTTCGGGATGGACACCGGACAAAGATCGTTGCTGATTTTGCCGGCTACTTCCCACATGTTATAGATGGTGTCGTCCGGCGCAATGCCGTGTACATCGGAAATGGCTCTGTATGCCTTTCCTTTATAACCGACAATTTTGCCTTTGGCGTAAATTTTCGAAGCGCTCCAATCCGGCGCGCAGAAAGGCGTCGTCGGTTCAGGCTTGGTCGGATCCGTCGTATCGAGCTTCCAGAGCGTCGGCGTCGTAGCCGGCTCCCAGCCCACAAGAGCGGTATGAGCTGCAAGGGCTTTATACGTCTTGCCGTTGTAAGTGACGAGGTCGCCTACTTTATAGGCGGTTCCGGCCTGCCAAGCGGGTGCTCCCGTACCTGGGCTAGGACTTGGACTCGGGCTTGGATTAGGGCTTGGATTAGGGCTAGGACTTGGGTTAGGGCTGGGACTCGGATTGGGACTTGGACTTGGGCTGGGACTCGGTGTAGGGTCCTCCGATTTTTTCCACAGCGAAGCCACGTTCGGAGGCTCCCAACCGTTCAAGGAAGTATGAGGCTGCAGGCATTCATACGTAACACCGTTGTAGGAAACAAGATCTTTCGCTTTGTAAGCCGTGTTCGGCGCCCATTGGGCGGCCGCTCCCGATGATGTCGAGGGGTAGAGGGGAAGTAAACTGAGCAATAAAGTGACCAGCAGCAGCAATGGGAGTAATTTCTTACCGTACGCTTGCGTTGCGTGCATAAAATAACTCCTTCCACTATTTAAGTTTTGTGCGGTCCTTGCCTTCCCTGGCAGGCGTAAAGATTCTTCGTCTCCTTTCCTGTAAATTGTATAAAAACTCCCGGAATTTAAGGAGCTTATACCGGTGTGGGCGCAGAAGCCATGATCCTATTTTTAAATATGGAAGCGTTTTCCACAAGGGGGACATTCGCATCATGGAGGGGGAATTATATCCATTTTACTGGAAATTAAAAAGAAGCCCGGAAGGCTCCTTTTTATAAAGCGGATATACGGATCGGATTCGGCCGCATCAGGAAGAACTTTCTATTTGGCAGCGGGATTCGGCCGCCCGGTTTCTTCTTGTTTCATCACATGAATGCCGGCCAGAAAAGCGGAGATAAGCAGCTTCTGGCTCACCTCCACCGAAAGCGCGATTCCGAAGCCTCCGGAACGCTCGATGGACGAGAAGCCGTGCAAAATGCTGCGAAGCCCTCTTGTCGCGTGGATAGCCGAATCCCCTTCCAGTCCGTAGTAGCCGAGTACTCCGACGATAAGGCGGACAATCTCGGCCGAAATACGCTCCAGCTCGCTCTCCTTCCGGTCGGGTGCGCGGAGAGTGGCTTCGTAAAGGCCGGGATGTCTGCGGGCAAAGGCCGCATAAGCTTCCCCGAGGGCAAAGACGGCCTCATCGCCTGCCAATCCTTCGACGGCAGCGGCCAAGTCGCCGTGAAGAATCGACAGACTGTAGAGAGCGAGTTTGGCTCTCAGTGCGCCAAGTCCTTCAATATGATTGTACAAAGAAGGCGAACGCACATGGAGCTTCTGTGCCAGCGAAGCCAAGGTGACGGCTTCAAAACCTTGCTCGTCGGCCAGCTCGGCAGCCGCTCTGAGAAGCGTTTGTTCATCGAGACCGATTCTAGGTGACATTTTAATGAGAACTCCTTCCATTTAGCGAGACGGCGAGATTGCGTTCGGCAGCGGCAATGGCCAGATCCAGCTTGGCGGCCGGGTCGGACAGCATTGCTCCATGACCGACCGCAAGCAGAGCCGGCGAATAGCCGCGAAGCTTTTTGACGCTTTCCAGCGCTTCGTGTTTGTTCCAGGTAGCGAGAGCCGGAAACGGGAAAAGCAGTTTAAGTTGACCCGAAACCGCTATCCCCGCTCTGAGCTGCAGGGCATCGCCCGCGATGACGGCATTGCTGCGGACATCGAGGAAGCTCATGGAACCCGGCGTATGACCCGGTGTGAACAGAGCAAGCAGGGAACCGATTCGGTCGCCTTCCTTCAGCAGCACGTCGGGGACGGTCGTCACTTTCTTCGGAACGGCCCCGCGCACCGGCATCTGAGGCTCATCCGGATCAAGAGTCGCGTCTCCCTTGAGCAGGCGTGCGTCACGGGCGGAGATAAACACCTCCGCTTGAGGCAGTAGACGCTTAAGTTCGTCGAGAGCGCCGACATGATCCTCATGCGCATGTGTCAGGACGATCCGTTTAATCGGTTTGCCGATTCCGCCGGCCGCTTTCATAATGCCTTTGGCACTGAAAGGCATCGCCGCGTCTATGAGCGTTAATCCGTCCTTTTCTTCCACCAGGTAACAGTTTACCGGAAACATCCGGGGTAAAAAAGCCAGTTGGTAAAGATCGCCTTCACGAGTTATTTTCATTGAAATGTTCCTCCGCTTCTCAAAACTAATCTTGTTAGTTTTATAATAACTAATGCCATTAGTTTTGGCAAGCGAAAATTTTAATTCCATTATCCGCCTGACAATTAAAAGCAAAAAGACCCCTGAATTATCAGGGGTCTTGCAAGCTAGCCTTGCCGAAGCTGAGCTTCCTTCGCCTTACTTCGCCTGCGATTGCAGGCTGCGGTTCCAATGGCGGTGCTGGGCTACGGCTGCCGCGAAATCACGGCTGAAGCCGGCTGCTTCATCCGCGCGATCTGCCGCCAGCACGCCCGGCTGAATTTCCGGCGTGGCCGTTGCCGGCGGACTACCGGCAGCCGATCCGGCGATTCCCGCTGCGGCGAGAAGCTCTGCGCCTTCACCAACAGCACCGATGGTCTTGTAGTGCTGGAAGGCTTCTTTGATGAAGTCCGCCGTTTTGGAATCCGCCAGAAGCTCATCGGCGCTTTGGCGTCCCCCCGGTATATAGACGGCATCAAACAGCACGGAATCGGCCGTGAGAAGGGAATGATCCACTTCCAGCGGATTTCCGCCGTCGCAAACGATCGTGCCGAGCTGCACGCTGACCACTTCCGGCACGAGACCGGCCGCCTTCAACGATTGGAGCATGCCGCTCACTTCTTTGCCCCGGAAGCCGTTGCCGGCCAGCACGGCCACTTTGCGGGTCAGAGGCGTTTTTACCGTATTCATCTGGCTAAGTGCCGGAGAGGACAGCGTCACGCCGGTGTCGGAAGTGTCTTCCGGCGCTTTGGCACCGATTCCTGCGGCAATCTGCTTCGCCAGATCCACACTCACCTGACCGAACATATCAACGGCCCGCTGGCGGATTTCTTTGGTTTTCACTTTGCCGAGCTCAAACCGGAACGCGTTCACGATATGCTGCTTTTCCACATCGGACATACTGTTCCAGAACAAGGTAGCCTGGCTGAAATGGTCCTTGAAGCTGTCGCTGCGCGCCTGGATCTTGCGGCCTTCCACCTTTTCCGCGTAGTGAGCGTAACCGCCTTCTTTTTCCGATGCGGGCTCGGGAGAATTGCCTGCCAGCGAGTTTTTATGATAGCTGACCGGACCGCGGTTGATCGTCATCCGGTGCATGCCGTCGCGCTGGTTGTTATGCACGGGAGCAACCGACCGGTTGATCGGGATTTCGTGGAAGTTCGGACCGCCCAAGCGGGAAAGCTGAGTATCCGTATAAGAAAACAGTCTGCCCTGAAGCAGAGGATCGTTCGTAAAATCAATCCCCGGAACGACATGGCCCGGATGGAAAGCGATTTGCTCGGTTTCCGCGAAGAAATTGTCGGTATTTCGGTTCAGCGTCATTTTACCGATGATTTTCACCGGAACCTGTTCTTCCGGCCAGATCTTGGTCGGATCCAGGATATCGAAGTCAAACATGAATTCGTCTTCTTCTTTGATAATCTGAACACCGAATTCGAATTCCGGGTAGTTGCCCGTCTCAATGGCGTCCCACAAATCCCGGCGGTTGAAATCGGGATCTTTACCCGCCAGCTTCTGCACTTCGTCCCACACCAGGGAATGTACGCCCAGCAGCGGTTTCCAGTGGAATTTGACGAAATGCCCTTTGCCCTGTTCGTTTACGAACCGGAACGTATGTACTCCGAAGCCCTCCATCATCCGGAAACTGCGCGGAAGCGATCGGTCCGACATCGCCCACATCACCATATGAGCCGTCTCGGTATTGGAAGTCACGAAGTCCCAGAATGTATCGTGCGCAGATTGAGCCTGCGGAATTTCATTATGAGGCTCCGGTTTGACGGCATGGATAAAGTCCGGGAACTTCATGGCGTCCTGAATAAAGAAGACAGGCATGTTGTTTCCGACGAGATCGTAATTGCCTTCTTCCGTGTAAAATTTCGTAGCGAAGCCGCGGACGTCTCGGACGGTATCGGATGAGCCCCGGGACCCGGCAACCGTCGAGAAACGGACAAAAACGGGCGTTTTTACGGAAGGATCCTGCAGAAATTTCGCTTTTGTATACTCCGTCATAGGTTCGTATACCTGGAAATAACCGTGTGCTCCAAATCCCCTTGCGTGTACGATGCGCTCCGGAATACGCTCGTGGTCGAAATGAGTCATTTTTTCCCGGAAATGAAAATCTTCCATCAAAGTCGGCCCGCGCACCCCGGCCTTCAAGGAATGCTCATCCTCGCTGACCCGAAGTCCCTGGTTGGTCGTCAACTTCTGCCCGGTGTCGTCCACCCTGTAGGGTTCAAGCTGTTTATCCTTGCTTTGTTCGTTTACAGGCTTGCGCTGATCGTCTTTTTTCATCGGACAACCTCCTTTGATTTGTTCAGGAAATGAACTCTTCTACTTAGTAACCTGTTTCAGATAAAGCCAAACCGAAATCGCGATGAGAAAATATGACATAACCTTCCACATCGATCCTTCCTACAGAAAGCTTGCGCCTAAAGTTACAAATAAAAAAATCCCTGCCTGGTCAGCAGGGATTCCGATCACTGAGTTTCGTCTAGTACAAGAAAGTGCGGGAGATAATGACCAGCAGAATGAAGAGAACCAGAATAGCCGCTGTGCTAGTACCGAGGCCGAAGCCGCCTACTCCTCCACCGTAACCCATTCGTCAACACCCTTTCTTTGTTTGGGATAGGATATCTTATGCAGCAAGTAACTTTTGTTTTGGACTCCTCTCCCGGTTCCCGGAAATTTCCGCAGGAACTTGGCGAGCCGGGATCGGTATTCCGGCCAGGTCGGCATCAAACTACCAGAAATGGTCATGACATTGACCTACTAAGAGGGAGGCTCTCCTTTTACAATAAAATAAATTCGCCCCGCAGCGGGCCCGTCAACCTGGAGGTTACATCTTGATGAAGCTGTCTTTAAGTATGTGGAGCATGCACCGAACAACTCGTGAAAATCAGGGGACCGTTTTGGATTTTCTCACTTTTTGTCAGCAGGAAGGCATCGGCCAGGTCGAACTTCTGGATGTCTTCTGGAAAGACAAAGAAGCCGAAATTCCGGCGGTTCTTGCCTTCTTGGAAAAAAACGGAATAACCTTGTCCAGCTATGCCGTCGGCAACGATTTCGTAAAAGGAACTCCCGGCGAAAGAGCCGAAGCGCTGCGCGTTGTAAAAGACGGGATCGAGACGGCAGACAGGCTGGGCACGTCGGTTGTCCGAGTTTTCTCGGGAAATATGTCCGACGCCTATACGTTTGATTCCGCTCTTGAGTGGATCGTATCCGGACTTGGGGAAGCGGCGGCTTTAGCTGAACAAGCGGGCATTACCCTCTGTCTGGAAAATCACGGCAAGCTGGCAGGTAAAGGGGATCAGGTCCTGGAGATTTTAAAACGAGTCGGCTCGCCTGCCCTGAAATCGACCTTCGATACGGGAAACTTTCTGCTCGTAGATGAGAAACCGCTCCATGCGCTGGATGTTCTTCTTCCTCACATCGGGCACGTACATATTAAGGACTTTGCCGAGACACCCGAAGGACGATATAAAGCACTGAGCGGTAAAACGTATGAAGGCGTCTTCGCCGGTGAAGGGGACGTCCGACTCGACGTGATCGTTTCGAGGCTGAAGGAAGCCGGGTATAACGGCGCCTATGTCCTCGAATACGAAGGAACCGGAGACGAAGCCGAAGGAATCCGTAAAAGCTACGAAAATTTCAACCACCTTGTCCAAACCAAAGGAGATTAAACCCCATGACACCCATTCAACTAGCTGATGTCGTCATTATAGGCGGAGGAACCGGCGGCTTCGCTGCAGCGCTTGCGTCAGCCGAGTCGGGTAAAAGCGTTATCCTGACCGAAGAAACCGTGTGGATCGGCGGACAGCTCACTAGTCAGGCGGTCCCCCCCGACGAACACCCGTGGATCGAAAAATTCGGCTGCACCCGTACATACCGCAGGTTCCGCGAAGATGTCCGCAATTATTACCGGGATTATTTCCCGATGAAGCCTGAAGCCAAAGCGATAACGGAGCTTAATCCGGGCAGCGGCTCCGTAAGCCGGTTGTGCCATGAACCGAGAACGGCACTGGCCGTTCTCCAGCAGATGCTGGCGCCTTATGTTCACAGCGGTCAGGTGACCATCCTGCTCCGGCACATTCCGGTAAATGCGGAAACGGACGGGGACGCGATTACATCGGTTGAAGTAAAAAGCCTGGACAGCGGTGCTCTGACCATCCTGAAGGCCCCCTACTTCCTGGATGCAACGGAATGCGGCGATCTGCTGCCGCTAGCAAAGGCAGAGTATGTGACCGGCGCGGAATCTTACGCGGAAACCGGAGAACCGAACGCGGTAGTCGGAGATCCTCTTCCCGGCGATATGCAGGGCTTTACGTACTGCTTCGCGGTGGATCATCTGGAAGGCGAACATCACGTCATCGAGAAGCCCGAGATGTATGACTTCTGGAAAGCGTACAAAGCGGATTTCTGGCCGGATCGCCTGCTTAGCCTAGTAGGTGTCAAGCCTGCCACGAACGAGCCGGTCCGGTATGAAATTTTTCCGGGGACGGAACACTTCTCCCTCTTCCGGTACCGGCAGATCGCGGACATGGAGCACTTCCGTGAAGGAACCTACCGCAGCAGCATTTCGCTCGTCAACTGGCCGCAGAACGATTACTGGCTCGGTTCCATTATCGACGTCCCCGAAGAAGAGAAGCAGAAGCATCTGTACCAGGCCAAGCAGCTATCGCTCTCTTTCCTGTACTGGCTGCAGACGGAAGCGCCCCGTCCGGACGGCGGCATCGGCTACCCCGGCCTGCGTCTGCGCAAAGATGTCGTCGGCACGGAGGACGGCCTGGCGATGTATCCTTACATCCGCGAGTCGCGGCGGATCAAAGCGGAGTTTACCGTGCTGGAGCAGCACGTCGCCACCGCCTGCAGACCCGACGGCCGGGCCGAAGCGTTCGCGGACAGCGTAGGAATCGGCTGCTACCGCATCGACCTGCATCCGAGCACGGAGAACCGTCCGTATATCGACGTCTCGTCCCTGCCGTTTCAAATTCCGCTCGGCAGCCTCATTCCGGTACGCGTGCGCAACCTGCTGGCCGCGGGCAAAAACATCGGCGTCACGCATATCACGAACGGCTGCTACCGGCTTCATCCCGTCGAGTGGAATATCGGCGAAGCGGCCGGGTACTGCGCCGCCTATTGCATCGACAACGGCATGACGCCGAGCGAGCTTCGCGGCAATCCTGACGAACTGGCCAAATTCCAGTCGCACCTGGCCAAAGCCGGCATTGAGCTGGAATGGCCTGCCCTTCGGCCGGTCTAATTCCCCCTGCGAGTCCGACCCGACCTGATCGGGCAGGATGATCTCCCGCTTGCATTTTATGATGAGAGCCTTGGGGAGATTAGTCAGTCCGCCAAATTCGGTAAGCCTTCAGATCTTTCTGGAGGCTTTTTTTGGTAAGATAAAACACTGAACTCACGTTTTTTTGTTATAATCGAAAAAAAATGATTTTCCTTCAGGAGGTTAATGAATGGCCGGCTCTCTTTCCGATGATTTATTCATCGGCTCCATTATTTCCCTGTTAATCTGGGGATGCACCAGCGGCATTTTTACGAGGTTTAATCTGACCCATACGGAGGACAGGTACATACAGCCTCCGGACGCCGAGGAGTACTTCTCTCCCAAACCCGACAAAAAACCTCTCCTGCACGCTTTCCGTTCCTTCTATTTTATTACGGCCGTACTCGGTTTTGCCGCCTCCGTTGTCGTTTCGTACTTTGAATTTTAACCCTTCACAGCTTCTTTTTTTCTCTGCACGCGCGTTTTCGATGCTGATTACTCCCCGGATGAAAAGGGTAAGCTGAAAATTGGGAGTCCATGCATCCTAATGGGATCCCTACAACGAAAGCCCGATACGGAGGTACGACCATGAGCCGCCGGAAACTGCAGGAAAGACTCAAAATGAAAAGCGTGGAACCCCAGCACGGAGAACAGTTCAACCATTTGCTCCGCTATGTGTTCCAGGTTACGAACCATGATTTACAAACGTTCGGCTGGGAAGACCGCGAAATCGCCCAGGCGAAGCTTCCGGTGCTGAAGCAAGCCGATGTCCTCGGCTGGTTTGATGAAGACAAGCTGATATCACAGCTGGCCGTGTACCCGTTTCAAGTGAATATTTTCGGCCGGATATACGATATGGGCGGTTTGACGGGCGTCGGCACTTATCCCGAATACGCCAATATGGGGCTTATGAACCAACTGATGCGGCAGGCTCTTACGAACATGCGGGGACGCAGGCAGTCTATCTCCTATCTGTACCCGTACTCCATCCCGTACTACCGCCGCAAAGGCTGGGAAATTATTTCCGATAAAATTTCGTTCGAAGTCAAAGACACGCAGCTGCCG
This sequence comes from Paenibacillus sp. HGH0039, assembly GCF_000411255.1. Taxonomy (GTDB): domain Bacteria; phylum Bacillota; class Bacilli; order Paenibacillales; family NBRC-103111; genus Paenibacillus_F. The sequence continues at coordinate 2,715,599 of NZ_KE150413.1, read as the reverse complement.
AAGCTGAAAACCGTCCCCGGCAATGTGGAACGGGTGACGATCGAACACCCCGATATCCAAACCGTGTATCAACGCTTCGCTTTACAAAACCACGCCGCCATGCTGCGGAATAATTTGGCCTGGGAAGAATATTTGCGCTGGGATCTCGACGACATGACCGTAGCCATTTATTACGATGCGGATCATGAGCCTTCCGGGTTTTTGCTGTATTGGATTGCGGGCGAAATTTTTCATATGAAAGAAATGGTTTTTCTCGATGAAGAAGCCCGGACGGGCCTGTGGAATTTCATAAGCGCTCATTTCTCCATGGTCACCTATGTAAAAGGCCATACCTACAAGGACGAACCGATGTCCTTCCTCTTGGAGGACGGGGATATCAAAGAAACGATTGCGCCTTATTTCATGGCGAGGATCGTGGATGTGAGCCAATTCATTGAACAGTATCCGTTCCAGGCGCAAGGGGAAGAATGCAAGTTAACCTTCAACCTGCATGATCCCATGCTGGAATGGAATCAGGGTACGTTCACTTTGACAGTGGACAAAGAAGGTCAAGGCCGGCTGGCCGACGGGGGCGGAACTCCTTCCGCTTCCTTCGATATCCAGACGCTGACCACGATGCTGATGAGCTACAAGCGGCCTTCTTACCTGCAGCGGATACGCCGGTTTCACGCGGACAGAGAGTCGGTTCAGCTGCTGGAAAAGCTGATTACGAACGAGCAGCCTTATTTCTCGGATTACTTCTAAGTGTCACGGTTCCCGCCGCAAGCTTCTATAAAAAAACACGCCAAAAAAGCCGCTCCTTGCCGGAGCGGTTTTTTTGGCATTCCGCCTTCTAATCATCCAGTTCCACTTTCGCCAGCGGCTTCAAAGCCGGCCCCTCGATAACTTCACCCGTGTAGGCGAAACGGGAGCCGTGGCAGGGACAATCCCATGTCCGTTCGGACGCGTTCCAGTCCACTTCGCAGCCCAAATGCGTACAGGTCGTGTCGACCACGTGCAGGCTTCCTTCGCGGTCGCGGTAAGCGCCCGCTCTTTTTCCCCGGACCCGTACGACGGCTCCTTCATCCTCACGGAGTTCGCCGGCTTCTGTCGTGGGAAATTCGAGCTTGCCGGCGATTAGCTCTTTGGCGACGTTCGCGTTTTCCACCACAAAGGTTTTAATCGACGGGTTCGCGTGAAACCGGGAGGGCGAGAACAAGTCCGTGTAGGGGCTCTCTTCCCCGAGAATGAGCTTCGCGTTCAACTGGGCGGCGGCAATGCCCGTGCTCATTCCCCACTTCTTATAGCCCGTGGCGACGTACAGATTCGGAACGTCATCCAGCTCCTGTCCGATGTACGGGATCGTATCCAGCGTGTACAGGTCTTGAGCCGACCAGCGGTACGCGATTTCTTTCACCCCGAAGGTTTCTCTCGCGAATTTCTCGAGCGCTTCGTAATACTGGAACGTGCAGATGCCCTGGCCCGTCTTGTGGCCTTCTCCGCCCACGATCACCATCGGCTCGCCGTTAATCAGCACGGACCTCAGGGAGCGCTTCGGCTTATCGGCACTGAGGTACATGCCTCCGAGGTAACGCTTGTCCGTTTTGACGGCGAGCACGTAAGAGCGCTCTGCGTAAAGGCGCGCAAAATACAGCCCGTGCAGGTTGTTAAAAGGAAAGTGAGATGCGGATACGACATGCGAGCTGCTGACGGTAAACCCGCCGCTTGTTTTGAGAACGGAGGGACTCCCCGGCTCGTATCCGGTAACGGTGGTTTCCTCGTAAATCCGCCCGCCTTTGCGCACGATTTCTTCAGCCAGATGAGTCAGAAACGGGACCGGGTTGTATTGGGCCTGATTTTTCATCACGACCGCCCCTTTCGTTTCGAAAGGGAGATCGGTTTTTTCTACATAGCTGCCGGGGATTCGCAATTTCTCGTAAGCTTCGTATTCTTTGAACACTTTGTGCAGAGAAGAATCCGTATCGGTGTACACAAAGGCATCCTGTTCTTCAAATTGGCATTGAATGTGGTGTTCCTTGACCAGATGACGGACGAACTGAAGAGCGTCTCGGTTCGCCTCGTAGTACAGCCGCGCTTTTTCTTCGCCAAAGTCGGAAATGTACTGATCGTAGATCAAATCGTGCTGGGCTGTAATTTTGGCGGTCGTATAACCGGTCGTCCCGTGTAAAATACGTCCCGCGTTCAGAACCGCGACTTTTAAGCCTTTCATGGCCAGCAGGTAGGCCGTCGTCAGACCGGTTATTCCGGCGCCGACGATAGCGGCGTCTACCCGGATATTTTCGTTCAGCCTGGAATAGGAGGGGATTTGGGCGGAAGCCAGCCAGTACGATTCCGGAAACTGGGGGAAAGCGGCGGCTGATCTCGAGTTCGTTTCGTTCACGTGGATTAGCTCCTTTTACCAATATTCTCCTAACCTCTCCAGAGTGACCTCATTCTATTCGTTCCCGCACAAAGTAAAAAAGCACCCTGCCGGATGCTTCTAAGGCTAATCAGGCGTTATCCACCTGCATAATGTCCATAAAAGGAACTTTCGTCAGCTGTTCGCCGTCCTGAACGTGTACGAGTCTCGTCCGGGGATCCATGACCGTAATTCTGCCGTAGACCTGCTCCTCCCAGCCCCATACCGTGAGAAGAATTAAAGAATCCTCGTCCTTCGCTTCCACCAGCCGGTTACCGAGTTCTTCCAGCTCGAACTCATCCCGGGTCGGACGTTTTACTTTTGCCTTTGCCATTATACCTCCTGAATGACGGTCTTACCTTCTGCCGTTTATCTTTCTATCTTACCATGTTTATGGGTTTCTTCCAACGGTTTGGAAACTCACGTTCCTATTTTCTTCTCGCGCTAATGTAAAAAAAGCCTCTGCCCGGTTTGCACCGGACGAAGGCTCGGATTGTTGGACGGCTTATGTTTATCGGTCCGTAAGCATCTGCAGCCAACCTTGATCTGCTCGGTTAAGCTTGAGAAACGGCCATTGTTTCCCGGCACTGTTTGGCGGCCGCAACCATGTTGCGCAGGGCGGCCACGGTTTCCTCGCCGCCTCTCGTTTTGAGTCCGCAATCGGGATTGATCCAGAAGAGCTGCGGGTCGAGTACGCGCAGCGCCCGCTCGATCATGCTTACCATCTCTTCGACGGAAGGGACCCTCGGACTATGAATGTCATAGACACCGAGTCCGATTCCCTTCTCGTACGTGTGCTGTTCGAAGCTTTCGATCAGCTCGCCATGGCTGCGGGAAGTTTCGATGGATATGACGTCGGCATCCATATCGCGGATAGACCCGATCATGTCGTGGAATTCGCAGTAGCACATGTGGGTATGAATTTGCGTCGTGGCCCGCACGTTCGCCGTTGTGCTGCGGAAAGCGTTGACCGCCCAATCGAGATAAGCTCCGTGCTCATCTTTCTTAAGAGGAAGGCCTTCACGGACAGCGGGCTCGTCGATTTGGATCATTTCGATTCCTGCTTCTTCGAGCGCTTGCACTTCTTTCTCCAGCGCAAGCGAAATCTGATAGGCGACCACGTCTCTGGACAGATCGTCCCGGACGAATGACCAGTTGAGAATCGTAACCGGTCCGGTCAGCATCCCTTTGACGGGACGTGTCGTGAGCGACTGCGCGTAGACGGTTTCCTCGACAGTCATCGGCTGCGTAAACGCCACATCGCCGTAAATGACCGGCGGTTTCACGCAGCGCGAGCCGTAGGACTGCACCCAGCCGTTGCGCGTAAAGGCGAAGCCGTCCAATTTTTCGCCGAAAAATTCCACCATGTCCGTACGTTCGAATTCCCCGTGAACGAGAACGTCCAGATCCAGTTCCTCCTGAAGCTTGATCCATTTATCGATCTCACTGCGGATAAACGCTTTATACTGCTCGTCCGTCCATTCCGCTTTTCTCCATTTGGACCGCGCTTGTCTGACTTCCGCTGTCTGCGGGAAGCTTCCGATCGTCGTCGTCGGGAGAAACGGCAGCTTCCACTTCTCGCGCTGAAGGGTCCGTCGCTCGCCGAAGCCCTCGCCGCGTGCCGCCGGCACCTTTTGAAGCTGCAAAGCGGCCGCCTGGACGGCTTTGTTGCCGCGAGCTTCGGAAGACCGGAGGGCGGCAAGCGCTTTTTCGTTCCGCTGAAGCGCTTCGGCCGTTTCCGCCGTTTGGGATACCGCCGCCTTGGACAGCAGGACGATTTCCTCCAGCTTCTCGTCGGCGAAGGCAAGAGCGTCTCTCAGCACCGGATCGAGCTTATCTTCGTGAACGGTGGACACCGGCACATGCAGAAGGCTGCTGGACGTCTGGAGGATCACCCGCTCTTCCGGCACCACGGCTAAAATGTCGCGAAGCGTATTCAGCTTCTCCTTCAGATCGGAACGCCAAATATTCCGGCCGTCCACGATACCCGCTCCCAAAATTTTGCCTTCGGGAAATCCTTCGCTCTTCAAAAGCTTCAGCGTCTTCTCGCCGCCGTGTACGAAATCAAGCCCGATCCCGCTTACGGGCAGCTTTACGACTCTGTCGTAATGTTCCACGGATTCGAAGTAGGTCTGGAGCATAATTTTCAATCCCGGCGCCGCCTCTGTCAGCGTTTTGTAGATCGCTTCGATCCGGTTCATATCCTCTGCGGATACGTTTGTCGAAAGCACCGGTTCGTCCACCTGCACCCATTCGGCGCCTTCCTTTTCCAGCTCGCGCAGCACTTGGCCGTACAGCGGAAGCAGCCGGTCGATCCAGGCATCGGTTTCCGTCTCGGCGTACCCTTTGGACAATTTCAAAAACGTAAACAGTCCGAGAAGCACGGGCTTGCCCTGGATTCCGAGCGCTTCTTTGGCTTCGCGGTAAGCTTTGAGAGGCTTGTTCTCGACCAGTTCGGGCCTCGCGCCCTGCAGTTCCGGCACAATATAATGATAGTTGGTGTTAAACCATTTCGTCATTTCGCATGCGGCCGCCCCGTCCTCACCTCTAGCCATCGCATAGTAGGTGCCCGGAGATACTTCACCGCCCTCGTATTGAAACCGTTCCGGGACGATTCCGAACATCGCGGAAGTATCCAGTACGTGGTCGTATCCCGAAAAATCGTTGACCGCGATAAGCTCAATGCCCTTCTCCAGCTGAATGCGAAGATTTCCCAAACGGACTTCGGCCAGCTTGTCCGTCAGCTCCCGCTCCCCGATTTTACCGGCCCAGAAAGACTCCAGCGCCTTCTTCCATTCACGTCCCGCTCCGATCCTCGGGTACCCTAAACTGCTGCTTTTCAATGCGTTCATGATCTTGACCTCCTGATAGTCGCTTGAATTGGATGTTTGCATAAGTTCTCTGTTTCATTTGCTTGTTTGTACGCGAAAAATAAGAAAAGGACGTCATTACCCCTGAAGCATGCAAGGATAAAGACGCCCTCTGTTTGTATAATCAGCGGCTCGTACTTTAACACCTCCCTATCTCCCGTAGGTAAAGCAGTGCTGTCAGAACAGGCAGGTCTCCTGGCTCCAGAATCATCATCTTCGGCTGCCTTCCCGGTCTAAGACCAGTGGCATAATCGCCTTGACTCCTCTGTTACAGTGGCGGGACCGCGCCGGTTTTTCACCGGACTTCCCTTTTAAGCTCCAGTTCCCCCGAGGGGCTGGGCACCTATTCCCAACATATTCAATTGGTTAACTTAGAAATGACTATACACAACGCGGCATGTTTATGCAAGCTTTATTCTGACGGAATGCCGAAATATTTAAGCAGAGCTTCCTTGTAGGCCGCGTCGTTTTCAGGCACGAACGTGCGTACGCCTTCGGGCGTAAACAGCTTAAACTCCTTGCCGGAGACCGAATTGCGCCCCTCACGGGTCCGTACGGCAACCATCGCATCCTTCGTGAAAATAGAGTCCGGGCTGTGCTCGCACCAGAAGCTGGCCATGACAAAATCTTTGGGCAGCTGCGGCTCCTCGGTAAACGAGTAAATGCGCCTCCAACTGCCGTGATGCTTCTCGCTCAGCACCCAGCCGAATACGGGGTCCCGCTCCATGGCGTATAACTCCTCGCCCTGCCGCTGTTCGAGCTTCTCGGCAAGACGGACGGGTCTCCGGGGCACGATGCCCCCGACACCTACGTCGCATAAGTAGCTGACTCCCTCCGCCTCCACTTTCAATACGTGATGGCGGCGTTTGGGCGGCAGCTGCGTCTCGTCTCGCCAGAACCGGGCGACATAATCGGTCACGGGGTATCCGAGCTGGCGCAGCAGCCAGCCGAACAGGGCGTTCAGCTCGAAGCAGTAGCCGCCCCTCCGCCGATCGACGATTTTGTGGCGCAGACGCTTTATGTCCAGAGACAGCGGAACACCGTTCAGAATATCCAGATTTTCATACGGAACGGTATGCAGATGCTGCTCCTGCAGCAAAGCCAGCGCTTCGTAACTGCCGTCCAACGGCCCTTCGTAACCGATTCGGTTGAGGTAAGCCTCCACTTCAGGTTTCAAAGCTTCTCTATCCGTCCTCACGAGACATCCTCCTTTACGGCAGGTTCACAGACCGTGATTTCTTTGGTGCGGAGATCCACAACACGGCTGCGCACATCGCATTTGGAAATGAACAGAGGCTCGCCGTCCCGGTCTATCCAATACGCGATAGGCAGTGAAACTTCGCTGCCGCGAAAGGATCCGTCCGCATGACTCGTCCCGATGACCATGGCATGATGCCGGGAGGCGATTTCTTTCGCTTTTGCAACCCATTCATCGAACTGCTCTTCACTGAACATGCCGACGCCGATCGGCTGAACAAACAAATCGGTCCGGGGGCTGTTCGCTTCCTCCACCTCCCGCAGAACCAGCTCGTCACACAAAATCGGGGTGATGAGTAGCCCTTCTTCCTTTACGGATTCATATCCGCTGTATTTGGCCCGGTCCATCACGATTTCTCCTTCCCGGTTAATGATCACGGCCCGGTCTTTCGGATTTTTCGATCCGCTTATAACAAGAGTGCGCGTACGGGCCGCAAGCTCACACGCCAGAGATAGATTCGTATGTAAGTATCCTTCGGGAAAAACTGCCGCAGTTATGTCGGGATACATCATAAATTCCGCTTGCAGTTGCTCCAGGTTCCGCTCCAGCTTAGGCTGACTGACGAGAATTTTCAATCGCACCACCTCCGGCTTATTCTTAAAGATTTCAACAACTTGGTGAAATATTCCTCCATGTTCACCAAGTTTTGATGAGTTTCCGCTCAATTGGCATCATTATTTATTGCATTATCTGCCAGAGAACTCCATAATAGGAATCTGAGTTCTTTTTTCTTTTAGAAAGAGAGTGCGGCCCGTGAAAGATATCCTTGTCCATTTATTCATCATGACATTTCCCCCTCATATTTACCAGATTTTTATGCTTACGCGTTTTTACAAAAGAGAAAAAAAACGAAACCGATTTCTGATGGGAATCCTGATGGGGTTTTCCGGCCTTTTCAGTATAAGCTATCCGGTCATGTATCTCGTTCCTGATTTTTATTGGGATTTAAGAGGCGTACCTCTTCTGCTCGCTTTTATATACGGAGGGTATTACGGAGGGTTTACGGCGCTCGGGATGATGCTGATCTTTCATGGGATTATGTTCCCGTCTTTCGGAGTTTCGGACGTCATCCTCTATGCGGCAGGTTTTCTGCCCGTCCTGTTCAGGGCCCGTGACTTCCACCAGTATCCTTCGCGCAAAAAAATCGCCCTGTCGCTCTTGTACACAAGCATGGGCGCTGCCGCGCTGCTTATCTGGCTGTCTTATATCGTTTCGCATCACGGTTTTATATGGAAGGATCTGCTGCCGCAAGTAAGTCTTCTCGTGACCGCACAGCTTCTGCTGCCGGTGCTGCTCATCCTATGGTTTCAGCATATGCTCCGGCATGACCAGATGAGTATCGAAATCCAGAAAGCCGAGAAGCTGCAGCATCTCAGCGATCTGGCCGCCAGTGTCGCTCACGAGATCCGAAATCCGCTTCAAGTTACGCGCGGGTATATCCAGATTTCCCAGAAAGAAGCCGACGAGAAGCTCGGCCGTTATTTAAACATCGCCATCGGAGAACTCGATCAGGCCGAGAAGATTATCTCGGAGTTTCTGCTCTTCGCTAAACCCGAATTGACGGAAACGGGCCTCATCCATCTCGGCGATTCGCTTCAGCAGGCCGTGACGATGCTTGAACCTTATGCCAGCATGTCGGGAGCCGTAATCGAGCTTTCCTGCGAAGACGATATTTTTATAGAGGGAGACTCTTCCAAGCTCAAGCAGGCGTTCGTCAATCTGATCAAAAACGGAATCGAATCGACCCAAACTGACGGTCTGATCCGCATACACGGTTATGTCCGGAAGCACAAAGCCATTATTACCATCACCGATAACGGCAGCGGTATGACCAAGGAAGAAATCGAAAGACTGGGGGCTCCCTTCTATACGACGAAAAGCAAGGGGACCGGGCTCGGCCTGATGGTCACGACCCGTCTGATCGATGCCATGCGCGGCAAAATGCGGTTCTCCAGTGAAGTCGGCACCGGGTCGGAGGTCATGATCACCTTCCCCCTGACAACAAAAAACAGAGTATCTATTTCCGGAGAATAGATACTCTGTTTTTTTATACGTGCGCGAGATGCTGGAGGGTTTGGCGGAAAATTTCTTTCACGTGATCGTCGTCCAGGGAGTAAAAGACGGTTTTACCGCTTTTGCGCCGCTTAACGATCCGGACATTCCGTAAATACCGGAGCTGATGGGAGACGGCGGATTGTCCCATTTCAAGCACGACACTCAGATCGTGGACGCACAATTCCTGCTGGGAAAGCGCATATATGATTTTGACGCGCGTAGGATCTCCGAGAGCTTTGAACATCTCCGCCATGTTGACAGCCATAGATTCGTTCATTTTCGCATGCTCCAGAGCAGTCCCGTCCGTTTCCGTCCCCGCGCAGGATTCGTCGCAGAGGTCTTCGATTGGTTTTTGCATGATCCATTCACCGCCTTCGTTTCCATACGGCTTATTATATCAAAAACATTACGGTTAAGGGAGTCCCTTCTCCGCTATGCAAGAAGAAAGTGCCCCGCACCCGGTGCGGAGCACTTTCTTCTATTGGTTAAGATAAAGAAGAGGGCTTCTTCTCGATAAGAACGGTCAAGCTGATCAGCGTTACGAAAATGGTGGCTCCCATATCCGACAATATGGCGATCCACAAGGTCAGCAGACCGGGAATAGTCAGAAGCAGGGCGATGGCTTTCAATCCGAGCGCCAGGCTGATGTTCATCTTGATCACCCGGTTCACCTGCCGTGCCACAGAGATAGCTTCGGGCAGTTTGCCGAGGTGATCCTGCATCAGCACGATATCGGCGGTTTCCACCGCGCTGTCGGTTCCTTTGCCCATCGCAATGCCGAGCTGGGCGGAAGCGAGTGCCGGAGCGTCGTTGATGCCGTCCCCGATCATGGCAACCGTACCCTCGGCGGCGAGCTCCTTGATTTTGTCGACCTTTTGTTCGGGGAGAAGACTGCCGTAATATTCGCTTACACCGACAGCTTTGGCGACTTTCTCCGCGGTTTTCTGGTGATCTCCGGTCAGCATAACCGTTTTATGAATGCCCGCTTTATGCAGGGCGGCGATCACTCCGCGGCTTTCCTCCCGGATCTCGTCGGATATTCCGAACATACCGAGCACCTTTTCGTTATCGGCGACTATAACTAAAGTAAGTCCTTCTTCCTTCAGCGAGTCGATTTGCTGCTGGATATCCGCCGGAATCCGCAGATGTTCCATGCTCTTCTCGTTGCCGAGCCAGTACCGCTCTCCTTTGAAGCTCGCCACGACTCCCCTTCCGGATACCGTCTCGATAGAGTCGGCTTCTTCGGCCCGGATGCCCTTCGCCTCTATCTCCTTCATGATCGCTTTGGCGAGAGGATGCGAGGAAGATTTCTCGATAGCCGCGGCGGCGAGGTAAAACTTGCGCTCATCCAGAACCACGGACTTCTCCACGTGCGGCTCCCCTTTGGTCAGCGTGCCGGTTTTATCGAACGCAAGCGTATCGATTTTGCCCAGCTGCTCCAGGAACACGCCGCCTTTGATCAGAATGCCGTGGCGGGCATTGCGGGTAATGCCGGATACGATGGCGATCGGCGAGGACAAAATCAGGGCGCACGGACACCCGACGATCAGAACGGCCAGCCCCTGATAAAGCCATGTCGACCAGCTTCCCCCCAGGAAAAGCGGAGGGATGACGATAACGAGCAGCGAAATGATCATGATGAGCGGCGTGTAATACTTGGCGAAGCGGTTGATGAACAGCTCCGTCGGCGTTTTCGTCTCCTGGGCTTCTTCGACCAGATGCAGGATTTTCGCCAAGGAAGAATCCTGATACGCCTTCTCGATGCGGACTTTAAGCAGCCCTTCGTTGTTGATGCTCCCCCCGAACACCTTCTCGCCGGGCGCTTTTTCCACCGGGAGGGATTCGCCGGTTATCGCGGCTTCGTTGACCGAGCTTCTGCCTTCTTCCACGATGCCGTCAGAAGGAATTTTCTGTCCGGAGCGAACCTGAACGAGATCTCCGATCTTCAGAGACGCGATCGGGACGACCGTTTCTTGGCCGTCCGTCAGCAGCACCGCTTCTTTCGGAGCCACCTGAAGCAGCGTTTCCATGGACCGGCGCGCTTTCTCCATGCCCATTCCTTCCAGCAGCTCGTTCAGTCCGAACAGGATGGCGACAAGCGTCGCTTCCTTCCACTCGCCGATCACGATGGCTCCCACGAGCGCGATGGTCATCAGCGTATCAATATTGAATTTCAGGCGGAACAAGTTTTTAGCGCCTTTGATGAACGTCATGTAGCCGCTCAGTGCCATAATGATCAGATACAAGGGGATGGATACATAGCCCGGCACCCGTCCGTCCGTGAAAAACGCGATCGCGAAAAGCACAGCCGAAACGATAAGATTACGGGTAATCGCCCGGTTGGATTGCCCTCCATGATCATGATCGTGCCCATGATCGTGACCGTGCGAGTGGCCGTGATGGCTGTGCCCATGCCCCTCGTGCGCATGCCCGGCCGCAGGCTGGGATTTGACCAGATAAGCCCCGTCATTGCCCAGAATTTTCTCGACGGCAGGCATGGATATGCGGCTGTCCACGGTCAGCTTGCCGCTGTTATAGCTGAGTCTGGCTTCCGCCCCGTGTTCCAGCTTCTGAATCTGTTCTTCCAGCTCGCGTGTACAGTTGGCGCAGGATAAACCTTTTACGCGGTGCTCCTCCATCTCCATTCCTTCTTTCCAAACAAACGTTTTTTATAAAGTATGCAAAATATGAGTATATGTTCATATAATAAATTTCCGGAAACGTAAAGTCAAGATGCTGGAAGTTCGTGGGATAAAAAAGAGTTGCCGAGCCCGTATATCGACTGCTGCGGTCATGTCTATCCTAGAGACTGAAATCCGCAGAGATGGTAGGATAAGAAAAGAACAGGTCATGAGGAAAACGGAGGGTAATGTTCCATGACGGAAGCCTTGTACAAGCAGTACCATTCTCTTCTTTATTCCATCGCTTACCGGATGCTCGGAACCCTGAACGATGCTGAAGATATCATCCAGGATGTTTATCTGGAGATCCAGCAGCAGGATCTGGTCCGTATCGGGAATATGAAAGCTTATTTATGTAAAGCGGTAACCAACCGCTGTATCAACTTTCTCCAATCCGCGCGCAGCCGCAGAGAAATCTATACCGGCGAATGGCTTCCGGAGCCTGTATCCGCCCTGCCGGGTCTTGACCCCGCCGAACGGATAGTGCAGGAGGAAACCGTCTCCTACGCGCTGCTCGTCATGATGGAGCGGCTCAATCCGGTCGAGCGTGCGGTGTTCATCCTGCGTGAAGCGCTCGAGTACAGTTACCGCGAGATTGGAGATACCCTCCAGAAGTCCGAGGAGAACTGCCGCAAGATTTACAGCCGTGTCAAAGCGAAGCTTGTCCGGAAGGAGGCGGAGCCCCTTCACAAAAGCGAACGGGAGGAACAATTTGTGAAGCTGTTTCTCGACGCGGCCAAAACAGGCGATTTCGCAGACTTTATCGCTCAAATGACTGCGGACGCCGTTCTGGTTACGGACGGCGGCGGCAAAGTCCGCTGCGCGCTGCGTCCCATTTACGGCTCGCACCGGATCCGGGCGCTGTTCGAAGGCATATGGCCGCGCGGTTATTTCAGCGGCTCCCTGCTCCCCGCCCGGATCAACGGAGAACTGGGCTTCGTCCTCATTCGCGACGAACGTCCGGTTCTTGCGATCAGCATGACGTGGGACTGGGAACAGAGCCGGATAGATCGCCTGTTCATAGTCAGCAATCCGGATAAGCTGCACGGAATCCGTCTATAGAGTTACCCTTGAGGAAGGAGGCGAAAAACTTTTTTTGTCTCCTTTCTTTTTTTTGTCACAAAACGGCCTCCTTATCTGTTATAGGTCTGAGTGCAAATAGGAGGAGGAATATAAGATGAAAACCCGTCTTCAAATGGATCAGCTGATTCCGAAAGGTTATGCCGCCATGGTGGGGCTGGAGCAGTACTTGGGTTCCACAAGCTTGGACAAATCGCTGAAAGAACTGATCAAAATACGCGCATCCCAGCTGAACGGCTGCGCCTTCTGTATCGACATGCACGCGAAAGACGCGCGTAAACACGGGGAAACCGAGCAGCGAATTTACGCCTTGAACGCCTGGCGCGAAACGCCGTTCTTCACGCCGGAAGAACGTGCGGTGCTCGCATTGACGGAAGCCGTTACGCTCGTTGCCGAGACCCATGTCCCGGACGACGTTTACGACGAAGTCCGTCTTTATTTCGACGAAGTTCAGACATCCGAGATAATTATGGCCATCGTCGTCATAAACGCCTGGAATCGGCTGTCCGTATCGGCCAGGAAGATGCCTGCCGCGGACTGATCCCCAGCACCTGCCTTCCTTGAAGGCGACTACCCAGACTCCCTTGTTTCTATGACAAGGGAGTTTTTGCTTTGCGCAGGCGCCTCGATAGCAGGCTATCGAAACCTTTTGTCAGCCTCCCCTTCCTTAAGCTTGTCCGGCTTTCCTGCATAACTTGCAGATATTTCCGCATTCTAAAGAAAAAGGATACCGGACGAATAAAAAGGAGGGGTACGCGTGGAAATGAAAGGTCTGATGTACGAAAATATACAACAACTTCTCGTGGGAAGCGAGGATACGATTTATCAGCCTTTTCTCCTATACGAACGCTCCTGCGTGCTCATTTATATCCAATCGATTGTCGATGTGAAGACACTTCAAGAGAAGGTCGCTTCCGCTCTCATTACCGAAGCCCAGGGCGACCATGATTGGGACGAATTCCTTCAACTGCTGGACGAAGGGACTTTGTTCCCGCTGCCCGCGAAGCTGGTTTACGCCTCCCAGGATGCCGTCCGGGAAATCGTGCACGGAAAGGCGGCGCTCTGCATCGAAGGCCTGGGCTGCGCTTATGTGTTCGATGTGGTCAAGTATCAGAAAAGGGCGGTTTCCGAGTCCCAGAACGAGCTTGTCGTTATCGGGCCCCAAGAGGCGTTTATCGAAGATATCGTCAGTAACTTGTCCCTGCTCCGGCATAAAATCAAGCACCCGGATTTGAAAACCGTTAAATATATCGTGGGCACTTATACGCAGACGACTGTCTATATGATTTATATCGAAGGACTCTGCAAGCCGGAAATTTTAACAGATCTCGATAAGGGAATCCGAGAAATTTCCATCGACGGGGCACTCGGGATCAGCTACCTTTCGGAGCAGATGAAGAAAGGAAACAAAACGCCCTTCCCTCAATTCCAATATACGGAACGGCCGGACTCCGTCGCCGCTTCCTTGCTGGAAGGCCGTGTCGCTCTCATGCAGGACGGGACACCGTCCGCGCTTCTCGTACCCGTGACGCTCTTCTCCCTGCTCCAGTCTTCCGAGGATTACTACCAGAGCTATTTATCGGCAAGCTGGATACGGCTGGTGCGGATCTTCTTTGCCATGATTTCGATGCTCCTGCCTTCGTTATACGTGGCGATCACTACGTTTCAGCCCGAAATCATCCCGTCGGATCTGCTGCTTACGATTTCGGCGGCCCGTGAGAATATTCCGTTCTCCGCATTGACGGAGGCTCTTATCATGGAGCTGACCTTCGAAGGGCTGCGCGAGGCCGGGACGCGCATTCCGAAGCCGGTCGGCCAGACGATTTCCATCATCGGCGCTATCGTAATCGGACAGGCGGCTGTACAAGCGGGGATCGTATCCGCTCCCATGGTCATCGTCGTGTCCATCACGGGGATCGCGTCCTACATCATTCCCCATTTCGAGCTGGGCCTGGCCTTTCGGCTGCTGCGTTTCCCTCTCCTGCTGCTCGGAGGGACGACGGGCCTTATCGGTGTTTTCATCGCCACCTTCATCGTGTACGGTCATCTCACGAGCCTAAGGTCGTTCGGTGCCCCTTACCTGAGTCCGCTGGCGCCTCAGGTGCTCAGAGACTGGAAGGACATCTTTATGCGTGTGCCTTCGCCTTTTATGACCAAGCGTTCCAAAGCGTACACCGACAGAAACTTCAGGAGGCAGAAATAACATGAGCCGGATAAGGATTCTCCTTGCTCTGCTTCCCCTGCTGCTGACGACAGGCTGCTGGTCGAAGGTCGAAATCGACGAACAAACGTTTATTTTTGCCATATACATCGATCAGGGGGAAACTCCCGATAAGGTAGAAGTTACAATCAGCAGCCCGCTGCCGAACCGCCTTACATCCGGTCAACAGGCCGGCAGCGGCACTTCCCAAGGACAACCATACGCCATTATCAGCAAGCAAGGCACTTCGATTCCGCAAGCCCTCATGCTCATTCAGCGAGATCTGACCAGGAAAATTAACTTCGGGCACACCCGGATCGTTACTGTCGGTAGACAATACGCGGAGAACGGGATCAAAGATCTGCTGAGCTGGATGCAAAGAGAACCTACTTTTCATATCAGCACAATTGTGAATACAGCCCCGGGCAAAGCAAGAGAGATAGCGGAACTTACGCCCGTTTACGAAAAAATGCCGGCGGAAGTGATGCTCAAAATGTCCCAACAACGAGCGATGCTGGATACGAACGCCAAGGAGTGCTTGATAGCGGAAGCTTCCGGTCAGGGGGTCGCAACCAATTACTTGTCTATGGGCATAATGAAAATGGCTAGCGAGAACGAAAAGGCCGAGCCTTGGGCGGGTATTCAAGGAGTAGCCTTATATAACAACGATAAGCTCACGGGGGTACTTCCGAGTGCGGAAGGGAGAGCCCTAGCCTGGGCCTTGGGCAGATTGGGCAGGCAAGTTTATACCCTATCCTGGGACGACGGCCAAAGTAAGGCGGACATCCTCTTTAATCAATTGACGAGCAAAAAATCGGTCCGGATGGGGCCGGACGGTCCCCGGTTCACGCTGACTCTTACAGGCGACGGAGATCTGATCCACAAAAGGGATCCCATGAACCGCGACGAGAATGAAATGAAAACTATCCTTGAACAGAAGCTGCGTGAGAAAATCGTAAAACAGTTGAAAAGCGCATTCAGCAAAACACAGCAAGCAAAGTCGGATGTCCTGCAGCTTGGCATGCTGCTTGATTGGAATTATCCGAAATTTTGGGAGAAGAAGCGGGAAAACTGGACCGATTATTATAAGAACGACCTCGATATCGAATTTAAATGCGAGATAAATGTGAAACAGACCGGAATTCAATCTTAACGATCTCAAGCCGGTCCGTCATTCTACGGGAAGGAAAATCCGCTATGATCGCTGTGGCTTTTTTCGCTATCGGCTTGCTGGAATGGATTAGAACCAACCCCAAACCTCCCGGCGACACCGTCAAATTCTGGGTGCTTTTCTCGGTGCTGGGCTGTTGGAGCGTTCTGGCCTCCGTCTTTACGTGGTGGCCCCAACCCAATCAGCTCATGCATCTGCTGCTTGGCTGGCTGGAGTAAGCTTCTTATTTCTGATTGAAGGAGGTGATCGCATGCGCTCGACGTCCTGGCAGACGTTCCGGTTTGCAACGATTTACATGATTTCTCAGCCGATCGCTTTTCTTATTACCCCTCTGATTTCAACCTCCGGCTATCAGGGCTGGATCTCCCTGCTTCTGGGAGGGCTTATCAGCGCTTTATTCCTCTGCTGCACGGTCTATATCGGTCGCTTGAGCCCTGGCGTGCCTTGGGTTCAATCCGGTGAACAAATGATCGGAAAATGGCCGCACCGCTTCTTTCTGTTCGTTGTCCTGTACTGGTGCGTTTATTACGTTTCTATTGATCTCGAAAGCTTTACGCTGTTCTACGGATCGATTTATATGAGAGAAACGCCTCAATGGTTCCTGCAGCTTATCATCGGACTGGTGATCGTGATTACGGCGCGCTGGGGATTTGTCTCGATTGTCTATATGGCGGACGGGCTTTTCCTCATTACGCTACTCGGGATCGCCATCATTTTGGGCTTGTTTACGGCGAACGCCAATTTTCAAATGTTCCCCGCTTTATGGACCCATCACAAAATGGGCTTGGCGTTCCGGGATACCTTTACCGCCGTTTCCTGGTTTGGCGAATGGTTCGTTTTTTTATTTATGGTGCCCCATCTGAAATTCGGGCCTAAAACGCTTCGCAACCTCCTCTCGGCCTGTCTGCTCGTGACGTTTGCCGTCTCCTTGCAGTGGATGCTGACTTTGTTTAATTTCGGTTCTTACTACGGAAGACGCATTCAGTATCCCCTGCTCGAATTGATCCGAAGTTCAACGTTAAGCGGATTTCTCGGCAATGCGGACCCCCTGCTGATCGGTTTGTGGACGACCTCCATGTTCATTCATGATGCGTTTCTCCTGTATGTAGCGACCAAATGTGCGGCACAGCTGTTTAAATTTCAAACGAGAAAAGCGATCCTTCCTCTCCTGGGCGGAACCGCAGTTGTCGTGGCACTTCAATATTCCCGGGACACGACCCGTTTTCTGTCCGATACGAACTCCCTTTCCATCGTCCTGTTTTGGGTGCTGGTGGATGCTCTGCCCGTTTATTACGCAGTTATTGTTTATGTGAGAATTAAATTTAGCAAAAAAAAATTCCAAATCACTGAATAAACTAAATGTTTTCTCCGATTCTACTTAGCACTCCATACAAAATCACTTTACGCTGTGATATTCTGTAAGAGCGCTGCCTTCGGTTCAGGCGCTTATTCCCAATGAATACTGGAGAGATATCATGTCAACTTCTGCCGCAAAATCATCCGTTCTATTGGATTTTTACAAAACCGAGTACAACGACGGACTCCGTTCCTTTTATTTGCCGGACGAGCAGCTCCAGTTCAGCGCCCTGCCTCATGAAGTGCTGACGGCGGCTGCCCAAGATCCTCACCGCTATCCGGTTGTCATTTTGGCCGATTCGAAACCGGTCGGTTTTTTTGTCTTATACGACGGCGAAGAAATCGCCCTATACTCGGACGACCCGCAGACTATCGTACTGAGAGCTTTCTCGGTTAACCATGCGGAACAGGGAAAAGGCTACGCCAAGCAGGGACTGCTTCTCCTCCCCGATTTTGTGAGAAAACAGTTTCCTCTGGCTCGGATTGTTGGCCTCGGGGTCAATATGAAAAATAGTCCGGCACGGAATTTGTATTTAAAATGCGGGTTCGAGGATCACGGGCGGACCAAGATCGGCCCGCTGGGTCCCCAGCACATTCTTACCCTGCCGCTGTAATCAGGACAGATGCGGCAGCCGGCGGCTATGCCTGATTTTTGAAACGAAAACGGCGGCGTACTTTTTTGCATAAAATTTCGGAATTTTAGCGGGCAACGCTGCTATTACTGGAACAGTGAAAGAAATTTTGGAGTCTGATCGACTAATTAATCTCATTAATTAAAAGGTTAATTAATCTCATTAACTATGAGGATTATTTAATAAGGTTAATTATTTAAAAGAGCCTCCTAGGCTCTTTTTTCTTATCTCTCTATCTGTATCGCCCGTCCAAGAGATTTCAAACCACTATTGTACAGCATGGTTAAATTTCGATCCCGGCCGAATAGTGGATGTGCTATTGTAGAAATAGGATATGCAACTGCATGGGAGGGACGCGAACATGAAAGCTTCACCAGATACGATAGCCTTGGCAGGCTTAATCGGAGAACCGTCGAGGATGCAGATGCTGCTGGAGCTTCTGAGCGGCAAATGCATGCCGGCCAGCGAGCTGGCCGGAGCCGCCCGCATCACTCCCCAGACGGCCAGCTCGCACCTGGCCAAGCTGGTGGAAGGCGGCCTGCTCACGGTCGAGCTCTCGGGGCGACACCGGTACTATAAGCTTGCTGGCCCGGAGGTCGCCGATGCGCTTGAAGCGCTGAATACACTGGCGCGGCCAAAGCCGGTCAAGTCGCTGCGGGAGTACGACCGGCTTAATCATCTGCGCTTCGCCCGCACCTGCTACGACCATCTCGCGGGGGAAGCGGGAGTCGCGCTGGCGGACCGCCTGCTAGAGACGGGCGTCATCGGCCAGTCCGGCCGCGACTTTACGGTTACGGAGAAAGGCGAAACCTTTCTCCGAGCCTTCGGCATAAACTGCGCGGAGCTCCGCAGAAGCCGGAGACAATTCGCCAAGTGCTGCCTGGACTGGAGCGAACGCAGGTACCACATCGCCGGAAGCCTTGGCGCCGCCCTGACGGAGCAGTTGTTCCGGCGGGAATGGATCGAGCGGATCCCCGGCGGGCGGGCCGTCCGGATCACGGACACAGGGCGTGACGGGCTGAGGCATTTAGGGGTAGACCTGAATCTGCCGTGAAAACGCGCTGAGCTTGCATGAATAATTCGACGGGGGCCGAATCGTACATCATGTATACTTCTTGCGAGGTGATAAGAATGATCAAACAAGAAGTACAGGAAACGTTTCGGACGATTCGGCCTTCGATTCTTTATTTCGGAACGCCGGTCGTTCTCCTCACCACTTTGAGCGAGGACGGAAGCACGAATATCTCCCCGTTGTCGTCCGCCTGGGCGCTCGGCAGCCGGATTATTCTCGGCATCGGAAACGGCGGAAAAGGGCTTGAAAATTTGTCCCGAACAGGTGAATGCGTAATCAACCTGCCGGACAGCTCGCTGTGGGAACAAGTTGAGAAGCTGGCCCCGCTGACCGGCAAATCCCCCGTCCCCGACAATAAACGCGAGTTATACCGGTTCGAGAGAGACAAGTTTGCGGCTGCCGGCTTCACCCCTCTTCCGTCCACATGCGTGAAACCCCAGAGAATTCAGGAATGTCCCCTGCAAATCGAAGCCGCTCTCGTTCAGGTGCACCCGAGCGAAGGCTTTTGCATCGTGGAAACCGAGTCCCGCGCCGTTCACGCCGAAGAACGGATCGTGCTGGGGGAACATTATGTGAACCCGGCCGCTTGGAATCCGCTCATTTACAGTTTCCGGCATTACTTCGGCTTGGATGCGGAGAAAGGCAAGTCTTTCAAGTCCGAAACTTGAATCGGCATCCGCATAGACTGGACACGTCCTACTCTACCGTCCATTCCACCCGGAACGTTCCTTCCGCGTGATCTCCCGTAAGAATAAGGGTGGAAATGCCGGATTCGGGTGCGCGGATGCGGATTTTGTTATCTCCAGGCGGATCTCCGGGCACCTGCTTTACGTCCGTAAACCGGACTCCGTATCCGCCGTTTTTCATCGTCCACGAATAGGTTAACAGAGCTGTTTCTCCCTGTTTTATAGGAACCGGAACAGCTTTTTCCCCGTTGAAATAGGCAAAGCTTACCTCGTAAGACGAATGGGTCCGAATCTCCCGCCACTGTTTCGTCTCCGTGAAATCGCCCCCTGCAAATACTAGCAGAACAGCCGGTATACATAGTCCTGCCACCGCGGACATTATCTTCGTTCTTCTGTACAATGAATCCGCCGCATAGAAAAAAAGCGCGCAAACCGAACCGATTAGTCCGGGAATCGCTATATAAAGGGTATTGAAAAAAAACACGGCAAACGGAGCAAATCCTCCGGCACCGTATACGATCATCCTTACCCCAACCTTTGCCTGCGGAAAAAATTTGAACAGAATCAGCTCGACAAGAATGGAATACATAACGGCATATCCATAAACAAGCCACCAAAGATAGGGAAACCTCGCCGCTTCCGAAATTTGGTATAAACCCGCATCATCTGCAAGGGCGATGATCACAAAAATGGTGAACAATGTACCGGCTGCGGCCAGCTTGGAAAGAATAAAGCTCCAGATCCGTTTTCTCTTAATCCCCTCTCTATCTTTCATAGGTGCTCCCTCTTTTTTAACGGCAATATCAGCGTGTTCGTCGTTAATCGGAAAATTTTTCGCCTGGAAGTAACGTCCTTCAACGTCTCCCTCATGCCGAGAATACCAAAAGACCCGCTGGTCAAACAGTTCTAACTTTTATAGGTCCTCCCGTCCCGGCAGCAAAAAGAAGCACCTCTTCAATCCGGTTTTTCTTACGACCGTCATGAAAGGTGCTTCTTTTGAAATTCCGTACAAATCGGGCTGCGCTGCCTGCCGGAGTTTAGCTGTGCACTTCGAAATCCGCTTCAAAGGAACGTACCACTTCCGGCAGCCACCTCTGCTCCACAAACTCAATATGCCGCGGAACGGCTGTATACTCGTCATAGTCGCTCTGGCTGGAAAACTCCATCGAGAACGCGTACTGATAGTCGTTTTCCAGGCTGATCTGCCGTAAAACTTGAAGCTTCTGCACCTGCGGTATGGAGGCGAGCAGTTCTCTTCCGTCGCTCAGAAATTTTTCCGCTTCGGCCGAACCCTCCTCATGCTTCAGGTTGAATAAAACCAGATGACGAATGGTGCTCATTTAAGTTCCCCCGTTCATTCGGTTTAGTCGTCCGTTTCTATTTCAAACGATTACGGATTATAAGGTTTGTTCGCGATCCCGGTTTACAGGACTGCCGGGCGGCCTTTTATCGGGCTTGGGCATTTTGGCCCGCATGACTTTGTAAATCATCGCCGGCTTAAACAGTTCGGTCGGTTTTTCTACCATGTGCAGGATGCGGATAAACTTCCCGTACACGTCCTGGTCATACTCCGACAGACGGTACAGCCTGCGGACGTACCACTGCATAAAACCGAGGCCCCCCGGCTTCTTTCCTTTCGTATTCGGATAGAGGAACGCATCGGAGGTCGCCGTCATCCACGTAGGATCAACGAGCGCCGACAACCGCTTGTGGAGAGCGACCGGAATCGCTTCGGCCTTGATCTTGCCCGCACGCACTTCCTGCATAACTTTCTGCAGTTCCAGCGCTTCCAGGCAAGCGATGCTGATGCCTTGCCCGAAAACCGGGTTAAACCGGCAGAAGGCATCCCCGATGACGACAAGTCCTGACGGGAAACGGTCGAGTTTTTCGTAATGCCGGCGCACTTGGCTCGGAAACCGGTACACATGAATATCGCCCGCTGGTTTAAGCGATTTGATATGGTCATACAAATGCGGATGTGTAAGGGACTTGGCGAAATTCAGGAATCCCTGGTCATCGCGCGGCGGATGATTTCCGTCTCCGTATCCGACGAGGGTAACGGACCAGCGGTCGCCTTCAATCGGGAATGTCAGCCCGCCTTTGGACACTTCCGGCGGATTCGGAAAAACGATCACGGACTTGTAATCATGGCTTACGGAAGGATCGCGCTCGTACATCCGTGTGGCATAAGCCAGATTGATATGCACTTCGGATTGCGGGAGGGCGTCAAAGCCGTGTTTCAGAAGCTGATCCGGCGTTTTAGTCGCGGAACCCGCCGCATCGACGATCAGGTCCGCCTCCAGACGCTCGGATTGCTTGGTAACCAGATTCTCCGTCTCGACACCCGTAAAGCGGTTCTCGCCGGGACTGCTGATATACTGAACGACTCTGTGCGAATAAGCGAATTCGATGTTGGAGCGCTGCAGCAGCCGCTGATGAACTCGCCATTCCAATAGAGGCCGGCTTTGGGAAACAACCTCGAATCCGCTGTTGAACCGGACAAAGTGAAAGTTCTGATAAACCCAGGAAATGTCCCGGATAAAATCGAGCCTTTCGCCACCGTGCCCCTCCAGCTCCTGCATAATACCGGGAAAAAACTTGTCGAGCGTATTTTCTCCGCTTTTTAAAAGCCCGTGGGTATGATAGCTCTGCGGTGTGCCTTTGCGAGGGTAAGGCCCCTCCGGCTGAGGGTCCTGCTCGATAATCGTCACTGTATCGAAGTAATCGGACAGAACCCGAGCCGCCAGTTTTCCGGCCATGCTGTTGCCGATGACGATTGCTTTGCGCGGCTTGCCCTGCTCCTTCTTGAAATCATTCATTCCGCCACACTTCCTTCCCGTCTAAAAGTCCCCAACTGATCCACCGTTCGTTCAGGTGCTGCTTTTGGTTACGGTCTGCCGATAGGCTGAATTGCGGTCCATCCACATCAGCGTAACGGCGAACAGGACGCCGATCAAACCGATGGCTACGCCGGACAATGGTGCTCCCCGGAGTCCGAGCGCGGTATTGATGGCAACTCCGCCCACTGCGGCTCCGATGGCACTGCCTACATTAAAGGCGGAAATATTGAGAGAAGCCGCCAGATCCGCAGCGTCTCCGGCTTTCCGCAGGACAAGCATATTCAGCGGTGTTACGATAGCGAAACCGGTAAGTCCCCAGAGGAAGGAGAAAATCACCGCCAGGATAGGCACCTGTCCGAGCAGGGCGAAGGCCGTCATCGTAATGATCATGGCTGCCAGCGAACCGAGTAATGTTTTCATCAGGCCCTTATCGGCCAGCTTTCCGCTGGCGATGTTGCCGATGGCGGAACCGATCCCGAACGCGAGCATAATGGGAGAAACCGCCGTCGGGGTGAAGCCTGTAATTTCTTCAAGGTAAGGCGCGATATACGTATACCCGGCAAACAAGCCTCCGGAGCTGAAAACCGTCGTCATCAAGGCGACAAGGGGTTTGGCACGGAAAATTTCACGGGTTTGCTTAGCCATCCCGACGGCTTTGCCGGACTTGATCGTAGGGACGAGCCATGCCATTCCGACGACGCAAATCGCCGCCGCAACCGTTAAGGCATAGAAGGACATCCGCCAGCCGTAGCTGTTGCCGATAAAGGTTCCTACCGGAACGCCCAATATGGTGGCTACCGTCAAACCGACGGTTAAATAGGAAATGGCGCTGCCTTCTTTTCCCGGTGGCGCAAGCCGCTGGACCACCACGATGGCCACGCCGACAAGCGTCCCGTGGGAAAACGAGCAGAACAGCCGGCCGACCATCAGCAGATAATAGTTGGTCGTAACCGCGCTGATCAACGATCCGGCAACGAACAGTAGAAGTAGTGCGATCAACAGCTTCTTCTTCTCGACTCTTCCCGTCGCGGCCGTAATCAGGGGGCCGCCGATCGCGACGCCGAGTGCGTAAACCGTAATAAGCAGTCCCGCGCTCGACACATTCATGTTAAAATCCCGGGCAATCTGCGGCAGCAGCCCCATCGGCAGAAGCTCGGCGGTACAAATAATGAAAATACTCACAGCCAGGAAATAAACGGCCAGCGGCATCCGGGTCCGTTCGGGTCCTTGAATCCCGGCACCGGAAGCATGAGCCGCTTCCCCTTCTTTGGGTTGTTTCGTAGACATGGTGCTCACCTCTCTCTATCCGTTTGACTAGTATGTCAGTGATTAACGAGACCGACGGCTTCTTTAACTCCCTCGGCCCGTTTGTTCAGCGCAGGCTTGACATCCAGCAGCGCATAGCGGATGCTGTCGCACAAAGCCTGCCAGCTGGCTTCGATAATGTTTTCGGAGACGCCGACCGTGCTCCAGGACTCTTCACGGTCCGAGAATTCGATCAAAACCCTGACTTTCGTGGCGGTACCGTCTTTATCGTCGAGCACGCGGACCTTATAGTCCGACAGGTGCATCGTCTGAAGACTCGGATAGTGCTGCATCAGGCATTTGCGCAGTGCGTTATCCAGCGCGTTGATCGGCCCGTTGCCTTCGGCGGCGTTGTATACCGACTCTCCGTGTACCTTGACCTTCACAACCGCTTCGGACAAAATCGCCTGATCGACGGATTTGACGACGGTTATTTTAAACGACTCCAGGGTTAGGATTTCTTCCAGATTCCCGTGGACACTCCGGATTAGAAGCTCTAGGGAAGCGTCGGCTCCGTCGAACTGGTAACCCTGATGCTCAAGCTCCTTTACACGTTCGATAAGGATCTTCGTATTCGGGTTGTTCGCTTCCAGCTCCAGACCGAGCTCCTGAGCCTTGAAAACAAGGTTGCTCTGGCCGGAGAGCTCGGAAACCAGAACCCGCTGCCTGTTCCCCACCAGTCCGGGCGCTATGTGCTCATACGTGCTCGAATCGCGCAAAATAGCCGAGACATGGACACCGCCCTTGTGAGCAAAGGCCGCATGTCCGGCAAAAGGCTGATTGACGGGCATATGCATGTTCGCAATCTCGCTCACGTAACGCGCCGTACTTGTAAGTCCGGCAAGCTGCTCCGCGGTTATAACCGGCAGACCCAGCTTGAGCTGGAGGTTCGGAATAACCGAGATGAGATTTGCGTTGCCGCATCTTTCGCCGTAGCCGTTGATCGTTCCCTGCACCTGTGCGGCGCCCGCCATAACGGCGGCAATCGTATTCGCCACGGCGAGCTCGCAATCGTTATGGGCATGAATGCCGAGCGGGCAGTCCAATTGTTCTTTCACGGAAGCGACTATCGCCGCGATTTCGTGCGGAAGAGTTCCCCCGTTCGTGTCGCAGAGAACGATCCAGTCGGCCCCGGCTTCGTAAGCTTTGCGAATGGTCGACATGGCGTAAGCGCGACTGCTCTTGTAGCCGTCGAAAAAATGCTCCGCATCGTAGATCACACCGATCCCGCTGCGTTTAAGAAACCGGACCGTGTCCTCGATCATCTTCAAATTTTCGGAAAGCGTCGTCTGGATCGCCGTTTGGACCTGAAAATCCCACGATTTACCGAAAATCGCCGCCGTGCCTACCCCGATATCCAGCAGCTGCCGGAGGTTCGCGTCACGCTCGGCCGAGCTGTTCTTGCGCCTGGTGGAGCCGAATGCCGTAATTCTGGCCTGCTGCAGGTTCAACTCTCTGGCACGGATAAAAAATTCCACATCCTTGTGATTGCTGCCGGGCCAGCCTCCTTCGATGAAAGAAATACCCAGCATATCCAGCCGTTTGGCGATTTTCAGCTTATCCTCGACTGTCAGGCTGACGCCTTCTCCTTGCGTGCCGTCCCGCAAAGTCGTATCCAAGATCGTAATCCGATTGTCCATATCTCCCTCCCGCTTGAAAATCTCCGCCGACCTCTGCCGGGGACCGCCTGCCAGACAGCCCCCGGTCCGTTTTCGGCTGGGATTATTCCGGCTTAACTCCCTCGACGGCAAGCATATACATCGTCTGAGAGATCGCTTCCGTCTGCACCCACTGCCGGTACTCGGTTTCGGCGGCCGCCCGTTCCTGCTCGGACAAGTAACCGTCCGCAACCATCTGGACACCGCGGGTTGCCGCAACGTCCGCCCAGATTCCGGCTTGCTGGAGGAAGTTCCCGTCTTCACGCGTCACGGTTTCGTGCTGTTCGCTGCTCCGGATATCCACGAGCCCCAGGTCCGCGAAAACGCCGGGAAGCTCGTCGGCTATCCCGTTGCGCATTCCCGCATCGGAACGCCATTTCAGAAAGGCCGCATAGAAGGCCTTCATGCTTAGGGGCGGCTCCGGCTGCCAGCTGATCTTGTCGTGATTATAGTCCAGCACGATCACTCGGCCGCCCGGCTTCGCGGCTTCGATGAGCTGGCCGAGCGCCTGCCGGGGATCGGCCAGCCATTGAAGCACGCGGGCCGTCGTCACGATGTCGAATTCGCCCCTGTACGGCAAATAGTGGATGTCCGCCGTTTCGAAGGCAAGCGGCGCCTGCCCGCCGAAGGTTTCCCGGGCGTAAGAGATCAGTCCTTCGTTATTGTCGATTCCGACGACACGGCCTTCTTCACCGACCGCCTCCGCGATGCCTTTCGTAATGGCTCCAGTCCCGCAGCCGGCATCGAGTACCGACTGTCCCGGCTCGAGAAGCTCAGCCAGTCTCCGGTGCGAGGATCCCACCGTCCTTGCGTCGAACACGCTCCGCACACTGGCCGCGGAACCGTCCAGTCTGGCTCTGTTTTCCGTTATTCCACCGCTCATAAGCGCGTCTCCTTTCGTACGTACCCCGCTTTTAATACCGGTTTTTCAGAAAATAACTGACGATTTCTTTCATATCCTCGGAAGACTTCCGGCTTGTCGTGAGCTTCCACGTTTTGTACCTGGCGAGCTGTCTGAATTTAGGCGCGGATACGACCGAACCCACGATCTGGATGTCGAGAAGCAGCGGCCGCTCTTCATGAAGAAACGATTTCGCCGCCTCCTGAAGCTCCTCTACCGTTGTCACACGGATCGTATCGATCAGCATCGACTCGCCAAAGGCCACATAGTCAATCGGCTTATACGACGTTCCTACCACGTTGCCTTTGTAGTACGATTTCTGCGCGTTGTTGATGGACTCGAACTTCTCGTTGTTCAAGTTGAGCCAGAGCACCGGTATTTCGTGGGACGTGGCCGTCGCCATCTCCATCGCCGTCTGGCGGAAGCCGCCGTCACCGAAGATCGAGACGACATACGAATCGGGTTTGGCGCATTTGGCTCCGATCGCGGCCGGAGGTGCATACCCGATAGCCGCCCCGTTCAAGCCTTCGATATACGTGCCCGCGCCTTTCGAAAGCAAGTGGGTTTCGGTCCACGAGACCGGGTCCGTTACCCAGATCGTTTTATCGAGCGGAAGCAGTTTTTGGAGCGTTTCGATGACTTGCACCGGATGCAGCTTGCCTTCGACGGCGGAGACGTAAGACAAATCCTTCTCGCGGTCGGCATCGGCAAATTTGTGCTTGGACTGCCGCAGCGCCGCCGTCGCTTTCTCCCACGAAGCGTCCTCCAGCAGGTCATACAACGCAAGCAGGAAAGTTTCCGAGTCCGCGGCGATCCCTATGCGCACCTTGTAGTTTTTGCCGATCTGCTTCGGGTCGATGTCGACCTGCACCAGCGGAACTTTATCGAAAATGGAATCCCAGCCCTGCGTCGTAAACTCGCTCATGGACACGCCTACCGCGATGACGAGATCCGCTTCCCGGTACAAATAATAATTAGCGGCCGATTTCCCGTGCAGCCCCGTACAGCCGAGCGCATGAGGATGATTCTCGCTGAGAATCCCCTTTCCTCTGAGCGTTGTGGCTACCGGAATTCCCAGGTCGGCAATCTGTTCGACGACTTCTTCGTTGTGGCTGTAGTTTGCACCGGCTCCGAGCAGCAGCAAGGGCTTCTGCGATTCTTTCAGCAGATTTCCGAGCCGGCTCACTTCTTCTCCGGCCGCGTCAACGATTTCAGTCGGTTTCGGGAAGGCGAACGGCTCAAACCCTTCAAAATGTATTTCCGTGAACTGAACATCAATCGGTATGCAAATATGTACGGGCCCTTTGCGTCCCGACCACAGGTGCATCTCCGCTTCCTTCAACGTATCGAGCAGGTGGTCCGCAGACTCGACCAGTTTGGAATACTTGGTCACGTTGGACATCAAAGCTTCCAGATCGAACGTGCGCCCCTCGCCGACGCACTCCTGGAGAGCGCCTTTCCCGTAAGTCGATATGGGAACCTGACCGGTCAGAAGTATAACGGGCTGCGAATCTGTGAAAGAGTTCACAATGCCGCTGAGCGCATTCGTGGCTCCTATCCCCGTCGTCGTGATGACGCAGGCGGGCGTTGCGCCGGCTTTGGCAAAACCGTCCGCCATCAGCGCCGCACCGTACTCGTGCTGAGAAAGCACAAACCGGATTTCCTTGCGCGAAATTTCGTCGATCATCGGTAGCACATAGCTTCCGGGGATTCCGAAGACCGTATGGATGCCCATCCGTTTTAACCAAAGCGCGACAATTTCCTTGATATACATCGTTTTATTCCCCTTCTTCTAACGGAAATGGAAGAATAACCGGACGGATGCGAAATCCCGCTCTAGACATCAAATTTCAGCGGTCCCTTGCCGGCAAGATAATCGTCCAGCCCCGTAAGGGATGCCATGCTTTTGCCGCTTAAAATCTCTTTCTTCAATTCTTCTTCCCTCTGTTCGACATAAAGGGCTCCCTGAAGAACCGCGTTTAAATATTTGCGCTTAATGAGCAGCAACCCGTCGTTATCTCCGAAAATCCAGTCCTGCGGCTCGATGACGATATCCCCGGCCTGAACCGTGTCCGGCACTTTCGTCGCAGGCTTAACCGCCGTTTTGGCCGATACGTAAGTGACTTCCGTAGAGAAGACGGGAAAGTCCAGCTTGTTGATATCGTCGATATCCCGGACGGCGCCGTTGATGACAAGACCGCCCAGCTTCCGGCGGATCGCTTCCAGCACGTAAATATCTCCCGCGAGCGCTTCGGAACGTTCGTTCACATTGTTCAAAAACAGGACGCTGCCCTGAGGTGCCTTGCTGAGCGCCTCCAGACCCGGCAGCATGTCGTTGTCCGTGTTGACCGTATACACAGGCCCGCACAGCTTAAGATGACGCGTCCGGTTCTGAAATGTCGTCGGAAACGGAACGGTATACTTCTGGGAAGCATCGTTAAGCTGAGCGCAGCCGATGTTGGCAAACTGGCGTCTGACCTGCTCGATCGTAGATAAGTCGATGCCCTTCTCTTCCGTAATCATGTTCAGCACACTCCTTCAGGGTTATAGGGTATGAACCGCGCCTGCGTGCGTCAGCACATCGGCAAGCTGTTTGATGGCGTACACCAGATTCGTCTTCTCAATCGTCAAAGGCGGGGCGAAACGGATTCGTTGTCCGGCAGGGCCGCCCGTGAAAATCAGAATTCCGCGTTCGAGGCACTGCTGGACGATGGACTTCCCGGAAACCCCTTCGACTTCAAAGGAAAGAGTCGGACCCGTCAGATGGACGTCCCGCAGCAGCGGAAGCTCGAAAGGAAAATGCTCGCGGATCAGCGCCTCGATCTCGCCGCACAGCTCTTCGGGTCGGCTGGCGTCGATATATTCGGCGACCGCCATGGCCGCGAAGCAGCCCAGCGACGAAGTCTGGAACGTATGCGCGAGAAACAGCGAGCCCGGGATCGATTCCTTCAACGAGCCCCGGTATACGACGGCGGAGAACGGATACAGCCCGTTAGTCATCGACTTGCTGAACAAGTAAATGTCCGCTTCTATTCCGAGATGGCAGGACACGCTGAGGTGACCATGACGGTAGAAGCCGCACTGGATCTCATCGGAAACGACGACCACACCATGCCGCCTGGCTTCGGCGGCCGTATCGGTTAGCCACTTCGCCGGGAGGGGGATGTAGCCGTTGGCTCCCTGCACCGGCTCATAAATAAAAGTCGAAATCGTCTCCCACGGAATATCCGTCTGCCCCGGCTCGATTTCGATGCAGTGCTTTTCAAGCTCGCCCAACAGAGACGTTTGCTGCAAGGCAAAATTTTTGTGCACACTCGTAACGGCAAGCGCATCAAGGCCCAGTCCGTGGAAGGAGCCTTTGAGGTAGGCGATTTTGCCTTCTCTCACGCGTTGGCCGATGGAAAGTGCCGTAGATACGGCCATACTGCCGCCGACTTGAAACAGGAGCTCGTAACCGGGAGCCTTGAGCTTGCCGAGAAGCCACTGTGCATACTGCTCCGCTTCTTTCGGGTAAAAGCAGGCCGCAATATCCGAGCGCAGCTCGCGGAACGGAGCGATATCCGGGTTGCAGTGACCGAAATTCACCGATGCGTAGGCGCTCATGCAGTCGATATAATGCTTCCGTCTTCCTTCGCGGTCTTCCAGGATCAGAAATTCGTTCTTGGAACCGGCCAGATAATAATCCGCACCATAAATTGACTTTTCATCAAAAACGCTCAACGTCATGGGCTCAGCTCCTTCAATTTTTAGTCAATAGCGTTCCCATCCACGAATGGGGAGCCGGAAAGAACGTCAGGATGGAATCTCCCCTGGAAATAATTCCAGCCGTCTTCATATCCAGAAGATTGATAAACACGTCTCCGGCCGGACAGTGAGCCGTTCTCGGGATGTTCAGGCTGAAAAATTTTTCGTACGGAATTTCCCAGTACACCGAAAGGTTTTTGGAAATCGTGAAATTAAAATTGTTCGTCACCACATGATGAATGCTCTCTTTCGGCAGGTTGTTCGCTTCGAGAACCCGCGAGATGACTAGACGGGAATTCGTAAGAAAACTGTCCTGCAGCCCTTTCTTCTCCTGGCCGTACATCAGCCGCCATGAAGAAGAATCCTGAAGCGTTTGAAAAGGAGTCATTGTAAACTGGGGATTCCGGCCCGTCACGATGCAGGAAACGGCTCCATCGCTGTGCAGGCCGATCACGCCGGGGATGATGCGCACGATAGGTCC
This sequence comes from Paenibacillus sp. HGH0039, assembly GCF_000411255.1. Taxonomy (GTDB): domain Bacteria; phylum Bacillota; class Bacilli; order Paenibacillales; family NBRC-103111; genus Paenibacillus_F. The sequence continues at coordinate 2,685,211 of NZ_KE150413.1, read as the reverse complement.
GTAATCGAGGATTTTATCCGCGCTCACGAGCAGGACGTTCGTGCCGTTCGCTTCCGCAAACTGCCCCGCCAGTTGAAGGGCTGCCGCAACGCTTGCGCAGTACTGCATGAATACCCCGTAAAAAAACGCGCTGCCCAGTCCAAGCTCGTCTAGAAGCCGCCCGGCGAAATCCTCTTCGTGCAGCTCCTTGCAGTGATGATTGCCGGTAGCGAAGAAAACGGCGCCGACCGAACTTCTATCCAATCCGCTTTTTTCCAGAGTAGCCGTGGCCGTCTCCAGCGCGAGCTGGTACATGGTCTTATCGGACCCGCAGTATTGACGGACCCCGTTGATCCGGAATTTGGCTAAATTTTCTTTGGAAGTATCCATCTCCGGGATCTCCGTCAAAGGTTTGTAATCGCCCAACACATAGTGCACATGACTGATTCCGACCATAGCTAACCTCGTTTCTTCTCTATCGCATCCTGCTTTACGAAAAGGTAAGCAGAAGCTTCTGCGGTATACGGAAAGTTTGTCCTTGAATGACAGGACGCTCCTTTTGGGCAAGCTTTACTCCGCTGAACCGGTTGAACAACTGCAGGAACGTTTCCTCAAGCTCCAGCTTCGCCAGGTTAAACCCAAGGCAATTGTGGGAGCCCATTGAGAACGATAAATTCGCTTTTTCTTTGCGGGAAGGAATCCACTGGGCCGGATTATCGTACATTTCCTCATCCCGGTTGGCGCTGGCCAGAAGAAGGATAACAAACTTCCCTTTCGGGATGACAACCCCGTCCAGCTCATAATCTTTTTTGCATATCCGGGTCGTCGTATGAAGAGGAGGCTGCCAGCGCAGGCTTTCCTGAACAGCAGACTTCAGATACTCGCCATCCTCCATCACGCGCGCCAGCTCTTCCGGTTTGTCCAGCAGAATGGCCATGATATTGGCAATAGAGCAGGCCGTCGTCTCGGAACCGGCGGACAGCAGAAGCAGAATGTGCCGGTTCATATCTTCCTGAGTCCACTGCCCCTTCTCCACAGCCGCCCGGAAATGGGCGATCATACCCCGGGAAGTTCCGCCACGCACGAAGTTCTCGATGTAAGCGTACAGTTCATCGCTCGCTTCCAGGGCGGCCTGAAAATGGCTTTTGGGATTATCCAGATGGATAATAATCGGCCGCATCTTGTGATAGACCCACATGGCATCCTCCGCCGGCAGGCCGATTGCTTCCATGATGATGGTCATCGGAATGGGAATCGCGACTTCTTGGATAAAATCGACCTCACGGCCGGAAGGAATTCCGTCTACAATCCGCTTAATGACCTGCCTGACGGCGTCTTCCATCCCTTTTTGCATCGCGCTGGGTTTGAACTGGTTGCTCATGATCGGGCGTCTTTCGCTGTGCTTCTTGCCGTCCATATCAATGATCGTGGAGCCGAACAGATGACGGGTCGTCCGGAACGGATGCTCGACCGTAAAGTTTTCCGTATCGAGCAGGATCTGCTTGATATGTTTAAACTTGCTGAGGAAGTAGCACTGCTGTTTTTCCGACCAGTGAATCGGCTCCTCCTGTCTTAAAGCGGTATACAGCGGCCAAGGATCCTGCCGGAACTCGGTGGACATATAATCAATGACGAGAGGAGTCGCTTCGCTTCTCATAAGATCACCATCCTCAATTGGAGGAAACCAGATGATCTTGGAAGAAGGTTTCGTAAATCGATTTCAGCGTATAAAACTTGCGGATATCATAATCTTCGATCACGATTTCGCGTCCGACCTGTTCCTCCAGAAACACAATCATATCCACCATCGACAAGGAGTCGATATAACCGTGCTCCAGCAGATTATCGTTCTCGTCGATCTGAAGGTCTTCCACCTGATTCGTTTTTTGAATGTGCTCCACAAATTTTGCATACACGTCTTCTTTAGTCACAATCCATCATCTCCTTAACGGGTTAGGGTTGGAATCTGCATTGCTTTAAGCGCCTTCCGGTCGACTTTGCCGTTTGTGTTGAGAGGGAATTCTTTGAGGAAGCTGAAACGCGAAGGAATCATGTAAGACGGCAGCATTTCCGCGCAATAAGCCCGCAATTGCTGCTGTACGGTTTGAGTGTTTTCCTGATCGGTCAAGACCATAAAAGCGTGAAGCTCCGTTTTGTTCCCCTCGTGTACAATCAGGCATACGCCGTCGACCTTCGGATGTGAAAGAAGTCTTCTCTCCACCTCCTCCAATTCGACCCGGTAGCCCATGATTTTGACCTGGTTATCGGTCCGGCTGACATAATAAAATTCGCCGTTCTCGTCCATGTACGCCAGGTCTCCGGTTTTGAACACTTTCTCTCCCGTGCAGGGCGTTTCCGGATGAGGGACCAGCCGGCTGCTCGTCAATTCTTCCTCCAGCCAGTAGCCTGAGAACAGACAAGCTCCCCGCAGATAAATTTCACCGGTGATTCCCGGCTCGCGAATGATAATGCCCGCTTCATCGACGAGCAGCATTTCGGTGTTGTGCATCCCCGAACCGACGGAGATCGATTCCGTGTCAGGGAGCGGAAGGGGTAAATCCTTAAACGAACACGCAATGGATTCCGATTGCCCGAAACAGTTAATAATCCGCTTCAAGCCGAGCAGAGACTGCAGTTTGCGAAGATCCCGCGCCGAGCAGTACTCGCCCCCGTAGAGGATCGAATGGAGATGAATGTCTTCGACAGGCTGGCGCTCATGAGCGAGGACATTCTTCCAGATGGAAGGAACGCCGCTCATCAAGTCCACCCGCTGCTGATGCAGATGCTCCAGAAACCGTCTGGGCTGGAAAATGAGCGAACGGGGCACGATGACGAGGGTTCCCCCTGTGCCGAATGCCAGCCCCATATCCACCAGGCTGAAATCGAACTGCAGGGACGATACCGAACCGACCCGCGTGTTCTGCGGCAGGGCGCACTGGGCGTTCATCCCGTCGAAATAAGACACCACCGCCCGGTGCGTCATCATGATGCCTTTGGGCTGACCCGTCGTGCCCGAGGTAAAAATGAGATAAACGAGATTTGTATCCAGCAGTTTGGAATCGGTTGAAAGATCGTCCGCAGCTTGGCTTACTTCCGGCACAAGCAAATGGCCTTCATCGAGGTAGGCCTGCCCTGCTTCCGCTTGCGGCGAAAGCTTCCGGGAACGGCCCTTTTGAATATGCAGTCTGGCTCCCGTGCGCGTGAGGATGGATTCGAGCCGCTCCTGAGGAGTGTCGGGATTCAAGGGAATGAAAACGAATCCCCGGATCGAGCACGCAATCATAACGGCAATCGCTTCCGCAGACGGGTCGAGTTCGAGCACGACCCGGTCTCCGGTACGCAGACCGGCTATTTTCAGCCGTTCCGCATAATCACGGGATTTATCGGCCAGACGGGCGTACGTCCACTTCTCGGAATGGTGCACAATAGCTAAGGATTCCGGGGTTTTCTCGGCAAATTTCAAGAAATAATCATGCAGAAATTTAGGTTCGTCAGAACGATACATACAGACCTCCACTTAGCGTCAAGTTCGTGTGCCTATTCATCAGCTGAACGAAGCGATGAGTTCTCGCATGGCTTTTTGCCGTGGTCCCGTCACATCCTTTGCGCATTTAGTCGGGGTGTTCAGAGGGATTGCTGTCCTTAAATTATCACTACCCCTACCGAAATTAAAATGTGGTCACCCACATAAAAAATGTGGTTTTGTTTCCATCAAAAAAGGCTCCCTGCACCGGATAAAGCCCGGCGGGGAACCTTTTTGCTCACTTCATTTGCATAATTTTCTTTACGGCGCCTCTACGCGAAGACACCTCCAGCTTATCGTAGATTTTGGTCAGCCGACTCTCTACTGTCCGTATGGTCACGTTCAGTTCCTTGGCCATCTGGGCGTTGGTATACTCGAGGGCAATCAGCTCCAGCGTCTGGATTTCCACTTCCGTGAATACCGACGAGATATGATTTAACAAATGATAGAAAGAATACGGCAGGAAGAAATGCCCGTCTAGTGTGCACTCGATCACTTGAGCCACCTGTTCCGGTTTCGTATCCATATTCAGAATATTGTTGACTCCCGCTTCCATAAGCGTATGGAAAAACAGGACGTAATTGTATTCGGACAGTACGATGATCCGCAGATCCGCGTAGGTTTTTTTCATTTTCTTGATCCATAAAATATCACAATGCGGGGAGTCACTCATAAGCATAACGACAACGAACGGTTCGGGCAGCACGCCCAAGTGAGTAAAAGACGCCGATTTCATTCCCGTGTCGATTCCGGCAATCTGAAACTGATCGGACTGGCTGAGATAGTCCGCAATCGCGGGATTTTTCCCGGAACTGTTATCCACAATGAAGACATGAATTGGCTTGTTTTTCTCTCTCATCACACATTCTCCGTTTTTGATTCTTATTTTTAAACCGTTCCATCCTCTTGTTCTGCATCCGTCCTAGGACATAGCGGATCAACTCCTTGTCTTGTGGAGTATCGTGAACGGCTTGACCAGGAGTGTAGTGAGCATACGGATAGAAAGCCGGAGCCTCAATAGATTTGGTTCTCCGGATGGAAAGCCTCCAGATTTTCCTTGACTCTCTGCAGGAATTGGCCGGTCACACGGCCTTCGAGGATCCGGTTATCGCTGGAGAGACAGAGATTTGCCATGGATCGGACGGCAATCATCTCGTCGACGACCCGGGGTCTTTTTACAATCGATTCGATCGTCAGAATAGCGGCCTGGGGGTAATTGATAGTCGGAGAGGAAAGAATGGAACCGAATGCGCCCGTGTTGTTGATCGTGAACGTTCCGTCCTGCATATCGTCCAGAGTGAGGCGGCCCGTCCGTGCTTTCTGCGTAAGGCTTGCGATTTCCAGAGCGATCCCCGAGACGCTTTTCTGGTCCGCGAATTTGATAACGGGGGCAAGGACGGAATCTTCCGTCCCGATAAGCAGGGAAATGTGGACATTGCGCTTCATGATGATTTTATCGACGGCCCACACGGAGTTCATCACCGGATAATCCTTGATGGCCGATACGACCGCTTGAATAAAAAAAGCCAGATAAGTTAGATTAACGCCTTCCCGGCGCATAAAGTCATCTTTAAGCTTCGTCCGGAGCTTTACCAGATCGGTTACATCCGTCTCAATCGATGTCAAGGCGTGGGGAATTTCCCGGACGCTTTGCAGCGTGCGCATGGCTATCGTATGACGGACGGGCGTGACTTTGATAAAATCCTCCGCCTCGCCGACTGTCTCCGCTTCCGTTTGACCAAACGGGGTAGGAGGATTGTCCGACAGATGGATGCCGGTGCTTCTAACGTGAACAGGCTTTTCTTTCGATTCCGTATGGCTTGTCTCGCCTTTCTCCATATGCTCCCGCTCCTTTTCCAAACTCATAACCGGGACAGCCGCCTTTCTTTTGTATAATCAGCATACCTATCCTTCCATTAATGGCTATGACTGCCTTTTATTGTTTAGAAATTGTACCCCACACGTTTACAGCCTGTCAATTGATTCGCAAGCATCCACAAAGTCTCCTTATATCCGACAAAAACCGCCAAATCTCTCTCAATAAAAGAAAACATCTAGCTAGGCAGCGATTAAATTGGATGCAACTGGTAATTTCAAGAATATATGATACAATATAGGAATAAGTATTAAATAAGTCCTATTCTTGTTTCAGGACGCACATTCTAAGGTGGGCCAACCCGATCCCGGACAGAAAAAAAAGCCCTGCCGCTAAGGCAAGGCTAATAGACCCGTTTGTAAACTTGCGTAAAGCGTAGAGATTTAACCGTGTTCAAAAGCCGGCTTGTTATCCTTGTCGAAAACAACCGCTTTTCTCTTCCGGCCCGCCTTAGAAGCTAAATACGGAAGCAGGTAATAATCAAGGCCGAATCTTCCTGCGTTTGCCCCTGCGGCAGCCACGAAAAACCCGAGCAGGATCATCCACGGATTCGAGCTCACCGTTCCCGCAAACATATACATAAAGTTCATCAGCAATCCGAACGTGGCCGCTACGGCCGTCAGACCGCCAAGTATCAGACCGAGACCGACCAGCAATTCACCCCAGGGAACCAAGATGTTAAACGCTTTAACGCCCGGCAGCGCCACATTTTCCAGAAAAGCCTGGTAGGTCGGATACACAAGCTCATTAGTCGCCTTGTCCATCACCGGCTTCGCGATGGCGCCCTTCATAAAACCGCTTGCATCGAAACCTCCCGTAAGTTTGCCCCACCCCGCACTTGCCCACTTCCACCCAACATACAGACGAAGCAACAACAGCAAACCCGAAGCGTAAACATTTGTTCTTAACCAATTCATCAAAATGATCATCTCCTTTTGGTATGGCTCCGCATGAACATGTCAGAGCTGTGATTTGGCGAAAATCTCCTTCCAATAGATCCAAACTGGATATAGATACCCTCCTTTCCATGTAATGGTAAAAGATGCCTTAATTGTACTTGATTTTTAAAACGCTATCAATTTATTTTTTGCCATTAAATAATGGACTATCTTGACGCTTACATGGAATGTGAAGCACAAATCCCGCCAATTCAGGCTGGAATAAAAAAAGCCCCGTATTAGCCGGGGTAAATTTAATGTAAATGCCCTCACTCCCGAATCTCTTCCCGCAGAGGTTTTACATGATCGGGAATATCGGTCATTCTGCAAGGCACCAGCTGCGCCCGGAACGTTCCTTGATAGCCGAAGACCGGACCGAAGACGGGATTGCTCACATTTACGGAAATTTTATAAGCGTCTTCGGCGTCATCGAACCACTCGCATACTTCGGCCGTCCCCGTCAAACCTGCGGGAAAAGGAAACTGGAGCCAGCCTTCATAAAACCGCTGATCTCCCGACCGGATACGGATACCGCCGTTGGGAGCCGCCGCAAGTTCAAGATCTACAGCGAGATGCTGCTTGTTCCCCAAGTAATCGACTATTCGCCGGCGCCGGCTGCTGTAGATCATCGTGGCGTCGAAATGCCGGACCCTGGACCTGAACGTGAAGTGCCGGTTCCAGGTTACCGTCTCCCGGCCGTAGCCGTCCCGGTAGGCGAAATTTTCGATAGTGAAAGGAATTTCGGTGCCGCTCTCCGGAAACATGATGTGCCGCGAAGTGCCGATCAGCAGCGGGAGGGCCGTCCACTTGCTGGCCCAGATGCGGTGCATCACGCCTTCGCCAATCGAAGCAACGCCGTCCCCGCTGCTGAAGCCGAACCGCTCCCGGATGCGGGGATGCAGCCTGCCGAATTCCTCTCCTAACGCCCGCTCGTATATGGATGCCATTTCAGTTCCCCTTCCTTGTGATTGAAGCGCGGCTTGCGCAAGCATCTTCCGGCTTGCGGCAGTTCCCGCCTCGACCAGAACGCCAGCAGGCACAAGCCGGCCATCGCTCCGCTCAGGGTCAGCGGATTAAACGGCGCCTGCAGCAGCTGGGGGCTCCGGGCGAGGGCGATTGCGGGCAGCATCAGCAGCAGCGCCGCCTGCAGGATGTACACGCCCGCCTGTCTGTGTGCCGCCGCCGCAAGCAGGCCGATGCCGATCTCGCCCGCGCCCAGCAGGGCGAGTACAGGCTTTTCGCCTCCGGGGAACCACCCGGCCGCCTGCAGGATGGCCATCTCGCCTCCCCCGGGGAAGAGCAGCTTTGGCACCAGCCCCTGGTACACCCACAGCAGTGCGAGTAGTCCCGCACTGACATAGTGCATCAGGGCGCGCTGGATGCTGACCGAAGGCGGAATGCCTTTTTCCAGCCAGATGCGGAGCATGTCAAAGCTCCAAGCGGTCGCATAGCCGAAAAGCGGGCGGAACAAGAACCGGTCGAACCAGCGGCCCGCCGCTCCGAAGCGTGTATCGTACGTATAGCGCGTCGCAAACGTCACACCGCCGCCTTTGGGCGAATACTTCCAGTATCCGCTCCCGCTGCGGATCAGCGAGATCCGCTGGGGGGAGCCGAACTTCAAGCCCGACATGCGTTCCCCGGTCAGCAGGTTCATTTTGGTTTTCGTTTCGCCCGTTCCCGCGATATTCATTCCAAAGCCGATTCTTGTCCGGTAATGAAACCGCTGGGGCTCTCTATCCCCGCTTCGGGGCAGGTAGGCAATCTCCGTAAAGCGCAGATCCCACTGCTGATGCAGTTCCGGAGTCTGAGTCGCTTTCCACAGCGTTTCCATGTCCGTTTGAATGTCGAGCTCCACATAGATCGGTTTTGCCGTCATTCTTCACTCCTCCTCCGCGTCCGGACGCTCTTCAGATTCCAGTCCCGTCCGTTTCCCGCCCTTCGTCAATAAATCTCTTCCGGATGTCCGAATCGGGGAGAAGACAGTTCTCCCTCCGTCCGAACCACCTGTAACGGCCCCGCGCAATCCAAGCGTAAACCCGGTCTCTTGCCGAAACGGGCACGATTGCGGCCAGGCTCAGTACCGGCCAGAACCCCGGCATGCAGCGGAACACGCGCAGAGCCGCCGCGGACTTCGTATATGCCCGGCCGTCCTGGATCAGCACGAACGTATCCGGGTCGCCGGCCGCCAGGCCCTGCGTCTTCAGAAGGCGTCTGCCCGCCTCCGACTGGATGGCTGCGAACCGAAACCGCCGCGAGGGGTCCCTGCGGATCACGAACCGGGTGATCCCGTGACACAAGATGCAGGATCCGTCGATCAAGAGGATGACGGAATCCTTCCGACAAGCCTTTTTTCGTCTCCCCATAATCCCGCTCCCCGGCAGCTGTTTTCTATCTTCGCTGTCTTAACGCCAGTATAGGGCAGAATGGCGCTTTTGCTCAGTTCTAACTTATTTAGAACGCAGCAAAAAGAGGTTCTACAAATCATAGAACCTCTTACCTGCCGTCCCGTCGGTTGATGAGCTCAGTCCGACTGTTTATCTCGCGAAATCCCCCGTCGCCGCACTTTTTCCACGGCTTCTTTGCTGCTTTTGACTCCCAATTTTTTAAGCATTTTGTTCACCTGGTTTTTCAGAGTGCTCTCCGCCTTCACAAGCTTTTTCTCGATCTGGGACTGCGTGTAGCCTTCTTCGATCAGCTCGTATACTTCCCGTTCTGCGGCCGTCAGCTTCTTCAACTGCTCCTCCCTTTTCAACCGGGAAAATTCCCTCAGAAGAGCGTCCATGGCGGCGGGATGGCGATAGGCGCTGCGTATGGCGTGCGGCACTTCACGGAACCTCGTTTTTTCAATATAATTGACGGCCCCCGCGGTAAAAGCTTCCGTCATCACATGTTCGTCCGACATGGAAGTCAGCATAATGATTTTGACCGGGCGAAGTTCCAGTATTTCCACGGCCGTATAGATGCCGTCAAGTCCGCGGTCGGTCAGCTGAATGTCCATCAGAACCACGTCGAAATCAAGTTTCGCCGCCATACTGACCGCCTCATCGGGATGAACGGCCGCGCCGACGACGAGAAGATCGTCTTCCTTATTTAAATAGGAAGTCATCGCTTTGATCCAATCCGGATCATCCTCCACCAGCAAGACTTTAATGAGTTCCATCGGGCTTCTCTCCGTTTAGTTGAACAATTTTGTTGCGCGGAAAATAAAGACGCACGCACGTTCCGGCTCCCGGTTTGCTAGAAATCTCCACCGAGCCTCCGGATTTCTGCATCACGTTATACACGTACGACAAACCGAGTCCGTAATTGACCGCTTTTTTCTTAGTCGTATAAAACGGCTCAAATACGCGCGACAGCCGGTCGGAAGGAATTCCGCCGCCTGTATCGGCGACGCTCAGCACCGCACCGTGACGGGCCGATGCCAGCGTCACGGTAAGCGTCCCGCCGTCCGGCATCGCTTCGGCCGCATTGCCGAGCAAATTGCCGATGACCTCCGTCAGATGCACGGGATCGAACCGGACAACCGGACGCCAGTCGAAGACGGTCTTGACCGTAATTCCCTGCCGCGCAAATAACTGTCCGTGCCGGCGGACAACTTCCATGGCCAGCTCGTCGAAAGGGACCGGCCGTTCCTTAAGCGCAATCTCCTTCGTCCGGTTATGAATGCGCCCTACCATATCGAGCATGTGATCGGAGGCGACTGCGATAATCCGCAGATGTTCCTTCGCTTCCTCGTCCTTCTCGTCCAGGCCTTCCTGCAAATTCACCGTGCTGAGCGCTATTTTGCCCAGCTCGTTCTTGATCGAATGGTTGAGCAGCGTCGTACCGGATGTGACCGCCTGCATGGTCGTATCGAGCGAATCCCTTTCAAAACGGAGCCGGATGCCCAATACGCCGTATACAAAAACGCAGAGCAGCGCCACCGCGAACGAATACATCATAAAGACGGAGACATAGCTGAAAAAGTCGAATTCCGGCGAGAACACCCGCGCCACGTTAATAAACAGCAGTACGCCAAGCAGTGTGGGAACGATGATTAGCGTCGTGATGAGCCGGTTTCTTTTGCGGACGGGATTCCCTTCTCTCCGGAGAGAAAGGACGAGCAGCGAACAAGCGCCCAGATAATATGGAGCCGTCCACAAAAGCAGCGGACCGTAATGGATGGCAAACGCATCCCGCGCGACCGTATAGATCAGCATGACCGGAACGGGCAGAAGCAGCAGTACTTTGGCCGCCCTCCGGGCCCGAGGCCTGTTTTCCAATACGCCCGAGTACACGAGACTAAAGACAAGCACTCCGTAAGGCGTCAGGGTATGATTGATAAATTCCGATGCGTGAGCGAGTTCCGTAAAGCCTTGCTGCTTGAGCAAGCCGGTCAAGCCGCCTATGGAAGCGCTGAAAAGAAAAAACGCCGCCCACCGGTTCGTCTCTTTATGAAGGTGCGGAATCAGAACAATTAGCGATGCCAGTGAGAGAGCCAGAAAATAATAAAGCATACGATCACCTTTATGGAAGCAGTTATGTTTATCCTACCATATTCCTCCAAGGAAATCCGATCACGGATAGCTTTTACGGAAAATTCTGATAGTATAGAAGGAAGGGCTCCTACCGGGAGTCTTATTTTTACATAAGGAGGCACACCCCTATGACGACAAACTGGAAAGAAAGGCTGACCGGCATTACCGGCGCGGATTTGGGGATGGAAGGAGGAATCTACTATGAACCTTAGTCTGACAGGTTCCCGGCATCAGCTCATCAACCAGCTCGTCTATTTCGACGAGGAACTGCATCAGTTTCTGGAGCTCTATTTCCCTTCCCCGACGAAATCGCGAACCTATACCGAAGAGCGGCTTCAGGAGTATTCCGAAGCTCTCACCGATCTGATCAGCGAATTCAGCGAGGAGCTTCTGCATTCCAAGGTGCTTATTGGCAGCAAGGTACAGATTCGCTACTTGGATGATAACCAGTCGGATACGTATTCGATCGTTTTCCCTTCCAAAACGGACCCTTCCAGCAACCGGATTTCTTTCTTATCCCCTATCGGAAGCCATCTCCTGCTGGGGACGCGGGAACAGACGTTTACGATCCAGACACCGTCCGGCGAATACAGTGTGCTGATTGAAGATATCCGGTATATGAACGCCGGAGACGTTTAACCGGTATACGATTCGTATCGACGGTTTGAAAACAAGCAACCTTCTAGAAATTTTTTCCGTCAGGAAGGTTGAGGTGAACTAAAACGATGAAAACTAAAAAGAACATGATTGCAGCGCTGACTCTAGGATGTTCTCTGCTGGCTGCTTCTTCCGCTTCTGCGTTCTCCGACGTTCAAGGAGCGGATGCCGCCGTTATCGCGTCTTTGCAGAACAAAGGAGTGATTCAGGGCGTGTCGGAGGACAAATTTGCGCCTCAAGGCAAACTGACGTCCGTGCAGGGCGTACATTTAATTGTCAAGGCACTCCAGTTAAAGGCAGCGGACGTAACTTTGTCTAACCCGAACGCGCCCTGGTATGCCGAATCGCTTGAAATCGCCGCAAAAAACGGAGTTCCCGTCGGACTCGCGGCAGACCCGTCGGCCGAGCTGACCCGGGAACAGTTCGCACAACTTCTGTATAAGGGAATCCAGGCGACCGGGGATTATCCGCTGATCAAAATGTATATTCAGGTCGCGGACGAAGATCAGATGACTCCATCGTATCAAGGCAGCATTCAGAACCTGCTGCTTATGAAGGTCGCCGCGCTCGACGATAAAAGCTTGTTCCATCCGCAGGACCGCATTACACGGATCGAAGCGGCGGGCATGATCGCCAAAGCGATTGATTTTACCGACCGCCACAAGGAACAGACGGACAATCAAGAAAATGAGGAAGTAAGCTTTACGATCGAGAAGGTAAACGCGGATATCAACAAAATCGTACTCACCCGCAGAGAGCAGCCCAGTCCCGGATACGGGCTTTCGATTACGAAAATCGAGATGAACGACAGCGGTCAAGCGAAAATCCATTATAAGCTGACTTCTCCAGAACCGGGTAAAATGTATCCCCAAGTCCTATGGACATCGAAAACGGAAACCTATCTTTCGAGCAAATATAAAGTGGAAATCCAAGCGAATTGACAAACAGGCGCCGCCTCTGGTTACGGAGAGCGGCGCTTTTTTTGTCGTTCGCATATGGATTCGATGCGAGCGGATAAACCCTCGGCTGCTCTATATGGCAAGCGTTAATTATGCGGCTTGAAAATAAATAACGCTTGAATAATAAGAACATTTGTTCTAATATAGAAATATTAGTAAATAACGGAGGGAACGCTAACGATGCACACACCCCATTCCGGCCAACCGGAGAGCTTTGAAATTTCTGTCCGTCCCTGGTCCGAAAATGACCTTACTCTGCTCAAGCGGATGAATACGGCAGAAATGTGGGCCCATCTTGGAGGCCCTGAATCGGAAGAAGCTTTAGCTTCCAGGCATCAAAGATACATGAAAGCCGTACCGGGCAAGGTTCGCATGTTTACGATTCTTTTCGGAGACGAAGCTGTGGGCAACGTAGGCTACTGGGCGCAGCACTGGAGAGACCAGGACGTTTTTGAAGTGGGTTGGGGCGTACTGCCGGAGTTTCAGGGGCACGGTATTGCCATGACCGCAACTTCGGCTATGCTGGACATCCTCCGAGACGATGTGCCCGGCGCGGTCGTTTATGCGTTTCCCGGCGTGTCCAACTCACCCTCGAACGCCATTTGCAGGAAGCTCGGATTCTCTCTCGCGGGAGAAACGGAAGTGGAGTTCCCCAAAGGCTCCTGGATGAAGTCTAACGAATGGAGACTTGAATTTCCCGGATAGCCAGGAGAACTTACTGTTTAAATTTGCTTCCTTTTCTTTTTTTGAAGAACGGCCGTGATCCATTCCCGCGCATAAAGCGTCGTACATCCCTTGTGTACACGCCGCGGGTCCACTCTTCCTATCCTCTCTCCGATTTCCATACCTACTTCTGTAACCCCCGAATAATGGATTCTTATTTCACATAAACATCGGTTCATGGATTCCATTTGGTATCTCGGGGCTCCTCTGATTTCCACTTCGATTTAATGAAGCAGCTCCGTAATCTGCGGCTCTTTCAAGGCTTTTTTTTCTTTCTTAGCTGTCGGTCAGCTGCAGCTGCCAAGTGACTCCGTAACGGTCGCTAATCCAGCCGAACATTTTACTGAACGGATAAGAAGCCAAAGGCATTAATATCTGTCCTCCCCGGGACAACTCTTCGTACACCCGCTGAATTTCTTCCTCCGTCTCAAAAAACGAATGCAGCGAAATCGCGGGGGTAAACGTCCAGTCGTGTTTCACACTGCTGTCTATGCACATGAAGGCTTGTCCGTTTAAGGAAAACGACGCATGCATGACGCTTCCTTCCTCGCCGTGTTCACCCGGACCATACCGCGTAATCCGGATGATTTCGGAGTTTTCGAATACCGATGTATACAGCTTCATAGCTTCCTCTGCCTGCCCTGTAAAGGTCAGGAAAGGTGTTACCGCTGACGGCTTGACTTGATTCATTCCAACCACTCCTTCGGATAGTTATTATGCAGCTTCATTCCATCTTCATTTGATTGACTATGCGGATAAGTATAAAGAGACGCGTTTCAAAGTTCAATCCACGGAAAGACTCACGCAGGTGCAAGGCGTTTCCTTTTTATTTTGATTGCTCTGGCGAAATGGATTGATTCTCCAAATATGTTTTTCTATAATAGAGCTGATTGCCAAAGCAGAAAGGAGGTCTCATCCTACATTCTAAGTGCTTGTACAGATTGAGCATTTCCAAAAGCTGACCCTTTTAAAATCAGAGAAGGAGTGATATTTGATTGGATCGCACATTTAGGAGCTACCGTCCCACTCTCTCGTTATTTCTGGCCTTCGCACTCTTGATCGGCTTATTTCCTTCCATTTCTGCAAGCGCTTACTCTCCACCGTCTTCTTCTCTCCCGGTTAGTTCAGTAACCAGCGTCACTTACGGCACCTATAATTCGCTCGCCCTGACTCCCAATCCTGTAACCGTTACACCTTCCTCCTTGCAGCAATTTGCCGTTTCTGCCTACGATGCCAACGGGAGTGCAGCTCCCCTGCAGGCTGGTGATGTCAGTTGGTCCGCCGACAGCGCCATCGGCACGATTGATTCGAGCGGCTTGCTGACGGCAGCGGCGGGCGGCGGCGGATTCAAGGCCGGTTACGTCACCGCTACATACGGAGGGCTAAGCACCCGAGCGCTCGTAATGGTCGGAAGTAAAGCGACAGCCGTAATTGAAGATTTTGAAACCGTTAACAACGGTAAAGCGCTGTTGAGCGCGGGAACCGCGGGCGCGGCGGGAACGAAGAGTTCCATCAGTTTGGCGGAAAGGCCCGAACCCGTGCTTTACGGCAGCCGCTCCCTTAAATTTGCTTACGATATGAGAGGAACCGCGGGTACGTCCGCCGCATTCGTCAGTCTCCGCAATCCCGATACGGGAGCTCTCGACAGACCGATCGAAGGCACACCGAACAAAATCGGCGTCTGGGTATACGGGGACGAAAGCAGTCATTGGCTGCGCGCCAGACTCAGAAATCAGGCCGGCGTTTCTTTTACCGTTGATTTTACCAGCAGCACCGGCTTTAACTGGAAAGGATGGCGCTACGTAACCGCAGAGATTCCTTCCTCACAGCCAGGTCCTTTAAAGTTTATGGACCTTTATCTGGTCGAAACGAAAGATACGAACAAAAACGCCGGCGTTCTTTATTACGACCGGTTGAGCGCGATTTATTCCAACACCGAAATTACGGGACTCGACCTGACCGGGCTGACTCCGATGAAAACAGGTCAGAGCAAAACCGCAGAGGTCTATATGACCAAAGCCAACAGCACTTCGCCTCAAAAAGTTGAAAACGGAGTCAGTTTTTACAGCAGCAATCCGGATGTGGCCGTCGTTGACGGCATCGGCCGGGTAAGCGCGCTCAAAGCCGGAAAAGCGGTTATTGCCGCCCTCTATTCCGATAGCCAGCCCGCCGCATTTGAATTGGACGTCACCGATGACGAACCGCAGGTGCTGAGCATCCATGCATTCGCACCGGATCAGCTGGAAGCTGGACGGACCGGTACTCCCAAAGTTTTCGCGGCTTACGCCAATAGAGCCGATTCTCTCGAAGTCACGAAAGAAGCCCGGTTTGCAAGTTCCAACCCTGCTGTAGCCGAAATTTCGGTTGATGGGAAGATTGTGGCAAAATCGCCCGGTTCCGCTTCGGTGACCGTTACTTTCGCAGACCGCCAGGCGGTAATACCCGTAACGGTCATCGAACCCGTTCCGGTTCTGGCTAAAATCCAGCTGACCGACATGAAATCGATGAATATCGGAGCCGTGCGGCAGGCTAAAGTGCTTGCCACCTATACTCTGCTTGACGTTCCCCAGCCACCGGCGGCAGCGGCAAGCGGCGTGACTTATAAAAGCAGCAATCCCGCAGTAGCCGAGATCGACGCCAGCGGAACACTCACGGCCAAAACCATAGGTGTCACGACAATCAGTGCCTCGCTAAACGGCAAAACGGACACTTATTCACTGGTCGTTAACAAAGAAACCGGCGCTCCGAAACATGAAATGAGAGCCGCCTGGATTGCGACCGTCGAAAATATCGATTGGCCCGTTAAAGGAACCTACGATGCCGAGCAGCAGAAACGG
Organism: Paenibacillus sp. HGH0039; assembly: GCF_000411255.1. Classification (GTDB taxonomy): domain Bacteria; phylum Bacillota; class Bacilli; order Paenibacillales; family NBRC-103111; genus Paenibacillus_F. Next base: position 2,669,202 of record NZ_KE150413.1, on the reverse strand, counting down.
CAGCTGATCAATTTGCTTGACGAGCTCGAAGCCACCGGAATCAATACGGTGATTTATCAGGTCCGTCCCACTTCGGACGCTTTCTACCGATCCGCTTTAAATCCCTGGTCAGCCTGGCTGACGGGAACTCAAGGTAAGGACCCGGGATACGATCCTCTTGCCTTCGCCATCGAGGAAGCTCATAAACGGAATATGGAGCTTCATGCCTGGTTCAACCCTTACCGCATCAGCAACGATACGGATAAAAGCAAGCTGGCGGATACGAATCCTGCGGTAAGACACCCCGACTGGGTCGTCTCTTACGGAGGCAAGCTCGGCTATAATCCGGGCAAACCGGAAGTCAAGCGGTATATTATCGACAGCATCATGGAAGTGGTAAACAACTACGATATCGATGCGGTACATTTTGACGACTATTTCTACCCGTATCCTGTAACCGGCGTGGATTATCCCGATGCTGCGGAATATGCGGCCTACGGATCGGGCATGAGCATTGCGGATTGGCGCCGCAGCAACGTAGACTCCCTGATCCGGCAGCTCTCCGCCGAGATTAAAAAATCTAAATCTTATGTCCAATTCGGGATTAGTCCGTTCGGCATCTGGAAAAACAAAGCGAACGACCCGGCAGGCTCCGAGACGAACGGATTGGAAAGCTACTCGGCGATCTATGCGGACAGCAAGAAATGGGTGGATGAACAATGGATCGACTACATCACGCCCCAGCTTTACTGGAACATCAACTACAGTCCCGCCGCCTACGATAAGCTTATCGACTGGTGGAAACGGCAGGTAGAGGGGAAACATGTCCTGCTCTATGCGGGCCACGGCGTTCATAAGATCGGGGACAACGATCCGAACTGGCTGGATCCGGACCAGTTGCCGAACCAAATCTTATTCAACCGGAACTTCGCGGACGTTAAAGGAAGTATGTTCTTCTCCGCCGTGCAGGTTCTCGATAATAAACTCGGTTTCCAGGACCGGTTAAAAACCGATTTGTATAAATACCCGTCCCTCATGCCGGAAATGAGCTGGCTTTCCAAGTCGCTTCCGGCCGCCCCGGCCGTAACGGCCGCTGCCGAAAGCAGCGCCATCAAGCTGAATATTCAAACCGAGGCGAACAGCACGGCCGGCACCTATGTGATTTACAGATCGGCTGGCGCCGGCGCGCCCGACACGTCGGATCCTGCTCATATCTGGAAACAGGTAAAAGCTGGACCGGCGGGGGTTCAAGCTGTCGTTGACAACACCGTTAAGACCGGTACGACTTACACGTACGTCGTTACGGCTCTCGAACGCGGAAGCAGCTTGGAAAGCCACGGCACTATCCTTGCGGCAACCGCTCAATCTTCGTCGGGCTCCGACGGTTCCGGTTCCGGCGGTACCGGATCAGTTGGCGGATCCGGACCGACAGACCCGTCCGTGCCTACGCCTCCGCCAATACCGGGAGACGGGGTTCTAGTCCTAGAACCCGCGGATCTTAAGGAAACGGACGGCAAAATTACCGTAACCGTTCCAGACGGCATCCGCGAAGTTCATCTGCCGGCTGATACGGGCACGACGATGGGCAATAGCCGTCCGCTGCTTCTTCGGTTTGCCAATGTGAGCGTATCGATACCGAACCCGGTAATACAGCAGTGGCAGAGTTTGACCGCCGATACAGGTGCGAAGCTCGTTTTCAAAGCAGAGCCCGTCGAAGAAAGTCAACTGCAAGCTTTGGTTCAGGCCGCTGAAATTAAGCTGGGCGCTGAAATCCGTGCCCGGGGAATGTACGACTTCCGGATGGAGGTCCGGGCCGGAGGCAAGACTGCAGCGGTGATGGACCGTTTCCCTACTCCGCTTGAGATCTCGTTTCAGTCCGCGCAAGGAAGCGACCTGAGCCGTACGGGGCTCTATCATTTAGCCGGAGACGGAACGCTGCAGTATATCGCCGATCAGAAACCGGCCGGCAGCGGAACGATCATGGCGAGTATCCGCCATTTCAGTACTTACGGCCTGCTGGAGGTAACCAAATCGTTCCAAGATGTAAATGCCGGTCATTGGGCGTATCCCGCCATCAGCGAGCTGAGCCGCAAGTTGATTGTAACCGGTGTTACCGAGGACCACTTCAGTCCCCAGCGTCAGGTGACCCGCGCTGAATTCGCCGCCCTATTCGTTCGCGCTCTGGGCTTGCCCCAAAAAGCAGTCACCCCATTTTCCGACGTAAAAGCAGGAGACTGGTTTGCCGGAGAAGTCGCCGCAGCATTCGATGCGGGAATCGTAACCGGCATGACGGATTCGCTGTTTGAGCCCGGCGGAGCGGTCACCCGCGAGCAGATGGCGGCGATGTTGATCCGCGCTTACGAAGCGAAGCACGGGAAACTGTCCGCTCAATCGCCTTCTGTCTCCTTCGCGGATGCCGGAAGCATCCGTGAATGGGCCAAGGGCGATGTCGCGAAAGCTGCCGCCGCCGGGCTGCTAAGCGGACGCGAAGGAAACCTATTCGCGCCGCAAGCCGTCCTTACCCGCGCGGAAAGCGCACAGGCGGTTTACAATCTTTTGAAATAAACGGCCCTTCGCGTCCGTTTTCACGACAAAACAAGCTGGCACCGGTTAAGACCGGGCCAGCTTGTTTTATGGGATGGAATGACTGCGTTTTTTCTTGTTCCGCTTGCCTTACTTGATATACTCTTTGATATACTGGTCTCCCCAGTCGCACATTTGATCCAGAATTGATTTTAACGACCAGCCAAGCGGGCTTAGTTCGTACACCACTTTAGGCGGAACCTGATTGTATACGGTCCTGGTGATAATTTCGTCTTCCACAAGCTCTTTGAGCTGCTGAGTCAACATCTTCTGGGTGATGACCGGTATATCTTTTTTCAATTCGCTCGTTCTTTTGGGTCCTTCGGTCAAATAGCACAAAATAACGGTTTTCCACTTTCCCCCGATAACATCCAGGATCGCTTCCACCGGAATATTGTAAGTGCGCTTATTTTTGGATTTTGCGGGCATCGGTTGCTGCACATCCTTATTTATCCTAATGTCTATCATTCGGTTCATACGCCCATTTTAACCTACTACGGTGCGATTAACCAGTATTTGTCTAAAATGTGAACTCGGCTCCGGTAAGGAGGAAGGCCGGAAAAAAGCCCGGCTGCAAAGCGAATTTTAACGCACCGATCAGTGCCTAAGATACTTTTTGGTAGCAATAAGACAAAAAAGTGCGTACTTCCCATTTCCCAACCCACGATGCATAATTACCTTGTACCCGCTAAAAGGAGGGGATACTCCATGCCTTTGAAAATTTTGATAGCCGGAGGTTATGGCTTGAGGCGGTATCCTTGCCCGGTTAATCAGAGAGGTGAGCGCGGACGCTGAGCTGGTTCTTGCAGGCGAACATCCGCAATCGGATGAAGCTCTCTCTCGCCCGTCAGTTGGGTGGAGCCTGCACCGTTCAGCTTGACCTGGATAAACCGGCGCCTTTTCAAAAAACCTCCTTATCCGATTTCGATTTGATCGTGTCGGCTCTGCTCGCCCCGGCTGATCGGCTCGGACAAGCGGCAGTGGAATATAAGTTCGCTTATATCGGGCTCTCCCGTCTTGCCGACCAGACGGTTCCTTCGCTTATAACGGCTGTTCACGCTCCGCCGGAGCGCCCCTGGCGCTGTTGAACGAACAGTATGTCCGGAACCGTTTCGAACAATTCGGCGTACGCCTATTTCCTACTGAGGAGGTAAAAAAAATGAAAGTGCTCACGGTTGTTGCCCACCCCAGAACCGATTCCTTAACCATGGCGGTTACCGACCGCTTCGCACGCGGCCTTCAGGATGCAGGCCATGAAACGGAGGTGCTGGATCTTTACCGCAGCGGGTTCAACCCCGTCCTGAATGAAACGGATGAGCCAGACTGGACGGACAGCGGCAAACAGTATTCCGTTGAAGTGATGGCCGAAATAGAACGCATGAAACGACACGACGGTTTGGCTTACATTTTTCCGCTCTGGTGGTACAGCTTGCCGGCCATGCTGAAAGGATACATCGAACGTGTATGGAACCACGGATTCGCCTATGGCCCCCAAAAACTGCCTCATCGGAAAGTATTGTGGCTCAGCCTTGCGGCCCTGACACCCGAGCAATTGGCAAAAAGAAACTACGACCGGATGATCAACCATCAGCTCAATGTCGGCTTGGCGGAATATGCCGGAATTCCAACTTCCAAAGTTGAATTTCTGTATGATACTTTAAGCTCCAATCCAGACCATATTCAGGATTTGCTTCAGCAGGCTTACGAGCACGGGCTTCATTACGGATGCGAATAAGGGTGGGGATTTTTTCCCCGATAAAAAAACGGCGCATTCCCCCTTGCGGGGTGTATGTGCCGTTTTTCCCAAAGTCCTTCCGTACCGCTTGCTTCCCCCTCAACAAATCAAGGCGGCCTGTAAGCCTATTCTCGAATCTCCTTCTGCCGGTTTCTGTTCCGGTACGTCCCGTACAGCAGCACAAGAATACCGATCGTTACAGAACCGAGCGACACTAGATAGCTTCCGTAGGGCGACAAATACTCCACTTCAATAAGAGCAGAGTCCGAAGGAACAATCACAAAACGAACTATTTCCAGCCAAGCCAAATGAAATCCGATACACACCCACAAATTTCCGATAAAAATCCGGCACAATTGAAGCGCGGTACCGAAGGCAAGCAAGTTAACGACATAGTCGAACGTAATCAAATCCCAGGTGCCTATTCCGGCGGCAACCATGGCGGCTGTCAGAGCGACAGGGGCAAGCACAAAGAGAATAATCTGAAACAGCAGTGCCAGCCATCTGGTGAATCTTACGCTCAGGTTGCTGTACAGATAGCCACGGAACGTTACTTCTTCCGGAAACGCTTCGTAGAAAAAAGCGATCGGAATGTTAATCAGAATGAGGAGCAGAGTCTCCGCAGGCAAGTGAACATCTACCACCCGGATCCAGCCCGCCAGCGTTCCCGCGAGCAGAGCTATGCCCATCATGGCACTTAGAAAACCTACGCCCAGCAGCAAATACGGGAATCCCGACGGAAGCGGGCTCAGTCCCAATCCGCTCCAAGGCCGGTTGTCGGCATAGCGTCTCAACAAATAAATGAGCGGCACGGCAATACCTGAAGTCACGACCGCAAGGATAATTTGCTGGGCCAGAACCGGGAATCCGTAATTTTGCGCGGTTAAGGTAACGGCGACGGCCACTCCCAACGCGGCGACGAATGACAGCCAGCCGAGCAAGATGCGCCAGACCAAGTGAATTTTTCCTTCCGTATCCCGGATAAAGCTCGCGGATGCACGGCCACCTTGAGTTTCAAGTGAAGGTTTAATCGCCCATTCTCCTCTCCTAAACTATCTGGGTGTCTTTTAACTTTTGATCTCGACACATTCTATATATAGCAGGTTTAAAAGGGTTGTGTTCATGGAAGGTACCCATTTACTCGGCAATTCCCCGAAAATAGCCGGCTGTCCCCGCTTTCTGCGTGCTTCAAGACTTCTCCCCAAGCGGCCTATGCCTTTTGATGAAAAATGTCAAAAAAGAGAAAATTTCTCCCTGATAATAAAAAAATACCCCTTTTTCTGGTAAAAAGTTTAAACGATAATAGGAGAGCAAGCGGATTCATAGACTTGCAGCAGCAACCTTTACAAGAATAAAGGACTCCCGCTTTCGCATGACGGAGTATCCGGTCGTTGCTTTACGGATTCCTGAACCCGGGCTAGCCTTTTATTGGCCTGAACAAAAGATCGGGAGCCTTTACAAAGCGAGGTGAAGAAGCGAAAAAATTTAATGTAAGCGGTATCATATTTATTCATTAAAGGAGGCTATATGTAATGAATTGGCAATTTATCCGCTCTCAATCTCCCAAGCAGGTCCTGTTCCGTGTTCTGCTGATCGCGTCCCTGCTAGTTTCTCTGCTGCCTTTCCTTGGTTTGAATACCCAACAGGCTTCCGCGGCTGCAAACGTCTCGACTGCGGCTGCCGCTTGTACGGATGCGGCCTGGGATTCTACCAAAGTCTACACAGGCGGACAAAAAGTTTCCTACAACGGGAAAGTATTCGAAGCGAAATGGTGGACACAGGGCGAAACGCCTTCCCAGACAAATACATGGGGAAGCTGGAAATACGTCAGTGACTGCACAGGCGGTGGCGGAACGACGGATACAACGGCACCGACAGCTCCCGCAGGCCTGACTTTAACCGGCAAAACTTCCACAAGCGTTTCCCTTTCGTGGAATGCTTCCACGGATAATGTCGGTGTAACCGGCTACAACGTATACAACGGTTCCGCGCTGGCTACCTCGGTAACCGGCACAACCGCTACGGTAACCGGCCTGGCAGCCAATACGGCTTACTCTTTCAGCGTGAAAGCGAAAGACGCGGCCGGCAACTTGTCGGCAGCCAGCAATGTTCTTGCGGTGACCACGTCCTCGGACGGAGGCGGTACGACGCCTCTGGCTAAAATCAACGGCGCTTACGTTGCTTCCTGGCATTTCCCTGCCGTGAACACGGTTCCCGCCAACAAATTGACGCACATCTTCTATGCATTTGCGGATGTCGCCAATAACGGCGTCAGCGGCGGAGATACTTCGCAAATCGCTCAACTGGTCACGCTGAAACAGAAAAATCCGGACTTGAAGGTTCTGATTTCCGTAGGCGGCTGGGGCCGTTCCGACGGTTTCACGAGCGCGGCTTCCACGGATGCGAACCGCACGGCTTTCGCTAACAGCGCCCTGCAGTATATCCGTGCCAACAAACTCGACGGAATCGATCTGGACTGGGAGTATCCGACAACGGCGGACAAACAAAACTACACCCTTTTCCTGAAAAAGCTTCGTGAAGTTCTCGATGCCGGGAGCGCGGCCGACGGTCGTACCGGCAACAAAAAGTATGAAATTACAGCGGCTACGGGCGCTTCCGAGTACGGAATACAAGGAATCGACCTGGGAAGCGTACACCCTTACTTCACCTTCATTAACATTATGACCTACGACATGCAGGTCGGCGCCAACACCCACCACACGAACCTGTACACGTCTTCCCTGAATTCCAGCTACAGCGTGGACAATGCGGTGAAGCTTTACAAGGGACGCGGCGTTCCATCCGAAAAAATCGTAATCGGCGGAGCTTTCTATTCCCACGGTGCCGGAGATTACACGTATGACGAGCTCAAAGCCAGCTATATCAACAAAAACGGCTGGACCCGCCAATGGGACGACGTTGCCAAAGCCCCTTACCTCACTAACGGCAGCAGCATGCTGAGCTACGATGACGCGGAGTCTCTGACTCAAAAAGTCAACTATCTCAAAAGCAACAACCTGGGCGGCATCATGTTCTGGGAGTATGGTCAGAACCTAGGCGCAGAGCTTGTGGATGCCATCTATACGGCATTGAAATAAACCTTCGTTCCGTTCCGGAATAGCAAAAAGCTGTCCCGACGTCCTCCTTGGACGCGGGCAGCTTTTTATTGTTAAAATCGTTCGGTGACTTGATCGCAAGCCATTTACTTTTGAACAAAGGCATGGTATAGTTGTTTCGAAAAGTTTAGAAATAAGAAAAGCGGCAATCAGCGTGTAAGGTCGGAAGAAAAAGGATGTAGAAAGCATGGAAACCAATCAAGCCGTTAAAGTGCACAGGGCACTGGGTGAGCATACCCGCTATAAAATCGTTCAAATTTTGACCAAGGAAAGCAATCTCTGTCCCGCGGATCTCGAGAGCCGCTTGGAATCGATCGCTCTTTCCACTTTGTCTCATCATTTGAAACAATTATCGGACTGCGGATTGCTTCACTCCCAGAAAAAAGGGACCTACATTTATTACAGTTTGAATGAAGATACGGTCAAAAAATTTGCGCCTTATTTGATCGAATAGTTTTTTTGCTTGTTATTTCGATATAACTAGAAATATCAAAAATACGTGCTTTTAAAGTTCTATCTTAACCGCTTATGTGCCTAAACAGCTTTTAACGCCGCCGCCCTTTTTTATTTCTATATTTCTAGAAATATAATATTATTGAGAAATGAGGATGACAACATGTTTAAAACATGGAAAATTTACATGCTTGCCCTGATCAGCTTTCTGGTGGGAACGTCCGAGTACATCATTGCCGGTATTCTGGATAAAATCTCAGCCAGCCTCGACATCTCACTGGTTGCCGCAGGACAGCTGATTACCGTTTTTTCGCTCGTATACGGGCTCGGGACACCCTTTCTGATCGCTTGGACCGCTCGCTGGGAACGGCGCAAATTACTGATCTATTCACTCGGACTTTTTGTCGTCGCGAACGTACTCGCCTTTACCCTGCCGGGCTTTGCCGCATTTATAGGCGCCCGTGTTCTGATGGCGCTCGGCGCGGGGGTGGTCGTCGTAACCGCTTTGACCGTTGCAGCCAAAATTGCGCCCCCCGGTAAGCAGGCAAGCGCGATTGCGACCGTCATTATGGGCTTTACCGCTTCTCTCATCGTGGGCGTTCCTCTCGGAAGACTGGTTGCGGCGGCTTACGACTGGAAAACGGTTTTCGCCGGAATCGGAGCACTCGGCCTGCTGGCGATGTTCGTCTTGTCCGTTACCATACCGAAAACGGAAGGTGACGCTCCCGTTCCTCTGCGCGAGCAGATCGCCCTTCTCAAACAACCCAGAATCTTTCTCGCTTTATCGGTAAGTTTCTTTTGGCTGGGAGGATACTCTATCGCGTACACCTATATCTCCCCTTATCTGCTGACAATTACCGGAATGAACGAGAAAATGTTAAGCGCCGCACTGCTCGCATTCGGCATCGCCAGCCTCGCCGGTTCCAAGATCGGCGGCTACAGCGCCGATAAATGGGGAGTGTATCGCACGCTCATGTCCGGTATGACGCTGCACGTCATCACACTGCTTCTGCTGACGCTGGCCGCCCACTCCCCTGTCGTCGTATTCGCCGTGCTGATCTTGTGGTCGTTCGCCGCCTGGTCTTCCGGCCCGACCCAGCAGTATAATCTCGTCACGATGGCGCCCGAGTCATCCGGAATTATGCTCAGCCTGAACAATTCGGTGATGCAGCTTTCCATGGCGGCCGGTGCCGGAATCGGCGGCATTATCGTCGGAAGCGTCTCCCTGAATGCCGTGACATGGATCGGAGCGGTCGGGGTCGCGGCGGCAATCGCCATTAACTTCGTCTCTTTCAAGCTTTCCGTTGGCGAAAGACGCAAGGCGGAGAACATCCGGCACGCCTGAATGAATGCCTGAATGCAGGTGATAAGCTATCCCGGCCGGGGTAGCTTTTTTTTATGTACCCATTATTCCCGCCTTTACAAAATCTCTATAATCCACTTACTCAACGTTAACAATGCCCTGCTATAGTCAGGCTTAGTAATCATACATACTATCCGACTTATGAAGGGGATCTGCAAAAATGAAAAAGAACTGGCTTATCGCCGCATCGACAGCACTTACGCTCGTATCCGGAACAGGGGCCGCTTTTGCCGCGGATCTGAAAGGCTCTACGGCGGACTCGGTCACCTACACCAACAACGGGCAAGCCGTTGCTCCGTCCGTCCCGGCCGTTAACATCGACGGCAGCCTGTATCTGCCTTTCCGCGCAATCAGCGAAGCGACCGGCAAGTACGTCGATTGGGACGAGTTCCGCAGCCGTGTCTCTCTGACGGACAAGCCTGCACTGACAGGCAAATACAAACTGAATGCTCCCGATCTGGCAAAAGGGGTCAAAATGGGCATCGGCTCCTCGCTGACCCACCTGCCGGGCGATCCCGACAATGTATTCTATACAACGGCGGACCGCGGTCCGAACGGAGAAGTCGATGTTAAAGGAACCATGGTCCGTACGTTCCCGCTCGCCGATTATACCCCGACCATTTACAAAATCGAAATTAAAGACGGCCAAATCAACATTCTCGACCAATTCCCACTTAAATTGAACGGCATCAATCCGGCAACAGGGAAAGCCAACATCAGCGGTTTGCCGAACATCAAAGGCCGGGACGAAGCGCCTTTCGACGCCAAAGCCGAGAAAGAACTCGCTTACGATCCGTACGGTCTTGACGTGGAAGGCCTGGCCTACAACCCCAAAGACGATACGTTCTGGATTTCGGACGAATACGGCCCCTCCCTGGTGCATGTAAAACGGGACGGTACCCTGATCGAGCGCATCGTGCCTAAAGGCTGGGCCGCTCAAGTTTCCACACCGCTTGTGCCAGCCCGTGAAACACTGCCGGCCGTCTATAACAAGCTCCGCCAAAACCGCGGCGCCGAAGCGGTAGGCATCACACCGGACGGCCGCTTCATGTTCATGGCGATGCAGAGCCCGCTGCGCAGCCCGAACAAGGAATCCGACAATTCGCGTCAACTGCGTATCGTCAAATTTAATCTGCAAACGCTGGAGCCGGTAGCCGAATTCGCTTATCTTGCGGAAGACGCCAAAGACTTCAAGGGATTAAAGCAAGCCGATATCGTCATTTCGGACCTCGTGGTGGTGGATGAAAATACGCTGCTTATCGACGAGCGCGACAAAAACGCGGGAGACAAAGCGCAGCTGAAGCGTATCTATTCCATCGACCTGTCCAACGCGACCAACATTCTCGGCAAATACGACGATACCAAGGCAGCCGGTAAAACACTGGAGCAAATGTCCCCGGCCGAGCTGAAAGGTCAGGGCATCCTTCCTCCTTCCAAACGGACGCTGCTTGATCTGGTCCCTTTCAAATATCCGTATGAGAAAGTGGAAGGCGTGTCTCTCGTAAACGGCAACACGCTTGTCATCGTGAACGACAACGATTTCGGCGTCGACAGCAGCTCCCCGGAAAACGGCACCGAGCTCTGGACGTTCAAGCTCCCGTATACCATCAAGTAAAACATGCAAAATCAGCAAACCCGGTCAGGACCTTTTCGGTCCGCCGGGTTTTTAGGTTTTTGAATCGGTTCGAGTATTCCAAGCAGCTCATTTCCGTAAACTTCAAGTTACTTACTCACATCAGTCACATCACTTCTCTTTTAACCTACAGATGCATGCACAAGCGGCGAAAGCCAGCACTCCGCTCGCGGCGGTTGAAACGGAAAAAGCTCTGACATAATCTCCCAGGCCGGCTTCGGCAAGGGGCGAATTCAGCGCAGCGGAAAACAAAATGCTGATCCATGCTACACCCAAAGCGTTCGCCAAATACATAAAGGTCGTAAACAGCCCCGAACCGGTTCCGCCCGACGCCGCCGGCACGCGATTCAAGATCGTATTGGCAAGCGGTGTTGTGGCCATGCCCAGACCCAGCCCGTATACCGACAGAATCAATAGGTTTTGAAAGTGAAAGAAATGCACGGCATCGGCATGCAGAGACCAAATCAGCATAAATAAGCTCACTCCCATCGTAAGCGTCCCTGTTTTTAATACGGCGTCTCCCCATCTTTTCACCAACCACGCCGACATTAATGAAGTGGCGAAAAACCCCAAGCCAAGCGGTAAAAAAACAAGGCTGGTCGATTCAAGATCGAATTTCAGTCCCGCCTGTAAATAATAATTTAAAATGAAGAAGAATGAGAACATACTGAGATAGACAACGACCTCTGTAATGATTCCGATCCGGAATGAACCTATTTTGAACATGGAAAGCTCCATCAACGGCGCGCGTCCCGCCTCTTCTCTCCGTTTCTGCTGAAGCACGAATTGAAGCAGTAACACGAGCGATAAAAGCAAGCATCCCCAGGTCCATACCGGCCATCCTTGTTTTTGGCAGATCGTTAACGGATATATGAGCAAAAGCAATCCGGACATAACAAGAATAATGCCGAACCAGTCGATACTCGGGTCGGAATGCCCGCGTGATTCGGGAACGATCGGCAGTCCCATCATCACAAGCAGTCCAAAAGGCACATTAACTAGAAAAACGATCCTCCAGCTAAGTCCGAACAGGTTCCAGTCCACCAAAAGCCCGCCCAAAATCAAGCCAAGGGTGAAACCTAGGCCGATCACGGCCCCATAGATGGCAAAAACCAACCCTTTTTCCCTCGGGAGGAAGATGCTCTGCATAATGGACAAAACCTGTGGTTGGATCATCGCTGCCGATAAACCCTGGATGATGCGAATGACAAGGAGTAGAGTCGGGTTGGGTACCAATGCGCCGAGCAGGCACATACAGGTAAAACCCGAAACCCCGATCCGTAACAGGCGTTTTCGGCCATATAAGTCACCCAATTTTCCGCCTAAAATCAAAGCAACGGCAAGCCCTAACGAATATCCCGAGAAAATAAGCTGCGCTTCGGCAAAGCTGGCATGGACGCTCGCCTGCATTACCGGAAGCGCCACCTGCATCATGTAATTGTTCAGCGAAATCAGAAGCGTCGGCAGCAAAATCAGGACTAAAGCCATCCAGCGGCGTGGATCGGGGTGCGGTGCCGCATCGGGTTCTCTTGTACATGCAGGAATCAAGTCATTCATTGTTATTCCTCCCTCATTCAGCGCCAAATTAAGCGAACCAGCATGACCAATTGATCCTTATTATCAGCGAGAATGAAACGGTGTTCTACCTGCAAAGGTATTTTCTCTCCCTATAGAAGGAATGGGCGGAACAAAAAAAGGATTCCGAACATGATACCTATGTCCGAAATCCTTTTTTAAACGAATAAGCTGATCTATTCTGTTTTTGCATCCCGATGGGATAACATCTTGAGGTATTCACTCGGATTATATCCATACATTTTATGGAAGGCTGCGGCGAAATTGCTGAAATTGCTGTAGCCGACGGACACCGCCGTTTCCCCGACATTCATCCGCTGTACTTCCATACAATAAAGCGCCTTTTCCATCCTTTGCTTGCGTACCAGTTCAAATACAGTCATGCCAAAACGTTCCCGAAAACCTTTTTTCAGCTTGAATTCATTGAGTCCGACCTTTCTCGCCAGCTCCCGGATCGATAACGGCTGTTCGAAATGACGAACCACCAGTTCCCTGGCTTGATCCAGCTTCACGAGATCATCCCGGTTCAAAAACTGTTTTCCAATCTCCGCTTCATAGCCTTCTACTTCCCCGAACAAAGCGATCAGCTCCATGGCTTTGCTCTCCATGTAAAGCCGTTTCATCGCTCCGACATAAGAACAGTTAAGCATATCCGACACACAGCGATGGATTTCCGGCGTATTCGGGTATTTATCGATGCTGCCCTTATGCCGCTGCAGCCAGGATTCCATCTTCTGTCGCTCGGGAAGATCGGCCGCATAATGAAACAACTCCTGCGGAGACAAGCGGATTTCCAGCATATGATTGCGGACCCCCGCCTTTTTCTCTTCATATACCAATTCATTCTCGAAAAATAGCACGTTGCCCGTCCAATGATTGGTATAGCTCTCCTTGCCGCCCCACTCGCAATAAATATCGCCGCTAAGACAATAACTTAGCTCAAACAACGGACATGCCTCCTGAATACGCAGCTTCATATCCTGCGCATAGGTCAGGTCCGTTATCGCGATTTCCATGCCGGGACGGATTCGCGTCCTGAGGATGCTTCCTTGTCCAATCTCGTGCGGAATCGTAATATGCTGCTCCCATGCCCGAAGCCGGGATTGTCCTTGAATCAGATCCGTAAACTGATCGAAAAGGCTGTGCACCTCGCTATTAACTATATATAAAGTCAAATGGACACCTTCTTGCCTGATTAATCCAGAGATTATTTGCATTACCAAAAGCCCGATGCGGAAATCCGGTCATCGTTTAACTGAAATAATGGAGCGAGTAAAAACCGTCTGAATCCGGTTCCGGATTTTCATAGGTATACCCGGCAGCCTGAAAGCATCTCCGGGTGAGTCAAAACGGACTTTTATCCTCCACGTGAGCGTGCATGATGATCAGCGTATTCGATACTCCGTAAACCATCATCGCGTCCTGGAACGCGGCAAGCGATTCCATCGATTCGCTCCTCGTTTTTAGCAAATAATTGAACTCCCCGCTTATGCGGTACAGCTCGGCAACCTCCGGGGAAGATTCGCAATAACGGACAAACTCCCGGCATTTAACGGTTTTAAACAACATAAATGCCTGTATGCCCCGGTCTAATTTACCGGGATCGAATTTGGCTTTGTAGGCGGTAATAATCCCCTGCTCTTCGAGCTTTTGGATGCGTTCTCTCACTGCCGGCTGGGTCATGGAGATGTGGCGACCGATTTCGGCAACCGGCATGCGTGCGTTCGTATGCAGTAAGTTCATGATTTTGCGGTCGGTATCGTCGGGCTTTGCCGTTTCTCTCATCCATCATCCTCCTAAAGCGGTTTAGCGGTTTTACTTATAAAACGGAAAGCGATTCGGCAGGAATCCCTTTGATTATACCTGTCTCCTCATCCGAATTTCCATATAATTAACTGTATAGAACCGGAAAGGATGATTGGCATGCAGAATTTGCGCGAAAAAACGGCACTCGTCACCGGAGCAAGCCGCGGAATCGGAAAGGCGATCGCCAAGAGATTGGCCCACGACGGTGCATGGGTAGCCGTTCATTACGGCCGGGACAAGAAGGCGGCGGAGCGGACCGTTGCCGAAATTACGGAATCCGGCGGAAAAGCTTTTAGCGTGCAGGCCGATCTGGGCTCCATGCAGGGCGTGGAACGATTGTTCGAGCAGCTGGACACGCTCACCATCAAACATACGGGCAGCACATCCCTCGATATTCTCGTCAACAATGCCGGAATCGGCACACAAGGGTCCATCGAAACCACGACCGAGAAACAGTTTGACGAGCTGATCGCCGTCAACATCAAGGCTCCGTTTTTCATTATTCAAAAAGCGCTGCCCCGGCTGCGCACCGGAGGACGCATCGTGAACATTTCCTCCGCCGAAACCCGCATCGCATTCCCCGCTTCCATTGCCTACGGGTTGACGAAAGGCGCTTTAAACACCATGACCCTGCCGCTGGCGAAACAACTGGGAGAAAGGGGCATTACCGTGAACACGATCCTTCCCGGTTACACGGAAACCGATATTAACGCGGACATCCTGAGCGATCCGTCGGTCCGGAAGTACGCGGCAGGCATGTCCGCTTTCGGCCGGCTCGGACAAGTCGGAGATATCGCGGATGCAGCGGCCTTTCTTGCGTCAGAGGACAGCCGCTGGGTCACCGCCCAGATACTCGATGTATCCGGCGGCGCCCGCCTCTAAGAACCGGGCAGCGACGAAGGTGATCGGGAGACTGAGCGCTCGAATATCTGTTTTCCAACTTAAAAGACAGACTTCCTTTTTAAGAAAGTCTGTCTTTTTGCCAGTCCGCTTATGAAGTTAAAAAGCCGCGTACGATACGGACATACTCCTCCGGTTCTTCCAGATATCCCGCATGGGAGCTGTTCTCCAGCACTTGAAAGTCCGATTGAGGGACAAGCGAGTGATAATAAAACGTAGACTCCGGCGCCGCTTCGTCATACCGGCCGCACAGGAACAGCGACGGCACGTTAATTTCATGAAGCCGCGGTGTCACGTCGTACGTTTTCAGACTCCCGGTCGGGCAAAACTCGGAAGGCCCCCACATGGACATGTAAATGTCCTTATTAGCCTTGCCCCGGCTTTCCAGCACGACCGCAGGCAGAGGGTCGATTCGGCATACGTGCCTTTTGTAATAGTCCTTCATCGCATCCCGATACTCATCCGAATTCGTTGTGCCCTGCTCTTCGCTGCGCGCGATGACCGCTTGGACTTCATCCGGCAATTCAGCTAGGAACCGGTCCGCGTCTTCTTTCCAGCGTGCCGCACTCAGACAGGGACTGGAGAAAATGACGCTTCGCACTCCGGTTGGCTTGCGTTCGATCAAATAGGAAGCCGCGAGCATCGTGCCCCAGGAATGCCCGAGTATATGAACCTCATCCAGGCCGAGAGCTTCTCTCACACAGGCCAGTTCTTCGATAAACCGTTCCGTACGCCATAAGGAGGCATCTCCCGGTCTGTCCGAATTCCCTCCGCCGAGCTGATCGTAGAAAATAACCGGCCTTTCGTCTCCCAGCACGTGAAGGGTCGCTTTAAGCGGATCATGAGTGTTGCCCGGGCCGCCGTGTAGAACGAGCAGGGGCGTTCCGCCGCCTTCTCCCGCCGAGCTGTACCACACTTTGCCGCCGGGTACCTCGATATAGCCTTCTGTATGCCGCATCCTGCATGCCTCCCGCTTTCTTTTTATCTTTCTAGTATAAAGCTTTCTGTGGCTTTACGAAATGCCGGATGCCGATCCTCTTCTTCCCGCCCGCAAAGACAAGGCGAAGCATAGAAACAAGATCAGGGCCGCCGACACATACGGATAATTCAAATTCCGGTCGAAAAGAACTCCGGCCACGATCGGACCCGTAATATTTCCGAGGCTGGTATAAGCCGAATTCAGGCCCGCTACATATCCCTGATGCTCGTTCGCCATTTTAGACATCTGAGTTCCGATCGCCGGACGCAAAATATCGATCGACAAAAATACGATAAACGTCACGACAACAATCATCCAATATTGATGGACGAACAGAGTCAGCAAAACGAACAGACCGGCCATAGCGAGACAGACCGATATGACGGTTCTTTCCCCGAAGCGATTCAAGATCCAGCCGAATATCGTGACCTGCACGACCGCTCCGGAAATAGAGCCGAACGTAATGATAAAAGCGATATCTTTAGGTGTAAATCCGAATTTATGATCCACGAAAAGTCCGAAAACCGTCTCGTAATTCGCCAGGCCGAAAGACATCACGAAGACGATGACCAGGCTGATGAAATACGGTTCCCGGAACGAACTCAGCATCTGGGCCATAAAGCTCTGCTTCTGCGAAGGAGCCGCTCCGGCTTTAACGGGCGGTTCCACCGGTTTCGATTCGGGCAGAATAAACAGCGTGACAACCGCGGCGACGGCGCCGACGGCCGCAGCCGCGTAGAAAGGCGCACGTATGCCGAATTCCGCGATAAAGCCGCCGATGCCCGGGCCGATGATGAAGCCCGTCGTGATCGCGGCGTTGATAAATCCCATTCCTTTGGCCCGCTCCGCAGTTGTAGTGACATCGGCTATGTAAGCCATAATCGAAGGCATGATCAGCGCCGCGCCTATCCCTCCGAGCATTCTGGAAGCGAAAAGCAGAACGGGCGAACTCACTACGCCGAATAGCAGCTCGGACACGGTGAAGATGACCATACCGGCCACGATCATTTTCTTCCGGCCCAGCGAATCGGAAAACCTGCCCGCGAGCGGCGAGAAAATGAGCTGCGTCAGCGAAAACGCGGCCACGAGGAAGCCCATAATGCTTCCGTTTAAATGAAGTTCATCCATGTAAGTCGGCATGATCGGGATAACGAGTCCGATACCGGTAAATACGAGAAAAATATTAAGCATGAGAAGCAGTACGGCTCCTCGGTTTTTAAGCAGCAAATCCATTTCCATCCCCTCCTCCACAAATCTGTCTATTTAGTCTATCCAGGGTTCCCTTAATTTCATATACTGAACGTTCGTTCAGTATATAGGCGTAATAAAAGACGCCAAAGCGCCGAATCGAAAATTTCCTCAGCCGTCACCGGCAGTCCGCCTTATCCGCTCGGTTTCGCTACTCCGTGTAGGAAGACGCCGAAAGCCAACCGGTACAGCTTCAATGCTTCCGCCGTGGACGATTTCCGCGACATCTGGCTCAGCCCCATGATCAGACTTTCCAGAATCACCGCAAGAGGTTCCACATCAGCGCCTTTGAATTCACCGCTGTCCATCCCCTGTTGAATCAGGGCTTGATTGAATTTTAAATGCCGGTTCACCAGTTCGGCGATCCGTTCTTCCACGTCGTTCGTTTTCTCTTCGTTATTAAAAAACTCGTCGGCCGCTTGGGTCAAGGGATGGTTCAAATCTTCGATAACCATCTGCTGCGCCATTCCCAAGAGCTTCTCGGTCGTTGTTTTATAAAGCGGTTCTTTTTCCATCCACTTTTCTTCCCATTCGCGTTCCCATTCGTCGACCAGATAAAGAAATAAGCCTTCTTTACTTTTGAAATGATAATAAATGTTCCCTTTGCTGCTGCCCGTGGCCTCCACGATATCTTCGATAGAAGTGGCTTTGTATCCCTTCTGGACGAACAAGGTCCTGGCAGCATCGGCAACCCGTTTTTTTGTCTGTTCACTTTGCAGCTGCTTTTTATTCATCCGCTCCGCTTCACTCCTTCGTGTATGGTTTGACGGCATCCGTACCTGCCGGTCGTGTTCACAGGAAAATAATACTGAACGTTCGTTCTGTATCTTATCAAAAACAGCCGATTAAGGCAAATTTTTTATTCTTCGCTTTCGTTTCAAGTCATAGAAAAAACCGGCACAATCCGTGCCGGCTTCATTACATATCCCCCTGCAGACTGCGGATAACTAAGCTCTCTTTTCCCCTTAAAAGTCAGGGAGCATCCGGGCCCACTTCCGCTTGAGTCAGCGGATGATTCGTAAAGCTTGACGCGCTCGAACGCTCATCGGCTCCGGCATCGTTGACCGAGCGGATTTCCCCGTCCATGTCCTCCTGGACAAAAGGATAAGAGCCTTTGGCATAATTGATCGCCGGGCTGGAAGCCGATAATTTCTGCAGCCCCTGCACGGCCGTCAGCAGCGGATTCTTATTCCAGATCTCAGCGGACGTTCTGCCTTTGTTTGTCACGGTCCCTCCGTATCCGATGTTGCCTTCGAATACCGTATTGGTCGTTGCCGCCTCGTTATAGAGAATACCGGAGCTGTTTTTCACGATATTGTTGGCTACTCTGCTGTCTACCGGAGTGAACGCTTTGCCCGAACCGACTACGATACCGGTCGTGCTGTTGACGATCGTGTTGTTGACGACCTGGGCACGGTAAATTCTC
Organism: Paenibacillus sp. HGH0039; assembly: GCF_000411255.1. Taxonomy (GTDB): domain Bacteria; phylum Bacillota; class Bacilli; order Paenibacillales; family NBRC-103111; genus Paenibacillus_F. The sequence goes on along the minus strand of NZ_KE150413.1, from coordinate 2,650,406 downwards.
CATTGAGCTTTCAGATCGTCTTCGCTCGGATTCGAAGGATAACCGCCCGCTCCGCCGTCGTAATTGCCGTTGTCGAGAATAATTGCGCTGTTCGTCAGATTTTCCATGTAATTGTTATAAATCTTATGATCGTTCCCGTAGATGCGGATGCCCGCCTGTTCCGATTCTACCCCGTCGCCGAGAAAGAAGTTCCCGTAGAAACTGTTGCTATGGCCATGTCTGGAAGTAAGTCCGCCCTTCGAAGTTTTGAACGTATTGTAGCGTACGGTATTATTGCTGCTCTTTACGGATACGATTTCCGGTTCGCCGTCCGTATTTTCAAACAGATTATACTGGATTTTGTTGAACCCGTCGGAAAGCGAGATTTTGGACAATCCCAGCCGGATCGTTTCTTTTCCGTTCGCCACCCATGGCCCTACATCGTGAAAATAATTGTATTCGATCACGTCATGCTGGGAAATGTTCCCCTGTCCGTCCCCTTCATAGGCGATAAGAGGATTGGTATCCGTTTTGTTGCCGAAATCGTTGCGGTCGATCTGGTTATGATGGCTGTTCGCACCGCTTACCTGAAGCCAGATGGTGGCTACCCCCCGGGCAGGTAAAGCAAACTGGTTCCGCGTCAGCCGGATATGATGGGAGCCGTTCAATAAGACGCCCTTGTCGGCCGAATTGGCAAACTTCAAGCCCTCGATTGTAACGTAAGAGGAATTTTTGACTTCAAAAGTGGTCGAGCCTGTAATAACGGCCTTTCCCCGGTTTGCGGCTTTGATCGTAATGGGGTTTGCCTCTGTTCCGTTTCGATTTTCAATTAAAATCGACGGATTATTACCGCTAACCGTGTAATTACCGTCCGCCAGCACAATCGTCTGTCCGGCGCTTGCGGTTTTCAGAGCCGCTGCCAGTCCTTCCGAAGTGGACACGGGGATTCCGCCCTGGTTGTCGTCTTCCCCGTAAATTTCGACTTCCGTGTAGCTGTTCCACAAATTGACGGAGTTGCCGTGCCCGACAAGTTTCACGTAACGCACCGAGGATACATCCGCGAAATCAAATGTCTGAAGCTGCGCATTCAGGCTGCTCGTCACATTTGTTTTCACATTCGTATACGTAACATTGTCCGCCGAAGTCTGAATATCGAAAGTCGATGTTCTCGTGTCACCGGTCAGGAAGGCAACCTTGATATAGGCGACTTTACGGAGTGAACCGAGATCGAAACGAATCCACTCGCCGTTGCCGTTTGCGGACCAGCGGGTCGACAGGTTGCCGTCCACCGTATTAGCCGGCAGGTTGCCGTCATGGGTGCTCGCCGTTACGGCGGAAGCGGGTACGGAAAGTTTCGTATTCGCCGCATAGCCCTGAGCGGGAATCAGCATAAGAAGCAGACAAAGAGACAGAATGAGCGAAAAAGTACGATTACCGGCGTTCATCACAACACATCCTTTTGAGCGTATTTTTCAGCGCCTGACTTGCAGTTCCTTACTCCTTCCGTGAAACAGATTGCAGAGTGCGCACTCTACTTCCTGTATACCGTAAACGTCCCGTAAAAGCTATCTTCAATTCTCGAAAAGCCCCCTCAAAATCCGGAATATCGGCGTTCTTCTTTAAAAAAGCTTCACCTTCATCGTGTCCAGCCATGCCCTGGCTATCAGTCCGTGGCCGGCGGCCGACGGATGTACCCCATCCGGAGCCCAGTAGCTGGCCGGCGCTTCCGTGGAAGCGCGGGCAAACAAGCCGTCGAGCGGAACCAGCCGGGCACCGAATTCCCGGGCCAGCTCCCGTACGACTCTGATCTTCGGATCAAGATCTTCCCGCCACGCCTTGCGGTCTTCCGGCACGGGAAGGACGAAAGGCTCCATCAGCACGATCCGGGCTCCCGTTTCTTCCGTCGTGCGCGTCAGAAGCTGCCGGTATCCCGCGGCAAACGTCTCCAGGGACGTGGGATCATTGCGGTCATACCTTCTCCAGCAGTCGTTGATCCCGATATAAATGGTGACCCAATCCGGCTTCAAGTCGATGCAGTCCTGCTGCCAGCGGTTTTGCAAATCCTTGACGCGGTTTCCGCTTATCCCCTTGTTGAGAAAAGTGACCCGGCTTCCGGGACAGGCGGCGCCGAACAAGCCTGCTATCATCTGAACATAGCCTTTTCCCAGGTCCGCATGATTTTCGCGGTTTCTGCCGGTATCCGTAATGCTGTCTCCTTGAAAAAGAAGAAGCTCTCCCCTTCCGATCGTCCGGTCTTTGTGCTCCGTCATGTTCGATCCTCCTCTAATAAATTGCGGAACGGAAATCCGTACAGGCGCCAAGTCTTGGAACCTCCGAAATACCGGACGGGTCCCGTCTTCGCCTCAACGGGCCCAATCCGCAGCTCGGGTTCTTCGCCCGCCGGATAAAGAATCGCTTCCTCCCCCTGTTTTAGCGGAAGCATAACCGATTCCCGGCTGTCCGCCACCTGCACAACATGACGCGCGACCTCTCCGGCTAGCCGCCAGTGAACCGTGCCGGTCCAGCCCGTCCGGATTTCGCAAGGCTCCCCCGCCAGACTCTTGACCCTCACGAAAGACGTGGCCCCGGCGCGGCGGACGGCGCTGACGAGGAAGGCGCCCTCGGCGCGCAGGTCGTGGAAGGCGGCTTCCCGCCATTCTTCCGGCACAGCGGGGAAGACCCGGATCGTGCCGCCCCAGCTTTGCAGCAGCATATCGTGCAGCGATTCGGCCCCGGCAAGAGGGGTTTCGATGACAGGCCCGGCTTCTTTGTACATCGTGTTCGGCTTGATAAGGCCGAGAAGTGTATGAAGCAGGCGCAAAGCCTCGTCCCCCCAGCCGAGTGTAGCTGCGATCGAAGCCGCCCCGGCAAAGCTGAAGCCGCGCAGGTCGCCTTCGCTGTCCAGCCAGTGCCGGAGGGAACGGGCGATCAATTCCCGTTCCTCTTCCCGGTCCGGACTGGCCAAGTGCAGCGGAAAAGCCGCCAGCAGGTGGCTGAAGTGCCTGTGCCCGAAGGCAAGGGGGACCCCGCGGCCGACCATATAGCCGCTTACGTCCACCGGCAGCGGCGTGAGATTGTCCAGCGCTTCCCGCCACCTGCCGGCAAGAGGATCGCCGCTTCCGAGCCGTGCGTCTGCGGCAAGCAGCGTCTCGCATCCCCACCGGAGCAGCGCGAGGTCGTAGTGGCAGTCGCTGACGGTCAGCCGTTTGAACGAGCCGTATTCCGGCGAGATCGTCGGAGGCAGATGCAGCTTCCCGTCCTCGCCCGCGTGAAGCAGATGCAAGTAGTAATTAACGCTCCCGCGCAGCACGGGATACAGGACATCCCGCAGCAGCCCGTCGTCCATTGAATAACGGTACTGCCGCCACAGACAGTGGCAGAGCCAGGCCAAATTCCCGATTTCCTCGCCTACCTCGCTGCGGAGGTCAAAGCTGCCGCTTCTCCCAAGGCCCGCGGAATCATGGCGGTACGGCTGCGGAACATTTTCCCTCAGATGCTCGCTGTTATCCGCTACCGCTTTGACCAGCGACTCTCCGATCGCGAGACGGTTGGACGCGTACACCGGGGAATAACTCATCTGGACGTTCATGTTGAACCAGTTCGCGGCCCAGGGGGTCGGTGCAAGCCAGGGACCCTGATTGTCCAGCAGGACACTATCCGCCCTTGCCGCCGATGCCAGTTTATACATCTGAATCCAGTAAAAACTTTCCAGGCGCCGGTCGGGGATGGAAAGAAAGCTTTGGCGGTAATAGTCGTGCCACCACCTGCGGTGAGCGGACACCCATTCGCCGAAATCGCCGGACGCCGCTTTCCGGACGGCTTCCGCCGCGTTCTTTCTCGCCTCTTGGGTGCAGCCGTTCTGGATGGAGACGAAGGCGACTCTCCGTCCTTCAGGCAATTGCGTGACTGTCCAAGCGGTGACGCACCCTTCCCCGCATTCTTCCCCTCCCGCGAAACGCTGGATAGCAAAAGTCATTCCATCTTCCCGAGACGTCTCGTGTTCGGCAAGCGGAATGTACTGATTAACGTTGACTCCGTCGGCAAATTTGAGCACATCGTCCACTTCGGAGTGAGGCACCCACTCCAGGCGTGCCTCCTTTTCCTCCTCCGATGTTTCAAGTTCAATGGCCATGACCGCTTCTTCGGCATGCACAAGCGCCCTGATGCGCACTTCTCCGCATGTCGTAGTCAGCGAGCCCCGAAGCTCGGCGTTCCACAGATCCACCCTCAGCCGTGTGGGATTATAAATCAGGCCCGCCAGCTCCAGGTTCATTTCGCCTATCGGCACACGGGGTTTAAAATCATCACGGTCCGTACGGGTTGCCGTCACATCGGTGCGGCCCATAACAAACCGGAGCGTCCGCCGCTTTTTCGCATTTTCGGCTCCGTAGACCATCGCTCCGATCGTCCCGTTCCCGATGAAAGCGCCTTCATCCCAGCTCGTCGGTTTCACGACCCATTCCATATCATGCTCCGCCATAAAAGCCCGCCAATCGAGATCCAGACGCGGACGGTCTGTTACGGATTGCTTCATGAAGCGTCACTCCTATCCTTTTATCGCTCCGATGAGAGCTCCTTTTACGAAATATTTCTGTAAAAACGGATAAACGAGCAGGATCGGCACCGTTGCGACGATAATGGTCGCGTACTTAAGCGTGACGGTGAGCATAGCCACGTCGCCTTCGGAAGCGCCCAGATTGGCATTCGCTTCCCCCTGCAGAAGAATTTCGCGCAAAATAAGCTGCAAAGGAAACATGGATCTTTCCTGTAGGAAGATGAGGGCGTTAAACCAGGCGTTCCAGTGGCCGACTCCGTAATAGAGCAGCATGACGGCAAGGACCGGAAGTGAAAGCGGCAGGACGATGCGGAACAAAATAACGAAATCATTCGCCCCGTCGATTTTGGCCGACTCCTCCAGCGCATCCGGGATGCCCTCGAAGGCCGTTTTCATCAGAATCAGATTAAACGTGTTGACCGCCGTCGGAATAATAAGCGCCCACAGCGTATTCGCAAGCCCCACCCCTTTGACCGTCAAATAAAAAGGGATGAGCCCGCCGCTGAAAAACATCGTAAACACGATGAACAGCATAATCCGTTTGCGGTAAGCGAGACTTTTGCGGGACAGCGCGTAGGCGCCGAGCGAAGTCAGCAAAATGTTGAACGCAAGACCCAGGAAGACTACGAAAAACGTGTTGGCGTAGCCTTTCAGAATCATGGGATTGCGGAAAACGTTCGCGTAGGCGTCCAGCGAGAAGCCGACCGGCTTCCACAAAAACCCTTTGTGCGCAAGAAGCCCTCCCGCATCGCTGAGCGAGGCGAACACAACATACACAAGGGGATAGATCGTTACGATCATGAGCAGGGTAAGAAATAGCAGATTGAAGCCGTCAAACGCCCGTTCGGAGAAAGTCCGTCTGTTCATTAGGGATTTCTTCCTTTCCTACCAGAGACTCGTGCTGTTCAGCTTCCGGCTGATCCAGTTGGAACTGAGAAGCAGCGTAAAGTTCACCGCGGAGTTAAATAGACCGACCGCGGAGCTGAAGCTGTAATTAAACTCCTGCAGCCCCACACGATACACATAGGAAGACACCACGTCTGCGGTATCGAACGTGCTCGGATTGTAAAGCAGGATGATCTTTTCGAAACCGACGTTCATCATACGGCCCAGCTCCAGAATCAGCAGGATAATGATGGTCGGCATCAGTCCGGGCAGCGTAACGTTCAGCATCTGCTTCCAGCGCCCGGCGCCGTCCATTTTGGCCGCTTCGTATTGTTCCTGATCGATGCCGGTCAAGGCGGCCAAATAGATGATGGTCCCCCATCCGATATGCTGCCAAATGCCCGAGGACACATAAATGGTACGAAACCACTCCGGTTCCAGCAGAAGCGTTAAGCGTTCGCCGCCGAAAAAAGCGATGATATCGTTAATGACGCCGCTGCTGGCCGTAAAATCTTTAATGATGCCGCAGATCACGACGAGGGAAATAAAATAAGGCATGTAAGTCACGGTCTGAACCGTCCGCTTAAAAACCGAGTTCCGCACTTCGTTCAGCAGCAGGGCCAGAATGATCGGCGCCGGAAATCCGAAGACAAGTTCGTTCAAGCTGATCAGAATCGTATTTTTGATCGTCCTCCAGAAATAAGCCCCGGAGAAAAAACTCTCGAAATGGGCGAATCCGACCCATTCGCTTCCCCAGATGCCCAGCCTCGGCGAGAAATCTTTAAAAGCGATAATCGCGCCGTACATGGGGGCATAGTGAAAGACGGCATAGTAAAGCAGCACCGGCAGCAGCATCACGTACAAAAGTTTGTTTTTGCGGATATCGAGCAGGAGGCCGGTCCGGGCCTGTTTTTTTGCGGCCGGGTACGGCAGAGCTTCCTGATTTATGGCAGCCATGACACAATTCCTCCGTTCGTATCGGCAGCTCCGGCCGTGAGACGTACTTGTTCACACGGTAAAATCCGATTAACGGGCTGCCGCAAAACATGTTATTAGCGCTTGTTGTAGCGGTCGAAGGCATCCTGGTAAATCTTCGTCACCTTATCGATCCCCATCTCCTTGATCCGCTTTACGTACTCGTCGAATTTATCCAGAGGCTCTTTTCCCATCACGAACTTGATAAACATTTCTTCCTTGTAGCTCGTAATAGCCGTGTTCAGCTTGGCGATTTCTTTGCTCTCCTCTACCGTCGGCGTAATAAACTGCGGCATAACATGCTTCGCCGCATCGGTCTCGGACCATATTTTCTGGGCCTCGTGCTGCTGCTTGAATGTATTGAAGTTCTTCCGGCTGTCCCCGAGGTAAGGGCCGTTCGGTTTCGTGTATTGGGAAATCATTTGCTGAAGGGTGTATTTCCCGTCCTTCGCTATTTTATCGGTAAATGCGGGCGTGCCGTTGTTCAGGGTATAGCTGTCGCCTTCCGTCCCGAAGTTAAAAAGCAGACTGCCCTTCTCACCGTACGCGTAATCCAGCCACCTCACGGCCAGCTCCGGATTTTTAGAGGCATCGGAAACCGCTTTGCTGGCAGCCGGATTATACTTGAAATCCCGCTGGCCGATGAACGGTCGCTCGCCTTTGGTCAGCGTCGGATAAGGAGCGGCGACGAGCTGAAAATTCGGGTTCTTCTTCTTTCCCGTATCCATCCATCTTCCCATTCCGCCGCTCAGGAGATGAACCGTCGCACCGGTGCTGTCGTTCAGCATTTTCGTATCCAGTGATTTGGAATCCGTATTGAGGGCAAAATCTTTATCGATCAGCCCTTCCGCATACCACTTGCGCAGAAGCGTCAGCGCCTCTTTGAATTGAGGGTCGACCGGCCCGTATCTGACTTTTCCCTGGTCGTCGATATAGTAACGGTTTGCCGTTTTGTAGGCGCCGATAAAAGCGTCCTGGATGTTAAACTCGTTCTGGTATAAGGCGGAAAACGGCGAGGCCGCCCCTTTGCGCTCTTTAAACGCTTTCAAAACGGTGTACCAGTCGTCGATCGTCACCGGAACGTCCAATTTCAATTCGTCCAGCCAGTCCTTGCGGATCATGGGTCCCCGGAATACGAGACCGTTCTCCGGGCGGATCATCGGAAACACGTAATAATTACCGCTGTCCGTTTTGATCATTTTGTCCAGCTCTTTGTCTTTCTCAAGCAGCTTTTTCAAGTTCGGGGCGTACTTGTCGATATACGAATTGAGCGGAATGATCACCTTATCGGCGATGGCTTTCTCCGGTCCGCCCGGGTACGATCCGCTGCCGCCGCTCCAGTTGTACTCGATCACATCGGGCAAATTGTTGGATGCGATCAAGAGATTGAACTGGTCTTTGGACTGACCGTCCGCCGGGTGCGTGTACTTGACTTTGATGCCCGTTTCTTTCTCCAGCTGTTTGCCGAACGGCGAGTCTGCCAGATTCGTTACGAACGCGGAAAGGTTCGTATCCATCGGCTCCCACGAGGTTAGCGTTTCTTCCGCACGAACCGGGTATTTGCCGGGTTCCGAATCCACCGCCGATTGTTTCTCTTCCTTCCCTCCTCTTCCACCGGCCGAACAAGCTGCGAGCATAACCGAAGCTGCCAGAATGACGATGATACCCGAGCGGCTGTTTCTTCTTCCCGAATGTCTGACCATGCAAACCCTCCTCTTCAAAATCACGGATGCACGGTTGCGTCGCGCATCTCAGTGTCAGTATGACTTGCCGCCGCCTCCAATAGATATCTTCAAAAACCGGAATGGCCCATCAATTTGCCGAAATCCGGGTTGACCGGCAGCCTGTAAAAACCGCAATCCGTCTGTAAAAAGCGCACAAAAGCGTAAAAACCGCACGCGGCGGCTTCTACAGGATTTCTTTGTATTTGCCCGGCGTGACGCCTTCAAATTTTTTGAAAATCCGGTTGAAGGTATTGATATCGGAATAGCCGACTTTCCGGGCAATTTCGATGATCGGGTCGCTTGATTGCGACAGCAGTTTCTTGGCTTCCGCAAGACGGACCTTCTGGATCACGTCCAGCAGCGCTTCGCCCGTCTGCGCTTTGAACTGCTTGGACAAATAAGAAGGCGTGAGACCGAACGCTTCTCCGATCATGCTGATATTCAGATTTTCCGAGCTGTAGTTCTGCCGCACATACTCCGTTACCTGCCGGCTGAGCTGATCGTGCTCCGGTTTGCGGCTTTCCTGGATAAACCCGCATACGCGTGACAGTACCTCCCGCATGCCGGCCGTCATTTCCTGGAGCGTCTCCGAGCCCGCCAGCCGTTCGGCCGGATTCAGTTCGCGGATCAGCTCCCGTTTGCCCGGCAGTCCGATTTCATCGAGCGCTTTGAGCAGAGTGCCGACCAGATCGAACAGCAGACAGCGGCTTAGCGGCACGGAAAGCGTCTTCTGTACCACATTGCGCTCAATAACTTGTTCGACGAGCGCATTCGCTTGCTCGAAATCCCCCGCTTTCACGAAGTTGATCAGCTGCTGTTCCACATGCATCGGATAGGAATAGAAAGCCGCCTCCCCGAACTCGTCTCCCCCGGGCAGATCCCCATAGGCGATCACTTCCCCGCTTCCCATGACGATGCGGTATTCCATCGCGGCCAGCGCTTCTTGATAAGCGAGAGGAACGCCCGCGAGACCCGCATGAACGCCGCTGATCGCGATCGTTAACCGGACCTGAAAATGGTCCGACAGAAACGCTTTCACCTGCCGAGCGAGCCGCCGGATCTCTTGTTCGTCGGCTTCGGGGCTGATATTCAATATGCAGGCCTGCATATCGTCTATCCCCGCAGTGACCGCACTGCAGCTTCCGGCCGCAGCCGCTTCTTCCGCCACGTTCATCAGAAGGAAATGAATCTGCCGGATTTTTTTGGCGTCGCCTCCGCCGGGCTCGTCCCACTTTCCGAATTGATCGATCCGGAAAAGCAGGACGGCATAGTGTTCATGCGGGAATCCGATATCATGAGCGGCCAGGGATTCATGAACCGGCACATTGGGATCGAGCCTGCCTTTGAGAAGCCCCTGCAGAAAGTGGGACCGGATCGCATCCCGATGCTGCATCAACCGCCGGCTGACGTTCTCCTTCTCGGCAAAAGCGTTGTTCAACGCGTTCTGGACGAAGCCGTATTCGTTGGACCCTTCTTCGAACGCCAGGCCTGACTTGGTGGAGAGATTGCGGATCAGAACATGAATGGGGCTGTAGTTCTTTTTCAGGAACAGGAACGTCAAAACCCCCCCGATCAAGAGGCTCAAAAACAAGTTCACAAATATAAGAACCGACATATGCTTCATCTTCTCGTCAAAAATCTCCGCCGGCATCATCGACACGTACTTCCAGCCGGTCTGCTCGGATGTGGTGTAAGACACGGCCAGATTCCTTCCGGCCGATTCTTTGTAAACGAGCCCGCTCTTGCCGGAGAGCTCCCCGTAGGCCGGATAATCGGTCTTCGGTCCGGTGCCGGAGGAAGCCAGCAGCCGATTTTTCTGGTCCAGCACGGCCACGGAGGCATTGTGGACCGGCGCGAGATTAGCCAGAAGCTTGGACTCTTTGATCACAAAAAGAATGACACCGCCGGGAAGATCGGGATTGTCCAGAATAACCGATTTGGCGTACAGGACGGCGCCGGTTTTGCTGCCGTTCTCCGTAAGCGTCACCGGCGCATACTCCTGGATAAATCTTTTATCGAAAAAAGATTTCCATTCGTCGTAGCCCGTGTCTTCATTTTCGCGTAAAGTCTCATACAAGGCACGGCTGTCCGTGCGTTCGCGGGATGATATGACCGTATCGCTGTTTTTGTAATAAATATAAATCTGATCGATAAAATCGTTAGCCACCTTATATACGCCCAGATCGCCCGCAATGCCGATCAGTTCATAGTGATCGTTGTCCGTCAGAGGGCTGCCCGCATGGATAAACCCCGCAAGCCGCTTGTTGAGCGCCATTTCGACGCTAAGCCTTTCGATGCCTTTCAAATGATTGTCGATCGCCTGCTCCATCTGCTTGATCACGGCTTCATTGGACCGGTTGACTTCCGTTTCGACCACATTCCACGTCACCATATAAATCACACCGTTGATCAGAACGGGAACAAGCAGCACGGTTATGTAGGAAATGAGCCAGGTTACAATAACGCTGCGTCGGTTAAACCGTATTCTCTTCAGGCTGTACACTCCCCCGCCACCTTGTAATGTAAACGCTTTATTGAACATTATACCGAAAAGGAGAACCGGGAACACGAACGCGGGTCATGCTTCTTTTATGATTTTTTTGTAAAGGTGCGTAAAAAAAGCCAGTGTTCTCAGAGGAACAGACTGGCTGCATGATATCTTTGCTTCATTTAAGTTCGGCAGCGCCGCGTCATGACGCCAGTCTTACGACAAGAATACCGGCCAAAGCCAAAAGCATGCCGCACGCTTCCCTTACGGAAATGTTTTCTTTGAGGTAGAACTGCGCGTACAGCAGAACCAGCACGACGTTCATCGCACTGATGGCGGATACGATCCCCGTCACGCCTCCCCGGAATGCGGGGATGATGAACAGCATCCCGGCCAGGTTCGTGATGCCCACGGTCATCCCCCAAAGCACGGTCCGTTTCATCGACCACGCAGGAGATGCCGGATTGTCCGCGCCGCCCGTGGCAGGGTGCGTCCGGCGACCGTCTTCGCTCCCGGGAAGACTCTTGTCCCCGCCGGAGTGCCGGGAAATCCGGGCGTGCTGCGCATCGGGACCGTAACCGGTCTCCCGGTCGTGCAGGCTCTCGTGCGGCGAACCGACCGCCGTGATTTGCTGCCCCGTCTTCGCCGGAACCTTCAGCCGGGACAGCAGGTACATGCATGCGAACAGGATCGTGCCTGTCCCGTACATGACGGTTAGTACAGGCAAAGTATTCGCTGCCGATAAGGTCGCCTGTTTGGACGATAAATCCGTAAAACCGAAGAACAGCATCGTCAGCAGGCCCCACTGGATTCCTTGCAGCTGACCCAGCTTCAGATCATGCGAATACCGGATGACGAGCAGGCCGAGAATGACGATGCAAAAACCGGCCAGCTGCACGAGGCCGAGCGATTCTCCCCACAGGAAAAACGCAAGAGTCGCCACGACCACCGGCGGCAGACCCGTAAACAGCGCGATCAGAGAGGCTCGTCCGACCGAATAGCCTTTATACATCGAGGCGTTTGCAATAAAGGAGAAAAGCCCCATGGGAACTCCAAACCATACGCCGTGACTCCATGCCTGGTTAACAAACAAGTTAACGACAAGCGAGATCAGGGCGCCGGACAAATAAACGCCGAATAGCAGCACATTCCGGTCGGTGCGCCGCTGGGAAGTCCATTGGTACAAAATACCCCGCAGCCCGAAAGAGACTGCGGCAAGTGAAGCATACATAAACCACATCGTTCGTTTCCTCCGCTCCATACAATCAACCATGCTTGTAATGCCTATCATCTTTATAGACATAATAGCCTTTCATACCGCCGGCTGTATACCCGGTCACGGATTTGCTTTGCTGACGTCCGAGGTTTTCAGGTCACGCCCGAGCTTGATTTACGAAGGTTTCCGGCCGATCTTTTATGCATCTGTTTCATTAAACTGGGCCCGTATTTCGTTATCTTGCGGTTTCATTCCGGAACCGGTACGCGACTGTCCTTCCGGAGGTATACTGTTTTTAGATAGCCCCAAACGCCGTTGCCCGTTATTAACCGAGAGAAAGGATTATCTGTCATGAAAAATTATTCCGCTGATTTAGTCCTGCACCGGACTTTTTTGCAGGCCCGGACAAAAGGTTCGCTTATCCCGATATCGTCGGAACCGGGCCGTACAGGTACTGCCATACACACCATCTTCGCCGCCAATGTAAGCGGCGGCTTATGTACCTGTACCGGAGGAGGGGCCCGTCATGCCGGATAATATAGCGGAGCGTATCGCCGGGCTGGACTGGGATTCGATCCGGGAGTCCTTGGACGAGAACGGATATGCGAAACTCCCTCCTATGCTCGAATCCTCGCAGTGCGAGGAGCTTATCGGCGGCTACGGGGAGGAGCGGCTTTACCGCAGCACGATCAACATGGCCCGGTACCGTTTCGGGCTCGGCGAGTACAAATACTACCGCGCTCCCCTTCCGGATGTGATTCAGGAGATGCGCGAAGCGTTTTATCCGCCGCTGGCGGACATCGCAAACTCCTGGCTAAAGCGGCTGAACCAAGAGGCCTTGTACCCGGACTCGTTAACCGGTTTTTTGGAACAATGCCGCCGGGAGGATCAAACACGCCCTACCCCGCTCATCCTGAAGTATGAAGCCGGAGGCTACAACTGCCTGCATCAGGATGTATACGGAAGCGTGTTCTTCCCCTTCCAGGTCGTGTTTGCGCTGAATCAGAAAGAGCAGGATTACACGGGCGGAGAATTTCTGCTGGTGGAACAGCGGCCTCGCGCGCAGAGCAGAGGACATGTCCTTACGCTGGAGCGCGGCGGGGGGCTGATTTTCCCGACGACCCATCGTCCGGTGTCCGGCTCCCGGGGGGACTACAAGACTACGCTCCGGCATGGCGTAAGCACCGTAACGACAGGCACACGTTACAGTCTGGGACTTGTTTTTCACGATGCCGAGTAACAGCCTTGTCTTGTCAGGGACTCAGGGGCTACAAGTCAACTCATGCGAAAAGCACCGTTTTAAGTTATACTGGATAAATCTACATAGAGGAAGGACTGAACGATGCGCAGATATCAATACTTTAACCCGCCGAAAATGAACGAAACTGGAGGTAAAGCTATTGATGAAAGACAAACTGGAAACGGAAAGACTCCTGCTCCGGACCATGACGGAAGAAGACGCCCTCCGTCTGTTCGAAGTCTGGTCTTCTCCCGATGTAACGAAATTTATGAATATCGAGCCGTTCACGGAGATTAAACAGGCAGCGGATATGATCGCCTTTCTGAACGGACTGGCCCTGGAAAACAAGGCGGTCCGCTACGCGGTCATCGAGAAGGAATCGGGTGCCATTATAGGTTCCTGCGGGTTCAATGAACTCGATTTCGGACAACGCAGAGTGGAAATCGGCTACGATCTGGACCCTGCTTACTGGGGAAAAGGCTACGCGCCCGAGGCGATAGGATGCCTGCTTGCTTACGCGTTCGGCGAGCTTGGAATGAGCCTCATCAAAGCTAAAGTCGAGCCTGAAAACGTCAATTCGATTAAAGTTTTGCGGAAGCTGCGTTTTACTTTCGCAGGCACGCTCAGCAGCGGGGAAGACGCCGATTCCGGCCCTTCTTCACCGCCTTTAAACCTGTATACGAAAAGCCGGGAAGACTGACTCGCACCGGCCCGATCACACAGCAAAGGCTGCCGCACATTCGCGGCAGCCTTTTTGGCGCTTGTTCGCCTTACTCGCGTTTCTTGGAGCCAACCAACAGCCTAAATTAGCATCTGTACGCCATACGGCGGCTAATTCGCGGCTAATTCACGACCAGTTCGGGCTTGTTAGCGGGATTCTCCCGGCTGTTAAACTGGATCGTCCGGTCCTGGTCGGACACTCCTTCCACGATGAGCGTGACAATACCGTCGGATAGCTGGTCCTTGACGAAAGAGGTGACATCCAGTTCATAGTACGTCAGCGTCCCGCCGACCTGGATGGTAGACAAGGCACCGGTTGTGGCGGCAGGCGCGTTGTTCCAGGTTAGTCCCGTCTCCGTCCAGCCGTCTGCGGCCGCTCCCGACACTTTGACTTGGACGTTCGAAGCGTCCTGCGTGTTGCCGCCGAAAAGGCGGAGCTTGGCGGAAGTCACGGCGGTCAGACCGCTGACGTCGAATTTGAGGTAAGCCTTCCGGGTATAGCCTGCGGCCGTGCCGTCTTTGACGTACAGCGTCGGGGCTGTCCCGTAATTAACCCCGGCGCCGGAACCGTCGAGCACGTATGCGTCGGCTGTCGGCGCCTTGACACCTGCCGGAGGCGTTACCGGAACGCCGGCGCCGTTGTAAGCGCCGATATTCGGTGCCGCTGCTGCGGAAACGGCTCCGCCGAAATAATCTTTGCCGCCGTTATCGGCGATAAGTTTGCCGGCGTTTAGCGCCGGAGAACCGGCCTTCAGGCGGTAAGCCGCCGCCGTAGTCAAGCCGGTGCCTGCGCCTCCCGGATTCACAAACGACGGGTCGGCCGTCCGTTTGGCGGGATCGACGGGTTCATTCCCCGAATGGGTTCCGCTGGCCTCATAGAAGATGTTGTTGCTGAAAGAGGTCTGGCCCCAGTTGGCCGCTGTTCCCCAATTGGTCGTGACGGACGGATTGGCGTTGTAGAAAATATTGTTCGTAAACTGGTAGCCGGTTTTAGTCGCATCGTTGCCGCCGATTACCTTGTGCGAAGCGCCGTTATAGTAAAAGACATTGTTGTAGATCGAAGCCGGAGTCGCCTCGTTCGCGTTGAAATGGCGGATGATGTTGCCTTCGTTCTGGCTGATGTGATAGCGCATCACATCGTTCTTGTTCGTGCCCATCATTAGTACATGTCCCATCGGATTATCGTGGCTGTAATTGTACTGGTAGGTCGTATTTTCCAAATACAAATCGAAGTCCCACGCGCATCCGTCTTGATTGGACGCCGGTCCGCCGAACGCTTCGTTGTACTGCAGGACGGTGTTTTTGGCGACGGCCAGCCAGATGGCGGCAATCGCATTGGTGGAGGCTACCCGCGTACCGAAACGGTTTGCCACGTTATATTCGACGAGAGCCCCGTCCGTATCCCGCAGAATAATGCTGTCTCCGCCGACATCTTCCAGATTGTTGTGACCGATGTAGACGTTCGTATTCCAGTTGCCGTACGTGCGTGTGCTCGTCGTGCTGAAGCTGTCGTCGTTCACATAGTTGCTGTGAGCCGCCGCCCGGATTCCGACGCGGTCCACTTTGCGAATGGAGTTGTTTTCGATCCGGATATCGTTGAATCTGGCGTAGGTGCGGGTAGAGGTAGCGGCCGTTCCCTGAATAACCGCAATAATACCGCCGTTTTCCTTCGCTCCCGCGTTGTTGCTGCCGTCCACATCGTGAACGTCATTGTTGCGGATGTAAATGTGATTATAAACCCGGTCGCTTTCGTTCGCGTCGATGACGACGAAAATCCCTGCCCGGAGTGCGGCGGAGTCATTGTTCTCCACGGAAAAATTGTCATCGTTCGTGACTTCCAGATTGTTGATTTCCCAGTATTCCTGGTTGCGGAGAAGTACGGTCCCGGTGTTGTATGTTTTCGAACTGTTGTAAACGGTCTGGTTAAAATTGCTGCCGCCGCCGTTTATAACCGGTTTGCTCCCGGTTCCGTACTTGTCGATAACAATCGGGCTGCCGTCCGTACCCGAACCTTTGGGCCAAAGCTGGCCGTTCCAGACACCGCCGGATTTGAACAAAATCCGATCTCCCGGCTGAAACGTCGTCGCGTTCACTTTGGCTAACGTCTTCCAGGCCTGTGCCTGGGAGACGCCGCTGTTGGCATCGTTTCCGGCCGCCGAATCCACGTAGTAAGCCGTACCGGCCGCGTGAGCCGGCTTCACTCCATAGAAAGCGTTTACAAAAAGCGATAAAAATAAAACGGCTGCCGTCCAGGCACTGATTCTGCTGGAAATTTTCTGCACGATGACTTGCCTCCTTTTTCGTAATGCGCGATAGCTTCGCCCCACTACTTTACAAAAAATTCCTCCACCCGCCATAGGCAAAATTTTGACTTTCCTGTGCAGCCTTTTTACTTCATGACGCCGGCTTCCCCTTCCGATTCCAAAGGCTTTAGGACTATTAGTTCGGTCCGGGACAGACGCGAAGCCAGTTCCGCGGCATATCGCTCATCCGTGTAAAGAATCCGAACGCGTTCTTTCACGTCTTCGAACGGCTCGTATTCCGCCTTTTCCCGTTCCGCGCAGCGGATGATATACAGCCGCTCTCCCTCCCCGATCACTCCGCTCGTCTGACCGGGCTGAAGTCCCTCCGCCTCTTGCAGCAGCGCCGGATACCTCTCCGCGTCGGCTTTGCGGTCCTCCGGTTCGAACCAGCGCGCTTGCGCCGTGAGACCGCTGTCAGCCTGCCCGGCCTGGCTTTCGAAAGCTTCTCCCGCCTTCAGCCTGGCCGCCGCCCGGTTCAGCTTCTCGGCACCGCTTGCGCTGTTTTCCGCCGAAAGGAGCTGCAGGCGGATTTTGGACGGACGCATGAACCGGTCGTCCTTCAAGCGTTCGTACGCGGCCTGCAGTTCGGCGTCACCGGCGGCAAAATCTTGCCCGGCCAGCGCCTCTTTCAGCCGGAGCTGCAGGTTCGACTGCTCGTAGCGGTAGTATCCGGCCGGATCGTAAGAGACCGGGCCGTAAACCGGCTCGCCGTGATCGGCAGCGGCTTTGCGTCTGGCGTTCTCCTGCCGCCAGCGCTTCTCGAAGTCACCGAAACCGAGTCCGCCCGCGGCCAGTCCTTTTTCCTTCGCCCACAGCTGCTCGGTCTTGAACTCCTTCACCCGCTGAAGCGTCTTCGCGTTCAATTCTTCCGGTTTTGCCGTGCTTCTCAGCATGTCCCGGACGAGTGTAAACTCGCCGTATTGGATAGGCTCATTACCGATGGAAGCGACGGCTGTGTATTCCGTTACGGATGAGGATTTATATCGCGCAAAGCCTGCCGCTGCGGCTGCCGCCGTCACAATAAGCGCCGACACGACGATGATTCGGGCGATCCGGTTTTTCTTCCCATCCGGTTTCATTACGGGCTTTCTTTTTGTGCCCATTCGACTCCCTCCTTTCAAGGTTCGGCTTTGTTTTTCCCCTATCTTAAGAAAGGTCGTGCCGGTTTGCCAGGAACTCCGTTGACTTTTTGAACCGAAAATGTGAACAATTTTGACTTTTTTCCCCACATAATCCGATAATTCGGCAAAATAACCTCTCCTATATAGCCCAGTTGAGTCATGTTAATTTTCACATTCATGGATATAATTGGTTTACGGAAATTCCGTATATACAAAAAGAGGAGGAAGAAAGACATTCATGAAAACACGTAAATATCATTTGTGGGTGGGATTGATCGCTTCGATTTTTATTTTTGTGGAAGCGCTAACAGGAATCCTTCTGGTCCACACGAGCACCATGGGTTTCAACAAGCAGGTTCAGACGTACGAAGCTCCCGCAGCTTCAAACTCCGGTCAGCAGACTTTAAATGTGGCCGAAGCCGTTTTGAAAGCGAGCCAATCAGGCGCTTTCGATCTCTCGGAGGCCCGGCTCGTCATGAACCATACGTTGGGAGACGGCCATCACGGACAAGCGGGCGATTACAAAGTCCGGCTGCGCGACGACGATCAGACCCTGTACGTCATTGATCTGTACGGAAACGTGATCCGCAAAGAAGTAAACGCTACCAACAATTTTGTCAGGGATCTCCACTTCGGTGAACTGTACGGCAAAGATATTACCTGGTTCGTCGATATTGCGGCCATTTCCATTATGTTCCTGACCGCCACCGGCATCGTGCTTTCCATCCGTGTTCTGAAAGCGGGGTCGATACGCAAAAGCAAACGTAAAAAGGCGGAAGCCGCAGGCTAGATCTGAACTTTGGAGGAGGTATAGATAATGTCTACGATTCTCGATACGATCGGCAATTCCCCTCTTATACGGTTAAACCGTCTTGTCGAGTCGGCGGATTCGGAAATTTATTTGAAAATGGAGCGTACCAATCCCGGCGGAAGCATCAAGGATCGTCCCGCGCTTTACATCATCGAAGAGGCGGAAAGAAGGGGCTGGCTGAAACCCGGCGGCACGCTTATCGAATCGTCTTCGGGCAATTTCGGCATCTCGCTGGCCATGATCGGCGCAGCCAAAGGGTATCGCGTCATCGTGCTGGTGGACCCGAAAACGACCCCCGTCAATCTGGCCATGATGAAAGCGTACGGAGCGGAGGTGATCGTGGTCACCGAACAAGACGACAGCGGGTCCTATCACAAAACACGGATCGCGCTGGCCAACAAGCTGCACCGCGAAATTCCCGGCTCGTTCCGGCCGGATCAGTGCTTTAACCCGTGGAACGGGGAAGCCCATTATGTTCAGACGGCGAAAGAGCTGATGGATCAAAGCGGTCACCGGATTGATGCCGTTATCGTCACCGTCAGCACAGGCGGTCAGATCGGGGGCCTCTCGCGTTACATCAAGGAATACGCCCCGCATGTGAAAGTGATCGCGGTCGATGCGGTCGGTTCGACTATTTTCGGCGGCAAGGCGCATGCCTATCTTCTGCCCGGCATGGGGCTGAGCTGGACGCCCACCAATGTGGACGATTTGCAGCGCATCGATGAGGTCTACAAAGTGCCGGACGAGGATGCGTTCCTCATGTGCCGTGTGCTTGCCAAGTACGAAGGCATACTCGGCGGAGGCTCGACGGGAGCCGGGATGGTCGCCGCCTGGAAGCTGGCGCAGCTCATGGGAAGGGGCAAACGGATCGTTTGCGTCGCCTCCGACAACGGGGAACGATACCTGCCGACCATCTATAACGACGACTGGCTGCAGGAACGCGGAATTTTGACGGATATCGGACTTCAGGAAATGAAGGTACGCGTCCGCGAGCTGCCTCCCTACAGCAGAAATCCCGCCGAAACGGCCAACTACAAACCCGAGCTGGCCGAACAGCTCGATTCCCCCAGCCGCCTGATCTCAAGGGAGCTGTTCCGGCATGGATAATCCGTATTCCTTCCGCTCTCTGCAAGTGTATGCGGTTACGATTCTGTTTTACTGCATTGTCTACATGGTGCTGATGATTCTTCCCTTCTATGCCATCACGGCCGGTGCCGGCGAAATGGAAATCGGTCTTATCATGGGGACGACGATGTTCGCCTCCATGATCTGCAGACCCATTGCCGGAACCGTTATCGACCGGTACGGGACCCGGAAAGTGTTTGTGCTCGCGCTGCTTCTTTTCACCGTTTCTTTAGCGGGCTATTTCATTCCGAATCTGTGGCTTTTCGGTCTGGTCCGGGCGGTTCAAGGCATCGTAGCCGCTTTCTTTTCCACGGCCATGGAGATTATCACGATGGACCTGCTTTCCGAGAAGATGAGAGCGCAGGGCTTGTCCCTTTATTCTCTGGCGACCATGATCCCCTCGACATTCGGGCCTACCATCGCACTGCTTCTGAAAGACTGGCTGCCGATGATATGGATTTTCGGTTCGTTGTTTATGATGAGTACGGGAATATTCTTATTCGGTCTGTCTCTTTCCAGGCAAATGAAGTCGTCAGCCGCTGCGCCCCCGGCAGAAATTCCGGATGATCCGGCAGCCAGTCCTCTTTCCCGGAAAGGCGTATGGAAAAGCCGGACCCTGCTTCTCTCCTCCGCCGTTATGCTTCTCGCCTCGGTCGCCAACGGCGCCATTTTCACCTTTCTGCCCTTGTATCTGGAGAAACAAGGTCTGAAATTTGCCGAGCTTTATTTCCTCATTCAGACACTTGTGCTGGTCTTGACGCGGTTTGCGGGCCGGAAGTATATTCCTTCCGACGGGAGCTTTCCGGGCCGGATTCTGTTCCCCGCTCTCGCTTTGGCAAGCCTCGGCTCGCTGATTCTGGGAACCAGCCTGTCACCCTCCGCGCTGGCGGCTGCGGCTGTTTTTAACGGCATCGCGTTCGCTCTGCTGTACCCGGCGCTGCTGACCTACGTGTCTTTCTCCGTTCCGCATTTTGCGCGGGGGCTACTGATCGGTCTTTTTATCGGGGCCGCCGATCTCGGATTTTCGCTAGGAGCTTTAGCCATGGGACCTGTCGCTTCTTCCTTCTCGTTTCCGGTCATGTTTATTACGGGAGGCGCGCTTTGTTTGCTGGCCGGATTTGCGGGCTTAGGATTTCGCGCGCGGCAAACGGAAAACGGAAAGAAGAGGACGGCAGCCGGATTGTAAACTCCGCTGTTATTGCGGCTCCGGCTTATTGGGTACGACAAAACCCGGAAATTGTCTAGTTTATTCCTCTCCGCCCTGTGTCCAAGTAATTAGGGAGAGGAGCTGATGAGAGTGAATACGCGTAAAGAGACAAACAACCATGCTTATTTCATAGGAGGCGGCATCGCTTCCCTGGCTGGAGCCGTTTTTCTGATCCGGGACGGCGGCTGGGCCGGCGAACGGATTCATATCTTGGAAGACCGTCCGGTCAACGGCGGATCTTTGGACGGAAGCGGTGACGAGCGGCAAGGTTATGTGATCCGGGGAGGACGGATGCTGAACGAACCGACTTACGAATGCACGTGGGAGCTTCTGGATTCCATTCCTTCGATCGATTCGCCCGGCAAATCCGTCAAAGACGACATCTACGCCTTTACGGAAAAATATCCGACCCATGCACAGGCACGCCTCGTCGATAAAGACCGGAATATTGTCGACGTGGAGCATATGCTCTTTTCCAATAAAGACCGTCTGGATATCGGCAAGCTGCTTGTCACATCGGAAGAGCAGCTCGGCAAGCAAAAAATTAACGAATGGTTCGAACCCGAATTTTTTGAAACGAATTTCTGGTTTATGTGGGCGACGATGTTCGCTTTCCAGCCATGGCACAGCTTGGTGGAGTTCAAAAGATACATGATCCGGTTTATGCACGAGTTTCCCCGCATCCACACACTGGCCGGTGTCGCCCGCACGCCTTACAATCAATTCGATTCGATCGTGCTTCCAATCCAGCGATGGCTGGAAAGCCAGGGCGTCCGGTACGAAAGAAAGACGCGCGTAACCGATCTGGATTTTAAGCCGGATCCCACGGGGAAAAGCCCGGTAGTTGCGGGCCGCATCCAGGTCGTTAAAGACGGGAATACCGGCTCGATCGAGGTGAACCCGGACGATCTCGTGTTCTTCACGAACGGCTCCATGACGGAAAGCTCGGATCTCGGTTCGATGACGTCTCCACCTAAACTGGGCGGAAAAGGACCTTCGTTCGGGCTGTGGGAAAAAATTGCCGCGAAGCTGCCGGGCTCCGGCAATCCGTCCGCATTCGACGATCATATCCCCGAGTCCAAATGGGCATCCTTTACGGTCACCTGCAAGGACCCGATGTTTTTCGACTTCATGGAAAACTTCTCCGGCAACAAAGCGGGAACGGGCGCGCTCGTTACCTTTAAAGATTCCAACTGGCTGATGTCTGTCGTACTTGCGCACCAGCCGCATTTCCGCAACCAGCCGGAAGATGTTCAGGTATTCTGGGGCTACGGCCTTTTCCCGGACAAACCGGGTGATTTCGTACCGAAGAAAATGTCCGAATGTACGGGAGAGGACATTTTAACGGAGCTGTTGTCCCATCTGAAACTGTCGGAAAAACTGCCGGAAATGCTGGAAAGCTCCATTTGCATTCCCTGCATGATGCCGTTCATCACGAGCCAGTTCATGCCCCGCGAAGAGGGGGACCGTCCGCAAGTTGTGCCGGATGGCTCGGGAAATTTCGCATTTATCGGGCAATATACCGAAATCCCCGACGATGTCGTGTTTACGGTGGAATATTCCGTGAGAACGGCGCAAACGGCCGTCTATACGCTGCTCGATATCGACAAAAAGATTCCCGGGATGTACCACGGGAACCGTCATGCGAAGGTGCTTTTCGATTCGTTGGTGACGATGGTCAAATAGCTTGTCCCGAGAAGCTCCCGCCGGAACGGCGGGGGCTTTTCGGGGTGCCCGCTACATTTCCCCGCCCCCGCTGACAGACAGGTAAGTGCCTGTCAAATAAGAGCTGTCTTCGCTGGCGTAAAAAGCGATCGCCCGGGCGATATCCTCCGGCCGGCCGATTCTTCCGAGCGGTAAATACGCCGCCTGCTGCTGTTTAAACGCTTCCGGTATCGACGCGGTCGCATCCGTTTCCACCATACCGGGCGATACGATATTGGCGGTAATCCCCGCGCCGCCGAACTCCCGGGCGATATAACGGGCAAAGCTGTTTAAGGCTCCCTTAGAGGTGCCGTGCGATATGAACAGCGGAGCCGAATGATTGCTCAATCCGCTGGACACATAAACGAGCTTCCCGGACTTTTGCTTTTTCATAAAAGGCAGTACGGCCTTGGTCGAAACGAAAGCGGCCTGAAGCTCGTCGTTCGTTTTCTGGATAAACTCCTCCCAGGACATATCTTCGAAGGACTTCTGGACAAAATTCATACCGGCGTTGTGAACCAGAATGTCTACCGTCCCGAAGCGGGATACCGTTTCCGACACGAGCCCGTTCATCTGCTCCGCATTTCGGGCATCCGCTTGCAAAGCCGCAGCTTCTCCTCCGTTTTCCCGTATGGAAGCAACGACGTCCTCCGCAGCCGAAGCATTGCTCGCATAATTGACGATGACTTTGGCTCCGCGGCCGGCAAGCAGCTTCGCCGCTGCGGCACCGATTCCCCGGCTCGAACCTGTTATAATGGCGACTTTCCCTCTCATCTGCACTCTCTCCTTCTTCATCTTGTTTGGATTAGAGGATCTCCTCTTCAAGCGGTCTACATAAACTAAGACACTTCGTCTGAACGAAGTGTCTCTGCATGCATCCGTATTCTTGTCGCCAGTCAGGGAATGCAGCCGTTCGCCTGTCCGGCTAGATCCCAAACTTTCCTGCTATCAGCGCTCGCAGATGCCAGTTAACATTTAATACCGACTTGTGAGTTGAAAATAAATTGAACCTGAGTCTCCCTCCGGATCGACTATATGTATGAAGATAAAAATTGAAAGGGTTGGTACACTATCATGTTAAAAAACAGAAAATGGATTTCTGCCGGATTCGGGCTATTGATCCTTGCCGCGGCTCTTCCCGTTCATGCGGGGGCAGAATCAAAAGAACCCGCTCCCCACGCACTAACGCTGGAACAAGTGGCAAAAGAAATCAGGCAAAAGGCCCCGGGCCCCGTTTACGTCGAATGGAAGGAAATCCGTCATTTCGATGGCGGAAAGAGCAGCATTGTCTGGTACAAATCCTGGGAGGATGCTCCGAATGCCCGGTACAGGCTGGAAACCAGCTATGATATGGCCGAAAAAACGCTGAACACCCTCCTCGTTAACGGAGACGACGGCCTTTCTTATATGGCCGAAGGAAACAAAACAAGCAAGATCAAACTGAATGGCATGGAATTTAACAGCTACTCTAAACTTTCAAAAATGCGCCTTGAAACATTCCTGACGGATACGGAAGATCCCGCTTATCAAGGAGAAGAAACCATTTTAGGCCGACAAGCTTACCACCTTTCAGGTAAAAGCAAGAAAACAGTTCTCAAGTTTACCGATCAAGCAGGCGATGAGATATCGACGCCTGTAGTTACACCGGCCAGAGAACAATGGTTTGATACGGAAACCGGTATGCTGCTTAAAGAACAGGCGGCTAAACCGTCTGAAAGCGGTTTTGAAACCGTCGTTAGCGCTATAAAAGTGTCACCGGAAATTACTCCCGATGTATTTGACTTCGAGTCGATAACTAAAAAGTCTGATGAGATCCAGGTAACCATCGACGGTCAAACACAACGGTTCGCGCAGCCGCCGGTAATCGTAGAAGGCAATACGTTGGTGCCGTTAAGAGCTATTTTTGAAAAGCTCGGCGCAAACATCATATGGAACGAGAAGGAGCAATCCGTTACAGCCCAAAAAGGCGGCACCACGATCTATTTGAAAATCGGTACTAAAAGCGCTACCGTTAATGGCGCGAGCAAAGTACTAGAAGTGCCTGCGCAGCTCGTGAACGAACACACGATGGTTCCGGTTCGGTTCATCAGCGAAGCACTCGGTGCCGTTGTAAAGTGGGAACCTTCGTCCCAAACGGTGGTTATTACGAATCCGTAAGAACATGCCTCCTTAAGGGCCTGCTTCCGGCCTCAGAACAACGAAAAACCGGGCAACGGAACGCTGCCTGGTTTTTCGTTGTTCTGAGTGCCCCCCCGGTTTCACTCATTTATTCCGTCTTTTGGTTTAAGTTTTCCAGACTCTTGAACTCATACCCCTGCTTTTTGGCTTCATCGATAATTTTGTCCAAGGCATCCGTATTGTCCTTTGAAATGGAGTGCAGCAGGATGACCGCGCCCGGATGAAGCTGGGCAATGACTTTATCGTAGGCATATTTCCAGCCCTTTTGATCTTTGACGTCCCAGTCTTTATAAGCAACCGACCAAAATACGTTGGTGTACCCGTGTTGTTTGCTGACCTCTAAAACCCGGTCGCTGAAAATTCCGCGGGGCGGACGCATGAAAGACATCGTCTGCACCCCCGTCAGATTGACGACGGCATTTTTGACCCGGTCCAGCTCGGTCTTTATTTTCTCGTCGGAAATTCGGGACATGTCCGGATGACTCCAGGAATGGTTGCCGATAAGATGACCTTCGGACGTCATTCGTTTAACCAATTCGGGCTTATCCTCGACAAAATGACCGGTTACGAAAAAAGCCGCGGGCACCTGCTTCGCTTTTAATACATCGAGTATTTTGGGCGTACATCCGTTTTCATACCCGTTATCGAAAGTTAGATAAAGTTCTTTTTTGCCGGTATCCCCCAGAAAAACCGCATCATGTTTCTCCAAAATACTTTTGAATCCTTCTTCATCAATGGAGGCAGGCTTCCCTTGTTTGCTCTTTTTGAATCCGAAGTGATATGTCTTATTCCCCCCATCGGCTGCCAAGGTATCTAAAGGAAACACCGTGATGAGAATTGTCAATAAAGCAAAAACGATCGTCACCCTTTTCATGATTCGCCTCCGTTTTCATAACTTTAATGCATTGGTAATATGTCTCTAATCGGAGAGAATCATGCGATTCCGTTCTTTGGAACTTTGTGGATCGTAAAAATAAAAAGTTCCGCCGGGTGACGGAT
Source organism: Paenibacillus sp. HGH0039 (assembly GCF_000411255.1). Taxonomy (GTDB): domain Bacteria; phylum Bacillota; class Bacilli; order Paenibacillales; family NBRC-103111; genus Paenibacillus_F. The sequence goes on along the minus strand of NZ_KE150413.1, from coordinate 2,625,176 downwards.
ATTTCTTTTTCTATGAATGATTCTGGATATTTTTCGTATTTTACTTGCTTGAAAAAGTATCTCCGTCTTCTATTCTTCCCGATTGATAGCCTTTGCTGAACCAGGATTTTCTTTGTTCCGATGTGCCGTGCGTAAAGCTTTCGGGAACCACGTAGCCGCGCGCTCTTTTCTGAATCGTATCATCCCCGACCGCACTGGCGGCCGTTAACGCTTCCTCCAGCTCCCCTTCTTCAAGCACATCCATCCCTTTGGCATGATGCGCCCAGACGCCGGCGAAATAATCGGCCTGCAGCTCAAAACGGACCAGATATTTATTGAATTCCGCTTCACTCATCTTCTGGCGAAGCGGCATAATCTTATCGGATGTCCCGAGCAGTGTCTGCACATGATGTCCGACTTCATGAGCGATTACGTAGGCCATGGCAAAGTCTCCCGGCGCTTTAAACTCCTGCTTAAGCTCGTTATAGAAGCTTAGATCGATGTATAACTTCCGGTCACCCGGGCAATAAAACGGTCCCGTTGACGAACCGGCCGTGCCGCAGGCCGATTGCACCCGGTCCGTGTACAGAACAAGCGTCGGCTTCTCATAAACAAGGCCTCGCTCCTTAAACTGGGTGGTCCACACGTCTTCCGTATCGGCCAGGACAACAGAGACAAACTGAGAAAGTTCCTTCTCCTGCTGCGTTTCCTCGTACGGCGCGTTTGATCCGGAGCCTGCGCCCGTCAGATCACTCAGCAGATCGCCGGGATTTCCCCCAAGCAGAGTCATAAGGAGCACGATAATGATCCCGCCGATTCCGCCTCCGACGAGCGTTTTGCCGCCCACTCCCCTCCGGTCTTCCACGTTTGAACTTCCTCTTCTTCCCTGCCACTTCATCGCTTGTCCTCCCCTGGTGTATAGAAACAAATCCGTTAGAATGAATGATTTTATATGGTAATATACCCGATTTGTAAAGTCAGAAACTTTGTGAAGGCTTGGCGCACGCTTCATGATCCAACCCTTTCCAGCCAAACAAAAAGAACCGCGCTTGCCGCGGCTCTTTCAGAAGAAATTCTGTTTCCTTTATTTCCCGTATCGGCACCTTATCCCTGGGCAACCGCACTCTCATCCATATAGATAAATTCCCAATGATGACCGTCGATATCCCGGAAGCTCCACGTGTACATAAAGCCATGGTCCACTTTATCATTCATCGGACTTCCCCCCGCTTCCAGCGCCTTGTTTACAATCTCGTCCACCTGCTCTTTGCTGTCCGCAGATAAGGCCACAATGACTTCGGCACTTTTTCCCGTATCGGCAATTTCCTTATTCGTAAACGTTTTGAAGAAATCCTCAACCAACAGCATCACAAAAATGCTATCGCTGACAACCATGCAGGTTGCGTTCTCATCCGTAAATTGAGCATTGAATTCAAAACCTAGCGCCGTGAAAAATTGTACCGATTTGTCCAAATTTTTAACCGGTAAATTCACAAAAATTTTATCCGCTTTAGTTGCCATCAAGAAATACCTCCACGTCATCTATTGTGTTTTTCCGAAAAATTCTTCCGGTTGCTTTTATTGTAGCATGGGCTTCACGGAAGCATTTCTCTTAAATTGCGCTTTTAGTTAGTGAAGTTATGTATAGCAGGTTCTGTGTGGTAACTCGGTTTAGCGATATGTTGCTGTCTCATTCATTTATACGTACATACGTTCACTTTAGAGGTATAATGGATAAGTAAAAGGAGGTGTTTCCAGCTATGTCAGAGCGGTTTTGGAAAGCGGCAAAATTGGATAGTCCTTCAGCCGATAAATGGCAGGCCATTATCAGCAATGATTCTTCTTACGACGGCATCTTTTTTTACGGGGTGAAAACAACCGGCATTTTTTGCCGTCCCTCTTGCAAATCAAAAGAACCGAAACGAGAAAACACCTGCATATTCCAAGATGCCGAACAAGCCCTGCAGGCCCAATTTCGTCCGTGCAAAAGATGCAAACCGACCGGCAGGCGCCTTCCCGAAGACGACTGGATCGAACAAATCGCCCATTACGCGGACAACCACTACAAACAACCGCTGACGCTCAGAACCTTCTCGGAAATCTGCCACGGCAGTCCTTATCATCTGCAGCGTACGTTCAAGCGAATTAAAGGAATGACTCCGCTGGAATACCTTCAGCACATTCGTATCGAGAATGCCAAAAATCTGCTTGGGAATTCACAGCTATCAGTGTCCGACATCGGATCTAAAGTCGGTATTCCGAACACCTCCTATTTCATTACGCTGTTTAAAAAGAAAACCGGTTATACACCCGCGGGTTACCGGCAGTCCCAAAGCTTGAGCCGGACGATAGAAAGCGGAGTACCTTCAGCGGAAACAAACGCAACCCATCATTTTAAATCAAGTCGGAAGCAATCAGAGGAATGGAGCGACCATGAAATTGGAATACCGGTATACAATGCCTAAAACACTGCTGAATAAAGGAACGGGTTTTCTTGCCGGCTATACCCATTCCTTAAATCCTTACACCGGCTGTTCCTTCGGCTGTTCATATTGTTATGTAAGAAAAATGCCTGTCTCCACTTTCCGCGGGGCCGAATGGGGAACCTGGGTGGATGTCAAGAAAGAAGCGGCCGAACTTTTCCGCAAAGAGCTTCGCCGAGCGAAAAGTAAAGGTCCCGTCACTCTCTTTATGTCCTCGAGTACGGATCCTTACCAGCCGATTGAATACAAAGAAGAAGTTACCCGGTCGCTGCTCGAAGTGATGACCGAAGATCCACCCGATTTTGTGCTGCTCCAAACAAGGAGCCCTTTAGTAGAACGGGACACGGATCTGCTGCTTCAATTGAAAAACCGGGTCCGTGTCAGCATGACGGTAGAAACGGACCTGGACGAGATAAGAAAGCGGTTCTCCCCGGCGGCGCCGCCTATACAAGCACGCTTAAAGACTCTTAAAGCGTTAAAAGCTGCCGGAGTACCCGCACAAGCTGCGATTGCCCCTCTCCTGCCAAGCAGTGAGGCATTTCCGGACCTGTTAAAATCGGTTGTGAACCGGGTTTGCGTTGACGATTATTTTATGGGGGACGGCAGCGGCGGAAGACGTACGCGGAGTTTGAACATGGAAACCGTCTATAAGGAGTTAGGACTGGAAGATTGGTATCATCCTCATGCTTATCAGCGTATGGTAGAACGCTTGAAGAAAGTGTTTACCGAGAATCAGATCTTTATAAGCCAGAAAGGTTTCGAACCTTAGGATCCAATCCGGCAGCTGAATGCAAGCAGTTAATGAAGGCAAAAATCCGCGGGAATGCGGATTTTTGCTTTTTTTGTCCTAGAGGAGATTTGTCGGGGGAGCAGAATTACGATCGCAATTCGCTATCGTAACCGGCTAGGGGTCGCTTGATTTATTGGGTTTCCCTGCATGCCGATGTGTCGGACGTGATCATCCAAGTGATGCCGTATTTATCCTCCAGTTGTCCGAATAAGGCGCCCCAGAAAGCCGGCTCCAGAGGTTGATTAACTTTACCGTCCTTCGACAAATTGTTAAAAGCCGAGTGAGCTTCTTCTTCGGTAGCGAATTCAAGACAGAGACTTAACACATTTCCCGGTATCAACGCTTCAAACATCGAATCCGACATGAGAAAAGTAACTCCGGCCGCAACCAGGCTCAGGTTGATGACTTTGTCTTTCAGCTCTTCTTCCTTCGCACCCGGCACCTCTCCGTACGTGGTCACGGACGTAATCTCGCCTCCCAGCGCCTGTATGTAAAATTCAGCTTGAGCCCGCGCATCCTCGGAAAAAATATACGTCGTATGCTTAGCCATGCATCAACATCCTCTCGAAAGGTATAGGTGGTTCCTGTACAGATCGTAACACCGATTAAAAGCCGACGTTTCTTATAAATTGCGGTAATGCGGCGGAAGACTCTCCGGTTAGGTGCTGCCTGGTGAACTTGCTCGCCTGAGGAAATTATTCATGAGAACCGGCAGAGAGATCAAAATCGGCGGATCGTCATAGCGCGGAACGTGCAGGGTTACGAGCTGCTGCGGTACGGGAATCCCCGGTTCAACGACGATCGGTTCCCTCGAACGGGTGCGCAGCGTCGCTTCCGTCAAAAGAAAGTCAACCGCCTTCGTCCCCCAGGAGACCGAGGTTGCCATCAGGTAATAGGTGCCCGGCTTAACCCTCGGAATACAGAAGCTTCCGAGCGAGGAGAGAAGTGTGCCATATAGCGGCAGCCCTTCCGGAATCGGTTTGGCGAACAGACCGATCAGAATGACGCCCTCGAACGGTATCGCGGCTTGAACGATTCCTTCGATATTTCCGAAAGGCAGTGCAGCCGTTTCGGGCGTCGACCAGTCATCCAGCTTCTTAAGGGAGTGAAAATGGCTGTCGGCTAAAAATGTGGAATTCCGGAATTCCGACGGGGTCATCCCGACTTTTTCGGTAAATCTTGTTGTGAAAGTACCCAGGCTTTGCTGTCCGATTTCAAGGCCGATGTCACGGATGCTCAAATTTGTGCGCAGCAGCAAGTCTTTGGCTTTCTGAAGACGAAGCGAAGAAACGTAGTATTGAGGAGTAAGTCCGATTTTTTCTTTGAAAAGTCTTGTAAAGTGGTAAGGGCTGTAGGCGGCGTAAGAGGCCAATTGATTAAGCGAGAGCGGCTCGTAAATGTTCCTCTGAATGTACAAAATAACCTCATCAATTTCGGAATACCGGTCAGTCAAACGATTCACCTTCCTTGTATTCTTTGCTCACTCATTTTACCACATTCTCCCTAGGTATTGTACGAACAAAACATTAAGAATCGAATGTTTGTTCCCTTTTTTCTATATAAAAAAGCCCTGCCGCAGCAATTGCTTGGCAGGACTTTTTCTGAACGACATGGAACCCGGCCGGGACGGTTAGAACACTTTCGTCGTCCAGGATTCACAGTTCCAAGTCTCCGTAACAACTTCACGATAAAATTCAGGTTCATGGGAAATGAGCAGGATGCTGCCTTTGTAAGCTTTGAGCGCGCGGGCTAATTCTTCCTTCGCATCCACGTCCAAGTGGTTGGTCGGCTCATCGAATACAAGCAGGTTGGTTTCGTTGTTGATCAGCTTGCAGAGACGAACTTTGGCCTTTTCCCCGCCGCTTAGCACCGTGATTTTGCTCTCGATATGCTTGGTCGTCAAACCGCATTTCGCCAGAGCGGCCCGCACTTCAAACTGGGTATACGAAGGAAATTCTTTCCAGATCTCTTCGATACACGTGTTGTAGTTGGCCTCTTTCATTTCCTGTTCGAAGTAGCCTATGCTCAGGTTTTCCCCAAGCTGCACGGACCCGGATAAAGCGGGAATCTCGCCAAGAATGCTGCGCAAGAGCGTCGTTTTACCGATTCCGTTAGCACCGACTAGAGCGATTTTCTGCCCTCTTTCCATACGGAGATTGAGCGGTCTGGACAACGGCTCTTCATATCCGATGACAAGATCTTTCGTTTCGAAAATCAGTTTACCTGGCGTTCTGCCTTCTTTGAAGTTAAACTGCGGTTTCGGTTTCTCTTTGGCCAGTTCAATAACGTCCATTTTGTCGAGTTTCTTTTGCCGGGACATGGCCATATTCCGAGTGGCGACGCTCGCTTTGTTGCGGGCCACAAAGTCTTTCAGGTCCGCGATTTCCTGCTGCTGGCGCTTATAAGCCGATTCCAGCTGCTGTTTTTTCATTTCATAGACTTGCTTGAAGTGATCGTAGTCGCCTACGTAGCGGTTTAACTCCTGGTTTTCCATATGATAAATCAGGTTAATCACGCTGTTCAGGAACGGAATGTCGTGCGAAATCAGAATAAAGGCATTCTCGTACTCCTGCAGATAGCGCTTCAGCCATTCGATATGCTGCTCGTCCAGATAGTTGGTAGGCTCGTCGAGGAGAAGGATATCGGGCTTCTCCAGAAGCAGCTTCGCCAGCAGGACCTTCGTCCGCTGACCGCCGCTGAGGTCATTGACGTCCTTGTCCAGCCCGATATCCGTAAGGCCGAGACCACGGGCGGTTTCCTCGATTTTGGCGTCGATCATATAAAAATCCTGATTGGTCAGCGTATCCTGGATCGTGCCGACGTCTTCGAGCAGCTGCTCCAGTTCTTCCGGAGTGACATCCGCCATTTTCTCATACATGCCGTTCATTTCCTGTTCCATGTCGAACAGATATTGAAAAGCTCCTTTCAGCACATCGCGGATGGTCATGCCTTTGCTGAGAACCGCATGCTGATCCAAATACCCGACCCGCATCCGTTTCGACCATTCCACTTTGCCGTCATCCGGCTGGAGCTTGCCCGTAATAATGTTCATGAAGGTAGACTTACCTTCTCCGTTGGCACCGATGAGTCCAATATGCTCGCCTTTCAGGAGGCGGAAAGATACGTCATTAAAGATCGCGCGGTCTCCGAAACCGTGGCTCAGTCGTTCTACGTTTAATATGCTCATGAATAGACACCTTTTCTTATAAACTTTTTACTCGCTTTATTATAAGCGTTACGGGGTGGACAACTCAATGCACGATTAAAAAAAAGCCGTTTTCTTTCAAAGTTTTACGTAGCGGCGGATTCTTTAAAAATAAGGCTAAAGTAGGAGATGGAATTTATTGACAGTTAAAAATCTCGCATGCTAGAATTTTGGTAAATGTTGGTAGGCGTTTGAATTCTATCATTCTCCCTCTTCCTTTCTCCGGACGTTATTACTGCACGGCAGTTTATACCCGACTGATAAAGTCTTCCGATATGAAGCGTTCTGCGCTTACATATAAACCGCCTGCGCGGTAATTTTATGGAGAAGGTGAGGAAGAGACACATGTTGAAAAAATGGTTTTTGTCACTCGCTATCGCAGGCTCGGCCCTATTAAGCGGGCTAGCCGGACAAGCGGAAGCGTCCGCGTCGGTACTGCCTGCAGCAACGCCGCCTGTCGTAAAGGGAGGTGAATTAACCTCTCCGACCGATTTCAAGTCCCAGCGCGACGCTCTGCCGGAATCCCGCAAGCCTCTTGAAGCTCCTCTGTCGCTGGATAAAGCGGCTCGCGGTCAAGGATTAACCGTGAACGTGAATGCCGCGCTTAACAACAATCCGAACAATGCGGCGCAAGTCGTAACGGGAGCCGTTTATGCGGATAAAATTACGGAAGCGGGCGGACAGCGGTGGTACGTCTTCCAAACGAACGCTCCGGGCAAACTGACCGCATATCTTCAAACGATTCCTTCCGCCTCCATTGATTACGATCTTCATTTATTCCGGTACGACCCGGCAACGAGCAGTTTGGTGGAGCAGGAGACTTCCTCCTACGGTCCTCAATCCAATGAGCAAATCAGCCGGATAGCACCCGCAGGTATTTACTTCCTGGCGGTTTCGGCCTACACGGGATTCGATGCCAATACGTCTTATTACTTTACGGTTGTAGAATCGGCATCCTACGATACCGCTGAGCCGGACGATAATATCTGGCATGCCCAGCAGAAAACAGATTCGTTTACGGTCAGCGGCCAGACGATCGACAACAGCCTGGACGCCGATTGGATCAAATATACCGTTACCGCCGCAAAATCCTTCCATATCAAACTGGCCAACAGCGCACCGGGCACAACCTATCAGCTGCAGATTTTCAACCAGAATTTAGGATCGCTCGGTACAGTGGACCAGAACAAAGATGTGGACGGCTCCCTGACCCCCGGCACCTACTATCTGCGGGTTGTATCCTTGAATTCGTATAACGCTTCTGTTCCGTATTCACTAACTTTCAGCGAGTACAAAGTTCCGACTTCGGTAGATATCGTAAGCATTAAATCGGAGCCGAATGTCGACGCCGGACAGCGTATCAATTACGGAGAAGGAAACAAATGGAGGATCCAAAATTACATGACCGTGACCGGTCTCGCCAAAGACGCTTCGGGAGCACCTGCTTTCAATGCTCCGATTACCGTCTATATACAAACCAAACTTAACAACAAAATTTATAGCGGAACGGGTACGACGAGCAGCAACGGAACCTTCAGCGTAACGATCAACGGAATACAGCCTGCCATCGGACAAAATTTGTTCTACGGCTACGCTTCAACCCACTATTACGATATTATCCCTCTTCTCGTATACTCCGGCGGAACACAACTGAACGCCAACGATAATTCGCTGTATCATTTCGCTTATTCCATTTACAGCCCTCATTGACTATTTCGCACGTAAAAAAGAGCCCGACCTCGTCGGGCTCTTCCGCATGCTCCCTAAAAAGGAGGCAGCTGATCCAGATTGTTCGACTTAACTCCGTCGGGCTCGCTGCGGAGAATATCCCGGCCGTACCGGTGAAACACGTCCACATGGGCCAAAGCGCCGGATTTGGCTTCGTTCAAGGCGGAGACATAATCGAGCTCGCGTCCGGAAGACGTTTTAACGGCAATAATGTCCCCGTCCTCGTTTTTGCGGACAGCCACGATCGATTCCAAACCGTCCGAAGCCGCGGCTTCCGTCTGCTCCTGAACGGCCTGCAGCTCTCCCTGCTGCTTGTAATTCTCGTAAATCGCTTCGAAATCGGTATTCGTCGGTCTTTCATTCATCGGAATCACCTCGGTTATAGCATGCCTGTTTTTACTTACTTTTAGGCTATGTTAAATCTAAATATTGTTATTTGATTATTACGAACAAATGTTCTAAAATATAGTTAATATCACTTGTGCAACGACCAGGTTTGCGTCCTCGTAGCCCGTGACCGTCAGAAGATGACCTACTCTGGCGTTCTTGGGCGTGGGCGCATTAAGACAACGAAGTTGGATAAAGCGATTGGTGGACATCTATCCGACTCAAACGTGCTTTGCACGGATTCGTGGAGGGCATTTAGCTCTTATGCGAATACAAAAGGTTTGGCTCATTACCGATTCAAATCCGATGGTAAACAACGTGTGAAAGGCGTATACCACATCCAAAACGTAAACAGCTACCACAGCCGCTTGAAGAAATGGATGGACCGCTTCAATGGTGTTGCAACCAAATATTCGCAACATTATTTGGCTTGGTTCCGTTTTTTTAGACAGCAAGGAATATGAAAATACCTCATCGAATAAAAAGTTTCGGCTGTCTGCTTATTCTTGTTAAGCTAACGGGCAGATTAACGCAACAATTCAATCGCTCCTGTCGTCTTTACCTAGTAATAAATCGATAAAAGGAAGATCATAGAGCCGAGTGGGACGTGCGGTTGCGCACATCGGTTTTTCGAAGATAAAGAGAGGACGAGCGGAACATGAATGTGGAAGTGTATACGTTAAATGCGTTTGCGAAAGGGGAGCGTGGCGGTAATCCAGCAGGCGTTGTCTTGGAGGATGGCCTTTCTCTGGATGCTGCCGAAATGCAGCTCATAGCGAAGGAATTGGGCCTTTCGGAGACGGCCTTTATGAAAAAATCCCTGCTTGCGGATTACAAAATCCGCTATTTCACCCCCGCCAGCGAAGTTGATCTGTGCGGACACGCCACGATTGCTGCGTTTGGACTAATGCATTCGCTGGGTTTGTCAAAGGAAGGGACCTCCTATTCGATAGAAACCAAGGCAGGGATTCTGGATGTCGATATTAGCTCCGAGGGTCTTGTTTATTTGTCACAGGCTTTACCACAATTTCTTGAAAGGATATCCTGTGAGGAAATCGCCCCATCTTTGGGGATGGATGCCGAGGATCTGGAAACCGGGTTGCCCATCCAGATTGTTTCGACGGGCCTGCGCGACATTATGATCCCGATCCGCAGCAGGAAGCTCTTGAATGAGGTTCAGCCAAATTTTGATGCCATAACCGCCATCAGCGAAAAATATGATGTGGTTGGATATCATCTGTTCACGATGGATACTCCAGACGATGCTGCAGCGGAATGCCGGAATTTTGCGCCGCTGTACGATATTCCCGAGGAGAGCGCGACAGGAACATCCAACGGTGCCCTGCTCAGCTATTTGTACCAACATGGCCAACGATCTTTGCGGGAAGTAGAGAATGTCATGTTCAGGCAAGGGTATTCGATGGATTGTCCTTCTGAAATCAAGGCAGGATTGCGCCTGAGCGAGAGCGGTGAAATCAATCAGGTTCGGGTCGGCGGTGCAGTGGCTGGCATTGAACGAAGACATATCATGATATAAGCGGAATCAAAAAGCCTGTTTGCAGCCACCGTACCATAGGGGGCAAACAGGCTTATTCTGCTACTGCGAGGCTAGATAGCAGAGGATGCTTGCGTAAGCAGACGGGTTAACAGTTCTTCATCCAACCTGTCGTTTTCCTTGATTTTGATCGTTTTGCGTTCCTCGAGGCCATCGAACAAGCCCCTCCCGCAATGCTAGGCCGTTTGCGTAGAAGATCGTGAACGACACGTAGTTGCATTGAACTAACGGGAGACGATAGCTCAATGAACCGCCTTATTCACTAAGGCGGTTTTCTTATGCTTAAAAATCAATATTAGAGTTTAACATAGCCTACTTTTATAAAAGGCGGCGGGCTGCGAAAAGGTTTTGCCCGATCTAACGGAACTGAAATACAGTACGGATAGTTATGCTTTCTTTTTATTCATCAGAGCGTGAATCGTATCGGAAACAGCTTTCTCATGAGGCGTCCAAATGATCGGGCCGATTTCCTTCTCATACTTCCGGCCGCTCAATACGAACGGTTCTTCGGTCAAGTAGAGCATTTCGACGACTTCCTTCATTACGGGGTTAAAAAGACCTGCCAGCGACAAGCTCATACGTCGGAGCGGGTATACCGCTTTCCGTTTGCCGCTGGCCCGCTGAGCGAGCTGAACGAGCTCTTTTCCCGACAAAAGTCCCGGTCCCGGAATGTGCCAGTTCTGACCCTCGGTACCGTCACGGCCGGCAATCTCGACAATCATCCTGGAGGCGTCCGGCAAGTACACATACTCCCGCGGAACGGTCATATTGCCGATAAAAATAGTCGGCTTCCCAGCGGCTATCGCTTCCATGGTTACGGAAAGATAAGAAGCCTGCGCGGAAGGACCGTAGTAATCGGGAAGCCGAACGATAAGCGGCTTCGCTCTCTTCCAGCGGGATGCGAAAATCATCTGCTCATACGCAAGCCTCACTTTGCCTTTACGCGTATGCGGCTGTTTGGGGTGATCCTCCTCCGCCTTCGCCGCGCCGGTTCTCCTGCCGTACGGATAAATTCCGTCCACCACGACAACTTTAATGGCCAGGTGCTCGGCCGCTTTCATAACGGCTTCGCCAAGAGGCAAAAGTCTCGATTCCATCTCGTGGTAAGGAATGTTCGCGCTGTGAAACAAAACATCGGGGCCTTCCGCGGCTTTGATAATATCGGCGGACTCGAAGGCATCTCCCTTTACCAGCTTGAGATGCGGGGGATTTCCCAGCTCCAGCTTCAGCTTTTCCAGTTTAGCGGCGGATCGGCCGAAAGCGACCGTTTCTATCCCTCTCTGGACCAGCTCCTCCGTAAGAGTCGTTCCCACTCCGCCTGTCGCACCCAATACAACCGCTTTTTTCATTAAAACCGCTCCTTTTATGTTATTGATTGACCAATTACTATCTGTTAAAAAAATTTTCCCGATGCCTGTTTTATTTTTTTAGCATCAGGTCCGGCAGCCCGATCGCCATCGACACATTGCACAGCATGCCTCTGGCCAGAAAATCCGATGTCCGCCGCTCCGCGTCTTCCATCTCCGCCTCTTCAAAAGCGTTCAACACAAGCCGTTTAATGCGGCTCATCCCCTCCTGCATCGTCTTCCGGACCGCTTCCTCCCGGATCGTCTGAGCCTGCATTTGAAGCAGGATTTCGCTCCCGTGAGCGACCAAAATGCCTTCGTACGCTTTAATGAAGCCTCTCTCCAGCGTATCGGGCGAAGCGGATTCCAGCACCTGCCGGAAAGCCGTTTCTATCCGCTGCCACGAAACTTCAAGAGCTTCAACGAGCAGCGACTCTTTGGTGAAAAAACGGTACACGTACGGCTGGGAAATAGCTGCGCGTTCGGCAACCTGTGCCGTAGTCGCCCGATAATAGCCGGTTTCCGCAAATACTTCGATAGCGGCCGATACGATATCGGTCCGGCGGCTCGCGGAGGACGTATTTTTTTTGACCATAGAGCTGGCTCCTTTCTTCTCAATTTCAGTTATTGATTGGCCAATCACTAATTTAGACCCATCATATGCCACTCCGTGCAAACTTGCAAGTATTTTTTAACAAAAAAAATCAGACTGCGGACAGTCTGACTCTCTTTTACATCGCGTTAGTTTGAAAAGGAAAGGAGTCCGCCCCCTTATTCTTCCGGCAAAAGCAGGCTGTGCTGACATACGGTTTGCAGATCTCTCCACGTCCGGTTAACCGGACTGTCTTCCATAGCCGCCGACAAACCCAGCAGCGAAAACAGCTCAAACGTACCGGTAAGCATGCTGCGTACGGCGCTCAGGCACTGTTCGGATACCTGCTTCTCATCAGCCTCGGACATGCTTCCATGCAGGACAAGCTCGTCCCATGAGCGCGTTATTGCCGAATAGAAAGCGGATTCGGTCCTGCTCAGAAGAGCCTCCTGCTCTTCCAGCTTCCTCTGAACGTTCGCTTTCCGCTCCTTCACGCGGATGTAGTCGCGGGCCGCTTCAGCGAAATGAGCGGCGATGCCTAGGGCAACCGCGGCAAAAGAAGCTTGGGCAAACGGGATAAACGGGTACCGGTAAATAAGCTCGTCTCCGTAGGCGTGCACTTCCGTGAAGAGAAACGTCATTCTGTCCGGGACGAACAGGTCCGCAACGGACATGCTGTGGCTTCCGGTCCCCTTGAGGCCGAATGTATTCCAGTCCCGGTGAATACGGACTTGATCCGGCGTGAAAATAAACGAACGGATTTCCGCGTTCTCTCCCCGTTCCGGCCCTTCAGGCTCAACTATACAGTTAGCGGTGAACATCGTGGCGTGGACGGCGCCGCTGCAGTATTTCCAGCGGCCGCTCACCAGATAACCGCCTTCGACCCGCTTGGCTGTACCGGTTGGCGCGCCGCTGCCCGCAACGACGGCTTTTTCACCGGTAAACAAGGACGCTCCGACTTCCGGCTTCATTAACGAAGCGAAAAAACCGCCGCCCGCTCCGATGGTCACCAGCCATCCGAAACTTCCGTCTGCCCGCGAGCATTCCCGGAAAATCCGGAGAGCGTCCGGAAGAGTAGTCATGCGGCCGTTCAAATCGTCCGGGACGAACAGTTTAAACCATCTGTTTTGATAAATGAGGTTAAGCAGTTCTTCGGTAAGAGCTCCCTCCGACTCCATGCCTGGCGATTGTTCTCTGATCCGCTGTACTTCCTCTGGGGTGAATATCATAGATACCGCTTCCTTTTGGTTGGTTTTGAATGGACTTTTTTGGTTTTTAAGCTCTATGTATTTTAACACGGGATGGCGCATCGTTCACGGCGATTTGCTGACGGTCGCTTTTATAAAGCCTGTAAAGAATGGCTATAAAGGAACTGTCCCTCGGAAGGCGGCAGCGGTTGTGATAAAGTAACTATATCTTAGCAGAGGAGGCGTTACGTGTGGTGGATTTTATCCGGGTCAGATCTTTGCACATCTAAGGATGGTGTCAAAGACTCTGTGTGTTGTGTGCAGAGGACTACGGGATAGGTCTGTCATTTTACAGGTAACCCTCGGACGGTTAAACGAAGAGGTGCATCCATAGACCCTATATATCCGCAGGGCAGGAAATCCGCGCGATTTCTGTGCCTGGTCCTCTTGTATCTTCAGCACGGGAAATATTCTTGTGCTGTTTTTTATTTTGTATCGAGAGGATGATTAGTTTGGAACGACAAAAACAAAAAGCGATACTTATCGGGATTCATCCGGGTAACCGTACGGATTTCGGCTATTTTATGGAGGAACTCGCTAATCTGGCCGCCGCGGCCGGGATCGAAGAAGCCGGCATGCTGACCCAAAAGCTGGCCCGCAGCAATCCTTCCCACTATATCGGGAAAGGGAAGATCGAAGAGCTGCTCGAACTTATCGAAACGCACGGTGCCGATCTCGTCATCTGCAACGACGAACTCACCCCTTCCCAGCTCCGCAATCTGGAAGCCGCCTTGAACCGGACCGTGATGGACCGGACGGCCTTGATTCTCGCGATTTTCGCGGAGAGAGCCCGTACTAGAGAAGCCCAGCTTCAAGTCGAGGTTGCCCGGCTCCACTATATGCTCCCCCGCCTGGTCGGTTTGCGCGAGTCGCTCGGACGGCAGGGCGGCGGTTCGGGGCTTAAGAACAGAGGCGCCGGGGAAACGAAGCTGGAGCTTGACCGCCGCAGAATCGAAGAGCGGATCGTCATGCTTCAAAAGGAGCTGGAGCAGCTCGTCAGCCATCGCCAAACCCAGCGCAAGAAACGCCGCAAGACCGAAGTTCCCGTCGTCTGTCTCGTCGGCTATACGAATGCGGGCAAATCCAGTCTGATGAACGCCATGATGGAGGCGCACAATCCCGGCCCCGGCAAGCAGGTTATGGCGGAAGACCGGCTGTTCGCCACGCTGGAGACGTCGGTGCGCAGCATTCGGCTGCAGGACGGCAGATCGTTCCTGCTGACCGACACGGTCGGATTTGTCAGCCAGCTTCCCCACCATCTCGTTAAAGCGTTCCGCTCTACGCTGGAAGAAGTTGCGGAAGCGGATTTGCTGCTTCACGTCGTCGATAGTTCCAGCCCGGTGTATGAGCGGCAGATGGCGGTAACGGAGGAAACGCTCAAGGAGCTTGGAGCCGATCATATCCCCAAGCTGCTCGTGTACAACAAGGCGGACCTGTCCTCTCTTGAGTTTCCTTGCGCGGATAACGGCAATGTCGTGATTTCCGCCAAACGAAGAGCCGGAATCTCCGAATTGACGGAGCAGATCCGGAAGCGTGTCTTCCGGCACGAGGTTCGGTGCGAGCTGCTCGTTCCTTACGACCAGAGCCATGTGGCCGCTTATTTCAATGAATTCGCCCGCGTCCGGTCTATCCGCTACGAGGCGGACGGCGCACGGCTTACCGTGGAATGTCCGGAATCCGTTCTGGAACGCTACCGCGGTTCCTACATTCCGCTTTCGGAAGGCCAGGCTTACCCGGGCCATTAAACCGATTGCTTTTAGCAGGTTCGACTCTCGAAATGAACGAAATAAGATCCCCCTCGTTGTCCGCCTGACGCGGCAGCGGGGGGATCTTTTCTTTATAGCCTGACGGGGTCCCATAGAAAAAAGCCTCTCTGATTCAGAGAGGCTTTACAGTGCCGGCCAGCACGGCTGATGCCGGTTAAATGAACGTGGTAACCAGTAGAAATAAATTTAGTAAAATAACGATTGCGGCGATGATCCAGCCGAGAAACGTCGTCCATCGCTGATTGACGAGGCCTCCCATAATCGAGCGGTTGCTCGTAAACAGCAGAAGGGGCACCAACGCGAAGGCGATGCCGAACGATAACACAACTTGGCTCATAATAAGCGCTCTGGTCGCGTCGATTCCCATAATGATAATTACCAGCGGAGGAATGGTCGTAATGGCGCGGCGCAGATATAAATTAATCCGTTTGTTGATAAAGCCCTGCATGACCACGTCCCCGGCTAACGTTCCGACGGATGCGCTGGAAAGACCCGCGATCAAGAGGGCCAGACCGAACGATACGGCGGATACCGGACCGGCCAGCTCGTAAAACTTGTGGAACGCTTCGTCCAGCTCCTCCACACCGAGCCCGTTTTTGAAAAACAAGGCGGCGGATATAATGACCATCGCCATGTTCACCGCGCCCGCGATCACCATCGCCAGAACGATATCGATAAATTCAAGTTTGAAAATCCGTTTTTTCTCCTGCTCGTTCTTGCCGACAATCCGTTTCTGAGTCAAAGACGAGTGCAAATAAATGGCATGCGGCATAACAGTTGCCCCCAGCATACCCGCCGCGAGCAAAATGCTGTCGACCCCCTGGAATTTCGGGGTGAAAATACCGGCGGCGACCGCCCCCGCATCCGGCTGTGCGTTGATCACCTGAAGCGCAAAGGAGCAGACGACAATCAAGATCATGCCGGCTATTCCGGCCTCCAGGGATCTGTACCCCCGCCGCTGCAGTTCAAGGATGGCGAAGGAGCCTACCGCCGTAATCAGCGCGGCCGGCAGCATCGGAATGCCGAACAGCAGATACAGGCCCAAGGCCGCGCCTATGAATTCGGCCAGATCCGTCGCGATGATGACCAGCTCGCTCTGAATCCACAAGAAGATCGAGACCGGCTTCGGAAACCGCTCGCGCGCGACTTCCGGCAGGTTCATCCCTGTCGCAATGCCGAGTTTCGCCGATAAAGCCTGAATAAGAACCGCCATCAGATTCGAGACGGCAATTACCCAGAGCAGCATATAGCCGTATTTAGAACCCGCCGTAATATTGGTTGCAAAATTTCCGGGGTCCAGATAAGCGACCGCGGCGATAAAAGCCGGCCCCAGAAAAGGAAGCAATCGTTTAAGTCCCTTCACGTCCCCGCTCAAAACGGATTCTGCGGTAAGAGGTGTTCGTTTAAATTTCGTGA
Source organism: Paenibacillus sp. HGH0039 (assembly GCF_000411255.1). GTDB lineage: Bacteria > Bacillota > Bacilli > Paenibacillales > NBRC-103111 > Paenibacillus_F. The sequence continues at coordinate 2,608,682 of NZ_KE150413.1, read as the reverse complement.
TGTCCTGTTCAGCCATGGTACTCACCTCTTGCCTAAAAGTTACCTGCGTGCATAAATGTTTCTCGCACGCAAAATATTAACTCGATTATAGTCCCTTCTCTTCCGCTTGTAAACCATCAAACATATCTAGGAGACCCGACTTTCACCTATTCTCTGAACTATTGTATGTAATTATTACGTCAGGGCGCCGTTTCCTAATCGTCTTTAACCTTTTCTTTAGAGAGAAAAACGAAATCCGCAAATAATTCCATTAGATGGGTATATAAATACTTTAGTTTGTATGATTAAGACCTTATTTGTTTGATTATTCGGCAGAAAACGTAAATAAACAGAGAAGGGAGAGGATACAATGAGAAGAAAATGGATGAGGAGTTCCGTCAGCGCTATTCTCGGAGGCACGCTCCTTTTCGGTTCATTGGCCGCGTTTTCCCCTGCCACAACCTATGCGGCGGCGGACAAAACCCGCTACAAGAGCTTTTTCAACGCAGCCGAAGAGGGCCCCATCATCCCCGGTCTGAAAAGCGACAAGAAATGGGTTCCTCAAGGTCTCGCCCTATGGACCAGCAAAAAATGGATTATCGCGTCCCAGTATTCCGGCAACGATACCGAAGCGAGCAGCATTTCGATCACCGACAAAACGACCGGAAAACGCTTAAAAACCTTTTATCTATATGAAAGCGGCGGCAAAAAGCATACAGGGCATGTCGGCGGATTAGCCGTGAGCGGCCGTTACTTGTGGGCGACCTCGGGGAAAAACGCGTTTCGTATTCCGCTCACCTCCCTGACCGGTCTTCCCGATTACAGCAAAATCGTGATGAAAAAATATACCCTTTCTCATCAGGCATCCTATGCAACGTTCTCGGAAGGTGTGCTCTGGATCGGCACCTACACGAAGGGGGCCACCTGCACAACGACCGGGCCGCAAGGAACGGTGTACGGGTACCGCCTGTCGGCTAACGAAGATCTCGCTTCAAAAGCCGATTACACGTGGAAAACCCCTGATCGTGTCCAGGGCATGGCACTGACGAAGGACAAGGTTATGTACAGCCAGTCCTGCGGCAGGAACAACGACAGCAAACTGCTCATTCACAAGCGCGGATCGGGCGGCGCGAAAATAAGCCAGTTGACGATGCCTCCGATGTCGGAAGGAATCAGCTTCTATGGAACGGATCTGTACGTCAATTTCGAATCCGGGTCCAAAATTTACGACGGTCGGGACCGGCTGTATAACTTTTATTACCTGGACACCATAAAATTCAAATGACGCGGCGGATGTTTCTCTTTTAGCCAAAAGCCAAAAGACCCTGCAAGGGTTTAAGCCTTTGCAGGGTCTTTCTGCGCGCACTTATACCGGCGGGATAACCGACACCCGGTTTCTGCCTTCGTTTTTCGCTTTCTGCAGCGCATGTTCCGCCGCGTAGACGAGATCGTCCGGACCGCTCCCCGGCTCCGGATAAGCCGATGCCACGCCCAGACTGACGGTGAGGTAATCACCGCTGTCGCTGTGAGTCTGCGGGATTTTCATGGAGAGGACGCCGAGCCGGATCTGTTCCGCCAAATCGACGGCCTTCTCAATCGCAGCTTCCAGCCGGAGGACGAACGTCCCTCCGCTGTACCGGGCGATCACCGCTTCGTTCGGCTTGCCGATCGCAACGAGGATGTCCGACATCCACTGCAGGCAGGTGTCTCCTCCCTGATAGCCGTACAAAGCGTTGTAGGCTTTGAAATGGTCGATGTCCATCAGAATCAGGGAAACCGGCGATCCTGCACCTGCGGCGCGCTTCCACTCCTTCTCCAGATTCTCGTCGAAGAAGCGGCGGTTGGGCATTTCGGTCAGGGAGTCCGTGTTAATAAACGTCTGCAGCTGGTTGCTGACTTCCGAGAACAGCTCTTTCTCCCCTTCCTCTCTGCGCCGCGCGATAGCAAACAAGGAAGGCTTACCGTCGTACACGACGCTCGCCATGGTAATCTCAAGCTGCAGCTCCCCTCCCGTGACGGTTACGTATCGGCCGCTCATCGAAAACAACGAAAGCGCCGAGGTGTCCAGATCCGCCATTTTTTGCTGCAGAACCGGAAGAAAATCGGGATGGACGAATTCCGCCACCGCTTTGCCGATCAGCTCTTCCGGGTTGGCGGCTTGAAGAAGCTCCACGCTCTGTTCATTGCAGTAAACGATACGCTTGTCCGTGATCGTGAAGAAGGCAACGGGGGAAAGCTCCATAAGCTGCAAATACCTTTTCTCGTTTTCCTTAAGAATGCGGGAATTTTGCTGAGCCTGTTCCTCCGCCTGCCTCATCTGGTTTTCCGTCTGCTTGAGCACGATGGATTTCAGATCGGATAACTGCCGCAGCTCCTGGATTTTCCATGGCAGAGACGACGATTCGACAACCTGTCTCCATTTCTCGAACGATTTGCGCGGCGACAGCCGGACACCGTCGTTCTCCCTAAGCACGGCCTTGGAAGGGTCTCCCGCCCAGTTGACGACTTGCACGACTTCGGGCCGGAACCAGATCACATAATCTTTGCCGTCCGGCGACAGGGCCAGATAAAGCGCCCCGGAGGCGCTTTTCTTGTATGCGGCCGCAGGCGGATGCTCCTGACTGAGCCTCGATGTATGATATTCGTAATCGTCGGCTTGTCTGGACATCCAGAACGCCAGTTCCCGTATTTGTTCTTTTTCCGGCGCGCTGCCGAATATAGCCAGCTTATCCTTGTAGCAGACGGCGACCCCGGAGGCGTTCATTACCCGAAGAAGCGATTTTTCCTCCAGTTTAAGCTGCTCTATGACGCGATTCGCGCTGGTATTTCCGATAAAAATATTGGAAATCCGGTTCGCCATCGTCTTCAGTTCGATTTCGGTCTGATAGTCGTCGAGCTGCTGTCTTTGATAGAGTTCACTGGAGAAGAAGAAACCCAGGAAGTTGCACAGATTGCGGACCCGATGCGTGATATATTTCGGTGAATAGTGGTGGCAGGTAACCAGGCCCCACAGCTTGTTGTCATGAATAAGCGAGATCGTTGTCGTCGCTCCCACTCCCATGTTCTGCAAATATTCGATGTGCAGAGGGGATACGCTCCGCAGAACGGATAAGCTGAGATTAAGCGGTCTGCCTGTAGCGGGATGAAGCGTGGGAACAATTTCGACCGGCTTGTAATACACATCGACGATCATCCTCAACCAGTTTCTCAAATACAGCTCCCGGGCCTGCTTGGGGATGTCGGATGCGGGATAGTGATGGCCCAAAAACGGTTCCAGCCCCTCTTCTTTCGCTTCCGCGATCACCTTGCCGTTCCATTCCTCGTCGAATTCGTACACCATCACCCGGTCGTAGCCCAGCATCTCCTTGATCTGTTCCGCCGCCATCTGGCTGGCTTCCACCCGGTTGCCCGCGCCCTTCATTTTGCAGAAGAACGTTTGGATCCATTGGTAATCCAGAGAGTTCGTCTCTTCCTTATCGGACGCAGGTTCGAGTTCAAGAATAAGCAGATCTTCGCTTTCATGCATAATCCCGTAAAAGGAGACGGCTTCGCCCCCGACTTCAATGCTGATATTCATATAATGAAGCTTGGAAGGATCGAACGTCCGGTTTCCGAGTTCTTTCTGCAAAGCGGCAAGCTGCGCCTTACCCACAACCTCTTCCAGCGGTCGTCCCAGAAGCTCCTCCGTAGTGCGGCCCAACAAGAGATCGACATTCCGGCTGCATTGGACGATTAAGGGCTGCTCCGTCGTGTTGGTAACGGCAAGAAGGACACCGTGCGGCTGAATAAGGCCGGGAATATGAATAGGCTCCTTGTCACAATTGGTCAGGTCAATCTCTTCATCCAGGGAGGCAAAATTCCCTTCCGTTAAAAGAGTCCGGTTCAGAACCTCCGGATCTTTCGCGTTGCTTCTATCCGCCATAAAGGCATCCGCCCCTTATTTTTTAAATTACAGCCGCATGACTCCCGGGGGCTTCCTTCAGCCATTGATCCAGGAGGATAAAGGTTTCTTTGGCCGCGGCAAGGACCTGTTCCTGCTCTTCTTCTTTCACATTCTCCAAAAGAAACTCGCGGAATTCGCTCCACTTGGTCCGGAGCTCCGCTCCATAGCTGTTGAAATAACACCCGTTCACTTCCGGATCTACCGAAAGAATCGCCTTCAATTGCTTTGTAATCAATTGCCCGCCAAGCGTGGACCCTTCCAGCACGTACAAATAGCCGAGGGCGCGGGGCAGTGTGGAGACATCCGGAAGATTGCCGCACTGGGGGAGTTCTTCGATTTGCCGCTTCGTCAGACCAAGCTGCTCCAAATCGTTTTCGAGAAGGGGCGTTTTCAAGCGGGATTCGATATCGAAACCGAGCTTCTCCCATTCAGGCAGCGCGCTAAGCGCTTTTTCCGACGGCAGAATAAAGCCGTAAAATTTCTCGAGATAAGTCTTGTAAGTTTCCATCGTTAAAGATTTGTCCATAATCGCTTTCGCATACGCGTTCTGCTCGATCTGGTCGTGAAAGGGCGCCGTTTCTTCTCTTAACCGGCTGACGATAGTTGTTGTCATTACGATTTCCCCTTATCCTGTTTTTTATAATGATAGCAAAAGCACGGGATAAAAGCATCCAAGCCGGTACAGCGCTCTAAAGAAGTCCGGCGCTTTCCCGCAAAATATGGGATATTTCCCATCTTCATTTTCCAGCGAATCAGTTGTTTGAAAGAGCCGGTTCCCCTCTCTGGAGCAGCGGCGCAGGATCTGACCGGGAAATCATCGCATACTTTCCCTGGAAATAAAAAAATCCGCGTGCTTCGCGGATTTTTCGAGTTATTTTTCACTTGTTCAAGTGATAAGGAACCGTCGCGATGACCACATCTTTGCGGTTAAACAGGTAGGCTCTAAGCAGCAGGCTGGTCTGATTGTGCAGGATATGCTGCCACCAGTGTTTGGTGATAAACTGCGGGATCAATACCGTGATGTGGTCGGTTTCCGCCGTTTTCCACTCCACCGTATCGACAAACTTGATGAGCGGCCGGATAATGCTGCGGTAGCTCGAACGAAGTACGATCAGCCGCACGCCGGGGTCCCACTCCTCCCACTTCTTCTCCATGCGCTCGATATCCTCATCGTTAAAACCGACATAGACGGCCACCACATTGTCCGTAACGGATTTGGCGTAGCCGAGCGATTGTTTCACGACCTGAGTGATTCCGGCGATCGGGACGACAATCGTGTTGCCTTTGATCAGCGGTTTGTCGCGGGCAAGGTCGATGCGGAGCTGGTCGGCCGTATTTTCGTAATGGCGTTTGGTCTGGATAAAAATAAAGATGACAAGCGGCAGGAAGAAAAACACCATCCAGATCTGGCTGAACTTCGTGAAAACAAAGATCAGGGAAATCGTTAACGTCGTTAACATGCCGATCGTGTTGACGATAAAGCGCCCGAGCCAGCCGGACGGCTTCAGTTTGATCCAGCGGACCATCATCCCGAGCTGGGAAAGCGTGAAGGGGATAAACACCCCCAAGGCGTACAGAGGGATCAGGTTTTCGGTATCCCCGTTGAATACGATAACGAGCAGCGCGGACAAGACGCCCAGATTGATAATCCCGTTCGAAAATCCGAGACGGTCGCCGCGGACCATAAACATCCGGGGCATGAATTTGTCCTTCGCCAGCATAAAGGCAAGCAGCGGAAAAGCCGAATACGCCGTATTGGCGGCCAAAAACAAGATCAGCGCCGTAACGCCCTGAATGAAGTAATAAATAAATCCGCGGCCGAAGGTGGCGTTCGCGATTTGCGAAACGACGGTTTCCTTCTCGCTCGGCGCGATGCCGTACCAGTACGCGAGAAGGCTGATCCCGATGAACATGGCACCGAGAATCGTGCCCATCATGACCAGTGTCGCCGCCGCGTTGCGTTCGGCCGGTTTTTTGAAGTTCGGAATGGCGTTCGAGACCGCTTCGACTCCGGTCAGCGCCGAGCAGCCCGAACTGAATGCTTTCAAGATCAGGAACAGGCTGATATTCGATACGGTCGTACTCATCTCGGGCACGGCGGCATGAACGCCGCCGGTGAAATAGTTGACCACGCCGGAAATAATCAGCACAAAGATCGAAACGACGAATAAATAAACCGGCAGAGCGAGCACCGATGCGGATTCCGTGATGCCTCTCAAGTTCATGATCGTCAGAAAGAGGATCATCGTCAGCGCGATCAGCACCCGGTGATCGTGCAGGGAAGGAAACGCCGACGTAATGGCGTCCGTTCCCGCGGAAGAACTCACGGCTACCGTAAGGATGTAGTCCACGAGCAGCGAGCCGCCGGCCAGCAGGCCGGTATGAACGCCGAGATTATTTTTCGCGACGATATAGGCGCCGCCCCCGGTAGGATAGGCAAAAATGGTTTGCCGGTAGGACAAGATGAGAATAAGCAGCAGACCGAGTACGCCCAGTGAAATGGGAACCGAATACCAGAGTGCCGTAAAACCTGCGGCCATCAGGACGATGAGGATTTGCTCGGTCCCGTATGCGACGGAAGACAGCGCATCGGAAGACAGGACGGCAAGCGCCTTGAGCTTGTTAAGTTTCTCTCCTTCGATTTCCGCGCTTTTCATAGGGCGTCCGATTAGCAATCTTTTAAATTTACCGACCATGGCGATACTTCCTCTCCATTTTCTTCTGCCCTGAACGCCTTTGCTTCACAGCGTATGTCCCGCTTTTCAGGTTATTATTTTATTTTTAACGCCGGGATATCCAATTAAAAACAAAAAAATTCGGGACCAAAAAACCGCGGGAACATGAGATTCCGGCGGCATCGGGTACGCTGCTTATGAAGCGGTTGAGCAAAATTAAGTATAGCCACCCCAAGGCGGCGACGGCGGAAGAAATAGGCGTGAAATCGCGCAAATCGGAACGTTTTACCTCGAAAAAAAAGCTTTTCTACAAGCAATCCCGTCTTCGGCTCATTATCTGATCGATTTACGTGTTTTTTGGCGGGATGCCGGATCAGCCCTTTAAAATATGATCCAGTTGATGCTTCAATCTCTCCGACAGCCCCGGCCTTAAAGCCAGGAAAGTGGCTTCGTCGGTAAGATGGACACTGACTAGCCCCGCCATTCGAAGGGTCATGAGATGGTGGTGAACGTTGCCTTTTGCCCCGCCGATCTCTTTCGAGATGTCTGTGAACGATCTTCTTTGAACGGATAAAAGCTTCAGAATCTCCAGCCTTTTCTCGTCGGATAGAGCTTTGGCGGCAGCGGAAACAGTAAAGATATCGGGTTTCTCTATATCATGCGGGTACAAAATATTGATTTTGTCTTTGAAGACGGCAAACGTATGCAGAGGCCGGAAATGATACGCCGGGATCAGGTGAACTTTCCGGATCGCGGTCAGTTCAATCCGCATTCCGGTCACGAAAGCATCCACGATATCCTCCGCCTTCTTGCCTGTGCGCACCGCCTCTTCTACCTCCCGCGCTCCTTCTCTCAGAGCATCCATGCCCGTCCACCGGTCCATATACTTCTCCTGCCAGACCGAGAGCAGCTCCGTGAACAAATCTCTTTGCTCTCCCAAATGGAGCCAGACGGGGTTCTTTCCGTCCGCCATATAGGAAGCGAGCCGTTCGTACAGCTCACCCGCCGAAAGCGTGCTTATCCATTCCAGGAAGATCTCCATAGAAGTTGCGTCTGGACACTGATCGACCAGCACCGAGAGCAGATCGACGAACGTAAGATCGTCCAGCGCGTCCAGCTTATCCAGATAAGCAGGATCCATAATATCCTGAATCTGCTGGTGCCAGGAAGGTCCGACGTACAAATATTTGATGTTCTGTCTTCGTTTATATAAAAGGAAACTGAGCAGACATTCGTGAACCGGTGAGAACGCGGTTTCGATCTCGTAAGTCATTTTCACTTCACACCCCTCTCGCAAACTTCGATACGATAAGATTACCACATCCGGCAGACTTATCCCAACGGTTTCGGATTTCATAATTTTAAATAATGTTCTAATTTTACAGACTTATAATTTAGTTCTTGTTTCATTGAACTATATGTGCTATTTTATAACCATCACTCACCCTGGAAAAAAGAGGAGCCCGAATTATGCAAACGGATACTCTGCTCGGCCTGTTCAAAAACCGCAATTATGCCTATCTTTTCGGGGCGCAGCTTCTGTCGCAGATCGGCTCGGTTACCGGGCTGACGGCATTCGCTTTTTACATGCTGGATAAATTCAGCACGCAGCCGGCCTACGCGACCCTGACGGAAATGATGTACTCCCTCCCCACCCTGTTTCTCTTCTTCTTGACCGGCGTTGCGGCGGACCGTTTCGACCGCCAAAAAATCGCGGTAAGCTGCGATGCCGTCAATGCCGGGCTGAGCCTGCTGCTGTTAGGCGCTATAGCATGGGGGTGGATGCCTCTCGTTTTCGCCGTTCTGTTCATCCGAAGCGCCGTCAGCAAAATGTTTCATCCGGCGAATGCGGCCTTGGTGCGGGGCGTCCTTGATCCGGCGCAAATGCCTGCGGCAATGGGGATGAATCAGATGCTGATGAGCGCCTTCGTTCTGCTTGGCACCAGCCTGGGGGCGGTGAGCTACTGGTACTCCGGAATCCTCGGATCGGTCGCGATCGACATGGTCAGCTTTGTGATTTCCGCCCTGCTTATCATGCGCTGCAATATTCCCCAGGAAGTGCGTCAGCCTAACGGGCCCGCGTCCTGGCGGACGCTGAAACTCAAACAAGTGGGTCAAGACTTCGCCAGCGGGCTCATTTACGTCCGGCGTCACTCCATCGTGCTTTCGCTTCTGGCCGGCATCCTTATTCTCGGACTGGCTAACGGAGGCGGCAGCGTCATGTACCTGTTCAGCCTCAAGTATAAGCTGGCCCCGGATACTTACGAATCGCTGCAGATCGGGATGACTGCCGTGCTCGGTGCCGGGATGCTGATCGGCAGTATCGTTTCCGTCCGGCTGGCCAAAAAAATCCCGCTGTACGGCATGATCATCGCCAGCTTCTTCCTGGGCGCCGTTACCCATCTCCTGCAGGCGCTGGCCGCGGATACAGTGACGTTCATGGCTCTGTATCTGCTGTACGCTTTGTCTATCCCGCTGTGCAACGTCGCGTTCTTCGGCTGGCTTGCCCAGGTGACCGAAGCCCGTATGATGGGCCGGGTTCAAGCGCTTATTCAGCCGATTATGATGCTGACATTCACGGCTATGCAGGCATGGATCGCCTACGCCTTTCCGGCGCACATGTCCGTCGAATCCATTTTCTATGTCGTGGGAGCGGCCGAATTGGCTCTGGGCTTGTATTACCTGCTCGTTCTTCCCCCTCTGGCGAGGAAAAGAGCGGAGCAAGCGGCGAAGGAAGCCGCCTGAACGACCAAATAGACAGGAGCTTATTCGCTCCTGTCTTTTCCGATTGGACCGTTATCCGATCCGAATTACGTTCGTGCCGCTTCTTATGAACTTATCCGCATTTCGATTCCGAGCGCCTCCACACTGTCGATCCAGTCCCGCGGACACCCCGAATCCGTAATCACCATCGAAACTTCCTCCAGCTTGGACACACGGGCAAAGGTCGTCACGCCGAATTTGGTGTGGTCCGTCACGAGAATGGACTCCTCCGCCCGCTGCATAATTTTCCGAGACAGAACGGCTTCGTCCAGATGATAATCGGTAATGCCGTCGACCAGCGATATCCCACCGACCGAGATAAAAGCTTTGTTCACCTTAAACTGATCGAGCAGTTGATCCGTCAAAGCGCCGGTTGCGGCCTGATAATGCCGATTGATTTCGCCTCCGGCAAAAATGATTTTGCCCGCAAACGTATCCATCGCAGCCGCTAATATCGGCACGGAATGCGTGATCAGCGTCACGTCGGGCCGGTTCTGGAGATGACGCAAAATTTCGATCGTCGTCGTCCCGTTATCCAGAATGACAGTCTCTCCTTCGCCGATCAGCGAAGCCGCCAGTTTGCCGATAGAAGCTTTCTCCCGCTGCATCATCTGTGCGCGCTTAAGAAACGGCGGCTCAACCCGGTCGGACCTCACTTTAACGGCACCGCCGTAAACTTTGCGCAGCTTGCCTTCTTTCTCCAGACGATCCAAATCCCTGCGGACCGTTTCCGTCGAGACGTTAAATTCGGCGGAAAGCAGGTGAACCTGTACTTTTCCTTCCAAGTCCAACTGCTTTAAGATCGTGTTCCTTCTGTCTTCATAAGTCAAGGACATAAGCGGCCTCCGGCATCAACTATTTCCATTTCACATGTTGAATGATGTTGTTTTTCTACAGTGTAAAAGCTAGTCTCTCTTCTGTCAACCTTCCGCATCGCGTCGGATTTATAAGTGATTATCTATGTTTGTGGCACATCCGACCGGAAGAACCCAGGCTGTTGTATGGTTTGTTTTTCACATTGACACCTCGATGATATAAGCATACAATTACATTCAAAACCACAAGAAACATCACAATACCACATTTTACAACAACGTCGTCCGGCAAGAAAGAATGCCAAACCTAATTCGCCGGGCGGATGACAGCTACGGAGATGATTCCATGATCCTTCTTGCCTTTTTACTCGTCGTACTTTCGGGCCTCACTCATTCCATCTGGAGCCTGTTTGCCAAAAGCAGCCGCAACAAGAGCGTTTTTTTGTGGTGCATCGCCATGATCGCCGCCGTTGCCCTTTTTCCCCCGTTCATCCAGGAAATAGGGTCCGCATCGCTTGATAGGGGGGCCTGGCTCCTGCTTCTGTCCTCTGCCGGGCTCCAGGCCGTCTACGGACTCCTGCTATCCCGTACATATCAGATGGGAGATTTGTCCCAAGTATATCCGATCATGAGGGGCACCAACACTCTGCTCATTCCGGCATTCGGCGTCGCTTTTCTCGGCGAAACTCTGTCCGTTCCCGGCTGGATCGGACTTCTCTGCATGATTATCGGCTTCGTCATGCTCAGCGGTCTGCTGACGCGCAAATCCGCCGGACACGGAGAAGGATTCTCGCCGGCTCCCGTGCTGATGGCCTTGGGCGTCGGCTTATGTACGACTTCCTACGTACTTGTAGATAAAATCAACTTGCAGCACGTTTCCGCGCTTACCCTGCTCGAGGTAACCAATATCGGCTTCGCCGCCGGATTAACTCCCGCGGTCCTGTCGTCCCGGCAGCTCTCTTCCGAATGGAAGCTCAACGGGAAACGGATTGTGCTCGGCGCCGTCTTAAACACAGGCTCCTACCTGCTGTTCTTGCTCGCGCTCGCCTATGCGCCGGTCGCACATGTGTCGCCCGTCCGCGAAATCGGAACCGTGTTCGCCACCCTGCTCGGCATTTTCGTCCTGAAGGAAAAACAGGGCACGCTGCGGATCCTAAGCTCCCTGGTGATAACCGCCGGGATCATGCTGATCGGATTCTTCGGCTGAACAGAACCGGAGTCTGTTGACGCATAGATGGCTGTTCGCCCGCCTCCGTAAGTGCGCAGCATACACGTTCCCGAAAACTCCTGCACGGCTTGTGAGAAGCCAACTTGATTGAATTCAAGGCGCTTGGCCCGTAAAAAAAGCCCGGAGACCCGGTTCCGAAAGGAACCTTGTCTCCAGGCTCGGCTGTATGCGCCGCTTTTTTGCGTTTACTTCATGATCCAGTTCGTTGCTTTCTTAACCGCCACATCCGCATCTTTTAAATCCGTTTCTCCCGTGTTAAGAAGCGAACTCCACTGTTTCACCCGGTTTTTGCCGTTGGGAGGCTGGTTGTATTCGTTCGTGTCCACTACCAGCGTACGTTTGGCATAGAAGTTCGTCATAAATGTTTTCTCGTTCGTGCTGCTGCCGGATTTGGCCAGAATGCCCGCCAGACTTCCCGAGTCTCCCTCGGCCCCTTGATTCAAAGCCGTATCCACAAAAGATCCGATCGTCAGAGCCGAATTAAATCCGCGATTGCGCGCCTGCTCGACGCTGTATTTGATATACACGTTATAGAACGTGTGCCACATGGCTTCCCTCCAGGCCGGATCGTCCTCCAGACCTTTGATTTTGCCGCAGAAAACCTTCTCGCTGTCGGTAATTTTCAGGATCGATCCCTTCATGGAGCCGTGAGCTCCGATCCGGGCAAGGCCGCCTTCCACAGATGGGTTTGAAGCTCCTTTTACGGCATCATATTCCTTGAACAGCGCCGGTCCGTCCGGGCCCGTATCGTTGGAACCCCCTGTCGTCGCCCCGAAAATACCGATCGTATAACCGCGGTCATCGTCGATGTCTTCGCAGTACCCGTAGTACTCGGTCCATTTCAGCGAGTCTTGTTCGGCTTTGTTCACCAGTTTCATAATGTTGTCCCACTGCTCCCCGTCCAGACCGGTCTTCGATTTTAAAAATTGAAGGGTGGACGGAGAAAAGTTTGAGTCGTGGGAGTTCGCCGGCGCTGCGTATGCTTCTCCTTGTGCCGGATTCGAGTTCGCAAGAGCGTTCCCGGGCAACAAGACGGACGTGAGCAGAAGTGTGCTCGCCAAACCGACACTTAAAGCAGCATTCATACATGATTTCACCCGTTTACGTACGGATACCGATCGTTTCGTTTGCAAGTTAATTCCTCCTTGAAATCCTAATAAGTTAAAGCGCTTTAACTTTTAAAAAAGGAAGGCCTCCTTACTCTGAACCTATTCGGCCGTCCGGCGCCCTATTCCTCTTTTGCCTGTTTGAAGAATTTGTAAATTATTGCTTGGCCGCTTAATCGTGAGCATCCCAGCCCGCGCAAAAAGCTCCCGCCGGTTTCCCGGACGAGAGCTTTTTATAAAACGCACCGCTTCCGGCAATCAGCCGCAGCTTAAGCGGCATTGCAAGAAATTCGCCGTGCCTAAACGGGCGCAGCTGCGCCAGTGACGCTCTTACCGCTTCGTTATCATCCTTAGCAGACGATCCACCGGGGGAACCCGGTAATCATCGTTCCCGTCGGCCGTCACCACCATAAGTCCCGACAATACGGAAACGTAAGACGCGATCATTTCCTCCGTATCGCCGGCATCCAGCTCTCCCCGCTCCTGCCCTTCCCGGAACAGCGGCAGCAGCTGCTCCACGTACGTATCCAAGGAGTAATCCCGCATGAGCTGATTTACCTTATCCGGCACCCCCTCCGAGGTCCGAGCCTGGTGTATGAGCAGATAATAAAGCGCGCCGCTCTTATCCAGCATCTCTTCGGATAATCTCCTGATTTTATCAAGCGGCGTACCCGGAAGCAGGTAAACTTCCTTCATGGCTTCTTGCGAAGCTTCCATTGCGCCTTGGACAAGCGTAGTAAACAACTCTTCTTTCGAAGTAAAGTAATGGTAGAGCAGACCGTGACTGATTCCGGCCTCCGCGGCGATCATGCTCATTTTCGTGCCGATGATTCCCCTTCTCGCAAAAACGCGAAGCGCGGCCCCCATAATTTGTATTCTGCGTTCATCCCGTATCTGATTTAACTGCTGATCGTTTAATGGTGCCACTGTAATCCTCCACTTCACGTGCTGATGCCCAAATTATATCATCCTTTCAGACCGTTTCGTAAGCCGTTTCGGAAAACGCCGGGATGATCTCTTCCAGTACGGCGGCCAGGGAACCGGAGCCCTCCGGAAGAAGCTCGTCAAGCAGCCTTCTGCCTTCCTCGGAGGAAGACAGCACCTCCCGCACCATGTCCGGATGGAACAGATGACCCGGCGGCAGGGCAAGCGTATTGACGGCCCAGTACAGCCCGAAAAATTTCATATTCTTTTCCCCGGTCGCGTATTTCAGCACCAGATTCATGTATCTCCGCCCGAACTCGATTCCTTTCAGGGGCGCGGCGCCCGAATACGTCACGCCTTCCCAGCGCAGGTCGGCCGCGCAGTTTAACCACCAGGCCGGCTCAATCACATCCTGGAGACGGCGCAGCACGTTGCGTTCGAACGCGGGAGAAGGCGCCGGCGCCAGACTCTGCCTCCGCAGGCAGGCTTCAAGGGTCTCCGCTTCGATGGCTGCCACCGTCATCCCCTGCCCGAAGATCGGATCGTAGATGCAGTAGGCGTCGCCGAGAACAAGTAGCCCCGCAGGCCAGTCCGTCATTTGCTCGAAATGCCGGCGGTACAGCTGCGGCACGCGGAATCCTCTCGGAGACGCGGCCGGTTCCAGCTCTCCGAGAATTTCAGCGATGACCGAGTCAGGGAGATTCGCGGCCGCCTTTTCGTATTCGGCTTCTTTCGTTGGCGGGTATTGTCCTCCCGGACGGTACAGGAGCATTTCCGCCACGTTATTTTCGATGAAGGACAACACACCCGTAAACGTTCCTTTAGCCGGCTGCCCGGCAATATTAATCACATCCCACTCCTTGACCAGATGTTCCTTAGCGGCCGGCACCCGGTACCTGCGGGTACTGTAACCGAGCTCTACGTTCAAATAATCGGAGGCGGGCACTTCCAGCCCCATAACTTCCAGCCACTTAGTCAGCTTGGACAGCCGTCCGCCCGTATCGACAACGAGATCCGCCTGACAGGGCTTCTCCTCTCCGCCGCTGCTCCTTCCCCGTATAACCGCGCCCGTCACTTTCTTCCGGTCCGGGGTGCTCATAAGCTGAACCGCCTCATGGCCCGGCAGAAAAGACACCTGCGGGATACGTTTCACCCGCTCGCGGATCACCCACTCCAGGAGAGCTCTGCTGAACTTGAGGTCATTGCGCTGGTAAGGGCCGCTGATCGTTCCGTACTCGTTCGTGTTCGTCACGGTTTTGTTCAGTGAAGACAGCGCGCCCAGTTGAAGCAGATCCTCCTCGTAGCCGGGAAAAAAACGCTCGACAATCGTCTTCCCGCGCGGCGTAAAACTATGAGGATGGTAGCCTTGCGGCGTCCCGGAACGGTCAGCGGGTTCCCCGGGAAATTCGTCTTTGTCGATCACAAGCACCTCATCATAAAAATCCGCGAGCACTCTTGCGGTTAACAATCCACCTATGCTCCCGCCGATTACAAGCGCTTTTCTTTTCTCGCGATTCCCGGTCTCATACGTGTTCATCATTTTCGCTCCTTTATTTTGATTGATTAGTTCAGTCAATTTCTCTGCAAAAAAAATTAAATCGTGCACACTGCTATGATTTTTGATTGACTAATTCAGTCAATATCAGGATAAGCAAGTTTTTTCCATTTGTCAATAGGCTTTCGCAGCAGGCCGGAACGTGAAATAAAAAAGCTCCCGCCCTCTTGGAGGACGGGAACGAAAGCAGATATTCAGCGCACGGGCAGCCTATTTTCGTACAGGCTGAATCCGTCCGACTCGCCGATATACGTGTAGCCGCACGTTTTGTAAAAGGCGTTTAAGGTCTCGTTGCTGCCGATACAGTCCAGACGAATCCGGTCTTTGCCCGGAAACGACATTTCCTGCCGGATCCAGTCCATCACCGTTTTGCCGAGACTTCTGCCCGATTGCCCGCGGTTAACGGTCAGCCGGTGAAGATAAATTGCCGTGCCGGACTCCCCGGGGTCCAGCCGCCATAATTTGCGGTCCCAGTCCTCCGCTTCCTGCTGGAGAATCGCGCACGCCAGAAGGGTGCCTTCCGCTGCTTTGAACACAACAACCTCTTGGCGTTCCAGGGCCCCCGCCATATCGTGATCGTCACTGCCCGACAGCAGTCCCGACCACTGGGTCGACCCTTTGCTCCGCAGCCATTTCGCGGTCTCCACCATCAACCGCTCAATTTCCGGATATTCTTCCGCTCCGGCTATACTCGCTTTGATTTCAGGACTTACCTGATCGTTTAGGAGAATCATATTCGGCATAGGGCACCTCTATTTCAGCTTGTATAATTGCCGTCTCGTCCGGCTACGTGATTGTACCATAACCGGCTGCGGCATTTCTAACAGCCGTGGCGGTAAGGAGGGGATTAGAGGAACGGGCTGCCTAAGCGCGAACCTTTAACGGGTCCGGTCGGACGGAGCGGAAGCAGCTTGGCGGAAAGCGCCCGGGCGGGGCCGGGCCCACACAGCCAGGACAAACACGGCTGTCAGCAGCGCACAGACGGCATAAGGAGCCGATGTGTGCAGGGAGTAGAGCAGCGTTCCCGTCAACGGTCCCGCAAACGAGCCGACGCCTTGTACCGCCGCGGTGAAAGAAGCGACCGACGGCTGCTCCTCCTCTGTGACCGCGAGCGATGCCGCCGTAATGTAACCGGGAAGCGTAAACCCGATGCCGATGCCGAACAGGAGGAAAACAAGCAGGTACATCGCGGGCCAGAGCAAGAACAACAGAAAGGCTGCGCACAGGGACGACAGGCCGATCTTGAGGAGCCTGCCCGTCGGCCATTTCAGATAGCGGCCGATCAGCAGCTGAACGACGACCACGAGCACCCCCGCCGACGAAAGCCCGAGGCCGATGTACCGCGCGGCAGCCTCTGAAGTGACGGACAAGCGGTCCTGGATGAAAATGCCGCAGGTCACCTGAAGAATAATCATGACGATGGACAAGGTCAGCCCGATTGCCAGGTACAGCGAAATTCTCGGGTCGGCGGCGGACAGCTTGCCGGCGCGGGTACTTGCAACCGCCGGCCGGCCGCCGGGAATCATCAGCCAGAATGCGGCCGCCGTCAGTGCCAGCAGCACGGCGGAAGCGTACATCGGCGCCGTAAGACCGACAGGCGTTAGCAGGGCGCCGAGCGCGGGTCCGAGAACGAAGCCGAGCCCGTTCGCCCCTCCGAACAGCGCCATTCCGGAAGCGCGGTTTTCCGCCGTCGTCCACTCCATGAGATAGCTCTGCGCCATAGCGGGAATCGCTCCGAAGAAGAAACCTCCGGCCGCGCGCAGGAACAGCAGTTGAATGTAGAGCCGGGCGGGGTCAGGTTCCCCGCTGCGGGCGAGGTCGGATAGGACGGCAAACGCCGCCAGGGTCACAATATAACCGAGCAGGGCCGTAATCATCACCAGCTTCCGGCCCGTTCGCGCCCATTTTGCCCATAAGAAGGTCCCCGTGATCCAGAACAAGCCCGTTACCGATACCAGACTGCCGGTCTGGATTTCACTCAGTCCCATACTTCTGGCCAACAGCCCGAGGATCGGATTAAACGTCGCGATTGAAGTCATAGCGGCCAGCACGGTCAAAAAAATAAGCAGAAACCGTTTTTTCATAGACTTTGTCTCCTTTCCCGGTCGAACGATATTCGTACGTTTTTTATTATCGTTCAAGCCCGGAAAAGCCCGCTACCTGCCGGCGAAGCAATTCTGCCTGTTGAAGGAGCAGGTACGGCAAAAATCCCTTTGCCGCAGGCGGCAAGGGGATCGTTACAGGCAATTCTGATAGGAAGCTGCTTTGACACCTGATCTGCCCGGGTAACGCCAGCGGTCCGCCGAGTACGGGGTTATGGCGCACATAGGGAGTTGTACTGGCCGAACACCGATGGCCGAGCAGGGCACAACAAGCTTTACCCGGAAAGTCAGCCATGGACAATAACGGCCCATACGCATTCTTCCGCCGGATCAGCCTCACAAACGGACCCGTTCATGATTGGCTTGTTTAAGATATTGCCCCGGATTCAAACCGAACTGTTTCCGGAACGCGGCCGTGAAATTGCTCATGTTCGCATAACCGAGCTGAACGGCCGCTTCGCTCACATTCATTCCCCGGTCCATATATTCGGCCGCTCTCTTCATCCGCTCTCTGCGTACCAGTTCATAAACGGTCATGCCGAACAACGAGCGAAAGCCTTTTTTTAACTTGTGTTCATTGACTCCGCACAGCTGTGCCAGCTCCGGGATAGACGGCGGACTATCCAGCCGGTCCAGCACGTGCCTTCTCGCCTCCGCCAGGCGGTTCCGGTCGTCCGGTGTCAGGCTGATCCCCGCAGCTTCCTTAACGCCGTCTTCCGGCTGACTGATCAGCGCGATCAGCTCCATCGCTTTACTTTCCGCGTACCATCTGCGCATGCTCCCCAGACGTCCGGACTGCAAAAGATCCCGGACCCCCTGCCGGATAAGCGGGGTATCCGTAAACCTTCCGATCCTGCCCCGGCTGCGCGAGAGCAGATGACGGATCTGCTCGGTCTCTTCGGGCCCTCTCGCACTGCGGAGCAGCAGCTCGGGATGCAGCCGTATTTCCAGCGTCCGGTTGCGGACGCCGCCTTTTTTCTCCATATACACGTTCATATTCTCCATAAAAAAGACATTGCCGCTGAGACTGCCGGTTTGCAGCTCGTTTCCTTCCCAGGCGCAGTAAATGTCCCCTTCCAGACAATAGTTCAGCTCGAACAAGCTGTAAGACCCGTGAACCTGCACTTTAAGATCACGGATTAATTCGAAATCCGAAATGACAATTTCCATGCCCGTTCGAATGGGAATCCGGGTCAGAGTCCCCTCTCCCAGCCTCGGAGAAAGCAGAAGCGTCCGCTCCCCGCCGCTGCCGGAAATCTGTCCCTCCATATGCTCGGAAAAACGATCGAAATAATCATGCATCCTATCGATTTGTATGGCCGACGGCATAAGCGCTTCCCCTTTCGATCTTATAATTGAGAATTATTATCAATAAAGTTTTGTGTTCATTGTAGGAAATTTCCGCTTCTTTTGCAACCCCGCAGCCCAACGGCTTCCGCCATATAGGGCAATCCCGTGGCGATTTTACATAACTAACGGACAAACGGTGCCGCATATGTATAGGCTTGATAAACTTGGCGAGATACTTCCTCGCCTGAACGAAGGAGCGGATGTCATGAGCAAGCCGGTAAAAGAAGAGCTTCAAATCCCCCAGCCCATTCGGGCCGACGGCGCGGGAGCCACCGACCCCGGTCCGCGCGATATTTTGCGCGATCTGGAAAATCCGAACATGCTGGTCCCTCCCGCTACCGATGCGGGTTTGATCCCGAACATGAAATTCTCGTTCTCCGATGCTCACATGCAGTTGAACCACGGCGGCTGGTCCCGTGAAGTTACGGTCCGCGAGCTTCCCATCGCCAAGACGCTTGCAGGCGTCGATATGCGTCTGACCCCCGGCGGCGTGCGCGAGCTGCACTGGCACCAGCAGGCCGAGTGGGCGTACATGCTGACGGGAAAAGCGAGAATTACGGCGGTGGACGAGAAAGGCCGCAATTTCATCGACGATGTGGGCGAAGGCGACCTGTGGTATTTCCCGCCGGGTATTCCCCATTCCATCCAGGGGCTGGCGGAAGGATGCGAATTTCTGCTCGTCTTCGACGACGGGAGCTTTTCCGATCTCAACACCTTGTCCATCTCGGACTGGTTCGCCCACACGCCCCCGGACGTTCTCGCGGCTAATTTCGGGGTGGACGAGAGCGCTTTCGAGAACATACCGTCCGGGCAGGTATATATTTTCCAGGACAAAGTTCCCGGCTCTATTGTCTCCCAGGAAATCGAGTCCCCCTACGGCGCAATTCCACGGAGCTTCAAGCACAGGCTTCTTGCGCAAACGCCGACGGTCATGCCCGGGGGCAGCGTGCGGGTCGTGGATTCCTCCAACTTCCCCGTCTCCGTAACGGTTGCCGCCGCCCTGGTCGAACTGAAGCCCGGCGCCATGCGCGAGCTGCACTGGCACCCCAACCAGGACGAATGGCAGTACTACCTCTCCGGCCAGGCGCGGATGACCGTCTTCGGCGGGAACGGCTCCGCCCGCACCTTCGACTACCGGGCGGGCGATGTCGGCTACGTTCCGTTCGCCTACGGCCACTATATCCAGAACACGGGCGAAGAGACCGTCTGGTTTCTGGAAATGTTCAAAAGCGACCGGTT
Source organism: Paenibacillus sp. HGH0039 (assembly GCF_000411255.1). Taxonomy (GTDB): domain Bacteria; phylum Bacillota; class Bacilli; order Paenibacillales; family NBRC-103111; genus Paenibacillus_F. The sequence continues at coordinate 2,589,003 of NZ_KE150413.1, read as the reverse complement.
CGCGGACGTCTCGCTTAACCAATGGATGGCGCTGACTCCGCGGGACCTGGTCCGCGATAACCTGCACGCGGGACCGGAACTGCTCGACTCGCTGCGCAAACAGAAGCGGCCCGTTGTCTGATCGTGATTCCGGCCGGGAGTGATCATCGCCGTCTACCTCGTACTTGTGTTTCCCGCCAACATTTGCGCGGCCCTGTACCACATTCCCGCCCCGTCCCAATCGTATACGCCCCCCTTCGCTCCTCTGGCTGCGCTTGTTGTTCCAGCCTCTTCTTATCTGGTGGGTGCTGTGGGCATCGTCCGAACCGGACGCGGACAATCCGCGCCTTGAAGAACCTTCCCGTACCTAGTAAAGTCAGAGCTGCGGCTCTGGCTTTTTTGCTGTGCCGTCATAAGACGGAAATCTCTTTTTTGCCGGATCGAACCTTTTGTCCGAAAAAAGCGAATATAGAAGTGTAAGCTTACACAGGAGGTACCCCTCGTTTCATGAATGAAGACAACGTTCCGATTCAATTAACGTCATTAACCATTTTAATTAATGTTATTAATTATTTATCATCCCTTCCTGCAATTCGCACAAAAAAAAGCCGCTGAAGCAGCGGCTTTTCCCGTTTTTAGAACACTGATTATCCTTCGATCCCCGCGGAAGCAGCTTCACTCAAGGCGGGCATTCTTCCTTCCTCATGGGTAGCGGGAACGACCGGAAGCCGGATCGTAAAACGGGTTCCTTCGTTCCGGCGGCTTCGGATCTCGACGGTTCCCCGATGTTCCTCCAGTATCCATTTCGCGATCGACAACCCAAGGCCGGTCCCCTCCGTTTCGCCTCTTGAAGGATCGGCCCGGTAAAACCGGTCGAAGATATGCGGAATATCCGCTTCGTCCATGCCGATTCCGGTGTCCTCGATAATAAGCTCCGCATTTTCTCCCGCCGCCCTTGCGAAGAACCTCACACAGCCGTTTTCGGTATACTTGAAGGCATTTTCCACGAAAATAAACAAAAGCTGCTGCAGGTAATCCCTGTCGCCCACAATCTGCAAAGATTCCAGACCCTCCAGTGGACCGGCTTGAAACTCGGCGGATTTCGCAAGCACCTGGGATTTGCGGATGACATCCTGGACGATGGAGCTTATGTTCAGTCTGTCTTTTCTCAGATGAAGCCCCGAATCGGCACGCGCCAAAGTCAGCAGATTATGCACCAGCCTCCCCATCCGGCCTGCCTCGTCGGCAATATCGTGAATGGCTTCGATAGACAGTTCCAATTGCTCCTTGTCTATCCTCCGCTCCGGAGCCTGCCGGAACGACAGCCAAGCCTTTTGTAAAAATTCCGCATTGCCGCTTATCGTCGTCAAAGGTGTTCTTAATTCGTGGGAGGCGTCTGCCACAAACCTCCGCTGGGTCATGTAGGACTTGTCCAGTTCCCCGTACATGTGCTGGATGCGTTCCAGCATGCCGTTGATGGTCGTCCCCAGCAGGCTGACTTCGTCTCCCGTCGGTTTAACGGCGATCCGGTTGCCCAGATCGTCGCTTTTCTGAATTTGGCGGGTCGCCTCAATCAAGGCGTATACGGGCTTCAGCGCCCGCTTGGAGGAGAGCCAGCCCATGAACGAGGCCGTGCAGACGATCACCAGAGAGAGCAGAATCAGCACAAGCCGGAGTATGGACAGAAATTTATCGATCAAGCCGATATTATAGGCGGATTGCAGTACGCCTACTAGCTTCCCGTTCAGCAGCAGCGGCTGATTGTAGATGAGAAACGGTGATTGCTGGACCTCTTCGGTAATGTAGTAGCCCTCCGTTTTTTTACCGGCGGCATCTTTGGAGAACGGCAGTTCCACCTGGCCCAAATTTCGCGTCCTCGCCTTATCGCCGTTGATCAAATTGACGAGCTGCAGGTACATGCCCGACTGGACGGTATCGACATGGTCGAGCTGAATGTCCAGATCGGAGCCCAGGGGATCAACCTTCAGCTTATAGGTGACACTCTCCTGCAGCACATCCGTCTGCTCTCTGAGCGAATCTTTAAGGTCATTAATAAAATAAATCTGCAGAAAGCTGTACAGGACAATGCCGAACAACAGCAGTGTAGCGGAAAGAATACCCGAATATAACAAAGTAAGCCGCATGCGTATAGACATAGCTTCCTCCAGGGTTTTTCCTTGATTATCCTCTCCGAATCTTAAAAGCAACTTAATAGAACCTAAAAATTGCTCCCGGGGAGCCGAAACAGCAAAAAAGCCGTCCAAAGGACGGCTTTTAGGAACTGCACAGCATCTGGCTCCGGTGCATAAGCCGGACGGCAAAGCATCGGGGCGGCACTGATCCGCTCGAATTTTTGAGCAATATTTATGCCTAGAAATCAAAGTTGTCCGGGTCCGGACCGACTCTTTTATTTTCGTTCAAGCCGCTGATCCGGCTCATTTCATCCGGCGTCAGCTCGAAATCGAACACGCTTGCGTTTTCGATAATGCGGTGCTCTTTCGTCGATTTCGGGATTGTCACCACGCCGTTTTGCAGATCCCATCTCAGAATAACCTGTGCGACGGATTTGCCGTGACGGCCCGCAACGGTCTTCAGAACCTCGTTATCCAGCAGCTCGCCCTGCATAAGCGGGGACCACGCTTCAAACTGGATTCCCTGTTCGCGGCAGTAAGCCCGCAGTTCTTCCTGGGTCAAGCACGGATGAAATTCGACCTGGTCGACCATCGGCTTGATCTTCGCCTCCTGCAGAAGGTCCTGCAAATGATGGACATGGAAATTGCTGACTCCGATAGACCGGGCTTTGCCCGACTCGTAAATGGCTTCAAGAGCGCGCCACGTGTCTTTGTATTTCCCTTGGACAGGCCAGTGGATCAGGTACAAATCGAGGTAGTCCAGGCCGAGCTTCCGCAGACTGACTTCAAACGCCTGGAGAGCAGATTCGTAACCCTGATCCGCATTCCAGACTTTCGAAGTGACGAAAAGCTCTTCCCGGGAAAGACCCGTTTCGGCCAGACCTTCCCTGATTCCTTGGCCGACCCCTTCCTCGTTGCCGTATACGGCGGCCGTATCGATACTCCGGTACCCGTTTTTGATAGCCGTTTTAACCGCTTCTACCAGTTCGGGGCCTTCCTCTACTTTAAAAACGCCGAGACCGAGCCAGGGCATTTTAACTCCGTTGTGAAGAGTAGTTGTATCTTGCAGATGTTTAGTCATTCTCGGATGACCTCCTGTTGTGTAGGCTTAAAATGTAGCATGTCCTATTATGCGCCCTGCTTACTCTTTCGTGAAGTAAGCACTTTAAAGTTCGATAGGTGCTTTTGCGCGCCTTAGGCACTCGGAAGTACCCTGATCCAAGCTTGCGGTATTCGCTTCCTGCCAGCTTTCCGGCACAAAAAAGACAGGAGCCTCCTTTACCCAAAGGAAACTCCTGTCATTGCCTGTCGTTTGGCCGGAGAGCGGCCGCTTACGGATTCTGCTTCATTAATACGAAGCTCTCCCACTTGCTGGCCGTGGCGCGGTTCGCGATCAGCGGGCTCGCGCCTTCGTTGTCGGCGCACACATATTGGTTGTTCGCCAGCGCTTTTAACGTCTGCTTGCCGTCCGCCGTCTTACCGAGCTCAAAAGTCTCCCAGGTGCCGATCGCTTCCCGGTTCGCAATGAGCGGGCTTCCTCCCGCATTGTCCGCGGAAACGTAACGGTTGTTGATAAGCGCTCTCAGGGCGACCTTACCGCCGCCGAGGTCGACCAGCTCGAACTTCTCCCAGCCGCTGACGGTCTCGGAACGGGCGATCAGCGGGCTGGCGCCTGCATGTTCGGCGGTCACGTATTTTCCGTTCGCTTCCGATTTCAGGGCGACGACGTTATAGCCTCCCGCGCGCTGCCATACACGGACATAGTCGATGTAATATTTTTGCGGGAAGACTGTCGTACCGTCGGGGTAACCCGGCCAGTTGCCTCCCACAGCGAGGTTCAACAGGAAGAAAAATTCCTTGTCGAACACCCAGGCATTCGTGCCTGCGTCCGCCAGCGTTCTCGTGTGAAACAGCTTGCCGTCTACGAACCACTTGAACACGCCGGGCTCCCACTCCAAAGCGAACGTGTGGTAGTCATTGCTCAAATTCTGCGGATGCAGATACGAACCGGAGAGGCCGCAGCAGCCGGAATAGCCCGGTCCGTGCAGAGTTCCGTACGCGCGGTTCGGTTCCAGAGCGCCGACATACTCCATAATGTCGATCTCGCCGCTGGCGGGCCAGCCTATGGTGCCGATGTCTTTGCCGAGCATCCAGAAAGCGGGCCAGATTCCTTTCCCGTAAGGCAGCTTGGCGCGCATTTCAACCCGCCCGTATTTGAGGTTGAATTTATTTTGCGTCGTGAGGCGCGCGGACGTGTAACCCGAGCCGTTATAGTTTTCTTTTAAAGCCTGAATGACCAGATTTCCGTTTTCCTGATAAGCGTTGGACGTGCGGCTGGTATAGTGCTGCAGCTCGTTATTTCCCCAGCCGCCGGCTCCGGTTTCCAGATTCCACTTCGAAGAATCCGGTCCCGACCCGTTTGGGCCGTTAAATTCATCGCTCCAGACCGGCACCCAATCGCTGGCTGAAGAAGCTCCGGCGGTCCGGCCGAGCACAAAGGACGAGAAGAGACTGAGAAGCAGAAATACGGACAAGAGCAAGGAAAGCCGCTTGCGGTTCATCATCCATGATCCCCCTTTTCCTAATTGCAATCCCGTGTTCATCATACCGCCTTCCCGCCCTTTAAAACAGGTTCCGGATTACAGGTTTATTCTCCATATTTTGGTTTTTGAACCATAGGCTCCGGTGATCAGGCGGAATGATCTTTTTCAAAACGGGACGACCCGGCACCGGTTCGGGCAGGCGCCCAGTTTACGAGGAAGATACCGGCCAGAATCAGCAGACCTCCTACGTACACATATGAGCGGACGGTCTCGCCCAGCAGCAGCCAGCCCGAAAGCACGCCGAAGAACGGGGCCAGAAAAAGAAAGGCGCTCGTCTTTCCGGGATCTCCCCTGCTCAGCAGATAATACCAGGCCGCAAACTGCACAATGGAGCCCAGTACCGCGAGATACAGAATGATCCATAGCGAATCCGCATTCAGCACAAAAAGCGGTTTTTCCACTAGCAGGCCGAGTACAAGCAGTGCCAGTCCGCCCGCCAGCATTTGAAAAGCGGTCATGACCCAAATGTCGAAAGAAGCGCTCCAGCGTTTGACGAGCAGCGTTGCGGCCGCCCAGAATACTGCGGAGCCCAGCCCGAATAGGGTTCCTGTTTTAAAATCCAGTTGGAACCCGAGCGTCACGGCGACTCCCAGAAATCCGACCCCTATGCCGGCCCACTGGGACCACCGGTACTTCATCCCGAGAAAAAGAGTGCCCAGCAGCACGACCAGCAGCGGATTCACAAAGGTTAGCAGCGACGACTCTCCGGCGGAAATGGTTCTCAGGCTCAGAAAAATGCACGCCATCACTCCCGTTGTCTGAAAAAGGCCGATCAAGGCGATCCGTCCCCACCCGGCGGCCGTCTGCGGCATTCGCCTTCTCGTGCCCAAGACCCACAGGGCCATCAGGGCCCCGGCCAGCGTAAAACGGACTCCCACAAGCAGCAGCGGCGAAACGTAGGCGAGTCCCATTTTGCCGACCGCAAACGAAGACCCCATAAGCAGCGTGGCTGTAACGACAAGACTGCCGAATTTTATCGGGTTCATCCTGTTTTCCCCTCTCCCATTCGTTCATTGAGAAAATCTTAGCACAGATACGGTTAGATGGGGACCGAAGGATGGATGTGAAGAAAGAATGCGATTATCCGGCCGCTTGCTCATCCGCTTGCGATTTAAAATGAGCCGGCATCCTTTTTCAACAGAACGCGCGTGAGACTCCGCCGTCGTTTTTGCACAAAATCAAAAGCCGCGTCACGGATTTGTCCATTGTCGGCCGCATACGGGTACGCTATGATAACAGCAACCGATAATGAGAATCATTATCGTTATATAAGACCGATGGAGGCTGACCGACTCATGAACTTGGCACGACCTGTTTCTACCTTATTTTTCACTGCGATACTAAGCGCCGCTTTATTAAGCGGATGCGCCGGCTCCGGTTCACAGAAAACCGGCGATACCGCAAGCAAGCAAACCGCGAATCCTGCCGGCACCCACACCGCCGCTGCCGATAAATCCGCCGCCTCTCCCCGCAAGGTTACGGATTACAAAGGGCATACGGCCGAAATTCCGGCCGCCGCCAAGAAGGTCATTTTTTACGGGGAGACGTTCAGCGATCTGGATGCACTGGGCGTGCAGGCCATCGGGACGGCAACCAACTGGCTTACGGGCACGGTATATGCGGACAAGCATAAGACCATTACGGACATCGGTTCTCCCATTAACCTGGAGAAAGTGCTGGAGCTGGGCCCGGATCTTATCCTAACGGGCAGTACCGACGAGAAAGAATACGAGCAGTTGAACAAAATCGCGCCTACGCTCATGTTCAATACGTTCCTGCCCATGAAGGAACGGCTTCTTCTGCTCGGCGATCTTCTGGACAAAAAGCCGGAGGCGGAAAAATGGCTGGCCGATTACGAATCACGTTCGGAAGCGATGTGGAAGATCCTGCATGACGCGGGAATAAAACCCGGCGAGACGGCCTCCGTTTTCACTTATTATCCGGGCAACCGGTTGTTTGTGATGGCAAGCACGGGACTTTCCCAAGTTCTCTACGACAAGAACGGATTCGTGCCGACTCCGCCGATCCGCGACGTGCTGGACGAAAAAGCGGGCTTCAAGCAAATTTCGCCGGAGGTTCTCCCCCAAGTAGCCGGTGACCGGATTTTTATTCTGACCCCGGTAGACAAAGAAGCGCAGCAGTCGACGGAGGAGCTTCTGAAAAGCCGGATCTGGCTCGATCTTCCGGCCGTGAAGAACGGGCACGTCTACACGCTCGACATTCTCAAATCCGGCAGTGACGCCGCTACACGGGAATGGCTGTTGAACGAAATACCGGTTCTGCTCAAAGAATAAGCCTGCTCTGACGGCATACGCCCTTCCGCAGCGTAACAACTCAGCGGTTCATTCAAAAAGAAGCTTTCAACCTCTGTTGAAAAGCTTCTTTGTTTTAGTTACAATGAATTTTATTGATAATGATTATCAGTTTCAAATAGGATGTGATATCATGGTCCCTTCCGAGTCTGGCTCTCTTCCTGTCCGTTCTCTCCTGTTCCAATTCGCGGCTGCCGACAAAATCATGCCTGGTACCTGTGAACCGGCTGCAGGGCCCGAAGTTGACGCGGGCGAAAAACCGGATGTACATACTCTTCTGCTCATTAGCGCCGGCACCGGCACGTTGAGAGTGGCGGATGAAACTTTCTTCTGCGCTCCCGACAAGTGCTACATGATCCCTCCCGGGGCTTCCTATCGGCTTAGGATGGACAGCGACCGGCGTCTGACGTACTACCGTATCACGTGCCGGATAGTTTACTGCAAAGGCTCCCATACGGCTTTATACCTGAAACCGCTCGTTCGGGGCCGCGTGGAATGGTCCGTCTATCCTTTCGCGAGAGCCGTGCGTTTTGCCGATCTGCTGACGGAATCCGACCCATCCGGAGAACTTCAGCACTTTTACCGGCAGCTGCAGTTTCAGGAATTGATGGGATTCCTGCTGGAACACAACGTGAGCAGCCCTGAGCCTTCAAGCTGCACACACGCGGTGGAGAACAGCATCCGCTACATTCAGGAGCATTACAAGCGGCCCATTACGGTAAAATTTCTGGCTGAGCAGGCCCGTGTCCCCCATTGGCAATACAGCACGATCTTTCAAGAGCTGACCGGGAAAAAGCCCTTGGATTACCTGAACGAGCTTAGAATCGAGAAAGCCAAGGAGTGGCTTCAGTCTACACGGGAACCTCTGCGGGAAATCGCGAAACGGGTCGGCTTTGCCGACGAATATTACTTCAACCGGCGCTTCCGGCAGGTGACCGGCATTACACCGAGACAATACAGCCAATCTGTGCAAAAGCGGACCCGGATTAAAGACTGGACGGGTCATGAGGTCGAGATTCCGGCGCTCCCCCGACGGGTCATTTACCACGGGGAAACATTCGGCGATCTTGCCGTTCTCGGCGTGGAAGCCATAGGCGGAGGCTATCCGTGGATTCATCAGACCGGCCGCCTTAAGTCTCCCGTCAAGGATATCGGCTTCCCGATCAATCCTGCCGTTACCGAAGCGCTGAAGCCCGACCTTATCATCGTCTCCAGCGAAGACGAATCGCAGTATGACACGCTTCGCGCGATCGCCCCCACGCTCACGTTTGACTCTTTCGCCCCGCTTGACGAACGGATCGAGCTGCTGGGGACCATTCTCGGCAGACGCCGGGAAGCGGAAAATTGGCTCGCCCGCTATGAGAAGAAAGCCGCCGCCATGTGGAGCCGGCTTCGGGCCTCACTGCAGCCGGACGAGACTGCATCCGTGTTCACATTTGCAAGAAACCGCTTTTTTGTGATGGGCACCATCGGGCTGTCCTCCATGCTCTACCATCCGGACGGTTTCCGGCCTGCCGGCAGGACGCGCAGGCTCCTCGATAAGAAACTGTCTTATCTCGAACTTCTGCCCGAAGAAATGAAAGATTATGCGGGCGACCGGATATTTATGCTGCTCCCCGCAGATGCCGAATGCCGCAGCGCCGCCGCCGAGTTAATGAAGTCTCCGCTCTGGACGGAGCTTCCCGCAGTCCGCCGCGGCTGCTGCTACGCAGTCGAAGCGGACGAGTGGAATTTCGCCGACGCCACGACGACGGAGAAATTCCTCGACGAACTCCCCCGTCTGCTCGGCAAAGAGCAGATCGTACCCGCTCATGGCGGCGTTCGCCCCGGCCCTAAGCCGGAAGAAAGCTGAAAAACCTGCCGATCGCAATGGATCGGCAGGTTTTGTTTCGTACAGGGCCTTGTCACGCCTCCGGCGCCAGTTCATACGGCAGGCACAGCGGAACCCCCGTACGCGGGTCGGCAACGATGTCCGCATGAATCGCGAACACTTCGCGCAGCATATCTTGGTTCATCACGTCAGCGGGGGAGCCTTCGCATATCACGCTGCCGGATTTGATGGCTACGATATGCTGGGCGTACCGGGAAGCGTGATTCAGATCGTGAATCACCATGACGATCGTTCTCTTCTCCTCGCTGTTCAGCTTATGCAGCAGTTGAAGGACTTCAAGCTGGTGGGCCATATCAAGAAAAGTCGTCGGTTCGTCCAGGAAGAGAATATCGGTCTGCTGGGCGAGCGCCATGGCGATCCAGGCGCGCTGCCTCTGCCCGCCGGAAAGCTGATCCACGGGTCTTGCGTGGAACGGCATCATCCCCGTTACTTCCAAAGCCCAGCTAATGACGCGCTTATCTTCGGAAGTAACCGTACCGAAGCCGCTCTGGTGGGGATATCTGCCGTAAGCGACCAGCTCCGTAACCGTCAATCCGGCAGGCGCCGACGGATTCTGCGGCAGAATGGCCAGATCTTTGGCCACTTCCCGCGTAGATTTGCTGTGGATCGACACCCCGTCAAGCAGCACGCCGCCCGAGGCCGGTTTCATGAGCCGTGCCATCGTTTTCAGAATGGTCGACTTCCCGGAACCGTTCGCGCCTACCAGCGCGGTTATTTTACCCTGCGGGATGGAAATATTCAGATCGTTCACGATACTGAGATCCCCGTAACCGATATGCAGGCTGGATGTATGCAGCCTTTCCTGTACTAACGTCATCCGATATTCCCTCCTTGGTTTTGCCTTTCCGTATAGGAGACGGCCAGCGTCCTTCCTTGTAATCCTGTGCGCTCTCGCCTGATCTTTATGTAAAACAATAAGACGTATGCCTCCGGATAAAGCTTGCGCTTGCAGCTCCGGGGCTCAGCGGGCAAGAACGCGAAGCGTGATCTCAAACCGTTCCGGCAGCCCGTTCTTAACCCGGCACTGCACTTCCGAGCTTGTTAAGCAGCTCGGCGCCGAATTGCGCCGCATAGAGCTTGCTGTAGGCACCGCCCCCGGCAAGCAGTTCTTCGTGGCTTCCCTGTTCGGCGATGCCCTCTTTCGTGACCACGACGATCCGGTCCGCATGCTTCACCGTAGCGAGCCTGTGTGCGATAATGAGCGTCGTCCGTCCTTTCGAAAGCTCCCAGAGCGCTTCCTGAATGACCGCTTCGGTCTCGCTATCCAGCGCCGACGTCGCCTCGTCGAGAATCAAGATCGGCGGATTTTTCAAAAACATGCGTGCGATGGAAAGCCGCTGCTTCTGTCCGCCGGAGAGCTTCACTCCCCGTTCGCCGATCCGCGTATCCAGCCCTTCGGGCAGGGAGAGGATCAGCTCTTCGAGCTGGGCTCTTTTCGCCGCCTCCCGGATTTCTCCGTCGGAAGCCCCCAGCTTGCCGTAGGCGATATTTTCGCGGATGGTGCCGTCGAACAAGAACACTTCCTGCTGGACGATTCCGATATGGGAGCGCAGCGACTCCAGCTTCATCTCGCGGACATCAATGCCGTCAATGGTGATGGCGCCGTCCGTCACTTCGTAAAACCTCGGGAGGAGGCTGCACAAGGTCGTTTTGCCCGCGCCCGAAGGGCCGACGAAAGCGACCGTTTCCCCGGGCCGGATGGACAGGTTCAGTCCGTTCAGCACGTTCTCCTTGTTTTCGTAGCCGAAGCTCACATTCTGATACCGGATATTCCCCGCAAGACGGTCAACGTCCCGCGCATCCGGAGCATCGGCGACATCGGGTTCAAGTTCCAAGATTTCGAGATATCTTTTGAAACCGGCAATCCCTTTCGGATACATTTCGATCACGGAATTGATCTGATTGATCGGTCCGAGAAATACGTTCGAAAGCATCACGAAGGCAATGAATTCGCCGTAGCTCATTTGTTTCGCCAGCACAAACCATGTTCCGCACAGTAGAACGAACAAGGAAATGATTTTCATCAGCAAATAGCTGATAGATGAATTCCAGGCCATAATCCGGTAAGCCAGAAGCTTGCTCCGTCTGAACTGCCCGTTGTTGGAAGCGAACTTGGCGATTTCATAGTTCTCGTTCGTAAAAGCTTGAACGACGCGGATGCCGCTGACATTGTTCTCCACCCGGGCGTTGTAATCCGCAATAGATTCGAACATCTTATCGAAAGCGTGCGACATTTTACGGCTGAAATAAAGCGAAAGCGAGATCATCCCCGGCACGATAATAAAGGTCAGCACGGCCAGTTTCCAGTTGATGCCGAGCATAATGCCGAATGCCCCTGCCAGGGTCATCACGGCTATAAACAAATCCTCCGGCCCGTGATGGGCGATCTCCCCGATATCCATCAAATCGTTGGTCATCCTTGAAACAAGATGCCCCGTCTTGTTGTTATCGAAGAAACGGAAAGAAAGTTTCTGCACGTGGTTAAACAGTTTGGTGCGCATATCGCTTTCAATATTGATCCCGAGCTTATGCCCCCAATAAGTGACGACGTAATGCAGGGCGGCGCTGATCACATAAATGCCGAGAAGGCCTACGCACCCCCATGCGATCCATTCCCATTTGCCGCTCGGCAGAAGATCGTCGATGACCCGGTTGACTGCCAGCGGAAAAGCGAGCTCAAGTACGGCGGCTATGATCGCGCAGCTAAAATCGAGCAGAAACAAGCCTTTGTACGGTTTGTAGTAGGCAAAAAAACGGCGGAGCATAAAGCACCTCTCTTTCTGTAAACCTTCCTTGGCGGCAGTAGCCGGCAGGCTCTTCTACTCCGTCTTGGACCGCGCAAGCAGATACAAGAAATAAGGAGCGCCAATGACCGCGACCACAATTCCGGCAGGCATTTCGGAAGGCTGCAGCACCCAGCGGCCGAGCGTGTCGGCTGCGCATACAAGCAGCGCCCCGGCAAGGGCTGCGGCCGGGAGAAGGACTTTGTGGCCCGGTCCCACCAGTCTGCGGGCCAGATGCGGGGCGATGAGCCCGACGAAGCCTATTCCGCCGCTTACCGCAACGCAGGAGCCCGCGAGACCGACGGCGGAAGCGAGGAGCAGGAACCGCTCCCTCTCCACGGGAGCGCCAAGTCCCAAGGCCAGCTGATCGCCCAGGTTGAGCACATCGAGCACCCGCGCTTTGCAGAATACGTAGATCGACAGAATGACGATCCAAGGAAGGAGCGCGATCACAAACTTCCAGGTCGTCCCCCAAATGCTTCCCGCCATCCATGTGGCCACGAACTGGTATTTCTCCGGAGAGATCCGTAGTGTCAGTACGATGGTCGCGGCGCTGATTCCGGCCGCCACGGCGATACCCGACAACAGGAGCCGGGTTGGAGACAACCCCTCGTTACGCTTGAAAGCAAGCGTATAAATCAGCATCGCCGTCCCACCGGCGCCCGCCAGAGCGAGTACGGGAAGCAGGAAGACCGGAGCGGCAGCGGCAGAGGGATAGAAGCAGATAAATAGCAGAACCGCAAGTCCCGCTCCGGCATTGATGCCCAAAATCCCGGGATCGGCCAGCGCATTGCGCGAGATGCCCTGCAAAATGGCTCCGGATATCGCCAGACCCGCCCCCGCAAGCATCGAAAGCACGATGCGGGGCAGCCGGAAATCGAACAGGATCAAGGATTGCTTCCGTGTCCCTTCTCCGATAAGCGTTGTGAAGAGCTCCGTGGGAGAAAGCCGGATAAAGCCGATGTTCATACTGATGACAAACGTAAGGACAAGAAGCAGACCGAAAATAACGAGAATCGCGATATTTCTTCTTTTCCGCTTTTTCTCATGTGCCAAAATGGGCGAGTAGTCCAGATTCAGGTTCACGCTACAGCTCCCTCCTTTCTTTGCGTGTCAGGTAGAGGAAGAACGGAACCCCGATTAGTGCAATCAATGCCCCGATGGGCGTTTCGTAAGGAGGGTGGATCATTCTGGCCGCCAGATCGGACACAACGACCAGCAGGCTGCCGAGCACCGCGGAGCACGGTATGATCCAGCGGTAATCCACGCCGACCAGATAGCGCGTCAGATGCGGAATGATCAGCCCGACGAAGCCCACCGCTCCGACGACGGAGACGGACGCTCCCGCGAGAATGAGAACAACAACCGTGCCGCCCAGTTTCACGAGTCCGGTCCGCTGCCCCAATCCTTTGGCGATTTCGTCTCCCAGACTGAGCATCGTAATCGAACGGGAAAGCGCGATGGCGCCCAGCAGCGCGGCCAAAAACCACGGCAGCATGACCTTGAGCTGAACCCAGGTGGTTCCGCTTACGCCTCCCGCATACCAGAAAGCAATGTCCTGTCCGATATGAAAATATAAGGCGATCCCTTCGCTCAGCGCGGAAAGAAGAGCGCTCAAAGCCGCTCCCGCGAGAACCAGCCGCAGCGGCGTCAAGCCGCCTTTGGCCATGGAGCCGATCCCGTAGATCAGCACGGCCCCGCCGGCCGCACCGAGAAAAGACATGAGAATAAGCTTGGAATAGGCCAGGCCCGGGAAAAAAGCGAAGCAGAGCGCCAGCATAAAGCCCGCGCCCGCGTTCAGGCCGAGAAGACCCGAGTCCGCGAGGGGGTTCCTCGTCATGCCCTGCATGATCGCTCCGGCAACCGCGAAGCTCGCCCCTACCATGGCGCCGCCCAGCACGCGCGGCATCCTCAGATCGGCGATAATCTGATGCTGTGTAGATTCCGGGTTGAAATGAAAGACAGCTTCCCAGACTGTCGAGAATAAAATGTCGGCTGCCCCGAATGAAACCGATACCCCTATTCCCAATACCAGGAGGAGAATCCCCGCTGTGAGAATGAGGGCTGCGGCCAGCGGACGGGTGCGAAGCGGAACGGATGAAGCTGCTTGCGTTTCCCTTGCTGCATTTTGCTGAATCATACCTGCCACCCTGTACGTTAGTATTTGGTGAGACTCTTATCAGTGATATTGATTCTCATTATCACAAGATTCAGTTTAAGCGACATCTTTTTCCTGGGCAATGGACAAAAGCGAGAATTTTTTTGTACAAAAGAGAAAAGTTTTGCAGTGCGCGGACCCTGTTATCAAAATCAAAACCGTTAAATAGCCGGACGGTTGTCTCCTTCCAACGAAAATAAGCCGCCCCTCCGGACGGCTTTGAAGCAATTGCTTCTATAATATAAACAGAGTCACTTATTCTCGCCCGCCTGACTTTTAACGGCCCGCTTTACGCGGCCGGCATGAATCCCTCGGCGCAAAAACGCGGCGATACCGGGCTAAACGGCGGGCTGTAAAAGAACCGGTTCACCGCTTCCGCCGGTAACCTGCAAGACGCAGTAAACGGACAGCCGAATAGCGGCTTTCCGTTTGCTTTTTGGACGCGGCTGCGTCGCTTCTTCTATAGAAAAGCCGCCAGCTTTTTTAAAACGCCCGCCTCCTCGGGGGTAAGCTTCCTGCCGCTGAATGCGTCCACCTGTTTGGTAAAAGCAAGGAGCACGGCCTCCTTCGCTTTTGAACCCCCTTTTTCTTCGGCTTTGCGTGCGGCCGTCAAGGTTGCGCATAAAGCCAGCTCGGTGCCGCGGTCGTCCGGTGCGAACTGCTTGACGAGGGAGCACATCCCTGCGTAATTGACGGCAATCTCATACGTGTAGACCGCCGTCTCCTTGTTGCCCGCCTTATCCGCCGCGGTCACGCTGATCTCGTGCTTTCCAGGCTCCTGGCTGTAGGCCGGGGCGCTCATAAGAGCTTGCGCGCACGGGTCGACGGCCAGTCCGGACAATGCGTCTGCCGCGGCGCAGCGGATCTCGATTGTCCGGTCTACGGTATAGACGGGCTCGGCGGTAAACTGAACCGAGGGGGCCGTCTTATCAAGCCGGACCGCGATCTTTCCCGGCGCCGACTGGATGCCCGCCGCGCTTATGGCCGAATACGTGACCGTGGTCACGCCTTCGGCGGCGACGGACAGCTCGGCCGCGGTGCCGTTCACAGTCACTTCGGCGGAAGGCTGCGCTCCCTCGGCCGAATAGCGCACCGCCGAAGCGTGAGCCGTCTGGATGCGGAGGAGCGCATCCCGGTTCAGCCAGCCGTCCGCGTTAGGCTCCGGAAGAATCGCGGCTGCTGCGGACGGGACCGGAGCTTCTTTTTTCTGAACGAAAAAGTCATCGTAATACGCCGAGGCGATATTGTACCGGCTCGTTACCGCAATCAGGCGGGCGTAAGCGGCGTTGGCCGGAGCCTTGCCCCGCAGCGTGACTTTCTGCCACTGGGCCAGCCTCGATTCGTCCAGATGGGTTTCAAGCGTCGAAATCGTGGCATTGTCGGCATCGAAGAATCGGAACATCAGTCCCGGCTGTCCCGATTCAATGTAAATCTGCGCTCCCGCTTCGTAATCTCCGCCTGGCTGGACCGTGATCTTGTCGCTTTGAAGCGCGACGGAAGCGGTGCGAAGCTTGTCGGTGATTTTCAGGCTTTTGGCGCCCGATACGCTCCTGTCCCCACTGACTTCGTAGAAATAATCCGTTCCGGTCGCGAACAGCGGACTCCAGCCGGGAATAACCTTATTCACGACTTGATCTTCAAAACCGGCGTTGCGGACAGGAAGAGGTGTGCCCGGCGGTTCTTCCGTTACTTCTCCGTCGACTTTCATCCGGTACAGGATTGTGTTGGTCGCTTGGTCGGTGAAGTACAAGTTGCCGTCCATTCCCAGATCAAACCGGGACGTATCCGTGAGCGTGCGGAATTCCAGCGTGTCCGGATCAATGACAGTCAATTTGTTGTTGAACAGCACATAAAGAAGTCCGTCCTCGGACCAGCGGAGCGGATGATGCGCCCACTGGGTAAAGTTGAGCTGAGGGTAAATCTTTTTGCTTTTGACGACTTCGTACGTGTGGGGGTCGATCGCGAAAATATACTCATAGGAAGCGCCCCAGATCAGCCCGTCCGGACCTGCCGCCAGATCTCCGATGAAGATCGGTTTGTCCAGACCGGGAACACGCAGCGGAAATTCGGTGATTTTCTGTTCCTTTACCCCG
The DNA here is from genome assembly GCF_000411255.1 of Paenibacillus sp. HGH0039. Taxonomy (GTDB): domain Bacteria; phylum Bacillota; class Bacilli; order Paenibacillales; family NBRC-103111; genus Paenibacillus_F. The sequence goes on along the minus strand of NZ_KE150413.1, from coordinate 2,573,052 downwards.
TCCCATACGAATATCTTGGCTTCCGCTTCCGTAGGCTCGGAACCGAGTCCGCCGCGGATCGTCGTGGAACCGAAGATTTTTCCATCATAGAAGGTCGTGCTGAGCACGCTTTGATTCTGAACGACGTTGCGGTGCACTTTAATCTCGCCGGAAGCCGGATCATACACGGTCAGAGAGCCTCCGAGCGTTCCGTACCCCGAGATCGTCGAAATGTACAGCTTGCCGAGTCCGCTCGTCATGTTCACCAGCCGTTCCTGATCGTTTTCCAGGACTGCGAGTTTTGCGGGATTCGTGTCGCCCGGCTCCTTATTCAAGTCGTATTCGAACAGGCTGCCCTCGGGATAGACGCCCATATACACTTTGGACCCGATCGGATACACGCTGTCGGCCTGCCCGATACTGAACGGCTTCGCCGTGTTGTCCGTCAAGTTGACCAGCGAGGAGCGCGCCTGCGAACCGGTTGTAATCAACTGGGTCTGGGACACGGCCGCCAGCCGGTTGACTACGCCGGGAAGACCCGGAATGACGGGCGGCTTCTGGATAACCTGCTTCGTGTCGATATTGAGGTAGGTCACTCCTCCGTCGTAACGGACCGTCACAAGCGTTTTGCCCGGAAGGTCGGGGTTGTTCTCGAATTCGACCCAATCCGCTCCCCTCAGCCCCGTTCCGTATTCCATCCCCGTTTCTTCCACCGCAAGGGTGGCGAGGTCGAACGTTTTCAGCTTCTTGTCGGACATATAATATAGCTTTCCGTTCTGCGAATCGGTCGCATGCAGGCCGGTCACGTTCTGAAGCTCGATGTCCAGCCAGGCTTCCGTTTGTGTATCGTAGATGTAACCCTCGCCGGGTACACCGCTTCCATCGGTATAACGCGCAAACAAATAGCGGTTGTCGATCGTGTCCAGATCGTAGACCGTATCGTTTTTGACCGTCAAGGATGCGGCGATGTCCGTCTTCGCGCCGGTTTGCAGATTAACCCGGACGATCTGCTTATGGGCGGTGCCGGCATACACATTGCCGCCCTGGTAAGCGATGGAGCGGACATACTCCGAGTCCAGCTGCCCGATGACGCGCCCGTAATCCTTCGTCAGCTTCGTGGCCGGGTCGTACTGGTACACTTTACCGCCCGGATACGTACCGACATACACTCTGCCCTGCTCGTCGGTCGTAATGCTGTTCGGTACGGATTGTCCGTCGAATTGGGCGACCTGAACCGGTGTATGGGTTACCGGCGAATAGCTCCAGAGCCGCGCTCCGCCTCCGTCCGCCGCCAGAAACAAGGTTCCGTCAGGCGCAACGGTGTGGGCCCAGGAGCTTTCGGACGGGGCGATCGGAATGCTGCGCAGCAGCTTATAGTCATCCAGATCGATGACGTTAAGATGCCCCGGCTTCCCTTTGCTCGTCGCATACAGCACGTTATGGCCGTCTTCCTTGCCCGCCGCGCCGTTGAATACGGCTACCGTGTAGTTGTTGGGGATGAGCAGCTCTTCCGGACTGCCGTATGTTTTCTGGGCCAGTTTGCTCGTAAGAGCCGCGGCAGGCGCTTCCGCTTCGGCCGGTTCGGCGGCCGAGGCTGCGCCGCTCCAGCCCGCGATTGTCATCATCAGACTCATGAGAACGAGAAGGGGCCGGCGGGTCTTTCCTTTTTTCATGATCGTTCCTCCTTTATCCGTACAGTTTGACAAGCGGCTTTACAAAATGTTCCGAGTTAGTGACGATCATTATTGTAAGCCTTATCATAAAATGCTTTAAGCGATTGCTCGGTCAGCTTCCTCCTTTCTAATCGACTCCGGAAGAATCCCTTTTCTATCTTTTCTGGTATCCTTCTGGTTACTATATTAGCTACAAAGGAAGAATATGTCAACAGAAATGTGGATGTATTTCTGAATTTGATAACCACGTGGTAACCTATAAATGACTTTATCCGCCTATCTTCCTCTACATGCGGCTGCCGTTATGCGAAGGCCCCCCGAACGCCGGAAGCCGCACACGGACTGCAAAAAAAAGCGTATCCCGTCCGGGGTACGCTTCATGTTTACGTTTGATGTTAGGTCCGGCTTCTTCCTTTAACCGGTCGCCTTGATCTGCTTGCTTCTTAACTGCCCGCAAGCGGCGTCAATATCCGCTCCATGCTCCAGCCGCACGCTGCAGCTTACATTCTGCTTCTTCAGAATATCGTAAAAAGCGCGCACGGATTCCTTCTCGCTCCGCTGATACTGGCTGTGCTCATCGACCGGGTTGTACGGGATGAGATTGACGTTGACCAGCGGACGGCGGTCTCCGATCAATTGCGCCAGCTCCTCCGCATGCTCCCGAGCGTCGTTCACGTCTTTAAGCAGAATGTATTCCAGGGTGAGTCTGCGGTTCGTTTTGCCCAAATAATAATCGATCGCATCCATCAATTTCTCAATGGGAATCGCTTTGTTGATTTTCATGATTCGCGTACGCAGCTCGTTGTTCGGCGCATGCAGCGAAACCGCCAAGTTCACATGGAGATCCGAATCGGCAAACTCGACGATTTTGTCGGCAAGTCCGCTTGTAGAGACCGTGATGTGTCTGGCGCCGATCGCCAGTCCTTTGTGGTCTTTGACGACGCGCAGGAAATCGGACAGATTCTCGAAATTGTCAAACGGCTCCCCGATCCCCATCACGACGATATGGCTTACGCGCTCTTCCTTGCCCGCCTTGTCCAGATAGAACTGAACTTTCATGATTTGTTCCACGATTTCCCCGGCGGACAAGTCCCGGCTCTTCTTGAGCAGGCCGCTCGCGCAGAAACTGCACCCGATATTGCAGCCGACCTGGGTCGTGACGCAGACGGATAATCCGAACTTGTGCCTCATCAGCACCGTTTCGATAAGGTTTCCGTCGGAAAGCCGGAACAGGAACTTGACGGTCCCGTCGGAAGATTCCTGCTTCACGTGTTCCTCCAGCGTCTGGAGGACAAAGTGCTCTTCCAGCAGCCCCAGGCAATCTTTATTCACGTCCGTCATATCGGCAAAACTCGCCACGCGCTTCCGGTACAGCCAGTCCCAAATCTGGGAGGCCCGGAATTTTTTATGCCCGTAGGGCTGCAGCCAGGCGGTCAACTGATCAAATGTTAATCCATAGATGGATGGTTTGTTCATTCGTACTCCTCTTTTCAGCAAAACATATCAGCCGGTCGCACCCTCGCCAAAGGGGGGGAACACAGCTTTACATTCTATCATTGTGCCAAAATTCCAAACGTAACACAAGGGCTTAAGAACAGCTGCCAATTTATAGGCTCCTGCTTCCGCTCCGTCCGCCTCATTCTATTCACCGAACAATTCCCGCAGCAACTTCTCTTTATTGTTGAGAAATTGCTTCATGATCACATAATGCTCCGTCTCCTCGAGCGTTGTTTCTTCGATCCCCTTTGCAGACAGGTGGTACATAGCAGCGTCGGGATATGCCATCAGGATGGGAGAATGGGTCGAAACGATAAACTGGGAGTTCCGGCCCACCAGCTCATGCATGCGCGCAAGCATGGCCATCTGTCTCAGCGGAGACAGCGCGGCTTCAGGTTCATCCAGAATGTAAAGGCCTTGGCCGCCGAAACGGTGAACAAAAGCGGCAAAAAACGATTCCCCGTGCGACTGTTCATGAAGTGAAACGCCCCCGTACGAGTCTTTGATGAGAGGCTGAGGCCATGAAGAATCCGCGTCAAGCTCGTCGATATTCGTAGCCAGGTTATAATAACTCTCCGCCCGGAAAAAGAAGCCGTCGCGCGCTTTCCTTACGCCCCTGGAGAGCCGGATGTACTCGTGAAGCTCCGAATGCGTCGGGTTTGTGGCAAAAGAAAAATTCAGCGTCCCGCCTTCCGGATTGAACCCCCACGCCGTAGCTATCGCTTCCATAAGCGTGGACTTGCCTGTGCCGTTCTCACCGACGATATACGTTACCTTCGGGTGAAAAACAAGTCTGTCCAGGCTCCGGACCGCATCAAGATCGAATGGATACCGCTTCCAGGAGGGGACATTTTCCCTCATCAGCTCGATGTGACGGAGAAACCGGTCATCGCTTCCGTCGTGCATGGGGCATCCTCCTCGCCTGCGCCGTCCGCTTTTCTACGGATTCACAGTTTGATTGATCGGAAATTTCGGCAGGTTAGCCGCCTTTTTCATTAAAAAAAGGACGCGTCAGACGCATCCTCATTCCGTACTATTCAGTATACCAGTATAACGCATATTCGGTCATAACGGAAGACTGGCCGATTTGGCGCAGCATAGCCGAAAGATTCCCCCTGTGGTAAGTTCCGTGATTGGCCACCTGAAAAAGAACTTCGGCATAGCTCGTATCCCGCTTGCGCGTATACGGGTTGTCGAGCATAAACCGCTCATCGAGATCATTTCCTGCCGGTATACCGATTCGGGAAGCTCTTTTAACCGCTTGAAAATCGTTTCGTTCGCCCAATTGTGAAACCTGTACATTTCGATTGCCTGATGCTTGCTCATCTGTCCCCACTCCTTTTTCTTATTGAGTTCAGTTTAAAAGAAGGCTCCGTTAAAGTTAGTTGTTGATTATCGTTTTCCAGGAACAAATCTTCTACAATTAAACTAACTATAATAGGGTTGGTGATGGCTGTGAGAGCAACTGAAATTCTTAAAGCCATTCAAAAACTAAATCCAGCAGAGAAACATCGATTACGAGAATAATTAATAGATGCACTTACTGCATCAAGCTCGACTGGAACCGTTCTTCACGAAATATCTGAACGTAAAATTTTGAAGGTATCGTTGAAATGGACGAGACCTATTTCTTGTACTCAGAAAAAGGACAAAGAAAAATCAAAGATAGAAAGCCTCGCAAACGTGGTGGTTCAGCAAAAAAGCGTGGTATAAGCAATGAACAAGTATGTGTATTGGTTGCGAGGGACCTTGACAAGATGACTGTTTCGCAGGTATTGGGAATGGGAAGATTAACAAAAGAACAATCGGATAAAGCTATCGGTCATAAACTTTCAAGTGAGAATATATTATGTACCGATTCTTGGCGTGCCTTTAAGACTTATACTGCCGAAAAGAAAATGGATATTTACCAATTCAAGTCAGACGGAAAGATTCGCACAAAAGGTCTGTACCACATTCAGAATGTTAACAATTACCACAGAAGACTTTAGGCGTGGATACAACGATTTAACGTTGTTGCTACTAAGTACCTTAACAATTACCTTGCTTGGTTTCAGGTATTAGAAAGCATTCAACATCAAAGAAATGAAGTTACTATGAACGACTTGATTATTAGAGGGAATTTGATAAAAAGTTCGGAAACCTATGATACAATTAGATTAACTAAATTTGTGATTTAACATTATATCTCATTCAACTAACGGGGCAGGATAATTGAATAAAGAAGATTGAAAGGAAAGTAATTCACAAAAAAAGGGAGGTATAAAAGGTGGACTTATTCCTCTGGATAACGATTGGTTTCATAATAATCGGATTTGTTGTTGTCACTTCTATGAAAAAAGGTATGGAAAGTAAGCTCGCTTTTATAACAGCAAGTATGGAAGACGAGGAAAGTTCAACAAAAGCTAAATCCATAATTTGGTGGATAGTGAGTGCCACAGCTTGGGGAATAGTGAGTATGATTCTTATTGTTTGGTGGTTTCATAATCACTTTGGTTAACTGCTGGTTTCAAATGTACTTAAACAAACCGGTGCGTGAGTTGAAGAAGACTATACTAAGAATTAGAACTTGCAGATAATCGGAAGTTCTAATTCTTTAATACATATCAACATTAAACTTTAACAAAGCCTAAAAGAAAAAGACTGACATCTGCATGTCAACCTTCTGTGTAAAGATTCCTCATTTTTTCGATCCGCTGCCGGATGTCTTCGATAAGCTCGCCGGGTTCCAGCACTTCCACTCCGTCTCCGAAGCTGAGAATCGATTCCGCAAGCCAGGAAGAAGGGGGATAGCCTCGCCTCCACGCGCCTCCGTGCGGATAGTCTGGAGCTTCCGGATCGTCTCCTCCGCTTTCTCGTCCTCCCCGAAGAGTGTCGAGATGCTTTAAAGCACCGTGATATGGATACAAGACGTTCAAGCTTCATGAAGATCCTCCACAATATGGAAGTAAATGGTTTTTCTTCGTCTTTCATTATAGCACAAAGAAAACGGACCTCCCGGTCCGCTTTCTTCTATTTACAAGGTACGTGTTCTTTGATCAGGGCGCCTCAGGCAGAAGCCGGTCCAGGTAAAAGATGTGGGTGAGCCGTTTCGGCGTGAAGTCCGAAGCGAATCCGACGTTAAGCAGAACGATTTAAACAAAGTTTAAACGAGATTTAAACTTACAAATATATTCATTAAATATACTATATGGTAACATCTTTCCTAGTAGTACCAATACTCCAGTAGGAGTGAGGGTATTAAATAGACCCATTTCTGATTCGCTGCGAAGCTTGATCAGATGTGGTTCTTACGGGCGCAAATTCCATGTAATTCAAAGCATTTACGCATATTAATCTTGCAATCTAACTTACTTTGTAAATACAGGATAGGCGTACTTTTGCGGAAAGGAGAACCTGTACTTATTTAAGTGTGTTCGAACGAAGCAATCTAAAAAAATTGGAGGAATGAAAATGCAACTGAAAATGAAAAAGACAATCGTATCATTAATTCTCGCGACAATCGTTAGTTCTTTTCTAGCAATATCCACATTTGCAAACAGCTATACTTGGTCATTTAAACTTGACCACAGGGTGATTGACGGCTCAAGTAGTGAAAATAATAAATTCTATAGTTTAGATGCAGGGGTCCTTGGTTTTAGTGGAGCTGTAAGTGTATATTCCTTAGATCCATATTCCACATACGAATTGGAGCCTGTAAAAATTTTAGTATATGAGCGTAAATTCGGTTTAGACAGGTTCGTAGGATCAACAACCGTAACACCGGGTAGACAATCCGCTCAAACTTTCTTTACAAACTTCGGGTCTCAACCTGCAGGAAGTTATTATATTAAAGCCATAAAAGATAAGGATGATGGAAACAACATCGAGGCAACCGGATCAATTAATACTTTTAACAATTAGATCCCAATAAGTTAGACACTACTGTTACGCAGCCTGTGAGGCACGAGCTCGGTACTGTACCGGGCTCATGCCTTTTGGCTTTTTCTTGATACCTTCGTGATTGTGATCGTTAACATATTGCTCCAACTTCACAGTGTGTTATCGTCCTTTAGGCGCTGAAAGCTTGGTCCAGCATGATGGATACAAGTGAATAGACTGGGCGCGATTCAAGTGGTACGCAGTGATTTCTCCTTTATACCGAAAAAATGCACCTCCAATTGTTAGATGGTGTCTAACAATTGGGGTGCACATCGGGAGCGGTTATCCGTTTACGGTCGTCTCGCTCATACCGGAGGAATGCCGGACGGACTTTTTCCCGTATGTCCCCAGCCGCCACACATACTCCGCGGGTCCCATCCGGAAATAGCGGAACCACCATGTGCTCGCGGCCATCTGTATCAGGAGAATACCCGCCGCCGTCAAAGCCAGCTGACTGGAATGTATCCGCTGCGGCCAGTTAAAGAGCGCGCTCAGCGACAAGATCATCACGGTCTGCATGAGATAATTGGTCAGCGCCATTCGCCCCAGATAGTTAAGGGGCGCCAGCAGCCGCTGAGCCAGACGGCTCCGAAGTATGAGTGTCAGGGCCGTGACGTAAAACACGCTGAACGAAAGACCGCCTGCCGCAAGAGCCACATCGACCATCCCCGTCCGCTCGAGAATTTCTTCCTGCACATAGTAAGACGGGACAAGGAACAGAAAGGAAACGGTCATTGTAAGGAGAAGACCGCGCCGGTAGCGATCCGTTTGTCGGAAAAGTCCAATCTGCCCCGCCCACAATCCAAGGAGAAACAGTCCCCAAATCTCCAGAAGAAATACCGTAAAACAACCGGCGATCGTCAGAATAAAACCCGTCAAAAACACAACGGCCGGTTTTAGCTTAAAGAAAGGCATCAGCAGAAACCCGAGGATCGAATAGATCAAAAGCGCTTCTCCAGGCTGAAAGAAGTGATGCGCCAAACCGATCGCCAGCAGCAGCAGGAGCCTCCGCGTAAACAAGAGCATGGCGCGATCTCCCCGTTCTTTCGCCCGAGATACGAAGAGGTAGAAACCGACTCCGAAAAGAAAGGAAAAGATGACAAAAAAACGGTGACTGACAGCTATGTTCATAAACGCATTGACTGCAGCATCCGCGGCAGTTTTGTCCGTTGTCGCGAAAACCATCTGGCCGATATTAATGAAAATGATCCCGAGCAGCGCAAACCCTCTTAAATAATCCAGCGTTTCAATTCGATTGTTGTTCTTCACGCTTGCCTCTGTTTTCATAAATCTAGACCATCCATTTGTTCAAGGTGCGTACGTAGCGAGAACGCACGATGACGAAGTAAACCGCCTGCGCGGCGAGGAAACCGGCCGATGCGATCAGGGCAGGGCCAAGCGAATTGGCAACCCCAAAGCGGTTCATGACGGGGCCCAGAACGACAACGGTCTGAACGGTAGAGACGACGATCGGCGTAAAAAACAGCAGCGCGATCTGAACCGTCGCCGATTTTCTCATTTCGCCGGCGCTTAAACCGATCTTGGAAAGCGCGCGGTACATTTGGCTGTCCGCAGCCAGCTCCGTATGAAGCTTGAAATAAAGAAAGCTTGCAGTCGATATCGAGAAAATAAGCGCGATAAACACCCCGATAAACCGGAACAGCGATGTAGCCTGCTGCAGCTGCAAGAAGCTGTGGGCCCGGGTTGAAATGAAGCTGTCCGTTTGGCGCTTTTTCTGAAGCTCGTCGTGCCATTCCAGCAATTTTTTGCCGGCAATCGATTCCGGAATGTCGAATTCGGGCAGCTTGCCCGTGTTCCACTCGGGAACCACAAAGGCGAATCGCCGCGAGCTAATTCGGTTCTCTTTCTCGGACTCGGCTTTTAACCGTTTAAACTCGTTATCTTCCAAGACAAGCAGCGTTCCGGAGCTGAACATGGAAACAAGCGATTCCTCGGTCCGTGTCTGGGTGACTTTCAAAGCCCCCGGCAGATTCTCCAGTTCGATCGTGCCCACCGGAATCTTCTTTCCTCCCGGATCTTTCGTATAAAATACCGCGGCTTCACCTGGTTGAAGAGCTTCCATTCTAGTCAGCCCGCGATTGTAGGTATCCGCGATCTTATTAAACTGGCTGACCGAGATCGGCTCAACATAATAGCGCGGCATTCCTTTAAGAGAAACATAGAAAGTCTCCGTCTCCAACTGCTTATAAGAAACACCGGCCTCCTTAAGTATGCCGTCTATGACCTTCAATTCTTTGTCTATGTTCTCCAAGGAGTAGGAAGTGAACCGAAACGCCGACGGATCGTTCAAATAATACGCCCGGTTCTCCTGCTCGAAGGACAGGACGAAGCCCGCACTCATGCAGGAAACGGACGTCACGACCGTCACAAGAAACAACATCCTGGCGTTGTCTTTGAGCTTGTAGCTGAACTCAGACACCCACAACAGCCGCGTGCCCCGCCACACTCTCTTCCGGCTGCGCTTCACGATACGGATGACCCATACGGTAAGTTGTGAATAAAACAGGTACGTACCCGCAATCCCCGTTACTGCCGCTATAAAGATATTGCCGGGTTCCAGTTCCCCGATCCGCAGCGCCATAAGGCCTGCCGTGAGCAGAACAATACCGAGCAGACAGAGCCAGATTGACAGCTTCGGCTCTTTTTTCGGCTTTTTGCTGCCGTTCAGAAGCTCCAGAACGTTATTTTTACGGATAAAAAGCAGGGTCAACAGGGAAATAACGAGAAACAAAAGCGCGAAGGAACCCGCGGTCAGAAGAATAGCCCGGAATGGCCAGTAAAACGGCAAATCTTCCATTCCCGTCATTTTCATACTGATGAGCAAGAACAGCTTGGACAGAAAAATCCCGCTGAAAATGCCCGTAACGATGGAGGCGGCTCCGACCAGCATGTTTTCCAGGAAAATCAACCGGTTGATCTGGCTCGAATCCGCACCGAGAATCGTTAAAATGCCGAATTCCTTGTTTCTCGATTTGAGAAACATGCTGATGGAATACAGAACGAAGAAAAATGAAAAAACGAACACGACATAAGCGGCGGCCTGCATCCCGGCTCGGGTCATCGGTCCCATCAGAGAACGGTCGAGCTGAGGATGATAAATGAATACGGCATACGTGAAAAAAATCATCACCGTAAACGCGCTGCTCAGAAAATAGGCAAAGTAAGCCCGGCCGTTGCGCTTGACGTTGTTAAACGCGAATTGAGGAAAGTTCATTCGTATTCCCTCCCCAGAAAGACAGTGTATCGATGATGTTCTGGAAAAACGTCTGCCTGCTGTCGCCACGGTGAATTTCGGCGGCCAGCTTTCCGTCCTTGATAAAAACGATGCGGTGACAGTAGCTTGCCGCGAGAGGATCGTGCGTCACGAGCATAAGCGTCGTACCTTCGCGCTCGTTGATTTCCGCGAGAGACTCCATCACGACGCGCGAGGCGTTGGAGTCCAGCGAGCCTGTCGGTTCGTCCGCAAGGAGCAGGACCGGAGAGGTGATGACAGCCCTCGCGATAGCCGTCCGCTGGCGCTGTCCGCCGGATATCTCGTAGACGCGTTTGCCGAGAATATCCGTGATGCCAAGGCGCTCGGCAACTTCCTGCAGCTTGCGCTCCATTTCGCCGAGCTTGCGGTTGTCCAGCGTCAGCGGCAGCACGATGTTTTCCGCAACCGTCAATGTATCCAGCAGGTTGAAATCCTGAAAGACGAAGCCGAGCTGCCTGCGGCGGAACACGGCGAGGTCTTTTTTCTTCATCCGGTACGGATTTTCCCCGTTGATGCTCACTTCACCCGAACTCGGCCGGTCAATGGTCGACACCATGTTCAGCAGCGTCGTTTTTCCGCTTCCCGAAGGGCCCATGACTCCGACAAACTCGCCTTTCCCGATCGTTAAATGAATATCCGTCAAAGCATGGGTCACGACTTTGCCCGGATACGTTTTATGGAGGGCTTTGACTTGCAAAATATCCATGTTTCTCACTCCTGTCCCGGAATTCTCTGTCCGGTTTGTGTTCGTGAATCAGCTAGCTTACCCCTACTGTACAAAATACCGGGCTGACCGGCTATGGATTTACCTTAACGTATCCTTACAATCGCTGTAAGACTATGTTCGCCTTTCCGTTCGGAAGTATTCGCAGGCCGCGCCCGCACGGGCAAAAAAGAAGAGCGCTGCAGCTTGCAGCGCCCTTCTTGTACGGGTTACCTCCGGTCAGGTTCGTTGTCCAGGCCGGAAAAGAATCCGCACGGTCGTGCCGGTACCCGCCTCCGATTCCAGCTCGACGGCGTGTCCGAGTTTCCCGGCGATCTCTTTGACCAGGTACAGGCCCATTCCCGTCGACTCGTGGTACTGCCTGCCCTTCTGGCCCGTGTAATACGGGTTGAACACCCGTTTCAAGTCTTCGCGGGCAATCCCGATCCCCTGATCCGTAATTTCCAGCACGGTGGCGTTTCCCTGCGTGAAAGCGGCAATCGAGACGCTGTCCCCTTTTCCGGCGGAATAGTTAACGGCATTGGTCAAAATCTGACCGAGCATAAAACGCAGCCATTTCCGGTCGGTGTACACTTCCAGACTCTCGCCGATATGAAGCTTCGCGGCAATTCCTTTGCGGATGAAAAGCCGCCGGTTTTCCGCCACCGACTCGCCGACCACCCGCAGAAGGTTCGTCGTTTCCACGTGGAAATCTTCGCTGAACCGGTCCAGCCGCGAGGTGTAGAGCACCATCTCCAGCCCTTTCCGGATGCGGTCGAGTTCCTCCTGAAGGCTCTGCATGTGCTCGTCTTCCAGCTCCCGGAGCGTAAGCTGCATGACCGACAGCGGAGTTTTCATCTGATGGACCCAGCGGTTCATAAATTCAATATGCCGGTCCATCTTGCTCTGATACGCATGAAGCTGCTGCTCGTACGTCCGCTCCTTCGCGCGAAGCACTTCCCGGAACGCCTCCGCGAGCGCCGAGTCCCCCGGCATCTCAAAGCTGCCGTCCGCGGCGGACGAAGGATTGTCCAAGCTGTTGTAGAGCGCACTTTGCTGCCAGTACCGGAAAAGGAGATACAGCAAAAGCACGGCGAAGCTGATCGCCATCCCGTAGAGCACGATCCCGGGCGGGCGGCCTTCCCCGCTCAGCCAGTAGAGGGCGGGCACCAGCAGCATCTGGGCCAGATAAAACAACAGCAGCGGCCTGTGGTCTTTCCAGAACAGGCTCATACGGGTCCGGGAGGCGCTGCGCCGAAGCGGTAACCGGCCCCTCTTACGGTTTCCACGGCCTGCGGGCAGCCCAGTTCCTTGAGCTTTTTGCGGACCCGTGTGATATATACGTTGAGCGTGTTGTCGTCTATAAAATGCTGGTCTTCCCACATCAGGTCCAGCAGCCGTTCCCGGCCGACGACGCGTCCCTGCTTCTCCATCAGCGCCTCCAGCAGCACCGATTCCTTCTGCGTCAGTTCGGCGGACCGGCCGTCCACGCTGACGACATATCGCTCGGGATACAACACGAGTGAACCGAACTGGACGGTTCTCTCCTCCTGCGTCTGGGCGTACGAGCCGTAAGCTCTGCGCAGATGACTGCGGATTTTGGCCAGAACGATCTCCATATCGTAAGGTTTCGTTATATAATCATCCGCCCCGTTCTCCAGCGCCATTACCTGGTCCATCTGGCTGTCCCGGGCGGAAATAAACAGAATCGGACAAACGGAATGGGCGCGGATCTGGCGGCACCAGTAAAATCCGTCATAGCTCGGCAGATTGACGTCCAGCAGGATCAGATGAGCCCCGGACGCCAGAAACGCATCCAGAACGCGGCCGAAATCTTCCGCTTCGCCCACCTCGTATCCGTACTTGACGAGATACGAACGCAGAAGGCCGGCGATTTTCGGGTCATCTTCGACAATGAAAATTTTATACATGACAGCCTCACAACCTCTTCAGCAGTTAAATAGTGGAACAGATTTACCTTACCATGCCGCTAAAAGAGGTGCAAAGTAAGGAGACATCAATTGCGAATTATCCTGAGTCTCTTGGCCCTCTGATTGGAACGCAAAAAAACTGCCGATCCATGATGGTACCAGCAGCTGAATATTGAGTATTCCGCTGAGTTTTAATGCAAAAAAAAGCCGCCGGTTTCCCGGCGGTCTTCGCGTATCTACATCCTCTCGCTTGTCAGAACGGCTTCATTCCCAGCGTATCCAGCTTCTCCCCGGAGATATCGACGCCCATCCGGCTCGTAATATCCCGGTAATGGGCCGCACGGCGGGTTTCAGGCTGATTTGCTTCCAGCCCGTTAAGCACCATCGTCGTAATGCCGAAACCGGTGGGCTTCAGCCCTTTCTCGGCCAGCTCTTTCGACGGTTTCCACTTGCCGATCATGACATCGTGCGCGGACGGCTTTGGCGCCTGAGGCGTCATCCAGAACAGAATCGCCGTCATGAACCCGATTTTGCCTTCGGCCGCCACGATCTCCGGATTTTTGAGCAAAATGTTCTTGTCTCCGTAAATGATCGAGCTGAACAGGCCGTAGTTGAAGTTCCAGCTGAGCATGATCGGTCCGCGCCCGTAATATCGCTTATCCCCGAAGCCCGGGTACAGCTTGGAACTGTCGGGATCGACGAAGTTGGACATATTCTGACCCGTCCGGCCGGCGATATTTTCATTCCAGAACAACCCCCAGCGCAGCGGTCCGCCCGGAGCGGCATCCCATCCGCCGCCCGTCTCGTGGGAGAGATGGGCCAGCAGAGCGGCGAGCTCCCGCTTGCGGTTTTTCTTCGTCCCTTCTTTCAGGAAGGTGCCGTAATCCACGATTTCGGTTTCGATGATTTTGCCCCGGTTGGCTTCCGAATTGAAATCGGCCGAACGGGAGACTAACGTTTCCGTCTTCCCTTCTTTGTCCAGCCGGAAAACCTCCTGCGAATTTTTGGACCCCTTCCGCGTGCCGACCTTGTACTTGATGTTCGCCGCCTCGGTTACGGCCTGAATGAGGTTCTCGTAAGAGAAATAATCGGTCTGGTTTTCCTTGTCGTACTCCTTTCCTTTGGCGGCTTCATGCCACTGCGCCGATCCGAGCCGGTACGGGAACAGCTCCTCGTAATCCTTTTGCGGCAGTGCCGCTTTGACGGCCTCTACGGCCTTATCCGGGCTGTATTCCGGCTCGATGCCGTCCCATTCTTTGCGGATTTCCTTGGAGCTGAGCACACGGCTTTCGCCGACCTCCAGCTGGCTTCCCTGAGTCAGACGCTTATGCTTGCCACCCTTTCTGTAAGCGTTATCATTTTCGCTTTTATGAGAGGATAAAGAATTTCCCGCCTCAACGGCATACGACGTTTCAGATGCTGCAAGCGCTTGCACAGGTGACAAAAGAATGGCACTCCCCAAAGCAAGACAGAGGGCACGATACATAAACCGGGTAGAGAGGGGATATTTCCAATGAGACATAATCATTCTCCTTTAACTATAAATATTTGTTTGCATTACTAATCTATAGGAAAATGGATATTTATGTATATAGTCTTATAATCCTATCGAAATCGGGACCTTTTAACTAAGTAACGCGTTGCACAAGCAGTTGTTTACCCGATTAAAAGGAACGGGATTGGTCGAAAAAAGGTTGTGCTCTTCTAAAAGCGGACAACAGCCGGTGACGAACGCAAAAAAACGGCAGCGGGTGCGGCCGTTTTTCGTGTCGGTCTACAGTTTTAAACGCGGCTGTCTCGGCGGAACTGTTCGGGCGTTTTGCCCTCGGCCTTCAAAAACGACCGGTAAAACTGGCTTGCGCTTGAGAAGCCCAGTCCCGCACTGATCGCCGTGACGGTTTCGGATGTGCGGATCAAAAGCCGCCGGGCCTCCTGCATTCTCAGCTTCAGAATGGTCTGGTGGGGAGTCAATCCCGTCGCCGCTTTAAAGGACCGGATAAAATGATACCGGCTCTGCAGGGCAATGGCCGACAGAGTCTCCACGGGGATCGCGGATTTGTAATGCGCGCGGATGTAGTCCCAGGCCTCCCGCAAATGGGGGTCCGCTATGGATCGGATGAGCTCCGTGTCCGCGGCATGTCCGGGCGCCGGAGGCATCCCCGCTTCAAGCATCCGGCTTACATCGTGCACGACACGGCTTTCGGCGGCCCGGTGGCTCTCGTCGTTACGGGAATTGATCAGCCCCGACGTCCAGACTCCGAACCTTTCGGCCGCTTCGGCCGGATTTACGTCGAACCGGTTCCCGCGGCCTTCCGGTACCGGTAAGAGACTCCCGTGCAGCTTGACAATCAGCACGCTCTCCCCCGGCCCGGTCCTGAAATGGTGCTCCTCCGCAGGACGCTGGAGCAGCACTTCCCCTTCCGCCAGGCGGTACGTCATACCGGACTGCGTAAACTCGCAGGCTCCGCGGACAGGGATCGTCATCTGGAACCAGTCGGGATGGCGGTGCGGTTCGTTCACGTACGCTTCCTCGTATTTGTACAATTCGAGACGGCCGGTGGTCATTTCCAGCTTCATGGACTTGCACCTCCTCCGCAATAGCGAAAATTGCTTTTTTTAGGACACGGATCCAGCACAATTGGTATCGACAGCGCCCGCTTCTCTCTTTATGATAAATAAAAAGCTTACGGGGCATCCCCGCAATTTTACGAAAATGGAGACGGATAGCCATGGATACTGCAATCATCGAGCTTAAAGACGTTACCTGGAAAACAGGCAACAAGGAACTGCTGAAGAGGGTCAGCTGGACGGTTCGGCCCCAAGAACACTGGGCGCTTCTCGGGCTGAACGGGTCCGGCAAAACGACGCTGCTCAATCTCATTAACGGCTATATCTGGCCGACCCGCGGCAGCGTTTCCGTGCTCGGGCACCGGTTCGGCGAAATCGACCTGCGGGAGCTGCGGCAGTCGATCGGCTGGGTCAGCTCTTCCCTGCAGGACAAGCTGTACGGGACGGATCAAGCCCAAAACGTCGTCATCAGCGGCAAGTACGCCACAATCGGTTTGTACGAACGTCTTACGGACGAGGATTTAAACAGAGCCGAAGCCCTTATGCGCACGATGGGCTGCCTGCATCTGTGGGACCGCGAGTTCAGGACCTGCTCTCAGGGAGAAAAGCAGAAAGTTCTCATCGCCAGAGCGCTGATGGCCGATCCGAAGCTGCTGATTCTGGATGAGCCGTGCAACGGGCTCGATCTGTTTTCGCGTGAAAAGCTGCTGGAGAGCATCCGCGAACTGACGCGGCAGGATGAAACGCCGACCCTGATCTACGTGACCCACCACACCGAAGAAATTCTTCCGGTGTTCGGACACACGCTGCTGCTCAGGAAAGGCGAAGTCGTGCGCCAGGGCGCGACCGGCGAACTGATGAACACGGCGACGCTGAGCGAGTTTTTCGAAGCGCCGGTCCGGGTGGACAATCACGACGAGCGTTTTTACGTACGCGTGCCGTGAACGGGTTCGCCGGACCTGTAAACGCAACCGGGCGCCGCTAGTGGTTTCTCTCTCTCGTTGACAAACGTCATGCGACAGCTTGCGTTCGTCTCAAAGAGAGGCAGCCCCGGTACGCATGCGGGTGAACAGAACCGGATGCGGGAGAGCATCCGCCATCGTGCGGTGAAGGACGCGGGCTAACCGCGTCCTTCGTCCGTTCCGCGCCAGTACTGGCGCGTTCCCTCGTCCCGGACAACGACGCCGAGCTTGGCGATTTCGCGCCGCAGATCCGCCGCTTCTTCCTTCTCCTTCTTTTGCAGTGCCCGTTCGCGCGCTTTCAGAAGCGCATTGACGGGCAGGCTGACGCCGGGCATATCGGGCACCCACCTCGCGTACCGCTCTTTGTACGGGTCCCCTTCTCCCGACCAGCTGTAGCCGAAAGGCCGCAAAGCGGCGGGCAGGCTCTCCGCGGGAGCTTCGTACGTTTCCCGGGCCAATTCCCGGCCGCCGGCTCCCAGAATGACCATTTGTTTGCCGTCCATAAATACGATCCGGACCGCCTCTTTGGGAATCGTCTGCACCCGGCCGTCCTTCTTCAGCTGAATTTCTTGCTCCGAGAGGGTAACGAACACGATTTCCTTAAACGCCTGCCCCGTAAACCACAAGCCCGCAGCCGCACCCAGCAAAGCTGTAACAAGACTGACCCAGGGCCCGTGAAAAGAAGTAAGAGCTTCAATGGGACCTTGATACGGGATCCAGGGTAGTTTAAGCGCCAGTCTGGCGAGGCTGGGGATAAAGTAGCCCAGAACACCTCCCAGAAGGGCCGGACCGGCAAGCAGAATAATCCGCGACGCGCTGTCGAGACCGACCGTTACCTGCTCCGGTTGTGTAGGGAAGCTTGTCATAAGACATCACCTGCTTTGCTTAAAATAAAAATGAGCGGCACAACTGTTCATACAGCCGCAAATTTTCAGGCGCGGATCAAAACGCCAGCGACAGCTTCCGCCCAGACTTCTCTCACATCCGGCTTAAAGCCCATCAGCATGAAGTTGCTTAAATTGTCGATGACGAGCGCAAGCACGTAAGCCTTCGCCGAAATTTTGTCCGGAGCGACGACGCCGAGTTCCACGCCTTTTTCCATTAAAGCCGTGAAGCCCAGCAGAAAGTCTTCCTCGATGTCATACAGCCGCTGCCGATAGACGTCTTGACGGCTTACAGCCAGCAGGAATTCGTTCAAAACCCGCAGAACGCTGTATTCTTCTTCTTCCTGCGGAAGCATTTTCAACCCGTTCTCGATAAGCAGCGTCTGAAAATTTTCCTTTGTAAATTCGTCGAGCTTGAAGTAATGGGAAAATGTATAGTCCCGGAACGTTTCCTCGAAAATAAACGCAATCAACGCCTCTTTCGAAGAAAAATGATAATAGATGGCGGGCTTGGTAATCCCGACTTCGGCCGCAATCATGGCGAGACTTGTTCTATCAATGCCGTGTTCCGCAAACAGTTTGAAGGCGGCTTCGAGAATCTGCTGGTGGGTCTGATTGTTGGACATGGATTTTTCTCCCTCATAGCTAGCCTGTTCGTTTTATTTTTACTTACCGATAGGTAAAATTATAACACAATACTTTCCTCACTTAAACCCTCTTTTTGTCACGCGGCATCCTAAACAAAAAACCGCCGGATGTCCGGCGGCCTTTCCTGTTCTAATCATGAGAGCTTTCCTTTAACGCAGCAGATCCGACAGCTCGCGGAGATAGCCGACTGCGGTCTGTTCGCGTTCTTTAATGAGTTCCAACAGTGAAACCGCTTTGGCGGAAGCATCCGATTCGTTAGGATCGCCGCCCTGCGGAAACGGGAACAGCTCTCTCAGAACGAAGAAATGCTCCAGTGCTTCCTGGTATTCCCGAGCCGCTTTTTGCGCGAGGACAGGAACATCCGCAGAACCCGCCGCAGTTTCTCCGGCTAGAGGCCACTGTTCCGCCGCTTCGTTCAGAAACCGGACGGCATGAATCCGCGCGTCTCTTACGACCGCGATGTTGTAGGCATTTCCATTGGGTTCGATTTCTCCTCCCCGGAAAGCTCCGATCCAGGCATCGTATGCCGCCAGCCCTTTTACCGAGCCGGTACAATCATCCCGTTCTCTGCCGTCGTAATGGTCTACGATCATGTTCATCGCCCGGCCGAGCCGCTGCTTGAAGGTCGCCCCGGTGGAATCGGCGAGTGCCAGCACGAAAATCTCCTCTTTCACGCTGCGCCCCAAATTTTCGTAATCCAGCGTATCTTTCTTTCCGCATTCATACGCATGAAGCAAATGCCGCTCGTCGTCGTATCCGTAGATAAGCCCGAATTCGGGCAGGAACAAGTCCCAAGCCAGCACGGGTATGCCCCTGTCGAGAGAACGGTGGATCAAGTCGAGAGCTTCGGGCAGCGCCTGGTTGATGCCGCGTTTGCTCATCGCTTCTTTGCCCAAAAGTGCCGGGTCAAGAAGATTCGCATTCGTTCCGAGCGTTCCGCTCATCCCGTCCACATAAGACGATCGATAGCCGATGTTCTCCAATCCCCTGGAAAGGACATCCCCAAAGCTGTAGGCGGTCGGGCCCGCAATATGAACGCTGGACGGCACGATGTTGAGCCGGAACGCATGCCCGGTAAGCCCCATAACCATCGAATGGGACAGCGTCTCGCCCGCGGCTTTCAGCATCGCATACAGGGCATCCGCCGCCGTGGTCCAGCTCTGAGCCTCCGTGAAACTTTCATGATCAGGTACCATAACCGTTTTCATATCTCCCATATCCTTTCTCGTTCTCATATAGGAGCCAACCGTTATGCGGATTCTTTCCTGCATCACTTTTTTCCGGGAACGGCTGATAATCTGGTACACATTCGCGGAGGAGAGCTCGAACAGCCCGGCGATTTCCTGCGGAGAGAGCTGGTCAAAGAAATGCGACTCGAAAATACGCCGTTCCCGCGGCTTTAAACAGCCGATGATCCCGCTCAGTATTTCCAGCGTTTCCTTCTGCATATACGCCTCTTCCGGGGTGAGCTGCGCATCCGCTTTACCGGCGGCCGTACGGCCGAGCCGGTCCAGAATGCGGTCCAGGTCGCCCCACTCCCGCGATTCTTCGCCCGGACTCTTCAACGTCGGGGCAAGCTGCGAGAAAGCGCGTTCGCGGGCGGATGTGTTTTTCAGCCGGGTGAACGCCTGATTGCGCACAATCCGGTGTACCCAGGGCAGGAATTTGTCGGCCTCGACCAGTTTGCCCAGATGCAGAAAAGCTTTCACCAGCGCATCCTGGACAATGTCCTCCGCCAGAAAAGATTCCCGGGTAATCGCCCGCGCATACCCATACATGCGGGACCGGTGCCGCCGGACCAGTTCTCCGAACGCCTCCCGCTCGCCTTCCTGTGCCCGCTGCACCAGATTGTTGTCATCCATCTGTTCCCAGTTTTTTAAATCCGTCGTGGAGTGATTCAAGATAAGCACCTCGCAAAAAAGTTGACCTGTCATACAGACTCGGGAAAGGCGCTTTTTCTGACAAAAATGACGGAAGATCCGATTTTTTATTCGGGCCGAACTCATCAAACGATGGACAGGGCCGATCCGGCAAGGATAAACTAGTTCAAAGAGCCGCAGCATTTATCGGTTTTGCGCTTACAGACATTAAAATCCGGGTTAAAAAGGAAAGAGAGCCTGCGCCGATACGTTTGAACGGTACTTTAAACGGCACTTTATATAAAGGAGGGGTCTCTTGAAGAAGAAATCGGCTTTACTGCTAATACTTCATCCTCTGCTGACCAGTCTCATTCTGTCTTTGCTTACGGCCGCCGTCTCGTCCGGTCTGGAGGGATTCGAGCCGACGGTCGAGCCCGGCGGTTCATCCGCCACAATTTTCACGGCGACGGTACTTTTTGTCACGCTTCTTTTCTTGTTTCCTTTATTTCTTGTCGTTTTCGGTCTGCCTACTGTCCTGTTTCACCTGTTTTCGGTCAGGCTCCCGATCCGGCTTCTTCTGTATCTGATCATCGGCTACTTGTGTATGAGAACTATTCCTTATTCCGCCCGGTATAACGGTCTTTTTCTTGCGGCCGGATTCCTGTATGCCGTTCTCGATGCCGCCTTTTTCTTTCTCCCAAAAAAGCAGCCCCGAACCTGAATTCCCGGCTGCTTATCCGGTCAGCAGAGCTTAAAACTTCCGGTTCGTCAGACGGATAGCCTCGGCAAGATCCGCAGGCTGCCCCGTCTGTTCCTGATAAAAACCGTTCCGGACAACACGGTCCACGAAAAGAATGCCGTTCAAGTGGTCCATCTCGTGCTGAATGCAGCGCGCCAGGTAGCCTTCCCCTTCCAGCTCACTCGTGTTGCCGCTCCGGTCGAGCGTCGTAATCTTCACATATTCCGCTCTCTTCACGATTCCCGCGTAGCCCGGATAAGACAAACACGCCTCAGGGCCGGTCTGTTCTCCGCGCATGTCGACGATTTCGGGGTTAATCAGCTCGATAAGGCCCTCCCCGCAGTCCATGACAATGACACGGCGCAGAATGCCCACCTGAGGAGCGGCCAAGCCTGCCCGCCCTTCCTCGGCGTAGAGCGTATCCGTCATATCATCCAGCAATTTGATCACTCTCGCGTTAACTTCCGTAACGGGCTTCGCTTCTTTCCTTAGCACGGGATCTCCGAAAGGAAGGATCGTTTTCACGGCCATGGGCTTCATCTCCTTCTGAATACTGCCTGCTTATGCGCCTTTTCTGCCGGACGGCTTGTGGACCCACAAATCTCCCGGCTTACAATCGAGCGCGGTACACAAGGCGTCAAGCGTGTCCGCTTTCATCTGCTTGGGCGATTCATTCAGAAGAGCGGAGATTGAAGGAGCCGACAAGTCGTAACCGGCCTTTTCTTTCAGAAGACGCGCAAGCGCCGCACCGGTCCACAGCCCTCTTTCCGCCATGATTTTCCGTAACATCCAGATCAGCAGAACACTCACCCCCAGCATATATTAGGCTACACCTTAATTTTTTAGGTATTACCTAATATATCATATGCAGGTTTTCGTGAGAAGACGACGTTTTTCGTCTTTCCGGCTTATAACTTCTACCATTCCGGAATCCGACTTCCGACCAACCGGGCTGCGTAATCCTCATGGCTTTCTTTTCTCTCGTTTGTGTATAATGAAGTGAAAAAGGAGAAAGACGGGACAAGGATCTATGACGTTTTTCACCTTTGTATAAAAGGAGTTCGCCATGAACATAACCGAACATTTTCTGCGCTTCTATCCGCTGCTGGCCGAAGCGGAGATGTCCGAAGACGGATCGTTTCCCGTTACCATCGGGCGGCTGGCGGATCTGCTGTGCTGTTCTTCGCGCAATGTGAAATTTATCCTCAGAAAGCTGGAGGACGAGCAGTACATACGCTGGCAGCCCGGGAGGGGACGCGGGAACTCTTCCCGCCTGACGCTGCTGAAAGAACCGGAAGACGCTGTCTTCCCCCTATTCCGGGAGCTGATGCACAAAGGCAAGCTGAAAGAAGCGATCGACCTTCTGTCGATGGAAGCGCTGCCTGTTTCTTTGAAACATCGGCTGAGAACGATGCTAGACTCGCACCTCGGCTTTCAGGTCGAAGAAAGCGGCGGGGTCCTTCTCGATGTGCTCAGGGTTACGCATAACAAGCGGTTGGAGACCCACGATCCCGCTTATATTTTCACCACATTCGAGTCCTATCTGATCAGTCAAGTATGCAGCCGACTGATTTCGTACGCCCCCGCCGAAGGCCGGTTCGTCCCCGGCCTGGCCCATGCCTGGCAGAGCAGCGACGACTGCACGCGCTGGACCTTTTTCCTGCGCAAGGAAGTCCGCTTTCATCACGGCCGCCGCCTAACGGTTCAGGACGTGCTGTTCACCGTGCGGAGACTGAAGCGGCTGCCCCATTCGGCATGGCTGTGCGAAGATATCGGTGAAATCGAGACGGACGGCGAGTATGCGTTGACCTTTAAGCTGAGCCGCAGCAGCCTTTTCTTCCCCCATATCCTGAGCTCCGTTCAGTTTTCGATTCTACCCGGCGATCTCGATCCCGCCTCTCATAGGCTGACGGGAACGGGTCCGTTCCGGATTGCCGAACAAAGCGAACGGCTGCTTGTGCTGAGTGCGTTCGACGCTTACTACGGGCACCGTCCTCTTCTGGACCGTGTGGAGCTGCTGTTGCTGCCGGAAGATACGTCGAACGAGCGGCGCTATCAGATCAGCGGGAACGAGAACGATTCCGTAACCGCCCTCGGTGCGGAATCCGGGCAGACCGAGCTCAAAGTCAATGTAATCAATCCGGTAGCCGGTTCCCGCTACCTGCTGTTCAATTTCCGAAAGCCCGGCATCCATCATAACGCCGATTTCCGCAAAGCGATGAGGATGATTCTCGATCGGGCCGCGATGGTGGCGGAGCTGAAGGGCAACCGGATCGCTCCGGCGGACAGTTTCCTCCAAAGCGAGAGCGAGGGAGCCCCCTTCGAGGCTGCGCCAATCCAAGAAGCCGTCCGGTTGCTCCGGAAGTCCGGCTACCGGGGCGAGCAGCTCAAGCTCTTTTTTATGAACAAAAAAGAAGAAGAGGAAGAAGCCCGCTGGCTCCGGGACCGCTGCGCGCAGGCGGGGCTCCCGCTCACCCTGCAGCAGATGAAAAGTTACGAGCGCAGCCGGGTAGCCGCCGAAGCGGACCTGCTTGCAGCGGAAGAAGTGTTGGAGGACGACCTTGAATGGGGCTTGATCAGCTACTACAAGAACCGCTCCAACTACCTCCATCACTTGCTAACCGAGGAGCAGCTCGGCCTCCTGAACCGCATTCTGGACGGTTTCGCCGGATTTCCCGAACCTTCCAGGATGAAGCTGCTCCGGGAAGCCGAGCGGACTTTGAAAGACAACGACTGGCTGCTCTTCGGCTGCCATGTGATCAAAAAAGTCCATCTGCACGACTCTTTGCAAGGCAGGCAGATGGATTCGTTCGGGCTTATCGACATCTCGAGGGTGTGGATTCAATCTCCTTCTGCACAGAAAGCTGTCTGGCCTTTATGACGACCGGCATATGAACAAAAAAAAGAAACCCGCTGTCTTATCGGACAGCGGGTTCCCGGCATTCGGATGAGCCCCTCAGGGCTCATCTTTTTTACGGCTGCGTGCCGTTCTTGTCCTCTTTGCCGCGTCCCCGGTCGGCCCTGGCATCGATTTCTTTAATCAGCCGGCACAATTTGTTCAGCGAGCTGTCCAGCTTATCCAGCTTTTCGCCCATCGTCTGCAGCACGTAACGGAGCAGAACGAAGCAGAGCGTAACCGGAAAGCCGACATTGGTCACCAGAGATACCAGATTCTCGATATTCAGATCCATCCTTTTCTCCCTCCTTTCGGTCTCATTTTATAGGTAAAAAACGTGTCTTTTTTACAACAAATCAGGTATAATAAAGAGAGAAAACAAGAACACATGTTCTAAATTCGGTTGTAAAAAACCGGCTGGAATTACCCTATTAGATAAAGACGAAGGGGTGATTTTTTATGTCTCAGCAGTCTACTTTGGTGGAGAAATACAGAAAGGAAGTGTACCGGATCGGCTGGCGCATCCAGTATAAAGCCCGCGTCATCAGCAACCGCGAATATTCGGTTTCGGACAACGCCTACTCGTTTACGGCCGGGGGCTTTACCGAAAGCTCCGACAGCAGGCTGGACGTGCTCGCCTTGATCCAATCCCTCCCTTCCGGGACGGGCCGAATCGTCCTCCACGAGCTGTTCATTCAGGATAAGACGGAAGCGCAGGTCGCTAAGGATCTCAATATGACTCAACAGGCGGTGAACAAATGGAAAAGGAAAATGCTCCGCTTCCTATCTCAGACGAAGAATTCCTCCATCTCGTCCGACTAAGCAAGGACGGAGATCCCGAAGCCATGCTCCGGCTGCTGCAAGTTTTCGAAGACGATATTCTGAAAATCAGCCGTTACATCCGGATGTCGCGCGAAGATGCCGTCCAAAGCATCGTGACGGACTTTATCGCGCTGGTCAAACAAAGCGATGACGTTTCTCCTACTTCTGGCGAAAACTCGGACAAGACCTGAACGAAAGCGCCATTCCGGCGTGCGGCTAAGTTTCAGAAAAATCTCCTTTCCGAAGGAGATTTTTTTAGTTCCGGTTGTTAAATCGGCTCCCCCTTTACCTACATAGATGAGAGGGAAAACGAGGCGGCGGAAAACGGAGGAGGAGTCCTTCCTTCCCGCTGCGGCTCCATCGGATTCTCGTCTACATTCTATTTGGAGGCTGATCGTATGAGTTACCATATTATTGCCAATTTCTCTGCCAACCGCGACAACAAAGGAACCTTGAAAATGTACGACGGAAGCGGAGCGCTTGTCTTCGGTCCGGTCGAAGCGCTGGGACGCGGATCGAACGATCCCGCCAACAACAACAATCACGCCAACTGGAAAATGACGAATGCCGATACGCCTACCGGCGAATATGCCGCTTCCGTTATCGGCGCCGGTACGCCTACGTCCTCGTACGGCCCGTACAGCCGGGTCAATCTCGATCCGACGAGCGGCAACGCGCTTATCGCCGAGAATAACGGCCGATCCGGGTTTATGATCCACGGCGGCGATGCTTCCACGGACTCTTCCGCTTCGTGGTACCCGCTCAGACCGACTTACGGCTGTATCCGTCTTTCCAACAGCAACCAGAATGCGCTGATCAACAAAATCAAATCCGTCGGCGGCAGCGGCAAGCTGACGGTCAACAACATCTGACGGCAAAAAAAGGCGGGGAGCATTCCCCGCCTTTTTGCCTTGTTTCCAGTCATGCGCCGCTGCCGGCCGCATGATCCGCCCCGACCGCTTCGGACAGGCTGGCAAACCCGTCCCGCTTCAGTAAATCGAGCAGCTCGCTGCTGCACGCCCGGTTGATCCCGGGTCCTTTATAAATAAAGGACGTGTAAATTTCAACGAGCGAGGCGCCCGCACGGATTTTCTCGTACACATCCCGGGCCGTGAAGATGCCGCCCGACCCGATGATTTTCAGCGTGCCGCCGCTCTGCTTATAAATACTGCGGATGATTTCCGTCGATCTCCGGTGCAGCGGTTTCCCGCTGAGTCCGCCGGTTTGCTCCCGGTGAGGATGAATCAGCCCGCTCCGGGTCACGGTCGTATTCGCAGCTATGACGCCCGGGATACCGTGCTTCATGATTTTGCCGATCATGTTTTCGAGCTCGCCGCCGCCCATGTCCGGCGCAATTTTGACAAAGACGGGCTTGTCCCTCCGGTGACGGGCATTCAGTCTCTCCGCCTCCGCCGTAATGCGGATCAGCAGTTCATCAAGCTCGCTCCCGTGCTGAAGCTTCCGAAGGTCGGGCGTGTTGGGCGAACTGATATTGATGATAAAAAAGTCCGCATACGGATACAAGGAACGGAGGCACTTCGTATAGTCTTCATGCGCTTTCTCATTGGGCGTCTGTTTGTTTTTGCCGATGTTGATGCCCAATGGGATTTTGAGAGCGTTGCAGCTCTCCAGCCTTTCCTTCATGGCTTGAATGCCCCCATTGTTAAACCCCATCCGGTTAATGAGGGCCTCATCGTCCGGCAGGCGAAACAGGCGCGGACGGTCGTTACCCACTTGACCGATGGGCGTGACGCTGCCCACCTCCAAAAACCCGAACCCCATCGAAGAAAGCGCGGGCACCGCCCGGGCGTCTTTGTCCAGACCCGCAGCAAGGCCGATGGGACTGGGAAAGCGGATTCCCAGCAGTTCGCTGGCCAGACCGGGCTCCTCCCTGACCCCGTACAGCTTCTCAATCAGATACAGAAGCCCGGGCTGCCGCTGGATTCTCTGCAAATTCCGCAGGACGAAATCGTGAGCTTCCTCAGGTTCCATTCTAAAGAGCATTGGCTTCACCAAGGCTTCATAAATCAACTGACTTCCTCCCCTTCTCAGACAAAACCGGGAAGCCGGACCTGACCGTGCAAGCGGGCTTCCCTTATAACGTTCAGCCGGTGCCGTGCAGTTGCAGGTAAGTTCCGATCCTGTCGAGCAGATCCTCCCTGCTCCCCTCTGTCCGCATGTAAGCCACGATATCCCGGATGCTCGCTACGGAATAGATGTTGACATCGTAGGTCAAGGCCGCTTCCTCCAGTGCGGACAGGCGGCCCTCCTGGCCTTTCTCCTCCCGGTCCAGCGCGACTAGGAAAGCCGCAAGCCGTCCGCCCTCGCGTTCGATTAATTCCTTGGTATCCTTGATAGTCCTGCCCGAGGTCAGCACATCGTCTACCGCCAGCACGTTTTTGCCCGCGATGCCGGAGCCGATGATATTGCCGCCTTCCCCGTACGCCTTCGCCTCTTTGCGGTTGAAAGCGAAATTCGCGTTGATTCCGTATCCGTTAAATAAAGCGAGCGCAGTCGTCAGCGAGATCGGAATTCCTTTGTAAGCCGGTCCGAAAATCACGTCATACTCGATTTGTTCGCGCACAATCGTCGAGGCGTAAAACGAACCCAGGGCCGTTAATTTTCTGGAATCGTCGAACGACCCGAAATTAAAGAAATACGGACTGACCCGCTTCGATTTTAAAATAAATTCGCCGAACCGGATGATGCCTTCGTCCACGACGAATTTGGAAAACGCTTCTCTCGTAGGGTCCATTCTTTCTCCTCCGTTCTTTCTAAGAATCACGCCTGGCAGTCTTGCGCACAATTAGATTCCTCACACACTCAGGTTAAAGTCTCCTGCTTGCGTAAATTCGTAAACGCCTTTTGCTCCAGCCTCTCTCCCAATTCCCCTCTGCCGAGCAGCTTGATTTCTTTGGCGGTCAGCCACTCGTCGTCATAGATCTGGTCGAGGTAATTCGTTCCCGCGTCGGGAATGATCGCCAGTGCGGAGGAGGCGTCGCTGTGCTTGAGCCAGGCCAGCGCGGTAAACACGGTCAGCCCGCCCGAACCGCCCATCAGAATGCCGTGATCGCGGGCCAGCAGCCTGCAGACGGAGATGGCTTCCTGATCGCTTGATATGCTGACCGCATCAAGCACGGACGTGTCCGTGTTCGCGCTTCTCCAGCTGAGGCCGACTCCGTTGATCAAATAGGGCGCAAACGGTTGGCCGAATACGGCGGAGCCCGCCACGTCGCAGGCAACCACGCGCAGATGCGGTTTGTGCTTTTTCACATATTTTCCGATGCCGCAGAGATGGCCGCCCGTACTGACGGCTCCGACGATCGAATCGACGGGCAGATCCGCAATTTCTCTCGCCGTCGTCTCCGCGTGATAGGCCGGATTGGACGGGTTGTCGTACTGATTGGACCAGAAGGCGCCGGGATACTTGTCCAGCAGCTGTCGGACGCGGTTGAGCCGGGCCCTCTGAAATCCGCCTTCCGGCGCGGGCGTCGTGACCATGTCGACCTCAGCTCCGTAAGCCTGGTACCATTTCAGCAGGCTGGCGCTCACTTTCGGATCGACTACGATAATGACTTTAAACCCGTACACCGCCCCCAGCATCGCCAGGGATTTGCCGAGATTGCCGGATGTGGACTCGATCAGAATGGAGCCTGGCCGGATTTTGCCTTCCGCCATAGCCGCTTTGACCAGTCCCAGCGCCGTTCTGTCCTTTATGCTGAAGTTCGGATTAAAATAATCGAGCTTGAGATACAGCTTTTTGCCTGACGGTACAAGCTCATCATTCAGCGAGACGACCGGCGTGTTGCCAATGCACTCCGTAATATCGGTATGAATCATCATTTCACCCCACGATTTTGATTAGACTGGCATCCGCTTTGGTCAGACGTATGCTCTCATCCCGGGTTACAAGAACCGGATCTTCGACATGCAGCGCACCCAGGCCAAATTCGTAATACGGCGTTTCAATAGAAAGAATCATTCCCTCCTCAATCACATCTGCGCTGCCCGGCGCCAGAATCGGCAGCTCGTACGGCTCCAGGCCGATTCCATGACCGACGTGATGCCTTCTGTATGCGGGAAACCCCGCTTCGTGAACCGCGTCCATCGTAAGCTGAAAAACGTCGCTGCCCGTCATCCCCGGTCTCACCTGCCGGATGGCCTCCTGCTGCCCTTTATACAAAGCATCATACTTTGTATACTCGGGTTTAAGAGTCCGATAGGCGAATACCCTCGCGATATCCGCCCAATAACCGTCGCAGACGATATCGCAGTCGAACCAGAGCAGGTCCCCCGGCGTCAGCCGGATGTCCCGGCTCGGCCGGCGCTGCCCGCCTACCGCGTGCCTGCCTGCTTTAATCATGGGCAGGACGGCAAGACCGCCCCGTGCGGCGACGGAGGTTGAAAAAACGGCCGCGATTTCATGCTCCGTAATGCCTTCGCGAAGCTCCCCGATGACCTGACCGATCGCATAGTCGATGCAGTCGGCCGAATACGCGAGGGCGTCGACTTCCGCCTGTGTCTTCACGGCCCTTACCTGCCGGAGCAGGGCTGCGCCTTCGACGAATTCCCCCTGCGGATGCCTGTCGCGGATCGCACCGAATGCGGCGGCCGTAATTCCGTCTTCGTCCAGCGCCACCCGTTCGGCGGTAAGGTTCAGACGGGCGAGAAGAACCGCCAGCGCTTCCTCGGGACCGGCCTGACTTTTGTGCACGTCCGACAAATATTTCAGACGCTCTTCCTCTACAGGCAGGGAGCCTCCGTCCGGATGTTCGCGGTAGAACGTGCCGTACGTCACGACCTGCCCGATGCTTGAGCGGGCGTCGAGAATCTGATCGATTTCGCCCACGGAGTGCACGACGTGCACCTCTTCCGGCGAATCCGCCGTCACGATCGCGTAGCATTGCCCCCGGTACGGATTCAGCGTTTTCACTACCGGCTCGAAACCGGTCAAATAGCGGATATTTTCTTTCGTTGTCGATATGATTGCCGCCAGATTATGTTCTTTCAGCTTCGCTTGAAGCCTCTGCGCATTGTACAGCATAACTCACCTCGTATCGGATTCGGTTTCGTTCTTGATCGCACGGACCAGGTCCACTACGGCGGGAGCCAGCAGCTCATGCCGGTCCATCTCGATCCAGCCGGCTTCACTGATCTCGGAGCACGGGGCGATTTGCCCGTTCCAGTCCGCTTCATAGCAGACGAGTTCGACCTGCGCGTCCTCCTTGTAGGCGGCGCCGATCACCGTTCTCAAATACGAGATGCTTTCGGGGAGAAGGTCCAGATTCAGCTCTTCCTTCAGCTCTCTTTTCAGTGCGGCCTCGGGGTCTTCGCCTTCCTCGATTTTTCCGCCGGGCAGGTACCACCGTTCGTTGTCTCTTACCCGGACAAGCAGCAGCCTGGTCCCGTCCCGCTTCACGAGACAAGCGCATCTAATCCGCTTTGTTTGCACGAGCCAGCACCCTGTCGACCATCGACAGCATTCCGCTTTTGTCGTAATGAAGATAATGGCCAGCCGCAATTCTCATGGGGTCCCCCGCATGGAAAAACTCGTACACCAGCTGACGCTGACCGAACCCGTCCCCGGAGGCGTCCCAGGCCAGATTCAGGAGCTTCGAGCGGGTCGCGGCGTCCGTCTCTCCCGTAGACAGCGAGACGCCCAGTCCGCTGAGCTCCTCGGCCAGAAAGTCTTCGTAATGAGGGGTCGACAGCATAGAGCCCGCCGCCAGAGATTGGATCGTTTTCACCATTTTTTCGTACATTTTGGGGAAATTGTAACGGATCGCTTGTATGGCGTTAATGCTCGGCGTTTGTACACCCTCGTGGCTCACGGCGGAGTCGGCTTCGCTTAACAATATGCTCGCCCTCAGAAGCTCGACGTAGGAGGTCATCTCTCCCAGCTTCTCCTGAATGTTCACGAACCCGTCCAGCTTGAGCATCCCGGCAAGTTTGACGGCTATTCCCGTCAGGAGCTCCGCCTTGGACAGGCCGCGCACGATCCCCTGATGGCCCGTATGATTCCGCGCGAAAGTTTTGTCGTAGAACAGGTTCGATTTCGCTACGTCTTTAAACACAAACACTTTATTCCAAGGGATACATACTTCGTCCAGGATCAGGTATGCGTCGATTTCGTCGAAAGAGTTGGCCAGCGGGTGGTCGAAAGCGTGGTAAGCCGATTTGACAAGCGGTTTGCGGCAGATGATTTTGACTCCGGGATAATCGACCGGCAGTGCGAAAGCCACAGCGTAGTCCTCATCCCCCGGCTTTAACCCCGGCATGTTAAAAATAAGCAGCTCGTCCGCGATCGGCGCTAGCGTGACGATCATTTTGGCGCCGGTGACGGTAATTCCCTCTTTGTCGTACCGGATCACCTTAACACCGGCATATTCGTTAACCTGGGAACCGAGGGGCAGAGAGCGGTCGATTTGCGGATTGATCGCGCCGTGGCCGACGAAATAGTTGTTCGTCTTGACGTGACGATAGTATGCGTTCATATTTGCGGAAAAATCGGTGTACGCATTCTCTCCCAGCAGCTTGCTGTGGGCATGAAGCGTGGCAAGGGCCGCGTTGATAAAATCCGGCGTTCTGCCAAGCATGCCGTAAGACAGATCCGCGACTTCCTTGTAAGACTTTCCTTTTCTCTGCAAGTCTTCTACGGTTAAGGGTACGAGCAGGCTGATCGGAGCGCCGAGTCCTTCCTCGTCCTGAAAACAGTGAATCTCGGGCTTCTCCTCCTGCAAATCGTAGTAACGGCCCATGCACGCGATGGCTCCCGTAAATGCGGGCTCCGTACGTACATCGACTTTTGCTCCGTTGACATACACGGTATTCCGGTCCTTCAGTCTCTCCAGATACTGATCGGCGGCCGATTTTGCGGTAACTACCATCTGGAATGCCTCACTCCTGTCTGCTCGTCACAAAATGACAATTTTTGTTTAATGAAACAAATACAATTACATTTTGACAATTTTTACTATATTCAAGGTTACCATGCCGCCTTCTTCTTTTTCAATAGAATTTATGCAATTTTTACCAAAATGAAAAGAAGATGACTTTTTCCGGCTTGAGGTTCGCATGATCGCTTCATATAGTGTACAATGCAAGAAACACCTGTTATCAAAAGTTTGGGTACCATTAGGAGATGTTTACATGGCAGAAGAACAAGTGATCTTGACCCCTGAAGGACTGGCTCAGCTGGAGCAGGAGCTGGAAGAGCTCAAAACCGTGAAGCGCAAAGAGCTGGCCGACCGCCTCAAAACCGCGATCAGCTACGGGGATTTAAAAGAAAACAGCGAATACCACTCCGCGAAAGACGATCAGGCCTTTATGGAAACCCGGATTATCACGATTGAGCGGATGCTGAAAAAAGCCCGTGTTTCCGACAATACCGATACGTCTACCGTTAAAGTAGGCTCTATTGTCGTGCTGAACGATATCGAATTTTCCGAAAAAGTGGAGTACCGGATCGTCGGCCCGGCCGAAGCGGATGTAGCCGACAACAAAATTTCTTACGAAAGCCCGCTGGGGGTTTCCCTGATGGGGAAATCGGTCGGCAGTATTATCAGCGTGGATGCTCCGGTCGGAGTCATCAAATACGAACTTCTCGAAATCAGAGCGAAATAATGGCCCTTTGCCGGCAAAAAGGGGGCTGCCCGCCGAGTCATCTCAAATGACTTGGCGGGCAGCCCCCTTTAACTATATTCCGGTCCGTCTCAGCCCGAATGCAGCCATTGCCGTTGCCCCGGACGTGGCCTGACATGAATCGTGCCGGACATCGATGAACCGGACGGCACCGGACCGCTGCGGCGGACGGTCGCGCAAAATCCGCTACACTTGCCGGTCAGCGGGTTCGGGACGAAGCGCGAACCGCACGGCGCGGCTGATTAACGGCGGCAGCACGGAGACGTGCCCCTCTCCCTCAAACTCCTTAAACTCGGTCACCATGCCGTATTCGCTTAATGCCGAAAGGCGCTCGCAAAGCTCGGACGCATTCTCTCCGCCGCCGGTATGATGCGACTTTTCCAGTTCCCCGATGGCAAGGAACAGCTTTATATCCGCAGCTCCCTCCGTCGACTGTCCGCCAGAGGCTGACAGCTTGGACGCGAAAGCCCGCTCCTCTTCGAGCAGCACCCGCTTGTTCCAGTGGATGGAGGGGCTG
This sequence comes from Paenibacillus sp. HGH0039, assembly GCF_000411255.1. Lineage (GTDB taxonomy): Bacteria > Bacillota > Bacilli > Paenibacillales > NBRC-103111 > Paenibacillus_F. Next base: position 2,540,538 of record NZ_KE150413.1, on the reverse strand, counting down.
CCCGCTACGTAACATTGGAACGCTTCCGGCATGGCGTACAGCATATGCAGCACAAAAAGTCCGCCCAGCGAATGGCCGAAGATCGTCTGCCTCCTGCGGTCGATAGGGTACGTCTCTTCGATCCGCGGCTTCAGCTCATCTTCGATGAACGCCATGAAAGCTTCGGCTCCCCCATGCTCGGGCCGCTCCCCCGCTCGAAGCTTGAAGGGCAGATCCTCCAGACGGATTTCACGCGTGAAATCGTAATGCCGCGCGGGATGAAACGGTCCGTCCGTCGGATAGCCGATACCGACCACGATAGCGGGAATAACGCCGGTTCTCTCCGGCGCCCGGGACTGGACGCGGACCGCTTCCACCATCGTGCCGAAGACGGAATTGGCGTCCAGCACGTACACCACGGGGAATCCGGATGCAGGCGCTTCCCCTTCGGGGACGGCGATGAAAATCCGGTATTCCCGGTTTTCCGCGCGCGACCGCATGGTGCGCTGCTCGGACCGCGGCATCGTCACACGCTCCAGGACTCCGGCTGCCGACCCTCCGGTTTCTGCATACTCTCGGTTGACTGTACTCAATCTATCTCACTCCTTCGCCTACCGCTTCTTTTTGCGGTTCCGTGCTGCCTGCGGCCGAAGCCGCCTTATTGCGCAAATAGCTTTCATAACCGTAGCAGACGGGTGCCCCGTTCTCCGGGTCCAGCATAATCCGGGCATCGATGTGGAACACCTGATTCAGCACTTCCCTGGTGATGATTTCATGGGGATGCCCGGTGGCGATAATTTGCCCGCTCTTCATAGCGACGATCCGATGGGAAAACCGTGCCGCATGGTTGATGTCGTGAAGCACCATTACGATCGTCTGCTTCCGCTCCATATTCATTTTCTCTACGATCTGGAGAACTTCCAGCTGATGAGCCATGTCCAGGAAGGTCGTCGGCTCGTCGAGCAGCAGCACTTCCGTATCCTGGGCGAAAGCCATCGCCAGCCATACCTTCTGCCTCTGTCCGCCCGACAGGCTTCCGATCTCACGATCCCGGAAGGACGCCACATTCGTGACTGTGAGCGCCCACTCGATCACTTCCTTATCCTGGGGAGACAGCCTGTTCAGGTTTTTGCGGTGCGGATAGCGTCCGTACGAAACGAGTTCCTCCACTTTAAGCTCCGGAGGGGCGACTGGATTCTGCGGCAGGAGCGCGATATGCTGGGCAATCTTCCGGGTCGGGATCGCATTCAAATTCTGTCCGCGAAAAAAAACGTTCCCGTTCTTCTGCTTCAGAATGCGCCCGATCGTTTTAAGCAACGTCGATTTACCGCAGCCGTTCGGCCCGATGATGGTGGTGACCTCCCCTTCCTTCACCTCAAAATTGAGATCACGGAATACGCTGTTCTTTTCATAACACGTTTCCAGATTCTCCACACGTATGATACTCAAGGACGAACACTCCCTCTATGCTTTAGCCTTAAACAGCAGGTAAATAAAATACGGAACGCCTATGATCGAGATCATGACACCTACAGGCAGCTCGACCGGCATAAATACCGTTTTGGCGATAAAATCCGATCCGATCACGAGCAGCATCCCGATAACCGCACTGACCGGCAGAACACGGTTATGATGAACGCCGACCAGACGTTTGGCGATATGCGGCGACATTAGCCCGATAAAGCCGATCCCCCCGGACACGGAAACGCAAGCGCTGACAAGCCCGATGCTGCTCAGCAGAAGAATCCCCTTCTGCCTTTCCACATTTACCCCCAGACTTTTCACGCTGCTCTCTTCGAGCTGGAAAAGATCCAGGGTGTACGCGCTTCTGCGTATAAGCGGGATCAGGATAAGCAGCCAAGGCAGAATGGAAACGACATATTTCCAGTTGGCATTGTAAATGCTGCCCGATGTCCAGACGGCGGCCATTTCGAAATCCTTGGCATCCATCTTGAGCGTCAGGAACAAAGCCAGAGCGCTGAATCCGGCTCCGATTGCGATTCCCGTTAAAATCAGGCGCTGGGAATCGATCCGTCCGTTTTTCCAGGAAAACAGGTAAATGAGAACGGCGGACGCGAGCCCGCCGACCAGCCCGAACAGAGGCATCGTCATAATCCCCCACCAGCCCGTACCGTGCAGCTTGCCCTGGAAGAAAAACATGAAGATAACGATTGCCGCCCCGGCACCTGCGTTGATGCCTAGAATGCCCGGGTCCGCCAGCCCGTTGCGGGTAATTCCCTGGATAACGGTTCCCGCAATGCCAAGTCCCATGCCGACCAGTCCCGCAATCACGATTCGCGGCAGCCGGAATTCGAGAATGACGAGATCGTTCTCGGGACTCGGATCGATCCGGAGGAGCGTATTCACCACGTCCCCGACCGTGATATCGAATGAGCCGTTGGTCAAGCTTGTATAAGCGGCGATCGCGATAAGTCCTATGCCGGTAAGAAGGACCAGCATATAGCGGCTGAACGATTGTTTAGGCATGCTTTTCCCCGCCTCTCGTCCTCGCCAGATACAGGAAAAACGGCACGCCGATAATAGCGGTCACGACACCGATCGGCATTTCGTACGGATAGTTCAGGAAGCGGCTGAGAACGTCCGCCGAGGCCAGGAAAATGCCTCCCAGCACACCCGCGCACGGAATCACCCATTTGTAGTCGATTCCGATCAGGAAGCGGGTAATATGGGGAATAATCAGTCCCACAAAGCCGATTTTGCCGGCCAGAGCTACCGAGATCCCCGTCAGAATAACGACCGCGCCCATCGCGACGATCTTGACCAGCAGCGTTCTCTGTCCCAGGTTAATGGCGACTTCTTCTCCCAGCGAGAGAATCGTGATCGATTTCGCGATCCGGAAGGCCGCGATAAGACCGATAACCGCAAAAGGAATGCACAGCAGAATCAGCTTGGGCTCCAGTTGATGAAGTCTCGCGTTGTACCAGAAGCTTATGTTCTGCGATTTCTGAAAATACATGGAAAGAGCCGCCGAAACACTGCTGAGAAACGTGCCAATGACTGTGCCGACGATCGCCATCCGCACAGGCGTCAGTCCGTTCGGGAGCAGCGAGGCGAGCCCGAATACAATGCCGACCCCGAGCGCGGAGCCGATCAAGGAATAGAAGATCATATCCAATGAAGACGAATTGGGCAGAAATATCATGCAAAGCGTAATGACAAACGCCGAGCCGTCGGTCACCCCCATGATGGAAGGGGATGCAAGGTAATTCCTTGTCATCCCCTGCATGAGCGCGCCCGATATGGCAAGGAACGCTCCGATTAGAAGCGCCCCCACTACTCTCGGCAAACGGGAGGTCCGGATGATCTGATGATCGACATTACCCGGATCGAAATGGAACAGGGCGTCCATGACCGTTTGCAGATGAATTTGTTTGGCCCCGTACAGAATGGACAGCACAATGATGAACACGATGATCACAGGTGAAGCCCATAAGATCCATTGAGGTTTTGCCAGACTTCTTTTCATATCGGATTACTCGTTTCGGTTTAAAATTTAGTTGGTCAGCTTCGGAAGAGCGGCCTCGAGGAACTTGAACTTGCTGTACGACGTTCCCCCCTGCGCCAGCGGGTCTACGACGTTGATAAACACTTTTTGGTTTTTCACGGCCGTAATACTCTGCCAGATCGGATTCTTCTGAAGGTCTTCCAGCACTTTCGGCTGCTCTTTGTTCTCGTCTTCGGAGAACTGGATGAAGATATAATCCGGGTTAATTTCAGACAATTTCTCCATCGAAATCAATTGCTGTGCCTTGGCCTGCTTCACTTCTTCGGGCGCGGTGAGGCCCAGATCGCCGTACAGGGATGAATTGAAGAACACGCCTTCCGGATAAATGGCGATGCTGCCCGCACGGAGACGAATCGCCAGCACTTTTTTGTCTTTCAGCGACGCGCCGAGTTTCTCTTTTGCGGCGGCGGCTTCTTTTTTATATTTCTCGATCACTTCTTTAGCCTTGTCCTGATGACCGGTCAGTTCCGCCAGCACGTTCAGATTGGCTTCCCAATCGGTCGAAACGTGGGAAATCGGGAGCGTGACTTTAACCTTGTTCATCTTTTCCATCATTTCCGGCGGAAATTTGGTGGAACCGAGAATGACATCCGGTTTCAGTTTGAGAATCGTCTCCAGATTCGGCTGCGTTTTCTCGCCCACGGATTCCGCCTTGTCCGTAATGCTTTTGAACAGCTCGGGGAACTTGCCGCCGACTGAATTTGCGCCTACCGGTTTCACACCGAGCACGATTGCGTCTTCCATCGATTCGAAGGAGCCGGCCACTACGATGCGCTCCGCTTTGGACGGTACGGTATATTCCTTGCCGAGGTAAGTGATTTTACGCGTTTCGTTCGTGCCAGCCGCTGTCGGGGCCGGGCTTTTCGCCGCTTCCGCGCCGCCTGCCTTTGCCGCTTCTTTTTGCGCTCCGCATGCGGAAGATAATAGTGTTACGGCAACCAGACCGGCTGCCACCCATGTTTTTTTCATTTTTCTCTAACCCCTCTCCGTATCCGGAAAAAATATGTTTGTATCCATACCGAAAATCCACTTCAATGCTTCGGGAAACTGTTCCACGAATATGGGAACTTGATGCTGCCCGCCTTCGCCGATAACGAGGCGCAGCTTGGCGCCGTTAAAACCGGAGTCCGCAAGCAGCGTGTAAGCCTGCCGGGTTCTGGCCATCATGGCACTCTGAATCGTCTTCTTGCCGACGCCTTCCTGATCTCCCACATACATGTAAAACCTCTGTCCCTCGTCGGCAAGCTTATGCCCCCGCATATACTCGATGATGCCTTCATACCAGAAGGACCCCGAGATGCTGCCGATTCTCACGAAAACCGAAGGATGCTCGAACGCCGCAAACATCGAGATCAGACCGCCGAGCGAAGCACCGATCATCCCCGTCCCGGCAGGTCCCGCCAACGTCTCGTAGCAGCCGTCGATATAAGGCTTGAGCTCATGAACGACGAGATCCAGGTATTTTTTGCCGTAGCCGCCGAAATCTTGTACGGATTCCACCAACGCCTTCGCCGGCCAAGGCGTATATTCATCCAGCCGCTCATCCGGCTCCAAACCGACGAGAATCAGTTCCGGCAGCTTCTTCTCCCGGAAAAGCTCTTCCATACGGGTAACCGCCTGGTTAGTGACCGAATCCATATAATCGGACGGATCGTTGACATAGACGACCGGGTAACGCTTGTCTGCCAAGCCGTAGGACGGCGGCGTATAAACGGTCAGCGTCCTGCCTTGAAAGACTTGCTGCTCCAGACTTCCTCTTTCTCTAATGCTTTCCATGCCATTCCCCCGACGCTCTCATTGTAAAAACTGAGAATCATTATCACTTAATAACAAAAAAAAGAGGGAGGTTCTTTTTTGAATATTTGTATTGATAACAATTCTCAATTGAAATTATAACCCACGTTTCTTTACCGGGACATGGACAATACACGGAATTCAAACTGGACTATTTCCGCAAAAAGAGCTTTTCCACTTCACCCAAAATACGCTCGTGCCCGGAAGCCGAGTATTCCCGCCAAGGGTCGGAGGGGATTTCGTAAACCCGGTTCTGCCGCACCGCGTGGAGATCCCGCCAAAGAGCCGTCGCCTGCAGATCTTGCCATCGCCGGAGCGTCTCCGTTTCCTGGCAGACGTTGACGAGGATATGGTCCGCGTCCAGCTCCGCCAACTGCTCCGGGAGAACCGGCACATTGATTTGGTCCCGGGTATAGTTAAAGGCCGGCTTCATACCCAGCTCATGAAAAAACACGTCTCCCATGCTCCGGGTTCCGCATATCCGGATCTCCTGCTTATGTAAACTGATCAGCAAAAATGTTTCTTCGCCCGTCCGTTTACGCAGTCTGCCGCGGAGCGACTCCACGCGGCGGTCGTATTTACCGAGCCACGTTTCGGCTTCGGCCGTCCGGTCCAGATAAGCGGCGATAAGCAGCAGCTGCTCGCGCCAATCCGCCGGGCGATCGGGAATATACAGCACTTTTCCCGCCTGCTCGAGGCGCTCTTTTTCTCCCGGATTGAGGGTATCCATCGAAAGGATAAGGTCCGGCTTCGTTTCCCGCAGCTTCTCGATGTTGTGCTCCCAGTCTTCGCTGTACCGGTAGGCGCTGAGATGAACGGGAATATCGGAACGGTAATTCTCGTAATAGTGGCCGGTCCATTTGGGATGAAGGGGCGCCGCATACGGAAGATGATGAATGGCCAACAATTGGCCGATCAGATGTGAATGATGGACCGCGATTTTTTTCCGCCGGTTCTTCATATAAACCGTGGGCGAGACGCCCACTTCCTGCTTGAACTTCCGGCTGAAGTAAAATTCATCCTGATAGCCCACTACGTGAGCGATGTCCTTGAGGCGGGATTGGGATAACGCCATCAACTGCTTGGCGCGGTTAACCCGCTGTTCGGTCAAGTAGTCGATTACGCTGAGGCCGTACGTTTTTTTAAACAAATCCCCATAGTATTTAGGAGATACTTCGGCCATTCGTGCGAGCTCGTCAATCGTGATATTGGTCTGGTAGTGATTTTCGATATAGTGCCGGGTGCGTTCCAAAGCGCTTCGGGCATCCAGGGGGGATTCGTCCCGCATATGGGCGGAAATCGAATGGATCAATTCAAGAAAAGCCGCCTGGGCTCTCAGCCGGTCGAAAGGATCGGCACTGTGCCAGTAGGTAGAAAGCGCCTCGCTCAGCACGGAAAAATGCGAAAGAGAATGAACGGGCAGCACCTGCGGTTCGTTCCACGTTCCCTTCCGGCATCCTTCACCCGTCTCGTCCTCATAAAAAAGGTCGAATCCGACCCATGTCAGCTCCAGACCGCCTGCCTCCGTCTTCATTCCGATTACTTCGCCGGGCAAGCAGACATGTATGTTCTCTGCTTCCAGGCGGCTAAGACTGCCGTCCCGTTTCAAAGCTCCTTCGCCGGCCGTAACGACGATCAGCACATGCTGATCGATGAGCCGGTAATCCATTTCCCAGCCGTCCCCGGCCTTGATTGCTTCAACTTGACGTACTTTATAGGAAACGTCCGTAACGGCTGCCGATAAACCCGGACGTATTTTTTCGTTGTCGGTTAAAGAGTCACTCAACCGTTTCCCCTCCCATTCTGTTGGAATATCGTTCTGCTCCCGAGTCTGTCGGGTTTAATATACCGAGATACAGCTTTATGATAATGATTATCAATATCATTCGATTATAGCAGATGTTCCGTTCTTTGAGAATCCGAATGAAAAAAAAGACCGCACATGTCTGTGCGGTCTTCCATTGTTCCGGCTGTACCGGCCGGTATGCGGCTTTAACCTTGCGAAGCTTCCCCTGTTCGGTCCCCTCGCAAGATGTTTTCCAAAGCGGAGGCATAGGCTATTTATTTTCCATCTGCTGCGGCACTCTTATGCCTTGATTTATAAGGATTTTCTCGATTCTAATATGGTTCTGTTTGGTTGTCATCTTGAACGAAATGACAGCTTACCTCCCCTCAGCATTAAAGTTCAATAATTTATAGATATAATTAATTTTTCTCTGTCGTATAATAAATCATCGCGATGATCGGAAAAGCTATTCCAATCCACAACGCTGCATTCCAGCCACCTAAGGCATATGCCCACCCACCTAAGGCGGACCCTATAGCACCGCCAAGAAAAAAAATGGCCATGTATAATCCATTTAATCGGCTGCGAAACTCTGCCCCTAATGAAAAGATAACACGCTGTCCAAGAACCAGATTAGCAGAAACCCCCATGTCTAAAAGGATCGCTGCAACGACTAGGGTTGCAACTGCAGCTGTCGAACCGCCTTGAATCATCAGGGGAAGCAATATAGAAATGATAACAATAGCTAGCGCTAATCCTGTGGCAGGTCGAATCCAACCTTTATCCGCAAGACGTCCTGCCACGGGTGCAGCAACCGCCCCAGATACCCCGACTAGAGCGAACAATGCAATCTCTTTTTGAGAAAAATGAAAAGTGGGGCTACTCAATAACAAAGGAACAGTTGTCCAGAACAAGCTAAATGTCCCAAACACACAAGCGTGATAGATCGCTCGACGGCGCAGGATCGGAGTCGTTCGGAGTAAATGCCACATGGAGCTCATAAGGGTTGGGTATTGTACATTTAGCAACGGCTTCCTTGCAGGCAGCGCCTTTGCTAATAAGAGTGCCAGAACAAAGATCGTCGCGGCAGACAAGAAGAATACAGCGTGCCAGCCCAGGAGATCTGCCATAAAACTCGATACAGGCCGTGCAAGCATGATACCGAGTAACAGACCGCTCATGACATTACCAACTGCACGTCCGCGCGAGGCATCAGGCGATAGATGAGCTGCATAAGGTACCAACACTTGAGCTGCGACTGATCCTATCCCAATAAACAGTGAAGCTATGAGGAATAACACTGCATTTTTCACTACTGCCGCAATCGTCAAAGCGACTGCAGTGAAGAGCAACGATGCTACTACCAGCCGTCGGTTTTCAAGAATGTCTCCCAATGGTACGATAAATAATAAGCCGATACCGTAACCAATCTGGGTAAGTGTGACGACAAGCCCTGCAGTCTCTGCAGATAACCCGATTGCTGAACTGATTGGTCCCACCAAGGGCTGTGCATAATAGAGATTAGCGGCGATTACACCGCACGAAATTGCCAGAAGGAGGGTGATCCAAGACGAAACAGATTTCTCAACTTTTTGGTCTGCGCTTAAACTCATAGCAAGCTCCTTTACAATCGTTACAGAAGTTTTTTTGGAACGATCGTTCCTGTAAGATCAAAAAAAATATGTTACAGCATCTCAATCACAGTATTAATCATGTCATGAACGACTTTCTTGTCACTTTTTACTTTGCAAATTACATTTATACTATGATTGAGGTTAAGCAGTAAATGCGATAGCACTTTTATATCTTTTTTGGGGTCGATTTCTCCTGTCTGCTGTCCTTTATGTAAAAGTTCATAAAAAGACTGTTCCAATCCCTCAAATCGGTCACGTATCAATTTACGTAGTTCTTCATCTGGTGAATCCATATCAATGGTTGCATTTGTTATCAAGCAACCTTTTGGCAAATCCTCATTAAATGCGGAAGTAATGTGCTGATCAAAATACTGCCGGATTCCAACTTTCGCAGACGGCGCATTTACCAAGAGATTTCTTTTATTTTGACCTATTTTTTTGTAATGGTGTATGGCCTCAACATAAAGCGTCTGTTTGTCCGCAAATGTTTCGTACAAGCTTGATCTGCTTAATCCCATTGCTTTTAATAAATCCGGTATACTTGTCGCTTCGTAACCTTTTTCCCAAAAAACTAACATGGCCTCATGAAGTACGCGTTCCTTGTCAAACTCTTTTGTACGTCCGATGGTTACTCCCTCCTCTCTGTAGGAACAGTATAATATTTCAGGAACGAATAGTCCAGTATTTTTATTATGATTCCAATCCAGTTCCATTAAACTGCTCGTTAGCGTAATTATTTTCTCGGGACACTACTGACAAGCCTTAACTTCGGCCCAGAAGCAATTGCCTTTATGCTAGGCAATGGGTGGGATACAACAAAGGGCGGCTATCAATAGCCGCCCCTAGCTGAACTTATGGTCAAAAAAGAAGCGGGACTTCTCCCGCTCCGTTGCTGAATACGCCAATACACCTCAACTATTGTCTTTCCTGTCCAACAGTGAAAAAATCTTATCCAAATGTTTGTTAATATTGCTTGTGCTTAAAGAATCAAGGTTCATTGCTTCAATAACAGTAAACGGTAGTCCGTCTTTTGACACGAATATATCTAGTTCACCAGAATCTTTGCCCGACGAAGAACTTCCGCGCCTAGTTTGGTCTTTTATGGTATAACCGATAGCTCCAAGTATGTCACCGATATAGTCGTTACGTTCATCTTCATTTGCATCAGAATAATGCTTTCTTGCTTGTAAATTGAAACAAGCCAAAACTAGATTTTTGACAAAAGCTTCTTGCGAGCCGAGGTCTTTTGTAAAATTCATAGAAAGAGCTTTGTTGCTATTTTTCAGCTTTATTACAAATACATTTCTTCCACTAATATCTACGTTTTCGTATTCTGCTTCGATTGCAAAGGCTATATCCTTGTATGTTTCGCCGATATTATTTTCGGCATATATTTTGTCCAAAGGTAAGAAATCCCCACATTGGTTAGGCAAAATGGCTGGATTGCGTCCTAATTCAACAATGAACTTACTTGAATTATGATACAAAAGAATAATTAAGTCGTTAAGCCATTTTATCGAATCACAGCCTAACCGATTACTAAGGGTTTCCAAATCACCGCAGCCCTCAACCTCTTTAATTAGATCAATAATGCCAAAATTGCGACACTCCACCCACAATGAGTTGTACCAATGTTCGATTTCATTTTTTCGGGTCATCATCGCGGGCATCAATCTATTTGACAACTCCCAGACTTTTCTTCTATGTTCAGGAGTTTCATCTTTCATAATGAAAATGCTTGAGGTGCCCCAAACATCATAAAGAGAACAGACTTCATCCAAACTATTATGAATGAACGTAGTTGTTCTTATATGCTCTTTGATTGGCTGAACAAGGGCTTGCTCAACCCAATTTGAGTCAAGCCAATATTTTTCGGATTGTTCAGATATTTTAACAATATTATAGAGGTCTCTGTAACCTTTACTTGAAAGATAGTCGAGCATAGTGTTATAGAGGGCTATTGCTTCTGAAATTCTGTTTCTGTTCTCATCGGAATCACCACCTGAACGCTCGGACTGAATCAAGGGTATACCGTCACGAGGCTCTGTGGGATTAAATAATGGACTATTGACTACTACGGGAAATGAAAAATCATTCGTTCCTAACAAGGGGAAATCGCAAAAAATTCGTGGCAACTCTTCATGCAGCCTAATCAAATGTTTTTCATTGGCGCTTTTTTTATCAATTTCTACAGCGACTGATACCTTATCATTCGAGTGCACAAAGACATATCTATTTTCACAGGTCGTTTTTCCTCCTTTGGTTGTTGAGATTTGTACCTCGGTAACATTAGCAGACACAAGTTCTACAGCTTACTTTTTCCCCTCTCCGAATTACTCTTTGATAATTATCCACACTAACGGTTATCGAACTTAACTCCGGCACAAATGCAAATACGTATGAAATAGAAATCAGAGAAGATTTTTTAAGCCTGATTTTGCCGTTTCTATACCTACTTTATCCAATTCGTAAACAAACTTTGTATTCATTTGACTCTCATTCACAGTACACTATGTTCCGTTGTCCAGCATATCACAACTGTTACTTATGGCTTTCATGATTGAAATTTTGTCTTGTCCAGTCCTGTCTAATACCGTCTTGAAGGAACGAGGGCTTTCATTCTCATCTTGTAAATATCCATGCACCTGAACTTTTTCAGAAAGCAAATGAGTCGTCAAGAAACCCGTTCCAAATTTACCAGTAGATTTCTTCTTATTCTCAGCAGTCAATGAGCGTTCTTTTGTTGAAACCTGCTCAATCAAAAAACTATGTTTTCAGTCGTAAATAATCGACCATTATGGTTAAATTCAATGGTTTTATTAACTTCGCTAAATTTAATCTCAATATCAACGAATCCACTTGTATTCACGACATCCTTAGCGTTTTGAATCAACTCCCATATCCATCTATACGATGTATTTGGGCCATTGCTATCTTTAAGCGCCTTGAGCTTATCGATAATTTTTGTTGCAGATTGAGCCTCGCTTGCGCCTTTGCGCAATTGTTGGATTTTCTCCCGAAACGTCATAAACTATCTCCTCCCTTGTAGTAAAATAGCCTCTCGGCATTCGCCGAGACAGATGGGGCAAGGGTTCCATTGATCCATCCAAACTCGCATCCTCCTACGTTGTAGGGGGATTTTTACATGTCCTTACTTATTTCATTCTGGGAAATCTTCTGTATTTCTTTGGTAGTTTCTTTCAAAAAAAAAAAAAAATCTTGACATTCTATCATTTCCGCACGTGCTATAACTACAATAAGCGTAGACCATTTATGTTTCAAACTCCAGAAATTTTTCCCATTTTCGACAAAAAGAAAGACTCCTGCAAGCGACAGGAGCATCATTTTAAATTAGTCCTATAGACCTTATTCAATTAATATGTTTATCTGATCTCGTACCCCAACACCATACACCTGATAAACTGGAAAACTTGATATTGTTCGGACGAACATCAACTCTACTCATGATTATATAAAACTATTCTCCATCCGACGAACGGAAGCCTCATCAAATGCCCTGCGCTGAATTAATTACTTTGGTTATAACAAATATAGCCCGAACTTTAGAAGCTTCGGGCAAAGTAGCTATTTATTAAAGCAGGTAAATGTGGCTCCAAAACATTACTCCCTAACCAACAACACACAGCACTCCACATGACTGGAGTACGTAATATTGCGATGAATCTAGGCACTATTATCGTATATTGTTTTTTAGATAAATAAAGAAACAAATTACCTATGATAAGGCGATTTCTTCAACTATCGTACCCGTTAGCTTAACATCAAAAAAGAACCTAATAAAACAGGCTATCATTCATATATTTTATTCATATACCATAACCCAATATTTTTCTTCTGGTTTACCTTCTTCAACAACTTTCTTCCAACCATTATTTTCATAGAATTTCATTGCCTTTTGATTTTCAGACACACACTTCAATCTTATTGGTTTATTCATTTTTTCTATGGAGGCATTAATCAACTGACCACCAACACCCTTACCTGAGAAATCAGGGCGAACAAATAAATTATGTATAAAATTATCTGGCAAGTACAAAGAAGCAAATCCAAGAATTTTAGCATCTTCCTCTGCTAAAATTATATACTCTCCTACAGTATGCTTATCAAAATCTTCTAAAGTCATTTCTTCTATATCCGCCCAATAAAAACTTTTACGACGTGATTCTAAGTATATACGTCTTAAAGCAGGGTAGTCTAATTCACTCGCTACTCTAATATTCATATTTTCACTCTCACTTTCTTTTACAAAGATAAATAATAACTTATCATATAGAATTATTTCCATTTATATATTTTCGGGTTAAAACCTAGATTGTCCTTCTTCCACTAACACGATCATATCATTACAATCAATGCCTTTGAGCCGCACGGTCACATCTCATTAATTCAGTACCATCAATATTAAGCACTCCACATGTATCCTATGCGCGAACATCCCGCCTCGTTAGAGAACCGCATGACGGGCGGTCTCAAAGCCTGCTTTACTTCTCTAAGGCTATTACCGCCTGGTTGAGATCAGGCCGTTTTTCTGTCCAATGCGAACACCCAGAGCGCAAGCACCATGCCGATCAGGGACAAAACCGCTCCGGCCCAAGGAAGCGTCGATAAACCGGCTTGGTTAATGACCATGCCGCCGAGGAAAGCTCCTCCGGCATTGCCGAGATTCAAGGCCGAATGATTGGACGTTGAAGCAAGGGCGGGGGCGTCTTTGGCCAGCGTCATAATCTTGACCTGAAGGCCGGGCAGCACTCCGAAAGCGGCGACGCCCCATATGAAAATCGTTACTACAGCCGCAGCGGGCAGATAAATCGTGTAGGCAAAGACCGCCAAAATAAGCGCCAGTACGGCGAAACTGCCGATCATCACCGGCATCAGCTTCCAGTCCGCCAGCTTTCCGCCCAGAATATTGCCGAAGGTAACGCCGAAGCCGAATAAAACGAGAATCCACGTCACACTGTGCTCCACATAACCGGTCACCTGCTCCAGGAGCGGGGCGATATAAGTGAACACGGTGAACAGGCTGCTGCAGCCGATAGCTCCCGTAAGAAGAACAAGCAGCAGTCTCGGCTGCGCCAGCGCCCGGATCTGCCGGGCCAGGCTGGATGATTCCTCCCGGGGAATGACCGGAATCAGGGCCAGGATTCCGATGAGCGAAATAACGCCCATCACGGCCACTGCCCCGAACGATGCCCGCCAGCCCAGATTCTGGCCGATAAACGTGCCGAACGGAACGCCGATGATATTGGCGATTGTGAGTCCCGCCATCATAATGGAGACAGCCGCAGCCCTGCGGTGCGGCTTCACCAGATTGGCGGCGATAACCGAGCCGACGCCGAAGAAAGTACCGTGCGCCAGCGCGGTCAACAGCCTCGCCCCCATCAGCAGGCCGTAATTCGGGGCGATGGCAGCTACCATGTTGCCGAGGATAAACAGCACCATCAGCAGGCAGAGCAGCATTTTCTGCGGCAGACGGTGTGTAGCGACCGCCAGCAGCGGGGCCCCGACCGCTACTCCGAGCGCATAGCCCGTAATCAGTTGTCCCGCATGCGGGATGGAGACATGAAGATCCCCTGCCACATTGGGCAGCAGCCCCATAATGACAAATTCGGTCATTCCGATGGCAAAGGCGCCGCACGTTAAGGAAATGAGCGCGAGCGGGAACCGGTCCTTGATCGTTTCCGTTTTACCCGCAAGTTGTGCATGATTCATGATGTCCGGTTGATCCCCTTTCCGCTATTCGATAAGACAATGATCTATGTTAGCACGCTTATTGAATAAACTCCACCCTGCAGGACCGACTGATAACGATTATTGATCGGCAATCGGACGGCAGCATTCGGCCGGAATCCGGTCCGCCAGCCATACTTCGTTCCCGGCGTAATAAAACCGGACGCCTTTATGTCCGGCGAGGGCTGTATCCACCTCGAGAATGACGAGTTCTCCTCTCCTCTTTCCCGCTAAAGCAGCGAAATGCAGCCCTTCGGACAGGTGCACGTATTGGCGGGACATGGGCAGGAGCCCCTCGGCCATAATTAGGGCAACGGCCTTCCGGTTCGTTCCGTGATAAAGGACAGAAGGAGGTTCGGCCGCCTCGTACGTAATTCGTTCATGACTGTGCCCGTATCTGGCCCGGATATAGTCCTCCGCAATCTCGAACCGCTGTTTTTCGCATTCGCGGACTACTCTTTGAATGTCTTCGGGACGAACATCTTCGAAACCGGACACACGATTCAAAGCAGTCAAAAAATCCCCCAGAGAGCAGAAACCCTCTCCGTCGAGAACAAGTCCGAAATCTCCCGGCGAGTGTCGCAACATTTTGCTCATCAGCTTGCTTAAGCGTGTATCTTTCTTTGATGCCTGCATCTTTATCAAACTCCTTTTATGACAGCCATCGGCCTGCACTTGGCAACAACGGACGCGAGGCCCGCGCCGACGACGCTTTCGATAATTTGATCCACATCCTTGTAGGCCTGCGGCGATTCGTCGAGAATCGATTCGAGGGAACGCTGGTTCACGACGACCTCGTCCTCCGTACCCACGCGCATACTGGCGGAAAATTCATCTACGGTTACGAGCCTTTTCGTAGCGCTTCGGGACCGGATGCGCCCCGCTCCGTGGCAGATGGAATGATAATTGGCTTTTCCTCCGTCCGAACCCACCATAATATAAGAAGAAGTTCCCATCGAGCCCGGAATTAACGCGGGGTGGCCCGTCGAAGCGTAAGGCTCGGGATTATCCGGATGATTTGCGGGAAGCGCGCGCGTAGCCCCCTTGCGGTGGACGAATACCCGGCGGCCTTCATCTTCCGTATCTTCCTCCCAAGCGTAGTTATGCATCAGATCGTAGAGGGTGGCCAACTCGAATTTGGAACCGAATACGTCTTTGCCGGCTTCCCGGATGGCATACGCGATAAGATGACGATTTACGACCGCATAGTTCAGTGCCGAATACATCAGATCCGTATACTGTACGGCCAAAGGGTGATCCAAGGAGGCGAACAGCAGATTAGGATCGGCTGTCCCCATACCTTCGGCCCGCATCATTCGTTTGATGTCGCTTCCGCACAACTGGCTGACCGATCCGCCCCACGCACGCGATCCGGAATGGATCATGACGATGACCTGACCGTCAAACAACCCCCATGCTTCCGCTGTCCCCCGGTTTTCTTCCGCAATTTCAACCGACTGGATTTCGGCGAAATGATTGCCTCCCCCCAGCGTTCCGAGCTGGCGATGAGAACGGTGCCAGACGTTTTCCGGCAGCCGGTTCAGCGAATTCTCGTCAAAACCGAAGCGGCTCGATTCCACGTGAGTCAGCGATTTGGCTTTACGCGGCGTATAGCCGTCGGGGATGTACTTTTTCGGAAGGCCGTGAAGCCCTTTTTTCACCACCGTCTCCAAACGAATATCGGAAAAATGTCCACGGGTATGGGAATCGACGGGCAAGTACTTCTCAATCGTGCGCACCAGCTTCTTCCGCAGCTTCAAATCCTTCAGTTCGTCCTTGTGCAAATTCGTCAGATGAACCCTCATGCCGCAGCCGATATCGCTCCCCACGATGGAGGGGGATACATACCCGTCCTCACTGTTCCAGACGGCCGTAGTGCCGATGCAGGTGCCGACTCCGACGTGAACGTCCGGTGTATAACTCATATAAACCCCGTTCGGGATTTGCAAATTGTTGTTTGCCATTTCGAATACTTTATAATCCAGCGCCTCATACAAGGACGGTCCGGCGTACACGTGTACGATCCCCGAGGGCAGTTTAACCTGGCGGTAGTAGTTTTCTTTCATAGATAGACTTCCTTTCTTGATTGAGAAACTTGATAAAAAATAAATGCAAAAAAACCATGGACCTCGCGTCCATGGCTGTCTGCAGCACGGTTATTCAGGACGGCATGCGGAAAACATGCGCCTGACCAACTTTCACATGATCCCGTCGAGACCGGTGAAATGGACTTCTCTGTTCAATTGAGTGCGGGAGATGGTAAATGTCATTGTTTCCGGCCTCCTTTCGAATAATTGTACCCATCATACGGTCTGCTACGGCAAATTGTCAATCCATACCACTGGGAAAAAATAATTATAATTGTTTTGTTTTTTTAAATAAGCGTATAAAATCGTGTAATAATCTATTTCATTTCCAAAATATAGGTTGAAAGTCCTATCTAACTATGAGACGATTACGGAAGATTTTTACATAAGAAAAGGGGATACTTATTTTGAACCGGAAAACAAAAACCGCACTTTTGTCCGCCCTGCTTGCGGCTTCGTTCGCAATGCCCGCCAACGTTTTTGCCAATGACCCTGTTAAAGTTTTTATACAAAACGAGCGGGTGCATTTCGACGTCGAGCCCGCGATTGAATCGGGGGTAACTCTCGTCCAATTTCGTCCTATTTTTGAAGAACTGGGCCTAACCGTAGAGTGGGACTCCAAAACCAACACCGTTACGGGCCGAAAAGACGGGCTGTCTATCGTCTTGCAAATAAACAACAAAAATGCAGCCGTTAATGGCGAAACCAAGGTTTTGGAGGCGGCCCCGGCGAATGTGGACGGCAATACAGTCGTCCCCTTGAGATTTATCGGCGAAGCGACAGGCAATCAAGTGATTTGGAACGAATCCGCACGGCAAATCGTTATCCGCAGCGGCGCGGAACGCGGATCAGTCGACAGCTCTAAGGTGAGCGATCCATATTTTAATTGGACTTGGGGAATGAGTCCCGCCGAGGTGCAGGCTACGCTGAATCAAAAGCCGTACATCCAATACACCGGCGACAAAGACGGTTACGATTTCGTGATCTATCACAATCGGTTTGTAGAGGAAAACGACAGCCAATTGGCTTTCAAGTTCAACTCCTCCGGATTAACGGAAGTCGCTTATCTTCCCGTTTTGTCTTCTACCTATGACGAGATTTACGATATGTACGGGGAGATCTCCGGGACACTGTCCTCCTTTTATCGGCAAAACGACGAAGACTACATGATATGGTCGGAAGATCTTGCGGAATCCTTTTATAAACAAATCTACGGGGAGGACCGCAGAGGTATGATCGAAATGGCTATGGGATCGGAAAACTTAGCGATTTTCAACCAATTCGAGGCCGATACCTACAAAGCCTCCTTGCTCTTTACTAATGAGGGCACGCTGACAGAGCCGGAATATAAAATGGGCCTGATCTACTCGCGTCCCAAGTAACTAATACAATCAAGCATCCCTCTTTACTTTTGCTTAAAACGATCAAGAAATTTATAATGGCAGGAGGACACTAAGCTCATAAGAAGGAGAATGCACGATGAAGATTTATGCGGTTCTCGCGTTTAACGGAGAGAGTACGGAGAATGTGTGCGTGACGCCGGACGAAGAGAAAGCCATGGCGTTTAAACCGGAAGATTTCGAAGATTGCGATGCGCTGTTCCTGGAAATTTGGGAAGACGGCGAGAAAATAGACGATTACCGTCTCGTTTAAAAAAAAAGAACCGGCCGGCCCTTCTTTCCGAGAAAAGAAGGAGCTGTGCCGGTTCTTTTTATAACTGCCCGCCATGCGGACTCGGGATACTTAAAACAGGCCGGACTCCGTTACCGTTTTGTAGAAGTCTCCGAATTCCTTGAAATTCAGCTGCTGCGCAGCGTCGGAAAGGGCGGTAGCCGGGTCCGGATGGACTTCGACCATTACGCCGTCCGCCCCTGCGGCAAGCGCCGCTTTCGCACAGGGCGCCAAAATATCTTTGCGTCCCGTGGAGTGGGTGACGTCGACAAGCACCGGCAGATGGCTCTCCTGCTTGAGGATCGGCACGGCCGAAATGTCGAGCGTGTTGCGCGTCGCTTTCTCGTAGGTGCGGATCCCTCTCTCGATCAGCATTACCTGCGTGTTGCCCCGGGACACGATGTACTCGGCCGCATTCAGGAACTCATCGAGCGTGGCCGCCAGACCGCGCTTCAACAGGACGGGAACGCGCACGTCTCCGGCCGCTTTAAGCAGCTCGAAGTTCTGCATGTTGCGCGCGCCGATCTGGATCACATCGATGTAATCGCAGGCGATTTCGATATGGGCCGGGTCGACGATTTCGCTGATCGTTTTGAGGCCGAATTCGGTGGCCACTTCTTTAAGAATTTTCAGCCCTTCGATGCCAAGACCCTGGAAATCGTAAGGAGATGTGCGGGGTTTGAACGCCCCTCCGCGCATGACCGTCACACCAGCTTCTTTCAGTACAGCCGCGACTTGACGGACCTGTTCGTAGCTTTCGACGGAACAAGGGCCGGCGATCATGACAGGCTTGCCGTTTCCGACCGAAATTCCGTCACCCAGCGTGACGATCGTGTCCTCACTCTTGTTTTTGCGGCTTACGAGCAGATGTTTCTTCTGGCCTTCCTCCTGCAAGTTAAGCGACGCCTTGAAAATCTGCTTGAACAGATGCCGGACCGTCTCATGGCTGAACGGGCCTTTATTGAGCGCCACCAGTTCATCGAGCATTTTCTTTTCGCGGACGGGATCGAATTTCGGGACTCCCTGGCGTTCCTTCTCCTGACCGATCTCCTGGACGATCTCTGCCCGCTCCGAAAGCAGCTCCAGCAGTTGCCCGTTGATCGTATCCAGCCGTTCACGCAGTGCGTCTAAATTTCCTTGTGCCATCGTAATCTCTCCTTTTTATGTCCAGAAAATAAAAAAAGACCTCTCCTCCGCAAGGGACGAGAAGTCGTGGTACCACCCTTATTCGAGAGAACGGACTGCATGAAAAAAGTTCGGTCCTCTCACTTTCGGCCCTGTAACGAAGGGAATACGGGTAACCCTAGAGAAAGCCGCTTGCGGCTGTCCATCAGGCACCGGCTCCGGAGTGAACTTCGGCGGGGACATTTTCTCGGACGCTCTCAGTCGGTGGCGGTCCGTTCCTGTCATAAATGTCAATCCGCTTACTCTCTCCTTCTCAGCCTGTTCAACAAGTAATTTTACTCATTCTACTCCAATGGGAAAAATAAAAGCAAGCTGCCGGTTTAACGCGCAGTTGCTTTACCTTGACAAAGCAGCCTTCCCGCCCGGCGTTCAGCCGTAGCGGACGAGCACGTGCCAAAGCTGCTTCAAATATTGAAGCACCTCGGCCGGGGTCCCGAAGTCCGCCCATGCTTCCGGCTGACGATGCAAGCTGGCCGCGGCTCTGCCGATCGCGGCCGCATCGAACACGTCCGGAGACGCCGCCCCCGCCCCGAAAGACGCAGCGACTCGCCGCGCAAGCGGAGGCATAACGGGTCCGCGGAAATCTTCCGGCACCGATCCGGCGGCAAGCCGGAAGCCGGGATGCCAATAGAGCGGAATGCCGTAAGCCTCGCAGAGCGCGCCAAGCTGCGCGCCGGTGGCGGTGCCTTGAAACGACGGGTCCGCGACGAGCGCGTCCACGTCGGACTCCAGGCGGATCGCCCCGTGTATCTGCGCTTCGATATAGGCGTCGAGGGCGCGGCCTATTCCGCCGATGGCACCCGGACCGGGCAGCCCGTCTTTGCTCGCAGGCTCCGCTGCGCTCAAACAGCGGGCTGCAAACGCCCCCGCACCTGGCACATCCGAAGCGAGCGCCGAGCCCGTGGTCCGCACCTCTTCGAGCAGGGCCGCCAGCACCGGCATAAACACCTTGCGGGTGCCCGCATGTTCCGGCTGCGCATGGCTGTCCCCGCAGGTAAACGTGCACCGGTCCAGGACGCCGGCTTTCAGCCGGAAATGGCAGGACCCGAAGCGCGGCGACGCCCCGTCCGCGTAGCGCATCACGTTCAGCGCGCCGTATTTCGGCCGGTCGCACGGCTGCACGCTCTCCGCCTGATACGCGCCCGCGAACAGGCTTCGCTCCCAGCGGTCGCGGTCCCCGCCCGGATAAGCGCTCAGGCCGCCGCTGGAGATGCGCGTTTCGAACTGGCTCCGGTATTCGCCGTCCTGCAGCAGCCCTTCCGCAACGGTAAGGCCCCCCGCGATGAGCCGGTCCGGGTGAAAATTCAGCGTGACGCGGGAGCGGGCCACAACCGCTGCGCACAGCTCTTCCGCGGACAAAGCGCCGAAATCCGCCTCGCGCAAAATTTCCGCGGCCTTCTCCCTCGCATGCGGCTCCGCCGCCGCTGCTTTGGCCTCAATAGCCTCCAGTGCCCGCTCCTGGCAACGTTTCAGCTCCGTCATCGCGAACCCCCTCCGTATTTCCCATGATGGTACCCGACTTCCTGCAAACATCCTCATGTATTCGCGACGATGTCTGACTTACTACAGATTATAGGCCGGAAACACGACAAAGGCCAAGGGAAAAATCCCCGGCCTTTGCGGTCATTTTATAGCTGCTGCAAAAACATAAATTGTTTATCGCCCATCCCCGGAAGGCCTTCATGAGCAAAATCGGGGTAGATCTCCAGCTGTACCGGCGCCTTCAATTTATTAAGCACCGCATACTGCGTGGACGGCGGGCATACGGTATCCATCAGGCCGATGCCGAACAAAATATCCGCCGTAATCCGGGAAGCCAAGTGCTGAATGTCGATATAGCCCAGCTTGTAGAACACTTCGTCTTCCCGCTTGTGCTGAGGATCGAAGAAACGGAAGTACGTACGCAGCTCCGCGTAAGCGTCCTTGGCCAGATCCATTTCCCAGACGCGTTTGTAGTCGCTCAGAAACGGGAAGTTGGCCGCGACCTTGCGGATGCGCGGCTCCAACGCCGCGCAAGCGAGCGCCAGCGCGCCGCCCTGCGATCCGCCCATCGTGGCCACGCGGCTGCCGTCCACTTCCTCGAAATCCATCACGATCCGCGCCAGACGGACCGTATCCAGGAAAACATGGCGGAACAGCAGCTCGTCCGGATGCTCATCCAGTCCGCGGATAATGTGACCGTGATGCGTATTGCCCGCAATCCCGCCGATATCCTGCGACTTTCCGCCCTGACCGCGCACGTCCAGCGCCGCTACCGAATAGCCGAGCGCGGCGTACGGAAGCCGCTCCAGCCAGTCTCCGGCATGGCCGGTATAGC
This sequence comes from Paenibacillus sp. HGH0039, assembly GCF_000411255.1. Taxonomy (GTDB): domain Bacteria; phylum Bacillota; class Bacilli; order Paenibacillales; family NBRC-103111; genus Paenibacillus_F. The sequence continues at coordinate 2,518,811 of NZ_KE150413.1, read as the reverse complement.
CGTGAAACTGAAGAACCGCCGGATGCGGTTTGCCGTCCGATTTCGGTTTCACGTATTTCGCGTGAATCCGGGCCCCTTTTACACCGGTAAAATACAGGTCGAAGCACTCGGCGTAAGGAACTTTAAAGTCCGACGGAACCAGTTCCACCTGAGGGTCCACGGAATCCAGCTCGGCCAGCGCGCGCTCCCAGTACTCGTCGAAGTCCGACGGTCGCGGATTTCGTCCCTGATACTCTTTCAGCTTTTCCAGTGGCAGATCGATTAGTGGCATTTTGGATTTTCCTTCCTTGTCTAATATGTATAAATGGAGGTTTATTCCCAAACTACCTTGATCATATCACCCGGTTTAAACAAAAAACAACCGAAATTTTGCTTCGTTTAAAGCAGCACCATGTAAATGACTGCCGCCAGCACGAGCCGGTAAATCGCGAACGGAACGAGCTTGATCCGGTTGATCAGCTTCAGGAAGAAGCGGATGGAAATCAGGCCGAACACAAAGGCGCTTACAAAGCCGACGGCGAAGAAAGGGATGGCCTCCGCCGGAATCGAGTCCCAGCTTTTGAGCAGCTTCAAAAAGCTTGCGCCGGCCATGATCGGAACGGCCATAATAAACGTAAAATCGGCCGCCGCCCTGTGGCTCAGCCCCAGAAGCACTCCCCCGGATATTGTGGAACCCGAACGGGAGAAGCCCGGCCACATGGCAAGGCACTGGAACAAGCCCATACCCAGCGCTTGTTTATACGTCAGCCGGTCCACCGTATCGGTCTTAGGGACGACCGGCCGCCGCCATTCCGCAACCAGCATCAGGACGGCTCCGAGTACAAGCCCGATGACGACCGTGCGTGTGGAGAACAGGTACTCGTCGATATAATCTTCGAAGAGAACGCCCAGAACGCCGAAAGGAATAAGTCCCACGATGACTTGAAGAAGGTTGAGGCGCGGACCTCCCTCGTCCTGACCCGGCAGTTTTTTCAAGCCGAGCAGGTTCATAAAGCGGTCCCGCATCAGAACGACTACGGCCAGTATAGAGCCGAGCTGAATGACGACCTTGAACGTGTTGGCCGCCTGCGGAGTAAACAAATCCTTGGTCTGAAACCAGGCATCATCCACGATAATCATATGGCCGGTGGAAGAAACCGGAGCAAACTCCGTAAGCCCTTCGACCAGTCCGAGTATAAACGCCGCAAAAACTTCCCATAGATTCATAGCCGCATGCTCCTTTTATTGAATGTCCGATTTGTTAAAGTAAATAATCGTTGCCGCCAAACCCGCGATTGACGCAGCCAGAATGACAAGGACAGAGTACAGAACCGGATATTCGGGCACATACGCTTTGTTGGCGACGACGTGAACCGCCGACCATGGAAACAGAGCGCTGTACTTCTTATCTACAAGAGCTACGTTCGCCATAGTGGCAATGGCCGTGAAAATTATGGTCGGCACATAGTTTTTGAACCAGAACGTCACGAAAATCGAAGGGGTCGACAGCAGAAAGAGCAGGACCGCTCCGATCAGATACCGGCCCAGCGAGTACAGAATGACGTGGATCGTGAGCCCGTCGAATCCGCCAATCAGCCCGAATACGAACGTAAATCCCCAGGATATCAGCGTCAGCGCGATGATCCAGATCAGCAGCATAAGCAGTTTGCTGAAAAGCAGGCTCGTGCGCGAAACGGGAATGGTCAGCAGATTTTTGAGCGTGTCCTCCACGTATTCCCGGTTGAACAGGTAAGCCGTTATGACACCGTACAGCAGAGTTCCGCTGAGCAGCAGCACATACATATTCGTGTTGTAGAAGGAGATTTCGTACGTGACGGATGTCTCCGGTTTTTCGCTTTTCATGTTAAGGAATCCGATAAACATAAGGACGGGCGCGGCGGCGGCTCCAATGACGCTGACCAGGAACATTTTCGCGCGTTTTAATTTGAGCAGTTCGGTATACAGCAGATTAACCAATCGTTCCGCCTCCTATCAGCTTGATGAAATAATCCTCCAGCCTGTCTTCACTGATCGTAAGGCGGGAAACGTCGATGCCGTTCTCCACGAACAACCGGTTCAGACCGGCTTGACGGCCGATATGAGAATAGACGCGGATTTTGCCTTCACCCCGGACTTCGTAATCGTGAATGTCCAGCTCTTTTTCCAGCAGCATGGCCGCCTTATTGTCGTCCGACACCTGAAACTCCAGATGTTTGCGGTTGCGTTTACGCAGTTCTTCGAAGGAAATTTCCTCCAAGAGACGACCCTGGTGAACAATCCCGATCTGATCGGCTAACTGTTCGATTTCGGGCAAAATGTGGCTGGAAATGAGGATCGTCATTTTCCTTTCCTCGGCGAGCGATTTGATCAGCCTCCGGATTTCCTTGATCCCGATGGGATCGAGACCGTTCGTCGGCTCGTCCAGGATAAGAAGCTCGGGATGATGCAGGACGGCTCTCGCTATGCCGAGACGCTGCTTCATGCCCATCGAATACTGTCCGACGAGCTTTTTCGGTTCCTGGTGGAGGCTAACGATTTCAAGCGCGTCCTGGATCGCCGTCTTTTTGTGGACCCCCATCAGCCTCGCGTTGATCAGGAGATTTTCGGCTCCGGTCAAATTTTCGTAAAAGCCCGAATGTTCGACGATTGAACCGACCCTTCTTAAAAGATTTCGTTTGTGTTTGAACAAATTTTCACCGAATAGTTCGATCTGTCCTTCCGTGGGCTTAATCAGCCCCAGCAGCATCCGGATGGTGGTCGTTTTCCCCGCTCCGTTGCGCCCCAGGAAACCGTAAATCTGTCCCTGCCCCACGGTCAGATCCAAGCGGTCCACCGCTTTCTGGTCTCCGTAAGTTTTGGTCAAACCCGTTGTTCTGATAATGGCGCTCATGGTTCCCTCCTGCTCCGTATGGTTCTTTTCTCTGTCTCTATTCAGGATAAGCAGCCGATTTTAAATGCCTCTTAACAAGTTCTTAATTGTTTCTTAAAATGTCGTCCGCGGGCTGAAGCCCCTTGCCCGTTTCCGGCAGGGTCAGGTAAAAAGCGGTCCGTACGCCCCGCTCGCTGTCCGCTCCCAGCGTTCCTCCATGCTTCTCGGCGAGAGCTTTCGCAATCGCCAGCCCCAGACCGCTCCCGCCGCCGGCCCGGCTTCTCGACGCATCCGTCCTGTACATCCGTTCAAAGACGAGGCCGAGCTCCTCTGCGGGAATACCCGCTCCGTTGTCCCAGACCGTCAGGCAGTACTTCCCCTCCGCCGAGGACAATTCCAGGCCCAGCTTATTCCCGTCCGCTCCGTGCTTGACGGCGTTTTGAATCAGATTATTCAGCAGCCGCAGAAGACTGACCCGGTCCGCGACAACGGGACAAGCTTCCTCGGGGAGCCGCAGAACCAGCTCCAGCCCCGCTTGATGCAGTTCCGGCAGGAACTCGATGACGGATTCGCGTACGGTTTCGGCCAGATCAAGCCTGACGGGTTGAAGCCGGAGCTCGTCCGCGTCCAGTTTGGCCAGCAGAAACACTTCGTCGATGAGCTTCTTCAAGGCCCCGGATTTACGGGCCAGCACATCCAGATACTGCCGCTTCTGTTCCTCGCTTCCCGCCACGCCGTCTCTCAAAGCGTCGATGTAGCCGATGATGGACGTCAGCGGAGTGCGGATATCGTGCGAAATATTCGAGAGGAACCTTTTGCGGCCCGTTTCGGTTTTTATGGTATAAACCTGGAGCTTGTCCAGTTGTCCGATCAATTCATTGACCGAGAAAATGACTTCGTTCAGAGCCGGATCGTCGTTCGCCAAAATCCGGGTGTTCACGTTGCCTTCAAGCGCCCTTGCCAACTGACGGTTAATGTCCCGGAGTCTGGCGGTATATCGGAATCTGGACATGAGCAGTCCCGCTGCGGACGCAAAAAGCGCGGCAAACAGCACCCCGCTCGTCAAGGCGCTCGGGGTGCCGACTGCCGTAAGCCCGGCCAGAGCCGCCAGTAAAATCAAATGGATCGTGCCCAGCAGCTTAACGGGATCTTTTTTCATATTCTCTCACCCGCGAATTTGTAGCCGATCCCCCAGACCGTTACGATTCTTTTCGGATCGGACGGATCTTCCTCGATTTTTTTCCGCAGCTTGCGGATATGGACCATGACGGTGTTATCGTCTTCCAGATAATCGCTGTTCCAGACTTGGCGGAAAATCTGGGTTTTGGTGAAAACTTGTTCGGGGTTCGTCATAAAAAATTTCAGCAGCTCAAATTCTTTAGCCGTTAACGCGATCTCTTCTCCGTCTTTGGTCAGCGTGAAAGTCTTCGGGTCCAGCTTCAAGTCTCCGGAGGTCAGAGCCGTTTCCGCTGCCGGACTATTCTCGCTGTTTTCGCTGCCCAGCACTTTGTATCTCCGCAAATGCGCCTTGATCCTCGCGATCACTTCGTGAATACTGAACGGCTTGGTGATGTAATCGTCGGCGCCGATGCTCAGTCCGACTAATTTATCCACTTCCTGGTCTTTGGCCGTCAGCATCAGGATCGGCACGTTCGATGTCTGGCGAAGTCTTCTGCACACCTCGATCCCGTCCACTATCGGCATCATCAGATCCAGCACGATTAAACTGTAATCGCGTTCCTCCGCAAGCCGGAGCGCTTCTTCCCCGTTATGAGCCGTGTCCGCCATGTATGTTTCTCTTTCCAAATACGTCTTCAGCAGCTCCCTGATTTCTTTCTCGTCGTCTGCAATAAGAATGTGAATTCCCGTCATCCGTGCACCTGCTCCGCAACAATTTTGCTTCTTCTTGTACACTCAGTTTACCGAAATCTCCTTTAAAAGCCAATAAACCGGCAAACACGCATAGCCGCAAAAAGAAACGCAAAAAGCCCTTTTCTCCGAAATTCCGGGAAGCGGGAGGCAGCGCACATCCTCCAAAAGCCTCTTTTCCCGCCGGAGGCGGGAAGAGAGGCTCGTGCGGATACACTCGATTACGGCTGGGAATCCAGCGCATCGCGCAGTCCGTCCCCGACAAAGTTTATGCTCAGAACGAGGAGCAGAATCATCGCGCCCGGCGGAATCCAGAGCCAAGGCTGTTCCGTCAGCACGGTCAGGGACTGGGCGTCCGTGAGCATATTGCCCCAGCTGGCGGTCGGCGGCTGGACGCCCATGCCCAGGAAGCTGAGTCCCGCCTCGCTCATAATGGCGGAAGCAACGCCGAACGTAGCTTGGACGATAACGGGGCCGGCCGCGTTCGGAAGGACATGCTGCAGCAGGATACGGGGTGTGCCGTAGCCCAGGGCTATGCCTGCCCTGACATAATCGAGCCGTTTGATCGTCAAGACGCTTCCCCTGACCAGACGGGCGACGCCCGGCCACGAAAATAAAGCCAGAACCAGAATGATCGTACGCATGTCCGAGCCCAGTACAGCAACGACAACCAGGATGACCATAAGAAACGGAAACGCCATGAACATGTCCGTTATCCGCATGATCGCCATATCCAGCCAGCCTCCGAAATACCCCGAAATCAGACCGACCAGAGTCCCGAATGTCACATACAGAAAAACCGAAGCGAAACCGACGATCAGTGAAACGCGGGTCGCATAAACCAATCGGCTGAATACATCGCGGCCGACCTGATCCGTTCCCAGCCAATGCTCCGCGGAAGGAGCAGCCGAGAAAACGCCCGTCACTTCCTTCGGATCATACGGGACGATAACCGGAGCAAGCAGAGCCGCGGCAATCAGCAGCAGAGTCACGACAGATCCGGCTGCGGCCAGCTTATGCCGTCTGAACTTCCGTAAAGCCTGCCGCCACGGCCGCGGCGAATCGGACTCGGCTTCCGTCTCTGCGGTGCCGTTGCGGAAATTCGTTTCGCCCAGTTTCCATTCGGTCAGCGCCACAACTTCCACCTCCTATCCATTGTAACGAATGCGCGGATCCGCTGCGGAATACAGAAGATCGGTCAACAAATTCGTTGCCAGAACGATACAAGCCGCCGCCAAATTCAGCCCCATAAGAGTGGGATAATCCCTCGAAAGTATCGATTGAATGGTCAACTGGCCGATCCCCGGCCACTGGAAAATTTGCTCGATCAGAATGCTTCCTCCCAGCAGAAGAGGAATTTCCATCGCGATAACGGTAATCATCGGGATCAGCGCGTTCCGGAGCGCATGCTTGTTCGTGACGATAAAAGGATGCAGCCCTTTGGCCCGGGCGGTCCGCAAATAATCCTGCTTCAGCACGTCAAGCATACTCGCCCTCACGTACCGGACCTTCTTGCCGGCGATAAAAACGCCGAGCACAAAGACCGGAAGAATCATATGACGGATCAGATCCCAGACGCCCCCGCCGGCTCCCAGCGTGTACATTCCGCCCGTCGGCAAAATTCTTAACTGGACGGCAAAAATATAAATCAGGCTGAGTCCGAAAAAAAACTGCGGGATCGAGGTCCCGACAAAGGACAGCCCCGTCATGACATAATCAAACTTCGTATTTTGCCGGACCGCGCTAACAATGCCGACGGGAACGGCAATAAGCAGGCCGAGAGCCAGCGATGCCGCCGCAAGCCCCAGCGTAGGCCCCAGTCTTTCGGCGATCAAAGTGCTTACGGGGGCGTAAGAGCTGAACGAATAGCCCAGTTCTCCGTGCAGCAGGCCGCCGAGCCACTTGGCATACTGCATCCACAGGGGATCGTTAAGGCCCAGCAGTTCTTTGCGCGCGTCCAGCAGCTCCTTGGGCATCGTCGGATCGATTAACATGTCGACCGGGTTGCCCGGAGCCATGTTGATCAGGAAGAAATTAATGACCGTGATGCCGAATAATACGGGAACCGCAATCAGAATCCGCCGGATCGTATACGGAAGCATAAGCGAGGCTCCCTCCTTTCTCTTGCCGCCGGCTCGTTATCCTCTGATTTCAAAACAGGTGACCTGCCGGTTCATCCAGCGGAAAATGACAGGCGGCGGCATGAGCTTCGGCGCCCAGCGGCGGCTCGGCCGTTCTGCACAAGTCCCGGACATACGGGCAGCGCGTATGAAACCGGCAGCCGGACGGCGGATGTTCCGGACTCGGCACATCGCCGCGGATCAAGATCCGGCCCGCCGAACGCGCTTCCGGGTCCGGCGGCGGATACGCATTCAGCAAAATCCGGGTATACGGATGCTTCGGATTCCGGAACAGCTCCTCTTTGCTTCCGATTTCAACGATTTTACCCAGATACATGACCGCGATCCGGGTGCTGATGTACTTGACCGCCCCTATCCCGTGAGCGATGAACAAATAGGTCAGCTTCAATTCCTTCTGCAGATCGCCGAGCAGGTTCAGAATCTGGGCCTGGATCGACACGTCGAGAGCGGAAACCGGCTCATCGCACACGATCAGCTCCGGTTCAAACGAAATCGCTCTGGCGATGCCGATTCTCTGCCGCTGTCCTCCCGAGAACTCATGCGGGAACCGGTTTCCCGAACCGCGGGGAAGCCCGACCAGTTCCAGGAGACGGCCGACGCGCGCCGGAATGTCTTTTTTATCCGCAAGGTTGTGGGCGATAAACGGCTCGGACAGCAGCTCGCTTACTCTTTTGCGGGGATTCAGGGAGGAGTACGGATCTTGGAAAATAATTTGCAGCCGCGTCCTTACCGGCTTTAATTGCCTTCGGGTCTTGGTCGTAATATCCTCGTCCCGAAAAAGAATCCGCCCGGAAGTCGGGTTTTCCAGCCGCACGATGGAACGGCCGATCGTCGATTTGCCGCAGCCGGACTCTCCCACAAGGCCCAGTGTCTCCCCTTTGCGGATCGTCAGGCTTACATCGTCCACCGCCCGGACGTAGCCTGTCGTACGCGAGAAAACGCCGCTTTTGACGGGATAGTACGTTTTAAGATGCTCGACCTTAAGGAGAGGCACATCGTCCGCCGCAGTTACTTCAGGCCGGCCGCTCATAAGGCAGCCTCCTTGCGGACCGGCTTTTCGGGCAGCCTTCCCTCCACCTGGGAGACCCAACACCGGACCCGGCGGCCTCCCTCCAGAGCGGTCAGTTCCGGCTGCTCTCGCGTGCAAACGGCGGAAGCCCACGCACACCGGGCATGAAACCGGCAGCCTTCCGGCATGCGGTTCAGGGAGGGCACCGTCCCCGGGATCGCCTCCAGTTGTCCGCCGTCTCCGCTAATTCTGGGCATGGAGTTGAGCAGCCCCCTCGTATACGGATGCAAAGGCTCGCGGAACAGCGTAAAAACATCCGCCTCCTCCACAATTTGGCCCGCATACATCACTACGACCCGGTCCGCCATCTCGGCGACGACACCCAGATCGTGCGTGATCAGCAGGATGGCGGCCCCGCTCTCTTCGCGAAGCTGTTTCATCAGCTCCAGAATTTGAGCCTGGATGGTCACATCCAGCGCCGTAGTCGGCTCGTCGGCGATCAACAGCTTCGGCTTGCAAGCGAGCGCCATCGCAATCATGACCCTCTGGCGCATGCCGCCGGACAACGCGTGAGGGTACGATTTCATCAGGACTTCGGCGCGGGGAAGTCCTACTTTTCCGAGCATTTCAATGGCATAGGCCCGCGCTTCTTTGCGGGAGAAATCCATATGCCGCCGGATAACCTCCAGAAGCTGTTCCCCGATCGTAAAAACCGGATTAAGCGAACTCATCGGCTCCTGGAAAATCATCGACATGTCCCGTCCCCGGAGCTGTCTTAGCTCCGAATCCGACGACAGCGCCAAGTTGCTTCCCTGGAAGAGGATGTCCCCTTTCTCGATGCGGCCGCTTCTGCCCAGCAGTCTCATGACCGACAGGGCCGTCACGCTTTTGCCGCTGCCGGACTCGCCGACTATCCCGACCGTTTCGCCGGGCAGAAGCTGAAAACTGACTTCATCTACGGCCGTTACTTCTTCTTGTCCCGTCTTAAAAACGGTCTGAAGACGGTGGATTTCCAGCACGGGCAGCATACATTCACCTCTCCTCGGATATAATTTGCAGTTCCCGCCCCGCGGGCCCGCCATGCGCGATGAGGCGCCGCATGGTGAACCACCCGCATGGGGGATAGCCGTGCGAAGTGTCCGACAGGCACCGAAGTATTCAGACTAGCACCGGCGCTTGAACGTCACCGGGTATGGCAGGCACATACCTGCGGCCGTTCGTGGCGCGCAGGAACTCCGCCCTGGCCTCGGCCAGCAGCACCCCGCCGTCCGTCAGCAGCTCGTATGCCGCAAGCGCCAGGAGCTTGGACGCAAGGTGCATGCCTTTGAGGCCGATCGGCGAGCCGAAGGACGCCGTCGCCTGCCACGTATGCACCTGCACGCCAAACGGCGCGCACGTGGTGATGATCTGCCCGACCGGCGTAATCCACGAGACGTCGCCGACGTCCGTCGAGCCTCCGCCGAAGGTTTTGGGCGCCGGCTTCACGTTCACGAACCCGGCCGGCAGCAGTTCCCCGGCGGGAAGTCCGAGCTCTTCCCGGCGCCTCAGTGCCGACTCCCGGAGGTCCGGAGGCAGCGTATCCGCGAGGGCGGAGGCCAGACGGATATCTTCGTCCGTGAACGAAAGCGGGCCCGCCTCATCCTTCTGCCGGTAAAGCAGGTCGTTGAGCGTATGGTTGACGTTCAGATCGTAGGCGCCCGCCTTAATCTCCCACGTCACCTCGGTTTCCGTCATCAGAGCGGCTCCGCGGGCGATGTTCTGCAAACGCCGGAGCAGCAAGTCGACGTGATCCCGGCTGGAGCCCCGCAGGAAATACCAAACACTCGCGTCTTCCGGCACGATATTCGGAGCCTGTCCGCCGTTCGTGATCGTGTACTGAATCCGCGAACCGTCCACCACGTGCTCCCGCAAATAATTGGCGCCGACGTTGGTCAGCTCCACGGCATCCAGCGCGCTGCGGCCCAAATGCGGGAAGCTTCCCGCATGGGACGCCCGGCCTTTGAAAGAAAACTCCACCGATGTAAGAGCCGACGTTGGCACGTTCCACGGCATGTTGGAGCTGCCGGGATGCCACGTGAGCGCCGTATCGAGGTCATCGAACACGCCTTCCCGGGCCATAAACGTTTTGCCCGAGATGACCTCTTCGGCTGGGCAGCCATAATACCGAATCGTACCCGGGAGCTTCTCTTCGCGGATGCGGCGGCTCAGAGCAACGGCGGCGGCCACACCGGCCGTGCCGAGCAGGTTATGTCCGCATCCGTGTCCGGGTCCGCCCGGAACGAGGGCTTCCCGTTCGGCGCTCACCTTCTGCGACAAGCCGGGCAGCGCGTCGTATTCCCCGAGGATGCCGATGACGGGTTTTCCGCTGCCGAACTCGGCAACGAACGCCGTGGAGGCGCCCCCGATACCGGAGCGGAGCGAGAATCCGGCTTCCCGCAGCACGGCGGCTTGCAGCTTCGAGGCGTACGCCTCCGTGTAAGCGACTTCAGGCTGTTCCCAGATCCTCAGCGCAAGCTCTTCGAATTTTTCCTCATGGCCGTCCAGCCACTCCACCAAGTGCCGCTTTCCCATCGCCCTCACGCCTTTCTATTTTTTCAAATCCCACTCGTTTGTATTGTTGTACATCCCGATATCGCGGGGTTTTCCGACCAGAACGTCTTTGGAGACGGCAAGCAGACGCTTCTCCGAGTAAACCGCGAGCGTAGGCACATCCTCATGGATGACCGCCTGCAGCTCGTTGTAGATCTGCCGCCGCTTCGCCGGATCGGATTCCGTCTCCCCTTTTGTAATCAGCTCATCCACCTTCGGATTTTTGTAGCTGTAGTAATTGCTCGAGCTGTCGCTTTTGTACAAAGTGAAATATGAGCTCGGTTCAATATAAAAGTCGCGGTTGAAAATAGTAAGATCAAACTCTTTTTTGCGCACCTTCTGGATCAGCGTCGCAAAGTCATACTTCTGAACCTGAACCTTCAAACCGACGGCCTGCAAATTCTGGACAAGAATATCCGCCGCCTGCTCGCGCACTTTATTGCCCACCGGAATCAGGAATTGGATAGGCTTGTTCGTGTCCCATTTCGCCTCCTGGAGCAGCTTTTTCGCCTTTTCCGGATCGTAGGGGTATGGCTGGATGTCTTTATTGAAATTGGGGTGATAGCTCGGAATGCCGCCGTCAATCACTTCGCCCTGGCCTTTCAGAAGCTGATCGACAATAAGCTTGCGGTTGATCGCGTAAGCGAAGGCCTGACGCACGCGGGAATCGCTGATATTGGCCGTGTTGAAGAAGAGTTCGGGCGGAATGGAAGGATTGCTCGTCGTAAGTTCCACGTTAGGCAGCGCCTTTACTTTCTCGTATTCCGTGATCGGAATGAGACCGACAGGCAGCGAATTCATATGAATTTCGCCCGTTTGCAGCTGTGCCACCAGATTGGCGGCCGGAAGCACTTTAATAAAGATTTTGTCGAGCTTGGCCGGCGGCAAATAATAGTTCGGGTTTTTGACCACCTCGGTATACTGGCCCTTTACGAAGTTGGCGAATTTGAACGCCCCGATCGTTACTTCGGGTTTCTGGAAGTAGGGGTGAGTCGCGATCTGTTCGGGGGGAACGTCTTTCAGGATGTGCTTCGGCAGGAAAAATACTTTCGTTCCGAACCGTTCTTTGAAAAGAAGCGGATCGACCGGCGTCTTCGTCCGCACTTCGAATGTGCGATCGTCCACGATTTTGAGGCCGCTGATTTCCGTTTTCCCTTCCTCCAGCTTCCCCGCATTGTTCAGCCCTTCGATAAAATTCAGCTTGAAGTAAGTCTCGACTTTCGGGTGCAGAGCGGTCTGGAGCGTAAAAGCGACATCGGCCGTCGTAAAAGGTTTACCGTCATTCCATTTCGCAGATGGATTCAGCTTCACAACGAAAGTCTGATTGTCTTTCGTCTCGACGGACTCCGCCAGCTTCGGAGTAAATTCAAATTTCTCGTTCAGATTCAACAGTGAATCGTTGAGGAGCGCGATCACGTTGTCCGAGGCGGAATCGCCCTGGTCGTTAATCTGGCTGAGTGTAATCGGTGCGTTCACAATGCCGATATACACGGTCTTTTCGCCGGAATTCGCTCCTTTGCCGGGCTCTCCCCCTGGATTCGGCGACGAGGCCGGCGAGGCGGCAGGCGCCCCGCAGGCCGATAAGCCGGTCATGAAAGCGGCCAGTACAATCAGCCAAGTAACCCGATGTCTTTTTTTCACCGTAACATTCCTCCACTTCAAATTTTCTTTAGATCCCCGGGAAAAGAATACCGCTCTGCTCCCGTCTCGCCGGACGAATGAACGGGGTCTTCACGGTCCGTGCCGGACCCGCTCCGAAGGTTTTTGATCATGAAAACCAGTTGGTCGTCGGTCCCGAGATCCCTCTCGTAGAAGGGCTGGTAGCCTTTCCGCTCGTAAAAGGGAAGAAGCCACGGATGCTTACGTGACGTTGCGAGCGTCGAAGCGGGCGACAAAAGCGTATCCCGCACGATTTCTTCCTCCACGTAACGGAGCAGGCGGCTGCCCACACCTTGAGACTGCTCCGCCGGGTGAACGGCAAACATAAACAAGAACGGATACACGGATACTTCTTCCATGTATTTCAGCGAAAGGGTTGCGCTTATCCGTCCGTCTCGCTCCAAAACGTAGCACGCGTTTTCCTCCATGTTTGTCCGAACGAACTCGTAATCCGCCCGTGTCGCCCTGAAGTCGATGTTCAGGTCCCGGATCGCTCGATAAGCCCCCTCGATAAGCGTTAACAGCTGTCCGGTGTCGCTTTCCTCCGCCAGCCGGAAAATATCTCCCATTGTCGTCACCTCGCCTTTAGAACCTGCAGCAGCAGACCGTTTTACAGCGGATAATGGCAGGCCGCCGTATGTCCCGGGCCTACCTCTATCCATTCGGGCTGAACCTCCCGGCACAGCGCCGTTGCCCCCGGACAGCGCGTGTGGAACCGGCAGCCGGACGGCGGGTTGGCCGGGGAGGGAATTTCGCCCGCGAGCCGGACCCTCTCCGGTGAGCCGCTGCGGTCGCGCCTCGGGACGGACGCCAGCAGAGCGGCCGTGTAAGGATGGGCCGGATGGCGGAACAGCTCGTCGCTCGGAGCCGTTTCCACAAGCTTGCCGAGGTACATCACGCCGATGCGGTCGGACATATGCCGGACCGCATGAAGACCGTGCCCGATAAACAGATACGTGAGATTCTCCCTCTCCCGGAGTTCCTGCAGCAGATTCAGAATTTGGGCCTGCACCGATACGTCCAGAGCCGATACGGCCTCATCGGCCAGAATAAACCGGGGCTGCAGAGCCATCGCTCTGGCAATGCCGATCCTTTGACGCTGTCCCCCTGAAAATTCATGGGGATACCGTTCGCCCGCCGAAGGGGGCAGACCGACCGAAGCCAGCAGCTCCGAGACTTTATCCCTGCGCTCTTTCCCCTGGTGCGTCCCGTGGACAGCCAAAGGTTCGCCGATACACTGCCCGACTGTCCAGCGCGGATTAAGCGAGCCGTACGGGTCCTGGAAAATGACCTGCATCTGTTTTCTCGCCTTCCGCAGCTCCGAGGGAGACATGGCGGAAATCTCTTTGCCGGCAAAAAGAACATCACCTTCCGTAGGCGGCTCCAGATGAAGCAGCGTCCGGCCGAGGGTCGACTTGCCGCTGCCGGATTCGCCGACCAAACCGAACGTCTCTCCTTCCCGGATCGTGAAGGTGACATCGTCGACGGCATAGATCGACCCTTTGGGCCGGCGGAGAAACCCGCCTCCGAGCCGGTATGTTTTCCGCAGGCCGTGGACGGAAAACAGCGGCGTCCGATCGCCGGAGATTCCGCCTGCGGTGTTTTCCTCCGGCGGAGCGGCGGCGTCGGGCCGGATCACGGCGGGCGTGAACTCCGCACGCCCCCGGACAATGTCCGGCGAGGCTTCCGCCGCCTGCGCATCCTCCTTCTGCCGGAGTTCTCCGGCAAGCCAGCACGCCGCCTCGCGTCCCGCGATCTCTTCCAGAGGCGGTGCGGACTGCGCGCACCTCTGGACGGCATGCGGGCAGCGGGGGTGAAAGCGGCAGCCGGACGGCGGCTCGGCCAGCGAAGGAATGCTTCCTTCAATAGAAGGAAGCCGGGAGCCCCTTGGCGTCTCCAAACCCGTGACGGAGCCGATGAGCCCCTTGGTGTAAGGATGCAGCGGGGTCCGGAGCAACGCATCCGCCTCACCGATCTCGACGATTCCGCCCGCATACAGGACGGCAACCCGGTCGGCGATCTCGGCCGCCACGCCCAGATCATGCGTGACGAACAGGATCGACATGCCGTATTCCTTCTGGATCTCCTTCAGAAGGGTCAAGATTTGCGACTGGATCGTTACGTCCAGCGCCGTTGTCGGCTCGTCGGCAATGAGCAGGTCGGGAGCGCAGGACAGCGCCATTGCGATCATTGCCCTTTGGAGCATTCCCCCGGACAGCTCGCCCGGGTACTGCTTCATCCGCAGGCCGGGCTCCGGGATGCCGACTTTGCCGAGCAGACGGGCTGCGTGCTCCCACGCCTCCTTATAGGAGCTGCGGTTATGCCGAAGATACGCCTCGGCGATTTGCTTTCCGACCGGAAAAAGCGGATCGAACGCCGCCATCGGCTCTTGGAAAACCATCGCGGCCTTCCTGCCCCGGATTCCGCCCATCTGCTTCTGCGGACGCCGGGTTACGTCTTCCTGTCCCAGCCGGATGGTGCCGTGAGTGATGCTCCCCCCTTCAAATTCCACCAGACGGAGGATCGCTTTGGACAAAATCGTTTTGCCGCTGCCGGATTCCCCGACCAGACAGAGCGTCTCGCCGGGTCTGATATGCAGGCTGACTTCCGATAGTGCCGTCAGGCTTTCGTTTTCTTTGGTAAATTCCACCCTCAACCGGTCAATTTCCAAAATCGGCTTTGCCATGATCGTCCCCTCCCCTCCGGGTTTTTCTCCCGTTCATTTTGCAAGCCGCTTGGGATCGAGGGCATCCCTCCAGCGGTCTCCCACCAGATTGACGGCCAGCACCAGGAGTGTAATCGCGAGTCCCGGAAAAGTCGCATTCCACCAGGCGACGGTCAAATAACCTCTGCCCTGTGAAAGAAGCGTTCCCCAGTCCGGAATCTCCTTAAGCACACCCAGCCCCAGGAAACTAAGCGCAGAGCCGACCAGAATGGACGATCCGATTCCTATCGTCGCCATGACGAGCAGCGGAGAAAACACGTGAGGAAGCACATGCTTCACGAAAATATGACCTCCGCCCGCGCCGATCGACCGGGATGCAGCGATGTAGGGACGGCTTTTGATGCTGATCACCTGACTGCGGACAACCCGGGCAAATTTGGGCACCAGCGACACACTGACGGCCAGCACAATGTTGAGCAGACTCGGCCCCAAGGCGGCCGCAATGGCCAGTGACAGCAGCAAGCCCGGTATGGCCATGAGCACGTCAATGATCCGCATGAGCATTCCGTCCGCGAAGCCTCCGATGTAACCGGCCAGACTGCCGATCAGCATGCCTGCGGCCCCTCCGATGAGAACGGAACCTGCGCCGATCAGAAGTGAATCTCTGGCCCCGTATATGAGAAGGCTGAGCATATCCCTTCCATAGTAATCCGTCCCGAACCAGTGGGCGGCGCCCGGCTTCTGGAGCAGGGCGTCCGCATTCATTTCCGCCGGCGGATAAGGCGCCAGCCATTGCGGAACGACTGCACTGAGCGCAATCGCCGAGACGATTAAGAGCGCCGCATAATACGGAAGATCCCCTTGGCGCAAAAAGCCCGGTATTCTCCGTCTTTGTTTCGGTTCCCGGCTCCGCTCCCGGGTGAGCTGTTCCGGCATGTAGTTTACTTCTGCCGCGGTTTTCATACCGCTCCCCCCTTTTCACGCGTCTCTTTAACGGTCGCCTGCATCAGACGGCCCTTCTCACTCTGGGATCGATGAAAGCATAGGACAAGTCCACCAGCACATTTACAAGGACATACACGATTGCGGTAAAGAAAACGACGCCTTGTACGACCGGAAGATCTTTGGACAAGATGGCTCCCGCCAGCAGCCTGCCGATTCCCTGTCTGGAAAAGACCGTTTCGATCACGACGGCCCCGGCTATGAGTTCTCCGATCTGGATGCCGATCATGGTAAGAGCCGGAATTAGGGCGCTGCGCAGCGCATGCCGGTACATGACGACTCTTTCGCTAAGCCCTTTGGAACGAAGGGTGGTAATAAACGGTTCGTTCATAACCTCAAGCATGGAACTCCGTACCATGCGCACGATAAAACCCGATCCCACAAGTCCAAGCGCAGCCGCCGGCAGAACAAGCGACTCCCACCCTTCCGATCCTACGGCCGGAAACCAGTTCAACCGGACGGAGAAAACGAGGATCAGAAGGATGCCCGACCAGAAGGTCGGCATGGAAATTCCGAACAGCGACACGATGCGGGCCAGGAAATCAATGAAGCTGTTGCGGTGAACCGCCGAAAGCACGCCGAGCCAGATTCCCGTCACAACCGCCAGGAAAGTACCCGCTGCGGTAAGCAGCGCCGTTGCGGGAAACTGCTCCAAAATTTTGGGGAGCACCGGGTCGTCGTTAACGAGAGATTTCCCGAAATCCCCCCGCAGCAAATTTTCCGCATAGACGAGAAATTGCCGGATCACGGGCTGATCCAAGCCCAGCTGATGCCGCAGATTCGCTGCCGTCTCCGCAGAAGCGGACGTCCCGGCAAGCATCATCACCACCGGATCTCCCGGGAGCAGGTACAGAATAAAGAAGACGAGAACCGAAGCGCCTCCTATGACAAGCAGCGAAGAGACCAGTCTTCTTGCGATGGCGTAAATCAACCCGGCTTCCTCCCGTCACGATTTTTTCAGGCTTACATCGTAAAACAACGGATATCCCAGCGAATCGAATTTAAGTCCGCTCACGTTTTTCCCGGCTGCGACGGTATATGGAAATACGTACACGGGGAATCCGTATGCATTTTGGATCAGATAAGATTGAACCTGCTTGTAAATCTCCGCTCGCTTCTTGGGGTCCTGCTCTCTAAGCCCCTCTTCCAGCCAGGCGTCCAGCGTGGGATCGGATTTGTGGGTGTGGTTGTGCCCCCACTTCCCGTCTTTCGGAATGGCATTCGTATGAAAAAAGCTGCGCAAAATGTCCGGGTCGCCCGAAACATTACTGACGCCGACCAGATCATTCGTCCCCTTGACCATAAGAGCCGTCGTCGTATCGGCCAAAATTTCCACTTCCACGGCGATTCCGGCTTTTTTCAGCTGCTGCTGGATCATCGCCGCAATGTCGTTGCGCTTCTCCCTGTTCGGCGACGCGTCGATGTAACGGATCGTCAGCTTCTTGCCGTTTTTCTCACGGATTCCGTCCGCCCCCTTGATCCAGCCTAGTCCGTCAAGCAGGCGGCCCGCTTCGTTCGGATCGGGTTTGAGCGCCCCTTCCAACGAGGGATTGTAGCCAAGCACGGACGGAGTCAACGGAGACCAGGCACGCGTATATGCGCCCAGATACAGCGTTTTGACGATGGCATCGAAGTCGATCGACAGCTGGACGGCCTTGCGGGCCTCCAGCTCGTTCCAGGGCGCATGATCCTGATTGAGCATCAGCGTGTAGGGAATGCCCGAAGACTCCGCCTGGAAAAGTTGCACGTTCGGGTCATTCTTCAAAGAGACGAAATTCTGGGGAGGCACCGTCTCTCCGGCCGAAACCTGCCCGCTTTGAACGCTGCCGATTCGGGTCGCCTCCTCGGGAATAATTTTGAATACGAGCTTGTCTATGTACGGTGCGCCTTTATTGGCCGCCAGTTCCGGCGCCCACTTGTAATCAGGATTGCGCTGCAGCGTGACGGCCGAATTCTCGGTCCAGCTCACGAATTTGAAAGGGCCTGTGCCTACGGGGTTTTTGGTAAGCTGGTCCTTGTATTTCTCGGCGGCCGCCGGTGAAACGATTCCGAGAAAAGCCTGGCTGAGCGAACTCAGAAACGCGCTGTAAGGCGATTTCAGCCGCACCTTTACGGTGTATTCGTCAACCGCTTCGGACGATTCAAAAGGACCCAGCAGGGTAACGGCGAACCGGGATTTGGTAGCCGGATTCACGATCCGGTCGAAATTCGCTTTAACGGCAGCCGCATTAAAGGGCGTTCCGTCATGGAACTTAACGTCCTTGCGCAGCTTAAACGTATACTCTTTTCCGTCGGGTGAAACCGTCCATTCCTCGGCGAGCCACGGTTTGATGGACTGGTCGGGCAGCTGGACGACAAGACTGTCGTAAATGGAGCGCATAACCCGGTAATCGAGTGCGGCGGGCACCACGTTAGGATCGAGTCCGGACGGCGATCCGGCGAGCGCGTACGTAAACGTGCCGCCTTGAACGGCGGACGGCTGCCCGGCTGCTCCGTTTTCAGAGGCCGGAGGGATTGCGCTGCCGGTATTCCCCGCGTTTCCCCCGCAGCCGGACACGATCACGAGAATAAGTGCAGTCAAAACTGCCTTGTGAAAATTACGTCTGGATGAAATCATAAGTCCTCTCCATTTCATTAAGTTTAAGTCGCATTCTGCCGCCTTCCCGTTGCCGGCTCATTTTGCCCCACAAAAAAAGGAGACACAGCTTCCCTCCGGGAAAGACCGTATCTCCAGTGACCTGGTCGATATCTGATTAAACCGATAATATTAGTATGTTATGATTATAGCGATCCCTCTTATTTCTGTCAATCCTTGGGAATCAAGACGTGTAAATAAAAAAAGGACACTTCCATTCGGAAGCATCCCGATCAAATCGGCTGTTACCCGGCTGCCTGCTCGGCTTCCTCCACCGGCTTGAAGCGTTCTTTGCCGAAGAACACGTGAAACAGAATACAAATCACGGTATAAACGACGGCCGTAATGCTGAAAGCGTAGGCGTAGCCGTAGTAAGAACCGTACATCGCCACAAGTCCCATGCTGACCGGAGAGGCCAGAAACCAGCCCAGATTGAACATCGCTTCCCCGGAGCTGGACGCAAGTCCCCGCATCGATCGGTCGACATACTTCATTTTGATCGTGCTGTAAAAAGGATTCGCCGCATTCATAAGCGCCTGTCTGAACAAGTATCCTACGCTGGCCAGTGTAAAATTAGACGAGTACGCCGTAATCAGCAGAAAAGGAATCGAGCTCAACTGGAGCAGGACGACCGCTCTCGCTTCGCCGATTTTGCGCGCAATGGCGGGACCGAGCAGAAAAGCAAGCGCGGTCGCCCCTTGACCCAGCGACACGATGAAGCCGATCATCGTTTTAGAGGCATCGAACCTGTCCTCGAAATACACGTTCAAATAAGGCACGATCATCCCGCCCGCCGTCGATGACAGCAGACTCAGAAACGCAAACAGCGCGATAATCTGCAGCGAAGACTTGTGCCTGGATGCCGTTTGCCGCCAGCCGGGTTTAGGACCGGCCCTTTTATCCTCCCTTTCGTCTTTTTCTCCGGAAGCTTCCGATGTATACAAGAGCACGGGAATGAGTCCGAGCGCCATCGTTCCGACCCCGATCAGCAAAGTCGTTCTCAAGCTGAGCACTTCCGAGATGCCGAAGGCAAACTGGAACATGTCCGTCAAAACGCCGCCCAGCATATTTCCCGCCACGCTTGCGAACATACTTAGCGCCATGTTGAAGCTGAACAAGTGAACCCGCTGTCGGGGCGTCGAATTGTTGGCCATAAAAGGAATAATCGTAGCGGATACGACCGCCTGCGACATTCCGCCGAGAAACGAAGTGACGAGGAGGGCGTTTTTGAATTCGAAAAGAGAGCGGGCCGTCAGTGCCAGCAGCACAAAAAAGAGACCGGCGGATACGATCCGCTTGGGCCCGAATCTGTCGTTCATTATTCCCGCCGGGATTAATATGATTGCGGATGCTATAGCCGTCATCCCGACCAACTGTCCAACCATCGTCTGATCGTAGCCAAGAGCGCGGACGTACAAATTGTACACGAGCCCGAACATGCCGAGACCCGTATTCCACACGAAAATAAACACGAAAAAAAGACGAATGTTCCGGCTGTATTCGAGCAGTTGGGTTTTCCATTCGTTTAGAAAGTTCGTCATGCTCCTAGCATAACTCATTTCTCTGGTAAGCGGTATCTTTTTTCATCCGCCGGTGAATAAAAGGTTTCATTCAAAAGATAAGCCCGCCCGGTTTCTTTCTCCGCCTTTGGATGCTACAATTTCTCTTAAATGCCGGGCGCAAATCGTCCATGGAGCAAGGAGATTATGAAACGTATGATCCAATACCAGAACGGACATGTAACTGTCTTTCAAAGCGCGATATACAAAACAACCTCGACCGTAATCGTGACAGATGATCTCGTCTTGATCGCAGATCCGAATTGGCTGCCTCGGGAGATCGAAGAAATCCGGCAGCATGTCGAAGCCGTGCGGGGCGACC
Source organism: Paenibacillus sp. HGH0039 (assembly GCF_000411255.1). Lineage (GTDB taxonomy): Bacteria > Bacillota > Bacilli > Paenibacillales > NBRC-103111 > Paenibacillus_F. The sequence continues at coordinate 2,498,513 of NZ_KE150413.1, read as the reverse complement.
GGCCGGTTTACGTGCTGTTTACCCACGGCGATTTCGACCATATTATCGGATATAAGGCGTTCCCGGGGGCTGTCACGATCGGAAGCGAAGGACTGCTGAGCCACCCGGACAAAGAAAAAAAGCTGGCCCTCATCACTTCGTTCGATGCCGGCCACTGTATCGACCGAGGCTATCCCGTGGAGTTCCCGCACGTTGACATCGCAGCGGCCGGAAACGGGCAGGTGTTCCAGCTCGGAGAAACCCGCCTGACTTTCTATCTCGCACCCGGTCATACGGCTGACGGGCTGATGACCGTGGTCGAGCCGTTAGGCATACTGATCGCCGGGGATTATTTGTCGGACTTCGAGCTGCCCTTCATTTATGACAGCGCTAAAGCATATGAGCGGACATTGGACACTGTCCGGCACATTTACGGCGCCCATAACTTGGAGCTGCTTGTCCCCGGACACGGGCAGGCGACCGGAGACGTCCGCGAAATGGAGCGCCGGCTGGAGCTCGCGGACCGGTACCTCGCAAGCCTGATCGGGGCCGTTCAGGCTGACGACGACAACGCTCTGCTGGCGCTCCGGGACGCGCACGCTTACCGCTCCGCCTTTACGGACGGCTGCCACGACGAGAACGTCCGGATCGTCCGGAGCGAGTACGCCGGCGGCTAGCGCGGACGACTGGCGCGGACGACAAAAAGACCTTTCATGCCGCTGAGCGGCTGAAAGGTCTTTTTGCATTTGCGCTCACGCGATCCCGCTCAAGACTGGATCTTCTCTTCCCGGCCGGCTTTGGCAAAGCCCCGGCTGCGCGAGACGATCCAGATCTGCCCGAGCAGCGCCGCCGCAATCAGCGCGCCCGCCGCGATCGGCAGCTGGCCGGGTGCCAGCCCCGCGAGCAGAACCGCGCCGCCAAAGGCGGAGCCTACCGCGCTGCCGAGATAATTCGCGGAGCTGTTCAGCGCCACGGCGGCCGGTCCGTGTTCAGGCTGAAGGACGAGGAGTACATGCTGCTGCGGAGCCTGTGAAGCCCAGCCGGTCGCCCCCCACACGACGAAGGCCACGAAAGCGGCAAGCGTGTAGTGAATCCCGACCGGAAGGACGAAGACTGCCAGCGCCATCAGCGCCAGAATCACGGTCATCAGCAGCCCGGGACGTCCCGTACGGTCAATGAGCGTCCCGATGGAAAAGCTGCCGATGACTCCGCCGATTCCCCACGCCCACAAGTACGGCGTGATAGCCTGGACGTCAGCCAGATCCTGCAGGACGGACGCCACGTACGTGTACAGCCCAAGACTGGCGACACTCGTAATAAATGTGATGCCGACAGTCGCGGCAACGCGCCCGTTCGTCATCATGGCAAGACGCTGACGCAGGGAAGGCGGAGCCGCAGCCGGAAAGTTCGGAAACCAAGCGGTAATGCCGATTATCGCGATGACGCCGAGTGCCGTTACGGCCCAGAGCGTTCCACGCCAGCCGATCTGTTCGGCAATGAGCAGCCCTACGGGGACCCCGATGACGGTCCCCATGCTCATTCCGCCCAGCGTCATGCCGAGCGCTCTCCCCCGTTTCTCGCTGGAAACGAGGGCCGCCGCAGCTGCCGCCGCCAGCGGCGAATACAGGCCCGCTCCGATCCCGGCAATCGCGCGGGAGAGCAGCAGGAGCGTATAGGTCGGCGCAAGAGCCGTTCCCGCGTTGGCCAGCGTGAACACGACGAGCGCCAGCAGGAGTATGCGCCTTACCGGCTTGCCGGCCAGTATCGTGGCGAATACCGGCGCCGCCAGTGCATAGCAGAGCGTAAACACGCTTACGGCCTGACCGGACTGCGATGCGCTGATGGCGAAGTCCGATCCGATTGCGGGAAGCAGACCCGCCACCACGTAGGCGTCAAAGCCCAAAGCGAACATGCCGATGGTAAGCAGTAAAACTTTTTGCATGGAAATCTCCCTCGCTTATCTTGTTCGATGGTAGACCCGGAAGCTCAGCCGAGGCGTTCCCAGTTCGTTTCATCATTGAAAAACTCCCGTTCGGAGCCGACGACATACTGTACAGGGCCGATTGTCCTCGCGTCCGCGTCGATCCTATTGAGCAGCTTCTGGAGCTTCAGGGAACTTGGCAAATCCGCGAAAGGCTGGGAAGGTTCCGCCCCTGAAGCGGCAAACCCCGCAGCATCGCCGACGAGCCGGATTAACTTGCGGATCGTGTTCAGCTCCGGACGGCTTTCGTCGATTTCCGTCTTGAGATCCACGATGACGCGTTCTCCGGTATTCGTTTTTTCCCAAATCCGCAAATAATCGATATCCCAGACCGGCGTGTCAAAAATCATCGTCGCAAAAATCAGCTTATTCGCCGGCGAGGCGAAGACGAGATCGACCTCCCGCTTGCGGAGAATATTGACGAAGCTGCTGTAACCCGTCACGACGGCTCCCGCCAGATTGGCGGTTATCGCCGCACTGTCCAGCACGGCCGTTCCGGAAATGGAGAAATCGGAGCGGATGCCCTGCAGATCCTTCAACTCCAGCTCCGCATCTCCGCCGCTCACCCACTGCACGAGATCGAGCGGATGAATAATTTCGCTGATCACCCCGCTTGTCGGCCTGTGGTCGTTAATCCGGTCCTTTCCCCAGTAAAAGTTGGCGCGTACGAGACGCAAATTATGATCCTTCACATACTGCTTCAGCGTGATCGAGGCATCCGAGTACCGCTCCACTAGGTCCAGAGCGAATCCCGAGGTGTGCTTCAAGCTTGCCTCCACCTCATCGAGATCGTCCTGAGGATGCACCAGAGGTTTCTCGCAAATAACGAATCCCCGGTAGCCCCGGAGCTGTTTGATCACGTCGATATGATATTCGTCGTTTACGCTTACGACGACTACGGCAGGCTCGAATTCTTTCAGTGCCGTCTCTATGTCGGAAAAATACCGGTAGCCGTTCGATTTCGGGCTGCGGTTCACATATGCGATCTCAACGGGTTCATTTCCCGTCACAGCCGGGTCCAGATTGGAGAAGGCTTGCGAGAAGCGGGTTCCCGCATAGCCCAGTCCGATAATTAGTACGTTCATGCGCGTCCTCCCGGGAATCATTAAAATTCTTTAATCAGAAGATCTTCCCCCGATTCCGAAAAACCCAAATTCTCATACAGCCGCTTGGCGGAGGGGGTCGTCTGGAGCGTTACCTTTCCTACTTCGTTGGCACGGAACCAGGATAAAACATAATTCATAATCCCTTCGCCCAGTCCGTGGCGCCGCTTGTCCGGATGAACGACCACGGTCTGAATCCAGCCGACTTTACCGTTCAGGCAGCCTTTCATCGGCGCCCGGTCGTCGATAATGCCGATAGCGCAGGCGCAAATCCGTTCTTCGTCGTCGAGGCTCGCCGCCGCCACGAGTATGCGGTCGTTTCCCGTCAGATTGGCTCGGAGCCAATTCCGGTACTCCGACTGCCAGGCGAGGTCTTCTTCGGCGGAGTGGGAGACATAATGCCCCTCTCCCCGGCTGAGCAAAATTTTACGGAGCTCCACAAGCTCGCCTATATCTTCCAACGAAGCCCTTCTTATCCGCAGGGTCAGACTCGTATTCATGCCGATTCACTCCCGTTTCTTCTGTTGGCAGGCTGACGGAACCGACCTTTCAACCGGAAGATCGGGTCAGGCTTTCAAAGCCAGCGTTTTGATATCGAAATACTCGAACACTTCGGTTAAGGCGTTTACGAGTTCGTAGATGTGCTCTTCCGTATGATTCGGAGTCACATTCACCCGGAACCGCTCCGTACCGACCGGCACTGTCGGCGAGTTGATCGGCTGCAGGTAAACATGATGCTTCTCCAGCAGTCTGCGCGCAGCCAGCTTGCATTTCTTCGCCTCCCCGACCAGAACGGGAAGAATATGCGTCTCGCTGGATTCCATCACCGGAATGCCAGCCTCGGCCAGCACATTGCGCAGCAGGGCCGTCTTGGCATGAAGTGCGCCGCGCTCCGCATCCGAACGCTTCAAATGCTCCACACTGGCGTAGCAGGCCGCTACTACGGCCGGAGGCAGGGACGTTGTGAAAATGAAGCCCGAGGCGAAGGATCGCACGCTGTCGATCAGCGGTGCCGAACCCGTTATGTAGCCTCCTATAATCCCGATGCCCTTGGCCATCGTTCCCTGAATGAAATCGATGGAGTCCGCTACGCCGAGCTGGGCCGCAATTCCCGCGCCGCGCGGTCCGTACATCCCGATGGCATGTACCTCGTCTAGGAACGTGAGGGCTTTGTATTTTTTCGCTAACCGCACGATTTCACGGACCGGCGCGATATCCCCGTCCATCGAGTACACCGATTCGAACACGATGATTTTGGCCCGGTCGGCCGGCTGGGCGGCCAGCAGTTCTTCCAGATGCTGCACGTCGTTGTGCCGGAAAACGGCTTTTTCCGTTTTGGAGCTGACAATTCCGTTAATGATGGAAGCATGATTCAAAGCGTCCGAGAAAATGATACTGTCGGGAAAAATGCGCGCCAGGCACTGGAGCGTGGCGTCGTTGGAGCCGTAGCCCGTCGGGAATACGAGAGCCGCTTCTTTGCCGTGCCATTCCGCCAGCGAAGCTTCCAGCTCCGCGTAATAGTGGTGGGAACCTCCGATATTCCGGGAACCGCCGGAGCCGGCTCCGTACAATTCTATCGCCTTGTGCATCGCTTCGATAACAACTGGATGTTGAGACATACCGAGATAATCATTGCTGCACCATACGACCACCGGGTGATCTCCCTGGTTATCGACAAGAGCCATAGGGTATTTTGTCCGCAGCCGGTTAATGGTGACAAACTCGCGATATTGGCCGCTTTCCTTCAATTGGTTCAATTTGCTTTCAGCAATTTCCGTGTACATCTTTCATCCCTCCAGTTTCATGATTTGTATATTTTTATATCATGTGGATCTCCTATCCAATTAATAGTATAGGTTAACTCGGATATAACAATCAAGAGGTTTTTTGTAAATTTGTACAATTCTGTCAATTATATTTTCCAGTCAGCCTGCTTAGTCTGGAATAACATACGGAAACAATAATTATACAAAGGTTAATTCTCTTCTTCTTCCATCTTAACGTGACAAGATTAAAGGAGCTTTTTCAGGGAATGAACTTTTTGTTAATTTACAAGTTAATGGTTAATTTATGGCGATTCCGGCCCCCTCGTATAAACCTCCCGGAGGAACCAGAAAAACAAAAAAACACCGCCCGTCGGTGTTTTTTTGCTTTGGCGAATTATAGAAGGCAAGCCGGAATGAACAGGAGCGTCATCCCTTTTGACGGGTGAACTCGTGCAGCAGAAAGTCATACAAGTTCTTTCCCGCTCGCTTTAACGGCAGATCAGCCGATCTGCAAATCAGACCGCACGTCATGTTAATTCCGCTACCCTCCATGGGAAGCGCTAACGTGCCTTCTGGCAAGGGATCGAGCACCATCCTCGGAACAAGCGCTGCGCCGAGGCCTTCGGCGACATAATGTTTCAGCGCGGACATGCTGCCGATCTCCATCGTATCCGGCGGAAAGCTTCCCTCTTCCCGGAGCGCCGTCTCCAGCTTTCTGCGGTAAGGACACGACTGTGCCGTAATAAGCAGACGGGTTTCGCGAAGCTGACCCAGCGTCACCGAGTCCGATTCCGCCCGGGCCAGCGCGTGATCTTGGGGCACAAGCAGGAGAAACTCTTCCGTAAACAGAGGCTCGAAATGGAGCTGAGCGGCCGAATCCGGGAACGAGCCTAGGCCGAAGTCCAGCTCGCCTTTAAGGATTTTATCCGTCAAAACAGACGTTCCGGCAATCTCAACGGAGATTCGAATGTTCGGGTACACATCCGTAAAACGGCGGATCAGTCTGGGAAACTGGTGACTGGCCGTCGGCTCCGTAACGCCGACCCTTACATGCCCCGCCTCGCCCGACGCAAGATCACCCAGCGTTTTTTGCAGCTGCTCCATGCTTTTCAGGATCGGAATGCTTTGTTCATAAAAGAGGCGGCCCGCTTCGGTTAAGGCAATTTTTTTGCCGCGTTCGAACAAGAGCACGCCCAGATCGCTTTCCAGCTTCTGAATCTGGGTAGTGACAGTTGACGGGGAATAAGCCAATTCTTCGGCCGCACGGGCAAAGTTTTCGTGTTCGACGATTTTTTGAAAGGACTTTAACGTTTTGAAATCCAACCGGCGTTCCTCCCTTCACTTCATTCAATTATTTTGAACAATTCCTTCAAAACATTCAAGTATATGAAATCACTCTTTTCCTTTAAACTGGATACAGAAAACCTAAATTGAATTCCTTGAAGGAGTGATCGTACATGTTCATGCAAAATAAAGTCGCCTGGGTAACAGGCGGGGGTACCGGCATCGGCAGGGCGACCAGTCTTGAACTGGCCAGACGGGGCGCCATCGTGGCCATCAGCTACTCGCAATCCGGAGAGGATGCGGAATCCACCGTGCGGAGGATTGCCGAAGAAGGCGGGCGTGCCGCCGCTTTTAAAGCGAATGTGACCCGGGAAAGCGAAGTCAGGGAGCTTGCGGAACTGATTGCCGCCCGGTTCGGGAGCATTGACCTGCTTGTCAACAATGCCAGCGTCACCCGGCATATCCCGATGAGCGATTTGGATGCGGCTACGGAGGAAGTTTGGGATGAACTTTATGCGGTCAATGTCAAAGGCATGTTTACCTGCGCCAAAGCCGCCGCTCCCCGGATGAAAAAGAACAAAAGCGGCGCCATCGTCAATGTCGGCAGCATAGCCGGACTTACAGGTCTCGGCTCCTCCATCCCTTACGCCGTGTCGAAGGCAGCCGTCCACGGGCTGACCAAATCCCTGGCCCAAGCGCTTGCGCCGGAGATCCGCGTGAACTGCGTCGCGCCAGGCGCGGTAGCGACACGCTGGTGGAAAGGCCGCGAAGAAACGATGAACGCCCTCATCGGCAAGCTTCCGCTCCAGCGGATTGCGACCCCCGAAGACATCGCCCAAATTATCTGCTCCCTTCTGGAACAGGAGGCGGTTACGGGGCAGATTTTGACGGCAGATGCCGGGCAGACCCTGTAGCTTTGGAGTTTTGTAACTCCAGCGCTTCTATATAGAAAGCCAACCCGGGCAGAGGAGATTCTTGTGTCGCCGGTTGGAATCGCGTCGAAATCAATGGCAAGAAATAATTTATAAAAGATACTAGTTATATCGGTCTGCCAAGCTGAACACAGTTTTCAGTCCCGGACTATCTTGAAAGTTCATTAATCCGGTCATTTAACTGAGTGAGCACTAGATAAAAAAGATCATGGCACCTTTGTTTTATTAAAAGTCAAGTTCTTTTAGTTTCTTATTCTAATTAATTAAAGACAATAGAATGTTACACATTTTAATCCCTCTATATTAGTTGTTTAAAAATGTATATAGTACATTTAAAGTAACTAATATAGAGGGGGATTTTTATGTTTGTTTTAAATTTTTTTGAAATGAAAAATTCAATGGACGCAGCTAAAGGGTTGGCTAATTATTTTGATGTGGATATAGAAAGTGTACTTAATAGAATAGATAAGAATTACAACCTCATAGATCTAATAGAAGATTTAAAAATTGATTTAAACTATACATATCATCCAGAAACCCTTTTGACTTGTAGACACGCAACAACTACTAACGACAATTTATATTCTATACGTAATAAGGGGCTTTTGAATCTTAAGAGAATGTTAGAAGAAGAAACGACCTTAAGCACATTTTTGTTTTCATATGGCATTTCTATTAACGTAAGTGAAAAGAAATTCATTTACAAAAATCAAGTTTTCCCTATTTATTCTTATCGAAAAAATAATATTGAAGAAGAATATAAGAGATGTAATAGTTATGACTTATACGAAACTAATCCTACTTTAAAAGATGATTATTATCACAAAGCAATGGATTTACTGTATTTGAAATTGTATTATGATGATTGCGAAACAGAAGTGTTTTTAGATGGCGATTTAAAGAAAATATACGATTATGACTCAGTTAGATATTCCCCAGAGATATTGAATACGATTGAAAATATAGTTAAATATCTTGATAATGTTCCTTTATTTTATTTACAGGATTCATGGGCTAAAAAAGAGAACTGCAAGTATTACATTTTGGAGTTCGATGTTCCAATTGACTGCTTTGTAAATTCCACTATTCATTCAACCTTTGACCGTTTTGGGGAAATAAGTGACATTGCAGAATTGTTTGGTTATACCGAATGGCAATATGAAGATGGGTTAATCGATAACACATTCTTTAATAATTTATTTATCCTCAAAAATTTAATTTCGAAAATAATAGAAGATTATGCACATACTTTTGGTCAAATAGCTTCATCTACTATAATAGATGGACATAAGATTCGAACAATTATTGAACATGACGTTAAAGAAAAAACCCTTTACGATTGAATCGTAATGTAGCTTTTGAATAAAGTTCGATTAAAAGTAAGTTGCAAACGCTGATTTTATACAGAAAGAAACCAACTGTTTTGAAACAAAGTTTGATCAAAACAGTTGGTTCTTTATTTATCTAGTTTGATTTTTATAATAAAGATTGATTATTTCTGGATGCGAATCTTCAATTAAAGTACCCGTTAGTTGAGCATTCGCCACACATACTGAAGTAATTTTGACTTACAAAAGAAATCATGAGCAAGCACCTAGTCACTTCTGCCCTTAATCAATTTTGTATATAGAAGTGTAGTGTCCAAAGAAAATAAAGTTTTAAATCTTTGTGGGATTTCTATTACTAATGAATTTTTGTTCCTTGATTTCTTCAAATCTTTCTTCAAGCAATGGAATAAACATAACAGCATCAAAATCTTGAAAACGGTCTTTGTATTTTAAGATAATCTCTTTAAAATATAGAAAAATATCATCGCAAAGCGTTTTTCTAGTTTCATCTTCTGATAAAGTTTCATACTTATTTAAAACAAGCATTTGGTCTATTATAAGTTTATCATCCTTTTTAATATATCTTGCAAACGACTTTAAATTACCCACTTCAATATATCTTAGAAGATAAAATCTAAGAATAGTACCCAATGTAATATGACTGTATTGTGCATTGATCTTCCTTAATTTGGGGGCAATTGAATCTTGCCAAACATAATCATTTAAGGCATCGGTAATATAGTGTAACACCTTATTATTTATATCAGCTTTTTCTACAGTTTCTCCCCCATAAGAATCAGACGTAATCTTTAAAAAAATACCCATAATAATATCCTCTCCTAATATAAATTAAATGTCCATGAGTAAATATTTCTTCTTCGTGTAGAATATATAGTCAGTCTAATACTTATTATTCGGAGCCAAAAGGTTTAGCAATTCAGAAATCCACGTAGGATCAACAGATCCAGTCTAAAACTTTATTTTCTTCGGACATGTAGCAGTTTATGAGAATGTTACATCTTGATATTTAATTTAAAGAGCTTCTTTAGATTCTGTTTCAAAGCAGACTTAGCTATAGCATTCATATCATATCCCTGTCCAATAAAAATGACTAACCGTTTTCCACTCTTGTTATTATCCTAATTGGATTGTACCACATTTTTTAAGAAAACTGCTCCGTTAGTTTAAGTACATTTCATCACAATCTTTATAGTTACATTAACATAAATATCCAATAAAGAATCATCTAACCTTTAAGAAATTTACAGAGAAGGGAAGATATTAATCAAACTTTATTACAAATTTATATAGACTAAACTAATAAGAGGATATTATGTTCAATATATGAGCATATATCCTCTTTTCCTATGCATATTATATTCGTTAATTAGATGTTGAAAATATATGTTTAAAATATCGTATATTATGCAACGTTTGTTTCTTTGGGGACTTAGCCCACAGCTGGAGGCGTAGTGAGGTCTTTAGACCGAGCGTTAATATCTTTGGCTATTCGTAACAAGTAGTGGAAACTAATTTTTAAAAATTATATTTCACTACGTATTTGAAACATATCGTGGAGAAAGGAATTACTATTATGATTAATGTATATGTGGATGATTTAAGAGATTGTCCGATTGGTTTTGTCGTGGCAAGAACGTTTCAAGAAGCCATTCACTTACTTGAAACTCACGAAGTAGATATACTTTCTCTTGACCATGATTTAGGAGAAGATCTACAAGGTAATCTATTGCCAACAGGAAAAGCACATTACTAAAATTTGCATTTAGTAATGTGCATTTTTATTTAATGTGTAACATTATAAATGAAACACTATTGAATAAGATATAATGTACAATTACTTGTACTTCATCTTACAGAGTGTCCATGATCTTTTGGTTTGAAAAGCCTTTGGATTTTATAAGGGACCCGGCTTTCCCATTATTTCACTAGGGATAGTGAACTGACTCTTCGACGTTACTTTCATTGCTTTTCTAACTAAACTATTCCCACTCATATCATCACTCTCCCACGATAATAATGTAGAAAAGATAAAAAGGTATAGATAAAAGTATCTATACCTTCTCGGAGGTTATTGCTAATTGATACGTGTAAACATCGCATGGATAGCGCTGATTACCGCTTGCGGCTTATTCAATTGAATGTAATGGCCGGAGTCAACGGTTGTGTGAACAACATCGTTGGATAGGGCTGCAATTTTGTTTTGCAAGGAAGCCCATTTGGTTTCGTCGAACAAGCTGCCTGGGTTTTGCTCATTGCAGACACCGTGACAGTTCGCGGAAAGAACCGTAATCGGTATGTTACGAAGTGCATCTTGTGCATTCAATTGACGAATTTGTTGATCAATTGTCAACCAGTCGGTCCATGCAAACTCGTCCGAGTACTCAAGGTCGCCGCGGATAAAATCTTCTCCGTATTCTTGAACTACATTTTCGTGAGTGGAATCAACAAAGATAATGCCAGCTGCTTCGCCGGGATACAGAGCAGCGAAGGTACGTGCAAACACGCCGGAAATCGAATGGCTCACAAACAGGTACGGGCCGGGAATATTTGCGTTATGAAGTAAGGCGTGAAGTTGAGCTGCTTTTGTCTCAGCGTCCTTGGCAATGTTAGCGTCATCATCGGATTGACCACGACCGGCACGGTCATAGGAAACGGTCAATGTGCTATGAGCGATTTGTTGTTGTACATAAGCCGTTTGCCATACAGCATGGTCATCACCGGCGCCGGAATCGAATACCACAGTTGGTTTACCAGGGACAGATGTTCCTTGGACGTCGATAAGAAGATCCAATCCGCTGCCGACATCAACCTTGGATGTTTGAGCGAACGCCGTTGTTACGGACAATAAAAGAATGACTACCATTAATAGGGCCATTTGGGAAAAACGTTTCATGATTTCTCATTCTCCCTTGTATTTGTTTTACTATCGCGCGATTGAATAACAATCTATTCATTTAATAAAGGATTTGAAAATGAAGATTATGGAAGCTGTAGACAACGGCCCCTACTTCTACTGAATCAAGAGACTCACTATCGTCTTCTTCCACACGGCAAGAGATAACATACTCCCCTTGGGTGAGCATCTTTCATCCTATAAATCTTAGCCCCCTCCTCATGTCGACTCCCGTACCACCAAGGCTGTAGGGAACAGAGTGACCTCGCGCTTCAACGGGAGCTCCTCCGTCAAGCAGGCAAGAAGCCTGGTAACGGCTTGTCGTCCCAACTGCTCGACCGGAATATCGATGCTCGTAATGGTCGGCGTCGTTACCCTGCAGATCGGCTGATTGTCGTATCCGATCACGGCCAAGTCCCCAGGCACGCTATATCCGAGATTCACAGCCTGTTTGATCAACCCTGCCGCAACCTGGTCGCTGCCCGAGAAAAGCGCGGTCGGTTTCTTCTCCGGCAGATGGTGGATCCGGTCCATAATACGGATGCCGTCCAGGATCGAAAAGGCTCCGTCAAAGATCCACTCCTCGCGATAAGGCAGGTTGTGGTCCGACAGGGCGGCCAAATACCCCTTCTTCCGCATGTTCTGCGCTGCGCTGTTGGCCGTGTCGAAGCAAAAGCCGATGTCCCGGTACCCTCTTTCGATCAGGTGCCGCACCGCGGTATATCCTGATTCGAATTCGTTGTAGCACAGAATGGGGACCGGCGCGGTTTCATGAAACTCGTTGCACATGAGGATGGGTCCCCGCTTCAGGTAAGGAGCGATATCGTCCCACATGTTCTCCAGTGCGCCAAGAATGATCCCGTCCACTTCCCTATTCTGGAGAAGCTTCATCAATTCAAGCTCGTTTTCTTTACAATAGAAGGTTTGAAATACGCACACCTTGTAATTGAATTCCAGCGCCTGCAGCGATATTCCCTTGATCAGACCCGCAAAAAAGGGATGGTCCGCCTTGGGGACGGAGACGGCAAGTAATTTGGAGCTGTTGGTGCGAAGCCCCCTGGCCAAAAAATGCGGCGTGTAGTTCATTTCTTCAATAACCCGTAACACTTCCCTCCTTATCTTCTCGGAAACATACGGATGATTGTTCAAGACCCTCGACACCGTGGATGTCGACACTTTGCAGAGCTTGGCGATCTCTTGTATCGTAGGCATGGATCTTCCTCCAAAAAATGTCTTGACCTGTCATCGATTTCATAATTTACGATGAAGGCGGATAGGAACTATCAATAAATAATTCGGGAAACGGAGGAAAAACCGTGCTGACCACTAAAAACAAATATTGGGGAACAAGCAAGGACTATCTTCATCTGTTGGATCGCATCAAAACAGGTCGTGACGTAGAACCGGATTGCTTTGAAAACCATTTGGTGAACACCCAGTTAATAGAAAAATTATACATTTCAGGGAGAGAAAATACAATTAATACTTGGATTCGCTCTCTATTCCCCGCCCTCTCCGAATTCCGCGGCAAAGTCGACTTCCTGCCTGTGAACAGGCTAATCTCCGCAGAAGAGGTGGAAGCGATTCTGGCGGTAATGAGAGTCGTGCTCCCGACAGGGCAGTTTACCAGCGGACCGTACGTGAACCGCTTTGAAGAGATCCTGTCAGGCTACCTGCGAAAAAAATATATCATCGCCACCTCCAGCGGGACGGATGCAGCGATGGTGGCTCTGCTCGCCTTGGGCCTTCGCCCCGGCGATGAAGTCATTATGCCGGCCAACAGCTTTGCCGCAACCGAAAATGCCGTGCTTGCAGTAGGCGGTATCCCCGTCTATGCGGATATTGATCCGCATACTTATACGCTGGACCCGGCAAGCACAGAAGTGGCCATTACGCCCCGAACCCGATTTATCCTCCCGGTGCATTTATACGGGAAGAAAGCGAACATGGCAAGTCTCCGTGAGCTCGCGGACCGCTACCGCCTGAAGATTGTGGAGGACGCCTGCCAAGCAATTGGCGTAACGGAGCTTGGACGGGAGGGAGATGCCCTGATTCTGAGCTTCAACCCGTACAAGAATGTGGGGGTATGCGGCAAAGGAGGCGCGATAGCTCTCGACGATGAAGAAGCGGCGCAGCGCTGCATGCAGTTCAGCTATCACGGATTTGAGGTGAACGTCAAGAACCGGAAAGTAAGAGACTTCGGATACAACAGCCGAATGGATAACCTGCAGGCCGCCATCGGGATCGAGCGGATGAAACATTTGTCCCTGAACAACTTCAAACGGACGGTTCTGGCCGACCGGTACCGCCAAGGCCTGCAATCGCTGGCCGACAGCCAGAAAATCCGGCTGCCCGAATTGTCAGATGATCATGTCTGGCATCACTTCCCCATTCAAATCCTGAGCGCAGACAGGGACCTGGTTCGGCGCGAGCTGATGGACAAGTACTCGGCCGAAACCGATATCTACTATCCCGTTTTGTCCCACAGGCAGAATACCCCGTTCGTGAATGTCCGCTATAAGGATGCGCGGCTTCCGCAAACGGAGCAGACGCACAGCCGGCTGCTGCATCTGCCCATGTATCCGCATTTGACCTGGGAAGAACAAGATCATCTGATGGAGGGACTGCGACGTGTTATCGGAGTATAAGGACAACTTCATCCGGCTGGAACATCCCTTGAAGCCAAAGCACCTTGTGTTCTGCGACTTTGACGAAACTTATTTCCCGCACGTCCTGCTGAACGAACACCGCAGGGAGCTGGAAGAGCTTGAAGCGTTCATTGAACGGAAGAGCCGCGAGGGAGAATTGATGATCGGCTGGGTGAGCGGCAGCAAACTCGAGGATATTTTGCGTAAAATGAGCGGGGGAAAATTCCGGATTTTCCCTCACTTTATCGCAAGTGACCTCGGGACGGAGCTGACCTATGTGACTCAGGAACGTTACGGCGTGAGGGATGAGCAGTGGGACCTCCGGCTTGAAAGCAGCGGTTTCTCCGAAGAAGCGGTCAAAACGCTGGTCCGGGAGTTGTCTCAGGAGTACGACGTGGACCTGACCCCTCAGACCCAGCTGGGCAGCTCCCGTTTCAAGTGGAATTTTTACTATAGGCAAAGGGACCCCCTGACGGACCTGCATACGATAAAGCACATCCGCGATTTGGCCGGCCGGTACCGGGTAGACGTCAATATCAACCGGTGCAATCCGCTGGCGGGCGATCCGGAGGACTGTTATGACGTGGACTTTATTCCGCTCGGGACCGGCAAGGCCGAGATCGTGCGCTTCATGTTGGAGCGGTACGGCGTTCAACCCGAGCATGCATTTGCTTTTGGCGACAGCGGAAACGACCTGCTTATGCTCCAGGCCGTCCGGCACGGCTACTTGGTTCACAACGCGACGGAGGAAGCCAAGGGCCTGCATCCCCTGGTCTCCGAAGGGGCTTATGTGAAAGGCATTCTTCATGTACTGAAAGAACACCTGCAAGCGGGAGCATGACGATTCAAAGACCCTTTGTTTGATCAGAGAGAAAAACCACGGATAAGGGAGAGGAAATCAAGATGATCAAGATTGGTATTATCGGAGCCGGGAATATTGCCATGACGCATGCCAAAGCACTGTCAACGGTCAAAGAAGCCGTACTGACAGGCGTACATGATATTCATCAGCCCGCAGGCGAACGATTCGCGTCCACCTTCGGGGGACAGGCCTTCGAAAGGTACGAGGACTTGCTGGATTCCTCGGACGGCATTATTGTCGCTTCCCCTAACTTCAAGCATAAGGAGCATGCGCTGCAGGCCTTGGCTGCAGGCAAGCATGTCCTGTGCGAGAAACCGATGGCCATCACTCTCGAGGAAGCCCAGGTGATGCGGGACTATACGGAGAAGGCCCATGCCATCGCCATGATGGGATTCAACTACCGGTATTTGTCATTCGTCCATATCCTGATGGAGTTCATCCGCAACGGCGGACACGGCGGCATCATTTCGTTCAATATCTCCTTTAAGAAAGACAGCGCTCTGAGAAAAAAAACCTTCACTTGGAGAGACAGCGAAGCCAGCAAGCAGACTAGCGGCGCCCTGGGCGATCTCGGCATACACCTGATCGACATGATCTGGTATCTGTTCCGTTCGGATTTCCGGCCCGAATCGATCCGTGTCAAAATGGCCACCCATGTGAAGGAAAAAGAAAACAGGGAGGTCCAGGTCGACGACTATTCGGAGATTCTGGGACAGCTCCGTAATCAGGTGTTCATTCATATGGTTACCTCTAAGAGCACGGTTCCCGAGGAATGCGGGTTTGGCATCGAGGTCATCGGACACCGCAAAAATTTCCATTATCACACCCGCAATCCGCTGAGTTATACCATCACGGAAGGAATCTCGTCCGCAAGCTTCGATCTCCCTCCCGCCTTATTGACGGACCCGGCAGGCGAGTTTCACGGATGGGCGGATTCATTCCGGATCGAGCAGATGGCATGGGTGGACGCCATTCTCCGGAAAAGCCGAATGGGTCTGCCGAGCTTTGCGGACGGGTACCGTTCTCAAGCTACGCTGAATCTGTTCTTCGAAACACACGCGAAGGATCTTTCAGGCACGCTTGTGATGCAGGCCTAATCCCCTGATTGCCTTCCGCAGATTGGAGGCCGACGATGCGAATCGTCCTTTGGATGGGCTGCGCCTTTTATTTTCTGGTTGGCGTCGTTCATGTGTTCATCGGCAGTTTGTCACCTCATTTTTTTGCACGCTACGACATTGGAGCCCAGGAAATCTCAGTGATCCTGTCTGTGCAGTTTATCGGGTTTCTCATCGGTGTCCTCTTCTCTCCCGTTCTATCCAAGAAAATCGGCCCGTTCGTCGTCATTACGATCGGACTGAGTATGGTCGGGGCCGCCTTGGCGGGTTATCTGTGGATCGACAGATGGGAATTGCTCTCTCTGACAGGGTTCCTGATCGGATACGGGGCGGGCACGCTGGAGACGACCGTAGGGGCTTTAATCATAGCGCAGGGGGAAAACGGCAAGGCAGGGATGGCGAAGCTGGAGGTATTCTTCGGCTTCGGGGCCCTGCTCTTCCCCATCCTTATCCATGTGCTGGCCGGCGAAGACGTGCTTCCCTTGGTTCTGTACTCCCTGCTCAGTACAATTGCAGTGCTGCTGGCGGCTTGGGTGTCCTTGATATCAGTCGTCCGGCCGAAGCAGCGGTTTCCGCAGCCCGAAGGAGCCGGAAGCGGGACGGAAGAGTTTTTCCCGGAAAGCGGATTGATGAGAGGGGAAAAGCGCAGCTTGAGCCTGCTCATTCTGTTCGCCTTCGTTTATGCCGGGATCGAGACCAGCTATGCGAACTTTTTGCCTTCACTGATGATTGTCGGCGGATTTGAGTCCTACAGCCTGATCGGAGTTTCCGTATTCTGGGCTTCGATGGTTATCGGACGAACCGTGCTCGCCGTTAAAGGAAAGAAGATTCCGCCTCTGCCGATGCTGCAAATTTCCGCTCTGTGTCTGATTTTACTTTTAGGCGTGTTCCCCTTTCTCCATGATGCAATCCTGGCGCTGGGGGTCATTTTTCTAACGGGCATTGCGGCATCTCCCCTGTTTCCGGTTGCCATTACATTTGCGGCCTCCGTGAAGCGGGGATATGTAGATGAGGTGACAAGCTACTTTATCGCTGCCGCGAGCTTGGGAGGATCGCTCATTTCTCTTCTAATCGGCTGGAGCTTGGCTCTGGAAGAGCTTTCGGTTACGCTGTTCCTATTTGCCGGACTGGCGCTGCTGCTTTGGTTCATTTCTTTCCGGCTGAGAGACACGGGTAACAGCTTCTATAAGCATGCAGGCAAGAGCATGGACCGCTAAGGTTCATGCTCTTACCTTTGTCGGAAAGCCGCTCCCATAAGAAAAAGCCGCTTAAAAAGCGGCTCATACTTGCTAGTGCGGCAAGGTTCCGTTCACACTCCTGCCGGGCTTACTGACCTGCTGCTTCATTTATTGACGCAAGGCTGCCCACACTGCCCGCGTCAGACGCCGAACTGCGCTTTGTGCAAGCCGCTGTAGATGCCTCCGGCGGCGACAAGCTCCTTGTGGGAGCCTTCCTCGGCGACTCCCCGTTCGGTTACGACGATGATGCGGTCGGCGTTCTTGATCGTGGCGAGCCTGTGGGCGATAACAAGAGTCGTCCGCCCTTTCGACAGCTCGGTCAGCGATTGCTGAATAGCCAGCTCCGTGGCCGTATCCAGCGCCGAAGTCGCTTCGTCGAGAATGAGAATCGGCGGATTTTTCAGGAAGATTCTGGCGATCGCGAGACGCTGCTTCTGTCCTCCGGACAGCTTGACGCCTCTTTCGCCGATCATCGTTTCCATTCCGTCCGGCTGCTTCAGAATAAATTCTTCCAGCTGGGCCTGCCGTGCGGCTTCCCAAATTTCTTCCTCGCTCGCTCTCAGCTTTCCGTAAGCGATATTTTGCCGGATGGTGCCTTCGAACAAGTACACATCCTGCTGCACAATTCCGATCTGGTTACGCAGAGATTCCAGCGTCATATCCCGGACATCCATGCCGTCGATGCGGATAGCGCCGCTTTTGCAGTCGTAGAACCGGGGAAGCAGACTGCAGATCGTCGTTTTCCCCGCACCGGACGGCCCTACAAAGGCAATGGTTTCCCCGGCCCGAATGTTCAGGCTCAGCTTGTCGAGAATGTTCTTCTGGTCGTGGTATCCGAATGTAACCGAATCGAAGACAATGTCGCCCTTAAGCTTATCCACGCTCACCGCGTCTTTGCCGTCCGCTACATCGGGTTCCGTGTCTATGATCGAGATGTACCTTTTAAACCCGGCAATGCCTTTCGGATAGCTTTCCAGCACGGCGTTGATTTTCTCGATCGGACGGAAAAACACGTTGGACAGGAGCAGGAACGCGACAAACTGGCCGTACGACAATTCGCCCTGGATGACGAAATAAGTTCCGCACAGCATAACGAAAAGCGAAACGAAGCGCATCATCATGTAGCTGATCGACATGCTTTTCGCCATCAGCTTATAGGCAAGCAGTTTCGTCTGACGATACTGCTGGTTGGTTCCTTTAAACAAATTCTTTTCGTATTCTTCGTTCGCGAATGCCTGGACTACGCGGATTCCGCTGATATTGTTTTCGACCCGGCTGTTAAATTCGGCCACATTGCCGAACAGCCTTTCATACGTACGGGTCATTTTTTTGGTAAAATAGATGGCAAACCAGGCAAGCAGAGGAATGACTATAAACGTAAGCAGGGCCAGTTTCGTATGGATCGAAAGCATGAGCAGGAAAGCCCCGATCAAGGTCATTATGGCGATGAAAACATCCTCCGGCCCATGGTGGGCAATCTCCCCGATTTCGTTCAAATCGTTAGTAATTCGGGTCATGAGGTGACCGGTCTTGTTATTGTCGAAGAACCGGAACGAGAGCTTCTGGATATGATCGAACAGTTTCTTCCTCATATCCGTTTCGATGTTTACCCCGAGCATGTGGCCCCAGTACGTGACGACGTAATTGAGGACCATGTTCAGCAAGTAAATCACCAGAAGAGCGATGCAAGCCCAAGTGATCAGGGACCAGTCTCCGCTCGGAAGAAGTTTGTCCAGAAACAAGTTCACCGCAAGCGGAAAGCCGAGCTCAAGCAGCCCCGCGATCACGGCACAGCCGAAATCCAGAATAAACAGTCCTCTGTAAGGACGGTAATAAGCAAAAAAACGTTTAATCAATCCTATCCCTCTTTCTTTCTCTATCTTTTAACCGCGATGCACAGACCTATCTAATATTGTAGTCCAAACCTGCCGAACAACAAAGATAAAATTCGCTTTTAACCGAACCTTCCTGCGTTCCGGTCTGTAATCTATGAATAAATTTACTAAATCTACGAAAATAAGGGTTGTCAAATTTTAGCATAGATTGTATGATACGGGTATAATCTTTCTGGATAAACGACTCTTTCTTCTCGGTTCCGGTTTTTTTTAACCTCAATCTTGTAAGCGCTTAAACCCGTTTAAGCCGCGCCTCTATAATTGCCTGGTCAACCTGCCATTGACCCCGGAATGCCGGTCAACTCTGCCTGCTCCGCCTTCTGCATCTCGCACGCAAACTCTTCCAAGCTCCCGGTTTCCGCCTGTTCTCTATGTATATAAGCTCCCAGGAGTTTATATAAATCCACCTGCTATAAGGAGGGATAGCCTAGCGTTGCCCCGCGAAATTTCCGTTCTGCACGTTGCGCAAGCACAGAAAGGAGATGGTCCAGGACTACCGCTGCCAGGATAATGACTTTTCAAGCCGTTCTCTTAGCATTCCCCATTAAAAGGAGGCCAATTATATGTCAACTGTTCGTATCTCCCGCTCGGTCACGACCCGGATTCTGTTTGCCGCCGGATTGTCCCTGATCCTTGCGGTCTGCATGCTTTTACTCGCTCAAAAAGCGTCCGCCCACGGCTATGTCGAATCACCCGGCAGCCGGGCTTACCTCTGTAAGCAGGGAACCAACAAAGACTGCGGAGCTGTCGTTTATGAGCCTCAAAGCCTTGAATATGCGAAAGGCTTCCCCGCTGCGGGCCCTGCCGACGGTAAAATCGGGAGCGGAGGCGGAACTTTCCCGAAATTGGACGAGCAGTCCGCAACCCGCTGGAGCAAAGTGAACATCTCCTCCGGCACGAACACGTTCACTTGGAAGCTGACGGCCGCCCATGCGACGACAAGCTGGAAATATTACATCACCAAAGCCAACTGGGATCCGAATTCCGCACTGACCAGAAACTCTTTCGATCTGACGCCGTTCTGCTCCGTGAACTATGGCGGTAAACAGCCGCCGTTCTCTTACTCCGATACTTGTAACGTTCCCGCCAGAACAGGTTATCAGGTCATCCTGGCTGTCTGGGAAATCGCCGATACAGCGAATGCTTTCTACAACGTGATCGACGTTAATTTCGGCGGCAGCAATCCTTCCGACACAGTCGCTCCGACAGCACCGTCCGGTGCAGCCGCGTCCAACGTGACGACAACGGGCGCTACTCTGACTTGGGGCGCTTCGACGGATAACGTCGGTGTAACCGGGTATCAGATTTATAACGGTTCCACGCACGTTACGACAACAAGCGGATCCGCTACCTCTTACAATGTAACCGGCCTCACTCCGAATACGGCTTACACCTTCACGGTGAAAGCCGTCGATGCGGCCGGCAACACTTCTCCGGCCAGCAATTCGGTTACGTTCACGACGGGATCTGCTCCTGTCGATAACCAGGCGCCAACGGCACCTGCCGGTCTGACAGCCGGAACGGCTTCATCCTCGTCGGTTGTCCTGAGCTGGAATGCCGCCACCGATAATGTAGGCGTTACGGGCTACCGGATTTACAAGGGCACAACGCTTGCGGGCACGGTTTCGGGCTCGACGCTTACGTATACCGTGTCCGGCTTGACGCCAAGCACCGCTTATACGTTCACAGTGCGGGCGATTGACGCCGCCGGCAACGAATCCGCTAACAGCAACGCGGTGTCGGTAACGACGACTTCCGGCCCGGCGGTTGCCGCTTGGGCGGTCAACACGGCTTACACAACAGGCAATCTCGTGACGTACAACGGCTCGACTTACGAGTGCCGTCAGCCGCACACCTCGATCGCAGGCTGGGAGCCTTCCAACGTTCCGGCGCTGTGGCAGCTGAAATAAGCGGCTCGACCCCAAAAACCGATTTCCGGATCTTTGCCGGAAATCGGTTTTTTTACTTGTCGATGCGCGCGATCCGTCGCTGCCTGGCAAGCGGTGGTACCCTGTCGGAACTGCCGCAGCGGACGCATCCTGCCGGAACGGCCTCGACATGTCGGCCCTGACCGGACCGTACGGGCGAATTTACGAACCCGCGGGTTGGTTGTCCGCTGGGCCTGGGCCCGGGGCTGAACTCGCTCCCGACGCTGCCGCTGCTGGAGTTTCCACGCCGCCTGTCCCCTCACTCCGCAAAAAATCCAGAAACCGCTTGAATGCTTCCGTTTTAAACAAATCCTTCCGGTAAATAAACACGACGTTGATTTCTCGGAATTCCTCCGGAATGGGATGCAGGTAAACCTCCCTGGCTTGAACGATTCTGCTGATCGACGAACGGGGAAGCAGCGAGACGCCAAGCCCCGCCGAGACACCTCCGATGATGGCCTCCAGGGTACCGAACTCGATCATGTGGCGGGCCTCGACGCCTTCCTTAACCAGCAGCCGCTCGACTCTGTCGCGGTGGGAGCAGCCCGAACCGAAAAACAGCAGAGGTTTCTTCAGCAGCTCGGCAAGATCCGTTTCTTTCGGCTCCGAAATCAACACCAGTTCTTCCTCGAACGCGGGTTGGCATTCGAGCTCTTCCTGTGAGACCGGTCCGTATACGAAGGCTCCGTCCAGCTCGTAATCTTTGATTTTGCGGATAAGCTGGTGCGAATCGGAGGTGATCAGCGAAAGCTCGACCTCCGGATACAGACCGTGATACCGGGTCAGCAGCTGCGGCAGGTGGATGGCGGCCGTCGTTTCGAGAGAGCCCAGCCGGAGCGGGCCTTTCGGAATATCCGTCGCTTGGGCGGATTTCACGGCTTCTTCCAGCAGAACCACAATTTTATCGGCGTACCCAAGCAAATTTTGACCGGCCGCCGTCAGCTTCATCCCTTTGCTGGACCGGTAGAACAGTTGCGTGCCCAGTTCCGTTTCGAGGAGCTGGATCCGGTTGGTCACATTGGACTGGACATAGTTCAGAATATGCGCCGCCTTAGTGATACTCCCCTCCCGGGCCACCGTACGGAATATTTTCAAATCACCGCTCTCCATCTGGACCTCCCTGACATTCCATTAGTGAAATCGATACCTTTGTTCATTTCTAATGATTTTACTTGATGACCGGCCCTGTGTAAAATTCAACGTGTCAGAACTTATTGATTCAACAAGATTTTGTACCGGAGGGATTTGTTATGAAAGCTGTTCTGCATAGAGAAAAAAGCGGAGTAGACGGACTGGTCTATTCCACAGCGGAAGACAGGCATCCCGGATACGGGGAAGTTAAAGTCAAGCTGATCGCAGCGGGTCTCAATCACCGCGATTTGTTCGTTATAAATGACCGGAATGCCGGAGACAGACCGTTAATACCCGGCTCGGACGGAGCGGGAATCGTGACGGAAATCGGAGAAGGCGTTTCCCCCGACCTTCTGAACCTGGAAGTTGCGCTGAATCCGACTTTAAATTGGAAAAAGGCGGATTCCCTGCCGGAAGATCTTCAAATCATCGGAAGTCCCTCCGACGGGACTTTTGCCGATTTTATCATCGTGCCCGCAGAAAATGCCGTCGCTAAACCTTCTCACCTCACCTGGGAGGAAGCCGCCGTTCTCGGTTTGTCCGCGTTGACCGCTTACCGCGCGTTATTTACCCGGGGCGGTCTTAAGGCGGGGCAGCACGTCGTCATCCCCGGTATCGGAGGAGGTGTCGCCACGATCGCGCTCCAGATGGCCAAGGCTGCCGGGGCCCGGGTCAGTGTCTCTTCCCGAAGCGAACACAAGCTGGAACTGGCCCGGCAGCTCGGTGCCGATTTCTGCTTTGAAAGCGGCGGAAGCTGGAAAGCCCGCTTCGAGGAAACGAAGGCGGATTTGGTGCTGGACAGCATAGGTCCCGCCACCTTCCCCAACTATTTCGACATCCTTAAACCGGACGGGCGTATCGTCAGTTTCGGAGCCAGCTCGGGAGATGCCGTCGAACTTCCGCTGCGCGCCCTCTTTTTTCCCCAACTTAGTGTGATCGGAACGTCCATGGGCAGCTCGGAAGAATTCCATGCGATGCTCGAATTTGTGGCGAAACACAACCTCAAACCTGTCGTACATAAAGTGTTTCCGATGCGCGACGCGGTACAGGCTTTCGCCTACATGAAGGAGGGCAAACAGTTCGGTAATCTGACCCTGATGTCAGGTGATAAAAAAGTCTGGAACTAATTTAGTTGATTTTGCTGAGTTTGCCTCGGCACGTGATAAGCACGAAAAAAAGAATGTATGGAACCGATTTAGAACCACAGCAACTCAATAATAATCCGGTCTGAATGTGAAGACGGTTCTGCCATTTTGTTACGTCAAAGCCGTGATTTTAAATTGACTTTTGAAATGCCATCAATACAATTATATGTATCCATAATTTGTGAATCCATATAATTATAGCTCAATCAAGAAGGATGAAAAAAAGACACGGAATGACCTTCCGTGTCCTGCAATTCTGTTTAGCCCTATAGATTGTACTCTGTTAAAAATTAAAGCCGCAGCCCTATCTCAGATGAAGCTCAATCACCGTATCGCTCTCATCCGGAAGCCTGGATCCGGCAAGATTAATGAAGGCGCCGTTCTCAATGTCGGAGTATTCCAGCGCCATCCATGGAACTTCTACCTTAAGTTCGGTCCCATCCCGCAGCAGTCTGGCTTTCTCAATCTTGCCCTTCAACCCTTCGAAGTAAATTGGGCCTATCCCCCGGTCATATACATGGGCATACAGCCTGTTCCCGTTCTGGGTGTAGCGGCCCCACTCGGGCTTCGGCAAATCGGCCGCCCTACAACCATAAATGCTGTCACCGTTCAGTCTCAGCCATTCCCCTACTTCGTCCAGCACCTCCAGTGTCTCCCGGTTGATCTCGCCTTTCGCATCCGGGGCCACGTTAAGCAGCAAGTTCCCGTTCTTGCTGACGCATTCGACCAGGGTACGGATCACCTGCTTGGCTGACTTGTAGTTCTTGTCCGCAGCATGATAACCCCAGTTATCGTTAAGGGTGATACACGCTTCCCAAGGGACAACTTCCCCCTTCTCATCCACGATGCCACCAGGCGGAATGATCTGCTCCGGGGAGAAGAAATCCCCGGCATATTCCTCGGGTTCTGCCGCCCGGATATTACCGCCCAGGCGGTTATCAATGATGATATCCGGATGGATGGAACGAATCATCCGAATCAGCTCGGTCGCTCTCCATTTCTCGCCGGTCATATCATCATAGGAGAAATCGAACCACATGATGTCAATCTTGCCGTAGTTCGTGAGTAGCTCCTTCACCTGACCATGCATGTAGTCCAGATATCGGTCGAAGTCGATTGGCTTGTTCTTGGCCGCTTCATTGTCCCGATCCGGGTGCGCTTTGTCCCCATATCCCGGATAATCGTCATGATGCCAGTCGATGATCGAATAATACAGTCCGACCATAATGCCCTCCTCGCGAAAAGCATCCACATATTCACGAACCAGGTCTCGTCCAGCCGGGGTGTTCGTCGCCTTGAAATCCGTCAGCTTGCTGTCGAACAGACAGAAGCCGTCGTGGTGCTTGGTCGTCAGCACCGCATACTTTTGTCCTGCAGCCTTGGCGGCCTTCGCCCATTTCTTCGGTTCATACCGGGATGCGTCGAACTCGTCAAAATACACTTGATACTGCTCATAACTCATCCGCTCGTTGCCTCGAATCCATTCTCCCCTAGCGGGAATGGAATATAATCCCCAGTGAATGAACATGCCGAACCGATCCTGCAAAAACCACCGGGTCCTTTGCTCTCTTGTGCTCATGCGACAATCCCCCGTCTCCTTTGAAGTGATTCTAAATACACACAACGGCTGAAGAAACTACTCCGGATGCGGAACGTTCTTGCGAACGCTGTTGTCCCAGATTTCTGGATTATACCGCTTAAGGGGTGAAATCCGGGACAAAGGTGAACGCTTCGCTTCTTCAGAATCGTTCCGCCCCCTCCGTTGCTTAGCATAAAGTTCATTAGTTCCCGCTTAAATCAAGTATGAAACAAAGCCGCGGCTCCGATCAGGCCGACGTCGTCCCGCAATCCCGCAGGCACGATCTCATACGTGCCGCGGTATGGCTTCATGACCAGCTTCCCGGTCTCCGCCTTAAGCGCCGGGAACAGCAGGTCGCCTGCCTTGCTTACGCCGCCCCCGATTACAATCCGGTCGGGATTGAATGTATGAATCGCGTTGGCCAAGCCCAGCGCCATGTAATGAACCGCCCGGTTCACCACTTGGGCGGCGATGGGGTCACCCTGACGGTGAGCTTCGAACACATGCTTGGCCGAGATCTCTTCACCGCTTGCAGCCGCCAGTTCTCCAATCACGGACGGGTTGCTCAGCATAAGTTCCAGCGCTGAGTCGCGGATGGCGGTTCCTGAAGCGTACATCTCCCAGCAGCCATTGTTCCCGCAGATGCATGCCGGCCCACCCGGCACAACAATGTTATGGCCCAGCTCCCCGGCAAAGGAAGTCGCGCCCAGGAACAGTTTCCCGTCGAGGACAATGCCCGCACCGATGCCTGTACTGAACGTGATGTATACCATGTTCCCGGAGCCTTTTCCCGCACCCCGGACATACTCGCCCCATGCCGCTGCGTTCGCGTCATTAACGACCTCCACCACGACGCCAAGTGCGTCTCCCATCCACTTTTTCAGAGGGACGTTGTTCCATTCCGGCAGGTTCGTGCCCTGAAGCACGATACCGTCCTTACTGTTCACGGTCCCAGGCGAGGCCAGACCTACGCCGCATACCGGGTGTTCCATGGACACGGAATGAATCATCTCCACCATGCGCTGCACGACTTCTTCCGCTGTGCGGGCGTTCGCCGTCTCCATGCGTTCACGGTTCAATATCTCACCGTCAGCATTAAAGAGAGCTGCGGCGATCTTTGTTCCACCAAGGTCAATTCCCACAACATATTTGTCTGTGTTCTGCAAATCAATCACCTATTTTCAGATCTGTATGGATGGGACTTAAGACAACGTTCGCTCTATATTTCATGCATTTCTTCCCCGCTTTACCCGCTGCCCTGGTTGACTCATTGCTGTTGAAGCTTTCAGCTTGCTTCATGTGCTTGCCGTTGCTTCATGCAGATTTAGGAATTTCGCACGGACAGCGCTTACAGTTTGCAATACCAAAGCTTGCTGTCTGCCTCCTGGAAATTACGATCTGCTTCATCAGCACTTACAATCATCAACGTGATTACCAGCGCAATCAGCCGGTTCGTCCCATTCTCAGTTGCCTTCCCTGTTCTTGCATGCAATACCTACGCAGTTCCAGATCAAGATCAGGAATACGAAGCAAGGCTGTCAGCCAATGCCCGCAGCTGCACCGGATCAATCGGTGCAAGACCGGAACGTCCGTAACGGACCGCGGAACCGAAATGAACTTCTGGAACTCCAGTCTGTTCGATGAAAGACCCGGCCGCTTCCGGAGTCAGGCCGTTCCCGGCAAGAATTCGAAGCGAGCGGCCTTCGGTGGCCTCAACAAGTCTGCGAATAGCAGGCATCCCCTCGGTTGCGGGCTTCAGTCCCCCCGAGGTCAGCACCCGGGTAATTTGCGGGTAGCGCATTAGCGTCTGCAGGCCTGCAAGCTGATCCTCCAGTTCATCAAAAGCCCGGTGGAAGGTGATCTGCATCCCGTCCGCCCAGGGAAGCAGCACTCCCAGCGCGTTTTCATCAATCAGCCCTTCCGCCGTGAGTGCACCGACTACAATGCCTGCGGCACCAGCCGCGTTAATGGCCTGGATCTCGGCTATCATCGTCTCCAGATCAAGCTTGCTGTATACAAAGCTGCGGCTGTGCGGCCGG
The DNA here is from genome assembly GCF_000411255.1 of Paenibacillus sp. HGH0039. Taxonomy (GTDB): domain Bacteria; phylum Bacillota; class Bacilli; order Paenibacillales; family NBRC-103111; genus Paenibacillus_F. The sequence goes on along the minus strand of NZ_KE150413.1, from coordinate 2,471,646 downwards.
ACCATCACATGGACAGGAATCTGCACAGCCCCTACAACCTGGCGGATCAATCCGATGCCCGGCGTCAACCCGCCTTCGGCAACGGCCGTGATCAGCTCCAGCCGATTTGCCCCATTTTCTTCAGCCCTTAACGCATCGTCAATACAGGTAGCGATGACTTCCAGGATCATAACGAACCCTCCTGTTTCCGGGATTCATTTGCGGATACGTCCCCTGATACAAACCCTGCTGCATCCCTTGCTTCATTCCTTGATGTATTCTCTGACATATCCTCTGATACGTCCTCTGTTGCATTCCTTGCTCCATTCCTTGCTCTATTCCCTGGTTCCTTTCCCGCGTCACACTTCCGTCCGGGCATAATTCACCGCATAATCAGCCAGCAGTCTTGCGCCATACCCTGTCGCTCCCGCCTCTGCGTAACCGACATCCTGCTTGTACTGTACCGTGCCGGCCATATCAATATGGACCCAGTTCATGGATTTGTCGACAAACCGCCGAATAAATAACGCTGCTGTGATGGCGCCGGCCAGCGTAGAGGTGCCCACGTTACGCAGGTCGGCATAATTGCTTCTCAGCTCGGATTCATAATCATCCATAAGCGGCATCGGCCACAGTCGCTCGCCATTATGCTCGCCAATCCGGGCCAGCTCGCGCGTCATATCGGCATCGCCCCATATGCCGGCGATCCCGAGTCCCAGCGCATCCCCGACATTGCCCGTTAGCGTGGCAATGTCGATCGCCTGCGCTGCGCCAAGCCCGGCCGCATGGATCAGCGCGTCTGCCAGCACGAGCCGGCCTTCTCCATCCGTATTTACAATTTGAACGGTCAAGCCGTTCGGATATGCAATCACGGATGAAGGCAGCGTGGCGCGGGCATCCGGCAGGTTATCGGCCACGGCGATCAGGGCCGTGACCCGGACCTTGGCCTGCTGCCGGACCAGAATGTCCAGCGCGCCGATGACGGCGGCCGCTCCGCCCATATCCATCCGGGCATCGCTGATGTCCCGGCCCGTCTTCGCGTTCATGCCGCCCATATCGAAGGTGATGGCTTTGCCGACCAAGGCCAGCATCGGGGCATCCGGGCAGGCTTCGTACCTCAGCTCGATTAGCGCCGGAGCGTGCTTGCTCCCGGCACCCACTGCCAGCAGGCCGTTCATGCCGCGCTCAGTTAGCTCCTGTCCCCGGTAGACATAAATATTTACCGGCCTGTCTTTGAAGAGATCCCGCGTCCATTCCACAAAAGCATCCGGGTTCAACGTACCCGGCGTCTCATTCACCCAGTCCCGGGTCAGATTTGTCGCCTCCGCCCGGTGCATGGCCGTCTGAATGACCGAATTCAGCCCGGCCGCGGACAGTTCAGGCCAATCTGCAGACCGCAGATTCAACTTCACACTGCCGCTTATTTTCGTGACATTTCTATATTTATCGAACCGATATAATCCAAGCAGCCAGCCCTCAATCCAGGCCTGCAGCCACGCGGCCGCGGACTCTATGCTCTCACGGCCTCCAACTCCAACTCCAATTACTGTGCCCGGATGTTTGAGCAGCGTCGCGCTGCCCCGCCCTTCCTGCAGCAGAGTCCGTGCCGCGGCGCCCCCGGCGCGGCGTACCCGTTCCAGCGTCACCGCACAACGCTCCCCCATTCCGGCGGCGAGCACATCCGCTTCACCTGCAGAACGGGCGTACAGCCAGGTCATGGTGCCCTGCCGCTTGCGCGCTTCATTAAGCGCATAGGGAAACGATTCCCCCGCATATACCGGATGAATGAGAACATCCGCCAGTTCAGTCATATCTAGTGTAATGTGCATAGCGATCCTTTCCTTAGGCATTGTAATAAGCCGCCTAATCAGGCTTCATTATAGAGATGGCAGGCGACCTGATGTCCGGGTTCCACTTCCCGGAATACCGGCTCCTGCTGCCTGCAAATATCCATGCAGGCCGGGCAGCGGTTATGGAACCGGCAGCCGGAAGGCGGATCAACCGGACTCGGCAAGTCCCCTTTTAGAATAATGCGCTCCCGCTTCTGATTCGGATCTGGAACCGGCACGGATGACAACAACGCCTGGGTGTATGGATGAAGCGGACGGTCATAGAGCGTGTCTTTGTCCGCCGTTTCCACCAGCGTACCCAGATACATCACACCGATACGGTCGCTAATATGCTCAACCACACTCAGATCATGGGAAATGAACAGATACGTCAGGCCATACTCCTCTTGCAGATCCTGCATCAGGTTCAGCACCTGGGACTGGATGGACACATCCAGCGCCGAGACCGGCTCATCCGCCACGATCAGGCTCGGACGTACGGACAGCGCCCGGGCAATCCCGATCCGCTGCCGCTGGCCGCCGCTGAACTCATGGGCATAGCGCTCGGCATGAATGCTGCTGAGGCCTACTGTCTCCAGCAGTTCCCGGGCCAGCTTATCCCGCTCCTTCACGCTGAGCTTCGTATGGATCAGCAGCGGTTCAGCCACAAGTTCCTTCACTTTCATCCGCGGATTGAGCGATGCGTATGGATCTTGAAAGACCATCTGCATATCTTTGCGCATTGGACGCATCTGGTTGTCGGAAAGGTTGCTGATATTCTGTCCGTTGAACCATACTTCACCGCTTGTTGGCTTCAGCAGCCGATTCACAAGCCGCCCGGTCGTAGACTTCCCGCAGCCGCTCTCCCCGACCAGACTGAACGTCTCCCCTTTGCGTATAGCGAAGGACAGACCATCCACTGCGCGCAAGTATTTGGCCGCGCCGAACCAGCCCTTTTTCACGGCAAAAGATTTGCGCAGCCCCTTTACCTCAACCAGCGGAGTCTCTGTATGTGACTGTATCATTGGTTGTCTCCCCCTTCCGGTGTATCCATTTGCGTCAACCAGCAGCGGCTTTTCCGCTGCTCCTGTCCTTCCACAAGCAGAAGCTCCGGTTCCTGAAGGCACCGCTCCATCGCATACGCACATCGCGGCATGAATTTGCAGCCTGGAGGCATCGCACTTAAGTCAGGCACATTGCCCTGAATGGATTCCAGACGGCGAACCTTCTGGCGCAGCTTGGGAACGGATTGGATCAGGCCTTTGGTGTACGGATGCTGGGGATTTGCGAATAGCTCCTGAACCGGTGCCTCTTCCACAACCCGTCCCGCATACATAACAACCACCCGGTCACACATTTCCGCCACAACACCGAGATCGTGTGTAATCAACAGCATGCCCATCTCCTGTTCTTCCTTCAATCGCTTCATCAGGTCCAGAATCTGCGCCTGGATGGTCACATCAAGCGCCGTTGTCGGCTCATCGGCAATAAGCAGCTTCGGGCCGCACGACATGGCCATCGCAATCATCACGCGCTGCCTCATTCCGCCGGACAGCTGGTGCGGATATTCATCGGCCACGTCCTCCGCCCGGGGAATCCCGACCAGCTTCAGTGTATGAATGGCGTGCTCCCGTGCACGCTTCCGGCTGTATCCGAGATGCAGCATAATCGGCTCCTCCAATTGCCGTCCGATTCGCAGCACCGGGTTCAGGGAGGTCATCGGCTCCTGGAAGATCATCGCCAGTTCATTGCCACGGAACTTCCGCATCTCCTTCTCCTGAATCTGAGTCAGGTCGGTGCCTTCGAACCGGACTGCCCCGCCGGCAATCCTTCCCGGTGTATCCTTGAGTAGCCGCATAATCGACAAGGAAGTCACACTTTTGCCGCAGCCGCTCTCGCCGACCAGCCCCAGCACTTCACCTCTATTGATGTGAAAATCAATGCCGGACACTGCCAGTACGCTTCCGCCATCACGTCTGAACTCTGTCTTCAATCCTTCCACTTCAAGCAGTCTGGGTGTCATGGCCCTGTCCCCCTTTAATTTTTCGTCTTGGGATCCAGCGCATCACGCAGTCCGTCCCCAACCAGGTTAAAAGCAAGTACAGCCAGAAAAATCGCTATCCCGGGAAAATACACAATGTGCGGAGCGATGCTCAAATAGTCGCGCCCCATGCTCAGCATCGCGCCCCAGTCCGGTTCGGTCGGCTTCGCCCCCATACCCAGGAAGCTCAAGGAGGATGCCGCCAGAATCGCACCGCCGATCTTCATCGTTACGTTCACGATCACACTCGGCACGGTCTGCGGAAAAATATGCTGCCATATAATGCGCACGTTCTTCGCGCCCATCGAGCGGGCTGCTTCCACAAATAAAGTCTCTTTGGCGCTTAAGGTGACACTGCGGATAATCCGCGCAAATGACGGCGTGCCAAACACGGCAACGGCAATGACCACATTGGACAGTCCCGGGCCCAGAATCGCCACAATCCCGATAGCCAGCAGCAGATCCGGGAAGGAGAACAGCACATCGCTGCCCCGCATGATGAGCCGGTCGAGCCAGCCTCCGTAATATCCGCTGAGCAATCCAAGCACGGTACCCAGCACAGCCGCAATCAGCACGGAACTCAAGCTGACCGCCAAGGTCAACCTTGTTCCGTCAAGCAGACGGCTCAGGATATCCCTGCCATATTCATCGGTTCCGGCCCAATGCGCGGCCGATGGACCAGTCATGAGCGCATCATAATCCGGCACATTCGGATCATAAGGTGTAAGATGCGGACCGAAGATCGCTATAATCGTCAGAAAAATAATAAAAATGCCTGCTGCAAGCGACCCTCTCTGCTTGCAGAACTTGCTGAAGAACTCCGCTGCACGGCCTTTGGTCGGCTTCGTCACCAGGGTCACACCAGCCCCTGAGGAGTCGGCTCCCATCACCGTTGTATTGTTGTCCATCCTGTTCCCCCCCTAGCTAGACGCATACCTGATTTTCGGATTCAGCACACCGTACAGCATATCAACGATCAGATTAATAAGGATGAATTGGGTCGCAAACAGCAGGAGCAGCGCTTGAATCACCGTATAATCCCGAAAAGAAATCGAATCCACAAGCAGCCTTCCAAGACCCGGAATACTGAATACCGTCTCCACCATCACGGAGCCGCCCAGCAGGAACCCGAATTGCAGACCCGCCACCGTGACAACCTGAATCAGCGAGTTGCGCAGCGCATGGCGTCCAACCACGACGAACTCTCTAAGCCCTTTCGAACGTCCCGTCCGGATATAATCTTCCCGCATCGTCTCCAGCATGGATGAGCGGGAGAACCGGGCAAGCATGGACATAATTCCCGCTCCAAGTGTGAGGGAAGGCAGAATATAGGACTTCCAGGAATCCACTCCGCCGGTAGGGAACCAGCCGAGCTGTACCGAGAAGATCTGAATCAGCACCAGCCCCAGCCAAAAGCCTGGGATCGAGATGCCTGAAATTGCGGTCAGCATGCCCACGTAATCCGGCCATCTGTTGCGGTTAACCGCAGAGATCGTACCGATCAGCAGACCGATGATTAATGCCCAGCCCAAGCTCAAAAACGTTAAAATAAGGGTTGGCGTCAATCTGCTCATCAGCATGTCGGATACCGGCAGGCCGGACCGCAGAGAACTGCCCAAATCGCCATGCAGCAGCTTGCCCATATAATTGAAATATTGCTGCCATAGCGGCAGATCCAGCCCGAGTTGTGCCCGTATGCCGTTAATCTCCTCCAGCGTGGCTTCCTTGCCCGCGACAAGCCGAGCCGGATCGCCGGGGATTAAGTGTATGAACATGAAGACCAGCACCGATACGACAAACAGCAGCGGAATGACTCCAAGTAGTCTTTGTAGCGCGTATCTTCCCATCATGTGAGCCCCCTTCATTGAACAAGTACATAAGAGGGGCCGCTCCTCAGCTACAGACAGAAACGGCCCCTTGCTTTGCATCAACAACCCCAAGCTATTGCTTGCTTAGTGCTTCTAGCTTCTTACTTTCTGCTTCTTGCTCCCTGCTCGTATCCCCGGACTTGTTCGTCCTTAAGTAACGATTACTTCACTTCCACATCACGAACGGTAATGGAGCCGTCCGGTAATACTTTTACGCCGCTCAGGCTGGCTCTCTTGCCTGAAATCACCTGATCCACACCCATGAAGGCCCATGGGGCATCAGCCCAGATTGTTTTTTGAATATCCGCATAAATGGATTTCGCTTTTTCTGGATCAGTCGCCTTGTTGGCATCGGCAATCCATTGATCCACGTTCGGATTCTTATAGTACGCCGTATTGGCTCCTGCCGGAGGGAACATTTCGCTGCTGAACAGACCTCTTGTAGCGCCGTCTGCGTCACCGGAAGACGGGGACCAGCTTACATACCACATTTGGATCTTGGCCTGCTCTGGTGTAGCAGCGGAGTTAATCTGCTGAGACAAGGTACCGCCTTCCATCGACTTCACATCCAGCTTGATGCCAACAAGAGCCAGTTGCTGCTGAATGAACTGCATGCCTTTCATTGTCTCGGAATCATTCTCGCCCCAGATCTCGGCCGTGAAACCATCAGGATAACCGGCTTCTGCAAGCAGGCTCTTTGCTTTCTTCACATCGTAGTCGTAACCGCTCTGCTGGGAGTAGTACTGCGTCTTGGAAGACATGGTAGAATCCAGCTTCACACCCAGACCGGATTTGACGACTTTGATGTAAGCTTCTTTGTTAATCGCATAGTTAATCGCTTGACGAACCTTCACATCATCGAACGGCTTCTTCATCGTGTTGAGTGTGACGTAACGGACAATTGTGGAATCCGTTTTATCTACCACAATATTGCTGTCCCCCTCTACTTGGGAGACTTGTTCAGTTGGCATCGGATAGATGAAATCCGCTTCCCCTGTCTTCAGCATCGCAATCCGGGAACCGTTCTCCGGTACCGGCTTGAAGGTGATGCTCTCCACCTTCGGCAGATCCTTTTGCCAGTAATCCGGGTTCTTCACCACCACAAGGCGGTCGCCCTGCACCCATTCCTTAAATTTGAAAGAACCTGTACCTACCGGATTTTTACCGATATTCTCGCCCTGCTCCTTCAGTGCTTTAGGGCTTACGATCAGGGCCATCGCCATTTTGTTCAGGAAGGCGTTATACGGTTCGCTTAAGGTGATGACTACGGTTTTGGCATCCGGAGCCTCAACTTTGCTGACTTTGGCGAAGCTCTTGCGCATCTTCAGGTTGTTCTTCTCATCACGGATTCGGTCCAGATTCACCTTAACTGCTTCGGCATTGAAATCCGTACCGTCGTGGAATTTGATGTTCTGCTTCAATGTAAACGTGTATACCAGACCGTCATCACTAATTTTGTAGGAGTCGGCCAGCACCGGAACGACTTTCATGTTCTCGTCGAAGCCCATCAGGCCTTCAACCATGGTTCTTGCTCCGGTAATCGAATGAGTATCGCTCGTGTTGTGAGGGTCCAGTGTAATAAAGTTAGCATTAATGGCAATAACAACATCTTTTTTGTTTTTGGATACGGTCTGAGTACCTTCACTCTTGCCCGTATTCGCACTTTCCTTGCCAGTTTCCGTATTACCTCCGCAACCTGCGGCAACTACAGCGAAGATCAGCAGCAGCATTAGTGTGGACCACATTTTCCCTTGAACCTTCATTCGTCTCACTCCTCAAAAGTAGTTAATATAGAATCGCTCCATGTCCGGTATGCTTACTTGCAGGATTGGAGGTTATTCCCTGGATGAAGGCTTCAGTTCGAACACCGCCCGGCGTTCTCCCACTTCCGTTCCCCCGTCATTGACGATGGAATTCGGTACAAGCTTGTATAAGCGGTTAATGGTCTCTTGATTGCTGTAGCCGAGGCGCTCAAGGATCGAAGCGATAATGCTCGGCCACACCTGTTCGGAACCGTCGGACACCTTAAGGGAAATTCCGAGTCTTTCGTTTCTCAGCCCAATGCCGTACACTCCCTTTGCGCCGCCTTTGGCCGACAGGTTCGGGTCCTTGAGCAGCTCCGAGCAGACGAACCGGGTATCCGCGATCATATCGGGGTACTCATTCATCAGCCGGGCGATCCGGGCCGCCGCCTCCCGTGTCTCCTTATCTTCAATGAGGTCCGGACAGGCCAGCTTCAGGAAGGAATAGGCGATCTTGTGCAGCGGTAGTGCAAAGATCGGCAGTCCGCAGCCGTCAATCCCTTGCGGGATCGAAGCTTCGGGAACCTCTGCAATATAAGCAAGGGTCTCCACAATCTCCTTCTGAACAGGATGCTCAGGTTCGTAATACGTCCGCTCATCCCAGCCCATATGCTTGCTCAGTGCAATAAGTCCGGTATGCTTGCCCGAGCAGTTATGGAAGATTCTCCGCTTAGGTTCGCGGTCCCGGTGGCGCTCGGCCTTCGCATCTTCATTGAGCGGATACGACTCACAGCAGTGCAGCCCTTCCTCCTGGATGCCTGTCTTCAGAAGCATGGATTCCAGCGCATCAATATGAAAGCGCTCTCCACGGTGGGATGCAGCAAACAAGGCTGCCTCCTGTCCGGTGAGTCCGCACACCTCGTCAACTTTTCTTTTCATAACCGGAAGCGCCTGGAACGGCTTGGCAGCCGACCTTAGAAACGTGAGATGTTCAGGGTCACCTGCCGAATAGAGGATTCGGCCCTTCTCATCCACGATGCTGACCGCTCCGTAGTGCACGTTCTCCAGCACACCGCCGCGGTACTCCTCAACTAATGGGGTAAATCTCATCGTTGTCCCCTCCTTAATGTCCAATCCTTCTCTTCCCTGCTAACTGCTCTGACTTATTCCAATGAAAAAAAACAGTTTTGCGAAATCAATCCCGAGCCGATGACTACGCCCTGCTCATGCAGTTCAGACTTCAGAATCCGGAAGGCACCCCTGAGGGGCTCCCACACATATTTCGAATAACACAGGTCGACCACCTCATCGAGGATCTCCGGGAATTTGTCGGTCAATTCCCCGCTAAGGATGACACTGTCCGGGTTGTACATGCAGACCACATTGTTAATGGTGATCGCCATGTACATCAGCGCGCGTTCGATCAGATGCAGTGCCCAGCGTTCCCCTGCCTTCTTGGCTTCAAAAAGGTCCTCGATCGAGCGGACCGGCCGGATCTTGTTCGCTTCCGACAGCAATGATTTGATATTGATGTAAGTCTGAAGGCAGCCCGCCTTCCCGCAGTCGCACAGCATGCCGTTCGGATCAATCGTCGTGTGGCCGATTTCACCGGCGCTGTTCGTCCTGCCCCGGTAGATCTCCCCTTCCATGATGAACGCCGAACCTACTCCATTCCCGAAACCAAGCAGGACGGTCCGCTGTGAGCCAATCGCCGCGCCCTTCAGATGCTCGGCCAGGGCCTTGGCCTTGAGCTCGTTGTCCACCGCCACATCATAACCGGTGAATTCTTTAAGCCGTTCAGCAAGCCGGACATTTCTCCAACCGAGCTGTACGGAGAACATAACTTCTCCCGTGTCATTATCTATAATCCCGGGAAGGCCGACACCAACTCCGATGATCCGCTCACAGTCGATCTCATTGGATTTCGTAAGCTGGTCAATCTCTGTTCCAACGCGTTCCAGCGTAACTTCGGGACTCTCTTCCACTGACCGCGGATATTGGCTCATGGCTACAACATTGCCCTGCAAATCCACAATGCCAATATTTACTTGATGGCGGTCCAGCTCAACGCCTACCGAGAGCACGGCGGCATCAACCATTTCAAGCAGCGTGGACTTCCTGCCGAGCCCGGCAGAGACCTGTTCGGACTCCAGCAGATACCCTTCCTCTGCAAGCTCCGCCACAATGCGGCTTACCGTAGTTGGGCTCATCCCGGTCTGCTTGGCAATGGAAGCCCGGGAGATGGGCTGCTGGTGTTTGATGATCTCAAACACCGTCAGCCGATTCTGGCGTTTCATAAAATCCTGGTCATGTTTTTTCACTATTCATTCTCCATTATTTTTATCAATGAATTAATTAATGAGGATTTTGACTGTAAACTGATGTTTTTAACGAATATTTAACGAAAACTTTGTCTTTTTTTCTTTATATTCTCCAGTGATATTTATAATAATAGTCATAGCCTTATACGGTGTCAATATAAATAACATGTATTATAAATAAAATTTTTAAAGCAAAATGTAAGCGATTAAATTTAATTGGAATTTTATTTTAGTGACCAAAATTATTACTGAGCCGCGTATACATAACATGAATATGACATGATAAACTTTTTTAGGCTTCACAAACGCAAGTGACTAGAATACACACGGTCAATTGGACCTTGAATTTCAATAGATTTTAGCTGGATGTGTAAGGAGATATGACTAGTAGGTAAGATTTTTACCACGAAGAAATTAATTGTGAGGAAATGGCATTCTACTGCCGGAAAGCTAGGCGAGAAGCTGTGTTGAGAGAGAGTCTTGAGGCCCCTCTATGGAAGCTTAAGGAAATCTTTATCTTTTCCCCACCTCTCCTCTATCATTCTATCTGCAAACTTGATATTTTCGAATGAACGTTATATTGTTAACCTGTATTTAACGCATGAGGTTGACAATTAAAATGGAAGGATGCGGTTTGCTTGCTTACAGACTACGAACAATTGGCTGAACTGAACAAAGCCCACCTCTGGCACCCTTTTACGCAGATGAAGGATTACAACGCTGCCGATCCCGTCATTATCGAACGCGGAGATGGCGTCCGGCTTTTTGACACAGAGGGAAAAGCTTATTATGACGGTTTTTCATCCGTCTGGCTCAACGTGCACGGCCACGGTGTTCCGGAACTGAACCAGGCGATTATCCGGCAGCTTGAACTCGTTGCACACTCCACCTTGCTCGGACTAAGCAATATTCCCGCCATCAAGCTGGCCGCTAAACTGTCGGAAATCGCACCGGACGGGCTCCGGAAAGTATTTTTTTCGGATTCTGGCGCAACCGGCGTGGAAATTGCCCTGAAAATGGCCTATCAATACGCGCGCAACAAAGGCATGGAAAGCAAACGAACGTTTATCACGATGAAAGAAGCTTATCACGGAGATACGATCGGCGCGGTTAGCGTAGGAGCGATTCCGCTGTATCATGAAGTTTTCCGTCCGCTGCTTTTTGAGGCTCATACGATCCCTTACCCGGATTCTTTCCGGCACCCGGGCGGCGCATCCGGCGCGATGACCGAAACGCTGGAAACGCTGCGGCTGCTGCTCGAAGCACGAGCCGATGAAATAGCCGGTCTCATCGTCGAGCCGGTTGTGCAGGGCGCCAGCGGCATCATCGTCATGCCTGAGGGCTGCCTTCGCGAAATCGCCCGGCTGTGCCGCAAGCACGGCGTGCTGCTGATCGCGGACGAGGTGGCGACCGGATTCGGACGCACGGGCGCTATGTTTGCCTGCAATCTCGAAGACGTGGCACCGGATCTCATGGTGGTGGGCAAAGGCTTGACGGGCGGCTATCTTCCGGTAGCGGCTACGCTTGCGACCGAGGACGTGTATGACGCCTTCTATGCGGATTACGAGGAGCAGAAAACGTTTTTCCACGGTCACTCCTATACTGGAAATCCGTTGGGCTGCGCGGTCGCTCTGGAAAATCTCCGCTTGATGGAAGAACGCCGTATAGTGGAAGGCGTTGCCGCCAAAGCCGAATTTGTAGCCGGCAAGCTCTCTTCCCTGAAAGCAAGCCCCCACGTGGGCGATATCCGGCAGCAAGGTCTTCTCGTCGGAATTGAGCTGGTCCGCGACAGAAAGACCAAGGAGCCCTACGCCTGGGAGGAACGGATTGGCGTTCATGTATGTGCGCGGGCCCGGGAACTGGGGCTGCTGACACGGCCGCTCGGCAATGTAATCGTCTTCATCCCCCCGCTGGCAAGTACACGGGATGAGCTGGGTGCCATGACGGACATCATCGCCGCTTCTATCCGTGACGTTACGGAACAGGGGTGGCGGCCGTGAGCGGAATCCGGGGAATCTTCGTAACCGGGACGGATACCGGAGCCGGCAAGACGGTCGTCACGGCCGCCCTGGCCGCCGCGCTTCGCTCGGAAGGCTGGAACGTGGGCGTCTGGAAGCCGGTGCAGTCCGGCGAACCCATCGGCAGCGGACTAAGCGACGCCGAAAAACTTGCGGCTGGAAGCGGCGTTTCCGAGCCGCCGGAAGAAGTGGCGTCCTTTACGTTACGCGCTCCGCTTGCGCCTTTACTCGCCGCAAAGGCAGAAGGCGTTCGTCTGACGATGGACATGCTATATGAAGCCGGGCAGCCCTTGTGTTCACGCTACGATGCGATGCTCGTCGAAGGAGCGGGCGGGGCGGCGGTCCCCTTGACGGAAGACGCCCTGCTTGCGGAATGGATCGCCTTCCTCCGCATGCCGGTGCTGATCGTAGCCCGCGCGGGACTCGGCACGGTCAATCATACCCTCCTGACGGTCTCGTTCCTGAGGCAGCACGGGGTTGACATTCTGGGTGTCGTGCTCAATGAAGGCGCCTGCGCTCCTGGGGCTCCGGGGGTTCTTGAGTCTGCGGACGTACAAAACGCGCCGGACGGGCTGGACCCGAGCGTTGCCGGAAATGCCGACTTAATCGAAACATTCGGCGGCGTCAAGGTTTTGGGGCGTTTTCCGTCTATAGGGAACGTGCAGGGGCCGCACCTGCTCGCGGAGACCGCACATACGACACTGGATCTGGCTCCAGTCCGCTCCTTTTTGTCGAAATGCCTGGAGCCGTCACCGGAACCCTCCGGAGAAGGTTCCGAGGTGCGGATATGAACACAATGATCTGGATCGATAATGAACTGCAGACGTTGGCGGACGAATCTCTGGAGCGGACGCTGACGGATACCGGAGTATCCCGCTCGTTTCCCGGCCATTTGATGCGCGGAGGGCAGATTCTTCTTGATCTGACTTCCAATGATTATCTGGGCCTGAGCCGTCATCCGGACATCGCGGAAGCGATGCGCGGCGCGCTGCTGGAGGAATGCGGATCGGGAGCGGCGGCTTCCCGGCTTCTTACAGGCAACCGGCCGCCTTACAGCGAACTGGAAGCCGAACTGGCCGTCTGGCAGAAGAAGGAAGCCTCGCTCGTTTTCGCTAACGGCTATATGGCCAACCTCGGTACGATACGCGCCTTGGTCGGCCGGGGAGACGCCGTTTTTTCCGATCGGCTCAATCACGCCAGCATAACGGACGGCATCATCCTGAGCCGGGCCGGACATATCCGCTACCGGCACAACGATATGGAGCATTTGGAACACCTGCTCAAAAAATCCGATAAAGCAAGGCGCAGGCTGATCGTAACGGATTCCATCTTCTCTATGGATGGAGATTCGGCGCCCCTCCACAAGCTGGTGGAGCTGAAACACAATTACGACGCGATGCTCATGGTGGACGAGGCTCACGCGGAGGGGGTGTACGGATCGAACGGCGAAGGGCTTTGCCACGCCATGGATGTGCACCGGGAAGCCGACGTCATCATGGGTACGTTCAGCAAAGCTTTCGGCGTGTACGGAGCGCATATTTCCGGCAGCCGGACTCTGATCCGCTGGCTGGTCAATAAAGCTCGCCCCCTCGTTTATTCGACCGCTCTGCCGCCGCCCGTTGCTGCCGGGATATACCGGGCCCTGGGGATTGTGCAGACCGCGCATGACCGGCGGAATCATCTCCGGGCAGTTTCCGGCCGGTTCCGCCAAAGGCTTGCGCAAGCCGGACTGAACGTGATGCCGGGAGACTCGCCCATCGTTCCCGTGATTGCCGGAAGCAGTCGCGATTCGCTTCGTTGGTGCGAAGCGCTCGAACGGCACGGTATCGCCGCCCCCGCCATACGTCCTCCGACTGTTCCGGCGGGCAGCGCCCGGGTCCGCTTCTCCCTTTCGGCGGCGCATAGCGATGCCGTATTGAGCAAGGCAGCCGAAAGCATCGTGAGCGCGGCAGCGGAAGCGGGGATTCTCGCATGAAGCGTGCCCTTTCTCAAACGCCCGGCCGGGGCGTTCACCCGGTGAAGGAGCACGGCGGCGCAGAACAGCGCGCAAAGCACTCCACACCCATTAACACGGAGTTTGGCCTCCAACCAAGTGCATATTATGAACGTCCCCGTGCTTTCTCGAAAAAAAGCGGTTCGATCCTGTGGCTCAGCGGCTGGAGCATGCCGCCTGCCGTCTTCGATGATGTCCGGCGGGAGCTTCCGGAATTCCGGCATTTCTGTGCGGATTACGGCTCGGCGGAATCCCCCGGGGCTATCGCGGATTCGGTCCGTCGCCTCGCTCTGTCTCTCCGGGCTTGCGAATCGCATGGCGAACCGCATGAGAGTGCGCTTCCGGCTCCCCTGCTGATCGCGGGCTGGTCACTGGGCGGGCTGCTCGCCCTGCGGCTCGCTTCCGAAGGATTAGCCGACGGGCTGGTGTTGTTCGGAGCCACCGCCTGTTTTGTGCGCCGGCCCGCCGAGCAACACTCAGGCTGGGCTCCCGCTTCCGTGCAGGCCATGATTCCGGCGCTCCGCCAAGATGCGGACCGGGTGCTTCAGCAGTTCCGCAGGCTGATGTTCACGAAAGAGGAGCGGCGGGACGGACTTGACGCCAGACTTCCCGAAGCGAGCGGTTGGAGCGTGCCGGGGCTTATCGCCGGCCTAGAGCTTCTCGTCGCCGAGGATGTGCGGGACGTGCTGCCGGACATTCACTGCCCGACCCTGTTGATTCACGGTACGCACGATAAGGTATGCCCTTACGGCGCGGCACTGGAAATACAAACGGGCGTTCCGCAGACCGTACTCGTGGAAGCCGCCGGACGCGGCCATGTTCCCTTTCTGCAAAAAGAACGGCAAACCGCCGAAACGATAAGGAGCTGGTGGAATGACTCATCTGAGCGGCAGAATCCGGCGTCAGTTTGACCGGAGCGCAGCCGGGCTTTACGACCAAAATGCCGCGGTTCAGCGGTTTATGACCGCGCAGCTTGCCCGGCTGATCCGGGACGAGCTGCCGCCGCCGCATAGCCGGCTTGCCCGTATTCCAGCAGGCCATCCGCCGGTGCTGGAAATCGGCTGCGGCACGGGCCTGCTCACGGAGCGGCTGGCGGCCTTGCTGCCGCCCGGCGGCGAAATGACCGCGGCCGATCTCTCGCCCGCCATGCTGGATGCGGCGAGAAACCGGCTGGGTGCCCGCAGCGGGCGAAACGATCGCGATTCCGACGCTCCCCGGGAATCTTCGGCGCCGGCGCCTATTTCGCCCGGCTTCCCGGACAACCAGCCCGACTCCGTCCGGTTCCTGCAGGCCGATATCGAAAAATGGGCCGCCGACGCCCCCTCTTCTTCTTACGGGCTGATCGCTTCCAGCGCCTGCTTCCAGTGGTTCACCCGCCCCGCGCAGACGCTGTTTCACCTGCGCAGGCTCCTGAAGCCCGGCGGCAAGCTGATGTTTGCCACCTTCGGCCCGGCTACGTTTACCGAGCTGCACCATTCTTTCGACAAAGCTTACCGGTCTATGGAAATCCCGCCGCAGCGGCACGGTTTGTCTTTTCACGGCGGGGACGAGTGGACGGATATGCTTCGTCAAGCTGGCTTCGGCGAGATTCGGACGACGCGCCTCGTGCGGACCGAGTATTTTCCCGACGTCGCCCTCTTCTTAAAAAGCGTGAAATCTCTCGGCGCAAGCACGACTAACGCCTTACAGCTGCCGGGCCTGAGCCCCAGACGCCTTTTCAGCGGCATGTTTGAACATTACGAAAAAGATTACGGCACACAGGGACGTATCCCGGTTACTTACGAGCTGCTGTTCATCCGGGCGACTTGAACCGATTTAAGCCTTCGTTCGTCCCTTTGTTTTTTCCTTCGATAGTTTAGAAATAAATGATTGAGTCATCCTGGTAAATGATGTATATTTTAGTTATAAAAGGCTGTTTCACCTCCATGGAGCTTACTTTGTAAGTCTCCTCCTCGGTTTAATGTAAGCGTTTTATCGCCCCGGCAATCGAATCCGGTATAAGCTCTCACGAGAGTTTATATAACACCACTTCCGAAAGGAGGCTGACCGGCAATCTTGCACCGCAATCGTCCGCAAACTCCCGTTTTACCGAAAGGAGGTTATTGACGAATTTCTAAGCGATCGTGCGCAGCGCCCCTTCGTTCCGATTCGAACCCCAATCCATTCAAGGAGGCTCTTTTATGACCCCAATCTCGCTCCGCAATCCTGTACTGGCCAAGTGTCTGATCGCAAGCGGACTGGCACTGGCTTTGGCGTTCTGCCTGCTCCTTATTACCGAAAAAGCGTCGGCACACGGATACATCGAATCACCGGGAAGCCGCGGTTACCTGTGCGCTGCCGGCAAAAATAAAAACTGCGGTGCGATCATCTACGAGCCGCAAAGTCTCGAAGCCTACAAGGGATTCCCCGCAGCCGGACCGGCGGACGGCAAAATTGCCAGCGCAAGCGGCCTGTTTCCGGAACTGGATCAGCAATCGGCCACACGTTGGACCAAAGTGAACATGTCTTCGGGAACGAATACGTTCAAATGGACCATTGAAGCCAATCATGCAACTACCAGCTGGAAGTACTATATCACCAAGCAGAACTGGGATCCAAACGCGCCTTTGAGCCGCGCATCCTTCGATCTGCAGCCTTTCTGCTCCGTCAACTTTAAAGGAAAACAACCGGGATTCACATACACGGACACCTGTAATGTGCCAAGCAGAACGGGTTACCAGGTCATTCTGGCCGTTTGGGAAATCGCGGATACGGAGAATGCCTTCTACAACGTAATCGACGCCAATTTCGGCGGCAGCGGACCGGCCGATACAACGGCACCGACTGCACCGTCAAACGCGTCAGCTTCCAACATTACGGCGACCGGCGCGACGATCAGTTGGAGCGCGGCAACGGATAACGTCGGTGTGACGGCCTACAAGATTTATAACGGCTCCACGCTCGTCGGCACGACTGCAAACGGAACGACGCTGAGCTACAACACGGCCGGATTGACGGCGAACACGTCCTACACGTTCACGGTCCGCGCCACGGACGCGGCCGGCAATGACTCGGCTGCCAGCAACGCCGTGACGTTCAAAACAACGGCTGCCGCAGCCGATACGACAGCGCCTACCGCTCCGTCCGGGCTGCAAGTCGTCGGTTCGCCGACTTCTTCGTCCGTTTCGCTCAAATGGGGCGCTTCCACCGATAATGTCGGTGTAACCGGCTACCGTGTCTATCAAGGCGCCGCGCTCGTAAAATCCGTCTCCGGCACAACGCTGGATACCGTGGTGAGCGGATTGAGCGCCAGTACCGCTTACACGTACACGGTGCGCGCTTTCGATGCGGCCGGCAACGAATCGGCTGACAGCAATGCCGTCAGCGCTACGACCTCCGCTCCTTCGGCAGCCGCTCCGTGGGCTCCGAACACCGCTTATACGGCGGGCACGCTCGTAACGTATAACGGCAGCACATACGAGTGTCGGCAGTCGCACACTTCCCTGGTCGGCTGGGAGCCTGCCAACGTCCCGACCTTGTGGCTGAAAAAATAAACTCCGGCGCGAGCACTCCTGCTCGCCGCCCCTCTTGAACGAAAAAGAGCGGCCCTCCCGTTGTCCGACGGAAGGCGCCGCTCTTTTTCTGTGACGTTAAACCGGTTCAGGTGTACGCACGCACCCATCGTACCGTATGAAGAGGCGTCCGGCGGCTCGTAAACGAACGAGGAATAGGAAGCCGGAAGTCCCGTCATTCTTGCCGTTCGGCCCGTTCCGTCAGTCCCTTCAATCCCTCGATCCGGTCAGGTGAAATTTTGCGTCAGTTTGTTCCAATACGTGGATGGATGCAGGGCAGGGTATTTAAAAAAGGTTTCCGGCCCGGAGATTTTCTCCGATACGCTTAAATCATAGTCAATCATTTTTTTCACTTGATCCGCAAACGATCTTCCTTTGACCAGCACCCCCAGCTCGAAATCGTGGCAGGCGCTTCGTTCATTGATATTGTAGGAACCGTGAAACACGCAGTCGGACCGCTTGTCATAGGTGATTTTCCAATGAGAAAATCGCTCCGTATGACTGTAGTCATAGAACGCGACGCCTTTGAGAAAAGGCTCGTACATGTTGCTGCGCACCGCCGATCCGTTGGTCGGATGGTCGTTGACACGCAGGGGGTTGCATAACGCGATGCACCCCGACCTCTGCTCATCCAGGCTTTTCAGCTCATCCCAGAAGGCTTGGTCGATCAGGTACGGGTTGACGATCACCGTTTCGTCACCGGCATACGTGAGCAGAGACAAATAATACTGCTGGATCACGTTTACCGGATTCCCGGGAAAGCTCGCGTACAGCGTGCATTCTTCGTCACCGAAGCGCATATCTCTCTCCGGCTTGTAGAAAGAATCTTCCGGATCGAACACGTCTCCGCCAAGCACCGTCCACTGAAAGGAAAAGATCCGGTTCAGCGTTATTGCTGCGGCTCCCCGGATTCGAAAACATCCGTCGTGCCACTCTTCTTCCCGGGCCGGTACGCCAAGCCCGGGACCTCTGTCCCCTTCCGCATATATTTGTTCGGGATCGGTCAAAACCGGTGTATCGAACAAATATTGATCCCCTACATTCACGGATCCGACAATAGAGCTGATTCCGTCGACGATCATAAATTTCCGGTGATTGACCACGTTGACTCCCATCGTCATCTGCTCCTGGACGTAATCTTGGAGAAACAGGCTGCTTTCGGGCACTCCCCGGGAAGCCAGCTCCGCTCTCTTGGCGGGCCACTCTTCGTTGCCGTAGCACGTTTTGAACGTATTGATGACCTGGCCTCCGGCTTCTTTGAGTGTTTCGATCACTTCCTCCATATCCCCGACGGCGAGGTTCATGTTGTAGCCCAAGGCGGTAATTCCGAAATCGGCCATCAGCCGGACTTTGACGCCCCGCTTCAGCGCATCCAGCAGCGCTCCGGCGATTTTTTTCCCGGATTGGTCGTTAAAAAACAGCATCACGGAAAAGTGGATATACCGCTCCGCTCCCCCGATCTCGTCCAGCAGGACGCGCAGGCAGTCCGGACCGTTCACGTAGGCGTCGACCCTGTTACCGGACGTTGTCTGCGGCAGCAGAGCGTTCAGCTTGGCCAGATCCAAACGCTTCACATATGAACCCAGTTCTTCGATTACCTCCTGCCCGACGCCGGGTATAGACAGAAGCTGCTCATAACTCGTAAAAATGCCCCCGATTTCCTGCCGGTAACGGGCAGCCGCCTCGAACGGGATGTTGGCGGAAGCGAAATCCACAGCCTGCTGAGCCCCGTCGATCACCTTGTCTACCGGCCCCCGGGAAAGCAAATAATTAATAAAATTTTTAATTCCCTCCCGCACCGCTGTCGCGTCCTCACAGGAAGTTTGTTCCGTCTCTTTGTTCGGCTTTTCCATCGTCAACCCTTCTCTCCCTTAGCTGCGGCCATGTCTACTATACCTTTAAACAAAAAAAAGAGCGGTTACCCGCTCTTTTTCATCCAAAATCAGGAAATACTCTCCCTGTATCGAGTTGATGCCGTTTCTTCAGCGCGTTTCCCTGTGCAGCGTGTGGCGCTTAAGGCGCGGACAGTATTTGCGCAGTTCCAGCCGGTTCGGCTGAGTTTTCTTGTTTTTCGTCGTCGTATAGTTGCGGTCGCCCGTTTCCGTGCACGCCAGCGTAACCGTCACTCTCATGCCCATTCACCTCCTCCTTATCCTCTTCCTGTTCCGTTTAAAAAGAGGCCTCATTCAGCTCACCGACCAAATTAGGCAGTTCATCCGCAAAACGGCTCCAATCGCTCCGCATTTCTTCTTCGGTCAGCAGACAGGCATCCAGGGAACGGACAATTTCCCCTTGATCCAAATCAAGCCCGATAAACACTACTTTGTTGATGCGATCGCCGTAAACAGGGTCCCAGCGCGGGATGGAATCTCCTTCTTCGGCAAGGATTGCCTGCTTCTCCGTTTCCGGGAGCGCGGCCACCCAATAGCCCGCCGGTCCGAACCGGATCGAAGGCCCCGCCTGGCTGAGATTCTGGGCGAACTTGTTCCGGGTAGCGAGCCACATGATTCCTTTGGCCCTCACGATTTCCGCCGGCCAGTCCTCCATCCAGCTTTTCAGACGCCGGGGCTCGAAGGGCAGGGTGCGCTCGTACACGAAAGAAGAAATTCCGTACTCGTCGGTTTCGGGCGTATGCTCCTCCTTCTCCATTTCCCGTATCCAGCCTGCGGAAGCGCTGGCTTCTTCGAAATTGAACAGATTCGTGTTCAAAATCTCGGCCGGAGCCACCTCACCCATAACGGACCGGATGAATTTCGCTCTCGGCTGAAGGGAACGGAGTACGCGCTCCAGCTCCAGAAGCTCGTCCGGGTCGATCCTGTCGCATTTGTTAAGCACAAGCACATCGCAAAATTCAATCTGGTCGATCAGCAGATCGACCACGTCCCGATTGTCGTCGTCGCTGACGGCCTGGTTGCGGTCCAGAAGCGTTTCTCCAGAAGCGTAGTCATGCCAGAACCGGAAAGCGTCCACGACCGTAACCATGGTGTCCAGACGGCAGTACCGGGTCAGATCGATGTCCTGCTCCTCGTCGATATAAGTAAAAGTTTGAGCTACAGGCAGCGGTTCTCCCACCCCGGTCGATTCGATCAGAATGTAATCGAAGCGGTTTTCTTTCGCCAGCCGCTCCACTTCTTTCAACAGATCGTCGCGCAGGGTGCAGCAGATGCAGCCGTTGGACATCTCGACGAGGCTTTCGTTCGTACGCGAAATCCCACCGCCGTCGCGGATCAGATCCGCATCCATGTTCACTTCGCTCAAATCATTGACGATAACGGCCACCTTTAAGCCGTCCCGGTTATTCAGCACATGATTCAGCAGGGTTGTTTTTCCGGCGCCCAAGTAGCCGCTTAATACCGTCACGGGTATTTTGTTATCCATTTCATCGCACTCCTTTATTCGGTATTACTAGCGCGTCATGATCACCGAACTCCGCCTCGTTAAAACGGCGATTAGCATGTCCGTCTTCTTTTCAGCCCCGGTATGTAAGGGCGACTGGCGTTTTCATTATGTTAATAGTAATCGTTACGATTACGTATAACGGAAAATATACCGTCTTTCGTTTCCTCTGTCAACATCAAATTTTGAGTATCCATGAAACATATGCCCCTGCTTCAACCGTAACTCGAACATGTTGGAAAACGAGCTTTTGGGATCGCATTTCAGCCATTAAGCCCGGTTCCGCATAAAAAAAGCCAAACCCTTTCCAAGGTTTGGCTTGTTGCTCGGTCCGCCGTTTATCTTCGACAGACCGCTTTTTAGACGATTGGGTTATGTATGGTCCCGCAAATGCTTGTACGTCTCGGGCGAGCATACGACGAACAGCTTCGCGTCCGCCGGAATCGGATCGTTCAGCCGTGTATTGATGCTTAAATCCTGGCGGTCGGCGAGCAGGGTCGCGCCTTTTTTAAGAAGGTCCTGAAAGGCGTCGTAATAGTTCGCCCAAGCGGGATTCACCGACACTTCGTAAATCTCTCCCCCATACTGCCTGCTGATCAGCTGCATGTACAGCTCAACGCTGCCCTCGTTCAGCGCCGACCGGACGGCCAGCATGGAAACCGCGTCGTGCGATAGAATGAAATCGTTTACTTTTACGTGCCGGAAGTTCTGAATATGCTTCTCCGACATAATTTCCGCGGTCGTATAAACATCGGGAGCGAGTCTTTCGATGCTGGCCGCGATAAGCAGCGTTTTGCCGTCCACCAGGGACGAACCGCTGCTTGTTTCATCGGCGAAAATAATGGCTGATCTGGCTTTATCCAGCCCAGCCCGGATCAGCGTCTTATCTAGAGTGGGGTCGCCGCTTACAAAATGAACCTTTTTGTGGTCGTAAGGAATTTTCTCGTTTTCATCTATAATGACGATTTCCAGTTCGGGATCTGAAGCGATAAGTTCCTCTACGGCGGAATAAGCCTTCTTATTCCAGGTGATGACGACGATGTGACCGCGGCCATGATAATTCACTTTTCCGGTTTCCCTCCTTATTTTCAAAGTTGCAAAGGCATCAATGATTTTTCCGATTACGAGACTGAGAAGTCCGATTCCGAACAGATACAGAAAGATCGTGAACAGCTTGCCCAAAGCCGTTTTCATAAAATAATCGCCATACCCGACGGTCGCCATCGTTGTCATGACCCAGTACAGGCTGTTGAACCAGGTCTCGAACGTGTCCGGTTCCAGCCAGTAAGCGAGCACGGAGGCGAGCAGCACAAACAACAGGGCCATAACCGCCAGCAGCCCGTTGCTTAAACGTAAAATCCGGTGGGCGTAACGCAGAAATAAATGCAAACTTCGACACCTCCATGTGTTTATTTTACGGAAAATAACGGAAATTGTCTTCATTTGGCATGAAGAAAAAACAAGCTGCCACAGGATGGAGTTCCGCGCGACAGTGGAGCGGGCAAGTCGGGTTTCCGTCCGATGGCGGCGGATGGGGGTTGAAACCGGAGCAAACCTGGTATATACTAAGCAAAATCATTATATCGGTATCACGCCCGTGAAGAGATTCCAACTCGGAGGCGTTATCGCCAAGGAGAAGCACAGCGCTTCCCCTAAGTTAACCGGGTCCGCCCGTTACCGCGGAACTAAAGTGGATTGGACGCCGCAAACGTCCGGTCAATTTGGGTGGCACCGCGAGAACATAAAAGCGCTCCTCGTCCCATGAAGACGACGGGCGCTTTTTGTATACCCAAAAAAAGGAGTGCGGTGCCATGTTAGACGTAAAATGGATACGGGCCCATCAAGCGGAAGTCGAGTACGCAGCCCGGCACAAAGGAATCGAAGTTTCCATCCCGGAGCTTCTGGAACTGGACGAGGTGCGGCGGAGCCGGCTGGCCGAGATCGAGGCGTTGCGGCAGTCGCGCAATGCGCTTACCGAAGAAATCGGCATGCTTCTTAAGCAGGGCGATCAGCCCGAAGCCGCCCGCAAGAAACAAGCGGTGAAGGACATTCATCTGCGGCTGAACGATCTGGAGGCGGCGTACCGGTTAACCGATCAGGCGTACACGGCGGCGATGCAGCGCGTGCCGAATCCCGTGTCGCCCGATACCCCGGCCGGACAATCCGACAAAGACAATATCGAGCTGTACCGGGCAGGCACTCTCCCCGACTTCACATTCGAGCCGAAGGATCACGTAGCGCTGGGGAACCTTCATCGCATGATCGACATCCCGCGCGGCGTGAAAACAGCCGGCCCCCGCCACTATTACTTGACGGGCGCGGGAGTTCTGCTGCACCGGGCGGTTCAGCAGCTTGCTCTGGATCTGCTCACCGAGAAGGGCTTTATGCCCGTGGACGTGCCGCTGATGGCCCGCGAGGAAGCCCTTCTAAACACGGGCTACTTCCCCCTCGGGGAAGATCAGACTTTCAAGCTGGCCGATGAAGACAAATGGCTGGTCGGCACCTCGGAGGTCCCACTTGTCTCCTACTACAGCAATGAAATCGTGGACCTTGCCGAGCCTATAAAGATGGCGGCCGTCTCCCTCTGCTTCCGGAGTGAAGTCGGATCGGCCGGAAGAGACGTCCACGGGCTGTACCGCGTCCATCAATTCGCCAAGGTGGAACAAGTCATTATTTGCGAAAACAGTCTGGAGAAATCGGATGAGCTTCTGCGGGAAATTACTAAAAACGCGGAAGAATTGATGCGGCTGCTGGAGCTGCCGTACCGGGTCGTAGCGGTTTGCTGCGGGGATATGGGGCAAAAAACGTATAAGCAGGTCGACATCGAAACCTGGATGCCCAGCCGGAATGCCTACGGCGAAACGCATTCGTCGTCCAACCTGCTTGACTTCCAGGCCCGGCGTTCGAATATCCGCTACCGCAATGCGGAAGGGCGGCTGACGTACGCCTACACGCTGAACAACACCGCGGTCGCTTCGCCGCGTATTCTGATTCCGCTGCTTGAGAATCATCAGCAGGAGGACGGTTCGATCCGTATTCCCGAGGCACTGAGAAAATACATGAACGGCATCGGGGAAATCCGGGCCGTACACGAATAAAAAACTGCCGGAGAATGTCCGGCAGCCGGAGTCCCTTCCGTCAGGAAGGGACTTTTTGACGTGTACAAGAAGGTTTACGGAGCCGCCGTAATGACGAAAGCTTCCCAGGCTCCGCCGACGGAGTCCCTTTAAATAGGCCTCGTTTTACTGCTAGATGTCCGTTATTTCGGGTTATCCTTCCATGTACCGTTTGGCGCGGTATTCCTGCGGAGTGATGCCTTCTTTTTCCTTAAAAACCCGGGTAAACAGCTTCGTATTCTCAAAGCCGACCTGTTCGGCGATTTCATACACTTTGGAATGACTGCTTTCCAGCAGCTCTTTGGCCCGGGAAATGCGGATTTTTTTAAGATAGCCGACGAAATTGTCCCCGGTATATTCCTTAAAAATTTTGCTGAAATACGTATAGTTCAGCGATACATAGTTGGATACCATCGCCATGTTGAGATCCCGGGCATAATTTTCTTCCATGTATTTGACCGCCCGCTTGATTTCGATATGATCGACGTGCACTTGTTTCATCCGGCCGACGTATTCGTCCAGCAGCTCGACCAGACGTCCTGCGCAATCCGCGTATTCGTGATAATGTTCGAAATTGTCGATCGTGCCGGCTTTTTTGTATATTCTCAAAATCTCCACGGATTGCTCCCCGTACGTATGAAAAACCTGATCGAACACATCCTTGTTCAGCAGGCTGGAGACCGCTTCGACGTAGGCAACGCCTTCTTCGCGCGCTGTACGCGCGTCCAGTACATGCGCAAGCAGCGCTTTGATTTCCCCGAGCCGTCCCGTGCCGAGCTTGTTGGAAATTTGCCGGATGTGCTCGCGCGGGATTTCTCCGCGGTCCCGCTTCTCCTCCAGCTCCTCAACAAGCTGCACGCAGCCGCCGGCCGAAGCAATAAAGGTGCTGCGGAGAGCGCTCAGCGCCTCGCGGTAGGCTTCCTTGAACAGCGCCGCATCGCGCTTCTCCCGGCTGACGCCCGCGCGCAGCAGCGGGCTGCTCCCGGCCGGGACAGCGGCCCGCAGCAGGCGCAGCACGCCGTCGGCCGGCGCCAGCAGGACAAGGCTGCGGTCCTTGTCCATGAAGACGAACGTGCTCGCGCTGTTCAGAAGCGGCTGCAGGTCCCGCGGAACCAGCCGCTCCAGCCGTGCGAGCCCTTCGTCCAGCTCGCGGGGACGCAGATCCGGCGGAAAGCGCAGCAGCCCGAGCCTCCAGCCGCTGCCGTTGCCGTTGCCGTTGTCCGCGAACCCTACGGTAGCCAGCCGCTGCCTGATCTCGGATGCATCCATCTCCGGATGCATCAGAATGTAATTCAGCTGGCTCGAATGGAACGATTCAAGCTCCCCGGAGCCGGCGGAAAACTTACCCGGCTGCGCTTCCTGCCGGGCTTCCTGCCGGTCCAGCTCCTTCTCGGCCTGCCGCAAGGCTTCGTAGAGCTCTTCGCGCACGATCGGCTTCAGCAGGTAGCCCTTGACGCCGTTGCGGATCGCTTCCTTGGCGTAGGCGAAGTCGTCATGCCCGCTCAGAATAAATACGAGCGGCTTCACGGGGAATGTCTGCAGCTCCCGAAGGAGCGCTATTCCGTCCATTCCGGGCATGCGGATGTCCGTAATTACGATATGGGCGCCCGCATCGCGCACAATCCGCAGCGCCTCCTCTCCGTCCGAGGCGAGTTCAATCTCGTAAGTCCCGGCAAATTCCCTCCGGATCATGGAGGAAACCCCGAGCCGGATGTTCTTTTCATCGTCTACAATCAACAATTTGCGCATAAGCCGTTATCCCCCTCCGGTTAATGAAAGCAGCGGCAGGCTCAGGACGACCTCCGTCCAAGCCCCTTCCCTGCTCGTTATCTGCAGCCCGTACTCCTTGCCATAGTAGAGCCGGACGCGCTGGTTCACATTTCTCAGGCCGATTCCGCTGCCCTCCCGCTCGCGAAGTTCTCCGGCGGAATGCCGGTGCCGGAACGCTTCGTCCTCCATGCTCATCGTGAGTCTGAGCTCCTCAAGCTTACGCAGCGTCATCCCTCTGCCGTCATCGTGAACGCTGATGAACATGCGGCCGTCAAGCTCCCGCGCTTTCACGGTAATCACCAGCACATCTTCGCCGCCCGCCGAGCGGATTCCGTGCTTGACGGCATTTTCCACAATCGGCTGGAGAGACATCTTGGGCAGCTTCCGGTCCCAAAATCCAGGCGTAATCTCAAGCTGCAGGCGCAGCTTATCGTCATAACGGATGTTCATAATGGCGATGTAATTGCCGATATGCTGAATCTCGTCAGCCAGCCGCACATAATCGCTGGTCCACTTCAGGTTGTACCGCATCATGCCGCCGAGCGAGGTCAGGGCGTCCGAAAGCGCGTACTGCTCCCCGATTTCAGCCATCATTTTCAAATTTTCCAGCGTGTTGTACATAAAATGGGAATCGATCTGGTTTTTCAGCGAGTTCAGCTCGGCTTCCTTCGTCGCCGCCTGCTTATTGACCGCCTCCACGATGAGCTCGTTAATTTTGCGCAGCATGAGCCGGAAGTGATGAGCCAGTTCCCCCACTTCGCCTCCCCCGTGAATGTCGATGTCGAAATGAAAATTGCCCTGGCGCACTCTTTTCATGGAATTTTGCAGCACGTGAAGCTTTTTCAGAATGAGCGACAGCAGAAAATACGTCGTCACCGCCAGCAGCGCGATCAGGCCGATTACAGCCAGAATCAGGTTATTGCGCGTCTTCGCGATATCCGAAAACGGCTCCTCCAGAGAAACGATGTTCAGCATAAAGGCGCCGAGCCGGTCGAGCTTGGCGTACACGCACAAATACCGCGTTCCTTTGCTTGTAAATTCAAAGCTGCCGCCGAGGGAAGCGTCCCGGTTCAACCGGTCGAGAAATTCGGACGGCGCCAGTTTGCGGAAGAAAGCGGTATCATAAAGCGTGTGAACGGTCCCGCTTCCGTCGACGATCATCATCTGCGACTGTCCGTCCTGCACCCGGCTGAACGTCTTCGGGAAGAATAGATCGAAGAACATATCGACCTGCACGATCGCCTCATGCCGGCCTTTAACGAAGCTGACTTCCCGCAGCAGCGATACTTTCCCCCGCTCATCCATCGAGGGGACAGACGTATCCCGGATGAGATCGGGGTCCGAATGCCCGAAGATCCACTGGACAGTGCCTGAGCTTTCTTTTACTTGTTTGTACCAGGGCTGGCCGGTAACCCGGGATTCGCTGAAAAAAACCGGCCATATTTCCTTCACGTTCGCATTGTTCGTGAACAATCGGATATGAGCGAGATTCGGATTGTTAAACTGAAGACGCAGCAGGTTGTCGTAAGCGTTCCGGCGGTATTCGAGCAGCTCGTTCACTTCGAGATTGCGGTTGCTCTGCAAATATTCCGCGACGGCCGTATCGGAAACGATCAGTTGGGCGGTTCTCTCCATCGTTTCCATATGATTGTAAATATTGGTTTTCTCCACTTCCAGCATCGACTCGTTCGATTTGACAATTTCCCGGATCGTGCTCTGGTAAAAGGAATTAAACAAGTACATCGACAGCAGCACAACCGGAATCAGCATGATAAAAATATACGAGACGATCAAGCGGGTCTGCAGCGGAACGGCGCCTGCCGCCTGGATCGTCCGGGCTTTCCAGCCGGATAGCCGGCTTGTCATATCCACCGCATCACATCCTAGTCGAGTATCGGCAAAACGAAAGCCCGATCGGGCAGCACAAAAGCAAAATTATGGCAATCGGACTAGTTCCAGTATATCGCCAAAACTCCAAAAAACCCAGAAGTCTGGGTTCTTTGAAAAGCTTATTTCAAAAACTGCTGAAGCTTCTTTAGATTGTCCTCGTACACTTTCTGCCGGTACGCTTCCACCTTGGCGATGCCCGCGTTTTCGCGATCCTTCAGAAACTTGGCGAAAATCTGGTCGAATTCCCCGTCGCTCTTGGCGAGCAGCAGCTTCGGCAGCGCCTTGCCCCACAACTGGGTTACTTTGCCCGCGATGATCCCTTCCTCGGAAGTTCCCGTCGGATTCACCTGGTCGAATTGAGAAAAGCTTTTCGTTTTCCCTTTCGTCCAATCTTCCAGCTGCTTGAACGGTTCCACGGCGGGCGGTGCCCATTTCAAGTTCATCGTCGTATCCATCAGCATCCAGAATGTATAGGAGGACCCGTACCGTTTGTCGAACGCCGCACGGTCTTTGTTGAGCAGAGCGAGCGCCTCCGGTTTGAACTGGTCTTTGCCGTCAATCGTATCGTAGGAAACGCCTTTCTCTCCGAGATAGAAATCCTTCTGACCTTCTTCGCTTAGCATATACGTCAGAAAACGGATGGCCCTGGCTTTGTCCTTCACGTCTTTGGAAATCAGCGTGACCGTCCAGCCGGAAATCGTGCCCCCGCTCAAGGCGGGCGGGTCCTGCTTCGCATTGCCGGGACCGTCCACGGCGATATACACGGAGTTCGGGTCCTTGGCATACAGCACATTCTGCTGAGCGGCGAAGTCCGTGCGCTGATACATCATCGCGAAGTAGCGCCCCTGGGCGATTTTCTCTTCCATCTGCGGCCGCTTGTCGATAAAAATGTCTTTGGCGAGCAGGCCCGTCTCGTTGGCCTTGCGGAACGTTTTCAGCCATTTAACGTACTCGGGGTCCGTGGTGCGGTCGTACAGCTTGCCGTCTTTTTCCATCGGAATGGCAAGGAAGTTCTGCAGAATGGAAGAACGCTGGTTATAATCTTCCAGCGAATAGTTGCCGGTGTCCCCGAATTCGTGCAGTCCGAGCGGAATGAGCGGCTGCCCCCCAACCTCGGGAAACTTTTCCTTTGCGGCCTTCAATGCGCCGAGGAAGCCTTCCGGCGTCCGCATATCGGGCTTGCCAAGCGCCTCGTACATATCTTTGCGGACCAGGAAGGTCTGGTTCGACGTCTGTTTGTCCCCCGAAGTCTCGTAATCCTTAGGAGAGGCCGCGGCGTTCGGATAGCCGTATACGTTCCCGTCCGGCTGCGTATACCACGACACCTTGGCGGGGTCCGCCACCTTGACGAAATACGGATCGTACTGGTCGGCAAGCTTGTTGAGAGGAAGCACCATCCCGCCCTCGATCATTTTCTTGACCCCGTCCTCATACCAGCCGAGCGTGATAAAATCCGGCAGCTTGCCCGACGCGATCATCGTATTGAGCTTTTCGTTCTCGTTGCCCGCGGGTACGATGAGGTTAAGGTTCACGCCGGTTTTCTTGGTGATATACTGCGAGGTCGGATCGGCTCCCCACTTGCTCCCGAACCAGGAAAAATTCAAATACCAGTCGAACGTGACGGGCGACGTGTCGCTCTTCCACCCCGGCGCGTCCGGGTCGATCTTGATTTCGGCGGCCGTGGACTCCGGCTTGGCCGTTTCACCTCCCGCCCCTCTTTGCGTGCATGCCGCGGACGTTAAGGCCAGGACGGCGCTGAGAACCAGAGGAACCAGCCTGCTCGTTTTGCGCATAAGATCGGTCTCCTTTTACACGAATCATGAATACTTCAATCTAACCTTTGATGGAACCAATCATAAACCCTTTCACAAAATATTTTTGCAGAAACGGATAGGCCAGAACAATTGGGAGCGTAGTGACCACCATCGTCGCCAGCTTGATCGATTGGGAGGTGACGTTCTTGGCCATCCCGCCGGGAGCCGCGGCCAGCATCTGGTTCGAGCTGGATTGGGCCACCACCCTGTAAAGGAAGGTCTGGATCGGCTGAAGATCGGGATTGTTGATGTAGATCATCCCCGTAAAATAATCGTTCCACTGATAGACCCCGTGAAACAAGGCGATCGTAGCCACTACCGGCATGGACACAGGGAGCACGACTCTGCAAAAAATCGTAAAGTCGCCGGCGCCGTCGATTTTCGCCGCTTCTTCAAGCCCCGCCGGAATTTCCCGGAAGAAGGCGAGAAAAATAATCAGGTCGAAGAAATTGAACATCGCGGGAAGAATATATACCCAGAAGCTGTCCAGCAGTCCCAGGTCACGAATGAGCAGATAGGTCGGGATCAGCCCCCCGCTGAAAAAAAGCGTCACCGTGCCCAGCATCATATACACCCGTCGTCCGGCCAGCTCCCTGCGGGAGAACGCGTACGCGACCATTGAGGTGAAAAACACGTGTGCCGCGGTGCCGATTACCGTTTTTGCCACCGTAATGCCCATGGCCTTCATAATCCCCGTATTTTCAAAAACGGCCCGGTAATTGTCCAGGCTCGGCACCCTCGGCCACCAATAAATCCCGCCCTGCATCGCATCGGTCCCGTTGTTGAACGAATGGACCAGCACGTACCAGATCGGATAGAGCGTCACAAAACAGACAAGCAGCATCACGAGCCCGTTTAAACCATCAAAAATCGCTTCCCCCGCTGTTTTCCGTTTAAACAAAATCAATTCCAAGCCTCTTTTCTTCAGAAAAGTGATGTCTGATTAAATCGTTTGGTCACGTAATTGGCTCCCAGCAGAAGCCCCAGGGCAATGACGGATTTGATGAGTCCGACCGCGGTCGCGTAAGAAAACCGGCTGTTTGCGATACCCATCTGATACACATAAACGTCAATCACATTGCTAGCGCTTTCATTCAAGGAATTCCGAAGCACCAGAATCTGGTCGAAGTTGGAATTGAGCACCCCGCTGATGGCGAGAATAAACAGAATCGTGATCGTTCCCTTAATCGACGGGAGCGTGATGGCCCGCATTTTCTGAAAACGCCCCGCCCCGTCCATCGTGGCCGCTTCGTAAAGTTCCGGGGAAACCCCGGCCATCGCCGCCAAATAAATGATCGCCGACCAGCCCAGCTCCTTCCAGATGTCGGTCGAAACGACAATGCCCCAGAAATAAGCCGGTTCAGCCAGATAGGCGATCGGTTCACGAAGAATTCCGAGTCCTTCCAGGAGCTTGTTGATCAATCCCGTATCCGCCAGCCAGGTGGACAAGATCCCGCCTAGAATGACCCAGGACAAAAAGTGCGGTAAATACGAGATCGTCTGAACCGTTTTTTTGAAGCGCACCGATCTCAACTCATTCAGAAAAAGAGCGAACAGGATCGGAAGCGGGAATCCGATGACCAGCTTGAGCAAACTCATTCCGAGTGTATTCCGGATGACGGGGAGCAAGTTCTCGTCCTCCAGGAAAGCTCGGAAGTGTTCAAATCCTACCCAGGGCGCCTCGGAGACGGGCTTAATGATGCTGAAATTTTTGAAGGCGATCAAAATCCCATACATGGGTATGTAGTTGAAAATGAGAATCCAGGCGACCCCGAGAAGGGCCATCGTCTGCAGCTGGCGCTGTTTGTAAAACAGGCGTATCCAGCCTGCCGCTCCCCGTTTGCTCTGGAATGCCGCCGGCGTACGGGAGCGATTGCTGCTTGGCAAGTATCCGCACCTCCTGTCGGTTAAAGTGGAAATCCCGGTTCCTTTATTGTACAGGGGGCGGATAGCGGTCATAAGGCCTCTTTTTTTTCATTCGGGATTAAAATTTCAGGTAGCCGGACCCGAAGGACAGCCAAAAAAAGACATAAAAAAAGCGCCCTCCGGCACTGTTTCGGATCAAACTCGGAACAAACAGACACGTAAATAGGGACCCCGGTTATCCGTGATAATCGGCAGGCCCCTATGCTTGATTGAACGTATTCAATTGTCCGTTTACACTCCATTCTGCTTCATTCGTTTCCTGGGTTCCCGCATGCCTCCGCTTCGATTATTAAGGGCATGCTTCGCTAACTGGGTACAACGGATTCATCTCCCTTCCTGTAGTCTGGACTTCTGATGGTTATGGTCCTATAGGGATCACCCCTGGCTGTCAAGTTGAAGTGTTTATGTCCTTATACCCATTTAAAATTTGTGTTCCTCCTTGGCTTTATCTTACCCCAAATATTAAACTATTGTAAATATTCAGAATATATCGAAAATAGGCGAAAGAACCGTTTTACCGGTTTCATTCACCCTTTTTCTCGTATTTTCTAACATTTTCTAAGATTTTGTAAGCGTTTCAATGTTTCTTGCTTTGGCCGGAGTCAGACGCTCGAAAAATGAATTACGCAAAGGATTATGGGCGATTTGTATACCCAGCACATTCTCCAGATCCTTGAAATGAATATACACTTTGCGCGATTTTAAAAGAAGGGGATGTTTAAGCGGAATTTGTTTCCCTGCCGTTTCAATCGTTCCCGATTCCGGATCCAGCATGTAAGGCTTGCCATGAAGGTAGAACGTGATCGTACGGTCCTTGTTCCTGGCCATCGTGCCGCCCAGATCCTTCAGCGTGTCCCGCAGGGGCACGTAATTATAATCCTGGCTGAAGTCCATCACATTGCGCTGGATAGTCCGGTTCAGGACTTGGGGCGTGATATCCGGGCTTCCGGCCGTGATGCGCGAAATCTGCATAGGATCGTCGGCTCTTGTCGTCATTTCGCTGAGAACCGTGAAGCCGTACTTATACCCGACACTCTGAAGGAGCGAGGTAGCCCGGTCATCATAATAGCCGTAGGGATATGCGTAGGAATCGACTTCCTCTTCTCCCGCTTTTTTCAGTTTCTTCTTGCAGTCGAGGGCGTCGTTAACCACCCGCTTCTTATACTGTTCTTCCGTCTCCTGCTTGCCGTCCACCACAATGTTCGTCGTCAGCAGAGGTTTGCCGTTCTGTTTGTCGTGCATGCTGTCGGAATGACACTGACAGGAAATATTGGCGTCGCGATCCGTTGCGATCGTTCTCAGCTGCCGCTCGTCGAGAAAATGGAGCTTGCGCGCACGAGGGTCCGCCAGCGTTCCCGTGATCTCGAAATTAACGGCCGGAACCTGAAGCTCCTTCAGCACCGGATAAGCCTGGTCGTATAGACTTTCGTACCCGTCGTCGAACGTAACCAGGACGGCATTCTCCGGCACATTCCCGCCCGCCATAAAGCTTCTGAACTGCTGGAGCGTGATAAAGTGATAATTTTCTTTCTTCAGAAAAGTGAGCTGGCTGCGGAACAGCGCCGGTGTAATCGTGACGTTGCTCATGTCCGTATCGCTGATGTGGTGATAGAGCAGGACGGCAACCTGGTCTTTGTAGGTAAAACGCGGGGCGCTCTGGCGCACCAGGTAAATCGATCCTGCAACGAGGAGAAGAGAAAGAAAGATTTTGAGTGCTTTCATCATACTGCTTATAACCCCTTTTTCAAAATAAAGAAGACTTTATAAGGTTCCATCTGTATCCGTCCGCTTCCTTCCGCATTCGGCTTCGTAAAACATTAATTTTTTGTAACTTTTTTATCCAATTTATTCCATTATAAAAAATCCGCTTTTTCCTCCGCTCTCTTCCATTCAGGCGCTTCCCCTTACGGGCAAACACACAATCGCCATCTCTTCCTTCGTCATATGTTGTAGGGTAATGTCAATCAAATTAAGAGGAGTTGGATCGATATGGGATACGTTGGAGGAGTAGGAACAGGAGTAGGTTGCGGCGTTGGTTACGGTGGACTTTTCACTAGCACGGCGGTAATTCTGGTTCTCTTCATTCTGCTGGTTATCGTCAGCCGCACTTTCCTGTACTAAGGAACGCAATTTAAATCGACCCGAATCAGCAGACGACCGTTCGAACAGGCGCCACTAGCAGGTGCCTGTTTGTTTTTTTCGCGCCTCCCCCGGCCGCACAACTATCCGGGATTTTTTTACATACACTGATAAGAACGATTGGAAATGAAAAAAGTTACCGGTAGCCGCTGTTTATTCGATGAATACCGATTTTGTAAAAAGGGGTGTGTAATCCGATGCGTATTATGCGGGAGGTCGCTCATGCCATCCACAACCTTTCCGAATGGCTGCTGGGAAAACAGGAAAAGGACGGGACGTGGAAATTTTGCTACGACAACGGAATTTCAACAAGTGCCTATCTGATTATTCTGCTCCGCACGCTGGAAAC
This sequence comes from Paenibacillus sp. HGH0039, assembly GCF_000411255.1. Classification (GTDB taxonomy): domain Bacteria; phylum Bacillota; class Bacilli; order Paenibacillales; family NBRC-103111; genus Paenibacillus_F. Next base: position 2,437,904 of record NZ_KE150413.1, on the reverse strand, counting down.
GGAAAATGCGGACGATGAGGCGCTGATCCGACGGCTGCACGACAGCATCGTCCGTAACCAGCAGCCCGACGGCTCCTGGAAGCTGTACGCCGACGAGAAGGACGGCAATTTGGCCGCAAGCGTAGAAGCCTATTACGCCCTGCTCTTCTCCGGCTATTCGGACGACAGCAGCCCGTCCCTGGTGAACGCCCGGGCCTTTATCCGCTCCCGGGGAGGGATCACCGGCGTTACGAATGTCCTGACACGCGTCATTCTGGCCGCAACGGGGCAGATTCCGTGGCCGGCGGCGTACTCGATCCCTCTGGAGTTCCTGCTGTTGCCGGCGTCGGCTCCCTTGAGCTTCTTCGATTTGTCCGCCTACGCGCGGGTTCATCTGGCGCCCGTTCTGCTGATGGCGGACCGCAACTTCTCCGTCCGTACGAGCCGGACACCGGACTTGTCCGCGCTGGGCGTGCGCCGGGACGAGGACGGGAAGAGCGGCGCCTCTTCCGGGTCGGTGCCCGGCTCTTCCGCACAACCGGAACGCGGCCCGGGCGGGCTGCTGGCCGCCATCCAGGCGGGGATCTCGCAGCTCGCCGCGCTTCCCGGCCAGCTTCACGGGAGCGCGGTGAAGAAAGCCGAGCGGTTTATGCTCGAGCGGATCGAGCCCGACGGCACGCTGTACAGCTACGCCAGCAGCACGTGCTTGCTCGTCTTCGCGCTGCTCTCGCTCGGCTTCGAGCGCCGCCATCCGACTATCGCGCAGGCGGTAAAGGGCCTGAAGGCCATGCTGTGCGTGTCCGAAGGCAGGCTGCTTATGCAGAACGCCCCGCCCACCGTATGGGATACGGCTCTGATCGCCTATGCGCTGCAGGAAGCGGGCGTCCGGCCGGAAGCTCCCGGAATCCGGAAGGCCGCTTCCTACCTGCTCGCCAAACAGCAGCGGAAGATCGGCGACTGGGGCCGGAAGGTTTCCCATCCGGTACCCGGAGGCTGGGGGTTCTCCCCCTCCAATACGCGAAATCCGGATGTGGACGATACGACAGCCGCTCTCCGCGCGGTTAAATTTCTGCGCTCCGAAGGGACTGCCGGCCGGGAAGCGTGGAACAGGGGCTTGTACTGGATCATATCCATGCAGAACCAAGACGGCGGCTGGGCCGCTTTCGAGAAGGACACGGACGAAAAGTTGCTGACGCTCCTGCCCATGGAGGGCGCGAAGCATGCGGCAATCGATCCTTCTACGGCCGACTTGACAGGCCGTACGCTGGAATTTCTCGGCAGCACAGCGGGTCTGGGCGTTAAGCACGTCTGGATTCGAAGAGGGGCCGACTGGCTGGTCGCTAACCAGGAAAAGGACGGTTCCTGGTACGGGCGCTGGGGGATCTGCTACCTGTACGGAACGTGGGCGGCGCTGACGGGGCTGGCGGCAGTCGGCTTGGAACCGGATCATCCCGCTGTTGCCAAAGGGGTACGCTGGCTCCTGAGCGTACAAAATCCCGACGGGGGCTGGGGAGAATCGTGCGCCAGCGACATTGTGGGCCGCTACGAAAGTCTCGGGGCCAGTACCCCGTCCCAAACCGCATGGGCCCTCGACGCGCTGATCGCGGTTCATCCCCGGCCGTCGGCGGCAATCGACCGGGGCATACAGAGACTCGTCGCCGCTCTCGATGAGCGGGATTGGACTTCCTTATACCCGACAGGGGCGGGACTGCCGGGCAGCTTCTACAACACCTACGAAAGCTACCGATACATCTGGCCGCTCCTTGCCCTCAGCCATTACCGCAATAAATACGGAGAGAAGTCCGTCAAACCCGAATAACCCGCCTGGTACATCAGGCGGGTGCTTCTCTGTCCTTCAAGATTGATCTTTGGAGGAATCCGGTCCTTTTACTTCCAACAAATGCGTATACCGGTCGTACCGACCGTCAAGCTCCTCGGCCATTTCGCGGTACTTCCGGGTTTCCTCGACCACGGGATCAGTCGTAGCCTGTATGCGGATTTCCGTCTTGGCCATGAGCCGTTTTCTCGCGGATTCCTCTCTGTCTTCTTCCTTCATCTCGCCTTCCGTCAGTTTGCGGACCAGCTGTTCTTCCATTTCTTTGGCATCCATCCCGGTACACTCCTTTCCTGAATCGTCCCCGTTCGGGAAGGGAACCTCTTCTTTTATAGTACCCGGTTAAAAGAGGCCCTACACCACGCCATCCCGACCTCGCAGTAGGCGCAGACTCTCTTCTTATGCAAAGAGAGCCTTTTGCCTGCCGATAGATTAATTGATTCCGTTCGCATACTGCTGGAAGACGGCTTTAACCCTTGAAGTGATATAGCCGCTCCCTCCTCTTCCTTTTACATCCTCGATCATCATCGACACGAGAAGCTGGGGATCGGCCGCATCGAAACCGACAAACCAGCCGTTCTCCTGGCCCTCTTCCCCTTTGCTCTTTTTAAGCTCGGCCGTGCCCGTTTTACCTGCGATAAGCTTGCCCGGTACAGCCGCTCCATGTCCCACGCCGCGCGGATCCTTGACCGCTTCGACAAGATCTTTTTTCAAAAGTTCAGCCGTTTCGGGCTTCATCGCCGATGGTTTCCAGTACTTCTCCTTGCCTTTGTCTTCCTTCAAAAGCGAAGGATAAATGATATTGCCCTGATTCACAAGCGCCGAGTAAGTCAGAGCGATGTGCAGGGAAGTCATGGTCACTTCGCCTTGTCCGTAACCGGAATCGGCCAGTTGAATATCGTTTGCGATCTGCTTGTTGTACAGCTGCGAGGTGTCGAACGCATACGGCAGCGGAAGCTTCTCGTTGATGCCGAATTTGGCGGAAGCCTCGGCAAACTTATCTTTTCCCAATTCCAGAGCGGCCTGGGCGAAATAAATGTTGTCGGAGTTCGTCAGCGCGCTCTGCAGATTGACCGGACTCGCATCATGCACCCGGGTTACGTAGTAGCTGCCCCAGGATGCGTCCTTCGTCCAGCGGAGCCCTTTGATCGGCTTCTGTTCGTCGGGGTTCAGCACCCCTCCGTCGATCGTCACCGCTGCCGTAAGCATTTTGAAAGCCGAACCGGGCGAGAAAGTTTTCGTAAAGCGGTTCAGGAACGGCTTCTTGGGGTCCTCGCTGAGCTGCTTATACTGCGTGCCGGATATTCCCTTCACAAAAGTGTTCGGATTGTACGACGGACTGCTCACGAGAGCGAGTATTTCACCGGTAAGCGGCTGGATTGCGGCAGCCGATCCGGCATCTTTTTTCATCTGCTCGTAGACCAGCTTCTGGAGATTGGCGTCGATGCTGAGCGTCACGGTCTGACCCGGAACCATTTTTTTCTCGGCCAGTGTATCTTTCTCGGTGCCGTCGGCCCCCGTAATGAAGATTTTATAACCGGGCTGGCCTTTGAGCTGCTTCTCGTAGATCTGCTCCAGTCCCGCCTTGCCGATTACGTCGCCCGTACGGTAGCCTTCGCTCTGAAGCTTTTTCAGCTCCTCCGCGCTGATCTGTCCGATATATCCGGTCAAGTGAGCCGCCGCTTCGTCAAACGGATAGGTCCGGATTTCTTTGCTGCTGAACGTGACGCCGGGGAGCTTCGTGTAAGCTTCGGTTTCGCCGTCCTGAATGTACGCGAGCGGAACGAACGATTCCGGCTTCACCCAGGATGCCGACAGCTTCTGGTTGATCTCCTCCACCTTCATCCCCAGCTTACCGGCCAGCTTCGCTTTGGTCTGCTCCGCCGCATCGCCCAGCTTGCCCGGTACGACCCCGATTTGCTTGGCCGGGCCGTTATAGGCGAGCTTGTTGCCACGCCTGTCCACGATTTCGCCCCGCCCCGCTTCGGTGCTCTGGACTCTTACTTTATCCCCGTCCTTCAATTGGGGGAACAGGTAGGAAGGCGACCAATCGACCTGCCAGACGGTGTCTTTCTCTTTCTGGCCCTTCACCAGACGGGCGGTCTGATCGAATTTTACCGGACCGGCGAGCGTGTTCAGCTCCACATGAAACGGGACGGAAACCTCGTCCTTATTCTTGACCGGTTTTTGCAGTTCTTCCGGGAAAGCCGGTTTTACGGTCAAATCCGTCATTTCAATCCCTTTATAGACGCTTTCGTATTTTTTGACGAAATCGTCCTTGCTGATTTTAGTCTGCGATGCCGGTGACAGCTTGTCGTACATCGCTTCGTAATTGAGTGCTTTCCAGCCGCTCACATAGGCCTCGAAAGCGTGCTGCGGCGTTTCTTCCTGACTGCAAGCCGACAAAAGCAGCAGAAGGAGGATGCCTCCGATTCCCGCCAGCGTCTTTCCGTTTCTTATCATGAGATCGCCCCCTGAATGTTCAAATGCTTCGGTTGTTGCGGTGCTCTTCCCGTTTTCTTCTTGATTCGTGCTTGCGTATCGGCGTCGGTCAATTCCAGAGCCCCATGCCGTGCAGGACTTCTCCCGCGATTTTGCTGGCCACGCTTCCGTTTGCCTTCATATTGGCCTCTACATTAAGGGCAAATACATACTCTTGCCCGTCCTTCTTCAAGGTGTCCCACGAACCAGGCCAGCACATCGTTGCGGGGTTCCGTCATCGCCCTGACTCCTTCACGTTCCGTATCCTTCTATCATACCGCACCCGTACAAAAAAATCAGGTCCTCCCGCTTCGCGGAAGAACCTGATTCCCGATCCTGCGAGCCTCTTCGGGCGCAGCCGGCTCGTTAGCTTCGATTATTCTACCCGCATCCGGAGAGTGGACTCGCCGAGGGCGACTTCCTCCATACCTTCCGCGTTCTCGTAACGGATTTTGCTGACCAGCACGTTATCGCGGAGTACCTGTTCGTACCGCAGTAAGGCCTCTTTAAGCTGCGGATCGGCATCCAGCACAAGGGTGATGCGCCGGTCTATCGGCAGATCCAGCTTTTTGCGGTAATCCTGAACGGCGCGGACGACCTCACGGACGGCCCCTTCCTGCTTGAGCGCTTCGGTCACTTCCGTATTCAGGGCGACGGTAAGGCCGTAGCCGGATGCGGAAGCGAATCCTTGCTTCGCCGTTTTTTCCACGAGCAGTTCATCCAGCGTCAGGTGCACGCTTTCCCCTTGCATCTCCGTATCCAAAGCACCCCGGCCGACCGCTGCGGCAGCTGCTTCAGGAGAAAGATCTTTCAAATAAGCTTGCAGAGGACCGACCAATTTGCCGTATTTTTTGCCGGCCGCTTTCAGGTTCAGCTTCAAAGCAAACTGGACGAAACCGGCATCGCTTTGCTCCAGACGAACTTGCTTTACATTGATTTCCTCCTGGATGATCGCCTCAAAACGGTCCAGCGCGAACTCGCGGTCAAGCGAAATCAGAAGCTCCGACAACGGCTGGCGGGTCTTAATCGCCGTTTCGTTGCGGATGCTGCGGGCCAGTTCGACGATCTGCCGAGCCGTCTCCATCTCGCTTTCCAGCGCGGTATCGACGGCGGCTTCGTCCGCTTTCGGATAGTCGGCCAGATGCACGCTGCCTTTCCCTCCGAGATTGCCGTATACGTCTTCGGCGATCAGCGGAGCGTACGGCGCGATCATCCGCGCCAGTGTGAGCAGAACTTCGTGGAGCGTCTGATACGCCTCCACTTTGTCTTCCGGCATGCCGCTTCCCCAGAAACGGTCCCGCGAACGCCGGATGTACCAGTTGCTCAGCTCATCCACGAACACCTCGATCTGCTTCGCCGGATTAAGGAAGTCGTTCGCGTCCAGTCCTTTGACGACACTTGCGAGCGTGCTGTTCAGCCGCGACAAAATCCAGCGGTCCAGCTCATTACGCGGCGGTTTCCGCTCGAACGAACCCGGATCAAAGCCGTCGATATCGGCATACAAGGCAAAAAACGCATGCGTATTGTGAATCGTATCGATGATCTTCGATTTTGCTTCCGCGACGATCTGCTTGGAGAAACGTTTGCTGTTCCAAGGTGCACTATCCGACAGAAGCGCCCAGCGGAACGCATCCGTCCCGAACTCTTCGATAATGTTCCACGGGTCGAGGACATTGCCTTTGCTCTTGGACATTTTCAGCCCGTTCTCGTCCAGCACGTGCCCCGTTGAAATGACCGCCTTGTACGGCGCCCGGCCGTTATACAGCGTAGAAACCGCCAGCAGGCTGAAAAACCATCCGCGCGTCTGGTCGATGCCTTCGCAGATCATATCGGCAGGATACTGCTCGTTGAACGTCTTCTCGTCTCCGAACGGATGGTGATACTGGGCGAACGGCATCGAGCCGCTGTCAAACCAGACGTCGATCACTTCCGGCGTTCTTTCCATCACCCCGCCGCACGAACAGCGGAGCTTGACGTCATCCACGTAAGGCTTATGAAGCTCAAGACTCTCATCCACGGGATCGACGGCACGATCACGCAGCTCTTGGTGGCTTCCCGGAGCAAATTCCTCTCCGCAATCCCCGCATACCCATACGTTAAGGGGAGTTCCCCAGTACCGGTTGCGGCTGATATTCCAGTCCACCAGCTCCTCCAGGAATTTCCCGAAACGGCCTTCACGGAGATGGCCCGGATACCAGCTCACTTCGTTGTTGTTCGCGATAAGCTGGTCCTTGACAGCCGTCGTCCGGATAAACCAGCTTTCCATCGCGTAGTAAAGCAGCGGCGACTTGCAGCGCCAGCAGAACGGATAGCTGTGCTCGTAACGTTCTTTGGAGAAGAGCAGTCCGCGTTCAGACAACTTTTTCACGATATCGACGTCGCAATCTTTCACAAAACGACCCGCGAAATCGGTAATTTCCGCAGCGTAGGTGCCATCCTGCTTCACGACATGGACGAAATCGATCCCATGCTGGCGTGTAGTGCGGTAATCGTCTTCCCCATGCGCGGGCGCGATATGCACAATCCCCGTTCCGCTCGAGTCGCTGACATAATCGGCGTCTACGACCAGATGGCCTTTGTTCAGGTTCAAATAACCGAAGGGCGGCTCATACGCGGTTCCGACGAACTCGGCCCCTTTATGCACGGAGAGGACCTCCGCTTCTTCTCCGAAAACTTTTTCGGCGAGGTTCTGCGCCGTCACGTACACGTCACCGTTATGCTTCACTTTGACATAGTCGAGATCCTTGTTTACCGCGAGCGCCACGTTCGCCGGAAGCGTCCATGGGGTCGTCGTCCATGCAAGAAAATATTCGTCCGCGGCCTTGCTCTTGAACTTGACCGTGGCACTCAGATCTTTGACGTCTTCGTAGCCCTGCGCTACTTCGTGCGAGCTTAGCGTCGTCTGGCAGTCGGGACAGTACGGGCTGACACGGTGGCCCTTGTACAGAAGCCCTTTCTTGTGAATGGTCGACAGCACATGCCAGACGCTCTCGATGTAATCGTTCGTCAGCGTCACGTACGGATGCTCCATATCGGTCCAGTAAGCGATGGCTTCGGTCAGCTCGCGCCACTGTTTTTCATATTCGAACACGCTGTTCTTGCACGTTTCCACAAATTTGGCGACGCCGTATTCCTCGATCTCCTGCTTGCCCGAAATGCCCAGTTGCTTTTCGACGCCCAGTTCGACCGGCAGTCCGTGCGTATCCCAGCCGGCCTTGCGGACGACGCGGTAGCCGGACATCGTTTTGTAGCGGCCGATAAAATCTTTGATGACCCGGCCGAGCATATGCCCGATATGCGGCTTGCCGTTAGCGGTAGGCGGACCTTCGTAAAAAACGAAGTTCGGCTTGCCTTCCCGGTTCTCGATCGAACGGCGGAACGTATCGCCCTCCCTCCACTGGTTCAGGACCCGCAGCTCCCGGGTTCTTGCTTTTTCTTTGACATCCACTTTGTTCATGTTCCGTCATCCTCTCCGACTTCGTTTCTTAAAACGACAAAAAAATCCCGTCCCGTAAGGGACGAGATTGTATCTCGCGCTACCACCCTTGTTCCGCCAAAGCCTTGTGGATAAAAGCCATGCGGCACCTCGTCTGCGTACGATCATACGCGTCCCTTGTAACGGCGGGATCCCGGGTCAGCTTACTAGCCTGCTTCAGCTTTCCTTCTCGGAGAGGATTTTCTGCTCATTCTTGTCCATTGGCTTTCAGCGCGGGGCCAACTCTCTGGGGAACAAGGGATCAGCGTACTCGTTCTCGTCAATGAATTTCTCGGATTCATTTTCAGATATTCCATTTTTACAGCATTTTCGGTAAAATGTCAACCCGCGTTTGTCCTTCGGCGCTGCGGCGGTGATTTCGTTCCCCCGCTCTTTTTTTACCCGGCTTCCCCATCCGGCACTTGTATGACTTTCCATAAGGAGGTAGTCTGGAATAGAAAAATCAATCGGACTTCTATTTGACGAGGTGATGCTTGCATGAATGTCGAAGCTTATTTGAAAAGAATGGAAACGAGCCGTCCGGCCAAGCCGGATCTGGCTGCCCTGAAGGAGCTTCAGCTCCGGCATATGCTTCACGTGCCTTTTGAAAATCTGGACGTAATCCGTCAAACGCCGATCACGCTGGACATCGCTTCCTTTTATGAAAAGGTGGTCGGGCGCCGCCGCGGAGGCTTCTGTTACGAGCTCAACGGACTTTTCAGCACACTTCTCAAGGAACTTGGTTTCACCGTGCGCCTGATTGCGGCTACCGTCGCCAAGCCGGACGGAACTTGGGGGATGCCTGAAAGCCATGCGACCATTCTGGCGGAACTGGACCGGTCCTATCTGGTCGATGTCGGCTTCGGCGACTCCGCCCGCTCCCCTGTTCCGCTGGACGGGACACCGGTGGAGGATGCAAGCGGCGTTTACCGGGCCGCGAAAGTGCCGGAAGCGGACGGCCTGTACGATCTCCAGCGGGCCGGCGAAGACGGGACCTGGAGCGCGCTGTATCGCTTCTCGACGGCGCCCCGCTCCCTGGGGAGCTTTGCCGAAGCGTGCACGTTCAACCAGACGTCCCCCGAGTCCCATTTTACGCAGAAGCTGCTTGCGACAAAAGCGACCGCGACGGGACGGGTGACGATTTCGGGCGACCAGCTGATCGAGACGGACGGTGACGTCAAAAGCAGACAGCCGCTGGCCCCGGAGGAACTGGAAAAGACGCTGATCAGCCGTTTGGGCCTGTCCGTCTGAAACCGGAAAGCCGGTCTGCGCGCATAGAGCGGACCGGCTTTGGGTGCGGCTTGCCGCAGCGGCGATACTTCGGCGACATGGGTTTGCTGCGGCGCTTCAATACCGGAGATGCCGGGTGTCCGCATAAAGCTGACAACCCTTTTTCTGGCGCTTGCCGCAGCGGTGATTTCTTTCGATTCGCAGCAACGCTTGGAACGCGAAAAACCGGTATGCTCGCATAGAGCATACCGGTTTTGGGTGCTTCATTCCGCTTCAGCGCTCTTCCGGACCGGCTTCTTCCTGCCGGCGTTCCCAGCTGCGACTTGAAGGCGTGCCGCTTCTTTGTTAAAGCGCCGCAAGCTTGTTTCTCAGCTGCTCCGCCGCAAACATTCCTTCCGCGTCGTGCAGGACATCGCCCGGTTTATTCCCTTTGCCGAGGATATAGCCTTCGAAACGGATGCCCATAAAGTCGAAAATATACTGAAACTGCTGAATCATCGGCAGTCCCTTGATTTCCGGCAGGTCGCCTCCGACGGCGATGACGTAGGCCTTTTTGGCGGCCATCGTTTTTTTGAAATCCGGGTAGTCCCCGTCCCTCATCATCTGCGACCAGCGGTCCACGAAGTTTTTCATGATCCCCGACATGCTGTACCAGTACACCGGTGTCGCAAAAATAAGAACGTCCGCGGCAAGTACGCGGTCGATCACTTCTTTGTAATCGTCGTTCATCTCCGGAAATCCTTCTTCCGCATGACGCCCGTCGATAATCGCCCGGATTGTGTAAGTGTTAAGCTGAATCCGGTCGACTGTCAGACCTTTGACGGCTTCCTCCGTCAGCTGCTCCGTATTTCCATCGGGACGTGTTCCCCCGTAAATGACTGCGATTGACATGGCTGCGTTCACTCCTCAGTTCGATAAGTCGGCAGGACCGTGCCCGTCCGCAGTGCGGGCGGGGGATGCCTCGTTCTCTTCATTTCGCGATTTGTTCCGGTGTTTCAGGTCTTGCCGGACACTACCCTCTCATTTTACAATAAAGAGAACGATCACTAAAGACGATTATTTCGATGTCATCAATCAACTTTTTCGATGAAAGAGAGAAGCAGCGATGGAAACCAAACAACTTCTGACGTTTAAAACCGCCGCCGAGAACCTGAATTTTACCCAGACGGCCCGGATGCTGAATTTTGCCCAATCCAGTGTGACCGCGCAAATCAAAGCGCTGGAATCCGAGCTTGGGGCCCCTTTGTTCGAACGGCTCGGCAAACGGCTCGTTTTAACGGAAGCGGGGCGCCAGTTTAAATTGTACGCCGACAAAATCATTACCCTGACGGAAGAGGCCAAACAGGCCGTCCGCGGGGACGAAGAACAGGCCGGAACGCTTGTGATAGGCGCCCAGGAAAGCCAGTGCACGTACCGTCTTCCCGCTTTGCTCAAAGAATTTAAAGCCCGCTTTCCGAATGTGAAGCTCGTGTTCCGGCCTTCGAATTCGGATGCTCATGCCAGGGAGCAGCTGCTGGAAGGCGTTCTTGATATCGCCTTTATCATGGACAGCTGCAAGCCGCGGGAAGCACTGCATATCGAAACGCTGATCCGGGAGGAGCTCAAAATCGTCGCCCCCCCCGATCATCCGCTCGCGGACGTGAAGAACCTGACGCCGAAGGATCTGGAGCACGAAACGTTCCTGCTGACGGAAGCCGGCTGTTCCTACCGGACCATCCTGGAGCGGTCCTTCAGCTCCGTATCCGTCTATCCGCTAAACAAATTCGAGTTTGCAAGCATCGAAGCTATCAAGCAGTGCGTCATGTCCGGCCTCGGAATCGCCATTCTGCCCGGCATGGTTGTAGCCGCCGACCTGCGTGAAGGGAAGCTGACCGAGCTGGCTTGGAAAGCGCCCGAAGACGCGTTGTTCACCCAAATCGCCTGGCACAAGGACAAATGGATGACGCCTCCCCTGCTGGCTTTTATCGAGCTGACACGGAAAGTATTCCATGCCGGTGAGACGGCTCCGGAGCACAAACCGGAAGCGAAGCCGGCGGAAGAAACGCTCACTTCCTGACGGCGAAAATGCGCATAACCTGCGCGGCCGTCTGTTCCAGCAGCTCCGGAGTGCGGCGCATCGCCTCTTCGAGGGACATCGGCCCGTTTACGAGGCTGAACACGGCCGTGACTCCCTGCCCGTAAAGCTCCTCGATCCCTTCGCCCACGGACCCGGCCAACACCACGGCCGGCACGCCGTGCTTCGCGGCCAGCCCGGCGACTCCGGCCGGCGTCTTGCCCCTTGCCGTCTGGGCATCTGTGCGGCCTTCTCCGGTGAGGACCATATCGGCTCCCTTGACCGCCGCCTCCAGTCCCGTAACCGCGGAGACGACCGAGAAGCCCGATTCCAGCCTGGCATTCAAGAAAGCGAGAATGCCGCCGGCCAAACCGCCCGCCGCTCCCGCTGCAGGCAGCCCGTGCAGGGCCGTGCCGGTAGCCTCCCGGATCACATCCGCAAAGCGGGCCAGGTTGCTCTCCAGCCGGTCGACCATGTCCGGCGCCGCCCCCTTCTGGGGCCCGAAAACGGCGGATGCGCCGTGAGGACCCGTGAAGGGGTTAGTCACGTCGCAGGCCAGCGTAAAGGTGCAGCGGGCCAGCCGCTTGTCGAGGCCGTCCGCGGAAATGCCGGCGACCTCGCCCAGCGCCCCTCCGCCTGCCCCGTCCGCGAGTGGCCTGCCTCCGCTGTCGAGCAGCTCCGCGCCCAGGGCCTGAAGCATCCCCGCTCCCCCGTCGTTGGTAGCGCTTCCGCCCAGGCCGAGTATAAAATGGCGGCATCCTTCATCCAGCGCAGCCGCAATCAGCTGCCCGAATCCGTACGTGGACGTCAGCAGCGGGTTCCGTTCGGATTCTCCCAGCAAATAGAGCCCCGACGACTTGGCCATCTCGATGACCCCGGTCCTTCCGTCACCGAGAATGCCGAAGACGGCGGATATGTCCCGGCCCAGCGGGTCCTTCACGACGGCACGAACCATCCGGCCTTTAGAAGATTCCATGAGACATTCCAAGGTCCCTTCGCCGCCGTCCGCCATCGGAATAACGGAGGTCGTGAAGTTGCCGATGCCTGCCCTGCGAATGCCTCTTTCCATGGCAAGCCCCGCTTCCTTGGAGGACAGGCTGCCTTTATAGGAATCCGGCGCAATGACGATTTTCAAGGGCATTCGCTCCTTTTTCTTGTAGTGGCTGTTACACTCTCTTGCCGTAGTCGGCCGCAGCGGATTGATTTTGTTTGGCGCCAGAAATCTTCCCGGAAGCAGTCCAGCTTCTCCCCTTTCAACTGCGTGACGCTAAAAGACGGCTGCGGAATCTCCTACCGAAAATTGTTGCATGTCCGGCTCGGCTTCGTCAATTACCCCAACCGCGTCGTACTCTGCCGTAAAAGGAGGGGGCGGTGAAGTCCAAACACGTTATAAAGGTAAGTATACGTATTATAGTGAACTCTAAGTCAAGCGCAGCATGCAAAGCAGGCCATAAAAAAACAGCCCGGCCTAAAGGCCGGACTGCTGTTTGCATATGGTTTCGTTACGGAAGCATCTTCACATACTCGCCGTAAACGTAAGCGATGCTTCCTTTATAGGATACTTTCACCCAGCCGTAGCTGGTGCCGAGCACTTCCAGAATCGTCCCCTTCGGTACGGCGGTAATGATTTTCGCTGTCGCGGAAGCCTTTGTCCGCACATTCAGGAAGTAGGACGTCACCTGGGCCTGCTTCTTAACGGCCGGCTCCGGTTTTGGTTCCGGTTTTGGTTCCGGTTTTGGTTCCGGTTTTGGTTCCGGTTTTGGTTCCGGTTTTGGTTCCGGTTTTGGCTCAGGCTTCGGTTCCGGCTGAGGCGCGGTCGGTTCTCCGCTGCCGTTTCCGGCCGCTTTAACCGCCGCGTTCAGCTTGCGGTAAAATTCGCCTTTGGTCTGAACGCCGTCGAACAGGCTGCCGTCCACCTTGGCTTTTCCGGCAAGAGCGGTGATTTCTTCTTTCGTGACGGCGTCCAGGATATTGATGGACTCCACGTTTGTGTACTTGCCGTCTTCCGTCTTCGGTACCGACAGGATGCCCGAATTGATCAGCTCGACCACATCGGCCCGCTCGGGGGAAGTCGTGTCCACGCCGATAATTTTCCAGTTGTTCTGGACTTTCGGCTCGTAGACCCCGTTCTTCACTTCTTTCAGGTAAGCGATCGCGCGGCTGCGGATCGTTCCGCCCATCTCACCGAAGGCGGACGCGTCTTTCGACGACCAGAGCTGCTCGAACTTGCGGCCTTCCAGAGCGCCGCCTTTCGCTTTCAGCGCATCCATCCGGTAAGCGTTCATGCCTAGCTTCAAGCTGTCTTCCGGCCGGATGGCCGTGCCGTCCATTTTACGCAGATTCGTAATGCGGCTGCCGTAAGGCTTTGTCAAATCGATGTCATACTTGACCCCGCCGAAGAAATCGTTCGTACTGTACTTGGACGCGCGGCGTTTTTTGTCGAAGCTGACGGTCACGTCGCCCGGACGGGTGGAATTGAAATACCCTACCGCCCATTCCATGTAATCCTTCACATCTTTGCCCGTTACTTGATAGACCGTAACTTCGCCGAGGGCGAACTGGTAGTTGTACGCGATATCCTTCTTCTTAATCGGCCCGATATCCAAACGCGCCTTGTCGTTGTCGATCTGGTGCGCGACTACGTCAGCCTTGCTGTAATGCAGCATCACTTCACTGAAAAAGTCCGATAAAGGCGTCTCCTGGATTTGTACGCTCGGAATGCCTTCAATCTCGTTCTTCGGAACGAGGTTCATCCCTTTGAGCTGCGCCACTTCGATATTGGCGTCCGCCCGCGCAAAGTCGTGAAACGGCTTCAGCGTTTTTTCCAGCTCGGGATCGGAAACGGCTGTAACCCCGCTTGCGTCTTTGACAGGGAGAGCGGCGGCTTTCTTGTCCTTGAGGACCATTTTCCCGTCCTTCTCCGTAAAGGTCAGGTCGATCCGGGAAACATGGGTGCCGTACTTGTCCGGTTCGGCGATAAGAACGCCGTTAACGGTCTCCGATTTGACCAGCTTGTGCATATGGCCCGCAAAGATCGCGGCCAGTTCCGGGTTTGCATTGGCGACGTCCGCAACACCGGTTCCCGGCACGCCGTTCTCATTCTCGATCCCCATGTGCATGAGGCCGATCATCACGTCGACTTTGCCTTCCAGCTCTTTTACGGCTTTCTTGGTCTCTTCCACCGGATTTTTGAACTGGATTCCGTCCAGATGGTCGGTTCCCTTCTCGAACTCGGCTGTCATGGGGGTGTCCATCCCGATAATGCCGATTTTCACGCCCGCTTTTTCGATAATGGTATATGCCGGGAGAAATCTGTCCCCGTTGTCTTTGTAAATATTGCCGCCGAGCATTTGCCCTTTGTACTGCGAAGTAATCTTTTTGAATACGTCCAGCCCGAAATTAAATTCATGGTTGCCCATGACCCAGGCATCGTAATTCATTTCATTCATCGCGACCATCATAGGAGACTTCGGCTGGTCGTTGAACAGCTCCGCGGAGTTGTCCTGAATCATGTCCCCCGCATCCACGAGAACCGTGTTCGGATTCTCCTGCCGCACTTTTTTGATCATGGTGAAAAGCTGGGTCAGACTTCCGTTCGTGTTGGGCCCGTCCAGCGCGTAATCCCACGGCATGAATCGTCCGTGAATGTCCGAGGTTCCCAGAATGGAAATCTCCGTGTCGGCCTTCGCCGGTTTAGCCGGTTCAGCCGTTTCCGCCGCAGCCCGGCCGCTTGTGAAAACGGTTCCGAATAATAGCATAGCGGATACAGTCAGACTCACTGCTTTCTTTGCCTTCATGATGACTCTCCCCTTCGGTGGTGGTAAAGTTGGCGGCCGCTTCCGATTTAGATCCAGCCTCTGCTTCCCGTAAAAGGCTGTGCCAAAATTTGCTGCCTTTTTGAAACATAGTTCCGATTTTACAACAGAAGCGGCGATTTGAATATGATTTTATTTACGAAACCTTTACAATTGTTTTTCATAGTGTCTCAGGAGTCCCGAATTAACGGCAAAAAACCACAGAGCCCCGATAGCCCTGCGGTTTTCATTGTGTAATTCGGCCTTGCGAATCGCTGTGCATATATACTGCACGCCAGAAGCCAGCCCGTTTTTACAGGGCGTTCGCCTTCCCGCGGGAAAACACGTTTTCCAAAGCCAGGAATTGCTTGCCCGTAAAGAACAGGCCCAGGGACATACCGAGCAGCGCCAGCTCCAGCTCATAGCCTCCGGTGAATCCTTGGCTCAGCTTCGCCGTAAAGATCGCCACCAGCATGATAACGGCAAATGCCGCCGCAATCCAGCGCGTTCCAAGTCCGATCAGCATAAGGATGCCACCCGCGAGCTCGATAACCGCTACCACGTACGCCATGAACCCGGGAAGTCCCAGACTGCCGAAAAACCCGGCAACGCCGCTCAGCCCGCCTTCAAACTTCTGATAGCCGTGAACGAGAAAGATCAAGCCGAGAACAATCCGTAAAATAAACGCTCCATACTGCCATTTGTTAATTGAATTCATTTTTAATTTCCTCCTTGTTTTTAACACTACAATGTGTAGTGTTTATAGTCGCAAGAACACTACGAATCGTAGTGTCTGTGCTTAAAAAATTTTTCAGAACAATATCTGGACGAAAAGCCAGGTCAGCATGACCAGAACATAAACGGAAATCATGGTCGGCGTAAGCGGCGGCCGGAAAGAAATCGGGGATTCCGGATCGACGATTCTTCGGATTCTGTAATTGATCGAAGTATCGGCGAAAGATGCGTACGCGAACGGCATGGCAACCGTACCTCCTCTTCGGAGCAGCTTCAGCAGTGCGCTTCCGAGATCGCGGGAAGAGCCTTGGCGCGAAATCGCGTAATTGTCCGCAAGTATCTCTCGCGCGATTTTGTACTGGTGGTGGAACCATTTCAGTACGGGAAGATACCACAGCACCGAAGCCAATAACGAGAGGAAGAACATGCTGCGCGGATCTCCCGTCTGCTGATGATGCAGTTCATGATGGATAACGGCCTCGGCCTCACTCGCCTCCAGCATATTCAGGAGTCCGGTGGACAGGACGACCGCCGGCCTGCCGAATCCCATCGTCAGCGCAATCGGCTCGTCCGACACGACCACGACGATGTTCCCCCGCGCTTCGGGATACATCCGGTTCAGCTCCGCAGACAGCTTCGTATGCCGGCATGCGGCCAGCTTGGCGAAAATTCTCCGCGACAGGACGAACTGCCGGAGGATTTGCCACAGACTGTATGCGAACGTGCCGATCACGAAAGCGTCCAGCAGATGAGCGATGGAGAAAATACCTTTGGAACGCATCCATTCGGTGCAGACATCCAGCACGTTAAACCCGATTCTGAGGCCGAACAGGACATGGAGGGCATACATGGTCATCTGAAACAGGACAACGCCCGCAATCAGAACCGACGAACGGAAAATGAATCTGGACCGGGACTGCCACATGTTACTTGTCCTTTTGGAGATCCAGGATTTTCTGTTGCAGCTTCTCAATGAGCATGGGATCCACCTCTTCCAGAGCATCGAGCATATGGTTGACCACCAGAGACGATCCAAATTCCTCCATAAGCTCGTGGGTCAATTCTTTCGATTGGCATTCGAGAAACTCGTCTCTCGATTGGACCGGCCTGTAAAGCGACGTTCTTCCGTCCATTCTTTTCGACAAGATTCCTTTATCCAAAAGCCGGTTCATGACCGTCATAACGGTGTTGAAGTTCACAAGCTTCTCGCGTTCCAGCGCGTGCTGGACGTCCTTGATCGCCATCTCGGGCCCGTCCCACAAAATATTCATGATCTTGGCTTCCAGAGGTCCGAAAAACCGGTTAAGCCCGCTTTCGTTCGTTTTAAAATTATGAATTTTCACGAGGCCGCCCCCTTCCACTACCCATTGTAGTGTTGGCGGTGTCACGGTGTCAAGTGCACATCCGTGGAGTCTTATATAAGGGGCGTGAGGCAGTAGAAGCGAAGATATGCTATAGTAGTAAAAAAGGTACCGTGAAAGGAGGCCGTCCCATGGAAATTATCCCCGAGCAGTGCAAAGTGGTCGTGGCTCTGGACATGATTGTCGGCAAATGGAAACCTCTGGTCATTCAACATTTAATCAGCAAAGATACGCTGCGGTTTAACGAGCTCAGAAGATTGATGCCCGATATTACCCAGCGTATGCTGACCCTGCATCTCCGCGAGCTTGAAGAGCAGGACATCGTCCGGCGTGTCGTTTATCCCCAGGTTCCCCCCAAAGTGGAATACTCCATTACGGAGTATGGCCGGACCCTGGAGCCCATCCTCCATTCCATGCACGTCTGGGGCGCGGCCCATGTCGAGCATATGAAGCACCGGAACGCGGAATCCGCCGCAGAAGCGGAAAGCCGGGCGGCTTCGGCCAGGCCGTAACAATCGGCCGCCCGTGCCGGCACCGCAGCCGGTTGACAGACCCTGTGGCGGGCCGCAGACGCGACGGATAGCCCCGTGCTTGCCCCTCAAGCGCAAAAAACCTCCTTCCCTGACAGGGAAACGGAGGTTTTTTGCGCAGGCCGGGGAGTTCCCGGCAGGCAGCTCCGGCTCCAGGCCGGAGGGTGATTAGAAGCGTTTCGCCGCTTCTTTCGCTTTGGCGATTGCCGCTTCTTTGATCGCCGGAGCTTTATCCGGCATAGCCGCCATGCCTTCCACGAAGATGCCTTCAAAGGAAGGTACGCCGTGGAACTGCATGATTTTGTTCAGGAAGCTGTGTCCGCTCTCAAAGCTCGCGGCAGGACCTTCGGAGTAGACGCCGCCGCTTGCTTGGATATGAATGGCTTTCTTGTCGGTCAGCAGGCCGACCGGGCCGTTTTCCGTGTACTTGAACGTTTTGCCGGCGATGCAGATGGCATCGATGTAGGCTTTAAGAACCGGAGGGAACGAGAAGTTCCACATCGGGGATACATAAACATACTTGTCGGCCGCAATGTACTGCTCCACGATGTCGTTCAGACGCTGAACTTTCGCCTGCTCGGAAGCGGAAAGCTGGTCGAACGAAGAACCGGAGCGCAGCTTGCCCCAGCCGCTGAATACGTCCGCGTCGATTTGCGGAATATCCGAGTTATAGAGATCGAGGGCGATGACTTCATCGGCCGGATTGGCTTCGCGGTACGCCTCGATAAATTCTTTTCCTACCGCCATGCTGTAAGAAGTCTGGTGATCGTGCGGGTGAGCCGTAATGTATAGGACTGTTGCCATAATTGAATTCTTCCCTTCTTATCGGAAATAATCTTAACTTCAAACTAATTATGTCTCATATTTTCCGTTCTGGGAAGTAGGCACATCCATGTGGGTTAGGATAAAAAAAGGTACTGTAAACGTGCGGGTAACAGAATAAGCCCCATTTCTGCGGGAGAAATGGGGCTTATGGTCGGGTTCGCCGGTATTATTTGGCTATTTTGACCCGTTCCTCAACCGGTTTATATTCCTTGTCGCCCGCAGGCGCCGTGGGCTTGCCGAATGGCATCTGGGCAATCAGCTTCCACGATTCCGGCAGGTTCCAGGTGCTTTTTACTTTCTCGTCGATCAAAGGATTGTAATGCTGAAGCGTCGCTCCAAGCCCTTCGCTCTCCAGCGCCGTCCAGATGACATATTGCAGCATGCCGCTCGACTGCTGGGACCAGTTCGGGAAATGGTCCTGATAGCTCGGGAACTGCCCCTGCAGGCCCTCGATGACAGACATATCCTCGAAAAACACAACCGAACCGTGACCGCTGCGGAAACTGTTCACCTTCTGTTCCGTGGCGGCAAACTGGTCTTCCTTGACGATCGTACGAAGAATATCTTTGACGATGTCCCACAGCTTATGATGCTGCTCACCGAGTAGCACGAGCACCCGGGCGCTTTGGGAGTTAAAGGAGGAAGGCGTGTGTTTGACCGCTTCCTTCACGATTTCCACTATTTTGTCGTCTGAAACCGGGGATTCTCCGCTGATTGAATAAATAGAGCGTCTTTCCCGGACCGCTTGCAAGAATGATTCCGCTGACATTCGTATCCCTCCGTTTTTCGTAGAAGTGAAGTGATTGTAATTTGCCGCATTGTACCCGTTTCTATGCAAATCCTATTATTCACGGCGGGTTAAAGGACAATCCTCCCTTATTACCCGCAGCGCCCCGTTAGGAATCTTCTTGACTGTAACGGAAAGGACGGCATACAAAACCCAGGCCGCACGTTCAAATTCTAGCTCCACAGGAGGCCGATCCCAGCCAAGTATGGGGATTGCCGGCCCAGCACCAGCCCAGCTTCGGCTTGCCGCCGCTAATCCACAGTGCGCTTACCCTCCGGTCGCCGCATCTGGAACCGCATAGAGAAAATCCGTGGTTTTTCTGCAAAATGTCCGGGAATTGAGTGATCACCGCAATTCCCTCCTCGATCGTCAGCGGAGAACGGTTCCATTCCGCAAATGATTTCATGGCTTCATTCGGCGTCCGGTTCAGCGTTTCCGAGCCCGTATCCACGTCCAGGAGCAAGTATGCTTCTCCTTCGGGAAGCTCCACGCCTTCGATAGGTTCGAACCTCGCGAGATCTTCGGCTTCCATGACGCTGAAGCCGTTTTTCCCGCTGCGTTCCACCCGCCGCATCATCTCATCCCGTGGAAGTGTCCCGGTCGTCACGACCAGGACGAAAGGCAGACTGCCCTCTCCCGGCTTGAAATCTTCCCGCATCCGCTCGGCGGCTCTTTCTTTTAACGGGGCAAAAAGCTCGCGAAAAGCCGCTTCCTCCAATCCCATGAAACCGGGGTAGCCTTTGTCTATTAAATTCCGGATCTGTCTTTCAAATTCTTCTTCAAATCTCATCAGTCCGCTCCTCTCCCACCGGTAGCTTTTTTTAAACTCTCCGGCTCTCCATATTCTCATTTTCATTGTATAACATGCGTGCGAATTCTAAGTTTTCAAAACTTTAATCCTTTGAAACCGCATTTTTTTGATAAAATACTTATAACCTTACTTGAAGGTTTAGATTGATACGGAGGTCATTCCCATGAATTTCAGACCCATCGATATCGCCCGAAAATTGCACGTCAGCACAAGTGCTTTAAGAAATTACGAAGCCGCAGGACTCGTCCCTCCCGCAGATCGGACCGCTTCCGGTCACCGGACCTACACGGAGCTGCATGCGGCTTATTTCGAGTGCATCCAGGCGATGTCACCCGGCTTCGGCATGGACATCACCGCGGAAGTATTGCGCCGGCTCCAGAAAGGAGAGTGGGCCTCCGCCCTCTGGCGCATGACCGAAGCCCAAGCCGCTCTCTTCCAGGACAAGCGGAGAGCCGACGACACGCTGGCCTATCTGGAAAGCGGGGAAGCCGAAACCGCTCAGGAAGCGCCAGACCCGGGCGGCCAAAGCATCGGCCGGGTGTCGATGGAAACCGGCGTCCCGCGCTCCGCTATCCGTCACTGGGAGAAAGCGGGGCTCATCACCGCCTCCCGGAATCCGGCCAACGGATACCGGACGTTCAGCCGCCTGCAGGTGCGCAAAATCCGGCTGATCCGCACGCTCCGGCAGGCCATTTATTCGCAGGAGCTCGCGGAGCTGAAAAAAGCGATCGGGCTTCTCGATCCTGACAATCTGGAAGCGGCCAAAGCCATCGCCCGCGATTCGCTCCGGTATCTGGAACGGATGAATCTGCATCAGTTGAAGGGCGCGTACTGTGTCTACCGGCTGTGCGAAAGGCTGAATGTGCCGCTTTCCCCCATCCATAGAGAATAATGGCAATCCCGTTGGAACACATTATGGATATCGAATCCAAAGGGTGTGTATCGCATGAGTCTCTATCGCAAGCTTCTCCGAGCTGCCCGGAACTCAGGCCCGGGTGAACATCTCCTGGAACCGGCAAAGCCCCCCCAGGCTTCCGATTCTATTGCCATCAATATCGGTTATCTTCAGCATGGTCTATGCTATACGGAAGATATGAAGCAGCAGCCTCTCCCCTTCGCCGGAGCGGACGGGATGCTGGTTTACCTCGAATCGCTCGTCGATCAGGACAAAATACAGCTTCATGTGGTCCAGCCTCTGCACGAAAACACCGGCCAAGAGCCGGATAACTTGTTTAATATTCTCGAAACGACCCGCGAAATTCAGCTGGATAACGCCGTCCAAGCGCTGATTCAGGGGAAATGCGTTTATTTTCTGGAAGGTCTTCAGGGGTTTTATGTTTTGGCAACCGAAGCGGTTTACAAACGGAGCGTGGAAGAACCCGAGAACGAAGGCGTGATCCGGGGTCCGCATTACGGCTTCATCGAAGTTCTGAACGTGAACTTGTTTCTGATCCGCAAGTTGATCGCAAGCCCTTATTTGACGGTTCGCTACTATAAGGCCGGCACGCATACGCAAACCCGGATCGCTATTGTTTATATGAATAATATCGCCAATGCCGAGCTCGTTCAGGAAGTCGAGGAACGGATCCGGGCCATTTCCGCCGACACCGTGCTGACAACGGGAATTATTCAGGAGATGACGGAGGATCACCCGTTCTCCGTGTTCCCGCAGCATTTGGCCACCGAGCGTCCGGACCGGACCGCTTCCAATTTAATGGAAGGACGCGTCGCGATTCTTACGGAAGGAAGTCCGACCGTTCTTATCGTTCCCGTCACCTTCTTCGCTTTCTACCAATCGCCGGACGATTATAACGGCCGCTGGATCGTCAGCTCATTTGTCCGGATGATCCGGATGTTCAGCTTTCTTTTGGCCTTTACGCTCCCGGCTATTTATATCGGAACCGTTTCCTTTCACCCGGATATTTTACCGCTGGAGCTTGTTCATACGATCAAAAGCTCGCTGGAACGCGTGCCGTTTCCCGCTATCGTCGAAGCCATGCTGCTCGAACTCATCTTCGAGCTGCTCCGCGAGGCCGGAATCCGGCTGCCCAGCCGGGTCGGACAGACGATCGGCATCGTCGGCGGTTTGGTCATCGGGGATGCCATCGTACGGGCCGGACTCGTGTCCTACACGATGATCATCGTCGTTTCGCTGACCGCGATCGCCTCTTTTCTCGTCCCGTCCCATGAAATGAGCTCGGCCGTGCGGATTTTGCGTTTTCCGCTGATGATCGCCGCTTCTATTTTCGGATATGTGGGGATCGCTTTCGGTCTCATGCTTCTGACGATCCATTTGTGCAAACTGGAGTCTTTCGGCACGCCCTACTTCTCTCCTTTCGCACCGCTGAGAATAAAAGATATGAAGGATGTGTTTGTCCGCTTTCCTTCTTGGCTGCTCACCGCGCGTCCCCATGACGCCAATCCTAAAATCATGAAGCAAGAAGAGGCGACCTCAAGGAGCTGGAAACGGGATGAAGATTGAACCCAAAGACACCATTACGCAAGGCCAGCTTTTTCTGCTCATTATCAAGCTCCAAATCGGTGTCGGAATCCTGTCGCTGCCGTACCGTCTGCACCAGCTCGCCAAAGGCGGAGGCTGGATTTCGGTCCTGATCGCCGGCGTCTTCCTGCAGTTGATCCTGGTTATGATGTGGATGCTGATGAAACGGTTCCCGTCCTACAGCGTGTTCCGGATCGCGTCCGCCGTAACGGGCCGATATGCGGGCGCTTTTATCGGAATTGCCTACGTCGCTTACTTTCTTCTGGTCGGCGGCGTTGTCATGATGGGCGCGTTCGATATCATCAACCGCTGGATTCTCCAGAACACCCCACGCTGGGCGGTATTGTTCCTGTTTATGCTGACGGGCGTTTATTTGATCCGGGGCACGTTTCGCACCATTACGCGCATCTTTATCCTGTTCACGTTTCTCATCGGGCCTATGATGTTCCTTATCGGGTACGGTGTGCACCGCGCGAATTTTCTGTACCTGCTTCCGCTTAACGAGGCCGGAATCTGGAATATCCTTATAAGCTCGAAAGAAACGATCACCGCCATGTACGGGTTCGAGCTGATTCTGATCATTTATCCTTACGTAAAAGGAAACCATGCGGGCAAACTGAAAGCCGTGTCGGCAGGCACGTGGTTTGTCGTTTTGTTTTACGCCTTTACGGTGTTTACCTGCATGGCCGTTTTCAGTCCCCATCAGTTGAATATGATTCCCGAGCCCGTCATGTATCTGCTGCGTTCGCTGCCATTCGGGGCGATGGACCGCGCGGATCTGCTGTTCCTCCCCATCTGGATGATCTCCATGGTAGCCTCCATGACCGGCTACTGCTATGCGGCCGCATTCGGCATCGGTCATCTGCTAAAGCATAAGAACCATAAAAAAGCCGCGCCCTTTGCGGTGATCATTTCCTGTGCCATCGCGTATCTGCCGCAGACGAAGGATCAGTTCGAGCTTTTCTCGTATATCGCGGACGCGTCGGCTTATTTTTTCCTCATCGGATTCCCGCTTCTGCTCCTGCTGCTATCTTACGCACTCAAGAAGAAAGAAGGTGAAACCGCATGAAACGGGCCGGACGTATCGGGACCGTGCTGCTCCTGCTCGCCGTGCTGCCGGGCTGCTGGGATGAGGACAGTTTGAGAAATGCCAGACTCGGATACGGGGCGGGGTATGATCTCACACCCGACGGCAGGCTGATGCAGACGATGGAAGTTGTGGACGAGTCCAAACAAACCGAGCAGCAGGGTTCGGCGAAGAACGAGGTCGAGTCCGGCGTCGGTTATTCCGTCAGGCAGACGAGCGACATCATCCGCACCAAGGTAACCGGGGATATCCGGTACTTCAAATACGGCTTTATGCTGCTCGGCCGAAGTGTGGCGGAAAAGGATCTTTATCCGTACCTGGATGTTCTGTACCGCGACCCTCGCAACCCTACTTCCCGGGTTAAAATCGCCGTCGTGGACGGCTCTACGAACGAAATGCTGCGGCTGAAGAAGGCCGGAAACATTCTCATCGGTGAATTTATTACAAGGAAAATCGAAAGCCTGGAAGAGATGAGCGTTTTTCCCGAATTATCGCTGGAAACGATGCTCACGCTGCTGCTGGATCCCGGTCAGGACTTCGTGCTCCCCTATCTCAAACAAGACGGTAAAAACGTCGATGCCATAGGGATCGCTCTGTTTAACGGTCAGCGGATGACAGGCAGCCTGAATGTGGAGGAAGCCATTCTGTACTCGCTTCTCTCGGGATCTCACAAAGATACGGCAAGATTTGTACGGAAAATTAAAGAGGGGGACCGGAGTAACCTGGAGAATTACATCACGTTCGATGCAGGGGGAAAAAAAAGCAAACGAAAATTGAAGGTCCAGGTCCAAGACCGCAAGGTCGATGTGTATCTGGACCTGAAGCTTCCTGTGAGAGTGACGGAATTTGCCGAAGATCATCTGCATCAAAAGGATACGGTGCACCGGCTGAACGAAGACTTGTCCGCTCTCCTGACCCGGGACGCCGAAGCGGTGATCGAGAAGCTGCAGGAAAGCGGCTGTGATGCATTCGGGATCGGCAGACAGCTGATGGCCCGCCATCCAAAGTTGTGGAAGTCCATGGATTGGCTGCAGGAGTATCAAAACGTCCGTTTCCATCCGAAAGTCAACGTGGAAATTGTAGGCTCGGGCGTCTTCAACTGACCCGACGGACTTGCGGGCCTCTGCCTCTTATACGCCCGAATTCCAAGAGGCGCTGCCGTCCTCCGGCATCCCCGGCAGGATCAAGCCGCCGTCTATCCGCAGAGAAATGCCGGTCACGTAAGACGCCTGCCCGGATGCCAGCCATACCGCCGCTTGGCCGATATCGTCCGGCAGCCCTATCCGGCCCAGAGGAACCGTCTCGGCGAACTTGTCAAGCTGCGGCTCCGGTTCCCGCACAAGTACGGCCCCGGGAGCCAGGCAGTTGACGCGGATTCCATAAGGCGCCAGATCGAGCGCGGCAGCTTCGGAGGCCCGTTCCAAGCCGGCCTTGAGTCCGCCGTAGGCGGCATCCTTCGGATACGCCCGCTCGGCCCGCGAGGAGGTAATGTTCAGGATGCACCCGCGAATGCCGCGCTCAATCATGTGGCGGGAGGCATCCCGCATAAGAAGCAGCGGAGCGCGGAAATTCAGCCCGTATAGGCTGTCCAGGTTTTCCGCGGGCAGCTCCTGTATGCGGCCGTACAGCCCGATGCCGGCATTGTTTACGAGAATGTCGAGGCGGCCGAGGATTCGCAGGGCATCCGGTATGGTCCCTTCGGCTGTTTCAAGCTTCCTCAGGTCACCCTCGATAACTCCGCATGGGGCTCCCGACAAGCGCGAAATCTCTTCGGCCGCTGCCGCTGCAGCATCCCCATCCCGATAATGGGTAATCGCGACCCGGTAGCCTGCCGCGGCAAATGCAAGGGCGATGCCCCGGCCGATTCCGGTGCTCCCTCCCGTTACGAGTACGGCGGGGGTTTGTCCGTTCTGTTTCTCGGGCATGCCATTCTCCTCCTTCGTCTATTCAATCGTCAAGCGGGGGGCTTACGGGTCCGGTGTCCAGCGCCGCTTCCACGGCGCAGAGGATGAGCTCGTGATCCTCGATCACATGCGGCAGCTCCCCGGGCTCGACCCAGATGCGGGCCGTACACTCGTTTTCCCGGGTGAAAGGGTGGCAGGCGGTTATATCCATCCGGTAAAAAACTTGATAGCCGATAAGCGGATACTTGCCGCCCGGATCGAAATTCGGGTTGTTCTCATGGCTCACCTCAATCATCCCGACCGGACGGATCACTCCTTCCGCGCAGCCTTCCTCCAGGCATTCGCGGTGCAGGGCCTCACGGGGTGTCTCACCCGCCTCCACGTGCCCACCCGGCAAGTTAAAACCGCGGGTTTTGACGCGGACGAGCAATATTTTGCCTTCGTAAAAGCAGACGCCATGCACACTCGTGACATCCTTTTCGGGAGGCGTTGCGGCAGCAATCCAGGTCAGTTTTACAAGATGGCCGCCCCAATCGGCCTCGATCGTCTTCGGTTTTAACATAATTTCCCTCCGTTTGTCTCCTGCCGGTACGGATTTTCGCCTTGCGGTTTTGTATTGCGGTGCCGGCACCCGTACCGGTGCCAAGTTCTCAAACCGGCTGCTTGTGATTTTGCGGCGGCCTATAATCCAGCCATTTCTGCCAAGCCAGGTCAAGCTGGCTCAGCACGATACCGATATCGACGGGCTTCTTCATTCCGGTTCCCTCCGCTTCAAGGCTCCTCCTAGAGGAAGCGCCTTCATTTAAGTCCTCTTTTAAATATAGCGGTTTCGGCCGAAAAAAAGAATCTGCCTGGGGTTAAAACAGGTTCAGTTTCTGTAAACCAGCCCTCAGCGTGCTCCAACAGCCCCAGTCCCTATAAGAGAGGGCTGAGGCTGCTTTTGATTACTTTTTCATTTCCGCTTTCCTATTTGATTACATGCCGCGTACCGCTTTTCTTCTCGTAAAACAACTGCCGGTTGCGGTTGAATACACAGCGCAGGACGTGAATAGCGAACCAGACATTGAACAGGAACATGGCGAACGTCGCAATGACCATCAGGATATCCGGAAGATTCTCGATCCCTGCCCGGATGTACAGCTGATTCAATCCCCCGACGAAGAGATACAGCAGCCCGTAGCGGACGAAGAGCTCATAGATCGTTATTTTATCGGATTTGCCTGTGAGACGGATGCGGACGATCCATTTGCCGAGCGTCTGGCCGTTCGTGAAATAAGGCAGCACGATAAAATACAGCACGACGCCCGCCGCATAAGGGAGCGGTACGTTCAGTACAGCCAGAATGGCAAGTACCGGACTCATCACGAACCAATCGAACAGGAACGCCAGCCCGCGCCGGGTGTAAGTGACGCGTTTGACCGCCAAGTCCACTTTGTCATCGAGCGATTCGATCTTCGGCAGCAGGGAAGAAAGCCATTCCGCCGCCACATATCCGATCATACCCCCCACCGTATTCGTCATAATGTCGTCGACATCGAAGAGCCGGTACGGATAATCGTAGATGCCGTACAGGCCGGTGACCTGCGTGATTTCGAAAAACAGAGACAGTCCTAAGGAGAACAACAGGCATTTGACCCAGCTTGTACGGAAATAATACCGCAGAAAAATACCGAACGGTACCGTCAGCAGCACGTTAAAAAGCACTTGAAGGAACGCCCGTTCCTTCAGCAGATGCAGATAGGTGCGCGGCTGGTCCGCCACTACGGCCGTTTCCTTCAGAATATCTTCCAGGAAGTGGAACGGAATCCACTGGGCATACGACTCCACCGCCGGAGGCGCGTTGTGGATGCTCGGAGGAAGCGGTAGAATGATCAGATACAGGGCATTCATCATGTACAGAAGAAACAAATAAAGCAGCAAAGCCCTGTAAAAGTGTACATACCCGTACTTGCGGTACTGGACGATCAGAAAAGGAAGCGTAAACAGGACCGCCGCAATCGGAAACGTTAGAAAAGCGTACGAAATCGGAAACAAATAGAAACTGAACATGA
Organism: Paenibacillus sp. HGH0039; assembly: GCF_000411255.1. Classification (GTDB taxonomy): domain Bacteria; phylum Bacillota; class Bacilli; order Paenibacillales; family NBRC-103111; genus Paenibacillus_F. Next base: position 2,410,467 of record NZ_KE150413.1, on the reverse strand, counting down.
AAACACCTGCTGTTAGAGATTTGATAAAATCTGATTTTAGCACAAGTCAAGCCGCTATGCACATCATGCCATAAGTCGCGACCGCGTATGCACGTTAAAAAAACATTCGGAAAGCATCACGAAAAAGCCGGACATCTTCCAAAGCCGGAATGAGGAAAATTTATCAAAAACTTTTTTCGTCCCCGTTGAAATTACTCATCGTGCGTAATACAGAAATGTGTCGAATCCGGTCGAAATTATTCAGTAAGCTTCGCCGGTCAGAGCGGGAATCCCTTTTAAAAACGATCCAAAAACGCCAAAAAAGCTTATTTTTCGCCGTTTTGTGTGATTTTTGTGACACTTGCCGGAACTTGAAAATAACTGTTAACTTTATGAGTACCCTTGTCGATATAGGTCTTACAACCTACAACGAAGAGGTGCGCGAATTTTGGAGAAATCTTCTATTATTGGTATCATATTGGCGATTATCGCCGTAGGCGTCGGCATGGTTTTGAAAGGGGCCAGCCTGACTGCTCTGTTCAACCCCGCCGCTCTGCTCATTATTTTCGTCGGGACGGCGGCCACTCTTTTTATCGGATTTTCGGGCGAAGAACTTAAAAATTTTCCTAAACTGTTGAAAATCGTTTTCACCGAGCAAAAGCTTATGCCCAAAAAAGACCTCATTAATATGGTGGCGGACTGGACAGCTCTTACCCGCCGCGAAGGCCTGCTTTCTCTTGAAGAAAAAGTGAACGAAATTGACGATCCCTTCCTTAAAAGCGGAATGCGGATGATTATTGACGCCAATGATCAGGACTTCGTACGCGAAGTGTTGATGGAAGATATCGCGGCTATGGAAGATCGGCACCGGAACGGCGCTCAAATCTTTACGCAGGCGGGAACGTATGCCCCTACTCTGGGGGTATTGGGAGCGGTCGTCGGCCTGATCGCGGCGCTGAGCAACCTGAACGAAATCGAGAAGCTCGGCCATCTGATCTCCGCGGCGTTCGTCGCGACTCTTCTCGGTATCTTTTCCGGTTACGTTCTCTGGCATCCCATCGCCAATAAACTGAAACAGAAATCCAAAAAAGAAGTCATGCTGAAGCTGATGATGGTGGAAGGACTCCTATCCATTCAGGCCGGTATTTCTTCTTCCGCCGTCAAACAGAAGCTGCTCGTATTCGTTCCAAGCTCCCAGCGTGAAGACGAGGACTCCTCGAAACAATCGGGTATGGACAATGAGTAAAAAGCACAGGAAAGAACATCATGAGGAGCATCTGGATGAGTCCTGGCTCATCCCTTATGCCGACCTTCTGACGCTTCTGCTGGCCCTGTTCATTATTTTGTTCGCTTCCAGCCAGGTGGACTCGAAAAAATACGACAGTATTATGCGGGCTTTGAACTCCGCTTTTACCGGGGGAACCGGGACGTTCGAAACTTCCGCCAAAATCCCGTTGAACCAGGACACCAGTACCGCGCTCAAGAAGCATGACAACCCGAACCCTTCGGAAAGCGAAGCACTGCAAAAGCAGTACGAGGCCGAGCAGGCCGATCTCGAGAAGCTTAAACAGAAGCTCGATCAATACATCACGGACAACAAGCTGGGCTCCGAGCTGACAACGACCCTGAACGACGACCAGTTAATGATCACGATCCAGGATAAAGCGCTGTTCGCTTCCGGGTCTGCCGTAATCAAACCAGAATCTCGCCTTTTGGCCCAGGCCATGACCGATATGCTGAGCCAATATCCGAAATACCGGATCGAAGTGGCCGGACATGCCGACAATGTGCCGATCAACAACAAGGAGTTTGATTCGAACTGGGATTTAAGCTCCAGGCGGGCCCTGAATTTCATGAAAATTTTGCTTGAAAATAACGCCATCGACCCGAGCCGATTCCGCTCGATCGGATACGGCGAGTACCGGCCGGTGGATTCAAACGCCACGTCCGAAGGCCGGTCCAAAAACCGCCGCGTCGAGGTAAGCATTATGCGCGGCATCAAAGCGTCGGATGTGAAAAAAACCGCCGCGGGCGAGTAGCACTCAAAAAAGCAGGTTCCCGATCAATGAGGGGAACCTGCTTTTTTTTGAGTGCCGGGGGACGGTGTGCGGGGGTTGGCCGCCGGCGATGCAGAGCCGGCTGAGCACACCCGGCATTTTTGCGTGCTAGTGCGATTTCGAATCGCGCGCGCTTTCCTTTTGCATTCGGGGAGCTTTTATCGGACAACTGCCGCGAACTGCAATTTCTGCCTAGCAAGATGATTCGGCCAGCGCCACTTTATACGACTGCATGGCAGCCGGCACACCTTTGAACTTTAGCCGTCCATCGCTAATCAACGTCCACAGCCGGTATTCGATAAACTCAACCATAACGGTATTGCCCCAGCTCTCCAGCGCTTCCATAATCACCCGGCTGGCCGGGATGAATTCCTCCTCGTCGTCGCTGCTGCCACGCTGCATTTGACCGACAAGAGCCGCGAGCGCTTCGTCGTAACTCTCCTCGGCAGCCGGTACTATTTTGCCGTCCGACCAGATATGAAGCTTCGCATCGGATGCCGACAGCTCTTGCCATTCCCGGATGTATGCTTGCCTTGCTTGCTCTGACAGCGGCTGCTTTTGCTTTTCATGAATCCGCACGATTTCTTCAATCGCTTCTATGCAAAGAAAGCCGAATGCGTAAGAATGCGGCACCGGATCGAAACGGGCGGCTATCCCTTCATACAGCTGCGAAACCTGGCCGATATAGACGTTATTCGGAGCATCGCGAAGGACAGACAGGGCAAGACGCATCCCGATCTGCTCGTGGGCGTGATTACCAGTCCAGATGGTAATGTCCTTATCGGCGGGTAAGCCGCGCATAGTCTCCAGAATGGTATCTGAACCGTGCCGGATCCCTGTTAGCTGGGCGTACCCATACCCATTGAAACTTTCGGACATCCATTCCAGCCGGAACTTCCGCCCTTCCTCCGTCTCCAGCTCCCGGATCGGCCCTTCGGAAAAACAATCGTTGAACGTGAGGATCTCGCTTTCTTTCCTCCTGCCCAGGCTGCTGAGCGCACACTTCAAAGCTCCCGCTTCGGACAGCCCCATCACAATGTGGACATGACCTGCTCTTCCCTCGTTCTCCGCCCGATTTCGGGCCAAATGTCCATTCCATATCTCCAAAATTTGTTTTTGAAGGGCATGTTCTTTCTCGGGCAGCTCTTCGTAACGCTGTGCTTGCTCCAGCATTTGCAGCAGCAGGCCCTTGGCTTCATTGGGATGAAGGGCATGAATCTCGTCAAGTATAGCCGGGCGCTTCATTTCCGTACACCTCACTTAGCGGAGTTATGTAAAATAATGGTATTGTATTTATTTTAGCATAGCATCCTTCCGGAAATCCGGCTATACTCTCCCGCACACCTGCCTGAAGTTCAACTAAACTCAATTCTTTCGCTCCCTGCAAGTGGAACTCCGCTTTCGATGGATATAAAAAAAGACCGCCGATTAGGCAGTCTTTTGGATGCGTTGCAATTAAACGGCCGAAGCGTCTAGCTTTTCGTTGGCGCCGGACGCGGCGGCTTTACTTTCCGGGGTGCGTCCCATGAACCACAACGTGGACCAGATCAGAAGGAAGCCGGCCAGCTGTCCGATTGTCAGGGCCTGATCGAATACGAGCCAGTTGATCAGAACACCGACGGCCGGGAAGGACAGCTCCGCGATTGTCGCGAGAAACGCCTTGGTCGAGGACAACCCTTTATAGTAGAGCAGCATGCTGATCAGCCCCGGGAAAAACGCCTGGAACAGCAAGTTCACAACAATAAGCGCCCACTCGCCCGTTGCTTTATGAAGCTGCCAGGCGTCCCCGCTCGCCATCAGCACGACAAACAGCAGCGGAATGGCCAGTAAAAACCGGAGCGAAGTTACGATCGGGAAATCGAGATTTTTTTGCAGCAAATATTTGCCCATGACCGTGGACCCGCCCCAGAGAATTGCTGCCAAAATCGACAGCAGACAGCTCATGGTGCCCAGATCTTTGAGCCCCAGCGACGGGGATTGAAACCCGAACGTCAGCAAATACGTGCCCGCAAGTGCGAAAAAGATGTATTTAAAAAATCGGGCCGGCAGAGCTTCTTTCAGCAGTACGCGCGCCAAGGTAATCGCGAATAAGGGCTGAAGCTTTTGTAAAAGCAGCACGGCATTCGCGCTCCCATGAGCAAACGCCGACGTGAACAAAATCGTGGCGATTGCCGATCCGCCCCACGAAATGAACAGCAGCGCGCCGATGACAGCCAGCGTCAGCTTCCCGCTCAGTTGTTCGCGGTACCGGATCAGGACCGGAAGCGCGTAGCAGGCGAGCAGCAGGTGTTCGATGAACACGATCTGCGCCGATGTTAAGCTTTTCAGCAGCAGGATGCGGAAAAGCGGATCAAGCCCCCACAAAGTGGCGCCCAGCGCGACATACCAGATGCCGTTGATCCCTTTTCCTTTCATTAATGCGGACTTTCCGTTAAGACCTAAAGCATTCTCCAATTCAAAAACCCCCTGTGGAATGTTTTGAATTGAACCTTCCGAAAAGAGACGATGCCCCCGCTGGAAGTTCAACGGGGGCATCGACAAACAGACTTCATTAAAATAAAAATTTTAATGAAGCTGCTTTTCACCTTCTCCCATCCGGACTTTACCGTCGGCCTTGGAGTCGCACCAAGTCAGTCCCGGCCGTAACAGCCGGGAGTCGCGGGCTTAGGGTACTTGCGTACCCATCACCGCCGGTTGGGACTTTCACCCTACCCCGAAGGTTCAATATTCAATTTCGTATGTCCTTTTGGTGACCTTTGGCAGTCGTTTCGGTGCTGAAACCCTTGATACCACTAGGTTTGTAGCAAATCTTCGTTTCCGTTGATGATCTGGCGTTACCTCTGATATCATCTGATTTTGGAACGAAATCCTGCCGAAATCCTGCCAGAATCCTACCGAAATACTGGCAGAACTCATACGAGCTCCTACTGAAATCCTGCCACAATTTCACCCAAGAACACTTACTTAACTGTAATTGAAATATTAACACTCTAAATTAAAAAAAGCAAGGGCTTTATGCCCCGCTTTCTTTGCTTTCTAACCAATTGAAAAGCGCATCTCTTGACGCTTTAATTGTTCCTCTTTTTCCCAATCGTCTTACTGGAAACGGTGGAGCCTTCAATAATTCGTAACCGGCCCTCCTACCAATGCCTAAAACCTGAATTATTTGTTCCGCTGTTAAAACTAGAGGCAGATATGTTTTGTTAATATTAAATTTATTATCCATATCTATTCTCCTTTTTTTATCAATGCTTGATCTAATCATTCTTTAGCATCTTGGCACAATATATTAAACGAGTTATTGAACCGTCCCTATTATATTTGGGTTGCACCCATTTTTGCACTACTTTAAAGCCTCTACGCTCATTATCATTAATCGCTTGATTTAACTGCTCGCTTTCGTATCTTCTCATTATTATCGGCTGCAAATATTCACCTACATTCTAGTAATATACTTCTACTTCTTTATGAAACAACTAATGATCCATTCTTCGAATTGGTTTTCAATCTTAACCCATTTGCCGTCAATTTTTTTACTTTTTTGTCTCATCTCAGTTAAAGTGATCTTTATTAAGTTTCCAACTTTTAGGGCTTCCTCGCCACCAGAGTAGAATTTCTTTTTATCCATTTTTATTGTTTTTTCAGTTCCTAATGACAGATCATATACCGTAATTTTTGGAGTATACTTAGTATCTATACCAACTATGCAATACCATTCATCTGCTCCTGGATACTTAATGTCAGCGTACCCCATCATCTCTTTTTCATAAAGAATTGTCTCGTGTATTGGAAAATTTTTTTCATTAATCGTTCTTCTTATTTCTGTTTCTTTTTCTCTTTTTATATTTAATCTTTTTGCTTTATTTTCACTTTTTAAATTTTTTTTATAGGCGTCTTTACCTCCGATAAACTCGACATAAATATTAAAAAGCTCTTTATTACCGCCAAACTCTTTAAAAAAACCAAGCTTTATTAAAATCTGTAGCTGTCTTGAATCGCACGATGTCTTTTCAAAGATATCTACTAATAGATCACAAAAGGTTTCATATGTATTATCTTTTAATTCATAAAGCTCATTGGCTATTTGTTCATTGAGATATTTGATTGACCTAATACCTTTATAGATTGCATTTTCTTCTTTTGCCATCATATATTCGCTTACAGATTTTCTAAACATAATTGGTTCGATATTTACTCCTATGCTATTCGCATATTCAGCAATTTTGCCCACCTTGTCTAGATTGTCTGCAATATTCAGCATTACAGTTAGAAATTCTAAAGAATAGTAATGTCTTAAATAGCCGTTTCCATATCCAATATGACTATAGGGGTTAGAGTGATTATCTGAAAACCCGTAATACTGAGCATCCAATATTACCTGTAAGAAAGGCTCAATGATTGCTTTTGAATGTTCTTCATCTTCAGCAAATTTTTTTCTCATGTTACTGACGAACCGATCTCGAATTAATGGGATGTACTGTTCAGTTCCTTCCTTTTTCGAAAGTCCTCGACGTACAGTATCGCTTTCAGCCATAGAGTAACCACAAAAATCAACCAAGAAGTTCATGATTTGCTCTTGGCTAATTAGATAGCCATGAGTATTATTCAATGAGTTGTTGAGTTCTTTGTGTCCATGATCTTTAAATATACCGGCAGCTAGACTTTCTCTATAAGATGATCCAGAAGGACGAATTGCACCGTTACCCATTGAGAAGAGTTCAATTAAACTGATTTCTGGATTAACTTCTCTAATCTTCTTTATTGTCTCTTGTTTGAATAGTTCTTTGTAATAACGGTGTGCTGATTCGCTCTCCCATTGAAATATGCCTAACCCCGAATCTTTCATGGATTCCCATACTGCCTCGTCATTTACATTCATATTGTCAGGAACCAAACGTTCAATACCTGCGAGCCTACAAGTCTCATTAATAATCTCAATGTTGTCTAAGCCGAGTATATCAAGCTTCACAAAATTGCAGCTATCCAGCTCTTTCATGTTTACTTGGCTCACAGGATACTTGCTCTCTTTTGTATAGCATAGACCAACTGAATCATCTAAGCTCACCGGTGAAACTACATATCCCGAAGGGTGGGAGCCCACACTGATGATTACTCCATTTACCAAATCTACATATTTAAATAGTTCGGGATATTTTTTTCTGTAGCTATCAGGTATACAATCTTTCTTTTCATCATCTTTAAAGACGGCTTTTGCAATTTCGTCAACTAATGAAACGTCTAACTGAAGTGCGCGGCCAACCTCTCTAATTGCCCCCTTTAAAGCAACGGTGTTGAATGTGATAATCTCAGAAAAGTGAATGTTCGGGATGCTTGATACATAATCAATTACCTCTTGTCTTCGCGAAGGCGGAAAATCAATATCTATATCCGCAAGACTTATTCTTTCGGGATTTAAAAACCGGAAAAAATTTAACTTATGTTTTATGCTATCCATTTCGGTAATTTTCAATAAATACGCAATTAAGCTTCCATTAACAGAGCCTCGACCATACCCCGGATATATCTCTTTGGTGTAACAGTAGTCGATAATATTTTTCTGCAAAAGCATGTAGTCAATCGTTCCCAATTTCTTATATGTATCAAACTCTTCCCTAACTCTCTCGTAGTATCTCTTTTTATGTTCAGAAGGTAGTTTATTGGTGCCTCTCGCGATAATCCCTTCGTTTATTTTCTCTTTAAAGACTTTTTCAGAGTCTTCGTATAGTTTTGGATATTTCGGGCTAGAGTCAAGGGTAAACTCTTCAACCATATCTGCCATTTCGTTTGTGTTATGAATAGCTTCTAAATAAGCATGACGAGGAATAGCAGACTGTTCTTCAAATTTATCAACCAGTTCTTCGTAGCTCTTAAACGTTAAATCAAATGAATCCTCATCGCCGTACGTTGCTCCCTTAGCTTTCATCATTATCTTCCTGGCTGCTGCATGATCTTCGTTCAATGAGTGTGTATCAGTTCCAGCAATGAGAGGTATACCGGTTGATTTTGAAAAATCATAGAGCCATTGATTGAATTTTATTTGTTCTGGATGTAAGTGGTATTGGATTTCTAAAAAAACCCTATGTTTGTTCCTTGTTAAAAACTCTAAGAGTTTATTAAGCATCGCTGCGTTGTTCTTTTGTAAAGCTCTCCAGACAGGTGAAGCTAGACATGCTGTTGTCATAATTATGTTGTCTGATGTACTCATAACTTCATCAAGTGATAGCCTAGGATTAAAATAATAATGACCATCATTTCGGTTATTAGATAATGAAGTGAGTTTATTTAATTCATTTACTCCTTTCTCATTCTTCGCAATTAGCATGTAATGCATATTATCTCGAATTAACCCTTTTTCTTTATCTATGTATTCAGTGACATAAATTTCATTGGCATGTATGTATTTCATACCATATTTTTCGACTGTCTGTTTTTTCTTAATCCAATTCATAATTGATCCGTGTTCAGAAAAACAAAAGGACTTCATTTCTAGTTTGCTTGCCAATCTTAAATACTGCTCAAACTTAGTGGTCGAATCCATAGACATACTTGTTGTTGGATTACTAAGATCGCTGTGAACATGATAAACGGTATAGTTATCTTTCAGCAAGATCGCCTCCTTTTAAATAATATTATCACATACTTTTATTTATTTCAAGATATCGGTTTCTTTGATTTATTCAACTAGTCAATGAAGGATTTTACTGTTATATGTATAATTGTATATATGTACCATATTTTAAAGGAGGAACAGATATGACAAAAAAATTGGTCACCATTTTATCTACCAGCTTACTTGTCGCCTCTCTAAGCTCAGTCACATCGGTCAGTGCTAATTCTTCAGATGTCAGTCCTAAGGTTGCAGAGAAAAGTCTTATAAGTCCTCAGGCTAATTCTGGATGGAAAAAACAAAATGGTATAGAGGCAAGAGTCTATACAAATCGTACTGGAAGCTATCCCAACAGCGATACATATATTGGGGTAACGGCAGAAAAAAAGACAACAGGAGCAGCCTATTATCAATTAGTTATTTCAGAACAGAAAAATGGCACAAGTTATCAACGCGCTAGTAAAGACGGTACATGGTCAGGAACTTCAATATCCCACAATTTTAATATTGATGACATTCTGGACAGAAACTCACAAGGAACCTTTTTGGTTAGATTAAAAATATTTGCATACGGTGACTGGGATACTTGGTTAGGCGATTGGGAAACTGAAACATTTACTGTAGTTAATTAGTTATTTACATTTATTCCTTTTTAAGGTATATTATTCACGTTCATTAGTCATCTCAAAAGCCCTGTGAAACGCACTCACAGGGCCACTCTTTTCCTATAAAACCATAGTTTTATCGCTTAATTTTCATCACCCTGTTGTAAAATCCTGCATTTTGCATGATGAACTTCTCTTTTTTCATAATGATAAAACTTTGACCTGTTGTGATACCCTACCCAATATAAATGGTACATCTTTTTAATTCTAACTAATAAATCATTACTAAAAATCTTCAAAAAAGCCTCCTGTAGCTAAGTTGTATTCGGGCATTGGTGAATTGTAGACTTTAACTTCGCCTGGGTTATATCTAAGGAGTATTTGCCGCATGTTATCGCGTCCAACAGGGTTTGATGTATGCAAGAATATTGCTTCAGGCAGAGTTAGATAATCGCCTAAGACCCACTTCTCCACCAGCCACTTGCAAAAGTCATATCCTGTGCGAGTATATTGTCCTGTAACTCCTCCCAAATCATGGTCCAAAGAAAGCCTACGTATATTATTAGATTCACAAATTGATACAGCCTCTTCAACAGTCCTAGCGATATGGAATCCTTTAGGGTAAGGCCTCAAATCGTCCAAGAATAAATCGATCATAACTCCACTCCCACCCCAAACTATTCGAACTTATATAGTGTCACATCATAATCAATGAAAACTTCCTCAATAATTTGTTCTACAATATCCCAATCCCCGCCGGCCAATCCACATCCAATATTATATGGCAGAGCAATCGACTGTTCTGACTTCATAGCCAAAGATTTTAATTCACTTAATGCTCCACGCAATGCAATATAGTCTGTATGTCTTTTTTGTACCCCATAGCCATATTGCCCAAATAAGTTAGCAATGTACTTTTCACTTTGCGTTGAAATGATCTGACAATGGCCCAATAACTCTCCCTTGTTACTACATGATTGTTTATATTGCATAAAAACTTCTGGGTAGTCACGCTTAATTAATTTAGCAAGTCCTGCTCCCATAACCCCCATACAATTTACCTGATGTCCAATAATATCTTCGGTAGCCTCCATTAAATTTCCCTGTACAATCTTTACGCTCATATCCTTACTCCTCTCATAAAATTGCTCTAATTACCTCGGCAAAATCAACAAATTCATAACCATTATCTAGTTCGATTTTGAAGTTTTGCCTGTATGTATTTATTGAAACAACAACACCAACCAAGTCTCGATTCGTGTATTCATCGAATATCGTTACGCAGATTATGGCTTTTCTAGCATAGGAGAGACTTATGTTCTCCATTACTATCTGCAGCTCATCTTCGTGTAGTTCCGGTTTTCTTTTTAACCCAGTATCCTTTAACTGCTGATTTATTGCTTCTTTATGCTGTGGCAGCATCATACGGCTGCTCTCCCAACGCCCATTGCCCCTTAGTTTTATGCTCATCTATAATGACCTCCGATTTTAGCCGCTCTATCTTTGGCTTGACCGGCAGAAGTTACAGAGCTTGCTCTCAAAATTGCTATTTCCCCAAATTTATCTTTGATACTATCCATCACATTATCTAAAGTTCTCTTCTTTTCGCTGTCCTCAAAAAAAGATAATTGATATGTGTTTGCATCAGAAAGATCAGATAGTGATACGCTCAATTTCCTAACTGGTTGCCGATCCCAATGAGCATAAAATATCTTTTTGACAACATTGTAAATATCTCCAGAAACATTGGTGGGGTCAGGCATTTTCATTTGTCTATGAAAGCCGGTCGGATGATCCCAATCAGCACCCATGCAGCCTACAGACACAACAGAACCCATTAGGCACTTATTTCTAGCTCGCTTAGTCACTTCGTTCGTTATGTCTAGCAGAACAACCTCTATCTCCCAGGGTTCGCAATAGTCGCGCGGAAGAGTCATTCCGTTACCAATTACCTTTTGAGACATGTGAGTACTCGGTGTAACCGGGGAATCGTCCATTCCATTTGCCGTCATCCAAATAAGTTGACCATTTACTCCCCATCGCTTAGTAAGTCTGGGTAACGGTGTACTAGCAAGGTCGCCAATTGTCTTAATACCTATTCTGAGTAAGTGTTTCTCCATTCTTGATCCGATTCCCCACATGTCCCTAATTGGCTTATCCCATATGTATTTGTGCAGTTCATTTTTTCGCAAAATAAAAATTCCATCTTTATTTTTCTTGGCAATTATGTCACAGCATAGCTTTGATAAGGTTTTGTTTTCTCCAATACCGGCTCTCGCATGTACACCAGTTTCAATTCTAATTTTGCGTTGAATTTCTGTAGCCATTTCTTCTGGTCTATTAGCGAAGAGATGCATTGTATTTGTGCAATCAATAAATATTTCATCGATGCTATATGGTTCAACTAGGTCGCTGTACTGCTGAAGTATGTTAGAGATTTGCATTGAAACTTTTATGTATGTCTCCATGTGAGGACGTATAACGACTAATCCGGGACACTTTCTTAAAGCATCACCCAGAGTTTCAGGGTTTTTAACACCGTGTTGTTTTGCTAATGGACAAGCTGCTAATACAACTCCAGACCTACGAGATGGATCTCCAGCAACAACTATTGGTTTGTTTGTCAGTGTAGGATCTTTGGCTTTCTCTACACTGGCGTAAAAGGATTGCATATCGAAAAGCATAATAATGTGTTTCTTCTTAGAAGACATATTGCTCCTCCTTCATATACGAACGTGCGTTTGTATTATTAATTATACGCCAAACACATGTTCGTTAATCAAGAGGAAATTTATAACTACAAGATTTTTTCAAAGCCTTTATTTACAATAAAACCCATGTTTAACTAGTATAGGAAGGCGCGTCTTCAAAAAAATATCCAGGAGGCAACATGTTTAAAAAGAGCTTTTTATCGTTGTTAATCACACTGTCTCTCTTATTTTCCTCGTTGGGTTTCTCGGTGCACGCTGCTCCACAAGAAGATGCTACGTATACCGAGTTTTTAACCACTGAAAATAAAACAGGAGTAATACAAGATCAATTGATTGAACCTCAGGCTGCAAATTTCTCTTGTAATACTGGTGGATGGATAGTTGGTTCAAGTGGCGCAACGCAGTTCACTTCGCAGATTTCTTTAAACGGTACTTTAGCGTGGGGCTTACAGCTTACACCATTAGGTGCCGACCTATTTGGACCCATGACTACCGTATGGGCATCATACGGTTCTGTTGAGAAATCCGGTTCTACAAGGGTGTTATTTCCTGCTTCTATCTACACTCCACATAACTTGGCTTACCCAGGTATGTATCACGGCAGCATATCAAAGTATAATTATGTTGGTAGTTCATCTCCGGGATCACTTGAGCCAGGAGATGTAATAAATCTACAATTTAATCTTGCAGGCTCATCAGGTGCTACAGGGATTGCATCTATCTCATGTCGTTATTAAAATCGTAATAGTTGAATAGGAAAACGGGGGGGGGGAAGAGTCCCCGTTTTCCTAAATTAAATTTATACGGAGGCGGTTTTAATATGGAGAATCCAGATAAAAACCATGTCAAGAATAGTTATTCAGAAATAATTAATACTGATAAAGTCGGTTCTACTCAGGCTAACTTACATATAACTGGTTTAACTTGGTTTGAGGAAGAAATGACATTTGAAACAATTCGTGAGGCAGAAGAATGGGTTTATAGTGACGCATATAATAAAATAGGTCATGAATATGACGGCTATAAAACAACAGACCCCAAACTCGCTTATGCATTACTATACCATTTAGTCCGTGCAAAGACTCTGAGAATAGATTCAAGAGAAGTGTTAGCAGACGAACAAATTGTTGATAATAAAACAGTGTTTATGGTTTGGATTCCCAAATCATAGGCGCTTTTTATTATAAAACAAGAATTTTATAGCCCAATTATGTTTGCCGATTGCTTATCAACACTTAGTATCTTAACCAAACCGCTGTCTCTCATCTCCTCCATGATAGTCTCTGTAAATTTATACTTTTCTTCATTGATTGTATAAATTTGATTGAACAGCGGTTTGATCACCCTTGGTTCTTTATCGCAATAGTATCTACTTATGAAGGCCTCAGAGGCGGGAGAAATTTTATACTCGCTCATGTTAAATTGCCACCGGCGCTTTAATGCCTGGATGGGGATTGTAGTCATCAAGAATAAAATCAAGCATTGCGAAGTCGTCAATGTTTTTAATATTACTATTTAGATAAACTTTTGGAAGAGATTTTGGCTCTCTTATCAACTGTTTGTTCACTTGTTCAAAGTGATTACTATAGATATGGATGTCTCCTCCGCTATAAATTAATTCACCCAAACCAAGTCCGCATACTTGGGCAACCATCATTGTCAACAAAGCATAGGATGGAATGTTAAACGGCAAACCAAGAAAATAGTCTGTAGATCGCATCTGGAACATGCACGACAGCTTACCGTCCGCTACATAGAATTGGAACGCATAGTGACAAGGTGGTAGGGCCATAGATTCCAACTCTCCCACATTCCAAGCGCTTATGAGGTGCCTCCGCGAATCGGGACTGCTTTTAATTTGGTTGATTACCTGTGCTATTTGGTCGATTATTTGGCCATTAGGCGCTTGCCAAGTACGCCACTGAGACCCATATACCCTCCCCAGTTCACCAGTCTCATCATCACCCCACTCATCCCAAATAGTTACTCCGTAATTCCTACTCAATTCAAATTTATTTGTAGAACCAGATAAAAACCATAGAAGCTCGCCTAAAACCGAGCGAAAATGCACACGTTTTGTTGTAAGCAAAGGAAAGCCTTCATTCAAATCAAATCGTAGTTGCCTTCCAAACACCGACCTAGTACCGGTACCTGTTCTATCTGTTTTATCAATTCCATTTTCTAAAATATCTCTTCCCAGTGCTAAGTAGACCTTATCGACGCTGTTCATTGCATCCTCCTTAATAAAATTGGACGACAGTTTTCCCATCGTCCAATGTATGAATTAGACTGATTGCTGTCTAATTTGTTTCTCGATCTCTTTTTTTATTTTGGGTTCCGGGGCTTCCCAATTTAGCGGTTTAACCCATTTTCCTTGCTCATTGAATCTTGGTTTTCCATCTGGCCATAACTTTCCAATGTTAGCTGCGTGGACAATATCGAAAAGTTTATCTGGACGCAAACCCATCTCCACAAATGTGCCATATGCAAAGTAGATTAAATCAATTAATGCATCTGCCTGATCCTCAATACTTTCTGCAGTTAAAAACTCGGCAAGTTCTTCAAGCATCCAAGATGACCTCGCCATTACTTGCCCACCAATTCTTTTTTCTGAAACAGATTTCATCTTTTTAGAAATCTCATCAATTTTTTGAGCGAACATTTTGTTAGCATCACTACTTGCACCGAGTAAAGGTGTGGGCGAGGTAGCATAAGGAGATCCGAATTTTCGGTGAAGATCCATAATTGCAAGGTACTCCTTATTGGACACTCTAATAAGCTCGACATCTTTAAATCCAACGTCTATAAACTTTCTTTGCCCTCGACGATTGAAATAGGTCATTTTAATTTTTCCATTAGAAAGAAATTCTTTAATGACCCCTGGTCGCTTAACTTTAGTGATGAATAGCCTATCATTGATTTTCATTTCAAACCCTCTTATTTTTATAATTATTTATTTTTATGTTATGTATTCACTCCACCAATTAAGGTATAACTTCTTATTTCTTATTCTACTGCAAGTACCCGAAGACAAACCATATTCTCTTTCTATTGCAGCATTAGTGTAGCCTATTCGGATTTTATTAACTATCACAACAAACTGCTCAGGAGTCAAAGATTTATTTTTGTCATTTCCTTTAGATATCTCGGCTTCAGATGTACCGAATTCACTCCAAAGTTTTTTCCATCTTTTTTTATGCCTTACTAGGCTTATGTATCGATCATGTAAACCATATTTTAGCGCAAGTTCACTATTCGTTAAACCATTAAGAATATCACTTATTAAATTTTTAGCCTGTATATTTGTAAGCTTGCTCATGCTATTTTCTTGGCCGTGGAGAGGCGTCATCAATCCATTATCGTAAGCATGGCGTGTATTTTCCTTATATGTAATGATTTCAAGATTATTGACGTGGTTATTGGTTTTGTTTCCATCCTTGTGGTTCACAACCATACCTTTAGGAATTGGATTAATAAAATAATGAGCAACAAGACGATGTAGATAGTGGTTTTTATTGTTGTAATTAACAAATAAGTATCCTGAGTTATTGGTTGAAGCTGTTCTTAACCACCCTCCGCACCTGCCTTTTATTGTTTTGACTCTTCCGAAATTTGATATATACCAAGGAGCTTCGTTAACTTTTTTTAGAACCTCCCCCTCTAAAAATTCAAATTGTATACTTTTATTTCTTCCACCCTGCCATTCTGTTAGACAGTATATGAAAGTCGTCTTCTCTTAAGGGTTCCACTTTTGCCTTTACATAACTTCCGCCTTTTAATGAAAAGAAGTCGAATGTACCTCCAGAAGTAAGCCCATTAAGTACAATCTGGTTAACTTCTTCATAAGGATACAGTGAATCATAACCGAGATTCATCATCGCTTTATTTGCATTATATCTAACAAATCTTTTAACATCGGAAGTAATCCCTAACGTATCATATATGGCCTCAGAGTATTTGACTTCAATTTGATAAAGTTCATCTAGAAGTTTATGAGCGAAATCCTCAAGGTTCTTTTGATTCGTCTTGGATAGTTTACTTCTAGTTTTTTGAAAAAGAAGACCAACAAAAACCCCGTGAATAGCCTCATCTCTATTAATTAGGAAAATTATCTCACCTGAATTTTTCAACTTGCCCTGTCCTGCCAGATACAACGGATAATAAAAACCACTATAAAATAAGTACGACTCAAGAAACACTGAAGCAATCAATGCTTTTGCTAAAGTGTAATCATCTTTAATTTCCTCATATATCGAATCAATTTTCTTGGCTTTAGCCTGAAGCCATTTGTTTTCTTCTGCCCATTTAAAAGCATCATCAATCTGCTTCTTTGTCGCCAGAGTTGTGAAAATGGTACTGTAGCTTTTTGCATGAACCTGTTCCATTGCGGCCATAAAAGCAAGTACCGCCTTCTCTTGCAAATCATCAACATGTTGTAATACTTTCGGCATACCCACTCCTCCCTGCTCAGTATCAAGCAAGGTAAGTCCAGCAAGAACTTTCATATAAATTTCTTGTTCCGTATTGGTTAAGGATTCCCACACTTTTTTATCTTTGCTTACGGGAATCTCCGTATCCAACCAGAATTGTTTGGTGTTTTGCTCCCAAAACATGTTCGCATAGTCACTTGTTTGTTCATTCCAATTTACTGGCTTAATCAATTAACCACCCATTCTTTCATTTTGATTACACAACGCAACTAACGCACGAGTCGTCAATTTGCGTCATCTTCATTCGACTGTAATACAGTGTCTTCAAGCCCTTCTTCCAAGCATAAATGTAGTACAGTGAAATATCTCTTGTAGTCATCGTATCTTTAAGGTAAAGTGTGCAACTAATCCCTTGATCAACATGTTTTTGAATAGTCGCATACAGGTCAATCATTTTAAACATATCGATGTCATAGGCTTCTTTGTAAAAAAAGAAGTTCGATTCATCCAGATAGGGCATCGGATAATAAGTATCACTGTCTCCATATGTACGATGCTCAATTTTTTCAGTGATCGGAGCTATGCTAGCTGTACTCGATTGTACATAGCTAATGTTTCCCGTAGGAGCAATTGCCAAGCGATAACTATTGGCAAGCCCATGTTCCATTACATCGTCCTTTAGCATTGACCAATCTTCTCTGGTTGGCAATTCGATGTCTTTAAACAGCGATCGTACCTTGTCTGACTTTGGCAAAAAATCATTGATAAGATATTGGTCAAAATAATTACCGCCGTTGTATGATGAACTTCTGAATCCTTTGAAATTAAACCCCGTTTCTTTGGCTATCAACATCGATTCTTTTAGAGAATAATAATTCACCGCGGCGAAAAAAACATTGGCAAATTCAATAGCCTCTCTTGATTCATAAGCAATCTTATTCTTTGCCAAAAATCCATGTAAGTTCATCGCTCCAAGTCCAACAGAACGCATCTGTCTGTTTGCCTTTTCTACGCTTGGTACAGACTTAATGTTTGTCATCCTTGAAACCACGTCTAGCATTCTAATTCCAGCAGAAACCGCACCGGCAAGATCTTTATTTTCCATTACATTAACGATATTCAAAGAGCCAAGATTACACGAGATGTCTCGTTTAATTTCATCTTGTTCATGATAATCGTTAATTGTCGATGTTTCACATAGTTGGATTATTTCAGTGCAAATATTTGAGAATTTCACTTTGCCTTCTTCGCTTAAAGGATGTACGGAGTTAGCGTTGTCCTCAAAAAACAGGTATGGATATCCGCTCTCCACTTGAATTTGCGCAATCATAGTTAACATATCACGAGCAGAAATCTTTTTCTTTCTGATGTTCGGATTTTCGACCAACTCATCATACATTTCGCTGATGTTAATTTCGCTCATTCTCTTTCCATATTCTTTGTAAATCCCATAAGGTGAAAATAAGTACATGTCATAGTCTTTTTCAACTAGTTCAAAAAATTTATCCGGAACAATAACACCAAGTGAAAGAGTCTTAATTCTCGATTTTTCGTCAGCGTTAATCTTTTTTGTAGATAGGAAGTCCATGATGTCTAAATGGAAAACATTCAACCAGGCCGCCCCTGCACCGTCCCTCACCCCCAACTGATTGGAATAAGAGTAGCTATCTTCTAAAAGCTTCATTACAGGAATGACACCGCTACATCTGTCATCGATCCCTTTAATGGGATCTCCTAAAGCTCTCAGATCGGTTAAATTATGAGATACGCCTCCACCACGCTTAGACAATTGGAGAGCATTGTTTATGGAGTGAGAAATGGAATTCATCGAATCATCCATCATTAAAAGAAAGCAGCTAACAAGTTCGCCCCGTCTTTTTTTACCTGCAGATAGGAAAGTTGGTGTTGCGGGTTGATACTCTCGTTTTATCATCTTATCTGCAAACCAAAATGCTTTGTTAATATTTCCTTCAGCTAAAGTAAGGGCGACGATACAGATTCTGTCCTCATATCGCTCAAGGTATTTCTTATTATCCTCTGTCCTCAGCGCGTAATTATTGTAAAATTTGAATGCTGACATAAAGGAGGGAAATCTAAATTTCACACTGTAGACATGTTTAAATAGGGTCTTAATTTCTTTAAAATCATATTGCTCTATGATACCCTGCTCGTAGTAGTCGTTTTCGATTAAGTAATCAATCTTTTCTCTTAGGTTGTGGAAGAAGACTGTGTTTTGATTGATATGATTCACAAAATAACTCTTTACTGCTTCTTTATCTTTATTGAACTGATACTTCCCATCCTTCTGGATCATCATTTCATTGTTAAGATGAATCCATTTAGGTGCGTTAGACAATGTTTCGTACCTCCAAAATGAATTTGTTTATGTCCTCTTCGGTTCCCGAAAGCTCGAATTTAAGAATAACAGGGACTGAATATTGTTTAGATACAATATCGGCAGCTTTCGCGTATGACTTCCCCCAATTTTGATTACCACTGGAAGCAACCCCTCTTAAAAAAACAAAGTTGCTTTCCAGAAATTCTAAGGTTGTATTGGGCGCCTGACCAAAACCGGTTGTATATGTGATGAGTACGAACGGTTTGTTTACTTTAAGCTGCGGAACAACCTTATAGCACTCCAAATTTAACTTTTTAACAAAACGGTCTACATTTCCAGTTTTAGAATCATATATTACAATCATTTTCTTTATACCTTCACAGCGGATAAAATATCAGTTTTATTGCCTAAATAGCTATAAAAAAGCTTGTAGGTATCACGTTTATTAAATTGCTTTCTACATAAAAGAAGCATATCTTTTGCCATTCTTGCCGGTTCGTTTACGATCCTTGAAAAATTTTGTATTTACTCCACCTTGTTTCTGGCTTCCTTGGAGAAGATGAAGATGTTTAAATTTGTACCCTTTATCCCTGCACTGAGCGAGTACATCCTTCTCAGCCATATGTCTTGTATTCTGTGCAGATTCCAAGATTACAGATTTACCCTCTTCGTTATTAACAATCGCATAAAATTTCATATATATATTCTCCTTTTATTTTAATATGGTGTAAATTCATTTCTATGCACATATGAATACCTGAAAGCACATTGGTTTCTCAAGTTACATAATTGTGATGCGAAAAAATCCTTTTTACCATCAACGGTTTTACATCGCGGTGTCCAGGCGTCTTTATGATTTAAGACTTTCCGCGCAGTATCTCTAACCCATTGCTTTGTTCTTTCCAGTTCCTCAATTTCGAATTTAAATACTCGTTCGCGATTTTCTTTTTCCCTTGGGAATATGTATACTAAATTTTCTGGATATAATCCAAACTCATTATAGTAAGGAATAGAATATAGATATAATTGCATAATATTGTGCTTCATTTTCTTCGTATCGTATACACGACTGGTTTTGTAATCTCCAATCACCCTCCCGTACTCTCTATGATGAGCGAACATATCAGGAAACCCTTTAAGCTTAATCTGGTCGACTTTAAAATGCTTTAATTCTTCGGCCTGAGTAATTGTGTAGTCATTGAATACGTCCTCAAACTCTTCGAAGAATTTAAATAATGAATTCTCGTAAGAAGCCTTCATTTTTTGGAATGGCACTTTGTAATGAAAATTATTGAGTCCTCGTCTTAACTCTTCTTCAAGGTCCCAGGCAATTAAACTGCCATTATGCAATCGCTCAGTCGTCTCATGAACCAAAGTGCCATATTCCGCGAAATAGTTGTTTTCCCCACGGTTACCAATGTTGTACTGTTGATTAAAAAGATGAAAGCAACCTTCTCCTTCAAGTGCCGAATGATATGTATTAAGTCTACTCCAACTCCAAACTATTTCTGACAATGCATCACACTCCTTATTAGAATCAACACTTAAAGCCTCTCAGATTTTATAACATTTCATCAATAATACCTAATTCTAAGGCTTCTTCAGCAGATATATACCAATCGTCTTTGCACTTTTTCACTTCGTCTAATTTTGACTGTGAGATTTTTGTCTTCATTAATAATTCTCTGTCATATTGGTCTTTTACTCTTCGCAACTCTCCCAAGGTGTCATGAACGTGCTCAAGTTTACCCTCAAGATTCGTTAGGCTATCGTGATACATAAACGTTGCCAACTTGTGAGCGTAACGTTTATGAGCTGCGGCTGCTGCAAGCAGTGCCATTGACATAGCATATCCATAAACATATGAGTGAATTGGTGTTTTGCTTGATAATATTACCGCAACAATTGCCATTCCATCATAGATTTGTCCGCCATAGGAATTAATAATTAGTTTAATCGGTTGTCGATCAACGATGTTCTCTTTATCATCTGCCACATTGATGGTAATAATTTGTTCAATTAATTTAGCTGCAGCTTCAGGGTTAATTTTATCGTGTAAATACAGTGTTCTATCATTTGTCTTAGTCATTTTTCCGGTCAACTATATAGCGAGTTGTACTTTCCGTTATTTTAGTAATTTCAAATGTATCTAACCCATTTTCTGTCGCTAGATTCTCAACCTTTTTAATCGTAGGAGGATCTGTAAGATTGTCTGCGGTTTTAATAGCCTCATACCCTTTTTCGCTAACATCCTTAGCATTATACATGTCTATCCTATAGTACTCTCTTTTTACTCCATCATATTTCTGCGCTATCTTTATCACCTCGATAATAAAAGATTGATTTTATTGCTCATTGTTGAAAACTTTTCTTCTTCCACGGTCATAATTATCTAGCGGGTCAGAAATAAATCTACCGTTCTTGTCGCGCACTTTTACTAAATAGTCCATCCAATTTTTCGGCATTAATTCGATTCGCCAATTTGTATCATCGAGCTCTTCGAGCAATTCAACAAATTTAATCTGCCATTCCATAGGCATAGATTGAAGAACGGTACGAGGCAAAACCAGGTAGTTTGCATAGGACAACCCAAAATAACTATGTATATCTTGGTTCATACAGTAATTCCATTTCTCATAGCAACCTTGTCAAAGTCTCTACGTGCATATTCATTGTATTTTTTATAGTTATCGTTTTTCAAAGCATGTTCAAGGAACTCATCATCATTACGTTTAAGGACTTTCTCAAAGACTTTATTTGCATTATCGTTATAGAACCTTGGATTACTCTTGTCGTCTTCAGTAGGCCTAATATTTGCTGCCTCCCAGATCTCATACATATCGGCTGAATAATAAGTTTTAAAAGGACTGTCGGCAGGAATCTGTTTGTGACCGAATGTTTCAAGCAACTCCATCATTTCTTCTTCATAAAACTCGTATTCAGGAACATAATCTGCAATTTTGTACATCCATACTTTAATTAACATCGTAAGATCTTCGTCTGACCATGTTGTTTTAAAATACAGGTTTGAGTCTTGCCCAGCTTCTACGGCTGCTAAATGTTCAAGTTTATAAACTCTTGGTCTCGGCATAAATCTGCCTCCCTTTTGTGGAAAATTTCTCATTTCAAATATTCTTGTCCTAAATTCATTTTCTCATTGATGTAGGAAACGATATCTTCATAACTGAAATTCTCTGTAAGTGCAGGATGCATATAATACTTCCAAGCTTTTTTAAATGTGCAATTAAAAATAGCCGCCTGATTAACTAATGTGTCAGCAACTCTAGAGATCTCAAGCACACTCGCTCCTCCTATAAAATTAAACTTTTATTCGCTAATTCTCAGATTTAATCTATTTCTTTGATAATTGTCCAGCCCAAACCGAATCGCTTCTTCAAGGCTTCCTGTTACTTCCACGCTTCCCCATGCCTGGCAGTCCCAACCTGTATAGTCGCAGCCTGCATCAATAATCGCGTATCTTCCATCTTTAAGTTTGAAAACACCAATCCAATTAGACGCATCGTTCTCTCCGTCATCCATTGCGATAATTTCAACAACATCTTCCCTACTAAATGGCTTCGTAGATACTGGTTTTGCAAATTGAACAGTAAATACTGAATTAGCGTAGCCAAATGCTTCCTTCCAGTCATATGTATTGATTTCTTCTAACATTTCATCGTCTCCTATAAATCCGTATTTTGCAATATTCTAAAAATTTCAGTTACTTTGCTCTTGATTTCATTTTTCAAAAATGCACTCCTATATATTATTCTATTTTATAGAAGTTTGTTTTTATAAATGCCCACAGTCCATGCATTTTCTCTTTATTATCGTTAAAGATATAATGCTCATTTGGATAGAAATTTACTCCTGCTAAGCCAATCGGTGCTCCAATAAATAACTCGTATACTTTACCTCTTGTAATAACAATCAATTATCATTCGAAAGTAACGTGTGAAGCTAATTCAAAATTACGAACACTAACAAGTTTGCCGCCGCAACTCATTTAGCACCTTCTTTATTATATTTTGTACTTTATTATCAATTATATTTTATCTTCCTTTAGCCAATGTAAGATTACCAATCAAATACAAAATTATACTAAATTTAATTATAGTTTGCAAAATTTGGAATAATATATTATCATGGTTATGTCGACTTACGGATTACAATTGCGCAATTGTATATTCTTTAATCAAATAATCAATTGAAAATATGATTAACTGATATATTTTAAAGGAGTGCAACTGATGAAAAAGAAGATTATAGCTGGAACCATTTTATCTGTTTCATGTATTGGGTTATTTTTTGCTGGTTTTAATGCTAACGCTAACGTTTATGGTTTTAAATGGGCTCATAAGTCAGGGAATTTCGCTTTGGTTAAAGCAAGTACGAGCAATCTTAATTCTACTTACAACGGCAGTGCCTTTACTAACGGGATCGCAAAATGGAATGGTGCATCAGGAGCACATATAGCGATTCAAAGTTCAACTGTAGCTAATGCAAATGTAGATTTACACAGCGTCACTAAAGCACAATGGAATTCAAATGGTTGGGGCACGACTACTTATGCATTAACTATCCCTTACAATAATGGAGTTGCGTGTGCAAGCGGTGCGCCATTTAGTGATCCAAATGATCTTTGTCCTACAAGAACGGATTATGCTGCTATCTATTTTAATGAAGGTTATGAATACTCTGATCAGGTTAAAAAAGAAGCTACAGTGGCACATGAAATAGGGCACTCTGTTGGACTTAGTCATACAACGTATATTGGTGTGCAAAGCATTATGGCTCAAGGACTCTCTAAGGGCACTAATGTTACAGCTTATGATATCGCCGAATTGAATTCTTTGTATCCATAAACAAACGAGGAGGGAAATATCATTATGAAGAAAAAAATATTTATTGGAGTTTCAGCCGCTTGTCTCGCACTAAGCTTTTTTGTTGGTCAATATATCTCAACAAGCTCTGTCCACTCTGAGAACCATCTAGCTGTAGCAGATAGTAATTTACCTTTAAACGAACAGGTTTGGGGTACTCAAGTAGCTATAAAGGGCACAGTCTTAAAACAGGAAGTCTCTTCTGTTAGAGAAGCAGATGTTCCTGGCCAAGGTTTCTCCTTTCCCGTTACACCAGCAACAATTCAAGTAACCGAAGTCTTATATGGTGACGTAGATACCAAACAACTAACACTTCTCCAACATGGTTCAGATGATGATAAGAAATCTGCAAAACACTTTGTGAAAGTCGGGCAAGAATACATTCTTTTGTTAACAAAAACAGATGACGGTAAGTATTGGTCTTATAATTATGATGATGGAGTTTGGAATGTTGAGAATGGAAAAGTAACAAAAAATACTGAACAAATTAGTAAGTCGTTAATGACAATGAGCGATAAGTCTGAAAAAGTATTTAAAGATGAGATTGTAAAAGCGATAAAGAATCAAAAGAAAAGTAGCCAGTAGTAATACAGATTAGAGATAGGGGCAAACGTTGCTCCTTTTTTTATTTCAAGCTGCCTCTCTAAAAATAAGTGATAAAATTCATCTAGGTCGCACGATAATCGATTAACTCCCACATTTATAACTCCTATAAAATCCGTATTTTATTTGGTTTTAAATAATTGAAGAGATATATTCAACTAAGCACCTATTATCTTTCTATGTATTATTTTGTTTATAATACTTAGTCTTTATAAATGCCCATACACCATGCATTCTTTCTCCATTGTCATCTATAATGTAGTGCTCATCTTCACCACATGATAAGCCAATTGGTTTACCAATATAAAGCTCGTATAGTCTGTCTTTAGTGATATTACTAAGGTTCCTGTCTACTGCGATGTGCGTAGCCTGATCAATATTGCTTACAGGAACCAATTGGCTTATTTCGACCATATAGCACCTTCTTTCATTCATTATTATTGTTTTCTTTTATTTTATTAATTTACCAGAAGCATAATATTCAGTCAATATGTATTTAATTCTTTTGTTATTTACATTGGGAAACAATTATTTGTTTTCCCGCAAAGCCTTTCTGAAACTTATAATAACTATTACTACTGCTATTACGAACACTAACACTACAAAGGGTAAAATTAGATAAGGTACGTAGCTACTGATTATCCACATAAAAAAACCTAAAACAATCAACAGTGAAACGAGCCTAAACAGATAATTGATAATTCTTGCACTCATGTTTTCACTCCAATCATTTAAAGAATGGGCCTCTATTTAAGATTGGAGGCCCATTTCTGCCTTTAGTTTCTTCTGATTCCTGCAGAGATAGCTCCAATTAAACTGCAACCAACATGAATTCTAACAGTGTCACTGTTGAGAACTAAACCCAAACCTTTAAAGCCAAGCATACTATCAACATGCATTTTTGAGTAAACTTCCGCATATCCGGATTCCGGATCTTCATAGAATTTACCAAACTCCATATTGGTTACGTTTATGGATGAACCCCAAAAGGTTCTACCATAATCGCCTTCTCCATATGTCGCTTTGGCTTTCACGCCTCTTTCGAAGGAAAACTCTCCTTTAGTATACATTGTAAGTTGTTGAAGTCCAAGTGCATTGCGCGCTTCAATATCTATACGATTACTTCTATATTCTGTTGCTTGAGGGCTAATCGTATATGCGCTTTGAGACGGCTCAGAGTAGTTAGACTGGGCGATATACATCCCGCCTTCTTTAGTTAACAATATGTTAACTTCTCTCCCCGTATTACTTTCAGTTGCAATTAGAGACTTGGATGACGGTTCAACATATCGTTTTGTTATAAGCTTGTAACCTTCTTTGTCCTTACTTTGATGAATATAATTAATTAAATCAACTTCTTTATCTTTTACGGAAGCTTTTAAAGTTGTCTGCTGAGCATCAACAAGGAAGTCAACATTCTTTTTAATCTCTTCCACTTCATCTTTGTGGGATGCGTAATATGATTCTATTATTTCATTCACTCTATCTAAATTGAAATTTTTTGCATCTTCATTTTCAAATAATGCTGCTAGATTAGAGTTGTTTCTACTCACAAAATCATTATATTTTTTAAGAACTTCATTCTGATTTATTTCTACCGATATTGGATCTGCATTAATTAATGGTGTAGCAGCATTTGCTGAGCTCGCAATTACTAATGTCCCAATACCTACAATACTAAATACTTTTTTAAGCTTCATACTCCAACCTCCTGTTTTTACAACTTCGGCCGAAAGTTGATTTAAGAACTCTTCTAAACCTTACATCAGTTTCCATACATTGTAAAGTCGATTGGTATTTTTGTAACTTTTTTGATTTTTTTAATATAAGTAATTGAGCTACTCCCATTTTATGTATCTAATCAGTCCCAAGGTTTCTTTACAATACCTTTTTACATATCTTTTTGCTCTATATAATGCGAAAGGCGATTTTAAAATCATACCCTTTGATTCGAACTTGATAATATTTGCATGAAATTCGCAACTATATTCTCTATTCCAAAGGCTCTCACCATTTCCAAAACTTTCATGCGACCATGCGTATTTATCAAACTGCTTCACAAACTGAGTATAGCTTCCATATCCATATGTATCTGTATGTGATTTTGTCATAGTGATGTGGGTAAGCCAATCAGTGGAAACAAACGCCGCAACTGTAATAATAATAACGATGAATATAAAAGCCATTATTGGGTCCCCTCTTTCCTTGTATGTACTTTAACGAAAATGGATTTATTTTTTTATTTTTTTACTGTAATAGTTCTCCATAATTGCAAGAGCATCCTGAAGTCCGGATCTTCGACCTTTAATATAACTGTAAAATTCGCCGGTATCCGCGTGTTTTTCCATGGAAACAATTGCCGAAGTATTTGCTTCAATCAATTCCTCAAGAGAACGTAAAACCCAACTGTCCTTTTTATAGTAGCCAAAAATTCTAAGTACCTTTTCTAGCACAAAGTCCCTCCTTATAAAACCTACATTTTATTAATTTTTTGCTTTCATACTCAGCCTGACAACATCCTTAAATCACGCTGCCGACGCTCGTATTCGGTGTAACAAGCGGATTCGATCTGTTCCCAGTCGCCAAAATCTTTGTCCGTGACCTCTATGACGATGTAATGAGGCACGACCAAAAATTCTTTACCGCATTCGCTACAATGTGGTCTATCGAATGCGTAGCATCTGTATTTCTCATCCATTGGTACGTCTCTAAGATCAAAGTCGGCATTTTCGAAGACTACAAAGCCTTTGCATCCTTGTTTGTTACATTTGTGTGCTTCAATAGA
The DNA here is from genome assembly GCF_000411255.1 of Paenibacillus sp. HGH0039. Taxonomy (GTDB): domain Bacteria; phylum Bacillota; class Bacilli; order Paenibacillales; family NBRC-103111; genus Paenibacillus_F. Next base: position 2,383,469 of record NZ_KE150413.1, on the reverse strand, counting down.
CATATAAACCCTCCCATGTATTTCTGTGTTTATCTTCAAACTTCCGGTTGCTCCGGGGTAGTAAGTGGAGTCCAGTGCGTGTGATAGCCGGGCCAATCTGTGTCAAGCGGAGACCCGCAATACGGCGGTTCAACAATTGGGAATGACCACCAAAGCACAGCGCTGTCATCTTCGTGCCATTCATCTATCGCGCGCGGGGCCGCTGCGTCCTCAAATTGTTTTAGACGCGTCACTGCAGAGAATAATTGTAAAATGACTCATATGTGCCAAATTCTCCAACTTTGCTCTTGTGATTTTTAAGGCTGGTGAAGCATCCTATCTGTACTTCTTCCGTTAATCGTTCCATACCGGCCTCCCATGTATTTCTGTGTTATATCAAATTAATTGACTAGTAAACCTTTTTCTTTTCGCTCTTTGAGATATTCCCGAGAATGTTCAACGCATAGCCATCTGCTAAAATACTTGATGTGTGTTTTCTTTCCCCACTTTTCACATATCCTATCTATCGCCACTTGTACACCGTCCTTAATTTGACTATATAACTCGGGCCTACAGTTTTTACACCATGTGATATCTGATTCAACCGGTACGAGTCCACATCTTGCACAATAGTCGCACTGACAATGGAACAACCAATGTTCTCCACATTTTTTTACAGTTATCCCGAAGCACACCTTCAACACCTTTCGTAAACAATAGTCAAACAATAAAATCAATATTTCATATGTATTCCTAACAAAACTTCTTACATTTTTATTGTATTCTTTTATTATTATAATGTCAATACGCATATTTCCTTTTTCGCATCTAACTAATCCTATAGTTATAACGATCCTTATAGAGTTCCATAAATGGCTGAAAACCTAAATCCGTTGGTGAGTGCTTTGCTTCAGCCGTAAAGACACTTTTCCCGTCCCACATCACAAAAATACTACGACTCTTACCAAACTTCTGAGCTTGCAGTTTAATCTCTTTGGGTTTCTTATCCCGGTCAAAAGCCAATATAATTTTTATATCGATGCCCAGCGATTTAATCATTCTTGCTTGGTAATCGGTTACCTCACTGCCACCAAGAGCTACACAATTCCTTACACCAAATTGTGTAGATAGCCAACAGGTTTTTTCGGCTTCATATATAATTATCTCTTTACACTCAATGATATACCATAAAGCCCGATGCCAGTTATAAAGCTCCCACATGTTATTGAAATTATGCAAATATAAATATTTAGGTATATCTTTTATTTTGTAGTTCGGGTCTGTCGTTCGTCCTTTAATTGATACTATCTCTCCGTAACTGTTGTGTATCGGAAATATAATTCTTTCCGACTTTAGATCGAAGCCAACTTGAAACTCCTGCTGTATATCATACTTAATTCCCTCTTCAATAAGCGTCGCGTGTGGGAGCATTACAAATCGATCTAGAGAGTCATCACTAAGCACTTTATTCTCTTTAACTTCCAGAAATGATTTACTTCTATCTTTCTTTATATCCTTCAGCCATTTCAAGGGGTCATTAAAAACTACAACCTGTTCCCTAGTCAAATATTCATGGTAGCCTAATTGTTCGCAGATCCACCTTTTAGACTTTGGCAGACATTTATGTATGTCTAAAGCCTCGATTTTATCAAATACAATGTATGAAATGAGATCGAATATATCGCTACCGAGAAAAGACCTGTTTCTGATCTTACACGTCAGGGATTCGTTTAGATAGACCTGTAAACCACGGCTATTGTCAGAATTAAATTTATCAGGCAACATTGATTCATACCGATTACTCTTTTCTTTTATGTTTTCACAACCGGCTTTAGACAGTATTTCTTCAATACGACTTTCATCGATAATTCGCTTCTTAATCAGCATTAAATCATTTATCATTAAACTCCCCCGATTGGGAATGCTACCTGCCGTTATTTGGAACTTTTACATATGCAACTTCGCGCCAAATATTAAAATCGTAATTAACTTCAAAAACAATCTGTTCATCTTCCGAACCTTCACGATTTTTAGGAAGAAACAGAATTAAATACTTCTTTTTAGGGTCTAGTTGATATGGTATTGGAATCCATTCGCCACTAAAATCATCTTTTTTCCAGTTGTAAGGATACAGTTTGTTTTTATGGCCCTCCTCTTTGTATTCGTCATCAAACATCAGTCTACCGGCCATTACAACAGCCGCAACCTCAACGATTTCTAAAGATTTCCCAATGCAATCAAGATCAATAAATCTATACTCTCTACCAATTTTCAGTTGTACAGTAGCTAGGCAGTGGCAATTATATGCCTCTTCTTTTATACAATCATACAGATCTTGTGCTGAATTAGAGAAGGCGAGCCACCTTTCTATTTGCTGGGACAAATCTGGTTTAAATGTATCAAAGAAAATATGTTTATAGCCGCGCGCGCGATACAGCTCAATCCGACCGATTACATCCTGCACTCTGTACTTTTTTAGATTGATGAAAAGAATGTTCTCTTTTCTGTGTTTTTCGATCCACCCTCTTGCTTCATTTAGAATTGCTTCCCCTTCCTCCGTAAATGTTCCTCTCTCAATAACATCTCTTGCAAGAGGCTTCTTTAATATCCTGGAGGCAACAGTGGCCAGAAGTCTTGATCTCCAACGTCTTATTCCTTCTTCGTTTGCAAATACAATAGCTTTTTCATCAGATTCATAAATGCCCAGTACGGCCTTTTCGGTGAGGATACTCGATTTACCTACTCCAGATGGCAAGACCAAGTAATTGAGATTACCTAGCTTGAGCCCGTTTATTTTTTTATTTAACCGAGGTGAATCAAAAAATGGGATACCTGTCTGGATGCCCTTTTTTAACTCCTCAATAGTTTCACTTAGATTATCCCCTAAATAATACTCAACAACTTCACCTGCATTTATTTGTGCAAATGAGGATTTAAATTTAGTCTGATAAAAAGTCTGCAGTTGACTCAATGACATGCTTATTAACTTATGTATTAATTCTGGATTCAAGACATTGATAAAGCCTTCGTCTTGGAGCTTTCTCAGACTTTCATATTTTTGAATTTCAGCAAGGTGATAATCCTCGTTACCTTTCTCTGGACTACATTCTTCTATAAGCTCAGCTATGGTGCCATATGCGCCGTACTCATTGTAAACTTCAAGCCATGCACCCTTTCCCTTTTCTATTGGCTTTGAAGAAAGAAACGAATAGACAGATGTATCTTCAAAACTCCGCAAGCCACTCTCAAACATCTCTTTGCCAACATAATAATAAAAGTACCATATTGGCCTGGTGAATGTATTTTTATCAATCTTATGTATTTTATATTTCGAATACAGCGTCGGGGTTTTCCAAAGATAACCTACAAATAGCGACTCATGAACTTCCGAAGGCGAAATAAATTCTGTAATATGCTTTGTGCTCAATAAATCGCTCCTTTATAACAAGTGAGAAATATCCATCTCGTCTTTAACTTTAGTTCTTGCTACATCTCCCAATGACATATCGACTCTTGTTTTAGACTCATACATTTCTGTTTGATATATCTCTTGTTTGGCTTTATTTTTTCTCTCTTGAAAAGCCGGATTAATTCCATGTTTCAGCATCATGGTAATACATGCGTTAATTCCTTCCGAATCGTTTTTGTAATCAAGCACATTTGAGATAAACCATTTTATCTTATCTTCGCTTAACTTATAAGCTTCTAAAATTAAACTGTATTCTATATTTTTGTTTTCTTTTATTTCTTTCAATCTCAAGAGATTCCGCGCCGGTATTTCTATTGCATTGTGCAAGCATAATAAATAGCTGTATAATTCTCTTCGCTGTTCTTGGTCGACTGCTTTTTTCTTTTCATTATCGTGAAAATCAACAATGCAATTTTTATGTATGTATCCCCTTTTATGTATTCCTTTTTCCATCAAGGTTTTATCCCCTTTGACTAGGCAAAACTGACACTTCACCATGCCCATGATCAGCCAATCACCTCCTTATAAAATAGTTATTTTATTGCTTGGGTAATCGCAGAAATCGACACTATAGTTCCGTTTTATCATCCTTCAAATCCATGGCAAGATAGGCTGCAAGCCTTAATTCTACTTCGCTTTTAATTAGCACCCCCAGCATGCTAAATTCATGATGATACCCACGGCACAAAAATTTAGCATATACTCCTTTTGAGTCGCGCTTATATTCATAAATTTTCAGTCCTCGGTTTTTCAGATCCTTCTTTGTATCAACAAAGTCTGCGCTAATAAGGTTCTGAATGTGCTTCAGTTTCCTGGCATAAATTTGTTTCATCTTGATTTCTGAATCCATCATCAATTTGATATCTCTTTCTAAGACATCAAGCAATATCGGATTTAAGGCTGCCTCTTTGATACAGGTTAAATCCTCATGGTTACAGGATGCGGCGACCATATACTTCACCTTCGATTATATGTTTGTGTACTTATTATACCCAAACATATGTTCCTAGTATACTGGAAACATTTGTGACATACTCAATCTTAATCGATCCTCCCTGCTAAGATCCAAAGTGGTCGGTCTCAGATTTCTCCCTGCAGGCAATCAATGTTTCTACTTCTTTCTCACTAAACCCTACATTTCTGAGTCGAAGCAACATTTTTGCCATTTCTTTTTGGGAAATTTTCATACCTCTGGCTACAAATTTGCTACTTCTAAAAACACTTCCACAAATATCTCTTGCCCGATCTTCGTTATATCGCAAATCTTTGCTATCTAAAAAATCAAATTGGGTCAATGTTTCGATCTCATTTCCAGCATGATAAAATTGGAGATGCTTAAAATCGAACTCCTTTACGACTTCTTCTGGCTGGCCTATCCACCTCGTAATAATTTGATATTTTCCGATTGAGATTGCATTTTCAGTAATCGTAAGGGGATACCCACGATAAGTACCTCCAGAGATATCTTTTCCGTGGTAGCCAGACTCATTATCAATGAAATGTCTTCTAAGACTCATAGCGAACGTCTCGTCTGTGAGGAAAAAGTCGAAATCCTTAGGTTCCTGGTTTTGAAATATGGAATAAATACATCCTCCTGCGATATAGGACAAATCTTTAAATGTTTTTTTGAATTCTTCAGGAAGTAAACAAATGAGCTGTTCTTTTTCAAATGCTAACCGGTTAGATATATATTTCATTTTAGCTTTATTCAAACATGCGTCTCCTTTCATTTTCTATTCATGAAATTCCTATTTTATCTCCAAAAATCTTTCCGGTCTTTTAAACACTTCATCATTGTGCCATTCAACAAATAATTTATTAGGACGATGCTTAGGATTGTTCACCTTATGAATTTCTCTTCCGTGATAATCTAATAACATTTTTGTCGATTCACCATGTCCTAAAGCAATAGCTGAGACTAGTATGATATTGTTTTTAGAAAGTGTAAAAACTCCGTAATCAAAAAGTTTATGGTGCAATGCACATAGCGCCAATCCGTTCTCCTCGACATCCGGTCCACCAAATTTGTGCCATTTGATATGCGCGGCCTCAACTCCAACATGAAAATGGTCGATCTGAATATTAAATCCGCAAACCGCACATCTAAACTCGTATGCAATGAGAATATTTTTTCTGAAGAGACCACTTCTATTTTTCCTAGTTGAAACGATAATATCTTCAATAGACAGATCACTTAATATGTCTTCATGCTGAGTTTCGGGAAATTGAGAGTCAAGTAATATTTTTATTAGTGTTATTATATAATCTTTGTTGTTCAACAATAATGAATAAACCTCTTCAGTAAATCCACCCATTGTATCGCTCAATTCTCTCAAGGTGAATTTTTTATTTATCTCTCTGTCTAAGCGCCAGTATCCATCATTCATCAAATATACATAGGGATATTCTGGATGAGTGGAATTTCCATACTTAAATAGTAACTTTTTAAATTCAGACCGAATAGAGTTGTATGATATTAGTTTTGTTCTATTGTTATATAGTTCGCTCAAAGCATACAGTGTTAGCAAGGACTTATGTGGTGCGCGTTTTCCATCTCTTTTCCACGTGCCAAGATGAGTCATTGCGTGTTTAAGTTCCTCAAAATTCATCCTATATCACCTTGTTAATTAGATTTCTTTACTATCTAAATATATCACAAGATGATACTGGGATTTATTTCATCTTTAAAACAGTGGTCTCCTTTTTATCGAAGTCTACTATTACTTTTGTTGCAGATTCCAACATTGTTGCCAAATCTAAAGAGTCATATTGACAATTAGCATCTGTAATTCTCTCTCCATCAATGCTTATTAATTTCCATTCCATATAAGTCCTCCTAAATTGCGCAAACTGTGCAACCTTCTTTGTTTTCACCATCAATATCGTGTAGTCTTTTCATATCCCAGCTATCTAATAAATGCTTTAATTTATTTTCTTGGACCATCTCAATCATTTCATTTTCTGAATAAGTAAATTGCTTTTTATTCTGTGCTTTCTTAAATTGTTTTTTTATGTATCTAGTGATTATATGTATAGCATTATTCTTCACATAATCTAAAGGCTTATCTTTCACCCAGGTATAAAATCGTCCGTCTGCGTGCTGTATCTCATAATCTTCTGCTCGCTCAAACCAATCGGGATATAAAATACTGAGTATAGCCCATTCAACCCGCCGCTGATAAAAACAAAAATAACATCCTGAACGTGTGCGCCATTTATAATATTCGGGCAGCCCAACAGTTTCCTCAAGTATTTTATAAATATCACTTAAAACAAGTCCGTCAGTCTGAAATAAGTATTTAGCAGTTATATTAATATTTTTGCTCTTTTGATTATAACCATCCCTGTTTTCGTCTGCCCTAATTCCAATATAGCTAATACAATAATCAGTTCCAATCCATTCTTCCAAAGGCCGAAGTTTCATTGTTCTTGTGCACCAACGGGCATTGGGAGCTGGTAAATATCCATTATACCGTTTCAGTATTTCCTCAAACGGATTAGTTGTATCTTCTCCGTCAACAACTTTATATTTCGCGGCTGTATTAGGATCTGCTTTCAAACGAAGAATTTTCTTTCCTAAATACGTTTCTAATTTAGAGAGGATATCATAAATCTCAGGTAACTCTGAGCCGGTATCAGTAAAGAATAATTCTAGTTTTTCAAAAATTTCAGGGTAATTATTTTTTATATATATGGCCATGGCGCTTGAATCTTTTCCGCCACTGATTCCACAAAGATGTCTCGGATTCCCTTTTGTCCCTAATCTCAATTGATCACTCCTGAAATAATAAAATTACAATTTCATTTGTTCTACTTTGGTAGCAACCATTCTTGTTCCGCTTGCCAGGATATGAAAAATCTCCTCTAAATCCTCAAGTGAATTATTAAAGCCTTCTGCTTCTAATTGCACCTTGTCGTTCTGGTCAATATAAAGAATAATTTTGTTAATGCTTATTCGCCTCCTTCTTCTATGAAATCACGAATTTATTTGCTGCTTATCATATGATTAGTCAATATCCCATGTAGCTCAAATAGTCCTGGTCGTTTAGGTCTTTCTTGATATGATTATCTTCTATACTTTTACTTTCACAAATAGTTATAAATATGTCTCCAAACTGATTTATGTATGAATCTTGCCACTTGTTTACTTGATTTGATTCATCTGACCATGCTGTATAATACGTTTCTTCTGTATGATTGTCATAGAGAATGTTAACCGATGTAATATCCCCTTCCCCTAAACGTTTATATGTGCCTTGACTGTTTCCGTAATCGCCGTAACATTCGTTTCCGTTCCTATTTGCCGCTAGGAAAAAGTAACTACAATGATCCGACTTTACGATGCTGTTTTTATTTGCGATAATGGACGATTTAATACCATCTATATGTAGAGAGCTTATATATTTTCTATCAACCTCTATACACTCGCAATTCTCAAGGACTAATTCAATCCTTACTATATCTTTCCCCATCAGGTCGCTCCTTCAAGATAAAATTCTCATTTTATTGATTACAGACTTGTCGACCATCTTCTCTTAAACGAGGGGTTAGTGCTTTGCCGTTGGAACTTTTTCCATATCCGAAATACTGACATCCAGTTTCTGTATCGGTAATAATAACAACTCTGTCGCCAGCGTCTTCAATCTTAATTCTTTGACTCGCTTTGCTCTCAGCGGCGGCGGAACAGCCCGATAGCGTTAAAACGATTGCACTAAACTGTATTGCCTTCCTCATCTTATCTCTCCTTCAGGTTATGGCGGATAATGAAATCTTTATTTTATTCTCCCTTATCAATCCAATAATCAGGATAGTCTCTTCTTAATACTCTCATTCCCAGAGTTTTTTGTAATATATGTATGCCAAAATGAAACTCCGTCTTATCATTGGGATGAGACTGCCTCATTTTCACAAAGCCATTCCAGGCCGCTACAATGTGATCGGCTACTTCCTTTTCTTCTGATGTTAGTCCACCTAATCTCGCTATTTTACACCCTCCCTATGACATATTACTCCAGATAACAACAATAAATTTACGTCTTTATGAGTCTAATTGTTCATGGTATATATTCCTATATATGGTATTGTTTATATATCATATTAAAGGAGGAGTTAATCATGAAGTTGAAATCTTTAACGATTGGATCATTAGTAGGAGTATCTTTGCTGTTTGGAGCAGTGAGTGCGTCTGCTGCCCCTGTAAGCAGTGCTGCTTCCGTAGCCCCATACGCAAACCAAAATTTAGTCATAAACGTTGGGCAATATCATCAATTTAACGGTACTGTTTTTGTGGTTGAAAATCCCTTCGTAATCGGTGTAACTTTACCTTCGCTTATTCAAGGATTACAGCCTGGACATGCTGTTATTGATGTCTATAGTAATGGGCAATATACCAGATATGACGTGTTCGTGAAGACTATCTAGTTTATACTAAATTGATATTAGTCATCTCTTACACTACGCAATTAGTCCACAATATATTGCGTAGTGTATTTCTTCTGTAAAGATATTTCGTCACCAAAAATCTCTTCATGAAACCTCATGAATTGCATTGGGCTTTCAATTAAAATACAGGTTTTATTGTTCGATATACTCATTAGGGATTTCTGAAATGTCGCCAGGCAAACTTCCAACCTCGCGTATCCAGCGAAGCCCTAAATAATTTAAAGATTTGAAGTCAACATTCAACGTTCCGACTGACCTCATGAACTTCACCAATTCTTCTTTTTGTAGTTCGTGCTCTTCAAATATTAGCATCCCATCATAATAAAGTCCTTCCCAATCATCTGCGCTAATTAATGTTAATTTATTTTCTCCCATAGATCCTCCTATAAAATAAGATTTTCATTTGCCGAGCTCAATGTCGGCAAGACGGATTCCATAGTTTCTACCCCTTTTACAGAATGTCCATTGTGCTTTAACCCTCCCGTCAACAATATCTTTTGCTTTAATCAAATCTTCTGTATCCGTTAAAAACATATTGTACTCAGCTCCGGTACTCCCACTAAAATGCATTACGGCGGAAGACCTTCCCCTTCCATAACCTGTAAATGTCAAAATGTCATCAAAAACCTTATTATCAATCCATTCAATATTTGTCTCTTTATCAATAACCGGCTCGGAAGGATGGTTGTACGAATATGAAAGTAGGCTGCCTTTGTATGTATGAATTTCACCATTTCTGTAGCTACTTTGCCAATATTTATTCTCATGAATAATCGGATACAGTATTCTTTTCTTAGATTTTGTCATTTAGTATCTCCTTGAATTTATTATGTGTAAGCTTTATTTTTCTAATTTCCAGCTTTCAATTTTCTAACGAGCTGTAATCAAGTTGCGTGAATTCAAATACGGCTTTCATCGCCAATGAGTTAAAACGATCAATTTAGGTTCCAATTCCACATCGAAGACTTCCTTAATTGCTTTGGTTACTTTTTCCTTGTGTTCTGTATATCTGTTCTCTTCATAAATAAATGGACTGAGCCCTTCGTATCCGTCTGGATCGTGCTCGACTATTACTCCAAAATAATCATAATTTCCACTATTGTTATCTGGTAGATGAACGATCTCTCCATTTCGGCGATTCCATCTATAATATCCATCGTAAAAATTATCTTTTCCTTCTTCGTCCATCTTGTCTACGAACTGCTTAACATCGCAGCCAATAATGATGTAATCAGAACGATCCGTTCCCATTTGGCAACCTCCAATAAAAATGAAATTTTATTGTTTCAGTTATAAAAAACGACAAATATAGCTGTTGTAACAATAAGACATACTAAAATTAAAAATGCTGCCACTGTCCGTCGATTCATATTTTTTTCTATATAAATTCCTGCAAATGTTCCAAAGAAAACAATAATGCTAATTAATAAACCCATCCAAATTGGATACCATTTGTCATTCATACTTAAGCTCCTAATACTCGATAAAAGCCTTCTTTTATCTGTTTCTTAAAATATTGGTTTTAATGTCTCACACTTATCATCATCGTTCTGAATCCAGTTCATATACTCTTCTCGCGGTACTTCTCTTACTACAAAACATTTTTTAGCATGAACCTTGGCGTCTTCCTTATGGTCAAAATGTTCATACGGAATAACGACTTCGATAAGCTTCCCCTGGTATCTGTAATTAGATTCGTTAATTTCCTTCTGTTCGTTGAAGTACAGATAATCGTTTTTAGGGATTGCAAATTCGCCGATCTTATAAATAAAATCAGAGTCAAAGTGACTGCTGTACTTGCCATCCCCAACACCATTTACAAACTTATAAAACCTTTTATTTTCTATGTATGTTTTACCATCAAATTCAGTATACTTTTTAGGCAAGTCGGAAATATGCCGAAGCGTTCCCTTTCTAGTTAGACGATAATCATAACCATTAATTTGCGTAATCTGAACTGGTTCTTTTGAAATCTCTTTAATAATGTCTTCTACACACTCAAATTTAACTTCCTCTGGCTTTTTGAAATAATCCTCATGCAACGATAAATCGGCTATTTTATCAATCACTTTATCCAGGCTAAACTCTTCGCCTTCCTCAAACTGAATCATTTTGTCATAATTGATTCCGTACATTCCGCCCAAATGTTCTTTTAAATCCTCTGCATCTTTGATCTGCAGATCCATGCATTTAAGCGCGATTCGAATGAATTCTGGCTTAGAAATTGTATATCCTTTCTCTTTGTATTTCTGGACACGAAGCAATGAAACTATAGGAAAAGCAGTATTCTTATTGAATCTAAGCATCCTTTGTGCATTGTCTTTTAAAAAATTATCATGAAGCACAAAATCTTCAGTTTTAAAATCAAATGCCCCCATGCAAGCTGTGAAGTCAAATGCATTAAAGATATCACTGGCCTCTGAGAAGTATTTAAAGTGAATCAGTTGAACATTTCTCTCTTTACCCATTGTGATCATAATTGACTTCTTCGTAAGAGCGTTGACCCAATCGCTATCCTCCCACGCCTCTTCAATAAATTCTACAAGGGAATCTTCGTTTCGAAAGTACACATCAATATCATTAATCTCTCTGTTAGTGAACAGGCTTGTGATTGCTCCACCGGCTACATAAACCTCATGTCTTTTAAAGGCATCAACCACATGTTTACCAAGATAGTCATACAATTTATTCTTCTCAAAAGTATAGTTCATTTAATTCCTCCTAAAATTTATTTTTATACGGGGTTTGCGGGTCAATCGATATGTAGTAAGATTAATCTAAGGATGGAGCGTCAGTTTCTATCTCTGCCAAACCGATATAAATACTCGCCGTCTAATCAGTATTAGTAGTAGAGAGATAAAAAACTACTTATACAGAGAGGGTTTGGTAATATGGAATTTAATTATCAGAATGAACAAAGCGGAAAGAAGTTTGGGTTTAAGATTCACTCAAGTGTACTTATCGGATTAATATCCTTAATAAAACTTTTGTCGTGGCTGCTGATCTAGCAGCCTTTTTCATTCTCCAATAAAATCTCCTTTTATTCACAAAAAGGCGCCCCTTTATTGTCGTAAATTTGTGTTAATGAACCGAGACCTGCAGTATTTCTATCAGAAGTACTTAGTGCAAAATAACATCCAGTCTTTTGATGTTTTACTGTAATTATTGAAGATGCAGTGTCTGCTCGATCTACTGAAACTATTGTAAATTGTTGATTATCAACCGCTGCGCGCTTTATTTCGGTTTCAGTCTGGCCGCAAGCCGTCATTAAAGTTGTTAGAAAACATAATATGATCACCACAAATTTCTTCATTAAATCCTCCCTTTATCTACTCTAACTTTTCTCCATTCCAGCGTACCGCTTTAACTGTTTGACCATCTCCTAAACCTTCAGACGATTCACAAGAAGGACATACAATCAGATCATCAGGAAATCCTTTTGTATAAAATTCAAAACCACAGTCACAGACCCATTGTTCAAGTAAAAACTCTCTCAAATGTATCCTCCTTTTCAAAACTTATAAAATTTCCATTTTATCTTCCGAATTTATGAAGCACATATTCCTTCTTCAGCTTACTTCGTTTCATACACAACTTCTCTAGAGCAAAGTTTAACAAATCGCTATCTTCAACTTTTTTTCCATTACACCAATCGCATTCTGGCAGTGATTCACCATAGATGGCGTACTCTTCGTTATCTTCATCTATTTCACCATACTTCTTAATAAATGCATCGTAACACTTACCACAGTACATCTCTTCACATTTTGAACAGCATCCGTAGTTACCGGCGTCATGAAACGTATTATCGCAGTTTTTACATGTGTACCAATCAACACCCAATCTTTTCACACTCCTGTTAAAATTCCAGTTTTATTTGCTTCTAGCACTGTATTTGATTGACCCCGAATCTTTATTAATATTCAATTTTCCCCAATAACATAGATCCGAGAAACTACTGGAGAACAAATTGTCATCAACATGCATCATCCTTGTACTTATTTCATCCCTTGTCATCTCAACTCCCATAACCAGCTTTAAAATTTCAAGTTCAACGCTCCATTGGCCTGTTCTTCTTTTCGTCCATTCTATGTATTCTTTACGTTCACATATCTTACCTGTGCAATTATGACAAACAAGTATCGACAACCCTAAGGTCTTCAAAGTTGCTGGCTTCGATGTCACTAAATTGCATTTGCTACATTCATATCTCTTTGGAGGCTTTGTTCTTAAGGTTCCGTCCTTTTTAAATATCTCTAAGTTCATATTTCTCCTTTCTATATTCCAAGGAAAGTCCAAATTTATCAGGTACGAAAAATTACCTTTCTCAATAGCTCTTTAAAACATTACAAACTCCCTCAATAATTTTGCCGTAAAATTCATCTGCAAAGCTTCTTAAATCTGTAAGTGTGCGTCCATCCCATTCTAGGCCAATCTCATCAGCAGAATAGCCTCTTACATCTCCGATCTCTCCTAAAATGTCAGTGATTAGTACGTTCTTGTCATACCCTTCTTCTAATTCAAAGTAATTAATAATTTCCTGAATCTCATCATTCAACTTTTCTCCACCCCATAAAAATCCGATTTTATTCAGTAGTTAATTACTCTTACCTGAAGACCGTGCTTCTTAGCCAGATCAATCATGTGTTTTGTACCTTTGCTTATACCGTCCCAGAAGGCCACCAGAGCATCTGCCTCTTTCGCCATCTCTTCATTTCTTATGTATCCAGCACTATTGCCGTGTCTTTCCCAGTCTGCAGGGTGACTAGAAATTCTATAACCCTTTTCAGCAGCATACTTTTCACCCAGCTTATCTGCTCCTTTTGCAGCTCCCGATACAATTACGATTTCATTGCGAGGTTGCAAGGCGAGAAGTGAATCGAGTTTTCTTTTTAACATCTCATAGTCGCTAAAGGTTCGTGAACCGGCAACGATTACTTTCAAAATAGCCCTCCTCTCAGTTTTCTTCTTCAATATCGATGTCATTTGTTTCTTCTGGTGTGCTTATAATATGAACGAATACGTTCGCCTCGCATTCTGGACAATCAAAATCTAACCGATCGGTAACACCCTCTAGATAGTCGCCTCCAACAGATTCACAAATGTTCTTTCCACATCGAGGACAAAAGTTAATCTGTCCATATTTCCACTGAAATTCTGTGCAAATAGGAATCAAAACGAATGGCTGATACTTCCCCTTTGGTGCGATGATATCTTTCTGAGCCACTACTTTTTCATCCGATGCCGTCATGTTCTTAGATGTATCAGTAGTTATCGTTGCGCCTTCAGTTTGTGCTAAAATTCTATATATTTTTGATGTGTCGCCCAACATACTATCCCCCCGTGTATTTCTTTGTTTAATGATTAATTAATGTTGTAAAAACCCATCTAACGATAATCCAGAATGTTACCCAAGGTAAAGATTCGAATAGATCTTTCATTTCAACCTCCATGTATTTCAGTGTTTACCTCGCTGTTCGGATTTTCGTCACTTGAAACATCCTCAAACTGTGATCATCGCGAACCTTATTAACCGCCCTACAAATTGCTGCACTTCTTTTTAATCCAGGGAAATCATATTGTCTAGTTGTCTTCCCGTACACTGAATCATCAAGTATGATGATCACTTTCATATGCAAACACCTCCTAAGTTCCTCAATATTCATTGAGTAACTTTGCCGAATCCGCTGACCAGAAACTTCGTCTCCGTTATTGGCTCGATTTTAGTTATCTTGGAAATGACAATAAACTTATTTTGAAAAGTAACTACCGAACCAACTTCCATCTTTCTCGGGTATTCGATAACTGTGCTAAAACCTTCTTTGGACACTGCTCTCCTCCTATAAAATCAAGTTATTATTGCCTGAATTCCTCAACGACAATCTTTCTTATAGCTTCATGTATTTCCTCAAATGATCCTAATCCGTCAACAATTGCTTTAATCGGTGCAGCGTAATTTGTAGATACATTTTTATAATAGCTACGTACTCTTGTAAGTAAGCCCAGATCTGATTCATATCTGTCATTTTCACCATGCTTTCCTTTTCTCTTCATGCTCTCTTCTGCTGGAATGTCGATTACAATGTCAAGATCGGGCTTTCGCATATACTTCTGTAATTCCATAATCCAACGTCCATCTCTCCCGTTAGCAAGCCCATAAGCGACTTGACAGAGCCTATACCTATCAAGGATTAAGAATTCGTACTCCTCATTCTCTAGCTCCGTAAACCAGTCCTGCTGAGCCTGCTTATCCGCAGCCATAATCAATTCAATCGTCTCTGCAGATACTCCCCACTCTTTGCGCAGCCACTTCATTATTAGCTCGCCGGTTGGCGTGTCGTATCGATGAAACTCGCTTTGCATTACTTTATAACCTTCGCTACGCAATCTTTCGGCAAGCAATTTTGATTGGGTGTGCTTGCCGCTTTTGTCTAATCCTCCAATGCTGATGATCTTCATTTTTTCATTGTTCAATTCTTCTTCTCACGCGCCTTCTTTAGTCTTAGTGCGGCTGCCTGCCTTTGTTCGTCGCTCATAGTCCTGGTGCTTTCATTCCGGAAAGACACTCTGCCAAAATCAATGTTATCATAATAATGAGCCCCATCTGAATTGATTCTTGCCGGTTCAATTCCGGCCTTTTTTAACTTTGTGATTACTCTTGGTTGTAGGGTGTACAAGTTCCATTTCATTGTCTCGTCATCACATTGAATTACGGTTTCTCTCTCATTGGCCACGTAACTCATACTCATTCACCTTTTTTCTGGATAATTTGGACTTCAAGCTTCCTTCGCCCGAACTTTGCCGCCTTACTCTCACTGCTCATAAACACATCTAATCTGCCCTCCTTGATTGCTCCTCCTCGGTCAGTACAAGTGTATGTATTACCAAAATAAGGTATGTAAATCTGCGTCCCAAACGGCATGCTTTTAGGACACGCTATGGTATATCCCTCTTTTGTTTTTTGACCACTCGCTGTAATACCATAGTATTTGTCGCCAGGGCTTTTACCTGTTGATTCGCGGTTATTTGTATATGCAGTGACTTCAAAATTTTTATATTTATCATTATCTTTTACTTCTTTAATTTCGCTCAGTTTGTCATCAGTCTTTATACTTTTAACATCAACTTTTGTAGTTGAGGGAGTCGCTTCTAAAGACGGCGACGGAGTGCTTTGAATCTCCAAATGCATTAGGTTTCTAAATGGATTTATCGGCATTTCAATAGTCGGTTGAGTTGTCTCTTTCGGATCTTTAACATTTTCATCCACCCTACAGCCAGTTAACAGGATTAGCATAGCCATGAAAATGAAAGACAGCGTCTTATTCTCGCTCATAACATTCCCTTCTTGATACTGTATTTTATCTATATAAAAAATCGCTCCTCGCCTTACTTATTCAGTTTGACAAGGAGCGATTCGAATAATGAAATGTTCGATTTATTAACTGACTTTCTTAGCTACGATAAGCATCTTTTGCAGTTTATCAAGATCCTTAATTTCCTTAAACTTAATTGTGCTGAATTGTTTAGTAAATTCATCAGCAATTTCCTTTTGTTTATTAACTGTGTGCGAATTAATGATATTCTCAATTTCCAAAATGATTTGTCCAATTCTGTCCCCACTTGAAATGCTATGGTGTTCTGCTTCTTTATCAATAGCAGCATCAAATTTTTTGATCTCTTCTTTCTTACGTTGACGACCCGACTGTGCTTGAGCTATAGCTTCAGCCCAATGAGTATAATTAGGTTTATAAATTACTTCACCTGGCTTAAAAGTTCCTGTACGATCCTTTTCAACGAGCCCATGAGACTCACCGTCTTTAATGAATGTTTTAATTACAACGTCGAAATCGTATTCGGCGTTCTTTTGCATGTTCGGCATCTCGCCAACTTTTACGGTGATCTGGTTGCCTATTGCATCCTTTTTATTTTCATTTTTATCTTTTTTCTCAGCAATAAATACTAGGTTTTTCCCCTGCTTTGCAAGCTCTAACATTCTTCCAAAGAATTTTTCGTAATGAAGCTTTATAATTCCGCGTTCTTTTACTGAAATCCCTTCACCCTCAACGAGTCGATTGCTTTGCATGGCACGTTGCTCTACAACCTTTAGAGCGGCGTGTTCCTGGTTTTCGTGCAAACGAGTAATGCTATCAACCGTAAATGTATCAATCGAATCAAATAATTCTGACTCTCTTTCAACGTCTTCAATTTCTTCGTGCAACTCTTTCAGAGACAGTGTATTAGTTGTCACAACTACATTATCTTTATTATAAAATGTAGTTCCAGAATCAGAATCTACATGACCGATGTTAGGGAATGACAGACCAAATGGAGTTTTTCCCGATCCGCTATCACCATAAGCTAAAATTTTTACGCCTTCTTTTTTCTTTTCCGGTTTTACAAATGCCAAATCATTTTTCCTCCAATTATTTATTTTTTAATTAAACGGACTTTCGGATTGTTCCCACGGAAACGGCGAATCGTCAGGAGCATTTGTCTCGTACGTTTGAATCGTTTGAATGAAGTCATCTTGTTTATAGGCCTTTGCTTTATGACCTGTTACCTTTGTAATCTGAAACTCGGACACTTTATCTTCTACCAACTTTCCTACACCCTCAGGACTCTCCCCTCCCCAATCCAGAACCTTAGGCGCTTCGACTAATACAGCCCCGTTTACGCAGCGGCCTTGTACAGAAATAATGTCTCCAAAGCGAGTTTTGTTCTTAATGTTTTCAGCAAGAGCTTCATGCTTTGAGGTGTCAACTGTGAATGTCATGTCAGAGAAATTACCAAAGTAGTCAATTAGTCGACCACCAACGTACAATCTATTTTTCTCCTTATTTAAATTTGTATTAAGGACCACGATGTCATATTCAAATGAACTTACTTCTTTGAAATTATCTTGTTCAAAATCTGCAGGAGACTTGAAACCTATATTTTCTATCTTATATTTCACCTTAGATCTTGTTTCTCCATTGCTTATATATGTATTGATATTAAATGTAGCATCTATCCAAACATAATCCCCATCATTAATTGAATCGCGAATTTTTCCTACTGCTTCATAGTCAAAATAATTATGTTTACGAGACTTCCCTTCGGAATCCTTTTCTAGTGCTAGAGAGGTGACACCGAAGCCGAAACAAGTAAAGCCCTCCGGAAAGTTTTCTCTTTCAGTATAGTCAATCTCGATTTTTTGTTTTACACCATCTTTATTAGAATGCAATCTAACCTTCTTATCTGGGATCTGGCCGAACAAGTCTAAGTTGTAAATAACGTTTGTTTTAGATGTTTTCACTTTTAGACTAATACTTCTAAATGGTTTACCGGTGCCTTGTTTTGTAATGCCTTCTCGATAAGTTTTTTCATCACAAGGATCAAACCCAACAATATATCCTTCAATTCTTACTTTGCCTTTGGTCTCTTTAAGATCTGACAATTAGCAATCTCCTTTATTGTTTTATTTTATTAACAATCAAATTCTTCTTTTATTGCTGCTCTCTTCTCCTTTCCCAGAGTATCTATATAATCACCATGTGGTGTTATTTTAGTGGGCCCTGAGGGACTTGAACCCCCGACCAATCGGTTATGAGCCGACCGCTCTAACCAACTGAGCTAAGGGCCCTTACAATTTCAATATTATATCCTTTTGTTTTTATTGTCAACATTTATTTTTTAAAATCAATAACCGATTTTGACACCATGCATTTTATTAAGCATCCGGTCTCGTCAAATACTTTTCGAAGGAAATAGAATGACCTAACTTTTTTTACCAACTTTTCATCCTACATCACACTGGGCACGGTTCTAAGATCTACTACAGTGTTAAACCTCGCCTTTTGTAATACCGATATACAAAATTGGTGAGAAAATTCCCAACTATATCCTCTATATCTATTTAGGCAAGTGTAATCCAGTAAGAATACTGTAGAGTACATTCATTTTTCAAATGGACTCATCAATATTTAAATTATAGATTGATTCTGTTTTCATCTAACCAGTCTTTAAAATCCTTCAAGATCTTGTCGAGCCTCTCGCTTTCTTCCTTTTGCTCACGTAAGCCGCCTTTGCTTTCGATTTTTGCTCTTTCCCAATCATGTTTTAATAACATGCTAACACAAAATCTCAACTGCTTTAAGGTAAGATCGTCTGAAAGACCTCCTTCGATTTTACCTAGTAATTTAATTATTGTGTCATCTATAATTCCAGCACTGCTTTTTTGCGGGTTAAGATTTAAAATCAGTTTTGTAATTACAGCTTTTTTATTCTCATTCTTATAATCTTTGGAGTAAATAATGGAAGTACTATTTTTGATAAAATCTCTCCACTTCGCGCGCTCTTCTGTGACATATCTCAAAAATAGTGTTTTATCATTGTTTTTCTTAATAATGTAATTAGTAATTATTGAAGTTATTATCGCGATAATTACTGGAAGTGATAGAGTTTTAAGTAATTCTTCAAGCATAAACAAAAACTCCAATCTAATATAAAATATTAATTTATTGAGATTAATCAAATATTAAAATTATTTTCGTTACCACTTCTACACCAATTAACAAAGTGTTCACAGTTATTGACCAATACATTATACTGTGTTTCAGATAACCTAGAATAAGCCCTTTCGATTATCTTTTCTACCGAGTATAAGCAGACACTGTTAATTATATAGATTTTTGAATCACCTTGGAATTCCTTAATTGAACCGATTTGAATTGAGAGATCAGTATAATGTATAACATCTTCATTATTTATCGCTAGTCCATGATGCTCATAACCAAATCGCCTTACCATCAAATGTGAGGCAGGTTGTATATCAGTGTTAGATCTTACAATTGTATAACCACCATACAGTTTATTTTTTTGGGGGAGAGTTAGAGGAATACTTCTTCTCATATTATTTATTGTTTGATTGGTTCGATCCATACTCTCAATTGTCTTGGCTAATCTAGGCGATCCCTCTGACAAACTTTGTTTCAAATCATTTTTTAGCTGCTTTGCATCGCTTCTCACTCCTTCTTTAAGATCAGAAAAAGCACTTGATATGCCTGTGATTGTTGATCCTAAGTTAGACCAAAATCCATGGATCTTTTTTGGCATTTTTATCTCCCCTTTATTTAAAATAATAATTTGAAGTATGAAAGACTCATTTTATTAACTTAAATAGAATCAATGAGATTAACAATGCATTGATGCCCCCGCTGATCCAATAAGTTTCTCATACTCCCTGGCGTATCTGCAGCATGGTTCGATCCAACTATAACGATTCCCCAGGTCCCTTCTTTATTCTCGCTTAGATTTTCAATTACCTCATAAAATATTCTATCCCGCTCTTTGTTAATAGATGGATTATCCCCTGCCAAATTAATAGCGCCTCCCCTTATTTTTGAACTTAAGTTTCTTACAAACGTTTGCCCAACTTTATCAACGTTTAGGTTTTTTAAGTAATTCATTCTGTATATAGAGAATTTAGAAAGGACAGCTTCATCGAACTCTCTGCCATGGTCTAACCATACAATTGGTAGAGTTTCATATATTTCTTCATGTGCATCACCCTCGTAAGCTAAAGAAAATGAAATATCCCTTGCTTCTTCTAAGGACAAAAAGTCCCATTCGGTCATTATCATTTCCAGAAAATTTGGGCGTTGAGATTTCACTAGTTTAAAAATTTGTTCGTCCCATTCAGGCGCTACGAAACTTGGACTAACTATGTTCTCGGCTTTTATCAATCGCAACCATTCAATTAACTGCTTCCGACACATCGGATCGTTATGGTTAATGCCTGCAATGTACAGTTTCATTCGGCTTCCACCTCCATGATAAAATTGATCAATCCTCTTTCCAATCATTTTCAATCAAGGTCTCTACCACGCTTAAAGCAGACAGGGTCTCATCTAGCATTTCTTTCAATTTAGCAGCTTTAGTACTTGCGATAACTTTTAAATTACTAAATTGCATGATCTCATCTTGCGGATTCTCTTTGTAATACTTATTAAACTCGCAAATTCTTTTCCATTCGGCAATCTCCATATCTAGATTGCTCTTCAGCGTTTTCACCTTATAGTGTGCCATGTAGTAACTTACATGTTGGGTAGCAGTCAAATGCGGGTAAATATTATTATTAACAATGTTATTCCATGCCTCTATCTTTAAGTGCGAAGCTCCCGCAGTCAAGGCATCAAATGCATTTATTATGGGTGGGCTTAATTTTAAATAGCCGACCATTTTACTAACAAGCTCTTTGTTTCTCAGCATTTCTTCATCAAGAAGATCGATAGATGCTTTCATCGTTAATTCAAATTCCACTTTTTGATCTCTGGCTTTTGCGTTATTTGCTAGCTTTGTACCGTACCATGCACCGAAAAAGACTGTTCCTCCACTTAGTATAGCGCCAACCGATTGCCACACGGGGTCACTAAAGAACTCATAAATTCTCAAATCTACCTCTCCCATAAATGAACTATTTCCTTGCCTTTACTTTAAATTCGCTAAAACCTCGTGTATTCGTTGCTCAGAAAATATCCATCCTTTTGGAATGGCATCGGCTGTGTATTGGGCCTTTGACCATACCTTATTCTCCCTCAGCACCGTATCACCGGCTCCATTACGTGCTCTTTTCATTAAGTCAGCTATATCAGCTGGTGTTGCTAGATACACTCTGGGCAACTCATTGATTGGAACATCCTTTAATTGAACTAAGCTGAAGATTGTCTTATTTGAGTGTTTGTTCAGCCATAAATTGATTGCTTCATGATAATTGACTTCCTTATTCTTGAAACCTTGTGTAAGTCCCCAGCCCCCATCTCTACTTCCTTTGACAGAGACTTTTATAATGATATCTTCCTTAGAAACCATCAAGTCGTATTCTGGTTGGTTTGCTCCGTATTGAACAGAGACATCGTATCCGATTCTTGCAAATAAAAACGCTGTAATGGATTCGGCTGCAACTGAAACGTGCCACGAATTAACCATCTAATACTCCTCCCAACTTAAAAAAGTATTATTTCATTCTTCTTTAAAGAAGACT
The DNA here is from genome assembly GCF_000411255.1 of Paenibacillus sp. HGH0039. Lineage (GTDB taxonomy): Bacteria > Bacillota > Bacilli > Paenibacillales > NBRC-103111 > Paenibacillus_F. The sequence continues at coordinate 2,361,558 of NZ_KE150413.1, read as the reverse complement.
TTCTCTTGACTTATATTGTTAGGTGTGAACTGAACAATCGCCTCTGAAAATGAACGTACATAAATTTTAAGAATTTCTTCTGCCAATTCTCTAGTTGTCGTCGTACCGTTATAACCATTCATATAATCATCATCTGTAAATTAATAAGGTGTTAGACAATCAACAATGTAGAAAAGCGACAGAGCAAGCCGTTAGGCTGTTTTGAGAGAAATGAAGTCAAGTCTAAATCTTCGCTCAGGTTGCACTATACCTTAGACAAAAGTATACTCATCTAGCGGTTTTTCTAAAATTGCTGTAGAATGTACTCTAATTTTTATGTGATGCCCTTCTTTATACATGTTATTTACAATTGAATAATTTCTCTCGGTTTTAGTTAAACAACACCTTTTATACTTCTTTCCGCTTCCGCAATTACAGATATCGTTTCTTTTCGTATGAAAATTTTTAGTATGGTGTAAATTTCGAAAGTACGACCATTGTTCGATGTCTGTATCATAAAAGAATACTTCTTTCTTATTTAGGGCTGCTATTTGTCTACCTGATTCATAAACCATTATAGCTTTTGATGGAGATTCGAACTTAAAAGCCTCTTTAACTAATTCAATTGATTCTCTCTTCGCCCCAATGCACTTAATATATGAATTATTTATAATGGATGTATTGATTTCCCTAACTTGATCTCCCGATAATATGTTAACAGCATTTGAATTTATATAATGCGGTTTTTTTCCATTAAAATATGTAATATAGTACTTGCTGGATAGTGGTATCAGTATTAATACATCTTTTAATCCTAAATGGCGATTACTTAAATTTGCATACTGCCCTTTAATACTTAAAGCACAAGTAGATACATATTGATCACTTAATAAAAAGCCATCTTCTTCACTTTTTATAATGGAAAAATCATAGTGCTTTATTATTGTGTTGCTTAACTCTATTAGATACTTTGAATCAAATATCTTTTCTAGCAACAAGGGTATCTTGTCTTCTTTTTGAAGACCGCCTAAAGTATATTCATTCAGTAGTGCTCCGCTTCTATAGTAAAAAATCAAGAAGTCTCTCATGTATGTCTCACTTTGCTTCTTTATATCTTGAATATTAAATGAATCAGACTCAATTGATTCAATTATCTTCCTCATGGCTGGAGCAAAATAACTTTCTAGTGTCCCAAATTTTTTTTCCAAATAATTATCTTCTAGATAGGGATGTTCATATGTGAATCTTTCAGACATTGACTGTCTATAGCTTACTGAATAGATATTCATATTTTTTAAGAGGATTTCAAAAACTTTGCCTTTATTGTTAGCAAAATTGGACAATATGCTTTGCGGAATATAATGTTGATTTTTTGTTATATTACTCATTCTTCCTCCTAAAATTCTGTTAATAACAGGGACTTGCATTCTCGTTGCATATATTTGACACTCACTGAGAAGGCTTTTCTTTCCAGTCGCATCGCATGTCATCCTGTATTGTTCGTATACTTCGGGAAAATTATTTGTATCCCCACAAGCCCCCTTAGGAAAATGAGTGATGAAAGTTATTTGATAGGAGACACATCAGAATACTTAGTCCCAATTATGCACTTACTTGCCTCTTTAAATAATATATTGCAATGACATCCAAGAAAAAAGGCTCCTTTCCAAATAATCTGGCACATGAAATTGTTGTTTCATTGCTTAATGCAATTTGATTTCGTCGCGTAGTCTGACTCTAATCATATCTCCATCAATTGAATATACTGTTGCTTTACTGTGTGGTAGCCAAGTTTTTATCTCATCAAATAATTCCTCAGTGACAAAAACGTTTACATCTCCAACATACTTTAGTGGCTGTCTCCACATCATATTTTTATGTATTTCTATATTCTGCTTTTGCCCAGTCCAGACATGTTCAACCCATTCTAGTATGGATTTAGCATTGTTGCTTAGATCTGCCCATTTCATAGATTCACTCCTCAACAAGTTTATATTGCAATAATAGTAACAATGAGTTCATCAAGCTGATTCTCGGTCACTAAAGTTTTTTGTGCAGCATAGCGGACCCCATTTTTATCGGCGACATAAACGATGTATTTATCATCCTGCGTATAACCATCAATCACATATATATCTTCTGGATTATCTGCAAATAGCCATGTCATTTTTAAACCAATTGGATACTTCATAATAAAATTTCCTTCCCATGAAATTATCTTTTTATAAGCTGTCTCAATTTTAATTTAGTTGATATCATCTAATCGTAATTATCATTCTCAAATTGTTGGAAACATCCATTGTCAAATCTTACCTTACATACTAATTCATCAGAGATCTAGATAATTCCTTTCCCTTTGGGTGTTCATATTTCAGTTTCTGCAGGGAATTCGCTTTTTAGTCTCCGAAAATATGGTGCTACTTATGTATTAATCTTTGTTTTTAATATAATATTTTAACTCGTTTTTGTCAATACATCATATTCTTTTATTTTATTAACTTATGAAGCTGCTTATCAGCTTCTAATTCTGTTTATGCTTGAAATATCGAGGACTCCGGCTTCTCAGAGCGATAATATTCTAACTGAAGCAACATCTTATCTTCGGTTGGATAAGATTTAGCGTACGGCCTAGAACCGGCTAGGCTAGCTGCTGTTATTACATTCATCACTTTGGTTTTTAAGCCAAAATAGATGTCGCACCCCTTATCGCTATAAACAAGACCAATCATATAATCGTTCATTATGAGCTCCCCTTTTGGTTATCCCGGTTGTCGTTTTTTATCATTTCCGTGCAGAATTTATAGGAACATAAGTTCGTTTTTCTCATTATAACATGAGCAATAAACAAAGAATACAATAAATAGTTTTAATTGAGGGAATTATCAATTGGTAATCTAACTTCATTATGTGAGCTGTAAGCTATATATCAAATTGTCCTTTAGTCCACTCATTATCTTTATATCTGTTAATAATGGTAGCACCTTACATATTTAAATACACTCATAAAATTAGCTCCTTTTTCTTTAAATTTTAATATTTACTTTTTTAGAATTACCAATTTTTGTATCGAATAATGTCGAAAATCGCGCGCGGTTTTGTTCCAAAAAAAATACCGCATAGATTTATGCGGATTAATTGGATTGCCTTAGCATTTTTTTCACACCAAGCGGCGCATACTCATCATTCGATGAATGTATATCGAATTCTTTTCCAAATTGTACTTTTAAAAATTCTCTGACAGTTCTTTCTGTAACAGATACGAAGGGATACTCTTTTGATCCGCTGTCGTGAAAATATATATTCCTTTCGCGAGAGTTATACTTCTTTATATGAAGTGGGCAGATAGCCAATTTAGAATCGACCATGTAAAAACCGTTTTCTTTTGATAAAAATTCTATGAGATCAAACTTTTTATCTTCGTATGAATAAACAGAATCCAGTGTATGAATTTTAACGAGGTTTCCTTTAAGTCTGGTTAAATATAAAATTTCTCCCACATTCACGTACATTGGGATGTCATTGCTAAACGCAATCAATGTTTTAGACTCATACTCAATTGGTAACTTTTCCAAGATATACTCACAAAGCGAGGGTTCAAGGTGGGTTGCTAAAAAATTTCTCAGTTTTTTTAATGTCAACAACTCAAACACATCCTTTAAAGATTTTTGGTGAGCTGCTTAATTTTTAAGGAGCAGCTCACCAAACTAATTGATATGTTACTTTTTCTTTTTTATTGGTAAGTGCCAGAAAGCAACTTTATCGGTAGTGTTCTCAACACTATCAGAGGTTTTGATGGCAAGCTTGGCAATACTTTCAAAGATCTTTTTCATTGTTGTTTTATGCTCCTTTCTTTTTGTAATACGTGAGAAGTGCGAGCTAAATTATCATTAGCTTCGTCCTTATCGCGTTTATTTGTATAGTAAATTAATAAAAGAAATACCGTAAAGAGAATTATAGAATAGGCAATAAAATTAAAAGAGTTATTTGAGAATATAAAGAACTTAAGAGCAATAATTTCGCTTATAAGACCCATGGATGCAATTAGTACATATACAGCTCTTGATTTCCCAATAGATCTAAAATTTAAAATAAACGGCTCTCTCATGAAAATTTTATAGCCCGACACAGATAGAGCAAAAAATGCGCTTATGATTTGAAGATTTTCCCCTTTTGAACTAAAAGATACAGTTACCTCGTTAATACTCATATAATTAAGTGTTTCAGCTATCCACGCAATAGAAGTTTGTATTGCCAAATATGAAAAGTAGCCGAAAAGAACAATCCAAATGGAATAGAAGATTTTTCTTTTTATAGTGGGGCGAAGAATAAAAACAAAAAATAATTGTATGAGAATGAATTGAATCATCATATTTAAACTTAATGATCCATAAAATTTTATCACTATGTAAGAGATGGATGGAAAAACGACTGATGCTATTGCTAATTCTGTGATATACCATTTCACCTTTTCATTGAACCAAGCCATTATTAAAATCAGGCAGGCACTCATTTCTATTGCATTAAATAATAGGAATCGTAGATACTCAATGATCATATTTGATTCGTCCTTTTAAAAGTAATCAAATCAAGTCCTTGAACAAAAAATGCTACAGTAACGATGCTTGAGGAAACCAAAATCATATTTATTAATACAATTGAAATGCATATTATTTTTTTTCGGATGACCTGCCTATCTTTAATTTCAAATATAGAACCAAAAGGACAAAAAAGTAAAATTAAAAAGATTGCGATTAAATTAATTATTTGAATTTGAGAGGGTACTATAAAATCTGATATGTATTGGATTGTTACAATAACAACCGTCGTGAATAATATACAAATATCGGAACTTTTAAAATGACGACCCCCCGTAAATTTTCTTATTAATATTAAAGACAGCGCACTTATGGCAATATCAATTAACCTGTTGGTGAAAATACCCACACAAATTAAAATCAGAAAAACTAGAATAAAATTTAACTGAATCTTTAATCCATGTTCAATAGCTTCCTTGTCTTCTCCTGTTTTAACTGCTAAGAATTGAGCAAATTTTCCAGCGAGGTAATAAACCAGTTATCCATCTCCCCTTCCAATATCCACCTTTAATATAGTTGTTCTCAGTAATTTGCACAAGAAATATTTTCCTATTACCAATATATCATATTAGATTATTATTGTAAAGTTTTATTATTATATTAAAAATAACCCGACTGGGTTATTGTCCATATACTTTAATTATCGTTTCTACATTCAGAAAATCTTCTTTGAGCCGGTGGTAGTTATAAACCTCATAACCATTATTCATCACTTTAGATATACCAAATTTCTCACTTATTTCTTCATAATGATGTTTTTTGATTTCTCCGTGCTTATCATAAAAGTTTTTGGCCATATAGAGCATTCCAGAATTTCTAATTATATATGGTGACAAAACTCTTACCCAATCATCGTTATAGCTTTTAACTGCCGCGATTCTCCGTTGAATCAAAAATTTATCTGCCTTACCATTAGTCTGACTGCGAGTAATAACATTTCTCAATACATAATCGCTCTGTTCCAAGTTAGCCTCTGCTGACGATCTCATAGTGGGCTTTAAAATACCATTTTTTTTAATATAGGTCTTTTGATCAAGGGCTTTATACATTAAATTCATAAAATCTTGCGATACATTAATAACTCTCTCGTGTTCGCCGTCTGTTAAAGAAATCAGATTCTCACTGACGATGCTTTGACGCTTCAGATTTAGCAATTCATCGTAACCACTTTTACCAAATACGCCTTCAAATATAGCGATTATCGGAAATGCGTCTTGAGCATTTACACAAACACTAATCATATTGTTTATTTCATCATTTGTATAAAGCGCCTTTTTCGATGTATCAATAAACTTTTTAAAGTAGTTATTCTCCGCAAGCACATCTAATGGATTAATGTTGGTGTCTCGCAGGTCCTGCTCAATTCCCCATCTTATATAATTCTGGACCATATAAAAATTCGCTCTGCTGGCATTCAGAGTTGAAGGATTTAGGTAATGCAGTAAGCTCTCAATCTGATCTAACGTGAAATTGTACAAATCCTGCCCATAAGTTTCTTCTATTGATTTGGCCCTTGAAAGAATTCTGCGCGCTTGGAGTGAAGAAGTCTCTGGCAGAGAGTTTACGTATCTCATTTTTTGATACTCGTTAAAATACCCGCCTTCATAAATCTTGTTTGACATTAGATTTACTCCCTCTAATTCAAGATATCCAACTCTTAATATCAATCTTTTCGAAGTGATCTTTTACTAACTTTTGCAGTCGAGACGAAGCTCCTTTGTTGTAAGTAACCACTTTATCTAGCTCTTTATCTTCTTCAATAATTGTCTCAATGACATTCTTTATTTTACTTAGAGGTACATCGTTTTCTTTAAAAATCTTCGCAATAACAATGTAACCAATAAACATGCGCGGCTGCCTTAGCAGATTTGCTTTTGTATTGAACTCTTCATCAAAAACCCCTAAAAGATTGTTGAAGAAGTCTGTTAAATATACCCCAACTTCCTTTGCTTCGAAAGCAGTTTTCGGCTCAAATACTTGGTCAATTGCATTTGCTAAAATATCTGAAGTCGTGTAATGGCCTGCTAATTCGCTTATCTTTGAACCTGAGGCAATCTTTCCTTTGAGATCTGAATTGATCTGTAATTGTTTAACGGCAACATATGAAACTTTCTCTTGTTTGAGTTCCTCAAGTCGTTCAGTTTTGACTACGTTGATAGTGTTAATTTGTCCAAAATACTTTTTAGCTGTATCTGTGTCATAAACTCGTATACTCAATATTATATCTTGCTGCAGATCCGGATTAACAGATAGCGCCCTTACAGCTCCTTGAAGTCGGTGAAATCCATCAAGAATAGAAACGATAGCTCCTTCCTTAATAGTTAAAACCTTAGACTTTGGATTGTATGTTATTGGATCGAAATCCTCAGAATAGACGTTTAGAGTAATCATATCTGGCAGATACGTTTCATTTAACATATGTTCTGCAATATCTTTTACGCTTTGCAAATTAACATCTGGTACAGGGACAACCCCATCTCTTCCCTTTTTATATTTGGCGCTTCTCTGCGTTTCGAAGTCGTAAACAATAATCTTGTTATGGTACCATTTTACTGGCTCCGAAATTTTAATTGTAGTAACAAAATTTTCATGATCAATTTGTAACACACTGTTAATCGATATAGGAAGATTAACATCATCTTTTTCCTTGCCCGTATACTTTCTTGCTTCTGATATCTCACCTTCAGTAAAATAATTTTCTGCTCTCACTTCGTCAGACCCATAAATTTTAAATACGGCTATTGAGATAAGACAGAGAACAGCGGTATCAATTTCACCAAGGAGGCTCTCTTTTTTGATAATCTCATTAAAAAATCCTGAAGGGATATCATATTCGGACAAAGTTTTATTTACTTCCTCGACATTTTTTCTCTTATATTTTATTCTTTCAATTGCATTCGTTAGATTGCTTTCAAGTTCGCTACGATCGCGTAACATATTAAAACTCCTTCCTTCAGACCAGATACTATAGTCATTATATCACAGATTGTTGCCTATAAATAATAAAAATATACACAGAAATACATCTCACGAAAGCCATATTGCTTTGAGATATATCCCTATGTAAATTTTCAATTTATTCTAACGTATTATTCTTACAATAAAATCTTGTTTTCATGATATTAAATCAGTTCAGTCAAATAGTCGTTATTTCAACAACTTTTCTGCAATGAAACTTGAAACATTTAATATTTCCATTCTTAGCTCTTCGTATTGATTATGATGTCTCCTCTTAGCAATCTCATCATGCTCATTCACATTTTTCATATATACATTCTCTCTAAAACTATAAAAGTCTTGCTTTTTTTCTTTATATAATTCAATCAATTCTAATAAAGACATATCAAAACGGTTTTTCTCCATTTTTATCTCTCCTAATAAAACCATTCTGCCCTGAATTATTTTAAGCAATTTTCTCTGCTGTTCTAAGGATAGATTTTGAAACATACATTCGCTGATTTCCTGCAACAAAACGGGTTCAATAGTTGATACAATATTTTTATACTCTTCTTGATAATCAGACTTACCTTTTAAGCAGGGAATATGCGATTCTATGTGATAATGATTAAAAATTGCATTAAGTAAAACAGTTATAGAGACTTTGCCCATATTTCGCAATCTATAGATATATGAGAACTTGACATTCATCACGTTTTCAAGGTTGCAAATTCGACCTCTACGTAACGCGTTAATAACTCGTGTTTCTCTATTTGCCCCAGGATTTACAAATAGATCTTCTACAGGCGTCTCGTTTCTAAAGTCATCCTTTATATCAAGAAGATTAATTAAAGGTTGATCAGTATTTTTTATTAAATATTCAAGGGTGATTGGAGTAGACATATTCTCTTCCCCTATTCAAAAATTTAGCCGCGGATCTCTTTACTAATCGGCAATTGAAATAATAAATTTACCTTGCTCTCTAAACATCTGATCAATTTCATCAACTGACTTGACGTTTCTTGATATGCGACTCCAGTGATGAATAATCAGTTCGTCAATACCTTGGGTTTTCATTTCATCAAGAATATTCTCGAACCGTTCACCTAACCGGTTAGCCGAGATTACATCATTATATACGACAGCAACCCGCTTGTCATTGTCCTCGGCAAACTGTTTGCATTCTGAAATCTGATTACATAGCTTTTGTTCTGCTTGCTCTTGGGTTCCAACTCTAACATATATCATAACGGATTCACTCATTACACACTTCTCCTTGTTCGATGAAATTGACCTTTCTTTGTTTATTCTTGTAGCTCCCCTTAAGTATGATTCGAAAACCTTTATAATCCTCTGCTTCACTAACTTTTAAAAGTTTCCCATAAAACTTACCACCTTTATCTATATCACCTGGTTATCTATTTACAGAATGTGAGACCTGCTTATTTTCAAACTGATTTAAGATTATCTCGCTATCGTTTAAAATATACACGGTGGCGATACCATTGTTCTTAACTAGAATTTCATTACCTTCGTTGCTTCGAATAATATAATCGCTTTTTCGGTTAATGGTTAAGAGTTCGCCAGTAACTGAATTAGCATTTGTTAATTGGATAAATACCTTTAGCTTAGGAGAAGCGCTGTTCAATCTCTCAATAATGTTTTTAACTACTTGATAAGCTCCAAATAAAAATAAAAATGCAAGTAGGAAAAATACAAGAACTAGTAATAAGGCACTAATGGAAATAATTTTATTATCAGTGAAGTTAATTAAAGCAGAGTGTCCTAGATAATAAACCATAAACATTATAGGAACTTCTACTGATATACAAAATATGAGCAATCCAATTTGTTTTTCTATTATTTTTGTAGTACATATTAAAATTAACAATGGCAAGAAACTTATCAAAGGATTAAACTCAATTGAAAGAAAAACAATCGCTAAGGTGAATAGTATAATTAAAGGAAAGATTATATTTATACCAACAAAACGTTTTAACCTATACTTATTATGAATCTTTTCGATGCTTGTAATATTTTGCTCCGCAATGTTTAACAATAATGTACTTACATTGATAAGTGGCTTACTATCCAGATTAAACACCTCGGTCATAAATATTATTTTTAAAAAATTAAGAATAAAAGTCAGCTTTCATCGACTGTACGATTCATATATAAGTCCATTCTAAGCATGTTGAAAATCGCCGAATCGTACTTTTCGTTGTTGTATTTTTTACAGAAACCAAGTAGCAGCGCTTCATCAAAAGTGTTCCTTGACTCTTTAATTAACTTATTGTCAACTACAGGGTAAAAAGCTATTTCTTTAGTTTTATTCAATCTCACTTCTACTTCAACAACCGCTAAATCTTCACTAATAATTGTTGTGTTAACTGCGCTTCTATAGTCATTTACAATTAGCTTCTCTATCTCTTCCTCTTTCTCCCTTTGTTCCAAAAATGTTTTCGCCATACCATAAATACGAGATAACTGAAAACGTCCAGTATCCTTCGTCGCCAGCTCTTCAAAAAATTTGGAGATCTCTTCGAATGATAGATCTTTTAACATTTAAATTCCCCTTTCTGTATTCTCCATGAAATTCAGGTTTTATCGTCTTCCAAACAACCGTTGAAATAAAGTTGATTTTGCATCTTCTGCATTAGACCGATATTCGATGTTTGCCAAAGTGTAAACACGTTGATAGTAAAGAGGATCGTCGGGATTAAGTTCATACACCTTTCCGATAAATTGGTTTATTTCATCGAACAGTTCTCCGTCACGACCATTTTCGACCATAAATTGTATACCTTGAGTTGGATTAGAGTTTACTTGTTTATATGTAACTTTATCCGCAAATAAATTTATGCTAACTAATGAATTAATCAATGCCTCTCCAAACTCTTGTGATAATCCTGTTTGTTTAATATGAAAAGCACACACCAGCTTAAAAGCTTTAATTATACGATCTCTACTGGCTGGAAGTAAACCTTTATCTCTCGCGAACTCCCCATCTTTTCCTGATGCCAGAGCAGCTCCGTACTTACTCACAATCTCTTGCGCTTCTTCTAAAGTCATTCTCTATTCCCCCATGAAACAACTCTTTTATTGCATTTCAACTAAGGCGTCATTCTTCTCTGGTATATGTAGAAGGATAGGTTTTTCAAGCGCTTTTACTATATGACTAACGGTTACCTTTAAATCATCAAACTCTTCCCACAGCAGAGCCGTTGTATAACTTGTCGGAGCCCAGCCATTAATCTTTCCCGAGTATTTATCAAAGTAAACTTCAACAACTTTATAAACTTCAACGTCATTTTCAGAAGTTTTTACCACTCTATATTCAAACATCTTAAGCCTCCTTAAAGATACACAAAACATCGCTAAGCATTATTTTTCTCAACCATGCTTTTTGCAAAATGGATTTCCTTTTCCATTGTCAGCGCCCATACCTTATGCACCTTCTTTTTTGAGCCATCCTTCATTTGTAGAATTCTGTGTTTTTCATCCCAAGATGCAACATCAGAAACATGAACTGCTTCTGTCGGTTGAATTTTTATCCAACCCATACCTCGCTTTAATAATTCAAGATCAAACAATCTAGCTTTATTAGTTTCGCTGTAAATCTTTTTCTTAATGTAAAATGCATAAACAACGGCTGCAATCGGGATTATGGCAAGACCGCCGTACATCAGTAAACCTATCGTCATTGGACTCATTAGATGACACCCATCCTTTATTAATTTCAATCTTTTGTATCAGCATTATGACTATAAAACTAGTATTTTAATGGTTGTATTTCTCATCGTATGCAGTCAATACTTCGGATTTTATTTCTCTGTAATTAAGTTTCAACTCTAAAAACGAGATTTCTCTACCAATCAACTTCTCAGTTGCCTTTTGCCATGCGTGAGATTCAACCAGCATTGTATCCTCTTGAAATTGTTTATAAGCTAAGTAATCCGCATTATCAGAAATCCACCACTTATCTTCGCCATAAGACTCCATTACTTCTAAAAGTTCGATCTGAATCGATGGATCGTCTGACATTACCTTTGCATATTGAAGATTTGTCAAAATATCACTCCTTGTTAGAGGAAACATTCTTTTATCAATCTGGTAGCTCTATTAACTTTCGAAGGAAATCGCCTTGCTCTATTCTTAGCTGTTGTTTTTCTCGATTATATGCCCAGCCATTGTTTATAGCATATTTAATCAGAGTAGTACATGTAGAGGGCAGCATAGGGTTAAAATGCCATGATTCACTCCAAGAAAAGCAGATTTCAAAAAATGAGGTTTTAGTGTTATGCGGATAAGCACGAAAAACAACAAACTCATTTTTAAAATGTTCATCTATAACACAATGAAATTCAAACCCATTCACCATTAAGTCTTTGTAGCGCTTTCTAAATGGCTTCATGTTGTTACCCCTTTAGCGATAAAACCAGTCTTTTATTTATTGCATATCTGGCTGCAAACCGAATACTTCTTTCCACTCACCCATGTAACCGTCTGGAGAAGATTTGCGCTGCGATTCAAACGAGTGGTCGTCACTACAGAATCCTGCAGTGACCTTCTCTCCCTTTTTTATCACATAGCCTGTATAATAAAAAGCTTTCATATTGCAAACAATACAATTTTCAGTGATCAGATAAGCTGCTCCTTCCTAAAACCAAGCCTTTACTGATATTTGACGTACTCATTGACATGCTTTCTAAACTCTAATAATTATCCAAGAGAAACCAGGCTAATAATCCATAAATAAAAAACCAAGTAAACGGTCCAGATCTATTAAAACCTTTGCCCGTTGAATAATCCTCGCCGGAAAACAGCGAATAAATACCGAGGCAGAGACTTCCGAAGGATACTAACGATAAAATTATACCTATTGTAAACATCATGATAAAATCTCCGTTTTATTGTGTTCTCCTCTTGATTCGTTTGTAAAGATATTCAGAAAACAATTATCTGCTTTCATTTAACTTTCGATGGATCTCTTCTAATACCATAAAAGAAACATCGTCTCGATGAATCGGAAAGAAATTATCGGCTTCATCTAAATCGACTTCATATTTGTTTCGTATATACATCCCTAATGTGAAATGAAATTTGATGATTTCACTGCTATCAAGATGAGTTAAGGAATCTTTTGTTTCTTGATTCAGATCATTTGCAACTATATGATCAGCTGCCTCCTTCACTGATTTGAATCTCCTTCTTCGAGACATGGAGGAATCACCGACTTTCTTATGAAATCAGTTTTTTATCCATCAATATAGACTGGTCCCTAGCCGTTATAACAAGCCATCTTCCAGCTGCTCAAGCACGCAGCTCCACCAATAGTTTTCGCCTGCCAGGCTGGGCGCGTCCTTCTCTTCAAAATTAGCCCGCATGCGTGTCAACTCCGCCTTGTGGTCGAAGACCGGCCGATTCGGACGCTTAGCTAATATCTCGCCGCGTTGGAAGGCAGCAAGTCGTTCACGCATTTCCTCCGCCGTCCATATCGTCGCTTGGTCGCTTTCGGAGCGACTTACTATAAATGATCGGACGCATGATAAAAACGACATAAACAGACAGATGTCCGAGTTAACGAATCCTGTTTGCCCAGAGGCTGGGTGGTAGGTATATAGATGCCCCGAACCTTTAGCCAGCCCCAGAATTGAGCTTTCCGGCTCCCATTCGTATCCAATGGGCAACAGCTTACGTTCGCCATCATATAGAAGTCCCATATCCGTGAAAGATTGGAAGCGAACGCCCAAGACGGCATCCGCGGGATCGATAAGAGGTAGCCCTTCCTTGAGCAAGTATACCTCTAATTTCTCGGACAAATTGGCAGATCTAACGAGATCCGGATCGTAGAAGACAGCATTTTTCAAAGCTCCATTCCCTCTCCTTTTCTATAAAATCCGTGTTTTATTTCACTTCTTTATTGATCCACTTTTGAAACGTACTGATTGGTGCATCTCTCAAAAAATCGTCGTCAAATAGTGGACTCTTGAATATTTAACTGAAATAATTCGTAACTCCGTACCGAGAGCGTCTTTAAAAACTCTGCCTTCGCCAACAATCCATTCTATAAGAGTCATCTCCTCTTTACTGCTGTGTAATATACTTTACATCTTTTGCAAACATTCTTAGCAATCTTTTTAAGTCATCGTTATCTTTGGGCGGCATGTCAATCATTATTTTAGTAAATTCATCAACTTTCTCCTCGATCTGCTGATTCTTTATCGCTTTTTTCTCTCTAAGCAATTCATCAATGTGATACTTAATCTGCGACATAGTTTTCATTTAGTCATACTCCTTCTCATCAATAAAATCAGACTTTTATTTGCTCGGCCAACTCTTTAAATTTCTGTAATAATTCTCTTGAATGCTCTAGTTGTTCTTCTAAAACGCCATTGCTGCCATCGATTTTAAAATGTAGACCATTTATAATCCAATCAATCGACACACCATAGATAGAAGCAAGTTTAGATATGGTCAATAAATCGGGCTCACTGACATTGTTTTCATAACCGCTTATGGTTTTGTTGTTTATACCTGAGAGCTTGGAAACCTCTCTTTGAGATAACCCTTTAAGTTCTCTAGATTTTTTAAGTCTAAGTGATATTTCCTCTTTCTTAGGTGTCACTATTTGTCCTTCTTTTAATTGACGGTCGAACAAATAATCTAACGTAACATTGTAGAGGTCGGCTACTTTAATTATAAAGTGAAAATCAGGTTCCCTAATATCGTTCTCGTATCCTGAATATGTAGTACGAGCAATATTCAAAGTTTTTGCAAGATCGCCCTGTGATAAACTTATTGATTCTCTTAAGTATCTAAGTCTTTCGCCAATTGACATGTATTCACCTAATCTTAAAGATTATTATTATATTCACTCATCAATTGCAACCAACAACCCTACAGTTACACTAATCGTTTCACCGGTATCAAATTCTACGTAGGCTGCGTCAGTTTCTGCAGTGAATCCATCAAATTCGTACTGAAGGAAAAAGCCAGTTCCTAATCCAATATGCTTCACTCGATCTCCACGATGAAATGTCAAAAGACCAGCCCCTATGTAGTTTAAATATGCATATATATTATATTACGTTTCCAATATCTAGTATATCATATATTATTTTATGAATATAAGATACTTTTATTTTTATTTAATTTCCCAAGCTACCTCCTTAGTTACATTGTCAATAATCCTATAACCGGCAGGACAAAATAACTTTATAACTTCAAGATTCTCACTATCTTTTATTCGTTGCCAGTATTCGATTCCTGCTTTATCATCTCGTCCGTCATAGCGCTGCAGACAGTATCTCTTCACTTTGTTACCCACCTCCTTATCAAGCCGTCTGGAGTGCTTTATACTTCTCCATTGATAACTCGGTTACCTGGGCAAAGAACCATTTCTCTTCGATAGGATTCAAGTCTTGTGGTGTTATATATGTGTCGCTGTTATTGCAATAAATAGCTGTACGCCATCCATTACCTTGCGTCTTAAAAGTAAAGGTAAGATCCCCCCAAATAATATCTTTCTCATTTAGGACAAGAATTGCATCCTTTTCAGTCAAACCATCGCTTTGCTTCAGGAGAAGGTTTTTAAAATATTCATACTCCAAAAATCTTCTTTAATCATTTTAAACACCGTCCTATTAAATTTTATTAATTATTTAAATCAAGCTTATAATTTTTCGGTATGCTGTTAAATTGCAGTTTTACAATTAAATTCACTTTTCGTTTAGTATAAAAACTTCACTTCTTGGCAATAATAACTATTGAATTTATCTACTTAGTAGGAGGGATTAAAAAGTATGGATGACAAAGCAAGAAGACTCCGTGAAATTACGACAAAAGAACAGCTAACAATGCTTTTAAACGATAGGTCGGAAAATACTGAGACCTGGCTAGTACATAACTCGGTTCTTGAAAATCTTCTTGAATTAGGAACAAACAACATGAGGGAAATGAGCGAAAACGAAATAACTGAGCTTGCTCAATATTTAGGAACTAATGCAGAACAGCTTAATCGTCCCTTTATGGTGGATAGCAACCTAATTTGTCCGACATGTAGTAGAAAATTGACCTTTCTAGATTTCGTGAAGACAGCAATAGAAGGCGATCCAAAACTTCACTCTAAAGAGAGGATTGCTGATATTTTAAGTGGTCGAAATGGAAATTGGTTAACAATTGGTGGACGCAAGTTCGAAAGGACTGTGTACTGTTCGAATTGCGGTGAAGGAATAGTTTATCGTACTCACAACTATTCGAACAGAAATTACGCTTACGCATAAGAAATCAAGTTATAACCTACTCATTGGAGTGGGTTATTTTTCATGAAATCTGCTTTTTATCAGCTCAAAATAGTTCCAAATAAATAACAGTAATGTATGTTTTAGTTTCAAAATCATCAAATGGTGAACTCTAAAATGCCTCTCTGACTAATTTCTTTTCATACTCGCTAAGGCTTCTAGTTTCAAAACAATATTGAGCAAGAACCATCTTCTTATCCATCTTCATATTTTTAACTCTCCTCATTATTTCAAATGAAATTACTTATTCATTCTGAATCATGTTTTCTAATTTGTACTCAAAATCGGTAATTTCTATAACTCCTTGAATTACTGTATACCCATTTTAAAATTAGGTAGTTCACTTACTGTGGAGAAAATGCCTAATAACATTACGGATAGCACACAAATTGTCTGTGACTACAGCAATTGTTTTCAACCCCAACTAACAAGCAAAAATGCTTGAATAGGTATTGCCCATTCAAGCGGTTCTTGAATTTATATTGTTTGTCTTCTTTAATTATCCCCCATTAAATAGCCCTTACTACTTTTTAAAATTCTTATCTACCAAGGGTTTCCCTTCTTGGTCATACATAACAGTTAGCCCAAGCCCATAGCCTTCTCTTTGCGACATATACAGAATTCCTGTTTCATTATCACGAATAACTTTAATCAATTCAAATTTTCCTTGAGTATAAATAGTTTCAAAACGCTTATCATCCATTATTTCACTCTCCTTTATCATTATTATACTATTAAAATTCATTTTTTAAAATCTTACTTAGAAGCAACAAAGTTTACGAAAACAACCTTCATTTAAGATCCATCCTCCTATAAAATCGCTCTTTTATCGCTAAGTTAGGCAGGCCATAGACTTTGCAATAATTCTTTTGTCTGACTCGATCTGCTTCATCGCGAATTCCTGTTCTTCAAATTTGTTTTTAATTTCTGCAATCCTCTGTTCGACTTCCTTTTTAGTTTTCTCTGATCTTGTTTTATATAACTTTAGATTCAATTCAGCAATTTCAATATCATTATATAATTTTGTTTCTTTTAATTTCTTTAAGAGCGATTGCTCTAACTTTGTTAATCTTTTCATCTCAGAATGATACAATGCAACCAATTTGTTATGTAGTGGATTCTTTTTGTCTAGATCGGGAATGTGTCCTCTTCTGTATTCTATTACCGTCACTACTTTAGAAAGATCTTGAGAAATAATCGCACCTTTTTTACCGGAAGCGAACAAGTGACTTTTATTACCTTTTTCGCAAGTTATTTCTCCTATGTATACACCAGTCTTTATTATTGTTTTGCACATATTAACAATATCGAGCTCGTTCAAAATATTAAATCTTTCTTTTGCTCTTTCTATAGCATGAGAAGTAATCTCCAGAGCCTTTAAATTAACTTCGATCATACTTTCTCCTCCGAAGCCAAATGATATTTACTCATAATTTCAATAGCTTTATTTTTAAAATCCTCACCGATATAAATTGTTTGCCAACTATTACTTAAATCAATTAGATTTTCTTTCTTAAGCTTTCTTAGTACGTCTGTATCATAACCTCTCCAACTTTGGTGCCCATTTGCTGTTAAATGAATAAGTACTACAGTCAGGTCTTCGATTAATTGATCCACTTTTTCACCTCATAAAAGACTTATTTTATCTGCTTTACCCAAACAGTATTGTCTTCCCAAATTTCTTCTATTGAGAAAGATTCACCATCAATCAATAAAGTACTTTCAATATCGATAAATTCATCTTTTACAACTGGAATCCAATTTCCCACCTCAATATCGAACACCTTTGATCCATACGGAATACAAATTTTTTTCATCTAATACACTCTCCTTATTAAATACTTCTTTTATTTTCTTACTCGTCTAAATAAAGTTCCTCTAATTCTTTCAAAACTTCTCAACATTTCTCTGCATCTTCTTTGGATATCCCTTTATCCATAACGTTCTTTAAATAATCTCCATCTCTTTTTTTCATCATTACGTCAATATGATCTGCATTCCCGTGTAATTCAATATATTTCTGTCTTGCTTTTGGTCTGGACAATTTTTGATCTCATATAAAAGAATCCTTATATATAGATTCTACTTTATTTAATAGCTTTGCTACTTTATTCGCATACTCTTTATCATAAAAGGTCGCCACCAATAAATCCTGTATGTCATGATCATAAAAGGCACCGTCTCGTTCATACAGTTCTATCTCTCCTTTGCGTCCAATCTCTACAAAATATTTATCATCCATTCTCCCTCGCTTCAAATGAAATAATCTTTTTATCAATACACTCGCATATTTGACTATTTGTAATAGCCCATATCGACTACCCGATCATCGATCTTAGAAAAATTGCTCTTAATATATTCAATAAAACTTCCTGGAAAATAGGGATTTTTGACTGAGGTTACTTCTTCTAAAGCAAGTAAATCATAATTTTCAGCGTTCCCCTCTGACTCCATGTATTTATGGAATAGATAAAGCTCCGATTTGTTATCTCCTATAGTTTGTTCTCCTTCGAATGGCTGAACATAATCGAGAACAAAATCATCGGAACTTACCCATCCGTGACCTAGAACCCGCACATGCTTGATTTTTTCGTCAAAATGAACATTGAGATATGAAGCAATTAGATTGCAATACGTGTGACACTTCGCCGGTTTCCCTTCCTTAACTATATTTCTAAGCTCTTTATCCACTGATTTCATAAATTGAATCACATCCACTATTCGTCGCTCCCTATAAAATATTCATTTCATCATTAATATAACTTTGATTTTCGAGTTATAAAGTGTTCTACTTTTTTAACCTTATCTAGATAAATTCTGCCTGTTGTTCCCTGCAGCCACTCACCATTTCCCGTCCATTCAACATCTACATTTCTAGTAAGATCAAAAATGCGTTCCCAACTTTCTTCTTTTGTTATATTTAGTTTTCCGTTATCAAAATTCTCATCTTCTTGTTCATTATCCGAACAGAAACCATTATTCAACACTAGGTGCCATCTATCAAAATCTGAAATCAAAACATCTTTATCATCTAACTCTAAAGTTAATCTCACACATTTAGTGCCACCAATAAAATGCGCCGAGGATCTCATGTCGGGTTTTTTAACCCACAACCAAATTGGATATTCTCCAGTGTAGCTAGGAAGCCTTTTACTCATTTCTCCCATCATCCATTTATAGTGTTCTGGAAACATTGCGTGCTCTTGAGCACCTTCTAAATAACCTATTTTCCTCGCAAGCTCCCATACTGATAATGTTTGTAAACTATAAATTAACATTTTGCTGTCCTTTCCCTCAAGACTCTACGGAATCTCTATTCATCTTTTATAAAAGTTATGTATTCGCCTTGTTTGCTTTTGGTAAGATCCGTTTTCCATCCAACTTTGAGCCAGGCATCACATTGCCTACTAGTAGAAGATTTATTATTACTCCACCATGTCTTCCAGTTATCATTATACGCAGACTGAGGCAAGCCTTTTGGATCGATTCGCTTAACAAGTTCATTTAAATATGTAATCTTTATTGTTATCTGATCTTCATCATTGGACCTAAGAAAATCAGTAAAATTTTCGTATTTAGACATAGTTATCACCGCTCTCTCCTGTGTTTTCTGTATATTACCATATAGGTTAATAATTTATCTAGTAAGAGAAGTGTTGGTGTTACTATTGTGATGCTAGGCAATCTAAATAAAAGGATCATTTCATCTTAATAATCACTGTCTCCGTACATTTTGTCTCGCTGGATGTTTTCGTACAGATCCATCATCCAGTCATTAAGTTATCATCACTCATCCATGGACACTGTACGACTTTTTCTTTCTTCTTTCTAAGTACAAACATTTCATCCGACATCATTGCCGCTGCAAATCCCAGCATTGCGAACTCTTTACTCATTGTAATTCCTCCTAGTCGGATAAAAATATAGTTTCATCGTATTTTTCGTTATTTTATTATATTCTTTTATTATATTAAAGTCAATCCTTTTCGCTCAAAAAGCCTAATTAGTGTAACAACTAATTAGGCCTAGGTACCAGTAGACATTCTGGATCAATCCTTTATATTCACAGTTGCAATCCATAATGTATTATTTTATTATCAAGGAACATTAATTAAACATATCAGCACAACTTATTTTATGAGCCTGCGTAACTTTCTGCATCACTTAGCTACTCAGTTCGGCTACTTTATTAATTAGCCTTGATTTATCAACTGTTCTGACCTGCTCTAACATAACAACCGAGTCAACGAGACTCCATCTATTCCGCCTTCCAAGACTACATGTGTAGGTAGTTTAGCTTTTTGTATTTGTGATGAAATAGCTGCAACAATTACAGTTGTACCGAATTTGTTTCCCTTCTGGTTACTGATAATCACACATGGTCTAACGCCTCCCTGCTCAGAGCCCACATTTCCATCAAGCCTAACCGTCCAAACTTCCCCTCTATTCACTTCTGCTTTCTGAGTCATTTTGTTCACTTCACTATACTTCCGTTCTAATACTGCAGCCATTAATCGATCTCTCCTTTTTGATTTTTCATTATATTTTCATTTTTTATTTACCTTAGTATTATACCCCTTATTATAAAGAACAAAACTATAAAATACAATATTTAATTGTCAAATAGAAAATCGTTTAAAAAATGAAGTATTTTAGCCTTTACATAACTGGATGTGTATGGTAGTGGAATAATTTTCCGTTAAATTGGATAGAGTTAATATATACGGAGGTGGTATATTTGAGGAAAGATAATTGGACAAGCCAAGAAGATAAAACGCTGGCACACACCATACTGAAACATATTGCAAGCGGTAGCACTCAACTACAAGCGTTTGACGAGGTGTCAACAATAGTAGGTAGATCTTCGGCAGCTTGCGGCTTTAGATGGAATAGCGAATTAAGAAAGCGTTATTCAGAGGAGATCAGGAATGCTAAAACCAAAAGTATCGAATCCAAAATGAAAAGATCAAATAATGATTACTCAAAACAGCCTAAACTAGATTATGAAGAAACTTTTGGTGGACTTCTCGATAAGTTGAAATCAAAAATAATCTTACTTGAACATGAGCTAGATCAAGTTAAGACTGAAAACGCCAGATTGAAAACTGCTTTACAAGACAGTAGGCCGGATTTGGTTATGAGCGAAGATTTTAAAAACATGATAAAAATAATTGAGCGCGCAAGATCATTAGGTGTCTTGGAGAAGACAAGTTAACCCCCACCATATGGTAGGGGTCTTTTATTTAAAGCACATATTCAACAAATACTGGCGATCTCAATAGTCCTTTTTTAGTCCGATTTCTTGTTTTTATCTTAGCCTTTATAAGCGGCTCAAGATAAACAGTATTTTTGTCTTCTTTGTAAGCAATTGACTTTTTAACAGCATTGAATGCATTTTTAGCTTCTTGATTCACGCCTAACTCAATAATGCCTGTTGGCCTTAACTTCCCGTTTTCTTGAATAGATGTAAACATCCAAACTCATTCTTTTTGTAGCCAGTTATAAATACTTCCGCGTGTGTCCAATTAATTACTTTTTGCCACGCCCAGGATCTCCTGCCGATCTCATACTTTGAATTTTCGTGCTTCTGAACAATGCCTTCTGACCCATTTGTTTTTACAAGTCCGTATAAGTCGTTTGCAGAACCGACTGACCATTGAACATGTTTATAAGCCTCTGTTTCTTCAAAAGCCTTTAGAAGCAGTTCTTTACGCTTTAAAAGGGATAGACCTGTAGTATCTGTGCCACGATATCTCAATATGTCAAAGGCATAAAATGTGACAAGAGCTTTATCATTCTTTGATAAGAATCTTTTAGACAGGGCTTCAAAATCGGGCTTTCCACTGTTATCGATAACAACAACTTCGCCATCAACAATGGTGCCTTCAGGCAGCGGACAATCTAAGAGTTCTCTAAATTTATGCGAAACGTCATTACCATGTCTTGTGTATAATCTTACTCCATCATTGTTACTGACCAACAATCTAAAACCATCGAATTTAACTTCATTGCAATACAGTTTATCGTCAACGGGATTCCCACTCATTGAATTACTCACTCAGTTCAGCGAAGAAGAAAGAGATAAAATATACAGAATGCTCATTGAGTTTTCTAAGTAATCAATATACGAAATACAAATTTTATCGTGGAATAAAAAGTGGCCGCTGTTATACGGCCACACGGTTTTCTTTGGTTACATAGAAAATCTTATCTTCCTTACACATCTGAGTAAACAAATTGAATTTTTCAAAATCGTCAAAGGTGTAAGTATTAATGGCAAGTTCGTTTCTCCACTTTTCAATCGCTGTAACTGTATACATGAACTTCCCCCTCCGTCTTATGCCCATAAGCTGTTATTGTATTATTCCGAGCTCTCAGGTACAAAGTCGTTGTACAGAGCCTGGAGTCCATTTACACGCCCCCAAACCTGATCCTTCTTTGTATTCCCTCCAATGCAGTAACGACGGTAAGCGTCCCCTATTTTGTTATTCTGTGAGTACCATTGTAGAAACGTCGACACTTTTTCTTGATCGCTGTTATTCAAGAATAAGGCGACCATCGAAGGAATATTAACCTTCGTTACGAACTTGGATTTGCCCTGAAATGTTTTCTCGATGCTGTTATATGCGGAATCGAGTAATTTTAGCGTTTCATCTTCAATTTCATTTTGTTTAAAGATGGCTTCAATATCCTTTGTTGAAAAAGAAGGGAGGTCTAATTTACCTGCTATAATTATGGATTGAAGTATGCACATTTGACGATCCGACTTCTTGATACTTCCCTCCGAGAAATGCGCAACATATAGAAACTGGCTCCTTTTTAATGATTTTGTCATGCCCATAGTTCTGAACCTTTTTGGAAGCAGACACAAAGGCAAGATGCTCTTTTCAAACAGTCTTACCGTTATTCAGCCTGTAAAAAACAGTATTAACAATATTTTCTTCATCATCATTCTCATCGAATTCCAAAACCCTAAAAGTAATCATGAAACTGTTTATTGCATCCTGAACATCTTCCGGAAGCTCAGAAAACCTCAATCCAGAAATATCGTGCGTTTCGCCAGTGGATTCGAGTGTCACCGGTTCCAGTTTTGTCAATGCTAGTTCATCTTTTTTAAAAGTGTAGAAAATTGTTAGCCTTTGCTGACCATCAATTACATCATATACATTCACTTGTTTTTCATCTATTACTTTGAAAGTTTGAATAGCATACACATCCGGAACAAACAAAGTTAAGGCCGAATTTCCCTTGTCTTTTGGCTCTATGGATATCACCGGTGGTCTCCAGCTCCCAATTGATCGCCACTGTTTTCAAACTGTGAAAAACGATATTTCTATACTCTGGTATTCCGAGCTGTTTCCTAATTTTTTTCATCATTGCTGAAATAGTCTTAGGGGTGATGTGAAAAAATTTGTTATCATTGTACCTCTCTGTTAAAGACAGTAGCGCACCTTCCCTTATCGAAGTTGTATATGCAAGTCTAATTAATACGGATTTTTCAAGACCTTTATCCTGGCTTAAAGCAAGTTCGGCAAAAAATCGAGCTTCTTCTAAAGTTAGCTTTCCGTAACTTTGGCTATCTGCTGGCAAAAAATCTAACCTCAGTATATTGCTTTTAATGGGGTAATCGTTTCTTTCAAGATGCTCGAAGAGACTCAATACCGCGGCCATGTAAGCATTAACAGTAGTTTTTTTGTTGTATTGATCAATAAGATACTTCTGGTAACGAATCATATCAACATTCCTAAAATGCAGATCCTCACGTTTTAAATCTTTAATATTTTTATTTTTCATATACATGAAAAATTTTCTAATACCTCTTTCGTAATTTTGCGCCGTGCTGGCGTTTTGTATTCCATGCCTTGATAAAAAAGCTTGAATATCTTCATATACCGAGTCGTGTTGCAAACTCACAATATTGTATGTTGCTTTATTCATCCTAATCATCTCCCTTCGTCTTTACTAACAATTTATCATTATTTAGTAAGGAGCGTCAACCATATAATTATATATTGCATTCTTTTGTTTTATATGATACCTTTGTTTTAATTAGTTTGCTAAGAGCAAATTATAAAATGATAATTGGAGGTATGCAATTTAGTGCGTATGATTGGAGCTTCTTTTGCTAGTTGGCAAGATGATTATTATGATGGGGTTGAAAATGGAGAGTCTGAATGTCGTGATTTAGAACTTGAGATGCATATCGAATATATGAACGATACTTCGGATGATTATTTACTGGCACTTAAAAGGCAAGGAGGTAAAAACAATCAGTCTAGATAAACAAATTTATCTATATAGTGTAGATACAAGCGCTTTTTATGACGAATTCGAATACAAAATACATAAAAAACTAAATAAATATTATATTTTAAAAAAATGTGTAAAGAACACTCACAATACTGTAAAAAAAGATCAAGCAAAGAGAATACTGAGTAAGATCGGTATTAGAATAAAAAAATATAAACTTCTCCTCGAAGAGAAATTGAACGAAAACACTAATGCTCGCAAATTACGCGAAGACCAACTTATTGCAAGTAAACTTGTCACCGCTTTCGAATCAACTCTTACCCGGACAATAAATGCTAAGATAAATTGTATCTGTGACGATCTAATAATTGTACGGACCTATTATCTTAAAGTACTTGAAAATCTAATAACACAAGGATTTATATTTAAAAATGAAAAGTATGTTTATTTAACAGCATCAGCAGGTCAGATACGCACTAAAAAGACAGTATTTATCAAGGAGAGTTTAATACAAAAACACCGTGACACATTGACATGTGGCTTAACAGTTGAAAAAATAAATGGTCTCGGTGGTGTTAACATAAATAAGTACCTTGCCTATCTTGCGCTATGCTTCAGTGCTTCAGATCCCTGGAAAGACTTTAACATTGATAAATCAATTGTAGTTGATGACATGGAGACTACAGTTAGAAGCTTGGTTGACTTTGTTGATGATAAGACTTATCAGATTACGCGGCAAGAAATGGATATACCAATTAATCATACCGATGGTTGCGGAATGGTTCTGCCTAGAAAAAATAAAAAAAGCATGATGGTTCGGCTTCCCTGGATTAAGGGGCTACTTGTCCCTTTCCCTTTTGATAAATTCATTAGAGAAAAAAGTAAAAATTCAAAAGTAAAAGACATTTACGGCAAGGAATACGATATTTTAAAAGACCGAATTGAGGTCATTTTTACAAAGAGTCAATTCAAGATGTGGAAATACTATTCTTCGTGGGATGAATACAAAGCGTTCTATAAACTTCACAATTGTCATGCAAGCAAGTGTAGCGAAGAAGATGCCGTTTTTAGAAAAGCTAAACTTAATTATCAAATGTTGCAGACGCTTACCGACTTTTCTCATGACGAATTAATGTCTGTAAGTGCAAAGACAATTGAGAAAATAACAAATATAGGCAGAGACCGCGATACCATGCTTAGTATTCTTGGGGTAAAAGAGAGCAATAAAAACAAGGATTATTTCCAACAAGCGCTGGAGTTATATCCCGAATTACTTAACGATACATATAGCAGAGAAGTTCTAAAACAGGTTAAGAAAAGCATCGTCAAAGAAGCCAAATCAGGAAAAATTGACGTAGAAGGTTACTACACATTTATATCTCCAGATCTTTATGCATTCTGCGAGTATCTATTTCTAAATGACTTAACACCCGCGGGATTGCTTGATAATGGCCAAGTTTACTGTAGTTTGTTTAAGGAATATTCTACTCTCGATTGTCTTAGGAGCCCTCATTTATATCGAGAGCATGCAGTGCGTCAGAATATTGTCGATAAAGAAAAAAGTCGATGGTTTGTTACTAAGGGACTCTACACTAGCTGCCATGACCCCATAAGTAAACTGCTTCAGTTCGATGTGGATGGTGATAAAAGCCTTGTCTGCGCAGACAGCGTTATCATTGATGTAGCCGAGAGGAACATGAAAGACATTGTTCCATTGTATTACAATATGTCCAAAGCTGAAGCTCAAATGATAAGCGATGCCGAGGTTTATAAAGGCTTATCAGCCGCTTATACCGGCGGCAACATTGGCTTGTACAGCAACAACATTACTAAGATATGGAACAGCGAAAATCCTAATTTGGACGTAATTAAGCTACTCTGTTGTGAAAATAATTTTGTGATTGATTATGCAAAAACACTATATAAACCAACAAGGCCTGACAGTAAGGCAAAACTAATTAAAGGATACACTAAGGCTAAAAATCCTAACTTCTTTATTTATGCAAAAGATAAATCTAAAGATAGTGTAGAAAATACCAACACTAGTGTAGTGAATAGATTACAAAAATTGATTCCTAATCCACGACTGAATTTTCGAGCTGCAAACTTAGGCCAATTTACTTACAAAATGCTTTTAAGCGACACAAACAAATACATAGATATATCGAAAGAAAGTAATTTAATTGAGAAATTTAATAAGCTAGACCTAAAACGAAGATTCTTTTCTCTCGTTGATGAAGAGGATCTGTACAGCAGTTCCTTTAGGTACAAAGAGATCAGAGATATCCTAGTCGATTTTAACTCAAATATTAATTATGTAGTGGATGTATTGATTGAGTATTTATATATGTATAAAAAAAGCAGTTTCAAAACAACGCTGTGGAGCAGTTTTGGTGATGTCATTGTTGAAAACATCAAAAGAAACGTGACTAATCCTTTAAAAGGTGGCTATATTCAGTGTAATGTTTGTGGGGATAGAACTTTAGAAACAAGCAACCGAAAAAAATATTGCGACCGTTGCTGGAAAGAGGAGCAAAAAAGAATAAAAAGAGAAAGTTGGCACAAGCATAAAAGTAAATATAGAAAAACCTGCTAGAATTTTAGAAAGAAGCTGTAACCCTTGCTGTGCTTGGGTTTGCGTTGACTATTATAGTATAAATATAAAAATAAATAATATATACCCATATTGTCTTACTTAAATCATTTTTAGTTAAATCGCTTAATCGTATTAAAGGGAGATGTATATCAACAACCAGCGCAGAAATCTTGAGTGATGTTCACTCCTTCCTAAATCATTAAACAAAGCTTGAACAGATATTAGAATATTGAAATTTATAAAGGAGAATGATGGTATTGAACAAAGACCAATTAGTAAAACAGGTAGCAAATGATACTAACCTAAGCAATAAAGATGTTGAACAAACAATCAATCAAGCTTTAGAAGTAATTAAGCATGCTCTGTCAAATGGAGACAAAGTTACACTTCATGGCTTCGGCAGCTTTGAAAATCGGACTCGTGCGGCGCGCAAAGGTCGCAACCCGCAACCCGGTGAAGAGATGTTAATTCCCGAATCTAAGAGACCTGCGTTTTCTGCAGGGAAAAAGTTTAAGGATGCCCTCAATAGCAAATAATGCTTTGACAGTCTCCCCCTCGTCCTTTGCGAGGGGTTTTTGTTCTTCGTTCGTTAAGTAAATAAAATAATAATTTCATGGGAGTGAAAAAGGATAGATGTCAAAAAAGAATCACGATAAAAACTCGTTCAATCGTACGGGTTTATTTGATTATGAAAAAATGACTATTCACTATGAAGATAAGAGATATAGATCAACCAGAAACATTTAGGAAGACCGGCGAAGACTTAGACGATTATCTTGTCCGTCTTGGAGATAACTTTGATTTATACGGTTTGACATGGACTACTGCCTCTTCCCTACTCAACTCGGAGGCAGATGAAGAATATAGTGAGTCAAAATGGAGAAAAGACTACAATAGTTATTTACGATGGAAGGATAAATTAACGCTCAAGCTATCTAATGACGGAGAGTATCTACAAGAAATTCAAGATAAAACAACTGAATTACTTAAAGAAAAAATACGACTCCAAGACCAAAAACGAAAATATACAACAACTGTTCGATACCAGGCTCGTTTTGAGCATCTAAAAAATGAAATACATAAATCGATTCTAGCATTGTCAAGAATTAAACCCTTAAACTTTCAATTACCTACACCAGTATCTTCACATGTTAGAGCAAATATTTTATGGTTGGATTGGCACTACGGCAGCGATTTTAAAAATAGTCTCAACGAATACAGCCCGGATATTTTCAGAACCAGGCTACAAAAATTAGTTTCCCAAACCATAGAGTATATTAAACTGCATAAAGTTAATACTTTGACAGTTGGAGCTCTTGGTGACTTCCTAGCTGGCCCTATCCATGTATCTAACCGCGTACAATCAAGCGAGACGATTATCGAACAAATTCAAGTCGTTTCCGAAACTCTTGCAGAGTCGATAGTTGAATTATCAAAACATGTTCAGCAGATATGTTTTATCAATATTATTGGCAATCACGCTAGGTTAATACCTAACAAAACCGAGTCCATTTTAAATGAGAACCTTGAGAATCTTATCCTTTGGTATATGCAAAGTCGCTTGAAAGATTTCAAGAATGTCGAGATACACCAGGATACCGATGGTTATTATGTAGATACGTCATTCTCCCCGTGCCATGTTTACGTTCAGGATTCTACGGGAGTAACTATTGCAGGACCAAAGGTTACAATCACTGGCGGTTTACCTGATGACCAACTTAATCCAGACTTCAAAAGCAGAAAATTTAAGGGCATGGGGGATCTAGGTAAGTTATTGGAGGATCAATTTTCATCCATGTTGGCGTATGTAGCGGAACAGGAACGCAAAAAAAATAAGAAACTTCAAGCTGAAGGAATTGAAGTTGCCATGACTCGTTTATTGCTGCATATGATACTTGGAAAGCTGGACAGATTACTGCACGGGCGGCAATGGATCAAACAGGCATGAACAGGAACACATGGTATCGCCACGTTAAAGAGTACGAAAAACAAGTGTGATGCAAATTTGCCCTATATATAGCTACACAGAAAGAGAACAAAAACACACGCTACGACCAAATTTAACGGGAAAAAGAGGTGAAATCTCTTTAAGATTTGTTGTATCGTGTGTTTTTTGTTATTTGCTCTATATCCTTATTCAGCATGCGCTTGTGTTACTTATCTCTTTATTTTACTGATGTATTGCCATTACTCCATATCGTATCGTGACTAGAAGTATAGGTCAGTCAACAACAGTCACCTAAACTAAAATCCCCTTCACTGGGTTACCTTTCCCCATCCCCGTAATTACGTTACTTTTCCTATACGAAACGTATCTTGTTTACCTTGGAAAATGATGGTATAATAATTTATTATACTTTACACCTGTTAGGGGTCGAACTAAAACATGAAAAAGGTATTGGCTGGTGTATTGATTGGTGCAGCTCTTACACTTCCTGTAGGAGTATTTGCTGGGTCATCTCTACAAAGAGTAGATGCCTATATTAGAAATGACTTTCCCGTTACTTTAGACGGCAAGAAAGTTGAACTAGAACATCCCATAGTAATTGTAGATGGGAATTCCTATTTACCTCTAAAAGAAGCAGGAAAACTCATGGGAACAGAAGTTAACTGGAATGATAAAACATCCACCATTGAGATAAAAAAACAAACAGGTTCGACTCCTTCTGAAAATGGAGGAGATGTTGATAGGAATAAGCCAGAAGAAAAACCAGTAAACACCTATAACGAAACAGACGGAATAAAAGAAACTAAGTTTGAAGGATTGCCAGCAATAGAAGTCAATGGAACCACTTATCTTGACCTCTGGTCTTATAGTAATTTGATGATCGCGGCAGGATCAGAAAACAATTACATGGTATGGAGTGACAACAATACAAAAGTAAAAATTGTTATTGGCTCACAAGAAAATACTCTTTATAAAGACAAGGATATTGTGATTTATAAAGGGGCAAGTTATATAAACTCTAAGTTTTACGTTAAGCCATAGGGATAAACCCTGTGGTTTTTTCTTACCCGAATACCGCAACTTGTGGCGTATCAATACGTCTACCGTTAGCAAAAACACCATTTGGACTATGGAAGTGTATAGCGTTGGGACTTATTATATGCAAGGCATTGGCCGCTGGATCAATGTAAATTGGGTTGGTTCCCGGCTGCATTCCCCACCGAATCCCACCACTCATACTAGTTGTAGACAAACAAATTGTTTCACCAACAGTAAGATTGTTGCCCACTTTAGCATCTGTATTGACATTAATGCTTCCACCTGTGATGTTGATGTTGCTTGCTGTAACTCTACCGCCCATATCTACTCTAAACGGAGCAGAACCAAAACATGCGTTTCCTAAAGAGATCCCGTTAGAGTCTGCTTTAAAGATGTTATTGCCACTTCCAATTGCGATAGCTCCACCAAAAATGTTAGGCGATTCAATTGTTGTTTGAGTAATTTTAGTGGACTGAATATAACTCGGTACTTGTGGGATGTAGGGTTGTCCTGTTACTTTATCCCACGCAATAGTAGCATTTACGCCCATCTTAACGTTTCTTCCTACCTCTAAATCCTCAATCATTGCTGTATTAATCTTCGCTTTCCCCGCGGCTAACTGGTCAGTAGTGATTGCGTTAATGATTGACCATTAATCTTAATGCCTCGCAAGCACGTTCTCCCCGTTAATCTTCAGCTCTCTTGCATTGATGGAGCCATCAACAGATAAGTTACCTGTTTGGCTATCGAACTTCAACATGCTAATCCAAGTCCCATTTTCGTTCTTCAAAAAGTGGAATCCCTCTGTTGCGTTGAGTTTTGCTTTAATCTTATTTTTCGTATCCGTCACAGTTAATCCATCTGTAGCGTCAATGGTAACTCCGTTGTAGTTTTTACCGACATTAATCAAGCTGTATCAGATTTGGATCATGTGTCGAATGTAGCTAAAACTCTCCCTCAAGTAATCGGCGTTGTATCTAAGTATATTTTCTGCGGCCACATTCATCATGACACAGTCAAGGAGCATGGTAGAACTAAAGTTATCTCAAACGGATCGCTAATTGATGTTGATGATTACGCAGTTTCTAAACGCTTGTATGCTGAACCAATGCAGAAAATGCATATATTAAATGGTGAACGAATTGAGTACACCATTGATATCCCTCTGAATCGATGTGATGTAAATGAAAAATGATACTTCTCCAATTAACGTAATCGTTCTAAGCGATTTTGAAAATGAGTCCGATTGTATGATCGCTGCATGTTTGGATATCTTGGAGAAATGCAAGTCAAGAATTGATTATGAGTCAGTATTACGTATGGTTGCACAGGAAACACAAGAGATTACCTTGCGCGAGATCCTTACAAAAGAAATACAGTTGAAAGCAGCGATACTCGAACAAACAAAGAATTGGTAAGCATATGAGCAAATATCAAGCACATCAGAATGTAACGATTTGGTGTGCTTTCATTTACTCATAAGAATGAAGGCAGAGAATTCTGTATCAAGAGTTTCTAAATAATGTTATTCTTCCTATTCCCCTTCATTAACATTAGAAGTTGGTGGAGGGACGTCCTATCAAGAACTCGATAAAAACTAGAAATGAACCTTTGAAGAAAACATGTACAGCATGTCTAAAAAATAAAAACCTTAACACAGATTTCTGGATGTCCAATTCAAAATACCATGCGGATCAGAGATTTCACGTTTGCAAAAATTGTATTATGTCTGATACAAATTCAAACGACTTAGAGAGCGTAAAACGGACACTCCTTGTTTTAAACAGGCCGTTTATATCAAATTTGTGGGATTCTACGCTTATTGAAGCAGACGCCCTTGTTGAAATGTTAGGTTTAGATCTGATCTCATTTACTGAGGAATACGATATGAAAGAGCACTTAACCCTCTTTGAAGAGTCAAAAGACATGAAACAAGCTGTTCCCAAGATCCATAAATTAACGTTTGATGAGGAAATGGCACTTAAGAATATAGACTTAACTAAAGAGGAAACAGTAAATATTTATCGTTATGACAATCCGAGCGGTGGCTATAGATATGCCCTTTCTCCAGATAAGCAAAATAAAATGAATGACGACAGATCCTATTGTTTAGCTATGTTGGCATGGAAACTTCAACAGCTAAGAAGAAAAAATATAACTGGTAAACAAAAATCTAAGAATATGATATTTCTATACAACTAATGAGAGGAGGAAGAGCATCTGTCCGATAAAATAACAATTTTAAAAAATGAAGCTGGAAGAATAATAACTGCCGAGCTTTCATACCTCCCCCCACCTTCTCAAATTCAACATTCGGCAACCTTCCGAATAAAAGACATAAATATAATAGTGCTGTCGTTCAAGAGTTATTAAGAAACCATGTCACTAATTCGGTGAAGCTTTGAGAGATGTCGGATTACCTTTACAGTTTAAATGGAATATATCGAAGGCTAATTGATACTTCAAAAAATATTATCTCATTTGAATATACAATATCTCCTCTAATTAAAAATATTGAGAAATTAAACGTTGGAACTTTTGAAAATAAATATTTTAAAGTAAGAGAATATTTGTGATTGTAATTTAGACACCACTCTTGATGATATGTTTTTCAAACTACTTAAATATGGCCGTTATAGTGCGTATGATCGTGATTCATATCTTCAGCCGTTACCGTTAGATTACACACGAATAATTGGTGTAGCATCTGATGGTAATCCGATTATTCAATTTAATTTTGAGTATTTCGATCAGTTTCCTACAATGCATGAAAAAGAGTTTCAATTAAATGGATATGATGAAGAATTCAAAAGATTATATATACGGTATAAGCAACGAATTGACAATAAGAACGAAAACTTTGCACATGAGTATCAGTGGAGGACTCTCCCCCACACTAAAACTTATACGTTAAAAATCGGAACAAATTTAGAAAGTTCTGAAGGCTTAGGACTACTTTATGGATCAGTTGACGACATTATTTTTTATGAAGAAATGCGCGAACTAGATCGTGATATTATTGGATCTCAGAAAAGGAAAATAATAGTACAACAAATTCTAGTGGACAAAGAGGGTCATTCTATCTTAGGCGAAGAGGAAATTATTCAAATGCATGAAAATTAGAAAAAACTCTTGCCCGCAAATGTAGGATGTTTGACTGTGCTTGGAGGTACTAAGTACTCTGATATTCCTCTGCAGCTTTCAGCAATTGAAAAGGGAAAAATGCAGGAAGTACAGAGCGATGTATTAATGGGATCAGGAATTGGCGAGGGAGCATTAAAAAGGCGGGAATTTTTCAACCGGTGTTTTAAATATCGATGTACTTACTAATACTCTGACAAGGATTTTGAAGCAAATTGAAACTGTTTGGTTAAATAGAAAACTAAAACAAATTAATGGAAGCAGTCAACATATTTCTCTGTGACTCAGCAAAAAGATCTTGGAGCAGATGAGCTTTCTCGTTTCAATATGTAAATAATTAATCAGCCAATGTTGGCTGTTTTTTAATTTTAAGGAGGAACAAATAGAAATGGCAAATAAATATGGTATCGTTCGCTTGGATCGAGTTTCCGGTACTCCGGATGGTCGTCTTAAAGCGAAAGTTGATTTAGAAAATGGATAATTTGTAGTACAGGACGAAGTAAATGGCGAACTCAAACTCCCTACCTCTGTAGCTGATCGTGTGGTGCTGGTTGCCTCTGTTTGTCACCAATCTGAAAGCATGAACGAAGGCGATTTTATTAATAAGGCTGGTTCTAATTTGAAACCGCGTACATATGAAAAGGTCGCAGGGGACATCTTTACCGCCACAACAATTGGATACACAGGCGGCACTTCTCCGCGCTCAGACTTTAATTCTATTCAAGTTGGAGATAAAGGACATGTACAATCTAGTGGTAAGCTTGTGTTCTATGCCGCGGCCGACACTACTGCATATCTACCTGTTGAAGTGATTGGTAAAACTAAACTAAACGGTGACAATGCCGTTCAAGTTAAAATTGTAAAGTAAATATTTAATATACTGGAGGATTACATAAATGATTGAACAACGTATTTTGACTTGTGCAGTTGACGCAGTGCTCGGCAAAAGTTCTGACGCCAAATTCACACCGGAACAGCGAGTAGAAGGAATGCGGAATTACCTTGCTGAATTGGGCAAAGATTATCGACGTAATGCTATTTTGATTAATGAAATCGTAGAAGAAACTGTTGATGCTATCTTGCCAATTAAAATCGCTGAACGACTAGGAGTATTTGCTGATTTTGCGACAGTTGGTGATGGAGTCACTAAAAAGTGGCATGTTAAGAATGGTAAAATTTCTGCAGCCTATACTGCTCTCGGTGTTGAGCAACCACGTCAAAAACTATATAAAAATACATTTGTAACTCAAACAGCACCAATTTCTGGAGCAGTATACGCAGAATATGAAGATCTAGCTTCGGGACGCGTTGACTTTGCTGATATGATTATTAAACTTGTCGATGCTATTATGGATCAAATTTATGCAGGTATCCAAGACGCCCTTGTAGGAGCGTTTGGGACCACTAACAACGCAAATAGATTCGCAGCTGGAACATTCATTCAAGCTGAATTTGATAAGCTATAAGGTGTAGTCCAAGCTTATGGAAAGCCAGTTGTATTCGGTACAGGTGTTGGCTTGACTGGTATCTCTAATGGTGCAGGTTTCGATTGGAATAAAACTTCTGAAGCAGATCGGCTCGATATTAGTAATCTCGGACATGTAGGTAAATACAAGGGATCTGATGTCGTAGAGCTACCTAACTCTTTTACCGACGAAACAAACGCGCAAAAACTGCTCGATGACGGTTATATCTACATGGCACCGATTAATGGAGACAAGCCTGTAAAAATTGTTCTAGAGGGTAAGATGCATATTAGAGATAAACAGGAGCGCGACTGGTCTACAACAAAAGAGTACTATCGTAAAGCTGGTATCTCCGTACTAGCAATTAATCATATGGCTCTATACGAAAACACATCTTTGTAATAATAAAATGAGGGGTTATCTCCACTCTATTTTTATTTTGGGAGGAAATCATTTTGGCAGTAAAAAAAGAACAGCTTGTAAAAGTAGTTAATAACATGCCTGTTGGTGGTCTTGGAATTGACAATCAAGAAGGTAAAATTAAGATCCTTAGAAAGCCGGGAACATCTATCAATGTTTCTCATGATGATATTTGGCATATCTTTAACTCATGCAAAATGATTCAAAAGGGTCACCTTTATATTGATGACAAGTCAATGCGGCAAGAGCTGGGTCTTGAAGATGGCGACACAGTTGATGTTAATTCGCTATCTCGGGAAGAATTAAAAGAAGTTGTGACAGCAGGCAATATTGAAGAGCTGAAGAAATTGTTCGGAGCAGACTTGAGCCAAGGGACTAAAGAAAAAATTGTAATACTTGCACGAGAACAATATAAAGAATCTTCTATCGATGCTAAAATCCTAAAGCTTATTGAAACTGAGACTGGCATGCCTGTGGCTCAGGAAAATGGTGAAGCTGTAAGCGACGTAAACGATGTTAAAAGTACAAAGGTTCCACTAAAAACTAAATAATCAGTGGTGATTATATGGGTACGCCTTTAGAAAAGATTTATGATGTTTTTTACTCATCTATAAACGAAGACTTATCTAAACATCCCGAGTTAGATGTAAACATAGATGATAACATTGTAGTAACATATTTAGAAATAGCATTTGGTGATTTTGAGGAAAATTTGCATATTTCGTTAAAAATTAACGATGACAAATCGACCATTAACGAAGTTATAACAAACCCACAAATCAATATACTAGGTCGATTAATGTATAAAAAATATTTGGAACGTGAACTGAATTCTTCTTTACGACTTTCAAGTCATTTCAATAAAAGATCGGAATTACAAGTAACTGGGTTGCAAACTAAAATTGGCACTTAGGGAATGCCTGATGCGCCTGGATAACCTACTTTCCAGAAGTTTTACGAGAAATATATTTAAAAGCATTGGGAAGTTGTCATGAAAAACTACAATAATTGGATGATTCAGACTTCTTATGAACCAAAATCTACTGCATTTGATTTATGCGAGAAAACCAAAGTTAAAATAAATGGCAGTTCTGAAAAAATTGAGTGTATCATAAATGACGCGAATGAATGGCAGACAGATATAACGATTATATTGCTAATTAGAAAAGGAGTTTACGATATCAAGACTGGCTTTGGCTCTAAGCCTGCTGTCAAAAAAGGGAGAGTTGATTTTTGGACAGTTGATGAAGTTAAGGAATTTCTAGATGGACTTGAGCACCGGCACAGAATAATATTTGTTCTTGCTATTTACACTGGAATGAGGCGTGGCGAGATACTCGGACTACGCTGGAGAGACATTGACTTGGTCTTCGGACAGATTAGGATCAGCCAAATATTAGCCTTTAAAGGTGAAATTAAAGATGGTGCAAACACTGTTTCCGGCAATCGCTCCATTTCTACCCCCCCAATCGTAGTACCGGAATTACGTATGCACCGGACTACGATAATTAGAGAAAAGTGGGAAACTCAAGAGGAGTATAAAGATTATGATCTAGTAGTATGTCGTAAAAATGGAATGCCTGTAAGCTGGAGTAATTTCCATAAGTTTTGGCTTAGAATACTTTCTAAAACAAAAGTCCGTCCAATACGATTCCATGATTTAAGACATACCTGTGCCTCGATTCTTTTGAGTGGTGGAATTCATCCGAAAATTGTCCAGGAATTACTCGGGCATTCATCCATCAAAATCACCCTAGATACTTATTCGCACATGATGCCAAACATCCAGGCGGATGCCGTTAAAACGCTTGAAAAAATGTTAAATTGAATATATTTTAACTCGTTTCCCTTCAGTGTATAATGTTACTTATGGTTTCCTGCCGAAAATACTGCCAGTTTATATTTTTTTCAAAACAAATAAGGCTAAAACCCTTGATAATACTGGGTTTTAGCCTCTTGGATTATTACGTGGATATATTCCTACCCCGAAGGTTCAATATTCAATTTCGTATGTTCTTTTGATGACTTGTAATATTCATTGGTTACCCAAACCCTTGATACTGCTGGATTTCCGAGAAATCTTCAGTTACTTTGATTACTCGTCATTTCCTTTGATATCAACAAGTTTCCTACCAAAATCCTACCACAAAACCGACCTAAAAACACTTAACTGTAATTGAAATATTAACACTCTAAAATAAAAAAAACAAGGGCTTATGACCTGCTTTCTTTGTCTTTTAACCGATTGAAAATCACGTCATTAAATGTGTTTATCGTATCTCTTTACTGTAACAGACTTACTGGACAAAGGAGTTGCTTCAAAATTCGTAGTCGTTCCTTCTTCCAAAGCCTAGAACCTGAATAATTTGTTCCTAGAGGCATATCTGCTTTGTTGATATTAAATTTTGGATTTTTATTTTCCATATGATCTCCTTTTAGCATCTTAGCACAATATATAACGCGCGTTATCGACCCGTCCTTTTTATATTTGGGCTACAGATCAAACTTAGTGGTAGAATCCATAACCATACTTAATCGTCTCCATGATTATTATGTATTTCATATTTTTATTTATATAAATATCCATTCATCAATTTCTCTTTTCATTAACCAATGTGGAACTTTACATATTTTACTATATATAGTATATTGATTGCGTTTCAAGAATCATCTCTAAGCCCTGTGAGTGCGTTTCACAGGGCTTCCTCTATTCGAATTTTTATTTTATTCTATTCCACCCAGGAGAGTGAAAACTATTCGTAAAATTTGGCTTATTGTGTTATTTGTCTTAATGTTGGCTATAGGTTTTTTTATTGGAGATTATTATGGAAGTGAAATAAAAATTAACACTGCAATTAGTCAATCTCTTGAAAAAAGAACAGTAGAGCATCTTAAAACCAAGGGCTTCGAATCAAAGGATTACATATTCAAAACAGTTAAGGCGCAAAAATTTGTTGGTATTAATGATTATGCAGTTGCGGTTCAATTTAACGATGAAGCTGAGAACACTTATTACTATAGTGAAGATACAGATGGAAAGATATATCAATCAAGTAGGAATGGACAAAAACACATTGAGTAATAATTCAGAGGAAAAATTAACACATTTGACTCAATTGTATCAATATGGCATATTTACCTAGCCGGCCGGCGAATAAGATACATGGGAGAGTTAGAATGTCTAAAAATATTTCAAAAATACTATTTTTAGTAATGGCACTGATTTTTATTTTTCCTGATACTTATTTGCAAACGAGTCCACTAACGATCATTCTAAATTCGTCTAACCTAATGCATAAGCTTTACTTAACATGCACCTTTATTGCATATTGAGCGCTTCCTTCAGACCAGTCTGCACTAATACTATACATGTAAATTCCTTCTGAGGACGGTACTGTTATTTCGTTAGAATTCTTTGTTTCTATATCTCTATTGTCATTGTCAGTAATGACTTGTCTAATAATCGGAGGACCATCCGGTTCTCTCTTAAAGGAAATCTTAATTGTTGAATTTTTAGGTACGATTATAGCTTCTTTATCTTTGACTGCATACCAAGGGGACATGTTCTTTTCTTTACCAAATTTCCAATAATACGATGCGGTTTCCACTGGTATATCTATGCTCGCACTTTTAATGTAGGCTCTAGGTGCTTCTGGTAATGGTTTCCCATTAAACAAATATAAAAAAGATAATACAGAAATACATACTGCAACTGATAAAAGTATGACTATCCATTTTTTCATTTTTTGCCTACTTTCTCAATGTTGATATTCTAGTAGAGATACGGAGAGTTTATTCCGTATCTCTACTAGAATACTATTAATTGTGAAGTATATACATTTCACCTGCCCTGTCCACTTTTACCATAATTTGTACTTGTATAAGGATATGCTTTTTCTTTACAACTATCAATAACTGCAGCAATTATAGGATTTGAAATAGCTAAAGCTCTCTCGGCAGGTGTAAGTTCCATCCATATGGATTTAGCTTCTTCATAGCCGATCCCGCGCTCTTTCATATAAATATCAGTGACCTGATCGGCGGTGATATTGGGATATTCATTTTTTAGAGATTCGAGTCTCTTGTATAAACTGACACTCCCATCAGTAAAGGTCAAATCTTTATATCTTGGATCTTTTAGCAATTCCTCTATTGTTGATGGAATGCTTAAACCTTGCTGATTTTTTTCGCTTGTAACAAAAGATTTTGATTCACTTAGAGCACTTG
This sequence comes from Paenibacillus sp. HGH0039, assembly GCF_000411255.1. Taxonomy (GTDB): domain Bacteria; phylum Bacillota; class Bacilli; order Paenibacillales; family NBRC-103111; genus Paenibacillus_F. The sequence goes on along the minus strand of NZ_KE150413.1, from coordinate 2,322,658 downwards.
CAGAAACAATTGGCGTTGCTCCAACTACAACTGTTGTTAGAAGCAGAGATAAAGCTGTCTTTGATAAACTAAACAAAATATCAACTCCTATTTTATATTCTGACATATATTACCACGAATATAAGGTATATGAAATAGGAATACTATTATGTATTTGTTAAATTTGTAATTTTATGTTATTCTATATTAGGTCAGTTCGATTGAATATAACCTTGTATAGGAATGTTTTTAATATATGTAAGACTCATTTTATTACCTTAAATAGGATCAATGAGATTAACAATACATTGATGCCCGCGTTGCTCCAATAAGTTTCTCATGCTCCTAGGTGTATCTGTAGCATGATTTGATCCAACTATAACGATTTCCCCAGGCTCTTTCTTTATTCTCACTTCGATCTTCAATCGCCTTATAAAATATTCTGTCCCGCATTTTGTTGATAGATGGATTGTCCCCTACCAAATTAATAGCATCCTCCCTTATTTTTGTACTTAAGTTCCTCAGAAAGGTTTGTCTATCTTTATCAGCGTTTAAGTTTTTTTAAGTAACTCATTCTGTACATAGAGAAATTAGAAACGACAGCCTCGTCGAAATCTCTGCCATTGTCTAACCATACAATTGGTAGATTTAGAAAATGAAATATCTCTTGCTTCTTCTAAGAACAAAAAGTCCCATTCGTTTATTATCATTTCCAGAAAATTTGCGCGTTGAGATTTCAACATTTTAAAAACTTGTCGTCCCACTCAGGCGCTACAAAACTTGGGTTATCTGTGTTCTCGTCTTTTATCAATCGCATCCATTCAATTAAAATTGCTTCCGACACATTGGATCGTTATGGTTAATGCCCGCAATGTACAGTTTCATTCTTTTATTTCAATTAAGTTTAAGAAACGCAGCTCAGTAAATTCCTTATTCAGTTTCTTTTCTAGTCGGTTGTTCTTTTTAAATTCGCTTTGATATAATTTGATCAATTTATCTTGCAAGGGAATTTCTTGAACATTGCTAAAAACAATTTTCTGAAAACTCTCCTACTTTTCTCTAGAGAAAGCCGCTAAATCATTACTTCCTTTTGACCGGCTCAATCCCCAAGACGCGCAGCTATCAAAATGACTTCATTTTCTGATCCTTTATCTTATTTGATTCAGTAAAAAAATTTCCATATCCCATCTCTGATATTTATTCCGAATTTATTAAACTATCTTGCAAAAGGTTTACATTGTCTCTATCATATTCCAATCATTCCCCACGCAACTTCTATTTTCGCAGTAATTGCCATAACCATACTGAACAGATTTATATTATTTAAAGTCCTTGCTCCTCCTTATTCGTTAAGAGGAGCAAGGAAAAGGACTAGTTTACTTGTAGTTTCTAATGTGTATCTTTGAGCTTACAGCCTTGTTATTATCTTTATATACTTCTACTTGATATAAGCAATTACCCGACATATAATAATCACTTGATTTTTCTGCACTACTACCGTTGGCAGCCGTAACTGTTAGCCCTTCCATATAAATAAAAGCAGGATAGCCTGGGCAAGATTCATACAAATTTGCATTAACAGTACCGCTTGTTACTTGAAGTGTCCATCTTCCATATGCGTGTTGTCCCTGTACCCAGTTTGTCACTCCGCTTTGATTGTTTGTCAAGGATTTATATTCATATTGATTTGCAGCAAAAGCTTCAGACACGCCAACTAGAGAGAGTACGCCAGCCAGAACTAATGTAACCAATGATTTTTTCATTATTACAACCTCCTATTTGTTATTTCCCCATGAATATAGCATTCTCTATAACTTATTTATATAGAATATAAGTATATCCATTATTAAACATAATTTTTAGTTGACTATTAACATTTTAAGAGAATTGATATGTAGATTGTATGTTTACAAATAAAACTAAAGTAATTCATCCTAATATGTACAAGTATTTACATTTAAGAGAGGATTACTATGAAAAAATCTATTGTTTCATTTTTAGTGGCCACCTTACTTCTCAGTTCTGTATCTTCCGTAGCTCTTGCAGAACAAAATGCTGTATCTCCTCAAGGATTAATTACACCTCTGGCAGATTCAGGATGGCAAACTAAAAATAAAATCAGGGCAAGGGTTTACACGGACGCTAACAGTTACGGACCGGGCACGAACAAAATAAAAATTACAGCAGAAAAGTCAACCGCTGGTGCAGCTTACTACCAACTCTATCTGATGAACAGTACTCAGATGGTTCAGGTAGGAAGTGGAACAATAGGTTCCTCAGTCACTCTCGACGCGGCTGTATCTAATATAGTTCCCGTTAATTCACAAGCATCTATTAAAGTCCTGCTTAAAATTTATGCATATGGGGATTGGGATACATGGCTTGGCGATTGGGAGACCGATAGTTTTACTGTAGTAAGAATAAATTGATTTGCAGGAGTCCTTGCTTTCTAGCAGGGACTCTTGTTGCATCAAAGCCCTATCTTTAGAACGGATAAATTAAAATATAGATAGAAAGTTTTCTTTTAAATTATTGTAAATAACAAAACATATATCCATGAAATTATTTACATTTTTGTTTATTGATAGTATTATATACATGTGTTCTCAGTATATTTAAAATTAAAAGGATAAAGGAGACAAATCATTATGAAAAAAGTAAAAGCCGTCGCATTGTTTTCGTTCGCTGTAGCCTCAGTTTTGAGTTTTTCCGGAAATACATACGCTACTGCTGATAGCATTTCAAATTTAAACGTTCCTAGCATCATTACCACCCTAGAAGATCGTACAGGATTTTCATATAGCTTCTCGATGCTTAGTAAGAGCGGCAGCCCTCTGCCTTCAAGCGGAACTATTACCACGAATAAAAGTTCAGATGTTTACGTTACGCTTGTTCAATGGGAAACCAAAGACAGAGAAGGTCAGGGAACAGCTTGGTCAGCCGATATGGCTTATGATTTAGAAGAAACAACTACAAAAAATAAAGCCGGCGAAATTTCGGTGCGAGAACTTCTCACTTCTAACAATAAAACAATCGGTTGGACAAATGTTAAACCTGGAACCTATAAACTCATTATTAAAAACACAGGATCTTATTGGGCTGCGGGAAATGGCTTTGTCCGTGCGTACGAAAAATAATTAAAATTTAAAAGATTTATATACTGGGAACACACTTATTCGCTGTTCGATAAAACAAAAATTTTATAACCCGATAATGTTGGCTGAATGCTTGTCTATACTCAGAATTTTTACCAAACCGTTGTCTCTCATCTCATCCAAAACAGCCTATGTAAATTTGATTGAACAGCGGTTTGATCACTCTTGGCTCTTGACAGCAATAGCACCTACTTATAAAAGCCGTTGCTGCAGAGCGACAGCTTGCCGTCCGCCATGAGGAAATGGAAATGGTACATTTTTAAGCAGACAAAAACTCATGAGCAAACATCTTATTGGTACCGCTTCCAAACTCCACTTAAAGGCAAGGCGATTTTGAGTAAGGTAAATGAAGTAAAGAACGATCTTTGTTCTGGATGAGCCGCGGAAAGATCAGTTTCTCTAAGCCCGAAGAAGTGTTTGATACGAAGAATAATGTTGTCGAGTTTTTAGTACGAGGGAAAAAAAAGATTCTGGTTTCGTTATCAGTTCAACTGAAGACAACTCATATGAAGGTGCGATGTTAAGCAGTGTCCAGAAGAGCACCTGAAAAATATTTATGATGCCCTTTTTACTGAACAATATAAAGTAAATGAGTAATTTGAGTATATTCTGATAGGGAGATTCTCCCCTTTTTCATTTCAGTATTCTGTCGACTTTTTATCCTAAATGATTCGTTTCATTGTATTTTTATAAGGTCTGAATATATAAGCCGCTTGTTCCTGGTCAATTCAACATTTTGATGAAAGTGGCCAAAATACCACCGTTTGTACTTCAATTTCTTTTCAATCTCATAAAAATAAGGATGCATTTCATCCCTCTCCATGTGAATGCTGAATAACGACCTTTTAAGATTTTCTAAGCCTTCTTCGTATTCATCTTTAGAAGGCATTTCTCTCTTCCACCAAGACTTCCCTTCTTTACGATACTCTTTGTCATGTGACGCAGCTCCGCCAAACGTAAAAAACTTCTTATTTTCTATCGTGAATACTTGTCCTCTCATCAAGTGAATAACGCTGCTGTTGATTTTATGTACCTTTCCACCATTCCAAATTTCAACCGGGTACTGTTCCAGCAAATCAAAGTTTTCATGATTCCCGTCAATAAACAGAGTCGTAAAAGGCTTTTCTTTGTGAAGCCACTTTAACCAGTATTGGTCCTCTCTACTCCCATCCCATATTAAGCCAAAGTCACCGGCGATGATTACGCAATCTTTTTTCGTTAAGGATTTTTGTTCTGGAAAGTTCCTTTTATTAAGCCTACTGCCCACGCTTATGGTTCCATGGATGTCTCCGGTTATATAAATCATGTGCTTCTCACCGTTACTCTAGTCCTCCCATTTAAGTCCAATTGGAACAATAAATTCGTGCTCACATATCGGACAAGTGGCAGGTATTACAGGATCTTCATCTTTATTTATTTTCCGGTATAAATCTCGCAAAAATGCAAGGTCAGCTATAAATAATTGTTCAATCACTTTCGTGTCAATCATTGGAAGATCGCCTAATCTAGTGATAACTCTTGTAAGGATAATGACAAATAAGTATTGTGGATTTGCTTGAACGCGCGGATCTCTCATGGGTAGAATTTCATCAGCGGCTGTTGCAAGTCTCATTGCCCCTTTTTTATGAATATTCCCGCTGCTATCTTCAAACCCTCTCGGTAATTCAAACTCATATTCTGTCTTAAATGGCATTAAAAAAGCCCCCTTCGAATTGTTTTCTTGCAATTGTTAGAATTGTAACAGCTAAAGTTGATCTTTAAACTATACTTAACACAATATTACGGGCATTGTAAAAGGATTGTTTTATCGTACTTTTCTTAAGAAAACATCTGGTGCTTTTCCGTATGGATCTTTGAATGATTCGAGATAACGCTTATGAAAGAAAAACAATCAGCTAGCTGCTTGCCCTCTAACGAGGAAAGACCTGCTCAGACTGTCGAGAAAGTTTCGACAGCTTTCTCTATGGATGGAAAATAAGTCAACATTCATCGTATTTCTACAATTAATTTGCGTCTAAATGAGCCTAATTGACCATGGTATAAATACCAAAATATGGTATATTTACAGTATCAAATTAAAGGAGGAACTTATTTATGAATTTCAAAGCATTAACTATTGGCGCCCTAGTAGGAATATCTTTGGTTTTTGGAAGTGTCGGGGCGTTCGCGTCCCCAGTAAATGCCAATGCCAGTACCGTATCGCCTCACGCAGATCAAACTTTAATCCTGCGTATCGGTGAAGTTTATAACACAAATGGATATGTAACCATTCTTAATAATCCCCAGAATGCAGTTGTCGTAGAATTCCAATCGTATGTTAAGGGATTACAACCTGGGCAGGCTCTCATCAGTGTAAATAAAAATGGACAAATCACTACTTACGACGTTTTCGTAAAGGCATTTTGAGCTTTGGGGAGAGATTTACTCTCCTCATTGTTGTTTAAAGTTTCATCGCCTTAAATGAAGATTGATTCATGAATCTTCCTCCTTTTTTATTACCCTTTATCTAAACCTCCAATAAATGTTAATTATTTATATATTTGGAAACTTTTATATCTTTCGCTATGTCTATATATATGACCATCCTAAGATGGTACATATATATTGGGAGGGATAGGAATGAAAAAAACTCTATTTTCCACAGCAGCAGCATTTGTTTTACTTGGCTCAGCCTCTTCAATTAGTTATGCATCACCCGTGAACTTCACCACAATTAAAAATTCACCAGTAATCAGTAGTGTTACACCGCTTGATCTAATTAAGGACGAGCACACTAATTTTAACGGAGAATCTTCTAGCCGGTTCTATTATACAACTGGAAAAGATCTTCGTATTTTTCTGAAAAACGAGGGAAGCACAAGCTTCTCATATACGGTTAAACTCCCCAACGGAGATGTATTGGACAGCGGTAATCTTGCTCCAGGACAGCAGGTAACAGAAAATCATTATTGGTATACCTCTCCAGAACCATCTCTACTCCAAACTGGAAACTACACCGTATATATTCGGAACAGCGACGGCTCAACTGGTTCCTATTGGATTGCTGTTCGCAGCCTAGAGTCCTAAAATCAACAAAATCCCCGCTCAATCAGAGTCGGGGATTTTCTATGTACTCTTTTATTAACAATTCAGCAAAAACAAATGATCACTTTCTGTTACAAGCAATGAGGCGAAGTGAATTGGTTTCATTTCATCGATATTAAGTTAAAGCCCTATTCATTCGAATGGGGCTTACAGAAATATTGGATTGATTGCCGATTAGCCTTCGATTTGTTTTATGCGACTAATAATAACGGCTGCTTCAGCCCGGGTGGCAACTGCCTTAGGACCAAAGGTACTTCCGGGTAATCCTTGGATGATCCCTTTCTGAGTCAGAAGTGCGGCAGCCTCTCTGGCATACGGAGCAATGGTTTCCCTGTCCCCAAATTTAGCAAGAGCTTCTTCAATATTGCCAGCTGTAGCGCCCGAAGTGATCTTCATGGCATTAGCCGATATTTTAGCCATTTCCTCGCGCGTAATCGCTCGGTTTGGCTCAAAATAGCCCTCGCCTGTTCCTTCTGCCAGTTTTAAGCCGACTGCAGCTTTTACATAGGTTTCATACCAGCTTGCTGGCGGAACATCTTTAAAGGAGATATTTTCTTTTTGGTCGTATAGATTGAAGGCTCTCACGATCATCGCCAAAAACTCGACGCGGGTTACTTGCTTAAGCGGTTCAAAGCGTCCACCATTAAACCCATTTACCAATCCTAGACGGGCCAATTCGTGTATCTCGCTGCCCGCCCAAGACTCTACTGATTGTAAATCACTGAAACCGACTGCTGATTCGGAACTTTGGTTTCGGTTAGACACGGCGTTAAATATCGAATTGGCAAGGAGACGGAACTGGTGCTGCGAATGGGCACCATTGGTCAGATCGTTGGAGAAAACCGTCACGTTTTTATTATTTTCCTTATAAGTAAAGGCCATAATCTGTCCCTTGGCAGCTTCGTGTCCGGGCCACCAGCCCGCCTTGTAGAAATCATCATTACTGCTTATCGTTGCAAGAATATTTGCTGTCTTAGGAACCGTTTTGATATAAGATCCTGTAATGGTATAAAAATACTCCTGTTTATCGTAAGGGGCTGTAATGACGCTGTCTTGCTTGACATCGGCCAGAAATACACCCTCATATCGCTTCCATTCGGGTCCCCCGAACGAAAATCCGGGAATCCAATCTTGAACGTTTACCATTCCCATATTACCGTACGCGATATATGGTTTGCCTTTCCCCACCTGCTCGGAAGAATCAAATGTATTGACAAGAACATCCGCCTGAGCCTGGTCTGAAGTCACCTTAAACCCTAAGTTTTCTAAGACATACGCCGGCTCACCGAGTGCTCCTACAAGAGCGCTTTTAAGCTCTTTACCAACCGGCATATGATCGCTAAATGGACTCACATCAAGCAGGTATTTGGAAGCCAGCGGGTTCAGATCGTCATAAGAGACGACAAAATCTCCAGCCTCATGTTCCGATTCGGTCTTTGTGAGCATCGTTACGTGTTTTCCAGATGCCAAGAGCTCGTTAACAGCTTTTATCGCATCGTTGTTCGTATTTCGAAGGAGAACGTAAACGGATGGTTTGTCTGGCATGGCAGTAGCCGGAATCGTTACCGATATTACCGGAGCGGTTTTACCCTCAAAAACGCGGGGTTCTCTGATAACATATCGATTAAATCCGCGCAGAACCGGAAAATCCTGAACGATCTCACCTGCAACCGACTCATAGTCCGACACATCAATACCATCATAAAGAACCGAGTTTGCATAGCCGTGGTAAGACTGATGCATGTCGATGACAAATGATCCCGCAGGATAAGTTGTCCCAGAGACGGTAACGGGCTTTATTGATCGTTCCACCTTAATTCCGTTGCGAAGAAAGTATTCGATCATGCGATAGGTTTCGTATGCATTTTTCTGAATGCTTCTGTCGATTGGCAGTACATAATACTCCGGGAAGAAGTTTTGATTGCCTGAACGCGGACGGCCGATGATTTCATCTTTGGCATTGACCAAATATGGATCTACTGCACGATCATCCTTATTATCTATCCCGCGTTCGTATATTTTCAACTGATTCATGAACAGCTTCTCTTTGTTCTCCATCACATAATGGGTAGCCCCCGCCACGCTGTAATACAGTGCTTTAGTCGACTCTTCGTTTGATTCAGGGACTTCCAGCGTCTGTCCCAACGCCCCATGATGCATGGCAAATACAGCTGTATATGCGGGAGTTGCGTCATCCCAGCCTGTTGAGATGCCTTTAGGTACATAGTTCGGATCCTTCACGGATTTCTGATGTTCTTCGTAAGGAATGTAATAATCGTTATACTTTGTATTGGCAATTCCGGCCTCGCCCATCGCCTTCGCTTGTTCCAACATACTGTCAATCAGCAGATCATATTCGATGTTTGGATCATGCGGCGGCGTAGTCGGTTCAATCAGGAAGTTGGAATCAAATCCATGCAGGTCCAAAAAAGACAAAGGGGACCATTTTGCAATTTGTTCCGTAACACTGCGTGTTTCAGGCTGGGTTTGATAAGAATTGTCTCGGTTTAAATCAAAATAATTGGGGTTCGCTCGTGTTGTGTGAACACGTCCATCTGGATTGTCCGTATAAACGAACAGGAAAATGACTTGGTTTAGTGCTTGGTCCATGTTTAAATTGATCTTGCTCTTCTGGCCGTTAGATCCCTTCGTATCATAAGATATACTGTCATCTAACGCCATAGATTTAAAGAAATTGAAAATAGAGTCGACTCCTGGAGCTTCGTTCGGATGAATATTATTCAACCAAATCGGTACCTTATAGTCGCCAAAAGTACCTGATTGAATATCAGCCTGCAGCTGCTTGGGATTATTCATCATGGCTGGGTGAGTCACATTTTGATATTGATCTACCGAGGCTTTATCTTTGGCAAGGATCGTTAGATAAATATCACGGCCTTCGACTGATTTTCCAATCGATATGGTTTTAATATACCGGTCATTCTTCTTAGCCGCTTGTGCTGTAACCGCATCAATATCCGTTTTTAGCTCATCATACGTGTGGAAGCTGTCATACGGCGTTAACTTAACCGGTGTCTGGGCAATAACTTGTCCGTGAGCAGTTGCAGCGAGCTCATAGGTACCCATCAATGAAGCATATAGGGGACGCTGTAAGCGAGGCTCGGCCAGATTATCTGTGTCATAGGGTAGATCGAAAGTGATATTCGCCGTGTATTGCCCGTCTTTCGCCTTACCATCGCTTACCGTTATAAAGGAGGGTCCCGTATAATCCCGCTGCGCGAATTTCTTCCATTCAGACAGCGGCTTACCGCCATAGGTCCAGCTTATGCTTTTACTATCCACATTTTGGGGCAGCGTAAACTTGACTTGAAAGGTTCTTTTCTCCGTCATGGACGCAACATGATGATTCATTTTTAATTCTTGAACTGCTTTACCCCGTGAGAGTGTCTTATTCTCCTTTTGATCGTGGGATGCCGTTTGGCTTTCTACATCCTGAATGGGTTCCGCCTTAACATGGCCTGGATCCACGGTACCGATCATTAGGGAAAATGAAATCATTAAGCCAAAGGCATGTTTGGTAGGCTTCTTCTTCAACTTCTGCTCCCCCTCTTTCATTCGTTCTTCCCAGCAGAAACTCGTGATTCCCCAGTCTTCAAAGAATCTTTAGATTCGGCGGGAACAGATTTTTCCGCTTCCATTATGTTCTGAACAAAGTCTTTCAGCTTTTTGCGGCTCGATACATCCAGAACAGCCGCTTGGCCCATATAGGTCTCCTTAATCAGCTCCATTGGCGGGATCTGTTCACTTCCTTCCAGCTTGCTCTGATACCCTACCGATGCCAACTTCCAGATGTCATTTACCGTTAGATTGGTATCTATATAAGGACTAACTTTTTCAAGAAGGGAAGGGAGTTTCATAATAGATGTTGTGCTTTTCATTTTCTGGGCCACCGCATCGGCGAAGTCCCGTTGGCGTTTCGTCCGGGAGTAATCCGATAAGGCGTCATGACGAAAGCGAACGTACTGTAATGCTGTCTTCCCATCCAAATGCTGCTTTCCTTCGGTAAGATGAATATCATATTCATGCTGATCGGCTGCGCTCTCATAGTTCATGTCCTTCTCGACATAGAAATCAACTCCTCCTATTTCGTCCACTAGTTTTATAAAACCCTGAAAGTCTGTATATACGTAGCACTGAACAGGGATTCCAAGCAAATCGCTTACCGCTTTCATAGCCGTGTTAGGCCCATACGTGATTGCCGTATTAATCCGATTTTTGCCGTGATCAGGAATATTCGTATACGTGTCGCGAAGAATTGAAAACAAATGAATTCTTTTACGCACAGGATCCAGAGAGACAACCATCATCGTGTCTGATCTGGGGATCTCTCCTTTATTGACTCCACGAGCATCTACCCCCATCAATAAAATATTGACCGGCTCCGTTCCCAACCATTTAGGAGGCTCTACTGACTCGACCTCCGCTGCGTTAACAGCGGCAAATAGAGACTTCTGGCTATCTGTTTTATTTAAACCTTCCAACCCTTTATATAGAGAGTAGAAATAGTAGACAACCGGACCGGAAAGCACAATCAAAATCAATGCGAGAACGGCTGCTATCCTCTTCGTTTTTAATGACATGTTGTTTCTCCTTTCTTGAACGACAACAGGAAACTACGCTTATTGTTTTTGCAAGGCTTCGATAAGAAGAGATGCATAGTATCTCGATCCGTCAGGCTTTAAATGAACCCCGTCTTTATAAAAAATATCTTTTTTCCCTTCACTGGCTGCATACCAGTCAACAATTTTAACATGGTGAAATTCACCGGCTACGTCCTTGATAGTTGTATTGACCGTGTCCTGCCATCCTTTTGAAACTCTCGTGGTGACTACAAATACCTGCTTGTCCGAAAGAGACTGAAGCAGACTGCGAAGACTCTTGTTGTTAAAAGGTCCGTTGGTGCCGAGTTCGATAATAATGCGATCACCTAATTTCCCTTCGGCTTTTAAATCATCGATTAGCTTCTGGGCTTGGGACATTTGTCTTCCAACCTTGCCATCAACCGTAATTTTAGGTAGTTTTTCTTTCAAATAAGGCTCAATACCGACTATGACCGAATCTCCAATGACAGTAATTCCTTCTCCATCGAGAGATTGAGGAGGTTTCTTGTTCTCCGTTTTTGGGGGAGCAGATTCTGAGGATACTTTGATCTGCTGTGGTGCTGTGATTTGTTGTCCCCCTAGTTCTCCCTGCTCTGTTGTTTTCGAGCTCTGATGACGCTGACTGAAATATCCAGCTGCTAATATGATGATGATAAAAACCCATGTTATCCATCCTTTATGTTTCTTCATTTTCATTTCATCCTTTCAAAACAGCTTCAATTTGTTGGTGATTACAAGGTAGATTTGTTCAGTTCCTTAGAGCGAGTCCACCATAAACGTCCTCTTCGAATCGGTTCTTCCACAAACCTGTAGGACAGAGCAGACAACATAAAAATGAGCGTTAGCTGCAGCAAAATGTCAACGAATCCGGGTTCCCCGACATTCGCCTCCGGACTTGATAATATAATGACCGGATAATGCCATATATAAAGACTATAAGATCGTTTCCCGATCCAGCTTAGAGGTTTGGCTGCCAGGATGGCTCCCAGTTGACTGGCTGGATGCACCAGCACAGCAATGATAACCGCAGTAACTACAGACAGAAACAAGAAGCCAACCGGGTACAGTGAAGAATCATATTCATTCGTTTGATTCATCATGATAAACAAGATCAACATCGCCACCGCTCCCAATAAATCTAAAAGTGAGCGGGCCCCTGAAGAAATTCGGTCCGTTAGCCTCCAACTTGGCCATACCACGGCTAACGCCGCTCCAATCAGGATAGCGAATGCCCGGGTATCCGTTCCGTAATAAACTCTGCTAGGATCCGTCCCTGGCACATACAGGAGCGCCATTGCGATGACGGAAACGGCAGCCCCTAAAAGAATAAATACAGCAAGCTTTCCCTGGCGCCTTAAAAGCCTGACTAGAAAGAATAACAGAAGCGGCCATATCACATAAAATTGCTCTTCAATAGACAGCGACCAAAGATGTCCGATCGGAGAAGGCGGTCCGAAACTTTCAAAATACGATACTTGATGAAAGATGAGATACCAGTTATTCACATAAAAAACGGAGGAAATGAAATCTCCTTTCAATGTTTGCATTCTGGAAGGATCTATGAGAATCAACCCTAATGCCACGACCATGAGCATGCTGACCATTGCCGGCAGTAGTCTTCGTATTCTTCTAATCCAAAAATGCCATAAAGAGATTTTGCGTTGAGTTTTCAACTCCCATAAAAGTTGATCCGTGATTAGGTAGCCGGATAGAACAAAGAAAACTTCTACTCCCAGCAGCCCGCCCTTAGCCCATTTCAAATTGAAGTGGTACGCAATAACAGCTAATACGGATATGGCTCTTAAACCGTCTAATCCAGGCATATAACGTTTTAATAATTGCTTTTGCTTCCCCATCCTTTATGTTTCATCCTTGTCTGTATATGGGATGTTTATTACTCTTCTAATATAGCTGCCGGATGTCGCTAAAGTTTGATCAGGATGTAAACAAGTTGTCACAAGCTCCGCTCCTTTTTGGACAAAAAAATAACCTTATTTACGATTTGATCCGTAAGCAAGGTTATTTTTTAGGTATTCAGGCTCATTAAGTTGAATCATAAACGAGGCTTATTGGAATTCGATAAGCAGTATCTGTCCATCCGTTGTCATCGTTTGGGTATTTGATGAAGGTGAATAAAACTTTTGCCCATAGACAAGTAAACCTTTTTCGCCGGGACTCCAGTACATTTGAGATGGTTTCAAACCATGATAAACAGGTTCGTTAGACAGAACATTATTCCCTTGAATCTTTCCTGCGTAAATCGTGTCCTGGTCGTAAGTTGAATAGGCAATACATTTCCTGTCTTTTGACAGTTTAAATCCCTCCACTTTTTCCAGTAGCACAGATAGTTCTTTAGTACGTTGATCATACTCGAATAACGTACCATCGGTTCCAAGGAATACAAACTGATCGTTATTCAGCCAAGCCACTTGGTCTTCATCACTCTGATGTTCGTATTGTATATCGATTGATTTTCCATTGACCGTCCCCAGCATGATGATGTTTTTCTTGGTCTTACCGGTTTGAAAGGCGGTTAATAGTACACTGTGTCCGTCATCAGATACGTTGATTTTTGTAAGGCTCTTTCCCTTTCCGTAGTTTTTTATCGTATATGTTGTGGAGGATTGGTTACCGACGTCCAATAAGTGAACAAAGGCTTTTCCACTTTCAATCGGATCAATTACCAAATAACAAAGATATTGGTTGTTGTTGGACCATGCGACATTCTGAAGATACAGATCCTTATTATTGCTGAAATTTGCTACCTCGGTTTCTTTGCCATCCTTTAGTGATATCAACTTCAATTTAGTTCCATACCTTGTGACTGAGATCTCACGGATGAGTGAACCATCAGGAGACAGTTCGATAAGAGGTGAATCCATTTGAATTCCAGAAATAATCTCACTTTTTTCGTAAGGAGGAGCCATACGCTTTAATACGGTTTGTTCTGACATGTTAACTTTCTTATTCGAAGCAATTACAGAATCTTTACCGGACCATCCTAATAGTTGACCAGCGTTTGTGAATTCATCAGGTAGCCGATAGATTGTCTTTACCTTGAAGGGTTGTATCCCTTCATTTTCGGTCTGCTTCTCTTCCTGACTCGGAATTACAATCGTCTCTGTTTCGGGTTCGAACAGAGCGCAGCCGGATAAAACCAAGATCAGAAACAAGAGTACTGCTATTGCGAAAAATGCCTTCTTCATATCGGCTTTCCGTCCTTTCGGACATTCATATATTCTAATTCTACCGTAACTATCGTTTGATTGTTTTCGTTCGTCATACGGATGTTCCCGCCGTGTTCATCGACAATGGATTTGGAGATGCTGAGCCCCAGTCCGACACTTCCCTCCTCAGATACTTGACGGTTGCCCAGATTAAATGGCTGAAATAAATTAGCAATTTGATCTGTCTCGATTGGATCGCTTGGGTTGCTAAAAACAAATTGAATTTTCGTGTCAGCCCTCTTCGCCGTTACGAATATTTCTGCTTGATCCGTACTGTATTTGATAGAGTTATCCAGTAGATTAATAAAGAGCTGGCGTAATCGGTTTCCTTGACCATATACGATCAATTCATTTTGGATCTCGTACCGAATGCTTTTCTTATAGCGTTGAGCCCGGATCCCCATCGATTCGCACACGTCTTTAAAAATACTTCCCGCATCGACCCTTTCAGGCTCCATAATCTGAATGTTTGGGCGCGACGCCTCCAACAGTTTCAAAACCATGTCATGAAGACGTCTGCTTTCCTCTATGATATGGTTCATGCCCTTTTCGAAAAAATATCGGTCCGCTTCTCCTTTTTTACGTATAATCTCAGCGTATCCTAATATCGAAGTTAACGGAGTCTTAAGTTCATGGGTGATGTTGTCAAAAAAGCGCTTCTCCTGTTCATGAAGAGCCTGAAGGTGATCCCGGTCTTTTCGGATAATCGTCATCTGCCTGCCAATTTGATCGATCATTTCGTTAAAGTTGTCTGCAAGCCTTCCAATCTCATCCTTCCGCCTGAACTGGATCCGCACTTCCAGGTTTCCGCTTTTCACCTCATTTGAGGCTCGAGTTAGTCTGACAAGGGGGATGGTAATGTGCCTGGAGAGGATATATGAAAAGAGGAAAGCTGCCGCGAAAATAGCCATCGCAATGTAAAAGATGATTTCCTTAATCCGTCCGCTTTGTTCATAGAGCAGACTGAAATCTCTGGAAAACCGTAAAATTCCAACCTTCGTTCCATCAATGAAAACAGGGTACGAGAATAGAACGGATGCTTTGTTTCGATCGTAAGTGATGCTGTATGCAGTCTTCCCCTCTATTGCTTCTTTTAAATCTCCATTTAGATGCGGAATTGACTTATCCGATGAATACAGCAGTGCCCCGTCCACTGTATATACGCCGACGCTGCTGCCAGTGGCATGATTCAAGTCGTTGGCCATTTCCTCAGCCATTTGGCCAAAGTAAAGCCTATTGTTCGAAAAATGATTGATCAGAAAAGCTTGTCGTACATAAATGTTACTGTTGTTCTTCAGTCCAATTAACTCCGAGGTCACTATTTTTTTGTTACTGGTCTGAATAGACTCCTTCACGGTTTGATTTAACACCAGAAAAGAGAGCGAAAATATTAAGAAGAAACCGATAATAAATTTGACGCTAATATTTCGAATCATTCGTTTTACCGCCTATTTTCGAATTTATAGCCTATTCCAAATACAGTGACGATTAGATCGCCGGCATCCAGCTTTTTACGAAGCCTTTGGATGTGAGTATCCACCGTACGGGTATCTCCATGAAAATCATACCCCCATACGATATCTAACAATTCCGCACGTGTGTACGTTTTTCCTCGATGTCCAATCAGTGTCATCAGTAAATCAAACTCTTTTGGAGTCAAATCAACTGCGTGCCCATCTTTTTGAACAAGACGTTCTTCCACAATGATCTCGATATGCTCAAGCCGAATCACTTCCCGCTGATCATCATGTCTTTTGTTCGCTTGATCAACCCTCCGGAGGATTGTCCGTATTCTAGCAACTACTTCCCGCAAATCAAATGGTTTTGTTATATAATCATCCGCGCCGAATTCCAGTCCGAGTATTTTATCCGTAATATCCGATTTCGCGGTAATCATCATGATCGGTAAATTATGACTTGCCGTTACCTTCTTGCAAATATCCAGCCCGCTTTGGTCCGGCAGCATCCAGTCGAGAAGCAGGAGATCGGGTTGAAATTGCTGAAGCTCCATCATTCCCTCGGCTCCACATGCCGTGGTTTTCGTTTCGAATCCTTCCATAGAAAGTCCGTATGATAGTAAGTCAGCTATTGCTGCGTCATCTTCAATGATGAGAATTTTTGCTTGATTCATTGTAACCCCCGTTTTTTTTGTAAGGATCATCCATACCTTTCCCTAAAGCCAATGTCTCAATTAGTGAATATTCAAATCGTAACAAATTATAGTTCGTTATGCCCCAAAAACGCAGACTTGAAATGAGAATAGTCTTCTTTTGGGATTAATAAAATGACGGATTAGCCTCATTTTTCAATATAGCAAGCAGATGTCGCTATCGTTTGATCAATTTGTAAACAAAATGTCACAGCATTGGATACTGTTGATTTAATTGAGTCTCACATCTGCGCTCTATTTTCGTGTCTTGAATCGAAATAAGAGTGTTTTTTATATTCATGGTTTGTGACACTTTGTTTACATCGTGATCAAACTTTGGCGACATCCTCCCGATATAGTGGAAACACATTGCGACAAGTGAAACCAGCACTAGTGAGGAGGAATCGAATTTGTCAGCTCGTTTCAAAATGCCGGATGAGAACGGCAATGAAAAGGAGAAAGGAACGGACAGCGGACACAGCCGACCGGAAAACACCTTCCCGAATGGACGAGGTAACCCACAGGGAGCCGGGCGTCTTCTGGCGCTGGATGCTGCGAGAGGTTTGGCGGTTATCGGTATGTATTTGCAGCACTTTGCATCGAAAGAAAGGATTACTACCATCGTTTCCGGAAACACAACGTTGTTGTTTGTACTCTGCGGCGGGATTTCCTACTCCATCATGGCTCAGCACATGAAGAATCGACAAAAGGATACAACCGCCTTTTGGGCAAAGATGCTGGCTCGCGCGGTATTCGTCGATATTATGGGATATTTGCTCATCATGTTGAATACCTCTTTCGGAGTGATTTTGCCCGCTTACGCTGCCATGTTCGTCTTAGCATTGGTACTGGTGGGTCTTTCAAACCGCACACTCGTTACGACTACCGTTGCACTGATGTTTCTAGCCCCCCCACTTATGCTTCTGGGCATGAGTGCCCTATCTGGAGCATCCCTGCTTCGAGACGTTGCCGGCGGTCCGATGTCCACCCTAGCGCTCGCCCCTGCTTTCGTAGCGGGTATGGCAATCGGGAGCCTTGACCTGACCAAAAAACGAACCGCATTTTTACTAGGGATCGGCGGCCTCATGTTGCTCATTATAGGTAAGACACTGGCCGCTTATGTCCTCCCTGAGCTTAGCCGTTCATTTGAATCGTGGCTTGTCACTGTTCAAGGTACCGCCGCTATGCCAGACCCGTATGCCATCTGGCCGCTTAACTTGGAACAGCCGATGTGGCATATGCTTCTATGGACGGTTCCGCATAGCGCTTCAACGTTCCAGACGCTGACCGGGCTCGGGTTTGCACTGCTGGTATTGGGAATCGTATTCCTCGTACCAAAGAAAACCAACGCCATATTGGTCCCTTTTGCGGGAGTCGGACGCGTGGCGTTGACCATGTATGCGGCTCAGTTCGTCGTCGTTTGGCTGCTTACGTTATCAAGAATTGACTATAGTTTGGATAGAGTTCCCCTCGGTGATCTGCTAGTGGCCATGATAACATTGGTAGCAGGCTGGTTAATCTCACGGTTGCCCCATGGTCCGCTTGAGTCATCTATGCGACATTTTGACCGGTTGTTCAGTGTCCCTCGCTCGATAAATACACCGAAATAGGGGCCCCTTATAGAATCAACTGTATGGAAGTTTGCTAAAATACCCCACCTATCGGTGGGGTATTTTATGGTTAAAGACAATTGGAACCACACGTTAGCTTTGTGTTCGGTATTATATCTTCGATCCCCCTGATTTTAAACGATGCAAGAAATTTAATAACATATCAAAACCGGTTAAAACCACCCCAAAATTCTTCAACGACTCAGGCTCCCGCCAGTTATCATATCGATTTGGGAACAGCAGCAGGTTATGTGTAACAAACAGGCGATATCAAGAGAGAGGGAACTGATTGGCGTGTAAAATATCAGGGAACCATTACTTACTACGCAGATTAAACTTTGCGGGGACTATGGCTGATCAAGTCATAGTCTTTTTTTGCGTCATAAAAAATAGGGGGGAGTTCTTTTCAGCTTACAAAAAAGACCCCTGTAAAAGGCTTTGATCCGCATGGCCGGTTGTGAATTCTGGTAGTATAGTATCCTGTCGTTTTGTTATGACTTCACCAAATTTCCATATGTTATAATAAGTGACAGAAAATTACTTCAAAACAAAGTATCCCTATACATTTCCGGTCAGAGGTGATTTCATGAAAAAGGTTGCTGAAATAAAAAATTCCCGCACCGGCCTCAATCACTCTCCCCCATCCTGCTCGGCTCAGCCTGACCGCTGCTTTCAATCACTCCCCGATGCATAAATCCCCAGCCGCACATATCCGCGAGTATTGTGCTCAGCGTACGCCCGTGATCGGACATCGAATATTCCACTTTGGGCGGAATTTCCTGATAGATTTTGCGTACGATCAAGCCGTCGCGCTCAAGCTCGCGAAGGTGATTGGTCAGCATCCCCTGGGTAACCGACGGAAGGAGCTTCCTGAGTTCTCCGAACCGCTTGGTGCCCTGATGAAGCAGGACAAACAAGATCAGCGGCTTCCACTTGCCTCCGATCACATCCAGCGTGGTCATAATTCCTTCGGTCGTCCCCGGCTGTCGGTCATTTAGCGGCATCCGATTCCCCGCCGTCATTCGTTTTTGATAACTTCCTTTTTTCTGTTACTTTACCAAATCGGCCCGTTTAATAAAAGTACTTCTCTTTGTCGTACATAGTCTTATTTTTCGTACTATACGCGGCTGTTCAAGGTATGATTTTACAGACTAAGTCCGATTAAAAATCCTACTTCTCAAAAATAAGAATCTAAACAATAATGAGAGAGTAATTCGGATTATCCCACAATTTCCAATTTACTTTGAAAGGATGTTTGATCATGAAAATAATGGTGATTACGGCTCATCCCGACTTAACTGCTTCCAGAATTAACCGGGCTTTTGCCCGCAAAGCTTCTACCGTCCCCGGCGTCTATGTACGCGACCTTTACCGGGAATATCCCCAATGGACGATTGATGTGGAAAAAGAGCAGCGGCTGCTCACTGAACACGACCGGATTGTTTTCCAGTTCCCTCTTTACTGGTACAGCTCTCCGGCCCTGCTGAAAAAATGGTTTGACGATGTGCTCACCTACGGCTGGGCGTTCGGAACGGATGGCGTCCATTTGACGGGAAAAGAATTTATCGTCGCCACGACAACGGGCGGTACCGAAAGTCAATATCGTTCCGGAGGTTCCAACTGGCACACGCTAAGCGAGTTTATGAAACCGATTCAGAGCACGCTAGAGAAATGCAACGGCGTTTTTCTCCCCGTATTTGCAGCCTATCATTTGTCGGATGCGCCCGAGGCGGAACTTCAGGCGGAAGCCGACCGATACGCGAAGCACATCGTCAGCCTTCAAGCGGACCTTGCCAATTAACCTGAAAAAAATAGAGAACAAGTTCGTATGAACTTGTTCTCTTTTCTTTTGCTTGGATATGTACAGCCAAGTTCGGCCTCACCCTTGTGACGCTTCCGCTTGAGAGCTGCGCGGCGAGCTCAGGAATGGGGTGACTCTTCGGTAGTGCTGCGCTTTATTGGTATAAAGTGACATGTTTGGGGCAATCTACAGACAAGTTTGCGAGAAGGAGGGGGGCACGCGCGTGAAGCTATTCAGACACTTATTTCATATGAACAAAAAAAGCGCTCCGGCTCTGGCTCCAGCTCCGACTCCAGCTCCAGCTCCAGCCCCGGCACAAGAAACGGCGGATACCGTCACCATCAAATCCTCCCTTGCGGAAAATGCACGGTACTTGGATCAGGCTATGTTTCATACGGATGACTTGGTGAAGCTCTCGCTTACGTATCAAAATCAGGCTCTGCTGCTCTGCTATCTTGATCCCATGTGCGATGAGGTTAAAATCCGGAGCTTTATTCTGAAACCCCTGGCGGAGTCGGAGGAAGAAAATCTGGCCGATGTGTTCACCGCTCCCAGGGTTTACGCGCAAACTTCGCTGGACGAAGCCGCCGATACTCTGCTGCAGGGGCAGGCCGTTCTTTTCAAGGAAAGCAGCAAGGAGTGCTATTCGATTACGGTCAATGCGGAAGTCAAGCGGACGACGGAAGAGCCTGAGAACGAAAAAACGGTCCGCGGCTCCCATGAAGGTTTTGTCGAGAATATGACCGTCAATCTGCATCTGATCCGCAAACAGATCAAAAACCGCCATCTCGTCATCCGCCGGTATACGCTCGGAAAAGAAAGCCGCACCGAGGTGGCCTTGGCTTATCTGAACCATGTCGCCAAGCCGGAGCTCATTCTGGAAATCGACAAACGACTCCGTACTATCGCGGGTGCCAACACACTGTCAACTGACCTCATGGAGGAATATATCGAAGACCGGACGCTCTCTCCTTTTCCCCAGATTCTGACGACAGAGCGTCCGGACAGGGCCGCCGCCAACCTGCTCGAAGGCAGAGCTGTCCTGATATCCGCCGGGACGCCCAGTGCGCTGGTCATGCCGGTGACGTTTTTTTCGTTCTATCAGTCCCCGGACGATTATTACAGCCGCACGCTTGCCGGCTCGTTCATCCGGTTCATCCGGCTGCTGAGCTTCGTCATTGCGATTACGCTGCCCGCTTTTTATATCGCGGTCATTACGTTTCATTACGAGGTTATTCCGGCCGAGCTCTTGTTCCAAATTAAAGGAAGCGTGGAGATGGTGCCTTATCCGCCGCTTCTGGAGGCCATGTTCATGGAGCTGACGCTGGAGCTGCTGAGAGAGGCGGGAATTCGCCTGCCGGGACCGATCGGACAGACGATCGGCATCGTAGGAGGTCTTGTGATCGGGGACGCGGTCGTGCGGGTCGGACTCGTATCGTATCCGATGATTATCGTCGTCGCTCTCACCGCCATTTCTTCCTTTATCGTCCCTTCTCACGAGATGAGCGCATCCGTGCGGCTGCTCCGATTTGCCGTCATGCTCCCGGCTGCGCTGCTCGGCTTTATCGGCATCGTTTTCAGCCTGATTTTCATCCTGATCCATCTGTGCAAGCTGGAGTCGTTCGGCACTCCGTACCTGGCACCGGCGGCTCCTTTCCGCCTGAAGGACTGGAAAGACACCCTTTTCCGGTTCCCTCTATGGAAAAAAGACAACCGCGTCAACATGGCAAAACCTGCGGTGAAGAAGGACAACGCGGATTCAAAGGAGCTGCAGGAGAATGACACACAATTCGAATAAAATAAGTCCGAAGCAGATGCTTTTTCTCGTTCTCCAGACCCAGATCGGCGTCCAAGTGCTTTTCATGCCTTCCCGGGTACAGGCGTTTGCCAAAGGCGACGCGTGGATGTCGGTCCTGCTCGCCGGTTTGTTCAGCCAACTGCTTATTCTGATGATGTGGGCCCTGAACAAACGCTTTCCCTCGGCTACTCTGTATGACTTTATGCCCCGCTTGACAGGCAAAGCGGCCGCAGCGTTCCTTCAGGTCCTGTATATCGTTTATTTTACCGTCCAGAGCAGTCTCATTCTGATGTTTTTTTACGAAGTGATCCGCGATTGGGTCTTTCCCGAAACGCCGGAATGGCTCATTACCGGTCTCATGGTGCTCGCCTGCATTTATCTGACCCAGGAAAATCTGCAGATCATCGCCCGGTTCTTTCTGCTGGTCAGCATCGTGATTCTCGTCATGATCTTTATATCCGTGTATGCTTATACGCATTCCAATCTGCTGTATATTTTCCCGATCGGGCAGGCCGGATTTCTCCCGGTTATGCGGGGGGCGCACGAAGCGATGAATACGCTGACCGGCTATGAATGGATTCTTTTTTGTTATCCCTTCGTGGAAGGGACACCCCGGCGGAAGCTGGCTGCGGCATCCGCGGCCAACGCTTTCTCGACCCTGTTGTACACGTTTCTCGTCTTTACGAGTATCGTTGTATTCAGCCCTTCCGAGCTTGGCCTGCTGCCCCATCCGGTTCTGTATATGGTTAAAGCGCTGACGTTCACGATCATCGAACGTCCCGACCTGTATTTCCTCTCCGCCTGGATCGTCGTGGTCGCGACGTCCATTATGGCTAGTCTGTATATGGCTTCGACGGGTATTTCCCATTTGTTCGGCATGAGCAACCACCGCAAGCCTGTTCTGTTTACGGCCGTCGCGTTCTTGGCGATTGCGCTGCTGATTCATGACCAGGGGGTGATGAGAACTTTGGGCAAAATCTTTTCGCTGTCGAGCTATTTTTTCCTGGGCTGCGTTCCCCTCCTTTTACTTCTGATTTCACTTGCTTTGCATATTCGCGAGGGAGGGAGGGGGCTCGTAGAATGAACCGATTTTCCAAAACCGCGGCAAGCCTGCTGACTCTTCTTCTGCTCAGCGGATGCTGGGATCAGCAGCTTCTCAAAAACTCCCGCATCATTCATATCGGCGGATTCGACCGGGGAGAAGGAGATGAACTGAAAGTTACCGTCGCCTTTCCGGACGTATCCAGTATTGAAGGGGGGCGAAGCGAAACCAACGAAATACACACGGTAACGAGCAATACGACTCAGCAGGCCCGCGGATTTCTCGATCATGAAATATCGGGGAATTACTCCCCGTCCAAGCTGCTTGTGCTTCTGCTTGGCGAAGAATGGGCGCGCGCCCAAAATATTATGCCTTACATGGATGTGTATTACCGCGATCCCAAAAGCCCGTTGAACGCCCGCCTTGCGGTAGTCAACGGAACAGCGGAAGGTTTGATCGGCTTGAAAAAGGTCGGAACGAAACTCCTCGGACGCTTTCTGGATGCACTGCTCGAAAACATGGAGGACGGTACCGTCATCCCGCGGGTCAATTTCCAGTCGATCGGCCCTGTCAAGCCTGGACAGGACTTTGCCCTCCCCTATGTGTCGATTCACAACAAAAAGCCCGTTGTTCAAGGTGTAGCGCTGTTTCACAACAATGTAATGACGGCCTCCCTCTCCTCGGAAGAATCTCTCATCTATCTGCTTCTCAAGGGACAAAAGGGAAAAACGGCGCGCCTCACCCTTCCCGTGAACATCGAGGAGGAGGAAGAGCACGTGACAAAAGCGGACCGCTACATTACGGTCGATCTCCATAAGTACTCGCGGAACATGAAAGTGGAGCTGACGGAGAACGGCGGGGTCAGAGTCAAGATCCAGTTGAAAATCAATGCCGCGGTTATCGAGTACCCGCTTGACCGGCTGAACAAAAAAGAGACGCTTCAAAAACTGGATGCAGCACTTTCCAGACTGCTGACTGCCCGGGCCAAAGCCATCACGCGCAAAATGCAGGAAGCCAATCACGACGGATACGGTATAGCGCTGAGGCTGATGGCTTTTCATCCGGAAGCCTGGAAGAAGATGAACTGGGAGGAAGACTACAAGGAAGTGCAGTTCGAGCCGGACATCCGGCTGAAAATCGAACGTAAGGGCATTACGTTCTAGGGGAAATGTTTTGCACGATTAACCGTAATAAAAAACCAGGAAACTCTAGGAAGAGTTCCTGGTTTCTTCATGAGGTCGTACCGCTTCGAGCGCGGCTGAACCGAGCCTCGCCGCTACACGATTCCGGCCATGGAAGCCCGCTGAAAATCGGCCAGGCTCACACTCTTGCCGCCGTTCAGCCGCGATTCTTCCGCACCGAACGCCATCAGGTGGCTCTGCAGCGAAGCGGAGGCGGATGTCCGGCTTGCGGCAGGGACGCGGCCGTATTCCCGGACGTCCTTCAGGAAGGAGGCGACCATGCGCTCGTCTCCTCCCCCATGCCCGTCGCCGGCGATGTTGCAGCGGACCTCGACCGCTTCTCCGGTAGCGAAACGATGCAAGGTGTAGGAGCCTGTGTCCATATCGCCCAGGATCTCGCCGCGGGTCCCCATGATCTGGACCCGTCTGCCGCCGCCCTGGGTAAAACCGGACATCGTGAAGGCCGCGGTGGCTCCTCCGGCAAATTCCAGGTTCACGACCTGGTGATCCACGACATCGTTATCGCAGCGGTACACGCAGCGTCCGAACGGTCCTTCCTTCAACGCCTTCACGATGCCTTCGTGGGACAGGTCGTGTGTCATGTAACGCGCCCACGGATGATCCGGCGGCTGAATGTAGAGCTTGAGCGCGGAGAACGGGCATTCTTTTTCGACCTCGCAGCCTTCGATGCATCTGTCGGTCGATCCCGCGGGGGCGTTCTCCTTCTTGAAATGAAACAAGGAGCCGAATGAACTGACGCTCTTGCACTCCCCGCCCATGAGCCACGAAATAATGTCCAGATCGTGGCACGATTTGGCCAAAATCATGGGACTGGTTTCTTCCGCACGGCGCCAATTGCCCCGCACATAGCTGTGGGTCATATGGGCGTAGCCCACATTTTCGGTCAGCTGGACGGACGCGATATCACCGAGCTCTCCGGCATCCAGGTGCTGTTTGATTCCCGCCCAGAACAGGGAATACCTCAGAACGTGGCTGACGACGAGAAGCCGGTCATGGGCTTTGGCCGCCTCGACCAGCTGCACGCACTCTTCCAGCTTGGGCGACATCGGTTTTTCCAGCAGAACGTGATAACCGAGCTCCAGCGCCTTCATAGCCGGCACGAAATGCATCCGGTCCAGCGTGCTGATAATCATAATGTCGGCGATTTTTCCCCGTTCGAATGCTTGCTCCCATGACGAATATACATAGTCGGGCTTGATTCCGTGTATCCGCGAGATGAGTTTCCGTCTGCCTTCATCGGGCTCCGCTACGGATATAATGTTGAGCTCGTGGGGATATTTCTCCGCGTACGGTCCGTAAATGTAACGTCCCCTGCTTCCGGCACCGAGCAGTACCGCTGTTAATGCTGCCACTTTACTTCCTCCTCTTGCTTCGGCTTATGTTCCGATTGTACAAGAGTGAGACTTCGGCCTAAAGAGATCGTTGGTTACTTTCATATACTTCTGTTGACGTGTGTGCCTGCCGATCAGCCGCTGTCGCCGCTTGCCCGCCGGCTCCGGTATTCCTGCGGAGTGGATTCGTTCTGCTTTTTGAAAAAACGGATAAAAGCCAGAGCCGAATTGTAGCCCAGCATAGAAGCGATTTCCCCTACCCTCATCGGACTGCCGAGCAGCAGCTCCTTGGCCTTCAAATTCCGGTAATCGTTAATGTAATCGGACAATCCGATCCCCGTCATTTGTTTATAAAGCCGCGACAGGTACGAGGGATTAAGGCCGACGTGGTCGGCAATGGCATTCAGCGAGATATCTTTCGCGAGATTGGCTGCTATGTAAGTATGAACCCGCTGGACAAGCTCGTCCGGAAAATGAGCCGCCTGCTCGCCGTTCCAATCGAATATGAGCTCCGCCGTCTGCAAAAAATACGCTTTGAGCGCCGCCACGGTCGTATCCGCTTCACAGTGGAACAAAGTAGACAAATCGTGGTTGCTGTTCAGATACGCCCTCAGTTCGTCATTTTTGTTCACATACGCCAAAAAAACGGCGGAAAGCGAATGATACACTTCTCTTTTCCGTTCAAACGGCCATTCGTCACTTTCCCATAGATCGCTGATCTCCTTGTACACGTTAAAAAATTCGCAGCGGTGACCGTTCTCCAGGCATTTTCCGAGCAGCTGCACGCGGGCGGCCGTAAAAAATTCGCTCCGTTTCTGCGCGTGGCCGGTTTCCCCGTGATTGTCCGACGCGGGTTCCGTTAAAATGATTTCATTTCCGAGTCCCGCTCCGAACAAAAAGGTATATTTCAGCTCATGGAATTTGTCGGAAATATCGTCCCAGGGAACCGGATTTTTGCCCACCACAAAAGAAACCGGCAGCTTCAGCAGATTTTTGCAGGCCCGTTGGATCGTTTCAAGAGCATTTCCCACAAAACGCCGCGTACTGTCCCAGCCATCCCGGGAAACGTCCGTGTCAGGACACGATGATTCCGCCGGCTGAATAAACCAGGCGATTTTCACCTGGTCGTACACATAGGTGTACACGCGTGCACCCGGAGACAAAATCTCTTCCGCGATATTTTGTACGGCATACACGAAGAGCGCTTTATCCGGCGGCGTCAGCATTTCTCGCCACACGTCCACTCTTCCCAGAAGCAACAAAACCGGCTCTTCCCCTTGAAGCGGAATGCCGATCTCCCGGAAATGCCGGTCAAGCTGTTCCCCGGCCGGCCTTTTTCCCTGAAGCAGACTGCTCACATATTCTTTTTGGAGAGAAGGGAGCGCCCGCTTCATGCTTTCCTCCGCGCGTTCAATCATCTCTTCACGCGCTTTTTCTTCATCGAGCTTGTCGATCGCCCGGGTTACGGTGGCGATGATTTTCTCGTCGCTTTCAATTTTCAGCAGATAATCGAAGCCGCCGTATTTAACCGCACTCTGCACATATTGAAAATCGTTATAGCCGGTCAGAAAGATCACTTTGCACGAAGGCCAATTCGTTTTAATTTCCCGGAGCAGACCGATGCCCTCCAGCCCGGGCATTTTAATATCCGAAATGACAAGGTCGATCCGCTTGTTCCGCAATACTCCCAGCGCCTCTTCTCCGGAATACGCGGTATGAATTTCCAGGGAAAGCTGTGTAGTTTCTTCGAAAAGATCCTTCAGACCCTCCACGATAATCGGGATATCGTCTACAATCAGCAATCGGTACATTCGGTCTCCTCCTCTAGCTGTTTCCGATGTGAATGCCTGCTTTCAGGCCGCCCAGCTCCGATCTGTCCACCGTAATCCCGTAGCCCTGTCCGTAGCGCAGCTGGATTCTCCGGTGAACGTTCACGAGACCGGTCGTCTCTTCAAGCTCGTGATTTCCGTCCGCAAGACGTCTGCGGAGTTTGCCGAGTTCTTCGTCCGTCAAGGTCGTACCGTTGTCTTCCACATAGATGGTAATGCCTTTGGCGTCCATCCTGCTCCAGATCCGGAGAAACCCGGCGCCGGGCGTGCTTCCGAGCGCGTGTTTGTAAGCGTTCTCTATAATCGGCTGCAGGATAAGCCGGGGGACGCGCGTGTCAAACTCCTCTACCTCGAACACCGCTTCAATGCGGTCCCCGTAGCACACTTTTTGCATATCCACATAGGTGCGCGAATGATTGATTTCAAGCGAAAGCGGAATTTCATCCTCGTCGTTGCGGGTAATAAAATGAAAATAATCCCCGATGTACAAGCAGAACTGGTACGCTTTCTCCTTATGCTCCGATTTAATCAGGCGGCACAGGACGAAGAAGCAGTTATACAAAAAGTGCGGATTAATCTGGGACTGCAGCCGTTTCAGCTCCGAACGCTGACTGCGGATTTGCTGCTCGTAATTTTGCTCGATCAGCTCCCGCAGCGAATGGATCGTCTGATTGAACGCATGGTACAAATACCCGAATTCGTCGTTGCCCCGGTCGACCGGAATAAGCTCCAGCCGGTTTTGCTGGACGCGTCTGAACGACTGCACCAGCTTTAACAGCGGCCGGTAAATCAGCCGGAACAGGAAGAACGAGAAGAACAGGACCACCGCAACCGCCAGAACGCACGCCCACCTGAACCATACACGATAAGTCTGGATGGGGCCGAGCAGCGTTTTTTCGGGAATGCAGCTGACCGAGTACGAGTTCCACAGGGCCGAGTAGTTGTACACCGCCAAATACCGGTCGCTGCCTACGGTAATCGTCTCGTAGCCCTGTTTGTTCCCTTCCGCGCTTTTCTCCCCGATAAAAGCTTTCGCCGCCGTCAGCAGCCGCGGGTCATTCCCGCTCTGAAAATTCCACCCGCGATCCGTGTTGATCAGCAGGGTTTCCCCGCCGAAGGAGCCGCTGATCTGCGCCAGCGACTGCCTGATCTTGGCCGTCGACAGCTCGACGCCGATGACATACAACGGCTCCCGGGTCGAATTCGACGGCACCTGCATGCTCAGGAACAACCGGTCGTCCCAGAAGATAAACGGCTCGTCGGCCCGCTTATTTCGCAGTTGGAGCGCTTCATATTCCTCCCAATCCACGAAGGTATCGTACTTGACGCTGAGCAGCGTCCGCTGAATAAGCGGCACATAGGCTTTCACTTCCTGAATAAACGCGCTGGAATCCTTGGTCAGATTCAGGCGCTTCTGAATACCGAGTATTTTCTCGGAACGGTCGTAATCCGACAACTCATTGCCCATGGCCGCGATTTCCTGCAAATCGCTGTCCGTGACGTAATTCGGCAGAAACCGGTTGATCCGGTCCGCTTCCTTGTCCAGCGAATCCAGATAATACCGGGTCGTATTCAGGATGGACTGGGACCTTTCCTGGCGGATGCTCTCCGACCCCTTTTCGTTAATCAGCCAGGTGATGGCCATGATCGGAATCAGGGCGGCCATAAATACCGCCATAATTTTTTTGAAAATGGAGGAGTCCTGCAGGCTGAGATTGAGTTTCATGAATACCGCTCCCCTTACGCTTGAATGCCCGTCCCGTTATTCTTTGACACTCCCCATCACAATTCCTTTAATGAAAAAACGCTGAAGGAACGGATACACCAGTAGAACGGGAAAAGCGGCGACGAAAATCTGGGCGGCTTTGCTGGTGCGGTCCGACAGTTTAACCAGCAGTTCGGCGTCCTGCGCTTTGATAAACCGGAAATCCATGTTAATGATAATGGTTTGCAGGAAGGTCTGCAGCGGATATTTATCGGGATGGTTCATAAGAATCATACCGTCAAACCAGCTGTTCCAGTGGCCGACCACCGTGAATAAGCCCGTCGTCGCCAGTGCGGGAAGAGAAAGCGGAGCATAAATCTTCCACAAGGTCGCAAAATGGCCGGCGCCGTCGATCCGGGCCGATTCCTCGAGTTCCTTCGGCAGACTCCGGTAAAAGTTCAGCAGGAGAATCACATTAAATACGGGCAGCGCACCCGGAAGAACCAGCGCCCAGACCGTATCGATCAGGCCGAGCGTTTTGATCGTCATGTACCACGGAATAAGCCCACCGCTGAACAAAATCGTAAAGACGAAGACCCAGACGTAAAAGGTGCGCATGCGGAACACGCGGGGGTCCTTCGACAACGGATACGCCGTGAGGATCGTCAGAAACATGCTGATCGCCGTACCCAGCACGACCCGCTGGACCGAGATCCAGAACGCCCGCAAGTATTCCGGCTTGCCGAACACGTTATCATAGGCGGCCGTCGTAAAGTCGACCGGCCACAGCAGAACCTTCCCGGCGGAGGCCGCCGCTCCCGAACTGAGCGAGATGGCCAGGATGTGAATAATGGGCGTAAGGCACGCGAAAGAAATCAGGGCCAGGAACACGACGTTTCCGATTAAAAATAGTCTCCTGCCCATGGTCAAGTTGTGGCGCAAGGCAATCCCTCCTCAGAAGATCCGGTAATTGGCGAAACGGTAAGCAAGCAGGTACGATACCGAAATCAGAACGAAAGAAACGATCGACTTCAGAAGTCCGACCGCCGTAGCGAAACCGAACTGTGACTGCTGCACCCCCATGCGGAAGACGAACGTGTCGATAATGTCCGCGCTTTCATAAACTTGAGGGCTGTACAGATTGAAAATCTGGTCGAACCCGGCATTGAGCACGTTGCCGATGTTCAGCGTAAGCATGAGCACGATGATCGGCATCATTCCCGGAAGCGTGATGTAGAGGGTCTGCTTCCACCGGCCCGCTCCATCCATCTCCGCAGCCTCATACAGCGACGGATTGATGCCGGTAAGGGCAGCCAGATACACGATGGTGCCGAAACCGAACTCCTTCCATACGTCCGACACGACCATCACATAAGGAAACCAGGCATTATCTCCAAGAAAAAAAACGGGCTTCATCCCGAAGACGCCGAGAAGCTGGTTGACGATCCCCGACGACGGCGAAAGCACGTCGATCAGAATGCCGCTCAGCAGCACCCAGGACATAAAATGCGGCAGATAGACGAGCGTCTGAAACGTCCGTTTGATCCACTGCCTGCTCAGTTCATTGAGAAGAATGGCGATCGTAATGGGCACGATTAAACCCGCCGCTATTTTCATCGTCGCAATAAACAGGGTGTTGAAAAAAATTTGTCCGATATCGGGGTATTCCATCAGGAAACGAAAATTTTTCAATCCCACGAAAGGTGAACCGAACAGCCCTTTGGACGGGATGAATTTCTGAAAAGCCATCATAATTCCCGCCATCGGGATATAGCTGAATATAATCACGATAATCAGACCCGGCACTACCATCAGATGAAGAGGCCATTCCCGCCTCCAAGTCCGAAACCTCGTATGCATACCCTCACCTGCCTTATCAGCTTCATGTAGATAGAAAAAGAGGGATCGCATCCTTTCCGATCCCCCTTGAAGGATTTTGACTGAACTCACCCGTACGGGCGGCGGCCGCCCTATTTGTTCTTGTTGTACCAGTCATTGACTTCTTTTGTGATCTCGTTGCCGCCCATGCTTTTCCAATCCGCAACGAATTTGTCGAATTCATCGACCGGCACCTGATTCATGATGATTTTGACGAACACTTCATCCCGCTTTTTGTTCAAAATCGCTCCTTTTTCCACCATGGTCGGTGTCGGCGCTCCGTAAAACTTGTTCTGTTCAAACTGGTTGTTCTTCTTCATTTCCGGATACAGCGAGACGGCGCCATGGGGTCCCGAAATCAAGTACTCCCACCAGAGGCTCGTATCTCCGTTAACGTATTTCATGGCGCGCCCGTAGCGGGTCTTCTGATCTTTCGTTTGCAGCTTGCTTTCGTCTTTGTTCGCGATCGCATCGGGAAGAACTTCCCCGTTATTGTTCGTCTGGTTATTGACGAAAATCGGGTTCAGCAGCCAGTAGTTGCTCGATTTTTCCACTTTGTCTTTGCCGAATTCGTACACCTTGCTCTCTTCGCTCTGGCTGTTGTTCACGACGATCCAATGGTTCAGCAGCTTGATGACCGCCTCCGGATGTTTCGCTTTCTTGGACACGACGTAGTACTTATCCACGCCCAGCCCGATTTGGGACTTGGCGGGTTTGCCGTCCGAGGAAGGAAGCGGGAACACGCCCCACTCCTGCACGACTTTGCCGTCCTTGACCGCTCCGCTCGCCAGTTGGGCCGGCATCCATTCCGCCCCGTAGACCATGCCGATGCTGTCGTTATACAGCATTTCGGAAGCTTTAGTCGCATCCTTGACCGCAAACTCGGGATCGATCAGGCCTTTCTTGTACAGATCTTGAAGACCTCGCAGCGCGTCTTTCATCTGCGGCTGAACATCCCCGAACTGGAGCTTGCCGGTTCCGTCATCCAGCCACTGGTTCGTGTAGGCGTGATATCCGTTCAGGAAACCCGTGATACCAAGGGCGCCGTCGAACAGATTCTTGTTGAAGGCCAGGCCGTAAGCTTTTCCCGTTCCTCCGGGGTCCTTCGTTTTAAAAGCCTCCGCGATTTTGGCAACGTCCTCCATCGTTTTCGGCTCGGG
The DNA here is from genome assembly GCF_000411255.1 of Paenibacillus sp. HGH0039. Lineage (GTDB taxonomy): Bacteria > Bacillota > Bacilli > Paenibacillales > NBRC-103111 > Paenibacillus_F. The sequence goes on along the minus strand of NZ_KE150413.1, from coordinate 2,291,086 downwards.
TAGGTTCAATTTCTTCAGCCAGTCCGTCCGCACCCACAAGAACTGGGCGTAATAAGGATTGGATGTGGAGGGAATCGCCATCAGCTTGCCGTCGAACGTGGCCGATTTCATCTGGAGGCCGCCGTCCATGGTCATCATTTTCTTTGTGTTTTCGGTGGCGACCTTGTCGTATACGGGTGTCAGATCCAAGATCATGTCCGCTTCGATAAGCTGCTGAAGCTGCGCGGCATCTACGGGAAAGAAATCGGGAATCTCGTTGGAAGCGATGGACATTTTCAGCTTTTCCGCGAACTGGCTTCCGTCCGCCACCCATTTGTTGATGATTTTAACCCCGGTTTCTTTCTCGTACGCCGCGTAAACCGCATTGTTGTCAAAGGTTTCGCCCGGATCGAATTTCAGATACGGATCGCTTGCCCGGACCGTGGATACCTCCATGACTCCGCCCGTTTCCGGCGTTTTCGCCTCTTCGGGCGCCGTGCCGCTGCATGCTGTAACCGTTAACATCGCGGCGATGACGGCGGCCGGCAGCAGCCCTTTATGTCTGTTTTTTCTGCTCAATGCAATCCCTCCTGGGTATTGTTCCTGTGCGGGCCGCTATGACCGGCCTCTCGTTCCTTGCGTAGCTTAAGTATAAGAAACGGGGTGCCGCGCTTCCATATACTCCTATTTACATTCGTATACACCTCTTGACTGACCTTTGTTCAATAAAGCGCCGGGCACGCCGGGCTATGCCGCATAAAGCCTCGGATCTCCGCTTTTTAACGGCTTTGCTCCCCGTTCCTATCTTGTGTGAACTCACCCAGTTTTTGATATTGTAGAACGGGGTCGAATAACTTAGAATGATGAAGGAACTATGCGGTCGAAGGGAACTAGAAAATGTCTATAAAACGATTATCCGCCCTGTTTTTAGCTGTTATTCTGGCCATTTTGCTCATCAATGACAGCGTCTTTTATTATTCCACGAAGAAATCCCTAACGGCGAACATGGAAACGGAGCTGTTTTCTCTTTCCCAGCAAATCCAGTTAAGCATTGACCACGTGGAATATTCGTCTCAAGCCCGGGATAAACTCTTGTCCGATTCGTTAAGGCAAGTGTCCCTCGGCGTCAAAGCCGCTCTGCCTTCCCGTTACCGGGATATCGACAACAGCATGCTGGCGGAGCTCAGAGTCAAATATAACGTAAGCAATCTCACCTTATTCGCCCAAATCGGGGATGAGATTGTCAGCGTCCGTTCCTCGGATCCCAAGGAAATCAACCTGAATGCGAAATATTGGGGCAATTACCGGACAGCGCTCGAACAGCTGTTCAGACTGGAAACGGTTACCGTATCCGAAGGCACCACGCTTCAGAGCTTCTGGGCGGGTAAAATATCGGGTTCCGCCTCCAATCCCGGTTCAAAAAGAAACAAATTCGGCTTCTACTACGACGGAACGACCGACTATATCATTAATCCGACGATGAACAGCTCTCTCATCGAGCAGTTCGATCAGAACGACGGCTCGGAGTTTATCGTTGCGGAGACGTTAAAGAACAACAAAAGCCTGCTCGAAATTACCGGATTCAATCCGCGTACCTTCTCCAAGCCCGATGACGATCCGAGCTTTTATACCGTAACGAACGGGTCCAAAAACATCCGGTACTCCGAACGCAAAATTTTGTTCGGCCAGTACAATAGCAGGTCGCCGGAGGACGTCTCCCTGATCGAACAGGCCGTTAAACTCGATAAGCCGATCTTTTTCCCTACGAAAATCAACGACAAAAACGTGCTGAAAATTTTTTATCCGGTTAAGAGCGAACGCGTTCAGTTCCCTTACGTAATCGGCCTGGTCAACGACATGGAGTATATTCACAACTCCTTGAACAAACAGCTGCTGAATTTCTTCCTCGTCATCGTTTCGGTTTCGATTGCCAGCCTGATCATGGTCTATTTTATTTACAAAGGGGTTAACCGGACGAAAGACGCCGTCGCCCAGACGATCCAAGAGAATTATACGGATGAAATGAATAGTCTGATGGTCGCGATCAAAGGACAGAATCACGATTTTACCAACCATTTGACCACTATCAGCTGTATGGTCCAGTTAAAAAAGTTCGAAGAGACCAAGAAATATATCCACGAGCTTGTGGAAGAAACCAGACTCGTCAACAGCATCGTCCATGTCGGGCATCCGGCCCTCGCTTCCCTGATCAGTTCCAAGATTACGCAGTCGCAATTGAGAAAAATCAACTTCACTTACGAGCTGGACTTGGCGGACGATCTCACGAGCATTTCCGGACTGAAATCCGTCGATCTCGTGAAAATTTTAGGTAATTTGATCGACAACGCTTTCGACGAAGTGAGCGGAATGAACGTGGAGCAACGGAACGTGCATCTTCTCGGCTATACGGAAGAGAACCAACTGATCTTCAAGCTATCCAACCATATCAGCAAAAGCTTGTCCGAGAAGGATCTGCAGGCCATGTTCACAAGCGGTTACTCCACGAAAAAAGACGGCGTCCACAAAGGCCTCGGTCTGGCCATCGTAAATCAGCTTGTTCAGCGGTACAAAGGAACGGTCTCCGCTGAGATTTCCGGAGCGAACACGATCCAATTCACCGTAATTCTGCCGATTTATTCCTAATCCGGAAGAACGAAAGATACGGATTGGACGGCCGTGGCCTGTGCCGCAAGCTCCGCCGTTCAGCCCAAAAAAACTCGGCCTGCTTCCTGCAGGCCGAGTTTTTTCGCTTAACGGTTCAATTCGTGAAGGGCGGCTTCGTACTTGCGCATTCTTTCGCGGTCTTTGGAGGTCGGTTCCTTGATGCGGGTCATGTCCATGTTATCGTGAACATCAGCCAGTTTGACCTCCCGGGCAAGGGGATTTTTCTTCGCCCTCCGGACGAAGTCCAGGTAATCCTCGCCCGGCTCCCGGCTCAAAGCGGTCACCGCTTCAACGATGTCCGGCGAGAACCCTTCCCGCCGTAAATCTTCGGCGCTTATCTCCGAATCCTCCAGGACGTCATGGAGGACAGCCACGATGCGCGCATCGGTTGTCTGGACGCTCTGCATAACCCGGAGCGGGTGCAGAATGTAAGGCTGGCCGGCTTTGTCGGTTTGTCCGGAATGGGCCCGGGCGGCTACAATAATCGCTTTTTCCAAGGTGCTCATTTTTTCGCCTCCTCCCTGATCCTGTGCTGTAACCCAAATTATACCACGACTGTCCCTTAATCACACGGCACTCACTTACGACTGGAGGCGAGTCCGCTGCAAACCCGTTTTGTAATGCTTCATGGTGTGGCGCCTGTTTCACGCGTTTTACCTCTTCCTTATCCTTCCTGTATACTGTCAATGAACCTTTTATTCATACCGTTACAGGAGGAACCGGAATGATCAAGCGTCATATCGACAGACTGGAGCAGCTGCTTCCCCTTAAAGTGGGAGAAGACCGTCAAGAAGAGTACGAAACCTACCTCAAGCTTGAAGGCGCGGGAGAAGAGCAGTTTGCTGTCCTGGAAAGGAAATACGGCCTGACCCTGCCGGACGATTTCAAGGAATTTTACCGGCACAAAAACGGCAGCGGCTACCATTTCCATGTTTTGTATCCTTCTTACGATGAAGGGGCCGTTTCCCATTTTTATCTGCTTTCTTTAGAGGAAATCGACGAACTGAAAGCTTATTTCTGCAGCGAGGACATCCTGCTCAGCGAGCATTTCGAGGAAGACGAAATCGCACGGCTCGATAAACGGATCCGGCCTTACTACAGCAACCGACAATGGCTTCCCATCGCGCAGCTCGCCGGAGGCAGCCTGTATCTGATGCTGGATTTCGACCCTTCCGAGCAGGGCAGGGCGGGACAAGTGATCGCATTCGTGCATGACCCGGACTTCATTTACTATGCGGCGGACAGCTTTGCGGAGCTGCTGGATATTTCCAACAAGAACCTCGAAGACTGGGAAGAAATCGATTATTAAAACGAGAGACCGGGCCGGCCGGCCCGCTCTACAGTCGGCAAAAAATTAAAAACGGAGTGCAGAGCCTGAGCTCGGACACTCCGTTTCGTTTGCTTCAAGGCAGGGCTTGTTCCGCTCCTACGCTCGCTTTAATCATTTGAATGAACCGCTCCGCCGGGGGCGACAGAACCTCATCTGTACGCGTACATACCGCGATGATATTTTTTAACCGGATGTCCTTCACATATACCCGGGCCAATTCCCCGCGCTCCACATGATCCCGGACGACCAGCGAGGAAATAAAGTTCGTCCCGTACCCGGCCATCACCGCGCTGATCGTCTCATTCAAACCGTTGAACTGCAGGGCGATCTGGGGCGGACTCACGTTATGCACCCTGCATAAGGAAAAAAGCCACTCCCGCGTCGAGCTCCCCTCTTCCCGCATAATGAACGGCTCCTTCACCATCTCGGCCAGTGTGATGTGCTCATTGGCATATTTGTGACGGGCGGGCACTACGAACCACAACTCGTCCTCGAAAAGCTCCTCCCAATGGATGCCGGGCTGCCTTTCGCCCGCTCCGCCGTAAACGGCAATTTCGGCTTCGTAATTGAGCAGGCTGTCGAAAGCGCCCCGGGAATTGGTCGTCGTGATGACGAAATCTACTTCTTCATGGTCCCGTTTGAATTTGGCGACCCAGGCAGGAAGCAGAAAATTGGCCGGCAGATAGGTGGACACGAGGCGGATCGCACCGTTTCTTCCCGACGTATACCCGTCGATAAAAGCTTCCATTTCCTCTTCCAGGGCAAACAGTTTTCTTGCATATTCCAGCAGCTTCCGTCCGGCATCGGTTAAGGAAATTCCTCTTCCCCGGGCGGCGAAAAGCCGCATCCCGATTTCCTTTTCGAACCGTTTGATCTGGGAAGTGACAGCGGGCTGGGAAATTCGAAGCGCCTCGGCCGCTCCCGTTATGCTCCCCGATTTGGCCGTTTCGTAAAAAATCCGCAGAGCGTGAAGATTCATGTCGCACGCACCTTCTCTTAACTAAAATTTATGCTTTAATAAAAATTATATATTTTATTTATGGATCAATCCAGCATACAGTAGAGGTAGATTCCAATACGAAAGGAGTTTTACCCTTATGACGCTTTCAAATGAATCCTCCGAAGTCCGTAACGAACCCGCCCGGCCGGACCTGTCCGGCAAATGGTCGCATGTGGATGCCTGCCTGAACGAATGGCTTGTCCCTGCCGATCCCGTCATGACGGAGGTTCTCGCAAACAACGCCAGAGCCGCCCTTCCGCCCATTGATGTGGCGCCCAACCAAGGGAAACTGCTCCACCTCCTCGCTAAAATCCAAGGAGCCCGCTCCATCCTGGAAATCGGCACGCTTGGCGGGTACAGCACGATCTGGCTGGCGCGCGCGCTTCCCGAAGACGGCAAAATCGTCACGCTCGAGTACGATCCTCACCATGCGGAGACGGCCCGCCAAAATCTGAGCCAGGCGGGCGTGAGCCATCTCGTGGATGTGCGGGTCGGCGAAGCGCTCGGGTCGCTGGAGCAGCTTTACGCGGAAGGGGCCGGGCCGTTCGATCTCATCTTCATCGACGCGGATAAACCGAACAACCCCGAGTACTTCAAATGGGCGCTGAAGCTGTCGCGCCCGGGCAGTCTCATCATCGGGGACAACGTCATCCGCGACGGGGAAGTCGCCAATCCGCACAGCGAAGACCCGCGCGTTCAAGGGGTCCGCACCTTCCTCGAGCTGATCGCGGCCGAGCCGCGGGTTACCGCGACCGCGTTGCAAACCGTCGGCAGCAAAGGCTACGACGGGTTTGTCCTCGCGCTGGTGACGGCCTGATTCAAGCGGAGGTTGTTCCGCTGCTGTACAGGAATGACTCTCGCGAAACACCCGGGTCCGCCCAGCCGATCAGGAAAGTCCGGCCAAGGCGGGCCCTTTCATTGTCCGCGGCGCTTGCTAGGCGTGCCCGTAATAGTTTTGGTAGCGCAGCATCTTCCGGTAAATGCTTTTATCCTTCAATGTTTTGAATCCTTGAATTTTGGGCCGGGGATTCGCTTCCAGAATCCAAGGGTGCAAGTTAGGGTCCAATCCGACGTCCAGTCCCACTTCTTTAATCCGCGGAAATGTTTTATTGAGATGACGGGCCGCCCTGAGGCCCAAACTCCGCAAGGAAGCCTTGTACCGTTTGATGTCCGCCACATGCTCTTTAAGAAGAACCTCAACAGGTTTGGAAGAACCGCCTCTGCATAAGTTCGTAACGATTTTCCGGGGATGGCCGGTGCGGCCGATGATACCGGTCGGTTCCCAGACCCCTCGGGGATTTTTCTGGATCATGATTCTCAAATCGAAGAGCCGCCCCTTGTGGCGGAGAAGATGAATCCCCTGCTGAATAACGTACGGGGATTTTTTAGTACGTCTCCGGAGAGCCGTTGCCATGCTGTCAAAGTCCCGAAATTTCTCCACAAAGGTATGAAGCTGAAAGCTGTACCCGTCCTCTTTGCGCTCCACCCGGATAACGCCGCTGCCTCCCGTGCCGCTGTTCGGCTTCACATACACCATTTTATACGTATCCAGCATCGTTTTTAATGTCCCTTTACTGTAAAGCCGGGTTTCCGGAACGTTCCGCCTGATTTCTCCGTGTTTCAGTAAAGAATCGGATACGTTCTGTTTGGTCGCATAGCCTCCCAAGTTCATCCGTCCTTTCTTGATTTGTGGCATTAGTCTATGGATATGCCAAGATCTCGCCCTTGCTTGTGCGCATACCCACCCGGGCTTTTCCGATTCAGCCGGAGTTCCTTAAGTAAAGCGTTGTTTCTCCATGGCCGTACACGAACAATCGCCTGATTAGCGGCAGTAAAAAAAGTGTAATCCAAGATAGATCCAAGTCCGGTTAAAAGATCATTCGCGCAAATCCGTCCCCTTACCGGGGATGACCCGCGTAGAAGAACCCTTACATTGCCCCGTAAAAATGAGGTATACTGAACTGGCAATACTTAGCCTGAGGAGACTATTGGCATGAAACCCTTTGACGATAAATGGTTGTTTGAAATAGCCTACGAGAACGCGCCATTTGCCATGGGCGTTTATTCGCTGGCGGAAGACCGCTGGTTACGGGTCAACCCCTCCTTTTGCCGCATGCTCGGGTATACGGAAGAGGAGCTGGCGAAACTCTCCGACAGGCGGATCACTTACCCGGAAGATATCGCGCTGTCCTGCGCCGATCCTTCCCTTTCCCACTTCGAGAAAAGATATGTGCGCAAAAACGGCGAGATCGTCTGGGCTGCCGTCGGCCTCTCCCCGCTTCCTGCGGAATCCGCGAAATCTGCCGCTCTTCTGGTTCAAGCCGTTGATCTGACGGCCAATAAGATGCGGGAAGAGCAGCTTCTCGACAGCGAACGCAAACACCGGCTCATAACGGAAGCTTCGCTGGACTGGATCTCCAGGCACGAGCCGGACGAGCTGGCGACCATGACTTATTCCTCTCCCATCTGCCGAACCATTTTCGGCTATGAGCCTGAAGAAATGGTCGGGCAGGGGGCTCTTCCTTTGATTCATCCCGAGGACCAGGATAGAGTCGTTTTATTTCTGGAACAGAACCGGAATACGGAGGGCGACAAAGTAACGTTCCGGTTTCGTTGCAAAAGCGGCGATTACGTCTGGCTGGAATCGACTACCCGCTACACATACGACAAAGACGGGAATCTGAATGAGATCATTTCCATATCCCGCGACATTACCGAGCGCAAAAAAGCGGACCAGCAGCTTCAAGAAAGCGAACAGCGCTATAAATCGTTATTCGATCACAACCCGGCCGCGGTGTATTCCATGAACCTGGACGGCGATTACTTGACCGCGAACAAGAATCTGCAGAAAATTACCGGCTTCACGCTGGAAGAGCTGATCGGGATGTATTGGGGGCCGATCGTCGCTCCTAAAGACCTGCCCAAAACGCTTCACCACTTCGAACTGGCCAAACAGGGCTTTCCCCAAAGCTATGACTTGACCCTTATCCATAAAGACGGGCATCCCGTCGAAATCAATTCGACGAATATTCCGATCATCGTCGATAACGAAGTCGTCGGTGTCTACGGCATCACGATCGATATTACGGAACGTCAAAGATATCTCGCCCAGATCGAGAAGCTTAGCAGCGAATATACGCTAATTCTCAACTCGGTGACGGAAGGTATATTCGGCGTGGACTCCTCGGGCAACGCGATGTTTATTAATCCGGCCGGGGCGGAAATGCTCGGATTCGTCCCCGAGGAACTCATCGGCAAACCGTATCTCGGGATGCTGCAAAATACGTTCGGCACCCCGGCTCAACAGTCCGAGGATGAACAGGTTATTTACCGCGCCATCCGGGAGGGCCGCTCCTACCATAACAAGGAAGCCGTGTTCTGGCGCAAGGACGGCTCCAGTTTCCTCGCCGACTATCACGTGACGCCGCTCATCGATAACGGGGAGCTGCGGGGCGCCGTCGTCGTCTTCAAAGATATTACGGGCGAGAAAGAAATCATACGGGCCAAAGAATCCGCGGAAAAAGCCGATCAGGCCAAGTCCGAGTTTCTGGCCATTATGAGTCATGAAATCCGGACGCCGATGAACGGGATTATCGGGATGGCGGATCTGCTGGCGGAAACGGAGCTGTCCGAGGAACAGCAGAGCTATGCCGACATTATTTTGCAGAGCAGCTACGCTCTGCTGCGGATTTTGAACGAAATCCTGGATTTCAGCAAAATCGAAGCCGGTAAAATGGTGGTTAATCACGAGCCTTTCGATGTCCGCTCCGTTTTGGACCATGTCGTGGAGCTGTTTCATCCGAAAGCCGCGGAGCGCGGCATCCGTTTGACGTACGAATTGGACGGCGGCATTCCTTCGACACTGATCGGAGACGAGGGCATTTTGCGGCAGATTATCGTAAATCTGGTCGGGAATGCGATCAAGTTTACGGAGAAGGACGGCCATGTCTCCCTCTCAGCCAAGCTCGACAAAATGCCCGGACGCAGCGATGCCGTGCTGCAATTTTCCGTCCGGGATACGGGCATTGGAATTCCTGCCGACAAGCAGAGCCAGCTGTTCCAGTCCTTCTCGCAGCTCCACCCGACCATTAATCGCAAATACGGCGGCACGGGGCTCGGGCTTGCCATCTGCAAGAAGCTGGTGGAGCTCCTGGGCGGAGCGATCGGCGTCGACAGTCAGGTTAACGTTGGTTCCACGTTCCATTTCGTGCTTCCCTTCGAGCTGCCCGGTGAATCGCCTGCCCCGTACTCCGTTCCGGAAAAAACGCAGCGCAGCAAACCGGCACCGGCGTCAACGCTTGTAAGCGACAGAGAAAGCGGCGCCCTTCCTCCGCCCGAGTTCGGTCCGATGAAACTGCTCGTTGCGGACGATAACCCCGTAAACCGCCTGCTGCTGATTACTCTGCTCAAAAAACTCGGATACGAAGCGGACTATGCGGAGAACGGCGCGGAAGCGCTGAAGGCGGTCCTCTCCGACACCTACGATATGGTGTTTATGGACCTTCAAATGCCGGAAATGGACGGCTTCGAAACGACCGCGGCCATCCGCCGGTTGAAAGGAGACGCCTCGCGCCCGGCGATCGTGGCGGTTACCGCTTTTGCCCAGAAAGAAGATATGCAGATGTGCCTCGCTTCCGGGATGAACGATTTTATAAGCAAGCCGGTGTTTGCGCCGGAAGTTGAACGCGTCCTGAAGATATGGTCGCCTCACCGCAAGCAGGACCAAACCTGATCCTCCAAATCTTGAACATCTTCGCCTCGGCGGAGGTGTTTTTTTGCGATTGCCTTTTACACCTGGCATGAATACACATCTCACACATAGACCAAACGGTCCTGTTGACAAGTGAACGTGCGGCGCATATACTGAGAATATAAATGATTAAGATAACTTAACAATTAAGGTGATGACATGGACGAACGCTTATACCAGACCGTAAAGGAGATTAACGAAGCCGAATACACGGCCAACTTGCTCCTTTTACAAGAGTACAACGAGCTCCTGCAAGCAGATCTGACCTCCAAGCAAGCAGTCGTTCTTGAACACATTCACAAACACAAGCGTTTGACGGTCAAAGAACTGGCGGACCTGATGCTGATCACTTCCAGCGCAGTTAGTCAGCTCATCGGCAAACTCGACAAGGAAGGCTACCTCAAGAGAGAAATTAACCCGAACAACCGCCGGGAAATTCTCGTCGAGCTCGATCAAGCCGGATGGGATTATTTCGAACGTCAGCAGAAGGTCGAGAAGAGCATCGCGGAACGCTTTTACTCCAAACTGGACCCTGAGGAATTAAGCGCGCTGCGCAAAATCACGTTCAAGCTTCAAAAAATTATCGAAGCTGAACTAAGGTGACGTCCTGCGTCCCTTTTTGTCCAATATGTAAGTCATCTTAATTATTACGTTGGCTTAATTATTTTTATAAAAATAGGATAATTGGAGGGATTACCATGCAAAACAAACAGAAACAGCTTCAAGAACTTTTTACGGCGATGTCGGCGAAAGGAATTTTCAACGGAGCGTTTTTGGCGGCGGATAAAGGAGAAATTGTCTTTGAAGGCGCGTATGGCCTCGCGGATAGAGAGACCGGGCGCTCTCTGACCGTTCATTCCGTCTTCGAACTCGCTTCCGTTTCCAAAACCTTTACGGCCATGGGCATTCTTATTCTCGCCGAACAGGGAAAACTTTCTTTGAGCGATTCCGTGGAACAATGGATACCGAACTTCTCCTACAAGGGTATCACAGTGAAGGACCTTCTCCGGCATACTTCCGGCCTGCCTGACTATACACCGCTTTTCATAAAAGACTGGGACCGCTCCAAAATCGCCACGAACTGGGACGTCCTGGAGTATTTTAATGTCCATCAGCCTCCGCTCCAGTTTCAGCCGGGGGAAAACTGGGAATACACCAATACGGGCTATGTTTTACTGGCCCTGCTGATCGAAAAGATCTCGGGTCTCTCCTTTGCCGACTATATGAGCGAAACGCTGTTCAAGCCTCTGGGCATGCATTCCACCCGCATTCATAACCGGCGTCTTTCCGGAAACGTGCCGCCGGATTTCGCTTTCGGATACGTATATTCTTTCGAGACGCACAGCTATCACCTGCCGGACGAACAGCCTGCGACCGATTTTGTCGTATACCTGGACGGAATTCAGGGGGACGGGACCGTAAATTCCACGCTGCACGATCTATTGCTTTGGGATCAGGCCCTGTATACGGAGAAATTGGTCAGCAAAAAGACACTCGACGAAGCTTTCACTTCCGGAAAACTGCCGGATAACAAACCTTATTCGTACGGGTACGGCTGGATCATCGAACAGAAGGAGCACCTGGGTAAAGTCGTTTCCCACAGCGGCGGCTGGCCCGGCTACAGCACGAATCTGGCCCGTTACACGGATCACGGAAAAACGACGATTTATCTTTCCAACACGGATCGTCAGCCGGACATTCAGCAGCAGATTATCAACGAGGCGGAGAACATTCTGTTCGGGCTCCCCCACTCCGTTCCCGATGTTCCGGCTGAGCTGAAGTCCGTTAAGATCGACAAAACCGTGTATACACTGTACCGCGGAGTTTACAAGATGGATATGGGACTCGACCTCAGCGTGACAACCGGTCCCGAGCAAGATCAGCTGTTCATCCAGTTAAGCGGGCAGCCCCAGTACGAGATTTTACCGCTGTCCGAAACGCGTTTCTTTGTCCGCGAGCTTCAAATCGAAATTGAATTTGCGGCCAAAAAATCGGGCAAACCCGCCGCCGAGCTTACGTTGTATCAATATGGCGAGCATCGGGGCGTACGTGCCAAGTAACGGGTGATCCCAGTCAAGCGGGCACAATGCCGCACGCCGAAGCTGCGCGATGCGTCAAGTAAGCGCCGGATAAACGCCAAAAGGATTCCCCTGCACGTTTAGCGTGCGGAGGAATCCTTTTTTTAACGGAGCCGGTGGTGGTTCAGTTGTGCCGCTTTATTACCGATTCCTTATTCCCGTAAGCTGTTCAACAAAGGCAGGAATAGGCTTGGGGGCGTATACCAGACTGTTGAATGAATCGCCCGCCCGTCATCTTCAGACCGATACAAACGTTCCGTGCAGCGGGATCACATGCAGAACCGGTTTTAACGGAATACAGATCTGCACCTTGAGGCCGCTCTTGTCCGACACGCACTGAATTTCTCCTTGAAGGCTCCGCACTCTTTGCTGCATCCCGTAAATTCCCATGCTGCCGAACCCGGGTTCTTTCCGTTCCCCGTTTACCGTTCCAACTCCGTTATCCCGATAGGACAGAAGCAGATTCTGTTTGCCGCCCGTCAAAGTCACATGAACCTCCTCGGCCTTGGAATGCTTCATCGCATTGGACATGAGCTCCTGCGTAATCCGGTACACCGCAATCCGCTGCTCATCGTTCAAACAATCCCTGAAATGCTCCGCTTCGAAATAGATCGTAAAATTCGCGTGAAGCTGGATGTGATCGAACAGGGCCTCCAAAGCCTGGACAAGTCCCCACTCTTTAAGAAAAGGGGGCCTGAGTTCGTTGCAGGTCAGACGGATCTGGTACATCACATCGAGAAGACCGTCTCCGATTTGAGCCAAGCCTTCTTTAAGTTCATCCGGGCCAAGGCCCGAAGTCCGCAGCTGCTCCAGCTTCCTGTACCAGATAATTTGCTCCTGAAGGGCCGCATCGTGCAAATCTTGGGACAGCCGCTTCCGCTCGTGCTCGGACAAACTGAAGAACAAGCGCAGCAGCCAGGTAGGGGGCTCCTGCTCCTCCATCGTCCGCTTCAGCTCAGCCGATAAGTCCTCAATGACAGTGAGATTTTCGTACACGACGTTTACGTAACGGATCAGAGTTTTCAGCCAAATTCTTTTGACGGGAAGACGCGTACTGTCCGTCAATTCTCCGAAAATGAGCCAGAACGTTCTGCCTTTGATCTCTCCTATTTTCAGAAAAGATCCTTCTTCGTATTCGAAAACTTCGCCGATCGAGAGCTGCTGGCTCTGGTGCTGCCGGATTTTGTCCAAAACGGCCCGGGGCACTTCGCCCATTCCCACTTTTACCGAGCAGGACGGGTGACCCGCTTGGGTTTCGATCAGGAAGACGCGGTCGATTTGAAAAATCAGCTTCACTTCAGCTAGCAGACGTGCCTCCAGCTCCGCGATTTTCATAATACCGAACAGATCGTGAGAAAAACGGTCGAGACTCGCCTGAAGTGCGGAATATCTCTCGTCACTGCGGCGCAGCTGCTCCCTGCTGATATGGAGCTCCTGATTAATCATATTCAATTCAGCCGCGTAATAGCGGGCTCTATCGTAAAAACCGCCCAGGAAATAAGCGATGACGATGCAAAAAACGGCACCCGCCGCCTGCATCTCCCAGGTATCCCCGACTACGAAATAGTAATGTAGAAAAAACACAATGCCCACAACGGCAGTAAATCCGGCGCCCGCAAGACGCCCAGTCCTTTTCATCCGCAACGTTCAGCTCTCCTTCAAACTACTTGGTGCATGTCCATCTTCGTCAATATATCATCCCCGGAACGAACCGATCACGCAAATTTGTTGCGTGCGCACGCAAAAATTTCCGATCCTGTAGAATCCGAATTGTGTCCAGTGCTATGATTCTAGTTAACCCGAGCCCCTGACACAGGAGAAACGATAAAAATGGAAATTCCAATAGAAAAGGGTCAAAAAGAGCTTCCCTTTTATCGGACCCTAATTACAGCCCTGATCGAACATGCGCCAATCGGCATCTATATGATGGAAAACGGCGCCTTAACATATGCGAACGATTCGTACGCCAAGCTTGTCGGCTATGCCGCGGAAGAAATCCGCCGGGAGAAGTTTGGTTTTCTCGAGCTTGTTCATCCGGATGACCGCCTCCTGACTGCACCTCTTTTTTCCGAATCGGACGACAGACGGAAGGGCGCACCCGTCCGTATCCGGACGCGTCATAAAGACGGACATTGGATTTATACGGAAATCCATCCGTCCACAGCCCTTCTAAACGAAAAGAAGGTCCAATACGGCACCGTGATAGACATTACGGAGCAAGTGTTGGCGCAGCGGCAGCTTCTGGCCTATCATGAAGAGATTAAAGCGTTATTTATCCATAGCCCGGACGCCATCTTCTCCTTGGACGAGCATGGGAGATTTACAAGCACGAATCCCCGGTGCGAATCCTTGACGGGATACACGAAAGACGAGCTGATCCATAAGCCGTTCTTCACGCTCATCGATCCGGATGACCTGCAATCCGCCCTGGACCGTTTCGGCGACGCAAAACGATTTATTTCCGGCAGCACGAATCTCCGCATCATCCGTAAAGACGGAGAAAAAATTTCCGTGATTGTGACTCACTTTCCGGTAAAGATGGACGGTTTCCTTAGCGGCACCTACGGAATCGCACGGGATACGACCGACCAAGCAGCGGCGGCCCGAAAGATGGAAGAATTCGCCTATGCCGATCCGGTTACCGGATTGCCTAACCGCAAGCTGTTCGAAGACCGGCTGGAGCAGACGATCCGTTTCTCCAAAGACGGACGTCTTCCTTTCGCCGTCCTTTCGATTAATTTGAACCGGTTCAAATTAATTAACGATTCCTACGGCCACCAGTTGGGAGACGACCTGCTGGTTCTAGTCACCGCCCGCATCCAGGGGCATTTGCGGCTGACGGATACATTGAGCCGGTTTGCGGCAGACCAATTCACCCTCATTCTGCCCGAAACGGTGCAAGAAGAGGTCATGCGTCTCATCCGCTCCATCCAGGGCGGAATGCGGGAGCCATTTGTGCTGCACGGTCATTCCGTAGCCTTGACGGTCAGCATAGGGATCGCATTCAACAGAGGAAAAGGCGAAAGCGCTCAAGACTTGATCCGGTACGCGAACATGGCCATGGATCACTCCAAGAAGCTTCGTACGGACGCTTACACCGTGTATACGGAAGAAATGGATCTCCAGATCTCCTACAAGCTGCAGATTCAGAGGGATCTGGAAACAGCTTCGGCCAAGCACGAGCTGGAGCTCTTTTACCAGCCTATCATGGCGTTAAAAACCGGCAAGCTGACCGCGATGGAAGCTCTGATCCGCTGGAATCATCCGCGGCTCGGGTACATTCCGCCCTCGGATTTTATTCCGGTGGCCGAGGAATGCGGCCTGATTTTGTCCGTCGGCATCTGGGTTCTGCAAACGGCGTGCAGGCAGGCCAAAAAGTGGCAGGCTTCGGGAGCCGCTCCGTTCAAAGTGGCGGTTAACGTTTCGACCAAACAACTGCAGCAGCCTTTTTTCGCCGAACATGTCCTGTCGATTATGAAAGAGGTGGAGCTTGAACCCGCTTGGCTCGAATTGGAAATTACGGAAAGCGTCCTGCTGGACGATGTCCATGCGATTAAGGAATGTTTGTTGAAACTTAAAGAGGCGGGGATTTGCATTTCTATCGACGATTTCGGGACAGGATACACCTCCCTGAACTATTTGCGTGAATATCCTTTCGATAAAGTAAAAATAGACCGGGCGTTCATCGAAGACATTAACCGGGACCTGAACGGGAAACGGATCGCGTCCGCCATCATCTCGCTCGCGCACAGTCTCCATATGGACGTGGTCGCCGAAGGCATCGAAAACGAGCTCCAGTACCAATACCTGCTCGGCGAAAACTGTAATGAAGGGCAGGGCTATTATTTCAGCCGCCCCCTTCCCGCAGATTCCCTGACCGGCCTGCTAAACCGCCCATGAAAACAAAACGCCTGCGCAAAGGGCTGACGCTGCGCCTGATTTTAAGCCTTCTCGTTCTTGCTACCGCTTTCCTGACGGCCGCCGTAAGCGGATATGCGGCCTATGAGGCCAATTTGAAATCCCTGTCCACGAGTTACCTGGAAAACAATTCTAATTATGCCGAGAAACTTTCCGCCAACACGGGCAACCTGCTCAATCTGATGCAGACAAGTATGAACTCGATCGCGCAGTTAGCGGGAAAGCAGCCGTTTACGGAAAAGGATCTCGAGATGTGGTTCACGTTTAACCGGCAGTACTTTAACTCGGTTTTTGTCGCGGATGACGAGCGGGATATAGAAGTGGTTCTGCCTGCCGACGCCGGTGCCGTTGTAGGCACACGGCTGCTGTCCGAAGCGTCCAAACGTGCGGTTGAGTTTAAAAAACCGTTTATTTCCGAGCCTTATGTCGGCACAACCGGACGCCTGATCGTGCTGATCTCCTCGCCAATTTTTAACGGGGACGGGTCCTATGCCGGCTTTGTCGGCGGCACGATCTATCTGGAGGAAGAAAACGCTCTGAGCAAGCTGCTTAAAGAGCATTTTTACGGGAACGGGTCCTACGTCTATGTCGTCGATAAGGAGTCCCGGCTTATTTTTCATCCCAACAAAGAACGGATTTATCAGATTATCTCCAGCAATGAAGTCATTCAAAAAGCGCTGGCAGGCAAAAAAGGCTCCCAAAAAATCGTAAACTCGGAAGGGAACGAATTTTTCGCAGGCTATGCGTTTGAGCCTATAAGCGGGTGGGGAATTGTTTCCCAGACGCCTACCCGAGTGCTCGAGGAACCGCTTGAACAAATGATTTCAAACTTGCTGATGCAAGCGCTCCCCCTGCTCGGCGTTGTGCTGACCGTCGCCTGGTGGCTGGCTAGCTGGATCACGAGACCTCTGTATACCCTTGCCCGGTATTCGGAAGAGTCGGCCGTCCACGCAAACCTGACGGTACCCGCTTCCCCCAGCATTCATTCCGGACTTTACGAGGTCAGGCAGCTGTACCAGAGCATCAATTCCAATCTCAACCGGCTGAAAGCGGAATCACTTACCGACGGATTGACGGGCCTTGCCAACCGGAAAGCTTTCGATCTGCTCATCGCCGAGTGGGCGGAGCGGAAAGTTCCTTTTACCCTTATTCTGATGGACGTCGATCATTTCAAAAAAGTCAATGATCTTCACGGACACCTGATCGGAGATGAAGTGCTGAAATATTTGGCTTCGACGCTTCACGCTTTTTCAAGAGAAGAAGATTTATGCTTCCGCTATGGCGGAGAGGAATTCGGGATTTTGCTGAAAGGCTGCGATCTCGGCCGAGCTACCCGTATTGCGGAGCGGTTGCGTGAAAAAGTGGAAAAAAGCAAAAGTCCGATCGCTCAGCCCCTGACGGTTTCGATCGGGGTCTCCTTTTCTTACAGCCGGGATACGGACGTCAAAACCATCATTGAAATGGCGGATAACGCGCTCTATCAATCCAAAACCGACGGAAGAAACCGGATAACGATTTATTCGTGACGGGGCGCATAAGAAAAAACGGCGGAGAGCTCAGGCTGCAGCATGCAGCTTCTGTCTTTCCTGCCGTTTTTTGTTTGCCGAGCCCGCCAGCTGTATTCTCCCGCGGGGCGTCAGCCCAGCTCCAGCCAGGCCGTCATCTCCGCGTCGAGCCGCGTCTGCAGCTCTTCCCGCTCGCGCCACCGCGCTTCCAGCAGCGCGGTATCGCCGCAGCCGCCGAGCTGTTGGAGCTCCGCGTCCGATGCGGCCAGCTGTGCTTCCAGCGCAGCGATCTGCGCCTCCAGCTGCAGCCGCTTCCGCTCGGTTGCCCGCGCCTCGGCCGCCGCGAAGAGCGGCTGCTCGCCCGCGCGTACCGCGGGGCTGGCTGCGCGGGGCGCGCCCGCTGGCGGCTGCTTGCCTGCGCGTACTGCGGCGGCAGATGCGCCGGTAGAGCCTGCCGGCGGACGTCCGTGCCCTCGGCCGACAGCCGTCTGCTCCAGCTCGCGCTTTTTCGCCCGGTATTCGTCAAACTGTCCTATATAGCTCGTTATTTGTCCGTCTTGTAGCTCCCAGACCCGCTGCGCAAGACGGTTGATGAAATACCGATCGTGGGAGATGGCAAGCACGGTTCCCGGATAATCCTCCAGCGCCTCTTCAAGAGCTTCGCGGGAAGCGATGTCCAAATGGTTGGTCGGCTCATCCAGCAGCAGCAGATTCGGCTTCCGCCGGACAAGCAGCGCGAGCCGGAGACGGGACCGCTCTCCTCCCGACAGCATGCTCACCGGTTTAAACACATCCGTCCCATAAAAGAGATACTTCGCAAGAATGCCCCTTGCTTCCCCTTCTTCTACTCCGGCCTCCAAGCGGAAGTAGTCTAGGACTGTCTTTTGAGGGTCTCTCGTTTCCTCCTGCTGGGCCATATAACCGATCTCCACTCGCGAGCCTAGGTCCAGCTCTCCGCAATCCGGAACTTCCTGCCCAAGCAGCAGCTTAAACAAGGTTGTTTTCCCCGTTCCGTTGTCTCCGACCAGAACGATCTTCTCGCCGTAATGAAGGCTTCCTTCCGCACCTTTCAGAATTCGGCGCTCTCCGTACGATTTATGCACGCCGGAGAACTCCGCTACCCGTTTCGCGGAGCGGTCCTGGAGGTTCAAAGCGAAATCGGCGCTTTTCTGCTCCAGGACCGGACGCTTCATTACCTGCATCCTCTCCAATGCTTTACGCATTGAAGCCGCCCTTTTGAAAAACTTTTCGTTGTCCCCGACCCGACCCCACTCTTCCAGCTTCCGGATCGTTTCTTTCATTTTTTTGATAACTTTCTGCTGTTCCTGATACTGCGCGAACTGCTGCAGCAGCCGTTCTTCCTTCTCTTTCATATATCCGCTGTAGTTCGTTTGGTACGTAAAAGCTTCTCCGTCTTCCAGCTCGATCATTTTGGAAGCGGTACGGTCAAGAAAATAACGGTCATGCGAAACGAGGACACAGGCCCCCGCGTAACCTTGCAAAAACTGCTCCAGCCACTCGATTCCCCTTAAATCTAGATGATTCGTCGGTTCGTCAAGCAGCAGCAGATCCGGCCGCATGATTAATTGGGAAGCGAGCGCGATCCGTGTTTTTTCTCCGCCGGAAAAGGTAGAGAACTGACGGGCATACGTCTCTTTCGAGATCTGAAGCCCGATTGCAACGGAGTCTATAGCAGCATCCATTTCATAGCCGCCTCCGCGCTCGAAGCGTTCCTGAACCGACGCGTACGCGTTCAGCAGCCCCTGCATGCGAACCGAATCAGCCGAAGCGCCCGGCTCTGCCATATTGTGCTCAAGTGCCGTCATCTCCTGTTGACACGCCGTTAAATGCCGGCAGCCGTAAGCGAGCACTTCATACACCGTAAGCCCTTCAAACTCCACCGGTATTTGCGGCAAATAACCGATCGTGAGCTCTTTTTTGAGTGTCAGCATTCCCTCGTCTATGCTCAGATGGCGGGAGATGAGCTGGAGCAGCGTCGATTTGCCGCTGCCGTTTCGGCCGATCAGACCGATTTTTTCTCCGGCATGCACTTCGAATGTGACTCCATCCAGCACGAGGTTAGCTGCGTGGTATTTCTTTATCTGTTGACCGTTAACAAGTATCATTATGGATCCTCCTAGGAATGAAGACCCTTTTCCATACGACAAAAAAGAGCCGCGGCAACAAGCCCGCGACCCTTCTTCGGATGTGAAACTATCCGTATCGGTTAAGGTAGGCGTCTTCTCGCGATTGGGTGTACCGTATTCGTGAAAATGGACAGACTTCTCCCGTTAACCGGAAAAGCATGAACAATGCCAGCCATAGCAATCGGCAGCTGGCTAATACGGTCGTTAACCTTCTCGAGATTCACCTACCTCACCTCCTCATCGTCAAAGTTACGTTTACTTTAACATGAAAATTGTAATTTTTGCAAGTTCCGTTCACTAATTGTGAAAGTTCCGCTCTCCAAAACAGTCTCATACGCTCTTTGGGGCTTGAATGCTTTGGTCTTGGACGGTGTCCGGATACTATCAATCCAGATAGCTTGCAATTCCTTTTTCCATGAGAAAGTCCATTTCGGCGTCCAGAATATTGTCCACTGTCAGCTCATCCAGCTTGATATCGGGCCTGCTCAACACATAGTCGGCAATATCATCGCTGTCGATGTCGACCTCGCCCTTAGCATTTTTATGAGCTTTGTTGATAAAATCCTGCTCGTATTTCAGCACCGATTTTATTTTTTGCGGGTCCGCTTTAGTTTTTCCCGCTATGTAAGCTATGAGCTCCTGCTCGTTGATCTGTTCTGCCATCAATCGCCATCTCCTCGTCCATTCGGTGTCCAACTGCCATTGTACCACATCCGAGGAGAAAAAATTAAATCAAAGAAGCTCCCGCCCGGAACGAGAGCGGCGGATAAAACGGCTGCGGTAAAACCTACGCGGACATCCGCAGACTGCTTGGCAAGTGAGGCACGGCGCCTGTACGGCATCTGCCGCTGCGCAGAATATGATTCTGGGCGAGACCCAAGGCAACCGCCGGCTCCACTTCATCACGCTGAGCAAGCTCGACAAGGAGAGCGATATCTCCCATTTCATAAGCGGCCGCCATCATACGCAGGTAAGCTTTCATTCCGTCCTCAGCCGGTTCGGCCTGCGTGCCGGTCTCCATGTCTCTTCTAACAGCTTCCAAGGAGTGACGAGCGCGGTACAAAGCCGCTTTAACCGCTCCTTCCGTAGTTCCGAGCCTAACTGCTGTTTCAAGACTGGAAAACCCCAGCACATCCCGGAGCAGGAAAACCGTTCTTTGCAGCGGGGGCAAATGCTTAAACAAAGCGCGAAAGGCTTCTTCGATTACCAAAAGCCCCTCATCCCGTCGCGTTACTGCCTGCGTCTGCTCACTTTTCATAATGCGGGCCAGGACCTGCTTTCGCCGCGATTGGTCAATCCACGTATTTTTAGCGATACGAAGCAGCATAGCTTCTACGTTGGCGTGCCCCTTTCCTTGTGTAGATATCGCTCTCAACCAGGTCTCCTGGGCCAGATCTTCCGCATCCCATGAAGATTTTGTCATGGACAGGCAGTACCGTTTTAACGTCTGCTGAAACTGGTTGATCCGGGTGCTGTCCTTTTCTTTTCCTTTTAATAGAAAATCGGCTGTCGACATCCGTATTCGCCCCCTCTTTTTCCTGCAGCCGTTCAAATGCATCCGGCTCCCGGCCTGTAATGAACCTTTTTATATCCTGAGCGTCATTTTCCGGTTTTATTAATCCTTTTGCAAAACGGCTTCATTTTCTTCTTGTATTCGAATCTAAACGGCAAAGCCGTTGTAATCAGTAAACGAACGAACGTCCGAAAAGGGTACGCCGTTTCACACATTCTTAGAATATTTTCAGGATTTAAAATTCTGTGCTGTCCTTCGTATCTTTTGGAGGGCCGCATTCGTTTACAAGGAGAAATGCCATAACGAAACACATTGGAGGTTTTTGACGATGAGCAATTACGTCCCTTACGTCGTGGAGCAAACGAGCCGTGGTGAGAGATCCTATGATATTTATTCCCGGCTGCTGAAAGACCGGATCGTATTTCTGGGAGCGGCGATTGATGATCAGGTAGCCAACAGCATTATCGCCCAGCTTTTATTTCTCGAAGCCGAAGATCCGCAAAAGGAGATCAGTCTATATATCAACAGTCCGGGCGGCTCAACGTCGGCCGGATTTGCCATTTACGATGCGATGCAGCTCGTGAAGCCGCCTGTGCATACGATTTGTACGGGTTTTGCCGCTTCGTTTGCCGCTATTCTACTGCTGGCCGGAGAAAAGGGCAAGCGCTTCGCGCTGCCGAACAGCGAGATCATGATTCATCAGCCTCACGGAGGCGTTCAGGGCCAGGCAAGCGACATCGCCATCAGCGCCAAGCGGATACTCGGCATACGTGAAAGACTGAACCGGATCACCTCGGAGCGCACCGGACAGCCCGTCGATAAAGTCGACCGGGACATGGACCGCGACTATTTTATGTCGGCTGAAGAAGCCAGGGAATACGGGATTATCGATCAGGTTGTAACGACAATTTCCTGACGAAACAAATCTATCTGTAAGACGCACGCTTCCCCTAACAACCAGCACAGGTTCTATCTTCCGTTGAGGGCCTGTGCTCCCTTTTCTCCGAATTTCGATTTACCGGAACGGCATTTCGGCGGATAAGATTTTTACATAGATTCCGCTTTCAGACTTCCTGCGCGCTTCTTCCCCCCATTTTTTCACGTTTTCGGATAATTCGGATGCTTGCCATAACTTATTTCCCCTTATTACGTCAGGGTCGATCAGCCTCATTTTATTCGTCCGGTTCAGATCGTAATCGTTCACATCTTCTTTTACTCGTACGTTGCGGTGAAGGTGTTTTAGAAGCCGCTGAATATCCGGCTCATCCGATGCATGCATTAAACTCAAAACCTCCTCATCTGTCAAAAGCAGGCTGCTGAGCGTAATCACCTTTTTTGCCAATGCTGTTTTGAGCGCTTCCGCCAAAAAGTGGCAGCTGTATGCATTCAAAGGGTGCATAAAGAAATCGATCACTTCGAGATAATAGGTTTTAACGAACCATTCGGCGGACTCCATTCGGGTGAGCACCATTTTTCCGTCAGCTACCGTTAAGTTTTCTAGGAAAAATACGATCTCTTCCGTGGTAATCTTTCCGTCATGAAACTGATCCCGCAGTGTATAGTCGACCCGGTCTGCGCATAACGCGGGGGCAGGCTGTTCAAGAAGCGTCCATTGGGAGTCTTCAAGCAGCAGATTCCGGTATGTATAACCATATTTCTTCAGCAGTTGAGGAATTTCGGATTCTTCGATAAACTGCTCATAAATGTTCTCGTGATAGTCTTCCTCTTTGCAGTCCAGCACGTAATCGATCACATGTGAAAATGCCGTATGGGACACATCGTGAAGCAGCCCCGCAACCTGTTCTTCCAGAGAACCTCCGAGCCGCCGGATTAAGAGCATGACTCCTACCGAATGCTCGTACCTCGTCACATCCCACTTATCGTTCACCAGGTAGCTCGCTCCGCCTTGGTAAACGCCTTTTAACCGCTGCACGGGCTGGCTGAGAACAAGCTCTTCCAGTAGTCCATCCACCACAAATTCTCCGTAAATCGGATCCGATATACGCAACTCGCACCTCCGTTCAACTCACTAGTAAATAGATAAATTGAGCCTACCATAATTCATGTGCTTTGTTAAAGAGGTGGGCTAAGGTCTTTTTCACCGGGCACAAAAAAACGACCTCCCGCTTCAAGCGCAAGAGATCGTTTTCCGACTAAAAACCGGCATAAGACGGTGCTTTGTTTTACAGAAATTCTTTAGCAACCGTGCCTTTACCGGCAAGGTTATCTTCCGTTTTTTCTTTGTCGGCGGTTTCCGAAGGAATCTGGAATGTCCTCACCGCTTTTAACGCCAGCAGCAAAACTCCGCATGCGACAATGACCAGAGCGCTGATGAACAAAACGCTGTCCAGTTCGAAACGCAAAGCGAGAATGCCTCCGATAAACGCTCCCAGCGGTAAAGCCGCGTTGGACAGCGTATGAAGGAAGGCCATTACCCGGCCCATCAACTGAGAAGGAGTGATAATCTGGATCAGCGAAGTCTGCAGCACATTAATAATACCAGTAAACACGCCCATCAGAAGGATCGCGGAAAGCTTCATCCACAGCGCGGGAACGATCGCGAACAGATACAGTGAAGCGCCCATAAGCAGCCAGGATACGGCGATCATCATCCCATTTTTTTTGAGCACGTTAATCAGCGCGGACCCTACGAATATGCCGACGAAAAAGGCGATGTACAGCAGGCTGTAATAAATCGGCGATCCGTAAGAGACCGACATGGACGGGACGGTAATGATAAGTATAGACATCGAAAAGTTAGTCAGTGCAAAAAACGGCAGCATGATTCTAAGAAACGGGCTGCTCGCGACAAACCGGTAACCTTCCACAAGCTCGCTCGTATACTCTTTGATCTTCAGCGGACCTTTCGGCGCGCCTCCTGCAGCTTTCTCAGGCTCCATCTGCTTCTTAAGCTGCACATAGATGAGTCCGGACAGGAAGAGCATTCCGCTGGCCAGATAAAACGTGTTTTTCATGCCCAGCAGTATAATAATAGAGGCCCCGACCAAGTATCCCGCCACATTAATGAGCTGGTCTGTAGACGAGATCATGGCATTGGCTTTGACGATTCTGTCCGGTGACTGGATCAATTGCGGAAGCATTTTATTGTTGGCCGGATAGAACAGCATTGAGAAACAGGATGCAATAAACACGAGGACTAGTATCGCAAGCAAATTGGCGCCCCCGTCAGTGATAAGAAACGGTACCGCCAAAATCAGTACGGCCTGAACGAATAAGGAGATGCTGGCCAGCAGCGACGGAGAATACCGGTCAACCAGCGGCCCCAACAAAAAACTGAAGATAGAAGCCGCCGAAATAGCGGTAAACGTAAAGCTCGTAAACGAAACGGAAGCCGTCGATTTCTGAACGAAATACAGCAGGACGATCGAATAGATGCTATCCGCGATGTTGGCGGAGGTTCTGGACAAATAAAAACGGACAAACAAACTGTTTTTAAACAAAGACATCTCATTTCAACCCCTTACTGCTTGATGGTCTGGAAGGTCGGATTCACGGACTCGAACATGCGGCGGATCGTTTCTTCGTCTTCCTCATAAGGCAGCAGGAGAGAAATGTGCAGAAGGTTACCCGTATGCTGTACGGTGAAATAAATGACAGGCCGAACTTCGGTCGAATTAAAGTCCGGATCGTCCAGTTTTTGGAGAAGTCCTCCGTCTTTCTGGATTTCGCCGAGATAATTCACAACGATCGGCAGCTTATGAAGACTGTTCTGTAAATAATAGCCGGATAGAGGATAATCTTCTGCCGTTTCCCGGTTATAGATCAGGTTGAAAAAGTTCAGATTATGCGTCGAAGCCGTATGAAGAAGATTTTGTACGGAGCGCTTCTCTTCATCGGATATTCTGTCAAGCAGAACCGGTATCTGATCGATGCATTCGCCGATCGTATCGTAATAATGGCGCCCCGTATAATGCCTGCCGTAATTCGTAAGCCAGACCGGCACATCTTCCAAGCCGAAATACCTTGAGAAAAACCGTTCCGCAAGATCAAGAGCCTTGTGCCACATACGCTCGGCGAGGTCCGTTTCGGCAGCCTGCCCTTCCATGCTAATCTCATGCAGATACTTTGTGGCTTTGGAGCGGTTTTTCCCCTGTAGGGCTTCTCCGATCACCAATGTTTGCTGGTAAAAAGATTCCAATCTGAAACGTTCGTTAATCTCGGCATCGCCGATTCCAGCCGGACCTTGCCGGACTTGACCAACATAGCTGCGGTACGAGTGGTCGGGCCTGTTTATTTCGTGCCTTGAGGCCTGCTCCTCGTCCGCGTTGTAAAACGC
Source organism: Paenibacillus sp. HGH0039 (assembly GCF_000411255.1). Classification (GTDB taxonomy): domain Bacteria; phylum Bacillota; class Bacilli; order Paenibacillales; family NBRC-103111; genus Paenibacillus_F. The sequence goes on along the minus strand of NZ_KE150413.1, from coordinate 2,265,905 downwards.
AAGCACATCTGTTCTCAGAATTTCACTGCTCATGCCGTCAAAGATGATGTGTGAGCACGGAAGCAGCAGGTAATGCTCCCGCAAGTTGAACGAAACCAGGGCAAACCGGTATAGGGCGCTGCCTCCCAGCTCATAAGGGCGGAAATAAAGCTCTTTCAACAGCCCTGACATGATTCGCTGCTGCACGGAAGGCAAGTATGCCGATAAATCAACAACTGGAAGAGCAAATCCCGGTGATCTGACTTTCAGTTCCCAGCGCCACTGTTCCCCCGTCTGCACGAGTTGGCTTCTCAGCAGATCATGCTTCCCGATCACCCGCTGCAAAGCCGCATTTAACCGCTGCGTATCGATCATTTCGTCAAAAGATAGGAGCGTGCCCGATGCTTCGGGATAAGCCAGATGATACTCTTGGATCGGCGCCAGCGAGTACTGCTCGGCAGCCGGCATCTGCGCCAGGGCGGTTCCCCAAGCCTCATTGGAGGATGAGACTTCTTTCAGAACATGCATTAGAGTATCCTGCAGGTCCGATTCCGTTAAATTAAGCGCTTCTGCTGACAGTTCTTGCCCTGTCTGTCCATTCTCTCTGGCTGCAAACCTTTCCCCGTTTCCATCTTCAGAAACGCCCTGCGGTACGATGAAATGAGGATGAAGATCTTCATGGAAGTTGGAACGGATAAGTTCAATAATCTCCGGCAGCCGCTTCTCGTGATCAGGAATGAGCTGTAGAAGCACCACCTTTTTGTCCTCACGCATGTCTGCCTTTAACCTGAATCCGGGACCGAACGTGACGTGCAGTAGCTGCTCCGCTTCTTCGAAAGTCTTAACGCCGGCATTGTCCCTAACATGGACGGAATGCTTGCGGGGCGACTCTGATCCGGATTCTTCAGCCTCCTTAAAGGCAGGAAGAAGTTCCGACAATCCGCGAATCGTCTGCACCTGGAACAACTGGTGCATCCCTATTTCCAGACCCAGCTCCTGCGCTTTGGATATAAGCTGGATAGCTTTGAGGGAATGGCCGCCGAGTTCGAAGAAATTATCGTCGAGACCGACTCTCTCCACACCGAGTACGCTTTCCCATATACCTGCCAGAAGTTTTTCCTTGGTGCTTTTCGGCGGGGCATATGGGAATGAGGAGAGCCCGTCCTGCTCCGGTTCTGGAAGTGCTCGACGGTCGATTTTTCCGTTTTTCGTAAGCGGCAGAGAAGGCAGGAACACGTAGCGGGCAGGGATCATGTAATCGGGAATGCGTCCGCTCAAGTATGCTTTCACCTCAGACGGCGTGAGGTATTCGCTTGTTCCGATATAAGCGCAAAGGAACTTAGAACCCTCGCCGGATTCTTTAACGGCGACAAATGCCTCGCGCACAGATTCGTGCCCAAGCAGCCGGGTCTCGATTTCCCCCGGTTCAATCCGGTAGCCCCGGATTTTGACCTGCTGGTCCATCCGCCCCAAATATTCGATACTCCCGTCCGGCAGCCACCGTCCCAAATCGCCGGTCCGGTACATTCTTTCACCGGGTCGGAACGGGTTCGGCACGAATTTTTCCCGGCTCAGATCTTCACGATTCAAGTATCCCCTGGCCAGCCCGTCACCGCCGACGCAGATTTCTCCTTGAAGACCGACAGGCAGCAGCCTGCCCGACAGGTCCACCACATAGGCGGTGGAATTCGCGATCGGTCGGCCGATCGGAATGTTTCCATACTCCCGGTCGATAGGAAAGCAGCAGGAGAACGTCGTATTTTCCGTCGGGCCGTAGCCGTTGATAACCGTGAGCTGCGGGCAAGCGTTTCTTACGGAAGCGATCATGGTCGGCGACAGCACATCTCCACCTACGAGCAGATACCGAAGCGGCGCGAACAAGGCCGGATTGGTTAACGCCAGCTGATTGAAAAGCGGCGATGTCAACCACATCGTGGTAATTCCGTACGCTTGCAAAGCTTCCTCCAGCTTGCCGGCGTGAAGGAAAACGGATTCCGGCACAATGCATAGCTGGAGTCCGTTAAGCAAAGCGCCCCAGATTTCAAACGTGCAAGCATCGAACACAAGCGCGCCGGTAAGCAAAATGCGGTCCGACGGTTCAAACGTAACAAAGTTGGTGTTTTTGACAAGACGGACAACGCTTCGGTGCTCGATCATGACCCCTTTGGGACGCCCTGTCGAACCTGATGTGTACATGACATAAGCGAGAGATTCCGCGTCCGCTGTGCGCGGTAAGTTGCTTTCGCTGCCGGCATACACAGAAGGGTCCGCCAATCCAAAAACGGTCCCTTTGAAGCCTCCAAGCAAACTTTGAGCCAAATTCGGGTCTCCTGCAAGCATTACAGCTGCCGCACTGTCATCCAGCATGTACGCGATGCGGTCTTCGGGGTACGAAGGATCGATGGGCAGGAACGCTCCTCCCGCTTTGAGAATGGCTAGTATTGCAACGATCATTTCAGGCGACCGTTCAGCCATAATCCCCACTAGCGTATCCTTTCCGACACCAATTTCACGCAGCTTCCAGGCAAGCTGATTGGCTTTCCGGTTAAGCTCGGCGTAGGTGATCTCCTTGTCTCCAAAAAGAACAGCCGCTTCATCGGGCCTCAACGCAGCCTGTTCTTCAAACAATTCATGTACGGCGGCATCCCTCGGATACTCTGTCTTCGTCGCATTGAATTGTTCCAAAATCAGGTCCCGTTCACTCACGGTTAATAAATCGATATCCGACAGTAACATGTCCGGGTTCTCTGAAATTTGCTTTAATAGTTGCACATAATGATCGGCAAATTTTCGCACAGTGTCTTCTTTGTATAGCTTTGTCGCATATTCAAAACTGAAAGAAAGAAGCGGGCCTTCCGAGCTTTCCGTTTCCTGGGCGGTGAGAGTCAGATCAAACTTGGAAATTCCGTTGTGATGCTCAACCGCCGCAAACTCGACGCCATCCGCTCCCAGCTCGCGGGATTCCGTATTTTGAAGCACAAATACGGTATCGAACAGCGGGTTGCGGCTAACATCCCGGCGCAGCTGAAGTTTCAGAATCAGGTCCTCAAGCGGTACCAGTTGGTTTTCAAACGCCTGCAGGGCGTTCTGCTTCACCTCATCGAGGAAAGCCGCGAACGTCTTCGAACCTGACGGATAATTACGCAGAGGAAGAGTGTTTACGAACATGCCCAAAACGTCCTCCAAATCTGCATGAGGCCTTCCGGCTACAGGAGTGCCGATAACCAGATCATCCTGTCCGGAATACTGGGCAAGCAGCGCGTTATAAGCGGCAAGCAGAAGCATATAGAGCGTTGCACCCTGACGGGAAGCGGCCTGCTGCAACCGCCGTGTAAGTTCGTGATTCGCCTCGAAACCATAGACGGCCCCTTCAAAGCTCTGCAGTTGGGGACGCGCATAATCCGAAGGAAAGTTCAGGACGGGAATCTCGCCGCTGAACGTATCCAGCCAAAACTTTTCCTGACGTACCACGGTACCGTCTGCCGATAACTGATTCTGCCACATCGTGTAATCTTTGTACTGGACAGAAAGCTCCTCTAGTTCTTCTTCCCGATAAAGCCGGGTAAACTCCTCGGTCATCCGTTCAAGAGAAGTTCCGTCGGTAATAAGATGGTGCATATCGATCAGCAGCAGGTGACGCTCGGCCTCCGTCTTTACGAGACCCGCACGCAGAAGAGGGGCCGTTCCCAAGTCGAACGGACGGATAAAGCCATCTGCAATTGTTTGTATATGCGCTTCACTTTGATCGTCCGTCCAATCGGTGGACAAATTAGTAAGCTCCGTAACCTCTACCTGAAAAGAGACCTGCGCCGGATCATGAATAACCTGCACATATTCCTCCTGAATTCGGGTGAATGAAGTCCGAAGCGCTTCGTGCCTTGCAATCAGCTTACGGAAGGTCTCATTAACCTTCTCCGGATTAAGCGCCCCTTTTGCCTCGAGAATCAAAGGAACGTTATAGGCCGTTGCGGCTCCCGATATTTCCTGTACGACCAGCAATCTGCGTTGGGCCGGAGATACCGGATACCAGGGTTTTTCGGGAGCTTTAGGGATCGGTGCGTACGCTGCCTCCGTTATGCCCTTTGCGGTGATTGCAGTCGCCTGTGCTTGCAATGTCTGGGCCTCGAATACTTTTCGGAGAGGAAGCTCAACGCCGAATTCCTTCGAGATTCTGGCAAGAAGAAGCGCCGCTTTCAGAGAATGCCCGCCTCGTTCGAAAAAATTATCGTGGAGGCTCACACGCTCCGCGCCAAGTACTTCCTGCCACAGCGAAGCCAGACGAACTTCTGTCTCGGTTTCCGGTGCCGTATACTCATCGGAAGATCCACTGGACGGATCAGGCGCTTGGAGCGCTTTTCTGTCGATCTTGCCGTTAGGCGTCAGCGGAAACTCCTTCAATGGGATAAAATGAGCCGGCACCATGTAAGACGGCAAACCCGAAGCCATATGTTCGCGAAGTTCGGAGGCAGCCGGAGCTTCCTCTTCGGAGGTATAATACGCGCACAGCGTTTTTTCCGATGAGATTTCGTGAACGAGAACAATCGTCTCCCGTACCCTGCCGTGCTGCAGTAGCCGCGTTTCGATTTCACCGAGCTCGATCCGGTAGCCCCGGATTTTGACCTGGTGATCAATACGTCCCAAATATTCCAGGTTGCCGTCAGGCAGCCATCTGGCAAGATCGCCCGTACGATACATTTTCCGCCCGGGCTCAAAAGGATTCGGAACGAATTTTTCGCCGGTGAGAGCTTCGCGATGCAAGTAGCCGCGCGACAAAGCCTCTCCGCCGATACAAAGCTCCCCGGCCGTTCCCCGAGGTACAAGCTGCAAATCGGCATTCACCAGATACACCTGCGTATTGTAAAGCGGCTTGCCGATCGGAATCATCCGGTGATTTTGCACGGCAGTACCCCGCTTCGCTTCCCATACAGTCGCGCAAATCGTCGCTTCCGTCGGACCATAAGCATTAAAATAATCCACATGCGGACTCCATCTGCGGACCAGTTCCGGTGAAGACTCGGAACCGCCCGTAATCAATATCCGCAGCGACGGCAAACGTCCGGGGTCCAGATAAACGGCGAAAGTGGGCGGAAGCATGGCAAGCGTTATTCCGTTATCCCGCACAAACGCTTCAAAGGAATCCAATTGAACCAGCTTTTCTTTCGGGGCCAGGTATAATCCTCCACCCATAAAGAGCGCCATATACATTTCCCAAACGGAAGCGTCGAATGAAAAACTCGCAAATTGCACGATACGGTCTTCAGGGCCCAATCCCAGCGTATTCTCGTAGAAAAGCTTCATGTTTGCCATACCCCGATGCTCGATCATGACGCCTTTTGGCTTACCCGTAGTTCCGGATGTATAGATCACATAAGCGAGATGGTCAGAGGTGACAGAAACGTGCGGATTGGTTTCAATCCCCGTATACCACTGCTCGTCCTCCATAAAGACCGTATGTCCGGTAAATTCCGTATTGCCCGCGAGATGCCGGTGCGTCAGCAAAATCCGGGTTCCGCTGTCCTCGAGCATGTACGAGATTCTCTCCTGCGGATACTCGGGATCTACCGGGAGATAGGCGCCTCCCGCTTTTAGAATGGCGAGAATGCCGATCACCATTTCGGGAGAGCGTTCGGGCATAATAGCTACAATGGTATCCGGCCCGACACCCAAATCTTGCATTGCGGCCGCCAGCCGATTAGAACGTGCATTCAGCTCGTTGTAGGTATACCGCCGATCCTCAAACGATATGGCGATACGGTCGGGATGTTTTTCCACCTGCTCTTCGAATAAGCCATGTATCGTTGAAGTTCGGGCGTACGGTGCGGCCGTCTCGTTCAGTTCTTCCAGAAGCAGCCGCCTTTCGTCTGCGGACAACATGCCGATTTGCGAGAGCATTAAACTCCTGTTCGCCGAAATTTCCCGGAGAATCTGTATATAATGGCCGGCTAACCGCTCGACAGTCTGTTCTGCGTATAGTTTGGTCGCGTACTCGAAAGTAAACGTCAGCTCTTCGTCCTCCTCCGCCAAAAGCGAAAGATCGAATTTGGAAACGCCCGACTGCGCTTCATAAGGCTCCAGGAGCAATCCGTCCATTTCCATCGACTGGGAACCTTTAGTCTGCAAGGAAAAAACCGTATCGAAAAGCGGATTGCGGCTGACATCCCTGCGAAGACCCAGCTTTTCAAGCAGGCTTTCCAGCGGATACTCCTCGTGGTCAAAAGCTCCCAGAGTTCCTTCCTTGATTTCGTTCAAGAAGGAGAGGAATGTTTTGGATCCGGCAGGTGCCTGGCGGATGGCCAGCGTATTCACAAACATCCCGATCAGCGGCTGAAGCTGTGTATGAGTCCGGCCCCCGACTGGAGTTCCGATGACGATGTCTTCCTGATCGGTATATTTATGAAGCAAAACGTAATAGGTCGCAAGCAGCACCATGTACAGCGTAGAACCGGTCTCCGAGGCCAGACGGCGGAGTTTATCCGCAAGCCCCCGGTCCGTCTCAAACTCGTAGCGTCCGCCTTCGAAGCTTTGCAATTGAGGCCTCGGGTAATCGGCGGGCATGTTCAGTACGGGAACTTCGCCCTCGAACACGTCCAACCAGTATTTTTCCTGCTTGAGGAATACACCGTCGCGTATTCGCTCCTGCTGCCAATATGCGTATTCCTTGTAGTGCACGGGCAGTTCGGGCAGAATTTCACCGCGGTAGATCCGGTTGAATTCCTCCGCCAGAATTTGCAGCGACAGGCCGTCCGAAACAACATGATGCATATCCGTCATCAAAAGATGCCGTTCCGGCGCCAACCTGATCAATGCAGCTCTGAACAGAGGTGCCCGGCGTACATCAAACGGACGGACAAAAGAGGAAACGCATCTTTCGATGACGCTTCTCTCTTCTTCCACGCCGGAAACCGTTTCTTCCGAATAGTCCAGCTTAAACAAAATTTCGCCCGGTTCATGAATGATCTGTTCGTACTCCCCATCCTTCTTCCGGAAGGAGGTACGCAGCGTTTCATGACGGGAAATCAAGGCCTCAAACGCTCCTTGAATCTTCCCCACATTTACCGGTCCTCTAGCTAGCAGGACGAAAGGCATATTGTAGGCGGCGGCGGTATCTCCGATTTCCTGAATCAGAAGCAACCTTTTCTGTCCGGCCGATACCGGATAAGCGTCCATTTTCTCCAGGGGACTCGGCCCGGCCGACGTGCCCGCCCCGCTTCCCGCCGGGCGGGACGCGGACAATCCTTCCTGAGCGAGCCTCGCTTCCAGAAGTTTACGTTTTTCCGGCGAGAGACTGGCTATTCGCTTCGATAAATCCACTTGGCGCACTCCCCTCTCCTGGTCTGTACCGTATGCACCCTCTACACCTGCTCAAGCGCTTCGATTTCCCGTAAAATTTCCTCCAGCCTGCGAATCTCATCCAATTCCTTCCGGAGATGCTCTGCTATTTCCGCGATAGTCGGCTGCCGGAAAAGCTGGCGCAGCTCCAGTTCGATTCCCCATTGTTCACGGACTTGGGCAACGAACAAAGACGCTTTGAGCGAATGTCCGCCGAGCTCGAAGAAATTATCGTGAACTCCCACCCTGGTAGCACTCAGAATACCGGCCCACATGGCGGCTAATTGCTCCTCGATCTCGTCTCCGGGAGCAACGTAATCGGCTGCGGAAGTTTGCACGGCATCCAAGCCGAGCAGCGCTTTGCGATCCGTTTTTCCGTTCGGCGTCAAAGGGAACTTCTCAAGCTGGGCGAATGCGGCCGGGATCATGTAATCCGGCAGGCTTTGTCCAAGGAAGGTACGGATTTCCGCTGCCGGAATTTCCGTTTTCACAACGAGATATCCCGTTAACGTGTGTCCGCCGGAAACATCCTCTCTGGCGAGGACGACAGCTTCTTCCACGGCTTCATGGTGGACGAGAGCGGTCTCGATCTCACCCAGTTCGATACGATACCCTCTGACCTTGACCTGGTGGTCCAAACGTCCGAGAAACTCGAGGCTGCCGTCCGGGAGCCATCTGGCAAGGTCGCCTGTCTTGTACATGCGCCCCCCGCCTTTGCCGAACGTGCAGGGAACGAATTTCTCCGCCGTCAGATCAGGCCTGTTCCAGTACCCGCGTGCCAGTCCTTCGCCCGCAATACAGAGCTCGCCCGGCACTCCGGCAGGCTGCAGCTTGCCTCCTGCGTCGACAATATAAATCTGTGTGTTGGCGATGGGCCTGCCGATATCGATGGAGGCGGCGTTCGTCAGGTTCTGCACGGCAGACCAAACCGTCGTTTCCGTCGGTCCGTACATGTTGAAAATGTTCAAATCCGGGAATTCCTGCAGTGAACGCAGAAGCGCAGTCGGCATAGCCTCGCCGCCTACGAGAATATTGCGGACGTTCTTCAGGCTTGAGGCCCCTTCAGGGCTCCCGAGCAGCATTTGAAGGCGCGAAGGCGTAATCTGCAGCGTATCTATACCGTGAACGGAAATCAGGCCGCTGAGCGCTCCCGGTTCCGTCTGATGCAGAGTTTCCGCAAGGACGACGCTCATCCCGCAGGTGAGCGGAAGCAGCGTCTCCAGCACGAAGATATCGAAAGATACGGTCGTTAAAGCCAAAATTTTACGACCGGGGACAAATTCGATTTTTTCCCGCATCCCGGTAAAAAAGTTCGATACGGAACGGTGCTGGAGCATGACCCCTTTCGGATTCCCCGTCGAGCCCGACGTGTAGATGACGTAAGCGAGATGATGAGGTTTGCTGGCAGGCTCCAAATTGCCGGTCTCGCCGCTGTAAACTCCTTCCTCATCAAGGGAGATGACGGCACCCGCAGTCTGTAAACCTTCCGCCAGTGCTCCCTCGGTCAGAAGCACACGGGCTTCGCTGTCTTCCAGCATGTAGGCAACGCGTGCCGCCGGGTAATCGGGGTCAATCGGCACATAGGCGCCGCCCGCTTTCAGAACAGCCAGGAGGCCGATCATCATCGAAGGAGAGCGCTCCGTCAGCAGCCCGACGAGCCGGTCCGGTCCGACTCCGTGACTTTGCAGCGTGCGGGCCAGCGAGTTCGCTTTTTCGTTCAACTGCCGATAAGTGAAGACCTGATCGCCGAACAACAAAGCAGGGGCATCCGGAGTCAGGGTAACCTGTTCTTCAAACTGGCGGTGAATCGTTTTGTCGTAGGCGAATGCAGCGGTCGTATCGTTAAATGACTCCACAAGCATGTGTCGTTCCCGTTCTTCCAGCATATCGATCGCCGACAGTTTCATGTCCGGATTGCGAACGGCAGCCTCCAATATGCGAAGATAATGACCCGCAAGCCGCTGAACCGTTTCTTTTCTGAACAAGCCGGGTGCATATTCAAAGTGGAAATCGATGCCGCCGGTTTCGTTTTCTTCCGCCTGGAGTGTCAGATCCAGCTTCGCTACCGCATGCCCGAACTCGTAAGACTGGAACAGTTCACCCGGCTGGCCGATCTCTTCGATACCGAGATTTTGAAAAATAAACATCGTATCAAACAAAGGATTTCGGCTTAAATCGCGCTTGAGAGAGAGCTTGTCCAGAATCGTCTCCAAGGGAATTTCCTGGTTCTGGAACCCTTGTAGCGCGGTTTGCTTGACCTCTTCAAGCAACTGACTGAACGTCTTATCCCCGGCGGGAAAACTTCTCATCGGCAGCGTATTGACGAACATCCCGATCAGCGGCTGCAAATCCGCATGCGTCCTGCCGGCGACGGGCGATCCGACAATAATGTCTTCTTGTCCCGTATAGCGATGCAGCAGCGTGTTGAATGAAGCGAGCAGGACCATATATAAGGTCGCGCCGGCACGGGCTGCCGTTTGCTTCAACGCCTCGGTTTCACTTGATTCGAGCTTGAAGACAAACTGGTCTCCCTCGAAGCTCTGGAGCGGTGGCCGCATATAATCGGTCGGGAAGTTCAGAACCGGCAGCTCGCCGCTCAGCTTCTCCATCCAATAAGCTTCCTGGGCGTCCAAAACGCCACTGGAACTGCGTTTTTGCTGCCAGACGGCGTAATCCTTGTACTGGATTTTAAGAGGGGCCAGCTCTTCTCCGGCATAAAGCCGGTTAAATTCATTGGCAATAACCGCCATGGAAACACCGTCGGCTATAATATGGTGCAGATCGATTAGAAGCGCCGTTCCCCCGCAGGTCAGATCCGCCGCTCCAACTCGGATGAGCGGAGCCTCCGCAAGGTTAAAGGGACGGATGAACCCTTCGATAACCCGGTCAAGCGCCTCTTTCTCGGCAGGTGTAAGGATATCTTGTACCGCAGTCCGATTTTCCGGATGATCGCTCGCTCCGTTACCGCCCGTATTTTCCGGTGCGATCTCTTCATCGGTTTTCACGATCTCCCATAATCCCGAAAATGCCGGAATCTCCTCAATCCCGCTCTTCTCCTTCGTTTCCCCGCTTCCGCCAAGTTCCGTTAAGGAAGTTTCCTCCGCTCCCGACAAAGAGATTTCTTCTACTTCAAAAACCACCTCCGGGTGATTTCTCTGAACGATATCGGATTCAATCTGCTCAAAGGAAGTACGAAGCGGCTCATGGCGGGCGATCAACTTCTCAAAAACGGTTTGAAGGCGTCTGCGATCCAATGGAACCCGGCTGATCAGCACATGCGGAATATGATAAGCCGTGCTCTCTTGTTCGAGCTGATCCAGCACCATTAATCTTTTTTGCGCCGAAGTGACAGGATAAACGTCACGTGGTTCGGCAGGTTCGATAGCTTGGTGAGCCGAGTAGGCTTCCTTGCGGATCGCTTCGGCCATGGAACGGATCGTAGGCGACTCGAACACCTGACGCAGTGGTAGATCAACCTGCAACCGTTGATGTATTTTGGAAACCAGCAGCGCCGCTTTCAGGGAGTGCCCGCCCCGGTCAAAAAACGAATCGCCGGCACCGAGGTGTTCCACCCCTAGCACTTCCTTCCAGATGGCGGCAAGCGCTTCTTCCATTTCGCCCTCGGGCGGAATATACCCGCTTTCATCCCAGACCGTGTCTGGTGCAGGAAGCGCTCTGCGGTTCACTTTGCCGTTGGATGTGAGCGGCATTTCCGGCAGGAATACGAAATAAGAAGGAATCATATATCCCGGAAGCTTTGCGGCAAGGGACTCCCTCAGAAGTACCGTTTCCGGAGCCGGGTCCGGACCGCAAACGAGATAGGCGCACAATACCTTCTGTCCCTGCCCGTCGGTCCGGTCCATCACGAGTGCTTCCTTTACCATCGGATGCCGGAGCAAAGCCGCTTCGATTTCGCCCAGCTCGATCCGGTAGCCACGGATTTTGACCTGGTGATCCAGCCGTCCGAGATACTCGATGTTGCCGTCCGGGAGCCATCGGGCCAGATCACCCGTTTTGTAAATGCGGCCGGAAGGATCGAAATCCGCTGCCGCGAATTTTTCAGCTGTCAGTTCGGGCCGGTTTAAATAGCCTCTGGCCAACCCCGTACCTGCGATACAGAGCTCGCCCGCAACTCCGACAGGCTGGAGGCGGCCCACGTTATCCGTAATGTAGAGTCGGATATTATCAATCGGTTTTCCGATCGGCACGCGATCCAGCGGACTTTTTCCAAAGGAGCAATCAAAATAGGAAACATCAATGGTCGCTTCCGTCGGTCCGTACAGATTGATCAGCCGAGAGCCGTTGGTTCGGTAAAACAGTGAATTAAACCGGTTCGCCTGCTGAGGATTGAGTGCTTCTCCGCTGGCGAATACATAGCGCAAACTAGCCAGAGCACCCGGTTCCAGCCGGCTCTCCGCATGGTCGAGAAAAACGGATAGCATGGAAGGCACAAAATGCATCGTCGTCACATTGTACTTGTCGATAGCCCTTGCGATCTGCGCCGGATCTTTTTCCGCGCCCGGTTCCAGAAAAACGACTTTAGCCCCATACGCCCCCCACCAGAACAGCTCCCAGACGGATACGTCGAAGCTGTAAGGCGTTTTCTGCAAAATGACGTCTTTTTCGTCCAACGGGTAGCGTTTTTGCATCCAGTGAAGGCGGTTGATCAGGGCGCGATGCTCGATCATGACCCCCTTCGGATTTCCGGTCGTACCTGACGTATAAATGACATAAGCTAGATGCTCCGGTCCCGATCCGCGGGAAAGATTACTTCCGTCACCCGTCAAAAGATTTTCAGCATCGAGCTCGACTGTTTCTGCACCGGCCGGAGCACGTTCCAACAGATCCTTCTGCGCAAGTACAAGAACAGCCCCGCTGTCGGCGAGCATATAATCGATTCTTTCCTGCGGATGCCCCGGGTCAATCGGCAGATAGGCCCCGCCCGCCTTCAATATAGCCAGTAGCCCGACCATCAACTCAATGGACCGCTCGCAAAGAATACCGACCACTGAGTCCGGCTCCACACCCTTTAAGCGCAGCTGCCGGGCGAGACGGTTGGCGCGCACGTTCAGTTCACGGTACGTAAGACGCTTCTCGCCGAATATGACGGCGATTTTTTCCGGTGTCATGGCTGCCTGAAGTTCAAACCAGCCGTGCATGGTTTTCTCGGCAGGATAGGAAGCACCGGTGTCGTTAAACGCACGCAGTTGGCCGCATTCTTCATCCGTGAGCAGATTTATGCTGTCCAATGGAATGTCAGGCGTTTCCGTAATTTGCTCCAGCACTTGATGCAGGTGCCCGGCAATCGCGCGGATTCCCGCATGTCCGACAATCTCCGCATTAAAGCTGAATTTGATTTCAAGCTCTCGTCCCGGTATTACCGTCAGCGTAAGCTCATAGTTTGTCTGCTCGAAGCCGTCCACTTCCGTGATGCGCAGGCTGTTTTTGGCCGATTCCCCGTCTGTCCGCCCGCCTTCTCCGGTCTCATCTCCGGTTCCGATCAGTTCTTCGGATATCGGATAATTTTCGAACACAACGAGATGACGGATCAGATTGTGCTTTAACTGGGACTGCGCCTGGATGTCCGCAAGCGAAAGATAAGAATGCGCGTTGGATTCCATCCAGTCGCTCTGCACACGGCTCAATAAGGCGGCAAAACTTTCGCTCTTCTCCCCGCTGATGCGCAATGGAATTGTATTGATGAACAGCCCTACCATGTTCTCGATGCCCTTAATTTCTTCGGGCCGGCCCGAAACGACGGTGCCGAACACGACATCCGTGCTGTTGTTATACCCTTGGAGAAGCACGCCCCAGGCTGTCTGGAAGACAGTGCTTACCGTAACCTGCTGGCGCTTTGCGATCTGCTCCATCTTGTGTGTAAGTGCGGCGTCCAGCTTCAAAGAATGATGTTCAAGCCGGAAAGGGGTGTTACCCTCCGCCCGGCTGAACCCGGGAACTGTCGTTTCGTTTTCCAGGCCATCCAAGTACTTGCTCCAATAAGCTGCCGCTTCTTCCCTGTTCTGATTTTCCAGCCACTGGATAAAACTGCTGAACGGATACACCGGCTCCAGGTTGGCCCGAATTCCGTCCCGAAGCGAAGTATACAGGCTGAAAAAGTCGTTGGCGACGATGCCGAGGCACCAGCCGTCCATAACGATATGCGGAAAACTCCATACGAGTTTGCAGGTGGTCTCACTCCATTTAAATAAAGCCAGACGAAGGGGAACGTCCTTTTCCAAATCGAAACCGTTCGTCCTGTCGCTTCCGGTAAACTGTTCAAGCGCAGCCGTTTTGCGAGCCTCGCTCAAGCCGCTAACGTCGTCCGTATGGACGGAAGGCGCCTCTCTCTCCTGAAGCACCACCTGAAGGGGACGCTCCGTTTCTTTATATACAAACACCGTGCGGAAAATATCGTATCTCTCTATAAGCAGCTGAAGGCTCTTCTGAACCAGCTCACGGTCCAACACTTCACCGACGGTAATGATATTTTGCTGAAAATAAGCTTCGGAATCCCGATCCAGCATGGAATGATACAGCATGCCTTCCTGCATGGGGGACAGCGGATAGATGTCCTTAATCTTCACTTGAGACACAATTTCACTCTCCTTTAAACTTCCGGCCGTCCCGCAGGACAGCCCGGAAGCGTATGTCCGCCTTAAGCGGTGAAACGGGGAGGACCAAAGGTTTTTAAAGCTTTAGTTTACCGGCCAACTGGGCCGCCATATTCTCGAACTGTCCGATGGACAGGTTCTGGTAAGTAAAGTCGGTCGGGCTCTGCTCGGCGGTCTCTTTTTCGCAGCAGTGGCGGATCAGCTCCAGCAGGTATTTCTTGAATCCGCCTGCCAGCTTCTCGACCGTGTCGTCCCGGTACTGATGACGGTTGTAGTTGAAGGTTAAGCGGAAAACTCCATCCGAGACCTGCCCGTTGATATCGAAAGCGAACGGTCTCTCGCTGCCGCCGCCGATTTCATCGCCTGTCTGGTGAGAGGAAGGCCCGAATCTTGCTCCACCGTCGCCCTCGCCGTCGAATTGTCCCAGGTAATTAAAACTGATCTGCGGTTCTTCGAAAGCGAAAGGGAGTTCCTCAAGATGGATACCTTCTGTTAAATAGCGCAGAATGCCGTAGCCGATTCCTTTGTTCGGTACGCGTCGCAGCCCGTCCTTCACCAGCTTGATCTGATGCCCCAAGTCTCCCTGGCCTCTCATATCAAGCACAAACGGATACATGACGGTAAACCAGCCGACGGTACGAGATACATCCACATCTTTCATAATTTCTTCCCGGCCGTGCCCCTCAATGCTGACGGCAATCCGGGAAAGTCCGCTCCATTCTTGGAAAGAAAGCCCTAACGCCGTAAGGAGCAGATCGTTAATTTCGGTGTTGTAGGCTTGCTGCGCGTGTTTCAGCAGCTTTTCCGTGCTGTCGCGGTCGAGCTCGATTTCAAAGTCTCTGCCGTCTTCGACTTTATCCGAAGCTGCCTTATTATCGTACGGCAGCGAATCCGGAATCTGCGATGAGACAGCGGACCAATAACTCAGTTCCGATTGAGCGCGGCTGCTGTTCGCATATTCCGCCAGCCGGGCAGCCCACTCGCGGTAGGAATCGGTTTTGGCCGGAAGTGAAACGGCAAGGCCGTCCAGCACTTGTCCGTAGGCGGTTTCCAGGTCTTCCAGCAGAATTCTCCAGGAAACTCCATCGACAACCAGATGATGAATAACGATCAGAAGATGGTCGCTTTCGGCTGTGCGGAAAAGAGCGAGCTTCACAAGCGGGCCGCGATTCAGCGCGAATCCGCTTTGCAGCTTATCCGCAAGCGTCCCGATCTCTGGGCCGGGTTCTCGCGCAAGAGTAAGATCATAGGCCAGCAGCTCGTATGCCTCTCCCTCTTTCCAGTCCCGCGTTTCAGCTGTAACGCCGCCTTCTTCCGTAGGCCGGAATACGGTGCGAAGCGCATCGTGGTGCAGGGTCAGCTTATCCCAAGTCTGGCGAAGCGCTTCTTCGTTCAGCCTGCCTTTGCTTTTCAGCATAACGGCCTGATTATAATGATGAAGGTCCGTATGGTGACGCTCGAAAAATCTCCGCTGAATAGGAGCAAGCTCCGTCTGCCCTTGGACGATCCCTTGGGGAATTGTCCGCTGCACAACCTGGATATAAGGAATCACCAGCTCGATCTGCGGATGGCGGAACAAATCCCGCAGCTCCATTTTGAGCCCGCTGCCGTTCAAACGCGCGGCAATCTGCAGAGCTTTGATCGAATCGCCGCCTAGTTCGAAGAAATTATCGCGCACTCCCACCTTCTTGATTCCCAGTACGTCCTGCCAGATTTCGGCCAATGTGTGTTCCATCTCCGTTTCCGGCTGGACGTAATCGGCCGTCAGCCTAACCGAACCGTCCGGTTCCGGAAGGGCCCTGCGGTTGATTTTACCGTTGCTTGTGAGCGGCATCGCATCCAGAAAAACGAACTGCGCGGGTATCATATAATCCGGCAGTCTTTCGGCGAGTCCGCCGCGGATCTCGGAAACCGTCAGCTCCGCATCTTCCGCGCAAACCAGATAGGCGCACAAATATTTCTGCCCGTTCGCGTCCGTCCGGTCCATTACAATCGTTTCTTTTATTTCGTCCCGGTTCAAAAGCCTCGCTTCGATCTCACCCAATTCAATCCGGTAGCCGCGGATTTTGACCTGATGGTCGATCCGCCCGATATATTCCACGCTGCCGTCCGGCAGCCAACGGGCCAGATCTCCCGTTTTGTACATCTTCGCCTCGGGGCGGTGCGGGATCGGCACGAACTTCTCCGCCGTCAGCTCGGAACGATTCAGGTAACCTCTGGCCAAGCCCGTTCCGGCGATGCAAAGTTCCCCCGGCACGCCTATCGGCTGGATTTGATGCTTGGCGTCCACGATGAACAGCTCCGTGTTGTCAATCGGTTTGCCGATTGGCACCTGCTCCAGCTGCTGCCCTGACGGGCAATCGAAATACGTCACATCGATGGTCGCTTCGGTAGGACCGTACAAATTGGCCAGTACGGCTCCGCCCGGGGTACCGATCAGCCGGTCAAACCGGTTGGCATGCTGGGCCTGAAGCGCCTCCCCGCTGGCGAAAACATAACGGAGCGAGCCCAAGTCTCCCGCCTGCCTGTTTTGCTCAATATGATCAAGAAAGACAGACAGCATGGAAGGAACGAAATGCAGGGTGGTCACGCAGCTTCGCTTGATTTCATCCACAATAACCTGCGGCTCTTTCTCTCCGCCGGGAGCCAGGAATACGACTCGTGCGCCCTGTGTCCCCCACCAGAACAGCTCCCATACGGATACGTCGAAGCTGTAAGGCGTTTTTTGCAAAATGACATCGTCGCGGCCGATCGGGTATTTTTTCTGCATCCAGTGAATTCGGTTCACCAGCGCCCGGTGCTCGATCATAACGCCTTTCGGATTACCGGTCGTACCCGAGGTGTAAATAACATAAGCCAGATTTCCGGGCCCTGCCGCTCCTTCGGAAGACAGCGGGCTGAAATCTTCATGATAAGATTTCTCCTCATCCAGCAGGATGCACTCGTACCCGGCAGGCAGTTGCTCGGCCCACTTCGATGCGGTAAGCACGATACGTGCTCCGCTGTCATCCAGCATGAAGCCGACTCGGTCACTGGGATGAGCCGGATCGACCGGCAAATACGCGCTGCCCGCTTTAAGGATGGCAAGGAGACCGATCATCATTTCGGCCGATCTCTCGGTCAAAATGGCGACAACTCCGTCTGGCCGCGCCCCTTTGGCCCTCAGAGTACGGGCGAGGCGGTTCGCACGCTCGTCCAATTCCCCGTAGGTGAGCCGGTTCCCGCCGAAAACGACGGCAATCCGGTCCGGATCCTCAGCGGCCTGCTCCTCGATCCACCCGTGGATCGTTTTATCTTCCGGGAACGGGGCCTTCGTATCGTTAAATTCCACGATAATCCGGCGTTTTTCCGTTTCGGTCAGCAGCTCGATATCGGCGAGATTCACATGCGGATTGCGGACGACGGTTTCAAGAATATTAAGGAAATGACGACTCAGCTTCTCGATCGTTTCCCGCTTAAACAGCTTGACCGCATATTCGAACGACAAGCCGAGCCTATCGGGGAACTCTTCGACGCTCAGCGTCAGATCGAATTTCGCGATCCCCATTTCGAACTCAACCGGCCGGAATGTAATCCCGTCGAACTGGAACTGGTTCATGCCGGTGTTCTGCAGGACGAACATCACATCGAACAGCGGGTTGCGGCTCACGTCACGGCGCAGTTGCAGACGCTCGACGACTTCCTCGAACGGAATATCCTGATTTTCGTAGGCATGCAGCGCTCTGTCTTTTACTTCCTTCAAAAAATGCGTAAACGGCTTATCGGCGGAAGGAAAGTTCCGCATCGGCAGCGTGTTGACGAACATTCCCAGCATCGTCTCCAGATCAGGGTGCGGGCGGCCCGCCACCGGAGATCCTACGACAATATCTTCCTGCCCGGTGTATCTGTGAAGCAGGGTATTGAAGGCAGCGAGAAGGACCATGTACAAGGTCGTACCCGTCTGGGCGCACAAGCGGTGCAAGTCGGCGGTCAGTCCGCTGTCGATTTCACAGATCAGGCTGTCGCCTTCAAAGCTTTTGATCGCCGGCCGGATATAATCCGCGGGCATGTCCAGAACAGGCACGTCTTCTCCGCCGCCGAAAAGCTCCTTCCAGTACGCGGCTTGTTTCTCGGTCGCCCCTTGGGCGATTTGCCCGTTCTGCCACGCGGCAAAATCTTTGTACTGGATGCGGAGCGGAGGAAGCGTCTCGCCGGCATAAAGACGGCTGAACTCCTCTACGAACACTTCGATCGAGATACCGTCGGTAATAATGTGGTGCATGTCGGCCAGAAGCAGATGCCGTCCTTCTTCGAGCTTGATCAGCTCCGCCCGTATAAGAGGCGCCTGCTCCAGATTGAACGGGCGGATAAATGGCCCGATTAGCGATTCCAGCACCGAATCCGGCTGCTTCGCTCCGACTTGCACACCGCCTGAGACCGCTTCGGCTTCTTCCGTGAGCTCGCTTACCAATGCCGTGGCGGCTTCAGCGCGGGCTTCGTGGTGCCCGTCCGAGTCCAGCTCGCGGTAGGAAACCCGGAAACCCAGCGTTTTGTGGATACGCTGCACGGGTGCTCCGTCGATGACGGCAAAAGACGTCCGCAGGGACTCGTGGCGGCCGATCATTGTCCCGAACGCCTCGTCCAGCCGCTCTCTGTCAAGCGGACCTGTCATTTCCAGCGCGGCGCACATGTTATAAGCGCTCTCCGCGTCTCCCAGACGGTCGATAATGAGCAGTCTTTTCTGAGCCGGAGATACCGGATGGTATTCCTTCTCGCCGACTGGTTCTATGTCCGCAAAGGCGCTTTCCTCCGAGCCGGCGATTAGCGGGGCCAGCCCGCGCACGGTCGGATGGGCGAAAACTTCCCGGAGCGGCACTTCGACGCTGAACTGCTTGGCGATGCGGCCAATGAGCAGAACCGCCTTGAGCGAGTGCCCGCCAAGCTCGAAGAACGAATCGTCGATGCCGACGGTTTTGACGCCGAGCACTTCCTGCCACAGCTCCGCGAGCTGCGCTTCCGTTAAAGTGCGCGGTGCGGCGTAAGCCGACACCGGTGCCGGATCCCCGCTCGGCGCAGGCAAAGCCTTGCGGTCAATCTTGCCGTTAGGCGTAAGCGGCAGGCTTTCCAGCCGCACGATATGGGCCGGAACCATGTAGCCCGGCAGCTCGGCGGAGAGCCGCTTCCGCAGCCAGGCCTCGTCGGCATGGCCCGCCACATAAGCGCACAAATACTTGTGCCCGCTTGAATCCGTGCGGTCGGTGACAACGGCCTGCGCGACTCCTTCAAGCTTCAGCAGCGCCGATTCTATCTCGCCGGGCTCGATGCGGTATCCGCGGATCTTGACCTGGTAGTCGATCCGGCCGATAAAATCGACGCTTCCGTCCGGCATCCAGCGGGCCAAATCTCCCGTCCGGTACAACCGTCCGCCTTCGGCAAACGGGCTGGGGACAAACTTCTCCGCCGTCAGTTCAGGACGGTTGAGGTAGCCGCGCGCCACGGAATCTCCGCCGATGCACAGCTCGCCCGCCACACCCACCGGGACCGGCCGCAGCGCGGAATCCACGATGTAGAAACGGTGATTACCCAGCGGCTTGCCGATTGGAACGTTGCCGGATTCCGGCAGCTTTTCCGCAGCTTCCTCGTAAAAGCTCGAATCGATGGCCGCTTCCGTCACACCGTAGCTGTTCATGATCCGCATGCTTCCCGCAAAACGCGACAGCAGCGTCCGGTAATCGTGCACGCTGCAGCTGTCGGAGCTCGTGATCAGCAGCTTCATCGCGCTGATGTCCGTCCCATAATCGTACACGTGCTCCATAAGCGGCAAAATGAGAGCCGGCGTAGATTCGAACACCGTGATCCGGTGCTTTTCCAGATAGCTCGCCAGCGCGGAAGGATCGATCCGCACCTCCTGGGGACAAATAACCATCGTTCCCCCGTTCACGAACGTCCGTGCGAGATCGCCCGCAAATACGTCAAACGAAAAACTCGCGATCTGCAGGAGTTTTACGTCAAATCCCCCCAAACGATACCCGTACCGGTATCCGAATGAAGTGTTCACATAATGCCGGTGTTCGATCATCACACCCTTGGCATTGCCCGTCGTTCCGGACGTGTAGATCACATAAGCAAGGTCATCGGGTTTATTGACCGGCTCAAGGTTGCTTACCGCTTCTTCCGGATTCAAGCCGGAAAGCCAGGCCTTCTCCTCACCTGAATCCGGGGCCTCTTTCGCCCCCGCTTTCAAAGGCGTTACGAAGCCTTGATTTTCCGCGGCTTCCAGAAAGCCCTGTATATCGAGAATACTTCCTAGATAGTCGGCTCCATGGAGCAAATCGGTCAGTTTTGCCTGGGTAAGCAGTACCCGGGCACCGCTATCGCGGAGCATGTATGCAATGCGCTCTGCCGGATAAGTCGGATCGATCGGTATATAGGCACCGCCCGCTTTCTGAATGGCGAGAACTGCCGTCACCATATCGGCCGAGCGCTCAAGCAGAACGGCGGCCGGACTGTCCGGCCTCACGCCCTGTTTTCTCAAAATACGCGCCAGCACATTCGCCCGCTCATTCAGCTCCCGGTAGGTCAGCGAGGTCTCTTCGTACACTACTGCCGTTTTGTCCGGAGTCTGTACCGCCTGTGCCTCGAAAAGCTCATGAAACGTCCCTTCCGGATAAGAGGCCGAAGTACCGCTCCATACTTCCGCAAGTTCTTTTCGCTCCGGCTCGGACAAAAGAGTGAATTCGGAGACGATTTTTTCCGGCTGGCTGGAGGCCTGGCCCAGTACCGTCTCCAAGTGCCCCTGAATTCTCATGATTTCCGCTTCGCCGTATGTGTGTCCGTTATAGGAAAGCGTAATGTTTAAAACATCCCCGTCTTCTACCTCGATATTGAAATCGTAAGGAGTCTGCTCGGATAATCCCGCCTCCGTAATAGCGAATCCGAGCCGGTTTTCCAAATCCTCCTGACCGATCAGCTCCTGCAGCGGATAATTTTCAAATACGACGATATGCCCGATAAGATCCTGTTTCAAGGCCGATTGAGCCTGGATTTCCGCCAGTGAATAATAGTCATACGCACGTGTTTGAATCGTCTGCCGCTGAACTTCCTTCAACAAACCGGTAAACGTGTTGTCCGACTGCAGCGAGATCCGTACGGGAACCGTATTAATGAACAAGCCCACCATCCGCTCGATGCCTTCAATCTCCGGCGGTCTGCCTGACACGACAGTCCCGAAAACGACATCCTCGCTTCGGTTATAGCGACCGAGAATGAGCGCCCACGCGGCCAGAAACAAGCTGCTGATTGTCGCACCGCTGCGTTCCGCAATGCCGCGGAGCTGGCGGGCCGTATCCGCCCCGACCGTAAACTTCCGCTCCGACGGCAGGTAGCCTTTACCGCCGGATATCCCGGTATTGCCAGGCAATCCCGACGGTTCTTCCACGCCTTCCAGCAGAGCCCTCCAGTAATCCGACGCAGCCGTCTGATCCTGCTTTTGCAGCCACTGCACATAAAGGCTGTAAGGCCGGACCTCAGGAAGGGACGCTTGCCGTCCGTTTTTTTCGGCTTCGTAGTAACTGAGAAGCTCTTCCAGCACAATGCCGATGCACCAGCCGTCCATGATAATATGGTGAAACGTGAAGAGCAGCGTATATTCCTGCCGGCTTGTCCGAAGGACAGTTAACCGCACCAGCAGTTCCTTGCTTATGTCAAAAGGACGATTTTTATCGGCTTGGATCAACGATTCAAGTTCGGTATTCCGTTCGCTGTCCGGTAACACGGCCAGATCCTCGAAAAAGACAGAAGCCTCCCGTTCTTTGAATACGATTTGCCGGGGCTTCGCGACATTTTTGTGATACATATTCGAACGGAGCGTTTCATGCCGCTTCACAAGAAGGCAAAAGCTCCTTTCCAGCGCCTGCACATCCAGATCTCCGCGTATGGACAGGCTCACCTGCTCCAGGTAGGCGTGCGAATCGGGATTCATCAGCGCATGAAACAGCATGCCTTCCTGTAAAGGCGTCAAATGGGACATTTTCTCAATTTCCAGCCCTTTACTCATCCGTAACTCCCCCTCTGCAACCCTTATACGCTCTCATAAAATTGTTTAATGTCCTCGAACTCATCGAGATCCAGATCGTTTGCCCCGACATCGGCCGGCGTTAACTCCCTCTCTGTTTTGGCCTCGCAGTGGCGCAGCACTTCATCCAAATTTTCTTCCAGACGATGAAGCAAATCCGAGGCTGTCTGTTCCGTGTACGCATGGCCGTCATAATCGAGCCGGAGGGTGAGGGCGCCCGATTCGATCGTGCTCTTGAGATACCAGCTGTACTCCCTTGCCGCCCACAAATCGTCTGTTATTCTTTCGCCCGCGTTAAACGAATCAAAATAAGGAGTTACGACACCCGAAGGCTCTAAGTGGACGAACCCGATCCGCGGCTTCTTCCGGACTGCGGTCTCTTCTACTTGCCGGCGCGAAGACGCAAGATCGTACAAAGCCCCGTACCCGATGCCTCCGTCCGGGACTTGACGCACCGTTTCTTTAACTTGTTTAAGATAGCCCGCCAAGTCACCGGAATTCGAGGTATCCAGCACAAGCGGATACTGCGTATCGAACCAGCCCACTGTCCGCGAGAAATCCAGCCTCTTGTCTGCGCACAGCTTTCTGCCGTCTGCCGTCAGTTCGACGCGGAAACGTTTGAGTCCGGACCAATCGCCGAATGTTTTGCCGAGTGCGGATAAAATCGCTTCGCGGGCCTCCATCGAATAAATATCCTTCACCCCTGTGAGCAATCGGCTCGTCTTTTCCGCCGGGATAACAGCGCAGATCGAGTTTCGGAGCGACGGAAGTCCCGCCTCGATTTCTTTATCAAGCGGATCAGCCCATTCATCCGCATTGCCCGACAGAGTCCAGTACTCCCGCCCGGCCTGCGCCTGGTTGCTCTCCGCGTATTTTTCCAAATGGGCTGCCCACGTCCGAAAAGCATCTGTTTTCAGAGGAAGCGATACGCTTTCTCCCGCCACAAGCTGTCCGTAAACGGTCGCCAAATCTTCCAATATGACCGAAAAAGAAGTATCGTCGGTAATCAGACGATGGATCGCGATCAGAAGGTAGTCACCTTCGCCTGTCTTGAACAGCACGCTTTTCGCCAGCGGTCCTTCTTTCAGGGAGAGACCCGATTCAACCGCTTTGCTTTGCAGCTCAACGGCCGCTCTGAGATCGGGCTTGTCCCCATCCAGACGAATGACGCTCAGTCCCGCAGCTTCTTCCTCCAGGGAACGGTGTTCCAGCTTCAAGTCCCCTTCCTTCAAAACGGCACGCAGACGAAGGGCGTCATGCTGTTTCAGCACCTTGTCCCAAGCCGAACGGACATGGTTTTCTTCCAGACCGGCTTCCGAAAACAACAGCGCCGAAAGCGACGAGGCGGATTCGTAACCGCCTTGTTCGAAATACCGGTTCTGCACAGGGGTCAGCACCATTTCTCCTTCGACCGGTCCTTGCGCGATTTCACGAACGGACGACTTCACGTACGCGCCGAGATCCCCGATGGACGGATGCTCAAACAACTGCTTGATGTCCAGCGCATACCCTTCCGCTCTCATACGGGCCACGACCTGGATACCTTTGATCGAATCTCCCCCTAGGAGAAAAAAATTGTCATGAATGCCGATGCCGTCCCGGCCCAGCACATCCTGCCATACGCTGGCCAGCGCCTCTTCCACTTCATTGCGGGGAGGGGCGTACTCCGTATCCGGACGGAACAGGTCATCCGGTTCGGGAAGCGACTTCCGGTCGGTTTTACCGTTTGGCGTAAGCGGAAGCTTGTCTAGAAATACATAGTGCGACGGGACCGAATAGTAAGGCAGTTGTCTGGCCAACTGCTCCCTGACCTCCGCCGCGCTTATCGCCGAATCCGACTTTGGCACGACATACGCGCACAAAACGGCCTCGTGTCCGCCGCTTTGATTGACCGTGACAGCCGCCTCCTGAACGGATGGCAGCCTTATCAAAGCATTTTCTATCTCCCCGAGCTCGATGCGGAAGCCTCTTACTTTCACCTGGTGATCGATCCGGCCCAGGAATTCCAGGTTCCCATCCGGCTTCCAGCGGGCAAGATCGCCCGTTTTATACATTTTTGTTCCGGCGACAAACGGATTGGGCACGAATTTCTCCGCCGTGAGATCTTCGCGCTTCCAATACCCCCGTGCCAGTCCTTCTCCGGCTATGCACAATTCGCCCGGCACTCCGACAGGCTGCAGGTTGGAACGCGCATCGACGATATACACCTGCGTATTGGCGATCGGTCGGCCGATATCGATCCGGCTTGCCTGAGTCAGCTCCCTGACTGCGGACCATACCGTCGTTTCGGTCGGTCCGTACATGTTGTAGATTCTCAGTCCGTCAAGCGTCTGCAACTGCTCCAACAGCGCATGCGGGAGGGCTTCGCCGCCGACCATAATTTCCTTCACTCCGCTAAGTGCCCGCTTGCCTTCTTCGTTGGCGAGCAGCATTTGCAGACGGGAAGGCGTCATTTGCAGCATATCAATCTCACGCGAACGGATGAGTTCACCGAGAGCTTCGGCTTCAAGCTGATGATGCCGGTCTCCGATGACGACTGTCATTCCGGTCAGAAGGGGCACTAGAGATTCCAGAACGAATATATCGAACGAGATGGTCGTTAACGACAAAATCGTTTTATCCGCGCGGAAAGCAATCTCTTCTTTCATCCCGGTTACGAAGTTCATGACGGAACGATGCGGCAGCATGACGCCCTTCGGATTCCCTGTCGATCCCGACGTATAGATGACATAAGCCAGATGCTCTGGCTTTGTGCCCCCGGCGTCCAGATTGGAACCGTCGTTCCGGTAGATTTCTTCCTCATCGAGGAACAGCACGCTTCCATCGTAGTCCAGGTCCTCGATCAAGCTGCGGCTGGTCAGCAACACCCCGGCTTCGCTGTCCTGGAGCATATAGAGAACACGTGCCGAAGGGTAATCCGGATCGATAGGCACGTACGCGCCTCCGGCTTTCAGTACGGCGAGCTGGCCGATGATCATTTCGGCCGAGCGCGGCATCATCAGCCCGACAAGCCGGTCGGGTCCCACGCCCAGCTTTCGCAGCGTCCGGGCTGCGGAATTGACGCGTTCGTTCAATTCCCGGTACGTGAGGCTCCGGCCCTCGAAAACGAGCGCGGCAGCTTCCGGCGTTTTTGCAGCCTGCTCCTCAAACGCTTCATGGATCGTTATGCCAGAAGGAAACTCCGCCGCCGTGGCGTTAAACCCGCTGATCAGGTCCTCTTTCTCCGAAGCCGTGAGCATCCCGATATCCCCAAGCAGAATATCCGCCGATCCGGCTACCGTCTCCAAGATGGCCGAATAGTGCCGCGCCAGACGTTCCACTGTTTCACGTGCGAACAGATCTGTAGCATACTCCCAGGTAAACAGCAGCCCGTCTTTCTGCTCCGTAACATGCAAGGAAAAATCAACTTTGGAGATGCCTGTATTAAACTCCCCTGGCTTGAAGGAAAGCTTGCCTGCCTTCACGACATCTGTACCTACATTCTGCAGGCTGAAAATCGTATCAAAGAGAGGGTTGCGGCTTAAATCCCGCACGAGCTGCAGCTTCTCGACAATTTCCTCAAAAGGATATTCCTGATTTTCGAACGCTTCGAGAGACTGGCGTTTCACCTCTTGCAAAAATTGTCCGAAAGCCATTGAGGACTCGGGCTTGCTGCGGATCGCCAGCGTATTTACGAACATCCCCGCCATATTCTCCGTATCGGCGTGTCTTCTCCCTGCGGCGGGCGTACCGACAAGGATGTCATCCTGACCGGAATATTTGGCCAGCAGCACATTATAGGCAGCCAGCAGCACCATGTATAGCGTCGTTTCATTGTCTTTCGCGAGACTGTACAGCGCCTTTGTCATATTTCCGTCCGGAAGCTGGACAAAGCTGTCCCCTTTAAAGCTTTGAGCGGCCGGGCGCGGATAATCCGTAGGCATCTGAAGAACGGGAAGTTCCCCTTCCAGCGTCTGGAGCCAATAAGCTTCCTGTCCGCTGAATTTACCTTCGGCCAACTGCTCGTTCTGCCAGATCGCATAATCTTTGTAATGCACATTTCGCGGGGGCAGAAGCCGACCCTGATAAAGCTGGATAAAATCATCCATAAGCACGGCCATGGAGTAACCGTCCGCCACAGCATGGTGAACATCGATCAGAAGAACACTGCCGCCCGTTTCAAGCTCGAACAGACCTGCCCGGAATAAAGGCGCTTGCGCGAGATCGAACGGCCGGACGAACTGCATCTGCAGCGTCTCTATCTCTTCCGCCCGCACTTCCGAAACGGGAACATCGAAATCGGCCTCTTCCGCGATTTTTTGTACCACTTCCCCGTTTTCCAACTCGAAATAGGTCCGAAACGATTCATGACGCGCCACCGCCTGCCGAAGTGCCCGGATAAGGCGCTCCCGGTCGATTTCTCCTTCTATAAAAAGGCGTCCCGGCACGTTGTAAGCCGTCCCTCCGCCACCCAACTGATCGAGGACGTACATTCTTTTTTGGGCCGACGAGACCGGATAAGACCGCTTCCGCTGAACCGGTTGAATCGGCTCGTACGTTTGTGCGGAACCACCCGTGATGTACAGTTCCAATTCCCCGACCGTCTGCAGGGCAAAAAGCTCGCTTAACGGAATGTGAATGCCGAATTCTTTGTTTACCCGGGAAAGAATGACGGTCGCTTTTAACGAATCACCGCCCAGCTGGAAAAAATTATCCGTGGAATTTACATGAGCGGCGCCAAGCACATCCTTCCAAATAGCGATGAGCTTATCCGTTACGGTTCCTTGCAAGTTTTGTTTGCCGGGAACCGGCAAATTGCCGCCGGCGGGAACAGGTAAAGCCGCAAAATCCGTCTCTCCGTCAGGCAGCAGGGGAAGCTCCGCCATCGGAATCACATACCGGGGGACCGCATAATCCGGCAAGGTTTCATGAAGCAGAGAAAAACTTTCTATTTCTTTCCATATTTTTGAAGGGTTGGCAACGATGTAGGCCGTCATATAGTCAACTGCTTCATTTTCAGGGTGGAGATGAGCGGTTACGGCACATGCCTCAAGGTGAAGCGTGTGCAGCAGATGCTCTTCGATCTGATCCAAAAACACGCGGTTTCCGCGTACAAGGACAGAGCGCGAAGTTTTTCCGAGCCGTTTAATGGCTCCGCTGGCGTAGCTGTAGGCCCATTTCCCCGTACTCGTGAAACGGTTCGACGGAGATTTGACCTTTCCGCCCGAAACCGCGTAGACTTCGCCGATCGTTCCGGGCGGAGCCGGATACTTGTAGGCGTCCAATATACATTCGTAGCTCCCGTTCTCATCCGCATGCAGGGCCCATCTCGCCCACACCCGCTCACTTTCCTCCCCACTGAGGAGAGACAGTTCGGGCAGGCGTTTATCGCCCCCTTCGGCGATAGATTCGAGCAAACGAATGAAATAACGGGACCAGGTTTCAACCGTTTCGGGCTGAAAAAGGTCCGCATTATAATCGAAATCGAGCCTCAGCTCTTTCGAAATTTCCGTCACGTTCAGGAAAAGCTCGTACTTGCAATACGCCGGATCGTGAACAAGCAGTTCCGTGTCAAGCTCGTGAAAAGCGAGCTTCGGCAGCGGACGGTCCATGTTGAATACGGCCGTAAGGACAGGCAGATTGCGCAGCCCGCGCTCCGCCAGCGCCGCAAAGCTGTATGCCTGATAAGCGTCCAGCTCGTTCATTCTTTGCTTGATAGAACCCGCATAAGCGGCAAAGCTCTGCTCGGAAGAAGCCCGGCTGAGAACAGGAAGCAGATTGACGCAGTTTCCCATCAGAAAAGGAGCTTCCATTTGCGCCTGTCCGGCCGTGGGTACTCCGACCGTAATATCGCTCTGACCCGTTAACCGGTGCAGAAAAAGATGAAATCCCGAAAGCAGCGTCACAAAAAGACTGCTTCCGAGCTTTATGCTGGTTTTTTTCAGTTCTTGTACAAGAGAGGCCTGGAGTACAGTTGTATGCCTTCCGCCCCGGGAGGTCGGAAGAACCGTTCCACGGACGGGGGAAGGCAGCTCGACCACAGGAACCTGCTTCTCGAAAAGTCCGTTCCAATAAGCGGCCGCTTGAGCGCTCTGCGGTTTCTTCAACTGCTCGGACTGCCAGGCGGCATATTTTCTGAAAGGTGCCGGTTCCGGCAGGCGATGAGCTTCCCGACGGACAAGAGCGGAATAAATCCGCTCCAGTTCCTGAACGAACAGAGCCATGGACCATCCGTCGGCAATCAGGTGATGAAAAGTGAACACGGCCGTATGCTCGTCAGCCGATGTACGGAGAAGATGAATACGGAACAGCGGTGTCTCCTGCTCCAAATCGAACGGCGTTTGACTCTCGCGATGGAGCCAATTCCGCATCCGGCGTTCCTGTTCCGAAGGATTCAAACCCGTTAAATCCACAACCGGAACCGGCACATTCAAGGCATCCGTTACGTTCTGGGTTTCACCGTCTTGGCTGATGACGAGACGGAGAGCTTCATGTCTGGCGGTAACAGCCCGGACAGCCTGCTCGAACACCTCATTCCGCAGCGGTCCGCGAAACCGCAGAAGTGCGGTTTCTTGAAGCGACGGGGAATCCTTGCGGTTGGAAACGGAGGCGAACCAGAGCTGCTTCTGGTCCGGAGTCAGCGGAAACGCTTCTCCTTGGCCGCCTTCCGGCAGCTTGTCGGCGGGAAGCCGGCTGCCGGAAGGATCGTCATCGTCCGGGGACGGGTCCCGGTCGGGAAGAAATCCGCCTTTTCGCAGTTCGCCGATGCTGTCTTTGACAGCTTGTACAATGCGTGAGATATCTTCTTCCGAGTGGGCGGTGGACAAGAAGCAGTTGCGCCCCTCCCAGATGTAAATGCCTTTATCGAGCATGTGATAGTAGAACAGCTCAAGGTCGCCTTTAAGTACAAAGCGGAAGAGTGAACCGAAGTGCACCACCTTGATCGGCACGCCTTCCCGGCCGAAATACGTGTTCAGCTCATCGGCGAACCGCGCCGTGCGCGCATTCAGCTCCGCCTGGATTTGGCCTCCCGAGGCTTCCAGATGGTTCAGTACGGCGAGTGATGCAGCCATAGCCAGCGGATGATGGCAGAACGTACCTGCTACGAACGTTCTCCGGTGTTCGTTCTGCGGGAAAGAATCGTCGCCGAATTTCCAGGTTCCTCCGTCAATGCCGTCCATATATGCCGAGGAACCGGCAACGATACCGATCGGCATGCCGCCCCCGATGACCTTGCCGTACGTGACCAGGTCCGCTTTAATGCCGAACCATGCCTGGGCGCCGCCCGGATGCAGGCGGAAACCGGTAATCACTTCATCGAAGATGAAGGCGGTGCGGGACTGGGCCGTGATACGGCGGATTTCTTCCAGGAATGCTTTCGGCTGGAAATCGGGCCGGCGGCTTTGCACGGGCTCAACCACTACGGCAGCCAGTTCATGGGCGTGCGTACGGATATATTCCAGCGAGTCTTCGCTTCCGTAATTGAGCACGACCACGTCGTCGACCATATTTTGCAGAATGCCCGGAGCCAGCGGGGTCGAATGCTCCTTGTTCGTTCCCGCGCTTCCCAACGCGAGCACGCCGTCGAACGTACCGTGATAAGAACCGGCGAAAATAACGACCTTGGCACGGCCGGTTGAGGCACGGGCAAGCCTCAGGGCAACCATAACGGCTTCCGTGCCGGAATTGTACAGCGCGATGCGCTCCACTCCGGTCATTCTGCAGATGGATTCGGCGACCTGACCCGCTAGATTGGACATCGGGCCCACGCACATGCCGTTCGCAAGCTCCCGCTCAATTTTTTCGCGCACGAACGCGGGGTTGTGTCCGAACAGATTCACACCGAATCCCATCGTCAAATCGACATACTCGTTGCCGTCGAGATCCCACAGTTTGGAGCCCTCGGCACGTTCCGAGATGATCTGGTAAACCATTTCTTTCAAAAGAGGCCGGAAGCCGGCGACATTGCGGTTGTTCGCATACACATCGCGGTACTGCTGGGTGTACGCTTTCGTGCGACCCGTCCGTGCCGTGTACCGCTCAATCAGCTCGCGGACATGCTTTTCCTGTCTCTGCGACAGCGATTCGCGGGCTTTCAGGTCCAGCGCTTTATAAGGAACGTAAGGCTTCGGCTCCTCGCCGTTTACCTGTTGCGGGGCCGGTCTCGTTTCGACGGCTGCGGCGACTTCTCTCGCCGTTCCCGCATGCAGCCTGGCGTCAGACTGCGCCGGAGACGCGGCAATCACCCTCACGGCAGGCGCCGGTGCGGGCACGGCGGCCGGTTGCACGGACAGCGGCGCTTGCGCAGCCGGACGGCTTCCGAGCGCTTGCAGCTGCTGTGACATCAGCTGAAGCTGCTGCTCGACGATGCGCTCGACTGCGGAGGAAGCTGAGCTTCCGGCGATACCTGCGACCGGAACGGACGCGGCCTCTGCCTGTCCTTGTCCGCCTGCCGTTCCGGCAGGCTGGCTGTAGCTGTACGGCTCCGCAGGAACAGTGCGCTCGTAAACGGCGGACGCCGTCTCGGCGGGAGGCGCTTGCAGGGCCGCATCTGAACGGATAACGGACGCGGTTTCGGCCTGCGGCACCCGTTCGACGATATAGGCCGTCAGCAAGTCCAGGTTTGTGAGTGATTCGAAGAAATCGCTCATGGGAACATCCAGTCCGAACGCGTCTTTAATGCTGTGACGGACCTGGGATAAATTGATGGAGTCCAGTCCCAGCTCCAGGAAATGTGTCTGAGGCTGAAGCTCTTCCGTACTGAGCTGCGATACGTTGCCGATCATCGTAATCAGCGTCTGACGGACGGAATCGGCGTGACGGGCGGAGGTTGTTTCCGCCTGTAGCTGTTCGTTCACCACACTCACCTGCTCCTTTGCGGATATATATTGTTCCCGTTCCGGTTGACCCGTTGGCGCCGAATGCCGCGATTGCGCAGCAGATGCTGCCTCTACGGCCTTGACGGGAACGTCGATCCAGCATCTTTTCCGCTGGAACGGATACGTCGGAAGGGATACTTTTCTGAATGAGCCTTTCGCATACAGGGCCTTCCAATCTACGGATGCTCCTTGTACATACTGGCGGGCCAGTTCTTGCACAGCTTCCGCGCCAAGATCGGCTAGATTTCCCGGATGCGTGTATTCTTGCGCTTGAGCGCTGTCTATTTTGCCGATATAAACGCCGTCCGAACCCTTGCCTTCCCTGTGAAGACGCTGCAGTTTCTGTTTCAATTCGGCTGCGCCGGTTGCCGTAACCGCCAACCGGTAAGTCAGATGGCTACGGCCCGTGCCGGCCGTATAACATACATCCTGCATATCGAGTTCATCCGAATGGGCAAACAGCTTGTCGTAATCCCGGATAAGCTCCTGCAAACCTTCCTCGGTTTTAGCCGAAAGGGTGAGCAGCAGCGGGACGCTGCCTTCGGATCCGCCATTTGCCGCAGATGCTTCGGGCAGAGCTTCGCTGGCTCCGGTGTACTCTTCCAGTACGACATGGCAATTGGTTCCGCTGAAACCGAACGAGCTGATCCCGCATCTTCTTGGAGCGCCCTCCGTTTGCCACTCTTTTAACCGGGTATTCACATAAACCGGCGATTCCTCGAAACTGATTTTCCGGTTCGGAACCCGGTAATGAACGGAAGGGGCGATCTGCTTGTGCTGCAGGGAAAGCACCGTCTTGATCAACCCTGCGATGCCGGCCGCTTCATACAAGTGACCGATATTGGATTTAACCGTGCTGATGGCACAGAACTGCTTGCGTTTCGTCCTTCTGCGGAAAGCCTTCCCGATTCCGTCGATTTCGACCGGATCGCCGAGTTTGGTTCCGGTTCCGTGAGCTTCGATATAAGTTACCGTCTCCGGATCGATCCGTGCATTGCGCCAGGCTTGGGAAATGACATCCGCCTGGGAGGATGCGTTCGGGGCCGATATGCCCACGGTGCTTCCGTCCTGGTTAATCGCGCTCCCCTTGATCACCGCAAGGATGTTGTCCTTGTCTTTGATCGCTTTGCCGAGAGGTTTCAGGAAAACGGCACCCACGCCTTCGCCCCAGCCCGTGCCGTCCGAACTGTCGTCGAAAGCCCGGGCACGGTCGTCGGAGGATTCCATGCCGATGCCTGCCTTAACCGGCAGCAGGATCGTTTTTACCCCGCCCGCAAGCGCCATATCGCAGTCTCCGCTCAGAATCGCTTTGCAGGCCAGATGAACGGCTACCAGCGAGGAAGAACATGCGGTATCAACGGTGACGGCAGGTCCTTTGAGATCAAGCAGGTACGATATCCGGCTGGAAATGATCGAGGACAAATTTCCGATCGCAAAATTCGGAAGAGAAGCCGGGGACACTTCGGACAGAAGCCGCTCGTATTCGAAGCTGGTTTTGGAAAATCCGACGTAAACGCCTACTCGTTTGCCGGAAAGATTGGAACCGCCGTAGCCCGCATCTTCGATCGTGCTCCAGACGGTTTGCAGAAAAAGCCGCTGGTTCGGATCCATCAGCGAAGCTTCGCGCGGCGTCAGCTTGAAGAACGAATAGTCGAACGTATCGATTTCGTCCAGATAACCGCCTTCCGCGAGCGACAAATCCCGGCCCTCCGTATTCAAATGAGAAATGAACGCTTCGGCGTCCTTTCTCCTCTTTTCGCCATACGGGGCGATACAGTCACGGCCTTCGGAGATGTTCGTCCAAAACTGCTTAAGGTTGTCCGCCTGCGGGAATTTTCCGGACATTCCGATAATCGCGATATCGCCGTCGGTTTCCTGACCGGAATCGGCCAGTCTATCGCTCTGCTCGAAATGTTCGGCCTCATCCCCCTGCGAAATAAAGGCGGCCAGCTTCGAAATCGTCGG
Source organism: Paenibacillus sp. HGH0039 (assembly GCF_000411255.1). Taxonomy (GTDB): domain Bacteria; phylum Bacillota; class Bacilli; order Paenibacillales; family NBRC-103111; genus Paenibacillus_F. The sequence continues at coordinate 2,233,110 of NZ_KE150413.1, read as the reverse complement.
ATAGGAGAAAAAGTCCGTCACGGATACTTGAACGCCCAGTTGGGTTTCGAGCTCTTCAACGATTTGCACGAGCTGGAGGGAGCTGGCTCCGATATCGAAATAGCTCTCGTTCGTATCAATCTCGTCAACCTGCAAAATTTGCTTCACGATGGCAAGCAGCTTCTGCTCCGCTACGCTACGAGGAATGACAGCCGCACGCGCAAGCTGCTTTTCCTGCTCCCAAATTTTCTGGAGTCCCGCAAGCGTTTCTTCAAACTTCCCGTCCGTATAGTCCTGGGCAAGCTTGTACCGCTGCACTTTGCCGCTGGTCGTTTTGGGAATCCGCCGGATGGGGAGAACCGCTTGAATGTCCCACCCTCCCCGGTAATTCAAGTGACCCTTGAGACGTTTGGCCAGCGGGGCGAAATCTTCGATTTTTTTCGTGTGCATCACAAAAACGATAATCCGGTCCTGGCGGGTCGCCGGATCGTAAGCGCCGCAAACCGCTACTTTCCCGAGCTCCACGCCTTCCACTTCTTCCGCAACACGCTCAATGTCGTGAGGATACACATTTTGTCCGTTCGCAAAAATGATATCTTTCGCCCGGCCCGTAATAATGAGCCGGCCTTCGCGCATAAAGCCCAGGTCGCCCGTGATGAGCCATCCGTCCGGAGTGATGACCTTGGCGGTCGCTTCGGGATTGTTGTAATAGCCAGACGTTACGTTCATACCGCGGATTTGAATATTCCCGATCACATAATCGTCCAGAGGCAGGTTCGCGTCGTCACAAATACGGATATAGCTGCTTCGCAGCGGATGACCGACATCGACAAACGTCAGGCAGCGGTTATCCGAAGCGTCTATCTGAACCACCTTTTCGCCGATATTCAAATGCTCACGATCCAGGTGAAGACGCCGGAAATTTTCTTCCAAAGGCGGCAGAGACATTCCCACACTTGCCTCGGCCATACCATACACGGTAAACATGGCGCTACTTCTCAGGCCGTGTTTGCTCATGGACTCCATAAACACGTCGCAAAGCTCGCTGGAAATCGGCTCCGCCCCGTTATAAATCAGACGCAGGCGGGACAAGTCCCAATCCGCCGCATTTTCCGGTTTGTACTGGGCCAGAAAAAATTTATACCCGAAATTGGGCGAGCAGGTCTGGGTAGCCTTATGCTCCGACGCTTTCTTCAACCACAAAGACGGGCGCCGGATAAACAGCGCGGTCGGCATAATAAGCTGCCTGGTGTTGGACATGACGCAGGTCAGGTGAAAAGCGATCAAACCCATGTCATGGGTGAGCGGCATCCATCCGAGATAGGCATCCGTTTCGTCCATCTCCGTTTGAACGGCCATGTCCCTCGTGTTATAAATCAGATTTTCATGGGTCAGCATGACCCCTTTCGGATCCCCCGTCGAACCTGACGAAAACTGGATAAACGCCAGATCGGACGCCTTCGCCTCATGAATAACCCCCTTATACCCAGTGGAATAATGTACTTTATTCGTAAAAAGGGACACTTCCCTGACCTTTTCGAACACCTCCTCTTTTCCGTTTTGGAGGGCATATTTCTCCAGGTTATCCAATGCTTTTCCTTCGGTGATCAAGTAAGGATTGTTCAGAGTATCCCATATTTTAAACAGTTTCATCTTGTGCTCGTCATTATTGCCGACCGTTACCGGTACCGGGATAATTCCCCCCAGCAGGCAGCCCCAGAACACATTCAGAAAAGACCTGTTATCGTCGATTTGCATAAGAAGCTCGTCGCCCGCTTTCATGCCCGAGCTTTGGAGATGGTAAAGGACGCCAAGCGCGTCTTCAAGCAGCTCTCCGTAAGTAATACTCTCTTCGTTCTGGTCACCGTTAATAAAGGTTATTCCGCTGGACTTCTTGTCTCCCCTGTCCCGGATAACGTCAATCAGTGTCTGAAATTGTTCCACCTTCATCCCTCCGCAGTTATCCCCTTGTCACAAGTTTTTTGTAAAAGAGCCCGTAAACAACCGGCGAATCGTCTCGTCTTGTTCCTTCTCGGACACCTTCTTCGTCCGAAGCACTTGCCGAACGCATTCCTGTACGTCCTGCCTCAAACCGTAGGCATCCCGGACGGAACCGTTCGTTTCCGTGTAAGAACTCAGCATTTCACGCACGCGCCTGACCGGCTCCAGCACTCCCTGCGCATACTCTTCCTCGTTCCAGTTCGCATTGGGCGCCGAAACCGCGGCTGAGAATCCTTCCTCGATAAACTGCCGGACCGGAAACAGGTCCGCCAGACTCCCCGCATCCGCTTCCCGGTCATAAGCGTAAGGCCGGATCTGTTCCGAGCTGTCCCGGGTCAAGTTTTTCAGAACCGTTCTCGGACCCAGTTCAACGGCCAGTTCAACGCCTTCTTCCGCTAAAAACCGAACCGTTTGCAGCCACTTCACCGGTTTGGTCATCTGATCGACAAGACCCCGGCGGATAGCCGCCGCATCCGGATAAGGAAGCGCCGTGGCATTGGAAATGACCGCCCAGCGGCCCTCCTTGAATGTGACCTTGTTCAGCGCTTCTTCCAGGCTTTCCGCCGCAGGCTGCATAAGCACGCTGTGGAACGGTCCGCTGACCGCGAGCCGGGTCACTTCGATGCCGAGCCGCTCCAGTTCCTCCGCGACGCTTGCCACTGCGCTTCGGTGTCCGGAGACGACCAGCTGGCTGCCGGAATTGTACCCGGCAATGGCCGCCGGCTGCCCGTCGGAATAATGCCTGCGGCACAGCTCCTCCAGCATAGGCTGATCGGACGTGCGGACAGCGATCATGGAGCCGAGGCCGGCTTCCGCCGCCTCCATGAACTTGCCCCGCTGAATGACCAGTCCCAGCGCCTCCGCAAATGTGAGGACGCCGCTGCTCACCAGCGCGGAGTATTCACCAAGGCTGTGTCCGGCCGAGTATCGGGGTTCGATCCCGATCTCGTGCAGGTATACCCGGCTTGCCAGAACGCTTACCGTCAGCAGCGCCGGCTGTGTAAAAGACGTTCTGGAGAGCCGAGCGGCGCTTCCTTCGAAACACAAAGATTTCATATCGTAGCCGGCCAGATCGCTTGCTTCTTCGAACAATGCTTTCGCCCCGTCGTAACGGGCATACCAGGCGGCCCCCATGCCGACATACTGGGAACCCTGCCCGGGAAATAACCAGGCGGTAGTAACCATACCCCGCTCCTTTCTTACGCGTACATAGATGAGTAACGGATTCCCAGGGAAGCGTGCAGGATATCCACGATTTCTTTCTGGAAGTCATTGATGAAAAAATGCCCGCCGTCAAACGAATGAGCCGTAAAAGCGCCCGTCGTATGGCGCCTCCAGTCGAGCACATCCGTTTCCCGCATCGTATCCCGCTTCCCTGCTAATACCGTCATGGCGCAGTCCAGCTTCTCCGCTTTCTCGGCGAAAGCGTATGTTTCGACAAGCCGGAAATCCGCCCGGAGAAGAGGTAAAAACAAATTCATCAGTTCTGAATTTTCAAATAATTGAGGAGGAGTTCCCCCCAAATCCGCAATTTTCGTTTTGAACAATTCCGGCTCCAGCCCGTGCAAAGGAGGCTCTGTCCGCTGTATATGAGGAGCCATCCTGGCCGCCGCGAAAAAATGCAGCGGGCTTTGTCCGTGCTTCTCCCTAATGCGGTGGATGAGTTCAAAGGCAATCAGGCTGCCCATGCTGTAACCGAAAAAAGCAGCCTGACCTTTGTCGAGATAAGGTTCCACTACGGGCAGAAGATCATTTACGGCTTCGTCCACATTTTCGTAGAAAGACTCGCTAATGCGCCTTCCCCGACCCGCCAGCTCCAGCGGTACCAGCTCAATGCCGGAATCCAGCAGGGGCTTCCACCTTGTGTAAATCACCGACGACCCGCCCGCATAGGGCAGACAAAACAAGAAAATCTTTTTCATCCTGTCACCTGCCCCATTCGTATCCATTTTGTAAAAGCTTGCGTAGGGCGGTTAAAAATTAAACCGGCTCAAGCGTCGCTTCCTTGCTCGTGGACAGCCCCGCCTGCTCGAAATAAGCGGCAAGCGCTTCTTTGACGATCGTACAGCCTTGCTCCAACAGCTCGGAATCAATCGTCAAGGCCGGCATCAGTTTCACGACCGTGTCATTTCTTCCGGACCGTTCGATAATGAGACCCTGGTCGTAGCAGCGGGACGCCACGAATTTGGCTGCCTGCTCGCCGCCTTCCAGTCCGCCCAGATCGATTCCCCAGATCAGGCCGAGTCCACGGACTGTGATAGCCGGGTGCAGGGGAACGATCTCTTTTTGCAGATAGTCGCTGACCCATGCTTCCTTCTCTTTCACCGATTCCTCCAGGTTCGAAGAAATTCTGAACTCCAGCGCCGCCGTCGCGCCGACGAAAGCAAGCTGATTTCCGCGGAACGTTCCGTTATGCTCGCCCGGCTGCCATACGTCCAGCTCCGGCTTCAGGAGAAGCAGCGACATCGGGAGCCCGTAACCGCTGATCGATTTCGACAGCACGACAAGATCCGGCTGAATTCCCGCCCGTTCGAACGAGAAGAACGACCCCGTACGTCCGCAGCCGACCTGGATATCGTCGACGATAAGCAGAATGTCATGCTCTTTGCACAGAGCGCTCAGCCGCTGCAGCCACTCCACCGGAGCCACGATTACGCCGCCTTCGGCTTGAACTGTTTCAAGAATGACGGCAGCGGGCTTCTCGATACCGCTGTTCGCGTCCGTAAGCACATTCTCCATATAGCCGATCGTGTCGAAAGACTCATTGAATCCGTAAGGATATGGCATAAACGTCACGTTGTGCAGCGGAGCGCCGGCGCCCCCGCGATTGTACAAATTACCCGTTGCGGCCAGGGCGCCGTAAGACATACCGTGAAAACCGCCGCTGAACGAAAAAATACCGGTCCGTTTCTTCGCCTTTCTCGCCAGTTTCAGAGCCGCTTCGACCGCATTTGTGCCGGTAGGCCCGCAGAACATGAGTTTGTAGTCCAGCCCTTTCGGCGCCAGGATCAGTTCGTTGAACGTTTCGATAAAAGTCCGCTTGGCCGTCGTGTACATATCCAGACCGTGAACTACCGCATCGGACCCGATATATTCCAGCAATTTCCCTTTGATAAAATCGGGATTATGCCCGTAATTCAAAGCCCCCGCTCCAGCGAAAAAGTCAAGAAAGCATTTGCCCTCTTCCGTAAACATCATGGAATTTTTAGCCGTGCGGAACACATCCCCAAATACCCTGCTGTAAGATCTTACATTTGACTCCAAAAGTTCGAACGAATTCATCATTTCATCCTCCATCTGTATTTTTTTTGCAGGACAAATAACCGCTGATAAAGCAGCATTTTAAAAAAATGCTCGAGGTCAGCTTCAATTCCGAAAAGCTATTCAGGCAGTTCATGATGAGGGCAGAACTTGTTCCAGTAATGTGGGCTGGGTTCTTGAGGTGTCCTTAGTCCAAACGCCCGACTAAACTGTAAGACTAACGAATCATGTGAGGAATTCTTGGAGGTCTAAAGTAGCAAAAGAAAGTCGAAATTACCAATTCTTTCATAAATTATGATAGAGTAGGTTTACAAATGTTGTCAATGCATTTTCAAATAATAAAAAATTGAAATTATTGTTACTTATTTTGTCTTTTAATTATTTAATTTTTAATTATAATGTTTTGGTAAATAAGGTGTTTTTATATAGACATTTCCATTTCCGGTGTGTATACTCTTCTTTGATATCTGGTTATTTTGTTAATATTTGTTAGATGCGAGGTGGCCGACATCCTACTTTCAATGAGCAATATCGGTAAGCAGTACCAGGAAAATGTATGGGGGCTCCGCCATGTCGATTTGCAGGTACAGCCCGGCATTCTAGGTCTACTTGGTCCTAACGGAGCCGGAAAATCTACCTTGATGCGGCTATTGGCCACCATTTCGGAGCCTTCCGAGGGCACGATTACGTGGAACGGAGTCGGCATTGGTGAACATCCCGAAGAGATTCGCCGTATTCTCGGCTATCTTCCGCAAGATTTCGGTGTCTATCCGCATCTCAGCGCCCATGAATTTCTGAACTATATGGCGGCGGTAAAAGGGATAAGCGGCAAGGCTGCGGAGAAGCGCATCGACGAGCTTCTCGGACTGCTGCATCTGTATGACGTGCGCAAGAGAAGAATCGGCAGCTTCTCAGGCGGCATGAAACAGCGAATCGGCATCGCCCAGGCCCTGCTCAACGATCCCAAGCTGCTTATTATCGACGAACCCACAATCGGGCTGGATCCCGCCGAGCGCTTGTCGTTCCGCAATCTGCTGACCGACCTGTCAGGTGAACGTCTTATTATTTTCTCCACTCACATCGTATCGGACATTGAAGCGACGGCGGACAGAATCGCCATCCTCTCCAAAGGCCGGCTGATCAGCGATTCCAACCCCGGCGAACTTCTGCGGCATGTACAGGGGAAAGTATGGAACGTTGTCATACCCGAAAGCCAGCTCCAGGAAGCCCGCGCCAAATGGCTCATCAGCGCAACGGTCCGGCGCGAAGACGGGCTGCTGCTCCGCGTGGTGTCGGAGACTCCGCCAAACGAGCAGGCGACAGCGGTTCATGCGGGAATTGAAGACGCCTACCTCTATTTGAGTGCAGGATAAGGAGGCGTGACGCGTGATGAACGCATGGAAGATTACATACCAGGTAGCCTTGGCGGATTTTCTGGAAAGAACCCGGCGGTTCAGCTTTCTCGTTACGCTCGGTTTGACGATTCTTGCAGCTTATCTGTTCGTACCTCCCTCGGATGCCGGATATGTTACGCTGTATTTCGAAGAATTCCGGGGGATCTATAACTCGGCCTGGGTGGGCGGAACAACGGCGGTTTCGACCTCCTTGTTTTTATCCTTTTTCGGCTTCTTTCTGGTCCGAAACGGCATCGAGCGCGATAAAAGGACCCGTGTGGGCCAGATCATCGAAGGCTCCTCGCTGAAAAAATCCCATTATCTGCTCGGAAAAGCACTCAGCAATTTTCTGGTTTTGGCGGTGATTGCCGCCGTTGTCATTCCCGTCGCGATCTGTATGCAGTGGGTCCGGGGAGAAGACTACACGCTTCACGTGGGTGCTTATCTGGCCCCGTATCTGTTTGTTGTGATTCCTGCCCTGGCGGTTGTTTCAGCCATGGCCGTCCTGTTCGAAACCCGTCCGGTGCTCAGAAGTCCGTTCGGCATCGTGCTTTATCTGCTTTTGTTTACCGGCGTTACGATGTCCACGCTGTATTCGGGCATGGGGAACGACGTCATCACCAAAGCGATGCGTGAAAAGCTGATGCTCACTCACGCTGATTATGAAGGTACCTACGGGCAAGGAATTCTGTTCCTGGAAAGCCCGCTTAAACTATTCGTCTGGGACGGCATAAGCTGGACCTGGGACGTAGTGATCAAACAAGTGGCTCTGCTGCTTGTCGCGGTCTTGGTCTGCCTGCTGGCCTCACGCCTTTTTCGCGGATTCAAGGAGAGCCCGGTCGTCGTTCAAGGGCCCAGTGCCGGAACCGCCGCCGGTCAGGCCGTACCGGCCCGTTCCCGCGGCGGCAGAGCGCCAGCCCCGGAGCAGGCGAAAAAAACGCCGGCGGAACCCGCTGCAGCGAAAAGTCCTGCCCTCACATCGGCAGCCGAGCTGACGCCTGTGCGGGTGAACAACCGGTTTCTGCCTCTCGTCGGAGCGGAGTTCCGGCTTCAGTTCGCCGGTTTTCCACCCGGCTGGTACGTTGTGGCGGTGATTCTCGCTCTTCTGTGCCTGTTCCTTCCCTTTACGACGGCACTGAGATGGATTTGGCCGCTTGCCTGGATCTGGCCGATTTCACTCTGGTCTTCGATGGGCAATCGCGAATACCAGTACGGCACACTGTCCATACTCGCTTCGTCACCCGGCTATATCAGAAGACAGATCCCTGCCGTGTGGCTGTCCGGTTTCCTGGCTGTGCTTCTTACAGGGAGCGGGATGCTCATCCGTTTTATCGTAACGGGCGATGTGGTCCATCTGATTTACGCTGTCGCGGCTGCGTTTTTCGTACCGAGCTTTGCTCTCGCTTTGGGCATATGGACGGAATCCAAACGTCCCTTTGAGCTTATTTACATGCTCCTGTGGTTCCTCGGTCCTTTCAACCAGCTGTTTTATGCGGATTTTATGGGCACCGCAGTCCCCGTCGGCTCCGTCAACCATCTTACTTCCGCTTCCCTGCTTATTATTGCCGTTCTTTTGGCGGCATCAGTTCTGCTTGTTGTGGCGGCGTATTCAAAACGGAAATTAAAGGTTAAATAAAATTGTTAACCTCACCCATATTTTGAAGGGGTATCCTTTTGTAGGCCGTCTAAGGGTTAAGAAAGTAAAAAGAGGCAAGTGAAGGAGGCGTTTGACAATGGCTGCATATATTTTCCGGTTTTTAAAGCCGTTTGTTCTGCTGGGAGTCATTCTTGGGGTCATCGTGTTTATTCTGAACGTGCTGGGTCTGGAAATTCCGATGGTCGTCGGAAATACGACCTACCGCGGTACAGAGGCTGCCATCATGGAACTGATCGGAATTCCGGTCGCCCTCGTTCTGTTGGGTACCATCATCGGGTCAATCGCTTATATGTCCAATAACAGTCAGAAATACTAAACACCCGCCGCTCAAAAATTGCGGCAAACAAAAAAGCCTGATCACCAGGCTTTTTTTGTTTGTTTTATTTTAGAACCGACGCGCTGCCGTTGATCCACGCCGCGATATCTGCGATAACCGTGTCCGGTACGTTCGCGGGAATCTTGTAATTCCCGATGCCGTTCTCCAATTTGCCTTCCGTAAACAAATGCGTCAGCTTCGGGTACGTTTTATAGGTAACGGCCGCGTTCCCCGCGTATACTTCCTTCCAGCCCTTCAGGCTCACCAGCGGCACCTGAAAGTCTTCTTCTCCCTGCAGCACCAGCATGGCTGCGCTGCGAAGTTTGGCTTCATCGGCCGGTGAATAACCGCGGATATCGTGCCACCAGTAAGGATTCGGCGGCAGCTCGAAAGCGGCCGGAGGCGACTTGGGATCGAAAGAATCGGCCTTCACCAGCTCCAACTGCTTACGGTAATAGGCCAGCTGTTCTTTCGGAATCATCCCGCCGAGTTCTTCGTGCTCGTAAGAATCGATCTCCGTATAGCGAGGATCGGCTCCCGCCAGCACCACGGCTCCTTTGATAAGCGACTCCGTGTCCTTTGCCAGCAGCCGCGGTATCATCCAGCCGCCTCGGCTGTGGCCTGCCGTGTATATTCGGCCGGGATCGATGTCCGGATCTAAACGGGCCGCCTTGACCGCCTCAAGCACTGGTTCCACGAACTCGTCCCCGATCGTGTAAAGACCGTTAAGCTGCGCGAAATGCTCACGGGTCGTCTTGTCCATCCGAAGCGTGGCTACCTGCTGATTTGCCAATCCGACAGCGAGATCCCGGAACGGCTTTTGGGCGAACACCGTGCTGTCCCGGTCCAGTTCCCCGTCGCCCTGCAAAAGAATCACCAGCGGAAACGGGCCCGTTCCGGCCGGAACGGTCAAGGTGCCTTCTACGGCACGGTCGCCGGTTCCGATAACCATCCTGCGCTCATTATAAGCGCCGGGCTTGTCGTACGAAGGCGCCTTATACCCTGCGAAAGACATCCCCGCATAAAAATCGTCCACATAGCCGTCCTTGTCGAACCGGATCTCCAGATCGAAATTCATCTGCGGGCTTTCAGAGGTGAGGATGACAGTCCGGTGGACTGCGTTGCTTTCGATCCGCTCTTGGGTGATCGGAAACTGTGCAAGCTGTTTAACCAGCTGGACCGTTCCTTCCGGAAGTCCGGCTTCCTTGAATGCGTCGTTCGTTAGGGCGTCTGTGCCTGCACAGTTGTTTTTTTGAAGCTGCGTTACAAAGGCTCGGGCTCTTGCAGCGAGATCGCGGGTCGGGATCTCCAGCTTTCCGCCGCGCCAAGCCGCTTCAATGCCGAACGCTTTAACGGCTGTTTCCCGTTTAATGTAGGCGATGCTGTCAAGCAGGATCACTTCATCCGGCGCTAAAGGTATGCCTTCCAGGCCGGCCGCAGGCATACCGGATTTCGCAAGAACGAAGCTAAGAATATGCTTGTCTTTGGCGGCCGTTACAGTCCGTTTGGCTTCGTCCCATTCAATGGGAATGCCTACCCATTCGCAAAGCGCGCGAAGCGGCAAGTAATCTTCTCCGGCAGCCGAAGCCTGTGAAGCGAGTGTCTGCGGGATTTTCCCGTCCTGGGATGCCATGGCGGCTACAGGTATGCAGCTGCCGACAATGGCGGCTGACAAGACGATAGTAAGCATACGCGGTGGTTGTATTTTCATCGGTGACTGTACCCCTTTACTGGTATCGTGTTGCTTCCAGCGTAACGGATTCGAGAGGAAGGTCCCATCGATTTCCATGACAAAATACAGGGGGCAGCTTACAAAATTGTAAGCTGCCCTTGTTGGTCACCAAACAGCCAAAAACCTGCCGGATAAAGCCGGCAGGCTTCGAAACGTTTTATTCGAGGATTTTAAACATGCGGTAATAGCCCGGGACAGGCACATAACCGAGCTTCCGGTTAATAGTAAGCATCGGCGCATTCTGGGAGTCGTTGTTCGTCCGGATATAGCCGTAGCCCCGCTCCTTTGCCAAATAGATAGACGCGCGTTTGAGTGCGAGAGCGATGCCTTTTCCTCTGTAATCCCCGTCTACACATGTATAGAGATTGTAAACGCTGTTGGTTTCCTTCATTTCATACAGCTCGGCGGCCCCGACAGGTTTGTTTCCGTCCAAAGCGAGCAGAAACAGCGACGGATCGAAGCTTTCCCGTTCCAGGCTCTCTTTACGCCACTGGCTGTACCACATAAATTCTCCCTCGGAGCCGGGAATGTCGGGGTAGGTTTTCCGGTAGAGCTCATAGATCCGCTTCTCCATCTCTTCTCCCGGATCTTGCGCCAGCGTGGTCAGCGTGATCCCTTCCGGCGCGTCTGCCGATCCGCCATCTGTCTCAGGCGCCAGCCCGTCCAATTCGATGAGGGATTCAAACTGGTGACGGTCCCTGACAAAACCGCGTCCGGACGCATAAGCTTGAGAATCCAGATCATCGTCGCGGACCATACCTACGATTTTATCGGCGCCGTTTTCGTCCGCATAGGCAGCCAGCTTCGCGTAAATTTCGCGTCCTATGCCGTTTTTCCTTTCAGCCGGATCGACGAGAACCTTTTGGTACAACGTACCCGGAGCCGTCCAGGAAGCCCGCCAGGAGCAGCCGTAGCCGATAATTTTACCCGACTCGTTAACGGCCACAAGACGCTGGCGGTCATGGCCGGTCAGTCTTCCATTCTCGTCACGTGTCAACGCGCCCTTCTGCGGAATCGCGGCGTCCTCTTCACGCATGCGCTGTACCGTAATCGGCTCTGAATAGAATGTACTAAGCAAAACGGCCGTGCCTTCGTAGTCTTCGGGTATGTGCATGTTTCGGATCGTAATGACCATACCATTTCTCCTTAATGACTTTTTTCCCAAATCATACCACGATCACCGGCAAAAAAACGGGTGAAATTGATTTTACATAAAGTTTACTTGGGATGGAGGATTTCATAAAAAAAGCCCCTCTTCCGGATGAAGAGAGACTTTTTGCCTGATGGTATGGGGAGGTAATTTTCTTATTTAAACGATGCGTACCCTTGGTCGACCATGACTACGCTGCCGTTAATGGCATCCGCTTCTTCCAGCGAAAGGAGGTAGACGGAGTTTGCTACCGTTTCCGGCTTCGTTAACTCGCCGCCCATCACTTTGGCTTTCATGCTTTCGAGCATGCCGTTATCTTTGAAGCCCTGGATGATCGGTGTATCCACCGCGCCCGGCGCTATCGCAATGACACGGATGCCGTGAGGAGCAAGCTCCAGTGCCGCCGATTTCGACATCATGATAACGGCGCCTTTGGTCGCATGGTAGGCGAAAGTTCCGGGAGAAGCAAGGAAACCGAAGACCGATGCGGTATTGATGATCACACCTTTAATGCCAAGTTCTTTCATTTTGTTCCCTGCGGCCATAATACCGTATGCGACTCCGTGCTGATTGACCGCGATTGTTTTGTGATACAGATCCATGTTTTGAGTCAAAACTGGCCCGGCGCCGCCGATTCCCGCATTGTTGAACATCACGTCGATACGGCCGTACTTGGCAACCGCTTCATCTACGAGAGCTTGTACGCTTTCTTGACTGGAAACGTCGACTTTAACGAAGACCGCCTCTCCGCCTTCTTTTTTTATGTGCTCGACGGTTTCAATACCGCTCGCTTCATTGAAGTCCGCTACGACGACTCGGTCGCCTTTGCGGGCAAATTTTAAACAAGCTTGACGGCCGATACCGCTTGCGCCGCCTGTGATTACTGCTACACGTTGAGTGGTTGTCATAAAAGTTCCGCCTCCAAAAAAATCTTGTCTGGTATATCTGTCGGTGGTGTGCGCTTTGTCACACGTTGACCTTGATTAGATCGTATCATATACTCAAGATTAATTATATTTCACATTAGTTAACTAACCTTAACTCAAAGTTAACATCAAGGAGACGTCGGAATGAATCTGGAACAACTGGAATTCATCGTAGAGGTAGCCCGCGCGGGAACATTGACCCAGGCTGCGCACAATAAACATATGACGGTAGCGGGAATCAGCCGATCCCTATCTTTCCTGGAGAAAGAACTCGGCGTACGCATCTTCAACCGCTCGCGTACGGGAGCGGTTCCGACACCGGAGGGGCAAATGATACTCGACAAAGCTGCGGCAATCCTAAGCCAGGTCCATCAGCTGCAAGCGGAGGCGAACAGCTACGGAAAGCTGCAAAACGCGAGGCTCCGGGTGGCTACGATTCCGGGCCCCGTCTCTCTGCTCGTCGATACGCTGACGGAACTCAAAAAAGATTTTCCCGGCATCCGGCTGGAAATGATCGAGAAGGGCACCAAAGAAATTATCGAGGATGTGCGCCATAACCGCGTCGATATCGGGTTTATTTTGTTTCCGGATACGATTCTGGAAAAAAACGCATGTTGGCATGCCGAACCGCTTGTCGAAGGGCGCATGGTCGTCGGCGTGAGCCGGCATTCCGCCCTGGCCTCGGCAAAATCAATCTCGCTGAACCAGTTGGCCGATCATCAGCTTGTCCTTTACCATGACGAGTATATTGCCCGGTTTATCGCCACGCTCGGCGATTCCGTAAATGTGCTGTTCACGAGCAACAATATCGACGCGATCCTGAAAGCGGTCCGGGAAGGAATCGCCGTCACGCTCGGAACGGATTACACGTTTTACGGGAACCCCGATTACGAAAACGGCGATATTGTGATGGTGAACGCGGAGCTTCCGGGCGAACAGCCTTCGTATCTTTGGTGCATCCATCCCAAAGAACAGCCCTACTCCCAAGCCGCTTATCTGTTCGTCAACCGGCTCAAAATGCAGCTTAACAGGCGGCGGTAATATTCCGTACGTTAAGAGACTTCCTGTTTCACAATATGACTATTCGCAAGGAGAAATGCTCTTTCTTGAGGGAGCACCGACTATTTCGAGCAAAAAAAGACCTATGTCCACGGACATAGGTCTTTCGGTTTATTACGGGTTGCTACCGTCTGCGAAGAACGCGTCCGAATACGAACAGGATGGGCAGCAGCAAGACCGCCGCCGTCGTAAGCGACGCCCGGACGGACAGCCGGTTGCCGATCCAGCCTACGAACGGACCGCCCGCGGTCTGGCCAAGCGCATCCGATTGGCTCATCATGGAGAGCACCGTCGCCCTCGCCCGGCTCTCGATGTTAAGATTGAGCCAAGTCTCGAAAAGCGGAGCGCTCACCGTTCCGATGACTCCTACGGCGAGCAGAGACACCAGTGCCCAGCCGAAATTCGGCGAGAAGGCGAACGACAGGACGGCTGCGATCCGCAGCGCCGTCAGCACGAACATGCTTTTGAATACGACACGCTCATCCAACGTATTCAGCCGCTTCTCGGCGATCCACATCGCGAGCATGCTCAGCAGGATCGTCAGGACGGAGATAAGTCCGAACCAGAGAGCAGCGGACAAAGACAGTTCGGCCGGGAACTTGATCTCTTTCAAGAGATGCGCTTCCCACAGCCGGTCATAGCCTTCGGATGCCGCTCCGCTGAATACGGTCACCGCCAGCATCATCAGCAGGACGGGCCGGGAGGAAATCTCCCGGGCACCGGCGAGCCAGGTAGACTTGAGTTCCGTCCACGGACCGCTTCCCGGCGGCCTCTGTTGACGGACGAACTTAGTCTCCTTCATGTGAAGGAGGAGATATACACCCAGTGCCGCATATATGACGCCGCCTGCCAGAAACGGCAAGTTCGTAGCCAGCGTAGAAAGTCCCACGCTGATTCCGATTCCGAACAAAGCCGCGGTCAGCGTCCATCTTTTGGCACGCATAAAGACCGGGCCCGCATGTTCTTCACCGACTTCGTCGACGAACCAGGCGGTATCCGCGCCGCTGAGGAACGTTTCTCCAAATCCGCGGATAGCCTCGGAAATAAGCACCCAGACGAACAACGAAATAACGGGCACGACAGCCCCCGCTCCTATCACACTGCCCTCCAGCAAAAAACTGCCGCTCATCACGAACATTCCGAGGATGACCGATTTTCTGCGGCCATACGTATCCGCCACTACCCCGGTAATTCCTTCGAACAGGAGCACGGTCAGCTCCAGAACGGTTCCGACAAGCAGGAGTTCCAGCGGTGTCAGTCCCAGCGTCTGGATAAAATACACCGCATACGTCGTAAACATGACACTGTTAGCCAATGCAAGGCCGAATTTTAATCTTAAATAAACTTGTGACGCGTGTAAATTCATGAATCGGTCCGCCTTTCAGGCAGACGGCACGTCACGTTTTTTGTATCCACTTATCCGCTCATCGGCAAGCTTATCGTACGTGCCGTCTTCCCCACTTTTTGATTTGTTCTTTTCTGCGCGGGGTTTTCATTTGAGCTTTTCTGCATGAACGACACCTCCTGAATAGATTGCTTTCTATTATAAACCGCCCTTGCCAAAAAGTAAGGTTAAAGTTTGACTATAATTAAAAAAGCCCGCCGGGATTCCGGCGGACTTTTTCCATAGCTTATATGATAAGGGTCACTACGCGTCCGATTGTCTGCAGTTAGATTAGTCGCGGTCGCGCTGGCGGGCTCTTGCTTCGCCGCCTTTGCGTCCGGCTTCTTCGCGGCTCATTTTACCGTCTCCGCCGCTGTTGCCGCCGTTTCCGTTATTTCCGTTGTTGCCGCGTGCTTCGCCGCCTTTTTGACCGATTTCCTGATAAAAGTCTTTATCGTGGTTTTTTGAGGTTGTTTCTCCACCCATACGTCCTGCTTCTTCACGGCTCATTTTGTTGTCATCATTACGTGCCATTTTGAATCACTCCTTACAGGTATTGAATTTTTTTGGCAGTGTGGCGTTGCCTATGTATTATTTACCCTTGGTCAATTATTTGAAACAAGCTTTTTCGCCGCATCAGGACGGTTCTTGGCACAATGGTGTAACAAACCTCCGGTAACATACATTTTGCCGTTCTAACGGCAGTTCAATTACAGGAGGGTATTACGATGAGAAAACAGCTTACATGGAGCCTTGCCGCGATTTTGTGTGCAGGGGCCGCTGCGGGATGCGAAGGCAGGGAATCGGCGAAAGCGGTTATTTCGGCGACCGGCGCCTATGCGCATAAAGATTTTACGTTCGACGTCAGACCCGAAACTTTCGAAATCACGCTGTCGAGAAACGGGGTGAAGGAATCCGTCTCGCTGCCCCTGCCGGTCTCGCCCGTCTCCCGCGTGGTCCGCAAAGCGGATACCGTAACCTGGAGCATTCCCGGAAAAGCGGACATTCAAGTTCGCAAGAAGGAGAATTATCTCGATGTCACGATCACCTCGACCGGAGCGGAGACGTTTCAGTGGCCGCGGGTGACGGCGGACAGCTACCTGCTTCCTCTGGGCGAAGGCAAAAAAATTCCCGCAAACGATGCAAGCTGGATGCAATTTTTAAAGGAAGAAACGCTGAATTGGAGCGAATCGTTTTCGATGGACTTTTTTGCCCTGAACAAGCAAGCTTATTCCATCGTTTACATCGTCAAAAACAAATTTAACAACGAGGTTCGTTTTAAAGGGGATTCCGCCATCGGTTTTGATTTCAGCCATGAGTTTCCTTCCCTCACCCCCGATAAAAGTTACGGATTCCGGCTGTATGTGACGGACAACGATCCGGTGTCGGCCGCGAAAACTTATCAGGCGTACCGGCATGAAATGGAGCCGTTTCTGACTCTGGCCGATAAAGCCAAAGCGAATCCGGAGGTTGCGAAATTATTCGGCGCGCCGCATATTTACTTGTGGAACGAGCAGCTGCTGGCGGAAACCGACGTGGACTGGAGCAAAATCCGGAGCCGGCTGGAATCCCCGCTGGGGCCTTGGATCGCGGAGCTTCTGGCCGCTCATACGGAGGACGGAGCCGGGGAATTCAACTCCGTCCTGAAACAGATGCGTGCGCAGGACTATTTCGACGCCTACCAGAAAAAAATCGTCCTGCGCGCCATGAACGCCGTGCTAAAGTTGAAACCCTTTTACAAGGCGGAGCTTTTTCCCGATCTGGATTCCCAGACTCTGCAGCTGGCCGCAAAGGGTACGGACCGTTTAAGCAAGCAGCAAACGTATGAACTGAACAAGAAAATTCTGAAGAGCGCACTGCAGGATGCCGTGACGGATATCGGCACATGGGGCGAGGACCATTCGGCCAAGCTGGTCGAGGACATGAAACAGGCCGGTATCGCCAACGCCTGGATCGGTCTGCCGAACTGGTCAGACGGTCTGATGAATCCAGGATTTGTCCGGAAAACGAATGAGCAGGGATATCTCATCGGTCCGTATGACTCCTATCATTCGATTCAACAAAAAGAAAATCCGTCGTGGAACACCGCTTATTTTCCGGATTCTACCCTGTACGAGCAGGCGACGATTGCCAAGAAAGACGGAACCAAAATCGGCGGTTTTCTCGGCAGAGGGAGAAAGCTGAACCCTGCGCTTTCCCTGCCCAGCGTGAAACAGCGGACCCAGGCGATTTTGCAGGACGGCATCGCCTTTAATTCCTGGTTCATCGATTGCGACGCGACCGGGGAAATTTACGATGACTACACGGCCGCGCATCCGACCACGCAGCTGCAGGATCTCAAAGCAAGGCTGGAGCGGATCGCCTATATCGCCAATGAGAAAAAAATGGTGGTCGGCTCCGAAGGCGGCAGCGATTACGCTCACAACACGATCGCATTCGCCCACGGTATCGAGACACCGGTCATTCAATGGGCAGATCCGGACATGAGAACGGACAAATCGAGTGAATATTATGTAGGCGATTACTATTCGCCCCAAGGAACGATACCGGAGCGCTACGGCAAGCAGGTGCCGATCAAACCGTTGTATCATACCATTTACACGGACCCGGCATACTCGGTTCCCCTGTATAAACTGGTGTATAACGACTCGGTTATTACGACTCACCACTGGGAATGGGGCAGCGACAAGATTAAAGGCGAAGTCGGAGACAGAATGCTGAAGGAACTGCTGTATAACGTCCCTCCCCTCTATCATCTGGACCGGCAGGTCTGGGAAAAGGAAAAAGCGAGAATCACCGCCTACCTGAAGGTGTGGAGCCCTTTCCACAAAAAAGCGGTGAACCGGGAAATGACCGGTTTCCGGATTTTATCGGAAGATCGGCTTGTCCAGCGTACGGAGTACGGGCCGGATTTGAACGTCACCGTCAACTTCTCGGACAAAGAAGCCCGGATCGGAGATCAGGTCCTTCCCGCCAAATCCGCCGTTATCCAGGACGGCCCGGACCAGATCCGGTTTGACCCGCAGATTTTACTGAAATAAATAGGCTCCTTGCAAAAATGCCCAGGCGAGTTATCCGTCAGATAACCGCTTCGGGCATTTTTATCGTTAGGGCGCGGACATGCGAAAGTTTAAGACGGACTGCCGGGCTTGCGCGACAGGGTAAAAACGGACAGCTCCGGCTCGCTTCCCAGACGGATTCTCATCCGTGTCGTTCCCGCTCCCCGGTTTACATACAAGAGCCGGCTGTCGCCGGTTTCGCCGATTTCATACATGCCCGACTCGTATTTCTCGGCCAGCCTTGTCTTAACCGGGGCGTCCAGCACGGGCAGGCGAACCTGGCCGCCGTGGCTGTGGCCCGACAGCTGAAGATCGACGGGGTACGGCAGGAGCCGGTCCGCCACGTCCGGCTCGTGCACGAGGAGCAAGTTGAACTCCTCCTTATTCAGGCTGGATAAGGCCTTCTTCTCGTCTGGCCTTCCGAGCAGATAATCATCCAGTCCCGTAATGGTCATGGCTTTGCCGCCGGGCCCCTTCATACGGTACGCCTCGTTGACAAGCACGCGGAAGCCCGCCCGCTGCATAAGCGGCGCAAAGAAGGGACTGCCTCCTCCCCCGCGGTCGTGATTGCCGTACACCGCAAATTTGCCGAGCGGAGCATGGATTTCGGCCAGGACGGACGAAATTTGCTCCCGGCCGGCTCCGTACCTGCCCATCGAATCGAATAAATCGCCGGTAAACACGACAATCCCGGGTTTTTCGCCGTTTATAAGAGCGACTGCTTTTTTTAGCTGCTGCAGGGTAAAATCCGGTCCGATATGCGTATCGCTGAATTGAACGATTTTTGTCCCGCTGAAAGCTTCCGGAACTTTGCCGGAATAGACACTATGCCGCGTGACGCTTAGCCTCGCAGGTTCTATCCGGATTGCGTAAAGTACCGTTCCCATGAAGAAAATTATCACGATGAGGCCCAGGGCCAGTGCCGTTTGTAACCAGGATTTTGTTGTGTTCATGCCGCTGCCATCCTCCACATCTTGCGTGCGTACGCACGGGTTCTCGTACGAAGCCGTTAAGACATACGTCCCGCATCATCGTAACGCCCCTGTGTTACATGAAGATGACATCGCAAAAAACACTTCCGCTCATCCGGGCGGAAGTGTTTTTTTATCGCTTTGGATTTCCGAAGAAACGAGCGGCAGCGAGAATGTAAAGACGATCTCCTCTTCCTGCGCCACAGCGGAAAAAGGAACCCCGAGCTTCTGCAAGAGAGTGCTAGCGATAGAAAGGCCGAGGCCCGTGCCGCTGAGCCGCTTGTTTCTGGAACGTTCCCTGACGTAAAACGGCTGCCAAAGGTTGTCGATATCTTCAGGGAGCAAGCCGTCTGTGCCGTTGCGGACGGAAAACGTCAGCCGGCCTCCCCTTTCTTCGAAGCTGGCTTTGATCCGTCCGTCGGCGGTATACTTCACGGCGTTGCTCATAAAGTTATCGAGGACGGTTTCGACTTTTTGCGGGTCGCTCCAAACCCGGGAAGAGCCCCCTTCGGGAGTTTCAACCTCAAAGGCCAGCCTGTTCCTGCGGATCTCGATGGCGTATTTAGCCGCCACCTTCCCGAACAGGAGCTGGAAATCGAAGGCCTCCGGCCGGTTCGGGTCGTTTTTCATCCGCGCGAGCTCCAGCAGCCGGTCCACCAGACCGGCCATTTCATCGGCTTGTTTATGGATCACGCCCAGAAAAGTTCCGTCGTCCATACCGTCCCGGATGCCGGACGAATAAGCCTTGATCAACGCAATCGGCGTTTTGAGTTCGTGGGAAATATCCGAAATAAACGTCTGCAGATTGTCGTTCTGACGCTGCAGTTCTTCCCGGGCCTCCTTCAGCTTGAGGCTCATCTCGTCCATGCTTCGTGACAACAGCTCGATTTCATCGCCGGTCCGTACGTCTGACGTCTGAAAATCAAGGTTCGAGATGGCTTCCGCCGTCTTCTGCATAGCCGTCAGCGGCCTCACGATTTGTCTGGCGGTGAGCCACGACAATCCGATCGTCAGCAGCAGCGCGCCCACCGCGATATACAGGTTGAACCGGTTGACGGCTTGAAGCGATTTCTCGGAATGGGCCACGAAATCTCCGACGAGAAAGACAGTCTGACCGATGTTCAGCAGCGTGACCAGGTAGCTCGTCTCGAGCTTGCCTTGATCGTATATTTTGTACACGGGTTCATGACGGCTCAGCTTATCCAGGCTATCCGCGGTGATCCAGAACTTCGCCAGCGTAATTCCTTCCTTGTTCAGCTGCGTCCGCACCGCATCATTAAACGCATTCACGTTCGCGTTCCCGCCCGCGGCCGCGTTGAAATCCAGGGAAACGATCGTCACTTGGTACTCCTGCTCCAGCCTGTTTTTGTCGAGGACAAGCGCGGCCGCGTCCTTTTGCAGCATTTCGCCCGTCAAGGCGGCCAAATTCATTTTTTTCTGGTAGAGCATGTATTTGGGCAGAAAATATTCGTTCACCAGGAAAGACAGGACAAAAACGAAACAGACAAGCAGCGAGAGACGCCAAAACAGCTTACGGCTCAGCTTATTCATGCACACCGTGGCCTTTCTCCTGCTCCTTGCGTCCGGCAAGCTCCCGGGTGGGTTCCTGGGGTTCCTGGGGTTCCCGAGGTTCTTCCAGGCTGTAGCCCATGCCCCGGTGTGTCTTGATGAGCCCGCCGCCGATTCTCTCCCGCAGCCGCCGAATATGCGTATCGACTGTCCGTTCCTCCCCGTCGTAATCGAATCCCCACACATGATCCAGCAAAGTTTCCCGGCTCAAAATTTTTCCTTTATGCTCCAGCAGACATTTCAGCAGCAGAAATTCCTTGTTCGCGGCTCCCAGATCGGTTTCCCCCCTGAAAATTTTACCGCCTTCCATGTCTACGCGCAGTCCGCCGATATAAATGTCCCGTTCCGCCCGGATTAGCTTTTTGGCCCGCAAAAGAAGAATCTTCGGCTCGAAAGGCTTGCGCACATAATCGTCCGCCCCTGTCAGCAGAGCGTTCCATTCGTCTTCGCTGCCGCTTTTGGCCGTCAGCATCAGCACTTTGGCCGCGTGGCGTTTTTTAATTTCTCCGCAAACCCGGATTCCGCTTACGCGGGGCATCATCCAATCGAGCACGGCCAGATCGATTTTATGCGCAAAGCAAATGTTCAACGCTTCTTCCCCGTCCAACGCCGTGTAAACGGTAAAGCCTTCTTTCTGAAAATATAAGGTTAAAATCCGGAGCATGTCCGGATCATCGTCCGCGATCAGGATGTTCAACTCAGCACCTCTTCCAAGCCGCTCTCATGCGGCTGTATTCCCGTCTACCATTGTGCCCCGTCTTTCCCCGAAAAGCAAAAAAAAGCAGGCTGCATCCACCTTCCTGCTCTTGTTTGCTTCCCGGAAATTGCCTATAAACGGAAGCGGTAGCCCGCGCCCCATACGGTTTCGATATACTCGGAGTTCGAAGAGTCCAGCTCGATTTTCTCCCGCAGCTTTCGGATATGGACGGTAACCGTCTGAGAATCGCCGAGCGAATTCATGCCCCACAATTTCTCGAAAAGATGATCCTTGCTGAACACCCGGTTGGGGTTGCGCGCGAGAAACCAGAGCAGATCGAATTCCTTCGTCGTCAGCGTAATTTCACTGCCGCGCAGAAAAACCCGGCGGGAACCGAAATGGATCACAAGCTCCCGGATGGACACTTCCTCCTTGCTTTTCGGGGGACCGATCAGCCGCTCGTAACGGGACAAATGGGCCTTCACACGGGCGACGAGTTCGGCGGGTTTGAACGGTTTGGTGATATAATCGTCGGCCCCGAGACCCAGACCCCGGATAATGTCGATGTCTTCTTTTTTGGCCGTGACCATCAGAATCGGAATGTCTCTTTCTTCCCGGATTTTCCTGCATACCTCAAACCCGCCGATGCGGGGAATCATGAGATCCAGGAGGATCAGATCGTAGTTTCCGCTCAAGCCGAGACGCAGTCCGTTCTCCCCGTCCTCCGCGATTTCGACTTGGAACCCGTGAACCTCCAGGTAATCTCTCTGCAACTCGGCTATAAGCCGCTCGTCTTCCACGATCAATATGGATTTCATACGGAATCACTCTCTTTATTCGTTCGGATCGGAAGCATGATCGTAACACAGCTGCCCTCGTCGGGAAGGCTGCTTGCCCGGATCGTACCCCCGTGACCGTCGATAATCTGCTTGGAAATGGCGAGACCGAGGCCGCTGCCTCCGGTATCGCTGTTGCGCGACGGGTCGGCCCGGTAAAACCGCTCGAAGATATACGGAATAGATTCCGCATCGATTCCCCGGCCGTTGTCGGATATTTCGATACGGACTTCCTGCCCGGTTCCCAGAACCTTCAGGCCGATCTGTTTATCGGGTTTATTCATATATTTGACGCTGTTATCTACGATATTCACGAAAACGCGCTTGATTTTGTCCCGGTCTATCGCCAGTTCCGTATGCGGTTTCAGCCTGATATCGGCCGAATAACGGATGCCTTGTTTACCGAGCTCGAATTCCAGCTCCGAAGATAAATCTTCGATAAACGCGTGCAGATCAACCGCCTCGAAATTGAACGGCAGCCGTTTTAAATCAAGCTTGGAGTATAAAAACAGCTCGTCGATCAGGTGATCCATCTCCTCCGCTTTGGAGGTAATAATGCCGATATATTTCTCCCGTTTCTCGTCAGTATCCGCAATGCCGTCCCCGAGCCCTTCAACGTACCCCCGTATGGCCGTCAGCGGAGTGCGGATATCGTGGGAAATATTCGAGATGAGCTCTTTGCGGTTTTCTTCATATTGAAGCTGCGTCTGGATGGATGCTTTAAGCTTCATCCTCATCTGCTCGAAAGCCGCGCTCAGCTCCCCGATTTCATCCCTGCCCGAAGGCACGACCCGGGAATCCAGATCGCCGGCCTCTATCCGCTTCATGGCGGCTTTCAGAGTATTCAGCGGTTTAATGATGCTTCTGGAAACGAAATAAGTCAGCAGCGTATGCGTAAGAATGAGAATGACGATTAAAGCGATAAACAAGATCGGAAAAAACTTCCGGGCGAAAGTGACGAACGGGCTCACGGCCGTCACGACGAACAGGCTGCCTTTCTGACCGTCTTCAAACTTGAAGTCCGCATGAACGACTTCGACAAGCTGTTTGCCGATCCGCTCGGGCTTGGCCATGACCACGTTCCCCGGCCGCTCATATGCCGGCAGCTTCTTAAGAAGCTCCGGATAAGGAAAGGCGGCGGCCGCGTAGACGATCTCATCGCCTTTGCGCAGGATTAGATTGGACTGGTTCCGCTGCAGCTCCCCGTCGATTTCCGCCAGGTAAGACGCATCTGTCCATGCCGCGGGGTTAATTTCCGTCGTGCGTTTGATTTCTTTGAGCAGCCGCTCGATGCCGCGGTTCTCGAAACGGCTTTCGCCTTCCCCGTACTGGTCTTTGATCGACTGCAAATCCCCGCGGAACACCACGACGAGAAGCATTGCCGTTATGAGCATCATAACGAGCGGGATAACAAGCATCGCGGCATACGAAAGCAGCAGCTTGAAACGGATAGACATAGGCTTTTCCCCGTTCACACTTCTTTTCGATCAAATTTATAATAACCGAGGGCAAAAAACAAGAGGCTGCTGGAAAGCAGAAACAGAGCAGCCGTCATCCGTCTTCCCGCCGGTACCCCGTCATTCAGCCAAAGCAGATGCCAATCCGTGTAAGACACGGGTGAGAACGCCGGGAAAGATTGGACGAGGAAAGGAGCCAGCTTGGCGGCCGCATACAACACGATGCCGAAGACGACGAATCCGCTGGCACTTTTGAAAAACTGCGCGGCAAAAACAAATACGGCCGACAGGGCCAGCATGGCGGCAAACGCGGCCGCATACGCTTTGGCGGCTGACAGTCCTTCGGCTAAGCCCAAAGGCGTTCCCGTGAACATCGCACACAGCAGCGTACCCGCAAAGAGCAGCGCCAGCAGGACAGCGACGGCGGTTCCCTGGGCGGCCACCTTCGCGGTGAATACGTGAAAGCGCGTGTTGGGACGCAGAAAAGCGAGTTTAAGCGTTCTTGAAGCGACTTCGTGAGGAAACTGGTCGCCCGTAAGCGTCAAAATAAAGAGGGGAATCCACAGCGCCGTGTAGAAACCGAGCGTCTGAACGGGAAAAGACCCGCTAACCGCCATCAATCCAAGCAAGGGCTCAAGCGCTTGTAACGAGACGGCAAACAGAATAGGAAGCAGGACGGAGACCGCCCCGAAGATGCCGATCTTTTTCCGGTACAGCAGCAAATAAAGCTCGTTCACGTAACCCGCTTTCCATCTATGCACCTTGAAGCTCCCCCTTGTCCCGGATTTCTTTCATGTAAAAATCTTCGAGCGTCCCGCCTTCCAGCACCAAACCGGAGACATCCGCTTCTATCCTCAGGCTGCCGCCGGCCAGAATTCCCGCCCGGCTGCAAAGCTGCTCGAGCTCGTGGATCATATGGCTGGAGATCAGGAACGAGGTCCCTTCTTCCGCCGACATCTTGCGGATCAGACTTCGGAACACCACCGTTCCCTCGATATCCAAGCCGTTCGTGGGCTCATCCAGCAGGACAAGCTTCGGCCTCGACAAAACGGCGGCCGCCAACGCCAGCTTCTGTTTCATGCCTGTCGAGAAGCCTTTGATTTTCTCCTGCCGAACCCGAAGCAGTCCGACGGTATCCAGCACCTCCTCCATCCGCTGTCCCGTCACCTGCGGATAAAAGCGTGCGGACTGCCGGAGATACTGCCAGGCCGTCAGAAAATCGGGAAAATCGGCCGATTCGATCATGCAGCCGACATTTGCCATCGCCTGCTCGTGATGGAGGTTCCTGTCGGCGCCGAACAGGGTAACCGTGCCGCCGTCGGCCCGGACCAGACCCGTGATCAGTTTCAGGAGCGTGGTCTTACCCGCTCCGTTCGGGCCGAGCAGACCATAGACGTCGCCGGCCTCCAGCCGCAGGCTGACCTCTCTTATTCCGCGTCCGCTTCCACGGTATAGCTTCGTTAAGCCGCTGACCTCCAAAATAGGTTGCATCCGTATAATCTCTTCCTTTCTCGTCCGGAAGCCGGCAGACGTCCTGTAACCCCCGTCTATCGGCTGCGGACGAAACAATATGCAGCTGGTTCAGCCGTTTTTGCCCTGCCACTTGTTCCGGTGCTCGGACTCTATCGGTTGTACGTTTTTGCCGTTCAGATCCACCGTATCCGGCGTGGTGCAATCATATCCGGACAGATCCGCCTGAAGATGTACGACGACTTGATGAGTTTTGCCGCCGGCATCCTTGCCGGATACGGTCAGTTCCGCCTCCTGGTGCTGAATATAGTTCGAAGGACTGATCGTCGCGTTGACGGCCACCTTCTCCAGGCGAATATCATCGGTCAGCTCGGGAGCGGCCCCCTTCAGAAAATCGTTGCCGAACGGGTTGGCCGTCGTGTCAGCTTTCTTCTCCGGCTGTCCGTGCTCCTTAGACGCCTGCTTGATGACGATCGGCGCAATCGCCTGAACAACAGCGGGCAGCTGAGCGCCGTCCAACTCCGCCGATACGCGCTTGCTCCCGTCCTCTTTCACATCAACGGCGACATAATCTTTCAGATTGCCGACCAGCGCGTCGACCACGGTTTCCACGTGCTGCGGCATTTCTTTTTCCGCGGAGTCTTTAAAACGCTTATGCGTTTCGGCCGCCGCATCTTTTACATAATACACATCGCCGCTTCCCGGTTTGAAAATGGCTTGATCACCCTGCTTGTAAAATTGAAGCGCTTGTTTCGCGCCGCCGGCGGAAACTTCACCCGCACCGCTTGCCGAGCCGCCTTCCCGGCTCATTTTAAACGTCCCGTTTGCGCTCAGTGCCACATTCCCGTTGTCCTGCAAAGATCCTGCTGCCTGAACAGTCACACTTTGGACTGTCTTGGTGTTCTTCAACGCGGACTTGTAGGCGTCGTACCCTGAAGTTCCGGCCATGGCGCTTATTCCCGTCGTGACCATCATGAGACTGCTGATTCCGATTACGCTTCCCAGCACAAGCCATTTCTTGTTCATCTTCATCCTCCTGAACCATTCGTATTTGACTTCCACTGTCATCATAGGCAACAAAAATAAACCCCTTATGAAGCATCTATTAAAACTTTCTTAAATCATTTTCCCAGGATCATTTTTCAGATTCATCGCATAAAAAAAGCCCCTTTCGCAGGGGCTCATTTCATTCCATCGGCAGACGGCTTTTAACGGCGCTGCCCAAAATCGGATGGGAAAAGAAGGCTTATTTTTTATGTACTTTATCGGGATATAACCCTTCCGCCAGCGTCTGGAGAGCGATCGGGGCGCGGATTCCTTCGGAAGCGGCCGACAGAGGGAGAACGAGCAGGCGCTTGTTCTTAATCGCCGGAATATCGGCCAGCTCCCTTTTACCCAGAAGAAGCTCTTTTTTCTTCTCTACCGGCGTATCGCCGTAATCCATAATGACAATCACGTCCGGGCTGCGGCTGACCACCTCTTCCCAACTGACTTCGACCCAGCTTTTCTGAATATCGTCGAAAATATTTTTGCCGCCGATCATGTTGATCAGGCTCGTAATGTAGGTGTTGGCCGCCGTAAAAGCTTTGTCTTCGCCGTTGTCGTAAATGAACACCTTCTGAGGAGTCCCGACCGTGCCGATTTGGTCCTGAATGTCTTTCAAGCGCTGTTTCATGCCGTCCACAAGTTCATTCGCTTTGGCCTCCACCCTGAAAATGCGGCCGATGTTCAAAATATCCCGGTACACATCCTCCAAGGTTGGAGCGGCTTTATTGGAAGATTCCTGCACATAAGTCTGAACCCCCTGTTTGGCGAGTTCTTCCCGGGTGCCCAGACTTTTCTCCGTAAACGCGCTTTTCCAGCCCGCATAGGCAAAATCCGGAGCGGCCTCCGCGAAAATTTCCTTGGACGGATAGGTTTTGGCGAGAACGGGAACCCGGTTGTAAGCTTCCTGCAGCTCCGGGAGGATCTGATCGTCCAGATAAGCGGTGCCGGCCATGTTTTTCTCCAGACCGAGCGCAAGCATTACTTCCGTAGCATGCTGATTTAAAGTGACGGCCCGTTTGGGCGCTTCCGAAAAATGAAGCTTCTGCCCCATATTATCAAGTTCTACGGCTGCCGCCGGTGTTCCCGTTGACTCCGCGGTCCCTCTCGGTACAAGTTCTTTGGTTGAATCGGAAGCGGAGCAGGCGCTTATAGCGGCCATGCACACAAGAGTGAGGCATAAAAATAAAGAAAGTTTAAGAGATCGCATAAGATTCAAAAGGATTCCTCCGTCTGTTTTAGTCCGGCGTTATAAAAAGATTCCGGCAAGTACGTAATAACCGGCTTGCCTGTCAGGGCGTGCCGGTTCACCTCGGCGTGAACGCCGAATATGTCCCGGAGAACAGCAGGGACGAGAAGTTCCGCGGGCGTTCCTTCCGCCGCAATCCTGCCCTCGCTGATGATGTAGAGACGGTCGCAATAGTAAGCCGCCATATTCAGATCGTGAAGGGCGGCCAGCGTCGTGATCCCCAGCGAGCGGACAAGCTCCATGATCTGGAGCTGGTAGCGGATATCCAGGTGGTTCGTGGGCTCGTCCAGAATCAGAAACTTCGCCTGCTGGGCCAGCGCCCGGGCGATAAGCACCCGCTGCTTCTCGCCGCCGGACAAGGTCGCGAAGCTGCGTTCTCCGAAGTGTCCGAGTCCGACCGTTTCCAAGGCCCGGAAGCATATTTCCCGGTCCGCTTCCGTATCGCTTTCGTACCATTTCTTGTGGGGATATCTTCCCATCAGAACCATGTCCGCCACGCTGAAATCGAACTCGACGGAAGATTCCTGGCTGACGACGGCCATCAGTTCGGCCGCTTTTTTGTAGGGCAGATTCAGCAGCTCCCGCTCATCCATAAACACTTGTCCCGCGTCCGGCTTAAGCTCGCGGTAGACCGTTTTGAGCAGGGTCGATTTCCCGCTCCCGTTCGGGCCGATCAGGCCGATAAACTCGCCTTCGCGGACGGCCAGGTTTACGGAGTCGAGGATTTTCCTGGCGCCTATGCTCAAAGTGAGATGATTCGCTTCCATGTTCATTTAGAAGCACCTCCGAACGCGTATGAACTTCTGCGGAGCAGCCAGATGAAGAACGGGCCTCCGCATATCGCCGTGACGATGCCGATCGGCAGTTCTTCCGGCGCAAGCGCGAGCCTGGCCAGAACGTCGGCCCATATGACGTAGACCGCCCCGAAAAGGACGCTGACCGGAAGCACCTTGCGGTGGTCGGAGCCGAGCACCAGCCGGACGATATGGGGAATCATCAGGCCGACAAAACCGATTGAGCCGCTGACGGACACGATCGTTCCCGTGATCAGCGCGGTCACGATCACCAGACAGGTCCGGAACGCCGGCACATTGACCCCCATCGTTCCCGCTGCGCCTTCCCCCACGAGAAGAGCGTTCAACGACCGGTGCTGAAAGAGTAGGAAAACGATACCGGACACCACGATCAGAGCCGGTGCGGTGAGGTATTCCCACTTCGCGCCGGCCAGGCTGCCCATCAGCCAGTAAACGACGGAGCGGATGCCTTGGGCGTTCGGCGCCATCGTGACGATGAAGCTCGTAAACGCCGACATCATGCTCGCAACGGCTGTTCCCGCAAGCAGCAGCCGGGTGGTCGAAATGCGGCCTCCTACCTTGGCGAAGGTAAAGACAAGCGCCATCGCGACAAGGGAGCCGATAAAGGCCGAAACCGGCAGCGCGTAAGCGCCAAGAAACGAGAAGCCCCCGAACAGCAGAACAAGGGTAGCCGCAACCGACGAGCCGGACGATACCCCGAGTATGTAAGGATCCCCGAGCGAATTGCGGATTAGCGCCTGGATCGTCACTCCGACCGCGGACAGGCCCGCTCCTACGACAAGACCGAGCAGGACGCGGGGAAAGCGGATGTTCCAGATAATATGCTCCTGCGCTTTCGTCCAATCCCGCTCGATCAGGCTGCCGATTCCCGGCATGTGAGACAGAGCGATCTTCCAGACCGTGACGGGCTCGATCCGAACGGAACCGAGCATGACGGCTATCGTCACGGAGATCACAAGGAGAAGCGACAAGCCGCCCAGCAAGAGCGGAAAAGCGGTTAGAGTGCGCGCCGTCCCGTATTTTTTTGCGGATGCGGAGCGGGCGCCCCTGGCCTCCCCGGTCTCCCGTACCGTTTCTTTATTGCAAACCGATTGCAAGTCCTCACCTCGACCGTTGATATTTTTAGGGCTGTCCATGCAAAAAAGCGCCTCCCCCTTCGTTTACAGACAAAGGGAAAGACGCTCGTAATTTCAGTACAGAACGCATCTAACACCTCCCTATCTCCCGTAGGTTGCTCGTGTTACGGATACAGGCAGGTCTCCTGGCTATCAGCGTCATCATCGGCAGCAGTCTTCCCGGCATGGATACCAGTGACTGTGGTTGCTGCGACTCTTCTGTTACAGTGGCGGGACCGCGCCGGTCTTGCACCGGACTTCCCTATTAAGCTGTACCGCGTTAAGATTCCAACGGCAAGCACCTGTACCGACTTATTCAATTCATCGTCCGGCCTATATTTTACTTGAAATACGGAATGTGAACCGGAAGCATCTTGTCTATCATAGCGGAAACGTCATAAATCGGCAACATTTGACATCCCGCTTAATGCGGAAGCAGGCCCTGGATCTGCTCTCTGACCGTAGGATTATCCAAATCATGACCGAGAACGGACACCATGCCCCGGTCATCGCGTGACCGGATTAAGCGCCCGATGCCCTGCCTCAGGCGGAGCAGCATGTAGGGCATGTCCACGTCTTCGTACGGCTGAGCCGAATCTTTCCGCTTGGCCGCAAAGACGGGATCGTCCGGAGGAAACGGAAGCTCCCAGACGATTACATGGGACAAGGACGGTCCCGGAATATCCAGTCCTTCCCACAGCGTTACCGCACAGAGGACACTTTCTTCGTCGTTCTGAAACGACGAGATGAGGTGGCTGATTTCCGCCGAGCCTTCAAACAAAAACCGGAAATCGGCGGACTCGGGATACCGTGTCATGTTCCGTTTGAAATCGCCCAGCGCCTCGCGGGACGGGAACAGGATAAGCGCCCGCCCGTCGGATTCCTTGAGCAGTTCCAGAACCCGTCCGGTCTTGTCCTCTTCCGGCTTGTCGGGATACAGGTTCGCCTTCATTTGGGCGCTGTAATCGTAAGGGGAGGGAACGGAGAACGAAAGGAAGCTTTCGATGCCCAGGCTGCCCGCCATATAGTCGAAAGAGCCGTTGACGGACAAGGTCGCCGAAGAAAACACGACCGGCATTTTTTTCGAAAAGACGCGGTCTCTTAAAATTTCCTTTACCATTTTCGGCATGATGACCAGGGTGATTCCGTCGGAATCCTCCGTAACCCATGAAATGAGCTGACCCGGCTTATCGAACAAGCTCAAAGCAAGCTGAATCATTTCCAGGTGTTCCTCGACGATTTTGAGCTGGTAATCGTCCAGTGTGGACAGTCCGCTTTCGAACACAAGCTCTTCCTCAATCACGTCGATCAGCTGCCGGAACCGGCTTACTTCCCGTTTCAATTCTTCGCTCCAGGCGAATTCCTTGCGTTCCGAGGCCGGGACGGAATAACTGCTCTCGTCCAGCACGCGGAACAGCGTTTCACTCTGGACGATGGCCTCCTCGATGGCCAGGGCCAGCGTTTCTCTGACTTCGCCTTCCAGAAGCCGGATGACGATGCTTTCAAATACCGAATGCTTCAATTTGTAGGTGAGCGCGTTTTGCGCAGCCGTTTCAAGCAGATGCCCTTCGTCGAATACGACGGAACTGTGGTCCGGCAGAAGAGGAAGCTGGCCTTCCCGTTTGCGGGCCTCGTAGGTCCAGACGTGTTCCATGTAGAAATCATGGGAACAAATAATCAGGTCGGCGGATTTGCGGTAATGCTCGCGCGACAACGTCTGGCCGCAGCGATGCCGCTGGCTGCAGACGAGGCAGTCCTGGAACACGTCCCAGCCGATACGTTCCCACTGCTCGTCCGTCAGCTCGGGGTACTCCTTGCGGTTGCCGTACGGATAGAAGGACTGGAGCGTGTCCGGGTAGTGGACGAACGAAGGAAGGCCGTGATAAATCTCGCTGAAAACTTCCTCGTCGTCAAAAGCGCCGCCCCGGGTGTCGTCCAGTTTATTCAGGCAAATGTACTGATGCTGCGACTTGCCCATCCGGGCGTCAATCGTCAGATCGAGATGCCGGGCGAGCTTGGCGATGTCCCCTTCGGGTTTGACCAGTTGCTCGATCAGCGACTCGTCGGCACAAGCGATAATCGCGGGTTTTCTCGTATAACGCGCATAAGTAAGAGCGTAAAGCAGATACACCAGCGTTTTCCCGGTTCCCACTCCCGCTTCCGCAAAGATGGTCTGTTTCTCCTGGTAAGCCCTCTCCAGTTGAAACGCCATATAAATTTGTTCGTCTCTCACTTCAAAACCGGCTTCCGGCAGAAGCTCGTAAAACACGTCGGCAATCCAGTCGCTTGCCTGCTGAATAAAAGGTTTCGTCGGATCAAATGCAAATGGATAATTTCTCAATCTGGCCGTGCCTCCACATCATCGTTACGTACATCTGTCCATTATACCGCAAAAGATCCCGCTGCGAATCCTCCTTTTCTTAGAAGCGCAAAATAAAAATCCGCCCGGAGGCGGATTCAAAGTTTCAGTCACTATCGTTCAGTCATTGAAGTTTCTGGTAGAAAAGCATTGCATGACACATTCCGTTTACGCAGCAAAAAAACCTCCCGTCGCCGGGAGGCTTTTCCTTCTACACTTGCATGATTTTAATCAGATTCGTCGTTCCCGTCTTGCCGATCGGCACCCCTGCCGTGATCACGGTGTAATCGCCGGCTTGCAGCAGCCCCTGTGCGGTTCCGCTGGATACCGCGGCCTGAAACATGTCGTCGGTCGTCTGTACAAATTCGCCTTTCACGGGCAGCACGCCCCACAGCAGGCAGAGCTTGTTCAGAACCTCGTCACTAGGCGCAATGGCGATGATCGGCGCTTTCGGTCTGTGCTTGGACACCATCCGCGGGGTGTATCCGCTCATCGTCGGTGTCAGAATCGCTTTCGCTCCGATCGCCTCCGATGCGCGGACAGCCGCCTGACTGATGATCTCCGTCACATTGACCTCTGCGGGAACGCCCGCTTGTTGACGGCCGGTTTCCTCCATGTAAAGCCCCTCGGCTTTCTTGGCGATCGTGGCCATCGTGCGCACCGATTCGACCGGATACTTGCCGGCGGCCGTCTCGCCCGACAGCATGATCGCGTCGGAGCCCTGAAGAACGGCGTTCGCGACGTCGCTCACTTCAGCCCGGGTCGGCCGCGGATTGACCTGCATCGAATCCAGCATTTGAGTGGCGACAATAACCGGCTTGCCCGCGCGGTTGCAGGATTCGATCATCACTTTCTGGAGGACCGGAACATCTTCGACCGGAATTTCAACGCCCAGATCCCCGCGGGCTACCATGATTCCGTCCGACGCCTCCACGATGGCTTCCAGCTCGTCTACGCCTTCCTGGTTTTCGATCTTGGAAATGATCTGGATATGACCGCAGCCTTGATCCTCCAGAAGCTGCCGGACCGTAAGCACGTCTTCCGCTTTACGCACGAAGGACATGGCGATGATCTCAATCTTTTCGCGGATGCCGAATTCGATATGGCGGATGTCCCGCTCCGTGACTCCGGGGAGCGTCGTATGCACGCCCGGCAGGTTAACCCCTTTGCGCGGCTTGATGACGCCGCCGTTGATCACTTCGCACGACACTTCCGTTCCCGCCGCCGAAACGACTCTCAGTTCGATCAGCCCGTCGTCGATCAAAATTTTGTCCCCGGCCTTCACGACTTGCGGCAGTTCGGCATAATTGACCGAGATGCGCGTGCTGTCTCCCGCGATTTCTTCGCTTGTCAGCGTGAGGCAGTCCCCCGCTTTCACTTCGCACGACGCTTCCTTGAGCAGGCCGATCCGTACTTCCGGTCCTTTGATGTCCATCAGCACCGGTACGATGGCGCCCGTTTCTTTCGCCGCCTGACGGATCCGGCTGATCTGCAGGCTGTGATCCTCCAGCTCTCCGTGAGCCATGTTAATTCTCGCCACGTTCATTCCGGCTGCGATCAATTCCTTCAATACCTCGACGGAGCGGCATGAGGGCCCCATGGTGCAAACAATTTTTGTCTTCCGCATATGATCGGTCCTTCCTCTTCTTTGGTTGTCCCTATTGTAATTCGTTTCCGTTCGGGAGAAAATGAACTATAGTATTGCAATTGTACTATAGTACGTTCTATGAAGAGGGAACCATGATCAAATTAACAAACATCCGGCACGACCGGCTGGCGGAATGGTACGAGGAAAGCGAGCCCGGCGGCAGTGCGGCCGCTTCGTTCATCATGCTGAGCTACGGCCGCTGCCTGTACTGGATCGGAAACGACAAAATTATGCTGGAGCAAGGCGACCTTCTCCTGATCAGAGAGGGCGTATCCTATTACGGCAAAAGCATTCCGACCTTCCTGCACAACAAATATGTCGCAAGCTTCCATATTACGGAAACCGGTCACGAGCTGCCGCTTCTGACCAAACCATGGGTAAAAATCCGCTCCGGCATGGCCGAATTTTTGCTTGAACGGACCCGTAAGTGCTACTCCGATTGGAAAGAGAACGAACCGTACGCGGCAATTCGCGGACAAGCCATTCTCCTGGAAATGCTCGCTCTGCTTAACCGCGAAGCGGATCAAGCGGCGGTTTCGTCCGAAACGGGAAAACATGCAGAACGGATGAAGCAGTATATCCGCGACCATTACCGCAAGAAAGTGACGAAAGACGAGCTGGGCGAATTTATCTCGAAAAGCCCCAACTATGCCGCCGCTCTTTTCAAAAAAGTAACGGGGCAAACCATCAGCGAATATGTCCATGCCGTACGCGTGAAAAAAGCCGTCTATATGCTGATGGATTCGCTGCTGACGATCGCCGAGATCGCCGAATTTGTCGGGTACGAGGACGTTTCGTATTTTCAGCGGATTTTCAAAAAAACGACCGGCCGTACCCCTTCCTCCTATATGAAGGAGAGGCCGCCGAGGAATTGACCCGCGTGTACGGATGAATCGAATGATCACGGCGGGAGCCGACCTGCAAATGTGCCGCGCCTAACAAAAAAAGCCCGCTCGGGGCTTGGATATTTATGGGTTCCGGCCGCTTTTTCCGAGGATAGGGGGCGGTGTTTAACTTATTTTACTGACCCAAGTTCTGGATCTTCTCGGTAAGCTGCTTCATTTCGTTCACCTGCTGAATCACCGGGGACTGGAGAAGCGATTTATAATCGAGCACCTGGCCGTTAAGCTGCTCCAGATGTCCGTTAATCGTGCCCAGCATCGTTTCGTTGTACCCGACGATCTGCTTATGCAGGTCTTCGGCGAAGCCCGGCGCGTCCAGTCCGTTAAAACTGGAAATATTCTCTCTCATCGCTTCCAGTTCTTTTTTTACTTTCTCCCCCGCCTGGGGATCGGTTACGGCTTCCTGGGCGGCGGCGGGCAGGTTTTCGGCGAAAGCGGCCGCTTCCTGGAGATACGTTTTCGCTTCTTCCCCATAGTTCAAGGTGCTGCTCACACCGTCCAGAAGCGAACAACCCGATAGCATCAAAACGGTCAAAACCGCAAGGACGAGTCTGATTTTCATGAATCGAAGGCCTCCTTTTGTTTCGGTTTATACGGTATCTTGGGATACATTTGGCATACATGTAAAATACGTCACATTCTGAACTTCGTTTCAAAGTTGGTGAAGAATCATGATGCGGTTATCCTCGTTCACTGTATTTCAGCAAGTTCACTCCAAATTTTTGAAATAAATTCATAATTTGCTTATATTTAATGTATGAATTTTGCCGTAGATTGAATATGCGATTTGTTTAGGGGGTAAGGAGATTGTTATGAAAAGTAGACTTTTGGTAATTTCGGCTATGGTGTTAAACGTCATCTTCATGCTATTTGCTTTATATGGTCAGAGCTATATGCAATATGCTCCAACTATCGGATGGGTTGGTGAGTCACTCTCTTGCGGAGTGGCTTTTTCACCTTATAAAATGTTGATTTTGAGTACAAGCCTCTGTCCTGTTTTAAACACAAAAAGAGCTGCACAACGCAGCTCTTTGGCAAATAGACGGCTTGTTGCAGCCCGATGTTTTTTATCTCCTTGCCCACAATCCTGTCAGCCGCAACGCACCACGGAAGACGCCTTTCGGTAAATCCCGGTCTGCGCTCTTCGTCGGCACGACACGGTGACTTTCCTTATTTTCCAAGCACAATACCAATCCGGCCGTCCTTAATTTCCAGTTCGTATTTCTTCACCCGGGTCCGGTCGCTGAACAAGGACTTCCCGGTTTTGATATCGAATTCCCAGCCGTGCCAAGGGCAGCGCACAATCTCGCCCTGGCGACTGTAATCGTATTCGTAGACGTCCGACGGAAGATTCGTCCCGGAGACAAGCCCCGCGCACATCGGCGCTCCCTGGTGCGGGCAGTAATTGTGGAGCGCGTAGAACTCCCCGCCGATCCGGTAGATGCAGATTTCCCGCCCTTCCACCTCGACCCGGACATGCCCGCCTTCGGGAACGTCTTTCACATTCAGCACCTCGTGTACCGCCATGATCGAATGGCCTCCGTTTACGATAAGTTGTAGAGCTTTTTCGCGTTCTCGTAAAAAATTTTGCGCCGGGCTTCCGGCTTCAGCTTGCGAAGGATCATATCCGGCGCATCGAAGTCCCAGTGCGGATAGTCGCTGGAATAGAGAATCATGTTCTCCGCGTCGAACATGTTAAATAAGTCGACCAGATGCTGCGGATTGTCCGGCTCCTCAATCGGCTGCGTCGTCAGGAAGCAGTGCTCCGCGATATATTGACTCGGCATCTTCGTCAGCCAAGGAACGGTGGAGCGGAGCGCCTTGTAGTTCTTGTCGAGCCGCCACATCAGCGGCGGCAGCCAGGCGATGCCGCCCTCGACGAGCACAACCTTCAGGCCGGGGAACTTGGCGAATACCCCCTCGCATACGAGGCTGACCAAATGGGCCATGAACATTTGGGACAGGCACGTATGCCACTCGATGTATCTCGCCGGATACCCGGCCGCCGTAGGCGCGGTCGAGCTGCCCCCCCCTTCGGCACCCGGATGGATGGCAACGGGCAGGCCGTGCCGCTCCGCCGCTTCGTAGATCGGGTGGTAGAAGCGGTGCCCCAGCGGCCAGCGTGCGGCGCTGGAGATGATCACTTCGACGATGTCGGGATGATCCCCGACCCGGTCGATTTCCCTGGCGGCGAGCTGCGGGTCCAGCGTCGATACCGCCATGGCGCCCTTGAACGCCTTATGCTTGCCGAGCCATTCGGCGATAAGGAAGTCGTTGTAGGCGGAGCAGACCGCCGCCGCGTAATCCGGGTCGTGCGTCGTCGAGATGTTGTAGACGACGCCCGTCAGGACGGCGTACTCGACGTTGTAGCCTTCGATAAGCTGCTTGATCATGAAGTCGGGATCGGAACCCGCTTTGCCTCCTCCCGGCGGAATCGAGTCCTTCTTCATGACGCCGATCGGCGAGTAATAACCGGAGCCCGAGTAACCGATGCCCGTTGTCGCGACCCTGGATTTCCAGGGCTCCGGCAAATAAGGGATCAGGGCCGAGTCGTTCTGTTCGTTATGAACGTCGGTATCGATGACTTTCAGCTTTTCCGCTGCTGCCACAGCTTTCCCTCCTTCGTACTGATGCTTCCCTTGTACCCGGGCTCAAGATCTACTTCTTGCCGTACGTCCGGGTATAGGCCGTATTGTACATGTTCAGCAAATCGTCCGCTCCCATCTTCTTAACCTGATCCAGGAACTGCTGGTAAGTCGTATCGTTGATCGGTGTTTTTCCGGTGACGAACTCCGTTAATTTCTGTTCCAGGAATTTGTTCAGGTTGTTCAGCTTCGATTTTTCCAGCTCCAGCTCTTCCTGTGTTTTTACGATCTGTTTCGGGGACGGCACGATAAACGGCTCATACCGCTTGTTGATATCCTTGCTCTTGTCGCTCAGCCCGCGTTCCCAAACCTCCCGGGATTTCGCATTGTCCAGAGTGATCAGGTCATACCAGACGCCCCAGTCCTTGCGCAGCGTATTGAACGGGGAAGCGCCGAATTCTTTCATATAAACGGGCTTGCCGTTTTCCATCGTGTACGTTTTGCCTTCGATGCCCAGGGACAGATAGTTCGAGCCTTCCTCGCTGACGAGGTAGTCCAGGAACTGGACCGCCCTTTCCTTATCTTTGACTTTGGCGGAAATCGCGCGCCCCACAGCTCCGATTACGGGACGGGAGAACTGGTAATTTTTAATGCCGTCCGCGGCAAACTGCGGAATCGCGTCGAGCTCGAAGGCGGAGGTGCCCGCTTTGCGGCCTTTGTCCGTTAGCGACTCCAGATCCGCTTTCCAGAAGTAGGTCACGAGCGACTTGCCTTTCAGAATGCGTTCCTCCCACTGGGCCTGGGTGAGCAGGGAATACTCGGGATCGAGCAGCTTTTCGGTATACAGCTTATTCAAAAAGACAAGCGAGTCTTTGTAGCCTTTGTGATACGGGGCGAACGCATATTTATCGGTCGTCGGATCGATGTTGAAGAAGCCCTGGATGCCCGTAAACGCCCGGCCGAATACCGTATACAGCCCCGTATCGCCCACGATCGCATTGGGAATGAGTGGATACGAGTTCGGTTCTTTTTCCTTGTACGCCTTCAGGAACTGGTAAAATTCATCCAAGTTTGTCGGCGGCTTCAGACCGTACTTATCCATGAGATCTTTGCGGGTATACCAGATGAAGTTAAAGCCTTTGCCCTCGGCATCCCCTTCGATCACGGGCACCGTGTAAATGCCGCCGTCCGCTCCGCTGGCGACCGCTTTGGCTTCCGGGTATTTCTCGTAGAACGCTTTAAGGTTCGGCGCTTTGTCCAGGTAGTCCTTCAAGTTCAGGAATACTTTATCCGGACCATGCTCCCTGCCCTCCTGGGTGCTCACCTGGATAAAATCCGTGACGGAGTTCGTGGCGATCATGATCTGTCTTTTCTCGGTGAGTCCTTCCTGGCTGACAATCTGGAAATCGACGCTGACGCCTGTCTTTTTCTCGATCTCTTTGAAAATCTCCCAGTCCTGCCTCACTTTTCCCTCTACCCGGTCATAAGCCAGCCATGAAAATTTGACGGGTTTCTTGGCGTCCGATCCCCCGCCCTCCCCCGGTGAAGCCCCCTGATCCTTGCTGGAACATCCCGCCGCAACGACCCCGGCAAGCAGAACGACTGTCAAAATCACGGCAAACGGTCTTTTTTTCATTTCCGAACCTCCCCATAATGGTAGCTTCTGGTCTACTGGCTAGCTTTACTGGTCCTGCTGGTCCTGCTGGTCCTGCTGGTCATATTGGCCATGCTGGTTATGCGGTTCCCGCCAGTCTTACCGATAATTGCCGGCATTACCGCCGCTTTTTTGCGGCCTCTTCATGCTCTATAGCCATGAATTCCACCGGGAATTCAGAACTATCTCCATATCCGCCTAGCCTTTGATGCCGCCGATCATGCTTCCCTGTACGAAATACTTCTGGATAAACGGATAGACGCACAGGATCGGAAGCGTAGCGATCATGATCATCGCGTATTTGAGCGTCTCCAGATGATTCAGATCTCCTTCGCCTTGAACGCTCGTTCCGGCGATGAGAATGTTGCGCAGCATAATCTGCAGCGGATACATGCTTCTGTCATTGAGATAGATCAGCGCGTCGAAGAAAGCGTTCCACTGGTTGACCGCCGTGAACAGGCCGATTGTCGCCATGACCGGCATGGAAAGCGGCAGGACGATCCGCAACAGCACCTGCAGGGAACTGCATCCGTCGATCGTGGCGGCGTCCTCCAGCTCCTCGGGCAGCGCTTCGAAGAACGTCCGCATGATAAACAGGTACCATGTCGAAATCAGGGACGGCAGGACGATGGCCCAGATCGTATCGAGCATGCCGAGCTTTTGAACGACCAGGAAGGTCGGAATCATCCCCCCGCTGAATAGCAGGGTAAACGCGGCCAGGAGCAGAATGCTCCTGCGGCCCGGAAGCCATTTTTTCGATAAAGGATACGCCATCGCCGCCGTCACGATCAGGGTAAGCGCCACATGAAGAACGGTGTAGCGGATCGTATTCCAGTAGCTGATCCACAGATCGGGATTGGTGATAAGCCGCTCGTAGGCGACCAGCGTGATCTGCTTCGGCAGAAGCAGCACCTCTCCGCTCGCCACCAGGGCGTTATTCGAAATCGACGCCGAAAACACGTACACCATCGGATAAATCATGACGATGACGAGCAGCAGCATCAGAACGATGTTGAGCGTGTCAAACACTCGGGATGCCAGGCTGGTTTTGATTTTCAACGGAATCCTCCTCCTACCACAGGCTCGTTTCGGAATATTTGCGGACGATCCGGTTGGCCGTTACGACCAGGATAAGCCCGATGATAGACTGGAACAGGCCGACGGCCGTTGCGAAGCTGAAATCGGAATCGAGAATGCCCCGCCTATACACGAATGTGTTGATGACGTCCGACGTTTCGTAGTTCATGGAGTTGTAGAGAAGCAAAATTTTCTGGAAACCCGTCTCCATAAAATGACCGAGCGTCAGCACGAACAGGACGATCATGACCGGCAGCATACCGACAAGCGTAATATGGCGGATCTGCTGAAACCGGTTCGCTCCGTCCATTTTGGCCGCTTCGTACAGCGTGGGGTCGATACCGGCGATAGCCGCCAGGTAAAGGATCGTTCCCCAGCCGATCTTCTGCCAGATTTCGGAGCTTACGTAAATCGTCCGGAACCACTCGGGAATGCCCAGGAACATGACAGGCTCCATTCCGAATACCTTCACGAGAAAATGGTTGACGACCCCGGTCGTCGGAGACAAAAACGTCACAAGAATGCCCGCGATCACAACCGTGGAGAGAAAGTGAGGCATATAGCTGACGCTTTGGACAAATCCCTTGAACCATTTGTTCCGCAGCTCGTGGAACAAAATGGCGAGAACGATCGGTGCCGGGAAATGGAACAGCAGGTCGTACACGTTGAGCATGACCGTGTTGCGGATCAGCTTCCAGGAATCCGGCGTGACGTAGAAGAATTCGATAAAATGCTTCAGCCCTACGAATTTGCTTTCGAGGATGCCCCGGCCGATGGAATAATCCTGGAAAGCGATGATGATGCCGTACATGGGCACGTACTTGAAAATGATATAGTACAAGATCCCCGGAAGCATCAGCAGGTAGAGCGCTTTGTGTTTTCTGACGAGATACCAGAAGCGGGCACTCTTCGTCATGGCCTCCTCCTCCTTTCAAGTAAGCGCTTGCAAGTGGTGATGCCCTAACTATAGAGAACCCTGCCGTTACCGGTAAAGCGTGCATATTTGTGCCCGGGTGCCATTTCCTCTCTCCCTTGCGGGCCGGGGCTTTCCGAGTATGTTCAGGAAAAAAAAGAGACTCCGGAAAATTAGGAGTCCTGCCGTATTCACTGATGAATCGTCCGGTATTTCGCGGGGGTAATGCCTTCGTATTTCCGGAACATCCGGATAAACGAATTTCTTCCCCAGTAACCGACTTTTTCGGCGATATCGTCCATTTTCAAATCCGTTTGAAGAAGCAGTTCTTTCGCTTTGACCAGCCGGTATTTGGCGATGTACTCCACATATTTCTCCCCGACTTCCTCCTTGAAGGTCCGGCTGAAATGGCCCACGGACATATTCATGGAGTTCGCAAACTGTTCGATCGACAACTCTTCATCGTAATGCTCATGAATATACGCCAGGATGTCGGTAAATTTGCAGGCCCGTTCATCCGGCTTGGCAGGTTGGAAAAGCAGCTCGTGAAACTCCAGGAAGCAGCGCTTCACATCCTCCAGCGTCATGCAGGCGTTGATCTTGTCGAACAGTCCCGCATAAAAAGGCACGTTGAAGTCTTTGCGGTCGGTTTCGGCCGCCCGTACCCACGTATTTAAAATGTCCGTGCACAAATATTTGATCTGAACGGCCGTGGCGTTTTTGCGTACGGCTTCTTCCACCGTTTCGTAGGCCGACTGCAGCAGCTTGTCGTAGTCGCGCGTTTTGCAGCGGTTCAGAATGCGCCCCACCTCCTGCACGCTCAGGAATGTATCGCACTGGGTCGAATCCGGCGCGCTCTGCCCGCTGCAAATCTCGACGCCGGCGCTCAGTCCGCGGCGCTGCAAAACCGATACGGCCTGCTCGTAAGACAAGTGAAGCTCCTCAATGCCGTATACCGTCCTGCCAATGCCGATCGTCGCTTTGAAATAGCTGCCGTACAGCTGCAGAGCCGCCCGGATCAGATTCGCCTCCTCCTCCGGGCTCCGGCTGAGGAAAGGGTCCTTTTGAATCACGCAGACGAGCAAGTCGGACTTGATTCCGCACAGCCAGATTGTCGAGGGCACGAGCTGGAGAATGCGCTCTTTCAGCTCCGCCGTCAAGAACGATTTGGACGTCTCCGAAAGCCGGCCGTACACGTCCGGATCATAGTGCAGCGCTATGCCGAGCACGGTCCGCGCCGCTTTTTTCGTATAGGTAAAACCGATTTCTCCGGCGTATGTCTCGATGGAGAGGGCGTCCCTGTATTCGCCCAGCAAAATTTTGGTCACAAAATGCTCCTGCACGATCGGAAACATGCCCGTCACCCGCTGGTTAAGCTGTTTGTTTTCCGAAATGATCAGCTGCGAAAACCGTTTGATCACATCGTAATCGTTCCCGTCGCTTCGCATTTGCAGCGCCTGGGCAGAGCCGTGCGATTTGAGGCCCTCTTTGATTTCCAGGATGGGCCGGTACATGCGGCGGCTCAAATAATACGAGACGAAACTCCCCACCACAATGAAAAAGGCAAGAAAAATCCAGCTGATAAGCCGCGTAAGATGGGCAGGCTTCATGAGCGTAGGCAAATCGACAAGGCTCAAGTAATAGGACGTGTCGTCAAAACCCGATTTGACCAGAGAAATCGCTTTGTCCTCCGTAATCAGAAATTTGGATTCGCCCGAGGCGTCCGCCAGAAGCGACGGAATCCGGCTGATACCGTCCGACACAACCCCGTTCGAGCTGATGATTTCTCCCCGGCTTCCCAGA
Organism: Paenibacillus sp. HGH0039; assembly: GCF_000411255.1. GTDB lineage: Bacteria > Bacillota > Bacilli > Paenibacillales > NBRC-103111 > Paenibacillus_F. The sequence goes on along the minus strand of NZ_KE150413.1, from coordinate 2,191,028 downwards.
ATCGCGGTACCGGCCACCCAGTTTTCCCGGATGTTGATCAACCGCTGCAATTTATCCCTGCTCACATCCACCACCAGATACACTTCGGGAACATTTGTATTAAACGGGTAGCTCATCAAGGCGGACAAGGCGGAACCGTCCGGCTTCGGTTCCGTAAACTCCATCATTTTCTTGTTTGTAAACTTGGCCAGGTATGCCGCCTTCTCCTCCGCCCCCATCGGATAGCGGAAATCGAAATAGTACGACTTATCGGTATACGTATCCACATCAATGACAAGGTCATGATGAACGAACACCAGATATGCTTTCGTCACCAGCTCATCCGACTGCAGCTTAATCAGCTGCTCCCGCAGAGCGTGGATCAGCTCCATACGCTGGGGGTTCTCGCCGGACAGATCTCCGGCTTCTTTAAGCAGGCTGCGGATATTGGAGGTGCTGAGCATGTTAATCATGTTCGTTTTCAGGGAATTGAAAGCGGTGTCCGTCTGTTCGGAGAAACGGCTCATGATGACACGGTTTAATTTCTCCGCATCCTTCTCGATCAGGGAGACGACGAGGAAATGGGCCAGCGTGCAGGCGACAATTACAGGAATCAGAATGACGACGAAATAGTTGGCGAAATGACGCCAGAACAAGGCGATACGGAAAGAACGCGGTCTCGGAATCGGAATCATGGTCTGCCTACCACCTTTTCACGGAAGGTTGAAAGAAAGGAATGAAGGAGAGTAATCGGGGACCAGAAAAAAATGGGGGACGAGGAACCGGCAGCACCGGAAACGATCAGATACAGGTACAGCATCCCGACAGGACGAAATGAGAGCGCTCTCACGCCATCCTTTAGTTGTATTATAGTGGGGGTGAAATAATAATTCTACAATTTTGTGAATTTTGAAATAATATTTTTTGGACAATGTGAAAAAACCTATTTCCTCCGGGAGGAAATAGGTTTTCATGCGGACCGTCAGGCCATTCGTTTTGCTTCTGCGACCGACAGGTCATAACGGAAGGGTCATCGTAATCGTTCTCGGAGCGAAGCCCAGCGACTCGTACAGATGAAGCGCATGATTTCCGGCATACACGCTGAGGCGTACTTCGGGGTAGCCCAGGCTTTTGAGCTGCTCCACCGCTTCCTGCATGAGTTTTCTGGAGATTCCGCGTCCTCTGAAAGGTTCAAGCACATAGAGCTCGTATACAAACCCGATAATCCGGTCGGTAAACGAATCTTTGCTCTCCCCGATCAGAACCCATCCGGCCAGTTGCTTCTCTTCCGCTGCGATCAGATAGTAGCAGCCTTTTTTCAGAAGGGGATCTACGAGCTGCCTCACTTTGTCCCGGTTCGGTTCGGCATTTCCGAGCGTTCCTTCCGCTAACGCCTGCGGTGAAAGCCTCCGGATCTGCTGAATTTCCTCCGGAATCGGTTTGCGGATTTCCATCTCGTTCGCTTCCCCCTTTGCGTTTCCTTTTGCCCGGTTTCTTCACTTCCGTACGGTATAACATACGACCCCGCAGGGCCGGTTCCTTCTTTTACCCGTAAAAATCAAGAAGCTTCAGCACATTATGCTCCAGCGTGTCTCCATCCGTGCGGATAACCAGCTCCGGGTTTTCCGGAGCTTCGTACGGGTCGCTGATGCCGGTAAAAGCCGGAATTTCGCCGGCCCGCGCCTTCGCGTACAGCCCTTTCACATCCCTGCGCTCGCATTCCTCAAGAGGACAATCCACGAACACTTCGATAAATCGCGGCAGGTTCTCCCTGGCGTACGCCCGCATTTCGCGATACGGGCTGATCAGGCTGACCACGGTCGTGACGCCGTTGCGGTTAAGCAAACCGCTTATGTAGACGGCCCGCCGGACATTCTCCATCCGGTCCTCCCGGCTGAAGCCGAGGCCCGTGCCGACCTGCCGCCGGAGCTCGTCCCCGTCCAGACACTCGACGGCGTGCCCCCGGGCCGCAAGCTCCGCTGCGAAGGCCTTGGCCGTCGTGGTCTTGCCCGAACCCGAAAGTCCCGTCAGCCAGTAAGCGAGGCCGGCCGGCACCTTTTTGTTACGCGTGTGCGTCACAACTCTCCACTCCTTCTTCGTAAACACGAGGCATCTGACTCTGTGAACCGGCCCCTGCGATGCGTTCGAGCAGCCCGTCGCCGTACCGCCCGCGAAGCTGCAGGTCCGGCATATGAATGTAGCCGATGTAGCAGTCGCAGAAGTCCATCCCGCACGGGCGCGGCTGCGAAAGCGCGTCCAGGCCGTCCCGGTATAGATGGCCGATGACCCGGCGATCTTTGTAGCAGCGCTTCACTATGCCGGGTCCCTGCACGTAGAAAACGTCGTGACCCGTGCCGCACGCCCGTCCCCGGCTCTCGTAGTCCTCCGCGTTCAGGTCGAAAAGCGGATCGAGGCCCCTCAGGAAAGCCCGGTCTTCATCCGTGTAATAATCCCGCTTGTCTTTGAACGCATTGACCCACATATACACGTCGGAAGGCAGCGAACGGCGGAGCGATTCCAGCCGGCCGAAGGCGCTTTTGACTCCTACCGATCCGACGCTGAACGGAATCCCCCGATTGTAGAGCTGCAGAACCTGCCCCAGAAATTTCTCTTCCGTCGTCTGTCCGGGATGATACGTGACCCAGAAGGCGGTCTTCTTCGGATCCAGTTCCCCGGTCCACGCGAGACCGGCGGACAAATTCGTCTGGATCGCGACTTTATCCACGTGCTCCATGTGCGAGAGTCGGACCATGGCCTCCTTGTACCAGCGGTGAGTCAGCCCTTCCCCGTAAGGATTGAAGAAAACCGACAGGCGGTGGCCTTCGGCTCCCTGGTTTTCTACCCAGTCCGTAAAAGCTTCGACCTGCCGCCGGTCCTTCGCCAGCGTGGCGGCGCTGTCCTTGTTCTTGCTGAACGGGCAGTACGGGCAGTCGTAATTGCACGACGACAGGCTCCCCCGGTAATACAGTGCCGCCTTCATGCGAAGGTGTATCCTTCCATCAGGGTACGGGTTTCCGGGGAGATGAACCAGTCTCCGATGGAATCGGAAAGGGCGATCCCGTCGTCCGTCAGCCGGAAACAGCCGCCGCCTGTCCCGGTCTGCGGAACCCGCTCGGCCAGCCTCGTCTCCGTCAGCCGGTTCAGCTCCGGATGGTCCTCCAGCGCCTCCGTGCCGAACCGGCGGGCGTAGGACGCGAGCTCCAGCCCCTCGCGGTGCAGGAGCGCCTTCAGAATGAAGCGCCGCTTCCGTTCCGCCTCGTTCAGGATGAAGCCGTAGTCGACGAGGTCATGACGCTCCGCAGCGACATAGTCGGCGATAATGCCGGCCGTCGCGCTGCGGCTCACCGCATAGCGGGTCGCGTAGTGCACGCTGTGTGTGTACGAGCGGGCGCCGCAGCCGAGACCGACCATGCCTTCCTCCTGACAACCGTACGGCAGGAGCGTTTTGGGCGATGAGGCGCTCGCTCGCGCGAACCTCCTCATCGAATACTGCGTATACCCTGCGGCCAGAAGACGGTCGCGCGCCGCCGTGTAGCAGGCCATGCGGATATCCGCGCCCCGCTGCCGGATCTCTTCGGGCTTGACGATCGTATGCTCCCGCGTATACAGCGGGTAAATAAAAATTTCCTCCGGCTCGTAGGCAAGCGCCCGCTCCAGGGAGTAAAGCCAAGTATCCACGGTCTGGCCCGGCAGTCCGTAAATAAGATCGAGATTGAGAATCGGGAACTGGTACCGCTTCAGCTGTTCCAGCGCCTTCTCGACCACCAACGGCATTTGCGGACGGTAAATGGCCGCCGCCTCCGCTTCCACAAAGCTCTGGATCCCCATGCTCACCCGGTCCACTCTGTGCGCCTGCAAAATATCCAAGCGCTCTGCGGTGACCGTCTCCGGCGAAGTTTCGACGGAGATGGATGCTTCTCCGCTGTCCAGTCCCATGACGTCCTCCGCTATCCGGAATACGCGGTCGAGCAGCGCCGGTTCCAGCAGTGTAGGGGTTCCTCCTCCGACGGCAAAACGCGCGAATTTCTTGTGCCCCACATGGGGTGCCCACTGGCGGGCCTGCCGCTCCAGCGCATCGACATACTGCTCGTGGGCGCCGGTCCGCTTGTCCGGCAGGGTGAACAAATTGCAGAAGCCGCAGCGCGCCCCGCAGAACGGGATATGCATATATAAGAAGAAGGTTTCCGCCGGCTCGTCCGCCCACAGCTCCTGCAGCGGGATTTTTCTGTCCAGCTCGCGATAAGCCGTCTTGTGCGGATACGAATACAAATACGAGCGGTATGGCGCCGAACGAAGATTTTCTTCCCAAGCGGAAACGGACATTTCTTCTGCTGCCGGCACCGGTTGGTTCCCCAATTGAGAAGAGGACATCGGCCGTTCACTTCCTTTTCGTCAATTTACAAAATAAACTCGCGGTAAGGCACATTCCAGACCGCTTCGTGCGCGAGCCGGTGGCCTTCGTAGCCGTCTTCGCCGTAGCACGTTCCGTGGTCGGAGAAGGCTAGGCAGAACACGGGCCGCTCCCGCTCTCTCATCGCTTCGAACAAACGGCCCAACTGGCCGTCCACGTAGCGAAGCGCGGCCCTCTGACTCTCGACCGAATCTTTTTTCGCGCCGGGAAGGAAATAATGATTGGGCCCGTGAATCGCCGAAACGTTCAGAAACATAAACAGCTTCTCGCTTTGTTCCGTCCGTTCGAGAAGCTTGAGGGCGTGATTGACCTGATGCTCGGTGGAACGCGGGTTCGTTACCCCGAAAGTCATCCGCCAGTAACTTTCCCGGAAATAGCCGGGGAGCACCCGGGCAAGCGGAACTTTTTTCGTAAAAAAAATTACACCCCCGATACAGATCGTCCGGTAGCCTTCTTCCTGAAGACCGGACACCAGATCGGGTGTGTCGAAGAGCCATGTATGGGGATGCGTTTTAAGCCCCGTATTCTTAGAGTGGAATAGCCGGATATGCTGCGATTTGTCCGTCGTTGCCGGAGTCGGCAGAAAGCCGCCGAAAAAAGCGTGATGCGCCGCATACGTAAAGCTGCCGGGGGTGTGGCGTTTCTCCCAGGAAGCGCCGCCGCACAGATTCGGGCAGTTGGCTTCCTCCAGCACGGCGGCGTCGTAACGCAGCGTGTCCAGCGTAATCATCAGGATATCGTGGGTTCCCACGATTTCGTTCATATTCATCCTAGCGTTCCTCCCTCGCCCGGAGATCCCGCTGCGGCTTTAGGCTACCCGGAAGCCCCGGTTCCGGCAGACCCGGTCAAACCGGCACACCCGCAAGCCTCGGGAGCCCCGGAAACTGCGGAAGCTTCCGCGGAACCGCTTGCGAGCCGGCTCATCTGCCATTCGTAAGGGTCCATTCCCTTGTGAACGACCCGGTACAGCAGATCTCCGAACGGATTCATGTCAAGTATGTAAGGCGCATGTGACGCGTTGTCGAGCAGAACATCGACTCCCGCTGCGAGGGAGCGCGGAAAAGCGGCCAGCGCTTTTACGGCGCAGGCCGCAGCTCCTGCCCGGATGCCCGGCGCCAGACCGAGGTCATCCACGCTCACCCTTTCGCTGCGCAGGTGCAGGTTCGTGATCGGCGTCCGGCTTACCCGGGCGATGCTGTGGCAGGCTTCTCCCGCCACCACAAGCTGACGGATATCGAACGTCCGGTCGCCGTAAGAAGCTTTGGCGATCCACTGCTCGACGTGGGCGCCGTGCCTCAAGAGCCAGCTCAGCACCTGGCCGATCGCGGACGGGTCCGTGTAACGCCGCAGCTTCATCGCGTTATAGAATACCGGGGCGCGGGCGCCGTAGTTCTCGACGCCGACGGTCGTAACCGCCTGCTCCGCGCCCGTACGCGGGTTGATGCGGTAAGCGACGACGCCGCAGGCGCCGGAGCCGGAAGCGAGCTTCACGAAGACCCGGTGAACCCGCCGGGAGAGCATCAGCGCGCGAAGCGCCTCGCAATCCGCGATCTCCTCCGGCGGAGCCAGGAGGCGGGGCACCGGCACGCCGGCAGCGGACAGGATGCGGTGCGTCTGCCGCTTGTCGAACATGCCGGCGATGTCCTCCGGCGCGTTCGTCCACTGCGGCTGCGGCCACAGCTCCTCCGCTTCCCGCCGCAGGCGGGCGAGCAGCCGCGCGAAGCCGCGAAACCATTGGGACGGGTGGTACTGCCGTCCCTCTTGCTCCGCGAGCGCAAGCGCGGACCGCACGGAGAGCGGCTGCGGATCGCTGCGGCGCCCGAACGGAAGCAGGCGGTCGCCGTGCGCCGCCTCTTCGTGGTCGGGAGCGCCCAGGGCGATCAGCCCGCGCTCTACCGCGAAGAGCTCGCCGGGCGCGTCCAGCCGCAGCAGCGGGGCCGGTTCGCCCGCCCGCTGTGACGCCGCTCCGGCGAGGCTTGCGGCCTGCGCGAGCGATGCGCTGCCGTCCAGCAGCCCGGCGTACGGCAGCACGACGGCCGGAGGCAGCCCCAGCTTCGCCCGGGCGTTCTGCAGCCCCGCCGTGCGGCGGTTGTCCGGATTGCCGATCAGGATCATCCTCTGCGGCACGGCCGTTATTCCGTGAGCGACGGATACCGGTAATCGTCGTCTTCGTCCATATCCTGCTGATCGTCCGTATTCACGTTAAGGCCGGACGATTTCCAGCGGCTTACCATTTCATCGGACATATAATGATGGCTTAAGTCCAGGTACTTCAGCTTTTTTACTCGCTCGCTGTTCAGCAGCGCTTCCGCCCCTGTATCGGACAGCGTTCCGTCCGACATATCAAGGGTATGCAGCTGATCCAGAATCGGGGCATCCGCCAATGCGATTGCCAGCTCGTCCTGAATTTCGCTGTTTTTCAGACCCAGATAAGTCAGTTCGGGGAATTTGCCGGGCTCCGTCAGCTTCAGCACATCTTCCAGGCTGCCGTCGAATCCGTATTCGTCCACGCCGAGATACAGCTCCAGCTTTTTGAGACGCGGAAAAGACCCTTCGTAAATTTGATGGATCACGTCCTTGCCCAGGCCGCCGCAAATAATCGTCAGCTCCTCCAGGTTTTCGTGACGAGCCGGGTTCAGATCCAGTCCCGTGCTTCCTTTGATCGTGAACGACCGGAGAGCGGGATAAGCCTCCAGCAGCGGGGCCAGGTTGGTCTGCATAATCCAGGACACTTCGCATTCCTCGAAGCCCATGTCACCGATAAACAGACTCGTCAGTTTCGGAAACCGCTCCTTTAGAGCGACAAGCGTCTCGACGGTTTCTTCGGAATCGTTTTCGTAAGCACCGCCCCAATCGCCGATAATAAGGCTTGTCAGCTCCCCGCTTTGCGGGCTGTCCGCAAGCTCCTCGAGCAAATCTTTCATTTTCTTGCCTGCTTCGTACTGGTCGTAATCAATTGATAGTTTAACCTCCGACATGACGGTCCCTCCCATGTAAACTTTTTCCTTCTATGTACGATATAATCCTAACTATAAACGATATTAAAAAAGACTTGCAAACATTTCCGGACAACCGGACACGCCTTCCGCCTTGTTTCTTATTCGTTTTTCAGGGTCTGTTTCGTATGGAAGCCTCACCGGATGCGGGTTTTGCGCGATGGATAACGTCTTCTTCCCATGGATATATTCGTAAAAAAACCGCCGTGCGGAGTGCACGGCGATCGAATGGACTGCCGGGTCAAGAGACGGTAACCGCACCGACAGGCAGCGGCTTCTCGGGGAACCGGTAATGTTACGGTTTGCTTTTCTTAGGCGCAGACCGTCTTTTTCCGTCAGTACCTCCATCTTGGAGCCGTCGGATGTAAGCAGAATATTCCCGTTCAGCCCGGTGGAATACACGTTTGCGTTTTTCTTTTCCAGCCGTTCCTTTAAGTTCGGACTCTGAAAACTGGTCTGGCTTATGACCACGATTTGGGGTGAAACGGCGTTCAGAAAAGCTTCGGACGACGAGGTCGATTCGCTTCCGTGATGAAGCGCGTCCATCATATCCGACTTGAGTTTGTCTTTCCACGGTCCGGAGGACAGCTCGATTTATCGGTGTTTAAAAATATCCGCCGTAAACAAAAACGATTTTTCGCGGAATGTCATCTTCAGCACCATGGACTAATCGTTGATTTCCGGTGCGGAAAATACTTTAACCGCACGATTAGATGAAGATAATAGAGTTAACCTGACAAAAAGTATCGCCGCAAAATAAAAAAATCCGCTCCCTGGCGGATTCCAATAAAATTCACTAAAATGCAAAGAAAAAGGCTAACGACTTTGTCGGCAGCCTTTTTCCATAGCCTTTCGGCTCCTTTATTACACGGTCTTCAACTCCGAAACCGCGCCTTCTTCCGCATTCTTCTTCTGGAATATCATCCCTTTATCCTTGAAGAGCAGGAAGAACACTAGCGCGACGACAGCCGCCACGACAGCCGGGTAAATCCAGAACTGCTGCCACTGCTTCAGCGCAGCCGCCCCTTGATCCACGACGGTATGATTGAAGATATAACCTGTGACCGAAGAAGCGAACAACAGCCCTAGCCCGTTCGAGATCATGAACTTCAAGCTCTGTGCCTGCGCTTTAATCGTCACGTCCGCTTTATTGTCCACATAGATGTCTCCCGCGGTGAAGAAGAAATCCCAACAAATCCCTTGCAGTGCCAACGCAATGACGATGACGAGAATGCCTGCATCGACTGCTGCGAAGGAGAACAACAACGATCGAAGAACCCACGTGATCGCGCCCCACAGGATAATCTTTTTAAATCCGAATTTGAAGAGAAACAGAGAGAGCAAGAACATAAAGATAACTTCCGTTGCAATACCGATTTGCATAATCGTAGCTGCATTATTAAACCCTAACGCGCCCAGGAATACCGGCACATAAGCACTGTAAGCCGTTTTAGGAATCATCAAGAAAATCGTACAGACCATAAATACCGTAAAGTTCTTATCCTTGAACAATGCGAGCGCATCAAGACAGAGCAGATCCTTCATCAGGAACTTCTTACCCTTGCCAGCTGCCGGTGTATTCGGAAGCGTGAAGCAATAGATCCCGAGCACAATGGCAGAGATTGCTGCAATTTTGAAGGTCATAATACTGCCCGAGAAGCCCATCTGTCCGAGCAGGAACCCGACCACCATAAAACCAAATGTTCCGAATACCCGAATCACCGGAAATGTTTTGGCGCCATGAATATGTCTGAAGCTGATGCTATTCGACAGTCCCGTCGTAGGATAGAACAACACACCGACGATAAAGATCAATACGAGGAACATCGTCGCGTTGCCCGATTGAATCTGAGACGGAATCGCGAGCATCACACAAGCATTAACAATATGCAGGATGCCCATAATTTTCTGGGAGGCGATGAACCGGTCCGCGACCATCCCGATGAACAGCGGCGACAGAATCGTCGCGATGCCGAGCAAGGCATAAGAAGTACCGATGATGGAAGATAAGCCCGATGTGCTGAGAACTAACCCTAAAGTCATATTCCAAGCGCCTTGAACGAAATATTGCAGAAACATCATAATTAATAGTCTCGGAACGATAGTAGTCTTCATGTGTAATATCCCCTATTAAATAAATTTGATGAGACCGTCGTAAGCCACTTCGATACCGTGAGGCTTGAATATGTCCACAAGCTCGTTATGCATGAAACCGCTGTTATGAGATAAATGCGAGACGATGATCTGGCTTGATGCCGAGTGAATGCCGCTATCCAGCAATCGCTTCTGAGTCTCCAACACGGTCTCAATGCTCATATGACCATCGGAATGCGGATTCTGATTGTAGCCATGTGTACATTCGAGTACCGTCAGATCGATATGCTTGTCCGCAAGCCACGACCACGTCAATTCCGGGAACCATCCTGAATCATGACCATACAGCAATGTCTTGCCTTCCTTTTCGATAAAATAGATCAGACACGTCTCCCACTTCGCATGATTGGCGAGAAGCGGCGTAATGCGCGCTCCGCTGGACTCAACTGTCACGAATGGAATCAGCCGAGTGAATTGAAACCGCTGCGGACTATAACCGGACAACACATCCAGACAACCATTAACAGCACGATCATTCCCGAAAATATGCAGCGGATGCGTAACGTGGTGACCATACCCTTCCATCCGACTGAACAAATCTCCTGCGTTAAAATGATCGGGGTGCGTATGTGTGAAGAGCAATTCCGAAATACGAGTAACATCCACATCATCCCGCATGACTTGGTAGCTGTATTCCGGCGGGAAATCAATCTGCATCGTATCATCCACAATCGCAGCTGACCGCGTTCTTATATTTTTCCCTTTCTCGCTTCGCGTCTTCTCGCAAACCTCGCATTTGCAAAATGGATTCGGTATCCCTTCTGACGCGGCAGATCCCAGAAAATGAACTTTCATACAAATATCTCCTTTTCGATTCGCAGTTATGCAGGAATTCAGATACATTCCTTCTCTTGTTGTTTCCTGGCAGCATCATTGCCGCTTCTTGATTTCCGATCATCTCCCGAGTTGTTCATGGGAAGAAATCGACTGATTCTTGCAAGGAAAAAAGTTAAGACGACGGAGAACATGACGATGCCATAGTACCCCGCTCCAATGCCAATTCCGACGCCGCCTGAGAAAAATATCATGGCCGCCGATGTTAGCCCCTTAACCCGTTCCCCATCCTTAAGAATGACCCCCGCTCCGATAAATCCTAAGCCAGATACGATTTGAGCCGTTAGCCGCATCGGATCGGCGCGCATGAGTTGACCCGCTTCATTGTAATGACTGGCGGTAGAGATGGAAATAATCGTAATTAATGTACAAGCCACTGAGGTATAGGTATACGTCTTTATACCGGCGGGCTTATGTTTATGTGATCGATCCCAGCCAATAAACAGGCCCATCAATGCACTCGCAAGGATTCTGACATACATCTCCCAATGTCCGAACATTTGGCCATACTGGATTGGATCCACGGCGTTCCTCTCCCCCTTTATCATGATGTCTTGAAAATCTTGATCAGCCGCACTGACAAACGATCAATCCAGATATGATGTTAACGCTTTCTTGAATAGAATTCTATCATATTATTGGAACGAGTCAATAAATTTTTGAGAATCATTTTTCATAAAAAACGATATATCTGCATAAAACACTGCAAAAACAACACTTTAACGTTCGTTCGGAACACTTTTAAATATTGGAACGTGTCAAAACAGCATGATGGCATATCAAAAGAAGACCCGATATAATTAATTTAGCCAAATATCATCAAAAAGGGGTAGGATGGAGCATGCCTACGATCAAAGATATCGCCAAAGCTGCGGGGGTGTCGCATGGAACGGTATCGAATGTGCTGAACGGAAGAGGTAATGTAAGTCTGGAGAAAATCAATCTCGTGGAAGAAGCCGCTCGTAAAATGGGTTACCAAATCCACGCGCGGGCTAAATCTTTACGTGAAGGAAGCACGACAACCGTCTCCCTCATCTTGCCTAACATTTCATCGGATTCCTATAACAAGCTATATATTGCAATCCATAGCACCCTTCTCCGTGCGGGGTACACGACAAATTTATATCTCACACAAGATCAGAAAGAGAATGAACAAGCCCTTCTGCAAGAAATTGCTGCAAATCGGGACTGCGCTGTAATCACGGTCTCCTGTGTGGACGATGCCATGGAATATTATGACTTGCTCGGCATTCCGCGGGAAAACATCATTTTTGTCTATCGTAAATTGCAAAACGCAATGAAATTCGCCAGCTTCGATGCGGGTACATCCGGACGAACGATTGCGCAAAAAATAAAAGAAAAAGCGCACCAGAAGATCGGAATATTCACCGATTTGCTCCGATATTCCTGTGATCGGGATTTTAGAAATGCCATCATGGAAGAACTATCCCCTCTGGATTTGCGCATACATACGATTGCTGCCGCGCAATCTACGGCCTATAATCATGCATTTGATTTCTTTGCAGGGGATGCCTTCGATTGCATTGTGACCAGTGATCTGGAACGAGCGCGCTATATCAAAAATGCCCATTTCTTAGGGAGTACGGGCCAAAGTCCGGAGATATACAGCTTGGCCGATTCCGAGTTTTTAACCGAAGATTTCATTAACAAGTATCACATCAATTATCAGTGGCTAGGCAAAGAAATTGCCGAGACGATTCTACGTCATGAGACGACGGACCAGCGTGACGGAGCCCCGATCATCGGGTTGAATCGTGGGTTTATGTTCGATGACCAAGCGCTTGGTCGTCCAACGGCGAACAAGACGCTGAACATTCTTACGATCCCGAGTCCAACCACGGATGCGCTCAAGAAATTAGCGCCGCATTTTAAGAAGACGACCGGTATTGATCTTCGACTAGCCGTCTATTCGTTCGAAGAAATTTACGACATCTTATCCGATATCGACAACCACAAGCATTACGATATCATTCGTGTTGATATGGCCGGGTTATCTTGGTTCGCGGGCCAGACTTTAAAGCCGTTAAGCCCGGAGATGCAGGAGTTGCTAACGAATTATCCTTCACAGCTTATTGATCGGTATGCTTATGTGAACGAGATCCCTTACGCCGTACCTTTCGATCCGAGCATTCAGATGCTTTTCTACCGTAAGGATATTTTCGAAGATACCAAAGTGCGAAGAATGTTCTATGAGCAGTATAAAGCCGAACTGCGAACGCCCTCCGACTTCGAGGCGTTCAATCGGATTTCTGCATTCTTCTCTCGAGCGAGTAACCCCGAGTCGCCTTTATCCCATGGATCCTGCGTAACGACGGGAAATTCAGAGATTATCGCTTCCGAATTCCTAGTCAGGTATTATGCCGAAGGCGGACATTTGATCCAAGAAGACAATAAGCTGGCTCTATCCAAAGAGATTGCGATGGATGCCTTTCATAGCTATATCGATCATTTATCCATAGCTAGGAACTTACCTGCCAAATGGTGGGACGAGTCCATCTCGTTATTCGAAGACGGTCAGATCGCGATGCTCATCGTGTATATGAACTTATTCTCGAATATCGCCCACAGCGAGATATCCCCGCTCGTCGGGTTCGCAGAGGTCCCTGGCCAACAGCCGCTGCTCGGCGGAGGCTCGCTAGGCGTATCAAAATATTGCCGGAAGGACGACGAAGTCTCAGCCTTCTTCCGTTGGTTCTATGATCATGATATTGCCGAGCAAGTCACGCTGCTCGGCGGCGCTTCGGTCAACGATTTCATCTACAGCAACCAGAATGTCATGGATCAATACCCTTGGCTGAAGTTCGCCAAAGACTTAGAGTACCGCGGGGTTCGAGAATCCGCCTTCCCGACAGGACATAACTTCAATCTGCGGAAAGTCGAGAAGATTATCGGTCTCGGCGTGAAAAATGTGATGAATCAGATGATGAGCATCGAGGAAGCGATTGATTATATTAATGCAAGGTTATCCGAGAAAGAGTTTCTTGCCTTATAGGAGATGCAGCTCTTAAGAAAACAGGAAAAAGACAGGTCAATGATCGCCGCGATATTCGCTGGGTGTCTGACCTGTCTTTTGTTTACATACAAGTGTGAAATGCTTGGGGCTCTGTACCCGGATAACCTCGCAGCATCGAAAATTTTCATCGTGGTCGAGGATAGCAACTGCTTCGCGCGTTGTATCCGAGCAGCTGCGATATAATCAGATAAGTTCAGCGACATCACCTGTTTGATGCTTCCTGCGCCTATTGAAATTCGCCGTACCCGCTAATAATCAGAATCGGCAAATGCTTGTGATGCTGCCTTACTTTGCGAATAAACGTCAATCCGTCCATCTTCCGCATCCGTATATCAGTAATAATCGCGTCTACCATATGCGCGGACAGATAATCCAGCGCTTTTGAACATGGCTGTAAAAAAAGGGAGAAAGACATCGCGTCCTTCTCCCGTCTGCCGGAAACTCTTACTTGCTGCTTTTATACCGCTCGTAAGATTGCTTGTAAATCTTCATATATTCGTCCACGCCCATTTTCTGCACGGTCGCCACGTATTTGTCCCACTCGGACATCGGCTGGGAGCCGGTGATGAATTTCGCTTCCATTTCGCCGATATACGTTTCCATGTCCTTGCCCACCGTCGAGCGGAATTCGGTCTCTTCTTCGGTGAAGTTGAAGTTGTTCCACAGCTCCTTCACGGCGTGAGGTTCCGCTTTCTTGCCCGTTTCCACGGATTCCGGCAGCGTCTCCGAGCCTTTGAAATACTTCTGCTGCACATAACCCGGATAGCTGCCTCCGAGCCACGTGATGTATTTGGCCAAAGCCTGGTCCATCGTCAGGCCGTTCGGATTTTTTGTGATTTCCTCGACGAATTCAAGCTTGCCGTCCGCCGTTTTCTTATACGTCTGACCTTCGATTCCCATGAAATAGAACGTCGCGCCTTCATCGCCGTAAAAATGGTCGATCCACCGTACGGTCGCTTCCGGATTCTTGTTCTTGTCCGTAATGACGAACGCGCCGGGCCATACGGCCGGCACCTTGACGTGCGAGTAGAGCTGGTCGCCGTGAGGGCCTTTCAGAGCGCCGAGTCCGAAGTAGCCGGTCTGGTTCATCTGGGTTTTCGGATTCGGATTGATGGTGGCGCCGAACACGCCCTTCTGTCCTTTGGCGAACAGCGCCGCCGTCTTGATCGTAAAGATTTCTTTATCGATCAGGCCCTCAGTGTACAGCTTGCGCATGTACTCGATCACTTCTTTGTAGCCCGGGTCCGTCCGGAAAAACCGCAGATCGTTCGTTTTCAGGTCCACATCGACGAATTTGTGGCCGAGACCGCGGTTTCCGAAGCCCCACGCCCCGCGCAGCTGCTCGATCAGCGGGTTGATTCCCTCTCCCGCATATGGAATTTCATCCGCCTGCCCGTTCCCGTTCAGGTCGGTTTCTTTGATCTTTTTCAAATACTGGTAAAACTCCTCCGTCGTGGCCGGCTCTTTCATGCCCAGCTTATCCAGCCAATCCTGCTTGACCCAGAGCGGGGTCCCGATCAGCATCGGAAGAAAATCCGGGCTGTAGAAGGAAGGGAACGAATAAATGTTGCCGTCCGGCATCGTCAGGCCCTTCTTCAAATCCGGGTACTTCTCCATCAGCTTCTTGAAATTCGGAGCGTACTGATCGATGAGATCGTTCAGCTTGACGAAAGTTCCCTGCGCCCCGTATTTCATCAGGTCGGAGGAAGGAACGCGGGCCGAATAAAACGCGTCGGGGTAATCGCCCCCGGCCAGCGCGAGATTGCGTTTTTCCGTCAGGTTTTCAAACGGAACGAGCTGAAACTTGATGTTCATGTTGGTCATTTTGGCGTATTCTTTCCAAACGAGCGTTTCTTCGAAGTTATTGCCGTTCGTCGCCGCCTTCCCCGTGAAGAAGGTGAGCGATACCGGCTCCTTGGCGATGGGCATTCCCGTCGGATTCAAATTCGCCACTTCTTTCTTGCTGTCTTTGCCGTCCGCGCTTCCCGCGCTTTCGTTTCCTCCGCTGCATGCCGACAGTACGCTTACGGCCATGGCAACGGTTAACGTCACGGCTGTCCATCTCATTTTTCTCATCAGCAATTCTTCCTCCCTTAGTCCATTGTATCTATCGGCAGCCGGAGTGTCAGCCCCGGCGGACCCGAAAAACTTTCCGTCCCGCGAATCAGCCTTTGACGGAACCGATCATGACGCCTTTGACAAAATACCGCTGCAGAAACGGGTACAGCATCAGCACCGGCAGATTGGCCACGATGACGACCGCGTATTTGATCGCTTCGCCTTCCATCACGTTCCGGGCATGAGAATCGTCTCCGACCCCTAGCATTTCCTGCATCTGCCCCTGGATGAGAATTTCGCGCAGGAAGAGCTGAAGCGGATACTTGTCGCGGTCGGTCAAATACATCAGTCCGCTGAAATACGAATTCCAGTGGCCCACGCTGTAAAACAAGATCATAACGGCGATGATCGGCATCGAAAGCGGCAGCACGATTTTCCAGAGAATGCCGAGGTTCGAGCAGCCGTCTATCGAAGCCGCTTCCTGCATTTCGCCGGGAATCGAGCTCTGGAAAAAGGTGCGCATGATGATGATGTTATACACGGACACGGCCCCCGGAATAATGAGCGCCCACATCGTGTTGAGCATGCCCAGGTTTTTGACGAGCAGATAGGACGGAACCATGCCCCCGCTGAAAAACATCGTAAACACCATGAGGGCGGAAATCGCGTTCCTTCCGGCAAAATCTTTGCGCGAGAGCGGGTAAGCTGCCGCGACCGATAGAATCAGATTGATCGCCGTACCGACGACGGTATACACAATCGTGTTCAAGTACCCCGTCAAAATTTCGTTGTTCTGAAAAATTTTCGTATAGCCCATCCACGTAATGTCTTTGGGCCACAGCCACACTTCTCCCCGCATGACGGCTTCCGGGCTGCTGAAGGAGGCAACCAGAACGAAGACAAGGGGATACAGCACAATCAGGGAAACGAGAGACAGCAGCGCGTACACGGCCCAGTCGAACGCTTTTTCCCGGGTGCTTTGAATGGTATTCATCGGGCAGTCCTCCTTTCTACCACAAGCTGGTGCTGCTGACTTTGCGGGCGATCCGGTTCACCGTTAGCAGCAGAATAAAGTTGATGACGGAATTAAACAGGCCGACCGCTGCCGAATAGCTGTATTGACCGTCGATAATCCCTTTCTGGTACACATGTGTGGAAATGACGTCGGACGCCTGCATGTTCAGCGAGTTTTGCATCAGATATACTTTTTCGAACCCGACGCCGAGCAGCGATCCCATATTCAATATGAGCAAAATGGTGACCGTCGGCATGATGCCCGGCAGATTGATATGCAGGATGCGCTGCCAGCGGCTTGCCCCGTCGACCCTTGCCGCCTCGTGAAGCTGCGGATCGATCCCCGTAAGGGCGGCCAGATAAATGATGGAACTCCAGCCCATCTGCTGCCAGACGCCGGACAGCACGTAGACGCTTTTGAACCAGGCGGGATCGGTCAGGAAGTTAACCGGTTCCCCCCGGAACCACGTCACGACCATATTCAGCAGGCCGGTCTGCGGCGAGAGGAATATAAACACCATGCCCACCAGAACGACCGTCGACAGAAAATGCGGCGCGTACGTGACCGTCTGGACGAACTTGCTGAACTTTTTGGAGCGGACTTCATTGATCATCAGGGCCAGAATAATCGGAATCGGAAAACCGACGACGAGCTGGTACAGACCGATGCCCAGCGTATTGGTCAGCAGCCGCCAGAAATAATAGCTTTCGAAGAACCGCTCGAAATGCTTGAAGCCCACCCACGGGCTGCCCCAGATTCCTTTGGTCGCGATAAAATTTTTAAAGGCAATTTGTACGCCGTACATGGGAAAATACTCGAAGACCAGGAAAAACGCGAGCACCGGTAAGATGAGCAGATACAGATCCCAATTTCTCCGGACCCGTTTAAAGACCGCGGATCGTTTCGGTTTACGGACGGCCGAAGCGGCCGGGGCTGATGCCGGAGCCGCTGTTTGTGACGATGACGCTTCTTGTGACAAATCCCCACCCCACTTTTCATGTATTCTTTCCGGAGCATAGCAAACGGGGCCGCCGCCGGGTATTTACACTTCTTTATCTCCTTGGCCCCAGATTCGCCGGATAAAAAAAAGATAAGAATCTAAAAAAAAGCTTATTTGTCCCCCGGCGTTCTTTGGATAAAATAAGAAGACAACACGGAAAGGGAGCTTGATGCGCTTGAAACGGGTCCTGCTTAACCGGCATTCGCTGGTCTACAAACTATTTTTCAGCTTTCTCGGCATTCTGCTGCTGTTTTCCGTTTTTAACGGAGTGTCCGTCTATTTCTTTAACAAAAGCATGCAAAACGAAATTATCCAGTACAACCGGCTGATGCTTAAAAATACGGCCGAACGGTACGAGACCCATTTCGAACGGATCAAAACGATGCTGTTCGATCTCTATTCGAACGAAGCGGTCGTGGCGTTCAACCGCCAGCTGCTGACGAAAGCGGAACCGGACATCGAATATTGGAAGGCGTCCGAAGTTCTGAAAACGGTCCGCGCCCAGGCTTACAATCCGATGTTTTATCTGAATAACCTGCTGGTGTATTATGATTCGCATTCGCTGATCGTGGAGAAAGAAGGCAGTGTGAACGCGCCGATGCTGTTCGAACGCTTTTACCTGAGCGCGGACTATCCGCTTGCTTATTGGAAGGAACAGTTTGCGCGAAGCGGCAACTACGCGCTGCATCCGCAGTCGTCGTTCAACGTGACGACCTTGAACTCGTCGGTGGATGTCGAGCTGATCCCGTTCTCCTTCCGCATGCCCGGCTCCAATTATCAGATCGTAGCCCTGCTGGACGCCCGCGCTCTGCAGGAAGCGTTCTACGGACCCGGAGACAGCCGGGAGTTTATGATCCTCCGGGAAGACGGCTCCCTGCTGTACCGGTCTTCATCCGCCTTCGGCGCCGGAGATATCCCTTCCTTCGGACCGGAAGGAGCCGGGTATATGAAGGCGGGCGACACGTATTTTTTTGCCGAAAAAGACCCGCTCACCCGGCTTACGTATGTCACCGCGCTGCCGTACGCGAATATCACGGCCAAAGTGCGCAACGCGAGCCTGACGCTGCTGCTTATTTTTGCCGCTGCCCTTCTGCTCGGCATTGCGGCCTCGCTGTTCTTCAGCCGCAGAATTCATCGGCCTGTCAAGCAGATGCTCAGCTCCATCGCGAGCAGGGACCCTGTCCGGCCGAAGAGCGCGATCCGCGAATTCGACCTGATCCATCAGAACCTCCACGAGCTAATGCAGGAAAAAGAAGCCGTCCGGAAGGAGCTTCTCGGAAAAAAGTCGCTTCTGACCAGCTTCGGGTATATCAATAAATTGAAAGCGATTACATCGGATATTAACGACTGGCAGGACATCGCGGAAATGGACGACCCGTTCTGTCTCGTGCTGGTCCAGCTTCATTTCAAAGAGGGGACCGTTCCCGAAAGCCACTCGCGGCCGGACCGGATCGCTTACTATATCCGGGAGTATATCAACGTCGTCATGACCGAGCATCTTCCCCATTCGCACACGTTCCAGATCGACACGAATCAGATTTTGACACTCGTCAAAGGCGGAGATGAGCCGGAAAAACTCAGGGAAGCGCTGGAGAAGCTGAAACCTATCCTGGACCGGGACAAAGCTTATTTTCTCGCCACGCTCGCCGTCGGTTCGGTTCACAAAGGCTCCGGCCAGTTCAACGCCGCCTACAGGCAGGCGCAGGAGATGGCGCAGCAGGCCCGGCCTCTGGACGAGTGCCAGATTATCCGCAGCCACCGCGTTTCGCCTCCCTACGCGCTGAACGCTGCCCAGGAGCAGGAGCTGTTCCGGCACATCCAGGCGGGAAATCTCGCCCACTGCGTATCGCTGACCGAACGCATCCTGGAGCAGATGCATAAGAAAGACGCGGGACTCGCGCAGTACCGGCAAATCGCCGAGAGCATCCTGCTCCGCGCCACGAGAGCCGTCGAGCCGTACGGCCGCGCCGCCGCAGCCGCTGTGGCGGCGCGGGGCAAGGACGCCGATCCCGGCCCCGAGTCCCCGGCGGCGAACAGTAGCGCTCACCGTTCGGCGGGGACGCCTCCGGGCGCAAGCGCGGGCGAAAGAGCCGCCGCAGGCCATATTCCCCGGACATTGCCGGGGAATATGGCCGGAAACGGTGACAGCAGCAGCGGAGCCGGCCCTGCGGCTGCTCAGGCGGCCTGCACCTGCGGCGAAGATATTGGCACGCCTTGCGCATCGGCCTGCGCCTGCGGCGGGGCTTGCGGCCCGGCAGGAGGCCTCTCCTTCCAGGAGCGGCACCAGCGCCGGCTGAGAAGCTGCTACACGCCCGACCAGTTCGGGCGGTTCTACGCGCAGCTGTTCAAGGAGGCGGCCGGGATTATCGCGGCGGGCAAGGAAGAGCGGGATTCCGTCATCGAATTCGTGATGAACGAGCTGGAGAACAAATTCGCCGACGATATTTCGCTCGATCTGCTGGCGGATAAGCTGAACTTGTCGGCCGCCTACTTGTCCGTCTATATCAAGGAGAAGACGGGTGTGAACTTCAGCGAACAGCTCAACGCGATCCGCATCCGCAGGGCGAAGGAACTCCTCGGCGGTACCGGTTTGAGCGTGCAGGAGATCAGCGTGAGAATCGGCTACCGCAACGTCACCTCCTTCAACCGGATGTTCAAGAAGATGACGGGGCTTCCCCCCGGCGAATACCGCAAGAGACATGTGATCGGCGGGGAGCTTGGCGGTTTGTAAAAAGAAAAAGCCGCATTCGCTGCGGCATTCCCGATCTCATTTATGAACCCTACGGGTTGTTTGGGGTGGTCAAATGACTGCTTACCGTAGCTCCTTCGGGACTATACTTGTAGTATTCCACATAATAGGAACATGCGGCGCTCATCCAGAAGTTGTTCGTTCGGGCTCGATTATACGCTTCGCCCTGAAATGCTATCGCGGTGCTGATCGCGTGAGGACTATCTTTTATGGAAATATTCGGAATTAACGCGAAATGCCGGTTTACCGCATCCGTTCCCCTTACTTCACGGCCGGTACATGCTATACTGGATCAAAAAAGAATCGGGGCTGAATCATGACGACTTACCTCGCCTTATTGAGAGGAATTAACGTAAGCGGCCAGAAGCTGATCAAAATGGCCGAACTCAAAAACATGTTTGAAGCGATGGGATTTCTCGCGGTAAAAACCTATATCCAAAGCGGAAACGTTCTTTTCCGTTCAGACCTCGCAAATTCAAAGGAGGCGCTCCGGGAGCGGATTGAAGATGAAATCGCCGCCGTCTTCGGCTTTCAGGTCTCCGTTATTATACGAACGGCGGAGGAATGGGAGCAGATTATCCGGGACTGTCCCTATGACGCGGCAGATCTGAAAGAAGGCGAGAGCATCTACGTGACGCTGCTGGCAGACCGGCCTGCCCCGGAAGATTTGGGGCGTGTGCCTGAGCCGGACCCCCGCCTGGAGGAATACCGGGTGGTCGGACGCGAGGTATACCTCCTGTTTCATCAAAGCATTCGCGATTCCAAGCTCGCCGCCAGCCTGCATAAGCTGAAAACCCCCGCAACGACGCGGAATTGGAACACGATGAACAAGCTGCTTTCGTTGACCCGTTCCCTCTAGGCCGTCACTTTTCCGAAGGCAGCCCTATCTCCTGCTCGGCTCCCGGACGGGTCGGGACTGGACGGGACTGGTAGGGTCGAGACGGATCAGACCTGCGAAAAGGAAAAAGCCGCCGATCGGCGGCTTTCCTTGTTCCGTCCCGCGGCGCGGCGTTCCCGCAGCTCCCTGCGCTCGGCAGAGTCCGGGTTGCCGCGGCACAGCTCTCGTCCGGGACAGATATGTACATGCACACGGGGTGCATTTTGGTGCATTTATTGGCCTGCTTTGCCGATCTTTCTCTTTTTCAGCTCATAGGAATTTACGCTGGTAGAGATGATATACTCAGGCTTCGGCTGTCCTCTTTTCTCGCGGTGCCCCTGGATATGCTCTTCGCTCTTCTCCCAGTTCTTCCAGGCTTCTTCCGATTCCCAGCGGATCAGGATCAGCACTTCCTCGTTCTCTTTCTTCGAACGGTTAACCATCACACTGACGTCGATAAGGCC
Source organism: Paenibacillus sp. HGH0039 (assembly GCF_000411255.1). Taxonomy (GTDB): domain Bacteria; phylum Bacillota; class Bacilli; order Paenibacillales; family NBRC-103111; genus Paenibacillus_F. The sequence continues at coordinate 2,169,457 of NZ_KE150413.1, read as the reverse complement.
TTCACGGCTGTCAATGGCGCCTTCTTTGCTGAAACGCTCGACAACCTGCTCGGCATTTCCCTTTTCCACTACGACGGATCTCGTTTGAATGAACATGAAAATACACTTCCTTATTTATGAAATATACCTTCATTGTAATTGATAAAGATTATCATTGTCAATTTGATCCGCTTTTCCACAGACCTCCGGGGCACGGCTTAAACCCGCTTTTTTCGTAAAAAGAAGCATGCGCTTCGGCAAACGTGACGGTTACGATCTCAAGTCCCGTTCTGTCCGCCTCTTCCAGCAAGCGCGACACCAGAGCCTTCCCGATTCCTCCGCCGTGGTAATCCGGATGTACCATGATATCCTCCATGTAACCGTGCTGAAGCCCCGTCCCGGCCACATAGCCGAAGGCGATCAGCTTGTGCGCTTCGTTCCTCACGCCCGCCCAGAAATTGCAGCGCCCGAGAAGAGCGGGAAAATCGCTATCCCGCCTATCCCAGCCCACGCTCTGCCGCAAATCGGGAACTTCGAAATCCTGTATCGGCAAATTGATTTTCACTTCATCGTTCATTTATTCTACTCCTTCGCTTGCCTGCCTCTCCGTTTCCCGCCGTTACCGGTCTACAGACAGGAGTCCTTGTATATTTCAGACGTTATGCCGTCATTTTTCCTAAAATCTGTCCGGAGAGGACATAGATATTCCACTTTCTGCAAACTCTATGGAAGCGGCTGTGTAAAAGCCCGTTATCACTTGGGGAAGGCGGTGGTCCTATGGCTCTATCAGGCGGAAAAATATCGTTTTTACAGCTCGTCATGCTTCTTATGCTCGTTAACGGTCTGATGAATCACGTTATTCTAAATCCCATTGTTCTGGATGCCTCAGGCCGGGATGCGTGGCTCGTCCCCATCTTCTCCGCCTTGTTCCTTCTCCCGTGGTGTCTTCTTCTCGTTTATTTCATGAAAAAGTCCGGGCAGCAAAAACTTCAGCCCTGGCTGGCGCAGCGGACACATCCGGCCGTCTCCTGGATTCTGATTGTCCCGTTGTACATTCAAATCTACCTGATCGGCATGACGACGCTGCTGCAAACGAGCATCTGGACGGTTACGAATTACTTGCCGGCCACTCCTCGCTTCGCTTTAAGCCTAACTCTCATTGTGGTATGCGCATACTGCGCGATATCGGGGCTGCGGACGATCGCGATCAGCGCGGGTGTTCTCCTGCCGTTCGTGGTTGTGCTCGGTTACTTCGTCATGATAGCCAACATGCCCAACAAAGAATACGACCGGCTCTTTCCCATGCTGGAGTTCGGCATGAAACCGGTTATGGACGGGATGCTCTATGCGGGCAGCGGTTTTATGGAATTCGTTCTCATCCTTGCCCTTCAGCAGCACTTGAAAACGAGAATCAAGAGCTGGCAGATCCTCATCCTTGCCCTGTTATTCATTCACATCATGCTGGGTCCCATCGTCGGCGCCATCACTGAGTTCGGTCCTGAGGAGGCAGCGAAGCAGACGGAATCGCCCTATGAACAGTGGCGGCTCGTCAAAGTGGGAGACTCCATCGAGCATGTCGATTTTTTCTCTGTCTTTCAGTGGCTGGCAGGAACTATGGTCAGAATCAGCTTATCCTTGTTTCTGCTCGGGGATATGCTCTCCTTTAGCCTGGCGAAATACCGGAACCGCTTTATCGCCTGCATGGCGTTAAGTTACCTGCTCATAACCCTGATGCCGATTACCCAGCAAAATCTGTATGAATTTATGCACCGGTATTACTTTCACCTGTCTCTTATTGTGATACTGGGCTCGACCCTAATATGGACGCTTATATCCGTCACGACTAAAACGGGCAAGGAGGGGACTTCCTGATGGTACAAAGCAGCGGCAATGCGGGAATATGGACAGCCGGGCAGCTCAAGCATTTGTTTGCCCAGAGTGAAGATGTCGTTCTGCTTACCCATACTTTCGGGGAAAACGGCGCGAACGCTGCGGAAGTTCTTCTACTGTACGGCGAGGCAACCAGCAACAGCCAGCTCATCGGCGAGATGGTTTTGCCCGGGCTTGAAATGGCCTTTGACAAGGATCAAGGCTTCCCGACGGCCGGGACCGTCCTAAGCTCTTGTCTGCCGCTTCTTCCCTTTACCGGCCCCATTACGGCCGAAACGATTTCGGAGATCTTGTTTGAAGGCAAGCTGCTGCTTGTTTTCCCGCACCTTCGCTCGGCCTTCCTTATGAATATAAGCAGTTTGCCGGAGCGGAAGCCGGAAGAATCCAATACGGAACTATCCATTAAAGGACCGAGGGACGGTTTCGTGGAAAACCTTTCGGTTAGCATCGCCTTAATCCGCAAGAGAATCCGCAGCCATACCTTGTGCTGCGAGAAGTTCGTGATCGGCAGAAGGACGAGAACCAAGGTGGCCTTGATGTATGTCCGGGACATCATCTCGCCCGAAGTGCTCCTTGAAGTTCGCAGCCGGCTGGAGTCCATTGACGTAGACGGCATCTACAGCATCTCCCAAATCGAGGAGATGGTCACGGACCAGAAGTTTTCGCTGATGCCCCTAATGGATTACACGGGACGACCCGATTTTGCCGTCAGCGCTCTCCTCAACGGCCGATTCGTCCTGATTGTCGACGGCAATCCCATGGTGCTAATCGCGCCCTCAACCATGGCTATGCAGATTAAATCGCCCGAGGATCTGCATAATAATTTCTACTATACGTCTTTTTCCCGTCTGGTTCGGGTTCTCAGCATTTTCCTGTGTGTACTGCTGCCGGGTTTCTGGGTTTCGCTGGCCGCTTTTCATCAAGACCAGATTCCGTTCAGGCTGCTCGCCACCATCACGATCGCCCGTCTTGGCCTGCCCTTCTCCGGGCAGTTCGAGCTCCTGATCCTCCTGATCCTGCTGGAAGTTTTCCGCGAAGCGGGAATTCGTCTGCCCAGCGCCATCGGTCAGGTATTGACCGTAGTGGGCGGCCTCATTATCGGCGACGCGGCCATTCGGGCGGGGCTCGTCTCCCCCTCCGTAGTCGTAGTCGGTGCCATTACGGCCGTAAGCAACGCCACCCTGGTCAATCAGAACTTAAGCTCAGCCGTCAGTCTGCTGAGGTTTTTCCTGTTCTTCCTTTCCTGCATACTCGGTATGTTCGGACTTATCATGGGGATTATTATGGTGACGGTTTATTTGTCCAAGCTGAGATCGTTCGGGGTTCCCTATCTGTCTCCATTCTCGCCGCCTATTTACAGCAACTGGGTGCCCGCCTTTATGCGTCTTCCTTGGACCTTGATGACCGGAAGACCCAAAAATCTGCATACGCAGGACAAGAACCACAAGAAGGAGGATAACCCGTGAGTATCGTGAAAAGGAGCGCCTGGCTGGGTATCCTTCTGCTGCTGACCGGCTGCTGGAATTCCAAAGATCTCCAGACGATGGCTTATGCGACAGCCTTGGGCATCGATTACGCAGACGGAAAATATATCACCTATGTCCAGATCCTGAACTTCTCCAATATTGCCAAAAGCGAAAACAACCAGGTCGGAACCCGTATTCCGATCTGGGTCGGCCGCGGCGAAGGGAAGACCGTTTCGGAGTCGCTTACGTCCATCTACTCCACCTCGCAGTTGCGCTTGTTCTGGGGGCATGTCAAAGCCGTCATCGTAAGCGAAGCTTTGATGAAAAAAGGGCTTCCGGACGTCTACGACATGCTCAACCGGTACCGCGAGATCCGCTACAACATTTTATTCTACGGCACGAACAAGCCCCTGGATAAGCTGTTGTCCCTAACGTCCATGCTTAATTTTTCGCCGATTGAGTCCTTATTGACCCGTCCCGAGCAGTACTTTTCCCAAAAATCATTGATCCTGCCCGTTTACGGGTACAAATTTATAGCCGATCTGAATGAAGCCGGCAATTCGACCATGCTGCCTTCACTCACGGCCAACTCCGTCGTATGGGAAGAGGACCAGTCGAAAGTTTCCTTATACGAAATAAACGGCGCTTATTTTTTCAACGATACCAAATACGCCGCCTGGCTGTCCCAGGAGGACTTGAAAGGAGCACGCTGGCTTCAAACTAGACTGGAGCGTACCCCTCTAAACGCTCCCAAAGAACATCCTATTGCCGCGCTTATTTTGGAAGGTCCCAAATATACAGTCGACGCTCATGTCGTAAACGAAAAAATACGTTTTACCATTTCATTGAAAATCCATGCGTTTATCGACGAATTCCGGGAACATGCGACGGAGGCGGAAATTGAAACCGCGGCCGAGACCGAAATCAAAAACGAAATCCTGATGTCCTTCCATAAAGGGGTCAACAAGCGAGTCGATGTCCTGAAGCTGAGCGAAACGCTGTACCGCAAGCACCCGGACGTCTGGAAAACACATTTTAAAGGAAAAGAATTTCCGCTGGACATGGATTCTATCGAGAAGATCGACGTGAAGGTAGACATCACTCATTCCGGCAAGTATAAAGAGAGAAAATAGCGATGGTTGAATCTACACGGGAGGCCGAGCATTGCGGAAACGAATCACCGAAAAAAGCGAAACGGACGAAGCCACAAGAGCGTCGCGCAAAGGGTTGAGATTCGGCACAATCCGCAGTTCGGCTCCCGTCGCCGCCAGTTTGTCAAGCAAATCTCCAACTAGCTCGACCGATAAAGGCGTTACCGGCCGCTCGGCCGTGTAGTAGCCCGCTGTCGCATCGAGCAAACGGAAATCCCGCTCATCGAAGGTGTACCGGTACAGAACCGTTTGTCTCAGCCGGTCCAGCCAGGCGCTCTCGATCGCGATGACCGTATCGGAGGCAGCCGGCCCGAACAGGAGCCGCTTATCCTCCTCCCCGACCTCGCCGGAGAGCGTATACACGATTCGCGGGCACTCCCTCGGGAAGTAGTATAAATGCGCATGGGCTTCGTCCACCGCCCAAACTACAGGCGGCAAATCTTCCCGTCCCGGCGTTTTTCGGGGAATGAAGACCGAGATACCGGGTTCTTCGCTGAAATGATACAGCATCGGGCTGCCTCCTCTTCTAGGTTGTTCAAAAAAATTCATCCAGCCGGATGTAATACTTGACCTTGTCCTCGTCCAGCCCGTCCAGCCCGTAAAGTTCCAGGAAGAGCGCTTTGTACCGGTCGTCGCCGTAGTCGTGCCGGAGGCTGCGGATCGCCAGGCTGATGTCCTGATAGCGGTCCGCCACGCCCGCACGTCCGAGATCGATAAATCCCGTCAGCTTCTCTCCGTCGACAATCAGATTCGGTGCACAGTAATCTCCGTGCGCAAAAACCAGATCTTCGGTTACCGGCTTACTCGCGAGCAATAGCCGGTACAATTCCTCCGGCGTGCAATCGTACTCCTCTTTTATATCGGTCGGGTCCACCAGGCTCTCATCGACTATCCTTTTCGCATCCCGGAGCTTCTTCTCCAGCCCGTTCGACAGCGGACATTCGCGGATATCGAGGCTGTGAATGCGGCGAAGGCTTTCCGCGTAAAGTTTCACGAAGAACTCCGGCTTAGCCTGGATCGTTTCGTGGGAACCGTCTTTTCCGGCCAGCGCCTCCATCAGCAAGTAGTCCATCCCGCCGTGTTCCGCCGTGTACAAAATTTTGGGGACCGGGAGCTTCCCGTCCAGCCAAGCGAGCGCTTCAATTTCGGGCCGGAGCGTTCTCCACCAGACACTGGGGGCGATTTTCAGAAATGCGGGGGCGCCCCTGTACTCCTTCACGTGATAAACGTGATCTCCGGAATATCCGATTTTGTTCACGGTTAATTCCGTCTGCCCGAGAAGCCCAAGAAGCTCCTCCGGCCAATTACGCGTACTTTCGTTCATTCGTCAGTTCCTCCTTAAAATTCGGCTGCTTACGGATCTTGATCCCGCCTGCAAGGCCCGCTTCGTCCTCCGGACCTGATTTCCTCAGTAAAGCGCGTTCCGTGTACAGTTCAGGCAAATTTGCGAAAAAAGCTTGTGCATTCATAGCTGATCCCTCAATCATTGCCAAATAAAGAACCGTACAGTAAGAATCCTCTCGCTTTTAAAAATGCCCCGCCTTTAAACGGAAATTACTGTTATTCGCCGTTAGGAACAAAATTCCTTTTTAAGTTCCATTTTCCAGATCCCGGATTTAGAAATCTTTATAATAGGACGGCTGCTCCTGTCTCTATACCAAGAAACCATCCTTTCGAAGGAGGTCTTCTTGGTTGCTGTGCTCCGCTGTCTGCCTCATCGTTGCAACGATCCGGGCAGTTGTCATGAAGAAAGCGAAAGCGGATGCCGTTTACTCGAATACTGCACTCATTCCGCTTCTTTGTGCACGGATCACCGCCACCAGCCTATCGCAAAATTATACCCAAAGTCTGTTTCCGGAAGCAAATGATGGAACTGGGAGAGCCACCGAGACGGTCTATTGAATCATTGGAGAAGGAAACGGATTTCCGACACGTTTTAAACCTATCTTCGGAACATCGCGGCTTGTCAGCCTGTTATGGGTCGTGCTGTATCCGCTCACCCTACCGGCCGAAAAAAAAGCGGCACAAACCGGACGAAATCCGCGATCGCTGAAAACGGAATATCGAAAAGGCGCATACCTGAATGGTATGCGCCTTTTCGGGTTTAAACCGGCACACGTGCCGCGGAGCCTTGCTTGCGCAGATGCGCCTAGTTCACGAAACCGGCTGTCTGCAGCAGCCGTTTCAGCACGGCCGCGCCTTCCGCACGGGTAGCCGTGCCGCCGGGCACGAAGCGGCCGTCCCCGCGCCCGTCCAGCAAGCCGACATCCACCGCCTGCGAGACGGCGGCGGTAGCCCAGCCGGAGATGTCGCCCCGGTCCGCGAAGTCCGCCAGCGCACCGGACGCGGAGTTCTCCTCCGTCCGGATACCGGCCAGCTTCACGGCGCGCATGAGCATCACGCTCATCTGCTCGCGTGTCAGCACCTCTCCGGGACGGAACTCCCCGGTCTCGAAGCCGTCCGCGAGCCGGGCCTGAACGGCCGCGCCGACGGCACCGGCATACCACGCGTCACCGGGGATGTCGGTGAAGTCCGCAGCGGCCGGCGCCGGATCGAGCGCGAGGGCCCGCGTCAGCAGGGCCGCGAACTGCGCCCGCGTCAGCGCTTCGTCCGGCGAGAAGCCGCCGGCGCCCATGCCGTCGACGATGCGCTTCGCGGCCAGCTGCTCGACATCCTTGCGCGACCAGTGGGACGCAAGGTCGGGGAAGCTGACATCCGAGGTAACCACCGCGTAGGTCCCCCCGCTTCTGTCGCGGATAACGGCCCGGTGCGCGGCCCCGGACGATTCGAAGCGGGACGGCACGAAGCGGAGCTCTCCGGAGGCCGGGTCCAGCTCTACCGCCGTGGCGCGGTCAGGGTCGACCGCCCCCGGCAAGTTTACGGTTCTTCGGACGTAGCTTCCGAAGCCGCCGATTTCTTTTGTTTCGCTTCCGGTTTTCAGCGAAACACGGAAAGCAACCGGCATGCCTTGTACCTGCATGCCTTCTTTCGCCGCCCGGGCGGCAAGATCTGCGGTCTCGCCCGCCGACGTCTGCCCGATCTGCACAAGCAGATCGAAGCTGCCTTCCGCGGGAAGATCCGCTTCCAGAAGGCCGGCCGGAAGCTCGATAGCGCCGAGATGCGAGGTTACGCTAAGAATCGCGCCCGGCGATCCGGCAACCGCTTTGCGGAGCGCCGTTCCCGGCAGCGATACGATTCCCGCCGGCTCTCGGCCCGGGATCTCGTAGGAAAGGACCGGGGCCGCCTTGCCTTGCAGCGCCGCGATTTCCGCCTCCATCACGCCGGCATCCGCCGAGACGAGCGTCAGGTTCCGCCCGTCGGAACCTTTCGTCTCCGTCACCGACGTGCGTTCCGGGCCGGACGGGGACGTGCCGCCTCCTCCGGCGGAACCGCCCCCGGAACCGGAGCCCGTGTCTGATCCGCCTCCGGTGCTGCCCGATTGTACGCTTACCCGGGCCAACGCGATATGTCCGTCATAGGTCGCCTGAACGGTGCCGCTTCCTGCCCGCAAAGCGGTGATCCGCCCAGCAGCGTCTACGGAGACAACAGCCGGGTCGAGGGAATCATAAGCCGCCTGTCCCGTCACGTCCTTGCTGGAATTGTTGTATTCCGCGGTGACGGCCAGCTGAAGACTCTCGCCTTTGTTCATGCTGTACGTGCCGCGGTCCAGTTTCAATGATTTTACCGCTGCTTCATCCCCGATGATCGTGACGGTTTTCTCATTCGTCTTGAAGCCGTCCACCCGGACGGTGATGACGACCGGATTCGCCCCCGGACGGATGGCGGTATCGGCTTGGAACGTGCCGTCTTCCCGAAGCGCCGCTTCCTGTCCGTTTACGGTAACGGAGGCCTTACCCGGTCCCAGTACGTCCACCTTCCCCCGGAAGGTCACACTGTCGGCGGAGGTTCTGAGTCCTTCGTAAGCAAGGAAGCCGCTGAGAGCCGCCGCTCTTACGGAGTCACCGGACTCGTAAGCATTCGCGACGAGCTGCCGCTTGGTGCGGATCCCGGAAGCGTCAAGCGTCGAGACGACGAAGCCGCCTTTCGGGATGACGCTGTTGGTTTCGTCCGGCTTGCCCCAGTTCCACGTCATGGCCTGGGTTTTGTTCGGCACGGACGTCACTTTGCCGGAGCTGTCCACGACCGCTTCCACGCCGAAACGGCTGTTGCCGGTCGAATAGCCGAAGGTGTCCGTGAGCACGCCGATGTTATTTTCGATCAGATTGGTGTTGTAGTAGCTTCCCTCTAGGAACGAATCGGGCGAGTCCGGAAGGGAGATGCCAAGCTGATAGTCTCTCACGTAAACGAGATTGCGCAGGGCTGCGCCGGCTACCGGCCAGTTTACCTGAGACGCGTCGAAAAGCATAAGCCCGTGCGTATTTTCCAGACCCGCCTGGAAAACGTCCCGCTGGAGAGCCGGTTCCTGCACATTCGTGAGGGCGATGCCGGCGTAAAGCGGCACTTCCCCGTTCGTTACGATATTACCGAGTGTAATGTAATGCTCGATTTCGGGAGCGGTCGTCTGATAGGCGCCGATCATAATGAAATCGAGATTTTTGACGTAGCCGCTTTCATAGTAACCCGGCGTGTATACGGATTCGTCTTTCATCCGCAGACGCTCGTCGTAGCGGAATTCCGTGCTGCCCCAGTGTACCCCGTTCAAGTAATACGATTCGAACCAGGAGCCTACATAGGCGGACACTTCGATTTTTTTGCCTTTTTCCGCTTTAACCCGGTCGGCCAGCTGCCTTACTTCGGAGGTAAAGCTTTTGATCGTTTTCGACCGGAATTCCCACCAGTCCTGGATAAGCGGACCGTCTTTGCGTACGTTACCCGCGTACGTGAATACGTCGTCCGGCCAGTTTTGAAGCTGTTTGCCGCGCGCGCCGAGGAACGATTCGAACTTGGCTTTCGTCAAGTCGCTGAAATCCGCGCTTTCATTGTCATACCGGGCACGGTCCAGTACAACGCCGTCCACGTCGTAATTTTGCAGCACCTCCTCGATCGTTTTCAGCTGAAAATCGCGCACCTCGTCGTTGGACGGGTTCACGAATGCGACCGCGCCCTGCTTGGCCGACTCGCGGAGACGTTTGATCTGCCCCTTGTCCGCCGCGTTGTACACCCGCTCTTCCCAGTCGAGATGGCTGTTCAGCAGTGCGTATTCATTGCTGGCGATAGACCCCTCCGCGAAAATGTTAAAGGCGACGTGGATATCGAGCCCCAGCTCACGGCTGTAGCGGATAAATTCCTGGAGCAGATCGAGATCCGGATTGGAGCCCGCTTTTTCAGGCGCTTTAATGGCGCTTACGTACGGACGGCCGGTCAGCGTGCTTTTCTTGTACGATACGTACCCCTCCACGCCTTTTACGTCAAAAACAACGGAAGTCACGCCGTTCTCCTTCGCCGTCCGCAAAAAATTCTCCACATTGTCACTGGTTTGGAATTTCCTTGCGTTCGCGGCCTGATCGACCCACAGGATCACCTTCTTCTCGGTCGAAAAGCCCGGGCGGCTGTAGACCACGAGATCTTTGGAATCCTGCTCCTTGCCTTCTTTCGTAACGACAAGATCGAGGTAATTGATGCCTTCGGCAAGCGTGTACGAAGTCTTGAACTTTCCGTCCGGACCGAACGGAAGCGGGGTTCCGTTCACCGTTAACGCGATTTTGGAAGGATCGTCCATATTCGTAATCGTTCCGGAAAGCTCGGTAGACGGTTTCGTCTCCGTATACATCGCGTAATTGTCGAGCGTCAGCCGGGCAATCGGCCCTCCCGTTCCCATCAGATCCTTGACCGGGACCGCCAAGCCGTTTTTCCGGAGTTTGATCGCATCCCCGACTTTGAAATACGTCGCCAAATATTTCTTGATGTTCTTACTGGCGTAGCTCGTATCCTGCGCGACCAGCACATAGCCTCCGGGCGGTATTTCAAGGTCCGTGGGACCGGTCCATGCCGGCGTTTTGCCGTCTATGGACGGGTTGACGACCTTCGTCACTTTGTTCCCCGCATCCACCTGCACCGCAACGTTAAACTGGGGAACGGTAATCTGCGGTCCCCAATCGTTCGTGAAGAGCGCCACGGTGTCGTCGATACCGGTAATGTCCTGGTCCACGAAGCCGATCGCGTGGCGCGGGCCTTCGATGCTGATCGTAATGTCGATCGGCGCCGCCTCGACTTCTATCAGGTCAGCCGGCTGCTGAGCGTCGTTATACGTCACCGTTACGGTGGACGAAACGATCTCCCGGCCGTCTTTCAGCAGCTTGACGGGGATGGCGTTCGTCCCCGCGGTCAGCCGGACCACGCTTTGGAAAGCTCCATCCGCCTTCAGCGCGGCTTCCGTCCCGTTCACGGTCAAGGAGATTCCCTGTCCGCTGCCGTAACGGATCACCTGTCCCGATACCGTAAAATCAGGCGATGTCACCGTCGTGCCGGGTGCCGTCACGAGATTCAGGCCCGGGTCCGGGTTCAGAAAATCGCCTGCGTGCACAACTTGTCCTCCTTTATGTAAAGACACGATGTCTCCGGTTTTGTAATGCTCGAAAAGCGGTTTCCGGGTTACGGACGTCCCCCAGGAAGAATCGTTGGCGAGAAGTACGTAGCCGCCCTCCGGTACGGGCAGGTTCTGGTTCTCCTCCCACGTGGAGCCCGTAGGCGGAACAGCCGTCGGCCCGATGACGCGGATCACCTGATCGTGCTTATCCACGGCAATCGCCGTATTCGTCTTCTTGACGAACACTTTATCGGTTTCCGCCGAGTTCGTCACCTGGGCTCCGCTCGTAAACAGGGCCACATAGTTCGTCTTCTGGGGCGGCGCATCGACATTGACGTTGATGTGCCCGACGGGCAGCCGGAACGTACCGTCCTGCGACAGGACGTACACATCGTCCGTCACACCGGCGGCTTGGGGCTGAACTCCCCCGCTCTCTTGCCCCAGGCTTTGCGCCGAGACTTTTCCCCATGCGGGAGTAAGCAAAGAAATCACCAAAGCGATAATCATCATCCCATTCCACTTGCGCAGCAAGCTTTTCATAGCGGCTCCCTTCTTTCTGTCAAAGTTTAGAGTCGAATCCGGCCGGGGCCGGTGAAAAAAACGGCAGCCGCTCGTAAGCCGCTGCCGGATGTGAATGATTCTGGATGTGTGTTATTTTTTGGCGCTTTTGAACCACTCGTTGGCCGCTTTAATCATCGCATCGCCGCCATCGGCCTTCCATTTGGCCAAAAATTGATCGTAATTGGACAGCGGATCCGATCCGCTGATAAATTTCAGCATGCTATCGGTCTGGAACTTGTCGAGCTTCTGCTTGCTTTTGGAGATGTCCGCAATCGGCGGCGCCTTGGCAAGCGGATCGGTGACCATGATGCCTTCGGCGTTTTTGTTGATCTGTTCGAAGAACGCTTGCAGAACGGGATCTTTACGCACACGGGCCTGCCAGTAGTCCGGATATTTCTTGTAATCGACACCCGTCAGGAAACCGCTTCCATTGTTAAGCTCGTCGTTGAACTTAGGCAGAATCGGGTAGTATTTGCCGTCTTTGATCTCGTGATGCTCGCCCTGCTTGCCGATGGCAATTTCGATGAAATTATCCGGCTTCAGCTTCAGATCCAGAAATTTCACGGCATCTTCCTTATGTTTGGAAACCTTCGGAATGGTGACGAACCAGGTCGTGTTCGCTTTGACGAACGTGGACGCTTTGCCGGATTTGTCTTTCAGGAAAGGAATGATGGCCGTTTTTGCGTTAGGGTCGTTCTTTTTAAGCGCTTTCTCCGTCGTTCCCGCGTTCCAGTAAGCCTGTTTGAAAATGGCCGCTTTGCCGCTGGAAAACTTTTCGATCGCCTTGGCGCTCGTATTGATCGGCATTTCCTGATCGATCAGGCCTTCTTTGTACAGCTTGTTCATGTAAGTCAGGAATTCTTTCATCGCCGGTGTCTCCACCTGATGGACGAGCGTTCCGTTCTGGTTCACCCAGTCAGCGGTAACGCCGAAGGCCGCGCCGATATCGCCGATAATGGATTCCTTCGAGTCTTTGGAACCTGTCAGCGGTGCGATGTTTTTCTTTTCCTTGATCGTTTTCAGCACCGTGTACAGCTCGTCCGTGTTTGTCGGCGTTTTCAGACCGAGTTCATCCATCCAGTCCTGGCGGACGACCAGTTCTTCCCCGACCGCGAGACCGGAGCCCGTTTCCGGAATGGCGTAGATTTTGCCGTTTACTTTGGCGCTTTCCCAAGCAGCCGGGTCGATGGCCGCTTTAATGTTCGGGCCGTACTTTTCCAGAAGGTCGTCGAGCGGCTCCAGGGCACCCGATGTAGCCAGCTTCTCGAATTGAGGCGCGCTCAGCTTCATCACGTCGTATTCTTCTTTGTTCGCCATCAGCAGGTTCAGCTTCTCATCCGGATTTTCCGCCGGAAGCATCTCGTAATTGACCGTATAGCCCGTTTTCTCCGAAATCGTTTTGGCGGTGAATTCTTTATTCGGATCGAAATTTCCGTACTGCATAAGCTGGCGCATGGCCGGCTTGGCTCCTCCTGCCGGTGCCGGCGAAGTACCGCCTGTCTGGGTCTCTTTTCCTCCGCCGCATGCCGCCGTCGTGACGCCAAGCGCTGCGACCGTGAGCAGAAGCGCTGCTTTTTTTAACATAGATGTAAACCTCCCTTTTAGTTGAACAACAAGACCGAGCCGAGTTCCGCAAGCCTCAAAAGAAGGGCCTCACCGCCTTTCAGGATGAAGTGTCGTGTCAGCCTTTGACGGAGCCGACCAGGACACCTTTCACGAAATATTTCTGCAGAAACGGATAAACGAGCAGGATCGGCAGGGTTGCCAGCAGAATCGAGGCCGCCTGAATCGACTGCGGGGTCGTATTCATGGAAGAATCCAGATTGTTGTTCCGGAGGAAATCCCCGGTGGACGAAATGAGCAGTTCTTTCAGAAACAGCTGCATCGGCTTCAGACTCGGATTCGTAATGTAAATCATGGCGGCAAAATAATCGTTCCAGAAATACACGGCGAAAAAGAGCCCGATCGTGGCCAGTACCGGCATGGAAAGCGGAAGCATGATGCTGAACAAAATGCGCAGATTGCTGGCCCCGTCCATTTTCGCCGATTCCTCAAGGCTTTCGGGCAGCCCTTCGAAATAGTTTTTGATGATGAGCATGTTATACACGTTCACCATGGCCGGCAGGAAAAGAGCGGGCAGTGTGTTGACCAGATTCAAGTTCTGCATAAGCAGGTACATCGGAATGAGCCCGCCGCTGAACAGCATCGTGAAGATGAACACCAGCAGCAGCCATTTGCGGCCCCGCAGCCTTGTTTTCGAAAGCGGATAAGCCGTAATCGTGGTCAGAAAAAGACTGAGCAGGGTGCCGACGACCGTGATCAGGATGGATATTTTAAACGAATTCAGAAACATCTGATCCTGCAGCACATAGGCATAGGTGCTTAACTGAAAACCGACCGGAAACAGACTGACCTGTCCGGATATGACAGCGGATTCATCGCTCAGCGATTTGGAGATCAGATTCAGGAACGGCAGCAGCGTTGCCACTCCGAACAGGATAAATAGGGTATAATTGATCAGATGGAACATCTTCTCGGACCAGGTCGTCCGGGGTTTTCTGCGTTTGTGCGGCTTTACGGCAGGCAGGGCTGCGTCTGTATTCATATGCGTCTCTTCCTCTCTACCAAATTCCGCGCTGCAAATATCTGCGGCTTAAATAATTGCCGGTGATGACAAGCGAGAAGGCGATAACCGACTCGAAAAGTCCGACGGCGGTCGTAAAGCTGTAATCCTGGTTGCCCAGACCCATCCGGTACACGAACGTGCCGATCACGTCGGAAACGTTGTAAACGGTAGGGTTATACATCACGAGAATTTGTTCCGTACCCGCTTCGAGCACAGAGCCCAGACGGAGGATAAACATCAGCAGGATCGTCGGCAAAATTCCGGGCAGCGTGATGTGCCAAATCTGCTTCATTCGCCCCGCGCCGTCCATTTTGGCGGCTTCGTATAGCTGGGGATCGATCGTCGAAAACGCGGCGAGGTAAACGATGATGCCCCATCCGGTTTCCTTCCAGCCGGCCGATGTGACAAGGACGCTGCGGAATACGCTGCTGTCCATGAAGAAGGCGATCTGTTCCAGCCCCAGGCTGATCAGCACTTTGTTGACGAGTCCTCCGTTCGTGGACAACAGGTCGATGAAAATTCCGCTGACGATGACCCAGGACAGAAAGTGCGGCAGGTAAATGACCGTTTGGATGGTGCGCTTGAACAGCATGTTTTTCATTTCGTTCATCAGAATGGCGACGACAATGGGAAGCGGAAACAAAATGACGATTTTCAGCAGAGAGATAATAAGCGTGTTGACGAAAACACCGCCGAACTCCTGCGAGGTAAACAGTTTTTTGAAATGCTCGAGTCCTACCCACGGGCTTGCCGCCATTCCGTCGAAAATATTGAAATCCTTGAACGCGATGACGAGGCCGTACATCGGCGTGTATTTGAAAAGTAAAACAAACAGGATACCCGGCACGAGCAGCAGATATAAATCCCAATCCTTGCGGATATCCGATCCCAGTTGTCTGGAATAACTTTGTTTCGACCGGGAGACGTTTACTTCAGAAGCAGGCTGTCTCATCGAATCCCCCCTTATGCGCTTTCGCTTTTGTATAGTACTAAGTGTAGAACCTGCGCGAAATCCGTAGTAGAGGACACTCATTACTATTTGTGGTACTTTGATAGCGCGCTGACGCTTCCTGAAAACACTCCGGATGGCAAACGCGTCCCATAAAAAAAAGCCGCCCGCCCGAATGCGGCGGATAGCTTTTTTTCACTTTTATTGATGCAATTTGCATCCTTACTTTTATAAGGAAAATTAGTAAAAAATCGCCTTGAAGGTCACGATCCGATGAACGTCCTGTACCTTGCCCCGTCCCCTGACGCTAGGGCTTCATTTCGCCCGGAGTGACGCCCCAATATTTGCGGAACACTTTCGTAAAATAGCTGACGTCCCGGTAGCCGACCAGCCTGGCCGCATCATACACCTTGGCGCCTTCCAGCAGCGCCGCCTTGGCGCGGTCCATTTTCCGTTCCAGCACGTACGTGGAAAACGCGACACCCGTTTCCTGCTTAAACAAACGGCTTAAGTACGAGGAATTGACATAGAGCCGGTCCGCCACGCTGTGGAGGGTGATGTCGCTGTCGATCTCCTTCTCGACTATGGACAGGATCGTTTTCACGACGCCGTGGCTCGTCGTTTTGCGCTGTTCCTGCAGATAGGCCGAGTAATGGAGCACGGAACGCTCCAGCCAGGCCCGGATCTGCTGCTTCGTGCTCAGCATCGTGACGTCCCGGTAGTACGGGTAGTCGTCCTTCACGACATCCTGCACGCTCCAGCCCTGCTTATGAATGAGCCGGATCATCAGGCTCGTCCAGTACATCAGCGCCTCATGCATGCCCGCAGCGGTCTCCGTTCCTTCCATCGCCTGATCCCACAGCTCCGAGAGGGTATCCATCGCCTTGTCGGCATCGCCGGTTTCGAGCGCGATCTCCAGCGTCTTCTCCAGGCCCGGAGAAAGCGGCACCGATGTGCCGGCCGCCGGCTTGTCCCGGTACGGAACCGCGATGTCCGCCCCGTACACGATGCGGTCCTGCAGCGCCTGGTACGCCTGCGCGTACAGCTTGCTGATCTCCGTGAGGCCGCCGGTCCCTCCGCTGATTCCCGCGCTGCAGGTGACCTTCAGGCATTCCTTAGCCTGGGAGAGCAGCTTCACGACCGCGGCATGCACGCGGAGCATCACGTCGTTGGGCGAATCGTCCGCCGGCATGGCGAAGAGCACTAGCGTGTACCCGCTTGCGTCCGTATTCACCCAGCACGAATGCGGCTGGAGAAACTCGCGGGCGACACATTGCAGCGAGAAGCGCAGCAGCGGCATATCCCCGCTTTTGTAGCGGGATTCTTCGGGGCCGAGCGGATCGACGTCGGCTACGGCTACGGCGTACTGCATGCTTTCGTCCAGATCAAGCAGATAGTCCCTGCTGATCTTGCGGATTTCCCAGAGGGCGTACTTGCCGCCGATCAGGTTTTGGAAAAACGCGCTCTGCAGCTGGGGCAGATGCTCCGACCATTTCTCCTGGAGCTCCGACTGGCTGTGCCAGCGCTCCAGCTCCTGCCGGAGCTGTTCGGCTGCGCTCAGAACCGCCTCCAGAATTTCCCCGTCCCCTGCGGGCTTAAGCAGGTACTGGGAAACACCGGCCTCGATCGCTTTCTGGGCGAAGCCGAAATTATCGTGCCCGCTGAGAATAATCATCTTGACGAAGGCATCCTTCTCGCGCAGCTTGCGGGCCAGCGTAAGCCCGTCCATCTCCGGCATCTGGACATCGAGCAGCACGATGTCCGGCTTTTTTCGCTCGAACAGAAACAGCGCTTCCGTCCCGCTCGCCGCCTGGGCAATCACTTCGATTCCGTTGTCTTCCCACGGAATATTGTTTACGAGCGAAGTGCGCAGGCGCACTTCATCCTCGACGATCATTACATTCATGTTCCCGTCTCCTCCTTGTAGTCGATCATGCTGTCCGCACCGGGACTGAAATCTTCTCTGCAGCGGACTAGGGGAAGCTTAAGCGCCGTGCAGGTGCCTCCGCCTTCTGAGCTGTCGATGCTCAGCTCCGCGCTTCCGCCGTAATACAGCTTGATCCGGGACACGACGTTCCTGAGCCCGAACAGGTCGTCCACGCCTTCCTCATCCAGCGAGTATAGCTTGCCCTTGCGCCTGTGGAGCCTGCCCAGCTCCTCCTGGATATAGGCCAGCCGCTCCTGCGGGATGCCGCTTCCGTTGTCCTTCACTTCCAGCACGAGAAACCCTTCCTCCAGCCGGGAGGAAACAACGAGGCGGCCGCCGTCTTCTTTTCCGTCCATACCGTGGAGGATGGCGTTCTCTACCAGCGGCTGGAGCAGCAGCTTGAGAAGCGGAATCCCTTTCGTCTCGTCTTCCATCCGGTACTGCACCTCGAAGTTTTCGAGAAACCGGATCTGCTGAATCCGGATATAGTAATGCAGGTGCGCGAAGCTTTCTTCCACCGAAAAAACTTCGCGCCCTTTATTCAGGCTGAGCCGGAAAAACCGCGACAAATTCAGCACCATTTCACTGATTTCGTCCGCCTCGTAGTTTTTGGCCGTCCAGTAGATGGAGTCGAGCGTGTTGTACAGAAAATGGGGATTGATCTGCGACTGCAAAAATTTCAGCTCCGTCTTGGCCAGCCTCAGCTCCTGCTCGTAATGATCCTCGATCAGATGCTTCTGCTGCTGGGCCATCTGGTTGAACGCCTCCGTCAAATAACCGAATTCGTCCCTGCGCCTGTTTTCCAGCTGGATGCTCAGCTTGCCGCTGCCGAGCCGCTTGATTCCGTGCGAGAGCTTCTGAAGCGGCGATGCGATACCCGTGTAGACGATCCAGGAAATCCATAGCGCGAGCAAAATACTGATCGTAATAATGCCGTACGTATACAGCTTGACCTGCTCCGTTTTACTGTATAACTCGCTCTTCGGCTGCATCATCGTCAGCTTCCAATTGGACGTGTTGGATGTAATCGTGACCGACAGCATGTCCGGTTCGGAGGGCAGGTATTTGTCCCGGGTCTCCCCTTCCTGGCTGATCCCCGCGATCAGGTTGTTGTTGGCGTTGGTCAGATAGATCTTAGTCTGTGGTGAAGGAAGCAGCGGCTTGATGAGATTAAGCAGCCGCGTTTTGTTCAGCGTGACAAGCAGGACGTTCTGCTCCCGCAGAGGGTTGTACAGGTCCATCGAGCGGACCAGGGTCACGCTGTCCGAATTCATCAACTCTCCGAAGGTGGTGCTCCCGTATATGATTTCGCCGGGCAGCATGTACAGAATACCCGTGCCGTTTCGGAGCGTCATGCTCTGCATAAACTCCTGCTGGCTCTTATCCAGGTATCTCGTGCCGTAATTCGTGGAAAACATCCTGGTGGACGGATAATGGTAAATGGAAATCTGGGCGGCAATGTGATTGATGGAGTTCATGTTGGACAACTGCTTCATCATTTGCGAAAAGTCCATCACGGCTCGGGGAGTCAGCTCCCTGCCGTTGCGCGACAAGGTGCCGATCAGCTCTGAGTCCGTCGAGATCAGTGTCGACAGCTCCTCGACGCTCTGCAGCGTCAAATCGATGTAGTCCATCGCGGAATTCAAAGCCAGCCGGGATCTCTCCGCAGCCTGCTCGACGAGAATCTGCTGGGAACGCTCATTGGCGAAGAGACTCACCAGCACGAGCGGCAGCAGAATGAGCAGAAAGTAGCAGGTCAGCCGGACTTGTATATTCCGCTGAAACTTGTCCCGCAACCAGCGCAGCGTCTTCCTCATCGCGCACCCTGCGGGATGCCCTGCTTCTTATACCACTCGTTCACTTCCCGGGTCATGTCATCTCCGCCTTCTTTCCTCCACCGTTCTACAGCCATTTCGAACGAGTCCAAAGGCTCGACGCCCACAATGATACGAACGAAATGTTCCATCAGTTCCTTCCCCTTGATGTTGTAGTATTTGCTCATCGACGGGGTCGGCGAGCCGTAGAAAGCATTCGGGATCAAGTGGCCTTCGATTCGTCTTAAATTGTCGTACAAATGAAAATCGCCAAGAGAATCGAGCCGCATTTTAGAAATCTCCTTGTCTGGAACATCTGCCATCGCCTGGTATATTCCCCGGTATATATGTTTGTCGTGTTCCTCGAAGTTGGTGATCATCTTCCCGTTCTGCATCGACCAGATTTCGTTCTCGAAGCCCAGCTTCAGCGTCTTGTAACCGTCGCCCGCAATGAAATTCAGATACCGGATGACGCCCTCGGGATTAGTGCTCCCTACCGGAATCACGTTGTACGAGCGGATAAGGCTGGTCGCATAGACGCCGCTATGTCCATCCGGGCCTGTCGGGTATTCAAGCGGAATCCAGACGGCCCGCGGGTCTTTCTGCATATTGGCCGCAATCGGCCCCCGTGTATCGTACCAGGTGGCGGAGAACAGCCCGACCTTGCCGTTCTTGACTTTGTCCATCATGCTGGCATTGCGGTTCAGCGGAAATTCGGGGTCCAGAAGCTTCTCGCGGTACAGCTTTCTCAAAAAAGCTAGAGCCTCTTTCGTCTCCGGCAGTGTACTGGTGTAAGCAAGCTCCCCGTAACGGTCCGCCCACTGATCGAGCTGCACGCCGAACGCGCCGAAGAAGGGCGCCGAACGGGCAAGAGCATCGCCGAACGTCAGCCCGATCGTGTCGTTAAGCCCGTTGCCGTCCGGGTCGTCCAACGTAAAAGCGCGGATCACCTTATAATAATCGTCCAAGGTGACGGGCGGAGCGAGTCCGAGACGGTCCAGCCAGTCTTTGCGCACGTACATCAGCTCCAGCCCTTTCACTTCGTTCAGACTCGGAACCGCGTAAATTTTGCCGTCGACGGTGACCTGATCCCACGCTTCTTTCGGAATCTTCTCCTTGAGGTCTTTGCCGTAGCGGTCGATCAGCTCGTCCAGCGGCATCAGTTTGTTCTGTCTGGCGTTATCGTTCATCCATACTTTATCGGAATAATTAATAAGATCCGGCGTGTTGCCCGAAGCCATGATGACGTTCAGCTTTTCGGGATACACATCCTGGGGCGGGAGCGTCACCTTAATATTCAGCCCGGTGTTTTTTTCAATATAACGCAGGTAAGGATTGTTATTCTCGTCCAGCCCCTGCGGAAAGCTCAGCCCGATCGTGTTCGTCACAATCGAGATGGAATCGGCGGGTGATGCGGAACCGGGCGGAATAAGTCCGCCTCGGGCCGCTTCCGGCGCACGTTCACAACCTGCGGAAGCGGCGGCCAGCGCCCCCAAGAGGAGCGAAATTCTGAGCAAAGCAAGCGGACGTAGCGGACGGAAGCCGAAGCGGCTCGATATGCGCATCCGCTGTCTCACTCGGCCCGCAAGCATCGGTTGAATACCCGGAGAAGTCCGTCCGCCATCCGTTTAAAACCGAGATCGGTCGGGTGAATCCCGTCCACCGTACACTCGTCCCCGTCTTCGCCGAGCAGAGCCGATCCGTCGAAGAACGTGATGAACGAGTCGCCCTTCGCGATCCGGTCCTCAACGGTCTGCCGCTGTATGGCCCGCCTGTCGTCCAGTTTCTTGCGCACAGCCGGGTCAAACCTGGCGGCGGCGAACTCGATGCAGGAGACAACGAGAATCGGAACTTCGGGGTGCTTTTCCCGGTACAAGTCGATAAAAACCGGCAGTGTGGCCCGGATGTTCTCCGGTTCGCCCGTGTTGGCCTCATAATCGAGGACCAGCAGAGCGGGATTCCCGATTTCGCGGATTACCTTGGCTACTTCCGGCTCGCCTTTGCCGCTGCCCGAAAAACCGAGATTGATGAACTCCCGGTTTATGTGCCGGCTCAAAATGCCCGGATAACTCATGCCCGGCCGGTTCGCGCAGCCGCCCTGGGTGATCGAGGTGCCGTAGATGATGATCCTGCCCGGACTTTCATAGGGGAGCGGTTCTTCTACAAGGGCATCCTCGTCCGTTCCGATCCAGACCTCCTCCACCCCTTGGTAGAGAGGGAAATTCAGCGTGATGTGCCGCATCCGCTTCTCCTCGAACCGGTAGAGCCGGGAGTTGTACTCGCAGTCTCCCGGTTTAAAGGAAGCGGTTGCAACATAGCGCTGATTGCCCGGTTCCCCGATGTAGCAGTCGAACCCGCACTGGCCCAGTGCCGTCATATGAGGCATGGCGGCATTGCCGCCGAGCCGGACGCGGACGGACAGCTGCGCCGTATCGGTAATAAAGCGGATCTGCCCGCCCGCCGTGCAATCCGCGAGCCGGTCGACCGCTTCCGGCAGCTTGCGGTCCGGACGTACGGGCAGTCTCCGGTACCGGCCTTCCGTCTCCAGCCACGCAAACCCCGAAATCGTAAACGGAGCCCGGCGGGGATCATGCCACACGGCTGCCTCATCGGCCATCGTGTCCGTTTGTAAGTTCCGGTCGTACCGGGCGATATCTATTTTTCCCGCTTGCTTCACTTCCACTTCCATCACTCCCCCGTTTAGTTAAAAGGTCCTTCTTTAAACTTACCTTCGACTTTCCCAACGTGTAAAGAAGTTTTTGTAAATACCGTTCCATCAAAAAAAATCCTTTCTCCATAAACGAAAAAAGGATAGGACGAGTTACCGTTCCCTGAAATCCACGAACCGGAATCAGCCCTCCGGCGGAATCGGGTCATTGCCGCAGCTGTCGGATTCCGAAATTTTGCCGTCCCGGGGATCGCTCAAAGAGCCGGACGAAAAAAACAGGATGAGGTCTATGGACCCCTATCCTGCGCAGCAAAAAGTATTAATTGTTAAATCTCCCCATCACAAGGGTGCTGTAATAGCTGCCGTCCGATAGAATTTTGTCCTTTTTCAGGACCCCTTCGATCTCAAAACCAAGCTTACGATAGAGCTGAGCCGCTTTCTCGTTCGTTTCCAGAACCGTCAGTGTCATTTTCTTGATCCCGTTGGAATCGGCCCAGTCGATGGATGTCTTTAATAGATTTTTCCCGATGCCGTGCCCCCAGAACTCCTTGAGCACACCCACCCCGAATTCGACTTTGTGGGAAAACCGGATCAGATGATTTCCTTCGCATCTGGAGAAGGCGACAACCCGGTCCTCTACGGCCGCGACCAGAAACAAGTTTCTCGGGCTGTCCGAATCCGCTTGAATCAGCCGCTCGAAGCCAAGCGCGTCGATGAACGCTTCCCCTTGTTCCCGGTCCATATTTTCGGTTTCTCCGTCGATCTGCATCCTTAGCCGGGACAACTGCTCCGCATCTCGGTCGGCTGCTGACCGGATCGTATACGATAATCCGTTCACGTTAAAGGGTCGGTCGGCGATAATCATGGTCGTCTCCATTCATCCTGTTTTTCGCAAAAAAATTTGCGGTTAAAACAGTTTATCACAAGTCTCAGACGTAAGGCGACGGGTCGGCCGGATGTTTTTTTAATGAACGTACGGCAAGATTCCGGCACCATGAAGGAGAAAAGGAAAGCTGCTCATGAGGAATTGCTTCGTCCGGCTAAGCGAGCATAATCCGGCCGCGCTTGGGCTCGCGCATAAGCGTATCCGTCAGCCGCAGAAAATCCATCGAAGCCTGCAAATCGTCCAATTTGGGCCGGATCCGGTAAGCTTCGCCGGTGAGCAGGTTGTAGGCTTCGATCTGGCCCGGCAGCCTGCCGAACGCCTTGTAGGCGAAAACGAGCGACAGCTGAAGGTACGCCTTCACGACGCACCAGTCCTCGTCAAGATAGTACCGCTTCAGCGTATAGGACCCGTTCGCCCATTCCCCTACATGCAGGTGCATGACGAGCTCCAGGTCCAGTTCTTCGACCTGTACCGACAGCGTCTCGAAGAGGAACAAAGGAGGTTCCGTCTTCTCTTCCTGAAACAGGGCAAGAATCAAATATTTCGCCAGATTCTTCTTCATGCGCAAATAATCTTCCATGACAAGCCCCGACTCGTCCGGGCCGATCAGGTACATTTCCAGCCTCTCCAGGATAATGTCCGCCGTCCGCCGGGAAGCGTCGATGCCGTAAAATTCGCGGATGATCCGGTCGGCCGCCGTTCTCGCGCTCTCGCGCCACGGCTCGCTCTCCTGACAGTTTCCGCCGGAATAGAAGCAGCCGGGGCAGCGGATAAACTGCTCCAGCCGCCCGTCCTCCATCCGGCCTGCCGCTGCCGCGCCGCTCACAGAGCCCCCTGGAAACGCAGTACCGCCTGCCGTCCGAATTCTCTGCACGCTTCGCGTTCGGGAGCCGACGGGCAGAGCTCGATTTTCAGCCCTTCCTGCATCATGCAGCCGAGGGATTGAAGCTTCTCCGTCAATAGATCGACGGCCGCTCCGTACTGAGCGTAGCTGGAATCACAGGAGCCGAATACCGCCCCGATTTTGCCGTTCAGCTTCAGCTCATCCATCTCTTCGTAGAAATCCAGAAACTCGTCGGGCAGCTCTCCGTCACCCCATGTGTAAGCTCCGAGCACGATGCCGTCGTAAGCTTCCAATTCAGCCGCACGGGCGTCCAGAATATCCTTGACCGTCACCGTTCCGCCGGCCTGTTTGATCCCTTCCACCACAGCGTCCGCCATTTCCTCCGTATTGCCCGTTAAACTTGCGTACACGACTATAAATGTGCTCATCCGTCACACGTCCCTCCATCTATGTAAACTGATTATGACTGGTCTCATTTCGTTGATAATGATTATCATTTTCATAATCAGTATAGAGGGTCTCCGCTCCGTTTTCAATCCCTAATTGAAAATTATTCTCAACGAAAAACAAAAAGAACCGCAGTTTCTCTGCGGCTCTTCGCTTATCCATCTATCCACCTATCCGGCGGCTGGCGGCTGGCGGCTGGCGGCTGGCGGCTGGCGGCTGGCGGCTCTAGCGTACTCTCTATTTCCGAAAACGTCTAACGCCCCACTTACCGCTTCCGGACCGCAAAGCTCAAACAGTCCGTTTTCATAATGACGGGCGTTTCGCCCCGGTTGATTTCGATATCCAGCGGCTTATGGGACACATCAAGTTCCTCCCACCCGGAGTATGCCTGCCGGAGTTTTTCGAGCGCCTGCTCTTTCGTCAAAATCAGCTCGATCAGCGTTTCGCGTCCCTCGCCGGTTTCCGCATCCACTTCTCTTATGTTCGTATTCATGAGGATGAAGTTGATGCCTCCGTCCTTGGTCCCCGCCGCAAGTCCTGCCAGCACCTTATCCAGGGCGGATTCGGAACGGACATGCTCAAGACTGGATGCCGCGAGGATATAATCGAACGTGTTCCCGGGCACCTCGTATTCGCTGATGTCCGCTTGCCCGGTTTCGATGAGCTCCTGGACACCATACTCCTCGCTGTTTGCCTCAAGCTGCTCCAGCGCTTTGTCCAGCAGATCCACACAGACGACTTTGCCGCCTGTCGGCTGAAGCTTTCGGGCCAGCGGAATGGAATTCCGTCCGACCCCGCACCCCAGATCAAGCACCTTCAGAGGTTTCCCGTCCCGGAGCTTCTCCAAATACTCCAAAACCCGCTCATCCGGCTCTTCCAGCCAGCTGTCCTTCTCGTACAAATCATGCTCTTCAAAATACTGCTCGTGATACGCCTTCTCCTCACGCCGGATACGCTGTAAACGTGCCGAATTCATGCTCATCATCCTTCCGCTGCTTTTTCGCTACCCATGCTTACCCCAAAAAATGCCCGGTTGAAGCGTCTGACGGCGGAACGGAAGGAGAGCGGCTTCTTCCGGGAAGTCAATCCGGGACCGATGTCCGTTATTGCGCCATTTTTCTCACCCGAAGCGCCCGGACAACAGCGGCAGTCTTAAGCAAACCGGTACAAACCAGCAAGATCGCCATAAAATACAGCCCTTGGGACAGCCCCGGCAGGAAAACCATCAAAACCGGCCAAGGCGCATGAAGCAGCTTGGGCAGCATCAGGATGCAAGCCGGGAGCAGCAGGTGAACCCCCGCAATCCCCGCCGCGCTGAGCGCGATGCGGCCGGCCGTCGGCTTTACGCGTTTTTTCCTTCGGAACAGGGTGTAAAAACTGCGGACGGCAAGCGCAAGCACGGCGGCCATCGCCATATCGGCCAGCACATACGTCCGGATATAGTTCGGCAGCGACTCGACGGGAGCGTCTTCTCCCTGCAGAATGCCGTATATCCCCATCACGATCTGATCGTACGGCACAAGATAATCCATCGTGTTGAGAAGCAGAATAATGCCCGTGTCTCCATGAATAACCATAAACGAATACGTGTTTTCGGTCGCTCCGTCATGAAAGAGAACCCCGTTTTTGACTGTCCATCCCATCGCGTAGGAAGCGCCGCCGCCTATGGAAGCTTCCGGTTTGTGAAGCGCCGCGTTGCTCTTTTCGCTCCAGACCGTTTTCTCCTTGTAGCGGCCCCCGTTCATCTGCGCGCTGAGATAATGGGTCATATCTTCCGCCGTGGAAATCAGATAGCCTGAAGGCACCGTGCCGGTATGCGCAAGCTGCCGGGTCGGAGCTTTGAAACCGAAAACCGACTGATACCCCGCCGCCATGTCCGCTTCGCCCGCCTCTTGCGGCGAACCGAAGCTGTTCTTCATTTCGAGCGGTTCGAAAAGATAGTCTTTTACATAAGCTGTGTAGGAGGCTCCCGATATTTTCTCCACCAAGCCGCCCAGCACGTTATAGTTCAAGTTCGAATATTCGAAACCGGTTCCGGGGTCCCGGACAAGCGAAATATTGCTTAAACCGCCGATATGGGCTCCGATTGTCGAATCCCCCTGCGTCAGAGCGGCCACACCGTCGTATTTCGAAAACCCGCTCGTCTGGTAAAGCAGATCTTTGACCCGTATCCGGTCGGACCGCTCCGGGTCCGCCGTCTTGAAGTCCGGCAAATAGCGGCGCACCGGCGCCTCCAGATCGATCTTTCCGCGCTCCGCAAGCTGCATCACGGCCGCAGCCGTTATCGATTTGCTTGTCGATCCCAGCACAAAAGCGGTCTGCGGGGTCGCTTTTGCGCCGTCCGGACCGCTCGTACCGTAGCCCTGAAGATAGACGGTATCGTCCTCCTTCACGATTCCGAGCGCCGCTCCGGGGATATGCAGCCTGCTCATGGCCGCTTCCATGTAAGCGTCGATCCGCGCGGTGGTATCCGGCTTACCGGAAACGCTCTCCGCCGCTTTGGCGGGTTCCGGCACCGCAATTAGAAGTGCTGCGGCCGCCGCAAACAGGGTCCGCGCCCCTATTCTCTTTCGTTCTTTCCTGGTCTTTGCAAGTTTGGTTATAGCTCCTAGGTTCATTCTTATCCAGTCTCCTCCGGGATTATCACTTCCGCTGATAGAACCAGTTTAAGACAATAAGGAGAAGCGACCCATCGATTTCCCTTGCAAAACACGCGTTTCCGGCTTACAAAATCGTCACCTGAGCGGATTCCGTCTTCCATCGGAACTCCCTGAAAAACCAAAAAAGCCGCCAGATATCCTGACGGCTTAAAACATGTTTGATTTTGTTAAACAGAAATGGTAAAATAAAAAACCGCTGTCAATACTAGTAACTTTAAAAGTATTGAGCGCTTTTATCTGATATTATCGTATCACCTCAGCGCAGCTTTGTCAACTTTTTTTGCATGGCCGCTTATGCGGGTTGTTTTTTCACGTTTAAGGAGGGGTTTTCGTGTCGGTTTCCAAAGAAGAATGGCAGCATGAACAGCAAAGGGTCGGTCTTGTCAGAACCAAGCTTCGGCAGCAGTTGGATAAAATCGAACCCGATGTGGGGCAGCTCAAGTCTCAAGTCGTCGATATCCGGAAACATTTTTGGGATGAAGTGACCGTCAATCTGGCTCATGACGACGATGTCCTGGATACGTACCTCAGCCTGAGGCAGCAGGCTGAAGTTTTATCCGAGAGAGAGAGAACCCACCGTCAGCTCAAGAAGCTGGCCGACCGGATGAACCGTCTTCTCCCCTCCCCTTATTTCGGGCGGATTGATTTTAAAGAAGACGGCGCGGGCGGGACCGAGCGCGTGTACGTCGGCGTGTCTTCTTTTCTCGATGAGGACGGCGAAACCTTCCTCGTCTACGATTGGCGGACTCCCATCGCCAGTCTTTATTACGACTACGCGCCCGGTCCGGGCGAATACGATACGCCCGGAGGCCTTGTGGAGGGCGAAATCGAACTCAAGCGCCAGTTTATCATCCGCGACGGCCGTATCCATTTCCTGTTCGACACGGGGATGATGATCGGCGACGAGCTGCTCCAGCAGGTGCTGAGCAAGGGAGCGGGCTCTCAGATGAAGACGATTGTCGCCACCATCCAGAAGGAGCAGAACCGCATTATCCGCAACGACCGCTCACGGATGCTTATCGTACAAGGCGCGGCCGGCAGCGGCAAAACGTCCGCGGCTCTCCAGCGGGTCGCCTATCTGCTGTACAAACACCGGAAAACTTTGACCGCCGACCAGATGGTGCTGTTTTCGCCCAACCCGCTTTTCAACAGCTACGTGTCCACCGTTCTGCCCGAGCTTGGCGAGGAAAATATGCAGCAGACGACGTTTCAGGATTATCTGCATCACCGGCTCGGCAGACGGTTCAACATCGAAGATCCGTTCGATCAGATCGAATATGTGCTCGCGGACGAAGAGACGCCCGGGTATGCCGCAAGAGTGAGCGGAATCCGCTACAAGGCTTCCTCCCGCTTCCTGCACGTCATTCAAGCGTATAAAGATCAGCTTCTGAAGGAGCATATGCTGTTCAAAGACATCGTTTTCCGGGATCAGGTGATTCTGTCCCGGCAAGCCTTATCGGACCGCTTCTACGGCTACGATGCTTCCATCCGTCTGGCCAACCGCATCGAGCTTATGAAGGAATGGCTGCTGGAAGAGCTTGCCGCATTTCAGGAGCGGGAGATGCAGGAAGACTGGGTCCGCGACGAGCTCGATTTCCTCGACAAAGAGCAGTATCAGCGGGCCTACAATCAGCTGCGCAAACGCCGGGGACGCGCCGAAAGCTTCGACGATGCGGACGTGGAAGAGCAGCTTCTGCGGAAAATGATCGTCCGTGAGCATTTCAAGCCCCTGCGGACACGGGTAAGGCGGCTCCGCTTCGTCGATGTTCCCGGCCTTTACCGGCAGCTGTATGAGAACAAGCCGCTGTTTCAGTCCCTGCACCGGGCGGCTACGGCGGCGGATGCATTGGTTCCCGCGGAGAACGCCGATGACAGGGACGGACTTCCCGCCCGGTGGGATGAAATCTGCGCGTACACGCTGGACCGGATGAACCGGGGCGATCTGCCGTACGAAGACGCGACTCCGTTCCTGTATCTGCAGGAACTGACCGAAGGCTTCCGGACCAACACGATCGTCCGGCACGTCCTGATCGACGAAGCTCAGGACTATTCCCCTTTTCAGTTCGAATTTCTGAAAAGGCTCTTCCCGCGCTGCCGCATGACCGTGCTCGGAGATTTCAACCAGGCCGTGTTCGCCCAGGCGACGACGCTGGAAGGAAGCACGCCGGTTGCCGGTCTGTACGGTCCCGGCGAGACCGAGCAGATCGTGCTGCACCGCAGCTACCGGTCGACGCGGGAGATCGTCGAGTTCACGCGCGGCATGCTGAAGGACGGCGCCCTGATCGAGCCGTTCGACCGGGAAGGCGGCAAGCCCGTTGTTTTCACGGGCACGGGCACCGGTAAGCGCGCGCGCGCAGACGCGGACGCTCTCGTTCGCCAGATGACGGCGGAAATCACGGCGCTGCAGGCGGAAGGCAGCGCGTCCATCGGCGTCATCTGCAAAACCGCCGCCGAAAGCGAGCGCGCCTTCGAAGCGCTGAACGGCCTGGATGAGCTCCGCCTCATCCGCAAGGATACGCCTTCGTTCGAGAAAGGCGTCATGGTCATCCCGGCTTATCTCGCCAAGGGGGTCGAATTCGACGCCGTTCTCATTTACGATGCGTCCGCCGACGCCTACAGCCGCGAAAGCGAGCGGAAGCTGTTTTACACGGCTTGTACGCGGGCCATGCACAAGCTCCAGCTCTATTCCGCGGGAACGTTGACCCCATTCGTCGCGGAGCTGGATCCGGCCGTTTATACAGTGGAGACTGTGGAATAATTCTCCCGGATTTTGGCCAACGGACAGGTCGGAGAAGCCGGATCGGCAGGCTTGTTTGAGAGTAGGATTCGCACTGTGATAAAGTAAGGAAGGGGAGACCTCTCCCTTTCCTTATTTTTTTACACAGGCGGTGTATGTTAACCATGCTCAGCACTCCCATCGGGCGCTTGCGCGTGATCGGCTTTCTCGAAGGAATTTCATTCCTCCTGCTGCTGTTCATCGCCATGCCGCTCAAGCATTTCGCGGATGTCCCTCAGCCCGTCACGGTCGTAGGAGGCTTGCACGGACTGCTGTTCGTCCTCTTCCTGCTCGCCGTCGCACACGTCACATTCGTCCACCGCTGGTCGATTATCAAAGTGTTGACCGCCATTCTGGCCTCCTTCCTGCCGTTCGGCACTTTCGTGCTGGACGCCCGTTTAAAGAAGGACGGCTGGTCCTGACTCGTAAAAAAGCGAACGACAAAAAACCTGCCGGGCCTCATGCCTTGGCAGGTTTTTTATGGAGCGGAGTTTCCGGCAGGCGGATTTCTGCGGAAGTTGCCCGCAAGCAGGAGCAGAAAAGAAAAGGAGACGATCGCCCCCGTCCAGCACCAGGCGAGCGTATAGTCGCCCGAATCGACCGCGGTATAAATGGCCGTCGGCACCGTCTGGGTCCGTCCCGGGATATTTCCCGCGATCATGATCGTGGCCCCGAATTCCCCCAGCGCCCGGGCAAAACCGAGCACAAAAGCGGTCACGAGCGCCGGTCCGGCAAGCGGCAGCGTAACGTGGAACAGAACCTGCCGCTCGCCGGCTCCCATAGACCGGGCGGCTCCTTCCAGGTCCCGGTCGATCGTCTGGAAGCCCGTTTTGGCCGATTGGTAGACAAGCGGAAAAGCGACGACCGTCGCCGCGATGACCCCCGCTCCCCAGGAGAAAACGACCGGCTGGTCCCAGAGCCATTCCGCCAGACGGCCGATCCAGCTTCTCCGGCCGAAAGCGAGCAGAAGCAGAAAGCCGATAACGGTAGGCGGCAGGACAAGAGGCAGCATAAAGACCGTTTCCAGCAAAGTTCTCCCCCGAAACGGGCGTTTATGTACGAGCCGGGCTGCCGACACACCGAATACGAAGGCGAGAACCCCCGACAGAAGTGCGATTTTCAGCGACAGCCAGACGGGAGAGAGGAACATTTCCAGGTTCACCGGCATGGCTCAGGGACTTTTTAAGCCGAAGCCGTATTTCGTAAAAATATCCCTCGCCTCCGCTCCGGACAGGTAATCATAGAACTTCCGGGCCTCCTCCGCCTGCTTCGTGCCCGAAACGATTCCCGCCGGATATTCGATCGGCGAACTTCCCGCCGCTTCTTTTGCCGTATACACCGTTTTCACCTTGCCCGAAGTCAAGGCATCCGTTTTGTAAACGAATCCCGCGTCCGCATTTCCCGATTCCACATAAGCCAGCACTTGGCGGACATCCTTGGTCCACACGATTTTGGGCTGCAGCTTGTCCCAGATCCCGGCTCCGTTCAAGACTTCTTGCGTGTAACTGCCCGCCGGAACGGTTTTGGGTTCCCCGACCGCGATCTTCTTCACCGGCTCTTTCAAAAGGTCTTCCGGAACGGCGATGTTTGCTCCCGAATCCCCCGGCACGATCAAAACCAGCTCATTGGTGAGCAGAACGCCGGAATGTTCCTTATCGATAAGCTGCTTATCCAGCAGAGCCTTCATCTGCGGCACCCCCGCCGAAATGAAGAGATCGGCGGGAGCTCCCTGCTCGATCTGTTTCTGCAGAGTGCCTGAAGATCCGAAATTATAGAGCAGCTTAACGCCGCTATTGGCGCTTTCGTAACGCCGGCCGATCTCCTCCAGCGCATCTTTGAGACTGGCGGCGGCGGATACTGTCAGTTCCGCCGCCTTCCCGGTCGCTTCCCGGCTTGAATCCGGTTTGCCGTCCGGGCTGCCGGTTTGTCCGGCCGAGCATGCGGCGAGTCCCAAGAGCAGGACTCCTGCCGCAATCGCTTGCCCTACCCGCTTCATAAGCACAGCGGCACCTCCATTCCTTTCAACACGTAAAATTTGTACGGTTCGATGTCGAGACTTCCGGTCAGCCAGCGCCCCGAGCTATCGGCAAATCTTCACCTGCACCAGGTAGGATGTCCCCTACTGTCCACCTGTCCTGTCCCGTCTTTCCCGTCCTCTCCCGTTTCCCCCCATTACCAAAGGTACGAGATAAAGCCGGTTTTGACGTCTTTTTCAAACCCGTTCTTCTCGTAAAAACGAAGGGTCGCGTCCTCTTTGAAACTTATCAGCAGCATCACTTTGTAACAGTCCGCCTCGCGGGCCAAATCCAGCGCCTTTTGCAAAATCAGACTGCCGCAGCCTTTTTTACGGTGGTTCTCGCGGGTTACGACGTTTTCAACCAAGCCGAAAGGGCGTCCGCCGCGGGTCAGGTTCTGGACGATTACAAGCACGCATACGGCAGCCAGTTTCCCGTCGTCTTCCACGACGACAAATTTCATTTTCGGATTATGGAACATTTCGTTCCACTGATTATCCAGGTCCTCGCTTGGAGGAATGACGGGGTCCTCCGTATTCAGCTGCCGGTACAGCTCCAGAAGTTGGTCCAACTCGTCGTGCCGGATTAGCCGGATGATTGCTGTTTCGTTCATAGACGCACCTCTTTTACGCCTCTTTGTCCGTCTTCGGACTATTTACGCGGCTTCGCCCGGCTGGTCGGAATCGCTTCAAGCGGATCGTCCGGCCAGTAATGCTTCGGGTAGCGGCCCTTGAGATCTTTTTTCACTTCAAAATAAGCCTCTTTCCAAAAGCTCTCCAGATCGCGCGTAACCTGCACCGGCCGCTGTGCCGGAGACAGCAGGTGAAGGGTCAAGGGCGCACGACCGCCGCCGATGGCCGGCGTAGCTTGGAGCCCGAACATTTCCTGAAGCCGAACATGCAGAGCCGGCGCTTCCGGCGTGCTGTAATCGACCGGGATGCGGGAGCCGCTCGGCACGGTCAGATGGGTCGGCGCCTGCTCATCCAGCAGTCTCCGCTGCTCCCAAGTGAGCATCGCTTCCAGTACAGCCGTCAGATTCAGACGCTGGAGGTCGCCCCGGTTTTTCATCCCGTACACGTGCGGACCCAGCCACTCCTCCAGAGAAGCCAGCAAAGCTTCGTCCGAGACATCCGGCCACCGGTCGTCATGTTGCGCCATAAAGCTCAACCGCTCGCGCAGCTGCCTCGCCGATTTGTTCCAGCTCAGCGCTTCCAGCCCTTGGCTTCTGATCCCCTGAAGCAGGGCATCCCGCATAAGTTCGGGGTCCGGAGCGGCAATAGTGATCTCCCGGAGGGCGAGCATGCCGAGCGATGTTCTTTTCCGGGCCCTTACAGCCTGAGCCTGCCGGTCCCAGCTTACCGTTATTTCCTCGACGATTTCATGGGCAAAATGCTCTTCAAGCTCGTCCCGCCGCACGGGGGCTCCCAAATAAATGGTGCTTTCCGCGCCCTGATCGTCCAGGTCGGCGCAAACGAGCCAAGGCTCCGCCGAGAGGCGCTGCATATCGGGCAGCACGGCCCCTCTGCCGCTGCTGAGAGTAAACCGCCCGGGCGACCGCTGTCCCGCAATGCGGTCGGGAAAAGCGAACGCGAGCAGCAGGCCCGTCCGTTCCGTACCGCCGGATTCGCCCTCCGGGACGCCCAGCTCGCGCTTCCAACGGGCCGCATCGCTCCCGAGACGGCGCAGCACGGAGACATCCGCGCTCCCCGGCGCAGACTCGTCCGCGAAGCTTTCCGGCTCCGCAGCGGCAGTGCCGGCGGCGCCGCTGTCGTGCGGCGTCCGCCTCTTCCCGCGCCCCGGGCCGGTGTAGGCCCGCAGAGCCTCGGCGCGCAGCCGCAGGTCCGCATCCCGGGCCGACGGCGTGCCGCGGAGAATGTCTCGCTCGCCGAGCAGCGCCGCCAGCTCGCAGGCAAGCCCTCCCGCGCCCAGCGGAAGCGCCCGCAGCGCCATGTGTGCCAGACGCGGGTGCAGGCCCAGCGCGGCGACCCTGCGGCCGTGAGCCGTGACGGCGCCCGCTTCATCGAGCGCCCCGAGCCTGCGGAGCAGGCTGCACGCCTGCGCGTATGCGGCCGCCGGTGGCGCGTCGAGCCAGGCCAGCTCATCCGGCCGGGCTCCCCACACGGCGAGGTCAAGCGCCAGCGGGGCCAGATCCGCCTCCGCGATTTCGGGCCGTCCGGCAGGGGCCAGGCGCCTCTCTTCCTGCTCCGTCCACAGCCGGTAGCAGACACCCGGCGCAAGGCGGCCGGCGCGGCCGCGCCGCTGATCTGCGGAGGCGCGGGAGACCGCCGTCGTCTCCAGGCGGCTCATGCCCGTTCGCGGCGAGAAGCGCGGAACGCGCACGAGGCCGCTGTCAACGACGATGCGCACGCCTTCGACGGTCAGGCTTGTCTCGGCGATCGTCGTCGCCAGCACGATCTTGCGCCTTCCCTGCGAGTCCGGCAGAATCGCGCGATCCTGCTGCTCCTGCGTCAGACTGCCGTACAGCGGCGCAACAAGAGCCTGACCGGCAGGCAGCCGGGAGGCGAGCTCTTTTTCCGCCCGCCGTATTTCGGGAGCACCCGGCAAGAACACGAGCAGATCCCCTTCCTCCTCGCGCCAGGCTTGCAGAACGGTATCCAGAACGGCCGCTGCCACGGGCCCTTTTACGGGTTCCCGTCTGTAACGGGTTTCGACCGGGTACATTCTGCCCTCGCTCGTTACGACGGAAGCGCCGTTCATGAGCGCCGCCACAGCGTCTCCTTCCAAAGTTGCGGACATAACGAGAAGCTTCAGGTCTTCCCGCAGCAGAGACTGGGATTGCAGGCAGAGGGCCAGGCCCAGATCCGCCGCCAGATTCCGCTCGTGAAACTCGTCGAACAGCACGATTCCCGCTCCTTCAAGAGAAGGATCGCGCTGAAGCATGCGGGTAAGGACTCCTTCCGTAATGACCTCGACGCGTGTCTTCGGCCCTACCTTCGTATCCGAGCGCATCCGGTATCCGACCGTCTCGCCCGTCTTTTCCCCCAGCAGGGACGCCATATAAGCTGCGGCAGCCCTTGCCGCAATTCGCCGCGGCTCCAGCATCAAGATGCGTTTGCCGTCCAGCCAGGGCTCCTTGAGGAGAGCAAGCGGCACACGTGTCGTTTTACCCGCTCCTGGCGGTGCGATCAGGACGGCGTTCCGCTCCCGCCTCAGCACATCCAGCAGTTCCGGGAGCACTGCCTCCACCGGTACGTTCATATCTGTATCCCCCGTTTAATTCATCAAAAGTCAACGTTTGCTTTTCTTAATCATGCAATGCCCCGTCGTTCATCCTGCAGGCAAAACCTTTATTCGCCTGATCGGTCATTCGCAGCCGAATCCCGGGCCGATCCTGTTTACTGCCGAGCTTGCAGGTTTGCGCCGGATCGTTTTTTTCAAAAACACAAAAGAACCGCTCCGTTGGCGGCCGGTCCTTATACCCGGTTCAATCCGGCAAAGCAAATGACCGGAAGTTCTTTTCACAGCATAAACCAAATGACCGCTTCCCGTCCATTCGCCCGATTGCACAAAAAAGAGGACGAACCCGTCGTCCCCTTGGAGTGAACGCCTTGTACGCGGCCCGCCTCCTCCTCTATTCCTCGACCAGCGGTTCCACAATAACAGGAATAACGGCTTCGGTACGGTCCCCGCGGAAGTTGGCGAGCTCAATCGTGAAGAAATCTATTCCCGTAAAGTTTGAGACAGGAGCGTAGATCCATATCCCGTCCGCGCTTACCGTGGATTTTCCGGATCCGGCGGATTGTTTCAACGAATAGGTCAGCGGCAGCCCCAGCCTTCTCAACGCCCGCACTCTGCCCTGAATCGGCGTATGCACCTCATTCATAAGGTCTCGCTTCGTGCCGTCAGTGTATCGGGGACAGGCTCTGCGTTACCAACTCCGTCATCCTTCCTTTCGACCGTTATAACAATCAGCGCTATACTGACAGCTCCACCCGCGTCCGTTACGCCGACCGTAAAGGAATCCGTCCCCGCGAAGTTGCGGCTGGGCGTATAGGTGAACGTCCCGTCCGTACGGACCGATGCCGTCCCGTTAAGAGGCAAGGTATTCAGGTTATAAAAGAGCGATTGCCCTTCCGGATCGGTCGCGGTAATCGTTCCTGAAACCGGCGCATTCCTTGTCGTTGAGCTTTGGACATTGCCGACGAGCGGAGCTTGGTTCGCCGGCAAGACGACAACTTTAACGAGAACCGTCTGCAAAGTGCCTGACTCCGTGAGGACAAACGAATCGCTGCCCGTGAAATTTTGATTAGGAACATACGTGAAGCTTCTATCGGCATTTACCGATACCGAACCGTTTGAAGGCGGTGTGCTCAACCGATAGACCGCTGAAACTTCCGGTACGAGCGGGACTATGCTGGTAAGAGGCGTATTTTGCAGCGTCATTAAAGTGGTTTCGATGGATGAACCCGTGAAAACCGGCGACACTTCGACGGTAATTGCCGCCATCGCCGAAGCGCCCGACTCGTCGGTGACTCTGACTTGGAAAGAATCGGTTCCCGTAAAGGTTGGATTCGGCACATACGTGTACGTATTTCCGGGTCCTGCCGTCGCCGTACCGTTTGCGGGAGGGGTGTCCAGCGAGTAGGTCAGGACATCATTGTCGATATCGTCCGCATCGATCGAACCGCTAACGGTCTGATTCACGAACGTGGATTGGGATACATTGCGGACCCGAGGCGGATCGTTGACAGGCAGCACCGTAACCGTCACGTCCGAGACGAAGCCGGCTCCACGGTCATCGCTCACGCGGATTGCAAAACCGTCCGTCCCGTTAAAATCCTGAGCGGGAGTATAAATAAAACTCCCGTCCGCATTTAAAATCACCGTACCGTTGCCGGGCTCCGTATTGACGGTGTGCACAATCGGATCGCCTTCCCGATCATACGCCGATATCCGGCCGGATACAGGCGTATTTTCCGGTGTCGAAAGGGCCAGCGGAGCTGCAAAAGGCGGATCGTTAACAGGCGTGACCGTTATGTTTACGACAGCCGATGCGACTCCGCCCTGACCATCCGATGCGGTGACCACGAAAAAGTCCAGGCCGTTAAAATTGAGATTCGGCGTATACGTGTACGATCCGTCGGCATTAACGGCGGCAGTCCCGTTAGCCGCCTGTGCGGCAAGGGCATAAGTGACGGGATCGCCTTCCGGATCGGCTGCCGTAATTTGGCCGTTAAGAACGGTATCTTCGACAGTCGTCTCGTTCACCGTACCCAGAATAGGAGCATCGTTAACCGGTACGACCGTTACGGTCACGACCGCGCTGTCCGTTCCTCCCGCTCCGTCATGGACGGTTACGGTAAAACTGTCGATCCCGTTGAAATCCGCATTCGGCGTATAGGTGAACGTGCCGTCTGCCGCCACCGCCGCCGTACCGTGGGTCGGAAATGTGCCGAGCAGATACGTCAGCGCATCGCCGTCCGCATCCGTGGCGGTTACCGCACCGGCAAGGGGCGTATCCTCCGGCGTCGGCAGCGCCAGATCCGCCGTCACCGGCGCGTCGTTGACCGGCGTAACCGTTACCGTCACGGTTAACGTCGCCGTCCCACCTTTTCCGTCGCTCACCGTTACGGTGAAGCTGTCGGTGCCGTTGAAGTCCGGGTTCGGCGTGTACGTGTACCCGCCTGCCACCGTCACGACCGCCGTGCCGTTCACCGGCGGCGTGCCCAGCGCAAACGTCAGCGCGTCGCCGTCCACATCGGTCGCCGGGATCTGACCGCTCACCGGGGTGTCTTCCGGCGTCACATCGGCCACATCGGCGGCCACCGGCGGGTCGTTGACCGGCGTCACCGTCACCGTTACATTCGCGACCGCCGTCCCGCCGTTACTGTCATCGACCAGGACCGTGAACGAATCCGTTCCGTTGAAATCCGGAATCGGCGTATACTTGAACGTCCCGTCCGGATTCAGGATCACGCTGCCGCGCGTCGGCTGTGTCCGCAGCGTGAACGTCAGCGCGTCGCCGTCCGCATCAGTCGCCGCAATCTGTCCGGATGCCGCAGTATCCTCGGGCGTTGTCAGTACCAAATCGGCCGTTACCGGCGCGTCGTTCACCGGCGCCACGTTCACTGTTGCCGTCTCTGTCGCCGTTCCTCCGTTGCCGTCACTCACCGTCACGGTGAAGCTGTCGCCCCCGTAAAAGTCGGGATTCGGCGTATACGTGTAGGTGCCGTCCGCCGTCACGACTGCCGTTCCGCTCACCGGAGGCGTGCCCAGCGCGTAGGTCGGCGCATCGCCGTCCACATCCGAAGCTATGATCTGGCACGTTACGGGCGTATCCTCCGTCGTGAAGCATTGTTCGTCGAACACGACCGGCGGATCGTTGACCGGAGTCACCGTCAAGATCACATTGGAAACGGCCGTCCCTCCTCGGCCGTCACTTACCTCGACGGCGAACGAGTCGTTTCCGTTGAAATTAAGCGCCGGAACATAAGTAAACGTTCCGTCGGGATTCAAGGAGACGGTGCCGTTCGATGCCGGTGCCCTCAACGTGTAGGTCAACGAATCACCGTCCGCATCCGTTGCGGCCACCAGACCGCTTACCGGCGTATCCTCCGTGGTAGTCAGCGCAACATCCGAAGTGACAGGCGGGTCGTTGACCGGAGTCACCGTTACCGTCGCCGCCGCGGAATCGGTTCCGCCGTTTCCGTCACTGACGGTAACGGTGAAAGAATCCGTCCCGTTATAATCGGGCGCAGGCGTGTACGTATAGCCCCCGTCGGACGCTACGACCACCGTGCCGTTGGCGGGCGGAGCACCCGGGGCGAAGGTGAGCGCGTCCCCGTCCACATCCGACGCGAAGACCCGGCCCGATACCGGTGTATCCTCCGGAGAAACGACGTTCTTGTCCTGCTCCGCGGGCAGATCGTTGACCGGAGTTACCGTGACGACGATATGAGAAATGGCCGCACCGCCGTTGCCGTCGCTGACGGTCACCGTGAAGCTGTCGGTGCCGTTAAAGTTCGCAAGCGGCGTGTACGTATAGCTCCCGTCCGCTGCCAGCACGACTGTACCGTTGAGCGGCGCGGTGCCCAGCGCATAGCCCAGCGCGTCGCCGTCCGCATCGCTTGCGTTAATTTTTCCGCTGACCGGAGTGTCTTCCGGCGTGACGACACTTCCTCCCGAGGCGACCGGCGGGTCGTTGACGGGCGTCACCGTAATCGTGACGTTGGAAACGGCCGTACCGCCTTTCCCGTCGCTTACTCTGACGGCAAAAGAGTCCGTGCCGTTAAAATGAAGACCGGGCGCATACACGTACGTTCCGTCCGCGTTCAGCGTGACGCTTCCGTTCGTAACGGGAGACGCCAGCGTATACGTCAGACCGTCTCCGTCCACGTCCGTCGGGGGAACGGCACCGGTGACAGGCGTATCCTCCGCCGTCGTCAAATTCACATTGGAGGTGACCGGAGGATCATTCACCGGCGTAACCGTAATGGTTACGGAAGCCGTGGCAGTGCCTCCGTTTCCGTCGCTGACCGAATAGGTGAAACCGTCGGTCCCGTTGTAATTCGGGCTGGGCGTATACTTGAACACCCCTGTCGGACCGAATACAACCGTCCCGTGCGCGGGGGGAACGGCCAGGCTGAACGTCAGCGAATCGCCGTCCACATCGGTCGCCGTTACTTTTCCGCTCAGCGACGTATCCTCCAGCGTAGTAAACGATACATTCTGGGCAGCCGACGGATCGTTCACCGGTGTGACCCGGATGGTGACTAACGAGTTTGCCGTCCCTCCGCTGCCGTCGCTGACCGTAACGGAGAAAGAATCCGTCCCGTTGAAATTCAGATCAGGCACGTAGGTAAACGAGCCGTTGGCGTTAAGCGCAGCCGTCCCGTGTGCGGGCAGGCTTGCGACGGAATAAGACAAAACCGCGGATTCGGGATCCGAGGCCGGAATTTGTCCCGTAAAGGACGTATCCTCGGCGATTGTGCCCGTTACGTCGGAAGCAATCGGCGGGTAATTCCCGGCCGCAACGGTCACAACGGAAGAGGCGGCCGTACCGTTGAAAACCGTCCCTCCGGTTACACTCTGGAACTGGTAAGTGACCGTCGCCTGATCGGCGAACTGCGCCGGGGAGGCAGGACGCGACGTGACCCGGCTTTGAAATTGGACGACGATCGACTGGCTGTTCGCCAAATTTCCGAGGGAAATTCCCGTGTAGGGATTTGCCGAGGCTTGAGCCGTGCCGTTGACAGTCACGCTTCCCGCAATAAAAGTCGTGCCCGCCGGCTGCTGGTGCGTGAGCGTAAGCGTATTGGCCGTGGCGTTGCCGGAGTTCGAGATCGTAACTTTATACGTGATTGCCTCATTAATGTAAGCGGTCGTCTTGTTGGATTCCTTCGTTACGCTAATGACCGGAGCGTTGATGTTCACCTGAAGGGCAAGCGCATTGATCAGATACACGTCGCCGTACGTCGTTCCCCGGATGTTGGCGGACGTCTGCGAATTGATCAGTTTGGACGATACGTCCACATTCGTGACGTCCCATCCCTGACGGCCGCCGGATATGACGGAACCCGTAGGATAATTCCGGTCCACGAACGTCCCTGTCGTGTCTAGCAGGCCGCTGTCGTTATTGATCTGCGAGCAAGAAATGGTGCTCACGTGATTGTTCGGCCCGTAGACCGGCGCAAGATCGGCGGCCGTCGGCCCGAACTGCATCCGGTCGCCCGTAAGCGGAGAACCCCCTTCCTGGGCGCTGACGAACAGCCTCCCGCTGAGCGGACCGCTTGTCGGGGTGGAAAATCCGCTTACGACGGCCGAGTTCGTGCTTGAAGGGGTGTCCATCCTTTCATTGCCGACGAAAATGGTCATGTTCCGCGAGGGAAGCGTCGCATTCTGATAAATGACGGCGAGCGTCCAGCCCGCATGATTGATGCTGTTCTCACTGTCTCCCTGCGTACCCGGAACTTTACCGACCGTATAGGTCCCGCCTCCGCCCGCCCGGACAAGACTCGTCACATTGGCGGACCTTACATAAAAGTAGTGAGATGTATTCACGCTGGGCGCAGCCGTATCGGGCGTAACCGTAAAAACACCGGCGCTGTTCGTGAGCGATACCGTATTATTGAGCGCGCTGCTCACGTTCTCCCCGCCCAGGTTGCAACTCCCTCCCCAAATCAGCTCCGCATACAAAACGGTGCTCTGGGAAGGCAGGACGAGGATGGCCGAAGAAGAATTCAGCCGGTGATCGGACGTGGTCCCGAGCGGGTAGGTGTCGTCTTGCAGACTTGTATTGACCGTAGTGAACGTGCCGATGGAGCGGGCCGTTTCCGGCGCGTTTGCGTTATTCTGTTTGCTGAGGCCGAGCGTATTGCCCGTAAACGTGATGGCTCCGTTGGTGGTAGTCGAGTATCTGTTTATAAAAGGCATCCCGTATCCCTCCTTTCCGCTATAGGTAACTTATGCTCCGCTCTCCGCCGATTTGCTTCGACAAAGCTCGACCACTGGAAAAAAATTTAAAAAAGCGCCGTGCGGAACACTCCGCACGACGCTTTCTGCAGCTTTACATGTAGCTGATCTGTTTCAGGATTTTATTCGTCTTCATGTTTTCATTCCTTCTAAATCCAGCCGCTCTCTTTCATCTTCTCCCTCTCAAAGTGCGGAGGCGACTTTGCTTTTGGCGGCCGTATTCGGGGCTGGCGCAAGCTTCGGAAGGATGGAGCCCAGAAGCAGCAGGCCCGTCAGGCCTGTCGCGAAGAGCACCAGGGCCATTCCCCACGCGGGCAGGAACCCGCCGATCACGACATTGATGGCGCAGATGAAATGGGCGCCGCTGTACAGCATTCCGTTGACCGCCATATACGAACTGCGCGCATGGTCCGGAACGATGTTCACGAGGAACGCCTGCTTAATCGGAACATAGATCAGTTCGCCGATGGTGGCGATCAGCATCAGGACAAGGAGAGCCCAAGGGTGATTGCCCATGGCCAGGTAGCTGTAGCCCGCAATGTTCAGGAAGAGGCCGACGAACATCGTGCGGGTGCCTCCGTATTTTTTGAGCAGATAACCGGTAAAAAGCGATAGGACAACGATGGCGAACGTATTCTCGGTCCTCAGAATGCCCAGAAGCTCAAGACCGTTCAAACTCGTCATGCTCGGCAGCAGAACGGCTCCGTGAATGTCCCTCTCCAGGCGGATTCCAATGTACTCGGTCAAATTAAACTCCACCGAAACCAAGAGGAGGCTGGCCAGGACGTAAACCATAAATGTCCGGTCCCGGAATACCTCTCCATAGCTTTTCAGAATATGAAAAGGTCCGCCGGTTTTCGGGACGCCTTCCTGCTCTGCGTGCCCAGCCGCCGGCTGGAGCGTTTCAGACAACCAGATCAGGGTAACGAGGTAAGAGATAAACGTAACCGCCGATACCCCGAGCAGCAGTTCGAACAAGTACGAGCTGAACAGGAACGCCCCGATAATGCCCGCGATCGAGATCGACAAGTTATTCAGCCAGTAGGTAATGCGGTACATAAATTTACGGGCGCCGGGCTCGGTCACGTCGATCAGCATAGCGTCCGCGGCGGGCTTGCTCAGTCCCCAGCCCGCTCCGATGACAAGGGTCATCGCCAGGGTCAGGTACGGCGACTGGTACCAGGGCGAATTCGCGGCCGCCATCACCGCGTAAGCCGCGGTACAGACAAGCTCGCTGATCAGCATCAGCTTCTTGCGTCCGATGCGGTCCGCGTAATATCCGCCGATAAACGTCGCGGCGACTCCCGCGATAATGTTGCCCATGACCGCTAATCCGGCGGTCGTCGTTCCGAGCGTTTTAGCGAAGTAAACCGCCATGAACGGCAGAACCATACCGCTTAGGATGCCCGTCACAAAGTGCATCGTTATCCGGATTTTTACATTGGGGTGAAAATCTCTGAATCTCATGTCCGTTTCCTCATCTTCCGTCGGTACTGGGTGCTTGTTTTCGTTTCCCCAGTTTACCAAATCGTTCCGGACTAAAAAAGGTAAATGAACGGAAACGGATTTCCCCTTTTCTGAACCGGTTTACTTCTTCTGCGCGTATTACTGAAAAATACGAAATTACACCTGGAGGTCTGGCCATGCACCCGACGGAAACAAAGGACGAACTTCTCCTACAGCTCAAAGAAATCGACAAATGGGAACAAGAGCAGAAAGATATTTTTTTCTGGGAAAAGCTCGGCCGTCTCCCCTTCGCCCTGCTGGACAAGGTTACCCCGCGCTTTCTGCAGGACCGTATCGGACAACTTATCGATGAAATCGGAAGCTACATTCAAACCGGCGGAAAATATCTCGTTTCGGAGAAAGGCATGCTCGACCATCTTTCCAAACATACGGCGGAGGAAAAAGAGGCCCGCCAAGACGTCCCGTCCATCCGAGAAGCCGCGCTTCTTCCGCTTGCTGTCATGGATCGGGCCGCGGATTCCCTGGCCGAATCCAGATCCGCGCTCGCGACCGTGCAAGGAGCCACCACGGGCTTCGGCGGCATTTTTACGCTGGCGATCGATATTCCCGCCCTCCTGGGCCTTTCCCTGAAAGTGCTCCAGGAGATTGCCGTCTGCTACGGTTATGACCCCAATGACAAGAAGGAACGTATCTTTATTATCAACTGTCTGCAGTTTTCGTCCTCCGATATCGTGGGCAAGAAAGCCATCCTGGAAAAATTGTCCGTTTACGATGCGGAAGGCCGGCAGTCCGTCTCCCAGCTTCAAGGCTGGCGGGAAGTCGTCACCACGTACCGGGATAATTTCGGCTGGAAAAAGCTGTTTCAGATGATTCCCATCGCCGGTATGCTGTTCGGAGCGTATTTTAACCGGGGTACGATACGGGACGTTGCCGAAGCCGGCAAAATGCTGTACCGGAAACGCCGCATTCTCGAAAGGTTGAACGATGCCGCTTAAAGGAGTATCTTCATAGATATCTCGTATGAAAGGGGCGTAATCACAATGAGCTCAACCCTAGTACGGGGGCGCTTCGCCCCTACTCCGTCCGGCGAACTTCATATCGGCAACGCCCGTACCGCCCTGCTCGCCTGGCTGCAAACCCGGGCGGCGGGCGGTACGTTCGTCCTGCGGATGGAGGACATCGACAAGCCCCGCTGCCGGCCCGAGCTGGCCGAACAAATCACCGAAGACCTGCGGTGGCTCGGCCTCCACTGGGACGAGGGCCCGGGCGCGGGCGGTCCCTTCGGTCCTTACGAGCAGAGCGTCAGAGGACGCCTCTACGAGGAGGCGCTCGGGACGCTGCGGGAGCGCGGGCATCTGTATCCCTGCTACTGCAGCAGGGCCGAGCTTCACGCCATCTCCAGCGCTCCTCACGGCCTCTCCTCCGAAGGACCGTCCTATCCCGGCACGTGCCGCTTCCTGACGGAGGCCGAGCGTGAAGCTCGCGCGGCGGACAAAGTGCCCGCGCTCCGTTTCGCGATGCCTGCGGAAGACATTGCTTTCCGCGATCTGGCCGCGGGAGCGCAGGTTTTTCCCGGCGGGGCCGGAGGGGACTTCGTCGTGCAGCGGGCGGACGGCATCGTGGCCTACCAGCTTGCCGCCGCCGTCGATGA
Source organism: Paenibacillus sp. HGH0039 (assembly GCF_000411255.1). GTDB lineage: Bacteria > Bacillota > Bacilli > Paenibacillales > NBRC-103111 > Paenibacillus_F. The sequence continues at coordinate 2,125,761 of NZ_KE150413.1, read as the reverse complement.
TGCCGCCATGGGCATCACCGACGTCCTGCGCGGCTGGGATCTGCTCGACTCTACCCCGCGCCAGCTGATGCTGCTGCGCGCCCTGGGGTACGAGCCGCCGCGCTACACGCACGTCCCGCTGCTCTACGGGCCCGACGGCCAGCGCTTGTCCAAGCGGCACGGCTCCTTGTCCGTGTCCGCCATCCGCCGCGCGGGAGTCCCGCCCGAGACGCTGCTCGGCGTCCTGGCCTACCTGTCGGGCCTGACCGACCGGCCGGAACCGGTGCAGGCTGCCGAGCTGACGAGGGATTTCCGGCTAGCGGCATTCCCCCGGCATCCCGTGCAGCTGAATCGGCAGCTCCTTCGGCTGCTTTCCGCGGGCTGAAGCATCGTCCGCTCTCATCCGTTCAAGAAGCCGCGAGAGACGCCTCCGGCCGGCAGGATAAAATTCCTCTCATCTGCACAAAGTATTCCTAGCTTTTGGCGACCGGATCACCGGAGATTCTGAGGAATTCTGACCGAGGAGAGTGAATCCGCCTTATGGAGGCGAAAAAAAAATGGGATCTCATTTCTGTGGCATCCATCCCGCTGATCATGACTCTTGGAAACTCCATGCTCATTCCGATTCTGCCTTTGATCCGTGAAAAGCTCCACGTGACCTCGTTTCAGGTCAGTCTGCTGATTACGGTTTATTCGATTGCGGCGATCATCCTTATTCCGGTCGCGGGGTTCCTGTCGGACCGGTACGGCCGTAAAATCGTGATCATTCCCAGTCTGATTATCGCGGGCATCGGCGGCGCCGTCTGCGGATTTGCAGCCTGGTTTATGCCTAATCCTTATACGATCATCCTGCTCGGCCGTCTGCTGCAGGGTATTGGAGCCGCCGGCGCGGCTCCTGTCGCCATGCCTCTCGTCGGAGACATGTTTACGGAGGAAAGCGACGTCAGCAGCGGCCTGGGCGTTATAGAAACGGCCAACACGGGAGGCAAAGTGCTGAGCCCCATTCTCGGGTCCGCGCTTGCCGCCCTGGTCTGGTTCCTGCCTTTTATGGCGATTCCCGTTTTCTGTCTGATTTCCGTCCTGATGGTCCTCTTTCTCGTCAAAAAACCGGAAAAAAGCGGCGGCAGGGAAGCCGGCTCAGACCAGAAGCGCGCAAATACAGGAAGCAAAGCGGCAGACAAAAACAGAAAGCCGCAAACGGATTCGGCCAAAGAATCCGATAACACCGACGGAGCGCCGATCTCGCTCCCGGTTTTTCTCAAAGATCTGAAATGGATCTTTTCCAGGAAGGGAAGGTGGCTGTACGCGATTTTCGCCATCGGCTGCATCTGTATGTTTTTGCTTTTCGGGGCTCTTTTTTATTTGTCGGAGCTGCTCGAAGAGAAATACAATCTGCACGGCATTCTGAAAGGCTGCGTCCTGGCGATCCCGCTGACCCTGCTCTGCCTGACGTCTTTTATTACCGGCAAAATCATCGGTCAGCATAAGAAGCGGATGAAATGGCTGACCTTTGCCGGCAGCCTGCTTGCTTTGGGCGCGACTCTGGGCTGCCTTTTCTTCAGCTCGCTGTACGGCCTGCTAACGATGCTTTCCCTGCTCGGAATCGGAATCGGACTCGCTCTTCCCTGTCTGGACGCTTTCATTACCGCGGGAATCGACAAAGCCCAGAGGGGCACGATCTCTTCCTTCTACAGTTCCATGCGGTTCATCGGCGTTGCGGTCGGTCCTCCCGTCGTGTCCGTTCTGCTGTCCAGATATCCGACTATTCTGTTCTATGTACTCGGTGCGGCCTGCCTTCTGGCAGCTCTTCTCGCTTTATTCGCCATCCATCCGTCCACGGATGAAGAGCCCCGGCCCAAACCGGAGCCTTCCCCCGCCTAGACTTGAGGAGGCTTGTCCTCAAGGACAAGCCTCCTCTTTTTTACGGAACCCTCATTCATTCCAAGAAACGATCCTTCCTTCTGCCTTGCCGCTGACCGGTCACTCTTTGATCCAGGCAACTTTTAAATTCATCTCTTCTATACAATGCGATTCGTCCAGCTCCAGGTTGGAAATGGCGGGCGTGACGGGATAGGCTTCCATCGCTTCGGCCGGAAAAGGCTTGAGCAGCGGGATCAGCCGGTCGGTATCCATCGCCCCCTGCGACATCCACTCTCCGATCGAATGCTGATTCAAAATAACCGGCATCTGGTTATGGAAGGAAGTGATCAGCGAGTTCGATTCCGTCATCAGCAGCGTACAGGTCCGAAGCTCCTTCCCTCTGGGGTCGCTCCATACATCATACAAACCGGCGATGCCGAAAACTTCACGACTCCGGGGCACCACGCGAACGGGAAAGCTTTTCTTCCCTTCCGTCTTCCAGTAGTAAAAGCCCGAGCACGGAACGATACAGCGCTGGCGCATAAAAATTTTACGGTAAGCAGGGTCCTGGTGAACCGACATCCCGTCCGCATTAACCGCATCTCTTGCCCAAAAGGGAACGAACCCCCACCGGTATTCATCCAACACAAGCTCCCCGTTTACGGAAACGATTATAGGCACATGCTGTCTGGGCGAGATGTTATACCGGGCTTTGTACGGAGCCGCTATCTTGTCCACTTGGAACCGGTTCTGAATCTCGGCTAAGTCGGCCGTCAGCGAATATTGTTTGCACATGGAAATCACCCTCCTTATGCGCTTTATTGTGCCGATTCCCAGGAAATATATTCTAATTTCACTTCCTTTTTTAGACAATTACCGACATTTTCAGACAAAAAAATTGGTCAATCTCCCTTTTTGGGGTACAATAGTCCAGAAGAATATGGGGGTTATCGGTCCTTTGTTAATAAATAGACTTTTTCAATATGAATGGGTATTGCATCAATTAAAGTCTTATATCCACGATTTGGATTGACATGTAAAGGGACACGTTCATAATTCCTTAATATTTTTCATGTATAAAAGTATAGATCGAAAGGAAAGGAGCCTATTGCATGAGCATTCGATGGAAAGAATGGTATAAAAGCATGTTTGTTTGGACGATCGTGCTGCTGCTTGCCAAGATGGCACTGTTCCGGATCTTGGTCTATGACAAACTGACCCTGGACAAAATTTTAATAGACGCCTTCGATGTGATGGTAGCAGCCTGTCTAATCGAGCTGTTCCGGCCCGGGCGTGTAAAAACGGCACTTTTTTGGATTTTTAACATTTTAGTCAGTTTGGCATTGCTCGCATCCGCTATTTACTTTCAAAACTTTGGAACAGTTCCCATCTACACAACGTTAAAGCAGCTAAATCAAGTGGGACAAGTTTCTTCATCCGTACGTTCGATTATGAGACCGGAGGACCTGCTGTTCTTCGTGGATATTCTCGTCGTTCTGCTGTTCAAACTCGTCGTGCGCAAAAAAACGAAAAGAAACTACGTGCCTTTCCGGCTTCCGACGCCGGTTACTTATGCTCTCATGATCGTGAGCGTTTTGCTGGCCTCGAGTTCCATAGCGGCCGCTTCCGGCACGAAAAACGAACTGAAAAAAGGAGAACAACTCGGTTTCTTCGCTTATCAGGCCGTTTCTTTGTTCGACGGGCTCCGCGCCAACCGAACCAATTACGCGGACATTTCCGAGGTGAAACAAAATCTGACGGAGCTGGAAGCCTCCTTCCCTCGCAGCGCCCCATTGGCGCAAGGTGCGGCGCCTAATTATTTCGGCACGGAAAAAGGTAAAAACGTGATCGTGGTCCAACTGGAAGCGTTCCAGAACTTCCCGATCAATCTTGAAGTGAACGGTCAGGCCATTACGCCGAATATGAATGAGTTGCTTAAGTCCAGCTTGTATTTCAACAACTTCTTCCAGCAGGTCGGGCAGGGCAACACCTCGGACGCCGAGTTTATTTCCAATACGTCCATTTACCCGACCGCAACCGTGGCCATGTCCAGCGGCTTCAACAACCGCGAGCTCCCCGGTCTGCCGAGAGCGCTCAACGCCCTCCAATACGAAACGAATACGTTTCACGTGAATGACGTCAAATTTTGGGACCGGGACAAAATGTATCCCGCACTCGGATTTAAACAGTATTTCGACAAACCGTCCTTTACGAACGATAATTTCAATGCCTTCGGCGCATCGGACGAAGAGCTGTACCGGACCGGCATGAAACGGCTCGTTGAGCTGAAGAATGAAAATCAGCCGTTCTACGCCCAGTTTATTTCGGCCTCCAGCCACCATCCGTTCAAAATACCCGCGGATAAACAGACGCTGGATCTGCCGGAGAACATCAAGGGCAAGCAGCTCGGTGACTATCTGGAAGCCGTCCATTATACGGACTATGCGATCGGAACCCTGATCAATCAGCTCAAAGAGAACGGCATGTGGGATAATACCATTCTCGTAATGTACGGGGACCACTTCGGCCTGCAACCGCAGGATAACGATCCGAAGATGGTCAGCGAGGCGCTCGGAATCGACTATCATGAGCAAATTTCCCGCTACAATATCCCGCTCATTATCCACGCCCCTTCCCAGCAGGAAGGCAAGCAGATCGAAACGGCCGGCGGCCAGCTGGATATTATGCCGACCGTAGCCAATCTGCTCGGCATCCGGCTGGAGGAAGCAGGCATTGTGCCGTTCGGGCACGATTTGCTCAACGTGACGAAGAACGTTTCCGGAATCCGGTACTACCTGCCGACCGGCTCCTTCGTCAACAACGATGTTCTATTCGTGCCGGGCGAAGGCTTCGACGACGGGACCGCGGTCTCGCTCAAAACGCACAAGCCCGTGGCTGATATCAGCCAGTACCGCAAAGATTACGACTACATCATGGACCTGATGCAGCTATCCGATGAATATGTGAAGCTGCTTCCCGTCCGCAAATAAAGGTTCGTCAAGGTAACAGGAACCGGGACATCCCGGAAAGCACCTGTACAAGAAGGCGGCGCCCTCCAAGGGCGTCGGCCTTCTTTCTTTTTTGGCCCGGAAGCGGCCTCGGCGCGATTGGATAGATGTGGAGAATCTTCCGTTTTGATTTGTTTGACTTGTTATTTATTCCGTAGCATAATATTTACTATCGAATGTTTCACTTGTGAATCATTAAACAGTGCAACGATAGGAGGCGAGAGCATGGAGAGCCCGCTTTACCCCATCTATACTTCTTTTCGTGAAGTTAATCAGACGATCAAGCGTATCCTTCGCACGAATGCGGAAGCGATGGGGTTATCCCATGTGCAGTTCACGATTCTTCGACTCCTGCAAAATTGTCCCGACACCAATGTGACGGAGTTGGCCGAGCGTATACAGCAGACGAACAGCTCGGTCAGTGTCGCCATCGAACAATTGGTCGGGATGGGACTTGTGAATCGGATTCGCAGCGACGAAGACCGCCGGAACGTCAAATTAAACTTGACCGATAGAGGTACGGAGAAGGTAAGGCTGTCAATGAATGAAGATTCGCATCTTTATAAACAGCTTGTGCGGATCTTGGAAGTCCCGCCTCAGGAGATTCAAAACATGCTGGACACGCACCAAAAAATTTTAGATCGGCTAAACGCCAAGGAGGAATAAAGTAAGATGGGTTACACCAGAATCGTTATCACCAACGTAGTTGTCATTATTGTTTTAATTGTCGCCGCTGTTACCGGCTATTATTTCTATAATCAGTCGACCACTTATATCAAAACCGAAAATGCGCAGATCGCCGGCCAGCAGATGCTGATTACCGCTCCCGCCACAGGCAAGCTTGAGGATTGGAAAGGGAAAGTCGGCCAAGTGTTTAAAGCCGGCGACGTGATCGGCACCGTTCAAACGGCCGGAGCTCAAGGAACTACCGCTGTGAACGTGTCTATGCCTGCCGACGGCACTGTCGTACAGACAAGCGCTTATGACAACGAAACCGTGGCTCCCGGCACACCGCTCGGTTATGCCTACAACATGGGCAGTCTTTTCGTAAATGCCAACATTGAAGAAACGCAGCTCAAAAACGTGAAAGTCGGCCAGACCGTCGATATCTATGTCGATGCTTTCCCGAACAATACGCTGACCGGAACCGTGAATCAGATCGGCCAGGCTACTGCCGGCACGTTCTCCATGCTTCCGCAAAGCAACAGCAACGCGAACTATACGAAAGTCACTCAAGTTGTCCCGGTTAAAATCATGCTGACCGATAATCAAGGGGTTGCACTCGTACCCGGTATGAGCGCCGAGGTCCGCATCCATAAGTAAGGAGCGATTAAGGAATGTCTGAAACAAAAGCATTAGTTGTCTATAAGGAGAAAGAACCCGAAGAGGACATGACGAAGCATCGTGGTACGGTGCTTCTCGTTTTAATTCTGGGTGCCTTCGTCACCATTCTTAATCAGACGCTTCTCAATGTGGCCCTGCCCCATTTGATGAATGATTTCAACGCGTCTGCGGACACCATTCAATGGCTGTCCACCGGTTACATGCTGATTAACGGGATTATTATTCCGATTTCCGCATTCCTGATCGGTACGTTTACGACCCGGCAGCTGTTCATCTCCGCGATGATTTCCTTCACCGTCGGCAGTTTGATATGCGGCATGGCGCCGAACTTCACCATTATGATGATCGGCCGTATCGTACAGGGCGCGGGCGCCGGTATTATTATGCCGCTCATGATGACCGTTATTCTGAACATCTATCCCCCGCAGGTACGGGGACGCGCCATGGGGACGATCGGGATCGCCATGTTCTTCGCTCCGGCTGTCGGCCCTACTCTGTCGGGCTGGATTATCGAGCACTGGACGTGGAGAATCTTGTTCTACGTCGCCATGCCGATTGCCATCGTCGATATTATTTTTGCTTTCTTTGTGCTGAAAAACGTCACGAAAGTAACGAAACCCGCATTCGACTTCCTCGGTTTCGTTACGTCCACGATCGGCTTCGGCTCGCTCCTGTACGGTATCAGTGAAGCCGGCAGCAAGGGCTGGGATTCCGTTCCTGTCGTTTCGACCATCATTATCGGCGTCGTCTTTATCGCTCTGTTCATCGTGCGCGAGCTGACCGCCAAAAACCCGCTTCTGAATCTGCGGGTTTTCAAGTACAACATGTTTTCCCTTAGTACTGTCGTCAGTTGTATCGTGAACATGGCCATGTTCGGGGCGTCTATCCTCGTTCCGATCTATGTCCAGAACATCCGCGGGTACAGCCCGATGGAAGCAGGTCTGCTTATGCTGCCCGGCGCACTCCTGATGGGGGTCATGTCGCCTATTTCAGGCGCTTTGTTCGACCGGTTCGGCATCAAGCCGTTGGCCTTTATCGGCCTTACCATCACGGCCATCACAACCTGGCAATTCGCTCATCTTAATGCGGATACGACCTATTCGACTCTGATGTGGCTGTACACGATCCGTATGTTCGGCATGTCGTTCATTGCGATGACGATCATGACGACCGGACTCAACCAACTGCCCAGAGAGCTGGCGAGCCACGGAACGGCGGCTTCCAATACGGCGCGCCAGATCGCCTCTTCCATCGGTACGGCGATTCTGGTTACCATCATGACAAATCGCACAACCTATCATGTCGGACAATATGCCAACGACCTGTCTTTATCCAACCCGAACTACAATCCGTCCGGGCTGGACAGCATGGGTGCCGCATTCGCCCAGCAGATGGGCCAGTCCCTTGCGGCAGGCAAAGCGTATGCCAGCCAGGTGCTGTACGGGCTCGTTACGAAGCAATCGACGATTCAAGGTATCAATGACGCCTTCGTCGTCGCAACAGGACTTACGATTGTCGCATTGGTTGTCTCCTTCTTCTTCCGCCGCGTCGCTCACGGCAAATCCGCCAAGAAAAAATTGGCCGAGAAGCCGGCAGAACCGATTGAATTGACGGATTCGAGAGGACAAACAGCGCGGGTGTAACATCCGCGCTTTCTCATTTGACCCTGTCAGGAAAGGAAGTCTATTATGAAAATTTACGTAGTTTACGACAGTGAAAGCGGCCATACGGAAGCCCTCGCCCGCTCCATCGCGGAAGGCGCAGCCGCTCATCCGGAGGCGGAGGTTCTGCTCCATCACGTTAACGAGGCTCGCATAAGCGACCTGGAAGACGTGGATGCGATCATCTGGGGCTGTCCGGGCCATTTCGGCACGATCAGCTCCGGGCTGAAGAGCTGGATCGACAAGCTCGGCTACATGTGGGCCAAAGGCGAGCTCATCGGGAAAGTCGGCGCCGCGTTCTGCACAACGGCCACTGTCCACGGCGGCATTGAAATGACGCTTTGGAACTTGATTACACCGATGCTCCACAACGGCATGATCATCGTCGGCCTGCCGAGCAACGTACCGGAAAATGTGCTTTACGGCTCCTATTACGGCGTCGGCATCACTTGTCCGGTCGAAGCGTCCAAGGATGCTCCCCCCAACCTGCCGACCGAATCGGATCTGGCTCTGGGACGCGCCCTGGGCAAACGGGTTGCCGATATCGCCCAAAAGCTAGCCTAAAGCGTTAAGGAAAGGATGATACCCGTTGGACTTATTTTATTTTCTGGCCATTGTGGTCATCGGCCTTCTGGTGCTCATCCCGGTTAACCTGAAGTTGTTCCGCAAATCGGCGCAAAGCCAGCAGCCGGAGAAACCGGCCGAGGAGCCAGCTTCCGGTAGCCGGGTCAACGACTTAACGGACGGACACGCTCCCGAAACCGCCGAGCCGCATGGAGAAGTTCTTTCTGCAGATGTCGGAACAAGAGCCGCTGCACCTGCAGCCGCTCCGGACCTTACGGACACGGCCGGTGCCGGCACGCATCCCGATAGCCTGGAAGAACAGCACGCACCGGAACTGACCGTTCCGAGCGCTTCTTCCCGGGAGCCGGATACCGCCCCTGCACGTCCGGGCACGGCTGCCGCTTCCGCTTCTGCTCCTGTAGAGCAGGAGGAAGCTCGCTTCGCCCCTGCGGCCGAGGAGGCCTTCCCTCCGCTCGCGCAGCCGGAGGCCGAGCCGGAGCTGCCTCCGCGCAGCCAGCGGCACGCGGGCCACACGCACGGCCGCAAAGCGTCGCTGCGCGGCAGCAGCATCCGTCCGGCGGCGCAGACTCGGCGTGCCGAGGAGCCGCTGCCGGAGGAGCCGCCGCTTGAAGCGGCCGAGCCGTCCGCAGCCGGAGCGCTTGCCTCCGCGGACGCCGCAGGAAGCGGCGCTGCGGAAAGCGCGGCCGCTTCCGCCGGGGAAACGCCGCGGCTGCAGCTGCACCCGTTCGCGGACCGGAAGCGCAGCTCCGAACCGCTGCTCGCGGATGGCGCGGACGGCGAAGCCAGCCTTCGGGCGGACGAAACGCCAGTGATACGCCGGGCGCCGTCCGCCCCTGCGGCCGCAGCCGGCAGCACCTCGGCAGCGGATCGCGCGCCGTCGGGCGTTCCAGTGCCGCATGCCGCCGAGCTACCCGCCGAAATGACGGCGGCGGCTCCCGCTGCCGCGGCCGCAAGGTCCGGATCAGCGGGTGAAGACCGCGGCGTCCATTCGGACATGGACTACCGCGACGCGCTTCGCCGCGGACTCCGTCCCGAACCGGAGCCGGAAATCGTGCCGGAACCGCCGAAAGACGAGAAGTACGACGACCGGAAATACCGGGACACGCTCCGGGATATGTTCCGTGAAGCGGCGAAGAACGCCGGAAACGGCGGTACGGACACCCGCAAGTAAGGCCCTGACCCAGTAAACGCGCAAAAACCCGCATACGGAGATTTTCTCCGCATGCGGGTTTTTGTTCTGTGCAAGTCAGCCTGAACGATGAAAACTGCTCAGTTTCCGCCGCCGTACACACGGTACGCCGAATGAAGCGTCGGGCCTACGTACTGGTTCAGCGGGAACGAATGACGGATCGCTTCGGTGATGAAAGCTTTCGCCGTGCGAACCGCTTCTCTCACGGATTTGCCTTTGGCGAGCTCCGCCGTAATCGCCGCCGAATACGTACAGCCTGCGCCGTGCGTATTCGTCGTTTCGATGCGCTCGGACTCCAGCAGCTCGAACGTCTCGCCGTCGTACAGAACGTCGACCGCTTTGTCGTGCTGAAGCTTGCCGCCGCCTTTAACGAGCACATATTTGGCGCCGAGCTTCTTGATCGCCGCAGCCGCTTCCTTCATATCTTCCACGGTGCGCAGTGGAGCGTGTCCGCTAAGCTGGGCCGCTTCGAACAGGTTCGGCGTCACGATCGTGGAACGCGGCACCAGGACGTCGCGCAGGCTGACGGTCGTCTCGGGATGAAGCGCCTCGTCGTTGCCTTTGCAGACCATAACCGGGTCGATCACGACATTTCCGACGTTCTCCCGGTCGATGGTACGGCCTACGAGTTCGATGATTTCAACCGAGCCGAGCATGCCTGTTTTCATGGCATCCACGCCGACTCCGTGAAGAACCGTCTCCAGCTGCGGCGCAAGCACCTCGGTGGAAATCGGGAAAACCTGATGGGCCCAGCCGTTGTGCGGGTCCATCGTGACAATCGTGGTCAGGGCGGTCATTCCGTATACGCCGCGCTCCTGGAATGTTTTCAGGTCGGCTTGAATGCCGGCTCCTCCGCTGGTATCGGAACCCGCAATCGTTAATGCTTTGTACATAGTCTTGTCCTCCTTGCGATAAGGTCTTCGTTGTCGAATCCGGGTGCGGTTTTGTAACGATCCAACTCGAAAATCGTCTACTCTCTATCCTACGGCACGGTGTGAAAATGTGCAATATGCCCGTGAGCCTGCAGGAGCCGACAGTTGTTGCCATCCTAAATCGAAACGAAAAAACCGCCTTTCGGCGGTCTTTCGCGTAACAGCGTACCCTGAACGGGACACCTTACAGCAAATTTTTGAAATCGTCCGCGGATATGCCCTCTTCCACCGCAAACTCGAAATCGTCCACATCGTAAATCTGCACCGGAATTTCCGCCTGAATGATTTTTTCCACCAGCTCGACCTGATCGGTCAGCATAGGCACCTTCTCGTGCAAGGCGGTCAAAATCAGTTCGGTTTCCACCGGATCGAACGATTCCCCGTAATGAGCGTTGTCCACGGAATTAATAACCGTGAAGGATACCATATCGTTCACGAGGATCGGCGGGCTTTTACGCCACGGAACGGTCAAGGCCCGTTCGATTTTTTTCTTGTTCAGCGGATCCTCGAAAAAAGTGATCAGCTCTCCGATCATCTCTTTTACATGCGCGTCCTCCTGCGGATCGGGCATAACCGGCTCCGGGCTGTCCTTCAACTCGTACAACTCGGCAACGGTGGAGTAAGGCAGAATATACTCTACCGGACGCCCGGGCACCAGCAGTTGTCCATATATGGCAACCAGGACGGACTCGATAATAAAGCGTCGGCCCATCGTTTCTTCCCCCTTTGTAAATCGGCACAGCCAAAATAGTCAACTACCATCATAACACTTCCTGTAGGGTCCTTCCAGCATTATGGGAATATTTTGTCCGGCCGAGGGTACGGCAAGGAGAAGTTCTCTTTTCAGGCAAGCACGGATTCGATCAGGTCCAGTTCGTCCCCGGAAAAGCCGAGATTGGCGACAACGGCCGCGTTCTCTTCGATCTGGCCCGGCCGGCTTGCGCCGATCAGCGCCGAGGTCAGGCGTCCCTCTCTCAGCACCCAGGCAAGCGCCATCTGGGCCAGGGTCTGCTTACGGTCGCCGGCGAGCTCGTTCAGCCTCCGGATTTGTTCCAGCTTCTCGTCTGTCACGTCTTTTTCCTGCAGGAAGACCGACGGTTTGGCCGCGCGGGAATCCGCAGGAACTCCGCCCAGGTATTTGGTCGTGAGCAGCCCTTGCGCCAGAGGACAGTAGGCAATGCTTCCGACGCCATTCTCCCGCAGCACGTCCTGCAGTCCGTTTTCGATCCACCGGTTGAACATGGAATACGACGGCTGATGAATGAGCAGCGGCGTCCCCAGCTCTTTCAGAATACGGACCGCATCGGCCGTCTGTTCCGCCGTATAATTGGACACGCCGACATAGAGCGCTTTGCCTTGTCTGACTATCGAATCCAGCGCCATCATCGTTTCTTCGAGCGGCGTTTCGGGATCGAATCGGTGGGAATAAAAAATATCCACATAATCGAGCCCCATCCGTTTCAGACTCTGATCCAGACTTGCCGTCAGATTTTTGCGCGATCCCCACTCCCCGTAGGGACCTTCCCACATAAGATATCCGGCCTTCGAAGAAATGATAAGCTCGTCCCGGTAAGGCGCAAGGTCCGTTTTCAGCATGCGGCCGAAATTCTCTTCCGCCGAACCCGGCGGGGGCCCGTAGTTGTTCGCAAGATCGAAATGAGTAATTCCCAGATCAAACGCTTTTCGGATCATCGCGCGGCCGTTCTCGTACGAATCCGATCCGCCGAAATTGTGCCAAAGGCCTAGTGAAATAACCGGCAGCTTCAAGCCGGAGCGGCCAACCCGATTGTAAATCATGGAACCGTAGCGATCCTTATCCGCCAAATAATACATGAATAACAGCACCTCCGAAGATTACGTGATAGAAATGACTCAGGTACGTCGGAACTTTTTTTACAAAGCTCTACAGAAAAACCGGTACATACAAACCTACGCATAGACAATTACGCTAATGGTGTTCCCCGTGTTCCCAATCGAAACCTTTTGCATGAAGAAAAGTGCGGGCGATAGCCATATGACCCGGCAGGATTGGGGTGTGCCCGGCCCCAGGCCAGCGATGCCGGATAATAATGGACGAGCAGACGGTCCACGGCCGCTTGCGTATCCACAAACACAGGCTCTCTCCACTGGAATTCGCCCGCAAGCTTCATTTACCTGCCGAAGCGCTTTATATAAATCAGGTAAGAATCAAAAAAAGCAGTTCCCTTACGGGAACTGCCTGACTTTTATCCGGCCATCAGATTTTTGGTATCCTCGGGACTGTATACCGAGATGTGATCCACCTTGCCGGTCGATTTCGGGATAACGAATTTCAACTGATACCGGCTTCCGGCTCCGTACGTATAAATCGTGTCGCCGCCGTTGACCGTTACTTCCGCAGGCTCGCCGAGCGTCTGTTTGATATCCGCTAGAGCAAGCTGCTGCAGAGCTTTGTCATAGGAACGGACATCGAAGATCAGCATCCCTTTGTTAAAGCCGAAAGCGACTCCGCGCTTCGTATAGGTCGCATATTGGCCTTTTCCTGCGCTTTCCTGCTTGTCGGGCTTGCCCCATTTCTTCTCCACGTCGTCAATAAGTCCCGTGTGGGCGGCATATTCCACGCCCGCAATCTGACCTTTGCGCGCCAGCTCCATTATCCCTTTAACTTGCGCCGCTTTATCGGAACCGGTCGAACCCGCTTCGCCCGGTTTGGCCGACGGAGCCGGCGTTGCGCTCGGTGGCGGGCTCCCGCTCGGACTCGCGGACGGAGTCGGTGCAGCGGATACGGTTGGCGCGGCCGTAGGACTGGGCACGGCTTTCGAATCCGAACCACATGCCGCCAGGGCAAGCGGCAGGGACACAACGGCTGCCATCATCAGTATGCGGCTTTTGTGCGATAAGTTTGAGTTCATGACTTCAATCACTCCTCGGAACGGTTTCAGGGAGTCAGCGCTCCCCTTTCTTCTCCCGGCTGCGATCGGTGGATCTGACGTTGGCCGGGTCCGCGTTACGGTTGGCCGAATCGGTTTAAGGCTGGCCCAACGGTTTGCGGTTTGCGGTTCGTCGGGTCCGGATCAGGATCAGTTCGGGGTCCGGTTCGGCCGGTTTCGCTAGCTTCCTTTTCTCCCTGCCGATTTGATCTCGGACGGGAGCTTGACTATACTAAGGCTGGATACACCATCCAGATCCTATGTCAAGTATACTCCAGGAGGACAACCATGATCAAACAAGCGGGCACGATTGCGGTTTATGTGGATGACCAGCAGGCATCCCTCAAATTTTGGACGGAGCGGGCCGGGTTCGCCGAAGTCGCCAACCATCCGATGGGTCCCGATGCGTCCTGGATAGAAGTTGCGCCGCCCGGCGCCCAGACACGCCTCGTGCTTTATCCCAAGTCCATCATGCCGGGGTGGGAAGAGCAGAAAGCCGCCGTCGTTTTCGAGTGCGACGATATTCAGGAAACCTACAAGACGTTGTCCGCCAAAGGCGTCCGTTTTCTCGAAGCGCCCAATCAAATGCCTTGGGGAACCTACGCGCGTTTTGAGGATATCGACGGAAACGAATTTTTGCTGAAACAATAGGATTTCAGGAAAATCCGATTGAACCAGCCAGCCGTACAAAAACACCCGCCTTTAAGGACGGGTGTTTTTGTAACATTCTATAAAACGGACCACGATTTACCGCCGTCTTTGGTCTGTACGAGAACGGACCTCTTCTGATCCTTCGTTTCGAGAAGAATCCAGCCCACATTTTCCGAAATAAATTGGAGCTGCGTCAATTGCGGGTATTTGCTCCACGTTCTGGACAAAATTTTGTCCTCGTTCAGCGGCGCCCACGTTTTACCTTTGTCGGTCGTATGGTAGACGATATTTTTATCCAGGTACCACCCGTCGGTCTCGCTCAGGAAAAAAGGCAGCGTGAACGCGTTGGACTCTTTGTCGGTTCCGACTTTGAAAGGCGCGTAATTCCAGTTGACGCCCCCGTCCTCCGTGAACAAGCCGTGGAACTGATCCGCCTCGCTGCTCGGGCAGCTGAACGGAATCCAGCCTTTGCTGCGGTCCGATCCGAAGAATACCGGCTGCAGCACGTCCACAACCTCGCAAGCTTCGCTGCTGCGGGCTGCGGCGATCACCTTGCTTTCCTTCCAAGTCCGCCCGCCGTCCTCGCTCCGGTACATTTTCGGCTGTCCTTTCACTTCCATGGAGAGCCAGCCTGTCCGCAGATTCTGAAAAGTCAGCCCGGTAATGGTCCCTTCCTGGGGAAGCTGGGCATCGGCGGTCCGCTGCCAGGTCGATCCTCCGTTGGAGGTGGAGTAAAGAATGTGGCCGGAGTCCGCTTTGGACGGGTCCGTGATGCTGAGCATCCAGCCGTTCTGCGGCGTCTGAAAATCCAGCACGACGGGATTCATCTGTTCGGGCAGATCCACGGCTTTCCAGCTTCCTCCCCCGTTCTCCGTCTGCCAGATTGTGGTCTGTTTGCCCTCCAGATCGCTGCGGACGATCCATCCTCTCTGCTTGTCGAGGAAAGATATCGCTTGTCCGTAGCCCGGTGAAAATTTAAAATTACCGGCTGACGGCGGGGATACGTTCTGCCAGGTCTGCCCGCCGTCCAGCGTCCGGTACATACGCAAAGACTGATTCGTCACGCCCCAGGCGTAGCCCGTCCTTTCATCGATCAGATGAAAATCGAGCAGCCTCGTCTGGATCTGAAACTCGGAAGGCGTATCTTTCTTGGTGTCCGCTCCCGGTTTTACCGTCGGCTGCGGTTCGGGAGTCACCGTAGGTTCCGGCGCCTGAGGCGCTTTCGCCTCGTTGGAGCCAGTACTCAGGCAGCCGCTTAACATTCCTGCAAGCAGCAGGCCTATCAGGAGCAGGGTGCTTCTGCGAATCATGCTGATACCTCCTAACCGATCAAATACAACCCTTTGTATAACCCTGTTGGTGTGCCCGTTTGTATGCCGTTTTGCCGGCAATCGGCGCTCTTTCTATGGATAACATCCCTACATAAAATTTCGCGGGGTTAAATACCTCACTCTATTGTAAAGAATTTTTCGCTTTCATTCCACCCCCCGGCGAATCAGGTGCCTGAATAGCGCTCCATTTTCCTCTCTCCGAAAGTTGTCCGGCACCAACATAGTGGACCCGGCCCATGTTTTCAGCCGGGGGTCAACACTGTTTCTCTAGACCCACACGGGTATCGTCCGGTACGATAGAAGTCCAGAACTAAAGCAGGGCAATGGAGGCAGCGCAAGTGGAAGCATACAATGACTTAAAACAAGGCGAACGGGGTGCCTGGACATCCATTGTCGCCTATATCGCACTGACTGTGCTTAAGCTCGGCATCGGATATAAGGCCGGTTCGGAAGCGCTCACGGCCGACGGTCTCAACAATGCCACGGATCTGATCGCTTCCGTGGCGGTCCTCATCGGGCTGCGGATCTCCCGCAAACCGCCTGACAGCGATCACCCTTACGGCCACTTCCGCGCCGAAACCATCGCGGCGCTCATCGCTTCTTTTATCATGTTTGCCGTCGGCATTCAGGTATTTATCCAGGCGATAAGCTCTTTCACAGGACCGAAGCTGGAAGCCCCCGGCTTGCTTGCCGCTTGGGTCGCTTTGCTGTGCGCGGCGGTTATGTACGGGGTGTACGCCTACAATATCCGGCTTGCCCGCAGGATCAACAACAAAGCGCTGCTGGCCGCCGCTTACGACAACCGTTCCGACGCTTTCGTCAGCCTGGCTGCATTCGCGGGCATTATCGGTGCGAGGCTCGGGCTTCCCTGGCTCGATCCCGTTGCCGCCGTTCTCGTCTCCTTGCTGATCTGCAAGACGGCCTGGGGCATTTTCATCGACGCCGCTCATGCCTTAACGGACGGCTTCGACGACAAGAAGCTTGTGCTCTATAAACAGACGATTGCCGGAACACCCGGTGTGGAAGCCATCGAAGACGTCAGAGCCCGCGTTCACGGCAATCAGGTGCTTCTCGACGTCGTAATCGTCGTGGATCATCAGCTGACCGTCGCCCAGAGCCACGATATCGCGGAGGACGTGGAGCAGCGGATGCTCCGCAAGCATAAAGTCGGTCATGTGCACGTGCACGTCGAGCCGACCCGGATGTAAAGCGTAGACGATTTTCTCTTGAACCTGACGCTGCGTCATGTGTTATTCTCCAAGCATAGACATGAAGCAGAGGTGATCGTCGGATGTTGGATTTTATTTTACAGTACAAGTGGGCGTTCTTTATCGGAGGAGAAGCGATTTTCTGGGTCAGTATCGCGTGCTTTCTCCTTCTTCGCTACGTCTGGAATTATCGGAAGCTAAGCAAGCTGTTTATCCTGCTTTTCCTGCTGAGCGACTTGTGGATGGCGGCCATCGGTTACCTGGATTACAGACGGACCGGACAATTCGAGACCTTTCAGCTGGTGATCCTGATCTTTCTCGCTTACGCGCTGTTCTTCGGACGGAACGATCTGCGCAAGTTGGATGCCTTTATCGCCAGAAAGACGGCCAAATGGCGGGGAATACCGGCAAACGAACTTCCTCCCGCGGAGCTTAAATTAACGGGAGCCGCACATACACGCCGCGAGCTGAAAAACTTCTCCGTTCATTTCGCTCTCTATGCCGCCGTTACGGCCGTCCTGATCGTGATGTACGGAATTTTGCCTGCGGAATCGCTTCCTCCCGAACCTTCGGGTCCGCTGGCGCTCCGCCTGGCCCTGGCCGGAATCGTGAACCACGAGACTGCTGCATCCGTTTTGAAAGTATGGAGTCTCATCCTGGCCGTTGACGCCGCCATTACGTTGTCGTATGTGATTTTTCCCAAAAAGCCGAAAAAGACCGCGGCTTCGGGGTAGCGTTTTGTACCCGGCGTGGTCGTTATAAAGGCTCGGGCGTCCGGCCGCTTGAAAGCAGCTCAAAAAGCCCTGGATGAAGCAGGGCTTTTGTTTTTTTTGCACGACCGCTGCCGTAGACGCCGCACCTATCCTCGGATTCAGCCGGGCCGGCAGGGTGCAGAATCACGGGTGAACATCAGATCACGAAATCGAGCACCTCGCGGTAGGGCAAGTACGCTTTAGTCCCTGTTAAGGGAGGCGAATACACGTGGAGGCTTACAATCCGCTGCTCATGCTCGTTGCGCATTTCGTGAATTTGCCCGCGTGGTGCATACATACACTCCCCGCCGGCGACGGGAGCCGCCATAAAAGGCTCGGGATAACCGCCCCGGTCCAGTTCGTACCACACATTGAGCATCTCGCCTTCAATAACGCGGGCGCAGCCGATCGAAGACCCGTGATCGTGAATAGCCGTTTTGCTGTGCCCCGGCAGATGGATCACGACGACCTCCACATCGGCAGTCCGCAGCAGCACATGCCGGCCGTAGGCCAGCCGCTCCGGCTCGGTAACGTGCGGGGCGATTTTGTCTCTCGTCAGAGACAAGGCTTCCAGCCCGGCCCTCAGCTCGTTCATCGTCGGTTTTTTTAACCCGCCGAACGATTGTTCAATCGATTGAAGCAGATTCATGCCGCATCCTCCTGTATATCAGGTATTCTTATGGAATGAATAACGGGAATTGATATCAGGATATGGGCGGAACAGCAGATTGGTGCCTGATTGCGGCAGCCGAATATTCAAAGGAGTCCGGCGTGCGGGGCTCCGCATCGTTAAAAGGCCCGTCCGGATATCCCGGACGGGCCTTTCGCGTTGTTATCGTTGGCCGTCATCGTGCCACACCGGGGCACAGGGTACTGCGCGCCGGGTAAGCCTGCACGGGCGGCACCACTCCCGCAAAAAGCCTGCGGACCCGGCAGGATCACGCTCCCGCTCCGGAAAGCTTCCTTTCCGCGGTGGATTACGCTCCTGCCGGGTCCGCTCCGGCTGACGAACACCGCCGGCTGTCCTGCCGCTGCAGGTACGGACGGGGCTGGCTTCGAAAGCCGGGAAACTTCTGACGACCGGCAGCCCGGTCGTCAGACCTGCGCTTCCGCCGCCTCATTGCCGCGGCGGCTGCGGTTGTGCTCCAGAACGGCCGTCACCGCTTCCGCCACCGACGAAGTCGTATGACCCGCTCCCGCCTTTACCTCATCCCGGCTTTTCATCATCGCGAAGCTGTGAGGCGTCAGGGCGAACATCGGCAGATCGTTATAGGAATCGCCGACGCAGGCGGCCTCGTCATGCTTCAGCCCCAGCTCTTTAAGCAGCCGGGCCAGACCCGTCCCTTTGGAAATCCCCGCCGGCATCAGGTCCATACAGTCATGATCGGAAATGACGGCTTCCACGCTTCCCGCATATTTTTCCATCAGTTCCTCGCGAAAAGACAGAAGCTTCTCCATTTCGCCGAACAGGGAGAACTTGCAGGGCTTTACCTGCCCCGAGCGGATCTCCCGGCCGATATCGGCCTGATGATGGACGGGGCTGAGCTGACGCTCTTCATAAGGCCGGGAAGCGTCCGTACTTTTATGAAGGCGGATCGTTTCGTCCGAGCAGCAGACGAAGAATACCATTTCCCGTTTCGAGACAATCTCGAACAAGTCGGACGCGCGGTCCGCCGGGAAATGCGAGGCATCCAGCTGCTCTCCTTCTCGGGTGTAAACCGCGGAGCCGTTCTGGCTGATGCCGTATGCCTCGACCCCGACACGGTTCATAATCTTCCGGATATCGGGATACAGCCGGCCCGATGCGATGCAGATCTGCACGCCCTGTCCGGCCGCCTCCCGCAGCATACGGGCATCCGCTTCCGCAACTTCCAGATCGGCATTCATGAGTGTACCGTCCAAATCCGTTACGATTAATTTAATCATGCTGATTGTCCCCCTCTACGATGAGCAGCTCCACATCATGCCTTTCCAGCAAGCGGAGCATACTTTCTTCCGGTTCCCGGTCCGTCACGATCACATCCAGATCGTCCAAACCCGCAACTTTATAAAACAACTGCTTGCCGAACTTCGTATGGTCCGCCAAAACGACGACACGGTCGGCTCTGCGGATCATTTCGCGTTTGATGGAGCCGTCCTCTTCATGCGGATAAGACAATCCGTCCGGACTGATTCCGCAGGCGCCGAGAAAGAGGGTATCGACGTAATAATCCGCCAGCTGCGCCAGAGCGGTCGCTCCGAACAGAAACCGGTGCTCCAGCTCAAGCTGCCCGCCGAGCATATGCACCTTCAAGCTTTTATTGTCCGCCAGTTTCGCCGCAATATCGATGGAATTCGTCACGACCACGTTGCCTGTCGTCCGAATGTGCTCGGCGACCGTCGCAACCGTCGTGGATGTGTCCAGAAACAGGTAATGCCCGTCGCGGATCAACTTGGCGGCTTCCCGGCCGATCTGCCTCTTCTCGTCCGGAGCCCTCTGCATCCGGTCCTTATAAGCGGTCACCGCGCGGTTAAGGGTCGGCAGCATAGCGCCTCCGCGGGTCCTTACAATGAGCCCGAGCTCATCCATCCGGACGAGATCCCTGCGGGCGGTGTCCCGCGACACGTCAAATCTGTCGCAGATTTCCTTGACGTCCATCCGCTGATGTTCCCTTAAGTATTCCATAATCGCTTCGATTCGTTCTTCCTGAAACATATCGGCACACCCTTAAGTGAATTCATGCAAAACGATAATTGTTTATAAGTAATTATAAGCATTCATAAGTGAACCTGTCAATTAAATCGTACATCTCCTTAAAAAACATTTACAGCATACAAAAAAGCGGCTGATTTCCAGCCGCTTTTTCAACGTTTTATTCACATGCTCTATACTTGTTCATATCTCTCCGCTTACAGGCGTTCCGAAATCGAATCGATCATTTCCCGGATCTTGGCTCCCGATTTGCGCAGATTGTTCTCTTCCTCTTCACTTAAGGGCAGCGTGATAACCTCCCGCACGCCCGTACGGTCCACAATGCACGGAACCCCGAGATAAACGTCGGACAACCCGTGATAATTGGAAACAAACGTCGAAACGTTCAGCACCGCGCCTTCATCGCGCAGAATCGCCGTACAGATCCGGTCAAGCGCCAAAGCGATCGCGTAATACGTCGATCCCTTCGCCTCAATAATCTGGTAAGCCGCGTCCCGCGTATTTTGGAAAATTTCGTCCTTATCCTCTTGATTCAGCTCGAGAGGCAGTCCGGCAAAATTAGCCAAGCTCCACAAAGGCACTTCCGAGTCTCCGTGTTCCCCGATAATCGCCGCGTGAATGCTGCGCGGGTCCACTTGAAGCTTCTCGCCGATCAAATAGCGGAAACGCGCGCTGTCCAGCAAAGTTCCCGAGCCGATGACACGGTTAACGGGCCATTCGGACTTTTTCCATGTAAAATAAGACATGATATCAACCGGGTTGGTCGCCACCAGAATAATGCCTGTCTGGTTGTACTTCGTCACATTCTCGACGATGCCGTTAAAAATGTCGACGTTGCGCTTGAGCAGATCGAGACGGGTCTCCCCTTGCTTTTGCGCGACGCCCGCACAAATAATGATAATATCGGCGCCTTCACAGTCGGAATAGTCCCCTGCCCATACTTTTACCCTGCCCGTAAACGGCAGGCCGTGGTTCATATCCAGTGCGTCCCCGTTCGCTTTCGCGTGATTATAATCGATGAGGACAAGCTCGGACATCCGCTCTCTGAGCAGCAGGGTGTACGCCGTAGTGGAACCTACGGCACCGGTTCCGATGACAACGATACGTGATTTTTTAGATGTTTCCCGGTTGTTCAATTCGTTAGTAGACACAAGAACCTCTCCTTTCAGGGGAATTCTGGTATTATTGTAGGCGAACTCCCCCCCAAAAGCAAACGTTCCGTCCTATAAAACGACAAAATAAGCGCGGGATTCTTCAAAAAGCACCGGCTGATCCAGCTGAAATCCGGTGCCGGCTATACGCTCGCAAGCCTGCAACGGGGCAAGGCGCGCCGGTTCGGGGCTGCTGCCCTCTTCCAGCCAGTTGGCTCCCAGCACTGCAGCGGTATGCTCCCATAGGCAGCAGGCCGGACCAATCAAATAATCTTTATGCATCGCCAGCGCCATTCCTTCCTGCCGGAGCATGCACGCGTTGCGCAAATCATCCAGCAGAGAGCCGCAGCAGCCGGGGTGTAGTTCCCGCTCGGCTTGGAAGCGCCCGCTTACCGGAAACTCGCGGTCCGCCACAGCGTGGCCGAAGCCCGCAGCCTGCCAGACGCGAGAAGAAACGTGCGATTCCGTGTCCGGCCAAGTGCCGCCGTCACTCCGGGCAGCAGCCGTTTCCAGGCGGAAGGAGCCGTTTCCGGAACGTCCGGCGCTTCCGAAGCTGCTGAAGCCACTGAAGCCGCTGAAGCTTCCGAGAACGTCCACGAACGGTTTGCCCTGCGATCGGGCCTTCAGATCGTACAAGGCCATTTCCACCAGATCCGCCTTCACATTCCCCCAGAGAACGCGGTACAAGCGGACAGTGTCAAGCGCTTGAGCCAGCGTGCTTTTTTGAAGGCGGTACAGAAACCGGGCCCAATTCACAAGATCGAAAACCTTCTCGTTCACAGACATCAAACATTCTCCCCAGCCTGTCTCTCCGCCCTCGTCCGTGAGTTTGAGCAGCCCGTACCTGCAGTTCTCGAGCTTTCCTTTGGCATGATGGTAACAGCAGGGTACATCGAATTCAAACAATTCAATCCGGATAATTCGTCGGTCCATTTCTTCCTTTTCCACTCCTTTTCTCCCAATGACGCTTGCGAGGTTAGCTGCCGGGTTCGGATTTGAGAGGCCCCTACGGAAAAAAACATTCCGATTCACCCCAGTTCGTGGGTCCCCCGCTTCTCTTACGAGAATTAAGCGCGCAGATGAAGATGATGGTATGGCCGCCTCCGGGGTCCGGACATGGTGTCCGAAGCCCGATCTGACGGACCATGAGAGTATGTTACTCCCGCGAATCGGGCCTGTAAACAACCCCGGAGGACAGCCCGCTGCCATTCTATGCCATGTAACCCTATTCATTTGAGTGTTGCTTCTTCAAGCTGATTCAAGCTCATTCTTTCTCCGTTAAACAAAAAAAAGCTCCGGATACCCGGGGCTTTTTTTGAAGAGCGTTTTATAGTCCGATCAGATATGGGCGCGTGTCTTGCCTCCTCCAAGGGTAGGGTTTGCGCCGTGATCTCCGCGATGGCGAAGGAGCTTGCGGAGGTAAGGAAGGATGTAGTAGTCGGCTCCGAACTTGCCGGCGTTGGCTCCGGCGGCGATGACGATAACACCGAGCAGGATCATCCAAGGGTTAGTGCTTACGGTACCTGCGAAGAGGAACATGAAGTTCATCAGAACCCCGAAGAATGCTGCCGCCGTTGTCAGTGCGCCGAGGACAAGACCCAGTCCTACCAGAAACTCTCCGAGCGGAATCAGTACGTTAAACAGTTTGGCGTTCGGCAGTGCAAAGTTTTCCAGGAATGCGGTGAAGGTCGGATAGACCAGCTCATTGGTCGCTTTATCGACAATCGGCTTCGCTACCGCGCCTTTCAGGAAGCCCGTGGCGTCAAACCCGCCTGTCAGCTTGTGCCATCCTCCCGTAATCCATGCGTATCCGAGATAGAAGCGGAGGATCAGCATCAGACCTGCCGCATAAACGTTCGTTCTTAACCAGTTAAACATATGAATTTCCCCTTTCAAGCTGCGTATTCTGTATTGGATGTTGAGTGTGTTTCCTTTATTTAGAGCCAGTACTGCTCGATCAAGCCGCATTCCGCTTCCAGAGGAAGAGGAAGTCCGGTTTCGCCTGCTTTTTGCGCCTTGGCGGTTTGCCAGGTCTGCACACAGTCGAAGCACAAATCCTTATAACCCTCGGGGTGTGTCTGAAGCCGGGCGCCGCATGCCTGACAGTGTGCGGGTGCTGCGTTTACAAGATGAAGGGCGGTCATGATACTCGCATCCTTTCGTTTATCCCGTATTTTATTGTGAATATTTTCACATTGTTAGCCGTAAAAAGCTTTCTTCTTCTTCCTGAACTATTCAGGAAGATCGGATGAGCCGGCGGAGCCTTCAGCTCTGGATACCAGTGGCTTTAACCGGCAGTCTTCGCAAACCCAGGGGGACTCTGTTTCTTTGGCAGCGAGGATACCGGAACCACACTGCGGGCATCTTCCTTGCTGAACTTGCGGGTCAGCTGTCTCTCTCATGGCTCCTTCACCTTCTTTCGTGTGTTGTTCTCTCTTTCTGACTTTAGTATAGTCCTCCCCAAGAGGGATGTATGTGATATTTATCACACTTAGCCCAAAATAAGTGATTATAATCATGTTCAAGCATTCTTCATAATGAAAGCCGTTACTTAATAAGGGCATGTGAATAATATCACAATCTCTTATAACAAGAAGTTCTATACTTTCTTTAGAAAGCCAAATTCCCGTAACAGCCGCATCCAGGCAGGTTTGGCTGCTTGCGTTTCTTCTATAGTAATAAAACCAAATTTGCACAAAGCGAGATGACTCCTATGCGAAACCCGACTGCCGTGTTTTTTACCAATGTCCGTTTTTTCCTGATTCTGCTGGTTGTTCTGGTCAACCTGCTGCTTACCCTTCCCCCTCTGCCGGAGGCAGCGCAAGCTATCGTGACCGCCATCTTCACTTTTCATCTGCCGGTGTTTGTCCTGGTAACCGGTTATTTCGCCAAAAAGTACTGGCAGACACCCGAGGCGGCAGCCGGTATGCTGCGGATCGCCCTGCAGTATCTCTTCTTTCAGACCCTGTACTCGGTCCTGGATCTGTTCTGGCTTCACAGCCCCGGCATCCGGTATTCGTTCTGGCTCCCGTATTGGATGCTCTGGTTTCTAACCGCGCATTTCGGCTGGAAGCTTCTGCTCATCCCGTTCGCCCGGCTCAAGCACCCGGTGGCCGCCGCCGTCCTGCTCGGCGCGGCAGCCGGCTTCCTGCCGGCGGAAGCGGGCGCGTGGCTCGGCTTGACGCGCACGCTCGTCTTCTTCCCGTTCTTCCTCGCCGGATACTACTGGCGGGAAGAACGGGAGCCCCGTCGGCGCACGGCCCCGCAGCGCCGCGCGATCCGGGCCGCCGCGGCGCTGCTGCTGCTGGCGCTGCCCGCGTTCTGGCACGCGGCGGGCGCAGACACCGCCGCGCAGTGGCTCGCCGGCGGCGGCAGCTACGCGCAGCTCGGCGTTCCCGCCGCGGCGGGAACCATGCTGCGCCTCGGCTGCTATGCGGCGCAGGCCGCCGCATCGGCCGCGTTCCTGCTGCTGCTCCCGCGCGCGGAAAGCCGCTTGACCGTCCTCGGAGGACGGACGGTCTATGTCTTCCTGCTGCATGGCGCCGCCATCAAGCTGCTGGGCGCAGCCGGGCTCCTGCAGCTGCTCGCCCGGCTGATGGACGCGGGAGCGGCGGGGGCTGCCGCGGCTCTTGCGGCGGGATGCGCGGCTGCGGCCGCGATCGTGGCCGCGCTGTCGACTCGCTGGTTCGCCGCGGTCATGCGGCCCTGCATCGAGCCGGACGCGGCCCGGGCCCTTCGCTGGCTGCAGCGGAGGCTGCCCGGCCGGGCGCGCAGCACGTACTAGCCGCCGCGCAGGTCCGGCAGCGGCTTGGAGTCTCCGCAGCGTTCGTGTTTCAAACGCGCGATGCGGTGCCAAGCGGCGGCAGGTCAGCCGCGTGTCTGGTGCGTCAGGTTCCATCGCACACCGAAGCCGTGCTTTCAACGCCAGCCGCGTAGCCTGGGTGTAAGCCGACTCCTATCCAGCCGGTCATGGACTATACCGGCGCGACTCATCTGCGAGGCATCAACAACCGCATCCCAATAAGCCCGGCCTGAATGATTCAGGCCGGGCTTATTCAATGCCGTTATGTTAACCTCATTTCCGGACTGTATGGGCCCCGCTTGCTCCGCATTGTTCGCGTTATCTTACAACGTTTTTTCAACTACTCTTTAGGACTTCGTTAATGTCACGACTGAGCCGCACTCTCTCTTAGCGCCAGCTTACGCCCCTATCGCTCATTTCGGCGCTTCGTTCATCTCGCAAAGCCGGATCTGCTTCGTCTTAGTCCCAGGCTCTACCGCCGTTTAATAAGCTATCGGCTGATCCGTTTTGCCTTGAAGCCCCGCCATCCTCATCAGAACGACGGCCGCCTGCGCCCGCGTTACTGCATCCTGCGGTCGGAATTCGCCTCCGATATCCTGCAGCAGGCCCAGCTTCATGACGAGGAAAACATCGGCTTTGTTTTTGACGCTGCCTTCATCTGTGACGGCAAGCTTGCCGAGCGGCTTATCCAGCAAGGACGACAGTTTCTCGTACCGGAGCTCGTTCACAAGCGCCGATGCCAGCTTCTCCCGCGTAAAAGGCTCATCCACGCCGAGCTTCCTGTCCGGGTCCGGCTGCAACCGGTTGATATCCGTCAGCAGACTGACGGCCCTGTAGTACGGGCTCCCCGGCTGCACATCCGCATAAAGTGCCTCAGCCTTCCGGTAGCTCTCTCCGTAATACGAATCCGGCCTGATTCCGCGGGTGAACATCGTCAGCCAGTCTCCGTAAGTAAGAACGGCATCCGGGTTCAGATTACCGTCCGCATCCGGAACGAGAACTTGGAGACGGACGAGCTCCGCCAACTCTTTTTGCGCCCAGTGCCCCGTAATATCTTTCCCCTCGGACGGCTTGGCGGCCGCCGGGACCGGCCTCAAATCACGCAGCTTACCGGACGCGGCATCGAGCACCTGCCAGGCCGACTCTGCCTCAGAACCTTGCCGGTAGACAAGCAGCAGTTTTCTTTCCTTATCGTCGCCGCCGCCCGTATAAAACGCTCCGTTCATCGTATAGGACAAGCTCACCCGGCCGTCAGCCTGGAGCCGCTTCAACGCCTCTTCCTTCGTTACGACAGCAGGCTTCACCGCCTTCAAAGCTTCCTCAATCGCTTCCTGCTCATAGGGAAGCTGGAGGGTATAGAGACTTCCGTCTCCGTTCAAATGAAGGATAATCTGCTGATCCTGGACGGGAATCCCCTTATAGACCCGCTGAAACTGGTACGTAAACGGTTCGTTTTTCTTAGAGGAGGCGTTGTCCTTTACCGCACTGTTCTTCTTCACCAGTTTCCAATTTTCAGAAGCCTGTGGAACGAGTTCGTCAAACAATTGGAGCGCTTTCGCATCCGCGGATTCCGTCGGTATGCTTCGCGGCTTCACAGTAGGATTTTGGTTCCAGGGCGGATAAATCCCGTTCTCGCTAAGTTCCAGGATTTGACTCGTCCGGGTGTCGACAATCGCATGGGTATCGTTTCCGTTCTCGTCCTTCCAATTCAGACTCCAGACGAGCTGCCCCGGCGTACGCCAGCCTTCCTGCTCGGACTTCTGGACAAGGTTGCTTCCCTCCGGAACGTAACCCGTCGCTTTTACGAGTTCCGCGGCTTGCTCCGCACTTAACGGTGCTCCCGTATGCGCTTTGAAAGAAGCTCCTGTTTTCGGGACATCCGCGTAGGCCGAAGTGCCGTACGCGGCATACAGTCCTTCAAAAACATACTCTCCGGTTTGAGCGTCGACAGGGGCATAAAATAACGGGTTCCGCACATAACCGAGTATCCATTCTTTTGGGCCCGATCCGTTCTGAAGCTTCACATATTGCAAGTCGACCGCAAAATCCTTCTTATATTTGGCCGCGACTTCCCGCTCGCTTATTTTGGGAGTCGGGGAAGGATACGAGCTTTTGTGCAGACTGGCTTGCAGCCCCGTAACCCGGCCGTCCCCCCTCACCTGAACGTTGATGCCTTCGAAATCGACAAACAGACCGTTCACTTTACGTCTGAATGAAAAATCGTACAGGACCGGACCGAAAAGCGCGCTTTGCGAACCGTAGGAAAGAGAGGGTTCCAGCATATCGTTTTGCAAGGACGGAATCGCCTTTTTCACAAGCTCCAGCGCGATCTGGGCAGCTTTCTCCTGGTTGACTGCCGGCGGATAAAAGCTCTCTTCCTCTTTAATCCATTCTCCGGGAAATGAAGTCGACCAAACATCTCCTGTCAAGGCATCCACCACACTGTGAAAGGAAGAAGTGGAATTCCCCTTCGTCACGGACCAGGATAGGGTCCATACAAGCCTCGGAACAGGGGGATAGCGAACTGTCGACTCACCTAGGCTCGCAGACGATACTTCCGCATTTTTCAGGTCGGGAAATAATTCCCTCAGTCTGTCGATCGCCTGTTCCTTTGTAATCTTTGCCTCTTTCTCCCGCTTGGCGCTGCCTGAGGGATCGGCCGACGGGACCGGTCCGCTTCCGGACACGATTTTCGCGTCTTCCTGAAACCTGTACGCCGGAGCGGAGTCATTCGCCGCATTTGTCATGCCGGGCAGCAGAAGACCGACTCCAAGAGAGCCGGCCACCGTAAGCATACCCGCTTTACGCAAGCGGGACGCGCGTTTGTCGTTCATCTAATTCCCTCTCTCCACCTGTTAGACTTTTCCATATTATTTAACGCATGGGAGAAGGAATAGTTTCGTTATAAGAGAGAGACCGTCTTATTTTCGTCTACCAGATTTTCATGCCGATGCTCCAATTCTTTGCTGAATTTTTCGGAGATCTGCTTTTTGTTCCCGTATACGTACAGAACATCGCCCGCTTCAATGCGGGTATCGGAATTCTCACTCCGTCTCCGGATTCTTAACGGCCCCCGCTGGACAAAGAGCAGGTTAATGTCTTCATCGGCCGTGCACAGATCGTCGATATGACAATGCTCGTACTCGGAATTTTCGATAACGGGAATATCAATGATCCAGTCTTCTTCGTCATTATACAGCAGTTCGCTTACCGGCAGCTCCTCCACGCCCTCGTCTTCCTCCAGAGGCGCATGAAGTTTTTTGCTCAGCCGTTTTTGCATCGGTTTTACTTTTAAGATAACCAGCAGAAAAGCCAGAATACCCGTTATGACCAGCAGCTCCGGCAGCCTGAACCGCTTTTCGAGCAGGTTGGACACCAGCGTAATGATGACGGCAAGAGAGAACACGCCGAATAAAATCAAAAAAATACCGATTCGCCTGCGAACCGGATGCCGGATAATAAGCTCGGATTCCTGTGTGGTGAAGCCCGTGCCTGTCAGCAGGGAAGTGACTTGAAAGCGGGCAATTTCGTTGTCAAGCCCGGTGAGCATCATCAATACCGCCGAAATTTCGATAACGAGCAGGACGATCCCCAAATAGATGACGATTAACAGTAGCTCCATAATACGCCTCCCAGCCTCTACACCTTTTCAATAACCGTTCCTGCGGGTATGTGAAACTAACAGCATTTACCTTTCATCGGACACGTTTTACATTTCCAAGGCGCTTATATAGCCCGTCCCGCCGGGAATTCCCCGGCCGATTGACTCGGCTGCACCTGCAATGCGATAATGAGTTCGTCATCTCGAACCATCTGAAGGGAGTTACTGCATGTGACGTTCGGAGCCAGAATGTTAAAGACGGGCATGGCCGTCACTCTAGCTTTGTACTTAAGTATGCTTTTGCATACGACCGCCCCGGTTATTGCCGCGGTTGCCGCGATTTTCGCCCTGCAGCCGTCCATTTACCGCTCCTGGCGTTATTTTCTCGATCAGCTGCAAACCAACACACTGGGAGCCGCGCTCGCCCTCGTCGCCGGTACGTTTTTTCCCAAGCACCCGATCGCGATCGGGGTCGTTTGTATTCTGGCCATCATGATCTGTCTTAAAATGAAAATGGAAGCGAACATCGGCCTCACCCTCGTAACGGTTATCGCCGTGATGGATGCTTCCGGCGGCCACTGGTGGTTCGCCGTTAACCGGTTCCTGCTCACCTCGCTCGGAGTCGGGTCCGCTTTCGTCATTAACGTGCTTTTTTTCCCGCCTAATTGGCAGAAACGGTTTATGGAAGAAGTTCACGGGGTCTTCAGTCAGATATCGCCTCTTCAGAGGACGGTCATCTCCAATGAAATGAAAGAATCCGTTTTTCAGGAAACGAAAGACGGTGTCGTAGGCGCGCTGTTCCGCCTGGAGGAGAAATACAAGCTCTTCGAAGAAGAGCAGAAAAAACTCAAACGGCTGAAATACAGCCAGTCCAAGCGCCTTGTCGTCTACAAGCAGATGCTTCACACCCTGCGCAAAGGCGTGGATATTTTACAGCTGGTCGAAGAGCATTATTTCCAAGCATCGCGCACTCCAAACATGAACGCGTTTGTTGACGAGCATTTGGAAGCCCTTACTCAATACCACGAGTATGTCCTTATGAAATTCGAGAAGAAATACAAGAACGAGTCCTACGAGAAGCTCGAAGCGATGGATCTCAAGAACGACGCCTTCCTGAGACTCATTACGGACGCCTCCAGCAGTACCGGGGACCTGCACCGGCTCGTTGTGGTCGCCTCCGGGATCTATGACTACGGTCACCAAATCGTGCGTCTGGACAAACTGGT
Organism: Paenibacillus sp. HGH0039; assembly: GCF_000411255.1. Taxonomy (GTDB): domain Bacteria; phylum Bacillota; class Bacilli; order Paenibacillales; family NBRC-103111; genus Paenibacillus_F. The sequence goes on along the minus strand of NZ_KE150413.1, from coordinate 2,095,880 downwards.
CGAGCAATTTTTCAAAGGCGCGGACGAAAACGAAAAACAGACGGGACTTAAGTTTTTTTAAGGTCCCGCCTGTTTTTTCTTTTTTATAATCCGGTCGGACCCGGAACATACTAAAGCCCATCACGGCCTCTCTGCGGAGGCTTTTTAAAGGAGATGGTCCCTATGACCGACAATCACGATCCCAACTTCGTATTGGGCGCCCCGAGTTCGTCCTTGGATTCCGCGGAAGCTTCCTCCGCGCAGGGAACGGAACTGACCCAAGAGCAGTTCCTCCAGTCTTACGAAGCCGGAACCATCGAAGACGACGATGGCTTGGGCGAGGAGGCGCAAGCGGAAGCCGGCTACCGGCCCGAATCCTCTCCGGACAGAGCCTGAGCCTTCTGCTGAAGATTGCCTACGGCGGCTTTAGCCCGGCAAGGCACGGACGCTCCATCCACCGGGACCGGCTATGCAAAAACCCCCGCAGTTTCAAGGCCGTAAGGCTTTCCTGCGGGGGTTTTGTATGTGCTTTTCCCGGTGCTCCGGCTCGTACGCGCTTGCGCTTGAGACGATTACTCGACGGCGTGAAGACCGCTCAACCGCGAGATGGTGAGCAGCAGTTCGTCGCGCAGCGGAACGATGAATTCCACCGCGCCCATCGTAAAGATGCCGCTTCGGTTATGAAGCCTTACGCCGCTGACGCTAAGCCTGTAATGCGGAAGGCCCGCTGACATCGAGGTCAGCTCGCTCCCGCCTCCGTTCCGGGAAGACAACGTGAGCGTGCGTCCTTTGGCTTCGAACGGCACGATGCTGAGAATCGCCTGCAAAGGGATATAGTAATTGACGTGGGGTTTCTGGACGATGAGTTCTTTCGTCGTGACCGTGAGTCCCAGACCATTTTTCTTATGGGAATATTTCAATTCGCCGTCTGTCATCTGGATGGAAATAAAATCGGGATTCATTCCGTCTGGCGCCCCCTTCAAAAAAAGGATGTATGTCCACCATAGCATACCGGTCTTGGACTGACAACCTTACGGGGCTTCATCCCGGACGCGCGAAACTCGGAAAATGCGCTACGACGCGAGCATCAGCACCTGAAAATCCATCTCGATGCTTTGAGCCGACATCAATCCGCCCAGCAATAGTTTGGCCTCCGTCAAACGGGCGAGATCCCCGCGCAGAATCAGATGGGACCGGTGTCTCTTCCCGGGCGTTTTCCAGGCCAGCAGAGGAGCCAGCATATGTTGTTTCAAGGTTCGGATCACCGTATGTAATTGTTCCTGTTCCGCCACTTTGACGATCAGAAATGTATGGTCCATCACGATCTCCTCCGGTCGTTAAAAAGAATGTGCGTTTCCGGCCGAAATCAGGGCGCATCGCGCCGAGAGCCGGGGATTGAAGTCCACAGCATAAAGCCATCCGCGAGCAGCAGCGGACGGCAGCCTTTCCATCATAGGGTGTTTGGTTCAAGGAGTCAAGTCGGATGGCTTACTTCCCTGCTCTTCCGCCGGTGTGCCTCATGAGGCCTCCCGGCTTAACGACTGTCACTGTACCTGTGTAATCCCTTTTGAAACAGTTTCTATGTATTTTTTTATTCTACCACATCAATTGGAGTTTTTCTTCATTATTCTTCACACGGAGTCCAGTCTCGTTAAACCGGCTCTCCCCGGTATGAAAATTCACTCCCCCACAAAACGGAACAGCTTCCAGAAAACGATCACATTGACGATCAGCAGCAGCGGGATTCCGTATTTGAACGTGAAATGTCTGGTTTTGTGCTTGTAGGCATACATGCCTGCCCAGATACCGGGAGCCCCCCCGATAAGAGCCGTCAGGAACAACCGCTTCTCCGGTACCCGCCATTCCCCGCTGCGCGCTCTGCGTTTGTCGGCGCCCATCCAGACGTATGCGACAAGATTAACGACAAGAAGATATAGGACAAGAATCTTGATGAAAAACACCTCTACTTTAGTATAAAGTCCGCTTCTCTATTAGTTTACAATTATTTGGGTAAAAAGCGAAGACCGGAGCGAGAAACTCCGGTCTTTCTATTCTTCATACATCATTTTGCGGGTCATGCCTCCGTCAATGACAAGATTCTCTCCGGTAACGAAGTCGTTCGCGGGATCCGTCAAATAAAAGCAGGCCCTGGCGACATCGTCGGGTGTGCCGACGCGGCCCGAAGGGTGCTGCTTATGATCGGACGGCTTCAGCGCCCCGTAGTCCCCGGTCTCGATCCAGCCGGGGCTGATGCAGTTCACGCGAATGCCGTCCGGGCCCAGCGATATCGCGAGCGCATGCGTCAGCGCCGCGATTCCTCCCTTCGAAGCGGCGTACGCTTCCGAGGACGGCTCCGACATCAGCGCCCGCGTGGACGCGATGTTCACGATGCTGCCGCCTCCGGTTTCACGCATCCGCTTCGCCGCTTCCCGCGCGCACAGGAACGTGCCGCGCAGATTCGTGTGGAGGACGCGGTCCCACTCCTCCACTGTCAAGTCGTACGGCGACTTCCATTCGGAGACGCCGGCGTTGTTGATCAGGCAGCCGAGCGGGCCGTACGTCCCGGCTGCCTGATCGATGAGGCGGACGATGTCGCCGGGCCGGCTCATATCCGCCGGAACGAACAGCGCTTCCCCGCCTCCTTCGCGGATCGTCCGCGCGTTGTCTTCTCCGCGGGCCTCGTCCGTATCCGCCAGGACGACGGCCGCTCCTCGCTCGGCATAGCGGCGCGCGATTACGCGGCCGATGCCCGAGGCCGCTCCCGTCACAATAACGGCTTTGCCGGCAAACTCTATTTTCATGAAGGAAACCCTCCCGGAATCGAATTTATTTTTGAGCCTGTTCGCTTTCGCTCCTTACCCGCTTCTTGTATAATCAGGAGAAAATTCTCATGTAAAGGCGGGATCGGGATGCAGATTACGCATCATTATCTCGAATTGTGCCGAGCGTACAGCGCGGTGCCGCAAGGGCTTCCCGTCTCCCTCACCCTGGAGGAACTGGCCGAACGGCTCCACTGCACGGTGCGCAACGTCAAACTCGTGATCCGCAAAATGTCCGAAGCCGGCTGGATCACCTGGGTTCCCGGCCGCGGCCGAGGGAACAAATCCGAGCTTCACTTCCATTATACCCTGGAAGAAATGCTGATGAAGCAAACGGCCGAATTTGCCGAGAAAGAACAGTATCAGCACGCTTTCGAGTGGATACACCAGTATGCGGATACGCCTTTAATGAAAGAACAGCTTCTCCAGCATGTCTCCCGCTATTTCGGATACAAGGCGAAAGACACGGAACAGGACGCCGACGTGCTGCGGCTGCCCATTAACAAAACCTACCGGACGTTCGACCCGGCCGCCCTGCTCTTTGCCAATGATGTCCATTTAAGCCGGCAGTTATTCGATACCCTCGTCCGGTACGACAGAGCCGCAGGCGACTTCGTGCCGAGTCTCGCCCATCACTGGGAATCGGATGAAACGTGCACGATCTGGACGTTCTACCTGCGCAAAGGCGTGCTCTTTCACCACGGCCGGGAACTGGAAGCGGCCGATGCCGCATACTCCATCCGCAGGCTGCTGAGTCCCGAGGTGTTCTCGCCCCAGCGCTGGATGCTTGAAGATGTCCGGCAGATCCGCGTTCTGAGCCGGATGGCCATCCAGTTCGTGCTGGACAAACCGCACGTGCTTTTCCCGCACTGTCTGACCTCGCCGTCTGCGGCGGTTCTGCCCCGGGAGCTTTGCGAATCGGACCCCGCGGTCTACTTCACTTGTCCCGTCGGTACCGGTCCTTTCCGGCTGGAGATCCGACCCGGCTACGGGTATCTGCTGCACGCCAACGAACGCTACTACCTGGGACGCCCGTTCCTGGATGTCGTCGAGCACATTCTGCTCCGCGATTCACCGGAACTGGTTGTAATGACGGACGCCTGCAATATGGTCCAGCGTGCCCCTTATGCGCCCGGCTCCAAACCCCAGCATGACTGGCAGGCGGTGGAATGCATTTCCTCGGGGTGTGCGCTTCTTTCGTTCAACCGCCGCAAGGAAGGCCCCTTGCAAGACGCTGGACTCCGCCGGTACGTGCGTTCCGTGATTCAAGCTTGCGCGATGGTCGAAGAATTGGGAGAGAGCCGCGCCATTGCGGCCGCGAGCTTTTTGCCCGATAAAAGCCTGCAGGTAGGTTGTAACCCTTACCTGGAGGAGAAGGAGAAAGAAAGCGCCGGTATTCCGTTCTCCTCCGCCTACGCCGGAACCGAACTGACCCTCCACTGCAAAGATTCATACAAAACGTACGAAGACATCGACTGGATCGTAAACCGCTGCCTTAAAGCCGGACTCCACATCAAGGTGGTGCTCCATGAGCGGGATGAATTCCTCACACCCGATGTCATGGATGAGGCCGATCTCGTTCTGTATGAAGTCGTATTGGACGAAAGCGAGACGCTCTCTTTGCTGGAGCTTTTCATGCAGGAGGAAGGGTCGATCCGGCGCATGTTCGACGACCCGCTGCGCGCGGAGCTGAGCCGGAGAGTGGGCAAACTGCTTGCCGAGCCCGATCCCCGCAAGCGGCTGGACCTTTTCGATAAGCTGGAATCCCTTCTCACGGAGGACAGCGCGATCCATTTCCTCTATCACCGGAGAATGCAGACCACTTACCACAAAAGCGTACGCGGGCTAAGACTGAACGCCTTCGGCCATATCGATTACCGTCACATCTGGTTCGAGCCGCAAGATCCGCTTGCCGGACATACAGCCTCTGCGGACATAAGCTCCACGTTCAGGACGATTCACTGAAAAAAGCGCCCGTAAGAGGCGCTTTTTCCGTTGGTGCCGATATCTGTGCCTGACCGTATTCTCAGGCATTGGGCCGCCACACCGCCTCCTCGATCAGCCAGGAATCTTCGGTCGCCCGGCCGTCACCGGTAATGGGAATTACTTCCCCCAAGTAAGTCGGCTGCGGTTTGAAGAACCGGATCAAAGCGAAATCTTTGCTTCTCGCCGCCATTTCGCGGGCCTTGAATTTCGCCATGCCCCGGTATTCCTGGCGATCCGCCGCCACGCCGTACGCTTCAACGCCGAGTCCCTCCGCGTCATACAGCGCCCGCGCCAGATGGTAATCTTGAGTGACGACGATGGCTTTGCGGATCTGAAAAATAGCCTTGGCCCGGTACATGGACTCATACGTATTAAAACCGGCATGATCCATAAAAATGCGCTCTTCCGCAATCCCCCGCTCGAGCAGAAAATTTTTCATCGCCCCTACTTCGTTATAGCCGAGTGTTCCATGATCGCCGGACACGAGGATTTTGTCCGCCTTTCCGCTCTCATACAGCTCCGCGGCCGTGATCATCCGGTCCTTTAACATATCCGAAAGCCGCCCGTCCGGATGGACTTTTGCTCCAAGCACGATAATCGCTTCGGCTGAAGGCGCCTGTTCCGCGCTTATTTTACGGGCCGTCCCTTCTTTTCTCACTTCGTAATCCGAGGTAAACAACCAAATCCCGCCTGCAATCGCAGCAGCTCCAAGGCCGTATGCCAGCCCTCTCCAGCGCAGTTTCATCCCCAGCTCTCCCCGTACCATAATCTTGCCTAAATTCCGATCCGACTCTAATGAAATGAAGAGGATACCGAGGTTATTATACCTTAATTTTCCTTTTCTTCGCTAACCAATATATAGAACGTTCTTATCGGCGTTAAAGCCTCACAAGCTGAACGCGGCGTCCGGACAGCCAAGTCCGCTTCTTAGCGGCCGGTTAGAAATTATGACTAATTTGTAAATTTTACCTGCCTTTGCGCCCGGGCATTTTCTATAATAGAGAAAACCGTTAAAAACGGCGGAAAGGATGAATATTTACATGAACATCCGGCTTGTCAACCAGGAAGAGATGCGGGAGGCCGCCGATTTGGCGGATTCGATTTTCCGGGATTCCGAGCAGATTTCGATGGCGGAGGGGTTCCCGTTCCTCTTCTCCGCTCTACATTCCCAATCCGTAGGAGCTTTCGAAAACGGGCGGCTCGTCGCCTTCATGGGCCTGCTCCCGTCTGTCATCCGCATCGGTCCCGCACGGCTTGCCGTCTACTCGCTGGGCTCCGTGTGCACGCACCCGGAAAGCCGCGGACAAGGCATCGCGGGCGAACTGTTCGCCGCCGCCCGCGGGCAGGTGGCGCGTTCGGGCGGCTCCCTGCTGCTCGTCTCCGGCGGCCGCTCCCTCTACACCCGCGCAGGCTGCCGGCCGTTCGGCTCCCTCCGCCGCTATGCGCTGGGCGGCGTTGCTCCCCTGCAGGCGGATGAGTCCGCAGGGGGCTACCGATTGCGGCCCTACGAGCGGGGCGACCTGCCGGCCATGAGCAGACTGGCCGCCGCCCGCCGCTCGGCTTTCGAGCAGAGCCCGTGGGATCTCGGCAGCCTGATCGACGCGCGTGCTTACGCCAGCTGCCTGAAGCTGCGGCACGAGACGTGGATCGCCGAGAAGGTCGGCGAGCTCGCGGCCTTTATCGTCGCGGCCGTGCCGGACCCGGCCGTGACGTCCACGCGGTTCCCCCGGCTGATCGAGTGGGCCGGCGAACCCGAAGCGGCCGCCCGGCTCCTCGCCGGTCTTACCGCTCAGCTGGAGCTGGCCGAGTTTCAAGCGGCGGTCCCGTTTTATGAAACGGGACTGCACGAAGCCCTGCGAAGTTTCCCGTCGGAAGAAAGCCGGAATGAAGGCACCCTTCTCGTGACGGACGCGCAGCTTCTGCTGAGACAGCTCCGTCCCTACCTGGACGAACAGAGCGGGAGCAGGCTCGGTGAGCGGCTCGGCGTACGCGAAACCGGAGAAGGCGGCGTACGGCTGACGCTGCCCGGACTGCCGGATCTTCTCCTAAGCGTGGACGACTGGATGGAGCTGCTGTTCAATCCGGACGCCATGGTCCGGATTGCGCCTGCCCAGTGGCAGGAAGAGCTCCGGTCCGTCTTCCCGCTCCCTTTCCCGTATACGGCAGGGCTAAACTACATTTAAAGCTGTACGGCACGACGGCTTACAAGAAGTACGTTTTACGCCGCTACAACCGTTTGAACCGCACGGGGTGACGACGGAAACCGGCAGCCAAGGAACACAAACGTTTTCCCCCGCCCCGTTCCCTATTTATTTCATAAAAAAAGTCCCGGCTCGCGCAGGATCCTGCGTGCACGAGCCGGGACTTTTTTTCGGCCAGCCTGTCTGAATTCCCAAGCGGGCGGCGTCATCTTTTATTCGGAAAGACTGTTCTGGACAATCCGCTCCCACTCCTCCTCGGTTAATATCGCCTTCTCGACGACAAGCTGACGAAGCGGCTTCTGCGTTTTCAGCGACTCCTTGGCAATCTCGGCCGCTTTGTCGTAGCCGATAATCGGATTCAGCATCGTTACCAGGGACAAGCTGCGATCCATCCAGTAGCGGCACTGCTCCTCATCGGCTTCGATTCCTTTCACGCAGCGTTCGCAGAACGCTTCCGCCGCAGTGCTTAAAATGTGTGCCGATTGCAAAACATTGTGGGCGATGACCGGCATCATGACGTTGATTTCAAGCTGGCTGCCTATCATCGCCGTCTGAACGGCCGTGTCGTTGCCGATGACCTGGCAGCAGACCATATACAGCATCTCCGGCAGGACCGGGTTAACCTTGCCCGGCATAATGGAAGAGCCGGGCTGCACGGCAGGCAGCCGGATTTCGGCAAGGCCCGTCTGCGGGCCGGAATTAAGCAGGCGGATATCACTGGACAGCTTGATCAGATGCACAGCCACATCCCTGAGAAGTCCGCTTACGCGCAAAGCCGCCGACGGGTTCTGCATAAAGGCGAACCGGCTGGGAGCCTGCCGGTAAGGCGTGCCCGTGCGGCGGCCGATCTCCGCCACCATCCTGGCGGCATATTCGGGATGGGAGTTCACTCCCGTGCCGACGGCATTGCCGCCGATGCCCAGCTCCAGGAGGCCGTCCGCGGCCTGCTCCAGCTGTTTTCGCATCTGGCCGATCGTGGCCGCGTAGCCTTCGAACTCCTGTCCCAGGCGGAGCGGAACCGCGTCCTGCAAATGGGTGCGGCCCGATTTTACGACCGAATGGAACTCCCTCGACTTGTTCGTGAGCTCGCCGATTAGCTTATCCAGCGCGGGCAGGAGCTTCCGCTCCACGGATTCGTGCACGGAAATGCAAATGGCCGTCGGAATCGTATCGTTGGTCGACTGGCTTTTGTTCACATGATCATTGGGATGGATCTTGTCCTTGCGGTCGCGTTCCAGTCCGAGTTTCTCCAGCGCAACATTGGCGATCACCTCGTTGGCGTTCATGTTTTGCGACGTTCCCGCCCCGGCTTGAAAAGCGTCGACGACAAACTGGCTGTCCCAGCGCCCTTCGATCACTTCGTCCGCCGCCGCCAGGATGGCATCTGCGATCTCGCCGTCCAGCTCGCCCAGTTCTTTATGTACGGCAGCGGCCGACGCTTTAATAATGCCCTGGGCTTTAATAAACTCCCTCGGCAGACGGTATCCGCTGATCGGGAAATTCAAAACCGCGCGCTGAGTCTGGGCTCCGTAATAGGCATCGGCCGGGAGCTGAACCTGACCCAGAGAATCGCCGGCGGTGCGCCGCTTCGTATTTTTCTCCATGGATGGTTGTTGTTCGGTCATGATCTCACCCTTCCTTCCGTTCAATCTTGTTCGGTCTCTCGTGACGAGAGCGTGTTGACAGTTCCGGTAAAACCCGCGCTTATGTGCTCAAAGTCCTGCCGGGCGCCTTACCGATTTACGGTAAAAGCCTCCTTTCATAGATACCCGTTTTGGCTGCCGCTGATACCCGCAATATGGAAAGGAACGGCCGCTGCCGATAAAATCCCCTAATCACTCTCGGGATGAAGAGGCATTTTCCACGGGCTGTCTCTCTACTGCAAACTCGTCATAACACTAAAATAGAAGCCGTAGGAGGCCCTGTGTGCGATCGGCTTTGGGAAGGGGTATAATAAATTAAGGATACCGGTTAGCGAAAAGCTTTACGGGCTCCGACTGCTTGCATTTGCCCGGTATTCACTACATCTGCGTTTTTCCGAAAGGGCGATTTTGCGCCTTTTTTACTGTGTTAGCTTTTTTTCGTAACAAAAAGGAGGAGATCTTCATGACTACGACAACTTCCGGCAGCGCTTCCGAATGCTGGCTGAATTACGTGAACGGCCAATGGATCGAAGCGGACAGCGGCAAGACGATTTCGGTCGTTAACCCTTCCACTCTGGGCGAAATTGCGACCGTACCGGATTCGGGAGAAGCCGAAACGAAGGCCGCTATCGAAGCGGCCCATGCCGCTTTTCAATCCTGGAGCACTTTATCCGCTTACGAGCGTTCCGATATACTGATGCGCTGGTACCACCTGCTGATGCGGCATCAGGAAGACCTGGCCGAAACGATGACAGCCGAACAGGGCAAGCCGTTATCCGAAGCCAAAGGCGAAATCACCTACGCGGCCAGCTTCATATCCTGGTATGCCGAGGAAGCCAAGCGGCTTTACGGGGACATCATCCCGGCAACCAGCTCGGGCAAGCGGATGTTTGTCCTTCGTCAGCCCGTCGGTGTCGTGGCCGCGATCACGCCTTGGAATTTCCCCGCCGCCATGATCACGCGCAAGGTAGGTCCGGCGCTCGCGGCAGGCTGCACCTGCATCGTCAAGCCCGCGGAGCAGACGCCGTTAACGGCGCTGTACATGGCCAAGCTGGCCGAAGAAGCCGGAATACCCGCCGGGGTACTCAACATCGTGACCGGAGAAGCCTCCGTGATCGGCGATACGCTGTTTGCGGACTCCCGGGTGGCTAAAGTGACCTTCACCGGATCGACGGAGGTCGGCAAGCACATTATGCGCGCTTCCGCCGATACGATGAAGAAAATATCGCTGGAGCTGGGCGGACACGCCCCGGTGATTGTGCTGGACGATGCCGACGTAGAACTGGCCGCCGAGCAGACCTTGCTGTCGAAGTTCCGCAATGCCGGACAAACCTGCGTATGCGCCAACCGGATTTACGTCCAGAAGGGCATCCGCGCAGCGTTCGAAAACCTGCTGGCGGACAAAATCCGGGCCCTGAAGGTAGGCGACGGCATGGACCCGGACTCCGCAATCGGGCCCGTCATTGACGAAGACGGCCTAAACAAGATTCAGAAGCATGTGTCGGATGCCGTGGAACGCGGAGCAACCGTCATTACGGGCGGCAGCCGGAAGGAAGTGCCTGAGCATGCCGGCTACTTTTTCGAGCCGACTCTGCTTACGGGCGTAACCGGCTCTATGCTGATCATGAAGGAAGAAACGTTCGGACCTGTTGCGCCGATCGTGGAATTTACCGATCCGGACGATGCCGTCCGGCAGGCGAACGATTCTCCTTTCGGGCTCGCGTCCTACGTGTTCACATCCAACATCAATCACGCCATCCGCCTCGCCGAACGGCTTCAGTACGGCATCGTCGGCGTAAACGACGGCCTGCCTTCTTCCGCCCAAGCCCCGTTCGGAGGCATGAAAGAAAGCGGCCTCGGCCGGGAAGGCGGCAAATACGGGATCGAGGAGTACGTAGAGATCAAATACATCTCGCTCGGCCTTTACTGACCCTAAGGCGAAAAACAACGGCCTTCCGTTAAAAAATAAAACGTCCTGCAGCGACCCCGAACTCTCACCGGTCAACTGCAGGACGTTTTTTCCTATCTGCTTTCCCGTTACATGCTTCCCCATCTCACACCGCGGAAATCTTCCCTCTTCCCGTGTCCGCCGTCTGAGGGCCATCCGGCTTCTCTTCGAAATACCGGACGATCTGCTCCTTCAGGATGGCAAAATCTCGCTCCTTGCAGGACAGCCGGACAGGGTCCATCGCGCCCGCTACGATAATATCGATCACGGGGCCGTTTCCTTCCGCGACCTCGTACGTGATCAGCCTGCTGCGCTCGTAAAATTTCGTCCCGGCCTTGAGCCCCTCCGTGCCCAAATAAAAACGTTTAAGCCATTCCAGATAGAACACAAAGCCGGAAAATGCGGCAAACCACAAACTCAGCTTACCGAAGATCCAAAAAAGAATAATCATACCGGCGGCAAAAATCCAGAATTCGAGAGGATACATCGGGCCCTTCGCCACCACAATCCCTACCTTCTTAAACGCCTTCCGAGCTTGATACGACTTCCAGGCCACGACCCCGAATAAAAGCAGCCCCGCTACCGTGTCGGTAACCATTATGAAGATCACATCCCTGATTAGATGATTCTATAATACCTTTATTTGGTATTTTTGTTAAGCCCTGATTATACGACCGGCAACTAAAAAAACAGACCGCTCTCGCGGTCCGGTCTGCTCCTCAGGATGTAACGGGTTCTTTAATCAGGCCACGGGAAGAATCGAGCCAGCTTATCACGTCTTCCATCACTTCTTCGCGGTTCACTTCGTTCAAAATCTCGTGACGTTTGTTCTCATACAGCTTGCAGTCCACCTGCTCCAGCCCCAGTTTACGGTACAAGGCCGCAAGACGTCTCACGCCCTTGCCCTGCCCGCCGACGGGATCTTTATCACCGGCTAGAAGCAGGACCGGAAGGTGTTTCGGAATGCTCCGCATATGACGTTTCAGATGAATATCGGACAGATGGATAAAAAAGTCTTTAAAAAATCCCGTTGTGCAGATGTACCCGCAAAGCGGATCTTTCACGAATTTATCGACCTCCGCCTCGTCCGTGCTGAGCCAGTCGAATTCCGTCCGGTTCGGACGGAAAGGCCGGTTAAAGCTGCCGAGCGCCGTGTGGCTCAGGAACCTGCTGCGGGCGCGGTCACCGCTGCGGGAAACGAGCATTTTCGCCAGCAGAATGCCAGCTTTCAAAATCGCGCCCTTCGGTCCGTTCGTCCCGAGAAGAGCCACGCCTTCATAAAGCTGCGGAGCCCGGTACATGACTTTCTGGGAAAGGAACGATCCCATGCTGTGCCCGATCAGATACAGTGGCAGCCCGCCCTGTTCCTCGTGTATCCGTCTGCCCAGATCGATCATATCGTCGGTCATCCCCGCGAACCCGTCCGGTCCCGGGTATCCCAAGTCGTTCTTATGGGCGGCCGTTCTTCCGTGCCCCCTGTGGTCACTCGCGTAGACGATATAACCGCGGGCCGTGAGCTTCTCCGCAAACCGCTTGTAGCGCAGCGCATGTTCCGCCATGCCGTGCGCGATCTGTACGACGCCTCGAAGGGGAGTGCCCCGTTCCGGCTCCCACCGGTAAACAAAGACAGGCATCTCCGTCTCTTCGTTTAAATGAAAATGTGTTTCCTTCATCCGATCACCCTTGTTTTTCGGTTTGAGCGGGACGGGGATCAGCCGTGGAAAAATCCGATCTGCACGATAAACAGCGCAGCGAACACGTAAAGCACAGGATGGATTTCCTTGAACCGTCCCCGGGCCGCCTTCAGCACAATGTAAAAAATAAACCCGATTCCGATGCTCGTCGATACACTGTACGTCAGCGGCATCGTAACAAGAACGAGAAAAGCGGGGAAAGATTCTTCGAAATCTTTCCAGTCGATATGCAGCAGATCGGTAATCATATAATACCCGACCACAATCAGCGCGGGCGCCGTAACCGATGGCAGGTTAGCCAGCGTTTCCACCACGGGAGCCAAAAACGACGTGGCGGCCAGCAGCGCGCAGGTGACGACCGCCGTTAAGCCCGTCCGGCCCCCTGCGGCTATTCCTGAGCCCGACTCGATCAGCGTCGTAACCGGGCTTGTCCCCATTACGGCACCGGCCGTAACGCCGGCAGCGTTCGCCATAAGCGCGCTTCGGGAACGGGGAAAAACGCCGTTTTTCATGAGTCCCGCCTGCTCCGCCAGACTGACCAATGTTCCGGTCGTATCGAACACCGAGATCAGCAGAAACGTAAACGTAACGGCAAACAGTCCCTGCTCGAATACACCTTTCACGTCCATCTGCATAAACGTTCCCGTCATCGTTCCGGGCCAGGCGAACCAGTGATCCGGTAAAATCAGCAGCCCCATCAGCCAGCCGATCGCGGCCGTCAGCAGCATTCCGATAAAAAGCGCCGCACGGACGCGGTACGACATCAAGACCAGTGTGAGCACAAGTCCGATAACGGACAGCAGAGCCGCCGGCTCGTGCAGACTTCCGATTGTGACGAGCGTATCCGGTGAAGCGACGATCAGCTTGGCGTTTTGCAGCCCTACAAAACAAATAAACAATCCCGTACCGGCTGTAATCGCATATTTTAACGAGGCCGGAATGGATTCGATCAACAACCGGCCGTGCCGGCTGAGTGAAATCAGCATAAATAGAAGTCCGGCCAAAAATACGGAGCCCAGCGCTACCTGCCAGGATACCCCCGCTCCCTGGACGACGCCGAAGGCAAAGAACGCATTGATGCCCATGCCTGGAGCTATGACGATCGGGTAGTTGCCCGCCAGTGCGATAATGAGCGTCGAAAATATAGTCGTCAGGATCGTTGCGATGAACACCGCATGAAAATCCATGCCCGATGCGCTTAAAATGCCGGGATTCACGATCACCACGAACGCCATCGTCATAAACGTCGTACATCCCGCCAGCACTTCCGTCCCGATCGTCGTCTGGCGTTCTTTTAATTTAAACCATGCTTCTGCCTTGTCCAATCAATTCCAGTCCTTTCCTTGCCGCTAATCAAGAATTGTATCATGGATTGAGATAGACTTCACGCTGAATTTATTTCGTGCCTGAACGGCCGCACCTTTTACGATTCCCATATCTAACATTATTTCCCATACAGGTTCGTTTCAAGCCCTTTCGACGAAAAAGACCCGTTATCCCCATGGATAACAGGTCTTCATTACGTACACGATTCAGGAAAAAGGAGGCTATCCCCTGCCGTCGCTCGCTTTGCGTTCGATATGCAGCTTGGCATCGGCGCCGGCCGCGCTCCGCTTCGTCTCATTGTCGAAACGTTTCCGTTCCGTCCGCTCGATTTGAGCGACCCGGCCGTCATGAATAATGATTTGAACGGTTCCGTACTCCAATCCGTTAATGCTTTGAATGATCCGGTCAATCCAGACTTCATTCAGTTCAACAGGTTTGGCCATAATTCTCATCCTCTCTACCCTCGATTCAAATCATCCAATCGTACCATTCTTTTTTACGCTTCTGCAGGTCTACCAGCCAAGCGGACGTTTTGCCTATTAAAGTAAAGGTGGCGTCCCGGTTCGAGAACGTATGGTCGGCCTGGAAGATGAGTTCCAGATCACAGCGTCCGTCAGCCCGGAGCCAGAACATTTTTTGATAAAGCGGGGCGTAATCTACCGGTATGTCTTCGTCCGCCGTGCCGTGTGCGATGAGAACATCTCCCCCGAATTTGCGCAGCTGCTCGAACGGTTGATGCTTGGAGAGAGAGTCGAAAAAAGCCGGGGTAAGCAGATACCCCTGATAGTCGATGCCTTTGTCAGGCTCCAGCTGGCGATAAGCTTCCTTGCCTACAATTCGTACAATGTCATTGTGCGGGTGGGCTACGGCCGACCACATCACCAGGGTCCGCACGCGGTGGTCGGAAGCGGCGGTCAGCAGGGCGACCGCACCGCCTAGGCTGTGACCCAGCAGCGTCACGCTTCCGGGATCCACGCAGTCCAGGCTTAGCGCGTAATCCAGCACCCGGCGGGTCTGGGCGATCATCGGATCGAGTCCTCCCGCTCCGTAATCGCCGGTGCTTTCGCCGCAGCCGCCGTAATCGAAGCGGAGCACCATGTAGCCCTGGCTGCTCAAAGCCCGCGCCGTCTTGACGAACAGCCGGTCGACGCCGATCCGGTTGCCGATAAAGCCGTGGCAGATAATGACAACCGGCCATTTGCCCGCGCCTCCTCGGCAGTCGGCGCCCTCCCCGTCCGTCGGATAGTGCAGCGTAGCTGCCAGTTCCAAATCCCCGCTCGGGATTGTGATGTGATGTTCCATAGCCCTAGTCCTTTCTGCAAGTGCGCTTCTGTGAGGTCCGGATCAGATATGAACCGGCATGGGATCGTTTTTTAAGGCATTTTCAACGGTTCTTGTCTCATTGCCGTCGAAGATGTACAGTCGGTGGACCAGAACATGGACATGGTCCCCCGCTTCCAACTGGGGCAGTTCCAGCGAACGGTAACCAACCAGCCGGTAAGGTCCGCTTTCCACTTCGACCTGCCAGTTTGATCCGCGGAAATAGGTGCTTCTGACAACGGCCTCCGCCGATGCCGTCTGGCGGCTGATTTCACCGGGCAGCCCGATCTCCACGAACTCGGGCCGGACGATAGCGGACGCGTCGCCCGCTTCGGCGAACCCGATCAGGGAGCCGGCTTCCTCCAGCGGCGAAGATTCGCCGATAAAGGAAGCGACGAACGGAGTCAGCGGTTCGCGGTAAATGTCGATCGGCGAGCCTTTCTGCTCGATCCGGCCTTTGTTGACGATCATGATTTCGTCGGCTACCTCGACCGCTTCTTCCTGGTCGTGGGTGACGAAGATCGTCGTGATGCCGACCCGGGAAATCATTTCCCGCAGCCAGCTGCGCAGCTCCTTGCGGACTTTCGCGTCAATGGCCGCGAACGGTTCATCCAGCAGGAGCAGCTGAGGCTCGGGAGCGAGCGCCCGGGCGAAAGCCACCCGCTGGCGCTGGCCGCCTGAAAGCTGATGCGGCAGACGCTTCTCAAGCCCCGCCAGGCCGGTCAGCTGCAGCAGCTCATGGACGCGGGTGCGGATCTCCGCTTTGCCGCGCTTCTGCACCTGGAGGCCGAAAGCGATGTTGTCGTACACGGACATGTGCTTGAACAGCGCATAGTTCTGGAAAACAAACCCGATATGGCGTTCCTGCGGCATAAGGCCATTCACCTTTTCGCCGTGGAACAGAATCTCTCCAGAATCGGGCGACTCCAGTCCGGCAAGCATGCGGAGGATCGTCGTTTTGCCTCCTCCGCTCGGGCCCAGAAGGCCGATCAGCTTGCCCTGCTCAATGTCGAACGAAATATTTTTGGCGGCTTCGTAGGAGCCGAATGACTTGTTAATTCCTCTTACACTGATGTGCATGGGTTAGCTCCCCTCCGTTATGTGGTTTAAGCCGGAATCGGTTTGCTGCCGGTTGGACTGGTGGAACTTCCATTCGGCCAGACTTTTCACGATCAGCGTCAGCACGGCCAGCATGACGAGCAGGGAAGCAACCGCAAATGCAGCCGAAAATTGATATTCGTTGTATAAAATTTCGATATGGAGCGGAACGGTATTCGTCTTGCCCCGGATATGACCCGAAACGACCGAAACGGCCCCGAACTCCCCCATCGCTCTCGCATTACATAAAATGATTCCGTACAGCAGTCCCCACTTGATGTTGGGGAGGGTCACTTTCCAGAAAATGCGCCAGCCCTTGGCGCCCAGTGTGGCCGCCGCTTCTTCCTCCTGCGTGCCCTGGGCCTGCATAAGCGGAATCAGTTCTCTGGCAACGAACGGGAAGGTGATGAACACGGTCGCGAGCACGATGCCCGGCAGGGCAAACACGATCTTGAGATCGTGATCGGCCAGCCACGGACCGAACCAGCCTTTCGTCCCGAACAGCAGGATAAACATGAGACCGGCAATGACGGGCGAAATGGCGAACGGAAGGTCGATCAGCGTAACCAGCACGTTCTTGCCGCGGAATTTAAACTTCGTGATTGCCCAGGCGGCCGCCACGCCGAACACCACGTTCAGGGGAACGGCAATGGCCGCTGTCGTCAGCGTCAGCCGGATGGCCGCCCATGCCTCCTTTTGGGTCAGAGCCGCCAGATAGACTTCGGTGCCTTTTTTGAACGCCTGGATAAAAATCGTCGCCAGCGGCAGCACCAGAAGCAGGGCGAGAAACAGCAGGGCTCCCCCGATCAGAAGCCACTGGACGGCCCGGGGCTCGGTGATATGCTTCGCCGGTTCCGAGGAAGGCCCGCTCAAATTTGCAGCTACATTGCCTGCCATGTTGCTTCAGCTCCTTTCGCGGTCATCCGCTCACCCGCCGGTTGGATTTCATTTGCAGCGCGTTGGTGACGAGCAGCAGCACGAACGAGAGGATCAGCATGACCAGAGCAATGGCCGTCGCCCCGGCATAGTCGTACTGCTCGAGCTTCGTCATGATGAGCAGCGGCGTAATCTCCGTCTTCATCGGCATGTTGCCGGAAATGAAGACGACGGAGCCGTACTCGCCGATCGCCCGGGCGAAGGCGAGGGTGAACCCCGCCAGCAGCGCGGGCACCAGCTGCGGGAAAATGACGCGGCGGAACGTACGCCAGCGTGAAGCGCCGAGGCTCACGGCGGCCTCTTCCGTTTCGTGCTCCAGCTCCTGCAGCACAGGCTGCACGGTGCGGACCACGAACGGAAGCCCGATAAACGTGAGCGCGATGATGATGCCAAGCGGCGAATACGCCGCCTTGATGCCGAGCGGAGCGAGCAGGCTGCCGATCCAGCCGTTGTCGGCATACAGGCTTGTCAGCGCGATGCCGGCCACGGCCGTCGGAAGCGCGAAGGGCATGTCGACCAGCGCGTCGACGAATCGCTTGCCCGGAAAGCGGTAGCGCACAAGCACCCAGGCCACGAGCAGGCCGAATACGGTGTTGACCAGCGCTGCCGCTAAAGAAGCTCCGAAGCTGAGCTTGTAGGAAGCGACCACCCGTTCATCGGTAACTGCCTGCCAGAACTGGTCGAAGGTCAGCCCCGTCGTTTTCCACACGACCGCGGAAAGCGGGAAAAGCACGAGCAGGCTCAAGTAAAGCACCGTAAAGCCCATCGACAAGCCGAACCCGGGTAAAATACGTTTCGTTTTGTTTCGTCTTCCCATTGCGAACACGTCCCCTTGATCGCAGACCGAGTGGTGCCGGTTTGTACCGTCGCACCCGGGCACGCATAATTATTTCGGTTTGTAAATCTGGTCGAATACGCCGCCGTCGGCGAAGTGTGTTTTCTGGACTTTGGCCCAGCCGCCGAATTCAGGATCGTCGATTTTAAACAGGTTCACTTGCTTGAATTGATTTTCGTACTGCTTCGCAACGGATTCCAGACGCGGCCGGTAGTAATTTTTCGCGGCGATTTTCTGTCCTTCCTCCGTATACAGGTAGTCCAGATAAGCCTGGGCCACTTCTTTCGTGCCTTTCTTGTCGGCGTTCTTGTCGACTACCGCTACCGGAGGCTCCGCCAGCACGCTGATCGAAGGCGTCACGATCTCGAACTTATCCTTGCCCAGCTCGTTTAGCGACAGGTAGGCTTCGTTCTCCCACGCGATCAGGACGTCGCCGAGTCCTCTTTCCACGAAGGTAGTCGTTGAATCGCGCGCTCCCGTTCCGAGCACCGGCGCATTTTTGAACAATTGGGTGACGAATTCCTTGGCTTTGGCCTCGTCGTTGTTGTTTTTCTTGAGCGCGTAGCCCCAGGCCGCCACGTAGTTCCAGCGCGCTCCGCCGGAAGTTTTCGGATTGGGGGTGATGACGGAAACGCCGGGCTTGATGAGATCGTCCCAGTCCTTGATTCCTTTCGGATTGCCTTTGCGTACGAGAAATACGATCGTGGATGTGTATGGAGTGCTGTTATCTTTTAATTCCGTTTCCCAGCCTTTATCAATAAGACCCGCCGCTTGAACCTGATCGATATCGTAAGCCAGCGCAAGCGTAACCACGTCCGCTTCCAGTCCGTCGATGACCGAGCGGGCTTGTTTGCCCGAACCGCCGTGAGACTGGCTGACCGTTACGGTCTGGCCTTTCTTTTCTTTCCAGTACTTGATGAATGCTTCGTTGTATGCCTGGTACAGTTCTCTCGTCGGGTCATAAGATACATTAAGCAGTTCGACCGATTTTGGTGCGGAGCCGCCGTTTTCGGTTCCCGTTTTCGTAGATGTTGTTTCGTTTCCTCCGCCGCATGCGGTCAAACCGGTTAGCAGCGAAGTCAGGGCAAGGACGGAAACGGAGCGTCCGAGAACCCTTTTGAAAGAATGCGATTTTAAAGCAGCCATGTAAATATACCCCTTTCGAATTTGGCACCTCGTTGTCTAACTTTTCACATTCCCTACTGAACTTTTTTTTCGCGTCTCCGGTGATCCGGTGGACAAAATAAACAAATCCTATAAGTTTAGTAAGAATTATTTATACATCAATATAGCATCGCCTATAAATCGTGTCAATACGTTTTTTTGTAAAAATTGTAAGTGCCCGTCCGCCGGACTCCGAGGAAAAAAATCCCCGTTTCAAACGCTCTTGCAGCGTGTAAGAAAGGCGTGGGAGTTATCTTGGAAACAAACGCACAAGCTTTTGAAATCACTTGCTTCATTGGAGGTCAAAGAAAGATGAACAACAACCTAACCGCTGACGCCGAACGCGTTTTAATCGTTTATTTGAATAATGATATCGTGGTGGAAAATGTACCGGGCGAAGTCGATGTGGACTCTTATCTCGACGAACAGGATTACGACGCGCGCCAAGTCGAGCTGATTTCGATGGGCGAGTTTAACGAACGCCTGGATCAGATGCTGCTTCATTATTGATTAAAACAGAAGCCCCCGGGCTTTTCACATAAAAAGGCAGTTCCTTTCATCGGAAAGGAACTGCCTTTTTCAATGTGTATGCGCAGGTTCGCTTGGCTGTGGAGAAAGCGAAGCGATTAAAGCAACAGGCGCCCCGCGCGGAAACTCTTGAATCGCCAGCCCTTCTCTGATAGCGGAAACGCTGGCTGCTTGGAGCTTTGGCAGCACTAGCGGCGTTCGAACAGATTGCCGAGGCCCCCGAGCACGCTGCCTTCTTCCTTGCCCCGGATAGCTCCGCCCATCACTCTCTCGGCCAGGCGGCTGAACGGTAAGGACTGCAGCCACACTTTGCCGGGGCCTCTTACAGTGACGAAGAACAGCCCCTCGCCGCCGAAAACGGCCGTTTTGATGCCTTTTACGAACTCGATGTCATACTGGACGTCCGGCGTCATCGCAACGAAGCAGCCCGTATCGACGCGAAGCACCTCACCCGGCTGAAGCTCGCGCTCCAGAATAGAACCGCAGGCGTGCACGAAGCCGAGTCCGTCGCCTTCCAGCTTCTGCATGATGAAGCCTTCCCCTCCGAAAAAGCCCGCTCCCAGCTTGCGCTGCAGCTCGATCCCGATGGATACGCCTTTGGCCGCGCACAGGAACGAATCCTTCTGGCAAATCAGCTTGCCGCCCAGCGCGTGCAGATCCATCGGAATGATTTTGCCCGGATACGGGGCGGCGAACGTAACGTGCTCTTTGCCCCGCCCGTTGTTGGTGTACACGGTCATAAACAAGCTCTCTCCGGTAAGCAGCCGCTTGCCCGCTCCCATCAGCTTGCCCATCAGACCCCGGCCGCCGCCGCCCGATCCGTCGCCGAAAATCGTTTCCATGCCGATGTTGCCTTCCATCATCATCATGCTGCCGGCTTCGGCAATGACGCTTTCCTGCGGGTCAAGCTCAATCTCCACGTATTGCATTTCATTGCCATGGATAATGTAATCAATCTCGTGAGCGTTCAAGCGCAAGCACTCCTCTGTTCATTGGAATAGGAACCGATATCGTTAGCACGTGCCTTTACCTGTTGGTACGGCTCGGAAAGACGCCGGTTCCGGTTCCGGTCAAAAATTTAAGCACGCGCCGATTCTTCAATCGGCTTCCAGCTCCGCCTTGCGTTTCCTGCGCGCCTCGTAGCGTGTCGGGGCGGATTCGTACAGGCGCATTTCCCGTTCCGTCTCGGGTATAACCGCAGGAACGGGAGTCGGCCGACCTTCGTCATCCAATGCCACAAACGTGATAAACGAGGTGGCCGTCGTCCGCCGTTCACCGGTAAACATGTTTTCGGCCACCACACGCACATAAACCTCCATGGAACTCCGGTGCGTCCAGGAAACGAAGGCTTCCAGCTCGATGGCTTCCCCCAGGTGCACGGGGGCCAGAAAGTCGAGACTGTCGCTCGACGCCGTAACGACGCCGCGCCGGCAATGGCGCATGCTTGCGATGGTCGCGATCTTGTCGATATATTCCATAATTTTGCCGCCGAAAACCGTTCCGTGATAATTCGTATCCAGCGGAAAAATAACTTCAGTCATAATGGAGCGGGAGATGCTCGTCGGTTTCGCTTCCATATGGGTCAAAGCCTCCTTCTCGTCGGCCGGAGAGAAAGCCTGTAAACTTCAACTTCCGTCCCGGCTGTACGAAACGCTAATGTTTACGGGTACGGACTCTATTCCCCGTACCGGATAAAAAGCTTGCCCGCCGCCTCGGCGGCCATGGCTCTTGCCGTTTCCGTGTCCTGCGCGGCGGCAAGGGCAACCGCCATCCGGCGGCCCGGCTTCGTTTCCGGCTTGCCGAAAATCCGCACCTGGACATCCGGCACCGCGAGCGCCTCTTCCAGCCCGCCGATTTCGAAATCGGCGCTGCCGCGGTCCGCCTTCAGCGTATGGGAAGCGCCTGGCGTAAGCAGGCGGATTTGCGGAATCGGCAGCCCG
Organism: Paenibacillus sp. HGH0039; assembly: GCF_000411255.1. GTDB lineage: Bacteria > Bacillota > Bacilli > Paenibacillales > NBRC-103111 > Paenibacillus_F. The sequence continues at coordinate 2,074,463 of NZ_KE150413.1, read as the reverse complement.
AGAATCGCTCTGGCGTGGAGCGCAAATTCGGACAGGTCCTGAGTCGCCATGGTGACCATGCCCGTATCGTGCGGACGCGGCGAAACCTCGCTGAAGTATACGCCTTCGCGCGTCAGGAACAGCTCGACACCGAAGATTCCGTAACCGCCGAGCGCATCGGTGATCGTCCGCGCCATCTGCTCGGCTTCCGCGATTTGGGACTCGCTCATCGCGTGCGGCTGCCACGATTCGATATAGTCGCCTTCCTTCTGCACATGACCGATCGGAGCACAGAAGGAAGTGCCGCTTACGGAGCGGACGGTGAGCAGCGTAATTTCGGACTCGAACGTGACGAACGCCTCGACGATGACGCGGGCTTTTTTCGCCCGTCCGCCTTCCAGTGCCGTATTCCAGCAGGCCTCGATGTCCGCTTCGGACCGGCATACGCTCTGGCCCTTGCCCGACGAGCTCATGATGGGTTTGATGACGCAAGGCGTGCCGATTTCCGCGACCGCGGCATGGAGCTCGTCCAGCGTATCGGCAAAGGCGTACTTCGCCGTACGCAGACCGAGCTCCTCGGCAGCCAGCCTGCGGATGCCTTCGCGGTCCATCGTCAGGCGCGACGCGTTGGCGGTCGGAATGACACGGTAGCCTTCCTGCTCCAGCTCGACAAGCTCCTGAGTGGCGATCGCTTCAATCTCGGGCACAATCAGATGGGGCCGCTCCCGCTCAATGAGTTCGCGAAGCGCCTGTCTGTCCAGCATATCGATGACATAGCTCCGGTGTGCCACCTGCATGGCAGGCGCGTGATCGTAGCGGTCGACCGCGATCGTTTCGATTCCGAGCCGCTGCGCCTCCAGAATGACTTCTTTGCCAAGCTCCCCGGAACCGAGCAGCATGATTTTCTTCGATTTCCCTGATAGCGGTGCTCCAAACATACGGTGTCCTCTCCCCTGAGTGCAGCAATGTGCATCTATATTTTGTCGGCTTGCGGTTAGGCAAGTATTCCTATGTGCGATAACGTTCTTGACGGCGGGCGCCTATAAGAGCCGGCCGATTGTTCGGGAAGACGCCCTACCCGCCGCTGCGCAGAAGCAGCTTGCGCAGCAGCGGAGCGAGATGCTCCGGCAGCTCGGCGGTGTGCGGGACCACGATCCCGTGCCTGCCGTAGATGTTGCGCATCGTGGTCCGCTGCGTTTCATGCACCTCGCCGCTGGCGAGGAAGACGCTGATAACGTCGATCCCGAGCCTGCGGCATTCCAGGACGGCCTCGTACGTGTCGAGGATGCCGTCCTCCTGGTATTCGGCGGCGGAAGGCTCGCCGTCGGAGAAGACAAGCAGCACGCGCTGCTTCTCCGGGCGCCGCAGCAGCCGCCGGGCGGCGTGACGGATCGCGAACCCGTCACGGTTGTCCTGCTGCGGCTCCAGCTGCAGCAGAGCGGCGCCGCTCCGCGGAGCCGAGGACGAGCCGAAGTCGATGACCGTGTGAAACACGTTCGGCGCTTCTTCGGCCGTGACCCGCTCCGCGTCTTCCCAGAAGCCCGTCACCTCGTGCGGGATGCGCAGAGTCCGGAGCGTCTCGTGAACGAGCGAGATGCCCAGCTTCGTCTCTTCCATCTTATCGTACATGGAAGCGGAGCAATCGACAAGAAGCGAGAAGGCCGCATCGAGCTCCGGCGCGGGGTTCTGCTTCTTGGTGAAGAGCCGCGGCGCTTCGTCCGTCACGTAGCGCAGCAGCTGCCTCCGGCCGAGCCGGCCGTAGAGCAGATCGCTCCGCGGGGCGACCCGCTTGCGCTCCAGCGTCAGTCTCACCGTGCGGGTCAACTGCCTTGTCAGCGGCTCCACCGCGCGGATCGCTTCGCGATAAGCGTCTTCCTCCGCCGGGGTAGGCCTCCGCGGGGCTTGAAACTCTGCGGCGGCGCGCAGCCCGGAGGGGCCGTCCCCGCTTCCGGCGGAAGCGCCGGACGGTAGGAACGGCGCGCTGCTGTCCGGCGGGGGCTCGGACTTCCGCTCGGAGGCGGCGGAACGCCCGCGTGCGGCGGCCATAGCCTCTTCGGACGTATCGTCCCCGGGCCTCGCCGCCGCCCCGCTGAACCGCGCCGTCCGCGTGCCCCGCTCGACCGACTGCCTCAGCGCTTCCCCGGCGGTGCTCCGCGTCTCCCGGTGCCACATCGACTGGCGCTCGCTTCTGCGGTCTTTGTCCTGCCGGGGGCTAAGCCGCTCCGCATCGTCATTCGCGAGGCGTTTCGCCTTCTTGCCGGCAGGACGTTCGCCGCGCCTCAAGGGCGCGTCCGTACCGCTTCCGGGCCGGACCGAGAAATACGCGTCCGCCGCATCTCGCTCCAGCCGGTATTCCAGCAGCTCCAGCATAAGCAGGCACAGCCGGGCGTTTTCTGCCGTCGTCTCCGCCGTTTCGGCCTCCTCCAGCAGCGGCTGCACAAGCCGGAGCAGTTCCTCTACATGCTTTGTTGGCGCAGTAAATTCCCCGGAAGTTTCGCCTATCCTGCTGCCCGCTTCACTATAGAGCGCATGCACGTCCGCCCCTTTAAACCAGAGATAAACGGAAACGAACAGCGCGTCCGCAAGCTCGTGACGGGCGAGGTGCGTTCTGAATTTGTGCGTAAAATACCCTTTATACACGTCCGCTCTCTCCTCAAACACGGCTGAGGTACCGGGGCGGATGCGCCGGCAGATCTGTTCCAGCCGCAAGTCTTCACAGAGGGCAAACAACTCCATGCCCAGCCTGGAGAGCGGCGACTTCGTAACGGACTCCAGAAACGCTTCGGTTTCCCGCCTTCCCGAATACCACGCACTGCCGAGCGCGCGGAGATAGACGTCGCTTTTCATTCCGGCTTCCCGCTGCGCCGGTTTCCAGTCCCGCCAGAACTGGCTGACCGTCAGCAGCGCTTTACTTTCCTCATAATGGGAATGAAAAGCGAGCTGAAGCTCCAGATCCCCGTTCCGGGTAAAGGTCCGGGCCAGATCCACAAGCTGCATAAGCATAAAGGCTTCCAGCCGGTTATCCAGCAGATTCAGCTTCCCGACGAACATCGCTAAAAGAGCGTCTCCGCCACGTTGCGCACGGCGGCCCTTTCGCGTTCGTCTTCCAGCTTGGCGGCAATGGCCCGTTCCACGGCCCTCCGGGGCGGCATGAAAGCGGCGAGATCGCATGCGTCCAGCAGGGCGCGGACGGACGCCGCTTCGTCGGACAGTTGACCCATCTGCACGAGAGCGAGCAAATCGGCAGACAGGGCCGCAAACGCTTCGAGAAGCCGGGTGTCCCGCAGTTCCGTACGTTCCGTCAGCAGGCCGAGGAGCGCTTCTCCTTGAAGGTAAGGGACGTCGACGGCCACGAAACGATTTTTCAGCGCTTCGTTAAGCGGAACGGTCCCGATGTATCCTTCGTTAATCGCCGCAATGACACGGAAATCTTCGTGAGCCGTGACCGTCTCGCCCGTAAACGGATTGGTCAGCGTTCTCCGGTGGTCGAGAACCCCGTTTATAAGCGGAAGTGTCTCGGGCTTCGCCATATTTACTTCATCTATGTAAAGAATATGCCCCGCTTTCATGGCGGTAATGACCGGCCCCGGCACAAATTCAATCGTCGTGCCTTCCCCGGAGCGGCTCAGGGTCTTGAACCCGAGTAAAGCTTCCGCGTCGAGATCCGTGGAACAATTGACGCTGTGCATCGGCTGACCCGTCAGAAAAGACAAGTGCTCGGCCAGCTTCGTTTTGCCGGAACCCGTCGGTCCTTTCAGCAAAACGGGCTTGCCGAGCGCCAAAGCGATGATCGCGTCTGTGAGCACTTCGGGCTGTGCGGGGACGAATCCCGGTTTTCCGATTAAATGGAGCTGTTCCTCAGCCAACCGGCCGGATTCAATCCGGCTGCGCAGCGTTAGGAGTCGGTTTGTAATCCGATCTGGCAATTCCCATTGCCGCATCATAGCGGCAGGTGTCAAATTCATCCGGCGTCTTCCTTCCCCTGTTGCGTTCTCTCTTTTTAACTATCTGTCAAAAGAGCAAGCGGTGTCAAGTTCCCAGTTCCTCGATAAGCGCAAACGGATAAAAATGCAAATCATTTCCGCAGGAAGGACAGCTCATATAGGAAGGGATGTCATTGAGCATCAGCGCCATGGCGTAAGAAGACTCATAATTGACCGCCCGGATAATATCATGGGGATGCGCGTACGCGCAGGAGGGAGATCCGCAAGTCGCGCGGACTTTATATGCGTTTGCCACTACCGGCCTCTTTTCCGGAGGACGCAGGCGTTAAGCCTTGTCCTCCCCTAGTTTGCGGTTGAAATCCAGATTCAAAATGACCGTAAACCGGTCGGGCTTCGTCGGCACGATCGAGGCGATCTCGATATAAGAGGTGCCGAATTCATTCTCCGCCCGGTCCACGAGACTGTTCAGACTATCGCTCAGCGTTGCGCTCTCATCCAGTACGACTTCGGCGAAGTATTGTTTAATCATGCCCGTTCTCCGTTCCCGGCCTGCTCTTTTTCGTAAGCGATCAAGGTGATCGGTTCCCCTGTCTGTTCCTGCAATTTGCTTTCCAGGCTGCGGATCTCTTCTATTAGTTCTTCTTTTCCGTTCAATTCGGCAAACGTGTATCCGTTCATTTTCATGTGTTAAGCCTCCTGTCGGATCTGTCGGATGTGTTCCCGTCGAATGGTTTCCGGCTTGAGCCGTACCGCTTCTTATTCTTCCCACGCCTGTTCTTTTTTAAAAGTTATTCCTTCCCCGTTGCGGGCTCCAAAAAAAACATCCTCGCAAGGATGCTTTTCCGTATAATTTGGGTATTCCGACCCTTATTAATCAAATAATTCCCACTTATAATGTTAATTATCTGCAACTAAAGTAAAAATCTGACGTATATAAAGTAACCAAGCCACCTGAACGGGTTTATCACCTTCCGTTTCAGGTGCCTAATCCCGAAGAGGAGTGAGAATGATTTGAAGAAGAAACTAGCAGCAACCGCAATCGGCGCCGCCATGGTACTGAGTATGGGAACCGGAGTATTGGCCGGAGCCAATCTTCAGGAAATCAAAGCCTATCTGAACGGTTCCATTACGGTCAAATATAACGGTTCCCCTGTCCAACTGCAGGATGAGCAGGGAGCTGTCGTGCTTCCGATCACATATGACGGCAACACCTATCTGCCTGTCCGGAGCATCGCCAAAACCTTGAACGTAGCGGTCAATTACGACGGAGCAACCAACACGGTCCTGTTAGGCGAGCAAGCGGAAGGGGTCGCCCTGGCCAAGGACTTCGAAGATTCGTCCTATCACACGAAAGACCCTAATTTGACGACTTACGGCGGCAAAGATTACAAAGACGTTTACTTTGATAACGCGAAGTCAAGCCGCTCCAGCGGCTTCATGCTGTATCCTAAAGGCAAATACCAGAAGCTTGTGCTTCAGGTAGCGGCTACCGGAAATGATATCGAAAGATTTTTTGTGCAAGACAGCAAAAAAGACATCAAATTGAAAACCACGACGATCGCCATCCAAGAAGGCTTGAAGACCATCGAAGTCGATATTGCCGGTGTGGAGGAACTTTTCATCAACGCGGATATCAAGGGAGACGGCGGCATGTTCATCCCTCTCACCACTTCGTACTTCAAATAAATGCATTCCAAGTACGTCTTCATCTCCTTGCGCATGGCGCAAGGAGATTTTTTACTCTCCGCAGATGAATCGGCTTCTTTGGCGGTTCAACTTTCTCCAGGCGGAGGGATAGAAAAAAAGCGCCCCCGCAAGGACGCTTTCCGCAACACTTATTTTAAGTCATCCAGTTCGCGAAAAAGCTTTCTTACCGCCTCTGCGTCCACTTTGCCCGCCTGCTTCATTTTGAGCAGCCGTTCCGACACTTCCCGGGCAAAATGTTCATCCGCATCGGTATCCTCGGCGTAACCGGGATCAAACCAGATGTAGAATCCTTCGGGACCGTTGCGCAGGAACGGCCGGTTCCAGGCGTCCGGATATTCGTACGGCTGATCCGAGAACAGGATTCCGAGCACATCGTCGCTCTCCACTGGGAGCAGCTGATGAAACTGCTCTTCTTCGCCCGTACCCGAAATCTGCCGGTGTTTGTACGCGTAATGCACGTAGTGTTCCCCGGTTTCCTTATCTTTGGACAAGGCGTACATGTCCAGCTCGCTCTGCTTCAAATCTTTGACCGTTTCTAGTCTTTCCTGCAGTAGATCCCCTGAAATTTTGCCGTGAGCCGAGAAAGATTCAACTGACATCGAACTCTCTCCTTTCTTCCTGCAACGCGGGAGGCCGCTGTTTGTTCGGCACGTCATTTTGCTGCAGCAGTGTCCGGAGAGAACGGCGCGGAAGCTTCCATTTGAAGATGACGGAGAACATCCGGGACACGACTACGATCATGAACAAAATAATCAGACCGAGCGGATTCTGGGGCCAGCCGATGCCGATAAGAAAGCCGGCCAGCATGGCCCAGACCGCGTAAATTTCATCTCTTAATACGAGAGGCTTGCGCCCGGCCAGGAGATCGCGAATAACCCCGCCGCCGATTCCCGTGAGTACGGCCGCAACGATCGAGGCGCTTACAGGAAGCCCCTGATTGGACGCGTAGAGCGCCCCCTGAATCGAGAAGGCCGCCAGACCGATGGCGTCGAAGAACGATTCCCAGGATTTCCACCGCTTGATCCAGGCCAGCGGAAATATAAAGACCAGCGTCATTGCGGCCAGCGCAATCGTGAACTGGAACCCCTGCTGCCAGAGCATCGTCACTTTCTCTCCGATCAGCAGGTTGCGGACCACCCCGCCGCCAAATGCGGTTACAAAGCCCAGGACATAAACGCCCAGAATATCATAATCCTCTTCCATTGCGACAATCGCGCCGCTGACGGCAAACGCGATCGTTCCGATTAAGCTTAACGCCATCCAATCCACTTTTCTGCAGCTCCCCCGGGTTAGTTAGATAAATCCCAGTCCAGTTCAACCTCTTTGCCGGTACGGGACGATTCGTAGATTGCATTGAGAATCAAGTTGTTCGTATAACCCGACATGACGGATGTCATCGGTTCGCTTCCGGTCCGGATGCATTCCAGAAAATGCATGTTCATCAGGAGGCGCGGATCGGTCTGCTGCTCGGGCAGCTCAAGCTCCACGTCGATTTCTTTATCGAACATTTCCGCAAACAGTTTACCGTAGGAGCTTCCTCTCAAGGTGGCCCCGCCTTCCGTGCCGAGAAGATGAATATACGGCTGATTGTCGGTTTCGGTCAGTGCCGCCCAGCTCACGTCGAGCGTCAGCGTGCTCCCGTTGTCCATCTTGATCAGGGCTGTCGCCAAGTCTTCCACGTCATAGCTGCCGCTCCAGTTCGGTTTGCCCCAGCTGCCGATTCCGCGGCGTTTGGGACCGAATTCCGAATAAGTAGCGCCGAAGACGGAAACCGGACGGGGATTTCCCATCAACGAGAGAGACAAATCCAGCATATGGACGCCGATATCGATCAGCGGGCCGCCGCCCGATTTGGACATCTGGGTGAACCAGGTGCCCCAGCCCGGAATTCCTTTGCGGCGCAGCCAGCCGGTTTTGGCATGGTAGATGTTGCCCAGCTTGCCGCGCTGTACGAGCTCCTTCACCTGCATATTGAGCGGTTCCCAGCGGCGCTGGTGCGAAATCATCAGGACCTTGCCGCTTTCACGTTCGGCCAGGACGATTTCCTTCGCGGCCTTAACATCGATGGCCATCGGCTTCTCCAGCAGGACGTGCTTGCCGGCCTGAAGCGCTTTTACCGCAAGGGGGGCGTGCCATTCGTTCGATACGGCGATAACCACTGCATCTATGTCGGGATCATGGATCAAATCTTCACCATTTCCGTAAACTTTAGAGATCTGATGTTCTTTGGCCCGCGCTTCGGCAAGCGGAAGAAACACGTCGGCAACCGCCGCTACCGTAACGCCCGGGGTTTCAAGCAGCCCTAGTATGTGCACGTTACCGATATTGCCCGCGCCGATGACGCCGATTCTGATCTCATCATTGAGTGCCATTGTGCAAAACCCTCCGATATCACGATAAAGTAAGTTCGGCTTTATTTTAACACAAATGGAGGACTGCATCAGCCTTCCGGCCATATTTTCAAAAGGATTTCTCCGAGCGGTTTTCGAAAGAATAAAACGCTGTCTTTTTTATGCGCGGACATATAAAGAACATTTTTTCCGTGATATACTAAAAAAGTGAAATATTTTAACTTCCATACGACTCATAAGCCCGTCCCCGAAATGCCCATCCTAACGGAAAGCAAGGAGGAATGACGACATGAACAGTTGGAAAAAGCACGGCCCAGGTCCCTGGCGGAGCAAGGAAAGGTTAGTTCAAACCCTGACGCTGATGATCCTGGTGACACTCCTCACTCACCTTTTGTCGGCCGTGCCCGCACTCGCGCAGGAAGATTTGACAGCCCCGTCCCCTCACTCCAAAGCAGCGGAGACAAAACGCAAAGAAGCCGCCCTGAAAGGCCCTTCCATCCAGGTTGATCCCTCTTTTCCCTATTATCAGAACCGGACACCCGAAAGCATAGCCGACGAACTTCTTCAGCACGGGTACAAAACGGTCCATTATTTTGTCGTCAACGAAAATGATGTGAATCGCACCTTTATCGAAGCCCTCCAGGCAAAAGGCATCGGGGTATGGGCGCTCGTCCTCGGTAACGGGAGCTATTCTACGGCACGTTTTCCGGCGGATTGGCCTTCGTGGCAGATGGAGCTGCTTAAGCCTCTGAACGACGGGTATTACCGGTTCTCTCCCCACAGCCCGGCCTATGTCCAGTGGAAAAAGCAGGCGCTGGCTAAGCTCGTACGCGATTATCCCTTCGACGGGATTGAGGTCGCCGAACCCTACTTTCCCGAATGGGACGGAATCAACCGCGGCGTGTACGGGGATGTCGGGCCGCTCGCGCAGAAAGCGTTCCGCGACAAAACGGGCCTGGAGATGCCCGATTTTACCAACGCCTCTTCGCCCCGCTATTATTTAACCGACACGGCGGCCTACGTGAAGTGGGTCGATTTCCGGGTTGAAGCCGTGAACGATTTCCTGAACGAACTGATGAACGGGAAAGGCGGAGTGCGGGAAGCCCGTCCGGGCATTCTGGTGGCGACCTGGTCTTTGGCTATAGACGCGGGTCCCGGTTCCTTTGACAAGCTGAGGGAATGGCAGGGCCTCGATGCCGCGGCCATGGTCGGCCGGGTTAAACCGGACATCCATTTCCTGCAAACCCACTGGCCCGACTGGCTCAAACCGCAGGAGAGTCTTCCTCCCGATTACGTGAAGCATTACAAGGTTTTTGCGGATAAAATCAAAGCGGAGTATCCGGATCTTCCGCTCGGGGTTCAGGCGGATATCGGCTCGGCCCTCTTGATGGTTAAGGACGGCGGGTGGGTGAGCGCTTTTTCCGATTCCGTCCGTGCACTCGGCTATTCCACCTGGACCGCGTACGAATACCATCTGGGCGGATATATGTACAAGGAAGCCCCCGTCCCCGGCAAAGCGCAGCGGCTTTCACGCACGGAAGTAAAGATCCCTTTTCAGAAAAGAATCGACGAAGGCTCGGCGAAAGCCGAAGGAAACGTGACGGTTTCGGCAGGCGCGGAAAGCTTCACCCTTAATCCCGGGGAAATCTCGGTTGACGGCAGCAATCTGCTGATCCGGTCGGGCCGCCTGCCCAAAAAAGAATTCCGGCTGAATTTGCGCGGTATTAAAGACACGCCTGGCTTTTGGTTCTATAACAAGACGCAAACGCCTAACGTAATCAGAGGGGATGTTGTCGTGGATGTGCCCAAGCATTAGTCTTCGCGTGAATACCCGCCCCAATAAATGAAGCAATAGCCTGTTACGAGCTTCTCCCTGAATACGAAACATACAGGTAGGCGTATAAAAGCAGAAAAAATCCTGCATTCACGATTCGTGAATGCAGGATTTTTTTCTTTTTAACGGATTTATTTACGCATGTTATCTGTTTATCCCTGGCTCTAAAACTTGTACAGCCGGCCGTATTACTGAGGAAAATATTCGCGATGCAGCTCTTCCAGCTCCGCAATGGATCGCCTTGCCCACTCCTCCGTCTGATGCAGCATGTTCAGCTCGCGTTCGAGGGCCTGCTGGAGCGAAAGGGTGTAATCCGGGACATTCCCGTGGTAGGCATGGATGCTCGACAGCGGCATCAACGCAATTTCCTGATAGGCCAGCGCGCGGCGCTGGTGAAAGAACGGGACATCCCCCTGCTGCGGATTATGAAGATCCCCTTGCGAAGGATGCTTAACGACCGCAAGAACCTGAACGGCTGCTTTTATATTGGACGGCGGTTCCACGATGCGGCCTATATACTCCCCTGTTTTGTAAGATGCTATGACCAGATCACCGACGGAAGCAGTGCTTTCGTTTCTATAGTTCATAAGTGGATGCTCCTCTCTGTTACGGAGTATTTTCCGGAAAATCCGACGATGCGACGATCCTCAAATGCTGCATACCCGTCAAATGACGAAGCTCGGCCAGCAAATAGTCGACCGATTTCACGGCGTAAATGAATCGTGCGGCAATTCCCTTCTCTACCACCACTATACAGGGGATGGACGATATTTTCCACTTTTGCACGGACGCCCCCGCGTAATTCGCGTTGCAGGCTTTAAGGGGCAGTTCCGGCTCGATCGTCAGAGCCACGTCCAGCATTCGGCCGGCGACTTTGCAAGTTCCGCAAAAAGGGGTATGAAAAAATACGGCGAACGACTGTTTTTCTATGAGGGCCTGCTTGATTTGGTCATCGTTCCATTCCTGCATACCAATCTCCTTTCCATAAAAAAGCCTTGTTCCGGCTGCAAAGCTCGGGAGTATGTAAGACTAAGGTTCCCTAACAGGCAGAAGCCGGTCGCAAAAAGAGGGGTCCCGACCCGTTTCAGGAAGCATGTTTGTCCCTGAGCTCGGACAGCGACAATAACGTATGTTCAAGCAGCCCTTCGAAGTCGTCGAGATGGCTTTCGTTGACCTTACGGCCGAATTCAAGCAAAACCTCATTGTGCCAGCCTTCGTTTTCGGAGCCGAACACATAAGAAAGCGTCTGGGTGATGAGCGGCCTTCCGCTCCAGATGGATTCCAGGGACGATCCGACCGCGGGACAGTCCCGCGAGGGATCGCCGACAAGGAATCCGAATCTCACCGTAAGCGCACAACCCGGCTCGGCTCCTTTGCGGCTTAGCAGCTCCGCCGCCAAATCTTCCAGTTCAGCCGCCAGATGAAGCTCCGCCCACGGAGAAGCCATGTTCTCTTCGCCGCCGCGGAGGACAAAACGGATCCGGTAATGGCGGCCCAAGCTGGATAAATCCATGACGTCCGACCGGTTCGTAACCAGAATTTCTCCGGACAGATCCAAATCGTAGACAGCGCCTTCCAAAACGACTTTTAAGTTCTCGTAAACCGTCGGATCAAACATACCGGGCAGCTCCTTTTCGATCAGTGTTCATTGCGTAACGGCAGTGCGGCAGCGGCAAGCGGAATATCCTTCTGTTCCCGCATCTCCGGAGCGCAGCAAAGGCGCCCGGATGATGAACATCCAAGCGCCTCTTCTGTGTATCCCGTTCGCAAGCCTCTACTGCTTTAAGCGTAATACTCTTCACGCAGACGGCGCACATCTTCATTTTCCAGATATTCATCGTAAGGCATCATCCGGTCAATCACGCCTTTAGGTGTAATTTCGATAATGCGGTTGGCAATCGTCTGAATGAACTGATGGTCATGGGACACGAACAGCATTGTGCCGTCAAAGTCGATCAGCCCGTTATTCAGAGCCGTAATGGATTCGAGATCCAAGTGGTTCGTCGGCTCGTCGAGAATAAGAACGTTGGCGCTTGCGAGCATCATTTTGGACAGCATGCAGCGCACTTTCTCGCCCCCGGACAGAACGCTCGCTTTCTTAAGCGCTTCTTCACCGGAGAAAAGCATCCGGCCCAGGAAGCCGCGGATAAACGATTCGTCCTGATCTTTGGAATATTGACGCAGCCAGTCGACGAGGTTCATATCTACACCCTCGAAGTACTGCGAGTTGTCTTTCGGGAAATAAGCCTGGGTCGTGGTGACGCCCCATGTGTAGGTGCCTTCATCCGCTTCCGTTTCGCCCATCAAAATCTGGAACAGGGTCGTTTTCGCGTGTCCGTCGGGACCTACGAAAGCGATTTTGTCGCCTTTGTTCACGGTGATGGAAATATTATCGAGAATTTTCTGGCCCTCAACGGACTTGCTGACACTGTCAATCGCCAGAAGCTGCTTGCCCGCTTCCCGCTCCGGTTTGAAATTGATGAACGGATATTTGCGGTTGGACGGCTTGATGTCGTCCAGAGTAAGCTTCTCGAGCTGTTTCTTACGGGATGTCGCCTGCTTCGACTTGGAGGCGTTGGCGCTGAATCTCGCGATAAACGTTTCGAGTTCTTTACGCTTCTCTTCGGTTTTCTTGTTCTGCTCTCTGGCAAGCTTCAAAGCCAGTTGGCTGGATTCGTACCAGAAGTCGTAGTTGCCGACGTACATCTGAATTTTGCTGAAGTCGATGTCCGCGATATGCGTACAAACCTGGTTCAGGAAGTGACGGTCATGGGATACCACGATGACGGTGCCTTCGAATCTGGCCAGGAAGTTCTCCAGCCATTGGATCGATTCGAGATTCAAATGGTTGGTAGGCTCATCGAGCAGCAGAATATTCGGGCTGCCGAACAAGGCCTGCGCAAGAAGGACCCGGACTTTCTCGTTGCCGTCCAGATCTTTCATCTTCTGGTCGTGAAGCTCTTTCGGAATGCCGAGGCCGATCAGAAGCTCGGCCGCGTCGGACTCCGCCTGCCAGCCGTCAAGCTCGGCGAATTCGCCTTCAAGTTCGCCCGCACGGATACCGTCTTCTTCGGAGAAGTCCGATTTCGCGTAGAGAGCGTCTTTCTCTTCCATAATCTGAAAGAGGCGAGCATGGCCCATCATGACCGTTTTCAGAACATCGGTTTCATCGAATTCGTAGTGGTTCTGCTTCAGAACCGCCATACGCTCGCCCGGAGCGATATGAACGTCCCCTTTGTTGGGTTCGATTTCGCCAGACAAAATTTTCAGAAACGTGGATTTTCCCGCTCCGTTAGCGCCAATCAGGCCATAGCAGTTGCCGGGAGTAAATTTAATATTAACGTCTTCGAAAAGAGCGCGTTTGCCGTATCGAAGCGTTACATCCGTTACAGTGATCATAAGTGCGGTTAACCTGCCTTTTTGTAGAATCACGGCTTCTTCCAAGCCAATTCCTTTTAGTATACCATAAAAAAGGGCTCCCCGCTCGTAATTGCGGGAATGAGCTTACTTGCCGCGTTCGATTTCCTCCACGAGCTCCGAGAGGATGGTCCAGCGTTCCATCGCCTGCTCCAGCTCTTCACCGGCGGCGATCTCCTCGGCGTACAGCTCCTGTACCCGGCCGTAGTCGCTTCCGGCCTTCGCAATATCGCTCTTGATCCGCTCCAGCTTCTCTTCGAGCGCCGCGATGCGGTCTTCGATCGTATCCCATTCCTTCTGCTCATTGAAGGAGAGTTTTTTCTTCTTGGCGCGTTCCCCGCCGGAGACCGCTCCGGTTGTACCCGTGGATGGAGCCGATGATGCGGAGGCCTGGGTCCGGGCTTTTTCTTTGGCGTCGGGCTTAAGCTCGGAAGCTTCACGCTGCTGTTTGAGCTCCAGGTATTCGGAATACGTTCCGATATACGGTTCGATCTCTCCCTCGCCCGTAAACGAGAACAGATGGTCGGCGGTCCGGTCCAAGAAATAACGGTCATGGGATACCGTGATGACGGCCCCCGGAAACTGCTCCAGATAATCTTCCAGAATGGACAAGGTCTGAATATCCAGATCGTTCGTCGGCTCGTCGAGCAGCAGGACATTCGGCTCTCCCATCAGTGTACGCAGCAGATAGAGCCGGCGTTTCTCGCCCCCGGAAAGTTTCCCGATCGGCGTCCACTGGAGATTCGGCGGGAACAGGAATCTTTCCAGCATCTGCGCCGCCGTGATGCTCTCTCCGTCCTTCGTTCGGATGACCTCGGCCGCCTCCCGGACATACTCGATGACACGCTGCTTGTCATCCATCTCCACACTTTCTTGTGTGTAGTAGGCAAGCTTGACGGTGCTCCCCCGCTCGATTTCGCCGCTGTCCGGGCCGAGGCGTCCGGCAAGCATATTCAGCAGCGTCGATTTGCCGCTTCCGTTACGGCCGATAATGCCGATCCGGTCGTCCGGCAGCACAATATAGCTGAAATCATGGATGAGCTCACGGCCCTCGTAGCCTTTGCTCACCTGCTTGAGCTCGATGACTTTGCGGCCGAGGCGGCTGCCTGCCAGAGCCATATCGAGCTTTGCCGCAGGCCCGTCGACCTTGCGGTCGCGCAGCTCCTCCGCCCGTTCGACGCGGGCTTTCTGCTTCGTCGTGCGGGCTTTCGCGCCGCGGTGCAGCCAGGCAAGCTCTCTGCGGAGCAGGTTGCGCCGCTTGTCTTCGCTGGAGGCTTCACGCTCCATGCGCTCGGCCTTTTTCTCCAGAAACGTCGTGTAATTGCCTTCATAGCTGTATATGCTGCCGCGGTCGAGCTCCAGGATGCGGCTGGTCACGCGCTCAAGGAAATAGCGGTCGTGCGTGACGAGCAGCAGAGCGCCTTTCCATTTGCTCAAAAACTGCTCCAGCCAGTCCACCGTCTCGTTGTCGATGTGGTTGGTAGGCTCGTCGAGAATAAGCAGGTCGGCGGGCTGGATCAGTACACGGGCCATCGCGACACGCTTCCGCTGGCCGCCGGACAACTCGCCGACGGGCTTGCCGAATTCCGTGATGCCGAGCTTCGTCAGGACTGTCTTGGCCGTTGTGCCGGCCTCCCAGGCGTCCAGCTCGTCCATTCTCGCCTGCACCCGCATCAGCTTCTGCTGGGCAGCCTCGTCCTCGGGGCTGCTATCAAGGGCCGCGAGTGCCTGCTCGTAGTCGCGGAGCACTTTCATAAGGGGCGTTTCTCCGTAGAAAACCTGCTCCAGAACCGTTGAACGTTCATCGAACTCCGGCTGTTGAGGCAAGTATTCCACTCTGAAATGATTGGAATGAACGATCGATCCGGAGTCCGGCGTTTCCAGACCCGCCAAAATTCTCAGCAGAGAAGACTTGCCGGTGCCGTTGACACCGATCAGACCGATCCGCTGTTTTTCCGAGATGGTAAACGATATATCGTCGAAGAGAACTTTCTCTCCGTAAGTTTTTACTAGATGTTCGGCATGAATAATACTCATGAGTTCCTCCGTCCTTAAGCGCCGCGCCAAATGAATCCGGCTGCCCTCATGCCCGCCGTCGGGCGTAGGGATGAGACCAGCCGGATGTAAAATCGATTTCTTCGGATTTAAACCGGGCTGACCGGATTTTCCGGCTGTTCGGGGTCGCTCGCTGCCGCGGCCGGGTGCAGAATGTATTGCAGCAGCAGAGAGGCCGTTCCCGCGATGGCGTCCACATGCGTGCGTTCCATGCCGTGGGAGGCATGAACGCCGGGGCCGATCAGCGCCGCACGGATGTTGCTGCCTCCGCGGAGCGCCGCCGAAGCGTCCGAACCATACTGCGGGTACACATCCACCACGTGGCGGATCCCGGAATGTTCCGCAAGACGGATAAGCTGAGAGGTCATCGCGTAGTCGTAAGGGCCGCTGGAATCTTTTGCACAAATGGAGACGTCCTGCTCGGTGCAGGTCAGATCGTCCCCCATGGCTCCCATGTCGACGGCAAGGAGCTCATCAATGTCGGCCGGGATGTAGGAAGCCCCGTGGCCGACTTCCTCGTAAGTAGTCACAATGATTTTAACGGTGCAGGCCGGTTCGATCAGCTCGTTCTTCAGAAGATCCATAAGAGCGAACAGGGCGGCCACGCTCGCTTTATCGTCGAGATGACGGGACTTGACATACCCGTTCTCCAGCATGCGGACCCGCGGCTCGAATGACACGAAATCCCCGACACGAATTCCCAGCTTCTGTACCTCTTCCTTGTTGAAAGCCAGTTCGTCCAGGCGAACTTCCATGTTCTCCTCGACGCGCTTGTGGTCTCTCGCATCCGGAAAAACGTGAACCGAAGGCTTAGTCGTTAAAATGGTGCCTTCATAGCTGAGTCCCTGGCGCGTATGAACGCGGCAGTACTCGTTTTCGATGGCAGCCATCATAAAACCGCCTACCGACGTGAGGCGCAGACGCCCGTTGTCCTTGATGGACCGCACCATCGCCCCGAGTGTATCCACATGAGCCGAGAGCCCGATCGTGTAATCGCTCCGTTTGCCCGGAATCGTAATGATGCCGCAGCCTTTATTCGTCAGTTCCAGCTTGTAACCCAGCTTCTCGGCCTCCGCCTTCACTTTATCCATAATGTGGTGGGTGTATCCGCTCGGGCTTGGCGTTTGCAAAAGCATGTCCAGCACTTCCAGCAGATACGTTCTGTTTACTTGCTCCATAAACTCAACCTCTCCTTTTCCATCCCGGTACGAGTAGTGTCGCTCTGCAAACGAAACCGTTCAAAGGTAAAGCTCTCCGCCTGACCGGCGGCCGGTTTCCGTTTCTGAGCGCTATGTAAAAGCTTGCTTCTACTTAATACCCCGATAATTCCTCTATCCATCAACCCAAATTGTCGCGTATCCGCCGGATTCTATCTGTCCGGACGGTTTTGCCGAAAAATTAACCGGGGAAGTTCCTTTTAAAGATCTCACTTATTTACAATCTTGCAAATCCCCATAAAAAAGACTGTAAATTCCGGAATTTTACGCCAATTTGGCATGCCTTCAAAAGCGTTCTCTTACTGGTGATACTACACTGTTTCCCCGTTGTTTTCAAACGATAAACCCGTTTCCGGAAAAACAATCCGGCCGCGGCTGGAAAACTTTGTCCCGTGAAATCTAGCAAATCGCATGCTAGGATTAAAAGGCTTCTTCCGGGAGAGAGTGCAGAGCAGCGCATCATGCAGGCTCCTCTTCTCAGACAGAAAGCAAAAAAAACAAGGCCGAAGCTTCTCCGGAAGCACGGGGGAACCCATTCTTGGGGTGAAGCCATGATGCTCATGGCCGGGTGATTGCTCTTTGACCCGAATCCGTCAGCTAACCTCGCAGGCCGAAAAAAGGAGAGATTTTACTTTGAAATCTATCAAAAAAGCAACTCTCGTTGGTGTTTTTGCCCTTACGTCCGTTTTCGGAGCAGGCGCCGCATCCGCATCCGCCGAGCCGTGCAACGTTTCCGGCGGGGACACACTCGCGACCCTTTCGAACAAATACGGCATTGATCTCGCCTCTCTTCTTACATCGAATCCGCAGTTGAAAAATCCGAATTTCATTTGGAAAGGCATGCAGATCGTCGTACCGGCAGCGCCTCCCGCTGGGGAAAAACCGTCTGCCGAGGCACCGGCCGCGCCAACCGCGCCCGAAAAGAAACCGGAAGCCCAGAAACCTTCTGCACCACCGGCAAAACCGAGCAAGCCCGCTCCGGAAACTCAGGCACCCGTAAGCACGCCGAAACCGACAACCAAGCCGTCCGCACCTGTCGCGACACCTTCACCGAAACCGGCTGAAAAACCGGCCGCTTCCCAATCGGAATTCGCGGATCAGGTCGTAACGCTGGTGAACCAAGAACGTGCCAAAGCGGGATTAAAACCGCTCGCTTCCGACAGCGCGCTTGCCGCGATGGCATTGGACAAAGCGAAGGATATGTATACAAACAACTATTTCGATCACAACTCTCCGACGTACGGATCTCCATTTGATATGATGAAATCTTATGGCATCTCCTATACGTATGCAGGTGAAAACATCGCCAAAGGACAGCGCACTCCTCAGGATGTGATGAACTCGTGGATGAACAGCCAGGGTCACCGTGAAAACATTTTGAGCCCGAACTTTACGAAAATCGGAGTCGCTTACTATAACGGCGAATGGGTTCAAGAGTTTATCGCGAACTAATTCGATTTTGCAAATGCACGAATGCGAATATACAATTTAAGGCTATAATTTGATCCTACAATTCAATCTAATGCAGCTTTGAAAAGCGGCCCGTTCCTGACCCGGAACCGGCCGCTTTTTTTTTGCGAAAAAACAGGCGGCTAGGAGCCTAGTGCTCCGGGTAGAAGTAAGGATTCATAATACAGAAGGCGTGGGGGAAACTAAGCGGGACGATTGCTGGACGGTTTATTGAAGTAAGGCATCGGGTAATCCTTCGGCAGCATTAAAATAAAGGGATTCTGCAGTAAAGCTTTATGCTGTTGTGTTACTTCAGATGGCGTTGCAGTGGCATTGCGCTAGTCGGAAAGAGGCTTCCGGCGTTGAATGACTTCGGTACATAGGAATCCGCTCACCTAGAGAAGATGGCAGCCATGACTTTCACATCGAGTGTTTTGCCGACGGCTGCACCATAAAAAGAACCTGCCGCGAAAAACGGCAAGTTCTTACGAGTGTTACCTGATTTTTTTTGAATAGATTAGCTTTCAAAGTCTACGCAGGGAGCGACGCCGTCTTTGGCTTCGCCCATATAGGCGAGCACATCCTGGTGGACGGGGTGCACATTATAAGCTTTGAGATCTTCAAGCGAGTTAAACTTTGTAATCAAAGCCAAGTCATAAGAACGTTCGGAATGGATCACATCCGCGCCCACTTCGATATGCAGCAGTTCGGAAATTTTGCCTTCCATGTTCTGCAGCTTGGCTCTTGCTTGTTCGACGGACTCCGGGCTGCGGTCTTTAAGCTTGAAAAACACGACATGTGTAATCATTGGACATTCTCCTCTTTCCCGTTTCTTCAATAACCCGTCCATTATACCATTATCGTTCCATGACCGGAACCGGTCAGCCAAATCGGAAGGTAAACTCGGTGTGAATGATCCGCACCACATCCCCGTCTTTCAAAGCGACCATTTGATAAGGAACGAGCATCCCGTCGTTTAGAAACGTACCGTTTCGCGAACCGAGGTCTTTGACCGCATAACCTCCCGGCGTCCGCAAAAATTGCGCGTGAATCCGCGAGATTCCGAGTACATCTTCGATATAGTCGGCATCTCCTTCCCCACGCCCGATAATAAAAGAATCCGTGTCGAGCAGAATCGTTTCCTTCCGGCCTTCCCGCATCACTTCGAGCACGGGATGGCGGAACTTCGCATGCGGCGGGGCTGACTCAGCGCCGAGATAAACGGTTTCATCCGCGTTGTTCACCGCAGATAGCGGCGGAGCCAGAAGCGTCGTACGTTCGCCCAATCCGGCGTAGTACTGCTCGAGCGACACCGGCTCCTGTTCCGCCGCAGGCGGATACGGGCTGCTGCCGGAGGGTGCCGCTTCTTTCAACTGGCTGCTGCGTCGGCCCGGAAGGCCGATAGCCAGCAGTACGTAAGCGGCATCCAGCACCAGCAGCGTCGCTCCGCTGCTGATGTACAGCAGCGGGGGCCCGGGCGCGCTGAAATAAGCGTTCCAGATCATCCCGATGATCAGGAATGCGCCTCCCAGCGCGAGGATTTTGCCGCGGGACCCGGGAAGCGGTCCCGCGGAGGCAGCCGCTCCGGCGAGCGCGGCTTGCGGCGCGGCGTGAGGCTGCGGCGGGTGCCCGGCCGCCTGCACGCCGGAGCCGGTCTGCCGCCGGCTGAGCGGCACAGCCGCAGCAGGCTGCGGCGCGGTTTGCCCAACAGCCGCAGCAGGTTGGGTTTGCGCCGCAGCGATTGGAGCTGCAGTTGGCGGTGAGGCGGTACGCGAAGCTGCCGTACGGAGAACAGGCTCTCCGGTGCCGGTGGGATTTACCTCAGCGCTCGCGGAAAAGCGGGTTACCGCTCCGGAAGCGGCTGCGGATGAACCTACTGCAAAGGTTGCCGGAGTCAAATCGGGACTCGCAGCGGAAGCGGCCTTGTCCGGCGAGACCGGATACGCATAGTTCAAAGCGGCAGAAGCAGAAGCCGTATAGTTCCCTTCGACAGGCACAGGATAATCGGAGCCGTCCGCAGCAATTTGTTGACGTCTTCGGATAAACTTCTCTGCAGCACCGCGCGGCTTGGGATTTGAACGGTTTTCACCCATAAGCTTCTGAGGCGACCCAATCCTGTCTCGGGGCATATGTGCGCTCTCTCTTCGCAAAAGCCCCTCACCAACATCGTTACTTTCTTTGTGAAGCTGCAGCGGTTCCGTTACAGGACTACCTTCCCCTGGCTTCTGCAAAACAGAAAACGCATAAATGCTCCGCTCACAGAACTGTGCAGGGTCCTGCATTTTCGAGTCCGGTACGGTTGAACTTCGAACAATCGAGTCCGACTCCACACCTCCTTTCCCGCTGTCTTCCTTAACACTTAGCCCGCACCCACTTATTTCCAGATAGATTTGCCTTTTAAATTCTCGAACGGAGAAGTTTTCACGCTCACAATACTTGGCAAGTCTCTCGAGACTTCCACGATCTTTCGCTATGAGCCGGCTGCCCAAGTCTCGAACAAGCGCACTCCACATAACGGAGGCAAATCCAACCGGAATTTCCTTTATAGGGAGGCACAGCAGTGAGACGTCTGCCCAGCCACTTTCGATATACATGTAATTTTTATCCACCACAAACTGGGCCTCATTTAGCATAAAATTGCCGCTATCGCTTACACAAGCCGCCGCTTCGTGCAGCAGTTGAAGACATCCGGCGGGATCTGGACTGCGCTCTTTAAGGATAGCTGCCAGAGACCGTCTTGAAGCCAGGTTATAGAGCAACCTGACATGACTATTGATCTCTTCCACTTTCAAAGGCAGTACCCGCGGAATAGGGTTTTCTGCAAGCATCTTTAGCTGCACGGGCGCTAGGCGTTCAATGTTCAGCTCTTCTTCCAAGCCCACTTCCAGCCATCTGCCTTGCGACAACCGTATGCTTGCCTGCAATCCGAATATTTCCATAGCTTCATCCTTTCACATCTCTGACGGGCTTCTGTTAAAAAGCAAGGTTTCCGTACCAGTAAGCAGCCAGAACCCCCGGCAGTACCGCATACATAAAAGGAAACCGCAGTTGATCACTTTGTTTCATGCTTTTCCAGAACGACAAATCTTTAAGAAACAAACATAGGGCCAATCCGCCGAATAAGCGCCCGAGCCGTTTGACTCCTTCTTTTCTCGCAAGAAGCAAGCACAAGCCGATCGCTCCCGCGAATAATAAAGAATAGAGCGCGCACGTAAAAACATAGACCCCGCCCGTTAAAGCTCCAATCGCCCCGAACAGCTTAACGTCCCCCGCACCGAGCGCCCCTGCCGCATACAAAATAAAAAGCGCAATAAAACCGGTCGTGCAGCCCGCCAAAGAAAAAACAAGTCCGCTCCAGCCATTTGTAAGAAGATGGTACATCATTCCGGTACCGGCACCTGCGGCAGTCAAGACATTCGGAATAATCGATTTTCGTACATCGGTTACAAACGCGGCCAGAATAAGAAGAGAAAGCAGCAGCTCCTCCATAGTGATGTCTCCTTTTACGCGCCCAGCCAGACCCGCTCCAGCGCTTTCTTTTTCAAAACAAGCGTACGGTTGAAGAAAGGAACGGCAAGGGGGAAATCATAGGTAACTTCGAATCCGAGATAAGCCCGTTCCCGGTTCGTTAAACTGGGTAGTGTCACCCCGTCGATGCGGAACCGGTCCTTCTTCAGAATCCGTTTGTCCGCAAAACTGTACACAACCGGCTTCATGGCATCACGCAGTGCCGAACTTGCCGCTTCCTTTGCCCCATCCACACCGCTTTCACCCGCTTGGCGAACCCATGCCAAAAGTCCGACTACCGGATCCGGGATGTAGGCTTCAACCGAGTCGATAAATTCTCCCGCTTGCGCGGCTTGTTCTCTTAAGTTTTGAAGAGTATCAACTACATTCTGAGCCCCTGATGCGAGAGCCGTCTGGTCGAATGATTGTTCACCCTGTCTGTACAGTACCTCCGCCGGATAAAGCCCCGCGGCCAAAACCTTCGTAGATTCACTTACCGCAGACCGCAGCGCCATATCCGCTACCGCTATCTGGATGCATACGATAAGGGCGACGATAAAACCGACGAACATCGGCAGAATAAGCGCCGCTTCCAGCACCATTCCCCCTTGCTCGCTTTTTCTAAACATGCGCATACGCATCGCTCCCGTCCTGTTCGGTTCGCGTGTTATCTAATATGCCAAATCCGCACGACTGATAAAGCGGCACCGGTTTTCTCTTACTTCGCAGGAAGAAATGCCCGTCCCGTTCATCAGTTTCATTAACCCCGGCAAAAACCATAAGGATACGGAGGATTCAGCGGACCCCTGTATGTAAGTTACAGCGTGATCCAACGTCCGCTCTGTATTCAGTTCGATCAAGGATTGAAGGCGCGCCAACAGGTTCGAGTCAGAGCTGTGCAGGAGAAGAAATATCCGCAAATAGTCTTTATAAGTGAAAGTAAACAAAGGGTTCGTCAGTTTGCTTGATATCGGAACTGCTTTTCCTTCGGTTAAGCTGTCCATATCCGCCAGAGCTTTGACGGCTGCCTCGGCAGCACTGGCCAGCAGTACAAGCAGCGGAGAACCTGCCTGAAGCAGTTCGTTTTTCGGATCCATCAATTCTTCCACGATCCGGACTGCAAAACGGAAAGCGAACATTTCACCATAAGCCGATGACATGTTTTTGGCACACGTATTGAATCCGTACAATAAATACTCGACTTCTTGGCCTGGAAGCTTATGGCCTGACGGCTCGGATAACGCATGAAGCGGCTTTGGCTGCCCCGATCCGTCCAATTCCCGCCCGTAGGTTCTATAGTTAAACTGAGACAAGGCATACTCGTTTATGAACAGCTCATTGCGGATACTTTCCCCCGTTTGGCCAAGCCGCTCCAGCAAACTCATGGCATGCTGAATTTCCGTGTCGGGCTTGCCCTCCAGATCGTACACCGGGCTGCCGCCGGCATTCGAAGGACTCTCGTTTAGAGTCATGTATTTTCGGTATAATCCGTCTTCCCCTTTCTCCTCCAAAGTCTCGTAGAAAGTCGAAACCGGTCCAGCCGTCTGATCCGTGCCGCAGTCTCCCATCGCCTGCTTGGCCCGATTCAACACCTCTTGTATTTTCGAGCGCTGCTTTTCTTTTTCTTTACGGATCGTTTCGTTTCGCTTGGTTCGCTCCGTTTCAATGACAAGCTGTTTTTTGTAGGTTTCATCCATTTGGGCCTGGTAGGCATCGTTTGCGGCGTGTATTTTTTGAGCGTTGGCGTTCGTGAATAGATTAGTGCTTCCGATGCCGCTGCGAAAACCGCTGAACAATGCCGCACTTGAAGCGATTCCTGTCTGATAGGTACGGAAATCGTCTTCACTAAGAAGTTTCAAGCCTTTGAACGCTTCGAAGGCTTTAAGTTCATTACCCGTAGCGGATGATACGCGTTTTAGCTCCGTGTTTAACTCATCGTTTGCTTTCTTCGCTTCACCGAGCAGCTCTTGAACGGATTTTTGCAGATTTTGTACTTTCTCGTCGTCACTGACGATTTCAAGCTTGGTTGCCGCCAGAAGGGCGGTGTATTTCACAATATTTTCAAGCAGCGTCTTCAGATCGGAAAGCCTGCTTTGCAGTTCGGTCAGCTGGTCCTGAAGCGAACGGATGCGGTCCATCATCCCTTGAAGGGCGGCGGCCGCTTCCGGTCCTGCTGCGGCAGCAGCTGCAAGGGAGCCGTTCAAACTTGAAATGGAGTCCGAGAGCGAGCGGATTTGTTCTTCCAAGGTTTTGATTTGCGACCTTACCCCGTCCGCGGTGTTTAAGCCGATCAGCTCCGAAAGGCGGTTCAGCTCGGTTATTCGTGCCCGATATGTATGGTGCCGGCCATTCAGCTCTTCCTTCAGCTTGACCGTTTCCGCCCATGCCCGATCGAGCGATTCTTCCCGTTTGGCAAGCAGTTTTTCGATTTTCTCCGCTTCTTTGGCGTATGCCGAGCCGTTTGCCAGCGTTTTGACCGCACCGGGTTTTTGAAGCTTATCCGTTATCTCCAGCACGAATTCGATCGGTGCGGTGTATTTCATATGTTCAAGGATTTGTTCTTTAAACACGGGATGATTGGCAAGCGTGTATAGCGAGGTCAGTGACGCGCGCCCCTCTTCCGGCTTTGTATCCAGCATTTTATAAAAACCACCGCTTGAACTGCCGGAAAGATTTTCTTTGAATATCGTGCTGAAAAGGGATTTCGAACTTTCCGGCTCTCCGGTAAGTCCGAACAGTCCGTATTTTTGAAGCTCCGTATCAAATGCCGAAAGAACGGAACGGACCGCGGCCCTTGCGGCCGTATCCGCTTCTCTTTCAGCGGCCTTTACCCGTGCGAAATCGATCAGAACCGCTTGCAGAAAAAAGATAGGGACGAGAATAATGATCAAATAAATAGAAACGGTACCCGTCTCGGAGTTATAGAAGCTTCTCAAAACACGCTCCTTTCCGGGCAGCCGAGGCCGCCCTTGATTTATTCATGCAAAATGACGGAGATGCCGTTCTGAGCCAGCTCCCGCTGGATAGCTTGTGAAGGCGCCTTTCCCGACTTGGTTTTGAAAAAGTGCCACACGATCCCTTTAACCTGTGTCCCCTCCTTTTTCAGAAGAACGTCTTTACGCATTTGTTCCTTAAGGTTCTTCTCATTGAACGTGTAGAAAGCAAGATGTGCCGTACCGCCGGCATCCAAAGCGTCAATCGTTCTTTTATCTCCCTCCGGGGTAATCACCTCCGTTTTCCGTCCGCTGACCAGTTTCCGGATATAAGCGCTTGCCTGCGCTTCGCTCGTAATGACGCTTGTCGGAGGGATAGCCTCGGGTGCGGGCTCGGTCAGCACTTCTCTGGCCTTTGAGGCAGTTATGCGATTTTTTATCGCCGGGATATAGCTGCGGGTCAGATCAACAGTCCGGATCAGTTCCACGGGGTCCACTACGTGGGAAGCGCCTTGACCCTTCACTTGATCGCGTATGACGTTCCCGGGCAGAAAGGAACGCGTGCGGAAAGGCTCTTCCAGCTCGGCCGAAACTTTCCGTTCCCATATGTGATTCACGTAAGACATCGAGCCATGAACCCCCGGCGGAAGGAGAGCGGCCGCACGCGACAGTTTACCCGCAGGACCGCTTCCATCAGATGTGCCTGGAACTTGGACAACCGAAGATTTTCCGCTGTAGCCGAAAATGCCGAGGATGCCGTCCTGCGTCAAACGCCAGTACAGCCCGTCACCGGCTTCCGGTGTAAAAGCTCCTGTCACAGGATCTTTGCGGCTGTTGTTCCACGAAAACGCGGCTCTTTCGGAAGCGACGCCGGCTTGCTGCTGCAGGGCGACCCGATTGTACACAAACATGCCGAAAATGATAAGGGTTAAAGTAATTAAGATCACTACCGGAAACAGCAAAGTCCCTTCCAGGGTAAAATTACCGGATTGGGAACGGAACAAGCGAATCCGGACCCCGTATTTCCGTATTTCCGTGAGCATCCAGCTACGGCGCTTTAATGGCATCATCGCTTTTGGAATTGTTAAATTCCGTGTCCGCTTTACCAATCAGTTCGTTGAACCATTTAATAATCCACTTCCGGAATATAACGGCTACGGCTATGAGTACGGCGACGATGAGCAAAATTTCAAGCGTTCCCAGCCCTTCTTCGTCGTTCCAGAAACGAATCATGGACATCTGTAATCGGCTTTTCATTGTTTATGACCTCCCAAAAAGTGTGGATCGGTTTATCCGTCAGCCGTTTATGGACAGAACGGCCGGCGAAGCAACGATAATCATGACAACCAGAAAAATAGCAACCATAGGGAACACCAGCTTCGAGGAAGCCTCCTCGCCCAGCTTGCGGGACTCCGCCTTGCGGCGGTCCCATAATTCCTTCGCGAGCGAACGAAGAGCGACCAGAAAATCTTCTCCTCCCCTCCGGTAATTCAGCAAAATCGTCGTTGTGAACAGTGCCATTTCCTGCATGGCGCACCGTTTGCTCAAATCTTCGAGCACCTTGGGAAGCGAAACATTCATTTCCAGCTCACGCACCGCTTGCCCAAACTCGGCATGCAGCGGGGATGCCGCCACCCGCGATATATCCACACTGCGGATAAGCGCCTTCTGGACGGTTTCACCGGCATTAATGAGCAGAATCATCTTACTCAGCACTTCCGGAAGCTCCATAACAATCCGGCGTTTTCGCAGCCTGATTTGCTGATCGAGTTGTCTCAGCATGAGCAAAGGAGTCAAACCGGCGCCCAGCAGACCCAGGAGAGCGACAGCAGGGTCTCCGCCTCCCGCAATTCCCAGCAGGCCGCTCAACAGCAGAACGAGCAGTGAGGTCAGAAGCATGTCTCCCATCACAAGCTTGGCCATGACCAGCGTATCCTTATGACCGTAAAGCGAACGGATCCGCTGCATAATCCGGACGCCCGCATCCGGGAAACGCTCCATGGTTTTGAACCGTTCAACCGCATAAAGGCCCGCGGGAGCCAGCTTTTTCATGTGCAGCGTACAGGGATAGTCCGACCTCACATCTTTAAAACGCCTGGAGCCCAGGACGTACAAAAGCAGCAGCACCAAAAACGAACCCATACTTAAACACAGCAGTACAAGCATGTCGTCACACCTTTATGTCCATAATCTTGCCGGTCAGCCACAAGCAGCCTCCCAGAGCAAGCAGTCCTCCCGTCATAATGAGTGGTCCCGCCCCGCTGTACAGCGGGGCCATATAGTCGGGGGAGCTGAAACTGAGTACAGCGACCATACAAACGGGAGCGGCAAGAAGAACACGCGATTCCAGTTTTTTCTGGGCCACCATAACCGAAATGTCTTGCTCAATGTCCAGCTTATCTCCGATAATGCCGGCAGTTCGGCGGATGACCTCCACCAGATTGCCGCCCGTTCTCTTGCAGGTCGTGAACACATCGGAGAAATTCGTAATATCGTCGCACTGTGCCCGTACCGCAAAATCCGCAACGGCATGTTCAATCGGTTCTCCGTTGTCTAGCCGCCTTACGATGATTTCGAATTCCCGGACAATCAAGCAGTTCGGATCGGGATAGAGCAGCTGAAGATCCTTCCATGCTTCGCGGAATGAATTTTCTACGGACCTTCCGGCTGTAAGAGACGTGGACATGCAGTACAGAGCCTGCTTGAACTGAAGGATCAATTTCGCCTTCCGCCCGGTTATCAGCCATACTTTGCGGAAGCGGGGAACCAGCAAGCCGAGCAGCGCGCAAAGCAGAGCAAGCAGAGGCTCCTTGTAAAAAATGTACGCGATCCCCGCAAAAACCAGTCCGAATAAGCCGGACGTCAGCAGCATTTCCCGGACCGTCATCCGGTAGCTGCCGTAATCCGTAAGGCCCGCGGGAGCAGGGCGTGCCGCCGTTTTCCTTTCAGGAGGGGGATTTGCTTTCGGGGACTGCTGTCTACTCCCCTCATGCCCGCCATTATCGCCTCTCTTCGCCAATTTCCGCCGTTTTCTTCTATCCTGCGTCAATAAAACAAGCCAGAGAACCAACCCTGCGAGACAGGCCGCAACCGGGAGCATCATGACGCCGCCTCCTTCTCACGGGCGATCCAGTCCGGAAGTTCCACTCCAGCCATTTGGCTTTTCCAGCCGTGAACGAGCGGATTCCCCGTATAGATCAGCTTCCCTTTCACTCTGCCGTTCTCATCCTCCCCTTGGTCTTCAAACCGGAACAACGGGTTCAACAGGATTTCGCCATTGGTTAGTCCAGCCAGCTCGCTGATCTCAACAACCTTACGGGAGCCGTCCCGCATCCGGGACAAATGAACCATGAGATCTATGGCCGACGAGATTTGCTTGCGGACTACCTCCACCGGAAGGTCCGCCGCGCTGAGCACCATCATTTCCAGACGACTCAGCATGTCGGCGGTTGAGTTGGAATGCCCCGTGGAAAAGCTTCCGTCATGTCCGGTATTCATGGCCGCCAGCATATCCAGCGCCTCAGCTCCGCGGACTTCCCCGACGATAATCCGGTTCGGTCGCATCCTGAGAGAAGATCGGATCAGATCCCGGATGCCGATTCCGCCTTTGCCTTCGGTATTTGCGTTACGCGTTTCCAGGCTCACCAGATTAGGAACCGTGCGGATTTGCAGTTCTGCCGAATCCTCAATCGTGATGATCCGCTCGTCCGCCGGTATTCCCTGAGATAGAGCGTTAAGAAAAGTCGTCTTGCCGGAACCGGTGCCCCCTCCGATAAAAATGTTGTATTTCGCTTTCACAAAAACGCCGAGCAGCTCCGCTGCCTCCTGCGTCAACGCTCCTACGGCAATCAGATCGCTCATGGTCAGCGGCTGTGCCGGAAACTTACGGATCGTCATCGTCGGGCCTTGCAGCGCCACAGGGGGGAGCACCACATTGACACGGGAACCGTCCTGCAGTCTGGCGTCTACGATCGGCGACATTTCATTCACGGTCCGGTTCACTTTGGCGACGATGGCCTGGATGATGTCCTCCAGTTTCTCCCGGCTCTCGAACCGGGCTTCGTTCCGGCTGACCCGCCCGTCACGTTCGATAAAAATATCCCGGTGGCTGTTGATCATAATTTCCGTTACGGACGCATCGTCGATTAAAGGCTGTAAAATATCAAGACCGCGATAGGAGTGGAAAATCCGCTGCACCATCTCCCACTTTTCTCCTGCCGTCAGCCGTCCGTCCCCTGTTTCCCGAAGCACCACCTCCTCGATCAATTCCATCAATTCTTCGTCCGAAGTGGACTGGGTCGGATCCAGACGGGCGTTGACGGCTTCCTTGAACGTACGAACCCATTCTTCATTCACAACGCCTCAGCCCCCTCGGAAAACCTGCGCAGCATATGACCGACTTGAGCGGCAAAAACAGGCTCGCCGAGCCAGTCGGCGGGGTCCGAAACGCTCTTCCAGGCAGGAATATAAGGAAGCGTTTCGAATATCGCAACGTCATATTCCTTTGCCAAGCCAAAATCTCCTCCCGTATATTTGTTCAAAACAAATAAGCTTTTGCTTGCGCAGGATTCCATGGACCATATGGACTTCATGGCATCCTGGACTTTCCGGGTTTTGTACAAAGCGTGCGCGTCTTGAGTAACCAGCCACACGACGATATCGCTGGCCTGCAGGGCGCCTAAGGTCCTCGGCTGGACGGCACTGTCCAGATCGAGCACCAGGACGTCACAAATCCCGCTGTCGGCTATGTGCCGGACCAACCCGCTCACGTCCTCCGCCTGCAATTCGTCCGCTTCCCGGATGTTCGGCAGAGGAGCCAAATAATCGAATCCGTAAGCGGGATGACGGCATTGAAGCAGATCCGCATAGTCCGCAGTCCGGTCCGGGGACTTCCTCCACGCATAAAGAAGCCGCGAAAAGGAATCCGGCGGGCCGTCCTTCATCAGCAGTGCGGAAGAACTCACCGCTTCCAGAGACATATACAGAACCTTCTTTCCCTGTGCGGCAAGCTGCGCCGCCATATTCAGCGCAAGAACGCTTTTACCGCTTCCGCCAAAAGCCGAATACAAGGCGAGAACGCTCGTACGGCCGCTTCGGAATCCGGTCCTCCCGAGTCCGGTACCGCCGGTTTGTTCGGCCGCGCGCAGCAGCAAATCTCTGAGCATCGTTCGAAACGGCTGATACCGGTATATCCGGTTCCCGGCCGGCAAATCCGTGCGTTCCGGGATCTCCGAAAAACGGTAAACAAGGCCGTTATGTCCCTCGCCGAGCCAACGGATGACCTCTTCATCCGCAATGGATTCCGCATGAAGGATCAGCAGGGGCTCCCCCCTGTTTTGCTCCACAAACGTTCCGGCGTGCTCGCAATGGGTAACCGACCGGATATCCAGCCGGTCACGGTACTCCCCTTCCCGGATAAACCGTTCCATTGCGGACGCGAATTCCTTGTCGGGCCCGATCAAGATCAGCATCCTTTTCATCTTTCAGCCTCCTTACCAGCCATTCCACTGTACGATCCCGCCAAGTATGAGCACCGCGCCGGACACGCCTGCGGCAAGCGCGATACGCCATTTGGTTTGTCGTGTCATCGTTCACCTCGCTTAGTACCGGAAATGAACACAAAAAAGCACCACTGACAGGAAGAAACGTGTTCTTCCACATCAGCGGTGCTTCCGCTTTTGTGCATCCGCTTGTTTAATTACCGCTAATTATACCATAATTACCCAGATGGTCAACGATTATTTTTCATTTTTTACAGGCATACCTGTCCCGCATTCCCATATACCTATACTAATGGACAAACAATCCGGGAGGGGGTGCCTTTTTGTTCTACCCATTTATGCTGGCCGCCGTTGTCACGTACGGACTCTTTCTCTTGTCCGCCGCTCTTTTTCCTGCCGATATCCGGTGGTATTCTTCCGTCAAAAAACCGGCATGGGCTCCTTCCGGACAACTAATCGTCAGCGCAAGAGGATTTATGCACGCGTGTATGGCCGCATCCGTCGCACTCGTCTACGTAAAAACGGGCGGATTTCAAAATGTGGGGATCGCCTGGATTTTCGTTGTGATCCTCCATTATTTAGCCGGCCAGGCCTATGGCTTTTTTCTTTTCAAAGCAAAAAGTTTCGGGCTGGCTTTGGCAGACAGCATGATCGCCGCCCTTACGGGCTGGTGGATGCTAATTCTGACCGCGCCGCTATCGAAAGAATCCGCCTGGCTGCTCCTGCCTTATCTGGTCTGGGGCTGCCTGACGACTCTTTGTACGTGGATCATACGAATGATGAACACCGAATGACTCCGGCAGGATTATTTTTTGACAAAATAAAGCGTAAGCTCTTCACGGTTGTGAAACAATTGTTTCGCCTGCCGCAGTTCCAACTGCCCTTCAAAATCCTGCTTCAACTCTTTCACCGTCTGAAAGGGTTTTTTGTGCATCAGTTTCGCCGTGATGATCGCCGTACCCCCGCTTCGCAGCGCTGGAAGGAGATCGAGGATTAGCCGGCTCATCTGCCGCGGGCTCCAGCTCATATCGCAGACGAGCAGATCGAACTCGTCCTGGCGCAGCTTCACGTCCGCGGCATTCTTCCCGTGATACGTAAGCCGCGGGTGCTTGATGAGACTCGGATGCATTTTGGCCGGGTCGATCGCGGTCACGTGAAGCCCACGCTCCAGCAGCAGCGAAGTCCAGCCGCCGGGAGCCGCGCCTACATCGACCGCTTTGCGGAAATCCGCAAAATGCAGATGAAACTTGCGCTCTGCCTCGAGCAGCTTGAATTTCGCGCGGGAGACCTGGTTCTCTTCGCGCTGAAAGCGGATGGCGCCGCCGCTCCAGTCGGACAAATTCTCTTCCGGTGCGGAGACCCCGGCATAAACCGCCTGATGCCCGACATAGACCGAAAGGATCTTGTCCGCATGACGCACCAGCGTCTCCGCCCCCGTCGCCTCGCCCATCGCGATCTCGCAAGCCGCGCGGACATCGGAGGCGCCGTAAGGCACTTCCGTGCCGTCGGCCATTCTCACCTGGACCGTGGAGCTGCTTCCGGCGTGCAGACGGCCGAGTTCGGACGCCAGTTCCGCGGCGGCCAAAATATCCTCGTCCGTTCCGGACAAAGCGCGCTCCCCCTGGACAGGCTGCATATGCCGCAGAAAAATCGGCTCCTGCGCCCGGATGGCTGCCGAGATTTCGTCCCAGCTTCCGGGCGCTTCCGCCAGAAACGTCTCCGTCGGAACAAGCGTCCGGAATTTCACGCCGGGTATAAGCCGCCGGATTTCTTCCTGAGCATGCTGGGCGAACCCGCGGTTGGCCGTGCCGATGAGGCGGGCCGTGTTTGTAGTCGAATCATGTTCTGTCATTCCTTACAGCACCTTTATCCATGGTCTATTGCGGAACCACTCCACTTCGAGCGGAACCTGAAAAGCTTGGTAGAGATGTTCCGGCGTCAGTACTTCTTCCTTGGGTCCGGCCGCAATGATCCGTCCCTGTTCGATCAGCGCGACATGCGTAAACATCGGGATGATTTCTTCGATATGATGCGTGACGTAGAGCACAGTCATCTCTTGATCGCTGAATTCGCGGATCGCCGCCAGCAGCTTTTCGCGTTCGTAAAGGTCCAGCCCCGAGCAGGGCTCGTCCATAATCAGGAGTTCCGGTTTCTGCATCATGGAACGGGCCAGCATTACTTTCTTGCGTTCGCCCTGCGAAAGCGTTCCGATCGACTGCATCGCGACATGCGGCAGTCCGATTCTTTCCAGCATGCCGATCGCTTTCTTTTTCACATCTTCGGGAATTTCCTGGTAAAAGCGCAGATAGGCGTACTCGCCGGTCGCTACCGCTTCCCACACCGTATCCGCCAGATTCATTTTCTCAAACAGAGACTGGGAAATATAGCCGATCCGCTTGCGGACTTCGCGCACGTCGACTTGTCCGTATCGGTTGCCCAGCACCTCGACTTTGCCCCTGGAAGGAAACTGGTAGCCGTTCATGAGCTCAAGGAGCGTCGTTTTGCCGGACCCGTTCTTGCCCAGCAGAACCCAGTGCTCGCCTTTTTCCGCATGAAAAGATACATCCTGCAGGATATGCCGTTCTTCGCGTATAAAATGAATATCGGTCAAATGAATCATGTCGAAGACTCCTCTCTTCTCTAAAAAAACGTATAAATGAGTCAGCCCCCGGCAAGCTCGGCCAATAAACCGGCAGGCGGAGGTCCCGGATGAAGAGAGGTTGCGGAAGGAACCGAAGCGTACAAAGCCTGGTACATCCGGTTCAGGCCTTCCAAGCTGGACGTGTGCAAATAAATGCGGGCCGGAAAAGTGCCGGTCCCGATCATCCAGGCTACGATATCCCACCCGGATTCGTCCCAGCCCAAATCGTAATCAAGCGACAGGATGTCCACCTCGCATTCCTGCAAAAGCAGCCGGCATTCCTCCACATTACGCGCAAGAGTAAAACCGGCCGGACATCTGCGCTGATCGTCCAAAAAAACGTGAATCTTCATCAGGATTCCTTTCCCGCCGCCCCGGCTGTCTGCTTGACTAGCGCAATCTCTTTCCTGTGCGTACCGTCCGGGCCGCTGCCCGTTTCGAGCACAAGCGGAATCCCCCGCACGGTATCCGAAGCCAGTAAGGATCTGAATCCTTCCAGGCCGATATACCCGTCGCCGATATTGGCGTGACGGTCCTTGCCGGAGCCGTGGGGATAGAGGGAATCGTTGAGGTGCACGGCCTTCAAATGGTCGAAATACCCGAGCTCGCCGCCTCTTTTCTCCACCTTGTCCCAATCGTCCCCGTGCCAAAGACCTGCCGCAAACGCGTGACAGGTATCCAGGCAGAAACCGATTTTGTCCGGATATTCCGAAAGCTGTCTGATCCGGGCCAGTTCCTCCATGGTCGTGCCCATCTGGGAACCGCTGCCGGCCTGGTTTTCAAGCAGGAGAAGCGCGCTGCCCCGCCACTGGCTCAGCGTCTTATTCGTACATTGTATTATATTTTTATAGCCTTGTAACGGATCTTTTCCGGAAAACTTCCCGAAATGCACGACCAGACCTACGGAACCGCACGCATCCACAATCTCCAGCGCGTTGAGCATCGCTTCCACCATCACGTCCTGCCGGCCGTCTGCCACGGCCGGATTCACTGGATACGGCGCATGCCCGATGGAAAGAAGGCCGTTCTCCCGGGAATATTCCGCGCACCGCCGGGCGTCGTCCCAGTCTATGTTTGTTTTAAGAATGAGGCTGCGGGGATTTTTCGGAAAATATTGAAAAGCCCCGGCTCCGATTGCGGAAGCGGTCACTGCGGCCTGGTAAAACCCTTTTCGGGTGCTGATATGAGCTCCGACGTGAAGATCTTTTTTCTTTTTGCGCGCCATGGTTCTTCTCTCCCCCTCCGCTTATCATGTCTGGCAGTTGCCGCAAAAGAAGCATTTACGCGAAGACAGCGTCTGAAACACAATCGGGTTCCCGCATCTTACGCACGGTTCGTCGCCCCGATCGTAGACACGGCACAGCTCGTTGAAGCCGCCCGTCCGCTCATCCCCATCGTAGAGAGGCATTTCCATGTAGCCCCCTGCTCTGAGCGCTTCGGTAAGGACGCTGCGCATGGACGTGTACAAACGGGCCGCTTCGTGCTCATCCAAAGCAGCCGGACGTCTGGAGGGCAGGAGACCCGAAGCAAAGCAAATTTCGTCGGAATAGCAGTTGCCGATTCCGGCCAGCCAGTGCTGATCGGTCAGGCACGTTTTCAGATTGCCCTTGCCGGTTTTCAGCATGTCTGCAAACCGGGCGGCGGTCAGATCCGCGTCAAACGGCTCCGGTCCCAGAGATGCCAGCTCCGCTTCCAGTCCCTGTTTGCCGTACAGGTGCAGATACCCGAGCCTCAGCCCGATAAAATAAAGCGCCGTCTCCCCGAAGTGAAGCTCGATCTGCGTCGTCCGGTCCGGCTTGTCCGCTTCCGTGCCGAGAACCATCATTCCGCCCAGCATAAGATGAAGGAGCAGATAGCGTTCTCCGCTCAACACGAAAACGAGCTGCTTCGCCCTCCGGTCCACGCGCTCCACAACCGCTCCCAGGACGGCCGCGCGAAACTCTTCTTCCGGCACGTTCAGCGATTTCGGTCTATTTACGGTAATCCCGCTGATCGTGCGGTTTTGAATCCTTTTGTTCAATTCCTGCCGATAATGTTCCATTTCGGGCCATTCGGGCATAAGGCCACATCCTTTCTCCGGCTTCTTACTGGTATGTCCGTGCTCTCCCCCCTTTAAACGTCAGATTCTTCTTCAGCCCGCCCGCAAAAAAACAGCGCGGACCGTGATAGACGGTCCGCGCCAGGCGTTACTCTTCCTTTTCCGTTATCCGAATGGAGGCTACGGATGACCAAGGCCGACACGACGGGCGCGGTCTGATCGGTCCGCAGCCCGGCGGTATTCGCGTTCCGGGCTCGGGACCCTAGGGCAGACGGAACGGGACGACCTGCCCTGGCTTTCTCCGAGGGCCAGCGAACTCAGCGAAAACGCAGCCTCCAGCACCGGATCGATGACCCATCGGCAAACATTCTCCGTTTTTATTTAATAAAAAGGCTATGTTAAATCCTGATGTTGATCTTTACGATAAGAAAACCGCCTCGTTGAAGAGGCGGTTTGTTGAGCTATCGTACCCGTTAGTTGATTCCCTTTAATTTGGTTTTGCTTTGATTTCCGTTAAAGTTCATACATCACGAAGTCTCACTGAGTTAAGGCAGCTTGCTGCCGGCCGCGATGCGGTTAGTCGGTGCGGATGTGTCCCTGCAATTACTTCCTCGTTCCTTGTTTCCGGGACCGAAGGTCGCCCGGACCCGGAGCGTGAATGCGGTGTTTATATGATGCACCCGACTTCTTCGAGATACTTTCACACTGCTTTTCTGTTTCTA
This sequence comes from Paenibacillus sp. HGH0039, assembly GCF_000411255.1. Classification (GTDB taxonomy): domain Bacteria; phylum Bacillota; class Bacilli; order Paenibacillales; family NBRC-103111; genus Paenibacillus_F. Next base: position 2,039,168 of record NZ_KE150413.1, on the reverse strand, counting down.
TTTTTACTCTAGTCATGTATATTTCAGTTAAGTCTTCTTTTAAACGTCACTTATTTATTACCGAGTTGTTCCGCCAAACCGATTAGAAGTCCTTCATTTCCACGAATGTAGCAGAGCCGATACGAGTCCTCGTACTGAACCACTTCGCCAACGAGCTGAGCACCATACTTAGTGAGTCTGGATACCATTTCGTCAATGTCTTCAACGGTGAACATGACGCGTAGATAACCGAGGGCATTTACAGGAGCAGTTCGGTGATCTGATATAGTAGGCGGGGTGAGAAATCGCGAAAGTTCAATTCGGCTGTGGCCATCTGGGGTAACCATCATAGCAATCTCTACACACTGTGAACCCAGCCCGGTTACGCGACCAGCCCATTCACCTTCGACAGTAGCTCGCCCTTCGAGCTTCAAGCCAATCTCCTCGAAGAAAGAGATTGCGTTATCAAGAGATTCTACAACGATGCCAACATTGTCCATTCTTAGTAATTTGTTTTTTTCCATAGTTTTATCTCCTTATGTGTACAAATTTATTACCGGATCATCTTCATAATTTATTCTGTCAAGAATTACTAATTCCTTCCAAACGATTAACATCTTGTCACATCATCTCCGAACAGTGATATCACCCTAATTATAGAACATTAGTTCGTATATATCAAATATCAACAACAAAGTTTAACATAGCCAATAAAAAAAGGAAAACGCCCTGCCCGTAAACGGGAATGACGTTTAGAAAAATCGGACTGCGGAATTATATTCCGCGGTAATTTGTGGCGGGACGCTGCCCGCCGGTTTCAGCCGGGGTTCCGGGACACGTCGAACAAACTGTCGGCCGCATAAGCGGGCCGGGGCTTGCCGGACGGCTTGGCGGACCTGGCTTGGCCGGGGGGCTTGGACGGAATAGCGGCTTTAGCGGATGCTTTTCTCTCCGAAACGGACTTGCCGCAATCCCGGAGTTTGCGCTGCAGCCGTTCGATCCGGTGCGCGATCCGCCGCTCTTCGTCGGCCGCCTTCTCGCTGCGCCGCAAGAGCCTGCGTCTTTGGCGCAGGACATCCAGCGCTTCGCGCGACAACTCCAACGCGAGCGCATAATCTTTGCATCCGTGCTCGTAGTGCATCGCGAGCTCGATATAGGCTTCCACCGGCGCCGCAGCCGCCGATCCCGCCTGACGAATCAGCCGGGTCCACAATTCGACGGCTCTATCGCGGACACCGGCTTTTTTATAGTAAGCCGCGTAACGGAGAAGCAGATCCGCGCTGACCGTATGCCCCTCTTCCCCCTGCTCTTGCAGTCTGGAAAATCCCAGTTCCAGGATCTTCTCGGCAGAAGGCAGGCGGTTCATTTTCAGCAGCCACTGGCCCAGACGGAACAGGTCTCCGGGCGATTTTGGCTCCAGAGGCTCTTCATCGGCCAAATACCGTGTAATCAGAGCGGATAATGCCGCAAGGGACACTATATCCCGCTCGTTATGGACGAAGACGCCCCGCAGCACGTCCGTCTTGCCTTCGGCCAGATACAGAACATACAACTCGGGAGCGAACGCTCCGGAAACGTCGTCTTCACGTGCATACCCGAGCTGCGCTTCTTCCACCTTGCCCAGCCGTACGGACGGCATGGAATGCTTCCACAAGCTGCGGGAAGGATGCAGCAGATCCAGATGCAGCAAACGGTCGATGTCCGGCCGCATCCGGTTCAGAATAAACCGGTTCTGCAAAATCGGCCAGTCGAAGGTCCTCCCATTGTAAGAGACGATATGGGTGAACCGCTCCATTTTCTCCTCCAGATAAGCCAGCATCGCACGCTCTTCGGCCGGATGCCGGATAAAAAGCTGCTCGACGACAAAACGGCCGGCTTCGTAATAACCGATGCCTACGAGAAAGGCGACATTGCCCGCCCCGACTCCGAGACCGGTCGTCTCCGTATCGAAGAACAGGAGGCCTTCCGCATCGACCGGCTCCGCTTCGGGGTGGAACGCCCCGAACTCCCGGACATGCTCATGGAGCGCGTCAAGCCGGTACCGGCCATGGTAGGCATCCATCGGGTAGGTGCATACGCGCCGTACGAAGGACCCTGCCGGGAACTCGTACAGCTCCGCACCCAGCTTCGCCCACGCTGCCGCCTCCGGATGTGCCGGGGCCGGCGCTGCGGCAGCGGCAGGCTCGCCCTCCTGCCCGCTGCCGGGCCGCGCGTCCCCCGGGGAGCCGCTGGCGGCGTGCCCGGCATAGCCGTGGCCCCCAGCTGGCGCATTGCCGGCGACGGCGGGCCAAGCTGCGGGCTCGCGGGCCGGGCCGGCAGCCGAGTCCACCGCCGGCTCTGTGGCGGACTCGCTCAGCGGACAGGCGGCCAGTCCGCCGCCTTCCGCCGCTCCCTGCTGCGCCTGTTTCGGCGTCAGCTCAGCCTGCCGCTGCTCCGCTCCCGCCTCCGGTGCGGCTGCGGCCTTGTCCGCCGGCTTGCCCGGCTTCAGATGCCGGGCAAGCCGGTCGCGCAGCCCGCTCATCGGGCTGCTCCCGGCGCTGCCCCGCCAAGGCCGTGCACCTGCTGCGCTGCGGGCGCGAAGAACCGTGCGAGTCCTCGTGCCTCGCGGGATTCACGGATCTCTTGTGAACCGCCGGACTCACAAGTTTCGATCGCCAAAGCCTCTTCTGCAGCCACAGGCTTTTTAGTTTGGTGTTCAGTCTTTCTGTTTCGGTACCGGTACATGATGGGCATCCATCCTTACATGGGCATTTTCGGGTAACGGGTATTTAACGTTCATCCGCTGATAACCTTGGACATACGAATATTGGTCGCTTCGAAACCGGCAGATCTATAGAGGTTCAGGGCGATTTCATTGTCTCCGAAGACGTGCAGGGAAATTTTTAGAGGAAAGCCCCTTTCTTTTATGAAAGCTTCCAGAGCCTGCAGCGTTTGCTTGCCAAACCCTTTCCCGCGAAAATCTTCACTCATGCGAATCCCGTAAATAAATACCTCCTGCTGTTCATTTCGGATTTTGATCCACAGCGTGCCGACGATTTGATTGCTCTCCTGGTCTGTCGCATTAAAAATATAACTGTCCGTCGTGTTTAACCCGTCCGGCAACAGCTCCTTAAATTCGCGGGCCGAATCCTCCAGCGCTTTCTCGGCCGCCACGTTACCGGCTTTTGTTTTACTCTCGGCGTATTCCTTTACGGAAAGCTGCAGCCATTCATTAAACTGCTCGGGTAACATCGGTTCTAACGCGACCATACGGACACCTCCGTTTATTTCATAAGTTTACCGCTTAGAAGACTCGCGGAGATTAGAATTGATCCAACAACTGTAGGCTCGTTCGCTTCGCATGGATTCCTTCAATCTCGGAGCCGATACATGACGGGCAGCCGTCTTCGCACGGGCATTTCTGAATGAGATTTTTCGCGGCCTTTCTGACTTCGTCGAAACGCGTATAGACTTCTTCGGCAAGGCCGATGCCGCCGGGATAATGATCGTAGAGGAAAATCGTCGGCAGTCCGGTATGGTTCGCTTTAATTTGGGAAACGACATGAACGTCGTTCCGGTCGCACATTACCAATACAGGCACAATATGCTTCATCACGTTTGCGATGCCCCATAAAATTTGTTCCAGGGCTTTCGTGCCTACCTCCAAATTCGGTTCTTTCAGTTCTACCCATGCAGCGCTTGTGTGCAGTTCTTCTTCCGGCAGGTGAATGGGCCCCGATCCGATATTTTCTCCGGTCGTGAGTTTGATTTTCTTAAAAATAGTCGGAATGGCATTAATCGTGACATCCCCGAAGTTCAGGGAAGAGCGGTCCCGGTCCGACGTTTTGTCGATTTCCAATACTTTCAGCTGGATAGCCAGATTCGCATCGGTATAGTACTCCACATCGACTTCGCGCACGTAAGCTTTTTTGTGCTCCCAATCCAGCTTTTCGACCTGATATTGCACGCCTTCGTGCAAATAAATCGCTTCGTCGTGCAGAAGCGTCATGGCGCTGAACCGGTCCATCTCCCCGATAATCCGCACGTTCGCCACATCGGATTGATCGACGATGACGACGTTTTCTTGGGAAGCCGAGCGCAGGCTGATTTCATTGGCCGGAAACGACTGACTGGCCCAATAAAACGTATCCCCGTTGTGATGCAAGACGCGTTCTTCCACTAAAAATTCCATAATCTCGGCAACTTCCAGGGGCCCGAATTCTTCCGTCTCTTTGAATGGCAGCTCGTATGCCGCACATTTTAGATGATCGACCAAAATAATTAAATTTTCCGGATTGATCCGGGCCGCTTCCGGCGTCCTGTCGAAAAAATAGTCCGGGTTCTGGACTACATATTGATCGATGGGGGTAGAGCTGGCTACCATCACGATAAGCGCCTCTCCATGCCGGCGTCCGGCACGTCCCGCCTGCTGCCAAGTGCTCGCGATGCTTCCCGGATAGCCGGTCATGATGCAAACCTGCAGCTGTCCGATGTCTACGCCAAGCTCCAACGCGTTGGTGCTGACAACGCCCAAAATCTCCCCGGCCCGCAATCCTCTCTCGATTTCACGCCGCTGTTTCGGCAGATAACCGCCCCGGTACCCCCGGATGGATTTGGTCCCAAGCTCGTTCTTAACGAGCTCCTGGATTCGGCTCAGAATTATTTCCACCCTGACCCGGCTTCTCGCGAAAACGATCGTCTGAATTTTATTTTTCAGAAATTGCTTGGCCAGGTTATTCGCTTCTGCTGCGGCGCTTCTGCGGATATTAAGCGGCTTGTTCACAACAGGCGGGTTGTAAAACACGAAATGCTTCCGCCCTCTGGGCGCGCCGTTATCGTCGATGAGCCTCATCGGAGAGCCGGTCAGCTGCTCCGCAAGCTCTTTCGGGTTGGCAATGGTGGCGGAGGTGCAGATAAATACCGGATCGCTGCCGTAAAACTTGCAGATCCGTTTCAGGCGCCGGATAACATTCGCGACATGGCTGCCGAATACGCCCCTGTACGTGTGCAGCTCGTCGATGACGATATATTTCAAATTCTCGAAAAGGCTGACCCATTTGGTATGATGCGGCAAAATGGCGGAATGAAGCATATCCGGGTTCGTAATGACGATATGCCCCGCTTTCCGTACGATCTGCCGGATGGCCGGCGAAGTATCCCCGTCGTACGTGTAACTTTTGATATCGATGCCCATTTCACCGATGATTTCGTTCAACTCGCTCTTCTGATCCTGCGCCAGAGCTTTCGTCGGAAACAGATACAGCGCGCGGCTCGTATCGTCATCCGCAATGGCCTGAAGCACAGGCAGATTGTAACAGAGCGTTTTGCCCGAAGCCGTCGGCGTTACCGCCACGATGTTCTGTCCGGTGTGCACCGTTTCATAAGCCGTGTGCTGATGGGTGTACAGCTCCGAGATCCCCCGCTTTGCCAAAGCGGACTTGATCCGGGTATCCACGCTTCCGGGAATGGCTTTCGTTTTCGCTTCCTGGGGTTCGATCTCGTGCCAGTTCACTATATTTTCATCGGTCCGGAGTTCCTGAATTAATTCGGCAAGCTGTTTCTTCCTCATGGTTCGCGTCCCTTCTTAACCTCAACTGCTTAGAACGGCTGTTCTCATTTATTATACGCTCCCCGGGCAAAAGAAAAAAAGCCCCAGTTTTTATACGGGCTTTCGTGAAGCACAACACCGGCGCCGGATGCGAGGGCGAGATCGTCCCTGCCCATCGCCTCGTCAAGCAGCTTCGCTCCCTGCATCACGATCGGGATTCCCTCCCCGGGATGCACCGAGGCTCCGACGGCGTACAACCGCGGATCGGATAAGGCCTGACCTGAGGCCGGAATACGCCGCTCTGAAGCAGGGTCGCAGGAATGACTTTTCCAGGAACGCGTCTTCTGGCCATGATGAACCGCTATGTGGCCTGCGTCGGCTCCTATCCTTACCGGACTCCGGCTACGCTAACGATGATCGCTTATCTGTTGCTGTTAAAAGAGATGTGCAGCGTTCAGGGCGGCAGCTGCAAGCCCATCGAAGCGCCGGAAAGGCAGGCACGCAAAAAAGGAGTGGACAGCAAGATGTCCATTCCGGTGGCACATTTCTATACTCTTAGAGAGACAGTGGGATCTGCAAGGCTTGTCCGTGAACACGGAAGCGAAACGGATATTCCATACGGGAGACCTGGCCGAATTGAGCGGTTCCATGTACGGAGCCCTATACAGGCGGGCGTACCACGGACTGAAACCGGCCTTCTTCCGGCCATCCATCGCGGACCGCCGGATTCAAGGCCTTTATTATGCGGGCGGAACCACACATCCCGGAGGAGGGACACCGATGGCCGCGCTCAGCGGTATGCTGGCGGCAGAAGCCGATCCCGCTGCTATCCGGTCCGTGACGTTTACACGAGATCCGACGAATCGTCATAATCATAGCGGATGCCATCCTGAACGGCGGTTGTGACGACGCTCTGCTCCTGCAAAGCCTGCATCGAACTCAGCTGAAGCTTGTGAAGCACCTCGCGGTATTCCTCGGCTTTCGTCTCCTTCGTCTCGCTGCGGATGGCAAGCTGAAGGGCTCTTTCGATCACAATAATATCCTGGCTCGTAAAATTCATGTTCAGCACCCCCATTTTGTTAAAATGAAGCTGTACTAGCATGCCCTGTTTTTTCCTGGCACATACACCAGTTTGTTTAGGATTCGCCGTTTGCGTCCAAATAAAGAGGTGAACCGTTGTTTGATTTCGTGTCAGAAACAGACAGGAGGAATGGTCATGCCGGAACATCGTTTCGACGTACAAAATGAGCGTCATGCCGCTTATGACATCAATCCGATTTTTCTTAACCGCTGGTCGTCGCGGGCCTTTCTCGAAAAGGAAATCTCCAGTGAAATTTTGATGAGCCTGTTCGAGGCGGCCCGCTGGGCTCCGTCCGCCAGCAATCTTCAGCCTTGGCGTTACATTGTCGCGCGTACGGAAGAAGAGAAAAGGGTGTTCGCCGAATTTATTTCGGCTTCCAACAAAACCTGGTGCCTGAAGGCGCCCGTGCTGGCGCTCATTCTCTCTCATACGCCGTCCCCCGCCGGAGGGGTGAACGGTTCTCACGCGTTTGACGCAGGAGCCTCTTGGAGCTATCTGGCTCTGGAAGCGGTGCGTCAGGGACTGATCTCCCATGCCATGGCCGGATTCGACCGGGAGAGTGCCCGGCAACTGCTCGCAGTGCCCGACGATTACGATATCCATGCCGTCGTCGCCATCGGGTATCACGGAAATGCGGAGTCGCTCTCCGAGCAGCACCTGCAGCGCGAACAGCCGTCGGGAAGACGCGAGCTCAAAGAGACCTTGTTTGCGGGGCGATTCGGGAACGCTTTTGAATAATCCGAACCGGTATAGCCGGGCCGGGAAGCCTGGGGTCCTCTCTTTATACATAGGGAGGTTCCCAGGCTTTTTTTGTCCATCCCAATTGTTCGGACAGAACTTTCATTTCCCTATCCAGCGTCACGTCAATGCCGAACGGCAGTTTATGCTCGTGCCAAAATCTCACTTCGCGCCATTTCACCACATAGCCTTCCCCATGCGAATCCCAGCTTACATGACTGCTCTGCGCAAAATCCAGAAATGCCCGGACACCCTCGGCAGCCATGGCCGCCTCTATAACCGGATGAGTCCGGTCCTTGACGTAGGTATCTTTCAGAACGATTCTCGACCCGCGCACCGTTCCGCTGTGATAACTGTATTCCGTTTCCGCCGCAAACTGCCAGCTTCTCCAGGTCAAACCAGGAACTAGCTGCAGCGGTCCGGCTGCTCCGAGCAAGTCTTTCGCATACCCGGCCAACCTGCGGAGAAGGATGCGCTTATGAAGCCATCGCGCCATTACGTAAATAAAGCTGGCCCCATATACGGCAGCCATCCATATCCCCGGATTTGCCGCTCCGGCCACCCAAAAGAGAGCCCCGCCTCCGTGAAGCGCCAAAAGAAAAGGATCGGTAAGAGGCAGAATATCGAGATGGAGCCAGCGGGAGGAAAAGGGTCTTAAGCACTGCACGCCGTATGCATTCAGCAAATCCAGCCCGACATGGAGCGTAACGGCCGCAGCCGTCCAGCCGAAGAGGAGAACGTAATGTTCCCATGCGCCGAAGATCGCTGCGGCCAGAGCGCTCAGCAAAGCGGGCCAAACCAGAAGGGCTGGCAGCGAATGCGTGATACCCCGGTGGTGCCTGAGATAGACGGCATACCCTTTCAGACGCGCGATCGTATCCAGATCCGGCGCATGCGAGCCCGCTATGGTTGCGGCCAGCACCGCTTGCAGAAGAAGCGGATCGTGCGCAACCTCCGGCTGCAGTGTGGCCAGTCCCGCTAACGTGACTCCGAAAAGCAGATGACTACCCGTGTCCATGCTTTTTCCCTCCCTGGACTGCTGTTCATTCGGGGCATGCCCGACTCCCCTGGAATCAGCCTAGCAAGCCTGCATCATTGGAGCGTTAGCAGAAGATGAAGATTTTATGAATACGGCGTGCGCCAAAAGCGAATCGTAGGAGATGGAAAGGAGGGATACCGATGGCCAAAAAAGATAACCGCGGGGATAACGCCGTTCATTTGAAAAACAGCATCCGGAACACGGAAGCCCGCCTTCATGAATCTCAGGAATACCTGGACGAGCATGCGGACGAAATTTCCGCAACGGAACAAGCAGCGCTGGAAGCCAAAAACGAACGCCGCCGCCAAAGCGTCCGCGGCTTCAAAAGCGAGCTGCAGGATGAAGCCAAATTCGATACGACCGAGTGATTCCGGTATTCACCGGTGGAGCGGAAGTATACAGCGGCTCTTGAGCGGCTGATATAGAAAAAAGTCCCGGCTGGATTTCGGCCGGGACTTTTTTCTATATGCGTTTGTGCATTGTCGGTATCCGTCCTTCAGCGATTTCCGCCTACCGCTGCCGCAAGTTTCCGCTCACACCGGATGACAGACAGGGGGTTTCCCCCGCGTCTGTCGGCCGTTCCGGCCTGCAACGCGCGGACTCCGCCGTTATTGCCGCGGAGCCGCCGCTGCCGCTGGCGGAAACTTTCACCGTCAGCAGAGGCTCCGCGCAGTGAATCCGCCTTAAAGGACCGAGACCAACCGGTCTGAACGGCCTGACTCAGCTCTGCTTGCGCGGGACAGCGTGGTTGTAGAAGTCTTCCGCCAGCCACGAATCCGGGTGGATCGCTCTCGCTTCCTCGAGAAGGCGTTCGGCTCCCTCTCCTTGATAGCGCGAGGAGATGTGCGTCATGATCAGCGCGCCCACGCCGACTTCCGCGGCTGTACGGGCCGCCTGTTCCGTCGTCGAATGGTCGTACGCCGCGGCAAGATCTTCCCGTTCGGCTCCGAACGTCGCCTCGTGAACGAGCACGTCGGCGCCTTCCGCAAGCAGCGCCGAATTGCCGCACGGCTTCGTGTCGCCGAGGATCGCGATCGTCCGGCCTTTGATCGAAGGGCCGACGAAATCGCTTCCGCGCAGCTCTCGCCCGTCCTCCAGCTTAACCGTCTGGCCCTTCTTCAGACGGCCGTAAAGCGGTCCGGCGGTAATGCCCAGCTCATGCAGCTTCTCCTGCTGGAGCTTGCCCGGAAGGTCTTTCTCGACGATCCGGTAGCCGAAACATTCGATCCGGTGCTCCAGCGGTGCGGCTTCGACCCGGAACGTTTCGTCCTCGAAGACGACTCCGCCTTCGGACGGGATTTCCCGGATAACCAGCTCATAGTCGAGATGAACCTGGCTAAGCTGCAGGGACATGTCCACATACGCTTTAATGCCCTTGGGTCCGTAAATCGTAAAGGGCGTATCCCCGCCCTGATAAGAACGGCTGCTCAGAAGTCCCGGCAGGCCGAATATATGATCGCCGTGAAGATGCGTAACGAACAGCTTCTCTGACTTGCTCAGCTTAACCGGCGATCTCAAGATCTGATGCTGCGTCCCTTCCCCGCAGTCAAAAAACCAGATGCTCCCCCGCTCCGGCAGCAAATTCAGCACAATGGATGTCACATTACGGTGCCTGGCAGGCATGCCTGCTCCCGTTCCGAGAAAATACAATTCCACGACCCTGTTCCTCGTTTCTGCAGATGTCAGTTCCCCTGCTTTTTAACATGCTATAAAAATTCGTTCCGGAAGTCAAACGGCTCCGCATCCTCCGGGATGTTCCTACAAAGTCCTCCGCAGCCCCGATCCTTCCGCCTCCGGAAGAGGGAAAAAAAGACGGCTCTCGGAAGAACCGCCCTGCTTTTCGCAGCCTGACGGCCGAACCTTGCTTCAGCCGTCTATTTATTCATACTCATCTGCGGACGAGACGAAACGTTATACTTTATCGACGTTGAAATATCTCGCCTGAGGATGGGCGAACACGATAGCCGATACGGACGCCTCCGGCTCCATCATGCAGCCTTCGGTCAGCTCGATCCCGATATCCTCCGGCTTCATCAGCTCGAACAACGGCTCTTGATCCTCCAGGTTCGGACAAGCCGGGTACCCGAACGAGAACCGCTGGCCGGTGTACTTCGCCCCGAAACGCTCCTGCATCGTCATTTCCGCAAAATCCGGAATGCCCCACACGTCGCGCATAATATGATGCACACGCTCCGCAAAAGCTTCCGCGACTTCGAGAGCCGTCGACTGAAGCGCATGGGAGCGCAGATAATCGCCCTGCTCGCGCCATTCGCGCGCCAGCTCGCTGACGCCCTGCCCCGCCGTCACGACGAGGAAGCCGATGTAATCCATGACGCCGCTGTCTACCGGCTTCAGATAATCGGCCAGGCACAGGAACGGCTCGGTTCCCTGACGCGGGAAGGTGAAGCGCTTGAGCACTTTCGACGTGTCTGCGGGATCGTATACGACGACATCGTTTCCGTCCCCTTGGGCCGGGAAGAACCGGTACATCCCCTGAGTACGGATGATGCCGTTCTTCTGCGCTTCGTACAGGATGGTGTCCACGGTGTCCTTCAGCTGCATGGCTTTCGGGTCCTGCTCGGCGATGAGCTTGTCGACCTTGCCTTTCAGGCCCAGGTGATGTCCGAGAAGCATCTGCATGTTCACGTACGGCATAAGATGGCCGATCGGGTAATCCCGAAGGACGTGGCGGTCCAGATCCGGCGGTACCGCCACCGGCAGGGTGCGGTCGACCGTGGACGAGAATACGCGCGTAAGGACCGGCATTTCGGTCCCTTCCTTGCGACCGGCTTCCATCACATCGGAATCCTTCGATTCCCGAAGCTCTTGGATAAGACGCTCCCGCTGCACGGGGTCGCTCAGCTTGTTCGCGATGTCCAGACCGTCCATCGCGTCTTTGGCGTACAGCACGAGGCCGTCATACTCCGGCGAGATGCGCGTCTTGGTGAATTTCCGCGTCAGAGCGGCGCCGCCCACCATGATCGGAACGTCGATTCCGGCGTTGCGCAAATCCTGCGCCGTGATGATCATCTGCTGCGCGGACTTCACGAGCAGACCCGACAGCCCGATCGCGTCCGGTTTTTCTTTGCGGAAAGCCTCGATCAACTGTTCCGGCGGAACCTTGATGCCGAGGTTCACGATCTGGTAGCCGTTGTTGGATAATATAATCTCGACGAGGTTTTTGCCGATATCGTGGACGTCGCCTTTTACGGTGGCCAGAATGATTTTCCCTTTCACCGCAGACTCGTTCTTCTCCATGAACTGCTCCAAATAAGCGACGGACGCCTTCATAACTTCGGCGCTTTGAAGCACTTCCGCTACGATCAGTTCGTTGTTGTTGAACAGGCGTCCGACTTCCGCCATCCCTTCCATCAGAGGACCGTTGATCACTTCCAGCGGCGAATATTTTTGAAGCGCCTGCTCCAGATCGGGAAGAAGTCCTTCCTTCGTTCCCTCGACCACATAAGAGGCCAGCCGCTCTTCGAGCGTAAGGGTTGATATCTTTTCCTTCTTCTCAACCTTCTTTACCCGGAAATGAGCCACAAATTCGGCCAGAGTCTCGTCGTTCGTCTCGTAAATGAGCTTCTCGGCAAGCGTTCTTTCCTCTTCGGGAATGGACGCGTACCGCTCCAGCTTCTCCGTGTTCACGATGGCGTAATCGAGACCCGCTTTCGTGCAGTGGTACAAATAAACGGCATTCAGCACCTCGCGTCCGGCTTCGGGAAGACCGAACGAAACGTTGCTGAGACCGAGAATGGTTTTGGTTGCGGGCATCGCTTCTTTTATGAGACGGATGCCTTCGATCGTCTCCTTGGCGGAACCGATATACTGCTGGTCCCCGGTGCCGACCGGGAATACAAGCGGGTCGAAAATGATATCTTCGGCGTTCATTCCGTACTTGTGGACGAGCAGATCGTGCGAACGCTGCGCGACTTCCAGCTTATCTTCGCGCGTAATCGCCTGGCCGCGCTCGTCGATCGTACCGACTACCGCCGCGGCTCCGTAACGGTGAATAAGCGGAAGCACCTTCTCGAACTTTTCTTCCCCGTCCTCGAGGTTAATGGAGTTGATGATCGCTTTGCCCTGCGAATGCTTCAGCCCCAGCTCAATGACACGCGTATCCGTCGAGTCGATCATGAGCGGAACTTTGATCTTTTTGACGACAAGCTCCAGGAACTTGATCATGTCTTCCGTTTCGTCGCGGTCCGGGTCCTGCAGACAGACGTCGATGACGTGAGCCCCGCCCTTAACCTGGGCACGGGCGATTTCGGATGCCTCTTCATACTTGCCTTCGGCAATCAGACGCTTGAACTTCCGGGAACCGAGCACGTTCGTCCGCTCGCCCACCATGTAGGGACGGTTCTCCGGCTCGATGTATACCGTCTCGATACCGGATACGGCCGACGGGTGCGTACCCAGTTCGGTACGCGGTTTGTAAGCGCTCAGCGTTTCGGCCAGCGCGCGGATATGAGCGGGAGTCGTGCCGCAGCAGCCGCCCGCGATGTTCAGCCAGCCCTGCTCGGCAAATGCGGCCATTTTCTTGGCCAGGGATTCGGGCGACTCATGATAATGTCCGTTCTCGTCGGGAAGACCCGCATTCGGATAACACGAAATATAAGTGCCTGCAAGCCCGGACAAGGTCCGGATATGATCCCGCATGAATTCGGGTCCCGTCGCGCAGTTCAGTCCGACCGAAATCGGATTGAGATGCTCCAGGGAAATATAGAAGGATTCGATATTTTGCCCGGCCAGCGTCGTGCCCATCGGTTCGATCGTGCCGGAAATCATAATCGGCAGCTCGATGCCCGTCGTCTTAAAAGCCCGCTGGATCGCGATCCCGCCCGCTTTTACGTTGAGCGTATCCTGGGAAGTCTCCAGCAGAATGGCGTCGACGCCCGATTCGATCAAGGCGATCGTCTGCTCGTAGTAGCTCTCTTCAAGGTCCTCGAACGTAACGCCTCCGGTTACCGAAAGCGTCTTCGTCGTCGGCCCGAGTGCGCCGGCGACATAACGCGGCCATTCGGGAGTTGAATATTTCCGGGCGGCCTCGACGGCCAGTTTGGCTGCGACAAGGTTAATTTCGCGCGCCTTCTCCGGTATATCGTATTCGGCCAGTACGACGCTCGTTGCCCCGAACGTATTTGTTTCAACGATATCCGAACCGGCTTCGAAATATTTCTCATGGATGCGCTGAATGACATCCGGACGTGTAAGAACGAGCATTTCATTACAGCCGTCGAGTTCTTCTCCTCCGAAATCTTCGGCCGACAAATCTTCCTGCTGGATCATTGTGCCCATGGCACCGTCCAGAATGAGAATTTTTTTCTGTAGTTGTTCTTTCAAACTAGGTTTCATCGTCCACCCTACCCTTTCCACGAACCTCCTGCTAGAACGCGCCCATTAACGTAGAAAAGCGCACAAGTTAAGAAATAGTTTAGCAGATACATGGGGCGAAGAAAAGAAATTTGTCGTTTTTTCGCCATAAAACGAAGCGGATTGCAAAAGCCTTCGAAACCGTAATGCGCGAACGAGAATATCTCCGGGACACGGACGCCAAACTATAGTCGGGAAACTTTTACTGAATCGAATCGAACGGAGGTGATTTGCATGAACAAACGGATGACAGTCTTGGTCGGCATCCTGCTCGTAACCGCTTCGCTGGCGGCCTGCGGCCAAAAGCAAACCGCGCCTACGCCTCAGCCGACGACTCCGGCATCAACGGCACCGCCCGCGGCGTCGCCGACCGCTTCCCCCGGAGCCGCTGCAGGCGGTAACGCGCCCGAAGGCGCAGGCAGCGGAAGCCAGACGGCACAGGCCGAATCTCTTTACAAGGCCCAGTGTATCGCGTGCCATGGCGTCGATATGGGCGGCGGCGTAGGCCCGAACCTTCAAAAAGCGGGCAGCCGCCTCAGCGAGGCGGACGTCAAGAACATTCTTCTGAACGGAAGAGGCGGAATGCCTGCTTTCAAGGGCAACCTGAGCGATACGGATATTCAGGCGCTGGCCGCATGGCTCGCCGCCAAGAAATAACCGTTTCGACTCGCTGTAAAGCTTCAACAAGTCATCTTAAACAAGCGCGAAACAAGCGCGCGGAACAGCTTTAGAAAACGGAATCTTCCGAAAGATTCCGTTTTTTCTTTTTCCTTACATACATATCGGCGAAAAGGTGATACTTGGATATAACCACCTATCTCGAGTACCCCACTTCCCTTACAGGAGGAACATCATGTCAGAAAATCAGCAGACCAAACAGCCCCGGGACGAATCCCGGCGGAAGTTTCTGAAACTGTCCGGCGTAGCGCTCGGCGGAATTGTGGCGGGTGGAGTCGTCGGCGGTATTGTCGGCAATTCCATGGCCAAGAACAAGCAGGCCGCTCCGGGCACTCCCCAGGGTCAAGGGCAGGCACAAACAGGCAACACCAAGGACTACAACCAGGCTCCCATGTTTTTCAATCAGGAGCAGCTGCGTATAACCGAAGCGGCGACGGAGCGTATTTTTCCGAAAGACGAACTGGGCCCCGGAGCCAAGGAGCTTGGTGTCGCTTACTATATCGACCATCAGCTTGCCGGCCAGTGGGGGATGAACGCCCGCGATTATATGATGGGTCCCTTTTATAAAGCCGAGGCGACTCAGGGCTACCAGGCCAGCTACAAGCGGCATGAGCTTTTTGTTATGGGCCTTACGGTCATGAACGACCACAGCAGGCAAAAGTATCAGAAAGGCTTCGCGGACCTAGCCGAGAACGAGCAGGACGAAGTGCTGAAAGCGTTCGAAAGCGGCAAAGATGTGCAGCTGAACGGCGTACCGAGCCAGACTTTTTTCGAGATGCTGCGCAGCTTGACCATCGAAGGCGCGTATGCGGACCCGCTTTACGGCGGCAACAAAAACATGGCGGGCTGGAGAATGCGCAAATACCCCGGCGACCAGATGAGCTATACGGCGATCATTGATAAAAAAGAGTTTGCCGTCATGGAACCGCTCAGCTTGCACGACCACACGAATCATTCCTGACAAGGAGGAGCAACGAAGAATGGCAACCAAACTTCCCAAAGTACCTATCCTGATCGTCGGAATGGGCTGGTCCGGCGGTATTCTGGCCGCGGAGTTAACGAAGGCCGGGCATAAAGTCGTCGCGCTTGAACGCGGCAAAAGCCGCAAAACCGAAGATTACTACATGGCCCACGACGAACTCCGCTATTCCCAGCGCTACGAGCTGATGCAGGACTTGTCGAAGGAGACGGTGACGTTCCGCAGCAGCGAGAAAGTACGCGCCCTTCCGATGCGTTCCTACGGTTCCTTCCTGATGGGAGACGGCGTCGGCGGGGCCGGCGTGCACTGGAACGGACAGAACTACCGTTTTCTGCCCTACGATTTCGAAATCCGCTCCAAAACGATTGAACGCTACGGCAAAAATAAAATTCCGCAGGGCATGATGCTGCAGGACTGGGGCATCACCTACGACCAGTTGGAGCCGTACTTCGACAAGTATGAGAAAATGGCCGGAATCTCCGGCGAAAAGGAGCAAAACGAAATGGTCGGCAAGCGTTCCGCCGCCTTTCCTACCGGCCCGATGAAAAAGACGCCGGGCATGGTCCTTTTCGAGGACGCCGCCAAAAAGCTCGGCTATCACCCCTATGCCATCCCGTCCGCCAACTTGTCGGAGAACTACACGAATCCCGACGGAATCGCCCGTGCGGCCTGCCAGTACTGCGCGTTCTGCGAACGGTACGGGTGCGAGTACGGGGCGAAAGCCGATCCTGTCGTTACCGTTATTCCCGTTGCCGAGAAGACCGGCAATCTCGAAATCCGCACCAACTCGAACGTCATCAAGCTTTTGCACACCGGGGGCAAAGTGACGGGCGTCGTGTATGTCAATACGCCTACCGGCGAAGAATTCGAGCAGCCTGCGGACCTTGTCATTCTGGCGAGTTATGTGTTCAACAACGTCCGGCTTCTGCTCACGTCCAATCTGGGCAAACCTTACGATCCGAAAAGCGGCACGGGCGTCATCGGCAAAAACTACGCCTATCAGATTACGGGCGGGGGCGCAGCCGGTTTTTACGACGACCAGGAGTTTAACATCTTCGCGGGGGCGGGGGCGCTGGGGAGCTGCTTCGACGATTTTAACGGCGACAACTTCGACCACAGCTCCCTTAATTTTCTGCACGGGGCGAACATCCGCTTTACCCAGGCCGGCCTGCGTCCGATCGCCCACAACCCGGCGCCCCAAGGCACCCCGAGGTGGGGCAAAGATTTTAAGCAGACCACGATCAAATACGCCAACCGGTTCCTGAACGTCAGCACGCAGGGCGCCAACATGCCTTGGCAGCATCACTATCTGGACCTTGATCCGACCTACAAGGATATTTACGGGCTTCCCTTGCTCCGCCTGACTTACGATTTCGAAGACCAGGACAAGGAAATGGTCAAATACCTCGCCGAGAAAACGACGGCCGTGATGAAGGAAATGAAACCGACCAAGGTCGAGACGTCCAACACGATCAGCACCTATAACATCGTGCCCTATCAGTCCACCCATAACACGGGAGGCGTTATCATGGGGGCCGACCCTTCAACCTCCGCCGTCAACAGCTACATGCAAATGTGGGATGTCGAAAATCTGTTTGTCGTCGGCGCTTCCGCTTTCCCTCACAACAGCGGGTATAATCCGACCGGAACACTGGGGGCACTCGCTTACCGCGCCGCCGAAGGAATTTTGACTTATTTGAAAAAAAGCGGCCCGCTGGTCTGAACCGTCAGGGCCCCGGGCATGGAAATGAGGTGACGGCTTATGGACCGGCCATCCGAAATAATCGGTCATCTGGAGGAGCTGCGCAAACGGCTGATTCTAGTGGCAGCCTGGTTTTTGCTGGCTCTGATCGGAGGGCTTTACGTCTCCCCCGCTATTCTGAACGCGGTAAAAGATTCTCCGGCGGCGCTTTCGTTTCACTGGAACGTGTTCGCCCTTCCGGACGGCTTGGCCATTTACATGAAATGCGCCGTTTTGTTCGCCGTCCTGCTCACGCTGCCGCTGCTCTTGTACCAGCTGTGGGCGTTTGTCCGGCCGGGCCTGAGCGAGCAGGAGGCCAAAGGGACGCTGATCTATGTCCCCGCTTCCTTCGCGCTTTTCCTGTCGGGCGCCGCTTTCGGCTACACGGTCGTCCTTCCGATGATGATCCGGTTTATGCAGACCATCAACCGCAGCATCGGGGCCGCCGAGACCTACGGCATCGACCGTTTTTTCGGACTCGTCTTCAACGTCGTGTTCCCGCTCGGGATCGCGTTCGAGCTGCCGCTCCTCGTGCTGTTTCTGACAAGGCTCGGTCTGCTGACGCCCGAAAACTTGCGTAAAACGCGCAAATATACCTACATCGGACTGGCAATCGTCGGGGCTTCGATCTCGCCTCCCGACTTCTTCTCCCACATTGCCGTCACGATTCCGCTGATCGCGCTGTTTGAATGCAGCATTCTTCTGTCCGCCCGCTATGTCCGCAGGATGAACCTGTCCGCCGGAACAAGTTAAGTTCAATTCGGGCACCTAAATCAACCTGGGAAGGAGGCACACCCATGCTCAACAATATCGGCATATCGGGACTGCTCATCATCTTGATGCTGGCCCTCATTTTGTTCGGCCCTTCCAAGCTTCCGCAGCTCGGACGCGCTTTCGGGGATACGCTGCGCGAATTCCGCACGTCGACCAAAGAAATGGTGGACGATGTGGAAAAAAGCATCGAAACGACAGACCGGGATAAACAATCCTGACAGCTTAGAGGATACAACGGGAAGCGGCGCACCCGCCCGTCACACCAAGAAAGCGCATTACGTCCCCTTCACCATCTCGGCTTGTCTCCTTGATCGGAGCTCTATATCGGCAAAAGAAAAGAACGTCTCTCCATCCGGAGGGGCGTTCTTTTCAAATCCCATCGGAAAAGTCGTATTTTTTACCGGGAATCATCGACAGCCGGGAGTTTATCCTCTATAATCAGGTATAAACCTATTCCGACCTACGGGCGGCTATTATTTCCGAGAAAGAAAGAGGGATGAGAAATGGCTGAAATTCATATTCGCAACACGGGTGAACGCATTTCCGGAGAGGAGAATGTCCGGGCGTTTCTGGACCGCCAGGAAGTTTTGTACGAGCACTGGAACCCGACTAAGCTGCCTGCCGACATTCAGGAGAAATTTATTTTGTCCGACGAGGAGAAAGCTCAAATTCTGAGCACCTACGATGAGGAAATCCGCGATCTCGCCAAACGCCGCGGTTACCAGACTTGGGACATCATCGCACTTTCCGACGCGACTCCGAACCTGGATGAGCTTCTTAAAAAATTCGAACAAGTGCATACGCACACCGAGGACGAAGTCCGCGCCATCACGGCCGGTAAAGGAATCTTTATCATCAAAGGTTCCGACGATGTCGGTTATTTCAACGTAGAGCTGGAAGCGGGCGATGTCATTTCCGTACCCGAGCATAAGCCGCACTTCTTCACTCTGATGGACAATCGTCAAATCGTTGCCGTCCGCCTCTTTATCGAAACCGAAGGCTGGATTGCCCACCCGTTCGAGGATCCGACTTTTCAAAAAGCATAAGACGCCTCAAGCCGGATAACGGCGCTTACTCATTTGAACTTATAAAAGAAAAAACCCGCCGCTCGTTTTTAAACGAGCGGCGGGTTTTGTTTCTATCCCGATATTTGAACTTCCCGCTCCGCTTCCAGTATACCCCGGATGTCGCGAAGAGAGGTAATTTCAAACGTTGGCTTGGCTTCTCCGTTAAAGAGCATGCCATGCCGGTTAATCCACATGTTCTTCATCCCGCAGCGGAAGGACCCGAGAATATCGGTCGTCAGTTTGTCGCCTACCATCACACATTCCCCGGCTTGTAGACCGAGAAGCTCCATGGCGTGATTGAAAATCGTGACGGCCGGCTTACCGTCTCCGAAATCGCCGGAGATCACGATGTGATCGAAGTAAGGAGCCAGCTCCGGGACTCCCGCCAGTTTTTCGCGCTGCAGATCAGGGGATCCGTTCGTCAGCAGGAGCAATTTGTAAGATTTCTTAAGCTCGGCGAGCACTTCGAACGTCTCTTCGTAAACGATGGGACGAGATCTCCGTTCGGCAGGAAACTGCTCGGCGAGCCGCGCTCCCAGCTCCGGATCGTTAACGCCGAGAGCAGCGAGTCCCCGGGTCCACGCTTCTTTGCGGTAACCGGGCGCCAGAGCCTGCAGCTTGCGGAACTCTTCCTGCTTTCCTTCCGTAAAGTTGGCCCACAGCCCTTCAAACGGGTTGATTCCGATGTGCTGGGTGAAAGGAAACGTTTCGTAGGCTTCATACAAAGCGCGTGCTTCCTTGCGTACGGAAGCTTCCAACTCCGCGGGATTCACATCCGCATGGCGGGCCGCTTCCTCACAGGTAGCCTGAAACGCCTCCTTCACACTCCGGTCATCCCAGAGCAGAGTGTCGTCCAAGTCGAACAAAATTGCTTTTACCGTCATCTTATAGATCCCCTTTACTGCCTCAGGTGGCCGATGATTTATTGTTCATCCGTATAATGGATGGAATCCAACTGACCTCTTAGCTGTGTTTTCATAGCTGCAATATATTCTTTACGCAGTTCGTTGCGCTCTTCAAGCTCAGCTTCC
Source organism: Paenibacillus sp. HGH0039 (assembly GCF_000411255.1). Lineage (GTDB taxonomy): Bacteria > Bacillota > Bacilli > Paenibacillales > NBRC-103111 > Paenibacillus_F. The sequence continues at coordinate 2,019,161 of NZ_KE150413.1, read as the reverse complement.
GATAATCCGACGCTTTTTGCTTTCCGGGCCAACTCATTAATGCGCTGTACTTTAAGTTGGAAACTGTCACTCATACGTAAACCTCCTATTCAGCCGTTCAATATCTTATACTTTGCCATTCGCTATGGGGATTGTCAAGAAGCTGCCTGACTTAAACAGACACGATAAAACGATAAAAAGACATATCCTGTCAGGACATGTCTTTCGATTATCCGATATTTTCATTTCGATCCGTTAACGGCCTGCGGATAGGGCATGCAGATACTTGCAGATAAACCTTCTAATAGAAGAAAGACTTACGGCAGCTTGATGACATCCCCTGCTTTAAGGACGTCTCCTGCGGATAATTGATTGACCTTGCGCAGCTTGTAAATATACGCCCGTACATCAGAACCTTCCGGAGCTTGAGTCGCAGCGATACTCCACAGGGTGTCCCCTCTTTGTACGATGACGGATGGCTCTGCGCTCTCCTGCTTGTTAAAAGCCGTAGCCTGACGTTCTCCGTCGGCCTGGCTGTTCTCGCCGCTCGCGAACGCTTGAACCATAATGCCGCAGCTGAAGGCGATCAGCAGCACAATCGCGATTACGGCCGTGCGGACGATATTACGATTAGAGTTCTTCACATATCGAACATTCGTTCTCTCCCCTGCTTTAAGGGCACCCTGTTCGTCCTTGAAATCGGAGACACGTGACGTAAAACGGCTGCTGTTCTCCCGATGATCATTCGATTTATTAACCGCCGTTGGATGCGGTGAAGCCTTGTCAGTCGCGGGTTGATCCCCGCTTCTTGTATGTAAGGATAGTTCCGGATTGGCAAAGTATGCATTCATCAATAACGCCTCCAAACATTTGTTCTGTTTTGAATTTAACACGAACGAATGTTTGTGTCAACGCATTTTTTCGAACTTATGTTTGTACGAACTCCGGTTCTGTGCTATACTTTAGGTAATTTATACATACTGGAGTGATACGTAATGGGCAAGGTCTCGCAGCGCCAACTGGCCATCCTTGAATTTATCAAGAATGAAGTGAAAGATAAAGGCTATCCGCCATCCGTCAGAGAAATCGGGGAAGCCGTAGGTCTGGCATCCAGCTCGACGGTGCACGGGCATCTCGAACGTCTGGAGAAGAAGGGGCTGATCCGCCGGGATCCGACGAAACCGAGAGCCATCGAGATTACGGACGGGGATTCCGATTTCGCGCTTTCCATCGCACAAGTCCCTCTCATCGGCAAAGTAACCGCAGGTATGCCGATTACGGCTACCGAGAACATTGAAGACTACTTCCCTCTTCCGATGCACCTCGTAAGCGATTATAACGTGTTTATGCTTAATGTCGTGGGCGAGAGCATGATCGAAGCCGGCATTCACAACGGAGACATGGTGATTGTCCGTCAGCAGCAAACGGCGAACAACGGAGACATCGTCGTCGCCATGACCGATGAAGACGAAGCGACGGTGAAGCGTTTCTACAAAGAACGCGATCATATCCGTCTGCAGCCCGAGAATTCCACCATGGATCCGATTTTGCTCAATAATGTGACGATTCTGGGCAAAGTGATTGGTCTGTTCCGCAATATCCATTAATCCGGCCTTGGCAATGGAGCTGCCTATTACGCTAATAACATAGAAGAACCCGCAGAAATTGCTTTCTGCGGGTTCTTTTTTATGAAGCAGCCCGGGAGCTGATCTTATGATCTTGGATACCAACCTTCGATCCGCCTTACCCGGCTATCTTAGTATAGCGTCATGTACTGCTCGCGTTCCCAAGCGTGAACTTGAGTGCGGTACATGTCGTACTCGATTTCTTTCAGTTCCACGAAATGCGCAAGCGCGTGTTCGCCCAGCGCGTCGCTGATTACTTCGCTTTTGAGCAGCTCGTCAAGCGCTTCTCTAAGGTTGCCCGGCAGGCTAGGGATCCCCTGCTCGATACGCTCTTCTTCGGTCATCACATAGATGTTGCGGTCAGTCGGAGGCGGCAGCTGAGTTTTTTTCTTGATGCCGTCCAGACCCGCTCTCAGCAGAACCGCCAGAGCCAGGTACGGGTTAGCCGCCGGATCCGGGTTACGAACTTCAACACGCGTGCTGAGGCCGCGGGAAGCCGGAATACGGATCATCGGACTGCGGTTGCTCGCAGACCAGGCTACGTAACAAGGTGCTTCGTATCCAGGCACGAGACGCTTGTAAGAGTTGACGGTCGGGTTTGTAATCGCTGCGAATGCACGGGCATGTTGCAGGACACCGGCCATGAAGTGACGAGCGTCTGCGCTGAGACCCAGCGGATCTTTCTCGTCTACGAATGCGTTCTCTTCGCCTTTGAACAAAGACTGGTTGCAGTGCATACCGGAACCGTTTACGCCGAAGAGCGGCTTCGGCATGAACGTTGCGTGCAGGCCATGCTGTCTGGCGATCGTTTTAACGACAAGTTTAAACGTCTGAATCTGGTCGGAAGCTTTAATCGCATCCGCATATTTAAAGTCGATTTCGTGCTGTCCCGGAGCCACTTCGTGGTGGGAAGCCTCGATCTCGAAGCCCATTTCTTCCAGCTTAAGTACAATTTCGCGACGGCAGTTCTCGCCAAGATCCGTAGGAGCCAGGTCAAAGTATCCGCCTTGGTCGTTCAGTTCGAGGGTCGGATTGCCTTTCTCGTCGGTTTTGAACAGGAAGAATTCCGGCTCGGGACCTACGTTCATCGACGTGTAGCCCATTTCCTCGGCTTCCTTCAGAGCACGTTTCAGAATTCCGCGCGGATCGCCGGGGAAAGGAGTACCGTCAGGCAGATAAACGTCGCAGATCAGACGGGCAACTTTGCTTTCCGTCACCCAAGGGAAGATGACCCACGTATTCAGATCCGGGTACAGATACATATCGGATTCCTCGATACGCACGTAACCTTCGATGGACGAACCGTCGAACATCATTTTGTTATCAAGCGCTTTTTGAAGCTGACTGACCGGGATTTCCACGTTTTTGATCGTGCCAAGGAGATCGGTGAATTGAAGACGGATAAAACGGACGTTCTCTTCTTTGGCGATTCGTAGAATATCCTCTTTTGTGTAAGAAACTGTCATAAACTTCTCCTCCTCTTACCCCATGCTTTTTATTTTGGAAAAAATCGGGATAACTCACCTTGAATCAGCGATACCTGACCCGGACGTTTGCCTCCGCCGAGCAGCTGCTGCTTCAACATTTTGTGCAGCTGGGTGTCTGTCAGTTCTTTGCGTTTCACTTCGGTTTGTTCGGTAATAACGGTAGCTTCCTCGGAGTCTTTGGAGATCGGCAGCAGCACTTGTTTAATGCCCGCAATGTTAACGCCTTTCTCAATCAGATCCTTGATCTCAAGCAGTCTCTCCACATCGTTGAACGAATACAACCGCTGGTTGCCGGAGGTTCTTGCCGGGATCACGAGTTCGTGCTGCTCATAGTAACGAATTTGTCTGGCTGTCAAATCGGTCAGTTTCATCACAATACCGATCGGAAAAAGAGCCATATTTCTGCGGATATCATCACTCATGATCGATTCACTCCTGAACGTTAAGTTCTGCTCTTATTGTAAAGGAAAGTACGGAAACATGTCAAGTCATGTTAGATTAATTTACAAGAGAAAATAAAACAGACATTTTGGCCCCCTAAAAAGCCGAAATGTCTGTTTGTTTTCCGCTTTTCGCGGATTATCTTCCTGCTTTTGCCCGAACCTCACATGACATTTATAGCAGGCCCCGCTCCTTCATATGCTGCAAAGCCGTCAGCACGCCCAGTTTACAGTGGGAATAGGTCAAACCGCCTTGCATATAGGCGATATAAGGCTCCCGGATCGGCGCGTCGGCGGACAATTCCAGGCTTCCCCCTTGGATGAAGGTGCCCGCCGCCATAATGACCGGGTGTTCGTACCCCGGCATATCCCATGGCTCCGGCGTCACATGAGCGTCTACCGCCGATGCCCGCTGAACCCCCTGCACGAACGTGATCAGATGCTCGGCGCTCGTGAACTCGATCGCCTGAATCAGATCCGTGCGGGGATCTTCCGGTCTCGGCCGGGTTTTGAAGCCGAGCCGCTCGAAAACGGCCGCGGCGACCACCGAGCCTTTCACGGCTTGTCCGACGAGATGGGGGGCCAGGAACAGCCCCTGATACAGCGAGCGGGTCGTTCCCAGCATGGCTCCGACTTCGCCCCCGATTCCCGGCGCCGTCAGCCGGTAGGCCGCCATCTCGACAAGCTCTTTGCGGCCGGCGATATAACCGCCCGAAGCCGCAAGCCCGCCTCCCGGGTTCTTGATCAAAGACCCGGCGATGAGATCAGCTCCGACTTGGTTGGGCTCCAGCCGTTCGGTAAATTCGCCGTAGCAGTTGTCGACGAATACGATCAGATCCGAACGGATGCTTTTCACAAGTTCCACCATCTCCCCGATGGCCGCAACGGTAAACGACGCCCGCCAGTCGTATCCTCTCGAACGCTGGATGCCGATGACTTTCGTTTTCGGCGTAATCGCCGCACGGATGCCGGCTTCGTCGAGGGAGCCGTCAGCCAGGAGGGGAACCTCCCGGTAGCCGATCCCGAAGTCCTGGAGAGAACCGGTGCCGTCTCCCGGCTTCCCGATTACTTTATGCAGCGTATCGTAAGGCTTGCCCGTGATGTACAGCAGCTCGTCCCCCGGCCGTAATACGCCGAAAAGCGCCGTGCCGATCGTATGGGTCCCCGATACGAAATGAGGACGCACGAGCGCGGCCTCCGCGCCGAACACTTCCGCGTACACGAGATCAAGCAGCTCGCGTCCTCTGTCGTTGTAGCCGTAACCCGTAGAAGAAGCGAAGTGATAATCGCTTATGCCCTGGTTTTGAAAAGCGGCGATAACCTTCCACTGGTTGTGGTCGATCGTCCGTTCAATCTCACGGAAGCGCGGCTGAACGCCTTCCTCCGCCTGTTCCATAATGGCCATGATGTCTGAATCAAATTGCATATCGTCCGTTCCCTCTCCCTTATTCTCCCTGCTTATCCTGTTTGTCCTTCTCTTCCTTAACTTCGTAAGGAGCAAGCAGATACTGCACTTTATCGTAATCTTCCTTGTTAATGTTCACCCGGAACGTCAGTACATCTTCCTCCGCCCCGCTTTCCGCCACGTCGCCTACCCGGTACACAAGAGCGATGATATCTCCCTTATCCGCAGGAATACGGAACGTGCGGCTGTCTCCCATCAGCGTTTCCTGAATCAGGAGTCTTACTCTTTCCTGGTCTGCCTCGTCATAGGCGGAGATCCGCAAGTGCGGCAGGTTTGTCGTCAGCATTTGAAGCTCCTGCTCCGTGCACAAGTCGATCTTGTTAAAAAGCACCGCCTGAGGCTTGCCGCTCGCGCCCAAATCGCCAAGCACTTCATTCACTACCCGCATCTGCTCCTCGCGCATCGGGCTGGAGCTGTCCACGACGTGAAGCAGAAAGTCGGCTTCGCAGGCTTCTTCCAGGGTGGCCCGGAATGCCGCTACTACATCGTGGGGCAGATTCTGGATAAAGCCTACCGTATCGGTCAGCACGACCTCCTTGCCGCTCGGAAGCTCCAGCGTGCGGGAAGTCGGATCGAGCGTGGCGAACAGCTCGTTCTGCACGTACACATCCGCGTTGGTCAATTGGCGCAGGAGGGTCGATTTACCCGAGTTCGTGTACCCCACAAGAGCCACCTGGTAGACACCGGTTTTGCGCCGGCGTTCGCGGTGCAGCGTGCGGTGGCGGACCATCTCCTGAAGGTGCGCCTTCAGCTCGCCGATGCGCCCGCGGATGTGACGGCGGTCCGTCTCCAGCTTGGACTCGCCGGGGCCTCTTGTCCCGATGCCCCCGCCGAGACGGGACAAGTTCTTGCCGTGTCCCGACAGCCGCGGAAGCAGGTAGCTCAGCTGCGCCAGCTCCACCTGCACGATCCCTTCGCGGGTGCGGGCGCGTCCGGCAAAAATATCGAGGATCAGCTGCGTCCGGTCGATAATTTTGACGTCCAGCGATTCCTCCAGGTTGCGGACCTGCGCGCCCGACAGCTCCTGGTCGAAGATCGCCGTCGTCGCCTGGTGCTCATCGATCAAGGCCTTCAGCTCTTCGACCTTGCCTTTGCCGATAAACCATTTCGTATCGGCGCTTTCCCGGTTCTGCGTCAACGTTTCCAGCACTTCGACGCCGGCCGTTTCCGCCAGCTGGATCAGTTCCTGCAGAGAGTAAGCCACGAGTTCTTCGTGCTTTTTCATTTTATCCGTGACCAGACTCACAAGAATAGCGCGGTCTTTCATTCCGGTTCTGACTTCATGACCTGTTTGTTTCATGCCGTGTCTCCTTCTGGGTATATGTATCGCCATATTAGTGGGAATTATAGGCTCGTTAGGGGATCTAAATCATCATTATCTCTCATTATTACCTTTTTTACAAAGGTATTCACCAATTTCTTTTGCGTCCGGGGAGGTCTCATCCTTTCATCGCCTATAAGGGGTCTTTTCCCGCAGCGTTAAGGCGGATTTAAGGCGGAAAAGGACAAACGGCTGCCAAATAAAAAAACTTATCTTTTTGCAGATAAGTTTTTTCGCCCTTCGCGGGACGGATCGTGCTTCCTAGCTTTAGTCGGCGGTTTTCATGTCAGCCATTACGCCGTTTTATCCGTACACTCCCCATTTCGGTGAATTAAGAAACGCCGTACTCCATTTTAAGCTTATTTTCCGACGCCGTCACATCTTGAGGCAGGATCTCCATCAGGTCCTGCTTGGACGGCTTTTTGTACCGGCTTAATAACCGGACCGCCTGATTTCTTATCGATTTCTCAATCACGTTGCGTACGAACCGCGCATTATTGAAGTTAAGGCTCGTTTCCTTTTCCATAATAATGATGTCCCTCAGTTTATTGACCGATTCGAGGCGCATGGTGTAGTCACGCTCGTTAATCATCAATTCCGCGATTTGAATAAGCTGATCCACATTATAATCCGTAAAATCAACTTGAATCGGAAAACGCGAAGGCAGCCCCGGATTCGTCGATAAAAAATAATCGATTTCGTCGGGATACCCGGCGAGAATCAATATAAAATCATTTTTGTGATCCTCCAGGCTTTTTACGAGACAGTCGATAGCCTCCTTGCCGAAATCCTTTTCCCCGCCTCTTGCCAGACTGTAGGCTTCATCGATAAAAAGAATGCCGCCGAGCGCTTTTTTAATCAAATCCCTCGTCTTGATGGCCGTATGCCCGATATATTCTCCGACGAGATCGGCACGCTCCACCTCGATCAAATGACCTTTGCTAAGAACCCCCAGGCTCTTAAACAACTTGGCCAGTATTCTCGCCACGGTCGTTTTTCCCGTCCCCGGATTGCCTTTAAAAATCATATGGTAAACCTGCGAATTATCTTTAAGTCCGGCTGCGCTTCTCAACTTGTTGATATGCAGGGTAGCGTACATTTGATAAATAAGATCTTTCACTTCCTGCAGGCCGATCATCGTGTTCAGTTCCTTAAGCGTTTCGTTGAACGTTTCGGATTGGATGTCCAAAGTCGTGCTTTCCGGTTCCTGTATAAGTGGCGCAGCCTCTTGACTGTTGAACACAATATTGATCTGCGAATTGCTTCTGACCGTTATTCGTCTTGAAGTTGCGTCCATTCTCCTCACCTCTTTCGTAATTATATGCAGGGAAGGAACGCGGTCATGCAACAAACTTGGCGGCGGGACGGGCGGGTATTTTAAGGGAGGCTGCGACCAGGATAACGAGTGCCCAAACCAATCGTATATTTGTCATATGTTGGAATATATGTTAAAGTCGCCTTGTATTTTCATCTTTTTTTGGGGGAAGTGAGTCCATGAAGAAATTAGTTTCGGCATTGCTTGCGGCAGCTGCTCCGGCAGTCTCTCCGGTCACTACGGCTTATGCGGCAGTTACAGAATCCGAGTATACGGATGCCGTGAGCGGTATCCGGTTCAGCACGTTCAGCATTCTCTCCGAGCACCGGGGAATCACCGATGCGGCCGTTCAGTATACGGATCCTCAATTTAAACAAAAGAGCCCTATCCTGCAAAGCAAACTTTCTCTCCCGCCGGTAGAACAAATTTCCGAAATTTATGATCACTCCGTCTATTCCGACGCTGGAACGAGCATAACCGGTATGGAACCCAGCCCGAGAGAAAATGACATTTTTCTAGTGTCCACCGCTCGCGGCAGCAGTAATACCATAACCGAGCCTAAGCAAATAAGCGCTTCTCTGCAAATTAGCGGAGTACATAACAGCGGTATCGCCAGTCTTGTAAAGCTGGCCGTAATCGGAACCGCTTCGGGAGAACTCATCTATGTGTGGCCAAATTCCAAGGTGTACACGGCACCGGAAACAGTTCCTTTTCATCGTGATTATTATGGAGCCGTCCAATACGTCCCCTATTCAACACAGGTTCGTCAGACCGATATTTATAAACAATATTACAAATCCATTTATATAAGAGAGGTTCAACATGACCGGGGGATTGTTGAAACTGTTTCTTCCAAAGCCCCGAAAACTATAGAATACTCTATTGATTTTTAGAGCCCCCCTTAAACGGGCTTAACTCGGGTTTAAACTTTCGTTTTCCTTATCGCAAAAAGTTTCATAAAAAAGCCGGACTATTGTCGGTTTAACCATAAAAAAGAGGGGCTCCTCCGCCCCTCTTTCCTCTATAATTAGATTTTTACCGGCTTAACGAAATCATCAATCGCGCTCTTCCGTGCCTTCAGCTTGCTCCAACCGACCGGATTCGTCCTCTGCCGAAGCGTCACGATTTTCGTCTTCCTCCGGCACCGCGGATATTTGCTCCGAAGCTCGGCCGCCTGCCGCGTCCAAATAAAGCGAATCCAGATCGGCACGCCAATCCGCCACGAAGTAGAGAATATACTCCGAAGGCACGCCTGCCATGTCCGCCTGATCCCAATCCCCAGCTAAGTCGGTGAGCCTCAGATCTTCTCCCTTATAGGGTCCCGAGGCAAAAAAATCATTCGCCCAGTTCAGCTGGAAAAGATGGCCGTCATGCGCCTGAACCGCAGTAGGCGCGTAGCCCATCCGGATCTCCTGCGCCCGGGACGTGGCCAGCCGGACATCGGCCGGAAGCGTATAAGGAGACGGCTCCACGCTTGCGACCTCGTCGCAAAAACGGATGCGGCGTCCGTCCTGCCACAAATCAATCGGTGGCCGGCTTTGAAAGCTGACGTACGCCATGTCGAACGTTTCGCCGCGCACGGTCGTCACCCTACAGGGGACTTCCGCGGAAGTCCGGCCGCCCGCGATGCTGCCTTGAGCCGTGGCCCCGATTTTCCCCAGCTCGTCCCAAATTTCATCGGATACCTCGTAGGTACCCGCATTCCAATGCTCCACCAGCCCGGCTTTGGAAGGGTGAATATACGACATCATAATGCCGTCCCTGCCCAGGTACCATCTGCTGCCGCAATTTTCACACGCGTATTCCCAGCCGTGCTTCAGTTGTCTCTCGATCTTGAGCGCCCGCTGCACCTGCTTCGACTCGGCATCATGGCCGTGCTGGAACCGGGCCCAGTTAAAAGAAATGTACTTTTTGCCGCTGCACTGGGGACATGCCGCCGGAGGCGATGATTTGCGGGAAAGACGAGGCATTACGCCTCCTCTCCTTTCAAAGTCAGCAGCCCGATAAATTCTTCCTTGCCGACCGCGCCGAAATAGGCGGTAATATCCGTCCCCTCGAGAGCCTGTTCCAGCGACAAGGTATCGTACTTCACACCGGTAAGCAGGCGTTCGATTTCTTCGACATCTTTGACCCCGAAGAAGTCCCCGTAAATTTTCATTTTACCGATACGGCCTTCCTCCAGATTCATCCGTACATCAATCGTTCCCGCCGGAAAACGCTTGGAATTGACGAGCTCGCTTTTCGGCGATTTGCCGTAATTCCAATCCCAGTTGCCGTAGCGCTCCGCCGAAAGCTCGTGGATCGCCTCCCAGTCCTTCTCCGTTAAAACATACTGGGGCACTTCCGATGCGCTCATACCGAAAATAGTTTCCAGAAGCTCTTGTCTGAATTCTTCGATCGTCATGGGCTTCTCAAGAAATTCCGTAATGTTGGCCACACGGCTGCGGATGGATTTGATGCCTTTGGATTGAATTTTGTCCGCTTTGACCCGGAGCGCCGAAACGACATGCTCGATATCGGACTGAAAAAGCAGCGTTCCGTGGCTGAACAAGCGCCCTTTCGTCGCGAACATGGCGTTGCCCGAAATTTTGCGTTCTCCCACCTGAATATCGTTGCGTCCGCTCAGCTCGGCATCCACACCGAGCTTGCGCAGGGCTTGTACAACGGGCTCCGTGAATTTACGGAAGTTATGGAACGATTCGCCGTCATCCTTGGTGATGAAGCTGAAATTCAGATTGCCGTGATCGTGATAAACGGCTCCGCCTCCCGACAAACGTCTGACGACGTGAATCCCGTTCTGTTCCACATACTCCGTGTTGATTTCCTCCACCGTGTTCTGATTTTTCCCTATAATAATGGAAGGCTCGTTTATGTAAAAAAGCAGATAGGTTTCGTCTGCGGGCAAATTTTTGAGTGCATATTCCTCTATCGCCAAATTGATTTGCGGTTTTGTAATGGATTGATTGTCGATAAACAGCATAGGGACCTCCACAGCGTTTTTCTTTTATTTTAAATCATTTTTGTCGAAAAAGATATTTTCATGCCGGGGGCGGATCTGATCATGAAAATGCTTGAATAAAAATTAAGAACGATGTATTTTTATACATAACTATGCATGTTTATAAGATGCCGGCTCGTTTAATTGTTTTCCCTGTGTGGTAAAGACGAGTTAGGTCAAGGAGATGACCCGATGAGAACAAAGATGGATTGGCTCGCTTTGGAAAAATGGGCGGCAAACCAATGGCCGCCGGAGGAAAGTGAAGCGCTTGGCCATTGGCGCCTGAGAGCGTCGGGCGGGTTTACGAAGCGCGCTAACAGCGTGCTTGCCGTCGGAGAACTGCCGGGCAATCTTGACTGGTACGAGCGGATATGCCGCTTCTATTCGGACCGCGGACTGCCGGCCGTGTTTCATATCAGCGATTCGTCGCCGCCGGAGCTGGATCTCATGCTGGAAGACAAAGGCGGCATCGTAACGGCCCCCTGCTTCGGCATGATGGCTCCGGCAGCAGAAATGAACGCGAGGCTGCGTCCGTATCAAGACCGTACCGACGTCGCCGCCGAGCTGCTTGCGGCCCCGGACCCGGCATGGATAGAAGATTACATGCTGTTGGAGGGTCATGCCGCCGAAGCACGCTCCTTCTACGAAGGTCTGCTGGAACGCATGCCCGCTCCGAAGGTCTTCGTCCGTCTGATGTCGGACGATGGAGAGACCGTCGCACTGGGTACGGCCCATGCCTCCGACGGATGGGCGATTTTGTCCAATATCATTGTCCGGGAAGACCGCCGGGGACAAGGCTTCGCGAAAGCGCTTCTGGCTCATTTGGCTGCCTGGTGTGCCGACAACGGCGCCCGGTCGGTCTTTCTGCAGGTGCTGCAGGACAACGCGGCCGCTCTTCATCTGTATGAAAGCGCAGGATTTAAGCCCGAATTCAGGTACCATTACAGGGTTTTGCAGCAAGATTGATTTTTTTCAAGGAAGGTCAGCTAGAATAGAAAGGAGACGGTTTTCATGACGACGAACAATGAGCAGAAGCAGACATTCCCTCCGCAGCATCAGAACAATCAACCCGGTATCGAGACGCAAATGACTCCTCAGCCGCAATTCGAGGACAGCAAATACAGGCCGGCCGGCAAGCTTAAAGGCAAGGTCGCGCTCATTACCGGCGGTGACAGCGGGATCGGACGGGCAGTCGCCGTCGCTTACGCACAAGAAGGGGCGGACGTGGCCATCGTTTACTTAAGCGAGCATTCGGATGCAGAGAAAACCAAGTCCCTTGTAGAGCAGGAGGGCCGCAAATGCCTTCTGATTCCCGGAGACCTCGGAGACGAATCCTTCTGTAAAAAGGTGATCGATCAGACCGTCAGCGGGCTCGGCAAGCTCGACATTCTCGTCAACAACGCGGGAGAGCAGCATCCGCAGAACAGCCTTGAAGATATTACGGCGGAGCAGCTCGAAAAAACGTTCCGAACCAACATTTTCTCGATGTTCTTCCTTACGAAGGCGGCTCTCCCTCATCTAAAAAGAGGAAGCGCCGTTATCAACACGGCTTCCATCACCGCTTATAAAGGAAACCCGACGCTGATCGACTACTCGTCCACCAAAGGGGCCATCGTTTCCTTTACCCGCTCGCTCTCCCAATCCGTTATCGAAAAAGGGATCCGCGTAAACGGCGTAGCACCGGGACCGATCTGGACCCCGCTTATTCCTTCCACCTTTACGAAGGACAAGGTAGCTGCTTTCGGTTCGGATACACCTATGCAAAGAGCCGGACAGCCCGAAGAGCTCGCTCCGAGCTACGTCTTCCTTGCTTCGGACGACTCTTCTTATATGTCGGGGCAAATTCTTCACGTCAACGGCGGCACCGTCGTTAATGGTTGACCCGATACCGGCAGCGGATTAACGATAAAAACTGACGCAGAGACATTCTCTCGTCAGTTTTTTGCTGTCCGGGTCCGGATATCTTGACAATTCTGTTAAAATCCAAAAAAAGACAGGAATATTTCTGTCGAATTGTCCGATATGGGTTGTCTTTTATTGGTAAATGGGGTATCTTACTAGAGTAGCAAAAATTTGATAGAGAAAGGAGGCGACAAAGATGGAAAAAATGTGCATGCAAATGATGATGACCATGTGTATGGATGAAATGATGTGCAAAATGAACACCATGAAATCCATGATGGACAGCATGATGCAAATGAACATGATGTCTGAAATGAATATGGATATGGACATGATGATGGGCAAAATGCAAGAGTGCGACGAGAAAATGACGATGATGATGAAGATGATGAGCGAAATGAAACAAATGTCTATGTAATCCGGACTTTCTAACTGAATCCCCTATTCATCCCACAATGAGTAGGAGCATCATCTCGGCAGAGCGGACGACCGCATGTCTTTTTTTTTGCCTTTTTAAGGCTTTCCGCCGTAAGAAGCCGAATGAACTTCAAAACATGCCAGTCTTACTTGACCGCTAATATTTTCTTCGATATTTCAATCCTCTGCGATTTAAGAACCCATACCTGCTCCCGGATCGTTTCAATCTGAGTGCTGTCCTTGCTCTGCCTCAGCTGTTCGAACAGCTCCAGCATTTTCAGATTGATCGAATCATACATCTTCCAAAGATCTTGCCTCAACCTCGCCCGAATTTCCTGCTGGACGTAAATGTCTCTGAACTTGAGCGATTCCATTATCGCTTGCTGCCACTCTGTATCTCCAAGGGAGCCGGCGTAATTATACAGATCCAGATGATCATCTACCCATTTACGGGACCATTCTTGTACAGAGGGGGTTCGCATGACCATCAGCTCCTTCAGCACCTTATACCTAGTATTATACTGGGATTAATAAGAAATACAAGAGGCGAATTGAAATAATTGACAACTATTTTCACCTCATAAAAAAACACCCCTCACTTGTTAAGTAAGGGATGTTGAATGTACGGCTGCTAGCCGTTATTTTGCTGCCGGTCATCGTCTCTGGAACCCGAGGTTCCCGATCCTGCCGGTTCAGACGGCGTTGGGGTCGGTGTCGGTGAAGCAGTCCCGCCGGAACTGCCGCCGTTTCCTGTGCCGCCGCCCGTATTGCCCGGATTTTTATCTTTGTCCTTGTCTTTATCTTTACCGGGGTTGCCGTTTCCATTGTTATTGCCGTTGTTATTGCCGTTGCCGTTGCCGTTGTTATTGCCGTTTCCATTCCCGTTGTCGTTTCCGTTATTGTTTCCATTGCCGTTCTCTCCGTTGTTGTTGCCGTCCGGATTGGAAGGCGTCGGAGTCGGCTCCGTTCCCGGAATGGTAACGGACGCAACGTTGGATTGAACCCCTGCGGCATCCCCGTTGGCCGGAACGACATAGTACTCGTAAGTGCCGCCGGGCTGGACGGTTTGATCCATGTATTCCGTTGAGTTGGAAGGCGTAAGCTGGCTGAAGTCGGTTTCCCCCGGTCCTTTGCGGAAGACCTGGTAGGCGCTTGTTCCTTCGGCAGCCGTCCAGCTCAAGCGCACGCCGCTGTTTTGCCAGCCTGCTCTCAAATCCGTCACGCTCTTCTTCTCTTGGACCGGAGGCTTCTCCTGCTCGATTTGTTTGCCTCCGCTCGGACGCTCGAAATCTTTTACAGGAATGCCTTTCATCGCTTCGGCCATGACGGCGCTAAAGACCATGTTGGCGCGATCCGAATAATTTTTGCGGATATAGTGCTTCGAATCCGTCTTATCGAAACCGGCCCAGACGGCTCCGGTCCACTGAGGCGTATAACCGACGAACCAGATATCGCGGTAGTGGGATTCCAGCCCCTTCAAATCGAGCTGGGTCGAACCTGTTTTACCGGCGAGAGGACGGCCGAAATCCGCTTTTACACCCGTTCCGCCGCTGGTTACGACTTCTCTCATCATTTGAGTCATATACCAGGATGTTTTCTCGCTCATCACTTTCTTCGGCTCGGCTTTATAATCGATTGCGGTTCCGTCGCTTTTCTCGATTTTCAAGATCGCGTGTCCCTGATTATAAACGCCGTTGTTCGCAAAGGCCGCATAGGCTTGCGCCATCTGCAGCGGAGACTCCCCTTTGGTCATACCGCCCAAGGCGATGGCCAGGTTATTGTCGTTTTCGTCGAACGTAATGCCGAGCTGCTTGGCGAAATCTTTACCGGTGCTGATGCCGATTTTGCTTAACGTCCAAACGGCCGGAATGTTTTTGGATTTCTTGATGGCATAGGTCATATCGACTTGACCCAGATACTGCCCGTCATAGTTTCTCGGGGCGTATTTGCCGAATTCCTGCTTCGTATCGTCCAGCATGGATGTAGGCACGTAGCCCTTCTTCTCGATCGCCGGCGCGTAAACAACCAGCGGTTTAAACGAGGAGCCCGGCTGCCGCGGCTTAAACGCACGGTTCCACGTTCCCGATTTATAGTCCCGGCCGCCTGTCATCGCGACGATCCCGCCGCTGGCGTTATCGATAATGACCATCGAACTCTGCATCGGCTGCTCCGGTCCGTCCGGCTGGAACAGCTTCGCGTTCGTGTACGCCTTATCCATCGCTTTCTGAGCCGTGCTGTTCAGCGTCGTATAAATTTTATACCCGCCGTTGGAGATCTGCTCGTCCGTGACCCCGTATAAATCGTAGGCCTCTTTGATTACGTAGTCGCGGAAGCTCGGGAACAAGTCGCTTTGCGCAACCGGTGTCTGCGTCTTCGGATCGTAATCGACTGCCGCCGCTTGGGCCCGTTCCTCTTCGGTGATCAAGCCTTGATCCGCCATGAGTCTGAGGACGACGGTTCTGCGGTCTTTCGACGCCTCGGGATCCGAGATCGGCGAATACTTCGAAGGTGCTTTCGGAAGACCCGCCAGCGTAGCGATTTGCCACAGCTGCAGGTCCTTCAGTTCGGTCACGCCGAAATATCGTTTCGCCGCGGCTTTTACCCCGTAAGCCTGGCTGCCGAAATAAATGCGGTTGAGATATTTCTCCAGAATTTCATTCTTGGTGAACTGGTTGTCGATGGCCAATGCAATGGACATCTCAGTCCCTTTGCGGAAGAACGTCTTATCCGAGTTCAGGAATACGTTCTTCGCCAGCTGCTGAGTGATTGTGCTCCCGCCTTCAACGGCGCTGCGTGCAATAACGTCTTTGACGACCGCACGGCCGAGCGACCAGAAATCAACCCCGGCATGCTCGAAAAAGCGCCGGTCTTCCGTTGCCACGAAAGCATTCACAAGCTGCTTTGGAAACTGATCGAACTTAACGTTCTCGCGGTTCTCCTTAATGACCTTGGCGATTTCCTGTTTGTCGGCATCATAAATAACCGAAGCACCCAGGGCATCGTCCAATTTGTCTATGTTCGCATTAAGGATTTTAAGACCATTCAAATAAACGACTAAATAAATGCTCATCGCGCATATGAGCGCAAGAAGGGCGGCAATAATCACACCCAATATAACCTTCGTCGCATTCCCCTTTTTTTTCGGTTTCTTGCCTTTCGAAGGCGTTTTACTGCTTGCTGCCATCAACGCTCCCTCTCTTTCTGTGCATGGCTCTCTTTGGGGCAGGCTGCCTTGCAAAAGTGTCACACTAGTAAAAGAACAACCCTATAAAATAAGGTTGTTCCGGACGGTTCTGTAATTTAGACGAAGCAGGTAAACAAAAAGTTGCCGATCGTTTATTCGGCAGCGGACTGCTCAGGCGCCGGCATCAAAGATACGGAACGCTGAGGCGTAAACGTGGAGATGGCGTGCTTGTACACCATTTGCTGTCTGCCGTCGCTGTCGATAATGATCGTAAAGTTGTCAAAAGCGCGGATCAACCCTCTGATTTGAAACCCGTTGGTCAAGTATACGGTAACGGGAATGCTTTCTTTACGGAGCTGGTTCAGAAAATTGTCCTGAATATTGATCGATTGTTTCATCAGAAGGTCCCCCTTAACATAATCAAACTAAGCCAAGTCTAAAAGCAAGCGTTTGCTTATGCATTATATTCGTTATCGTGTACAAACTTTCCTGTTATTATAGCATGGAAATGTTCGAGATGCCCAGAAAAGTTTGCGGTATCCGTGACGTCTATCCACTGGATATCCTTCATGTGACGGAACCAGGAAAGCTGCCTTTTGGCAAAGTGTCTCGTGTCCCGTTTCAAGAGTTCAATCGCTCTTTCCAAGGAGATCTCCCCGTCCAGGTAAGAGACCATTTCCTTGTATCCGAGGCCCTGCATCGCAACCGATTGGCGGGGCACTCCGCTTTCGAGCAGACTTTTCACTTCATCAACCAGCCCTTCGGCCATCATGATGTCGATTCTCTCTTCGATGCGCCCGTACAGCAGCTGACGGTCCATGGTCAGTCCGACTATACATAGTTCGTAAGGGGATTCTTTTTTCTGGGCGGCGTTATGGGCCGATAACGGTTTTCCCGTCAGATGATACACTTCCAGCGCGCGGATAACGCGCCGCCGGTCGTTGGGATGCAGTTTAAGCGCGGAATCCGGGTCCACCTCGGCAAGCGTCCGGTGGAGAGCTTCATCTCCATGCTCCTCCGCGAACCGATTCTTCTGCCGGCGAAACTCTTCATCCGCCCCGGCTTCCAGAAACTGATACTCGTAGCAGACGGATTCCACGTAGAGTCCCGTCCCGCCGACGAGGAAAGGAAGTTTCCCCCGCTCCGTAATCTCAGGCACAAGCTGCCTGACTCGCTGCTGAAACTCGGCGACGGAGTAAGGGTAACCGGGATCGTGAATATCGATCATATGATGAGGGACTGCGGCCCTCTCTTCGGGCGTCGCTTTCGCGGTCCCGATATCCATCCCTCTGTAAACCTGCATGGAATCCCCGGAAAGGATCTCGCAGTTCCACTGCTCCGCTATTTCAAGGCTCAGCTTTGTTTTGCCGACCGCAGTGGGGCCGATCAGAACAAGCAGCTTCGGTTTGGCGCCTTGGCTGTTCAGCATCGGATCACCCCGTATGCCAGCTTGCTGCCCGTAGGGACGGTCTCCCGGAAACCGAGTCGGTCGAATTCTCCGCTTTGCCGGCCTTCCTTGAGGATGACGCAGCGCCGGGCGACACGCCGGGCTTCTTCCACGGCGGCCGCTTCCAGAGGGCGGTCGTCCGCCGCACTGCGCAGAGGCGACAAACCCGAAGACTCCTGGATCGGCGCCCGGAACATCGGATCGAAATACACGATGTCGCAGCTGTTGTCCTCCATGGCGCGCAGCCCGTCAAGATGATCTCCCTGCCGGATGGCGACGCGCCTCATGGCGGTGTCGAATTCGGCTTCTCCCGTCCGGTAGGACTCCAGGCCTTGCTCAAGCAAATAGGCCAGAACCCGGCCGTGTTCCCAAGCCGTTACGGAACCTTCTTCCCCCACTGCGAAGGAAAAAAGGATCGAATCGGAAGCGAGTCCGGCCGTGCAGTCTACAACGGCATCGCCGCGGTCCGCTCCCGACAATTGAAGAAGCGGATCGGAAGAACCCTGCCGAAGCCGTTTGTAGCGGACCAAGGCCATGCTCGGATGGAAAAAGAGCGCGTGAGGACCGCCGAAGTCATATTTTAAGCCTTCCTTCGTAATCAGAAGGATTTCGTTTTCTCCGAAACGCGAACGCAATCCGGAAAGCGTCAGCCGTTTTCGCGGTACAAAGCGGCCGCCCAGCGTCCGGGCTGCGGCGATCGCTTTGTCCACGTCTTCGGAGGCTGGGTCGTACGATGTGGTTACAAGCACAACATTCCCTCATTATCCGTTAGCGAGTTTTAAGCCGATGACGGGACGGTCGCCGTTCCGCCAAAGGACATGTACACCATATCACAAAGTCTTTCCGCACGTCAAAACGCGTGTTCGCATCGTTTCAAACAGGCAGCAGGCCGGAAAAGCGTGCTGTAACAGGGCATTTGCCGTTTCAATCAAGCGGATGGATGCCAACTTTTACATGACGCGTTTGAACATTTTCTCCAGCTCGTAGGTCGAAAACGAAATGACGATCGGTCTGCCGTGAGGACACGTGTAAGGATTGCCGCATCCGCCCAAGCGGTCAAGCAGCGCTTCCATTTCCACGGTACTCAGACTCTGGTTGGCTTTGATCGAAGCTTTGCAGGAACATAGAGTGGATGATTTTTCACGCAGCTTGGACAGGTCCACTCCCTTGCGCTCCGTCAAAATCCATTCGCACATTTCCTCTACGATTGCCTGCTCGTCTCCTGCCGGAAACCAGTGCGGATAGGCTCTCACCAGGTACGTATTACCCCCAAAAGCTTCCAGATAAACGCCTACCTGCTCCAAAAGCGGCAGCTTGTCCCGAAGGGCTTGAAAATCCGCCGAAGTAAACTCCAGCGGGATCGGAACAAGGAGTTCCTGGCTAGCTTCCTGGGGTTCTCCGAACTTGGTGTAGTAGTATTCGTAATTAATCCGCTCGTGAGCAGCATGCTGGTCGATCATATAAAAGCCCGCTTCGTTCTGGGCGAGCAAATACGTGCCGTGGAGCTGGCCGATCGGCGAAAGCGATGGGAAATCCGGCCGCTTGAGCGCTTCCTTGTCGCTGCGCGTCGGCAGCGCGGCAAGCAGACTCCCCGCCGCTTCGCGGGAGTATGGCCGGTCGTCCTGCGCGGGTGCGCGGCCGGCACGGCCTCCCCCGGCGGCTGCCCCGCCGCGCGGCTGGCCGACGTAAGCCCCGGAGTCGTACGGAGCGCCGTAGGGCTCCGCTGCGGACGGCCGGGATTGCGGCTCGCCCAGGCGGGAAGCCCCCGCTTCCCGCGCAGCAGACGCGGGCACGCTGCCCGGACCGCCCGGGACTGCCGCGTCCGAGGCGAAGCCTGAGCGCCGGTCGGCCGCTGCTCCCGGCGCGGACGAGCCCGCGGCTTCGCTGCCGGCGGCCTGCGCTCCCGCGCTGCCCGGCGGCCTGAGCGCCGCTTCCGCTCCGGGCTGAGCGCCGGTTGTCCCGTCAGCGTGGGGCTGCTGCTCCCGCCTGCCGGCGCTGTCCGGTGCGCCGGCCTCCGCCGCGGAGCCTGCCGATCCGGCTCCGCTTTCAACGGCGGAATCGGGCGGAGCAAGCGAGTCGAGCGAAGCCAGGCTGCGCCGGCGCTCGTCCGCCTCTTGGGCGGTGTCACTCCCTTCCCCGGCCCCTTCGCGGTTGTCCGCGGAAGCCGGAGCTTGTCCATCCGCGGGGACGGACAGCTGTTCTCTCCACTGCGCCGGTGTAGTTCCCTGCTTCAGCAAGGGATCCGCCTCCGGGCGGTACAGCGTCATCGTCTCTTGAACGAACGATTCCTTGATCCGTGCGGAAGCCTGGACGCCTTTCGGAATAAGAACCTGACGCCCCAAAGCTTCCTTGATCATGTCCTCGATCATTTTTACCAGCTCCGGCTCTTTACTGAAACGGACTTCAAGTTTGGACGGATGCACGTTCACATCCACAAGAGAAGGATCCATCTCAATATGCAAAACGACCACCGGAAAACGGTTGATCGGAAGAAGCGTATGGAATCCGTTCATAATGGCATGCTGAACGGCAAAACTCCTCACGTACCGCCCGTTCACCATAATGGACATGGCGCTGCGGTTCGCCCGGTTCAGCTCGGGACGGGAGATATAGCCGGAAATTTTGTAATCCAGGCTCTCTCCTCCGACCGCGATCATCTGCTTGCCGACAGCCGACCCGTACACGCCCGCGATAACTTGAAGCAGGTCGCCGCCGCCGAGTGTTTGCAGCAGGCTGTTGCCGTTATGCTTCAAGGTAAAAGCGATTTCCGGGTGCGCCAGCGCGAGCCGGTACATATAGTCGGAAATATGACCCAGCTCCGTCTGGATGGTTTTCATATATTTCAGCCGGGCAGGTGTGTTGTAAAACAGCTCTTTGACCGAAATATCCGTCCCTTTGCGGGCGGACGTTTCTTCCTGCGTAACGACGTCCCCGCCTTCCACGGCAAGCTTGCGCCCGAGACCGCTGCCGTCCGTCGACGTCACGAATTCCGTCTTGGAAACGGCCGCGATACTCGGCAGCGCCTCACCGCGAAATCCCAAGGTGCGGATGGAAAAGAGATCTTTGCCCGACTGAATTTTGCTCGTCGCATGGCGGTAGAAAGCCAGCTCGCAATCCTCGCTCTCGATTCCGGAACCGTTATCGGTTACGCGGATGAGCTGCAATCCGCCTTCTTCCGCCACGACATCGATGCGGCTGCTTCCGGCGTCAATGGAGTTCTCTACCAGTTCCTTCACGACCGATGCCGGACGCTCTACTACTTCGCCAGCTGCGATTTGGTTGGCGATATGCTCGTCAAGAAGCCGAATTTTGCCCATCTTAACCTACTCCTTCTCTGTTTCCAACTGCAAAAGATTATCGGCATCTTCCCAGTGCAGCTGCGGATAGATATCGTCGAATTTATCCAGATTGATGTAGCTCGTCCCGTTCTTAAGCAGAAGGGTGTCGGGCGACATCGCGAATGTGTGGATTCCTTTACCGGTGCTTATGTTAACGGCCTGTGCGGTCTGATTCCACTTGATATCGGCGCCGATCAGGGCAGCCAGCGTACGGGAAGCGACAAAGACGTTGCCTCCTTCGCGGATCGGTCTGTACGGCTCCGTCACTTCCACCTGATTGACGGTTACGTCATGCTTGGTTACCCGCACCTGGAAGGAATTCGTTCCCGCTTTGCGCAGGGCCGTAATGAGCTGGGCCGTATAGCCGTCCGCTTCGATGTCGGGCGCAATGCCGACTCCGTTGACCGGCTTCATTTTGGGCGTCAAATATTCTTCGAAGGTCACCTTCACGGCGCTTTCGTCGCTGAGACTGTGCAAGCTCTGCATGCTCCCCTTGCCATAGCTCTTCATGCCGATAACCTCGGCAACTCCATAGTCTCTCAGGGCACCGGCAAGCATTTCGGAAGCGCTGGCGCTGTTTTCGTTCATCAGCATAAATACCGGAAGGTTCTGAGTCGTCCCGCCTTTGATTTGCAGAGGCGTATCTTCGTTGTTACGGTTTTTCGTATGGGCGAAGACACCTTCCTTGATGAACTTGGAGGCGATATTCTGCGCCGATTCCACGAGACCGCCCGGGTTATCGCGCAAATCGATGACCAGCGATTTCATGCCCATTTTTTGCAGGGCCGAAAACGTCGCGTCGAAGATTTCATCGGCATCGCTTGAAAAGCTGTCGATTTTAATGTAACCGGTGCTTGGCGTTATGAGGTAGCCCTCCACGTTCGGCAAATGTATTTTCGCCCGGGTTAAAGTCAGGTTCAGCTCTTTGCCGTCACGCTTGACCGTCAGTTCGATTTTGGTTCCTTCGGGACCGAGAACACCGCTTACCACTTCGCTCAGGTTCTTTCCTTGCGTGGAAACGCCGGCGACTTTCAGAATGTAATCGCCTTTTTTTAGTCCGCCCTTCTCCGCAGGCGATCCTTCGAAAATCTTGTCCGCATACACGCCGATATCGTCATAACCCATCTGGGCGCCGATACCGTAATAATTGTTTTCCAGGCTGTCCGTAAATTTTTCCAGCTGTTCTTTAGTGAAGTATGTGGTGTACGGGTCCTTGGCGTTAATTTTTTTCAGCATGTCGGCAATGCTCAGACCTTTAAGCTCATCGGCCGTAATCCCGCTTACATGGTATTGGCCGAGTACTTGTCTTACTTCATCCGTTGTCTGCGCGCTCTCCTGAGCCCATGCCGAAGCAGGGATTACCGCACCGAACACTACTACGGCGGCTGCGGCCGTTTTTAATTTACGAAAACCGGGAAAACCCATTCATAATCACCCTTTTATTAAGATATGATGCGACAGGAAAACGGAGGCGGACCCTAGGTATCGCTTAATCCCGGCTTCGTGCGTCATCTTGTTGAGAATCATTTATTTGTAAAAAAAGCGGTTTTCCGCTGTCAGTTCTGTAGTTTTTTCTTCAGCTCGTAAATGACATTAATTGCCTGAAGCGGTGTAATGTTTAGCAGATCCAGCGCTTTAAGCTCCTCGATGACCGCTTGCGTCTGCGGGTCCGGCTTGGCGGAAGCCGCCTGTACCCGGACCGGCTTGGCCTCCTCGAAAAAGCTCAGCTGCTCTACGGCGGAGCGCTGGGACGCCGCTTCCTCCGGCGCACCGTAAGGAGCGCTCGCCTCCCCGGCCCCTGACGCATTCGCGGACGTACGGGCTGCAGGCGCCCCCGTCAGAACGCCCTCGCCGGATGACCCGGCTCCCGGTTCCGGCCCTTCGGCTGCCGCACGCGCCTCGAAAGTCTGCAGAAGTTCGTACGAGCGGGATATAATCCCGTCAGGCAGACCCGCGATCTGGGCGCAGTAGATGCCGTAGCTCGTACTGGCCGCGCCCCGGATCAGCTTGCGCAGGAACGTAACCTGCTGCCCGCTTTCCTTGACGGCCATGCAGTAATTCCGCAGCTGCGGAAGACTTTCTTCCAGATGGGCCAGCTCGTGAAAGTGTGTGGAGACGAGCGTTTTGCACCCGATCTCGTGATGGAGGAACTCGATGACCGCCTGGGCGATCGCCATGCCTTCTCCTGTCGAGGTTCCCCGGCCCAGCTCGTCGATAATGACGAGGCTGCGCTCGGTCGCCTTCTCCGTCATCACCTGAATGTCCATCATCTCCACCATGAACGTGCTCTGGCCGCCGATCAGATCGTCGGCTGCACCGATTCGCGTGAAAATGCGGTCGATGATCGGAATCTTGGCGCTGCTTGCCGGTACGAAGCAGCCGATCTGCGCCATCAGGCAGATGACGGCAACCTGCCGCATATACGTGCTTTTACCCGCCATGTTCGGGCCGGTAATCAGCAGCATGCTTCCGTCGCCGGCGGTAAGCTTCGTTTCGTTCTCGATGAACGCCCCGCTTTCAAGCACGGCCTCGACGACCGGATGCCTGCCTTCTTCGATGTGCAGATCGTAGCCGTCGCCGACCTCCGGACGGATAAACCGGTTGGACGCGCTCACCGCAGCCAACGACTGGTACACGTCCAGCTCCGCTATCGCCTCGGCCAGCTTCTGGAGGCGTCCGATCTGCGAGGAAATCCGTTCGCGAAGCTGCACGAACAGCTCGTACTCCAGATCGGTGCGTTTGTCCTCCGCTTCGAGAATAAGCGCTTCTTTCTCCTTCAATTCAGGAGTGACGAAGCGTTCGGCGTTCGCGAGTGTCTGCTTGCGCTCGTAGCGTCCTTCGGGAAGGGACCCCACGTTGGCCTTGGTTACCTCGATGTAGTAACCGAACACTTTGTTGTAGCCGACTTTGAGCGACCGAATGCCGGTCGCCTCGCGCTCGCTTCTTTCCAGCTCGGCGATCCACTTCTTCCCGTTGGTGCTCGCTTCGCGGAGCTGATCCAGGTAATCGTGATAGCCTTCGCGGATCATGCCTCCGTCGCGTACGGACACAGGCGGTTCGTCCTCGATGGCTCCGAGAATCATCTCCGAGATGTCGGAGCAGGGATCCATTTCGTCGACAAGCCGTTCGAGAACCTGGGCGCCCGCACCGGCGCAGACGTCCTTCAGACGGGGCACCTGCTCCAGCGAAACCCGGAGCGCGATCATGTCCCGGGCGTTGGCGCTTCCGTAAGCCATCCGGGCGACGAGCCGCTCCAGATCATACACTTCTTTCAAAACGGTGCGAAGATCGTCGCGCAAAATAAACTGTTTGTACAGCGTCTCCACCGCGTCATGCCGGCTGCGGATCGCATCGGCCTGCATCAGCGGTTTCTCGATCCAACGGCGCAGCATGCGGGCGCCCATGGCGGTGACCGTTTCGTCCAGCAGCCACAGAAGCGATCCCTTACGGCTGCGTTCCCGGACCGTTTCCACCAGCTCAAGATTGCGGCGCGTGAAAGGGTCCATCGTCATATACTGCTGGGGCGAGTAGGCGCGGATTTCTTTGATATGGGTCAAGCTCTGTTTCTGCGTTTCATGCAAATAGGCCAAGAGAAGCGAAACGACGCGTCTTGCGGAGGCGTCCAGCTTCCCGGCCGCCCCTTCTCCGAACTGCGGAGCGAGCTTGTCGTCCGCCGCCTGCTCCCACGCCGTAAACACCGTGGACTTCGCCGTAAGCGGAATCTGGCTCCGGACCCGGTCAAGAAGCGGACCGTCCCCGATAATCTCTGCCGGAGCGTACGCATTCAGCTCGTCGATCAGCATTTGGAACGAGTCCGACAAAGAGGTTGCATACAATTCTCCGGTGGACACGTCGCAGGCGCTGAAGCCGTACCGGCCGCCGACCTGTGCGACGGCCGCTATGTAATTGTTGCTCGCGTCCCCAAGCGTCTTGCCGTCCATCACGGTGCCCGGCGTCACGATCCGGACAATTTCCCGGCGGACGACGCCTTTGGCTGCGGAAGGGTCTTCGACCTGCTCGCAGATGGCGGCCTTGTAACCTTTCTCTATGAGACGGGAAATATAATTGTCCGCGGAATGATAGGGAACCCCGCACATGGGGATCCGTTCTTCCGTACCGCCTCCGCGCCCCGTCAAGGTTATCTCCAGCTCGCGGGAAGCGTTGATGGCGTCTTCGAAAAACAATTCATAGAAATCTCCCAAACGGAAAAACAAAAAAGCATCCGGCACCTGAGCCTTGATTGCCAGATACTGTTGGATCATGGGTGTGTATTGAGTCATTCTAAACCTCCGACGAAACGTTCAGCGGATAAGGCTGTCTATGATTCTTCTATTATAGCATGTTTTCCTGCGCGGCATCCTGTTTCCGTCCGTAGGGACCGATTTTCCAGCTCCTCCGGAAATCGGCGAGTTCCTGCCAGCCTTCCATGCGCCGCGACTGTTCCCTCAGCGGACGCAGATACCTTGCGAATTCCCCGTACATGGGCTGTTTCTCGAGATCGGCCCATACGCTTTCCGCGGCATCCGCCAGGCCCGGCTTATTGCCGGCATAATAATTCTCCTGAGCCTCCATATCGTCCAGCGGCCTTTGGTCCAGCTCGAAATAACGGTCTGCGATAATTCGCGCAAGCGCGAACACGCCGAGGGTTATTTCGGGCGAAACCAGCCAGCTCGGAAGCGTCCGGTACTCAAACCCGCCGTGCCGCTGCCGGCGGTAATCCCCCAGCAGCCCGTAGCGCGGTCGGCGCAGCGCGGTCGTCTCTCCCTCGATCATCGTAAGAGGGAGCGCCAGGTAGTTATCCAGCGCGCGCAGCAGGTGCGAATTCAGCCAACAGCGGCTGAAATGTACATGCCCGCCAAGCGGGAAGCCCGGCAGCGGCATACCGCCGGCGATCCAGGCGAGGCTGTCGTCGCCGATCTTGCGCGCGGCCGTACGCATCGTCCGGCGCAGGTTGGCGGCCAGCTGCGCCGGTTCGCTGCTCGGCTGCGGACGCAGCTCGGCCAGCGGCAGAATGAGGCGGTGGCCGCTGAGCACGATCGCGTCGCAGCCGACCTGTCCTTCCCGCTCCAGATACTTGGAGGCGGACACGACTTTGCCGCTCGGATTAACCAGCAGAAACTCGGGATCGCTCCCGAGTACCGCCGGCTCCGTCCGCGCCAGCTCCTGCGAGAGCTGCACGGCGTATCGCCCGATGGCGTGCGCAAAGAGCGCCGCCAGCGGCTGATCCGGCCGCGGCGATGGATCTACCCGCAGCACGAGCGTCCTGCCGGAAGGCTCGATCGCGATATGCACAAGGCCGTAGTCGAGGCCGAGCGCGTACACCGCCTTGACCGACTCGCGGACGGCGCGCTGGGTGTGAAACGTCTGCTGCTCCAGGCTGACTTCCTGAAAACCGGACGGCTCTGTTCCGGCCGAGCCCGGAAGGAGCAGCAGGTTGTTTTTCTGCCGGTAAACGGCGAGGGCCTCCATATGGAAAACCGCTATGCGGTATTCGTAGGAATACGGCCCGCCTCCCCGGTGGATGCCGCGATCACGGCGACCGGCCTCCGTATCTCCCCGGGAGCCGTGGATCGTCCGGATGCCGTGTACGGTAAGCTGCATCCTCGCGTCCTCTTCCCTCACCGCCAGGGAGACCGCTTCCGGAGGCTGCAGCAGAGCGCGCCGCGGCATTGCGGCCAAATCCCGCGCCTGCTCCGCCGATAGTTTGCCCCAGGCTGCGATTCTCACAGGCGTCTTCTCCGGAAGCTTTTCCCCATGCGGAATGTTCAGGAGATCCAATTCCCGGCTCATGACGGAAACCGTCTGCTTATCCCGCCCGGAGTATAGCACGAAGAGCTGCATAGTCGTCCTCCTCCCGGCTGCCCATTTTTACCCGGAGAAACAAAAAAGAGGGCAAACGCCCTCTGCCCCAGCTTCTTCCGGTGCATAAGATGAAGTAACCTTTAACTTAAATCATCTTCCAGCAGATCGGGGTTTAAATCTTCGAAATCTCCATCATCGCTGATGAGATCGAAGTCTACATGCTTCTCTTCGAAATCTCCGCCGTTCGGATCCACGATCACGTGCACCTTCGTTTCCGCCGTCAGCTCCACATGGAATTCGCGCTCTACGCGGATCAGCACGTTACCGCCTCCGGAGATGCTCGCTTCCACACAGTTCGGTTCCTGCGTTGCGACCGCAGAAACTTCCGCTGTGGCAGACTTGTGCCGCTTGTCGAGGTACGACAAACCGACTACCTCCGCATAAGATACCGTTTCTTTCGCGACATCGGTTTTCGTATTCCGATCATACGAATACCAGATGTTGATATCGTAAGTACCGACGACCTCGACTCCCTCTCCAGACTTGACGGCTTCGTACTGATTGTTGATGATCCAGGCGCCTAAGATACTGGTTGGAGCATGAGGCGGAGTCACGGTATGACTTACGTGCGAAAATTTGCGTCCTTTGCCGCAGACAGCTTTCACAATGATCTCTCTGCTTTGCAAATTTCTATCTATTGACATCCTTTCAACCTCCTCCATGCAATCATTCATTACAAGTGTATGCAGGACATAGGCGATTGTTGATTGAACGGACGCAATCAAATCAAGATAATTTGTAAATTCCGCATTAAATCAAGCTTCGTCTTCTTATAATAGTTAAATGGAAATAAACCGATCCAGATGAAATCGGGCCCCATTACAGTCACTCTTCAATAACCAGCTGCGGTTGAACGCAGCTGGTTATCCTTTTGTCCCGCTTCCCAGACCGTGCTTTAGCCGTGTCCTGTTTCCGCTGCCCTAAGCCCCCAAACCATCGACAACCATTCCTCATGGCACTTAGAACAGCTGCTTTCGCCCGCTGCATACGGAATCGTTACCGGGGATAAGAAGAACCCCGCTCGAATATTCAGCACCAAGGATAACTTTCATGCACGCTTCAGCGGAAGTGTTTTAACTTTGCGGATTACCGGACTAATATCCGGCATATGTGAAAGCCCGAGCTCCAATATCGGTGCTCGGACTTGATTTTTTCAAGCATTGTACGTATGCGGCCTACACTTATTTCAATGCCTTTCATCACGGGATAATTATGCCTGTTATCTTATACGGCCGGATCTGGGGCTGACATCTTACGGGTTAAGTGAATCTTTTGAATAAAAAAAGCCCCTAAAAAGGGGCCTCCAATAGTGAGGTATCTCATTGTCCGCTATCACTTTATGAACCCTATAAAATTTTGATTGGACTTAGTTGATAGACACTAAACGGCTGCCCCTCCGCATTAACCTCTTTTTCTAAAAATAGGTTATCGTCCTTTCATGCATTAGATACCTGTCATAGGATGATCTTGTATTAAACATTCCGAGGAGGTATCTTAAATGAATTGTCCAAAGAGAAAGAGATGTCACAAAAAAACGGTTATCGTGTGTAAACCGAAGAGAAAAAATAAAATCGTCATTGTCAAAAAGAAAATCGTAAAAGTATCCTGTCCCCCGCCTACCGTAAACGTAACGCCTATTCCTGGACCCCAAGGACTTCCCGGTCCTCAAGGCCCGCAAGGACCCCAAGGTCCTGCCGGCCTAACAGGGCCCCAGGGAATCCAAGGTCCCGCCGGTCCTCAAGGACCCCAGGGACCCGCAGGCGGAATTTCATCGTTTGCCTTTGTGTGCAGCACAGCGGCGCAGACGATAGCCGCGGCAGCCGAACCGGGGGGGCAAGGCGGGGCCGTATCCTTTAACGACTCCGTCATCAGTGCGACAGCCGTCACATTCGCACCTCCGTCCAGCATTATCATAAATGAAAATGGATTTTATAAAATAACGTATGAGGTGTTCCCTACAGCCGGGAATAACGCTTTCGGCTTGTTCTTTGACCCGGACGCGGCTGGCCCGACCCCTGCGGCCCTGGTTCCCTGCAGTAACTATGGAACCGGTGCCGGAAACAATCCATACACCGGGCAGGTTATCGTTCAATTAACAGCCGGCGGAGTATTGACCTTAAACCGGATAGATAATACGGGGGCTTTAACTTTACAAAACGCAATCGGCGGAGGAACACCAACCGTAAGCGCTTCTCTTTCAATCGAGAAACTGGCATAGTCTTCCTATCAATAATATAAAAATCCCCCGGCCGTCAGGCTCGGGGGAGTCGCCAAGGGCAACAACATGATCAGGAGCGCGCGGACGCGGGCTTCTGTTTTTTTTGCTTTTTGGCGATGTTCAAATAATAGCTCAGTTCCCGGGTCAACTGCTGGAGGGCCGCTCTTGCCTCGAACTCGGAAAGCGTCTGCGGCAGCGTCTCCATCTTGAAGTTCGCCTGCAGGGCGGCCAGCTTTTTCTCCGAACGTCCGGTGTAGTAGTCTACTTTGCAGTCTTTGCTAAGCTCTTCGAAAATAGAAGCGAGACTTTCCCCGAGAGGCAGTTCCCGGCTGACCTGGGACACCAGCAGCGCCATCCGCTGAAGGGATTCGAACTGCTCGTTGCGCATGTAAAAATAGAGCTGCATGTCCGTATACGTATGAGTGCCGAAAAGCAGCGCGTTCTCAATCGATCGGCTGGCCGTTTCGGTTCCCGTTTTCAGCACTTCGTCCAGCTCGAGGAGTTCCTTCCCGTTCCAGACGACAGTCGTATCCCTTAGATGTTCGGCAATATGCAGAAACACATCCGAGAAAAGCCCCTCGACTTTGGACCGGTAAAACTCGATTTCTTTGTCCGCTTTGGGCATATACGAAATGTTGATCAGCGTGGCGCTTCCCAGTCCGACGATCAGAAGGATGATTTCATTTAAAATAAGCGGGGGGCTGATCAACTGCGCATTATAAATGTGAAAAATGGTTACGGAAGCCGTGACCGCTCCGTCGCTCAGCTTTATCCGGTGCAAGACCGGGAAAACGATAAGTACGAACAAACTGAGCACCCAAACGTGGAAGCCGAGCAGGCTGAACAGGACGGATGCGAAAAGGACGGCCAGAATGGAAGCCGCGATCCGCTGAAAAGCGTTGTTGATGCCTCTGCGCTTCGTTACCTGAATACCCAAAATAGCAAGAAGCCCTGCGGAATTGGGGCTGGTTAAGCCGATCCACCGGGCCAAAGTAATCGATACGATGACGGCCAGAGCCGTTTTTAAGACGCGAATGCCGATGAAAGGAATGTTCATAGATGTTTGCTCCGTCTAGTGGATTTTTTCTGTTTCGATTATTCCATGTTCGGCGATATTGTTCAAGTCTACCGGTCACAAGAGCGGCAATTTATGCTTCTCTCAGACTTACCGGCGGGACATCAATTTATTCTCCAAATAGACGACGGCCTGATACATAAAGGTCGCGACGATCGCGATCACGACCAGACTTGCTATGACGAGAGTGAAGTTGAACACCTGGAATCCGTACACGATGAGGTAGCCGAGTCCCATTTTGGAAACCAGGAACTCGCCGACAATGACCCCGACCCAGGCAAGGCCGACGTTCGCTTTCAACGTTGCCACTATCGTGGGAAACGACGCGGGAAGGATCACTTTGCGGAAGACCTCGCCCCGGCTCCCCCCAAAGATGCGGACGACTTTCACGTAATTGTCGTCGACTTCCTTGAAGCTCCCGTACACCACCAGTGTCGTAATGATGACGGTAATCGAGAGCGTGGTCGCGATAATGGACAGCATCCCGGGACCGAAGCCGACGATAAACAGCGGACCCAGCGCCACTTTCGGCATGCTGTTCAGCACGACGATGTACGGATCGAGCACGCGGGACAGGAAGGGCGACCACCAGAGCAGCATCGCCAGCGCCGTCCCGAAAAGCGTGCCGAGCACGAAGCCGACAACCGTCTCATAGACGGTATATCCCGTGTGGGGAAAAATGGAGCCGTCCGCGATTTTGGAAGCCAGGAGAACAAAAACTTTGCTCGGATAGCTGAACAGCAGCACATCGATCCATTTCAGGCGGCCCGCGGCTTCCCATACGCCCAGGCTGATCACAAGGATGAGCAGTTGGGTGACACGGACACGAACCGCAACTTTGCGTTTGGCCTCCAGATGGGCCGCATGGATCGTATCCGCAAGCGTTCCGCCGTCTGTATGCTTCTGGCCGTGCGCCTGTGCGTGGATACCGGCTACTTGATTCTGTGCGGTTTCATCTGCCGGTTGATGGCTCACGTTTCCGCCTCCTTTCCGCCCATACGCTCGAATTCCTGCCATATCTCGTGGAAAAGCTCGTGAAATCCCGGCTTTTCTCTCGCTTCGAAAGGCAGCGTCTGCCGGATGTGCTCCGGGACGGCAATCTCCCGCCGGATCCGGCCCGGGTGCGGTTCAAGCAGGATAATCCGGTCGCTCATCGCGATGGCTTCCGTGATATCATGCGTGACGAGCAGCGCCGTTTTGCCCCGTGAACGGAGCGTCTGCACGACGAGATCCTCCAGCTGCAGCTTAGTCTGGTAATCGAGCGCGGAGAACGGCTCATCCAGAAGCAGCAGCTCGGGCCTCGCCGCCAGCGTCCGGACGAGGGCGACGCGCTGCCTCATTCCGCCCGATAACTGGGCAGGCCGGTAATCGCGGAATGGGGCAAGCCCCATCTCCTCCAGGAGATGATCGACGTACGCCCCCGTTTCCTTGTTCAGCCTGCCCAGCAGCTCGAGTCCGATGACGGCATTGCCGTAAATTGTCCTCCACGGAAACAGGTAATCCTGCTGAAGCATATACCCGACCCGGGAAGTAGGGGAATCCATTTCCCGGCCGTTAATCCGCACCTGCCCCCGGGTGGGCCGGATCAAACCGGCGATAATGGACAAAAGCGTCGTTTTACCGCAACCGCTCGGGCCAAGCAGGCTGACGAATTCACCCGGCCGGATGGTCAGTTCGATGTTTTCCAAGGCCGGATTCGCCTGGGCGTCCGACACGTACACATGCGTCATGCCGCTAACTTGAACCGTGGCCGCTGTATCCATGGTCGCATCCCTCCTTATCCGCTTGCACGAGAATGACCCCCGCAGCCAAAGCCGGCAGCCGCGGCACTAAGCAGGCCGTGCCTGCTCACTTCACATTCACCTTGGCTTTCTCGGCAAAACTGTTGTCCACCAGCGTGCTCCAATCGGCCTTCGCTTTCAGCTCACCTGCCTGAGTCATGACGTCCTGGAGGTTGTTCCATTCCGCTTCGTCGATGACGGGGTCGCCGGCGTAGGTGTTCTGGTCTTTATACCGTTTCACCACGCTTCTCACGATTTCCGGATCGGTATCTTTAAAATAAGGCAGAACCGCATCCGCGATTTCGTTGACGCTTTTCGTATGCATCCAGTTCTGGGCCCGCTGTACGGCATTCGTAAACTTCTGAACCGCGTTCGGATTTTTCTTGATAAAACTTTGTTTCGCCATGTAAACGGTATACGGCAGTTTGCCGCTTTCGACTCCGAACGAGGCCAGGACGTAGCCTCTTCCCTCTTTCTCGAAAACGGACGCCTGGGGTTCGAAAAGCTGGACATATTCCCCGGTTCCGGAAGAAAAAGCGGAAGAAATGTTCGCAAAATCGACATTCTGGATCAGGTTTAAGTCCTTATGAGGGTCAATGCCGTGCTTGCGCAGCGCAAACTCTCCGGCCATTTGCGGCATTCCGCCCTTGCGCTGGCCGAGGAAGGTTTTTCCTTTAAGCGCGCTCCAGTCGAAATTTCCGGCCGGTTTCGTGCGCGATACGAGAAAGGTGCCGTCCGTCTGCGTAAGCTGGGCAAAGTTGATGACGGGATCGTCGCTTCCCTGCTGATGCACATAAATCGACGTTTCCGATCCGACCAGCGCCACGTCGATTCCGCCGGACAGGAGTGTGGTCATCGTTTTGTCCCCTCCGGCCGTAGTCGTCAGATCCACTTCCAGTCCCTCATCTTTGAAAAAGCCTTGCGAAAGCGCGACATATTGAGGCGCGTAAAAGATCGATCTCGTGACTTCACCGATACGGATTTTGCTGACTTCTTCCTGTTTCGAGCAGCCCGGCAGAACCAATCCCGCCAACAGCACCGACAGCAGGAGGAAGACGATAGATCTTCGTTTCATGGCGTCTCCTCCATTCTTCTTGATTGCTATCAGCATATGCACAAGCAGGCGGGCGGGTTAACGGACGGAAGGCCCTCTGGGCAAAAAAAACCGCCCCGAAAGGCGGTGGCCGAAGCAGCCAACGTCATCCGGGGCGGTTTTTTTACAACTTCTATTAGCTTAAGCCGTAGAGCGGCTTATATTTGTCCTTGAGGTAATCCACCAGATACTGCGGATTGAGATCCTCGCCCGTCACGCGGCGGACGATCTCGTTAGGCGTCTGGGATTTTCCGTAGCGGTAAATGTGCTCGACCAGGAACTGTTTGATCGGAGCGAAATCGCCTTTGGCCAGCAGCTCGTCAAACGCCGGAATCTCTTTGCGCAGCGTGTTGGTGAACTGGGCGGCATACATGTTGCCGAGCGCGTAAGACGGGAAGTACCCGAAGGAGCCGCCGGCCCAGTGCACATCCTGAAGCACGCCTTCCGCGTTCGTGTCCGCCTCGATGCCCAGGTACTCGCGGTATTTCGCGTTCCAGGCTTCGGGCAGGTCGGCGACATTGAGCTCGCCGCTGAACAGCGCTTTTTCAAGCTCGTAGCGGATCATGATGTGGAGATTGTAGGTCAGTTCGTCCGCTTCGATCCGGATCAGTGAAGGCTCGGTATGGTTAATCGCCCGGTAAAACGCCTCTTCGCTCACGTTATCGAACTGTCCCGGGAAGGTCCGCTGCAGGTCGGCGTAGTAGCGGGACCAGAACTCGCGGCTTCTTCCTACCATATTCTCCCAGAAACGGGATTGTGACTCGTGAATGCCCATCGATGTTCCCGTGCAAAGATTCGTTCCGATCAAATCTTCCGAAATGTTCTGCTCATAGAGCGCATGTCCGCACTCGTGAATCGTACCGAAGAGCGCGCTTGTCGCGTCCTCAGGCAAATAACGGGTCGTAATCCGGACATCGCCCGGATTCAGGCCGGTCGCGAACGGATGAACGGTTTCGTCCAGACGTCCCGCTTCGAAGTCGTAACCCAGTTCCTTTAAGATGAACAACGAGAAATGCTTCTGCTTCTCCTTGTCGAACGTCTGGCGCAGGAACGAACGGTCCGGCTGCGGCGCTTTCTTGATTTCGGCCAGGAGAGGCACCACTTCGCTGCGGAGAGCCCCAAACACTTCGTCCAGCTTCTCGACGGTCATGCCCGGTTCGTACATATCGAGAAGGGTATTGTATTTATGCCCTTTGTAGCCCCAGAGGTCGACGAATTCCAGGTTCGTCTCCACGATTTTTTCCAAGTAAGGCTGGAACATGGCGAAATCGTTCTTCTCCTTCGCCTCTTCCCAGACGCTTTCCGCTTTGGAAGTCAGTACGACGTATTCTTGATACTTCTCAGGCGGAATCTTTTTGCTGCGGTCAAATTCCTTCTTCGCTTCGTGAACGATGCGGCAGTTCGTTTCGTCCAGTTCCTCGATGCGTGCCGTATCGGAGAAGAAATCCAGGTATTCGCCCATTTGGTCGGATACCGATAACCGGAACGCTTCGGTGGACAGCTCGCCGATGACTTCGGAACGCTCGGATGCCCCCTTCTTGGGAGCGCCGGTGCGCAAGTCCCAATAAATGAGGCCGACTGCTTCTTCATAATGTTTGATTTTACGTATGTATTTGCGGAATTCATCCAGTTTGCCCTGATAGTCTGTCTGGCTCATGGTGGATTCTCCTTTCACTAAACAGGTATACTGTCATCATACTTTCTATGCGGGAGATAATCAAATTCTTCCGTTTGTGATACAATTGATAAAAAGGAGGGAGCTTACGCATGTACATTCACTTTAGCGAAGCGGCCGTCGAAGCCCTTACAAACCGTCTGCCCCAGGATGCGATCCTCAGGCTGTTCTACGATACGGAAGGCTGCGGATGCGCCCTGGCCGGGGTAGCCGCTCTTCAAATCCAGGCCGCCCATACCGAAGGCGACGTAGATGCGCGGAGCAATGCGTTCACCGTGCAGTACGATCCCCGCAAAGAAGTTTTCTTCGAGGAAAATCTGTCGGTCGACTACATGCCCCAGCGGGGAACCTATGTCCTGAAAAGCAGCCAGCAGACCTACAATCCGGCCATGAGACTGGTCAACTGCGTAAATTAGCACAAGACGGCCCTCAGGCTGTCTTTGCCATAAAAAGAAACCATACAAAAGAAGCGGAGGATTTATATGAGTTTGATATCCGAAATTCTCAATTACAATGAATCGTTTGTGGAATCCAAAGAGTACGAACAGTATTTGACAACCAAGTTTCCCGACAAACGGATGGTTATCCTGACCTGTATGGACACCCGTCTGGTGGAACTGCTTCCCAAGGCGATGAACCTGCGCAACGGCGATTCCAAGATTATTAAAAACGCCGGCGCTCTTGTCTCCCACCCTTTCGGAAGTATTATGCGGAGCATTATCGTGGCCGTATATGAACTGGAC
The DNA here is from genome assembly GCF_000411255.1 of Paenibacillus sp. HGH0039. GTDB lineage: Bacteria > Bacillota > Bacilli > Paenibacillales > NBRC-103111 > Paenibacillus_F. Next base: position 1,983,796 of record NZ_KE150413.1, on the reverse strand, counting down.
GCCGATGAAGTACTCGTAATCGGACACCGCGACTGCGGCATGACCGGCTTGAACTCGGAGAAGGTTCTGAGCAAGGCGCGGGAACGCGGCGTGCAAACCGAAGTGCTGGACACCCTGCATAACTCCGGCATCAACCTCGACAAGTGGCTGACGGGTTTCGAGCATATCGACGAAGCGGTCATCGGAAGCGTGAACATTATCCGCAATCACCCGCTCCTGCCGAAAAACCTTCCGGTACACGGCCTGGTCATGAACCCGCAGACGGGTAAACTCGACCTGCTTACGGAAGGATACGACGCCACCCCCGTAAAAACGAATCCGGAAGAGTATCCGTTCATTTAATTGCCCGGAACGTCACTCGTCCCACCTGTCTACATACAAAAAAACCGCCTTTTGGCGGCAGGCGCTGCAAACGCATCGCGCCCGCCCGAAGGCGGTTTTTTTATTGAAATACCCGTGGTCGTTAGCGGCCGGACCCGCTGCTTTAGGAAGCTGGCGAGGAAGGGTCCGATCTCCGCGTTTTTTTGTAGACCGCCTCGATGACAGCAAGACCGAGCAGATAGAAAACGGCGAAGCCGACCGTCATCCAGAGCGCCCGGGAAGTGCCCGCCTGATCCATGACATATCCGATCAACGCCGGGAAAACGGCTCCCCCGAGACCCGCCAGTCCGGTAATCAGACTTGTCACAAGCCGGGCAAGACCCGGAAACGTATGATTGGCATACACCATCGTAATCGAATACACGCCGGACAGCAGCAATCCGAGCGCAACAATCAGCACATACCCGGTCCAAATGTTTTGCAGCACGATGAAAGCGGCCAGCACAATCAGGCTGCTTGCCATACTGATAAACAGAAACCGGCTGTAAGTGATTTTGCGGATAATCCAGCCCGTGGCGAGACGTCCCAGTACCATCGCGCCCCAGAACAGACCGACGCTGAGTGCCGCAAGGAAAGGCGCCGCATCCAGGTACGAGATAAAGATGGAAGACAGGAAATTGTTCATGCTTCCTTCGATGCCGCAGTACATAAAAATCATAAACCCGAAGAAAACGAGCAGCAGCCATTTCAGACGGGCCGAAATGTTTTCGGGCGGCGCCATGTTGCTCGCATCCTTCGCGGCGTTGTCGTCGAGATCCGTTTTGGAGTAGGTAATAAAGACCCACACTCCCGTCATCGCAAGGGCCATGACTCCCGTAACCACGAACGAGTATCTCCACAGATCCATCGAGATCAGCAGGCTGGAGATGACGGGCATCAGCAGAGCCCCCAGGCCGAACGAGACTTCCAGGTAGCTCATCACAACCGCCCGGCGCCCCACAAAAACCTCCATCATGAGCGTCGCCACAATCGTTTCGACGGCAGCCGTTCCGAGACAATTCATAAAATTGATAACCAGCATGGCCGAAAACGGCGGCAGCGACCACATCATAAACTGGGAACCGGCAATAATCAGACACGCCAGCGCCAAAATCTGCTTTTCGCTAAAACGGTTTAACAAAAGAGTCGCCACCGGCACCCCCACCAGAAATCCGATGGAGCCCCAGAAAACAAGCTGGCCTCCCATTGTGTAAGTAACTTCGTAATGCCGTAAAATTTGCGGCAGCACGGAACCGATCGTGGTGATAACCAGTCCCGCCAGAAAATACATGACATAGGATGCCTGCGCAAAACGTTTCAACTCCGACTCACTCCTCTATCGACAGGGCTGTTCTATCCCCTAAGCGCCCGATCGCATTCTGTATAAGCGCCCTCATCCCTACTTCCGGATTAATGCGTCCTCTCTATGCTAGTAAAGGAAGCGGAATTTTACAACGAAATATTTTTCCCAAAATTATACAATAGGAGAAAACCTTTATTATATCACTGTGTGAAGTTTTTTTCCTTGAAAAAAACGCCGCTTGTCGGCGGCGTTTTGTCGTGATTTCAGTTATAACGGTCAGCCCTGAATCGTTTTGATCAGGCGTCTAACGGGACCGTTCGGAGTTTCAATCACTTCGTAGATATTAAAATGGGCGCCGGAGCTGAACTGCTCCGATTTGACATCATTGAAGAAAAACGTCTGCTTGCCGGATACGAGTCGGCCGGTGCCCAGGAACGGAACCGTCTGGCTGGCCAGAGAGCGGTTGTCGGGATCAAGCAGTTCGATCTCCATTTTGGAGAAGTTCGAATCCACGATCACCTGCTCTTTGCGCGTAATCGTCATGTCCAGAATCAGCTTATACGTGTACTGGGCATCGGTCTTCGTGCTGTAAGTCCAGCCGACCGTGGAATCGTTAAACGCAACCTCGAACGGATAGAACGACACCGGTCCGCTCCCCGCCTCCGCCTGGAAGGCGACCTTGTAGGAACCGAGCGACATTTTGTTGGCATCCGTGATCGTCATGGCAAGCGTTTCGGTCTTGTCCGACGGCGGGATCATGTAGGAGTAGCTGACCACCGCGGCGGTGCCCGGAAGAATGCTTGCGGCTGCCGACGACTGGCGTGTGCCCGCATAGACGAGCCCGTCCGGCGTGGTCAGTTCCATGCCGAGCTGCGGCAGATCCAGCGTTTTGCCGGACGTGTTGGTGAACTTGTATTTGGCGACGGCTGTCTGATAGCCGATCTCTTCGTTCTCGTGCTTGTGGAATTCCACAAGCGAAACGCCGAGCCCCGCTTCCAATGCTCCGTTCGGAAGCGGGAGCTTCTCGCCAAGGGTATACGGCTGGGCGGCCGCATAATCGCCGCCTTTGCCGGAATCCGCCTTAGCGAGGGACAGCGCAGCCGCCGGCACGTAGCCGGTTGAGCCGGCGGCCGTGCTCTTGCCGGAGCCGGACGACGCTGCGGCTGCGGAGGAAGAACCCCCCGAGGCGGTCGCTTTGGCCGCGGAAGAGGCCCCGCTGCCTGCGGTCGTCCCGGCGGACGAAGCGGACGCCTTCGCGCCCGAGGCGGTCGCGCCGGAGGCACCGGCCGCATCGGCCGAGCCGTTTGATCCGCCGCCGCTCTCGGCCGTAGTCTCCGCCGCCGATTCCTTCGCGAGCAGAAGAAGCTCGATCGCGTCTTTGGAGACGCCCGTCGGCAGAGACGCGGTATAGCGGTACGACGCGGATTCGCCCGGGGCGAGAAAAGCCGAGGACGGCTTCGCGTCGATCACGCCGTCGACGGTTGCGCGGCTGCCGAACTGGTACACCGCGGACAAATCCGGCAGCCGGACGTGTTCCTTGGCCGTATTGCGGAATTCGACTACGGTCTGCACGGTCGTCCCGTCAGTTTTGGCGTTGACCACCGCGCTGCGGTACGTCAGTTCAAGCCCGTCCCCGTAAACGTATGGGATGGCTTCTCCCACGCTCACGGCAGTCGTTTCATCGGGAACCGGCACAGTCCCGATCGTGAAGGTGCCTCCGCTGTTTTTCGCGCTGAGTACGAGCTTCAAGGCCGTTCCGGGCGATGCGCTGCCCGCCGCGGATGTTTTCACCGTCAGGACGGCCGGCTCCTGCGGTTCCAGGAGGGTATCCGCTCCGCTTACGACCGCAGCCGTGTAGGTGCGGCCCTTGGCGTCCTGCACGGACAGCAGGACGTTGTCATTCCACTTGAGGGCTGTCGATCCCTCATTGACAACCGTCAAGTGGGTGTACAGCTCCTGCCCGCTGTCGCGGTTCCAGCGGATGGAGTCCTGCGCCCGAATCGTCAGCACAGCGTCCTCGGGCAGCGACGCATCCGCTTCGCTCAGCTGAACCCGGACCGGCTTATCCGGAGCGGGAGCCGCGTCGGCCGCAAGCGGCAGGCTGCCGATGCCCGCACCCTTCGAGACTCCGTCCGAAGCCCAGCGGTTCAGCGAAAGCTTCAAGGTATCGAGCGAAGCCTGCGAGGAAACCTCGGCCGTGTATATGTAGCGTCCCGTCGAATCCGGCCACACCCGGGCGGAGGAAGTTCCGCTGAGCTTAGGGGTGTATCTGCTTCCGTCCGGCGCGTTCACGCTGACCGCAAACGCGTTCAGATCGACGGTTCCGCTTCCTTCATTGTGAAGCAGCAGTGTGAAGTGCAGAGAGCTTTTGCCGGTCCCTTTGGCCAAAGATACGTCTTCGACGGTAAAGTAAACTTTCGGCGATACGAAAATCCCTGCCGCTCCGGCGGAAGCCTTGCCGGTGAAAGGGCCGGACCAGCCCGCGGAAGAGATGGCGACAGCGGCTGTGAGTGTGACGAGCAGTTTAGGGAGCTTGTTGCGTTTGTCTTTTTCCACTTCATTACCTCCTGAGATGAATTCGGGCGGGTTTAATCGGAACGCAGCGCGTCGATCGGATGCAGCTTGGAAGCTTTGTTCGCCGGATAAAGGCCGAATACGACGCCGACCAGCACCGAGAACGCGAACGCGTACAGACAAACGTCCAGCGACAGGCGCAAGGTCTGCTCTTTGGAAAAGAGCGGCCAGCCGTACACGATGCCGATGCCGAGCAGCAGACCGAACAGGCCGCCCAGCCCGCTGATGACGGTTGCCTCCACGAGAAACTGCAGCAGAATGCTCCGGCGCTTGGCTCCGATCGACTTGCGGATTCCGATTTCGCGGGTCCTTTCGCTTACGGTGACCAGCATGATGTTCATAATGCCGATGCCCCCTACAAGCAGAGAAATCGCGGCCACGCTGACAAGCTGTTTGGTAAGCGTATCGGTCGCTTTCGTGCTCGCGGCCAGCAGCTCATCCTGATTGATCAGGGTAAATCCTGTATCGGATTTGAATTTGTAAGTGAGATACGACTTCATCGTGTTTTGCGCTTTGTAAATATCGTCACGCGTCGGGGCTTCGATATAGGTCGTCCGGATCGTTCCGAGCTGGAACTGGCGGCGCGCCGTCTCCAGCGGCACGAGAATGGAGCTGTCCACGGAGGTGCCGCCGATATTCGAGCCTTTTTCTTTCAACTGCCCGATGACCGTAAAAGGAATGCCTTCAATGCGGATCGTCTCTCCTACCGGATCGAGCGTCCCGAAATACGTTTTGGCAACCTCGCTGCCGATTACCGCCACTTTGCTCCGGAACTCCAGATCCGACGGGCTTAAGAACCGGCCCGAAGCCACATCGGCTTTGACGATGCTCTGGTAACGGTCGTTCGTCCCGATCACATTGGACGTATCCTGCGTGCGGTCCGCTTTGATATGGGCTCCGTTCTTGGTCATCGTGGGCGCGATCGCGCTAATTTCGGGGAAGCCCTCGAACTGCATCAGCTCGTTGTAATCCAGTTGAGTGGCGCGGCCCATGCCGTTTACGTTCACGACGAGCAGATTCGTGCCCAGGTTCTCATACTGGGCCTTGATCTTGTCGGTCGTTCCGTTGCCCAGCGCCACGAGCGCGATGACGGAACAGACGCCGATGATCACGCCCAGCATCGTAAGAAACGTGCGGAGCGGGCTTCCGGTCACCGTCTTCATCGCCATCCGGATCAGCTCGGTGAATTTCATGAGGGCACCCCCTGTGCCGCCTGCGCCAGGCTGAGCCGGTCTCCCACGATTTCCCCGTCCCGGATCGACACGATACGTTTCGCGCAGTCCGCGATATGCAGATCGTGCGTGATCAGCGCGATGGTATGCCCCTGCCCGTTCAGCTCGAGAATGAGCTCCAGCACTTCCTGCCCGGTCCGCGTGTCCAGCGCGCCCGTCGGTTCGTCGGCCAGCAGCAGAGGCGGCGATAAGGTAAGCGAGCGGGCAATGGCCACACGCTGCTGCTGGCCTCCCGACAGCTCGCTGGGCTTGTGGTGCTCCCGCCCCTTCATGCCGAGCTTCTCCAGCACGGCTCGCGCTTTCTCCGCCCGCTGCTTGGCGGGTATGCCCGCGTAGATCATCGGCAGCTCCACATTCTCGAAAGCCGACAAGCGGGGAAGCAGGTTAAACTGCTGAAAAATAAATCCGATCTTGCGGTTGCGCAGTTCCGACAACTGATTGTCCGATAAGCGCTCGGTCTGGACACCGTCGAGAAAGTAGCTGCCGGTCGTCGGAACGTCCAGGAGACCCAGCGTATTCATCAACGTGGATTTTCCGGAACCGCTCGGACCTACGATGGCCACAAATTCACCGGCGGCGACCGATAAATCCAGCTTCTTCAGAATCGTCAGCTCCTGGGCGCCTTGGCGGTACACTTTCGTAATGCCCTGAAGTTCAATCATATTCATGCCAATCACCTCCTTGACCGACCTGCCTTATCTCGTCTGGTTCGCACGCTGGCCTCCGCCGCCTTGACCGCTCTGGCCTCCCTGGGTTCCGCCCGGGAATCCGCCTCCGCCTTGGAAGCCTCCTCCGCCCTGACCGCCTTGGCCTCCTTGATACTGCTGCCTGAGCCGGTCGATCTCCTGCTGGGTCATTTTCGTCTGCTGGGTTTTCTGAGGCACCACGACCTTGTCGCCTTCCTTCAGCCCTTCCGTGATTTCCACCTGGGTCGTACTGCGGATGCCGATCTTCACCTCGTGCTGCGCCTCCGTCGTACCGTCCGCTTTCTTGAGGGTGACGTACCGCTTGCCCTGGCGTGACTGAAGGGCTTCTGGAGACAGGTACAGGACACCCGTTTTGTTTTCGATCAGAATATTCGCGGTCGCCGTCATGCCGTATTTCAGCTCGTTTGTATTTTTGACGGCCAAAATCACGTCGTAGAACGTCACCCCGTTAGTCGTCGTGCCCATGCTGGAGATTTGCGTCACTTCGCCTTCGAACTTTTTCCCCTGCAAGGAGTCGACCGATACTTCGGCTTTCATGCCGGTTTTAATCGCATTCAGGTCGAGTTCATCCACCTGGATCGGCAGCTGCATCAGATCCATATTCGCCACGGCGCCGAATTCGAACGCGTTTTTGACTTTGGCTCCGGGCGTCAGACTCGCGAGAATGTTTTCTTTCGTATTAACAAAATCAGTCGAGAACACGCCGTCAAAAGGAGCCTTTACAACCAGATCGGCCACTTTGTCCCGGGCCTCCTGCACGGCCAGCTTTTGCTGCTCCAGCGCCGCTTCCTTATCGGAAATGTCGCTCTGGATCGTATCGTTCTCCAGCACCGCCACGCTGGCCCCCGCCTTGACCAGAGTTCCCGACTTGTTCGGAAGTGAAGAAACGGTGCCCTGCACACCCGCTACGACCGGCGCCGATTTGGCATATTCCAGCGAGCTCTCGGCCACCGCATCCACAGAAACGCTCCCGATCCTTGCGGATGCCTTCACTTTCAGGCCGGCATCGAGCGTGCCGTCGTTTTGGATACGGATCTGCACTTCAAGCGCTTTTCCGCCTTTCCCGTCGGACTTGGCTGTCTTGTTCACAGCGTCCACCCTGCCTGTTTTGGTTAGCGAAAACCCGTCGACGGTCAGGTCGATTTCTTCTCCGCTGCGGAGCTGCAAAGCTTCCTCGTACGGAAAAAGCGCCGAAGCCAGCAGATTGGTCGTATCGTTGACCGTCGCGATCTTTGTATTTTTATTGACGTTTGAGCCGACTTCAATATTGGGAGCGAGCACAAGCTGTCCGCCAATTGGAGCGGAAGTTCCCATGTTGGCCTGCTGCTGCCGCAGCTCGGCGATCTGTTTCTCGATGTCCGCCTGGGTCATCAGCGCTTTTTGTAAATTATTTTCCAGTGTCGGACTGCCCAGCTCTACAAGCACGTCCCCCGCTTTAACGGGCATATTCCGCGTAAGATGCATCACTTTAATCGTGGCGTCCGCAGGAGAGACGATCGTCTGTTTTTCTTTCGGCTCGAATTGGGCCGTCCCCGAAACCGTGGAGCGGATATCCCCTTTCTTGACGGCAACCACGACCTCTTGAGCGGCGGCGCCCGCCATCGGCTTTTTAACGGCTCCGAAAGCAAAATAGCCTCCGGCTCCGACCAGCAGAACGCCGGCCAAGCTCATTCCGATTACTTTACCTGACCATTTCATCGTCTATTTGTTCCTCCCTGTGATGGCCGCCGATTTTTGGCGGTTCAACATATGCAGTGTCTGCTGCTCCAGATTTAGTTCCGGCTCGTCCTTAAGCGGCCCGCATTCCGCAGGCCGGAAAGCCGAAGATTCCTGGGCCGGATCTGTTCCTCCGTGAGGAACGCTGTCGTAAAAATAGGGAGCCGTATCGCCGCAGTGTTCCCGGTTTCCTCCTGTTTCGCGGGCGCGCCCCTGTAAACTTCGTTTGGCATCATCCGCAAAGACCTTCTCAAACATATCCCTCTGCTTCCCCGTAAGCAGGCGCTTGGCTTCCTCACTCTCCTCCTGCGTCATTTCACCGCGGCCGATGCTGCGCTGAAGGATCCCGGCAAGCTGTTCCGCCTGCGCGGGGGTAAGTGAAAAGCCCGGTTCTTTCCCGACCTCGAGCAGCGTTGCGCAAAACAAGACCAGAAGGCGTTCCCTGCTCGTCTGTATGGCAGGTTCCGTATTCTCCGGGCGGTTCCCGGTTTGAAAGGCGGCAGCCCCGTTTGCTTCATAAGCGGGCTGTGAAGCGGATAATGCTGCCGCCGGTTCAAGCGTACCCGTATGAGGAGACCGGCTGCCCCCAAACGCAAACGTGAACGTAAACGCAAGAGGCAGCAGGCAGGCCGCTCCTATCCAGCGCGAATAAAGCTTCCGGCGAAAATTCATGGCCCCTCCCCCAACGCAAAAAATCCTGCCCCGAAGGGCAGGATTGGTCTAACGACGGTCTGGCACTTGCTTTGCCTTGCCGCCATCTCAACCTGTCCCTATGAACAGGATAAGAAACGGCTTTGATGAAAAGATGCTCGATTTGTAAAAGAAATGTGAAAATCATCCAGCGGAGGAATCCGAATCGCCCGGTTTTGCGCCCGGATGCCCGCCGTTTCCGCTTACATGCGCAAACTCCACGTAAAAAGCGGTTCCTTCACCGGGTCGGCTCTGTACGGTAATCCGGCCGTTCATGGCCTCGACCAGATGCTTCACAATTGTCAGGCCGAGTCCGACGCCTTCTGTCGTCCCCCCGCGGGTCCGGTCGACTTTGTGGAACTTCTCCCAGATCCGCTGGGTTTCCTCCGCCGTCATCCCGATCCCCGTATCGCTCACGGTGAGAACCGCTTTGTCCGCTTTCCGCTCCAGCCGGACCTTAACCGTCCCGCCTTCGGGCGTGAATTGTACCGCGTTGTACAGCAAATTGTGCACAATTTGCGCATAGCGGTCGGCGTCGAGGCGGGCGAACAGTCCTTCCCCGGCGGGCACGTCGACCCGCTCGGCCAGCTCCAGCCGCTTGCGGGCGAAAATCTCCCGCATCACGTCCAGCACTTCCCCGGTCTGGGCCACCATGTCCACCGGCTTCAGCTCGCGCAGTCCGGCTCCGTTCTGGATGCGGGCCAGATCGAGCAGTTCCTGGACGAGCCGCTCCAGACGGCGGACCTCCGACTCGCAGATCCGGAAGTAGTGGCCGTACTTGTCCGGCTCGATTATCCCGTCCCGCATGGCGGAGATCAGCCCTCTGAGCGAGGTCAGCGGGGAGCGCAGCTCGTGGGAGACCTGGGCCAGGAACTCCTGGCGCGTGCCTTCCCACTCCTGGAGCCGGTCGACCACGCGGTTGAAGCTCTCCGCCAGCTCGCCTACCTCGTCCTTCGAGGTGACAGGCACACGCAGGGACAAGTCTCCCTGCTCGATGGCCGAGGCGAGCTCGTTCATCTGCTTGAGCGGGGCCGTCATCCGGCGCGAAATGAAATAAAGCAGCAGTCCGACGGCCAGCAGCGAGAACAGGAGCGGCAGCAGGATGATCAGCCGGATGACCGAGATCGTCTGCCGTATTTCCGCCACCGGCACCTGCAGGAAGACGACGATCGTTTCGCCGCCGATCTGGGCCGGCGCATAGTACGTCAGCAGCGTGTCCATCGGGCGCTTGTCGCCCGGCCGCCTCTCGCTAGGCGGCTCGTCGAAGAAGAAGCCCGACTTACCTTCCAGGCCGCTGCCCAGCGATTTTTCCAGGGTCGGCGGCAGCTTGAACGTCTCGTATTCGGTGGACCCGTTCAGAATAACTCCTTTGCCGTCCACGAGAAAAATCCGCCCGTTCACTCCGCGTGCGACGATGCGTGTCGCCATCCGCAGCTCCCGGGTGGATAGGGTTCCTTCCTGGAATGGAGCCAGCAGCTTGGTTACCTCCACGTAGCCCTTCTTCAGAAATTCCTGCTTGTCTTTGTAAAAGAAATTTTGGAAATACATGTTCCAGAACAAGGCCAGTCCCACGAAAAACAGTACGCACACGGCAAGGAACAACAGAAAGACCCGCAGGTACAAACTGCCGAACCGCCCCCGCCAAAACTCCAGAAGGCGCTCAGCCCTTCTCATGCGCCGTCACCTCGAACGAATAGCCGATTCCCCAAAGCGTTTCGATCCGCCATTCGGGCTGGCTGCCCAGCTTTTTACGCAAATTTTTGACGTGGGCATCCACCGTTCTCGTGCCGCCCGGAAAATCGAACGCCCAGACGCCGGCGAGCAGATCGTCCCGTGAAAACACCCTCCCCGCCCTGCTGGCGAGGAAATAGAGAAGCTCCGTCTCCTTCGGCGTCAAATCGATCCGGCTCCCCTCCAGCTCGACCCGGTAACGGGCGAAGTCGATGGTCAGGGTGCCGATGCGGATCGGCTGGGGCAGCGACGGATCGGCGGGCGCGGCGGCCGTTTCTTCCGGTTTGCTGCGCCGGAGAACCGCTTTGACCCGCGCGATCAGCTCGCTGGGATCGAAGGGCTTCACGAGATAGTCGTCCGCTCCGACATTGAAGCCCTCCAGCTTGTCGAACGCTTCGCCGCGCGCGGTCAGCATAATGACCGGGACGTCGCAGAGCGGCTTGCTCATGGAGCGGATCGAGCGGCACACGTCGAAGCCGGAGCCGTCCGGCAGCATCACGTCGAGGATCACGAGCGACGGATTGTGCTCGCGCAGCAGAGGGAGCACCTCCGCCGCGTGATCCACGATCAGCGGCTGGTACCCGGCATGCTCCAGATAGAGGCGGGCCACTTCGGCAATGTACGGCTCGTCGTCGACGACCGCGATTTTGTCCTTCATCGGTCCTCGACTCCCTTCCGGCGCAGCTTCCTGGCTTCCAGTTGGCGCGCTCTTTCCTCCACGACATCGCTGCGGTCCCGCAGCTTGTGGCGGTCGATCAGCATGAGATTGCCCGCGTCGCTCGCCGCTCCCCAACCGAATCCGCGCAGAGCGCACTCACGCTTGCACGCTTCCAGCAAGGAAGGATCTTCTACGGGAAGGTCCAGATCTGCGTACGGCACCGCATCAAGCTCCGCTTCCCGCACTCTTTGCCGCACCCGGGCAACCAGGTCTTCCCCCGCCATGCCGAGACCTTTCAAATCTTCCACTTTCAGATAAGCAAGAGAACTGCCCAGCATTTTAACGGCCCCCGCCTTGTTCCCTCTCCGTTGATGGTAGAGGCCGACGGCCACCTGGATCAAACCGACCAAAGTTTCCGCATACGGATGGCCCGGATTTTCCTTCCAGTATTCTTCCAAAATCTCGTGACATTCAAAAAAATCACGGTCCCCGTGAAAATGAACCAAATAATCCAGTACCTCTTTCGGATAACGCTCCATAGTCCGTTTCCCCTCATCCCAAGTAATCGCCGACATCATGCCTTCAATTCCATGTTAACCAAAATACGCGGCATCGTCCAACGTCGCTTTAGACGGATATCCTCAGAGACCGGAACATCGCTTAAAAAACTTGCCGGATGCCCGCAAAATTTAAAATTTTCTTGGCCAGGCACGTATAAAACCATGCCGAATACGCCCACCCTAATAAAGCTGGAAAAGGGAGGTGAATCAACATGGCTAAAGATGTACTGTGTGAAGTGAATTCCTGCAGACACTGGTCCAACGGAAACAAGTGCGCTGCCGAATCGATTTATGTCGTGAGCCACCACGACGGTAACCAGGCCCGTCATTCCGAAGAAACCGACTGCAAAACCTTCGAATCGAAACTGTCCTGATGCTTTCCGGAAAAGAGAGGCCATTCACGGGCCTCTTTTTTTGTTTTCCTAAAGCCATTGTAACCAATAATGATAATTATTATCAGTGATTGTCGAAATTTCGAGCCTTCCTATAAAATTTTTATAAAAAAGTGAAACCGTCTACCGCTCCGGCACGTATAGCATGTTTGCAGACGAACATCGTTCGCATAATTATTTAAGGGGGACATATATTTTGAAGAAATGGTTGCTTTTAGTTATGGCCTGCATGCTTACGTTTTCGGTGACTATGCCTGGAACCGTCGAGGCCAAGAAGTCGTACAGCTCCACCAAAAAATCGTATACACCGTCCACAACCAATAAATCTAACGATTCAAGCGTGAACAAATCGACACCAAGTAATTCGTCCAAAACGACGTCTACCGCTCCGACTCAAAAACGCGGATTTTTCAGCGGTGGTCTGATGAAGGGCCTTCTGATCGGCGGTCTGGCCGGCATGCTCTTCGGAGGATTGTTCGGCGGCATGGGAATGCTCGGCAACGTACTCGGCTTCATGGTCAACATGCTTGCGATCCTGCTCATCGTAATGGTGATCCGCCGCATTGTCGTCTACTTCATGGACAAGCGTAAAGCCGATAAGCTGAAGGAGAAGCACAACCTGACATGAAACTGACCGAACAGGAAATCACGAACGCGTTATGCGTCAACATGGCGCAGCGCAAACAGCTCCACCCTTCCCAAGTCGAGGTTGTCCTCATGTGGGACGAGGATCTCGGATTCTCGGCGGAAGTATTCGCGGAAGGCCGCAATCAGATTCTGATCGAGGCTAACATTTATGAGGCCATCATGCAGTATCTGAGCCAGCAGCAAATCCGCGTTTTCCGCGATCAGATCCAGCTCGATCTCGAAGACGAAATCGTCGCTTATATCCACGAATAGACGAAGAGATTGGAAAAAGCCTTTTCCGGCAGAAGCCGGGGAGGCTTTTTCTTTTTTTATCCCGAAAAACGCAACTAAACGGCCCGGCCGAACGTCAAATAGTAGGAAGATTGATAGAAAGAGGCGTGATAAATGAAAGCAGTGCATTGGATACTAACAGGAGCCGTCGTCGTCAGTCTTTGCTCCCCCCTGCAGGCTCAGGCGGCGGACAAAACCACGAAATACCGGGTTTACCAGAACAACAAAATCGTAACGGAGCTCTCCGACTACAGTCAAGCCGAGGCCTATGCCAAGCAGTTCAAAAATTCCCACGTCGAAGAAATCTCCACACGCAAGTGGGTTTGGAACAACTTTCCCCGTTATCAGGTGTTTCAATATGATTTTACACAGCCTCAGTGGACGTTTCCTACCCTGGACGCGGCCGTTGCCGAAGCTAAGCGCTGGGGGCATGCAAGCGTAAGAGATTTGCAGAGCGGCGGCTGGGTTTGGAACAACTATCCCAGATACCGTGTTTATCAAGGGGACAGCACGCAGACATCGTGGGAATTCACGACGCTGGCCGACGCGACCGCCGAAGCCCGTAAGTGGAGGCACGCCCACATCATCGACCTGGGCACGAACAAGTGGGTCTGGGACAACATCAGTGCCGCCGACAAAAGCTCGCTCCGTTCCGGAACGCCAGTCTACCGGGTCTATCAGGATGCATATTCGGCACCTGCCTGGAGCTTCGCTTATTTGGAAGACGCGGTCAACGAATCTCTCAAATGGGGAGGTTCCAAAGTCGTCAGAACGACCGACAATGCGGTTGTGCATACGAACGAGGCTTCCTACAAAGTGTATCAGAGCGACAATTTTCTGAGTGAATTCCAATCGCTGGACGCGGCTGCGGCATACGCTTCCCGCTGGGCACACAGCGAAATCTCTTACAACGGCAAAATTATCTGGAGCAATTATCCGTATTATCAGGTTTTGCAGAACAATACGTTGATCGGAGATTTTAACACCATTCCCCAGGCGTTGGAGTACGCATCCAAATATTCGAACAGCACGATCCGAACTCTGGACCGCAACGTCATCTGGGATAATCTCCGCAAAATGCAGTACTGGGGCTGGACGGGCTCTTCCGCGGCCTCGACCATTCAAGCGCAAGCATCCGGCACCGTCGGCCTTGATGTGGTATCGCCTACCTACTTCCAGCTCGCGGACGCGAGCGGCAAAGTCGACGACAAATCCGAAGCGGCTACGGTCGACTGGCTCAAAAAGCAGGGATTTACCGTGTATCCCCTGATCAACAATCAATTTAATGCGGAAATGACCTCGGCTTTCCTGGCGAATCCCGCTGCGCAGACCGCCTTCATCCGCCAGATCGTCGACAAAGCCGCCGCTTTGAAAGTGGACGGGCTCAATCTCGACTTTGAAAGCCTGAGCGCCAAAGACCGGGCGAGCTACACTGCCTTTGTCAAGCAGTTTACAGATGCCGCCCACGCGAAAAAATTAAGCGTTTCGATCGATCTGCCGCGCGGAAGCATCAAGTGGAACGACAAAACCGCGTATGACCATGAGAAGCTCGCTTCATACGTGGATTACATTGCCATCATGGCCTACGACCAATACTGGAAAGGCAGCACGGAGCCGGGCTCCGTATCCGGTCTTCCTTGGGCCGAGCAGGGCGTGATCGAATTCCTGAGCTACGGGATTCCGCGCGACAAGCTGATCATGGGCATCCCCTACTATGTCCGTGACTGGACCCTGGATGCCGCAGGCAAGCCAGTAGAAAACAAGGCGATCCTGCTCAAGGACATCCCCGCGCTCATCACGGCCAAGAAAGCCGTTAAAACGTGGGACAACGAGTTCAAGCAGTACCGGGTCGACTATACCGAAGACGGCAAAAAGCACGTGTTCTGGCTGGAAGACAACGACACGGTCAAGCAGCGCCTGGCAATCGCGCGCAAGTACGACCTGGCCGGCGTCGCCGCCTGGCGTCTCGGCTACGACACCCCGCAGCTGTGGGAAATGATGCTGCAGGAGAAATAGAAAAAGCTGGCACCGTTGGGTGCCAGCTTTTTTTCGTGAAATCTATGAATTCTAGGTAGAATATCATTCATCATTCAGTTAGTTACGAAAACTACCGTCAAACATATTTTGAGCCTAAACTATAATTACACAAACATCTTACCAATAACAGGTACGTGTGAATCAACAACTAACTATACCCATTAGATAAGAAGACACCCTTTGTTATCGCGTTTAGCGATTCAATAACTTCTTCGGACCAAGGGAACCAGTTCACTGGGTTAAGTGAATACCCAATAGCTTACCTGATTGCTTTGTAGAATCACATTGTAGCCTCTGGTAGATATTAACCGCATCCTTTTCCTCTGTCACATCCAGCAACATGTTGTTTGTGCTGCGAAACTTTCCAATGTAACTTTTTATCGCTATCAAATTGCCCCCAGAAACTTTTTTACTATTATATAAAAAAGTAATAGAAATCGCTTGCCGTAACTTCCCCTTACAAAATAATCACTGTACCCGTCGCAGGGTCTCATTTCACACAAGCACCAAGACTCTCCGCAACAAAACGAACTGGCACCGAGGTGCTACCTTTGATGATTGTAGCCGGAGCATCCAAATTAACCGTTTTGCCGTTTATGTAATCTCGCTTTTGATTAATGGTTAATTTAACCGTAGTTTCCCTTTTTAAGCCAGTAACGGTCTGTGTCTCCCCATCCCATTAATCTCTGCACCAAGCGCTTAAAAGATTTCTCAGGAGCCTTCAGATAACGAGCTTGTATCTACGAACCAGAGCGGCTTGAAGCAACGTGACCAGGTCGGACGGACTTAGCCTCGCAGGGTTGTGAGCTGAGTTCACTTCTCTGCCTACCTCATCTGGCGAACCAAAGGCCGAACGGTCCGCAGCGTAGATACGATGTTAATATGAATGAACTGGCAATACTGATATACTGTACGGATTATATTACTTTAATTGTTTTAAATATTTTATTAATTCCTTCAAAGTGAAAAATTTAACATCATCTTCTATATCTGAAATTCTAAAATCTATGGGTTTGTTACTTACTATAATTAATTCGTCAGCCATTAATCTCTGTTTTGCTAATACAAACTTACTAACCATTCTCTTTACCATAGGAATATTAGGCTTAATTAACCAGTACTTAACTTCAATAATTATCTTTTTTGATGGATGATTAATAATTAAATCCACGTCTTTATTTGAGTCACTGTAATCCAACTTGTTGTCAGGGATAACTTTCCTAATGTTCTTAATCACTTCATCCTCAAATTGTAGTCCCAATAATGCAGGATGACTTTCTCGTTCAATTGGAGTATCTTTAAGTTTAAAAACTGTAAATATACCAGCAATTATAACTAAGCTAATAATAAACACAACAATTGCTGGGAAATAAGAATTAAACTTAGAAATTAACCCATCTACATTACCTAATCCTGGAAAAACAGCTACTATTACACCGGAAATTGAAGCAGTTAAAGCAATAACGATCTGAATTAAAGAACTAACGCCAATTGCTGATTTCTTACTATCTGTCTCGATTTGAGTAGTTACTGAATCTTCTTCTATAGTATCGGACAATTTTTCCAACTTACGTAAAATATTACTCCTATGCTCCGCTGTTATAAAGTCATTCTCCATAATCCTTGTAAAGAGAGAATTAATAATTTGGATTTCTGAAAATAACTGATTTGTTCTAACCTGATTACTTATTGCTATACCCTCTATAACTTTGTTTAAATTCAATGCGTTTATGTCAAAATTTTTAAAGTAAAACTCGTTTTAAAAGTAAAGATTCAATTTCTTTATTAGCATTGCGTTGTCTTTCTTTTGCGGCACCAATTGTCTGTCTGTAACCAATAACTGATAGCAAAACAGAAACAGCAATTCCGATAAATGTTTGAATGTATGCTTCCAAATAAAATCATCTCCTTAAATCATTCCGGTTCTTTCATATAACGTAATATTCACGAAGTTCGGCAATCTACAGAATACAATTAAATAATCGGACTACCGAGACTCAAATTGTACCTATAGACTATGCTCTATTATACAATAAAATGGAAAAATATAACGAACGATATTCTTTACTTCAAAAGAAAAAAGCCTCCGCCAAATCCAACGGCAAAAGCATTTTAAAATTGATTTACACGAACATTTCATCAATGACGGGTAAGTGAGAATCACCTATCCTTTAACCATATTGTCCCTTTAAAAGGTTAATAATAACTTCGTACAATTAAAAATATTTTTCTATCAATTATATTTATCAAGAAAGTAAACAGATCCCTTTAAGTTCTTTGGTATTTTATGAATAACCTTTTCTTTAGCATTTTCAGTAAACAAGCCGCTAATTACAACATAAACAGCTAATGTATTGATCTTCAGCAGACCCGGAATTCTGTATGGTATCATAAATGAATCCAATAGATAGGAATACGGACCTGTTATCGCGCTTTTGTGATTTCAAAGCCCACTACGACCAAGGTAACCAATTTACGAGTCTATCAAGAAAATATGTTAAACAAGTTCTTATAGCATGGATTCTGCTCCAAAATAAGGTTCAGCTTCTAAGTTCAATTTTGAAAGTTTTTTGTGGAGCATCTTTATCAACTCCACTTCTTTTGTTAAAGCTACCCTTAAATCATAGCCGCTCATCAATAAGATGGACTTATCGGGATTCTGTTTTATTAGGTCTATAACATGAGACGACCAACCATTTATCGAAATAAATACTCCCATTGTCTGTTTTCCAGAACGAGATACCTTACCATACAATGAATCTAGTTCTCTAATGCCAGAAACTTGACTTGTCCATTTCATTTCAACAATATAATGCCAGCCATCAAGTTTAAATGCCCCATCAATTTGTTCTCCATTAGCATTGCGTCTAAAAGCTTGTACCACTGTTAACTGTTCCATTAAATCATACGCGTTAAACAGCCTATTTACGATGTCTTCAAGTGTGGTGCCTCTCAATTGAGGATTTTCACTCTTTCCTGAGATACTATCGTACGTTAAAAGGAGAAGTTGAAGCTGCTTAATTAAATCTTTTTCTTTTTGTGCTTTCTTCTCCTTTTCAGCTTTTTTCCTCTCGTGTTCCCTCTCCTTTGCTTCTTTCTCTCCCCAAAGATCCAGTACCCCCAGCACCTCTCTTGCTTTTTGAACGGTAGCACGTGCTACGTACTCATCATCTGCTAAATGAAACTGATTCCACTCAGAAGCTGTTTTGATAATGGAACGCATTATCTTTTTATAGTTCGCATGATTTTCAATTGCAGTAATTATTTTAGATGCTATTTCTCTCTTAGTGAGCCATTTCCCAGAACCGTTCTTTTGCTTTGTTAGCGACTGAAAGTAGTTCTTGTTAATACCCGCAGGTTTAAGGATTAGTTCATACATAGTGCTTTTTATATGAACAAGCGTTGCAATTATTTCAGTCACAAGTTTTTTTGTATCGGTTGACTGATACATTATAAGTTTCACCCACGTCCCACATTAAAAATAATAGTGACCCCGTAAAATGAGTCACTACAGAAGCAATTATGAAATAAAACTTAATAATTCATTTATCTCATGGGAAACTTCTTCAAAGTCTTCTTCTTGAAGAAAATGATACTTTTCATTTAACTCTATTATTTCCCCTTCGAATTGTCGGTCCCCAAACTCTACTGTACCTAAGATAAGTTGAGAATTCAACGGCTGCTTTGTAATAATAAAATCCTTAATCATATCCCAATGTGACCTATCTTGCTCTTGTTGATTTGGTGAGTCTAGAATGATTGGACAGAACGTAGAAGTTGAGTATTTATTAATAACACCCAACAGACTATAATAATACGCAAGATAAGCTCTAGGCGCACCACTTCCAGTGTCAGTAACTTTTGAAATTATCGTTTTATATGATTTTTCTGGAACGGTTTCCACACCCAAATCATCTAAATAATCACTCATTAATTCACGATAATACTTTTCAATTTTAGTTTTATGCTTTCTATCCTCATATGATTTCATTTCCTTTTTAAGTTCATTAATGCTTACTTCATTCATTGCGATCTGACTACGAAGTTCATCAAGCTCTTCCTGAACAATAGATTTCAAATTTTTCTTACCTTCATTCTGTATTATGTCTTTTAAATGCACTTCTCCTTGTTTATTTTCCATGAGGCTAAGAATGCGTTCAGACTCGACTGCGTGTTCTTCATACAATTCATACTCAATTTTAATCTTGGACTCTAGTTCACGTAATCCCATTTTCAATTCCTCTAACAAATCATGGCACCGGTCTTCATCTTTTGCAATAGAGAATCGTTCTACAAATGAATTGGAATACACAGCACCACATGTCGGACAATCAATTTTTTCATCTGGAATGGAAAGAGCAAACTTATAGTCATCATTCAGTTCATGTATTGATTTCTCTAACAGCTTAATATGTTTTTGAAAATGTATTTTCTCATTATTGAGGTCAACGATATTTCGTTTCAATACTTCTCCCTTTACTTTTAATTGCTCATACTGTTCCAATAACTCGTCAACTTCTTTTTTAAAATTATTCAAGTCAGCATCCAATATCATTTGTCCCATCTGTTCATTTAATTTGCTCATAACGTTTATGGATACCTTCATTTGTGATTCTAATTGACGATTGCTATCCTTAATGATTTCAATTTGCCCTTTTGCATGATAGTATTCATTGGGCTTGATACCTGTATGAAAATGTAACATGCTTGCTTTCCATTGCCCTTTTAGCTGTGTTAGACGAGCAAAAGAGGAAAGTGGATTATACCAACTATCCTGGTCCAAGTAGAACGGTAAAAAGAAATAAGCTGGTGGAGGCGTAATAAGTCTATTCTCTTTATTTGCCAGCTCAATATTATATTTCAATAAATTGGATAGGAATGGACCCAAACCGTCAGTAATTTTATCAAATGTCCCAATACATTCTTTTACACTGTTGTATACTGCAAAAAAGGTCTTTCTACGTAATATGAAATATTCAATATCATCAACAGAAAAAGTCAATAAACAAATTGGCTCAGCCCCCATCCATTTAGGATGCATCACATTGGGTGTAGCGCCTAATGTATAATAAATACTTTTGATCAACGATGATTTACCGACATGGTTCTCACCCTTGATGAGATTCATTTTGGGATGAAATTTTATTATTCTTGCTCTTTGCTCGTTTCTTGAGAGTATTTTGATTTCCTTGAAGATTAATCTTTGCATAGTTCTGTTCCCTCAAATTCCGAATTAGTTTTTTATACTCTTTCATGAGCGGCAATACTCCAGTAATGTTATGGCTTTAATTAGATATTCATCTAACATACTTTTTGGTTCTCGCTGTTTATACTCGGCATACACAGACTCCACTAAATCTTGATATAATTGTATTGTAGGTAGTTCTTCTTTTACTTTTAGGACCTCTCGTATGACAAGCTGTTGAGATTGAAAGTATTCATTGGTTACATCCATCTGAACGATTTCAAGTTCTTTCCATGCAGCTTTCAATTTCATTATCTTTTTAAAATCAACTTTATCAGCGTTTAGCCGTTTCGAAATTTCTTCCCACGTTTGTTCAAGTTCATCATCAATGTCGAAATAGTTCAACATTTCTTGAAATTGAGAACGACTAATCCCTTTATGCTTCTTTACTTCATCGAAGTCTGAAACGCTCCACTCATAATCATTTTTTCGTTTTACTTCCCCAAAAATTGTATTATAAATTAAACTCAATCGAAACTTACCGTTCTTGGGATTCATAGACTCTAAGAATTCGTGAAGTTTACCTTTCATGTAAGTTTCTCGGTCTTTAATATTTAAATCAGTAACTTCTAGAAATGTGATTTCCACGAAATCAGGTTCTTCTTGCAAAGAGTGTTCCGTTTTAATTGCCGTAATGATTTTGTTCAAGTCTTTCTGCTCAATGTCCGTAAAACATATTGATTTTTTGTCTGTGCTTTTTCCAACATGATTCTGCAAGCTTATCTCGAAACAAGCATTAGAAACCAAAGTGAGTGACAAAGTATGATTGGGGAAGGTCAATTTACAGTCATATAATTTACCTATAATCGATGGTAATAGGCCTTTCTTCCCTTTTTTCGTCTTTACGATATCATTTAGCTTCCAAACCCCGTTATCTTTCGTTTTTAATTGAAAGAAAGCTGCTGATTGGGGATCACGCTCTGAATCCAAAACCATTACATCGTCATGATAGTCTAGAACAAGAAGATAATCGTCCTTACATTGATGCAATTCGAAAAGCTTTAATATTGCCCAATCCTTCTGAAAATCAAAGCGGTTAGCAGAACGTGAACCACTCGTTTCTCTTGGCTTCTTCTGTACGACTAAATCTCTTAGCAACAATGCATCATCCTCTTCAGATTCTATATAAAATGAGTTCTCATTATTTGAGTATTGATTAAACTTAATAAAATTATATACAAACCCCAAATTATTGAATGCTTCTTAAGCTCTTTCGTACCAGTTCAATAGGATTATGTATTAAATCCTTCCTTATTATTTTATATGATGAAAGTCAATAACCATATATGGGACTCCAGCATCAATAGTATGATCATATGTATACAAATGGTCACTGTTATTTACACACTTCCCGAGCTTTCTTTTAAACTTCTCGTCATTATAAATATAAACTCTACCATCACAGATGGGAAAAATTCCATATTTTCTCACTTTGTAGACTTCGCCCCTTTATACTTCAAACAAAATCGGTTTTTTGTCTCTATATACGATCCCATTTTTCCTTAGTTCTTTAAACTTTTCTCGGGAGTCAAAAGCATATGCAAATAATCCTAGCGTACTCATTAATAAAAGTACTGTATAGTTTGACTTAGTAAGCAGATAGTCTGTAATTGTTACAACCGCTGATACAACTGACAAAATTCCACAAATTTCAAATTTTTGTTTGAATCCATTAACCCCTCCAATAACCTTTCTATCCAATTGTTCAGTACATTCAACAATTAATTCGTCAGTTGATCTATTAACATTAAAATTATCAATATAAATTTGTTGTTTGCTATTGTTTCCTAAACCAATATTAATATTGTTTTTTCCGGCGTTAATTGAATTGTTTTCAAAACTTCGATTATTATTAGGCTCAGCGCAAAATGGGCAGTAAAGATGCTCTTGTTCAACATTTTGATTACATTTAACACATTTCATAAAATCACCTCAAAGTAAATATCTGAATCTACATTCCTAATTCAAAGTTGCATGTACTATACGGATTGCATTAATACAGACACATTACTCATTTATCTTCGTTAAAGGCAATCCTTCAAGGAAATCATACCACATAGCTATTGATAATTTGTAGAATATTGTAAAATTCAAGTTTGTAATCTGTTCTTATAAAAACCATCCCCGAAGCGAGACATTCATTACTGAAACAAGATAAATACTTTTATTTACTACTGCCATATTGCTTAAATCCTTCAATGCTTTTTCCAATTTCTGAATCTACCTTGAATGTAATGATTTCCTCCCCAAACACTTGTTTCGTGATCATATCCTCTCATTCGATTCATGTAATTTGTCCAGTGCCCGCTGTCCTTGATGATCGCTTGAGTATCATTTGTGCCTACTACCATGCAACTCAATCTCATGTAAAATGTTTGGGTCTCATAGTTAATCAGATCCAGAACATTGAAAAAATCAACGTCTATTGCTTTGTCACATTTTCTCCATCTTTACCCATTTTTTAATGGTAATAACATAATGCACTCTAATACTATATGAACCCCTAACCTCCTTTTCATAAAAACCAAAAAAGAACGCAAACCTCGGAAATACATCCGAAAATTCACGTTCTTCAAAAAAAAATCATCTCAGTTCAATCATCATTAACTTTCACCACTAATCAGTCAACGTCGCCTGATATTGGCTCCAAAGCGTGTTCACGTCTGTTCCGGTAATCACTTTAAATTGGCGTTCTTTCCACAACTGAATTTCATTGGCATTCCCGATGATGTTGTAAGGGATCGGAGCCGCGTTCAGTTCGCGGATGAAGCCGCGTTTCTTCGTGTCTTCAATCCAGCGAAGGAAGTTCGCCGTGCCTTTCGTCTGCCAGGTTCCACCCTTGGTGGCGCTATACCGGTCATGGTAGCCTGCTTCAAAGCGCAAGCTGTCGGCTATCGCTTCCACATCAAAGTTGCTGTACTGATAAACATGACCTATCTCATGATAAAGGATGCCGATGATTTCTTCGCGAAGCGATTTGGAAGGGCTGGCTACGAATTTTTTCAGATACTGGGAACTGAAACCGACCGTTTTCTGCGTAGAGTCTCCCGATGTCCAAGCCACTCCGGGAACATCTTCAATGGTCACTAAGATTTTTTTGACGTCAACAGGGGCATCTGCGGGATTACTGTATAACAGTTCGTGTACCTTACGTGCGACCGCTAATATTTCTTTCTCGGCATTAGGAAGGGCTTTGGTGAATAAGCTGCCGTTGCCTGATGAATCCAGGTTGTTTACTTCGATGACCGGGTTGACGGCATGCCCGATATCATTGGTACGCGAAAAATCTACCTCACCCAATTGTATGGAGTTTCCGCTGTGATTTTTTATATTGTTGAGCCTATAATATTGAAAGGCCTTGGTATTGTTCGTTAGAAGGTAATGCTTGCGCTGATGCCGAACGTTGAAGTTCTCATCGCTTTTCGTGTCTATACCGGTCCAGGTCTTGTCATCGTTGGAGCCTTGAAGAACCCAGCTTTTGGGATCGCGTTCGGGTCTGTCATTAGCTGCCGTAAGCGCATAGCCATCAAGCGTCACCTGTTCGCCGAAGTCGAACTTAAGCCATGCGGTATCGTCTTTAATCAGCCACTTGGTCACGCTTGTTCCATCCACCAGGTGCTCTTTGATGTTGGTAGGCGTATGTTCTCCGCTGGCCGTAACGGTGGGTTTGGTCGTACTCCATGTCTTTGCGCAGCCGTCGAATAATTTGATTTCAGACAGCTGCAGAATACCGCTTCCGTTCTGATTATTAAAGTCATCGAATTTCACGAATTTATAAGCGGTCTGATTGGTAAATGAGTAAGTTTTGGTTTGGTGCCGGGAGGTAAAGTTTTGATTCTGCCGTGTGTCCAGTTGAGTCCAGTTAGATCCGTCATTAGAGCCTTTTAACACCCAGCTTTTCGGGTCTCTGTAAGGTTCGTCCTCCGCGGAAGTAATGGTGTATGAGGTCACGACTTTTGCAGCGGGAAATTCATATTGCAGCCAGGCCGGACTGCTGAATGTCAACCATTTTGAAAAAACATCCTGGTCGAACGCTTTATCTTTCCCTTGGTGCGGCGCATATTCTCCGCTGGCCGTTACTTTGCCGCCTAAAGCCAAATTGGTCGGTATAGCGATCGAAGTCGGTTGTGCTGCTGCCGCAGATGGAAGGTGTACACTGCTGCTGAAGGCTATCCCTACGGCGGCCGCGAAAATAAGAGCTTTAAATTTCCTCACGTTTCGTCCTCTCCTCTATCCTTTTATTTGGTATTTACTAACAAAATATACTATAAAAGGATATACTTCTCACATAGCAAGAATTAAGGAAAGTTTTAAGAGGATATAAAAAAGTTCCTATTATCACTCTTCAGGCGGCTTATTATATCCCCTGTCCCCATAAGGCTCCAGCTTCTCCAGCCACCGCTTTTTCAGTTGCTTCCGCTCCCAGCGTATATCTGTAATTTCTGAAGCCTCTTTCTGCTCCAGCACCTCGAAAGCGAAGTTTTCCGCCCCCAGTTCCTTCCAGTCCTTCTGAAGCTGCAAATTGGCAAACCTGCCCATGTCCAGCTGGGCCTGCAGCGTGATCCATTTGTTTTTCAGATTGGGATAGGTGTCTACGTATATTTTACCGTTGGTCTTGTTGAGAATTTGAATAGCGCCCATGTAGGTCTTCACCTGCTTATACTCTTCCAAAAGCTCCTTGCGCTTGGTTTTATCCATGTCTTGCTCTCCTTTCGCCTCTATCTAATCAATACACCTTTACAAATACCGGGCGATAATCCGGACTAGCTTAGCCGGCAAATCTGGCAGATTCGTGATATCCAAAAATCTCTCGCTGCCATAGATCTGATGAATGACATCCTTGTCCTGGCCTATCGCGGCTGCTAGGAAGGTGATTCCTTTACGTTCATATTCGGCCATGGTCTGCTGCATGTCCCGGATGGCGTAGGTTCCGGTATAATTCTCCATGGCTTTGGGCTGCCCGTCGCTTATGCTGATGAGCAATTTGGTCTGCTGCGGGGAGGCGGCTAACCGGTCTGCCATTATACGAAGAGCCATCCCATCGCGGTTGTTGCTTCTGGCGCGAATTCCCGTCAGTCTGTACCGGTCGTTGGGATCGGTTTTGTCCAAATCGGTATAGGCGTAAATCGACATTTGTTCCAGCCTGGAAGCATCCGCCGTATCCCCGTAGATCAAGACGGGTATCCGGCAGATTTGGCAGAACTCATAGACGGCTATCACCGCACGCTTTGCGGCTTCCAGCCTCCCGAAAGCGGACATGGATGCCGATTCGTCCACCCTTAGACCGACCACAAGAGAAGGAGAATCGGTTGGAGGAAGTTTTTTGGCAAAATTCCTGAAATCCCGGTACGCAATGCTGTCCGCCTGAAATTTGCTGCCGTAATATTGATGCCTCGCAAATTCCGAAGAAGTCTCATGTTCCAGCAGCGGAAGTGTTTTTCTGGCAATCTCCCGGACGACAGGCATAAGTTCCTCACTTAAACGGGCATATTCCCGTTCGGAATCGTTATCGTAATCCGGACGGTGAACGATAAGCTTCACTTTGTTATGAATGGAACCGGACACGACCTCCCGGGCGTCGCGATTCAGCTTTTTGCGGTAATCCCGTTCCTTTTGCCTGGCTTCCTTAGACTTTGTTTCAAGATTGGCCTGATGATACTTCGGAGCCCCATCCTCTTCCCTGTCTGAAAATTCCGTGGTGGTGGAGTCATCTGAAACCTCGGACGTATTTTCGTCACTATCGGCAGATTTTTTTAAAACGATCCCTGGTTCTTCAAGCTCATCGTCCCGTTCAAATTCCGTGCTGCCAATCGTTCCCTCTGTTTTTAGCTCCGCTTCGTCCGTTATTCTTTTTTTTTTGCTTCGGCATCGACTTGGTCCAGCCCGTTCAGCAGCCCCCGGCTTTTCAACGCTTCTTCCAATAGGTGGATCTCTTCGGAATCGGTGGTTATCTTGTAGATGACTTTGTGGTATAGGGATTCTTTAGCCGAAGCGCCGTCGGCCACAGCATCCGCCCAGTAGAAGAAGGAACGCATGCCCGCCACACCTTTAATCGCGTTGACCCGGGCCGTTTTGTCCAGTAGGATAATGATCTCCGCTAAAATATCCAGTACCTTCTCATTCTTGTAACCGGTCTTAGACATGGCCCGTTCTACCATGATTTCTTTGGTCGGCAGGTCCATCTTTTCCGAATGCTGCACTCTGTCGCGCAGGGCTTCGTTTAACGGTCTTGTTCCCGCATAACTACGGTTGGTTGTGATGACCGCGACGAAATCCGGGTGTCTGCGAATGATTTCCGTAGGAAGGTTAATGCTGCCATCCAGCTCTAAGGCGGAGTTGAGCGCCATGAGCACCGCGGCGTCCCGGATAACGGTCGGTTCCTGAATTTCGAGAAGATAGCCGCTTCGATAGGCTCTGACGATTTCGGAAGGGTAAAACCGGTACTCCACCACATCGTTAGGGGAGTTTTGCTCCATCTTGTTCAGCAACTGCTTCATCGTTACGGCAGCCTGTTCCCGGGTAACTCCCAGCACGTTCATTACGAGTTCAGCCGCGCTTTGAAAACCGTCGCTGTCATATAAGGCCTTCAAAACGGTTTGCTCCGCCGGCTCCATGTTCTCAACTCGATCCGGTGTAATAACCGGCAATATGGCCCCGATAATATCGGATTTATCCATATCGGCAAAACAGGTCACTTTCGTATAAGGCAGCCCCAAATCAGCCGACAAGGCTTTGGCAAGCTGGGTTTTGCCGGAACCTGCGTCTCCCTCAAGCAGAACATTCGCGATTTTCATTTCCCCGCGATTCCAGTTGCGCTTGATTTCTTTGCAAATACGAATTTCCTCTTCGCTGACCTTGTGAGAGGCCGGCTTTTTCCAAACCAGTGCTTGTTCCGCATCCGTCAGCTGCCTGTCGGGAGACACGTAATAATCCTGGTTGACGTTCATCGCTTTTCACCTCTTTAAAGGGGGTCAATACCCCATTTCCTCCAACAGCCGGGATAACACGCGAAGCCGTTCCCCGATCATTTCGCCATCCTCGCTGAGAGCCTGGGCAAACAGCTTAATATCTTGATCCAGCATGGGGTTGTCTTCGCAAACGGACACACTCATCGCATCCCCCTGCAGCCCGATACGGTCGATCATGGGGTTCTCGGGATCGTACAATTTCGGAAACCGGTAGGCATCCTGAAAATATAAGCTGCTTCTGCAAATCATAATGGCAAGGTCAAGAACACGGTGCATAGGAAGCTCCTCTGACTGTCTGGACCACTTCTCCCCCGTGTGTCTCCATACTTTGGCCGATATATCGACTTTTCCTCTATCGTTCCATTGGGCCAGCCCCAGGGACAATCCTTTGGCGTCCGTGTTCCGGGCGAGGCGTCCGTCGACCTGCTCGTAATTTTCCGATACGATGACCGGCTTATGTTTTAACGTTGTCGGGATTTTCATGGTTAACACGCTCCAATTAAGTTTCGTTAAATTGTGGATTTACTGATTTACTAATTTACTGATTTACTAATTTACTGATTTACTAATTTACTAAATATAAAGTCATCATACTCCTCTTTCCAAGGTCTGTCAATCGGGGCTAATTGTTCACAAACAAAGGACCACTAAACCTGTCGGTTCAGCGGTCCTATAGGATTTGGATTAAAGTGAGCAATCTTTCCTTACAAAAACGCCCCGAAATAAAACTCCAACGCTTCCCGCGAATAACGGTCATCCCCCTGCCAGCCCGCCACGGAATTAAAGTCATGATCTCCGCCGCGACGCCTGCGCGGTGTGTCCCCTTGCACCAGCAATCCGGCATATCCCCATATTTCCATCGCCACATCCCGTTCATTTTTGCTCGAAGGGAGTACATCCTTCCAACGCTTCTCCAGCTTTCGGGCACTATCGTGATCCTCACATTCCTGAATCGCTTCGGTCATTTTGTGAAGGATAGCCCTATCCTCCGGGGTTACGTCGAAGGCTTCCTCTTTGCTGAACAATTCGAGGTCCAGCCAGCAGTAAAGAAGCCAGTTCAAACGAATCCCTCCCCATTTGATCCGCTCGAAATTCAGCACGTTCAGATCCGCATTTGCATATTCGCGGTCCGACATTAGCCCGTGGTGGTTGCAGTCCCCGCAGCTGCTGTAATTAGCCCGCACTGCCCTGCGCTCTCCATACGTATGGAGGGGCAGCTTAGCTGTCAACGCCCAACTGGAAAGGGCGCTTCGCAAATGAACTTTTTTTGTGGAAAGACTGTGCAGAAAAGCGGCGGCTACTTGTTCCTTCGTTATGGTTTGATGAAGATCGTGAAGGCGCTTGATCAGCTCATCATGCTTAACGCTAAGGGGATCGAACATGAGCCCTTTGCTTTTGGCATATTCGAAATCTTCACCGGCAAAGTCTTCCGGCCTGTATTTCCAACCGGTGGCAGACCAAAAAGTGGTGGTCAATATTTTTTTCGCTTTTTTATCTATCGGATTCACGTCCTTTTCCGTTTCTCCATTGCCCCATTCATTTCCTTACATCATACCATGACCTTAAACTACCAGGAAGAAAGAGACACAAAAACCAAGCTGACTCCGCTCTATTAAACGAAGTCAGCTTGGTTCTCTGTTCAACTACATGTGAGAATATAAGCGAACGGATACCTTCTTGTCCGGGCTTCCTTCTCTACTACTTGTCAAATTCGGCTTTGACAATTTTAATAAAAGTTTCATGTTCGATCGCAGCCCCTAAATAGTTGGTACTGACGGCTAACGTATGTTTGCCTCCAAGCGTACCGCCCCCAAAGGTTGCAAATCCGGGGATACCTCCGGTATGTCCCCACACCGTATCCCCGTTTTTCAGGGTGAACGCGTAGATTCCGAGACCGTATCCCGCGAAATCTTTGCGGCCTGTTTCCACGGGGGTGAGCATTTGTTTCAGCTGTTCTTCTTTCAGGAGTTGACCGCCAAGCAGGGCGGAAAAGAACTTGTTCAAGTCTTCGGCGGAAGAAATAATATCCCCGGCCGAGCTGGCGACGCTTGGATTATAGTACGTGACCTCTATCGGCTCTTTTCCAAGCTCGGGCTGGAAATACCCGCGCGCATGTTTGCTGCCCGGGATAACCGTCGAATTGCCCGGAAGGAACGTATCGGTCAGTTCAAGCGGTTCGATGATCCGCTTCTCGATCTCCTCCGCATAGCTTGTACCGGTTACTTTTTCAATAAGCATGCCCAGCAGCACGTACCCCGTATTGGAATACGACCAGCCCTTTCCGGGAGCGAAGTCCGCAGGCATAGCCAGGCCGATTTTGACGATTTCTTCAGGGGTGTAAGACTTTCTGGTTTCCATTAAGTTGATTTTGTCGGATTTCAAGTAATCGGCGATCCCGCTCGTATGGTTCAGGAGCTGCCGCACCGTGATCTGCTTGCCGTCGTAGCCATTTCCCTGGATAACGCCGGGCAGCCATTTGTCAATGGAGTCGTCCAGATTCAGGCGGTTCTCTCCGGCCAGTTGAAGGACGGCCGCAGCGGTGAACGTCTTCGTTACACTGCCGATGCGAAAGCGGTAATTGGTTTCCATCTGCTGCTCGGTTGCCAAATCGGCGATTCCGGCCGAATAGGCCCACCTTTTCCCGTTCTCGTTAGTTTTGACGAGTATACCCGGCAATCCGGTCTTCAGCGCCTCCCGCAAGGCTTTCTTAACGGCACTATGGTTCCCTTTTGCCTGTGCTTCCATAGAAGAAGTTACAGACGCGGCGGCTTCCGCTTTTACGGTTGAGCCCGGCGCAGCGTACATTAGGGAAGTTCCCGTCACGAAGAGAGCCAAGCTGGCGGACACAATCTTATAAGGCATTTTCATACATAAATCAGCTCCCGGATAAGTAATGTCAGGTTTTTCCTGCCCCTTCATCCTATCCGCAGCGCTGTCACACCGGCCACTTACAAGTTGTCATGATTTAGGAGATGACATGGTAAACAGTAGTCTTTTTGTCATGATGATTTCCATAGGTTCGTTTTCCAGCAGCAGACATCCCGCGTCCCGGTACCCCAGCTTTCGGTAAAAATGCTGTGCTTCTTCATTGGCCAAGGTAGATGTCATAACCAGCTTGAACCCGCGTTTTGTCATTTCTTTTTCCCAGAAAAGAACGACTTCCTTTCCGAAACCTCCGCCCCGATACGGTTCGTCGATCCAGAGCATGTTCATAAACGGAGTGTTATCCCAAAAGTATCCGTATCTCATCCAACCGATGTTAACGTTCTCTTCATTCCGCAAGATATAAATTTCCTTGTTTCTAATTTTAGGCAGAATCAGATCCTCTTCAATATGAGGATCGCGATCAAGCAGGTAATCAAAATCCGTTATGGCTGCCGAAACAATTTGCATGGTGTTCTCCTTTGTTATTAATAAGGTATACTTTACCTATCATATAACATACGAGTGTGAAAGAAAGAGGTGCCCAGCCTATGAAAAACAATACTTTGAAAAAAATCGAGCAGCACTATGAAATCGTCTTCCCATCCGATTATTTGAGCTTTCTGCAAAACGCGGAGAAGCAGGGATATAACTTCGTTGAAAACGGCGACGTTACCGATTGGGAAGTCCGATTTTCCGAGCTGGATGAACGCTTTATCGAAACAAACCGGAATCTTGTGGATGATGTGAATCCCGATCCCAAACGGCTTATTCCTTTTGCATGGAGCGTAAGCAGCGGCAACAATTACTTGTTTGATTACCGCACGAACCCTTCCTCCCCTTCCGTTGTTCTAATGGATCACGAGGAAGCGATGGTGCGGGAGGACGCGGAAAGCGAGTCGGAAACGCCCGAAGAGGCGCAGGAGCTGATGGAGCAGAATGTCAGGGAGGCAGCCGGCAGTTTTGCCGAATTCGCTTCCCGCCTGCAAGCTTATACAGCCGAGTAACGCTATTTGTATATCTTTCATGGATTCATTTGATCAATTTTTTAAAATCAAACAACCGCTTCCGGGTGGATACCGGAAACGGCTGCGGCTTAAACTATTAAATAAAGGGTTCTTTATTTAATACGCCAGATCAATACTCATCGACATTGAAGGTCAATATCTTATCGAAAATAATATACTCCGTCCGATTTTTAAAAGGTCCTTTATTCCATGTTTTGACGAATTTATACTTAGCTGGGCCAACTCCTAAATCCTTTCCATCGTACCAGCTTATAAATGCATTGACTTCTAGCATGGATAAGTCATATTCTTTCTCTGTTCCGTTGGTAAGGTATATGGTAAGTATTGCTCTTTCGCCTGATGGGTTTGGATTTGGTTTTTCGTCGGCTTGAGGCGTAGCGGAAGCTTCATTCGAATAACTAGACTCAACGCCATTTAACGTGGCCGTTACTACAAAGTAATAGGTAGTTCCATTTACTAAGTTCGGGATAACATAATGCCCATAAACATCTTTAGTCACGATAACGGTTTGTGTATAATTTCCAGAATTAGTTCCATATCGTATCGTGTATGAATCTGAGTTTCCAACGGCATTCCAACTTAATGTTACCTGACTGTCTCCACCTGTCGCATTTAAATGTAAGGGAGCATTGATATCAACTAACTTGCCGCTGCCATACAAATCAATAGCATCAACTTCTAGTTCTTTTCCTGCGTCATTGTTAATAATTTCGATGTCATGTTTTCCATCTTCCAAAGCAGATTCGTAAACGATAGCTTGATGGACTAATTTCGTCGCAGAATAAGTAGAATATTTGTCAACTACTACGCCGTCAACTTTTACAGTAATGTCAGACGACTGTAATTTATATATGGGGGCAATAAGCCGAAACTTAGTGCCGGTAAATGAAAATGAAATTTTGGCACCTTGGTCCCTACTATAATAATAACCCCCCTGATAAGTTTGCGTTGGTTCCATCGAAGGGACAAATCCCCACGTACCATTGCTTCTTTTTACTAATGGATCTTTATCATCAAACCTAATCCAACCTGTTTCAGGCGTTATCAACTTATCACCCACAGCAGCTGCATAAACACTACTTTGAAAACCAAAAAATAATATCACCGCGCTGAATAATAAAAACCACTTGCCGATTAAAGTGCTCCATCTCATCGTTAAACTCACTCCTTGAAATTGATTCTTTGATTATAATTGTTAAATTTTAGAATTGGCAGTCTTATTATTTATATTTTTCTGTATTATTGTTAAGGATTAAGGGAAAATATTTTTCTATTATATGTATTTTTATTTAATTATTGGTCTTTATCCAACAATTACTTGTTCGATTACCGCACGAACCCTTCCACCCCTTCCGTTGTTCTAATGGATCACGAGGAAGCGATGATGCGCGAGGACGCGGAAAGCGAGTCGGAAACGCCCGAAGAGGCGCAGGAGCTGATGGAGCAGAATGTCAGGGAGGCAGCCGGCAGTTTTGCCGAATTCGCTTCCCGCCTGCAAGCTTATACAGCCGAGTAACTCTATTCCGGGGATAGCCGGCGCATTTCTGTCGCAAAACTCGGCACATTCAGTATTCCGATCAGGTATTGCCGCAATAGGCCACGGAACTTTCCTGGCCTTTTTGGGTTTCCCTGCAACTCCCTCTAAACGCGGGTCCCATCAGCTGATAGACTAGTATTGAACGGTTCTAATTCACATGCCGTCAGGCTGTTCCTTTCAAGCGTAAAGGACACCTGACCGGACGTTCTTTCATTACCAACACAACTTACAGTGACAGGGGGCGAGAACATGTCTCTCCTTATCGGTTCGCATGTCTCCATGAGCGGGACAACGATGCTGCTGCGGGCAAGCGAAGAAGCGGCATCCTACGGCGCAACGACTTTTCTGATTTATACGGGTGCCCCGCAAAATACACGCCGTAAACCTATTGAAGCGTTCAACCTTGAAGCGGGGAAAGCGCATATGAAAGCCCATGGCATTTCGAATATCGTGGTTCACGCCCCTTTTCTCATTAATTTGGGAAATACCGTGAATACGCGGACTTTCGAGCACAGCATCGAGTTTCTGCGTTCTGAGATTCAGCGGACGGAAGCGTTGGGATCGAATCAAATCGTCCTTCACCCGGGTGCACATAGGGGAGCCGGAGCCAAAGCCGGGATTCGGAGAATAATCGAGGGGTTGAATGAGGTTCTGACGGAAAAAAGGGACGTCCAAGTTTCACTCGAAACGATGGCGGGCAAAGGAACGGAATGCGGCCGAACGTTCGAAGAGCTTGCTGAGATCATCGACGGAGTCACCCATAATGAGCGGCTATCCGTCTGCCTCGATACGTGTCATATCCACGATGCCGGATACAATATCGCCGAGGATTTCGACGGAGTTCTGCATGAATTCGATCAAATCGTCGGGCTGGACCGCATTCAGGTCATTCATGTCAATGATTCCAAAAATGAACGGGGCTCCCGCAAGGACCGGCATGAGAACATCGGACACGGTTTCATCGGGCTTAAAGCCCTTGATTATATCGTCCATCACCCCCAGTTCGATCAAGTGCCTAAACTGTTGGAGACACCCTCCATCGGTCCCGTTAAATATAAAAACGCTCCGTACAAACATGAGATCGCTCTGCTGCGCAGAGAGGTTACGGAGCCGATCGTCAAGTAATCAAGACATACGGAAAAGGCGGTACTCTAAAAACGACTTTGTTTCCCTATAGGAAATACCACAGCCTGTACGGGCTGTGGTTTTCTTGTCTGTAAGCAAGATCGGCAAATCCTAATCGCGGACCGTTTGCGTATTCAGTTTACCTGCTTTTCCCCCTTCGCCAGCAGGTTTTCCATAACAAAATCCAACTGCTTGTCCAGCGAATAAATGTCGTTGTAGTACGACAAACCGAAACTCATCTCGGTTAGCCGCCCTTCCTTCACCGCGGGAATTTGATTCCAGACAGGATTTTGGGACAAATCCTCCATCCCTTCGTACGACGAACGGAACACATAATCGCCCGAATATTGATTGAGCACTTCCAACGAAACGTTCTTCGAGCTCGCCGCTTTGCTCACGGCATCGATTTCTTTTTGAAGGACAGCAGGTGCTTTCATGCCTAAATATTCATAGATGACCTGGGAACCGCGGCCGTAGTTTCGTGATGAAATGACGGTCATGCTGCTTTTCCCGCCTTCCATGATGGTAACGGTTTTATCATAAATCCCCGCCTGTTTCAGCTTTTGTTTGCTTTGTTCCACCTTCTTATGGAAGTTGTCCAGCAGTTTGGCGGATTCCTTCTCCTTACCCAGCGCTTCCGCAAGCTTATTCAACCGTTCCTCCATCGTCATCTGTTCATAAGGGAGGTAGACGGTAGGCGCAATTTTGTTCAACATTCCGTAGGTCTCTTCCGAAGGGGCGATAATCAGATCGGGTTCCAGGGCAAGCACGGCTTCCGGACTTGGTTTGAACCATTCGCCGAGCGACCGGACTCCCGACAGTTCCTTTTCAAACGCCGCTCCTTTGTAAACGTCCGATATCCCCACGGGCATCACATCGAAAGCCAGTACATCGCCCAATAAATACAAAACGACGACCCGTTTGGGATTCACGGGAATTTCGACATCGCCTTTGGCGGTGGAAATCATCTTAGTCGCAGGCTTGCTTGGCACAGTCTGACTGCTGTCGGTATTGGCGGCAACAGGAGGCGGACTTGGCGAAGGAAGCGAGTTGCTGTTCGCGGATCCGCTCGTCTTTCCAGTCGAACAGGCACTGAGCAGGATCATCAAGCAAAGCAGCAAAGTGATTGCCGCGGAAGGTCTTCTGCTGTATAACATGGGGAAGTTTAGCTCCTTTTTATATTGAGAATGATTATCATATTCAATATAATTCAGCCTATCTTTTCCCGCAATGTCAAATACGGCCGTATCCGATGGCAAATCGGGACAACTTCTCCTGTTTCTTTTTTCCGTCCGGTAGCGGATCGGCGCAATTCCTACCTGTTTTTTGAACATTTTAGCCAACGAATAACTGTCGGGATACCCGATGCTTTCGGCAATTTCCTGCAATGTCATATCCGTCGCCAGCAGCATTTCCTTCGCTTTGTCCAAGCGGAGCCGGATCATATAATCAATCGGGCTTGTGCCGGTTTTGCGTTTGAACAATCTGGTTAAATGCCGGGGGCTGCTGTCCAGCAGTTCCGCTAATTTCTCTAGGGTAATAGGCTCCGTGTAATTTTCCTGCAGATAGCGGCGGGCTTGCTCCGCGACATCCGCTTTTGCTGCCGGAATGTTGCGTGCGTGAACCTGGGCCAACAATTCATGCACGAACTGGTAAAACAGCGCTTTTACATGAAGCCGCTCCAGATTTCCCTGCGTCACCCATTCCTGATGCATAAGCCGGATTTTGCTCATCAGAGAAAGAGGATGATGCGGCGTAAGGCCATACTGCAGCTGAAACGGATTACAGCCGTCCGCCATCTCAGCCGCTTCTTTTCGTAAAGGGACAGGAAAATACGCTTTGTAATAGAGCAGATAATAGCTGAACGGTTCTTCAACCGCATAAATATCTACGCGGCTGCCTTTGCCCCCATGCAGAACATGAAAACCGCTTATCTGAAAAAGCTCGCCATCCATTCGTACACACGCTCTCCCGCTCACCGTGTACATAAAACAACAGGCCGGCATTATCCATGACCGAAAATCCCCGTCCGAAATCAACGCTATGCAGCGGACGTCCAAGATTTTAACGGAAGCCTGATTCCAAAGGAATAAATGGTTGTCTGCCCGCATCGATTTCACCAACTCCTCGGAACAATGCTGGTTTCATTTTCCGTTTATTATAATTGATAACGGTTCTCATTATCAATTATAAATTTTCCATAAGGCTCGGTCTTCCGGAAGCTTTTGTTGGTATTTCGCAAATGAGGAGGCTTTTTGCCCGGTTTGGCTTTCTGTCGGACAAATGTAAAGCACACTCATTCCTTTACAGGAATTTGCGTGCTTTGTTGTTTGCTCGTCAAGTAGGTGGCTATTCCAACCGCGAATGAGATTATTTTATTTACCTTTACTGCTTACGATGACGTGTACGCCAAATATGCAGCCGCTTCGTCGTAAACGGCGTACTTTCCGCCGCGAGTCACAATAACCCCGCTTTTGCGCGTGGATGCTATCATTCTGGCATCTATCGTCTCGTGTCTCGTCCACTTCTTTTCCCTGGCCGCAATCAGCCAGGACGGAGCATCGATCACCACGATATAGTCGGGACCGTCGGCACTCGTCGAGAGCAGAGAGTCGATCTTTTGGAATGCAGGGTCCTTATAATCCGCGAATAAAATCCTCGTCACGCTTCGCTGCCTGCTCGAAAGTCGTTTGATTTCTCCGATCAATGCGGTTACTTCGTCACGCTCTTTTCGCTTTTGAATGAACAAGAGCAGCACACAAGCCAGAAACCATACCAGATTACATAGGAACAGCAGATTGCTCACGGCGCTTCCTCCTCTTCCTATGGTTCCATGCGGATTGAAGCAGCCCGATTGAAATCGACAGAGCCATTACAAAAAGAAGCGAATTGATCCTGGCGTATCCATCCTGTTCGGGAGCAGGCAGCAGCAAACCCGCCGCCAGCAATCCGATTAGAACGGCATTGCGGTAAACCGGGGATCGATTCAGAAATGCGATCTCTCCGTAACAGGCACAAGTATCGACGCCCGTAAGTTTTGTTTTCCGCCATGAAAAGAAGGCAAACGCGGCAAGCAGAACGATTGCGGCAAGCTCCCTCCACCCTCCGAACAATCCTATGGCAAACGAAAGAAACAGGACGAACTCCACTGACAACACGACCAAAGCCGCTATCGAAACGAGAGAACGGGGAAGTATGCCGTAGGAGTACAACTCGATTCGGAAATTGCGGAACCGGATGGCTTTTATGTAAAACGGCATGAAAAACAGAACCGACATAGTCATATCCAGAACATAGCCTAACCACTGAACCAATGTATGATCACCCATTTCTCTATAGCGCGGCAACTGTAACCGGCATTCAAGAGACTTTTTGTTCTTGCAGACGAATCGTTAACGGGTACCAGGCCGCTTCTTCTCCGTTTATGATACACCGGATGTAAATAATCCCCGGTTCCGTCACGATCAAGTGGAGGGATACATCCTGATCGACTCCGGGAACCTGATCTTCCCCTCTGTAATTACGCAGAACGGTAGCCGGAGTACGATCAATCATTTCGCCCGACGAGTTTGTAATGATTAAAGCGGTATCGACAAATTCATCACGCGGCAAATCAAACAATTTGATCAGGACATGCATTTCTATCACATAGGGCAGCGCCGGAATAGACACTTGATTCAATACCGTGCCTAAGACATGGCCTCCCAGTAAAGTATTGTTCGTAATCTGATCGCAGACGAGTATTTGAGCGTTCAATACACGCAACCCCTTTGAAATGGAATAAAAGAGAAGGGACAATCGCCCTTCTCCTTTGTAGTGCTTAGTAGCAGCAGCCAGCATTGAACGTGCAAACTACTGTTTCCCAGGTGCCGCTAGTGCAGCCAATCGTTTTGGTAGAAGTCAAAATTTTAGGGTATTGAGTACCGTTAGCCGTGCAGTAACCAGTCAAGCAAGCTCTGGACTCAGCCAGAACTTCTCCATCCGGACATTTACAAGCCATTGTATTCACCTCCTTTCATAGGTGGATTGTATCGTCAAGGTGACAGGCACCGTGATACCGCTTTTAAGTCAAATGAATTCCGCTGGTTCGCAGGATCTGTTCAAAATCATCGGCATTGTAGATGACACCTTTGGCCGCTATAATGTCCGACTTGTCGATAAGCATCATAAAAGGCAGCGCAGTAACTTGGAAATAAGCTTCCATATCGCTTTGATCCATCGTGCTCACAGGAAAATCCCAGCCGAAATACTCCTTCATGCTGCGATGGTCCTCTTCGTCTCCGGTAGTGAAGAGACCGAAAGAAAAAGTGGGATGATTCTCCGCGATCGTTTGGAGATGAGGCAGCAGATCTATGCAATGCGTGCAATAAACGGAGGCGAACAGCAGGACTCGAATAGTGCACGATTGATTCCGGGCAGCCCCCATGCCTTCCTTCAAGTAGTCCGGAAGTTCGGGCAGCGAGGCGCCTAAAGGCAGACCGGTATCCGACAAGCGGGACGGTTTGGCAGATGACGTCATGGATATTTCCCTCCTTGTAAGTTCGTTACACATACCACTGTTTCTGCTGATTCCATATCTCGCTGTAGAGACC
Source organism: Paenibacillus sp. HGH0039 (assembly GCF_000411255.1). GTDB lineage: Bacteria > Bacillota > Bacilli > Paenibacillales > NBRC-103111 > Paenibacillus_F. Next base: position 1,945,501 of record NZ_KE150413.1, on the reverse strand, counting down.
TTGACGTTCCAGCAGTTCTTCGTGATTTCCGGTCTCGGCAATTCGTCCGCGCTCCATCACGATAATGCGGTCCGCATTACGTGCGACTCCGACCCGATGGGAAATGAGGAGAACGGTTTTGCCTTTAAAGTGGCTCAGAAGTTCATTCATCAAGCGGACTTCGCTAAGCGGGTCCAAGGCGGCGGTCGGTTCATCGAACACGACAAGGTCATCGTCGTCCCGTACGAAAACGCGGGATAAAGCGAGTCTTTGCCATTGTCCTCCCGACAGATTGACGGCACCGTCATCCAGAAACCCCAACCGGCTGTTCAGACCGTGTTTGAAGGCATCGGCCAAACCGACTCTGGCAAGCATCTGTTCGAGTTTCTCCGAATCTTGGATTTCGCCTATATTGCCGGCAGCCACATTTTCTCTTACGTCCGTCATGTACCGGATAAAGTCCTGGAATACAGCACTGCTTTTTTGCCACATCTGAAATCGGTCCAACTTCTTCAAACTGACATCGTCGTAAAAGATCGAGTCTTCTTCCGTTTGATACAGCCCGAGAAGCAGCTTAATGAGCGTCGATTTGCCGGAGCCGTTCTCGCCCAGAATGGCGACAACTTCTCCTTTCTTGATTTCAGCGCTGATCCCGTTTAGAGCGGGCTGATCCTGGTTCGGATACCGGAAAGATAAGTCTTGAATCCGGATGTCCTTTTCGAAAACAAACGGTTTGCTCCGGACGTTTTTCTCGGCACCGACGGCCACCTCGTTGTTCTCTTCAATCACCTTCAGCTTCTCGATGTGCGTGCAGTATTCTTTTAATCTCGAGTAAGAAGTGAACAAGGAACTGATATTGTTTTCCGTCATGCTGAGCGCCATCGTTATGGCCACGTAATCACCGATGCTCAAAGAACCTTTATAAATCAAGTAAGCGGTTATGACCGTAACTGCCGCAGTGTTTAAGATCGAGAGAAGTTCGCCGCGAAAAGTCCGTTGATGATTCAGCTTCTCAAGCTTGATTTGCAGCTCCGCTGACTCCATTTTCTTTTCCAGCCAGCGCTTTCTAAAGTAAGGGAACAACCGGAACAGCATCATTTCTTTCTGGGTCTCGGAATTTGTAAGGAGATCGTAATAATAATGATGGCTCCGCGTGTTCCTCATAAGCTGCTCATCGATTTCAACCCGCCGGCGTACGGCCAGCAGATCGTAAATCCCTCTCCACGTACCGACCAGTAGAGCGAGAATTCCCGTAAGCCAATAAGAATGAAGAAGAAAGAACAAGCTCAAGGATGCGAGTATGATTTGTTTGATCAGGCCGATAGCGATTAGGTATGTATCGTAATATTTATTGTTGCTGTAAGACCAGTAAGAAAAATCGCCTTTGAATCGCGGGTGCTCTTTCTCGATCAAGTCCGTCTTCTCTACAAGGTCGATGAGCTTGCCCTCGCACTGGATGGCAAACATCAGGCTCATCTTACGGCTCTTCAGCTGAGCGTACGCATCCAAAGCCACCCGCGTCAGTTGAAATAAGATTAAAAGCACAATACCGCCCATCAGCAGATAGAAGTTTTTAATCGTCAGCTGATCTACGATTAACTTGCTGAGATAAACGCTTACATTCGCTTGAACAGCCGAGAAGACGTAAGCGAACAAGGAGAAAAGAACGATGATTTTGTTAAACGCGTACACCCTGGAAAAAGCGCTCCATGTCGTCCGAATCGTCATTGCAAGCGATTTCATTTGTCCGGATTCAGATTGTTATAGACCCGGATCAAGGGGGCAGCCGCGCGGTTCAAGTTTGCCATCTTGTCAAAAATATCCGCCCCGACAGCCTGTCCGACTTTGTTGAGCACAATCGCGTAAGGGACCGCATTTACCTGGAGCTGGGTTTGCAGTTTAGCCGTTTCGCACCGGTGAATCCGTACCTCCGGATCGAGCTCCTTGCGCAGATCCTCCACCGACTCCTGGTTTCCTTCGAAAAGGATGCAGTAGTTAAATCCGGGGTGACTGCTCATAAAGGAAATCACGAGATCCATGTTGCAGGCAGAACAGGAGGCGCTCATCAAGAAAACGATCGTCCCGTGTTCGGTATGCCTCATCCAATCAAAGCTTACAGGATTAGATTTGGCCATAAGAATCAGCTTTTCTGGAAAATATTTCCCTAGTTTGTAATGCTCGATCGTTTGTTTTAAGAATCTTCTATGATCTTTTTCCTCTTGTATCGAATGCACTTTCTTCCCTCCCGGTAGAACGGAATGTGGATTCAACTTTTTAGTTCTTTTTACTTTATTTGCTTTACTTGTTTAAATCTTACCTTTTACCCAATTTGAATGTAAGTAGGTTTTGATTGCTTTTTATGGTAATATGATTACTTTTTAATCCTATTCTATATAAATAATCAATTTTATAGGAGATTTCACATAAAAAAGACACTGAACAAATTCAGTGTCTTTTTACTGCCAACTTTCTTCACTCCGTTTAGTTGACTCTCGCGTTATAAACTTCCTGCCCCGCAGCAATCTCCTTACCTTCGAGCATCCGCGGATTGAAGTATTCCAGCAGATGCAAACCCGGCGTATTGAACTCTTCAAAAGTGATGGTGTATTGTTTATACGGAACGGCCGGGTTGTCCGCAAAGGTAACGGAATAAGGATTTCCGGTCAGATCGGTCGTATGCTCCGGCTTTCTCCATCCGAAGTCCAGAATGGTTCGGGTGTTGCGGATGTTCAAATCCCGCATGATTTTGCCGATACCTTCCTTTTTTTGCGCAAGCTTTAAATTGATCGGCAGAGGGATAAAATCGGGATACATCACCGCGATGTTCTGGGAAACGACAAGGCCGCTTTTTTCCGTGCGAAGAAGCGATTCTCTAAGTACCGCATCCCGCGTCCCTTCTTTCACCGCCAATAAGGGTGCCTGAGTGGCCGTTGACTGCTTCAGAACCGAAGGAATCATGGTCTCTCCCGTAATCAGTTCGAGAAAATCCGTCGTCCGGTTCTCCGTCGTTAATAAGAGTTGAAAAACGAGCCGTTTCAACCGTTCCAGTTCCGCTTCCATTCCCATCGTTCCTTCCCTCGCGCTTATTTGTACAAGGAGCCGGTCCGGGTGATTTCAATCTCAAAGGAAGTGCGTCCTGACCGGTTCGGTAAACTGTTCTAAGCTGTACCGTTTGCGGCTCATCGTAAACTAAAAAGCCTGCTATCGTCATTATAAGAAGGAATCCATGATTATTAAAGGGATTTCATTAAAATATTAGATTGTTTTTATATTTTTTCCTTTTTTTGATCTACTTTTGTCATCGTGTTATTGAATAGAAAAAAAAGGCATCCTCCTAGGAGGATACCTTCTACGGTTGGTTAAAACGAGCCGTCCCGTACAGCCGCATCGGCTGAGGACCTGGCCAAAGCTGCACGGAGCGGAGAACCGCCCTACAACGCCTTTCGCATGACGGCGAATTGTTTCACGGTTTTGAAGCCCGCCTTCTCGTAAATTCGGATGGCCGGGTTGGTGCTTCCCGTATACAGGGACATGTACTCCGTCCCTATGCCCTTAAAGGCTTCGCACAGCCTGAAGAAAAGAAGGCTGCCCAGCCCGTGCCCTTCATGATCGGGATGAACGCCGATGCCGGCAAAATAGCCGCGGCCGCTTGCCTGCCGGATAACGGGGCCGGCGAAGCCGATCGCTTGTCCCCGGTGGGCCGCGATAACGACGGGCACGCCGTTTGCCGTGCCGGCGGCAATTTCTTTCTGCCACAGCGGGTTGTCGAAGCCCTGCAGCATGGCCTCTATGCCCTCATGCCGGGCGGGATCGAAAAGTCCGACCGTATATCCGTCGGCGGCGGTCCGCTCTTCCTTGGCCCGGATCTCGTCCGGAATAGAAAATCCCGACAGATTCAGGTACATGGCGCATTCCCTGGCACGTTCGATATACCCCTCACCGAGCAGAAATCCGTACAAACGGCTGTCCGCCGGAACCCCCGGAGCATTGTTGTGTTCGTGCCCCGGCGTATCCGGGATGTACCACGGCAGCATCATCGGATTGAAGAAAAGAACGTCGGCCTGCTTTTTGCCGAGCTGCCGGAACCGCCCTTCAAGCGCTTCCAGCAGCAGGCGGTAATTCGCATCTGTCTGACGGTCCTCAGACAACACGATGCAGGTGATATAGCCGGCGACGGCGCCCAAAGGCAGGTCGTCGCCTGTGCAGCCGCAGGCGAAACCCGTGACGGTTCCGTCCTCTTCGCGCATAACGAACGTATTGTCTTTGTCAAAGTATGGACTGGACAGGAAAATCTCGTTAAAGCTCCGGCCGGTCAGTTCTTTGTAGCCGTCCTTAACGGCTTCCGTGTTCCACAGCCGGATCACCGCGTCCGAATAGGATTCATTCCATGTTTCGATCATGTCGCTACTCCCTCCTTATGCCTCATAAACCTGTTATGTCCGCCGCTGCAAACTCATCCGGCTTGAAAATACCGCAAGTCCCGATCTCCGCCTATAAAAAACGGGCCCCTGTAATCCGCCGAGATTCTCGGACAAAGCACCCGCACCGGCATCGAAGGAAGGTTCGGATGCCTGCATGCGGGCCGCTTTTCGGAACAAAAGCCCGTCTTGGTTTAGTACGCTGTGATTCGGCCCGCCCGCTATTTACGTTACGATTAACGGAGATAGCCGAATCGGCGCGCTTGTGTTATCCCTTCACCGCACCGACAGTGACACCTTCCAGGAAGTATCTCTGCAGGCTGAAGAAGAGAACGAACATCGGCAGGGCGGAGATGGTGGCACCCGCCATCATCGGAGCAAAATAAGTCGTGTTCGCAAACCGGAAGTTTTTAAGTCCGACTTGAATGGTCTGCATATCCATCGTATTGGTTACGAGGAACGGCCAGAAGAACGTGTTCCAGCTGTCCATGAACGTCAGGATAGCCATAACGGCCAATACCGTTTTGGACAACGGAAGAATGACCCGGAAATAAATCTGGAACTGATTACAGCCTTCAATCTTGGCGCTTTCGATAATCTCGGTCGGAATGCTGCTCATGAACTGCTTGGCAAGGAAGATGTTATACACCGTCACCAGACCCGGCAGAATAAGCGCGCTATACGTATTTTGAATATGAAAGATGTTTACGATCAGGATATAAAGCGGAACTTGTGTAACCTGATACGGAATCATCATCGCGATCAATAGGATGGTAAACAGCATCGCTCTGCCTTTGAATTTGATTTTCGAGAAGGCATACCCGGCCATACTGGCGAAAATCACATTGGACACCATCACGGTCGTGGCTACGATCAGAGAGTTGAGCAGCCAGCGGATGGAATACTCGCTATAATCGAAGAAAAACTTGTAGGATTCCAGTGTAAATTTGGTTGGAAGCAGGGAATAGCTCACCGCGCCAGCCTCGATCGGATCTCCAAAGGAAGAAATAAGCATAAAGTAAATCGGGAAAATCGTAGCCAGAGCAAACAGGGTAAGAATTACGATAATGACCGTATTCCGGCTGTATCTAGCCGCGCGATTTCCTGCGTGATTGTTATAGAGCGCCATATCTCGCCCCCCCTTTCCTCAATATTCCACTTCTTTGCCGAGGAATTTGAACTGAACCAATGAGATCCCCGCGATAATGAAGGCCAAAATCAGGGACTGTGCGGCCGCTTTGCCGAAGTCGAAGTATTTGAATGCATTGTTGAATACGAGCAGGCCGACCATCGTCGTCGCATTGTCCGGACCGCCGCCCGTCATAAGATACGCGTTCTGGAAAACCTGGAACGAGCCGATAACGCCCGTTACGAGCAGGAACAAAGTAGTCGGTTTCAAGCATGGAATAACGATATACCAGAGCTTTTTAATAAAGGACGCTCCGTCAAGCTCGGCTGCCTCGTAATAACTCTCATCAATACCCAGCAGCGCGGCCAAGTAAATAATAATGCTTGTGCCGTGACTGGAAAGCCAGGCCATGAGTACCAATGAGAACATTGCGGTAGCGCTTGATCCAAGCCAGTTCTGGTTGCTGATCCCGATATAGCTGATCAGTTTGTTCAGAATACCCGACGGCATCGGGTCGAAAATCCACAGCCATACGACCGACAAGGCAACGCCGGAAGCTACGGCAGGCAAATAGTAAATCGCTTTGAATGTCGTCTGCAGCTTTTTCTTGAGCGGAAGAATCAGGATCGCAACCGCAAAAGAAAGGAACAAGGCGACAGGCACCGTCAAAACCGTATACACGATCGTATTTACGACGGATTTCCAGAACAGCGGGTCTTTAAAGGTCGCCGTATAATTGTCGAACCCGATAAAGGTGGACCCCAGCGGTCTGTATTTCTGAAAGCTAATGATAAAGGCACTAATAACCGGATAAGCCGTAAACAGCGCATAGACGAGAAGCGCAACCGCGATAAAGGCATAGCCCCAGGCGCCGTCTCCTCTGATTTTCCGTCTTTTCACCGGTTTAGCTGGTTGAGTCATCTCTCGCACCCCTCTCCATCCTCTAATTCATTCTACATATTCAGATAGCCGCATGTTGAGGCACACGGCTATCCGAATCAAACTCTCTATTCTTTTACGACACCGTCCGCGCCGAACGTTTGCACGGCTGCCGCTTTAACCGCTTCGTACATCGCTTCCGGAGTCATTTCTCCCGAAATTAACGCCTGCAGCTTAGGAATGATGACTTCTTCTTCCAGCTTGATCGCTTTGGCGCCCAGGTCGGCCGGGATATCCGGACGGGCAGGAGCCGCGTTTTTCAGCATCGTTTCAACCGCCGCTTTGTTATCGGCATCGCGGTTAACGGTCATGCTTTCGGCTTCTTTCTTGCCGCTCTTCGTAATGTGAGCGACAAACAGGTCGTTGTTCGTCGTTGCCGCTACTTTACCGCTTGCAAGGAAGTAGGCCGCTTTTACGACGTTGGCTTTATGCTCGGCCGTCGGTTCTTTCGAGCCGCGGAAAGTCACGTAACCGTCGACCGCTACGCTGGACTGCGGTTTTTGTCCGGCGAAGGTCGGAACCGGCAGGACCGTGTATTCAACCGGGACGCTTCCTTTGACAGCGCTGCCGTCATTGGCTTTCAGCTTCTCGTTGTTTTTCTTGGCGGAGTTCTCGAACGTCGCCAGGCCTTTACCCGTAATCATGGTTTGACCGGTCAGGAACATGTTCCAGCGTTTACCGGCGTCGATGGAGCTGAGCTCTTTCGGCATGGAGCCGTCATCGATCATCGTACGGATATCTTTTAACACTTCGAGATAGTTTTTGCTGGTGTAAGCGTATTTCAGATCTTTGGTGAACGGTGCAGGCATGCCCGCATTTTTGATCAGGATGTTCAGATAGTCTTTAGACGCTACGCCCGCAGTCGCAAACACGAAACCGTAACGGGATGTTTTGCCGCCTTCGGAAACGACGCCTTTCTTGATCGCTTCGCGGAACTCGTCAAACGTCCAGCCGTCTTTCTGGACTTTCTTCCAGTCGATGCCCGCTTTCTCGAGGTATTCGCGGTTGCCGCCGATCGCGTGAACTTCCATATAGCCCGGGAAGCCGTAAAGGCCGTCGCCTTTCTTCATATACTCAAGCGGAGCCTGATCGAAATCTTCCACCATTTCTTTGGTGGCCACATCCTTGATGTCCATCATCATTTCCTGCTGCATATACTTGGAAATGCCGTCGGAACCCATGAACGCGATATCAGGAGGGCTGCCCGCATTCACCTGCGTATCGAGCTTCTGTGTAATGTCTTCCCAGCTTGCCGGTTCGATTTTCAGCGTCAGGTTCGGATACAGCGCATTGAAATCTTTCGACATCTGGGCAAAATTGTTCTGGTAGGTCGCGGAAACCGGCGGAAGCAGGGCCGTGATGGTGTCCTTGGCGTTCGGATCGCCCGCCGCGCCGCCTTCTTTTTTACCGGAATCTCCGCAAGCCGCCAGTGTGGACATTGCCATGGTTAACGCCAATACCGATGCTGCTGCACGCAATTTTCTTTTCATAAATAACAAGCCTCCCCCAAGGATATGAAAATTTATACCACGTTGGTCGTGGTTCGTATTGCCGCTTTTAAACTGCCTTCGCACTGATCCAGCACCCGCTGCGCCGAAGCCGCGTCCAAGCCGCTTTTGATCATCATGATCGCCAGCTTACAACTCATGGAAGCGCTTTCCAAAACCGCAGCAGCCGTCTTGTCATCCACGCCCGTGGCCGCTTTTATGATGCGTACGGAGCGGTCTTTCAGCTTGATGTTGCTGGCTTTCAGGTCCACCATCAGATTGTTGTAGGTTTTGCCGAGCTTCACCATCGTACAGGTCGTCAGCATATTCAGGACCAGCTTCTGTGCCGTACCCGCTTTCAACCGGGTCGATCCCATAATGACTTCCGGCCCGACAACCGGGGCAATGCACACGTCGCAAACGGATTCGAGTTTGGAATGTTTGTTGTTCACCAGACCGATGGTCGCCGCTCCGATTTCCCTTGCCTTGTTCAAACCGGCAATGACAAATTGCGCGCTTCCGCTGGCCGTGATTCCGATTACCGCGTCTTTGTCCGTTACGCCGCACCGTTCGATAAGGGCGATTCCCTCATCTTTATTGTCCTCAAAACCTTCAACAGCTATTCTTAGTGCCCCATCTCCTCCGGCGATATGCCCCTGCACCCGCAGAGGATCGATACCGAAAGTTGGAGGACATTCAGATGCGTCGAGTACACCGAGCCTGCCCGAAGATCCCGCTCCGATATAGAACATTCTGCCGCCGTTTTTAAGCACTTCATGCAAAATATCAACCGCTTTCACAATTTGCGGTATTTCAGCCGCAACCGCAGCCGGAACCGTCGCATCCTGTTCGTTCATCAGACGCAGCATCTGTTCCGTCGTATATTCGTCTATCCTTTGTGTTTTCTCGTTGATCTCTTCGGTCGTTAGTCTCGCCAGATACTCATCCACAGCTTTCTCCCCCCCATCTGTTTAGTTCAACTTCTTGATTTCATCTTAACGAGAAATTTCAGTTTGGTCAACAGTTTTTGAAATAATATTTTATGATGAAATGTTTTATTGTTGTTTTATTTTCTTTTTCTCCTTGCCCTGCGGCATTTCCCTCTTCTTTTCGCGCAAAATAAAAAGGACCTATTCGGTCCTTGATTTGACTTATTCGATTCGACGGCGGTTTATGCCAGGGTTGCAGTCGGCAGGACGGGAGGTCAGCAGCCGTTGTCGTCAATCCGGCCGAACTCGACTACCGAAGGCAGGTCCGTGTCCTTCATCACGATCTGCAATTCCTCCTGGAAGCGCGGGGCCGCCTCTTTCGATTCAATAACGCCGCTGCTTCCCCGCCACAATATTGTGCGTTTTGGTTAAATATTTTTTCACGTGTTTGTATTCCGCGCTTGCTACCCCCGCGAAAAGAATATCCACGACGGTCAGCATGGCTATCCGGGAACCCATCGCGCCGCTGCGGATCGTTATTTCCGGCGTGGAAATGCTGAGCAAGATGTTCGCCTGATCGGCCAGCCGGCTTTTCGTATACTTCGTTACGGCGATCAGACAGGCGCCGTTCTTTTTGGCGATTTCCAGCGCGTCGAGAATCTCGACGGTCTCTCCCGAATTGGAGATGAAGATGGCCACATCGCCTTTCTCCAGAAGCGTTGCCGCCGTCAGCATACTGTGCCCGTCCGTATAGGTGTGACACATCTTGTTGATCCGCGAAAATTTCTGCTCAGCATCGATTCCGACCAGACCGGAGGCTCCGATTCCGAAGAAGGCAATCCGCCTGCACGAGCGCAGCACCTCTACGGCCCGCGCAATCTCGCTCTTGTTGATCACCTGCAAAGTATCTTCAATGGACTGGCTGTTGGTGCGGGAAATATTCAGAATAATCGTGGACAGGTCATCTCCCGGCTGGATATCCCGGTACGGATTCGTATCCTCTTCATGCATAGAGCCGAGGGAAGCCGAAATGCTGACGATAAAGCTGCGGTAGCCCGAATATCCTATCGTTTTGCAGAACCGCAGCACGGAGGCGTCGCTGGTCTTCGTCAGCCGGGCCAGATTTTTGATCGAGAGATGCGGGATTTCCTCCACGTTCTCCAGGATGTACTCGCCCACCGCTTTCTCGACGGGAGTCAGGCTCGTTTTCATTTGGCGGATTTTAATTAAAACGTTATCATTTATGGCCATATTTTTCCCTACTCGCTATAAATTCTTGAAGCTGAACCGGTGTAAACATGGTTGACCTCTAAAACAATTTCATCATAAGCGCAATTATTATAAAATACAAGATTAATAGCTAAAAATGAAAAATAATAGAAATAGAGAGGGAAAGGCCTCTGCCGGAGAGATTAAATGCCAATGAATAGCAAAAAAAGCCCGCAGAACCCGTCCGGTTGGACTTGACTGCAGGTTTCCGGGGAATTCCGGGGCGGATGCCAGCCATAGAGAAATAACCCGTTGAACCTGGCCGAGCTTTCGCCGGATAAGCCATGAGCGCAGCCCACACGATCCGCCCGGGCCAGTACCCTCCCTCCGCCGCAGCGAAAACAGACGTACCCTCTCGGAGAATGGAAAAGGAACAGAAAGGCCCGGGTCCGGGCCCGAGCTTACCCGCTTCCGCTTCGTCTCTACTTGTTCTCGCTCTCATAAATTCTCATCTGCTCGAAAGCAGCCTCGACCATAAAAGCTCCGGCCGGTTCCACTTTTCCCGTCGCAATAAACATCCGGACCAGAGAACTGCTCGTCTGCATATTCGGCGTATACGGCGATAAATAGACGGTATCGGCTTTCGTGGTATTCCGGATATACTGTTCCAGCTGCATCTCGTACTCGAAATCCGTCGCGTTGCGGATGCCGCGGACAATCGCCTTGGCTCCCGTTTCATTGACATAATCCGCTACGATCCCTTCGAAAGCGACGATTTTGATCCTTTTGCCCGGCGGAATGGAAAGCCTCACCAGTTCGGTCCTCTGCCCGATCGTAAAATGATGCTTCTTGGCGCGGTTGTTGGCAACCAGAATGTGAAGCTCGTCGAACAGATTGGTAGCTCTATCAATGACCGACGTATGTCCGAGGGTAATGGGATCGAAGCTTCCCGCATATACGGCTATCATGCCTGCTCCTCGCTGACGACGACCGCATCCCGGATCTGTTCGAAGGTCAGCGGAGTATAGTCCCAGTGCTCCACGCACACGTTGAAATAGTTCTTGCCCTCATACTTCTGTCCATGGATATGACCGTGCACATTGACGTACGGCATGTGTTTGTTCATATAAACCGGTTCGTGCGACAGCAGGAAGAAGTCTTTGTACAGAACCGGGTATTCGCTCACTTCGTCAAATCCGGCGTCCAGCCACCAGGACCGGGACCTGCCTCTGTCGTGATTGCCCAGAACAAGAAATTTATAGCCGTTCAGCTTTCCGACGATTTCTTGTGTCCTTTCCTGATTCAGAAACGAAAAATCCCCCAGATGAAACACCTTGTCTTCGCTTCCGACTACGGCATTCCATTTTTGAATCATGACGTCCGTCATTTCGTCCGCATCCGCAAAAGGCCGGGACTCGAAATCGATAATAAGTTTATGCCCGAAATGATGGTCCGAAATAAAAAAATCGTTAGGCATGTCTTACTCCTCCTTACATAAAATTCCGGAATGTTATTCCAATCAGCCGCTTCATACCTGTTAGTTTACCAACTTCGCCGCAAAAAGGCACTAACGTTCAGTTAGTATCCGAACGCCCGGCACGAAGCTGTACCGCTTCTCCGTCCCCCCTGCTAAACGGAACAGACCCGCTCCGGACCCTATCGTTTCATTCAAAATAAAATCAAGTTTTTTAGGGCGAACAAGGTTCCCCCTTTTTGCTTTCACATAAAATGTGGCTAACTAATTAGGACATTCGTTTACGGGCGGCCATCCCCGCTTTATTCCTTCCACTAAAAATCTTTCCCTTGAGAAACTTTTTGTTGACAGTCAAAAACTGTTTGCCTATACTAACATCATAAAGCAACGTTAACGGAAGGTGTATTTTCATAACTAAAATTTTGCGCTCGGCAAACAGTTTGTCCGAAGGGAAAAAGGAAGGTGAGCCCTATGTCTTTATCGGAATTGTCATTGGACCAGGTCAAGGTAGGAAGCGTTGTCCGGTTAAGCCGGATCGAGGTACAGGGAGGAATGCGAAGACGGCTCCTTGATCTCGGATTCGTCCCGGGTAACCGCGTGGAAGTGATCCAGCGAAGCCCGCTCGGCGATCCGACCGCTTTCCGTGTCAGCAATACAACCATCGCGCTCCGGAAAGAAGAAAGTTCGCTCATTTACACGGAGCCGGAAGGAGGCGACAGTCTGTGAGAACCTATACCGTAGCACTGGCCGGCAACCCGAACACCGGCAAAAGCACGCTGTTTAACCGGCTGACGGGACTCCGGCAGCATACGGGGAACTGGGCCGGTAAAACCGTGCTGACCGCCGAAGGCGAATTTGAGCGGAACGGAATTTTATACAAGCTCATTGATCTGCCCGGCACGTATTCCCTGTATTCGAATTCGGCGGATGAGGAAGCCGCCAGGGATTACATCATTTTCGAGCAGCCGGACGTCACGCTGGTCGTGCTCGACGCGACTTCGCTGGAGCGGAATTTGAATCTTGCGCTGCAGGTCTTAGAAATGACCAGCCGAGCCGTTGTCTGCATCAATCTGATGGACGAAGCCGAGAAGCTCGGGATCAAGATTGATCTGGATCAGATCCGCGAGAGGCTCGGCGTGCCCGTGGCCGCTATTTCCGCACGCAACAACAAAGGCATCGGCCCCATGCTCGATCTCGTCGAAAAGGTGGCGGAAGGCGTCATTCATCCCGAGCCTCCGCCTATCCCCTACAGCGAAGAAATCGAGCGCCAGGTCCGGGAACTGGAGCCTTTCGTCCGCGAGACGCTCGGAGCCCGTTATCCGGCCCGCTGGGTCGCGCTTCGACTGCTTGACGGAGACGAGAACCTCATCGCCTCGCTGAAACAGAGGCTAAACGGCGCGGCGGCGGCACAAGGACAGGGGGTGATGAGCTATGGCCACACCGCATGCAACTAACCGGCCCGATCCGATCGATTCCCTGTTATCCATGGCGCAGACCATCACGAGCGGCAGTTCCATCCGGGACGAAATTGTAAGCGACATTTATAAAACAAGCTGCGACATCTGCAACGCGGCCGTCCGCTATGAAGACAGGAAAAAGCTTGCGAGCACACATAAGCTCGACAAAATTCTGACTTCCAAGCTGTGGGGCTACCCCATCATGTTTGCGGTGCTCGGCGCGATCTTCTGGATCACGATTGCCGGGGCCAACGTTCCTTCCGGCTGGATCGCGGATTTCTTCGGTGTAATCGAAGGCTATCTGACGGCAGGTTTCCAAGCCGTCCATGCGCCCGCATGGCTTCACGGCATACTCGTTCTCGGCTTTTTCCGGGGTACCGCCTGGGTAATCTCCGTTATGCTTCCGCCCATGGCGATCTTCTTCCCGATTTTCGCGCTGCTTGAAAATTTCGGCTATCTCCCCCGGGTCGCGTTCAACATGGACCGCCTGTTCAAGAAGTCCGGCGGACACGGCAAACAAGCCCTGACGATGTCGATGGGCTTCGGCTGCAATGCGGCGGCCATCTTGTCCACGCGGATCATCGAATCCCCGCGCGAAAGAATGCTGGCCATCCTGACGAACAACTTCGTCCCGTGCAACGGCCGCTGGCCTACACTGATCCTGCTGTCCTCTCTTTTCATGGCGGCTGGCGCCTCAGGGGGCTGGCAGACTTTAGGAACCGCTCTGTTCGTCATGGGGCTGGTGCTATTCGGCATCGTAATTACCTTGTCCGTGTCGTGGGCGCTGTCCAAAACGGCTCTGCGCGGTGTGCCGACGCACTACACGCTGGAGCTTCCCCCGTACCGGAAACCCCAGATGTGGAAAACGATCCTGCTCGCCTCGCGCGACAAATCGTGGGCCGTGCTCAAACGCGCGGTAATCGTGGCGGCTCCCGCCGGAATCATCACCTGGATTCTGGGCAACATCATGATTGGCGGAACGAGCATCCTTGCCCATACGGCGGCTTTCTTCGATCCTTTCGCCCATCTGATCGGTCTGGACGGCTATATCATCATGGCATTTATACTCGGCCTGCCGGCCAATGAAATCGTTCTGCCGATTCTGCTCATGGGCTACATGTCCTCGGGCGCCATGGTCGATGCGGACGGGCTGGACAACATCAAAGATCTCTTCCTGCAGCATGGCTGGACCTGGCTGACGGCGCTTAATATGATGCTGTTTTCGCTGCTTCACTACCCGTGCGGCACGACCCTGTACAACATTTATAAAGAAACCAAGAGCACGAAATGGACGATCCTTTCCGCCCTTATCCCCCTGGCTATCGCCCTCCTGGTTACATTCGCCACCGCCCAAGCGGCCAGAGCGTTCGGATGGGTGTAAGCAATCTTTTAAAAAAGAGAACGGACTGGACTATACCGGTACCCATACACTGGACACTTTGAAAAAAGATGCACAGCGTTGGGTACTTTTTTGTACACTAGAGTTAGTGATGGAGGCGAGAACATAAGCCAAAAATATGTATTGAAGAAGAATGCTAAGGGTCATCCGAAAGCCTTCATGTCGTACGTGTGGGTGAAAATAGCCCCTGCAAACCCACTTCCTATAAACGTATAGCCGAGGATACACAAGAGCATCGGACCTTCCTCAATGAAACCGAAAAAAGATGACCCCCGTCTAGTACAGGAATCATCTTCTAGTGGTTTATTTTTTGTTATTTACAGGAATCGAAATTTTCTTATTATAGGCTTTAATATATTGGAGTTCGTCCAGCAGCAGGAATTCCGGTTTGTCCGTGGTGTTAAAAGAATACGTCTGCTCCCACATAATGTTACCGTTCTTCAGATCCCAAGGGCGTGAGGAGGAAATCTCGGATACGGGAACAACGCTGCCGCCAGCTTGTATGGATATATTGTCCTTTTCAAAGAAAACAAATTCGTTTCCGGCGATAACGATATCATAGCCTGTATCGGTTTTTGTCACGCTTCGAATCCATACCTTTTCTTGACCTACGTTGATCGAATGATCTGATGGCGAGGCAAGGGAGATGGGTTTTTCTATTTTCTGTATTCCTGTGAAATCTTCCAGCACAAGTTCAATGGACTGAATCTTGTCTGTTGGAAGCACATCGAATTTAAGTTCAAATTCAGGACTAGTCGCCTTCATACCTAAGCTTTTCACTTCTGTTCCATTCACATAGAGCTTTGTTTCGCCCGAAAATCTCGGGGATCCCTCTAATTCATAATGCCCTTTCACGATGGTTGAAGATGGCGAAGCTGTAATGGAGTCATAGTGAATCTTCCCCTGATCAACAGGAATGGTTTCAGAAAGGTCCTCTTTGATTATACTCTTCATCGCTTTATTCGCATCAAAGTCGAAGGAGATGGGATAGGATACTCGTTCCCCATTATCCAGCCGCTCATTGAAAGTCAAGGTTAATGTTCTGGAGAATGGACTAACGGGCTCGAACTGGTGTACTCCGACAAACTGAGATTTGTCTTTGCCAGGATTGCCGCCTCCTCCTCGCGAATTGGAATCAGTCAAGAACCCTTTCAAATTACTGAAGTGGTAGCGGATGAAATCTTCGTCGGTATATTCGGTTCCTGCAGGTCGATCGATGGTGTAATACAAGGTAAATACATTATCGTCGGCGATAACGCCATTAATGGTAAAGACCGTGCCGTCTTTAAACGTTGTGCTTTTGTTTACCTGCTGCCCGTATCCTTGCTCTGTTAATTCAGAAAAACTAAGAGAGTTCAAACTGGCTCCATTAAACAGCTTACTTCCGTAATAAGCGAAGGCAGGATATTCATATAAACCAACCATCATAATGAGCGCTGCAACAGCTGATGCAACCCATGCCACCGCTTTATTCATGTTTCTTTTTTTCGCGGGAATACGCTGAAGTGCATCCCGAAGCCTTCCCTCAAGTTCTGACGGAGCCTGCACCCTTTTATACTCCTGTAATTTCTCCTCGATCGTTTTCATAACGATTACCTCCGATCATGGCTTTTAGTTTGTGTAGTCCTTGCGAGATTCTTGATTTGACGGTTCCTAGAGGCACACCGGTCATGTCCGCAATCGTCTGATACGGAAGATCATGAACATAGCGAAGTTCGATCGCTTCCCGCTGCGGGGCATTCAGATGGGATAGCAGCGTATGCATATCCAGTTCCGACTCTGTATGGTGATACGGATTATCGTCAGTGAATGCAGCAAGGGCTTCTTCTTGCTCGTCTTCCAGCGGGGAAAATCGCCCCTTTTTACGAAGTAATGTTTTGCACCGATTGACGAGAATGGTTTTGCTCCAGCTGTAGAATGCTTCGCCTTTTTGCAATTGATCAATCTTTTCGTACAGCGTGACAATCATGTCTTCCATGGCATCCATCGCATCATGCTCGTTTCCCATGTAGGCATAGGCAAGACGATAATAAGCGTCCTGATCGGCCATGATTAGTTGCAATAAAGCTTCTTTGTTATCTTTTTTTGCTTGTTTGACAAGATGGCTTACTTTCATGTTCTCTCCCCTTTTCATAAATAAGAGATGCCAGAGGTTGCAAAAGTTCATTTTGTGCGAAAAAAACTTTATCCCCCTATCATAGGGAAGAAGATAAAGTTCCGGTAACTGATTCATTTCAAGATTACATTTCCCTCCGAAATTGGCCACATACCCTTCTGACCCAAAATCAGCAACACCGACCCTACCTACCAAAGCTGCTGAAGCAGAAAAAGCCAGGCCAGTCCAAGTCTAGGCGAGAAACTGCCGGGACAACGCTTCTCAGAAGTCCTTCTTGGGCCATATGAAAGACCATGTTAAGAGCGATGGTTTCTCCTCGTTGCACGAGGTACAGAACGAAATTAATCGTGACATTTTTCATGTGTGAAACTAACTCACAATGTCCTCGTAAAGGGTTAAAAGAAAATTATTCCCTGGAGAGGTGTGCTTATGAAATTTCTGGTCTGGCTTCTTAAAGCGATTTTCGTCCTGCCGGCCGTCCTTTTAATGGAGATCGTTTTTGGGCATCAGGGTACGCTTTTCCTCAAAGAAACAGCCCAAAAAGAGGATACGGGCGGGGAAATGTACAGCAAAATCGAAAAACGGTGAGCACGGAAGCCGGCCCCCCCCACTTTAAAAGCACAAAAAAGAGACCGTCCAACCGGCGGTCTCTTTGCGCTGTTTGGCGGGAGTTCATGGTCTCCGGAGCAACTTAGTATAGAATACGCTCTAAACGGTGAATGATCTGCTTGGCGGATGAGGATGTCCTCATGCGGCAAGCACAAAGAGACACCGCCATAATCGGCTGTGCCTCCACCCGTCTTAAGAAGCCTTTTTAACAATCGTCTACGGCTAACAACCGTCTCCGGTTCGCTTTCTTACAACTCTGCTTGGGTGAACCGCCTGGTTTGCCCAAGCAAAAACAGCGGGATTTTTACGGAAGCGCAAGCTTCCCCATCACGGTCGGACGCGCCGCCCCCGTTGCGGAGGGCAGATTGTTGGGGATGCCGCGCAGGAAGTCATTGCCGAGCAGCGCGAAAATGACGGCTTCCTTGGCGTCGTCATGCACACCGAACGCGCCCGAGGTCGTTACATGCTGGTCCGGCAGCAGCTCCGCGAGCATCGACAGCAGCGTCCGGTTGTGAGCGCCCCCGCCGGAAACGATGACCTCGTCCACGCGGCAGCGCGGAAACACGAACCGCCGGCAGCCTTCGGCAATCGTGCGGGCCGTGAACGCCGTGGCCGTCGCCACGATGTCCGCGTCCGCCAGTCCGAGGGCTTTCGCCCGCGCGATAAAATCGGCCGCGTACGCTTTGCCGAACACTTCGCGGCCGGTTGATTTGGGCGGCTTCACCCGGAAGTACGGATGCGTCATGGCGTCTGCGACAAGCCCTTCATCCGTACGTCCCTGCGCCGCCCACGAGCCGCTTTCGTCATAGGAATGCCGGCCGCCCGACAGCTGATAGACCACCTGATCGATCACCATGTTGCCCGGCCCCGTGTCGAAAGCGAACACATCGGACGGCCCCGCCTGAGGGGGCAGGACCGTGCAGTTGCCGATGCCGCCTATATTCTGAAGCAGGCGGCCTTTCGTTTCATGGCGGAACAGGATGAGATCGCCATAAGGGACCAGCGGCGCGCCCTGTCCGCCGACCGCCATGTCGGCCGGACGGAAGTCGCCGACGACGGGGACGCCCGTCCGCTTGGCGAGGACGGACAGGTCGCCGAGCTGGAGCGTCGAGCGGACGAGGTACGGATCGGCAGCATCACCCTCGGGGATGTGCCAGACCGTCTGTCCGTGAGAGGCGATGAAGCCGATGCGGTCCATGGTCAAGCCCGCTTCGCGCACCGCCTCCAGCGCGGCTTCCGCCATCCGCTCGGCAAGGAAAACGTTCATTCCGCAGACGAGCGCAACGTCCGAGCGGGCGACGGAGCAAAGATCTTTCAGCTTTTCCCGCAGCGCGTCGTCGTAGGGCCTGCTGTGGAAATGCAGCAGCTCCAGCCGGGTATCCAGCCCGCTTCCGTTTATCCGCACAACCGCGGCATCGATCCCGTCCAGCGAGGTCCCGGACATCAGCCCGATTGCGATTACTTCCTCTTCCTTTATGCCGAGTATCATGTTTACCCCTCCCAAGTGTCGTCTCCGTGCATCCGAACAGCTAGGTGGAACCGGCGCACGGGTTCCAGTTGGCTTCATTATAGAGGGATGGAAATATTTTTTCAATGAAATTATATTTTGTAAACTTTTATTTCATCATCTCCGCTCTCATCACTTGTCCAGCTTCTTACTATAAATCGGCTGCTGAGAATGTTTCGTTTGTCCGCTTTCTTTCTCTCATCTTGACTTTTTTCGAAAAAACACATCCGTCTTCTCACGCATCGAAAGGGCGGGCGTAAACACCCATTCCTCTTCGCCGTCCGGATCCGCTTGTTCCTGCCGCCCCGAATTGTCCCCGGCTTTGTTCCACTGACGGATCCTCAGCCAGGTAACCAATCCGATAACGCCGATAAAACCCAAACTGACATAAAAGCCCGGGCGGCTGCCGTGGTGCGCCAGCGTCCCGCTGACGGCAAGCAAAATAAGGGCGATGCCCGTGATCCGTTTCGCTTGTCCCAGCGCCTTCAGACGAAGCAGTTTTCCCGCCGTGATCAGAATAAACAGCCAGTTATAGAGGAGCAGCAGTCCTGCGGCGGTTGTGATGTGTTCGTACACGCCCTCGGGCATAAGCAGCGCCAGAAGGATCGAAGCCGCCATCCCGCAGGCCGTTAGACCGAGCGCCGGGAGCGGGAGATTTTTTTTCCAGCGGCGGGCGAAAAGTTTGGGGGCATCCTTATCTTCCGCTAACGTTACGAGCATGGTGGTCACGGCGAAAAGCGACGCCGTCATCGTGGAAAAACCGGCAATAATAAGCACCCCGTTGAAAACGTGCGGAATAAACGGCAGCCGGTAATGGCTCAGCGCCAGCACAAACGGGCTTTCTTTCGTATGGAAAACGCTCCAGGGCAGAAGCGTAACCGCCAGTCCGATCGACAGGACATACACGACGGCGAGCAGCAGCAGCATGATTTTCCCCGCCTTCGGCGCTTCTTCCGGCTTCTGCAGCCTGAGGGCCATCAGCCCCATAATTTCGATGCCGCCAAATGCGTAGAATGCGAAAATAAGCGAAGACCAAAGGCCTGTCGCCCCCGCGGGAAACAGCGTCGAAGCTTCTGCCGGAAAACTCGGCGACCGGCTTCCGCGAATAATGCCGAACAGGGCCAGCGCCGCAATGACGAGAAACATCACGATGGCGGAAATTTTTATCACGGCAAACAAATTTTCCATCCGTTCGAATCCTTTTGTGCCCAGCATAATAATCCCAAGCCCGAGCATGCCGTATCCCGCCGCAAATCCCCACATGGGAACCGCCGGAAACCAGAAACGGGAAAACAGGGACAAAGCCGTCAGCTGACTTCCCATGATGAGCAGCTCCGAGCTCCAGTACACCCACCCGCTGCTGAAACCGGCCCAGCGGCCGTAAGCTTTTTTGGCGTAAGAACGGAAAGAGCCTTTGACGGGGTCCGCAGCGGTCATTCTCGCCAGCACGTCGAATACCAGATAGGTTCCGAATGCGGCCAGCACGAACGAGATCAGCACGGCGGGACCGCCGATCGTAATCGCCAGACTGGAGCCGAGGAAATAGCCGGTTCCGATCGTAAACGCCACTCCCAGCAGGGAGAGCTGCCACCATTTCAGCTTCTTTTCGTCTTCTCCGGCCGTCTCCTTCTTTTCCACGGGAAGTCTCTCCTTTGTAGTTAAGCCATGAAGTTCTTTTAAAAAGAGTTCCCCCCGGGCAACTTTTGTATGCCGATAGGAGATTTCCGGTTGGACCGTCATGCGGCGCTACGACGTTGGGTGCTGCGCCCGGTATAGAGAGGTGGAAGATCTGGCTGAGGCGTAACGAAGGTGTAGCTAAGGCGTAGCGAAAGCCGGGACAAAGCCGATCGAAGACGCATGCGGATGCCTCGTTTCATCTTCAACCCGTGTGAATCCCTCATAAGCGCCTAATCCATAGAGAACTGCCGGTTCCTTCGGCCTTATACCGATGCTGCATGGCGATTGACTGGCAAGGGCCGCAGCCAAAAACAACCGCCTGCATGTTCGCAGACGGCTGTTGAAAATTTTTGTAGGTTCCAGGTGTTGCATAGGTTCCGTTGTGCATGTTCGTTTGTAGGTTTTGTTGGGCACGTTCGTAGGTCAGATTCCGTTAGTTTGGCAGGTTCATTGTGATTATGATTGGTAGTTTGGCCTTATTCGTAAAGGGATTAGGGTCATAGCGGCTCGTCGTTTACCGGGTGATGGGGTTAACCGGTTTGCCTTTCGCCAAGTAAACGGTTACCCAGCAGGATACGGCCGCAGTCAGGGAAATAACGACGCCCATCAGGAGCCCGACAAACTGCATGAAAGGATCTTGTTCCGGAGCGGAAGGCGGCAGCAGGAAGATTTGCAGGAGAAGATAGACGGTGAGCACCCAGTAAAAAGCGCTTCCGATCCCGCCGATGATCCTCTTCTCTTTCTTCGTGCCCTCGCGCGAAATGCTCATCTGGATCCAGATCATAAAGCTGATAAACACGCCGGCGCCCGCAAACAAAAACAGGGAAAACGCGACATTCATCATGATGGTGAGCACTACAAGCGCCGTCATGACAAGGAAAATAATCATGTTCACGATAAATAAAAAGCCTCCGTACGCGTAGGGGGATTCCAGTCTGGCCGAAGCGGCCATTCTGGTAAACCACGGAATCGGACGGAACGTAATCCTTCTAACAAGGATAATTTGGATAAGGACAAGAACCAGACCGAACATTAAAAGAACAGTCACTTCCAAGCACTCTCCCTTTCAACTCTGCATGTTTTCCTGATTATAGCAAAGGCGGATACGGTGCAACAAGACTAGGCTGCTTTTGTCGGCTTTAGGCGGCTTGTTTTCCATTGACAACAATAGTTGTTTAACATATAGTTGTTAAGACAATCATTTTAGCGCGGAGGGATCAGATGACAACGGAACCCATCTTATACAAGAACGGATTGAACGATTCCTTGGGCTTTTTGCTGGGCGTGGCTTACCGGAAGATGTCCAATTTCCTGTCGCAGCGGCTGAAAGAGTACGACATCACGCCCGAACAATGGTCGGTGCTCTACCGGATCTACGAGCAGGATGGTCTCATCCAGAAGGACATCGCCGCCAGGGCGTGCAAAGACAAGCCGACGACGACACGCATTTTGGATTCGCTGGAGGCGAAGCAATTTATAAGGAAGCAGGTCGGGCAGGGCGACCGGCGTTCTTTTCATATTTATATAACGGACAAAGGCCGCTCCCTGATCGAGGAAACGATTTCCATTGAGCAGCAGACCAACCGGGATGCCGCCGCGGGCTTGTCTCAGGAGCAGTACGACCAGCTCATTACTTTTTTGCACGGGATTATCGACAACCTTACTTTGACATCAGAAAGCGAATAGGAGTGTCTGCATCATGTCTAAACATCCAGAACAGCTGGAACTGCTTCACCATCCGGATGCGGGGAAAAGTGAACCGCTCTGGACGAAATCGTTTATTATGCTTACGTTTTGCTATTTTCTTCTGTTTCTCTGCCTGCAAATGCTGCTGTCGCCCTTCCCCACCTACGCGAAGGACCGGTTTCATTCGGGCGATTTCACATTGAGCCTCTTAACCAGTCTCTTCGCCATTTCGGCGATTATCACCCGGTTCGTAACGGCTGCCTTGATGCGCCGTGTACACCGTAACACGCTGCTGTTCTGCGGTGTGGCATTCGCCGCCGTATCGACGGCGGCTTATTCGTTTGCCGGCTCCATGAGCGCGCTGCTGGCGCTGCGCGTCTGCTTCGGCATCGGCTTCGGGATGGCCAGCACGGTCATGCCTACGCTGGTATCCCAGATCATCCCCCGCCGCAGAATCGGCGAAGGGGTCGGGTACTTCGGGCTGTCGAGCAGCCTGGCGATGTCCGTCGGGCCGACCATCGGCCTCGCGATGATCGGCAGCTACGGCTTCGGCCCGCTGACCGCCATGGGCACGGCGGCGGCCGCCCTGATCGTGCCTCTGCTGCTCGGATCGCGGAGCATTCCGCCTCAGCCGGCGGCAGCGGCGGTTTCGCCAGCCGGTAAAGCGGCAAGCGGTCAGGAGGCAGGCTCCTCCGGCGGAGCCGCGAAGCGCAGCGGCTTCAATAAGAAGCTGCTGCTGCCGGCCCTGCTCAACGCGCTGCTGTCGGTGACGTACGGCGGCCTGCTCAGCTTCATCGCCTTGTACGGCAAGGAAGTGCATCTGGAACAGATCGGGCTGTTCTTCCTGTTCAACGCGATCACCGTTCTCGTTGTCCGCCCGATCTCCGGCCGCCTGTTCGACAGCAAGGGCCACGCCGCGATTCTCATTCCAGGCGCCCTCATTCTGATCGCGAGCCTGCTCGTTCTGTCCGTGGCGACAACGATGCCGGTGCTGATCGTCTCGGCCCTGCTCTACGGTCTCGGCTTCGGTGCTCTTCAGCCGACGACCCAGGCCTGGATGCTCCGCGAAACTCCGCCGGAGCAGCACGGGACGACGAACAGCCTGTTCTACAACTCCATCGATTTCGGAGTGGCTGTCGGCTCCATGCTGCTCGGCCTCGTCGCCTCCGGCACCAGCTATGCGGTGATGTACCGCTATGCCGCCGGAGTGATGGTGCTGTTCCTGCTTGTGTACGGCGTCTATCTGTTGACGCGCCGCCGGAATTCCGGCTCTTCCGCCGTTCCGGCTGTGTCGGAGATGGAAATTTCCTCTTAATAAAAAACAAGGTCGGATAGGTCCTCCGGCCTTGTTTTTTTGTATATCCAGCTCCAGCTTAAAAATTCACAAAATGACATCAAGCCCCCACAATTCCCCTGAACCAAACGGCATCCCCTTGGTGAGCTCCCCCATTAAATTATACCTGCACAGGATCGCCCGCCCAGCCGAAGCTCTCGAACCAGAGGCTCTCCTGCCGGTTCAAAAGCGCCTCGCGCACATAGGGCACCATCTCGGCGGGAAGCGCGTCTTCCGGGAACCAGCGGAGCTCTTCGCACTTATGGGGCTCCATGTTGCCGATCTCGCCCTGCCAGCTGCGCGCTCTCAGGAAAAAGTCGATCCACTCCGAATTCGTGTTTTTGCGGTGCATAATACCGGTGATTTCCAGATCCCCGGGCCGGATGTCAATCCCCGCCTCTTCCTTCGCTTCCCGTACGGCGGCGGCTTTCACTTCTTCTCCGCCGTCGATTCTTCCGGCTACGACACTCCACTTCCCGTCCGCGAACCCCGTATTTTTTCTCTTTAATAGAAGCGTTTCCCCATTGCGGGACAGAAAAACATGGACGGAACCGTAAAATATAGGTGTTCTCATTTTAAAACCTCCACGGAATTGAACATTAAGCAAAACTTTTCTGAAACATATTTCGTTTCATATTATGAAAAACGGTTTAGTAGTAAGTGGATCTTTGCGGATTGACCTGCAAACTCCTAATTTTTGACTTTAAATTTATGAAAACAAACGCTTTTCCCCTTAAATTTCAAACATTCTGTGGCGGAGGTCGATCGTTTCCAAAAAAAAATTGAAAAATCTATCGTTTTTTTAAGTTTCCTTTAATATTCGTAATTTATACTATTTTCAAAGATTGATCTATCTTACAGGAGGTAGAAATCACATGAAAACCATTATCGTATTTAACAATCAAAAAATACCCGTCTTTTATACAGAAGCGAGCAAAAAAGCATTAAGCTTATTGAAAATTGCCCTGGAAGCGAAGTGGAACAACGGAAAACGCGCTGTAAAGACGTGTCTGGAGAACCTTATCTCCATCGAAATCGAGGGAACGGAAGCGATTCTGCACTCCCGCCGCGAAAGCGATACGCTTGCCTTGTCTCTTTATTAAAAACTCAATCACGAATAGTTGAGCCGGCCTCTTACATACGGCCCCGCGAAAAAGATCCCGTCCGGGATCTTTTTTGTTGTTTCCCTACTCGGAAATTTTCACCCGCTTAACGCTTTTCGTTAATCGCTTCATTGCGGAGCGCCTGTTCGAAATCGGCGATGGTCTTTTTAAGCAGCGGCCCTTTATGGCCCGAAAGCACCCGTTTATTTTCCTTCTTCAACACCGCCAAAATAAGCTCTTTCTGATCCCGGCTGAGCAGCATGATCCCAACCTCCCTTTCCCGGCAAATCTTTTGTACGCCCGCCGTCAGGCTTGCTGCCTTCTCTTGCCTTCTGACCTGGGTTCCATTATTTTATCATGTTCGCTGCTCGGCGGGATAGACCCGGAAACTTTGCAAGACTTCTGTCATATTTTCCGCGCTAGTTTGATATAGATACAATATCACGGATGACAAGCTATGCGAGCTGAGCCGAGCATGATACCTTTCCTAAGGAGGCAGTGTGAAATGAACGAACTGACCCTGACAGTCCGACCCAAAATTCAGCGGTTCCTGAACGGAACGAAGCGGCTTTTCATCGACGGAGAATTCGTCGATTCCGTTTACGGGAGCACCTTCACGACCCCGAACCCGGCAACGGGCGATATTTTGGCGGTCGTGAGCGAAGCGACCGAAGAAGATATCGACCTGGCCGTTAAAGCCGCCAGACGCGCTTTCGACGAAGGCCCCTGGCCCGGGTTAAGCGCCGCGGAACGGAGCCGGCTTATTTACCGGCTGGCCGATCTCGTCGAAGACAACCTGGAGGAGCTCGCCCAGCTCGAAACGCTCGACAACGGCAAGCCCATCGCGGAGACGCGCGCCGCCGATCTGCCGCTGGCCGTCGAGCATCTCCGCTACTTCGCCGGCTGGTCCACGAAAATCGTCGGCCAGACGATCCCCGTCAGCGGCGGGTACTTCAACTACACGCGGCATGAGCCGGTCGGAGTGGTCGGGCAGATTATCCCGTGGAACTTCCCCCTGCTCATGGCGATGTGGAAGCTCGGCGCCGCGCTGGCTTCCGGCTGCACCGTCGTGCTCAAGCCGGCCGAGCAGACGCCGCTCTCGGCCCTCTATCTCGCCGGGCTGATCCAGGAAGCGGGCTTCCCGCCGGGCGTGGTCAACATCGTGCCGGGCTACGGCGAAACGGCGGGCCAGGCGCTCGTCAACCACCCGCAGGTCGACAAGATCGC
Organism: Paenibacillus sp. HGH0039; assembly: GCF_000411255.1. Taxonomy (GTDB): domain Bacteria; phylum Bacillota; class Bacilli; order Paenibacillales; family NBRC-103111; genus Paenibacillus_F. The sequence goes on along the minus strand of NZ_KE150413.1, from coordinate 1,919,823 downwards.
CTTCACCGGCTCCACGGAAGTCGGCCGCTCGATCATGCGCCAGGCCGCCGACCGTCTGAAGCGGGTAACGCTGGAGCTGGGCGGGAAATCCCCGAACATCATCCTCCCCGACGCCGATTTGTCCCGGGCCATTCCGGGGGCGCTTTCGGGGATTATGTTCAACCAGGGGCAGGTCTGCTGCGCGGGCTCCCGCCTGTTCATCCAGAAGAAGATGTTCGACAACGTCGTCGCCGACCTGGTGCTGTATTCCCGCAAGCTCAAGCAGGGCGCGGGCCTCAGCCCCGACACCCAGATCGGGCCGCTTGTGTCCGAGGAGCAGCAGAATCGGGTGCTCGGCTATATCGAGCGCGGCCTGGAGGAAGGCGCCGAGCTGCTGACGGGAGGGACGAATCCGTTCGAGGAAGGCTACTTCGTGGCGCCGACGGTTTTTGCCGGCGTTCAGGACAGCATGACTATCGCCAAAGAAGAAATATTCGGGCCCGTCGTCACGGCCCTGCCTTTCGAGGATCTGGACGATGTGATCGCCCGCGCCAACGATACGGATTACGGACTGGCCGCCGGGCTGTGGACGGAAAACGTCAAAAATGCCCACTACATAGCGGGCAAGCTCCGAGCGGGCACCGTCTGGGTCAACTGCTACAACGTGTTCGACGCGGCTTCTCCGTTCGGCGGCTACAAGCAGTCCGGCATCGGACGCGAGATGGGGTCTTATGCGCTGAACAATTACTGTGAAGTCAAAAGCGTCTGGATCAATATGAACTGAACCGGATTTTACGGCTCAACCGAGTCAAGCTCTGTCCCCGTGCGGGATAGAGCTTTTTTTCAAATAAGAGCGGCATTGTTAATGATCGAAATATACGATTGATTCTATCAAAACTTTCGAATTTCCCGATTTCATCTTTCCTTGTATGCTGGAGTAAGAAATCAGTCCAAACGACGGAGGTATTCCCATGAAAGAAATTGCCGTAAGAATTCACGACAGGACGTATGAGATTGCGTCCCTTTTGGAACCGGTAAATGAAACGCTTCTCGCGAGGCGGCCCGGAGCGGACAAATGGTCCGTTAACGAAATTCTCGGTCATCTTTGCGACTCGGCTCTGAACAATCTGCCGCGTTTTATCGTCACCCGGTATGCCGAGCAGCCGGCCGTGTTCCAGCCCTACAAACAAAACGAATGGGTAGCTGTTCAGGATTACCGCCATACTCCTTCCAAGGAAATTATCGTCTTGTGGGGGAGCCTGAACCGCCAGGTTGCACGGGTTATCGCGTCCGTTACCCCCGAACAAGGAGATCTGCTCTGCAAAATCGGGGAGCACGAGCCCGTTACTCTCCGCTGGCTCATTGAAGATTATGAAGAACATATGGAGCATCACCTGGGACAGATTCTCCGGTTGAAAGAGCGCCTCGAAGGAGAAATTTGAGACCTGCCGCTTCAGGAAATACCTCCGTCGTTTTTTTGTACCGCGCAGTTCCCGGCGCGCTGTGATTCGCCCTGTGACGGCAGTCGGTCGATCAAACTGCGGTTTTTCCGCACCGCGCGGGGCTCTCGGCGTGAGGTGCTTGCTGCGTGACGTGGTCGTCGGCCGAGAGCAACCACGGTCAAATGCCGCCGCTCCGTTCGCCTTACGGCGCGGCGCGGAGTGTGAATCCCCGCGCATCCGTCCTCTCGAAGCCGCACCCCGCATGGGCAAAGCTCCTTCGCCGGTTCGTCAGATCGTCCCCGGCGTCGAAAAAGCCTGTTGATTATTTCAACAGGTTTTTCTCTCTGCCTCCCGGGAGGTTTCAGTCTTCCAACCTCAGCACGATTTTACCGCGGCCGTGGCCGATCTCCATCTCCCTGTGCGCTTCGGCGGCCTGGCTCAAAGGGAACGTTCTCCGGATGTGAATCCGGAGTTGTCCCCGGGTATACAGCTCAACCAGCTCGGCCAGCCGCTGCGCCGACCGTCTGCTGCGGATCCAGCGGACGCCGAGTTCGCCGGCAAGCTCGAAGGCGACCGTCGTCGCGATCCGGTTCCGGTCGGGGACGAGTTCCACCGCCGCAAGCAGCCCGTCCGCTCCCCCCGCGTCCAGAGCGGCGTTCACTCCGCCCGGCGCGAGTGCCCGGACTCGCTCGGCAAGTCCCGGTCCGTACGTGACCGGAATGGCCCCTATCGAGCGCAAATAGTCGTGGTTGGCGGGGCTGGCCGTTCCGATCACGGCGGCTCCCTTCGCGCGGGCGGCCTGGACCGCAACGGTCCCCACTCCGCCTGCGGCCCCGTTGATCAGCAGCGTATCCCCCGGTCCGACGGCCAACTCTTCAAGCGCCGTGAGGGCCGTCTGCCCCGCTCCCGACAGGCCGCCCGCCGCGTCCCACGGCATCGTGTCCGGCTTCCGGACGAGCTGATCCTGAGGGACGACGACATATTCGGCATACGCGTACTGCATGCGGAAGCCGAGCACCTCGTCCCCGGGCGCGAACGCGGGAACGCCGCTCCCCGTCTGATCCACGATGCCTGCGAATTCCCCGCCCGTCACGTGAGGCAGAGCGACGGGAACGCCCTGGGGCCGGAACCCCGTACGGATCGCACAATCTACCGGCTGGACGCCCGCCGCCTTGACCCGCACTCTCACTTCCCCTTCGCCTGCCTGCGGCGCTGCGATCTCCATCGGCTCCAGAACCTCCGGAGGGCCGAACTTGGTAAACCCCATTGCTTTCATCCTTGTTTCCTCCTCTTTCTACGGCTGCACGTACTGCACTTATAGGCCGCCCGGCGCTCAGTTTCTCAGTTGTTGCCTGCTCCCTTACCTGCATTTTATAATGGAGATCTCCTAATAAAAAATACATCTTACCGCATATCATTCATTCCACCCAGTATATAAGAGGAGGGGCGTATGGAAATTTTGCAGCTCCAGTACTTCCGCACAGTCGCCAGGCTCGAGCACATGACCAAAGCCGCCGAAGAGCTTCACATCGCCCAGCCCGCGCTGAGCAAAACGATCGCCCGCCTCGAGGACGATCTGGGTGTGCCTTTATTCGACCGCCAAGGGCGGAAAATCACCCTCAACGCGTTCGGGAGAGCCTTCCTGAAAAAAACGGAGATCGCCCTCACCGCGCTGGAAGAAGGCCGTAAAGAAGTCACGGATCTGGCCGGTATGGAGCAGGGAAGCATCTCCGTCGCTTCGCCGATCCTTAACCGGCTGTCAGGCCCTTTGGGCGAATTCCTCGCGCTGTATCCTCATGTCCGGCTCCGTCTCACGCAGGCACCGACGGAGGAGTTGGCCGGGATGCTTGAAAGCGGGGAAGCGGATTTCTGCTTCACCGCTTATCCGGTCGGCCGGCCCGGTATCGTCGAGGAGCCGGTCCTCAGCGAGGAAATTTTTCTGGCCGTACCGCCCGGGCACCGGTTGGCGGACCGTACGGGCATCGCATTGAGCGAAGCGGCCGGGGAGCCTTTTATCGGGTACAAAAAAGAGCACGTCTTCCGTAAAAGGGACGACGCGCTGTTCCGGCAGGCGGGCATGACGCCCGATTTCGCATGCGAAGTCAACGAACCGTCGGCCAAAGCGGCGCTCGTCCACGCAGGACTTGGCGTCGCCTTCGTAGGCGCCTGCAACCGCAGCGAAGAGCCGCCGACGGCGCTGATGGTGCGGATTCCGATTACGGACCCCGTCTGTTTAAGCTCTTACCAGCTGGCCTGGCACGAGAAGCGCTATTTGTCCAAAGCCGCGCAAAAATTCCGGGACTACATCCGTCATTACTTCTCGGCCGGCACGGAAACGGAAATTTGATCCGGGGCTGCGACGGGGCTTTTTGTCATCGTCTTACACAGTTTCCCGGTTAAGGACGATCCCGATGAGGCTGTGATGGAGTTCGGCCGCCATAAGGGAGCTTGTCCGCCCTGCGATACTTTGGGGAGAAAGCTGCCATACTAACACAATAACGGTAGCTTCCTTGGGTGTTTCTGGTTATAATGATTCAAGCGAAACGGATACGGATTTACATACCCGGCGTTTCGAGGGTGGGCCGAGGGATACTTCAGAAAGAAGGATGAATGTTGGTACGTTTTCTCGATCGCCGTTTCGGGCTCAAAACCCACGGAACGACCGTGCGCCGCGAGCTCATGGCCGGATTGGTATCATTCGTGACCAGCGTCTATATTATTATTGTCAATTCCGCGATTCTCGCGGATGCCGGAATTCCCGTTCAGGCGGGGATGATCGCCACCATCGCCACTTCATTCGTCGGCTGCTGGCTGATCGGCTGGTGGAGCAACACGCCGCTCGTTATCGTGCCGGGCATGGGAATCAACGCCCTGTTCACGTACACCGTCGTGCATACGATGGGACTGTCGTGGCAGGAAGCGCTTGCGGCCGTCTTCGTCTCGGGGCTTCTCTTCTGCCTGGTCGCCTTCACGGGGCTGGCCGGGCGGATCTCGCAATCGGTCCCGCATACGCTGAAAGAAGCCATCGGGGTCGGGATCGGGCTGTTCCTGACGTTTATCGGCCTGCAAAAAAGCGGGATCGTCGTGCCGAGCGCCTCGACGTTTATCGCGCTGGGAGATCTCGGCAGTCCCGAAGCGGTCGTCACCCTGCTGACGCTCGCCCTCATGGCCGTGCTTTACGTCCGCGGGGTGAACGGCAGCTTCCTCATCGCCATCGTGTTCGGAACCGCCGTCGCCTGGCTGCTCGGCCTGGTCAACCCGGCTGCGGAGGGCCCCGGGTTCGGGCTTCGCGATGCCGCCGCCGTCTTCGGCGCGCTTTCATTCGGGGGCCTATGGTCGCTTCCGTTCTGGATCGCGGCCTTCTCGATGGCGATGGTCATCGTCTTCGAGAATCTGGGCCTGATCCACAGCCAGACGGCCAGCTTCGGGCGCCCGGATACCTACCGCCGCGCGTTTCAGGCCGCGGCGGTGTCGAACGCGGCCGCCGGACTGCTCGGCTCGAGTCCGGCCGTATCCGCGGTCGAAGGCTCGGCCGGCATCGCTTCCGGCGGACGCACGGGTCTGACCGCCGTGTTCACCGGCGTGCTGTTTCTCGGCTCCTACTTTGCGGTGCCGCTGCTTCAGGCCATTCCGGACAGCGCGATCGCGCCCGTGCTGATTATCCTCGGCTCGCTTATGCTCGGCAGCATTAAAGCGATCCCTTTCGAGGATTTCAGCGAAGCGTTTCCCGCTTTTCTCGTGATCGCGCTGATCCCGCTGACTTACAGCATCGTCGACGGAATCGCGTTTGGCTTTATCGCTTACCCGGTCGTGAAGCTTGCGGCCGGTAAAGGCCGCCAGGTTTCCGCGACCCTGTACGTCATTGCCCTGCTCTTTCTCCTGTATGAAATTTTGCAGGTTATGAACAAGTAACGGATTCCGCGGGCTAATCCGGTTTACCCGGGTTTACCGGCTGTGCGCACTTCTTTTGTACGGCACAAAAAAACGCCTGTCCGCGCTTCCTTCTCGGGAAGACGGGCAGGCGAATTTTTTAACCGGAGCCGTACGGTTACGAACTCCAGCCCGAAGCCATGACGATGAACGTAACGAGAGCCGCCAGGCCGACTACGAGGTAGACGGTCCCCTGGACTTTCTTTTTCTGAAAAAACCGCATGATGCTCATGCTGACCATCGACCCGATAAAAAGGATCAGCAGCAGGCTCGTTACGAACATGCCGGTTGTTAACGCGTCCAAAGAAGTTGTTGCCACGACGTTTTCCACCTCGATAAAATTGGTTTTCCGGTATCCTGTAAAGATCCTTCCTCGATTATAACCGGAAACAAGGCGAAAACGGTACATTCTTTCTACATTTCTATGAACAAAAAGAAAGGCGGGTGCCCGGATGATTTTGCATAAAGGCGAGGTGTTGTTCCGGCAGGGGGAACAAGGCCCCTTGTTCCGCATCCGAAGCGGTCTATTTAAAGTCGTTCGCCTTCAGGAGAACGGGGAACAGTTTCTGTTCAACATTTTGAACCCCGGCGAGCTGATTCCGCACCATTCCCTGCTCACGCCCAAAGAATACCACGGGACCGCGATTGCCCTGATTACAAGCGAAGTCGAGGTCATTCCGGCCGCGGAGTGGTACGCCGGGCTTGAAGAGAATCCTCTCCGCTACCGGGATGCCGCTCTTGTGCTGCAGGACAAGCTGAGGGCGATGCAGCAGCGCATCGATCAGCTTACCGCGCTCACCCCCGCCCGCAAAATCGAGCTGCTCGGGCAGTGGTTCGCCCGCTATGTCGGGGACATTCCGCTTGGCGATGTGCTGACCCAGGAAGAGATCGGGCAGCTCGTCGGCCTGCGGCGCGAAACGGTCAACCGGCTTCTCCGGAAGCAGCGATAAGCGCCAAGAAAACGGGTCCACCATGGCGGACCCGTTTTTTTATTGCAGGTTAAGGGATGGCCCGAAAAATTCATAGTGGACGGATGCCGCCGGAACGCCCGACTCCTGCAAGTAACCGATCATGTCACGCATAAACGATACGGGGCCGCAAATATAATAGTCGGCATGCTCGCCGGATTCCGCCATTATTTCTTTCAGCTTCTCCGCCGTCAGCCGGCCCTCCGAATGGAAGGCGCCCGCGGCTTTGTCTTCTTCCGTCGGCTGCGTGTAGCAAATATGCGTGCGCAGACAGGTTTCGGCCGCCGAGGCAGTCCCCTCGTCCTTCACCGCATCCTTCATGGCGTGCAGCCTGCCGTCGGCAGCGCTGTGGATGAAAGCAACGGACCGCGCCGGCTGCTCGGCCCGAATCGTTCTCAGCATGCTCATCAGCGGAGTTAAGCCTACACCTGCGGACAGGAGCACGACCGGCGTATCCACGGAACGGTTCAGCGTAAAGTCGCCGGCGGGAGCGGAGAGCAGAAGCGTGTCGCCTTCCCGCACGGCTTCATGCAAATAGGTCGAAGCCACTCCCTCCACGCGGGTGTCCGTGCCCGCTTCCTTCTTCACCGAGATCCGGTAATACGGCTGTCCGGGACGGTCCGACAAGCTGTACTGCCGGTTCACGAGATGTTCCCGTCCGGGGATACTCATCTGCACCGTCACATACTGTCCCGGCTCGAAAGCCGCCAGCGGCCCCCCGTCCTCCGGAACCAGATAAAACGACGTGATGTTCCCGCTTTCCGCCGTTTTTCTCCGCACCGTGAACTTGCGGAATCCCGCCCAGCTTCCGGGCTGATGGAGCGCCTCATCCGCCATTTCCGTCTCCACGCCGATAAAAGCCGCGGCGATCACGGAGTACGCCTCTTCCCAGGCGCCGAGAATCTCCGGCGTCGCCGCATCGCCCAGCACCTCGGAGATCGCGCCGAGCAAATTCTCGCCGACGATCGGATACTGCTCCGGCGTCACTCCGAGACTCCGATGCTTATGAGCGATCCCCTTGACGGCCGGCATGATTTCATGAAGCCGGTCGATATGAACGGCGGCCGCATACACCGCGTTGGCCAGAGCCGTCTGCTGCCGCCCCTGTTTCTGGTTGCCGTGGTTGAACAGATTCAGCAGCTCCGGGTGGCTTTCGAACAGCTTTTCGTAAAAACGGGTCGTAATGGCTTTTCCGTGCACTTCCAGAACCGGTACGGTGGACTTGATGATCTCAATCGTTTCGGGTTTCAGCATAATTAATCTCCCCTTCGTGTTCGTTCTTGTTCTCAGTATAAAAAATCACACCCCTTCCCCTGGTGATTCCAATCACACCGCTTATTGCAGCTTTGTGAACACTCTAGCATCTCTCCCGTCGGCTTTTTTCGTCATAGAGTCGGTTTTCTCCTCATAGAATGGGGTATCACCTGCAAGGAGGATGTCTTCGCTCATGAACAAAAAGCACATCGCCGCACTGATCGCATTAGCCTTTACAGCAGCCTTGCTCGTGCTTCTGATCGGCTCCCTGGGGGGCCGGAAATCGCTTCTTGCCGAAACGCTGAGCGCCGCGGGCTCCAAGGCAGATTCGATTACACAGGCGGGAAATCAGGCTTTATCCGCCCCCCGGCAGCTCCGGGCCGTCTGGATCGCCACGGCCTGGAACATCGACTGGCCGTCGAGCCAGGGGCTGTCCGCCGCCAAACAACAGCAGGAGTTCATCGCCATGCTGGATGAAGCCAAGAATGTGGGGATGAACGCCGTCATCGTACAGGTCAAGCCCAACGCCGACTCTCTTTATCCGTCCGAGTACGGCCCCTGGTCGGATATCCTGACGGGCAGGCAGGGCCAGTCCCCCGGTTACGATCCGCTCGCCTTTATGGTGGAGGAGGCGCATAAGCGCAACCTGGAATTCCACGCCTGGTTCAACCCCTACCGCATCGGCAAAACCAAAGACGCCGGCAAGCTGGCCGCCGATCACCCGGCTCTGAGGCACCCCGACTGGGTGGCGGCTTACGCGGGAACCCAGTATTACAACCCCGGTATACCAGAGGTCAGGGATTTTGTCGTGGCCGGCATTACCGAAGTCGTCCGGAAGTACGATATCGACGCCGTTCATCTCGACGATTATTTTTATCCGTATCCCGAGAAAGGCAAAGATTTTCCCGACGATTCCGCTTACCAGAAATATGGTAAATCGAAACTCGGCTCCAAGCCCAATTGGCGCAGGGATAACGTTAACCGGCTCGTTGAAGCCATTCATGCCGCCATCAAAAAGGAAAAGCCCTACGTCAAATTCGGCATTTCTCCGTTCGGCGTATGGCGCAACCAGAATGCGGACCCGACCGGATCGGAAACGACGGCGGGCACCACGAATTACGACACGCTTTTTGCGGATACGAGAGCGTGGATCAACGCCGGCTGGGTCGACTATATCGCCCCGCAGCTGTATTGGAACTTCGGCTTCAAGCCGGCGGCCTACGATAAGCTCGCCGACTGGTGGATCAAAGAAACCGAGGGCAAGCCAGTCCAGCTGTACATCGGGCACGCGCCCTTCAAAATCGGCCAGCAGGACCCGCCGGGCTGGCAAAACCCCGACGAGCTGCCGGATCAGCTCAAGTTCAACGCCCGCAGCGCCGGCAAAATCAGCGGCAGCATCCTGTTCAGCCTCAAGGATATCCGCCGCAATCCGCTCGGATTCCGCGACCGGCTGAACACGGAGCTGTACGCCAGCCCGGCGCTGGTGCCGCCCATGCCTTGGCTGGGGAGCGCGGCGCCTCAGCCGCCGAAGGCACTCTCCGCCGAGAGCACGGCGGACGGCGTTCGGCTGGACTGGCACGACGGCGGCGGGAACCCGGCCTACTACGCCGTCTACCGCACCGAAGGAAGCGGCTCCGAGGCCGCACGCCTGATCGGCACCGTCCGCAGCGGCGGAAGCGGGCCCCAGACGTTCACCGACCGCGCCGCCCCGGCCGGGAAACCCCTGCGTTACGTCGTGACCGCGCTGGACCGGCTGCATAACGAGAGCACGACGAGCCGGACCGCCTCCACCGACGTGCCGGGCAGGTTCGCGAAGGCGAAGTAACACGAATACCCTCCATCCGCTTATCCGGGATGGAGGGTATTTTTATGGACGGAACATGGCGGGAACGGCAAGCGGGGCTTATTCGTTCCAACGCCCGGCCTGTTCACGCGTCCGGTAAATCGTCTACGTGCCGGTTGATCCCAGCACCCGCCCGGCGGGAACGTGGTACCGGCAAATGCCGTCGATGTTGTCCTGCAGAACGCCCCCGCAGCTTTCGATCACTCGGCGCGACGGCGCGTTATCTTCGTTGCAGGTCAGCAGCGCTTCATGTATGCCCTTGCCGGCCGCTTCCCGAAGAAGGAGCTGCAGCAGCAGCTTCGCATAGCCTTTCCCCCGCTCCGAAGGGCGGATGACATAGCCGATATGGCCGCCCCGTTTCTTGAGCTGGCCGTTCAGCGCGTGCCGCATTTTCCCGTAGCCGACAGGCCTGCCGTCCGCATAAAGCCAATAAACCGTTTGAGGGACGAGCCCTTCCGGCAGCTGTTTGGCCCGCGCCATGTTATAATTTTTGACAAGCAGATTATGAAACTCGTCCCGGGTTTCGCTGTAAAAGCTGTTCACAAACCCATTCGCTCCCAGACCGATCTCACGCGTCATTTCAAAGATGTCCGAGCCTTCCTCCAAATTCAGTTCGCGCAGTTCTTCATTCATACGGGCAGCTCCTTTACTCCTTTTGAAAAATATACGGGATTTCGAGAAAGAAAAAAAGACCCTTTTTCAAAAAAAGGATCAAGCTGCGCACCAAAAAAACACCGCAGCCCAGGAGGAGCAAGGCAGGTCAATCAAACTAAGAACAGGAGATGTTTATGCTGGGACCAAGCAATCATAAGAAGAAATGGTACTTAAGAAACGGTTTTGTACTCGCTTTATGTGCGATAACACCGCCTATAGGGTACATTCATGTTCTAGTAAACCGGAAACATTGGGAACGCAAAGAAATGTTAAGCTACTTAGTCTGGGCAACCGTGTTTACATCCTTCTGGCTCTTAAAATTTATCTCTAAAGAATTGCAGCTTGTCGCCTTGATCCTAGTCTTGGTTTTCTTGTATTCAGGAAAAAAAAGGTAAGGACCGGCCCTATTTCTTAACACCTTACATATTTACGTTTGAAACCAAGTTGGCCTTTATTTGCTGCCTTTTGAATATTTTCGGAAGCATCTAGAAACTTACTTTTTGTCTTGTCCCGTTTGACTTCTACCGGGCCTACTGCCTTTGCGGTCTCGACCGCCTTATCATGAAGAGGCAAATAGGAGACTCCCACTGTGTAAATAAAATTATTCATAGCGTATGTAGCTCTTTCGGGAGAATCATGAATCGTATTTTCCACAATTTCAAGCATATCGGCAAGTTTGTTTTCGGAAAATTCCCTGTCATGCCGACTCCCCAAAAGCCAGCAGTAACAACTCCAGCCCGCTGACATTCTCAACTCTTGACCGCTTGCGATCCATTTATCCGCAACTTCTTGTGCAATATCTGTTTCTGCCAAGGTTACGGCCACCACATAATCGGACAGCATATAAAAATACGCGGCATCTATCCAACGCTCAAAATCCGCGGCAGTCATGGCTTTCGGGTCCGCTATTACGCCGGCAAAATACATGGCGTCATAATTCCCCGAGTTGTAAAGCTCCTCGGCCAGAGGCTGATTCTTTTTAATTTTCTTAGCTATGGGTTTCATTGCGCCTGTAGCCACGCCAAAGAGCGGTTCGTGCGCGCCATTGGAAACGTAAATTTTCTTGGTTCGTTCCTTGCCGAGACTTTCAAGTTCCTGCATGACCATTTCGAAATTCATTGTCTATCACTTCCTTATTTTCGAAGGATTTCATCAAGCTTAGTATAGCCAATACGGGATAAAGATTATCTGCTGTATGGCCCCATTTAGAAACTTCACTGCTTATTATACAGACATTTTCCTGTTGCAAAAACTTATTGACGGATATTCTGTCCTAAATCTGGGATAAAAACATACGTCAACAAGTTAATAAGGCTAATCACATTTTTTAATTTCCCCACGGTAATTTTCCATTCTGAAACTAGCTCCACATCCACATGAAGCTTTTGCATTAGGGTTATTCAAGGTGAAACCGCCTATCATCCCTCTTTCTTCATAATCAATTTGAAGACCTTCCATATATGGCATACTATTCGTATGAACCAATAGACTAAATCCCCCTTTATTTAATAAGATATCATCTTCTGTTTTCTGCTCATCCGCTATAAGAGTATAGGATAAACCACTGCATCCCCCCTCATCGACGCCTATTCTAAGGAAAGAATTTCGGGCATTAGCACTTGATAAGATTTCGACGATTTTTTCTGTTGCTGCTTCACTGACCTGTATCATCGTTGTATTTCTCCTTTGAACGTCATTTTGGGTTTGCCGGTCTGATCCGGGTGCTGGCAAATAAACTCGTGACGATTAACAAGAGATGAAAGCCCATCGTTACAATTAATCCGGATTGCAGCGACATCCCTGCAGCTTGACAAACAACAAGAATAGAACCGCCTATCCCGATAACCACGCCAGGTGTAAAAGAATCCGCGAATTGCAGATTTGCGGAAGTTTCTCCAACATCTCCATTCCCTGTTTGGGAAAATGCCACAACGCCGCTAATAGGATGCGCCAATCCAATTCCGATTCCAGCTATGATTTGTCCGATAACCGCAACGGCAACTGTCACAACAGGTATCCAGAAAACCAAGGCAATTCCAATTGCAAGCAGTACCACACCCAGGATAATTCTTGTATGACGCCCGCGGCCTTGGTCTGCCGAATCCCAACGTCCTTGCAAATAAGCAATGAGGCACCAGCTTAGCGCAGCGCTCGCTACAATTAATCCGGCCTGAGAAGGAGTGATACCTTTCACATCTATTAAAGCCAATACCAAGAAATTCTGTGTGCTGGCATAGGCGGCGAAGAACAACCCGCGTGTTGCTAGAATAGCCGGCATGCCTCTTCGGAAAGCAAGCGTTCCCTTAGGCAGCAATTTGCACAGCGGATATCCCATTAGCGCTAAGCCGATCATGACTAAAACAAACCCTGTAAGAATCGGCAGCATGCTTAGACCAACTAAGAAGATTCCCGTACCTATCGTTAACAGCAAGGCCAGCCATGTGGCTGAAGCCCCGTTGTTCCCTTGCGTCCTCTGTGTTTTTAATTTCCTGAATGCAGGTAAGCTAAGCAGTGCTGAAACAACCAGGATCGGTAAGATCCCCCAAAAAACAAACCGCCAGGACCATTGATCAGCGATAAGACCCGCAACGTATGGACCCAGCATGGACGGAAGAACGTAGGCAGTACCGAATGCTCCGAGGATTTTGGCACGTAATTCATCCGGGTAACTTAAGGATATGGCCGTGTACACGCAAGTCATCATAGCTCCGGCACCTAAACCCTGCATAGCCCGCGCCCCTATCATGGTATACATATCGCCTGCTGTTGCGGCAGCGATCAGCCCGACGACAAACAAAATAAGCGCGAAAGTGAACGGTGCCGCAGGTCCTTGTCTATCAATGATTCGACCGACGACCAAGGTGCCGATAATCTGCGCAAGCAGATACGTACTGAATATCCAACCGAATAGGTCAAGGCCGTTCAAGTCACCGGCAATGGAAGGGGCAATCGTCGTGACCGATAAGCCTTCGAATCCGACTGCCATCACCGACAGTATGATTCCTATGGACAATGCAAAATAACGCGGGCTGAAAATGCTTTGAGAACTAGACGACATGAAAGGTGACCTCCAAGAAAATTTTTATGTATACATCGTATCCGGATACTTAGTAAACATTTATGTTGATAAAGTTTAAATTACAGTCCGATTTTGACTTTGTCAACATTTTTGTTTAAAATGTAGACAGTGAACTAGATCCGGTTCCTTAATAAGGAGGTTCATCATGAGCCCAAATCGAACGAATAAGGATGCCTCGACCAGTACCCGGAGAGCGATCATTGATCTGCTAAAACAGCAGGGAGGGATGGATGTTGTGGCACTATCCTCCAACTTTTCGCTATCCGGAATGGCTATTCGTCAACATTTAAATGCGCTGAAAGAAGAAGGTTTCGTTACTTATGAAGAAGAAGCCCGCCCCATGGGCCGGCCAACAAAGCTATGGAGATTAACTCAGGAGGCTGATCGTTTTTTTCCTAGCGGATATTCTGAGTTATCCGTCAGTCTGATCCATTCGATGAAAGAAGCTTTCGGAAACGAGGGGCTGGACAAGCTGCTGGCTGTCCGGAATAAAAAGTTGCAAGAGCAGTATCTCCAGTACATCGGAGGCGCATCCGGCGTAAGAGAGAAACTGGACAAACTGGCCGAAATTCGAACCCGCGAAGGCTATATGGCCGAGGTCAAGGACCAAGGCGACGGCAGTTTCTTGTTTATTGAAAAGCATTGTCCGATCTGTGAAGCTGCTGTTGCATGTACCGGGTTATGTAAGAATGAGCTGCATTTATTTCATACAATTCTTGGGAAACATGTTCTTGTTGAACGCGTAGAGTATATTTTGGCCGGGGGAAGAAACTGTGTATACAGGGTTAGGGAAAACAATCTGTGACCAAGAGAACAAGGTACACACACAATTGAACCGAATAAATTGAAGCTGCGCACAAAAAAACACCGCAGTCCAGAAGGACTGCTGTGTTCGTGTATGCCGATGAAAGTTAAAGCTCCACTACCTTGGTCGCAATATTGCTGCAAAATTCTCGGTCATGCTCCACAAAAAGAAGGGTTGGCTTGTGTTCGAGCAGCAACTCTTCAATTTGCATTCGCGATATCACGTCGATAAAATTAAGCGGCTCATCCCAGATATGCAGATGAACGTGCTCGCACAGACTTTTGGCGATCAGCACCTTCTTCTTCTGCCCGCCGCTATATGACGAAATGTCCTTCTCGAATTGGACCCGCGCGAAATCCAGTTTTCTCAAGATCGATTTAAACAGGCTTTCGTCTACTCCGTTTTCCCGGGCGTAGTCGGATAAGCTGCCCCTCAGATGGGCGGTATCCTGCGATACATAGGATATTTTCAGCTGGCTCCCCTTCCGGAAAGTGCCGGTATAGTCGATATCTTCGCCGAGAATCAGCTTCAGAATACTTGATTTTCCGGAGCCGTTTTTACCCGAAAGCGCAATCCGATCTCCCTGTTCCACCGTAAAGCCGATATCGCCGCACACCGTCTTATCCCCGTATTGAATCGACACGTGGTCGAGCTCGGCCAGCTGGCTTTTGTGATACACAAGCTGGGAAATCTTCAAGCTTTCGGAGCTTTCGATATTTTTCAGGAGATGTGAACGATCTTCAATCGCGGATTGCTGTCTTTGCTCGATGTTTTTGGATCGTTTCATCATTTTGGCGGCTTTGTGGCCGACGTATCCTTTATCTACCTTGGAGCCGGAATTTCTTGTGCCGTTTTTCGTCTTCTCCACTTCGTGCGACCAGCCGCTTGTCCGTTTGGCCGCTTCCGACAGCCGCTTGATGTCTTTTTTCAGCTTTTCGTTCTCCGCAAGCTCAAATTCGTCCTGCATTTCTTTGTTTCTCCACCAGTCCGAGAAGTTGCCTTTCCGGATTTCGATGTTGGTTTTGTTGATGGACAAAATGTGATCGACGCAGTGATCGAGAAAAGCTCTGTCGTGAGAAACCAGAATATATCCGCTTTTGTTCCTCAGATAGCTGCTGACCAGTTTGCGCGCTTCCATGTCGAGATGGTTGGTCGGTTCGTCAATGAGCAGAAAGCTGTTCTCCTTAAGAAACAAAGCGGCCAGCATCACTTTCGTCTGCTCCCCGTTCGACAACGAGTCAAAGGGCCGGTCCAGCACATCCTCCGATACCTTCAGCAGGGAAAGCTCCCGCAACAGTTCCCAATCCACATAATCCGGAAAAATGTCGCGGATCACATCCAACGTCAGATTTTCCTTGTTGTCCACGGGATAAGGAAAATAGTCAAACTGGACCTGAGCGGAAATCGTTCCGCTGTATTCATATTTGCCCTGCAGCAGGTTCAGAAACGTGGTTTTCCCCCGGCCGTTCCTCCCTGTAAAACCCAATTTCCAATCGGTATCGATCTGAAAGCTTACCTCTTCGAATATGTTATCGTAACTGCCGTCATAAGCGAAAGTCAGGTTAGAGACTCTAATCAATGACATGATTGAATCCTCCTCCTTTGAATAAAAAAATGAGCTGCAAGAAAGTTATACCTTTCCCGCAGCTCAAATATTAAATCAAATCCAGCCCGCGACGGGGCCAGACCTGAATATCCGATTTGAGTGAAAAGGAGATGTAACTTTCTTGCAGATAATAAATAAAACAAGCGAAAAACTTCGCTCTTTGTTTTATCATTACGCGCGCAAGAAAGTGTACATTATCCTCTTCAACTCCCTTAGTAAATTATTGACATCGTAGCATACTCACTCTATATTTGCAACCCGCCGCCGTTAGCGCGAATCCCCTTGCCTGATTGCCGCTCCCCTTCCAAAAAAGGCCGAAGTCAAGTTACACCGACCGGGCCAGGCGAAATCCGAGATCGTCTATGCCAAAGGTCGGATGGCTCCGGCGGCGGCACGTTGCCCCGCAGCCCCTGGCCTCTTCCGCCCAGCTGCCTCCACGAAAAATCCGGTAGGAGCCGTACACTTTTTCATCGTATACATCCCAGCACCACTCCCAGACATTCCCCAGCATATCGTAGAGTCCCCATACGTTCGGTTCCTTGGTCCCTACTTCTTGAGCCCCGCCTCCCGAATTTTCGTTGTACCAGGCTATCTCATCCAGATCTCCGTATCTGTAACCGGCAGTCCCCGCTTTGCATGCGTGCTGCCACTCCGCTTCCGTCGGAAGCCGGTAGCCGTCCGCCTCCCAATCGCATCGGATCGTTTGGCCGTCGCCGCTTATCGAATAACATTCTTTCAGCCCGGCCTGCCGTGAAAATAGATTACAGAAAGAAACGGCTTCCTCCCAGGAAATATTCACGGCCGGCTTCAAATTTTCGTCCGGTGAATAGGGTGAATTCGTCGTAACTGCCTTGTAAAGCCCCTCGGTTACAGCATAACGGGCAAGCAGAAACGGTCTTATTTCAGCTTTCCATTTGGTTTGGACCCGGTCGTCTCTTAATTCGATTTCTCCGCCCGGAATGTTGACCATCGGATGGTCTATGTATGCTGTTCGTTCATCAGACAAACGGCCTTCCTCCCAACGACTCTGATTTTACAAATCTTACCGTGCTTGGAACCGTTAATCAATATAAAATTACCCGTGCACGACGATCTGCAAAATGCGGCTTGCCGGCCGCATACCAAACGGCACGATAAATCGATCCCCGTCCAAAGAAAGGAGCACGTTATCCGCATCGCTATGATTACAGGTTAACGCCATGGCGACCGTATTAAAAAAAACCGCGATAATCGCGGTTTTCCCAGGCATTTTAGGGTGCTTTCGATAGGAGAACCTTTGGTTCCCTGCCGTTTGACCGGGGTGACGCAAGACCGGAATTCCTAAGAGGACAAGGAGCTCTCCTCCGGAGCGTTGTCCGCCCGGAACCGGGCGGCGATGAGCTTTTCCAGCAGGAGATGCCCCGCATACAGCCCTCCCATAATAAGCAGCATCCCAAGCGGCCCTTTCTGCAAGGCCGTCTGCCAGCCTTCGTAATATGCGAAGACACCGGTTAACATACTTAGACCGAGCACGTACACGAACATTTTCTTTTTACGGGATTCTTTTGGGGGAACATACAGAAGTTTTTCACGAAGCCGGATATTCATCGACATCAGAGAGATCAGGACAAAATAGATCGCTTGACCGGGGTGAGGCGAGTCGAAGAAAATGAACTGGTACACGAAATATAAAGGGACTCCGAACGTACCCAGAAAGATGGCGTTATAAGCCAGCCTGATTTTCAGCGGAACCATTCAGCTCTCCTTCGTTTCCGGCGGAAGCACCGCCGTATTCGGTTTGGATGCCATGTACGTATCGAGAGCTTTGTTCGCTTTGAGGGCGAGCCTGATTAACACGATCAGAAGAACGATCCCTAGTACAAGCAGGACCGCGTACCCCGCCATCATCAGCATTTGAATCAGTACGAACGGATTTACCGCCGCAGCAGTTGCAGATGCACCACTATCCATTTTCATCTTCCTTCCTGTAACTAAAGCTTAGATCCATCTGACGAAGCTTTTGCGGGTAAAAGCGATGCTCCGGGCCTCTGCCCAGCTGCTTAGAGCCTCCATGCCTTCTTCATCCCGGAAACGGAACGTTAAATGAGCGGGGACGTCGAAACGGCCTTGGAGTTTAATGCCGATCACGTCTCTGCCGAACTTCCCCCACCTGCGGATTTCTTCGATTTCATGGGTGTTCACTCTCCGGCCTTCGGCGACGAGCGATTGAGGTTCCAACAGAATCGGAGATCTTGGCCGAAGAGCCCGACTCGCCTGAATTGCGAACAAAACAGCTAAGGCCAGCGTAATGCCGCCGAAAACATAAGCCTGCTGTATATTTCCTCCGTAAAGCGTCGCTATAAAACTTGTGAGCGAAATACAGACAAGTATAAGCCGCATGAATAACAGGCCGGGACCATCCACCGGTTTGACGAAAACGGAAACAGGCACTTTCATGTCCGGTTTCACTCCTTCAACGGTTTCTCTACTCACTTGTTATATTTTACCACCCCTTAAATCTTCTTCACAGCTCTTTATTCGCTTTATTGTCGTAAAGCTCCAATATCCCTCTCGTTACCGCGACTAACCCCGAACGAAGTTCCTCCGGCGCGAGAACATAAACGCTGCTGCCGTAACCGAGCAGGATGCCTATAGCCGATTCCAACGTATTGAATTCGGTGTCCGCTTCCACCCAGCCGTTATCGGCTTCGCTTGGATGCCGTACTTTTGCAAACCGTTCTCTGGAAAAGCGGTGAAGCTCCGTCTCCCTGATCTTAATTTTTGCGGGATAGCGCGGAAGCTTTGCCGCAAACTCTTTCAGGGACTGTTCCCAATACTCGGCAAGATCGAATGACGTCGGCCTAGTAAAATGTTCATCCGAGAGCTCCGCGTCAAGCAGCCGGGAGATTCTGTAGGTTCTCATCTCTCCCTCTGTCTCGGCAACCGCATACCAGATGCTGCCTTTGGCGACGAGGCCGAGCGGATGGATGATCCGCTCCGCGATCCGGTCGTCGCGCCGATAGCGGATGCGCAGCTTCCTCTCTTCCCACACCGCTTGCTGTGCGAGCGGAAGATGGGGAAGCTGCTCGGCCGAGCGGTGCCAGCCTGCGCCGTCGATGTGGATGCGCTGCCGGACGCGTTCCGTTTCCTGCCGCAGGGATGCGGGCGAAGCGGCCAGCAGCTTCTGGAAAGCACTGTCGTATTCGCTGCTCATGCCGAGATCCGACAGCAGCGCGGAAGTGTTCGCGATCAGAAGCGTCGCGATTTCCTCCGCTTTCATGCCGGTCAGCCGGGTGCGGTATCCTTCCGTCAGGGACCATCCGCCGCCCGAACCTCGCTCGGCATAAACCGGAATGCCCGCTGCGCTCAACGCCTCCATGTCCCGGAAAATGGTCCGTTCCGACACCTCAAGCTTCTCGGCGAGTTCGCGGGACGACATTTTTCCGTGGTTTTGCAGCAATAATAAAAGAGACAGCAATCGGTCGGCTCTCATCGTCATTCCTCTTTTCTTCCCTGTTCGGCATCCCCGGCCATTCTCTTCCCTCAGCGGTTTTTCCCTATCGGCAGTTCTGAACGGTGCGGGACTTTTCGTTTAATTTACTATAGCAATTATGACAGGGGTTGTCATATATCCCCTCTTATACTGAGTACAGGATGCAGGTGGCTAATCGATCCGCTGCCTGCATAGACACAGCAATCCGCTATTAGTTGAGACCAAAAAGGAGAGATCGCGATGAAATCGAAATCACTGGAAGGAACGATCGCCGTAGTGGCAGGAGCGACGCGCGGCGTCGGACGAGGCATTGCAGCCATGCTCGGGGAGGCGGGAGCGACCGTGTACTGCACGGGCCGCAGTGTCCGGGGGAACCTCTCCAACATGGGGCGCAGCGAAACGATCGAGGAAACGGCCGAACTTGTGACCGCTAAAGGAGGGCGGGGAATCGTCGTCCGCGCGGACCACACGGCAGAAGAAGATGTGAAGGCGCTCTTCGAGCAGGTCAAACTGGAGCAGAACGGCAGGCTTGACCTCCTAGTGAACGATGTGTGGGGCGGAGATCCTTTGACCGAGTGGGGGAAAACGTTCTGGGAGCACTCGCTGCCGGACGGACTTCTCATTCAGGAGCGTGCGGTTCGTTCGCATATGCTCACCAGCTATTACGGAGCCCCTTTGCTGGCGTCCCGCAAGCAGGGCATGATTCTCGAAATCACCGACGGTTTCGATTACCGCTACCGGGGGAACCTGTATTACAGTCTGGCCAAAATTTCCGCCATTCATCTGGCCGAGGCGATGGCCGCGGATCTGCGGCCGCACGGAGTAACGGCGGCAGCCGTCACACCGGGTTTTCTCCGCTCGGAAGCGATGCTTGATCATTTCGGCGTAAAGGAAGAAAACTGGAGAGACGCCATCGCGCAGGAGCCTCATTACAGCGAGTCCGAAACGCCGTTCTATATCGGACGGGGAATCGCCGCACTCGCGGCCGATCCGGACAAATTCGCGAAGTCGGGCAAGGTGCTGACGAGCTGGGGATTGTCCGACGAGTACGGCTTCAGCGATGTCGACGGCAGAAGACCCCATTGGGGCCGGCATGCGGCGGAGCACGGCTTGTACGACGAGCGGCAGGACGCTTAAGACGCCAAATAAGGCAGCCACGATTTCGGTGGCTGCCTTAAAGTGTTTTATGCGGTTTGTTTGAGAGAGGAACCCCGCGCTACTCTTCCTGGAACAAATCGGTAGACAAGTAGCGTTCCCCGGTATCGGGCAGCAGGACGACAATCGTCTTGCCCTTGTTCTCCGGGCGCTCCGCCAGCACGGAAGCCGCATGAACGGCCGCTCCGGAAGAAATTCCGACGAGAAGACCTTCGTTTCTCGCAAGCAGACGGGCCGCCGTAAGTGCTTCCTCGTTTTTCACGGTCAGAATCTCGTCTACCACGGAGGAATCGAAGTTCCCCGGCACGAAGCCCGCGCCGATTCCCTGGATTTTGTGCATGCCTCTTTTCCCCCCGGACAGGACAGGCGAATCCGCCGGCTCCACGGCGACGATGTTCACCGCGGGATTTTTAGCTTTCAGCGCCTGCCCGACCCCGGAAACCGTTCCGCCCGTACCGACTCCGGCGACAAAAATATCGACGGCCCCGTCCGTATCCCGCCAGATTTCTTCGGCGGTCGTCCGGCGGTGTACGTCCGGATTCGCCGGATTCTCGAACTGCTGAGGAACGAAAGCGCCCGGGAGTTCGGCCGCAAGCTCCTCCGCCCTGCGGATCGCGCCTGACATCCCCTCTTCCGCCGGTGTCAGAACAAGCTCCGCGCCAAGCGCCGCAAGCAGTTTCCTGCGCTCGATGCTGAAGCTCTCCGGCAGTGTGATGATGAGCTTGTAGCCAAGGGCCGCGGCCGCGAAAGCAAGGCCGACGCCTGTATTGCCGCTCGTCGGCTCGATAATGACGGAATCCGGCCGGAGCAGCCCCTTCTCTTCCGCGTCTTTGATCATCGCGTATCCGATGCGGTCCTTTACGCTGCCCGCCGGATTAAAATATTCCAGCTTGGCCAGCAGCCGCGCCTCGACCTGCTGTTTTTTGGCGTAATTCACCAACTCCAGCAGCGGCGTGTTGCCGATCAACTGCGTCAAATTCGTTGCAATGTTTGCCATGGTCCTATCCCCCGTTTGAGATGCTTTATCCCTATCATGTTAGTCGGTTATCATTCTACGATACCACCAACGGAGGAAGATGACAAATGGGCGCAGCCTGCCTTTTACCGGCCTCCGGCCGCTTCCAGCATCGCGGCGATTGCCGTGAAATTCCGGGAAACGGCATGCCGGTATGCCGTGACACCGTCTCCGTCCGGCAGGTTGACATCCGCCCCATGCTCCAGCAGCAGACGGATAATCGACTGGTGAACTTCTCCTCCGTCACCGAGGATGACGGCTTCCAGAAGCGCCGTCCAGCCCAGGCGGTTCACATGATTCACGTCCACTTGGGTCCGGGTGAGCAGCTCCCGCACAATATCCGCATGCCCCCGTTCCGAAGCGGGAATGAGCGCCGTCCCCCCGTACCGGTTGGTGAGGGCGGGATCGGCACCGGCGGATATGGCCAGCCGCAGCAGCTCCATATCCCCTTCGGCGCCGGCATACAGGAACAGGTTATCCGAGCGGTCATTGCGGATATTCACATCCGCCCCTGCTTCGAGCAGAACGCGGACGGCATCCGGGTGCCGGTTGATCGCGGCCGCCATGACCGGAGTATTCCCATTGCTGTCCTGCGCATTTACACCGGCCCCTTCTCCGATCAGAGTCCGGACCTTCTCCGCATCACCTTTCGCAGCCGCCTCCAGCAGCTGCGTGTTTTTTTCACCGGGCATTTTCATTTTTCCAATCCCCTCCGTTTCTAGACCTTGCGATTCTTGATAAACCGGCGTTTGCGCCGTTCCCGGGTCCGGGCTGCCGGCCGTCCGGCATCCGGTCAGCGCCGCGGAGATCAGGACCGGGACGATCAGAACCGGGATGAAGCTATTGACCTGTTTGAACATCAGCAGCCGCCTCCTTAAACTCTATAGGCAAAAGACCTCCGCAGAGGTCTTTCGAAGCTTGCGTTTAACTGCTTTTCAAAGCATCGGTATTCAAACTGATCTTGCCCTGCTGGGTTGCCCACGCGCCGGACGCCGTGACAGTGTAAGCCTTGCCGGGACTCAGCTGCGAGCCCGCTGCCAGTTCGAACGTGCCGACCGCTCCTTTGCGGCTCGTCACCTTGTAGACGGCCGTCAGCTTCTTGCCGTCCTCGTCCGTCAGCTCTACGCTGCGGCCCGAGAACAGTTCGTCACGCGGGTCGGCCGCAAGCGTAATGTCGACAGAGGACGGGCTGACGGCTTTGGCGGACGCGATTACAAGCGGCGCCGCGGCACGGGCGGTGAAAGACGCTTCCGTCACGGTCGCCCAGTCGGCCGTAACGGTGTATTTTACGCCGGGAGTCAGCGTCTGTCCGGCCGGAAGGCGGAATTTGGGCGCCTGTCTGTCATCCGTGGCCTGCGTATACGGAACATATGCGGCGCGGATCGGCTGTCCGCCCTCCGGCGTGAGGGTAACGGACATATCGCGGAGAGAGGAAATGATGTCGTACGACTTTCCGCCGCTTGCGTTGCGGTCGTTCAGGTACATTTCCAGTCCGCCGCGCGTACCGAAGTACGACTCGACCACATAGCCGTAATCGACGATTCCGTCCTTGCGCAGCGATTCCAGCTCGAACGTATCTGCCGTCACCTGCCGAGCTGCCGCCAGTTTTACCGTATGGGCGGAGCCCGTAAACTTGCCTGCGGCTTTGCCTTTGTACGTCAGACTGTAAGTTTTGCCCGGCTGCTGAACGGTGACGGGAACCACATACGTGGAGCGGGCTCCGTTCTTAAGCTGCGGAACGTTGCGGATCGTCATCCCGTTGTCGAATTGAAAATTCGCTTTCGCTTTGTCCAAATTCACGTCGGCCGCCGTCAAGGGGGAGTCAAACGTGATTTCAAGCGTTGCGGCAGACAGCACCTTGATGTCCGTCACGGCCGCGTGCTCCGAAGGAATATGGGCGATCGCCTTAAATCCGAGACGCGCCGCCTCCCCGTTGCGGACACGCGCATCGGGCTCGTAGTTTTTCAGCCACTGCTGAATGACCAGCGGTTTCTTCTCCGTGAGCTGGGCGATCCGGCTGACGAGCTCCTGCTGGGTCAGCATCAGTCTTCCGCGGTCCGAAACGTGCCCCGCAGCGAAATCGTTACCGTTCATCCCCGGCGCCGGCGCAAGGTTCGTGATCCGCGAATCGGCCGGAGACTTGGCGGATTGAGCGGCAGCGGGAGCGGCATTCAAGGGAAGCAGGACCGAAGCGGCTACAGCCGAAACCGTCAGCAGTTGAAGTAAAGTTTTTTTCATAAAAGGTCCTCCTATAGGGTGAGTGATAAGTTCTTGATTTCATCCTACAGAACGAAACTAAACGGCCCGGAAACAAATTCGAAACTTTTTCTAAACAGCTCTTCCCGTCAGCCCGAAAACCGGTAGCCGACTCCCCAAATCGTCTCGATATATTCCGGCGCGGAAGGATCGGCCTCGATTTTCTCGCGGATACGCCTCACATGTACGGTTACCGTCGCGATGTCCCCCATCGAATCCATGCCCCATATTTTTTCGAAAATTTCCTCCTTGCGGAAAACCCGGTTGGGGTGCCGGGCGAGAAATAGCAGGAGATCGAACTCCCTGGCGGGAAGCGGCACTTCTTTCCCCCGGATATAAACCCGGCGCGATTCCGGCTCAATGGCCAGTTCACGGATGCGGATTTCTCCCGGCGCCGTCTCCTTCAGCCCCACCAGTCGTTCATAACGCGTCAAGTGCGCCTTCACGCGCGCAACCAGCTCGCCCGGACTGAACGGCTTCGTCATGTAATCGTCGGCGCCCATGCCCAGTCCGCGTATTTTATCGAACTCGTCTTTCCGGGCGGATACGATGAGAATAGGAACTTCCATGGCCGTACGGATTTGACGGCATACTTCGAAGCCGTCTTTTCCGGGAAGCATCAGATCCAGGACGATCAGATCGAAACCTTCCGTAAGCGCCTTGTGCAGCCCGTCGTCCCCCCGGGTTGAAATCTCGACCTGAAATCCGTGCAAATTCAAATAATCCCGGTGCAATTGGGCGATCGTCGCCTCGTCTTCAATGATCAGAATTTTTTTCATCGGTGTGATTTCCTTTCAGCAGCGGGAGCCGGATTACAATGCGTGTGCCTGTCTGCGGATGTCGCGTAGACGCGCCCTCCGAGGCATTCTCCGCGCAGATGCTTCCCCCGTGGTTGTCGACAATCTGTTTGGCGATGGCGAGTCCCAGTCCCTGGCCGCCCGACTCCCGGTTGCGGGACGTCTCGGCCCGGTAAAACCGGTCAAATACATGAGGCAGCGCCGCGGGATCGATCCCGGGACCGGTGTCGGTTATTTCAAGCACGGCCGCTGCCCCGTCCCGCCGGAGAACGAAAGCGATCGTTTTTTGCGGCCGCTCCATGAACTTCAGGCTGTTTCCGACTACGTTGTTCACGACCCTCTTCATGTGCATGGGGTCTATCCGGACGTGCAAAGGACCCGGAGAGTGTCCGCCCGTTTCCAGTCCGACGCCCTCTTTTTCCAGCTCGAAACGCAGTTCATACACCACGTCCGCGACAAAACGCGTCAGATCCACTTCCTGCAGGGCAAACGGAACTTTATTGAGATCCAGCCGGGAATAAAGAAACAGCTCCTCAATGAGATGATCCATCTCCTCCGCTTTGCTGTAAATGATATCCACATAGCTTTCCAGTTTGTCGGGCGTATCCGCCACCCCGTCCCGGATTCCTTCCACATAGCCGCGTATGGCGGACAAGGGCGTTTTCAAGTCGTGCGAGATGTTGGCGATCAGCTCCTTGCGGTTGCTTTCGTACTGCTTCTGCAGCTCCTCGGATTCCTGAAGCTTCCCCCTCATTTCCTCGAAAGCCGCCGAAACCTGCCCAATCTCGTCGTCGCCCGGTTGAATCCGGAACCGCAAGTCTCCCCGCTGGATACGCGCTGCCGAAGCGCGCAGCAGGTTGAGCGGCCGGATCATCCGCCTGGTGAGGAACAGATAGATGTAGATGTTCGAGCCGACGAGCAGCAGAAACAAAACCGACACGAACAAAGGCAGCAGCTTGCTCATCAGAACGGCGAACGGGCTGACCTCCCGGAACACGAACAGCCTTCCCTGTTCGCCATCCGCAAACCGGAAGTCGTATTTGGCGTAGCCGAAAAAGTTTTTCCCCGTCTGCAAAGTGCTTCTCATGTGCACGTTTTCCGCTTCGTACGGAGGCAGGACGGCTTCGGGTTGTATTTCCGCCAGAGCCGGTGAAATAAACGCGCTGCCGGACCCTTTGCGAATCAGAAGGGAAGCCTTGGCGACCTTCAGCTGAAAATCGTATTCTTTGTAGATGTCCGGTACAAGCAGTTCCTCCGGCTTCGTTTTGGCAAGATGCTTAAGATCGAGAAAAAGCGTCTCCTGTTCGGGCGTAAGCGGCTTCAACCGGAGATGGACGTTGTAAAAAGAAGATATGCCCCTCACATCCCCCGTTACGGCTGTCGTCACGATAAAAGCGGCCGCCGTGAAAAGCAGCACCGTGGCGACGAGCAGCAAAGTGAAAGAAGCAAGCAGGCGGGCACGGATGGACATGATTGTTTTTGCCTCCAGATGATTTAAATCGTGAAGATTTCCTACAGTCTACCAAGGAATTTTGCGGGGATCAAAATAAAATTTCTGTTCCAAGAGATCAAGTACTTCTTGATGTAATCAAGTTTCTTTTGATGAAAACGGTTTATTTTCTCGAAAAATTTCTAATTTTATGCTTTTTTATGTAAGGATTAGTCGAAAAATAAGCGATTTCAGGTAGACTTCCCACCCTTGCATCCTTTACTATGGGAGGTACAGGAATACTAGTTATAGGAGACATGCGAATGCAACATGAAGCTGGGAATTATGATGCGCTGCTGGTCATTCTCTCGATCCTGATGTCCATGACGACCTCCTGTACCGCGCTGGATATGGCGGACCGCCTGCTGCGCGGCGACCGCTCGTTCCGTAAAATGCTGCTGACCGCTGTCGTAACGGGCCTGGGCGTCTGGTCCATGCACTTCTTGGGCATGCTGGCCTTGAAGCTCCCTTTCGAAGTCCATTATCATCTGCCTTTGCTCACCGTCTCTTTAATGCTGCCCATTCTTGCGGTTTTCCTGTCGCTGCTAATCCTGGCTCCGGACCGGAAACTCGGAAAGCGATTTTTCACAGCCGTCGGCCTGCTGGCCGGGCTCGCCTTCGTTTCCATGCACTTCTCCGGCATTCTCGCCATGAAAATACCGGCCGTGTATCACCAGACGCCGGGCAGTCTGATCGTTTCGATCGCGCTGGCCCTGCTCGCCTCGTATCTTATGCTCGCTCTGGCGATCTATGCACGCGAGCTGCCTGCTTACAACCTGCTTTCGCCCTGGAAAACCGGGGGCGGCCTGCTGGTTGGGGGCCTCATTGCCGGCATGCATTACACCGCGATGGCAGGGGCTTCTTTTACGCCGTCCGACCACGAGCTTTCTCTTACAAGCAGCTCGATTATAGGCAATACGCTGCTGACCGTTCTTGTCGGTTGTACGGTCTTCTGCGTGCTTTTCTGGGTTGTGCTCATCCTGTACCGCGACCGGCAGAACGTGCTTACCGCCTCACGGTTCAACGAGCAGAGATATACCGCTCTGTTCGAGCATAGTCCCGATCTTGTCGTCTGCATGGATCCCGTCAAAAAGATGATCGTCAGCGCGAATCCGTCCGTGTTGGCCAACACGGGCTACACGCAAGCGGAGCTTATGGTTCTCTCCCTGCACGATCTTCTTTACTCCCGGGACGAGAAACTGAAAGTCATGACCGCCCTCGCGGAGGCGGCTCAAGGAAAGCCTTCGAAAATCGAATTGTCCATCCGCACGAAGCAGGGAGCGCGAAAATATCACCGCACCTCGGTTTTTCCGCTCGAACACAACCGGCAGTTGCTCGTTTATTTCGTATCCAAAGATATAACCGACAGGATCGTGGTCGAGCAAGAACTTCGGAAAGCTAAAGATTTGGCTGAAAGCGCTGTCAAAACGAAAAGCGAGTTCCTCGACACGATGAGCCACGAGATCCGGACGCCGCTGACCGGCATTATCGGGATTAACCAGCTGCTGGCGGAGTCCGCGGAGTCCGCTGACGATCAGGAGCTGCTGGCGCTTCAGGCCAAAAGCTCGCAAGCGCTCCTGAGGGTCATCAACGACATTCTGGAGCTGTCCAAAATGGAAGCCGGACGCATTTCGCTTCATCAGGAGCCGTTTCAGCTTCGCGAGCTTATCCAAGAATGCCTCGATTTCTTTGCGATTATTATCCGCAACAAGGAGCTCGCCATGGACACGTCCATAGACCCCGGCGTGCCGGAAACTCTCGTCGGCGATTACGGCCGTGTTCGCCAGATTCTCGTAAACTTGATCGGCAACGCCGTTAAATTTACGGATCAGGGCCTTATCTCTCTCGAAGTCCGGCTCTCGGAACGCGGCGATGAAGGATGCCTCCTCGAATTCGCCGTCAGCGATACCGGTATCGGTATCGACTGCAGCAAGCTGGACCGGCTGTTTCAGCCTTTCACCCAACTGGACGGGGCATCGAACCGTAAATATGAGGGGACGGGCCTGGGGCTCGCCATCTGCCGCAAGCTCGTTACGCTCATGCAGGGCCGGATTTGGGCTGTTCCGGGCCGGAGTGTGGGGACGGAATTCCGGTTTACGATCCGGCTGCGGGAGCTCCGCCATTTTATGGACGAAGGAGACGGCCAGGAAGCCGGGTAATCCCTATCCGGGACACTCGCCCGCTTAAAAAAGAAACCTCCAATCCTGACGGGTTGGAGGTTTCTTTTTTATTCCATCAGGCCGAGCTTCTCATAGACGCTCACGGACACGACGCCATCCGCTCTCAGCCCGTGGTCCCGCTGGAACCTCCGCACCGCTTCGGCCGTCGAGGCAAGAAACTTCCCGTTGCAGACTCCGCTGTAATAGCCGGCGCTTGTCAGCCGATTCTGGATGAGCTGGACATCCGCTCCTATCGCCCCTTGGGCAAGCTTCCTCGGCTCATGGCCGGGATCGCCCAGAACGTGCCCCGCGATGGTCACCTTCGTCCCCACCGGAATCAGGTCGTAGAGCTCCTCCACGTCTCGGTTTCTCATCCGGATGCAGCCGTGGCTTAAATGCCTGCCGATGGAATACGGCTTGTTCGTTCCATGGATGCCGTACGCTCCCCACGGAACATTCAGGCCCAGCCAGCGCGGTCCGAAAGAAGGCCCCCAGTCTTTTCCTTTATAAATCACCTGATATTCGCCGACCGGCGTAGGCGTTGACAAGTTTCCGACCGCAACCGGGTATGTCTTGAAATGTTTCTTGTCTTTGAATACGACAAGCTTGTGACGGAGAGGGTACACCTCGATCGAATAAGGCCCCTGGTCCGCAACGATAGGAATAGAGGGTTCCGTCCCGCCTCCCGGAACCGGTGCGCCTTCCGCCGCGGCATTTCCCGGCAGCAGAACATTCAGCAGGCATACAGCGGTCAGAGCGATTCCCTTTAACTTCAAAAACGTTTGTCTTTTGTTCATGTTGATCCCCGCGCCCGCATTCATTTTTTTACCGGCTTTTCCTTCCGTCTTCGGTACGTTTCCCCGGACGGCCGGGCTCCGGATACTCGAACTGTGTCAGTTCCCATGGATCGTACAATGAAGCTCGGGTGAAAGCGAAGCGGCAAATCGCTTTGCGCGGACGTTTCCCCGCTTCTTCGAAAGCAAGTTCAACCGGAAGTTCAAAACCATACTCCTGTTCCGCTTTACGCGCTTCTTCCGGCTTCCATTCCGTCAATCTGCGTACGGATACGAAAAACCGGCTGTCTTTCTTCAGCTCTTCCAGCCGTTCCCGGTTATGCGGACGGCCGAGAAGCTCCAGCATCGCGTCATCGTGCTGGTCAAAAGCCGTGACAACCAGATCGGCCAGCTCCTGAGGCGAAGCCTTCCCGACAAAACCGCTCGCCTTGCCTGCGGCTCTGTGAGCCATAAACTGGTGAGCGGTGTCTTTGGACCGGGATTTATGGGTCGTGCTGCCCGCAAAATGGATGCAGGAATGCCCGCTGAACCCGTTCTCCGGGATGCCGTCTCCCCCATGCGGCATTCCGTTCATGGAAGCGGCATAGCTGTGCCCGTCGTAACGGACGAGAACGGCCCTGCGGTTCCAGCTCCATTTGCCCCCGTAGATCGACTTCATGACCGCCGTATCCTTCTTCGTAAGCGGTTGAACGTCCGCATGCTGCCGTCCGGCTCTGCGCTGAACCCGGAACGAACGTCCGGTTTCCAGATCGAGCACCTCGAATTTGGCCTGACGGGGGACGGCTTTCTGAGCGTCGTTCCAGGAAATAAGCTCTCCGTAATGCTTGCGGTGGAGAACCTTGATTTGCTTCACAAGTTCCCTTCTAAGCGGCTCGCCCGGCCGGATCACTTCGTGCCCCAATGAATCGTAGAACTCCCCCATGGCGCTGACCGGGTAGATGCGTTCTCCCCCTGCTTCCCTCACCTTCATAAACGTATCCGTATACGGGAAAGATTCCGCCTTTCTGCGTACGCTTTGGCCGAAAAGTTTGCGCACGCTCAGCGTAACCCCGGTTTCGCTCCGGTAAACCGCATCCGGCGTCGTCTGTACGGAAAGTACAACGCTCCCGCGGTCTCCGGCCTCTACAGCTTGCTGCATGTATGCCGCTTCGGGACGAAGTAAGATTCCCCAGACGGCAAGGAGCAAAAAGACACGCCGTTTCCCTTTTCCCATTCCGGTTTTTCACCCCGCTTGACTTTTTCGGTCTTTTTTAATCCCTTCAGTTCCTGGCCTTCCTTCCTTGTTAGTTTTCGCCGAAGTTCCAAAAACATGTGAGGCACCTGTAAATTTTGTTCCGGGTTACCGGGACCTGCTTGATAAAAACCGAAAACTTACGGGGGAACGGAAATTGGTTTGGCTTGTAAAAATGCCGCCGAGCCGCATCACGATCTAACGATCTGGAAGAGACCGGGAAAACGATGAAAAAAGGCGTTTCTCCTTGGGAGAAGCGCCTTTTCCGTGTATGTTGCGCGGTTTGTCCGGCAGCGTTCAAAGCCGGATCTCCACAACCGCATGAGCTTTGTGTTCGATGTCCATCACATAGAGTCCGCAAGGCTCGGAAAAACCGCTTTTTCCCGCCGCTTTCTTGCCATCCAGGCAAGTGGTAAACGGCAGCTTATACCCGATACGCAAGGTTCCGGCGACCGAGGCGGTAACACGTCCTGCGGTCAACAGGCCCCGTTCCCATTCCAAACCCGCCTCATACCCTCCTCGGGCGCGCAGCCCTTTGACGCGGCCGCTCGGCCAGGCCGATGGCAGAGCGGGAAGCAGATCCAGCATCCCTTCCTGAGACTGGAGCAGCATTTCGGCTGCCGCGGACGTTCCTCCCAGGTTCCCGTCGATCTGAAACGGAGGATGCTCCGTAAACAAGTTGGGATCGGCCGCGTGCCGAAGCAGAGCTGTCAGGTGCCGATGAGCTTCATCGCCTTCCCTCAGCCTTGCCCAGTAATGGGCGATCCACACGCGGCTCCAGCCGGTATGGCCGCTGCCGCCCGCCAGCCGCCGCTCCAGCGTTACTCTGGCCGCTTCGGCCAGGGCCGGCGTGCGGACCGGCGAAATAAGCTCGCCCGGGAACAGGCCGAACAGGTGCGAGATATGCCGGTGGCCCGGGTCCGCCTCCTCTTCGTCGCCGAGCCATTCGAGCAGCTGCCCGTGCCTGCCCGCCGCCGGCTGCGGCAGACGGGACTCGGCCGCCGTCAGCCGCTCCAGCCACTCGGCTTCGGCGGGCAGAGCGGCGTACCCGCGGACGGCCGCAGGTCCGCCGGAGGGGGCTTTGGCGCCGATGACTCCGGCCTCCGCGGAGCCCGCAGGGCCTTCGGCGCTGCCCGAAGGGGGCGGCTCCGGCTGGGCGGCGCCCGGCGCTTCGCGTTCACCCGCGTAAGGCGCCGTGCCCGCCGATGGTCCCGGGAAGGCTGCCGGGCCGCAAGCGCCGCCGTCGATGCGGCCCGGTTCCGGCTGATCCGCGCCCCCTGCTCCCCGCTCGCACGCCAGCACGGCCGCCGCTTCGCGGACGGCCCCGAAAAGCGTGCGCGCGAGCTGGATATCCATGGCCGGAGCCATGCACAGATAGCCGCTTTTGCCGCCGGGAAGCACATATTTGTTCTCCGGCGATACGGAAGGACCCGTGAGCAGTCCGCCCTTGCCGTCCTCCGTCATATAATCGAGCAGAAACAACGCGGCTTCCTTCATGACGGGATACGCCCTGCGGTCAAGAAAGTGTCTATCCCCGCCGAACCGGTAATGCTCCCACAAATGTAGCGCAAGCCACACCCCGCCCATCGGCCAGACAGCCGCCCTCGGAAGCATCCCGTTGATGCCGCTTTCCGCCCACAAGTTCGAATTATGGTGCGCCACAAACCCCCTGCACCCGTAAAGCTTCCGGGCGGTCTCCCTTCCGTTTGCGACCAGCCTGTCGATAAAATCGAACAGCGGTTCATGACATTCGCGCAAATTGCACACTTCCGCCGGCCAATAATTCATCTGCAGGTTAATGTTCAGCGTATAATTGCACTCCCACGGAGGCTGGTAATCCGCATTCCAGATTCCCTGAAGGTTGGCCGGAAGCGTGCCGGGCCGTGAACTGGCCAGAAGCAGATAGCGTCCGTATTGAAAAAACAGCGCAAGAAGCTCCGGGTCTTCCCCTCCTTCGCGGACGCGATCAAGCCGCTCGTCCGTGGGAAGAAGCCGGATATCTGCGCCCGGCGTACCCAGCTCCAGGCTCATCCGCGCAAACAGGGGCATATAGTCGGCCCCGTGCTCCGCTTTGACCGCTTCGTAGCCCTTTCGCCGGGCCTCCTCGACCTGCCGCCGGCAAGCGGCCGCGGGATCCTCGTGGCGGAAGCTCGTCTGCGCGGCGACATAGATCGTCGCCTCGGCGGCTCCCGCCACATGGACGAAGTCGCCGATCGTGCGGACCGTGCCGCCTTCGGGGCTCACGCTCGCAAGCGCGGCATACCGGACGCCGTCCGGTCCGCAGCGGCCCTGCATCAGCACCGCGTGCGGGCCGTCGGGCGCCGCTCCTTCGTCGAAGGGACGCCGCCCCAGGTGAAACCGGAAGGTCAGTCCTTCCGGGTGAGCGGTTGTGAGGCGGCAGGCCAATACCCCCGCCGGGGCGCTTGCGAACAGCTCCCGGGTGCAGCTTGCGCCTTGCCATGCGTACTCGACGCGGCACAGGCCCGTCGCCAGATCCAGCTCCCGGCGGTAAGTCCCCGCATCCGGTTCATGCTCCGCGAACCAGATGCGCAGGTCTCCCAGCGGCTGATACGGACCGGCATATTTCGGAATCGGGGTCAGCCCCATATGCGCCAGCTCCTGCGCCTCGGTCACGCGGCCCTCCAGGAGCAGCCTTCTGATCTCGAGCAGAGCAGCGGCGGCCTCCGGATTCGTACGGTCTTTGGGACCGCCGTACCATAAGCTCTCCTCGTTAAGCGAGATCAATTCTTCCTCCACGCGGCCGAAAATCATGGCGCCCAGCCTGCCGTTTCCGACCGGCAGCGCTTCGGTCCATGCTTGGGCCGGCTTGATGTACCAGAGTTTGTTAGCGGACATGGCCTGCCTCCTTTACAGGTTCGCCGGGTCGCAACAAAATTACGAGACGCCCGCCTGTTTGTTATTTGCCCATCCATGTGACGTGCACGTGTTCCTTTCACGCGGTGTCACGCTATGTTCTCTTGTTTCGCTCTTCATGTTTCGTACTTCATGTTTTTGTACTTTATGTTCCGTACTGTTTCGCACTTTATGTTTCGTACTGTTTCGCTCTTCATGTTTCGTACTGTTTCGCACTGTTTCATACTTCATGTTTCTTCATGTTCCGTCCTGCATCTTTCGTTCTACACGATCCGATCCTGCCGTTTACTCCGTTCTTCCGGTTCCTTCTTTCTCCCTCGGTTCGTAGCGCCCGCCGCTCCGGGGTTCCGGCAATTCACAACGGCTTTCGTCCGGGCTTTCGTTGGCAGGCTTCGAGACCGGCATGATCATCGTCATCTTCGTCCCGATGCCCGCCTCGCTTTCGACACGAAGACCGAATTCCGCTCCGAATACAAGCTGTATCCGCCGGTGCACGTTCAACACACCGATCCCGCCCCGTCCGCTTTCTTCCAGAGCAGCCGGATCGCGTTCGTCCGTCAATCGCTGCGTTTGCAGCGTGGCTTGAAGATTCTCCAGCGTCTCCCAGGTCATCCCGGTCCCGTTGTCCTCCACCGAGATCCAGAATCTCCCGCTTTCTTCACCGGCATCGATCCGGATCCAGTGATGATCCTCCAGACCGTCCGGAAAAGCATGCTGGAACACATTCTCGATCAGCGGCTGCAGGGTGAGCCGGACCATTTTCTTGAGCAGAAACTGCGGCGGAACCGCAACATCCAGCTCGAATTCCCGGTCGTGCCGGTGCTTCAAAATAAGCATGTAGTTCAGCACATGATTCAGCTCGTTGGCGACGGTAATTTCCTCCAGGTTCGTCTGAACCGAATAGCGCAGCATATAGGCCATCGATTTGACGATTTCCGAAATTTCCTCGGAATCCTGCACGACGGCATAGCACACAATCGTTTCCAGCGTGTTGTACAGGAAATGGGGATTGATCTGCAGCTGAAGCGCCTGAAATTCGGCCTGCTGGCGTTCAAGCTGGGTTTTCTGCTGCTTGAGTTCGCCTTCATAGACCTGCTCCACCAGCTCCGACAAGCGCCCTACCATCAGGTTGTAGCGCTGCATAAGTTCCGTGATCTCGTCCCGCCGGTTTGGCAGCGGCACCGTGGACCATTTGCCCTGCTCCGTCTGCCGCATGCCCTGAATGAGCACAAGAATCGGCCGGGTGATCGAGCGGCCGAACCGGTACGCGAGCGCGACCGCGATAGCCAGCGTAAACAAGCCGATGAGAATCGTCGTCGTACGGATGGCCGTCACCGGCTTTTTCAGCTCGCTCAGCGGCATCGAAACGACGAGATTCCAACCGGAGTACGACGATTTGCGGCTCATGTAAAGCCGTGCCTCCCCGTCCGGCCCTTCATGCTCGAAGGAACCCGTCTCTCCGGAACGGACAATGCGGGGCAGCAGCTCCGGCAGCGCCTGCGGACCGATTCCGTCCTTCGACGGCTGATAAATCATCTCGCCTTTGTCATTGACGATGAAGAAATAGCCGCCTTCGCCCAGATCGATCCCTTTCCAAAGCATGGAAAGATCGTTCGAACGGATCTCGACGGCCAGAATTCCTTTGTAGTCCGCCGACTGCAGCCCTTTAATCTGCCGGGACAGCCGGATTACGCTGCCGTTCATGGCCGGAAGAATGCTGTCCGTCGTAATGCTCAGCGTTCCGTCCGGTTCCGTGACGCTCTTCAGCCGCTCCATCTGGCTGAGCGTTTGTTCCCGGGGATAGGTTCCCTCCGCCTGATCGTTGCTGTAGCCGTAGATGCCGTTGCCCGCAAAGCTTATCGCGTACATGGACACAATCTCCGGGTTACGGATAAAGATCGGCTGCAGCGCCGTTTCCCGGATCGTGCTCCAGAACTTGTAATAGTCGTAGGGCTCCGGGACCGGAGGAAGATCGACGAATTTTTTGATGTCCCGGTTCGTCAGCAGCGAAATCGTCAGCCGGTCGTAGCTCTTCACATACACATCCGTATGATGGAGCGCATTGGTTAAAATCTGATTCATATGAAGCCGGTTTTGTTTATCCAGCTCATCGGACGCCTTTTTATACGTAAAGATCCCGACAGAAGTCAAGGTGATCAAAATTATCGCGAGCAAGTAGAGAAAAATTTTGCGGGAAAGATTCCATTTAATCATTTAATCATTTAATCCCCAGCTGCTGCCGGTACTCCGAAGGGGAATAGCCGGTCGTTTTCTTGAACATTTTCGTAAAATGCGGATAGTCTTCGTACCCGACTTTGGCGGCCACATCGACGATGCGGATATGCGGGATCGCCAGAAGCTGCTGCGCCTTCTCCATGCGCTTCTTGATCCGGTATTTCACAAACGTTTCATTGGTCATTTTCTTGAACATGGAGCTGAAATAGGTCGGAGTGAAGCCGGCCATCTCGGCCACCTCGTCGAGCGTAATCTCCTCCGCCAGATGCGTGTCTATATAAGTCTTCACTTCGTCGAGCAGATTTTTGTAGGTGCCGCTGCGTTGTTGAAGCAGCTTCTCCATGATGTCCTCCAGCCGGGCTTGCATCTGCTCGAAGATCTGTTCCTTGGATACGCACCGCTTGTCTTCCCATTCGTTCTTGACCGGAAGGCCCCGGGCCTGAAGCCTCTTGAGAAGCAGTGCCATGCATTCCTTGATCAGCTGCCGGAGCTGGAGCATGTTCATTCCGCTGGACAGACAGTTCTGCCTCCACTCCCCGATCAGCGTTCGCAGCCTGTCCTCTTCAAGATTCCAGACCAGTTGTTCCATCTGTTCGATCACATCCACGCAATCCGACAACGCCACGAACCCTTTGACCCGGTTTTTCATAAAATCGGCCAGGACCTCATGAAGATCCGGCGCCGTCACCGGCTTCAGCAAATAATGCTTCACCCCGTAGAACAAGCATTTCTGGGCGTAGGAGAAATCGCCGAAACCTGAAATCACGATACACGGAATGTGGCTGTACTGCTCGTGAATAATCCGGCACAGCTCCAGCCCGTCCATCTTCGGCATCCGGATATCGGTAAACACCAGGTCGATTTCGTGCTCCCGGATGATTTCGAGTGCGGCGACGCCGCTCGCGGCCGTGTGAATGCCGGCGAATTCGAACGGATAAAGCTCCGCCATTTTTACGAGGCCTTTGCGAATAATCGGCTCATCGTCGACGATCAACAAATGCATGGTAACAGCTCCCCCGTCCCGAAGTATGTGCTTTTGCAAAAAAAGGGGGCCTCCCCGACAACGTCTGCAAGGGAGGCGAACCTTTTGGGCAGCCAAAATTAAAACGCTTTCATTTCAGCTTTAGTTTAGCTTTGTTTAACGGGCGCGGTCAACCACGCCTTCTTTTTTGTTGTACCGTTCCGTAGCTTCCTTAATGATTTCTTTGCCTCCCTTGGCTTTGTACTCTTCAATCACTTTGGGCCAGTCGGAGATCGGACGTTTGCCGTAAATCATCTGAATCATCTGGTCCAGAATGAATTTGGGACCCGTATCCCCGCCGGAAGCCAGATCCGGGTATTTCGTAAAGGAAGCCAGACTCGTCGTAAACGTAATGCCGCCTACGCCTTCCTTGGACAGCACGTTATCGAACGCTTCTACCATATCCTTGCCGTCCTCCGTCAATTCGGAGAGCTTCTTGTTGTAGGTCAGGTCGTGAACCATCCATAACGTCGTCTGGCGGTAGTTCGCCTCGTCGATTTCTTCCTTCGTCTTCGGCTGCTTGTAGTTGATTTTGCCGTTCTCCTTCGTATACGTTTCGCCTTCGATCCCGAAGGTGAAGAACTCTTCCGCTTCTTCGGTACTCATCCAGTCGAAGAATTGGATAATCTTCTTGGCTTTTTCCTTGTCCACCTTGCTGTTGATATACTTTGCCGTAGAAATATACCCGTACACCCCGTGTCCGCCCTTGCCTTCGGGACCTTTGGGGGAGGGGACGATATCCACTTTGCCGTCCTTCACCGCATCCTTGATCTTGCCCCGGAAATTCAGCAGAGCCTCGCCGTTCGCCGACCAGATGCCGGATTTGCCGGCCGCGATATTTTTGTTATAGTCGGTTTGGGAAACGGTTGCAAAATCTTTCGGAATGAGTCCTTCCTCATACATCGTTTTGTACGTTTGGAGGGCTTTCGTCATATTGTCCACATCGAAAAACTTCGGCACGACTTCGCCGTTCATCAGCTCGAACTGATACGGCATGACATCGTAAGCGCCCAGGAACGTGTCCGCATATTTGAACTGCTCGCGGATCTGGTACGGGTTTTCGACGCCCATCTTCTTGAACGCCCGCAGAACGTCCAGATATTCTTCGACTGTGACAGGCTGTTTCAAGCTCGCTTTCTCCAGCAGATCCGTCCGGATAAAGGTCGCCCGTCTCGACGGGTTGGTCAGCCAGCCGGGGATGCCGTAAATTTTGCCGTCGTACGACGTTTCTTCCCAGGCTTCCTTCGGAACCAGCTTCATCAGATTCGGCGCGTTTTCCTTAAGCAGATCGTCCAGCGGCATGAATACGCCGGCTTCCACCGACCCGGACATAGAGGAGGTTGTCGGGCCTCCGCGCAAATTGCTGACGACGTCCGGGATGTCGTTGCCCGCGAACATCAGGCTCATTTTTTGATCGAATTCTTTGTGAGAAAGCGGTTTCAAATCCAGGTCTGTGTTAGTGCGTTTTTCCAGTTCCAGCACCCATTTGTCTTTGTTGATATCGGATGCGGATTCCAGATAGGCATTGCCTCCCGTAGAGAAGGAAACGGAGAATTTAACGGGACCCGCGCCCGCCGCGCCTTCTTTTGCCGGTTCCTTGGAATTGCAGCCTGCAAGCGTCCCCGTAGTGAGAACTGCCGCGAGAAGTACACCCAAGCCTTTTTTCATCGAGAATCCTTCCTTTCATTCTCTTCCTCGTTATGCGACCCCTGGTACACTTTCATGATAAGGGCTGAAGATTTTTACGGGTATTGGGATTCTTATTTTGGCATTGTGTTCTT
This sequence comes from Paenibacillus sp. HGH0039, assembly GCF_000411255.1. Lineage (GTDB taxonomy): Bacteria > Bacillota > Bacilli > Paenibacillales > NBRC-103111 > Paenibacillus_F. The sequence goes on along the minus strand of NZ_KE150413.1, from coordinate 1,881,984 downwards.
TTATGATTTAATCGACCCGATAAGCATACCTTTAATGAAGTATTTCTGCAAAAAAGGATAGATCAACAGGATCGGAACTGTCGCCACGACGATCACGGCCATTTTGATGCCTTCGGGCGAAATGTTAAGCGTATTTTCGAAGGTGGACGTCATCTCGCCGAAATTGTCCGTAATGACGATTTCTCTAAGCCTGACCTGCAGCGGAAACAGATTCCGGTTGTTGATATAATACAAGGCATTGGAGTACGAATTCCAGTGAGCCACCGCGTAGAACAAGCCCATCGTCGCCATAACCGGCTTCGACAGAGGCAGCACGATGCTCCAGATCAGCCGCATTTCGCCGCAGCCGTCAATCCTCCCGGAATCGACAAGCTCACCGGGCAGCCCGGAGAAGAACGAGCGCATGATAAACAAATTGTAGGCGCTGATCATGCCGGGAATAATGAGCGACCAGACCGTGTCCAGCAGCCCCAGATTTTTAATCAGCAGGTAGTTCGGAATAAGCGGCGCGCTGAAAATAAACGTCACGAGCACCATGAGCAGCAAATACCGGCGCCCGATGTATTCCGGACGGGACAGCGGGTAAGCCAGCGAGGTCGTTGCGATTAAGTTAATAAACGTGCCGACGACCGTCACGAACACCGAAACGAGAAAGCCCTGCCACACGGAACTGTCGCTGAGCACGAACGCGAAGTTGGAGAGGGTAAACTCCACCGGGAAAACGGACACCCTGCCCTGATTCAGCGCCAGCTCGCTGCTGAACGACTTCGCCAGCACGTGGACGATCGGAAGGATCATGCAAAGCCCCACCATGGTCAGCAGCACATAGTTGAATCCCTGGAAAGAGCGCTCTCCCCTGCTTTCTTTGATCATAAAACGTCACCTGCCCCTAGTATAAAGATTCGCCTGTCGCTTTTTTGCTGAGACGGTTTCCGATCATGATAAGCACAAGGCCGATCAGCGATTTAAACAGCCCGATGGCGGTCGTATAGCTGTACTGTTTGCCCAGGAGCCCGACCCGGTAAATGTACGTGTCGAGAATTTCGCCGCTGTTCGAGTTCAGCGAATTCAGGAAGACATAAACCCGTTCGAATCCGAAATCGAGAAAATGCCCGATATGAAGCAGGAACATAATGGCGATCGTCGGCATAATGGTCGGAATCGTAATCGACGTGGTCTGTTTCCAGCGGCTCGCTCCGTCGATTTTGGCCGCTTCGTAAAGCTCCGGGTTGACCCCGGCGAGCGCCGCCAAATATATGATCGTTCCCCAGCCCGCGTCCTTCCAGACGCCCGAACCGATCAGAATACTGCGGATATAGGAATCCTCCCCGAGAAAATACACCGGCTCCATGCCGAACCAGCCGAGCATCGTATTGACGATTCCCGTCGTCGGAGAAAGAATGCCTACCGCGATCCCCCCGATAATGACCCAGGACAAAAAATGCGGCATATACACGACGGTTTGAAGAATCCGTTTGTAGACCATTTTGCGCACTTCGTTCAGCAGCAGCGCCAGAATAATCGGCACCGGAAACGCGATCACGATGTCGTACAGCCCGATCAGGAGCGTATTCGTGAAAATATTCAAAAACTCGTCGTATTCGAACATCCGGATAAAATTGTCCAGGCCGACCCAGGGACTGCCCGTAATTCCTTTAAACAGGTTGTAGTTCTGAAAAGCCATGACGCTCCCCATGAGCGGCACGTACTTGAACACGATAAAATATAGAATGCCGGGAATCGAGAGCAGATAGAGCGCTTTGTATTTGCGCAGATTCGATCCGACTTCATGCCTCTGCACGTACCTGACTTTGTCGGACGGCTGAATTTTGCTGGCCATAAGTACCTCCTAGGCGGTCGGAATTGGCTTGATGATAGGTTTGATATTCTGTACGGGGTTAAAAAAGACCGCGTGACACGCCGGCCGCTCTCAGCCACGCATCCGCGATGAGCGCATGTCCGGCCGGAGACGGGTGCACCCCGTCCGGGGCCCAGTACGGGCACGGCGCCTACGCCGAAGCCTGCGCGAACAAGCCGTCCAGCGGCACGTAAGCCGCCCCGTATTCCCGCGCCAAATCCCGGACTCCGTGAATTTTCGGGTCGAGGTCTTCTCGCCAGTGCCGCCTGTCTTCGGGAACCGGCAGGAGAAACGGCTCGACCAGCATCAGCTTCACGCCGGGAAGACTCTCCGCCGTCCGGTCCAGAATGTCCCGGTAGCCGGCGGCGAACGCTTCCGCGGTCGTCGGATCGCTGCGGTCATATCTTCTCCACGTGTCGTTGATGCCGATATAGATCGAGATCACGCCGGGTTTCAGCTCCAGGCAGTCCGCCTCCCAGCGGGCCTGCAGGTCCCCGACCCGGTTGCCGCTGATTCCCCTGTTGAGGAACGTAACGCCCAGTTCCGGGTACATCCGGCCGAACTGGGCCGCCGCCATCCAGGCATACCCCCTGCCGAGCTCGTGGCCCGGCTCCCGTTTGGCGTCGGTAATGCTGTCTCCCTGAAACAGCACGACATCGTTTTTTCGGATCAGCATGACGGGGGACCCTCCTTGAGCGGAATCACCAGGTTCCACGTTTTCGTGCAATCGTGAAAGCCTCTTGTCCCGTCGGAAGCCGCGGCGAACAGATGGGTAGGCACACCGCCTTCTATGAGCAGGAACGGCCGCTCGAGATTGCCTGCCTGCCTGATGGCACCGTCATCCCACAGGAAGGTACGGGAATAAGCTTTCGGCGGATCGCATAGCGACCACGTCACCCCGTCCGGCGAAAAGGCGTGGATGCCTCCGTATTTTTCTCCGCAGAGGCGGCCGGTCATGTCTTTGGCGATCATCGAAAATCCGTGCTCCGTTTTCCACACAAACGGGTCTTCGATGTTGAAATCCGGCGGAAAAAGCGGCCCCTCGGCCAGACGCGTATACGGCCCTTCGAAGTGAGGAGCCTTCGCGGCCCCGATCGTCATCTCCCCGTGACGGAAGCCTTCGTACTTCCTAGCCTTGTAGACAAGAAGCACGGAGCCGTCTTCCAGGACGCAGGGAGCCGGATTCGACGTCAGGAAGCTGTCGAACCTGCCCGGACGTACGGTCAGCACCGGCTCGTCACGGCGCAGCCAGGGGCCTTCCGGGCGGGTTGCCGTGGCGATGCCGATCCGCTTGTTGGAACGGGCCACAATCGTGACGGGATCTTCCAGACCGAGCGGTTCGCCCGGCTCCGGGTCCGCAAAGGGATGGGTCGATCCCATGTAATACAGCACGTACGTATCGCCGATCCGTACGAGTTGCGGATTGTGCGTGCTCCGGCCGTCCCAGTATTCCGCTCCCCGGGCGGGAAGCACCGTTTCCGCGTACGTGTACGGCCCTTCGGGCGTATCGGACACGGCGCGCACCACTTCGGACATGACGAGCCAGCCGGGATGCATCGGCAGACTGTCCGGCCAGCGGGAAGCGAACAGATGGTAGCGTCCGTCCTCGCCCTTCACGGCCGAACCGCACCAGACCCAGTACCCTTCCATGCGGAATCCGCCGCCGACCGGAGCCGGCTTAAAGCTGAACATCGGGCTTCTCCTCCTCCGTTAACGCTTTCATAACCACCTGCCGCAAATTCATCAAATAACCGCCTCGTATGTTTTCGGCTTGTACGGTCAAGGTGAACGTGCCCGGCCCCGGAATCGCGAGTTCGCCGATCTCACGGACCGCAAAATCATACGGTCCTTCCGTGGGAACGACTTCCCTCCGGAGTACCTGATCGGCGCACGAGACGGCGTACGCGCCTCCCGATACGCCGGGCTCCGCCGCATACGACAGGCAGACCCGGTACCTGCCGGGCTCCGCAGCCCGGAACGTCCACGAGAGGCTGTCGCCCGCCAGGCTCCAGTCCGTGACGTTGTCCCGGCCCTTCTTGCCGGTGTCGTAGCGCAACCGCTCTCCCGCGGCTTCCCCGTCGAAAGCCGGGAAAGTCGTCGCGCCTTCCTCCATCAGCCGCTTGTGCGGATCGGCTGCAAGCTCGCCTTCGTATTGGAGCACCAATACGGAAGACGCGTTGTCCGGCAGCTGGCCGGGAAGCTCCACCAGCAGGTCGAGCCCGTTCAGCCACCGGAAACGGAGCGCGGCCGCTTCCGGATCGTGCAGCCAGCGGATCGCGCTGACCGGGCTTGCGATGCCCGGCACGATCAGCCTGCTGCCGGGCGGCCGCCGCAGGATGTGCAGGAACAGCTTCCGTTCCTGCCGGTTAGCCGTGCAGCAGCCCCACTCGGGACGGCCGATGGGGCTGCCCTCCGTGCCGCGGATGCTCGCGTGGTGGACGGCCATCCAGCGCCCCGCTTCCTCCAGCAGCCTGCGCGAAGGCTCGTCGATGCGCCCGCTGCCTTCGGGGCCGACATTGAAGACGGTGTTGCCGCCCCGGCTCGCCGTTTCAACCAGAATCCGGATCAGCTCCTCCGGCGTTTTCCAGTTCCGGTCCGCATGCCGGAAGCCCCACGAATCGTTCAGCGTGACAATCGATTCCCAATCCGGCCGCGTGACGCGGACACTGAGCTGGTTGTCCCCCGGATTGCCGTAATCCGCGAACTCGTCGGACCGGATTCTTTTGTTGATCAGGCAGCCGGGCTGAATCGAACGGACCAGTTCGGCGAATTCGCGTCCCTGCTCATCCGTGATCTTGTGGCCGCAGTCGAACCAGAGAATGCCAACAGGCCCGTAATTCGTGAGCAGCTCGCGAATTTGGGGAAACGCCTTCTCCCGCAAATACCGGTCATACCTGCGGCTCTTCGCTTCATCTCCGGTCCAGCTTTCGAGCGAATCCCAGGCACCTATATTATCCGTGTAATCCAATGTATTTCCTTGGGAATCGGGGTGATGCCAGTCCATGGCATGCGAGTAGTAGAGGCAGAACGTAATTCCGCCTCTTCCGCATGCCTCGCTTAATTCGCGGATCGGGTCCCGGCCGCTCGGACCGAGCCGCACGATGTTGTATCCGCTCGCCCGCGAGTCGTACATGGCATAACCGTCATGATGCTTCGCCGTGACGATCATGTATTTCATGCCGGCTTGTTTGGCGGCCGCCACCCATTCGTCCGCGTGAAATCCGCTCAGATCCATGGCGGCGGCCACCTTCTCGTACTCCCGGACGGGAATGCGTCCTCTGAGCTGGATATGCTCGGCGTAAGCGGCCTGAACCTCTTCGCCCTTCCACCTTCCTCCGAGCAGCGAGTACGGACCCCAATGGACAAACATCCCGAAACGCGCTTCCCGCCACCAGGCCAGTCTGGCATCGGAGCGTTCGTCTCCGGAAGCCCACATTTCCCCGGCCGGATTTCCCGGCGGGCGGCTGCGTCTCGCTTCCGCTTCGGCTCCGTCCATCAGCGGATCATTCTCCCGCACGATGCATCCCTCTCTTCCGTTTCGGATTTTGGAACAGGTATCAACGTTTCACAAGATCTTCCCGGACCGGCGTAAAGCAGTCCAGCAGAATACTCGCCTCCAGCGCTTTGGCGCCGTGTTTGGCGTGAGGGGGAATGCAGATCGATTCTCCCGCTTCGATCACTTTTTTTACACCGTCGATCGTGAACTCCATCCGTCCCTTCATGCAGTAAGACAACTGCTCGTGCGGGTGAGCGTGCTCGTACCCTTCCGCGTCCGGCTCGAAATGGACTTCCATCAGCATCAGCGACTCTCCCGGCTGCATGATTTTGCGTTTGACGCCGGGTTCCGCGTCTTCCCATACGTTAATGTTGCTCATCGTGTAATTCCTCCTTGTGTACGTTTCAATTCCGGCTCCTGCTTACGCTCCACCGGATAATACCGGCAGCCTTCTCGCATCCGGCGTGACGGCGTTCTAGAAAGCTTTCTGCACGTCGATTTTGCGCGTCTTTCCGTTATCCGTAAAATAAAGCGAAAACACGAAGCCCTGGTCGTCCATAAAATACGAAACGTAGCGGTCTTCTTCACCCGGCTTTTTCGGCACGAGAAGCGTGACGAGACGGTGGGAAGCCGCCGGAAACGATTCGGCCTTAAGATGCCACTGCCGGGAGAGGCCCTCGATCTCCTTCTCGTCCACGCCGGAGAATTCATTGCTCTGGGAAAGCGTCAGCTCGCCCGACGAGCAGAATACGAAGCGTCCCTCCAGCGAAGCTGTTTTCCCGGTCACCCGGAAAGACTGCTCCTGCAAATCCATCTCGTACAGGGCATGATACAGCCACTCGATTCGGCCCGGGCAGTTCAGATCGACGGAATCCACCACAACGAAATAGCTGTTGTCCACGAAATAAATTTCCCGCTCCACCCGCTTCGCGTAAGGCACCTGCTCCAGATAAGCGGCGGTCACATCCATCTTCACATAACTTGCGTTCTTGTCCCGCTTCGCTTCCGCGACCGTGCCGGAGGCCGCCATATTAAGCGATTTGTCCGTGCCCGCGTATTGTCCGGCCCCGTCAATCAGCAGGCTGTTTTTGGAGACCGTCTGCCTCCGCCAATTGCGGTGCATCGTGCTGTTAAACGCGACATAATACCCGGTCTCCACCGCGAGCGCTTCTCCGAACGCATGGATATAAAAAGCGCCCTGGTCCGCATGGCTATGGCTGACGGAACCGTACTTGCTGGCCTTCGTCAGCAGCATGATTTGCTCGCCTTGATCGTCCATCCGGTGATGCATCGCCACCCAGCCGACATCGCGGAACCATTTCAGCTCCTCCGTATCCGAAGGCGCTTCCGCCTGAATCTGTGGGTACGCCTGCCGGTACACGAGCTCGTCGAAACGGAAATCCCACCAGCCGTGATTGTGGAACTGCTTAGCCGCTTCCGGGTCCATCTCTTTGATCCGCTCGTAGTACCACTGGTACCGGCCGTTGCCCGTTACACCCGCCAGATGGCGCATGTTGTAACCCGTCTTGACGCCGAATTTCCCGCCCAGGCTTGAATTATCCCCGAAGGTCGTGCGCGTGGAAGCGTTCGGATTGTAGACATACAGCGGAAAATCGCCGGTTTTGCGAAAAAAGGGCCGGTCGAACAAGTTGAGCCGCGTATAGCCGCGAATCCATTCGATCGCTTCCAGCAAAGCCGCCATTCCGGTCGTCCAGTAATGGGGACCTTCCGCCCATCCGCCGTCTTCGCCGCCCCACGGTGTGTACAAGGTCCAGAAATATTCCAGCGTGTAATGGAGCCACTCTTCCGCTTCCGGTTCTTCATGCAGAAGCGAAATGCAGCATGGCGTAAGCACGGACGACAACGACCGGACCGCATGGCTGTCGTAGGGCACTTGGTGAATCTTGGAGCGCCGGATCGCGTGCACCGCCACCTGGCGGGTCCGGGCGGCCAGGCTCCGCTTCACCCGCTCTCTCTCTTCGGCATCCAACTCGCCGTGCAGCCAGTCGTAGCCCCAGGCGAGAGCTCCCGCCATGCGGAAAGCGGCTTCGTCGTTGTAGTCGCGGCCCGTAGGCCCCTCAGGGTCCCAGGAAGCGGCGGCCAGCAGCCAGGCTTTCGCCCGGCCGAGCAGACGGGAATCGTCCAGCACCTTACCCGCTATGCTCAGGTGGCGGATCGCGTACAGCATTTCCTGACAGGCGATGTAAGATTGCCTCCAGAGCTCCACCGTCCGCTTGTTTCCCGGATACGGCTCGGGTTCCTCATGCGGCTCCCGCTCCGCCCAGGGCAGAACGGACAGCTCGTAAAACAGCTTCCAGCCGGTTCCTTCGGGATCGGCTGCGATTTTTTCACGGTAGCGGGCAATCCCCTCTTCGCCCTGCAGCCACAACCGAGGTCTCGCGCAACCGCTTTCTTTAAAGCGTTCGCCTTTGGCCAGCAGCGGAGTTTCGGGCAGATTTTCCGGTACCGAAAATGAACGTGCGACGCTCCATTCGGACGTACGTTTATCGTTCTCATACAGCGCATACCGCCAATAATACGTGCCGGGCGCGAAAGTTTTTTCCGGCGTAAAAAAATTATAGGGAACCGGAGCGTACGTCCGGGAAAGCCCGGACGGGAAATCGTCCCGTTCGGATATTTCCAGCACATAACAATCTTTCTCGAGCCTGGCGGGAATCCATGTGAACCGGGGCGGATTCTCGATCACCTTCGTCTGCGCGTCAGGCTCGTACTGAATCGTCAGCACGCCGCTGCGGGGTTGGTACAAAGATTTGCTCATGTCATCGTTCCCTCCGGTGTTCAGCCATTATGATGCAGCCTGAAATCTTTACCTGCTTCCATCGTCCTCTGTATCCAGTATAAAAGTGTTTGCCCCCGGCCTGAATAGAGTCAATTAAGATCGAGTTGTGCTTTTTTACGATTGCGAGGGGCTGTTTCGTCCAAATAAGCTCGCATACAACCGTTAGAAAAGAAACCTCCGTTTTTGGGGCCGATAAAGCGCTATGACAATCGTTAGCCTAGCAATGTTCCAACCAGGTCGCTCGTTCGAGGCTAGCCTGTTGGTCAAGCACCGATTTCTAGGTTGAGCCGGAAATCCTCCAGCTGATCTCTTGTAATTCGCAAGCCGATGTTTTATATTGACATAACAGTAGGTCAAAAATAAAAGAGGTGAACGGACGAGATGACTCCACGCACGAAGGAACAAAACGAAGAGATCCGGCTGCGGCGTCTGGCGCAAATCCGGAAAGCCGCGGCCGATGTGTTTTTGAATAAAGGGCCTTTACTGGAAATCCGCGATGTGGCCGTGCAGGCGGGACTCGGCTATGGCACGGTGTACCATTATTACAGCAATAAGGGCGATTTGCTCCACGATCTGCTATGGGACGCGTTGGAACGGGCCGGGGGTTGGCTGGAGGCCCCGTTGGAAGCTCCGCTTGAGGCCCCACTGGCGCTGCTGAAGGTTCCGCCGGAGGTCCCGCGCGCTTCGGCTTCGGCGGAGGCGCCGGTGGGCGGGCACTTCGGCTTGGCTGCTGCGGCGGACACCGGGAACCCGGCTGCCGCGGATTCCCGAAGCGGAAGCCGCGAAACGGCCGCTGCCGCAGAGCTAGGCCCCGCCGCCGCCGGCGTCCGGCTGCTGCAGCTTTGGGCGGAGGACCACGCCCTCTACCTGCTGTATAAGCTGGCCGGTGAGGGCTTTGCCTCGCTGCCTGAAGCGCGCTCGGCCCCGCTCTCGGCCGCCTTTCGCCGGGAGGTGCTCGCGCCTTTTGCCGCGCTGCTGGAAACCGGGCGTGCGGCGGGCGGGGCTGCCGCTTCCGGCGCAAACGCGGCGGAGCCGCCGTATCGGCTGCTGCGCGCGGAAATGCTGCTGGCCGCCTTGGTCGGCTGCGCCTCGCTTTCGCTTCGCCGCGGAAAGCTGCACGAGGAGGCCAGGGATATCGCCCGGTTTTTAAACTTATAGAATGGATAAGGAGCGAATAAATAAAGATGATCATTTTAAAATCACCTAGGGAAATCGAAGAAATGAAACCGGCGAGTCAAATCATTGCGGACTGCTACCGCGAGGTGTCCAAACTGATCGAGCCTGGGATCACCACCCGGGAAATCAATGACTTTGTTGCCAGACACATCACCAAGCTGGGCGGCAAGCAGTTTACGAAAGGGTACAACGGTTTCCCCGCCGAAACCTGCACTTCGGTCAACGATGTGGTGGCCCACGGCATTCCTTCGAACCGGGCGCTTATGGACGGCGACTTGCTGAAGCTCGACATCGTCGTGGAATACGGCGGATGGTTCGGCGATTCGTGCCATTGCTATGCGGTGGGCAATATCCGGCCGGAGGCGCAAAAATTAATGAAGGTGACAAAGGAATGCTTGGATCTGGGGATCGCCCGGGCGATCCCCGGGGGCCGGCTCGGAGACATAACGTCGGCGATTCAACGGCATGCGGAAGCGAACGGATTTTCGGTCGTACGCGATCTGCTGGCGCACGGGATCGGGCGGAGCCTGCACGAGGAACCGAGCTACGAGCATATCGGCGTAGCCGGCAAAGGCATTCGGTTAAAGGAAGGCATGGTGTTTACGATTGAACCGATGCTCAACGAAGGTACGTTCCGTATCACGATCGACGACGATCAGTGGACGGCGAGAACGGCCGACGGCAAGTTGTCGGCGCAATATGAGCATACGATCGCAATCACGCCGGACGGACCGCTGGTTTTAACGGCCCAGTAAGAATAGAGGCGAACGAACGGGAATGCGTCATTTTAGGAAATAAATCGCCCACCCGGCCTGGGACCAGGGAAGCTTTTTTTATATGGTTTGTAACTTTACCGATTTACGAAAAACCGCGTTGTTATGCGGTTGGCCCGGAAGTAAAACACTTCCAATAGCCTAGTAGAACGATCCTGAAATAACGTAAAAGACATTCAACCTAACCCATGCTTCCAACGAAAAGGAACAGGATTGGCGTTGACTTCTTGATGATACAATTCAATATGTCGTTTCAATTCTTCCTTGAACTTCACTCGTAGGTGACGAAGCACTTGTTTCGTCATCTTTGGACTTCTGCCCGTTTTGCATTAAAAGACCCCTCGCAAGAGGGGTCTTTGGCCTATCAAATCATGCCATATTATTGGAAGTGTCGCATTTGCGGGTTAAAACGGGATTCGTTTTGTACTTATGACGTAGCCATGTGTGGAGGCCCACTTCACAAGCCCATTCCAGAAATTTTCACAAGCTGCAACGATCTTTGAAGGTTCTGCTAACTCTCCAGACATAACCATTCGCACAACATTGTCGAATCCTTCTGGACGACTAGGCCGTTCCAATGCCTCCGGTAGAACCATTGAACCAGTCGAGAAAAGTTTTTGGTTGTGTAATCCGACCAACATAGCTCCGTATTGGGCAAACTCCACTGCCAGGTATGGCAAGTAGGTGTGGGAGCCATTTAGACTGACATTTCTTAGTTTCCCAACAAACTCGTACATTTCCCCTACAAGGACTTCATTTATTGCATGCCTGAAATCTTCCTTTGTCGGTGTTTCGGCAGCTTCCTTTAATTTTGGGAAAAAGCCTTTAGGATCATACAGACTGAGTGGAGAAAAGAACGGGCCATGCGTCAACGGCCATTCCCCCTAAACAGTAGAGGCGGTTTCAAGTAGAACGTCCGCACTACAGACGTTCACTTCAGCTTTCCAGGGCCCCGCCGACCATTCATAGCTAAAATCCACGGATTCGCTTGATTCACCTAGTTACGCAAAACATCTCAATGTCCGAGAAAGGGCTGTTTAATCAAGAGCAGTTATGATTTTAAAGTTTGTTTATGGTTGGGATCATTATGGAATATCCCCCGCCCATTTTTTTAAGGAATCAATTTATCCTGTTTTATTGGAGATGAAAGTACAATTAATGTAGTGGAGTCCCCAAATACTCCCATCTCATTTATTTTTTCTTCTAGCGTTTTTAGTGTTTCCGTAACAACTTTTACCAAGAAATTATATTGACCACTAATTCTGTGTAATTCCACTACGTCATTTGATTGCTCGCAATGTTCCACAAAACTTTGACACCCCTTTGTATGAAATAACACAAAGGCAGTAATCTGTTTGTTTATCTTTTCTGGTGTCAGGACTGCCCGATAATGGTCAATAATTCCTCGCTCTTCCATTCTCCGCACTCTTTCCGTAACAGCTGGCTGGGATAAGGCAACTGCTTTCCCTAGCTCTGTCATAGAGATCCTTGCTTGCTCCTGAAGTACAAGCAATATCTGCTTATCCATTTCATCCAAAGTAATACCACCTTTAATTTATAATTCAACTACACGAATTAAGATTAATTTAAATGAAATTATACCATACAAACATGATTTCCTTATATATTTACTCTCTTTTCTTATATAAAATAATTCATGAAGCAAACTACCGCATCAAGGGATTCTATCCGAACACCATAAACTCAACATGCGAATACCAGGTAAAGGAAGGTTAATCATGAAACCAAATGAATTATTAAACCCTATTACAATTGGCAATTGGAGTCTTCGAAATAAGGTTGTGATGGCACCTATGACACGCAGTTTTGCAGATAACACAACGGGAACTGTAGGAGATGATGTAGTTTCCTACTATCAAAGACGAGCTGCAGATGGTGTAGGTCTTATTATTACGGAGGGGATCAGTCCAAGTCTTAGGGGAAAAGGAACCTTTGGTATCCCCGGTTTGTATACAGAGGATCAAGTAGTAGCATGGAGGAAAGTAACGGAAGCTGTGCATAAAGAAGGCGGAACAATAATTGCACAACTTTGGCATGTAGGTCGACTAACCCATCATGAACTAACAGGAGGATATCCTCCACAAGCCCCATCTGAAGTTAAAGCAAATGGTCTTGTGCATCGTTTGAGGAAACCATACGAGATACCCGAAGAAATGTCATTACAAGATATACAACAAGTCATTCACCAATATGCTTTAGCCGCCAGAAACGCAGCTGCAGCGGGGTTTGATGGGATAGAAATACATGGGGCGCATGGTTATTTAGTTGATCAGTTCAATTCAGAAGCAACGAATAAGAGGATTGATCAATATGGAGGGGAGTTATTGAATCGTTTATTATTCATGAAAGAAGTATTAACGGCCGTGGGGAAAGAAATTGGGATTGAAAACACAATCATTCGGTTCTCCGAGCAAAAAGATGACATGCCGGAATATAAATGGACACATCCGGAAAAGGAGATACAAGCTTTTCTACAAGTGTTCAAGGAAGTCGGTATACGAACTATTCATCCTTCGACGAACCAATTTTCGAAAATCATATCAAAAGGAATGACCTTCCATCAATTGGTAAGAAAACATTGGGATGGTTATATCATAGGAGTAGGTAACTTAGATACGGATATCGCTTCTTCTTCAATTGAAGAAGGCACCATTAACTTGGCTGCATTTGGGCGCCCTATACTTGCTAATGCGGACTTTGTTCAACGAATTAAGGAAGAAAGAGCAATGACTTCCTATGATCCCCATATTCATCTTAGCAGTTTGAACTAGGTTTTTTTTGAACAAAGGAAGCGGTCACGACTGGTCGGGCGGGCACGAACTACGTGACGTGGAACACGGAAGGCGCGCTTACTTCGCAGCAGCCTCCGACCTCGTAGAACTACGCCGTCGGCCACGTCGGGAGCGTAGAACCCGGACTCGTGGCAGCCGGCAGGAAGCCCCTGCGCGTACTACAAAAGCAGCCGTATGATTTACGGCTGCTTCTCCGTGTATAAAACATCCCCTGCCCGTTTCATAGGATTGAACCACCCCGCTTCCCGAATCCGGTCAAGTCCGCTCCCACCCTGATGCCGCTCCGCCGGTTTGGCCTTTTACAATGTTCCCGCAGGGACCTTAATCCAGCAAAACCGGTCTGCCGGGGTTCTCAACCATCTCGAACATCGTAAGCAGTTGAGCCTTCGTGTTTCTCTCCACCGACAACTCCGGCAGCTCCTCTTTTCCGAAAAAAGCCGCCTCGCTCGTTTCGAGCCCTCCTTGAACCTCGCCTCCCGTAATGGTGCAGAGCACAAAAAATTTGTACACATGATACGGGGATTCCGGATGTTCGTGGAATTTTTTATCGAATACGGCCAGCAGCCTGTCCGCTTTCACTTCCAGCCCGGCCTCCTCTTTGACCTCCTTCACGGCCACTTCCGAAGGCGACAGGCCGATATCCGCCCAGCCTCCCGGCAGCGCCCAGAACCCGTCCAGCTTTTCCCGCACAAGTACGAGCTTACCCTCCCGGAAAACGACCGCGCGGATGTCCACTTTCGGAGTGGCGTACCCTGTTTCGTTCGCGAAAAGGTCCCGGATTTTCTCCTGATGAAGGTCCGTATACTCGCTCATAATCTCCAGGCTCAAATCCCGCAGCATTTCATACCGCTCCAGATCGTACACGTCCTTGCTGTAGGCCAGCCCGATTTGCGAGATGGCTTGTATCTGCTTGGCCCATTCCAGCCATTTGGCGCTCATGCTGACGTCCCTCCTTGTTTCGTTGATCTCGTAAAAAAAGACGAGCACCGGGTTATCAGGTGTCGTCTCGCAAGTATGTCCATTTTAGCATGCCGGTTCTATAAATAAAAATGAACGTTATGGTCCGCTTTACCCGGATACCGCTGAATTCATTTCCGGCTCTGCCGGCTGTTTGGCGGGTTCTTCGGCATCATTCTCCGGAATCCACCAATCGTCCCAGGTACCGTGAACATGATACCAGGCGATCCCTTCGGGAGACAGCCACTTTTCGAAAGCTTTGACGGTCTGCGGGGCAAAAAAGCCCTTCATATTGTGGATACGGCTCCAATCCGGGTACTTGTACGTTGCCGAACGCGAGGTCAGCGGAATTTCTTCGTCCGTCGGAATAATGCCGGCAGGCCGCACTTTAAGCGCCAGACCGGGATTGACCCATAACGCTGCGGACTCCGTGCGGATGTGCACCCACTCCAGCTCTCCGTCCTTCCACGTTTCGAATGCGTCGTAGCTGCCCGGCGCGACTTCCGTGTAATTTTCATCGTCGTAATAAGTCGGCTTCGCAAACCCTTTGCCGCCGGTCGGAAGTTCCGCCTTGCCCGTCGTTTCCCGAACACCCGCCAGCTCGCCCTCGGGTAAAATCCAACGATCCCCTTCCGGGAGGGAAACTTTATACCAGGTCGGACTGCCGTCGCCGAGCGTAGGCGGAAGCTCCCATACGGCCGTCACCGGGTACCTGCCGGTTTTCAGCGTTCCCGTTTTGGTTAGCCCCGTGTAAGGCAGCTCGAAGCTGTCCGTAGCTTGGAAAAGGTCGACGGTCGTGGAGACCGCTTTTTCCTGAACGGCTTCCTTATAAAAGCTGTCGTAGATCCACTTGTCTCCCAGCCATGTCTGGATGCGGTAAAATTTTATCGTCCGGGGAGGGCCGAAGTCCGCTCCATCCCATTCGATCGTTCCCGTGACCGTTACCTGCTGCGGGGAAATGACCGTTCCGCTGGCCGCTTCCTGAAGAGGCTCATCGTACAGCTCCTGCTTATCTACCAGAGTGATCGTCGCGGTTTCGGTCTTATACTTGCCGGGAATGAGCGTTTCCGGATCGGCTTTGATCCATTTCTCCCCCTGCCACGTTTCAATGAGATATCCCTTCTCTTCCGTGTTATCCGCCATGCTCCACTGGCTGTCTCTCTTCGTAATATGGACGGTCTGAAGAGGAGCCAGGCTGCCCGCAGGCTTGGTGAACGCTTCGTCTTCGTACATAATCGTCTCCTGGATCAGCGTCACGTCCCACGGAACGTTTACCACCATAGCCTTCGCCCGGACTGGAGCCAGAATGGAGGCGGAGCTTGCGAGCAGCAAGAAAGCCGCACCAGACATCAACCACTTTTTCAACGGTTTTCCTCCTCCTTCAACGGATATTTATCCCGAAATTTCTTAAGAATCTTGAAAATGGCCGGATGCCCCGTGCGCCACAACCCGTTCGTTCTTCCCGGACGGCGCAGCTTGAGGCAGCTTTAACCGGCGCGACTGCGCTCGGCGGAACTCGCAACGTAAACGAATCCGCTCCGCTTTTTTCTGTTAAAAAGCACCTGAAACCGCCGGGGTCTCAGATGCTTTCAACAGGATGCGGGAACGGTTTACGCAGACAAGCTGTGCGCCTCCTAGAAGGCCTTCAGCAGATAGACCCTGGCTTCAAAGGGACGAAGCTGAAGCTCCGCGTCCAGACCGCTCGTCTCGCTTCCTTCCCCGACGGGGTAGTTGGCGATAAGCAGCTCACCGCCGCCCCCGGCCAGAAGCGGGTACGGGCTCGCGAAGGAAGCCGTTTCTCCGGTAAAGTTGAGCATAACGAACAGCCTGTCGTTACCGAGCGTGCGGGTATACGCGTAAATGCGCTCGTCTTCCTCGGCCACGATTTCATAGCTGCCGTACACGATTACCGGGTGAATTTTGCGGAGCGCGATCAGCTTCCGGTAATAATGAAAAATAGAGTCCGTGTCGGCTAAGACCGCTTCCGCATTAATCTCCGTATAGTTCGGATTAACGTGCAGCCACGGCGTTCCGGTCGTAAAACCTGCGTTCTCCTCCGGACTCCACTGCATCGGAGTCCGGGCGTTATCCCGCCCTTTGATGCGGATCGCGTTCATGACCTCGTCGTGATTGCCGCCGCCTTCGGTGACGCGCTCCCGGTACATGTTCAGCGTCTCGACGTCCCGGCAATCCTCAATCCCTTTGAAGTGTACGTTCGTCATGCCGAGCTCCTCGCCCTGATAAATGTAAGGCGTTCCCTCCAGCGTATGAAGGAAGGTCGCCAGCATTTTGGCCGACTCCACGCGGTATTCGCGGTCGTTACCGAACCGGGACACCATTCTCGGCTGGTCATGGTTGTTCAGGTACAAGCTGTTCCACGCGCGTCCGTGCAGCCCCGTCTGCCAGCGGCCGATCGTCGCTTTCAGATCCTTCAGCTTCCAGGCGCACGGGTCCCATTTGCCGCCCCAGCCGCTGTCCAGCTCCATGTGCTCGAACTGGAACACCATGTTCAGCTCGGTGCCGTCCGCATTCGCATAACGGGCCGCGTCGTCCGGGGTTACACCCGGTGTTTCGCCGACCGTCATGATATCGTAACGGGAAAGCACCTTTTCGTTCATTTCCCGCAAAAACTCATGCACCCTCGGGCCGTTCATAAAATAATCTCCGCCCCATGCATACCGGTCTCCGCCCGCGCTTGGAAGTCCCTCCGTCTTGGAGATCATGTTAATGACGTCCATGCGGAATCCGTCGATTCCCTTATCCAGCCACCACGTCATCATATCGTAGATTTTCTCGCGCACCCTCGGGTTCTCCCAGTTTAAATCCGGCTGCTTGCGGCTGAACAAATGAAGGTAATACTCCCCGGTCTGCTCGTCATACTCCCAGGCGGGACCGCTGAAGATGCTCGTCCAGTTGTTCGGCTCCCGTCCGTCACGGCCGGGCCTCCAAATGTAATAATCCCGGTAGGGATTCTCTTTGGAGGAGCGGGATTCCAGGAACCAGGCATGCTCGTCCGACGAATGGTTTACGACGAGATCCATAATAAGCTTCATGTCCCGGCTGTGCACTTCCGCGAGCAGCTTCTCCCAATCCGCCATCGTTCCGAAATCGTCCATAATCCCGCGGTAATCGCTAATATCGTAGCCGTTGTCGTCATTGGGCGATTGATAAACCGGAGACAGCCAGATCACGTCGACGCCGAGCTCCTTCAAGTAATCCAGCTTCGAGATGATGCCGGGAATATCCCCGATTCCGTCTCCGTTGCTGTCTTTAAAACTGCGCGGATAAATCTGGTAGACGACGCTCTCTTTCCACCAGGCTTTGCCTCCGGGGGCCCCGCCGCCGTCGTCTTCTCCCGTCTCGCTGACGGCAGCGGACTTAGGTCCGGCGGAGGTCCGGCCGCTCGCCGCGGCCGGAGCCGCTTCCCTCAGCTGGGCCGCATGAGCCGCAGCCACCCGGAGCTGAGCTTCCTGTTCACCGCGCCGCCGCTCCGCTTCCTGCCAGGCTCTCTGGCGCTCTTTGGACGCGTCCGCCGCCTCCCGGATGAGTTCCTGGTACAGCGACTTGTACTGCAGGGCCGATTTTTTCCAGCTGAAATCGGTCTTCTTGATGTTCGCCATCAGGTTGCGCCAGGCATCCTGGTCATGAAGATAGAAATGCACCGCACGTCTGACCGTATGCAGCATATCGTGAGCGTTGTACGAGTTGAAGCTGAAGCCCGTGCCTTCGCCGGTAAACTCATTGTAAGGCTGCACCGTATCCTTCAAACCGCCCGTCTCGCGGACGATCGGCACCGTGCGGTAGCGCATCGCGATGAGCTGACCGATTCCGCAGGGCTCGAAGAGCGACGGCATCAGGAAGAGGTCCGAGCCGGCGTATACCTGACGGGCAAGCCCGTCGTCGAAGGCGATGTACGCAGCCAGCTTGTCGGGATGCCGGGCCGCCGCCTCGCGGAACAGCTGCTCATATTCGTGATCCCCGGTTCCCACGATCACCCATTGGGCATCCAGGGACAGCAGCTCCGGCAGCACGTGACGGATCAAATCGATCCCCTTCTGCTGTACCAGCCGGGTCACCAGCGATATAACCGGCACGTCGTCGCGGACCGGCAGCCCCAGCCGCTGCTGAAGGTGCGTTTTATTCAGCCGCTTTTTGGACAAGGAGTCCCGGTACGTGACAGCCAGATGGGAATCGGTCATCGGATTGAAGAGATCGTAGTCGATCCCGTTGACGATGCCTACGGTCGCCTCGCTGCGGTAGCGCAGCAGGCTGTCCATATGCTCGCCGAAGAACGGCGTGCGGATCTCCTCCGCGTAAGTCGGGCTAACCGCCGTAATGCGATCGGAATACAGCAGTCCGCCTTTCAGGAAGCTGCCGCCGTCGTACATTTCGAGCTGATCCCCGTTGAAATAGCCGGCGTCCAGGCCGAACAGATCCATCATCGTCTCTTTGGAGAAAAGCCCCTGGTAGCGCAGATTGTGTATCGTTATGACCGTTTTGATATCTTCATAGAACGGATAGTACGGGCTGTACTGCGCTCTAAGCAAAACCGGAATCATGCCCGCCTGCCAGTCGTGGCAGTGAATCACATCGGGCTTGAAGCCGATATGCGGAAGCGAGTCGATTACGGCCCGGCAGTAAAACGCGAATCTTTCGGCATCGTCGCCGTATCCGTAATGCCCGCTTCTGCGGAAATAAAACTCGTTGTCCACGAAATAAAACGTGACGCCTTCGTGTTCCAGGGTTTGGATGCCGCAGTACTGCGAGCGCCAGCCCAGATTTACGCGGAACGTGACGAGGTTCGCCGTCTCCATCTTGTCTTTGAATACTTGAGGAATCTCGTCATATTTGGGCAGAATGACCCGGACATCCGCTCCGTTGCGTTTAAGTTCCTTGGGCAGGGACCCGATTACATCACCCAATCCGCCCGTCTTGGCGAAAGGCGCCGCTTCCGAAGCCGCAAACAAAATGTTCATGTACGTCTCCACTCCCGTCTTCTGAATTTCTTCTAAGTTCTATTTGAAAAAGCCAAACCGGAACCGCTCGGCGGCGTCCGGTTACGGCTTTTGATTGTCGGAATCCGTTTTAGATGACCTTCATTTTCGCTGCTATGAAAGGTGCCCGAACATCCCCGGTCAATACACGCCCCCGGCTGATGAACACGTCCTTGTCGAGAATGGCGTTCTCGATCACGACATTTTCTTCAATGGAGCAGTTCTGCAGGATAATGCTGTTTTTCACGACAGCCCCCTTGCTGATTTTTACCCCCCGCGACAAGATGCTGTTATCGACCTTGCCTTCAATGACGCAGCCGTTGGCGATCAGGGAATTGCGCACGTTCGCGGTGGCCTCGTAACGGGCAGGCGGTTCGTCCTTTACCTTGGTGTAGATGAGATCCTTGCGGAAGAACAACTCCCGCAGCACCGACGGGTCCAGCAGTTCCATGCTGTGCCGGTAGTAGCCCTGGATCGAATTCACGATTCCGAGATAGCCGTCATGGCGGTAGCCGACCACGTTCAGCTTGTCGACGTTCTTCATGATCCCGTCCCGGACCAGATGATCGTAGCCCTGCGCCAGGCAAGTCTCCACCATGTCCAGAAGGAGCGATTTGCTCATGATATACATTTCCATGGACACGTTGTCCGTACGCAGACGTCCGGTCTGGTCCTCTATGACCGTCACTCTGCCGTCCGGACGTACCGCAAGGCGGCGGTAGCTGCCCGAGTATTCCTCTTCCGCCTCTTTATAAATGACGGTAACATCCGCTCTCATATCTTCGTGGTAGCGGACGGCGTCTTCGAAATTAATGTTGCATACCATATGGCTGCGGCCGATGATGACCAGCTCTTCCCGGCCCCGGTAGAAATAATCGCGGTGGGAATAGAATTGGAACAAATCTCCGCGCGACATGCCCGCCGGATCGTCCTGGACGGACGGCAGCACGAACAGGCCGCCTCTCTTGCGGTCGAGGTCCCATTCCTTGCCGGAACCCAGATGATCCATCAGGGAACGGTACTTGTGCTGGGTAAACACAGCCACGTTGCCGATCGAGGAATTCACCATGTTGGATAAAATAAAATCGATCAGCCGATAACGGCCTCCGAACGGAACCGAGCCAGCACAGCGGTGAAGCGTAAGCTCTTCCAGATCGTCCGGCTCGTTCACCAGATTGATAACGCCCATTACATGCTTCATGCTACCCTCATCCTTTCAACTCCGTAGTGGCCCGTATGTGTTCTCCTCCGCCGATCAGCACGATCTCTTCCCCGTCTCCTACGGTCGCCCCGTCGTCCACGATCGTATTTTCCCCGATGATCGCCTTGCGGATGGTGACATTGCTGCCGATTCTCGCTCCCGGCATAATGACGGAATCCCGGATGACGCTGCCCTCGCCGATATGGACGCCGTAGAACAGGACGGAGTGGTCCACATCCCCGAACACGGAGCAGCCTTCGTTCACGAGTGAACGGCGTACTTGGGCCCCGTCCGAAACAAACTGGGCAGGCTGATAAGGCGTCACGGAATAGATACGCCACGATTTATCGTTCAGGTTCAGCTGGGTCGGATCGTCCAGCAGGTCCATATTCGCTTCCCACAAGCTCTGAATGGTGCCGACATCCTTCCAGTAGCTCTGGAAAGGGTACGCTACGAGGTTCGCCCCTTCTTCCAGCATGGCCGGAATGATGTCCTTCCCGAAATCTTTGCTGGAGTCCGGATTTTCGTTATCCTGGATCAGATATTTTTTAAGCGCCTTCCAGGTAAACATATATACGCCCATGGAAGCGAGGTTGCTTTTGGGTTCTTTCGGTTTTTCCGCGAACTCCGTAATTTCGCTTTCTTCATTTACGCTTAGAAGGCCGAAACGCGACGCCTCTTCCCACTTGACCTCAATCACCGCGATCGTGGCGTCCGCACCCTTCGTTTTGTGGTAAGTGAGCAGCCGATCGTAATCCATTTTATAGATGTGGTCCCCCGAGATGATCAGCACGTACTCCGGCTCATAGCGGTCGATAAACCCGATATTGCGGTAAATCGCATTCGCCGTCCCCTGATACCAGTCGCCGCCGCCCTGCTCCATAAAAGGAGGCAGCACCGTTACGCCTCCGTTTTTACGGTCCAGGTCCCATGCCCCGCCAATGCCGATGTAGGAGTTCAGCACGAGAGGCTGGTATTGGGTGAGCACCCCTACCGTGTCGATGCCCGAGTTCGTGCAGTTACTGAGCGTGAAATCGATAATGCGGTACTTTCCGCCGAAATGAACGGCCGGTTTCGCCAGCTGCTGCGTCAGCACGCCGAGTCGTCTTCCCTCTCCTCCGGCAAGCAGCATGGCAATACATTCTTTACTTCGCATCTTTCGATTTCCCCTTTCGTCGCGAGGTACGTTCGACTTGTGATCGTTTCAGATAAACTGCGGCAAGCGGCGGTACGCGAAGCGACAAGCTGTAGTCAAAACCGTGCAGCGGAACCGCTTCGCTCGCAAGCGGCTGCCGGTTGGCCTGGCCCGACCCGCCGTAAGCTTCGTCGTCGCTGTTGAAGATTTCGGCATACGTCCCCGGTCCGGGAACGCCGATCCGGTAATCCGGATGGACGACCGGCGTAAAGTTGCACACGACGATGAGATCGTCCTTGGCCTTCTTGCCTTTGCGGATAAAAGCGACGACGCTCTGGCTGGAATCGTCGGGCGAAATCCACTGGAACCCGTCGTGGCCGTGATCGTTCTGCCATAAGGCAGGCTGCTCCAGGTAGAAGCGGTTCAAGGCCCGGACATAGGCCTGCATTTTGCCGTGCAGCTCATAGTCCAGCAAAAACCAGTCCAGATCCTCCAGGTCCTTCCATTCGTCGAACTGGGCGAATTCGCCGCCCATGAACAGAAGCTTTTTCCCCGGATGACCGGACATATAACCGTAAAGCACGCGGGTGTTGGCAAACTTCTGCCAGTAATCCCCCGGCATTTTATGCAGAATGGACCGCTTGCCATGCACAACTTCGTCATGCGAAAGCGGCAGCACGAAATTTTCGTTGAACGCGTACATAAACGAGAACGTGATCAGATTATGGTGATGCTTCCGGTGGATCGGGTCCATTTTCATATAGTTCAGCATGTCGTTCATCCAGCCCATGTTCCACTTGTAATTAAAGCCCAGTCCGCCCGCATCGACAGGCGTCGTGACTTGAGGCCAATCGGTGGAATCCTCGGCCATCATCAAGGCGTTCGGATAGGAGCCGAAGACGACGGTG
Source organism: Paenibacillus sp. HGH0039 (assembly GCF_000411255.1). Taxonomy (GTDB): domain Bacteria; phylum Bacillota; class Bacilli; order Paenibacillales; family NBRC-103111; genus Paenibacillus_F. The sequence goes on along the minus strand of NZ_KE150413.1, from coordinate 1,859,873 downwards.
TTTAATTTCTTCAAAAACCGGATCGCGGCCGGATTCTCGTCCCCTCCGTGCTCGTTCGCGACCCACATGGACTGCGGCTTGCCGAAGTTTAAATACAGCATGCTCGCTACCGCATCGACCCTTATGCCGTCAATGTGATATTTGTCCATCCAGAACATCGCGTTGGAAACAAGGAAGCTGTGAACCTCCGGCTTGTTAAAATCAAAGGCCAGCGTCCCCCATTCCGGCTTTTCGGCCAGATTGGGCTCATCCGGTTCATAGAGCGGTTGTCCGTCAAACTGGCGCAGGCCGTGGGCGTCTTTGCAGAAATGACCCGGCACCCAGTCCATAATGACGCCGATGCCCGCCTGGTGACACCTATCCACGAAATACATAAAGTCTCTCGGTTCGCCGAATCGGCTCGTCACCGAAAAATAGCCCGTCGCCTGATAGCCCCAGGAACGGTCGAAAGGATGCTCCGCAAGCGGAAGCAGCTCGATATGGGTATATCCCATTTCGAGAACGTAAGCGACAAGTTCGTCCGCCAGCTCTCGGTAGGAGAGGAGCACGTCCTCTTCGCGGCTTTTCTTCTTCCAAGTTCCGAGATGGACTTCGTAAATGTTTAAAGGCTGATCGTATGCCGGTTTCCGGGCGCGCTGGCGCCGCCAGTTCTGGTCCCCCCACTTGTACCCGTCCAAATTATAAAAGCGGGAAGCGGTTCCCGGGCGCAGCTCCGAATAAACGGCATAAGGATCGGCTTTCAGGATGATCCGGCCGTCCGGTGTGTGGATTTCATATTTGTATAGGGAGCCTTCCGCCAGACCGGGAACCGCAAGCGTCCAGATGCCGCCCGATTCCGGCACGGTCTCCATGCGGTGGTTTTCTCCGTTCCATTCGTTAAAATCGCCGACGACGCGCACTTCACGGGCATGAGGCGCCCAAACGGTAAAGCGTACGGCCGTTGTCTTACCCCTTTTCTCTGCGTGTGCCCCGAATAGGCGATAACTGTGATAAGAAGTTCCTTCATGGAACAAGTAGATGTCTTCGGAGCCGGGGATCTGTTTACCCGCCATATGCTTCAACCCATCCCCCTCTTGTATAGTCATCTTTTTGTACCCGATTCGGCACTCCGTGAAACGAATAGGCGCTTTATCGGGCACACTCCTTATATTGGCTTCCATCAAGGGATGTTGTACAATAGATGCTTAGAAGAAAACGGTGTTAAAAACCGCAAGTTATACCGGCATCCGCCCGCGGACGGATTGCTGTTTTTGAATGAGGAACCGCTGTACATTTTGACGCGAGGAAAGAAGGAAATGAACCGATGTATGTAGCTAATCGCTGGAACGACTATGAACTCCTGGACACCGGCGGAGGAGAAAAACTCGAACGCTGGGGTTCTTATGTATTGCGGCGTCCCGACCCGCAAATTATTTGGCCGCTGACGGCCGAAACGGCAAACTGGAAGCAGGCCGCGGGGCATTACCGGCGCAGTTCTTCCGGAGGCGGCAACTGGGACTTCCGCCAGACCCTGCCGGAACGCTGGACGATCTCGTATGACAACAAACTCCGGTTTCATATTAAACCGACCGGATTCAAGCATACGGGCCTCTTCCCCGAGCAGGCCGCCAACTGGGACTGGATGATGGACAAGATAAGCAATGCCGGCCGTCCCATTAAAGTGTTGAATCTGTTCGCTTACACGGGCGGCGCCACTGTCGCCTGCGCCCATGCGGGCGCTTCGGTCGTCCATGTCGACGCTTCGAAAGGCGTTGTGCAGTGGGCGAAAGAAAACCTCGAGCTGTCCGGCCTCGCAGACCGCCATGTGCGATTCATTACGGACGACGTATTCAAATTCGTCCAGCGCGAGCAGCGCCGCGGCAACAAATACGACGCCATCATCATGGACCCTCCGTCCTACGGACGCGGACCCAACGGGGAAACCTGGAAGCTTGAGGACGATTTGTATCCGTTTATCGAGACGTGCATGACGATCTTATCGGACAACCCGCTGTTCCTGCTCGTCAATTCGTATACGACCGGCATCTCTTCCACGGTGCTCAAAAATATTTTGACCCTGGCGATGCACAAGCGTTACGGCGGACATATTACCGCAGGCGAAATCGGGCTTCCGATCACCGCAAGCGAGCTGACGCTGCCGTGCGGGATTCTCGGCCGCTGGGAGGCGTAAGCCATGGCGGGACCGAAGCATGCGGCGGACGGGGCGGCGATTCCCGTCCTCTACGAAGACAACCACGTGCTGGTCGTGGAGAAGCCCGTCAATATGCCGACGCAGGAGGACAGCTCGCGCGATCCCGATCTTCTGAGCGTGCTCAAGGAAGACCTGAAGCGCCGGCATCATAAGCCGGGCAACGTCTTCCTCGGGCTCGTGCACCGGCTGGACCGGCCTGTCGGCGGCGTCATGGTGTTCGCCAAAACATCCAAGGCGGCTTCCCGCCTCTCCGACAGCGTGCGGACACGGACGTTCGACAAGACGTACGCGGCCGTCGTGCGGGGCAGACCCAAGGAGCCGCAGGGCTCCCTGCGGCACTGGCTGCTCAAGGATACGCGGACAAACACCGTATCCGTGGTCAAACCCGGCAAGGACGGCGCCAAAGAGGCGCTCCTTGACTACCGGGTGCTCGGCAGCGCCGAAGGGCTCAGCCTCGTCCTGGTGAAGCTGCACACGGGCAGGCCGCATCAGATCCGGGTACAGCTGGCGGCCATCGGCTGCCCTCTGTACGGGGATCAGCGGTACGGTGCCGGAGCGAACGAACCGGGTCAGCAGCTTGCTCTCTGGTCGGCCCGTTTGTCCTTCCCGCACCCGACGCAGCAGGAGACGCTGACCTTCCGGTCGGTGCCTCCCGAGCGTCACCCCTGGTTCTTGTGGCAGGAACTAGTTCGCAACCTTCCCGAGCAGATAAACGAGTAGCTGCTGATTGTGGGAGGAAATGCGGCTGAGATAGGCATCCAGAACTTCCTCACGGATCTGCAGCCCGCGCTCCCGCTCGGATTTTCCTTTGTCCGTCGCGTCGACCCATACGACGCGGCGGTCTTTTTCATCCCGGCTCCGGGTAATGAGTCCCGCTCGCTCCATGCGGTCCAGCAGAGTCGTCACGGCCGCCGGCGTCGTAGCCAAATATTCAATAAAATCGGAAGGCTTCATCGTGCCGTTCGCCGCAAGCAGCTCCAGCACGTGAAGCTGGCCTTCCGTTATCGTTGGTGCAAGCTGGTCTTCCATATTGGATTTGAGCTCCTTGGAAAGCTTCGTCCACAGTTTCGCAAATTCTACCGAATACAATTGCAATCACTCCTCCGATTCAAGGCTCATCCACTCTTCCATCCAAGTATATCACGTGTCCAATGGCGAAATATAGGTTAATGCCGTTAATACTTTAAGACAATAAGTCAGGCATTTCGCGTCTTTTCGCTAAGTTACGGGCTCTGCCGGCGGAAAAGTTGTCCGAATTGCGAGAACCAGCGTCTGCGTCTTTAGCCTCGTTTTTGCGCTTCTCATTTTCCTCTCCGGCGTTTCCGCTCCTTCCCCCGGCATCTTTAAACGGTTAAATTCCCTGGTTTTCAATCCATCCCTCCGCTTATGCTCGCCTAACGTTTTGCACAAAATCCCGTCCACCGGCTTCTGCGCGATTTGGTAAGCGCGGTCCGATTCGGACCGGATCGGGTCGATGACCGATGCCGCTATCCTGTTTCTTACTCCTTTCTCCTTTCTCCTTACTCCTTCCTCCTTTCAGTCGGCACCCCTTTCCTATTTCCCCTCCTGTGCACGCTTCTCTTCCCCTGTTCTCTAAAACGCGGCTGTCCTGCACATTTCTGGGCGGATGCACATACACTGTAAGTAAACGGTAGAAGGAGGGATTGCCCGTGCACATAAAAAAAAGCGCGCTGGGACAGCGCGCACTTGATCTTGGTTTATTGAAGGACCCGGGCTGGCTCGAACGTCTGGACGAACAAGTGCCTCTGTGGGTCGTACTGGAAATCGCTTTTCAGCTCATGGAAACGATGGATCCGCCTACCACCAGCTATGATTGATTTTTAATGGGAGATGTGTCACGCGTTCGGCGGACGTTTATCCAGGCTTGCGTTCTTAACAAGGGCGGCAATCCTTTCGCCTTTGGAAACCGGCACAAGCTGCTTTCCAATCGATTTACGGTCATCAAGCGGGGCCTGGTTGGTTTTGAAGACAGTTTTCTCTCCGCTGCTGTTCCAGGCAGTGATTTCGTAGTCCTGTTTGAAATAGAACATGCCGACCAGCTCGCTGCCGTTAGATTTCACGCGCTTGCCTTCCTTAAATTCAAACGTGCCGATCCCTTTGCCTCCGCGTCCCTGCAGCGGGTAATCCACCAGCAGTGTACGTTTGGCATAGCCGAGATCGGAGATAACGAGCACCTCGCCCTCATCTCCGTATACCCAATCCGCCGCAACCACTTCATCGCCTTCCCGCAGCTGAAGCCCGCGGACTCCCGCCGCGGCGCGCCCCATCGGGTTGACTTCCTCCTCGCGGAAACGGATGCTCATCCCCTGCTTCGTCGCCAGCATGATATCCTTCGTTCCGTCGCTAAGCTGGACATGCAGGATCTCGTCGCCGGCTCCTACTTTGCAAGCGACAATGCCGCTGGAGCGGTTCGTGTAATACTCCTTTAGGTCGGTCCGTTTGACCTGCCCTTTACGGGTAATGAAGACGAGCGATTTGCCTTCTTCGTTAAAATCTTTCACGGGGATCATGTCCACGATCCGGTCATCTTTCGCAATCGGAATAATGTTCACGATAGCGGTGCCGTTATCTTTCCATTTGTACTCCGGAATGAGATGGACGGGAAGAAGGAAATACTGCCCCTTGTTTGTGAAAATGAGCAGGCTTTCGATCGTGTTGACTTCCTTCAGATGACGGAGATAGTCGCCTTCCTTAAGTCCTGTGTTGTCGACCGCGCCGCCCGATCTTGTATAAGAGAGCATGCTTGTCCGTTTAATATACCCTTCGTTGGACAGCGTAACGAGAACATCCTCCGGCGTCACCATCACTTCCAGGTTAACCTTGATTTCCTCAACCTCGTTCTGGATATCCGATCGGCGCTCAATGCCGTACTTTGTGCGGATTTCGTTTATTTCGTCCTTGATCACGCCGAGTAGCTTCTTCATGCTTCCCAGAATGCCGCGCAGATGATTAATCGTCTTCTGCACGTCTTTCAGTTCTTTTTCCAGCGAAGTAATTTCCAGGTTCGTCAGCCTGTATAGCTGGAGTACCAGAATCGCATCGGCCTGGCGCTCCGTGAAACCAAACTGGGTGACGAGATTTTTCTGGGCATCGAGACGGTTTTTGGACGCTTTGATGGCCGCGATGACTTCGTCCAGAATGTTCAGCGCCTTGACAAGCCCTTCCAGGACATGCGCACGGTCTTCCGCCCTCTCAAGATCGTACTGGGAGCGGAACGTGACAACTTCCTTCTGGTGCTCAATGTAGGCCGACAGCATGTCTTTCAAACCGAGCTGCTTCGGCGTCTTGTTCACGATGGCCACCATATTGAAATTATAGGTGACCTGGAGATCGGTCTTTTTCAGCAGATAAGCCAGAATCCCCTGGGCGTCGGCTTCCTTCTTAAGCTCCACGACGATGCGCATGCCGTCTCTTCCGCTTTCGTCGCGGACTTCGGCAATGCCTTCGACTTTTTTCTCCAGACGGATATTTTCAATGGCGGTAACCAGTCTCGACTTCACGACTTGGTACGGAATTTCCGTCACCACAATCTGCTGCCGGCCCGCTTTGAGGTCCTGAATCTCCGTCTTGGAACGGACGTAAATGCGGCCCTTGCCCGTATTGTACGCGTCCCGGATGCCTTCCTCGCCCATGATGATGCCCCCCGTCGGAAAATCGGGGCCTTTCATATGACGCATCAGCTCTTCCAGGCCGATGTCCGGCGCATCGATCAGCGCGGTACACGCATCGATAACTTCACGCAGGTTATGCGGCGGAATCTCTGTCGCGAATCCGGACGATATCCCGCTTACACCGTTAACCAGCAGGTTCGGATAGCGGGAAGGAAGAACAACGGGTTCTTTGGTCGTATTGTCGAAATTATCTTTGAAAAGCACGGTCCGCTTCTCGATATCGCGAAGCAGTTCCATCGCAATGGGCGATAGCCTTGCTTCGGTATACCGCATAGCGGCGGCCGGATCGTCGTCGATCGAACCCCAGTTGCCGTGGCCGTCGACGAGCACGTGACCCATTTTCCAAGGCTGCGCCATGCGCACCATACCCTCGTAAATAGGGCTGTCCCCGTGAGGGTGATAGTTACCCATGACATCCCCGACCGTCTTCGCCGACTTCCGGTACGGTTTGTCCGGAGTATTCCCGGAATCGTACATGGCATACAAGATGCGGCGCTGCACGGGCTTCAGTCCGTCACGGACATCGGGAATCGCCCGGTCTTGAATAATATATTTAGAGTAGCGGCCGAACCGGTCCCCTACTACTTCCTCCAGAAACGCGGGTAAAAACTGTTCCAAACTGCTCAACTCGGTTCACCTCTAGACGTTCAGTCACTCTTCGGATTCAGTAAAGTCTACATTTTCGATAATCCATCGTTTACGCGGATCGACTTTGTCGCCCATCAGCGTCGATACCCGGCGCTCCGCCTTGGCCGCGTCCTCAATCTGCACTTGCAGCAAAGTGCGGCTTCCCGGGTCCATCGTCGTTTCCCACAACTGGTTCGGGTTCATTTCTCCCAGTCCTTTATAGCGCTGCAGTTCGATGCCTTTGCCCAGCTCCTTATGGAGCGCCTGCAGTTGATCATCGGTCCAAGCGTAGTGGACCGCACTGTTTTTGCCTGCTTTCTTGGTCACTTTAAAAAGCGGCGGCTGCGCGATATAGACTTTGCCGTTATCTATTAAAGGTTTCATGTACCGGTAGAAAAACGTCAGGAGCAGCACCTGAATATGGGCGCCGTCCGTATCGGCATCGGTCATGATAATGATTTTGCCGTAGTTGCTCTCCTCGAGGGCAAATTCGGAGCCGACTCCCGCGCCGATAGTCGCGATGATCGCCCTATATTCGTCGTTCTTGAGAATATCGGCGAGCTTCGCTTTCTCCGGGTTGAGCGGCTTCCCTTTCAGGGGCAGAATCGCCTGATGCTTCGAATCGCGGCCCTGCTTCGCGGAGCCTCCCGCGGAATCGCCTTCCACGATGAACAACTCGTTGCGGGCGTAATCTTTCGACTGCGCCGGCGTCAGCTTGCCTCCGAGATTGGAGCTTTCGCTGCGGCCTTTCTTGCCGCTGCGCACTTCCTCGCGCGCTTTGCGGGCCGCTTCACGGGCCTTGGCCGACTGGATCGCTTTTTTCAGCATGCTCTGGGCGATTTGCGGGTTTTCCTCCAGGAATACGGCCATTTTCTCCGACACGATAGCGTCTACGGCGCTTCTCGCCGATGCGCTGCCGAGCTGGTCTTTCGTCTGGCCGACGAATTCGACCTCGCCCATCTTGATGTTGATTACCGCCATCATGCCTTCCCGCAGGTCGGTTCCGTCGAGATTTTTTTCTTTTTCCTTCAAAATGGCGGTTTTGCGGGCATATTCGTTCATCGCCCGCGTATAGGCGATTTTAAAGCCGGTTTCATGGGTCCCGCCGCCGCGTGTCGGAATCGAGTTCACGAACGAAGCGATCGTTTCCGTGTAGCCGTCGTTATACTGGAGCGCGACTTCCACCTCGATGTCGTCCTTCTCGGATGCGAAGTGGATCACGTCGTGCATGACCGATTTGCCCTCGTTGAGGAACTTGACGAACTCGCTCGCTCCGCCGTCGTATTTGAACGTTTCGGCCTGGTCCGTGCGCTCGTCTTTCAGAATAACCTCCAGCCCGGAGTTCAGAAAAGCGATTTCCTGAAGCCGTTCGGCGAGGGTATCGTAGCTGATCGCAATGCCGTTCTGGAAAACGCGGCGGTCCGGCTTGAAGGTAACGCGCGTACCTGTTTTGTTCGTGGTCCCCGTCACCTCTAGTCCGGTTCTCGGTTCCCCTACGTGCTCCACGCCCTTCTTGTCGATCCAATATTCGAAACGCTGTTTATGTATCTTGCCGTCTCGAAAGATCGTGACTTCCAGCCACTCGGACAGAGCGTTCGTTACGGAAGCGCCGACGCCGTGAAGGCCGCCGGACTTCTTGTACCCGCCGCCGCCGAATTTTCCTCCGGCATGAAGAATCGTAAATACAACCTGCGGCGTCGGTATGCCGGTCTTGTGCATGCCGGTCGGGATGCCCCGGCCGTTATCCTGTACGGTGACGGATCCGTCTTTATGAAGCGTCACGTCAATTTTGGAACCATGCTTCGCGAGGTGTTCATCGACCGCGTTATCGACGATTTCCCAAACCAGATGATGCAGTCCCGAAGTACTTGTGCTGCCGATGTACATGCCCGGCCTTTTGCGGACAGCCGTCAGCCCCTCCAGTACCTGAATCGCATCGGCATCGTATTCCGCCGGCTGGTTCGGTTGATTCGTCATCATCTCTAGCTGCTCGGTCATCGAAGCGCCTCCTTCTTTCCTTTTTCCATTCCCGAACGGGTTCATACGTTAATTTAAAATATCTTTACGGGTAAATACCCCAAACGAAACAAAAAGTGAGATCACAGCCCAGACCGACAGAACGGCCAGCGAAAACCCGAGGCTCATGCCTTTAATCGGAGGCAGCGCGCCCGTCATGTAATCGGTCAGCTTCAGATTCACCATAAACAAATACTTGGCCGCTTCCCAAGAGGATACCATATTAGTCAGAATCGTGCCGGAAATAAGCACGGCCAGCATAATTCCCATTCCGGCCGCCGTCGAACGGATGAGCACGGATAACATCAGGGAAAGAATGGCGACCACTATGCCGACAAACCAGACAAGTCCGGTTTCCATCAGCAGGTATTTCCACTGGTCGATGGCATGGACCCCGCTAAGATCCACATCTCCTCCGCTCGTCTTGAAGCCGACAAACACCGGCATGTTCCATCCCCCGTACCCGAAAACGAGCCCGGATATGAGATAACTGAGCGCAGCGGTTGACAAAACAACGAGCGAAACGAACAGGATCAGCGTGATCAACTTGCTCATTAGGATTTTCCATCGCTTTACGGGTCTTGTCAACAACAATTTGATGGTGCCGCCCGAATGCTCGGATGAAATGATATCCGCCGCGATGACCATAATGATGAGCGGAATGAACAGCGAGATGGAGTTATTCAGAAATTCTCTGGTGAAAGTGACACCGTTGGGCGATTGCGGATTAATATCATGATCCAGATAATACTGGGATATTTTTATTTGTGCCCGCCTGAACTCTTTCCATTCCTCCGGAACGCGGGCGGAGCTGAGACTCCGCTGGTAATCCACGATTTTCTGACGTTCCGAAGCTCTCCAATCCGTCGTACCGAATTGCTTGATTGTATTCTGGGAGACACGCATCTGTGCATAAGTAAACATGGGAATGAGAGCGAGCAGGATCAGGATGACCACGAGAAAACGCCGTTTTTTAACCATTTTGATGCTTTCGTTCTGGACTAGCGCCGCCAAGTTACCCAATTTTCTCACCCTCCGTCAGACTCAGGAACAGATCCTCCAGTGTCGGATGTTTCATTTCGATAGCGTAGATCCGGATTCCTGCATCCACCAGACCGCGATTTATTTCCGGAATCCGCTCTTCGCTCAACTGCGTCACAATCGTTCCCGCCCTTTCCCCTGCATGAAGCGAAGATAATACGGCAGGCTCGTCTTCCTCAGCTAACAGCTCTTCTCGGCGGCCGAGCACCGTGACTCCCTGCTGCCTGCCCAGCCATGCTTCCGCTTCGTCAACCGGATCAACGGACCAGAGAACCGTACTGCCGGACTGCACGATCAGCTCGTCCACTTCCCCGACCGCAATCACCTGTCCTTTGCTGATAATGGCGACGCGGTCGCAGAGCTGCTGAATTTCGCTGAGCAGGTGGCTGGATACGAACAGGCTCAGCCCGCCTTTGGCAAGTTTGCGGATAAAAATCCGCATCTCCTTGATTCCTTGCGGGTCCAAGCCGTTGGTCGGCTCGTCCAGAATGAGCAGCTTGGGCCTTGCCAGAAGAGCCTGGGCGATCCCGAGACGCTGGCGCATGCCGAGCGAGTAGGTTTTCACCTTATCGTGGATGCGCGCATCCATTCCTACCAGCTCGACGACTTCCTTGATCCTCTCCTCGCCGGTATCGGGGAGCATCCGCGCGAAGTGCTCCAGGTTCTCCCAGCCCGTCAAATAGCCGTAAAGTTCAGGATTCTCCACGATACAGCCTACGTACCGCATCGCTTCGTTGTGCTGCTTCTGGACATCGAAGCCGCAGATCGTCACTACTCCCGAAGACGGCTTAATGAGATCCACGAGCATCCGGATCGTCGTCGTTTTGCCGGAGCCGTTGGGCCCCAGAAATCCGAAAATTTCGCCGCCGTACACATCGAATGAAATGCCCTTGATAATTTCCTTGCCGCGGATGCTTTTTCGGACATCCCTCACAGACAGCACCAGTTCCCGGTCACCAGCCACAGTTACTCCCCCTGTCATTTCAAAATTTGCGCCATCCGGCTTGCGATCCGCTCGTACCCGTCCTGATTCGGATGAAAATGATCCGTAAACAAATATTTGTTCAAATTCTGTTCGAACAAATCGTAAGTGGGCACGAAAACGGCATTCGGAAACTTGTTCGTCAGCGCGAAAGCCCCGTCGTTAAACTTCTGCACGATCAGGGAACCGGCTTTCTTCGGATCGAGATCCAAAAAAGGATGATACAGCCCCACGTACATCACCTTTGCATCCGGATTCGCCTTGTTGATATTCGTCAGAATCTTGTCGAGATTCGCAAGAGTAGGCTCAACGCGTTTGGCAGCCGCTTCCGGATTGAAACCCTGGTCATTGTTCGTGAAAATGTCGCTGCCGCTCTGGAAGATATCGTTGCCGCCTATCGTAAGCAAAATAAGATCCGCCTGCTTCAGCGCATCTGTCGTCTTCTTGCCGTCCCATTCCTTAAGCAGCGCATCGGTGGTGGCGCCGGGAATAGCCAGATTATTCAGCACGTAAACGGGTTTGCCTGTCTGTTCCTCCAGCTTTTCCCGGAATCGTCCCACATATCCTTTGCCCGTACCGTCTCCGGTTCCCGCCGTAAGCGAATCGCCCAGGGATACGAGCTGAATTTTATTTTTCCGGTCCAGTTCGTTCACGGCCGGCGTTTCTTTCGGAGCCGCTGTCAACTGCCCCCCGCCGGAACCCGGAGACAGGACATCCTTGACCGCATATCCGAAGCCTCCGGCAAACAGAAGCGTGGAAATCAGGCCGGTCGTGCCGACAACAAACCATAACGTTCGCGATTTCATAGGTAAAGAGGCCTCCTCGTCTTGTCCGTTTGTTCCTACTTAAAAGAGTATCCGTTCGTTCGTCTATTTGCAAATGGGGGAGCGGACAGGATCAAGCTGCGAACTGACGTGATTTCTCTATTATAGAACACACGTTCCCTGATTTCAAAGGATATTTCAATCCTTCATGAACTATCCCTGGCAATGTTTTGAAATATATGGTAATTTGATAAAGGTTTATTTCGTTTTTTATGTCTGATAGTAAAGGAAGAACCCATTTATGCGTCTCGTAAAAGTACGGAACCGATTGACGGGCTTGTTGATGCTTGCTTTGTTGGCAAGCGGCTGCTCCGCTCCAACTGTTTCGCCTCCGTCCGAAAGCCCTTCCCCGTCCCCTTATGCAGCAGGCCCGGAACAATTGATTGTGGAGCCGACCGATCTTTTCGCGGGAGACGCCGCCAAATTCAGCCCTTTCCTCGGCAGCTATGCGGGCAGTGTAATTGTGCGCTACAAAGGCGTCAAAAAGCAGTTGAGTATTTCCTACAAGGTATGGGAAAACGGGAAGACATCCGAGACTCTGGTCTCTCAAATTTCGCTGCCTATGGGAGGCAGTAATGGAGATACGCAAAAGGACTACAACGGAGAGTTCATCGTTTCGGTTCATGAGGTTACAGACAATAAAGATGCGGACGTCCTTCAATCCTATACCGTCACGGCCAGCCTTAAAGACTCGGGAGGCTCTTCGACTTCAAGCTTTAACGTACCCGTGAACCGCAAGCACTTTACCCAGTCCCATCTGTTAAAGCTCTATGAGAAAATTGCGATTCCCGACTCCACCCCGACTGCCGTCTGGGGATTTGCGGCTTCGAACGCCGATGCCGTCACGTTTACTTCCGGAAAATCGCCGGAGGAGGAAGCCTCAAAAGCGCCCTACGCTTTTGTGATGTACCTTACCCTGGAATAAGCGCGTCACGCTCACGCCGGAAAAAGAAAATCACGCCCGTTTGGACGTGATTTTCTTGACCAGACCCTAGCCGTTCATCGGAACGCTGCCGGGCGAGGCTGGTTTGCTTTTGCCAGGCTTTAATGCGCGTGCCGCTTTGCGGTACAGAACGGCGGCCAGCAGCGAGCCTAGCAAAGCGCTCAGGAAGCTGAGCAGCACATATAGATTGTAAGCCGCCATACCGCCCGGCGCGGAAATTTTCAGCTTAAACGCCGTTAGAATCAGCGGATGCATCAAATAAATGCCGAACGAGTAGGAGCCGAGCGGCAGCAGCCATTTCGCGGCGGCCGGCAGTTTGTCCAGCAGCCATTTGCCGGCTCCGAGCAGGACCACCGAGATAGAAGTCGCGTAGAACAGCATGGCGATCACATACCAGGTATTCTCGAACATCCGGTTATCGTACCGGTTAAGCAGGAACATCTCCACGTACGTTCCGCCGGACACCAGCATAACGAGCAGGGCCCACGATACGACGCTTTTCATTTTTTGACGGAAGAAATCGTAATACAGTCCTATAAACCCGCCCGTCAGGAAGAAACTGAAATAGGTCGGCGCCAGCGAAGGGAAATGATCGATAACCGCTACCAAATGGTTATAGGAATAGAAGCCCAACTGGATCAAAATACCGAGCGGAACCATCGAAAGACGGAACCATTTATACTTGGCGAGGAACATCAGCACCGGAAAAATCACATAAAACTGCAGGATAATGATCATAAAATAAAGATGATACCCCGTATCCGCCCACTGGATGTCCCCCAGAAACTCCCTCGCATCCAGCTCTACGGGCTGTCCGGAAATCCAGGGGTTGTATATATAATAAAAAAGAGACCAGATCAGATAAGGGACGACAACGCTCCATAACCGGCGTTTGTAAAATTGGACGGCCGTCTTCACGTTCCAGCTTCCCGAATACCGGTAGAACAGGACAAGTCCGCTGATCAGAATGAAGACAGGTACCGCAAATTGGCAGGCGCGATTAAGGGTGAACAAAATGATCTGGGACAAACTTCCCTCGTCCGGAACGACCTGCCCTTCCCACGGATACACGGCCGCTTCGGTTGTCGAGTGGATGAGTACGACGGCCATAATGGCTGCAGCACGCACGATGTCCATTTCAAAAATTTTCAGTTTACTCGTTTTTGTAGTTATCTGGCGGTTCAAACAAATCCTCCTTCACTCGTGTTCCATCCAATTAATTACCCTATCATGATTTGCCCCTTTCTGTCGAGAGAGAACGGTTAACATTCTTTCCCTCCAGCAGCTTTCGCCGGTATGGCTCATCCATTCTTACCCTCAAACAAAAAGAACTCCCGGAGGAGTTCCCTTGATTCATCTTCATGCATGCAGGCCCGTTAAATCGCATCCTGCAAAAATTTATATTGAGCCTGAATCAGCCCGTAATAAATGCCCTGATGCCTCATCAGCTCATCGTGATCGCCGGTTTCCATAATTGTCCCGTGATCGAGAACGATAATCTTATCCGCACCGCGGATCGTGGACAACCGGTGGGCCACCATGAAGGAAGTTCGGCCTTTTAAGAGCGTTTTTAACGCTTCCTGGATACGCAGCTCCGTCTCGGTGTCGATGCTTGCGGTTGCTTCGTCCAGAATGAGGATAGCAGGGTCCGCGAGCAGCGCCCGGGCAAACGAGATCAGCTGCCGCTGCCCCATCGAGAGCGCGTTCCCCCGTTCCTGAACCTCCGTATCGTAGCCGAAGGGCAGCTTCAGGATGAAATCATGCGCATGAACCGCTTTGGCGGCCGCTTCGACCTCTTCATCCGTCGCGTCGAGCCGCCCGAAACGGATATTGTCGCGGATCGTTCCCGAGAAAATGAACGTATCCTGCAGGACGATCCCAATCTGGGACCGCAGACTTTGCAGCTTAACATCGCGTATATCCTTCCCGTCAATACGTACGCAGCCTTCCGTCGGATCATAGAAGCGGCAGAGCAGGTTAATGATGGTGCTCTTGCCCGAACCCGTATGACCGACAAGAGCAATGCTCTGCCCCGGCTGAACGTCCACATTGATATGGTTCAGGGCGGTCCGGCCTTTCTCATATTCGAATACGATATTCTCGAAGCTGACCTGCCCCCGGATCGGCGGAAGTTCGGCAGCGTTTTCTTTCTCGCCGACGGTCGGCTGCTCATCCATAAATTCAAAGATGCGCTCGGCCGAAGCCATGGCCACGAGAAGCTGCGAATACATTTGGACCATCCGGTTGATCGGCTCCCAGAAGTTCCCGATGTAGCTTGCGAAAGCAACCAGGAGACCGACCGTAATTTCCCCGGACTGAATCAGGCTCGCTCCGTACCAGAACAGGATAAAATACCCGATCGCGCCCGTAATCTCAATGATCGGCCCGAAGCTCTGGTTCAGCTTGGAAGCACGGTTCCACGCCTGTTTGTTGTCCTCGTTCATCTGTTCGAAGAAGCGGATATTTTCCTTCTCCTGCGTATATGCCTGCGTGACCCGGATTCCCTGAATACACTCGTTGAGATGGGCGTTCAGACGGGACTGCTTGATATTAACCGTCTGCCACGAGCGTCTGACCCGTTTGCGAAGCTGGGACGAAACGATAAACATGAGCGGAACCGTAATAATAATCGCGGCTCCCAGTTTGAAGTTGATCGTCAGCAGAATAATCACGATCCCGACAAGCTGGACACAGTCGATCATCATGTTGACGACACCGTTCGTGAACAAATCCTGAAGAGAGTTCACGTAGTTCGTTACACGCACGAGCACCGAGCCCGCCGGCCGCTTATCGAAAAATTCGAAGGACAGCCGCTGAATGTGCCGGAACAGGTCGTGCCTGAGGTCGTAAATCACGCGTTGGCCGATTACACTCGTATACTTGATGCGGTATTTATTCGCCAGCCACTGGACGATGTACACCCCGAGCATTAAAGCGACCATGCCGAATAAAAATTTAGCGTCCCCGCCGACATGAAGCGACGAATCGATCGTCGTACTGATGATAAGCGGGATCGACAGCTTCGTTACCGCTCCGACGATCATCATGACGATTACGATCGGAATAATCTGCTTGCTGTAAGGTTTCATGTAAACGGCAAGTCGTTTAAACTGCCCCCAGTCAAACGATTTCTCTAACATCTCGTCGTCTTGGTAGACGAATCGTTCGCCGCTCCCGGCTCCTTGGCCGTTCACTTTCTCTTCGGACTGCCGCTGCCGGTTACTCATGGACTGCCGCCCTCCTTTGCTGCGCATCCGCTGCTCCCGCGACATCGGGATGATCCGAATATTGGATGCGGTACGTTTCCAGATAAGGGCCTTCTTGGCGGATCAGCTCCGAGTGAGTCCCTCTTTGTACGACGCGCCCTTTATCCAGCACGATAATTTCGTCGGCGTGTTTGAGTGAAGAAATACGATGGGCGATAATAAACGTTGTCCTGCCCCGCATCACTTCCTTGAATCCCGCCTGGATTTCCTGTTCCGTCTCCATATCGACCGCGCTGGTCGCATCGTCCAGAATAAGAATTTTAGGATCTTTAATCAGAGCGCGAGCGATGGCGATTCTCTGTTTTTGTCCGCCCGAGAGGCCCATTCCCCGCTCACCCACGACCGTGTCGTAGCCAAGGGGCATCTCCATAATAAAATCATGCGCTTTCACAAGCTTGGCGGCGCGGATAATCTCGTCCATCGTAACGTCTTTGCGCCCGTACGCGATGTTGCCCTTGATCGTCGAGGAGAACAAGAACGTTTCCTGGAAAACCGTCGCGATCTGGCCTCGGAGACTTTCCAGCCGGATGTCTTTAATATCCATTCCGTCCAGTGTGATTTGTCCGGTTTTCACGTTGTATGCCCGCATGAGCAGGGAAATAATCGTCGATTTCCCGGACCCCGTTCCGCCCAGAAAACCGATGACGGTTCCGGGAGGCGCGTTCAGACTGAGATCATGGATAGCGGCCTCCGCATCCGGATAAGCGAAAGTCACCCGGTCGAAGGAAACATGCCCTTTTACGGTATCGGGGTTCAGTTCGACTGCATGCTCCCCGTCCTTCACATGAACGTACTGATGGAGAATTTCGAGAATTTTCTCACCCGACGCTTTGGATTGCGTATAGTTATTAATGTGAAATCCGATTCCCCACATCGGCCCGATGATATACCAGACGAGGCTGAAAAAAGCGACGAGTTCTCCCACGGACAGCGATCCGAGGATCACCATGTAACCGCCCACACCGAGCAGAATAACGGCACTCAGGTTCGCGATCAGCTCCATCACCGGGAAATACTTGGACCAGATCTCCGAGGTAATGACGTTGTTCGCCCGGTATTCCTCGTTGCGGAGCGTAAATTTCTCGACTTCGTAAGGTTCGCGGGCAAAAGATTTTACCGTCCGCACCCCTGTGATATTTTCCTGCACAGCCGTCGTCATATTGCTCATGGAAGCCCGGAGCGAACGAAAGGCCGGATGGATTTTTCCTTCAAAACGAATGGCCGCAAAAGCCAGAAAAGGCATCGTCAGCATCGTCAGAAGCGTCAGTTTCCAGCTGATCGAGAACATCATGACCATTCCGAAAAGGACCATCAAAAACACGTTCAGAATTTGCGCGAAACCGAAGCCGATGAAATTCCGGATCGCTTCAAGATCGGCCGTAAGACGAGACATCAGATCCCCGGTTCGGGCTTTGTCGTAGTACTGGAAAGACAAGTACTGGAGCTTCTCGTACATCGCTTCCCGCATGTTATACGCGACCCGGTTGCCGAGCCGCCCCCCGCTGAACCCGTGCAGAAACTGGAACAGCGCTTTCACCGCAATCACCCCTACTACGAATAGAGCGAGTGCAGGGACCTGATCGTAGCGCTTCACCGCGATAACGTCATCAATGAGATAACGCAGCAGGTTCGGGTACACAAGGCCTAAGGCCGTCGTGCAGATCAAGCAAAAAATAGAAGCGAAAAGCAGCTTCCGTTCGGGCCAATAAAACCGTTTGAGCCCCTTAAAGACTTCCATAGCATCCTCCTGGACATGGGCCAAGTTCACCGAATTTTGAGCAAGGCTTTACCTAGCAAACCTTAATGAATCTTAACACCATCCCCGTAGGGCGGCAACGAGTGGAAAGAGGCTGAATTCCCCTTAACCCTTCATTTGTTCACGATTTAGACACCTGAGAGTTGCTATCCTTGTAAATCATCAAATTTCCCATCAATGAAAGCGGTATCATAACAAACCTAACTAAACCCGGATTTTTCTCTAATTCGTCTTTAAATGCGTGCCGTTCCTTCTCCTTTTTGCTGTAAAAAAAGAAAGACCTTCACCCGAAATTCGGTGAAGGTCTTTTTCTCTTACGACATGGCCGAGGCGGACCGAAGACGGGGCAGAAGCTCTCTGACCGCCCAATGCGCCTCCCTCAAGGCCGGTTTGCCTGCTTGCGATACAGCACGGCCGGAAAAACCCTGCCTAGAGAAGGAAAGGACGGCCGTCGCAGTCGTACACCCCGTAACGCCCGGCCCGGCGTATCCGGACAAACCGGCCTCCTCCGTTCCCTGAAAGAGCAGAGCCGCGCTGAGGCAGGGCTCCATTAAACAGTTGCCTGCTTCAATCGATAGCAGCCAAAGACGCCGGGCGATCCCGTTTCCTGTTAATGCCCGGCTGAAGCTTCTCCGCTCCGCGTCGGAATCCATTTGGCGAGTTCGTCGCGCTTCGAAGCCAGCACGCCGACGTCCGTCCGCATTTGGAGCGCGTCTCTCATGCCTTCCAGATGCTCGCGGTAGCTCTCAAGATGTCTTTCTTCCAGCACCGCGAACGTATCCGACAGATGTCCCGCATACAATTCCTTCAGCATAGCTACGGCGCTTTCTACGAACCGAGCGACCGGATCGTTCAGTCTGCCTTCAAGCTCCGCCCTCAGCTTGCTTTTTCCTTCGCCCTCGAAGAAATACTTGGCGTTCTTGAAATGAGCGGCAAGCACTTTGTCCGTTACATCGGGAGCTTCCAGAGGCAGCTTGTTATCCGGCGTGTCGAAAGAAACGGATTCGTACGCTTCGAATTCGTAGCTTTCCAGCAGTTTGCGGAGTCCGGTTCCCCACGATTCGTAAGTCCCTTTCGCAAGCCTGTTCAGAAACTGCTCGATCCGCAGACTGGTCGCCAGCACTTCCTGCTGAAGATCGAATTCGATCATCCGAAGGAGGTCGCGCCAGCTTTCGCGCAGGGCGGCTTTGGGGTCCCCGCCCCCTTCCCGGAAGGAAGCCGGGTTGAAGGAGGCGTTATACAGCTCGCCGAACCGGTACATCGTCCGCTGCTTCACGTAATAGAGCAGCTCCTGGATTTCCTTGGCCAGTTCGCGCTGCACAGGCGCAGGGTCCGTATCCTTCAGGAGACGGACGGCCGCTTCCTCTGCACGCTCCAGCGCCTGTAAACGCGCTTTGCGAGCTTCTTCCCCCTGCTGCGCACCTTCGATACGCTCCTGGAGAACATGCAGCGCCCGTTCAAGCTCCTGGTCGGCGGAGCGCAGCGAAATATCCGTCAGCTCCTCCAGCGTGAAGCGGATAAAGTCCTGTTCGAACGGAACAATGCCGGAAGCCTCCAGCTTTTTGCCGTCCCCGGACAGCTTCCCTTCGGCGGCCAGATGGCTCGACACCGGGTAAATCCTCGGATGACGGATTCCGTGCTGGAGCAGGTTCGTTTCAATGTGACGGACAACGCCCTGCAGCTCTTCCTCGCTTGCGGCCAAATCCGCGGCATTGACGAGAAAGAACATTTTATCCAGTTCAAAGCTGTCTTTAACCCTTCCGAGCTGCAGCAAAAACTCACGGTCCGCCTGGGAAAAGGCATGGTTATAGTAGGTCACGAACAAAATCGCGTCCGCGTTCTTGATATAGTCGAAAGCGACGCCCGTGTGGCGCGCATTGATCGAATCCGCTCCCGGCGTGTCCACGAACACGATTCCCTGCTCCGTGAGCGGCGTGGAATAATGCAGCTCGATGTACTCGACGAAGCACGACTTGGATTCTTCCGCCACATAGCCGGCGAATGCATCCTCTCCGACTCTCTGCTGCGTTCCGAGAAGCGGGGCGGCATCGGGCCAGCCTTTGGCAACCGCTTTGAGGAACGTAAAGTGCGGCTTGCCCTTGGCCGTCACGCTTTCCGGGGTAAGCCCCCGGATCGCGGCCAGCGCCTCTTCCATGGCGGATGCCCGGACGCCCAGCACATCCAGGGAGAACAGAACGTCCTGGAGCATCACTTCCGCCGACTTCATCTGCACCTTGGCCGTTCCATGCGGCCAATCGGCCGTAGGCGGCACGATTTTGTTAATCGCCGCCGTCGTCGGATTCGGCGACACGGGCAGTACGCGCTTGCCGATCAGCGCGTTGGTGAAGGACGACTTGCCGGCGCTGAAAGCGCCGAACAAGGCGACGGTGAACGTCTTATGCCGCAGACGTTCGGCCTTCTCGCGCAGGGAGCGCACAATCGATCTCATCGACGGCATATCGCCGAGGAGATCCGCCGCTGCCGCGAGATCCTGCGCGCGGCGCTCCGCGCGCTTCGCGCCGAGCTGCAGCCCGCCCGCGGCCGCTTCCGTGGCGCCGGAGGCGTCGGAGGCGCCCGCCGGGGCTGCGGACGCTCCGACAGCCGGAGCGTTATGCGGCGCAGAGGCCGTACCGCTTTCCCCGTCCGCGAGGCTGTCGCGATCCCCCGGCGCGGTATGCGCCGCACGCAGGATCGTCTCCATCTCGGACGTGTGCAGTACACCGCTTACCGCGGCCTCTTCACCGCGGTAAGCGGCAAGATCCGGCAGCTCGTACGCCTTCGCGTGCGGCCAGGAGGCCAGCGCACGCAGAGACTCCTCGCGGGCCGCCTCCTCGCGCTCGAAGCGATTCAGCTCGCGCAGGGCGCCGAGCCGCTCTTCCAGCTGCCGCAGATCGGGCGCCAGCTCGGAATCGAGCCGGACCGAGCAGCTGCCGGCAAGGCCGGCAAGCCGGTCGATCATCGCGAGCGCTGAGCGGCGCGCGGCCGTTTTCAGCTCCGCGGCCGTCTGGCGCATATACGTCATCGTGTATTCGTTTCCGAACACGGCTTCCGTGTTGACCTGCGAAGCAAGCCACGGAGACGTGACTTCCACGCTGAACGCGTCGATATCGGCCAGCAGTTTCTCGTCGGTCATGCCAATGCCGCTGTATGCTCTGCGAAGCGCATCCCTCAGATGCCAGTCCATCTGGGCGTGAACCTGCTCGGTGTAATCCTCGCGGAATACGTCCAGACGCCGCTCCACCTCCGCGGCCGTCTTTGCGGCCGCTCCGAAGAAGCCGACCTTGAAGCCCGGCTTCCGGCTGAGCAAATATTCATGCGCTTTGTCGCGGGTTAGCGCGGGTGTTACATTCGCATTGTCGATGATCGCTGCAATCTCTTTCCTCAGCGAGTCCGTCAGCTGGCCGGGCAGCGACTGCGCTTCGTTCAGGCGGCGTGTCAGCTCCTCGTACTCGGCCAGTACTCCTGCCGACTCCTCTTCGTCCACACGCTCGCGCAGAACCGCTTTCTGCGGCTCGCTTTGCTCCCTCAGCCACTGGATATGCTCGCCGATCAGATGATCCGCCGCCGCGTCCACACTCGCTTCGCGAAGCTCCAACTGCATGCCGATCAATCGGGACAGCAGCCATTTGAGCTTGCCGGACTCGTTGCGGGGATGGTCCGGCTGCTTCATCGTCACGAAGAACATTCCGTCCGGGTAAATGCCCCAGCTGCGGAATGCTTCCAGTGCGCTTTCTTTGTACGTGTCGAAAGAAAGCTCCTCTTCCCGGTGTTTATCGATTTGGTTCACGATCAGATAAAGCGGCTTGCCCCGCTCTTTCATCTGTTTCGTGAAGGCCAGGTTTACTTCCGATTGAACATGGTTATAGTCCATGACATAGAAAACCGCATCGGCCAGATGCAGCGCCGACTCCGTAGCCATGTGGTGAGCCCCGTCCGTGGAATCGATTCCGGGAGTATCCAGAAGCACGGCGTGCTCCCCGAGAAAAGGCAGCGGATACGAAATACGAACTTCCTCGATATCCGTCCCGTTAACGCAGTAAGCGTCCAGTTCGCTCAGCGGAATCCGACGTATTCTCGCCTCTTCCTCGCCTTCACTCCTCTGAACGACTTCCGCCCCTTCTTCCCCGCTCTCGATGCTTACGATATTCGCGCTCGTCGGAATCGGGCTGGAAGGCAGAAGCCGGTGCCCGCATAACGTATTGATCAATGTGGATTTGCCCGCCGAGAAATGTCCGCAGAACGCGAGGACGGTTTTCTCGCCGCCGAGCTTGTCTTCCAGTTGAATCAGCTTGCGTACCCGCGCGCCGTCGCCGGCCACCTTCATTTCTTCCCGAAGGCGGTCGAATGCGCGGAGAACCTCGTCCTTTCTTTGCTCCATAAGTACATTCATTGAGTTTCTAATCTCCTTCTAATCTCCCATGCCATTGATATCGGTTTAAGTGTAATCCCGGGTGTTCCGGAAGTCAATTTCTGTTTATACGCAAAAACCCGTCCGTCGCGCACGGAAAACAACGCCTAAATATCGGCGTGTCCCTGGCGGACAGACGGGTAACCTGCTTGGAAGCCCGGTTGGAGCGGAGCTGAGCGGTTTAGGAAACCACTGCGCTCTCTTTTTCTTCCGGAAGGAAGATTTCAAAAACGTCGCCGTGTTGAAGGATGGTAATGTCGCCTTCTTTCACTTTCATGACAACCACTTCCGGTTTCGTTCTCATTTTTTCGAGATAGTTCTCAGGCACTTCGCCGGATTCGCTGACGATAACGCCTTGAATTTCTTTTTCTTCATTTTCGGAGAGCGGTGTGTTCATGATTGTCTCGTACAAATCGGAAAATAGTTCAAAATCTTTCGTGTAAACAGCTATGCATTTCATTTCTACTCATCCCTCACTACACATTCTTTTTAACTAGTTTTGCTTACTTTCTTGATTTTCATACGTTTTTTTCCTTCCGGGCAGATATCAAGCAGCGGACAAATATCGCATTTCGGCGACTGCGCCTTGCAGTGGTACCTTCCGAAAAAAATAAGCCGGTGATGCGTCAAGGTCCATTCCTCGCGAGGCACTTTTCGCATCAATTTCTTCTCGACTTCGAGTACGGAGTCGTCTTTGCCCGCCAGCCCAAGCCGCTTCGACACCCGCTCCACGTGAGTATCGACGGCGATTGCGGGGACCCCGAAAGCATTGGAGACGACTACGTTAGCCGTTTTACGGCCTACACCGGGCAGTTCAACCAGTTGTTCGTGCGTGGTCGGAATCTGGCCGTCGTAGCGTTCGAGAACGAGTTGACACAGCTTCTGAATGTTCTTCGCCTTGTTGCGGTACAAACCGATGCGTCGGATGTCCTGCTCAAGCTCCTCCAGAGGGACGGCTAAATAATCTTCCGGCGTCTTATATTTTTGAAACAGCGTCTGGGTGACTTTATTCACGGTTTCATCTGTACACTGGGCGGAAAGAAGCACCGCAATGGTTAACTCGAACGGATTCGAATGGTTCAATTCGCAGTGCGCGTCTGGAAACATTTCACCAATCGTGTCCAAAATGTGCCTTACCTTCTGATTCATGAGTACCTCTTCTTCAATTCCCCGTTTTCCTTTTACAAGTGTAGCGGAATGTTTGTCAGGTTGCAATGGAAGGATGCAAACAAATGCGAACATTTTTCAAAAAGTTTTGGACAAAGAAAAAACCGCCCTCACGGAGAGGACGGTCAGGCAATCCTTACTTTTCCATTTCGATGATTTTGTTATCTACGATGTAAACCGTTACCGTCTCCCCTTTGTTGAAAGAGGAAGCGGTGAGGGTTTCGGAGCCTTTGTGATAGTAGGCGCTGCGGTGGATATTGTAGCGCTCGGTAGAGCCGTTCGCATCGAACTGGATTTGGTTCACCGCGTACTCGTAGCTGTTGAACGTCTTGGTCATCGCAGCGGCTAACTGTACGTTGATTTTTCCGTTCGACTGCTTAATCACTTGGACGCGATCTCCGGCTTTTATCGCATTCAGGCCGATCAGGGTTGTCCCGTTCTTAATCAATGCATCCGTGCCGATGGTGTACAGCTGGATTTTGCCCGTAGGCTCCTGTATGGTCAGCGTGCCGTTAACGGAATCCACATTCGTCACTTTTCCGCGGGACGGGGCTACAATCTCCGCTCTCACAACGCTTCCGCCTTTATACGTCACGTACAGATAGTCATCCGGCAAAATGTCCGTGGCTGTCGCCGACGTACCGTCGCTTTTGACAATCTTGGTGTCTTTCAGCGTAAACGTTATTCCGTTGTTAAGCTCGTCCACGGCCGTAACCTGCTGGGAGCTGTTTACATACTGAACCTTCACGAGCGTGGAACGGTCGACGACTACTTTCGTTACGCCAACCTGATTATAATCGAGGGATGCCGTTACCAGATCCCCGATTTTAAGATCCGCGAGGGTTGCGCCGCTTTTGTTCGGAATTTCTACGGCCGGCGAGTACATTTTGAATGTAAACGACTGTCCGTTGTTCGCACGAATCGACATTTCGTTAGCTACCGTGTTGATTTGCGTGATCGTGCCGCTGACGTCAAGGGAAAGCTGAATCGCGGTCACCTTGTTCTTCGATACTTTCAGGTCGACTTTCTTGCCCTCCGTGAAGAGAGAAGCGAAACCCGGATAGTTCTTAAACGACATCGACGTTCCGCCGTACGTAACGACCGTATTATCCGAGATCGTGTACGCACCCGGCGTCCCGTCCGCATGCTGAACGTTCAACTGATTGTATTTCGAATCGAAACGGATAAACGTAGCGAACAAAAGATTGGAAATCGAGCGGTTCGTCACGGTGATTTTCACGATCTGGTCGTTCGCGATGTCCATCGACAGCTCGTCATTCTCATCCAGGTCATACAGGCTTGGCGAGCCTACGCCGTCGATCACCACTTGTACGTTGGCGGATAGTTTGCCGGCGCCGAAGCTGCCGTCCGTTTCCTTGTAGAAGATACCCGTTTTATCCCCGCTCAGGCTGGAGAAGGTACCTTTAACCGTTTTGCTGACGCCGGTTCTTGTTTTGATTTTGACCTGCGTGATTTGGCTGTTCTCAATCGTGTAGGAGATGGCGTCTCCCGCTTTGATCGCGGTTTTGTCCACGAGGCGGTTATCCGCATCTACGATCGTCGGATTTTTGGCCAGCGTGTAAGACTCCGATTGTCCGCTCGTCAAGTCCACAACCGCTACGGTGTCCCCGTTCACGCTCTGAACCGTACCTTCGGACGTTTTGTTCACGGGCACTTCACGGACGACGACTTGGCCGTATTCCTTGCTTCCCGTGATGGAGTTGCGGCGGAGTTCCAGCTTGCTGCCCACGACGAGCGAAGACAGGCTGATTTCCTGGCCTTTGGCATCAAGCACCAAAGCTCCGCTGCCGATTTCGTACGCTTCGAAATTGTCCAGCGTAAGTTTGCGGTCCTTCACGTTAAGCAGCGTACCCGTAATCTTCTCGGAGCGGTCTTCGTCTTTGAGGACCTCGGCGTAATAAGCCGTTCCTCCCTGTTGGACGAGGGAAACCTGGTACGTGTACTTAAGCTCCGAAGAATTGATCGGATTGTCGTTCTTGTTTCCGTAGAAAACGGACTCCGGCGTCAATTTGTAAGAAGTGGTTTTCCCCTTCTCGTCGAAGATGCTGATTTTATCCGCGCTGACATGATTCACGTAACCGCGAACGACGTGGGTCGACAAGTTCTTGCTGTGACGCTCGGCCCGGCTGAGGAACGTAGCCATCTGGGCGCGGGTGACTTCCCCTTTCGGACGGAAGGTTCCGTCCTCGAAGCCGTCTACGATTCCCAGAACGGTTGCCGCGCTAATGTAAGGCTTAGCCCAACCGGAAATGTTCTTCAGATCGGTAAACGCCGGTGTGTCGTCCGTGAGACCGTTAGCCGTTTCCTGCTGTCCGATCGCCCGGATCGTCAGCTTCGCCACCCATTCGCGGGAAGCGGGCTTGCTGCCCCAGTTTTTCGAGCCGTCCTTTTCTTCATCCACGGAAATCAGCTTCTTCTCAATCGCGGCCGCTACATATTTCTGGGCGTAAGTGTCCACTTTCAGCGGGAGATTGTAAGACGTATTCTCACTGATGCTGGATTCAAGTCCCAGTGTGCGGACGGCCATAATAATGACATCCTGCTGGGAGACGGAAGCTTCCGGACGGTAATTGCCTTTCTCATCGCCCTCAACAATGCCTTCAAGCGCGAGTTTAGTAATATGTCTCAGAGCCCAGTGAGTGTTCACCACGTCCGGAAAATTCTTTTTAAGCTCCGCTGCAAGGGTAGCTTGTGTCGATGTCGAAGTGTCGGTCGTCTTGTTGTCCGCATAAGCCGGACTTAAAGAAATGCTGGAGGCGATCAAAGCGCCTGCCAGCAACATTGCGGTTTTATTCGTTTTCATACTTGCCCGTGTTCTCCTCTCGATTGCACGTTCTCTCTTTATTTGCGTTTAATCGGGTAAGGCAGATCCATATGGCCCATCAGGGATTCCACCTGTCCGCCGTCTTTCGTAATGTAGATGGCTTTCACTTCCGGGAACTGGAACACCGTTTTCTTCAGGGCATCCAGGAAAAACTGTTCCCCGCCGGAGCCGAGCTGTGCGCCTTCGCCCAATTTCAGGTCGAGCTTGAGCTCGTCCTTCTCGAACTTAACCGACTGGAACGTCACGTCTTTAAAAAGCGGTACGGCTTGGGCATCGTCGCTTTTCTTCAAAGCTTCCAGGGCCGATTTATACTTGTCCCCTTCGGTTTTATAAGAAATTTTGACGTTCTTCTCTACCAGCTTCGTAAGATCGGGATCGCTGTAATAAGCTTTAATCTCAGTTTGTTTAGCCTCCGGTGAAGGAGATGGTGACGGCTTTACGGAAGTAGTCGGCTCAGGTGAAGGGCTGACGGTTTGCACCGGCGCCGGTGTGGAACCTCCGTTATTGCTTGCCAGAGGCTGCTGCTTCTGGCCGCAGCCTGAAGCGACCGCCAACACCAGAGAGCCTACCACGATTCCCTGTACCCATAGTTTTTTCTTCATGCTACACCCACTCCTTGCTTATTACGAAATCTTCAAATACTCTTTGATGGCAGCTACGAAAGAGGCCGCGACTTTGTCCTGGAAAGCGGACGTGTACATAAGGGCTTCCTCCTGCGCGTTGGACAAAAATCCGACTTCGGCAAGCGCTGCCGGCATCTTCGTTTCTCTTACGACGTGGAGATCGCCTTCTTTTACTCCCCGGTTCTTAAACCCGGTCGCTTCCAGCAAGTGCTTCTGAACGACGTTCGCGAAGGCTTTGCTGTCCGCACGCTCGTAATAGAAGGTTTCGGTACCGCCGGCTGTCGGAGTCGCCTTGTTCGCGTGGATCGAAAGGAACAGGTCGGCATCCAGGTTATTGGCAAATTCGGAACGGCCTTTCAGTGTGACAAAAGTGTCCGTGGAACGTGTCATATAGGTCTGGATGTTCGGTTCTTGCTCCAGCAGCTTCGCTACTTTATTCGCTACGGCCAGTACAAAATCCTTTTCTTTCTTATTGGTCAGGGAAACCGCGCCTGAATCGGTTCCGCCGTGACCGGCGTCGATAACGACTTTGTATTTGGTTTTACCCGGTTCCGGAGCTTTCAAAACTCCAACGAGCAGGTTGGCCTGTCCCGCTGCGGCACTGATCGCAAGATCCGCTTTCGCTTTCATGTCAAGCGTAATTCTTACGGTAGCCGGATCGTTGTTGAAATTCGAAAATCTTACCTTCTCCACCATCGGATGCAGGGAAGGGACTTCTCCGACATTGCTGACGAGTTTGGCGGCGAGCGAAGCGTCAAGCTCCGTACCCGGCAGATCGATGACGATCCGGTCCGGCGAGGTAAGCTTGAATACGTTCGCCTGGGGAGATTTCTTGTCCGTTCCGACCAAAAGCTGATCCTTGGTCAGTTGGATCGTTTTCACAAGCACCTTATCCGATACCTGGCCGGGATTCGGCGGTGGCGTCGGCGTCGGAGTCGGCGTTGTGGGCGGTGTTCCCGCACCGGAGCCTTGTCCGCTCTTCGGGAAAATTTGTACTGTGCTGGTTTCTTGAACCCATTTGAAATCGTAGCCGATTTTCTGTCCGACGAACCTAACGGGAACGAGCACATTGCCCTTCACGTTCATCGGGGCGACCTCAAGTTGTTCAGCCCTGCTTCCGTTGACGACCGGAATGCGGTCACCGACTGTAAGCTGGATCTTCATGCTGTCACGAACAATAGTCGCGGTCTGCTTCGACTGATCCCAGGTCACCTTGGCGCCGAGTTTCTCGAAAATTTGCCGAATCGGAACCAACACATTACCATCCACGTTGAGCGGGTCCACTTCGGTTGTCAACGTCTTGCCGTCCAGCACGATTTTAGCGGTTGGGGGGGACGTTGCACCGAAAGCCAATGAGGGCAGGAGCAGAGCGATCATGAGCAGCGTGGCGACAGTGGACCAAAGTTTCATCATACACCTCTTACACTTATTTTTCAGCGTTCGTCTCTTCTCGCCGAGTTGTCCGCCTCATCTCTATTCTACCAAATTATGCTACGGTCGGACAACGAGAGCATAGATTCGACGGCGCCGAACATAGAGTTAGACGCAGGTTTAATGCCAAAAGTTGCACTATTTCGCCTAATAACCTTGTATATCGGCTTTTTTGAGGTAGTTTGATAGATTTAAAGAGATATATTGGAAAAGGGAAAAACGGCGAAAAACCGTTCCCTGTGGAAGGGAACGGCTATTGGAAAAGAGGCGGACACGCCTTTTACAGATTCAGTGCAAGGCGTTCTTGATGCTGCGCTTCGTAAGCGGAAATTTTATCCGCGTGCTGCAGCGTCAGCCCGATATCGTCAAGCCCTTGAAGAAGGAATTGACGGCGGTGCTCGTCAAGATCGAAATCAATTTTCAGACCGTGGTCGTCGGTCAGCGTCTTGTTCTCCAAATCGACATTGAGCTTGTAACCCTCGTGTTTCGCCGTGCGCTGGAACAATTCTTCCACCTGTTCTTCGCTCAGCTTAATCGGCAGAATGCCGTTTTTGAAGCAGTTGTTGTAGAAAATATCCGCGTAAGAAGGCGCGATGACGACTTTGAAGCCGTAATCGAGAATCGCCCATGGCGCATGTTCACGGGAAGATCCGCAGCCGAAGTTAGCGCGCGAAATGAGCACGGATGCTCCCTGGTAACGCGGCTTATTCAGATCAAAGGTCGGGATCACCTGGCCGTCCTCGGTGAATCTCCACTCGAAGAACAGAAATTGTCCGAAGCCGGTGCGCTCGATACGTTTCAAGAATTGTTTAGGGATGATGGCGTCTGTATCTACGTTGACACGGTCAACCGGTCCGACGAGTCCGGTGTGTTGTTTGAATGCTTCCATGATTGAATTCCTCGCTTCCTGTTATCTCGTTCTGGTTACGCTTCCTGCGGCACTTTGTACGTCCAGCCGCGCACGTCCGTGAAGCGGCCTTCGATCGCCGCTGCGGCGGCCATCTCCGGAGAAACAAGGTGCGTTCTGCCTCCGCGGCCCTGACGGCCTTCGAAGTTGCGGTTCGATGTGGATGCGCAGCGCTCTCCCGGGCTGAGAACGTCCGGATTCATGGCGAGGCACATGCTGCAGCCCGCATCGCGCCATTCGAAACCCGCATCGATAAAGATTTTATCGAGGCCTTCTTTCTCGGCCTGCAGCTTAACGCGGCCCGAACCGGGAACGACGATGGCGTTGACGTTCGCATTGACTTTGTAGCCGCTGGCCACGGCCGCTGCACGACGCAGATCCTCGATGCGGCCGTTCGTGCAGGAGCCGATGAATACGCGGTCGACGGTAAGCTCCGTCATCGGTGTGCCGGGCTCAAGACCCATATATTCAAGCGCCTTCTCGGCCGCTTTACGCTCGTTCTCCGTCGCCATTTCCTGCGGGTTAGGCACGCTGTTCGTGACGCCCGTGCCCATGCCCGGGCTTGTGCCCCAGGTAACCTGCGGCACGAGAGAAGCGGCGTCGAAATCAACGACGAGGTCGTAGGTCGCGCCTTCGTCCGTGGTCAGCAGCTTCCAGGCTTCGATCGCCTGGTCGAATGCCGCATCCTGCGGTACATACTGACGGCCGCGCAGGTATTCGAACGTCGTCTCGTCCGGAGCGATCAATCCCGCTCTCGCACCGGCCTCAATCGACATGTTGCAGACGGTCATGCGCTCTTCCATGGACAATCCGCGGATCGCCTCGCCCGTGTATTCGATGACGTATCCTGTCGCAAAGTCCGTTCCGTACTGGGCAATGATGCCCAGAATAAGATCCTTTGCGGTCACGCCTACGGGCAGGGCGCCGTTCACGCGGACTTCCAGCGTCTTCGGCTTCGCCTGCTGCAGCGTCTGGGTAGCAAGCACGTGCTCGACTTCGCTTGTGCCGATCCCGAACGCCAGGGCGCCGAAAGCACCGTGCGTGGACGTATGGCTGTCGCCGCAAACGATCGTCTTGCCCGGATGAGTCAAGCCGAGTTCAGGACCCATAACGTGGACAACGCCTTGATCCACATGGTTCAGGTCAAACAGGGTAACGCCGAAATCGCGGCAGTTCTGCGAAAGCGTGTCGATCTGCTGTTTGGAAATCGGGTCCTTGATGTTGAAACGGTCTTTTGTAGGCACGTTGTGGTCCATCGTGGCAAAAGTCAGCTCCGGACGGCGCACCGGGCGCCCGCTGAGACGGAGTCCTTCGAAAGCCTGCGGAGAAGTTACCTCATGTACGAGATGAAGATCGATGTACAGAATGCTCGGTTTTCCTTCTTCCTGGTAAATCACGTGGTTATTCCAAATTTTTTCGAATAATGTTTTTTTGCTCATGTCGCTCACCCCAGATAAAGATTCCGTTAATGAATTTGATAATCCTATGCTATCATTTCTTTCTTCATTGTTCCAAGATATAATAACTATAACCTTCATAGGTAAAACCAATAATCAGAGGAGCCTTCACATGGAACTTCGCCAACTGCAATATGCCGTACAAATCGCCCTGGAGCGCAACTTCTCACGGGCGGCCGAAAAGCTTCATATCGCCCAGCCTTCGCTCAGCCAGCAGTTATCCAAGCTTGAACGCGAAATCGGCGTTCTGCTTTTCCAGCGCAGCACCAACTCGGTAGAGCTGACCCACGCCGGTTCTATTTTTGTAGATAAAGCCCAGGCCATTCTCGATTCGCTCGAGCAGTTGAAGCAGGAGATGGAAGATATCTCCCAGATGAAGAAGGGCAAGCTCGTTGTCGGAAGCATGCCGATCACCGGTTCTACGATCATGCCCTATGTGCTGCCCGTCTTCCAGGCCGCCTACCCGGATATCGAGGTCGTTCTCGTCGAGGAGACTTCCGCCAATCTGGAGAAACTGACGACCAGCGGCCAGACGGACATTTCCCTTCTTTCTCTCCCCTTGCAGGAAGATTCGCTCGTCTACTCCCCCCTGCTTGAAGAAGAAATCGTCATCGCCTTCCCCCCAAGCCATCCTCTTGCCAAGCGGCACATGGAAAACGGGGAACCTGTCACGATCTCCGAGCTGGAAAACGAAGCGTTCATCTCGCTCAAGAAAGGCCAGGGGTTCCGGAAAATCAACGTCGCCCTGTGTCAGGAAGCCGGCTTCACCCCGAATATCGTCTTCGAGAGTTCCAATATGGAGACGGTCCAGTCTCTTGTCGCCGCCGGAATGGGCATCGCCTTCGTACCTTATCTGATCGCCAAAAGAACCCGCAGCGAGCTGTCTCCCGTTCACCTTCCGCTCCGGAATCATCCCTCCCGGACGCTGGTTATCGCCCACAGGCGGGGGCGTTACCTGTCGAAGGCGGCGGACGCCTTTATCGAGACGATTCAGGCGGTCATGAAGGATCAAGGCAGCTTCGAATAAGCGGACAAGCGGAATTTGTTCAAGCTCCATTTGTTTCATCTCGTTCCCTGCCGGGTAGAAAAAAGTACGGCAGAATCAACAAGATAAAGGGGAGTGGAACTATGATAGGCTTCATTATTACCATTATAATGGCCGTAGTCATCGGCATTATCGGCGACGCGATCGTCAGAAGCAATATGCCGGGAGGCATACTCGGATCCATGCTGGCCGGTTTTGTCGGAGCGTGGCTCGGTTCTTTGCTTCTCGGCAGTTGGGGTCCCGAAATCGGCGGCTTCTCTGTCATTCCGGCTATTATCGGAGCGGCGTTATTCGTTTTCCTGATCGGTCTTGCCAGCCGCGCTTTTCACCGCACCAATGCTTAACCCGCGGAAACACTTCACATTTCTATAAATGTATCTTGTGTTTTAAAAAAATGATTTCAGGTAAAGGAGATGGATCATATGTCTAACGAATCCAAAGGTAATGGTGTATTGCTTGGTACTCTGGTAGGTGCAGGTGTAGGCGCGATCACCGCCCTTCTTCTTGCCCCTAAAACAGGCCGTGAAATGAGGGAAGACCTCTCGGTTAAATATTCCGAATGGATGGCGAAAGGTCAAGAACTTGCATCCGACGCCAAAACGAAAGTTGCGGATGTTGCCAGCCGCGTGAACGAACAGACCAGCAATCTGGTTGACCGTTCGAAAGATCTGGTCAGCAGCGCAGCGAATTCCACGAACCGCGCTCTCGACAATGTGAAAGAAATGAAAGAAGAGCGTACGGACCAGATGCTGAACAGCATGGACCCGTCCAATAAACCGATGAACTAAACCGCTTCGGGAACACCCTATTGGAATTGTTCCGAGCATCGGCAGCCAGCTTCTCTGCGGAGAGCTGGCTGTTTTGGCGAAAGCCGCCCGGGAGCCGTTCAAACTGACTGAAAGAGGTGCATTCCGTATGAGACATTCTTCTCCCCCCCGTGAGCGCAGAGTCCCTGGAGAGGTACCGATTCCTTCCCAGGAACCGAGCCGGAAGGAATTGGCGCTGGAACGCCTTGCTACCATCCTGGAACGCTCCGAGTATAAAGATGTGATCGAAAATTATCTCAATCCGCGCAAACGGATTATTACGAATTTCACTGCCGGCCTGGCCAGAGGCTTAGGGCTGACGATCGGTACGACGGTTGTAGTCGCTCTGCTCGGCTGGATTGTTTCCCAGTTCCTATCCATGCCGATCATCGGAGAATTTATCGCGAAGCTCGTATCCTACGTGGATATGTATAAATAAAACGAAGACTGCCAAGCCGGCTATCGGCTCAGGGCGGTCTTTTTATTTACGGCTATATCGTATAGGAGGCACCCCTTCCGTCTTCCTTTTATATCCTACAAAAAACAGCCCGGAAGCAGATGGCTCTGCCCCGGACTGTCGTTATTTTTATTACGCAAAGAGTGCATTCACTTGTTCCCTCTGCATCTCTTCGTTCAGAATTTTGCTGACCGGAATCGGATGTTTATCCGGCTTTACCAGGAAAGTCTCCTGCAGGTAGAACCCGTTTTCTTTCGCCTTGGCGTAGGTTTCACAAAAATGATCGGCTGCACGGACCGCACGGTAGAATTCTGAATACGTTTCCAAAATATTCCCATTGCCAAGCGGGTTCGTACTAGCACGTATACAAAGCTGATAAGTTGCTCCGTCAACTTCACGAACCAGAATCTCGCTGCCTTCACAGTCGATCGTATATTTGACTGTCATAAGACTCACCGCCTTCATTATAGTGGGAATTCATTTTAATTGGGTATGGTTATTATTTACCCATGTTCCCCTCTACTTGAAACGATTTCTTCCGACAATCGCCCGTCATCCAAAATGCCGGATTCGCCCCTAACGGGGCACGGCCGTTTATTTCAGATTGGAATTTTTACTTTTCCCTTTGATAATATCGCCCGTCCAGCCCTTCCAATGCAGCCAGCCAAGGACGACGATCGGCAAAGCCACAATGAGCCCGAGAGCCAGATAATAGCCAGCCGTCCACTTCAGCTCCGGCATATTCTCGAAGTTCATGCCCCATATCCCCGCCAGCATCGTAGGCGGCGCAAATACGGCCGTAAAGACCGTCAAGGTCTTCGTAATCTCATTCCCCCGGTAGTTCGCAATACTCGTATCCAGCGCCAGCAGAGCCTCTACCTCTTCCGTATACAGCTTCAGCCGCGTCATAATCCTCTCGATTTTGATGCACATTCTGCGGTGTTCCAATCCTTCTTCCATATTCTCGACAAACAGCTCTTTGGTCGTCATCATCGTGTCTTTGAGCGGACGCACCCATTTAGTCATATCGAGCAGCTCGTGCCGGCGGTCAAGAATGCGGTCCAGCAGCTTGGAATTGTTTCTTTTTCTCATATGCTCCCCGACCTGGCGCATTCTTTTCTCATAATCCGTCAGAACATGGAGCAGCCGCTCCGCAATATAGCCCAGGATAACGAAAAGACCTTCAAGCGCATTCTTGGCATTCAATGCCTGTTCCCGGATCAAGTCCGGATCGAAGGGAGCCAACAGCTCTTCTTTGAAATTAATCGTAACCAGATGATCCTCGTTGACTAGGAAATGAAAGATCGGAGTGCCTTCCCGGCATTCGGAGTCAAAATCGTAATAGAAAGCTCCCTCCAGCAACTCACTTCCTTTATTACGATATAAACGGGCCTCGAACGGTTCCGCTGCGGCCTGTTTCACGAGCGGCTTCAAGTCTTCGGGCAGCTTATCGATCGCTACATTGAGATCTCCGTCCTTATCATGCAGGTCGTGCCAAACCCAATTCGATGAAGATTCCAGCTCTTTATCTTCCATGTGCACCCTTCCTTTACCGGTATGATGTCATTAAAAAAGAACACGCTGTAACAACGTGTTCTTTTCTGCAGGTTCTATTGCTGCATGAACGAGTCAAGCTCCTTCGCCCGGCTTGTTCTTCTCGAAATATTTGCGCAGCTTATCCAGCGCCCTGCGCTGAATACGGGATACGCTCATTTGAGAAACGCCAAGATCCTGGGCGATGGTTCTTTGCGAATATCCATCCACGTAAGCCAGCATCAGGACTTTCTGCTCCTCAGGCTTGAGGTGGCTCAGCGCCTCCTGCAAATCGAGTTTATTGTCGACATTGAGATACTCATCCACTTGAGTACCCAGTACATCGCCAATCGTCGACCCGTTCTCTTCCGTTGAAAGCGGCATGTCCAAGGACACATAATGATAGCATTCACGTCCGGCCAAAATTTCAATCGTTTCCTCGACAGTCAGATTCAGCTCTTCCGCAATCTCATTCACATTGGGAGATCGCTCCAGCCGCATCGTCAGATGATCGATCGCCTGCTGGATCTGAAATCCTTTTTCTTTAATCCGTCTCGGAACCTGAATATACCAGGACTTGTCACGAAGATAATTCTTCATGTGGCCGATAATGCTCTTCATCATATAAGCATCAAACTGCACACCGTGAGAAGGGTCAAACTGCTTAAACAGCTTCAACAGGGAGATTTGCCCGATTTGGATCAGATCTTCATACAGATCCGGACGGTTGCGGGACATCTTCGCTGCGGCCATTTTCACAGTAGACTCGTATTGAATAAGCAAAGAGGTAGCGATATCATTGCATTCGGTTTCCTGATACTGTCGAATCAGATCATGGATATGCTCCATCTCTTTCCTCTCGGATTGTAATTTCATACCATTTCCTCACTTTTGCTGACCAGCTTCGTTAAGATTACAACAGTCCCATGATCCCCTTTCACCTCTACATCGTCCATCAGGGCTTGCATGAGATATAATCCGAGGCCGCCGCTGCTCACTTCATCGAGTGATTTGTTGTGCAAAGAGTCGGCGGAACCCACTTTCGTGACATGGTCAAAGCTGAGACCCTGATCCTGCACGATAATTTTAATGCCGCCGTCCACCTCTTCGAAATGAACTTCCATTTTGCCGCCCTGGCCCGGCTCGTAAGCGTGAACCACAACGTTGTTGCAAGCCTCTGAAACGGCGACTTTCATATCTTCGATATCTTCATAAGAGAAACCCATCTTGGAGCTGATTCCATAGAGCGTCAAACGGACGAGATCGATGTATTCAGCTTCAGCAGGCAGCGTTAAACTCACATTACGATTTTTGGATTCCATAGACCCTTTTCTTTCCTTTCTTAGTTCACAGTATTCGCTACAGCCGACAAAAACGGTGTCAACCCCGTAAGGTCAAACAGCTTCTGGACCTTGGGAGGGATATTCTCAACCGCAAAAGGCGCTTTTAAAGCGTGACGGGTTTTGATAATCGTAAGGATAACTCCGATTCCCGTGCTGTCGATGTATGTCAGTTCTTTAAGATTGAGAATTAGTTTGCGTCCCACATCTTGCACAAACGGGTCCACGTTTGTATTAAACTCGGATGCCTTGGAAAGATCCAGCTCCCCGATCAAAGAAATGATGTTATCATCATCTGTAATTTGTTTTTCCATTCTGAATTTGTTCTCTTGCACCATTTATTTGTCCTCCTTAGTCAATGACCCACCATTTATAATTGCTGCACATACTACTTACTTTACCCGCCCTAATTCCAAGTGAAACAACTTTTTATCTTTCTTGTTTTTACCAGCCCGCTTAGGGCTATTCTTTGTAAGAAGCCGTCTTACTTGACGGCTACGCTTTTGCTGTTCGTCGTGCGGCTCTGCTTCAATCTCTTCCACATATCGACCGCTACCGGAACCAGAGGCGCGATTCGGTTCACGATGCTTTTCGGAGAGTTCAGCTCTTTCTCCACTTTGTTTCTCATTGTATTCGTTACGGTAGCCGAGGTTTGGCGCACGGAAGTCGTAATCTCGCTTACCACATCCCCGACATTTTTAATGGTATAAAAGGTTTTGTCGAGCGCATGCAGCTTGTTGCGTACGTCCAGGCTAACCTCATTGGTATGACGAAGCAGTTCGTTTGCTTCCTGGCTTACCACCGTCACCTGCTGCTGAACTTGCTGAATGGTCTGGTTGGTCTGGGCAACGAGATCGGTCACCGACCGGAGTGTCTTCACCAGAAAAACGACGAGCACCACAAAGGCAATTGCAATAACCGCTAAGCTAATTTGCCATATCATAAGCTATCCCCTCCCTTATACGTGAACCCTGCTCATGAACCTGCCGAATCGACCGGCTTATCTCAGTTTTACCACCTGCCGGGCACTTTGAAACACCGGATTTCCCGCTATAATTTGCCTTGTTTCGCCGGGGGTAGCTGCGGGTAATGAGCTTGTAGACACGACTATTCAGAGTTAAAGGGAGGAAATAAACAATGGCTAAAACATCTACAGCTAAAGAAAAACAAACCGTAACTTTACTTAATAAGCAAGTGGCAAACTGGGGTGTCATGTACGTCAAGCTGCATCAGTTCCATTGGTACCTCAAAGGCCCTTCGTTCTTCGTTCTCCATGTAAAATTCGAAGAGCTCTATAAAGAAGCCGATCTTTACCTCGACACGATTGCCGAACGTATCCTCGGACTTCAGGGAAGCCCGCTTTCCACAACGAAAGAATTCCAAACGAATTCTTCTATCAAAGAAGTTTCTCCGGAGCGCAATGCCGGCCAAATGGTAGAAGCGCTGATCCAGGACTTCCGCACCATTACGGAAGAATCCAAGGAAGCGATCGAAACCGCCGAGAACGAAGGCGACCACGGTACGGCGGATATGCTGACTGAAATCTGCACCAACCTTGAAAAACACATCTGGATGCTGGAGTCTTACATAAACGATTAAGACTACCGCAATTGATCTGGTGAAGGAAGGAGGATTACCCATGGATCAAGACAAGAATGTCGACATCGAGCAGAGGCACATTGAGAAAAGATCGGATTCTAGCGCCGTCGCTTCAACTTTTATCAAATATGCGGCCTATCTCATCATTTTCTTTGGTTTCCTTTACTTCCTCGTTAAATATGTATTCCCTAAATTTTAATAGATCTCCTTCAATCAGCCTTCTTGCAAGGCTGATTTTTTGTGTCTCGTTACACGGGCTCTCTCTTCGCCGTTCAGGTATCCGACTTACCGTCATGCGACGCTGCATCACGCCGGAGCTGTACGAAGAGCGATGCGGGCGTGATAACTCTCTCCTCTCTTAATCAGGAGTAGCTGTAGAGACATCTTGATGACATGAAGAGTCTTACGCCTACTCCGGACGGGCTTCAATGCCTTTTACTTCTCCCGTTCCTGTCGCCGCCAGCTGCTGCGTTATCTGGTCCGGCAGCAGATCGAGCTTAATCCAGTCAGGAAAATCGGCTCCAAATGGACATAACAAAAAAGCCCGCTTGGCGCGGGCCTGTTTCTACTACTTGGTTTTCGATTAGTGAACCCTTATTCCGTAACGCTGGAGAAGAAATGAACCGATTTTAACTGACCGCTGTCAGGGTCTACGAACAATTTCAGCGCTTGATTGTCCTGCGTAAAGACCAGGCCGTCCTCGGCCACCCAGTAGGGCTCTCCCAGCGTCTTTTCGAGCGCTTGTAAATTATTCGCCACCGGCTTGCCGTCGATATTAATCTGTTTGTGATCCGGGGTAACTTCTACATATTCAATCCCATATTCACCTACGGCAACGCTGCAATCCGGATACTCAAGAATTTTCGTTTCACCGAAAAATTCATCCTTCCGGATGGATTTCGGCTCTCCCTTCCGCTTCACAATCGTATTCACATCGTCGGATAGAGAGATACCGTTTACGCGTTCCAGTTTGATGGAGCCGGACGCCTCTGCAGGCGTTTCTTCGGCCGGAACCACCGCCGGCTTTGCCGTCACCGTACCGTTAGCGTTAACCGTCTTGTATCCCGCTGTCTCCGTAATGGCGCCTCCAGCGCCAAGAACCAAAGGAGGTGCTGCCTTAGAAATGAGTCCGTCATCCGCACCTGCGGACGCAGGCACCTCAAGTCCATGAGCGCCGCTGAAAAGCAGCGCACCGCCAAGCAGCGCCATCGTCAGTGATTTCTTGTTCATCTGGAGTCCCTCCTAAGACGTATTGGGGTCATGAGCGGCTAAGGGATGATTACAGAGTTATTGGCCCGCGGCAGAAGCTTCAATCGGTTGATCCGCATAACTGGCATCATAGGCATAAACAAACTGGCTGGGAACCGCCACGACCACAATGCGCCCCCGTGAAATTTCTTCTTCATAATAAGGAATCGCACTTCCCGCCAGCCCCAGCGAGATGAGCTTGGAGCGCATCGCCCTGCCGCTGCCGCGGAAAATAGTCGCCATCGTATAGGCCATTTGCTCTGCGGAGAAGCCGATACGGCTTGTATAACGCGGTCTCAGCATTTCCTCCGTGTCTACCGCTTCATCGGACAGCACGTGAATGCAGTGCGGTTCGCACCCGGCGGTTTGAAGCTGACGAATGACATCGCGGATTTCCTTCTCGCTGTCGACGACAATAATGGAATGATTCACCTGAATATCCCCCTTAACCGATTCGCTGCTCGAGACGAGGCAGGTAAATTTTCGGAGCTTTGTCGTTGATCTTGTACAGCACCTCATGATCTCCGACCACACTAATCGTTTGGGCATCCGTCTTGCCTACCGTTACACCGTCGCACAATACGCTTCCCTCGCCGATAATGGCTTTATGGAGCTTTACGTTGTTCCCTATCCGGACATTCGGCATGATCACGCAGTCCGTCAGAACGCTGCCTTTTCCTATGTAAACTCCATGAGAGATTACCGAGTTCTGAACTTGACCGTACACGGCGCAGTTCTCGCTGATCAGGGAACGGTCCACTTTGGCCGTACGGTCGACGTGCGGCTTTACGTTGGCAATCTGGGCCGTATACATCGGCCATTCCAGCTCGCTCATCAGCGGAGAACCGTTCAGCAGGTCCATCTGTGCCTGCCAGAGGCTGTCGATGGTGCCGACATCTTTCCAATAGCCCTCATAGGAGAAGGAATGAACGCGAACACCTTCCTCGACCATCATCGGGATGACATCCTTACCGAAATCATGGGAAGAATCCGCAGACATATCGTCGCGCTCCAGCACTTTCTTCAGGAAATCCCAGTTGAATACATAAATTCCCATCGAAGCCAGATTGCTCTTCGGCTGTGCCGGCTTCTCTTCAAACTCCACAATGCGGCCTTCCTCGTCCGTGTTCATAATTCCGAAGCGGCTCGCTTCGTCCCAGCCTACCGGCTTAACCGCGATTGTCGCGACCGAACCGAGCTTTTGATGCTGTTCGATCATTTTGCTGTAATCCATTTGG
Source organism: Paenibacillus sp. HGH0039 (assembly GCF_000411255.1). Taxonomy (GTDB): domain Bacteria; phylum Bacillota; class Bacilli; order Paenibacillales; family NBRC-103111; genus Paenibacillus_F. Next base: position 1,820,431 of record NZ_KE150413.1, on the reverse strand, counting down.
TAAATGTGGTCGCCCGAAAGCACCAGTACATATTCCGGATCGTGCTTTTCGATAAAATGGCGGTTCTGATAAACCGCGTTAGCCGTTCCCGTAAATTCGTTGCCGATTACATGCTCCTGGTTCGAGCAAAGCACTTCGACGCATCCTTTGTCTGTTTCACTGAGCCAAGCTTCACCTGTTCCGATGTGCTGATGAAGGGATTCCGGTTTGTATTGGGTGACAACACCGATCGTGTCGACGCCGGAGTTGCGGCAATTGCTGAGCGCGTAATCGATCATGCGATAGCGGCCCGCGAAATGGACCGCCGGTTTCGCCGTATTTTGGGTCAGGGCGCCCAGTCGGCGACCTTCACCTCCCGCTAGTAATATAGCTACACTCTGTTTTCTCATCTCTGTCACCTGATCCTTTCGTAGTTGTCTATTTTGTCTATAAGAAAGAGTTCTTGTTTATATCGTCCAAGTAAAACTTGTCTACCTTTAAATACCCCGTGCGGACAATTCATAATCAACTTAATTTGATTTGTTCGCTTTTATTTGCACAATCTGTAAAACTATTGCTGTCATGGGGGTCAGCCCGTTGTAGGACGCTTCTCTCTAATTCCCACCCGCCTCTATATCTCGGTAATACCAGTTCTTACACCGCCCCCATCCCTTTGAAACCATAAAAAAAAACAACAAAAAAAGCCCCGCAAACCGCATTCTGCGCGTGTTTACGAAGCTTTTATCAAGGGCGGAGTTCTTCCGCCTGTATGGTAAAAACAAATTCGGTGCCTTGGCCCTCTTGTGAATAGACTTCTATTTTGCCCGACATGAGTTCCACAAGATTTTGGCAAATGACAAGCCCTAAGCCGGTTCCTCCGTATTTCCGCGTCATCGAGGAATCCACCTGTGTAAAAGGCTGGAACAGGCGGTTTCTTTTCTCGACCGGAATTCCGATCCCCGTATCGCGGACCCGGAATTGAAGAATCATCCGGCTGCCGTTCCCGGTTTTTCCCAGATTCGTCACTTTAACCTTAATGCCGCCCGTTTCCGTGAATTTAACCGCGTTGCCGATCAGATTAATGAGTACCTGACGAAGCTTCAGCTCATCCCCGATGAGATGGGTCGGAACATTCTCAGCAAGTTCCCGTTCCAGTTTGAGGTCTTTCTTGCGGCATTCGCCGTAGAACAGATCCATCGTTTCTTCCATGCAGACGTCCAGATCGAACGGCTCGGTGTTCATCTCCATTTTGGAAGATTCGAGTTTGGTGAAATCGAGAATCTGATTGATAATATGCAGCAGCGCGGCACCGCTTCTTGAAATGGTGTCGGCGTATTCCCGCTGTTCATCCGAAAGCTCCGTTTCCAGGAGCAGATCGGTCATCGCCATAACCCCGTTCATGGGCGTGCGGATTTCATGGCTCATCAGCGCAAGAAACTCGGATTTGGCCCGGTTGGCGGATTCCGCCGCTTCTTTGGCCGTCAGCAGTTCCTGTGTCCGCATATTCAGCAGCTCCGACTGGTGCTGGAGCTTTTTCTGAACGAGATACAGGTTCACGAAGCCTTCGATCTTGGCTTTCAGCGTGTGAGGCACGAACGGTTTAACGATATAATCAATGGCACCGACGGAATAAGCCGCGAAGACATGCTCCTTCTCATGGGAAGCCGCTGTAATGAAAATAATCGGGATATCCTTCGATTTCTCCCGTGATTTGATCCAACGGGCCGTCTCGAAACCGTCCATGCCCGGCATCTGAACGTCCAGAACAATCACAGCGAAATCGTCGTGCAATAAACATCGAAGGGCCTCTTCACCCGAGCCCGCTTTTACCAGATGGTAGTTCTCTTCCGCAAGAACGGCTTCAAGCGCCAGCAAATTCTCGGGCTGATCGTCTACCATCAGTATTTTAATCGGTTCATCCAAGTTCACTTCGAGAAACCCCTTCCTCCAACTCGTCTCCTCATCTTATGCAGCGTCACTGCACCTTGCGGTAAATTTTGTCGGCTGTACTGACGGCTTCGTAAGCGGACGCGTGCTTGGTGAAAGTGATCGTTTCTTTATCGCCCAAAATCAGAAAACCGGACGGTCCCAGGCTTTCGTATATGAGTGTATGCACCTGGTTCTGGAGCTGCGTATTGAAATAAATCAATACATTCCGGCACAAAATCACATGGAACTCGTTAAACGAACGATCCGTAACCAGGTTATGCTGGGCAAAAACAATATTATCACGCAAAAAGGAATGAAGCGTAACGGAATCCTTCGAAGCCGTATAGTACTTCGAGAAAGCTTCCTTGCCTCCGGACTGCAGGTAGTTTCTCGTATAGTCTTTCATGTTGCGCAGCGGATAGATTCCTTTCTCCGCCTTTTTAAGCACATCCTCGTTTATATCCGTCGCATAAATCCGGGTGCGGTCGTAGAGCCCCTCTTCGTGCAGCAGGATCGCCATCGAGTAAACTTCCTCTCCGGTGGCGCAGCCCGCATGCCAGATGCGAATCGCCGGATACTGGCGGAGCAGGGGGACCACCTTCTGGCGGAAGGTGAGGAACACCTCGGGATCGCGGAACATCTCGGTGACGTGAATCACCAGGTCCGACAGCAGGCGCTCCAGGCACTCCCGGTCATGCAGAACTCTCTCCTGCAGACCGGAGACGGTCGTCAGCTTCTCTGCCAGAATACGGTGCCAGATCCTGCGCCGGATAGACGGGTACGAATAATTGCGGAAGTCATATCCGTAAATGCGGTAAATACCCTCAAGCAACAGACTGATCTCGATGCGTTCATGCTCGGCCTGCAGGCCGGAAAAAGTGGGCAGTTGATCTATAGGGTGAAAATTCGAATCCAATTGTCTCTCTCCTTCTCCTCCGAGTCGATCCTGTGGCACGTCTTAGATGTTTCTCATCAGAGGGTTCGCATTTGCTCCTTCTCTTACTTAAACAACCAAACGCGAATTAGAGACATTAACTGATCATTATTTATCGGTTTTGTTATATAATCCGACGCGCCGGCCTGTATACACTTCTCCCGGTCATCCCGCATGGCCTTCGCGGTCAGGGCGATAATCGGCAGATTATCGAATTGCGGCATGCTGCGGATCTCTTTCATGGCTTGATAACCGTCCATTTCCGGCATCATGATATCCATCAGAACGAGATCAAGATCCGGTTCCTTTTCAAGAATGGATAAAGCCTGGCGTCCGGTTTCCGCAAACAGCACCTTCATATTGTACCCTTCCAGCAGGTTGGAGAGCGCAAACACGTTGCGGATATCGTCATCGACGAGAAGTACCTTCTTGCCTGCAAACACCGCTTCGCTGCTGTGAAGACGCTGTAGAATCCGTTTCTTCTCCTCAGGCAGGGTTTCTTCCACCCGGTGCAGGAACAGCGCCGTTTCGTCAAGCAGCCGTTCCGGCGATTTCACGTTCTTGATGATGATGGACTCCGCGTATTTCTTAAGTCTCATCTCGTCTTTCTTATCGTATTCTTTTTCGGTGTAAATAACAATCGGCAGACGGCGAAGCTCTTCCTCGGCTTTGATCCGCTCCAGCAGATCGAATGCGGACTGATCCGCCAAGCCGATATCGAGAACCATGCAGTCGAAATGCCGCTCTCTGAGTTTCACGATCGCTTCATCCGCCGTTGTCGCCACTTCGATAAGGACATCGTCGTGGCGGATAAGCTCGATCAGATTGTTCATCTGGACGGGATCATCCTCTACAAGCAGGAGCTTTCGCAGATTTTGATCGATGAACCCTTCCAGCTCAATAAAGGCTTGCTCCAGCACATCCTTGCTGGAAGGCTTGCGCATATAGGCTATCGCGCCCATAGAGAGCCCCTGGTGCACTTCGTCGACGACCGACATCACGTGTACCGGGATATGCCGGGTCTCGGCATTGTTCTTGAGCTGGACGAGAATCGACCAGCCGTCGACGATCGGCAGCTGGATATCCAGGATGATGCCGTCCGGTTTATACTCTTTCGCCATCTGCAGCCCGATATCCCCCTGCATCGCAACCAGAGCCTTAAATCCACGGCTGCGGGCCATGTCGACGAGCACGTTCATAAAGTGCACATCGTCTTCCACGATCAGCAGCACTTTATCGTTCTCGGTGATGCTGCCCCGGTCGTCCTCCACCTCGCGCTGGACGGACTTCGGAGCCGATTTAACCGGCACGGGCGCAGGTGCGGGAAGCTGCGGTACTGCAGATGCGCCCGGAAGCGGCAGGGCCTGCTGCTCCTGTCCCGCGGCAGCCGCCTCGGCCGATCCTCCTACGCGCTCGGAATACTGCCGGTGCGGGATGAACAGCGTGAACGTGCTGCCTTCCCCTTCCCGGCTGCAGATTTCGATCGTACCTCCGAGGAGGCTCGCGAGCTGCTTGGAAATGGACAGCCCGAGTCCCGTTCCGCCGAATTGCCGGCTCGTCGTCCCGTCGGCCTGCTGGAACGCTTCGAAGATAATCTGCTGCTTCTCTTCGGCAATCCCGATTCCCGTATCCTTGACGGAGAAAGCAATTTGCGGCTCTCCCTCCTTGACGGGATAGACATGCAAATGTACGGAGCCCTGGGACGTGAATTTAAAGGCGTTGGACAACAGGTTCCGCAGAATCTGCTCCAGCCGCATGCAGTCCGTATAGAGCATGCGCGGAACGCCGTTGTCGATCGTAATTTCAAAGCCCAGCGCCTTCTTGCGCGCAACTTGTTCAAACGAACGCTGGATCGTTTCCATGATATCCGGCACGAGAACATACTCGGCCTGAACCTCCACTTTCCCGGCTTCTACCTTCGAGAGATCGAGGACATCATTGATCAATTTGAGCAGATCGGAGCCGGAAGAGTGAATCGTCTCCGCATATTCCACCTGCTTGTCGTACAGGTTGCCGTCTTTATTCTCCGCAAGCATCTGCGAAAGAATAAGCATACTGTTAAGAGGTGTACGCAGTTCATGCGACATATTGGCCAAAAATTCGGATTTGTATTTCGAAGCCATGGCCAGCTCGAACGCCTGCTTTTCGAGCGCTTCCTTGGCTTCCTCGATCTGGCGGTTAGCCAGCTCCGTCTCTTGAACCTGGATCTGGAGCTGCTTCGTTTTGCGGAGCAGCTCTTCGTTATTCTGCTCCAGCTCTTCCTGCTGGGACTGCAGCAGCTCTTCGGACGCTTTCAGCGCCTTCGTCTGCTCCTCCAGCTTCTCATTGGAGGTGCGCAGCTCTTCCTGCTGGGAAATGAGCTCTTCGGACTGGCTTTGCAGTTCCTCCGTCAATGCCTGCGACATGCGGAGGAGCTCCTCGACCCGTTCGCGGGAACGGATCCGTCCGATGGAGACTGCGAGATTCTCCGTCAGCTGCTCCAGCAGGTCCAGTTCTTTCTCGCTGAGCATTTTCAATCCCGCAAATTCAACGACCGCTCCGATTTCTTCCTCGGATACGACCGGCTCGACAACGAGATATTTCGCGTCCAGCTGCCCGAAGGAGGAATGGATAGTCAAATACTTATCCACTTCGTCCTGGACCATAATCCGCCGGCCGTCGGCAGCCGCCTGGCCGACAAGACCCTGACCGAGCGCGAATTCGGGAAGAAGATTGCCCTCGGGGTCCTTATCGAAAGCGTAAGCCGAGGACAGAACGAGCCTCGTCCTCATGCCCTCCCGCTCCAACAGATATACCGCTCCGAACGTGGCGCCGATCATGCGGGACGCTTCCGAAATAAAGCTGTTCGTCAGGTCGTGCATATTGGTCTGATCCTGCAGCAGCATGCTCATGTTCGCTACATTCGATTTCAGCCATGCCTGGTCTTCATTCAGCTTATTGAAGGTCCGTTCGTTGTGCATCAGTTCTTCCAGGTCGTCGGCCATCGTATTAAAGACATCGGCAACTTTGCCGAACTCGTCGGTCGTCGTCACCTCGACGCGGTAACCCGGATCGAACCGGCCGTTGCCGAAACCTTTGATCATGCCGGTCAGCAGGGCGAGCCCGCGGGACAAGCTGCGCATGATCCAGTACATGATCCCGAGGCCGATGATCAGAGCGGCAACCGTCAGCACAATCGTCAAGAGCAGCGTTTTGCTGTTGGAAGCTTTAAATTCGTTAATCCCTTTTTGTACGTTATCGTCCAGATATTGCGTTAAGTGATCCACGCTTTCCGTTACCTGGTCCTGATAAGTCACGCCGATATCGGTTCTCAGTTTGTTTGCTTCCGCTACCTTGCCGTTTTCGTAAAGCTCGATCGCCTGATTCAGATAGGTCATAAAATTTTCGGTGCTTTTGACCGTCTCATAGGTAAGCTGCTTCTCCACATCCGAATTGGCGGATTTTTGGAGAGCGGTCACCCCTTCTTTCAGCTTCTCTTTGTAAGTGTTCGCTTTAGCCAGATTTTCTTTGGCCCCCAGTTGATTGGGGTCTGAGTTAAGCAGCAGATTCGCCATATATTTAGCGATTGTATTGACGTCCGAACGGGCCGTGTAGGCCATCCGTGTCTTGTTAAATCGGTTGACAAACGCGCTATCGAGGCTCTCGTCGATACTGCTTATCCGAGTCGTCCCGATTCCAGCCAGCACGAACATCAAGATAAACAAAAGCCCGAAACCCGCCATGAGCTTTGTCGATATTTTCATAAAAGACTTCCCTCTCCCCTTTATAACTGTCTCTAGCAACCGGCCCTTTCTCAGGGAATATCGATCCAGATCAGACAAATATCATCCATATGATTGTTTTGGACTTCTTCGTCCAGCAGTTCGTCCACTACCGCGTGAAGCCCCATATCCCCTTTTTGCTGAACAGCCGTGATAAGCCGCGTCGGCAGCTCCGTGTCGGCCTCTTCTATTTCCTCGAGAAGTCCGTCGGTATAAAGCAGAATCCGCGATTTTCCCGTGTAAGTGATCCGACCGGGCTTGATATCCATTTCCTCGAAAAATCCGACCGCACAGGTTCCGTTCGTAAGTGGGACCGCCTCCCCGCTGTCGTTCATAAGAAAGCCCGGCGGGTGACCGGCATTTACGTAGTCGATGGTTTTGTTCTTCGTATCTACCAGCATATAAATCGCCGTGAAATAATAGTTCAAATGATTCTGGTCGTTATGCAGCCGGTTCATATACCGGTTCAGTTCGGCAATTACAAGCTCCGGCGTCACAAATTTGGTAATCGTATCCCGGAGGACCGAAGAGATAAACATGCAGACAAGCGACGAAGAAATGCCGTGTCCCATAATGTCGAGCAGCATAACCCCGTAACGGTCTTCATCGATGGGATACCAGTTGTACAAATCTCCCGCGAGCTCATAAGAAGGGTTATAGTACGCTTCAATCCGGATTTTCTCGGTTTCGATCGGCAGGCTGAGTACGCTGCTTTGAACGTTTTTGGCCAATTGCAGCTCGGAACGGATCCGATTGTCGTTCTCTTTGTGCCAGTCTTTCTCGTATTTGAGCCGCAGGGCGGATTTAATCCGGGCTACCAGCTCGATTTTGTTGATAGGCTTGGTTACGTAATCGATCGCTCCCGCTTCCAGAGCCTCCGCCAGTTTAATGGAATCCCCCATGGCCGTGATGATAATAATCGGAATGTCTTTCAGTTCCTCGATCTGCTGCAATTTTTTGCAGGCTTCGATCCCGTCGATTTCCGGCATCATCAGGTCCATCAAAATTAAATCGATTTGTAAATCCGAGGAACTCGGATTGTCGATCTTCAGCATTTCAAACAGTTCCATAGCAGAAGAAGCGCGGTGCATATTGGAGTAGCCCGCGCTTTTCAATATTTTTTCGATCACAATAAGATTGACCGGATTATCGTCTACAATCATGATGCTCATTCCATGTTCTCCTTTTATAGTGGAATTCTTCTGTCTGTGATTCCTTGATCTACTTGGGAGTATTTTGTAACCAAAGCCGTCAGCGTCCATTTTCTTTCCGCACTATCGGATAAAGCCGAAACGCGTCGGTCTGGGGGAATAAATCTACTACCGCACACTTTGTTTGCCGTCGGTATCGCCGGAGATTTGCCGTGCGCCTGAAAACAAAGGTAGCTGCACATCTATCCTATTATATAAAATATCCTATTTAAAAGTAACCCCGAAAACGACTCTTGAATCAGGAAAGATTTGATAGTTCATATACAGGCAAATTTGTCAATAGCTTTGTTTCAACGAAAAGGGGGGCGGTTAATAAGAGTCATGAACGACAGGCAAACAACCTGAACAACGAAGTCACCGCGGCAAAAGCCAGAAGACAAGAAAGCTGCGGCTTAAACGATAAGGAGGAGAATGAACATGGAAACCAAAGTGAGACTTGCAGCTAACGAAGAACAAGCCCTGCGCGAGGTAAAAAATTTGCAGGCGGAAGGCTTTAATCTCGATGAAATTTACGTAATGACGCACGATAACGACCGTACTGAAGGCGTGGCGGAAATGACGAACACGAATGAAGTCGGTGTAGCGGAAGAAGGCCTAATGACGGCAGCCGCCAACTTATTCCGTTCGAAAGGCGATAAGCTCCGCGCCAAAATGGAATCGCTCGGCCTGAGCTCTTCCGAAGCGGATACCTATGAGAAAGAGCTTGACCGCGGAAAAATCCTTGTGATCGCTTATGCGGACCGCGATGGTGACGGCTATCCTCACGACGGACGTCTTCGCGAAGATGAAACGACGCTCCCGCCTACGGGCATTTACATGAGCGGCCGCGATAACCAAAACAGCAATCTGTTCTAATCAAGGGATGCGGAATGCGGCCGCAAGCCACACCGTACAGCCATTAACGACATTCTCAACGACCGTACCAATAAAAAAGACTATCGCTTAAAGGAGGGTTTCTCATGTTAAAATGGGCTATGATTTTTCTGATCATCGCAATCGTAGCGGGTATTTTCGGATTCTTCGGAATCGTCAGCGCCGCTGCGGGTATCGCCAAAGTCCTTTTCTTCCTGTTCCTCGTCCTGTTCGTCATCACGCTGATAACAGGCCGAAGATCTTCCGTCTGACACCGGATTCCAGCTTTCATTCAACAACCGTCTCCCTTTAAAAGGGAACGATAAAAACGCAGTCCTTCAACTTGAAGGGCTGCGTTTTTTGGCGTTCGCTTTATTCGTAAACGGCAGGACGGCGGTCGGCGAATACGGGAATTTTACCGCGTACGGAGGCCACTTCGGCCAAATCGACTTCGGCGAAAATGATTTCTTCTTCTTCCCCGCCTTCGGCCAGCACCTGCCCCCAAGGATCAATCACCATGGAATGACCGAAGAATGAGGTTCCCTTGCTTTCTCCTACCCGGTTGCAGGAAACGACGATCATCTGATTCTCGATGGCGCGCGCCATCAGCAGTGTACGCCAGTGATGAAGCCGCGGATGCGGCCACTCGGCGGGCACGAAGAGCATCTGCGCCCCGTCCAGAGCGAGCTTGCGGGTAAGTTCGGGGAACCGGATGTCGTAACAGATGACGGCTGCGGCCGGAATCCCATCCAGATCGAAACTGCCTCTTTGATTGCCGGCGGCAAGGCTCAAATGCTCGTCCATCAGTTGGAACAGATGAATCTTGGAATATTCGAGGATTTCCTCCCCGTTCCGGTTAAAACCGTAGACGGTGTTTTTAACTTCCTCGCCCTTCTTCTCCGCTACGGAGCCTCCGATAATATGTACTCCATGCTCTTTGGCAAAAGAGCCGAGCATCTTCCGGGTTATACGGCCCTCCGGATCGGCAAGTTCATGAATCCGGTCCAGGGCGTAACCCGTGTTCCACATTTCGGGAAGCACGATAATATCCGGTTTTTGCGCTCCGCCGACCGCTTCCAGGAGAAGCTTCTCTACTTTTCGCCGGTTTACTTCCGGCTCCCCGATAGTAATATCCATCTGAATAAGCGCGAGACGGACTCTGTTCGGAAACGATTGCTGGTTATCCATTCGGGCACCTCCTAGTTTATTCTGCCGGGTACGTCAGTCTGCTTTTATGATAGAGGATCGCCCCCTATAGATCAATTCTTTTCTTCCTGCCCTGCTTAGGGCAAAAAGGGAACCGGACTCTCTTTCGTCAAACCAGCGGAAGGAAAATACTGGACCCGCGGCGAAGTTCATGTTCAACCATCCAATCAAGTTAGCGATAAGGAGAGATACCTATGAATTCGTCCCGACCTCTCAGCAGAAGAAAGCTGCTCGCCGCACTCGGCGCGGCTGGAGCCGTTATGGCTGCCGGTTCGCTTCCTTCCGCGGTCAAAGCGCGTGGAGCGGAAACGCTTATCCATAACGTAAAAGAATACGGCGCCCTGGGGCAGGGCTCCTATGGGGACACGGACTCCACCGGGATTCAGAGCGCCGTTCACGCGGCCGCCCAGACCGGCGGCATCGTCTACATACCCGTAGGCCGGTATATCCTGACCAAGCCCGTTCAACTGAAAAGCGGCATCCGGATTATGGGCGCGGGGATCAGTCAGACGACTCTGACAGCTGCCGCCGGCTGCGCCTTCACCTCCCTGCCGCCCGCATCGGATATTGAAATCGGCAGCCTCTCCTTCCACGGCGGCAGTGCGCCCGGAGCTGTCGCTTCACCTGTCGAAGACAGCATCATTTCTCTGCTGCAAGCGAGCCATGTCAGCATCACGGACTGCCGCTTTTTCACCTTGTCCAGTCCGATCTTGCTCCGAAACTGCCACGCGTGCCGGGTCGATCACTGCGACTTCGAGCTTATTCTGGGCAATATACCGGGTAAACCGCATTACGGCACCGGCATTTACTGCAGCGGAGGCGAAGGCCACACCTTTTTTCGCAATACCTTCAAGAGCGTAACGAACACAGCCGTGTATCTGGACGGAGGTTGTTCCCGGTCGGTGATCCAGTCCAATGACGTCACCTACATCGATCAGTACGCCTTCCTCGTCCAATCCGATCAGGCAGCCGAACCTGCCGCCCGGAATGATATTATTAACAACCGGATCACCAATCTGGATGCCGCCAAATCGGGGATAACCGCCATTCTGCTGAAACGCAATGTCTCCGGCTGTGCCGTTTCCCACAATGAGATCACCGGTCTCGACGGGGACGGCATCAGGTTAGAAGGCGATCAGGAGTCCGGCAAGCTCCAGCCCGCGGACCATACCCTCCAGGGCAATGTGCTCAAAGGAATCAAAGGAAACGGAGTCGTGATCAGCAACGCGGTTCGTACATCGGTTCACGGCGGAACGTTCCGCAACCTTGGCGCAAGCGGGATCCACATCGAATCGAGGGGAGAAACCGGTTCTCGCGAAACTGCGGCCGGCGGCAATCTGTTCAGCGGCTGCAAAACAGCCGGCATCCGGATTTCCGGCAAGAAAAGCACGGGCAGCCTGCTTTTCGGCAACGGAGGAACCGGCAACGGGCAGAACGTTCTCGACGAAGGAACGGGAACCGTTAAAGACAGCTTTTAAACGGACAATTCCGAGTGGTATACATCCTTTTGAAATCATGATAAAGTAGGGGTAAATTTAGGATCATACCGGGTCTATCCCTAACGGATCAGCATGATGGAGGCAGTAAAATCATGAACGAAAACCTACAAACCGGCCGTTCCCCGCAGCCGGATCATAGCCAGTCCCCTTTAACGAACGCGTCTGTAAGGCCTTTGCAGATCGAAGCGGCGAGCCGCATGGCAAGCCTGCCTTCGCAATTTTTTGCGGGACTTGTCAAAAAAGCGAATGCCCAAATCGCTCAGGGGCACGATGTTATCAATCTCGGTCAAGGGAATCCCGATCGCCCCACCCCTTCCCATATCGTAAAATCTCTTCAGGAATCCGCGGAGAACCCGCTGTACCACAAGTACCCGCCCTTCAGCGGATACGGCTTCCTGAAAGAAGCGATTGCCGCACGCTACCGGGAGGATTACGGCGTCACTCTGGACCCGGAGACCGAAGTCGCCATCCTCTTCGGCGGCAAAACCGGACTCGTCGAAATCAGCCAATGTCTGTTGAATCCGGGAGACGTCTGCCTCGTGCCGGACCCGGGATATCCCGATTACTGGTCGGGTGTAGCGCTTGCCGGCGCCGAAATGGCCTTCATGCCTTTGCGTGAAGACAACGCCTTCCTGCCGGATTACGGCTCGTTGTCCGAGAACGACGTACGCCGGGCCAAGCTTATGTTCATCAACTATCCGAACAATCCGACCGCTTCTACGGCTTCCGAAGCCTTCTACGACGAAACGATCGCTTTCGCCTCGAAGAACGGGATTGTCGTGGCCAGCGATTTCGCTTACGGCGCGATCGGATTCGACGGCAGCAGGCCCGTCAGTTTCCTCGAACGGCCGGGCGCCAAGGAAGTCGGCGTAGAGTTCTATACGCTTTCCAAAACCTACAACATGGCCGGGTGGAGAGTCGGGTTCGCGCTGGGCAACCCGGACATTATCCGCATCATCAATCTGATGCAGGATCATATGTATGTCTCCCTGTTTGGCGGGATACAAGCCGCTGCCGCCACTGCTTTAACCGCTCCCCAGGACTGCGTGCACGAGCTGAGAGCCGTCTACGAAAGCCGCCGCAATGCACTATTCGGCGCTCTGGACGAAATCGGCTGGGAAGCCAAGCCTTCACAGGGGTCCTTCTTCGCCTGGCTTCCCGTGCCCCGCAAATACAGTTCGGCTGAATTTGCCGATCTGCTGCTGAACGAAGCCAAAGTCGTCGTGGCGCCCGGCATCGGGTTCGGCACCCACGGAGAAGGGTACGTGCGTCTCGGACTGCTTACAGGCGAGGAACGCCTGCGAGAAGCCGTTCGGCGCATCGGCAACCTGCATCTGTTCGACAAGTAATCCGCCGAAGCGGATCGGGCTCTCCTTCCGGAGAGCCCTTCTTTACAACCGGCGGCACGCGTGCTATCCTAGTAAGAAAACATCGAACGTTGTGATGGGAATAGTAAGGATAACCCGCTTTGCTTCAGAGAAAAGCTCCCCGGCTGAAAGAGCTTTGCAGCAGTTTTCCCGAACCCGCCCCGGAACGGTCAGCGACGAGCTGAACAGACCCCTGCTGTTATCAGGGACAGAGATGGATGTGCATCTCGATTGGACCTTGTTTAGGTATGGCCCCTGTTCTCATACGGTGCCGGCAGGTCCGCTCAGACGGCGCATCAACCGAAGGTGGTACCGCGGAAGCCCAGGCTTTCGTCCTTACGAGGACGAGAGCCTTTTTTGCATTCTTCCGTCCAGCTGCTCCCTGCCATCCGGCCCGCGTTCTTTGAAGAAATTTAGGCAAGGCCAGAACCAATCGTATACTACACGGTCGTAAAGACCGTTTTCTTAAGGAAGTGAACATATGCAGCAGCGAATCGTTGTGAAAATAGGAAGCAGCTCGCTTACCTCAGATGCCGGAGGATTAAACCCGGCTCCTATCGCCTATTTTGCCGCCGAACTCGCCCGGCTTCAACAAAACGGCTTCGAAGTCGTCCTCGTGACATCGGGGGCCGTAGCGGCAGGCTTCTCTTTCCTCGGCTACAAATCGAGGCCGAAGCTGCTTCACGAGAAGCAGGCGGCCGCTTCCGTCGGTCAGGCGCTGCTCATGCGCGCTTATCAGGAAGCTTTTCACCAATACGGTATCGGCGCTGCCCAGATCCTGCTCACACGGGACGATTTCACCAGCCGCAAACGGGTTTCCAACGCGACCGCAACGATGGAAGAGCTGCTCCGCCGCGGCTTTATTCCGATTATCAACGAGAACGACACCGTGTCGGTCGATGAGATCAAATTCGGAGATAACGATACGTTGTCGGCTCTCGTAGCCAATCTGCTCAAAGCGGGTCAACTGATCATCATTACCGATACAGACGGCTTGTACACGGACGATCCCCGCAAAAACAAAGACGCGCGCCGGATCGAGCGTGTCGATGAAATCAGCGATGAGCTTTACCGGATCGCCGGCGGGTCCGGCAGCTCCGTAGGCACCGGCGGCATGCGCTCCAAAATCGAAGCGGCCCGCATCGCCATGCGCGGGGGTATTCCCGTCTTCGTCGGACGCGCCACGGAACCGCATGATCTGAGGCTGGCCGCGGAAGGGAACGGACGGGGAACGTATTTCTCCGCCGCCGACCATACGCTGTCCATCAAAAAGCAGTGGGTCGGGTTTCACTCCGTTCCCCAGGGAAAAGTAACCGTCGACCAAGGCGCGGAGAACGCTCTCCTGTCCGGCGGCAAAAGCCTTCTGCCTGCCGGCGTAACCGCCGTCGAAGGCGACTTTCACCCGGGCGACGTGATCGAGGTGTGCGGCGAAGACGGTTCCGTGATCGGACGCGGCGTTGCCAATTACGTGGCCTGGCAGCTCCAGGCCGTAATGGGACTCGGCACCGGGGAAATCCAGCGCAGAGTCGAGGTTCCCCGTATCGAGGTCATTCACAGGGACGAGTGGGTCACTCTTCAAGCTTACCGCGCTTCGCAAAATACGTGACACCTGCGGCGGCCCCGCATCTTTATCGAAGCGGCTTGGCTGCCGTAAGGCGGAAAAAATCCCGGAACGCCGGATTTCAGAATTCGGCTCCGTTATTTTTATTGAAAAATGAAATCCAATCCGATTAGCCAAGGAGTGAGCCCCATGAGTGAAGTCAGACAAAAAGCAACCATCGCGAAAGAAGCTTCTTCCCGTCTCGGCAACTTAACCACCGGTCAGAAGAATACCGCCCTCTTAAGAATGGCTGAGGCCCTGGTCGCCGAACAAGACTCCATTATCGCAGCCAACGCCGAGGATCTGAAGCGGGGCGCCGATACCGGCCTCGGCACTTCCCTGCTGGACCGGCTGGCCCTTACGCCCGAGCGGATCGAAAGCATGGCCGAAGGGCTCCGTCAGATCATCGAGCTTCCCGATCCTATCGGCGATCAGCTCGAATCGTTTGCCCGGCCCAACGGCCTGCGCGTCGAGAAAATCCGCGTGCCGCTCGGTGTAATCGGCATTATTTACGAAGCCCGTCCGAATGTGACAGTCGACGCCGCAGGGCTTTGCCTGAAAACGGGAAATGCGGTCGTTTTGCGCGGTGGCTCTTCAGCGCTGCGCTCCAATGAACGGATTGTTGAAGTGCTGCAAGCCGCACTCGCAGGCACGGACGTTCCTCCGGGCGCCCTGCAGCTTATTTCCGATCCCGACCGGGCCTCGGTTGATGAAATGCTGAAGCTGAACGGACTGCTTGACGTGCTGATTCCCCGCGGCGGAGCTTCCCTCATTCAAAACGTGGTCAAAAACGCGACGGTGCCCGTTATCGAAACCGGAGCCGGGATCTGCCACACGTTCGTCGACGAATCGGCAAAACCCGAAATGGCCGAGAAAATTGCCATCAACGCGAAAGTGCAGCGCCCCTCCGTCTGCAATTCGATGGAAACGCTGCTCGTACACCGCAGCCACGCCGAGAAACATCTGTCCGCCTTGGCCGGAAAGCTGTCCGCTCTGGGTGTCGAGCTGTACGGCTGCCCGCGGTCCCGCGAGCTTGCCCCGCAAATCAAAACGGCGGCCGACGAGGCCTGGGATACCGAATACAACGACTATGTCCTGAATGTCAAAGTCGTGGATTCCCTGGACGAGGCTCTCGCTCATATCCGTCGACACGGAACCATGCACTCCGAGTGTATCGTGACGGAGAATGAAGCTCACGCTTCCCGCTTCTTGCAGGAAGTCGATGCCGCGGCCGTTTATCACAACGCATCCACACGCTTCACGGACGGTTTCGAATTCGGCTTCGGCGCGGAAATCGGCATCAGCACACAAAAACTTCATGCGAGAGGCCCGATGGGACTTCCCGCGTTGACTTCCACCAAATACAGAATTTATGGCGACGGCCAAATCCGGGAATAATTCCTTGAATAAAGAGATCCGTTCCGTGAAGGAACGGGTCTTCCATAAACAGGAGAGTGAGACTTGTGAACAGCATAATTCATACTAAACGCATCGCATTTGTCGGCGCAGGTTCCATGGCTGAGGCTGTTCTACGCGGCCTCATCGAACGGGGAATCACGGCGCCCGGGCAAGTTTTTGCATCCAACCGGCAAAATGAAGAACGGCTGCAAGAGCTTAGAGAGCGGTACGGCGTCGAAGCCAGCTGTGACCCGGCGATCAAAAGAGAACGTATCTCGTCCGCGGACATCGTCGTGCTCTGCATGAAACCCAAAGACGTGGAAGCTTCGTTCGACGAGCTTAAACCGATGCTTAACGGCAGCCAGCTGCTCGTGTCCGTCATCGCCGGGCTGACGATACGCAAAATCGAAATTTTGCTGGATACCCAAATGCCGATCGTACGGACCATGCCTAACACTTCGTCGACCATCGGCCTTGGCGCAACCGGCATGAGCTTCTCCGAAAGTGTGTCCGAGGAGCAGCAGGCGCTCGCGACAAAAATGTTCGAAGCCGTCGGAATGGTGACGGTCGTTCCCGAAGATTACCTAGAAATCGTAACCGGACTTTCCGGAAGCGGTCCCGCTTATGTATACTATTTTATGGAGGCCTTAATTCAGGCGGGCATCGCGGGCGGACTCGAAGAGAACGAAGCGCGCCGGCTCACCATGCAGACACTGCTCGGAGCCGTTCACATGGTGGAACGTACGGGAGAAGAGCCAGCGGAGCTCAGACGCAAAGTGACTTCCCCGAACGGTTCGACCTTGGCCGCTCTGCAGACGCTGGACCGCTACAAGTTCCCGGAAGCCGTAGCCGCCGCTGTTTTCAGCTCCGCAAAACGCGCAAAGGAAATGGGCGCCGAGATTGCTCCCCATATCCGTTAAGGCGTTCTGCCTCCTATTCTTTTCTTAAGCAGGTGATATGTTGTGAGTTCCTACTGTTTGGCGACTTACCGCTGTTATGACGATACAGCCGATTTTAACAAAAAAGCGCAGGGGATCGCGGTCGGTCTGACCGTCGGAAGCTGGACCGATCTGCCGGAAGCGCGCAAAGCCCAGATGCAGCAGCATCTGGGTCATGTGGTCTCCGTCGACGTCCGCGAAGCGGGGGAAGCTTCCCCCGAATCCAGGCGTTACGCGGATATCCGGATCGCATATCCGGATGTAAATTTCAGCCGGGATCTTCCGGCTCTGCTTGTCACCGTTTTCGGCAAGCTGTCCATGGACGGGAAAATCAAATTGACCGATCTGTCCTTTTCGGAGTCTTTTCTTTCGGCTTTTGCCGGCCCCAAGTTCGGTCTTCAAGGCGTAAGGGATCTGCTTGGCGTACATGACCGGCCGCTTCTGATGAGCATTTTTAAATCCGTCATCGGCCAGGATCTGGAGGGGCTCGGGGAACAGTTCTACGCGCAGGCGGCAGGCGGTGTCGATCTCATTAAAGACGACGAGATCTTGTTCGAGAACCCGCTTACCCCTATCGAGAAAAGGGTAGCCGTCTGCATGGAAGCGTCGCGCCGCGCATACGACGTGACGGGACAGAAGCTGCTCTACGCGACGAATCTGACCGGCCCGACGTCCAAGCTGGCCAATCAGGCGAAGAAAGCGATCGATGCCGGAGCGAACGCGCTTCTGTTCAATGTGCTCGCTTACGGATTCGATACGCTGTGCGAGCTCAGCGCCGACCCGGACATCTCCGTGCCGATTATGGCGCATCCCGCTATGGCCGGTGCGTTCTATCCTTCTGCGGAGTACGGCATTTCCGCCTCCCTGCTGCTCGGCAAGCTGATGCGGGTAGCCGGGGCCGATCTCGTCCTGTTCCCTTCCCCGTACGGCTCCGTCGTGATGCCGCGTGAAGAGAACCTGGCGATCAAACAGGTTCTGCTAACGGAAAACTTGGAGCAGGACTATCTTTATCGGCATTCCGCGGCGGAAGGCACTGAACATCAGTCGTCCGCTTCCGCAAACGTAAGCCCAGCGCTTAAAACAAGCTTCCCTGTTCCTTCGGCCGGAATCCATCCCGGACTTGTCCCGCTCATCCTGCGTGATTTCGGCACGGATGTCGTGGTTAACGCCGGCGGCGGGATTCATGGCCATCCCATGGGCGCCATTGCCGGCGGACAAGCTTTCAGGCAGGCGATCCAGGCAACGCTGGAACAGAAACCGCTTCAAGAAGCCGCTCAGCAGCATCCGGAATTGAAAGCCGCAATCGAAGCCTGGGGGGTTAAATCTTGAGTACCCGACAAAAGATCGTGTTCTGTGATTTCGACGGCACGATTACCGTTAGCGACAACATCGTAGCGATTATGAAACATTTCGATCCGCCCGGCTGGGAAGCGATCGTAAAGCGTCTCGTGGAAGAAAGGGCGATCTCCGTCAGACACGCGGTCGGTGAAATGTTCCGGCTGCTCCCTTCTTCCCGTCAGCATGAAGTGATCGAATTTGCCATCTCGAATGCGGTTATCCGCGAAGGATTCGCCGATTTCGTTGCCTATTGCAGACAAAACGGGATCAAACTGCTCGTGACAAGCGGCGGAATCGACTTTTTCGTCTATCCGCTCCTGGAATCTTTCGATATTCCCCGTGAGCATATTTACTGCAACGGAAGTTCATTCGAAGGCGAGACCATCGAAATCCTGTGGCCGCACGCCTGTGACGAGCACTGCGGAGCGGACTGCGGAATGTGCAAAACGTCGATTATCCGTTCCTATCCCGCAGACGACTATGAACGCATCCTGATCGGAGACAGCGTAACGGACTTTCAGGGAGCGAAGCTGGTAGAGAACGTTTATGCCCGCTCTCACCTGATCGAGCTTTGCGAGGAACTGAAGCTCCCTTATGTCCCTTTCGAAACATTCCACGATATTATCCGTGACCTGGAGGCGAAGATACAAGCATGACCGAATTGACCTTGGAGCAAAAACAGCACGCGTACGACGAGCTTCGCGAGATCAAAGCAAACCTTGCGGCCCGGGGCTGGTTTCCGGCTACCAGCGGAAATCTATCCGTGCGCGTCGGCGAATTCACCCCGGAGAACTTCACGTTTGCCGTGACATCCAGCGGGAAGGACAAGTCTCTGCAATCGCCGGAAGACTTCCTTCTCGTCAATGAAAAGGGAACACCCGTCGAAGCGACCCGTTTGAAACCTTCCGCCGAAACCCTGATCCACTGTGAAATTTACAAGTATACGGGAGCAGGCGCCATTTTACATGTGCATACCATGTTTAACAACCTGGCCTCCGAGCTGTACGGCGAGGAAGGTTTTATCCCGGTAGAGGGCATTGAAATCATCAAAGCGCTGAACATTTGGGAAGAGGATGCCGCAATCCGCATTCCCGTCCTGCCGAATTACGCCGACATTCCGAAAATCGCCGAGCTGGTGCAGGGCGCCATTGTTCCGCGCATTCCGGGAATCGTGCTGCGCAAGCACGGGATTTACGCCTGGGGCGCAAACGTGGCCGAAGCCAAGCGGCATCTGGAAGCATTCGAATTTATGTTCGAATATGTATACCGCTGGCACCTTCTAAAGAAATAAGACGTGATTTCCGGCGGACAGGCGCTTTCTCCTGATTGGCCGAACGCGTCTGCTGTTTCTTCTACAAGCGGGATGATATACTTCCCTAACAACACGCAAAAACCCCCGAAGGAATCTCTTGAGAGAATCCCATCGGGGGTTTCTTGTTAGCGGACTGCTTCAAGTGAAGCGGCTCGGACTAGCGGTTGCCTCTGAATTTTTGTGTAAATTCTTTCGCCTGCTCCACTGTCGTAATCCGGTTCCGGCTCCATTCCAGCAAAATGCGGTCCACATAGCGGAAATGGACTTTGCCCGCGAAAACGGCTTCTTTGAGAGCGGCCAGCACAAGCTCTTCCTTGTAGCCGTCACGGTCCAGCCAGCTCGTTATCGTTTCAAGCTCCATCGGAGTCAGCGGCCGGGCAAATTCCGCTTCGAAGATCGAATAGACGTCCTTTTCCCGTCCAGGCTGGGCTTCGGACCTCTGGGCCTCCGCCTGTCTGGCCGCTTTTTGAAGGAGATCCTCCGCATAGCAGCTCGCGATTTTTTCGTACATCGGCCTCAAATTGTACCGCTCGTACTGGATATCCGACACGCTGTCGATTTCCTGCTCAATCCGGAGCACACCGCTGTTCACAAGCTTTTGAATCGCTTCAATCACTTGATCCTGCGGGGTTGTCATCCGGTCTTGAATCTCATCGTGCGTCGGGAAATCTTTCTTCTCATTCTCCTGGAAAGCCAGGATATGAATAAGCAGCATGACTTCAAGTTCGGACAGCTTCATCCGGTGATAATACCTCAAAAGCAGATGCGGAACGGCCACGGTTCCTGCTGTCATTCCTGCAAGGAGAGCCCGCTCTACCCGCTTGCGATCGTTATCGTTCGGTTTCAAATCCATCCTCCTCTTTCTAGCTCGGCCGATGTGACCGGCCGCCCCGTGCGTAAAGGCTGCATGCCTTCCGTATTACGGGTACAGACGGTAAAGCAGACGCGGGAACGGAATCGTCTCACGCACATGCTCCAGACCGCAGATCCAGGCGACCGTGCGCTCCAGTCCGAGTCCGAATCCGGAATGCGGCACCGTGCCGTATTTGCGCAGATCCATATACCACTGGTACGCTTCGGAAGACAGCTCGTGTTCCTTGAAGCGCTCTTCCATCAGCTCGGGATCGTCGATCCGCTGGCTTCCCCCGATAATCTCGCCGTACCCTTCAGGCGCGATCATATCGGCGCAGAGCACGACTTCCGGACGGTTCGGGTCCGGTTTCATGTAGAAGGCTTTAATGCCTGTCGGATAGTGCGTAATGAAGACCGGCTTCTCGTACTTCTCAGCGATAGCCGTTTCATGAGGAGCGCCGAAGTCTTCTCCCCAAGGGAATTCATGGCCCGTGTCCTGCAGGAACTGAACCGCTTCATCGTACGTGATGCGAGGGAACGGAGCCTGGATTTTCTCCAGCTTGGAGATATCGCGGCCCAGCGTTTCAAGCTCGCTGCGGCAGTTTTTCAGAACGGTTTGGACCACATGGGAAACGAACTGCTCCTGCACGCGAAGGCTCTCTTCGTGATCGACAAACGCCATTTCAGGCTCGATCATCCAGAATTCGATCAGGTGACGGCGCGTTTTGGACTTCTCCGCACGGAAGGTCGGTCCGAAGGAATACACTTTCCCCAGCGCCATGGCGGCGGCTTCCATATAAAGCTGACCACTTTGGGTCAAATAAGCGTCTTCATCGAAATATTTCGTATGAAATAAATTCGTCGTCCCCTCGCAGGAGGATGGCGTCAAAATCGGCGGGTCGACAAGCTGAAAGCCCTTGTCATCGAAAAACTGCTGAATCGCACGGATAATCTCCGCGCGGATAACGAGAATGGCGCGCTGACGCGGAGCACGCAGCCACAGGTGGCGGTGATCCATCAGGAAATCGACGCCGTGTTCCTTCGGCGTAATCGGGTAATCCTGGGTAATCTGAATAATTTCCACGCCTTCAACCGTCAGTTCATACCCGCTCTTGCTGCGCGGTTCTTCGCGAACCGAGCCCGTCACATAAAGCGAGCTTTCCTGGGTTAATTTCGAAGCGGCTTCCCAGACGTCTTCGCTCACTTCGCTTTTTACGACAACCGCTTGAATAAAGCCGGTTCCGTCACGCAGCTGCAAAAATTGAATTTTGCCGCTCTTGCGCTTGTTGTGCAGCCAGCATCCGATTCTTACGGATTCGCCGACATGGTCCTTGACTTCATGAATCGTACTCACACTGCTCATCTAACGTCTTCCTCCTTGGGTTGACATGGAAAGACGGCTCTATGGCCGTCTTCTCCCATCCACCTATTGTACTATAAACCAGTGGTAAAAAAAATCATTTTACCGCTTCGCTTCATGCAGTTGGTTCACCAGTTCAAACGTATCCCGCGCGATCATCCACTCTTCGTTCGTCGGAATGACCAGCACCTCTACCTTCGAATCGTCCGTCGAGATACGCTTCTCGATTCCCCATCCGTTAATGTTGCGCTGGGAGTCGAGTTCAAGACCGAGATACGACAATCCCTCGCATACCGCTTTGCGCAAAATAACGGAGTTTTCGCCTACACCGGCGGTAAAAATCAATACATCGATGCCGTTCATCGCCGCCGCATAAGAGCCGATAAATTTACGCAGCCTGTACGTATACATATCGAAGGCCAGCTTCGCGTTTTTATCTCCGCTGTCCATCGCTTCCGTAATTTCACGCATATCGCTGCTCAGCCCGGATATGGCCTGCAGCCCGCTGTGTTTGTTCAGCATGGAGTTCACTTCATTGAGGGACAAGTCTTCTTTGCCCATCGCAAATGTGACGACTGCCGGGTCGAGATCCCCGCTCCGCGTTCCCATCATCAGGCCTTCAAGCGGGGTAAGTCCCATGCTCGTATCCACGGATTTGCCGCCTTGAATAGCCGTGCAGCTTGCGCCGTTCCCGATATGGGCCGACACGATTTTAAGTTCTTCCAGCGGACGGTCCAGGAACCGGGCGGCACGCTCGCTCACATACTGGTGAGAGGTGCCGTGGAAGCCGTAGCGCCGGACTTTATGCTTGCTATACCAGATTTTCGGGATCGCGTACATGTAGGCGTGAGACGGCATCGTCTGGTGGAAAGCCGTGTCGAAAACGACGACCTGAGGCACATCGCCCATATTCGCCTCCACCGCGTTAATTCCCAACATGTGAGCAGGGTTATGGAGGGGCGCCAAGTCGAACAAGCGCTTGATCTCCTTCTTCACTTCTTCCGTGACGACAACCGAGGAAGAAAACGCTTCCCCTCCATGTACGATGCGGTGACCCACCGCATCGATTTCATGCACCGATTGTAAAACCCCGTGCTCTTTATGAACGAGCTTATCCAGTACTTTTTTGATCGCCGTCGTATGCTCGAGAATTTCGCTGACCTCACGTACCTCGGTCTTTCCTTCCGGCTCGTGGGTAAGAATGGCCGAATCCAGCCCGATCCGCTCTACGCGGCCTTTTGCCAGTACGGTCTCATCCTTCATGTTGTATAGCTGATATTTGACCGATGAGCTTCCTGCATTAATGACGAGAATATTCACATTCTGTCACCTTCCTTATCGTACCGGAAAAATCCTTCCCCGGTTTTAACGCCCAAATGTCCGGCATGCACCATCTGCTTCAGCAGGAAGGAAGGCCGGTATTTCAATTCGCCGAATTCGCGGAACATCCGGTCCAGTGCGGCCAGCACCGAATCCAGTCCGAAGCGGTCCGCCATTTCGAGCGGCCCGTGCCGGAACTCGTAGCCTTTGCGCATCGCCAGATCGATATCTTCCGCAGAAGCCACACGCTCCGCGAGCGTATGAACCGCTTCGTTAATGAGCAGGCAGATAAGCCGGGACGTGACAAAGCCGGGCGACTCATATACCTTGATCGCCGTTTTCTGAATCACATCTTCCACGAAGCGGCGTGTCAACATGTACGTGTCTTCCGAGGTTTTCAGACCGCGGATGATTTCGACAAGGTCAATTTTAGCAACCGGATGTATAAAATGAAGACCGATCACCCGTTCCGGATGCTTAGTCGATGCGCCCAATTCCGTAAGACTGAGTGTGGAGGTATTGGAAGCCAGAATGAGATCCGGGCCGCAAATTTCGTCCAGCTTCCGGAACAAGCTCTTTTTAAGATCCAGATCCTCGGAAATCGTCTCAATCACCATATGGCAGGAAGGAAGCTCTTTCAGATCCGTCGTTTTATGAATGCGAGAAAGAATCAGCTTCTTTTCTGCGCCGGTAATAGCCCATTTCTCCAGCTGTTTATCCAAACTCAGCTCGATCATGGCCCAGGAATGTTCCATTCTTTCAATATCTTTCTCAACCAGGACAACCTCCAGGCCTTTAGCCGCCAACATCTCGGCTATCCCCTGCCCCATCGTTCCTCCACCGATAACACCTATCTTTTTATATTGCATCCCTATTCTCCTCTTCGTCCGTTAATCTAGGGGTGTCGATTTTTATATCTCTTTTCAAGTCCATCATACACCGTTTTCATGCCTTTTTCATTAGTATACACAAAACTTTCAAAAGCAACTGAGCGATTTCGACAACTTTCGCAAGTTGTGAAAAAGGACACAGACAATCACGCTCCATTATACGGTTTCTTACCCGTTTAGAAATAGTGGAAATCTGGAAACTTTCAAACATACTATAAAGGAAAGTTGCTAGTTCATGCGTACAAAGATAGTTTTAAGATAGACTATTGCCCGGGCAATGGCAGCTTCATCTTTATAAACAATCGGCATCGGACAGAGCACGCAATGCGGCACATTTCCTTTCAAATTTATTCCAGACTAAAAAACCAGCCTAGCTGTAAAAGCCTAGGCTGGTTCTCGTTTGTATGCGGTTATTCACTGGCTTAAGCCAACACCGGCTCCAAGTGTCTCTTGCTTCCTTCAAGCAGATCACGGAACTGCTGCCCGGAAATGACCTCTTCCTTAAGCAGAATATCGAGCGATTGCTCGAATACGATCCGGTGCTTCGTCAGAAGCTCTTTTGTACGGGCCATCAACTCATCAAGGATGGCATTGTTCACTTCCAGCAGCTTCTGCTGCGGAACCATTTTCAGATCGACGATGCCCAGAGACGTCAGGCCCGAAGAAATCATCGTGCGGACCATATCGATGGACTTCTCGAAGTCGTTGCTCGATCCCGTGCTCCGGCCGCCGTAAATAATCTCTTCCGCAGCCGCACCGGCCAGCGCGATCATAATCTGATCTTCGATCGCTTCCTTGGAATACAGGTACTGGTCCTGCGGCGGATTATGGCGCACATAACCGAGCGCTTTGCCGCGGGGCCGCAGAGAAACTTGAGCTACGGAATCCGGACGCACCAGCTCTGCGATAATGGCATGGCCGAGTTCGTGATAGGCAACCCGGATCTTCTCTTCCTGGGTCGCTTCACGGTCCGTCTGTTCGCCCATCATGACTTTATCAATGGCCGCAAGCAGATCTTTCTGCATAACGTTATCCTGCTGGCCGCGCAAGGCATAAATGGCCGCTTCGTTCAGCACGCTTTCAAGCTGCGCTCCGGAAAATCCGAAGGTCTGCTCCGCGATTTTCTCCAGATCCGCCGCTTCCTCCAGCGGTTTGTTCTGGGCATGAATTTTAAGAATGGACAGCCGTCCCTTCTTGTCCGGCAGCTCGACGTCGATATGACGGTCAAACCGTCCCGGACGGAGCAGAGCCGGGTCCAGCATTTCTTTGCGGTTGGTCGCCGCGATGATAAGAATGCGCGGCGTCGTATTTGTATGAATGCCGTCCATTTCGGTCAGGAGCTGGTTCAGCGTCTGGTCGTACTCGCGCTGCTGCCCGCCGTCGCGTTTGCCCCCGATCACGTCGATTTCATCGATAAAAATAACGGCGTTTTGTTTATTTTCCTTCTGGGCTTTCGTTCTGGCTTCCTGAAAAAGGGTACGGATCCGCGAAGCCCCTACACCGACATACATCTCCACGAATTCACTGCCGGAAGCGGCAATGTAGACGGAATTCGTATGGTGTGCGGCCGCTTTGGCCATCAGCGTTTTCCCCGTTCCGGGAGGACCGGTCAGCAGGATGCCTTTCAGAGGGCGGATACCGAGCTTCTTCGTTTCTTCCTGTTTCACGAGAAAATCAAGCGCTTCGACGAGTTCTTTCTTAGCGCGTTCCTGTCCTCCGATCTGATCGAAGCTAAGGTAGGAAGGCTGCCGGGATTTGCCGCGCGTACCGGCTCCCGCGCCGATTCCGATGCCGGAACCTCCGCGGCTTTTCATCATATAAAGAACGGCTGTAATGAGCGCGGCCGTAAACAGCAAAGGGATAATGTTGACTTTAATAAAGGCAAGAAAAATGAAAAGTACCGGAGCAGCGCCAATCGCTATCTCTTTTCCGTATTTGCTCATTTAAACACCCCAACTTTTTCGGCATTTCGCGGCAGCACCACGTATTTGTGCTGATCCCCTTTTTGCAGATGAACGTACACGTTCTGCTCGTCCATTTCGGTTTTCACGACCAAATTGCTGTCTTTGTCCGTTTTGTGCTTTTCCAGTGCCGTAGGTATATCGGCATAGTGACGGGTTTCCATCGCCTGGGCGACGTCGAACAAAGCTTGCGCCCACCATTTATCGAGATCCGGAGATTCTTTTGTATTGACCGACAGTTTCACGTCACGGGAGCCGATTGTCGAGGCTCCTTCTTTTGTAATGCGGCCGTACACTTCTCTTAAGCTGGTGTCAGGTTTGAGGGACAGACGGATCGAAACTTCTTTATCATTATATGTGACCTGGGATTGATCAACCCCCGGTGTTTCTTTCACGATATTGCCTAGCGGTTTTCCGATGGCGTAGGTCTGATAAGCGAACCAGCCGCCAAAAAGAAAAAAAGCGGTGATGACGACACTTAACAGGACGGGCAAGAGACGTATTTTACGCAACTTACGTCCCCCTTTCTATATCATTCGTATTTAGCAAATGCTATACGAATAGTATATCACAGTCCGTAACCGGTGGGCAAAAAAAACGATGGAGTCTTTGACAAATTAACGAAATAAGCGAAAAGCTCACCCTATTGAAGGCTGAGCTTAAACGTATCTTCCAGTGCACCCGTCTTTAAATTATAATAATCGTAGAACGCCCGGTCTTGTTCGTCTTTATAAAAGACTTCCCAGACATACTTCCCCTTGAATTCGCCGGCGTTTACACGCAGAATATCCAGCTTGGGGTTTTTCTTCGCCATAATTCCGCGTACGGCTTCTTCCGTGACGTTCTCGGCCGTCATTTCCGTATGAATCTCGTCGATGGCCAGACCCGTCCCGTCCTGCTTGAGCGGCACCCAGACGATCAGCCCGTTGCCGAGCTTGTCTTCCCCGTATACGACTTCATAGGAGCGGGCTCCATGAAAAGCTTCCACCCGGTTAGCCTTGGTCATCGTCGTTTTCTCGTAAGCCGCCTGAACGGCCTCGGAATTCGTTTCCCAGTGAGTCGCCTGCACGTTCACGTAAAAACGGTTAATGCCGAACCCAGAAGTCAGCACGACAAACAGTCCGATCCAAATGGCTTTTTTAAGCATACGTTCCCTCCTCCCTTCCGCTGAAGACTAACTGCTCGTCAA
Organism: Paenibacillus sp. HGH0039; assembly: GCF_000411255.1. Classification (GTDB taxonomy): domain Bacteria; phylum Bacillota; class Bacilli; order Paenibacillales; family NBRC-103111; genus Paenibacillus_F. The sequence continues at coordinate 1,793,535 of NZ_KE150413.1, read as the reverse complement.
ACGGGCGAAGCATGATTCAAATTCCCGTTTAATTTTCTCTTCGTCAAGCGTCAGGCATTCGCGGCCGCGTACGATCCAGCTGCCATCCACGCACACATCTACCACATCATGGGCGGATGCCGAATAGACGATGTGGGAAACATAATCCGTACGAGGCAGAAAATGAGGCTGGTCGATATCGAGCGCGATAAAATCGGCCTTCATGCCCGGCTGGAGCGTACCGATATCGTCAAGCCAGATGGAGCGCGCGCCCATCGATGTGCCCATGCTTAAAGCGGCGGCGGCCGGCACGGCGGTCGGATCGCCGGATACGCCTTTGTGGATCAGGGCGGCAAGCCGCATTTCTTCGAACATGTCGAGGTTGTTGTTGCTGGCCGCTCCGTCCGTGCCTAGAGACACGTTTATGCCGGCTTTGAGCAGCTCAGGCACGCGGGCAACACCGCTCGCAAGCTTTAGGTTGCTCCCCGGATTGTGCGAAACCCCGACGTTGTATTTGGCAAGGACGGCGATCTCTTCGTCCGTCAGATGAACGCCGTGCGCAACCAGTGTCGGCCGCGTGAAAACGCCCAGTTTTTCCAGATGCTCGACTGGCCGTGCGCCATACTGCTCCGCGTTGGCTTCCACTTCTTTTAACGTCTCGGACATATGGGTATGAATAGGCAGGTCCAAATCGTGAGCGGCCTGGACAAAACGTTCAATGTAATCCGGCGGGCACGTGTAAGGAGCGTGCGGGGCCATCATCGTCGTAATGCGGCCGTTCGCGGCACCGTTCCAGTCCTTGGCGAAAGCGATCGCTTCCCGGAGCTTGGCTTCCTGAATATCGGCCGGACACAGTCCGATGACACCGCGGGTCAGGCGTGCACGCATACCCGAGTCGGATACGGCCTGGGCCACTTCATTCATATGGTCGTACATGTCGACAAATGTCGTCGTGCCGCCCTTGATCATTTCCAGGATGGCCAGAAGCGTTCCGTAGCGCACGTCCTGCGCCGTGAATTTGCCTTCCATCGGCCACATTTTCTCCTCCAGCCATACCTGGAGGGCCAGATCGTCTCCGTAGCCGCGCAGCAAAGTCATCGCCGCATGGCCGTGCGTATTGACGAGTCCGGGCATGTAAAGCTTGCGGTCCCCGCGAATGACTTCGTCATAAGTTTCCAGCGGATGCGGCGCATCCTTTCCTATATATGTAAGCTGATTCCCTTCCATAACCATACAGCCTTCGATTACGGGTGCGGCTGCGTCCCCTGTTACGAACAAGCCGTTTATGATAATCGTTTTTTTCATCCGATAGCCCTCATTCCGTATAAAGTGCCGAAATCGGCAGTTATTCTTATCTTTTCAATGTACAACGTCACTTGTTTAAAATCAAGCCGAGCAAACAATTGAAAAAACGCTCAACCAGTGATTGCTTTCTGGGGAAATGTTATGATATTTTTAAGTTTGTGAGTTTAAGCTACAAAATTCTACATACATTAAACTTAACTTCACGGAATCTTTACAATCGAATCACTAGGAGGAACCGTAATGGCATCGCTTTTTAGCAGTAAAAGAGGAGACGTCGATTTTTTAAACCTGCTCATACGGGCGGCAGAAAACACACTCCATGCATCCCAGATGTTCAGAAACGCGATGATGGGAGATAAAATTCCGGAAAACTTTTTCCAGATGATCAAAGACATCGAGAGCAAAGGCGATCAGATCACCCACGAAATCTTTAAAGAGCTGAACAAAGTCTTTATCACTCCGCTCGACCGTGAAGATATTATGGAGCTGGCTTCCAAGCTCGACGACGTACTGGACGGCATTGAAGCGACAGCAGCACGTTTTGACTATCTCAACATCAGCCAGACGGACAAGGTTATGCAGGAATTCTCCGCCGTGATCGTGTCCAGCTGCCAACATATGCTCGATGCCTTCAAGCTTCTTTCCAAAAAGAAGTACATGCAGATTCCTCAACATACGGTTGAAATCAATGCGCTTGAAAACGAAGCCGACCGCCTGATGCGCGAAGGCATCCGTGAAATTTTTATCACCAAACGCGATCCTTACGAAGATTTCAAGCTCAAAGAACTTTATGAACGTCTCGAACAGACCACCGATGCATGTGAAGACGTTGCCAACATCTTGGAAAGCGTCGTGCTGCGCTACTCGTAGGCCCAGCAGTTTAGGAGGATTTCATGACGACAACAGTTCTTATTACCTTGATTGCGATCGTATTTCTCGCCCTTGCCTTTGACTTTATTAACGGTTTCCATGATACGGCGAACGCGGTAGCGACTTCGATCTCTACGCGTGCGATGAGTCCGAAAGTGGCCATTATATCCGCCGCCTGTCTGAATTTCGTCGGCGCCCTGTATTCTTCGGAGGTAGCCAAGACGATCGGCAGCGGGATCGCGGACCCGTCCAAGATCAACCACGGCGAATTTATCGTTATCGCGGCCCTTCTTTCCGCCATTATCTGGAATCTGGCAACCTGGTATTATGCCATTCCTTCCTCTTCCTCCCATACGCTCATCGGATCCATTGTCGGAGCCGTGCTGGCCGGGGCGGGAGCCGACTTCGTCAAATGGGGCGGTCTCGGCAAGATCGTGCTGATTCTGGTACTTTCGCCGATTGTCGCATTCGTGGCCGGTTACATCATCATGACGATCATCAAATACCTGGTCATCCTGACGGGCAACAAATCCCGTTCGAAGCTGAACCGCGTATTCAAGTTCTTCCAGATCCTGTCCGCCTGGCTGCTGTCCTTCTCCCATGGGGGAAATGACGCTCAGAAAGCGATGGGGATTATCGTATTCGGACTCGTCGCTGCCGGAGCCCAGACAACCATGGACGTGCCGTTGTGGGTGAAAATCGCGGCTGCGACCGCAATGGGCCTCGGTACTTCGATCGGGGGATGGAAAATCATTAAAACGATCTCCAAAAACTTGATCAAAATCGAGCCGATCAACGGGTTCGCCTCGGATTTGACATCTTCCATCGTCATTCAGACTTCTACGCATATGGGGATGCCACTTTCGACCACTCACGTGATTTCCTCCGCGATCATCGGTTCGGGTTCCGTACTCCGGTTTCATGAGGTGAAATGGGGTACCGTAACACGCATGATCATCACTTGGATCATTACGATTCCGATCAGCATCATTCTGTCTTATGTGCTGTACACCGTGTTGTTTAAGTTCTTCGTCTAACAGGTAAATTAAATAGCGAGTTCCATTAAAAAACCGCCATACGGCCTAAACGGCCCATATAGCGGTTTTTCTGGTTTTCAAGACCAAAACCCTCACTTGTTTATTCAGGAAGGTAATAGGCCAGGCTCTGGAGCTCTGCCGTAAAGTCCGCATGATGTACGCGGATTTCCTCGGGTACTTTCAGAATGGACGGGGCGAAGTTCAGAATCGCTTCGATACCCGCCTTTACGAATTGGTTGGCGACATTCTGCGCTTCCGGCGCCGGTACGGTTATGATGCCGATTCGAATGCTGGAATCCCGGATAACATCGGCCAGATGCTCCATGGGCAGAACGCTCATGTTATTGATGACCTGGCCGATCTTGTCCGGCGACGAATCGAAAATCGCCGTTATTTTCATCTGATCCCGCAAGTAGATGTTATAGTTGCACAGCGCCCGTCCCAGGTTACCGGCTCCCACGAGGGCAACCGGTATTTGGCGGTCAAGCTTCAGAATCTGCCGGATCTTCTCGATAAGATAGGTCACATCGTAGCCGATCCCCTTCTTTCCGAATTCACCGAAGTAAGCCAAATCTTTGCGGATTTGGGCCGGGTTAAGATTCAGCTTCTGCCCCAGATCCTGGGACGAAACCGTTAATACGTTTTTCTTCGACAGTTCATTAAGAAAACGCAGATAGATCGGCAGCCGTTTGACGACCGCCTCAGATATTTTAAGTGACTTCAAGCGAGTTCTCTCCCATCCATTCCTGAATTCTCGGTACGATGCGCTCTACAGGCATATGCTCAATCTTCGGTCCCGGCAGGGAGTAGAGGAAGTGCTTCCCGTACTGCGTCTCGATGACACGCGTATCGTAAATCAGCACAATCCCTTTGTCCGAAGCCCTGCGTACAAGCCGGCCGAAGCCCTGCTTGAATCGGATGACGGCCTGAGGCACCGACAGCTTCATGAACGGGTTCTGATTCCGTTTTTTCAGGTTTTCGCTCTTCGCTTCGACCAGCGGATGATTTGGCGGCTGGAAAGGCAGCCGTACGATGGCCAGACAGGTCAAGGCTTCTCCGGGAATGTCCACCCCTTCCCAGAATGAACTCGTGCCGAGCAGCACGCACGCTTTATGCTCTTGGAAGAGCCGGGTCAGCTTGCTGCGGTTGCCGGTGTCCACCCCTTGACCGAGCACATGGATGCCGTGCGGGCGGAGATTTTCCTTCAGAACCGCGTGGGCAAGCTTCAGCATCCGGTTCGAAGTGAACAGCACGAGCATCCTCCCTCGCGTAGCCACGGCCACTTCGGAGAGTGATTCCGTGAGCGCTTTGAGGAATTCCTCTTCGCCGCTGCGGCCCCGGATCATCGGAAAGTCCCGCGGTATGCAGACAAGAGCCTGCTGCCGGTACTGGAACGGTGACGGAAGCTGGACGGTTTTCAGCTTCGGATTCTCCTCTTCTTCGGCCGGCAGTTTCAACCCCAGCTGATCCGCCGAATACTGGAACGATTTATTGACCGACAGGGTGGCCGAAGTGAGAATGACGCTCTCTTTGTTGTCAAAGAAATGTTCGCGGATAAGCGGACTTACGTCCATCGGCACGGAGATCAGGTTGATCGAACGGCTTTTGTTGTACGTCCCCGCTTCTACCCAGTAAACGAAGTTATCGTCCGCCATCTTCATAAAGAAGCGGAGCGTCTCCTTCGCTGCCTGCAGTTCCTTCGCCACGCCGCCGAGATCGGTTACGAAGCTCTGGACATCGTATTCTTCCTGGACTTCTTTCAAATCCTGCACGAGCGAATCCACGGATTTATACACTTCCTGAATATGCTGTTCCAAAATTTCCTCGAGATCCGTGAAATCGCTCCAGTTCGGGGGCAGCGAATCTTTCTTCAGACGCATCACCAGGGAACCGGGGTCGACTTGGCCGGGTTCGGAATTCGTCTGGAGCAGCTCGTAAAACTTTTCACAGAGTAAATCCCAAGCTTCCTTGATGAGCAAGGTTTTCGGGAACAGGTTGTCGATTCCGTTCATCCATGTAGCCGCCCGGTAATCGTCGTCATACCGTTGAAGCTTCATGCGGAGCGCCGGCAGCTGCCCGTTCCGGCTGTCCTTGAACAGCCAGAGAAGCTGATTCGTCAGCCCCAAGTAGTGAAGCTCCTTGCCCAGATGCTTGCTTGCCACTTCTTCGAAATGGTGGGCCTCGTCCAGAACGAGATGCTTATAAGCCGGCAGCACCCGGTTCTCGGCCTTCATATCGGTAAACAGCAGCGAGTGGTTCGTAATGACAACGTCCGAATTGTTGGCGTCATGGCGCGCACGGTGATAAAAGCATTTTTTGAACCACGGGCAGTGCCGGTTCTGACACGACTCCGCATCGCTGGAAACGGTATGCCAGAAAGCGGCCCCCTTGTTCCCGAAATGCAGCTCCTCCTCGTCGCCGGTCTGCGTCTGGCTCAGCCAGACGACCATCTGGGCGGCCGTAATGGCGTCCTCCTTGCCCGTATCGAACTCCTGCATAGAAATGCGATTCTCGAACTTGCGGAGGCACAAGTAGTGGCTGCGGCCTTTGAGAACCGACGCTTTGAAATTCACCGGAAAAATGTCGTGAAGAAGCGGAATATCCCGTTCACGCAGCTGCTCCTGCAGATTGATCGTATGCGTGCTCACGACCACCTTCTCGTCATGCTTAATCCCGTAATAGAGGGACGGGATCAAATAGCCGAGCGATTTGCCCGTGCCCGTGCCGGCTTCGATCATGAGGTGCCGGTCGTTCTGGAAGGCTTCCTCAATTTCATGAATCATGATTTCCTGGGCTTCGCGGCTTTCGAAATGCTCGAACTTCGCTTTCAGCGCTTCTTTGACCTGATCGTAAACGTCTTCAAAAGAATCGCTCAGTTCCAGCACATCGTTCTCGTCGCGTACGGGGTCTTCTTCCCCCCAATCTTGCACGTTCAGCGCGAACTGGCGGTAATACTGGTGAATCGATTGGTCCAAGGGGGTTTGCTGTTCCTTGAACCGGGCGATTTCCGACATAAACCAGCCGAGGTCGCTCGTCTCGGCCGGCAGGATTTGAGCCAGCCGCTGAACCGTCAATAAAGGCAGGGACAGAAGCCTGTCCAGGCTCATCGTCCAGATCTCCGCCGTAACGTCCGCGTCGCTGTCGGCCTGATGGGGCCGCTCATGTTCGATGCCGAAGGCTGAAGCCACCATGCCGAGCTGGTAAGTCGGAAGAGAAGGAAACACAATTCTCAGCATGTCTATCGTGTCCAGGACGCGCCCGGTAAAATCGGGGTAGCCCGTTTTGCGCAGGGCCCGCTGTAAAAAACCGAGATCGAACGAAGCATGATGGGCCACGAGAACACAGTCAAAAAGCAGCGGATACATCTCCGCCATAATATCGTCGACCTTAGGGGCATGCTCCACCATCTCGTCTGTGATGCCCGTAAGCTCCGTAATCGAAGAAGGTATACTGATCCCCGGATTTACCAGGGAAGTATACCTGTCGGTTACTTCCATATCATCTATAATAACGAGACCGACTTGGATAATATCGTCCGCCGGGCCCGTTCCAGTCGTTTCAAAATCCAACACCGCAAATTTCATAAGTTCAAGCCTTCTTCCTTTCTCCAGCTTCTATCCTAAGCATACCACATTTAGAGGCCCAGAGGGGAAGTTAGTTTGTCAATTCCGCAAATAAGGAGATCATCCGTTCTTATTTCTTTTCATTCGTTCGATGCGGAAAAAAGCTCCAGGCAGTCCGGATCGGCATGGTAGGCTTTTTTAAAATATTCAAGCGCCTGTTCCAGATTCCGGTTCTGAAATTGAATACAGCCCATCGCGTTGTAAGAGATGGCTTTCATCTGTTTATTTTCGGTAAGTGCCAGAAGAAGGGTGAAGTGCCGGGCGGCTTCCTCGTTGTCTCCCTGGCGCAGATAACCCATGGCGAGATAAGCCCTCGCAAGTAAAAAGTCCGGCTCGCGCATGAGAAGAGCCTCGAATTCCCGGGTCGCCTGCTCGTACATAAGCAGCATATAAAACCCCTGTCCGCGGATAAACTCCACCGCTTCCTTCCCCTCGGCCGGATGAGGCTGAGCCTCTTCGGCAGACTGCGGCAAGTCCGGCTGCTGATTCGAATCGGAGGCTGAGGCTGAAGAGGACGGGACGGACGCGTTTCCGACGGACAGGGTTTTTCCAAGCTTCTCCTCAAAGAGGAGCCAGTGCTCGATACAATCGTCACTAATGGCCTTCAGGGCCCCAAGCTCGTCTTCAAGCTCCGCTTTTAAAGCACCTTTTGCATTCGGCAACTGAAGCAAAATTTCATCCAACACTTCATTCATCGTGGCGAACAAATGTTTGAACACTGTGCATCCCCCACCTTCGGCTTTGCTGTCGTACACTCATTCTGCGTTGCCGAAGGGCTTTTCATACAAGTTCTTTAAGGGTGCCAGACGTTACAGTACAGTTGCATGCATTTCCTCTTTTAGCAGTTGGGCCACTTTATTGTTTTCTCCCATGATGGCAACAGTCGGCTTATGGCGCCGCGCCTCTTCTTCCGTCATCATCGCGTAAGAAATGATGATCACGGTGTCGCCTGTCTGCACGAGCCGCGCCGCGGCACCGTTAAGGCAGATGACTCCCGTTCCGCGCGGACCCGGTATAATGTACGTTTCCAGGCGGGCCCCATTGTTGTTGTTCACGATCTGAACCTTCTCGTTCGGCAGCATATCGACCTGATCCAGCAGATCCTCGTCGATCGTAATGCTTCCGATATAATTAAGATTCGCCTCGGTCACCGTCGCACGGTGAATTTTGGCCTTCATCATTGTTCTGAACATGCGATCACTTCCCCAGGGTTAAAATAGTATTGTCGATAAGCCGTGTGGCGCCGAATTTGACCGCCAGCGCGACGATGAGCTGTACGGGTACACCGGCTTCCACCGCTTCCGGCCGCTCCAGCTTCGGGTACGTCAAAACCTCTACGTAATCGATATCGGCGAGAGGAGCTTCTTCGATGACGGCCTTTACGGCCCCGCGGAGGTCTTCCGCCCGGAAAGCAACATGCTCCCGCACCCAGGCTTCCGCAGCTTTCAGGGAACGGCTCAGAACAAGCGCCTGTCGACGTTCTTCCTCACTCAGGAATACGTTCCGTGAACTCATGGCAAGTCCGTCTTCCTCGCGTAAAATCGGGCAGGCCACAATGTCCACGTTCATATTCAGGTCCTGCACCATCTGAGAAACGACGGCAACCTGCTGCGCATCCTTAAGTCCGAAGAAAGCTTTATCGGGCTGAACGATATTGAGCAGCTTGGCAACGACCGTAGTCACCCCGTCGAAATGCACGGGACGTGAAGCGCCGCAGAGTACCGAAGTGATGCCCGATACGGAAACGGTCGTTTTGACCGGCCCCGGATACATTTCTTCGACCTGGGGCAGAAAAACGATGTCCACGCCGGCTTCTTCCGCCAGCTTCAGGTCCCGCTCCGTATCCCGCGGGTAACGGTCCAGATCTTCGGTAGGACCGAACTGAAGCGGGTTTACGAAAATACTGAGCACGACGATTTCGCTAGCTTCGCGGGCCGCTTTGATCAGACTCAAATGCCCTTCGTGAAGATACCCCATCGTAGGGACAAAACCGACCGGGGCTTTAAGGGCCGCCCCGAGCCCGGATTTTTTCTGTTCCAGTGTACTGCGCAGCAAGGCTATGCTTTGAATAACTTCCAACGTCTCTCTCTCCTTCAGGACTAAAGGTAGGATAACCGTTTATTTCACGGCTGTTCCGTACAAATACTGGAGAACTTCGTTGTCTCCTTTAAAGCTGTGCTGCTCGGCCGGGAATTTGCGGCCCTTCACTTCCGCCACATACTGCCCGATTCCATCGCGGATGGCAAGGCCGACCTGCGCGTAAGCTTTAACGAATTTTTTGGCCGGAGCGTCCGGCTCGTAGCCTAACATATCGTGAAAAACGAGAACCTGGCCGTCGCAGGAAGCTCCTGCGCCGATACCGATCGTCGGGATGGACAGTTTGCTTGTGATCCATTCCGCCAGTTCTTCCGTTACCAATTCCAGTACAATCGCGATTGCGCCCGCTTCTTCCAGCGCTTTGGCGTCCTCCATCAGTTTACGGGCCTGCTCGGAATTTTTGCCCTGTACGCGGTAACCGCCCAGCACGTGAACCGACTGGGGCGTCAATCCGAGGTGGCCTACGACGGGAACCCCCGCCTGGGTCAACGCTTTAACCGCATGGGCGATTTCCGCGCCGCCTTCCATCTTTACCCCTTTGGAAAGCCCCTCACGCATAATCCGTCCCGCGTTCTGAAGCGTCGTATCCAGGCTTCCGTGATACGTCATAAACGGCAGATCCGTTACGACAAAGGCTGATTTTACGGCACGCGTTACCGTTTTGGCGTGATAAATCATTTCGTCCAGCGTGACAGGCAGAGTGGATTCATGACCCTGAATAACATTTCCCAGGGAATCTCCCACCAGAATCATGTCCACTCCCGCTTCGTCAGCCAATTTGGCCGTCAAGTAATCGTAGGCCGTCACCATCGAAATCGGTTCCTTGCTCGCTTTCATTTTTTGCAGCTTGACAGTCGTCATCGGTTTGCGCTCTTGCGCCATGTCAATCCCACGCTTTCTTTTTTAATGTGGAAAAAATAAAACCGTGCTTCCGTCTAAGCCTTGACCGGGTTCTAAGCATCAAAAAAACCCTTCAGCAAACAGACTGAAAGGGCGCATAGTCAAAGAATCGTATGATCCTTCTGTCTCGGTCCTTCAGGCTCAGAGCAGAATCAGAAAACACACAAACGTACTTTATGCAATTGTCTAAAGCGTTAACCGTATAAGTGCGGTTCCGAAGATACCGCCTTACGGTGACAGTATATCAAAAACTCGGTCTTTTGAACAGACGGTTTAGCGTAATTCGACATCGCCGCTGTAAATTTTAACTTTGCGGCCGTCGTCCGCGATCACGGTCAGCGCCCCGCTGTCATCGAGCGAATCCGCCCGGCCTTCCACCGTTCCCTGGCTCGTTTTGACCCGGATGGGACAATTTAGCGAGACGCTCATCGCTTCCCACATGATCCGGATCGGAGCGAATCCGTTTTCCAGATACAGGTCGTATAGCTGCTCCAGCTCATTCAGAAAAGCCGCAATCATCGCTTCCCGCTTAACGGGTGAACCGGATTCAAGTGCAAGGGAAGTGGCCACCGGTTTCAGCTCTTCCGGGAAGTCGGCTCCGGTCAGGTTCGCCGTGATGCCGACACCGATTATGACGTATTTCAACCGCTCGTCTTCCCCGCTCATCTCAAGCAGAATCCCGCTTACTTTGCGGCCCTTCACAAGAAGATCGTTGGGCCATTTGATGCCGACTTCGACGCCGCATTCCTTACGGATGGCCCGGCAAAGAGCTACCGCGGTAAGCAGCGTAAGCTGGGGAACGAAGTAAACCGGCACACGCGGCTTCAAGATCAGGCTCATCCAGATGCCCTTCCCTTTCGGCGAATGCCAGTGCCTGCCCATCCGGCCGCGGCCGGAGATCTGCTCTTCGGCAAAGACCAGCGTCCCTTCCTCGGCCCCTTCCGCGACGAGCCTATGCGCTTCGTTCATAGTGGAGTCTACCGCTTCGCGGACTTCGATTTGCCTGCCCATAAAGCGCGTCCGCAAGGCTTCTTCTATATGAGCCTTCCGGAGCTTGTCAGGCTCTTCCATCAGACGGTAGCCTTTACGGGTGACGGCTTCGAACTGAAACCCGTCCTGCCGGAGGCTTTCGATGTGCTTCCAGACGGCTGTCCGGCTGCAGCCCAGCTCCCGGCTGATTTGCTCGCCGGACAAATATACGCCCGGATTGCTCCGGAACAAGTCTACAATTCGCTCGCGTACCGCCATGAGTCACTCATCTCGCATTTCTGTAGGACGGAAAGCTTCCGTCATTAAAATTTCTTTGGTGTTTTCCAGCTGCCCCAAGGCAACCCGCTCCAGAAGTAGGTTCAGCGTCTCGCCTATCCAGGGTCCCGCTTTTTGCCCGCTTTGCGCCATCAGGTCGCTCCCGCCGACGGCGAGATCTTTGACGCCATAGACCGGCATCACGTGTATCCATGGTTCACCGTTTTCCAGGTAAACGGCAGCTTCCTCCGTCATGAAGCGGAAAAGTTCTTCCAGACATGCTTCACCGGCAGCCGTATGTATTTCCTCGTCCATGGTGAGTTCCCCGGAAGCTTCGTACGGATCGTATGTACGGTGTGGCACCGCCTGACCAGGCTGCGCGGGATTCGCGGACGGCGGAGCGTCCTGCTCCGGGAGCCCGGCTCCCGCGCCGGCCTGCCGCCGCCACGCTGCGCGCAGCAGACCAGCCGCGCGCAGCCAGCCGCGCGCAGCCTCCTTGCCGTGAGCAAGCACGGCAAGCTTGAACCGCGCGGCTGCGCGCTCCTCCGCGGACGGCTGCGCCTCCGGCCGCGGACGCACCGCCGCAGCTTCAGCGTCACCGCGCTGAAGCTGCGCATGCACGGCGAGGATGCGCGTCAGACGCGCGATGTCCTCGCCGGGGAACGTCAGCGCGCGCAGCTCCGCTCTGACGGCTTCCGGCTGCTGCGAACCGATCAGCAGCAGCAGAACCGCCCATCTGTCCTCCTCCGCAGGGATAGAGGACAAATGGGCGATAACCGTCTGCGCATGGGGATGCCCCCATGCGGCGAAGGGCAGTGCGAGCGGAGTCTTGGCGTGCCGCCAAAGACCGCTCGCGAGGAGCAGAGCCGCGGCGCGGGCCGGATCCGCGCCGCCCACCATGCGCTGGAGCTCCGCGCGTACGCGCTCCATCGCGATGTGCCGCAGCAGAGGGGCCTGCCGCAGCAGAGCCAGCCACGTGGCCTCTTCGATGTCGAGGCCGTATTCGGCTGCGAAACGGATGCAGCGCAGCATCCGCAAGGCATCCTCCCCGAAACGTTCGGCCGCCTCTCCCACGCATCTCAGAACGCCTCTATCCATATCGCTTTGGCCGCCGAACGGATCAATCAGGTTTCCTTCGGCATCCATGGCCATCGCGTTCATGGTAAAGTCGCGTCGTTTCAAATCTTCTTCCAAATCCGTAATATATTCGACTTCCGCCGGCCTGCGGAACCCCTCGTATTCCGTTTCCTTCCGGAAGGTCGTGACTTCGAAACTGTAATCCCCCGTCAGAACGGTTACCGTACCGTGCTGGAGTCCCGTAGGCACCGTCTTGGAGAAGGCTTCCATCACCTCTTCGGGTTTGGCCGAAGTCGCGATGTCCACGTCCTTTACGGGCCTCTCCAGGACAAAATCCCTGACAAACCCGCCGACAAAATAAGCTTCATGCTGACGGGAGCGCAGCCTTTCGAGCACTCTGCGCCCTTCTTCAATCATGGTCCGGTTCTTCTCTTCCATCGTATGTACTCTTCCTTCCGTTACCGGATCGCGCTTACCTTTCCGCGCAAACTTGTTTATCCACCCGGTGCGACGGAGGCAGTTCTCTTCCCAGAACCCGGTAATAGATTTCCTCGTACTGCATCGTGATCCAGTCGTTGCAGAATGTCGTGCGGGCACGGTTCAGACATGCGGCCGACATTTTTTCGTATTCCTGCGGATCGCTAAGCAGCTCCACCGCGTAGTCCGCCATCTTCTCCGTGTCGCCGATTTCCGCAAGAAAGCCGGTCTCGCCGTGCGTCACCAGCTCGGGAATTCCGCCCGCTATCGAACCGACAGTCGGCACTCCGCAAGCCATCGCTTCCAGGGCGACAAGTCCGAAGCTTTCTTTTTCCGAAGGCAGAAGCATAACGTCCCCCAGAGAAATAAGCTGCGCGACATCATCCTGTTTGCCGCAAAAGTTAACCCGGTCGCTAAGACCCAGCTCTTTCACGTACGAAATCACTTTGGACAGCTCCGGACCTTCCCCCACAAAAAGAAGACGGCTCGGGATTTTTTCACTGACGCGCTTGAAAATATCGACCACGTCCGTAACCCTTTTGACCGGCCGGAAATTCGAAATATGCAGCAAAATTTTCTCGTCGTCCCGGGCGAATTCTTTGCGAAGCGACTTCACGTCCCGCGGGTAATACACCCGTTTGTCCACGAAGTTGTAGGTCAGATCAATATCACGGGAAATATCGAGCGTTTCTCTCGTTTCCGCGATCAGATCGTTGGAAACGGCCGTAACCGCATCGCTTTCGTTAATGGCGTACCGGATCAGGTCGCTGATGGACTGATCTTGGGCGAGTACCGTAATATCCGTCCCGTGAAGGGTCGTCACGACCTTCAGATCCGGCCCCACCATCTGCTTGGCCAGCAGCGCGCAAACGGCGTGGGGGATCGCATAATGCACATGCAGGAGATCCAGCTTCTGCATCTGCGCGACCTGCGCAAGCTTGCTTGCGAGGGACAAATCGTAAGGAGGGTAACGGAATACGTAATAATCGCTGACCTCTACCTCGTGATAGTAAATGTTCCGGTGAAATTTGCCCAGCCTGAACGGCATGCTGTGGGTAATAAAGTGGACCTCGTGGCCTTTTTCCGCGAGCAGCTTGCCAAGCTCCGTCGCAACCACTCCGGAACCTCCCAGGGTAGGGTAGCACGTGATTCCGATTTTGAGCTTATCCTTCATGCTCAGGTTCCTTTCTTGGACAGAAAATATTGAAGTGCAACGGGCAGCTTGGACATAAATCCTTCCGCATAAGCCATCATCCGCTTCTGTCCGAGCAGCGCGTCTCTTGCTTCCACGCGTTCCACGTAATTCTGGTTCAGGGGGGTCAGCACAATGTCCTCTCCGACCTGAGGAGGCGAGAATTGGGAACGGTAAGCTTGCAACACTTCTTTCTTGCCGGGATAGGCGTCCGAGACATCCACTACGATGTCCGGATCAATGGTATCGTTAATAAAATAAAAGAATAGGCTCTCGACTTGAAAAGCTTCCGTTTCAGGCAAATATCGTCTAAGTTTGGCATTGAAAACCGCTTCCTGCACCAGATGCGAGCATGCGATATGATCGGGATGGCGGTCTTCCCAATAAGGGGCAAAGACGATTCTCGGCTTTCTCAGCCGGATTTCCTTCGTAATCGCGTCAATCTGATCCTTGGAGCCGGCCGATAAGCCTCGGTCGGGAAGTCCGAGATTGGAGCGGAGCACAATTCCCATCGCTTCCGCCGCTTTGTTCGCTTCCTCCAGCCGGTTTTCGGGCGTTCCGTTCGATGACATTTCGGACCGGGTCAGATCGCACAAGCCCACCGTATAACCCGCTCTTGTGTGCTTCAGGATCGTACCGGCCATTCCGATCTCCGCATCATCCGCATGCGCTCCGAATACGAGAATATCTACCGTCTGCATTACGCTTCACCCGGCTTGTACTTGTGGACAAGCTCCCGCCAAGCGAAATCCCCTCTGTCCAGAGCGCGGACAAGAAGCTCCGCGGTAGCGATATTCGTTGCGACGGGGATCCCCATTACGTCGGACAAACGGAGCAGAGCAATGATATCGGGTTCATGAGGCTGAGCCATCAAAGGATCCCGCAGGAAAATAATCAGGTCCATCTCGTTTTTAGCTACCATAGCACCGATCTGCTGATCCCCGCCAAGGGGGCCTGACATAAACCGGTGGATCGTCAGACTTGTATTTTCCATAATTCTTTGTCCCGTGGTTCCGGTTGCGAAAAGCTGGTTCCCGTCGAACACCTTTTCATAGGCGGTCACGAAATTGACCATCTCGTCTTTTTTGCGGTCGTGGGCGATTAAGGCAATATTTAAGCTCACTTGTAAACTCTCCCTTCCCTGCCTTCAGGGGGTCTGCTGATATGTATGGTTCGTAGAAAAGCATGAAAAATAAATAAGAGGTAATTAGGAAGTCCGATTGAAGGAATGAAGAACAATCAGTCGATAAAATGTTCGAACCCGTAGATCATGCCTTCATAGGTCATGACTTTATGCACGGCCTTATTTACGCCTGGCATATAAGCCGCGCGCTCATAGGAATCATGCCGGATTTTGAGCGACTCTCCGTACGCCCCCATAATCACTTCCTGCTGGGCAAAAACACCCGGAAGCCGGACGCTGTGGATACGGAAGCCGTTATAATAAGCTCCGCGCGCTCCTTCAAGCTGTTCCTCTTCTTTGGGGTTTCCTTGCCGAAACTCTTCCCGGTTCTGGGAGATAAGTTCCGCTGTTTTCACGGAAGTACCCGATGGAGCATCAAGCTTCTGGTCCCCGTGGTATTCGATGATTTCCAGGTGCGGGAAATATTTGGCCGCCTGTGAAGCGAATTTCATCATCAGAATAGCGCCGATGGAGAAGTTGGGGGCGATCAGTCCGCCGATTTTTTTATCCTTGCATTGTTTGTCCAACTCTTCGATATCCTGGGTCGTAAACCCCGTCGTTCCGATTACCGGTCTAACGCCATGACGAATAGCAAGCGCCGTATTGGCGACAGCGCTCTGAGGTCCGGTGAAGTCTACCAGAACGTCCGCTTTACCTTCAACCAAAGCCAGTTCCAGATCGTTGGACATTTTAACTCCGCAATCCGGAAGACCCACCAAAGATGCGGCGTCTACCGGACCGGAGGACCGGTCAACGGCAGCCACCAGCTTCAAGGAGGAATCTCCGAGTACCATTTTTACCACTTCACGGCCCATCCGTCCGCTTGCTCCGGCAACCGCCACTTTAATTACTTCCTGAGTCATCACATATACCGCCTTTCTTATCTTGTGCAGTGTTTAAGGTTTCAAATACTGGCGCAGTTTCCTGCGGTATTCAACCAGCAGTGCCGCCGCTGCCTTATTCAGCGGTTCAAGGCGAATGGCCTCTTCGGCCGCGTGTACGGCCAGGTCAAAGTCGCTTACGCCCGCATACGCAGCGGCAAGCTTCAAGCAGGCCTCGGCACTCAGCGGATCCAGGGCAGCCGCCTGCTTCAGCAGAACGATCGCGTTTTTTAGCTGCTCCCTATCCCGGCTTTGGTCCAGACACTTGTCCGCTTCCGCAATCAGTGCTTTGGCTTTCAGCGTAGTCAGATGATACTGATAAGCTTCGCTTTCCGGTTCCAGATCATAAGCGTCGACCGCATGATCGATCGCTTTCGCGAGCTTTCCGCTCCTGGCATACGTAATCGAAAGCTTATAATGGTAAGAAGCGTTACCCGGTTCCGATAAAACCGCTTTTTCGAACCATGCGATCGCTTCTTCGAAATCATTGTTCAGAATAGCCTCGTAGGCCTTCTGAATTTCCTGTTCCCCATCCATCCGTCCATCCTCCTTCCGCCCGCAGAAGAGCCGGGGATGGTACAGCATATGAGGATTAGTCGGAATCGGTGTTTACTTTGGTCCACCTGTCCGCATCCCGGGTGTTGAATTTCTTCATCACTTTATCGTGCGCTTCCGTTAAGTCAATGCCCAGAGAATTGGCGAAGCAGATGGTGATAAATAAAATGTCGCCGAGCTCCAGCTCAATCGAGTTTTCTTCTTCGGATGCTTTTTTAGGCTTTTCCCCGAACTGGTGATTGACTTCCCTGGCCAATTCCCCGACTTCCTCGGACATTCTGGCCAGCATGGCAAGAGGACTGAAATAGCCTTCTTTAAACTGCGATATGTATGTATCCACTTCCTGCTGCAGATCCTTCATTGAACGTTCCGCCATAAAAGGGCCTCTCTTTCTTTCCAGCCTAACTTAAATCTTACCAACATCTTATTATAGACTCGTTTTTATTGCAATTTTCGATTTGCGGACAACACTTTCCTTGTATGACATTTAGGGTAGAGGGAAAACCAAAGATAAGCAGCAAACGAAGTCAACCAGGAAGGCGGGAATCAGATGAAACGACTGTACAGTTTTTCACTCTGCGTGATGATGTTTTTGGCCGTTTGCGGTACCTGCATCGCGCAATCCGCTGACCGGGGCATACATGGAGAACCCGGGACGCTCGGTTATCCCGATAATAAGCCCTCATCCTACGGTACTCAGCGGATCAAGTCCGGCATCAGCGGATCCACCGGAACGGCCGATCCGGCAGAGTATTCAAACGGCGGCGTAGGCACTAGCCTGCCCCAGCCTCCCCGAGACCCGATTCCTAAGCCGGGCGATTACCCTCCGTCCAAAAAGTACAACGTCAATCTGATGCCGTTCGATTCCAAAGTATCCGAATCCGCAAGGAGAGACGATCCGGACTGGGACTGGCTGGGCTTCATCGGCATGCTCGGTTTAGCCGGATTTATCGGCAAATACCGCAAAAAAGACTTTTATTAACGCTTTTCTTCCCAAGCAAAAAAACAGGCCAAGGAATGGAATCCGGCCTGTTTTTCCATATGATCCGGCAGGAACAATCAAGTCGCCTGTGGCGCCCGGATGACAACGGACTCGAATTTCATTACAATAGGATTGGTGATTAGTGGTAAGTCAGGGAAGGAGGAGAAACCAATGGCAATGGCTTTAAAAGAAAAGACAATGCCGTATTTGAAGCAGTTCTTGCCTATCGCATTCGGGACCGCCATCTTTTCGTTCGGGGTTCATTATTTTGTCATTCCCAATGAGCTGATGGAAGGCGGGCTCACGGGCATTTCACTGCTTCTGCACTACATTTTCCTGCTTCCGCCTTCCGCGACTACGCTCGTTCTGAATGTGCCGCTTTTTTACTTGGGATGGAGGCATTTCGGCTCTAAAGCTATGGTCTATACGATTTTCGGCTCTCTTTCGTCTTCGTTTTTCTTATGGGTGATGGAAATCATGATCGGAAAAGGATGGATAATCCCCTTTGCCACCAAGCAGGATTATTTGCTTGCCGCGTTATATGCGGGCTTTACGATAGGCTTGGGACTCGGGATCGTATTCCGTTTTGGAGGAACGACCGGAGGATCGGATATTCTTGCCCAACTGGGCAACAAGTGGAAAGGATGGAGTGTCGGGCAGGTCATCCTGTTGATCGACCTCATCGTTATCGGCACGTCTTTACTCTACATACCGAAGGAAAAAGTACTCTACTCACTGGTCAGCGTATTTATCGGCTCCAAAATGATCGATTACATCACGGAAGGCTCGCATTCCGCCAAAGCTTTTACGATCATTACCAATGAAGCGGAAAAAGTGTCTCAGGCGATTCAAAAAGAATTGGACCGGGGCGTCACTCTTTTTCCGGCCAAGGGGGCTTTCTCCCGTCAAGAGAAAGAAGTGGTCTACTGCGTGGTCTACCGTCAGGAGATGCGGCGGCTCAAGGAACTGGTCAAATCCATCGACCCCACCGCATTCATTATTATCAATGAAGTGCACGAAGTATTGGGAGAAGGCTTCAAGGTTGACTAGAAGCCTTCTCTCTTTTTATTCCGGACGGTATCGTAACCGGGCTTTAAGCGGAACATCCGCCAGCCGGCAAACAGCAGGACGCCGATAATGAACGCGCCGACACCAAGCGACCAGAATATGGGCTCCTGTGTGTCGGGCAGCGGCAGGAATGCTTCACGATCGGAGCGGCCGAATATCCCGTCGATTGTCTTGCCGAACTCTTCCGAAGCTTGAAGCAAATTCGGTTTGTCGAGAGTCGGAGCGCCCAATCCCTTTCTCATGAACACGAGCAAGGAATCCAGCTTCGCCACTTCCGCAGGAGCACGGCTGATAAGCAGCGCCGGACGAATGGTCGACATATGCCGGTACAGCTTATTGTAGTCCAGCAGAGCTTCAAGCTTTTTCCGTGCCGCTACATTCGTCTCGATCCGTTTCAAGTCATCCTTGATCAGCTTGTAGTACTGAAGCCACATGGGCTGTCCACGGTGGGTCAGCGCGTCGGCGGCCAGTCTGATTTTGGCGGCGGCAAAGCGCCCTTCATCCTGGGAAAAGGAAACAGAGGCATAGGTTTTCTTCGCCTCCGTAATCGTTTCCGTCAGTGCATGCAAACCTTCTATCGTAATCGAACCGTCATACGTCAGCTTAGTCGCAAGTTCTCCGAGCTGTTCGAGTTCGATTCTGGCTTCCGTCGTTTTCCCCTGTTCCGACAGCTTGTACAGCTGCTCCGCGGCTTCATTCAAGGATTCAGCCGTCTTCATTTGAACCGGAGTCATCGATGCCGCGGGAACTGCTTCTTTCGGGGCCGGTGCACAACCAACCGCCGCCGAAGTGAAGATTGCCCATGCTCCGAGCAATCCGATGATCCGCCTGCAAGAACTAAACAACATGTGGACATCCCTCCTACCACATCATATGGAGGGATGTCCACATTTAGACCTTGCGGTGCCGGTGTTTTTGATAAGGCAGATAGGCAAGTGCCGCAAGAATGCCCGCTGCGCTTAATCCGATGGTAAACCACTGGATCGTATCCAGATGAGGCATCAGCACCTCGGAGAGTCTGGGGAAGATTCCCTTCGTATAGTCCATCCAATCGTTCGCAAACACCCAGACAGTCACCAGGAACACGGCGGGAACCGAGTAAGTCATCACCGATGCGAATAAAAGCACCTCAATCGCCATACCCAAATGAGAAAGAGTAAGCATCCAATCCTGCCAGGCTACGGGATCTCCCAGCGCATAGCCGGACCAGATCATGGCTACGGCCCAGATGCCGTATTTAAAAGAGGTCACCAGCCCGAACGTTTCAATAAATCCGCGAAGCAGCGAACGTTTACCCAAACCGACTCCGTTCGTCCGCTCATCTCTTAACAGATACAGAAGAGTTAGCGTAAAAAACAGGCTTGCCGTCGGGCTGTCCGGAACAAAGGGCAGGTACCAGACAGGCTCGAAATCATACGTATCCATTAACTGATATTTATACCAGTAGTAGCCGTATACGGTTCCTAAAGCATTAATCCAAAACAGCAGCCATAGCATAGGCCGGCTTCTCAAGAGAGTAAGCGCCTGATGCAGGGTGGCGTTATTTCTCATCGTTCTGCTCCCCTCGGAAATCCGGCTAACGGATCTCTTGCACCCATTTGGTTTTACAAAAAAACCTGACCGTCTGCGTACGGTCAGGTTCTTAGACATGCTTATTGGGCTTTCTTTTGTTTAGCAAGCCAGTCAGCCAGTTTGTCCAAATCGGCATCGGTTAACCCTTTGGCGATGTTGTCTTTATATTGAGGCTGCATAGCCCCCTGGCCGTTCTTGATGATGTTCATAATCTGTTCCTTATCATGCTTGTCGCCCACACCGCGAAGTGCCGGGATTCCGTTGTTCGGCATCCCTTTCAGGTCGGCGACATGACAAGATACGCAAGTCGCTTTCTTGTAAATCTCAGCAGCCGGGTCGTCCGCTGCGACGACGCCTGCCGCTTTCTGCTGCTGTCCGCCACCGCCGGAAGCGGCGCCGCCAGCTGCTTTCTTCTCTTTCATTTCTTCTTCACGCTTGATGTGCTCCGGAATCGTGTTAGTCGCTTTCAATTCCAGCTGGTAATGATGCCAGGAGGTATACGTCAAGTATGCGGAAGCAATTAACGTCAGAAGCGCCAGAGAAGAAGCGATCGGGCGTCTGTAGAACCGGCGCTCTTTCCCTGTATCCAGGAACGGTGCCAGAAGAAGTCCGCCGAACATCAGTCCGGGTACGATCAGCGTACCGATAACGACGTACTGATCCGATGTATACGGATATTTCAGCAGTTGGTACATAAACAGGAAGTACCAGTCCGGAATCGGAATAAAGGATGTGTTCTTAGGATCAGCCGGGTAGCCGAGCGGCGCCGGTTCTGAAATAACCAGACACAATACACCGACCAGAAATACAACGGCAACCATCCATTCTTTCAATAGAAAGTTCGGAATGAACGCTTCGGATTTCCCCGGATAAGACGAATAGTCCGGAGGTACGGTGTTTTTTACTGTTTTCTTAACACGAGAGTCGCCTACATAGACGACTTTCTCGCCATCTTTTTGTCCGTGAGCCACTTAAGTACCCTCCTTTCATTTTATAGCGGTCCGGAAATCCCCTGCCTGCGAATCATCAAGAAGTGTCCGGCCAGTAATGCGAGGAGAGCTGCAGGTAGGAAGAACACGTGAAGTGCGAAGAATCTCGTCAGCGTCTGCGCACCTACAATATCTCCACCCTGCAGGAACGTTTGAACATATTGACCCAGGAATGGGATCGATGCCGCGATCTTGATCCCTACTTGCGTAGCATAGTAGGCTTTGTTATCCCAAGGAAGCAGGTAGCCGGTGAAACCAAGACCAAGCATAACAAAGAAGATCAGCATGCCGACGACCCAGTTCATTTCACGAGGCGCTTTGTACGAACCCGTGAAGAAAACGCGGAGCGTATGTAACAGCATCATGACAATAACAAGGGATGCTCCCCAGTGGTGCATACCGCGCACGATAACGCCGAATGCTACCTGGTGCTGCAAATAGTCAACGCTTGCATAAGCGTTGATAATGTCCGGTGTATAATACATCGTCAGGAACATACCGGACAAGATTTGAATTACAGTGACAAAGAACGTCAGACCGCCGAAACAATAAACGAAAGCGGAAAAATGGTGAGCCGGGTTGACGTGTTCGGGAACCTCGTGATCGGCTACGTCCCTCCAGATCGGCGTGATATCTAGACGTTCGTCGATCCAGTTGTACATATTTTTAAACATCTGATCGTTACGCCCTCCTTATTTCGCCCTTGTGTTAGCGTGCAGCTGTCCCAGGTAGACGAATCCTTTATCGATTTTTACGTCGTATTCGTCCAGCGGAGCTGGAGCTACCGCAAGGTTTTTGCCGTCAGCGGTGTAATGCGCGCCGTGGCATGGGCAAAAATACTGGTTTTTGTACTCCGGATTGTTGTTCCAGTTAACCGTACAACCCAAGTGCTTGCATGTCGGGTTCAAAGCGAAGATTTTGCCGTCTTGACCCTTGGTGATCCATGCTGTCAGTTCCACATCGCTCTCGTACCAGCCGTCCACCTGATGGACCTGGAACGTGAATGATGTGGGCTCATTCGTAATTTTGGCTTCCTCAACTACTTTGATCCAATCCGAAGCCTTCTTCGGCTGAAGCACCGGATCCACCGCGAATCTCAGCATTGGAGCTACCATACCGGCCGCCATGAAAGCAGTGGTACCGCCGAGCGTGTACGAAAGAAACTGGCGGCGGGACATTTGACGCCGTACTACTGGCTTCTTGCCATGGTGCTCATTCGAATTGTTGCGTTCACTCATTTCGCGTGCTACCCCCCTAAGCCATTCAATTTGTCGCATGACAAATCGAACCTATATCACGTGTCGTTCGACATTATCTTACACTTCATAGACTAGGACATTACTAATAATATCCTACGACCTTTGGGGCGTCAAGGATGTAGCCGCAAGGTCAAGGGAGTGCCTTCTCGGGTTGCGTTGTGATTTTAACAAAATTGTCACAATTTCCTCCGGGAAACACGCCATCCTTTTTATCTTTACCAAATTTTCGAATTTTAACGAATCTCTTCTGATTTTTTTGAAAACCAGAGCTGTTCGATCCGTTCCCCTATCGCTTTCTTCGCTTCCTGTCCGGGATATTGCAGCGCCTCGGGGGTAGTGTATACGATCAGATCCGCATTCTGCAGCTGCCAGGCCCCGATCTCCGGATGAGCGGTCACCACGACGATATAAGCGAAACCGACCTTCCTTAACTGCCCGCAGGTCGTTTCCACGTATTCCCGATCCGTATCTTCCGAGGTGCAGTAATGGAGGGCCGGATACGTGACGACTCTTCCTTTGTAGGGTATCTCCAGCACGTCCAGTACGTCCCTGAGGCTCTCCAAGGCGTCTCCCGCTTCCCAGGGCTGCTCCGCGCCGCCCAGCCCCGTAACGGGAAGCAGACAGGTGTCCAGATACGGCTGCAGATCCGTCCAGTCTTTTTCCGTAATTTCGCTAAACTTCATCCTTCTCTCCCTTTCCGGTCAATAGAGCTACTTTACCATATCGGGCCAAACGGTGGGTACCTTTTTATCCCATGAAAATCAAAAAACCCCCTCTTTCCGCAGCAAGGCATCCGCTTGGATGGTCCGCAAGAAAGAGAGGATAATGACGGGACATGCTCGTTTGCGGCAGTCCTGTTTTTTAATGAGTTTTGTGACGACACCGGCAGCCTAGCCGGGGGATTGGATGGATTTGAGTTCGGCGGTAAGCGCTAGAAATGTAGCTTCATCACCCTCGGCTAGAGCGCTGTCAATCTGTTGATAGAGATGATTTTCTTTATATTTCCGCATGGCGTCGTCCATTACCAATTCAGCGATCAGACCCAGCAGCGCCTCATTTGAAACATTCATTCTTCCCATAGGGATCTACCTCCAGGTATCGTCCGCACAATGCAGAGCAGCGATAGGATTGTATTACTTCCCTGGTTCCATCCGGTACTCTCTTCCCTTGCTTACATAGTTATCCGTCGTGCGTTTCATCCGTTCGAGATCCTGAGGTGTTAATTCCCGCACAACTTTTGCCGGAGTTCCCAGCGACAGCGTATAAGCCGGAAGAATCGTACCTTCAGTAACGAGAGAACCTGCCCCTACTAAAGCATATTCACCGATCTCGGCGCCGTTTAGTACGATCGCCCCCATTCCGATTAATGTGCCCCTGCCTATACGGCAGCCGTGTATGAGGGCACCATGACCGACGGAAACGTCGTCTTCTAAGATCAGCGGCTGGTCCATGTTGACATGACCGATGCATCCGTCTTGAATATTGCACCGGTTCCCGATCCGGATCGGAGCCAAATCTCCTCTCAGGACGGCATTGAACCAGATGGTGGAATCTTCACCGACAGAAACATCTCCGATAATCTGTACGCCCGGGGCGATGTAGACCGAAGACGCGATAGCGGGAAATAAGCCTTTAAAAGGATGCAGCATAGCGCCAACTCACTCCTCTGGATTTTTTTCTCATCATAGATGCCGGGAGGAGATGCCGTCAACGTGGCGGCCGATTAAGGGCAGCCGCCTATCAACAGGCGCTATTCTTTTAAATCGATTTTGTCTTCCTCGGCAATCTGGTTGCCGGCAATCGTTTTGCCGCCCAGAGAGGTGATGCGGACCACGGCTCCGGCATGCTCTTCTTCCCCGACGGCAAGCAGTCCCAGATGCATCATCATGGCGATAATCCGCTGTTCGAAAATCGATTCCGGCGAATCGTAGTAAAACGGCCGGATCAATGGACACAGCACTTCCGCCAGCGACGCGGTCGTCACCCAGTTGCCGGCCAGCCGGGCCGTCCATTGTACGATCGACTGGAGGTTGTAGACAGGGCCTTTGTAGAGCCGGAGCCAGAAGCGATACAGGTCGTCCTGGCCCGGCCTTATCCCGGCGTCCGTCATTTCCGCGCCTTTCTCCGTCAGGAGCAGCAGCCCGCCCCGTTCCTGGAGAAGCCCCTGGAAGAAGCAGTAGTCGTAGATCAGCGAGAACCGGTTCGGATATTCCTTGAATTTGCGCCCGTAACCGAATCTCCATGCCGTCTTGCCTACAAGCTCTTCCTTAACCGCCATGCCGCCCAGGATCTGGGACAGCTGCCGCTTGTACATGACGTCTTCATGGGTCAGCAGCACTTCATGGTCCCTGATATACCGCATTAGCTGAAGCACATCGTCAGCCATCAGGGTATGTTCCTCACGATAGACGGCAGGATCGTTCGTATAGGTAAGGCGGCTTTTGTAATTGCGGGTCAGCACATCGCCGAAACGCCGCTTCAAATCATGGGGCACTTGAAAAAGATACTTGGTCTGCTGGGAATAACCGTGAAACAGCCAGCCGTGCTTTTTGAATTTCGAGATCGTGTCGCGCGGGTTGGAATTTTCCTTCTCTTCCTTCAAAAACTTGGCCTGCTGCACGCGGGCAACGAGCTCTTCCAGACTGAACAGCCCCCGCTCTTCAAACAACAGAGTGTTTAAAAACCGGATATCTTCCATCGTCAGCGCGTCTACCCGCTCTTCGAAAATGTCCCTACGGCCGACCGTAGTCAATATAGACTGGATCAGCTCGTTCTTGGAATGCATGTTGCATTCGCAGGCATAAGTATCCGCAATCCGGTTTAAATCGTGGATATCCGCGTAACTGAGCATATCGGCCAGATTCAAGTCCGCCACCTCCTTTCACGATTCCTGTCCGTCTTTCATGACCGCAATCCTTCTAGTTAGCCGTATACTTGTTGGTACTACTCAGTATGGGAATAATTCCCTGAATTAAACCTTTCACGCAAAAAAAAGCACATCCGCCTTCCGGCAGACATGCTTTTCCTGTTTCCGTCGCTCACACGATTAAATGCTCCGTACAATTATACAGCGTGCATTCCCACACCGCGGTGCCCTGGCGGACAATCGTTAAGGACGCGTTCGTGAGAGGGTCGCCCGGACGCTCCAATTTCATCGTCTCTAACGCCCGTCCGATAAATGCTCCATGGCTGACGATAAGCATCCGGCCGCGGGGGTAGTTCACGCACAAATCCGCATAGAACGAAAGCCAGCGGCTGCGGACCTGCTCGTCCGTCTCCCCGCCAAGCTCCAGCCGCAGCCAGTCGGGTCCCCAGCGGTCGAGCCGTTCCTGGAGCGTCGTGCCCTCTACCAGGCCGAAGCCTTTCTCCCTGAGCCTGCTGTCCGTTCCGGCTATCGGGATGCCCGATCGTTCGCTGATCAGCTGCGCGCTTTCCTTCGCCCGTTTCAAATCACTGCTGATGATGCCGTCCCACGCTTCTCCGCGCAGCCGTGTACCCAGCCGCCTTGCCTGTTCTCTTCCCTCTTCGGTAAGTTCCGTGTCGAGTGCTCCCTGTATTTTGCCCAAAAGGTTCCATTCGGTGCTGCCATGACGGATTAACCCGATTGTGGTCAATATAATCTCCTCCATAAACAAACCAGCTCAGTAAGAGCTGGCGGGTACTTTCCTAACTTCTCTTTTATCGTTTGCCGCGTCCGATCCAGGCATGGAACAGGAAGCTCACAAACAAGCCGAGCAGCGATAACGCGATGAGATGATGAACGTAAGGCGGTAAAACAAACGTGCTCCTACTGGGCATAACCGCCGAAACATTCAGGCCCGCTACGGCATGCTTCATCGTGCGGCCGTTCATCGCCGAGGCCGAGGCCGCGTCCATTCCCGGCGATCCGGCATAGGCATGCTCATACCCCGAGCTTACCCCCTTCCCCAGGAAAGAGGGAGACGAGTTCAGTGAGAGGCACAGCAGCACGCCTACGAAAAGCAGCAGGCAGAAGGAAGCCGCCAAACGGCCCGCGCTGCGAAATTTGCGCGCGTGTCCGGAGCTTGCCGCGGCCCCCGCCTCTGCGGGATAACGCCACGGCTCGTAAGCGCCGATCCGCTGCATGACCGAATCCGCGATAGATACTCGCGGGACAGGCGTATCGGTACGCAGCGATAAGCGGATCAGGTCCCGGCACTCCTGCCACGAGTTGAACTGGTCCGAGCAGCGCTTGCAGCTGTCCGAATGTACCCGGACAGCCTGGCGCCTCAGCTCGCTAGCCGTGCCCTCTATGTATTCAAGCAGCCATTCCTGAACATCCTCACATTTCATCTCCGCGTCATCCCCTCGCATTCTTCCAGCCAATTATCGGTGTTGTAGTAGGGTTCCATCTGCAGCTTTACACTGGCTCTGGCCCGAAACAACAGAGATTTGACCGAACTGACGGTTTGTCCCAAAATGGATGCGATCTCCTGGTAATCCAGCTGATCGTATTCCCGCAGGATCAGAGCCGATCTCTGCTTCTCCGGCAGACTATTGATCGCAATCCGGACCATGGAGACTTTCTCCTTCCGTATGACGGTCTGTTCGGGAAGCGATTCAAACGAAGTTTGAGGGGTATGTCCGCAATTGTCCAACGATATTTTAACGATTTTGTGTTTGCGCATTTCACTCAGCACGGTGTTTCGTGCGATCGTATACAACCAGGTAGAGAAGGAAGCTTCCGCTTCACGGAACGAACTCAGGCTCCGGTAAGCTTTGTAAAAAGTTTCGTTGCACAAATCCTCAGCCATCAGCTCCAGCTGGGCGCTTTTGAGCATATGATAAATAAAAACGAAAATTTTGCGCTCATAGCGGTGCATCAGCTCGTTGTATTTCCCTACATTTCCATCCTTAACCTCACGAATCAACTGGGTATCCGTCATTACGTGCACCCCTCCTGCACAGTACGTTCGGGTTCCCCGCTTCCGTTTACATGCTTATACCGGGCGGGAACCAAAAAGTTGCGCGGTCTGCGGGCTAACTTCCATCAATCGAAGCACAACATGATATCACTATAACAAATATTGCATAGAGCTGTAAAATTTTCTCCGTGTCCGCCGCGATACCGAAAAAAGGCAAAAAAAAAACCACCTCTACGAGGCGGCTGCACAATGTGCGATTATCGGATAGGAGTGGAGAGAAACCATACTGTACTTTTATTATATGAATCCGTTTACAAAAAGTCAATGCTTTTTTGAAAACGTTTACGAAAAAGTTTTCGAAGGCTGTTAGTTACCATAAAAAAAAGCCTCTCCCCCGCACACGTCCGCATAAAGGCAACTATGCATATCGGGAAAGAGACTTCATTAGTTTCGCACAAGAAAACGACCTAAACGTGGATGGAAAATTGCTCGCTGAGCAGGGCCGATGCTCTGTCCGCAGTTTCCTGGTCCCGGAAAGACAGACGGAGTACGCCCGGCACGTCGAGACGGCTCTCGATGATCTGCAGGTTGCTCAGGTTGAGCCGATGCTTGCCGAGCAGCGTTGCGATCTGTCCGATCATTCCCGGATGGTCCGGAATATCCGCGTAAATATCGTACAGCGGCGTAAGCATTCCTTTCCGGCGGTCCGGTACCTGCTTGCGGAATGTCCCGGCTACCTCAAACTGCTTCTGGATGCCCTCGCCGTCTTCCTTCTCGAGAAGCTCGCGGAACACCGAGATCTGCTGATCCCAGTCGTCCAGAAGCTTGAGCAGAACGGTGCGGTTGTTGATGAGGATATCCCGCCATATAAAAGGATCGCTGGAAGCGATACGCGTAATATCGCGGAAACCTCCGGCCGCCAGGTTTTTGTAGAGCTCATTGGATTCGTTGTACGTCCGGATCTGGTTAACGAGCGCGACTGCAATCATGTGCGGCAGGTGTGAGATGGCTCCCACGATATCGTCGTGTTCGCGTGCGTCCACTCGGATAATCTGGGCTTGCGTATACGCAAGGAGTTTGGCCAAACGCTCGACTTCAGCAACCGGCGTGTCTGTACCCGGTGTCAGAACGTAGAATGCATTCTCGAACAAATGCGAAGAGGCGGCTTCCATGCCGGAACGTTCCGAACCGGCCATAGGATGACCGCCGATGAAATAAGCGTCCTTAAAGCGCAGTTTCTCCGCACACTGTACGACGGACAACTTGGTGCTGCCCACATCCGTTATAAGGCAGCCCTTTTTTAAGGAGAACTGCTTTAACCGTTCGAGATACGATTCCAGCGCCCCAACGGGCACACACAGAAAAATGATATCGGCGGCTTCGGCCGCCGCCTGCATCGAGGTCGTTCCTTCGTCCACGATGCGTCTTTTCACCATATTTTCCACCGACGTCGGGTTATTGGAGTGGCCAATGACCGTAATGTCCGGTTTGCCTTTGAAGCATAAAGCGAGCGAGCCGCCAATGAGCCCGACGCCGAAAATTGAGATTGTCGTCATGTTTGATAACCTTTTCCTATACGTATTATGATTCTTGGACAGCCCCGTGAAGCACAAGCTCAAGAGCATGAACGAACGCTTCGTTCTGCTCTCTGCTGCCCACCGTTACTCTCAGCATGGTCGGGAAATCGAGCTTTTCCCCGCTGCGGACGATGATGCCGTGACGAAGAAGCTCGTCAAATACAGGACCCGAAGGACGGCCGATATCCACCAGGATAAAATTGCCGTGGGCCGGATACGAGTAAAGGCCGAGTCTTTGGAACTCCCCGAGGAGATACGCGACCCCTTCCCGGTTGAGCCTGCGGCACTGTTCCACAAAATCCTGGTCCCGGATAGCCGCAGCCGCAGCCGCTTGAGCCAAACGGGTCGTATTAAACGGCTCCCGCACCTGATTGATTGTGCGAATCACATCCGGATGTCCGATTCCGTAACCGATCCGCAGGGAAGCAAGCCCGTAAATTTTCGAGAACGTGCGGAGGATCACGATATTGGGATATCTGTTCAGCAGATCCAGACTGTCCGGATACGCCTCATCGGTCGTATATTCGTAGTAAGCCTCGTCGAGAGCCACCATGACATCAGAAGGAACCTTGTTCATAAAAGCTTCCAGCTCCTGTCCGGTCACTATCGTTCCGGTCGGGTTGTTCGGGTTGCAGATCCAGACGATTTTCGTCCGTTCATTGACGCGGCGGAGCATTTCGTCCAGATCGTGTTTTCCTTCTTTTAAAGGAACCTCAACCGAAACCGCGCCTTCGATCTCCGCGTTATGTTTGTACTGGGGAAACGTATGGGTCGCCATGATCGTTTCATCTCCGGGTACGAGATAAGCCCTGGCGATCATCAGGATCACATCATCCGATCCCGCCCCGAAAATAAGCTGGTCCGCGTTAACGCCGTAGTGACCGGCAACGGCCCGCGTCACCTCTGCTCCCGCCCCGTCCGGATACAAGGTCAAGTTGTCCAGGTCAGCCAGAATCGCTTCTTTGGCTTTAGGCGAAAATCCGAACGGATTTTCGTTGGAAGCCAGCTTGATCACGTGAGTCAAGCCAAGCTCCCTTTTCACTTCGTCAATCGGTTTGCCCGGCTGGTAAACCGGCAGTTTCGTTACCTGTTGTTTGGGTCGCATGTCTGTCACCTCAGCCTGTCTCTCTATCTGCATTCGTCGTGCTTTACTCGTTAACTTTGCGTTTGAAAAGACGCGCCTTTCAAGTCTCTGACAAATTCACCGATTTGCTTCAGCGCATCTTGTTTCGTACTTTCGTCCTGGAGGCGGTGTTCCTGTTCGCCGATCCGGCGGACGATGGCACTGCCCACAACGACCGCGTCGCACGTTTTCTCGAAGCGCTCGACCTGCTCGCGGTTCGAAATGCCGAAGCCGATTGCGATCGGCAAATCCGTGGCCGCTTTTACCGAAGCCAGGAAATCGTCTACACCCGCATGAAACTCGGAGCGTACACCGGTCACTCCCATGGAGGACACGCAGTAGACAAAGCCCGAAGCCCGGCCGACGATTTTCTGCACACGCTCGTTGGAAGTCGGCGCAATCAGCGGAATCAGATGAATGCCGTGCCGCTCCGCGAGCTGCTTGGCTTCCGCGTCTTCCTCCATCGGCAGGTCCGGAATAATAACGCCGCTGATATCACTTTCCTTCATGAGTTCAAAAACGCGCTCCAGCCCGATGCGAAGGAGCGGATTGTAGTAAGTAAACAAGATCATGGGCAGCTCGGAGCCCTCGCTGCGCGCCTGCTTGGCGATTTCGATTACCTTCAGCACGGTAATCCCGCTTTTCAGGGCACGTCCGGAAGACTCCTGAATAACGGGGCCGTCCGCGAGCGGATCGGAGTACGGGACGCCGAGTTCCAAGAGGTCCGCGCCGGATTTCTCCAGTTCACGGATAATATCCAGGGTAACGTCCGCCGTAGGATCCCCTACCGTAATAAAAGGTATGAGTGCGTTCTTACCGGCGGATTTCAGCTCCGCAAATTTACGATCAATGCGATTCATGATCTGCACCTCCGAGATAGCCCATGATAGCTTCCACGTCTTTATCTCCGCGGCCCGACAAACAAATGACAAGAAGCTCGTCCGGGGACATAGTCGGAGCCGTTTTTATCGCCTGCGCAACCGCGTGCGCGCTTTCCAGCGCCGGAATAATACCTTCCGTCTTACAGAGCAATTGCAGAGCGTCGAGCGCCTCGGCGTCGGTGATCGGCACGTATTCTGCCCGCTTCAAGTCTTTCAGGTAAGCGTGCTCGGGTCCTACGCCGGGATAATCAAGACCGGCCGAAATGGAATGGGCAGGAATCACTTGGCCGAATTCGTCCTGGAGCACGTAACTGAGCGAACCCTGGAACACGCCGGGGCTTCCCTTCGCCATCGTCGCCGCATGCTCTTCGGTGTCCACGCCGCGTCCGGCTGCTTCCGTCGCGATCAGGCGCACGCTTTCATCGCCGACAAACGGATAAAACATCCCCATCGCGTTGCTGCCTCCGCCGACACAGGCGATAACCGTATCGGGCAGTCTTCCTTCGAGTTCCAGAATCTGCGAGCGCGTCTCGTCTCCGATTACACGCTGGAAATCGCGGACAATCATCGGATATGGATGCGGACCGGTTACGGATCCGAGGATATAATACGTATCGTGCACATTGCTGACCCAGTAGCGGAGCGTCTCGTTGCACGCGTCCTTGAGCGTACGGGTGCCGGACAACACAGGAACGACTTCCGTTCCGAGCAGACGCATCCGGAATACGTTCAACTGCTGGCGTTTCATATCTTCTTCGCCCATGAATACCTTGCATTCCAGGCCAAGCAGTGCCGCAACGGTAGCCGTAGCGACGCCATGCTGTCCCGCGCCGGTTTCGGCGATGACTTTTTTCTTGCCCATCCGCTTGGCCAGAAGCGCCTGTCCGATCGTATTGTTGATTTTGTGCGCGCCCGTGTGGTTAAGATCTTCACGCTTCAAATAGATTTTGGCTCCGCCAAGCTTCTCGGTCAGCCTTTGCGCGTGATAAAGCCGTGTCGGTCTGCCGGAATAATCATGCAGCAGCGTTTCAACCTCTTTTATAAATTCGGGATCCTGTGAATATTTACGGTAAGCTTCTTCCAGTTCGATCAGTGCGTTCATTAACGTTTCTGGTACATATTTCCCCCCGAAACGTCCGAATCTTCCATGCTCATCTGGTACTGCTGCTGCCATTATCCTGTCACCCTTTCCACAAAAGCTGCAATCTTGGCGATATCTTTAACACCGTCCGTCTCGACTCCGCTCGAAACGTCGACTCCGTCGATTTCATATTGTTCAATGAGGTCGCCGACATTGTCGGGATTTAACCCTCCCGCTACAATCAGGGGCATGCCCGCGGACAATGCCCATTTACGGGCTGCGGGTATACAATTCCAAGAGAATGTGCGCCCCGACCCTCCGCCGTAAACCGGATCGAACGTATCGATCAATACGGCATCCACTGCGTCGCGATAAGGATCAAGCCGCTGTATCCAGCCGTTCACCCCGTCCTTTATATCCGAAAAAGAGCTCTCGTTGACAGGAGGCTCTTCGTTTTTAATCGAGGATACTTTCCAAAGCTCCACACCAAATTGTTCTTTGATGCTTCTGCACGTTTCGGGCGCCTCTTCCCCGTGAAACTGGATAATATCCAGTTTGGCGACGGACAAAACATCCGCGAGCTCCTCCCGGGTGGGATTGACAAACACCCCGACCGTCTTGGGAACACGGTGGCCCTGCCGAGAACGTTCATGCAGAAACGAAATCATCTCGGAAGCTCGCTCCGGCGTGATTCGTCTTCTGCTGGGTGCAAAAACAAACCCGATCTGGCTAATCGGGAAATGTACGATTGATTTTAACACTTCAACGCTTTGAAGTCCACAAATTTTTACGTCCGGTCTTTTTGAAACCGATCCCATTTTCTTCACTCCCCGGCAGCCAAAAAGCCTATTTAGCCGCCATTACTCCACTCGCTTACGAAGGAAACTTCTTCTGCAGCCCGTTCTTTAGCATTTAAAAATTCCGGGTAATACTGCGTTCGCCCATCAAGTCATGGACGGCTTGGCCGACATCCGGCTGTCTCATAAAATGCTCCCCGATCAGCACGGCCCGTGCGCCGGCTTTACGGACGAAATCCAGATCGTCCCGGGAAGAAATTCCGCTTTCGCTGACTAGAATCCGGTCGTCCGGCACGATCGCCGCCAGTTCTTCCGTCGTCTTGATATCGGTTACGAATGTTTTCAGATTCCGGTTGTTAATGCCGACTAGAGTCGCGTCCTGCTCCAGGACCGTCTCCAGCTCCCGGCGGTCGTGAACTTCCACGAGAACGTCGAGCCCGACATCCTGCGCGAGCTGCTTGAGTTCCTTTAGCTCGGAAGGCTTGAGGATGGCCGCAATCAGCAGAACGGCATCCGCGCCGATGACTCTCGCTTCCAGAACCTGCAGCGGGTCGATGGTAAAATCTTTGCGGAGCAGCGGCACGTTTACCGCTTCGCGGACGGCGCTTAAGTAGTCGTTGGCGCCTTGGAAGTAATCTTTGTCCGTCAGCACCGAAATGCAGTCCGTCCCGGCTTCGGCATAGGCCGAAGCCAACTGGACGGGATCGAAATCGGCACGGATAAGGCCTTTGGAAGGGGAAGCCTTCTTCACTTCCGTAATGAGTCCCGTCGGCCGATTTCTTCCGTCCCGCAGGGCACGTTCGAACCCTCTGCACGCCTGCAGGCCGGAAATACGTCGCTCCAGCTCGGAAGAGCTTACCTGTCCGCGAAGTTCCTCAACTTCTCTGCGCTTGGTTGTTACGATTTTATCAAGAAACATAGCTCAGATCTCCTGTATAGTGGGCTAATTGCTGTAATTTTTCCATAGCTTTGCCGCTGTCAATGACATCGGCCGCTACCTTGACGCCTTCTTGAAGCGTGCCGGCAATTCCGGTCACGTAGAAGCAGGCGCCCGCATTGGCAAGCACGATTTCGCGGTGTGCGCCTGTGGCGCCGGTGAAAATCGTGCGGATGATTTCCGCATTCTCCGCCGCGTTCCCTCCCTGGATGTCTTGCAGGGAGTAAGTTTGAAGGCCGAGATCATCCGGTGTAACGGTGTAGGTGTTCACCGTTCCGTTTTTCAATTCCGTCACCTGCGTAGGTGCGGAAATGCTGATTTCGTCCAAACCGTCGTAGCTGGAAACCACGACCGCCCGTTTAAGGCCGAGCGCTCCCAACACTTCGGCGACCAGCTCCGTCTTGCCGCGCTCGAACACTCCGAGCACCTGGCGGTCGGCGCCGGCCGGGTTGGTCAGCGGGCCCAGCAGGTTAAACACCGTCCGGACTCCCAGCTCACGGCGCGGACCCGCAGCGTGCTTCATCGATTGGTGATACCGCTGGGCGTACATGAAGCAGATGCCGATCTGATCGAGGCACTCCGCCGCCTGACCGCCGTCGAGCTCGATGTTCACTCCGAGCGCCTCCAGCACATCCGCGCTGCCGCTGCTGCTGGACATCGCACGATTACCGTGCTTGGCGACCCGGATACCCCCGGCTGCCGCCACGATAGCGGAGGCGGTCGAGATGTTGAACGTTCCCGCTCCGTCGCCTCCGGTTCCGCAAGTATCCAGCAGATTATCCTGGATGGTCTGCACCGAGGTCGCTTTAAGCCTCATCGCTTCGGCAAAGCCCGTCACCTCTTCGATTGTTTCTCCCTTAATCCTCATCGCGGTCATCACACTGCCGATTTGGGCGGGGGTTGCTTCCCCGTCCATAACCGACAGCATGACCTCCCTCGCTTCATCACGGGATAAGTTCCCGCCTCCAATGAGTGTCGAAATCGCCCGCTGAATGGTACCATTCGCCGCCATCTGACCGTCCTCCTTCTTCGAAATGGATTTTAACCTGCCGTTCATGTACCGTTCATCTGCCGTTCGTTCCGTCGTCTAGTTCCGATCCTTTCCGGCCGATCCTTCCTGCCTAAAGGGCCGGGACGTGGACATAGTAGTCGAGGTTCGGATTATCCGCCGCCCGCTTGAACATCGCTTCCGCGGTACGGATCGCTGTCATCATCCCCCGCGCCTTGTTCACCGTCTCCTCGTACTCTTTCACCGGATCGGAATCGAAAACAACACCCGCTCCGGCCTGGATATACGCTTTGCCGTTCTTGAAAACGATAGTCCGGATCGTAATGGCCGAATCCATATTCCCCGAGAAACCAAGGTAGCCGATAGCACCGGCGTAGGTGCCTCTTCTTTCATTTTCAAATTCGGCGATTATCTCCATCGCTCTCAGCTTCGGCGCCCCGGACACCGTGCCTGCCGGCAGACAGGACAGGAAGGCATCGAAGAAGTCCTTCTCTTTGTTCATCGTCCCCGACACGTTCGACACGATGTGCATCACGTGCGAGTAGCGCTCGATCTGCATAAAGCTGTCGCAGGACACCGTACCGTATTCGGCAACCCGGCCTACATCGTTACGCACGAGATCCACCAGCATCAGATGCTCCGCACGTTCCTTCTGGTCCGCGAGCAGATCCTGCTCAAGCTCAAGATCGTGTTCGGGCGTTTTGCCTCTCGGTCGTGTGCCCGCAATGGCTCTTGTATCCACTCTCTCGTCCTCCACGCGCACCAGCATTTCGGGAGAGGTTCCCACGATGACTTCATCGTCCATTTTCAAATAGTACATGTAAGGGGAAGGATTCAATGTACGGAGTACCCGATAAACCTGCAGCGGAGAGACGTCCGTATCCGTTTCGAAACGCTGGGACAGCACCACCTGAAAGATGTCGCCGGCCTTAATATATTCCTGGGCCGCTTTCACATTGGATACATACTGTTCTTTACTCAGATTGGAACGGAAGCCGCTCAGATCCGTAGTCGTTTCCACTTCGCTATGGGTCATCATGGTCGAAGGGAGAGGCTTTTTGAGCTTTTGTATCGTCGCGTCCAGCTTCTGACAGGTTTGACGGTAAGCTTCCGCTATCGTTTCCTCGCTGGCTCCTTCAGGAATGTGCACGTTCGCGATCACATTCATCTGCTGTTTGAAGTGATCGAAGGCAATAACCTGGTCGCAAAACATGAACTGGATATCATCCATCTGAATATCGTCGACGCGGTGTTTGGGAAGGTTCTCATAATACTGGAGAAGATCGTACCCGAAAAATCCGACCGCTCCGCCTGTGAATCTAGGCAGTCCCTCAATCGAAGGGCTCCGGAATAACGCAAGCTGGCTTTTCAAAGCTTCAAGCGGCTTTTCTTCCGTCGTGATCGTTCTTCCCTGCGTCTCCAGATGAGTCTTTCCGTCGCGTGCCCTTATAATGAGAAACGGGTCTGTACCGATGAACGAATACCGGGCCCACTTAATGCCGCCCTCTACGCTTTCAAGCAGGAACGCGCGTTTCTCGTCGGCAACATGCTGAAATACTCGGATCGGTGTCTCCGTATCCGCCAGCAGGCAGCGTACAATCGGTATCAGATTGTATTCTTTTCCCAGGCGGATCACTTCTTGAAGCTCGGTATTCATTCTTGTTTTCCCCTTTCTACGGGCAGCATTTAAAAAAATAAAAAAACCTCTACGCATCCGTAGAGGTTTGGTTGAGTTCATTTGATTGGTAAGAGTGCAGGAATTCAAGGCGCACCGTCTAGAGCCGTAAAGGTTCGTTAAAAGAACCGGCTGTAAGACTACAGTTCTCCGCTCTGCAGAAAAAACTACAGAACCCCCCTTGCTATCAAAGGGACGGAACGGTTATTATCGTCCTTTCGCAACTCATGCGAAATGCTAACGATAGTTATGCGCTGTCTATGCTCAACTCTACTCTTCTCAACTGATCTCATCTAAGCTCTACTCATCTATAATGACTATACTACCCGGATTAGGGATTTGTCAATTTTACAATATCCGGACGCAGAACCTGCGCGCCTTTTAAATAAACGTGCCGCATTTCATCCTGCCGTTTCGTCGTATTGGCCAGCACCATAAGCCGGATACATTTCGGAAGACTGTTGTCTACATCGATTTCGATGGAGCACATAAGCGGTACGAGATCCCAGCCCGGCATCTGGCGGATGGCTCTCGCCGGGAACGTCGCGGTCAGTTCTTTGGTGACCGTAATAAAGACCGAGGAAATTTCATCGGGTTTCACGTCGTTCTCGCGGACAATCTTTTCCAAAAGCTCCAGCGTAGCCGCCAGAATCTGTCCTTCTTCGTTGCTTTCCACGGTTGTTGCGCCGCGGATTCCTCTAACGAACATGGTTATGCCTCCCGCTTAAGTTGTTCCACGACTTCTTCCACCCATTCGCGGCGGACATCGCTTCGGATTTCCACCTGCCCGACAGCCGTAGGTATAATGAACGTCATGGTGCCTTCCTTGAACTTCTTGTCGTGCATCAATGCGCTCATAATCCGGGCCGTGTCGTACTGCTCCGGCAGACGGACCGGCAGCCCGAAACTTTGCAGGATGCGCTTGGTCACCGTGTAGATGTCCTCGGAGTATCCGAGCTTCACGGCAAGCCGCGCCGAACCGACCATCCCGATGGAGATGGCTTCGCCGTGCAAGAGCTCGTTGTAGCCGGCGACCGCCTCTAAAGCATGGCCGATCGTGTGGCCGAGGTTCAAAATCGCCCGGAGGCCGTTCTCGCGCTCATCCTGCGATACAACCAGAGATTTAACCTTGCAGCCCTGGTAAAGCCCGTACTGCAGAGCTTCCGGGTCCAGGGAAAGCAGCTTCTCCCGGTTGTTTTCCAGCCACGTCACAAAATCGGCGTCCCAGATCAGACCGTGCTTGATCATTTCCGACAATCCCGCGGAAATGTCCCGCTTTGGCAGGGTTTGTAACGTGGTTACGTCGTACAGCACCATCTCCGGCTGGTGAAAAGCGCCGATGATGTTTTTCGCCAAAGGATGATTGACCGCAACCTTACCCCCGACACTGCTGTCATGAGCCAGAATGGTGGTAGGCATTTGTACAAAGGCGATGCCGCGCATAAAGCTTGCCGCAGCGAAACCGGCGAGGTCTCCGACGACGCCTCCGCCCAGTGCGACGATGGTGGACTTGCGGTCCAGCCCGGCTTCAAGAGCGGCTGTAACGATTTGCTCCAGCATCTGTAATGATTTCGAGCCCTCGCCCGGCGGCACGATAAAAGAAGACGCCTTGTATCCGCCGGCTGTCAGGCTGTCCATGACGGGCTGAAGATGATGGCGCGCAACCGACTCATCCGTAACGATCAGAAGCGGGGCGCGTTTGCTGATGGCATGTTTGTCGAAATACGCGGCACAGTCCTTGAGCAGCCCTTCTCCCAAGTAGATTGGATACGAGCGCTCGCCGAGATCAACTTTCAGCTCCATCATCTTAGTAGCTCTCCACTTGCTTCAAGTAATTCTCATAATTGCGGCGAATCTCTTCGAGAGAATCTCCGCCGAATTTTTCCATGAACGCCTGCGCGACTTCCCAGGCCACCACGTTCTCCATGATGACGCCGGCAGCCGGCACGGCGCAGGTATCGGAGCGTTCCACTTGAGCCGTGAATGCTTCTTTCGAATCGATATCCACGCTCTGAAGCGGTTTGTATAGAGTCGAGATCGGCTTCATGACGCCTCTTACGACAATCGGTTCGCCTGTCGTCATTCCGCCTTCGAAACCGCCTGCGCGGTTGCTCGCCCGGCGGAAGCCCTTCTCGGGATCATATTGAATCTCGTCGTGCACGCTGGAGCCGCGCAGTTTGGCCGCTTCGAATCCGATTCCGATTTCGCAGCCTTTAAACGCTTGGATGGACAGAACCGCCTGAGCGATGCGCCCGTCAAGCTTGCGGTCCCACTGCACGTGACTGCCCAGACCGACCGGCGCGCCTTCCACGATAACTTCTACGATGCCGCCAAGCGTATCTCCGTCGGCCTTCGCCGCGTCAATAGCCGCGATCATCGCCGCTTCCGCTTCGGGATCCGTCACTCTTACGGGAGACTCTTCCGTAATCGCGATGAGCTCGTCGATCGGCAGCTGCGGAGATTTCGCCTCCACTTCGCCGATGCGGACGACGTGGCTCGCCAGCTTGATGCCGAACGCTTCAAGCAGCTGTCTCGCGACGGCGCCGCAAGCTACGCGCATCGTCGTTTCCCTGGCGCTGGAGCGTTCCAGAATGTTGCGGAGGTCGCGCTGGTTGTATTTCAAACCGCCGTTGAGATCCGCGTGACCCGGACGCGGCCGGTTAACCCGCCGTTTTCCTTCGTCCGTATCCGGCTGCTCTTCTATGTTCATAATGGAAGTCCAGTGCTTCCAGTCGTTATTCTCGACGACCAGGGCAATCGGCGCACCTGTCGTTCTGCCGTGGCGCACACCGCCGACAATGCTTGCGGTATCTTTCTCGATCTGCATCCGGCGTCCGCGTCCGTGGCCTTTCTGCCTTCTATGTAATTGGAAGTTCATGGCTTCAAAATCAATCGTTACATTACTCGGAAATCCTTCAATGATCGCAGTCAGCTGCGGACCATGTGTTTCCCCCGCCGTTAAGTATCTCACTACTCTTGCTCCCTTCTAATCCGTACAACTACGGTACCGACAAACACTTTAGCGCTTTCAAGTGCCTAAGTTTTTCTATCATTATAGTATACCCCTATGCGTTTGACAACCGCACGCACAAAAAACACGCCCTGCGTGCCAGGCGGCATCAAAGCGTGTTTTATCCGGTTTCCATTAGACCTGAGCTTCCGATCGTCAGCCGC
The DNA here is from genome assembly GCF_000411255.1 of Paenibacillus sp. HGH0039. Classification (GTDB taxonomy): domain Bacteria; phylum Bacillota; class Bacilli; order Paenibacillales; family NBRC-103111; genus Paenibacillus_F. Next base: position 1,754,107 of record NZ_KE150413.1, on the reverse strand, counting down.
CGGCCGATTGCTTCTGCCAGGGACCGGACGGACCGGCCATCTTCGGATCGTTCATCATCCCGAGAATCTGCACGGAATCTATGCCTAGAATCTGCGCACACTCCTGCATGGTGATAAACCCCCGGTGATAGGCGGCAATAACCTTTCGTTTATCCATTTGAGTCCTCCTTGAAAGACAGTACTCCAAGTATCGGTTTCAAAAGGAAAAGTTATACATTCCTACCCCTTTTTCCGGTAAAAAAAGGTATCCGCGGGTTCGAGGTCATACTGGGCCGGAGAAAAAATCTGCTCGGTGGAACCCACGAACAGAATGCCTCCCGGTTTCAACGCTTTTGAAAATTTCTGATACAGCCGGTGCTTCGCTTCTTCCGTAAAATAAATGATGACATTGCGGCAAACAATCAGGTCGAAGCCGCTGTCGAAACGATCCTCCAGCAGGTTCTGCTTCTGGAATTTCACCGCTTTCTTGAGCTCGTCGGTGACATGGAAACCGAGCTGCTCCTGTTTGAAATACGTTTTCACGTAGTGGGTCGGAACGTCTTTGAGCGATCTTTCCACATAAATGCCGCGGCGCGCCTTTTCCAGCGCTCCTTCGTCAATGTCCGTCGCAAGGATGGAGGCGTCACGCAAAGCGCCCATGTGGGACAAGATCATAGCCAGCGTATACGGCTCCTCGCCGGTCGAGCAGGCTGCGCTCCATACTTTGAGATTCCGGCTCGCGTTTCTCAGTTCCGGCAAAAATTTCTGTTCCATCACTTCCCAGCGGTTCGGGTTGCGCCAAAATTCGGAAACATTGATGGTCATCCGGTCCAGAAATTCGTAAAAGAGTTCTTTATCTTTCGACATGGCATCGAAATAGGCCGAGAAGGTATTGTAGCCTTTTTTGATCCGCAGCGTCGTCAGACGCCTTTTCATCTGAGCTTCTTTGTATAATGCGAGATCTATCGATGTGAAGTCCTTGATTTTGCGGATAAATAACGGAAAATCGTCGTTTTCCAAGTTGTATCCCACCTCTGATGTATTTGTCCAGGTGTTGATATTCCCTATCCCGGGCGAATTCTCCTGCAAAAAAGAAAAAGATATAGGCAAAAATGCCCATATCTTTTTCCCTAGTCTGATTACAACCAGCGGGATACGTCGCGCTTGTAATCCAAAATTTCTTCCGGCTTGAAGAAATGGTTGATCTCACGCTCTGCGCTCTCGGGTGAATCCGAGCCGTGAATCAGGTTTAATCTCGTATGTAAGGCGAAGTCGCCGCGGATCGTTCCGGGAGCCGCTTCCAGTACGTTCGTTTTACCGTTCAGAATGCGGGAAAGCGCAATAACTTGCTCGCCCTGCCACACCATGGCAAATACGGGACCGGAAGTAATAAACTCTACAAGCGGCTCGAAGAAGTCTTTGCCTTTATGCTCGGCATAATGCTCTTCCGCCTGCTCTCTTGTCATCAGCATCAGTTTAGCGGCTACCAGCTGGAAGCCTTTCTGCTCCAGTCTCTTGACGATCTCTCCGATCAGTCCGCGCTGGACGCCGTCCGGTTTTACCATTAGAAAAGTTTTTTCCATGTAATCTGCCTCCAATTGGTAGAAAAGTAATCTCTCTTACTGTACCACCGTTTCAGCAGCACGTACAATGAACAATTGCACACATCCGTGAAACCGGAGCCCGCCGGGCCGATAAAATATAGGATTAGTGCGTGCGGTTGCCGATAAAATGGGCGACCTGGATGAGATCCTGCTTGGCCCGGATGTTCGGAAGCGTATCCAGAGCCGCAATGGCTTTTGCGATATAGCGGTCGGCAAGCGCACTGGATTTCTCGATCCCTCCGCTCCCGCGGATCATGTCCAGAACGCGGCTGACGTCCGTCTGCCCGTCCGCTTGCTGGATGCGTTCGATCTCACTCAGAATCGGGCCTCTGAGCTTCTCCTCCTGCAGGGCGAAAATAACGGGCAGAGTAATGTTGCCCTGTTTGATATCGCTTCCCGGAGGTTTGCCGATCTCCTTCTCGGTACCGCACAGATCAAGGATGTCGTCCCGGATCTGGAATGCGAGCCCGACGTTGTAGCCGAAAGAATACAGCCGGTTGGATACGTATTCGTCGGCTCCCGCCACCATAGCTCCGAGCTGGCAGGAAATCGCGATAAGAAGAGCCGTCTTCCGCTTGATGCGGAGAAGATAATCCCGAAGCGTCTGCTCCGTATGGAAGAAGAAACGGATCTGTTCCATTTCACCGATGGACATCTCCACCAGTGCCTTTGACAGGATCAAATGGACACGCGGATCTTCCAGTCTGGCGGCAATCTCAAGCCCCTTGGCAAAAATAAAATCCCCGGTATACATCGCAATCCGGTTGTCCCACCTGGACTTTACGGTATCCTGGCCGCGCCGGGTGTCCGCATCGTCTATCACATCGTCGTGAACGAGCGAGGCCGAATGGAAAAGCTCCAGCGGCACCGCTATCATTTTCAACCGTTCAATATCATAGGTTCCGAATTCGCCGCCCAACAGGACAAGAACAGGCCGGATTCTTTTGCCCCCGGCCTTTAGCAGATGCATGGACGTTTCCGTCAATAATGCGTGGTCGGTCTGCAGGCTCACTTCCAATTCCCGCTCGATAGCGCCCACGTCTTTTTTCTTGCGCACGTATATGTTAAGAATTTTCATTCCGTCACCCGCACCCTCGTATTATCGGACCAGATCTGGATGGAGACCTCTTCCGGTAAAAAACCAAGCTCCCAAGCATAGCGGTAATACAGCTCCAGACCGCTCCACTGCTCGGGACCGAATTCGTAGCAAAGATTTCTGAAATAATGTTCCCAGTAAGATTCCGAACCGCCGATTTTGAGGACGGCTTCATTCACAACGCCCGTAAGGTCGTCCAGCGACTTGCGTTTGCTTTCCACAAAACCGTCAAAGATTCTTTTAACCAGCTCCGGCGACCGTTCGATAGTATCTTTACGGACGGCCCACACGGCAAACGACATCCAATGCCCGGTCCATTCCTTCCATTCTTGCCCCAGGTCGGTTACCATATACCCGCTGCCCTGCCAGCTGGCTTTGATGGCATGGTCGCCGATCAGGAGCGCCGCGTCGTTGTCTTTCATCATGTCTTCCAGCACAGGCGGAGCATAACTGTAAGTCGGATTGCCGCCGTATTTTTTGTTCATGATGATTTTCAGCAGGTTTGTCGTCGTTGCGGAGGTAGTCGGAAGCGCAAATCTTCCGTTTTTCAATTGGTCCAGCGGTTTTTTATGAAAAAGCAGCAGTGAATTCACATATCCGTAAGCACTAACCGACAAATCGGGAAACAGGACGTAATCCCGGAAATTTTCTCCGTACGAAAACGAGGAGATAGCGCTCATATCGATCTCTCCCGCCGCCAGAGCCCGGTTTAAACCCGTCGGAACCTGACTTACGAACTCTACTGAATTTGCCAGCTTCTGCACCGGAAAATGGTAAAACACAGGCCAAGCATTCGTAAATTCAATTCTCCCGATGCGCAGTTTCTTCTCTGTTGTCGTCATTGCTTTCTCCCCATCTTCTGAACAATTCATGATCCAAATCCATGTTGTCTAGTACCTTCCCCACGAGAAAGGCAACGATGTCTTCCAATGTCTCAGGTCGCTGATAGAAGGCCGGCATGGCCGGAATCAGCTTCACGCCCATTTTGGCAAGGACAAGCATGTTCTCCAGATGAATGGCGTGCAGCGGCGTTTCCCGGGGAACCAGAATGAGCCTGCGCCCTTCTTTCAGCATCACGTCGGCTGCCCGCTCCAGAAGGTTGTCCGAGGCGCCTCGGGAAATTCCCGCTAAGGTGCCCATCGAACATGGCATAACCACCATGCCTTCGGTGCGGAACGAGCCGCTTGCTATGCCGGCCCCGATGTCCTGGAGCGGATAATACGTGTACGGGCCCGGAAAACCGCCGAAATGAGCTTCCAGCGTTTCTTTCCGCTTGGCGGCCACCCAATCCAGCTCTTCGTGAAGCACCCGCCAGCCGGCATCCGTAATGACCAGATGGACGGGAACACCCCTTTTCAGAAGTTCCTTGACGAGCGTCACTCCGTAAATCGCGCCGCTTGCCCCCGTAATGCCGACGACCCAGCCGCGTTTCTTCATCGGAATGTCTCCACGAGAATATCCACCAGCGTGAAGACGAAAACGACCGTGCTGAGTATCCCGTTCATGGTGAAAAACGCCGTATTCAGCTTAGATAAATCCGTCGGCGAAACCAGGCGGTGCTCGTAAAACAAAATGATGTACGCGATGATAATGCCGACGAGGTACCACCAACTGAGATTCGTCATAAAGAAAAGCGAGATCAGACCTACGGCGGTCAGCGTATGGAGAACGCGCGCCGTAATCAGCGCCGTCGGAATACCGAAGCGGCTCGGGTAGGAATGCAGGCCTTCCTCGCGGTCAAACTCCACATCCTGGCAGGCGTAGAGCAAGTCGAAGCCGGCACTCCACATCGCTACGGTAATAAATAGGACAAGTGCGGCCGGCGTGATTCCTCCGGTAATCGCCACCCATCCGCCGAGCGGGGCAAGACCCAAGGTGATGCCGAGAACAAAATGGCACGCCCACGTAAACCGTTTGGTGTACGAATAGAAGACAAGAAAAAAGGCCGCAACCGGTAGCAGGTAAACGGACAGCATGTTCAGGTGGTAGGCTGACCAGAAAAGCAGCAGGAATGAAAGGATAATAAATATCGTCACTTCCGCGACTGAAATCAGGCCCGCCGGGATCGCCCGGTTCGCCGTCCGCGGATTTTTCTTGTCGTACTTCTTGTCGATGACCCGGTTCAGGGACATCGCGGCCGTGCGGGCGCCGATCATCGCAAGCGTGATCCACATGATCTGCGTCCACGTTGGCAAGTGCCCCGTTTCCACAACGGCTCCGAGAATAGAACCCATATAGGCAAAAGGAAGGGCGAAAAGGGAATGCTCAAATTTGATCATTTCCAGGAAAATTTTTGTTTTATGAATGAGTTGTCGCATCTGTCTTACTCTCCTGACTCGAATTCCCTTTGACGCCTATATGAAGCGCCGCAATTCCGAAGGTCAGCGGGTAAGCTTCGACTTTCTGAAGCCCCGTTTGGCGAAAAATTTCGGCAAGCTCTTTATAGTCTGGGAAACTGATTAGCGATTCCGGAAGCCATCTGTACTGCTCGTAAGACTTGGCAATCAATTTGCCGAGCACCGGAAGCACTTTCTGAAAATAAAAATAATACAAAGCTTTAAAAGGCCGCCAAGTAGGCTTGGACAACTCCAGAGAAACGACAAGCCCTCCCGGTTTCACAACGCGCTGCATTTCACGCAGCACCTGCTCCACATCCGGCACGTTCCGAAGCGCGAACCCGATAGTGGCATAATCGAAAGTATTATCGTCGAAAGGAAGGCTCATGGCATTGCCGTGCACGAGACGGATCTGGTTGTCCAGCCTCTCCTCACGAATCTTGCCCGCGCCGTAATCGAGCATGTTCTGGCTGAAATCCAGCCCGACCATTTGTCCCGTGCCGCTTGCCTTCGCCATGGAGATCGTCCAGTCGCAAGTTCCGCAGCAAATATCGATCGCGGTCGATCCTGGCTTGACGTTCATTTTGGCCATCGTAAATTTCCGCCAGGCCTTGTGCCTGCGGAAGCTTAGGATACTGTTCATTTTATCGTATTTGGGCGCGATACTTTCAAACACGGAATGAACAAATTGTTCTTTCGTTTTGCCTTGCACGGCTTTCCCCACCTTTATCTCTCTTCCAGTATTCTGGTTTTGGAAATGAAACGAAAAAATGGCTCGCCAATGTGAAACAGTTCACTTGCGAGCTTGTCCGAATCAAGCTGCTTTACTTTCGCTTCCAGCTGTTGAAGCTGGGCCGCAAGCAGGTTGTACAATTGGGACGGCACGTTGTATTTGTGAATCAGCGCTTTGAGTTTAGCCGGATCCTGCTCCTCAGCTTCAAGCAGCTTCCGCTCTTCTTTGGAGCCGTTCTGGATAATGTGCCAGTAGCCCCAGCTCTCGTGGAAATCCTGAAGAGATTCCGAACGGAAAATCTCCTTGAAAATCACTTCGCAGCGGGTGAACGCTTCGAGAATTTCCGGCCAGGCGCGGCGGTTTACTTCTTCCATCAGTCCGCCGAACGACTTAAACAGATGGGACTTGATATCCACGGACTGCCGCACGTAGTCCTCTGCCGTGACTTTAAGATGCTTCATCGTCACATACAGGTTCGTTTTGAGCCGGTTCAGCTCGCAGATGGCCGTGGACAACCGTTTGATAAGTTCGATTTGACCCGCTTGCGATAGCAGGTGGTAAAATCGGGAACTGAAATAATCGCCGGCCAGCACTTTCAGCTGACGGGACCTGGCGGCTTTCTTCTCTTTCACCTCATTAGAAACCGTTACCTCGTCATGCGTATCGAGTCCCATCTGGACAAGCGAAGTGACGAGCGCAAACAATTCGGATGAAGGGTTAAGCCGGGAATCCCTGCTCAAAAAAGCATACAGAAGCTGCGCCCGGAAGTTCGGGAAATCAGGCAGATCCGTATGCTGGCGGATCATGTCATAATCCGTATATTGTTTAGCGATCTCAGGGATCCGATATGGGTTCATACAAAAGCCTCCGTACGTGTGCCAGTTTCATAGATCGTATCTAAGTAATTATAGCATAACCTTTTGAGTGACGCACAAGCAATTATTCGGGAAAGTGCCGCTGCCATTTCTTTGTAAAGGTCAGAAGAAATCTGCGCTGAAGTTCGGCAGCGACCTTATCTTCGCCGTCGGTTCCCTTCAAGGAGGACAGTGCCTTCGCCTCCGTGCGGGCCGCTTCCATCGCCATGACGAGCTCCGGACCGTTCTCGCCCGGTTTTGCGCCGTATTCCACGATCCTGACGAGCACCCGGCTAATGTTGGAGGTCCGGAGCAGGGACGATTGCGCGATCCGCAGCAGATCGCCGTAAACAACCTTCTTTTCGGCCGTACCCGGCAGCAGCAGATCGAGCGAGAGAATGGAATGTGTAAGTTCCACCTTGCGCACGCGCAGCTGAAGCGGGAGTCCGTTTACGTAATCGGGCAGATTAGCCTCCGTCAATTCCGGGCCGGAAATACTTCTCCAGGCTTCCGATCCTTGACCGCTGTTCTTTCTGTCCAGAAACGGGACGAACGCCATAGTCAGCACAACGGCCGCCGACAGGCCGCCTATCGTCAGCAGACGGGCAATTTTGTTCATCGTACAAGGGCACCTCCTGTCTATATCCCATTGTACAATGAAAAAAAGCAGGCTATGCCTGCCGACGCAAATTATTGTTCGGTTTCGATATTGCCGAACTTCGTCATGATCAGCGCCTTGCCGCGGACCTTCACCGCCGAAGTGTGCTCCGTGAACTGGGCGATCATAACCTCGCCTTTGTCCAACTTTTCGGTATGATGAAAGCGCGTGTCGTGTCCTCTTGTCAGGCCGATCACATGTACGCCGTTTTCTTTCGCCTTAATAATAAAATAATCTCCCTGTGTCTGATCCATAAATCGGTACCCCCTTCTATCCGTACTGCTTATCCGTATGTGGCTTACAATTTATCATGCTTTAAAAAGAAGCCGCCTGTCAACCCTTATTCCGCGCCGGACCGCTTCGGCTTCAGGCGGATGATTTTGTCGTCGTCTCCCGCCGGTTTACCCCGCCCGTCCCGGTTGTTCGTCAGCAGGTACAGAGAGCCGTCAGGGCCTTCCGTTACCGAGCGCAGCCGTCCGAAGATGCCTGCGAACGCGGCTTCCGCCTTGGTCAGCTTGTAAACGGGTACGGAAGCCGCTGCTCCCGGAGCTGACGTGCGGTCAGGTTCAAGCGAGAACAGCAGCAGCTTCGTCCCTCTCAGCCCGGCGACGGCTAGACGTCCCTGCCACGGCCCCTGGCGGATGAACGTCATTCCCGAAGGGGCCCATGTGTCTTTGCCGCTGTGCAGAAGCGGAGGGATAAGCGGTCCGGCCGCCTTGGGCGATCCCGTTTCGTCCCCTTCGATCAGAGGCCAGCCGTAGTTTCCCCCCGGGACGATGACGTTCAGCTCGTCGTGTGCCGACTGTCCGTGTTCGGAGCTTAGCAGCGCGCCGCTTCGCGGGTCCCACGCCAGGCCCTGTGCGTTGCGGTGACCCCAGGAGTACACGGGCGAACCTTGAAACGGATTGTCTTCCGGAATCGAACCGTCCGGCTTTATCCGCAAAATTTTGCCGCCGAGGCTGTTCTTGTCCTGAGCCAGGGGCGGATCGTATTTCTCGCCCGTTGTGACATAAAGCATGTTGTCGGGGCCGAATTTGATCCGTCCGCCGTTATGATTCTCCGCCCCCGGTATGCCATCGAGCAGCACGCGGTCTATTAGAGCCTCGTCACCTTGCAGCTTCAGCCGGAGTACCCGGTTCTTCGTCTCTCCTTCTCCGGCGTACGTATGGTAAACATACAGGTAGGAATTGGCGGCGAAGTCAGGATCGAGCGCCAAGCCGAGCAGCCCGCCCTCCCCGCTGCTGATAAAAGGGTCCTGCAGCTTCAAAAGCGGCTTCTCCTGCAGGTTGCCGTCCCGGATCATCCTCAGCTGCCCCGGCCGCTCGGTGAAAAATATGCGGCCATCCGGCGCAAAAACCAGTTCCCACGGCACATTAAGGCCGGAAGCCACGATCTCCCGCGTGTAGTCCGCCGCCTTCTGCTCTATGAGTTCGGGCACGACGGGAGCATTCCCGAAGCCGCTCCCCCGTGCCTGGCCGGCGTCGGTTGGCCCGGGCGCTTCCGTGCCTGCAGGGCCGGATCCCGTGCCGCCTGTGGAAGCAGGCTTCCCTTCACACCCCGACGTCATGACGGCTATCGCCGCCGCTGCCGTAAACAGGGCGAATTTAACACGTGTTTGACCGTTCTGCCGCATTTCCGTTCCCCTCCAGCGGATTTGTTGATTCTATCGTAACACAAACGGGCGCCGCTTCCAAAAGAGACCGCCGCCAGGCCGAAGGGAGGAAGGAGCTCTCCCGGCCGCATTAAAAAATGCTTCCGTCAGGATTTGATCCTGAGCGAAAGCATTTGGTGTATGTATGGGTTTCATGGTCGGAGTAGCGGGATTTGAACCCACGGCCTCACCCACCCCAAGGGTGCGCGCTACCAGACTGCGCCATACCCCGACGCCGTATCCCTATTATACCGGATAATCGCAAGTTGTCAATGCGAAAAAAAGGGCTGATAAAAACTAAACCGCGCGCCCGAAGGCACACGGTCTACACAAAATCCATATGTAAGAGAAGCGATTATTGAATGCCGTCTCTCAGCGCTTTGCCAGGTTTGAAAGCAGGAATTTTGCTTGCAGGGATTTCGATTTCATCGCCTGTTTGCGGGTTGCGTCCTTTACGTGCGGAGCGCTCGCGAACTTCGAAGTTGCCGAAACCAACAAGCTGAACTTTGTCGCCCTGCTGAAGAGCTTCGGAAATTGCATCGAATACAGCGTCAACCGCTTTCGTCGCATCCTTCTTGGAAAGCTCGGAGGTCTCAGATACTTTAGCAATCAGTTCGGATTTATTCATGCCTTTCACCTCCCTCCCAAAATATCTACTGTTTTACTTTCTGTTTTCACCGTTTCGTTAAAAAATATACATGAACCGGGCAAAAGCCCAAGCCCATCAACGAAAAACGAGTACCGAAGAAAACGAAACAAACTTATAGTAATATACGCTAGAGCTTATTTCAAGTCAAAGTCGCTGATTTTGTGGAAAATGCACAAAAAAACAGGGAAATTCTTGGAGAACGTGAAGTTCTCTGAAGAATTTCCCCACCGGAAACGGTAGAAAACGAAATGTCAAGCTCGTTATAAAATAATGGCGATGAGCCCCCCGGAACCTTCGTTGATAATACGTCCGAGTGTCTCCTGGAGCTTGTAGCGGGCATTGTCCGGCATCATGGCAAGCTTCCCCTGAATACCTTCCCGGACGATGGAGTGCAGAGAGCGGCCGAAAATATCGGACTCCCAAATTTTGAGCGGGTTGTCCTCGAAATCCTGCATGAGGTAACGGACCAGCTCCTCGCTCTGCTTCTCCGTTCCGATAATCGGGGAGAACTCTGACTCCACATCGACACGGATCATATGTATCGAAGGAGCCGTCGCCTTCAGCCTTACACCGAAGCGGGAGCCCTGACGGATAAGCTCCGGCTCATCCAGAGCCATTTCCGCAAGCGTAGGCGGCGCGATGCCGTAGCCGGTCGTTTTGACCATTTCCAGCGCTTCGGCGAACTGGTCGTATTCCCTTTTCGCATGGGTGAACTCCTGCATCAGTTGAAGCAGGTGATCCTTACCGCGAATCTCGACGCCGACCACTTCGACCAAAATTTTATCGTACAGTTCATCCGGTGCGTACAGGTCGATCTCGGCCACACCCTGCCCCATATTCATTCCGGCAAGAGCCGCCCGGTCGATGAACTCATATTCGGAGAATTGTCCGACAACCCGCTCCACGTCGCGCAGACGCCGGATGTCCTGAACGGTATCGCGGACGGAATTTTCAAAATGCGTACGCAGCCAGTGCTTCTCGGGCAGCACCATTACCCAGCTCGGCAGGTTTACGTTCACTTCATGCACCGGGAATTCGTACAGAACTTCACGGAGCACGCCGATCATCTCGTCTTCGCCTGCCGTCGCTACGCTCATCGTGACGACCGGAATGTCGTACTTGCTTTGCAGTTCGCTGCGCAGTTCCTGGGCCGGCTCGCTGTTCGGTTTTTGCGAGTTGATGACTACGATGAACGGCTTGCCGACTTCCTTCAGCTCCGCTATGACTCTTTCTTCCGCCAGCACATAAGACGAACGCGGAATATCTGAAATCGTTCCGTCGGTCGTCACGACGACCCCCAGCGTTGAGTGTTCCTGAATGACTTTGCGTGTGCCGATTTCGGCCGCTTCCTGGAACGGGATCGGTTCGTCGAACCACGGCGTCGAAATCATCCGGGGGCCGTTCTCGTCCTCGTAGCCTTTGGCGCCTTCCACCGCATAGCCGACGCAATCGACCAGCCGGACGTTGACGTTCAGACCTTCCGCTACGGAAATCTGCACGGCATTATTCGGCACGAACTTCGGTTCGGTCGTCATAATCGTGCGCCCTGCCGCACTCTGCGGGAGCTCATCCGTGGCTCTGATGCGATCGGTTTCACTCTGGATGTTAGGCAGTACAACTGATTCCACGAAGCGTTTGATGAAGGTCGATTTTCCCGTACGGACCGCTCCAACGACCCCCAGGTAAATATCTCCTCCCGTTCGCTCAGCAATGTCCTTAAAGATATCCACTTTCTCCAAGAGAATCCCTCCTACAGGTTGTTAAATGAAGCGAGAGCCACGATACGTTCTTCAGCCGGCCTTCCCTTTGCCATCCGTATGCGACATAACTCGTACATCATTTGGACTTGTAACAAATATATGTGCCGGTCGTCGAAATATGCCTGGCAATAATCTCTGAAAAAATATATGATTCCCGGAACCCGAATATGCGCCGAACGCGAAAAACCCCTTTTCTCCATGAGGAAGAAAAGGGGTTCGAAAGCCCGTATACGGCGGATAAAACCGCCTTGCAGACGTATATGACCGGCTATTTCATGACGGGAACAGGTTTGCTCGACGCGCTGTCCCATTTGTACTCAAACGACATGATAGGCACGAAATAGGAGTCCTCCACCAGAAGGGGAAGAAGGTTCTGACCGTCCTTCAGTGCAGCCTGAAGCTGCTTGTCCCTGATCTTTTGAGCCAGATCGGGTGCATAATCAATCGCAACTTTGCCGGAGTCATGAACAAGGAAATTAATCAGGCTCTGACGGTTGTAAACACTTTTGATTTCAGGCGTTTTCATGCCGATTTTGCCGAAATCCACATACCTGAAGCCGGGAGAATAGGTTTCTCCGCCCGGAACGGCGCCGTTGTTTTTGCTGATATAGTCGTTTATTTTCTTCTGGATGTCAGCCGTGGTCCGGTAGGCTACCAGATCGAAAAGCTTCACTTTCGCCTTCGTGTCGGGGTCGACGAGCACATAAATAAAATCTCCGCCGCTTTCGTAGGCATTGCCCGGAAGGTTGGACAAATAACCGCTGTTTTTCAGCTTTTGAAAATCAATGACGTATTTTTCATAAATCGGTGTTTCCATATCGCTGTTTTTAATGGGAAAGACGCTTTTCTTGGTATGATATTCGTCGATACTCTGCTGGACTACGGCAATAAACTCGCCCGGGTTAGTCTGGTTTTCTTTGCGCATTTCTTTGGGATACATGCAGCCGCCAAGCAAAGCCAGCGAAAATAAAGCGGCCATCAGTACCGTCAGGCGCCCGGCTAGAGCGCCCTTTACGATTGTCATCATCGGTTCTCCTTTGGTTTCGTTTCTCCGGATCGCTGAGAGGTTCTAAGGCCAGTCATCCTCTTCCCGCTGCTTGGCCAATTGGGCGCGTACAGCGGCTTTCAGCGGGTCTTCGGGGACGGTAACCGTCACATCGCCCGTAATCCGGGCCTGACAGGACAGGCGCAGCCCCTCCTGCAGCTGGCTGCCGAGCTTGAGCCGCTCGTTCTTGCCGGGCTCGGCCAGGCCGCTCTGGTCCCCGGCGTGCACTTTGCACATCAGGCAGGCGGCCTGCCCGCTGCACCGGGTGCGGATGTGCACATTGGCCCGCCGTGCCGCATCCAGCAGGGTGGTATTCAAGCGGACGGAAGCGCTGAGGTTGTCCGGCATAAAGGTCACTTTCGGGTTGGTCTGGCTCATTCTCGTCCCTCCCTCCGTCTAAGGCATTTGCTTATTTCCAGGGTGCGGCTCGTTCCCGTTGTGCTCCGGCATCCGGTCATGGAGACGGAAGCCTCCGCTGCCGCAAACCGCGGATGCTTCTATAATCCGGGAATAAGCCGTTTGACGACGGACAATGCGGGCTCTCCCCAGCTGTTTCTGGAGAGCAGGTCTGTCAGGGCGGCTTCATGCCGGGACGGACAGCCGTTTATCGTCCTTGCGATAGCCTCGTACCGGTCGGGACGTTCGCGCAGGATGTTAAAGAGCAATTCGTGCGCAAGCGGCATTAACGCCAGACTCTCGCCTTCCAATTGCCGCACTTCCGCGTGCTTCTCCCTCAAGTAGGCCGCCTCGACTATGTACTGCGATCCCGCCGCACAAACTTTAAACCCGCCTACGAGCTCCACCTGAATGCCGCCGATGGCATAATGGCTGAGCAGCGATTCGTAGATGCCCGTACGGTCCAGTTTCTGCTCATCGATGGCATATGGTTGCAGGATACGCGCCGCCGCTGACGCCTGATCCGTATCCACGTACAGATCCAGATCACGTGGCTGGGCTCCGATCTCCACGCCCTGCAGCGCCAAACCGCAGCTCCCGCCGATCAGCCAGCCGGTTCCGGTGCCGTTGAGAAGACGGGCCGCCTGACGCATGACCTCGACTAACGACTCCTCCAGTGGAAAGTCCCGACGCATTTCGAGCGCAATCCGCCGCTCCTTTGAACGTTCGCTTTTCATGCCGGTCCTCCTAGAAGTAAGGCTTGTGAGTAACGGAAACATCGCCGGTTTCCTGAATCACGGCCTGACATCCCAGACGGTAGCCCAGATCAATTTCTTCGGGTTCCAAACGGTCAAGTTCCGCTTCCGTAGGCGGTGCGAGCCGTTCCCGGCCTTCTTTGACGAAACAGCGGCAGCGCGCGCACGTACCGCGCTTGCAGGAATGTCCCCATTCGAGTTTATGTTTGAGGGCCAGTTCAAGTACGGTAAGTCCCGTCTCGCTTTCAACCGTCTTGTCCCCTTTTCTCGTGCGCAGTGTAATCATCTATGCTTCCCCCTTCGTGTAAACGATGCTGCTTCATTCCTAGGTTGATTATAGCATTTCGGCCGAAACTTTGTGAATCACGAGTAAAAGGACCGCGGGCTGCCTTTCGGCCTCCTACGGTCCCCCTGCGCTTCCGCTGGCGTTTATCGCTATTTTTTCATAATGAGATTCATCATTTGCTGCATGTTGTTGCCGTCCAGCTTGCTGCTTTTAACCGCATGAACGATATCCTTGACAGTTTCTTCCGGCACGTTAATCCCGACAAGCTGGGAAACCTGCTTAATCAGCTGCCGCAGCTGTGCTTCATCCTGAACGGTTGACGGTTTCACGCCGCTAGCCAGCTTCTGGATATCCTTCTCGGTTACGCTTTTACCCGTTTTTTTCTTAACGGCATTAAGAATGTCTTTCGGATTTTTAGGCACGCTGCCGCCTCCCAACCATATTGTCCGCTATAAGGAACTGGACTTGAATCTATGGTAGTGTATGAAGGCTCGGCAGGAATGGTGTAGGCTACAGAATCCATTTATCCGTCTGATTGGCGACCTCTTCGATCTCATGCGTTCGGCCGCGGCCCATCAGATCTTCAACCGCCGCGCGCGGCGCTTTCCCTTCGAACAGAACGTGGTGCAGCTCGTTCGTGATAGGCATTGTGACGCCGTACTCCTGTGCAAGCGCATAAGCGGACTTCGTCGTTTTGACGCCCTCGACGACCATGCCCATCTTATTGAGAACCTGGTCGAGAGGCTCTCCCTGGCCCAGCAGATAGCCCGCCTTCCAGTTGCGGCTGTGCGTACTGGTACAGGTGACCACAAGGTCGCCGATTCCCGCCAGGCCTGCGAAGGTCATCGGGTTGGCGCCCATCTCCGCCCCGAGGCGTGCGATTTCGGCGAGCCCCCGGGTTAAGAGGGCCGCCTTGGCGTTGTCGCCGAACCGGAGACCGTCGGAGAGACCCGCGCCGAGGGCGATGATATTTTTGAGCGCGCCGCCCACTTCGACTCCCGTTACGTCCGGGTTCGTGTAGACGCGGAAATACGAATTAATGAACAGATCCTGCGCCGCTTCGGCCGCTTCGACCGTCGGAGATGCCACAACGACAGTCGTCGGGCATTCCCGGATCACTTCTTCCGCATGGCTCGGTCCCGACAGAACGACGATACGTCCCGGGTCGCACTGCGGAAGCTCCTCGGCCAGCACGGTGGTCATCCTTTTCAGCGTGAGCGATTCGAAGCCTTTGGTCGCGTGAATCACGAGCGTATCCGGGCTTAAGAATTCTCTCACTTGGGACGCCACCTCGCGCATTCCTGCCGAAGGTACCACGAATACGACGGCGTCCTTGTTTTCAACCGCTTCGCGAATCGATGTAGTGGCACGGATGCGCGGGGACAGCGCGATGTCCTGCAAATAACGGCTGTTGGTATGTAAGGTATTGATCTCTTCCGCCTGTCCGGCGTTTCTCGTCCAAATCGTTACGTCCAGGTCGTTAGCGGCCAGTACGGAGGCAAGAGCCGTTCCCCAGCTTCCCGCTACCAGTACGGATACGTGTTTAGTCATGGCTGTCTCCCTTCTAAGCCGATTCATCGAGCAGGCTACGCCTTTTTGGAGCCGATCTTATTTTCTCGGCCTTGAACCAGTTTACTGATATTTGTACGGTGCCGCCAAAAAGTAAATACCCCGATTACGATAACGCCCCACAAGATTTCGACCGGTCTTCCCATGCCCCATACGAAAAAAGGTAAAAATGCGGTAAACAGCAGGGAGCCGAGTGAGACGTAACGGGTCAGAAAAATGGATGCAATGGCGATAATACCCGCGAAGAGCGCGGGAAGAAAGCATAGGGTAGCCGTTACACCGATGGCAGTAGCTACGCCTTTGCCGCCCCGGAAACCGAAAAATACCGGCCAGTTATGACCGATAATTACGGCGAGCCCGCAAGCGACATGGACCCAGATCAGATCCGGAGCCATCCACTTGCCGATCCAGACAGCCAGAATCGCTTTCACGACATCCAGCGCAAGTACCAAGACAGCCGGTCCTTTGCCAAGCACGCGCAGCGTGTTGGTGGCTCCGGCATTTCCGCTTCCGTGCGCCCGGATATCAATCCCCTTGACCATTTTCCCAATGATAAAGCTGAAGCTGAGCGAACCCAGCAAATAAGCTGCTACTGCGGGAATGATGTAGATCAAACGAACTCTCCCCTATTCGTCGTCGGATTTTCTTCGCGTGAACAAACGGATCGGGGTTCCCTCAAAACCGAAAGCTCCGCGAATTTTGTTTTCAAGATAGCGCTCATATGAGAAGTGCATCATATCCGGCTCATTCACAAAGAAAACAAAGGTCGGCGGCTTAACGGAAACTTGCGTGGCATAGTTAATACGCAGACGCTTGCCCTTGTCGGTCGGAGGAGGATTAAACATGACCGCATCGGAGACCACATCGTTGAGAACGTGAGTCTGAACGCGCATCGTATGCTGCTCCGCCACCTGGTTGACCATGGGCAGGAGTTTCTGGACACGCTGGGTCGTGCGGGCGGACACATACAGAACCGGCGCGTATGTCATAAACAGGAAGTGATCGCGGATTTTCTGCGTGAACTGGTGCATGGTCTTGTCGTCCTTCTCCACCACGTCCCATTTGTTGACGACGAATATAGCCGCTTTGCCCGCTTCGTGCGCATAGCCGGCGATATGTTTGTCCTGCTCGATAATCCCTTCTTCGCCGTTGATGACCACAAGCACGACATCTGCGCGCTCAATGGCTTTCATCGCGCGCATTACGCTGTATTTTTCCGTATTCTCGTACACTTTGCCGCGTTTGCGCATGCCGGCCGTATCGATAATGACGTATTTCTGATCGTCAAGCTCGAAAGGCGTATCAATCGCATCCCGGGTCGTGCCGGCCTGGTCGCTGACAATGACCCGGTCTTCTCCGAGGATGGCGTTTACAAGCGATGACTTGCCGACGTTCGGACGCCCGATCAGCGCGACCTTGATGACTTCCTCGCCGTATTCTTCATCCGGATGATCCGGGAAATGGGCTGCCGCGGCTTCCAGCATATCGCCGATTCCGATGCCGTGCGCGCCGGAAATCCCGATCGGGTCACCGAAACCGAGGCTGTAAAATTCATAAATTTCATCCTGCCGCTGAATGTTGTCCACCTTGTTAACGGCCAGGACAACCGGCTTGCGGGACCGGAAAAGAAGCTGGGCAACCTCCTGGTCCGCCGAGGTAACGCCCGCTTTCGCGTCTACCATGAAAATAATAACGTCCGCTTCTTCAATCGCGAGCTCGGCCTGGACGCGTACGGACTTCATGATCTGGTCTTCGCCTTCGACTTCGATACCGCCGGTGTCGATGACGCTGAACTCACGGTCCAGCCATTCGCCGATCCCGTACAATCTGTCTCGGGTCACGCCCGGTTTATCTTCAACGATGGCCAGCCGATCGCCGATTATCCGGTTAAATATCGTCGATTTACCGACGTTCGGACGCCCCACAATCGCTAGAATGGGTCTTGCCATTCGGTTCACTCCTTACTGATGGTCACTCAAGTTCTCATTATTGGAAATTTCACATTCTTCATCATAGCAAAAAAGCGCTGGATTGGCTAATGTTTTCAGTGAACGCTATCCCTTGTGATCGACAAGGATGAAGGTTCCCGGTTTTAAGACGTGAGCATTGACATCAAGAATTTTCTCCAAATTAAAAGCGAGTTGCTGGAGCTCCGCTTCATCTTTTGCATAAAAAATGGGAGCCCCGCCATCGACTTTAACGCCTTCCACAACCGCAACCGCTTTGATCGTTGCCACTCTTCACGCCTCCTTGTGAGGTCCGGCCGCCGACTCCGTCGGCATGCGGATGGCGCTTTCCAGTACCGGCACCCGTTTGAGCGCGGCAGCCGCCTTTTGTGGGTCCTTCACTTGGGGAAGGACAAAAACACCGAGCGTCCCCGAGTCCAGATGAAGCTTCGCCATCGGCATCAGAGCGGGTTCTCCGCTGTCCCTGTACACGCCGAGGACCGTGGAAATATCATGCAGAATGGCCTGCCGCTGGCCCAGATTCGCCAGTGTGACTCGGGCGTCGGGATTTTTCGGTACGGCCAGCAGGCCTACCCCCTGCCTCGCGATCAGCTCCCGGTCGCTCTCCAGCCCGACGTTCATGATGTAAATATCGCCTACATACAGATTAGGCCCGTCCAGCCGCACTTCGCTGATCCCAATATCCGCGATGTGGGTCATATTTTTTCCCGTCTTAAAATAAATCGATACCCCGACAGCAGCCAGTCCGGCAGCCGCCCCCCAATACCAGGCGAAAACCAGAGTGAACAGCGAAGCCATCATCGAGGTAAAAATCACCAGATAGTTTCGGCCTTCGAAAACCATCGCAATGCCTTCAATGTACGAAACGCCCCGCGGGACAAGCTCCATCTGATCCACCTGCATCAGGCTTTGACGCTCCATATTCCGCACATCGCGGAACTGCTGGGCCGCAACGGTCAAAAACGTGACAGCCGTGTAGTTTTTGTCGAGCAATGCAGGTACCGCCACCGCACCCAGACCGGCTGCAATCACTCCCAGCGAAACATGAATGATTTTGCCGTGGGGATAAGTCGGATATTGACGATAATCCGTTCTTAATAAGTACAGACGCGACGCGATCCCGAAAAACAATCCGACAAAAACAGCGACCGTTTCTTTTTGCGACAGCATATGCGCAATCATTTCCTCCAACCTCGCTTTCGCTGGATCCATTGCCGGGCGGTTGTCCTGCATCCCGAATAAACCGATTCAAGGAAGACGGTCAGCAACCGCGCCGTTAAAAAGGAGAGCCACCATTTGTCTAGAAACGAGGGTGTCCCGAGATGAACCGGCATCGTGCCGCCGTGCATACAGGCAAAAGAAAGGTCTCCCGCAATCATGGCTACCGTCAGCGAAACATACTGCTCGGCCGCTCCCCGGTGCATTCCCATTACCAATACCGCAAGGACAACGGCGATATCCCATTCGGGTTTCAGCACAATCATGACGGGATCCACGCTGTACAGCTCCAGCATCAGCAAATGAACGGCCCCGAGAAGCAGACCGGTCGCGAACAGATGCCCGCCTTCCCAGAGGCTCTTTTTACGGATACCGATCAGAAGAGCCGCACAGAAAGCAACCGGCACGGTGCCGTTGATTAGAGCGCCTCCCACGGAGAAGGTCAGCCAAGCGGCAGGCAGCGCGAACATAAAAAAAAGAAGTATGTCACGTCCGGATATACTTCTCATAAAAATTTCCCGCCATCCGCTGAGCAGAAATATGACAGAGATGGCGAGGAGTACGGAAGCAAGATAACCTGGATTCATAGTTTGTCACCCTAGCTCGTTTCGTTACTCCTAGTATGACAAAACATCCCGTTTTTACTCCGCTTCCGTTCTGCAGGCATATTCAGTTAAATCGATCCGGCGGGCGTTGCACCATTCCGCGGTCGATCCCGTGATAATCACGGGACGTGTCCACAGCTGTTCGATGCGCACCGTTCCTAGAGCGGTCATCATCAGAACGATCCCGTGATGCAGCTCGTCGATGTGATCGATTAAAGCTTGCGTACCTTCGCCTTGCAAAATTTTAAGCAGGGCTCCGGCCATTCCGGCCGCCGAAGCGCCGAGGGCAAGCACCTTGACGATGTCTTCGCTGGTGCGGATGCCTCCCGTGGCCATGACCCTGCCTCGTTCGTAGACTTGCAGCGCTTCGATCAGAGTCACGCTCGTTTTCATGCCCCAGTCGTTCAGCCAATCGAGGGGCAATTTTCGCCGCGCATTCTCTATCGCGGCGAAATTGGTGCCGCCGGAACCGCCGACATCCAAAATTTGTACGCCTGCCGATTTGAGCAGTCTCGCGTTTTCACGCGGGATGCCGAAACCGACTTCTTTGACGATCAGAGGCACTCCTGTGCCCGCCGCAATGCGGCTTACGCGCTCCAGCATGCCGTGGAAGCTGCGGTCGCCTTCAGGCATGATCAGCTCCTGCATGACGTTCAAATGGATTTGAAGCGCATCCGCGCGAAGCATGTCCACGGCGCGTGCCGCCTGCTCCACTGTCGCTTCGCTTCCCAAATTGGCAAAGACGAGCCCGTCCGGATTCATTTGACGGACGATGCGGTAGCTTGATTCCTGCAAAGGATCCCGCAAAGCGGACATCTGAGAGCCCACGGCCATTGCCAGTCCCCGTTCCCTGGCCGCCACTGCAAGCTCGCGGTTTATTTCTTCGGTTTCGCGTGCTCCGCCGGTCATCGCATTTACGACAATCGGCGAACTCAAATTGAGTTCGCCGATTGTCGTAAAGAGAGCGACAGACTCGGTGGAAGCGTCTGGCAGGCAGTTAGGCACCAGCTTGACATCCGTCAACCCCTGGTTGCCGGACTGACCCGTCTGGAGCGCAAACTGCACGTGATCCATTTTGCGCGATGAGCGCATTCCGCTTCCTCCTGTTCAAGTCGTCTATTATTTTTTGAATTTGGAGAGCTTGTCGCCGAAGCGCTCGCCGAGCGTCATGGACAGGCCTTGATTGCTCAGGGAAACATTCTCGTTGCCGGCCAGTTCTTTCTGGTGGTTGGAGGATCTTTCCGGTCTGGAAGAGTAGTTGGAAGGCGCGGAAGATGCGGTTTGAGCCGGAGCTTCTTCCGTTTCCTTGATGCTGAGGCTTACGCGCTTCTCAGCCGCGTTAACGTCAAGGACTTTCACCTTAACTTCTTGGCCTTCTTTCAGAACTTCCTGCGGAGTCGCGATGTGACGGTGAGCGATTTGGGAAATATGAACCAGACCTTCAACGCCCGGAGCGATTTCAACAAACGCGCCGAAACCCGCAAGACGTTTTACCGTACCGGTAATGATTTCGCCGGTTGTGAAAGTTTTCTCGGCCTTTTCCCAAGGACCTTCTTGAGTCGCTTTCAGGCTCAGGCTCACTTTATCTTTCTCCGGATCTACTTTCAGGACCTGCACGCTTACTTTGTCCCCTTCTTTGACGATTTCGGAAGGGTGCTCAACATGGTGCCAAGCCATCTCGGAGATGTGCACCAGGCCGTCGATGCCGCCGATATCCACGAACGCGCCGAATTGAGTCAGGCGCTGTACGGTACCTTCGTATACTTTGCCCACTTCGATTTTGCTGATGATGTCTTTCTTCTGAGCTTCG
The DNA here is from genome assembly GCF_000411255.1 of Paenibacillus sp. HGH0039. Lineage (GTDB taxonomy): Bacteria > Bacillota > Bacilli > Paenibacillales > NBRC-103111 > Paenibacillus_F. The sequence continues at coordinate 1,733,136 of NZ_KE150413.1, read as the reverse complement.
TATTCTTCATCCAGCACATCTTTCTGGGAAAGGATCACTTTGTTCTTCTCGCGGTCGATTTCTTTCACTCTCAAGCGCAGAGTGCGGCCCTTGTAGTCGGAGAAATCTTCGACAAAGCTGCGTTCTACCATGGATGCCGGTACGAAGCCGCGCACGCCAACGTCAACAACGAGACCGCCTTTAACCACTTCGGCCACGACAGCTTCGATGATGACTTTCTCGTCCAGTTTCTGCTGCAGGGTTTCCCATGCTTTTTCACTGTCGACAGAGCGCTTGGAAAGAACCAGCTTTTCTTTGTTGTCGTCAATCGTTACGATTTTAAGCTCAATCTCCTGGCCCTCTTGAACCGCTTGATCCGCGTTCTCGATTTGGACGGAAGACAGCTCGCGAAGCGGAATCGTGCCGTCGTATTTGTAACCGATATCTACGATTGCTTGATCCTGCTCGACTTTAATGATTTTGCCTTTGACGATGTCGCCTTTCTTTACGGCTGCGACTTGGCTCATCGCTTCTTGAGCTTCTTGGCTTTCGTTCGTTTGATTTTCGTTTTTGATTTCTTCTGACATGGGATACCCTCCTCGAAAATAAACACACCGACGGTTAATTTTGTATAGGCATCTGCACGGCGCGGATTGCGCGGCAGCATTTCCTTACAACCGGGTTCGTTTTTAGTTAAGCGACTTCTTTCCGGTGTTCCCGGATCAAAGTCTTAATTTCTTGCATGATATACTCGGTCACCTGCTCGAGATCGGCCGATCCGGCTTCGCTGAACGGGGTCAAATCAAGCGGTTTCCCGTATATGACCGTCATTCTGCCGAACACCTTGTAATCCCCGATGATTGCGGTCGGCACAACGGCCGCGCCGGATTTCAGGGCAAACATCGCTGCACCCTTCTTTCCCACACCGGGATTTTTACGGCTTCCCTCCGGAAAGATGCCAAGTACGTTTCCATCCCGAAGCAAGTTCAGCGTTCCCTTGATCGTTTCTTTGCTGACGCCTCCTCGTTTAACCGGAAAAGCGCCAATTTTACTAATTATTAGACCTAAAACCGGAATTTGAAACAGCTCCGCCTTCGCCATAAAATGAACTTTGCGTTTGAGGCGGATGCCGACAAGCGGAGGATCAAAGTTGCTGATGTGATTGGAACAGAGCAGTACACCGCCGTGCTCGGGGATGTTATCCTTGCCGATCACGCGAATCCGGAACAGCAGGGAATACACGACATTGCAGACTCCCCGCGCGAAATGGTAAAAGCTCATGCTCTTTCACCGCCTGCTCTCAACCGGCACATCTCCAGGATGCTCTCCACCACTTCGGGAATGGTCAGATCTGTACTGTCCAGCATTACAGCGTCGGCCGCTTGTACAAGGGGAGATACTTCCCTGCCTTCATCCAGCATATCGCGGCGGGCAATGTCCTTTTCCATCTCTTCGAGAGTGGTCGCCATTGCCGTACCCTGAACTTCTTGAAATCTTCTTTCGGCGCGCTTACGCACGCTCGCGGTCAGGAACACCTTCACTTCCGCATCAGGAAGCACATGCGTGCCGATATCCCGGCCGTCCATCACGATGCCTTTGGAAGCGGCCATCTGCTTCTGCTTGTCTACGAGAAGCTTCCTCACTTCCGCAATGGCGGCGATTTGTGAAACCTGGTCCGTGACGAGTTTGGTACGGATATCGGAAGATACATCCCGGCCGTCTACAAACACCAGCTGTCCGTCCGGTCCCGGTACGAGTTCGATCTTCATGCCGGCAGCGGTTCTTGCGACAGTCTCCGTGTCCAGAGGGTCAACCCCGTCCTGCAGCACCTTCCAGGTGACCGCCCGATACATCGCTCCCGTGTCCACATAGACAAAACCAAGCTCGCCTGCGACCTTGCGGGCTATGGTGCTTTTGCCTGCACCGGCTGGCCCATCTATCGCGATATTAAATTTAGTCAAAACAAAGGCTCCTCCTAACAAAACCTTACGAACAAAAAAGCAGGCGCAGCCTGCTAACGCTGTAAATTATACCATAGCCGGAAGACAGATGCAAAAGTCTGCGGCCTGCCTGAATTTTCCGGAAAGCGACTATTCCTTCCCATGCCGGACGTACGGCACTCCCTCCAAAGGATCGACCCGGGTGATTTCTTTTCGCACAGCCGGAAATTGGAGAAGGAGCTGGCTGATCAGCAAACCGGCCAACAGTACATATAAACATCTTAAGAGCAACTTCTCGACCCGCTCGGAAAATTCAACAAACAGCCGTTCGTAACGTTCGTAAGTTAATGGGCGTTGCTGCTGCCCGGACCTCCGGATTTTCACTGGCATCCTCCCGCAAACGAGCTTGGTTTGGAATGCAGTGTTTCCCGAACGGGCCGGTTTTATGTAAGTTACTTTTTGCGGAAATCGAATTGTTTCTCGAAGCAGTACTGAATCAGCTTCTGACGGTCGCGATCCGTAATTTCGCTGAACTGCAGCATGACGATTTTGCGTCCCGTTTCCAGCGTTTTAACCCGTACGACCTCCGCTTTGAAAGGCAGATGCTCCAAGGTTCCGTTCTTGTAAGTCACAAGCAGCCAGCAGTTCACCTGAGTAACGTTGTCCGGAAATTCACTGCCCTTGCAGGTGAAGGAAACCCCGCCCCCTCCGACATCCTCCGTCAACGCTACGATAGGAACGGTGTCGCCAGCCTGTACGGAAATTTCCAGCTCCGCGGGAATCCGCAAAAAGCTCCTGCGCTGGACTTTCGTAATCGAGGCTGGATCGGGCATGGCTAGCGCGACCAGCCGGATTCCTTCTTCCTTGAAGCCGATGACCGAGGTCTGGAAATAATTTTTCACGCCTCCGTCCGTCACAAAAAAGGCGCTTACTTCGTCCCCCGTGTACAGCCGTTTCAAACGGCCCGTCCGCTCGTTCATAGGGGTTTCGATCCACAGACGGTCCGGGAGCACGTCCGAAATTCTCGCTTTGTATTCTTGTTTCGCTTCTTCCTCGTCAATCGTATTGACATGAAGATGCAGCAGCTGGTTGATTTTCATAAGCTGAGCCACGGTAACCTCATCCTTTTTTCGGTTAAATCCTGCCTGTTTCTACTTGATTATAGCACGCCTCCACCATTTAGGAAGACACAAAAAAGCGGCCCCGGGATTCCCGAAGCCGCTTCTCTGAACGGATCCCGTCAAGTCCCCTGCGTGACAGGCTGCTGCTTGGCCTGCTCGGCGTCTTCCTTGCGGATCGTTTCCACTTTTTCCTCCGTACCGTCTTCGCCGTTGACATAAATCCGGTACGTTTGACCGTTCAGACTGCCGATAAATTCATGGCAGAGCACTTCCTGATTCAGATCGTTGACGATAAGCGCCTTGGTGTGCCGGGTCACTTTCAACTGAGGGCTCAGGTGGCTTCTCGCCTCTTCCTTCGAAAGCTTCGGCTCTTGGTCGATATTTTTGTGATTCCGGTTGGCGAACACGAAATCCGTGCCCTGGAGCCCAAGAATCTGACCGTCGTCCAGAGCGACGTTTACGACCAGCTTCTCCGGATAAATAACGGTATCCTTTTCCTGCTTGGCGAACGTCATATTGCAGATGTTCTGGTGACGGTCGAAGCTGACCGCAGTCATATTTTTATACCCGTGCCGCTCCAGAAACTGGGCCGCCGCTTCACGCGTGTGCTCAACCTGAAGTTTGGTCGACTTCACATCGCGGGGATTCATGAAGTAGATCAGCTGCCCGCCTTTTTTCGTAAAGTCCATCGTGATATCGGCACCATTCTTACCGGGTAGGGAGCACGTATATGATTCGTACTCGACCGCGCCGTTGCCGTTTTTGACCACATTAAAGATAGCCGGGTTGTTTACCCCAAGGAATGCCGCCGCTTTCTTACGGACCTCCTGTTCGTCGATCTCGGGACCGTCGAGCATTTGAGCCGTGTATTTCGACTGCGTTGACATGGTGAAGGGGCCTTCTTTCAAATCGTTGTAGGACCCGACTTTTTTGTCCACCGTTTTGAAACCGTCGATAATCGTATTGTCGTTCGGTTCCTTATTGGAACCGAGCGCCAAGTCCACGTCCATCCAGCGCAGGTTATTGGCGATAACCTTCTCCTGGACTCCACGCAAATCCCCCGTAATCTCCTTGGAATGCTCATACAGGGTGCTCAGCGTTTTTAATTCGCCGTCCGTCAGAGGCTTTTTCGTCAAATCCCGCGTCGAGGTCTGGTAACTGAATTTCGAGACGTTGGACAGGAACTCTTCCGTTTTGTTAAAAGGAAGCAGGCCCAGCGGCAGCTGGTTCACTTCGTTTTGCGCCTGGCTCGTCAGCCTCCAGACATTCACCAGACCTTTACGGTAGGTGTCATTCGAGGTGGAATTGATCGCCAACGTATTGCCCAGTTCCGTATGTAGCTTCTCGATATGATAGGACAAATCGTGAAAAGCACGCTGATACTGGTTTTCCGCCTTAATGGAGACTTGATTTTTCTGCTTTTGCTGAGAATACCCCCAAACCCCCGTACCGACCAATGCCGCAGCGCAGACTGGAAATAAAACCATACTCATTTTTCTGTACATGCTTGTAAGCTCCTTTCTTAGGCGATATTGCCGTTATTGTCTGCCTTCGAAACGAAGTTTATACAGCAAAAAAAGCCTGCACGCCATGCGCAGACTTTCTTGCTCTTCTTACTTGCATTCGATTGGATTAATCTTCAATCTTCGGTTTCAACCTCTAAATCATGCTCGTTGTCACAGATGCAGCGTTTAAAGCCGGTTTCGATTCTGCCTTTGTCGCGGCGTCCCTTCAGGATAAATCGTTCTCCGCACTGTCTGCAACGGATCGTAACTTTCACCCGGTTCACGGTCATGTGTTCACCTTCCGCGCCTTCGCTTGCGCACCAAATAAGTGTTTTCACAACCAGTATGGTCACCGTTATCCGATTTTAAACTCCTCTTCCCCGCGGACGATGCGGAGCGGAGACCGGTCGTTGGCACGGTCCACTTTCCAGAGCGTGCGGATCCAGAGAAGCGTCATAAAGGGCAGCATAAACCAGATCCAGTTATTCGCCGCCACCAGCAAAATGTAGTCGAACGCCCCGTGCCACAAAATAGGCAGGAACAAAGAGGCGAGCAAATACTTGCGTTCGTGGGAACGCATAAACTTGGCTTTGCCGAGATAATAGCCCATCATAACGCCGAAAAGCGCATGTCCCGAAACGGGAAGAAGGGCGCGCATGAGCAGCGAAGACATGCTGATCCCATTGGCGAACGCATAGAGGATATTTTCCAGTGTAGCGAATCCAAGGCTGACGGCCACGGCGTAAACGATCCCGTCGTAAGGCTCGTCGAACGAATCGTGACGGTATATCAAATGGTACACAACGAACCATTTCAAAAACTCTTCCAACCCGCCGGAGATAAAGAAAGCAAAGGTAAAATGATTATCCCCGCCGATCTCCTGCATAAACGAATTCTGAAGCACCATAGCCGGAATAACGAGTAAGACTCCGCACAAAAACAGCTTGCCGACCAGGTGGATCGGCTCCGTTTCATAACGGTCCTTCAAATAAAAATAAGCAAGAAGGGAGATTCCGGGAGCAACCGCCGCCATTAGAACGGAAAACACGTTCATCCCATTTCCCCCTTTCTGTTCCGGTGAACGATTCCGTCCTTCTTATACCCAACCACGGAAACGGGCGGCTTCCGCCATTTTGCGTACGCCGGTCATATAGGCCGCTAGACGCATATCGATTCCGCGTGTTTTATGAATAGTATAGACATTTTCGAAGCCTTTTTCCATCACTTCTTGAAGTTTGGAATGAACTTCTTCTTCCGTCCAGTAATATCCTTGGTTATTTTGTACCCACTCGAAATAGGACACAACAACACCGCCGGCACTAGCCAGGACGTCCGGAACGAGCAGCACGCCGCGCTCCGTCAAAATTTTGGTCGCTTCCAGCGTAGTCGGTCCGTTCGCCGCTTCGACCACGATACCTGCTTTAATGCGATGGGCATTCTCTTGCGTGATCTGGTTCTCGATTGCGGCCGGCACCAGAATGTCGCAATCCTGCTCCAGAATTTCGGTGCTCGGCATTACATTCGGGAACAAGTTCGTCACGGTACCGAAGGAATCGCGGCGGTCGAGCAAATATTCGATGTCGAGTCCGTCCGGATTGTACAAGGCCCCGTTCACATCGGCAATCCCGACCACCTTGGCCCCGGCTTCGTGCATAAACTTGGACAAGTAGCTTCCCGCGTTGCCGAATCCCTGAACGATGACACGGGCGCCTTGAAGCGGAATGCCGCGCTTCTCCAGCGCTTTGTTGATCATGATCGTGACGCCTTTGGCAGTCGCCGTCTCGCGTCCGTGGGAACCCCCCAGCACAATCGGCTTGCCCGTGATGAATCCCGGGGAATCGAACTCGCGGATGCGGCTGTACTCGTCCAACATCCAGGCCATGATCTGGGAGTTCGTCATGACGTCCGGCGCCGGAATGTCCTTGTTCGGACCTACCAGTTGGCTGATCGCCCTTACGTACCCGCGGCTGAGCACTTCCAGCTCACGGAAAGACATGCTCCGCGGGTCGCAGATGATGCCGCCCTTGCCGCCGCCGTAAGGAAGATCCACGATGCCGCACTTCAAGCTCATCCAGATGGAGAGAGCTTTCACTTCGTCTTCGGTCACGCCGGGATGAAACCGGACTCCGCCCTTCGTAGGACCGACCGCATCGTTATGCTGGGCGCGGTAGCCTGTGAATACCTTGACTTTGCCGTCGTCCATCCGGATCGGAATCCGGACCGTCAGCACGCGGAGCGGCTCCTTGAGAAGCTCGTACATTTCGTCGGAATATCCGAGTTTCTTCAGAGCATCTTCAATAATCGTTTGAGTAGATTCCAGTACGTTCAAGTTTTCGGTGTTAGCCATGTTGACCACCTCGTTTATGTATTATAACGCAATGAAAATAAAGCATCCTGCAAAAACACTTGTTTTTGGAGAATGCTTTATGAAGCAGGTGCCGCCTATATCTTGTCCGGCATGCAGCCACCCGGAGCCGTGCACATTCGGGCAAGGTCGGGAATGGTCCACGCCGGTAGTTGGAGTGTAAGGCATAATCATGCGAAATGCCGGCATAATTCCTGGACCGCATTAGCTTCAATTACAGCTTTTCCATACTCTTCGAGTACGGCCTTCGTCACGTTGGTCGCATCTCCGTACTCGGATAGAACGGCGATGAGCGTCTGGAACTTGCCTTCCGGCAGTTCGGTCGGTTCGAGCTGAAGGATCCATTTGTTTTTATACGTATAAAGCGCTCCACCATCCGTTAGCATCGGATTGACGACTTTTGAAGCACGAAGCAAATCTTCGAAATCGCGGAAGGCGTATGAAACGATGTCGCTTTGTTCAAGCGTCACTTCCATTTCGTACACTTCTTCGTCATCATGGTCATCCAGCAAATCGGCTTGCAAGGATAAGTCCATGCTGCCCCTGGTCACAATGACGACCATTCCTTGGGCAGGGAGCGCAAAAACTTCTACAGCTAAAGGTCCTGCAGGTTCGAAACCCAATTCGGAATAGGCCTGATCCATCATGTCGCTGAAAAGATCGTGAACTTTGGGGATTTCCCTCCACATGTCGTCTTTCTGGATGCCCCGTTCCGTCAAATCATCGAATGTAAGGAAAATCCGTATTTTATCCGGGCTTAAACGTTCGATTTTCATGACAGGATCCTCCTTTCCATGACACCTCTGTTTGAATGGTTATAAACAAAATATGCCGGTTTGAAAACCATGGTGTGTGCGCTTGCGGAAACAAGCACGCTTATGGGTGCCACCTAGTATTAGTATACCATGTTAAAGCCAAAATGTTAGCTATGCGGCAAAAATTTAAAGGCACCTTCTCTGCGGAATGCAGAAGAGGTGCCTTTCGGTCTTTCACGCTCCCCGCGGAGCGGTCAGCGCAGCTTTACACTCAGTGAGTCGCCTGGGATGACGCGGCGTTTTTCACCAGTATCTCGTCTACAGCCGCTTTTACCTGCGAATCTTTGGCGATCAGGTTTTCCAGCGCTTCCTTGCCGTCCGAAGAATGAGATCCGCCGGAACCGTGAGAAGAGCTGGAGCTCTGATTCGACTGCTGCTTGGAGCTTTCCTTGCGGCCGGAACCGGAAACGAAATTTTTCGTCTGGCCGATTACATCGTTTAATGAGCTGCCGATCCCGCTGCTTTCCGAACTGAACATCGCGGACCGCATGCTTTTTATCCGCTTGCCGGCATACATAGCAAGTGCAGCGCCCGCGACGCTTCCGATAAGGAAACTGCCTAATTTCATCCCGTATCCCTCCAAGTTTTTAGAATGTATGAGTCTTGATTAGGTTGCGTCTGATAGGCGGGGGCCATTCGCCCGTAAAGTGGGAATGGGAGGGATTCGGGCCCCAGGAAATAAGCCCCTGGCAGCACAACAAAAAACCCGACGAACCTTGTGACCAAACGGCTTGTATGCGCCGCGCGTCTTCCGGGTTTGTCAGGCATCTGGTTGCGGCCGGACTTGACTTGTCAAGTTCCGGATGTATATCGGATTCCCCACCAGCCGAGCCCCATGACGAGAAGAATGAACAAAAACAGAAGCAGACGGTAAAACCAGCGGGTAACTTTGGCCCGTTCGGACGGATGTACCGAGCTTCTCGGAGGGAGGTAATGGCTTTCTTCTTCATTATCATTGACTAAATCGCTTTCTGCGAGTATCGGCTGTTCGTACTCTATCCCCTGTGTCTTGTTGCCTTCCATGCCGGATTACTCCTCCTTGCCGTAACGTAAGATGCAGCCCGAAATAAAATCAATCATAAAATGGGCGAAAATAGCGGTCCACAAGGACCCGGTATGGATAAAAATCCAGCCGATCCCGTAGGATATGCAAAAAACAAGACCCGTCATCAGCCAATGCTGGAGATAACGGATATGAATGGCCGCAAAAACGATGCTTGTCCAATATGGACCCAGGTAATGCTGAAGGCCCGCGCGGAACAGGAGTTCTTCGCATATCGAAACCAGCACGCAGATGAGCGCGATATGCCACAGCGGACGCCTGCCGAAGATACGCTTGTTCACTCCCCCGTCGTCCGTAACTTCCTCGGGGACATATTTGGACACGATCAGGTCCGCGGCCAGCACGGCCAGTGCGATACCGCCTCCCCAGAGGACGATGGACCAGCCGGGCGCAAAGCTGAAAAGACTCCGCCAATCCGCCCCTTGAACGAACAGCATAATAACGCCGATCACCAGCAGAATCGCCTGGGTTCCATATAAGTTAATAAGCAGCATCCGGTCATTGAGGTCATCGACCCGGATGTCCGTCTTAATGCGGATATTTTTCAGATCTTTCCATTTCCAGTTCCATTTTCTCATGATGGTCCTTCCCAGGGACTTTCCCCTATTACGCGGTATTAGTTGTCTATGATGCCGAGTCTCGATACCATCATCTTCATCCTTATTAACATACCATGAATCTCACATAGAGGAAATCTTGTCCTTCTTAATAGAACGGATAAGTCCCGAAAAAGTTCCGCTCCGAACATAAAAAAAAGCGCCTCTCCACAGTGGATGGCGCTTAACATGGAGCCGGGTGAGGCGCTTCCGCTTCCTCCAAGACATGACTAGTCTGACGTCTCTTAATCGTAGGCAAAACCGCGCAGCATCGCCAAAGCCGCCATGCCGCCTTCGACATTGACCAGCTTGTCCGGATCGAAGCCGTTTCTCTCCAGATAACCGCACACCATCTCGCTGCGCACACCATGCGCGCACAAGACATACAGGTCGGCGTCACCGCCCAGTTCGTCCAATCGCTCCGGAATGGTATTCATGGGGATGAGCTCCGGCTCATTCAGATGGTAATGGTCCCATTCGTACGGTTCGCGGACATCGACAATTCGAATCCCCTTTAGCATCTCCGGTTTGTCCAGGAGCTCAAGAAATTTTTCGGGCGCAATATGTTTCATGCAGGCTTCTCCTTTTTTTACATGCGCTTACATGTGGAAAATTTTCGTAATAACTGAAGAATAGCGAATATTATATCCGAATACAAGAGTAATAGTACGGATTTATCACCCTATTTGGCGTTTCGTTTGTTAAAACGGCGTGAATATTCGGGTAACCCTATTGACACGTTGCCGGGGCCATGTTACATTAAGTGAAACTTAACGACATATATCACGTTAAAGCGTTGACGGAGACACGTACGCATGGACAGCCTTTCAGAGAGCCGATGGTTGGTGGAAATCGGCAGGACGCATGCATACCAAGCACTCCGGAGCATTGAACCGAAGCGAAAGCCGCAGGCTCAATCGGCAGAACCCGTTATCGTTCAGGTCCCGACACGGACCAATAAGGCCTTGCGTGAGAACGCCGGGTGAAGTAGGGTGGCACCGCGAAGATAACTTTCGTCCCTTCATACGGGTTACGTATGAGGTTCGGGAGTTTTTTTATTTCCCAAGAGGAGGCTATATACATGTTTAAAGTACTTGTATCGGATCCGATCAGCGATATGGGGATCCAAATGCTCTACGACGCAAGCGATGTTGAGGTAGACAAGAAACCGGGATTAAGCGAAGACGAGCTTGTTACGATCATCGGTGAATACGACGCCCTGCTCGTACGCAGCCAGACCAAGGTTACACCGCGCATCATGGAAGCCGCGCCTAAACTGAAAGTAATCGGCCGCGCGGGTGTCGGCGTCGACAACATCGACCTCCAAGCGGCAACCAAACACGGCATCGTGGTGATCAACGCGCCGGACGGCAACACGATCGCAACCTGCGAGCATACTTTCGCGATGATGATGTCGGTAGCCCGCTCCATCCCGCAAGCCTACAAAAAGACCGTCAGCGGTGAATGGGACCGCAAATCGTTCGTCGGCGTCGAGCTTCGAAACAAAACACTCGGCATCATCGGAATGGGACGCATCGGAAGCGAAGTCGCCAAACGCGCCAAAGTGTTCGGCATGAATGTCATCGGCTACGATCCGTTCCTGACGGAAGACAGAGCCGAGAAAATCGGCGTCAAGCTCGGAACGGTCAACGATATTGCGGCCGCAGCCGACTTCATTACCGTCCATACGCCGCTGACGAATGAAACGCGCCATATCGTAGGCCCGGCTCAATTCGCCATCATGAAAAAAGGCGTCCGGATCATCAACTGCGCACGCGGCGGAATCGTTGACGAGAACGCCCTCGTGGCCGCAATCGAAAACGGCACTGTAGCCGGAGCCGCGTTTGACGTATTCGAGCAGGAACCTCCTCAGGCGAGCCACCCGTTCCTGAACAATCCGAGCATCATCGTCACGCCGCATTTGGGCGCATCGACTATTGAAGCTCAGGAAAACGTAGCCATTGACGTCTCGGAAGAGCTTCTGCATATTCTGCGCAACGAACCGTTCAAAAATGCCGTGAATATGCCGCCTGTACCGGCTACCGTGATGAGCAAACTGCAGCCTTACTTCAACCTCGGGGAAAAGCTCGGTCTTATCGCAGGTCAGCTGACCGAAGGACCCGTCAATGAAATCGTCGTTAGTTACTCCGGCGATCTCGCCGACGTGGACACGAATCCGTTGACTCGTTATATCGTTAAAGGCGTTTTCACGCAGCATCTCGAAGGCATCAATCTCGTGAACGCCATGCATATGGCCAAATCCCGTGATATCAATATCACGACGCAGCAATCGTCCACAACCGGAACGTTCACCAATCTCGTGACGATTACCGTTAAATCCAAACAAGGCGACCGCACACTGGCGGGTACGCTGCTGGCCGGTTACGGCGAGCGCATCGTGCGCATCGATCAATACCCGGTGGACTTTGCACCGGAAGGCTCGCTTCTTCTCATCTCGCATAACGACAAACCCGGCATTATCGGCCGCGTAGGTACGCTGCTCGGAAGCAATGACGTGAACATTGCGACCATGCAGGTAGGCCGTACGGTCATCGGCGGATCGGCGATCATGGTTCTGACCATCGATAAGACCGCTCCGAAAGAAGTTATTGCCGAGCTTGAGAAACAGCCGGAAATCGTCAACGTTCGTCAACTGGGCATTTAAGCACTTCTCGGCCGATTTATACCGGACCGGCGCTTGTAACATACGTTACGGCTACGGCCTCTTCTTAACCGGCCTGCGAAATGTTTCACGAACAACAAGATTTAATTCGTTTTTTCAACAAAAAAGGCGGAAAGCGGCTGAATGACTCAGCAGGCTTTCCGCCTTTTGCATGTATTCTTGCAGAGCTCGGGCCGAAGCCGTCCGGAGCCTTTTACGGTTTGTTGGCTCCGCTCCCGATGTCGGCTCTAATATCCCCTCTTCGTCGTTAGAAACGTTACGGGGACTAAAGGGGCCGTGCGAGCCTTAGCACTCTTTGCACGGCAGGACGATGGTAAACGTCGTCCCCTGCCCCAGCTTGCTGCGCATCGTGATCGTTCCCTGATGGGCGTCCACGATGTTCTTGACGATGGCCAGTCCGAGGCCCGTGCCGCCGGTCGCTCCCCGTGTCCGGGCTTTGTCCGCTTTATAGAAGCGCTCGAACACGTAAGGGACATCTTCGGCCGGAATCCCCTGGCCTTCGTCCGTCACTTCCAGCTTGCAGCCGGGAGAAGACTTGTACGCGTAAGGCTCCGCCTTAATCGTAATCGTCTTCCCGCCCGGCGTATGCCGGAAGGCGTTGTCGAGCAGGTTGGTGAGCACCTGCTCCAGCCGGTCCTCATCCGCCGTACAAACCAGCTCCCCTTGCGGGAGCTCGAAATTCAGGCGGATGTCCTTCTCCCTCGCCAGGACCGTAAATTTGCGGTGCATCCGTTTCACGAGCCCGCCGATATCGGTCCTGTTGAAGTTCATCTCGAGATGCCCCGCTTCCATGCGGGCCAGATCGAGAAGATCCCGGACGAGGCGGCCCATCCGCAGCGCTTCGTCATAGATGACCTGAGCGAGCTCCTTGCGCTCCTCGGGGGACCCGGCGATGTCGTCCAGCAGCGCCTCGCTGTAGCCCTGCACCATCGACAACGGCGTGCGCAGTTCGTGCGAAACGTTCGCGACGAAGTCCTTGCGCAGCTTGTCGAGCCGGAACTCCTCCGTCACGTCGCGGAGCACGGCGACGGCGCCGCGTACCCCGTCGCGCGAATGCAGCGGCGTCATCGCGACGGACCAGACCTCGTTCTCGACGTGAAGCTTGTCGGTCTGCTCCCGCGCCTCCGTCACCACTTGATGGAACATGGGCTGCAGCGGAGCGGGAATATGTCGGTCAAGCGGCAGAGGAAGCGCTGCCGGAACGCCGCCGTTGACGGGCGGCCCGTCCGGGTTCCAGGAGAGTTCTTCCCACTCCTGGATGATCTTGTCCCCCTGCGGGTTCGTCACAATGACTTTGCCGCCGGCATCGAACGTCATGACCGCGTCGGTCATGCTCCGGAGAACGCTGGAGAGGTTCTCTTTTTCGTGCCGCAGGGCTTTCACGTTCTCTTGAAGCTCTTCTCCCATCACGTTGAACGATTTGGCGAGCTCCCCGATCTCGTCGGAAGAAAGAATCGGAACCTTTGTGCCGTATTCTCCCCGGGAGATTCTGCCAGCCGCATCTTTGAGCTGAAGCAGCGGCCGCGTAATCCGGTAGAACAGGAAGAACGCGAACACGGTCGTCATCAGGAAGCCGATAATCGAAACGATTACGAACAGCCGGAATACGTCCCACTGGGTAGCTTCCAGGGATTTCAGGGATTGATACAGGACAATAGCGCCCTGCGTATCTTTAACCCCTCCGTCCGGCGTGTGATAGAGCGGCACGGCCACGGCGATATAATCGTTGCGCTGGTTGATTTTACCCTGCTTGTTGTAGGGGATTCGCTTCTCCAGCATCTGACCGTTCAAGACGGATTTCAGCTCCGCCTCCGAAAAAAAGTCGGCCGCTTTGAACCGGAGAAGCTCCTGGTTTTTGCCCTCGACCGACGGATTCAATTCTTTCAGATCTTTATCCAGCGCAATCATGCGCGCATCCTGAAGTTCCAGGAGCTGATTGGCCATCCTGTAAAACTCTTCGTCCTGCAGATGAAGGGCGGCTCCGTTCGAATAATCGCCCGCAAGCTGTTTCAGATTGTGAACCTGATCCTCGGACTGGGAAAAATATTGTTCCAGCGACTGCACGAGAAACACGCCGAGCGTGATCAGAATAACCGCCACAAGACCGATAATTGTCAGCCACAGCTTGCCGACTACGCTGCGCAGGCTAAACACGTTACTTCGGCACCTCTAGCTTGTAGCCTACGCCCCAGACCGTCGTAATCATCGCAGCCGCTTCTGGCGATACTTTGTTGAGTTTTTCGCGCAATCTTTTCACATGAGTATCGACCGTACGCAAATCCCCGAAAAATTCGTAATTCCAGACATCTTTGAGCAGCTCTTCCCGCGAAAATACCTTATCCGGCGATACGGCCAGATAATGGAGCAGCTCGTACTCTTTGGGCGTCAGAGCGACTTCCTGGCCGCCTGCCGTTACGCGGTGAGCGTCGTGCTCGATAACCAGGTGCGGAAATACGATGTTGTTGCTCGAATTCGCATCCTTGGACAGAAAAGCCGTAGCGGACGAACGCCGCAGGATCGCCTTGACCCGGTAAATCACCTCGCGCGGACTGAACGGTTTCACGACGTAATCGTCGGCACCGACTTCGAACCCGTGAACGCGATTCGTTTCTTCGCCTTTCGCGGTCAGCATAATCACCGGCGTGGACTTCACTTGGCGCAGACGGGCGCAAACTTCCGTCCCGTCAATCCCCGGCAGCATCAGATCGAGCAGAATCAGATCGAAATCGCGCTCGGTCGCCAGCGTCAGGGCCGTTTCGCCGTCTTCGGCTTCCTCGATACCGTAGCCCTCTTTCTCCAGGTACATCCGAAGCAGACGTCTGATCCGTTCTTCATCGTCTACAACCAGAATATTCAATCTCTGTTCCATGACGTTCACAATCCCTTCCGTCCATAAACGATTGTAGTAAATGATTTGCTAAAATTATACACCCGAATAGGAATGCAGGCCAGCGATGACCAAGTTTACCCCGACTAGCGTAAACATAACCACGATAAAGCCGATTACGGCCAGCCATGCGGAACGTTTGCCCTGCCAGCCGCGGGAAAGACGGAGATGCAGGAATACCGCATAGAAGAGCCAGACGATCAATGCCCATACTTCCTTCGGATCCCAGCCCCAGAATCGGCCCCATGCTTTATGAGCCCAGATCATCGCGAAGATGAGGGCGCCGAGCGTAAAAATCGGGTAGCCGATAGCGATGGAACGGTATCCGATCTCGTCAAGGTCCTCCGGGTCCATGCCTTTCATAATAGGTGAAATCGCCTGCCCGATCGGCTTGCGCAGAATCAGTCTGAGCAGCGTATACAGAAGGACGCCGATCAGAACCGTCCAGATCACGGTATTGAACTTCCGGCCGGCATTTTCACCGCTCATCCAGGAAGGCGCCGTGAAGAGCGGCTTGTCCATGCCGAGGAATGTGTCCATTGATTCGAGCGTCGTCTGGTACGGAGCCACGATAGGCGGCAGCACATAAGTGACGGTCTGGCTTACTTTTTGCTGGGTGCCGTCTTCTTTGGCCACGATTTGTTCTTTGACGAACTTGGCTTCATAGCCTGCGGCATTGAATGTGAAGACGGAAGCGATAAAAGCGATCAGCATAAAAATAATGAGCAGGGTGAATTCCACCCCTCTTTGTTCCTTGCGGTCGGAGGCCGTTTTCCCCTGAAAATTCACCGTCCGAATCAAATACATTAAACCCGCGGCAAAGCCTACGGCGAAGAATGCTTCACCCGCAGCCGCGGTCGTTACGTGGATTTTAAGCCAGTAGCTCTGCAGCGCCGGAATCAGCGGCTGGACTTCGTTCGGGAAGACGGCCGCGTACGCAATGATGAGCACGACGACCGGCAGAGCAAATACCCCGAGAACCGGGGTACGATAGATGGCGTATACGATAATAAAGGCAATCATGATCATCATACCGAGCATCGTCATAAACTCGAACATGTTGCTGGTCGGAATGTGTCCGCCCCCGTACCAGCGGGTGAAGAAATAAAGAAGCTGGGACACAAGGCCCAAAACGGACAGGCCGTAAGCGGCTCTGCCCCATTTGCGCGCATGAACTTCGGGATCCCGGTTGCTCCATGTTTTACCGGCGATTGAAAGTACAAACACCAGAAAAGCCACACAGTAGATAACAAATGAAACCAGCAGCGCGTTCCCGCTGAAATTTAACCAATTCATGTAGCTTTCCCTCCTTTTTCAAGCGTTTTCTGATCCACCGTAATGCCTGTTTTGTTCAGTGAGGCAGCTACTTCCTTGCGGACGCCGAACCAGTTCTTGTTCGTGTGCGCGCCGAGTACGAGCCGTCCGTCGTCGATCCGGAGCCATACTCGGCGGTGCTGCCAGTAGAAGCCCATGATGAGACCGATCATTCCGATCGCGGCCCCGATCCAGATATAGGGAAGCGCACGGTCCGTCCGGATATTCAGGTAAGAGGTATAGGAGGAAAACGTGACGTTTTCCATCGATCCGACAGATAAGTCGAATTTAGCGCCTATTGATCCGTTAATTTCGTCCTGGCGGAACTCCTGCTTGTCTATTTGTCTCGGGAAATAGATGTAAGGCTCCCCGTTTGGAGAAAGCCCCGGCCCCGTGATCTGAAAAATAAATGCAGGCGCTTTCGCTTCATTCGATTTCGTAATAGGCTCCCCTTTGTCGTCCAGGCCGAATTCCGGGAAATATCCCTTCAGCGACAGCTTGTAAGGGCCTGCCTGGTACGTATCCTGAGGATCCTTCATCGGAAGCTCGAAGCTTCCGTAAGATTCGCCCGTCTGTTTGTTCGTCAGCGTAGGCTTGACCGAAATGAGCAGCGGCGCTTCCTTATAATCGTATTGAAAAGCGAGAAGGCCTTTGTAATCGAGCGGTTCGTTCACGATAATTTTTTGCCGGTGCACTTCCTGCAGCTCCGGTTTTTTGCCGGGAGTGTCGCAGTCCGCTTTACAGGTGTAGATCACGGCTTCGGTTTCATAAATTTTCGGGACGGCCCGTTCCCTTTTTTTAAACTCTTCGGTCATTTCTTCCGGCTTGTAAAAATCGATGGTGAATTTCTCATTCTTGATATAGAGCGACGTATCGGGAATTTTCTTGATCTCCCCTTCGCGAAGCCCCATATATTCATCCATCTGCCAGCCCGGGAAACTGCGCATCAGCACGGCCAGCAGAAAAATAATGAGGCCGATATGAAGCACGTAAGGTCCCCAGCGGCTGAACCGGTACTTCTCGGCAAGAAGCGCGGCTCCGTCCGTATGTACGCGGTAATGTTTTTTGCGGAGCTGGCGGGCCATTTGATCTGTCCACTCTTCTTCGCTGATTCCTTCCGGAATGCGTCCGTCGTAAGAGACCTTCTGGCGGAGCAGGAAGCTGTGGTGCTTCTGGATCTTCTGCTTGGAGAGAGCCCGGTACAGCGGAAGAACGCGGTCCAGGCTGCAGATGACCAGCGAGGCCCCGATCATCAGAATAAGCAGCTTAAACCACCACGATTCGTACGTATGGGATAAGCCCAGCAAATAATACACATGGCCCAGTGTTCCGTATGTATTCTTATAGTAAGTGGCAGGGTCTACCTGAATAAAATTGCTTTCCTGCGGATAAATGGTGCCAAGCGAAGAACCGATCAAGGTCAGGACGATAATCGTCACGGCCACCTTCACCGATGAAAAGAAATTCCAGACCCGGTCGAGCCAGGACGGATTTTCCCGCTGGGATCGACGCGCGACCCCATCATATTTCATTTCCAGCGGTTCGTTGGAAAACGCTTCTTCGGTCAGCGGCTTGCCGCACGATTCGCAGAGCAGAGTCCCTACATGGTTCTGGTGCCCGCAATCGCACTTCGTGT
This sequence comes from Paenibacillus sp. HGH0039, assembly GCF_000411255.1. GTDB lineage: Bacteria > Bacillota > Bacilli > Paenibacillales > NBRC-103111 > Paenibacillus_F. The sequence continues at coordinate 1,715,232 of NZ_KE150413.1, read as the reverse complement.
TCTGAAACACGCCGCATTCCCCCTCTATGCTGTTGAATGGATACCTTATTGGCCGCCGCCGGTACCGGCTGTCAGCTTTTTCAGCGTGTCAGCGATAAAAGCCTCGTCCATCTCGCCTTTATGGATCTTCATGACCGTCCCGTCGGGTTTGACGAAGAACGTCGTCGGATATTCCACGACCCCGTACTGTTTCCGTACGTTCTCCTCGTTGTCGAGCAGGATCGGCAGATTCAAATTGTACTGGTCCACGAAGTTCTGAACCGTAACGCGGCTCGTGTCCAAGTTGACCTCCAAGAACTCCACGTTCTTGTCTTTCCAAATGTCGTACTGCTTCTGCAGAGCCGGCATTTCTTTCTTGCAGGGAGGACAGAAGGTTCCCCAGAAATTGATCAGGACGCCTTTGCCTTTGTAGTCGGAAAGCTTGTAGGACTTGTTATCGAGTCCAGTGAGTGTAAAGTCCGGCGCTTTGGAGCCCTCGACCGGATATTTTTTATCGTCGGCGGATGTTAGGTTGTTGACGATCGTAAATACACCGATGATAAGAACAAGGCCTAAAATGAAAATCTGAACCCATTTTTTGTTCTTTTTCATAGCGAGCACCCTCAAAAATAAGACATAACTATCCTAATTATAACGAAAAAAAAGGCCAAGCTTAGCGGCCTTTTTGAATTTTATGTGACTGCAAGGCCGCATCGCGCAGGCTGTTAATTTCGTCATTGCGCAGGACTCTGTACTTTGCTCTCGGAAGACCGGCAAGCAATAAGGGTCCGTATTGTACCCGTCTTAATTTGACTACCGGAAAAGATACGGCATCAAACATTCTTCTCACCTGACGGTTCCGGCCTTCGTAAATCGTAATGGAAATAACGCTCTCATTCTGCTCCGGGCGCACATCGACGTATTCGACCTCGGCGGGAGCGGTCATGCCGTCCTCCAGCTCGATGCCCGCTCTCAATCGGTCGAGAACGGAACCGTGCACAACGCCTTTGACGGTCGCATGGTACGTCTTGGCCACGTGATGCCTCGGATGCATCATCAGGTTGGCGAATTCCCCGTCGTTCGTCAGAATCAGCAGCCCTTCCGTATCGTAATCAAGACGGCCGACCGGATAGACGCGCTCCTTGATCCCCGGCAGGTAATCGGTTACGACTTTGCGGCCCTTCGGGTCCGCGGCGCTCGTAATAACGCCTTTAGGTTTGTTCAGCATCACGTACACTTTCGTCTGCTGCTTAATGGCCCGTCCGTCTACCATTATCATATCCTCAGCGGGATTCACTTTCACGCCAAGCTGCGTGACGACTTCTTCGTTCACGCTCACACGGCCGGCCAGGATCAGCTCCTCGCTTTTCCTGCGGGAAGCTATGCCCGCCTCGGCCAGCACTTTCTGCAATCTCTCCATCCTCAACGTTCACCTCAAAGCTAATGATAACCATCCTTGCGTGAAATCACAAGTTCTCTCCCGGCGAATCCGCAAATGTTTTTCGGGGGATACGGGGCTGGAGCCTCCCTTCCCGTCTTTCATGGACGGGCGTTGACGGATGAGACGGCAACATCAGGGGCTGTATCGGCGGCGTGAGTTTGGAAGGTTCTTCTGCTAATCGTTCCCTTAAGCGGAGGAAAATAATCATTTTTTGCCAAAATACAGGCCGGACTGAACGGTTTCCCCGGAAAACGAAGAAGCCGCCCGGTCCGGGCGGTCTTCAGGTAGCGAACACGAGCAGACATATGATGATGGAAGCGATGAATCCGACGACATCGGAGATCAGGCCGACTTTGAGCGCGTAGCCGGCTTTGCGGATGCCGATAGCCCCGAAGTACACCGTTATGACGTACAGCGTCGTATCCGTGCTGCCCTGGACCGTAGAAGCGATCCGGCCGACGAGCGAATCCGGACCGAACTGGGCGATCAGATCGGTCGTAAAGGCAAGGGATCCCGCGCCCGTAATGGGGCGCAGGACAGCCAGCGGGAGCACCTCCGACGGGACGCCGAGAGCCTGAAACAGCGGCTTCAACCACCCGAGGGTCAGTTCCAGCGCCCCCGATGCCCGGAACACGCTGATCGCGACCATCATGCCGACGAGATGGGGAATGATTTTGACCGCCGTATCGAAGCCTTCCTTGGCACCGTCGGTGAAAGATTCGTACACGGGCACTTTCCGGTAGGCGGCATACAGCGGAATGAAGACGATAAGGACCGGGATCGCCCACGCCGAGAGCACGTTAACCCATTCGTACATCAGCGGCTCATCCTTTCACTGCGGGGTTCGCCGGCAGCCTGCGCCTGTACCAGCGGTCGACGATGATCGCGGCGGCCGTGGATACGATCGTAGCCAGCAGTGTCGTCCCGACGATTTCCGACGGATTCATGGAATTGTAATTCATCCGGATGGCGATCAAGGTCGTCGGAATGAGCGTGATGCTGGCCGTATTCAGAGCCAGGAGCGTACACATGGCGGGGCTGGCCGTATCCTTATGGGGATTCAGCTTCTGCAGCTCCTGCATCGCCTTAATTCCCATCGGAGTAGCGGCATTGCCGAGCCCCAGGATGTTCGCGCTCATGTTGGACATGATGTATCCCAGCGCAGGATGATCCTTCGGAATGCTGGGAAACAGGAAGCGGACGACCGGACGAAGCAGGACCGCCAGCTTGGACAACAGGCCGGCATCCTCGGCGATCCTCATCATGCCGAGCCAGAAGACCAGCACGCTGATCAGGCCGAAGCAGACCGTCACGCCGCTTTTGGCGCCGTCGAAGGCCGCCTGCGTTACGGCTTCCACGTTGCCCTGGACTGCGGCAACCGCAAAGCCGGTTACGATGAAAAACAACCAGATCCAATTCACCATCGTGCCTTCCTCCTTTCCTGTACTTACTTACACGCCGGTTGAAAACATCGCCCGGATGGCTTTGCGCAAGGTTACACTCCATGCGTTCCAGACGCTCATGTCCGCATCGGTAGCCTGAAAGCCGAATGCCGCCTTGTCGGCCGCTTTCAGCCTCGGGCTTGCCGGATCCACCAGCGGTACGGTCCCGATCAGGCGGTCACCCAGCTTAAGCCGGAGAGCCCCTTTTTCGCCGAGACGCGAGTCCAGCGAGTCCGGCGGGAACGGCTCCGGTTCGGCGGTAACGCGCTCTTTTTCCACGGAGAGCAGCGGGTACGAGAAATCCCTCTCGGCCACATAAGGCGTTCCGTCAACCGCCTGGCCCTTTTGCAACAGAGGAACCAGCGGATAATGCTCAAATCCCCACCCCAGCAGTCTGGTATGGTCCGCCCAATCATCGCCGTCGTTAAGCGTCACGACGACAAGCTGCTGGCCGTTCCGAGTTGCCGATGACACCAGGCACCGCTTGGCCAGCTTCGTATAGCCGGTTTTAACCCCGTCGGCCCCATCGAAAAGACCCAGCATCTTGTTTTTGTTAAACCAGGTGTATTCCCACGATTCGTTCGGGTTCGGCACTTTGATCATTTTCGTCTGGACAATTTCCTGGAAAGTCGGATTTTTCAGACTGTAAGCCGCCAGCTTCGCCAAATCGTCGGCGCTGGAATAATGATCGGCACTTTCGTCCAATCCCGACGGGTTGGTAAAGTTCGAGTGATCGAGACCGATCTGCTCGGCTTTCCGGTTCATCATTACGGCAAAACCTTCCACGCTGCCGCCTACATGCTCGGCTATGGCTGTCGCCGCATCGTTGCCGGAACGGAGCATAAGCCCGTAGAGCATATGCTTCAGGCTCATTTCCTGCCCCGCCTTCAGGTACAAGGATGAGCCTTCCTTTCCGGCGGCGCGGGTGCTCACTTTGACAATGTCCGTCAGCTTGCTCTCCTCGATGGCCACGATCGCCGTCATGATTTTAGTCAGGCTCGCTATCCTCATCGGCCTGTCTCCCCGCTTCGAGTAAAGAACTCTGCCCGATTTCACGTCGACGAGGGCCGCGGCCTCCGCATTCGTTCCTATCGCCGGGGGTTCCGCCGCCAAGGCCGCTGTGCCTAACAGGTTCAGCATGCACAAAAACGCCAGCATACCGGATACCCACATCCGCTTGCTCATATGCCCTTCCTCCCATTGCCCCTCGCATCCGGGTCAAGACTTGTCTTCCCAACAGGGAACTTTGTACAAGTATATGCTTGACCCGTCCGCTTATGACCCGCTTGTCTGAGTGCGGGCGGTTCTTTACAAATTCCCGGAACTCCGGTATACTTCTTTAGGATTGTTTAAGAAACGGCCGAGAACACTAAGCAAGTGAATAGGGAGATCACCGGAGGAGCCTGTCATCGCAGGCTCCTTTTTGCGTTTTTTTCCTCCGCATCCGTTCCGCCGGACACCCGCGCAGCAGTCTAAATCCGCCCGAATACGGATGCGGGATCGCTTGTAAACCGCTAACAAGAAGGAGAGATCACCCTATGACTCAAGTCTGGATCGCACTTATCGTTTTTCTGGCGACGTATGCCGTCATTATATCGGAGAAGAAAAACCGCGCCGTCGTCGCCCTACTCGGGGCCGCCATTATGGTCATCTGCGGTATTGTGGACGTCCACAAGGTGTACACCGAATATATCGAATGGGGAACCATCGCTCTATTGGTGGGCATGATGATTCTTGTCGGCATCACCAACAAGACCGGCGTGTTCCAATACGTAGCCGTACGCGCGGCAAAAATGGCCAAGGGAGACCCGATGCGCATTCTCATCTTCCTATCCCTTCTGACCGCAGCCGGTTCGGCCATGCTCGATAACGTGACGACCGTGCTTCTGGTCGTACCGGTCACCTTGTCGATCACCCGGATGCTGAACATTAACCCGGTGCCTTTTCTCATTTCCGAAATCATCGCTTCCAATATCGGAGGGACCGCTACTCTGATCGGAGATCCGCCCAATATTATGATCGGGTCGGCTAATCCCCATCTCACGTTTAACGCTTTTCTGAGCAATCTCGCGCCGGTGACCGTTCTCATCCTCATCGCAACGCTGGCGATGCTGCGCGTCATCTATAGAAAGCAGCTTAAAACCAGCCCCGAACACAAAGAAAAACTGATGAAGCTGGACGAAAAAGCCTATATACAAGATCCCGTCCTCATGAAAAAATCGCTGATAATTCTCGGGCTGACCATTATCGGATTCGTGCTTCATTCCGTCATTCATGTGGAAGCGGCTGTCGTAGCCATCACGGGCGCCGTGCTTTTAATGCTTTTCGGATTAAAAGAACAAGAAGTTGAAGAGGCGTTCGATTCCGTCGAATGGGTCACCATTTTCTTCTTCGCCGGTTTGTTCGCCTTGGTCGGAGCCTTGCAGGAAGTCGGCATCATTAAAAGTCTGGCTCTGCAGGTGCTGAACGTTACGGGAGGAGACGTGAGGCTCGCCGCTCCGCTTATTTTATGGGGATCGGGGATAGCATCAGCCACCATCGACAACATCCCCTTCGTCGCTACCATGATCCCTCTTATTAAAGATATGGCCGTGAACATGCAGCTTCCTGCCGATTCCATGGAGATCAACACGCTCTGGTGGTCTCTGGCCCTTGGAGCGTGCCTTGGAGGCAACGGGACTCTGATCGGCGCTTCCGCCAATGTCATTGTAGCCGGCATTGCCGCTAAAGAAGGCAAAGGATTCAGCTATTTGGAGTTTCTTAAAATCGGAGCGCCCATTACCCTCGTTTCGCTTCTTATTTCGCAGCTGTATCTCTATTTCCGCTACATGATTTTTCTGCCCTGACCACGGAAATCCGTTACCCTGCCAAGACGGTAAAAAAGCCCGAAATCGGGTTGATCCGATTCCGGGCTTTTCGCATGGGGGGAGAAGAAGTTACATTTTGATGGTGTCCGCTTCGATATTAATGTTCGAAGTACCCGCACCGCCAAGACCCGAAGCGCTTCCGCCCTGCTTGATCATGGACTGCACACGGTCCACGATTTGCGGAGCGGAGTCGATCAGACGCTCAATCAGATGAGTCTGATTGTCGAGCGGCACAATCTTGACGCCATGCTTGCCTACGACAAGAAACGCGATCGGGGTAATGGAGACACCGCCGCCGCTTCCGCCGCCGAACGGCATTTCCACGGCCGCTTTCTCAAGCCCGCCCCGGCTCCCCACGTCCGGAAGAGTTTCCGTCGTGAATTCGCTGCCGCCTGCCGCGAAACCGAACCCGACTTTACTGATCGGCATAATGACGCTGCCGTCCGGTGTTTCTACCGGATCGCCGACAATGGTGTTCACATCCACCATTTGCTTGATGTTTTCCATGGCTGTTTTCATCAGCCCTTGAATCGGATGATCGGTCAATGAAGTCTCCTCCTTTGGTTCCTTCAAAGCGGAAGTTCCATGCTTGAAGGAGTGTTAGGTCTGCATCCGATAGGTTGCCCCGGGAATGATCTTCGTATGTAAACCGCCCTAAGCCCGTGCCGGTTTTACGTCGCGGCCGGCTCCGGCCTTTTGGCGCGCGTTCTGTCTCCGGGAATGACTTGACGCAGGAGCCGGAACCAGGCGCGCAATCCTCCGGGCGTTCTGATAATCCTGTAGATCAGTCTGCATCCGGAAAGACCGATTGCCGCCGCTTTAGCCTGAATGACACACACAAACTCGATTTGAAAAGCGGTGCGGTTATACTGCGGATTTACAGCCAGTTTCGGAACGGTGGACAGCGGCACATATTTCGTCAGCAGCCCGACAGCCGCCGATTTCAAAGTCCATACGGTTCCGGACAGAATAGCGGTCTGTACCGCGTCGCCGGCCCCGATTCCCGTGCTCCATTTCAGCTCCGTGCAGCGAAAGGCGCTCATGGTCCGTTTAAACCAGGCGTTTAGCCCTTGCGTGTGCCGCAGCAAGTCTTTTCCTTCGCGGTAAAAAGCCTGAATATATTCTTTATCGATTTTGCTTTTGCTTTTTTTAGTGATATCCATCTTATTTTGATCGGCTTGGTTGATTTTCAGCGTCAGTCCGTCAACCAGATTGTTGAACTGAATGGCCGGCACATTAAACCGGTATTTAATCCAGCCGTGCAGCGCGCGGACCTGAACGTACATTTCGTCATTTTCCCCGACCCGGTTCCAGTAAAACGTAAATTGAACGGAGCTGAGCATGGCCAAGACGGCCGCCAGGACCAAAACAAGCACAATGGCGATTATGATTCCCCCGATTAACACAGGTACCCTCCTCCCGCAAACCGACCTTCCTAGTATCACCCGCTCCATCCAGATCATTCAAACATTTTGTGAGACCCGGGCTTCGGTCCCGACCCAAAAAAAGCGCCCCGCTTGCATACCGCAAGCCAAGACGCTTCTCTTTTTGCTTATTCTTTGTCAGGTACGTCCGGATCTTTGGCAAGCCCTTCAGGCAGTTCCGGCAGTTCAGGCACTTCTGGAAATGCCCAATCGTTCGGTGACGATGACGTAAATTCGTACCGTTCCGGAATAGAGGCGGGCTTCTCACCGTCATTTTCCAAGAGCGTCAAGTCCTCCCCGTTGTCCACGGACAAACCGGCGTTTTTGGCATCCAGCCCGTCCAGCAGATCCCGTCCCAAATCTTCGAAAGTCAGCTGGTCGGTTTCGTCCCCGTTCAATTTGTCAAAAAGAAGCTTCGTCTCTTCCTCCAGATCGAAATCGCCGACAAAAGCCGGCGACTCCGGCAGATCGTCGATCGAACTGAGGCCGAAGTATTCCAGGAAAGGCTTCGACGTCCCGTATAAAATCGGCCGTCCGATCGCTTCCGCGCGCCCCGTTTCCACAATGAGCTCCTTCGCCATAAGCGTATGAAGGGCCCGTTCGGATTTGACCCCGCGGATTTCCTCGATCTCCACCCGTGTGATCGGCTGTTTGTAAGCGATGATGGACAACGTTTCAAGCGCGGCCTGCGACAAAGAGGAACGGGAAGGAGAATAGGCCAGCCGTTCGAAATAAGGCGCATGCTCCGGAACCGTCGTCATCTGATAGGCACCGGCAACCCTCGTGATCTGGATCCCCCTGCCTCCGCTGCGCAGGTCTTCCTGAAGCTCTTCGACCAGCTCGGTGACGATGTGCGCGTCCGTCTCCAGAATATCGGCGAGCTGTTTCTTGTCCAGGCCCTCGTCTCCCGCCACGAAAAGCAGCCCTTCAATAATCGATTTCATCTGTTGAAAGTCCATCCGTCATCTCTCCCTCTTTGGCCTGAATGACGATGTCTTCAAACAGCCGGTGCTGAAAGCATTGAATCTTTTTCATCTTCATCAGTTCCAATAATGCCAAAAACGTGACCACGATTTCCTCGCGGCTGCATTCCTTTTCAAAAAGCTTCGAGAACAGGAGCCGCCCGCCTTTATTGCGCAGAAGCTCCACCAGATCCACAATCCGGTCCTTCACGGATATTTCGTCCCGCCGGATTTTGGTGACCTGGTTGCGGTGCACCATCTTCCGAAGCGTCCGCTGGAAGGCCAGCATCAGGTCATTGACGTCCAGCCCTTTAACGGGATTCTCCTGCACCTGGGGAACGTAGGGCGTCAAGTCCTCGGGCTCGCGCGTAAACACAAGACTCCGCTCCACTTCCTTGTCGCGCAGCAGATCGGCAACCGCTTTGTACTTGCGGTATTCGATCAGCTTCTGCACGAGTTCGGCCCGCGGATCGAAGTCGTCCTCTTCGTAATAATCGAAGTCCAGATCGAGTACCGGAGGTTTCGGCAGCAGCATTTTGCTCTTGATCGCCAGCAGTGTGGCGGCCATGACCAGAAATTCGCTCGTCACTTCCAGCTCCAGCTCGTGCATAGCCTGGACATATTCCATGTACTGCTCCGTAATGTCCTTGATCGGGATATTGTAGATATCGACCTCGGACTTATCGATCAAGTGAAGCAGCAGGTCGAGCGGCCCTTCGAACGCTTCAAGTTTATACAGCATTTTCATGAATCTGCTCTCCCAAAAAAAGATCCCCGTCCTAAGTGGCCGGGGCTCCGAATCGCTTGCCAAGCGCTGTAGGGAGGCGCGAGTTCAAAAACCGCGGTCAGCCCTGCAGCTGCTTCGTAAGATTAGCCATTTCTATCGCGGTAACGGCGGCATCCCAGCCTTTGTTGCCCGCTTTCGTGCCGGCCCGTTCAACCGCCTGTTCGATGGAGTCGGTCGTCAGGACTCCGAAAATAACCGGAACACCCGTTTTTAATGAAATGGCGGAAACGCCTTTGGCCACTTCGTTGCAAACATAATCAAAGTGAGGCGTGGAGCCGCGAATAACGGTACCCAGCGTAATGACGGCGTCATATTTGCCGGTTTCCGCCAGTTTTTGTGCAATCAGAGGAATTTCGAATGCGCCCGGTACCCAGGCGACTTCGACTTCGGTATCTTCCACTCCGTGGCGCTTTAGCGCGTCGAGCGCTCCGCCCAGCAGCTTGGACGTAATAAATTCATTGAAACGGCCCACAACGATGCCGTATCTCTGTCCTTGGGAAATCAGATGACCTTCATAATTTTTTACCACAATAACCGACTCCTTCTAGTATACAAATTGATGACGCAGATAAAAAGAGATTTTTAGAAAAAACCATCAGTTTGGATCAAATTGGAGCAAATGACCGAGCTTTTCCTGCTTGGTATGCAGATATCTGGCATTATCTTCATTATGCGGCATCTGGATCGCGACTCTTTCGACGACCTCCAGTCCATAGCCTTCCAAACCCTTGATCTTGCGAGGATTGTTCGTAAGCAGGCGAATCTGCCGGATTCCGAGATCTTTCAGAATCTGGGCCCCTACTCCGTAGTCGCGCAGATCGGGAGCGAATCCCAGCTTGACGTTCGCTTCGACCGTATCGAGGCCTTCTTCCTGCAGCACGTAGGCCTTAAGCTTGTTGATCAGTCCGATGCCGCGCCCTTCCTGGCGCATATAGAGCAGCACGCCCGCTCCTTCATCGTTTATCTGCTGCAGAGCGGCAGCGAGCTGGGGACCGCAGTCGCAGCGGTGGGAGTGGAACACATCTCCCGTCAGACACTCGGAATGCACCCGCACCAGCGTCGGGACCGAGCCGTCGATATTCCCTTTGACAAGCGCGACATGCTCCTTCTGATCCAGCTGGTTTGTATACGCGATGGCCTGGAACGTGCCGAAATCCGTCGGCAGCTTCGCCTCCACTTCGCGTTTGACCAGGTTTTCCTTTTCACTCCGGTAATGGATGAGGTCTTTGATCGTAATGATCTTCAGCCCGTGAATGCGGGCAACCTCCATCAGATCGGGGACCCTGGCCATCGTTCCGTCTTCCTTGATCACCTCGCAAATAACCGCCGCGGGATACGAGCCGCTCATGCGGGCCAGGTCGACGGCCGCTTCCGTATGACCCGCGCGGCGCAGGACTCCGCCTTTTTTCGCAATCAGGGGAAATATGTGCCCCGGCCTGCGGAAATGAAGCGGCTTCGCTTCCGGATCAATGAGGGCCCGGATCGTCCGGGAGCGCTCGTGGGCCGATATCCCTGTCGTCGTTTCCGCATGATCGACGGACACCGTGAAAGCCGTCCCGTGATAATCCGTATTGCGGGATACCATGGGAGGCAGGTCCAGTTCCTGCGCCCGTTCTTCCGTGATCGGTGCGCAGACGAGTCCGCGGCCTTCCTTGATCATGAAATTGATAACCTCGGGCGTCGTTTTATCCGCCAGAGCGATGAAATCGCCTTCGTTCTCGCGGTCCTCGTCGTCCACGACGATAATGACCTTCCCTGCGGCCAGGTCGCTGACCGCTTCTTCGATCGAATGAAACGAATAGGTTTCTCTCTCCGTCATTTTGTTCCCTCCTTCAAAAAAATACCGTTCGGCTTACCGTCAGAAAAATCCGTTCTCCGCCAAAAACTTCTCGGTCAGCCCGCCCTGTCCGCCGCGGGAATGTGTCTTCCCGCCCGGACCCGTGCGGAGCAGCTTTTCAATATATTTCCCAAGCACGTCGCATTCGATGTTCACGCTGTCCCCGGGCTGTTTGTCCTGCAGAATCGTTTGGGCCAGGGTATGCGGAATGATCGAAACGGCAAACGTGCTGTCGGTCACGTCTATAAGCGTAAGCGAGATCCCGTCGATCGTGATGGAGCCGCCCGCAATCATGTAGCGGAGGACAGCATCGTCGTCCGGCTCCAGCCGGTAGACGACCGCATTCTCCTCCGGCGTTCTCGCCCGGATCCGGGCGGTGCCGTCCACGTGGCCCTGCACGAGATGGCCGCCAAAACGGCCGTTCGCCGGCATGGCCCGTTCCAGGTTGACGCGTGCTCCCGTCTGAAGCGAGGCCAGGTTCGTTTTGCGGTACGTCTCCGGCATGACATCGACGGAAAAGGTCTCCTTGTCATAAGCGACGACGGTCAGACAGACGCCGTTGACGGCTATACTGTCGCCGAGCTTTACATCGTCCAGCACCAGGCGTGCGCCGAGGGTCAGGACCATCGCCTGGCCCTGCTTGTGTATGCGGCGCATAACGCCGATTTCTTCGATTAATCCGGTAAACATGATGAACCCTCCTTCTCGGCGTACTGCGGGTAACCCGTGAGACAGACGTCTTCGCCGACGGTCTCGACGGTCATCCGCGCCAGCCGGATCGCCTCGCTCATGCGGCCGAATCCGGCGAACGCCGCGTTGTCTGGCGCCTCCGGCCCGCCGCCGATCCATTTCGGGGCGAAAAACAGCACCGCCTTGTCCACCAGGCGGTTCTCCAGCATCGCCCCGCTGAGCCGTCCTCCGCCTTCCAGGAGGACAGAGGGCACCTCCCGCTCGCCCAGCAGCCGCATCGCGAGCGGAAGATCGACGTGCGGGCCGCTGCCGCACGCCAACACTTCGGCGCCGAGGGCTTCAAGCGCTTCGCGCTTGGCGGGATCGGCGTCGGCGGTTGTCAGGATGAGCGTCGGCCGCTCATCCTGCTGCCGCAGCACCCGCGCGGACAACGGCGTCCGGAGCTGCGAATCGACGACGATTCGCAGCGGATGGAGCGCCGGCACGGACAGCCGGGTGGTCAGCTCGGGATCATCGGCAAGCACCGTGCCGATGCCGACCATGATCGCGGCGTGACGGTGCCGCATCGCGTGGACGAGCTCGCGGGCGGGCGCGCCGGTGATCCACTTGCTGTCGCCGGTTTTGGCGGCGATCTTGCCGTCGAGCGTGCTCGCGGATTTCATCGTGACGAAGGGCAGGCGTGTCACGATGAACTTGCCAAACGCCTCGTTCAAGGCGTTCGCCTCGTCCGCGAGCAGACCGGCCTCCACGTCGATGCCCCGGCTCCGCAGTCTCGCGATCCCCGATCCCGCCACGAGCGGGTTCGGGTCTACGGCCGCGACGACGACCCGGCGGATGCCGCTCTCGATGAGCCGGTCGCTGCATGGCGGCGTCTTGCCGTAATGGCTGCACGGCTCCAGCGTGACGTAAGCCGTGGCACCTTCCGCTTCGCGGCCGGCCATCTTCAGCGCGTGCACTTCCGCGTGGCCCTCTCCCCGCTTCAGATGGGCGCCCATGCCGACGATGCGGCCGTCTTTGACGACGACGCAGCCGACGACGGGATTGATGCCCGTCTGTCCGAGCGCCGCCTGGGCCATTTGCAGCGCCAGGCGCATGTAACTTTCGTCCTGCAAAGGTTGAAGCATGAGCGGTCTCCTTTCCGGGAAGGGAATTGGCTCTTCCCTCTTTTCTGCCTCGGCAGCTTTCCGGCTTGGTTCGTTCTGGGTTTAGTCTCTCCAGCATCGGCCAAAATGTTGAACCTGAAAAAGCCCCTGTCCGTTTCGGACAAGGGCGGTTTTATGGAATAGCAAGAACGCGCGTGAAGCCAGTCTGCGGGTACGGGAAAGTACCTCCGATCCCCTTAATAAGGGAACGGATACGGGATTCTCCGGCAGGTATGCCAAAGAAGCGTGCTGCTACCACACATTTCGCATCTTGCTTGCAGAAAGGACGAGATTGGAAATAACGGCAGTGAAAAGATAGCACAAGCTAAGGCCTCGATGGCCCGCCGTCCGGTCTCGCCGCTGTTTATGAACTTTAGAGCACAAATAAGCCGGCCAACCCAGGCCGCGTATGTACCTAAAAAAGCCCTTTCCGCGCGAATGCAGGTAAAGCTGCGTATGCAGACTGAATCGTTTCGTTCTCCTTCTCCCATCCAGACTTTAACTGTCGGTCTCGGACTCTCACCAAGTCAGCCGGAATGTCCTGCGTTCGAACGCGTAAAAAACAGACAAGCCGGGTCACGGACTGAGCAGCAGACCGGATAACCGGTACTGCGGCAACACCGCCGGTAGGGACTTTCACCCCGCCCCGAAGGATTGATTCAATCTTATTCGATTGTTGACTGAATAGTACCATTGTCATTTCCAAATTGCAAGTGTCAAGTTGACTAGTCCGGTCGGAAAACGGTATAAGCAGGGCCGAATCGGGGAAAGGCTGGATAAGTCTGTCCTATGGATGTCATGCGGAACAAAAGCGAAACGGGTCTCACATTAAAGAAGGATGCTTATGTGCCGCACATAAACAGAAATTGCGTCGGAAGGACAGAGGGGTATTCAAACATTCCGGATCTTCAAGCAAGTACCCGGAAAACCCGGGCGGTCATCTTATACGAAAGGGAAGCCGAATAAATGAAAAGGAACACAGACTTTTCCCGAAAGGGCCTGAAGGCGTCCAAAAACACGGCGGCCGTCGACTTCGCAAACCTATATCATGGCCATTCTGACGGGATCCCCGTTATTGTGCGCGGCCGTGTACACCATGAGGGATTGGCAGCCTGCGGATGGGATAAAGCGCGGCTCTGGGACGAACTCGGTAAAGCCGGCGTGGATTCTCTGCTGGATGTTGCGTACGCGGAAATACGCCGCGATGCCCTGATCCTGAAAAGCCCCTGACCAGCCGCTTTCTTACAGCGGTTGTCCAGGGGCTTTTGGATACATTCATTACACTTCGACGATTTCAACTTTCTCCATCGTGTCGCGACCTTTGAACGCGTCCACATATTCCATGCCTTTGGTTACTTTGCCGAAAACCGTGTGCTGGCCGTCAAGATGAGGCTGCGGCTGGTAGCAGATGTAGAACTGGCTGCCGCCTGTGTTGCGTCCGGCGTGAGCCATTGCAAGCGTTCCGCGCTCATGTTTGTTCGGGTTGATTTCGCAGTCGATCGTGTATCCGGGACCGCCGGTGCCGGTGCCTTGAGGACAGCCGCCTTGGGCTACGAAGCCCGGAATAACGCGGTGGAAATTGAGTCCATTGTAGAAACCGGAATTAGCCAGTTTCTCGAAGTTTGCCACTGTGTTCGGGGCATCCTTTTCAAAGAGGTCGATCAGCACTTCGCCGCCGCCTGCCATTGTGATTTTCGCTTGTTTTGCCATGTGGGACACTCTCCTTTTATGTATCGGTTCCTGCTTGGATTGCGGGGTACATGATTGTGAAAGCAATCTTTTTCATTGTACTCCATATTGGAGGGATGTACAAATAAGCGTCACTTTTACGAGTCAGGTTCGTCCGTCTGTTAACGGGAACCGTTCACTATCTTTCGCCGCGCTGCAGGCAGGACTTGCCAAGCGTATAGAGTAAAAAAACAAACCGGAGGGTGTCCTCCGGCTTGTTTGGCCGTTATCGGGACTCATGCCCGTCTATGGATGAAAATCAGCGGACCGGCTGAATTTGTTTCATCCGTTCCGGCACGACATCGTTGCGGACCAGATCTTCGTACGTTTCCCGTTTGACCGCCATGTCGGCCATTCCGTCTTTTACGAAAACGACGGCGGGTCTGCGAATCCGGTTGTAGTTGCTGGCCATGGAGTAATTGTACGCTCCCGTACTGGCAACGGCCAGTATATCACCCGTCTCGACGAGAGGAAGCTCCACGTCCCAGATCAGCATATCGCCGCTTTCGCAGCACTTGCCCGCGATGGAGACCGTCTCCTGAGACGGTTCCGAAGCCCGGTTCGCCAGCATCGCTTCGTACTGGGACTGGTACAGGGCCGGACGGGGATTATCCGTCATGCCCCCGTCTACGGAAACATATTTGCGAACGCCGGGAATATCCTTGTTCGTTCCTACGGTGTACAAAGTCGTTCCGGCATCGCCGACGATACTCCGGCCCGGTTCGATCCAGATCTCCGGCATCGGATAAGAAACGGCCTCGAAGCGGGTTTTGACCGCTTCCGCGATCGCTTCGACATAGGTCGACATCGGCAGAGGCGTGTCACCGTCCACATAGCGGATTCCGAAGCCGCCGCCCAGGTTGATGACCGAGAAAACCACGTTCAGCTCATCCCTTACCTGCGAGGCGAACTGGGCCACCTTCTCGGCTGCCACCCGGAAACCTTCGACCTCGAAAATTTGCGATCCGATATGGGAATGAACGCCGAGCAGGAGCAGATGATTCGCCGCGGCGGATTCTTTGACCGCTTCGAAAGCGGCCCCGTTCCCGAGGTCAAATCCGAACTTCGAATCGATCTGGCCGGTGGAAATATATTCGTGCGTATGGGCTTCGACGCCCGGTGTTATTCTCAGCAGAATCGGTACGCGCTTGCCTTTCGAACCCGCAATCGCATCCAGCATGCGGAGCTCCGTGAAGTTATCGACGACGAAACAGCCGATTCCGGCGTCAAGCGCCATTTCGATCTCGGCCGGCGTCTTGTTGTTGCCGTGGAAGTGAATGCGCTCGGGAGGAAAACCCGCCTGAAGCGCCGTAAACAGCTCCCCGTCGGATACGACGTCCAAGGATAGTCCTTCTTCGGCTACGATGCGGCACATCGCCATGACACAGAATGCTTTGCTTGCGTAAGCAACCTGAAATTTTAACCCGGACGCCTGAAAAGCATCGACAAACTCGCGGCAGCGCCTGCGCACGAGCGCCTCATCCACAACATATAACGGTGTTCCATAGCGGGCGGCCAGTTCCGTGGTATCCACACCGCCGACTTCCAAATGGCCTAGAGCGTTAACTCGGCTTGTTCCATGAAGATGCATCGTCCGTTTCCCCTCTTCGTTATCCGTATCCATGACTGCTTCCGTCTTGTTTCTCCATTACATTATTAACTAAAGTAACACAATGTCACTTAGCTGACAATACAACTTTCACGGAAGTGGGCAAGCCGGATAGGACGCGCCGTCATTCGGGTCCAGGCTGACGGGTTCCGTCTTTGGAACGCGTGATGCTGAGCCTTGTTTTGTGCGTTAGAACCGGCAGACGGAACAAGATGTTCAGCAGACCCATCGCATTGAACGGAAGGAAAGGCCACATGTATGGAGCCGTGTGCGAACGCTGGAGGGACAGGAATATCAGCCATACCGTAGTTGCGATGACGAAACCCGGAACTTTGAAGAGCGCCACCGAAAAAAGAAGGATAAGCCGGACGATCCGGTTGGCTAAACTCAGCTCATAGCTGGGGGTGGCGAACATGCCGATCGTCGCGATTGAAATGTAGAATATAATTTCATTCGTGAACAGCCCCGTTTTAACGGCAATGTCTCCGATGAGAATAGCCGCGACCAGCCCCATGGCAACGGATAAAGGCGTCGGCGTATGGACGGACGCCATCCGCATCAGATCGATCCCGAGTTCGGCCAGAAGAAACTGGATGAGAACCGGGATTTTGCCCGGATTTTGCGGTCCGATAAACTCCAGGCCGGTCGGTTTGAGACCGGGTTCTAATACCATCAGGTACCAAAGCGGCAGAAGAAACAGCGAAGCCAATATTCCCAGAAAACGGACCCAGCGCAGATAGGAACCGATAATCGGAAGCTGCCGATACTCTTCCGCATGCTGGAGATGATGGAAGAACGTCGACGGCATGATCATGACACTCGGCGAAGTGTCGGACATCAAGATAACGTGCCCCTCCAGCAGATGGGCGGACGCCACATCGGGCCTCTCCGTGTACCGGACCAGCGGATAGGGGTTCCAGCCTTTCGCTACGATCGCTTCCTCCAGCTGCTTCTCGGCCAGCGGAATTCCGTCAAGATCCACGTTCTTGACTTTGTCACGGATGGCCTCAACCAGCTTCGGATTCGCGATATCGTCGATATAGCCGATGCAGATATCGGTGCTGGTCCGCTTTCCCACCTGCATAATTTCGACCCGCAGCTTCGGGTCGCGGACCCTTCTTCTCACAAGCGCCACGTTCGTCATCAGCGTTTCCACGAATCCGTCCCTTGAGCCGCGCACGACTCTTTCGAGGTCAGGCTCTTCTGTCGAACGGACGGGGAAGTTTTTGGCGTCGACGACGAGCGCCGTCTTTTCGCCTTCGATAAAAACGCCGGTCGCCCCGGTCATGACTTGGCCGATGACTTCTTTCATCGTCTGATACGGCGACACTTGGATGTGCGGAATGAGATACTCTTTGAGACTCTCGGCCGGATTATTCTCCATCGCGGCGTGGTCCGCGTAACTTAGCCGGTCCAGGACCATCGTGAGCACCTGGTCTTTGGCCAGCCCGTTTACGTAGTAAAAGCCGACCCGGATCGAACCGAACACCATCTCGCGCAGCACAAGGTCAAACGATGTCCCCAGGCCCGAACGCTCTTCCAGCATATCCTTGACTTCCTGCATCGAGAGCGGGATCGGGTCGTCCACCGGTTTGGAAGCATCGCCATTCGACGGCCCTTTGCCCTTCTGGCCTTGTTTATCCCCCCTGGCGCCGGAAGCCTGCTTCTGCTGCCCGGTGCCCTCGCTGCGTCTGACGTCTGCCGCGGTGCCATGGCCTTCGGCGTTCGCCGGCTGCTCTTCGCCGCCTTGATCCGCAGCCGAGCGCTTTCGGGAGAAAGAAGCTTGAATAGGACCCTTGTTCCCATCCCGCAACAGCTTCTTGATCCCGAAAGCTTCTTCTTCCGGCATGCCCCCGGAACGGTCCTGCTCCTTGCTTCTGCTTTCACGGCCCGGGGATTCTTCCCGGGACCGCGGTCCGGCCCGGAAGCCTTTTCTCGCTTCGGACCCTTTACCGGATCGGACAGCGCCGCCTGATTGGTCTTCGCGGGTTCCGGCTCGTAATCCGGCGGCGGTTCCGCCGTCCCCTGATTCACGACGGGATTCGTCCGATTTTCCGGTTCCTTGCGCCGGTTCCTGCCTTTCCCGTCCGGGCGCTTCTTTTTCCGGAGTCTCTTCCGGGGCATTCGCCGGGCTTTTCAACTGATCCTCATGCCCGGTATCCCCGGCGCCTTCGTTCAGCTCCGTGCCCGATGGGGTATTCTCCTCCATCTCCGGAGCGGCAAAAACGTTGCCTTCCTCATCGATCTGGAGGGCGGGAGCTTTAGATCTGTCATCGGCGTCGGCACCGGAACCGGAAATTCCCCCCGTCCCCCCATGCCTGCGTTCTTTATCTTTCACCATCATCTTACCGATCAACTTTTTCATGCGTACTCCTCCTCAGCCTCAATAAATAAACCATTCGAACAAGGAGCCCAGAACCTTGCCTGCGATCATGGCCGTGAGCAGCCACACCATATAGGACGTCATGCCCACCCGTTTGGCGAGAACCGGCAGGACATTGATGATTTCCGTCAGGGCCGCGGACAGCATACCTATAAACGCTCCCGCAAACAACCCGAAAACACCGGTCCACCAGACAGGAGCGGACAGCTTCCAGTTAAAGAAATCCATCAAGGTAAAAACCAGCGAACCGGCAATGACCGCGATCTCGCAACTGCGGATGCGGTGTTGAGCCCGGCTTACCTGAAGCAGCCGCGGTATGATATCCAGCACTAGCAGGAAAGCCACCATCCCGCTGCCGACCGCGATCCCCCCGGCAAGTCCTATCACGACCGCAGCAGACCAGCCCAGCAGCGTGATCATGGGGAAGACTCTCGCTTCTCGCGGTTTAAAGACTGATATTCTTCGGCTATCGTATAGCGGTCGATATTTTCCTGATAAGTAAACATCTCGACTTCGAGCGGGCTCGGCTCTTCGTTGAATTTTTTCTTAAAAAAGTGATTAAAAAAAACCGCCATGCCGATTCCGATACCAAGCGAATACGGAATTTGCAGAAACAGCGGATGCTCGGTCTTTTTGCCGGTTACAAGCTCATACACCCGCTGATGCACCTCCAGCATGCTCACGTCCGCATGAAAATTCATAATCGTAAGGCCCGACCCGATAAAAAGCAGAACCCAAACCGCCGTGAGAAACAATAGATTAGGTTTACGAGTATCGGAATCGATCTCCACGAGCGTATGCGGCTCGCCGAAATGTTCAATTTGCAGATTAGGGTGCACGTTTTTGACAGCCGCCACGATGCTGAGCATATCGATCAGAATACGATTGCCGTCCTTGACTTTCGGTTGGACCAGCACAAGCCCCCGAAGCGTGCTTTCATACGCGGGCTCGACAATCATCTGGGCGACCCTCCCCAAGGTGACCGGTTCCCGTGCGGGTACTCGTATTCTGCGGCGCAAGCGGATATAGAGACAGGCGTCTGCGGTTTGATTCAACCCTCATCCCCCCAAAACATCCTTTTGCCAGTAGTATGCGGCGCATTCGGCAGAATCATCCAAGGAAAGGTTCCCAAACTTTGCACGCGGCGCATCCTCCGCTTAAATCCCGCCATGCATAAAAAATTCCCGCCGAGGAACATTAGGAACGAACAAGCTTTTCCAACTTTCAAACAGGTGGTGAACGCCCATGTCTCGAATTGCTCTTACCCTGATTATCGTAGGCGCGCTGAATTGGCTCCTCGTAGGTATCTTCGAGTGGGATCTGGTATCCGCGATTTTCGGCGGTGAAGTGCACCGCACCTCTTCCGCCTTCAGCCGGATCATTTATACACTGGTCGGATTGGCGGGCATCTACAGCCTTTCGTTCTTCTTCCGGGACGATGCGACCGTACGTTAACCAGGCATTTCCTCCGGCCCTGCTCCTGAGGGAAATCGGGGACGGGTCCACGAAACGTTTCAGCTCCCGGCGGGCGGACGAATCGTGGATTTTTTTCTCGTCCGCTCGGCAAAAAGAGAAAAGACCAGAACGCTATTGAGCGATCTGGTCTTTTATGGATTGCAAGATTTTTTTCTCCAGCCTGGATACCTGGACCTGTGAAATGCCGAGCCTGCTGGCGACCTCCGACTGCGTCTGATCCCGGAAATACCGGAGATACACGATCAGCCGCTCCCGTTCGTTAAGAGCGCCGATGGCTTCGTTAAGAGCCAGCTTCTCGAACCATTTATCCTGGGTTTCGTCGGCGATCTGGTCCATCAGCGTGATGGGATCCCCATCGTTCTCAAAAACCGTTTCATGGATCGAGGAGAGCGGCTTGCTCGCCTCCTGGGCGAAGACAACTTCCTCCGGCGTAATCCCCAGCGCATCCGCGACCTCCTTGATCGTCGGAAGGCGGTTCATGCCTTTGGAGAGCTCGTCCTTGGTCTTGCGGATTTTGCTGGCCAGTTCTTTAAGCGATCGGCTGACTTTCAGCGTTCCGTCATCACGGAGAAACCGCTGGATCTCCCCGATAATCATCGGAACCGCATAGGTCGAAAACTTCACATCGTAGGACAAGTCGAACTTGTCCACCGATTTGAGCAGTCCGATGCAGCCGATTTGAAACAAATCCTCGGCTTCGTAGCCGCGGTTCAGAAAACGCTGAACGACGGACCAGACGAGCCGGATGTTGGAGTTAACCAGCCGTTCCCGGGCGAGCGAATCTCCCGATTGGCTGAGTGCGATCAAACGCTTGACTTCACTGTCATCCAGGAAACTGTGCGAGGAACCTTTCAAATCGACATCCATCGTATCAAACCCCTAGTTTACCAAAGCTTTTTTGGATTCAATTCTTTTCTTCATCCGGATGCGGGTGCCGGTACCGACTTCGGTAACCACGTCGACCTCATCCATAAAGTTTTCCATAATGGTAAATCCCATTCCGGACCTTTCCAGCTCCGGCTTGGACGTATACAGCGGCTGCTTGGCTTCTTCCAGATCTTCGATTCCCGCTCCGTTGTCTTCCACCGTGATATAGACCTCATCGTCCACAATTTCCGTCACGATCGTTACGACTCCGTCGGGTTTATTGTCATAGCCGTGGATAATGCAGTTCGTTACCGCCTCCGAAATGACGGTCTTGATATCCGTCAATTCGTTCATGGTCGGATCGAGCTGGGAGATGAACGAAGCGACGGCGACACGCGCGAAAGCCTCGTTCTCGGACTTGCTGGCAAATTGGAGCTTCATGAAATTCGATTCGCTCATAACGCGACCTCCAGACTGGAGATCGCGGATCTCTCGTTGTCTTCAATCGTTACGATCTTGAACATGCCCGACAATTCGAACAAGCGGTAAACTTCCGGAGAGATATCGCAAACCACCATACGGCCGCCCTTGCCCGTAATCTGCTTGTAGCGCCCGAGAATGACACCCAGACCCGAGCTGTCCATGAAGGAAAGATCCTTCAGACTCAAAATGAGGTGCTTGGTATCCTGCCGGAAAATGGCATCTTCCATGCGGGTTTTGACCACATCGGCCGTATGGTGATCCAGTTCCCCTTTCAGACGAACGACCAGTGCTTTACTTCTGTGCTCAAATTCGATTTGCAAACTCATGTGCCATGTCACTCCTTCCCACATGACTCACAAGTTCTACAATCCCTTTGGCATTTCCTGCCTGCTGACAAAACTAGAAGAAAAGCGCCAAAAGCTCTTCGGAAGCGGGAAAATGCGACTTTATTCTCCGCCGAACAGGCTGCGGGCCGAACGCTTCATAAGCGTCCACCAGCCGGCTTTTTTGACATCGGCGGGAGACTCGATCGGGTACTCGGTCAGCACTTCGTTGTTCTTATACACCACGATTTTGCCGATAGGCTGCCCTTTGGCGATCGGCGGCTTCAGATCTTGACTGAGCTGGAGCTCGTGGCGGATTCCCTCTTTGCCTTCGCCCTTTTTCATCAGAATGCTGTAAGAACGCGTTGCGGTCAGAGGTACCGAAGCGACATCGCCCTTGCTGATCTTAAGCTCCCCCAGGGCGTCTCCCGCTTTGAAGATCGGGAAATTGCTGTACTGGGCAAACGCGTAGTCGAACAGCTTCGTCACTTCGGCATTGCGGGTTTTCGTGTTCGGTTCTCCGAGCACGACGGCAATCACGCGAAACCCGTCACGGACGGCGGTTGCCGACAAGCAGAACTTCGCTTCGCTCGTATAGCCGGTCTTCAAGCCGTCGGCTCCCGAATAGAAACGGACGAGCTTGTTTGTATTGACGAGCCAGAACGGTTTCGCGGAATCTTTCCGCAGATGGTCCTGGTAGTTGCCGGTAAACTTCGTGATACCGGTATGTTTGAGAAGTTCCCGCGACATAATCGCGATATCGTGCGCGGAAGTATAATGATTTTCCGTCGGCAGTCCGTTGCAGTTGGAGAAATGGGTGTTGTTCATTCCGAGCTGCTTGGCGCGCTCATTCATCATCGCGACGAAGTTTTCCTCCGAGCCCGCCAGCTTCTCGGCCATCGCTACGGACGCATCGTTCCCCGAAGCCATCGCGATACCCTTGAGCATTTCTTCAACGCTCATCTCTTCGCCGGGCTCCAGGAAAATCTGCGAGCCGCCCATCGACGCCGCATATTCACTGGTGCTTACCTTATCCGTCATCTTGATTTTTCCGCTGTCTACGGCTTCCATGATGAGAAGCATGGTCATAATTTTCGTGATACTGGCCGGCGGAAGCTTGGTATCCATGTTTTTGTTCACAATAATTTCGCCCGAGTCCGCATCCATTAGAACTGCCGATTGCGCATTGGGAGCGAGATCCACCTGCTGAGGCTTCTCCTCCTTGGCCCATACGGCCGGTCCGGCTGCGGACAGCAGCAGACTCAGCGCCAGAACCGCACAGCTCATTTTCTTCCACATCGTCTTCTACCCCTCCTGCTCAACAATTAGACATACGATTCACAAACTGGGTGGCTAGCATGTAAACCGGAAATTTCATTAAGCAGTCTTGACGGAACCGGGCAAAAATATTCCAGGGATTCCCTATCCGAACAAAAGACTTCAACAAAAAAAGAGCGGGCTCCTCAGCCGCGCTCTTCATCCGTAACGAATTTTCAGTTTTCGTTCAACCATACATTCAGCAGAGAGATCAGCTGATTCAAATCTACCGGCTTGGAGATATAGTCGGAAGCACCGGCTTCGATACATTTATCGCGGTCGTTCTTCATCGCTTTGGCCGTGACGGCAATAAGCGGAAGATCCGCCCACTCCGCGCGTTCCCGAATGCGGGTCATCGCCTCATACCCGTCCATCCCCGGCATCATGATGTCCATCAGCACGACGTCGATATCCGGCGTATGGTCCATCAGCGCCAGGCATTCGATCCCGTCGCCTGCCGTCAGCACGCGCATCCCTCTGCTTTCCAGAGCTACACTGAGCGCCGTGACGTTGCGGGGATCGTCATCCACGATAAGCACGGTTTTGCCGGCGATAATCGTTCCGGTTCGGCCGGCTGCCTCGCGCTTCGGCTTCGGCTTCGCGGGCGCCGGCAGGGCAGACGCCTCCGCTTCGAGCGCGGATGCCGCCTCCATACCCGCCGTATCCGCCCGGTCCAGGCAGCAGATATACAGCGTGAAGGTGCTACCCGCTCCTTCCTCGCTCGCCAGATGGATGCAGCCGTTCAGCAGACCGGCCAGATCGCGGGAAATGGACAGCCCGAGTCCCGTGCCTCCATACTGCCGGCTTGTCGCTCCGTCCGCCTGTCTGAACGCCTCGAAGACATGCTCCTGCTTGTCCTTCGGGATGCCGATCCCCGTATCCCGGACGGATATCGCCAGTGCCGTCGTCCAGTCGAGGCCGGGCAGCAGGTGATTCTCCTCCTCCTCTTTCGCCCGCCGCAGCGACAGCGTTACCTCACCGTAATGTGTAAATTTAACCGCATTCGACAGCAGATTCTTGACGATTTGCTCCAGCCGCTGTCCGTCGGTCTGGATGATCTCCGGCAGTCCGGGCTCCATGGTACGTTTGAACGCAACGTCTTTGTCTTTCAACATTTTGCCGAAAAGATGTTCCATTTTGTCGGGCAGCTCCGTTAAATTGAACGGTTCGTAATTCACTTCCAGCTTGCCCGCTTCGACTTTGGACAGGTCGAGAACGTCGTTGATGAGCGCGAGCAAATCATTGCCCGCTTTATGAATCAGCTCCACGTAATCGAGTTCCTCTTCGCTCAGCGTATTGTTCTGATTTTCGGAGAGGAACTGCGACAGCAGCAGCATACTGTTCAGCGGAGTCCGCAGCTCGTGGGACATATTTGCCAGAAATTCCGATTTGTACTGGGAAGCCAACTGGACCTGCTCCGCTTTGGCTTGAAGTTCCAGCGACGCCTGCTCAAGCTCCAGCGTTTTTTGTTCCGATACCCGGTACTGGGCTTCGAGTTCTTCGTTCGTGACCTGCATTTCTTCCGTCTGGGTGCGCAGCTCTTCGGACTGGACTTGAAGTTCCTCCGCCATGACTCTGGATTCCTGAAGAAGGCGCTCCACTTCCATGCGGCTTCCCACACTGTTGAGTATGATGCCGAACGAAGTGAGAAGCTCTCTCAATACTTGGCGCTGTGAAGCCGTAAACGGTTCGAAGGAGGCAAATTCCACCACAGCCGTAACCGAACCTTTGAAAGAAGCCGGGGCAATCAGAATATGCCGCGGCGCCGCTTCTCCGAGGCCGGAACGCACCGTCACGTAGTTTTCCGGCAGGTGATCGACAGCCAGCATCCGGTTTTCCTCCGCGCACTGTCCGACGAGACCTTCGCCCGGTTTAAACATGCGGGAGCGCTCCTCGTTTTCGCCATCGGACGCGTATGCCGCCATCCGGTGAAGGCCGTACTCCCCATCTACGGTTTGAAGCATGTAAACCACGCCGTACGGGGCGTTGAACAGTTCCGCCGCTTTGCGTACGAACATGTCGGACAAAGCCCCCGTGTCCGTAAAGCCTTGCAGGGCGGTCGTCAACTCGGCCACCTGCGTTTTCTCCTCGGTTTCCCGCTGCACATTGTCGAGCAGACGGTTCGTCGCATCCCCGAGGTCGCGTATTTCATCCCGTGACTTGACCTCGATCCGTTCGGATAGATCCCCGTCCGACGAAGCCAGATGGTTGATGGCGCGAATGACCTTGCTGATCGTCCCCTGAATCGACCGGGAGATCAGGATCGCAGTCGCGACGGCTACAATGGCCACCCCGAGCATCATGAGGTACAGGGCGCTGCGCATATCCTTGTTCCGCTCGTCCAGATTAGCCACCCGGTCTAGGGTCAATTTGGTTTCCGTACTGCGGAAGGTGTCAATCATGACCCGGATCCGGTCCATATATTTTTTACCGGGGTCCTCTTGAAAATATTGCTGGATTTGCGGAGTATTCCCGGCTTTTTTCCACGCAATGACAGGCTGTCCCGCTTCCGCGATCCATTTCTCGATAACGGACCGCAGTTCCTCCAGCCGTTTCTGCTGGGAAGGATTGTCGGCAACAAGACCGTGAAGCGTATCGTAATCCGTCAACCAGTTTGCCTGTGCTTTCTCGTAAGGTTCCAGATAACGGTCATCCCCGGTAATGACGTACCCCCGCTGCCCCGTCTCCATGTCGAGAAGCTGCTTCTCAACCTCCGACGTCAAATCATGTACCTGAATATCGTGTTCCGTGACAAAGTCGATCTCTTTCTGCAAAGATACAATCCGTCCGTTTACGGCAAAAATCGAGGCCGCCAGGCAGACCAAGATAAGCAGATAACCGGACATAATTTTCCACCGGATACTGAAACGCCGTGCTCGCAACACTCTTACTCCCCCTAGTTACGGATACTTACCTTTAATGAACCAAAAAGGGCGCGGCTGAAAAAGGCCGCATGCTTCCTGACGGGCACGCGACTTCGTAGAGGCCTGAATAACCTGACCTTTTGCAGTTCGTAACAAACAGCTTAATTTAACTATTATACTATTGATCTCTGTTATTTGCTAACCGGGTTTACTAGATTTTTGCAAAACTTTCCTCCGCTTGGACAAATAAAAAGGAGCCCTCCAGGGCCCCCTTTTTAAAACCGAACTACCGCTTATTCGACCACCAGAACCGACTTCATATCGTTGTGGCCTTCGCCGCAAGGCAGGATACACTTAATTTCGTATTTGCCCGGCTTCTCGAAGTTCACTTCCTGGGACTTGTTCGTTCCGTCCAGTTTGACGTCAACGCCTTCACCCGTAATGTCGATGGCGTGCACGCCTTCTTTCAGGATGAGAGAAACCTTGGTCTGGCCTTTCGGAATTTTGTACTCCGCTTGATCGAATTTCCAGTTGGATGCTGCAATTTTGAGAGAAGCGCCGGCTGTTTCTTCCGCGGCTCTTTCCGCTTGTCGGGCATTGATATCTTGAAAGAGGAAACCCACTCCCATAGCACTCGCGCCGATAAATAGTACAAACATGATCCACTTGTACATGAAGATCCCCCCATCGCGTAATTACCTAATTATTGTACCTAAAATAACGGAAATTGCCTAATCCTTTCCTGAGGCAAACTTCGAATAATTTGTGACAATTCCGTGATATTTTGATCCGCAGGCCGTTTCGGACCGTCAGCGGCCCGAGGCAACGCCGGTTGCGTAAAGCCTACAATTCCTCGATAATACCGAGAACCAGCTGAAGAAACTTCGGCTTGACCCGCTCCGTCGTCTCCATCACTTCCTGGTGGGATAGCGGCTGGTCCAGGATGCCCGCGGCCATGTTCGAGATGCAGGAGAAACCGAGCACCTCGATGCCGGCATGACGGGCAACGATCACTTCCGGCACGGTCGACATGCCGACGGCGTCCGCCCCGAGTGTACGGATCATGCGGATTTCGGCCGGCGTTTCGTAAGTGGGGCCGAGAAGCCCGAGGTAAACCCCTTCGCGCAGCGAGAAACTCTGTTTCTCGGCAACGCTGTGCGCAAGCTTGCCAAGCCTTCTGCTGTAAGCTTCCGACATATCCGGGAAGCGAACTCCGAGCTCGTCGTCGTTAGGACCGATGAGCGGATTGCGGAACATGAAGTTGATATGATCCTGGATCACCATCAGATCGCCGACTTCGTAAGACGTGTTCACGCCGCCCGCCGCGTTGGTTACGATGAGCGTCTGAACGCCCAGGTCTTTCATGACGCGTACCGGAAATGCGACCGTTTCCGCGCCGTAGCCTTCATATTGATGGAAGCGGCCTTTCATCATGACGACTTGTCTGCCTTTTATGGTACCGGCCACAAGCTCGCTCGCATGACCTTCCACGGTCGAAACCGGGAAGTGCGGGATATCGCTGTAGTCGATAACGACCGCTTCTTCGATAAGATCGGCCAGGACGCCGAGTCCGGAGCCGAGGATGAGACCGATGGTCGGACGGAAGCCGAGCTTCTGCTCGATATAGGCCGCCGCTTCATTGACGCGTTGTTTTTCTGTGCTCATGTAAGAACACTTCCTCTCTTATTGTGTCCGATTATTTGAATTCCTTGAATAAGGTTGTTCATTTGGACAACCCCCTCCGGTTGTCAAATGCGGGTTAAAGCCTGGTAATTTTTTATGTAAGGCAAAAACAGCATGGACATTATCTCATTATTGCCTCCGGGATGCAAAAATACCCAATGCCGCATTGACGCATTAAAGGATTTTTATATTCCGCCCAAAAGGAAAAGCCCCTTAAGGGGCCGGGTCACCGTTCACGTCATTTTCGCCCTCGGATGCGTCCGGTCATAAACTTCCTTCATCTTCGACTTCGTCACATGCGTATACACCTGGGTAGTGGAAAGGTCGGCATGGCCCAACATTTCCTGCACCGAGCGCAGATCCGCCCCGTTCTCCAGGAGATGCGTGGCGAAGGAGTGCCTCAAGGTGTGCGGCGTAATGTCCTTGTCCACTTCGGCGTCCGCGGCGTAACGCTTAAGCATTTTCCAGAAGCCCTGGCGTGTCATGCGCGTACCGAGGTGATTCACGAACAAGGCCGTTTCCGGCTTGTGCGCCTTCATCAGCTGCGGCCGTGAGGCCGACACATACTCGTCGACCACTTTGGCGGCCATGCTTCCGAGCGGAATAATCCGCTCTTTGGCCCCGCTTCCGACGCAGCGGACAAATCCGAGGCTCGTGTTGACGTCGCCGACATCCAGGCTGATCAGCTCCGATACGCGGATGCCGGTCGCATACAGCACCTCCAGCATGGCCTTGTCCCGGATGCCGTTGCTCGTGTCCGACTGCGGCGCCGCGAGCAGGCGTTCCATTTCGTCCATGGTCAGCACCTGGGGCAGTTTCTTCTCCTGCTTCGGATTCTCGATATCGCGCGTAGGGTCGAAATCCATCCTGCCGCAGCGGATCATATAACCGTACAAGGAACGGATCGAAACAAGCGTCCGGGACTGGGTCGCCGTAGCCCTCCCGAGCTGCTTGAGACGGGAGATGTAGCTGACCACATGCACCTTGCTCGTCTCGCCCAGCGACCGGATGTTCTGCTGCTCCAGAAATTCTATATACTGCTGCAGATCCCGAGCATACGATTCGAGCGTATTCCGGGACAAGCCTTTCTCATGTTCCAGATAGTCCATGAATACTTCCAGATCTTCTCTCAAGTTTCCTTGCTCCTTCATGGCATTTCTAAGCTAGCCGGTTTAAGTCTATATACCATTCGTCACAAAACCGATAATTCCTCTTTATTCCCCGTACCAATAAAACAAACGGAGCCTCGCGGCCATACTCTCGCTGCCTTCCGTCTGAATCGCGTGCTGCTGGAACACTTTTACCGACGTGCCGCTGGGATGGCGGTACTTATCAACCGGTTCGACCCAGACCGAAAACAGGGCAAACGCCCGGTACAGGACATAAGTCAGCGTAACGAACAAAACGAGGAATTTGGTCCTCTCCAGCCATTTATGTACGGATACGATCATACAACCCGTCCCCCTTTATAACAAGCGTATGATAGGGGAACGCAGGATATGCGGCTCCGCCGCGCCTGTGTAATGTTTCGGCTATAAAAAGAGGGAGCGCCCCTCAGAGGGCCCTCCCTGACCGTTAAAGAAGCGATTCCGCGCCGTCGATGTAAACTTCCGTCCCCGTAACGTGGCTGGAAAGGTCGGAACTCAGGAAGACCAGCAGGTCCGCCACCTGATCCGCCGTTCCGGGACGGTCCGCCAGCGGCATGCTCGTTTCCGGATATTCCACCGGTATCCGGATTTCCTCCAGCTCCGGCGTACGTTCCGTACTGTCCTCAATGTTCGTGTCGACCGAACCCGGACAGATGACGTTGACGCGGATTTTATAGCGGGCCAGCTCAAGCGCAGCCATTTTGGCGAAGGCTGCCTGCCCCGCTTTGGAAGAGCTGTAGGCCGTAAACCCGAAGTTTTTAAAAATCCTGGTTCCGTTGATGGAACTGGTGATCACGATGCTGCCCCCGTTTTCTTTGAGCAGCGGCACCGCGTATTTTACGGTCAGGAACGTCCCTTTCAGGTTGGTCTGCAGGGTAGCATCCCATTCCTCCGGTTCCAGGTCTTCGATCGGCGCTATTTTACCGTTAATGCCCGCATTGGCCAGCACGATATCAAGCCGTCCCCATGTTTCCTGCAGCTTCACGTATGCCTCTTTGACCTGTTCCGGGTCGGAAATATCCGCTTCGGCGACAATCGCTTCTCCGCCCTTGCGCATAATAATTTCCTGGACATCCTCGGCATACTCTTTGCGGATATCCACCAGGCAGACCTTGACTCCCAGCTTGGCGAGTCTCAGCGCCGCCGCTTTGCCTATCCCCGAGCTTGCTCCCGTGATAAGCGCCGTTTTCCCGGCCAGGCCGTATTCCCCTGTATGTACGGTATTGGTCTGCTCCATGGACCGTCCTCCTCTGAAAGCCGACACCTGCTAGGCGGCGGCATGTTGGTGTTGGGTATGTTCCACTGCCTCCTTACCCGGTGAACCGCCCGAAGAAACGACAGAACGCGCCCGATTTTCATCTTCGTGCGAAGGGCTGCGAGCGGCTGCAGACGCGCCAAAAAGCCCGCTGAACCGGCAGCGGGCTTCCAGGGGCTTGCGGACGCATCAAGCAGACAAAAACCTTCCGCGTCTGTTTAAACGAGCGTAGAAGGTTTTGCGCTTGCATGGTGATGGTGATGCTTCGGGTTAGCGTCTTTATTTTTCGGCTGATCGGCGCCCTTCTCCAGACATCTGTGGCAGATACCTTGAAAATCGAGGCGGTGATCCAGCACTTTAAAATTATATTCACGGGCGAGCCGTTCTTCCAGCGGTCCCAGCCAATCTTCCATAATTTCGTCCACTGCGCCGCACTGCACGCAGATCAAATGATGATGATGGTGATGAGTGCTGTCGCTGCGAAGATCGTAACGGGCTACGCCATCTCCAAAATTCATTTTCTCAAGCACATGCATATCGCTAAGCAATTCGAGCGTCCGGTACACGGTAGCAAGTCCGATTTCAGGAGCTTTATCCTTGACGAGCATAAATACGTCCTCGGCGCTAAGGTGATCTTCTTCATTCTCGAGCAGCACTCGAACTGTCGCTTCCCGCTGGGGAGTCAGCTTGTAACCTTGGGATTGCAGCTGCTGCTTGATCTTCTCAATACGTGCTTCCATACTCCTCCCCCTCTTACAACGCGTCTAAACGGCGCGATAGTTTCCCTTTTTTCATTATAGAGGGAGGGAGTCACGAAAGTCAAACGACTATTTAGAATGATTCTAGTTAGTAAGAGCCGCCAGCATCGGCGTAACCCATTTCATCATCGTCGGAGACACGAATGCTTCCAAAAGCGCCGCCCCAAGCATGCAGACGCCCATCGCGAGCGTAACGCCGGAGTAACGCATGAACGGGTGATAGATCGTTCCGCTCCGACGGACGAGCCTGTTTTTGATAATGAACAGAGAGAAGCTGATGGAAACGACGCTGCAGATCAGAATGGCGGGAACGACAATCAGATTCGGGGGCGCGATGGAAACAAGAGCGAAAGCGATGCCTTTCCAGGAAAGCTGCCCGACCATAAAGCCTACGCTGAAGCCGATCAGGACGCCTTTTAGAAAATCCAGCACGAGAATAAGCGGCAATCCGATAACGGACAGCCCGAGCGTCCAGATGAGCAGAATCCATTTCATATGAAGCGAGAACGCCGCCAGCATCGACTGCTTCCCGTCCACCTGGGCCCCGTCCTCTATCGTCCGGTAGAACGAACTGAGATAGCGCCCCAGCTCCTGCTTCTGTTCGAGAGACAGCGCATTGACCATGACTGCGCCGAACACGACACCCACGACGAAGAGGACCGAGACGAATAGAAAGAGCGTAAACTGTTCTTTGAAATACTGCTTCAAGGTCTGCATAGCCGGCATGATAAGTCCTCCTTGTCCGCTTGTTCACTATAGGCAGTATATGCGGCGGATAACCGGGATAGACCAAGCCGTACGGCAATGCAAAAAAAGCAAAAAAGCCCTCTTGGCTTGAGGGCTTTTGCTTCGGCGATTCGCAACCGGCGGTCATCCGGCAGAAGCGGCTTTCAGGCGTCGGGATGCTGCCTATCCTACGCCTCCGGCAGAGGCGTATCGGTCGGCTTGCCCGCGGTGCCTTTATAGGTCTCGTCGATCTGCTTGCGGATTTCCAGCGGCGTTTTGCCGTCCTTCTTAAGCGAGACGGCCTTTACCGCGATCTCCATGCAGATGCCGCAGCGCGTCCCGTGATCGTCCCAGACGACGGAACCGTCCGCATTCGTTTCGTGGATGAAGCAGTTCTGGTTGCTCTTGTGGCCGGCGCTTTCGCCGCAGCCGCAGTAGCACGGCATGGACTGCAGCAAGTCCGCGTTTTTGCCGGCCAGCTCGTAAACAAGGCGGATTTCTTCGCGCTGCTTGTTCAGAAATTTCGGCAGGACGGCGGACGAAGCCGTCTTCTCCTGCAAGTCCCCGTTGGCGGCTTGATGCGCCGCGCCGTCTCCGTGCGCATCCTGCTTGGCTCCGCCGCTTCCGCATGCGGCGGCCAGCATGCTGGCGCACAAAAGGGTGGCCGTAAGCAGGCCCCACTTTTTCTTCATGTTCAGATTCCCCTCTCCCTTTGCGGGAATTAGATCGTTTCTGTTACGGGCCCGTGTTTGTGTTCATCCGTTTGCGCGGGTCCCGTTCGTTCCCTTGTCAGCCGGCTTCGCTTTCGCCGGCGCTTTGACTTTACCGTAAGTGCCTCCGCCGCCCACCTGGAGATCGAGTACGCCCGTACGGGCGTCCAGGATCATCCCGGCAATGTCGTCTCCCACCGTCTCGGCCAGCTCGCTTCGCGTTGCCCGGTGCAGGATGTTCATTTCGGTGCCGAATCTGGCGAGCAGCTGGTCCAGCTTTCTTTTGCCCAGTCCCGGAATGAATTCCAGCGGTACCTGGTAGTAATAGGGCGGCCGGTAATCCGGCACATGCGGCTCCTCGCGGTCTGCAAGCTCCATGATGCGGTCCATAACGCCGCGGACTACTTTGGGACTGCCGCAGTACAGGCACCTTCCAACGGCCGCCTCGCTCTCGTCCAGGATGCTTTCGCAGCTCAGACAGTAGGTGCGGTGATATTTGCCGAGCCGCGGATTCAGACCGTAGTTCGCGGTAACCGCGCGGCCTCCTTCTCTGCGGAGAGCGAGCACCAGCTCCGCGAACGTAGGCTCCGCCAGCCGCAGCTCGTTGTACTCGCGGCCGATTTTCCCGAGCGAATGGGCATCCGAATTCGTGACGTACGTGTAGCGGTCCAGCTCCGGCAAATAGCCCGCCATTTCGGAATCGGAGCTGAGCCCGAGCTCGACGCCCGCCAGCCCGTCCAGATCCAGCATATGCTCCATGCGGGTCGACCCGCTGCCGTAGATGCTTTTGTGCGGCGTAAAAATGTGCGCGGGAATGAGTATGCCTCCCCGCCGGAGCACTTCGGCCTGAAGCTCCCTGGCCGTGACATACATGCGCTGGGAGCTCAGCTCCACATTTTTCATCCGCGGGCGCATCCACTCCGTGAACTCTTTCATCTGAGCCAGCTTCGGGAGAAAAACAAGCAGATGCACGGGTCCCATACCCGGATCGCGCACCTCGATTTCGCTCCCCAGCAGAACCGTGGTCTGGTGATACCGGATGCCCCCGCCGGCCAGCTCTTTCATTTCGCCGGCAGCGAGATAGTGCTCGATCTCTTCCTGCACCGCCGGCGAATGGCAGTCGATGATGCCGACGATCTCGATTCCTTTGCGGTCGGACGCCTCACGGGCAATGTTGTAGAACGTCAAGTTCCGGGCGCCGCTGATCTTGACTGCGGCTCCCTTCTCCGTCCGGCCGATATGAATGTGAAGATCCGCGTAGTACGTCCGCAGCATCAGAACGAGCCCGTCAGCTTGTACGCTTGCCAGGCGTATACGGCCGTGATGGTTTTGGCATCGCTGATGCTCCCGCGCGCAATCAGCTCTTTCGCCTCCTGGAGGGTGATCGCTTCGCACTCCAGAAATTCGTCCTCGTCCGGCCGCGCTTCCCCGCGGACCAGGTTCTCGGCTACGAACAGATGAAGGATTTCATCGGCAAAGCCCGGAGACGTATAAAAGGAGCAGACCGGACGGACCGACTCCGAACTGTAGCCGGTTTCTTCCTCCAGTTCGCGGATCGCCGCCCGGATCGGCTCTTCGCCGGGATCGAGCTTGCCGGCCGGAATTTCCACCTGGCTTTTTTCCAGCGCCTTGCGGTACTGCTCCACCACGATCATCCGGTCGTCGTCCGTTAATGCCAGAACGGCCACCGCACCGGGATGCTTCACGATCTCGCGCGTGGCCGTTTCCCCGTTCGGCAGGCGGACATGATCCACCTGCAACGTAATGATTTTCCCCTTGAAGATGGGTTCGGTTTTTATCGTAACTTCCTCAAATTTCCGATTGTTTTGATCAGCTGACATGTCCCGCTCCTCCCCCGGGTAAATCCCGGAAACGCTTATTTTCTCCCCTATTATATCAAATGGCTGAAAAAAAACGGCTTTACCCTGTGTTGAATTATGGCAAAACGGGGAAAGAATGAATACAGGGTTTTGTGCCTTATTTTAACAGCTGACATAACTCGTCCCTTACTCGCATAGGTTTTAACCTAAACTAAGTGCGGAAATGAGGAATGAATCATGAAAAATTATACAGCTTCCGAAAGCCTGTGTCTCGTCGGAAAGGCATGGGAAATTAAACAATATCTTCAGCTCGCCGTTCAGAAAGGCGGACGCGATTTGCCTCTCGTCGTTTTCTTGGAACAAAAATCAGGATGAACCGGCGCTGACCTCTCCCTGCAAGCCTAAAACGGTTAAGGCCTTCCGAACCGGCTTCCGACCCCAGGCTCAATCGAATCGTGAATCCCGTACGATTGTAAAGGCCCCGCGGTAGGTTCCGGCTGTTTACGGATGAGCCTCTGTAATTCGGCCGCAACCCGGCTGCGCTCGCTTTCCGTTATATTCATATACGATACTCCCCCGATCATCGCCGTAGCAGCGTCAAGCGGCATCGTGACCACATCGTTTCCGGTAAGAGCGGAAAATGTGCTCGCAAACTGGAAAACGGTTCGGGCCGGTATGTCCATGCGGACATTGCCTCCCATAATTTTAAGAAGGTTATTGATCTTAGCCACGTTGCGGTATTGAACCGTCTGGGTAAGCAGCTCGCGCACAACCTGCTGCTGGCGGCGCATTCGGCCGAAATCTCCGTCCGCATCTCCCCGGTACCGGGCATAATTAAGCGTCTGCTGACCGTTCAGCGTCTGCCTGCCTTTCTTAAGATACACATGACGATGGGTAATCCGGTCGTCGAAGTCCATATTTTTTTCCACGTCAATCGACAATCCTCCGAGCGTATCCACGAATTCTTTGACGCCGTTAAAATTAAAAGCCACATAGTAATCTACCGGGATGCCGAAAAACGCTTCAACGGTTTTCACCGCCAGATCCGCTCCTCCGTAAGCGTAAGCGTGGGCCAGCTTCTCTTTGCCGTGTCCCTGAATGCGGATCCGGGTATCCCGCGGGATCGAAAGCAGCGTTATTTTCTGGCTTGAAGAATCGGCGACGGCCAGCATGTTCGTGTCCGAACGCCCCTGTTCCACGTTCCCGGAGTCTATTCCCAGCATAAGAAACACATACGTCTGTTTGGCAAGGGTTTCACGGACCGGTGCGGGATTCACCGGATTCGTTTGCGGAACTCCCGTTTCGGTCCGTTCTTTGTACACCAGATTCCAGCTGTGATAAGCGTTCCACGCGTAATAACCGCCGACCGCGAGCAGCAGGGCAAGCGGCAGCGCAGCCCAGAGCCAGAACCGTTTTCTTCTGCGTTCTCGTTTCATCCGTCCCGTTTCACCCCCGATTCTGCAAGATGTGCAATATCCGTAGTATGGGGAAACCGCCGGCAAAAAAAAGATCCCCGCCCCTAACATCTTCTGTAGAAAGCGGGAAACTTTGTGAAACCGAAACAAAGACGTACTTCTCCTCCGAAGCCGTACGTCTTTGATGATACAACTGGAAGAACGGAAACCCAAAAACAAAACCTCCATCCGGATGGCCGTTAGGCCTTTCGGGATGGAGGTTTTTTGGTTCGGACTGTTTATTTCGCTTGTTCCGTTACTTCGCGGACGATAGCTACGACCGCTTCGGCTGTTTTCACGAGATCGGATACGGCGATATGTTCGTTGGTGGTGTGAATTTCCTTGTAACCTACCGCCAGGTTCACCGTAGGAATTCCCATGCCGTTGAAAATATTCGCGTCGCTTCCTCCGCCGGAGTGGAACGTGCTGGTTTTGCAGCCCATGCCTTCCAGGGCTTTCATGGCCAGCTTCACAACCGGCGATGTTTCGTCGTGCATGAAAGCGGGATACACGATATCCGCTTCGAAATCGCACGTCGTGCCGAAATCGGCCGCCGTGTCTTTGCACGCCTGCTCCATCGCGGCGAGCTGGGCCTCCAGCTTGCTTTGGACGATGCTGCGCGCTTCCGCTTCGAGAAGCACGCGGTCGCAGACCACATTAAGGGGACCGAGGCCGGAGAAACTGCCGATGTTAGCCGTCGTCTCCGAATCCAAACGGCCCAGCTTCATGCGGGATACCGCTTTGCTTGCCACCTGAATGGCCGAAATGCCGTCTTCCGGGTTCACACCCGCGTGAGCGGATTTGCCGTACATGACGATCTTGATTTCGGCGCGGGCCGGAGCCGCAACGGCGATCTCGCCGATTTCGCCGTTAGAGTCCAGCGCATAGCCGAACTCGGCCTTCATGACGGACGGGTCCATCGCGCGTGCGCCTTTCAGCCCGGATTCTTCTCCTACCGTGATCACGAACTGGATCGGACCGTGAGCGATATTCTGCTCCTTCAGCACCCGGATAGCTTCGAACATCGCCGCGATACCGGCTTTGTCGTCGCTTCCCAGAATCGTGGTTCCGTCGCTGCGGATAATTCCGTCTTCACCGATTTGCGGCTTGATTCCGTTGCCCGGAGCCACCGTATCCATATGGCTGGTAAAGAAAATGCACGGAGTGGATTCCGGCGCGCCGCTCGCTTCCAGCATACAAATCAGGTTGCCGGCGCCGTGGCCGGTTTTCTCGGCCGCGTCATCCGTTTGGATGGAAAGACCGAGTTCCTTGAATTTCGTCTGCAGGACGACACTGATCTCCTGCTCGTATTGCGTCACGCTGTCGACCTGTACAAGCTCGATAAATTCTTTTATTAACCGTTCCTGCTGGATCATGGGTTCCCTCCGTTGTTGCGATGGTTTACAATAGAGTCAGCGAAAAGTTTGTCCGAATAGGAGTGATTGGTATGAAACGCAACCGTCTGTTCAAAATCGTCGTGTACATCATGCTCTTCAGCATGGTCGCATCGACCTTGATGGTCTCCCTCAGCTTCCTGACAACCTCATAATACGCCTCAATACAGCTTGGTTTCAAGATTGTAGGCTTCCATATTTTCCTTCACGCGCTGTAAAAAGCGTCCGCAGATAACCCCGTCCAGAATCCGGTGGTCCAGCGACAGGCAGATATTCACCATCGAACGGACCGCGATCATATCCTGGATCACGACCGGCCTTTTCACGATGGATTCGAAGGTCAGGATGGCCGCCTGCGGATAGTTGATAATCGGCTGCGAAAGGATGGAACCGAAGGAACCCGTGTTGTTCACGGTAAAAGTGCCCCCCTGCAGGTCGTTTAACGACAGCTTGCCGGTGCGGGCCTTTTTCGTTAGGGTGTCCGCTTCAAGGGCAAGTCCCGCGATATTCATCTGATCCGCTTTCTTGATCACGGGCGTCAGAACGGATTCTTCCGTACCGACCGCAAGCGCGAGGTTGATATCCCGCTTGATGATGATTTTATCGACCGCCCAGACCGAGTTCATGATCGGGTAGTCTTTGATGGCGTTGACCACAGCTTTCAGAAGAAACGGAAGATAGGTAAGATTGATCCCTTCGCGGCGCATGAATTCTTCTTTGACCTTGCTCCGCAGGGTCACGAGATTCGTTACGTCCACTTCGATCATCGTCCAGGCGTGCGGAATTTCCGATACGCTCTGGCGCATGCGGCTCGCGATCGTGTTGCGGATCGGCGTCACATCGATGAACGTTTCCCCGCGCGAATCGGAATTCTTGTCGAATTCGAGCGGCGTCGGCGGATTCTGCGATAGGTGAATGCCGCTGCTGCGCACCGGAATTTGCGGTTCGGGTCTGTAAGGATTAACAACCGGCGCTTCCGCAGACGGTTGATGCGCCGGCGCGGATGGCGCTTGCTGCGCCGCGGGAGCCGCATGCGTCTGCCGTGCAGCCTGGCTGCCGCCGCTGGGAGCCGCCTGTGCCCCGCCCTGCGCTATGTAGGTTTCGACGTCCTTGCGCGTGATGCGCCCGCCGAAACCCGTGCCCTTGACGCGGCCGAGATCCACGGCGTTCTCCGCGGCAAGACGCTGCACGGCGGGCGAGTACCTGCCGCGCATGCTCTGGTCGGCGCTGTCTTCCGCGATTGCCGCCGCGGAGTCTCCCTGCGATGCAGGGCCGCCGCTTGCGCCCGCGGAAGCCGTTTCCGCCGTCTCCGGCACTTCCAGGAGGCAGATCGGGTCTCCTACGGCCGCGGTCTCGCCGCTGCCGACGAGGATTTTGACCAGCCTGCCTTCGATCGGGCTGGGCATTTCGACGTTGACTTTGTCCGTGTACAGCTCGCAAAGCACGTCGTACTGCTGGATATAGTCACCGGGCTGCTTCAGCCAGGTACCGACCGTAGCGGAAACGAGACTTTCCGCCAGATGAGGCACCGGCACTTCGGCCAGCCGGAATTTTGATTCGCTCATATCGCGTTCCCCCATTAAAACTGCGCGAGTTCTCTCATCGCGTCCGCTAATTTGTCCGTGTTAAGCAGGAAAAACTTCTCCATCGGCGGGTTCATTCCGACGGCCGGAACATCCGGGCCGCATAACCGGCGGATCGGCGCATCGAGGTCGTACAGCAGCTCTTCGGCCACGATAGCCGCAACTTCGGCTCCGATCCCGCCTGTTTTGTTATCCTCATGGGCAATCAGAACCTTGCCCGTTTTGGCCGCCGCTTCCAGAATCGCCTCGACGTCAAGCGGCTGGATCGTGCGCAGATCGAGCACGTGGGCGCTGATGCCTTCCTTCGCCAGCTCTTCCGCCGCCTGAAGGGCGTAGTGCACCGCAATTCCGTACGCGATCACGGTCAAATCCGTGCCTTCGCGCTTCACTTCGGCTTTGCCGATCGGTACGATATAATCGCCCTCCGGCACTTCCGCCGAAAGCGAGAGGTAGCATTTCTTATGCTCAAAATAAAGTACCGGGTCCGGGTCCCGGATAGCCGCCAGAAGCAGCCCTTTGGCGTCGTAAGGATTCGACGGCGCGACCATTTTGAGGCCGGGCGTTCCGAAGAATACCGATTCCGGGCACTGCGAGTGATAAATCGCTCCGCCTCCCGCCGCTCCGTAAGGGGCGCGGATGACGATCGGACAGCTCCAGTCGTTATTGGAACGGTAGCGGATTTTGGCCGCTTCACTGATAATCTGATTCGTCGCCGGAAAAATAAAGTCCGCGAACTGGATTTCCGCGATCGGTTTCATCCCGTACATCGCGGCTCCGATCGCCGTTCCGACGATAGCCGATTCGGCCAGCGGCGTATCAAGAACGCGGCTTTCGCCGTACAGGTCACGCAGACCTTTCGTCGCGTTGAGCACGCCGCCTTTGCCGACGTCTTCTCCCAAAACAAATACATTTTCGTCACGCTGCATTTCGTCCTGCATCGCCGAACGGATTGCTTCCAAATAGGTGATTACTGCCACGTTGCTGCCTCCCTCTGCTCTTGCACTTACGCCTGGGCGTATACGTGCTTCAGCGTATCTTCGCCTGTCGGATAAGGAGCCGTGTCCGCGTAGGCTGTCGCTTCATTGATTTCCTTCTGAATCTCAGCCTGCAGCTCCTGGTCCTTCTCTTCGCTCCAAATGCCGCAGTCGATCAGATATTGACGGAATTTCGGCAGTCCGTCTTTGGCGCGGTTCTCTTCCACTTCTTCCTTCGTGCGGTACAAGAGATCGTTATCCGACGTGGAGTGCGGAGGAACCCGGTACAAATCCGCCTCGATCAGCGTCGGGCCTTCGCCCCGCAGAGCACGCTCGCGGGCTTCCTTTACCACGCGGTACACTTCCAGCGGATCGTTGCCGTCCACCTTCACACCGGGGAAGCCGTAGCCGATCGCCCGGTCGGCGATATTGCCCGCAACCTGCTTGTGGTACGGAACCGAAATCGCATACCGGTTATTCTCGCACATGAGAATGACCGGCAGCTTGTGCACGCCGGCGAAGTTGCAGCCTTCGTGGAAGTCTCCCTGGTTGCTGGAACCTTCTCCGAAGGTCACGAAGGAGACAAGCTCGTCGCCCTTCATCTTGGCGGCCAGGGCTATCCCGACCGCATGCGGCACCTGCGTCGTAACCGGGCTGGAGCCCGTCACGATCCGGTGCTTGCGGTGTCCGAAGTGGCCCGGCATCTGGCGGCCGCCGCTGTTGGGATCTTCCGCTTTCGCAAATACCGAAAGCATCAGTTCCTTCATGGTCATGCCCACCGAAAGAACAAACGCGTAATCGCGGTAGTACGGCAGGAAATAATCTTTCTCGGCGTCAAGAGCGTATGCCGCTCCGGCCTGAGCCGCTTCCTGTCCTACGCCCGATACGTGAAAGGCAATTTTGCCGGAACGCTGCAGAAGCAGGGACCGCTCGTCGAATTTGCGCGCGAGCAGCATGGATGTATACATTTGAATGACTCTTTCATCGGAAAGTCCTAATTGCTGATGCTTAACGTATTGACCGATGGACATTGGGGCTGCGCCTCCTTTTTGTTACCTGGTCTTAATACTAGACACTATATGCTTATTATAAACGGTATTCTTGTCCAATTCAACGGACATTTGGCACAGACAGCCGGTTTCGACCCTTGGTTAAATGTGGATGGCCCGGCCTTCGGCGGCGAGAACCGCTTCCGCGAACGCCTCCGAAAGCGTCGGATGCGGATGAATCGTGCTGCCGATTTCCCACGGGGAAGCTTCCAGAAGCTGCGCCAGTGCGGCTTCGGCGATATAATCCGTGACGTGAGGTCCGATCATGTGAACGCCGAGCAGATCGTTCTTGTCCGCGTCGATCACGACTTTGACAAAGCCGTCGTTCTCCCCGTACACGATGGCTTTGCCGAGCGGCTTGAAGCCGAACTTGCCGGTCTTGATCTTGAAGCCTTTCTCCTTGGCTTCCGCTTCCGTCCAGCCCACGGACGCGATTTCCGGCCGCGTGTAGACGCATCTCGGGATGCGGTGCGCCTCGTGTGTGTGCGGCTTCAAGCCGCAGATATGCTCGACCGCGACGACGCCTTCGTGGCTGGCCGCGTGGGCCAATTGCAGACCGCCGATCACATCGCCGATGGCATAGATGTGGGGGATATTCGTCTGCATGTGCCCGTTCACGCGGATGAAGCCGCGCTCTAGCTTCACATCGGTGTTCTCCAGCCCGAACTGTTCCACGTTCGGAGCTCTTCCCACCGATACGAGGATCTTGGCGGCGGCGAGCTCCACGCGCTCGCCCTTCTGCTCGGCGGCGACCGTGACGCCGGAAGCGTCCTTGCGGAGCGTGTCCGCGAGCACGCTTGCGTTCGCGAGCACCTTCACGCCGCGCTTGCGGAGCAGCCGGTCCAGCTCGCGGGAGATTTCCTCGTCCTCTGTCGGCACGAGGCGCGGGCCCGCTTCCACAACGGTTACGTCCACGCCGAAATCGTTCATCATCGACGCCCACTCCACGCCGATTACACCTCCGCCGACAATGATCAGGGAATCCGGCAGCGCTTCAAGCGCCAGAGCCTCGTCGCTCGTCAGGATGTGTTCGCCGTCCGGCTCCAGACCGGGCAGGACGCGCGGACGCGATCCCGTGGCGAGGATGAGGTGTTCCGGAACCAGCGTCTCGAAACTGCCATCCGGCATTTCGACGGAAAGTGTTCCGCTTCTCGAAGAGAAAATCGACGGAGCCATAATGCGGCCGATTCCGTTAAAGACGTCGATTTTATTTTTTTTCATGAGATACTGCACGCCCTTGTGAATCTGAGCCACGATGCCGTCTTTACGTGACTGCACACGGGTGAAGTCCAGGGAAACGTCAGGCGCAATGACGCCGAACTCTTCCGCTTGCCTGGTTGTCGCCAGAACCTCCGCACTTCTCAAAAGCGCTTTGCTCGGGATACAGCCGCGGTGCAGACAGGTTCCCCCCAGTTTGTCTTTCTCCACCAACGCCACTTTCTTGCCGAGCTGGGCCGCACGGATAGCGGCGACGTAACCGCCCGTTCCGCCTCCCAAAATTACGATATCGTACGCTTGTCCACTCATTTTTATGTTCCTCCTGTTCTTTAACGAACCTTGGGTCTTTTATGATTTTATGTGTATGAACCTGTTATGTATGGCAGGGTTGATTCGTCCTCATTGTACAACGTACAAGGACCTTCCGTAAAAGTCGGCTGCCGGGCAAGCGCGTGCCCCCGTACGGCCGATCCCCGTCCCGTTCATTGTAACCCCTGTACGCCCTTAAAATATAGTAGGCGTCCAAAATAGACAGAACCATCCGGACACGGTATCATGGGAATAAAGGCGCTAAGCCCTCACTTATTCTCTTCTCTGATTTGAAAAGGAGCCGCATTATGAAAGATAAATTAAGCCGTTTTGTCGCGATCATGCTTCTCGTTATTCCCGGCGTTATGGCGACCTACGGTTTTCTGTCCATGAAAGACGCGTTTTTCCATCAATTCGAGGCGGAAGGCTATATGCATTGGGGCAAATTCGTCCTCGGTTTCATTCTATTCGGTCTCGGCGTCGCCTTTATCGGCGGCTGGACCTTTTTCCGGGACCGCAAGCGCAATTACGTCGCACCGCGGTTTAAAGCGAAGCGCAGACGGTAATTTCAGTTCGTCCAGGCCGGTAAAAAGAATTCCCGAGCTTCCGTCGCTCGGTTTGGACATTGTATGACGCATGACGGAGGTTATCCACCCGATTTGGCATCGCATGATACAGAGGTTATCCGCCTGGCAGTGATTCATCCGCTCCGGCCGTGAGGTCAAGCACCTGTGCAACCTACGAACAGACAAACAGCCCCGCCGCCCGAAAGGTCATCCTTTCAGCAGGGAGCTGTTTTTTTATGCCGCGGAAAAAATCATCCATCGTTAATGAACGACACCTTGAAGAGCCTGCTCCACCCGTGTGACTCCCTGGGACATGGCATGTCCTCCGCCGATTGCGGCCGCGACCGCTACCGTTTCTCTGATTTCCTCGGCGTTCGCCCCTTTGCTCAGCGCTTCCTGGACATGGTAGAACGTGCAGACCTCATTGTTGGCAAAAAGCCCCATGCCCAGTGCGATCAGCTGCTTGGTTTTCGCGGGAAGCGCACCGTCTTTGAAGCATTCGCCCGTAAACTGATGATAAGCGTCCGCTACCGACGGAAGCTGTTCCTGCAGCTGTGAAATTCCGGTTTTATAGGCGTCGATCTTGGCGTCCATCGCCCCGCCGCCCGCATGTGTTGCAGAACTCATTGTAGTCACCCCACTGGCAGATTTCCGTTTGGTCTTCTGTAGAGTGCCCCAAGCGCCTTGCGCCAATACGAAAAGCAAATAAGGCGGCGTCGGCACCGTTCCGCACTCCCGCAACCTGACAGCCTCAAAATCGGCCGTTGCGCTTTAGCCTTCTTCTTCGTCTTCGGGCCGCACGGGAAACTCCACGATTTCCCAGGAGATTCCGATTTCCCGGTCCGCCCAGCTGCGGATATTGATCTCAACGGCTTGCAACAGTTCCTCCTCCGTTAAATGATCCACTTTACGAT
The DNA here is from genome assembly GCF_000411255.1 of Paenibacillus sp. HGH0039. Taxonomy (GTDB): domain Bacteria; phylum Bacillota; class Bacilli; order Paenibacillales; family NBRC-103111; genus Paenibacillus_F. The sequence continues at coordinate 1,672,050 of NZ_KE150413.1, read as the reverse complement.
CCTCTATCTGAAGAAAAGCTTCTTTTATGTACTCGCCGCCTACGGAAAGGTCTATTCTGATTTTCACGCTTCCCGGCACCTCCTTCAATGTTCGCGGTCTTTGCAGGACAGTAAGCATCCCGTTAACTTCAGGCCCGGCCGTCCCGCCTTGCTCGCTTGGTGCGGGTTGTTAGGGCTCACATCTTCGCTGCCCGTACTATTCATTGTCAATCCGGCGCCTTAAGGAGTATACTAGATAGAGTATTCAAAATCTGTGAAGACTTAAAAGGAGGCCCATCCGACATGGCGATCAGCCGAGCACGCAAGCTGCGGGACAAACAAATCCGCGAAGGAAAACTCGATCCCGCAATCAAACGGAAATCGTGGGACGGCGTTCAGCCCGCCACCAAATCCACACCGACACTGCAGGAGAAAAAAAGAAGAGTCGCGCACAAACATAAACGGAACTCGTTCCCGCATACGGAGGACGGTTCCGTTTATTATTTTACACCGGCTTCTTCATCCGGGATCACCCAGGGCAGAGCAAGCGGGTTATGAGCGTTTAAGTAACGGACAAGCTGCTCCTTCTCGTCCGGCTTGAAGGTATATTTGCACGAAAAACCGTTAAACAGCAGCTCCAGGCTGCGGATGCATCCTTCCGGCGAAGCCAGAATATCCACGACGTAGTAAGAATCCGGTTCGTCTTCGAAATGGACGCCGACGGCAAGATTCAGTTCGTTTTCCGTCGAAATCACTTCCGCATAATCGATCTCCATAGGGCCTCCAACCTTTCTATTGAATACAACGTGCTGAATTTATTATAATATAAAAATCCACTGCCTGTCTTTGTCCGAAGACGCAGGAGTGACTAAGGAGGAAGAAACATGGCATATGATCCGCAGGTTGTTGAAGCAACCAAAGTAAGCGATAACCCGAAAAACGGCTTGTTTGAAGTCGTTGTCGTTCTGAAAGACCGTACACACGGCCGTATTTTCTTCGAACGCAATCTGCAATCCGGAGAAATCAAAGCATCCCGTATTTCCCGGCTGCTGAAGGAGCCTTGCCCGATCTGCCGCAAAGATTTCCTTTGCAACTGCCTGGATCGGTACCTGGACAACATCTCCGGCCAAGCCCTTCAAAAAATCGAATCCTAACCCTTCTCCGGAAGGAAGCATAAAAAGCCTGTGGAACGTTCAACCGTTCTGCAGGCTTTTTATATACCGGACGTTTTGAGACGGCTCACGGAAACTGCGTCCGCCGGAATTTGCGGGAAGGCCGGTTCGTTTATCCGAGTATGTCGGCCAGGACGGCCAGGCAGAGAAATACGAGTAGAAAAACACCCATCGCGGCATAATCGCGAGCCTGCATCCGTAGTGTCCGGCTTCGGGTCCTTCTGCCTCCCGTCCGGCTGTAGCCTCTGATCTCCAAAGCCGTCGAGAACTCGTCGGCCATACGGATCAGAGAGAACATGAACGGCAGCGCCATAATCCGGAACTCGGCTAGCCCTAGCCCGCTTTTGCCGCTGCGCCCCTGTCCCCTCGCTTTTGCGATACGGCCGAACCGGTTCCACTGCCCGCCGATAAGCGGAATAAACCGGAACATAAGCGAAGCCGTCAGCGCAACGGCCTCCACCGGGAACTTCAGCCCTGCGAGAACGGCCAGCCCCTGCTCCACACCCTGCTTCATCCGCAAATAGCCCACCGTAAGCGGAAAAAGAACGCCCAGGACAAGCACCAGCATCAGGTTCGATAACGCCCGGACCGCCGCAAGCGCCGCCTGGGGGTCGAAGCCTATCGGACTTTCTCCTTGACCGGCCCCAATCGTCAGTCCGGCGATTACGGCCGACAGACCCGTAAAAATCAGAAAAGCGCGCAGAGGCTTCCAGACCGCTCTGAAGGGGACCTGCGACAGCAGAACGGCCGCCGCGGTTATTGCCGCGGACACAGCCAGGCCGATCAGCGACTTTTGCAGCAGGATTCCCGCCGACAAAAGCACATACCCGATCCAGAAGGTTCGGGGATCGAAACGGCGGCCGATCGGCAGAGCGGGCGGAGAAGGTTCCATTGCCGGGAATGGGCCGCTGCCGGAAGACGGAAACGGATCATCGGCCGTTGTGCCTGCCTGTACGGTCTCCGCGGCAGATGAATCACCCTCGATAGCAGGCGAGCCGGCCGGTATGCCGCATTCAAACGGGCCGGCTGAAACTGCGCCGGCCGGGGCGGTCGCGCTGTCGGAAGCGAAGGTTGGCGGGCTGCCGCACAGCACGGCCTCGCGGGACGCGCTGCCGGGGCTCGCGGGCGCATCCGCGGAGGCCGCGGCGCTTAGCCGCTCCTCCGGCGCGGAAAGACCCGCCGCCGCGTCCGCGCCTTGCCCGCGCCGTGCCCGCGCCGCCAGCACGGCGGCAATCGCCTGCGCCGTCTCTTCCGGCGCGGGAAGTCCTGCCGGCACGTCCACGCCGTGCCGGCGAAGCAGGCTGCCGAGCGCCAGCGCTTCCGGCAGCAGAAGCCCCGCGTCCCCCAGCATAGCGGGACGCGCAGCCAGCTCCGCAGAGGTACAGTCGTGCACGACTGTACCCTGCGAGAGCATCACGATGCGGTCCGCCACAGGCAGGAACGCATCGAGATCGTGCGTCGCGACGAGCGCGCCGCCGCCCGTCCGCCGCGTCCAGCTGCGCAGCGTGCCGGTGAGCCTCGCGGCCGCCTCGTGGTCGAGGCCCGCCGTCGGCTCGTCGAGCAGCAGCCAGCGGGGCCGGGACGCGAAGACGGACGCGAGGGCCGCCCTGCGCTGCGTGCCGCCGCTGAGCTCGTGAGGGCGTTCGTCCAGCAGCTCAGGGCCGAGGCCGAACAGCTCCAGCGCTTCGGCTATGCGGGCTTCCCGCTCCTCCCCGCTCAGCTTGAACGGTCTCAGCGTATAGTCAAACTCCCCCCGGACCGTTGCCGCGAAAAGCTGCTCGTGCGGGTGTTGGAAAACAAGCGCCAGCTTCCGCCTCGCTTCCCTTGCGCTTTGTTTGCTGCCCGGCCACAGCTCGGTATCTCCATACCGGATGCCGCCCCCGTCCGGAACGGACAGCCCTCCCAGCATATCCAGCAGCGTCGATTTCCCCGCTCCGCTTCGACCGATGAGCAGCGTGATCTCACCGGCAACGGCTGTGAAGGATACGTCCCGGACGGCAAAAGAAGTGTCCGGCCCGCCGACGGTTTTCGAAAGGTTTTTAACGTGCAGGTAGTCCATAGCGGTTCAAAACCTCCATCAATTCGCCTGGCGTTACCGGCCGCTCTTCAAGGCCCAAAGCTTCTAGCTTGTGAAGCTCCCTTGCGACCTCTACCGTGTAGGGGAGCTCGTATCCCAGCTCCAGACAAGGGGAAGAAGCTGGCCTGTTTTCCCCGATTTTGACCCAAGAGCCGTCTTCAGACGATGTTCCGTAGAAAAAATCCCGCACATCGCCCGAATAGGCGATCTTCCCTTCGTCCACAACGATAACCTTATCCGCGAGAGCGAGTTCATCCAGCCTCTGGGTGATCCAGACGATGGTCACGCCCTGCCCGTGAAGCCGCGAAAGCGCGCCGAGCACCATGCTGCGCGAAAAAGAATCCAGCATCGAGGTCACTTCATCCATCAGCAGAACGGAAGCGCCGACAGCCAGCGCTCCCGCCACAGCCGTCAGCTGCTTCTGGCCGCCCGATAAAGCTTCGCAGCTATCATCGCGTTTATCCGCCAAACCGACGAGTCCCAATACATGACGGGCTGTTTCCGGCATCCGTTCGGGATCTATTCCGGCGTTTTCCATTCCAAAGCATAAATCTTCGTACACGGTTTCCCCGATAAGCTGGGTATCCGGATTTTGCAGCACCATGCGCATCCGCTCCCCTGCTGTCCAGCCGGGTTCGATAGATCCGCCCGCCGCCGGAATGAGCCCGGCCATCACTTTCGCCAGGGTGCTTTTGCCGCTGCCGTTGCGGCCGACGACGGCGAGCCATTCGCCTTTATGCAGCTCTATATTTATTTCGTTCAGAAGTGTTTGATCCGCGGCTGAGACGCCCTCCGCCGGCTCTCCTCTTTTTATGACGGACACTTCGTGCATTCTATAGGGAGATTGCGTATGTTTCTCGTGATCGTTTTCCATTTCCGTGCAAATACCTCCAGCCTGTTCACAAACCTATTCACAAAACCGCCCCCGCTGTGCTACAATGCGGATTGTCAACCGAAATACATAATACAAAGTTAACAAATGATTGGAGAAGATGCAATTGAAACGTTCGTCATTCACCGTCCGCGGGATTACGTTCAGCGCCATGTTTGCTGCACTGCTTGTCGCGCTAAGCTTCGTCAATATTCAATTCGGTTTTTCGCAGGTGCCTTTTACGCTGGCGAATTTCGCCATCATGCTCGCAGGGGCTCTGCTGGGCGCCCGCTACGGCTTTTTCAGCATCGCTCTTGTAGTAGGCTTAACGGCTCTCGGGCTTCCGCTGTTGCACGGAAGAGGAGGGCTGGATCTGGTTCTCGGTCCGACAGGCGGGTTTATCTGGGCTTATCCTTTCGCCGCTCTGTTCATCGGCCTCCTTGTTCCGCGTATCAAAGGAAGCGGAGTCACCGCTTTCGTGCTTACTTTCGTGACTCTCTTCGTATTCGGTTCGCTGCTGCTTTACGTTACCGGTGTGCCCTGGATGGCCCACGTCGTTTCCAACATGACCCTGACAAAGGCTTTGTCCGTCGGCTGCATCCCTTATCTCCCCGGCGATGCGGTAAAAGCGTTTATCGGGGCTCTGATCGTCCTTCCCGTCCGGAGAATGTATCCCGTTTCCCGTCTGGTCGGTGCGGAGAGCGCATGGGCTTCCAGATAACGGTGCTTAGGCCCCTCGTTTCACAGCAAAAGCCGTGTCTGCTTCCGCAGATCCGGCTTTTTTACGTGCGCTGCTATTTCTTCTTCGTGTTCTCTTCAAACGTCTTGATCTCTTCATCGGACACGTTGCCGGCAATAATTCTCTGCTTGGGCATGATGTGCTGATTGCGAGCGATTACATGAGTCCGGACAAAATAAATCCCGTCCTCTTTAAACGTGTTTTTTACGCTATAGACCCCCTTGTCCTCGTAGGTTGCAACCACATTTACGGCGGTGTCGACGTTCTTGATATTCCAGATTTCGAACTGGATATCTCCCGCATCTTTGACGGGCTCCTGGCCCTGCTTGACCTCTACCTTCAGAACGGTTTCCTGGTTCAGTGGCACTTTTTCCGGCGCCATAATGGTCACGGTTAGCTTCTCTGCGGACTCCTGCTTGGTCCCGCCCGAAGTGTTTGCCGTCTGCGAACAGGCCGATAGCGCCAGTGAAGCGGCTAGTAACGTTAATGCGAGTATTTTTTTCATAGTAGACGCCTCCGGTTATCCGTTTAGCTTGACGGGCCGCGGTAACCTTCTATTCGTATCCACGCGTTCTCACTCTTTTAGAATAGGAGATTTAAGCACGTTAAACAAGCTTTTTTTACAAAATGTTACACGTAACGACTTTTATTACAGCAAACACAAAAAAACTTTAAACCTAGATGAAAAGGTGCTATTTCCTCCCGTTTCCGTAAATCCGGACGGATTCATTTGACACCCGCGCGAAATTGGCTTTAACTGATTTTAAAGGCTGGCGTCTCTCGCGTAAACAGCCGACCTCAAGAGAACGGAGACTATCGACCATGTACGCCCATTTAGAAGACTGCATTGCTGATTTGGAGAAAAACGGACACCTGATCCGCATCAAAGAAGAAGTCGATCCTTACCTGGAAATGGCGGCCATTCATTTAAAAGTCTATGAAGCCGGAGGTCCCGCCCTGCTGTTCGAAAAGGTCAAAGGCTCGAAATTCCAGGCGGTTTCCAACCTGTTCGGCACGCTGGAACGAAGCAAATTTATTTTCAGACATACATGGCAGGACGCCGAAAACATCATCGCCCTCCGCAACGATCCCGTCAAGGCGCTTAAGCAGCCTTTCAAAACCGCGGGCAACGGCCTGGCCGCTTTTAAAGCCCTTCCGTTAAAAAAATCCGGCCTTCCCGCGGACTTCAGGGAAATCTCGATTTCCGATCTTCCCCTGATCCAGCACTGGCCTATGGACGGCGGAGCTTTTATCACCCTGCCGCAGGTTTATTCGGAGGACCCGGAGAAGCCGGGCATCATGAACTCCAATCTGGGCATGTACCGCGTCCAGCTCACCGGCAACGACTACGAAACGGACAAGGAGATCGGCCTGCACTACCAGATACACCGGGGCATCGGCATTCATCAGGACAAGGCCAACAAGCAGTGCGCTCCTTTAAAAGTAAGCATCTTTGTCGGCGGGCCTCCCGCGCATACCCTGTCGGCGGTTATGCCTCTGCCGGAGGGTCTGAGCGAAATGACGTTTGCCGGCCTTCTTGCCGGACGCCGCTTCCGCTACAGCTATGCGGACGGCTACTGCATCAGCCACGATGCGGATTTCGTCATTACCGGGGAAATTCATCCCGGCGAAACGAAACCGGAGGGCCCTTTCGGCGACCATCTCGGCTACTACAGCCTGACGCATCCGTTCCCGGTTCTGCGCGTGCACAAAGTGTACGCCCGGGAAAACGCCATCTGGCCGTTTACCGTCGTCGGACGTCCTCCCCAGGAGGACACCTCGTTCGGCGAACTCATCCACGAGTTGACGGGGGATGCGATCAAGCAGGAGATTCCCGGCGTTAAGGAAGTTCATGCCGTCGATGCGGCGGGTGTGCATCCGCTTCTGTTTGCGATCGGCAGCGAACGGTACACGCCTTATCAGCAGGTCAAGCAGCCTGCGGAAATTCTTACGCTGGCCAATCGGGTGCTCGGCACAGGTCAGCTGAGTCTCGCCAAGTATTTGTTTATGACGGCGGAAGACAAGCAGCCGCTCGATACCCATAAGGAAAAAGAATTTCTCGCCTATATCCTCGAACGGATCGATCTGCGGCGCGACATTCACTTTTACACGAACACCACGATCGATACGCTCGATTATTCGGGTACGGGCCTGAATACCGGAAGCAAGGTGCTTTTTGCCGCTTACGGGGATAAGAAAAGGGACTTGTGCACGGAAATTCCCGATGCTCTGACAGAACTTTCCCCGTTCGGGGAGGCGCGGCTCGTCATGCCGGGTGTTGTCGCGATGCGGGGACCTGCCTTCGAGACGTACGAGAAGGCTTCGTTGGAGCTGGAGCATCTGTGCGGCGCCATTGCGGGCAAAGGGCCGCTTCCAGGCTGCCCGATGATCGTTTTGTGCGACGACAGCGAGTTCCTGAGCGCGGACTTCGCCAATTTTCTGTGGGCCACGTTTACGCGCAGCAACCCGTCGCACGATATATACGGTGTGAACAGCGCCTACGCGTATAAACACTGGGCCTGCGACAACGTCATCATCGACGCCCGTGTTAAGCCGCATCAGGCCCCGCCTCTCGTTCCCGATCCGGAGGTCGAGAGGAATATCCGGCGGCTGTTTGCTCCGGGAGCAAGCTTGGGCGGAGTCGTTAAGAGCTGATCGGCAGCGGCAAGCTCAACTGTTCATGCGACCGCACCTGAAAGCCGTTTCGGTTTTCACATTGGTTTGCTGCATATAAGCAGCAAACCGTGTGGTCAACCGACCACAGCGAAACACCGTTTATGTGCAGCACCACAGGCTTGGGCCTGTGGTGTTTTTTTATGTTCAGAAGGGAACATATCGGCGGGAATAACAGCTCAACCGTATTCGGCCGAGACAATCGCGGAAAAACAGCGGTCCGTTTCGGAACTTTTCGGTAGACGCTTCAATTTTTTTGCTTCCTTTTGTGGTGCAGTTTTTCCTTCGGCCGGCTTTATTCTTCGGTTTATTTCGATGCGTACGCCATCGCCTTAACCGTTCATGGGACTTTCATTCCACGCCGCGTCATTTGTCATCCGTTTTCAACATCCGCACTGTCCACGCATCGAGCAAGTGCAGCATATCCCCGATTCCGCGGCTGTTTTCGAGAGGAAAATAAACGGCTGCCGAACCTGCCAGCGCCCCGATAATCGGACGGAACTTCTTACCGCCGAGCACTTCAACCCGGCTGTAGGTGTGAAGGTCTTTCTCTTCCCACTGCCGGGCCAGTTCATCCGCAGAGATAATGCCGGCATTCGTGGTTCCAAAAGCCGTGTCATAATTGCCGGGCACCGTATCTGCAGGCAGCAGGAAGCCGTGTTTGGCAGATAAAATGACCCAATCGCAGCCGCTGGCTTCCGCGTAGGCTCGTGCTTTCCGGTTCAGGGTCCCGGTGTAAGCGTCTCTCGCCGATGCCGGTCCGCGGGTCGCATCCCGGTCCCATATTTTTCTTTTGCCGGGAGGGATAATGCACAAGGTGTCGGATTGCATAGTCTGGCTTCTCCATTCAAGTGAGTTTGCCTTAAGTGTATCAGAGATCATCTGCCGGCGCTCCCGAAACCGGATCGGATCGGGCGAATTGACCGTACAGAGACAACAGCACAGAGTCAGATGGAATTTACGTTTCGCCATATTGTACAGAATCGCACAGCGGTCTTCTCGACGCGTGTAGACGCCGTGCATGATGCAGCGTCAGAGGACTAGGGGGCGGGGGCCTCTATCGCTCGAATGTAAACCTACGGCTGCGCCAAGTTACTAGCCTATTCCCTCTCCCTCACTCATACGTTAGTAATAAACGAGCGGGAAAGGAGGCGGTTCTATGGCGATCAAGCCAGGCGCACTGCTGCCCGGCGATACAGTCGGAATCGTCACCCTGGGCAGTCCGCTGAGCGCCGAAACCATTCAGGCACGGATTGCCTATTTGCAAAGCTTGGGGCTAAACGTTCTTCTGGGCCGTTACGTGTACTCCGCAAACGGGTATCTCGCCGGAACGGACCGGGAACGCGCCGAAGATTTTATGTCGGTCTACGCCGATCCCCGCGTGAAAATGATCCTGCCGACAAGAGGCGGCGTAGGCGTCGCGGACATCCTGCCGTACCTGGATTATGCTTTTATCCGGCAAAATCCCAAAATCGTGACGGGCTACAGCGACATTACCGTCCTGCTCAACGCCCTCTATAAGCTGGCGGACCTGATTACGTTTCACAGCCTGCTGCTCATCGACTTCAGGCCGGACACGCCGCCGTACAACTTCGAGCAATTTTTCACGGCGACCTCATCTGTGGTGGCCCCCCGCCCCATCGCGAACCCTCCGGGCATCCCTTTAATTGGGCGAGTTCCCGGTAACGTCTCCGGCCCGATCATCGGCGGGAACCTCACCTCCCTCGTGGGGTCGCTGGGAACGCCGTTTGAAGTCGACACCACGGGAAAAATATTGCTCCTGGAAGAAACGCACGAGCCGGTCAATACCGTGTACCGCTACGTCGAACAGCTTCGGCTGGCCGGCAAACTCCAGGCTTGCGTCGGTATCGTCATGGGCGAATGCACCAACTGCCAGACCGCCTACGGCAAGACGTACGAGGACCTGATCAGCGAAGTGATCGTCCCCTTGGGGAAACCGCTGCTGACCAACCTTGCTTCCGCGCACGGCTTTTACAAAGCCGCCATCCCGATCGGCGCCAATGTGAATTTGAACGCGTCGGCCGCAGCACTCACGCTGCTGGAGGCGGCTGTAAGGTACTGAACGTAAAAGGCTCACTCTGCCGCAAGGGCGGGAGTGAGCTTTTTGCGTTTTGTTCCACAGTATCTACTGCTTTTCGTTAAATTTCATCGTTTCCATTAATTGCTCAAAATTCTCCAGCGAACTTTTGTAAGTTTCCGTATAGGATGAGTTCCTGATCGTATGAAATTGGGAGTCCGATTTGAATACGATAAGCGTATCCATTCTGCTGTTCCAATCTAGATGATTCTTGTAAGTCAGTTGCACAGCGTCAAATCCGAACACGCTCACTTGTTTTTCATCCAGAATATCATCATTGGAAATGGCCGCCTTCTTTTTGACAAAATCAACATATTGTTTGAGCGTAAAGTTTCTGGTCTGCTGGTTTTCGGGTTCATCGGCTATAAATAACATCGTATAATTAAAATATTTTAACGCCAAGCGGATATGTTCCTCATCTTCTATGCTGATATAATCTTGAGCCACTTCATCCACTTCAGGTTGTATGGAATCAATTCCAGTCATATTTCTCCAGAGCCCGTATGCTGTAAAACGGAACTTGTTATCCGTACAGTATATCAGAATATTTATGGTGTTTCACCTCAAATGTATTCGGCTTTACTTGCGACAAATGCAGTTGGTCTAATTCTTGGTTCCCAGGTTGTTAGACGGCTCAATCATTTGATGGCAGAACGCAGTTTTCTTATTCTTGCATTAATTCTTTCTTGTATTAGTAGTGTTTTAGCAATGTCCGTTATTCTTTTACACGGGCCGTTAATGCCTCTAATCGCGTCATTATTTGTATTTATGGCTTCTATGGGCATGACAGCGACATCCACTTTCTTACCGGCTTTATCACATTAGTGATCGTTGTTGGAATAAAGGATTGTTCATTATATTGACAAATTGCAATATGTTAGTATAATATGTCTCTATGGAGCAAATTGAAATATTTAAAGCATTATCAAATGAGGCTCGTTTGCAAATCTTAGAATGGTTAAAGAATCCGGCATTATATTTCTCTCCCCAAGAAGGGATTGATCTTGAAGAAATTGGGGTCTGTGTAAGTCAAATCACGGAGAAATTAGGTATGAATCAGTCGACAGCCTCTCAGTACCTTGCAATATTACAACGAGCTGGTCTAATTACAGCTACTCGCATTGGTAAATGGACTTATTACAGAAGAAACGAAGATGCAATTAATCAAGTAGGGTTATTTTTGAAAAAAGAAATAAAAAAAGACTGAATCCAGGTTTCAAATCTGTTTTCAGTATTTTTTTCGGAGAAAACATTCACAATTTGCAATATAACAATATAATTCTATCATTAGAAGGGAGTATAAATAATGAGTAATGAAAAAACAAAATTTGGTGCTGTAATTGGGGGTCCTTGGTTGGAATCATATAGTGACGTCCTCTTTTATTTACACTTAATATATTGATATATCACAATATATTAATGTGGTAGAGTGCATATTGTTATTTCGTTTCATATCATCAATTCGTAATGGAGGATAAGAAAAATGGATAAATTTGCTTCACATACAGGCTATTCAAACATGTTTAAAGAGAAGGAACTTACTCTCGGGTTGCATTTCCCTTTAGAGTCTTATACGGGAAGTATCCCGGAGATGGATTTGGAACATCAAATGAACTTGGCAAAAAAGGCAGAAGAAGCACGCTTTGCTTCATTATTCGTTAGAGATGTGCCGTTAAATGTCCCAAGTTTTGGAGATGCAGGACAGCTATACGATCCATGGGTTTTTCTTGGTTACTTGGCTGCCCATACAAAACAGATTTCATTGGGTACCGCAAGTATTGTCACAACGCTACGCCATCCACTGCACGTGGCAAAAGCAGCAGCTTCTGTTGATCGAATTTCTGGGAAACGACTTGTTCTTGGAATTGCTACGGGTGATCGCCCTAGCGAGTTTTCAGCGTTTTCAGTAGACCGGGAACAACGGAGTAATTTATTTCGAGAATCTTTGCATGTCATGAGAAAAGTGTGGAATGAAGAATTTCCGGAAATTTATTCACCACGTCTGAACCTTCAGGGTGGAGATTTGTTACCCAAACCGGAATTAAAAGATATTCCAATTTTGGTAACGGGTCATTCGACGCAGACGCCAAAATGGATAGCAGAAAACAGTGACGGCTGGTTTTATTACCCACGAAATATAAATAATCAAGCTGCGCTTATTAAAGAATGGCGTACATTAACAAATATATTTAAGCCTTTTAGTCAGTCTTTATATATAGATTTATCAGAGAACCCCAATGAAGATCCCTCTCCTATACACTTAGGATTCAGAACTGGACATCAATTTTTAATTGACTACCTCAATGCATTAAAAGAAATCGGTGTAAATCATCTTGGGTTCAACTTGAAATATGGTCAGCGGCCGGTTGAAGAGGTAATCCAAGAATTAGGGGAGGAAGTGGTTCCATTCTTCCCGGCATTATCCAATAAAGAAGTATAAAGTTTTTCGGCACGATAAAAAGGCTACAGGCTCAACTGGACATTATATGTGTATATAACAGAAAACACATATAATGTTCAGTTTCAATTTAATGTTAAAAGGAGTGTTTTTCTTGGTGAAAAAGATGTTCTTAAATGGCACTTTGATTTATTTAAGTAGTTATCAGGAAGAAAAAACAAATGGATTGTATAAAGTTTCAGTTGATTTTAACGTAACAAGTGAAGATTATCATGACATTTCTACTTTGCTCTATAGCGAAACATTTGACGTGGAGATTCCCGAGAGAGACTTAACATTTAGGGGAACCATTCATGAGTATTCTACTTCCATTACTAATTTGTACGTAAAGGACCAAGTCGGACAATATAAATTGACTTTGATGGAAGTAGGTCATGGAGCAAAGGGCTGAGTTGTAATGAGATTAAGTATATTAGATCAATCCCCCATATCTTCAAATCAAACAGCTAATGATGCATTGATTGAATCAATGAAGTTAGCGCAAGCTGGAGAAGCACTAGGATATACAAGATATTGGATTGCCGAACACCATGATTTACCTGGACTTGCCTGCTCTGCACCTGAAGTGATGTTAAGTTATATCGGGGCTAACACGAATCGAATTCGAATTGGCTCTGGGGCTGTTTTGTTACCTTATTATCGACCCTATAAAGTTGCAGAAGTATTTAATATGTTAGCTACTCTATTTCCGCATCGGATTGACCTGGGGATAGGACGAGCGCCAGGTGGATCAGCTGAAGCGACGAACGCTTTATCTGACAACTTTTTGCAAAAAGTTTGGGAGTTACCTGCTTTAGTGAAAGAATTACTCCATTTTTTAGAGGATGATTTTTCAGCAGATCACGAGTATTCGAAGATTTCCGCTTCTCCCATACCTGAAAATTCGCCTGTGCCTTGGCTTCTTGGCACAAGTGAAAAAAGTGCGCTACTTGCAGCAAGAAATGGCATGTCGTATACTTTTGGTCATTTTATGAGCGACAATGATGGGATAGCTATCATCCAGGCATATAGGGATGCTTTTAGACCAAGAAAGGAAGCACAGACTCCACAAGTCATCGTAACTGTTTCAGCCATTTGTGGAGAAACTACGGAACAAGCAGAAGAAATTGCAGAAAGCTTTCTCATCTGGTCTTTGCAAACAGATAAAGGGGAGGGACATCAACGTGTTCCCTCGGTTAAAGAAGCTAAGCAATACAAGATAACTGAAAAAGAAAAGGATTCGTTAAACAAAATGAAACAGAACATGATCATCGGCAATCCTCATGAGCTGAAACGGAAGTTAATGGAGTTACAAACTAAGTATCAGGCAGATGAAATCATGATCAACACAATTACGTACTCTCCGAAAGATCGGATTCATTCATATAAACTAATTGCAAAAGAGATATTTTCGAAAGAAAACCTTTGAATAGGAAGTGCAAAAGGAAAATGATAACTCAAAACTCTTGAGCTTGGGGGAGCTTGCCGTATACGGAAATTTTATAAATGGAGAATAAAAACAACTATTACGAGGAAACTTGTGATTACAATTTCCATAAAATAGATACACGAAAAGGTATTGGGAAATATTAAAATGACTAGTCGATTCTCAAAACGTGAGAATCGACTTTTTTTGTCTTAAAAGAAGCTTATAGACTATAAAGTTTCGTGTGGTGTAATAAGTAAATTGGGTAAGAGCATTTACTTGTTTATTTAAAAATATATAAATAAATTCTACCCGCTTACGGAACTCAAAATTCGGGACTATCAATAGGCATCAGCATAGTCAATAGTTATTCACCTACATATCTTGAACTATGATTTTTTAATGAATACCTGATTAAAGGAGTGGAACCAAGTGTCATTTTTACAACCCCCGCCGCCTCCTTATCCTCCTACATTCGTACAACCAAATCCCTGTTTATATAAACTAACTTATGTCCAACTCTGGACTGGAGAGAAATTCTGGTTCTATCCAATTAGTGTAGCGTACAACGAAGCTTCAGGTTATATATGGACTGGGGCATTCTGGGTCCGTTATCGGTTTGATCCAAGATTAGCTTATATCTTCGATTGTTCTCCCGTTCCAACTCTTTACTGAGCCGGCTATGTATCCTATTCAACTTTTCCTTATTCATCGGACTTGCTCTTGAGGCAACTTCGCGATATTCGTACAACCTTGTTTACCCATAAAAAACTTACGGTAGACAACATAAAGATCATCTTAGCAGAGGTCTTCATTTCGTTGTCTACCGTAAGGGGATATTACCCTCGTAAGAATCTACGTGAGAGGCTTTTATTTCTTTTTTCAATATAAAATGCTCTTTTGAGTCTGAACTACTTCCTCAAGGATAATAAATTCAGAAGAATGACAACCGCTTCCGCACGAGTTGCCGGTGCTAGAGGAGCGAATGTCTGGTTATCCCGCCCTGTAACGAGGCCTTTGCTTACTGCAGCTGCTACCCACCCCCGTGCCCAGACGGGAATATCGGCTTGGTCAACGAAAGATATTAAATCTGGAGATTCTTCCGCCAAATTCAATGATTTCGCAGCCATCACCGTAAGCTCTGTTCTCGTTATATCCTGTTCAGCACGGAATGTGTTGTCTTCATAACCGGAGATAATTCCCTTTTTAACCGCCTTCGCGATGTCCGATTTTGCCCAATGATCTTTTAGATCGTGATCACTGAACGTAAGCTTCGTCTCTTCATTCAGCTTTAATCCTCTGACGAGCAAGGAAGTAAATTCGGCGCGCGTGATCTTCTTGTCCGGCTGGAATGATCCATCCGGATATCCTAAAATCAACCCTTTTTTAGCAGCTTCTTGTATTTTTTCTTCTGCCCAATGACCGTTCAAATCATTTAAAACAACAGCTTCTGTGTTGTCCGTTGGAATTTCGGGCTGTACAGGGCCTCCATTATCCGTTCCGGTACCGTTATCGGTTCCGTTACCGCTTCCGTTCCCACTACCGTTACCATTGCCGTTGCCATTACCGTTATCAGTTCCGTTTCCGTTTCCATTGCCGTTATCTCCAGGGTTAGGTTTAACCGGACCAGGCCCTTCTGTTGAAGCTTGGACGCTAAAATGAAGAGAACTCGGTGTCACCGCCATTTCGCTTCCCCGTTTATCGGCAAGGATCGCTTGGGCCACCTCAATCTTGCCGCTTACAGCGTCCGTTGCTTTTTTCACTTTAAATGTAAGCTTCAATAAGTCGGCGTTCCCTTGGATTTCTTGTCCCTCGCCAGCAATCACGAAACTCAAACGTCCGGTGTCTTCCGCCTTCGACTTGAGTATGGATACGCCTCTTTGCATAGACTCGGCGGAGACAAACTCCAGCACATGAGCATCATAATCGAGTGTCAGGTCATGAGCATACATATCGCTCACAGCTTTTTTGATTCGGTAGGTAACAATCAGCGGCTCACCCTTAACTACGGATTGATTTCCGCTCAATTCAGTATCCGCATTGGCTAGGACGACGGTCAATTTTTGTGCTTCTTCCATATTGCTGGCCTTGTCTATCGAGCGATATTCGATGTTTTGCACACCTTTTTCTCGAATAACGACCTGACCTGCTTTGACTGCCATCCATTTCCCGCCATTGATTCGATACTCGCTCCTCAAAACACCCCAACCGTTCGGATCGTCCACCGCGGTAAAGTGTAGGGTCACATCCTTATAATTTTCTTGATCGGCTCCGCTATTTCCATCGACACGCACGGAGGTTGTAGGCGCTTTCGTGTCTTTAAGCAGCACTTCCAAATAAGCTTGGTATTTTCCATCCTCACTTTTGCGGCTTCGAATCGTTGAAGCGAGGTTACTTCCGACCTGCTGCAAAGCAAAGCTTGCCACTTTGTCCCCTTGCTGTTGTGCCATCACGAACGGAGTCACATCGAATTTACGCCATTGCTCCGGTGTTGTGAACGTAGCCACATCAATTTGTTTACCCGGGGCCGGTTTATTCGCAAAAGTTAAGGTTTTTTCTGACCAGCTATCATCAGGCACCTCATAAACGCCAATATCCGAGATATTTCCGCTTCCGTCTTTCGTCTCCCCATATACATTCAGGCTCACAGAATGAATGTCCTGCATAGAGGAAGGCAGCGCGAATTTCAGAAAAACTTTGCGGTCTGTGTTGCCGCTTCCGTTTCGAATATTTAAAAATCCTCTTGTTCCAAAATTGTTGTTCGCATCCGTCCCGCCATTGACAAATGTATCTTCCGTGACCGGAATTCGAACCTTAGCGGCCGGATCAGGTTCATAATCGGTTTCCGCAGGAAGCTCCACTTCCTGATCCGGGTTAATTTTCAATTGAATCGTATGACTTTTTCCCAAAGAACCTCTAGTATCCACTTCCAGCTGCAGGGTTGGCAGCGTTCTCAATACTTTAACGCTAGGATCGTTTGCAAGCACCTGCGAGGCGGCGGCCGCCAGCTCCACTTTCACTTTGGACTGGGATTGCGTCGGGTCTGACACCGAAATCGTAAGCTCATCGCCTTTTTCCTTCATCATGAGCGAAACAGGCTGGTAAGCGCGTATGCGATCCAGCGTCCCCGGTACCCAAAAGTGAATGCCGGTCAAGCCCAATTTGGTTTCTTGAACCGCTTGAATTTTCGCCGTGTTGCTCAAGATATGCACATCCGGATTTTCACTATAAGATTGGGTAGCCGCCGCATTTAAAGTAGGCAGCAGCACGTAGGAATAAGATTGATCGGTCGGCTTGGTTCCATGATCAATCGCTAAGCTTGCATAATTACGCGTGATGGTGTCCGTCGGGCCCGTTGGATTAATATCTCTCCACGAACCGCTTCTCGCCTCCCGTAAAGCGCTGACATTTGCCGTTTCGGGAAAATAATAGCCGATATCGGCTCCGGCTGCCGTACCTTGCAAGTTGGCCCATTTTACTCCTGTAAGGTTCTTGGACCAGCCCAGATTACTCGGCATCGTCTCGCCGTTCACAATCAGCTTGTTGTCTCCCGCCGAATTAATCATCCGGTTCTCAACAATTGTTTCAACTTTCCGGCTATCAGAGGTTGTGATCCCCGCTCCCAACGCAACAATCTCGTTGTCGAACATAAACCACGATTTTTTTCCCGTTAATTTACTTCCTGGCGGAGCCAAGTCCATTCCTGCCGCACCATACAACTGGTCCATCGATGCTCCGCCAACCCAGCTTTTAGAGGTTACTTTACTGCCTGTCCTTGGCAAGCCGTCAGAGGTTGTTCCCGGCATCCGATAGGAATCCACCGTCGGCCAGAAGGCGTCTCTGAACTGAGCGGCATCGTTATTGTACAAATACGTCATGCCGTCGCCCGTGTACCAGCCCTTCGTATGCTCGCCGTTGATTCCTCCCTCATAGTTGGAAATCCGCGAGGACGACATGCTGATCGCATAGGCATATCCCTTCCGCGCATGAACAACACGGTCCATCGCCGAAAATTGATGATGGACAATCAAATCCCCGCGAGGCACGACAGACGTGTCCTTCATTAAGGCTTTAAAAAGAACAAGATCCCGAATCGGCATGCCCTCATATTTGTTGGACATACTCGTATCCGATAAAACCCATTCTTTGACCATGCTCTTGTAACGGGCCGCAAGCTCAGGAGGAGCAAATTGTGCCATGCGATTAATGGTCCACGCAGTTCCGCGGGTATTGTTGTTATACCGCGATACCGCCCGCCCGCTAACCATTTCCATCATATGTCCGCTGTAAATGAGCGGCTCGAACGAATTGGTGATCCAATCGTACGTATTCGCCAAGTTTGGATCTTGAATCGGCCAAGGCGAATCATTCAATATTGTCAAAAGCTTAGCCATATCGCCAAGCAGGACGCTTCCGTAACTTCCGGTATACGCAATATTGTTATGCTGAATAAAAGAACCGTCGGCATAAAAACCGTCGCCGCTTGTTACCGGCGGGAACACCGAGCTAATGGAGCCGCGCGCCTGAACGATTTTCGTTTCACTTTTGCCAATAACTCCTCGAATCAGTACCGCCAATGCTTTATCCAAAAGGTTTGCGCCTGTTTCTTTCAATGTGCTGCCCAGCCGTAGGGTGGGATCGGGTATAAACTTGTCAATTGTTCGGGTATAACGGGCAACTTGCTCAGGAGAAAGGTGATCATACATTAAAGTCATGATATCGCCGAGAGACAGCGGTGATCCGATTTCCCAGTCCCACCAGTTATTGTATTTCGCTTTATTCTCATTAAAGCGATTCGTATACATCCAATCCAAACCCGCCATAATATCTTGTTTTAGCTGCTCATTTCGGTACAAGTTCGAGCCTTGAGTCGAGTAAGCAATCGCCATGTCTTTCAAACGGTTATAAGAAAGGGTAATATGGCTTGAATCCGTCGTACTTGCATAATCCGCCCACAACGATTTGCGGGCCGGGTCTTTCAGGAGCAGGTCCCAAAAGCCGGTTTTTTGGTCGTTGGTTACCTTTTTGGCGTTGGTCTCCACCGCTTGGCGGATATCTTCATCGTTCAAATCGATTTGCTGGCCGCCCGTCAAAAACGCAAGCCACTTGTCCCTCATGGAATCAATCGGGTCCGGTTGCTGAGCCTGAACGGAAACGGGATAAGAGGTAAAAATGAGCGCGACTATCGTTAAAGCAATGACTGCATATCGCCAAATAAACTTTTTCATGAAAATAAACACTCCTTTCGTTCATGTAACTGACTTATGGAAAAATCCGCTCCGTGAACCACATCAGGTCACTACGATCGATTTTATGGTCTCCATTCACATCAGCAGCCTTTACCGTTTCCCAATCCGGGCTGTTTGTATCTTTACCGAAATGTGCGGCTGCCATGGCTAAATCACCGACGGTTATTTTTCCATCGTTCGTAAGATCACCTGGGATGCTTGCTTCTTTTACTGTAATTTCACTTGTCGCCGCAAAAGTACCGTCATCTGTCATCACTGTTACGATTGCCTTCCCAGGCTTCAAACCTGTCAGAACAGCAAGAGGACCTTGAGCTTCCACCTGCACAACATCTTTGTTGTCTACTCGCCACTGGAGAGATAAACCGCTTACATTTTCAGGCGTCACCTTGGCCGTTAAGACTGCGGTTTGCAACTTTTCCAGCGTTACGTTCGTTTGGTCCAGCGCCAGGCCCGTCACACTGTTCCATTTGACTAATGAAATATCATCAAACCACACCGTGCCTGTCCCTGTTTCGAAAAAGGGCTCCAGCCGGATATATTTCGCTTCCTCCGGAGCGGATAGGATGACTTCCCGCTTCATCCAGTCCTGGGTTCCCGTTAATTCTTCCGTCGAGGGCCCGGACCCTATCTTGTCATCCTGTGTTTTCCCGTCAAGACCTTTGATGCTTTTAAAAAACTGAGTTCTTACAAATACGCCGATGCCCGAATTGACATCCTTCGTTTTTACCCAAACGCTCAATTTATACGTTTGTCCACCCGTAATCGGTACATCTTGAGAAAGACCCGTTCTGCTCAGTGCCAAATGCTCAAGCTGGACCGCTTGAGTCCCTGTATGGTAAACATCCTTGGTCACAGAAGCCTTTCCTGTCCCGCTTGCTAACCATAACCCCCAACCAACGGGTTCAACTCCAGCTTCCCACTTTCCTGCCCCAGACTTTGCACTTTCAAATCCCCCATTTGAAACCAAATCCGGCTGCAGCTCGCTTGCATGGACTGCCGTCCCAAATGAAAGCGCCTGCATCATGAAGCAAAAAAACAGAAATACAGAGATTCTTTTGCTCATCGAAGTCATTCCACTTTGCTCCTCTCTCATTTTGAATCTACAAGAAAAAAATTCCTCTCAACAATCATAGAGAACTATTTAGCAGCGTCATAGTTCATTTTTTTGCTCTATCGTGAACGATTTTGACTTTATTAGGTCAATTTTTTACCTTAGGCTGGCATCTTTGCAATAAACACTACCCTTTCGTTTTAGCGGGCGAGGCAAATGGCTTGGGGATTCAAGAGAACCGTGGAATTTCCCTATTTTTTGTCATAATAAAAAAAATACCGCCCTTCATTGGATTTTTGCAAACCCAATAAATAACGGTATTGTTATGATTGTAAATTTCCATCCAAAACCCAAATCCCTTACCACACAAGGCTTCTAACCCTCTCAGCTCACCTTATGCTCAATCCGCAGCTTATCCGCCACCATCGCGATGAACTCGCTGTTCGTAGGCTTCGATTTGCTAATATTCACGGTGTAGCCGAAAATAAACGAGATGCTGTCGATGTTGCCGCGCGTCCAGGCGACTTCAATCGCGTGACGGATGGCGCGTTCGACGCGGCTCGGGGTAGTCTTGTATTTTTCCGCAATGGCGGGATACAGCGTTTTGGTGATGGCGCCGAGAATTTCGATGTTGTTGTACACCATCGTGATCGCTTCGCGCAGATATTGATATCCTTTAATATGCGCAGGTACGCCGATTTCATGTATGATTGTCGTAATGTTGGCGTCCAGATTTTTGCTTTTCGGCATCTGAACGACATTCGCTTTGATGGAACTGGTCGACGTGACAGCCGGCTGGTTGCCCACCAGTTGACGGATGCGGTTCGTCAGAACTTCCATGTCAAACGGCTTCAAAATATAGTAGGAGGCGCCAAGCTGCACGGCTTTCTGCGTGATATTCTCCTGGCCGAAGGCCGTGAGCATAATGATCCGCGGAGCCGGATTTAAGTTCATTTCGCGAAGCTTCTCGAGTACACCCAGGCCGTCCAGATGAGGCATGATAATATCCAGAATGAGAATATCAGGCACATCCTTCTGCGTTTCCATAAAACGGAGCACTTCGTTTCCGTTATAGGCAATGCCTGCAATCTCCATATCTTCCTGTTCACTGATAAATTCGGAAAGTAAATGTGTAAACTCTCGGTTGTCGTCCGCTAACAAAACTTGAATCTTTTGCAACTTGAAAGCCTCCTTTATTTGTAAAAAAATCGAGGGTTTTCTAATTCCTTGTTTTATCATTTCGACACGCCCAATCAAATTCCTTCTGTCGAAAAATTATTTTCTTTATTTTTGTGTGCGGTTATTTTATAATAGAGTTTTATTTTGGTATTTCAACATTTTTCGACAAATCGTTCGCAAAAAAAGAAAGAACCAAAGGCTAGCTCGCCTTCAGTCCTTTCGCATCTGATTCGGGCCGGAGCAGTATGCCTGCATCCTGGAGCATCCATTCGATAAAGCAGCCGTACCCGCTGGACGGATCGTTCACGAATACGTGGGTGACCGCGCCGATCATTTTGCCGTTCTGGATAATCGGGCTTCCGCTCATCCCCTGCACGATACCGCCGGTCTTCTCAAGCAGCCGCTTGTCGGTTACTTTGATGACCATCCCCTTGGTAGCGGGGCTTCCCTGCTTGGCCACATGCACAACCTCGATATCGAATTTCTCCACTTTCTGTCCGTTCACGACCGTGTAAATTTGAGCCGGCCCTTCTTTTACCTCTTCCGCGAATGCGACCGGAATCGGCGTCCGGGATAAACTATACTCAGGAGCTTCTTCCATTTTGCCGAAAATGCCGAACGGAGTATTTTTCTCAATCGTACCGATCACTTTGCTGTCCCGGAAAATCTGCGCATGCTTCTCGCCGGGCTCGCCGTTCTGGCTTTTGGCAATGGACGTCACGTTGGAGTGAACGACTTCGCCGCTGCCGACCACAATCGGGGTCTGAGTGTCCATATCGGTAATCACATGACCCAAGGCGCCGTAAACGTTCTGCTCGGGCGCGTAGAAGGTCAGGGTGCCCACTCCGGCCGCGGAATCGCGAATGTACAGGCCGAGCCGGTACGACTTGTCCACGACGTCATACGCGGGCTTCAGTTTCAGCTCGAAGCGCTGATGGCCTCTTTGAACCGTCAGTTCCAGCGGCTTCTTGCTTTGACCGGCTTTATTGACGAGACCGAATACCTTGGACACGTCCGCAGAGGGGCTACCGTTGATCGCAACAATCAAATCACCGACCTGCACCTTCGCTTCTTCACCCGGCGAGATCTTCTGTTTCTCGTTCACGGCGACCAGATGATGGCCTACAACCAGAATGCCGGCTGACTTGATTTTGACGCCAATGGTTTGCCCGCCGGGAAGGACTTTCAGGTCCGGCACGACATTGACCTTAACGGTCTTGAGAGGAATGGCTCCGAACAGCTTCAGTTTCATCTCGGTGTAGCCCTGCTGGTTGGACTGGAGGGAAATCGGATCTTTCAAATTAACTTGAAATGAGTGCCGGGAGTTCCCGTTAACCTTGACTATTTCGGGGTCTTCCACCGTAAGCATGGCGTTGACCGGCATGGAAAGCCTGAGTTCTTTGGCTTGCCCGCTAAAAAGCCGGAGCTCATCGGGGAAGGAGGCGAAGCTTTGGAAAGGGGCGGATACACTTAGGATACAAACGAAGAAAACGAGCAGGAGACCAATGAATCTTCTACGACGATTCGATTTCACAAGACACCCTCCTTCTGCTTTCTTGCCCTGACGAACCCTCGTCAAATGCGTACCCTTAAGGTATCCTCCCTCCATTCGTTTTATAACTGCAAATGCTTCTAGAGGCCTCAGTTAGTTCCTTGACTTTTTTTCGTCTGCCAAAGCAAGCATTTCTTGAGCATGATGCAGGGTCGTTTCCGTCACTTCGACGCCTCCGAGCATCCGAGCAAGCTCTTCGATACGTCCGCGGCGGTCAAGATCGGTCACGCGGGTAAACGTGCGTTCCCCCTGTACTTCTTTATGAATGTAAAAATGTACGTCGGCCATGCATGCCACCTGCGGTAAATGCGTAATGCTAAAGACCTGACAGCTGCGCGAAAGCAGCGAAAGCTTCTCCGCAATCGCCTGAGCCGCGCGTCCGCTGACACCCGTATCCACCTCGTCGAAGACGAGTACGGGGATCTGATCCAGCCGGGCGAAAATGCTCTTCATGGCGAGCATGATCCGGGACAGCTCACCGCCCGAAGCGATTTTGCTGAGTCCGCGGAGCGGCTCTCCGGGGTTCGGCGCCATCAGGAACTCGACAAGATCGATTCCGTCCCGGGTGAATTTAACGGGCTCGTCGCCGATCTCCAGCCCTCCGCCGCCCGCGGGAACCGGCGTATGCGACACCTGGACTCGGAACTGCGTGCGCTCCATATGCAGGTCGCGGAGTTCCGTTTCGATTTCACCGGCCAGACGGTCCGCGATTTTTTTGCGGGAATCGGACAGTTTCCGGGCCGCTTTCGTGAGCTGGACGACTTCACGGTCGAGCTTTTCCTGCAGCTTCTGGATAATCTCGTCCTTGTTCTCGATCGTGGCGAGTTCTCCGCTGACTTTCTCGCTGTACGCCAGAATCTCCGCAATCGTATCGCCGTATTTACGGCGCAGCGTAGCGATCAAATCGAGGCGGAGCTCGATTTCGTCCAGCCGCTCCGGATTGAATTCGATATCGTCGCGGTAATCCCTGAGCTGGTAAGCGGCATCTTCAAGCTGGTAAAACGCGCTTTGCATCTGCTCCAGCAAAGGAGCGATTCCCGCGCTGTCGATGGCCGCCACGTCCTGGATGCGGGCGATGGACTTGCCTATGGCGTCCAGCCCGCTGCTCGCGCCGTACAACGTATCGTAGGAGCCTGCCACGCTCGAATACAGCTTCTCGGCGTTCGCCAGCTTGCTTTTCTCCTCCGCCAGCGTGACGTCTTCGCCCTCCTTCAAGGAAGCCGCGGCGATTTCGTCCACCTGGAAGCGGTACAGGTCGATCATCTGCAGGGACTGCTTGCTCGTTTCCTGAAGCGCCTTCAGCTCTTTGCGCAGCTTCGTGTAGCGGTCGTACGATTCGCGGTATGCCGCCAGGTTGGGACCCACCTCTTTATCTCCGTAAGCATCCAGCCAGTGGATGTGTTCGTCCGATTTGAGAAGAGACTGATGCTCATGCTGGCCGTGAATATTCACGAGCCAGCCGCCGACTTCGCGCAGCATCGTCAAATTGACGAGCTGGCCGTTGATCCGGCTGGAGCTTTTGCCGCTTGCCGTGACTTCGCGGCGGATAAGCAGCTGCTCCTCCCCCGCGGCCTCGATACCGAGCTGGGCGAGCGTCGTCCATACGGGGTGTTCTTCGCCGATTTCGAAAACAGCCTCGATCTCGGCCTTCTCGCTCCCGTAGCGGACCAATTCGGAGGAACCCCGGCCGCCGACAATCAAGCTCAGCGCGTCGATAATGATGGATTTACCGGCACCGGTCTCACCCGTCAGAACATGAAAGCCGGATTTAAATCCGATGTGAACGTATTCGATAACCGCCAAATTGCGGATAGACAGTTCTGTGAGCATAGGTCCTCCCCTGAATTCGCTGCATGACCGAGTCAGATCAGCGACATAATCTGATTCACGACTTTTTGGCTGACGTCCTTCGTCCGGCAGATGATCAGAATCGTGTCATCCCCGCAAATCGTCCCCATGATTTCATTCCATTCCAAATTATCGATCAAGGCGCAGATCGTATTTGCCGTTCCGGGCATACACTTCATGACAACCAGATTTTCGGTAAAATCGATGTTGATAAAATGATCGCTTAGCGCCCGTTTGAGCCGCTGCATCGGATTGTAGCGCTGATCAGCCGGCATCGAATATTTGTATCTTCCGTCATCAAGCGGGACCTTGATCAGATGTAGTTCTTTGATGTCCCTGGAAACCGTTGCCTGAGTCACGTTGAAACCCGCGGTGCGCAGCGATTCCACCAGCTCGTCCTGAGTTTCGATCTCATGGCCCGTAATGATTTCCCGGATTTTAACGTGGCGTTGCCCTTTCATTCGAACACCTCAATGTGAAACGTAATTTGTTTGATCTTGCGTCCGTTCATGTCCACGTACAGCACTCCGGCCGCTTCCGGCACGAGGAGCGAGTACACCAGCAGCATGTCGCGGATAGCGCTTCCTGTCATCTCGAGCGGCTTGCGTTCGCGCGCCACCTTGACGAGATACAGATTGTCCTCTTTTTCAGCAAAATAGTCGATAAACAGGCGGCTGTACAGCTCTTCCTTCTGATTCAGGGTCATCGAAATCGGGATTTTGGTTTTCCCGCCTACCACGTCAAACCCGGCACCGATCAGAAGTTCGACGACATCATCGTCTTCCGGAACTTCGTTATAGTCCGTCATGCGGACGGGTTGGAAGGAATCAGCGTAAGGCTCATACAGCCACTTTCGGAAACTTATGCCGGCCCATGCTGCGAGAAGTCCTAAGAGCAAAATTAGGATAAGCGTATCCCCGTGCTGCATACCGGATCACCTCGACGTACCTATTCGCTAAGCGAGGCGGGGATTCCTTTTGGCTGTGACGTCTTTTTCCAAGTGTTTTCCTGTGTTTGCCTGCGGAAAACCCTGCTTTCGTTAAAACCGCACTACCATCAATACCGGGTTTCCGGTTTGGCGAACATGGCCTTGGCCTCCGGAACGACACGGTCGATCAGGGATTGAAGAGGTTCCTCCAGCTTTTCCGGATCTTCGGGATTGCAGGTCCAATACGCAAGAAATTCAATGTTTCCTTCGCCGCCGGTAATCGGGGAAAACGTAAGTCCTTTTAAGTAAAAACCGATCTCCTTCGCGAATCCGAGGACACTTTCCAAGACGTCCTTATGCACTTCGGAATCACGGATTACCCCGGATTTGCCGACCTTCTCGCGTCCCGCTTCGAATTGAGGCTTAATGAGGGCGACCGTCTCCCCTTTTACACCCAACATCGTTTTCAGCGGAGGCAGAATGATTTTCAGGGAAATGAAAGAAACATCGATCGTGGCAAAAGACGGGGACGGACCGGTCAGTTCCTCCGGCGTCAAGTAACGGAAATTCGTGCGTTCCATAACCTGGACACGCTCATCCTGACGAAGCGACCAGTCGAGCTGGTTATAGCCTACATCGATCGCGTATACATAGGAGGCTCCGTTCTGAAGCGCGCAGTCGGTAAAACCGCCGGTAGAAGCCCCGATATCGAGCATTACCGCGTTTTTTACGTCGATGTTAAATTGTTTCAGCGCTTTTTCCAGTTTCAAACCTCCGCGGCTTACGTAAGGATGCACCGCACCCTTTACTTTTAAAGCGGCCGCACGGCTAATTTTCATTCCCGCCTTATCGACAGGCTCCTCATCAGCAAAAACAAGGCCAGCCATAATGGCGGCCTTGGCTTTTTCCCTGCTTTCAAAATAGCCTTGTTCGACGAGCAGTACATCTATTCGTTCTTTATCTGTCGCCATTCCATAAGCTCCTGTTATCGTTCGTCTTGTGTGCCGGCTGCCGCCGGCACGTGCAGTTGGTTCCCGTGGTTGGCCTCGTCATGTGACGTCAAGCCCTGGCCGCCGGGTTCCTCGCGCGGTGTTAGGCATTGAGCCCGGCGGAACGCTGGCGTTTGCGCGGCAGCAGCGTGTGCACCTGCGTAATCAGGTGTTCGGCGGTTAAGCCGACTTCTTGGCGCTGTTCTTTGATGGAACCGTGTTCCACAAAGTAATCCGGCACGCCCATCGTACGGACACGCACGCCTTCGATGCCCTGTTTCGCGTAAAATTCGAGCACCGCGCTGCCGAAGCCGCCTTGTTCCGATCCTTCTTCCATCGTGATGATCGGCATATGCTCTTTGGCAAGCTGGAGAAGCATGGCCTCATCCAGCGGTTTGATAAACCGGGCGTTGATAACGCGCAGATTAATGCCTTCTTTTCTCAGCATATCCGCGGCTTCCAGAGCGACCTGGTTCATCGGGCCGACGGCCAGAACCGCCATCGTATCTCCTTCGGTCAGCGTCTCCCAAGTGCCGATCGGAATCGGCTGCGGATTCTCATCCATCGGAACGCCGAGCCCGTTGATGCGGGCATAACGGACGGCGATCGGCCCCTCGTTATAGTCAATCCCCGTCCGCATCATGCGGCGGAGCTCATTCTCATCTTTTGGCATCATAAGCACCATATTCGGCAGGTTGCGCAGGAAGGCGATATCGTATACGCCCTGGTGCGTTTCCCCGTCGGGTCCTACAAAGCCCGCGCGGTCAATGGCAAACATGACATTCAACTTGGGACGGCAAATATCATGCACGACCTGGTCGTAGGCACGCTGGAGGAAAGTCGAGTAAACCGCAAATACCGGTTTCATCCCCTCCGCCGCCATGCCTGCACATAATGTAGCGGCATGCTGTTCGGCGATGCCTACATCAATCATGCGCTTAGGGAAACGGGCGGCGAAATTCATCAGCCCCGATCCTCCCGGCATGGCAGGCGTGACAGCCACTACGCGCTCGTCTTTCTCGGCAAGCTCGATAAGGGTATTGCCGAATACTTCGGTATACATGGGATTGCCCACGGCTTTAAGAAACTGGCCGGACTCGATCTTGTATGGGCTGGCTCCGTGCCATTTGTGGGAATCCATCTCGGCGGGGGAGTACCCTTTGCCCTTGGTCGTAATGACGTGGATGAGCACGGGGCCCTCCACTTTCTCGGACTGCTTCAACGTTTCAAGCAGCAGAGGCAGATTATGGCCGTCAACCGGACCGATGTAATTGAATCCGAGTTCCTCGAACCAGACACCGGAAACAAGCAAATATTTCAGGCTATCCTTGACTTTCTCCGCCGTCTTGGCCAGAGTCCCTCCGATAGCCGGGATTTTCTTAAGGAGACTTTCGACTTCTTCTTTCGCTTTGCGGTAGTGCTTGTCGGACCGGATCTTGCTCAAATAATTGTGGATCGCGCCCACGTTCGGAGCAATGGACATTTCATTGTCGTTCAGAATAACGGTCAGATTCTTCTTCTCGTGGCCGATATGGTTCATCGCTTCAAGCGCCATACCGCCCGTCATGGCTCCGTCGCCGATCACGGCAAAAACACGGAAGTCTTCGCCTTTCAGATCCCGGGCCATGGCCATCCCCATCGCCGCCGATAGCGAGGTGCTGCTGTGTCCCGCTTCCCATACATCGTGGTCGCTTTCCGCCCGCTTGATGAAGCCGCACATCCCCTTATACTTGCGCAGGGTATCGAAACGGTCTTTACGCCCGGTTAAAATTTTGTGCACGTACGCCTGATGCCCCACGTCGAAAATAAATTTGTCACGGGGGCTGTCGTACAGCGTATGCAGCGCGATGGTCAGCTCCACTATGCCCAGATTGGAGGAGAGATGCCCGCCGGAAGCAGACAGCTTTTCAACGAGAAATTGCCGGATTTCCCCTGCCAGCTGTTCAAGTTCCGCCGTAGACAACCTCTTTAAATCCTCTGGCTGGTTAATATGATCGAGCAGCACATTAATTTCCTCGCTTTCCAAAGGTGAAAATTAGCAAAATTTATGAAATACGTTCATGTGTTCGTGTATTTGATTTCACCATTATACCATAATTTCAGCGGTCACGCTTCATCAGGTAATCGGCCAGCTCCAGCAGCCTTTGCGGTTTCGGCAGAACCCCGCCTGCGATGGCCGTTTTGGCTTCGTCCGTCAGCAGCGCGACCCGCCGCTCCGATTCCTCCATCCCGATGAAAAAGGGATAAGTCACCTTCTGCTGCTTCTCGTCGCTGCCGACGGCTTTGCCCAGCTTCTCCTGCGTGCCGGTCACATCCAGAATATCGTCCTGGATCTGGAACGCCAGCCCGATCGAGCGGCCGAAGGCCGTAAGCGCTTCAAGCTGCTTGTCGTCCGCGCCCGCAATTCGTCCGCCCGCGCGGAGAGAGAAAATGATGAGATCGCTCGTTTTGTGCTGATGGATATATTCCAGGCCGCTAAGCTCCGTAATGCCCTGCTCGCCCTTCATATCGGCCACTTGCCCGCCTACCATTCCCCTGGCTCCGGAATATTCGGCGAGTTCCTCGACGATGTTCAGAACCTGTTCGGCCGGAACACCGTGCCTGCGCGCCTGTGAAGCGCTGTAAAACGCCTGCGTCAACAGAGCGTCTCCCGCAAGGATGGCCATGGCTTCCCCGTAAACTTTATGGTTGGTTAGTTTGCCCCTCCGGTAGTCATCATTATCCATGGCTGGCAAATCATCGTGGATCAGGGAGTACGTATGCACCATTTCAATGGCGCAGGCTACCGGCATAGCGGCTTCCTTGCGTCCTCCCAGCGCTTCCGCCGCCGCAAGTACGAGAATCGGCCTAAGCCGCTTGCCTCCCGCGTCGATCGAATACTGGGCGGACTGCCGCAGCACATCCGGAATGTCCCAAAGCCGGGGGAACAGCTCCCGAAGCTCTCCCTCGACTTCTTTCGCATAGGAAGCGATGTATTCTTGGATGTTCATGTCTGTGTTCAACGGGATTCCCCTTTATCCTCGATCATATTGGCTCCGAACGGCTTCTTCGAGAGGCCGGCTTCGCTTTCCACGAGCATTTCGATCTTCTTCTCCACCGTTTCAAGCTTTTGGCCGCACAGGTGAGACAGTTTCATGCCTTCCTGGTACAGCTCGATTGCCTGCTCGAGAGGGACATCCCCGCTCTCCAGCTTCGCAACGATCCCTTCCAGCTTGTCCATCGCTTCCTCGAAGCTGATGGCGGTTTCTTCCTGCAGCTTACTTTCGTTCCCCATTTGTTTTCTCCTCCATCGCCCAGACGTGGCAATCGAGCCGTCCGTCGGTCAACTGAACTCGGACCATGTCGCCGATCTGAACCTGCTCGATCGAATTTAATACGCGTTTTTCTTTCTCGTCGTAAACTAGGCTGTACCCGCGCTGCATCACTTTAAGCGGGCTCAGCGCATCCAGGTGGCGCAGCGTGGATACGAGCTGCTGCCTGCGTCCCCTGGCGACGCCCTGCATCGCCAGCGTAAGCGCCCGCTCCGCGCCTTCGACGCGTTTGCGGGCGTAGCGTACCTGCTCCTGCGGGTTGAAGCCCGACAGGGTGCGCTCCAGACGCATGCGGCGGTCGCCTGCCCGGCCGACAAGCTGACGCATGCGGAAAGAAAGCTGCTCGCCCAGCCGGTCCAGCCGCTGGGCCGGATGCTGCAGAAGCTGCCGGTGCGGATTCGTCAGGTAAGGCGAGCGGCGGAGCCGCTCCAGCCGATCCTGACGGCGCTGCAGTTGCTGCAGCAGGCCGCGGTGCAGGCGCTGGCCGAGATGAGCCATCTGCTGCTTCAGCTCCAGATGGTGAGGCACCGCCAGCTCCGCCGCGGCCGTAGGCGTCGCCGCCCTGAGATCGGCGACGAAGTCCGCGATGGTGAAGTCGGTCTCGTGGCCGACGGCCGAGATGACGGGGATCGCGGAGGCGAAGATGCTGCGGGCAACGATTTCTTCGTTGAACGCCCACAGCTCCTCCAGCGATCCCCCTCCACGGCCGACGATCAGCACGTCGACTTCACCGAGGCTGTTCATCGTCTCGATGGCTCGGACGATGGACGGGGCCGCCTGAGCGCCCTGCACCAGCACCGGATACAGCAGAATCGGCACATTCGGGAACCGGCGCTGCAGGGTGATGATGATGTCCCGGACGGCGGCCCCCGTCGGGGAAGTGATGACGCCGACGGCTTTTGGCATCCGGGGAATCGGCTTCTTCCGCTCGGTGCGGAACAAGCCCTCGCTATCGAGCTTCTGCTTGAGCTGCTCGAACGCGAGGTACAAGCCGCCGATTCCGTCGGGCTGCATCTGCGTCACGTAGAACTGGTACTGCCCGTCCCGTTCGTAGACGGAAACGTTCCCCCGGGCGATCACCATCGTACCTTCCTTCGGACGGAAAGGAAGCCGCTGATTGTACGACGCGAACATAATGCTTTTGAGGCGGCTGTCTTTATCTTTAAGCGTAAAATACATATGACCGCTGGAATGATGCGTAAAGTTGGAAATCTCCCCGCGCACCCAAACGTCCTGGAGGCGGTTGTCGCCTTCCAGCTTCATTTTGATATAGCGGTTGAGATCCTTAATAGATAATACGGCGCGCTCGCTCATGCGTTACACGCCCGCTTCTGTACCCGTATTGGACGCGCGGCGGGCCGAGCTGAGCGTATTCTTGAGCAGCATCGTAATGGTCATCGGACCTACACATCCCGGAACCGGTGTGATGTAACCCGCGATTTCTTTGACGGCATCGAAGTCGACATCTCCGCACAGCTTGCCTTCGGCGTTGCGGTTCATTCCGACGTCGATCACGACCGCACCCGGTTTCACGTGCCGGTCCTCAATCACGCCGGCTTTGCCTACCGCGGCAACCAGAATGTCGGCCTGGCGTGTAATATCCTGAAGATTCGGCGTGCGCGAGTGGCAGATCGTAACCGTAGCGTGCTCGCGGAGCAGCAGCATCGCCATCGGTTTGCCGACGATGTTGCTTCTTCCGACGACGACGGCGTGTTTGCCTGCCGGGGATACGCCGATTTTTTTCAAAACTTCCATAACGCCGGCCGGCGTACAAGGAAGCATGCCTTCTTTGCCGATCATCAGGTTGCCCACGTTAACCGGGTGGAAACAATCCACGTCTTTCTCCGGAGTTATCTCGTCCACAACCTGCTCCTCGTTGATGTGGCCGGGAAGCGGAGACTGTACAAGAATACCGTGGAACTCCGGATTCCGGTTATACTCATGGATCAGCTTGACAAGCTCCTCCTGGGAAGTATCTGCCGGAAGACGGTGCACATGAGACTGGATGCCAACCTGGGCGCAAGCTTTTTCCTTGTTATTGACATAGACATGGGAAGCCTGGTCATCGCCTACGATAATTACCACGAGTCCGGGTGTCGTACCCCGGGTGGAGAGTTCCTCGACTTCCTGCTTGATTTCTTCCCGGATGGAACGGACGATTTCTTTGCCGTTAATCACTTCTGCTGCCATGACGGTTCTCCTCCCTAGTTATCCGTTAATGGTTTTCTTTGTTTTCCTGTTATGCGTGTTGTTTCCCTATTGTAGCCCGCTATAAGCAGATAGCGCAAAGCTGCCCGGACGACTCCTCAGAAGTCCCGGCAACCGTGCGCCCGTTTCGTTACTCTTTGCCGCTGCGGATATTTTCCCTCAGCGCATCTACGTCTTTGATCATTTTGCCGAGTACGCCGTTCACGAATTTACCGGAATCGTCCGTACCGAAATGCTTCGCCAGATCGATGGCCTCGTTAACGACGACCTTTGGCGGGACATCTTCCTGAAACAGCATTTCGAATGCGGCCAGACGCAGCACTTCACGGTCTACGCGGGAAAGCCTGTCCATTTTCCAGCCTTTCAGGTAACCGGCCAGAAGCTGGTCGATCCGTTCCCGGTTGCTTAACGTGCCGTCCACGAGTTCGCGGATATACTCCGGCATAATTTTTTCCTTATGATCTACCTGAGCCTCGTTATCGTTCTCCGCCTCATGTACGGCAACGTTCACCGCTTCCGCCGCCGAAACCCCGTTCATATCGATCTGATACAAGCTCTGCAAAGCTATTTCTCTGGCTACTCTACGCCTCATTGTATGCCTCCCACATCTTAAACCGCTAGTTCGTTCGTCTACGTCTAGTATACGTCATTTTAAATCCAACCCAAACAAAAAAATCCAAGGATGAACCCAGGATTTCAGCGAAACATTCTCCATTTTTGCGTAAGAAATTGCCAAAGGCTCTGGAACGGGAGCCAAAGATCCTCTCCCCGGTCTACTTTTTTGCCGATATAATACCCCAGGAACACGATAAATGCAAAGATCAGCATATCCCAGAAGCCGAAAAACAGATAGACCAGGCCCAGAACAAGTCCGACTCCTCCGCCGGTTATCGTTCCGGGGTGCTCCTGCCACAATTTTCTCCACATGAGAGGACCCACCTCTATTCTACCCGGCTTTTAAACGTTGGGGTATTCTGCACGATATTCGCCACATAGACGGATACGCCGGAGACCGGGATTCCCGTAATCTCTTCCACGTGATTCTTGATCGCGGACTGTATTTCCTCCGTAAGTTCCGGAATGGAAGTTTCCCCGTCCACTACGGTACGGATGCCGATCTCAAGTCCGGCCTCGCTCACCTTCACACGGGCACGCAGATCGCGAACGCCGCGGCTTCTTCCGGCCGCTTTCAACGACAGATTCTCCACCGTTTCCACCGAAATCCGGATATCCCCGTATTCACTGCGCTGGTCGATAGACGGCGCTTGCGTACGGCTTCTGCGGACGGATATGTAAAAAAAGCGGATGCTGATCAGAAAAATGACGATTCCGGCACCGATCACCCATGCCTTGGATAAGGTAAAACCGCTGTCAAATACATCCTGGAGAAAATAATCGGTCGATCTCATCGGAATGAGCTGAAAAGCTGCGAGTACGGCGATGGCGGATAGGAACATGATCGCGAGGCTGAATAGAAATAACAGGAGTCTGTCCAATAGTTTGACCACAGCAAATGGCTCCTTCCGAAATAAGTGAGGAACCCCCGTCCTTAGCGGTTGGGGGTCAATGTGTAGCCGCTGCTATTTATTATTTTACGCGCAGTGCGGCTGAATCCTCTTCAACCGGCTTCTCGGCCGTCTTGAATTGGACGTCGTGAATGTGAACGTTTACTTCCACGACACTCAGCCCTGTCATCGATTCGATTGCCAATTTCACGTTCTGTTGGATCTTGCCGGCCACTTCGGGAATCCGGTGTCCGAATTCCATCACGATCGACACATCGATCGCCGCCTCGCGTTGACCGACGTTCACCTTGATGCCTTTGGCAAAGTTTTTGCGTCCGAGAAGCTCGGTAATGCCGTTGACAAAACCTCCGCTCATGCCGGCCACGCCTTCAACTTCGACGGTAGCGAGTCCCGCAATCACTTCTATGACTTCCGGAGCGATCTGAATGGTGCCCATATCTGTCTTCTCATAATCCGCTGCAATCATCGTCATCCTATGCACACCTCCTGCACGTTTGGGATAAGCCCACTAATTTAATACTATACCATTCCGGAATTTTTATGACAACGAATCCCGCTTAGGATTCCGGGTCGTTCACGTCGTGCTCTTCCAGGAATTTAATATCGAAATCTCCGCTCAGGAATTTGCGATGATTCAAAAGCTTCAAATGAAAAGGAATCGTCGTATGGACGCCATCGACTTCAAACTCGGCCAAAGCCCGCTTCATCCGGTTCACGGCTTCCTCGCGGGTCGCTCCCCATACGATCAGCTTGGCGATCATGGAATCGTAATGCGGAGGAATCACATAACCCGGGTAAGCCGCACTGTCCACGCGGACGCCTATACCGCCCGGAGGCAGGTAGAAGTTGATGCGTCCCGGCGACGGCATAAAGTTGCGCTCGGGGTCTTCCGCGTTAATCCGGCATTCGATCGACCAGCCGTTGATCTGAATATCTTCCTGCGTAAACGGAAGCGGGTTGCCTTCGGCGGCGCGGATCATTTCCTTGATCAGGTCGACGCCCGTTACGTATTCGGTGACCGGATGCTCAACCTGGATACGGGTATTCATTTCCATGAAATAGAAGTTCCCGTCCGGTCCGAGCAAAAATTCGAGCGTACCCGCGCCGGAATAGTTGACGGCCTTCGCTGCGCGAACGGCCGCTTCCCCCATCGCTTGACGAATTTCCGGCGTCAAGGTCGGGCAAGGCGCCTCTTCGACGAGCTTCTGACGGCGGCGCTGCACCGAGCAGTCGCGTTCGCCCAGATGGACCGCGTTGCCATGCTTGTCCGCAATGATCTGAATTTCGACGTGCTTCATACCCGTGAGGTACTTCTCCAGGTAAACGCCGGAGTTGCCGAAGTTCAGCTGAGCCTCCTGCTGGGCCGTCATGATATGCTGGATCAGCATATCCTCGCTCTCGGCGATCCGGATGCCTTTGCCTCCGCCGCCGGCGGTCGCTTTGATAATCAGCGGATAGCCGATGTCACGGCCGAGAGAAATGGCTTCGTCGAGGTCTTCGATCAGTCCGTCGGAGCCGGGAATAACGGGAACGCCCGCTTCCTTCATCGTCTGCTTCGCGACTGCCTTGTCCCCCATTTTGGTAATGGCTTCCGGGGAAGGGCCGATAAACGTGATGTTGCAGCTTTCGCAGATTTCCGCGAAATCCGCATTCTCCGCCAGAAACCCGTAACCCGGGTGAATGGCGTCCGTATCCGTGAGCGTGGCCACGCTCATGATATTTGTAAAATTCAAATAGCTGTCTTTGGAAGGCGTAGGTCCGATGCAGTACGCTTCGTCGGCAAGACGGACGTGAAGAGCGTCCCGGTCCGCTTCCGAATAGACGGCAATCGTCTGAATGCCAAGTTCACGGCAGGCGCGAATAATCCGCACGGCAATTTCACCGCGGTTTGCAATTAAGACTTTCTGAAAACCCATTTTGTTCCCTCCGTTCAATTACTCCGGCTTCACCAAGAACAGAGGCTGGCCGTACTCGACAAGTTGGCCGTTCTCGACCAGGATTTCAACGATTTCGCCTTTTACTTCCGCTTCGATCTCATTCATCAGCTTCATGGCTTCCACAATGCAGACGACCGATTTCTCGTTCACGTTAGAACCTTTCGAAACAAACGGGGCAGATCCCGGAGAGGAAGCCTGGTAGAATGTGCCTACCATAGGCGATACGATTTTATGTAAGGTAGAATCCGATTCCTTCTGTTCATCCGCTTTCGGAGCTTCTGAGGCCACTTGTGCGTGAGCGCTTCCGGGTACCGCTTGAGCAATGACCGGCGCGTACGCTTGCTGCACGGGAGCCGCCGTAACGACTACGGACTCGGTTTTGTTAGGTTTGCGTATCGACAGACGCGCACCTTCGTTTTCAATTTCGAGTTCCTGCAGGGACGTCTGGTCCATTAGTTTCATTAATTCTTTAATTTCGCTCAGCTTGAACATCCATGTCACTCCTTCAAAAATGGTGAACCGATGCCGTAATACGACGTATGTATTATATCACAACCGCAAGAAATGGAAAGAGTCCAGTTTGTCCGGACTCTTTCCACTCGTGATTAATATGCGGTTTATGCGGCCGGGAGGGCTTTTCTTAAGGCCGTTTATTTCACGTACTGGACCGAAATTTCGGGTCCGACCTTCAGTTCTTTCATCACCGTTTCCACGATGGAAACCGCCTGGCTTTTCTCCAGTTTATCCGACTGTACGGTCACTTTCCACTTGCTTCCGTCCTGGGTCAGAACCGCATTCGGATAGTCTTTGGAGAGAACGTCCTCCACATTCGTCACGCGCGTGTTCGTGTCTTCGATCTGCTGAAGCTCCTGCTGTGCTTTGCTCACCGCATCAGAGGACTGATTTTTATCGGTGATGAGCGTCAGCAGCTCTTCGGTCTTCTTGGAGAGGGCGTCCTGGCGGTCGAGCTGAAGCTTCGTCAGGTAGTCACGGCCGGATTTGCTGCTGGCCTGCGTCTGCTGGCTGACTTTGGCTTCCGCCGAAGCCGGAGCGGCCGCCGCATCTTTGTCGTCTTTCGAGGCGGTTGCGCCCGTCTTGGAGTCCTGTGCCTTGCCATCGCCTGCCTTGGCCTCCGCTTTCGCATCGGTTTTCGTGTCGGTTTTGGCATCGGTTTTGGCATCCGCTGTCGTCTTCGTATCGCCCGCCTTCGCACCGGCCGCTTTGTCTGCGGAAGCTTTACCCGCTTCGGCGACGGCCTGCTCCGGAGACACCTGGCTGAGATCGATCTTGACTTCGTCCGCTTTAGGGGCCGTAGAAGCGACATCCACCTTGCTGACATCCTCGGTAAACAGGTAATAAGCGGACAGTACGACCATCAGGCTAAGCATGGAAACGAGCCATATTGTTTGTCTTTTGGCATTCATGGAATAATTCCTCCTAACGGATTAATAAGTTATGGGGTGGCTGTAAAGCCGCTTTACATTTATGCCGGAATGCAGGGTCCTCCTTGCAAGCCCCCCGCTATTCGGCCGTTTTCCTCGGGAGAATGGAAATCCGGTGAACCGGAACGTCGATGCCCCGGGCGACGGCTTCGATCATCATTTTCTTGACGGTCAGATCTTCGGCCCCTTTGGCGACTACAAGGACGCCGCTCACTTTGGGTTTGATCGTCTTGACGACAAGGGGCTGCTGATCGCCCGACACCTGATAGAGCACGACTTTGCCTTCCTTCGTAACCTGGGAAATATTCCGGTTGGCGCCATTGGTATCTTTTTCCGTCGTCAGCTGCTGATTTTCCTTCGAATCCTTCTCCACGACGATTTCTTCCGTAGATTCGATCGTAATCAGTACTTCCACGTCTCCTACGCCGACTACTTTACGGAGAATATCGCGGAGCCGGGATTCGTAGGCTTCCTCGTATTCCCGGAAAGGCGTCTTGTCTTTGGCCGCTCCGCCCATAAACGTCTCTTTGCCCGGCTGGGTCGAAGGAGACGCCCGGCTGTCGCCGGCAGGCTCCACTTCTTTGAAATTGAGAAACGAGCTTAAAATCATCAAGGCGGCACCGACCAGACCGAGCAGTACAATCCAAAGAAAGGAATTGGAACGTTTGCCGTCCTCGCCTGTCCCGAACCATTTACTCCTCCACTGCTTCCAAAAGCCCATCCGCTCACCTCACCATCGCTCCCTGCCGCTTCTTCTGGTTTTCCTAAAGCTTCGACTGTTCCTTCGTCCATTGCACTGAAATGTGAGACGGGTCAACCTTCCAGCCAAGCTCCGCCGCCTTGGCGAGCTTCCGCTCCGCTTCCCGCTGCGCCGGGCTCGGCTGCTCTCCGGTCTGGGCGGAAACGGCTCTTCCGCCCGGGCCGCTCGCGCCGCCGATGCGGACGTCCACGGGCGCAATGGGCGCGACCGGCTTGACCGGCGTCATGCCGGAGCCTCCGGCTTCACCCGCGGGGGCGCTGCCGTACTCATCCGGCTCCGCAGCCGGAGATGCCGCGCCGTCCAGCGTCAGCTCGACGCTTGCCACCGATGCGGCACCCTGCCCGTCCACCGCCGTCTTCACCCGGATATCCCGGATGGGATAAGGCGTTTCGTTCTGCAGCGTCTGCCTCATCTCGGCGGCAAGCTTCTCTTCCAGCAGGCGGACCGCTTGTTCCCGGCTGCCCGCCTGGAGCCGGTCCGCCTGCTCCATGACTGCCTGCAGCGATGCCGGCTGGCCGGAAGGACCGGCCCCTGCGGGTGTCTGACGTCCGCCTGCCGCGCCGCCCCCGAGCTGCTGTCCCAGCTGAGCCTCGGCGAGAAGCCTTGCCGGGTCCCAGTTTTTGCGGGTCAACTGCAGCACGGGCGAAAGAAGCGTCAGCAGGATGAACAGGCTCATGGCCGTCCGGACATACCGCTGCATCTTGTTCGTCGGGAGCATCAGCTCGATAAACGTGGCGAGCAGAATCAGGGCGACGACCGTCTTAAGCCAACCGCCTAGCCAATCCACGGGGCAAGCCTCCTTCTTAGGCGAGCAAGCCCCCATCCGGCCGCTCCAGGTTGTTTGAGCTTGTTCGCCTATGCTTGTATATATTCGTCCGCATCTCGGGATATACCAATTTTTTTGACGGAAACTTGCGGGTCATACCAATCTAGCGCACCATCACGGCGATATTCCCGGCCGTTATCATAATCGTCAGGGCCAGGAAGAACATGAGGCCTACGGCCGATAAGGCGGCGAACACATACACCATGCTTTTGCCGATCGTGGACAAGCAGGCGATAATGGGGCTGTCGCCCAGAGGCTGCATGACCGCCGCACAAATGTGATAGATCAGAGCCAGCACCAAAATTTTGATCGCCGGGAACGCGCACAGCAGAATCACGATGACGACCCCGGTCAGGCCGACCGCATTCTTCACAAGCAGCGAGGCTCCCAGCACGGTCTCCGTCGCGTCCGAGAACAGCCTGCCCACGATCGGGATAAAATTGCCCGCAATATATTTGGCGGTCCGCAGCGTCACGCCGTCGGTTACGGCTCCCATGCTCCCCTGCACGGAAATGACGCCCAGAAACACGGTCACGAATACCCCAAGTGTGCCGATGGCGATTTTTTGGAGAAGCTTCGCCAGTTGGGTTACTTTATACTTGTCCGTCATGGAACTGACGATATGAAGAACGGCCGAGAAGAACAGCAGCGGAAACACGAATACGTAGATCACCGTACCGATGGTATGGATCATGAACACGATCAGGGGATGCAAAATCGCCACCGACGTGATCCCCCCCGATGAAGCGAGCAGGGACAGCAGAAGAGGCATAAGGGCGATCATAAACTGGATCATGGACGAGATCGCGCCGTTAGCGTATTCGATAGCCACCTGGAAACTGTTCACGGCTATGATCAGCAGCACGAGATAAGACACGACGAAGGCCACCTTGCTGACATTGTTGCGTTCAAACGAGGTCTGCAGCGTCTCCAGCAGCATGCTGAACACGGTCAGGATCACAATCGACACGAGAAGCTTCCCGTTGACCACAATCTCGTGAAACAGGTATTTCAGCGCCCCTTTCCACAGGTTGGAGAAATCGAACGTTTTGGCCCCGGTGATCAGATCGGAAAAGCTCGGGGGCCGGTTATCGGGAAAATAGCCCCCGTATTCTTTCATCAGCTTGTCCCAGAATTTCTCGACGGACTCCGTGTCAAGCTGGTTCGTCTGCTCTTTTACAAGTGTATCGATCGGGTTTGCGGGGTTAAGATTTTGCGCTCCCGTGTGGCTGAGGAAGCTTAAGAATAGTGCGACGAATAAGACGAGGGTTGTCCACGTCCGGTGCGACAGCTGCTGCGCCAATGCTCTCCACTCCCTATCCGGTCCGCCTCCGGCACACGCTTGTCCGGTTGATCAGGTGGACGGAAACAGTTTAATCACGGTTTCGATAATGACGGTGATGATCGGAATGGCCATGACCATAATGAGAATTTTGCCGGAAAGCTCGATTTTCGAAGCGATTGATTCCTGTCCGGCATCCCTAACGATCTGCGCCCCGAATTCCGCTATGTACGCGATGCCGATGATTTTGAGGATCGTTTTCAAAAACACCATATTGACGCCGGACTGCTGCGCCAGATTATGGAGCACTTCAATGACCGAAGCGATTTTGCCGATCAGAAAAAGAAAAATCAGGATGCCCGTAAACGCCGCCAGCAGGAAAGCGAACATCGGCTTCTGTTCTTTGATAATGAGGATGAGGACGGTGGCGACCAGGCCGAGTCCGACGATTTGAATAATCTCCACGTCATCCCCCCTACTGGAACAAAAAGATGGTTTTGATTTCCTGGAACAAATTATCGAGCAGCCTCACCACCATAAACAGCACGACGACGAAACCGATGACCGTTACCCAATGGGCCATGTCTTCTTTCCCCATCTGCTTCAACACCGTGTGGATCATGGCGATAATAATCCCGATCCCGGCGATCTGGAAAATGGCGTTTACATCTACGTTCATGTTCGGCACCCCACTTTAATACATCAAAATAACGATCAGTGCTCCCACCAGGACGCCCAGGCTCTTCCACATCGCTTCGTATCGCTTCTGCTCTTCCGCAGCCGTCGTCTCTTCGGCCTGGAGCTGGAGAACCGACAGGCGCAAATGCTTGGCCTGATCGGTACGGTCGCTGGCCCCGAGCGTCTGCCCGAGCCGGAGGACGACCTGCAGCTCGGCCGGTTTCATCGCGGAGTTCCGCCAGCCGTGCTGCACAGCGTCGCGCCAGATGGCGCTCAGCGTGTCGTCTTGCGGCTCCGACAGGCGGTCCGCCACCTCGCGGAACACACCCGCCAAAGGCGCCCGCGTCTGCTCGCTCAGCGTGGCGATCGCGTCGGGCAGCGGCGTCGAGCCGTAGACGATTTCCGTCTCCAGCCGCTGGAGCGCCTGGATCATTTCCCGGATCTGCTGCGGCCGTCTCCGGTACCTTCTCGCTTTGGCGAATCCGAAGCCCGCTCCGGCTCCGAGCACGAGCGCGGCTCCCGCAAGTTTGACCCACATCGCTTCATCCCCTTCCGCCGGTTGAAAATAAAGTCTCCCAGCCGCTTGGCTTCCCTTCGGCCGGAGCATTGTAAGCGCCGAAGACGGCAAGCTGGCGGCCGTCCCCGTCCAGCACTTGCACGAGGCGCCCGCCCGCGGCCGAACGGCCGAGAATCACGTAGCGGCCGAAAACGCCGCTTTCGAGCAGTTCCCGCAGGACCGGTCTGCGCTTCACATCGCCCAGATCCCGTCCGTGAGCCGTGGCGATGATCCGGATGCCCGC
Organism: Paenibacillus sp. HGH0039; assembly: GCF_000411255.1. Classification (GTDB taxonomy): domain Bacteria; phylum Bacillota; class Bacilli; order Paenibacillales; family NBRC-103111; genus Paenibacillus_F. The sequence goes on along the minus strand of NZ_KE150413.1, from coordinate 1,631,012 downwards.
ATGAAGGGCCTCGCGGATAGCCTCGGCGTCTTCATGACGCCCGATCTCATCCACGATCAGCACCTCGGGGGACATCGAGCGGATCATCATCATCATGCCCTCCGCTTTCGGGCAGGCGTCCAGCACATCGGTGCGCGGCCCGAGGTCGAAGCGCGGCACCCCCCGCTCGGAAGCGGCGATTTCGGAGCGCTCGTCGACGATGCCGACTTTCCAGCCGGCGCGCCTCTGCGGACGGTCCGGCGCGGACGGCCTGCGGGCGGGCTCCCGGCTCCCGGCTTCGAGACCGGAACCGGTCGACGAGGTCCGAGTGCTGCCCGGTCCGCCCGGCAAGCCAGGCCCGCCGCCCGGGTTGCCGCAAGGCCCCGCGCCGGGACCGCCGGCTGCCGGAAGCGGGGTTTCGCCGCTGCTGATCATCCGCGCCAGATCGCGGATCAGCGTCGTTTTTCCCAGCTGGGGAGGCGAAATCAGGAGCGTATGGTGAACCGTGTCCGCCTCCCGGTCAAGGAGATGAGGCAGAACCGGTTTGCCGGCTCCGGGGAGTTCCCTCGCGATCCGGATGTTAAACGAGCTGACATCGCGGATATGTTTGACGTTTCCCCCTTCGAGGACGACCCGCCCCGCCAGCCCTACCCGGTGACCTCCCGGAATCGTGATAAAGCCGCGCTTTAGTTCCTCCTCGAAAGAATAGAAGGAGTGGCGGGTCAACAGTTCGAGCAGACTTTTGCACTCTTCACGAGACGGCCTGTACGCCCGCGAGGCGTCGGCGTCCGTCAGCCCTTCACGCGTAACGAACGCGCAGCGCCGGTCAAACACGATCTCAAGGGGACGGTCCTGACGGATCCGGATTTCTTCCAGCCCCGAACGCAGGTGCGCCGGCAGCGATTCCAGTATCCCGCGTATGGAAGCTGGCAGATGGGCGAATACGGACGCAAGCACAGCCTCACCTCCGGAATTGTCTTGTCCTTTGTCTTTATATGTATGTCCCGGTGCAGTGAATATGTCGGTTTACTTTTTGAGAATGCCGATAAAAATGCAGCTGACGCCGGCCACGACCCAGAGCATTTTGCCGAAGGAAAGTTTCTCCGCAATGCCGACCAGTCCGATAGTAGTCGTCGCCAGAAGAATCAGCGGTCCCGCCATGGCTAGACCCGTATTAACGAGGAGCGCTTTTTCAATCTGGTTAAAACGGATCATCAGCAGCGCCGCAATAATTTCCAGCGATCCCGACAGCAGACGCAAAGACGCCATGCTAAGCACGATTTTGTTAATCACAGCCGTCACCTCTCCTTTTTTTGCAGCTATTCGATTCACCATATGCGGGCCTGTCTGATTTTAGGCATACGCGGCACCTACCCAGAAGCGCCCGCATAAGATGACTACGAAATTTACTCCACCGGAAAGTACTGAGGTGAGGACGTTATGGAAGAGTCTTCTTGCAAAAAGTGGCATCCGACTCTCGCCGATCCGACAGGGTGCCGTCAGAGCAAACCCCGGGCACTCGGGAAAACGATGGTGATGGATAAAGGCCTCGGCCTGAACGCTTACGACGATTTGCTGCAGGCCGCAGGAGAACATGTGGACTATATCAAGCTGGGCTTCGGCACTTCCCCGCTTTATCCGCGAGAGCTGCTCCGGCACAAGATCGAACGGGCGAAGGTCTTGGGGATCGACGTCTATCCCGGAGGCACCTTTTTGGAGGTGGCGGTTCAAGAAGGACTTATTTCGTCTTATTTCGACACCGTGGCGGCTTTGGGCTTCACCTGCGTCGAAATATCGGACGGAACGATTGAGCTGGACCGCAGTCTCCGCAGCGAGCTGATCGTCCGGGGAATCGAGGCCGGGCTTAAGGTGATCACGGAGTACGGCAAAAAATGCTGGGGGTCTTCGGTAGAAGCGGAGGCGCTGGTCGCTACGGTAACCGGGGATGTGGAAATGGGCGCGGAGCTCGTTACGATCGAAGCCCGGGAATCGGGGATCGGAGTCGGTATCTTCGACGAGAACGGCGCCTGTAAAGACGAAGAGCTGAACGGTGTGCTCCGCTCGGTCCCCAGCCCCGATATTCTTCTCTGGGAGGCTCCGCTCAAAAACCAGCAGATTCACCTGCTGGAGCTGCTGGGTCCGGACGTTCACCTGGGCAACGTCGCTCCGGCCGATGTGATCGCCCTGGAGGCGCTGCGCCGCGGCCTGCGTTCCGATACGCTTCACTTCGGAGAACGACTCAGAAAAAGCGCCCGGGAAGAAGGCGCCAGAGTCCATGCGGATTGACGTCATCCCTTCCCTGAGCGAAGTGCGAAGCGAGCTGCTGGCCGGACGGACCGCTATCGTCATCGACGTGCTCCGGGCGACGACCACGATCGTTGCCGCGCTGGAGAGCGGCAGCGCCGGGGTTCTTGCCGCCGAGTCCGTCCAGCAGGCGGTCATGCTGCGCGGGAAGCGGGATGTGCTCGGCGGGGAACGCCGCTGCCGGCGCATTCCCGGCTTCGACCTCGGCAACTCGCCGCTGGAGTACACGCCCGAAGCCGTTGGCGGCCGCAGGGTCGTGCTGACCACGACCAACGGCACACGGGCGCTGCAGAAGGCCGCTCCGGCGGACAAAATCGTGGCCGCCGCCCTGCTGAACGGCGAGGCGTGCGCCAGGGCCGCCGCCGGGTGGAAGCGCGACATCGCGCTTCTGTGCGCGGGAACGGCAGGCGCGTTCTGCTTCGAGGACGGCCTCTGCGCCGGACTCATCGTCTCCGCGCTGCAGAGGCTCTGCGGGAGCGCCGCCGACGTCAGCGATCTCGGCCGCAGCCTTGCGGCCTGCTACGAGCGGCATGCGGACGATCCCGCCGCGCCGCTGGCAGCCTGCGACAGCGGGCGCAGGCTGGCTTCCATCGGCTGCGAAGCGGACATCGCCTTCGCCGCCCGCGTGAATGTCTCGGACATCGTCCCCCTGCTGAGAGACGACGTCCTCGTCCCCTGGGCGCCCGCCAGGGAGCATCTCTCCCGCTGAACGGGGGCGTTTTTCCGCACGCCTGCAAGAGCCGCTTCGTTCTAAAACTTGTCCCCGCTCATACAATAAAGGGAGACTGGTACAAGGGGTTTTCTCATGAACGGAGATCTGCTTCTCGTTATACTGATCATTGTGGGCCTGATCGGACGCTCCCCCATCATTACAACGGCGGCTTGTGTCCTGCTCGTCGTCAAATTGATCAGCCTGGACCGCTATCTGCCCGCCATCGAACGAAGAGGGCTGGAGCTCGGGCTGCTGTTTCTGACGATGGGCGTGCTCGTCCCTTTCGCGAGCGAACGGATTTCGTATAAAGATATCTTGACGGTATTTACGACTTGGCCCGGCATTCTCGCTCTGTCCGGCGGCGCCATCGCCACTTACATGAACGGCAAAGGGCTCGATTTATTGAAAATCGATCCGCAACTGATCGTCGGGCTCGTGATCGGCTCTATTTTCGGCATCATTTTTATGCGCGGGATTCCCGTCGGGCCCTTGATGGCGGCAGGCATTACAGCCGTTTTGCTGAAAATATTCACGTTCGTCGCGGATCGAATCTCCTGAGTTCTGAACGTCCGGATTTTTACAGCCTGTAAATAAAAAAGAGCCGAACTGTCTTCAGACAGTTCGGCGCCTTGCCGGCCTCCCGAGGCCGGTTTTATTTTGGTTATTTTCATGCTTCAGCTTAGAAGGCTGCGGTTGCGGGACGACTAACCCGACCGGAACGACGAATTAACGTCTGTCCTGCGGGCCGCCTACGAATACCTGCTCCTGGGCGTCGAGTCCGTAAGCCGTGTGGAGAACTTGAACGGCTTCCGCCAGCAGCTTGCCTTCGATCACGCAGGAAATTTTGATTTCCGACGTGGACACCATGTTGATGCTGACGCCGATTTTCGAGAGCTCGTCGAACATTTTGGCCGCCACTCCAGGTGTGCTGACCATACCTGCGCCGACGATCGAGATTTTAACGAGATCGCCTTCGGAAGTCACTTCGCGGAAACCGATCTCACCACGGATGCCTTCGATGGTCTGAAGCGCCTTGTCGCGGTCGGAAAGCGAGACGGAGAAGGAGAAATCGGCCAGGCCGTTTAACACGCCGCTTTGTACGATAATATCCACGTCAATCTGCTGCGCCGCCAGGGATGTAAATACTTTGGCCAGCTGGCCCGGTTTGTCCGGTACGCCCAGAATGCTGATTCTTGCGATATTTTTATCGTAGGCGATGCCTCTTACGACAATTCCTTGTTCCATCTCCGCTTCCTCCTTGACATACGTGCCTTCGTTTTGAGTGAAACTCGAACGAACGACAAGCGCCACATTGTAATTTTTGGCATATTCCACTGCACGGGGGTGCAGGACCGCAGCTCCCAGATTGGCAAGCTCCAGCATCTCGTCATACGAGATTTCTTTCAATTTTCGCGCATTTTTGACAACACGGGGGTCGGTTGTGTAGATCCCGTCTACGTCTGTGTAAATTTCGCATAGATCGGCATGAATCGCCGCGGCCAATGCTACAGCGGTCGTATCGGATCCGCCGCGTCCGAGCGTCGTGATCTCGCCGTCTTCGGTCATGCCCTGGAAGCCTGCCACGATCACGACGTTGTCTTTCTCAAGCGCCGTATGAATCCTGTGCGGCTGAATGTCGGTGATACGGGCTTTGCCGTGCAGGTCTTCCGTGATCATGCCGCTCTGCCAGCCGGTGTAGGAAACGGCGGGTTCACCCAGATTTTGAATCGCCATCGATAAAAGCGCGACCGAAACCTGCTCTCCCGTGGTCAGCAGCATATCCATTTCTCTTGCCGGCGGTGCGCCGTCATACAACTGTCTGGACAAATCGATGAGATCGTCCGTCGTGTCGCCCATCGCGGAAACGACCACGACACAGCGGTGTCCTTCTCTTTTGCGGTCCACGATCCGCTTGGCCACGCGTTTCATCCGTTCGGCATCGCCAACGGAGCTGCCGCCGAATTTCATCACAATTAAAGACAACCCTGTTCACTCCCTATGCTTGCAAATGAATAATTGTAGATCATTATAGCATAAACGTTCGGAATTGTGGGAGCGGAAAACTCCACTTTCCGACATTTCCCCTTATCCCTAGAAGAAATAGAGGAAATCCCGTTCTATTTGTCCGTAAAAAAAGAAAGCTTGCCCGCTCCGTTGTCCGGAAGCAGACACGCTTTCCTTGACGTTCAGCCCAGTACCACCCGATCGTCGACGAACTTCTCGCCGCGGATTTTTTCGAATTCCCGGAGCAGTTTCTCCACGGTCAGATCCTGTTTGGAAGCCGCCGGGATGTCGAGTATGATCCGGCCTTTGTCCATCATGATCAGCCGGTTGCCGAGCCGGATAGCCTGCTCCATGTTGTGCGTCACCATCAGCGTCGTGAGCTTGGACTCCTCCACGATCTGCTTCGTCAGCCGGGTAATGAGCTCCGCACGCGACGGATCGAGAGCCGCCGTGTGCTCATCCAGCAGAAGAATATTCGGCTGTGTGAAGGTAGCCATCAGCAGGCTGAGCGCCTGGCGCTCGCCTCCGGAGAGAAGGCCGACCTTGGCGTTCAGCCGGTTTTCCAGGCCGATGCCGAGCCGCTCCAGATGTTCCTTGAACGCAAGTTTCCTCTGCTTGGTCACACCGAGACCGAAGCCTCTTTTGCCGGCACGAGTATGCGCCATGGCAAGGTTTTCCTGGATGGACATGGTCGGTGCCGTGCCCGCCATCGGGTCCTGGAAAACGCGGCCGATCCAGCGGCTCCGCTTGTGCTCGGAGAGCGACGTGATGTCTTTGCCCTCGATCCGGACGACGCCGTAATCGGGCTGCATGACGCCGGAAATGACATTCATGAGGGTGGACTTTCCCGCTCCGTTGCTGCCGATGACCGTGACGAAATCGCCCTGAGCGAGATGAAGCTGAATGTCCGAAAGAGCGACCTTCTCATCCGGAGTGGCCGGATTGAATATTTTCGATGCGCGATCAATGTGAAGCATGTTCCACACCTCCGCTCTTCTCCGCCAGCTCTGCTTTCCGTTTGCGGATAACCGCTCTCTGCTTCAGTGACCCCTGAATTTTCGGCAGCGTTAACGCGATGACGACGATCAGTGCCGTCATCAGCTTCATGTCCGTCGATTCCAGACCGACTTGCAGCGCAATCGCCACGACGAATCGGTAGATGATGGCGCCGAGAACCACGGCAAACGTGGCGCGGATGATCGTTTTGGCCCCGAACAGCGCTTCCCCGATAATGACGGAAGCCAGACCGATAACGATCATGCCTACGCCCATCTGCATGTCCGAAAATTCTAAATACTGGGCAAACAACGCACCGGACAATGCTACAAGCCCGTTCGAGAGGGAAACCCCGAGGATAATCGTGTTATCGGTGTTGACGCCGAAGCTGCGGATCATCCGTTTGTTGTCTCCCGTAGCCCGAAGCGCAAGACCAAGCTCCGTATGAAGAAACCAATCCAGCGCCAGCTTGATGGCGACCACGACAATCGGCAAGATATACAATATTAATTCCTTGTCAAGCAGAACTTCGCTTCCGAACAGCGAAATCGTAGCCTTGCCCATAATTCTCAGATTGATCGAATACAGCGCGATCATCATAAGAATCCCCGAAAGAAGGGCATTAATTTTGCCTTTTGTATGCAGCAGTCCGGTAACAAGACCCGCAACCGCTCCCCCCGCGAATGCGGCGAGTGTGGCGAGCAAAGGAGACACCCCGTGCGTAATCATTACCGCCGCGATGGAAGCCCCCGTCGTAAAGCTTCCGTCTACGGTCAAGTCCGGAAAATCCAAGATGCGGAAGGTAATGTAAACGCCGAGTGCCATTATCGCGTAAAACAGCCCTTGCTCCAGCGATCCCTGTGCGACCGTTCCCCAATCGATGGTCATCATGTTCACTCCGTTTCGTGTTCAATCATAAGGCGGCTTCGAAATCCGAAGCCGCCCCCATTTCTTCTTATTCAAACAGGTTGGCCTTTTCTTTCACTTCCGCTTTCATTGCGTCCGTGACTTCAATGCCCATATTTTTAGCTGCTTTCATGTTGATGGCCAGATCGAGCTTTTTCGGATACCCGACCGGAATGTCCGAAGGCTTTTTGCCGTTTTTCAAAATTTCCACGGCTTGAAGACCTGTCGTATATCCCAAATCGTAGTAGTTGGAGCCGTAGCCCGCAAAACCGCCGGCTTTAACGGAATCGTTCTCGCCTACGAACAGGGGTTTCTTGCCCTGCTCCGCCACCTGGATCACCGCGTTCAAGGCGGAAACGACCGTGTTGTCGAGCGGCACGTAGAGCGCGTCGGCTTTGCCGATCAGCGACTCGGCCGCCTGCTTCACTTCGGAGCTGTTGGAGGGCGATGCCTTGACGACCTTGATGTTGTGTTTGGCGAACGCTTCCGTCGCCTGCTTTATCTGCACCTGGGAGTTCCGCTCTCCTTCGTTCGCCACGATCCCGATCGTCTTGACGTTAGGGAAATGCTTGCCCACAAACTCCGTCAGCTGATCGACGGCCTTGGGATCCAAGTCCGAGGTGCCCGTTACGTTGCCGCCCGGCTTCTCGATGCTTTTCACGAGCTTCGCGTCGACGGGGTCTGTCACAGCCGTAAACAGGACGGGTGCGTCTTTGACAGTCTGCGCCGCGGCAAGCGCGGACGGAGTGGCGATGCCAAGTACGAGGTCTTTTTTGTCGGCCGCGAATTTCTGGGCAATCGAAGTGTTGTTGTTCATATCGTTCTGCGCATTCTGGTAGTCGATCTCGGCCGTTTTCTTGTCTTCATAGCCGTTGTCCTTGAGAGCGGCGATAAACCCTTGGCGGGCGGCGTCCAGAGACGGATGCTCGACGATCTGCATAATGCCGATTTTCACTTTTTTGCCTTCGGGAGCCGTGGAGGCCCCGCCGCCGGTTGATTCCGGTGCCGCCTGTTTGCCGCAGCCCGCGGCGGTGACCAAAGAAGCCGCCAATAAAAGCGTAACGAACGGTTTCATTTTCATTTTTGTTTTCCCCCTAAAATTAACCATCGGTTGAATTAATGTTTTACTGCATGAAAGCATAAAACCTGTAAAGCGTTATTGTTATAATAACCCGCTGGCCTAAAGTCGTCAATGAAAACGTTTCATTCCCGAAACGATATTTTTGCGTCCTTTTCCATGTGTTCACAAAAGCGCAAAAAGCCCCCGATTCCTTGGCGGGAATCAGGGGCATATCGAGCCTGTAAACTAAGCGCGGGAGATATATTTGCCTTCGCGTGTATCGATCAGAAGGACATCGTTTTCGTTGATGAAAAGCGGCACTTGAACGTTCAGGCCGGTTTCCACCTTCGCGCTCTTCGTTGCGCCTTGAGCGGTGTTGCCTTTAACGCCCGGCTCCGTTTCAACCACTTTGAGCTCAACGCTGTTAGGCAGGTTGATCCCGAGGATTTCTCCCTGGTAGCTCATGATGTTGATGTTCATGTTTTCTTTGAGGAAGTTCAGTTCCCATTTCAGCTGCGCTTCTTCCAGGCTGATCTGGTCGTAAGTTTCCGTATCCATGAACGTGTATTCGGAACCGCTCGCATAAAGGTACTGCATTTCGCGGTTTTCGATATGAGCGCGGCCCACGTTCTCGCCTGCGCGGAATGTTTTCTCCACAACGTTGCCGTTGCGCAGGTTCTTCAGCTTGGAGCGTACGAACGCGGCGCCTTTACCCGGTTTTACGTGCTGGAAATCGATAACGGTGAATAAATCATTATCTACTACAATCGTCAAACCTGTTTTGAAATCGTTAACTGAAATCACGTCTCAAGTTCCCTCCTGGAATTAAATCAAATGGTGATAAGCTCTTTCGTGGAATGCGTCAGCAGCCGGATGCCGCTTTGCTCGATGACGACGTCATCCTCGATGCGGACTCCGCCGAAGCCCGGAATATAAATTCCCGGTTCCACCGTCACGACCATGCCGGGTTCGAGAACGCCGGCAAAGCCTTTGGCAAGCCGCGGCTGCTCGTGGACTTCCATCCCGAGGCCGTGTCCCGTGCTATGGCCGAAGTTGTCCCCGTACCCGTAGCGGGCAATAATATCGCGGCACAGCGCGTCGCCGTCGCTTCCCGTCATGCCGGGCTTCAAGCTGCCGACACAGTTCAGCTGGGCTTCGAGTACAATGCCGTAAATCTCTTTGTGCCTGTCCGAAGGCTGACCCAGCACGACGGTGCGGGTAATGTCGGAGCAGTAGCCCTTATACAAGGCGCCGAAATCCAGTTTGACGAATTCGTTCGGCTGAAGCACCCGGTCACTCGCCACACCGTGCGGAAGAGCCGATCTTTCGCCGGAAGCGACGATCGTATCGAACGACGAGGAAGTGCCTCCGTTCTCCCGGATGAAAATTTCCATCTCCAGCGCGATCTGCTTCTCGGTCACGCCCGTTCTCAATCTCGTTAATATGTAAGAAAAAGTCCGGTCCGCCAGATCTGCGGCTTCCTGCATGATTTGGAGCTCGGACTCGTCTTTGACGATCCTGAGCTTCTCCACGATACCGCCGGTCGGGATCAATTCAACCCCTTGCAAATCGCCAGTATAGCCGGAATAAGCGGAATAAGTCAAGTCATTTTCTTCAAAGCCGAGCTGCTTGATCGACTCCTTGCCGAGAATATCCAGAATGGTCCGGCCGATTTTACCTCTATGGTCGATGATTTCGTAACCCGCGGCTTCTTTGGGAGCCTGCTCCATATACCGGAAATCCGTAATAAGGACGGCTCTTCCGCCGGTTACCAGTACGATGCCCGCGCTGCCCGTAAAGCCCGTCAGGTATCTGCGGTTGATGGCGTTCGTAACGAGTACCGCAGGGATTCCCTGCTGCGTCAGCTGCCGGCGTAGACGTTCCAGACGCTTGTCCTGCATAATATCACCTAGCTTCCACAAAATGTTGATGAAGCGCTCTTAATCCGAGCTCGTAGCCGAAAGCCCCGAAGCCCGCAATCTGCCCCACCATCACGGCGGCCAGAACGGAACGGTGCCGGAACTCTTCACGCTTGTGAATGTTCGACAAATGCACCTCCACGGCGGGCAGTCCGACCGATGAAATCGCGTCGCGAATGGCGTAGCTGTAATGGGTAAAAGCCCCGGGATTGATCAGAATCCCGTCCATCGTCCCGTGGGCTTCGTGAATCCAGTCGATCAACTGGCCCTCGTGATTGGACTGGTGAAAGGTCAGCTGGAGATCCAGCGTTCCCGCTATTTCCGTCATTGCCGTTTCGATGTCTTTCAAAGACATCCTTCCGTAAACGGCCGGCTCCCGTATACCGAGCATATTCAAGTTCGGCCCGTTAAGGACCAGCACTTTATTCACGCTTAGGCGCCTCCTTCATAGCCGGCCGAACGTGCTCCGGCTTCTCGCTTTACCGTAGCCATTTTACCATAAGTTGCTTGGAAAAGGTAGCTTGCTAGGCGGGTTTGCGGCTGTGCTCCTCCGTAAATTCGAAGGCAGTCGAATAGCCGATGAACATCCCCCAGAGCAGAAACAGGCAAAAATCCGTCAGGATCGTGTTCCAGTCGCTGTAATACAGCCAGCCCATCATGCCCGTCCAGGGGCCGATCGCCAGATAGAGCAGGCACCACCACCCGATTCCGTACCCGACCCCCATCCAGGGCCCTTTTACTTTCCCGAACAGGAACATATAGATGAAAGACGCGAGAATCGAGAAAACGATAAAAAACAGCCAACCCACCAGGATCCCCTGCCAGGTGAGGAGAAAATCGTGCCGGTAGAACGGTTCGGCCAGAAAGGCGGGAATGATCCTCGTAAATTTGAATATGTACTCGATGATTTTAACGGCTCCCCAGATCACCCCCGCGAAAAGCCCCAGATACAGGGCGAAAAAAGCCCGGTTCGTTTTCTTCTCGTCTCCGGCCGCCCCTCCGTTTTGCGAAAACGACTTTCTTTGGCCGCCTGCGGATTTGCCATTCCCCGCCGCTGCTGTTCCCTGTGTATGTAAAACCATGTTCCTTTTCCTCCCGGCTAGTCCATTATCCGTAACTTTACGTCCAACCTAGTATGTACCAATTCCCGCTTCTTAACCGAAATAGAAAGCGGTGGCATTCTGCTGGAAAATTCGCTAAAATAGAGAAGAAACCAGCTATTTAGAGAAGGTGGATAGAACGTGTCACAATCCAATACAAGCATTTACGGCGGACAAGCCGTTATTGAAGGCGTCATGTTTGCCGGCCGGAATGTTCATGTTACCGCGGTCCGCAAGAAAGACCGCACCATCGATTTTCTTGAAGTTCCCAAGACCGAAATCGGCTGGGTCAACAAACTGAAGAAAATCCCTCTGCTCCGCGGTATCGTCGGAATTATCGAATCCAGCGCCAAAGGCGCGCAGCACCTCAATTTCTCGGCCGAAAGCTTCGCGGAAGAAGAGGAAGGCGAAGGCAAGGCTCCCGCCAAGGAAGAGAAGTCGGGGTTCAGCCTGTCGATGATTCTCGGGGTAGCCGTAGTCGGCGTCCTGTCCTTCCTGATGGGGAAAGTGATCTTCACGCTCGTTCCGGTTATTCTGGAACAAACGCTGTTCGGGCGCTTTTTCCAGGAGCACCAGATCTGGCACAACATCATCGAAGGACTGATCAAGATCGTTTTGCTCGTGTCCTATATTTACTTCATTTCGCTCACGCCGGTCATCAAACGGCTGTTCCAGTATCACGGCGCCGAGCACAAAGTCATTTCGGCATATGAAGCCGGCGTCGAGCTGAACGTCCGCAACGTCCAGCAGTTCAGTACGCTTCATTACCGCTGCGGCAGCAGCTTTATCGTCTTTACCGTCATCATCGGGGTCATCATCTACTCGTTCTTCACCTACGACAATATGATCGACCGTATCATTCAGCGCCTGGTTCTTCTGCCGGTCATCATCGGCGTCTCTTACGAAGTTCTTCGTTTTACGAACTCGCTTCGTGAAGTGCCGGTTCTCCGTTTCCTCGGTTATCCGGGGCTCTGGCTGCAAAAGCTGACGACCAAAGAGCCTACGGACGATCAGGTGGAAGTCTCGATCGCCTCATTCAACCGGATGCGTGAAGCCGAAAGCCGGCTCACCCAGTCCAAGGCAAGCGCATGAATCGCCGCTGGTCGGCCGCTACCGTCGTCATCGCGGCGCTCGCTCTGATCGGACTTGCCTACAGCTTAAATCAGTTTCTCATTCCCCTTCTGGTGCTCGGATTGATTTTCGTCCTGTACAAGATGGCCCCCCGGAAGGGGCAGGGCACCTCCTACAAAACACGCTCCGCGAGCCGCAAGCCGGACCGGCTCTCGGCGTCGGAGCGGAAGCGCAAAGCCAAGTTCCGGGTCATTGAAGGCAGCAAGCCTTCTGACCCTCCGGAAGACCCGCCAAGATACCACTAAGAAGGCGGAACCAAAAAAGCGAACCTTTTCAGGTTCGCTTTTTTGGTTGGCCGGATGCTCGGCCGCTCCCCGCGGCTTTAATCTTGTAACGCGATAGGCGCGCTTGCCGTCTTTCACCCCTTGGGCTTTACGGATACCTGCAAACGCCGGGCTAACCCGCCGTAGCCGCCATATATCCGCTTATACCGGCTTGCGCAGGACGTATTTTTCATAAGCGGACTCATACAGATGCATGGACCACTTGCGGAAATAGTCGTCGGAAGCCCGGTACCCGGCCTCGTACAAGTTTTCGCTGTCCTCCAGGGTCAGATTGAACTGGGTCGAGTTTACGTTGAGCGCAGGTATTTTGATCGTCCGGAAGTAGTTGTTCTCTTCGATGTACCGGGTGTCGTGTGCATCCATCATCGTCGTGAACAAAGCCTGGAACATGGAGATAACCCCGTTGATTTTATGAATATGTTTCGGTATTTTGCCGACCAGAGAGAAGCCCAAGGTTGGAATGCGGCCCGGCTGCTGTTCCGGCTCGTCGAAAAGCCACAACGGGAAGTTGCTCAGAATGGCCCCGTCCACAATGTACACAAACTGGTTGCGGAACGGTTCATCGTGCCGGGTCTGCCGCGCGGGTTTCCGGATTTTCACGGGATCGAAAAAATACGGAATCGAAGAGCTCATTCGGACGGCCCGGGCAATGGAAAAACGGCCGGGATCGATTCCGTACTGAGCGACGTCGTCCGGAAAAACGAGCAGCTTTCCCTGGGAAATATCCGAAGCCACGATTCGCAGCTGGTTTTTACGGAGATCGCCGAACTTCCGGATTCCTTTGACCTCCAGCTTCTCGCGCACCCAATCTTCCAGGGCGTCTCCGGAATAGAGCCCTTTTTTCCAAATAAGCCTGGCGGCCGACCCCACAATTCCCGTATCGAAAATGGGAGAGCGCTTTAAAAATTTGTGAAACGGGGTTTCGATAATGAGCCGCTTGATTTCTTCCCCCGTGTATCCCGCCGCGAGAAAAGCCGCCACGATTGAACCGGATGAGGTTCCCGCCACGTCGTGAAACTCGAATCCGTTATCCAGCGCCGAGCTGACCGCCCCTGCAAGCGCGATTCCTTTGACACCGCCGCCTTCGAATACCGCGTTGATTTTCATTCCGTCACCTCCGCACACCTTCCCTAGGTATGTATGCGGCAATGGACGTTCCTAGACGCAATTTTCACAGTAAAAAACGAAAAAACGTCCGCCATCTTAGATCGGCAAACGTTTCGGTCTTATTCGGAGTCCGAGCTGTTGTCCAGCTCTGCCCTTATGCTGCGGAGATCTTCCAGCCTGGCTGGGTCCCGGTTCAAATATTCAATCAGCGTTTCGATGCAGGTAATGGAATCCCAGCTCAGATGATGCTCGATTCCTTCCACATCGCGGTAAATATTTTCTTCCTGAACACCGATAACGGTTAAAAATTGTTCCAGCAAGGCATGTCTGTCCACCAGCCGTTTGCCCATTTTTTTGCCTTTTGAAGTCAGAACGAGTCCGCGGTATTTCTCATAAATCAGATATTTATCTTTATCCAGTTTCTGGATCATTTTCGTCACGGAAGAAGGATGCACTTCAAGGCCTTCGGCAATGTCGGACACACGGGCGTAGCCTTTCTCGTCGATCAGTTTGTAGATCCGTTCCAAATAATCTTCCATACTGGGCGTCGCCATCCCGAGTTCCCCCTGCTTTTGCTAAAATTAGTTGCTTATTTGCTTTAGTATAATACCGTTTATTAACTAATAAAGCAAGTTAACGGACTACGCCGCAGCCATTACCGCGAACTTTTCCCACGGTTACGAGCGTTGTCCAGGGTGCAGACTATAGCCGAACGGAAGGACTGTTCCGTTACTTCCCGTCTTAAAGGAGCACGCCATGGCTACTGAACAGATGACCCGCACTAGAAGCACCGCATTGTTCGTGCCGGAGCTCGTTTATTTCGAACCGGACGCCCTCCTTTATCCCAAGGGCAAACGCATTCTGGAGTGGGCCCAAAGCAAAGGGCTGCCCATCCACATGACGACTTCCCACAACCGGATTACAAATCTGCCGGGCGAAACCGAGCTGGAGAAGTACCGGATCGCGAAGCGGACGCTTGTGGTGGGAATCCGGAAAACGCTGAAGTTCGATACGTCCAAGCCGTCCGCCGAATATGCCATGCCGATTGCGACAGGCTGTATGGGACATTGTCATTACTGCTATCTTCAAACGACCTTGGGCAACAAACCTTATGTACGGGTATACGTCAATACCGACGATATTCTCAAAGCCGCCAAGCAGTATATCGAAGAAAGAGCCCCCGAAATTACGCGGTTCGAAGCGGCCTGCACCTCCGATCCCGTCGGTTTGGAGCATATTACCGGCTCTCTCAAAGAATATATCGAATTTATGGCCAACGAGCCGCTCGGCCGTCTTCGTTTCGTTACGAAATACCACCATGTCGAACCTTTGCTTGATGCGAAGCATAACAAGCATACCCGGTTCCGGTTCAGCGTAAACGCCGACTATGTCATTAAAAACTTCGAGCCGGCCACCTCGGCGTTTCATGAACGCATTGAGGCGGCCGGCAAAGTGGCCCGCGCGGGTTATCCGCTCGGCTTCATCATCGCCCCGATTATTTGGCACGACGGCTGGGAAAAAGGCTATGAAGAGCTGATCGTCAAGCTCCATAACGCACTGCCCCCGGAAGCGCTCGACGACTTGACATTCGAGCTAATCCAGCACCGTTTCACGAAGACGGCGAAGAACGTGATCGAACGCCGCTATCCCAAATCCAAATTGGAGATGGACGAGGCGAAGCGCAAGTATAAATGGGGCCGCTACGGCCGCGGCAAGTATGTATATCCCGATGAGCAGGCGACGGCTCTGCGCGAATTTATTACGGACCAGATTTTCGATAAGTTTCCGAACGCCAAAATCGAATATTTTACCTGATTCCCGGTCTGCCGAAGCTTATGTCAAAATTGCAGCCATTGGGGCGTTATGTTGTTCAGCCAAATTGTGATTTTGTACATCTGATTGGTGTACAGCAAAATGGCGAATACAATCATGACGCCTCCCCCTATTTTCATAATCGTGGCGGAGTAGCGCAAAATCCATTTGGTAGATCCGATGAAAAAGGACAGGACGAAAAAAGGGATCGCAAATCCGAGCGAATAAGCGCTGATCAGCGGAAGCCACGAGTCCGGCTCGGCGGCAGCCATCACAAGCATGGACGATAAAATCGGTCCGATGCAAGGCGACCAGCCCGCGGCGAAGCCGATTCCGATCAGGACCGATCCGAGATAGCCCGCAGGTTTCCATTTAAACTGGAGCTTGCGCTCTCTCATCATCCACTTCGGCTGAAAAATTCCGAGCAGGAACAATCCCATCACAAGGATGAGCAGAGCCGCAATTTGTCTGAGCAGATCCCGGTTCGTTACAAAAAACTCCGAAACGGAGCTGGCCGCGAGTCCGAGGCTGTAAAAAATGATTGAAAATCCGAGAATGAATGCAAGCGTATGGGCCATCGTCTGCAGTCTGGCCGCGCCTTTCGTCTGCCCCGACTTAAGCTCACTGACCGAAATTCCGGTGATGTAAGACAAATACGAAGGATACAGCGGCAGACAGCACGGCGAGATAAACGAAGCGAACCCGGCCCAGAAAGCGAGCCAAACATTAACATGCTGCATGTGTAAGCATTCCTCCTGCTTCCGGCCGCCGTTTTTTTAAGCGCGGCGGACCGTTTTCCAAACCAACTGAACGATGAGGACGACGATCAGGGAAAGAACGATGGTCGCTCCCGGCGCAAAATCGTACCACGCCGCCAAGGCCAGTCCCGCGACAACACCGATCTCCGAAATAATGACGGACAGCACGACCGAGTGCCGGAAGCTCTTCGCCGCGAGAAGGCTGCAGGCGACCGGAATCGTAAGAAGCGCGGATACGAGCAGCGCGCCCACAATCTTGATAGATACGGAGATGACCAGCGCCGTGAGCATCGTGATCATGATGTTGTACACTTTCAACGGCAGCCCGCTTACGCCAGCCGCCTCCTCGTCGAAGAACATGAGGAACAATTCCTTGAAATGCAGGGCAACCACGGCAAGCACAAGGATGCACACGCCGAAAACGACCCACAGGTCGCTGGAATCGAGTGTGTAAATGCTGCCGAAGAAATAGCTCATCACATTAATATTATACCCTTTGCCCAGCGTAAACAACAGCGTAGCCAGCGCCACCCCGCCGGACATGATAATCGCGATGGACAGCTCCGCATACGTTTTGTACGCTTTGCGCAGCTTCTCGATCGCAAACGATGCCAGAAGCGCAAAAAGAAGCCCCATGCCGATCGGATACACGCCGAGAAGAAACCCCAGCGCCACCCCCGCGATCGAAACATGCGCGAGAGTATCCCCGATCATCGAAAGCCTCCGCAGCACCAGAAAGACACCCATCAACGGAGCGGTCAGCCCGATCAAGATGCCTCCGATAAGTGCTCTTACAAAAAACGGTTCCGTAAAAATGTCCAAGCTGCTCGCCCCTTACTTCCTCTTAATCGGCTGTCAACAGGCGGCATGCCTTTATTGACTTGTTTGAAGCTCTCTGACGGTAGAATGCGTCAGGTCGGTCTCTTCGCAATTCTCGGGTTCGTGCGTGTGCTTCACGAAAAACTTCAGTCCTCCGCTCTGCGTCTGCGGCTCCGAACCGAGATAGGACCTCATCATTTCCCGGTCGTGAGACACCATGATGAAGGTCATGTGATGATGCTGGTGCATATGGCGGATCATGTTAAAGAATACCGCCTGACTTTCCGCATCGATCCCCACCGTCGGCTCATCCAGAATGAGCAGTTCGGGATTGTTGGCGATAGCACGCGCAAGAAACACCCTTTGCTGCTGTCCGCCCGACAATTCCCCGATTCTGCGTTTCGCCAGATCTTCGATGCGCATCGCTTCCATCGCATCGTCACACCGGCGCATATCCTCTTTGGTCAGGCGCTTGTACAGCTTCTTTTTCGTGTAAAGCCCCGACATAACCACCTCGCGGACGGTTGCCGGGAACAGCGGATTCAGCGAATTCTTCTGGGGTACGTACCCGATGCGCTCCCAGTCCCGGAACTGCCGGATCGGCTGTCCAAACAAGCGGATATCGCCTTCCGTAGGCTTATGCAGGCCGACCAGCATCCGCAAAAGCGTCGTTTTCCCCGCTCCGTTGGAACCGATCAATCCTACGAAATCTCTTTCTAGAACGTCAAAATTTAAATCCGTTATAACCGGCTTGCTTCCGTATGAGAAGGAGATGCCGCTGAATTCCACGATTTTGTTATGGCAACCGTCCGGTTTCCATGTTTCCATTCCGTTCTTCTGCTCCCTTCGCCGCCGGGCGGCTTTCGCTTCTGTCGCTTCGATGATGAATCTCTTCTATTGTAAAGCTTTCGTCAAATTTTTCAAATTATCTTCCATCACGGAAATATAGTCTTTGCCTTGCTTTACCTGTTCTTCGGTCAACCCTTCCAGCGGATTCAGTACGAGCGTTTCGACCTTCGCGTCTTTGGCCAGCGTTTTCGCCAGTTTGTCCGATACCAGTTCTTCGAAGAAGATATATTTGATCCCGTGCTCCGCGATGTACTCTCTCATTTTCTTCATATCCTGAGCGGTCGGCTCGGCATCCGGGGAAAGGCCCATAATGGCCATCTGAGTCAGCCCGTAGTCATGGCACAAATAGGCGAATGCCTGGTGGGACACGGCAATTTCTTTCTTCGGCAGCCCGGAAAGGCTGTCCTTGTACTGCTTATCCAGAGCGTCCAGTTTGGCCGCGTAAGCCGAATAGTTCGCTTCATAGTCGCTCTTGTGCGCCGGATCGGCTTCAACGAGTGCGTTTTTGATGTTCTCGGACATTTTTTTGGCGTTTTTGGGACTCAGCCACGCGTGAGGGTCTGTATCTTTGCCGGCCTCTTCGGTATGGCTGTGTTCGTCCTTGCCGTGATCGTGCCCGTGCGCCTCTTCCCCGGCTTTAAGAAGTTCGACTCCCGCGCTCGCTACGACCGGTTTTACCTTGCTGTCCTTCAAGCTTTTGAGGAAGTCGTCCACCCAGCCTTCAAAACCCGCTCCTTGGTAGAGGAACAACTGGGAATCGCCGATATTTTTGATGTCCCGGCCTTTCGGTGTCCAATCATGAGGCTCCACACCCGCCGGTACCAGGTTGATAACATTCACATGGGAGCCCCCGACCTTGACCGCAAAATCGTAAAGCGGGTAAAAGCTCGTCGTGATATTAATTTTATCTTCCGCGACCGCCGACTTCTGACCGCCTCCGCAGCCTGCCAGCAGCAGAGATATCGCCAGTGTCAACCCTGTAAGTATACGCCGTCTTTTCATAGAAAATAACTCCTCTCGGCAGCCTGTCACAATAATCAAGCTGTGTAAATCGTAATTATTTTTATTTACTTGCTGATTATACGGACCCGGCCCGCCTCCTGTCAATACTAATCATAAACATTACGATTAATTGACAAAAATTCGCCCCTCCCCATGTCAAAACCCGGAAAAAACGCGAAAGATGTCCGCATTTTTTCCGGGTCGGGAAAGGGTGTTATTTCACGATGGCGCCGTTCGGCATCGAATCCGGCACGGTCGCCAGCGTCAGCCCGTCGCCTTCGGAAGCCGCCAGGATCATCCCCTGCGACTGCACGCCCCGAAGCTTCACCGGCTTCAGGTTCGTCACGCAGATGACCTTGCGTCCGACAAGCTCCTCCGGCTTGTAGTACTTCGCGATGCCGGAAACGACCTGCCGCTGCTCGTAGCCGAGGTCCAGCTGGAGCTGAAGCAGCTTGTCGGCGCCCTTGACGGGCTCCGCCGCCGTTACCTGAGCCACGCGCAGCTCCACCTTCGCGAAATCGTCGATGCCGATTTCGGGCTTCGCTTCCGGCGCGGGCTTGGCATCCTCCGCCGGAGTCTTCCCGGCCGGAGCGGACCCTTCTGCCGCCGATGCAGGCTCGGCTGCGGCTTCACCGGCCGGCGCCTGGCCGCCTGTCATTGCGGCCGCGATGAAGGCGACCTCTTCCGCCATATCCAGGCGCGGGAAGAGCGGGTCGCCTTTGGCCGTTTTGGTGCCGGCAGGCAGCAGGCCGAACGTGTGGGCGCTGTCCCATGCGGTAAGCGTGCCGTCCTGGATGCCGAGCTGCTCCCAGATCTTCGCAGGCGTGCGGGTCAGGAACGGCTGCAGAAGCACGCTGACGATGCGCTGCGTCTCGAACAGGGCGTACATGACGGAGCCTAGCGTGCCGTGGTTTACGTCGTCTTTGGCCAGAGCCCATGGCTGCGTCTCGTCGAT
Source organism: Paenibacillus sp. HGH0039 (assembly GCF_000411255.1). GTDB lineage: Bacteria > Bacillota > Bacilli > Paenibacillales > NBRC-103111 > Paenibacillus_F. The sequence continues at coordinate 1,611,315 of NZ_KE150413.1, read as the reverse complement.
GTATTTGTTGGCGCGTCTGACAAGCGCCCAGATAGCCGCCAGGGCGGTCGAAAACTCCATTTTCTCCATCTGCGCTTCTACGGTTTCAACCGTTTCCTTCGCCGTTGCGATCAGTTCCTTGTCAAAAGCCGTAACTCCCGGGTGGAAGTCCGGAACGACGCCGTCGAAATATTTGCCGAGCATCGCCAGAGTCCGGTTAAGCAGATTCCCCAGATCGTTGGCGAGATCGTAGTTGATCCGCTCGACAAACGCCTCGGGCGTAAAGGTGCCGTCCGATCCGAAAGGCACTTCGCGCAGCAAGTAATAGCGCAGCGCATCGAGGCCGTAATGGTCGATCAGCGTGACCGGATCTACGACGTTGCCTTTGGATTTCGACATTTTGCCGTCCTTCATGAGAAGCCAGCCGTGCGCGAACACTTTTTTCGGCAGTGGCAGATCCAGGGCCATCAGCATAATCGGCCAGTAGATGGTGTGGAAGCGGACAATCTCCTTGCCCACGAGATGGACGTCGGCCGGCCAGTAGCGCTCATACTTCGACGGATCTTCGCTGCCGTAGCCGAGGGCCGTAATATAATTCGTCAGCGCGTCGATCCAGACGTAGATGACATGCTTGGGATTGCCGGGCACTTTAATGCCCCAATCGAACGTTGTCCGCGAAACGGCGAGATCTTCCAGCCCCGGCTTGATGAAGTTGTTGATCATTTCGTTCTTGCGGGATTCCGGTTGAATGAACTCCGGGTTTTCCTCGTAATATTTAAGCAGTCTGTCGGCATATTTACTCATCCGGAAGAAATAGCTTTCCTCTTTCACCCATTCGACCGGACGTCCGCAGTCGGGACATTTGCCGTCGACCAGCTTATTTTCCAGGAAAAAGGATTCGCAAGGCGTACAGTACCAGCCTTCGTAAGTATCCAGGTAAATGTCTCCCTGCTGAGTCAGGCGGTCGAAAATTTTCTGGACGGTGTCCTTATGCCGCTGGTCCGTCGTGCGGATAAAATCATCGTAGGAAATATCAAGCCGGCTCCACAAGGATTTGATGCCGTCGACGATTTCATCCACGAACGCCTGGGGGGTCAGCCCCTTTTCTTTCGCTTTGCGTTCGATTTTCTGGCCGTGCTCGTCCGTGCCCGTCAAATACATGACATCATAGCCGCGAAGCCGCTTGTAGCGCGCCATGGCGTCTCCCGCCACCGTCGTATAGGCATGCCCGATATGAAGTTTGTCGCTGGGGTAATAAATCGGTGTCGTTAAATAAAAGGTTTTCCGGTTGTTGTCCATGTTACCCATCCTCTTTCTTCGTAATGTTCTATGAAAACGAGACGCGGAAGCGGAAAATCACAAAAAGCCCCCGTCCAACAAAGGGACGAGAGCTGCGCTCACGCGGTACCACCCAGATTCCTCCGCCTCTTGCGAGGGCGAAGCTCGGCAGCCGCCGGCTGCCCGGCGGCTCCGTCCGTTAACGCCGGACAAGCGATGCCCCCTTACGCCCTGACGCGGGAAGGGTAATCCTTCCTCATCCGGGCCGCTCGAAGGCATGTTCTCCCGGACCATACTCCGGGGTTCCGACTGCACCGGCTTTCACCTGACCCGGCTCTCTGAAGCAGCTTCCTCCCGTACTCATCCGTTCATCGAACATGTCTATTCATAAAGTGATGATCGTTCTAGCTTCATTGTTCCCGCGAAAAGGCAGGTTTAACCAACAATATAGCGAATCCCGCAAATTGTGTCAACCGGTATTTCGCCCCTGTTTCCGCGGCGGCGGAACCGGATCGACCCCGCCCGGGTGAAAAGGGTGGCAGCGGCAGATCCGCTTGGCCGCCAGCCACGATCCGTATAACGGCCCGTGCCGCTCTATCGCCTCCAGCGCATACTGGGAACAGGTCGGATAGAAGCGGCAGGTAGGCGGTTTAAGAGGGGATACATATTTGCGGTAGGCGTGAATGGGTGCCTGGAGCACCTTTTTCATTTCTGGCAATCCTTGCAGTATCCGTAGATCTCGAATTTATGTTTGACCGCCTTGAAGTCTTCCGGCAATCCCTTCACCTCGTCCATAGGACAAAAGACGAACGGGATCGTTTTCTCGCACTGCAGGCAGATCAGATGATGATGGTGATCCATCTCCGAACAACGGGCACGGAACTTGATACCGTCTTCGAAGACAAACTGTTCCAGCACGCCCATGTCGTGCATGATTCTCAAATTGCGGTAGACCGTATCAAAACTGAGGCCGCCGTATGTTTTCCCCATGCTTTCATACACGGCTTTCGGTGTCACATACCCTTCGGACTTGGCGAACAATTCCGCCAGCGTGCGTCTTTGATCGGTTATCCGCATCCCTTGTTCGGACATGGCCTGTATAATTTCTTCGGCTTTCACTGCGGTCCCTCCAAGCTGCATCTTATCTCTTAATAATGCCTTATAAGGACAGCAGCGTCAACAAGGGAGCAGGCCGAAGGTCCCGCTTTTAGACCGTCGATGCGGATACGCCCGCTCCGGTCACTTATACCGGACTTGCGGCGGCGCTTGCCCGCACACTTCCCTTCGAAAGGTTTGCGGCGGACAAGACGCTCCGTTCAAGCCGTTAAGCCGGTAGGGTCCGGGAACCCCTACAGGGAAGTTTAATCCCCGCTCTCCCCGCCGCTTTCTTTCATTTCATCATCGGCATAATATATCAGCCTCTCTCCGGGGGCAAACAGCTTAAACTTCTGGTGAGGGTACGTATGATGGACATAGTCGACAAAATAAGCCGGATTCTCCGTATTGAACGCGAACAGGTCATAGTGCATGGGCACGATCAAATCCGCTCCGATTCCGACCCCGAGATCCGCGGCTTCACGGAAATTCATATTGCCCATGAGATTAGCTTCGTACCGTTTGATATCCCGGCCGTTAATCGGCAGGCAGGCAATATCGATCCGGTGCGGACGAAGCGTCTCCAGCAGACCCGCGTATCCGACCGTATCTCCGGCATGATACAGCGTAACTCCGTTGAGCTCTATGACATAGCCGAGATACCGGTGATTCCCGTTCTCATCCGTTTCGAAGTCTTCGTGCTTGCCGGCCACCGGCGTAATCCGCATATCCCGGAAGTCGATCATCTGCCCCGCCCGGGCTCCGATTACCGCGTCCGGAGCAATCCCGAGCTCTGTCAGCTGCGGAACCACCGGTGCCGGACAGATCCACGACGCTTGCGGGGAAGCGATCGCTATCGCGCGTACGGAGACCGGATCGAGATGGTCGGGGTGATCGTGCGTGATCAGGACGAGATCCGCATGCCCGATGAGCTCCGGAGAAAGAGGCGTTTCGAAGTTGCGCGGCGAATGGCCGAATTCGTCATCTATGTAATTGCTTAAATACGGATCCACATACCCGATGATTCCCGCCGCTTTAAAAGCTATGCCTTCCTGACCCAGATGCCAGAGAGCAAGGGCCTTATCCGGAACGAGCGTCCGGTCGATTTGTCCGATTACCGGTTCGCCCCGTTTGGTTTTGTCTTTGTTTTTGTCTTTTTTATCTGCCACCTTAAGATCGCTCCTCTTCGCTAGTTTGAGAACTCCATCAGGTTTTTTAGCCGTTTTCTTCGGGTCTCAAACAATCTTCCGGGTTTTGGCAGGTCGGAGCGTTTCGGTTTCCGGCAGGAAGTATACTATAATGAGTATGCTTTATTTCGATACACGCATGGAAAGATTCTAGGACGGAAGGAGCTGACTCTATTGATTATCGATGTTTTTCAGGATACCGTCTGTCCCTGGTGCCGGATCGGTAAGTCCTATCTGACGGAGGCCCTCGGTTTATGGAAAGGCGAACACGTTTCTGTCCGCTTCAGGGCCTTCCGCCTCGACCCGTCTATCCCGCCTAAGGGCGTACCTTTTACGGAAGCGATGAACCGGAAGCTGCAGGACCCCGGCGGGGAAAAGCTGCAGGCCGTACTGGACGGCGTCACACGGGCCGGGCGGCAGGCGGGCGTCCCCTTCCGTTTTGACCGGATTTTGTCGATGCCGGATACCCGCCTCTCTCATCAACTGATCGCCGCCGTGCCGGAGAGTTCGAAATCGCTCGTCCTTGACCGCATTTACCGGGCCTATTTTGAAGAGGGCCTCGACATCGGCACGGAATCCGTACTGCTGCGGATTGCCGGGGAATGCGGATTAAATCCAGCCGAAACCGCAAAGCGCCTTCATCACGAAGACGTCGAAAACAGCGTACGAGCCGATTATGCCCTCGCTAAGCGGCTGAATATAAACGGTGTGCCTTTTTTTATCCTCAATAAAAAAGTTGGCTTCTCCGGAGCCAGACCTCCCGAGGCTCTGCTGGACATTATGAAGCGCGTCAGCGAGAACCAGGAATAACGGGATAGGCCGATCACGGACAGGATTACGACGACGATGACGATTTTGCCCTGTCCGGTCGGCCGGTGGGCCGCCTGCACTCTTTTGCATATCTTCACAAAAATGCAGCGGGTCCAGACGGCTTTTCGTAAAAATTTGGACTCCCCGGGCATCCGTCCATGACAAACGCCCCCGCCCTTCATAAGATAATTCTGTAAACAAAGCACAACACAAACTCGGGGAGGCGTTAACATGTCGGGTTACGGAGCAGGCGTTGGGTTCACGAGCACAGCGGTCATTCTGGTTCTTTATATCTTGCTGGTCATTATTCTCGCAACATTCTAAGCAACTATAAGGGATTCCATTTCCAGTACAATCCCAGCTATAGAAAAAACACAAGAAAAACGCCGCGTCTCCGCGGCGTTTTTCTTGTGTTTGAGTTAATTAAGACACGACCTGCTGAAGCAGCACTTGCTCTTCAGGAGGTTCCTTGCGTACGATCAGCCGTACGATCCGCATATGCTCTACTTCATCAATGATAAACTGAAGCGGACCCAGATGGATGCGCTGGTTTTTCATAGGCGGAATTTCCACCTGGGAATAAATCCAGCCGCCGATCGTATCGTAATGCTCGGTTTCGATTTCCGTACCGAAGTGATTGTTCACTTCCTCGATAAGCATCATGCCGTCGATCGAGTACGTAAATTCGTCTTTCTTCTCCATAACGGGACGTTCATGGTCAAATTCGTCCTGCAGCTCGCCGACGATTTCTTCCAGAATGTCTTCAACCGTTACAAGACCCGACGTGCCGCCGTATTCGTCGATCAGCAGCGCCACTTCCGTTTTGCGTTTCTGCATCAGCTTGAGCAGCGTACTGATCGGCATCGATTCGGGCACCGTCATGAGCGGTCTTATAATCTTGCGTATATCGTCAAGCTGGTCGCTTGCTTTTAACAAATCCTTGATGTGGACAAAGCCGATAATGTTATCTTTGTCCGGGTCGCAAACCGGATAACGCGTGTAGAGCTCCTGGATGGCCATTTCCTTGTTTTCTTCGAAGGAATGGGCGGCATGCAGGCACACCATTTCCGTACGCGGAATCATAATTTCGCGTGCGTTCGTTTCCGTGAATTCAAAAATATTATCCACCAGGGTGAGTTCCGTATTGTCGATCAGCCCGTTCCGGTGGCTCTCTTTCATCAGCAGCCGGATTTCGTCTTCCGTATGAACCGTATCGTGGTCGCCTTCGGGTTCAATGCCGGATTTGCGGAGCAGCCAGTTGGAGGTTCCATTCAGCATCCAGATGAAAGGATACATGATTTTGTAAAAAATCAGGACCGGACCGGCAACCCAAAGAGTCACTTCTTCCGATTTGCGGATCGCATACGTTTTGGGAAACTGCTCCCCGATAATAATGTGAAACGCCGTAATAACCGAGAATGCGATGATAAAAGAAATGGTGTGAATAATAACAGGTGGTACACCAATGTTCACCAATAGCGGTTCGAGTACATACGCCACCGTAGGCTCGCCGATCCAACCAAGCGCCAAAGACGTCAGGGTTATGCCGAGCTGGCAGGCGGACAAATACGCATTCATGTTCTGAACGATTTTGCCGGCGAAGCGCGCCTTCACATTCCCTTCCAGGACAAGCGCATCGATACGGCTTGCGCGCACTTTCACCATCGCAAATTCCGCCGCCACAAAAAATCCGTTCAGTAGAACGAGAACCACAATCAGTACAAAATTCAGTAACACTGGTAAAGGGTCACTATCCAATTAATCCCTATCCGCCTCTTGGAAGCAGACAGGTACACCTCCTTTTAAGTTGAAAAATGAAAGATCAAAAAAGGTTTGAGTCCTTCCTACTTTACAGTATAGCGTCTCGCGGTTTTTGAAGTCAAAGCCAGGGATAGCCAGCATAAAGGCGCGAACCGGAGCATCGTCCGGATTGTGACACCCCTTTCGCAATTTTTGAGGATTTACTCCATGCTATTCGCCGCGGCTTGGAATTTATACCATTTTCGGCACCGTTGCAGCCTCCTTTTTCTGCTCCCCGCATAACTTTCGTCAGGCATTCCCATATTAAAAAAAGAACGGCATCAAAAAAATTACCGCCGGGAGGAATGCGATTATGCCTGGTATCCGGTTCCGGTCCCGCCGTCTGCTCGTTTTGACTCTATTGCTTGCAGGCTTGTCCATATGTACAGGACTCGAAGGCGCTGCGTCGGCACACGTGGACGAACCCCCAGCAGTCAGAAAGGCCGCCATCATCATCGACGACCTCGGCAACAACATGAAAGGCACCGAAGCGATTCTGGATTTGCCTTTTCCGATTACGGCCGCCGTTATGCCGTTTCTCCCTTCCTCGCACAGCGATGCCGAGAAAGCGTTCGGCAAAGGACACGACGTAATCGTCCATCTTCCGATGGAGCCCCTCAGCGGCCGTAAAAGCTGGCTAGGTCCCGGTGTCATTACCACGGATCTGAGCGATGCCGAGGTGCGCAAACGGGTCAACGCCGCCATTGACGATATCCCGCACGCGATCGGAGTGAACAATCATATGGGCTCCAAGGCGACCGGCGATGAACGCGTGATGCGGCTTGTGATGGAGGTGCTGCGAGAAAGAGGGCTCTTCTTTCTGGACAGCCATACGAATTACCGGAGCATCGCCTGCCGGGAGGCCAAAAAAGCCGGCGTGCCTTGTTTGGAAAACCATCTTTTTCTGGATGATATCCATACGAAAAGCAAAGTAACCCAGCAGATTCAGCTGATCGGCTCCCATTCCAAAGCGCATCAGCCGTGCATCGCCATCGGCCACGTCGGGGCCAAGGGAGAAATAACGGCCTCGGCCCTGAGGGATACGCTGCCGAAATTGAAGGACACCCTGTCCTTCGTTAAACTCAGCGAGTTATACAAGAAGCCTCCCGCTCCTGAAACGGCTCCGTGAACAAGCTGGAGCGTCTCCGACCTTATTTCCGGATAAGGAATGGATGACCCGAGCCGTTATGAGACGCTGGCATGGAAGGCAGTAAGCAGCGCACGATAGTAAACAAGAGGCCCTTGATCGTCTTTACCTGATCAAGGGCCTCTTGCCGTGAAAGCTTATCTTTTTCCGCTGAAGTTCCGATTAAAGCTCGCTAGGGTCTTCTGGATTAACCGGAGGCGTGGTTCCGCCGTTTTCGCCTTTGCCGTTATCATAGGCGTTCACTTCGAACGTAATGATTTTGTCGTACAGGATGTAATCCTTACGGTTTTTGAAAGGTCCCTTGTTGTTCTCGTGCTTGTCGATCGCGAACATAACCGGGCCTTTGCCGGCCGCGCGGCCTTCGTACCACGCGATAAACGCGTTAACTTCGTTCATGGAAAGATCGTACTCTTTCTCGGTTCCGTTGTTAAGCGTAATGACGAGAATGGCGCTGTCACCGGATTCTTCCTCCGGCGGAACGACTACATCTCCCGCTTTAGGAGTGGCGGACGCTTCGTTGGACGGTGCGCTCTCTCCCGCTGGGGCTACCGCCGTTACTACATAGTAGTAAGTCGTGCCGTTGACGACATTTGTATCGGTGTACGTATACGTCGCACCCGTAACTGAGCCGACGGTTACGTACGGACCGCCTGCGGTTGTGCTGCGTTTAACATTGTAGCTCGTCGCATTGTTCACGCTGTTCCAGGCAAGCGTAACTTTCTTGTCCCCGCCCGCGGCTGTCAGGTTAAGCGGAGCGGCAACCGGCGGCTCGACGGCTTTGCCGAAGACGTTCCATTCACGGAAGTTACCTTCCGTATGTTTAAGCACTACCGAGGTCACCTTTTCCATGGGAGACGGTAAATTTTCTATTTTATTGTTCAAAGTCGGTACAAATGCATCGCCGATTTGGTTGTTATTCGCGTCATAAAATTCTATTTTTGAGCCCGGAGCGCCATAGACAATGATCGACTCAATATTCACTGGAGTCTTAAAAGAATACCAGGCCATTCCGCGGACAAGCTGCATGCTGTATTGATCGTTATCAGTCATAATTCGGGTAGTTCCCGTAGATTTGCCGTAGGTTGTACCCAAATCCAGCACTTTACGATCCAATAATCCCCCGGTGTAGATTGTCGCTTCCGGTTTTATCGATCTTTCTAAAGAGGGAGCACTTTCTCCGGCCGCATTTACGGAAGTTACTACGTAATAATATGTTGTTCCATTCACTACAGACTCATCGGCATAGGCAGTTCCCTTAACATTCGCGAGCAGAGCATACGGCCCGCCAGGTGAAGCGGATCTTCTCACATTATAGGATTCGGCCCCGGTCGCTTTCCAATCCAAATCTACTGATTTGTCTCCCGCCTGTATCCAAGTAATCATTGTGGGCTCTGCTTTGTAAATTGCCTTTTTAAAAACGTTCCACTCGAATACATTGTAGCCTGGATGTTTCAAGGCGATAATCGATACGTGTTCCACAGGTTTAGGAAGAGATTCAACAGCGTCGTTCAAAACGGGAGTATAAGTATCCAGCCACTCTCCATTAGAATTGTAAAATTCAACTTTGGCCCCTTTAGCATTTACAATTACCGCACCAATAGTCTGTTCTTCCTCAAATTTGTGCCAGACCAACGGGTCTTTCATGTAATATTTGGTTGAAGGATCGCCATCCGTTATTTCTTTTACATCGGCGCCTGTCGGTTGCAGAAATGTAGGACCCGTCTTTAAAGGAACATTATCCAATAAGCCGCCTGAATAAGTTCCTGCCGCAGCGGCTTCATTTTGACTAACAACACAAATAAAAAAAGCCAAAAGAAACGAAAATAAACTCAGTTTTTTAATCATTTTTAATTTTTCCTCCACTAATACTATGTTTTTATTTATTTATTTATTATAATAATACTATATACCCATAAAATAAACTATATATTTTTTAAATATAGTCTTAATAACCTATAAATTTATTTGTAAGTAATATTATTGAAATAGAATGATATAACAAAAAGCACTCCAACTAAATTTTATAGTTAGAGTGCTTCTCCGTTTTTTAACTGATTCTATACCGCCGATTTAGTTATTCTGCATCCGCGGTAATATCCAGAATCACTTTGCCTTTGTTCCGGTTCGCTTCCATCCACTCGTGGGCTTCACGCACACGGCTCCACGGGAAAATCCGGTCTACGACCGGATGGAGAGCACCGTCCGCGAAGCCCGGACCGGCCTGCTGCCAGAACTGCTGGGTCAGCCGGATTTTGTCCTCGCGGCTGCGGCTGCGCAGCGTGGACCCGATGATGGAAATCCTTTTCATGAGCAGAGGATTCAAATCAAAGCTCTCCATCGGGACTTCGGAACCGCCCGTCATGCCCACGAGGACGATACGTCCGCCTACGGCGGCGCCGGCCAGATGGTCCGTAAAATACGGGGCGCCCACGAGATCAAGGACAATATCGCTGCCGTGTCCGCCTGTCGCCTCGTTAAGCCAAGGGACGAACGATCCTTCGCGGTAATTCCAGCCGCCTTCCGCGCCAAGCTCCCGGCAAAATTCAAGCTTTTCGCTTGAGCCCGCCGTCACCAGAGCATGAGCCCCGAATTCCCGGGCCAGCTGAATCGCAGCCGAACCGACCCCGCTTGCGCCTGCATGAATGAGCACGTAGTCTCCTTCCGTCATCCCCCCCAGTTTAACGAGGTTCAGATAAGCCGTCAGAAATGCCTCCGGAATAGCCGCTCCTTCCGCATAACTCAGATTAGCCGGCAGCCGCATCGCCATGCCGGCAGGAACGGCTACCCGCTCGGAATAACCACCCCCGGGAAGGAGCGCACAGACCCGCTCGCCTTCTCTCCAGCCGGTAACGCCGCTTCCTACCCCTATAACAACGCCTGCCATTTCCAGGCCGAGTATGTCCGATTCCCCCGGAACCGCCGGGTACTTGCCTTCACGCTGCATTAGATCCGCACGGTTGAGACCCGCCGCCTTCACTTGGATAAGCAATTCGCCTTCGCCCGCAACGGGGTCCGGCCTTTCCCCGATATACAGCTCTTCCGGTCCGCCATATTGTTTGATCTGTACCGCCTTCATCGGGATCACTCCTCTGGTTGATAAACATCTGCAATAGGTATTAGTATACCACGCGCAGATGGCAATTGCTTGCCCGCCGCCCGGCAGCAAAATTGTTCCAACCGAGGTATACTTATAACATCCGCTTGAATTATAGACGCCGGGCCGGGATAAACGCATAGCCCTATTTTTTTCTTAAAAAGATCCCCCCTGCAGCCAATCAGCAGTCAACCGTGCCCGCAAAAAAACAGATCAGAAAGCGAGGCTCCCGATCATGAATCCTTCCAACCGCTCCAACCGGATTTGCACGCTTTTTCAAATCCGCTATCCCCTCATCCAGGCCGGAATGGCCGGCGGAAGCACGACGCCGGCCCTCGTAGCCGCCGTATCCGAAGCCGGCGGCCTCGGGACGCTCGGCGCCGGCTACATGACGCCGGAGCAGATTTCCGCCGCCGTCCGGGAAATCCGCAGCCGGACGGGCCGCCCTTTTGCCGTGAACCTGTTCATTCTGCCCGAGCCCGGGCAAGGCCCTCATGAACAGGAACAGCGGCAAAAAGCCGACGAAGCGTGGCGGCTGCTTGCTCCCCTGCGCGAGAAAACGGGCACCCGCGAGGAGCGGCCTCCCGCCGTGTGGAGCGAATCGTACCGGGAACAGCTCGCCGTCCTCCTGGAGGAGAGGGTCCCGGTATTCAGCTCCACGTTCGACGTGCCGGATGCGGCTACTCTCGCGGAATGCGCGCGTCTCGGCATCCGGACGATCGGCACCGCGACGACCGTGCGGGAAGCCGCCGCGCTGGAAGAAGCCGGTGTCGACGCGATCGTCGCCCAGGGCAGCGAAGCCGGCGGCCACCGCGGCACGTTTCCGCGCGAGAACGACGGCGAGCCGCCGCTCATCGGCACGATGGCTCTCGTGCCGCAGATCGCGGACCGCGTCCGTGTGCCGGTCATCGCCGCCGGCGGCATCATGGACGGCCGCGGCATAGCCGCCGCGCTGGCCCTCGGGGCGGACGCCGTGCAGCTCGGCACGGCGTTCCTCGCCTGCGTGGAGAGCGGGGCCCACGCCGTCCACAAGGAAGCCGTGCTCTCCGCAAGCGACGAGTCCACCGTGCTCACGCGAGCGGTGTCCGGCAAGCATGCCCGCGGCATCCGGACGGCGCTGCTGGATGAGCTTCAGCCTTTGGAAAGCCGGCTCCCCTCCTATCCCGCGCAGAACACCCTCACTCAGGGGATCAGACGAAGCGCCGCCAAAGCGGGCAATCCGGCCTATATGGCCATGTGGGCGGGTCAGGCCGCATCTCTCGCCCAACATAACGGAGCCGCTCAGATCATCGAAGAGCTGGTACGGGAAACCGGCGAGGTGCTGAACCGGATAAGCGGACGGAAGCTTTGATCGCAAGCCGCCTATTCACGCAAAAAGCCTGCACGGAAGAGGAAATTTCCTTCCGTGCAGGCTTTTATAGTTTACGGCACAGCGCCTTACTTCGTTTTCTTCACCCAATCAGCAATATCCTTGATAACGGAAGCCGGTGTATTGGCCGGTTCATTATACTCGGCGCCGGTCGATTTTTCGTCAACTTCCGCAAATACGTGGTTCAGCTTCGGATACAGCTTATACTCCACGTTCGTGCGGTCCTTAAGGGCTTCTTTCCATTTGTCCAAATGATAAGCGAGCACCTGGGCATCGTTATCCCCTTGCAGGATCAGCATCGGCTTGTCCTGTTTTTTAGCGATTTCGGAGGCGGAGTAGTTGCGGAAATCCATCCACCAGTAGGCGTTGCTCAGCGCAAGATCTTTGGGGAGGTTGTCCACGGAGTATTGCGGATCTTTGATGAGCTTAAGCTGCTGCTCCCAGAAGGCGACCTGCTGCTCCAGTATGCTCGTATCGAGTCCGCGTTCCCGGCTTACTTCGAGCTGGTACTTGGACTGCTCCAGCACGACGTCTTCGATGGAGTTGGTCGGTCCGGCCAGTACGACGGCACCGGCCAGCTTCACGTCCTTGACTCCGTCGATAACGCGCGGAACGACCATCCCGCCCTGGCTGTGACCCGCTACGAAAATGCGCTGGGGATCGATCCCCTCCGTCTTCGCCAGCTGATTAACGGCGTACACGGCATCCGCTACAGTCTCGTCCTGTACCGTAAAAGCCGGCGTAGCCGATTTGAACGGGTGCTCGCGCGTCACTTTCTCGTAACGGAGGGTGGCGATTCCCTGGGCGGCCAGGCCGACCGCCATATCGCGGAACAGCTTGGAGCCGCCGATGGACTCGTCACGGTCGTTGGCGCCGGAGCCGTGAACGAGGACGACAACCGGATGCGGACCCGGTTTACTCGGCAGTGTGAGCGTGCCCGGAAGAGCGAGTCTGCCTTCGCCGAGCGTCACCTCTTTTTCAACATAAGCGCCGGAATCGTCGTAAGACGGTTTCCGATAAGTATCCGGAGAATAGTAGGGCGGTATGTATAAATCGTCGATACGGTCCTGCTTGTCGAACCGGACTGTCATCTGGAACGGCAGGGTACTCTGCGTTTCGTAGGTCAAATACACATTTTCATGCACGGAATTGCTTGTCGTTCCGGCCCCAAGCTGCCCGGTTATCGGACCGTACATGTTGGTGTAGTACTGCGATATGTAGGTAAGCTGATTGGCATTGAGGGATTTTTTGAGATCTGAGTTAAAATAAGAAACCGCGCTCTCGTTTTCTCCCTGCAGCCAGTGACTGGCAAAGGCGCTTGCCGCGGCTTTCAAGTCCCCTTTCGGGATGATCAGCTTACCGTTTTGCGGGTCCCAGGAAACAGCCGTGTGCAAAGCCTCCGTCAAAAAATTCAGAGGAACGAACGTTTTATCGTCCTTGATTTGGACCGCAGCCCCTAGTTCCACTTCTTTATCGTTGATAAGGGCCGTAGATTTTCCGATCGCAAGCGTGATCGTATCGCTCCCAAGCGATAAGGTTACGGTACGCTCTTCGTTATTCCAGGCCACCTTGGCTCCGGCCGTTTCGCTTACAAGACGCAGAGGAGCGAGAACGGTCGCCGCGTTCGTATCGGAGGCGGAGACGGGTCCGGCAGCCGCTGTTTCGGCGTTAACTGTACCTGCGGAAGCCGCAGCCGCGGGTACCGCACCGGCGAGCAGCATGGAAGCAATCACGGCGGATTGCCAGATTGGCAGATGTTTTTTCATGAGGTCACCTCAATTTTGAAATAGTTGGAGAATCCAGCAGCCTCTTTCTAGCAGCCGCCATCTATCAGTATAGCACAATCTTCCAAACGGTCGACGGGACTTAAGTAGGAAGTACGCCAAAAAGGCAGGTCCCGCGGAACCTGCCTTTACTAAGAAAAATTTAGGCGCGGCCAAGGAAGGCGCCCAGCATCCAAACGTGTTTCTGAAGCGATGCCTGCAGTTCGGTCAGCATATCCGCCGTCGGCTCGTCGCCTTCTTCTTCAGCCGCCGTAATGCTTTCCTGAAGGAACCCGACAAGCAGTTCAAAGTCGCCGCGCACGGCTTCTACCATCTGCTCCGCGGTTTCGGAGCCCGCAGCTTCCTGCAGACGGGCCAGCTTTAAAGTCTCGGCGAGTGTCGCCACGGGTTTGCCTTTCAACGCCAGCACCCGCTCCGCGATTTCATCGATATGCTGAGCCGCTTCGTTGTAAAACTCTTCGAATTTTTCATGAAGCGTAAAGAAATGAGGCCCGTTAACGAACCAGTGGAAGTTGCGCAGTTTCATGGAAAGGACCGTCCAGTCGGCGGCCAGATGATTTAATTGGGTAACAGTTTTCACTCGGGTCAAAGTTGTCATCGTTCGTTTCCTCCTTGATAACGCTCATTTGAGTTTATTTATTCTTCTTTTGTTGCCGTACATGTAGTGTACCACCAGCCTTATTTAAAATCAATACTTAATTAGAATTATTCTAAATAAATGATATTAAAAAAGGCAGGAGATCACTCCCGCCCTTTTGACATATGAAGGTTAATCGTCTTTTTTGGCTAAGGCCGCCTTAAGAGCATCCCCCAGACTCGACCCCAAATCTTCTTGCTTGCTGTACTGCTTGACGAGCTTTTGCTGCTGATGCTTGGCGACTTTCCCCGTACTTTCGCCCAGCACTTCGACGACATTGCACGGGAGGCACTGGACGTATTTGCCCGCTTTGCCGGTTTTCAGCTCCATCTTCTTATGACACTGCGGGCAGCGCCGGTTGACGAGCTGCTTCTCCGCGGAGCGGCGGTATTCGCACTCACGGTTTGCGCACACGAGCATTTTGCCGCGTTTGCTTTTCCGCTCCATTAACCGTTCTCCGCATTCGGGACACCGGCTGTTCGTCAGGTTGTGCGGCTTGTATTCCGTCTGGCTCGTTCTTACGCCGGTTACAAGCTGCTTGGTCATATCGCGGATTCCGCTGAGGAACGTTTCGGTGCGGCCCCGTCCCCGGGCGATATCTTCAAGCTCCTGCTCCCACTTGGCCGTCAGCTCGGGAGAACGCAGCTCCTCGGCAACCAGCTCGATCAATTGCGTGCCTTTGCCCGTCGGGTGAAGGCACCCGCCTTCGCGCTCGATCGTATCGGAGCTGACGAGCTTCTCGATAATTTCCGCCCGCGTTGCCGGCGTACCGAGGTGGTGCTTCTCCATCTGCGTCAGGAGCGTCGCCTCCGTATGCCGCTTCGGCGGCTGGGTCCGGTGCGTGCCGACACGGCAGCGGACTGTCCCGGCGCTATCCCCGGCGGACAGCGCGGGAAGCTCTTGCAGATCCGCGCGGTCGGCGCCTTCTCCGCCGTCCTCTTCGTCGCCGTCACCGGAATCCGCGGCGGTTCCCGGTCCGTACACGCTCCGCCAGCCCGCATCCTTCACGACGCGGCCGGCCACGTGGAACGGCTCGCCGTCCACTTCGACGACCATCGCAGTCGTCTCGTAACGGGCAGCCGGATAGAACAGGGCGAGAAACCGCCGGACGATGAGGTCGTACAGCTTCCTCTCGTCCGTTGAGAGAGCGGACAGATTCACGTATTCATCCGTCGGAATGATCGCATGGTGGTCCGACACTTTCGAATCGTCCACAATCCGCTTCGACACGGGCAGTTGGCCCTTCATGAGCGGCTTCGCGAGCGGCGCGTACGGGCCGACGGCGACGGACTGGAGCCGCTCCTTAAGCGTGCCCGTCATATCGCTGGTGAGGTACCGCGAATCCGTCCGCGGGTACGTCACGAGCTTATGCTGCTCGTAGAGCCGCTGGAGCGTCGAGAGCGTGTGCTTCGCCGAGAAGCCGAACCGGCGGTTCGCATCGCGCTGGAGCTCCGTCAAGTCGTACGCGAGCGGCTGGGGCTCCGTCTTCTCGGTCTTCTTGACGGAGACGACTTTGCCGCTCTTGCCCGAGACGCGCTGCACGAGCTCGTCGACACGCTCGCGCTCGAAGAGGCGGCTCTCGCCGGAGCGCTGGCGCCACGTCCCGCGGAACGCGCCGAAATCCGCCTGCACGGTCCAGTACTCCACAGACCGGAAGTTCCGGATTTCCTTCTCGCGGTCCATGATCATCCCGAGCGTCGGGGTCTGGACGCGTCCGGCCGAAAGCTGCGCGTCGTACTTGCTCGTGAGCGCGCGGGTGATGTTCAGGCCGATCAGCCAATCGGCCTCGGCCCGGCAGACCGCCGACTGGAACAGGCGGTCGTATTGTTTGCCGGGCTTCAGGTTTGCGAAGCCCTCGCGGATCGCCTTGTCGGTCTGGGAGGAGATCCACAGCCGCTGAAACGGCTTGTTCCACCGGACCATTTCCATGATCCAGCGCGCGACAAGCTCGCCTTCGCGGGCGGAGTCCGTCGCGATGATCAGCTCCGCCAAATCTTTGCGTTTCGCCAGATCCGCAATGGCGCGAAACTGGTGCGACGTTTCCTTGAGCACTTTAAGCTTCATGCGGCCCGGAATAATCGGCAGATCTTCCAGATTCCATTTCTGATAACGGGTATCGTACTCTTCGGGCTCCGCAAGGCCGACAAGATGACCGAGCGCCCAGGTCACCACATGTCCGGGACCTTCGTAATACGATTTATGCTTTTGACCGCATCCGAGCACACGGGCGATTTCTTTTGCCACGCTCGGTTTTTCGGCCAGTACAAGTGATTTGCTCATCGAATTCTCCTTTAATAAACCGGTAACGGTCCGGTATGCCCGATTGCGGGGTTTCCCGGTACCGTTCCTCTCGTTTCCTTCTTCTATTGTAAAAACGTTTCCGGCGCCCCGTCAACCAAGGACGCCTTCCGGAGCTTTTTTCCGGGTCCGTGTAAACGGAAAAAACCCGCCGGGCAGAGGCGGGTCTTTCATCATGGGCGGATAGAACGGCAGGACTAAACGGTCTCCGGCAGTTCCTCTCCCGATTCGCGGTCCAGTTGGCTGAAACGCAGCAGCAGCAGGCCGGCCAGCACCGAAACGACGGCTCCGGCCGCGAAAGGAAGGCCGTGCTGGATGCCGAAGAGCGAAGTGCCCGTGATCGGTCCGGCGATCCGGCCCAGACTGTCCATGGACGAGCTGAGGCCCGTCGTGACCCCTTGACCGTGCCGGGTGCGCTGGGTTAACAGCGAGTTGACGCACGGCCGGATCATGGCGTTGCCGGCGCTGAACACGGTCAGGGCCAGCGTAGCCGACCAGAAACCGGCGGAGCCGAGCACGAGCAGGAAGCCTACGGCCGAAGCGAGCAGTCCGCCAAGAATGGCGACCTTTTCCTTCTTTTTCTTGGCAATGACGCGGACGAGTCCGCCCTGTACCAGCGCATCGGCAAATCCGCTGAACATAAACATCAAACCGATCTGCAGCGGCGTGACGCCGAACCGGGTGATCTGGAAATATTGGAAAGTCGCTTCCAGACCCGCGAGCGAGAAGGTGACGAAGAAAGTCATCATATACAGATAACCGAGCTTTCCGCGGAGAAGAGACCAGCGGGACGGCTTGTTCCCCTGATGCTGTCCCCTGTTTTCCGGCAGCGATTCTTTAAGTTTCAGGAATCCCGCGCAGAAGATTCCCGCGGACAGAAGCGCGGCTCCCCAGAACGGGAGCGACAAACTGAACACGCTTAAGGTTCCCCCGATCGCCGGACCGAAAATAAAGCCCAGTCCGATCGACATTCCGACGAAGCCCATAGATTTCGTCCGTTCCTCATGGGTCGTAATATCCGCGACATAAGCCAGCGCGACTCCGCTCAGCGCCCCCGAGCAGATGCCGCCCAAAATGCGGGATAGATAGAGGAGCGGCAGATTCGTTCCCGCCAGCGCAAGCAGGATGAAGGAAATCATAAAGCCGAAAATTCCGGTCAGCAGAACGGGCCTGCGGCCGATTTTATCCGATAGGCCTCCCCATAAAGGAGAAACGAGGAAGGACATGATGGAGTATATGGAGAGAACCCATCCCAGATGCGTCTCTCCTTTCGGTATTCCGTGCAGCAGCTCGGGCAGGACGGGGATAATCAATCCGAATCCGAGGTAGACGGTAAACATCAGCAGCATGATGAACACGACACGCTTGTTCATACGATCGGCCCCTTTGGAATTTCTTGTACCTGTGTAAAGATTATGCTTTCTTAACCTGCGCCTTTTTCATCTGCTGGTGTTTCTTCGTGTTCGTCAGCTTATGGAAAATAAGAATCTGCCACGCGTTGCAGGCGAGCAGGACGAGCGAGACGTACAGCAGCGAAGTCAAATCGTTGATGCTGAAAGCCGGGAGCATTTCCAGGCAGGTGACCACGATCATAAAGAACAGCGTCGGAATTCTGGCCGAAGCATTGGTCAGCTTCACCTTCACTTGCGAAACGATCAAACCCGCCACAGCGATCAGGACCGGAGTACCGACATACATCGCCAGGCTTTCCTTGCCTTCCGCAAAGCTTTGATAACGCAGGAAAAACAAGTTCGCGATAGCCATGACGATAAAGAACAGCTGAAGACCCGACCAGGCGCCTTTGCGGTTCCGGAGAATTCCGATCATGTAGTAATTCGTCATCAGGTAGGCGAAATATCCGACTACGCTGATCATACACATGGTAAGTGTCGCCATAATAATCATGGAAAATTCACTTGCTCCGCTCACCGCGACATCCATCGACACAAAGTCGGGGAAAATGGCCTTGCCGATTCCCCAGACGGCAATACCGAGAACAAGCCCGCCCAACATCGTAGACCAGAACAGAAACAGCATCGGTTTTAACATGATTTCTCTCCTTAACCGGATACACGGACAAAACCGTCCCCCATTTAGGCAGGGACGGTTCTACCGCTTTTTCGTTTACTTAAAATATTCCGTAGCCGAGAAGCACGACGATCAGGATCAGAACCGCCCAGACGACAAAAAGAATCTTGGTCGAAGATTCCTTGCCTTGTCCTCTTTTCATGCGTCCGAGAATCATTTCCATAAGACCGATCACAACGATAGCGATAATTCCCTTCACCACGTACTTGACCGGGAAGCCGTAGCCGATCAGCATGCCGATTCCGGAAACCAGCATGATCAGGTAGAACAATCTGAGGATCATAGGAGTAATTTTCTGCCGGTAAAAAATGGCGCTTACCACAAACAGGATGACGATAAACGCCCACGATCCCGCATGCGATTGATGAAAAATGTTTAACAACTTGTCTGACATGTCGATTCCTCCATGTTCGTATATGTATTCCTTGTAGACGCAGCAACGCCCTTATCATATCAAGCCGTCCGAGGGTTTACAAGGTCTTGCAGACAATAACCCATCCAATAAGACACTAGTGTCGGAAAGTGTTCACAAAACTTTGACCGGAAAAAAGACCCGAAAAAACCCGGGCGAAACCGGCAGGTCGCCTGCTCTGCGCAAGGAACCCGCCGGAACGCGCGGGTCCGGGGTTTTTATAAAAATGAACTCAGCACGACCGGCTTGCCCGCCTGCGCCGACTCGTACGCGGCCAGGCCGACGGCCGCCGCTTTGAGCCCGTCTTCGCCCGTAACCGGCACCGGCTTCCCGCCGAGAAGGGCGTCGACGAATCCTCTGATCATGTACTCGTCCATGTTGTCTCCCCAGTAGCTCCACTGGGCCTTGCCGGTGACATCGCTGAAAACCTCGTTCTTCTGCGCGAAGGAATCGATCGAAATGACCCCTTTCGTGCCGGTGATTTCCAGCGTTACGTCGCCCCAGGTCGGGAACGTTTTGCTGCGGGACCAGCTCGGATCCAGCACGGCAAAAACGCCGTTCTCGAACCTCACGTGCACCATGCCGGCATCGTCGATATCAAGCTCGTGAAAGCGGGTATCCGCATAGGCGAACACTTCACGGACGTCGCTGCCGAGGAACCAGCGCATCAAATCCATCACATGGACAGTATGGTCGAACACGGCCCCGCCGCCGGAGAGCTTCTTGTCGACGAACCATCCGCCCGGCATGCTGCCGCGGTTGGTTCCTTTGATGGCGATAATCTCGCCGATTTCCCCGCGGTCGACGGCTTCCTTGGCCTGCACGACAGCCGGTATGTAGCGGCACGGAAACGCTGTCATCAGCTGCACGCCATGGTCCCGGCACACCGTGATCATCTCTTCCATCTCCGCCGTGGAGATGCCGAGCGGCTTCTCGCACAGGATATGCTTCCCGGCTTTGGCGGAAGCGATCGTAAGTTCCGCATGGCGGGAATTCTCGGAACAGATGACGACGGCATCTAGATCGGTTCTCAGCAGCTCTTCCGCCGTGCTGTAGTAGGAGATCCCGTAAGTTTCCGTAATTTTGGCGACACGGTCCTTCTGTTCGTCGGCAATCCCGGCAACCTCGACCTCCGGCATGGCGTTTAACGCGTCAAAATACGAAAACGCGTGACCGTGAGCGAAGCTGATCATACCGATTTTGAGCTTACGCATGGGCGGCACCTCCTTTTAGCGGCAGCCGGACAGGCTGTCCCGTACGTGCGGATTCGAGGGCGGCCAGCACGATTTCCAGGGCCCGCAGCGCATCTTCCGCCGAAACGAGAGGTTCCTTGTCCTCCCGGATACAGGCCAGGAAATGCTTCAGCTCGTAGTAGTACGGGTCTTGGTAAGACGGGCTTTTCGGTACTTGCACCCCGCGTGCGCCGACCGGCGCCGCACTGCTCCTCAGCAGCTTCAAGGAATCCGTCTCCCGGCTGTTCAGCCGGATAATGCCGGCTTTACCGGCGAATTCGGCAGCTGTCGCGAAAGCGCCCGGATAGCCCCAGTGGCCTTCGAGATTCGCGATGGCGCCGCCTGCAAACCGCAGGGTCACGAGAGCGTAATCCTGCTCTTCGCTGCGCCGGTTGAGAGCGAATACTTCTTGTACTTCTCCGTATGCCCACCGGGCAAAGTCGATATCGTGAATCATCATGTCCATGATGACGCCGTGACTTTTGTCAAAATCGTTGTACCAGTCCTTGACGGTTCCCGGATGCGAGCCTACCCGTTTCAAGTGAGCCACCCCGGGTTCCCCGGTTACGCCGGCCTCCAGTTTACGTTTGAGATCCGCATATTCCGGGAAGAAACGGACCACATGGCCGATGAATAGACGCACGCCTTTCTTGTGACAGTAGGCGATCATTTCTTCGGCATCTTCCAGTGTCAGCGCAATCGGTTTTTCGCAAATGACGTGCTTTCCCAGATCGGCCGCTTTCATGACATATTCCTTGTGCAGATTGGTCGGCAGTGCAATGCTGACAACGTCAATCTCCGCCTCCGCCATCATGTCCTCGAAAGAAAAGTACGCTTTCGTCTGCACTTGTCCGGCCAAGTCCCGGGCCGTTTCTCGGTCGAGATCGCAAACTCCGGTTAATTCGACTCCCGGCAGCCGATGATAGTCCGTTCCGTGAACGGTCCCCATTGTTCCGCAGCCAACTACGGCGACTTTCATGCTTGTTCTCCTCTCCCTGAAGCAAAAATCTGTGCGGTACACACAGCTCCCTTCATTATATAGGATAGGAAGTAGCCATAAAATGTCTGTATGTTAAGTAGGCATTAATTTTTCTTAGCCTACATGCTTGACCTCGGAAGCCGGCGGGGTATGACGGGGTCTGTCGAACCGGAACAGCCGCTCCCCCGGATGGGTCAGTCCTTGCAGCCGGTTCACAATCATTTCGGCTCCAAGTACGGAGTATACCGTTCCGTTCCCGCCGTATACGAGCGAGAACATGCTGTTCGGAAATCCGTCCTGCACGCCGATCAGCGGATACCCGTCATGCGTTTCACCGAAAACCGCCGCCCACGAAAATTCCGCGCGAAGGTCAAGCTCCGGAAACAAGGCTTTCGCTTTGTCCAGCAAAATATCCGTCTTGACCGCAAGGCGGTTTATCCGTTCTTCTTCGGGAAGCATATCTTCGTCTTCCCCTCCCACAATAATTCTTCCGTCCGCGGTCGTTCGCATATACAGATAAGGGCGGGCCGTCTCCCAAATCATGCACTCCTTGTACCATCCGGGAAATTCCCCCACCGGTTGAGTCGCGATCGCGTAGGAGGTTAGCAGCTTGGCGTTGCGGTTGCGTTTCATTTCCTGGGTTTCGTACCCCGTCGAATAAACCGCATACTTCGCCTGTATCCGCCTCCGTTCTTTCGTATAAAAGACCGTACCGTTCGCGGTCTCCAACCGTGAATCGATTTCGGTCCGGGCATAGACTCTCATTCCGCTTGCGGCCGACACTTCGATAAGGCCGTTAACGCAGGCGTACGGATTGATGGCCGCATCCCCGGACGCGAGGATAGCCCCGGGTTTTGTGAAAGAGAATTTATCCGCTATGTCGCTTGGCTGCAAGTACTCGACTTCAAATCCGTATTTGTTCAGCGTCCGGTATTCTTCCTCCAACATCGGCACATCCGCTTCCGTGGAAGCCATGTAAAGCGATTTCCGCCGCTGAAACTGGGCGTCGATCCCTTCTTCTTCGCAGATCCGCCCCAGAGTGCGGACCGCTTCCTCGCACAGCTTGTAGAAGGCTACGCCGTTTTCCTCCCCGTAGGTGTGGATGCAGCTCGTTAACGTTTTGTCATTGAAAAATTGAATGAGCCCGGTATTCGCCATCGTACTGCCGCCGGCTATTTCCCTTGAATCCACAAGGACGGTATCGAATCCCGCCTTCGTAAGCATGTAAGCGCTCATGGCCCCGGACATTCCGCTGCCGATGACCAGAACTTCGCATTCTATATCTTCCTCCAACCGGGGATATCGCTTTTTTACGTTACTTGTATGAGGCCAGAGAGGATTTCCTGTTATCAGATCCATTATTTCACGGCTCCTTAGTCGTCTGTATATTCTAACGTTCAGTACCCGATTCCGGAACCGTTATAACTGGGAACGCCTTCCTTGTACGAAAATCGCGAAAAACCCGCCCGTGTAAACTACACAAGGCGGGTTGTTATTTTGCTGTTTTACCAGGTTACAAAAGGGATCGAGCCCGGCGTATCTCCGCCCATCATCTGGGCGACCGGTATCGTATACGCAACAAGGATCAGAACGGCGGTGACGCCGAGCCAAAGCCCCCAGCGCTCGAACAGCTTCGGAGTCGGCTCCGATGCGTCACGCACTTCAGCGATCGGGTACTCCGTCTCGCCTTTAGGCGAACGCATAAGCGCGACGACATTATAGATCATCAGGAGCACGGCTACGAAAAGAATCATGCCGCCGATCGCCATCGCGACATGGTAAGGCATCCACAGCACCGTGTCGGGGTGATTCTCGTACGTCGTGTACGCGGTTCGGCGGGGCGAGCCGAGCAGGCCGACGGTGTGCATGGAGCCCGACATGAAGAACATGCCGACGCACCAGAGAATCGTCTGCCAAATTCCCAGCTTGTGCAGCCTTTGCGTCAGCTGCCGGCCCGTAATCGCCGGGATCAGCCAGTAGGTGATCCCGAAGAAAGTAAGGGCCACGCTGGTCGCGACGGTCAGATGAAAGTGTCCCGTTACCCAGAGGGTGTTGTGCACGACCTGATTCATCTGGTTACTGGCATTGATGATGCCGCCCGCTCCCGCCGGAATAAAAATCAGCATCCCCATAAACGGAGCGAAGAACCGGACGTCCTTCCAAGGGAGAAACTTAAACCAGCCAAACAGGCCTTTGGCCCCCTTCGCCCTGCCTGTCGTTTCGAAGGTGGCGAACAGCGAGAACGCCGTCATCAGGGAAGGCACGATGACCATGAAGGTTAGAATAACCTGAAGGAATTTCCAGAACGAGCTGATTCCGGGCTCTGTCAACTGATGGTGAAACCCTACCGGAATCGAGAACAGCAGGAACAGGATAAACGAAAGCCGGGCAAGCGCGTCGCTGAATATTTTGCCGCCGATAACTTTCGGAATAATCGTATACCAGCAAATATAGGCGGGCAGCAGCCAGAAGTAAACGAGCGGATGACCGAAGTACCAGAATAAGGTGCGGCTCAGAAGGACGTTGACGGTGTCGACCCAGCCGAACGACCAAGGAATCAGCTGGAGCAGAACCTCCGCCGCTACCCCGATGGTCGCGACCTGCCAGAGCAGCATCGTAATGACCGCCATGAAGGCAAACAGCGGCGACAACTGCCCCTTATGAGTCCGCTTCCAGTAGCGGTAATTGATGAAGATGCCGAAGCCGCTCATCCAACTGCCGACGACAACCATCGTCAATGCGATGTAGAAATACGGCGATGCCTTAAGAGGAGCATAGAACGTGTATAGCACGGACGCTTTGTTGAGCAGGATAAAAACCGTTCCCAGCGCGGTTCCGCCCGCCATTAGGCCGAATCCGAGCCAGGCGAGGCGCCGCGGCAGCGGCAGTAGCTCGCCTCCGAGCGTTTTGGAGATACCCGAATACAGGAATCCGATAATGAAAAAGGTCGTAAAAATGAGCGCCATCAGCACGCCGTGTGCTGTCAGCAGCTGATAATAGCCGATACCGGCGGGCAGTTTGATCATGCCTCCGCGGACTAGGCCCTGCAGCACTCCGGCAATACCTCCGAGAAGAAGAGCGCCGAAAGCGAATAAAATGTGAGCGAGGACGAGCTTGCAGTCTTTCGGATTAAAGGCAGCGGCGGCTTGCCGCGCCGGTTGCATGTCGGTTCCGTTCATACATAACGACTTCCTTTCTGCCGGTGGGTTTAGTTAACGACTATCGTCGTTTTCATCCATTCGTGGGCTCCGCCGCAGTATTCGTTGCAGAGCACGAGATAAGAACCCGGCTTGTCGAACTTATACGTAAGATGATTCACTTCCCCCGGAAGCACCATCATGTTTACATTTGTGCCCGGGATTTCAAACCCGTGGACGACGTCCTTGCTTGTGATCATAAAATGCACGGTCGCTCCCGCGGGAATTTCCATCTTATCCGGCTTGTAACCGAACGCGAAAGCGGTCATAACGGCTTCGTATTCGTTCTCCCCTACTTTCTTCAGGCCCGGCTGATCGAAAGGCGGCGTCAAATCGACCTTCGCCGGATCGATCGTGTGCGCATGGCCGGTCGGCGGGTTCATTCCCATCGCAAACGCGGATACGCCGATCACGGACAGGAAAACGATGAGCATGGAGATGCCGAAAACGATCCAGATTTTCTCCAAACGATGAATATGCATGTAATATCCCCTCTTTTTTTTCCGATTCGCGGAACTTTTGGCGCATTTGTCCCGTTAACTTCTTATAAGGTACAGAGCAAATACGCCGAACCAGGTAATCAGAATAAACGCGCCCAGAATCATAACCGATGCGAAAGCGCCTTTCAGCTCCGGTTCCTTCTCGTTCGCCCCGCTTTGCGGAGCGGGCTTAATGTCCTGCTTTTCCTTGGCAGGCGCGAGCTTTGCCATAGCGGCATCCCCCTTTGTCAATGAAGCTTTTCATGGTTTCATCTTACCTTCGGCATGAGCACCCACATGTGATAATAATCACAAATTCTTTATGAAATTGTAACGATTTTGTTACAAGGTTTTAGGTATCGAGACCTGGTTCTACATGGTATAATGACAGAGCAAATCATATGTAAAATGTTTGTAAATTGAATGAACAGGAGATCTGTGATGCAGAAAGGTATTCATTTTATAGCGCGTCGGCTGCACTTATTCGTTTGGCCCCTGCTGCTCGTTGTCTTCATTGAGTTTTTAAATCGGGGAGGAGTGATGGCCGCCCTATCCTGGGTCAAGCACAGTCCGGGGGAAATGGTACTTAACTATTTGCTGACCTTCTGCCTGTTCCTAGTTTTTACCGCTTTGACCGGCCGGAGCCGCATCGCGTTCTGGATCGTAGCCGCTTTCATGCTGATCTGCGGTCTAATCAGCGGAATTAAATTCAAAATTCTCGGAGTGCCTCTTCTGCCCTGGGATTTGTTCCTCAGCAGCGAGACGACCGACATCGTCCAATACTTGAACGGTTTGTTCGATAAAACGATCGTAATCGGCATTATCGTCTTCCTTGCGGCCAGCGTCGCCCTGCTCTATTTCGTTCCATGGACCCATTCCCGCTTCCGCTGGAAAGAGAACATCGTTCTCGGTGTCCTTGGCGTCGCGCTCGCATGCGCCGTCTATTTCGACAAACCGGTTCCGATCAAATCCGCCCTTCATATCTCCACCATTCCCTGGAACCAGGCCGATAACTATCATGTCAACGGGTTTATGCTGTCCACCGTCATGAATATCGAGCAGATCATCATCGATGCTCCTCAGGGCTACAGCCAGGGGAATATGGACAATTTCGTGAAGCGGGTCGAACGCCGTACCAACGTAGATCCGAATGTAAAACCGAACATTATCGTCATTCTCGGCGAAGCTTTCTGGGATCCTACCCGGATGAAGAACGTAACGTTCAGCGAAGATCCGGTTCCGTTCATCCACCATCTCCAGCAGAACTATTCCAGCGGTTATATGCTGTCGCCCCAGTTCGGCGGCGGAACCGCCAATGTCGAATTCGAGGTGCTCTCGGGCAATTCGATCCGGTTCCTGCCGGAAGGCGCCATCGCCTATAACCAATACATGAACCGACGCGTCGATTCACTGGCCAGCATTTTAGCGAGACAAGGGTATCAGACGACGGCCATTAACCCGTTCCATAACTGGTTTTTCAACAGCCGCAACGTGTACCAGAACTTCGGATTCTCCAAATTCATTTCTCAGGAGTACTTCGAGCCGGAATACAACGGTCCTTATCTGGCCGACAAAGCGGTGATGAACAAAATCATCGAGCAGGTCGACAGCACGTCCGGTCCTGACTTTGTATTCGCGAACACAATGGAGAATCACGCGCCGTTTACACCGGATAAATTCAAACAGAACACCATCAAAGCGAGCGGCAATTTCCCGGAGGAAACGAAGGGCATGATCGAAACACTCGCCCAGGGCGTTCATAATACGGATGCCGCGCTCAAAATGCTCGTGGAACATTACGAGAAGAAAGGCGAGCCGACGATCATCATGCTGTTCGGCGACCATCTTCCGGCCATGGGCAATAACTTCCAGGCCTACAAAGATACCGGATACTTGAAGGACGATGACGATTCCGCAGCCGTACTGGATAAAATGTACACCCTGCCGGTCGTCGTCTGGGATAACTATTTGCCGAAGCACCAGGATAAGCTCGACATGAGCGCTTCCTTCCTCGGGCCTTATCTTTTGAATCTGGCGCAGCGCGAAGGAACGCCGTACACGGACTACCTGTTCTCCTTGTCCAAAAAGTTCCCGATGATCCCGCCCCGGAATCATTACGACCGCATGAAGCTGACCGAGCAGGATGTGACGGAGTACCGGATGCTCCAGTATGACGTGCTGTTCGGGGAGCAGTACAGCTTTAACGGCTTCCGCGACAAGATCATCAATCCGAAATACACACTCGGCTTCGGTGAGATGACGATCGACAATGTGTCGCCGCTTCACCAAAGCACGGCCGGAGGCAGCAGCGGAGATTCTTCCGTCGAAATCAGCGGCAAGAACTTTGCTCCGGGGTGTGTCGTCTATTTGAACGACAAGGCCCTAAAGACGACTTACGAGAGCCGCCAATCGCTCTCCGCCATCGTCCCGAAAGATGCCGCTGAACCCGGGAAACCGGTGAACTTGCAGGTGAAAGTGATCGATTCCAAAAACCTGCCCATTCAAACGACACCGGTCAAACAAGTGAATGAACTGAAATAACGGCACGATAAAAAAGACTTGGCCGTACGCTTCCCGAAGGAAGCGTACGGAACCAAGTCTTTTTTTGATTCAAATGAAAGGGGTCTAAGAAGTGACGACCCCGCTGAGTACCCGGCATCGGCCGGGGGCGTCCGTGCGGAACTTTTCCACGTTGCCGTTGTCCGCTACGGTGACATAGACCGTTCTGCCGTCCGGACCGCCGAAAGTCAGGTTGGTACAGTTTTTGCCGTGCAGAACGACTTCCTGAAGAATGTTGCCCTGAGGGGAAATCTTCAGGACCGTTCCTTTGCCGAAACGGGTGCTGTACAGATTGCCCTGCGAATCGCAGCGCATGCCGTCCAGTCCGAAGTCGGGGAACTCGATGAACAGACGCTTGTTGGAAATCGCGCCCGCTTCGGTCAGATCGTATACCCAGATCCGGCGCTGAACGGATTCGTTCACATACAGCTTTTTCCCGTCCGGTGAAACTTCGATCCCGTTGGCTGTCCCCATTCCGCTCTCCAGAAGCGTCACATTGCCCGGGGTCACCCGCCAAATACTCCCCGTGTTGTTGCTCCAGTTCGGATCGCTTGCAAAAACAATATCGTTTGCCGAGATCGCAATATCGTTCGGCTGGTTCATTCCGGGTCCGTGCGCCCAGACCGTAACGGCTTTGGTGACCATGTCTACTTTCAGCACGTTATGGTTCTTATAATCGGCGATCAGCATCTCTCCGGCCCGCGTAAAACGGATTCCGTTGCCGATGCTGCCGTTCGGAAGCTCCACGAACACGCTGCTTTGGCCTGCCGGCGTTACTTTGCCGATGGTACCTTCTTTCGCATAATTAACGGCATACAAATTCCCTTGGGCATCGCAGGCGGGCCCTTCGATTCCACCCGTAAATCCGTGCGGAGGTGTAAATACACTGCTAGTGAACAATTTCTCCATGTCTGTTCTCTCCTTTTTTTATCAACTCCACCAATTAAAGGATATGTTATCTAGCCGAATCAGAGCTCGGCTTTTTTTCTGAGATCATGAACCGCCACAACCTTAGATCGCTGACAGCTGGCGGATAACCAGTCCTGCCGCCCCGATGGCGAGGGCTTCCTCTCCGAAACTTCCTTTGCTGAATAGCACCTGGTAGTCGGGGTAATAATAAGTTTTCTTTATCGCGGTCTGTGTGGCGGTATAGAAGAATAAATCATTCGTCGAAATAAGCGGTCCTCCGAGCACGACCTTCTCCGGATGCAGCATATTGAGCAGATTGGCAAGCCCGATGCCGAAATAGACGGCGGCCTGCGTGATGACTTCAACCGCCAGCGGGTCCCGGCTGTGGAGAGCCTGCACAATCTCGCGGAACGTAATCGCATCCGGACTGCCGAGCGCGGATAACACACTGGGCCGTCCCTGCTTGAGCCGCGCACGTATTTCGCGTTCGACGGCATAAATGGATGCATAGGACTCCAGCGCCCCGTAATTCCCCTCCTGGGACCGGGGGGCGACGCCATCCGTCTGGATGATCATCTGCCCGATCGAGCCTTCCATATCGACGGCCCCGTAGATGAGCTTCCCTTCGCTGAGCATGGACGAGCGGAGGCCGACGCCTAAGTGTACATACAGCATATGACGGAAGGAACGTTTCTGTCTGGACCAAGATTCCGCGAGAAGCGCCGTATTTGCTCCGTTATCGAGGAGCACGGGCAGCCCGAGCCGTTCCTCCAGCATATTTCGGACGGGCACGCCGTTCCAGCCGGGCGTCGGGAAATAACGCGGATTCAGGATGACGCCTTCCTCGCGGTTTACCGGGCCTACGGCTCCGACACCCATGCCGAGCACATGTCCGGGGGAAAAATCTCTGCGCTGCAGCATGGCTTCCGCTTCGTCGGCGACGGACGCCAGCAGCACATCCGGCGTCAGCCCCTCCTTCATTTCCCACGTCCTCGATTCAAGGACCTTCATCTGCATGTCGGTCAGGACGAGACGGGAAAGAGTACGGGATATATCTACACCGAATGCGCAGCCGTAATCCGCCTGAATTCGGTAAAGAACCGGTCTGCGGCCGCCCGTGGACGGGCCGTGCCCCGATTCGGCGATCAGGCCCTGTGCGCACAATTCGTCCAGCAGCCGGGTAAGTGTGCTTACGGTCAAGCCGCTTTCTTCCAGCAGCTCGATCTTGGAGACCGTCCCGCCCTGGCGGATCAGCTCGAACAACTCTTTTTGTTTGCGGTTTCCGATGCGCTCGGAAATCGGACTGTTAACCATAAATCGCTACACCCACTAACGCACTAAGCAGAATAACGGACAACGGATGCATCCGGTAACGGGTAAGCCCCAGCAGCGCCAGCAGGAAAATGGCCGCCGAAACGCCGGTCTTCCAGGTCCACCATTCCGCCCGGAAATAGGTAAAGCCAAGGCGCAGAGCCGCCACGACGACCAGCGCGGCCACGACGGGACGCAGCCCGTA
The DNA here is from genome assembly GCF_000411255.1 of Paenibacillus sp. HGH0039. Classification (GTDB taxonomy): domain Bacteria; phylum Bacillota; class Bacilli; order Paenibacillales; family NBRC-103111; genus Paenibacillus_F. Next base: position 1,581,466 of record NZ_KE150413.1, on the reverse strand, counting down.
AAAGACGGTTTTGACGGTTCGGTGCGTCCGGATGGCATAGAAGAAACGCGCGACGGCCGCGATCAGAACGACCGACGGGAGTACCATGCCCAGCACGGCAGCCGCCGCTCCGGGAAGCCCCATCGTCATTTTGCCGATATAAATCGCGCAGTTCGTCGCCAGCGGCCCCGGCGCCATGCCGGAAATCGCTACGGCTTCCGAAAACTGCTCCGGCGTCAGCCATCCCTGCAGTTCGACTTCATGCTGAATGGCCGGAATCATCGCGAATCCGCCCCCGAAGGAGAGAATTCCGATTTTGAGGAACGTCCAGAAAAGGGTGATCAGCATCTTGACTCTCCCCCTTATATGCCTTCGCCGAAATAACATTCGAGCTCGGGATAACGGGGAACGGCCGGATCAGCGGACCGCTCCCGTCTCCGTTTCTTAGGCTCGAAGCGAACGGCGAAGCCGAAATGTCCTTTTGCCAGCACCAGCACACAGCCGGCGGTGACGCCAAGCAGCATGACGAGCAGAGGGTGGATTCCCGTTAGAAGCAGAGCCGCGATAGAACCTGCGAAGACAAACAGCGAAGCGCCGTCGAATACCGAAGAGCGCAGCAGCTTCAATCCCGCGTAAGCGATCAGAGCCAGAACCGCCATCTGAATGCCTTCCATTGCCGCAATAACTTTAGGATACTGCCTGAACGCGGAAAAGCCAATAGCGAGTATAAGCACCAGCACGAAGGTAGGCAGCATCATGCCGAAAACGGCGGCAAGCATGCCGGGAACGCTTCCGAGCTTGTAGCCGATAAAGGCGGCCGCGTTCACGCCCACTCCGCCGGGAGCGACTCCCGACACCGAAATCACTTCGCCGAATTCGTCCTCGTCCAGCCAACGGCGGCGCAGCACGATCTCCCGTTCGAGAATGGGCAGCATGGCAAAGCCTCCGCCAAAGGAAACGGGGCCGATGCGGGCGAACGAACCGAATAATTGCAGCAGCAGTTTCAAACGGGCAGCGGAAAATTTCAAGAGAGTCATCTTCTTTCGTGTCTGAATATATGGATAACTCCATTCTAAACGACTTTTTATCATTTTGAAATAAACTTATGCGTATTTCTATTCAAATAGACGAATTTATTATTTTATAAGCCGAATTTAGATTCACTTATCATTCATTTTATATAAAAGTTGGGATTTTTAACGCCAATTTCCTCTCTTTATAAACCTAAAATCCGATGCTTATAATAGGACTAAAATTCCAAATTTCGACAAAATATAAGCATACGTGCCTAATTTCTTGTTTCACTCCAATTTTACCGGGTAAATAAAGTTAGTTTCTAACAACCCATACGTCATGCGCTCAATCCCCGCTTTGAGGTGTTGAGACAGAAGATGAATAACATGAAGGAGGTTGTTTTAGTGAACAAACACTTAACGGGAGTTCTCGCTCTTCTGCTTACGCTGGCGCTGCTGCCTTTCCAGCATGCATCGGCCAAAGAAGCGGAGCCTTGGACCGATCAGACCCTGATCGCTCATGCGATGGGCGGAATTTCCGGTGAAACTCTCACAAACTCATATGAAGCTTTTCTGATCAATTACGAAAAAGGTCACCGCCTATTCGAAGTCGATCTTAACTTGACATCGGACGGCCAGCTCGCGGCACGGCACGACTGGCTCCGTTATTTGTCCGATCGTCTGCAGCCGACCCTTCCCGATCATCTTAAAGACGGACCTGTCACCTTGGCGGAATTCAAACGGCACAAAATTTTGAACAAATATACGCCTCTTGATCTCGATCTGCTGCTTCAACTGCTGGAGCAGTACCCCGATGCCTACATCGTAACCGATACGAAAAGCGAAGACCCGGAAGTCGTACAGAAGCAGTTCCAGCTTATCGTTCAACAAGCAAAAGCGGTAAATCCGGCTCTTCTGGAACGCATTGTTCCGGAATTGTACGAAATCGACATGATCAACCAAGTGAAGAAGATCTATGATTTTCCAAACTATTTCTTCTCCATCTACATGACCAGCTACTCCGAAAAAGAAATCATCTCGCTGGTGAAGAAAAATAACATCAAGGCGGTAGCGATGCCGGTCGAACGGGCTACCTCTACGATGATCGGCGGCCTGAGCAGCCTGGGTGTTCCCGTCTATGTCCATACGGTGAATGAGTTGAAGGAAATCAACAAGCTGAAAAAAATCGGCGTGCACGGCTTTTACACCGATTTTCTGAGTTACCGTGAAGTTTCGCCGGATTCGGCGGCCGCCAAAACACAGACCGCGGTCAAAGCGGCATCGGCTGGGCCAGCGGGCGACCAGGCAAACAGCGTGGTACAAGCCGGGGAAAAACCGGCTGCCGGGGCGCCTAAAGAGACGCTTATGCAAAAGCTCGCTTCGCTTGTCATTCAAGTTTTTGAAAAGTAAACGATCAAACGGGTTCGCTCATCCGGCGGCCCGTTTTTTGCGCCTGAAAAACGGGCCTCTTCCCGCCCTGCGCTAAGATGCCTCATTTCCGCTTCTGGCGGCTTCACTTTACCCGGATATGCAAAGAAACCGGATCACGAGGATCCGGTTTCTTCTTATAGGAACGGAGCACGCTCCGTTTCTTTTCTACTAATTGGCCTGCTTAGATACGGCGATCGGCGTCTGCGGGAGCTTCGTCACGGTAGTTGCTGGACCAGCGGTGATATTCGTCCTCCGCGGCATCCTTCGTATGCCCGTAACGCTCTTGAAGCTTTCCTACAAGTTTATCTTTCTCGCCATTAATAACATCCATGTCGTCGTCCGTGAGTTTACCCCACTGTTTTTGCGCTTCCCCTTTGAGCTGTTTCCATTTCCCTTTGAATACGTTGTTGTCCATGGTATCTCATCTCCTTAGAGGGTTATTGGTTATCTCTACAATTCTTACTTACCCTGCAAGGCGTTTGATGAAACCCCGGAGCCCGTACTTCGAGAGGCTGCGCATCAAAAGAGCCGACTCTCTTGGAATCCAAGCAGCTGTCGGCTATCTTTATTACATCACACTTCCTCCCGCCGCGGCAGGGGGAAATTTTTACAGAAAGGGATACAAATATCCACTTAAACAGGACGCTTCGTTGTCACCTTGCGAGAGCGTCTTACCGTTCGACTTCTACCGCTCTCGCCTGCCGGAACTACAGGCCCTTTCCCAGGTTCCATTCGGAATAAAACCGCACCAGATACTGCTCCATAAACTCATGCCGTTCCTCGGCCAGCTGCCTGCCGGTTTCCGTATTCATCAGCTCTTTAAGCTTGAGAAGCTTCTCGTAAAAATGATTGATCGCGGTGCTCTTGCCTTCTCGGTACTGTTCCGCCGTCATTTCAGAGCGCGGTTCGAGATGCGGATCATAAATCAGGCTTCCGCGCGCCCCCGCGTAAACGAATGTCCGCGCTATGCCGATGGCTCCGATCGCATCGAGCCGGTCCGCATCCTGGACGATCCTGCCCTCGAGTGTGCTCATCTTTGTGCCGGTTCCGCCCTGAAAAGACAAGGTTCCGATGATGTCAAGGATATGCCGGACCGCTTCGCCGGGCACCTCGTTGTCCGCCAGCCACGCGGCGAGTTTCTCGGTTTCCTTCTTTTTGTCGTCCACCAGCTTCTCGTCAATGAGATCATGCAGTAAAGCAGCCATTTCGCACACAAACTCGTCCGCGTTCTCCTTCTTCGCGATAAGCTTGGCCAAACGCGTTACACGGTGAATATGCCACCAGTCGTGTCCGGTCGGTTCGTCCTTCAGCTTTTCCCCTGCCAATTGATACGCTTTCTCCAAAACAGTCTGTAGTTCCATAGCATACAATCCTTTTTAAATAATAATTGTGGAAAGAACGCCTCGATTTTGCCACGGTTTGCTTCTGATTTGCAGCGGATCCAATCTCCGGACAAAAAAAAGTGTACTCCCCGGAATTGCGAGAGTACCAGAACGTGTGGAGTGTGAAATTGAAGCTGACCCGTACCCTTATTACACCATAAATAGACAAAGTTCATAAGGGATAAATTCGGCGAATAAAGGGCACAATTATCTACTCTTTACTTGGAATTGCCCTATTCTCAGCAAAAATACCGCATACGGCTCCAGCCTGCATGCGGTATTGGGCTTTTTACAGCATCTATTAAGAAATAGCGCGAAGCAATTCCTTCACATCTTCAATGCGCGTCAAACCGGTTGCGGAATCGATAATCGACGTGTACACGTGAGGAATGATGATTTCCGCCCCGTTCTCCGCACAAACTTCCACGACTTTGCCGATGGTATCGATGTCGATGCCGCCGGTCGGTTCGAAAATTTTGATTCCCTGTGCGACGGAAGCTTTCACCATTGCCGCCAACTCGTCCAAATGCTGCGTTCCGCCGATCGGATAGAACTTAACGGAGTGAACGCCGATTTCAGCGAGCATAGCCGCTGCCGCTTCACAAGAAATCGTGTCGTTTTCAAAAGAAACGCTGGTCGGTCCCGTGGCGATTCTGACTTGACCGGCCGTTCCGCTTGGCGTGATCAAGGCGTTCACGAGCGTATCTTCGCTGCCCACCGCGCGCATAGCTCCGAGCGTGTAGCCCGCAGCCGGGAACACCTGGTTGACGTGAGCCGGTTTCGTGCGGACGGAAACGTCCACAACCTTGCTCCACATCGCCGGATCGCCGGCGCCGAGACCTACCGAAACCGGTACGCCTGCGGCTTGAAATTCCTCTACGGTTTTAACCGCTTCATCCACGGACGGGAAGTTCTTAACCATCAGGCCCACATACACGCGGCCTTCCGCTGCTTCTACGATTTGCTTGGCGTTTTCAGCCGTTTTCGCTAATACGTTTAATTTAATCGTCGGTTGTGCCATTTCGTTCTCTCCATCTCCTTTATCTTTAAGCGGGTTTTTAAAGACTAGGCTTGCAGAATTTCCTTGATTCTCTGGGCGATTACACGCTCCTGGCCTTCCAGCAGAGGACGCGGGTCCACGCTGATGATTCCGAGGTTGGAGTAATGATTGCGAGTGTACACGGCCGGACTGCCGGATTCGAGCTCCTTGATGAGCTCGTAGGCGGTTTTGCCGGCGGCTTTCGCGTCAATGGTGAGCTGCGCGCGGTAGATGGCGCGTCCGGCTTCGTCCTGAGTGATGGCACCCTTCACGCCGGGAACGTCTTTCAGCTCCGCGATGAGCCATTCCATGCGCTCACGCTGCTGCTGGGACTCGTCCGGGCGGTTGTCGTAACGGCGAAGCGCGGTCAGGAGGCCGATGATGCCCTCCTTGCCGATCTTCATCGGACGGCCGACGCCTTTGTACTGCGCCCTGCAGGCGACCATCAGGTCCGCGCGTCCGCAGATGAAGCCGGACGTCGGGCCTTCAAGGGCTTTGCCGCCGCTGTACACGACGATCTCCACGCCCATCGCGACGTACTTGCGGAAATCTTCTTCGGCAGCCGCGTCCACGATAAGCGGAATGCCTTTGTCCTTGGCGATTGCCGCCATCGTTTCGATGGACTGCATGCCCTTCTGCACCGCGTGGTGAGACTTCACATACAGCAGGGCGGCGGTTTTGTCCGTGACCGCTTCCGCGATGTGGTCTTTCTCCACGTGGTTGGCCTGGCCCACCTCGACGACTTTGCCGCCGCCGATCGCGATCATCTGCGGAATGGACGCTCCGAAATGGACGGAGTGGCCTTTCTGGATGACGATCTCGTTGCGGAGGCCGTCGGTGAGCGGAATACGCTCGATCAGCGACAGGCTCGTGCCGGCGATAACGGCCGCGACCGAAATCGCGATGCCTCCGGCCGCGCCTGTGGTCGGACAGCCGTCTTCGGCGCCCGTCACCTCGGCGATGACCTTGCCGGCCTGCACCATCAGCTCGCTGATGTCCACGTAGTCCATTGCCGCCTCGGCAACCGCCGCCGCCACATCTTTGTGGACGGCGCTGGCTCCGAGGGCGGTCATTTTGCCGCTTGCATTGATGACTTGCTTACAACCGTAACGCTCGAAAATACTCATGGTCTCTCTCCTCTATCCTTGATTTGAATCCATGGTATGAACATCTTGTCGTGCAGAGCTAATTTTCGCCAATCTCGCTTATTTCGTTACGATCGGGAAGATCGCGCCGAGGATCATGGCTCCGATAATCGCGCCGCCGGCGATCGGCTTTTTGTAATAGTAGAAAATAGCTGCGCCGATAGTTGCGCCGATCCCGACCGGAATGGAAGCCATAACGGCGGAGATGACAATCAGCGGGCCCAGATAACGCCCGGAGGCGTTCCCCGCACCCATCATGACATCCGCTCCGAACGTCGAATTCGAGGCGTTGATCGTAAATTTACGAATCAGGACGATGACTGCACCGACGGCTACGCCCAGTACGGCGCCTGTCAGAAGTGCCAGCGGGAAGTTCGTGAGCGGTGCCGTCATACCGGCGCCGAGCATAAGAGCCGGCACACCGATGCCGATTCCGGTTTGAAGCGAGCCGCCGATGTCGAGGATACCGACCAGAGGGGCCTCGAGAATACGGGCGAACAGGAAGCTTGCGCCGAATGCCGCTGCGGCCCCGTAGCTGCCGCCCTTCAGACCGGCTTCCAGCATGGCGACGATCGCGATATCGTTAAAAGCGCCTACATGATATACATAGTATAAGTGAGTTCCGGCGAAAATCCCAGAAGAAAGACAAGCGACGAATAAAACAAATGCCCACTCGGAATACCAGAAGCCTTTTTGCAAGTTATTTTCCATGTTATTTCACCACCGATCCGAAGAATGCGTGCAGGTCGATAAGCCACTGCGGCGTTGTCAGGCTCATGCTCTTAAGAAGCGCCACGTCAAACGCGCGGAAGAATCCGCTGAAAATGAACAGCAGGATAACGGCAACGAGCATGGTCTTCGTAATCCGGTTCCAGCCGCTGTCGTCTACACCCTTACCGATCAGAATCCCCAGCACGATACCCGGCACGGCGTTGCCCATGACAAGGTGGGAGAAACCGCCGAGCATGGTCGCCCATACGCCGGTCCGTTTGCCCGCATCCATGGCTGCGGTCCAGAATACGATCGGCATGATCGGATTGATCAGCCAGTTCGCCGCCGGGACCAATACCTTCGTCGCCACGGATTGCAGCGAAGCCGGAATTGCGGCGGCGGTCGAGTTCAGAAGCGCGACCACTACGGCGCCGATAATCGCACCGGCCCAAGCCATTTTACGCGGATCGTGGAGAGTTTCTTCCAGCTTTTTGTTACGGGAAAGCAGCGCAGCGGCAGACCAGTGCGGAATGATCCGATGGTCGACGTCCTGGGTCAGGGCGCCTGCGCCCACGACGGATGCCCAGGCGTTGAACAGGAAGCCGAGGCCGAACGAGAAGTGAGCGACGGCGTCGCCTTCGCAGGCATTCAGCTCGCCGAATGTCCGGAACGCGCCCATCCCTTGGACGTTCGGTGCGTGGAACATCCGCGCTGCGCCGGCTCCGACCCCGAAACCGACCAGGAGTCCGATAATAATGGACTCAAATACGATCATCAATGTGTTCATGTGTATCCCCCAAAACTTCAGTCTACAGGTGGTCTCCAGTTCTCTCTATCCTCACACAAAACAGCTGCCCCGGCAGCTCAGCGCATATGAAGCAGACGCTGATACTTGCTCAGGTTCTCTTTATTTTCTGTAAATTCCACTTCCGAAAGGTTTACATATTTCAGTTTGACCGTTATTCGCAGAGTCACCTCGTAGCGAGTTCTCGTCCGCGGAAATAAGAATCCGAGAAACTTCTCACTGTATTGCGTCAAATGGGCCGAAACGACTTCCACATCCTGAGGCTCGATTTGCAGAAGAACATCTGACGTCTCCTTCGAAATTTGGCTTTTCATGCGGGTCAGAGCCTGTTGAAAAGCTCCCTGCTTGGTTTCCGACATCCCGCTTACGACGAGTGTTAACGGCTTTTCCTGAAACATGGCTTACCTCCCGTTTTTCTTGATATATTCTTCGGTTAAACGGCGGCCGAGTTCTTCGACATCCATGAAACCGAACCCAAGAACTTTTTTACCTTCGCGGATCGCCGTAACGCCCGCATCAATGGAACGCATGCCGAATTCCATCGGATATTTGTATTTGGTATTCGCCGTAACCGCACCCGCTCCGCCGCTTCCGCAGAAGGAGATGCCGAAATCCGCGTTTTCCTTGTTCATCATGTCGCCGAGCTTCATGTCAGCGCCTACGCCCGGAATCACAATCGCGACGCCGCCCGCAGCCTCTACCCCTTTTGCCACGTTCTGGCCTTTACCGAGACGATCACCGATAACTACTTTCACTTTTTCCATGAACTTTCACTCCTCAAAGGTTGGTTTTGGCCGCTTCGAAATGAACAGCCAGGAAGAATACTTCGGCGTCATCCAGTTTCCTTTGCGGCGGCATGTTGTAGTCGGAGAACAAGCGCTTGCTGAGATCTATGGACTCCGCACTGATCTCCTCGAACATCTCCGGCTCGATTTCCGGCAAATATTCGTCCTGATCGACTCTTCTCAGGAAAGCGAGAAGATGAATGCCGATGATGACGGCTTTCGTATGCGGTATACTAAGCCCGATCTCTTGCGACATCGGACGAAGTTTCGTTAACAGGTCTTTTACCACTTCGAGCTTTTCGGGAGAAGTTTCCGTTTTTTGCGGAATTTCTTCCAGGACTTCATTTACGTTGTACATGGTGTATCGCTCCAGCTCTTAAAGTATATTGCGGCAGCAGCTGCTGATCGTATTGAACTGTCTTGCCTTCCGAATCCGTAAGGGAAACGGGCTCCTGCACAAGCCGGAATACGGTGATGTCCGCTTCGGCGCCTTCGCGGAGGGTGCCGATTTCGTTTTCGCGTTGAATGGCTTTGGCCGGGGCCACGGTGGACCAGGCCACAACCTGCTCCAGGGAATAACCCATCGCCAGGAGCTTCGTCATTGTCAGGGCGAGGCTGTAAACCGGTCCGCGCTCCAGATTCTCCAGATACAAGTCCGTGGAAATGGAGTACGGATCAATGCCCAGTTCCTTCGCTTTAACCATCGTATCGAAGCTGAAGCTGGAGCTGCCGTGTCCGACATCGAACAGGACGCCGCGTTCCAGCGCGCGGACCGCCTGCGGAATCGGGCCTCCGTCCGGGCTCAGGATGCCGCCCGCTTTACCGTGGAAGGCATGCGTGACGACATCGCCGGCTTCCAGCAGATCCAGCACGTCTCCGAGTTGAGGCGGGGCGTTGCCGATATGGACCATCACCGGAAGGCCGGCTTCCCTCGCCGTATCCTTGGCGATCTGCAGAGGCCGGATGCCGCTTGTTTTGACAACCGAGCCGCTCATGCGGGCCTTGATCCCGATAATCCGGTCCCGGTTGCGGTCGATAACCGCCAGGACTTCCTTGGGATCGAGCTTGGTCAGATCGGCGAGCTCCGAGCGTCCTTCTACGAGGCCCGGCGCCGAGATATTCAGCCAGGCGTAAACGCGGCTTTTGCTCGGCTCTATGCTTCTGCGGACGAAATCGTCGAAATTGGCGGCTCCCGAGCTGCCGGCGTCGACAACGGTCGTTACCCCTTGGTCGATTCCGACGCGGTCAGGGGCTACGCCCATGGCAGGCACGCCTTCATAAATGTGGGTATGAATATCGATGAAACCCGGCGATACATAACTCCCCGAAGCGTCGAGCGTTTGCCCGGCCTCTATGGCAGCCGTACCCGGCTTGAATACACCTGTGATTTTCCCTCCGCTGACCGCAACGTCAAATGCACCGGATATTCCTGTGGATGGATCGATTACTGTTCCTCCGTGGATCAACAAATCCGCTTTCATGGTTACGCACTCCTCTCAAAGTACCGTAGAATGGCCATTACTTCGCCTTCCGTCGCGTGGATGCGATGTTCGGAAAGCAGCATTTTTAATTCCTCCGCCAGCTCGCCTTCCGCCCCTTCGGCTGAAGGAGCGGAGCCCGTCTGGATATAAGCCGTATCGAATGCGATGCGGTTCATCATAAAAAGCAGATGAAGCGTCAAGCCTTCGAGTCTCTCTTCATTCAGATACGGAGCGAAACGTGTCCGGATTGCCCGGCTCAGTTCGAAGCCTCTCCAGATGATATCCTGGAATTTCTGCTCCAGATAGGAAAGCTCGGGCCGCTGCAGGCTCGATGACCGGCCTGCCGACGCGCCCTCCGCACCCCCATGTTTCTCCAGGGTTTCAAGCCTAAGCCGGATCGATTTGAAATCGTTCTTATCCGGAATCGGATTGACTACCACAACGGGTACGTGCGCTTCAATCGGGAAAATACTGATGACCAGATCGAAATCGCCGACAACCTGCTTGTCGAACTCCATCACGGAACAGAAAGCCGCGACCTGGAGTGTCTTGATTTCGTTTTCGATGACCGTCTTCAAAAGCTTCGATGTCCCCCGGCCGGTTCCGCATACGACCAGTGCCCGGTACCGCTGGACTTCCTGCCTGCGTTCGAAAGCGGCCTGAAAGTGAAGAACAATATAAGCGATATCCGAGTCCGATAATAGAATGCCGTAAGGGGAAAATACTTCTCCGCAGGCGGATCTCACGGTTTCGAACATGGTCCGGTAAGATCTGAGTATTTCTTGAAGCAGCGGATTCGGCTCCGCGACTCCGTAGCTGTACTTGTTCAGTTTGTCTGCGATATGCGCATGCAGATGCTGCATGAGATCCGGATCTTTGCGGAACCGAACATGAACCGACTCGCTGACTTTGTCGATAAGTTTCTTCGTCACGGCAAAAGCGTCGGGCAGCTGCGCCCCTTCTTCATCCCTCGCTTCAAGCAGCGGGGGGATCAGGCCGATTGCCGGAAGGCTGACGTAGCGGATGTTCTCTTCCGAAAGAGGAAGCTCCAGCTCCGCGAACAGCCCCGTCAGCTTCTGCCGGAATAAATCCGAGATGCTGAGGTGATAGCCGGCCAGCGTCCGCTGATCGAAGGCGGCAGGGCGTTCGCCGGAATCGGCGGCCGGTTGTTCCTCCGCCGGGCGCTGCCTCTGAATGACGATGCAGAGCCGGATAAACACCCCGATGATCGCATTGTCCGTCAGCAGCAGCTGGGTTTTCTCCCGGATTTCGCGGACCAGGGAGCCCACATCCTCGAACACGCGGTCCAGATCGCGCACCGGCTGCAGAAACCATTCCAGCAGCTTGCTGAAGTGGAGGTGCGGCCTACGCTCCTGCACGACTCCCTGCACGATCTGGAACATGTCGTTGCCGTCCAGCAGGTCCTGGATCACATGCTCCAGCACGGCCCTCCTTCTCATTTCGGAACCGCTTACCCGGATTCCGTGCCGGGTGCGGTTCAACGTCAGTCCCGAGTCGGCAAGCAGCTGATCGGCCAAAGCCAAATCCGCCTGAACGGTGTTCCGGCTTACATCGTGCTTAACGACGAGTTCGCCGATGGTGAGGTAGCCGTCCAGCAGCAGCAGATCGATCAGCATGTGCCTCATCCGTCCCTGCTGGTTCAGAAAGACGTGCTCGCCGACCGCATCCAGCTTCTCCAGCAGATGAATGCGGTCCGTATCGCTGCAGTCGATCCAGATCCCCCGGCTCGGCTTCGACAGCAGTTCAATCTGCTCCTGCTGCAGCCAAAGCCGGATGGATTCGAGATCGTATTTCACGGTTCGTTCGCTGACTTGAAACTCTTCCGCACATTCCTTGATGCGGAGCGGACTGTGGGAATAGACGATTTTTTTGAGCAGTGCACGAGATCGCGTTGTGAGCGTCATGATATCCCCTCCTGCATATTCATCCTGTTAACGTCTATTGTACCACTACCCCGCCCGCCGGTACGGAAGAAAAACAAGGCCTTTCCCGCCGCGGTACCGCATCCGCAGTTTCCGCTGATTTCACTCGTAAGCGAGCGTTCTTTCATTCGGAGGTATTTATAGACTTACCGGTATATCGGGCCGGCCCGCGCAAAAGTTTACAGCCACTCCGCCACGGCCGGAACCCGGCTTATGATGTGCCGACGAATTTCCTCGGCCGTATCCAGTTCCAGCGCTTCGTCCGCCAGAAGGCTCAGCTCGCTCCGGTTCAGCTTATGCATCAGCGCCCGTGCCGTAGCGACGGAGCCGCTTCCCATGCTGAACTCATCCAGCCCCATGCCCAGCAGCAGCGGAATCGCGATGACGCTGCCGGCCATTTCGCCGCACATGCCGACCCAGCGGCCTTTCTCGTGCGCCGCCCTGATCACGTGGCGGATCAGCCGGAGCACACCGGGATTGAACGGTTCGCTCAAATGCGCGATCGTTTCGTTCATCCGGTCGGCCGCCATCATGTACTGCACGAGATCGTTGGTCCCGATGCTGAAGAAGTCCGCTTCGCGCGCCAGCTGATCGGCCGCCATGCCCGCCGCCGGCACCTCGATCATGATGCCTACCTCGATGTCCTGCGCGTACTTGATGCCTTCCGCGTCCAGCCCGGCTTTGGCATCGGCCAGGACCGCGTTCGCCTGGCGGAGCTCTTCGATGTTCGAGATCATGGGATACATGATCTTCACATTGCCGTAAGCGCTCGCACGGAGTATCGCGCGCAGCTGCGTGAGGAACAGATCCTTCCGGTCGAGGCAGAGGCGGATAGCGCGATAGCCCAGGAACGGGTTCGCTTCCTTCGGCAGGCTCAGGTAAGGAAGTTCTTTATCTCCGCCGATGTCCAGCGTCCGGATGACGACCGGCTGGCCGGCGAACATTTCGGCCACGATCTTGTAGGCCAGAAACTGCTCTTCTTCCGTCGGCATCGTATCGCGCCCCATGTACAGGAACTCCGTCCGGTACAGCCCGATGCCTTCGGCTCCGCCGTCTCTGGCGGCCTGGGCGTCCTGCGGGCTGCCGATGTTCGCGGCGAGCTCGACATGATGCCCGTCCGCGGTTTCGGTCGGGCGTCCGATGTAGGCGCCCAGCCGCGAGCGGCGCTCTTCGTACCGGACCTGCTTGCTCCGGTACAGCTCCAGCAGCCCGGCATCGGGGTTGATGTGCACGGTGCCTTCGCCTCCGTCCACGATCACGTAGTCGCCGGGCTGTACCCGCGCGGCTCCCGCGCCCATGCCGACGACCGCCGGAATTTCCAGCGAGCGGGCCATGATCGCCGAGTGCGAGGTACGGCCGCCCACCGCCGTAACGAAGCCGGCGATGCGGCTGCGGTCGAGCCGCGCCGTATCCGACGGCGTCAAGTCATGGGCGAAGAGGACGACCGCTTCGCCCCCGCCGCCCATATCGCCGGCGGATTCCCCGCGCAGCAGGCGCTGAAGGCGGCCCGCCACATCGCGGATGTCCGAGGCGCGTTCGCGCATGTAGGCGTCGCTCATGTTCTCGAACAGCTCCACGAGCGCCTTCGCCGCGTCTTCCACGGCCGCTTCGGCGTTCAGCCGCTCCGAGCGGACGGCGTCGGCCGCCGCCCCGACGAAATCGTCGTCTTCGAGCAGCAGCATGTGCGTTTCGAAGATTTCGGCGTGAGCCTCGCCCAGTTTGAGAGCGGTTTCTTCTTTGAGGCACTGAAGCTCGTCAAGCGCCTCCCGTGTCTTCTCCTCCAGCCTTGCAACCTCGGCTGCGGTTTCCTCTTCCGCCAGCGTTCTGCGCGGTGCTTTCTCTGCCTGCGGCTGCCATAAATGCGCTTTCCCCATCGCATAGCCGGGAGCGGCCGCGATGCCCTTTACGCTTGCGGTTTCTCTCTCCTCTATCATCCGGTCACCTATTCAAGTACGGATTCGAGCATGGTTCCCAGCTCGTTTACCGCTTCTTCTTCCTGTTCGCCGGAAGCTTTGACCGTTACTTTATCGCCGTAACGCATTTCCAGGGAAAGCAGCCCGACGATGCTTTTCGCATTAACGCTTTTGTCGCCCTTGGCAATCGTGATGTCGCATGTAAACGCTTTTGCTTTTTTCATAAGTGCCCCTGCGGGACGCGAGTGAATACCTAACGGATTCTGTACGGAAAACTCTTTCTCCATTTGGGGTATCTCCTTCCGATTTAAAACGGTTTCTGTATGGCTTAAACATTTTGTAAAGGAAAGGTTCCTGTAAGCCCAAGATAACGCAACCGCTTCCAACTGAAAAGATCAAACCTTTTGCACCATCCTCGGTGCAAAAAGAAAACCGGATCTGGGAAGATAGTCCCAAATCCGGTTATTCCGGCCTAGTTTCACAGGCAATTCAGGCAGAAAAAGTAGGCGGCCGAGGCGGATTTCCTTCCTCCCGGAGAGGTTCCGCGCCCTCTCTTTTTTTCCGGCCGTCGGCCATCAGCCTGACCGCTTTCGCCTGTACGACCGGAATCGAAATCAGACTGACGAGCGTGACGCCGATGATGGAAATGTACAGCCAGCCCTCCAGTTTATCCAAGGACATAATGAATACGAGCAGCACAATCCGCATGCCGACCAGCATGCTTTCCCGCCAGATGAGGAAAGCCGCTTTCCGGCCCGGAGCATAGTCCTCGATACATTGAAACTGCTGGGCGTTCCAGATCATCGCAAAGAAAAACATGCCGAACGCCGTAAGCACATTCGAGAGGATCAGCAGCGGTTTGAGGGGAAACATCGCGATCACAAACCCGGCCGACAGCAGAAGAACGCCGAGCCAGAGACAGAATTGATCGTTCCATTTGAACTTCCGGTACAGAATAAGCCCGAGAAAGGCCGCCCCCGTGTAGAGCAGGTTCAGCAGTGCGATCAGCAGCTTATCTTGGGTAACCGTGAACGTGAAGACGAGCGTAAACAGGTTTTGAAACTGAAGGAATACGCCTCCAGCCAATATCGAAAGGATCAGCCAGACGGAATGGCGGTCGCCGAAAACCCGCTTCCACTGAAGCTGCCGCCAGAAGCCGAGCCCGGGCGTCTCCGTTCTGGGCAGGGCGATACGGGGCATGGTAGCCGAGAAAACCAGCATGACGATCAGAAAGACAAACATCAGAACAAACGAGCTTTCATAACCGAACCAGCCGATAAACTGGGCCGAAATAATAGGAATAACCATGGACAGAATCGAAGCGATGAGATTGTTCGCCGCAAAAAAGGAAGCGATTTCAGTTCCTTTCCCGGAAAAAGAAACGCTTAGATTTTGGGCGACCGTATAGAACCCCCACATGAGACCGACCGGAAATCCGATCAGGGCGATCCACAGAATCCGGTTCTCCAGCGTAAGGAACGTCAGCATAATAAATGCCGCCGCACCTCCGAATGCGGACAAGGCGAGCAGCAGGCGGATCGTGCGGTGGTAGAGCAGCTTCGCCCCGAGAACGAACGAAAATCCCCAGCCGAAAAACATCACCATGTTGAACCAGGAAATTTCAAAAATGCTGGTATTGGCCTGCCAGATATACAGGTTCACAAAAATCCCGATGTAAATAAAAATGATGGACGACACAAAGTTCATGATCAGCATTTTTCGTATGTTCGTCGACAACGGATTCACCCTTCCGGCTTAAGCGTCCAATCGATCGGGAAAATTTTCCGATTCTCAAGCCCTTTCCGCATTATAAGCATAAGTTGTAAGCGCGTCCATCATTAAATTTGTTAAATATATGCGATTATTTTTTATAAAAGGACAACCCCCCAATCCTCTCAATCTTGCGGTTCATAGCATAGAGAGATTTCTAATCGAATCCGGGAGGAATGATCCATGACGACTTTGATCACCGTACTCGCTTTTATTGCCGCCGCAGCCGTCGTTTTTTTCATTTTCCATCAAAAAGAATTGCCGAAAGAACCCCATCAGCCCTGCCAACTGATCGTGAAATTCAAGCCGGACACCCCGGAAGAATTTATTGCAAAACTTCATAAAAAATACAAATGCAAGGTGCTGGAAACATGCAGCACGCTCGGTCACCAGGTTTTGTTCACGAAGCAGCCCCTTCGCAAAACGATCAAGCGTTATGAAAAACACGAAGTGCTGGAGTATGCCGAATTAAACTATAGGTATCAGGCGTTCGAGTCCGCGCCTTCCGGCGGCAAAAAGCAAGGAAAAGGGCAGTCCTCCTCGGATGTGAATGTATTTGCCATCCCTAACGACCCTTATTTCAGCCTCTATCAGTACGGTCCGCAAAAAATTTCGGCGCCCTCGGCATGGGATGTGGCGCAAAGCGCCAGTTCGGTCGTCATCGCCGTCCTGGATACGGGAGTCGAGCTGACTCATCCGGATCTGGCCGCGCATCTGGTTCCCGGTTACGATTACGTGGACAATGATTCGAATCCGAGTGACGGCAACGGACACGGCACCCATGTGGCGGGCATTGCGGCCGCCGTTACGAACAACGGGATCGGAATCGCCGGCGTCGCCCCGCTCGCTTCCATTCAGCCTGTCCGCGTTCTTGACAACTCCGGCAGCGGAACAGTAAGCAATATCTCCAACGCGATCATATACGCCTCCTTCTTCGGCGCCAAGGTCATCAACCTGAGTCTCGGTTCCCCGTACAGTTCGACTACTCTCCAATACGCGCTCGATTACGCCTGGGGCAAAGGCTCGGTCATCGTGGCTTCGGCCGGGAATGACGGAAGCACGACACCCAACTATCCGGCCGCTTATTCGACGGTTATATCCGTAGCTTCCACAGATTCGGCCGACAACATTTCCTCTTTCTCCAACCGCGGAAGCTGGGTACAGGTCGCCGCGCCCGGGACGACGATCCTCTCGACGTTCCCCGGCTCCAGCTACGCCTATCTCAGCGGCACGTCCATGTCCGCTCCCCACGTGTCGGGTGTAGCCGCTCTCCTTGCTGGACAGGGCCGTACGAATGCGCAAATCCGGGACGCGATTCTGTTTAACGCCGATCCGATTTTCGGAACGGGGACGTACTGGGTGTACGGCCGGGTCAACGCAGACCGCGCCGTACGCTCCTGAGCAGGGCGGGTAGGGAGACCGTTCGGAGAGGCTGCAAGTTGATGCCGCATGTGAGGTTATTGGACCGTGAGGGTACAGGACCGTTTATGGTGAAGTTTACGAAGCCGATTGTGCAGACTTTCAGTGAAGCCCGCCTCCGGCGACCGTCTCTGACATTCGGCCGAACGGGACGAACCTCCCCTATTTCCGGATCCGGATATCCATTACAAGGAATATTCAAAAACACGGATATCCGAAGATGGTCGCCTCTTACGGCGTTCCCCGCTTCAGAGATGCACTAGAGCAAAAGCTCCCATGACGGGGGCTTTTTAATTGTCCGGCCTCTTTATTTCAGCCATTCTCAGTCCTTTAATTGGAGACGTTCTCCAAATCTTTCGATTTTCTCGGAAATAAATCGCTTACAGCCCGTTTTGTCCGCCGTACGGTCTCATTTCCGCCTATATGGCGCTGTAGCTGCCTTGCCCGCTTTTTCCATTGGCCTTTACAATAAAGAAATGAGTTTATCCCTGAGGAGGTGGTGGCATGGGCAGTCAGAGGCTGCTTCGGAATTATGTGAAAGCGAACCTGGGACTGTATTCGGTCGGGGTCGCCTTTATTATCCTGTCTAACGTGGTACAATCGTTTTTCCCCCGGGTTCTGGGAGAATTTACGGACGATCTGCAGCTGAAAGTCGCCACATCCCACACGGTTGCCAGCTATGGCATGCAGCTTCTCGGAATCGGTGTGGCCTACGGAGTGCTTTTCGGCATCGGCCAGTATACGAACGCCCGGCTCGGACGCCGGTTCGAATACGCGACGAGGCAAAAGCTGTTCCGTCATTTCTCCACGCTCAGCGAGCATTATTTCTCCAGGCACGGTGTCGGCAAGCTTCTCAGTTACGTCATGAACGACGTGACGGCCGTCCGAGAGTCCATCTCGAACGGAGTCAACCAAACCACCAATGCCATCTTCTTTATTCTCTCCGCTTTTGTCATGATGTCTTTCAGTTCCATTCCTTTCGGCTTGATAGCGCTGAGTCTCGCGCCTATGGCTTTTATTCCGTTCATCGTCGTGTTCCTCGGGCCGCGTATCCGCTCCCGGTCTCTTGAAGTGCAGGAATCGCTCGCCACGATGACCGAATCGGCCGAGGAACAGTTCGGCGGCATCCGCGTGACCAAAACGTTCGCGGCCGAAGAAATCGCCTACGAGCGTTTCGGCCGGAACGTCGACGCGATCCGGGAAAAGCAGCTTCGGCTCGTCCGGATGTCGTCGCTTTTCCAGTCCCTTCTTCCCCTGATGGGTTCTTTTTCGATGATCATTGCCATTCTCGCCGGAGGCTATATGACGCTGCACGGCCAAATTACGCTCGGCAGCTTCGTGTCCCTTACCTTCTACTTACGGATGATGATGACTCCTCTGCAGCAGATCGGCAACGTGATCAATATGATGCAGCGTTCGCGCGCGTCGCTGGAGCGGCTCAATCACCTGCTGGCCGTAAAACCGGATATCCGGGAGGAAGCAAAAGCCGAGCAGTTGGAAAACGGGGCGGGAGAGCTGGACATCCGCGGATTGTCTTTCCGCTATCCCGGTTCGGACCGCCGCGCTCTGGAAGCCATCGACCTGAAAGTGGAGCCGGGCAGGACGCTCGGCATCATCGGACGCACGGGGAGCGGAAAAACAACGCTCGTCAAGCTGCTCCTGCGCATCTACGATCCGCCCGCGGGCACGATATTTATCGCAGGCCACGATATCCGCCGGGTTACGCTGGAAAGCCTGCGCTCGCAGATCGCCTATGTCCCGCAGGACGGCTTTCTGTTCAGCACGACGATCCGGGACAACATCGCCTTCTCGCGGCGGGATGCGGCGGACGACGAAATGCAGCAGGCCGCGCGCGAGGCGCAGATTTACAGCAGCATCACGGAGCTGCCGCGCGGGTTCGAAACGAAGCTCGGTGAACGCGGCATCACCTTGTCCGGCGGCCAGCGCCAGAGAGCGAGCCTGGCACGCGGCTTCATGAAGCAGGCGCCCATCCTCATTCTCGATGACAGCGTAAGCGCCGTGGACGCCGTGACCGAAACGAACATCGTCCGCCAAATCCGTGCCGCCCACCGCGACAAAACAACGCTGATCATCGCGCACCGCATCAGTGCGGTCAAGCATGCGGACGAAATCGTCGTCCTGGATGAAGGCCGCATCGTGCAGCGGGGCACGCACAAGGAGCTGCTCGCCCGTCCGGGCTTGTATGCTTCCCTGTATCAGATTCAGGAGGAGGGGACCCGGCATGCCTAATCCGAAATCACCGGACGCAAAAGCTCCAAGGGGATCGGCTTCCGCCGGTTCGGCCGGGCAGAATTGTGCGGGGGCCGGGCAAACGGCGGATACCGCGAAAAACAACGGAGCCTCCGAACCGAAAGAGGGCCCGCGCCCGGGCAGGCTCGCCGCATTCAAGGCGACGCTGACGTATGCCAAGCCGCACAAGCTGACGTTCATCGGCATTTTTTTCTGCTCACTGATCGCCATCATCGCCGAGCTGTTGCAGCCGTATCTCGTCAAAATCGCCATTGACGACCACCTCTTCGGCGGAAGCGGAGCCATGCGGCCGCTTCTGATCATCGGCCTGTTTTATCTGGGGCTGTCCGTCGTCAACTTTGCTTTTACCTACGTCCAGAACAACCTGCTCCAGTACGCCGGACAAAGCATTGTCGCCAGTATCCGCAAAAATTTGTTCGCTCATATTTCAAAGCTGTCGATGTCTTTCTTCGACCGTTATCCGATCGGAAGCCTGGTCACGCTCGAATCGAGCGATACCGAGACGATCAGCCAATTTTTCACTCAGGTATTCCTCAGTCTCGTCCGGGACGGGATGACCCTGGTGCTTATCATCGTTTTCATGTTTCAGCTGGACGCCACGCTCGCCTGGTACAGCATGCTTCTTCTGCCGGTCATCGCGGTGATCGCCGTCCTTTTCCGTTCCATGCTGCGAAAAGCTTACCAGGAGACGCGGGCACAGCTCTCTCGTCTCATCGCTTACCTGGCTGAAAATCTCGCCGGGATGAGCCTGATTCAGACGTACAACCAGCAGGATGAACAGTTCGGACGTTTCAGCGACCGCAACGGGCAGTACTTGAAAGCCAACTTGAAAGAAATCCGCACGAACGTGCTGTTCAACCGGTCCTTCGATATTTTCGGCAACATATCCGTGGCCCTTCTCGTCTGGCTCGGCGGACTCGCTTTTCTCGGCGGCAGTATCGAATTCGGTGTGCTCTACGCCTTTATTACCTACATCCGCCAGTTTTTTCAGCCAATCAACCAGATTACCCAACAGTGGAATACGCTGCAATCGGCTTCCGTTTCGATGGAGAGGCTGTGGAACATTTTATCCACGGAACCCGATGTAAAAGAACCTGCCGATGAAGATAAAACCGAAGTCGACTGGAAAAAAACAGCCGGAAAAATCGACTACAATCACGTGGATTTTTCTTATGTGGAGGGAAGCAAGGTCCTCCGGAATCTGGACCTGCACATTAAACCGGGGGAAATGATCGGGATTGTCGGAACGACAGGCGCGGGCAAAAGC
Source organism: Paenibacillus sp. HGH0039 (assembly GCF_000411255.1). Classification (GTDB taxonomy): domain Bacteria; phylum Bacillota; class Bacilli; order Paenibacillales; family NBRC-103111; genus Paenibacillus_F. The sequence continues at coordinate 1,561,112 of NZ_KE150413.1, read as the reverse complement.
TCGCTGATTTCCCTGCTTACCCGTTTTTATGATGTGAATGCCGGAAGCGTCACGATCGATGGTACGGATATCCGGCGCATTCCGCAGGATACGCTTCACCGGATGATCGGGCTCGTCCAGCAGGAACCGTACCTGTACTCCGGGACGATCCTCGACAACGTGCGGCTGTTCCGGCAGGAAATCAGCCGCGATGAGGTGACCGCCGCTTGTAAGGCGGTCGGCGCCCATCCGCTCATCACCCGGCTCAAGGACGGGTATGACACGAGGCTCTCGGAACGCGGCAGCGGCCTCTCGGCCGGCGAGAGACAGCTTCTGTCGTTCGCCCGCATTCTCGTGTTCAAACCGAGAATTCTCATACTCGACGAAGCTACGGCCAACCTCGACTCCCATACGGAGCAGCTCGTGCAGAAGGCGCTCTCCGTCGTCTCCGAAGGCAGGACGGCCTTGCTCATCGCCCACCGGCTGTCCACGATTATGCACGCCGACCGGATCATTGTCATGAAGCACGGCGAGATCGTGGAGGAAGGCACCCACCGGCAGCTGCTCGCCAAGAAAGGCTACTACGAGGAGCTGTACCGCCACTCTCAGGGCATGCAGGCGATCGGGTCCTGAATGTCCGGCCCGCTTGTAAAAAAAGACCCGCAGCCTCACGTTCGGTTACGAACATGAGACTGCGGGTCTTTTTGCCGGCGGCTTGCTTACGGCACGGATGCAATGCAAAATACGACTGTTACAGAATCCATATCAGGGCTACAAGGGAGGGAAAGCCAACCTCCTGTTTGAGCACTGCTCTCGTCACCCGACATCGTGAATCGCCTAACCGAGAACGATGTAAGGATCTGATTTGTGACATAATGATGTGACGGAATGGCGGACAATATTTGAACCATCCCAAGCAGTTGAAGCGTGCCGTGACACCTTAAGCCAAAAGAGCCGGATGCAATTCATGCCCCTTTATAGGTTTAAAGGTTCGAATCATCGTATGCATCTCCTTACGGTGTTATTGTTAGGTTTTGATGAATGTAGAAATCAATTCATAGGAGTCCTTCAGAGTATGACCTCTAAGCAACAACTTACAACATTCCAACACAAACCCTCAGCCCAATTTTTCGCCGTCACTTATGATACGGTTCCCCACGTTGTCTGCAACGGCAAGTTTTTAGGCCATACCTTTCGGAATGGCCCTTTCTTTGTAGAGTATGACTAACTGAACTAACGTGTCCGTTAGCATAATGACCGAAAGAATTCATTTACTTTAAAAGCAGTGATTCAATTACTGACTCTATTTCAAATGGTTCCGTCGTTGTTTCGTATCTACCATATACTTGTCCGTTTCGATCGATCAAAAACTTTGTGAAATTCCACTTGATCCCATCTCCAGCGTATATGTCAGGACACTTTTCATGCAAAAAATTCTGCATCCATTCACCGTTCGAAGTCTGGGTATCGAAACCTTGAAATGGTGCTTGCTTCGTTAAAAATCGAAATAACGGATGAGCGGTCTGACCCCTAACCTCCCATTTTTTCAAATAACGGAAACCTCACTCTAAAGTTGCTCTCACAGTATTCCTGCACTTCCGAGTTGTTCCCCGGCTCTTTCTCGTTAAATTGGTTACAAGGAAAACCCAGTATTTCAAACCCCTGCTCAGTATGACTTTCGTAAAGCCTTTGAAGACCTGCGAATTGGCGAGAATAACTACACCTACTGGCAGTGTTGACAATAAGCAGTACTTTTCCACGGTAATTTGACAATGTAATGAGCTTACCGGTAATTGTGTTCACTTGAAGATCAAAAATAGACATCGGATCATTCCACCTCCAAATTCCGTTATAATAATAACAATATAACAACTGACTTTTATTGGTCTAATATATAATGAGAATTATATTTATAGGTAAATACAATAAATGAACTATCTACCAAAAAATATTCTTTAAATTTTGCTACACGATTCTGCCCGTTAGCTCAAAAATGAGCTAACACTTAGACGACCATCTCGATAGCATTATTCCGACTTCTATGAACGCATCATACGATCCTGCAAAATCCCATCAGCCTCTTGCTTGTTCACGATCGATTCGCCTTCCACGTCGATATTCGGCAAGATGCGGTTCAGCCATTTCGGCAAATACCAGGCGGAGCGGCCCATAAGCGTCATGACGGCCGGCACGATTGTCATCCGGACGATGAAGGCGTCGAACAGAATGCCGAAGGCAAGGGCAAGGCCCATCGATTTAATCATCGTGTCTTCCGCAAATATAAAGCTTGCAAATACCGAAATCATGATCAAGCCTGCGGCGGTGACGACGCTTCCGCTGCTTTTCAATCCGAAGAGCACGGCTTTTTTCGCATCGCCCGAATGGATAAATTTCTCGCGCATCCGGCTCACAAGGAATACCTCATAGTCCATCGCTAATCCGAACAAGATCGCTGCCACCAACAGCGGCAGGAAATTCAGTACCGGACCCGGCTCGGGGATTCCAAACAAACCGGCCATATGGCCGTCCTGAACGACGAAAACGACGAATCCGAGCGTTGCCGCAAGCGTAAGCAGATAGCCTAACAGGGCTTTGAGCGGTACAAGTATGGAACGAAAAACCATTACGAGAAGAATTAAGGCAAGGCCAACTACAAGAGAAGCGAATACAGGAAGCGCTTGGTTCAGCTTGTCCGTAATATCGATATTGACGGCCGTGCTTCCGGTCACCATCAGTTCGACATGATTTTGCCGCATGGTCTCGTCCGAAAGCTTACGAACGTCGTACACCAGATCGGCTGTTTTGAGGTCATGCGGGCCGGTTCCCGGCAGCACCGTTATTATTGCGGTATCGCCGTCCGGACTCATAACGGGCTCCGTTGCCATTACAACATTGTCCAGTTTGCCCAGAGCTTCTCTTGCTGACGCAATGTCCGCTTTGGCATGATCGGCAGTCTTCGCTTGCATGACAACCACAAGCTGCGCTTGGTACCCGGGTCCAAAGCCTTCCGCGATCAATTCGTAGCCGCGTCGCCCGGTCGTCTCTTCAGATTTCAAGCTATTGTCAGGAAGACCTGTTTGCAGGTGCAAGGCAGGAAGACTGATGAACGCCAGCACCAAGATTCCCGCAAGCGCCGTCGGCAACGGAAATTTTTGCACAAACCGGCCCCATGCATTCGACTCGGCATTCGCTGTTGGCTTCGGCTTTTTGAGCGGCATATCCGGTGCCGACTTGGGACGAATCCTCTCGCCAAGCATGCCTAGAACCGCAGGAACGATGAAGATCGCAACCAGAACGGCTGTGAAGACGGTTAAAGCTGCCGCGAGACCCATCATGGTAATAAAGGGAATATTGGTTACGGCCAAGCCCACAAGAGCGATAATAACGGTACATCCGGCAAATACGACCGCGCTGCCTGCGGTTCCTGTGGCAATGGCAATCGATTCATGAACGGATCTGCCCTCGGACATATTTTGCCGGTGGCGCGAAATAATGAACAGGCCATAGTCGATCCCGACCGCAAGGCCGAGCATAACGGCAAGCGTCAGGGAGACCGAAGACATATCGACGTAATTCGAAGCAACGATAATCCCCATGATTCCGATACCTAGTCCGATCAACGCGGTAACAATCGTGAACCCTGCCGCCAGGATAGAACGGAACATGAAAATCAGAATAAGGAACGCGATTGCTAGGCCAACGATTTCGGAACCCCCGCCAATTTCAAGCGATTCGAAGCTGACCGAGCCGCCGATTTCCGTTTGCACGCCATGGGCCCGCGCTTGCTCGACGCTTGATAAGACCATCTCTTTGGACGCTTCCGTCACATCCTCCGCCTGAGAACGATAGGTAACATTAGCGTATCCAATTTCTTTCGTTTGACTGATCGTTCCGGCATTGTAGGGACTTGCCACCGAGGCGATCGATTCGTCCTTGGAGATCGCATCCAACGTTTGCTTGACAATCTGACGCATCGACTCCGTTTCAAGCGTTTGTCCGTCGGGCGCTTTAAATATGATTTGTACGGTACCGTTCTCGGCCGCCCCGCTTGTGTGGAATTTTTCACCAATGACGGTAGCCGCCTGTTCGGATTTGGTGCCGGGGATCGACATGTCGCCGGTGAAAACCGCTCCCATCCTTAACCCCATTAGTGCTGTAATCAGCAAGACGGCTAGGCCGCCGATAAAAACGGACTTCGGTTTCCCGGCTGCCCACCGACCGATGCGATACAATAATTTTGCCATACTCCAATCTCCTCCCAATATTTCTTTCTGGTATGGAGATCATTATATCGGGCGGCGGCAGTTTCGAAATCGTCCGTTTGGGCATGCCCGTTATGTACCTTTGGGCAATTAGATATATCCCTGCTCGACCGCGATCGCAACCGCCTGCGACCGCGAATCCACGCCTAATTTATTATAAATGCTGGTCAAATGCGCTTTGACGGTACGTTCCGATATGCCCATGTCTAAAGCGATTTCCTTGCTCCGAAGCCCTTGGACAACAGCTTGCAGCACTATTCTTTCCTTATCCGACAAAATCGCGGTTCCCGCCGACCGGACTGGCGTTTCTTTCGTCTGCTTGATGGCAAACACTCTCGCCGTGATCTCTGGCTGAAGCAGCGTCTCCCCCCGCATAGCGGAGTCGATCGTTCTGAACAAATGGTCTCTACCCGTATCCTTCAGCAAATATCCTTTGGCGCCTAACGCCAAACCGTTGATCATCAACTCGTCTTCATTGTAGGTGGTCAAGATCACGACGGGAATGTCGATCCCCCGCTCTTTCATTTGCTCCATCATCTCGAGTCCGCCCATGACCGGCATATTGAGATCCATCAGAATGACGTCCGGCGACAGTTCTTCCAGCAAGCGGAGAGCGGCCGCTCCGTCCGCGGCTTCTCCAGTCACCTCATAGTCGTCGCACGTTTCCAATATCAGCTTCAATCCCTCTCTGACCACATAATGGTCGTCGACAATCATGATTTTACAACTCACGCTTAACCTCCTCTCTTTTCTCGGGCAGCTCTAATCGAACGATCGTTCCTTGCTGGCTTGCGCTTGAGATATCGAGTACGCCGCCGAGAATGCGAACCCGCTCTTTCATGCCGATCAAACCGTAATGCCCGAGTTGGCGGCCAATCGCAGCCGGATCGAATCCTTTTCCGTTATCGCGAATTTCGATGACGATTCGGTCTTCTGCACGACTGATGGAAATTCCGATACGTGAAGCTTCCGCATGACGGGCTATGTTCATCAGGCATTCCTTGACGATTTGCAGCACATGTTCGGTCATCAGTTTCGAAATATGCGGCAATAGCTCGACATGAAGCTCAACCGGTATCCCCGTAGCCGACGAGAACCCGTCCGCTTCTTCCCGAACCGAATCGGAAAATTCGATTGCGTTCGAGGAGCGAAGTCTTAGACCGTCGATGGCGCTTCGCGCTTCCGCAAGCGTTTTTCTCGCCGTTTCCCTGCATTGGCGCAAAATTTGTTGAGCCCGTTCGACATTGCTTTTTGACAAGTGAGCATCTATCGCTTCAATCTGCATAAGCACTCCTGCAAGCCCCTGTGCCAGCGTATCATGAAGGTCGCGAGCTATTCTTTGCCTCTCGTTGGCGAGCGTAAGCTCTTCCACTTTCTGATGGGCGGACTCTAGGTCCCGTAGGAAGTTTTGGGTATAGACGCGTCCATATACCTCCCTTTGAAACATACGGGTATACGAAGTGACGATCAAATTCAAGAGAAGCAGCAGAGGAGCAAAAACGACAAGTGCAGGAAGCTCGTTGACTTTCACGATGATAAAGAAAGCAAGAATGTGGTAATAAATACATGCGAAAGCGACCTTAGTGTTCTGATGATAAATAACAGCGCTTTGCCCCATAAGAACCGGAAAAAGACCGAGGATCAGAATCGTCCAAGCGATGGGCATAAACCAGACGAACCACAAAACAAGCAGTCCTTGCAGAACGAGATAAACCCAAGGATGCTTCTTGGTGAAGGAATCGGAGTGCCAGTATAGGGAGCCGTGAAAAAGATACAAACCCGTAAAAAATAAACTAGGTATCCACTGAAAGCGGGTTGTCCATTGAATAAGCACAATGGAAAAGTAAACCAAAGCCAGCCAGACGACGGTTCGATTCCGAGCATCGATCCAAGCGTTGGGCATTTCGACGGGCATGGATTTGGAACCATTTTGTGAGGGATGTTTATATTTCATTCTTTCACCCTTTCCGGTTACGCCCCGAATTATACCAGGAATTTGCCTGCATGTCCTATCCGTGCAGGCATCCGCTTCATGGTATGCCTCCATGATGAGGGCCGGTATAGAGTAGGCATCCAGCGAGTCACTATCTAAAGACAGCACTTTTCCAAGTCCCCCTCCCAGAATGGAGCATGCGAGTTTCCAACGCACTCCGCTCGCTAGTAGTTACTTTACGATCATAAAACGGGGATATATAAATTTTAAATGTATCCCCTTAGAAATTAATTAACCAGGCTACCCCACCGAAATGAGCAGTCTAAGTAAAAAAGATCATGGCTGCCTACAGCCATGATCTTTTTTCGCTTAATCATTCAGCCCGTGTATACTGTAAAAACGTTGGTTAAATGCAGGAGCCGCAGTTTCCATATAGACGTTAGTCACGTACAGCATGTATTAGACTTGTGATAAGGCATGGAATTGGAATATGTGCTAGAGGTGCCACGCTTGACCAATTGATTTTCTTCATGGCTTTAACGCCCTTCGCTTACGCCTCCGCCGTTCCCTCTGGCGGTTGCAGCAGTTCGCGCTCCGCCCGGTCGGCCAGCTGCTTCAGCGTGACGTCGTCCATCGGGGGATTGTGCAGTCCGAACCGCACATCCCGGTACAGCCGCTGAAGCGGATGAGTCATCGCCAAGCTGTGCGCCCCCGCGATCCGCATCGACTTGTCGACGACGGTAAGCGCCGTCCGCACGGCGAACGTCTTGACGGCGCTCAAGTCCGCGGCGAATGCCCCCGGATTTGCGGGGGCACTCTCCCAGCGCTGCGCCACCGCGTAGAGGAAATGCCTCGCCGCGGAAAGCTCCAGCTCGATCTCCCCGATCAGCTGCCGGATATGGGGCAGCTCCAGAATCGGGTGGGGAAGCGAGTTCGGCCGGTAAGCCGCCGCGAAAGAGACCGCTTCCCGCCTCGCCGCAAGAGCGATGCCGAGGTAGCAGGCGGGAATGTGCAGCAGATACGGATGAGCCGCCGGCCCGGGTCTGCTCGGTTCGCTGCGGGTGTGCTTGACCCTCGCCTCCGCCGGGACAAGCACATCCTCCAGCACCAGGTCGTGACTGGCCGTTCCGCGCATGCCGACCATATCCCATGTCGGCTCGATGCGAACGCCTTCCGTCGCGACGGGAAAAACAAACTCGCCGTGACTTCCGTCCGGCTCCAGGGAAGCGGTCACAATGACGAGGTCAAGGGCGGGTGCCAGCGTCGTAAACGTCTTGCGTCCGTTGAGGAGGTAGCCGCCCTTTACGTCCGCCGCCGTTGTAGCCGGGCGGCCTCCGCGCGAGGGGCTCCCCGTCCCTTTTTCCGTAGCCGCGCGGTTAATCAGAAGGTTGCGGGAGGCGATGTCTCTACACAGCGCCTCGTATTTGTCCTGCCAGGCAGGCTGATTCGCCAGTTCCAGAACGATGCCCAGATGCCAGCCGATTCCGAGTGCTATCGCCGCATCTCCCTGGGCCAGCCTTTCCTGCAGCAGAACAAACTCGTACAGGGAGGCTCCGGCTCCTCCGTATTCGGCCGGGACGGTCAGCGAAGGATACCGGGCTTCCTTCAACGCGTCGATAGCTCCGTAGGAGAAGCCGTTCTCCTCATCCGCCCTGGCCGCTTCGTCACGCAAAGTGTCGGCCAGCCGGCCGATCCCCTCGAGACGCTCCCGCTCTTCCGCTGTTCGGGCGAAGCTGAACGGAGATGGATTCATCGGCCGTTCCCCCCGTTTGTCTGCATAATCCGCTCCAGAACCCGCTTCTCGAGTCCGGCGAATTCCGGATTCGCCTGATCCCTCGGCCACGGAACCGGGTTATCGGCGTCCAGCGCGATTTTCCCGTCCTCGATCAGAAGAATCCGGTCCGCCAGACGGACCGCTTCGCTTACATCGTGCGTGACGAGCAGCGTCGTGAAGCCGTGCCGCTGCCAGAGCGTGCCGATCAGCTGCTGCATCTCCAGCCGGGTCAGCGCATCCAGGGCGCTCAGCGGCTCATCCAGCAGCAGCAGCTTCGGCTGGCGGACAAGCGCCCGCGCCAAGGCCACCCGCTGCTTCTGGCCTCCGGACAGGACGCCCGGCCAGTCGCCGGCGCGGTCCGTCAGGCCAACCTGCCCGAGTACGTGCAGGGCACGCGGGCGCCAGTTCCCGCTCAAACCGATGCCGACGTTGTCCAGCACGGTTTTCCACGGGAGCAGGCGGGCCTCCTGGAACATGACCGTGATATCCCGGCCAATGCCGGATACGGGCCTGCCGTCGATCTCGATCCGGCCCTCGGCAGGTTTCTCAAGCCCCGCCAGCAGTCTGAGCAGCGTGCTTTTTCCGCTGCCGCTTCTGCCTGCAACGGCAATAAACTGACCCGGACGGATCGTCAGATCCAGCTCGTGAAGCACTTTTTTGCCTCCGAACGATTTATGAACGCCCTGCAGCCGGACAGACGCTCCGAACAGGCGCTCCCCGCTTTGCCCGGCGTCATCGCCCGAAACCGCCCTTCTTTTATCACCTGCCAGGGCTTCCGTATATAAAGCCTCCTCGGCCAACTGACTCCACCCGCTCAATTGCGGCACCTCCGTTTACGTTGTTCTAGGCTTTCCGGTAGCTTACATTCCACTTGAGCACAGTATGCTCCAGCCATTTGGCGATCACATCCGCCAGCTTGCCCAGCAGCGCGTACAGCAGAATACTTAAAATGATGATGTCCGCCTGCATAAACTCACGGGCATTTAAAGCCAAATACCCGATTCCTTTATCCGTTGCGATCGTCTCGGCTACAATCAGCGTCAGCCACATAATTCCGAGCCCGTATCGGATCCCCACAAAAACGGAAGGAAGCGCCCCCGGCAAAATAACATGGCGGAAAAGCTGCCAGGAGGTGAGTCCGTAGACGCCCCCCATTTCTAAATACCCCCGGTCGATGGATCGTATTCCGTGAAATGTATTTACGTAGACCGGGAAAAGCACGCCGAGAGAAACCAGGAACACCTTCGCTCCTTCGTCGATTCCCATCCATAATATCACAAGGGGTACCAGCGCAAGGTGCGGAATATTTCGGATCATCTGGATCGACGTATCGAACATCCGGTAGGACGTCACAAACAATCCGTTGGCGGCCCCCAGCAGCAGCCCGATTCCCCCGCCGATGACAAAACCCGCTGCCGCGCGCCCCAGACTGACGCCCAGATGATACGTAAGCTGGCCCGAGGAAAGAAGCTTCCAACCCGACCTCGCCACCTCAAGAGGAGGCGGGAACAAGCGCTGGGAAACGGGCCCGTAGACGGCGGCCATATGCCAGCCCGCCAGAATAAGCGCCGGAAGCAGCCAGGGAAGCAGCGCGGCCGCCCATGTATCTCTTCGTCTCGTATCCGCTTGTTGAATGCTTACCGACATTTCGTCATCTCCCTCAAGTTATAATCCGCCGTCATTTTCCGATTGCCCACGCCTGCTGGGTCGGCATCAGCGGAGCTACATGGATCTTGTCCCCGATCAGTCCGATCCGGTGGAACGTATCGGCCAGTTTTTGCTGCGGCTCGATGATTTCCGGCGACAAATTTTCGACGCCGTACGTTCGTCGGTTCACGGCCCGTTCGATTGCCTTTTGGTCGATGCCGAGCGCTTCCGTCAACTGCTTGACGACTTCCGGCTTGTTCGTATTGGCCCATTTGTCGGAGACGTCGATTTCTTCCAGAATCGTTTGGATCAGCTCGGCATTTCCTTTCGCGAACGTTTCATTGGCGTAATAAAAGGTCCGGTTCGGTGAATATCCCGTTCCGTCCGTCAGCGTCACCGGCGACAGATCGTTCTCGACCGAGGCAAAAAAAGGGTCCCAGGAGCCGAGCGCGTCCACCTGCTTCGTTTCGAACAGAGCTCTCCCTTCGGATGCGTCTTTGACGAACACGAATTTGACATCGTCCAGTTTGAGACCGGCCTTTTCCAGCGCCAGAACAGCGAGGTAATGATGATTCCCGCCCTTCGCCACCGCGATCTTCTTGCCTTTCAAATCCGCGACGGTTTTTACCGGCGAACCCGCATGAACCACAATTCCCATGCCTTCCGGGTTGGGAAGATCGCTGCCCACGTAGACAAACGGTTTGCCTCCGGCCTGCGCGAATACGCCCGAGCCGTCTGCCGCATGCCCGAAATCGATGCTTCCCGCCGTTAACGCCTCCAGCAGAAAATTTCCGCCCGCAAAAACTTTCCATTCCACGGTGATGTTCTTCTCTTTCAGCCGTTTCTCCAGATTGCCGTGTTCTTTCAAAATATTAAGCGTGTTCCCTTTCTGATAGCCGATTCGGACCACCTTGGAGTCTCCCGATACGGCGGATTTTGCCTCATTCGGCGTTGTTGCCGCGGCCCCTTTGTCCCCGCCCGAAGAACATGCGGACAGAACGACCGCAGCCGTCAGCATAAGGGCCGCCAGCCGTGCCTTTGTACGTGCGGAACGCTTCAGCCACCCGGATATCGTTGTCATTTTCGTCTCTCTCCCCCTTATGTTCTTCCGTTCATCCAAAAAAAAGAAGACGCACTTTCCCCTGAAGGGAAAAAAGCGCGTCTCCGTTCGAACGGTAGACTCTTTCGTTTTAATAATTCCGATTGGATTAGTATGTTATCGGAGTTTCAAGTAGCTTAGCACACGTTTTTTTGAAGTGTCAACGTCTTTTTTATGACTTCATGGATAAGAAAAATCTTATGCATGTAGGGTGATTTACAGTGTAACAGTGTTATGTTACAATCTTTTTCAAGAGGTGTTGAGATGACGCAGGAATTGATTTCGAAAAAAGATCTGCTCGAATTGACCGGCATATCCTACGGCCAGCTTTATCGCTGGAAACGAAAAAACCTTATACCGGAAGCGTGGTTCATCCGAAAATCTACCTTCACGGGGCAGGAAACGTTTTTTCCCAAGAAAGAGATTCTCGTCCGCATCGACAACATTTTGCACCAGAAAGACGATTTGTCGCTGGATGAGCTGGCCGATCGCTTCTCTCCCCGCCCTTCCGATCTGAGCATGACGAAAGAAGAACTTATCCTTCATAACATTGTTTCGAAGGTTGCATTGGACTATTTCGTCCGGCTCAGCAGAGACGCCGAGGTGTGGACATTCGAGCGTATTTTCGCCGTCTATGTTCTTCACACGCTGCTCGAAACCGGGGAAATCAGCTTGGAGGAAGGAAGCGGCCTTATCCAGCTTATGACAGACCAGTACCCGAACATGAGCGACAGCGACGGGGAGCTTCTTTTTATCCGCAAAATGGGTGTGTCCACCTGTTTTCTAAAGCAGGGCACCGGAGAGATTTATCTGGAAAAGGGTGTGAAAGTGGCGGCGCGCCTGCAGCTTTCCTCATCCGTTGAAGCATTAAAAACAAAAATTTGGCGGGAGGCCTGACCATGGAAGCACAGCCTAATATAACGAATGACTTGTCGATCTCCGGATCGGGTTCGGCAGACGGCGGACGTTACCGGAACGCGAGAATTAACGGAAACGGCCGGATAGACGGCGATTTGGAATGCCGAAGCTATAAATCGGCGGGGCACAGCCATGTATACGGGAGCTTGGCCGCCCGGGAAGTGATCATACGCGGAAGCGGCTCCGTATCCGGGAATGTCCGTTCCGAATTGGTGAGTGTCAGCGGAAACGGGGAATTTCGGGGCGACGTGGCAGGACGGCAATTCAAAGTGAACGGATCGGCCGGCATCGGCGGCTCTTTGACCGCAGACACGGCGGTCATTCGCGGTTCCGTACAGATCAACGGAGACTGCGAAGCGGAAAAGTTCGAAGCCTACGGCGGATTCGAAGTCGGCGGCCTGCTTAATGCGGGCATAATCGACATTCGTCTCTTCGGACCGTGCCGGGCCCGAGAAATCGGCGGAGAGTCCATCCAGGTGAAGAAAAACGGTTTCCTCAACTCGCTGGCTTCTCTTTTCGGTTCCAAACTGACCTCCCTGGAAGCCGGAATCATCGAAGGGGATGTCATCTACTTAGAGCATACATCCGCCTCCGTCGTACGAGGAAGAGACGTGAAGATCGGTCCCGGCTGTGAAATCGGCCGTGTGGAGTACACGAACACCCTGTACGTAGATAACCATTCGACCGTTGCCGAACGGCAGCAGTTGTAAAGCGCAAGAACGATCAAGCCCCGTCCGGCTCTCCATGATAAGCTGATAACGGAAAGGCAGGCGATACCCGGCTATGGTGCAAGCAGTCGTATATTCGGAAACGGTCAACCGGACCCTTTCTTACATCGAGGCTCATCTGAAAGAGGAGCTGAATCTGGAAATCCTCGCCGAGCGGGCGGCATTTTCCATGTATCATTTTCACCGGATCTTCCAGGCTCAGGTAGGCATGCCTCCCGCCGACTATATACGCAGGCGCCGACTGTCCAGCGCGGCATGCAGCCTGCTCGGAACCGAGCGGAGGATCCTCGATATCGCGCTTGAATACCGCTTCGATTCCCAGGAATCGTTTACCCGCTCTTTCAAGCGCATGTTCCTCATGACGCCGGGTCAATACCGTTCCTACTACCGAACGCTTACGATGCAGAAGGAGAGTGAAGCCGAAATGGCCGAACAGACGGAACGAATCAACGATTTACAAGGAGAACCCCGGGGATGGATGCTTACCGGCACCCATTCGGGAGATTACGAGATGGGCATAGACCGGCTGGTGGTCCACCACGGCAAATCGTCCGGTTATCTGCGTTCGCTTACGGAACGGGCCTTCGGCTTCGGAACCATGATGCAGATGTTCAAGGCGGACGCTTACTCGGGAACCCGGCTCCGGCTGAGCGGATTCGTCAAAACCGAGCAGGTCAATGACTGGTGCGGCCTGTGGCTGCGTATAGACGGCAAGGATCACGACGTGCTCGGGTTTGACAACATGAGCGGCAGACCCATCCGCGGAACGACGGACTGGAGCCGTTACAGCCTGGTGCTGGATGTGCCCAAAGAGAGTGTGGCCATCGCGTTTGGTGTCCTGTTGAACGGAAGCGGCCGGGTCTGGATCGACAGCCTCCAGTTCGATACCGTCAGTCTCCAGGTGCCTGTGACGAATCTCGAAGAGATTGCCGCGCTCCCCGACGCTCCGGTAAACCTGAACTTCGAAGAAGAGCCCGGTTTGTAGCGCATGGCAACGAAAAAAGACGATTCCCCTTTCGGAGAATCGTCTTTTTTATACCTCGCCAGCCGGTACGGCACGATAAGCGGCACCGCTGCTCGGCAAGCAGGATCGGACAGCCGGAATCGGTGTTACGTGTGCTCCGCCTGCTGCTGATGCTCTTCATGGATTTTATAAAGCGCCTGAACGAGCGGATCGGCCGGATCGCGGTTCAGCAAGTGAAGCGTCATCAGAAACTGGAGCGGAAGGGCAAACGTATTGTTGCCTTCTTTAATGGACGGGAAGCCCACTTCCAGGACAGGACCCGCTTCCGAATGCATCTCCAGATCGACGTAGATCTGTTCTTCCGGAAATTCGCTTCTTACGCTCTCCGCGCAGTGAGGCACGATATATTTGTCCAGCAGCTCTTTCGCTTCTTCTTCGCTTTGAGGAGCGGCCGGAAGCGGACGATTGTCGGAGCTGCGAATCAAGTCCACGAAGAAGGAAGACATCCAGAGACCCGGATTCTCCTTGTTCTGGAACGTATGCACGAGCTCGTTAAGGAAAAATCCGCAGGAATAGCTGTTATCGTTTTGACGGACCGTGTAGGCGAACAATGGACCGAAGACGGGGTGCTGGCCTACCTGTCCTTCCACTTCGTAATCGGAAAACTGCTCTTTCAATACCTGCTCGGCATGCTTGTACCAGGCAAAAATAATTTCGTTCTGCTGCTGTTGCTCCTGCTGTTCTTTGGCTGCCTGTTCTTCGGGAGACAGCTGCTCTTCTTCTGTCGCTTGAGCTTCGATAGGCTGATCGCCGGATTCGTTAGGTGTGGTCATATATACTCCTCCTTGCCTCCCATCTTATCATGTTCTGGAGATGATGGGAAAGCGCCGTCTTCTTTTGCCGCTTCGGTTAAAAGCAGTCGTTATTTCACATAAAGCCTTCCGGTCTCTTCCCAGATTTCTCCGGGATCCAGCCCGAACAAGCCGATTTCCTCTGCCGGCAGCGGACTGTTCGGCGCGTTCACGAGATTCACCTGCGGCTCCGGGCAGAAAAACCCTTCCTCCCCGAAGTGGTTCCAGATCATCCACTGCTTGTAGGACGTACCGACATCGTAAACGAGGGTGACGTTGCGCTTCGTGTCGGTCAGCTCCATGCGGTTGCGCCCGTTCCGGGCCGACACCGTATAATGGTTGTCCAGCGGTTCGTAGAAGGGATAAATCCCTTCGTCCCGAAGCTGTTCCTCTTCGCGCGTCAGGGCTTGCTGCCTGCCCGTAGGAAGCATGCGGTCGTTCATCTCCCAGCGCTTGCCGATCGTCAGCTTCACCCTGTAATCCTTCGCCGAAGCATCCGGTGCGAAAGGGGCGTTAACCGACGTGTGAAAAGCAAGCAGACAAGGCATCCGTTCTCCGCCTTCGTTGCGGATAAACAGATGCTGGGCCAAGCCGTCCGCGCTGAGCGAATAACGCAGGCGGATCGTAAAGCGGAACGGGAGAAACTTGTACACCTCATGGGCTTCATCCACCCGGACGGATACGCTTACGAAGCTTTCGCTTTCCGTCGTCCCGTATTCGTCCACTTGCCAGGGAATCTTATGTAGAAATCCGTGCAAATGGTTGCCCGTCGCCTCTTCGTTAATCGGAAACCGAAGCACTTTGCCGTTCCACGGGAACTTGCCGTCTTCATAACGGTTCGGCGGAAAAAGCACGGGAATGCCGTGGATTCCCGGATTCGCCTTGAAGGATTCCAGCTCTTCCTCAGCCGGTTCGTGCAGAAACCGGTAGCCGTTGTCCGTATCCCGAAAAGCGATAAGGTTGCCTCCGTAATCCGGGAGCATGACGGCTTCATAGGCGCCCCATTCCAGCCGGACGGCTTTCATTCCCTGATAGTTACTCTCATACGCACGGTTGTGTGTCATGCTTCTCTCTCCCCTCGTCAGTTCCAGCGCGGCCTTTTACCAGACTATTATACCATGAAAACTCTTTCATTCCGCTTCCTCAAAATCGAGAATAAGCTCGATAACTTCCGAACGGCTGGCGATCCGTATGGGGGGTCCCCATGTGCCGAAACCGGACGATACGACGACATGCATCTTCTCCTTCAGCATGTAGCCCCAATCCAGCTCGAACAATCTTCCCGTGATCCAGTGATTCGGCGCGAACTGCCCGCGATGCGTGTGGCCGCACAAAAGCACGTCCGCTCCGGCAGCGGCGGCCTTGGCGAAATGATAGGGCTGGTGGTCCATCAGGAGGATCGGCTTCGAATGATCAAGCCCGGATAGCAGCTGGTCCACCGCCATGCGTCCGCCGGTTTCGAACGACTCCGCCGTCTTGTCTTTGCGTCCCGCGATATAGAAAGCGTCCTCTACGGAAACCGTCTCGTCCCGCAGCACGCGGATACCGATCGACTCCATTTGGCGGACGTGCTCTTCGATATGCCCGCCGTAATATTCGTGGTTTCCCAGCACCGCGTACACGCCGTATTTCGCCTGAAGCCGCTTCATGACCTCCGACATTCCGTTGCGGATATACGGTTCGATGCTGTCGTCGATAAGGTCGCCGGGAAGCAGAATAAGATCGGGCTTCATCGCGTCGACCGCCTTAACCAGACGGGCCAAGTGCCGTTTTCCTACAATATTACCCAAGTGAATGTCGGATGCAACGGCTACCCGGAGTTGACGCAAGCGTCCGGCCCGTTTGCCGACCCGCGCCCGGTACGTCCGGACGATGGGCGTCCAGGCATTCCAGTATCCTTTGGCAAGGAGGACAATCAGAATCACGAGCACGACGCTTCCCGTACCTCCGAAATATACGGCGGGAGGAAATCCCGCAAGTTTCAAGAGCCAGGCGGCCAAGTCTCCCAGAGGAAGAAGAATCACGGCAAATTCCAGCACGGCGAAATAATAAGATCCGATGACCTTCAGCAGCCTGCCCGGGGGTCCCGGAACTACGGGAGAGCGGCCCAGCATGTAAGCGAGAGCCAGTATCGCCAGCAAAGTCCAGTATATTCCGGCCGGCACGGAAATTCCCCAGAAGTCGAGAAAGCGTTCGCCATGCCATCCGATGTAAAGATTAAGCCCCACATAAACGAGCAGAGCCAAAACAAGCAGAACAAGACGCGATTTCACTAGAGTCCGACTCCTTTATTTAACAGGTAAACAGATGAGATGTCCGCATTATACCACGGGGAGACCGCACGGAACCAATCCGGCTCCATCTGCTGAACATACCCGTAAAGAAGGAGGTTTTCTCCAGAAAAAGAGGAAGATGAAGGCCGCGGAACGACACAGCATTTCTCTCCATAAAAATACACTCCCTAGAATACACCGGTTGACCCCGAAGGTTCCCATGCGGTTCTAAAGAGTGTATTCAGCTAATACTTAGGTCCCGTTCCGTATACCGGACCGCCCGCCGGCAGCCGAATCCCTCTATTCGCTCAGCAATCCGAGCGTAGTCATAGAACGTGGATTGCCGCCGGCCGACCGCCGTCTTAGCGGTCCAGCGATTCCGCCAGCCGCGGCAGCAGCTTGCCGTCCGGGTCGCCGTTCAGCTCCCAGAACATGGCTCCGCCGAGGCCTTTTTCCTTGATAAATTCGGCTCTGTAACCGATCGATTCCTCGTCCTCGTAGGAGACGAACTGGCCGGTTTGCTTGTTGTAGAGGTAAGGAACCTTGGCGCGGTCGTTCCAGTAGCGCTGGAATCCTTCCGGCTTTTCAGTCCAATCCACGACGTCCCCGCCTTTGCAGGCCTGGTACAGACCGTTGTTTACGGCTTCGCAGCCGCCCCAGGAACGGCCGTAGAACGGAATGCCCAGTACCAGCTTTTTGGCGGGCACACCCGCATTCAGGTGCCCGTTCACAGCCGCTTCCGCATAGAAACGGTGGGCGTTCGGATCCGGATCGGCCGGATCGTAGTACAAGGCGGCGTTGTTATTGCTCGTCGGCTCCCAGCTTCCGTGCAGGTCGTACGTCATGATGTTCACGAAATCAATGGCCTCGGCCACTTTATCGAGCTCCGTATCCCTCACGTAGTTCGGATTCGCGCCCGATGCGATCGTGAGCAAATAATGACGGCCGTCTTCACGTCCGGCGGCTTCCAGCTTTTCACGGATGGTGTGCAGCAGCAGGGTAAAGTTCGTGCGGTCCTCCGGACGGCGCACATTCGTTTCCAGGCCTCCCGTCACCGGATACTCCCAGTCGAGATCGACTCCGTCGAAGCCGTTCTCCCGGATAAAGCGGACGGCGCTGTCGGCGAATTTGGTACGGGAAGCCTCCGTAAGAGCCGCGTCCGAGAACCGGCCCGACCAGGTCCAGCCGCCGACACTGACCAGCGTCTGCAAATGAGGATTCGCCTGCTTTAATTTCGCAAGCTCTTTGAAATCGCTTACAAATTTGGCGCAATCTTCTCCTTTGCACGCTCCAGGGTAGGCTTCTTCCTGATCCTTAGGCGAACTCAGCGCCACCTCCCCGTCCACGATATTGGCGAACGCGTAGTTGATATGCGTCAGCTTGGACGCGTCGATCTCGGAAGCCTTCAATTTTCCCCAAGAGGTGAAATAGCCGACGACTTTATAAGTAGGGCTGACGATCGCCATCCGTCTGGCCTGATCCCACTCCACCAGGCTCCTCGACGCCTCCGAAACGAAACGGAGAGGAACGTACAGCGTGTCTCCTTGTTTAGCGGGAGCGGCTTGAAGGTTAGCGAGCTGGTTGTTCACTCGCGCTTCCTTGGAGCCCAGCTTCATCTCGATAAAGACGCCCGTCTTGGACAGCGTAAAAGTACCGTCCTCTTTCAGGGGACTAAGCTTTAGTTGAAGCTGTTTGGCCAGCTCCTCGGCGGGTACGGTCAGGGCATCCCCCTGCAGAACAGGCTTCTGCTGCTGTACGGCGACACGGCTGCCGTAAGCGATACTGATATCACCGGCAGAGGACGCGCCCATGGCGGGAACGGCTCCCAGCGCAAGCCCCAGCGTTAATGCGGTCAATAAAGAGGGTTTCCATTTTTTCAAGAACATGACCTCCCATACATGATGGCGGAAGATTCGGAGAGCGTTCCGTTAGGCGGAAGTCATTAAGCGGAAAAAGCAAGTCTCGCGGGAAGAGTTTCACAGCAGGAGTCATCTGTCGGAGGACTTAAAAAAGAGGGCTTAACCCGGAGTCGAAAATTATCAATTCCGCCTTTTTAGAAAACGCTTCCAAATCTTTCTATGGCAATAAGATAGCACAGAAAACTTCCATCTGTACAAGGAATTTTTAATACGGTTTCCGGCGCTTTTGGAGAATAATTTTACCAATTGAAATCAAGGACTCGAATGCTGCCCGACCGGCTCTTTTCATGCCGATTTTTCCCCTAAAAAAATGCAGCCTTCGGCAATCGCTGCCTTGGCTGCATGCTTTGTATCCGCTCCACTGTTTAACCGTATTAGACGCGGAAAAGTCCGTACCCATCCAGCGGAACCACCGGATCCGTGTCGATAACCAGCCCTCCGCCCCGCCCGTTCCAGGCCACATCGGCCAGCCAGCGAGTAAAAGGAGCCACGTTCATCGTCTCCATTTCTTCCAGACTGTAAAATCCTGCGGCGTCCACCTCGTGATCGTCCGGTACGGGTTCCCCGCTTACGTAATCCATCGCGAAAGCGATATAAATGTTATGAATGCTTTTCGGCATGTCCCGGAACGCCACTACCTTCTTAACGGAAGCCTCGATGCCCGTCTCCTCCAGCACTTCCCGCGCAATCGTCTCGTGAATCAGCTCAAGCTGTTCGATAAAGCCGCCCGGGTTGGTCCATCTTCCCTTGCCCGGCTCCTGCGCCCTGCGGACGAGCAAAAGCTTATCTTCCCGCATCACGAGAGCTCCTACGCCCGCACTGTAGCTGCCCCAGTGGACAAAGCTGCAGGCCGGACAAGCCCGGCGAAGCGTTCCGTCCATATCCCGCGTTTCAAGCGGAGTTCCGCACGTCATACAATAATTCGCTTCCATCGAGGTCACCTGTTTCGTTTCAGAATGGACTGCATACGTCATGCAAGGGCCATTATACTCCTTTCGCGGCTTTCGTGAAAGAGCGGTCCGGCCGTAAAGCGGACGCGGCAAACGACAGGCTGCCGTGACCCGGCGGCGGGATTTCTTTTTTCGGGCAGAGAGATGGTATAATGGAAAGGTCAGGAATCTAACCGACATTACAGAACTTTCAAATAAAGGAGCTGGGGAACCATGAGTTTGGAAAACAAGTCATCCGAGCTGGCAACATTTGCAGGCGGCTGCTTCTGGTGCATGGTCAAGCCGTTCGACGAGCAGCCTGGAATTCTCAAAGTCGAATCCGGCTATACGGGCGGCCACCTGGAGAATCCGACGTACGAGCAGGTTTGCTCCGATACGACCGGCCATTACGAAGCGGTCCAGATCACGTTCGACCCTGCCGTGTTCTCCTACGAGCGCCTGCTTCAGGTATTCTGGCAGCAGATCGACCCGACGGACGCGGGCGGGCAATTTAACGACCGCGGACAGTCGTATCAAACGGCCATTTTCTACCATAGTGAGGAACAGAAGGCGGCGGCGGAAAAATCCAAGTCGGATCTGGCCCGCAGCGGGCGGTTCGACAAACCGATCGCCACGGAAATTTTACCGGCCAAGCCGTTTTACCCGGCAGAAGAGTATCACCAAGGGTACTATAAAAAAAATCCGCTGCGCTATAAAGCGTACTCGGTAGGATCAGGGAGGGCGGCATTTTTGAAAAACACTTGGAAAGACCACGCGAAAGATCAGGATCTCAAAAAGCGTCTCACGCCCATGCAGTACGAAGTGACGCAGAACAGCGGCACCGAGCCGCCGTTCCGCAATGAATTCTGGGATCACAAAGAAGAAGGGCTGTACGTCGATATCGTATCCGGCGAGCCGCTTTTCAGCTCCCTGGACAAATTCGATTCGTCCTGCGGATGGCCTTCCTTTACGCAGCCGCTGCAGGGCGAGCAAGTAACGGAGCATGTGGATCTGACCCACAATATGGTCCGCACGGAAGTCCGCAGCAAAGAAGCGGATTCCCATCTGGGGCATGTCTTCGAAGACGGCCCGGGCCCGAACGGGCTTCGTTACTGCATCAACTCGGCCGCTCTGCGCTTCATTCCGAAAAACAAACTGGAAGAAGAAGGCTACGGCGATTACCTGAAACTGTTTTCGAAATAAGAACCGGGGCCGGTTTCTCTTTGGGGACCGGCCTTTATTTAAGCCGCGGGGGCATCCCCGCTTTTTTTATTGAAAGAATTTCTTAACCTTTTTGTAAAAAGATCCTAAGCAACAAATGATACAATGGAACCATTATGACTGACGGCCCTCCGCAACCGGGCAAAACAAAGGATGAAAACGGACATGGACAAGCATATTCTGATCGTCGACGACGACGATAAAATCGCGCAGCTCATCGAAATTTATTTACAAAACGAAGGCTATACCGTCTACAAAGCCGACAACGGCCTAACGGCTCTGGAAATTATGGCGGCGCAGACGGTTCACCTCGTCATTCTCGATATTATGATGCCGGGCATGGACGGCCTTCAAGTTTGCATGAAAATACGCGAAAAGCAAATGACCCCCATCTTGATGATCAGCGCGAAGGACGGGGATCTCGATAAAATTACCGGACTGATGACCGGGGCGGACGATTACGTCGTGAAGCCCTTCAATCCGCTGGAGCTGATCGCCCGTGTGAAGTCCTTGTTGAGAAGGGCGTATTTCCAGGCGCAGGCATCCGTTCCCGCCGAAGAGCACACGACCCGGATCGGTTCCCTGTTGATCGACAAGCAGACGCACACCGTTACGGCCAACGGACGCCTCGTCAAGCTGACGCCGATCGAATTCGGCATTCTGTCCCTGCTGGCGACTCATCCGGGACGCGTTTTCAGCTCGGAAGAAATTTTCGAGAAAATCTGGAAAGAAAAATATTTCGAATCCACGAACTCCGTCACGGTTCATATCAGCCGCCTCCGCGATAAACTGGAGAAGGAAATGGAAGGCGAGAAACTCATCCACACGATATGGGGGGTCGGCTACAAGCTTGAAAACTAATTGGAGCAGAGCCCTGCTGTACAGCCTCGGTTCATCCCTGCTCGTGCTGCTTCTTATTTTTCTCCTGGGCCGCACGCTCTTCTATTCCTATCTTTCCGAGCGGATCAGCCTGGAAAATATTTTGATCTGGATCAACTACCGGATCGGTTATCCCGAAGCTTATATCCAGGCCGGACTGATCATCTTCCTTCTCTTTTTTATTTATTTTTACCGGCTGGAGCAGCGTCACCGGGACAAGCGCACGCTCGCGCAGATTATCGAGAATATGCAAAAAATCACCGACGGCGATTTTAATCACCGGGTTCCGGCGGGGGGCTCCGGCGAGCTCGGTCAGCTTGCCGTACACGTTAACCGGCTTGTGGACCGCCTGAAGCTCTCCCTGGAGGAAGAACGCCAGGCCGAACAGGCCAAGAACGACCTGATCACGAACGTATCGCACGATCTCCGGACACCGCTCACTTCCATTACCGGTTATCTGGGCCTGGTGGATCAGGACAGGTACCGGGACGAAGTGGAGCTCCGCCACTATATCGGGATGGCGTACGAGGAATCCCAGCGGCTGAACCAGCTCGTTCAGGATTTGTTCGAGTATACGCGGCTTCGGAACAAAGAAATGAAGCTCCAGCTCGTCAAGATCGATCTGGTCGAAATGCTGCATCAGATTTTCTCCGCTTTTCAGCTGCAGCTCAAGGAGGCGAACATGGACACGCGGATGACGTTCGAGCAGCCCCGCCTCTATGTGCTTGCGGACGGCAACAAACTGCGCCGGGTGTTCGAAAATCTGATCACCAACGCCATCAAGTACGGGCATGACGGAGCTTATCTCGACGTCACGGGACGAATTGAAGGCAGCGAAATTGTCCTGTCCTTAACCAATTACGGAGAATCGATTCCCGCGCCCGATCTTCCGCGGATTTTCGAGCGGTTCTACCGCGTCGAGAAGTCTCGTACGAAGCATCTCGGGGGCTCCGGAATCGGTCTGGCCATCGCCAAGCAGATTATCGATCTCCACGGCGGAACGATCGAGGCTTACAGCGATCCGGAGGAGACCGTATTCACGGTCCGCCTGCGGACGCTGAATCCCGACAGCCCTCCCCCTTCTTCCGTCCGCTCCGGTTCCTTTTAAACGCGATCTCCCTCGGGGGGATCGCTTTTTTTATCGCTGGAATAACGGCTGTTCGCGAGACTCTCAAAATCTGTCTAAAATCACAGAGAATCGTAATTATTTCGTAAGGTTTTCTTATCGGTTTATTAAACGTTAGGGTCCAATATAGAAGGAGAGCAGTTACCGCCTCAAACCGGAAAGGAGCACTACCCTATGAAACTAAAATCAACCCTGCTGGGACTCACGGCTGCCGTCGTCGCCTTGACCCTTGTCTCGGATCCCTTACATGTTATCAAACCTCACGCGGCCGCCGCCATATCGACGCTGCGCTCTGGTCTTCTGGGCGAAAGCGGCAGCCCTTTAACTTCTTCCGTCGAGGGAGAAGCCGCCATACTCATGGACGCGGATACCGGCAAAGTCCTTTTCGAGAAGCAAAAGGACTCGCGCCTTTATCCCGCCAGCACCACCAAAATCGTCAGCGCCATGGTCGCCCTCGAGAAAGGCGGCGCCAAGGACCGCATTACGGTCGGCGACGAAATCCGGCTGAAAACGACGGGTGAAAGCACCGCCGGACTGTGGGAAGGCCAGCGCCTTTCACTGGAAGATCTTATCGCCGCGATGATGCTTCCTTCCGGCAACGACGCGGCCAGAACCGTCGCCCGCTACATAGCCGAGAAGGATAGCGGCCGGAAGCTCTCCGCGGAAGAGGGCATCGCCTATTTCGCCGGTCTGATGAACGAGAAGGCCGCCGCGGTCGGCGCCAAGCGCTCCCACTTCACGAACCCGCACGGGCTACACGATCCCAAGCATTACACGACTGCGGGCGATATGGCCTTGCTTGCCCGTGAAGCCATGAAGAACAAAGTGTTCCGCAGCATTGTCGATCAGCCCCGGCATACGGTCGCTTCGGCCGGACATTCGCAAACTTTCGTCAACCGGAACCAGCTTCTTCAAGAGGGTGGCGCCTACTACTTCAAAGGCGTTAACGGCGTCAAAACAGGCTTCACCGACGAAGCCGGCTATTGTCTCGTCTCATCGGCGGACCTTGACGGGAAGAACCTGATTACCGTCGTACTCCGGTCAAGCTCAGGCGGCGTCTATACCGACACCCATGCGCTGTTAAAGCTTGCCGTGAACAAAGAAGCCGCCTAAGCTAGGCTAAGCTAGGCCAGGACAGACCGGACCGGGCCGGGTTAAACGGCAGCGGACCCTCCAAAACGTGCCGCGCTCTCCTTGCCCGTGCGGCCGGGCCCCCTTTCACGGAGCCTCCCGGTCAAGGTACGGCATACCATGCTCGCCGGAAGATTACATCCGTTCCGGAGCCGGCAGTCCGAGCACATCGAGCGCCTTCCCCAACGTTTCACGGAATTTCCAAGTCAGCCACACCCGCAACTCCACCCGGTCGACCGGACCCTTCAGTATCGGGCAGGCACCGTAGAAATTGTTGAACAGCAGCGACAGCTCGAAAGCATAGCTGCAGATCAGATTCGGAGCCAGCTGCCGGACGGCGGCATCCATGGTCTCGGTCCAGTATGCGATCTGCTTCAGCAGCTGACGCTCCGGGGGCTCCAGCGCCCCGCCGTCAACGGAAGGCACCGGAGGCTCCATGAGCGCTTTGCCGCTTCCCATCTGCCCTGCGGCTGCCTTTTCCAGCACACTTCCGGCACGGGCGTAAGCGTACAGCAGATATACGCCGGAATTTCCGCTTACTTCCGTCGCCTGGCGCAGATCGAAAACGACTTCCGTCTGAAGATGATATTTCAGCAGGTAATACCGAATTGCGGCGGCCGCAATCTCCCGGCTGGAAAGCCCCTCCTGCCGGGAGCGCTTGGATTCGATGCTCTCCTCCATCACATGGAGGAGCTCGGCCACCTTGATGCCTACACCCTGGCGGCCCGACATGGCATACGAGCCTTTGCCTGCGGAAGTGTCGACTCCCAGGCTTTCGGCCGTTTCGGGGCTCAACGACACGACTCCGTAGCTGACATGCAGCAGCCTGGCCGCCTGCTCCTTGTATCCGAGCGCCTCCAGCGCCAGCTTAACCATCGTCTGCGGATATTCCTGCCGGTAATCGATCACATTGATCACCGTCTCTCCGCGGCCGTACGGCATCGCATATCCTTGCGAATCGGTGGACCAGACGCCTTCCGCGAACGGCATATACGTAAAATCTTGGGACAACAAGCCGAACTTCCACAGATGGTACGCGATATCTTTCGCCGTATAAGTCAGTATCCCGTTCGACCGGACGAGCACTTTGTCCGCCTGATGCGCTTCCGGTTCAGGATTTGAGGCCCCCTCCGCTTCACCGCTGCGCTCACCTCCGTGACGCAGCACCCAGCATCCGGCAAGCTTGCCTTCCTCCACTTTATAAAAGGCCTCGGTAGCCTGGAGATGCTCAAAAGCGGCTTCCCACAGCCCCTCGGCTACAATCCGGCTTTCCCATACGAGCACGTCATAGCCGATGCCGAACGCCTTCATCTCGTGAAGTTGTTCGCGCACAATCTTTTCCGCCGTCAAACGCCCGATCCAGGCCGTAGAAGAGGTTCCTTCCTCCAACTCGTGCAAAACCCTCGTTCTCTCTTCCTGAAGGCCAGGCTCCTCTTTATACATTCTGTTCACCTTTGCATACGTATCCCAGCAAAAATCACCGAAACAGACATGCTTTCCCTCCGTCTTCGTATGAAGGATACCCACTACCGTATCAGCCAACTGGTTGCCCAGATCATCAATGTAATTGTGAATTTCGACTTCACGGCCTGCTCTCGATAATAGGCGCGCCAGCGTATCCCCAATGCAGGAATTACGCAAATGTCCGATATGCGCCGATTTGTTCGGATTGATCGACGTATGCTCGATCATCACCTTTCCCTTCCCGCCATCCCCCGCATAAGCCGAGTATTCCCGGTGGCGGTTCATCCAGGCGCTCCAATCGATAGCAAAATTCAAAAAGCCCGGCGGAGCAGCCTCCACTTTCGAAAAAATCCCTTCTGCAATGCCGGAATGCTCCAGCTCCATTTTTAGCTTTTTCGCAATCTCCAGGGGTGATTTTTTTAACGTTTTGGCTAAGAGCATGGCCACATTCGTACTGTACTCCCCGTGCTCGGGATGGGCCGGCTTATCCACCAGCACTTTAATTCCTGCCGGCCACGGCGTACCGGTTTCGTCCAGCAGCTTCCGGACCTGTCTTTCGATTTCATCGCTTAATTGTGTGGAAATCATAGTATCGCCTCCGGTTTTTTGGGTGAAACGCAAAAAGCCCCCGTCTCTATGAAGAGACGAGAGCTCGTAAGATCCCGCGGTACCACTCTAAGTGCCCGGCTACCTCCTGGGCGAAAACCGGACCTCTTTTGACCGATAACGGCGCTCAGCCGGATCTCCCTACTTTCCGTTCAGAAGACCATCTCCCGGGCCCGTGGCCAATCAGACATCCGTACCGGCTCTCACCTTCTCCGGCTCGCTGCGACTATCCGTCTGAATGCCAATCCCGTTCTTAAACGTTCCTGTTTTGCGTTGTTTGAATAATTAGATTTATTTATACAGGATCGTTCGATCCTTGTCAAGGTGTCAGCATTCACGTTCAGTGTTCCCCCTCCGACCGTGCTGCCGCATCTTTCCTATAATTGAACGGCTAATTGACCTTTCTTTTTTTCTTATTGCACGGGTACAACAAAATTCTACCTTTGTGATTACTACCCAAAAGCCAACTCCCACAATTGCTCCATAACAGGGGGGTTGAACTCTTGGGGATACAATAAAATGGAAAGGAATAACGTTATCAGGATGGCGACGGTTACCGAAACAGCCCGATTTACGTATCTGGTTCTTTTTATGAAGCCAATCGCGATCACTGTACTGTTTAAAACATAAATAACGGGAAGAGAAACAATTCTGCCAAGCCCCGTGTAAGGAAAGAATTCGATTAACCCTGTAATCAAAAGCATGGAAGGAGCGAGGGCCAACACACACTGATCCAGAACCGAAAATCTGAATAGAGCAGCCTTGTTCAATCGGGGAAAGTATTTATAGAACAGATGACTACAGTTGAGGCATTTATTATCATAAGGAGCTACGAACGGAATCAAGGAAATCAAGGCCCCATAAGAAACCTCTCCCGTGAAAAATATAAAGGTAAGAAAAAAATAAACAGAGAGCAGCAGTCTCGTTAAAATAGAAGAAGTTTGCTTGATTCGGTCACTGTTACAATTAGGACAATGCTTCACACGAATCTCCATCCTTACCCGCCAACTTAAGTTTCGTTAATGAAACGTACAAACAAGCTCATAGGTGTACTATTCTTTTTTTGTCGATTCGCTTCCTCTTTTATCCGCGAACATAAACCAAGCTAATTAATAGCCGGACAGATGGAACGCTATATATGTTGCCTCCTACTTCCCTCGTGCTCATTTACGAAATAAACATTTTCTTACGGATGCCCATAAAAAAAGAGCTTCCCCGCATGAACGGGAAAGCTCTTTCGGACCTCGCTCAGTGAGCGACGGTATTGTAAGTCATAATCCAGATGGAACCTGCCACGATCGTCGTCAGAATTACGAGACCGAGAATCAAAGTCAGCAGGTTGTATCGAGGCCCCTTCTCGTCCGTCAAATGCATGAAGAACAGAAGCTGCACGGCGAACTGGAGAACGGCGGTAATGAGCAGGACCAGAATGGCCGCCTTGCCCGTTACCATTTTGTTCAGGATCACGACCAGCGGAATAATCGTCAGCACGATCGACAGAAGGAAACCGATGACGTAAGACTTCAGAGAACCATGCGATTCATGGTGTTCATGATCATGCGCTCCGCCCGAATGGGTCGTATGTTGTGCCATCTTACATCACCCCCATCAAGTAAACGAACGTGAAGACGAAGATCCAGACCACGTCCAGAAAGTGCCAGTACAAGCTGATGATGTTCACTTTACGGCGTGTTACGGAGTTGATGCCGTGACGGCTTAGCTGAATCATCAAAGCAATCATCCATACCAGACCGACGGATACGTGGATTCCGTGCGTTCCGACCAGGGTGAAGAACCCGGACAAGAAACCGCTCGTGGAGATCGTCGCGCCTTCATGAACCATTTTTACAAACTCGGTTACTTCCAGCGTGATAAAGGAAGCGCCCAGCAGCGCCGTTACGGCCAGCCAGCCGATCAGGCCTTTACGGTTGCCTTTGTTCATCGCCAACACGGCCAGACCGCTTGTAAAGCTGGACGTGAGGAGGATGAACGTCTCCGCGATAATACCCGGCATTTCGAACAGCTCTGCCGGAGTCGGACCGCCATTAGTGTTGCCGTGAAGAACGATGTACGTAGCGAACAGCGTACCGAATAGGATAACGTCGGTGATCAGGAAGATCCAGAAGCCGAACATCCGCAGCGATTCGAGGTCATGATGGCCATCATCATGGCTGTGATCGTGCTGGTGAGACATTGCTTTTTTAGGACTGCTTGCTTGTGCCAATTAGACCGACCCCCTTGCCGCGGCTTCCGTGCGTTCAATCTCATCCACCGGAATATAGTAATCTGTATCATAGTTGAAAGAATGCGCGAGCATACATACCGCCACTCCGATCATACCCGGGATGGCGAAGAACATCCAGCCGAACACGAACCCGAAGCCCGCGATGAACCAGCAGAGCGATTTGATGAACGGAATCGCCGAGTTTTTCGGCATGTGAATCGGTTCAAGCTTCGCCTTAGGCGCCGGTTTTCCGCCCTGCTCCAGACGCTGCTTCTCTTCCCAGTAAGGATCCTGCACGCTTGCCGTAGGAATCGTCGCAAAGTTATAAAGCGGAGCCGGCGAAGGGATGGACCATTCCAGCGTACGTCCGTCCCACGGATCGCCTGTTGTGTCGCGCTCCATGAATTTGATGCTGTGTGCGATTTGCCACACTTGGAAAATGAAACCGATCCCCATCAGGAAGCCCCCGATAGTGGAAGTCAGATTCAAGCCGTACCAGCCCGAATCCCAACCATACGTGCTGAGACGCCGTGTCATGCCGTCCAGGCCGAGGAAATACTGCGGCATGAAGCAGACATAGAAACCGATATTCCAAAGCCAGAATGCCCATTTACCGAGCTTCTCATTCAGCTTGAAGCCGAAAATCTTCGGCCACCAGTAGTAAAGACCGGCGAAGTATCCGAATGCGACACCGCCGATGAGCACTTGGTGGAAGTGGGCAATCAGGAAGTAACTGTTGTGGAACTGGAAGTCGGCCGGCGCTACGGAGAGCAGCACCCCGGTCATCCCGCCCACGATAAAGCACGGAATAAATCCGATCGTCCACAGCATCGGCGTGTCGAACCTGATTTTACCCCGGTACATGGTGAACAGCCAGTTAAACACCTTCACGCCCGTCGGAATCGCGATAATCATCGTCGTTATGGCAAAGAAGGCATTGACATTGGCCCCCGAACCCATCGTGAAGAAGTGATGCGCCCAGGTAAAGAACGAGAGAACGCTAATAATCATCATGGCGAACACCATGGATTTGTACCCGAACAATTTTTTCTTCGCGAAAGTCGCGACGACTTCGGAGAAAATACCGAATGCAGGCAGGACAACGATGTAAACCTCAGGGTGACCCCACATCCAGATGAGGTTGATGTACATCATCGGGTTGCCCCCGCCGTCGAGCGTGAAGAAGTGCGCGCCCATGAAACGGTCCAGGAACAGCAGGGCCAGCGTTACGGTCAGAATCGGGAAGGCGAAAATGATCGCGATACAGCTGGAAAGCACGGACCAGGAAAACATCGGCATTTTCATGAGCTTCATGCCCGGTGCGCGCATTTTCAGAATGGTCACGATAAAGTTAATACCGGTCATCAAACTGCCGATACCGGAAATTTGAATCCCCCAGATGTAGAAGTTCTGCCCGACCCCCGGACTGTGTGAAAGCTCCGACAGCGGCGGATAGGCCAACCAGCCCGCATCGGGCGAGCCTCCGATAACGAAAGACATATTGAACAGCATCGCGCCGAAGAAGAACAACCAGAAGCTGAGCGCGTTCAGGAACGGGAACGCAACGTCGCGCGCTCCGATTTGAAGCGGTACGGCGATATTGAACAAGCCGAACATAAGCGGCATCGCCATGAACAAAATCATGATTACGCCGTGCGTGGTGAAAATTTGGTTATAGTGCTCCGGCTGCAGGAACTCCATATCCGGCATCGCCAGCTGCGTCCGCATAAGCAGCGCATCGACGCCGCCGCGGAACAGCATCAGAATCGAAGCGATGATATACATGATACCGACACGCTTATGATCGACGGTAGTCAGCCATTCGCGCCACAGCCATGTCCATTTTTTAAAATAAGTAAGTACAAAGATGATGGCGATAGTCGCCAGAGCGATACTCACGTCAGCGCCGTAGATCAGCGGATCGCCGGTTACGAAGAACGTGGACGCGAAATCTTTGATTTTATCCAACATAATGGATGTTCCCCCTTTCCTCTCTATTCATGGCCCGTATGAGCGGCGGAAGCTTCTTGCTTCACTGCGCCCGAGCCTTCCGTTGAACTGTTTCCGGCGGCTTTGTCGGAAGTGCCCGACTCGGTACCGGCGGATGGTTTGGCGGGTACAGGTGCACCGAAGCCTCCATGGTTATGGGATGGGGAGTATCTCGTTACGATCTTCTCAAACAACCCTTCCGGGAATTTGGAGAAGGATTGAACCTCGGATACGCCAGGCTCCGCAAGCTTCTTGTAGCCGTCCAGCGTAAGTTCCGGAGAGCTTCCTTTGATTTCTTTGACCCAGGAATCGAAGTCGGCTTGAGTCGTTGCTTTCGCGACGAATCTCATCTTACCGAAATCTTTACCGCTGAAGTTAGCGCCTGACCCCATGTATTCACCAGGCTCGTCGGCCATCAGGTTCAGCTTCATGGCCATCCCGGACATGGTGTAAATCTGTCCGCCAAGCTGCGGAATCCAGAAGGAGTTCATCGGTGCGTCCGAAGTCAGTTCGAAACGGACCGGCACATCTTCCGGAAACTGAACATAGTTAACTGTCGCGATACCTTGCTCCGGATACTTGAAAAGCCATTTCCAGTCCAACGATGTAACTTGGATCGTGATCGGCTTAACCTCTTTCTCGGCCGCAAGCGGTTTGGAAGGCTCCAACGCATGCGTGTAACGGACCGTTACGATACCCAGTGCCAAAATAATCAGAATCGGGATCCCCCACCAAATGGTTTCGAGCTTGGTGCTGTGCTCCCAGTTTGGCGTATATTTCGCCTTTCTGTCCGGCTTGTCACGGTAGCGCCATACGATTACAAAGGTAATCACGAGCACGGGTACGATGATGACCAGGCAGAGCAGAGTCGAAATCACGATCAAATCCATCTGCTGCTGACCGACGGGACCTTTCGGATCCAATACGATCGGACTTTTACAGCCTGCGGAAACGACCGTCATCAAGACCAGCATGAATACTGCGCTAAAACGCCGGAACAAGTTCCCCTTCTTCAATTCTCCTCATCTCCTGACTAACGCCTCCGCCATCAGAAGATGCGGAGATCGTTCGTTCTTTCATGTATGTGATAAACATAACAGAAACGGAATCGAACATCTGCCCTGTTAACAAAGGTGTCATCGAACCGTTGAAATTCCGTAATAGAAAGTTCAACGTTTCGACGTTTTTTTGTAATGAATAGGCAGAAAACCTTGTCAGACCAACGTTTTCACCAAAACTTGGATGAAACTTCGCACTCATTGGACTCTAATTGTGAACGTAAAATCTGTCCGATTATGTCGATTTCCAGACACACCTTAAGCTTCATTACCCCAAACGGCCGTCTTCTAACAATCTGTCCCGGTTAAATATGCGCTCTTACTCCCACACGTTCCTACTTGAAGACAATAAAAAAAGCCCTCCACCCTTTCGGGTCCGGAGGACTTCTCATTCATTCCTGCGTCATTCGGTTACTTCGCCGTTCTCCTGCTGTTCAAATTTACGCTCGTGCACCAGATGAATCGCTGTGCCGATTGTATAAATGAACACGCTGCCGACCATAAAGCCGATGCCGACCATCAACGTCAGGTTTTTGTCGCTAAAGTGGAAAACGTTCCACAAACTCATAATAATTCCGATTACAAGCGAGCTCCATGCCATCATGTTCATAAAAGTAAATAAGCGACCAACTTCGCGTTCGTTTTTTTGTCTTTGCGGTACCGTTAATGTTTTAGTTGTCATTGATATCACTTCCCTTTCGTGCAGTAAGGGTCTATTTGTGTCTATTATAGCACAATCTTTAAAATTTGTTCAAACAATTTTCAAATTTTGATCAATAATTGGACACTTTTTATTACCCGAAATGAGAAGGAGGTAAACATTAGGTAAATAGCCTCCATTATCTTAGCTGCACAGCTGCCTGCAAAGACTCCTTTCCCCGTTAATCCGCGAATTTCCGCAAATGGGCTCTTATGAACTTACGGCAGCCCCTACTTTCGATGGTCGTATGACTGTGCCAGAGAGGATACTCCCTAACCACCCTTGTATGATTCCATTTATGAAAAAACGTTATCCCTTCTTCTAAAGACTGACCGTCTGAGACTGTATGTGTTTTTCTCTGTTTTTCCGGATGTCCTTCGCTTTCTTTGCTTCTTTAAAAAATGCTTCCCTGCCAGCCGTTCAGCTTTGCGGCCGCCTCGACAAAGAAGTAATCGCCGTAGATCAACCCCACGTCGACGTTCTGGCCGGCAGGCTTATTTCCTGTGCCTTCCCGAAGGATCGCTTCGGTCTCGTCATCAAAAGACGCGTACGATCCTGCCAAAGCTGCCATGATCCTCACCGCGGCCCGCTCATACAGCTCTCTTTCAGGGGAAGCCACATGCTTTGCGATTTCAAGCAGACCGGACGCCGCGCAAGCTGCCGCCGACGTATCTCTGGGCTCCCCTTCCGCATTCCCGGTACGGAAATCCCAGTGGGGCACGGCATCCTCCGGCAGAGAAGCCAGAAAATAGTGGGCGACTCTTTTCGCCGCATGCAGGTAACGCATATCGCCGGTGTACCGATAGACGTTCGCCATCCCGTAAAGAGCCCACGCCTGACCACGGCTCCATCCCGATTCCGGCGAATGTCCCTGGCCTCCCAGCGCTTCCAGAAAAGCCCCCGTCTCCGGATCAAAGCTGACAATGTGCCTGACCGATCCGTCTTCCCGGATAAAATGCTCCAGCACGGTATCCGCATGAGCCGCCGCTAGATGGCGAAAGCGGGGATCCTGGATTTCTTCCGCCGCCCAGAAAAGCAGGGATAGATTCATGCAGGAGTCAATGATGGCCCAGCCGGTTTTGTCCTGATTCCAGGCACGCAGATAGCGCCCGGCCAGATTAAACCGCCCTGCCAGAAAATTCGCCGCCTGAATCCCCCTTCGACGTGCATCCGCGTCTCCCGTAAGCTTGTATTTGATCACGGCAGTCGGAAGAAATTGAAACCCCACATCATGATGAAGGTTCGAGTTGCTTACCATACACTGTTCCAGATTCGCATCCCAGTCCCAGGCTCTCTCCCGGAATGAAGGATCGCCTGTCATTTCATGCATAATCCACAACATACCCGGCCAGAACCCGGATGTCCACCAATCGATCCTCATATCATCGTATACTCCGTCAAAAGCAACATGAGGCGATTTATTCCCCATTTTTTGTGCCATAGCGTTTACTTTCTTATACAAACTGCCCCATAATTCTTCCTTATTCATCTTTTGTCCCTGCCTTCCCGGCAATCCTCCGGCATTCCACTTCACCGCTGCAGACTCCGTTTATGTCGTTATTCCTCTATCGTAGCAAACACCGTCCGGACTTGTTTTGGGGATATTATGATATAATGTTGTCATATTACGAATTCATTGAGGTCGCTCACCATGAGACTTGATAATTATGCCGATCTTGGACGGCATCCCGTGCAGCTTTCCCTCTATCTGAATCGTTCGGAAAGCTTTCGCGATATTTTCCATGCCCATCAGGGAATCGAAATTTTATATGTCCACCGCGGCAACGGGAGGGTCATGATCGGGCAGGAACTGTTCGAGATGAAACCCGGCACACTTCTGTATTTCAAACCCTTCCAGCTTCATACGATTCGGATGACCATTACCGAACAACAACCTTACATCCGTTCCATGCTTCTGTTCGATCCGGCCGTGTTGCTCCGGTATACCGAGCCTTACCCGTCGCTAAACAGTTTCTTGCTGCATATCTGGAAACATCCTTTCGGTGATCAGTGGGTGGACGTGACGGATACGGATGCCATGGATAAACTCTTTCATTTTTATAAGGGTGAACCCCAAGCAAACCGGAACACTCCGGCCCAGTCCGAAAAAGTTCTGCTGGATACGCTCTCCCTCCTCCACCGGATTCAAGCCATTTTTGATAAACAGTCAGCCGTAGGCAGAGCAGGCTCCGCACTCCGCTTTTCTCCGTCTGTGGTTGCCATCCTCGCATGGATCGAAGCCAACTATGCCTCGGAATTCCGTTTAACCGATTTGGCCAGGCATGTGCACCTCACTCCCAACCATGTTTCCTACCTGTTCCACAGGGAGACCGGGAGTACCTTGACTAACTATTTGACTGCTAAACGGCTGCAACAGGCCTCTTTTCTTCTCAAAACGACGAATTTATCTGTCCGCGAAATCGGCCACCGAATCGGATTTTCTAACTTCTCTTACTTCTGTCAACTGTTCAAAAAGCACAACGGTCTTACGCCCGCAAAATATCGCATGAGCTAGGCACAAAAAAAGGCAGAACGTCTTCAGACGTCCTGCCTTTTTTGTGCTTAGGCTGCTGTTACAGTTTCAAACCATCGAAACTTATAGAACAGAAGCAGTGTTCCGATGTCATTAGTATAGCTCCCAATAAAATACAAATTTTCGGTAAAATCGCCTGCATACAAAAAGAGCCCTCTTGAACGGTTATGTTCAAAAGGACTCTCATTTGCTTGGCAACGTCCTACTCTCCCAGGACCCTTCGGTCCAAGTACCATCGGCGCTGGAAGGCTTAACGGTCGTGTTCGGGATGGGTACGCGTGGTTCCCTTCCGCCATCGTCACCAAACAGGTGTCTATTCAGACACA
>NZ_KE150413.1:1461781-1521889 GCF_000411255.1 Paenibacillus sp. HGH0039 | reverse complement strand
ACCGATTATCCGGTCTTAGCTACCGTTTCCGGTAGTTATCCCGATCTTACAGGCAGGTTGCCTACGTGTTACTCACCCGTCCGCCGCTAACTCTCAGAGAAGCAAGCTTCTCATCAAGTCCGCTCGACTTGCATGTATTAGGCACGCCGCCAGCGTTCGTCCTGAGCCAGGATCAAACTCTCCGATAAAGTTGTGCCGACCTTACGGCCAGCGGTTTATCTCAAGCTGATTAAGCTCAAAAATTCGTTGCTGACGAGAATTTCTTCTCATTTAATGTCTCAATTGCTTGAGACGCTTCAATCACTCGTTGTTCAGTTTTCAAAGGACAATCTCGTAAGGCCTTGCGACCTTCGTCGTTAGTGCTTGTCTCAGCGACAACTTTTATACTATAACACAGTCGCGCTCAGCTATGCAAGCTTTTTTTGAATTTCTTTTTTCGCGGCGTGTTTCGTTGTTGCCGGCAAGAAGTAACTTTACCAGCATCCGACGCCTTTTGCAACAACCATTTTGTGGAAGAGGGGTTTGCTGCGCTAGCGTTCTCTGATACTGCGTTGCACAAATTCATTCACTTGAGAAAAAAAGGCTTTCCTACACCATCTAAATGGCGTAAGAAAGCCTTGAATAACCTTAACCCTTATTTAAAGATAATACTAAAAGGAGATACTTCCGCAGCTTTCTGTTTATATTTTACTCCGCTGATCACATAAGTGCCGGATTTGGCATATACGGATGGATTGATGTCTATCTTGAGGTAGGTTTTACCCTGATAGATTTGAACGGAAGCATTAAATGATTGCCCTTCTATTCCAATAATCTTCGCGGTAGTCAGGTCCAAGTCGGCTTGTGCTGCAGGAGTTCCGAGAGTGCCATCATCAAGCCCCTCTTTAAACTCAACCAGTACGGAATCAAAGTTTGGATAAGGCTGAGAGAGATAATATTCGTTTTTCCCCATTGCTTTAAACGCATCGTATACGTCGGATGTTACGGAGTTATAAGGCTGCAGGCTGCTTACCGATAGATTTAAAGGCATCTGGATGGTTTGCTCTGCGCTCATTTGGGAACAGCCGACTTCATTACACGCTTCAACACTGAACGTATATGTTTCCCCTGCTTTCAATGATTCCAACAAAAGTTGGGTGCCTGCATAATTGGCAACGCTTATAGTTCTGTTTTGATAAATGTTGAATGTTACACTCGAGCCAAGCGAATAGGAAGGTGTCCACGAAAGTAAAATTTTGTCCGTGAAATAGACTGGAGTTATTTTTACATTGGTTACAGGAGCTGGGCTTGTGAAAATATTTATACCCGCTGCCTGAACGGTTTGACCGGGTGCTAAGCTGAACTTAGCAGTGTTTGCGATCGAGTAACCTGGTTTAGTCGCCGATAGAGTGTAGCTGACATTAGGAGCAACATTGGTAAATTTGAAATGTCCGCGGCTGTCCGTTTTCGTTGTTAAGCCAGTGCCTGTCAAAGAAACTTCTGCATCTTCCGCGGGTTTGGTCATACCTTCAAGGACAAAACCTTCTATTTCACCGGGTACATTCACGCCGGGTACGGGTACTTTTTGACCACTGCCCGGTATGGTGCACCATTCGGCTGAGCATTCATTTGCTGCACTTCCTGTAAAAGTTATACCGGTTGGAGCATTCTTATACGTGAAATTGTAATTGCTGCCGGCTTTCTGCGAATTTACACCAAGCAGTACCAAGTTCGGATACTGGGGATACTGGGTGGTTTTTAAAACCTGTAGTCCATTATTAAATTGGTACCAGGAAGCTTCCTGAGCCGCTACGGCCGCGTCGAATTCCACAACCAGCAAATCCGGCTTAAGACCAGTAACAGTTTTCACTGTTGCGTTAAGCTGTTTTACCGTTATTTTGAAGCTCTTGGTCGCCGTAAAAGCTTTGTTAAAGAGCGTGGCGGTAAGCGTAATCTCCTTATCGCCCGCACCGGAAGCCGGCCTGGTTAAATATAAACTCCACGGAGATAACACATTCGTATCACTCGATGACCAGGTAATTAAGGTGTTTTTTCCATTGTTATCAGGCAAGGATGGACGCTCAGTAACATGATCCGCCGAATCGCCCGGCACATACCCGATTGTTAAAGCAGTCAAGGCTTCGTTAAGTTCATATACGGTGTCACGATTGAAATAAAAAGAATAGGTATTAGTGAAATCTTGATCCTGAGCCCCATATTGTTTGGCTATCTGGATAGTTCTGTCCGCTTCTAATACTTTGGCCAAAATCTCAGAAAAATCGCCCGACGCGGCTAAATAGTCCTTCAAGGCTTTATTCGCGTTTGCAATTGCCTTTTCTTTGACTTCGTTTACTCCGGCAGGATCAAGCTTAAACGAGCCACCGCCGACCAGCTTGATTTTAGCAATAGACTCGGAATCACCGGTTAACGTCACGGACTGACTCGAACTTATTTCGGACAAAATCGCTACAGGGGCAATGTCGACGATTGTATCGGCGGCTGCAACGGTTAACCTCGTAAGCATTGTAGGCTGATTATTGCCAGCTGTAGGAGACTCAATGAAAATAGTCATTCCTGGAGAAATTACAGTTATTTCGCTGTCGATCTTCCCTTTAAAACTGACCTTTTTGCCGGAAACATCCAGCTTGATTTTGCCGAATCCGCTTTGTCCAGAAGAACCCTCTAACACAGCTTGAGTTGTCACTTCGGTATGAGTTATTTGGGTACCATCGCCGGCTTCTACTCTCACGGGAAGCCCGTTGTTGTTCACTGCGTTTATTTTCAAATTCTTTACGACCGCATTTCGCAGCTTAATGGAGCTTACGCTCCCCGACCGCACTTCCATCTGCTCTGCATCAATATTGTTCAAGCTTACTTCGCCAGTAGGACCCGGGTCCAGAATTAGAGTCTGGACATTTGTTTTACCGTTTGCGGGACCGTATGTGCCGGATGATTGAACGGTAATAGCCGTTTGCGGTTTTCCGCTGGCAAGCAATTGCTCGACTGTCGGCGTTACGCCGCCGGGAACTCCGCCCCCTCCGAAACCGCCACCGCCAAACACGGGAGACGTGCCCTCAACGGACTTGCCGCTGGGCTTGCCTTTGTACGTTAATACGTATTTCGTTCCGGAATTTTGCGATGTTGTCGTGAGCACGACAATTGTTTTGCTCCCCGACTTGAAATCCGCCGCTGTAACGAGAAGATCATGATCGAACTTGAAATCTTCCTTGTTCAGCTCCGTCAATGCGGAAGAGAATGTAACTTCGATTGTTGTGCTGCTTTGCGAAACCAAAGACTGGATCTGCTGCGCCGGTTGAGTCACTTCGGGCTTGGAAGCCAGGATTTCTTCGGCTTTGCTTAAATAGGCTTTATTATTTGTTTTGAATTCATAAGCGAGAC
This sequence comes from Paenibacillus sp. HGH0039, assembly GCF_000411255.1. Taxonomy (GTDB): domain Bacteria; phylum Bacillota; class Bacilli; order Paenibacillales; family NBRC-103111; genus Paenibacillus_F. Next base: position 1,518,511 of record NZ_KE150413.1, on the reverse strand, counting down.
GGGCTACAGCCTGACGGTCCGAACTGCTTTTCGGCTTGAAGAGAAGCCCTCCCTCACCGTCGATCCCGTTGACAAACCCGATCTCATAAGCCAAAGATATGGACGGCTTGGCCCAGTCGGACGCCAGGTGCAAGTCTGTCAGCTTGGTTGCCGGGCTTTTTACGGAAACACTCTCCGCGAGCCCAAATGCCCTCACAAAAAAGACAACCAGTTCTTCACGCGTTACTTTGGCCTCCGGCGAAAAAGTGCTGTCCGTCGTCCCCTGTGTAATGCCGGACGCTACAAGTGAGCCGACATAGCCGCTGTACCAGCTCGAAGCGTCTACATCATGGAAAGAAGCCGACTTGGCCGGTTCTTCCTTCAATCCCAGAGCCAATACAAGAATTTTTGCGAATTCGGCGCGCGTTATGGGATTTTCAGGTTTAAAAGTTCCGTCGGGGTATCCCGAAAGGATTCCTTCCGAGATGAGACCCGCTATTTCTTTTTGGGCGTAAGAGCGATCCAGGTCTGTAACGTTTCTGTGGATGCCGCTTGAACAAAGTTCGGTAACAGCATACCCAGAACCAGAACACTTAATGAAAACAAATTCATAAAACGGCGTAATCTTGCGAGCTTCATTTTACGGGTTCCCTCCGTTAGTTCTAATAAGTATGTTGTATACGCCGTTTCTTGTTGTCCGTAGTGCTTTGGGTCTAAACGCATATAACGACCTTATTATACTAGGTCGATAGTATGAAAAATAGAGGGAAAAGAAAATATTGGAAAACCACTTGTTATTCGCTATCCTATGAGAAAAATCTTTGAAGCACTAGGCGCTAATGTAACCTGGGATAGTAACACGGAAACCGTGACGGCTCAAAAATCAGATATCTCTTTACAATTAAAAATCGGCTAGAATAAAGCCATAGTAAACGGCAAATAAGTATTCTTGGAATCTGCCGTAACGGTGGTTAACGGATCTGCTTTTGTACCTGCAAGAATGGTAAGTGAGACATTTGAAGCAAAAGTAAACTGGGACTCACATACAAAAACAGTTGATATCAGACAATAGTCTGATCAAGGTACTTACAATGATCGGAATATCCCAGAAACAAAGAAGATACGGATACTTGTTAAGAAAAAACCGAAAATGTTAGTAGCGCTCACCCTCTCGGTTTTTGTTCATTAGGCAACCCTGTAAACCCTTGGATATAGATAGGTATTCAAAGAAAAGGCAAGATTAGGATGTTCTTTCACCTAATCTTACCTTTGTCTTGTCCGCTGTAATATGAAATGTCATTAATTTAGCCCTTTAAAAGGGCTTTTTGTATGAACAAAATGTCATCTACAGCATCATCAAATGTCAATTTGTATAAATGTTGTATGGTCAAATGTCAAAACGGTAGGTTGTATCTGTTACTCGGTTATAGTGGCGAAAATATCCTCGAATTGATCCGAGCAAAGATTCTCAAGTTTCGCAAAGTCGTCAACCCTGTGTTTAAGTCCGAATGTTCAGATTTTACTATTCTGTTTATCGTAAGGTAGGGGTGGGAAGCTAGGATATGTAATAGATGAGAATAGCAGTGTAATAAATGCACTCGCTATGTAGTTAACGAATATATATTTCTCAATAAAGTAAGAAAGAGACCCGATGTTTCCCATAATTCAACTTTAACATATCAGATTAGTTCCATTTCTTCTAATTTTTTGAAGTAACTCTTATATAATAACCGTCAGGATCTACTATTCTAAAGTCAGTCGCCCCCCACGGTCTAACAGTTACTCCGGTTTCTATAGGGTGATTGCTATTTTGTATTTTATTTACATACGTTTTAATGTCATCTACTTCAAAAACTATTTCAACACAAACTCCTTTACGTTCTGACTCTGACCCCGGTTTTAGATAATGGTTGTCATCAAGCAGGGACAAAACACCAAGGCCAATGACAGCATCACCATTTCTCATTGAAATGTATTTGTCAGACTCTTTTCCTTTCGTAAAACCCAACACATCAGTATAAAATTTCACAGAATCATTCAAGTTCTTAACGAACAATTCAATTCTCATGATCAAGTCATTATACCCCCTATTTCAATAACCTAATATTTCCCGTCAACAGCCTTAATAATCTGGTGATATGTTATATTAAACTCACTACGCTTCAGATTTAGCACTAATTTATCAATATAATAACAATTTGCCTCATTCGGTCCCGATAATATCGGTTGTCGCATTTATATCCCATATTCTAATTCATCGGAAGACTTATCATTATACTAGTTGTGATTTTTCATTAGAAGTGAGAATTTCAATGCAAAACCCCCGCATTTATACAGGATCTTTGTTTCATAATAAATGAGAATAGCAATGATCCGGTGCCCGGACTTCTCAAAAAATTTCATAAAAAATGTGAAAAAGCACTTTTGGCATTTATGCATTGATTTGCATAATATTCATCTCACTCTAAAAGTACATCCTATATCAACACACAAGCAATAACTGGTCAAAAACAAAACGAGCAGTTACCTCAGAAACTTCTCGTTTAATCTAAACCAACTCACCGCCAAGCCCCAGTTTCCAAATCTGACCATGTCTTTTAATTCCATGCACCTGATGATAATATGAATTTCTTGATCAAAACTTTCACCTTGCGGCAAAAACAACTTCTCAGCAAATTCGATCATAAAATCATCAATGTGGAACATTGCCTGGAAATGACTTATCAAGCATGCATAAAATGATTAGTTATACTAATACTAAGATAAAAATTCCATGGAGAATAGCTATGAATATACCTTAGAGGAGTTATTATAAGAATAATAAACCATGAAGATATAATTCTTACCTGTGTCTGCCCAATAAGATGTCCCCTACTGTGACACCATCCACTTTATTTATGGCAAAGTAAAAATGGTCGACTCGGTTCCATAGGTAAATGCTTGACTTCTTGTATCATCATAAATATCTGCACCTACTTGATTTGCTAATGGATAGTATGCCGCATACCACCCATACATTTTAACTACTAATGCGCCAGCTTTTAAAGATTCCTCTTTAAAGTTTGGAGACCACTCATTAGGTAGGGTGCTTTTCACGTAGTCGTAGAAATTTACTGATGATACACAAGTACTGTTACCACAATATTTATTTGATTTTGTGATTTACTCATGTACACCCTAATACTTGAAGGACGTACGTGATCAGCTGTAGATAAAATTCCCAGATTATTGATAGCTTGCGTGTTCTTTGATCTAAGCTTTTCTTCTTTATCTAATTGTTCTGCTTTCACACCTATATCCTCAATTAAATCTCCTTTTCGATTAAAAACTTTACCGTTCCTTCTCTCCTTTAACATTTTTGAAGCTTTTTTCTCATCATTCGTGTTGAAACCTTTATTTAAAAACACTATTTGATCTACAGGGGCGTCTGAGAATTGAGCAAATTTCCATTCTTCACGGTCTTTTACAACAACTGCTATTCTATAATTAATGCCATTCATGTAGTATTTGCTTTCATTTCTAACGTTATATTCAACAGCAACATAATAATGAACGGTTATCATAAAACAATCGAACTTTTTGTTTAAGAGTTCCCATGACCCCCAGATTACCCACCAATGAGAGAAACGGCTGTGTTCATATGGTGAATCAAGTGGAAAGTACCGTATCGGTTATTCGCGGGTAAACGGAAAGAAAGGCCACCTGGCGTCAATGACGCCAGGTGGCCTATTGGTTTGCGATGCGCAGGCTACGTCTGAATATACTTCGCGATAAATGCGGTGACGCGGCTTTCGTATCCGGTCGGATTCGTTTGGTACGCTTTGCCGTGGCGGGCCTTCGGGACGACGAACAGCTCCTTCTCGCCGCCGGCGGCATCGTACAGCTCGCCGGCCATCTCGAACGGCACGAACGTGTCGGCATCTCCGTGAATGAACAGCACGGGCAGCTTCGTTCGCCGTACCTGCTCAAGCGCCGACGCTTCCGCGAAGCCGTAACCGGCGCGCATTTTCGTCAGCAGGCTCGTGCTCTGCACGATCGGGAAGCTCGGCAGATGGTACATGCGGTCGAGCTGGTAGCTTAATTGGTCTTCGACCGACGTGTAGCCACAGTCGGCAACGACCGCCTTGACATTTGTGGGCAGCCGTTCTCCGCTCGTCATCAGCACCGTGGCGCCGCCCATCGACACGCCATGCAGGACGATTTCGGCATCGGTGCCGACTTTGCCGATCATCAGGTCAATCCACTTCACGTAATCTTTGCGGTCCGGCCATCCGAACCCGATATAATCGCCTTCGCTCTCGCCGTGTCCGCGGTCGTCCGGTATGAGCACGTTATAGCCGAGCTTATCGTGGTAAAAGGCGGCATAAATGCCCATGTCTTTGCCTTTTCCGGCGTATCCATGAGCGATGATGACCGTTTTCTTCGTCGGCGCAGGCGCATGCCAGTAGTAGCCGCGAAGCTTCAATCCGTCGTCTGACGTCAGTTCCATCTCTTGGTATGGATGCGAGTCGATCCACGCTTTGCCGTCCACGTTAAAGCCGGCTGCGGCAGGCCTTGATCCCAAATCGGGGCTGCTCAACAAGAAATATTTCGGCGCCCTTTCAATCGCCACATGATAAAAGTAAAAGCTCCCCCCGACATCGACGCTCACCAGCAAGGCGACGACGATTCCCGCGGCGGCGAGCCATTTCTTCGTTCTTTTCTTCAATTGCTTACTCCCTCCATGCAACTTGCGGTAATTCGGTTGTTCCGTAATACTATCACACGTGTAGCACGAATAGCACATGACCTGTTTTACTAATGACTGGAAAAGCTTTGTGATCATCCAGTGGATGCGTTTTACTACGCTTGTCCCCCTACTCCAAATACATGCTTTGCAAGGCTTCCCGTCTTTGACTGGTCAAGCCGAATTCTTCAGAAAAATAAGTGTCAACATTGCCATACGTCTTCTTGATCGACCCGAAGGCGGCTTCCATGAATGGTTCTTTCACTCCAAGCAGGTGTTCGATATTGCGCAATTCCACCTCATTCACATGTTCGGCAAGCTGACTCAGCAATTTCCCGTTGAAACCTTTCATCGTTTCGTTGGTGAGCAGGTAGTCTTTCATTACCGTTTCCTCCGGGACGCCGAGCGCCAGTAAGATCAAGGCAGCACCGACTCCCGTACGGTCCTTGCCCGCCGTGCAATGATGCAGAAGCCCAAGGTTGTACGAATGCTGGATCATTTCCATTAATCGTTTATATGACGGATTGCCGAGCGGGAGCTTCGTATACAGTTCCATCATCATAGTATCTGCGCGAAATTGTTTGAAAAAGCCGTTTTTGACCATATCGACGATAAAGTGTTGGTTTCGATCGGCATTCTCAGCATTTCCCGATATGTTGATTCGAGATGCTTGTTCTGCTTGAATAGCAGCAATGCGAATATTTTGTACGCCGGCAAAAACCGGATCCGGTTTCTTTTGCGCTTCATAGTCATCGCGGTAATCGAAAATCGTTTTGATATTCAAGGCTTGAACAGCCGCTAAATCTTGCTCCGTCAAACCGGTCAATTCATCGGAGCGAAAGAAAATACCATATTTGACTTTCCTTCCATCGGCAGTTTGATAGCCTCCCATATCGCGGAAATTATGTGTTCCTTCGAGAAGGATTATTCTCTGCCCCTGATACGCCCCATCACGTGTTGTTGACATAAGTATCACCTCATAGTGTTCAATTCGCAATCTCTTTTCGGGTCTGAAGAGTCAATACCGCCGGCACCAGCCCTTCCGAATACGCTACAATGCGTATCTCCCCTGCTTTTTCCAACGACTGAATCAAGGCTAGAGCGTATCCATTGAACACGCTTCTCGTATCTCCCTTATCCGATTCGTGACAACCCGGGTCTCCGTTCCCCAAACCAAGCAGCTTGCCTTCACCTGCTACATGGAGCCGGATCAGGTTGCCCGCAACCGGTACTACCCTTCCCGATTGATCCCTCACCGAAACCGTGACCATGGATACGTCTTGACCGTCAGCAAGCAGTTCCGACCGGTTAGCCTCCAAATGAACAGAGTATGCTTCCGTTGTGGTCTCTTTCCGCTCTGCTGCTACCATCACACCATCCCGATAAGCGATGGCTTCGAGAAGACCGGGCTCATAGGCCAACTGCCACGATAATATGTGCTCGCCCGCTTCAGCATCCGCTTGCTTCTTGCCCAAGCTTTGGCCGTTCAGCATCAGCTCCACTTCATTGCAGTTGGTATACACGCGGACCTCCACCTGCTGTCCCAGCCGATCCGGCCAGTTCCAGTGCGGCATAAGATGAACGATAGGCTCGTCCTTCCAGATCGATTGATAGAAATAGTAAGAGTCCTTGGCAAATCCGCAATAATCCAGAATGCCGAAATGCGATAGCACGGACGGCCACTGGAACGGCGTCGTCTCCCCGCGATAATCAAAACCCGTCCATACGAACAAGCCGCCCGAAAAACGGTTATTTAAGAAATAACGCCAGCTCCGTTCAGGCGTTGACGTGCCGCCCGCTCCGCCCAGATTGCCTACATCCACCTCCTTACCGAACATCGTATATCTCGAGCCGTAGCTGGAACACCGCCCGCCCTCTGGATCATCCTCATAGACGCCTCTTGCCGAGAAGAAGGAGACATTCTCCGTATTCAGGACTTTGGCTTCAGGATGGGACTGGAACCATTCACCGATCGTTTGACTTCCTTTTATAGACTCGGCATAATTAACGCCATTGACCTCAATGTCCATTCCTTCCTGACTTAGATTGGCAGCCGTAACAGGACGAGTGGGATCGATTCGCTTCGTCAAATCCTGCACACGCTTCAGCATCCGTTTGGCTTGATAACTGCCGCTGATCTTTTCTTCATTGCCGAGACTCCACATAAAGATGCTCGGATGGTTGCGATCACGATACAGCATGGATTTCAGATCATCGAGCTTGATCTCCGTACTCTCCATGATCCGGTTCTCGTTCATAACCAGCATCCCGAGTCTGTCGCATACATCGAGCAGTTCCGGGGCCGGAGGATGATGGGCACAGCGGTAAGCGTTACAGCCCATTTCCAGCAGGCGTTTGATTTTATATTCATGCACACTGTCCGGCAGCGCGATGCCCACGCCGGCGAAATCCTGGTGATTGCAAGTGCCTTTCACTTGTACGTACTTACCATTAAGGTATAATCCGTCCTGGCGGTACTCCACCGTACGGATCCCGAAAATGGTCCGATACGTGTCGACAATTTGACCTTCATGAAGCAGTTCCGTTACGGCCTCATACAGATGAGGCGTATCCTGCGACCAGAGCAGCGGCTTCGCCACTTGAACCGATTGAAGAACCGTTTGCTTGTCGATTCCCGGCGTTTCGCAGTCGGTTTCCGTGATGGCAACGAGTTCCCCAGCCGGATTCAGAATACTCGTTCGGATGCCGTACTTCATCGTCTGCGGATATTCGTTGCTTACCGTCGTTTCGACCGTAACCGCGGCCATTTCATTGTCAATCTGCTCAGTTCTGACGAAGGTTCCCCAGCGGTCCACATGCAGGTAATCATGTTTGGTTAACCAGACATGGCGGTAGATGCCTCCGCCTTCGTACCACCAGCCTTCGTCTCCGCCTGTCGTATCCGTTCGGACCAGGATGACATTATCCCCTTCCTTATCCCCATATTTCAGCAGGTCCGTGATGTCATAATGAAAGCTGGTATAACCGCTGAGATGGTCGCCGACGAAGCATCCGTTCACCCAAACCGAGCTGTTCCGCATTACACCGTCAAATTCGATGATGATCTTCTTGCCTTCATCCTCCTGCGGAATTTGAAATACCTTGCGGTAATAACCCACTCCATTGGGCAGATAACCTTGAAACGCACCCCCGCGTTCCGAGTTGTACGGCTGTTCCAACCTCCAATCATGCGGCAGATGAACACCCACCCAGCCTGTAATCTTATCCTTTGGCGTATCCGAGCCATAAATTTGGGTAAGTTCGAAGTTTGGATCGCCCAGTAATTCTCGAGCGACATTCTGGGTGATACGTCCAGCTTCGCCGATTGCAAAGGGCTCATGTCTTTCCTCACCCAGCGCATTCGTCAGGCCGGCGATCATGCCGGCTTTTTTTACCGTCTTGACAATTTTCCCTACCTCACCGACATGAAACATCCAGTTCCGATCAAAATTTTCTTTGGTTCTCATAAACAACGGCTCCTTTTACGTCTAAATCTTATATTCGAAAGAGTATCTCCATAGCAATCAACCTTACTCGGCTGTATCTTTTTTTAATTCTTTCGATTCGGCATCCGGCATTACAGGCAGCTTTAATAGCTCTTTGATAGGACCGATTCGGGAGTCTTTCCTATCAAGCCAATCATAAGGAGTCTTCCCAATTCATAAATTCATTGAATTTTTTCCGGTTACCGGAATAGCCGGTTTCAAAGCAGGCAAATAACTGGATTCCGTCCACAGCACCATCTCCAGCGCCGTAATTTCTTCCAGCGCTTGGACGATATTTTCTTCTTGATGATTTTTGACCGTGAAGCAGAGTTGCATCGTAGGCATACCTCTGGCCTCAGGTGACGCGTGTTCATCCGGCATCATTTTGACGTTGGCGATTTGGATCCCTTGTTCGCCGAATTTGGAAGCAACCTTCCCAAGAACGCCTGGCATATCGATAATCATACACTTGACCTCGTGCTTTTTGCGGTGGCGCAACAAATGTTTCTCCCACTTGTTCAGCACGTATAGACTGATAAGGACGAAAAACGTACACAGAAATGCGACAAACAAAAACCCCGCTCCGACGCAAAGGCCGATTGCCGCCACAACCCAAACCGAGGCCGCGGTCGTGAGCCCTTTGATGACAGACCCGTTGCGCAGAATCGCGCCCGCACCCAAAAAGCCGATCCCGCTGATCACCTGAGCGGCCAGACGGGCAGGGTCGATCCGGACGTTGGATTCGGCAACAAAGTCGGAGAATCCGTAAATCGAAAGCAGCATAATGGTGGTCGAGCCGAGACAGACGAGAATATGGGTGCGGAAGCCTGCCGCATGGTTGTTCCACTCCCGCTCGATGCCGACCAATCCGCCCAAAACTGCGGCGAGGACCATGCGTACGAACAAATCCCAATGACCAAGTTGCCAAACATTAGCAGCGGCGCCGGACAATATCGTCCACCCCCCTTATTTCAAACATATATTTTGCAGAGTGTCCTGCCCTTGAAAAAGGAATTACGCGTTGCATGCCTATGCACTTCGTTGTTATTTTTTTGCGCCCGATTTCAAGTCTTTTAAGATGGCTGCCAATTTCTCATCCGTAAACATCGGATCGGAAAAATTGAAAAGCGACTTCAACGAAAACGCTTTGAGATAGTCGATCTTCGGCGATGCCAAAAGATCCGGAAGATACCGCTCCAATACGCGACTGCTGCAATCATCGGCCAGCAACCGGCCTACTGTTGTATACTCGTCAATCACTCGTTCTACAAGGAGGAAATTTCTGGTTTTCAACCATGCCTCACACAGCTTTGTCCATGCTTGCGCTTCCCGATGGCCGCCGGCCAGTCCGAGTCCATGAGGACCGCTCTCAAAAAGATGCATTTCGAAAGAAACCCTAAACTTCCTGAGCGCTGCCGCGAACATTAAACAATTCTCAGCCTGAACGACCGGATCGTCTGCCGTGATCCACATAAAAATCGGCGGTGTTTCTTCCGTTACTTGCTTTTCACTTGATAACAGCTCGATCAGAGCACGGTCGTTCTGCCGCTCCCCCATCAATACCGACTTGCACGATGCATTCGTAAATTCGCCCATCGTAATGAGAGGATAACAGAGCACGAGCGCATCGGGACGGCTGCTGTATCGTTCGATCGGATCATTGGCTTGCGGATTGCCGTTGTCAAAACGCGTACCTGCCATCGAAGCAAGATGGCCTCCGGCTGAAAATCCCAGCATACCGATTCGCTCGGGATCAATATTCCATTCCGGCCCTCTGTGCCTGATCGTTCGTATGGCCCTCTGAGCATCATGAAGCTGGCTCGGATATTGTGCCGGAGAAACCCTATAATGAAGGACAAAAGCCGAAATGCCGATCGCGTTCAACCACTTGGCGACAGGCTCGCCTTCATGATCGGCCCGATGTCTATAGCCTCCGCCAGGACAAACGATGACGGCAGAAAACGGTCCTTCCCCTTCCAGCAAGTACGGTGTTAAGCTGGGACAACCTTCGTTGAATCCCTGCAATGCGGGTTGGTCGTGCCACAAAGGAATGTTCATTGTTATGACTCCACCAACATACTTTTTATTTTTTCCGCAACGGCACTTCCGAGCTTCCGGTGTTGTTCCGCTTCGAAATGAATGCCGTCTGCATCACTGGAAACGATCACGGTCGAAGCATCCATGATAGAAGCGTCGGTATACGGACTAAGCATTGCGAACGCCTCGCTCAATTGTTTGGACTTCTCTTCCCCGCCCTTGAACATGCCTGCGAATAATCCAGTTTCCTTGATTGGCGGCGGAACTAGAATCAGAACCTGAGGGACTATCGTAATCCCCGGCCTTGAAAAAGTCGTTTTTACGAGTCCGGCAAGCGACAGGGTGCTCATCGCGATATCCAGCGCCGAGACGGAAAACCGCTCTTTCAAATCATTCGTTCCGAGCATGATCACGACAAGATCAAGCGGCCTGTGAGACAGCAGGCAGGACGTCAAGTACTCTTTTCCGCTCATGATTCCATCGATCGGATCCGTCCACACTGTCGTCCTCCCGGGCAGGCCTTCCTCGACAATGTCGTAGCCTTCTCCCAGTTCCTTACGCAGTACCCCCGTCCACCGAACATCCGCCGGAAACCGAACTCCTCGATTCTGGGGATCGGCTCCCCATGTATTTGAATCCCCGAAGCATAAGATCGTTCTCGTGTCGGTCATCTGTAATCACCTCCAAAATAATAGTGTCAACCTTTGACGGCGCCAACCGTCAGGCCTTTCACGAAATACTTCTGAAAGAATGGGTATACGACCAGCAGCGGAACGACCCCGATCGCGGCTATGGCCATGCGCATGGAGGTGAGCGGAAGATGACTTGTGGCGACGATCTCCGTCGATGACTGCAAAAATTGCGCATCGAGTAAAATCCGGTTGAGCATGTTTTGAAGGCTGAAGTACTGGCTGTCGGTAATGTAAATCAGCCCGTTAAACCAATCGTTCCAGTACATAATCGTATAAAACAACCCGACCGTAGCCAATACCGGCGTCGATAACGGCAATACGATTGCCGCGAAAATTTTCCATTCCTTCGCCCCGTCGATATAGGCGGATTCGATGATCGGCTTCGGAATCGAGGTTGCAAAGAACGTTCGCATCAGGATGACGAAAAAACCGTTCATCAATAGGTTCGGAATGATCAGCGCCAGTATCGTATTTTTCAAATTGAAGAAATTGGTGTATAGCAGGTAGGTCGGCACAAGGCCTCCGTTAAACAGCATCGTGAAAAATACGTAGAAGGACAGTATCTTGCGAAATGGCATCTCGGTCCGTGACAGCGGATAGGCAAGCAACGCCGTTAGCGTCAATCCTGCAGCTGTTCCGACCACCGTCACGAGAATCGTAATTCCATAAGCGCGCAGTATATTAGCTGAGTTCGTCCATAAATATTCGTATGCCGAAAAACTGACGGCTTTCGGGAAGAAAGCATATCCATCGCGAATGATTTCCATGTCGTCCGTAAGAGAAGCAGAGATCAGCAACCAGAATGGCATGATGCAGAAACATGTAAATGCCAGCATGACGATGTTGATCGTCCATTGATAAAGTTTACCGGATGATGGCATGGGAACGCCCCTTTCTAGAACAGTGCATTGTCTTTGTTGAATTTTCTCACGACCGCATTGGAAGCCAGCACCAGAACAAATCCGACGAGCGCTTGATACAAGCCTGCGGCCGACGACATCCCGATATCGCCCATATTGATCAGCGCGCGGTACACATACGTATCGATCGTGTTCGTGACCGGCATTAAGGCGCCCGTGTTAAGCGGCACTTGGAAGAACAGGCCGAAGTCGGAATAGAAAATGCGCCCGATCGCAAGCAGCGTCATAATCGTAATAACCGGCGCAATGAGCGGAATCGTAATCGTTTTGATTTGCTGCCACCGGTTCGCGCCGTCAATTTTAGCCGCCTCATAGTACTCTTGATCGATGCCGATAATCGCAGCCAAGTAGATGATGCAAAGATGTCCTACGCCTTTCCAAGCGTGTACGATCGTCAGGATCCACGGCCAGTATGTCGTTTCGCTATACCAAGAGATAGGCTCTAGGCCGAACAAGGGGAGCAGAGTCTTGTTCATGAAGCCTTTTTCGACGTCCAGGAAACCGAGCACGAGGTAACCGACGATCACCATGGAGATCAAGTGCGGAAGCAGGATCATCGTTTGGTATGCTCTCGATAAAATGCGCTTGCGGATTTCATTCAGCAGAATCGCAAGCGAAATCGCGATTGCCGTATTCAAGACAATGAAGGAGAGATTATACAATAACGTGTTGCGGGTGATAATGTATGCATCCTTCGTCTTGAACAAATACTCGAAGTTCTTGAAGCCGACCCACTCGCTCCCCCATATGCCCGTCGCGAAATTGACGTTTTTGAACGCGATGACGATGCCGAACATCGGCAAATAATTGTTGACGAGAAAGTAGAGTAGCCCCGGCAGCGTCATGAGCACGAGCATCCGGTATTTTTTTGCCTTCCTCATCTCAAGCCGCAACACCGACATTTTGCTTGCCTTCATACGTTACTACCACCTTTTGCTGTCATTGTTTTGTGCATGTTTTCATCTTATAGCAATTTGTCCGCCCCTACTTCCATGATCCCGACATCATATTTTTGAGTTTCCGACATCGGCTTGACTGCATCCGCGATGGCGTAAAAAATCCCCCCGTTCGAGACATTCCGTCTTTTACAGGAGGATCCGTCGGATTATTTATTGGCCGCTGCCCAAGCGTCAAGCTGCTTTTGCTTCTCGGCAATGACCTTGTCGATGCCCGCCGCTTTCATTTGCTTGATATACTCGGGCAATACCTTAGCGGGATCCACCGTGCCGGTCTCCAAAGCGAGAGCGTACTGGTTCGACACATTCGTAAGAGCCGCGATTTCCGTCTTAACAGACTCGGGATTGTAAATGAAGCCGAGCGCTTTCGATTTTTTCGAGTTTTTAATGAATTCCGCCAGCTTCTTGTTACGGTCCGGATCTTCCCCGTTGAACAAATAGGAGAGGAACATATTTCCGAATAGCCAGTTTTGGTAAGGGTAATAGCCGCTATTCGAAGCGTTGACGCCCTGCGGGAAATCGATGACATTATCCGATTTTTTCACATAATGCTGCCCTTCGATTCCCCAGTCGAGAAGATTGACCAAATCTTTGTCCGTATACATCAAATTAAGCAGCATCATAGACCTTTCCGGGTCCTGCGCGTTTCTGGGAATGCTCCACATATACGCGGTGATGTGGGAATTGGTCGCGACGGCCGGCAACAGGCGCACCTCGACCAAATCTTTTCCTACACTTAAGGAATTTGCCGCTTCGCTAAATGGACTCATATGGTGGAACGTCGAGAAGGCTTTTCCCGCCTTCATCAAATTTTGCCAAATTTCCGTACTGGTTGCCGCATCTTTAGCAACATACCCGGCCAAATACCATCTTCTTGTCGTATCCAGCAGCTTGGCATATTCCGGAGTTTCAACCCAATTGACTACCTTCATCCCGTTATCATGCGCCGTCAGCACACCGAAGCCGTCTCCCAAAGGATCCATCATGCCAGTGGAGAAAGGGGTGCTGCCGAGAATCGAGTTGGCAAACTTGGTCACCGGAATCACATCAGGCTCATTCTCCTTGATCACCTTGAATACGGCGTCAAGATCGTCCAGCGATCTGATCGCTTTCGTATCGATTTTGTACTTGTCCACAAGATCCTTGCGCATCGAGATACCGAAGTCGTTCGCCAGGTCCCGGATACTCGTTATCCCGTAAGATTTCCCGTTGATCCTGGTCGCTTTTAAGTAAGCCGGATCCAGATCGTCCAGCGCTTTTTGGGCGCCTTGACCGTATTTGGCAATGTAGTCGTCAAGCGCAAGATAGTTACCCTTGGCCACTTGCTGCTCGTACGTGCCTCGGCCGCTTACGATGAGGTCCATTTTCTCGTTGCCGGACAGCATCAGTGTGGTTTGCTGCGCCCAGGCGCCTTTCGTGATCTGAACGAGCTTCACGGTCGCATTGATTTTTTCCTTCGTAATCTTGTTGATTTTTTCTTGTACGGCTTTCAAGTCTTTCTGCTCGCTGGCAACCGGAAACACCATCGTCAGTTCAACGGGCTTCAGGTCCGGCTTCGCGCTGCCCGACAGTTCAGGAGCTCCGCTCGCATTCGGTTGGTTGCTCGAGCCCGAGCTGCAGGCTGTGACCAGAGTAGACGTTGCCAGCACGGAAATCAGAAGCATTGCAGCGCTCTTCATGCTTTTCTTCATGTATGAACCCCCTATTTTGATTGGTCTTGCCGCTTGCTATTATTATTTTATTGAAGTTCCCGTTTACCCGCTTTCAAGAATCCGTGCTCTCGGTTTCGAGATTCCGTCCACATAAAGAGAAAAACGCCAGTTGGCGTCCTTGATGTACATATTTCGTTTACATGCTGGAAGAGAATCTTTTCCGATATTCTTGAGGCGTCATCAAGACTTCCTTCTTGAAGAGGGTGGAAAAATAAGAGAAATTAGCGAAGCCAACCGCCAAAGCGACGTTGCTTATCGAAGTTTCCGATTTGGCCAGTAGTTCTTTCGCAAGATCGATCCTTTCTTTCAGAATATACTCCGATATCGAGAGACCTGTTTCCTTTTTGAAAAGCTTGACAATGTGGTCGGGACTGAGTCCAATGTAGTCGGCAATGTACTGTCTGGACATCTCCTGATCGATATTCGCCGATATATACCGCTTGATCTTTTCCACCACTGTCTCGTTCGAACCAAGCGCTTCGATGGAAGTCATTGCAAATTTAAGGACGTCCGTTACCCAGTCTTGCAGATTCTTGACGCTCTCGGCGGCAGACGAAATACGTTCCGGCGCGAAATGATCCGCTAAAATATCGTCCGTATACAACCCTTTCTGCTGAAGCGTATGCAGAACCATCTGCAGGAAGCTTAAATAAAACTGCTGCAGGCTTTTCGAGTTCAGCCCTTCGATCCGCTTAAGCGACTCCAGAAAATCTTGCGACTCAGCCATCAGCTTCTTCTTGTCCCCCTGCTTGATCAGCTCGGACCATATTCTCATCGGAGGCATGGGAAAAGGCGTTTCATTTGCCATTTTCTCGTCGATAAGCACGACCCGGTCGACGGCGTTCACTTGATTCTTTCTAAGTGCTACCAAATTTTCAACCATATCGCGCACGTCGTGTATCTCCGACGGTTGACCGATATAGCAGGACAAATGGCAATAAAAATATCGGTTACACGTCTCGATGAACAAACCGCAGCGTTTTATGAGCTCTTTGCGGAACTTCTCTCCGCTCGCCTCTATCGCTTGTTCCGTAGAAAACACCGCCAATAACTGTTTGGCCTTGATGCGAACGATGTGAGCCGTTGCAACTTGATGGATGACCAATTCCTCCAAGGCGTTCGTTAGCGCGTACTCCATAATTTGGGCATCGCGAGCGCTCAGTTCTTTTGTCCAGTGTTGAATGCCGATCAAAATGGGTAAAAACTTCATCCTGCTCGTATACGGTATATTGTGCTTCCCGATAGCCTCCATGATTTTGTCCGGCCGGGATGGAATGACCTGCTGCAGCACATCCTGCCAGAACCGCTCGATGACGATCGATGACGATTTCCGGTCTTTGCTTATTTTCTTGATCATCTCCGTCATGACTTGCTCCAGCTCTTCGGGTGGCGCAGGCTTGAGCAAATACTCGAAGCTCCCTAGCTGAATCGCTTTTTTCGCGTATTGAAAGTCGGCATGGCAAGTCAGAAAGACGCACTCCGTCCAAGGATGCTCTTCCCGTACCCACTCATAGAGTTCGAGTCCGCTTCCTTGCGGCATCTCGATATCACATATCATCATGTCGAACGGATGTTCACTAAACTTTTCCTTCGCTTGACGTGCATTGTTCGCTACAGATACGTGAATGATGCCGAATTTTGACCAGTTCACGCTTGCCTTAATGCCGTTCGCGGTAAATTCTTCGTCGTCCACGATCAATAACCGGTACATACTCTCGCCCCTATCCTTTCATGATCGGCAAAAAAATATCGACAATGGCGCCGTTATCGTTTGAAAACCCGATGATCGCCTGACCCCCGTACAACAGCCGCAGTCTTTGCCGAGCATTCCAAATCCCGATATGCTCACCTTCTTCAGTCGTCAGCTTGATGTCTTGTCTCAGCTTCTCGAGCACCTCGTTCTCATAACCCATGCCCGTATCGCGAATGCGGATATGAAGCCGTTCCTCATCATTCCGGTTATCCCGTTCGATTGAAATTTCGATATGGGTAGGCTCGTCCGTGTTGACCGCATGCTTGATCGTGTTTTCTGCAAAGCTTTGAATAATCAGCGGGGGAATACAACAATCGAGCAGGTCATCCGGGACGGTAATGGCGTACGTCAAGCTTCCCGGAAACCGGATCTTCTGGATATTCAAATAATTTTTCGTATGACCCAGTTCGTCCCGAACTAGAACATGATCCGTATGGCTGCGAAACATGAAGCGGAAATATCTGATTAATGAAAGGGAAAGCTCTTGAATCAACCCGTATTTCCTCTCCTGGGCCAAATAATAAACGACATTCAGACTGTTCAAAAAGAAGTGCGGGTTGACTTGCAGCTGCAAATGCTTCAGCTCCGCTTTCTGATTGATCAATTGCTCCTCATAGACATCGATTTTCAGCTTCTGAATGTCGGTCACCATGCTGTTGAACATCTCGTTCATCAGTTCGAATTCGTTAGAGGTCGGTGTCTTCGCTATTCGCATCTCCAAGTGACCCTCTTTGATCCTGCGCATGGCCAGTACGATTCGGTTAATCGGACGGAGTACGACTCTCCTCATGTAATAGAAGGCAAGCAGTAAGATCAAGACGGTCCCTGCCGCAATTAGTGAAATAATCCTCTGCAAATAAGGCAGCTTCTGGAGAATGCTTTGATCGGGGACCACAGCGACCAGTCCGAAATCCCCTTTGCCGGAATGCTCTCCGATCACCAGATACCCTTCATCGAAACCGCTTAAACGGTACGACTTAGGCGTATAGGAAAGATCGATTCCCTGTTCTCTAAAAAATGATTCGTCCTTTAGCGGCTTGTGGTTGCCATCGACCAGCAGTGCTCTCCCATCGGCGCCGAGATCCAAAAGATTGAGCGGCCCCGTCACATCCTGCGTATTTACGCCAGCCCCGATATATAAACCACCAACCTTTATGGTATATAACAAATAATCCTTTTTATTAGCGCGAAATACGGACCACTTCCCTGTCTGAAAACTCTCTGCCGATTGCCCGTCATCAATAAGCCAGACGATGGCATCCTTTATAGGCTGATTGTCGGCGTCAGCCGAGACTGTCTGCTTGGGGGCAAATAGCAAATCATTGTTAATGGGCGAATATATGAAAAAATAGTCGAGTCCCTCGTAGTAAGTCACATTATTCACCAATTGTTTGAATTGCCAAATGCGTTCCATTTTATATAAATCGATATCGATCTCAGGAGACCGATCAAGAACGTGCAGTCCTGTTTCCTCCGAGGCATACTTCAGCAAATAGCTGTCAATGTCGGCTAACGACTTGTCGATCAACCCCATATAGAGGCTGATCATGTTGCTGTTAGATTGCGCGACCTGGTTGCGAACAACCTGGATCGAATAGAAGTTTGTATAAATCAGGAAGAGAACAATCGGCAGCATAATAAGCATGAGTCCTGTGATCAGCTTAAATCGGAGCGAATTGAATATTGTAGGAGGTGGTTTTCTCATGTTGTCCATGTTCCCTTCGTCCCTTTAATGATAATTATTTTACCACATAGACGGCATGACTTTTACGGCTCGTTTCCCCTGATCGTCTTGACAATGATACCTGATTGCCAAAAATGTTCCTTGTGTCTTGCAATCTATTCGTTTCTAGTCAGTTTATAGCGCCTATAGTCATTTGTGGTAATCTTACCCTTCATAATAAATGTATAGATGGGTTGCCTGCTTTCAAGATTCCGTCATACTCTTTTTGAGTTTCCGAATCATCAGACCTCTCCCATTCATCTCAAACAGCATTTCTAAACCCAACTCCTCAAGAAGGGTTTAGAAACAAAGAAAACGCCCGTTCCATCCAGGCACGGACAAATGACATGAGATGACGTTTTATCGTTCAAACAAGGCAGCCGCAAGATGTCCTTTTCACTTTTCCCGCTACGCGTTACCGCGATTATATATCTTTTTTGTTGAGCGTTAAAATTTTTGAAATGATTCTGGGCTCTGCTTGTTCCGGGGGGAAAACATGCTCTTGCATCTTGTATATATTTACAAGTTTAATATAAATACATAAAATAAAATTCCTTTTGCTAAGCCAACTCGGATACACTTTATGTAGTTCTGTAGCTTATGCAATCGTTGTCGAGATATACATTTTATGTATTGTATTGTCATTCAAAACATTATTGTGAAATCGGCCACTCTTTATCTCAATTTTTAAGGACTGTAGTCTTCTCACGTCTTTAGCAAGTAGTTCTGAAAACCCCTCTATCTCTTCAACATTCATAAACAGGAGGTCGAATTCCCTAAAACTAGAGGCATCTTTATAATTTACAGATTGTTTACGAAACCAATTAATATTACACAAATTTACACTAGCAACTCTAAAGAGGTATCCATAAAGACTTTCATCAAAAAATGTTCAGGTCTTATTAACAGATGTTCCGGAGTGTAGGACACATTTTAACCTCAAAAAAAAGATGAGGAGTTCCCCCCTCATCTTTTTTTATATTTATACAAAAAGCTGTATAGCGCTGTTGTATCACTAAAGTTGAAACGGTTTTATCAACTTTAGTGGTGTTATTCTCATTTCGAATGAAAAATCACATCTATAAAGTAAACTAAACTTCACTCATCCTTACGAACAACGGCTGTATCCGCAGTTCGTACAGTTCTTACAGCCTTCGCTGTTCACAAGCGAAGCGGAGCCGCAGGACGGGCACAAGTCAAGCGATGTCAGCCCGGCAGGCGCAGCACCTGCGGGAGGTGCAGCATCGCTAAGAGCATCCGGCGCTTCTTGCACGACTTCTTTCGTGGCGGTTACGTAAGCCTCCGCATCCGTTTCGCCGGCCATCGCCTCTTCATGCATCTCAAGCGCTTTGGCGACCGCATCGGCGATGGACTCGACACGGTTGGCGCCGAAACCGATGGCCCCGGAACCGCCGATGCCTTTGAGGTGCTTGATCAGCAGGTTCACTTTGTTCCCGTGATCACCGTAGCGCAGGAACAAGGAGCAGACGCGGCCGAGCGCTTCCGCCATGGCGAAGACGTCCGAGCCCGCTTTTCCCACGTTGAGGAAAATTTCGCTCGGCGAGCCGTTCATGTCGTTGATTGTAATGTACGCCATACCGAACGGCGTATTGATTTTATAGGTAGCGCCGCGCAGAATTTGCGGACGGCGTTTATATTCTTTATCGAAGACGTTCCCGGAAATCGCATCCGCTTGGACGACCGGTTCCGCCGCAACCGCCACAGACGGTGCTTCTGTCGGAACTTCAGGCGCAGGAACGGCCGCTTCGGCTTTCTTTTCGTCCTTCTTGTCCTTTTCCGTTCCGGTGCTGAGTACCTGTACGTCACGGCTGCCGTCGCGGTAGATGGTCACGCCTTTGCATCCCAGATCGAAGGCAAGCTCATACAGCCGTTCGGTTTCTTCGACCGTGAAATCGGCCGGGCAGTTCGCCGTCTTGGAAATGGAGCTGTCTACCCAGCGCTGGATAGCGGCTTGAACGCGGATATGATCCTCGGCGGACAAAGTCATGGATGTCACGAAATAATCCGGCAGGTCCTGATCCTTGTTGGCATCCTTCCATTCCTGCGCGATCGGCACGAATTGCTTGTCGTAACCGAGGCGGCTTTGGCGGAAATATTCAAAGGCGAAATAAGGCTCGATACCGGTGGAAGTTCCGACCATCGTTCCCGTGCTTCCCGTCGGTGCCTGCGTAATGACCGTCACGTTGCGCATGCCGTTCTTGCGGACGGATTCCGTCACTTCCGGATAAACCTCGTGCATGTTTTTCATAAAGCCGCTCTGCAGGAATTTCTCGGTGTCGAAGTGCTTGAAAGAACCTTTCTCGCCGGCAATTTCAGAAGAAGCCAAGTAAGCTTCGCGTGCCATGAAACCATAGATTTTATCCAGGAATTCGAGAGATTCCGGGCTTCCGTAACGGATGCGAAGCTTGATCATCAGCTCGGCCAGCCCCATCGTTCCAAGTCCGACACGGCGTTCGCCCTGCTGGTTCTCACGGTTTTCCTCGAAGTGGTACGGCGTCTTGTCGATAACGTTGTCCAGAAAACGCGTGGAGTAACGGACGGTTTTGCCCAGCTCGTCCCATGCGACATCGTCATTCTCCTCGTCGTAAAACTTGGACAGGTTAACGGCGGACAAGTTGCATACGCCCCAGGCCGGAAGCCCCTGCTCTCCGCAAGGATTGGTACAGATGATCGGGTTGAAGTACCAGCTGTTGGACATCTGGTTGTAGTACTCCATAAACACGACGCCCGGTTCCGCGGAGCGCCACGCGGACTCGATGATCGTGTGCCAAACTTCGCGGGCTTTGACCGTGCGGTACACTTTTACGGCTTTTCCGAGCTTTTTCCACTCATTGAGATCGCCGTTCCAAACTTCGTCGTATTCGGGGTCCGTCGTATCCGGGAACACGAGATCCCAGTCCAGATCCTCCTTCACCGCTTTCATAAAGCCGTTGCTTACGCAAACGGAAAGGTTCGCGTTCGTAATCTGGCCCATCGTAGATTTAACGGTGATAAAATCAAGCAGATCGGGGTGCCAGTCGTTGATCATAAGCATCAGCGCACCGCGACGGCTGCCCCCCTGCTCGATCAAGCCCGTCGTATAGCTGAAGAGGCCTCCCCATGACACGGAACCGCTGGAGGAGCCGTTAACGCCTTTAACGATTGCGCGACGCGGGCGAAGAGACGAAAGATTAATTCCGACCCCGCCCCCGCGGGACATAATTTCCGTCATCTCGGACAAGGTGGCCATAATACCGCCGCGGCTGTCATGCGGAGACGGGATGACATAGCAGTTGAACAGCGTCAGTTCGTCGCTGGCATCCGCGCCTGCGGCAATGCGGCCTCCCGGAACAAGCTTCCAGTCGTCCAGAATGTAACGGAATTTTTCCGTCCATTCCTTCTGTTTTTCCGGCGTCGCTTCCACGGAAGCCATTGCCTTGGCCAGGCGGTCCCACAGCTCATCCGGCGTTTTTTCTATATTAAGAGTCAGTCTGTCGATGTTCGACTCGATCGTTTCGCCGCTGCGCAGCTTAACGGTCACATTACGCCCATCTCGCGCGGTGATTTCCCCGACTTCCTTGGCCGGAAATTTCGGGTCGTCCTTGGTCAGGACAAGCACCACGTCTCCGACTTTCGTATTGTTCGTGTCCGCATCTTTTAACGCATAACGATCCAAAAAGATTTTTTCGCTCAAACCTTCCAAACTTTTCCGCTGCATCGTCTTCAAAACGGCAACACCCTCCCAAATCAATGTACCTGCACCCGGGAACCCGCACCACTGCGCGAATTTCGCGGTATGTACGTAAGCACTATATATAGTGTCCTTAAAAGATTATACAACACTAGATGTTGTGTTACGAATAAACTGCGAATGAATTCAACGGGATAACAAAAAGCAGGTGCTTGTTTTCTCACTTTTTCTTCGCCTTGCTCTTTATTTCGTTCGCAAAACATTTATAAAAAACGACAACTTTCGACATTCCGAGCCTGTAAAAGGGGAAGAGCCGCGGTACTCCACAGGTAATTTTTTGTCAAAATCGCTGCAGCTGATTTCCGTGCATACAGACCATCGTCTCATTTGTGTAAGGCATTCTTTCCCCTATATACTATAAACAGATCCGCCGAAAAAAGAAACGGACGTTCGCCAGTTGGGTAATTTTTCGTATTATCCCCTACATACTTTTTACTTTCAATCGGCTGCGTCCAGACACGCTTGCCAACACAAGCGCTTATTTTGGTAGTAGAAAGATAACTTAAAGGAGAACTTGCCCGATGATGCTTTTCGGAAATCAACTTGTACCGGACGAAGAAGTCCGCGTTTCTCCCCTTGACCGGGGCTATTATTTCGGGGACGGCGTCTACGAGGTGTTCCGTATTTACGACGGCCGGCTATTTGAAGTGCAGGGGCATATGGAACGTTTCAAACGCAGTATGGCCGAAGTCCGGATCGGCCTTCCTTATCCGCTCGAAGAGCTGGAGAATCTGCTGAACCGGCTCACGGAGGCGGCCGGTATCCCCGACGGCCTCACATATGTTCAGATCACCCGAGGCGCCGCTCCTCGTTCCCATCCGTTTCCGGCTGCGGCGGAGCCGGTCGTGACGGGCTGGTGCTCCCCGTTTTTGCGTCCGCTGAAAGATCTGGAAAACGGGATTTCCGCCATCGTCCGGGAGGATATCCGCTGGCACCGATGCGATATCAAATCGCTGAACCTGCTCCCGAACGTACTGCTGAAGCAGGAGGCTCTTGACGGCGGCGCGGGCGAAGTTATTTTCAACCGAGGCGGCGTCATCACCGAAGCGAGCGCGTCCAACGTGATGATCGTCAAAGACGGTATCGTGAGAACTCATCCTGCCGATCATCATATCCTGCGGGGCGTCACCCGCTCGCTCGTTATCCGGCTCGCGGAAGGTCTGGGCATCGCCGTGCGTGAAGAAGCTTTTCGGGCCGAGGAACTCGCCTCCGCCGATGAAGTCTTCATCACCAGCACAGGCTCCGAAGTTATGCCGGTCGTGCTGGTGGACAGCCGGCCCGTCGGAGACGGCAAGCCCGGTCCCGTTACCCGGCGGCTCCAGCAGGCCTTCGAGGCGGCGATTCCGGCCGGAAGCCGCTGATCCGGCGGGACAGCAAAAAAGGCCTCCAAACCGCACTCTAGAGTGGGTTTGGAGGCCTTTTTTTACCGCGGCAGCGGGGCCGCCGACGGCGGAAACCGGTATGCGGCTGCCTTCCGCATCCGGTACTCGCCCGGCCCCCGCGGCTCGTTCGCACCGGTTAACCCGGCGGTGCGAACGAGCCGCCCCCCCTGCGCGCGTTCGGTATTCCGCACCGCGCTGGACTCCCAGCGCGCAGTCGCGGTGCTTAGCGTCACATGACGGCGGTCAGCCACACACGCATATACGGGAGCAAACCAAGCGGCTGCCGCCATCCTTTCGCTACCGGTGCTGCCTCATCCATTCCGCCGCATAATCGACAAGCGGACGCTGCGGCATCAAGGCCGTGTCAGCCGAGCCTACTTTTCCGCGGATGACTACCGAGTGCCGGGCTTCGAAGTCCGCACCCGCCCGGTCAAAATCGTCCGAGTCGATTCCGACATCCGGAAACTCCACCCACTGACGGACCCCGTCTCCATCAAGAACAGGCGCCCCGTTCGCGACTTCCTTCTTCGACGCATACTCCGCCCGGTATTCCGCCAAATGGATGGACGTGTTGGAGCCGTGACCGACGCCCAACAGCAGCACATGACCGTCCAGCTCGTACAGACGGGCAAGCGGGGAACCCTCCCCGAGCCCGTAAGCCAGGGAATGATCGCCGGTCAGTTTCTGCGCCTGCGGTCCGATCGCCGCAAACGAAACCTGGGGGTGGCTGCTGCGCATAACCCCCGGGTAAGTTCTGAACGCTTCCGGCAAGGCTCCCATAAAAAACGTCCGGGTCTCCTCCGCTTTATAGGCCGGCATCGTGCTTCGGATCACGTCCCACCACTCCTGCGGCACGGGCGGATTGCTCCAAGCCGATGGCTCCGACAAGTCGCCGCTGTGTGTCGGCATCATCAGCGTGCCTCCGCTGCCCAATGCGTCCCGGAGAGCAGCTATGACCGCCTGTGTGCCTCCGCAAACCCAACCGAGGGAACTTAGAGAGGAATGGACCAAGAGAGTCATCCCTTCCTTCACTCCGAGTCTTCTGAGATCTTCCGCAAGGCTTTCCGCCGTATGCGGCCGTTTCCCCGTCCGTTCTATAATCGTGTCGATCGCCATGGTACGTTCACCTCATCCCAAAATTACCGCTACCGCTTCAAATTCCATTCGTCGGAACTGTATTTTTCACGTGCCAGCTCCTCCGCAAGCTCCAGTTCGTACGGAGTCAACGCTCCGTCTTCGAGCTCAATACCCATGCCTTCGGCTACACCGGCGCGGAATGCGGTTTCCACGTCCCCGAGTGTCACGGGTGCAAGCCCGGCGCTTCGGAGCAAATCGTTAATCGCGACCGCTTTCTGCACAAAGCTCTGCTTCATCCGCTCCGCAATCCGCTCGTTGGAGAAAAGCAGCAGGCCGAACAACTGCTCGACGTCCAGTTCCAGCAAAATAGAACCGTGCTGAAGCACGACATTTTTCTGCCTAACCTGCGCGCTTCCGGCGACTTTGCGGCCTTCCACGACAAGCTCGTACCACGAAGGGGAATCGAAGCAGGCCGCCGAGCCTAGCGATTCGTACTTCCGCTTCTCTTCTTCGGTTGCCAGGTTCACCATCTCGGCCGCCAGTCCCAGCTTCCGGAATCCGAGGAGCAGCCCTTCGCTGAGGACCCGGTAAGCTTCCGTTACGCTCGTTGGGATCCCCGGATAACGCTCCGAGACGATGATGCTGTATGTAAGTTCGGCATCGTGCAGAACCGCCCGGCCGCCCGTCGGACGGCGTACGAATCCGAGACCTTGGCCGGCGACTTTGTCCAGATCGATCTCCTTCTGCGCTTTCTGAAAATAACCGATGGAGAGAGCCGCCGGCCCCCAGCCGTAAAAACGGACCGTCGGAGGAACCCTGCCTTCGCTGTGCGCGATGAGAATCGCTTCGTCGATCGCCATGTTCTCAGCCGCCGTCCGGTTGCCTGTATGCATATAACGCCATGTTGTCATGTTCCTCTTCCCTTCTTATCAAGAACGGCAGGCGCGGAAAGCCCGGCCCGCCCGTATCGGTTTTAAGTGCTCGTTCATTCCTTTATCATAGCACAGGAGCGCTTGCGATTACATTCGATAGAGCTCCCGGCAAGGATGTCTGTGGCGGCACAAGCCGAAGAAGTCCCGGCAGTGCGGCCGCGTTATGAAACCTCCTTCTTTGGATCATACTAGTTACAAAGTTGCAGATTGCATACGCCGGACCGCATAACGGCAGCAGCAAGCGGATGACGGGCAGACGGGTCGGGAAACGATGCCCGGGATTCGGCCCATTTTCGAGAAGGAGGCAGAGCCTAGATGAACAACCAGACAACGGAGCACATCCGCCCGATTCATGAAGGGCTGAGCATGCATACGGATCGGGAATGGTTCCTGGACTGGGAGTCGCGTGTCGTCCGCAACGGCCCCTGGGATAATTGGACCTTGTACCAGCTTGCTTACGAGGCGGAAAAGTCGAGCCTGATCCACTCCTTCGACGAGCTTCTGTGCCTGAAGCATGTGAACGGAATCGAACCCATGAGCCATCAGATCGATACGGCCAAGAAAGTGCTGTACGACATGCGCGGGCGGGCTATTCTGGCCGACGAAGTCGGACTCGGCAAAACGATCGAAGCCGGACTTATTTTAAAAGAATATATGATCCGCGGACTTGTGCGCAAAGCGCTCATTCTGGTACCCGCTTCGCTTGTCCTGCAGTGGGTCCGGGAGCTGAATCAGAAATTCGGGATCGCGGCAGCCGCCCAGAAAAAATCGTACATGTGGCAGACGTGCGACGTGATTGTCGCTTCCATGGACACCGCCAAGCGGGACCCGCACCGGGAGATCGTGCTCGGTCTGGATTACGACATGCTTATCGTGGACGAAGCCCATAAACTCAAAAACAAAAAAACAACGAATTACCAGTTCGTCGGAGAGCTGCGTAAAAAATATTGCCTGCTGCTTACCGCTACGCCCGTACAGAACGATCTTAAAGAACTGTACAATCTGATTAATCTTCTGAAGCCGGGGCAGCTCGGGGCGCAGACGAATTTTCAAGCCAACTTTGTCATGGCCAAAAGAATGCCGAAAAACGAAGGCGTTCTCCAACAGGAGCTTTCCAAAATTATGATCCGCAACCGGCGCGGCGACGGAAATGTCGAGTTCAAGAAACGAATCGTGAAAAATATCACGCTTACGCTTTCTCCTGAGGAACAGGCGCTTTACGATGGCGTCACGGATTTTATCCGCAGCCAGTATGAACAAAATCAGAGCCAACCGAGCAATACGCTGGCGCTTGTCACCCTTCAAAGAGAAGTGTGCAGCTCCCGGGACGCCGTTTTTATAACCTTAGTCAATATGTTCAAAAAGACGGAAGAAAACTCTCCGGTCCGGGCCAAAATATGGGAGCTGGTCGAGCGAATCCGCAGCATCCAGGCTAACACGAAAGCCGAAACCGTCTTGAATCTGATCCGGGAGATTGATGACAAGGTCATCATATTCACCGAATACCGGGCGTCCCAGGAATATTTGCTGAACTATTTAAGAGAGAACAAAATTACGGCCGTCCCCTACCGCGGGGGAATGAACCGGGGCAAAAAAGATTGGATGATGGACCTCTTCCGTACCCGCGCCCAAGTGCTTGTCGCAACCGAAGCCGGCGGCGAGGGAATCAATCTCCAGTTCTGCCATCATATGATCAATTTCGATTTGCCCTGGAATCCCATGCGGGTGGAGCAGCGAATCGGACGGGTGCACCGGCTCGGTCAGACGGACGACGTAAGAATCTACAATCTCTCTACCCGCAATACGATCGAAGAGCATATTTTGAACCTGCTGCACGAAAAAATAAACATGTTCGAACTGGTCATCGGCGAACTCGATTCGATTCTGGAACGTCTGGAAAAAAAATCGGCCTCGCTGGAAAGCTCCCTATTTAAAATGATGATGGAATCTCGTTCCGATGATGACATGCGCCGTCAGATCGACCGTCTTGGGGATTCGCTTACCGGCATCCGGGAGGAGCTTGAACCGGAAAACGAAAGGAAAGCCAAAATCGGTTCCATACTCAGCGCCATCGGGCAGAATGTCGGGGTGAACCATGAATACCGCCCAGGTTGAACGCTTTGTTATGCGGTTTCTGGAAGCGTACAACTGCCGCATTATCGAAAAAACGAAGCACGCCGTCATCGTGAACCTCTCTCCGGAGGCGGATAAAGAACTCACCGGCCGCTCCTACTATTGGAGCTTCGTCGAGCGCACCGGAGTCGAACCCGAAACGATGACCTACCGTTTCGTTTTCGATCCGGAAGGGGACGCGGCAGCCGCGGCGGCGGCTCGTCCCGTACCGGCCGGGCCGCTTAACGGGCCGCTGGGGGCCGTTTCCACAGCGCCCGGGCCTCAGCCTGGTGCAGTGGATCGCCAGGCGCAAGGGGCCGCCGGGCCGGGCAATGGCCCCCAGGGCGGCCTCTCGGCAGCCACGGCCGGTCCGGGGGCTGCCGCCGGTGCCGTCTCCGCGGCCCCTGGCGCTGCGGGCGGCGGTGGCCAGGCGGCCGGAGGCGGCACTGAGCCCGCGGGCAGCAGCGGGAGACCGAGCCCGCAGGGCACGCTCACGGCAGGCGCAGCAGGGCCGGGGGCGCCTGCCGCGAGCGTGCCGGGAGGCGCCGCTCCTGCGGCCGGAAGCGGCGGAAGTCCGCCCGAAGCGATCCGCTCCGCGGACAGCATCCTCGGGCGGTACTTCGGCACGGCCCCCGCTCCGCCGGTCGGCCGCGTCCCCCGCGACGAGGTTACCTTCGGCAGCCGCCGCCTGCAGCAGCTTTTCGCGACGGCCTTGAACAACGGCCGGTTTACCCGGCTGTTCGAGGCTCCGCCGCAAGCCGCCAGCAGTTCTCAGCCGGGGCGCTCCGCTCCCCTCACCTACTGCAGCTGGATGAATGTGAACTACAAGGTGGAGTATGCCTGCGATATGAAACGCAGCGAGGTTCATTCCTTGGCCATTCAAATGACGACGGGAGAAATCCGCGAAGAGTTTCATCCCTCCATGCTGACGAGGAAGCTCGCACCGAAACTTCCGGCCAACATTCATCTGCTCGGCGATAATTTGACCCTTTCGAGGGCCGCCTCCATCCTGGAAGATTATCTGGAGCAGAAAATCCGCCGCACCGACCACCGCTGGGCGGACCGTGCCAACCAGGTGCTGGCCGAAGAGCATCAGCTCGTCCGCTTGTATTACGAAGGCATGCTCGCGGCAGCCGAACCGGAAGCCCGCGAAGAGCTGGAGATCCGCTATGCGGCCCGGCAGGCGGAGGTAGACTGGCAATACCGGCCGAGAGTGCATGTATCCGTCATCAATTGCGGATTATTTCATTTAAGGGCGGACGAAAGGTGAAGATGCGACGAAAGTCGCTAAAAGTTCCTAAGGGCCGGCCTACACGTTTTAACAAACTTTTTACAAGGATTCCCTTACACTAGATTTATAGAATGAACGGCAGGCAGGTGAACAAATGAACCGCACAGCTGTATGGACGGCAGCGCTACTGGCGCTCGTTGTCTGGCTCGCTGCCGGGCCCCCTTCGTTCTCGCAGGGTGAACAACTCTTCTCTCAAGAAGCTCAAGCGTCCCTTTCCGGCTCGGCAACACGCATGAAGCAGGAAGCCGGACGAGCGTCTTTGGATAAAAGGTACACGATCCTTCCCGGAGTCAGACCCGCAGAGGTTCTGGCGGATTTTAAGGCAAATGAACCGTCGGATACTCCCGGAGCGTCCAACACCGGTACCGTACTGAACGAACACATCGTACGTTGGATCGACAGTCTTGCCGGCCGAAAGGGTTTCGAAGGCTGGAACCGCGCCAAGTGGACGGTCGCTCCTCTCGGGCCGGGTACACACGGCTGGATCGTCCTCCTGACGGATAACGGCCGCGAGACAGGCTATCTGATCGTGTCCGCCGCCGAAAACGGCACCCTGCAGCTCATCGAATACGGAACAGGCGAACATCCCCTGTTCAGCACCCGAACGCTGTACCGAACCTTGGTGCAGCACGCCATCATTCCTGCATCCATGTCCTATCAAGCTTGGCTGGACTCCGCGGAAACAAGGCTGCGCCGTCTTTATACGGATGCCTTCCATGCGGTTTGGACCGTTCCCGCCGGGAACAATCGTATCCTCGTCGATGCCAAAACCGGTGAAATCCGAACCTTTCAAAATTATTCGCCCGCAAGTGATTCAAGTTTGCTCGGGCTGCATGGCGCAGCCTTTGAACATACACCCGGAACGCCGCTTGAGGTCATGCCGTCCGATCCTTATGAAGAGATAGCCTGGCTGACCCGAAAAGCGCTCCCTATCCGTTCCTATGAAGACTTGACACCCTACCTTGCGGCCGGCAAGTCCCTGACTTTCGTATGTGAATGTTTCGAGGGCAGACTTACGCTGCCGCTTCCCGTAACCGGCGCTCTGCGCTGGACCGGCGGTGCCGCTTTTATCGCCTTCGAGCAGGAAGGCAGACGCTTTGTTCTCCTGGACGAAGCGGTTTCGCTCGGACAGTTTTACCCGACTGACGGTATCTCCTCCTCTTTCCCATAGAAAAGCTTCCCCGGGTCCCGGAACGGTTTACCGTTTCCGCCGTGAACCCGAGGAAGCTTCTTTTTTTGACCAATCGCTTCAATTTCGGCCTTGCGAGTTAAACATTCAGTTTTTGCTCCGGCGCCTTACGGCCTTTATGATCATGGAGATGGACAGGGGGATCATCCCGAACCAGTGGACCGACCAGCTTTCTCTGGTTTCTTTGTGCCTGACGCGCGCTTCCTTTCGTACTTGCCTTGGGGTTTCTATATAGTGAACCACTTGTTCCGTTATATATTTCACGAGTTCTTCTCCGCCTTTTGCCATTTGTCAGCCCTTCCTTTCCACGTTAAGAGTGCGCTCTCCTTTAACTCTTAGTATTTCCCGGACTGCCTTTGCGTAAAACCGGCCATACGCACATTCCCGGTCATGACTCTTTCCAATCGTTCCCTCCCCTCCTATAATGAAAAGTGGAGCGTAAAATCACAGTCCGGTTGGTAGTCCGGATGCATGCTGCAGATTTAAGCCTGATTAAATCTGTTAACATGTCGTAGCCTTCCCCCTCGGGATGTCCGGCGCTCTGTTTACTTAAACGGAGGGGAAAAAACATGAAATTAACGGTTTTTTACGACGGGCAGTACTGGATTGGAATTGCGGAGGACGAAAGAAGCGGCAGCCTGCATGCAGCCAGGCACATATTCGGAACGGAGCCCCTTGACGGGGAAGTGCTGGACTTTGTTCTGCACGATCTGCTCCGCTTGCTTGAAAGTGTCGGCAAAGGCGTTCGTGCCGCTCCCGCAGTTGAACGGAAAATAAATCCGAAGCGGCTTGCGCGGCTGGCTTCCAGGGAGCTAGCACAAAAGGGCCCTTCCACGATGGCCCAGGCAGCCATCCGCGCGGATCTCGAATACCGCAAGAAAGTGCGGACAACGTTATCCAGGGAAGAACGCGAGGCAGATGCGGCCCGCAAGCGCGAGATTGCCCGTCAGAAAGCCAAAGACAAACACCGCGGCCGCTGAAATGGCGCACAAAAAAACCGGCTGACGCTTCAAGGCGTCAGCCGGTTTTTTGATCATCCTGTAAGTCGGGCTGCATCAATCGCGGCTGATGCCGACAATCGAAGCGATAAAGCGCAGAATATACAGGAAGAGGTTAATAAAGTCGAGATACAAATTCATTGCGGCGAGCGGCACTTCTTCCGCTGCCACGCCTTCGCGGTATTGAGCGACATCATAGAGCACCCAGCCGCTGAAGATCAGAATGCCGCCAACGGACAAGAGCAGATTCAGCGTCGAACCGAAGTTGACGAACAGAGATAGCACGCCCATCAGCACGAGGCCGATCGTTGCCGCGAACAGGAAGCCTCCCAGGAAACTGAAGTCCTTCTCGGAACGGGCCGCGTACCAGGCAAGTCCCCCGAATATAACGGCTGTAGCCAGAAATGCCCCGGACACGAGGTTGGCACCGATTATCGAACCGTACGACATAATAACCGGGTACATGGTTACGCCCGAGATAGCCGTAAAGGCATACAGGAACCCGTAGCCGATGTTTTTGCCGCGCATCCGGACTACAATGGCCGCCACGATCATCACGAGCTCAACGACAATAAACAGCGGGATGATCGATGGCGGTACAATCATGGCACCCACCAGCATGCCTACGAACGAGATCAGCAGAGAAAGCGCAAATGTCCGCAAGATGTGAGAAAGCGATCCTTGGTGGGAATACGTCATCGTTCTTTCCAAATTACAACACACTCCTTTTTAAATACTACCCATTTTCCACTTATTTATAAATGATTATACGAAAACGGCCAGGCATTCGTTTCATTTTTCAAGAAGGATTTTTAATAAAAAACAAAAAAGCCACCTGCTCCGGTTGACCGGTAGCCAGTGGCTTTCCTGTATTGCTGATGCGGTCGAGAGGACTCGAACCTCCACGGCTGTTACACCACTAGAACCTGAATCTAGCGCGTCTGCCAATTCCGCCACGACCGCGTGCTTTGTAAGAACGAGATTAAATATATCATGCGCCAAAACGTTTGTCAAACATATTTTTAATCTTTTTTTGAGACGCGCCATCTTCATACATTTGACCCCAAATAATACAAGGGAAAGTCGTAACGGCTTTCCCTTGCCTTATCTGAACTGGACACGTTTCTAATCCTTTACCGGTTCCGGGACCGGAATTCCTTTGTGAAGCAGTTTTTGACCGTATGACGAGCGGAAGAATAGGCGTTCCAGTATCGTAACGATACCGCTGCCCGTCCAGTAAAGGACAAGAGCCGCCGGGGAGCGCCACATCACCGTTAATGAAACGCCCATGATGACAAGGGGCATTCCCGCCCTGAGCAGCGCCGGCTGCGACGCCGCCGGATCGGGAACGAGGCTGATCAGCATTCCCAGCCATCCTATAATGCCGTACAACACAGGCAGCGCGTGTGCCGGATCGGGAACGCCCAGTGACTGCATCCATGGGATTAGCATAGAGGTCATCTGAGCGCCGTGCAGAGAAAAATACGGATAAAGGCTCATAAAAATCGGCATCTGGATCAATCCCGCCGCAAACGCGAGTCCAGGTTTGATGCCATAGCGGGAATACAGCCGGAGCATCTCCTCGCCCAGCTTGCCGGACTGGTTCGCATACTGCTCCCGGAGCTGCCGGATGGCCGGCTGCATACGAATCTGTCTCACTTGCTGCCGGGCACTGAGCAGATTTACGCGGAATAGCAGGCTGCGCACAAGCAGGGCAAGCAGCAGGATGGCCAGCCCCCAATCATTCGTAAAGGCGGCTAATACATTCAGAATACGGTCCAGCAAAGAGATAAAGGGTTGTAAAAGTGACATGAAGGATTCCTCCCGTTTTTTGATAGCGGCAATACCGACAATAACCTGTATCGCGTTAAACGGGAGGAATCCGGTTCACCAGAATGATGATCGCTCCTGACGGGAACTTTTCGCCGGATTCTGAAAATACCGAACCCGATGAGCCGGATAAGAACCGGCGTACCGCTTTTGTCCGAAGTGACCAGGGCGACGGGAAATTCCTCGGCTTTGAGAGGGGTCAGCGAAATCCATTCGCCCAGCCACCAGCACGTAAAACCGAGCGCCAAAAATAGCACCGGTATGTCCAAACTCCACTCCATGGCAATCCCCCTCTCCTTCATGATGATACGGCTGGGGTGTTCAGCGGTTTCAGAAAACTCCGGGCGGATTCACTGCAAGGCGTTCAAGCTTATTCCATGTTTATTCCATGCTTATTCCAACGTTTTCTCTGTCATGATCGTACCAAAAGAAACAGCGCCATCCTATAGGAAGGAGACGCTGCACTGTTATGAAGAGGCGTACCACACAAACCGCCACACCGAGGGTTGATGTGTACTGTGAAGGATCTACAGGTCACCACCGTTATAAGAAACCGGGCCATGCGCTAGCAGCTGTGTACACCGGTGTCTCACCTTACGGGAGCGGCAGGACCTTCTTGTAAGCCAGGCCGGACTGCATGGCGGCTTCATAAACGGACCGGCCGATCATATGGCCGAGGTAAGTGGCCGTTCCGGCGTAGCGGTGGAGCCGGCCTCTCTGCGTGGAGGCGATCAGCACGGCGTCCGTCGTCGTGCCCGTCGCCCCGCTTCCGTCTTCCAGCGCTACGCCGAGGTCCTGCAATGCCGCCGCCTTCGCCTCGGTGGCGGTAATGACGGCGTTGACCATGGCTTCATCGGTCAACTCGCCCTCCACGGCCACGATAATATTAATCGTGCCGGGAAAAAGCGCCGAAGCCGGAAGCCCGCGTCCGGCACGCGCCTTGTTGGAATAGCCGACGGTGACCCAGGCGCTGACGGCTATTCCGGTGTCCGCCGCGGCAGCGGCAGTGGCAGAGGGCTCCGCCGCGCCGATGCCGTTCACGGGATTCGCCGTACCGAAGTCCTTGGCATTCGCCTCATCCAAGTCAGCCGTGACATTGGCCGTATCAGAGTCCGCCGCGGCTGACGGATACTCTTTCGAGGGCATGGGAGTGTCCGGCTTTACGCCAGACGTATCGAGAAAGCTTCGCGCAGCTTGGTCTTCGGCTCCTACACGCACGGGGGCGGGAGCGTCCAGGCAAAGATGGCTTTCGCCAAGGCCGCTCATATGTACGGAGGTCAGCAGGCAGGCCGTTTCTTCCCTGTTCAGACCTGCCGCCTCCAGAAACCCGTTCATTTCCGTCACCGGATCTCCGCAGGCATACGTTTTGTCTACCTTCCGGTTGATGATCGTCCGGTGATAACCGAAACCGCCGCCCCACGGCGCGGAGCTTAACGTCCTCAGAGGCGACGGAGCTTCCAGCAGCAGATAGCTCCCTACCGCGCCTTCTTTCACGGCTGCGGTAATTGCTGCAGCCGGGCGGTTTACCGTCTGAATGAGCGTTTCTTGAGTGTTCAACGGATCAGGCCTCCTCGCCCTCGCTAGTTTCCCTTGGCAGCGTATACTCAGCGGGACGGCTCTCCGTATACGGCTGATAAACGTACTTTCTGTCCAGCTGCACCAGCTTCCGGCTGCGTTTACGAATAGCGACGGACGACTCGTTCCATGCCACCACGTAGCCTCTTATATCGTTGCGCGGATCCGCATCCCTGACGATTCTAAGCAGGGTGCCGTCAATCCGGTATCGGTCTAACTGCTCGTCGCTGATCATGACAAGCCCTCCTTTTGCTCCAAAACATTTCCTGGGCAATTGTATCTATTGGATCTTCGGTCCGCTTGACCTGCAAGGCAAAACCGGCATCCTTACTAGCATACACAAAACACGGCGGCAAGCCAAGAGAGCACGCAGTACGGACGGAATACGCTGATTCACTTTTTTCGGGCACCGGGTAATAAAATCTGCGGACTGCGGGAGTTTTAGAAGCCGGCTAGTTGGGCAATCCTTTTAAGAGAAAGGGTACAACCTGCGGTCAGGCTTATAAGAAGGGAGCGAAGAGCGATGGACGGCAAAAAAACATTTTACGTCAGCGTAGGTTCCAAACAAATCGTCGACGAAGCGGACGAAATCAACTTCGATTTTGAAATTAAGGCAACGGATGAGGAAATCGACAAACTGGCCGAGCTGTTCGAGGTTATAGACGAGTCGGACGAGCAGACGCATTTCCGGGCTCTCCTGCCTTTTAAGGAATATCACAAGGACAAAGAAAACGACGCCTACGACTACGATCTCAAGCAGATTTACCAGACGCTTTACAATCTGGGGACGGAAGAGACCCGCAAACATATCGAAGAAATGAATGTGCTGAATTAAAAAAAGACCTGCCGGGAAGCCCGGCAGGTCTTGCTTATGAGGAACACATCAGCCGACGTGTTCTTTGGAATCCGTATTTTCAAACCAGCAATCCAACACTTTGCTCGACATAACGCGTTTCTTGATATAATCGACCTGCTGAACCGTAAACTGGGACTCCCATGGAACGGAAAGTTCCGTGAAGAATTTGACCACCGTAAGAAGTTCAGACCATGCCACGTATCGTTTATACCAGAAAAATTGAGGGTGTTCAATCATATACGGGTACAAATCATCAAACTCGGTGTGTTTGCAGTCTAGGGCGCGTTCGAAATGGTTCTTCGCTTCGGACAGCTTCTCCAGCAAATATTCGGCTGGAATTTGCTCATTTCCCATAGCGAT
This sequence comes from Paenibacillus sp. HGH0039, assembly GCF_000411255.1. Taxonomy (GTDB): domain Bacteria; phylum Bacillota; class Bacilli; order Paenibacillales; family NBRC-103111; genus Paenibacillus_F. The sequence goes on along the minus strand of NZ_KE150413.1, from coordinate 1,483,175 downwards.
CCCTCCTCTCCAGATACCTTCCTCTATTATATCGAATTTACCCCGTCCAGGAAAGTATTGAAGCAGAATGAAAATGTTTTCATAAAATAGCGGTTAATCGGCGAACACGATGTGTCCTTGTTCGAGAGACGTTATCGTCACGAGGGACTCCGTACGGATTCCCTGCTCCCGGATCGCGCGGCCTCCGGCTTGAAACGCCTTCTCTACCGCGATCCCGACGCCGACCAGTTCGGCTCCCGCGCGTTCGACAATCCGGATCAGCCCTCTGGCCGCGTCGCCGTTGGCAATAATGTCGTCTATGATTAAAATCCGGTCGTTTGCGGTTATATATTGGGAAGAAACCATAATATCCGTCACGATTCCTTTGGTGAAGGACGGTACACGTTCACAATACGTATCCTCGCCCATGGTCACCGACTTTTTACGTCTCGCGAAAATAAACGGGACGCCCAGCTCGCTTGCTACGGCAAAAGAGAGCGGGATTCCGGATGATTCGACAGTCAGCACTTTGGTAGGTGAGCTTTCTACAAAACGCCGGGCGAATTCCCTGCCCATTTCCTTAATCAATGCAGGGTCAACTTGATGATTCAAGATGGCATCCAATTTAACGACTTGGTCGGAAACGACGCTTCCGGCTTCTAAGATACGTTGTTTCAACAGTTCCATAGCTTCTCCTCCACCTTTGAATATGTGTTAACGTACCACAAGCCAAACATAGGTTTCAAGTCCCATTTTACGCCTTAGGCCCTTTCTCCCGGAACTTTTCGGCCCTTTTACGAGTCTGTATAAATAACAGGCATTTAATGCCGCCCTCCTTGCCGGCGGCAAAGCAAGAAAAGGCGGCTTAAGCCGTGCATGGCAGATGACGGAGCCGTTTGAACGAACGCCAGTCTCTAATTTCACCCCATCCAGGCTAATATGAAATTTGAACGAATCGTCCCCAGGGCTTATGATAAGGAATGTCGCTTTGCGTCCGAAACCGGAGCGGCAGAAGAAAGGAACGATTGCAATGAAGAACAAACTCCGCAGAGCAGCGATGATCGGTCTTTTGATCTCCGTTCTGCCGGCGGCGGCAGGCTGTGAAGCTGTACATACGTTTTGGGGGAAAGAAACTGCCGGTCCCTCCGCAAATCAGGCAGAACCTAACGGAAACGCGCAGCCTTCGCCTTCCGGTGCAGCCGGGCAGACACCGGCTCCCGATCGTTCGGCCGCCGTTTCTTCCAACGAAAATACGGAAGGGCCGGTCAAGGCCAAGCCCGTGGTGACTCCGGAGAACACATACCGGGTCAACAATCCGACCTTGATGGGCGTCACGCTGGGCACGCCTAAAGACGAGGTGCTGAATCTCTTCGGAAAAGCGAAGAACATGTTCGTCATGGACGAGGATCCCCAGTCCGTCACGGTATACGAATACGGGTCTTTCTCCGTCGGCTTCAACGTGTTCGACCGCCTCGAATTCGTCCAGATCCAATCGGCCGATATCGATCCGGGCCTTGGCGGGCTGCGTCTCGGACAAACCGCCGACGATGCCGCGGACGTTCTGGGCAAGCCAAACAACCGTACGGATTACGTGCTGGCCTACAAAGCCCAGAATACCGTATTGAAGCTGGACCTTGATCCCGACAATCAAACGATTCAATCCATCAAATTGTTCCCGGCCAGCTAAACGCCGGTATACGGACAGTTAAAAACCCGCAGCCCTAGGGCTTGCGGGTTTTTAACTGTTCTTTTTTCTTTTTCTGCGGACCAGATAATAAATAAGAAAACCGACTGCGGCGGCCACGGCGAGCCACATGATGCAGATGCCGAGATAAGTGTGAAAACCGTGCAGAACCGCTTCAAAATTGGCCCCGATAAAATGTCCGAGCGAAAGAAACGTACAGCACCACAGCAGAGCGCCCGATCCGGCAAAAAGCAGATAGCGCCAAAGGGAAATCCCGCTGACTCCGGCCAGATAACAGGTGAAATGTCGGAGTCCCGGAACGAAATACCCGAAGAAGACAGCCCACATGCCGTATTTCTGAAACCACAGCTCCGTGCGGGTGATGCGCTCCTGTTTGATGCGGACCCACCTTCCGATTTTGTACAGGAAGGGCTTGCCGAGCCGAAGTCCGACCGTGTAGGAAATCAGCATCCCCGTCATCGTTCCCAGATAGGAGACGATAAGCGAATGCGTAAAATTCAACGGACCGGTGTCCATCGTAAGCGAGCCGACAAATGTCATCAGCGTCTCGTCGGGGATCGGCAGGCCGACAATGCCGGCGGCAAGCAAAGCGTAAAGAGCCGTATACCCGTAATTGGAAATCAGCTCAAATATCGTTTCTTTCACTACATAACACTCCTAACGGGGTTGTTCCTGCGCGTTTCTTATGTTGCTGTCATGCCCGTCCGGTCCGAAACATACCTTGTACTAGTACGAAACGTGAAGGGTGAGAACAATGGTTTCTAAAACATGGACGCAAACCGCACAGGTTGCTTTTACGTATGTCGGGACGGTCGTGGGAGCGGGCTTTGCGTCGGGTCAGGAGATCCTGCAGTTTTTTACCCGCTACGGCGCGGCGGCTTCCTTAACCATCGCGCTCGCGAGCGTCTTGTTTGTATGGCTCGGCATCAAAATGATGCTCATGGCGCACGATGTCCGGGCGGAGTCGTACGAAGATTTGAATATCGCTTTATTCGGCCCGAAAATCGGCAGATGGATCTCTCTGTTCACTTTGTTCGTTCTTTTCGGCATCTCTTCGGTCATGCTCGCCGGCGGAGGAACGGTTTTCTCCGAGCACTTGTCTCTGCCCTTCCAGAGCGGACTGCTCGTCACCGCTGTCCTGTCCTATGCCGTAATTACACGCGGCATCGGTGCGATTATGGCGGTGAACACGGTCGTCGTGCCGGTAATGGCCACGTTCAGTCTTATTCTGGTGCTCTACACGAATAAGCTTCCCACTTCGCAGGCATGGCTGACCCTCGGTACCGACCATTCACCGCTCAGTGTCTGGACCGCGCCCCTGCTCTACGTCGGCTTCAACCTGGCCACCGCCCAAGCGGTTCTCGTTCCGCTCGGCGCCCAGATCAAAGACCGGCGCGTACTTTTCCGGGGCGCACTGCTGGGCGGGCTCGGAATCGGTCTTCTGCTGTTCGCCGCGCACTACGCGCTGAGCGCACAGATGCCGGGAATCCGCCAGTTCGGCATTCCGATGGCCCGGATTATGGACGGGATGGGAACCGTCATCCCTTTTGTGTATCTGCTTGTCATCTATGGAGAAATCTTTACGACCTATCTTTCCAATACCTATGGGCTGACTCTTCAGCTGCAGCAGCGGACGGGCCTCGGCCGCAGGACCGTTCTTCTCCTGCTTATCGCGCTCAGTTATATCGTCAGTCTGATCGGCTTTAAGCCGCTTCTGTCGGCGCTTTATCCGTTATTCGGCCTTGTCAGCTCGGTGTGGCTGGCCGTGATGATGTGGAGAAACCGCTCCGCCTGAGGAACGCCACGCCCGCACCGTCAAAAACAGACGATTGAAGCTCATCAGCATACCCAGAAATACAAATAAAAATCCGCAAAGCAAATAACCGATGTGATAATCGGGAAAAGCTTTCGCATCGCGCAGCACCGCAACAAGATCGGCAAGAAGCATGATGATTCCGATCGCCATGAGAGCAAACTGCGCATAATCAAGCGGGGTAATCCGCTGCAAAATTTTTGCCGCATGCTGTTCGGGAGCAGCGCCCCGCATATCCCTTTTCCACATCCGGTGAAGGACCCAGGCGGTATAAACGGAAGCGGCGGTTACAAGAAGCCCGAAAACGGCTGTAAATACGGCCAGAATTGTAAACAGTTGAATGGAAATCCTCTCCCTTGCGCAAGGCTGTCAGCCGAATGTTAAGAGCCTGGACACGACCCCGAGGGTACATGCCGCTGCCGCGGCAGACAGTACCCAGGTTATCATTGTCGCCGCCCGCCAACCGGGCAGCGGAGTTGACCGCCACAGCAGCTCCATAAGACGGCTGCTCTCCCCTGAAATGGGTGTAGCTTTCTCTTCCGGGTTCGTCCGAACGGCAGGGTCTGACGGGTCTGGGGCCCTATTCGCGCTTTCGCCGGAAACAGCCGCAGGAGAAGGATTGCTTGGATGTTCTATATACTCAGACGATTTTGCGGCCTCCATCCCTTCAACCTGCCGGGATCGGGAGTGCGCACGTTCGGCCTCTGTCTTCGCTTTTTCTCGTTCCGATGCAGATTTTTTCGATTTGAAAGGCTCCCGCTTCGGTTCCGGAAGCTTCTCGTCCTGCGCGGGGGCCTTCGCTTTTGCCGTGCGGATACGGCCTTTGCGGCGCCCGACTTGATAGGTAATCTCCCGGTCTCCGGGTTTTGCCGGTTTTTTCTCAGACAAATGTCTGTCCCCCCAGTTCCTGTAGAACCTCTTTTGTCCCCGGTCTTCTATTAGACGACTGTTGCGCCGGACAAGTTGTGCTTTACAGCCAAAAAAAAGACCTTTCCGTCCTATTCGACATAGGGAAAGGTCTTTCCTGTTTTTTACATGCAAAAATAATGACTTTATACCTAGATAAACCTGGAAAGGTTCCGAAAAAAGGCTTATACGATCCCGGCCGCACGGTTTGCGGCGAATGCCGCGCTGCCGATTACGCCGCCGTCGTCGATAAGGGTGCCGGGGTGGATGGTGAGGCGCTCCCAGTATCCTTTGTAAACCGACTTCTGCAGCTCTTCGCGCATAGGCTTGAACAGCCGCTCGCCGGCCAAGGAGGCTCCGCCGCCGATAATCAGCGCGTCCGGGCTGTACATGGTTACGGCATACGAAAGCCCGCGGCCCAGCAGCTTGCCCGTATGGTTCATGACTTCGATCGCCAGCCGATCGCCTTCGTCATACGCGCGGGAAACATCCGCAGCCGTAACGGAAGCCGCTTCTTCTCCGGGGAACCACTGACCCAGGATGCTCTCGCGTCCTGCCGCAAGCGCTTCCTTGACCTGGCGGACGATCCCCGTCGCGGATGCGATCGTTTCCAGACAGCCGACGAGTCCGCAGCCGCATGGCGTCGTTTCCGCATCGTCGACGCGGATATGACCGATTTCGCCGGCCATGAAGCCGCCGCCGTAATACAGCTGGCCGTTATTGACCAGTCCGGCCGACATGCCGGTCCCGAGCGTAATCCCGAGCACATGCTCGTACCCTCGGCCCGGTCCCTTCATGGCTTCGCCGTATACGTACATACGGACGTCGTTGTCGATGAAGACCGGTACGCCCAGTCTTGCTCCGAGCTGATCGGATACCGGCACCTCGTTCCAGCGGAGGTTGCTTGCGAACACGCACACTCCGCGAACCGGATCGATAAAGCCCGGCGTTCCGATTCCTACCGCTTTCAGCTGCCCGGGCGCAATATTCTGCTCCCGGAGCATCGTTTCCACCATAACCGCAATCTTTTCCAGCACATAGTCGCTGCCTTTGGCCGCTTCCGTAGGCTGTTTGCTTTTGACCAGGACATTGAATTCCTCATCCAACAACCCGCATACAATATTCGTTCCTCCGAGATCCACGCCGACGAAAAAGCTCATTCCCGTCCGTCCTTTCCCTTATGCGTTCGCATACAAAGTGGTAATGCCGTGCTGCTCAAGAACCTTCTCCATGTCGGGTTCCAACCTCGCGTCTGTCACACACACGTTTACGTCCGCAAGCGGAGCTATGGAGAACAAGGAGGCTTTCCCTACCTTGGTATGGTCAAACACTGCTATCGTATGCTGGGTGCGGCTTATCAACAGACGGGCGGTCTGGGCTTCAAGCTCCGAAAACGTCGTGATGCCTTTGTCCGCGGAAACACCGTCCACTCCGAGAAAGAGCTTCTCGATGTTGAGATGCTCGATCGTCTTCTCGGCCAGCGGCCCGCTGAGCTCGAAGCTCTTGCTGCGCATGACGCCGCCGACGACGACCACCTGTAGGCCTTCGCTGTCGGCCAGTTCCATGGCGATATTCACGGCATTGGTCACGACCGTAATCCCCTGGCGCTGCTTCAGTTCGCGGGCGATGAGGAAGGTTGTGGTGCCGCCCGTCAGGCAGACGCTGTCCCCTTCCTCGATAAGGCCGGCCGCCCTGCGGGCGATCGCTTCCTTCTCCAGCCAGAGCTGCTGCTTCTTCTCGGCGAACGAGGTTTCGCGGACAGCCGTGAGGCCTTCGAACAGGGCCCCGCCGATGGTGCGGACAACCTCGCCTTTTTTCTCCAGAAGGTCCAAATCGCGTCTTGCCGTCGCTTCCGAACATTGAAAATGCTCGATGATCTCCCCAATGGTAATGCGCCCCTGCTGCTTGAGGATCGTCATAATCTGCTGGCGCCTGAGGTCTCCTTTGGAAGGAGTCGTGTCATTCATTTCAACTTTCACTCCGTCACAAGGTTAAATTTCGACGAACTGAGTCAGGTTGCGCGGATCGTCCGGATTCAGCCCGCGCTTCATCGCGTTGTAATAGCCGTTGTACTGGACAGCGGGCAAATACAATACGCTGCGCGCTTCATCGCTGAGCGCGGCTCCGCCGAGTTCCAGAACCAGATCCGCAAACTCCGTGTCTTCCCCACGCTCCGCGGTCAGAAGCAGGATGGTCGCCCCGTATTCCTTCAGCTCTCTGGCTACCTTCAGCTCGTAATCGCGAGCGGACTGCGAAAGCAGGAAGCAGACAAGCGTATCCGAGTCGACGATGGATTTGGGACCGTGTCTGAACTCAAGCGTGCCGTACGCTTCCGTCCACGTATACGTCATTTCCTTCAGCTTGAGGCAGGCTTCCAGCGCCAAACCTCCGAGTGCGCCGAGTCCGAGATAGACCGTTTTGTTGAAGTTGTGCGCCGACACCCATTCTTTGATGCTCGTATCCGAGGCTTTGACCAGTTCTTCGTCTAATTCTAACACAGTTTTAAGCTCTTGTAAGTATGCCTCGCCGCCCGCCGCCATGGCGATTGCGGCCTGCATCATAAAGGTCATGGAGCTGAGCGATTTGCTCATCACCGTGCTCTTCTCTTTGCCGAGCGGCGAAAGCAGACATTCCGTCATCCCGAACAATTTGCTCGTCTCGTGGCAGGTGATGCCGCACGTATCGATATGAGCCGCATTTTTGACGGAATCAAGCGCAAGAAGCACCTCGTGGGATTCGCCCGAACGCGACACGCCTACAATCAGAAGCTTCTTCCCTCTCGGGAGTGTGGCGTCGCGCAGCAGGAAAATATCGGAGGAAGGCTGCGCGGATGCGCTGCGTCCGGTCCATTTGCGGAACGTCGCCGCCATCGTGATCGACTGGTAGTAAGAAGAGCCCGATCCGATAAAAACGACTTCCTCGTATTGATCGTTTCCTAAATAACGGTTCACCCAGTCGGACTGCTTCTGAAGCTGATCCCATGCGGCCTGCAGAGCGGCGGACTGGGCACTGATTTCGGTATACGTTAATTGGCCTTGAACGTTTGACATCTTCTAATTTCCTCCCTTATAATCAACTTAATGACATTATAAATCATTATTTTGATCGTTTCAATCATTTTATACGAGGGGGTTTTTCAAATGGCTCATTTGATTTCTTCTACACACCTGCTTCAAGCGGCTCGTCAGAACGGCTACGGCATCACGGCCTTTAACGTGCATACGCTGGAAATGCTGCAAGCCGTCGTCGAGGCGGCCGAGGAGCTTCAGGCTCCGCTGATTCTGCAAACTACCGTCGGAACGGTGAAACACCTGGGACCCGACTATATCGTTGCGGCCGCAGCCGCTGCCGCCAAACGGTCTTCCGTTCCGATCGCGCTTCATCTTGATCATTGCACGGATTACGAGCTTATCGTACAATGCATCCGGGAAGGCTATACATCGGTCATGATTGACGCTTCCATGCATCCGTTCGAAGAGAACGTCCGGCAGACGCAGGAAGTCGTGAAAGTCGCCCGTGCTGCCGGCGTGAACGTGGAAGCGGAGCTCGGCAAGGTCGGCGGCGTCGAAGACGACATCGTCGTAGCCGACGAAGATGCGCTCCTCGCCGATCCCGACGAATGCGTCCGCTTCGTGGAGCTTACCGGCGTGCCGACCCTTGCCCCGGCCATCGGAACGGCTCACGGCATTTACAAGGGCGAACCGAAAATCGCTTTCGGCAAACTGGAAGAAATCTACCGCAAAGTGAGCCTCCCCCTTGTTCTGCACGGCGGCTCCGGCATACCGGAAGAGCAGGTCAAACGCTGCGTATCCCTCGGCATGGCCAAGATGAATGTCGCCACGGAGCTGCGCATCGCCTTCTCCGATGCCATCAAGAAAGTGTTCCAAGCGAACCCGGATGAAAACGACCCGCGCAAATATATGGTTCCTGCCAAAGCGGCCGTTAAAGAGCTGGCACAGGCGAAAATGCGGCTTACCGGCTGTGTCGGCCGCGCCAAAGATTTCATTTAATTTCAGTCAAGACAGGAGAACCCGGATGATTACCACCGTGACCCTCAATGCGGCAATCGACAAAACCTACCGCGTAAAAAGCTTCGAAATGGACTGGGTTTCCCGCGTAACGGACATGATCGCCGTACCCGGCGGCAAAGGGATCAATGTCGCCCGGGTGGCCCGTCTGCTCGGCGAGCCCGTTACGGCCGCCGGCTTCGTGGCGGGCTTCAACGGACAGTTTATCCGCAGCGGCCTGGACACGGAGGGCATTCCCCATGACTTCACGGAAGTCCCGGGAGAATCCCGCCTCTGCCTGACCGTTCTGGATGCGGACAACGGCACGCAGACGGAGCTGCTGGAGCCCGGACCCGCCATCGCCGAAAACTCTCTTCTCCCCCTAAAGGAGAAGGTGAAGGCGCTCGCAGGCAGGTCCACGCATGTGTGCTTCTCCGGCAGCCTGCCGCTCGGCTGCCCTCCCTCGCTCTATGCGGAGCTGATCACGCTCGCAAGAGAAGCCGGCGCCGAGGCCGTCCTGGACGCGAGCGGCGACGCTCTGGCTGCCGGGCTCGAAGCGAAGCCTCTGCTCATTAAACCCAATGAGCATGAAATCGTGCGCCTGCTCGGCAGGCCCGCCTCCTCCGACGACGATCTGGCCGCCTGCATCCGGGAACTGATGCAGCGCGGAATCCGGCACGTCGTCGTCTCGCTCGGCGCGCGGGGAGCCCTCGCGGGCAGCAGCGGCCGCGTACGGCGGGTCGCCATCCCGGCGATCCGGGCCGTGAACCCGGTCGGCAGCGGCGACGCGATGGTGGCCGGCATGGTCACGGCTCTTCGCCGGGGAAGCAGCGACGAGGACGCGGCCCGCTTCGGCGCGGCATGCGGAAGCGCCAACGCCCTGCAGATGCAGGCGGGGGTCGTCACCACTGAAGATGTCGAGCGGATCTTCCGGTCCGTCACCGTGACGGATTACTGACACGGGCGGGATCGACAAAAAGACGACGGACGACGGGAGACCGAGTCTTCATGCTTGGCGCCGGAACACACGGCACCGCGCACTCGCAAAAAAACAGGCATGTTCTCTTACAACGCGGAGAACATGCCTGTTTTTACGTTTTGTCCCGGTCGCTGCCGGGGAGGCCGCACGGTGCATGTGAAACGCTTCGCAGCATGCGAGTTTTCCGGGAGGCCATGCCGTGCTGTTGGAGGCGATCACCAGCCGACCCGGCCATCCCCCATGTATCGGCAGCTTACGGGTACCGTCACATTTTCACTCCATTGCCCCTGGTAATTTGCCGGTGATCTGGGAAGTCTACCCTTATAGCTCTAGCGCGATGGAGGGACATCATGACCGATCAGAACGACAGCCGCAAGCCCGACGGCCGGCCGACGCTCCCGGCGGCGCCTACACTGAACGCCGACCAATGGGACATACCGCTTGCCGCCGATACGGACGGGGTTATTCAACTTTTCCAGGAGCTGCTGCCGACCGATGAATTTCAATGGATTCTTACGGACAACGGCAGTTCCGGCTGTATGTTTATCAGTACCGCGATCGACAAAAGTCTTTTTCAAGACGACGTCGCCCCCCGCCTTAGCCGGTGGGAATCGCAGCCGGACGACTGGCCGACTCTCTTCCCGACCGGCACCCATATCCGTAAGGTATCGGATACTTTGAACCGCATGCTGCAGGGAGACGTCATTCTGCTGCATAACCGGCTGCCGCACAGCGCGATCTCGTTTCCGGCTCCTTTTCAAAAAGGACGCGCCATAGAACCTCCCAAAATCGAACGGGTGATCCTTGGCCCGCAGGAATCGTTCGTCGAGGACATCGACGTCAACCTCGGACTGCTGAGAAGACGGCTCCGGGACCCCAACCTGATCGTCCACTATTACGAGGTCGGAGAACGATCCAAAACGACCGTAGCCGTGGTTTATCTGAACGATGTCGCCCAGCAGAAGTGGGTAGACGAAATCGAAAGCAAAATTGAAGTCATCCAGACGGATTCCGTCGTGCTGATGAAAGAATTAATGGAATTTATAAGCGGCCCCAATCTGACTCCCTTCCCCTTATACGAGAAAAGCGAGCTGCCTGCGCGTTCGGCCCTTAACCTCCTGAAAGGAAGAATCGGGGTCCTCATGGACGGGTCTCCCTTTATCGCCTTCCTGCCGAATACCGTGCTCACCAGCTTTATCGGCGGGGAAGCGGTCATGCACGGCTCGCTTATTCCGACATTTGTCCGGCTTGTCCGGATTCTCGCTTTCGTCATCGCGATTTACGCGCCTGCCGTCTATCTCGCTCTGGTTACGGTAGATTCGTCCATTCTACCGACCGTATTCGCCATCTCCATCGCCCAGGATCAGGCCGGGATCCCTTACACCAGCCTGTTTGAAACGCTGATGATGATGATCGTAATGGACGTGCTGAACGAGGGGATGACTTACGTCCCCGGCAATGTCGGCTCCGCCTTAAATGTGGTCGGAAGCCTGATTATCGGCCAGGCCGCGGCCCAGGCGGGATTGACCAGCAAATTTATGATTATCGTCGCATCCATCTCCGCCGTAGGCGCCTACATCGCTTCGTATCAGATTTCTTACGCGGCACGCCTGTGGAAATACCCGTTTATTTTGGCGGCGGGTCTGTTCGGCTTCTATGGGATCACCGTATGTTCCGTTCTGCTGCTGGGACATCTCGCCTCTACCAAGTCGCTTGGCCTGGCGTACACCTCCCCATTCAGCCCATTCAGCCTGAAAGCGATCCGGATGCAATTCTTCCGGCCGGCCGCGCAAATTGAAGGAACGGGACCCCGTCTTTAAACCGGCGGACAAACACAGCCAGAGAGGAGATTCGTCATGACCAAGCCGGGCATTTCGGGACTTCAGTGGTTCGTTATTTTGGCGGTCACCTCGATTGCGATGGGCCCGCTGAGATTTCCGGCCTACTTGTCCCAGCAGATGGATCAGCACGGATGGATACTGCTTCTGCTTGCGCTTGCTATTTCCTTGTGGAACACCTATGTCGCAGTCCGCTTATCAAGCCGGCATCCCGGAGCGGAAATCGCGGAATGGTCCCGGCTGTATTTGGGCAAATTTTTGTCCGCCGTTTATATCGGCTGCATCGCGATTTACTTTTTCATCTGGGGGTACCTGACTTTCGGCGAACACTGGCTCCTGGTTTCGTACCTGCAGCTGAAATATACGCCCGTTTACACGATCGTGCTCCTTGTTATGCCCGTCGTGCTGTATATGGTATGGAAAGGGACGGAAGCTTGGGCGCGGCTTTTTCTTCTTCTCGGCTTTGTCATGGCTGTCTGGCTGCTCAGCATCAATTTGCCCCAGCTGCGCAACATCAATGTCACGAACCTGCTGCCGCTCGGAAACCTCGGCCTGCCGAACTTGTTCGGAAAAAATATCCTCACGATTTTCTACTTGTTCAAAGGCTTCGCCGTCCTTTATTTTCTGTCTCCTCTCATCCAATCGGATAAAAACCTGCTTCGGCTGTCAGCAGCCGCAACCGTGACGGCCGGGGCCGAAGTCATGCTCTCTTATCTGCTGCCCATTATGGTCTTCGGTTACGAGACCGCCAAAACCTTTACTTTCCCGTACCAGGAGTCGATGGAAACGGTGCCTTTTCTCCTGCTTCCTTTTGAAAAGTTAAGTTTTCTGGCGCCTCTGTTTTTCGTGCTGGTGAACATCATGATTCTGATCGTCTGCGTCACCTGCTGCTCTCAGGCGCTTTGCAGGCTATTTAACACCCGGCGAATCAAACGAATGTACGTGATCGTCACGGTCCTCATGTCACTCGCCTTTCTGCGGACCCTGACCGTTAACGAAGTCGATCAGCTGGTTTACATCACCGCTCTCATATTCGGTGCTATCTTCGTCCTGATCCCCAATTACATGTGGATCGTCACTCTTTTCAGGAAGGAGAAGACGAGATGAGAAAATGGATGCTTCTTCTCCTACTTGTAACCGGAGCCGCAGCGCTTTCGGGCTGCTTGAGTATTTCGGAGATCCGGGAACAGTCCTTTATCGTGGGGATGGGGATCGATCGCGCGGAGAATGGAGAGCTTGAAATCAGCATGATGGAAATCGACATGGACGGAATGAAAAGCGGAGGGAACGAAAGCAGCCCCGGCGGCAAAGCGCCCAAATATATCATCCGCAACGCGACCGGTTCGAATATTCCCGACTGCCTGAGGCAGATCCGGACACGGCTGCAAAAAGAGCTGTCCCTCGATAAAGTCAGTTTTATCATGTTCAGCGACAAAATCGCCGGGGAAGGCATCCATCCCTACATGGATTTTCTGGTGAGGTCGCCGAACATCGACCAGACGGTGCATATGTTTGTCACCACCGATAAAGTGAGCGAACTTTTCCGAAAAGATAACGGGGGACTGACCAACTTTTCCGCCAAAGGCTACGCGTTTGTGCCGACCTTTCTCGCCAGCCGGCTCTGGCAGGTAAACAAAGCGGTCATGAGTCCTCTGCAGAGCATCCATCTTAACCGCTTCAACTATGAGAATAAGGAATTGAACTTCGTGGGAGAAAGCTTCCTTCGCAAAGACCGTCTCGTTTATCACTTGAACGGAATCGAATCCAGAGAGTTTAACGTACTCGTAGACCGGCAGGGAAAAGAAGTTATTCTGCATGCCGACGCCGAGAAACGCAATGCCCTGCAAATCAAAGAAGTCAACAGAAAAACAGAGGTAAGACGGGATCGGGTAACCTTCACCTATTCGATTCAGGCTACGATTCTGGAAAGCAAGGAACAGAATCCGTACCGTCATGCGGACGAAATCGAAAAGGAGGGCAGCCGGCTCTGGGAGAAAAACTTCACAAAACTGCTCGACGGCACCAAAAAACAGGGCTTGGATATTCTCGGGATCGGCGAACAATTCCGGATGAGAGGCTGGGATACGGCAAACTGGGAAGAACAAATAAAAAAACTGGAAGTCAGGGTCCGCGTTCATCTCAAAATCCTTTCTCCGGAAGGCAAAAGAGAATAGAACATTTTCTTATAAGGACCTATACGATGAACGCCAAAAGACCCTTCCTTTAATAAGGAGGGTCTTTGGACTGTCTATTAAACATGGAGCACGCCTGCTGCGGGAGAAATTCCTGTCACCGCATCTCTTACATGCTCGTGACAAGTAAACAGCAGAACCTGCCGCTTTCCGCCGAACTGCCCGATAATCCGCAGCGCCCCTTCCATCCGCTCTCTATCGAAATTGACGAATATATCGTCAAAAACGAGCGGCAGGGAAGCTCCGCCGGTAAATTCTTCAACGAGCGCGAATCTCATCGACAAGTAAAGCTGCTCCGCGGTTCCGCGGCTCAGTCTCGATGAGTCCACCTGGCGTCCGTCCGACCGGACGGCATAAAGCCGCTGCTGCCCGAACGGCGCGACCACCTGCGTAAACCGGCCGCCCGTCATGGCCGCAAAGCAGGCCGAAGCGCGGCGGAGCACGCCCGGCTGGCGTTCGCGTTCGCAGCGCTCGCGCGTCCGCTTCACGAGTAGGGCGGCCATCGCGAGCACCGCGTATTTGCCGCCGAGCTCGCGCGCCTCGGCGAGCTGCTCCTCGGTGCGCTGGAGCAGCTCGCCGCGCTCGCTCCCGCCTTCGAGCTTCTCCAGCTCGCCGGCCAGGCGGCCGCGCCTGTCGCGCAAGCGGTTCGCCTCGGCCTCCAGGCCGCTCAGGCTGCCTGCGAGCTCCTCCTCGCGCGAGGCGAGGCTCCCCTCGTCGGCGCCGGACAGCGCCGCGTCGAGCCGCTCCCGCCGCGCGACGCCGGCATGCGCATCCAGCGCGCCGGAGAGGAGCCGCGCTTCGGCCGCGAGCTGGGCAAGGCGCTCCTGGAGAGCCGCCTGCCGGAGAAGCGCTTCTTCGCCGGCGGCCTGCGCCTCGCTCAGAAGCGCTTGCAGGCGCTCCGCCGCTTGACGCGCCTTCTGCGCGGCAGCCGTCTCCCGGCGCCGGGCCTCCGCGGCTTCGGCCGCGAGGCGCTCGCGCCTTGCGAGCAGCCCCTGCTGCTCCGCAAGCCGCTCGGCGCGGCGCCGGAGCCCCGGGAGCGGGTCCGCCGCTTCGGCCTCGCCCAGCAGCCGGACCGTCCGCGCTTCGAACGCGGCGGAAGAGGCCTGCAGGGCGGCCAGCTTGGACTCGCAGCCGGCAAGGCGCTGCAGCAGGTCATGCCCGCGGGCGATCAGCTGCAGCGATTCCAGGGCCGCTTCGGGCGACAGGTGCGGCCTCAGCTTGCGTTCGCGAAGCCAGACGCTCCAGCGCTCCTGACCGGACGCGGCGCGTTCTTCCAGCGAACGCATCCGGGAGGAAACCGCCGCCTGCTGCTTCTCCAGCGACTGGATGCTCTGCTTCAGCTCTTCAAGCTTGGCCCGCCGGCGCTCCAATTCGGAGCGGTGCTGCGCCCACAAATCGGTGCCGGTCAGCCAGCTTTCCAGCTCCCGGTCCAGCCAGCTCAGCGTCTCCGGCCAAGACGGCAGAGGCATGCGTCCGGGAGCGGTAGCTTCATCGGAAGAGCCGTTCGCGCGGGCGGCGGCCGCTTCACGGCTTCCCGCTCCGCGGCTGCTCAGAAGAAGCGCCAGATTCTGCTGAAGCCGCTGCCGGAGAGCCGCCTTGTCTGCCTCCAGCCCGGCATCCTCTCCGTCTGCCCGGTGATCCGCTTCGCCCGGTTGCGCGGCAGCAGACAACCAATCGCCGGAGGAGGCCGCTCTTCCCCGGCGGGCACGCCCTCTCCCCTCCGTCCGGGCTTCCGGCTTCAGGGGACTCCGGCTGCGCCTGTTTCCGCGGGCTCTATCCGGAGAGCCGAATATCAGCCAGGCCGTACCCGCCGCCAGCACAACAAATACGGCCGCAGCCGCAGCCGCCTGACCGCTTAAGAGCAGCGCCGCCGGCAGAAGAACCGCAATCGCTCCCGCGGCGTAAGCGGTCTTTTTCCTTGTGCGGTCGGAGTCGCTCCGCCTTTGGTCCGACCAGGCTTCGAATTCCTCCTGCCTGCGGTGTTCTTCCTCCCGGATCCGGTCTCTCTGTTCTTCCTCGCTCTTCAGCAGTCTCCACTGCGCGTAATCGGAAGACAACCGGCGAAGCAGACCCGATTCGGCGGCTGTCCGCGCACCCGGCGCATCTTCCCGGAGCCCCGACAGCGTCAGCCATTCGCTCCATTCGAGCTGGCGCTCGGCGAGCTCGCTCTGCTGCTCCTCCAGACGGCCAAATACCCGGCTCAGCTCGCTGTCGAGCAGCGCCCTCTCTCCGTCCCATTTCGCAAAGGAATCCCGGGCTTCCCGGATCTGCTCTTTCATGCCGACCGAAACGGGGAAATCGGCCAGATCCTGCCGCGTCCACTGCTCGTCGAGCTGCCTCAAGAGAGCCGCCAGAGCTTCGTTCAGCTGAGCTTTCTCCGTCTCCGTCGAGGCCGCCGCAAGCTGCCCGCTGCGGTACGCCCCCGCTTCCTCTTCAAGAACGGCGAGTTCGGCCGCGCCTTCGAGCAGCTCTTCGCGTACGGGCAGGGCTTCGACCGCCCGCAGAAGCGCAGCGCTCTCTTCCTCGTATTGACGCCGCTCATTCTCGAAATCGTCCCGTTCCTGACGGATGGCTTCATAACGCTCGGCGGCATGCAGCGGAAATCCGGGAATTTCCGGGATTTCCGCCATTTCCGCCTGAATCCGCCGCAGTTTCAGCCACGGCTCGAAGGCCTTCCCGCAGCGCCGGGTCCATTCCAGCTCGGCGGCCGTCTCCGTCCGGGCGGCATCCAGCTCGTTCAGCCGCTCTCCAAGCCGCTTCCACTCCGCCGTCGCCTCTTCGTACCGGCTGATCTCGTCGGCGGAACGGTTCCGGCTGGAGCGGAGTTCTTCATAAGCCCGGATGCTGCGGTTCAGCTCCTGGGTCCGTCCCCTTGGCCGGAACAAAGCATCCGCTCTTGCGGCGAGCTTGCGCTCCGCTTCCACTACGGCGCTTCCGCTCACGCCGAAGCCCGCTCCGTAGAGATAGCCGCCGATGTCGTCCCCCTGCAGGGTCCGCAGCTCCTGAAGCTCGCCCAGCCCGAAGGCGAACAAGCTCCGGAAAAGCTCCGCGGACAGTCCTCCGAGCAGATGACGGAGCAGTTCTTCGCCGCCTTCCTCGCCTCCTTCGAGCGTTACTTTAACGGAGCCGGCTGCAGGGGGACGTCCGGGACCGCCGTGATCCGCGTAGCGTTCGATGAGGACGGTCCGGCCCTGCTTGTCCTCCAGCAGCAGTGCGCCGCCGTGCGATCCCCCGCCATCGGGCTCATACCTGTCGGCGGCCTGCGCCCGCGTCGGGAACCCGAACAGGACGGCGCGGATAAAACCGAGCAGGGTACTTTTGCCCGCCTCATTGGGGCCGTACAGCACGGTAACGGGCGATTCGAACCGGTAAGTCCGGTTCTGCAGGGAACCGAACCCCCGGACTCTTATTTCGCGGATGATCATTTGCCCCGCCTCCCGTCCGGCATCAGCTGATCGACGGCGAGTTCACGCGCCGCCTCCAGCCAATCTCCCGTGTCTTCGAGAAGCCCGTCCGCTCCTCCGAACAGCCTGGAAGCTCCGTTCTGGGCAAGGAGGGAACCGAGCGCCTCATCGGCGAATTCTCGCAGCTTCCCTTCATCCGCAGCCAGTTCTTCCGCCAGCCGGAGGAGGTCGCCTATGAAGCTTTCCTCCCGGAGAAGCAGTTCAAAGTCGATATCCTGCCCCGTCCGGGCTTCTATGGATTCGATCCAGACGAACGAAACGTCCGCCGCACTGCGGAAGACGCCGCCTGAGGGGGGAGCCTTAGGGTAAGAGCCCGCCCTCTCTTCCATATTGTCGTCTGCCGGGTGGGGAGCTTGCGTATGTTCGACGCCTGCACCGGTGCCGCTCCTGTCGTATCCGGCGGCCGAACGTCCCGCCAAAGCCAGCAGCTCGCTCTCGCGCAGCTCACGGAGCAGGTCGGCAAGGGTACTCCCTGCCTGCAGCTTCAAATGAAGCGGTCCCCGGCCTTCCAGGAAAATCCGGGCTACGGTCGGCCTGCCTTCGGCTTTCTCCCTTAGCCGGGCCAGCAGATCCTGCAGGCTTTCCTGCAGTTCCTGTTCCGTGCCGATGCCCGCGATAGAAAGAGACTCCTGCTGCCAGCGCACCCCGTCCAGGGCGTGAAAATCCAGCTCGGGACTCCCGTTCTCATCCACGGCCACGATATAGCACCCGCGCGGGCCACACTCCCGTATGCTCCTGCCCTGTATGTTGCCGGGGTACACGGCGGCGGGTTTCTGATCCATGACGATTTCTCTTGTATGTATGTGGCCTAGGGCCCAATAGTCGATTCCCCGCCCCATAAGATCCGATTTGCTGCAAGGGGCATAGTTGTCGTATCCCGGGCGTCCGTCGACATTCGTGTGAAGCAGAGCCACTTGGAAAACCGAAGCGTCCCCGCTCCGGAAACGCAGGGCGAGGTTCTCCGTTACGGCGGCGGACGCGTACGAGATGCCGTGAACTTCGGCGATAAGCCCCCGGTCTTCCTTCACGATCCGAACCTTCTCGACCCTGTCCGACGGATATACATAAGCTCCCGCCGGCCATTCCAGGTCCGCTCCCCGTCCGTCCAGCGGATCGTGATTGCCGTGGATAACCAGGGCGGGGATTCCCGCCCGGTCCAGCTCGGCAAGGGCGCTGCGGAAGCGCAGCTGAGCCCGGAGGGAGCGGTCGCCGGCGTCGTAGATATCGCCGCTGAAAACAGCGAAATCGACCTTCTCCCGGACCGCCAGCCGGACGAGCCGGTTTAACGCTCCGAAGGTCGATTCCCGGATTACATCCCGGATCCGCTCGGGAACCGCGTTCATCCCTTTGAACGGGCTGTCGAGGTGAAGGTCGGCGGCATGCAGAAATTTCAGCGCCTTCATCCGCACACCCCCTTCGTTTGGCCTAAAGCGATGAAACTTTTCATTTGCCGTACCTCTCGTACACTCCGCGCAGCTGCCGGATGACCCTGTTGAGCGAGTACGATTTCTTCGCTTTCTCCGAAGCCGCACGGGCCAACTGATACCGGTAGGTCGGATCGACCACGACTTTCTCCAGCGCCTGGCTGAGCGCCGGCGCATCACCCGGCTCGACCAGCAGCCCGTTGCGTCCGTTCTCGATCTGCTCCGCAACCCCCCCGACATTCGTGCCTACTAGTGCCAGAAGGCAGAGAGCCGCCTCCGCAAATACGGAGCCGAACGCCTCGGCTTTCGAAGGAAGGACGAAAACGTCGAAGAAGGGCATAAACTCTTCCGGGTGCAGCATGTACCCGTAAAAAATAATCTCTTCATATAAGTTCAGCTCCTTCGCCAATTCCTCGAGCTCTGTCCGGGAAGGGCCGTCGCCGATAATATGCAGGACGAAAGGATGCCCCCGTTCTTTGAGCATCGCGCAGGCCTGAAGCAGCGTTTCGAGCCCTTTTGCCGGAACCAGGCGGCACACCGTAATGAGCTGGGCCACTTCGTTCTCGTGGGAAATTGGCCGGAAACGCTTCTCGTCGTAGCCGTTCGGGATAACCCCGATCCGGTCGGGGTCTTGGATAAATTCGCTTATATATCCTTTGAACGAGTTCGAAACCGTTAAAATCTGGTCCAGCCGCGCTTCCATTTCGCCGTAAATCGACGTCAGAAAAAGCTGCTCGGGACCGCCTTCCTCTATTTTTCCGTTCAGCAAAAGCTCTCCCTCGTAGCTGGAGTGAACGGTTACGATGACCGTCGTATCGGGGAATACTTCCTTGATAGCGAGCGCGGCAATCGGGTGATGGGCGTGAATCAGATCGTAGCTCTTACGGATACGAAGCTTCGTCCACCACACGTAGTCTTTGTAGGTCTGGATATATTTGTCCACGATCGGGTTCCCCGCGTAACGGGTCCAATCGAACGTATTGAAGGTAACGGGCTCGGTTCCCTTGCCTCTGACCCTTCTGGGAAGGGAAAACAGTTCCATGTCCCAGCCTCTTTTATTAAACTTTTCGGTAATATACGGGACCATGGAAGAAACCCCGCCCGGCTGCTCCGGCGGGAAGAATAACGCTTGCAAAATGTTCATCGGTGCACACTCCTGATCCTCCGTCCGCTTGCGCGGCGCAAATCCGGCTTACAGCATCATACGCTCAGCCTCTTCTTATTGTACCTTCTGCCCGGCTAATAGAAAAGAGAACACGTCCCTGCCGGTGGGGATGGCGTTTCCGTCTGCCGGTACTTTTCCGAAAAAAGTTGTTCTTGTCCCCGCCCTATTTTGCTATAATGAAATCGCCTGAAAATGCGAACGTACATTTGAGTCCGGCCCCCCCAAAAGGGAACGGATAACCTCGGAGGAATGTTGAACTTGTGGAACGATCCGATTGAAACATGGGGTCCGGAGACGGCCAGCTCCATGATGCTAGTCATTCTTACCCTGATGGTTTTCATCTCGGGAAGGCTTTACTATACACGCAGAAAAAAGGGCTATCTCTCGATGACCGTCTCGCTCATCCTCATGCTCGTGCATAACCTTCTTCGGCTTTATTGGCAGGCCTCGGGCCAGCTGCAGGGCATGTCGGGCTTCGCGGACGCTCTGCTGCAGGCCGTCACCTTCGTCCTGATCAATCTGGGCGTTTATCAGCTGTATAATCCGACGCGGCGGCGTCATTATTTATATTTTTACGGCTTGATCGCGGTCGCTTTGGGCGTTTCCGCTTTTCATTTTTACCCGCCGTCCGGAGGAAGTCCCGAGCAGGCTGCGCTGCTGGCCGACTTGCCGCTGGAGCTGTACATGTTCGTGCTGATCTTTTTATGCGCTTACACCATTACGCCTCTGATCGGACAGCAAGGTAAATTCCAGGCCGTGATGACGCTGTATTTCGCCAAACAAACGGCACATATGGTCAATCTGTACCTGTTTCAAGGGGAGCAGAAATGGCTGATGCTGGCGGAATGGTTCATTCCGGTCATCTATGCGACGATTCTTTTCTTCCTGTTGTTCGATCGGGTAGTCGAGCTCATGCAGGCGATTTACCAGTCCTCGATCACCGACGGCCTGACCAAAGTGTATAACCGCAAATACTTCGATAAAAGAGTTTCGCAGTATATCCGGCTGAATTTGAACGTTTCGGTCCTGTTCAGCGACATAGACAATTTCAAAAAGCTCAACGATACCAAGGGCCACCACATGGGGGACGAGATGCTCAAGCAGGTGGCGAGCATCATGCGCCAGGAAGCGGACGAAAGCGGTATCGTAGGGCGTTACGGCGGCGAGGAACTGGTCATTCTGCTGACCGATCCCGATGTCAAACCCGCCGAGCTCGCGGAGAGAATACGCAAGCGCATCGAAGA
Organism: Paenibacillus sp. HGH0039; assembly: GCF_000411255.1. Classification (GTDB taxonomy): domain Bacteria; phylum Bacillota; class Bacilli; order Paenibacillales; family NBRC-103111; genus Paenibacillus_F. Next base: position 1,462,459 of record NZ_KE150413.1, on the reverse strand, counting down.
AGAAACCATCGTCACCGTCAGCATGGGTTTCAGCACCTACAAGAAAGGCCTTACGGGAGACAAGCTGATCAAACAGGCGGACGAAGCGATGTACAAGGCCAAAACAACCGGGAAGAACAAGGTCGTCAAATTCGGCGCTTGACTTCTCCCCTGCCCGCTCTTCCCGCAGCAATGACTACACAGCAGTGATGACAAAAAAGGCGCGGCCTCTGGCGGGACCGCACCTTTTCCTCACTGAATGTGGAACAACTCCTCGACCTGCTTTCCGAGAACGATGCTCAGACGCTTCGCGGCCCCGGGACCGACCGACTTCATCGACCGCTCCAGCAAGCTGATGTATGCGTGGCTTAATCCCGTCTGTCTGGCGAGCTCCCGCTGGGTCAGTCCCAGCGTCATTCTTCTGCGGATAAATTCTTCCGATTTGGCGATAATCCTCATAAAAAATCATGGCCCCCATTTCCTAATTAATTCCATGGTAGCATTATAATTTACTATTGTAAACATAAATATTTACTATAATTGACACTATCTCTTCTTTCTTTTACCCCCGATTGAAAAACCACATTTTCCCTGCTATGATAAGCATGTTAACTAATGTTTACCAAGAAATGCGGGTGCTGCAATGTATTTCTATGACAAGCTCAAAGATCTCCGCAAGCTGAAAGGCTATACGATCCG
>NZ_KE150413.1:908998-1460947 GCF_000411255.1 Paenibacillus sp. HGH0039 | reverse complement strand
ATTCCTTACGCCGAACTGATGAAAATCGCCGGATATTTAGACGAACCGGAGAGCGGCGGGGACAAGCTCAAGGCTCCGGTCAATTTGCGCCGGTTTCTTCATGACAACGAACTTATCTTCGACGGCATCGAACTGACGGAGCAGGATAAAGAATGGGTCGAGCGCATGCTCAGTGCTCTGTTCTGGAAAGAACGGAACAGCCGCAACGAATAAGAACGGCCGGCCGGCACCTGGAATCCTGCCTTACATAAGCAAACGGAACAACCCGCGGGAGCTGAATCATCCCTGCGGGTTGTTTCTTGATGTATGTTAATCCGGCCCCGGCTACGCGATTGAATTCGGTTTGGCCAGACGGCCGAGGTTTCCCTGTATCTCCTGAATCCGTTCATTCTCCTGCCGCAGCTTCTCCTCGATACGTTCCGTCAAATGAGCGATCTGTTCTGCAACACTGTCCGGCACTTCCACTTCGGGCAGCGACTTGATAATATACAGCAGACACTGCAGCGTATCTTCCATCACTTCTTTTTTGCGGCTTGCGATTACGACCTCCGCCAGAAAGATAAGGTGCGTCAGTTCATTTTGCAGGACACTCATTCAAGTTCCACTTCCTTCCACTTCCGATTATGACTGAAATTGTCGAATGTGAAAAGTTGCTCTTGACAGTTTTAACTGTAATATTTATTATACTAGATATAGCGTAACTTATTTAGTTACAGTTTAGTCCACCCAGACGGCATCCGTTATGCCCGGATATCCGTCCTTCTGCCGGCGGGCCTGACCGAGTTCTCCCTTTTCTGCCGAACGGCCGGCGGCCCGCTTTTTTTACCCGACGACCGAGAAATCGTTTGGCCTGAAAAAATTGACTACGCGGAACTACCGGAAACGAGACATGTTTTCCGCAAAACCGCACACATTACCTATAACTTTGCGAACCGCCAAAAGGAGGATATTTATGACCCAACAGCTTTTTCCCGAAACTCTGAAAGTCATCGCGGAGCGCCACTCCGTAAAATCGTACGATCCGGATTTTGTGTTTCCCGAGGAGCATAAGGAGCTTATCCTGAACGCGGCTAACCAGGCGCCGTCCTCCTGGAATCTGCAGCACTGGAAATTCCTCGTGATCGACGACCCTGCCGCCAAGCAGCGTCTGCTCCCCATCGCAAGCAACCAGAAGCAGGTCGTGGAAAGCTCCTTTGTCGTCGCCGTCCTGGGCGACCTGCAGGCGAACCTGAACGCCGAGACGATCTACGGTGCTGCCGTAGAGAGCGGGTTCTTGACGCAGGAAATCAAAGACACGCTCGTGTCGCAAATTAACGGCGCCTATGCAAGCGGCGGAAGCATTCCTCGCGATGAAGCGATCCGCAACGCCTCGTTCGCGTCCATGCAGCTCATGCTCGCGGCGAAAGCGCTCGGCTACGATACGTGCCCGATGGGCGGCTTCAATCCGGCCGCGCTCGTACAGGAATTCAATGTTCCGGAGCGCTACATTCCCACTCTGCTGATCTCCGTCGGCAAAGCGGCTAAACCGGCTTATGCGTCGGGCCGCTTCCCGCTGGAGCAGGTTATCGTTAAAAATTCGTTCTGAACAGGTTTTACCCTAAAATTTCACACACGGAGGGATTCCTATGTCTTTGCTAAATGTATCCGATCAAACTTTCCAAGAAACGCTGGATAACAACAACCTTGTTCTCGTCGATTTCTGGGCGCCGTGGTGCGGTCCCTGCAAAATGCAGAGCCCGATCCTGGACCAACTGACGGAAGAAGCCGGCGAAGCGGTAACGATCGCCAAGATCAACGTCGACGACAACCCGGAAACGGCCTCGAAGTTCGGCGTGATGAGCATTCCTACCTTGAAGCTGTTCAAAAACGGCGGCGAAGTCAAAACGATGGTAGGCGTTCAATCGCTTCAGACGCTGAAAGAACTGGTTAATCAAAACCAGTAATTATCCGGAATCTTCCCTGCCCCTTTCCCCCAAAGCCCGGCACAAAGCAAAAAGAGCGGTCCTTTTCGTCATCCGGCGAATTGGACCGCTCTTTTTTACGGAAAAAACGCGGAGCTCCGGCTCCGCCTCATCGTGTTATTGAATCGTAACATTTTCGAACAACAGTTCATCGATCAGCTTGTTGCGGTACAGCATGGACAGATGCAGCGAATCGTAATCCTGCTCCTTGTCCAGCTCCTCCATCAGCAGCCGGGCAATTTCCTGCCGCTGGCGGGAATCGTCGGTTTGGCGGAAGTCGATAAATCCGGTCAGCTGATCCTCGCTTACGTCAATAGTGGCCGTTCCGATCGGAATACCGCCGTATTCCTGCTCGTAAATCTCATAGGTCAGCGTATCCCCGTCATCCCTTGCCAGAATGACCGAGTATTCCTCTTCGCCGCTGTCCAGTTCGCTCAGCTCATCCGCCTCTTCCAGCGAGATTTCGATCGAATCCACAATTTCCCCGTCAAAACGGCTGTGGAACAAAAAGTTCTCGGTCTCTTCGTCCTGAAAATCGGCGACAATCAGGTTCGATGCGAGCTCCATCTCTTCCTCAAGCGGGTCGAATACCCAGTCGAGCATACATACGGCTTCGCTGCCGTAGATCCGGCATGACGCTTCCGCTACCAGGCGGGAACCCGGATCGAAAAGCTGGTACTCCACCCGCCCGCGCGAATCCTCCAGAAGCACCAGCTCGTAATCCGGTTCCGCGTCGTAAGCGTCCTCTTCCATGGAGATGTCATCGAGCTCATCTTCGTCGTAGTCTCCGTATACGGATTCGTCACCGACCCACTCCGCCGTCGTTTCATCGTCCGCATAGTCCACCGCCGGGGATTCGTCCGGAAGCAGCGGAGTCCCGATGATATGGTCATAGCTGCCATACGTCAGCACAACGTCGCATTCCCGGATGTTCATCGCATCGACCAGCCATTGGATATGGTTGCGCACGAATGCGTCCACTTCTCTTTTGCCGGCAGGGGATAGTACGGCATCCTCAAGCTGAATGCCCCCGGTCATCCGGTCCCCTTCGCGGTACACCAAACTGATAATTCCGGCAAAACGGCCGTCCACCAAGATTTCCGTCACTTCTCCGCCCGCCGTTTTCAGGTCGGGTCTTAGTACTAGCTGGGCCATTTGCTCTGCCTCCCTTATCGGTATTTCCGGACGATGCAGCACATTCTGGCCAGGCCAAAAATGCTTACCCGGAAGATTCTGCTCCTAGCGTACCCGGATCGCCGGAAAAATATGTGACAACCGGGAGGCGGGCCCATAACAAAAAAAGGCTTACCCGGAGTCTGCAAATGCGGACGGGTAAGCCTTTTTTTCATGGATGCAGCGTTAATTGCCTGCGTTCAATCCGTCAGGACTGCCGGGACGGCTCCGGTTCCGCCGCCAGCTCCGGCTCCTCTTCGACCTTGAACCGTTTCGGCAGAAGCAGCGTGAGCACGATGCCGATGGCCGCCAGAACGAGCAGGGACCAGAAGATGCGGCTGAGACTGAACGCGAACAGCTCGCGGATGCCTGCCATCGTTTCCGGCGAGAACGCGGAACGTCCGTGGGCGTCCAACGCTTTGTTGAGGTCGATGCCTCCGACCTGATCGGGATGAGCCTGCTGATACGTATGCAGCGAGGTGTTGTACAGCATCCCGAACACCGCGATCCCCAGCGTCTGGCCGAGCGTACGGATGAACGTATGCGAAGACATGGCGGCTCCGCGCAGCTTCCAGCCTACGGCGGACTGCATCGTGATCGTGTACGCCGTGAAGGCGAAGCCGAATCCGATCCCGAACAGCGCCGTGTACACTTCCAGCGCCCACCCCGGGGTTGCGGACGTCATTAGAGCCAAGGCGACGGAACCCGCCGTAATTCCTCCCACGCCGATGAGGACGGCGGATCTTACGCCGAGACGGACAAAGCCTCTTCCCGCCAGAGCAGCGCCGACCGTCCAGCAGATGGACAGCGGAATCAGCGCGAAGCCCGAGCCGGTCGCCCCGCCGCCGTTCACGCTCTGCACCCAGAGCGGCAGATAGATCGTGACCGCCACGAGGATGGCGCTGAGAATGAAGCCCGACGAGTTGATGAGCGTAAGAAGCCGGTCTTTGAACAGGTCAAGCGGCAGCATCGGCTCCGGCGATCTTTTTTCGACGGCGATAAAAATAAACAGGAAGACGACGGAGACGACCAGCAGACCGAGAATGACAGGCGAGCCCCAGGCATACTGGACCCCGCCGCTGAGCAGGGCATAGATCAGAGCCGTCATGCTGACCGTGAACGTCACAATGCCCGGATAATCGATCGGCCGCTTCGTTTTCTCCAGATTTTCGTGCAGATAGGCGGAAATCAGCAGCATGGAGATAATGCCGAATGGAATGTTAAAATAGAAAATCCATCTCCACGACACATAATCGACCATCAGACCGCCGGCCAGCGGCCCGAGAATGCCCGAAAGCCCCCAGATGCCGCTGATCCAGCCCTGGATTTTCGCGCGTTCTTCGAACGAGTAAATGTCTCCGACGATAATCATCGTAACGGGAAGAATGGCGCCGGCGCCGATCCCCTGGACCGCCCGGAAGAAGATCATCATTTCCATGGATTGCGCGATTCCGCACAAGGTCGAGCCGATCAGGAACAAACCGGTTCCGATCATAAAAATTTTCTTGCGTCCGTACAAATCGGACAACTTGCCGAATATCGGGGTAGAAACCGCCGTGGTGAGCAGGTAAATGGATATGACCCAGCTCATCAAGTCCAGACCGCCCAAATCGCCGACGATGCGGGGAATGGCGGTCGACACGATCGTGCCTTCGATGGAAGACAGGAAGGTCACGACCATGATCGCCAGCAGGACTTTCGTTTTGTCGGTGTTACCGGACCGAGCCATTGGCAGCACCGCCTTTTCTTTTTTTAGGGAACCGCCCTGGATGACCGTTCAATTCGCTCAATCCCGGCGGACCGTTTGCAAGACGTGCGTTTCCAGCGCTTGCGCCACGCCGTCTTCATTGTTGGAGGCGGTTATTTGATCCGCCTGCTCCAGAACGCCTGCCGGAGAATTGGCCATCGCGATTCCGAGACCCGCGAAGGAGATCATCTCCAGATCGTTGAAGTAGTTGCCGATGGCAAGCACCTCGTCCGGACGGACGTCGAGACTTGCGCATAAGCTGCGCAGTGCGTTGCCCTTCGTGGCATCGGCGTGCATCACGTCGATAAAATGATCCCCGCTGCGGATCATGCGAAGATCGCCGTACAGCCGAGAAAGCGACCAGTCCCGCTCCACCGTGTCCATGACGGCCGGGTCCGCGCTGTAAAGCGTAAACTTGACGAGCGGGACCGTCAAAGCCGTAACATCCGCAACGAGATGCGGAGTGACGAAAAACTTCTTATACATCGCCTGTTCGACCTCGGTTAAACGCTCCAGGTACATATCAAACGGGGCGCACACGTCGAAGTGCACCTCATGCTCGCGGCAGTATGCGATCATAGCGGCGATTTGGCTCACCCGAAACGAATACTGATGAATCAGTTCCAGCCCGGGAGACTGAACGGTGGCGCCGCCGTTATGCGTAATGACCGTTCCTTCCAGTCCCAGTTCCTCCAGAACCGGAATGGCGCTTGCGGGCCCGCGGCCCGTGCAGAGCACGATATAGCTTCCCTGCTCATGCACACGGCGTACGGTTTCCCGGGTCCGTTCGGTAAGGAGATAGTCGTCGTTCAGAAGCGTGCCGTCAACATCCAGGGCGATCAGTTTGTAAGTCATGGGGCAGGTCTCCTTTCCACTCCGTTAGGATCTGGTTTTGTCTCTCTTGCCTTATGCACTGTCTTGTGCACTGTCTTGTGCATTGCCTTGTGTACGCTGCCTAAGCTTCGTCTCACTTATGTAAATCGTTGTCGACATCGGGGCCAGAATCAAGAGAAGGCTTGCCCTGGAGCAGCTCCAGTTCCTCCCGGGTCAGTTCCCGGTATTCGCCCAGTCCCAGAGCCGGGTCCAGTTGGAGCGGTCCCATCGAGACGCGTTTCAAATAAACGACCCGCTTGCCGACTGCCTGGAACATCCGTTTCACTTGGTGAAACTTCCCTTCCTGTATGGTCAGCTCAATCTCCGAGCGCGGCGGATCGGCGGTTGTATCGCATGTCAGAACGCGAAGCTGCGCCGGCATCGTCACGTACCCGTCATCCAGCTCGACGCCCGCTTCAAACGCCTGTTTATCGGCTTCTCCGGCTAAACCTTCCACCTTGGCGTAGTACGTCTTCGGCACATGCTTGCGCGGAGAAAGCAGATTGTGGGCCAGCTTGCCGTCGTTCGTAAGCAGCAGGAGCCCTTCCGTATCTTTATCCAGCCTGCCGACGGGAAATACGTCAAAGGGCGCATAAGCCTCGCCGAGCAGATCCACGACCGTGCGGTCCCGGTTGTCTTCCGTAGCGGAAACGACGCCCTGCGGCTTATTCAGAAGAAGGTAGACGAATTCCCGGTAAACGATCTTTTCTCCGCTTACGGTGATCTCGTCCTGCTCCGGGTCCACCTGCATCCCGCTGTCTTTGACCCGGATGCCGTTCACTTCGATCAAGCCGTTTTTGACCGTCTTTTTCAAATCGGAACGTGAACCGTAGCCGAGATGGGCGAGCACCTTATCGAGCCGTTGTGTTTTTCTTTTAATCGCGCTTCCGCCTCCTTCCGGCCAATCTTTTATGGAGCCTGCCTCTATTTCCTGCTTTTCCGCCCTATGAATAAAAGCCCTCTTGCCTCCGAGATCCGGGGCCAGGGCATGTTAGGTGGACTGCCTTTTATGCGAATCGGGGTTTCGGTCGAAGCGTTTGTGTCGAGCATACCGGGCGGAATTTAGTGCGGCTCCCCGTATTATAGACTATTCCGTGCCTGCTTGCACCTTCGGTCTGACAAAAAAACAGGCAATCTTTCACGATTTTCTCACTTTTTCACGAAGAACAAGCAGGATTTGCGCTCTTTCGTCTCGAAGTTATTCTAGCTAAACAAGTAACCACTTAAGGAGTGAATCATGAAAAAATTAGCGATTTATTTAGGCATTATCGTTGTCCTTTTCGCCGCGATCTTCGTGGTCACGAAATCTTCCAACAAGGGCAATGACGAAGCGGCCAACAAGCTTTACGGCGTATCGGCTTCCAAGCTGAAACCGGCCACGCAGAAACTGCTCGAAGACCCGAACTACCAGAACCTGATCAAACCCGAAGAGCTTGACAAACGCATCGCGAACAAAGAAAGCTTCTTCCTGTACTACTACGGCGCCGATTGTCCGCACTGTAAAGTAACGACGCCCGTCCTTGTCCCGCTGCAACAAAAGCTTGGCATCGACGTGAAGCAGTTTAACCTGCTTGAATTCCAGGACGGCTGGAAAAAATACAACATTGAATTCACGCCTACACTCGTATACTACAAAGACGGCGTAGAGGTAGAACGCATGGTCGGCGGCGTGCCGGAAAACGGCGGAACCGAAGGCAATACGCCTGCGAAATTCGAAGAATTTTTCCTCAAGCATAACGGCAAATAAACCAAAGAAGCAGCGGAGCTTATCCGCTGCTTCTTTGGTTTATTCCCGCTCCCCGGGACTGCGGGTCAAAAATCTTTCTTTTTCATAATTCCGAGCGAAATCAGATAAGAAACGAAAAATGCCGCAGCTCCCGCCGCCGCGATAACCGCGGCTGCAGCCGGGGAAGGAAGCCCCCATCTGTCCGTCGCTCCTACAATGAAGCCCAGCATGGAAGTCGACGCGAACAGCAGGATCATCATGATAACGCTGATTACCTGCAGGTATTTGTCTCCCAGCCAGTAATGCAGCGGAAGGTAAATCGCCGCATACACGAGCAGCATCGCGCCGAGAAGGCCAGAGGCTCCCCAGGAGAAGGAGGATGCGCCGCCCGTCCCTTGTATCATCGACGTTGCCGTGCTTACGATAAAACCGATCCCCGCTCCCAGTACACCGAACAGGAGCACGCTCACATACCTGGCGCGCACGATGTCCGAACGCCGAACGGGAAGGCTGCCCAGCAGGATGAAATTGCGGTTCTTCACGTCATGATTCGCGGAAATAAATAAGAGCATGATGGAGGGAACAAGCTGGACCACTACACCGCCCATCCGTGAGTTGGAGAAAGTGATGGCAAAGAAAACGACATAGACGGCCATCCACAAGAGCTCTTTTCTCATCACGCGAAAATCTTTGCTAAGCAGTGCCGCCATGGCTGTACCCTCCTTTGACCGTATAGACCATAATATCTTCCAGCGTCGCGGGCTCGATGACCGCATAGCCTCCGAACAACTTCTCGGCCTCCGGCCGGTTGTAAACAAGGCCTTCGAAGCCTACGGACGTTTCCCGGACGGAAACGAACTGCTTGCGGATGTCCGCATCCAGAAGCTCCGTCCCGCCTTTGACGATCGCGTACCGTTCCTGAACGTTCTCCTTGCTCTCGCTGAAAACGAGCTTTCCCCGGTTCATGAAGGCGATGTAATCCGCGACGCGGTCCAAGTCCGTCGTAATGTGGGTGGAGAACAGAATCGTATGCTGCTCATCCTGCATCAAATCCGCCAGCAGATCGAGCAGTTCGCGCCGGAAAACGGGATCGAGTCCTGCCGTCGGTTCGTCCATCACGAGGAGTTTGGCCCCGTGGGACAGAGCCGCAGCCAGACCGAATTTCATCTTCATGCCTTTGGATAAGTCCGAAATCTTCTTCCCGGCCGGAAGCTCGAACCGCTCCAGATAGGTTTGAAACTGCGCCTCGTTCCAATTCCGGTAAAAAGAAGCGAGCAGCCTACCGGTCTGGCGGACAGTCAAATGCTCGTAGAAATGACTTTCGTCCGACACGAAACCGATCCTTTCCTTGATTTCCTTCTCCCGCTGAGGCATCTCCATTCCTTCTATGAAGACGCGCCCCTGCTCCGGAATAGCGAGATGGAGCAAAATTTTGATCAGGGTGCTTTTGCCCGCACCGTTAGGACCGATCAGTCCTGTAATGTATCCTTTCGGAACCGCAAAGGACAGGTCTTGAATGTTGAAGTTTGAATAGGCTTTGGAAATATGCTTAAATTCCACGGCGTTCATCGGATGTCTTCCTCCTCTTCATACAGCGCTTTGACGGTTTCGATCGTTTCATCCACGGTTATTCCCAACTGCCTGGCTTCCCGGACGGCTTCCGACAATTTCGCTTCAAACTGCTTCAGCTGCTGTTCCCGGATATATTCCCGATTCAGACCGGAGACGAAGGAGCCTTTGCCGACGACCGAGTCGATCAGCCCTTCCTTCTCCAGCTCCTCGTAAGCTCTCTTGGTCGTAATCACGCTGATTTGCAGATCTTTGGCCAGCTGCCGGATCGACGGCAGGCTTTCTCCCGGAAGCAGCTCTCCCTGCAGAATTTGTCGCTGAATCTGCTGTCTGATCTGCTCGTAGATCGGCTCGCCTGAACTCTGCGAAAGAATAATGTTCATAGTTCACCCGCTTCGCGTTAGCTTTGTTCATATTGTATATGTATACTATATACACTATATACAATGTTGTCAATCCGATTTTGCCCATAAAAAAAAACGGCAGACCGCTTGGAGCAGCCTCCGTTATTTGTCCAACCGCCTTCCCTCGGGGCTTCAGCGGTCTCCGTATCTTCCCAGCTCCTCCATGAGAAGCCGGACTCCCCTCCGGATTTGTTCGTCCCCGACTTGGGAGACATTCAGCTTCAAATAATTGTCCCGGGGAAAGCCCGGCAGATAGTGCTTGTCGATCGGTTCGATCACCACCGATTTTTTACGCAGCCGCTTGGTCAGCTCCGGTTGGGATACAGACGGGCTCAGCACAAGGTGGGTATGGACGGGAGAAAGCTCTTCGCTGTACATTGCCCCTTGTACTGCGCCGCCGGCAAGCGGCCCATGCTCTGCAAGCATTTGCCGGAGAAGCAGCGACCTGGTCGCGTAGGCGGCTTTGATTTTATGCTTGTGCCGTTCGAACATCCCGCTTTTCAAATAAATCTCCAGCGCTCCTTGGGAAATCATCGAGCTGTCAATGTCGGCGATGCGCTTATACCGGCTGAAGAGATCCACAAGACTGCCGGGAATAACCGCAATACCGATGCGAAGGCCGGGGAACATGATTTTGGAGAAACTTTTCAAATATATCACGCGCTTGCCCTCATCGTAAGCATGGACCGGATCGGCTTTTCCGTCCGGCTCCAAGTCGGCCAGATAGTCGTCTTCCACCACGTAGACATCGTACTTGCGGGCAAGGGCCGCGATTTTCTTCTTCACATCCGTGCGGTAAGAGCACCCGAGCGGCGCATGAAACCGCGGGATCGTATAAAAGAACTTGATCGGCTCCGTGCGGAAAATCCGCTCCAGTTCGTCCAGATCGATCCCTTCCCGCGAACGCCGGATTCCCATGACCGGGACTCCGTGAGTCACGAGCTGTTCGATGAACAGGTGATAGCCGGGCTGCTCGATCAGCACCTTCGTTTTTCCGTTCGGAAAAGGAAGCCCGGCCAGAATGGCCAGCGCCTGCTGCACCCCGGACACGACAAACAGGCTGCTGACGCGCGTAAACACCTGATAATCCGCAAGCAGCTTCTGCATCATCATGAGCAGTGCGGGCAGCCCTTGAGGAGTGCCGTACACAAACAAATCGTTTTTGTACGTATCGATCGCTTTGTTCATGCAGTGCTGGAAATCCAGATAAGGAAAAAATGCCGGGTCCGGAGCGGAGACGGCAAAGTCGATGACTTCCGGCGAGTCCGGGGCGGTATCCGGCGACGATTGGACGACGTAGTACCCGCTCTTGGCGATGGAATAGACCAGATGCCTGCTCTCCAATTCCTCCATTGCCCGGATAACGGTGCTTTTGTTAACCCCGTAGCTTTCCGACAACTGCCGGATGGAGGGCAGTTTGCTGCCCTCCTTGTAGCGGCGGTCCGCGATCTGCTGCTCCAGATCGGTTAAAATTCCTTCATATTTGTGCATGAATACACCTCTCCGGCCAATCTGTACCGGTACAGTTAACGTTTTCTCCTATTGTAGCACAGCCGCCCGTCCCCTTAAAATCTAAACAAGGACCTTAATAAACCGCTTTGCATGCAGGCTCAAAGGAATAGATCGCCATGAAAGCAGCAGCACCTCTTACCAAAGCTTACCTATCCGCCGTACTATACGCCTTGATCATCGGCTTCTCATTCATATTCGTAAAAACCGCCCTCGTTTCCACAGGGCCGTTCGACCTCCTGGCGCACAGGTTTACGATTTCCCTGGCCGCGCTGCTCGTCTTCCTCGCCCTCAGCAAAACCCGGCTGAACATCCGGAAGCGGGATTATTTAGCCATCCTGCCGATGGCCGTGCTGTATCCCGTTCTGTTTTTTGCTTTCCAGACCTTCGGCCTGGTACAGGCGTCGGCTTCCGAGGCGGGAATCATTCAAGCCGCAGCCCCCGTTTTCACCATGATGCTCGCTTCGGTTGTGCTGAAGGAACGGACCGGCCTGCGGCAAAATCTGTTCATCGCCCTTTCTGTGGCAGGCGGTGTTTATATTTTCGCCATGAAGGGACTGGACTTTCGTACGATGAACGGAGCCGGACTGTTCCTGATCCTGCTCTCCGCTCTTTCCTCCGCCGGATACAGCGTGCTCGCGAGAAAATTAAGCCGGAACTATACGCCGCTCGACTTGACGTTTGTTTCGCTGCTTTTCGGCTTCATCGCGTTCAACGGATTTGCGGTCATCCGCCGCATCGTTCAAGGCACGCTTCCACTCTATTTCGAACCTTTCGGCGACCTTTCGTTCACTGTCTCGGTCCTTTTTCTGGGTGTGCTGTCCTCCCTTGCGAGTTCATTTCTGTCCAATTACGCCCTTTCGAAAATGGAGGCGTTCAAAATCAGCATTTTCAGCCAGCTGGCAACGATCGTTACCATGGCGGCCGGCGTCATCATCCTGCATGAGAAACTGGCCTATTTCCATTTGATCGGAGCCGCCCTTATGATTGCCGGAGTGGTCGGCGTATGCCTGCCGTCGTCTCCCCGCAAAATTTCCCGGCAGCCCGAACGGAGGCTGGATGCGTGAAGGGAATTTTGAGCAGCAAAAAGCCGCCGCGTTTGACAATCTGTCACCGCGTCCAGCTTCGAGTATGCGCATCCGCTCAACTATAATGCCTGACGTCTATTCCGCAGGTACAGCGAAAAGGCCGTGACATTCACGGCCTTTTTATCGTTCGCCCTATTCCCGGCTGTTGCTTCCCGCACCGGCTGCGGGGCACCCGCTTCTCGCCGCGAAACACTGCCTCAAAGAGAGGCCCGCATATGGATGCCGGCCAGACGCTTCCCGTCCGGGCCCGACTTCTCCGACACGTCAAAAGGACAGAAGCCGAGCTTCGCGTAAAGCAGCAGCGCGGGCGTATTCGTGTTGTGACAAACGAGATTCAGAAACGGAACATCGAGCTCCCGCTTCGCTTTGTCCATCATCGTCCGGATTAGATAAGAGGATGCCCCTTTTCCCCGGTACTCGGGCGCCACAATCACGTTTCCGAGCCAGCATTCCTTCTCCCGTACGCAGTCGTACAGATTGGCGTAAGCGGCAATTCCCCCGCCTTCGGCCGTTATAACGGTCGGGCACAGCCGTGTTTTCAGCGTTTCGCGAATCTGCTCCGGCGTCAGCGGATATGCGCCTTTCGGATACATGTAAAAGAGCTCGCCCGCATGCTGCGGCAGCCCGCAAATAACGTCCAAATCGTCCGGTGATAAAGGCCTGCTTTGATAATCCGCCATTCCTGCCACTCCCTCATCTTATTCTTATGTACCGTATTGTACAGGCGAACTCCGTTTTCCCGCCCGCTCTTATCTCTTATCCCTTGTCCCTGCCCTGCCTGCAAAAAAACCTGCCGGGCCTTATGCCTGCCGGTTCCTTCCCTGCCGTTCCGTCTATGATTCGGTCCGCCGCTCGCCTTGAATTTGCCGGACCTGTCCCGCCAGATCCTCATCCACGATGCGAATTTCCAGCGGATAAGGCTCGAAAGGCCGCACCCCGTTATTCCGGAGCTTGACCAGATACGCTTCCGCATCCCGCAGCAGCAGAGCCACGTCTATTCCGAGCAGCCTGTCCGGGTACCCCTGCAGCTTCGCGATCCCCGATTCCATCAATTTAACGGCTCCCGATACGTTAGCGTTAAGATGATGATACAGTCCGACGGCAATCTGCAGCAGCCCCTGATAAAACGGCTTCCGGCCTTCTTCCAGCCAAAGGGTCTCCATCACTTCATGGCATTCGTAATAGTCCCGGCTTACATTGAACTCGTATAAAAAAGCGAGGTACAGAGGATCGTAAGGACGCAAATCAGCGCGCCCCTTTTTTCGCCCGTTTGATGGCTTCCTGAATTTCCTCCTGGAGCTCGCGCATGGCCCGTGTATCGTCCTTTTCGAAAATTTCGTTGAAGCGCATCTGGAACTGGACGGCTTCCCGGACGCGATGATAGAAATACAGCACCTGGATGCAGTTCAGAATGACGGTAACCAAATTCGAATTGTCTTCGAACAGCTTCTGCGCTTCCACGATTTCCCCGCGGATATTGGACATTTCCTGATCCAGCAGGTAAGCGGCTTCGGCCGCCCGGCTCAGTCTCGTGCGGACCTCCTCCGGCAGCATGCTTTCCTTGTATTTATAATTCAGGGAATGCTCGATAGTCGCCCAGAAATTCATCGCCAGCGTACGCAGCTGAATTTCGCCGAGCACCTTTTTCATCCCCAGAGAAGTCTGCACCGGGTATTCGATAATCATATGAAAGCTGCGGTAGCCGCTTTCCTTCTTGTTGGCGATATAATCTTTCTCGTAGAGCACTTTCATATCCTTACGCTGGTGGATCAGCTCGCGCAATGTTTCGATATCTTCAACGAACTGGCACATGATGCGGATGCCCGCGATATCTTCGATGCCGGTTTCAAGATCGTCCATGGATACGTTCAACTTCTTGGCTTTATCCAAAATGCTCGAGATTTTTTTGACACGCCCGGTCACGAATTCGATCGGAGAATATTCCTCGCGGTTTTTGAGTTCCGCCCGAAGCGTTTTGAATTTAATTTTGAGTTCCTCTACGGTCTGTTCATAAGGAAACAGAAATTTTTTCCAATCTCTTCCATCCATAAGAACTGCCTCCACTTCCGGTCAAAGTCGACGTTGATCTGCCCCGATCGCCTCGGAAATATGGGTAAAGCCGTCTTTTTTAAGCAGGGTCGACAAACCTTCATTCAATTTCTTCAAAAGGCCCGGGCCTTCGTATATAAGCGCCGTATACACCTCGACGAGGCTCGCTCCCGCACGGATTTTGTCATAGGCATCCTGCGCGGTGAAAATTCCGCCGGACCCGATAATCGGGATGCGTCCCTCCGTCATTCGGTACACGCGCGAAATAAGCTCGGTCGAACGGGATGTCAGCGGACGTCCGCTCAGGCCCCCTGCCTGATCCCGGTTGGGATGACTTAATCCGTCGCGTCCTAGCGTCGTATTCGAAACGATAATCCCGGAAACCCCGCTTCCGCCGATGACGGCAATCGTATTTTCCAGCTCGGTGTCGGTCAGGTCGGGCGCAATTTTGACGAGAACCGGCTTGGCCGCGCCGCCGGTCCGCTCGTGCTGATTCTTCATCTCGCCCACGACCGCATGAAGCAATCTCTGCAAATCATTGCCATGCTGCAAATTACGCAGATCGGGGGTATTCGGTGAAGAGATATTGACCACGAAAAAGTCGCCGTGCCCGTACAAGGTCCGGATGCAGGAGCGGTAATCTTCTTCCGCCTGCTCGTTGGGCGTCGTTTTGTTCTTGCCGATGTTGACGGCTACGGGGATCGGACGGCTGCCGAGGCGGCTTAAATTTTGCGCCATCGCCTCCGCCCCGATGTTGTTGAAGCCCATCCGGTTGATGAGGGCTTCATCCTCCGGAAGCCGGAAAAGCCGCGGCTTGTCGTTGCCGCTCTGCGGTTTGGGGGTAACGGTCCCCACTTCCATAAAACCGAAACCCATCCGGGAGAACCCTTCCACCGCCTGGGCGTTCTTATCCAGTCCGGCGGCAAGTCCCACCGGATTCGGGAACGCGATTCCCCAGAGCGTGCTATGAAGTTCGGGGGCATGACCGAACCCCCATGCGGCGCCGATAACGGACGACATTCCCGGGATCTTGGCAGCCGTTTTAAGTCCGTTAATCGTCAAATGGTGAGCTTTCTCCGCGTCCATGCGAAACAGGACCGGCTTAGCGATCTTCTTGTATACCATGCAGTTGACACTCCGTTCCTCAGTACTCTCATCTGTCAGTTTATCGCGTTCCACGCGAGAATGCAAAGATTTTTATCCGTACAGAGCCCCGTGATCGGGACGTATAATCCCCTTTAATCCACATTAAACACGAACGAAATATATTATAACACAAAAATCGTTCGTCTTATCATGAAATCCGTACAAATGTTTGCTTATTTTGACCGGTTCTTGCGACAGAACCTATTACGATAAACCGGATCGTTTTAATCGGTTTTAAAAAAACGGATTTATACGGCAGGCCTTCGTCTCGTAACGCGTCAGACAGAGAGGTCTCTAACCGGACGTAAAAAAAGCGCCCGCCCCGCACATAGCAGGGAAGGCGCTCTCGCATCCCGTCCTTAACGGACGGGGACTTAATCCAGCCAGCGGTATACTTTACCGGGATTGGTCTCCTGTACCTCCGAAGGAAGCTTAAAAGCTCCCTTCGGGCCGAATCCTGCCCCGGGTGCGCCGCTTCCTTTGGAAGCCCCGCTGTCGCCGGACCCGTCACCGACGAGCCCCGCCGGGAGCAGCCCGCTTCCTATGGTGACCTTCGTGCCTTTCGGAGCCATGTCGAACAGCTCCTCCACGTCTTCCTGCCTCATCCGGATACAGCCCAGCGATTCGTCCTTGCCGATCGAGGACGGGTGTCTGGTCCCGTGGATCGCATAGTCCGTATCGGAGAGTGTCATCCCGCGCGTGCCGAATTCGCCTTTCGTCCGTCCCTTGGGATTGCGGACTTTCTCGGATACGGCGAATTCGCCGAGCGGGGTCCGCGCCCCCCCGAGACCGACCTCGTAGCTCCGCACGACGGTCCGTCCGCTCACCAGCGCCAGCCGGTGCAGCTTCGTGTCGATGAGGATCGCCAGCGGCTCGCTGAGCGCCTCCTCCGCGGCCGCGGAAGCGGCGGACGGCTTGGCGCCGGGGGCCGTGTCCGCGCCGCCTGTCCCGGCTGCGGCCTGCCCGTTCGCGCCCGCGGCGGCCGCCTCCCGTACAAGCGGGAACGCTTCCCGCATGTACGGCGTCAATCCCGACATCACGTTGTCGGGATACGGCCGCAGCAGCTCCTCCGGACGCTCCGGCAGCTTCCCGCTTGCCGCGCGGTAAGCCTCCAGCCCCGACCGGAGCACGAGGAGCTGCTCCTGGCGCTGCCGCCAGGCTCCCGCCGGCTCCGCGAAGCGGCCCGGATCGTCCGGGCGGCAGTTGCAGGCGGCGGCGTCGAAATAGGCGATCGCCGCCGCTTCGCCGGGCCCGCCGCTTGCGACCGACAGGAGCGGCTTCAGCGGCCTGTGCCAGGCGATCCAGCCGCCGCCCGGTCCGTCCGCGCCCTGTGCGGACAGGAGGACGGCTTCGCCGCCTGCCGGCCTGTCGCGCAGCAGCATCCGTTCGAGCGCTCCGCTCGCGGACGTCTCTTTCCCGGCGGAGGAAGCGCCGTCCGCCGTCAAATAGACGCGCGGCCCTTCCTCAGCCGCCGGGAGGTCCGCCGATGCTCCGGCGCTTCCGCCGGGGCGTCCGTCTCCCGCGTCCGGTCCCGCCGGAGACGGCAGCAGCGCGATCAGCGCCAGCAGGGCCGCCGTAAGCGCGGCTTTCCTGCGGCGGCTCCGCTTGGCCGCCGTCTTCAGCTCCTGCGGCCAGGGAACGGAGGAATCGAGCGCCGACCAGTCGACGGTTATTTTCCGCTTCTCGAACGCTTCATAGATCTCGCCGGACTGCGCGTAGCAGTAAGCGGCTTTCCCCCGGTCTCCCCGGGCCGCATATTCCCTGCCGAGCAAATACCACGCCATCCGCTGGTCCGGATGATCCCGGACATATTCCTTCAGATAAACCCGGTCTTCAATGGGATTGTGCCGCAAAAATCGGGCCAGTTTCTCGTCCGGTTTTTCTGTGCTCACTTTTTTCACCGCCTGCTTCAAGGATTACCGGTGTTTCTTTTCCTTTTATCGGCAGAAGAAGCTGCTCTGTTGAATTTCATTCAAATCCTGTCTGTTTTTCTCTCTTATTTTCTTTTATCCGGGGTAATCCAAGTTAATCCGACAATAACAGACAAAAAAGCCCTGTTTCCGATAGGGAAACAAGGCTTTATTTGTATAAAGAAAGAAATCTTACATATTGAAAGGAGTATCGGCCACTTTGATCGAATCGGTCGGGCAGCCGTCTTGCGCATCCTGCAGATCGTCGTACAGATCTTCCGGAATTTCGGTCACGCCGTGGTTACCGTCGTTTTCGTAAATCACTTCCGCAATACCCTCATCATCGTAGTCGTAAATATCTGGAGCAGTTGCGCCGCAAGCTCCGCACGCAATGCAGGTGTCTTTTTCCACCCATGTATACTTAGCCATATATGAATTCCTCCTCTAATAGTCCTCCATTGTCCACTATAATATAAAGTATTCGAAAGTTCAACGGAAAGTACAAGTGGAAAGCCAGCCGCCATGCGGTGTCCGGCTCTTCCCCTTTAAGATTTCATTCCGGGCCGGATGTTATTCAGCTCCCGGCTTTTATAACGGGAATGAATCTCCGTCCGGGTCTTTCTGCAAAGAAGTTCCCCTCCGTTTGCGGTTGCGAATAAGCGCCGACGGATTGTCGCCGATCATCCCAGCGGTAAGCACGGCATCTTCTCCGAATTTATCCCGGAGCGCGTCCATGATCTCGCTCAGTTTGTCCTTCTTCGGCTGCTGCTCGTAACTGAACAGATCGAGCTGAATCGCGGCCTCCTCCTTCGGCGTCAAGTTCTGGCCCGTGATGCCGAGTAGGCGGATCGGCTTTTCCGGCGCCCAATGCCGCTCGAACAGCTCGCACGCGGCCTTGTACAGATCTTCGTGATGGTCGGTCGGCACGGGCAGCGTCACATTCCGTGTGATCGTCTTCATATCGGGGTCCCGGATCGTAATTTGCACGGTCGAAGCCATCAGCTTCTGATGTCTGAGCCGGCGCCCGACCTGATCGGCCAGATTCAAGAAGACACGGAACACTTCCTTGCGGTCCGTGTAATTGTAAGGAAGCGTCGTCGTGTGGCCGACCGACTTGTTCGGCTCGCGCTCCGGGTTAACCTCCGAACGAGAGATGCCGTTGGCGGCCTGCTTGAGAGCGGGTCCGCTTATGCCGAACGACTTGCGGAGAAGCCCCTCGTCGGCGGCCGCCAGTTGGCCGATCGTGTGAATCTGCAGCTTCTGCAGCTTCTCGGCCGTTTTTCTGCCGATGCCGTACAATTCTCCGCAGGGTCTGTCCCAAAGCACCTTCGGCACGTCCCGCAGACGAAGCACGAACAATCCGTTGGGCTTTTTCATATCCGAAGCCATCTTGGCCAGAAGCTTGTTCGGCGCCACGCCGACCGAACAGGGCAGACCCAGCTCTTCGCGTATCCGGGTCTGAATCTCCTCCGCGATCTGAAGCGGGGTTCCGAACTGCTTGGAACCCGTTATGTCCACGTAACATTCATCAATGGACATGGTCTCGACCATCGGCGAATAATCATAGACTATACGGCGGAAGCCGCGGGAAAACTGCCGGTACAAATCGAAATTCGGCTTGATGAGCACAAGCTCCGGACAAAGCCTCATCGCCTGCCGGACGAGCATTCCCGTCTTGACTCCGCGCGCCCTGGCGGGATAGGAGGAGGTTACGATGATGCCTTTGCGCTGTTCCACGCTGCCCGACACCGCGATCGGCTTGCCCCGGTACAGCTCGGGCTCCACGACTTCGTGTACGGAACAGTAGAACGCGTTCATATCGATATGTAAAATGACTCTTCCGTTCTTGGGATACCCTTCCTGTGCCATTATCCCGGCTTCCTCCTTCCTGCGGGCGCGCGAGGTCCCGTATAGCGTATCGAAAAGCGGCCGCTCGGCGCTTTATCCTCTTTATTCCTTCTAATTCTTAGTCTATTCCTGTCCGCCTGAGGAATCAAGAACGGCTATCGTCCAAAATTTGCGAAAATTCATTCTTTATGGTTGAAATTATGGTATAATCGTGCATTATACATTCGAGAAAACATTCGAAAAATGAACAGCCACACGTTTAGAGGGGGAGCACCGAAATGTCCGATTCAATCAAAATCTTTGACACTACGCTTCGTGACGGAACCCAGGGCGAAGGAATCAGCCTGTCCGTGGAGGACAAACTGAAAATTGCCCAGAAGCTCGACGAGCTGGGCGTTCATTATATAGAAGGCGGCTGGCCCGGAAGCAACGGCAAAGACATTGAATTTTTTAACCGTGTTCAGGAACTGAATCTTAAGCATGCGAAAGTAACGGCATTCGGCAGCACCCGCCGCAAGAACACCAAAGCCGAAGAAGATCCCAATCTGACGACGCTGGTGGCGTCCGGCGTTAAAGTCGCGACGATTTTCGGAAAATCGTGGGATTTTCACGTTCACACCGCCATTCAGACGACGCTCGAAGAAAACCTCGCGATGATTTTCGATTCCGTACGGTATCTGAAAAGCTGCGGTCTTGAAGTCATTTACGACGGCGAGCATTTTTTTGACGGCTACAAAAACAACCCTGACTACGCCCTCCAGACAATCCGCCAGGCACAGGAAGCCGGCGCGGACTGGATCGTGCTGTGCGATACGAACGGCGGATCGATGCCGGAGGAAATTTTCGAGATCGTTTCGGAAGTCAAGAAACAGATCACGACGCCCGTGGGCATCCACGCCCACAACGACTGCGAGCTGGGCGTCGCCAATTCCCTGGCAGCCGTGAGAGCCGGCGCCCGCCAGGTACAGGGCACGATGAACGGATACGGCGAACGCTGCGGCAACGCGAATCTGTGCTCCGTCATTCCGAATCTGCAGCTGAAGCTCGGCTTCGCCTGCATTTCGGATGAGCAGTTGGAATCGCTGGGGCCCGTCGCCCGTTACGTCAGCGAGATCGCGAACATGCACATGCCGATGAACCAGCCGTATGTCGGCAGCGCGGCTTTCGCCCACAAAGGCGGCATCCACGTGTCCGCTATACTCAAGCACGCGAGCACATATGAGCATATCGTTCCCGAGAAGGTAGGCAACAAGCAGCGTGTGCTCGTTTCGGAACTGGCGGGGCAGAGCAATCTCGTGTCGAAAGCGGCCGAGCTCGGCCTCAACCTGGAACAGCAGGACGGCAAAGCGAAAGAAATCATTTCGCGCATCAAAGACCTTGAGCACGAGGGTTACCAGTTCGAAGGTGCGGATGCTTCGCTTGAACTGATGATGCGGGAGGCTTCCGGCGAGCTGCAGGAGCCGTTCGTGCTGGAATCGTTCAAAATTTTCGTGGAAAAGTCGGCGGATCGTCCGGTCAGCTCCGAAGCTTTCGTCAAAGTGAACGTGCACGGCGAATCCATGTATACCGCCGCGGAAGGCGACGGACCTGTCAATGCGCTCGATAACGCGCTGCGTAAAGCTCTGCTGCCTTTCTACCCGGACATTCACAGAATGCACCTGTCCGACTATAAGGTACGCGTGCTTGACGACAAAGGAGCGACCGCTTCCAAAGTCCGCGTCCTCATCGAATCCCGCAATTACGAGAACGAATGGAATACCGTCGGGGTTTCCTCCAATATTATCGAAGCCAGCTGGCATGCGCTCGTCGACAGCTTCCGGTATGCCCTGATCGGCAAATCCTGCATCGAGAGAGAATCGCTTGATCCAAGACCGGTCGGTCTAGTGAACCATTAATTTATTTTCCTTACAAAAAAATAAGCCCCGTTTCTTCCGTGTGGGCAGCCTGGCCTTTACACACGGACTCGAAACGGGGCTTTTTACATGTCACCGAAAATCGGGCAGGCTAGACGCGAAACTACGGAACCTACTAGCGGCCCTTGATCAAAGCCTTGATTTTCTTTTCCCACTCCGCCTTCGGAAGAAGGTTTACCACTTCCTGCACGACTCCGTTCTTGTCCACAAGGAAGCTCGTCGGGATCGCCAGAAACTTGAACGATTCCGATACTTTACCGGGTTCATCCAGCAGCACCGGAAAATTGATGCCGTACTCCTTGGCGAAGGCTCTCGCCTTTTGTTCGTCATCCTGACTCGTTACATTTATCGCCACCAGGTCCACTTTGTCCCCGTATTTTGTCTGCAGATCAATCAAATCCGGCACTTCCATCTTACACGGGCCGCACCAGGACGCCCAAAAATTCAAAATAAGCGGCTTATCGCGCGCGCCTCCGACCTGATAGGGCTTACCGTCCAAATCCGGCAGGCTGAAAGAAGGCACAAACATTCCCGGACGTGGGCCCGTTTGGGTAGGCGCAGCCGTTTGTTTTTCGTTTTTTTTGCCGATCTGGACAAATATAGCCGCGGCCACAAGGAGCACGATGGCCAGAATCGCTGCATTCCGTTTCAATTTCAGACCTCATTTCCGCATCATTCGCTTTTTATTCTATCACACGGGAAGCTCAAAATCAGGTACATACACGGTCAGTATCCCCATCTTTATCCGATTCCAACATTATGAACGGTTTAAAAAGTATGATCTTCCGCCCCGAGGAAACCCTATCCGTACCAAGTCAGAAGAGAGGTCAACCACATGGAAAAATCAAAATCCCGAGGGCTTGACATCATTTTCGAGAGTGATCAGGACGACGACTACCAGTTTACCGCCGAACAGACGGCTGAAGGCGGTAAAAAAGGCGGCGGCAAAAGCCGGCTTCTTGAATTTATGGCCATTGCGACGGTACCGCTCGTACTGGTACTCGGGAACTCGATGCTGGTCCCTATTCTCCCGCAATTGGAAACGGAGCTGGGCATCACCAAGTTTCAGAGCAGTCTGGTCATCACACTGTTTTCGATTACCGCAGGCCTGATCATCCCTATCTCCGGTTACTTGTCCGACCGGTTTACAAGGAAATCGGTGATCATCCCGTCTCTTATTATATATGGGGCGGCCGGGGTTTTGGCGGCGTTCGGAGCGATCTGGAAATCGTATACGATCCTGATTATAGCCAGGGCCATTCAGGGTATCGGCGCAGCCGGCACGGCCCCCATCGCGATGGCGCTCGTCGGGGATTTGTATAAAGGGGGGACGGAAAGCAAGGCTCTCGGCTTGACGGAAGCATCCAACGGGTTCGGTAAGGTGCTCAGTCCCATCATCGGCTCCCTGCTTGCTCTTATTGTCTGGTATATGCCTTTTTTCGCCTTTCCGATCTTTTGTCTCCTGGCTCTGCTGGCCATGATGTTTCTCATTCACGAACCCAAAACCAAGAAGGAACCGACGGAACTGAAGCCTTATCTCCACAAAATCGGAACCATTCTGAAAAAGAAAGGACGCTGGCTGATCACTTCCTTTTTCGCGGGTTCTCTTGCGCTTTTTATCCTGTTCGGTGTCCTGTTTTATCTGTCCAACATATTGGAGGAGCCCCCTTACCACATAGACGGCGTCAAAAAAGGGTTTGTCCTGGCGATCCCGCTGCTGGGCATGGTCATTACCTCCTACACAACCGGAGCCCTGATTAAGAAAAACGGCACCGTGATGCGCTGGCTGATTAACATCGGCCTTTTAGTTATGACGCTGTCGCTGGCATCCACGATATTCGCTCTCCAGAATCTGTATTTATTTATCGGCCTGCTTACCTTAAGCGCCATAGGCACCGGGCTGCTTCTCCCCTGTCTCAACACGATGATCACCGGCTCCGTGGAAAAAAGCGAACGCGGTATGATCACGTCTATCTATAACAGCCTCCGGTTCATCGGCGTGGCCTTCGGTCCGCCCATATTCGGCTGGCTGATGGATAAATCCGACCGGCTCATTTTTATAACCGTATCCTCGCTGGCGGGGTTGACGCTCGTCCTTGTGTTTTTTCTTGTTAAACCGCAGGGAAAAATCAGCTGATCCGTTGAGTGCGGTAAAGGATTCCGTTATAATTAGCGCATGATAAACGCGAAACGGTTAACTGAAATCAACGTAAGCCGGTCTTTGTACACGGAATGGCTGGCGCGGTTCAGCAGCTTTCCGGATGAAGAGGCGTGCGGATTCGTTTACGGAAGGATTCGGAAGGAGACCGCCTATGTCTCCTCTTTCGTATGGGTTCCGAATGTTTCGGCTTGCCCCACCCGTTCTTTCCGCATATCCCCCTCCGATATTATGCATCACTTAGGCGGCGGAAAAGCCCCTAGGGACCGGCCCGCGCGCTCTTCATTAGCGGGTCCCGTGCTGCTGGGACTGTTCCACTCCCACCCGCGTACGGCCGCTTTGCCGTCTTGCGAGGACATCTCGGTCTTACGGTTGTGGCCGGAACTGCCCTCCTTCTGGATCGTCTCCCTGGTGCGTTCCGCTCCCGAAACAGCGGTATACGCGTGGGCGGAACCGCAGGAGAGCGGCGCAGCACTCGGACCGTCCGAATCGGAGGATTCCGCCGGCAAGGCCGTCAAGACTGAGGATACGGGGCAGCCCGGACCGGTTGGTCCCTCCGAGACGTACACCCGGACCGATCGGACCTCGCAGCGTACAGTATCCGCTCCGTCGTCTAATCGGTCATATCAGGTCAAAAGTCTCCCGAGACTCCGTAAAATCCCGCTTTGTATAGAAGCGCTATGAACCAAAAAAAGCAAGCAGGTATCCGCGGCTTTCCGCATTCCTGCTTGCTTTTTCATCTCATAGCCTTCTTCTCCGCTTTCTGCGAGCCCTAGGCTTTGCTGAGAAGCGCGTAAAGATCTCCGAGCGTATCCACGCCCATTTCACCGATTTCTTCCAGAAGCTTCTTCCACAGCTCGCCAGTCATCAAAGAATCGTCCAGGGCGTGGTGTCTTCTCAGCACCGGAATCTCGTACAGCTCAAGCAGAGAATCGAGGGTATAGTCTTTGCGCCGAGGCATCAGCCATTTGGCTACCATCATCGAATCCAGCACCCGGTGGGAGAGGCTGACTTTCGAAGTTTTCCAGAGCGCCGCATTCAAAAACGCTTTGTCATGGGCCGAGCCGTGCGCCAGCAATACCCTTGCCCCTACAAACTCGAAAAATTCACGCAGGGCCGTAATCAAGTCCGGAGCTTCGGCCGTCTCTTCCGTCCGGATTCCGGTCAGCTCTTCGATATGGGGAGGAATCGGGCGGTTCGGATTCACAAGGGTGTAAAACGTCTTGTCTTCGAGCTTGTCCCCGGCCATAGACACCGCGCCGATCGAAATAATCTCGTCCGCCGTCGATGAGAAGCCCGTTGTTTCCAGATCAAAAACAACCACTTTGAGATTGTGCAGGCGAGTGTCCAGCAGCGAATGTCTGCGCTGATCCTTCAGAAGCTGACGGATAAACGCCATCTGCTGGGCGTTGCGCGGGTTAAACATGGAGGTAATCGCCGGGGTCAAGCCGCCCATCTTGTAAAGCCTCCACATACCGCCGTCGGGGCCGCTCTCTTTCATCGTTTTACTCCTTTCCGGTCCTATTGTCCCGTATGCTCGCGCAGTTTGGCGGAGGAAGCGTCCCTGCCTTTCTTGACGGAACCCCGCACCTGGCGGATGACCTGCCGCTGAAGCTGTTTTCCGAATTTAAGGCCGCTTTTCAGTTCCGCCCGGCATTTGCCGGTCAGCATTCCGGCAGGCAGTATACCCGCAGTCGCGAAGTGTCCGTTTTCCCTGTAAAAAGGCGTGTTCAATCTCATTTTCAATGAGTGCAGAAACACTTCCCGGCAAGCCGTGCCGAACTCAACCGTAACGGCTCCGCGGTCGATGAGCGCATCGATTCTTTTAAGGGTGGAAGAAACGGAAATGCCGTTTTCCAGAGCCAGAAGACGGACCGCATTTACAAGCGGGATATAAAGTCCGTATTTGATGTCCACGCCGCCCGCGTAAGGCCCGTACCGTTCCGTCACCAGACGCCCCAGCAGTCCCAGGGACACTTTATGGTGCAGGGTGTTAGCCAGAAGCGGCAGGAGCAGCCCGCGGTTGAGCGCTATGCTCTCGTGGAAGGCCTGCTTGATCCGGTCCGCAAGAGCTTCGCTGCCGTATACGCACCTCAGGTCGGCCGCGATAAGCAAATAGCGCGCGTTCTCCCAGACGGGCTCCGCAAACCAGCCGTTAAGCTGATCTTTCCACCCCGATTCGCTTCTTCTCCACAGCTGGTTCTCGGCCAGCACCCTCCCCGTGCACGGTGGATAACCTGCCAGCTCCAGACCTTGGCGGATTCGCTGGGCCAGCTTGCTGAAATATCCGTCCGCCGCCGCTTCCGCGCCTTCCGGGGGATTTTCGTAAACCAGTCCGCTGTCCTGGTCGCTCCACGGCGTCTGTTCCTCCCGGCCCCCGCTCCCCATAAGCAGGAATGCGTAAGGGAGCGGCGGCTCCCCCGCTCCTTCCGCTTCCAGGCGCTTTTCCGCCAAGGAAATCATTTTCCGGATCATGGCATCGTGTGTAAAATTGAGTTCTTCGTACAGCAAGGCCGCCGCTTCCTCGCCGAGTTCCCTCCGGAACAAATCCTGCATATCCGCGCGGATCAGAGCCAGTTCATCCGATCCGGCGGCACGGTTGATTCTTGCGCGGAGCAGTTGCCAAGCCGATCCTACTATCGGTTCCATGACGGCATCTCCTTAGATGAGACCGGTCCGGGGCGCGGTCACGAAACCGGCACCGAGCGACCGCCTTCATTGGACTGTTTTGCCGAAGTGTGCGCTTCGATCGCGTGATTCATTTGCTCCGGATACCCGTAAGTGCCGTGCTCGGCGAGATCCAGCCCCATGATTTCTTCTTCTTCCGTCACGCGCAGACCCGTCGTAACTTTAATCAGGTAGAGGACGATGAAGGAAATAACAAGGACGAAGACAAGTGCGCCCGCTACTCCGATAAACTGCACCCACAGCTGGTGGAAACCGCCGCCGTAGAACAAGCCCGCTCCGCCTACATTGACCGTTTTGGCCAGCTCCGGCGTAGCGAAGAAGCCTGTGGACAATGTGCCCCAAATCCCGGCGATGCCATGCACGGAGAAAGCGTAGACCGGATCGTCGATCCCTTTCTTCTCAAACCAGATCGCCGTGAAGAAAGTGACCCCGCCAGCGATGGCCCCGATGGCGATCGATGCCAGAGGCGTAACGAAAGCGCAGGAAGCCGTGATCGCGACAAGCGCGGCAAGCACACCGTTAAGCATGCTTGGAATGTCGGATTTGCCGAAGTAAATCCAGGAGACCGCCATAGCGGCCACGCCGCCTGCCGCCGCGGCCAAGTTTGTCGTCAAGGCGATATAGCCGAAGAAACCGTCTCCCATTGCGCTCAGCGTACTCCCCGGGTTAAAACCGAACCACCCGATCCAGATGATGATGACGCCAAGCACGGACAGCACTTGATTGTGGCCCGGAATTTTATTGGGCGAGCCGTCTTTATTAAATTTGCCGATACGCGGCTTCAGGAGGATGGTTGCCACAAGTGCCGCTGTTGCTCCTTGCAGATGCACAACCGTGGAGCCCGCAAAATCCTGCATGCCGATTTTGGACAGCCAGCCGCCGCCCCATACCCAGTGAGCCACGATCGGATAAATCACTACGGTGAATAGCAGTCCGAAAATAAAGTATACCGGGAGCTTGGCGCGTTCGGCGAAGCCTCCCCACGCGATTGCCAGCGATACACCCGCAAACGCCAGTTGGAACAAAAACTTAATCGTGATCGGGACATCCGAAGCGCTCAAGGAAACGAAGGCGTCGGCGTTGACTCCGTCCATGAAGAAGCCGGACAAGCCGAACAGATTGTTGTTGAACAATCCGGCCCCGTCTCCGAAAGCAAGCCCGAAACCGAACGCCCAGAATGCGATGGCGCAAATTCCGAAAGTCAGAATGGTTTTACCCGCCACGTGGCCGGCATTTTTCATCCGGGTTGAGCCTGCTTCAAGCAAAGCGAAACCGGCTTGCATAAAGACAACCAGCATAGCGGCGACCAGCACCCATACCGAGTTGATCGCGGCTTGCAGTTGCTCCGGTGTCGGAGCTTCCGCAAACGCCAAAGTCGGGAAAACCATACTGAGCAGCGCTAACCCGATCAGTGTCTTTTTAATCATTCATACCAGCCCTTTCATGTTAGGTTTCTTTACAAGATAATTGATTAGTGTCATTATACGCGAACGTTTTGCGAAAAAACAATAGGTTTCGTTCACGTTTCGGATGTTTTTTATTAAAAAAATCAACTTTTTTCAGATTTCAACAATATATTTATCATAATATGTAATGTATATGTCAGATGTATAATTGTTCATCAAAATGTCAAAAGCATTACGTTTGACTGTACGGTTTAGGATCGGGTATCATTAGGCTGAGGTAAACACGTGCGAACAACAACTTTTAAAGGAGGGGCAAAATCATGGGGATATGAAGCTTCATAGAATCGGAGAGTTGTCCCGGTTGGCCGGAGTCAGCCCCAGGACGATCGATTATTACACCAAGCTGGGCCTGATTCATCCCGAGAAAAGATCGGACACCAATTACCGCCTGTATTCGGATGAAACCTTGCTGCGGCTCAAACGTATTGAAGAGATGAAAAAAGAGAAATATACGTTGGAAGAAATCCGTACAACAATGCTGAAGCTGGATAAAGCGGCCCACGACGAACATGTGACCGATAAGCTGACATCCTATCAGGTGCTGCTCGGCCAACTGCAGAAAGAAATCAAGGAACTTGATCCTATGATTCAGCAGCTAAAACCGAATCAGCTCAAAAAGATTTATAATCTGATTACCCAGCCCACCGCCGCATGCGTCGAGGCACTGCTCTATTTGCTCGGCAAAGGTCCCTTTACGTAACGGATCCCCACGACTATCTTGACTATGGAGGTCTGCAGTTATGTTTTTTCATCCTATGGATTTTCTTATTCTCATTGCCTTCGGCTTATCCATGTGGGCTTCATTCCGGGTCCGCGGCACGTTCAACCGCTGGTCCCAGGTACCCGTTCAATCCGGTATGACCGGATACGAGGCGGCCCGCCGCATGCTTGATGCGGAAGGGCTGTACGATGTTCCGATCGAGCCAGTTCCCGGAGCTCTCACGGATCATTACGATCCGATCTCCAGAACGGTACGTCTTTCCGAGCCTGTCTACTACGAGAGCACCATCTCGGCCGTTTCGGTCGCTTGTCACGAAGTGGGACATGCGATCCAGCACCAAGTCCATTATCCGATGCTTGTTGCGCGCCACAAGATGTTCCCGGTCGTAAACTTCGCTTCCGGCGTTGCTCCGCTTCTACTTATCGCCGGCCTTATTTTTCAGCAGTTTGATATTCTGCTTCTTCTGGGAATCGTCTTCTTCTCCGCCGCGGTGCTTTTCCAGCTCGTGACTCTGCCGGTCGAATTCAATGCCAGCAACCGGGCCCGGGAGCTCATGATTGCAGGCGGCTTTATCACCAACGAAGAAGAGCAGGGCGTAGCGAAAGTGCTTAACGCGGCCGCCTTGACTTATGTGGCTGCGGCTCTTATCTCGCTGCTTGAGCTCGTTAAGTACGTCATGATTTTCAACAGCCGTTCCAATGATTAAAACGGCCGTATCCAACCCGGACGCAGCAGATGCTGTAACCGCAATAAGCTTTCGTCTCCAATAGACGAAAGCTTTTTTTCTGTTTATGCACGGAAAACGACAGATTATGTATGACGGAGTGCTTTCTCGCACCGTTATCCAGCTAAGACCCGTTTAATCTGCCCATAGGCCTGCCCGGATCGGCAGAGGGCTGAAACTCCATCAGAAACCGGCTGAAAAGCTCAGTCACGAGCGGAAGTTTCTCGTCCCTCCGGCGGATGACTCCTACGGTGCGTGTCACTTTCGGATCGACCTTCACCACACACGGCTCGATATGCGTCGTATAGCGCAGCGCCAGCTCGGGAAGAAGACTGACGCCCATCCCCGCTGCGACAAGCCCGCGGATCGTATCCGTTTCGTCTCCTTCGAATTCGATCTTCGGCACAAATCCTGCCTTTAGGCAGGCGTTCATGACGATCGGACGAAGGGAATACTGTTCGCCGAACATGACAAACGGCTCCTCCTTAAGCTGCTCCAGCCGGATGCTTTTACAGTCGGCCAGCGCATGGTTAGGCGGAAGCACCGCTAACAGCTCCTCCGTGAGCATGACTTCTCCCTTGACGAGCTCATGCGTCTCCGGACACGGCGATATGATCGCCAGATCGATTTCGCCTTCCGTAACGTCACGGATGAGACTGGTGTAAGTTCCTTGCTTTAACCGGAATTTAACGTTGGGATGCTCTTTCTTGAAGCAGGATATAAACGCCGGAAGAATGGAAACGGATACACTATGGGGAAAACCGACCCGAATCTCCCCGGCTTCGGGGTCCAGGAATTCCCGCACTTCGCCCACCGCGCGCTCCAAGTCGGCCAAAATATGTTCCGCACGGCTCAGAAACAGACTCCCGGCGGGAGTCAGCTGCAGATTGCGGCCTTTCTGGACAAACAGACGAACACCAAGCTCCTCCTCCAAATGGCGGATTTGCCGGCTTACGGCAGACTGGGCCACGCGAAGCTCTTCGGCCGCTTGTGTCATATGCTGCTTTTTAGCCACTTTCACGAAATACTGCAGTTGTCGTAACTCCACAGATTCCTCCATTAGTAAGTTCTACTATCTCTACCTATTATAGCCGATTTAGATGCTCCGGAGAACCGTTTCCAGGCTCCATATGTTTAAAGAGTGTATTGGACAACCCCTTTAACGCGAGGGTATAATAGGGAGGGCTGGAATTTCCAGTTCTTTCGGATAATCAATAAGGAGGAATACATATGTCTCAAGAACGCAAGGGTGCAGCCACTTTTAAGGGCAACCCGATCACACTCGTCGGTCCCGAGCTTAAAGCGGGCGATGCAGCACCGGATTTCAAACTGAACAAAGACCTCCTGAACGAAGTTTCCCTTTCCGATTATGCCGGCAAAGTGAAGCTGATCAGCGTGGTCCCTTCCATCGATACGGGCGTATGCGACGCTCAAACCCGCCGTTTTAACGAAGAAGCCGCCAAACTCGGCGATAACGTTGCCGTTCTGACTGTCAGCGTTGATCTTCCGTTCGCACAAGCCCGCTGGTGCGGCGCCGCAGGCATCGATCAAGTCGTCCTGCTTTCCGATTACAAAGCGAAGTCCTTCGGACAAGCTTACGGCGTTCTTATTCAAGAACTCCAGCTCGACATGCGTTCCATCTTCGTCATTGATGCCAATGACAAGATCCAATACGTGGAGTATCTCGGTGAAATGACGGAGCACCCGAACTACGAGGCCGCGATCGAAGCGGTTAAAAAGCTCGTATAAAACTCCGGCATAAAAAGAAAACAGCACAGGAATCGATGCGCTCATCGAATCCTCTGCTGTTTTTTTATGCCTATGAAGCTGCCCGCAAGCTGCCCAAGCGTTAGCGGCTGATTTTGTAAGCCGCCAGCTTTTTGTCCAGCTGCTTGTAAATGTCCAGAATGGTCCGGTAATTGGAACCGAGATCCCCCATGTTCCCACGGGAAGCCGAATAAATATCAATAGCCGTTGTCGTCGGATTAACCGCAAACAAAGTAATTGTAATATCCTGAGTACGTCCGAGAGCCGTACGTTTTTCCACCACAATCTCTCCGACATTTTTCACTTCGTGAAGGAGTTTGTAGCCGGGTGTTTTTTTGATCATCCCGACTGTTTCTTCCCACACCTGGTCTTTGGATAATTTGTAGTAACGGGTTTTTAATTCCGGATCTTTGGCTTTCTCACCGGTTGTCTCGAAACTGCGAAGCAAACCGACTAACGTTCGTTTCAAAGTCGTTCCCCCTTCATGAAGCATATCCAGACTGCTTGCCAAACCACACTAAAAACAATCTTACCATTCTTTGCAGGGAAGCAAAAGAGGAGAACCGTAAAAACCGGGCATAAATCCCTGGTCATTTTATTAAACAGCGGCTTAATAACCAATTTCACCCATACTTACCGCTTTTGTATGAATAAAAAGCCTCTCCGCAGAGAGGCTCCTCTAATTCAAGGGGGTTCCGTTCACTCTAAATGTGCGCCCCCGGATTATCTTTAGAACGTTTTCTGGTTGGCGCTTTCCCAATCTTTCATAAACCGTTCCACGCCGGCATCGGTCAGCGGATGCTTCATCATAGCTTCGATTACTTTGAACGGCACCGTAGCGATATGAGAGCCTAGAAGAGCGGCCTCGATCACATGCGTAGAATGACGCACGCTGGCTGCGATAATTTGTGTCGGCAGCTCGTGTACCGAAATAATTTGGCTCACTTCTTCAATCAGATGCATGCCCACCTGGTTAATATCGTCGAGCCGTCCGATGAACGGAGATACATAGGTCGCTCCCGCTCGTGCCGCCAGAAGCGCTTGTGTGGAACTGAATACAAGGGTCACGTTTGTTTTAATGCCTTGGTCGCTGAAACGCTTCGTCGCCTTAAGGCCGTCCGCAGTCATCGGCACCTTAATGACAATCCCGCTGCCGATTTTGGCAAGTTTCTCGCCTTGCTGGACCATTCCTTCCACGTCCGTGGCGACAACTTCGGCACTGATCGGCAGATCGCCTACGATGCCTACAATTTCTTTGAGGGTCTCAAAGAAATCTCGTCCCTCTTTGGCAATCAGAGACGGATTCGTCGTAATTCCGGAAATAACCCCCAGCTCGTGCGCTTCTTTAATCTCGTTTACATTGGCCGTATCAAGAAACAGCTTCATACACGATCCACCACTTTCGGCAAAATTTTTGATCTCTATGTACATTCACATTCCACTTTTTTACCATAGCATAAAATGGGTTCTAATACAAAAAGGGTCCGTGCCTGTAGCCTCTCTTTAAATTACCCTCTTTCGGACAAAATAAAAACAGCCCCGTTTACGGAGCTGTGTCTTTTTTTATACTTATAAAATCCATGATTACATAAGAAAACCCGCAAATGCCGTCCGGTTTAATAGTTTCAAACCTGCTTTAGCAGGTGGGTGATCGCAGAAACGTTTTTGAAGTCCCTTTTCGGGGGCATGTCAGCCGCGCTTCAATATGGATTTCCCGAGAAACAATCATTGGTTTAAAACAAAAGAAACCGAAACGTACATCGCAGGATTTTGTTTGTATCCCTATTATAAGACAATCGCGAACCGGATTCAACTGGAATCGACTGTCTTTTGTAAGAATAGGTCTATTGCTTCAGAACGCCGCTGAAAAAGGGACCAGGGCTACAGTTTGTCAGACTCTTTCTTTGTCGAATCGTCTTCCCGGACGGCCGCCGCATCCAGCTCAGCCGCCTGCCCGTTCTCTTCCTGCTCGCGTTCAGCCTCTTCCATCGCTTCCTGCTTGCGTTTGATTTTCTCGAAGCTCCGGTTGAACTGCCAGAACGAAAAGGTCGCGCTGACGCTGCCCGCGAAGAATACGAGCAGGAAACTGAAACGGAAACTGATGATCACGATCGCCACGTTCCCGATAATCGTCATCACGCTAGTAACGGGGTTGCCGATCGTCAGCAGGATGGCGTTTTTGATAATTTGAAGAACCTTCATATGAAGATGGGACATGATACAGAAAAAATTGAAAAAGGCGCCGATCAGCAGGATTCCCATGGCCAAGAACATGTACGAAAGAAGGGAAAGCGCGCTGTCGAGACCCGCATAAAAACGGTAGCTCACGAACAAAATCAGAGCAAATAAGACGAAGGCGATGCCTCCGATCATACTCTGCAAAAAGTTTTCTTTGTAGCCGCGGAAGAAGGTCTTGAACAGGGGCACATCCTCATCCCCGGTCACCCACTTGCGGGCTACCGTGAACATCGCAGCCGTAGAAGGAAACAGTGTAAACGGTGCCAATATTCCCATTAAAACGAGCGATTGCATCATTATATCCGCTTGGCCCGAAGTAAGCCCGGCTAATGCAAAAAAGAAAAACGGAATGCTGCAAAGGATCCACAGCAAATTAATGGCGGACAGCCTCATGATCCATTCGGAAATCCGGTAAAAGCCGCCCATTAGTCCTCTAAATTCCAAACCCTTGTCCCCCTCTGTTGATGTTATTCTTATTATAGCCTATTTTGTAGAGCATAGGTAGCGGCCCTTTCTTTTCTTCCCCGCAGGCATATTCTATTAAGGTAATAAATCTTCAAATTTTGTACGAGGAGGAGATTACATGTCTGGTGTAGGCGGCGCTTTTACTTCCACAGGTGCGATTCTGGTGCTTTTCATTCTGCTGGTTATCATCTCTCGTTCTTTCCTCTACTAATCCTTCCTTAACAGATCCGTAGGAACTAATTTAACACGAATCTCCAAAAAAAATGACGACCCGACGGGTCGTCATTTTGATATTCGAATCCATTAAGCGTTGGAATCTTCACTGCGGCGGGTGCTGCTGGAACGGTCACGATTGTAATCGGAACCGCCGCTGCGGGAGCCGTAGCCGCCACCGGAACGACTGTCACGGTCACGGTCGCGGTAATCGCGTCCGCCGTCTCTTCCGCGGGAGGAAGAAGAACCGTAGCGCGATCCGCCTTGGCCGGAGCGGGAGCCGTAGCCTCCGCCGGAACGGCCGTCGCCTCTGCGGTCGCTGCCATAGTTGAACTTGCGTCCGGAGCTGCGAACATCGACGCGGCGTTTCTTAGCACGGATCGGATCTTCCGGAGTCAGCTCGACGGATACTTCCTTCTTCTCACCGCCGGTAAGAAGCTGAAGTGCCGCTGCCAGCAGGTTGACGGAATCGTATTCCTCAAGGAGCTGGATAGCTACGCCTTTGAATTCGTTGTGCTTGTCTTCTTGAAGCAGGTTGATGATGCGTTCAGCCGTTACCTTCTGCTTGCCTTCCATAGCCTCGGCCGGGCTCGGCATAGGCTTCTTAGGAATGCGGTGACGGGTCACTTTCTCGATGAAGTGCAGGTGATCGATCTCACGCGGCGTTACGAACGTCCAAGCCGTTCCTTCTTTGCCCGCGCGGCCCGTACGGCCGATCCGGTGAACGTAGCTTTCCGGATCCTGCGGAAGGTCGAAGTTAACGACGTGCGTGACGCCGGAAACGTCGAGACCGCGCGCCGCCACGTCCGTAGCGACAAGCACTTCGATGCTGCCGTCACGGAATTTGCGCATTACGTTGTCACGCTGATTCTGGGACAAGTCGCCGTGCAGGCCTTCTGCGGCATAA
The DNA here is from genome assembly GCF_000411255.1 of Paenibacillus sp. HGH0039. Classification (GTDB taxonomy): domain Bacteria; phylum Bacillota; class Bacilli; order Paenibacillales; family NBRC-103111; genus Paenibacillus_F. The sequence continues at coordinate 1,426,684 of NZ_KE150413.1, read as the reverse complement.
CCGCGCTTCTGCAGGGCTTCCGCCAGCTCGTCTACACGGCGCTTCGTACGTCCGAACACGATCGCCAGTTCCGGGGATTCCATGTCGATGAGACGGCTAAGCGCTTCGAATTTCTGCTTCTCATGCACTTCGACGTAAGCCTGATCGATAAGCGGAGCGCTTACGTGCTTAGGAATAACCGATACATGCTGAGGGTTCGTCAGGAACTGTTGAGCCAGCTTCTGGATGTTAGGAGGCATGGTTGCCGAGAAGAGCATGGTGTGGCGCTCTGCCGGTACAAGGCTCAGGATGGACTGGATGTCATCCATGAAGCCCATGTCGAGCATTTCATCCGCTTCGTCGAGTACGACGGTTTTAACGTCTTCGAGCTTGATCGTTTTACGGTTGATGTGGTCAAGCAGACGTCCCGGCGTACCGATGATGATCTGAGGTCTTTTCTTCAGCGCGCGGATTTGCTTGCCGATATCTTGTCCGCCGTAGATCGGCAGGGAGCGGATGCCTTTGAAGCGTCCGAGTTTGCTCACTTCTTCCGCAACCTGGATGGCAAGTTCGCGGGTCGGGCACATGATCAGTGCAACGATCTTGTCTTCGCTTGGCTCGATTTTGCTTACGAGAGGAATACCGAAAGCGGCCGTTTTACCCGTACCGGTCTGCGCCTGGCCGATCAGATCGTGTCCTTCAATCGCAAGCGGAATCGTTTTCTCCTGAATCGGGGTCGATTCTTCGAAACCCATTTCTGTAATAGCTTTGATTACTTTTGCATCTAAATCAAATTCTGAAAAATTTTTCAATCCGTTCATTCTCCTTTTATCCGATGAAGATCTCTCTTCTTTTATATACCCTTAAGCACGACTTTTCTTCCTTAATATCCGTTCATCCGTGCGGAAACCCTATCCCGAATTGCCCTTATCCTAATTCGTAGAGCCGCCCTTAAGAATATCTCGACTAGTATAACATATTATACTCAAGCTTTTCCAGTGACTATTTGCCCATGTGCAGGGAGGAAGAGGGTCTGCCATCGAAACCTTAATCGCTTTTCATCGTATATAATGGACAGAAGAACACCAGATTAAACGTAAGGAGCGTCCCTTTATGTCTATATTCAAACGCGTAGGCAACATTATCCGCAGCAATAAACAGCAGGAACCGGTCAGACAAGCGAACCCCTTCGAGGAATCCCGCGTCGGCGATATCGTCAACGTCGATCTCGAGGAGTACGTCGTTTCCGGGAAAGTGATTTATTTCGACCGCGGTTTCGAGCCTCACCGGTATGCGTACTATCTTCAAAGCGGCAAAGATGTCCGCTGCCTGCTCATCGAGAAAGGCCGTTCTTACGAGTGCTTCCTCTGCGATTTTATGGAGGGAGCGCTCGACGATCCGAACGACGTGCCTTCCCGGCTCGAGCTTGACGGAGAAGACACGTTCGAACTGGAGCATCACCGCAGCGATGTGACCCGTACGGAAGGCAGCACCGATTTCCGCAGCGGCGACGAAGTCATGATCTGGAGATACTTCGGACCCGACGACCGCTATTTCTTCCTGCAGTGGCAGGACGGCAAATTCGTCGCCATGCAGGGCGAACGCACACCGGCCTCGCAGGTTAAATTTATGCGGGCGACGCTTTAACGTCCGGCGGGCGGAAAACCGGTTTGTTCATTCCGGCGGCGAACGGCGCTGAGGCTGCAGACGGCCGCACAGACTGTCTGTGCGGCTTCTCCAGTTCAAACGGAGGCTTCTGTTTTTGATTCCCCCTTCAGCCTTCAGGAGGTGCCTTCCGCTTGAACAGATGGACATCATGGATTTCCGGCCTGCTAGTATTTGTTCTGCTCACGGGCTGCGCCCCCAACGCCAGCGATTTCGTCCGGCAAGAGTATAATCTCACCAGCGCCGACGGATCGGGCAGCAATTTATCGAAAGTATACACCGCCGAGAATAAAGACGTACCGGTCGTAGCCAAGGAGCTCGCCGACCGGGAGAAGCCGCGCGAAATCAGCAAGGAATCGCAGGATCAGATGTTTCTGCTCTATCCCGACAAGGTCATCAACCTGCAGCGGGACGATCAAAACCCGGCGAACACCCTGGTCCAGGTGGATACGATCCAATATGCCAGAGAGCATTACTCGCCCTCCTTCCTGCAGACCTTCCTGACCGTAGCCATGCTTCAATCCGTTCTCGGCGGCGGTTTTTTCAACAGCCGCGGGGTCAGCGATTACCGCGGCTACCGCTCTACCCCGACCTACCGGGGGACGCCAGGGGGTTACTCGCCCGGCACGGGTACGGGTTCGACCAAGCCGCCCGTAACGTCGGACCGCGAAGGTTCGTTCCGGACTCCGGGCAGCCCGTCCGGCACTACCGGCGGGATCGGGGCCGGAACGGGAGCCGGCGACCGCCGCAGCGAGATCACCAATCCCGGGCGAACAAAGCGCGGGATCGGGACAAAACCCGGAACAAGCGGACGTTCCGGATCGTTCAAAAGGCGGCGGTAAGCCGGTTGCCGGCGGCCGCCCCCTTTCCTTGCAGTACGAGCCGGTACCCGCGCTATGCCGGGAACTGGCGAGCCGTGCGGCCGTTCGTTGAACGGCCGCACGGCTTTTTACATAGGCCGCTCCTGCTTAATTCTTCCGCGTTTCGGGTAAAAGAACAACGAACGAGCAGCAGAACCGTAACCCGGAAGGAGGAACGATCATGCCTTGGACCAAGAACGACTATCCGCCCTCAATGAAAAATTTGCCCGAGCGGGTCCGCAATAAAGCCGTTGAAATCGCCAACGCCCTGCTGGACGACGGATACGAGGAAGGCCGCGCGATCGCGATTGCTACCGCCAAAGCGGAGGAATGGGAAGAAAATCATCCCGATCACCGGAGCGGCGGCAAAAGCGGTACGGAACGCCGGGCTTCTTCCTCTCCCTCCTCACCGCTCCATGTCGTACCGGACGGCGACGGCTGGGCCGTTAAAGCCGAGGGAGAAGATAAACCTCGTTATGAAGCGGACACGAAAAGCGATGCGGTCAAAAAAGCCGACGAGCTTGCTTCAGACGCCAACACGAGAGCCGTCATCCACCGGAAGGACGGCACCGTTCAGAACTCGCACAATTACTCTTAACCCCACAAACGGACCGGCTGAAAGTAACCTGAGCGGCAGAATGACAGGTTTATTTTCGAAAAGGTCCGTTTTTTTTATTGTCCTCCGGTCAATTCCTCTTGATGTTTATCCCGGATGAGTGGTACTTTTAATCTGCATACTACTTCTTGAGGTGATCGTGTGGACAAAAAAGCGATTTCCATCGCGGTTGTAATACTCGGCGCGGCACTCGTCGCGTTCGGCTTTAACATGTTTCTTATTCCGCACGAACTCCTAAGCGGCGGAGTATCCGGTATTGCGATGGTAATCGGATACTTGACGAACATGAATATTTCCATTTTATACTTCGTCCTGAACCTGCCTTTGATCATCTGGGGGCTTGTCATTATCGGACGCCGGTTCATCATTATCAGCGTCGGCTCCGTTATCGCCACAACCTGGTTCATGCAGATCATACCGGTCCGTGAGCTTGTGCAGGAGCCTATACTCGGAGCCGTATTCGGCGGCGTGCTTGTGGGAATCGGCGCCGGCATCACGATGCGGGCGGGCGGCTCCACGGGCGGGTTCGACATCGTGGGGTCCATTCTGACGCGCAAGCGCGATTTTCCTCTCGGCCAGATGCTGTTCGCTTTGAACGGCGGCGTTATTTTTCTGCTCGGTTATTTTAAAAACAACTGGGACCTCGCCCTCTTTTCGATGCTGTCCATTTATATTGCCGGCAAGGTGATCGATACGATTCATATCCGTCATATCAAAGTGACCGCCTTCATCGTGACGAAGCAGAGGGAGGCGCTTCTGGAGAAGCTTCTCGTGATTCCGCGCGGGGTGACCGTTATCCGTACGGAAGGAGCTTATACGAATCAGGAGCAGAGTCTGCTGATGACGGTAACGACGCGTTACGAACTGGTCGGCCTGCAGAAAATCATTAAAGAAACCGATCCTAAAGCGTTCGTGAACGTGGTCGAAACGGTCGGTGTCTTCGGTGAATTCCGCCGTCAATAGCACCGGATTTAATCGGGAGTCCTCCACGATGTGCCAATGCAACCCGCCGCTCTTTATGGTATAATGAAAGAAGGCTTCAGCTTGGCTTCATTTTCGGTTTACGAGTAATATTTCCGCTTAGCTTTCTCATCAAAACCGGATAGGAAGGATGATGGAAATGGAAACCGTAAAACTGTCTCATATCGTGAAGACTTACACCCCTGAGCTTTATACGTTTTTAACGCGTACGGAACTCAATTCCGAAATCGTCCTCGTGAACGGAATACAGTCCCTCGATCAGGAAGATGTAATTGAAATTGTACAGTTTAGCATAAACGAGAACCGCAAAGACGCCTTCCTCCAGTAGGAGGGCGTCTTTTTTACAGCTATGTTCACAAAAAAGTAGCAAATGAACTGGATTGGTGTCCCATTACATGGTATGATAAGGTCACGATTGAATAGCCTGGTTGCATGCCGGCATCGAATTGGAGGTACATGTAATGAATTTTTTCTCTCCATGGCATTTACTGCTCGTTGTTCTAGTTGCTTTACTGCTATTCGGACCAAGCAAACTGCCTGAACTGGGACGCGGCTTCGGACGTATGTTTAGAGAATTCAAAGACGCGACTAACGGTCTCGTTTCCGACGAATCGAACCAAGCGGCTCCGGCGCGTAAAGAAGTCAACACTAATTCTTCCGTTGAAGAAGAAGCGCGGAAATAATTTCATACGCCCCTTTATACACAGAAGACTCCGCGTGATGCATGCAGGGTCTTTTTTATTTGAACATAAGCTGTAAAATAAAAAACAGACCGGCGAGAGAGTTCTCTGGCCGGTCTGTTCTGTTTTGCGAAAAGCTCTTGCGGATTGAACCATCCGGACGAAGCACGCCGGATCTGTTTCAGCGCAATCCCGGCCAGTTCCCCCGGGACGCTTGCTGCCAGCGCCCTCTGATTTCGGCAATCGCTTCAATCGGCAGCGGTCCCCGGGAGAGGAATGCCGCATTCTCTTCCCAGCGTCCCGGACGCGTCGTTCCCACGATGGCCGTATGGACACCGGGCACCGACAGGGTGAACCGGAGCGCATAAGCGATGGCTTCCGGTACGGATTCGTTCAGAAAATGGTACCGCAGCTGCTTCAAGCGCTCCCAATACTCGTGGTGGTAGCTGTCGGCAGGCTTCTCTCCCGTCCGCCAGGCGGCGTTAGCAAGGGGCCTCTTCGCGATGACGCCCATCCCCCGCTGCCGGGCTTCGGGAATCGTCAGCTCGATCGCCTCCTGATCGGCTATGCTGAGCGACGTCTGAAGCGTGTCGAACACCCCCGTCCGGACCGCGTACAGGGCGGCTTGCCCGTCTCCGCTGCATCCGATGAAGCGGGTTTTGCCCTGCTTCTTGAACTTCTCAAGAAGCCCGATCACTTCCCCCCGGCGCAAAATCTCCTCCGGGCAGCTGTGCAGTTGAAGCAAATCCACATAGTCGGTTTTCAGACGTTTCAGGCTGCGGTCGATGCTTTTCTCAAGCATCCCCAAATCCCAGTCTTCTTCTTGAAAACCGGCGCCGTGGCCGATTTTGGTAAACAGGCTGAATTCCGCCCGGCGGTGCGAGACGGCTTTTCCGATTAATTCTTCGGAATTTTTGTAACATTCTCCGGTATCGATAACGGTAAGTCCCGCGTCCAGCGCTCGGCCCAGCAGATTTTCCACCGTTCCCGGGTCAATGCCCTGGTAGCCGATTTCGGCGCCTCCGAATCCAAGCGGGCTTACCTGCAGGCCTGTCCGGCCCAAAATCCTCTTTTCCATCCCGATGCCTGACTCTCCTTTCAACCTTAAACGGATTTACGGAAAGTCTCTGTCATCGACAGGAAGTAAGTGACCGTTCTAAGAATACGCTCGCGGATTTGAAGCGTTTCCGGCTCGCCCTGTTCGTTAAATGTCCGGCCTGCGCCCCCGATGGAAATCCATTCCGGGCAGTTAACGCCGTGAAGGTTGCGGACAACCGTCTGAAGCTGCTGCAGCGAGCTGACTCCGACAGCCCCGCCCGCGGAACTCATCGACAGCACGACTTTGCCGTCCACGTACTGGGCGTCCATGTGATCGAGCGCGTTTTTCAGTACGCCGCTCATGGCGCCATGGTATTCCGGCGTAGCCAGAACGATGCCGTCCGCCTCCATGACCGTTTTTTTCATATGGATCAGATTCTCGTCCTCGACTACGCTCGGATCCGGGCTGTAGAGCGGGACAGGCTGTTTGTACAGGTCGACCAGGGTCACTTCCGCCCCCTTTTCCGTCAATACTTGTCCGACATAGGCGCTTAAAAGGGTTGTGCTTGCCCCTTCGCGGTTGCTTCCGCTAATAATTACGATTTTCATTCTTCCGTTTCCCCTTTTCTTAAACCGGACTCTCGACGGCGGATTCGATTACGTACCCCGCGCCGTTTCCGACCCGTTTTTTCTCAATGATCGTCGTTTGCACGACTTCAGGCGCCACTGTGAAATGGCGGACAAGATGACCTTCTACCGCATCGAACGCCTTAGCGTCCGTTTCGGCCACAACAATCAGATAAGCCAGACTTTCTTTAAGCTCCAGCTCTACTTTGTATAAGAACACATTCATACCCTCCTTCTCCCACCGATATACTCGGCATCTCTGTAAGATTCCCTTTATGTTACCAAATTGTCAAGGATTTGCCTAGATGATCCTTGGCTGCTCGCGCTTGTTTTCTTTCTCTCCCTCTTTTGTTTAATATATAGAAAAAGGAGCTGACCCCTATGCTGAATATAACGGCCTTGACGAAAATGGACTTGACGTATTTGCAGGATCATCTGCCTGAAGATTTAAAAAACGCCGTCTCTCTGCAGCAGTTTCCGACTGCCGAAGAAGCGGGAGACCGGCTCGCTTCCACGGACATTCTTCTTACTTCCGGAGCGTTTCAAGACGACTGGCTCCCTCTGCTGCCCAAGCTGCGCTGGTTTCAAAGCCTTTCGGCCGGTGTCGACAAGCTGCCTCTCCGCCAATTGGACGCGAAAGGCATCCAGGTAACCAACATGAGCGGTGTCCACTCCATCCAAATGAGTGAATATGCGCTGTCCGTCATGCTGGACTTCGTCCGCCGTACACATACGCTTATGGAGAGCCAGAGCCGCAAAGAATGGAATCACCGGATTCGTACCGCAGAGCTTCACGGCCAGACGCTCGGCCTTATCGGCACGGGAGCGATAGGTTCGGAAGTAGCCCGGAAGGCGAAGGCGTTCGATATGAAGGTGGTCGGCTACAGCCGTTCCGGCCGGGACAGGGAACATTTCGACGACATGCGAAAAGGAAAGAGCGGCCTTCACTCTCTCCTGCGCGAATCCGATTTTGTCGTCGTGATCGTCCCCGCCACGCGCGAGACGGAAAATCTGATCCGGGCCGAAGAGCTGGCCCTCATGAAGCCGTCGGCGTTTCTCGTCAATATGGCCCGCGGCAGCGTGATCGACGAAACGGCTCTGATCGAGGCGCTGCGGAAAGGCAGCCTTGCCGGTGCGGCGCTGGACGTATTCCGGGAAGAGCCGCTTCCTGCGGATTCCCCCCTCTGGGGAATGGAGCAGGCTGCCCTTACGCCTCATATCGCGGGAAATACGCCGAAATATGTAGAGCGGTGTGCGGAAATTTTATTTCCGAATATCCGCCGTTTTATCGAAAATCAACCGCTGATCAACCGGATCGATCCGGACCACGGTTATTAATAAGCGCCGCTTTGCGCCGGGTCTGCTGTCGGATAGGACGGGACTCGGTGCGGCCGTATCTATCACAAAAGCCTTCCTCCTCCATATGCCCGCTGAGGCCGTGGAGAAGGAAGGCTTTTGTGTACTGGCTAGTTCCGGCGTACCGGTCACCTGCCTCGCAGGATTACTGCGACAAGCGAAGCGCAAGGTTATACAATTCCATGTTGAACGGACGCTTCGTGTTCACGACAAGATCGATATCCGTCGCAACGAGTTCACCTTTGATCACGCCGCAGGATTTGCCGGAGTCGCCCTCGATGAGTCTGCGCACTGCGAAGTCTCCAAGGCGGCTTGCCAGAATGCGGTCCGTATGAGTCGGCGTTCCGCCGCGCTGAATATGGCCGAGAACGGTCACGCGGGCATCGATTCCGTTATGCTCCATGATCTGGCGGGCGATATCGTCCCCTTTGCCGGCGCCTTCCGCAACGAGAATAATGCTGTGACGCTTGCCATGGGCAAAGTTGTCGCTCATCCGTTTCGCGATTTCCTGGCAGTCGTGGGGAACTTCCGGCACGAGGATTGTCTCGGCGCCGCTCGCGAGTCCCGCGTACAGGGCGATTTCGCCGCAGTGACGGCCCATCACTTCGACCACCGAGGAGCGCTCATGCGAAGTCATCGTATCGCGGAGCTTGTTAATCGCGTCCACGACGATGCTGACAGCCGTGTCGAATCCGATGGTGAAATCGGTGAAGGCAATGTCGTTGTCAATGGTGCCGGGAAGACCCATGGTCTTGATTCCGAGCTTGCTCAGCTTGTTAGCCCCTTGATAAGAGCCGTCTCCGCCGATAACGATCAGGCCGTCAATGCCTCTGTTGCGGAGATTCTCCGCTCCGAGCTGCTGGCCTTCCGGCGTCGTGAATTCTTTGGAGCGGGCCGTCTGCAGGATCGTTCCTCCGCGCTGGATAATATCTCCTACGCTTCTTAGATCCATTTCCGTAATATCGTTATTAATCAGCCCCTGGTACCCGCGTTGGACACCGAATACCTTCACACCGTGATAAAGTGCGCTGCGCACAACGGCGCGTACGGCTGCGTTCATCCCTTGGGAGTCGCCGCCGCTCGTAAGAACTGCGATGGATTTTACTGCTGTCATTAAAGTTCCTCCTTGCTTATCTATGAGCAATATAATGAGAGATCAGGACGTTTTGCGGATCACAAGACTGTTTATCCAGAAAAACAAACGGCTGATCGTACTGTCTTTCATAAGATTACGGGATATTTGCCGGACAACCGGCTGGTCTTTCACTTTGGGGTCGGACAAATAAAGGGCAAGCAGCCCTTCAATAACCATGCGGTGGAAAGCGGCGTCTTCCAGTTTCGAAGTGCCTTCCTTGGCCTGTTCGGCCACATAAGCGATCCGCCGGATCGTTTCATCCATATCCGCGTAGTAAAAACAAAAATTCAAATCTCCGCCGACACGGTCTTCTTCCTGGTCGATGAGATAATCCAGCAAAATATGAAGCCCGCATACGTAAGGGAAATAGGCGCTTTTAATCCCCTCCACCCGACGACGGTCCAAATTGCGGTCCGAAGCCGCCGCGAACAGCATGAACATGCCGAGCGTCGAGCCGGTTGCCGCCGAAAATTCGTTCCAAGTCAAATCGGGGTAGTTCGCGCTATGTTCCGCCCACCAGTCCAGCAGGGCTTGTTCGCGAAGTTCCGGGCGAATATGTTTGTACACCTGCAAATCACAATACAGCCCCACAAGCGAGCGGACCGCATCGGCCGCCAGCCCATACGAAGGAAGCTCGGCAATGCTTTTCTGGCAGGTCTGTACGAGTTTGACCAGATAGCCGTTGTCTTCTTTCTCAAGACGATAGGCGTAATAATCGTGAAGGGGAGCCGCCGGGTCGACCGCGTCCAACATGGATTGATGCAGCATCCGGAAATCCTGCGGGTCCAGTGAAGTGCTGCGGTCGCACAGATTGTCCAAGTAGTCGCTGATGGTCTGGAACGCGACAATCAGCGAAATGAGCACCTGCCTCATCGGTAAATTGATTACCGCATAAATGGCGCCGCCCTGACAGTGAAACTGTTTGGATGTCATGCTGGCAATCGCCTGCGTCCGCAGCTCCTCGTCCGGAATCCGCTCCGCTTCGCGGCGCCAGCCCTCCAATTCCCGTTTAACGCCCGGAAGCACATATTTGTATACCCGGTACATTAGGCCCAGAGGCCCCCGGGGAACGTTTAAAGATGGTTTATTCGGCAAGTTCAACGAGTTCTCCTCCATAACACTGGCGATAGCAGTAGGCAAGCAGCAGTTTGAACTCCAGGTATTGGATATGGGTGAGCCAAGCTTCAATGTCCGGATTTTGCAGCAGGGTTACCTGAAGCTCGACGGCATCCGCAAATACGGAGGAATTCCACTCTGGAGAAGTAACGAGAACGTCAATCTTCGCTTTCATCGCTTCATGCTCTATCGCCCGGAGCCCCGGCTGGCGGTCCAGAAAGGACCGGACCTCGTTGACCAGGTCGGTATGGATCGGATGGTTGCCCGCGTCCTGCAGCCAATACTTCGCATTGCTGTAGTCGCCTTCCATCCGGTGCATCAGCCCGTGCCAATAGCTTCCGGTTTCATTTGTAATGGACTGGGAAATTTCATGACTGTTGTCAAGACTCTCATTTAACAGATAGAGTCCCGATTTTAGCGCCAGTGCATAAGGTTCTTTATCTGGATTGTCTCCGCTTAATGCGGAAACCTGAAGTTTGTCGATCCGGACATCGATCAGCGAATCCCATTCTTCGATCGGATACAGCGAAGGCTGCCTTCCGAGCAAAGGCTTGACGATCAGTCTGATCCAAGACGGTTTCTCATTTTCTGTTGGCACCTCGAGCACTCCTTCCTGCGGCTCAGACCTGGCGCTTCAGATCCAATCTCAATTTTTCTTTCTATCTTACCAGAATTGCGGAGCTTTTACACCTTGTCTCCTCCGGCAGTTCTGCCGCAGGAAGAATACGTGCGTATCCGCGCAGAGAGAGAATCACCGGAAGGAACCCTCTGCCGTTAACCGTGTATCTTGCCTTCCACTTCCTGATTCGTCCGGAACCAGAGATGAAGGTCGTTGATGGCGCTGGCCAGATCGGCAATCTGCGAATTAAGCGCGCAGGAAGCCGGAAAATCGTCTTCGACGTTTAACTTGTTCTGCTTGGCGATAATCTGTCCTTCAAGCTGCTTGATCCGGTCCGGGATCGTCCCGCGTATTTGTTCCCATTGAAACAGAATGGACTCTCTTTCCCTTAGAGAGTACTCTTCCCACTCCTTATCGAACTCGGGGACCGGGATTCCCAATCGCTCGTCAAAAATAAAACGGCAGGTCACAAGGCACCCCCTTCAGCTTAATCCGGCGCGATGTCTAACAATCTTATCTTCTAATGTATCACGAGGCGCCGTAACCTTTCCACTACAAGTTAACGGTAACTTGCACCCTGCCGTTACCCGCATCCTACTCCATCCCAATTATACCGGGATATGACTTTTGTCATGGTTTCGGAGCGTCCATACAGGTCCTTAAGGCTATCGGACGGTCCATAACGCCACTGTGCCGGGATATGGCACCGGATTTGTTCATATAGGAGCAACCGGGATAAGCAGCCGCCCCTATTCTCCAAACGACTGCCGATAGCGGTGAAATGCTCAATTGCGCCACCGCCTGCGGCCTCCGTATACTGGATGGAAAGAATAGGGGACGCCCTTACGGCGTCCTCCGTTTTTTTACAGAACAACGAAGACAGGTGGTCGCCTTGAAAAAACAAAATGATTTCGTCTTGCGGGGATTTACGTTTTCCTATTATATGATGATGGCCATTATCGCCTCATTTTTCCCTCTTTACTTCGATTCGCGCGGCTATTCCAAAGCCGAAATCGGACTGCTGTACTCCATCGGGCCGATGGTCAGCATCTTTGCCAACCTCGCCTGGGGATTCGCGAGCGACCGGCTGCAGAAGATCAAGCCGATTATGATCACCTTGTATGTCGGACAGCTCGTTTTTGTCGTCTCCATGTTCGGAACCGATTCCTTTACCGTGCTTTACGCCTTGATGGCCGGGTTTTACTTCTTCCAGCAGCCCGCCCAATCCCTGAACGATAGCCAGCTCCTGCTGCATGCCAGCCAGACGGGAAAGAGCTATTCCTCCTTCCGGATATTCGGCTCCATCGGCTTTGCTTTCTCGGCGCTTTTTTTCGGGCTCCTTATAAAAGAAACTAATATCGGCCTTACTTCGTCTATTAGTATAGCGGTTATTGTCATCGGGCTGATTTTCACTTTCGGCCTGGTCGATACACGGGTTGCTTACAGCAAAATGGACTTTAAGGGCATGGGAAAAGTGATCGGCTCCCCCCGGCTGCTGATCTTCCTCCTGCTCGTCCTTATCATGTCGATTTCGCACCGGATCAATGACGGCTTTCTGGCTCTGCATCTGCGCGAGCTGGGGGCCTCGGACATGACGGTCGGTACGGCGATGATGCTTTCGTCGCTAAGCGAAATTCCGGTGTTTTTTCTGCTGGGCAAATACGGGAACCGCTACAAAGAGCTGCCGCTTCTGGCCATTGCCGGATTGATGTACGCCATCCGCTTCCTGATCGTCAGCCTGTCGGATCAAACCGGCTGGGTTCTGTTCGCGCAGACTATGCACAGCGTGACCTTCGGCATTTTCTTCGTCACGGCTCTGCGCTACCTCGCCCAGATCATTCCGGATGAGTACAGGGCGTCCGGCCAGGCTATTTTCGCCGTTACGTGGTCCGGCCTTGCCGGGATCATCAGCGGAAGATTCGGCGGCCTGATCTATGCGGATTACGGAAGCACGGTCCTCTACGGAATCGGATCGGGGCTTGCCGTTGCGGCTGCGGCCGGTTTCCTCGTATTCCATGCCCGTCTGAACGCGCTGGAAGCCAGATTAACTGCTATTTCAACGAAAAAGGAGGATTCGCATGCTTGAGGTAAGCGGGCTTTCGCATACCTTTCTAAGCGGTACGGAACAGTCCCAGGTGTTGAAAGACATCAATTTTACCGTGAACAAAGGAGAAATCGTAGCCCTGCTCGGAAGCTCCGGCTCCGGTAAATCCACGCTGCTCAACCTGATGGCCGGACTGATGAAGCCGACGGAGGGCAGCATTCTGATCGACGGACAGCCGATCGAGCGCATGAGCGAAAACAAGCTCGCCGAATTCCGGCGCCATCATATCGGATTTATTTTTCAATCCTATGAGCTCATCTCGCATTTAACCGTCCGGGAGAACGTCGAGCTTCCGCTCGTCTTTCAAAGCGTCAAGCCCAGCGAACGGCGCGAGCGGGCCATGAGTCTGCTTACGCAGGTCGGATTGGCGGAGAAGACGGAACTCTTCCCCTCCCAACTGTCCGGCGGACAACAGCAGCGCGTCTCGATCGCGCGTTCGCTGATCACCCGTCCTCCCGTCGTCTTCGCGGACGAACCTACGGGGAATCTGGACACTAAGACCGAGAAGGAGATCATCGACCTGCTGCTCGAATTGAACCGCACGCTTCAGCTTACGTTCATCATCGTGACGCATGAACGCGAAGTGGCGGCCAGAACGCAGCGGGTCATTCAGCTGAAAGACGGACGGCTCGCCGAAGACAGCGATTACCTGCACGGCGAGGATGAGACGGCGGCGGCCTTGGCCGATGAAGCTCCTCCGGCAATCGCGCCGGATCCCCCCCTCCATGCCGGACAAGCCGGAGGTGAGCGGCCATGAAGATGCGCGATTACATGGGGCTCGGCTGGGATCAGCTCAAACGCCGGAAAGTCGTCACCGCTCTATGCGCGCTCGGGATTTCCATCGGGTCCGCCGCTATCGTTGTCGCCCTGGCCGTTGGGGAATCCGCTTCTCACTACAGCGAGCAACAGATGAAAGCGTACCTGAAAACCGATGAGATTACGATCCGCAACGACCAGAGCCAGGACCAGGGGTCAGAGGGCTCCGCATCGGACAAATCCGGCTCCGCTGCCGGTTCCATTACAAATCAGAAGCTCGATCTGATCCGAACGCTGCCGCACGTCAAAGCCGTCGCCAGCTTTCAGCAGGTCGGTCACTTCTTCTTTAAGCTCGACGACGGCAAAATCGGCAGTTTCGAGCTGGTCGCTACAGATCTGGATACGCTCGAAAAGTTCGGGCACGAGTTCCAGCAGGGCGGCCCTTCCGATATCGAAAACACGATTATTCTGAACCCCGGTGCCACCATGGGTCTTCTCGACGAGGAAACCATGAAGAACCGGGATCGTCAAATGCGGGCGAACCAGAACGATCCGACCCTCTGGGAAACGTTCCGGGAATTCGATAAAATCCCGACATCGCTTTATCAGAAGAAGATTACGCTGACGCTGGAACACCCAAGCGCTTCGAAAGGCAAAGCGCAGGCGCAAATCCCCGTACGGGTCGCCGGCGTCCTAAAAAAAGGGGAAAGTGTGCCCAGCAACATGGTTATGTATGACAAAAAGGGATACATTTCCCACGCTCTTGCCAAACAAATCCGCGAAGCCATTAAAGCTTCGGCACCGCCGGACAGCGAAACCGCCAAGCGGATGGGAGCGGGCGAATCCTACTCGGAGGTACTGGTTAAAGTCGAGAACTCGAGCCATATCGAAACCGTCGACAAGCAGATTCAGAAGCTTCGTCTGAATACCCAGAACAACCTTCATCAGGAAGAGAGAATGCAGGGAGAATTCGTCATCATCCGGGTCGTCTTTCTCGGCGTCGGACTGTTCGTCCTGTTCATCGCCTCCATTTCCATTGTGGTCGCCATGACGATGTCCACCTACCAGAGACGACGCCAAATCGGCATCATGAAGGTGCTTGGAGCGAATCTGAGGCAAATCCGCAACATGTTCATCGTAGAGTCGGCGCTCTTGGGGCTGCTGGGCGGAATTCTCGGCATTCTGCTGTCCTACTGGGTCGTCTGGGGTATTAACGCTCTAACCTTCATGATGGGCAAAAATTCTGCGGGCGAAGACTCCCAAATCTTGTTTATATCCACCTGGATTCTTCCCGTCGGTCTCTTCTTTGCCATCATGACAGGGGTTCTCTCAGGTATCTATCCCGCTGTGAAAGCGTCCAAAACCGACGCCCTGACAGCTATCAAACGCGAATAGGAGTGAAAACGGTAACGATGAAGAAAAAAATTTGGGCACTGGCGGCGGCGGTTGTCGTCATAGGAATCAGCGCGTTTTTATACATAAAAAGCCATCCTCAAACAGGTCCTAATCCCGCCGATATGGCGATGAACAATCCCCTTTCTTTCAAAGTGACCCGCGAAGAGCTGGTCGGCTCCATTGAAGTGAAAGGCAAATCATCTTATGAAAAAGAGACCTGGGTACACGCCCCGTTCAGCGGGGATATCGTGAAGTGGAACGTAACCGAAGGCGCTCAAGTGAAAAAGGGCGACTCTCTTTTCGTCCTCGACAGTGCGGCCATCGATGCCGAAGTCGTTCAGATGCAGGCCAATCTGAAAAAACAGGACCTGGAAGCGCAGCTCGCCAAATTCCAGGAACGTTCCGCCCAAGCTCCGGCAGGTTCCGGCGAATCCGGCGACGGCATGTCGGAATCGGACGCCAAGAAACGCTATGTCGATGCCGAAAGCGCCAAAGTCCAGGCCCAGCTCAATACCATGAACCGCGAGACGGCCCAGAACCAGCTGGGAGAAAAACAGAAAATGCTCGCCAAAGCGAATTTTAAAGCACCGGAAAGCGGCATTTTTCTTTTCGAGGATTCTTCCAAAATTCCGCAGGCCCTTCAGGCCAATAACCGGATCGGCAAAATTGTCGATTTGTCCAAGCTTGAGCTGCTCTGCTATGTGGGAGAATTCGATGTTTTTCAAATCAAGCCGGATATGCCGGTCCAAGTCAAGATCAATGCTCTTGCCGACGTTCCGCTGAAAGGCAAAGTCAAACAAGTGTCCAAATTCGCCAAATCGGGAACGGAAGCGGCCACCTCCGCCACAGCCCAGTTTGAAGTCATCGTCTCTTTGGAACCCAACGACAGGCTCATTGCCGGACTCAGTTTAACGGGCACCATTGAAACGGCCCGCAAGGCCGACGCTCTTGTCGTTCCTACCCTTGCCGTACAGCGTGATAAAGACAAGCATTTCGTCATGCTTGAAACACCGGGCGGCGTGGAGCGCAAAGAAATTACAATCGGCATGGAAACCGCCGATAAAACCGAAGTGGTCAGCGGCTTGAACGAAGGAGATACCGTCGTCCTCCAGTAACCATTCCGGGCGGAAAGGACCGCTTGTCCGTCATCGGCTTTCCCTATGCAAACTGCCGGATTTGGACTATAATTAGGAGAAGATATTAGTACCAAGTCTTAAGGACAGTATCCAGGAACCAGCGGAAAGTAGGGACTGTACGCATGAACTATGAAGATTTCAAATCCGTCGTGCTCGAAAGACGGAGCGTCCGGAAATTCACGGAAGACCCTGTCTCGGTTGAAGACGTACGCGAACTGATTGACTGCGCCAGATACGCACCGAGCGATACAAACTCACAAACATGGAAATTTATTGCCGTCATGAACGGCGACCTCATCAAAACGATCGAAGACGTTACGTGGGAAGAACTTCACAAAAGGGCGGCCGATGCCGAAGAACGCGGCTTATCCCGTGAAGGCCGCCTTCTCGTCAAGTCTTTCGGACCGTATGCGACCGCGTTCTCAGGCGCGCCCGTGCTGATTATTTGCCTGGCCACCCCTTACGAGTCCAAATTTCGTGAGCGCATTTTCGACCCGATCAAGCTTGTGGAAAACTCCGTCTGGGATGAAGAAGGCATCAAGAGCTCCTGCCTCGCCGCCCAGAACCTGATGCTTGCCGCCCATGCGCGGGGCTTGGCGACTTGTCCCATGACCGGACCGGTCCTCCTTGCCCAGCACAGACTCCGCGAGCTTCTCCCGATTCCGGAAGAAGCGCAGGTCAACATGGTCATCGCCCTCGGTCATCCGCAGGAGCGTCCGGGCAAGCTGGCCCGTAAAGAAGTGGATGAGATACTCGAAATCATCAACTGACCGAACCAAACGCAGGTAAACTTTCAAAGCCTCCCCTTTCCAAGCCGGAAACCGGGAGGCTTTCTTTTCACGTTTTCTTTTTATGTTCACCCCGTAATGAACTTCAGGAGGCGGTATGATGGCACAATTACCCGTACTTACACAAGAACTTGTAAAGCGCCTGGAGCAGGCGGAAACGGCTTTCTGGACTTCACGCATAGAAGCCATCGGCAGCCGCGAAGGCAACCCGATGGGCGTTCATACGGCGCGGTTCGGTCATACAAGCGCGGTTTGCACGGAACATATGCCATGGCCCTTGTTCAACACCGTCAGGGGCCTGGGTTCCGGTGATGTCGGAGAACTCGGGGCGATTCTCCGTTTTTACGCGGAATACGGCCGTTCCTGCACGTTCGAGCTCACTCCCGGCAAAGCGGACAAGTCCGTTACATACGCGCTGGCACGACAAGGCTTTTATCAGGAAAGCTTTCACGCTTATATGTACGGCCTGCCGGAACCTATCGCTCCCGTGCTTCCGCCTCACATCCGGATTGAGCCGATCACGTCGACAGACCGGTTCGACCTATACGGGGAACTGCACTGCGTGGGAACAGGGATGGATATTAGCGCAAAGCAGCATTTCATCGACAACAACATCGTTCTGCTTAACCGGCCGGGATGGCATATGTATGTGGGCTATGTAAACGACGAGCCGGCCGGAGTCAGTGTGATGCACATCGACGGCGACATCGCTTCTTTCACGCTGGCCGCGACGATGCCGGAGCACAGGGGCCGCGGCCTGCACACCGCTATGCTGCAGGTACGCATGCACGAGGCGGCCAAACGAGGCTGCCGGCTAGTGGCCGCACAGGCCGCCTTCGGCAGCGTGAGCCAGAACAACATGGAGCGCGCCGGCATGAGGCTCGCTTATACGCGCGCCGTCTGGAGCGCTTTGGGCGAGTAGCCCGACGCGGCGGCCCTGGCGCGGTACACAAAAAAGGAGAGCGGAACGGCTAATGCCGCTGCTCTCCTTTTTTGCTTCAAATGCCCGGCCGCGATGCGCTCCGCTCGTCCGCCGGTGTTCCCGGCTTGCCCGGCCAGAAGGCCGCTCTGCCGAGCAGAAGCGTGATCGTCGGCACAAGGAACGGACGGACGACGAACGTGTCCAGCAGAACGCCGACTGCACAGATCACGCCGAACTGCACGAGCACCTGAATCGGCAGCACGGACAGTACCGCAAACGTGCCTGCCAGAATCAGTCCGGCCGAAGTGATCACGCTGCTCGTCGAGCTCACGCCAAGCCGGATCGCTTCTTTCAGCTTGTGCGTTTTGCTTGCTTTCCATATCCCCGACACCATGAAAATATTGTAATCTTCGCCCAAAGCGACCAGGAACACGAACGCGTAAAGCGGAATCAGCCCCTGAATCGCTTCGGTTCCGAAGAACGTGTGCAAAATAAGCCAGCCGGCTCCAAGAGCCGAGAAGTAAGACAGCAGAACGGTGGCCATCAGATAGACCATCGCAACGAGCGAACGGAGATAGACGAGAAGCAGCAGCGCGATGATCCCGATTACAATCGGGATGACCACCTTCGTGTCCTTGCTCGTCACTTTCTCGGTGTCGTACTGCTCGGCGGTTTGTCCCGAAACCCTCACATGGGAGCCGGCGTTCGCAACTCCCGCATCTTGAAGGGAAGCTTCCGCCGCCGCATACAGATCCGGAATATGATGAATCGATTCCAGCTCGAACGGATCATCCTTGAACAGCACATCGTAGGCTACGATGTCGGGATTCGTTTTCCCTTTTACAGGTTCCGAGACGGAGTCCACAAAAGAGAGTGCCTTCAGTCTGGCTCCAGCGTCCACCTTATTCCCTTCCGTGTCCACCATCACTTTGGCCGGAGCCAGAGTCCCCGGAGAATAGTGTTCCGAAAGAAGAGTAAACCCTTCTCTGGACGGCATCGTTTCCGGAAAAGAGGAAAGCAGATTAAAGGTATATTTGATCTGCGACGAAACCCCCGCCAGCGCAATCAGCACAACAAGGCTTACGACCAGAATCGTCTTCGGCTTTTCCGTCACCATCCGCCCCAAAGTTTCGCTCATGCGACCGACGGCCCGCTGTCCGCGGACGGGTTTTCCCCGCTTCGCTTCCTTCACGGCTCTCTGTTCCGGCGTAAGCGGAGCAAACGGATAGAAAGACTTACGTCCCAGAATGCCCAGAATCGCCGGCACAAGCGTTACGCTCGCTGCGGCCATGATAAACACGGCCAGAGAGAACGGGATGGCAAAGCGGTGGTTGGCCCCGTATTTGGCGAAAAGCAGCGCCAGCATCGAAACGATAACCGTCAGCCCGCTCATCCCGATCGCACCGCCCGAACCGAGCAGCGCTTCTTTCACGGCAAGATGCTTATTCTCGTGCTCCAGAAGCGCCGTCCGGTACCGGGTTGCAAAAAACAGGCAATAGTCCGTCCCCGCCCCGAAAAGCAGCACCGTCATAATAGAAATAGACTGCGCATCCACCACGATCCAGCCAAGCTGCGCCAGCTTTCCGAGTATCGGCGAAATAACGCCGTAAGCGAAGGCCACCCCGACAAGCGGCACAATCGCCATAACGGGCGACCGGTAAAGCAGAATCAGCAGCACGAGCACGAGAATGACCGTCGCCATCAGCAGCGAGAAATCCGCTCCTTTGAACAAATCGTTCGCATCCATGGAAATTCCGACTGGACCGGTAATACGCGCGATCAGGCCTTCCCCTTTCAGGTCTTTAACCGCAAAAGGATCGCTTCCCGTCACGGCGGCGGATATCTCCTTGAGCTTTGCCGCGCTCTCCTTGAGCACCTTGGTTTCCGTTTTTTCTTTAAACGAGACCGGCAGCACGATGGTGGTCCCGTCTTTGCTCACGGACTGCTTCAGGGCCGGTAAAGGCAGCTTGTCAAAAGGAGCTACCGAAGCCTGCTCCGGAAGCGGCGTTTCCGTCAGCCGACCCGCTATTTTCTGCAGGGCGCCAAGATCTCCTTCGGTCAGTCCGGCCTGCCGGTAAAAGACCACCAGCGCCGGGACCCCGCCGCTTGCGGGAAACTGCTCTTTCTCGAGCGCCGCGGCCTGCACGGAGAGCGAATCCGCGGGAAGCTGGTCCGCCGCGTTATTTTCCTGACTGTTGACGCCCGGCCACAGAGCGCTGAGCAGAACGGTCAGCACGATCCAGACTGCTACCGTAACCCATTTGCTTCTGGGACCCGCAACACGGGAAAGCATTCCCTCCATAAAGGACGATGATTTCATTGAGACGTTCTCTCCTTTTATCCGGATAGTAAAGCTGTATGTGCCTCTATAGACGTTAAACATTCATTTTCGTTATAATTATATATACTGGTCAGTTAATTAATCAACCAGAAATTTTCCGTTTAATTTTTTCCTGCCTGTTTTTTGGAGTTGCGAGTCCCCTACCACGAGCGCTTTAAGAAAGGTCGGGTTCCGGTTTGTGGTATACTACTCTTTAATGAGCTTCTCAGATTCCCGTTTTGAAAGGAACACTGCCTATGTCATCCACTTCCCGAAAATCTCCCGGAAGGCCCCGTTCCAGCGAGCAGGCGGCCCCCGTTTCCGACCGGATTCTCCAGATAGCCATGCACGAATTTATCCGCAGCGGATATGATGCCGTTTCCATGGACGATATAGCGAAAGCGAGCGGCGTCACCAAAGCGTCGGTCTATTATTATTTTCCGTCCAAAGCCGTGCTGCTCACCGAATCGACGATCCGGCTTATGAATGTGGTGCGAGCGGCCACGCTGAAAATTCTCCAGAAGCCCCTTCCTCTCCGGGAACGGCTGCTGGAAGTCACTTACAATCACCTTCAAGCCACGACAAGCTTCGATTTCGAGGGCTTTATGAACAAAATCGAAACCGTCCTCACTCCCGAGCAGACGGAAAATATGCGAAAAGCGGAGCATCAGCTTCTGGAAGCATTGGCCGACGCGTTCGCCGAAGCTTCGGACAAGGGCGAAATTCGCACCGCGGATTGCTGGCTCGCGGCACGTTCTTACATGGCCCTGCTTATGATCGGACACAGCAAACAGCCCGACGGGACGTTTACCTACCCCGACAAGCGGCTCGCCGCCGACAAAATCGTCAGCATGCTCTGGGACGGAATCGGAAACAGTCATCCATGAGCAGGTTAGGTACAAATTCAGACCGCAAAAAAGACAGTTCCCAATCTTTCGATCGGGAGCTGTCTTGGTTTGCTATGACACTATTTATAAGAAGGTGGTTATCCCTGGATCTTATAACTTGGTGACGTTAGCTGCTTGAGGACCGCGGTTACCATCCGTGATCTCGAATTCTACTTCTTGGCCTTCGTCAAGAGTTTTGAATCCATCGCCTTGAATAGCGGAAAAATGAACGAATACGTCTTCGCCGCCTTCTACTTGGATGAAGCCATAGCCCTTCTCTGCGTTAAACCATTTAACTGTACCTTTCAAGTGAACAACCTCCTAAATGTATCGCCATCTATGGCGAATATGGATATTATATCATCCTTTGTCTGCCAGTTCAACTGCCAGAAAGGGGTCAATCCGCAACTTTATGCAAAGTCAAGTAGTCCCTCGAACCCGGGATAAAAGCGAGCCGCGTCGGCCTATATGCGGCGCTGACGCCCTCTCCGGCGAGCTCTGCCAGCAGCTCGGGAAGCTGTGGATACACCTCTCCGCCGAATGTCAGCAGCGGATAAATCCGCACTTCTCCGCCCGGTTTACAAACCCTCAGCAGTTCTCTCATCGCCTGGAGGTGAAATTCGGGACTGAACTGCTCTCCGTACAGAAACAGGAAGTGGCTGCACAGCACAAGATCGAACTCGCCTTCCGAATGCGGAAGCTCCGGCAGCGAAGCCGCCGTGTATCTCTCTTCGCGGGAAGCGGGATTCGCATAATCGGCGGCGAAATCCGCGAATGATTGTTTGCGCAGCTCCTTCAGGAGCACGGGCTCCCCGTAGAAATCCCAATTGTACATATGCCTTCTCTCCGTCAGCTTGGCAATAAACCGGTCGATCTCCTCCAGACCCAGCCCTTCGATTTCCGAAGGCCCCATCGCATACAGGGGATCTGCCGCGCTGGCCTTGATTTCCCTGCGGGAAGCCTCGGCCGTAAATGCCGAAGCGCCGGCGCCGGTATCCAGCACGCGCTTGCCGCGCAGCTGTTCCGGCTCTAAATCAAACATCCGGACGTATTCCTCGAAATTGCGGCATGTCATAGCGACACCCGTCTGCTCATAAAAGCGTTTTGTCTCCATCTCAACTGCACTCTCCTCTTCTCGGCTCATCTCAACTAAACTGATTTTCCGTCCCTGCGGACGGGACTTTACGGATAAGTGACGGCGGCGCTCTATCTGCCTCATCCAACTTTTCCCATAAAGATTGAATGTATTGTACCACCTCCGCCCGGTTCAAGCTAGTGAAATTTTTAATCCCTTATGCTAAAGTAAGATGCAAGCGGTTGGGGCATTCTTACCTTTATATTCGTCCCTCATCCTTCAAACCAGATTAAAGGAGAATTCTCATGTCACACGTGATAAAAAAACATGTCATCTTCAAAAGAGACAAATGGAATATGGTTACGGTTGAAGTGAACGGTTCCCGGCTTGTCGCCAGGGAAATTTCGGATCAATGGGGCGAAGATACCCATACTTTTCTCAGCCGGCCGGCTTTGATGCATTGGGCTCAGGAAAGATTCCCGCGGGATTCGTTCGAAGGAACCGACGAAGAATATGACGCCATGATGGAAGCTTTCCGCAACGTCTGAAACAGGCGAACAAATGTCTTGACGTATTTGCGACACGCGCGGTATACTGAGCTCAGAAAACTAAATGTACGGGACAGTCAAAGGGGAGTAGCTTCTACAGTAAAGTCGTCAGTTCGGGTTGGACAACAGCCCCGGCTTTATTGGCAACGAAAGTTGTTAGCAAGACCTTTGCCAGCACGCTGGTAAAGGTCTTTTCTTCTTCGCTGGAGAAAAATGCCTTTACCGGATAATTCGGTAAGGCATTTTTTTGTAGGCTGCCGCCGAATTAGAAGTCCCTGACTTGCAAACCCTATTTTAAGATGAAGGAGTGAACTCACTATCATGGACTGGTTCTCAACAGCATCCTTGCTTACCTTGCTCAACATCATCATCATCGATCTCGTGTTAGCGGGAGACAACGCCATCGTCATCGGGATGGCTGCCAAAAACGTACCCAAGAACCTGCAGAAGCGGGTCATCCTTTGGGGGACTGCAGGTGCGGTCGGTATCCGCGTAGTCGCGACCGTTCTCGTTGTGTATCTACTTCAAATTCCCGGCCTGCTCTTCGTAGGCGGACTGCTGCTGGTCTGGATCGCGCTCAAGCTTCTCACGGATAAAAGCGATCATGACAATATCGCGGCTAAAAATACGGTCGGAGCCGCGATCACTACCATTATCGCGGCCGACGCGGCAATGGGCATCGACAACGTGATTGCGATTGCCGGTGCGGCTCACGGCCATATCGGCCTTGTCATTATCGGACTGCTGGTCAGCGTTCCGATCGTCGTCTGGGGAAGCACCATTTTCATTAAGGTCGTCGACCGGTTTCCGATTGTCATGTACATTGGTTCCGGGGTGCTCGCCTATACCGCAGCCAAAATGCTGACGGAAGAAAAATTCATTATGCACGATTATTTCTCCGCTAACCCGCTTGTAAAATGGCTCTTTATCGCCGTCGTTATCGTCGGGGTACTCGTGACCGGTTATGTCGTGAAAATGTCCGGTTATTCCGTTAAAATCAACGACCGCGGCCAGCTCACCCTTCCCAAGCATGTGGGCCACGAAGCCAACATCGCGCCGGAAGACCGGTTCACCGTACAGTCGGACCCGAGCGGCCGACTCGTCTTCGTCAAGGTCGGACCGGACAAGGATCCGAAATCCGTTAAATCCGCCGGCTGACGACCGGCTCCGTATACCGAGTAACTACCGAACCCGCCCCTTTCCGCTGAAAGGCCGGCGGGTTTTGCGCGCTAGCCGGAAAAGAGGGAAATCGCCCGCATGAGGCGAAGTTGTATGGCATACTAGTTAAAATGCTTAATGGCAAGAGGTGAACGTATTTTGGGGATTTCCAATGATGTACTGCTCTTTATCATCGCGGGCTTCGCTTTCGCGCTGCTTGTGCTTTATTCGCGCAACCGCATACCGGAGCAGCTGCGCAGGCCGATGGCCATTTTCGCGCTGATCCTGGTGGTCTGTTCTTTTTCGCTGGTGGTCGTATCTCTGTTTAAATTAGGAATGGCGGGGTAAAACGCGGGCGAATTTACTTCCCAAACGCATTCCCCTATAATGATAATTAATCTTCCGATCGGTCATACTAGACGGGATTCCCGAAAAGTCAACTGGGAAAATCCGTCTGGGGAGCGTGAAACCGTATGCGCCTCTTACCGATCGCCCTTATGGCCGGATTGCTCGTGTCCACGCTGGTTCCCGGCAGCGGCGCGCATCCGGCCGCCAATCCGAAATCATCTGTCAGGAGGGTTCCCATGAACCAAATTCCCGTTCGTAAAGACGTCCCGGCCGAGCACCGCTGGAAGCTGGAGGATCTTTTCGCCAATCAAGAAGCCTGGAACAAAGAATACAACGAAACGAAAGAAGCGCTGGGCAAAATCGGCCAGTTTCATGGCAAGTTAAGCGATCCTGCCGCTGTGAAGCAATGCTTCGAGCTGGAGGACGATATTTCTCTACATACCGAAAGACTATACGTGTACTCCAACATGAAGCATCACGAGGATATGACGGACCCTACCTACCAGGCTCTGTCGGATAAAGCCCAGAAGCTCAGCGTGGAAGTGAGCCAAGCGCTCTCTTTCATCTCTCCCGAAATCGTCAGCCTCTCCGAGGAGCAGTTAAAGGCGCTCGTGGAGAACAAGGATCTGGCGCCATACAAAACGACGCTGGAAGAAATGATCCGCCAGAAGCCTCACGTGCTGTCCAAGGAAGAAGAAGCGCTGCTGGCGATGGCCGGCAATATGTCCGGCGCTCCGAGCAACATTTTCGGCATGATCAACAATGCGGACATGAAATTTCCGAAGGTGAAGAACGAGAACGGCGAGGAAGCAGAGCTGACACACGGAAGCTACATCCAGTTCCTCGAAAGCCGGGACCGCGAGGTGCGCGAGCAAGCTTTCAAAGCCGTTTACGAGACGTATGCCAAGCAGAAAAACACGATAGCCGCCACGCTTTCGTCCAACATCAACAAGAACATTTTTTATTCGCAGGCTCGTAAATATCCGTCCGTTCTTGAGATGTCCCTTTTCGGCGACAACATCAAACCGGAAGTATACACGAATCTGATCGAAACGATTCACGAATCGCTTCCGCTTCTCCAGCGCTACATGAAGCTGCGCAAGAAGCTGCTCAAACTCGATGAACTTCACATGTACGACCTGTTCGTGCCGCTTGTAGACGATCTCAAGATGAAGGTCACCTACGACGAAGCGAAAGAAACGATTAAGGAAAGCCTGGCTCCGCTCGGCAAATCCTATGTGGAAACGCTGGAAAAAGGCTACAACGACGGCTGGATCGATATTTACGAAAACCAGAACAAGCGCAGCGGAGCCTACAGCTGGGGCGCTTACGGCACGCACCCGTACGTGCTGCTTAACCACAAAGAGAATCTGAACAGCATGTTTACGCTGGCGCATGAAATGGGTCACGCGATCCATTCGTACCTGTCGGATGAAAATCAGCCGTACCGGGACGCCCAGTACACGATTTTCCTGGCCGAAGTGGCTTCCACGCTCAACGAAGCGCTTCTGATGGACTACCTGCTGAAGCATACGGACGATCCGAAGAAGAAGCTGTACCTGCTTACTTACTATGCCGATCAGTTCCGTACGACCGTGTTCCGCCAGACCATGTTCGCCGAGTTTGAGAAAATCACGCACGAGAAGATGGAAAAGGGCGAATCGCTTACGGCACAGGAGTTCAGCAAAATCTATTATGATTTGAATACCCTCTATCATGGTAAAGAAATGGTAGTGGACAAAGATATCGAAATGGAATGGGCGCGTATTCCACACTTCTATAACAGCTTCTATGTGTATAAATATGCGACGGGCTTCTCCGCTGCCACGAGTTTCTCCAAACAGATTCTCGACGAAGGCCAGCCTGCCGTGGAACGCTACCTCGGCTTCTTGAAGAGCGGCGGAAGCGACTATTCCATCAACATTCTGAAAAAAGCCGGCGTGGACATGTCAACTCCAGAACCGATCAAGCAGGCGATGAGCGTATTCGCTTCCGTGCTTGATCAGATGGAAGAGCTGACGAAGTAATTCACGCGGACTTTACCCCGAGCTTAAAGGCCGATGAACGGTTTCACGGCCTTTTTGCCGGTTTAAAGGAGAGATTTTCCATGAAATCCAACCGTATTCAATGGCTGTTGATCGGCGCTCTTATTTTTGCCCTTATTACGACGGTTTTCGCGGTGGTAAACATGGATCAGGTTCGTGTCAATTTCGTGTTTATGGAAACGAACGCGCCCCTCATTCTGGTCATCGTGATTTCCACCGTTCTCGGCGGACTTATCGTCGGTCTGTTCGGCATTTTGCGTCAGGTACAGATGCAGAAGGAAATCAAGGAGCTTCGCAAACAGCTCAAAGGATCCGCCGTTCCGGCCGATACAGAAGTGCTGCCGGGAACTGCCGCCGCAGAAGCCGCTTCCGCTTCTTACGAAGATCGTCTGCCGGGTGAGGAATCTCCCGTCCAGAAAGAATTCGGCAAGAACAACTCCGGCGCGCTGTAAGACAAAACGAAAAACCTCCATCCATACGGCCGTTAAGGCCTGCCGGGATGGAGGTTTTTTCATGTTTCGGCGGAGTTTGCTGCTTCGGCCGGAACGCCGGGCAGCGGTCCCCAGGCTGTTCACAGCCAGCCTGCGAGCAGGGCCGCCGCAAGCGCCGCCGCGCCGCCGAAGAGCGAACCGATGACGTTCACGGCATCGTTCGTCATCCAGGCGAAGCCCCGCAGCGGCTCGGCGGGCGAGCCGCAGTGCGAGCCGCGCTCGACGTCGCGGCCGCACACGGCGCAGCGGTACATCGCCTGCCACTTCGCGCCGATCAGCGAATCGGATAGCGATCCGGCGAGGCCGCCGGCCAGACCCGCCGCAAGCAGCGGCAGCAGCGTCTCCAGCGGATGCTGCGCTCCGACGGCGTGAGCGGCTCCCGTGACGGCGCCGCTCCCCAGCCTGGCCAGCAGCCACGCCGCCGCGCCGATGAAGAGCCCGCCCGCGCAAGTCGCGAGCAGCCCGAGCGCGGTGACCCCGCCGGACGTGCCGGGGGCGACTTTGCGCCCCGTCAGGATGGAGCGGGGAGCGGTCCGGCTCAGCCCGCCGATTTCCGTAGCCCAGGTATCCGCCGTGACGGCGGCCATAACGCCTACGAAAGCGGCCCACCAGGCGGGATGAGGGGCGATCACCGAGCCGATGCAGAGCAGAAGCCCCAGCCCCCCGTTTGCGGCCACTTGTCCGGCGTCCCGGTTGCCGCTTTTGGCGTAGCCCGATTCGATGGCCGCTTTTCGCTTGTGCTTGTACTTGGACAGCAGCGTCGAGGCAACAAAAAACGCGATCAGGGTGCCGAACCAGGCGGCCGAGCCGAGCGAATACATCAGCGTGCCCAAGACAACCGCCGCGGCCGCACCCGACGCTGTCAGGGAGCGCTTCGAATAAGCGGCTCCCGCCACCAGGACGCTTCCCAGCAGTCCTATCCACACATCCATTCCCGACATTCTCTCATCTCCCCTTCTTTCAATCATCCGAGCAGGGCAAAGCACTGCCTGCAAAAGCCGGCGGCTGCAAACCGCGGGTTTCGTTTTCCGTATTTCGGGTAAAAATAAGGGTAGATCCCGTATCACACATTCGTTTATGAGGGGAGATTTTAATCATGGAAACCAACCAAAACAAACCGAACGAGGACATCAACCCGATTACGGATGAAAATAAGCACAACCCCTACACCAATCAGAAAAATAACGTCCGTAAATATGAGAATGAAGATCTTGAATCCGTAAAAGAGCATGAATATCATGACGCCAAGCAAAATTCCGCGAATCGCGATATCAATGAGGTCATGAACGGTTCGATGGCGCCGAACATGGATGAAATCAAACAGCTCGGCAAAGACATGGAAGGCATGAAAACCAACGAGGACCTCACGGAAGAAGGCCTGCTTCCCGACCCGATTCAGAACGAACGCGAGGAAGAAGCTTCCCGCTAAATTCTGCCTTAGGTCCATTATGGCAAAAATCGCCCTTTCAAGCAAAACACACCCCCACTCGGGAGGTGTGTTTTCTGCTTTTCAGGAAGCGGGTTCGATGGCTTTGCCGCGTATCTTGACGCCGTAAGAAATGGACTGGAGAAAATCCATCTGCTTTTTGTCGTAGGCCGCGTCCCTTTTCACAATCTGATCTTTTTGAATGTAATACGGGTTGAATTCTGCCGTGATCTTTCCGTTGATCAGCTTTAATTTAAGAAGTCCGGTGTCCGCTTTCGCGTCTTTCACATAATCGGGAAATAAAAAATTGCCGATGGAATACGCGATGGGCTTGCCTTTGTAAAATTCGAATCCTTGCAGAACGTGCACATGGCTCCCGATGATTCCGTCGGCCCCGGCATCGATCATTTCTTTGGCGAAGGTCCGCTGCCACTCTTCCGGTTTGTGGTTTTTCTCCACCCCCCAGTGCATATAGACGAATACATAGTCCGCGTCCTTGCTTTCCTGCCGGATGACCGGCAGAACGGCGGATTTGTCGTAAGCCTGAGCAATCCCCGGCGTATCGGGACCCGCAAACCAGTCCCGGGTCGGAATAAACCGGGAAAAGGCAAGAAATTTGATCCTGGCCCCGTTAATTTCGACGGTTTTGGCTTTGTACGCTTCCGCGGCGTTGCGGCCGCCCCCGATATAAGGGAGCCCCGTCTGTTTCAGGTGATTCAGCGTATCCAGAAAACCCTGTCTCCCGAAATCGAGCACATGATTGTTCGCTATGGAAACGAGATCGAATCCGGCATTTTTTAATCCTTTCAAGGACGGAGGGTCCGATTTGAAATTATAGAGCTGGTTCGTATCCTTCTCGGTCGCGTCGGTCACCGACGTTTCCAGATTCACAAAGGCGTAATCCGCCTTGGAGACTTCCTTTTTTACAAACTGAAAAGGATAATCCGGCCCCTTCTTCTTGATCGTTTCCTTCACGGACCAATCCATCAGTGCGTCCCCGGCAAAAATAAGATCAACGGCTTCATGATCGCCCACTTTTTTGCGGACGGCAGGAGCCGTGTCCTGCGAACCCTTCGGCTTTTCGGTCGCTTTGGCTACCCCCGGGTTCGCCGGTTTATCCGCCGGTTTGGCTTCTTTATTGCCGGTCGGTTCGCTTGCGGCAGCCTCCGCCGACTCCTCCGCTTTATCCGGGGCCGAAGATGCCGCGGGCACGGGCGATTTTTCCGGAGCCGGCACCGCGGAAGAGGCGGGCTGATTGTCTCCGGGCGTCTTGGCGACCGGCCGTTCGGAAGACGATGCGGCGGGCGGAACGGATGCCGCGTCCATTTTTATTTTGACAAGCAGCAGTCCTGTAAGGAGAACAGCGCTGAAGATCGCAGACACGATAAGAAGGGTCAACCTCTGTTTCTTCATCGGCCCCCTCTACTTTCCGCGGCAGGACAGTTCATCCTATCCCTCCTTACAGCTTAACTGTGCAGCGGCCGAAGGTTTCTGCGCCCCAGAGAAGCTCGAACACATCCCCGTCCGCGCAGGCTCCGACGCCGGCAGGCGTGCCCGTATAAATCAGGTCCCCCGCTCCAAGGCCGTAGTTTGCGGCCACATAATCAACGATAGCCTGCAGCGGGAAAATCAACTCCCCGATATTGCCCCGTTGGACGGTTTCGCCGTTGCGCACGGTCTTGAATTCCGTCTTTTCCAGTTCTGCGGCACCCGGAAACGGGCGAAGCGGACTCAGAGCGGCGGAGTTCAAAAATCCTTTGGCGGCCAGCCAAGGATGGCCTTTTTTCTTCAAGACGCTTTGAACGTCGCGAAGGGTGAAGTCAATCCCCAGTCCGAAAGAATCGACAAGCTCATCCACCGTCATTCCCGGCGAATAGGGCTTGGAAATATGAAGAACGAGCTCTCCCTCGTAGTGGATTTCTCCTTTGCCTTGAGGCAGCTCGAGCAAATCCCCTTCCATTGCGGCAAGCGCATGCGTCGGTTTCGTAAAGATCATCGGCTCTTCCGGCACGTCGTTGCCCAGTTCGGCGGCATGAAGCTTATAGTTGCGTCCTACACAGTAAATGTTGCGTACAGTTCCCGTCATCGGTCACTCAACTCCCCGTTCTGAATAAGGGCATTCATGGAAAAAGGCCCTCTAGCGATTATAAACGTTCCGCTAAGGGGCCTCAAGGAGAACACCGGTTTTAAACTGATTTTTATCGGAAGTTTCACGGCTGTCGCGGCTACACTTCTTAACGCTTATTGAATCGGATTGGAGGAAGATTCGCCCGCTTTGGAAGTCAGCGCCCCGCTGTCGGGTTCGTCCGTTTTCTCTTCCTGCCCGCCTCTTTGGGAGTTGACAGACGTCTGGGCGTGGGAAGCCTGCCTGGTCCCGGCGGCGGATGCGGCGTAGCCGGACTGGTGCTGCTGCTGGGTTCCCGAACCGGTTTGCGGCGTGTAATTCCGGTCTCCTTGATATGAGGAATTGGAAGCCTGTGTGTAGGACGGGTTTGGCGTCTGGTAGAGCGCCTGCTGGCCTGCGCTCTCATATCCGTAAGCGGCGCCGTAGCCGGAAGTGCCGCCTCCCGTATAAGAGGACGGCTGTGAGGAGCCGTAAGCGTCCGGCTGCTGCCCTTGTCCTCTGTAAGCCGAGCTGCCGTAAGAATGATCCGCATAGCCCGTTTCCGTTCTTCCGTATGCGGAGTAACCGCCGTTATCCGGCTGTGAGCTGTAACCCCCGTTGTAGCCATAGTCGCCCGGCTGGTGGATATGCGGTTGGTAACTTTGCTGCGGGCGGCTTTGCTGATGCGGCTGGCTGCCGCCGGCACCCGGATAGCCGTACAAGTGATTTTGGCCGTAGTCGGGAGCATGGCCGAATTCCTGGGCGTAGCCGTAACCTTGGCCGTAGTTTCCCGCCGTCTGGCCGAAATCCGCTTCATGAACCGGCTGGAAGGTGTGCAGGTAGGTTTTGGCCGTATGATCGTGAAGCGTCGGAACCTGGTACTGGCCTTG
This sequence comes from Paenibacillus sp. HGH0039, assembly GCF_000411255.1. Classification (GTDB taxonomy): domain Bacteria; phylum Bacillota; class Bacilli; order Paenibacillales; family NBRC-103111; genus Paenibacillus_F. Next base: position 1,395,619 of record NZ_KE150413.1, on the reverse strand, counting down.
ACTGTTCATGAACAGAAATACTTCATAGGCATGATCCGCGGCCGCGTCGGCTGCTGTAAGAAGCATCCGGCGGACGTTGGGATCGGCACATTCCAGCGCGGCCGTCATTTGATTTTTCGCGTTGTTTTTGTGGCAGCAGAGCATGGCGGATAAAATCTGCTCGTCATTGAAGGAGCCGTCCGTTTCCGGTGAGACCGGGGCAGGATGGCGCAGGCCGTACAAAATATCCTGGACCGAGACAAACGGCGGCTGGCCGTAGGGCGCCTGGCCGCGCGCGGCGCTGTAATCATGCGTGTAAGCGACCAGCTCGTTATAGTGCTGCACCCCCGCTTGAAGATGATGCTCGGCGATCGCTTTCACCTGCGGATGCCGGGCCTGCCGGGCGTAAAAAGAAAAATGCCGGATCATATTTATTTTTTCGGTCAATACTTCGTGGACCTCTAACGTTTCATGGGCTCCGAATGGCATGGGAAAACAGCTCCTTTTGTAAGTTCCTTTACGCTTACAATTCCCTGTCTTTGGGAAATTTATGCATAGGAAACCGATTGCTCCCGCCTTACCGGGTTAAAGATAACTAGAATCCTAGAAGCTCGCATCCACAAAGAGCCCCTTCCTGAGGATGAAGGAAAAAATATCTTCTTTTTGTGATATAATAAGGGGATGAATTCCAGGACGGCGCAAAAGCAAAGCATGTACAACTAGAAATGGGGGAATTGCATGATCAATTGGAGAGTAAACTTGGCGGTTTTGTGGGTCGGACAGTTTTTCGTAATGGCAGGCATGACCATGATCATGCCGTTTCTGCCCTTATATCTCAAAGAGATGGGCCTGCAGGACGCGCAGGAAATCGCAACTTGGACAGGCATTATTTTTGCCGGCAACTTCGTCACTTCCTTCCTCTTCCAACCGTTCTGGGGAGGAATGGCGGACCGCTACGGACGCAAAGTGATGCTGCTGCGCTCCGGCTTCGGAATGGCTGCCGTCATGACGACGATGGGCTTTGCGCATGCCCCGTGGGTGCTCCTGCTGCTGAGGCTCGTCAACGGCACGATCTCCGGGTACGCTCCCGCTTCCGTCGCTCTCATGTCGACGAACACGCCGCGCGAGCATATCGGATTTGCGATGGGAACGCTCCAGTCGGGTGCCGTAGCCGGCTCCATTCTCGGCCCGTTTATCGGCGGTCTGCTGGCCGAGCTTATCGGCTTCCGGTACATCTTCTATGTAACCGGAGCCATGCTCTTTATCGCTTCGATGGTGACGATGCTGCTGGTCAAGGAGAAGTTCAATGCGGCTGAAGCCAAAAAGCAGCCGAAAATATCGGTCATTCAGGGTTATAAGGACCTGAGGCCGATCCGGCAGCTGCCGACGCTGTATTCGATCACGTTCGTGATCCAGTTCTCCATCCAGTGCTCCATGCCGCTGATGGCGCTCTTCGTCGAGGAGCTCCACGGCTCGGGGGAACTGCTCGCCTTCTACGCGGGACTTGTCGCTTCGATCACCGGGTTCTCGAACATGGTGGCCGCCCCCCTTCTCGGAAAATTGTCCGATAGGATCGGCCCCCAGCGCATCCTTTTCGTCTCGCTTATCGGCGCGGCCATCTTCTTCATTCCGCAGGCTTTTGTGCAGAACGTCTGGCAGCTGATGGCGGCCCGGTTCTGCCTCGGCATTTTTATCGGCGGGCTTCTGCCGACGGTCAATTCCCTGATCCGGACCTACACGCCGGTCGGAATGGAAAGCCGTTCGTACAGCTTCAATACGAGCGCTCTGGCTCTCGGCAACATGATGGGACCGGTTATCGGCGGCGCCCTGTCCGGCTTCCTGAACATTCGCGAACTGTTCCTGTTCGCGACCGTGATGCTTGCCATTAACGCGGCCTGGTCGTACCGCACGCTGCTCGGCAAGCACAAGATTTCAGACGGAACCTTGTAAAGACCGAACGGGTGGATGGGCGGAGTAGAAAAGCGCTCGACGGAACCGCTTCGGCGGTCAGACGCCTTCAACCGCCAACCAAACAAAAAAGAACGATCCTCGGCCGGATGTGTCCGGGTGGATCGTTCTTTTTGTTGTTTGTAACTCATTCGCACCGTGCGAAGCTCCCAGCGCGCGGTGCTCGGCGTCACATGACCGTGGTCAACGGAAGACATGCGAGCCCGGAGTCCTATTTCACCCGCGCCACCGCAAGCCCGTCGTAAGCGGGAAGCATTGTGCTCTCAAGGCGCGGATCGGAAGCGAACCGGCGGTTGAATTCCCTCATCGCTTCGACCGATTTCTTCGTAACGGCCGCATCGATCGTCCGCCCCCGCATCAGAATATTATCGCCTATGATAATGGCGCCCGGGTTGGCCAGCTCGATGGCATAGTCCAGGTAAGCCGGGTAATTCACTTTATCCGCATCGATAAAAAAGAAGTCGAACTTCGCGCCTTCCTCCTTCAGCGCGGCTAAGCTTTCTACGGCGTCAGCCACCCGGTATCCGATCTTGTCCCCGAAGCTGGCCTTGGTCACGTTCTGCCGTGCCGTTTCCGCGAAGGCGGCGTTCACCTCCAGGGAGAGCACCTGTCCGCCGTCGCCAAGCCCTCTAGCCAGGCAAATGGCGCTGTAGCCGCCAAGGGCTCCGATTTCAAGCACCCGCTTGGCGCCCGTCAGTCCCACGAGCATGGTGAGCAGGCGGCCATAGCCGGGAGCAACCGAAATATCGGGCATGTTATTGTCCCGAATAGCCTCTTTTACCAGCGCCAGCGCCTCATCTTCCGCATAAAGAGCTTCCAGGTATTCCTCAGGCCCCGGAGCCGCTTTCTCCGAACCCCCGTTTGTTTGAACCGTCCTTTTTTCCACGGGTCATTCCTCTTTTCTGCATATGTATTCAGAAACTATCCTCCATGCACGGGACAGTCCTGGAACAGCCGGATCATCGGCCAAGCCAAACGCACCGTTGCGACGCGTGAACCCCATGCGTGCGTACGGCGTTGATCTGTGAGGTCATTGTATATGAAAAAACAAGCGTGTTCAACCGTCCGAAGGTTGATTTCGGCAACATTGGCATTTGTCTCCCGCGCCTCTTTCGCCTATACTTAGAAATTACACGGATACCACCCGAAAGGAAATGAAAGCATGGCTAAATTGGATTTGATCGCCACCTGTCCCATGGGGCTGGAAGCGATCGTAGCAAGAGAGGTCAAAGAGCTCGGTTACGAGGATGTAACCGTCGAGAACGGACGGGTTACTTTCACCGGGGACGAACTGGCGATTTGCCGGACGAACCTGTGGCTGCGTACCGCCGACCGCATTCTTGTCAAAATGGGGCAATTTGAAGCACGGACTTTCGATGATTTGTTTGAAGGCACCAAAGCACTCGACTGGCCCGCCTGGATTCCCGAATACGGCGAATTCCCCGTAGAGGGCCGTTCCCATAAATCACAGCTTTCCAGCGTCCCGGCCTGCCAGGGCATCGTGAAAAAAGCCGTCGTTGAGAAAATGAAAGAACGCTACCAAACGGAATGGTTCGAAGAAGACGGCCCCCGCTATGTGATTGAGGTCGCTCTCCTTAACGACATCGCCACGCTGACGATCGATACGACGGGTCCGAGCCTGCACAAACGGGGATATCGGAAGCTTGTGACCGAAGCTCCGCTCAAGGAGACGATGGCTGCTGCTCTGATAAACCTGAGCCGCTGGAAGCCGGACCGCCCGCTCTACGATCCGTTCTGCGGCTCCGGCACGATTCTGATCGAAGCCGCCATGTCGGGCTGGAATATCGCACCCGGCCTTCGCCGCTCCTTCCCCTCGGAGGATTGGGACATTATCGGCCAGGATCGCTGGGAGCAGGCCCGGGAAGAGGCCTATGATTCCCTGAACGACGACATTCCGCTGGAAATAGCGGGCTCCGACATCGATCCGAAAGCGATTGAGGTCGCCGAGGCGGCCGCCAAAGCGGCCGGCCTTTCCAAGGAGCTCAAGTTTTACGTCGAGCCGGTAGCCAAAGCGAAGCCGCGTAGCGACTTCGGCTGCCTGATCACAAACCCGCCATACGGCGAACGGCTCGGCGAACAGAAGGAAGTGGAGCGCGTGCTGCGCCAGCTCGGACAGCTGACGGGTTCGCTTCATACATGGAGCACGTTCGTCCTGTCACCGAGCAAGCAGTTGGAGCATTATTTCACCCGTCCGGCCGACAAGCGCCGCAAGCTGTTTAACGGACGGATCGAATGCCAACTGTATCAATATTTCGGCCCGCTGCCGCCGCGCCGCCGGAATACGGAACCCGTCGATCAATAACGGCAGATTTGCGCCTGTCCGGTCTAACCGTAACCCCGTTTCGTTCATTAGCTGAACGAAACGGGGTTTTATTTTGTCCGCAGGCTGCCATGGCCCCGATTTAGCCGGAGAAACTTCGGTGAACCGTCATGCGACGCCACACCGCGCAACCGGGAAATGCAAGTAATGGGCGAAAAGTAAATACCGGGCACACGACAACGCCATTTGTGGAGCTTGAGCCCGGAAAAACCGGGCCTATATACTCATAAATCTCACAATAATGAACAGAAACAAAAAAACTTGATAAAATTTTGATAAATTCTTCCCATTTTCCTTTGTATATGGTACTATTTTCATAGGAAATAGTACCCAATCATTTCTGACAATTTTATTATTTATAGGGGGAACCGCTATGCAAGGTATTCTGGCGCTTGTCTTATTTTTTATCTCTATGCTTATGTTCGCAGCTCTCGTTCAATCGAAATCGAAAGGCCAGAACCAGCGGTTCCGCTTTCTTCATCACCCGCTGTTTCGTAAAACGGCCGTGGTCGTTTCTGTTCTCGCCTTTCTGCTCGCGGTCGTAGTCAGCCCCAAAGCGGATGAGGGTCTGCAGACCGAAGCGAAGCTTACAACAGCGGCCGTTACGGTACGATAAAGTCCGGCAAGCAAGAGTGAACATCGCAGTCATTCACCGCTCTGAACCATACCAAAAAGAATCAAAAACGGCCTCCAGCCGCCTGTATGCGGGCGAAGAGGCCGTTTTTTCTTTGTCGGATAAGCCCGGGAAACAAAACACATTTGTTTGGCGGCTATACCGACCCGGTGGCGGAGGTGTATTCGCCTTCTATCCGTTTTGTAAGCAGGTGACTTCCACGCCAGTATAAAAACGAGCTGGTGACCGTCACGACCGCCATGACCAGAAACATATTGCCGCCGATTGAGGCTAGCAGAAGACCGCCGATCCACGGGCCGACAAAATGTCCGAGGCTGGTAAGGGTCTGCGCCCCGAAGTACGTGCCCCGCATATGGTCCGGGGCGATTTTGTCCATAAGCATCGTGGATGCCGGAAAATTGAGCGTCTCCCCGATAGTGAAAACGACCATCGAAGCGATCAGCAGCAGCCAGTGGTTCGAAAGCGCGAAGCCGACGTCCCCGAGCGCGAACAGGAGATTCCCCACGACGATCGCCGTAAGCGGAGACTTCCGGTCCGCCAGCTTGGACAACGGAATCTGGAGCACGATCACGGTGACGGCATTGACGCTCATCATCGCCGCGAACAGCTTGACCCCTTGGGCAAAATTTTCGTTCACGTACTGCGACAGGGTAATGGACATCTGGGAATAGCCGATCGCGCCGATCATCCCGCCCAGCAGCTGGTAGCGCAGTATCATGTCCTTGCGGACGACTCTCCATGCGGCTGCGAACGTTACCCTCTCCTTGACTTCCTTGGATACGGTCTGAACCTTGAATTTTCTCATCATAACGACAAGGAAGATTCCGTAGAACAGATACACGATCCCTGTAAGAAGAAAAGGAAGCGAGCCCTTCACCATCCCGAAGGCCGCACCCAGCAGGGGACCCACCGCCACTCCGACATTGATCGCCAGATAGCGGAGCGAGTAGACCTGCAGCCGTTTTTCTTTTTCGGTCAAATCCGCCATGAGCGCCTGAGAGACCGGCTCGTAGAACGAACGGCACAGGCCGCTGATCAGATTAAGCAGAAGAAACAGCAGAGGGTGCGTCACCAGCGAAAAGCCGACAAAGACGGCCGCCCATGTAAACAGCGCCCCCTGCATGACCGCTTTGCGGCCGATCCGGTCCGAGAGCGTCCCCCCGATAAAGCCGCCTACCGTTCCCGCCAGCGAGCTTGCGCCGATAACGAGACCGATCATCCCTTTGCTCATATCCGTTGTGGCTACGAGGTAAAGCGCCAGAAACGGCATACTCATGGAGGAAGCTGCCCGCGCCATCACTGTACCGAACAGAAGCGTGTGCACGAGCGGGTGATACGAAGATAAAAAATGCCGTATTCGATTCAAGCCAATCAGTCTCCTTCCGAACATTTCCGGGTATCCGGTCGACCGGGTAACCAGGAAGGCATTCGTTTACCTTCGGTCAATTGTTGTATATTTTTGTTATTATACACGACAATTCGTCCAGCACAACAAAAAAATCTTGCCGCCCGGTACGGACAGCAAGATCAAAGACGGAGAGCTCTAGCTCTTCCGCCGGTCGGACAAATTTTAAGCCGGACGGATAAACGATCGTCAAAATCACGCCACGTCGCTCCCGGCACGCGGTGCAGCGTCGCCTGACAAACGGCGGCTCGAGAGAGAGCTCCGTCCATGCGCCGGGTCACACGAGCAGACGCCCGTTTTCCAAAATCAGCTCGTCGTCGATATACACGCGCGGTGAGAGCACCATGAGGTCGATGTGGACGCCGGCCGCTACGGTTCCGCCAAACGTATTGTTGCTCCCGAACGCCACATGGATCGTGCCGTACACCTTCTCGTCCTCCAGCACGACGCCGGTGATCCGGGCCTTGTCGTTCGTGCCGATGCCGAACTCGCCCAGCAGCCGGCCGTCTCCGTCGCCAAGCACGGCAAGAAGAGCCTCGCCCTGCTCCCCGTCCGCTCCGACAAGGCGGCCGTTCTCCACGGTCAGCGTAAGCGGAGACGTTACCTTGCCGAGCCCGGCAATGGAGCCGTCCACGAGCAGCGTGCCCGAAGCGCTCCCTTCCACCGGGGCGATGTAGCCTTCTCCCGAAGGGAGGTTGCCCGATTCGCCCGGATTCAGGTAGACGCCCGTGCTGGGCACGCCCGCTCTGCCCGCGATCGAGAAGGTGAGCGCCGTGTGCTCCTTCTCGATCTTAACCCGGCTCCCGGCGGTCAGCCGGGCGGTCACGCGCTCGGTCAGCTCGCGCACTTGAGCGTAGTCGGCCGAGATCGCCCCTTCACGGAACATATCTTCCGTGATGGTCGGCATCGTCGCCACGCGTGTGCCGCTGGCCGCCGCTGCCTTGCGCGCGCCCGTATGCGTCAGCGAGTGCTGCGTGAGGCAGATGGCCACATCCGCCTCGCGCATCGCCGCCGCAACCGGAGCAGGAGGCTCCTCGCCGGATTTCTCACGGTGCTTCATGACGACGAGGGAGGCATCCGCCCCCAGCTCCAGTCCGGCCTGATGCACATGCTCGGCAAGTTCTTTCTTATAGTCGTCGGCCACAACGACAAGCAGCTCGCCCGGCTTTACGCCGAGGCTCGACTGCAGCAGCGATTTGCTGATCTCGATTAGAGAACGGTCCATAGTCATCGTTACAATCTCCTTTAAATCTTTCGGATTGCCCGGCGGCGGAATAACATGGTCGACGGCGCCAGGTCTTCTTTCGACCCGGGACGCCGCCAGCCTTCCTGCCGGCCGGAGCTGTCCCGCTATCGTATCACGCCCGGCCTTCTTCCGTCATGTCCCGAGTCATCCAGACCATCTCGTGAGCGGTTTCAAACCCTCTCTCCTCCAGCAGGCGGATCAGATCCGTCCGGCTCGAAGGAATATGAGAAGCGCTGAACGAGACTTCCCCGTAACCGTCCAGGACCGTCTCAAGCAGAGTCCTGAGCATAGTCTCGGGGTCCCGGTTGTCCGGCGAGGCTTCACACTGGTAAAGGGTGACACCGGCAAGTTTGCCCGAAGCTTCGTAGACGCGCATGTACAGGGCGTAGCCGGCCGGCTTGCCGTCTTCGAGCATAATCAGCGACTCTCCCGCCGGCAAGCTGGCCCAATGCCCCCGCCACGCACCCAGGGCCGGATAGAACGGCAGGAGACCGGCGTCTCTGGCGGTGCCGTGGCGCAGCGTGTACCGACCGGCGGCATCGTTATGCCGCGCCGCTGCCGCTTTAGCCCTGCCGGCGGACCGGCCGCCATCCGGCTGCCCTGCTTCCGCTGCCGACAGGGCGCCATGCCCTCTCCGGCCTTCCTCCGGCGCGTCCGCCTGCCGCGCCGCTGAGCCGCCGGAGGCATGGGCAGACCCGCCCGCGCGTACGGCCGCTGCATCGGTCTCTGCGGCCGCCGGAGGCAGCGCATCGCCCAAGGCTCCCCGGCTCTCACCGGTCCCCTCTGACGGACCGACACCCGCAGCTCCGCCCGCTTTCCGGAGGACCAGCACCGTGTCCCGCGTGACGTATCCCACGCTTTCATAGAGAGCGATCGCCGGGGCATTGTCCGCAAACGCTTCGATCGTAGCCGTATCGACGCCTTCTTCGCGGTAAATGTCCAGCGAGGCTTCGATCAGTTTACGGCCGACTCCTTGGCCCCTGTACGCCGGAATGACTCCGGTACCCCCGTTCCAGGAAATTTTACGGCCCCCCGCCATACGAATTCCGTTCAAAACAAACCCGACCGGCTGTTCCCCGTCAAAAGCGACAATGGAATGCTGCGGCGATAATTGTTCGTACGCCTGTCTCGTCATATAGGCGCCCGGATTCGTCGTCATGTCGACAAAGTACCCGGAAAACCCGTCGTTCCATACCTGAACGGCCTGGTCAAGGGTACATTCGGATAATTTTCGGATAGCAATCATCTGTCTCTTCCTCCTCTTCCCTATGTATATCACTATTATATCACTGGAAAGAGCCCAGTAAAAACCAGTTTTGAGCCGCTTCTCCCTCCGGAAAAACCGTGCTTTTGCGTTCAAAAGTACTAGCTTCGTCCCGGCGGAAGGCCGCAAAGGTCCTGAAAAGTTCCGCCCTGAGCAGGTTTGTGGAAAAAAACGGTTCGTCATATAATGGAAATTAGAGAGAAGGAGGAGAGAGCTCATGCGAATTGCCATCAGCGGAGGAACCGGGTTTATCGGCGGACATCTTATTGCCCATTTCAAAAAGCGGGGAGATGAACTTATTCTCATTTCCCGTTCGGCTTCCGGACATGCTTATGCGGGCGTCCAAACCGTAACCTGGTCGGAGATTGAGCATAATCCCCGGTATCTTGAAGGCACAGACGCCTGGATCAATCTGGCCGGCTCCACTATTAATCAGCGCTGGAGCGAAACCGCCAAGCGCCAGATCCTATCTTCCCGCCTGAAAACGACGGCGGCTGTCGCCTCAACCCTAAAGGCGCTCCAAAACAAACCTCCGGTGGTCGTAAACGCTTCGGCTATGGCGATTTACGGCACATCCGAAACTCATACATACGATGAATTCAGTCCCGTCCGTGCCGACGATTTCCTGGCTGAAGTCGTAAAGGAATGGGAGGAAGCCGCCGACCGAATTCCCGCGGAACGGATCGTCAAAATCCGTACGGGTCTCGTGCTCGGAACCGACGGCGGCGCCTTCCCCAAAATGGCTCTTCCGTTCAAATTCGGCGCAGGAGGCCGGATCGGCAGCGGAAGCCAGTGGATGTCATGGATCCATATCGCGGATATGGTCGCTTTGATCGATGCCTGTATCCGTAATGAGGATATATCCGGTCCCGTGAACGCGACCGCTCCTCATCCGGTCCGCAACCGGGAATTCGCCCAAACGCTGGGCAGCGTGCTGCGGCGGCCTCATGTCCTGCCGGTCCCCGCCTTCGCCCTGAAGCTTGTCCTGGGGGAGCTTTCCATGCTTCTGCTGGAAGGACAGCGCGTTCTTCCCCGCAAGCTGCTGGAGCATGAGTTCCAGTTCCGCTATCCGACGCTGGAAGAAGCGCTTCTGGAGCTGACCGGCGCCGAAAGGCCCGCTTAAACAACCGGAAGCGGGTCTTCAGCCAAATAAAAAACGGCCCGGTTCCCCGGGCCGTTTCTTTGGCTACTTCACAAACTTCTTCGCGTGCTCGATTGCTTCGTCTTCGGTCGGCGCTTTGATGTAACGGCCGTTAATAAATACGAATGCGTAGCGGGCGCAAGGTCCGCAGTATGATTTGCAGCCGACTTTGACTTCGGCATCCGATGCAAGCTTCTGAAGCTTAGGCAGCGCCGTTTTCACCCGCATATGCTTGCATTTATCGCAAATCCGGATATCGTTAGCCATTAATGATCCCCGTGATTGCCCTTGCTCGGATTCGTAATCATGAATCCTTCTTGCGGAATGTAGAAGTAATCGATCCGGATGCCGTCGAGCAGCGGCTCATCTTTCTCCAGCAGGACGTCAACATCCTTATCGGTAGAAACGACTACATCGTTATCCGTTTGTGTATCGAGACCAAGCGCATAGTGAGCGTGATCGCCGTGGTTGTGGCTTACCTGGACGCGGACCAGAAGACCCTGGTTCTCTTCTTTCTCCAGTTCGAGTTTCAAAACTTTAGCTGCGTTGCGCGAAATTTTGACGTTCATAGTGTAGTCACATCTCCTGAAAAGTTATCATTCTTTCTTTTAACCTTTATTGTAAAGAAAGCTTCGCCTGAAATCAACAAGAAGTCGCAAGCCGGAGGAGGCAAAGCCGTGACAATTCGCGGCATCAACCATTTACTAGTTTCCGTTTCCGATCTGGAGCGCTCGATCCGTTTCTACCGGGAGGTGCTAGGGGCCAGACTGCTGGTGCAAGGGCGCTCCCTTGCCTATTTCGATCTGGGAGGCCTGTGGCTTGCCCTGAACACCGAGCGGGACATTCCGCGCAATGAGATCCGCCAGTCCTATACGCATCTCGCTTTTACGGTGGACGAGAAGGATCTGCCCGCCCTCGAAGCGAAGCTTGCCGCCTGCGGGGCTCTTCTACCGGGCCGCGAACGGGACAGCCGGGACAAAAGCTCGCTCTATTTCGAAGATCCGGACGGACATAAGTTCGAATTTCACACCGGCACGCTTCAGGACAGGCTGGATTATTACCGGGCGGAAAAAGGGCACATGCGGTTTTTCGGCGATCCGACGGCGGATTAAAGGCTCCGGTAAGAGCGAACTCGCATGCCTTCCGCTTCCGGGGCATCGGCGCCGCGCCGCATGACGGACCGCAGCATAATCTAATTCTGCGGCAAGGAAAATTCGTCCCGTCCGATTTGAATTTTACGCGGTTATTTTATACTATGGAATTTGGGCTTTCTTACGGGCTTTGGGAAGCTTTTCAAGCTACGCTGACCTTTATCGGGATGTCAATCGCGCACAACGGCGTCTTTTTTTGACCCGAACGAAACTAGAAGCTGCCGAAAGGTCATACTGATGAAATATACAAATCATTCGGCAGAGGAGATGTACGCTCTTATGGTAACGATTAAGACCAAAGACGAAATCGAAAAAATGCACCGCGCCGGCAAACTGCTGGCGGCATGCCACCGCGAAATCGCGAAAATGATCCGTCCGGGTGTGACCACCTGGGAAATCGACCAGTTCACGGAACAATTTCTGCACGAGAACGGCGCCACCCCGGAACAGAAAGGGTACAAAGGATATCAGTACGCAACCTGCGCCTCCGTGAACGATGTCATCTGCCACGGTTTTCCGAAGAAAGAGCCGCTGAATAACGGGGATATCGTAACCATCGATATGGTCGTCAATCTGGACGGCTGGCTCGCGGACTCCGCCTGGTCCTATGCGGTCGGCACGGTTTCCGAGGAAGCCGGCAATCTGCTTGAGACGACGAAGGAATCGCTGTACAAAGGCATCGAGCAAGCCGTCATCGGCAACCGGATCGGCGATATCGCGCATGCGATTCAAGTCTTCGCGGAAGAACGCGGCTACTCGGTCGTCCGTGATTTCACGGGCCACGGAATCGGCCAGAAGATGCATGAGGAGCCGCAGGTGCCCCACTACGGCCCGGCCGGCCGCGGCACGAGGCTTAAGGACGGCATGGTGCTGACAATCGAGCCGATGCTCAATACGGGCATGTACTTCGCCACCGTGGATCTCGACGGCTGGACGGCCCGTACGGTGGACGGAAGCCTGTCCGCCCAGTATGAGCACACCATCGCCATCACGCAGGACGGACCGCTCATTCTGACTGCGCAGTAACCGCGGTTCTCCTGCAGCCGGGAGGCTGACGGGCAGCATGCCTGAAGCTTGCGACCTGTCCGTCCCCGGTTATTTTTTACCTACATACCCTGCCAAAGCATGGCAAACCTGCCCGGCAACTACCTTGTCATCCCCCACACGTCCTGCCAGCGGCCATAACGATTACGGAGGAATGCTATGATATCGTTTTACAAACGGTACTACAAAACCATCCTGGACATTGGGCTGATCGTCCTCACTGTTTTTCTGTTCATGAAATTGTTCAGCTTTATTTACGCGATCGCCACGCCGATCTTCTGGGCCTTCGTCATTTTTGCCATGATCGAGCCTCTTGCCCGCTTCCTCCATCGCAGAGGACTGAAAAAAATGCTCGCGACGACGATTTCGACGCTGCTGTTCGTTCTGGTCATCCTGGCCGTCTTCACCGGAGCGGGATTTCTGTTTACGAGCCAGATCGACAATCTGGTTACGGTACTCCCCAAGTATACCCAGATGCTTCAGGAGCAAATTACAAAACGCACGATCGATCTGCAAAACAGCATCGAGGCGCTTCCTCCCGATGTGATCGAGAAATCCAGGGAAATCGCCAATCAGATGGCGACGAAAGCGACCAGCTTCGCCACGAATTTCCTGAAAACCCTGCTTAATTTCCTGACCAGCGGCGTCATGGGACTCGTTACTTCTTTTTCTACGTTTATGCTGAATTTTGTGGTCGGCGTCATTCTGGCCTTCTTCCTTTCTCTTGAAATCGACTGGTGGAAAAAGAACGCCCGCGAAAAGACGCCCAAAACGTTCCGTAAAGCGTTCGATTTTCTTCGCGAGAACGTTATCAAGGGCATCGTAAGCTACCTGAAATCCCAGCTCATTCTCATTTCTATCACGTTCGTCATGGTTCTGGTCTCGCTCATGATTCTCGGCGTCGACAACGCCTTTACGATTTCGCTGCTGGCCGCTTTCTTCGATGTGCTGCCGCTGCTCGGTGTCTCGACCTTGTTCGTGCCGTGGATCGTGTACCACTTTATCGCGGGAAGCACAATGATGGGCATCTGGCTGACCGTCGTGCTGGCCGTAGTCGTTCTCGTCCGGCAGGTGCTGGAGCCCAAGATTACCGGCGAGTCGCTCGGAGTATCCGCTTTTACGATGCTGTCCTTTATGATCATTTCGCTGTCCCTTTTCGGGGTCGCAGGCGTTATTCTTTCCCCCATTCTGATTATTCTGATCAAAGCGTTGTACGACCAGGGCTATCTGCGCAAGTGGATCCGTACCCCCGAGGATGAATATTGACCCGGCCCTTACAGACAAGCTTAAAGAAGAAAGAGGCCCCGGCGGCCTCTTTTTTTGTCTAGGCGTGAACAGCCGTGATATACTGAAGCCATGAGAGATATGAGAGATATGTAAACCGGAAGGCAGGGAACTTGCGATGAATAAAGTGGCAAAAGAAATTGGAGGCTGGGCGCTTTCCCTCGGAATCGCGTTCGTCATTGCACTGGTAATCGGAATCTTCGGTATTCAGCCGACCAAGGTGCTGGGCCATTCGATGGACCCGACTCTATCCGACCAGGAACGTATTTACGTATCCAAATTGTCGCATACGCTGGGCTACGAGCCGGACTACGGGGACATCGTCATTATCGACAGCCGCGTAAACCGGGAACGTACGCTTAAGGACGACATCATGGAGCATCCCCTGTTTTCACTGCTGAGCGGGAAAGTGGACGATAACCTGTACGTCAAACGCGTCATCGGCAAAGCGGGCGATAAGCTCCAGTTCAAAGACAACAAAGTGTACCGCAACGGGCAGCCTCTGGACGAGCCCTATCTCAACGAAACGATGCTGTATGAATCGAACGAGGAAATTACCGTTCCCGCGGGCCACGTGTTCGTGATGGGAGACAACCGCAACAACAGCAAAGACAGCCGCGATATCGGACCCGTTCCGCTGGATCACGTGCTGGGCATCAAGATCAACGGTTAAATCAGCTTTCTCGCTAAAAAACAGAGTTTTCCGGCTGTCCGGAAGCTCTGTTTTTTCCTTTTTTGATGTGCGGCCTATTGAGTGACCTTACATCATGTGTTATATTAAAAAGGCGGATTATGAAGACTTTCCGCGTCTCATCCGCAACATTCATTGCTTCCGACAACCAGCAGTCGCACCCCTAATCTTGATTGACAAGGAGTGAAGAACATGAATCCCAATCTGCACATTCCCCAAGGGGACGAAACGATTCTTGTTGAAATGACCGTTAAGGAAGCCATGGCGCTCTCCGGAGAAAAGTTTCACTCGGACCACAAGGTGGAAACCGAGGCCATCAAGAAAGTCAAAAAGAGCTTGGAGAACCGTCTGATCTCGGGCGTTTCGCAATAAAACTTTTTTAAAAGCCGACCTTGAAAGGGGTTACATGCCCGGTTCAGGGTCTTTTTTATGGGCTCGTAAGAGCGGTAAAAAGCGGTCATGAAGATCCGGAGAACCGTATAGAAAATCCGCCGCGCCGCATACTAAGCATCGTGTACTTGCCTCACTTACGACCAACCCGACCGGACAGGGGGTGAACGTCAGTGTCACACAAACAACAGGGCCACGCTCGGCAAAACACGACGACCCGCACTTCCGACCGCAAGAACGGCAACGGCAAAAGCAAATAAGCCATTTCATCCTTGAAACAGGGAGGCAGCGACCGATGATTGAAAATCTCGAAAGCAATTACGATTGCGCCCACGCGGGTCTGGACCTGCACCAGTTGAAGGAAGAGCTGAACGACCTCAGAATCAGCATGATTCCGGGCTCTCTCGTGCACAGCGAGAAAGTGAACCGTCTGGAGAACCAGATCCGGTTTATCGAGAACAAGTGCTCCATCCACCACGGGGATTCCCATTCCCTGTAAGGCATTCTCATCCTTTCTGCCGAGGACCGGATTTATTCAGACCGTTTATCGTTTTGGCAGCATGCAAAAAAAGCCGCGGCCGGGGGCGCGGGGTTAACCCGTTCCCGCCGGATCGCGGCGTACAAACGTCTCCGGTACATATTCGTTCTTGATGCGGCACCGGGCTGTCCGGATTCCAGAGTGGATCTATCCCTCTATATTCGGATCATGCTGCCTTGCCTCCCGGCCGGCGGCGCTTGATTAATCTAAGCCTGCGGATATTTACGCTCCATCCAGCCCGTAAACCAGTTGGCAAGCATCATCGTGACCGCTATATCGTCAATCGGCATAAACGGCAGGACATCGGGAAGTACCCAGTACAGCAGCGCCGGAACTACAAAGAGTAGCTTACTGCCGATCGGTACTTGCGGAGACATCAGCAGTTTGCCCGCCCGCTTGAATACATGGCCCCAGTGGCGCAGTGACAATAGTTTTTTCACACGGGTTCCCTCCTTAGGGTGGGACATGATCCCGTAAACCGGTTGTGCGGCATTTGCACCGTGTCCCGATCTGTAACGGAAGTCCCTAATAACCTATACGCGATACGGCTTTTGGCGTTCCAGTTCCATCCTTCTTCTGCCGTATACTCTCCTCTTACCCGTAATCGCCTTGAAAAGAACAAAGAGCATCTCGCATAAGCCGATGCTCCGTCCTTGAAAACCCTTTACATTTTACGTTCAACTGTGCGGTTCGCCGGATTGCAGCTCGCTTGTCACGGCATCCGAATCGCCGAACCGGATGTTCAATTCCACGTTCACGGGAACATGACTCCGGATTTTAAGAAACAGGCTGAGCCGCTCCAAAATCTGCGCGACCTCTTCGGCCGGGTAGGTTCCGTTTACGTTGTAGCGGAAGTTGTCCGAGATCGATAAGGCGGGGGCCGAAACGGCCGGACGATTTTCTGCCTGAACAGATTCGGGGAGGCGCCGGAAGTCGGACGGCTCGGAAGGCCGTTCCAATGATCTGCTTTGGGAACGGTAATTTGTATAGCCCATAAACTTGTTGGACGTTCTGACAGTATCGTTGTAAATGTTCAGTTTTTTCAAAATGGTATAGTAGGTTGCCGCATTGTTGAGCTTCCATGCCGACGTTATTTCGCCTACGGAATAATCTTCTTTCCACTGATTGATTAACCGTATTTGCTCCTCACGTTCCAACTCCTTGAACTGGTCGAGTGGCAGAATCCCGGACATACTATTCCTCCTATTCGGATTGGTCTTACTCTTTATCATAAAACAAAATTAATTAAACTTCAAAAACCTTTATACCTATAATCTCTACTAGTTTACCATTAAAATGCATAATTCATACAATTACTTTATATAGGTATCTTTTACCATTTTAAACGATATAAAATAAACCTTTAAAGGCCCGGACATGTGTCCGGGCCTGAGTCTTCGGAATCAGTCGATTTGTTTTGCATCCGAAATCGACACGCTTTTTAGACTCAAGTGAGTTTTCTGCGCGTCAGTATGCAGGGTACTCCTGTGCCGAGCGCCCCGGGCCGGGACATCTGTTCCAGATACCGCAGTCCCCTTGCGCACTGTTGTTTGCAAGAAGCACAGGTGGAGGATTCGACAATCCTCATCGTATACTGTGCCCTGCCGGATGATTCAACCTTCTTGCCTTTTGCTTTTCCGCTTTTTCCCGCCATCGTATTCCCTCCCCTAACACACGCCTGGTTCAGTATATGGGAACCGATTTCGGACGGATTGGACGTTTGTACCGGCGGCGGGGGCTTCTTTGCGCGTTTTACAGGGCGAGAGCCCGGACAAGCAGCCGGGCGGTTTCTTCGTAAAGCGCCGGAAACTGCTCCAGCGGGAGCGGATTGATCCCGCTTCCGAGTTCAACGGTGAATCCGGGACGCCGGAATTCGTAGATGAACCAGTCCTTGAACCCGGCATCGCTGCCCCGCAGCTTTACGCTCTTGAAGCCGCTTGCCTGCTGCAGCTTCAGGGCCAGAAATTCCGCGTCATCCGGTTCGTAGTCCCGGTAGTTCCAGTAAATTTCTCGCCCCTGCGTATGCAGGGCGACGACGTGACGGAAGCTGCGGCTGCGGGTAAACTCGGCCACAGCTATCGCTTCCGGCTCGGTCAGCGGAGCCTCGCCCGTATAGTCGCGCGGTCCGGGTCCGGGTACCGCGCGGCGGGCCCGCTCCTCTTCCCAGAAGGCGGGGAACTGATCGTTAAGATCGACACCGTTGATGTTCGCTTTCCATCGGCGGAAATCAAACGACCCTCCGTTCCACTCATGAAGGGAATCGAACAAGGGATGCGCCGGGTAGACGCCCCCGAGCACGAGCTCGACTCCGTCCGGGTTCACCATCGGCACGATCCATAAGCTCGTCTCGCGGAACAGGGCAGCCGCATCGGAGCCGTGAAGGTCCCCGCTTTGACGGACAGCCTCCGCGTACTCCTCGAGAAACTTCACCGCCGCCAGGGAGGTGATCCACTCGTTGGCGTGAAACGATGCGTTGACTTGAATCTCCCGGCTTCCGGTGCCGATGCGCACAGCTGGAATGTTGCGGCCGAGGACGCTGTGCCCGATGCATGTTTCCTCCAGAAACGGGTACCGTTCCTTCAGAAGCGTCAAATCCCGGAGCATTTCGGGATACCCGTATTCCTCGTCCGTACGGACCACGGACCTGTCGCGGACAGCCGGCACATCTATCGTGACGCCGGGCCTGAGCACTGCCGGATCCAGGAAAGTATTGGCCTTCCAGAGCTCTTCCCCCGATAATCCGAAGCGCAGCGACACGCTTTCCCAGGCGTCTCCCGGTTGAACCGTATATTGATGATCGAGTTTGGCCGGAATCAGGATCATCTGTCCGGGAATGACATACTCATGAAGACTCAGCTGCGGGTTCGCGGCCTTAAGCGAGACGGAATTAACGGCATACAATCTGGCGATCCGCTGCAGTGTCTCCCCCTGCTGAACGACGTGGCGAAACGGCATACCACTCATACCTCCTCAGGACAAGGCAAAGAGAAGCCGCTTTCCTTCACGCACTTGCTTCCCTGTACCGAGTTGTGAGTATATGTCTATGCCCCCTCTCCCTTCTTCATGTCCCGGGCATGCAAAAGGACCGGCGGGTTCCTGCCGATTCTGAATAGAATACGGCGGAACTTACCGGTCCTGTCGTTTGATTGCGGAATGGTTACGGACTAGACGAACGTCGGCACCTGCCACACAACCGGGGTACCGAGCAGCTGCTCGCGCAGCCAAGAGCCCGTAATGTGATGGAACATCTCGGCATCGCCGCTGCAGAAAAACTGGTGCACCGGAATGTCTTTGGTCGTCGCCAGCATTCCCCGGTGATAGAGGATGGTGCTGATTTCCCGGGCGGTCTCGTCCGCGGAAGAGATCAGCGTCACTTCCGGATCGACCACACGGGCAATCGCCTCCGTCAGGAACGGGTAGTGCGTGCAGCCGAGAATGAGACAATCCATGGGCTTGTCGAGCAGCGGCTGGAGGGAATCGCGCACGGTATCGACCGCTTCCTCGGAGAAGTACAATCCACGCTCCACGAGCGGTACCAGGGCCGGGCAGGCCAGCGAGTGTACCTGGATCGTGGGCGAGATGGTTTTCAGCGCTTGTTCGTACGCTTTGCTCCGGATCGTGCCTTCCGTGCCGATTACGCCGACAATACCGCTTCGCGTCGTCTTGATCGCGGCGCGCGCTCCCGGGGAAATGACGCCCAGCACCGGAATATCCAGCCGGTCGCGGATTTGCTCCAGCGCGACCGCCGTCGCGGTATTGCAGGCGATCACGATCATTTTAGGGTTAAATTGGATCAGGTAATCCACAAGTTGATTCGTAAACGTGAGAACTTCATCGGCGGGTCTGGGGCCGTAAGGCGTCCGTGCCGTATCGCCGAAATAAATCACTTTCTCCTGCGGAAGCTGTCGCATAACTTCTTTTACAACGGTTAAACCTCCGACTCCGGAGTCTAGGATGGCTATCGCTTGCTGCACACTTATACGCTTCCTTTGCGAATGAAATGATTGCTTGTAAATACATGGATAGAATATGATTGCCCAAGCCGAAATGTACCTAGGTATCATACCAGATTTCCGATTCGGTGCCAACGAAAGCAGCTCCGGAGCGGCATGCGCCCGGAGCTGCAGGACTAGCTGGGAATAGGGCCGGACGAGATCCGGCAGCTCCTGACATTCAGGGGTCAGCGCTTGATCTCACTAACCAGACCGAAGGAGTAGCCGGCCTTTTTCACGTCTTTCAGAATGCGGTCCAGCGCTTCCATGTTTTCTTTGGAGCCCTGGTGCATGAGGATGATATTGCCCGGATGCAGATTGTTCATGATATCGTTGTAAGGATCCTCGGCTCCGTTGGCGCGGGGTTCCCAGTCACGCATCGCGGTCGACCAGAAAACGGAGGTATACCCCATATCCGAAGTCAGATCGAGCAGATGCGTGCTGTATTTCCCGTACGGAAAGCGGAAATATTTGACGACATCCTGTCCGGTAATGTTTTTATACAGCTTCTCGAAATCGGTAATTTCTTTACGCACCTGCTCATCGCTCAGCGTATTCATATCTTTGTGCGTCATCGTATGATTGGCCACGAGATGGCCATCCGCTACCAGTTGCTTGATAAAATCGGGATGGGCCTTGACGTTGTTGCCCGAAATGAAGAAGTTCGCCTTCACGTTGTTCTCTTTAAGCGTCTTCAAAAGTTTCGCGGTATCCCCCATCGGACCGCCGTTGTCTATGGTCAGGTAAACGTTTTTGCCCTGTCCGACCCAGACGGCTTTCTCTTTGGCGGTAAAGGATTTCGTTTCTTTCGGAAAATCCGGCACCTGGCCTTTCGGCTTTTTCATGTAATACCACGACAGAGCCTGACGGCTGGCGCCGCTTTCGCCCTTCGGCTGCGGAGACGGTTTCGCGGTCCCCGGGGAAGCGGAAGGTTTTGCCGATGGAGCAGCGGAAGGTGCGGCCGACGGCGAAGCCTTGACCGCGGACGAAGGCGCGGGAGAATCTCCCGGCGCAGCCGATGCGGATGGAGACGCGGAAGGCTTCGGGCTGCCTGCCGGCGTTTTTTCAGGAGCCGGTGACGATGCAGTAGTCGGAGATGCGGAAGCGCCGGCGGTCGCCGCCGGAGATTGGACAGGACTTCCGGAATTTGATACGTTGGAATTGCCTGCGCATCCGGCGGCCAGTATGCCGGAAAGCAGCAGAACGGCGGAAGCCGCAGCGGTTTTTTTCATGGTATCACCTAGATTTCCTAAAATGTGAGGCTAATCTTTCCTTTTCGACAACAGGCTGAGGAATCCTTGCTCGAAACTGTGTTTTAAACGTAAACGGAACAAAAAGTTCCACCATCAAACAGGGACCTGCCGGGTCCCGCCGACAAAGGGGCGATTGCGATGCTTATCGACGAACTTAAGCAAAAAGCAGCCGTGACCGGTTCCGTACCGGCACACTTCAACTTGATCATCGAGGACATCCATGAACCGGAAGACGGAGAGACAGAGGTCCTGTTTGTCTGGCAGGAGCCATCCGGGGAGAGCGGAATCTCCGTCACTCTTGATGCGGCCGGCAGGCTGCTCTCCTACTCCGTAGACGAAGAGCTGTGCAAGGAAGCCGCTCCGATCGGCGAGGAGGCTTTGAGGGAACGGGCACGGTCTTTCTTCCTCTCCCAACGTCCGGAAGCTGCGGACAGGTTTCTCCTGACGGAGTCCCGGTTCGGGGAACGCAGCGTTTTCTTCCAATGGGCGCAGACCGCCCTCGATCTTCCGCTTCCCCAGACAGGCGCCTTTATGCGGCTTACCTTATCGGGAGAGGTAACCAGTTTCACCTACAAAGGGACGGCGGCCTCGCCTCCTCTCCCCGCCTCTCTGGCGCAGCCGGAACGGCTCCGGCAGCAGCTAGCCGAAACCGTGCGGATGAGTCTTGCGATCGTCAAGCTCATCCCGGCATTATATGCGGGCGGCGACGACCGGCTCCGTCTCGTTTATCAGCCGGAACCCGGCTACCGGCGTTTCGACGCCGCGACGGGTCTGGCGCAAGGGACGGAGGCTGAGGCGGAAGAGGAACACGAGGCTTACAAGGCGTACGAGTTATCGCCGGAGGAGACCGATGATTCGCTGGGCAGTCTTGAAGAGCTCATCGGCATTTCCACCTATCCCCTCGTAAGAGACAGGGAAAGGGATATGGACGAGAACCTCAAAGGAATCGTCTGGCACGCTGCGGATCGGGAGGAAAATCCGGCAGACCTCTCGCTGGACGGCTATTTCCGCAGAAGGATGGAAGACACGGTGAAAGCGACCGCAGACAAGGACACCGGGCGCCTTCGCTCCTTCATTTGGATGATCCGCCGACCGGGGAAGCTTGCGCTCTCGTACGAAGAATGTTTGGAGCGGGCGGACGCTTTTCTGCGCAAAGCGATGCACGACTGGCTGCAAGTGCCGGGTCTCGCTTTTTATTTACAGGAAAAAAGCGACGAGGATGCCGGGTCGGAATCGGAAGGCCAGCTCCGGTACTTTTTTACGTGGCAGCTCCGCTATGAAGACGTTCCTCTCTATTTGCAGTTCGTGACGCTATGCGTGAATGCTTCCACCGGATATGTGGACCGGTTCTCGGGAACCGACTGGAATCCGGAAGAAATCCGGAATCTTGCTCCTGCTGCGAAGCTGAATGCAGACGAAGCTCATCGGCTCTACGTGGAAGCAGTGGACTTCAAGCTGGAGTGGGAGCGGGATTATGACGCCGAAACGCCCGAAGGCGCCTACAATCTTCTGTATACGCCCATCCTCAAGGGAAGCGGGCGGAGCCGGATCGCTTTTATCGATGCCGCAAACGGCGAGTTTGTGACCCAGGCGTAATCTGTCCGCTGCTTCCTCGTTTCGCTTAGGAAGACTTGGATAGCAAACAGCCGGCTCCCTTTCAGGGAGCCGGCTGTTCAGCTTTGGCCGGGATCGGCCCGGATGCTCGACTGCTCGGATGTGCGGTTGTCCGTTCCGCCGTTCCGGTTACGGGACCGCTCGCCACGCTGCCGGTGCGGTTAAACGCCGAATTTGGAGATTGTGGCGCGTATACACCCGCAAGCTACAGGTCCGCTTCCGTCCCGGCATGTCTTGCGGCGGCATCGGTATTCCTGCGGCTGCGCGCTGCGAATCGCACCCGCGAGAGCAGGCTGACGACCGGCTCATCGATCAGCCGGTACATTAGGTGGGCGAGCGCGAAGATAAGCGGGAGCGAAACGAGCGTAGTCACGAGGATGTTCAGCCCGTAAGGCAGCCAGCCGTCAAGCCGCAGAAACAGCAGGCAGGAGAAGCTGCAAAGCACGGCAAAATGAACGAGATAGAGCGAAAAAGACAGCTTGCCGAGATAAGCCATCGGTCTGCCGGCGAACAGCTTCTGCCCCGACGGGCTGTTCAGCAGCGCAAGCAGCACCAGAGCCGCGCCCGCGGTCCGGTAGGCGACGACTCCGGGGAAGCCGTCCGGTCCAAGCGGCAGCCAAGCGTAGACGGTTCCCTGCCAGCCGACGTAAGGAACCGAGCCGAGAAAAAGGCCCAGCAGCGCAAGTACCGCAGGGATGGCTCCGGGACGCAGCGCAATCAAATTCCGGCCGGAGACGGCCGATAAATCGCTGAGCAGCATGCCCAGCACGAAGCCCAGATAGTAAGAGTCCCGGAACAGCCATACCCCTGCGGCATACAGGATGAACCGGAAACGGGACATGCCGAAGGCCAGCAGCAGACCGTAAACGAGGAAGGAACCGAAAAGCTCGTAGGTCATCGTCCAGAGTACGGGGTTATAAGCCATGCCATATTCAAAGAACGTATGGACAAAGCCCTGCTCCAACAGCGCCGCAAACGACGGGACCGTCGTGTACGGGTCGGGCATCGTAGCCCGCGTGTACCCCCTCGCCTCCTCGTAAAAATTCCAGTCCAGCTTCATGACCGCGAAAGCGAGGAGCAGCGAGCAGAAAGCGGGAACGGCGAGACGGAAATACCTTTTCAGAAGTGCGGCCGTCACAATCGAGCGTTTGCGGTACCGGAAGAAGCGGCGGCTCAGGACGAATCCGCTCAAAACGAAGAAAAGGCAGACCGCAAAATTGCCGTTGAACAAAAGATTGAGCGGCGTACGCGGAATCCACTGATCGAACGCAAAGTGGGACACCTGCGGCCGAGCTTCGAACATGGACGGCAGAAACACCTGAAGAAAATGGGCAAAAACGACAACCAGCGCAGCCGCACCGCGCAATCCGTCCAGATACGTAATTTTCGGCTCGTTCATGACGGCTTGACTCCGGGCTACAGCCGGATCAGCTCACCGGACTCCGAGGAATGCCGGATGGCTTCCAGCATCCCGACGACCTCGCACCCCTGCGCCGCATCCGAAAGCGGCTGGCGTCTGGTTTTTACACAGTCGATAAAATGGGCGATCTCCGCCTTGTAGTAGTCAACGGACGGAACGGAAAGCTTGTGTTCCACCGGGAAGCCGTTCACTTCCGTGAATACGCTCAGCGGCTCGAGACTTCCCCCGCCCTGTGTTCCGTAAAGCTCCACCTTAACGGCGTCATCCTGGCTGCCGTTAACGGCCCAGCTTGCTTCGACGGTAAGGACGGCGCCGTTCGTAAACGTGATAAAAGCGGTGCCCAGATCTTCCACATCGTAGACGCCCTCCGACTTGTTGATGTCGGAATGAGCCGTATACGCCGCTATCCCCTTGGTCGAGTAAGGGGCGATTTTGCGGAACAACTTGCCGGTGACCGATTCAGGCTGAGGACAGCCCATCATCCACCAGGCCAGGTCCAGCACATGGACGCCGATGTCCATCAGCGGTCCGCCGCCGGAATAGCGGCTGTCCGTGAACCAGCCCTCGGGCACACCGCGCTGCCGCAGGATCTTGGTCTTCGCGTAGTAGATGCTGCCGAGCCCGCCCGACGCGACCATGCCCTGCAGCGCCTGCGCGTCCGCACGGTACCGGTGGCTCATGCCGACCATGACGAGCCGGTCGCTCCCGGCCGCCTTGTCGCGGAGCCGCAGTGCTTCGTCGCGGTTCATGGCCATCGGCTTCTCGACGAGCACATCGAGGCCGCGCTCCAGCGCCAGCAGCGACAGCGCCACATGGCTGTCGTTGAACGTGCAGATGCTGACCGCATCGAGCCGCTCGGCGTTCAGCATCTCCTCGGCCGACGCGTACGAAGCAGTCCCGTATTCGGCGGCCGTCCTGTCGGCCCTGTCCTTGTCGATATCGGCCACGGCCGTAAGCTCCACATCGGGGTGATCCTTGTAATGCTTCAGGTGAAACATATGGGCAATGGAACCGGTCCCGATGACTCCAACGCGAATACTCATCGTCTTTTCGCTCCTTTGCGTGTGGGCTACCCGGTAAGCCGCGCTGTAAACGGCACGCAGGCGCCTTTTTTGGCTGACGGTCAGAACAGGCTGGGCTGGCCGTGGCCATGGTTGCGCCGACCGTTGCGGTCCGGCGTCAGGCCGGTCTGTTTTTACGATATCCGCTCGACCGGCCGATTGCCGGCGGTGCTAGCCGGTATCTTTTCCGTCCGGTCAGCCTCTGTTTCCGTTAGCTTCTGTTTCCGTTTCAACTCTTCCACCGGATTAGGTACCGTCGGCCTTCTTCATCCTCCGGCCGATCAGCTCCCGTTTCCCCTACTCCTTCCCGCCTTGGCCTATTTCGAAGGCCGTCTTTCCATCCGCCGGAATCTGTGCTGAACCGGCCGACGAACACTGTCATCGCAAGCAAGATCACCGCTCACACCGGTTCTCTATTCCCGCTTCAAAAGCTCCACTTGTTCATGCACGTAGTCGAGAGCCTTTACGGAACCTTCCGCAGGCTCCTCCAGTCCTTCGAACTCGACCGTGAGCCAGCCGTCGTACCCGCTCGCCGCCAGCTCCCGGAAAATGTACGACAGGTCCACGTCGCCTTCTCCCGCTATACGGCCCGCATAGGGCGTGCCGTCCAGGGCGTTTATGCTCCCCTCCGCACCCGGCTCCGTCCGCAGGAAGTCCTTGACGTGGACATGCCCTACCCGGCCCCGCAGCTTTTGTACGGCTGCAGAAGGGTCTTCGCCCACCAGCAGGAAATTGCCGGTGTCGAACGTACTGAGCAGAGCCGGAGAACCCACCTCGCGGATGATCTCCAGCACCTGGTCGCTTCGGCCCGCGAAAAGCCCGTGATTTTCCAGGCACAGCACCTTGCCCTTCTCTTCCGCATAAGCGGCAGCCGCCTTCAGCCCTTCCAGCACGTAGCCCATGCCTTCGTCCACGGGCATCGTCTCATCCGGCCGGTCTCCGGAGAAAACCCGCACGACGGGCGCTCCGAAATGGACCGCCATATCGACGGCTTCCTTCACTTCCCGGAGCTGGGCGGCCCGTTCTTCGGCATCGGCCGTTACGAAGTTGTTGCACGCGCAGAAGCACGCGACCTCCAGTCCCAGCTCATCCAGCACCCGGTCGATCTCGGGCAGCTCGCGCTCCCGGTCCTTCCAGAAGACGGACAGGAGCTCTACCCCTTCCGCTTTCGTCCCGGCTGCAAAACGGAGAAAATCGGTGACGTCCCATTTCCCCCCGTACCAATAAGCATGAACGCTCCACATGCTGAGGCTAATTTTCATCGCCACTCTTCCTCCTCCTGAATTCTTCTCTGCACGGATCGGCAAGTCCCCGCCCATTACCAATCGGCACGAGCCCCTTATTTAAAACCGGAAAGCGTGGAACCGGCTTTCATAAAATATTTTTGTCCGAAAAAATACAAGACGACCATCGGAATCGTAAAAATGGCGGAAGCGGCCATCAGCAGCTCCCATTGAGCGCCGTGGTCCTGCAGAAACCCCTGCAGCCCGACCGTAATGGTCCATTTCGTATTGTCGTTCAAATAAATGAGCGGCCCCATAAAATCGGTGTAGGTCCCCACGAACGTGAACAGGGCAATCGTCATCAGCGGCGGCTTCAGCAGGGGAACGATGATCTGCCCGTACGTCCGCAGCTCGGATGCGCCGTCCATTTTGGCCGCCTCGCACAGCTCGCCCGGAATCCCCATCATAAACTGGCGCAGCAGGAAAATGTAAAACGGAGCGCCGAAAAAGCTGCCGATCGTCAGAGGCAGGAACGTATTGATCCAGCCCAGCTTCGCGAAAATGATATAGACCGGAATCATCTGAACTTGGGCCGGCAAAATCATCGTCGCCACGACGAGCGAAAAAATAATTCCCCTTCCGCGCCACGGGATTTTCGTGATGGAATAGGCCACAAGCGGCGCAGAGAAAAGCTGACCGACGATATTGACCGCGCACAGCAGCAGCGTATTGCCCATGTACAGGAAGAACGGAATCGACCCGATGGCGTTCCCGTAGTTGCTCCACTGCCACTTTTCCGGGAAAAAGGCGGGCGGGACCTGGAAGATTTCCGACGGGTTCTTAAGCGAAGTCAGAAGCAGCCAGATGAACGGAAACAGGAAAATAAGGCCAAGCAGCGACAGCGCCGCATGCGGCAGGATCGTCCTGCGGAGTACGAGCAGCGGGCGCCTGCGCCTGTTCTTGGGCATTCCGGCAGGCGTACCCGGCAAGACCCTCATCCCGCCCCCTTGAAGGTTCGTGGAAGTTGCCATTCAATCACCTCCGTAATACACCCAGCGGGCGGACGTTTTCAGCACGAGTACGGTCATGAGTACGACGATTACGAACAGAATCCAGGCTAAGGCAGACGCGTAGCCCATTTTCAGATACATGAAGGCGGTCTGATACAAATAAACGGCGTAAAACATCAGGGAATGATCCGGTCCCCCCAAGGCGCCGCCCTGGTTGCCTCCCGTCAGAATGAACGATTCCGTAAAGATCTGAAACGACCCGATAAGGCCCATAATGAGCTGAAAGAGGAGGACCGGAGAGAGCCCGGGCAGCGTAATGTGCCAGAACCGGCGCCACACGCTTGCCCCGTCGATCGAGGCCGCTTCGTAAAACTGCTGGGGAATCCCCTGCAGCGCCGCCAGAAATATGAGCGATCCCGCACCGGAGCCCCACAGTCCCATCAGGATGAGAGAAGGCTTCGTATAACGCGGATCGAGCAGCCAGGCCGGGTCCGGAAGATGCAGCGACCGCAGCAGCATGTTGATCAGCCCGTAGTCCGGATTAAGCAGCCACGTCCAGAGGATAGCGCTTGCCACTACCGGGATCACCGCCGGTAAATAATAGACCGTCCGGTAAAAAGCGATCCCCTTTACCTTGACGTTCAGCAGCAGGGCGATCAGCAGCGAGCTGAGAAGCCCGATCGGCATGGAGATAAACGCCATAAAGAACGTATTGCGCAGCGATTTGTAGAACGTCTCGTCTTTTAAAATCTCCATGTAATTTTGCAGGCCCACCCACTGGGGCGAATTGAATAAATCATAGCTTGTAAAGCTGAAATACAGGGAGCCGAAAAACGGATACACGGTAAACGCGAGAAACCCGACAATCCAGGGCAGAGCAAAGGCCGTACCGACCCAGAAATCCCGTCTGGCTTTGCGGGAGCGTGCAGGACGGCCGGCGCGGGCATTCAGCGTATCGGCGCTCATGACGGATCTCCTTTCGGAAAATCGGCCTCCCGCCTGTCTGGAGACGGAGCGGCCGGAATAGCGCCGCCCCCGGTTCCGGACTGACAGACGGAGGCAGCTTGGTCGTGCGCAATCGCCACAACAACATCAACATCAAGTAAGCGCTTGCAAACATTGGGCGCAAGTCCTTATTTATCTGCAAATTATTTCCCGACCAGCGGCTGGATTTTATCCTTGATCTGTTTGAGCCCTTCGTCCACCCCGACTTTTCCCCGGAGGATGTCGTTGTACTTTTTCGTAATTTCGTCCATATATTCGTTCATAAAAGGCAGCGTCGGAAACGATTTGAGGTTCGGGCTCTTCGCATATTCGGTATATTCCTTGAAGCCCGGAACACTGTCGTACGTCTTATCGTCGAGCGACGAAAGCCGGGTCGGCAGGTTGCCGAGCGCAGCCGTGAACTTCACCATCTGCTGCTTCTCCGTCAGCCATTTCAGGAACGTCCAGGACTGGTCCGGATGCTTGGCGCCCTTGGGGATGTAAAAGACGCTGGTGGCGATGCTGCCGGCGTTTTTCAGCTCCGGTTTATCCTCGCTGTAAGGGATGGGCGCGATGCCGTAGTTCAGACCCGGCGCATACTGCTTAATAAACGTCGGCAGCCATTCCCCGTCCAGGGCCATCGCGTATTTTCCCGAGAAAAACGGATTCTGCGAAGACTGGTACTTGCCGAGGGACGCCGAGAAACGGTCGAGGTTTTCCGTGCCGTACTTATCCCACAGCTCTTTGGAAAGCAGAATGGCCTGCTTAAAGCCCGGATCATCCGGCGTGACTTCCTTCTTGTCCGGGTCCCAGAACTTGCCGCCGAACACTTGCGTAAAAGTATATGCGTCCGCTCCGGGCCATAAACCCAGCCGGTCGAGCCTTCCGCCTTCCTGGACCACGCTTAATTTTTCCGCGTACGTTTTCAGCTCGGCGATCGTTTTGGGCGGGCCGTCGAAACCCGCTTCCTTCAGGAGATCTTTGTTGTAGTACAGCATGCTGAAGTGCATCGCAATCGGGATCGCATAGGTTTTGCCTTCGTATTGGGAAGTGGACAGGGCGGAGGGAATAAAATCGGCAAGATCGACCTGGTCTTTCTTGATGTACTCGTCTAGGGGAATCATTGCGCCTTTCACGCCCCAGGAAGCGACGTTCTGGCCGAATTGGGAAGCGATATCGGGAGGATTGCCGCCGGTAATGGCGGTCAGCTGCTTCTGGTAGTCACTCTGGCTGAGGCCTTTCACTTTGATGCCGTCATGGGTGTCGTTAAATTCCTTGATCAGTTTCTCCAGCGCTTCGGCTTCCGGTCCGGTCCAGCCGTACCAGAAGTTAAGCTCTGTCTTTCCGCCGCCGCCGACTGCGGAACACCCCGACAGGGCGGCCGCCGACGCCATAACGGCAGCCAGCATACCCGCTGTGAATTTACGCATACCTGGACCTCCTCGTGAATAAATGAACGTGATCCTTCCAGCATGGTGAATCCTTTATGCAGTTTTCGGCCTCCTTTTCGCAACGCTCGAACTTAAGATGGGGATATCATAGCACCCTCAAAATGAAAAGGAAACAACTTTTTTTATTATAATTTTAGGCGGAAATAATTTTCAAAATAACGTCGAACGGTGCACAAAGAAATGAGTACCTGGGCATCTGGCGGTGAGCTTAAAGGGGGACTTCGGGAGGAGGTGCGCGGCGTTTTTTTTGCCTAATGGTCGGAAAGTGTGTCGGAAACTATTTTTTGCGCGAAAAAAAGGACCGGAATTCATGGAAAAAAATTTCGGTCCCTTCTCTCCTATCAGGATGTATAGGCAGGCAGCCAGTCTCCGTGCGCTTCGATCAGTTCATCGCAGAGGGCCACGATATCGTCGATCGAGAGTTCCGCGGACGTATGGGGGTCCAGCAGAGCCGCATGATAAATATGCTCCTTCTTGCGTGTAGCGGCCGCTTCGATCGTCAGCAGCTGGGTGTTGATATTCGTGCGGTTCAGCGCCGCCAACTGAGGAGGCAGATCGCCGATATATGTGGGCGTAATGCCGCTGGCATCGACCAGGCACGGCACTTCCACGCAGGCTTCCTTCGGCAGATTCGTAATCAGCCCGGTATTCATTACGTTGCCCCCCATCTTGTACGGGACGTTCGTCTCCATCGCTTCGATCATGTAGGAAGCATATTCGCCGGACCGTTTGTGCTCAAGCTGCGGGTTGTTGACCAGCTCCGCGCGAAGATTTTTCCAACGCTCGATCTGGTTTACGCATCTGCGGGGATATTCGTCCAACGGGATGTTGAACTCATCAATCAGTTCAGGGTAATTCCGTTTGATGAAATACGGATGGTACTCCGCATTATGCTCGGACGACTCCGTTACATAATACCCGAACCGGAACATAAGCTCGAAACGCACCATGTCGTGGTGTTTTTCTTTCTGTTTTTCCTTCGCCAGCCGCTTGATTTCGGGATATAAATCTTTGCCGTCCTTCGTCACTTCAAGCAGCCAAGCCATATGGTTGATGCCGGCGATTTTGGACTGGACGCCTTCGGGGTCGATGCCCAGATGCCGGAACATAGACGGAACGCAAGCCTGGACGCTGTGGCACAGGCCGACCGTTTTGACGCCGCCGTGCGTATTGAGCACGTTCGTAAGCACGGCCATCGGATTCGTGTAGTTAAAGAACCAGGCGTCCGGACACACTTCCCGGATGTCCCGGGCGAAATCGAGCACGACCGGGATCGTGCGCAGATTGCGGAAGATCCCGCCGATACCGACCGTATCGGCAATCGTCTGGCGCAGGCCATACTTCTTCGGAATTTCAAAATCCATAATCGTACACGGATCGTACCCGCCGACCTGAATCGCGTTGATGACCACCTTAGCTCCGCGGAGCGCTTCCTTGCGGTCGCTGTACGCCTTGATCCGGCACGTGCTGCCTACGGTGTTTTTGATATGGTTCAGCATCGTCTCGGAATCGCGCAGCCGCTCCCCGTCAATATCGAACAAGGCGAGCTCATAGCCCTGCAGCGCCTCCGTTACCATGCAGTCCCCTAATATATTTTTGGCGAACACCGTGCTGCCTGCGCCCATGAACGTAATTTTGGACATCTCTTCTCATCTCCCGACTAAAAAAGTGGAATGCCTATACCTAGCACTATACCGTCTTAAGGCGGCACCGCACATGGAGACATCCCACTTTCGTATGGAGATTTGTAGTGTGAAAATGACCGGCAAATAATCCGAACGGAAAGTCTTATCTTTCTTTGCGCATTTGGACCCACAGAAGACCGAGAATCACGGTGATCAGCGTAAAAGCCGTGAAGGCCAGCAGCGGAATCGTAATAAATCCGAGCCAGTCGATGTAATCCTGATCGCATGCGACGATGCCGCATTTGGAAGCTGCCTCTTTAAACAGGGGCGTTTTTTGCATAAGATAGTGATAGAGGGAAATTCCCATCCCCCAGACGGAGAACGGCAGCGCGTAAATGACCTGCTTGTTGTCCTTGCGCGTTGCGGCGATTCCGAGAATCAGCACAAGCGGGTACATCAGGATACGCTGGTACCAGCACAGCTTGCACGGCGTAAAATCCATTATTTCCGAGAAATAGAGGCTGCCGAGCGTAGCAACCACGGAAATGGCCCAGGCCATGTGAAGGGCGTTATTTTTTAGAAACGAGTTCGATTTCAATACGGTCTTGCTCCTCTCCCGGCTCAATCTTGACGTGCATGCTTTATTATAAAAAATGAAGCGTCCGAAGTCTATCGTTCTTCTATCGTGATTGGAGGCTTATCATGCTTAAACCGTTTCACTCTGTTTCGGTTAATCCCTATAACGGCAAAGGAGAGCTGTTCGTCCTGTTCGCGGGTTACGGCCAAACCGCTCCGTGCCACGAAGTCGGTCCGCAGATGCTGGATTACTACCTGATTCATACCGTGGAATCCGGGAAGGGCCGCTTCAGCTGCCTCGGCAAAGAATACGACCTCGGACCGGGCGACACCTTCGTGATCTTCCCCGGCGAAGTCGTCACGTACGCCTCCGACAAACGCGACCCGTGGCGTTACAGGTGGATCGGCTTCAAAGGCAGTTCCGCCGACGACCTCCTGATCCGCCTCGGCATCACGGCGCAAAGGCCGGTCGTACATGCGGAGGGGCTTCCCCGCCTGCCCGTCTTCCTGCGCCGGGCCGAGCGGGCGCTGCGGGAGGCGGGCCCGGCCTGCGACCTCCAGGCGGAGGGCGAGCTGCGGCTGCTGCTTGCCCGGCTTGCATCGCACACCGATGTCCCCCGCCGCAGAGGCGAGGAAACCGACGCCGGGCGGCAGCAGATCGACCGCGCCGTGAGGTGGCTGCAGCTGCAGTACGCCCAGCCGGTGACCATCGAGCAGCTTGCGCAGCATATGGGCTACCACCGGACGTACTTGTCGAAGCTGTTCCGGCAGCATACGGGCCTCACGCCGACGCAGTTTCTGCTCAAAATCCGGATGGAGCGCGCCAAGCTTCTCATGACGGAGGGCTCGACAATCGAGCAGATCGCCTACTCCGTAGGCTTCTCGGATCCGCTCTATTTCTCGAAACAGTTCAAGAAATGGTTCGGCTGCACGCCTTCCGAATACCGCACCAAGCACGGCCGGCTTGCCTACGACTGCTCGCGGTAGAGAAGGCGGAGCAAAGCCGGGAAACAGGCGGACGTATGGAAAAGGACGTACGTACGGGAGGCGGACGTACGGAAAAAGACGGCGGCGAAAGGCCGTCTAACGGCACGGCCGGCTTGACGCCGGCCGCTCCGCACAGCGCGGGGCAAGCGGGTGACCGCCGTCAGGCGACGCCACACCTTGCCGGGCGCTGTGCGGAGCGCGATGTGACAGGCAGACGGCCGCCGTCTGCTCGCCGTTGTGCTGCCGCTCCACCGCTGCTTGACACTAGCGGATGGAGCAGCCTCGCGGGGCTCGCCTGTCGCCTTGCTCTCCCGATGCCGCAATCGCTGCACGTGCCGCTCTGCCCATACTGTCGGGCGGGCCGCTCTGCCCGTACTGTCGGGCGGTCAGAGCGGCTCACCCGAATCGCACGCCGACCGGTCGGTATGGGCGACAGCGTCCCGGCTCCTTGCTCACTCACACGATTTTGCGCCGATATAAGCGAATACACAGACAGGAAAGGAATCCAGAACCTATGAATCGCATTTCCCTGCTTTCCCCCGGCGGCCGCTTCGAAACCGGCCGCCTGTACCTCCGGCTGTTAGCGCCGGAGGATGCCCCCGCGCTGCTGGACTACCGGCAGCGCAACCGCGCCGAGCACGCTCCGTGGGAGCCCGTGCGCGGCGAAGCGTTCTTCACGGCCGAAGCGCAGCAGGCGGCCATCCGCGGATTCGAGGACGAATCCGCGACCGACCGCGCCTACAGCTTCGGCGTGTTCCATCAGCCGGACGGCCTCCTCATCGGAACGGTCCGGCTGAGCCACATCGGCCGCGGTCCGTTCCAGAACGCGTACGTCGGCTACAGCATCGACGCGGCGCACGGCGGCCGCGGCCTGATGACCGAGGCGCTGCGCGAATGCCTGCGCATCGCCTTCGGCCCCCTCGGCCTGCACCGGGTGCAGGCCGCGATCATCCCACGCAACGAGCGTTCGCTGCGTGTGGCGGAGAAGTGCGGCTTCGTGCGGATCGGCCTCAGCCCGCGGTATTTGAACATCGCCGGCGTGTGGGAGGATCACATCTTGTTTGCGCTTACAAGTGAAGATTTCGGATGATTCCGTATGGAGCTTTCCTACGGCAGTAACATACATTTTTTTCTAGTTCTACTGCAATTATCATACAAAAACGGACAAGTTTCAAGCGTTTGTCCAAGCTCTCTCCCTTGTATACGACTGGCGAAAATTTTCCTCGTTTCTCCATTTCATAAACGCAAAATTTATATGTTTATCCGTTCTCGAAAAGCAGCTAAAAAAGCCCGGTCATCCGTCTTAAACGGATGCCGGGCTTTTCCTCATATTCCGTTATTTCTTCAAGCTGTCCCAAGCTTTCTGGAAGTCTTGAAGCATTTGATCCTTGCTGATCTGTTTGCCTACATAACCCTGCATGGTGTCGCCGAACTTCTTGGAAGTCGCTTCGCCGCCAGGGAATTTGAACCAGTTCCAGGAAAGCGTTTTGCCGTCTTTCGCGTATTTCATAATGTCGGCGGCAAGAGGGCCCACGACTTTTTCGTCCACGGAGATAGTTTTGAAAGCCGGAATGAACTTGAATTCGTTGGTGATATACTTTTTACCCATATCGGACGTTACGAGCCAGTTCAGGAACTTTTTCGCTTCATCCTTATTCGGGGAGTTCTTGTTGATGACCCAGTTGTTCGGCACGCCCACGAGCAGTTTGTCGTTCGCGGCGGCATCGTCAGAGATCGGCATCGGAAGGAAGCCGATGTTGATGTTCGGATTCGTTTTGGAAATTTGAACCTGCGTCCAGTTGCCCTGCTGCGTCATAGCGGCTTTGCCGGTTGCAAACTCCGTTACTTGCGTGTTGTAGTCGGTTTGCAGCGGGTTTTTGTTGCCGTATTTGAGCGTCAGGTCAAACAGCTTTACCCAGTTGTCGAACACGGCATTGCCCGGAATTTTTTGCGAGCCGTCGTTCAGGCCTTTAATGAATTTGTCGGGATCCGGCTGGTTCGCAAACGGAACGTTCACGAAATGGTTGCCGAGTACCCACCACTCGCCGTAGCCGTTCACGAATGGCGTAGTGCCTGCCGCCTGCAGTTTCTTGGCCGCGTCTTCCAGCTGTGTCAGCGTCTTCGGAAGCTCGGTGATTCCGGCTTTCTGGAACAGATCTTTGTTGTAAATATAGCCGTAGCCTTCGAGACCTACCGGCATGCCGTAAATTTTGCCGTCTTTGGAAATCGGATCGCCCGCGCCCTGCGCCAGGTCTTTTACCCACGGCTGATCGGACAGATCTTCCAGATGCTCCTGCCAGACGTCCAGATCGGAGTTGCCCCCGTTGTTGAAAATGTCGGGCTTATCGCCGGAGTTGAATTTAGCTTTGAGCGCCGCGCCGTAGTCCGCACCGCCGCCGACCGTCTGAACTTCGATTTTGACGCCGGTTTCTTTCTCGTATTCGGCAATCAGCTTGGAAAGGGCCTCGGCGATTTCCACTTTAAACTGGAACATTTTCAGCGTGACGTTTTTCTTCTCGCCGCCTGCCGCCGGAGAACCCGATGGAGACGCTCCGCCTTGTCCCTGGTCTTTATTGCCGCAGCCTGCGAGCAAACCGCCTACGAGAGCGGTGGTCAGACCTACCGCGATCCATTTTTTATTTCTAGTCATGAAAGAAAACCTCCCTTTTCTAATGCATACCTGTTTGCTTGCATAAGCCTGATCTATCGGTGCTGCTCTATGCGGTAAACCCCGGTAATCGGGATAATCGCCGTTCTCTGGTGATGCGATAAATGGTTGCCATGGCGAAAAGTACCGGTTCCGGCCGAAGTTAAGCCGGGTGTGCTCAGCCCTTGACCGAGCCTGCCGTGATGCCTTCGATGATGTGCTTCTGCAGCAGCAGGAAGAAGATGATGATCGGCAGAACGCCCAGCGTCAGCGCCGCCATCGCGAGATCCCACTGCTTCGTGTACTGGCCGAAGAACGCGTAAGTGGCGAGCGGAATCGTATGCAGCTTCGTGTTCGTCAGAACGAGGGACGGAAGCAGGTAATCGTTCCAGATCCACAAGCTGTTAAGCAGAATCACGGTTACCGCGATAGGTTTCAGCAGCGGGAATACGATCCGCCAGAAAATGCTGAACCATCCGCAGCCGTCCACCGTAGCCGATTCCTCGATTTCCTTCGGAATGCTTTTGATAAATCCGTGGAACAAGAAGACGTTCAGGGAGACCCCGAAGCCGAAGTAGCAGACGACAAGTCCGAGCCGGCTGTCCATCAGTCCCAGATTGTTGGCAACCTTTACGAGAGGAATCATAATGGACTGGAACGGGATGACCATGGCCGCCACGAACAGCAGGAACAGCAAGTTGTTCAACTTGGTGGGCTTGCGGACGAACCGGTAAGCCGACATGGAGGCGAAAATAACGAGTCCGATGTTCGACAGCACCGTAATCATCAGCGAGTTGCCCATCACCTGCGGAAAGTGGATGATATCCACGACTCTGGAGTAGTTATCCAGGCTGAACGATTTCGGAAGCGAAGCCGTATTTTGCAGCAGCTCCGCGAACGGTTTAAACGAATTTACGAGAACGAAGTAGAACGGGACAAGGAATAGGATGCCCAGTAAAGCCGTAAGAACTTCCAGAATAAAGGTCCGCGACGTATACTTGCTTCCGCTGCTCATGATTCCACCTCTTTCCGCTTGGTGTAGGAAACCTGGATGAGGGAGATCAAAGCGACCACGAAGAAGAAGATCAGCGCTTTCGCGGTACCCAGGCCGAGCCGGTTATTGCGGAACGCTTCCTGGTAAATGTTCAGCGCTACCGATTCCGTGGAGTTGAACGGTCCGCCTTTGGTCAGGGACAAGTTCAGGTCGAACATTTTGAACGCCCAGGAGATCGTCAGGAACAGGCAGACGGTAAAGGCCGGCATGATCAGCGGCATCGTCACGCTGCGCAGCAGCTGCCATTTTCCCGCACCGTCGATCGTGGCCGCTTCCATCAGGTCTTTGGGCACGTTGGCCAGCGCCGCGATGTAGATGACCATCAGGTACCCGGCTCCCTGCCACACCGATACGATGACGATTCCCCAGAAGGCCGTAGGCGCGTCGCCCAGCCATGGAAGATTAAAGAACGAGATTCCCGTCATCTCCCCGATCGAGGCAAAGCCTTTTACGAAGATAAACTGCCAGATAAAGCCGAGCAGCAGACCCCCGATAACGTTCGGCATAAAGAACACGGTCCGCAGAACGTTGCGCGTTTTGAACGCTTTCGTCAGGAGCAGAGCCAGGACAAACCCGACCAGGTTCGTTAAAATAATCATGGCTGCCGAAAACCGGATGGTGAACCAGAAGGCATTATGGAAATCGGTATCTTCGAAAATGATCCGTTTGAAGTTGTCCAAACCGATAAATTTGACCCCTTCGCTGACTCCGTTCCATTCCGTAAAGGCGTAGTAAAGGCTCATCAGAAACGGAACGACGACGATCAGGGTGAAGAATAAGAGCGCGGGTCCGACAAATACCCATTGCTGGAGCCCGTCGTGCGTTTTGGAGCGAGTAGTCAAGATTTCCCTCCCCCTTTCTGAGTGCAATCGCTTTCAAATGTGTCTTTTTTTGATTTATACTGTGATTGTAATGCAGTTTAACGGGGTTAAACACACCTTAAATTGCTCCTTTGGTGGACTATTTTGCGCTTGGGGCAAAACTTTCGCCCGTGTATTTGCACGCCCGGCATCCTGATGTACACTTACTATGCCGACAAGAAGCCGGCATGACCACTAAGCAGCGACAGGGGGGAATTGCGATGCGGTCCAGACTCCGCAACAAGCTGATCGCCTTTATTCTGGCGGCGACGATCCTGCCGATCGCGACTTCCATTCTCGTCTCTCACTTCTATACGCAGTCCAAGCTGGAAGACAAAGCGATCCGGGACAATCTGAATCTGATTCACCAGGGAAAGCTCAATCTGGATACCTACCTCCAGAGCGTCGAGCAGAATATGAAGCTTCTCTACCACAATACCGTGATGATGGAAATATTGGAGAACCGGACGGATAACTTCTTCTCCGAGTCGCGTCTGTTTCTGACGGAGCAGGAAATTTTGCGCTCCATGCAAACGCTGAAATATGCGTCGCAGGATGTGCGGCAAGTTTACTTATATGTGGAACAAGCGCGCAAATCGTATCTTTTATCGGAAAACAGGCTCGTACGGACCGACCAGGGAGCCGCGCCGTTCAAACCGGATATCCGCCGGGAAGAAAGCCGGATTACGCCTCCTCACCCGATGTCCGCCTACGGCAAGCAATTTTTCATCTACTCGTCCGGAGACGTATTCACCTACCAGACGGCCTTGACCAACATCGTGGACAACATTCCGCTCGGCTCTCTGTCCCTGGATTTCTCGCCCGACACGATCAAAGCGATCTGTGACGAGCTTTACACCAAAGGAAGCGAAGAACTTTATATTATCGGACCGTCCGGCGAAATTATGTACCAGGCCCATCCCGATCCCGAAGGAAGCAAGAAACCCGTTCCGTGGCTTCAGGAACTTAAGAAATCGGCCGCCCAGGCGGAACGCGGTTACTTCCGTTCGGAGGATGCTTCCTACAACGGCATTCATATTTACGAAAGCATTCATGCGCCCGGAGGCAGCTGGCTTCTCGTCAAAGGAGTTCCGGACTCCGTTCTTTACAAAAGCCAGCGGGAGCTTACCGGCATATGGACGCTCGTCGGCGTTATTTTTCTGGGACTGGCTACCGTCGTGACGATCTATGTGTCCCTGCGGATGACGGCCCCCATCTCCGCGCTGATCGGCTATATGAACAAAATCGAGTCCGGGAACATGAACGTGGACATCCGGGTCAAAGCCGACGACGAGCTCGGCGTACTCGCCAGACGCTTCCGTTCGATGATGCACACCATCAATGAATTGATTCTCCGGGAATATAAGCTGGAAGTCGCGAATAAAACGAATGAGCTTAAAGCGCTGCAAGCCCAGATTAACCCGCATTTCATTAATAATGCCCTGCAGTCGATCGCCGCCCGTTCCCTCCAGAAGGGAGACCGCGAGGTGTATTCTCTCATTTCTTCGCTCGGCAAAATGATGCGGTACAGCATGAAAACGGAAGAAACGATCGTTCCGTTAAAAAGCGAATGGGACTATGCGAAGTCCTATATCAAGCTTCAAAAACAACGTTTCCGGGACCAGTTTGAAGCGGAAATGGAGCTCGAACCCGGCCTGGAATCGATTCTCGTGCCCAAAATGGTCATCCAGCCGCTTGTCGAAAACTATTTCAAGCACGGATTCGACGGCAGCCGGAGCGATAACATCGTCCGCATCGTATGCCGCTCCTCCGATAACCGCAGTCTGCTTCACATCGAAGTCTCCGATAACGGACTCGGCATCGGCGAGAACGAACTGACGGCGCTGCGGGCGGACCTGGAAGCCTGTATGGCGGAAATGGGCGAGCCCGGCAGCCATATCGGCCTGGCCAACGTGCTTTCCCGCCTCAAGCTTTATTACCGGGAACAGACCACCATGGAAATTGACCGCGGAGAAGACGTCGGTTTCCGCGTCTTGCTGACGTTACCGATTATGCAGGAAGAAGGTGAACCTGAATGAAGGCGCTCATCATTGATGACGAAGCTCACGTCCGTGAGACGATCCGGCTGCTCGTGGACTGGCAGCAGTATGGCATTACCGAAGTGCTGGAAGCTTCATCCGGCGAAGAAGGCATCCGGCTGATGGGAGCCGAGAAGCCCCAGCTTGTCTTCACCGACATCATGATGCCGGGCCTGACGGGGCTTGACGTGCTCAGCCGGATCGCCGAGAGCGGCGTTCCGATTAAAGCAATCGTCATCAGCGGCTATGACGATTTCACTTACGTGCGCAGCGCTCTCCAGTTCGGCAGCTTCGATTATCTGCTCAAGCCGATCGACGAAGAGGAGCTGGAAGAAGCAGTCGGCCGGGCTGTCGCGGCCTGGCGCAGCGAAGAGAACGAACGCACCCAGCGGCTGCAGTCGGAGACGAAAGCGAACCTGTACAAACCGATGCTGGCCGACAAGAGCTTCGTCCAGCTGCTGCTCGATCCCGAGCAGTATCCCCTTCACGCGGAAACGCTGGAGCGTGAATTCGGCATCGGCCGGGATCAGAAGCAGGTGCTCGCCGCCGTCGTCTCCCTCCAGCCGCTGGATGCGAGGCTGCAGGCGAAGTTCGAGAGTGCGATGGATCTGCTCTTGTTTGCAGTCACGAACATATGCAGCGAATTTATGAGCAAAAGCAATCTCGGCCTCGCGTTCCGCCACTGGCACCGTCATGCGGCCGTCCTGCTCTTCTTCGACCGCTTCCACCAGGCCGGCGCGATCCTGGAAGAGATCAACGCGGGTCTGTACGCCGCCTTGCGCGGGAACTTCCACCTCGGCTACGGAACGGTCCAGCCGTTTCCCTCCGGGATTCAGCGCACGTTCCACGAAGCGGAGACGGCCCTTCAGCTGCGCAACCTCCGGGAGCAGGACATCTTCCTGCATCCCTATCACGTGCGCAGGCAAGCCCTCGGCACTCTGCAGGCGCCCCTGGCCGCACGCGAGGACGAGCTGACGCTGGCGGTCCGGATGAACGACTTGGCGGGCATCCGCCGCGTGCTGGAGCAGTGGGAGCTGCAGATCCGCAAGCTCCCGTATATCCACACCCGCCAGCTGGAAATGTGGTGGCAGGAGTTTACCCTCCTGCACAGCCGGCTGCTGCTGGAGAACGAGGTCGATGAGGACGGCGAGGAACAGCTCGGCACGGCGGACGACTTGTCTTTCTGCCTGCCGCTTGACGAGCACGGAAAGCCGGACCTGGCCATCTGGACGAAGCGGATGGAATCCATTCTGACCGGCATCGCCCAGTTTCTTCTGCGGGGCGACCGGAATTCGGTGATCCGCAGCATCGAGAAATACGTGCGGCTTCATTACCGCGAACAAATTCTGCTCGACGATTTGTCCGAGAGATTCCATCTCAGCCCAAGCCATATTTCCCGCTCGTTCAAGACCGAATTCGGAGAAAATTTATCGGATTACGTGACGCGCCTGCGCATTAACAAAGCCAAGCTGCTGCTGGCCGATCCGGAGCTGAAGATCAATACGGTCGCGGAAGCGGTCGGCTATCAGGACGAGAAATATTTCAGCCGCGCTTTCAAAAAAAGCGAAGGCATCTCCCCGAATCTGTTCCGCAAGCGGAACGCTTGTCCGGCAGTGGATTAAAGGGCGGCTGGCCGTCTGCACAAGTGCCTCCTTCCCCCGGGTTTGGGTTCCCGTCGGCATTCCATGCAATCGATCCTTACTTTGGTTCCATAAAGAAGCGGCGGCCCGTTAGCGGGCCGCCGCTGTTCTTTTGCTTTTTTTATTTCCCGAGAATGACCAGATCCTGCGCCGCCTCGGAAGCCGCAATTTCCTCTGCCGCCAGCTTGCCGGGAATTTGGCCTTCACCGCTTTTAAAAGAGCGGATTCCTTCCGTGGCGTTGAGCGTAACTTCTTTCGCTTTGCCGACCAGCTCAGACGTCTTCTCCCCTACGGTGCGTGCGATTTCCTGCGTTTTCTCCGACACATTGGCCGCCTGCACGGCAATATCCGAACGCAGCTCCTTGCCCGACTTGGGAGCGAATAGCAGCGCCGTCACCGCGCCCACAACACTTCCGAACAACGCTCCGAATACCAGATCTTTCGTTCTTGTCGAGTTAGCCATTTACCATCTCTCCTTTAAAATTGGTGGGGTCTTTCCGGACCGCGAGAAACGTTATCCGGCAGTCCGGCCTTCCGGTGCATCCGCTCTCTGCCGATCGGCAGCCTAGCCCTTGCGTCAGCGGGGGCGATACGTCGGTGGCCCGGCGGCTTTGGTCTGCGGCTCACGGCTTCAACCTTCAGCTTCCGTTCTCTTGCTTACGCCTTACGGCGTACGGTGTACGCTTTAGGCGCACGGCTCACGGGGCACGGCACTTGGCTTTCGGCCACAGCGCACAGCACTTGGCTCTTGGCTCACGGCTCAGGGCTCCCAGCACACGGCACACGGCTCACGACACTTCAACCTTCAGCCCGGGCCTTCCGCCTTCGAGCCTTCGGGCCTCCGGGCGGGCCTATGACTTTCAGCTTCCGGCACGCGGCAACCGCCTTGCAGCTTCGGGCTGCCCGTATCCGCGGTTCTGCCGCCTTTACAGACCACCCGGGGAAACGCCTTTTCCCCGAGGGTCCGGGGACGGAGCGCCTGAATCCGGCGATGGTGCGGAGGACCCGGCTGCGGCTTCGTTCCTGCTGTTCTGCCACCGGCGCCACAGCTCGATTCCCGCTGCCGTCCAGTCGGCTGCTTCCACAATCCGGTTCTGCCGGGTATGTACAGCCTGCTGTACCTTCAGAACCGACTCCGCCAGTGCGGACGCCGCGCCGCCGACAGCTTCCGCGCCTTCATGCAGGGCGGCGCCGAACTTTGCGGCTCCGTCCAGAACACTCCGGGCGGTGCGAAGGTGCGACCGTGTCTCCGCGGCGAGCTCCCTCGTCTCCTGCAGAAGCTCTGCTGTCCGGTCCGCCGTCTCCTCCAGTCTCAGCCGGGACTGTCCGAGCGCTTCCTCCAGCCGGATCAGAGATTGCCGGAACGCCTGAAGGGCCAGCACCGCCTGCCAGACCAGGACCGCAAACGCGATTGCCGCACAGACCGCGGACAATTCGATCCACGTCATCCTTTCGCCACCTCCGCTGTTAGTGTGCCCCCGCTGCGGCTGTCTGTCTTCTAGACGAATGCCCAGGGGATAATACAGTATAAGCGTATCTCCCGTTTTTGACACAGCTTCCGGAAGAAAAATGGGGAAAAACGTAAAAACACCCGTCCATCCCGCATAAAACGGGAGCAACGGGTGCATGAAACAAATCGTCAGACAGCGTTCGATGACTGAACTTTAGGGCGATACCCCGGGAAACGCTCTTTCAGCTGGGCGGTAACGAGACGGAAAGCTTCGTCCGTATCCGCGGCCTGCAGGGTAACGGTTTCCTGCTCATAGTTCTGCGCCGCATGCGCATAGCGGGGGTCGTAATAATGCTCCAGCATCAGAGCGACCGCCTCGCCGAACCGGTCTTCCTTCAAATACTGCTCGATGGCAGCCGCAATGGGCGAGTGAATCCGCTTTTTAATGAGCTGATACGCATCGATACACTCTTCTTTATGCAAAGACGGCTGGTAGTCCGCCACGATATTGGCCACACGGCGCTCCATCGGAATGTCCAGGAAAAGGGGGATTCCCGTTTCCTTGGCATTGAACAGGAAATCGGGCATGACGACCTTCCCGACGCGTTTGCTCTCGGCTTCCACGAGGACGAAAGGCTGTTCATTGACTTCCATCAGCTCATGGACCAGCCTCGACTCGAACGTCTTCTGATTGCTGGGACGCAGTCCGATCTGGCCGAAAATAGAGCCGCGGTGCTGCGCCATCGTCTCCAGATCCAGCACCGGATATCCCGCTTCTTTCAGCTTCTGAAGCAGCTCGGTTTTGCCCGAACCGGTCGGACCGCCGATCACGACGCAGACCGGCTTGAACTCGAACGTTTCCAGCTTTTCATGCGTCCATTTGCGGTAAGAACGGATTCCGCCCGACAGCCTGTACATCTGAATCCCCATCAGGGATGTCACGGTCGCGGCGGTTTTGCTCCGCATGCCCCCGCGCCAGCAGAAGACGGCCTTCTGGCCGGGAATTTCTTCGAATTGTTTAATAAATGACGGCAGCTTGGCCGAAAAAATCTCCAGCCCCTTCTCCTTCGCCGCCTGAACGCTGACCTGCTTATAAATGGTGCCGACTTCCTTACGTTCCCCGTTGTCGAACACCGGAATATTTCTGCTTCCAGGGATAGTGAACTCTTCGAATTCTCCCTCCGAGCGCACATCGATCAGCTGGATGCCCCGCTGCTCCTGCAGCTCTAACAGCTGTTCAACCGTAATATCACGAAACATTGCTGCAAACACTCCTTTGATTTGCCGGAAAACGGGCTGTTAACGGATGGTTTTCGCGACGGCAATCCGTCCCGGATGATCGGCCGTCGTTTCGCCGATCACCGCCGCTTCGACGCCTGCGGCGAGCAGCCGGGCCAGCAGCTCGTCCGCATCCGCAGCCGCAGCCGAAATGAGCAGCCCGCCGGATGTCACCGCGTCGCACAGCATCCACTGGCCGATTTGATCGATAGACGGATCGAAATCGACCGTATCCTGTACGTGCGCGAAATTGTTCTTCGTGCCGCCCGGTACGAAGCCGGCCTCGGCCAGCTCGCGCACGCGCGGAAGAAACGGCACGTCATTGGCGCCGATACGCACGCCAACGCCGCTGCCTTTGGCAACCTCGGACGCGTGTCCGAGAAGCCCGAAGCCGGTAACGTCCGTGCACGCGTGCACCTCGAAGCCGTCCATGACTTCGGCGGCTGTTTTGTTGAGCGTCGCCATCACCGACGTGACGCGCTGTACCTCTTCCTCGCTAAGCTGATCCTTTTTGATGGACGTCGTCAAAATGCCCACGCCGATCGGCTTCGTCAGGATGAGCTTGTCCCCGGGCTTCGCTCCCGCATTGGTCCGCACCCGGTCCGGATGTATCAGCCCCGTTACGGCAAGGCCGAATTTCGGCTCGTTATCGTCAATGGAATGGCCCCCCACAAGCGTAGCGCCGGCTTCCTGGACTTTATCGGCCGCCCCTCTCAAAATATCGGTAAGCACTTGCTTATCGAGCGTTTTGATCGGAAAAGCCACGATGTTCAGCACAGTCAGCGGTTTGCCGCCCATGGCGTAAATATCGCTGATCGCGTTCGCTGCCGCAACCTGGCCGAAAGAATAAGGATCGTCTACAATCGGAGTAAAAAAATCGACGGTCTGCACGAGAGCCAGATCATCGCTCAGTTTATATACACCCGCATCGTCGCTCGTATCCAAACCGACAAGCAGGTTCGGATTCGGCAGCGGAGCGGGCATTCCCCGCAGAACTTGGGACAGATCG
Source organism: Paenibacillus sp. HGH0039 (assembly GCF_000411255.1). Taxonomy (GTDB): domain Bacteria; phylum Bacillota; class Bacilli; order Paenibacillales; family NBRC-103111; genus Paenibacillus_F. The sequence continues at coordinate 1,351,370 of NZ_KE150413.1, read as the reverse complement.
GCCGGACCGATTTTACAGCCGCAGCCTCCTTTACTGGAGAGGGAAGTTAATTTGACGGGTTGAGCTTCTTTCATGGGGTTCACCCTTTTCACACAGAATGGTTGACACGCTTCTTCTATTGTATACCAAGCTTGCGGTTTCTTAAAATAATCTTGTCCTTCGTCCCTCCCCCGGTTGGTCATGACGCCGCGCCTTTTCATGTGATAACATGAAGCTATACGGGAGTCTCTCCCGCTTAAACAACCGAAAGCGAAGTGAACGATAGTGGAACGTGAACAGGGACTCCAGGAACTGGAACGCACCCGACTTATCGCCATCCTCCGGGGCGTCAAACCGGGACAAATTATCCGCACGGCGGAAGCGATGCTGGAAGGCGGTGTTACCGTCCTCGAAGTCACGCTTAATACGGACGGGGCACTGGACATGATCCGGGAACTGAGAAGCAGGCTCGGCGGCCGCATGTTTATCGGAGCGGGCACCGTTCTGGATCTGGAGGATGCTCGGCAGGCGACCGAAGCAGGCGCTTCCTTCCTCGTCACTCCGAACACCGACGAGGCCGTGATCGCTTATTCGGTTTCGCAAGGCATCCCTATCTTCCCCGGCGCGATGACACCGACGGAGATTGTCCGGGCCTGGAAAGCCGGCGCGCAGGCCGTCAAGGTGTTCCCGAGCACCGGTCTCGGCCTTACGTACATACGCGAATTGATGGGACCGCTGGACCGGGTGCCTATGGTCGCCGTCGGCGGCGTCACGGCCGGCAACATCGGCGAATATCTGCAAGCGGGCTGCTATGCGGCCGGCGTAGGCAGCTCCTTGTGCAAGCTCGCCGATATTGATGCGGGCCGCTTCGATGTAATCACGGCGAACGCACGACGGTTTACCGGAGCCGTATCCGAGTGGAGGGAAGCCGCGTGGACGTCCTGACGTTCTTCGGCACCGGCGACTCGATGGGCGTTCCCCGCGCCTACTGCGACTGCGGCGTCTGCACGGAAGCCCGCACAACCGGCGTCAACCGCAGACTGCGCTCGTCCGCCCTGCTGGACACCGGCACGGCCGAAGGCAGCCTGCTTCTCGACTGCGGGCCGAACTGGGGCCTGCAAATGGAGCGGGCCGGCCTTAGAGATCTGCGCCATGTGCTCATTACCCATGCGCATTACGACCATATCGGCGGCCTTCCGGAATACGCCGATTTATGCCGCTGGCTGGGCATCCGCGGCAAAGTGTATGCCGCCGCGGAGGTGGTGGACCGGATCCGCGCCATCTTCCCCTGGATCGACCGCAATCTCGATTATATCGCGGTCGATGAAGGCTTCTCCTTCGGCGGCTGGGAGATCCGCCCGTGGAAGGTAACGCACGGGGCAAACGGATTTTCCTTTGCCCTGCGGTTCGACCGCAAGGAGGACTACAGCTTCGTCTACTGCCCCGATTCCATCGGCTTGGACGAGCGGGAGAAAGCTCCTATGCGAGATGTCGATCTCCTTGTGCTCGGCACGAGCTTCTACAAGGAGGAAGGGGCCGGCCGCTCCGTCTACGATGTGACGGAAGCGCTTGAGCTGCTGCGGGAAGTGAAACCGTCCCGCACGGTTTTCACGCATCTGTCGCACGGAATCGACCTGCTGGAGGATTACGCGCTCCCCTCCGGCGTCAGGTTCGCTCAGGCCGGGCTGAGCATTGCTCTGTCCCGCGATTCCGGCTAACGACAGGCTCTGCGCTCCGTGGGGATAAGAAGCGCGATGTCGCACGAGCCGCCGGTTCCGGTTATACAGCCGCTCCCGCTCCTGCGACGCAGCTTTGTGTTCTCCGCAGCCTCCGGTGAAGCTTGGCCGCTAGCTTCATCCCGTTAGATTATTCCGGACCGGCACCCGATAGTAGAAGGAATGCCACTAGGCATAGCCCCCGCCCCCGAGTTCTTCGGCAGCTCTATACAGGCAAAAACAAAGAAGCCCGCCCCAACGTCCGTTAGGACAAGGCTGGCTTCTTCGTTTCGTTTTTAACGCGGCCGGTTCTACAAATCAGAAGCTCTCCGCCCGGCGAATCTGATACACGCACTTAGTCCCGCCTTTGGCCAAACATTCGGTGCGTTCGACCGGCGTTCCGAGCAGTTCCTGGAACAAGGCAAGCTCACATTGACAGGCCTGCTGGTATTGGTCCGCAACCTGGGCGATCGGGCAGTTATGTTCATTCAGAATATAATCCCCGTTCTCCCCCTGCTCCAGACTTACCATATAGCCGTTGTCGTTCTGAATCCGGGCCAGTTCGGCGACCTTCTCCGGGAAAGACTTGCCTTCCATCCGGGAGCCGTAACGCTCCGAAAGCTTGTCTTTACGCCTTTGAAAAAGCCGCGTCAGCTTCCCTTCGCCTTCTTCCGCAACCAGCTCCTCCAGAAGATCCAGAGTCAGCGCATTGTATTTCTTGGGAAATAAATCATCCGCTTCTTTCGTGAGCGAATACATATGCAAAGGCCTGCCCATTGCCTGGCGTGCCAGCTTTGATTCGATAAAACCATCTCGATCCAGCGTGTTTAAATGGCGTCTGACGGCCATCTCCGTAATCCCAAGCTCCTTGGCAAGTTCCCCTACACTGAGAGGGCCCCGGGTCCTGAGCAGAGATAACACGATTTTGCGGGTCGACAGCTCTGCGTCGCGATACATGAGAATCACCTGCCTGATGCCTAGATAGTCTCATTGTATCGTAACCTTTGGCATAAGTAAATTATGAAACATAAAAGTATAAAAACACCGGGATGCATCTCTCCCCGAGTGTCAGATCATTTCTTTTTCGATAAAAGCTTCCACCGAACGGGTGAAATCCGGGAGAATGGCGGGCAGTTCTTTCAGCAGAGGGTGAACCCCTTCTCTGGAAAACGTATCGTACTCCTGTACGAGAGGCCTGCGAAGTTTCACCAGCGACAGCAAGGCCGCTGTCGTTTCCTCCGAAAACACTTTTTCCGTTCCCAAAATGTCGATAATGTCCTCATAGCTGCTCGCGTCTCTCATCAGAAAGCCGTCAATGATCAGGCTCCCCACGTCCGTGACGGTTTCGATCGCCAGATGAAGAACACGCTCCTGGGCCAGGTACGTGATCAGGCGCTTGTCCCCGTTTGAGAATGCCTGCTCCAGCTCGCTGCAGCCTGTCAGCAGTTCGGGTACGAAAGCGAGTCTTTGCTTGATTTGATCCACATTAACATAATACATGGCGGTTATTTCCGCCTCCTTTTCTTGCTCCATTTCGACCAGACCAGCATAATCACGAACATAATCACGACGATTATGACCAGAAGTACGCTCTGCATCAAGTATTCCATGCTGAGCTTGGACTTCCCGCTATCTCCGGCGGCCGCTGCAATGTACATTAGATCCATCTGCGTTCCAGTACCTTTCTTGTCGGCTTGCGCCGCTTTCTTCTCTCAACTAAGTGTAGCCAACCCCCGGCGCCGCCGTCAAGCGAAGCCGCGGGCTTCAGGGCAACAACTTTCGCAAGCGTTTGACGCCGACCGTCACTTAAACCGGGCGAGGATCGCCCAACGGCGTTGTTTACGCCTGCTGTATTTAGGCAGAGATTTGTATACGTCGACGGATTCCCTGAAAGCTTCCTTCGCTTGTTCGGTACGGCCGAGCTTGCGGTAAAGCAGCCCCAGCCGATAATAAGCTTCCACCGAAGAAGATTGTTCGTCGCGGAAACGTTCCAGCATGTCCACGGCTTGCCGGGGTTCGCTTTCCGCGAGGGCTTCGCCCATTTGCAGATAGGGATCGCCGTATTTGACGCGGGGGTTAAGCTCCAGCGCTTTTGTCATGTAAGCAAGGCCTTCTTGCAGCTGATCCGTTTTCAGCAGACACAGGCCGATTTCGTAGGAAACATCCGCCGATTCGGACATGACCGGCTCCACCTCGCGCAAATAGACAAGCGCCTCGCGGTATTTCCGTTTGTCGATCAGCAGACGCGCCAGTTCCAGCTTCGAGGAAGCGTGGTGCGGATTCGCGCGCAGCTCCTGCCTCAGCTGCGAGATGCGCCGGTTTCTTTTCAAGGGCCGCAGCAGACTGGGTGAAAGACCGATAAAACGGCGGTCGATGACATACAAAAGAACGAGCAGAATGATCAATGCGAGCAGAGGACTCCGGGTAATATAGAGCAAGAGCGAGAACAGAAAAAATTTCCCAAGCAAACCTATCTCTCCTTCCGACCTTTTCTTTCCGCAACTTATCGTACCATAATTTCCAAAAAACCTCATGAAATTGTTTGTGTGACATTGTTGTGACAGCCGTCTGCGGAGGCCGGGACATTTTTTCCTGAAGGAGGTATGTGCTTCCGGCCCCTTTTTAGTATAATTAGACTCAGCATTCTCACGCAGAAAGGATTTCGGTCTGAATATGAATGAACAACAAGCGCGTAAATGGAGTGTTATGCGGCGCAAAGGTCCGGGTATGTACGTCATGCTCAACTTCGCACTCCCGGTTGGACTTGTCCTGACCGCTCTCGTCTCGCTTCTGGAATACTCGCTGACCGGCGAACTGATCGGGATCTGGCTGCCCATCCGGCTTATCGTGTTCTGCTTTATCGGGTTCTTCATCGGCATGTTCCGCTGGCAGACGGTGGACAAGAGGTATCAGCAGGTTGCGCCTAAGTACGGATTGCCCGTTCAAGTGGAAAAAGGGACTAAGTAATCTCCGGCCAAGGGGTTCCTTTTCCCTCGGAGTGTCGGAATTAAAAAGATCGCTTCTTCGTCCTCCGGACGGAAAAGCGATCTTTTTTTACGGGACGGGGTTCTGGGAGAGGCCGGGAGTCGGGCATCATGCGGCATCCGTATGTGAATGACCGCCGACATGCGGGGCCATACCGCGCTCGGGAACTGCGCAGTGTGAAAAGGAGTTGTGCAGCTGCACAACTCCTGAACGGCTCAAGCTGCTCGGGCTCGGGCCCGGAATGAGGCGCGTGAGCTTGTCCAATCCCCTCGGCCTCAGGTTTGTCCAAACGCCGCAGCCTCGGGTTCCGCACGTCTCTATTACCTTGAGGGGAGTCAACCGAGATGTTTAAAAGGTCCCTTCCTCGAGTTCACGCTTGACGTCGCCGTGCTCCAGCAGCCTCGCTTCCAGCTGGTCTTTTTGCAGCTCGTAAATGTTGGTCGAGCTGGAAAGCAGCTCGGCGGTAATGTCCTCGTACGCGTCATGCAAGTTGTTGTTGTACCAATCCAGCGCCAGATCGGCGTCGTTGCGATAAACCGGACCCAGCTTGAAGGACGCTTCCCCGGCGCTGCCTGAGGATAATGCCCCATGAGGCTTTTCGAACTTGGCCAGCAGCGGCTTGTCAAAGCCCTCTACCGCAAATTCGACATCGGCTACTTGGGCGTCTTTGTGATTTGTAATGCGGGTTACTTTGGCGTGCTTGATGTAGGTATCCATAGCTCTCTCCTGTCTTTGGCATCGTATCCTTTAGCAGGTAGTATGCCCGGAGGAGCGTATTTTATCGGCTGCGAACGTTCCCGCCCCGGATGAGCCGGATGCCCGCGAAAACGACCATGACCAGCAGCACGCCCACGCTGTCCATTCCTACGTCAATGGCGTGTCCTGTCCGTCCCGGAACGAAGCTCTGGTGCCATTCGTCGGATGCGGCATACAATACGGCCAGAAAACCGCCGGCCAGCCATGCGGTCCAGAAAGGCCTTTTCATCGCCAGCAGCGTGCGGATCCAGAGAAAAGCGAGCAGCGCGAACTCCGATACGTGGCCAGCTTTACGGATGATGAATTCGGCGAAATCATACGGCTTTTTGTACGTCACCAGCCCGCCGTCGTAAGTAAATTCCACTTGGGGAATCCACTGCCGGAGCACATCCTCCTGAACCAGTTCCCGGAAAAAAGGCCGCATATCCTGCTCCTGGTACGTCTCGGCGGATTTTGCGAAAATAAATATCATCCACACCAGCGTCGCGGCCAGCCACCAGCCATACGTGCGTAAACGGGGCTTCATGTCTCTGTGCCAGCCTCCTTGCAGGAACTGTCTGAATTTGTCCCCAACTGCGAGCAGTCGGACAATCAGGTATCCCCGTATTCTTCTTCGTATGTTTTTTTGCGTTTTTTGGCTCCTTCGCCCGATGTCTTTCTTTGGATACTCACCAGAGCAAAAAAGTCGATAATGATGACATTGAAGTAGCCCAGCAGGAAAAACGCGTTATGAAACAGCACACTGTAGGCGTCATCCGTAATACGGGCCCACCAGAGGCAGACCAAAACCGTCATCACCGTATTGAAAAGAGTCGAAATTCCAAAGGAAAGCCATAGTTTACGGGTGCGCCGCATCAGGACGATTCCCATGACCAGCGTGATTCCGAATACCAGAATCGTAAACACCCAGTAGAGCGTATTATTCGACAATAGAACCACTCCTGCCAAAAATTACGTTCCGGCGGAACGCATACTGACCTAAGGGTAGCATGAAAACGCAGCCGCTTACAACAAAGATCCCCGGGTGAATACGTCAAAAAAAGTACTTTTTCGGGTGTCTTGGGCCGGAATGAGACTTGTCTTGCTTTGAGCCCCAGATCTATGTATAATACAAATCACGGGTATGATACGGGGCCTTAGCTCAGCTGGGAGAGCGCATCGCTGGCAGCGATGAGGTCAGGGGTTCGATCCCCCTAGGCTCCATATAAGACAAAAAAGCACTCTTCGGAGTGCTTTTTTGTTTTTTGAGCCAGCGGGGCCGAACCCCAAGGGGTTCAGTCCGCGCGCACGGAACGAGTGAGTACGTTTCGTAGCTTTACTTCGTGGAGGAGCACGGCGTCCGAATCTTCCGCTAGAATGCTGCGCCGAGTTAGCATCGTCAGCCGTTTAGATCAAGATTTGGACATCCCCCTAGGCTCCATATAAGACAAAAAAGCACTCTTCGGAGTGCTTTTTTGTTGTTTAAGCCAGCGGGGCCGAACCCCGAGGGGTTCAGTCCGCGCGCACGGAACGAGTGAGTACGCTTCGTAGCTTTGCTTCCGTGGAGGAGCACGGCGTCCGAATCTTCCGCTAGAATGCTGCGCCGAGTTAGCTTCGTCAGCCGTTTAGATCAAGATTTGGTCATCCCCTGGTGGATAGCCGAGTGCTTGCGAGGCATATCCCCCTAGGCTCCACCTTGACATTGGATCAATCCTGCGAGCAGTGGAGAGTCCGTAGCTAGTATAGTACACTTGAATATGATATTAAAATAGAATGATTAACATGGGGAAAGGATACAGTATGAGAAGCTATCTTATTTTTGGGGCGAGTAAGGGTCTAGGAGATGCATTTGTGAAAGGTTTGCCTGAACATGGTGATCAAGTATGGATTGTCTCCAGAAGCAGGCCGGGCAGTCTGGATCTTAATGATGGCATAAAGCGGATATGGATTGCTGCAGATCTGGCGCAGCCGGATGCCGCGCAAGTCATATCAAAGGGCATTCAAACGGAGAAGATCGATGTTCTAGTTTATAACGTAGGAATTTGGGAGAAAGAAGGGTTTGAGGTTCAATATACTTTTGACAAAGATGAGGCGAGTGACATTGCCAACATTATAAATGTGAATATAACTTCAACAATTACCTGCATACAGGCTGCACTGCCTAATCTTCGCAAATCAGAAGCGGGTAAAATTATTCTAATTGGCTCCACAGCAGGACTGGACCATACGAATAACAACCAGGTATCATTTGTAGCTTCCAAGTTCGGTCTGCGTGGCATTACTCATGCACTGCGAGAGCATGTTCGTAAGGATGGTATTGCGGTCACTTGTGTGAATCCGGGCGAGTTGGCAGCAGAAATTCCTTATGAGGATGGTGCGGACAAAGCGATTGCTGAATATAGCGGCACAAGAATTCCTGTACAGGATATTGTCTCAATTGTAAAATGCGTCGTCAACCTCTCTAGGGTTTCCTGTGTTAAAGAAATTCATATTCCAGCAATGACGGATTTGAATGCATAATACTGCACCAGAGTTACTTCCGTGCAGGAGTATGGCGTCTGAATCTACCTCTAGAATGCTGCGCCGAGTTTAGCTGCGCCTGCTGTTTAATCAAAGATTCGGACATCCCCCCTAGGCTCCATATAAGACAAAAAGCACTCTCTGGAGTGCTTTTTATTGTTTGATCCAGCGGGTCTCAGCCCGCTCTATTGTACCGATTTTAACGATTCAACCTCGGCTTCAGAGAGACCGCTAGCTTGAGCGATGACTGAAACCTGAAGCCCCAAGGCAAGCATATTTTTTGCAATTTGGATGGCCTTCTTTTGCTCTCCTTCGGCTATTCCTTTAGCTATACCTTGGGCCATGCCCTTAGCCATGCCCTTTTCCGTCGCCCATTCAATCATGGAAGCTTCATCGTGTAAATACTTTTGCCGTTCTTCATATAATCGGCGGGCTTCCCGGTCCTGGCTCAGAAATTCCAACGTATCCATGGCTTTTTTCAAAGTCGGTTCATTCATTTTCAGCACCTCCCAATTAGTTTTGTCCACACCCTTCAAGAACAACAGCCAGTTGATCAGACCGCCTTCAACCGGAGCAGCCTTCTCTAGGCACTCCGTAGAGCGCTTTGGTGATCAAAACTAGGGAACGTTCGAAGAACTTGCTTCCTTTTCGGGAAATCGCTCCCTTTAACCCGGCTTACCCCGCGTTCCCGGCCGTCTCCCTCACCATCAACAACCCCTCCGCGTAATCCGGATCTTCCAAAAGAGGGCGACCGATCGCGATAACGTCCGCCAATCCGTCCTCAAGGATGCGGTCGGCAAGACTCCGGGTATAAATCTTTCCGACGGCAATGACCGGAATTTCGAAGTGCTGCTTGATCGCGGCCGCATGAGGCAGTTGATACGCGGTGTATACGTCGCTGGGCTGCACCGGGAGAATCCCGCCCGAAGACACATGGATAGCGTCCAGTTCGGACTCCAGCGGCTTTAACATGCGTGCCCATTCTTCAGGGATGAGTCCCCCTTCGCTGTAGTCTGTGGCCGAAATCCGAACGATGACCGGATAGTCTCTGCCGACCTCTCCCCTGACCGCACTGAGAACCTCCTTCAAAAACCTCGCTCTGTTCTCGGAACTTCCTCCATAAGCATCGGTCCGCACATTCGACAGAGGCGATAAAAACTGGTGAATCAAAAACCCGTGCGCCGCGTGAAGCTCAATTCCGTCAAATCCCGCTTCTACACTGCGCCTTGCCGCCATACGGTACTCCCGGATGATGTTATGGATGCCCTCTGCCGACAGTTCTTGCGGCATGCCGTATTGATCGTCGAATGCAATCGCACTCGGCGCAACCAATGTAGCCGTAACCTCCGGCGAAGATTTTCTTCCCCCGTGGGACAATTGGATAAAGACCGGGGTATCGTGCGCATGGACAGCATCCGTCACTTTCCGCAGCGCCTCCACGTGCCGGTCCGTATAGATACCGATATCGTTTGCCCACAGTCTTCCATTCGAAGAAACTGCCGTCGATTCCAAAATGATAAGTCCCACATGCTTCGCTCTGCGCCCGTAATGCTCGATGTGGTGTCCGGCTGCAAAGGCTTCGGGGGTTCCTTTATACTGCTGCAGCGGCGCCATGATCAGCCGGTTTTTTAACGTGATTCCGCCGATAGTTATCGGGTCATTCAAGGTCCTTGTCATCCTTCATTCTCCTTCGCGATTGATTAATGACATTTTATAATGAAATACACCCGGATCACATAGTATTATTAAGGAATAAAAGTTTGAATAACTAAATTATGAAGTCATATGATTTCTATTCCCTTTAATAATGAGGTGTTTGCAATTATGGACAGAATCGACTCGAAAATTTTATCTTTGATGCACGAAAACGCCCGGATCCCCATCTCCGAGATGAGCCGGATGATCGCGATGTCACAGCCGGCCGTAACCGAAAGACTGCGTAAATTAGAAGAGCGGGGAGTTATTACGGGCTACCGCGCAAAGCTTTCTCCCCCGAAGCTCGGCAAGCAGACCACGGCGTTTGTTTTGTTCAAAACGACCGATTGCAAAGGCTTCGCCGCTTTCAGCGAAAAGTCACCTGAGATCGTCGATCTCTACCGGATCAGCGGGGAGTACAACTTTTTAATGAAAGTGTTAAGCGCAACGACGGAATCGTTGACCGGTTTTCTCGATGAATGCAACGCGTTCGGATTTTCAACGACTTTAATTGTGCTTTCGACCGCATTTGAGGATAAAAGTCTAGTAAAGAGCGACCTGTGATGCTGCGCTAAACGCCAGAAAAGAGGAAGGATTGCCTTCACACGGGCAAAATTTTTTTATAGCTGTTTTCGGCATTGCAGCGACGCCCCTGTTCCTTTATAATGGTCGCGTAAGAGGAGGTCGGTACAAATGGCAAATCAATTTGCCGGTACAAGAAGCGGCTCATGCGAAGCCTGATTATGGGGCGATACTTTGCATGGGCGGACGGTTCACGATAACATAGTCGCCCGAAACAGCTGATATCGTTTCTAATAATGGGCTTTGCACTTATTTTTTTAGCTTGAATAAAAAATAAGGGGCTGAAAGCCATGATACAACCATTTATTAGAAACCATCAATATAATGTCATTAAAAAGCAGAGTCTTCTGCTTCAGAAAACCTACGAAACCGTTTCCGACCCGAAAGTCGTGGAATCGGTAAAATCCAGCGCTCCATTCAAACTGCTTGAAGCATTCCCGGAGGCAGACGACCTTCAAAAACCACTGCTGGAGAAGATTTCAGGATTGCGTACCGCGGAAGAATCCAAGCATTATCCGGAATCGCTGGAATCTTACTTGGCGCCGTTCCCGGCACTGACGGGAAAGCAGCTCGCCAAACTTTTTCCGAAGAATAAGAAACTGAAGATTCCCGACCTGTCCGAAATCGACTACCGCTATGTCACTTATCTGGGCTGGACCGACATCGCGGCGAATAAATTGTTTCTCGTCTACCCGTTGAACGGGAAACTGATCGGCATCGAAGGACGTTATACACCGGCGAACAAAGGCGTTTGCTTTCTGTGCAACAAGCACGAAGAAGTCGCGCTGTTTACCGCGGTCACGAAATCAAGACCGGCCAAGGCATCATCCGATTACTATAAGGCGATCGGGAACTACCTGTGTGTGGACAGTATCGTCTGCAACCGGAACATCACGAATGTCACTACCCTCGACAAATTCGTCCGTGAGGTAGTTGGATATACTGAATCTTAACCTAGTCCTCCTGTCCATCTTGATCGTCTTGTTCTTAAACGTCCTGAAGGAAGCGTAAGGACACGCAAGAAGGAATAAACATCCGGAGCCCGCCCTGTTGGCGGGCTCTTGGCGTTTGGGAAGGAAAAACGGTCCGAAGCCCGCGGAATGCTTGCCAATATGGCGTTTCTTTCGCAGGAACGCCATCGCTACCCGGATAAGTAAGAAAGTTAAGTCTCTCTCCTCTTTTATTGAGAATCATTTTCAATTATACTATTGGAAAGCTGTGCCTCAGAGGAGACCCGTCATGAAATTCAATGAACAAGTTGCCATATGGAATCAAACCGCCGTTAAAATTTTCGATATCAGACACACGGTTATGAATCCGGGAGAACGGCTGGAGGATTACCGCCTGCCTGCAAGCGCATATATATACGGAACCCGGGGGGCCGCGAATCTTCAGTTGGATGGCGTCGTTCACCGGACACGGCAATATTATTTGCTTCACGGTGCCAAAGGAATGAATTTGGAGATCGAAGCAAAGGAAGAATTTGAATTTTACCTGCTTTTCTACAAAGCTAAGCTAGCGTTCACAAACTGGAGGAAATTAAGGGATTGGCTGGAGCAAAGGAGCCCGTTCGAAATCCAGTACGGATTCGAGCCTGACGAACCGCGTACCCTGTTCATTTTAATGTCGTCGATGAAGCGGACATTGAAAAGTTCCGGCAGCCTTGGAAATTTACAAATTAAAGGAATGTTTTATCAGTTTGTTCATGAAGTCATGCAGCATAGGATTGCGGCCGAGTCCGACAGCGGTCAGAAAGATCTTGTGTCCATGGTAACTCAGTACCTTCATACTCACTACCATGAGGTAATTTCTCTAGATCTCCTTGCCCGTCAGTACAAATACAGTCCCCGCTATCTGTCCATGAAATTCAAACAACAAACCGGAACGAGTCCGATCGAGTATTTGATTCAATACCGCATTAACGAAGCCAGGAAGCTGCTCTCGGAGACAGATGAGACTTTGGGGGTAATTGCGGAACACGTAGGGTATTCAGACGAGTACTACTTCAGCCGGCTGTTCAAGAAATACACGGGTCTATCTCCCTCTCGTTATCAGGCACAGGCACGGGCACGGGAAAACCTTGCACCGCAAGATAATCCATCGGCCATTTCCAGATCGTCCATTGGCCTGCTCAACTTACGCCGCTATAGTGATAATGATAATCATTACCACTATAGCGACGGAGGCTTCCTTACTATGAAAAGGATTAAAAAATCATCATTGATCCTCGGAACACTGATCAGCTTGACATTACTGCTTAGCGCTTGCTCGGGAGGGGTAAACCCGGCATCCAATTCCTCTGCATCAACGACGAATGTATCGGCATCCCCTTCCCCTTATCCCGATAAGATAAGTACGGAGACTCGCATCGTTTCAACGGTTAAAGGAGATGTAGTCGTTCCGGCGGAGCCCAAACGTGTGGTTGTTTTGTACATGTTGGGCGATGTCGTTGCCCTCGGGGTCAATCCGGTCGGCATATCCGAAATATATGACGGGGCCGCTTTTTCAGAGCAATTAAAGGGTGTACAATCGCTGGGCCACTGGGACGAAGCCAACCCCGAAGCCGTGTTGTCCCTCGAACCGGATCTGATTATCGTCTCCTCTGAAAATAGCTACAAAAAATTAAAGGATATCGCCCCAACCGTTTTCATCCCTGCAGACCAGATAACAACAGAGGCACGGATACAAAAGCTCGGGGAAATTTTCGGCAAAAAGAAAGAAGCCGATCAGTTTATGGAGGCGTTTAACGACAAGGTTAAGGCAAGCAGGGAGAAACTTCAGGCAGCCGGAATTCTGGATAAGACTGTATCCATCGTAGAGGGCGAGAGAAAAGGGATGATGGTTATTGAAAGCAAGCATTATGGGCGCGGTTCTCAAATTGTCTACGATTATTTGGGGATGAAAGCTCCGGAGATCATCCAGAAGAAAATCGATCTTGCCAAAGACGTGGAAAGCGAAACGGTCTCTCTGGAAGTGATTCCTCAATATATCGGAGATTTCGTGCTGCGCAGCACCTGGGAAGGAATGGACAATCTTATGGATCATCCGGTCTGGAACAGAATTCCCGCCGTTAAGGCCGGCCGTATAATCGAAGCGCCGTTCGGCTTGTTTTATTACACCGACCTTTACTCGCTGAGCGCTCAACTGGATTATGTCACGAACAGCCTGCTGAACAATGCTTCAAAATTTTGATCCACCCCTGGACCCCAAGTTACGGCTTCTGGTGTCCCCGTCCATTACGGGAAAAAACGCCACGCCGCGCTGCAAGCGGATCAAGACTGTAAGCTAGCCGCGCTCCAGATTCTCCACATAATCTTTGGCTTCCTTCAATCCGATCCCGTGTGCCGCTCTCACTATTTTGATCGCTTTGATTTTTTCGCCTTGTGCAAGCAAGTGATGCACTCTTTCGTCAAGGAGAGGCCTCTGCTCGGAAGCGGGCTTATCGGATCGGGCGGCCGTCGACGGCTTTAACCGGTTTATCATCTGGCCTTCCGCCCGTCCTTTCAGCCACTCCAGATCGGATTGGATGGCGTTGACCCGGCTTTGAAGGCTGAATACTTTAATCAGCAGCAGCAGAGCGAGAATCAAAGCCCCGACCGCTATCATTTCAATCGTTTCCATGGAATCGTGCTCCTTTCGCCAGGGGCGGTTTTGGATCACCTGCCCATATATATGTAAAGTATACCATATCACCTCAGGGGATCTCACAGCATCTTTCGGCTTTCGGCATTCCTCCTGACCGGTCCCTTCCTTGTTGACGCGGCTTCAATGCTTTACAATGGAAACAAAAAAGACCTAAAGGGGAATTTGAAGATGGTCCAAGTGGACATGCCTTCCATCCTGCTGCTCGGTTTGGCCCTTCTCGGGCTGCTCAGCAGCAATTCGACCGTTACGATTGCCATGCTTGTTCTCCTGCTCTTGCGGGTGATGAATGTACATCAAGCCTTTCCCTTTTTGGAAAAATACGGACTTACGATCGGCGTCGTCATTTTGACCATCGGGGTCATGACGCCGATTGCCAGCGGCAAGATGCCCGTCCAGACCATTTTCCAGTCCTTTATGCACTGGAAATCGCTTTTGGCCGTGCTGATCGGCATCACCGTTGCTTACCTGGGCGGCCGGGGCGCCCTACTCATGACGAACCAGCCGAATGTGGTAGCCGGACTGCTTATCGGCACCGTGCTCGGTGTTGCCCTGTTCCGCGGCGTTCCCGTCGGCCCTCTGATTGCGGCCGGTCTGCTCTCTCTTCTCATCGGCAAAGGCTGAGACAAAACCGTCGAACCGCCGGCTCCAAACGCAAAAAACTGCCCTCTTAGAAAGGGGCAGTTTTTTGCGTTTATATGGGAACACCGCAAGGAGTAAGTTTATACTCGCGATGGGGTTTTCGCAAACTGAGCGGCTGTTTCCGCAGCTCTTGTTTTGGCGCCTTTCACAAGCTCTTCCGCTTTGTCCGGGTAAGCCGCGATGCCTTCCACATAGACATGCTCGTAGTCCGTGATACCTATGAACGCCATAATTCCGCGCAGATATTTGTCGGTAAATTCAAAGTCCGCCGCCGGCCCTTCGGAATAAATGCCTCCGCGCGCCTGGATGTGAACGACTTTTTTGCCGGTCATGAGCCCTTCGGATCCGTTTGCGGTATAACGGAACGTTTTTCCCGCAATCGCGATGTTGTCGATGTAAGCTTTCAGCATCGGCGGGTAGCTCAGGTTCCACATCGGAGTGACGAATACGTAGCCGTCGGCCGACAAAAACTGCTCCAGCACTTCATTCATCCGGTTGATGGCAGCCGCTTCCGTTTCGTTCAGCGCTTCACCGGCACGCAGCTTATCCCAGCCGTTCAGAACATCGGCGTCAATAAGGGGAATATGCTCTTCGTACACATCTACGCGTTCCACTTGAAGATCTGGATTTTCTTTCGACACCGCCTCCAGAAAATGCTCCCCGACCTGAAGACCGAAAGAACGGTCCACCCCTCTTGGATTCGCAGTGATATATAATAATTTGTTCATTTTGATTTCCTCCTAGTCAGATTTCGAATATTTATATCAGCTAACTTGCATTCAATTACTTACTTTATGTAAGTATATTATCACGGTTACTTTCTTTTGTAAAGCTGCTATATAAAAATTTTTCGTAATCCGATGCACACCAAAAAACCGCCGGAATCCGGCGGATCTTAGGCTCCGAAAAGGTTCTACTCCGGCATCACCCAAATGATTTGGGCCGTCCGGATAAAAAATTTCTTTCCGTCCTCCTGAACCACGACATGATCCGGTTTCACGTCCGTCAGAACACCCCGGTTGCTGCCGCGGACCGTTTCTACCACGACGCCTCTGCCGACAATCGTTCTGAGCGTCAGATACACATAAGGATCGATGCTGAAAAAAGGCTGCGGCACCGCGACCGGTACGCCTCCGCCTCCGTAAGGGAAGCCCGCCTCAAGGGCGCCGTAGCCCCCCGGCTCCGCTCCTCCGCCGACCGATCCGAAGCCTCCTTGAGGGAAAGGCGCGAAGCCTCCGCCACCCGGTTGAAAACCGGGAGGGAAGCCCCCCTGTCCGGACCAGCCGTCGGCTGAGCCGAAGCTCCCCGGATAAGCTCCCGGCGGCGGAAAAGCGCCGGTCAGCCCTCCCGCCGGCTGACCCTGATTGCCCGGGGGTTGATTGACCCCGCCGCCGAACGGAGACCCCGGCAGCTGCGCCTGCCCCTGTGTCACTTTCGTGTAATCGGGAACTTCGGGTTTCCCGAACCCCCACGGGACTCCCTGCCCGTTTCCTTGCGTACTCGACATATCGTCGCCTCCTTTGGCCGTTCCACCCTGAAACATATGGCGGCGGATGCGAAGATATGCCTGTTGTCTTCCGACTGTTTTCGTCGGCTGCGCGGCATATGCCTGTATTCGGGCCTTTTCCCCCGGCTATACGGCAAAAAGGCTTTCCTCTTTTAAAGAAGAAAGCCCTGCAAGCTTGTCCCGGCCTCTAACCGTCCGGTTTCAATGCGCTCAAATTAGTTTTGCCTAAAATTTGCTCCAGTTCCTTCAGGAACATGTTGATATCTTTAAACTGCCTGTACACCGACGCAAAGCGGATATAGGCCACTTCGTCGACCGGGTAAAGCTGCTCCATCACGATTTCTCCGATCCTCATGCTGTCCACTTCCGCGTGAGCCATGTTGCGGACCTGCATTTCAACCTCGGAGACAATTTGCTCCAGCCGGTCCACGGACACCGGACGTTTCTCGCAGGCTCGGATTAACCCGCGCAAAATCTTGTCGCGGTTAAATTCCTCGCGACTGCCGTCCTTTTTGATGACGATAAGAGGCGTTTCCTCCACCATCTCGAACGTCGTAAACCGCCGCTGGCACTTCTCGCATTCTCTGCGCCGGCGGATCGATTTGTTGTCGTTAGCCGAACGGGAGTCCAGTACTTTCGTGCCGTTGTGCTCGCAAAACGGGCATTTCATCGGGGATTCCTCCTCTCGTCCGTTCTTTATTTTTTCTCCCAAATGTTGCTTGTTATCAAGCTTACAAAAACGCACATAATAGTTCTACCGACGACAAGGAGGTGAACAGAAATGGGTGCAGGACAATCTCGCAGCAGCAACGTACTGGTTGTTCCACAAGCTAACCAAGCTTTGGATCAGCTGAAATATGAAGTTGCCCAAGAGCTTGGTATTGCGATTCCTCAAGACGGTTACTACGGTAACATGGCTACTCGCGACACGGGTGCTATCGGGGGTCACATTACTCGCAGACTGGTGCAAATCGCCGAACAACAACTGGCCGGTCAAGGCCAATCCCGCTAACTTCTAGCGGAAACCAAGCAACACACGGAAGTATCGGATCCGGCGGCTACACCCGCCGGGTTCGGTGCTTCTTTATTTGCTTCCCGCACTTTGATTCCATTCCTCGCCGTACAGCTTCTTGAATTTCTGCTGATAATACAGCACCCTCTGTACATAATGCCGGGTTTCGCCGAACGGGATCTTCTTGATGGTTTCTTCCGTCCCGTCCCAGACGCCGTTGTTTTTCCATTTGCTGACGTTTCCCTGACCCGCGTTATACGCGGCTATGGAATAAAGCCAGTTTCCCTTGTACTGCTTGTTCAGCCAAGCCAAGTACCAGGAGCCAAGCTGGATATTATGTTTCGGATCGCGGAAATCGGCCGATTTCGTATTGGACGTTTCCCGAATCCATTCCGCTGTATCGGGCATGAGCTGCATAATGCCGACGGCCCCTTTTTTGGATTCCCGGTCGTGGTTGAAATTCGTCTCCACTTTGATAATAGCCGCAATCAGAAACGGATCGACCTGGTACTGTGCGGCATTCTGCCGGATTTCTTCACGATAGTGAATGGGATAGATCATCTGCCCGATAAAAAGTCCGTTGCTGAACAGAAGAAACACAAATCCGAGCAGCAGCAGGGCGAATACCCGCTTTTTCCGCAGAAGCTTCATTACAGCCCCCTTTGAAGCCAGAACCGCTCGACAAGCTGCTCCGTCTGCTCCAGGGTCCCCGAATTGTCGATACAACTATCCGCGAGCTCTTTTTTACGTTCAATGGGCCACTGGGCCGCAAGCCGGAATTCTGCCTGCTCGGCGTTTAGCCCGTCCCGCTCCATCAGTCTCCTCAGCTGAACTTCTCTCGGCACATAAACGACCATGACGGACGAAAACATGCTTTGAAGTCCCGATTCATAGAGCAAAGGCACGTCCACCACGACAAGCTTGTCCGGAAATTCACGCTCCGCGGCGGCCATTCTTTCTTTCATGAGAGCACGGATGGACGGATGCAAAAGATCTTCGAGCGCTTTGCGGGCCTCTTCGTTCCCGAAAACCGTCTCGCCCAGTCTTTTACGGTGGAGCGAGCCATCCGGCAGCAGCATATCTTGTCCGAAATGCGCGGCGACCTGAGCCAGAACGGGGCTCCCCGGCTCTACCACTTCGCGCGCGATCCGGTCGGCGTCTATAAGAATCGCACCGCGGCGGACAAGCATGGCCGAGACCGTGCTTTTGCCGCAGGCGATACCTCCCGTGAGTCCTATATTCATTTCACTCGACTCCCACGTCAATCACATTTTTTAAGGAATAACAGCTAAAACAGCTTGGAAATGCCCATCAGGATCAGGACGACTCCCGGCAGCACCGATACTTTACGAATCCAGCCGAACCCGGAATACGTATAGCCGATTTTCAGGCCGAAGTAAATAAACAGCCCGCTCGTTACCGCGATTACCGCCGATGTCAGCAGCGGGGTGTACCCGATCAAAGCGGCGCCGATGCCCGCGCCGAAAGCGTCAAGGGACAGCGCGATTCCGAGCAGCGTCGCTTCCGAAGAAGAAATATTGCCGGACCGGTCCACGTCGGCTGCGGAAGGCGTACGCAAAATCTGGATCACGAGTCCGAGCCGCTTGATCTCGATCGAAAACATCCTCGGCTCGCGCTCCGGCTCTGCCCTTGTGGCTTCAGGACGGCGGGCCGCAACCGGATTCGTCTGGAAAACAGCTTTCAGACGGGCCGTTCCGGCCGGTACCGCCGATGCATTCGCCGTCTGTGTACGTTCCTTTTCATCACCGTCGCCGTCATTGCCCTGCTTCTGTGCCAGAAACTGAACCAGCGCCCAGATTCCGATGCCGATCAGAATGACCGCACCGAGCATACCGGCATAGTCCGGGGATAAATACCGCGTCAACCACACTCCAAAACTCATCGAAATGTAAATGATGATTCCCGAGCACAGGGAAATGATCGCCAGGGACGGAAGCGGGATACGGATTTTACGCAAGCCGTACATCATCCCTACCCCGAAGCCGTCCAAACTGACGGCCAGAGCCAGAATCAACAGAGAAAAAAATGGAAGCACGCCTCATTCCTCCTACCTGCATTTTCTACTCACTTATCATATGGAAGGGTAGGAGGAGTTGTGCTAAAGCTTATTTTTCGGCGCGCTGCGCTTTCTTTTGAGAGGCTGGCATGTCAGGCAGAAATGCGTGCCCCGGCCGCCGACGACGGTTTTCTCGATCAAGCTGCCGCAGTTAACGCAGGGTTTGCCGTTCCGTCCGTAAATGTTCAGGGAATGCTGGAAATTTCCGGATTCGCCTTGGCCGTTTACGTACGATTTAATGGAAGAGCCCCCGGCCTCGACCGAGCTTTGGAGGGTATGCACAATCGCTTCGTGAAGTCTCTGAAGCTCAAGGCGGGTCAGCGAAGCCGCCTCCCTCTCGGGATGAATTCCCGCCCGAAAAAGCGCCTCGTCTACATAAATATTACCGAGTCCGACGATGTATGCTTGATTGAGCAGCAGCGGCTTGATCTTCGTGCTCCGCTTGCCGATGGCCTGCCGGAAGGCTTCGAACGTAAAAGACTCGTCCAGCGGCTCGATGCCCAGCTTATGAAGCGGCTTGCTGCTCAGATCTTCCTCTCCGGCGAAAAGATGCATCGTGCCGAACTGCCGCACATCGCGGTATCTCAGTTCCGTTCCGTCCGTAAAGCGGAAAATCACATGCGTGTGAGGTTCCACCTCGTCCGAAGCTTCGTAGAGGCCGTAGCGGCCTTCCATACGAAGATGGGAGACTAACACGCCGTCATCGAGCAGGAAACGCAGAAACTTACCTCTGCGGCTCACGCCCTGTATCGTCTGGCCTTCCAGAAGATCGGCGAATAGCTCCGGCTCTTCGGGTTTTTGAATAATCCGTTTCAGGCGGACTTCCACTTCTTGAATCGTCTTGCCGACGACCAGTCGGCTGAGCGTCCGTCTGACGGTTTCCACCTCCGGTAATTCCGGCATGGCGCTTCACCTCGGTTCATGCTGTGTTTTCGTAATCTCCCTATTTCGCTTCGTACCAGTTGGATCCGTAATCCACCTCGGCGAGCAGAGGCACGTCCAGCGCAAGCGCGCCTTCCATGACCTCGGGCACGATGCGGCGCATCGTTTCAAGCTCGTCGGGCGGAACTTCGAAAATCAGTTCATCATGTACTTGAAGAAGCATCCGGCTTTTCAGGCCTTCCGCTTTAAGACGCTCGTCCATTTGCACCATGGCCAGCTTGATGATATCGGCCGCGGTTCCCTGAATCGGCGTATTCATCGCCGTTCTTTCCGCGAAAGAACGGAGGTTAAAGTTAGAAGCGGTAATCTCCGGCAAATACCGGCGCCGCTGCAGCAGTGTCGTGACGTAGCCCTGTTCGCGGGCCAGTTTCACTATGTCATCCATATACTGGCGGACACCCTGGAAAACGGCGAAATACTGCTCGATAAACTGGCTTGCTTCCTTACGGGAAATGGCCAGGTTCTGGGAGAGCCCGTAATCGCTTATCCCGTATACGATGCCGAAGTTAACGGCCTTCGCCGAGCGGCGCATATTCGCGTCCACTTCGGATTCGGCTACGCCGAATACATCCATGGCCGTTTTCGTGTGAATATCCATATTATTCGTAAAAGCTTCCTTAAGATTCTCGTCACCGGAAATGTGAGCGAGCACCCGAAGCTCGATCTGCGAGTAGTCCGCGGCCAGAATGGACCATCCCGGCTCCGAAGGCACGAACACCTTACGGATTTTACGCCCTTCCTCCAGCCGGATCGGAATGTTCTGCAAGTTCGGATACTGGCTGCTGAGGCGGCCCGTGGCCGCGATCGTCTGCCTGTAGTACGTATGAACCTTGCCTGTTTCCTTCCGCACCTCTTTCAGCAGTCCTTCCACATACGTGGACTGGAGCTTGGCGAGCTGCCGGTAATGGAGAATGCCCTGCACGATTTCATGGTAAGGGGCCAGCTTTTCCAGCACCTCGGCATCCGTAGAGTAGCCTGTCTTCGTTTTCTTCTGGACGGGAAGCTGAAGCTTCTCGAACAGCACTTCTCCCAGCTGTTTCGGAGAGTTGATATTGAATTCCATTCCGGCGTGGCGGTAAATCTCCGTCATCGTCCGTTCGATCTGCACGGCGAGTTCATCGCCCAGCTGCCTCAGCCCGGCCGTATCGACCTTGATGCCGCGCAGCTCCATATCCGCGAGCACACCCGAGAGCGGAAGCTCCAGCTCGTAGTAGAGCTGCTTCATATCCGCCTGCTCCAGCTTCTCGCGCAGCGAGACGTCCAGGCGGGAGATGCGGTCGGCCTTGCGGACGAGATGCTCCGCGACGGCCTCGGTCTCCGGCAGGCGGAACTTCGCGCCTTTGCCGAAGACCGCTTCATCCGGTGCTACATGAAGCGCGCCGTACTTATCCGCGATGCCGCTGAGCGTAAGCGACGACTCCGTCGGATCGAGCAGATACGCCGCGAGCATGACGTCGAACGCCACGCCGGCCAGCGTGATGCCGTTCCAGGCGAGCACCAGCTCCGCGCGGTGGCGGTCCCACGTGCTCTTCGGAGCACGCTCGTCCGCCAGCCAGGCGTGAAGCGCTTCCGCTCCGGGAGCGGTCAGCACGCCCGCGGGCACGTAGTAGCCCGCTTCCGGCGTGTGGAAAGCCGCCCCGACCAGCTCGGCCGTGTGGGCATTGTCCCCCACGGCCTCCACGTGCAGCGCGCTTACGTCTTTCAGCGCGCCGGTCAGGTCCGTGATGTTGTCCGCGTCGATCAGGCGGACAACCAGCTCTTCCGCGGGGCCGGGCTCCGCCCCTTCGGGGGAGTCCGTTCCCCCCGCGCCGGAGAAGTCCAGCCTCTCGAGCAGCGACTTGAACTCCAGCTTGCGGAACATGGCCGCAAGCTCAGGCGTTTCGAAGCCGGAGAAGGCGAGGCTGCTCCAGTCCGTATCCATCGGCACTTCGCGGTAAATGGTCGCGATTTCCTTGCTCATCCGCGCGGAATCCGCATGGTCGCGGACCTTTTCCTTCATCTTGCCTTTCATCTCGTCCGCATGCTCCAGCACGGACTCGACGGAACCGTACTCGTGCAGCAGTTTCAGGGCCGTTTTCTCGCCTACTCCGGGAATGCCCGGAATATTGTCGGAAGAGTCGCCCATCAGACCCTTGAGGTCGATAATCTGGGCCGGAACGAGGCCGTACTTCGCTTGGATCTCGGCCGGATCGTAACGGTCCACTTCACTGATGCCTTTGCGGGTCAGGGCAACCGTCACACGGTCCGATACGAGCTGCAGCATATCCTTGTCGCCGGTAACGACCAGCACGTCCTTGCCTTCCTGCTCCGCCGATTTGGTCAGCGTGCCGATGATATCGTCCGCTTCATAGCCTTCCAGCTCGAACTGGCGGATGCCGAAAGCGCTCATCAGCTCTTTAATAAGTGGAAACTGCTCGGACAGCTCCGGCGGGGTTTTGGCTCGTCCGCCTTTGTATTCCGTGTAATCTTTATGTCGGAACGTCACTTTGCCCGCGTCGAAAGCCACGAGAAAATGAGTCGGTTTTTCTTCTTCAATCAGTCTGAGGAGCATGGTCGTGAATCCGTAAACGGCGTTCGTATGAAGACCGGCGGAATTGCTCAGCAGAGGCAGCGCGTAAAAGGCGCGGCTCGCAATACTATTTCCATCAATAACGATCAATTTTTCCATCTTACACCCCGAATTTTGGACATATACGTTCATGATAGCACAGGCTGGACGAATATGAAAAAGTTTCAGCCCGGTAATTTTTGAGCCTATCCTCCCGGGCTTGCGGTGATGTTCTCCGCTTTCCGCACATAGACTGATAGTACGATGCAAAGCCGGCGCGTCCGGTGTTTTCAGCTGGATTTCGTCCGGCGAGGGAAGGAGGACCGAGATGAGTCCCTTTTTTTTTCCGGCTCCCAAGAAATTGGTTTTTTTCGATATGAACAATACATTGGTCGACCGCAGACAGTGCTTCGATTCGGCATTCACGGAGGTACTGGGAGACTACACCGGAAGATGGGAACAGGAAGACGGGGCGGCTTCCCCCGAAGATGCGCTTCAGATTTATAAGCAGGAGTGGCAAAAACTGCGGAAGCTGCGCCCCCGGGGCCACCGTCCCAGCGAAGAAATGCGGATAGCCTGCCTGGAAAAGGCGCTGGACGCTTTTCCCATATCGGTGAACGAAACGTTTGCCAAAGGCTTTTTCGAACAAATTGAAGAAACGGAAGGAAACTACGTCCGGCTTTTTCCCGGCGTCGAAGAAACGCTGGCGTCTCTGGGCGAGCGCTACAAGCTGGCGGTCATCAGCAACGGCAGCCGCAAAAGGCTGGAGAGGGACATCGGGCGGCTCCGGCTGTCCTCCTTTTTCCCCGAGGAACTGCTCTTCAGCTCCACGAAAGACGGGCCGCGCAAGCCGCATCCGGGTTTGTACCGGACCGCCCTGAAAGAAACCGGCATAGCTCCGGGCCAAGGCGTCATGGTCGGCAACTCGTGGAAAAACGACATCATCGGCTCCACCCGCTGCGGTCTGGATGCCGTCTGGATTTACCCGCCCCATGTGAAAAAAATTTCCCAGCGGAAAGTCGGCCGCCAGAAAGTCGTTATCGTGCGGTCCGTCAAGCAGCTGGTGCATGTGCTTTAGCCGAGGCTTATTATGCCCGGCCCTCGACTATCGGCAGGAAAAATTTCATAAAAATCATGCGCACAGCCGCCCCGAGGGGCGGTTTCTTAATTGGCCTTGCAAGCGCGGATGACGTTTGCGTACGCGTCCGGACAAGGGAAGATCTTGCGGGTTAAGGAGCTTGCTTCTGCTTTTGATCTTGTGTTGCTTCGCCTGTTCGTCTGTATTCCTATCACAAAGAAACAGCCTGCCGGGAAGTTCCCGACAAGCTGTTTTCCGGTCACGCTTCTTTGTAGCGCCAGGCTGAATACGGCAATTTTCAATGCACCGTCGCCATCCTTACAGGTTTACATCCTTGCATTCTTATATCCTTGTCATGCTTACCTACCAAGCCGGGTTCTCCGATACGTACGGCCCGGTATCAGGCGGCATTGAAGCCGTTCTACACGTTCAAGTCTTTTCGTTTGCCCGTGACCATGTAAATTACGCTCTCGCCGATGTTCGTCACATGGTCGGCCACCCGCTCCAGGTAATGGGCTACCATGATCAGGTGCGTCAGCTGACGGTTGCGGGTGAAATCCGCATTCATCATCCCGATCACGTCGGTCATGATGCGGCTGAATATTTTATCCACCTGATCGTCCTTCTCCGCCAGCGAAGCGGCCATATGAACGTTGCGGTTCATATAAGCGACCAGACTCTCGCGGAGCATCTCTTTGGAGATTTCGGCCATTTGGGGAATGTCGATCAATTCCTTGGCCAGCGTCTCTCCGGACAGGCGGATCGTAATCTTCGCGATGTCCACGGCATGGTCGGCGATCCGCTCGAGATCCGTCGCTATGCTGAGTGCCGTGCCGATAATCCGCAGATCGCCCGCCATAGGCTGCTGCAGCGCGATCAGCTTCAGGCACATTTCTTCGATGCGAAGCGTCAGTTCGTCCACCGCGTCGTCATCCTCGACCGTGCGCCGCGCGAGATCCGTATCCAGCCGGGTCAGCGCTTCTACAGCCTGGTGAATGGAATTTTCAACCATGGAGCCTAAATCGAGCAGTTCGTTCTGCAGATCGTCAATCGAATGCTGAAAATTAAGACGATTATTCATTGAAGCCCCCTTAGAGTTAACCGAAACGGCCGGTGATGTAATCTTCGGTGCGCTGGTCGTTCGGATTTGTGAAAATCTTGTCGGTCTGATCGGTCTCAACGAGAATTCCGTTGAGGAAGAAAGACGTGCGGTCGGAGATACGCGCGGCCTGCTGCATGTTGTGCGTCACGATAATGATCGTGTAACGCTCCTTCAGCGTCTGCGTGAGCTCCTCCACCTTCAAGGTGGAAATCGGATCGAGCGCCGAGGTCGGTTCGTCCATCAGCAGCACTTCCGGCTCGACCGCCAGCAGGCGGGCGATGCACAGACGCTGCTGCTGGCCGCCGGACAGGCCCAGAGCCGACTTGTTCAGGCGGTCCTTCACTTCGTCCCAAAGGGCCGCCTGACGCAGGCTGCGTTCCACGATTTCGTCGAGAACGGCGCGTTTTTTCTGGCCGTGGATGCGCGGTCCGTAAGCAATGTTGTCGTAAATGCTCATCGGGAACGGATTCGGACGCTGGAAAACCATACCCACGCGTTTGCGCAGTGACACGATATCACTCTCCGGCGAATAAATATCTTGGCCGTCCACCTTAATGGTCCCGTTAATTCTCACGCTGTCGATCAGATCGTTCATCCGGTTGAGCGTGCGCAGAAAGGTCGATTTCCCGCAGCCGGAAGGCCCGATCAGGGCGGACACGGTATTCGGCGCGATGTCCAGATCAATGCTGTGCAGGGCCTGGTTGTCTCCGTAAAAAAGATCCAGCCCGTTTACTTTTATTTTTGTATCGGTCGCAATAGTCATGGCAGGAGCTGTCAAGGTTATTTCCCTCCCGTAAGTCTTTTTTGGATGATTCGGCTAGGAATGCCGATAAGCAGGTTGAAGATCAGAACGACTACAAGAAGGAGCGCCGCGCTGCCTTCCGCGATTTTCTTCGCATCCGGCACGATGGCTTCCGCCTGGATGTACCATAAGTGCGTGGAGAGCGTCTCGCCCATCGTCAGCGGATTGAAATCCGGGAAATGCCGGGAAACGGAAAGCCCCGACGTATAAATCAGGATGGCCGATTCACCCAGTGCGCGCCCGGCTACGAGCGTAATGCCCGTGATCAGGCTCGGCAGTGCGGAGGGAATCAGCACTTTGCGGATCGCCTGCCATTTGGTCGAACCGAGCGCAAGACTCGCTTCCCAGTACGATTCGGGCACGGTACGGATCGATTCCTCCGTGACCCGGACAAGAACCGGCAGATTCAGAAGCGCCAAAGCCAGGGAACCGCTCAAAATCGAAATTTTAAAATTCATCAAGTCCACGAAGAGGAGAAATCCGAACAAGCCGAATACGATGGATGGCACGGAAGACAGCGTCTCGACGGACATGCGGACAATTTCGGTAAAACGTGATTTTTTGGCATACACCGCCAGGTAAATCCCGGCTCCCAACCCGATCGGCAGCGAGAACAGCAGAGAGAGGAACAAGATATAGAACGAGTTGAAGAGCTGCGGTCCGACGCCGCCGCCGGCCACGATATCCTCCGGCTTGCCCGTGATGAAATCCCATGTAAGATGCGGCAGTCCCGCACCGAGAATCCGGATCAGGAACCAGGCCAGGATCAGCAGGATAAAGATGCCGGTTGCCCAGAAGAACAGCGTGGCGATCCGGTCAGTCGTTTTACTGTTCATTTCACTTCACTCCTTCTTGATACGACACGGATGATGAGAATCAGCAGCAGAGAAGTGATCAAGAGAACAAAGGCCATCAAATAAAGCGCGTTGTTCCAGGTCGATCCGTAGTTCGTGTTCCCCATATCCTTGACGATTGCCGTCGTCAGAACCGTGGTCGAGTCAATCAGCGATTTGGGCATCTGCGGCGAGTTCCCGATGACCATAAATACCGCCATCGTCTCTCCGATAGCCCTTCCGATTCCAAGCACCACGCCGGTCAAAATTCCCGGCCGGGCCGCGGGAAGCAGCACGCGCCAAATCGTCTGCCAGCGGGTGGCTCCGAGCGCCAGCGACGCTTCTTCCAGCCGCGGAGGCAGTGCGCGGATCGCGTCCTCCGAGATGGACAGGATGGTCGGCAGAATCATAATCGCGAGGATGATTCCCGCCGGCAAAATACCGTATCCTGTCCCGTTCACCACTTTTCCGATAAAAGGCACAATAACCGTAAGGCCGATCAGGCCGTATACGACCGACGGAATGCCCACGAACAGGTCCGTGGCCGGACGCATGATCTCTCTCACCCATTTCGGTGCGATCTTCGCCATGAAGACGGCTCCCGCTACGGCGAGAGGGACCGCAAGTACAATGGCGAGCATCGTTAACAGAAAAGTACTGAACAGGAACGGAAACGCTCCGTATTTGTCCGCGCTTGGCGTCCAGTCTGTCGAAAAGAAGAATTCAATCGGGCTGACGCCCGAGAAGGTGCGCATGCCTTGTACACCGACAAACAAAATAATCGAAAATATGACAATCGAGACGAGTGCCGCACTGCCGACAAACAGCAGCTTCATCACGCTGTCCTGCCGTTTTTGCAGTTTCATCCAGCGCGTGGGTCCTTTCTGGCTTTGGCGGTTTTGTCGGCTCTGCTCCTTCGTCTTCGTTGTTTGCTGAGCGTAAGTGTTCACAAACGGGAAGCCCCCTTCAATCGGAATGCGTGCATAGTCGGTAAGCACAAAGTACTAAATGATTCTTCTTAATCATAGGCCCTGTTTGTAAATACAAAATTAATCAATTGTAAAGCCCGTGTAAATTTTGCGGCAAAAAAAAAGATGCCCCGAAGTTGATAAGCTTCAGGACATCCCACGGAAGTAAATCATTTTATTTTTTCAGAAGGTCAGCCGGAAGGAACTTCAATTCTTCGACTTTTTTCGTTTGGAAATCAGGGCTCATGATGTAGTCAAGGAAAGCTTTGGTCGCGCCGGTAGGCTCGCCTTTCGTATACATGCGCTCGGTTCCGAACAGCTTGTAGCTGCCGTCTTTAATCGTTTCTTTGGAAAAAGCGACGTTGTCGAATTTCAGAGCTTTAACGGTGTTGTCCAGGTACGGCGTATCAATGTAACCGACGGAGCCGGATTGGCTGCCTACGGCTGTTTTAACGGCACCCGTGCTTTCTTGAACGACGCCGTCTTTAGTAAAGTCTTTGCCGTCAAGGACGATTTGCTGCACTAGCTTACGGGAACCGGAAGAGTCCGGACGGTGAACGACGTTAATCGGAGCGTCTTTGCCGCCTACTTCTTTCCAGTTCTTGATTTTACCCATGAAAATATCGGCTGCCTGCTGTTTCGTCAAGCCCTCGATACCTACGTCAGGATTTACGATCAGTGCGAACGGAGCGATCGCAACCACGTGTTCTTTCAGGTTTTTGTCTTTGTATTCGTCGCCGGCGGCCACGTCGGAGTTCCCGATATTCGAAATGCCGTCCGCTACGTCCTTAAGACCTTTGCCGGAACCGCCGGCCGTCGGGTTGATCGTAACTTTCGGATTCTTTTCCATGAACAGCTTCGCCGCTTCTTTCACGAGCGGGAGAAGAGCGCTGGAACCCGAAGCCGTAACCGTTCCGGAAATTTCTTGAGCCGCCGTTGTTTCCGTAGGCTTGTTCGACGTTGCGGGGCCGCTTGCGTTTGTGTCTGTCTTTCCGCAGCCAGCCAATACCCCCAGAGTAAGCACTGCAGCTAGCGAGATGGATAACCCTTTTTTCGACATGAACTTCAACATGTTGTACATGTCCTCCTTTGACGTTTCTTTCTTTGTTTTGTGTTTCCTAGGACATCGTAACAAGCGAATGTAAACTGCAAGTCGTCCAAACGTAAATTTCATGTAAAACTTTCACGAACCGTCCGGAAACGTTCCATCTCCCTTCGAAATGAGCCTATTTTACTCCCGTTTTACAAAATCCTTTACGTTCTCTAATACTGAAGACTTATAGTTAAAGCGACTAAAGACCTATATAAAGGTAATTTTCAAACAAAGAGACCTATCGGAGGGTGAACATGGGGAATTTCTTCTATCTAAGTACAATGAAACGCAAATTGATCGCCAGCTTCGGGGTTCTGATTCTGCTGTTTGTAGCCATGGCCTTTTTCCTCGTTCATCAAATCAGTAAAATCAACGCGCAGATCGCGCTGCAAAACGAGCGGGTCGCCATGAAAACGACTGCGCTGGAGCTGAAAGAAACGGTTCAGGAACTCAGCATTATCGCTTCCGGCCTGGAGCTTTCCAAAGATCCTTCCTATATAGAGAGATACGAGCAGAAGAGAAAGGTGTATAGCAGTCTTCTCGACGCCATCAAGGAAACCGCCCGGACCGAAGAGGAAAAAGCGTGGCGCGGGGGACTTATCGTCGCTTCCGCGGATTACATAAACAATTTCGACGCAGCCGCCAAGCTCGTCCAGGAGAAGAAAGTCAGCCCCAAAGAGATGGAGCTGAGCATGCTTCATTATTACGGCGAAGGGCAGATCTTGCGCGAAACGATATTTAAGCTGGTCGACAAGTTTTATATCGCCTTCTCGGCCGATGCGCAGGCGGCTGTCGAGGACTCCCGGAAAGTCATCGCGCAGACCGTGACCGTCACCGTCGCCGCGGCCGTCTTCGTCCTCCTCGCTTCCGCGGTTGTCGCCGTCCTGCTGATCCGCTCCTTCCTCATTCCGGTGCGCAAGCTCCAGGAAGCGGTCGCGCGCATGGCGTCCGGCGATCTGCGGCATGAAATCGGAAGCCGCACGCAGGACGAGCTGGGCGAGCTCAGCCGCAGCTTCGACCGGATGACCGCCCAGGTCCGCGGCATGCTCGAGCATACGAGCGGCATCGCGACGGCGCTGGCCGGGCAGTCGGTCACGTTCCGCCGGGTGTCCACCGACACGGCGGCGGCCAACGCGGACATCGTCCAGGCGATGTCCGCCATTGCTCGCGGCGCTTCCGATCAGGCGGCGGATTCCGAGCACGCGTCGACCTCCGTCGCCGGGCTCGAAAGCGAGACGCGCGAGATCGCCGAGTACGCGGCGGTGATGAGCCAGGCGAGCCGGGAAGCGGCGGAGGTCACCGTGCAGGGTTCCCGCTCCGTGCACTCGCTGGAGGAAGCCAGCGGCGCTACGCGGCGGGTGCTCGGGCAGGTGCAGGAAGCGATGGCGACGCTGGCAGGCGATTCCCGCCGCATCGGCACCATCCTGGACGCGATTACCGAGATCGCGTCCAGAACCCACCTGCTGGCGCTGAACGCCGCCATCGAGGCGGCCGCCGCCGGCTCCAGCGGGCGCGGCTTCGCCGTCATCGCCGCGGAAGTGCGTCAGCTCGCGCAGCAGTCGAGCGACGAAGCCCGCCGCGCCGCGGGTACGATCGCATCCGTCGAGAGCCGGATGCTCGAGATGCAGGCCCGCGTCACGGACGCGAGGCGCCATGCGGACGCCCAGGAGCTGACCGTCCGCGAATCGCTCGGCTCGTTCGAAGCGATCGAACGCGCGATGGAAGTCGTGACGAATCAGATTCAATTCGTCAACGGCCGCATCGAGCGTTCCCTGCACAGCAGCGCGCAGCTCGTCGGCACCATCCGCCACATGGCGGAAATTGCCGAGCAGACGTCCGCGGGCGTGCAGGAAGTCACCTCGGCTTCGACCGAGAACGACGCCTCCATCCGGAGCATCGCCGTGCAGGCCGACGAGATGAACGGACTCGCGGAAAGTCTGTACCGCGAAATCAACAAGTTCAAGATCGGCGAAGCTTCGTAAACGCCGGAAATAATCGCAAGAGCACCCCGTCATGGCGGTGCTTTTTTGCATGTCGAGGAGACATTTCTGTTCGACTCCCGCGGATTTTTTCAAGACAACTGGTTCTCATTCATGAAACACTCCATTTTAATTGACCTTTGTTCATCTTTCGTGTCAGTTCCTTGTAAGAAAAGGGCGAAAAATAGAGAAACTTCTCCCTTATCGTCTAATGTTATCCCTTTTGCTTCCCGCCGTTTTCCTTGATACTGAAATTAGTTAACCGGTTTCATCGCGAGAAGAAGAACCTTGTGCTTTCGCCTGTTTCAAGCTCGTTCGCTTGTCGCTTATATCCAAGCCTATCAAGGTCGGTCGTTCAACCTTACACCCTTCTTCTCCCATTCAGACGGTTATCTCATAAAGGAGGTGCATGCAGCCAGGAACCGCAACCCATGCGGAACAATCCGGATGCTGTTGAAGTTCTGTGGACTCTTATTCATGAAAGCGTTACCATTTCCCCTATCCGAAAAGGAGGCATTACTTAATGAACCTGAAATCCCGGCAATCAGCCAAAACCCGGCGTTCCCACTCACCGGCCCGGGTTGCGCTCCGCATCCTGTTGATCGTAACCCTCATTGTGTCTTTATTCCCGTTCCTGGGCTTAAGCGCGCAGAAAGCATCGGCGGCTGAATCTTATAAAATCGTGGGTTACTACCCTTCGTGGGCGGCTTACGGCCGCAATTACAACGTCGCCGACATCGATGCTTCGAAAGTTACGCACATTAACTACGCTTTCGCCGATATCTGCTGGAACGGCAAACACGGCAACCCGGACCCGACCGGTCCGAATCCGCAAACGTGGGCCTGCCAAGATGCTGCGGGCGCCAACATTAACGTTCCGAACGGCACGGTCGTTCTGGGCGATCCTTGGATCGACACGCAGAAAAGCTTTCCCGGCGATACTTGGGATGAACCGGTCCGCGGCAACCTGAAACAGCTGATCAAGCTGAAACAGGCCAACCCGAACCTCAAGACGATCATCTCCGTAGGCGGCTGGTCCTGGTCCAACCGTTTCTCCGATGTAGCGGCAAGCGCTGCGACACGTGAAGTATTCGCAAACTCCGCGGTCGACTTTATCCGCAAATATCAGTTTGACGGCGTCGACCTCGACTGGGAGTATCCGGTTGGAGGAGGCCTTGCAGGCAACTCCGCTCGCCCGGAAGATAAGCAGAACTATACGCTGCTCCTTCAGAAGATCCGTGAGAAGCTGGATGCCGCAGGCACGGCGGACAACAAGAAATATTTCTTGACCATCGCTTCCGGCGCAGGTCCGACTTACGCGGCCAACACCGAGCTCGGCAATATTGCCAAGCATCTCGATTGGATCAACATCATGACGTACGACTTTAACGGCGGCTGGCAGACGGTCAGCGCTCACAACGCTCCACTCTATACCGATCCGGCCGCAATTGCCGCAGGCGTACCGAATGCGGACACGTTCAATGTGGAAAAAGGCGTACAAGGGCACCTCGACGCCGGCGTACCGGCAAGCAAAATCGTTCTCGGCCTCGCTTTCTACGGACGCGGCTGGAGCGGCTGCAAGAACACGGCTAACGGCGAATACCAGCAGTGCGCCGGTCTGGCGACTACCGGAACGTGGGAGAAAGGCTCTTTCGACTTCTACGATCTGGAAGCCAACTATATCAACAAAAACGGATACACCCGCTACTGGAACAACACGGCGAAAGTTCCGTTCCTGTACAACGCTTCGAACGGCACGTTCATCTCTTACGACGATGCCGAATCCATCGGGTATAAAACAAGCTTCATCAAGTCCAAAGGTCTTGGCGGCGGCATGCTCTGGGAATTCAGCGGCGACCGCAACAAGACGCTTCTGAAGAAAGTCACAACCGACCTGTCAGGTTCCGCGCCGGTCGGCGATACGATTGCACCTTCCGTACCGGCCAACCTGACATCGACGGCTAAAACGTCCACAAGCGTTACGCTTTCGTGGAGCGCTTCGACGGACAATGTCGGCGTGACCGGCTACACCGTCACTTACGGCACCAAGACGGTTGACGTTTCGGCGACTACCGCAACAATCACAGGTCTCACGCCAAGCACGGCTTACTCCTTCACGGTAAAAGCGAAGGATGCGGCGGGCAACGTATCCGCGGCAAGCTCCGCCGTATCCGTTACCACCGATGCAAACTCGGGCGGCGGAACGGATACGACGGCACCGACGGCTCCGGCTAATCTGGCCGTAACCGCCAAAACATCGACCAGCGTAACACTCGGCTGGACGGCTTCCACCGACAACGTAGGCGTAACCGGCTACACCGTATCTTACGGCAGCACGAGCGTCAACGTCACCGGTACAACCGCAACGATCAGCGGCCTTACGGCCGGCACCGCTTATACGTTCAACGTAAAAGCGAAGGACGCGGCGGGCAACCTTTCCGCAGCGGCGACCGTGTCGGCTACGACGGACAGCGGCTCCGGCGGCGCGGTTTGCCCGGCGGCTTGGGACACAAGCAAATCGTATACGGCGGCACAACGCGTCTCCTACAACGGCAAAATCTATGAAGCGAAATGGTGGACGCAAGGTGAACGCCCGGATCTTTCCGGTCAATACGGCGTCTGGAAATATGTCAGTGATTGCGGAGCGGGAGCGGGTTCTCCCGCTTCTGTTTCTTCCGGCGGCGCGGCACTTGCCTCTAATCTGATCGCAGGTGCAGGCGCAGCTTTACCCGCCATCGCTCCGGGCAGCTCCGCTGCAAGCACATCTTCGGCCCTGGCTCCGAGCACCAAGGTGCTCGTCGGCTACTGGCACAACTTCGACAACGGTTCCGGTTTCATTCGTCTGCGCGATATCTCCCCCAAGTTCGATGTCATTAACGTTTCCTTCGCCGAGCCTGTAGGCGGATCGACGACTGGAACGATCGGATTCACACCTTTCAACTACACAGATGCGGATTTTAAAGCCGATGTCGCTTATCTGCAAAGCCAAGGCAAGAAAGTCATTATTTCCATCGGCGGCGCTAACGGCCAGGTCCAGCTTACAACGGCCGGCGCACGCAGCAATTTTGTAAGCTCCATGAAGTCCATCATTTCCAAATACGGCTTCGACGGCCTGGATATTGATTTCGAGGGCCATTCCCTGTACCTGAACCCGGGCGATGCCGATTTCAAAAATCCGACCACACCGGTCATTACGAACCTGATTTCCGCTATCCGCGAGCTGCATGATTCGTTTGGCGACAAATTCATGCTCACTATGGCTCCGGAAACGTTTTTCGTCCAGCTCGGCTACTCCTTCTACGGCGGTACTTGCAGCGGCTGCGATACGCGTGCCGGGGCTTACTTGCCGGTGATTTACGGCGTACGCGATATTTTGGACTGGCTGCAGGTTCAGCTCTATAACTCCGGTCCTATCACGGGACTGGACGATCAGTACCACACGATGGGCGTAGCCGATTTCCACGTGGCCATGACCGACATGCTGCTTACGGGCTTCCCGATCGCCAAAAATCCGAACTCCTTCTTCCCGGCGCTCCGTCCGGATCAAGTCGTGGTCGGACTTCCGGCTAACGGCAACGCGGGCGGCGGCTTCACAAGCGTCTCCGAAGTGCATAAAGCGCTGGACTATCTGATGAAAGGCAAAGCTTTCGGCTCCTATACCCTTCGCGGTTCCGTTCAACCGGGACTGAGAGGTCTGATGACCTGGTCCATCAACTGGGACAAATTCAACAACTTCGAGTTCTCGAACAGCCACCGCGCCTATCTGGACAGCTTCGGTCCGGGAACTCCCGTAGATACTCAGGCACCTTCCGTTCCGGGGAATCTCCGTTCTTCCAACGTAACGGCTACAGGCGTCACGCTTACGTGGAACGCGTCCACGGATAATACCGGCGTAACCGGCTACGAAGTCTATCAGGGATCGGTCAAAATTGCCGATACGGCAAGCACGACCTATAACGTGAGCAATCTAACGGCAAACACCTCCTACACGTTTATCGTAAAAGCGAAAGACGCGGCCGGCAACGTATCCGCGGCAAGCACGCCGCTGGCCGTCACAACCGCTAACGGCGGCGGCTCCGGCGACACTTCGGCACCTACGGCGCCAACGGCTCTGAAAGTAACGGCAAAATCTTCGAGCAGTGTCAGCCTCAGCTGGACCGCTTCAACGGATAATGTCGGCGTAACGGGCTACACCGTTTCGTACGGTACCAATGCTGTGGACGTCACAGGTACGACTGCCGTCATCACAGGGCTGACGGCGAACACGGCCTATACGTTCACCGTAAAAGCCAAGGATGCGGCAGGCAACGTATCCGCAGCCGCTTCCATCCAGGCAACGACGGACCCGGCAGCTCCCGGAGGTCCTGCCGCATGGGCAGCCGGCGTCAGCTACAAGGTTAATGAAGAAGTCACCTACAACGGCTCGACTTATATCTGCCGCCAGCCGCACACCTCCCTGCAGGGATGGGAGCCTTCCAACGTGCCGGCTCTCTGGACTAAAAAATAAGGACTGATTCGGCAGCCATGCTAATCGGACCGAAACGGAAAAACAGCAGCTTCGCCCCGTTTTGACGGGCGGCTGCTGTTTTTTATTTTTTCTTCATGGTATCCAGTAAAATCTGCTTTTCTTTCGAAAGGGACTGTTCGATTTTATCTCGTGCGTCCGCGATAATCTGTTTGGTAGACAGTCTTTTCTCAATGCCGCTTGCGATCTCATTCTCCCAGATCTCCTGGGCTTTGACGTCCAGCGGCGTGGCAGGAAATTCTCTCACCCGGGTCATCAAATCCTCATGAAGCGCATAGGTTTTCTGTCCCCCCAGGAACGGATTCGTGGCCGCCAATTCCTTCGCATTGCCGCGGGCGGGTAAATAGGCCGGAACCGCTCCGCTGAGGCCTTCCTTGCTGTATTCGGTAACGGCGAATTCAATGAATTTCCAGCCCATCTCCTTGTTGGCACCGTTCGAAGGGAGAAGGAAATTGGTGCTGTTCTGCCAGCCGTACAAGCCGAAAGGAAGTCTCGTTTCGCGCCATTTACCGGCCGTCTCGGGCGCCCATTCTTTAATCTGTTCGACTCCCCATGTCCCAAAATACATCATGGCGATCGTTCCGTCCTGGACCGCCTTCCGGCCCAAATCGCCCCATACGTCCAGATGGGCCTCCAGGCCGAAATCGTTGACTTTTTTGGCAATGTCCACCGCTTTGTGAAACGCTTCATTATACCGCATAAAATTCAGTTTGCGGTCGAAAATGCCTTCCGAACGCTCGAAGAGCTGGACCGTTTCGTTCACCCACTGCGTCAAATAAATGTTATGCTCGCGCAGTTTCTTGGCCATATTCAGCCAGTTTGCGGGGTCTTCCATATACTTGGCAAGCTCTTCGGGCTCCGAAGGAAACCCGTACTGCTTCATAATGTCCTCCCGGTAATAGGTAACGGTAGGCGCCGTGGAAAGCGGAAGGGCAATCAGCTCGATTCCGTCCGCCGACATGCCGCTATCCCAGAGGGAAGGGCTGAAATCGTTCCGGTATTTTCCCGCCTGATAAGGAGGCTTGAGCAGATCCTCCAGCCCTTCGATCGCGGAGAAATTGCCGAAATCGCTGCTGTCGACCATCATGACGTCCGGCGGTTTCCCGTCCGCCAGCGCCTGCAGGTAAGCTCCCACATATTCCGAGTAAGGAATGACCTTTACATCTACGCTTAGATCCGGGTAGCTTTCTTTGAATTTGGCGGCCATGGTCTCAATCCCGCCGTAATGGGTCCATATCGACAAATGGTTCGGAACGGCCGCTTGGCCCGTGGAGGGAGCCGGCTTTTCGGCGGGAGCGGTTGAAGCGGGAATGAGCGGCTCGGACCGGAAGCAGCCCGCGGTGGTTACTGTGAGCAGGAGCAGAAGCACGAAGATTTTAGTAAGTTTGACCACAACTCGTTTCCTCCCATCGTATAGCTAATCTGTATGTCCCCCGGCAAAAAGTCCGGCATAGTTTCCTCTTTGGAGAAGTCTGGAAAATTCCAGGGCCGGTAAAGGTCTGCTGAAATAGTAGCCTTGAAGTTCGTCGCACCGGCACTGGGTAAAATAGTCCGATTCCTCGGCTGTTTCGACTCCCTCCGCCACGACGGTCATATTCATGCTGTGAGCCAGCTCGATGATCGCCTTGGCCACGGCGGCTTTTTTGGGCTCCCCGCCGATATCCCGGATAAAAGAGCGGTCCAGCTTCACATGTGAAATCGGCAGCCGCTGAAGCTGGTTAAGGGAAGAGTATCCGGTCCCGAAATCGTCGATCGAAATATGGATACCCCGCTCCCGGATCCGGCTTATGATTCCGATGACCTGTTCGACATTCTCGATAAATACTCCTTCCGTAATTTCCAGAGTCAGATAGGATTCTTCCAGTCCCGATTCTTCCAGCGCGCTGTGAATCATATCCAGCAGATTCGTCTGGGAAAAATGCAGGGCCGAAATGTTCACGGCAACCGGAACTTTGGGAAGCCCCTCATCCTGCCACGCTTTATTTTGACGGCATGCTTCCTTCAATACCCATTCGTCGATTTTGTAGATGATCCCCGATCTTTCGGCCAGCGGAATAAATTTATCGGGCGAAATGCGCCCCAGCTCGGGATGCTCCCAGCGTACCAGCGCCTCGATTCCGCTGATTGCGCCGGAAGCCGTATCGACCTTCGGCTGATAATGCAGAACGAGCTGATTGTTCGCAAGCGCTTCCTGAATACCGTTGTCGATCATCATTTCTTCGGAAAAACGGATTTTCAGCTCTTCTTCATAGAATTGATAGCTGTTGCTGGAGCCCATGGATTTGGCGAAATACATCGCCATATCCGCGTTTTTGACGATGGCCTCCATCGTGTCGCCGTCTCGCGGAAACATGCTGATGCCGATGCTGACTGAACTGTACAGGGTCGATTCCATCAGCCGGACCGGTTCCTCCATAGCGGCGAACATGCTGTGCGCCACGGCCGTCGCTTTCGCGTCGTCGGCATCTTCAATGACGATGACGAACTCGTCTCCGCCGATCCGGAACAGCTTGCACGATTCCGTAACGCTGCGGGTAAATCTCTCGCCGATCTCTTTGAGCAGCAGATCGCCGATATCGTGACCCAGCGTATCGTTAATCTGCTTGAAGCGGTTTAAATCGGCGAACATCACCGCCACCTGCTTGGGCATGTGTGCCGCCTCCGCAAGCATGCTCTGCAGGTAGGTTGTGAAATACAGGCGGTTGGGAAGCCCCGTAAGGATATCGTAAAAAGCGAGCTGATGAAGCTTTTCCTCCGAGAGACGAAGCTTGTCCGTCTGCTCCTGCAAGCGTTGGTTCATGTTCTGCGCTTGATGGAACATGCTAAGCAGGTTCAGCGACATCTGCCGGAAGTTATAGGTCAGCGAGGTAATCTCCGAAACACGGCTGCTCGGCCACTCGATTTCTTTCATCTGCTTTAATTTTTCCGGCAGGTCCGTTGTGGAGGTCGCCAGTTTGGACAGCCCGTGGACCAGAACGCGGCTTAAATATAAGGCGGTGGCGGCTGCCGCTGCCGCGAATAAAAGCAGGTACCAGAGCTGCGACAAATACTGCGAGAACACACTGATCTGATAATGGCGGATCGGTATGTCGATGTACACGTGCAGGGGCATCCTGGCGACCGCATTGTCGTAGATGTAGCTGCCCTCTCTCCACTGTTGAGCGGGCAGAGCCGTACTCTCCCGGGCGGGCAGGACCTGGTAAAAGTTGTCGTCCAGACCCACTATATTATTGCCCCCCCTCCAGTCGTAAACCTGGTTAAGCGTGTAGCTCTGACGGTCGGCCGCCAAAACTTTGTTGGACCTGTCCGTAATGACGATCCGGAACAACTGTTCCGAGGTGTATTTATTCACCAGTTCCTGCAGATAACCCACTTGTATCCGCCCCTTGAGCCGGATGCCGAGAATATCCTCGGCTCCCCATTGGTTCAGCTCCTGGTTGATGCTGTTGGCCGTGTTTACCGCAAGCTGCCTGGAGTTCTGGATGGACAATTTCTCGGAATACCAACTGTTCATCACGATATAAAGGAGCGACGGAAGCGCCACGGCCATAATCGACAGGTGGAACAGGACCTTGCTGTAGGAGTAGGTTCTTTCCCGCTCTTTGACGAGGCCGAACCAGTGAAAAAGAGGCAGGTACTTCAGCAAAATATCGGCGATTAGCGCATTGAACAGCCCGTTCGAGAGCGCAATCAGGAGCATCAGAATCAGCTCGTCCGATACAAATTTGTAGAAACCGTAGTAAATGACGATCATCAGCGGAAGCCCCATCAGCAGCCAGTAAATACTGTCCCAGACAAGCAGCTGCCCCGGTTTTTTCCGGTTAAGGAGTCCGACCCCGGCAATTTCAAGAAGGCCGATCCATTCGAATGTAGGATGGTGTAGAAAGAAGAAGGAGAAGAGTTGGGTAATGACGCCGGCCAGGACGCCCAGACGGACGCCGAACAACGATACGGCAAACAGGAGAAAGATGCTGGAAAACGAGAAGGCGATTCCGTAGATAAGATGAAGCCTGCTAGCTTCGAAAAGAAGCGCCAAAGCGATACAGAGCAGGTATCCCAGCATTAGGCGGGCTTTATTTTGTAAAAGGGACTGAATAGTTTTCACACGCTGTCCTCCATTTCTGCCGAAAAGTACGAATGTGAGCACTGCCCCATGTCCGAACTTACTTACTGGATACCGGCAAAAATAAAAGACCGCTTACAAAACAGCAGCCTCCACTTCCACTCATCCAACTTCGGTAACCCGGCTGTCTAGCTGCGCTTTAGACCCGTGGCTTTGCGTCCTATGCTTTCGCGATAGTTTGCCTTTATCGAGTTATTCAACTAAAGATTCGTTAGTTAATAATTTCGACGCACTGGGTCCTTCTCCTCTTTTTTACAAGAATAAAATAGGGCAAAAGTCGCAGTTTTTTTAAAAAAGCTTAATACTAGCCGAGTGGTGAGGAAAATTAAGCCTTTTAACCGATAAAAACCATTTTTTTCTTAGGGGAGGAGATCCTGCTTTTGCCCCCGGTGACGTTCCGTGCCTTTTTCCCGGAGCGTTTGCTCCTTGACCGCTTTGAGCTCTTTCATCGTCCCGCCCGCGTCCCTCCCGAAATAATCGTGGAGCTTCGTATATTCCCGGTACAGCTTATCGTATACGGCCGCGTTCGCCGCATCCGGCTTATACGTATCTTCGGAGACCCGGGCCATGCGCGCTGCGGCTTCCACGATGGTAGCGTATCCGCCTCTGTCGGCTCCGGCCGCAACCGCTCCGAACATGGCGGCTCCGAGAGCGGGTGTTTGCCTGGACGCGGCAACTTTGATCTCGCGGTTCGTCACATCGGCATAAATCTGCATCAGCAGACGGTTTTTCTGCGGAAGCCCTCCGCACGCAAACAGTTCGTTTACTTCAAGGCCGCTGTTTTGAAAAGTATCCACGATTTTCCGCGTGCCGAATGCGGTCGCTTCAAGGAGGGCCCGGTAAATCTCTTCCGGCTTGGTAGCCAGCGTGAGTCCGACGATCAGACCGGACAGATTCGCGTCGACGAGCACGGAGCGGTTCCCGTTCCACCAGTCGAGCGCCAGCAGCCCGGTTTCACCCGGCTTGTACGCGGACGCCCGGTTCTCCAGCCAGCCGTGAACATCCGTGTTCTCCGCGGCGGCCGCTTCCTTGACGTAGCCGGGCAGCGCCTCGTTCACGTACCAGGCGAAGATGTCGCCTCCGGCGGATTGCCCCGCTTCGTAGCCGAAACAGCCGGGGATGATGCCGTCTTCCACGACGCCGCACATCCCTTCCACCGGCCTCTCCTCGGCGCCCAGAAGCAGATGGCAGATGGAGGTGCCCATCGCCATGACCAGCTTCCCCGGCGTAACGGCACCGAGCGCCGGAACTCCGGCATGGGCGTCGATGATGCCGACGGCGACAGCCGTTCCCGGCGCAAGGCCCATCTTCTCCGCCATCTCCGCGGTAAGCTCTCCGGCTTTGGTGCCGAGCGGAAATACTTCGCCGCGCAGCTTCGTTTCCGCCAGATTTTCCAGGCGCGGATCAAGCGCTTTTAAAAACCCGGGGCCCGGATATCCATCCCGCTTATGCCAGTTGGCTTTGTATCCGGCCATGCAGCTGCTGCGCGTCATTTTCCCGGTCATCTGATAAATGACCCAATCGGCGGCTTCCAGAAAACGGTCGGCCCGTTCATAAATGTCCGGCGCCTCACCTAGAATTTGCCAAACTTTCGCAAGCATCCATTCGGACGAAAGCTTGCCCCCGTACCGCGGCAGGAACGCTTCGCCCCGCAGGGCGGCGATCTCGTTTATCCGGTCGGCTTCGTCCTGCGCCGCGTGATGCTTCCACAGCTTGACCCAGGCGTGGGGACGTTCCTTCAGCTCCGGATGAAAGCACAGGGGAACGCCGCTTTCGTCGACCGGCAAAATGGTGCAGGCCGTAAAATCGACGCCGATCCCGACCACTCGCTCCGGACTCACGCCGGAAGCTTGGATCACTCCGGGAACGGAAGCGGTTAGCACGGCCATGTAGTCTCCGGGATGCTGGAGAGCCCAGTCCGGTTCCAGCCGGACTCCGGAGTGCGGCAGCTTGCGGCACATCACCCCGTGCGGATAAACCGTTACATGCTCGGCGATTTCGCGCCCGTCGGCCAGATCGACGAGCACGGCTCGTCCGGATTCCGTCCCGTAATCGATGCCGATGGCGTATGTTTTGCTCATCTTTTGATGCTCCTCTCTGCGTGAACGCGGAAACCGCTGCCGAAGCTCTATTGTTTTGGTATCGCTTACATTTCATCTGTACAAAACGGACCTACCCCTCGCGGGTCGGACTTTCTTTTTATTATATAAGAGATTACCAAGGATTACCGCTATTTTTCCGTTTGATCCAGAAAATTTCTCTTTACGGCATGCCGGTCGGTAATCCGCCGGAAGCTTTCCTTGCTCCCGCTGACTTTCCGTTTCATGCATAGTTTTGGCCTTCTCTGAAAATAATGGAAACAGTCTGACAAGAGCAGGAGGAATTGGGTTATGAAAGACGAGATCAACAACGGTACAGCCGTAACGGGAGTCGGCGGCCCTGCCGACCAAAGACTCGCCGAAGGCGAGCAGGAAACGACGCTGACCAACCGGCAGGGGCATCCGATCACCGATAATCAGAATATCCGCACCGTCGGAAACCGTGGTCCTTCCACCCTGGAAAATTACCATTTTCTCGAGAAAATTTCCCATTTCGACCGCGAGAAAATACCCGAGCGCGTTGTGCACGCCCGCGGCGCAGGCGCTCACGGCTATTTTGAAGCGTACGGTAAAGTCGGCGAAGAGCCGGTCGCGAAGTATACCCGCGCCAAGCTTTTTCAGGAGGCCGGTAAAAAAACGCCGGTATTCGTCCGGTTCTCCACGGTCGTGCACGGTGTTCATTCGCCCGAAACGCTTCGGGACCCGCGCGGCTTTGCCGTCAAATTTTATACGGAAGACGGGAACTGGGACCTCGTCGGCAACAACCTGAAAATCTTTTTTATCCGCGATCCGCTCAAATTTCCGGACATGGTTCACGCCTTCCGCCCGGACCCGGTTTCGGGTGTTCAAAATATGGAGAGAATGTTCGACTTCCTCTCCAACTCTCCGGAAGCGACGCATATGGTTACGTTCCTGTTCTCGCCTTGGGGGATTCCCGCCAATTACAGGGAAATGCAGGGGTCCGGCGTCAATACGTACAAATGGGTCAATGCAGACGGCGAGGGAGTGCTGATCAAGTACCACTGGGAACCGATCCATAACGGCATCCGCAACCTTGTCCAGCGCGAAGCGGATGAAATCCAGGGTAAAAACTACAGCCACGCTACCCAGGATCTGTACGAAGCGATCGAACGCGGCGACTATCCCGAATGGGAACTCAGCGTTCAAATTCTGAGCGACGACGAGCACCCCGAGCTGGATTTCGATCCGCTTGATCCGACTAAGCTGTGGGACCACGAGAAGTTCCCGTTCCTCCCGGTCGGCAAAATGGTCCTGAACAAAAATCCCGAGAACTACTTCGCCGAAGTCGAGCAGGCGGCCTTCGGTACGGGCGTCCTCGTGGACGGCCTGGATTTCTCGGACGACAAGCTTCTCCAGGGCCGCACTTTCTCCTACTCGGATACGCAGCGCCACCGGGTCGGGACCAACTACCTGCAGCTGCCCGTCAACGCTCCGAAGAAGCATGTCGCGACGAACCAACGAGACGGCCAGATGACTTACTTCGTGGACCGGGCGCCCGGACAAAATCCTCACGTCAACTACGAGCCTTCTTCGCTCGGCGGATTGCAGGAAGCGCCTCCGCGCGGACGGGAACACGAACCGGCCTATAACGCCAAGCTCGTCCGCGAGAAAATCGACCGGCCGAACGATTTCGGACAGGCGGGCGACACGTACCGGAAGTTCGAGCCGTGGGAGAAAGACGAGCTGATCTCCAATCTCGTCAACAACCTCAAGATCTGCAAGCCTGTCATCCGCGACAAGATGGTGAACTATTTCACCCAGGCGGATGCGGAATACGGACGCCGCGTAGCGGAAGAGCTGGGCAAGGCAGTTGCCTCCT
This sequence comes from Paenibacillus sp. HGH0039, assembly GCF_000411255.1. Taxonomy (GTDB): domain Bacteria; phylum Bacillota; class Bacilli; order Paenibacillales; family NBRC-103111; genus Paenibacillus_F. The sequence goes on along the minus strand of NZ_KE150413.1, from coordinate 1,308,347 downwards.
CCGAGCACATGGGGACGGTTCAAAACCGGGAAGGCGCCGAGCAAGCGGAACAAGCCGGCCGCAAAACGGACGGCTATTAAAAGCGGCTGACGGGCGCACCCCGAAAACGGAAAACAGAGAACTGTTTTCCGTTTTTGCGTTTTGCGTTTCGCATTTTTGCTAACAACTATTATATAGAAACTTCTGATATCCGCCGCCGCAAAATATCCTATCACTTTCCATCCCCTATTTAGGAAGCCTAAATGTTTACTAAGTCCGGGATATCTTCTATAATAGATGCATGAATCCTCAAGTTACTCCTCTATAACGGTAGGAAAGGGCGATCCCTTTTCTACCGTTGTTGATTGAACGCAGCCTTTTCTCCTAAAACTTAGATTAGACAGGTGGTACTAGCCATGAACGATACGAAGCAGCCTTACCGCATTTTGCTTTACTATAAATTCGTTCCGATCGCAAATCCCGAGGAATTCGCGGCCGAACACCGGGAATACTGCAAAAATCTCGGCCTGAAAGGCCGCATTCTGATTGCCGCGGAAGGCATCAACGGGACCGTATCCGGTACGGTCGAGCAGACGGAGCAGTATATGTCGGACATGCATGCCAACCCTCTTTTTGCCGATATGGTATTCAAAACCGATCCGGCCGAAGAGCATGCATTCAGAAAAATGTTCGTCCGCTTCAAACAAGAGCTGGTCACTTTCCGTTACGACGAAGAGCTGGACCCTAACGTGATCAGCGGAAAAAGATTGTCTCCGGCCGAGTTCCACGAGCAGCTTCAAAACGAAGACGTGATCGTCCTCGACGGACGCAGCAACTATGAGTACGATCTGGGCCACTTCCGCAACGCGATCCGTCCGGACGTGGAAGCGTTCCGCGAATTTCCGGAATGGATCCGGGAAAACATGGCCGATCTGAAGGATAAGCCGATCCTTACGTACTGTACGGGCGGTATCCGCTGCGAGAAGCTGACCGGCTTCCTGATCAAGGAAGGCTTCAAGGATGTCGCGCAGCTCGAAGGCGGCATCGTCACTTACGGGCAGGACCCGGAAGTGAAAGGAAGACTTTTCGACGGCAAATGCTACGTCTTCGACGAGCGGATTTCGGTGCCGATTAATCACACCGAAGAAGATATCGTCGTGGGTAAATGCCATCACTGCGGCAAGCCTGCCGACACGTTCATCAACTGCGCGAACGACTTCTGCCATCTCCAGCACATCTGCTGTCCGGAATGCGAAGAGGAGCACAGCGGCTGCTGCTCGGACAAATGCGAGGAGCTCGTTCTTTCCGCGCGTTAAGCAGCTTCACATGGCGGCGCGTGCTTGACTTAAAGCGGCTGTGATCGTCCGCCGCAGCAAACCCCAGGCCTACTTCCGACAAGGAGGGGCCCGGGGTTTTTCTTTTTGCGGGAAAGAGCCGCGGAGTTCCGCTATAATGGAAGAAGAACATTCGAGGAGGAGACTTTATGCGCATTGGTATTATCGGGCTCGGCGACATCGCCCGCAAAGCTTACCTGCCGGTGATCACCGCAAGAAACGACGTGGAACTTGTCTTCTGTACGCGAAATACCGCTACCCTGGAGCAGCTTGCCGCCACTTACCGGATAAGCGAAACCGTTACGGAGGTCGGCGATCTGATCAGCCGGGGCATCCGGGCGGCATTCGTCCACTCTTCAACGGAATCCCACGCGGAAATAACGAAGCAGCTTCTGCAAAACGGCGTTCACGTCTATGTGGACAAGCCTATTGCCTATACATACGAGGAGTCCTTGGAGCTTACGGAGCTTGCCGAAAAAAACGGCCTCATTCTGATGGTCGGCTTCAACCGGCGTTTCGCTCCTCTCTACGTTTCCGTTAAAGAGAAATCATCACCGAACCTGATTCTGATGCAGAAAAACCGCCCCCACTCCCCCGACTTTGCGCGCCGGTTCATCCTCGACGATTTCATTCATGTCGTCGATACGCTGCGCTATCTTGTGCCGGGAGACGTCCGGGATGTTAACGTCACGTCCCATCAGAAGGACGGCAAGCTGTACCATGTGATGCTTCAGCTCAGCGGTGACGGCTATACGGCCATCGGCATCATGAACCGGGACAGCGGCAGCAGCGAAGAGACCGTGGAAACGATCGGCGGCGGCCGCAAATGGTCGGTGAAAGATCTCAATACCGCGGTAGAGCTGGCGGACGGCGGCGAGCGGCATTACAAATTCAACGATTGGGACCCCGTCCTGCACCGCCGGGGTTTCCATGCCATCATCGATCATTTTATCCAAACGGTAAAAGAAGGCGGACAGCCTCTGCAGTCAACGCGGGATGCCCTCGAAACCCACCGCGTCTGCGAGGAGATCGTGAAAGAGCTTGAAAAGAACGGAGTATCCGCCTGGGGATAAGGAATGCCCGATCTCCCGGCCGGTCATCTGCAAAGCTAGCCCTTTCAAATAAACGCCCTTCGCTTGTCCGGCAGTCCGGATCGGCCGCCCTTCGTTTAAAGGGACCCGTTCTCGCTTAAACTAAGAAAGAGTGCCTCCCGTTAAACGGGTCCCCGTACACTGGACACTTCAATAAAAGTGTTTCGCGTACGGGGACCCGTTTACGTTTCCGTGAGGCTGCCCTCTTTCTTTTTGTTTTTTTGTCGCATTTGCGGTTAACCAACTAATCCAGACCGGAGGTACCGATGAAAATCATCACGACCACGCAGTGGGATGAAAAGCTTTGGCGGGAAGCGGAGCCCCTCTACAATGAGGCTTTTCCGGATCACGGAAGAAAGCCGATCCGGATCATTCGTCAGATGTTCCAAAGGAAGCTCTGCTTCCTTCATCTCGGGATCGTTGAAAATACGGCCGCCGTTATGGCGATTACGGGAGAGCTCCCGTCGATACGGGCGCTTCTGATCGACTACATCGCCGTTCGTCACGATTGCCGCGGACAAGGCACCGGCCGGCTTTTTATAGAAGCGCTTAAAGATTGGACCCGAAGGGAACGCGGCCTCAGCGGCATGCTGATCGAAGCGGAAGCCGGCGACGGACCCGGCCATCGGAGCCGGCGGCGTTTCTGGGAAGCCTGCGGGTTTCATTTGACGGACTACGTCCACGAATACAGCTGGGTGCCGGAGAGCTATCAGGCGATGTATGTGAATTTAAGCCCCGAAGGAAAGCTCGTGGACGACGGCCGGCTTCTTTTTGAGTCGATCACCGATTTTCATCAAAGATCTTATCGGCGCACCTAGTCGAAGGAAGTCGATCGCCGCCCTTTGCTTCCCTGCCGCCTCGTCCTACTTCTGCCGCATGGACAAATGAGCTCCCTTGCGCTATTTTTAAAGAAGCAGGCGACTTTTGGAAAAAAGGAGTACGTATGGACCAACAACGGAAACCGAAAGTGTTTATCGGCTCTTCCAGGGAAGCGATTCCTATCGCGGAAGGTGTGCTGGAGAATCTCTCCCCGGCCGCACAGGTGAACCCCTGGTTTGCCGGCGCCTTCAATCCCGGGCGGTATACCATGGAAGATTTGGATAAACAGGTACAAAACAACGATTTCGCCCTTTTCATCTTATCGACGGACGACGTCGTTCAAATCCGCGGCAAGCAGTATGCCTCGGCCAGGGATAACACCATTTTTGAAATGGGGCTTTTTATGAGCCGCCTGGGCAGGGAACGCGTCTTTTTTCTTATGCCGGATCATATTCCTGAAAGCGTTAACGAAACGGCCGTCGGCGGGCTAAGGACACCTTCGGACCTGTTCGGGGTCAATGCCCTTACGTTCGAAATCCGTTCCGAAGCCGACGAGTGGGTTCAGGCGACGGCCGCAGCCTGCAGTACCGTCAAAAGAAAGATGCGCGAATTGGGCTGCCTTTCGGAGCAGCCGACGATCTCCCAGCTCGCACGCATTCTGCGCCTTTTTCGTACCCTGTTAAAGGGGGTTCCCTTCAAACCGGAGGAGGAAAATGCCCTCCAGACGCTGAGCGAAGGAATCCGGATCTCCTACACGTGTCCGGCCCAGTTTACGGTTAAGGGCGTCACGATTCACAGCGCGGAGCAGGACGAGTGGATCAAGCAGGTCGCGGGCACCTCGAACATCGGCACGATGAACCGGACTTATCCCTTGACGGCCAATGAAAATCTGGGCCCCGGAGACAAGCGTATCCTCGTGGTGGACGCTCATTTGAACAACAGAGTCACGATGAATCTGCACTCTTCCTCCATTGAAAATGAATATTTGATATGTTATCCTTTAGCTAAGAAGTATGTGCTGACCGTGCATATGATCGGCCAGGACACATTGAGTTCGGAGCAGTTGAATAAGATAGCCGGCCTGAACGGGCAGCTGATCAGTTCGGTAAACGATTTGTTGGGAGGGGAATAAGATGAAACCGGTCAGAAACAGATCGAACAGCGGATTAAAGCGTCGTCGTTCCGCCAAATCTGCTGGCAAAGTCTTGACCCAACGGAATTCCTCGGGTCCCATTTATTCCATCGGTCCTTCCGTAGACGGGAAAGAGCAGTCTTTCCAGCTCGTTTTGGAGAAAGAAGCCGTGTACGAAACTCCTGTCTATCTTCAAGGCTGACGCCCATACAGAATAAGAATAACCCGCTTCCTTTCGCAAGAAAGGGGCGGGTTATTGCTATACCGGCACCAAGGCATCCGTGAAGCCGCATGTTCGGCTAAGATTGTCGGACCGTATGGAGGGTATGAAAGCATGGAGAGACGCAGGACGGGGGGACGGGTATACGATACATCCGAGTTTGGATTAACGGAAGCGTAGAGGCCCGCTTTCCGTCCCTCATCCGTTCCCCCTTCATTCCGCTAATCCGAATGAGCCAGGCGAATCCGTTTCAGCTGGTGAATATGACTCCACTCGTGAAAAGCGCTGAATTGCAGCCACTGGCAGGCATTCAGTTCCACGCCGAGGGGATGGCGGGACACCAGACGGTTCGTCTCTCTTGCGGCCAAAAGGGGCAAAACCGCTTTCAGTTTGCCGCGGACCTCCGCAAGCCGTTCCAGCCCGTCCTCATACGCCACTTTTCCGGTAGGAGATGCGGAAGGCGGAGATTTTTTCGGCGTGCCGAGCAGCCCTTTTTGCTCGAACAGCGCCGTGATGTCCACCAGCTTCCGATCCTCCGGCTCGGATGGCCGGACAGCCTCGCCGTTCAGCAGCTTTCCGATTTCGGCGATGACCTGCTCTTCCACAATGCTCAGGTGCTCGACGATCTGAACCGGGTTCCAGCCGCCTTCGTACTCGCTCAGATGCCGTTCTTCCGGTCCGAAAGCGTCCAGCGCCGCCAGAAGCTCCCGTCTTTTTTTGTTCAGAAAGGGTTCCAGCTCGGAAAAAATCATACGTCCCGCCTCCTTCTGTATAAGCGTCCTTCTCTCCCCATCATAGCGCGTTCCCCTGTTTTCTTCATCCTTAATTTAGGGATTCCCCGAAATGCCGGAGCCCGGCCGGTCCGGCTGCTGCCGATATCTGGCCAAGCATCCTGTGTAGTCCACCGCAAAGTCTCAATGCGTATAGGTATAGTGAGCCGAATCGTACTGCGGACCAGATTTCTCGTAGGTGAACCACAGCTCGACCTGCTGACCGGCCGACAATCCCTGAATCGTATGCGTCCAACTGCCGCCGCTGGCGGTCATCCGCACGTTTTGCTGGTTCGTTCCGTTCACCTTATAGTGGATGTCTACATAGGTCGCAGACGTCTTCGGAGCGAATACGACCGTTTCCGACGCGCCCGACTTGGTAACCGTAGCGGTATAGTCCGAAGCGGTATAGGTCAGTACGTTGTCCGCTGATGCGAACTGCAGCCAGTTCAGGTTGAATTGCGGACCGCTGATAGCGACCCGCAGCGTCTGCGGACCGGCCGCCAGCTGCACCTGAGCCGAGACCGTCGTCCAGGTCTGCCAGCCTCCGGTGTTCGGGACGTTCACCGTCGCGGGCGTATTGCTGCCGGAGCGGAGCTGGAACTGGCCGGTTCCGTTCGGACTGGCCACCCGCGCCTGCAGCGTATAGGTTCCGGCCTTTGCGACATTGACGCTGTAGTCCATCCAGTCCCCCGTATCCAGATAGCCGACATTGAGGCCGCCTCCCGTGTCCGTCGTCGTTTCCGTCTGGACGCCGCTCATCGAAGCGTAGCTTTCGGCTTCGATTTTCCCGGGAATCGGCGCAGCCGACGGAGTAGGCGTTGGTGTTGGTGTTGGCGTTGGTGTTGGCGTTGGTGTAGCGGTCGGCGTTGGTGTTGGCGTTGGCGTCGAACCTCCGGCCCCTTCCGTGTTCGAACCGTTCGCAGGCACCGACATCGTCTTGCCGTCGGAGAACGTGACCCTAATCGCGGAGCTGCCCGCGTTGTATGCCGTGTAGGTGCGGACGCCGTTCTTCACGAATACGGCGTAGAGCGGCGTATCGGCTGTCACGGTACGGTCTTGGACACCCATTGCGTCCAGATTGTAGATCCAATGGTACGCAAACGCCTTGGAGTTCCCGGCTTCGGCCGAAAGCGCATTGCCGCGCGAGGACCAGAAGCTCTTCGCTTCAGCCGGATTCGATATCGCCCGGTACATGTAGACGAGGTCTTCCCAGGCGTCAAAATTCGTGCCGCCGTTCTCGGATACCAGCGCGTTATAATTTTTGGCGGCATAGTCGGGGTACTGCGTCAGGTAAAGCGAAGCTCCCGTGAAAGGCAGCCAGTTGATGCCGTGAACCTCTTCCGGATTGCCGGTCCACCAGGTTCCGTCGCCGACGGTTTTGCCGCCCCAGACCATGCTCGCCGTCGACCGGGTGAAACCTGCGGGACGGTTTGCGCCCGTCACGTCGAACCAGTATTCGTTGATCGCGTTCATCTCGGTCGTGTACAGAGAGATCCCCGTGTCGCGGATCGCGGTGTCGCCCGTCGCCTGTCCCCACAGAATCATGCCCGCCCAGGCGTTCATGCCCTCGGAAGAAGATTCATTGTTGTTGCCGTCTCCGAACCGTGCATGCCCCGAGGCCCATGAGTGGCCGGCATACGGGTCAAAGTTGCGAAGGTAAGGGAACATCGTGTCCGTGCGGCTGCTGCCGGCGATGTCCCGGATCAGTAAATTCACCATCGGTCCCCAGGCGGAAGCCCAGGCTTTGTCCACACGTGCGACCTCCGCGGCAGCCTTGATGAAATAGCCGTAGTGGAAATGGTGGTCGTTCAGCTCGTTGTTGGAGCCGTAGCTGGCCGGGTAGCCGATCACGGTGCCCCAGTTGCGGTTGTAGTAAAACACGTTGCCGCTCTTAAGATTACCGCTGCCGTCGCTCGCCTTGAACCAGTTCTGCAGGATGCTCTTGATCTCGGTGCGGAACTTGTTCGCCGCCGTCGTATCACCGATCTGATCGGCAATCGGAGCCAGCGAGGCAAGTTTGCCGAGGCGCTTGCCGATCCAGTAGGTGTCGCCGTCACCGGTGTATGTTTCGGCCTCCGCCTGGTCGATGTACTGCTGCAGTTGCCCGCGGTCGTAGGAACCCTTGTCCGGCAGCGCCGGGAGGACTCCGTTAAACTTCATGCGCGTCTGGAAGGAACTTCCCTCGCCCGTCTTCATCAGACCGCGCACCGAGCCGTACGTATAGGACAGAAGCGGCGTCGGGCTGTTCTTCCATTGATGCGGATACAAGGCGAAAATCGTACCGCTTTGCGCGCCCTGCTTAGCCTGCGTCGTGAAAGTGAAAGTCGATGTCACCTCGCTTGCAGTGGCATTGTAGCTGTAAGACACCTGCGTGCCGGTGACATGAGAGTAAGCGTACTGAGCAAACTTGCTCAGCGTCGACTGGCTTTGGTCCGGCAAGACCGCGACGGAAAAGTACGAGCTGCCGTTGTTCGTCAGCGTGCCGCTGCCGATCCCGCTCCATGTGCTGCCGTTCGCCCCGAACAAACCGTAGTGAGCGCCCGCAACCGTAATGCCGAGCACCGGCGTGTTCGCGCTTCCGGACCATACGGCAGGCGCGTCGTAGAAGCTAAGCTTGGGATTTCCGCCCGCATAAGTGAAGTAGACGTACGGCGAACCATGCCCGTAGCTGACGTTCATCTCGCTGGCGCCGCTCTTGTACTGCGACTTCACAAACCAGTCGCTGTAGCCGTCCACCTTCGCGTCGGGAAAAGCGGCCACGCTCGAGTGACCGACTGTGAAGTCGTGAATGTCGTTGATCCAGCCGCAGACGCAGCTGGAATTCGCCGTGATCCGGTTGCCAGGATAATAAATGCGGATGCCGCCGGAGCCGTTTTTCATCGCCAGCGGATGCGGATACTGGGCTTCCGAGAAGGTGTCCCAGGCGAGATTGCTCCACCAGTCGTTGGTCGGCATCGCTCCGGTGACGTTCGCGGTCTTGTAGATCATGCTCTGTGTATCGACGGCGCCCGGAGGCAGCACGGTCGAGTAAGAGCCGGAACCCAGAGTGACCTCGCCGCTAAAAGCGGAAGTGCCTCGTTCGGGAAGCAAGGAAACGAGCAGGACCAGTGCAAGCAGACCGGCAAAAAGTTTTTTCATTTCATTCCTCCTTAAAAGTTAAGTCATTGGGAAACGCTTTCATTTTATTGGGAATCGAATTCCTCCTCCCCTTTCCTTTTAAGATGAACGGACTGAGCCCGTACGTCTTTATCGTATCAGCCTAACGAAGGCCTCGAACAGGCGCCTCATTTCGGATCGATTCCCTTTTTTTCTCCTTCCCCCTTCGACGGAATAAAAGAGACACGGAAAAACGCAGCCCCGGTGGACTGCGCTTACAGAAGTACGTTGGCACGATTAACGAAAAACAGTTTTTCCTTTAAGCCTCTGAACCGCCGGACACCTCGGCATGCAGCCGGAGTCATCCGGCAAAACCGCCATACAGCGACCATCCCCCGAAGCTACTCCTTCATATTTTGAAGCAGTTGAACCCGGTAAGCTTCGCTCTCCAGCCCCTGAATCTCTTTGTATTCCTCTTCCGTCAGCCTTCTGGGCTCCCCGACCGATTTGGCGATCATATAAATTTTCGCGCTCTCTTCCATCACTTCGGTCCGGTAATACGCTTCCCGGAGGTTTTTGCCCGTAGTCACCAGACCGTGATTTTTAAGCAGCATGGAGCTGTAACGGTCCGCCTTCTCCGCCACTAGATGAGCGAGTTTGTCCGTCGTCGGCACGACATAAGGGATAAACGCGACATCCCCTACGAGAGCCGCCTGATCCGGAAAAAGCATGGGCAGCTCGTCGTCCACGAGCGTCAAGGCAATGCAGTAGGCGGGATGCGTGTGCACGATTGCCTGTAGCAGAGGGTTCACCCGGTAGCAGAACAGATGCATCAGCACTTCGGATGAAGGCCGGAAGGCGGTATCCCCGATTTCACCGGTAGGAATGTGGACCGGCACCCACTGATGCGGCTCGATATCTTCCAGCGCAAATCCGCTGGGCGACAGGTACATAAACTCTTCGGATCTTGCGCTGATATTGCCTCCGGGGCCGACTACCAGACCTTTCGCCACGCTTTTGGCGGCGTATTTCGTCAATTCTTCTCTTATTTTCCGTTCAGTCATTTCCGTTGACGCTCCTTTCGGAATGGTGGGCGTTTGCGTTGATCTTCCTGTAACGCGCATAAGCTTCCCGCCACCGGCCGGTATCCTCGGGAGAGTACACATCCGGCGGGAACGAGGCCAGCACGACCTGCCGCATTTCGTCCCGGGTATGAAGCTCGCCGCGAGCCTTCGCCTGCATAAGCAAGCTGCCGACGGCGGTCGCCTCGACCGGCCCCGCGATGACGCACCGGCCGGTGATGTTCGCCGTCAGCTGGCAGAGCAGCCGGTTGCGGATGCCTCCGCCGACCATATGGACGGCGTCCAGCCTCCGGCCCAGCAGCTCCTCGATTTCGTGGAGGGTCTGGCTGAATTTCATCGCCAGGCTTTCCACGATGCAGCGAATCATCTGCGCCTTCGTCTGCGGAACGGGCTGACCGGTCTGACCGCACCAGCTGCGGATGCGCTGCGGCATGTTCCCCGGCGCCAGGAACACGGGGTCTTCCGGATCGACGTAGGAAGCAGCCGCTTCTTCTGCCGCCGCCATCGCCTGCATGTCCCCGAAGGTGAGCGCTTCGCCTTCCAGCTCCCAATACCGGCGGCATTCCTGCAAAAGCCACAGGCCCATGATGTTCTTCTGCAGCCGGATGCGGCCGTCCGCTCCGCCTTCATTCGTGAAGGCGAGAATCCGGCTCTGTTCGGTGATGACGGGCCGCTCCGTCTCCACCCCCATCAGCGACCAGGTGCCGCAGCTGATAAACGCATAGCTGCCGCCGGCTTGCGCGGGGATGGACACTACGGCCGAGGCCGTGTCATGGGAAGCTGCCGCCACGACCGGGAAGCTGCTCATCTGCAGCTCCTCGGCCAATGCGGCGCGCAGACTGCCTGCTGCGGTTCCCGGCATCACGATGGAAGGAAACATCGCCCGCGGATGCGGAAGCAGGGCAAGCACTTCTTCATCCCAGCCGCGCAGCTGCGGGTGGAGCAGGCCGGACGTGCTGGCGATGGTGTATTCGGCCGAAATGTCTCCGCATAGATAGTAGCGGAACAAATCGGGCATAAACAGCATCCGCACATCCCCACCGGCCAGGGAGGCCGCCTCCCCTTCCGCTTCAAGCTGAAACAGCGTGTTGATGGACTGGGTCTGGATGCCTGTGCGCCGGTACAATTCTTCTTCCGGTATCCGGTTCAACACCCGCCGCATCGCGGGCTCGTTCCGTGAATCCCGGTAGTGGTAAGGGTTCCCGAGCAGCCTGCCCCTGCCGTCCACAAGTCCGTAATCCACGCCCCACGTGTCTACGGCAAGCGAAGCGGGGGCCTCCGCCGTAAACGACTTATAGGCCCGGATGCCCTGGAGCATCTCGTGAAACAGCCGCAGAAAATCCCAGTGAAGATTGCCGCCTAGTCTGACGGGATCATTGGAGAAGCGGTGGATTTCCTCAACGGCCAGACGTGATCCGTTGTAAGTGCCGAGCACCGTCCGCCCGCTGCTCGCTCCGAAGTCCACGGCAAGCATGTGAAGGCCGTTCTTCTCTACTCCCATGAAAAGTCCCCCTCCCTGTACGGCTTTTATTTATACAAAGGGCCGAAGTTTGCGCACGCGCGGAAGTCCGCCGCTTCTTCATCCCGGGTCCCGAAAGAACTCCATACGCGCGGCCGGAATAGATTCTTCTCATCGACATTGTGCATGGAAACGGGAATTCTCAGCATCGCCGCCAAGGTAATGAGATCGGCCCCGATGTGTCCGTAGCTGATGGAACCGTGATTGGAGCCCCAGGTGTCCATCACCGAATAGACATCGCGGAAAGAGCCTTCTCCTGTCAGGATCGGCGCGAACCAGGTCGTCGGCCACGTGGGGTCGGTCCGCTTATCCAGCGCGTCGTGCACGTTATCCGGCAGATCGACCGTATAGCCCTCGGCAAGCTGAAGCACCGGACCGAGGCCCTTCACCAAGTTGATCCGGGTCATCGTGACGGGCATCCCGCCTTTCGTCAGGAAATCCGACGAGTAGCCGCCGCCCCGGAAATACTCCACGGCCGCGGGCCGCCAGGACGTTTCGCTGAGGCATTTGTCCACCTCTTCCTCCGTAATCTCCCAATAAGGCTTCATGGCGGGCGCGCCGTCCCGGGACTGCTGCCCCGTACCGTCCAGTGCAGCCGAGCCGGAATTGATGAGATGGAGAATCCCGTGCTCCGCGGCTCCTTCCAGCGTATAACCCGTTACCCGCTTCACCGATTCGGGACTCCAGTACGTGCGGACATCGGCGAAAATTTGGGCGGTGTGCGTCAGAAGGTACCCCATCAGCATCGCAACGCCGTTCAAACTGTCGTTCTCGGTCGCCACGAGATAAGGCCCTCTTCTTCCGTTCCAGTCGAAGGAGCTGTTCAGGATCGCTTCCATGAAGTCCCCGTTCGGGAAGTGATCCGTCCAGTGGCGCTGCCCCTGGAAGCCGGACAAAATCGCGTTATGCCCCAGCGCTTCCTCGCCGAAACCGAGTTCAGCCAGCTTCGGATTCCCGGTCATCAGGTCGCGGACGATCAGGGACATTTTGACGACGGTTTCCCAATCTTTATCTTTACGTTCCCGGGACGTTTGAATGACCGCAGAATTGTTGTCGGGGCCCTCCTTGCAGTTGTCCTTCACCCAGGCGAGAGCAAGCCCGAACTCCTCCTTGTCGTATATCTCTTCTTCCATCCGGCGGACCAGCTCCGACATATCCACGTATTCATTGCGCATGCCGAGGTAATTCTGGAACAGCTCCTCGCTGACGATCGAACCCGCAATCCCCATGGAAACGGAGCCGACCGATAAGTAGGACGTTCCTTTCATCACCGCCACGGCCAGAGCCGCCCTTGCAAAACGGAGCAGCTTCTCCCGCACGTCTTCGGGAATGTCGGCCGTGCCCGCGTCCTGCACATCCTTGCCGTAGATACCGAACGCCGGAATTCCTTTCTGCGCATGGGCCGAAAGCACGGCGGCCAAGTAAACGGCGCCCGGACGTTCCGTCCCGTTAAAGCCCCAAATGGAATTCGGAATGGAGGCGTTCATATCCATCGTCTCGGTTCCGTAGCACCAGCAAGGAGTCACGGTGACGGATACGCCCACGCCCGACCGGGCGAATTTGTCCGCAGCCGCAGCCGCTTCCGCTACGCCGCCGATACAGGTGTCGGCAATGACGCACTCCACCGGCGTTCCGTCGGGGTAGCGCAAATTGCCGCTGAGCAGGGCGGCAGCCGCCTTCGCCATGTTCATCGTCTGTTCTTCAAGCGATTCGCGCACCCCTTTGCGGCGTCCGTCGATGGTCGGACGGATGCCGATTTTCGGAAAAGGCCGGTTCCATCTGTGTTCACGGTTGTTCATTTGATCTTCCTCCTCATTGAGTTATCGATAAACCTCTTCATAAAAAATATCCTTCACAGACACGTCACGTAACGACACCTTTTCTCAAAATAATGTTGGCATATAAAGCGCTTTCACTCGTAGCGACAATGGCATAAGCTTCTTTAGCCCGTGCGTAGAAAGCGAATCGTTCCAGTTGTCCCATCGGGGCGCGAGGCAAATGCCTTCCGATCAATTCGCCATACGTCTCCCAAATCACCGGCTGAACCGGATCGCCCGGAACGACCGCCATAAGCGAAACCGGCTGATCTCCGTATGTATCGAGCGGGAATAAGGCAAGAACCGCCTCCAGAAGCTCGGGCACGCCGTGACCGTCGCAGCGGACCAGACGTTTGGCATGGCTCGCCGCCGGAAAGTTGCCGTCCCCCAGGACGATTTCGTCCCCATGGCCCATTTCCATCAGCACTTTCAGAAGCTCCGGCGAAAGAATAGACGGAATTCCTTTCAGCATCCGCTTGTCTCCTCTCTGCAATTCAGGTAGAGTTAGAGTTACCGATAACACAAAATTAACAGCTACCTCTCTTGCTGTCAACGGTTTTCTTTTATACAATAAACTCATTGAAGTATGAAAAGGTGATAACGATTGATTACCATCTATGATATAGCCGAAAAAGCGAATGTCTCCGCCATGACCGTTTCCAGAGTTATCAATAACTCCGGAAGAATCAGCGAGGCGACCCGCAAGCGCGTCCGCAAGGTGATGGAAGAGCTGAATTATATCCCCAACTCCATGGCCCGCGGCCTCGTTCTGCAAAAAACGAAGCTGTTGTCGCTGTTGATCACGGATATTACGAATCCTTTCTACACCACGATTGCGCGGGGAGCCGAGGATACGGCGAAGCGGTCCGGCTACAAGCTTCTTTTCGGCAACAGCGACGAGGATTACGGCAAGGAAAAAGACTACGTGGAGATGATCCTCTCCACACGGGTGGACGGCGTCCTGTTCGCGCCTACCGGAGACGCCTCTCTTGAGCAGCTCCGGCAGCTGCAGAAGCACGGGATTCCGTTCGTGATTCTGGACCGTGAAGTGCCCGGCATCGAAACGGATGTCGTCCTCGGCGACAGCAAAGAAGGGGCGAGAAAACTGGTCGAGCACCTGATCGGCCTCGGCCATCGGCGCATCGCTCTGGTCAACGGCTCGCCCGATGTATCTACGGCCCGGCTCCGGTATACCGGCTACCGGGAAGCTCACCTGCTCGGCGGACTGCCTCTCGACGAGAGCCTGGTTGTGTCGCTGAACTACCGCGAGTTTCAGGACGAGGCCTCGCTGCAGACGCTGCTGGCGCTTCCTTCCCCGCCGACGGCGATTTTCGCGGCAAACAACCTGCTCGCCGTGGGGATTATCGGGGCACTCCGTCAGAGAGGCTTGTCCGTTCCGGAAGATGTATCGGTTGTCTGCTTCGACGATTTCGGCCCCGCCGAGACCGTCAATCCCTTTCTGACCGTAGCCTCCCAGCCCGCATATCAGTTCGGTGCCCTCGGCATGCAGCTTCTGATCGAACGGATCGAGAGCGGCCCCGGTTCCGAAAGCCGCAAAATCATGCTGCCCTCCGAACTTCTCATCCGTTCCTCGACCCGCACATGGGACAGGTAAGCCGCCGGACTGACTTATAACAGCCGGATTCCTTCTTGGATGTCTTTCCGCCGGTCCTCGATATACTGCTCGATCACTTCAGGCTCCGACCGGAACAGGGACAGACTTTTTTGACGGCCGGGGTCCTTATCTACATCCCGGGCAATGCGTTCGTGCATCTCATGCACGACGGGCATAATCCGGTCCTTCGTAAACGCAGTGTCCGTAAGATGTTTCAAAAGAGCCTTGTACCGCTGCCGCGCCTCCTTGCTTTCCAGCACTTTTTCGGTCAAGTCGTTATACCCGGTGATCCTCACGAGATTGCTGTTTACTCTTTTCCCGTAACAATTCCGCCCCCAAGTGCCTTCATAATCCCACGGAATCATCCGGTACCTCCGGGTCGGTTTATGCTCGTAAATCGCATAGTTATGCTCGAAACCGTCATAATTCCCCGTCATCACGGCCCCGGCCAGCCACCGCAAATAATTGTCGAGATCCACGTGCTTACCCAGAAAAGCCTTCAGCCGGTCTCCTTTAAGCGCATGCATGGATTGGATGAACGCTTTCATCTTGTCCCGGTCCTGACCCGTTCCGATAATAAGATCGTATCCGGCAAACAAGGTCTTTTTTCGCTTGCCGGTATCCGGATCTTTCAGTGAAAAATTCGCACGGTCGTTGCTTGCATACAGGAGAGACTTCATAAGAATCCCCCTCCGCCGGAAAAAAGACCGCTTAACCGCCTCGATCAGCACATATACGCCTTCGTTTCTGCCGTCGATCGTCAGTACGACATGGCGGGTATGCGGACTCGGCACGCCGATCATCCGGAAAAACCGGAACGACAGCGCGTTGCGGATCAGCGAAGGATCGTCGTATTCGGCATTCAGATGATAGGTCCTTCCCTTCATCCGGATTTCATACGATTTTTTCGCATATTCGCGGGTATGCCCGCCCCGATATCCGATCCGGATAGGCACGCTGCTGCTCCCGTCCGATAAAATCGCCGGTACGAAGCGGCTGCTCCATACGTCTTGCCGCAGTTTGCGGTCCCCACCGGTGCCGACTGCTAGTTGAAAATGAGGAAGCGACATCAGATTCCTCCGCCTTTCGCTATAAGAAAACAGCCTATCCGTCAAGATAGGCTGTTCTTGTTACGTTACCTTATGCGAAATGCAGGCGCCGCGGCACAATGCGGACCGACAAAGTTCAACCTAACGTTTTCTGGTCGGTTTCGCTTTGAATACGGGAGCGGTCAGGCGTGCGGGGAGCCCGTGCGTCCGGCGGCCAGACGTACGGTTTCCTCCCGCACGGCCCCCTTCGGTTCGGTTTCCTCTTGTACGGCTGCCTTCGGTACGACTGCCTCCGGTATGCCTGTCCCCGGTACGATCTTCCCTCGCGAATTCCCCCTCCGGTCGATCCGCAGGCGCGTTCCAGGGATTCGACCAGATTCCTCCGGGAAGGTTTTGCGGGTACTGCCCGCCGTAATGGTCTCTCCGCCCCTCCGTCCGGTTACCCCGCGTGCGGTTTCCTTCGTTTCCGTTTCCATCGCTCCGGCCACCTGCTGTACGATGGCCTAAGGTACGACTGCCGCCTGTGCGGTTACCCGAAGTCCGGTGATCTGCGGAACGGCTTCCCCTTGTCCGGTTGTCCCTTGTCGGATTCCCTGCTGTACGCCAGTCCAAACGATCCCCCTGAAAACCGGGAGATTCTTTTAAACCTTCAACCGACTGAGCTCGTTCATCCTTTGCCCACCAACTTTCAAATAAATCGGGATACTCGCTCATTTGAACTACCCTCCAGCTATCAAGATAGTATATACATATGAGCTAACTTGCAGATTGGTATGGTCATTGGTGTACTCTTATCTCGTTTTTGAAATATCCGCCTTAAAAACCGAGTTAATAGACACAAAGACGCCCCAGCCCGGAATTCGGTCTGTGCGTCTTTTATTCGGACATACGATTGGAGACTTAGCTTTGTTCAAAAAGCCGGGACAACGGCAACGCCGTATTTGTCCTGGATAAATTTCTTCACTTCCGGGCCGGTAAGCGCCGCATCGAGTTTTTTGATTTCGTCCCGGCTCTCATCGCCTTTGCGGACTACGATCACATTTGCGTAAGGAGAGTTGGCATCCTCCCGGAATAAGGCCGATTTGGGATCAAGCTTGGCTTCCAGGACGAGATTCGTATTAATAATCGCACCATCCAAATCCGGCAGCGCCCTCGGCAGAGTGGCGGAGTCCGTTTCGAAAAACTTCAGGTTTTTCGGATTATCCGCGATATCCTTCGGCGTAGCCTCGTAGGTGGTTAGCCCCTCTTTCAGCTTGATAAGACCCTGCTGCTGCAGGAGGACCAGCGCCCGGTATTCGTTGGAGGGATTGTTCGGAATACCGATCTTCGCGCCGTCTTTGATCTCGTCCTTGGATTTCAGCTTGCTCGAATAAAATCCGATGGGTTCCACATGAACCTTGGCAGTCACCGCAAAGTCAAAGCTTTTCTCTTTTTTGACCGAATCCAGGTACGGCACGTGCTGAAAATAGTTCGCGTCGATCTGTTTGTCTTTCAAAGCCGGATTCAACTGGCCTTCGTCATCGAACACTTTAATGTCCAGGTTGATTCCCTGTTCTTTCAATTTCGGTTTTACGACTTCCAGGATCTCCGCATGCGGAACGGCCGCTGCTCCTACGGTAAGTTTCACCTCTTTGGCGGGTTCTTTGGACGCTCCCGGCGTACTGCCGGTTTTCTCCGAAGCGGTAACCTCTCCTTTGCCTGGGCTTCCGCATCCGGCAGCCGTCAACGTGACAGCGAGCAGAATGGCCGCAATAGCGCTTAATCGTGTAGGTGTCATGGAATACGCCTTCTTTCTTCTATGTAATGAATAAAAAACAGATAAAACGGACGGATCGTTTATTCCAGTTTGTAGCGTTTGCGGATGACCGATTTGGCGATGGAATCGCCGGACCACTGGATAATCTGGACAATCAGAATAATAAGGATAACGGTGGCAATCAGGATATCTTCCCGGAAGCGCTGGTAACCGAACCGGATGGCCAGGCTGCCTAGGCCTCCCGCGCCGATGGCGCCCGCTACCGCCGTAAATTCCGTGATCGCGATGACGCCGATCGTGACCGCCCGGATCAGGGCCGGAAGCGCCTCCGGAATCAGCACGCGGAGGATGATGGTCCACGGCGAGGCGCCGACCGATTTGGCCGCTTCGATTTTGCCGGAGCTGACTTCTTTCAGCGAGTTTTCGATAATCCGTCCCAGAAATGGAGCGGCTCCGATCGAAAGAGACACAATCGCCGCCGTCGGTCCCAGTGTCGTGCCGACAATGAGCCTGGCAAGCGGGAGGAGCAGCACGATCAGAATAATGAACGGCAGGGACCGTACCGCATTGATCGCGGTGCCGATCACTTTATTCAGCTTCGGGGCCGCAAGAATGCCTCCTTTTTCCGTAACCACCAGAGAGATGCCGAGCGCGCTGCCCAGCAGGAAAGCGAACAGGGAAGACCAGACGACCATGAAAAGCGTCTCCTGCAGCCCTTCGACCAGCAAATCGACCAAATCGTCTCTCATATGCCTGCCCCCGCTCCTTCCAGAACCGTCCGCTTGCTGCGGTAATGGTCGATAATGCTGACGAATCTTCTTGCGGTATCGCTCTCCGGCTGGAGAAAGAACTTATCCACAGTTCCGGTCTCTACAATTCTACCTTTTTCTATGACCGCCATATTGCGGCAGATGTGCTGGAGGACGTCCAGCTCGTGCGTGATCAATACAATCGTCAAATTCAACTGGCGGTTAATGTCTTTGAGCAGCTCCAGCGTGGAATAAGTCGTTTGCGGATCGAGCGCCGAGGTCGCTTCATCGCTCAGAAGCACATCGGGTTCGTTCACAAGCGCCCGGGCAATCCCAACCCGCTGCTTCTGGCCTCCGCTGAGCTGGGACGGGTAGACGTTCTCTTTGTCCCCCAGCTGCACCAGATCCAGAATCTCTCTCACTCTCTCGGCCAGAAGCGGTTTAGGAACTCCCGCCACTTTAAGAGGAAACGCCACGTTCTGGAACACGGTTTTGGAATCGAGCAGATTAAACTGTTGAAAAATCATGCCGATTTTACGCCGGGCCATCCGCAGTTCCTTCTCGCCCAGATCGGTGATGCGCAGCCCCTCGATTTCCACCGTGCCCGAATCGGGCTCCTCCAGCCGGTTGAGGCAGCGGATTAATGTGGATTTCCCCGCCCCGCTAAATCCGATGATGCCGAAAATATCCCCCTTTTGGATGCGCAGATTGATGTTTTCCAGGGCCGTTACGGGACCGCTGGCGCTTTTGTACGACTTGGTCAGATTTTCTACGAGAATCATGTGCCTACACCTGCCCGGAAATTTTTTCAATAAAAAAAACCAAGCCCATCTTACCGGCCGTCCGGTAAAGAGCTTAGTTTCCAGCTATCTGGTCAACTAATGACTTATGAAGTTATTTCCGACTAAACCAATGTCTTTTGTTTAATTTATATCAGCTTTCCCCTCTTGTCAACCGCCTTTTGAGAATAAAAAACGAGGATTGACGGCCTCCGGCGCTTGATGTTAATGTTTAACATATTATTCCTATGAAAGAACTAGGTTATAAGGAGGAACCCCCTTGGCAGCCAACAGACAAATCAAGCTATCCGCCTACCTCGTGGGCACCGGAATGCATGTCGCCTCGTGGAAACATCCGAACGCGCAGCGAAGCGCCAGCATCTCCATCGATTATTACAAAGCGCTCGCCCAAACGGCCGAACGCGGCAAGTTCGATATCGCTTTTATCGCCGACAGTCTCGCCATCAATGAGGATTCCCATCCGAATATCCTGAACCGTTTCGAACCGCTTACGCTCATTACCGCGCTTGCGGGCGCCACATCCAAAATCGGCGTCGTCGCCACCGCTTCCACGTCCTACATCGAGCCGTTCAATCTGGCGCGTTCCCTGCTGTCCGTCGATCAGATCAGCAAAGGCCGGGCAGGCTGGAATATCGTGACGACACGCGATCTGTCCGGCAGCACGGCCCGGAATTTCGGAGCGCAGGATCATCTGGAGCACGGCTTCCGTTACAAAAGGGCGGAGGAATTCGTCGAGGTCGTGACAGGGCTCTGGGATTCCTGGGAGGACGACGCCTTCGTGCAGGACAAGGAAAGCGGTGTTTTCTTCCATCCGGGTAAAATGCACCGCCTTAACCACCGGGGCGAATTCTTCTCCGTCGAGGGGCCGCTGAATATCGCGCGTTCCCCACAGGGGTATCCGGTGCTGGTGCAGGCGGGGACCTCGGAATCCGGCCAACAGTTCGCCGCCAAGCGGGCGGAAGTGATTTTCTCCATCAAATACAGCAAACAGGAAGCCCGGGAGTTTTACGACACGTTCAAAAGCAGAGTCGCCTCTTTCGGCCGTTCACCCGACGAGGTCGTCATTTTGCAGGGAATCTTTCCGGTAATCGGCCGAACTCAGGAAGAAGCGGACGAGAAATACAGGCAGCTCGAGTCGTATATTTCCGAGGAAACGGGTTTCAGCTTCCTGCAAGACTATTTCCCGGGTGTCGATTTCGCGGGCTTAACGCTGGAATCCCGTGCCGCCGATGCGGGGCTGGACCGCCTTGAGCTGGACAAATCCGATTACCGGAAGCATCAGCCTGTCATTGCCCGGGAGAATCCGACGCTCCGTGAAGTCTACTCCCTTCTTACGGGCTCCTTCAGCCGGGAAGACTGGGTCGGCACCCCGGAGAAAATCGCGGATACGCTCGAAGAGTGGTTTACGGAACGCGCAGCCGACGGTTTTATGCTGATGGCCCCGCTGCTGCCGGACGGACTTCACGATTTCGTGGAGGAAGTCGTCCCGCTTCTCCAGCAGCGCGGGCTGTTCCGCACGGAGTATGCGGGCGATACGCTCAGAGAGCACCTCGGTCTGAGCGTGCCGGAGAACCGCTATGCCCGGGAGGAAGTATCCCGCCCGTAAACGGGCACTCGCGAGCGTGCCGGAAGGCGGCCCCTTGCTTCGTGGCGTGCTTTTGCAGCGGGTATGTGCCGCCGCAAAAGCACGTAGAAAAGGAGCCCGGATTCCACGGGCTCCTTTTCTACGTGCAGGCTCGCTGCGATCTTGTATACTCGCTTGGACGCGTTCGCGCTTGCTGTGCGTTCTTGATGCTCGCTGGGCGTATGCTGCTTGCTTCGCTACGCTCTTGATGCCGGCTTTGGTGCTACGCGCTTCGCTGCGTGAATGACCGTTGCTTCGGCACGCAAACGGTTCGCTGTCACATTGGAGCGTGTGTGCTTCTCTGCGCCCCGCCCGGCGTAATGTCATTCGCTGCGTTCACGCCCCCGCTTTCCGGCGATGCAGTAGCTGCTAAGGTAAATGGAAGCATGGCTTCAAACATCGTAAAGCCCCGTGCTTAAATATCGCTCCCCCGTATCGGGAGCGATGCAGAGTACCTTCTTCCCTCTTCCGAGCTTCCGGGCAATCCGCATACCCGCCCACACGGCCGCTCCCGAGGAAGGCCCGAGAAGCAGCCCTTCCCGGCGGGCAAGCTCTCTGGCCGTCTCGTGCGCGTCCTCGTCCCCGATCTGCAGCACCTCGTCGTAGAGCTGCGTGTTGAGAACCGGCGGAATAAAGCTGGGACTGATTCCCGGGATACGGTGAGTCCCCGGCTCGCCGCCGGAGAGTAGAGGCGAACAGCGCGATTCGACGACGTAAATACGCAAATCCGGCAGTCTGGATTTAAGCGACTCCCCCGTGCCCGTTATCGTGCCTCCGGTGCCCGAGGTACATACGAATGCGTCCAGCCTTCCTTGCATCTGCTCCCATATTTCCGAAGCGGTCGTAAACCGGTGAACGTCGGCGTTGCCGGCATTCTCGAACTGGACGGGAACGAAGCTGCCGGGAATCCGCTTTTCCAGCTCCCTGGCTCTGCGGAGGCCGCCTTCGATCTTTTCTTCCGCCGGGTAGAGGACAACTTCCGCCCCATACGCTTGCAGAATTCCCGTACGCTCCGCCGACATGTTATCGGACATGATTACGATAAGCCTGTATCCCTTGACGGCCGCCACCATCGCCATGCCGATGCCCGTGTTTCCGCTGGTCACTTCGATGATCGTTCCACCGGGGAGCAGCCTTCCGTCCCGTTCGGCCTGCCCGATCATATGCCGGGCCGCACGATCTTTCACGCTTCCGCCGGGGTTGAACGACTCCAGCTTGACGTAAAGCTCGGCGTCGTTCTCACCCGACAGCCGCCGGATACGGACGACCGGAGTATCCCCGATCAGCTCCAGTACGCTGCCCGCCATTGCGGGACTGTGTCCGGCACCTTCAACCTTTTCTCCGTCTCTTGCAGACATGAGAGCCGCCTCCTCCCGCCTCTCGGATCGCGATGTCAGCTTCCGATCGTTACTTCTCCCGCCTCTCCGCTGCCGGAAGAATGCAGGACCTTACCCGTTATTTCCTGAGGTCTTTGCAGCAGATTTAAGATAGGGCAGACTTCCTCGACTCCCCGGTGAAGCTCGGCGATTTCTTCCTTGGAAGCGGCCGACTCGATGTGCAGGGTGTAACGGATGTTGTGAGGCCAGAAAGGAATCTCCTCGTAGCCGTCTTTTCCGGCAAACTTATGCAGCTCGCCTTCGACCTCCACTTCCAGCGATTCCAGCGGAACTCCGCGCAGGGCGGCCTGAATCAACGTGATGTGCGTCAGGCAGCTTCCGAGAACGCCCAGCTGAATCTCCGCCGAATTCGGCCCGAGGTCGAATCCGGCGAAATCCGGCAGGCTGTCGCTAAGAATCTGGAAATTCCGGATACGGATTTCCCTTACGCCGCTCCGGTCCTTGGCTCTTACCTTGGCCTTCAGCACGTCCGACGGCTGATTCGCGACTCGTTTGCGCTCCTCCTCACGCTCCTCCAAAGACTTCTTTTTGTCGGCCAAATAATCGTTTAACTGGCTCATAACGCTCACACTCCCGTTCCCATGGATTGAACTGCCGTTCCTTAACTAGCCCCGTCCGCCCTAAAGAACCCCTTCAGAACGGGTCAGGTTACGACCGCCCGACGAGCGGACTCCCCGCCCACGGCACTAATTCCACATGCATAATCTACGCAACAGCGCAGCAACGCAGCCAAACTCTATTAAACCGGCTCACACTGTTTCCGGCTGTTTCGTATACCGGTTGGCCGGTACCGGCAGTCCGAGGTTGCCCCGGAGCGTATCGCTTTCGTACTCCGTACGGAAAATGCCGCGCTCCTGCAGGATCGGCACCACATGATCCACGAAATCCTCCAGGCCGTTCGGAACGGCGGCGGAAAGCATAAAGCCGTCCACGGCGCCCGCTTCGAAATACTCCTGAATAAGGTCCGCGACCTTTTCGGGCGTTCCGACGAAACGTCCTTTCGGCGTTGCGGCCTGCAAAGCTACCTGACGAAGCGTAAGGTTTTTCTCCTTCGCTTCCTGCTTGATTTTGTCGGTCCCGCTTTGGAAGCTGTTCTTGCCAAGATCGCCGAGATCCGGGAACGGCTCATCCAGAGGATACTGCGAGAAATCGTGATGCTCGAAAAAACGGCCCAAATAATCGAGCGCCGTCTCGATCGTCACCAGATCCGCTACCTCTTGGTACTTGCGTTCCGCTTCCTCCTCGGTCGACCCGATAATCGGTCCGATGCCCGGGAAAATAAGCACTTCGTCCGGCGAACGCCCGTGCGAAGCGGCCCTCTCCTTCACTTCCTTGTAGAAACGGACGGCGTCTTCCAAGTTCTCCTGCCCGGCGAAAATGGCGTCCGCCACTTTAGCCGCATAGTTTTTGCCCACTTCAGAGGCTCCCGCCTGAAAAATAACCGGCTGCCCCTGTCTGGAACGGGCAATGTTCAGCGGGCCCCGGACGGAGAAAAATTCCCCCTGGTGATTCAAGGTGTGCAGCTTCTCCGGATCGAAAAATACGCCGGATTCCTTATCCCTCACGAAGGCGTCGTCTTCCCAGGAATCCCACAATCCTTTCGTCACATCCAAGTATTCTTCCGCGATTTTGTAGCGCAGATCGTGTTCGGGATGCGATTTGCCGTAATTTAACGCGGACCCTTCGAGCGGTGAAGTGACGACGTTCCACCCTGCGCGACCGCCGCTGATGGCGTCGAGGGAAGCGAACTGCCGGGCGACCGTAAACGGTTCGCTGTACGAGGTCGACAGGGTTCCGACGAGGCCGATGTGTGTACTCACGGCCGCCAGAGCGCTCAGAATCGTAATCGGTTCAAAACGGTTCAGGAAATGCGGGATCGACTTCTCGTTGATATATAACCCGTCGGCAATGAAGATCAGATCGAACTTGCCCGCTTCCGCCTTCCGTACCCACTTTTTGTACAACTCGATATTCACGCTCGCGTCCGGCTGCGCATCCGGGTGTCTCCACATCGCCGGGTTACCGCCGACCCCATGCAGAAGCGCGCCCAGCTTTAACTGTCTTTTTTTACTCATAATCGTTCCTCCCCTTCCGCTTTTCTTACACAGCCGCTACCCGTGATTTGATCCGTTCGATTTGCGCCAGATGAGTTTGCACATGCGCCGTAAAAGCATTCACGACAGACGCCAGGGTGACGGTCTCCCCTTTGAAATTGACACCGGTTTTCTCCCAGTCTTCCTCCGTAAGCCGCCGGAACAACACCGCGTTGTAGTGCAGCAGTGCCGCATAAGCGTCCAATAGTTCGGAAACGTCGCTTTCATTCGCCCGCTGTCCTTCCACCCAAGGGTCCTGGGCGAATCCCGGCAGGGTCTTATCCGAGCCCGCCAAAATTTCCCGGATGCGAAACGAGACTACGATATTGTGGTCGGCCAGATGCGCAAGCACCTCCGTAATGCTCCATTTTCCCGGAGCTTCTTTCCGCTTGAGCTGCTCTTCGTCCAGTCCCGCGACCGCCAGTTTCAATTGATCGTAAACCGATAAATAAAGTTGGATATCTACGTTTAAAATGCCGGAACCGCTCATTGTTCTTCCTCCTTATGCAGTCGTCCGGGGACTCTGGGCCCCTTGTGTAAAACGCGTCAAAGCAAACGGACGGATATCGAACGGCGTCCGTCCGTACAGCGTCAGATCGGCGAGAATCTCCCCGACGACACTGGCAAATTTGAACCCGTGACCGGAAAATCCTCCCGCCAGAAGAACGGACGGATGGGCCGGGTGACGGTCGATCATAAACTGTTCGTCGGGGGAAAGCTCGTATTTGCAGACGGCGCCCCGGTTCAGCCGGCCAGCCGCCTGGGGCATATAAGCTTCCAGCGCCCGGCGCAGATCCCCTTCGTCCTCTTCGTAACGGCCGAAAGGCTCCAGAGCCTCACCCGCCGTCCATTCCACGCCGGTGTCGTGTCTGCCGATTTTGACCCCCGCGCCGCCGATGTCCGGAAAGCCGTAGTAGCCTCCCTCGCCGCCGCCGATGGTGAATCCCGGGAAGCGGCCCGCACCGAACAGAGGCTGTTTCGGCTGAAACCAGCCTACCGTTTTGCGGACCGCCCGGACGGGTAGCTTCACGAACGGCTCCAGCGTCCGAAACCAGGCGCCGGTGGCGAGGATGGCCTGCTGCGCATAGTACACGCCCTGGTCCGTATGGACGGCGACCACGCCTTCCCGCACGTTCAGCTGGCGCACCGGCGTATCCGTCAGCAGCCGGGCTCCCGCCTCTTCGGCCAGCCTCCGGTAGGCGGCGACGCACTTCTCGCTGAAGAGATAGCCGGCGTCCGGCTCATACATCCCGGCGAAATGCTCCGGCAGCTCGAAACCCGGCCACCGGCGGCCGATCTCGTCCGCGTCCAGGAGCTCGACACGGACGCCGAGCTTCCGGGCGTCTTCGGCCCGGGTGCGGAACGCGTCCGCACCCGCAATGTTGATCACCCCGGACGGGACCATCAGCTCCGCGCCGGTCTCCGCCTGGAGCTCCTCCCAGAGCTCCTGGGCGCGCAGCGCCACCGTGATGTAGGCGGGCCCTCCACTGTAAGCATGGCGGATAAGCCGGGGCTCTCCGTGATGGCTGCCTTCCCCGTGCGGCGGGTTGAAGGCGTCGATGAGCAGCGTCCGCACCCCCTGCTTCGCCAGGTGATAGCCTGCGCTCATGCCCATCGAGCCCGCTCCGACCACGATGACGTCATACGTCATCCCGCCGTTCATCCGTTTGCTCCGCCTGCGGGCTGCCCGGAGAGTTCCAGGAGCGCACGCTGAGCCAGCTCCGAGAAAAATTGCGCGCTCACCGGAAGGGCCGCTTCATCCAGGTCGAACGCCGGATGATGCCACTCGTGCGGTCCGTCCGTCCCGACGAAGACGAAAAGCCCGGGAACTTCCCGCTGATAGAAGGCGAAGTCTTCGCCTGCCGGAGACGGAAGCGGCGTCACCGCTATGTAGCCCAGGCTCTCGGCCGTGCTTCTCGCGAGCGCGGCCAGCTCGGCCGAATTGTTCACGGGAGGCGGACCCTGGATCCAGCGGAGCGACGCTTTCGTCCCGCTGGCCGCCGCCACTCCCTCGACGACCTCGCGGAAGCGCGCCAGCACGCGGCTCCGTACGCCTTCGTCGAAGGTGCGGATCGTGCCCTCCAGCAGCGCTTTCTCCGGAATCACGTTCCAGGCGGTGCCGCTGTGCAGCTTCGTCACGCTGACGACGGCGCTGTCCAGCGAGCTGATGTTGCGGCTGACGATGGACTGGACCGCCGAAACGATCTGCGCGGATGCCACGATCGGATCGCTGCCGGCTTCGGGCAGGGCCGCGTGCGAGCCCCGGCCCTCTATCTCGGCGACGAAGCCGTCTGCAGCCGCCATCAGCGGGCCTTCTTTAATGCCGAGCGTCCCGACCGGCAGATCGGGTTTGTTGTGCAGCCCGAATACGGCCCGCACGTTCTCCAGCGCTCCGCTGCCGATCACTTTGAGAGCGCCGCTCGCTTTCTCCTCGGCCGGCTGGAACAGGAAGCGGACTGTGCCCGGAAGCTCCTCTTCCCTCTGCTTGAGCAGATAAGCCGCTCCGAGAACGGCCGCCGTGTGAAAATCGTGGCCGCAGGCGTGCATTTTCCCCGGAATCTTGGACGCGTAAGGAAGGCCGGTCTCTTCCCGGATCGGCAGCGCGTCAATGTCCGCCCGGATGGCGACCACAGGTCCCGGGCGCAGCCCCCCCACTTCGGCAATGAGCCCGGTCCGCAGGGAGTAAGGGGCGATGCGGATGCCGGCCTCCTCCAGCCAGGCTTTAATAAAAGCCGTCGTTTCGAATTCTTCGTGAGACAGCTCCGGATTCTCATGCAGATGGCGCCGGACCTCAACGAGTCTTGTGGCGAGCTCCTCCAGCTGCTCTTGATGTGCCAGTGTTTCGCTAGTCATGGCTTTCGTCCTCCTCTCGACTGAGACTGCTTAAGATTGCTTAAGAAGCGCGATGCGGCGGATTGCCGTCCGCCAATCGTGGCAGCTCAAGCCTCTACCGATACTCGCTGCCCGGCTGTTTCCGCATCCGCTTCCGTTTCAGCCGCCGTGTCCGCACCCGACAACGCTTCGATCAGCAGCTCGAACGACCGCACCCGCTTCGCAAAATCTTTGACCGCGGTCAAAACGATAAATTCGTCCACGCCGGTCGCCAGCTGCAGCTCCAGCAGCTCTTTCTTCACGGTTTCGATCGTCCCTTTCGTCACCGAAGGCTCCTTCACCTCGATCGTGAAGTTCTCGCTGCTCTGCTTACCGAATTCCTCCGCATGTTCCAAGGTGCTGACCGTAATCGTCCGGCCGCTCTCCAGATGGATCTTGACCAGCTTATGGTCCCCGGCCAGCTCCTCCGCTTCTTCCTCGCTTCCGGCCGCAATGACGGACAAAGCGAGTATCGCCGCCGGTTCGGCGCCGTCCGCGTAATTGAACTCGCTCCGGTACGTCCCGATGGCTTCCACGGCCGTCTGCGGGTCCCCGTTAATAAACAGCGAGAACACGTAAGGCAGACCCAGTTCCGCCGCAATCCGGGCGCTTCCCGTGCTCGCTCCGAGAACGTAAAGATCCGCGGGCCGCTCCGGTACCGGATTCGCACGGAGACCGGCCAGCGGATGATCTTCTTCCAGCCGGTTGTGAAGAAATTTGCGCAGCTCGACGATTTTGTCCGTCAGGGAATCGGCGTCTACGACGTTTTTCTGCAGCGCCTGCGTCGATCTCGGCAGGCCGCCGGGAGCGCGGCCGATCCCCAGATCGATCCTTCCCGGTCCGAGCGCGGACAGCACGTTAAAGTTTTCCGCAACTTTGTACGGGCTGTAATGCTGAAGCATGACGCCTCCCGATCCGAGCCGGATGCGTTCGGTTTTGGCCAGCAGATGGGAGATCAGCACTTCCGGCGAAGATCCGGCGACGTGCGCGGAATCGTGATGCTCCGCCACCCAGAAGCGGTGGTAGCCGAGCTCCTCCGCCCGCCGGGCCAGAGCGACGGTCCGCTTGAAAGCCTCCGTCCCGGTTTCGCCTTCGTAGATAGGGGTCTGGTCCAGAATACTCAGTTTAATGGCCATAACTTGGTTTCCTCCTTGTAAAAAAACGAATTCCGGCCGTACAGACAGAACCGTCTTTCCTGTTGCGTTTTTGCTGTTGCGTCTTTGCATTTTCGTTTTGCAGTTGCGTCTTTGCCGTACCGTCTTTTTCCGGCTCCACGTTTTAAATGGAATAGCTCAGTTCAGGCGTGATCCGCTTCAGAAACTGCCGGGTCCGCTCTTCCTTGGGCGCGTTGAACAGCTCTCCGGGCGGACCCTCCTCGACGATTACGCCGCCGTCCATAAAGACCACATGATTGGACACCTCTCTGGCGAATCCCATTTCATGCGTCACGACAATCATCGTAATGCCCTCTTTGGCGATTTTGCGGATGACCGCGAGCACTTCGCCGACCAGCTCGGGGTCCAGGGCCGAGGTCGGTTCGTCGAATAGAATGACCTCCGGATTCAGCGCCAGTGCCCGCGCGATTCCGACGCGCTGCTGCTGACCGCCGGACAATTGGCTCGGATAGGCGTCCAGTTTCCCGGATAATCCGACTTTCAGAAGCACTTCCGCGCTTCGCGCACGCGCCTCGTCTTTCGGAAACTTCTGCGCGACGACCAGTCCTTCCATCACATTTTCCAGAACGGTCTTGTGTTTGAACAAATTGTACTGCTGGAACACCATGGCGGTTTTCTTACGCAGCGTATGAATATCTTTGCGGCCCGAGCGCTTGCAGTCGACGGTAAAATCCCCGATCGTCACCTCGCCGGCGTTCGGCTTTTCCAGAAAATTAATGCACCGCAGCAGCGTCGTTTTGCCCGATCCGCTCGGCCCCAGGATAACGACGACTTCTCCTTTATGCACGGTCAGGTCAATGCCTTTCAGCACTTCCTGCTTCCCGAACGATTTTGAAATCCCGGTCAGTTTAATCATGCCACTCCACCCCGATTGTAAAGAGTAAACCGCTTCTCCAGAGCGGACGATGCCTTTTCCACCAGGACCGTAATTCCCCAGAACAGGAGAGCGGCCGCTATATAGGCTTCGAAAAACTTCCAGTTCGTAGACGCCACGATGTTGGCCTGGGCGTTAATTTCCACCACCGAGATGGTAAAAGCGAGCGTAGTCGCATGCAGCATGGAAATGACGGAGTTCGTCAAATTGGGCAAGCTGACCGCAAATGCCTGGGGAAACACGATGCGCCGCAGCGCCTGGGCAGTCGTCAGTCCGACAGCGTAAGCCGCCTCGATCTGCCCCCGGTCCACCGCCCCGATGCCCGCCCGGACCACTTCGGACATATAAGCCCCCGCCGTGATGGAGAAAGCGATGATCACGAAAGCGACGAGCGGGATGGAGCCCGAATTGAAGGACCATCCGTAACGGTCCGCGAGCGTATCCAGAACGGCCGGAAGTCCGAAATACACGAGGAACAAGTGCATCAGCATCGGCGTTCCCCGGATAAAGGTCACGTACGCAACCGCCGCCGGATGCAGAACCGGCACCCGGTAAATGCGCGCCAGCGCGATGCCCGTACCGATCAGCAGCCCTCCCAGAACGGAGACAGCCGTGATATACAGGGTCACCGGCAGAGCCGACAGCAGGCTCAGAAAGGCCGTGCCGATGAAGGCAGGATCAAGGTTCATAGCCCGGCGCCTCCTTTTTGATTTCCGGCTGAAGCCGTCTGAAGATGTTCAGGCGCGCCGCCGTTTTACCGGCCGTGTCCGCAAGCGGCCTGCTGTGGCGCAGCAGCCTTTTCTCGGCGGCGTCGAAGCCTTTCTGCAAAATAAAGCTGACGACGAAATAAATCAGCGACAGGGCGATATAAATTTCGATAAAATGCTGCGTCGCCGTGCCCAGCGTCTCGGATTTGCCCGTCATTTCCATGACGCCGAGCGTAAAGGCGAGCGAGGAATCTTTTAGGTTGCCGATGACCAGGTTGCCGAAAACGGGCAGCGCAATCCCGAGCGCCTGCGGCATAACGATCCGGGTGAATGCCTCGTACCCGTTCATGCCTACCGCATAGGCCGCCTCCACCTGCCCCCGGTCAACGGCCGCCACCGCCGACCGGATCATCTCGGAGACATAGGCGCCGGTGTGCAGCGAATAGGTGAGAATGACGAACAGGAGCACCGGCGTTTTGGACACGTCCACCTGGACGATTTTCAGCAATTCCGGCAGTCCGTAATAGATCAGGAACAGTTGGATGAGAATCGGCGTCCCCCGGAAGAAGGACACGTAGACTTGACTGATCCGCCTCAGGACGGGCACGTTATACAGCCGGGGCAAAGCGATAAGAAACCCGATGATCAGCCCCAGCGCGATGGAGCTTCCCACGATCAGCAGCGTGATGTGCAGATAGGAAAGCAGCTTCGGAATAAAGAAGAAGATATAGTCCGCCTCGAATCTTCTGCCCATGATACCACCTCTCTCGTACGAACCTTCGGGTTCTTATTTCTTCTGCTTGCCCACGTGCGAGAAATCCTGGCCGAGCCACTGAATGCTCAGCTTGGACAGCGTTCCGTCCGCCTTCACTTCCTTGATCGCCTGGTCGATCCGGTCGGCCAGCTTTCCGTCCGTTTTGCGGAATACATACAGCACATCCGATTCTGTCAAAGGTTCGCCGACCGTTTTCAGCGCGACTTTGCCGTCTTTGTCCGTATAGTTGCGGAGGGCGAAATCCGACGTCACCGTGGCGTCGATGCGCCCTTTGCGGATTTTATCGACCAGATCGTTGGCCGTGGCGTTGTCGTACACGATCTCGATGGCGTTGTTGTTCTTCTTGTTGTACTCCTGGAGGATGTACGCTTCGTTGCTTGTCGCTCCGGTGCGGACTTTCTTACCTTTCAGATCGTCGATGGTTTTGATGGTGTCGTTGTTGATCTCGACGGCGACTTTGTTCAGGAAAATGCTGTACGGCTCTTTATTGAACAAATATTTCTGCTCGCGCTCCGGATTTTTTTCCATTTGATGGGCGATCAAGTCGATCTTGTTCGTTTCCAGGCTGAGCAGCAGACTCTGGAACTCCATCGTTTTGAATTCGAACTCGTATTCCGGTATCCGCTTGTCGAGCTCTTTGATCAGCTCCACGTCAAACCCCGTCAGCTTGCCGTTCTGGTCGATAAAGCACACCTGCGGGAACTTGGTCCCCGTGCCGACTATGACCTTCTGGACCTTGCCCGCCGGGCTTTCTCCCGGTTTGTCCGTGGCCGCCGAGGTCGTCCCTCCGCCCGTTTCAACGGCTTTGCCGCAGCCCGCAGACGCTGCCGCCAGTAATAAAATTCCTGCACCCGCCAACCATTTGCTAACCTGTTTCTTCATTAGACTCGCTCCCCCGCTTCATTATGGATAGTTATGTATAGTGATCGTCCAGCCCTGATTAAGTCCGAACCCGTGCGGTGTATGTCTCTTGCGGCTGAAGGTCTGCCTGCATCGTTGTGATTTGTAAGCATGTCTGTTCAAATTCCCTGCACATGCTTTCTCTTTGCCGACCGCCTTGCCTAACGGCTCTTATGTACCGGATTCTTCTATGAGGCCGTAAAAAAGGCGGATTCGCGCAGCTCCAGCCGGTAGCTTTTGACAAGCACCTCGCCGTTATGGAACTCCTTGTCAAACGCGCGCTGGAATCCCAGCCGCTCATACAGGCTCACGGCGGAAGCCATCATATCGGACGTATGAAGATGAAGCGTGGAAGCCCCGAGCTCCAGGGAGCGTTTCGCGCTTTCTTTAATAAGCTCCGTCGCGACGCCCCTGCCCCGCGCTTCCGGCGATACGGACAAATAGCGGATAATCGGCGTATAGATTTCCAGCTCCGGCCTGCCGTAAGCCGCCTCCGAGGAAACGAACAGCTGGACGGTTCCGACGATTTTCCCTTCCGCCTCGGCGACCAGCCGTGCGACGGGATTGCCTTTGTCGGCGGCGCCGCCGATATCTTCGAGGTACTGCTGCCATCTTTGCGCGGACATGACGTCGGCATACTGCAGATAAGCTTCAAGCATCACCGCGCGGACCGCTTCGCGATCCGCCTCTGCCGCTTCACGGATGACGATGGAGGGTGAGCTTCCCATAGACCTGACACTCCTTTTTCTCCTAGGTGTGGAACTCCGCGTAACAACGCAAAAAGCCAGAGAGGTCACTAGAAGCGACTTCTCCGGCTGTCCGGTCGATACTCGACAATTCAAAGCGGAATACTAAGTTTTTAATACTGTACCACTAAAGCGGGACGTTATCAACCATTTTTTGTTGTTTTTTTGGGGAAGCTGAACGGTTAAGATATTATGAAGTCCCGGAACACGCATACCCGGCTGCATGTGGTTCCGGCTGTTCGATCTTCACTTCGCGGACCCTGCTCACGATAAACGGGCTGCACAAAAAAAGGCTGCATGCCGCAGCCGTCTTACAGCTTTTTCTCATACAGGTTAGCGCGCCATCCGTCTCCCCGCACGGTTTCCAAATAAACGAAGCCGGCGTTCCGGTAATACGCGTTGAGCCCGGAGTTCTCCGACATGCAGTCCAGCCGGAAATACGTTTTGCCCGCCCGCCTGATATAACCTTCCGCCCATTCGAGCAGCCGGGTTCCCAGCCGGAGTCCGCTGCGCTTGCGCGTCACAACGAGCCGGTGAAGATAGCCCGCATCGCCGCGGTCCCTCTCTCCCCAAAGAGGCTTATCGCTCCACTGGAGCATGAAGCAGCCCACGGCCTCGCCGCCCGAATAAGCGATAAACATTTCATAATCGGCCATCAGGCCCGCGATATACTCCCGGGTGAACGTCTTCTCGTCCCAGAGCAGAATGCCCCGCGAAACTCTCCAGCGGGCCGCTTCCACATACAGCTCCTGCAAAAGAGCCGTGTCGGCCGGACCCGCTCTTCCGATTTCCAGTTCTGCCCCCGCGTCCGGACACGTACTCACCGGCTAAACCTCCTTTAAAGCCCCCTTTAACGGAAGGAAGATTTAAGTCCAGTCATTCTTATGCTCAGAGATGAATGTAATGTCATTTCGATAATGTTCAAGATGACCGGCATCTAGCATCTTTTGAAAAGCAAGGTCGCCTTCACTCGCTCTTCTTGTTATCGTTTTACATAATCCTTCCAATCGCAGCAGTACCATGTCTATATAATTTTCCGCAAATCCTTCCCCGTAAGAATCAAAAAACAAGTTCACTCTGTTTTTAATGCGGGAAGCGTCTTGAACGGAATCATAATAAACGATTTCGCCTGTTTCCGTAAGATACAATCGGCTTAACGGCACACAAGTGTACAGAGTATAAGCTATGTCCCAAAGCCGCGGACCGGGTCCGGCCGCATCAAAATCAATAATCCCTATCGGTCTTTCCTGCTGAAAAATCATGTTGTATACGGCAAAATCGTTGTGGCATATTACTTCCAAAGGTTGTGGAGTACCATCTAACGGCTGCCAGCCGTCATCAAATGAAAAGTCGCTTACCGCATCATGATAGAGACGGAGCATTTTCGCAATTTCCTGTAAGACATCATCTGACCGCATATAGTTCTTCAGAGGATAATTGCCGGCTTCTCCTTCGATAAAGGATAAAATTTCTCTTCCTTTTTCATCGATACCCAGGTATTTAGGGGCATACCCGTATCCTTTGTGGTCAAGATGGTTTAACAGGGCATGAATTTTGGGGCTGTTCGGCTTTAATTCCCGTCTGACTGTATGACCCGACCTATATACCTTTGAAACGTTGCCACCGGCTAACAATTCCTCATTTGAATGATTAGACATCTAAGCACCTCCTTTTTTTTGTACGCATCCGAAAAGAAGTACACTCGGCAGATTCGGGCTCTTTCCTAATCCCGGACATCCGAGGCCCGGACAGTTCCTTCCTCCCATACGCGCTCCAGAATCGCGTCCACGGTTTCCTCCGGCGTCAAATCGGTCGAGTCCAGCCACAAACCAACCCGCGGGGTTTCCGCGTGCAGCACGCCGTTCAGTGCGGATACGGTCCATACGCCGTATCCCGTCTTGGACCGGGCCGCTTCTCTGCGCGCGACTTCCTCTTCGCCGGGACACAATACGATCACGTACAGGGGCCGGTCCTCCAGCAGCGCAAGGAAGTCGTTCAGCACGCGGCCTACCACGACATCCTGCATCACGACGGTGAATCCGGCGGAATAGTAGGTGTCGGCGGCTTGAGTCGTCAGCCTGTACCGCAGCAGAAGCTGCTCCATCTGATCCGCTTCCGCATCCGGATGGACTTCCTTGCGGTCGTTGACGATCATTTTGCGGAAATGATCTCCCCGGAGATGAACCGATTTCTCGAATCGCTCCGCCAACAGCTGCGCGACCGTCGATTTGCCGCTTGCCATAATGCCGGTCACCAAAAACATCGCATGAATATCCCGAATCATACCAATCTCCTCCTCTTGCGGACGATTTCTCATGTTTCCATTGTAGCCAATCGCCGGCAAGGCACCGTAAGGAGAGTTTCGTTATAATTAAACCGGCCGACGCACGTCCGTGTACCAACGTATCCATATCCGCTGCCGGCATGCGGAAGGTAAGGATTCCATACACTAAGATATAACAACTCTTGCATCCAGAAAGGAGACCGGCCATGTACGGTTTTGCACCCCCGCCGCCGCTTCCTCCATCACCCGGATACCGGGCAGGCAAACCGGCCGCCATTGAAGTTACGGGCGACGGAATCGTCTCCGTCATTCCCGACCAAGCCGTGATCGTGCTGGGAGCCGTCACGGAGGGAGAATCCCTCTCACCCTTGCAGGCCGAGAACGCCCGGATCATCTCGGCCGTGATCGACTCCCTGCTGCAGCTCGGAATTTCCCGGGACAACATCCAGACGGACGAATTCCGGATCGATCCCCAGTACGACTTCCAGGACGGCAAACAAATTTTTCGCGGCTACCGGGTCACTCATCTGCTGAAAATTACGACGGAACGGGTCGGAGAAACCGGGACGATTGTCGATACCGCCGTTTCCAAAGGCGCCAACTCCGTCTCCGGGATCTCCTTCCGGACGTCCCAGCCGCAGAAATACAGCAAGGAAGCGCTGGCCCTCGCCGTCCGGAACGCCCGGGAGAAGGCGCAGACAATAGCGGCTTCCCTCGGGGTCACCCTGGCGGCGGTTCCGGAGTCCGTCCGGGAGATCAGCCGCCAGAACGAGCCCGTGCCGTTCAAGGCCTCGGTGCTGGCCGCCAGTCCGGCAACCCCGATCCAGCCGGGAGAGCTGCAGGTTTATGCGGCGGTTAGCGAGCGGTACACCTTCAGCTAGCGCGGGGCCGGGCACACCAAAAAAAGAGCGTATCCCGTCAGTTGGGGACACGCTCTTTTTGGGGCTAGGGCCAGACAGCACAACGAAGAGAGCGTATCCGTCAGCCGGGATACGCTCTCTTTCGCTGGAGCAGGATCAC
Source organism: Paenibacillus sp. HGH0039 (assembly GCF_000411255.1). Taxonomy (GTDB): domain Bacteria; phylum Bacillota; class Bacilli; order Paenibacillales; family NBRC-103111; genus Paenibacillus_F. The sequence goes on along the minus strand of NZ_KE150413.1, from coordinate 1,273,050 downwards.
GGTAGATATTCGCCCCGTGCCATGCCGAAACGCACCCGGGATTCGCGGGCGGTCCCGGCGGCTCCGCGGAACGGCGTTTGCCTGCCGCCGCCACGGCCGGGCCCGCTCAGAAATCGCGGGCCAAGTCAGACGCACGCCAAGACCCGCGCTGTGTCCGCTCCGCTCTGGCTTGGCTCTGGCTCGGCCCCGGCTACGCTCTGATTACGCTCCCTTGCGGCCTCGCTTGACTTTGCTCCGCTCCCTTGCGGCTTTCGCTTGACTTTGCTCCGGCTCCGGCTACGCTCCCGTCCGGCCCCGGCTCGGCTCCGCCTACGCTCCAGTCGGCGTTCCGGCTCTCGCCCGGGCCAGCCCTGCGCAGGGCTGAGGCTTGTCAGCCGCAGCCCGCTTACGACGCGCTCGCCGCAGCCGCAGGCTCCGAGACGATGCGCGTCACGCTCTTGCGGCCGTCCACACCGACCGGGACTTCGCCGGCAATCGTGACCCGGCGGACGACCCGATGCTGGTCGCCGTAATCGTTCACGGCGTAATGCTGCGTGGCGCGGTTATCCCAGACCGCCACGTCGCCTTCGGCCCAGCGCCAGCGCACGGTATTTTCCAGGCTTGTGATATGTTCCTGGAACAAGGCGATAAGCTTCTGGGAATCGGCGATGGAGAAGCCTTCGATTTTTTTGGCGAAGCCGCCCAAAACCAGTGTCTTCTCTCCCGTTTCCGGGTGAACGCGGACGAGCGGATGCTCCGTTTCGTAGACCGTGGAAGCGAAGCTCTCCCGGTATTTCCGTGCCGCTTCGCTGCCCAGGGCGTTAACCGTTCTGGCTGTGGCCGCATAATCGAAATCATTGGTGTGCAGCACCCGCAGCTTGTCGGCCAGCTCGCGCAGCTCCGCAGGAAGGAGTTCATAAGCGGCTGCCGTATTCGCCCACACCGTATCCCCGCCCGATTCGGGAATCACAATTCCCCGGAGGATAGAAGCAGCCGGATATGCATCGACAAACGTCACATCCGTGTGCCACACGTTGGCGCGTCCACCGTGAGTCGAATCCAGCTCCAGAACGTAATCCGTGCCGTCTTTGGGCTTGATCGTCGGGTGGGCGATCGGACTGCCGAGCAGCTTTGTAAACTCTTCCTGTCCGGCATTGTCCAGGTGATTCTGACCCCGGAAGAAAATAACCTTATGCCGGAGCAACTTTTCGCGGATAAAACCTACCGTGCTTGCATCGAGACTGCCGGACAATGAAATCCCTTCAATAATAGCACCAATTCTTCCTGAAACCGGGGTTACCTTCACTTGTTCACTCATGTTCTTTTCCTCCTTTAAAATGGTTGATTTATCGTCAGCGGCAAGCCCGGACCGGCAGCTCGGCTGCCTTACCCGGGACTATCCCTTGTAATTGTCGCGCCATTTCAGCAGCCGCTCTTCCAGCAGCCGCACGACGGAATCCACAAGCTTGCCGACAACAGCGAAAATAAGGATGCCCACAAACACGGCGGTCGTTCTGGAAAACTGCCTGGCATCCTGGATCATATACCCGATGCCTTCGCTCGATCCCATCAGCTCCGCAACGACGAGCCCCAGCCAGGCGACGCCCAGCGACAGCCTGAGTCCGAGCAGAACATTCGGCAGCGCCGAGGGGAGCACCAGCTTCGTAATTTGCCGGAAACGGCTGAACTCCAGCACTTTGGCTACGTCAAACAGCTTGGAGTCCACGTTCCGGACACCGAGGAATGTATTCACATACAGCGGGAAGAAAGCTCCCAGCGCGATCAGCAAAATTTTGGACAACTCGTCGAACCCGAACCAGAGTATAAAAAGCGGCGTGATCGCAAGATGCGGAACAGTGCGGAGCATCTGTAAAGTAGGGTCGAGCATGTACTCGGCTCTTTTCCTCAAACCGACCAGCAGACCGATCAGGAGACCGAGCGAGCCGCCAAGCAAAAAGCCGTAGGCCGCCCGCTGCACGCTCACCCTCAGATGATGGAAAAGCTCGCCGGATTGAACCATGGCCGCGAATTCCTCCGCAATGCTGAGCGGTGAAGGAAATAGCGTCGCGGAGACCAGTTTCAGCCCGCTTACCGTCTGCCAGACGACAAGCGCCGCCAGCGGCAGCACGAGCCCGAGCAGGACGATTTTCAGTTTGCCTCCGCGTCTGGCGGATGCCCTGCCGGCTGCGGCTTGTCTCCCTTCCCTCTCTTCCAGATCCTTGGCGGCCGGAGAAGACGGATTTAATTGTCCCAAAGCTGACACGGTCTTCGCCTCCTTCTCCTTATTTAGCCGGTTTCACGGCTTCAATCGCTTTGCTGTCCGTATTTCGCGTCACGTCGATTTTCTTCTTGATAAAGCCCGCTTCCAGGAGGATGTCCGCCGAAGCCTGCTGGATACTGAAGATCTCTTTCGAAATCGGAACGTTCGAATATTCGGTATTTTGTACCACCAGCTCGATCGTCGCCCGGTCCGCCTTCTTCGCCTTCGCTATGAACTCGACGACCTCATCCCGGTGCCCCTTCTGAAACTCGATCGCTTTCTCGAATCCTTTCAGGAAAGCTTCCGCCGCCCCCGGGTGATCCTTGATAAAATCGGTCCGGCCGATCGTAAGCACCGGCGCTTTGATGTTCAGAGCTTCCCCGCTCGTCAGGACGCGCGCGCCGTTTTTGGCGATTTGGATGCTCGTATACGGGTCCAGTCCGACCCAGGCATCCACCGCCCCCGATTCGAAAGCGGCGACAGATTCTTCCGCCTGAAGCTGAATGAGTTGGAAGTCGGATTCTTTCAGCCCCGCCTGCTTAACCGCTTTGATGAAAAAAACATGAAGCGTAGTCCCCTTGGCAATGGCGATCTTTTTCCCTTTCAAATCCGCAAGGCTCTGGGCGGTGCTTTTGGCCGGAACGATCACGATGTTGAGCCCTTTCAAGCCCTCGGAGAGCAGAGACAGCGTCGTGACCGGCAGGTTGTTCGCCTGAGCGGATATCGCCGCCCCGTCCCCGAGCCAGGAGAAATCGACGCGTCCCGCGGCCAGTGCCTCCAGAAGAGCCGGTCCGCTCGGAAACTCGGACCATTTGACGTCCCCGCCGATTTTGGCGAACTCCTCCTCGAACCAGCCTTTCTCCTTGGCCAGGAGAAGCAGCCCTCCGCCCCCGTTGTTAGCGAGGTTGACGGTATATTTGCCCTTAGGCGCGTCCGTCCCGGAGGCGTTTGTCGCGGCCTGTCCGGCGCCGCATCCCGTAAGTCCGGCCAAGCCTATGGCGAGTGCCGCGGCCGCTAACGATGCTTGTAGTTTGTTCATCCGCCGTGCCCCTTTGCACAAAAATTTTGGGTACAAAAAAGACACCCGACAGCGCGCGTTAAGCGGGCCGTGCAAGGTGCCACCAGTGGACCGGTAGGATACCAGAGTTATCGATTGACTCCTAAAAACATTTAAACCTCATATTCACATAAAAATAGTTGGTTTTAAGAGTCGACTAACTGACTAGTCAGTCAGCGCTTGTTGGAATGATTTTATCAGCCCCTTTTTGGGAAGTCAATACTTTTTTAGCAATACTTGAAAAGAAGGCGGCAGCCCCTCCATATCCGCCGGCTTATTTGCAAAGCAAACCGACCAGCTGCTCTTCATCCGGGTTCGCTACGGCGCCCAGTCCTCTGCGCCGGGCCCCGCTGACTCCGTTGAGCAGAGCGAAATAAAGCACCGCCAAATCCTCCGGTCTTCCTTCCCGGAATGTCCCCTCTTCTTGTCCCTGCTTCACGATCGCGATAATCGGCTGGAGGTTCTCGACGGCCCTTCGCGGTATTTCCCGCTTTTCTTCCGGGGAGATGCTCGCTATCGTCTCCGCATGCAGAACGACATGCATACCGTTCAACGCATTCTCGTCCTCCCCGATTTTCCGGGCATGCCAAAGAAGCTTATCGCGCGCATTTCCTTCCCGGCGGCGGGCCTCTTCGCAGACTCTGCCGTATCTTTCCTGAAGCATCTTGACCAGGCTGACGAACAGCTCTTCTTTGGAGGAATAATAGTTGTATACATGGCCGTGGGAAATGCCCGCCGCTTCCGCAATATCCGATATTTTGGCCGCCGCGAGGCCCTTTTTGGCGAAAATTCCGATGGACGCATGAAGAATCTGCGACCTGCGTTCTTCTCTCTGCTGCGTAACTTTTTCCGGGTTGTTCACAGACATAGCGGGTCCCCTTTCTCTGATACCGTGGATTATAACATATTTAAGGAATCTGAAAACTGAGGTTTCTCCCGGTTCCTGGAAATATTCATTTTGAGCCCCAGGAATTTCCCCCTTCATGCCGAATAGTTTAGGGGATCAGATGAAGTTAACCACGTCCAGAGGGTGAGCGATATTGGCACAGATCAAGGATCTTTTACTTCAGCTCTTTTTTTCCCTTATGCCTTTCGTACTGTACAGCTTCTATTACCGGGACAAAGACACCAATTACTCCAAGAAATTTATTCTGATTACCTCCATGATCTGCCTGTTTCTTTCCATGACATTCGCTTCCAGCGTCGAAAAAGGCATCCAGTTCGATGTCCGTTACGTCATCCTTTTTTTCGCGCTTGTGTTCGGCGGGTTTCGCATCGGCCTTCTGCTTGTGCTGGAGTTTGTTCTGTACCGCCTTTATTTGGGCGGACCCGGGACCTCTTCGGCTATGGGCATCTTGCTGGTTACGTTCCCCCTGTCGGTCTTGCTGTGCCGTGTCTACCACAGGACAAGCCAGAAGTACCTGGTCGCCCTTATGGCCGGACTTTGCTATTCTTTTTTTCCCCTGCTTCTTTTGTATATCAACCGGCCCGATTATATTCTGACTCATTTGACTTACCATATTCTGATCATACCCGTTCACAATTCGGTCGGAGTTCTGCTGCTGATCTACTTGTTTGAGAAATCCGCGACGGATAAGGACATGTACATGAGGTACCTGCAAAGCGAGAAAATCGAAGCCGTCGGCCAGGTCGCCGCATCCCTGGTGCATGAAGTGCGCAACCCGCTCACAACCGTGCTCGGTTTTTTGAAGCTGATCCGTCAAGATCAGGCAATGCCTCCCGAAAAACTTCACCGGTTCATTGACATCAGCATCGAGGAAGTGAAGCGAACGGAAGCGATTCTGTCGGAGTATTTATCCATGTCCAAGCCTTTAACGCAAAAGCGCGAAGAAATCGATCTCGTCCATGAGCTGGAGGCTGTCGCGGAGGTTATGACTCCCTATGCCACAATGAACAATGTGTCGCTGATCCTGCATGTCCCGTCCGAACCCGTACGACTAACCGCTAACGGAGCCGAAATGAAACAGCTCCTTGTCAATTTCGTAAAAAACGCCGTCGAAGCCTGTTCCGCCATACAAAAAGGAAACGTCACGCTGCGCATGCATACGGACGGGCACCTCGTGAAAGTACACATCCGGGACAATGGAATCGGGATGAACAAAGAACAGCTGAGGCGGCTCGGCTCCATCTATTATTCCACCAAAAATACGGGCACCGGCCTGGGCCTTACGTATTCTTATCAAGTGATCCGATCCATGAACGGCACGGTCTCGGTGTTCAGCGAGCTTCATGGGGGGACGGAATTCACTCTCTCGCTGCCCCTTTCTTCCAAAGGTCCCGGTGGAGGTTAAAAAAAATCGCCCGTCCTTTCACGCTCTGTCGGAGCATAAGAGGACGGGCGATTTGATTTATTGGCCGCGGACGGCCGTGATTGTACAGGGTGGGTACTGACAGCGTATTACACCTAAAAAGCCAGCTTCCCCTTCTCCATGATGAGTTTGCCGTCCAGATATACGGTCGGCTCTTTAACGAGTCCGTCGATATGGACGCCGGCCATGATCGTTCCTCCGAACGTATTGTTGCTGCCGAAGGCCACATGTATCGTGCCGTACACCTTCTCGTCTTCCAGGATGACGCCGGTGATTCTCGCTTTATCGTTCGTTCCGACTCCGAATTCGCAGAGAAGCCGGCCGTCTTTGTCTCCGAGCATGCCCAGGAGCTGCGGTCCGGCTTCGCCTTCCGCCTTCACGATACGGCCCTGTTCGATCGTGAGCAGAAGAGGCTCGCTCAGCTTGCCGATCCCGGCAATAGACCCGTCGATCAGGATTTGCCCTTCCGCCGTTCCTTCCAGCGGCGCGATGTACGCTTCGCCGGACGGCAAATTCCCCGACTCGCCGGGATTCAGATACAGACCGGTGCTCGGCACGCCGTTTCTTCCCTCCACAGGGAAAGTGAGCGTGTAGCCGCCCTTCTCGATGCGCACCTCACGGGCCCCGGTTAAGAGCTTCGTCACTTGCTCCGTCAGACGCTTAACCTCGGCATAATCGGCCGAGATGGCGCCGTGGAGGAACATATCCTCCGTAATGCCCGGCATCGTGGCCAGCCTTGCTCCGGCGGCAGCCGCATTTTTGCGGGCCTGCGTATGCGTGAGAGACTGCTTCGTGATGCAGACGACCACGTTCGAAGTGATCATGGCGGCGGCAACTGCGGCAGGAGGCTCTTCCCCCGGTCTGTACCGGTCCTTCATGACCATAAGCACAGCCTCCGCTCCAAGCGCTTTTCCCGCTTCGTAAAGCGGCTCAGCGAGATGTCTCTTGTCCTCGTCCGAGACGACCAGGAAAGATTCCCGGGCCTGCAGGCCCAGACAGCTTTGCAACACATGTTTGCCGACTTCAATGAGTGATTCGTTCATTATCTTCATCCTTTCTGAATTGGAAAATGGGCCGGGAAGGGGCTGACGTTCGATTGCTTCCCTGCATCAGCCTCAACCCGTCTCAACATAGCTTCTTCTAAATCATTTCCGATACGAGCTTGCCCATCAGAGCATTGGACAGAACCACAGGCTTCCCCGAAGCCTCCGCCATAAACTGCCGCGCTTCCTCCGTGTACCCCATACAGTCCAGCACGATGATGTCGCTCTTCTCTTTCAGTTCCTCGGCGGCACGCCGGAATTCGGCTTCGTCCAGTTTGTACGGCGACGCGACGGCAAAAACCGGGCTCAAGCCGTAGGGCTCATACTTCTGCGCAAGCGTTGCGCGCTGCTCCGCCAGCGGAACGAGCACGCCGAGCCTGCGGCCGCCGGCCATCGCTTTGACAGCGGGAGGGATGAGATGGTCGGGCTCGATCAGATACGACCGCTCTGTAGTAAGGCCGGGGAATACGCCCGTGCACAGCAGCAAAATGTGCCTGATTCCGGCCTCCTCGAACTCGCTAATCCGCTTCTGCAGCAGAGGCTGCAGCTTCTCGCGCGACATCAAGACGGATTCTCCGGTCGCCAGACGCGACGTCAGCACGTACTGCCCTTCTTCCGGAGAAAGGTCCCTCTCGATTTCCGCTTTGTCAAGCCCGTCCAAGGCACCGCCCTGAACGAGCTCGGCGCGCCCCTCCAGGCAGCGCTCCACAATCGGCGCCACGTCTGTCCTCGGCGCTTGGCCGATTGTAATCATTCCCAGTTTCTCCATGTTCTCCACCCCCATGAAAGATCCGCCCGAAGCGGCTGAAAAAAAAGGACAGGGGAAACTCCCCTGCCTGCTGTCCCGTTCCAAGCTTACTTGCCGCTGGTCTGCAAAATTTTCATGGACCCGTACAGCTTCGTGATCCGGCCGAATTCTTCCGGGTCGTAGAAAGCGCACGTGCCGGCCGTCGTTTCCTTGGCCGCTTCAATGGCGAAACGCGCCGCCGCCGCGATGTCCGTCTCATGGCTCGCGCCCGTTCCACAGCCCGGCACGACGGATTGCGCCGTTACCGCAACACCGACGACGGGAGCATCCGTCGCTACGGCCGGCTGCAGGATGGAGTTGATGTGATACAGGTCGTTGCCGTACGGCGTGATGTCCTGCATCGTAACCGGGAACGTCACCGCATGCTGACCGGTCGTCATCTCCATAATGCGGAGCAGATCGTCGCTGACGCGGAGGATGTACCCTTCCTTCACAGTCGGCGAAATCGCGATGCCTTTGTGATTGATCACGCGGTTGCCCTTCGTCGTGTCGATGGACAGAATCGCGTCCATTTCGGGCACGACTTCCTCCTGGTTCATCGTCAAGATATCGACCGGCGAATCCATAAAATCGACCGGTTCATGCGGGCGGGTCGGCGCGTCCGGGCAAATGTGAGTCGTGACGATCACATCGCCCGGCAGCGCGTCGCCCTTCGTCTGCATATCCGCCAGCTTCAGCGCCGCGGCGACAGCCGCAACCGCTCCGTCGGCATCGGAGACGAGGCCGATGCGGCTAGGGCGTGCCCCGATGCCGCCGAGACGGCCGATAATGCCGAAAGTCGGCGCGCTGCCGCCTTTGCTTTTGCCGTCCGTGCCGGGGATCACGACTTTGACGAAATCCGTGCTTCCTTTTTCCCCGCTGACTTTGGATACGGTCACCGATACGCCGGGATAGGCGTCGAACAATTCTTTTACCTTCGCTCCGCTTGCATAAATGCTGTCGAGTGTATCGAGAACAGTCATCGTTTGTTTAAGGGTCATGTTAATTTCCTCCGTATGATTCACTTTGATGTCGAAATGAACGAGTCCGGATTTAATCCAGGTAAGAAAGCACCGGCTTCTTGATAATGTCTTCCACCGCTTGCAGCAGCTTGCGGTTTCTCATCGTCGTGCTGAGCAGCAGCTTCTCGGCGGGCACGGTAATGACGGCAATGTGCTGCCCTTTCGCGATGGCCGCCGATACGATCGGCTTCGCTGTTTTCGCGTCCAGCGTCATGATCAGATCCGGGAAGGTGCCGAAGCGCTCCCCGTCTTTCTCGAGCGTCATGTACTCGTTCCAGAAGGTCATCTCGTACGCGTCGTCGATCCGGACCGTACCGGCATCGAAGCCTCCCGCCGTTTCCAGCGCGAAGTCCGTTACCGTTCCGGCGGTCACGACTTTGCCTCCGAGCTGCGCGACTACGGCCTCGATAGCGGCTTCTCCCTTGGCGGAAAGCAGCGCCCGGCCGACTTCGATCGCCTGCGTGATAGCCCCCGCCGCGCCGTTGGCTCTCGCGTAAGCCGCGGTCACCGGGTTCCGCGCCACGGCCACGAGGCCGCCCGCTTCGATGGAAGCCTTGCGGATCATCGTCGACGCCTTGTCCAGCGTCCCGGAGATGCTCAGCTCGATGTAGCGGTCGCCACGGCCGCCCGCCGCCGCCTGATGGGACACATAGTCCTCCACCTCGGACAAGTTCATCGAGCCCATGGAGCCGGTCGGGTGAGCCCGGCCGTTGCAGGCGAAATCGACGAGCGGCACGCCGGTGATCGCCGACTGGAACCAGCCGTTGACCGTCGTCCCGGCCCCGTTCTCGTTCGTGTGAAGCCCCTGGATGGGCCGGCCGATTTTGGCCGCGAGCATCTCAAGCGCCTTCGCGTAGTGAACGGGCTTCACGAACTGTTCTTTGGCGGCGGGAGCGCCGACCATGGAGACGGTGACCAGCAGGTCGTCGTCCCCGAATTCGTCGAGAGAGATCAGCTCGGGCTCGCCGACTTCCAGCGCCAGGCGTCCGAGCTTCAGCCCCTCTTCGATCCAGCCGCCGCCACCGCCGCCCAGAACGGCGCCGCCGTATACGGCCTGCTCTACCATTTCTTCGTTCAGCTTCAGTCTCGTCATGGGAGTCACCTCATTTTTTCAGTTTGAATACGGAGCTAAAGAAGCTGTACAGGGCATCCCCCGCGATAAAGCCGGCGGCGAGAATGCTCATCGGTGTTTCGGCTTCTTTCTTGAAAATTTTCAGAACGATGATCCGGATCAGAATACCGGCAAGTACCGCCCAGCACGCATTCGGCGAAACGATCAGGAGACCCGTTGCGAAAAGCACCCCGATCTGACGGGACGGCCCTCCGAGCAATTGGACAATCGCGCCGGGAATCGCCCAAAGCAGCAGTTGGCGGGCAATATCGGCCGAAGCTCCGGCCTGGATCGTGGACACATACACTTTATCGATCGGCGGAACGAGGTTTTGCGCAAAATAGCCTTTGTACGAAAGCAGCACGGTCAGCAGAGCGACACCGAAGGCGATCATCGCCGTGATGTACTGCTGTTTTCTCCCGTGAAGCTCAAGCTCGGGATCTTTGCCGTTGCCCCGGAGAATATATCCGGCTTTCAGATCGTAGCCCATATCCGCAAACGCCGGGCCCGTTGCCGCGCTGAAGCCGGCCAGAAGCGCAAGCGCAACCGGCGGAAACCCGATCAGCATGCCGAACAGCAGCGTGATAAAAGCGACGGCAAACGCCGGGAACCAGCCGGAATGCATGGCGGCGATCCCTACGATGATCTCGTGCACGAAGGCGGCGAAAGCGGCGAAAATGATGAAGCCGATCAGCATGCCGAGCGACATTTTCGTCATAATGCCGCCGATGATGGCAATGAGCAGGGCGATGACCAGGTAAGCGGCAAAGCCGAGGCTGAGGGTGCGGCGGGCTTCTTTATCCGTCCTTGTCAGCCTGCTGTCCCTGACTTCTTCCTCGCTCTCCGCTTCGGAGCCCGCCGTTTTCGGGCGCTTGAAAAGGAGCATCCCCGCCTGGATGAGCGCGACGATACCGGCGCCGATCATGACCCCGTGGGCGATGTAAAGCTGATTGACGTCGATATCGAACCACGGCACCGAGTACTGCCGGATCATCAGGCCGATGCCGAACATCGTCAGCGCCCAGATGTTTCCGATAAACGCGACACCGAAAGCGGACATCGAGATTTTAAAATACGAGCCGATGAGCCCGATAACGGTTCCGACACCGAGCAGCAGCGCGCGCTTGCCGCCTTTATCCCCCGCCAGGATCGATTCCGCGGTAGCCACGCCGGGCGCCCAGGTCCCTTTTGCCGGGAAGAGTTTGGAGTCAAAGAGCTTGTACAGCAGCGTCGCGTCGACAAACATCGCCAGCGCGGCTCCGATCAGCATCGGCACGATCAGTTCCGTCGCACCCATCGCAAACGGAATCCCGATCGGAATGAGCAGGCTGTTGGCCGCTCCGAACGTAGCCGAGGAAATGGACGTCTGAACCAGATTTTGACGATGGATCGATTTGTACTTACGGAATATCATCATGGGAATTCGTGCGATGAGCATCGCGACAAGAGCGCCGATAATCGCGGTATTCGGGGTTACCCCCAGTGTCGTAACCAGCTGCATCCCGATAATGGCCCCGATTACACTCGTGACAATGTTCAAGATCAGCGCGAACGGCTCGAAAATACTCGGGTGTTTCTTTTCCTCTTTCTCTTCCATGGACAATCCCCCTAATCACTTGATGTAGAACCATTCTCCCGTCATCTGTTTCCTTAAGAAAACTTTTTTCTGTTACGGGAATGAAGCCGAAGGCAGAGCCGCAAGCTTTTTTTTTACATTTAGTATGTGCAAAATGGAATAATCCTACAAACGGAAGCGCAGAGCGGAAGCCGCCTTGTAAACCTGGTGATATACAGCCGTCACAGACGTCACAGCCGTGCTCATGCAATATGCACATCCTATACATACTAGGCGCATGTCCCATTCGTCACGTGTACGGCATCCATCGTACACATCCCATCTCACTCACACCGCTTTAAAGCTTTACTAGAATATAGCCCGGGGGTATGACAAAACCGGCTCGCGGGCGCTTTCCGAAAGGAATTACTTTCCGGCCGTATCCGGGAAATCCTCCGATAACGTCCGCTTCTTTTTCAAGGAAAATATACGCAGTTGAACCGTCCCGAGAAGAACCCCGGTAAACACAAGCGCAGCTCCGAAAAGCTGTGGAGCCGTAACGGCGCGGCCCAAAAGAATAAACTCAAGCAGCATCGTCATCAGCGGCTGCAAATTCAGCATGATGGCCGCTTTCGCCGCGCCTAGCGTCTGCATCCCTTTGTTCCACAGGACGCCCGTAAGCCCCTGCGCCACGATCACCGTCACAATCACGAGCGCCCACATTCCGGCCGGATGAATCCATGTGACCTCCCCGGCCGCCAGAACGAACGGATCGAAGAGTACGGCGCTGAGTGCGAAGCTGTAAACCGTCACGATAAAGGGAGACAGCCGTCTCGTCAGAATGCGGGCGAAAATCAGGTTGCACGAAAAGGTAAACGTCGCGCCCGCCATAATCCAGTCTCCCGCATTGAACTGCAAACCGCGGACATTCAGGGCGAAAGCCAGTCCGGAAATGGCGATCACGCTGCCTGCCACCATGCGCCAGGTCACCCGTTCTTTCAGGAAAAGAGCGGCCAGACCGGCCGTAAACAGCGGCGACAGCGTAAAAATAAGCGAAGCGTTCGTGGCCGTCGTGAGCTGGAGTCCCCGGAGCAGCAGGATCTGGTTTGCAATGAGGCCGATTCCGGCCGAGCAGCAGAGCCAGAGCGCGTCTTTTCCCGTTATTTTCACAAAAGCGCGCGTTCCCCACGCCCACAGCAGAAAGGCGCCGGACACGATCGTCAGGCTCAGCGCCGAGAGAAACAAGGGAGGAAACTCCCGGAGCAGCACCTGGCGGACCATGTAGTTCAGCGCCCAGACGAAGACGCAGAAGATCAGAAGCAGGTAGGATCTGGCTGTTGCCCAAGTCACAAGCTTGACTTAATTCGGCTCGCGGACATCAACGAGCTGCTTGTAGTAATGGGAGGCGAACAAGCCCTCCGCTTCGACGGCGTCGACGACCGGAACGTGCAGTTCGCTCCGTAGGACGGCGGCCAGGCCGATGGTCGAGAAGCCCGTGCAGGCGAACACGATGACCTTCGTCCCCGCATCCAGCAGGGCTCGGGCGGCTTCGACCGCCTTCTCGCGTCCGGCCGGTGTCATGAGATCCGTCGTGTTGGTGACGCCTTCGGGACGTGCGTAGCGGACGAGCTTGCCGCCGAGCAAATCGCGGATGACCGCGGGCGCTTCCTCCGTGATGCCCAGCACGCCGACGGGCCGGCCCATGGACAATGCCGCGTACGCCGCGGCGCTTCCCGCTCCGATGACCGGCACCGAGACGCTTTCGCGCAGAGGCTCGATCGCCGGGTCCGCCGCGCAGGAGATGACGAGCACCGTGCAGCCTTCCCGCTCCATCCGCTTGCCCAGTTCGACAATTTTCGGAATGGCGATGGCTTCCGTCTCCTCGTCATAGATGCCAAGGGGCTGATCCGGAATACATTTACTCACAACCGGCAGTCCATACGTCTCATTCAGTAACTTTCCGTGCTGCTCGAGAACCTTCGTATCTTCCGTCGTTAATACGCGGATCACTCCGATCATGGCTTCCCATCCTTCCTCGTTTTCGTTTGCTTTTTTGTAGACTTCGTGTAGCTTATTAAAGTTGGATTGGTAATATTGTATTCGTTTCCAAAGAGGCGGACCATGTTCCCTGCTGCCAAAAATAACGAAGGCCTTTTGTGCTCGGAGCACAAAAGGCCGATTTTCATTCCAAATTTTTCAATAAATAAAACGACGTGCACAAATAATACATCAGCCGTTTCGACGTATCTTCCATGTCTATGTCAGCTATGTCTTTGATGCGGTCCAGCCGGTATTTTACGGAGTTCCGGTGAATGTACAGCTTGTTCGCCGCTTCGATCAGACTGCCGCCGGCCGCCAGGTAAGCATGGAAGGTGGGCACAAGATCGGTTCCATTGTCCCGGTCATACTTGGAGAGCCTGCCGATCTTCTTCTCCATGAACGCATCGAAGCCTACATAGGCGGAAGATTCCAACAGCAGATCGAACATTTCGATCTCCCCGTAGCTGAACGTACGGCGGTCTTTGTCCAGCCGGCAGCCGATGGTCATCGCTTTTTTGGCCTTCACATAGCTGCGGTACACTTCCCAGAGCGGAGCTTTGCCGCCGAAACCCGTCCGGATGTGGCTATGAGAGTCCAGCAGTGGGGCCAAAACATCGGCCCACGCGGCCGTTTTGCCGCTGACCGGCTGCTTCGTGCCTGGCTCCGATGCCGCAGGAGAAGCGAGCAGAAGGACAAACCGGTCCCCCTGCCGGAGCAGATGGGACTTGACTTTGCGAGCCGCCGATTCGCTTTCCACAAGCTCGCCCAGCGCGACCGGAAAGGCGGCATGCTCCTCGAACAGATGCGGCTCGCCCTCGGCGATGCAGATCTCCCAGCACCAGTCCGGCTGAAGGCCCAGCTGCCTCCCCTTGTTCTCCGCGTCCTGCCTGGACAGGGGCAAGCCCATCAGCAGCTCCTCGAAGAAGTTGCCCTGCAGCCGCTGCTCCGTGTCGTAGGTGATCTTGCGGCGCATCAGCTCCAACGAGAACACCAGCCGCGCATGCTCGATGCAGACCAGCTCCAGCTCGTCGAGCTGCTCTTTCCCGATGATGAGCCGCCCGGCGAATTGCTTGTCCACCGACACGTCCCAGCTCTTCGTCCGGCCGGTCGGCGGATCACCCGCATCAGCCGGCGATGAAACGATGACGCGGCCCTGCTTGTGGATCACCCAGATGGGCGCCTGGACCAGCTCCGCCACGCTGTCCGCCACCACCTGGATGCCTTTGTTGTGCAGAACAAGACCGGTCAGCGTCTTGTTCACTTCCTCGGATCTGCGCAGCAGAGCCGCTTGTGTATTCAAAATCTGCTCCATCACTGTATGCGTAATATCGATATACGGAATTCCCGGCGGAATCTGGATCACCGGAATGCGGTACCGGTTGCTCAGCTCCACCATTTCAGCGGGAATGCCGCCCATGAACCGCTCCGGTTTGATCGCAAGCGCCGCGGCATCCGCTCTTCTCAGCTCTTCCATCAGCTCCAGCACCAGACCCGGATCGTTGCGCATGGAATAGCCGGTAGTCAGAATAAGCTCGCCTTCCCTCAGCCAGCCCTTAATATCCGGGACCTCCATAATGTCGATATACCGCACGACGCGGTCCAGCCCTTCTTCTCCGCTGATCAGCGACGCGTCTTTCAATATCGGAAGCTGGAGCAGCTCCCGGACCGTCATCCCTTTGAGATTCATCGTGTTCACCCGATTTCAGACAGTTTGTGCGTTTCTTGGTGCATGGGGCAAAGGCAAAAAACTTCTGCGTCTATTGTATCATTTCTGCGTTTTTTGTGGGGAGGAAGGGGCGTGACAGGCAAGGGAAAAGAAGGATGCCTGTTAGGAGGCTCCTTCTTTTTGAGGGAGTGGTTTAGATTTTATTAGGATCAGAAAAGGGGCGATGCTTATAATCAGCCAGTACCAAATCATATAGGTTGTGGTTAGAGGGAGCTTACCTATTTGAATAAAATCTCCGCTTTTAACACAAACAATCAGATTCGTAAATACGGGTGCTAAACTAACGAAGAAATAGATACATTTACTGAACAAACTGACTTCAACTTCACCCATACAGTGAGCGCAGGTTACTTTCTTATTCCTATGTAAAGCTGCGAAGACTTTACTCCATTTCAGATAACCGTTACAACTCCTACATCGCTTTCTCATGAAATTCTGTACTCCCCTAATTGAGTTATAAAAACCAGCTTATTCCCCGCCCATCTTTGATAGACGAAACTTGAGAGGTGCTGTGGATCATAATCAAATCATCCAAAACCGTTATTTCATACAAAGCGTATTCATGCTGTAAAGAGGTACTTTCGGCATCTCCATGAAAATGGCACGCTCCTATACGAATGCATGAGTGTCCTCCACCGAACGTTTATCTATCCGTCTTGCCGCTCCATCTGAACATCACTTTTTTCAAATTCCCTTCGGGAAAATAATCTTCGTTCATACTCCGCGAACCAATCATACTTATGCGCTTTTATCAAAGAGAGAGCTTCATGTAAAGCGGTCCCTTTCAAAAGCAGCAACTGATCGTAATTGATTTCCGATTTTCTTAACCATATGTATGCCAACGATTCGCCACAGCTTGCAGCAACCATTTCACCTATACCTTCTTGATTAGATACCTTCAGCAGGATAGCAATTGTTTCTTCATCTTCAAAATGTTCGCCAGATCTATCGCCGCGTCATCTTTTTCAGCTTCCTTTGAATAAGGATCCAGTAAAATGTCGATTAGTGCTTTTTTTATAATGAAAGATTCTTGCCCCCGAGGGACAAAAGTCCATTTAATAGGCCCTTTATTAGCATTTTCATGAATCGGTTTGGGTTTTAAAGTTGGATCGTTTTTTCTAGCCCACCATCTGGAGCTATGTCCATAATAAATAATATAGGCCCAATCATCGGGAGTTTCATGATACCGGATATCGTCTTCATCCAAAAAGTCCATATCCGACCATTGAAGATTTATCCGGCAGACAGCTTCGCTTTCCTCTATTGTGAACTCTCTCATCATGCACTCTACGATTTCATAACATAGAGCATATGATTCTTCATTTGTTTTAAAAGAAAAATGAATCATCCAACATTCCCCTCTCTACTACACGCTCTACATCCTCTGTTGTAAAGTACACCCCCGGGTATTTTTGGTGATCTTCTTCAAACGGAGAGAATCTCGCTGCTACTGCAGCAATTTCTCTAAAAAGAACTCTTTCCGTTTCAGTTAATTTGTCGTCAAGATCATGATTGTATGTTAAATGAAATTCATCGCAGAACGTTTCTGCCTCTATTTCTTTATCCTTGTATAGTCTTAGCAGCCAACACAGGCGCTCTTTGGGTGTCCGTTCCATGTGAGATCCCCCCTTTCGGCTTTCATGATCTTCCTGTTTGCTTATCCGCTACAGCCAAGATACTAATAACAATAGCAAACACCAGGAAAATCATGCTCATAACCAACGGTTCCGTTATTTCAAAATTATTTTCATAATAAAGGAGGAGGACATCCACAATAAAAACAGTTAAAGTAAATAAAAAGAAAACAAGGAAACGTCCCGTCTTTGATGGCATTGGTTCCGAGCGAACGTACTTAACTATCCCCAAAATCATATACGCAGCAAAAATGTAGAGGATGTTATCATACGGTAGGTTTTTGTTAACAAATCTCTGATAGATCAGATTAACAATGATTATGGCAGCAAGAACACCCGCATATTTTAAAAGAGTCAGAGCTCTAATTTGCACAAAAAATTCTCCATCCGATGCTTGATTGTCCCTTTCCCATCCCCGGTAAGATCCCAACTCATATCTTCCATTCTTTTAACATTGGATCATGAATTAAATCGCTGCACAAAATTTCGCCAATTTCAAGAAACCGATTATACAAATCCTCAAATATCCTTGAAATCTGTTCTCTCTTCATATGAATAAAAATAGGGTCAGAAGTCCAATGAGTACGGCTTGAACATGTGAGCTTTACTGCATCCTTATCCTGGCTGAATGCTATCTGTCTGCGTCATGCTATTCAAAATATTCCTTTCGCATCCCCAGGCAATTCCCTGACTTGCATCAAATATTGAATCATATTCGTTTCATCCTTGATTTCGTATGTAAACCCAAAATGTTCAGCTACATGTCTGGCGAGAATTCTAAATAATTCACAGGCCCTGAAAACCGAATTCCACATATTTTCATAAGTGCTGTCCGAATAGGTTTCTTTGTACATGTCCCAATAAGGTTCGGGAAGATAGATTTTCAGATACTTCCCCATTTTTCCTATGGAAACTTGAAAATCATTTTTAGTGCCCACCCACCATGCAATCATCTCATCCAAACGGGGTCTGATGACTTGTTCAAACATTTGTTTGGCATAAGGTAATTCGTCGCGCCAAATCCCCTTTGCCACATTTTGCAGGCACCACCAAAAATTATTACAGCAAACTCTATACAGCTGCTCGGAAGGCTTTTTTATTTGATAATCGATATCACTTGGAGCAGGAATGATTGGCAGGCAGTCGTCCTTATCTAGCAATGGAACTGTCAATTTATCTCCGCCATATCTTTCAAGCATGGATTCTTTCGTTTCAATGCGAAGATCTATACGATTTCCATCTTTAAATAGCATTAAATATCCGTATGATCGAGTAAAATCCATATCCATGCCTACCGATTGATCATTTTTATCAGGCTCTTGCAGCATAAGCAAGTCACCAAAAGTATGTATCCAATATGCATCATTAATAAATGAAGCTGTTTCCGTTACTACATAAACAATATCAAAATCCTGAAAAATGTCTTTGGGGACATTAGAGTTGGTACGCGAGCCGTTCATATATACCGCACGAATTCGTTCGTCCTTGCGAGCAGTCTCTTCTATTAAATCAAACATTTCTTTCTCGGTTCTCATCTGCGCCTTCCCTCCAGCTTCATACTGCTAGATATAGCATAGCATGATTCGTATTTTTACTTACATCTTAACTTGCCGGTAAACTTAGTTAAGCAGGCAAGCAATCAGACATCTATAAAACTCGCCGTTTTTTATCGGCCTATCCTTAAAAATCAGTGAAGAACGAAGCCATTCCCGGCGTGAGAACTGGTTCGAAAACGTCTCTATTGAATCGTTCTTCTCTCAATCGAAAATTGAAAAGTTGTATGTGGAAATCCCAAAACTCCCAACAAATAAGTAGCCATATGGACGCATATATTTGATTTTATAACAAGCACCGTTTCCATAAAAAAAAAGCGCCCCATCCCCGGTTAAATCCAGGGAACAGGCCGCCTCTTAACTTTCTTTTTTAACTAACGACTGCCCACAAAGCCGGAACGTTAGCCGGTTCCCAGCCTGGCATAGCCGTGTGACCCTGAAGAGCTCTGTAGGTCTTCCCTTGATAGGTGACAAGATCGTTGACTTGGTAAGTGGTATACGCGGCCCAGGCAGCAGCGCCGGAGCCTGTATCGGTCACAACGGTCACCGCATTGCTCGCCGGCGACACGTTGCCTGCGGCGTCTCTCGCTTTGACGGTGAAGGTGTAGGACGTTCCGCCCTGCAGGCCGCTAACGGTGGCGCTCGTGCCTGTTACTGTAGCGGCAAGCGTCGAGCCGTTGTACACGTCATAGCCGGCTACGCCCACATTATCCGTCGACGCGCTCCACGACAGGGATACACTGCTGGACGTTTTGGCTGTCGACACCAGGTTGCCAGGAGCCGTAGGCGGCTGCGTATCCGTCGGGTCGGTCGACGAGCTGGTCGTCACCGTCACCGGGCTGCTCGCCGGGGATACGTTGCCGGCCGCGTCCTTCGCTTTCACCGTGAAGGTGTAAGCCGTGCTCGGGCTCAGACCGCTGACGGTCGCGCTCGTGCCGGAGACGGATGCCGCTAGTACGGAGCCTCTGTACACGTCATAGCCGGTTACGCCCACATTATCCGTCGACGCGCTCCACGACAAGGTTACGCTGCTCGAAGTCTTGCCTGTCGAGACCAGATTCGCCGGTGCCGTCGGCGCTTGGGTATCTTGAGCCGGCGGAGGACTTCCGATGCCGACCGCGGCATAGGCCGCTTTTACCGAGTTAACCTGAGCCGAGTTGGCACCGAATAGATCGGTGGCCGAGCTGATCGCCGCTTGACGCATGGCCGCAAAATTGGATGTGCTCGTCAAGTAGTAAGTAAGCGCTTTATATACAATCTTGGCAGCATCGCCGCGGCCGATGCCGGTTACGCTAACGCCGCGGTGCGTGCCGCCCTGGGCAAGCAGGTAAAACGCTTTGTTGGGAATGCCGCTGTTTGTATGCACGCCGCCGTTATCGTCGGACCCCCGGTAGATGTTGCTGTAATGGTCCGGCTGATTGAACAGAGTCGGATTCTCCATCGAGCGCAGCGCATCGCCTGGGATGGACGGCGTATAGATGTCATCCCCGATCAGCCAGTTCTTTCCTTGGATGGTGTTGCCGAAAACGTCCGAAATCGACTCGTTAAGCGCACCGGACTCTCCTTGATAAATAAGCCCCGCCGTTTTCTCGGTAATTCCGTGCGTCAACTCATGGCCGATGACGTCGAGATCGCCGGAGAACGCGCGGAATGTCGTACCGTCGCCGTCACCGTAGGCGATTTGCGTTCCGTTCCAGAAGGCGTTGTTATAGCGGCTTCCGTAGTGCACCGTCGACTTGATCGCCATTCCTCTGCCATCCAGGCTGTCGCGGTTAAAATTATTTTTAAAATAGTCATAAACGACTGCCGCATAAGCATGCGCATCGACAGCCGCCGGGTCCGTCCACACGTTGTCCGTATCCCTCATCAGCGTTCCCGGAAGCGATTGGGTGTTGCCCGCCGAATAAGTAACGATACCACCGCCGCGCGTCGTATCCTGCATCACGTATTGGGTGCCGCTTTGCGTTGTTGTAAACGTTTTCGTATCACCTAGCACGCCAACGCCCGTACCGGTCGCATGGTCCAGCATGCCGTACTGGTTCACGATTTTGCCCGTTGCCGCATCGATAAAATACGTCTCGCGCTGCGGGGAAGGATCAAGCACATTCACTTCCGTGATGTATACCAGCACGTTCTGCCCGTTGACCGGATAGAAGTTCAGCTCCGCCTGCTGCTCACGCTGCTGGGCGCCCAGCTTGCCGATCCGCTTCTCCATATCTTTATTCGCGATCGCAATCGCCTTCTCGGCGCTGATCTTCGGCGCGATAGCCGTGAGAGACTGCTGGCCGTTGTCGGCAACCGTACTGCCCAGATAAGCCGAGACGTTGCCCTGCTTGTCAAAATGCAGCGTCTGATCCGTGCCGAACACCGGAATTCCCTGGATGTACTGCTTCAGACGCACGTGCTGGGTTCCTGTCTCGGCGTCCGTCGCCTGATCCGTAATCCGGATGCTCTGCTCCGCATCGCCCGTCAGGTTCAAAATCCCTTTCTTCGCGTTCAGATAAGCCCATACCTTCGCTTCCAGCGACGCCCCCTGCGGCGCAATCCACTTCTCCCCGATAAAACGCGGAGCGGCCAAATCAGCCGGCGAACCCGACGCAGAATTGCCGGAGGCTGCGCCTACCGGAATTGCGGACAACGCCATTATCGTACTCAGCACAATTACGGATAAACTCTTTTTCATTCATCATTCATCTCCCATCATTTTTTTACTTGCAAGGCTCTTCAACCCCGTAATGTTAACGCTTTCAAAACACTCCCCTTTCAAAACAGCCCGTTGTCTCAAAGCTCTATGTTAGTTAAACCGGATGCACGCATGGAATGGCACAAAAAAACAGCCCTTTTCAAAACGTTAGTTAATCTTGGCTGCAATTTCACTGGTAAATATGTAATTATTATGTTATTTTTACAATTTCATAATACTATCGGTTTTGCGAGTTGTCAATTGACCGTAGGTTAAATTTGAGAAAAAAATTTTTTAGCTGAGAAGGAATAATTTTAAAAGAGAACTGCCCTTTGAGGTTGTAGAACCTGCCGGATCTAGAGGATATACGCTTAACTGGCCTACAAACATAAATTCATGATCTTTCTGGCAATTTCTAGTGTTTGTTCACTTTGTGTATAATAGCGTTCAAATGTTTTGCTAAATACCTCGTTTATTTTATCTCTAAGTGCATGTAAGGTCAGATCGGTTTTCTGTTCATTTATAAATTCGATAATGTATCTGATTTCTAAAGTATATTCATCATCCAGTAAGGGTTCAATCTCAATGGGATTCCATTCATTAATGATCTCTTGGATATTGTAAAAATTCACGGTCAATCTTTCTCCTCCTTGGAAGTTGAAAGGTTAGGAAAATTATATTTTTTGATAAGTCACTCTTATTTGCCATACCTTTCAAACCTATCTCTATCGAGGTGCATTAAGGAAGATTCGCTCATTGCTCCGAATTCCAGAAAATTTTTCTGGGCTTGTGTAAGAGTCATGTGATTTGGTGAACTATAGAAAGCGGGGGCTGTGGTCCCATCATCTTCCCAAAAGCATACCGGACAAATATCATACTCGCCTTTTACCGGCAGTGTCTTAAACTCACAACACGGACACGCAAAAAGTTCTTCCTGTAAGCCCACAACCGTTTGGTTGGAATTCAGTTGTTCGGAAATTCGTTTCGATAAATACTCGTTTGTGACTCCAAGATACTTGGTTCTTAAGCCTACACAGATCAAGCTATCGTAATCTTCATCCATAGCATCTCTCTGGGGTTCATCAAACTGGAGTATTTCTGATTGTAATGTTTCCGGCAGTTTATGGAATTCGGGATCCTCCCGGTCTATCCCCCACCAGTTTATTAAGTGGTTCATTCGTGCATCCTTTGACAAAACCTTAAGGGTTGATTTTATTAACAAAGTTATGGCTTCATCTCGATTCATTTATTGGCACCTCTCATTCCGCCATCATGTGATTTGCTGTTCTTCAGTCACCCGCGGGCTTTTCTCATAAATTGTGCGGTTGTCCCGAAAGCAATCTGTGAATACATCGACCGATTCCTCCGTAGCTAATTAATCCGTAACCGGTAAAAATTTTCGGATTATTTTTCAAAACTTCTCCTGAAAGAGAATAAAATTTCTCTCGTGTAAAATCCCAGAATCCGTAATCTATACTCTTCTCTTCTTCCGTAACGCCTTCTGAACCTATCGTCTCAAAGTACCCTTTCAACCATCCTTGCTTATTAATGACCATTGGAGGAATTAACAGATGATTAGGATCAAGGCTGCTTGGAATTTCTTTAGTTCCAGAAGGAATATTGTATAAATAAACGAGGTACCATCCACTGAAAAAGGGATTCTTGCTCTCCACATGGGCATTGATTACTTTTCCAAAGTAAAAGAGATTTTCCTTCGGCTCCATCACAAAAATATCTCCATCCTTCGGACTCTTTCTCGTGCGTTTTAAAACCCGGAGTTCTTTAAATTCCTCTGTCATCTTAGCTCACCTCTTCATCTTAGGCCGTCTGGTCTTCTCTAATAGAAAATGGGGTTCAATCAACTAATTTAAATACGTCATTTGTTCGGACACGATGAGTTTAGTTTAGTTGCTTTATTAAATAAAACCGTCTTTATATTCTTATTTTTATCCCCTTTGTTTGGAAGTCTAAATAGCGGTAATGCACTGCGCTCTATCAATTCTTGGGCAAGAGCATCCTCAATAAGTTTGTAATTCTCGTATTCGAACAATTTTAATAGTTCACTTTCGGATAGTGGAAATTTGCCTTTGATTTTTGATCTTATCCTGTTGGAATAAATCTCTTTCTCAATCATTTTACTATCAAAACTTCTCTTTAATTTTTCGAAATGGTTCTCGCTTAATCGATCCTCTTTTAACAGTTTCACAATTAGGCTTTCAAGTGCCAAAAACGACGTTTTCTTGTAATCTTTAAGAATTTGTTCCACTAAGCTGCCCTCTACCGTCTCGTTGGCTTGCTCTTTAATTTTTAGACCGTAATATTTGTAGATAATATGTTCCTTAGCTTCATTTGTCGTTTTCAGATCATCCAGTACAAGGTAGAGACCGAAAATAGCCTCATTTGATAAATCGCCGAAAATTCCAGCGGCATCTATGACTGATAAATTTGAAAACAGGTTTTGTACTTTGTGATAAATTTGTTCATCAAAAATTTTATAGGTATATAAATGATTAATTGATTTTACCGTTTCCGCATATTCCAATAAATATCCTCCCCTATTTCTTTTCTTTTACGTAAGATCTTTCAAATCTTTTTGTGCCAGATCCATAGCGCTCAAAATCCAGCCCTTCCTTTCAGCCAAAATGATTCCAGCTCAACTAAGCTTCTCCTCTTCCAGAAAAATATCAACAGAATAATCAGCAATATCATTTAGGGCCTCTGTCTTAGCAGTAGGAATTATAGTGATAGCCCCTTGATCTTTCAGTATCTTAACACTTGTTGTAATTCGGCTTCTCAAAGAATGGATCCATGCCGTATTCAACCAAGGAAAACAAAATAGCGTTTTTCCGTGCGCGAGTCCAATAGCTATGGACGCATTCCATCTCTCGTTACTGATATGTTCTATGTTTCGATCTAAACGTGAGGACGACAATTCAAACCATTCTACGAGCTCATTCAAGGTGAATTTGTTGGTTTGTTTTAACCCCTTTTCGATTTGCTGCCGTACTGTCATGCCTCCAAATCGCTTTCTTGAAATGACACCCTCACCAACATAACAACCATATTCGGCAAGTACAGACGAGTCCGCGGCAAGAACGTTATTCAGGTATAAGGTCCCGCTCTGCGCTTTTTCCCTCCCCGTTAAAAAAATAGGATAGAACCCAGCCTCCCGAACCGCATTCGCCGATAATTCCGTATACATGTCCACCTCTAAACTCATAGGAAAAGTTTTCGCAATAATCCCGCATCTGTCCATAGTTAGCTAACTTGGGATCGCCCAAAACCGTCAAATCCTTTACTCGAACCGTGTCGATGGGTTTTACCATTGGTTTAGAGCCTGCCTCCTCTCAAGAGTATCTTTAGTCATTTATTATGTACCAGCTCCAAAGTTACAAAATTGATTTTGAGTCCTAAGATAGCTAAGAATTATCATAAAGAATTGGATTACTAATACTTTAAACATGCATACAAAACAAGATAGGAAGTTACTAAAACCAAGCTAAGAGTAGGTTTGATTGTTGGCAGCCGCTTGATTCATTCGGCACTTGCTGAAGTTCTATTCATTTCAACTTTTTTAAATAAAGATAATAACAGTGAAATCTCTTCTTTACCGATCATAATATCCGCATCTCCGCCGCGCGTTAGAGATACTACGAGAATAATCGAATGTTCAAAAACATTGACTAATATAAATCCCTGTCCTGTCTTTCCGTTAATCCGTTAATATGACAATTGCTCTTTGTTACCTTCAATTCACCATTCGATATGTCCGGCCAAAAAGATAACGAGTATCTTTCCGGTTTGAATTCTTGGGGAGAGAACTCGATCTGTGCTTCAAGGTCACAAAACGCATAATCAAATGGCACTGCCGGATAAATTTCTGCAACAAGTTTTACAAGGGTTTCTGTAGCTGTCTCTAACGAGTCTGCTGAGTAATCCGGAAGCATTTCACTCTCTCTAAAAGAAACCAGAAAACCAGAATACCCCTCACACTTTTCTATCTCTATTTCAACATTCAAACCTTTAAATGGAACCAGATCGGCAAACAAATAAATGTGCCCATAATACGATCGTGTGAGTTTTTCAAAGATTGCAGGATCATGATGTGGAAAATCGTACTGAATCCATCGTTCGCCATCCACATCCTCACAGAACTTTACATTTTCAATTCGACCTTCATTCTCAGTCAGTAGTTCAATCAACTTCATTAAATGAGCCTCAGTGGCCTCAGAACTGCTGTAAATTAAGCCGATATTGATATAGCTGCCCAAATAATCCCTCCTGTTCCGTTGTGAAGCTTAATCAACTCTGAGTTTCCAAATAGCAACCTACATCTAATAACATTGATTAAAGCTCCTCGTGGATTCATTCAAAAACAATATGGAACAAGAAGGCTTTTTTACTGTCCAACGAGGAGAGTAAGAAATATTGAATGGCATCCTGTGTATCTTCTCTTACATAAAAAGTCGACCGGTATTCGATAAATCTTACTAAAGAAATAAAAACGGTCTTAGCTGCATCTAAACTAAACTCTTTTAATTTAATAACAAGATTATATTGTCCGTCTGTATATTTAATTGAAAAAGTAGTAAGGTCCTGCCTTTCGAGAAAATCCCTTGTCTCTAACCAAATACCAATTTCATACTCAGTGTTTAACGTTTTAGATAGGTCGAGCAGAGTATCTTTAGTCATTTATTGGGTATCAGCTCCAAAGTACAAAATTGTTTTCCTAACGTAGCTGAAGAAATTATCACATAGTATGGACTTACAATACTTTATATAGTGCACACAAACCAAATGGGAAATTAAAAAAATCAAGCCGAGGGATATGTTTGATTGTTGGCAGCCGCCTGACTCATTCGGAACTTACTGAAGTTGGGGACTCATGGGGATAAATCTGCTCTCAGTCCTTGATGGTGGTATTATTTATTTTGGATAGCAAGTCAAGTAAGCTCGATACTTCTTGACTCTGTATAAAGAGTTTATTAATTTCTAGAAGTTCATCAATAAATTCCTTCGTTCTTTGGATAACTATACTTTTGAACTCTTCCTTGGGTATTAAAATATCCTTCCACTCGGGATAGGATGTGCACGACAATGGCTTTAAAATAATAAACTCACTAATAGAAGGATCTGATTTCATTAAACTAACTGATATCTGGTCTTCTTTGGGGATAAATTCAATCCAAGTGTTATAGGTTTCAATATCTTTGAGCGCTACATACTTAGAAGCCTCCAAATGCAAACATACTTCCATTAAATTATCGAACCAGGTGGATATAAGATCGAAACCTTCTTCACCTTCTGCTAAATCTCTATTATGGTAATATCCGTATTCTTCGTTATTAAATACTAATTGAAAAAATCCTTCTATACCCCCCTCCTTGTCAATTTGTTCTAAATTACAATTTCTCCAATGGTCAATCTCGGTGATAATCCGGTAGTTAATTTCAAACATATTTTAATCCTCCCCTTCGCAAAAGAAAAATCTCATAAAAAATCTTTGTTTAATTGCTTTAACCAATCTGATAATTGAATAACGTTCGCTTCTAATTCGCTATAAGTAAAACATTCCTTTCTAAGGACCGGCTCGTCCCAGTTTAAATTTCGCACAATAAAAATCAAAAAACTCTGAGTTCCCAAATACCACCCTACATCTAATGCATAGTTATTCGGATACCTAACAAAAAACATATCTTCCTGTAAATCGTCATTGTCCCCATGCAATATGGTACTGCTATCGATCTTATACTCGTTATATTTAACTAATCCAGGATAAAAATTTATGTTTTCAAACATGATTTCACCTCATACTGCCTGGATAATGAGATTGCATCTTTGACTAGAATGATAAGGTAATAGTAAGTCATTCAAGATCGGATGAGTTTTCTCTGGAGAGGAGCTCAAATTTAACGATATCGTCCTGACTGTTCACCTTATCAAGCGAGTTAAATTCGAAAGTTTTTCCCGGCGAATCTTTTTGCTCCCCTTTATAACTGAACGAAATTTGTTCAAACTTGTACCCTTTAGCTTTAATAAATTGGATAACTTTATACACTTTATCATATTCATCTTCTATGCTCTCTTTTTTAAATGCGCGATCTATATGTATATAAATAATTGAATCTTTAAGTTCTTGTTTAATGTCTTGGTAACTCGGTACCTCTCCATATGGAATTGTAGAGTACTTATCTACTACAGATATAGTTTTTCCCAAGTTAATACTAGCCGTACCCTTCTGGGCATACACACTCTTTACAAACGATTCCAGTTCTTGATTAACTTCGAACCTCCAGGATGCCGTTAAAAAATCATCCCATAAACCTCGATCATTCCATGACTGGGATATTTCAAACGAAAGCTCTTTGTTGTTCTCAGGATGTGCAAGAATCCAGTAAAGGTCGTTTTTAAAGCTATACTTAATATTTTCGGTCACGATGTTTTGTGAAAATTTTTCCTGAATATAACTGTCTACTTCTTTTTTGAATTTGTACCTTTCTATTGGTGAACCTTCGCTTACATAATAAACCAAGCTGAATAACACAAAAACGATAAAGCTTATTAAAACGAGAATAATCTTTTTACTTCTTCTCACTTTTATCCCCTTTTCGATTATAGAGACATAGAGACGGGTTATTTAAATCCTACTCGTTTTTCAATATTATACTACCTATCTGGAACGCTAACTTAGTAAAGATTTCAAACTGGAAATAATGCCAGAATTAAAGAAACGTGACCAAGCGGCATTTGACTTTCCTTTTTTCAGTACGGTTTGCCAGGCCACTCTTATCCTGCTTGCACAAATTAGCTGTCGGAGGCATGTTGTACTCGCTTTTATTTTTTATGAGTGTAAATGATATTGGTTAGAATGAATTTAAAAAACACAAACGAAAACCTTCGCTTGTGGGTATCCCTTATAAATTGTGCGGTTGTCCTGAAAGCAATCTGTGTATACCTCGACCTATTCCTCCGTAGCTTATTAATCCGTAAGTAGTAAAAATTTCAGGTTTTTTCTTCAAGACTTCTCCTGAAAGAGAATAGAATTTTTCCCTTGTCATGTCCCAAAATCCGAAATCAATACTTTTCTCTTCGTCCGTAACGATTTCTGAGCCAATCGTCTCAAAATAACCTTTTAGCCAACCTTGTTTATTAATAACCATGGGGGGAATTAACAAATTATTGGGATCGAGATTATCCGGAATCTGTTTAGTATCAGAAGGCGTATTGTAAAGATAAACAAGATACCATCCTTTAAAAAATGGATTTTTACTTTCCACACTGTCGTTGATCACTTTGCCGAAATAAAAAAGATTTTCCTTCGGTTCCATGACAAAAATGTCTCCATCTTGCGGGTTCTTCCTTGTTCGTTTCAATACACGAAGTTCTGTAAATTCTTCTGTCATTACGTTCATCCCCTCTTTCTATAACTTAGCAAAAGGAAGGCATCAATTGAAACCAATTGCTGCCTCACTTTCTTTCGTACTGTTTACCCGCCCGTTACAGCGTCAAATTCACCCACCGTAAAGGTAATATAGACACCCAGTCTATTAATTCAGCGATCATTCAAATATAGATCATACATCCAGAAATTAAACAAAGGACCACAACCTCCGTTGTTGTCCTTTGTGGAAATATAAACTCTCCTTGCATAACTTATACTTATAGCAAGAATCAATCTTCAAATGCACTAGAACCTAAGAATCCTTCCTGCCACTCATTCTTATCCACATGATATTCATCAATATAAAAATCTTCCGGATATTCTTTAAAACCAGGCAATTCTTTATATTTATTGATTACATCCTGTGCTTTATCTCTTGTAGAATAGATACCAATTGTTTTTGTATATTCAATTTGGTTTATTTCATAACTATGTTGCAGCAAAAAAACTGTTTTCATGGTTACTCCCCTCTTCAAATTTTATTCCACTAGATCTTTCACCTTTATTCTTTCCATCATTAGGAGTAGTGTAGATTACGAGAATTATCTTGTAGATTTTAATATATGCTCTATGACTTTACTAAAGGCAAGCTCGGCAGTACCACCTTTACCCTTGATTTTATTGCCTTGCCTATCTAAGGCTTGAACTACATAACCATGACCCAGTTCCTTGCACTCCAATGTATAGGTATAATTATTATCCGCCAACCAAGTCATTAAATCAGTCAAACTAGGTAACCATGTCCCTCCAGTAATAATGTCTGAATGTGCTAGTAAGTCTCCTTTGGGCAAGACTCTACCACCTAACACCCATTCTTCTTCATTAAGCTTGTAAAAGTCAAATGGTGCTAATTCATCAATGTAGTAAGTTCTCTTAAAGCCGAGTTCTTTTAATCTCAACGCTGAGGTTTCAGACAAGTACATTTGCTCACCCACTTTATAAATAGATTAAGCGGCCTCCATTAAATAAAGAATACCACCGATCTTTGGGTTCTTCCTTGATAAGCACCTACGATGTAATACACCAATTTGCTGCCTCATTTTCTTTCAACGTATTTAACTTCTTTCTTTCGCAAGAAATACCTCTTCGCCAAAATGTTGTCTGGCATTTTCCTCTAGATAATTGGGCTCCACCAACTCTTTAGGGTTTCCGCTATATTCTGTTTATTGAAGACTCGGTAGGTAAATAGGGTAAGAGATATCTCCTTCACACGTTTTCCACCTTTCATAACGACTAATAATTTTTGTAAGTTCCGTTTGTATTTCGGACTTTTACAGTTCCTCCAGCACGTGTGATATCGTTTAATTTAAGTAGTAACTTGTATAGCTAAGGTATAATCATCAACACTTGAACGAGTACATACATTTGCATTTGAAGAAATATCATATGGGTCTGATGAGAGTAAAGTTCTATTAGAGACTGCCGCCCGATTCATTCGGCACTGGGTGGAGGCAAAAAAAGATCCTGAGGATTGCCGCCCCCAAGGTCAATGTGTTTACAACAGATGGTTTAGAACTCAATAATCGTTAACTTCGATTCGTACCCTTCTGGTAAATTATATCTCCATATCTCTTCTACCCCAAACCCTCCAATATTTATGCCAAAGAATTGAGGGTCTAAAAATAGTTCCTGTTTATTAGTCTTGTTAGTTATAGATAGCCTTAGAGCATCGCAGATAATTTCATTGCTGTTTACCTGCATATTGAACATCTCAATTTTGCTAACTTTGTTGTCAATCAAACTATTATCAAAAATAATGTCGCTAATACTTGATTTAGTCGGAATCACATCTTCCACCTCTACCCTTACAATAAGGGTTGGGGTTATTGCAATTGAAATTTTTGAATATTGCTCAATTGCTTCAACTTTTACGAGTTGATCATCAAACTCAAAAAACAGATAACTCCTATAAGGCACAAACTCTGCAAGTTCATCATCTCTTTCTGAAGGCAACACGACACCCGTTACATAAACATTACTTAAAAAGTTATTTTGAATCACACTTTTGATCTCTTCTAAACACATAGGTCTCCCCCGTCTTTTTACTATTCAAACAAAAATTTCAAATTCATCCCTTTCCCTGACTCTAAGAGAGTGTGCCACTCATCATCTTGTTTTGTTGTTATTGTCAAGCCATTGCCTCGATATACCTTGTATACTTCCCCGCCTTTTACAAAGTTGCATTCCCTACAAATGTGACTTTACCATCATCAATCATACTTTTATACTTTGTTCCAAGTACATTTTCTAGTAACTTCTTATGATAGAGATAATGACTTTTGAAGTTTTTCCCTGGTATAAAAAAAGACCTTGAGGATTACAACCCTAAGGTCAAACTCCACTAATACCTATTGGCTGATTTTCCCAGATGACTGTAATTCAACAATTCGTTGGCTCATTAGTATAGCAGGGTTTATTTTAACTAGGTCTGCAATAAAGTCTGCCGTTTTACTAATTACTTCTTTGGCAAATATCTCTTTTTGAATTCTGATGTCTCTCCATTCGGGAAAAATTCGATGTTCTAAATACCGGGATAGGCGCAGCCGGCGTAACCGTAAACGGTGCTCCTAACGTTTTGGCAAAACCATTCAAATATACGTTCCCGTATACACTGCTTTGGACATCTGTGCCAGGCAGCACCGCCCTGTCTATAAGATTCCCCGGATACGTGAGTGAATGATCGGACATACTAGCAACCCCTTCAAACCCAGCTTTGCTCATACTTTGTGAATATGCTGCAGTTGCTCCAAGTGTTAAAGCGTTCAGCAGCAGAACCACGCTAGCAAATCTTCTCAAGATTCCGTTTTTTCGTTTACGAAACCAACTCAAAATTTCCACCATCCTTGAATTAAAAATATTTTCGTTATCACTTAATATGTATATCCCTATGACCCTTGAACCTTTTGTTCCACCGCCTCGAATAAAATAAAGAACCAACAAACTACAATGTTAGTGGACAAAGCCTCATTTATCATTAAGAACTTTTGTCGTATATTGTAAAAATCCATCATTTTTTGACGAAATACAAAAAAAGGCCAACCGGGCTTCCCGGCTGACCTCAATTCCCTAACAACTTTCCGAATTTCATAGACACACTTTCAACCATCCGGCTGTCATACCAATCGATATCCGACCAGAAATGAACATAATCGTTCATCTGAAGCTGCGTAATCTGTAATACTTCCTTCGAAATGTCTTCGAACCTGACACGATTGTTCAATAGATCCGAAAGCACCTTAAAGCAGACAATTTCAACTCCGTCCACGGTCATGTTCTCACATAACTCTTTAAGAAGTTCAATTTCCTCCATCTCTTCCGTTGAAAAGATGATACCTTTCAGCTGCATGGATCTACCCTACTTTTCCAATTTGTATTGGTACAATAAACTCACGCCTTTGAATACATAAACACGCAAACATTCGGGGCAGCGCCATACGTCATATTTGGGTTCAGCGTCATAGATATCCGCTCCTTCGTGCACTTTTTCTTGTATGTCTTCCCATTCGAAATCCGTAAAAAGAATCAATTCGATGTCGTTGGGACACCTCGAATTGGATAAATTTTTTCCGCAATCGCATCTAAATACGGCCATAGGCTGCTCCCCTTTTCTAAAACGTCTGCTCTCCCCAGCTTCAAGGTTCTTCCATATAGTATAGCATCCCCCTGTCACAAAACCGTTTCCTTTCGTACATATTTCTGCTAATATTTCTCTCTTCAGTTGCGAGCATTCTCGTGGAATAATTTAGGTAACAGCATGATGACTTTTTAGGAGCAGTCCAATCTAAACTCTACAGCCCGTGAAGCTCCCGGTACTCGTGTTCAAGGAGCGCCATTAGAATCGAGTCGTGGTACTTGTGATTGTAATAGAGGGCTTCTTTCTGCACGCCTTCTTTTTTGAAGCCGATTTTCTCGTATACGTGAAGGGCGCGCTCGTTATAGGCAAATACGTTCAGCTCGATCCGGTGCAGGTTCACGATGCCGAATCCGTAATCCAGCATTAGGTTGAGCGCTTCCGTTCCGCAGCCTTTGCCCTGATTTCTGCTGCTGTCGATGGAGATGCGGATGCCCGCGCTGCGGTTGTAGCTGTCGATATCCTGCAGCGCGATGTCCCCGATCACCTCGTCGGTTTCGGTCAGGGCGATCAGCAGCAGAATGCTTGACGTGTCCTGCGCCTTTCCTTCGATATATCGCTCGATCTGGTTTCTTGTAAAATGTTTCTGCGTCCCCGTCAATTTGCGGGTTTGCGGCTGAAACAGCTGCTGAAAATACGTCTCCGTGTCCCCGGTATCAACGGGACGCAAATAGACCTTCTCCCCTTCCAGAAAACGTACGGGGACCGGGACTCCGGCTTTGTTCGGGCCGTCGCTTTTTTGCCGGTCCGGCTCGGTATTCCCAACTCCGTTCACAGGATCATTCACAGCTCTATTCACAGGCTCGCTCACAGATTCTTTTACAGGTTCATTCATAGATTCATTCATAGCTTTCAAATCCTCCATAGATCATGTGTACCTTAGTTATACCAGCAAACTATCTATTTCAAAATGAACAGATTTATAAAATTCAAGACGACAGATTCGCATCGCCGAACCACGCTTCTTTCAGTTTCCGTATACCCGGTTCGATGTCCTCTTCCGCAATCCCGCTGAATCCGACCATAAAATCTTTCTCGCCTTCGGGCGGAACCGTCCCCGGCCAGTAAAACGCCGCCGATGACACATGAACGCCGGCCGCTTCCGCCAGCCGGAGCAGTTCTGCCTCCGGCCGATCGTCGCGCACGCGGAGCACGATGTGGAACCCCGCGTCCCGGCCGATCACCGCGGCCCGGCTGCCGAAAATGCGCCCGACGGCTGCCGTCAGCCTGTCGTGCTTTTTCCGGTAAAGCTTGCGCATCCTGCGCACATGCTTCTCCAGGTAGCCCCGCTCCATAAAAAGAGCCAGCGTATGCTGATGCAGCCTGGAGGCGGACTGCTCGAACATCATCTCTCTGCGCAGCGCGTCGAAAAGCGGCACGAGCTTGTCCGGCAGCACCATATAGCTGACGCAGAGGGCCGGGGCCATAATTTGGCCGAAGCCGCCCAAATAAATGACGGGGGCGCCGGGAACGAGCGCCTGCATGGCCGGAACGGGACGCCCGTGGTAGCGGAATTCCCCGTCGTAATCGTCTTCGAGGATGAAGCCGTCCGTATCGCGCGCCCACTGGAGCAGCTTCAGCCGCTTGGAGACCGGCATCACCATTCCGCGGGGAAACTGGTGCGAAGGCGTGACGGTGACGAGACGGGCCCCGGTGGCGTGAAGCCGCCCAATGTCGATGCCGTCCGCCTCCAGCGGCACGGGCAAGATCTCATAGCCCGTCCTGCCGAAGATCGACGGGATCAGCGGGTACCCGGGGTTCTCTATGGCGAGCCGCGCACCGTACCGCTTCAAAATCTGGCTCAGGATGACGCCCAGATTAAACTGGTCGGCTCCGACGACAACCTGCGCCGGGGAACATTCCACGCCCCGCATCTGCCGGAGGTAGCGGGCGATTTGTTCCCTCAGCCCGCGCTCGCCTCTCGGGTCCCCGAAGAACAGCAGGTTCTCGTTATCCGGGGCGAGCATTTCGTTCGCAAGCTTTTTCCAGGTTCCGTATGGAAAAGCGGTAAAATCGTTCCGCGACAAATGAAAATCGTAGCGGAACTTGCGCTTCCTGGCCGCATGAGGCTCCTCCTCCTGGACCGGCAGGGGCGCCGCCACGGGTAGTGAGCCGAGTTTTCCATAGGGCTCGGGAAGCTTTTCCACATAATAGCCGCTCTTGGGCCTGCTCGCGATATAGCCTTCCGAAAGAAGCTGATGGTAAGCCGATTCGACCGGTGTCGTGCTCAGCCCGAGAAAACCGGCCAGTTTGCGGATAGACGGCAGGCGGGTATGTTCGGCGATCTCGCCCCGGATAATGCCGGTCTTAATATGAACGTAGAGCTGCATATACAGCGGCTGCGGGTCTCGTTCGTCCAGCTTAGGGTAACCAATCACGTGAATCCTTCCTATCTTTCTAGGTTTAATGCTAGAATACCACATTTTACAACTTTACCGGTTTTTCGGTATGATGGTAGGGTTAACGACACGATGAGAGGAAGTGCAGCATGAATCAATGTACGCTTTATATCTCGATAAAAGGGTACGAAAAAATAACGGAGGCCATCCGCACCGCCTTCGGGGACAAGCAGGTTCAAATTTCGCCAGACGGAAACCAGATTACAGTGGTGGACAAAAAGTTTTTCAGCAAAACGACCGTTACGTTTTCCCTGATGACGCTGGAAGGCAATCCGGGCGAATTCGAGCCGATGATCCGGGGCATGTACGGCTTTTTCAGCCAGATCGAAACGCCGCACGAACACATTCAAGCCAAAGTACTCAAGCAAATCTCCGCCCTTAACGCGGCTGTCGGCATCGTATCTTCCAAGGAAATCGATCCGGAGACGATGAACCGGATATTGGAGGCGGCGTCCCGCGTGCATGCCGTTTTGTTCCTGCCGACCGGCCAGCTGCTGAACCCGGAGGGCCGGGTGGTTTTGAGCGCACAGGGTGAGTCCGAGGTAGAAGATTTCACCGTCACGGTCAGCACGGATCTGATCGACGCCCATATCCAGTCGTCCCCGTCCGCCGAAGCGCGGAAAGAACGAAATATGGCTTTGCTGGCGGAACAGGGCGTGCCCGTCATCGAGCATTTACCGGTCATCGACGGCGATGAATTTGCCGCTATCCGGACGAAGGAGGAAATCGCCGCGCGCGCAGCCGCTCTATGCATGATCGCCATGTACGGCGCGGACCTTGCCGAAGGCGCGGACATCAAAGAAGCGAGAGAATTTATCGAAGGCGTTATCGAGCTGTACGGCGCTTCCCCTTTCTTTACGGAGAAAGAACGGGCTTTCCTCGAAAGCGATTCGCCCGATCCGACGGATGCCGTCCAGTTCGCCTGGATGTACGAATGCTACTGGGTTCTGCTCTGGTCCCTCGGGTACGTGGAAGAACTGGGCTATCCCGACTCCGTATGCGACGTTCAGGCCGCCGTGGACGCTTTAAGGCTGGCCGGGAATTTCGACACGTTCCATGAGCAGGCAATAGTCCGATCGAAAGCAGACATTCTCGAGGAAGCGGACCGGATTTACCGCTATGACTGGGCCTGCGTAGATGCCCGGATCAAAGGCAATCCCGCCCCGGCCGGACTGGACGGCGGCGTCGTTATGGAGAGGCACCGGGCTCTGAACTGGCTGGTCCGCTATATGGATGCGGAGTGGGATGACGTAAGCACCGATACGTAGAACCGGATATATCACCGGGTACATGATTTGGGTCCATAGGACCGGATACATCACCTGGTACATGATTCGGGTCCATAGGACCAGGTACATAGGGCATGGAATGAGGCTCAAGCATAGTCGATAAACCACGCCGCCCATACCCAAAAGGAGCAGCTCTTTTATGAGTCTGCTCCTTTTTGGGTTGCTTGCGCTGCCGACAGGCAGCTTTTGATTTTATCCGGCCTTCGGACATTGTCCATCCTTTGGATAGACAGGCGGCCGCCGCTTATGTGAACCCTGAGTTCCACATTAAATGTGAATTCTCGGCAGGAAATGCGATTTCGCATGACGGCGCCTCCACTACAGCTCGCAGAAATCAGGCCTCGGCAGCTTCCTTTGTCTCCCGCAGAAAAGCGTCCAAACGCTCCTTCTGGCGCAGATGGTGGCGGTAGTGCATCTCCACCAGCGAGAACCATTCCACCGCGTTCAATCCCCCGAAGCCGGGATGCTCCACCGTATGGGCGGGCGGAATATCGGCCAGTACCGGCTGGATGGCTCGCATGGCGCGAATAACGTCACGAAGGCCATCAGAGAGCTGCTCTTTGCTTTCCGGCTGAAGCGGCGTGTATTCCTTGGACGGCGGAACTTGGATTCGGATAGGAGGATAGCCTCCATTGGCGAAAGCCTCTACACCTCTCTCCGTTTTCTCGTCCATCCCGTCCGAACCGGAAGAAGAACGGCAGGCTTCCATAATGGGAAGATGCCGGTATAAAGCCGACTTGATCAAATGCACATACATTTGCCCCAGCGACCATTGTTCTTCATCGGGCTTGCGGGTCAGCTCTTCCAGGCTGTAATTTTCCAGTTCCTGAATATAGGTCTCGGCCAATTGCTCGAAGCGGTTCAGAGCGTCGAGCGTGTTCAAGTTCTGGTTCTGGTTCTGGTTCTGGTTTTGGTTTTGGTTTTGGTTTTGGTTTTGGTTCGTTTGCATGGGTCGTTCTCTCCTTTAAGGTGAAGTTATACCCAGTATAAAAGAGCGCTGCTGACAACAGTATGTCAGTAGCGTTTTGCCATGCGCCGAATTTCTTCCCGCAGCCGGACGCGCAGCGATTCGGGCTCCAGCACTTCAACGCCCGCCCCCCAGCTCAACACCCAATGGAGGATCTCCTCCGGCGACCGGACCTTTAATGTAACGAGCAGGCCCTGCTCCACATTTTGCGTTTCTTCTATATAATAGTAGTTCATTTCCCGAACCCGGTTTGCAAGCTCGCGGCGAAAAAGCAGGCGGACCTGCCCCTGCCGGTCATCCGCCGGCTTGTACGACTGAAGGTCGAACTCTTCCGGCTTCTCGAAGGTGGTCTCCAGGAGCGCAAGCTCGCTGATCCGGGACAGCCGGAAATGCCGGATTTCCTGCCGCAGCCGGCAGAAGGCGATCAGCATCCACGCGCTGTTCACGTAGACCAGCCCGTAAGGATCGGCTTCGCGCACCGTCAGCCGCTCGCCTCCCGGCATGGCCGCATCCTTCGCCGCGTAGGCGAAGCGCACCGTGCGCTCCTGCAGCACCGCGCCGCGCAGCAGAGCCAGCGCCGCCGTTCCGTTCCCGGCGGCGCTTCCCAGGCCCGCGAGGAGCTTCATGCCCTCGCGGTGCCTCTGGGACTCCCGGCGCACCCGCTCCGGGAGTACGGCCTCGAGCTTGGCCCGCGCGGCACCCGCCTGAGTGCGGGAAGCCTCGTCGAACTGCTGCTCGACAAATTCGATGCCGAGCAGCAGGGTGACGGCTTCTTCCGCCGTGAAGCTGACCGGCGGCAAGAAGTAGCCTTCGACGAGCGAGTACCCTTGTCCCGGCGCCCCGACGACCGGGACACCCGCTTCGCAGAGCGCCTGCATGTCGCGGTAGATCGTACGCACGCTCGTCTCGAAGGCTGCGGCGAGATCTTCCGCGCGCTGTGTGCCCTTGCGCTGGAGCCGCAAAATGATAGCCAGCATGCGGTCGGTTTTGTTCATGGCGTGAAGCCCCCCTTGTCGCCAACGTGTCGGATAGTTACTCCTATCGTAACCCCCGCGGCGGGAGTGTGCCAGCTTTTCTTCCCTCCGAGCAAAGAAAAGAAGAAGCTCCGGCACCATGCAGCCGCCAGCTCCTTCCCTCTTTTTGTTGCCTGTCCGCGCAAGTCAAATTTACGCGAATGATATCGGCGGAAGAATCTTTTAATCCCTGCCGCTTATGATTTACCGTTTCTCGGTTCCATCATTTATATTTGCTGCGCTTTCTATGATCTCCATAGCTACTCGGCGTTAACAAACATACTTGCGAAAAATTTTCCGCCCAAATAAATATCGAGGCGCCACTGTCCGCTTTCGTCCAGCTTGATCAGCGAGGGCAGGCTCGCATCCGCCCCGTTTAACGGACCGTAAGCCGGCCCCCACTCGTATTCCCATATGACACTGCCGTCTTCCTGCAGCAGCACCGGTTTTTTAACACCGTCACTCGTATGAATGCCTTCGATCCGCAAATTTTTGCCTTCGAACTCTTCACGAGCCCCCCAGAAATGCCAGACGATTTTATTAGGGGGGGAGGTAAGTATTTGACCGTTCAAGATGCCGAGCTTACCCGGAATTCCGGTAAACCACAAATTTCCGGAGGCGAAGATCTGGCTGGGACTTCGGGTTCCTGCTTCGTCGTAACCCAGCACTTTCCCCTGAATGTTCCCCTGTGCCAAGGCGCCGAACTCCCGGCTGTCATGGCTCTTCGCCCAGAAATCTCCCAAGACGAAGAGAGACCCGTCCGGCACTGTCGTCTCCGTCATATTCGTGTTGAAATAGTTTTTGGTATCTTTCACACAGTCCGGAGGACAGGCATCCTTTCTGCCGGATGCTTCCATATTCTTGAGATACGCGGCTTCGTCCAGCCCAACCGTCTTCATCTTTCCGTAGAACGTATCCAGCTTCTTCCCGTTCACGTAAACCCGGCCTTTCTCGATTGTAATCTTCTCCCCGGGCAGCCCGATCACACGGGCCGTTTGAGAGTCCGATCCGCTGATTTCGGGATTGGGCGTAAACCCGGGAATAGCCGGCAGCCGGTAATACAGCACATCTCCACGGCGGAACTGCTGTACCGTCTTAAACCGGGGATCGACGACTAACCTCCCGTAACCGCCGCTGTAGTATTCCATTTTCTGGCCGGCCATGCTCATCGAGTAATCGTCAACCAGTATCAAGCCTTCTTTCGCTTCTACACGCTGGGGATTCTGGGGTGTCGTTAAGTCCCGGATCGTTCCGTTCGCTTTATCCCCGAGAGGCCCCATAAACAGAACGGCACAACAAACGAGCAAGGCAGTCAAAGCCGTTCCCGCCAGATAGAGCCGCTTGCGTCTATTTGCGGGCCTGCCCGCTTCAGGACCTCCCCCGTTCCATACTTTTCGTTCCACGGCATCCATCGACTCCATTCCGAACATCGGCTTATTAAAGGGCCTGCCCGAAAGCTCAAACGGATCCGTCTCAATTTCCGTTTTCCTCATACCGGAATCCTCCTTTCGCTAGTTGAGCCGCTTTCCGGCGGGCTCTATGGATGCGGGATTTTACCGTCCCTTCCGAAATTTCCAGGGCGGCCGCTATTTCCGTTACCGACATCCCGTGCATCGATTGCAGCACCAGCACCTCCCTGTAGTGGGCGGGAAGCTCCAGCACGATTTTCCATGCCTCATCGGCCAAGTGGCGTTCCAGAAACTCGCTTTCGGCGGACGGGCTTTCTCCCCGGACGTAATCGGCCAGAATCACCCGCCGGAAAAAAGCTTTTCTCCGGTACGAATACGCGGTATTCCGGGTGATTTTCAGCAGCCAGGTCTTCACGCTGCATTCGCCCCGGAAGGAACTGACGCTGCGGAACGCTTTTACAAACACATCCTGTGCGATGTCGTCGGCGAGATCCCGTTTTTTCGTTAAAAAATACGCATAGTTCCATACATCTTCTCCGTGCTGTTCCATTAAGGTTCTTAAATCGGACGGATGAAGTTCGGACACGTACTTCAAATACTCGTCGTCCACGCGCTCCCCCCTTTCTTTTCTGAACAAACAGACTCCCCGCAAAAGAAAAAGTTCCCGCTTTTGGGAACTTAGGTCATTTATTTTCTGTTTTTTTAGTATACCATACAGAGCACGGAGAGTTAGGCGAACATGCGGCTTACCTCGGCATCACGGGACTGATCGGCCTTGGCTTTGTCCCGCATAAGCCCCGCCAACTCCACGACACGGCAGGCGTAAGCCCATTCGTTGTCATACCAGGCCAGCACTTTGATCTGATCGCCCATCGCCATCAGGGAGAGACCGTCTACGACAGCGGAGTTCGGGCAGCCCACATAATCCACGGACACGAGCGGCTCGTCGGAGTAGGCGACATACGGGGACATAGCACCTTCCGCCGCTTTACGGAAAGCGGCCTTCACGTCGTCCAGAGAAGCCGTGCGGGACACCTTCACGGTCAAATCCACCAGCGAAACGTCCTGCGTCGGCACACGAAGTGAAACGCCCTGAACATGCGCCGCCAAGTGAGGCAGGACATCTGTAAGCGCTTTACCTACACCCGTCGTGGTAGGAACGATCGACTCCGTGCACGCCCGCGCTCGGCGTAGGTCGTTGTGCGGATTGTCCAGATGCTTCTGATCCGATGTATAGGAATGCACCGTGCTCATCCATCCGTTCTGGACGCCGAACGCCTGATCCAGAATATGAAGCACGGGAGCGACACAGTTCGTCGTGCAGGATGCGGCGGATACAAGAGTATGCTTGATGGGATCATAGAGGTGGTCGTTGACGCCCATCACGACGGTAAAATCCATCTGCTTGCCGGGCGCGGTAATGAGAACTCGGGAAGCTCCGGCGGCCAGATGTCTCTGAGAACCTGGACGGTCGTTGAATTTACCGGTGGCGTCAATGACGAGATCGATTCCCATCTGTCCCCACAAAATGTTCTCCGGTTCCCTTTCGTACGTCAGCTGGATAGACTGTCCGTTAATGACGAGGCAGCCGTCGGCAATTTTCACATCCGCATTCCATCTTCCGTGGACCGAATCGTATTTTAAAAGGTGAGCCAGCGTTTCCGCCGGATAAATGGTATTGATCGCCTTGAGCGGAGAAGTCTGCCCTTTATCCGAAAACATTTTCCGAACGACAAGACGTCCGATTCTCCCCATTCCGCTAATCCCGATTCCTCTAATTCCTGCAGCCTGTGACAAGCTAACTCCTCCTCTGTAAGGTGAAATATGAGATAATTCGCATATGTCGATTAATTAGTACATCACAATTATAATTTATGACGTCATAAAAGACAATAGTATGTTTGAATTGTTTATATATGAGTATTATACATCGGTCAATTAAATCAAAAAAAGAGAGAGAATCCTAAAGATCTCTCTCCACTAACGTTTGCGATTCCGTTTCCGTTTCTTTGGCGCCTCCGGATCTCAACCTCATCCGTCCTTATTGCATCCGCACCTTATCGCCATCCTGCAAAGGCTCGCTGCTCTCGACTACGATTTGCTGTTGTTCGAATAGGCCTTGGGTGACCGTCGATGCTTTATCATCCGAGTCAGTGACGGTGATGGATGTTCTGCGGATATAAAAGGCGTTGCCCAGCGGACCGTTTTTTTCTTCGATTGTAAAGACGTATTTTCCGGTTTTATCTTCGTGAATGGCTTTATTGTCTACCACTATTATATCGGGATCTGTCGCTCTGTTCAGTTCCACCCGGACACCGGCGCCTTCCTTCAAGCCCGTACCTTGCAGCGTCACCAGAAGACGCTTCATCGGCAAACTCATGGCCGTATTACCGCCCTCACCGGCGCTGCCTTCCTCTGTCTTGCTTTTATCCGGGATACCGGGTTCGTGGATTTCCGAAATTTGACCTTCGATTTTTTCGGCAGCAGGACCATCCACTTGGACTTCCAGCTTGTCTCCCGCTTTTAGCGCGGCAGCGATATCGACCGGGACGGACAGCTCAAATTCAAAACCGAGGCTTTCGTCGGATAGGCGGACATCGTAGCCTCCACTTTCGGAAGAAAGCCCCTCCTTGGCGTTTACCTTCGTGACGATTCCGTTGAACGGAGCCGTCAATTTGAC
Source organism: Paenibacillus sp. HGH0039 (assembly GCF_000411255.1). Taxonomy (GTDB): domain Bacteria; phylum Bacillota; class Bacilli; order Paenibacillales; family NBRC-103111; genus Paenibacillus_F. Next base: position 1,231,441 of record NZ_KE150413.1, on the reverse strand, counting down.
GTTCTTTTTCAACTTTTCCTGAAGATTTTGTATTTTCCGCTGCTGGACTTCCAGATCGATTTTATGAATCTCCATGGCACGCTTGGCGTCCTCAATACTCTTCTCTTCCCCGTTCTGGGACGCCTCAATAAAATGGCTTTGCAGTTCTTCCATAGTAAGCTTGAGCTTAATAAGACCGGCTTGCTGGTCCAGGATATCCTGCTCCGCATCTTTGCTGTCGTAAGTCACCAGCGTCTGCCCTTTCTTGACACGATCCCCTTCCTTCGCTTCCACCTTCTTCACTTTCCACCCCGTGCTGTTCGTTAAGGCGGTTTCAGCCCTCCACTTGATGACGCCGCTGCCTTTGAACGTATGAACAAGCTGGCCCCGGCTCGGCACTACAACCGCAACCTTGGGGATAGTCAAAGCCATGAACGTGTTGCTGAGCAGCGTAAATACGACCAGAAGGCCGATAAATAAACCGGAAAAGAGGCGAATCTTTCTTTTGCGTCTGTCACTCGCCTGCCCGGCATGCAGCAATTCCATTAGGACCACCTCTTACATTTCAGAAGGAGCTTTGGACTCGCAGGTGCCGGCTATCCTTTAATTCCCGATAACTGAATTCCTTCGATAAAATGGGACTCTGCATATAAGAACAGCAGCACCATGGGAGTCATATACAGTACGGATGCGGCAAAAGCGACGCCCCTGGCTCCTTCGTTGATACGCGACAAATATAAAGATAACGGCTGCTTGAACGAATCCTCCAGAAAAATAAGCGGCTGCTCGACCATGTTCCAGTTGTCCACAAACAGCAGGACAATCAACCCGGCGATTCCAGGCTGAATGAGCGGAAGAATAATTTTGTAAAAAATCCTCAGATGCCCGGCCCCATCCATCTGGGCGGCTTCGATATAGGAATTTGGAATATGCAGCATGAATTGTCTGAGCATAAAAACCCCGAAAGCGCTGAAGATGCCCGGCAATATAATGGCGGATGCCGTGTTCAATAGTCCAAGCTTCTGAGCCATCATATAATTGGGAACCAATGTAACCTGAAACGGCATCAGCATCGTCATGATATACACGACAAACAGCTTATCCCGTCCCCAAAACCGGAGCTTGGCAAAAGCGTAACCGGCCATAGAGGCGACCAGAACTTGCCCGGCGATGATAGGGGCTACCAACCCTGCGGAGTTCCAGAACATCTGAAGGAACACCGGCTTGTACACCAACACTTCCATATATTGATGGAACGACAGCCAGTCCGGAATCAGCTTCAGATTGACAAAGCCTTCTTCCCCCCCTGCTGCGGTATCGAACATTTTGCCGATGAGCTCATAATTATGGGCGATTTCACCCTCCGTCATAAGCGAGTTTACAAAGGTGACCCCAATGGGAAACACCATCACGGCGGCGATAACTCCCATTACGAGCGTCAGCGAGACCTTACGGAACAAAGTCAACGTTATCACCGTCCTTGCATCTAATCAATGAACTGTCTAAAGCGCCGTTCTATGAAAAGCATGAGGGTCACGAGGATGAGAATGCAGCCGACCATTAAACTTGCCGCGGCCGTCAGCTTCTGAATGTCCAAGGACAGAAACATGTTGTTCATATAATGCTGAAGCATATAGATCCGGTCGTACGGATAATCGCCCGCGATCAGATACGTTTCCCGGAAAACCTTAAACGAATTGATAATGGACATCAGAACGACCAAAAACATCGTCGGAGTCAAATACACGAGCGTTATATGAATGGTCTTGCGGAATGTTCCGGCGCCTTCGATATCCGCCGTTTCGTAATAGTCCTTCGGTATACTCTGGAGACCCGCCAAAAATAAAATGATGTTGTACCCGATATTTTTCCAGCTGTACACGACAGCCAGCACCCCCACGGACCAATCCGATTTCATCCAGTCGATCCGCTCCAAATGCAAGCTCTGCAGCCACGCGTTCACCGACCCGTTCCAGTCGAATAAAATTTGCCAAATCATCACGACAGAAGCTGCGGGCACCACCAGCGGCAAAACAAAAGCCGTCTGCAGCCAATTTCGGATAAACAGTTTCTGGTTCAGCAAGAGAGCAACTACCAAGGACAGGACAAGGATCAGCGGCACGCTTACAAAGGTAAAAAGAAAGGTGTTGGCTGCCGCATTGCGGAAAGATCCGCTCGCCAGCAATTCCTTATAATTTTCGAAACCGACAAAAGAGCCGTCCAGCGTACTATCCTGAAAAGAGTAGAAGAACCCCATGGCAAACGGAATCAGATAAAAAATCGCAAACCCTGTTAAACTCGGACCCAAGAAAAGAAAAACGACTATCCAATTCTTGCCCCTTCGTTTAAACGGGTTGCTCCGATAAAGCTTGTCCGCCATGTTATCACCTCGAATCTTGATCATTCATTCAGGAAAGTTGTCACTCTGTTTTGAATTAACTTCGCCGCGGCTTCGGCTGATTTCTGTCCTTTGAAATAGGATTTAGCCTCTTCCGAGATAATTTCTTCGATCTTGGAAGGCTTAAATTCGACGGGATAAATCGCTTCGGAAAGGAACCGGTCCAAATCTTGAATATCCTTGGCCGTGATGTCGAACACTTTGTCCTTTAGGGCTCCCATTTCCTGATCGGATTTCACTTTCCCAACTTTCAGCAGCTCCTTCACTCGCTTCTCGTAAACGGATTTATTCATCGGAAACCCGGCATGGTCTGGCCCTTGTTGAACCTCATCGGACAGCATAAATTTAAGGAAATCCCATGCTTCCTCTTTCACGGTAGACTTTTCGTTAATCCCGATGGTTTTATACGTCCGGAAGTATCCTCCGGCTTTCAGTCCTTCCGCGTGCGGTTTAGCGTAAAGCTTGGATGTAAACTCATACCCTTTCGATAAATATTCGCTCTGCTTTAAATCGCGAATATAATATTCCGGCGAAACGATCGAAACATTATTAAACAAAGCCTGAACCGGCTTCTCCGTGGCGATTTGGTCATCGAAAAGAGACTTCACCTGCTTCATAAGCCCGGTAAAAGCAGCCGTCTCGAAATTTGCCTTTTTATTCACCGGATCCACAAACGCGGCATACTGCTCCTTAACCCTTTCATTCAGCAAGTACTCCGGCGTACTATATAACGCGGATTTAGTCTTCTGATTCCCGTTTTTCATCAACTCTTTGGCAACGTCGGTAAACTGGCTCCAATCCCAGTTCTTATCGTCGATCTTCAGTCCGCTTTTCTCTATCGCCGTTTCATTCCCGATGAATCCGTAGGTAAAGAAATTCAAGGGCATTCCATAAATCCCGCCGTTTAACTTAACGTTGTCCAATATATTCGTGAAATATTGATCTTTCTTAAAGGTTGGATCTTTATCCATCATTTCGCTCATATTGGCCAACAATTTTTTATTTACATAATTTCCGATGGGCAATAGATCCATTTCGATCAAATCGGGGCCTTTCCCGGATAATAGGGCGGTATTCGTCGTTTTTATAAATTTTTCACTATTCTCTTCTCCATGTGCATCGTCCGTCTCCACATATTTCAGCTCGATTGTGATGTTCGGATGCTTCGCTTCATATTTCTTTTTAGCTTCCTTAAAGAAATCATCTGGAAAAAATGTAGAAAACACAATCGTTTTCGGTCCGCCGTCGGATTTCTTTCCTTCCGTTTTGGCCCCCTCTGGGCTTTGTGCTGCCTTATCCCCGTTTTGGGTTCCGGTAGCCTCTCCATTGCCCGTACGGCTGCTGCAAGCCGAGGCCGAAACCATAAGGACGATGGCGATCAAAATGAATGAAACTTTTCTCATGTGAATCCTTCCCTTCTTTTGCATATGAAGTTAAAACCCCGCGAAATAGTTCTTGATTCCATTCGCAATGGCTTGGGCTGTTCGAATCTGATGGGCTTCACTCAGCATATCCGTTTCGTTATCCCGGTTCGTGAGATACCCGACTTCCAGAAAAACAGCCGGATGTTTACTGTCTCTCAGTACCTTCCAGCCTTCCTTTTTCACACCGCGGTCCTTGAATCCGGTCGATTTTACCAGTTGCTCATGAACCTTTTGCGCGAGCGCAAAACTATCGTCCGCATAATAAAACGTTTCGGTGCCGGATACATCGGGATCCTTGTAGGTGTTCCCATGAATGGAGATGAATGCGTCCGCACCAAGCTCATTCGCGATTTGGGCCCGATCCTCCAGTTCGACGAAGGTGTCATCCGTACGTGTCATAAACACCTCAAATACCGGGTCCTGCCGGAGCTGGTCGAACACCTTTTTAGAAAGCGCGAGCGTGTACGCTTTCTCCTGCTTGCCGCTCGCTCCCGCAGCGCCGGGATCCTTGCCCCCATGCCCCGGATCGATCACGATTTTATAGCGGCTTGTCCCATTTTGCAGCGCTGCATGATTTTTGCCGGGCGAGACGGCCAACTCCGTCAAAGGTAGGCTTGCACTCGCTAAAGTCAGGGACGCGGACAGCTTATATAACGACCAGACCATTCCCGTTAACACGATTATGCTCATCCATATCGCTCTGCGGTTCTGAAGTTGTTTTCTGCTGCTCCTTTTCATACTCTCTCCTTACTCCCATTTTCTCTGACGTTCTCCTACACTCACGGGCGGCACTCCATCAGTGTAGTACGCGAATATAGCATAAGTTAGATAGACTTATATAGAACTTGTAAAAAAGACAACAAGGACAGCACAAAAAAGCCGGCTGCTTCTGCAGCCGACTTGTAGTACGCTGGCCTACGACTCTGAAAAATAACCGAGTATGGCCATGATATCCTTGCTGAATCCGATCACTTGGTTCGTTCTGAAATTAACCCTGACACTGTAGACTAACGATTGCGTTTCCTTGCTCTTGTAATACACTTCCGCAGCGACGCCCTTCCGGACTGTTTTCACTTCCGGAATCAGATCAGATAAGACATAAGCTCCCTTTGCCTGAATAAACCGGTTAGCGATCTCAAGCCCATCGTCCTGGATTACGCTTGGTTCCTTTTCAACAGGGGCCGGCTTTGAGCTATCACTGGAAACTTTCAGTACCTCGCCGTCTCTCGCGTTCAGAACAAGTTCATACACTTCAGAGGGATCCGCTATGTGGGTCAAGGTTACATAAAATAAACCGCCTGGGACTTTATTCAATTCCGTTTCGGAATCGATCTTTAACTTCTGATTCTTATCCAGCATCGGTTTGACCCCGTATTCCGTCTTATTCAGCAGATCTTCGAGCTTCTTCCGGTCCACCGCCATCAGTTCGAATCGGGCTTCTTCCAACTTCAGCTTCTCGTTGTAGGTCTTGTTGACCGCATTGAGGCTGAGTGTCTTCACCGTATCCTGAGCAAGAACGCCTTCATATTTCACTTCGCCCGTTTTATGCTCCCGGGTTATTTTTTTTACCAGAACCGTGTCTTTCTTGACCGTATTGAAAAATCCCTCGCACCCTGTCGTCAAACCCAGAAATAATGCGCAGAGAATAATCAGGATGAGCTTGTTCATGGATTCATCCCGCCTTCCGGATTTGTCCGCTCGAAAATGACTCTGATTGTCGTGCCCTTGTTTTCCAGGCTGTTCACTTCGATCACAGCATGATGAATACCGGCTACGCTTTGACAAATCGCGAGGCCCAGGCCCGCTCCATTGCTGTTTCTCGTTCTGGATTTATCCGCCATATAGAAGGGTTCAAAAATTTTGTCCCGATGCTCTTCGGCAATCCCGATGCCTTGGTCCATCACTTCAAGAATGCAGCGGTTGTCCCGCCAGTAAGTCCGAATCGTAATGCTCTGTTGTTCTGCGGAAGCTTTAAGCGCATTGTCGACCAGATTAAAAATCAAAATTTTAATCAAATCCTTTTCCAGCCGCAGCTTCCCTTCCTCCAAATCGGTGACGATCGTAACCCGGCGTTCCTTGGCCATCATCACCAACGCAGGCTCGATTTCGGCAACGACGGTTCCCAGATCATGCTCCTCCAATTGGAAATGATCCTCCTGCAGAACAATCAGATCCATCAGCTTCATCGAAAGCGACTCCAGGCGTTTGCCTTCCGAATAAATGACGTTCAATCCGTCCAAGTACAGCGCTTCGTTGTATTTGGTGGTCCTTAAGAAATTGGCATACCCGATAATCGACGTCAACGGCGTTTTTAATTCATGGGTAAAATTATCAATGAACCGTTGCTTCTCCTCATTATGCCGCTTCAGGTCATTTATTTTTTCCTCCACAGCCGAGGCCATCTCATTAAAATTTTGTGCCAGAACGCCTATTTCATCCTTCGATTTCAGTCGGACGCGTTCCGAAAAGCCGCCCTGTGCGATAACCCGGGCCGTCCGGTTCAGACGATCAATCGGTTTGGTCAATCCTCTGCTCACGAAAAACATGATGAGCATATAGAGCAAACAGGCGGCGATGTCCACTTTGATGAAAAAACCGTATTGATCCATGCGATCCTGGTATAAGGGAGTCACGTCTTTCGTGTAGGTGAACACATAGTTCTTGTGATTGATTTCCGTATGGTTCGATGTAAATAACAGGGTGCGATTGCCGATATCCCGTAAAATATAATGGATTTCATCCATGGCCAGCTTGTCCAGTTCTTCACGGTGCTCCGGCATCTTGAAATCGTTGTTGCTGAAAATGACCCGGTTCGTATCGTCCAAGATTTCCAAATAAATGCGCTGGTCGCTATTCTTCGCCACAAATTCATTGGCCATGTTCGTTAATACCGTTTTCTCATAATCGATGGAATCGTAAATACGAAGAATCGGAACAATGGCATCGACGCTGGAATGAATGCTCATGTTCTGGCTTAACGCGCCGTTGATTTCCTGACCCAGCATTTTGCCGTGACTCCGCTCGATGACCATAACGGAAGCCGCATTAAAGATGAAGACGAAGACCAGAATCGAGAACAAATAAATCTTTTGCCAAAATTTCATCGGCTAATCCTCCAGCCGGTAACCGATTTTGTAGATGGTCTTAATGTGATCCTGCAGGTGAAGCTTCTTGCGCAGCGATTTGATATGCATATCGACCGTTCTTGTTTCCCCGTAATAGTCGCTCCCCCATATTTTATCAATAAACTGTTCCCTGGTCAGGGCGATGTTCTTATTCCTCAGCAGCACGATCAGCAAATCGTACTCCTTAGGCGTCAGCTCGACGGGTTCCCCTTGCAGGGTCACTTCTCTTTTGTTCAAGTCCGCTTGAAGGTTCTGAAACTCTATGACGCGTTCTTCTTTGCCGTACCTGCGCAGTACGGTTTCGATCCGGGCCAGCAGCTCGATGGCTTCGAACGGTTTGACCATGTAGTCGTCGGCCCCCAGCCTCAGTCCGTTGACTTTGTCGTACACCGAATTTTTCGCCGTCAGAAAAATAACCGGGATTCCGCAGGACTGAATTTTTTCCATCAACGCAAATCCGTCCAGCTTAGGGATCATGACATCCAGCAGAATGAGATCGAATTTGTCTTGTTTTACCGCATCGAGCGCGGATAAACCGTCGTAGACTTCTACCGTCGCGTAGTTCACGATGTTGAGATTCATTTTAATGATGTTGGAAATATGGATATCGTCTTCCACGATCAAAATCTTTTTCTGCATCCGGTAATCCCCTACTTTTAGTTTGAGCTTCTGCTATCTTCTATATGATAACGCACCGTCATTAAACATGCACACGGCATGTATGCCTCCAATCATCTCCAATCGCCTCCAAAGGTTCGGAAACATGGAAGGAACCCGGCAAACTTCATCGGCAAAAAAACCGCATCTTATAAATAAGATGCGGTTAATCCTCCGAATTCGTCCGGCTGCGTTTTCATTTACGGGTTGTTATTTCCAAACTTCCCGGCCGTTCGCTGTCTTGTACTCATGGTAGACGGAAGCCTCCATCACGTCTTTATATCCCCAGAAGCCGGCAGGGACATCGGACCATGCCTGCGGGGTTCCCGCAGGAACACTATCCGGATTCCGGTCGAGGAGCTTGTTGAAAATGACGACCGCCTGCGCCCGGGTAAGCGCCTGATCCGGTCTGAACGTACCGTCCTCGAATCCCGAAAGCAGCCCGGCTTTCTCGGCTTTCCGGATATTTTCGGCGGCCCAGTGGCCTTGCAGGTCTGTGAAGGCGGAAGTTCCCTGCACGCCCGGAAGCTGTCTCAGCTTCACGAGAATCGTGGCCATTTCGGCACGCGTCAGAATGCGCTCCGGATAAAACTTGCCGTCCGGGTATCCGTCCATAAGCTTGCCTCCGAACACGGCCGTCACATATTGGAAAGCCCAGTGCGTGGCCGGTACATCGGCAAATGGATTTTGCACGGCGGCGTAAGTTTCATTTGCGAAAAGTCTGGCCAGTATGGCTGCCAGCTCCGCCCGTGAGATCCCCTTGCCCGGCTGGAACGTCCCGTCCGGGTAGCCTTCCATGTAAGGCTTATGTTCGTGGTACGCCCCCGAAGGTTTCAGAGCGATATCGAATTTTAAAGAAGTAAAATCTTTCGCAACGATTCCGCTGCCCCGGTCACTTCTGCTGTCGTAGGTTTCATACCCGTCTTTTTCGGCGATCAGATAGTAGGCCCCGTCCGGATATACGAGCCATCCGTAACGGCCGTCACTCGAAGTGGTTTGGGCATTCTTGTTCTGTCCCGGCAGCATTTTCGCAAGTTCCGGCAAAGAAACCGGCGTTCCCGCGATTTTTCCGGCAGAACGATTTTTTTCCGTATCGGCCCAATACAGGGTCACCTTGACTCCCGCAAGAGCGGCGCCTGTGACCGAGTCACGGACCGTCCCGAACGGATCGATTTTTTGCGTCCGGAACACGGCCGTATCCGAGTTTACTGTGAGCGTGCCTGCCGTTCCGGCAAGCTTTTCGCCGTTAGGAGCGGTTAAGGAAAGAATCATTTTATAAGTTCCGGCGGAAAGCGAGTACAGCGTAAACTTTCCTGAAGTATTGACGCTTACGTTTTGCTTGAAAAGCGTAGCGCCGTCGGCGCTGTAAATGTCCGCAAGCATCGTCAAGTTATCTCCGATTAGCTTGGTGAAGGACTCGTTAAGCACCTCTCCCGAGGAGGAAACGACCTCGATACGTCCGTCGATCGGGCGCTCTGTTGAGCCGCCGCCACCTCCGCCACCGCCACCGCTGCTTTCGCGCGTAAATGTAACGGTGTAGGTTTTGGCGGTCCCGTTCTGTGCGGTGACGACAACCGTAACCGGATTGGCGCCGACGCTCAGCGCGATCTGACGGCCGCTGCCGGCCGGTACGGAAACTCCGTTAACCGATACCGAAGCAGTGGCATCCGCAGCCGTCGGCGTTACCGTGACTTCCGTCACGGAATTTTTCACGGAAGCCGTGTATGCCGTCACGCCCGGTGCAAATGCCGTAGTCAGCGTTCCCGCGCTTAAGGCCAGGCCGCTGAGGTCCGCGTTGCCGGACGGAGGAACGGCCCGGGTGACGATGATCACGTAGGAATTCTTCGTTCCGTCCTGGGCTGTAACTTGGACGGTAATCGTGTTCGCTCCCGTCAGGAGCGGAACGATTTCGGAGCCGCCCGCGGACAGAACATGTCCGTTAACCGATACCGATGCCGTACTGTCTGCAGCCGCCGGCGTTACCGTAATCTCGGTTATATCGTGGGCGACATCCGCGGTATAACTGGTCTGCGTTCCGGCAAAAACCGGGTTAAGCGTGCCGGGGCTAATCTTCAGCCCGCTTAACAGCGCATTACTGGAAGGCGGTGCTTGCCGGTTGATCGTGACCGTGTAGGATTGCGTTGTTCCGTCCTGCGCCGTCACAACGATCGTGACCGGATTCGCCCCCACGTGCAGCGGGATATTGACGGTCTGCCCGCTCGCAGCGGGATTTCCGGCAATCGTCATCGTCGCGGTAAGATCCGCAAGCTGTGCGGCGAGATCCAGATCGTACACATCCGATGCCACAGTAGCCGTGTACAGCTTCGTTCCTGCGGCGAAGGCAGGCGTCAGCGTTCCCTTGCTCAGCGTTAGAGCGCTGAGATCCGCGTTGCTTGAAGCCGCGCGTGTGACCGTCACGGTATACGTTTTAAGCGTGTTGTCCGCCGCTTTAACGACAATCGTGATCGGGTTATCGCCCACATTCAGCGAAACCGGTTTAGGGGTTCCGCTGACTACGGCGTCTCCGTTCACGGTGATTGAAGCGGCCACATCCGCAGTTACGGCCGTTATGTCTATTCCGGCCGAAGCGTTCGGTACAGCCGCCGTGTAGCTAATCTGCGCAGGATCAAATGCAGGCGTCAGGGTTCCCTCGCTTAGCGAGATACCGCTTAAATCCGCGTTGCCGGATGCGGCGCGGGTAATCGTCAACATGTACGTTTTGACGCTCCCGTTCTGCGCCGTCACCTGGACTTCTACCGTATTGGACCCTACGTTCAACGAGACGGCAGAAGCGGTTCCGCTCGTCACCGGTGTTCCGTCCACCTTGACGGAAGCCGTGCTGTCCGCTACCGCAGGTGTGACGTCAACCGTGCTCACAGCGTTGGCCACACTTGCCGTATAGGCCGTAGTTCCCGCTGCGAAGGCCGGGTTGAGCGTGCCTGCGCTTAGGGCCAGGGAGCTTAAATCCGCATTGCCCGATAGCGGTGCGGCGCGTTTTACCGTCACCGTGTACGTTTCGCTAGTCCTTCCGTCCTGTGCCGTCACTATAACGGTGACCGTGTTGTCGCCGACGTTGAGCGACATCGGAACCGCCGTGCCGCTTGGCACCGATTGACCGTTCATGGTCATGGTTGCCGTGCCGTCCGCGACTACCGGCGTCACATCAATGCTCGATACGCCGGTTGCCACTTGCGCCGTATAGCTTGTAGTGCCGGAGGCAAAGACCGGGCTTAACGTTCCCGCACTTAGCGTTAAGTTGTTCAAGAGCGCGTTGTCGGATGGTGCCCGGTTTATCGTCAACGTATACGTTTTGGGCGTGCCGTCCTGTGCGGTGACGAGCAGCGTAACCGTATTGCTTCCCACGTTCAAGGAGACGGGAACCGGAGTGCCGCTTGCCACTGCTGTGCCGTTGACTTTAAGCGTCGCCGTGCCGTCCGCCACCGACGGCGTTACGTCCAAACCGAAGACACTGTTCGGAACATCAACCGTATAAAGTGTCGTTCCCCCCGCAAAAACGGGGCTGAGCGTTGCGCCTCCGCTTAGCGTGATTCCGCTCAGATTGGCGTTATTGGAGCCCGCCGCACGCGTTACCGTGATCGTATAAGTCTTCGTTGTACTATTCTCTGCCGTAACGAGAAGGGTGACCGTATTCGGTCCAACATTCAGCGGTACGGAAGATGGAGTCCCGCTGGCGACAGTATGGCCGTTCACTGTAACCGCAGCATGGCTGTCCGCCACTGTAGGCGTTACGTCAAGAGTAGTGACTCCATAGGCCACACTGGACGTATATGTAGTCGTACCGGATGCAAATCCGGGATTTAAGGTGGCTCCGCTCAGGACCAAGTTACTTAAATCGGCATTGCCGGATAATGGTGCCGCCCGCGTTACCGTTATCGTATAGCTCTTCTGCGTCGTGCCATCCTGCGCCGTTACCAGAACGGTGATGGTATTGGCGCCCACGTTCAGCGATACGGGCGACGGACTGCCGCTCACGGCCGCATTGCCGTTCACTTTAACCGTTGCCGTACCGTCCGCAAGGGTTGGCGTTACGTCGACGCTCGCTACGCTGTCCGCCACACTGGCCGTGTAGCTCGTCGTACCGGAAGCGAAGGCCGGACTAAGAGAACCGGCGCTTAGCGTTAAGCCGTTCAAGTTCGCATTATTGGATGCCGCTCGCGTTACCGTGACCGTGTAGGTTTTCTGCGTCGTGCCGTCTTGTGCCGTTACCAGGACGGTGATGGTATTGGAGCCCACATTCAGCGGTACGGATGACGGACTGCCGCTGACGGCCGCATTGCCGTTCACTTTAACCGCTGCCGTGCCGTTCGCAAGGGTCGGCGTTACGTCGACGCTCGTCACATTGTTAGCCACACTGGCCGTGTAGCTCGTCGTACCGGAAGCGAATCCCGGAGCCAGTGCCGTCCCGCTTAGGGTCAGATTATTAAGATCGGCATTAGTGGATGCCGCTCGCGTTACCGAGACCGTGTAAGTCTTCTTGGTCGTGCCGTCCTGCGCCGTTACGAGAACAGTGACGGTGTTGGCACCCACGTTCAGCGATACGGGCGACGGACTGCCGCTGGCCACCGTGCTGCCGTTTAATTTAACCGTCGCCGTGCCGTCTGCAACCGTCGGGGTCACATTAATACTTACCGTGCCGTATGACACATCGGCCGTATAGCCGCTTGTCCCGGATGCAAACGCAGGGCTGAGCGTTCCCGCACTTAACGTTAAATTGCTCAGATTGGCGTTCGTGGAAAACGTGTTATACTGCGTCAGCATAGCGCCGGCTCCCCCAACGGTGATAAACCTTCCGTTAGCAAAACCCACATGATTTAAAAAATCGCCGAGCCCCGTTTTCTCCGCACTCCATGTAATGCCGTCGGGAGAGGAGGCTATCGCTCCAGGTCCCCCTCCTGTATCGCCTACGGCTACAAACTTGTTCGCGCCATAAGCAATGCCGTATAAGTTCATCCCGGCCACGGAGACCGTTCTGGGCGTCCAGGTGATTCCGTCGGAGGAAGTAAGCACCCTCTGATTTGACCCGCCGGCAACGAATTGGCCGGCTCCGTAATTAACGCCCATCAAGTCTTCCGGGCTGCCCGAACGCGTCGTCCAGGTGATCCCGTCGGGAGAAGTTCGTATCGTGCCTGCACTCCCAACCGCAGCGAACAAACCGCCTCCATACGTAACGCTGTAAAAATTGGCCGCAGTTCCCGAAGTCCTGGGGGTCCAAGCGATACCGTCCGGAGAGCTCAGAATCACCCCGCTATACCCCGCGATGACCCATACGGTACCGTTATAGGCAGCCGCACTCAGATTGGCGGATGTTCCCGTCGAGCGGACCGTCCAGGTTACGGCATCGGGCGAGGTCGCGATTTTACCGCCCGCTCCCGTAACAATCCACTGGCTTCCGGCGTAGGTTACCCCTACCGCCGACGAAAGAGCAATGGTTGTCTTGCTCCAGCTCAGCCCGTCTGACGACGTCATAATCGTACCCAAGTTACCGACGGCCACCCATTTTCCATTTCCGTAAGCAACTTGGTTTAAATCCGTTCCCGCATTGTTAGGAACGTTATCCCATGTGCCTGCCGCCTCCGCTCTGCCAATCCAGTTCCCCGCACCGCCGGTACCGGCAACGAGCAGGAACACCAGGGCTATCCGCAGAAAGCGGCCCCAAAATCCCGTTTTACCCAGCTCCCTCATGTGAACCTCCTATATCGATTTATAAATGGTGACTGAATATATGTCATCTGGATGTTTAAAAATGCTAATAATTCTCATCCCCCCATAAGTTCATCGGAATACAAGCCTTCGTTTTGAGACCTAATTACATTTTAATAGAAAAAGAAGAAAAACTCACCAAAAAAATAAAGACAAACAGCCTATTGCATGTCACAAAATGTATATATTTTGGAGAAACCTTGTGGTATTCTGAAATGGAAAATAGTTCTTAACTCCTTAAGAGGGAGGTCCCCTGTGTTAAAAAAAATGTCCGAGCCGGAAGACCAGCCGTTTCTATTCGAGCTTTATTGCAGCTCCCGGATGGCGGAAGTACAGGCTTGGGGCTGGGACGAAGCAACCCTGCGGTCTTTTCTTGACATGCAGTACAGCGCCCAGAGCGGCTCTTACCGGCAGCAGTATCCCGAAGCGGAGTCGTACATCGTCTGCCAAGACGGTCAACGGGCCGGAAGAATTCTGATCCACCGGACGCCACACTGTATAAGAATTGTGGATATTACCCTCCTCCCGCAATTCCACAATCAAGGACTCGGTACAAAGCTGCTTCAAACCTTTATGCAAGAAGCCCGCGAACAAAACCTTCCGCTCCGGCTTTCCGTACTTAGAACCGGCAGAGCGCTGGCCCTGTATGAACGGCTGGGCTTTCATAACGCGGGAGAGAACGACATGTATCTGGCTATGGAATGGAATCACGAAACTTGTAAAGAAGGTGACAGCTCATGAGTGAATCTTATTTAGGCGAAATACGGATGTTTGGAGGCAATTACCCGCCGCAAGGATGGGCGCTGTGCAACGGCCAGATTTTGAGCATTGCGGAGAACGAGGCTCTTTATGCTTTGCTTGGCACGACCTATGGAGGAGACGGACAGACCACGTTCGGGCTGCCCGATTTGCAGGGCCGCATCCCGGTTCATCCGACTCAAGGGTACATCCGGGGATCGAAAGCCGGCACCGAAACCGTGACGCTTACCCAGTCTCAGCTGCCTCAACATACCCATATCCCCTATGCGACAGCAAGCCCCGCTACGGCAAACTCTCCGGCCAATAACACTTGGGCAACCGCCATCACCCAGAACTATGCGACTTCCGGCACGACAACGCCCATGAATCCGCAGACCCTTTCCTCCGTCGGCGGCAATCAGCCGCACGACAATGTGATGCCATCGGCTGTTATTACATTTATCATCTCTCTATACGGGGTCTTCCCGCCGCAGCCTTAAACACAGTTGATATATAAGGAGGAACTAACTATGTCCGAACCATTTGTGGGGGAAATCCGGTTGTTTGCAAACAATTACGCTCCGCGCGGCTGGGCTTTCTGCGAGGGACAAACCCTGCCTATTAACGGATACCAGGCTCTTTACTCTCTGATCGGCACCGTTTACGGAGGCGACGGCAGAACAAACTTTCAACTTCCCGATCTTCGCGGCCGTGTCCCGATTCACGTAAGCCCTACCAATCCTTTGGGCCAATCCGCAGGAGAGGCGGCTCATACGCTTACCGTTAACGAGATGCCTGCTCATACACATCAAGTGTCCGCTTCGGGGAATCCCGGTTCCACCTTTGCTCCCGCAGCCAACGTATGGGCCGATGAAACGGCACTGTACGAGCCGCTTTCGGACCCTACCGTTCCGATGAATGCGGGCACCATATCCGTCGCCGGTCAAAGTCAGCCGCACAATAACATGCAGCCGTATCTGGTCGCTAATTATGCCATCGCCCTAGTCGGCATCTATCCTTCAAGGAGCTAAGAAAGGAGCATTACTTTTATGGCTGACGCTTACTTAGGAGAAATCCGTATATTCGCAGGTAATTATGCTCCAAGGGATTGGGCGTTTTGCAACGGGCAACTTATGCAGGTTAGACAGTATACCGCCCTTTTCGCCATCTTGGGTACGCAGTACGGCGGGGACGGCAAAACAACTTTCGCCCTGCCGAATCTAATGGGCAAAGCTCCCATGCACCAAGGCGCCGGGCAGGGACTAACTCCCCGCGTTGTCGGGCAGTCCGTCGGTTCGCCTACCGAAACTCTGCTCACGACGGAAATCCCTTCGCATACTCACGTTCCCCAATCGGTGAATGCCGTAGGCAGCGACACAAACCCGACCGGTAATTTCTGGGCGCAATCTCCGGCAGAAGGCCGTCCCGGCAGGGAAAAGCAGCGGAATCTATACGATCCCACTCCCACCGTACAAATGAGTCCGGTCAATCTTTCCGTTACCGGCGGCAGCCAGCCGCATAACAACATGCAGCCTTTCCTTGCAATGAATTTTATTATTTGTTTATCCGGGGAATTCCCGCCAAAACAGTAAACGTGTGTAAAAAAAAGGACCTTCCGTCCGGTGAAAGGATGGGAAGGTTCTTAACCTTGTTTCGATAATTATAACTCAAACATAAATCCTTCCGTCCACTCATTTTCATCGACTTGATAAGCATCTATGTAAAAATCATCCGGAAATTCTTTAAAGCCCGGCAATTCTTTATATTTCTCTATCACAGCGTCGGCTTTATCTTTGGAAGAATAAATGCCGATTACTTTCGTACTTTCGATTTGATTCCATTCATAGCTATGTTGTAATAAGAAAACCGTTAGCATATTCGTTCTTTACCTCCATATTTTTAAGGCTGGTTCCCCAGTAATTTTAAATACTCCTCATATGCTTCATGAATTTTTTTCCGGCAAACTTCTTCCCATATTTTTTTAAGTTCTAAGATTCTGGTTTCATCTGCGTCAGCCGGAATCATTTCACCGCCAAATCCAATCCATGCATCCGAATCAGGTACTTCCCCATGTGCTCCTGTATATGCAATTTCATGAGGGGCGTAGGTAAAACCGATGTGCTTGCAATGGTTATCCAAACAGTGATAGCCAGGGTCTCCTACGCCATTTTTGCAAAAGGAAGGCGTTGCAACCGCTCTGGCATTAGACCAGGTTTGCGAACAATACAATTCCAGTAACAAATGTTTAATCGTCATTAATTCACTCCATTTTAACGTAATCTAACGCAGATCTTTATTATCGGATATAACTCTTACAGCCATCATATAAAATAATTATCAGTAGAACATTAGGAGATTTTGTCGAAAGCAAATCTTAAATCTAAATACAAAAATAACACACCGCAATAGTAAAAAAAACCGGCCGCCCCGAAGGTTTCCCCCTCAAGTTTCCGGTCTTCTATATCTGTTTATACCACTTTCGGTCTAGACTGCGCCGTTCCGCTGCCCGCGTGTTTCCTTCTTCTGCCCCGCTTCTCCGTGTAATACGTTACGGCGACGAATACACCCATCATGGCCGAATAAACGGCGATGACTCCCAGCGGATTCGGGCTTGCGAAGCCTACGCCCCCTCTTCCTTCGCCGGGGTGAAAGCCGCCCGGACCCGCCGCCCGCTCCGCTCCCAGTCCGCCTCCGCCTTGAGGCGCCCCGCGATCTTGTCCTCCGGCACCCTGTCCCTCGCCGGACGGTTCGCCGGCTCCGGAGGTGTCGCCGGTGGACGAGGACTGCCGCTCCCCGTCAAAGCCGCCCGGCGGCTGACCGCTCTCTCCTGCGGCCGCGTTCTGCGGCCGTTGCCGGCCGCCGCCCTCCTGCATCGGAGAAGATGCGGTCGTGATGCCGAACACGCTGCCGACTCCTTCCACCCGGGCAAGAAAATTCGTCGCGTACATCTCGTAGGCTCCGAATGCAACGATGGCCGCAGCCGCGATTTTGGCCGCCGCAGCTCCCGCTTTCCCCGGTGCTTTTCCGGAAAATATCCGGCCCGTCACCTGGATGACCCACTGCCAGTGCATCCCCACGTGGACGCCAATCAGAACCAGCACGAGGTATGAAATGCTGATATGTGCCATTTTGAACCAGCGCTCTTCACCGAGTCGTATTCCCCGGAATACGACTTCGGATATAAGAATGCCGCTTATGATGATGAAGGTCATCGTGACAAGCAGCAGAACATTGAGCAGATAGCCGAAGCGCGTTTTTCCCGGCAGGCTCCGGTCCATAATGCGCAAGGTTACTTTTTTCACCCACTGCAGATTCAGCAGGATATGGGTGAGTAGGGCGAACGAAATCGCCAAGCCCGCTATTTCGTGAAACGTCAATCCGCCAAAAACTCTTTTATTGAACAATAAGACCAGCGTAAGCGCCATGGCAAGATCGAGCATTAATTTTACAAGAGTTATCTTTTTCATGATTCACGTCTCCCGCACCCGTTAATTCTTTGCCGCCTTTTTCATTACCGTATGTCTCTATAGATTGTCGCTAGGTGTCTTCCCCTCGGACCTTCTTACGCCCTCCGCCGCTCGCGTTGGAGCTTCCAAGCCTCGGCTTCCTGCTGGTACACGAGATTTTTCAGATAGGGAAGAAGCTGCGCCGCAAGCTCCTCCCGGTTCAGCCCGATTTCCAGCACTGCCTTGAGATAACCGAGCTTATCCCCGATGTCGTAGCGGTTTCCGGCCAGTTCCAGGGCGAGCAGCTCCTCCCGTTTCGCGATTTCGTGCAGCGCATCCGTCAGCTGGTATTCGCCGCCGGCTCCTTTTTCGATATTTTCCAGTATGGGGAAAATAGTCGGCTCCAGAATGTACCGGCCCATGACGGCCACATTGGAAGGGGCGCTGCCGAGAGACGGCTTCTCCACCAGACCCGCTACGCGGTGAATCCGGTTCCTCCCTCCGGCCGAGTCGATGATCCCGTATTTGTCCACCTCGGAGTCCGGTACGGGTTTGACCCCGATCACCTGCCGGCCCGTCTCCTCATAGAGGTGGATCATCTGCCGGAGTGCGGGCGGGTCGGAAACCATGATATCATCCCCGAGCAGAACGGCGAAAGGCTCGCTGCCGATAAACTGCTTCGCGCACAGAATGGCATGTCCGAGTCCGAGCGGCTCCTTCTGGCGGATAAAATGGATCTTGGCCATCTCGCTGATCGCCTGCACTTCTTTCAGCAGTTTCATTTTGCCTTTCTCGCTTAAAGTCTGCTCAAGTTCAACCGACCGGTCGAAGTGATCCTCGATGGACTTCTTGTTGCGCCCGGTTACGATGATAATGCTTTCGATCCCGGACTGGACCGCTTCTTCCACAATATATTGGATGGCCGGTTTATCGACAATCGGCAGCATCTCCTTGGGTTGTGCTTTAGTCGCGGGCAGAAAACGCGTACCCAGCCCCGCTGCCGGGATAACCGCTTTTTTGATCGTCATGACTTTTCACTCCCTGTAGGTGTTGGTAAGCGGAAAACCCAGTATCGGCTCCCCGCGTAGTTGATCCATGAGCTGGCAAATGTTGCCCCCAGTTTGCCGGTTACGAGCGGCCAGCCCAGCCCGCTGTGCGCCCACTGGAGCAGAACGGTCGATACGGCCAGCGAAATCAGATTGATCAGGAAAAATCTTGCGATTTCCCGAGTGCCTCGCCCCGTCCGGCTGCGGAAAGTCCAGCTCCGGTTGAGAAAATAGCTGTTCAGCACCCCGAGCAGGAAAGCGATAACCTGTGCCGTTAAATAGGGCACGCCCGCTTCCGTCAAGAGCAAGAAGGCTGCGAAATCGACACCGGTGTTCAACAGACCGACCAGCCCGAACTTCACGAGCGGCAGAAGGCGGTTACCCCGGCTGCCTAATCTGTCCGGACTGCTCAGTCCGCCCGGGCCGCTCTGCTTACTAAGGTTCCCAGAGTTACTCATAACCGGCCAGCCTTTTGGGCATCGGCCCTTCCTGCTTTTGGAGACCATGGCATTCCCTCACGATATACAGCGGTCTGCCTTTCGTCTCATCGTAGATACGGCCGATATATTCGCCCAGAATGCCCAGCATAAGCAGCACAAATCCGTTAAAAATGAGCATAATGCCGACGACCGACGGCCAGCCCTTTAACGTCGCGTCCGTAAACAAGGCAAGGTATACCACATAGAGAAGGTAGAGAAATCCCGAGCCCGAAAGCAGAACCCCAAGATATCCAGCCAACTTCAGTGGCTTGTAAGAGAAAGACGTAATGCCGTCCAAGCTGAGCTTGATCATCCTCTTCAGCGGATACTTCGTCACTCCTGCAAGGCGTTCGTCCCGCTCATACTCGATCGCCGTCTGACGGAAACCTACCCAGCTGACCAGCCCGCGGACAAAACGGTTGTTTTCGGGAAGCTTCCTCATCTCGTCGCAAACCTTCCGATCCATCAGCCGGAAATCTCCCGTATCCACGGGTATATTGATGTCTGTCGATGCCCGGAGCACGCGGTAGAACAGGCTGGCCGACCATTTTTTGAATAACGTCTCTCCGCTCCGCTTCACCCGTTTCGCATAGATGACTTCGAAGCCTTCCTTCCATTTCTCGATCATCTGCAAAATCAGCTCCGGCGGGTCCTGCAAATCGGCATCGATAATGATGACCGCATCGCCGGAAGCGTAATCCATACCGGCCGTAATCGCGATCTGGTGACCGAAATTGCGGGAAAAATCGATCAGCTTCACCGTTTCGTCCCAGGTGGCGTACTCCTTGATGATTTCAGCGCTCCGGTCCCTGCTCCCGTCATTGATAAAAATCAGCTCGTAAGTTTCGGAGGTTCCGCTCATCACCACTTTCAGGCGCCTGTAAGTTTCCTGAATGACCGCTTCCTCGTTATACATCGGAATGATAATGGAATACTTTACCTTCTGCGTCATGACGCGTTCCCTCCATCCTCTATGGTTACTTCATACAGAGTCATGCTTCCGCCGCGGCCCCCCTCACCGCCGTTTGCCGCACTAGTGCCGGTTTGTGTCTGAGCAGACCCGGACTGCCATTCTTCGGACGAAATTTTCTTGCCGTGCTGCGCGAGCCATTGAGCCAGCTCCGCATTGCCTCCTCGTCCTCCTCCGCCTTCGGAAATCAGGAAATATTTTAATTTCCCGGTTTTGACCATGTCCTCCAGCTGAGCCGTTGTGTAAACCGGATCGTTGCCCGAGAATCCGCCGAGGGTGACGACTTTTTCCCCTTTGTCGATGATATAAGGCGCCGCTGTATTATAGTCGGATGTTGCGAATAAGTATGTCGTGCTGCCGATGTGGGCCTTCATGTAAGCGAGAAGCGCTTCGTTCACGCTTCGGCCTCCCATGCCGCCGTCCATTGCACCGGGTGCTCCCCAGCCTCCGGCGCTGCGGTCCGTTTCGCTGCCCGTGCCGGTACCGTCCGCCGAGGCGTCAGGGCCGTTTCCGTTCCCGGCTTCCAAAGCCCCCGGGTCCGTACCCTGACTTGCGCCGTCCTCGTTCTGCGAGCCGGAGCCTGCGCCATCGCGGCTGCCGTCGCCGGGCATCATTCCGCCGCCCGGTCCCTGACCCATCGCGCCGCGGTCGTTGCCGCCGGAAGGTCCCGCCTGCGGAATCATGCTGTTGAGTCCGTAAGTAATCGGGGTCGCCGCCCAATACGAGGGTCCGATGAGCAGGACGAGAAGTCCCGCCACGGCTGCCGCATAGGAGAAGCGCGTTGTCCTGAATTTCAGGGCAATAAGCACAAGTGCCGCCGCCGCGCCGGTCAGGCCGACGCCATAGGTCCAGCCGCTGCCGATTGTGCCGTTGTAGGGCGCCATAATAAACACTTGAAATGCCGCCGTCACCGCCACGGCTGCCGGAAGCAGCCAGGAGAGCCACCCCGATTTGCCACGGTAAGCGCTCCACATCTCGGACCAGCCCGCACCTGCAAGCGCGGCAATCGGAGGCGCCAGCATGATCAGATAGTAGTGGTGGAAGAAGCCCGCCACACTAAAGAAAGCCATCCCCGGAAGAAGCCAGGCGAGCCAGAACAGGCTCTCTTTATGCTTCCGGGTGAAGTTGTTCCGGCGCAGGCCGGCGAGCAGGGCGACGGACGCCACGGCCGCGAAAGGAATCATCCAGCTCGCCTGGCCGGACAGCGCCGACTGGAACAGGCGCAGCGGGCCTTTCTCGCCCGTGCCGAACATGCCGCCGCTGCCCCCGCCGGGGCCTCCGCTGCCGAATCCCGGCGGTTGGCCTTGGCCGTCTGCGCCCGGTGCGCCGGGCATTCCGCCGCCGTCGGCTCCACCCGGCACAGCCGCGCTGCCGCCGCTGGCTCCGCTCCCGCCCGGCAGCGGGTCGCTTCCTGCGGCACTCTGGCCGCCGGTTGTTCCGGCGCTGCCGCTGTCCGAGCCCGCAGCCCCCGGCGTCATGCCGCCCCCGGCGTTGGCGCCATCGTCAGCCGCACGTCGCTCTCCCATCGGCATACCGCCGCGGTCACCGCCGCCACCCGGACCGCCGCCCTGATTGCCCGTCAAGCGCGAAACGCCGTTATAACCGAAAGCCAGCTCCAGGACGGAATTGGTTTCGCTGCTGCCGATGTAAGGCCGCTCGCTTGCCGGAATGGAATCCACGATGACCGCCCAGGAGACGGAGATCATCAGCATAAGGGCGATTGCGCCGGACAGTACGCCGGCTTTCTTTTTCCAGGTGCTTTTAAACGCGAATAAGTAGAAGAGAACAAAGGCAGGCAAAATCATATAAGCCTGAAGCATTTTCATATTAAAACCGAGCCCGATAAGAGCAAATGCGCCAAGCAGACTGAAGACGCTGTTTCGTTTAACGGCTCTGAACAGAAACCAGGTGCCGAGAAGAAGGGTAAAAACAAGCATACTATCAATGTTGTTGGTCCGGCTGACCGCCACCGCAACCGGTGTGCACGCCATAACGAGGGCCGCTATCCTAGCCGCCGCCGCTCCGAAGGAAGGTTTAACGAGCAGGTAGATCAGCAGGATCGACCCGACGCCCGCAAGGGCCTGAGGCAGAATGACGCTCCATCCGTGAAGGCCGAAGATACAGGCGCTCACCGTTTGAATCCAGAACGTTACGGGCGGTTTGTCGACGGTTACGGAACCCGCTGAATCGAGGGAACCGAAGAAAAAGTTGTGAAAGTTTTGCAGCATACTCGCTACGGCCGTCGTATAGTACGTATTGGCGTATGTATCGAGCCAAATGTTGTAGGTGTTCAGAAAGACGCCGAGCAGTAAAATGAAAACTAGCGGAAGATCGACCCGGAATCGTTTGGTGCTTATCATGGTTCTCCACTCCTTAATTGTCACTTGCGAAAATGAAATTTACATCCCCCGGCAAAAACGTTACCATCGAGAAAGAAATAAAAGCGCCATGCCCATTGCCGGCCTGCGCCAGCCAAATGATCTGCCAGAAGCCTCTTGCAGCGCAGCCGGCTAGTCACCTGACATGCTTGTATTGTGCAATGTGTGCCTGAACCCTTCTTGAAGGCTGGCTGAATGTTTGCTGAAAGTCCGGCGGGCGCCCCCATGATTAAGCGGAAGCTCAGGCTGCGTTCAGACTCCATTCAGTTTCGTGACGGATAATCCGTGTATAGCTAATAGAAAGAAGACCCGAGAGGTGATCCCGCATGAAAAATGGTAAAGACATCCGTATCCTGCTTGTCGATGACGAGCCGCACATTTTGCAATTTCTCGAATTCGGCCTTGTTAATGAAGGCTTTGAAATTAAAACGGCCCCGGACGGCATGAGCGCCATTAATCTGGTCCGGGAATTTCAGCCGCATGTCGTGGTGCTCGACGTCATGATGCCCGGCATGGACGGCTTCGAAGTGTGCCGTCTGCTGAAGAAGAACGGCAGCAATATCGCCGTCATCATGCTGACCGCCAAGGACGAGGTCGAGGACCGCGTCAAGGGACTGACCATAGGCGCGGACGATTACCTCGTGAAGCCGTTCAGCTTCGAGGAGCTTCTGGCCCGGATCGAGGCCAGGCTGCGCAACCAGTTTCCCGGCGTTTTCCGGGAAATCGCCATCGGCCCTTTCCGGATCGACGATCCGAGGAAGGAAATTATTTTCGGAGAGAGATCGCTGGAGCTTTCGCCAACGGAATACGAGCTTTTGAAGTTTCTCGTCGTTAACCACGGCATCGTGCTCAGCAAGACGAAGATTTTGGACAAGGTGTGGGGGTATGACTTCGGCGGGGAAGAAAACATCGTGGAAGTGTATATCCGCTCTCTGAGGGACAAGCTGGGAGACAAGGAGCACCGGTTGATCCGTACGCTCCGGGGAGCCGGATACCGGCTCGACTGGTCATGAAACAAGGCCGGCCTCTGACCCGCGCCGCGCGCCTGTTGGCCCCCCGCTCCCTTCAGTTCCAGCTGTTGTCGCGGTCGCTCTATATTTTGGCCGCGCTTCTTGTCCTGGTCGGCGCTCTTCAATCTATATGGATGAAAAATTTCCTGTACCGCAACCGGGCCGAGACGATGTCCATTCAGCTGAACGGACTTCCCCGCGACCTGCTGGACCACTCCTCCCTGCTTCCGGAAAGGCGCGGCAAAAACGAAGAGGTCCAGCCGGGATCGGAGCGCCCGCGCGGTCCGGTGCTGTTCCTTCCGGACACGTCGCTTGCCTATATCGCTCCCGACGGAACCTTCACGGATTTGACGAAAGAAAGCGGGATGATCTCCCCGCAGCTCCCGGCCGAGGAATACACCGCCGTCCGAGAAGAGATGGCTCCCCGGCGGCCCGTTTCCTACAAAATCGTGCAGGATGCCGTGGGAACCGAGCAGCTCGTCGTCTTCCGGCCGGCGGAACGGTCGGGCAGCTTCGGCGGTATTATCCAGATGGGGACGGGCACGGCCCAGCTACAGGCCGTCGTGCTCCAGCAGCTCTGGATTTACGGGGCACTCATCGTGCTTGCCCTGGCGGGCGGCCTCGCGCTGAATATTCCCGTGCTCCGACGTACGCTCCAGCCGCTGAACAAAATGGTCGAGGCCGTCGAACAGACCGACGCCGGCAACCTGAACGAACGATTTCCCGAGACGCAGGGCCAACTGGAGATCGACTCCCTCGCGAAATCGTTCAACGGCATGCTCCAGCGCCTGGAGACTTCTTTCATCGCGGAACGCGATGCGAAAGAACAGATGCGGCGCTTCATCGCCGACGCCTCCCACGAGCTGCGCACGCCGCTGACTTCGATCCACGGCTTTCTCGAAGTGCTGCTCCGCGGGGCGGCGGACAATCCGAAGCAGCTCTATGCCGCTTTGACGAGCATGCACGGCGAATCGACCCGCATCAAGAAGCTGGTCGAGGACCTGCTCACGCTGGCCAAGCTCGACCGCGCTCCCCAGCTCCAGCTCTCGGACACGCGGCTGGATCGGCTTCTTCTGGAGATGGAGCCTCATCTCCGGATGCTGGCGGGTACCCGCACGGTTCATATCGACCTGACCGCGGGCATAAGCGGAACCTTCGACCCGGACAAAATGAAACAAGTGATCCTGAATCTGTTTCATAACGCGGTCCAGCATACGGACCCGGAAACCGGCGTCATCACGGTCATTTTATCCGCGGACAGGGACGGAATCGCGCTGAAGGTCAAGGACAACGGTCCGGGCATCCCCGAAGAACACGCGGCTCATGTGTTCGAGCGCTTTTACCGCAGCGATTCCTCCAGAACCCGCAAGCACGGCGGAGCCGGACTCGGGCTGTCGATCACGAAGTCGATCGTCGAAGCCCACGGCGGTACGATCTCGGTCCGGAGCCGGGAAGGCGCCGGTTCGACTTTCGTGCTCACCTTCCCTGAAATCGGTGAAATTAACGGCGGAAAAATGTTAAAATAAACGGGATAAACAGAAAGGCGGAGAAGCGATGGTATACGCGTTTACGATTCAGCCCGGTATCTACCACGCCTTCGAAGACGAGGCGGAGCAGATTGAACAATGCAAGGAATGGGGCTTGCTGTCCGGTAAGGCAACCAAAACCAAAGCCTTTTTCTATAAGGGAAACGGCTTGAACGTTCCCTGCACCATCGTCGGGTACACCGACAGAATGACGGCTGTCATCGAATTTGACAACAAGCAGCAGCACTGCATCCATCCCTCCTATTTGAAGGAAATGCAAGCGGCGAACTACGGGCAGAGGCAGTGGTCCTCCAGCGAAAACGCCACTGAAGCCGATGCTTCGGAAGGAAACGATGCGGCCGGGAATGCGGAGCCTGCAGGTGAAGTTCCGGCGGATTCGGCCGCTGAGACTACGGCAGCCGCCATCCCGCAGAAGCAGGCTGCCGCAGAGCCGGCGCTGACGTCACAGACGGAGGCAGAGCCTGGGCAAGCCGCGGTTTCCGCCGATCGGGACAAGCCCGACGCCGAATCCGAAGCCGTCGATGCGCCTAAGGCGAAGGCCAAGAAAGAAAAAGCGCCCAAGCTTCAGCTTCCGGAAGAAAAAGTGAAGATGACCGCTAAGGTACAGGATTTCACGACGGTTCCCAATCACTTTTCCGATAACGACGATGAGGTCATCATTTACGAAAATGTCACCATTGTGGAGCCGGAAACGGATATCGGCACCGCCTGGTCCAGCCACAGCGCGACGCTGAAAAAGCTGGAGCTCGAAGTCGGCGATACGATCACGTTCGAAGCCAAGATCGTGGCCAAGAAGCTGACGCGCTATCCCGTGCCTTACAAAATCAACAATCCCGCTAAAATCCAGAAAGTGCAGGAATAGCTGTAAAAAGAAGCACCTTCCAGACGCACGTTTCCCGTGCTTCCGGACGGTGCTTCTTCTTTTGGTCACCCGTCAATATTTTGTCAACCATTCTTCACCGTTTACTCACAGATATTGTGAAAATAATCACATCCAAGTGTGTAAGATAAAAATAGAATCATTTGGTTTAAGTAATCTAGGGTCGTGATTACATTATGTACCGGGGCGGTGAAAGCATGAAACCGTTTAAACGTCAGGAGAAACGGCTGATGATTCTCATGTTCGTCGTGGCCGCCGTTATGCTGCTTTCCTTTCTGCGCAGGTTGTTTGCATGAGCCTGTATGAGCCTGCATAAGCTTGCATGCACCCGCATGCATCCGAAACAAGAACATTCCAGGGGGAGTTGATGCACCGTGTTTCATTATGATCCTGTATTGTACAGCCGCATACTCACCGAAGTCACGCTCGCGTTCCACATTATTTTCGCCACGATCGGTGTCGGCGTTCCGGTGATGATCGCTCTGGCCGAATGGACGGGCATCCGCAAGAACGACCGGTACTACACACTGCTGGCCCGCCGCTGGGCGCGCGGCTTCGTCATCACCGTCGCCATCGGCGTCGTGACCGGAACGGCCATCGGTCTACAGCTGAGTCTGCTGTGGCCGAGCTTTATGGAAATCGCCGGGCAGGCCATCGCGCTGCCGCTGTTTATGGAGACGTTCGCGTTCTTCGTCGAAGCGATTTTCCTCGGCATTTATTTGTATACCTGGGACCGGTTCAAACCGAAGCGGCATCTGATGCTGCTCATCCCGGTCGCCATCGGATCTTCCGCCTCGGCCTTTTTCATTACGACCGTGAACGCATTTATGAACACGCCGCAAGGCTTTACGCTTGAAAACGGCAAAATCACGAACGTGGACCCGATTGCGGCCATGTTCAACCCGGCGACGCCCACGAAAGTTTCCCACGTCCTCGCATCGGCTTACATGACTTGCGCGTTCATTCTCGCGGCCATAGCGGCCTTCTCGCTGCTGCGCCGCAAAGGAGACCGGCTTTACGCCAAGAAGGCGCTCAAGCTTACGCTATCCGCAGGCCTTGTGTTCGCGCTGGCAACGGCTGCGATCGGCGACCTCTCGGGCAAGTTTCTGGCGGCTTATCAGCCCGAGAAGCTGGCTGCGGCCGAATGGCATTTCGAGACGCAGACCAAAGCTCCGCTGGTGTTCGGCGGAATTTTGACAGAGGACAAAGAAATCAAATACGGGCTGAAAATCCCGTACGCCCTGAGCATCCTCGCCGGCAGCAATCCCGGCTTTGAAGTCAAAGGGCTGGATCAGATTCCCGATGAGCTGGAGCCTCCGCTCTATGTGCACTACTTCTTCGACGGCATGGTCACCATCGGGATGTTCACCATCGTGATCGCGGCTCTCTACCTGTGGCTCAGCCGCAGCAAACGCGCCTCGAAGCCGGCTCCGCGCTGGCTGCTCCGGGTGATCGTCGCCTGCGGACCGCTCTCCATGCTCGGCATCTGGCTCGGCTGGTTCTATGCCGAGGTAGGCCGGCAGCCGTGGATTCTCCGCGGCTACATGAAAGTGGCCGAAGCGGCCACGACGTCGGCCCATGTGGACAAGATGCTGCTCTTGTTCTGTCTGCTGTATCTCGTCCTGGGGCTGACCGCGATAAAAGTGCTGTCCAAGCTGTTCAAAAACAACGACGTCGCGGATGAATTGATCGCATTCGGCGTTTTCGAGAAAAGGGGGCCGCTGGAATGAATCTGGAGCTGCTCGGCATTACCGTTCTGTGGGTGTTTCTGTTCGGCTACCTGATCGTGGCTTCCATTGACTTCGGAGCCGGTTTTTTCAGCTACTATTCCGTCGTTACGGGCAGCAAAAATATCACGCACCGCATCATCGAACGCTATCTTTCTCCCGTCTGGGAAGTCACCAATGTGTTTCTTGTCTTCTTCTACATCGGCCTGGTCGGATTTTTTCCGGAAACCGCCCGCTATTACGGCACGGCACTGCTTGTCCCGGGGTCCCTGGCGCTCATTCTTCTCGCTCTGCGGGGTTCCTACTACGCGTTCAGCACGTACGGGTCCAAAGACAACCAGTGGTACATGCTGATCTACGGAGCTACCGGGCTGCTGATCCCCGCCGCTTTATCGACCGTGCTGGCCATTTCGGAAGGCGGCCTGATCGTGGAAACCGCCGGCCAAATCACGCTGGACTGGAGCGCTCTCCTGGGCAGCGTCTATACCTGGTCGGTCGTGCTGATCGCTATCGTCAGCGTGCTGTACATCTCCGCCATGTTCCTGGCCTACTATGCGCATAAAGCGAAGGACAAGGCCGCTTTTGAAATCGTACGCGGGTATGCGCTTTTCTGGAGCGTTCCGACCATTCTGGCCAGCGTACTCGTCTTTTTCGCGATCTCCCGGCATAACCCCGAACATTTCACAAAAATGCTCGATCTCGCCTGGATGTTCGTTATCTCGTTCCTCTGCTTCCTGATTGCCGTCTATGCCGTCTGGAAAAAAAGACATTTGGGCCTCGGCTTCACCTTCGTCCTGCTTCAGTTCGCCTTTGCTTTTTTCGGGTACGGGGCCTCCCATCTGCCTTACATTCTGTATCCGTACATCACGATTCATGAAAACTTCACCAATCCCGCCATGGGCACGGCGCTTATCATCGCTTTTATCGCCGGCCTGCTGATTCTCATTCCTTCGCTTGTTCTGCTGATGAGACTGTTCCTGTTTGATGCCAGCTATGTTCAAGGAAACCGGGATAAGAAAGGATGAAGACGCCGTGGAACATTTTATGATCATGTATGCTCCTCCGATTGTCGTTGCGGTCTCGCTGCTCTTCTTGTTTCTGTGGACGCCCCGCGCCAAAGATGTTACGGACGAGCCGGAAGGCGATCGTCCGCAGCGTATGCGCTGAACCTTCTCTGCTCTAACCGTGCCGATCAGCCATACCCTTCTTATCACTCGCGAAAAGAAAGGCGATTCCCGTAAGAGAATCGCCTTTTTTATTTTACCTGCCGCTTACATGGTGATAATTTGCAGAAAACGATCATAAACTAGTATGTAAGAATAGATTACCGGAAGGAGGTGCCGACTAGATGTACTACGAAGAAGATCGCGAACCGTTTGAAGACGATACAGCCGACGAGAAGGAAGAATAAGTAGCCCTCGTGCGGCCCCCATGAATGTGAACCCCGTTTCTTCTGTCCACTCTCTCCTGTTTGACGTGTATGCCTCTTCCTTCCAAACGGCAAAAAAGCCCGTTCTCCGCTAATGGAAACGAGCTTATTTTTGTTGGACACTTTAAGAAAAAGCCGCCCCGTAAAACGAGGCGGACTTTTTTGTTTTAAGCAGACTGCGGCCGCTCTTACTTCTCTTCGTTCAGGTAAACCGCTTTGCCGGTTTTCGCCGATTCGTAGATGGCTTCGAGAATTTCCGATACGACAAGTGCTTGTTCCGGCGTGACTACCGGATCTTTGTCGTTTTCGATCGCGTCGATCCACATGCGCATCTCCAGATCGGGCGCGTTCTCGGAAGCACCCTCGTAGAAGGCTACGCCGCCGCTGGAAAGCTCGATATTCTGTGTGTACAGGCGGCTGTTTTTCTCGCCGTTAATGCGCAGGCCGTCCTTCATGTCGGCTCCGCCCTCGGTTCCGCTCAGCGTACATTTCGCTTCGTCGACTTCAAGGGTGTTCAGCGCCCAGCTCGATTCAAGCATGATAGTCGCGCCGTTTTCCATCGTGATCATACCGAAAGCGGAATCTTCAACCGTGAACTTCGCCGGGTCCCAAGGGCCCCAAGCATTCGCCGCGTTCGCCCGGTGAGACAGCTTGTGGTACGAGGTTCCAAGCACAACCTTCGGTTTGTAGTTGTCCATCATCCACAACGTGAGGTCGAGCGCGTGAGTCCCGATATCGATCAGCGGGCCTCCGCCCTGCTTTTCTTCATCCAGGAATACGCCCCAAGTCGGAACGGCCCGGCGGCGGATAGCGTGTGCTTTGGCGAAGTAAACTTCCCCAAGCTCGCCGTCTTCGCAAAGCTTTTTCAAATACTGGGAATCGGAGCGGAAACGGTTGTTATATCCGATCGTCAGTTTCTTGCCGGTCCGTTTGGCGGCGTCCACCATGCGGCGGGCGTCCACGGACGTTTTAGCCATCGGCTTTTCACACATGACGTGTTTGCCGGCTTCCAGTGCATCGATGGTAATGTCCGCGTGAGAATCGTTCGGTGTGCAGACATGAACTATATCAAGGGAGGAATCTTTCAGCAGTTCACGGTAATCTTGGTAAACGCAAGCATCGCCGGAACCGTATTGTTCCTTGGCTTTTTCCGCCCGTTCGATGACAATATCGCAGAATGCGACCAATTCAACGTTAGGCAGTTTCGCCAGACTCGGCAGGTGTTTGCCGTTTGCAATCCCTCCGCATCCGATAATTCCGATCCGGTACTTTTGTGACATTGCAGTTCCTCCTTCAAATGGGTAAACATGGGTATGTAACTAACAATCAGACAGGATGGCGGCAAAATGTACGCGCGTTCTAAAATTTAGCGGCTTCCCCTGCCTGCTCGATCGTACTACAATAAAGTATAGAAGATACCTCGCCAAAATAAAATCACAGATATGGCGATACTTATATGCGATTTTGTCATTCGGGGGCAGAGCTGGTGGAAATCTATAACGAACAGATTAATTATGAAAACCCTTTTTTGTCCATGCGGGTCTTTCAAGCCCGTCGTGACGACGAGCGGATGAGTCCGTGGCATTACCACAAAGAAGTCGAAATGCTCGCCATTGTCGAAGGAGAACTCGACGTTTACCTTGAAAATGAAAGAGTGAGCCTGAAAGCCGGAGACGTTGTCCTCATCGGTTCCTCCGAGCTCCACCGGGACCGTTCGTCGGCAGATACCACACTCGTCTACTATGTGTTCCAGTTCGACCTGGAGCATTACTTTGACGAAAGCGGGATCGCTTATTTGCGTTATTTTTCGGAGACCCAGTCCGCACTAAGCAAGCTGAATTATATTTTCCGGGAAAATCCCGCTATCCGCGACGAGGTATTTGCGTGCATCCGCAACATTTATACCGAGTACGCCGGCAAAAAAGTCGGCTATGAAATCGCCATCTCCATCCTCGTGAAACAGATCGTGCTCTCTCTGCTCCGCAGCGATGAGAAGCGCCTGCTCGATTACGGCAACAGCGCCGATCTGATCCGGCTGAAGCCGGTTTTCGAGTACATTGACCGGAATATCGACGGCAAGGTTTACGTGGATGAAGCCAGCAAGGCGGCCAACATTTCCTACTACTATTTTGTGAAATATTTCAAAAAAGTACTCGGCATTTCTTTCCTCGATTACGTGAACTTCAAAAAAATCAAAAAAGCCGAGAAAATCCTGCTGACTCAGGATATAAGCGTCGCCCAGGTCGGCGAACAGATCGGCATGCCGAACATGGCTCACTTTTATAAAACCTTCAAAAAGATCAACCACTGCTCCCCCCATGAGTTCCGCAAAAAAATGCTGGAGTGGAACCGGTAAGGACGGATATGGGCTTTCAGGCGGGCAAGCCGTGGTTGCTCACCGTCATGCTGAAGCAACGCAGAATGAGAGCTCGCTTGATGCGGCTGGGTACTAACCCAGGCGTTTGGGAGCTTGCCGGACGCCCCTAACGGAGCCGCACAGGTCAAGCCTGCGCCCCTGCACTTACCGGCAGGCCCCACGCGCGTCTCCGCGACCGGCAGCGGGGCTACCTCATGCCACGCTCTGCGGCTGCGACACTCGGCCGGACCCGCCGCTTTCACGCAGCCGTCTCCACGGACCGGCAGAACCGCGGCATTTGCGGACAGCCCAGCGCGCCGCAGACAAACCGAAGAAAGGCAGGCCCGCATAGGGCCTGCCTTTTCTTCTTACTGCGCCGCCGCGCGGAACAGCCCCGGCAATAGCCCGGGGCTTTCCGTATCGGCCGCGCCATCGCATCGCTCGCGCGGCGCGATCTCAAGACCGGCGGCGCTTAGCCGCACCGGTCCCGTCTACACCTTGCGGCCCTGGTGGGCAACGAGCTTGTACCCCACGCCGCGGATGGATTCGATCTGAACCGACTGCTGGTTCATCTCCAGCTTCTTGCGAAGCGAGCTTACATGAACATCCACCGTCCGCTGGCCTCCGATATAATCGAAGCCCCAGACGATGTTCATCAGGTCATCCCGCGTAATCACGACTCCGGGGCGCTGCACGAGATAAAGCAGCACCTCGAACTCCTTCGGGCGCAGCGGGATGGATTCTTCTCCGAGATAGACTTCGTACTTCTCGGGGAAGATTTGCAGATCGCCGACCGCGATCACCTTGTCGGTCGATTTCTTGCCTTCGCCGCCGGGCTCGTCCGCCTGCGTGCGGCGCAGAACCGCCGCCACGCGCGCCAGAAGCTCGGCGACGCCGAACGGCTTCGTAATATAGTCGTCCGCTCCGTGCTTCAGTCCCTGCACGACTTCTTCCTCGGCATTACGGGCCGTCAGAATCACCACCGGCGTCGCATTGCCCTTCTGCCGCAGTTTGGACAGCACCTCAAACCCATTCAACCCCGGAAGCATAATGTCCAGAATGATCAGGTCGTACGGCTGCTGCATAGCCGCCTGCAGACCGTCTCCCCCGTGATCCACGACCTTCGTTTCGTAACCTTCCTGAGTCAAATTATAAGAGAGCAGCCTCGCTAACGTAGGCTCGTCCTCGATAACCAAAATTTTTTGTGACATCGTGTCCCCCACGCTTGAACGTCTTATACTACTATCTTAAGTTTATCATAGCAGTGGAATGTAAATCGAATGTAAATAAAATATTAACGCCGCGTAAA
This sequence comes from Paenibacillus sp. HGH0039, assembly GCF_000411255.1. Lineage (GTDB taxonomy): Bacteria > Bacillota > Bacilli > Paenibacillales > NBRC-103111 > Paenibacillus_F. The sequence goes on along the minus strand of NZ_KE150413.1, from coordinate 1,198,822 downwards.
CTTGTCCGAAAAAAGAAACTCTTCCGTCGTTACGGATGAATCACCGGAAGCTCGATAATAAATTCCGTGCCGTAGCCGACCTCGCTCTCGACCCGGATCGTTCCGTGATGCATCTCAACCAGATGCTTCACAATCGACAGACCGAGGCCCGTTCCGCCTGAACTCCGGGAGCGCGCTTTGTCCACCCGGTAAAATCGTTCGAAAATCCGCGGAAGATCTTTTTTAGGAATTCCGATTCCCGTATCTTTAATGGATATCCGGATCCGCTCGTCCTCTCCTTCGGTTCCCGATCCCGCTAGTTCGGCCGCGACCGAGACCCGGCCGCCTTCCGGCGTGTAGTTGATTCCGTTCGCCATCAGATTGATCAGAATCTGCCTCAGACGGTCTTCATCCGCTTCCAGGAACAGCGCTTCATCCACATTCATGCTGAGCGCGATCTTCTTCTTGTCCGCCTCCGCTTCCATCATGTGAAGCGATTTTTGAATAATGCTTTGGAGATGAGTCGGCGACAACTGCAGAGGAATGCGCTTCGATTCGATTTTCGACAGCTCCAGAATATCCCCGACCAGCCGGTTGAGCCGCTCGCTTTCATCGAAAATAATTTGCAGAAACGATCTCGCCGTTTCCTTGTCATCCAGCGCTCCGGCCAGCAGCGTTTCGGAAAAGCCCTTCACCGCGGCAATCGGCGTTTTCAGCTCATGGGAAACGTTCGCGACAAATTCGCTGCGCATCCGTTCCAGCCGGCGCATCGCCGTAATATCATGCAGAACGACGAGCGCGCCCGACCATTCTCCATCCGCTTGCGAGATGGGGCTCAAGTTGATTTCCAGAATCCGTTCCGACGGATAATAGAAAATGATTTCCTCGCGGATATGCTCGTTCGTTTCGATGCATTCCTGAATGAGCCGCGTCAGCTCGAACTGCTGCTTCGCTTCGTCGTACTTTTTTCCGTACAATTCATTGGAAGAAAAACCGAGAATATCTTCGGCCGAACGGTTGACGAGCACGATTCTCTGGTCGCGGTCTACCATCAGAATACCGCTTCCCATATTCTCCAGCACGCCTTTGAGGCGGCCTTCGTTCTCCAGAATCCGGTTCATCTGCATATGCAGACTGTCCGCCATCCGGTTGATAGCCTGACCCAACTGGCCCACTTCGTCTAAGCTTTTCGTTTCCACACGCGCTTTATAGTTGCGGTTGGTAATCTGCTTCGCCACATTCGTTATGTTCTCGATCGGCCGGGTCAGCCCTTTGGCAATCCGGTAGCTGGTCGCACCTGCAATTAGGAACAGGATACCTAGACCGATAAGAAGGAACAGCCATAAATGGCGAATCGTATTCTCCACCTGCTCGAGGCTTATGGCCAGACGCAGATATCCCGTTTTCTCTTCGCCCGCTGTCTGTACCGGGATAGCTGCATACAGCATGTTGCGTTTAAGCGTGTCGCTGTACCGGATCGCGTACCCGACGCCTTCCCGGTTTGCCTGTTGAATTTCGCTGCGGCCCGCGTGGTTGTCCAGCTCTTCGGGATTTTCATCCGAATCTCCCAGCACCTTGCCGTCTTCCCGGATATACGTCACTCGGGCATCCGTAAATTCCTTCAGCCGCTTTGTCTGGGAAGTATAATACGGCACAAGGAAAGCCAAATCCCCGGCCTTGTTCCAGTCGCCGGTCATCTCGATCACGCGAAGTTCGCGCACCAGATTGGATTCCAGTTCCTTAATATGTGAATCTTCCAGCAGCTTTGCCATGAAAATACCGGCGATCAGCATGGAAACTCCGATCATCAGCATAAGAATGAGCGTCAAGCGGGCTCTAAATTTGAGCATAAGTTTACCTTCACTCCAAACATGAGGTCATCCTAACGGTTTTCTTCAGGAGATCAATCCTTAGTGTACGCTTCCCCCGCACGTAAAAAAAGTAAAGATTATGTAAAGGAATCCCGGAGGACCGGCAGTATAAGCATGCAAAAAAACCGGAGGCTCCCCGCCTCCGGCCCCGCGGGCAGAAGGCTTCCACCCGCGAAATAAGTCCGTTTATGAATAGCATAAACTCACGAACAAATCTGAGCAATCCTCGCGTACCGTTCACCCGATTCGTTCGCTTTCGGGAACTAACCGGCATCGCTTGCCCGTCCAACGGATAAACTTAGGCGAAAACAGGCTCCTTGAACTGCTCCAGCTTTTGCAGCGAATTTTTCTCTACATCCGCATGGAGACTGTTTCCGTGAGAATCCATCGTTACGATGGCCGCAAAACCCTCGGTCTGCAGATGCCACATGGCTTCCGGAATCCCGAATTCCATAAAGTCCACGCCTTCTACTTTTTTGAAGCATCTCGCATAGTATTGCGCGGCTCCGCCAATCGCATTCAGATAAACACCGCCATGTTCCTTCAAGGCAGCCAGCGTTTTGGGGCCCATACCGCCCTTGCCGATGACGGCGCGGATGCCGAACTTTTTAATAATATCTCCTTGGTAAGGCTCCTCACGGATACTTGTGGTAGGGCCTGCCGCTCTCACTTTCCAGTTGCCCGCTTGATCTTGGCTCATAACCGGCCCGCAGTGATAAATGGCCGCACCGTTCAGATCGACCGGCGAGTCGTGATCCATCAAATATTTATGAAGCGCGTCGCGCCCGGTATGCATCATTCCGTTGATGATGACCACGTCGCCCACTTTCAGCTGACGGATCTGCTCTTCGCTGATCGGCGTCTGCAGAACGATCTCACGACGCTCGTCAGATTCGTCGGCATCAGGAGCGGCAGCTACGGCCTCCGGCTGCGAAGCTTCCGCTGCAGCTACCGGTTGAGCCGCCTCGTTCATCGGCTGGTCGGAACCGCGCTCGTACACCCAATCCTGGATTTCGCCGGTTTGGGCGTTTAGGACAACCCCTTGGCGGCGGTAGGCCCAGCAGTTATACGCGATCGAAACGAAGAAACTTGCAGGGAGACGGTTCATCACACCGGCCTTACAGCCGAGCAGCGTAACTTGGCCGCCGAAGCCCATCGTGCCGATGCCGAGTTTATTGGCGTTCTCCATCACGTAATCTTCCAGCTTGCGGAGATCTTCGTTCGGATTCACATCGTCCAGGGAACGGAACAGCTGATGCTTGGCCAGCTCGTAGCCGGTCGTGCGGTCGCCCCCGATGCCGACTCCGATCACACCCGCGCTGCATCCTTGACCCTGCGCCTGATATACGGAATGCATGACGCATTTGCGGATTCCGTCCAGATCTCGTCCCGCTTTGCCCAGGCCGGGAATTTCCGCCGGAAGGCTGTACTGGATGTTTTTGTTTTCGCAGCCGCCGCCTTTCAGAATGAGCTTGACTTCGATATCGTCGCGTTCCCACTGCTCGAAATGAATGACCGGGGTGCCGGGACCCAAGTTGTCGCCCGTGTTGGCGCCTGTCAGGGAATCGACCGAATTCGTCCGTAATTTGCTGTCTTTGGTCGCTTGAGCGACAGCTTCACGGATTTGACGCTTCATCGTGATTTGGTCAGCTCCGACCGGACAGTGTATAATAAACGTAGGCATTCCCGTATCCTGGCAAATCGGCGATACGTTCGTTTCCGCCATTTCGATGTTTTGCGCAATGGTGCTTAACGAAAGCGCCGCACGAGTACCCTTATCCTCCAGGGACTGGGCATTGCGGATCGCCCGGCGGACGTCGGCCGGAAGGTTAGTGGACGTTTCCACAATCAAATCATATACACTTTGTAGAAAATGCTGCATGGTGTTAGTCTCCTCTCCTCTTGTCGCATCAGAACAACCGTAAGACCGTGATTTCTGTGGTAGTCACCGCTATTCTTACTATGCTTTAATTATAACACACCGTTCACGCCGCTTGTTACCACGGAAATATGATACAAGGAGCATGGCCATTCATGTACAAAAGACTTCTGAGCGCGCTGCTGCTTGCCGTCTTCGGGCTTAGCGCGCTGCTGATACCTACCGGTGCCGACCGGTACAAACTGTGGTACAGGGATCAGGTAGCCGTACTGATGTACCACCACATCCATGATCAGGACACAAGCAGCAGCACCATTACAAGCAAGCTGTTCCGCGATCAGATGAATTATTTGCTCGCCAAAGGCTATCATTTTATTACACTGCAGGAATTCAAACAGTATCTGGCGGGTGCGAGCGTCCCGGATAATGCCGTTCTCGTCACTTTCGACGATGGTTATGAGAGCGTGTATTCGCACGCCTATCCCGTACTGAAGGAACTGAAAATTCCCGCCGTCAACTTCATCATTACCGAAACGCTGGCCGATCCCAAAGCGACCATGATTCCGTCCATGTCCAAGGAAGAACTGACCCGGATGTCGCACGAGACGAATTTTATCGAAAATCAGTGCCACACCAACGCTTCCCACCGGAAGCTGGACAGCGGGGAAGCCGCCCTCGTCGGCCGCGAAACGGTAAACGGCGTTCAGGAAACGGACGAGCAGTACCGCAGCCGGATTTATAACGATGCCGCCGCCTGCGCATCTAACCTGTCTCCGCTGCAGGAGCTCCCCGTCGATACGGTTGCCTATCCTTACGGCATCATCGCCGATGAAGGCGCGGAGATGTACAGCAAAGCCGGCTTCCGCTACGGCTTTACGATCATTCCGCAGATGGCGACACGCGATGCCGACCGGATGCACATTCCGCGCATCAATGCGGGAAGCCCATGGATCACGCCGGAACGGCTGCACACCACACTCAAACGGCGGGCTGTCGCCCAGCCCCAGACGTCCGGCTCCGTCCTTCTGTCCGATGCCGTCGACCGTCTGGGAGGTACCGTTACCGACGACGGGCAGTCGGTGACGATCCGCTCGGACGACCGCGTCTTTTCGGGTTCGGTGGGCAGCCGCCGGTTCAAAACCGCCGCCTCCGTCGTTGAGCTGTCCGAACCCGTGCGCCGCGAGCACGGCGAGCTGGTCATCAGCCTGTCCGATCTCCAGCGGCTGCTCGGGCGCGAAGTGACCTACAACCGCTCCACCGGCCAGATCTATTGGCGGCAGGAACCCCGAATCCTGACGTCCCAAGACAGTAAGAGTCATCAGGGAGGAACGCCGTAAGATGGACCATCATTTTTTCGCCTACTTGTACCGGATGCGCTACATAGAAAGATGGAGCCTGATGCGGAGCACGGTGCGGGAGAACGTGGCGGAACATTCCTTCCACGTCTCTCTTCTCACCCACGTGCTCTGCACCATCGGCAACGAAGTGTTCGGCCGAAGCTGGCCGACCGACCGCGTCGTATCCATGGCGTTGTTCCATGATGCGACGGAAGTCATCACCGGCGATATTCCTACGCCGGTGAAGCATCACAACCCGCACATTCTGCGGAATTTCCGCGAGCTGGAGCAGCTGGCGGCCGATAAGCTCGTCCAGATGATTCCGGACGAGCTCCGGCATGCTTACGAGCCGCTTATACTCGGCCCGTCGGACCCCGAGCTTGCGCGGATTGTCAAAGCCGCCGATCTGCTGGATGCCTACCTCAAATGCACCGCCGAGCTGTCGGCGGGCAACCGGGAGTTCGGCACCGCCAAGAAGCAGATCGAGCAGTCCATCACGGAGCTGAACATGCCGGAAGTCGAGTACTTCCTGACGCGTCTCGCTCCGAGCCTGGAGAAAACCCTAGACGAGCTGTCCGATTAGTTAACCGGACCGCTCGTTTTTTTGCTTGGGCCTCGCTCTCGCCTCATCCCCGGCAGGTCTCTCACAAAATCTGCGGGAACTTCTTCAGCACCAGAAGCAGCACAAAAGCCAGCTCCGCGGCCGCGCTGTACCAGAAAGCCTGGCGCATCGCTTCGGCCCGCCCGTTGATGACGCGGCGGAGGGCCACACCAAGCATGCCTCCGGCAGCGCCGACCCCGATAAACAGCGTTATGACTGCTGTCATCCAGGCTGTAGAGTAGGTACCCAGGCTGAGCAGGTAACCGCCTGTCGCAAGCTGCGCAAGCAGAATATACTGACCGATCCGGTTCAAGTGACGGATCAGTCGGAGCTGCCCCAGCCTGGCGTCCTCCGTCTGCTTCAGGCTGGAATGCAGCAGAAGCGGAAGCAGCAGATAGAAGCCTAGCGTAATAGCTCCTGTCACGTGCAAAAACAATAGAGTTTGCAGAAAAAGCACAATACGACCCATCCTTCCGGAATTCCACCCGTTTGAACCCGGGCAGAAGAAAAGAGCCGGATCGGCTCTTTTCTTGAATGTTCGGGTTATATGCGCTAACCGGGCTTAAATTAAGCGCCTGTTACGACTTTAATTACGTTGCGAACGGAATCCGCGGATTTGTCCAGCGCCGTTTTCTCTTCTCCTGTGAGTTCCAGCTCGAATACTTTCTCAATGCCGCCCGCGCCCAGCAGGGTCGGTACGCCCATGAACAAGTTCTCGTAGCCGTACTCGCCTTGGAGGAGAGCGATAGCCGGAATAATGCGTTTTTTGTCTTTCAGGATAGCTTCAGCCATTTGAACCAGGGAAGCTGCCGGAGCGTAATATGCGCTGCCGTTGCCGAGCAGGTTCACGATTTCGCCGCCGCCCGTACGTGTACGCTGTACGATCGCCTCGATGCGTTCGGACGGAATCAGTTTCTCGATCGGAATACCGCCTACGTTGGAGTAACGAACGAGCGGAACCATATCGTCGCCGTGGCCGCCAAGCACGAAGCCGCGAACGTCTTCTACGGATACGTTCAGTTCTTGCGCGATAAACGTGCAGTAACGGGCTGTATCCAGAACGCCGGATTGGCCGATTACGCGGTTTTTCTCGAAGCCGAGTGCTTCGTAAGCCACGTAAGTCATGGCGTCAACCGGGTTGCTCAAGATAATAACGATGGAATCCGGGCAGTGTGTTTTCACGTTTTCGCAAACGGATCTTACGATTCCCGCATTGGTATTCACGAGGTCGTCACGGCTCATTCCCGGTTTGCGGGCGATGCCTGCCGTAATGATCACGATATCGGAACCGGCAGCATCTTCATAAGAAGAAGTGCCTACGATGTTGCTGTCAAACCCTTGGACCGGGCTAGCTTCCATCATATCCAGCGCTTTACCTTTTGTCGGGTTTTCCAGCTGCGGAATATCAACGAGGACAACGTCACCGAGTTCTTTTTGAGCCAGCATAAGAGCCGTTGTCGCTCCTGTGAAACCTGCACCTACAACCGTAATTTTGTTGCGACGGATAGCCATTTTTAGTTACCTCCTGATCATTGTTGCACGCTTTGGACAAGCGGGCATGGTTTTTAGGAACATGTAAAAACAGCCTTACCTGCCGTTCCGCTAGCGGAGCCGGAACAAGAAGGAATAGCCGGGCAAGCCCGGCTGGTCCTTTTATTCAACTACCAATTAACCCATGTGCTTGATGATTTCGTCGCCGAACTCGGAGCACTTGATTTTAGTCGCGCCGTCCATCAGACGTGCGAAGTCATAAGTAACGGTTTTAGCGTCGATTGCGGACTCGATGCCTTTATAGATCAGGTTGGCCGCTTCCTGCCAGCCCAGGTGCTCAAGCATCATAACGCCGGACAGAATAACGGAACCCGGGTTAACAACGTCAAGTCCGGCATACTTCGGAGCCGTACCGTGAGTGGCTTCGAAAATAGCGTGGCCTGTCATGTAGTTAATGTTCGCTCCAGGTGCGATACCGATACCGCCAACTTGTGCCGCCAGAGCGTCGGACAGGTAGTCGCCGTTCAGGTTCAGCGTTGCGATAACTTCAAAATCGGTCGGACGAGTCAGAACCTGCTGGAGGGCGATGTCGGCAATCGCGTCTTTCACGACGATTTTGCCGGCTTCTTCGGCTTCTTTTTGAGCCTGGTTAGCAGCGTCGGTACCTTTCTCTTCTTTGATTCTGTCGTATTCTGTCCATGTGAATACTTTATCGCCGAACTCTTTCTCGGCAAGCGCGTAACCCCAGTTTTTGAAAGCACCTTCGGTGAATTTCATGATGTTGCCTTTGTGAACGAGGGTAACGCTCTTGCGGCCGTGTTTGATTGCATATTCGATAGCCGCGCGGATCAGACGCTCGGAACCTTCTTTGGAAACCGGCTTGATGCCGATACCGGAAGTTTCAGGGAAACGGATTTTGTTCGCGCCCATTTCGTTTTGAAGGAACTCGATCACTTTTTTCACTTCTGCGGAACCTTCTTGATACTCGATACCCGCATAGATGTCTTCCGTGTTCTCACGGAAAATAACCATGTCAACCAGCTCAGGGTGTTTTACCGGGGAAGGCACACCGTTGAAGTAGCGAACAGGACGCAGGCAAGTGTACAGATCGAGTTCTTGGCGAAGCGCTACGTTCAGGGAACGGATACCGCCGCCTACCGGTGTAGTCAGAGGTCCTTTGATGGCTACGATGTACTCGCGGATAGCTTCGAGCGTATCGTTCGGCAGCCAGCTGTTGTAGGTGTTGAACGCTTTTTCGCCGGCAAATACTTCGTACCATGCGATTTTCTTCTCGCCTTTGTAGGCTTTCTCGACAGCAGCGTCAAGAACGCGTTGGGAAGCTGCCCAGATATCGGGACCTGTGCCGTCACCTTCGATGAACGGGATGATCGGGTTGTTCGGAACGTTCAGCTTACCGTTTTCAATCGTAATCGCTTGTCCTTCGGTAGGCAGTGCATAATTTTCAAATTTCGGCATGTTAATATCCTCCTAATCGATTATAAGATCATGGTTGCGCACCCGGTTTAACGCGGGCGCACGCAAAGAGAAAGCCGGATTGTCCGGGCGGGGGATGGCTCAGCCATTTCTTCCGCTGCCGCCCGTCTTCGTTGCCGGCCCTGCTTAATTAACGTTCTTCGATCGGAATGTACTTCTGATTCGTAGGGCCTGTGTATTCGGCGCGAGGACGGATCAGACGGTTGTTGTCGTATTGCTCCAAGATGTGAGCAGTCCAGCCGGATGCGCGGCTGATGGCGAAAATCGGCGTGAACAGATCACGAGGGATTTTCAAGGACGTATAAACGGAAGCGGAGTAGAAGTCAACGTTCGGCTTCAAACCTTTGAGGCTCGTAATAAGCTCGTCGATTTGAATGGACATTTGGTACCACTTGCCAAGACCCGTCGATTCCGTGAGCTGCTGGGACATCTCCTGCAGATGCTTCGCGCGCGGATCGCCGTTCTTGTAAACGCGGTGTCCGAAGCCCATGATCTTCTCTTTGTTTTCCAGCTTCTTGTTGATGTAAGGAACGACGTTTTCCACTTCGCCGATCTCCTCGAGCATCGCCATTACGGCTTCGTTCGCGCCGCCGTGCAGAGGCCCTTTGAGGGTGCCGATTGCGGAAGTGATGCCGGAGTAGATGTCCGTCAGCGTCGCCACGGTTACGCGTGCCGCGAACGTGGAAGCGTTGAGCTCATGGTCGGCATGAAGCACAAGCGCCTTATCCAAAGCGGTGATAGCGGTTTCATCCGGCTCTTCTCCAGTAAGCATGTAGAGGAAGTTTGCAGCCAGGGACGGGTATCCTTTGGAAGCAAGAGGCTCTTTGCCTCCACGGATGCGAGCGAAAGCCGCGATAATCGTCGGAATTTGAGCTTGAAGCTTGATGGCCTTGCGAACGTTGGATTCGCGGCTCATCTCGTTAGCTTCTTTATCATACAAAGCAAGAGCGGATACAGCCGTACGGAGCGCTGCCATCGCGTTTGTATCGGAAGGATACAATTTAATTTGTTCAAGAACCTGATCCGGAATGGAAGAACTCGCATTTAAATCGCTGCGGAGCTGGTCCAACTCGGCCTGGTTGGGCAATTTACCGAACCAGAGCAGGTAAATGACTTCTTCAAAGGAGGCATTCTCAGCCAAATCATCGATATCTAATCCGCGATAAGTTAACACACCGTCCACGATGGAGCTGATCGACGATGTTGTCGCAACAATACCTTCCAAGCCTTTGGTAGCTGTCATGGAAACCTCTCCTTATTTCACTGGATTGACAAAAACTGCGGTAGCTTTCTTACTAATAATAAAGGATTTTGACCATTATGTGAAACAAAAGCCCATAAAACTTCATTATCAGTACAATAAATAAACTTTCTTGCATCATTCGTGCACATTCGCCCGGTTTGTGGTCTATACTCGGTATTGGTACAATAGGAACCAGAGCAGCCAACAAAATCGGCCATTCATTCATCATACCATATTATTCACAAATTTTCTCGTAAATAGGAGCCCGAACGCATATGAACAGCAGCCGCTACGCCATTATCGACATCGGATCGAACTCGGTCCGTCTGGTCATTTACGAAGTGACGCCTCCGGGCGCCTACCGGATTCTGCATGAAACGAAAGAGACGGCCCGGCTGTCCGAGCGCATCGGCGAAGACGGAGCGATGACTCACGACGGCATCCTGTCCGTCGTGCCGCTGCTGCGCCGTTTCAAACGGATATGCGGCGCCTATTCCGTCGATTCGGTGAAGGCCGCCGCTACGGCCGCTATCCGCAATGCCGCGAACGCCGAAGATATCGCGCGGGAGCTTGCGGAGCGTTCAGGCATCGTCATCGACATCCTCTCCGGCGAAGAAGAAGCCCGCCTCGGGTTTCAAGGCGTGGTCAGCACGCTCGACGTCCGGGACGGGTTCATCGTGGATATCGGCGGCGGAAGCACCGAGATCACCCTCTTCCTGGACCGCAAACGGGTGAACAGCGTTTCCTTCCCGTTCGGCGCCGTGACGGCTGCCCGCGAGTACACTCCGGGCGGAATCGTCCGGCCGGAACGGATCGAGGCGCTCAAGGCGCTCGTCCGGGATACGATCGACCTTCACCCCTGGATCCGGGAGCATGCGGAGCTGCCCCTGATCAGCTTGGGCGGAGCCGGGCGGGCGCTGGCGAAGCTTAACCAGAAGCGTGTGGATTACCCGCTCCCGGTGATGCACAACTACGAGCTGGAGGAAAACGACCTCCAGAACTACATGGACCTTCTCCCGTCCCTTCCCGTGGAGAAGCGCAAAAAGCTCGACGGCCTGTCCAAGGGACGCGCCGATATTATTGTTGCCGGAGTCGTCCTCCTTCACTCCGTTTACCGGCAGACGGCCGCTTCACGGATTATCGTGAGCAGTGCGGGGCTCCGCGACGGCCTGTTCTACGAAACGGCCATGCCGGACCGGCTGCCCATCACCGATGTGCTGGAATTCAGCGTGGAAAACATGCTGAAGCTGCATACGCCCCTGCCGCACGATCATCTCCGCCGCGCAGCCGCCCATGCGGCAGCCTTGTACGATGTGCTGGCGGATAGCGCGCCCGAGCTGCAGCCGCGCCACCGTTCACTTCTTCACGCCGCAGCGCTGCTGCAGCGGATAGGCTACACGGTGAGCAGCTACCAGCACTGGCGCCATACGTTCCATCTCATCACGGAATCCCGCATCGACGGGCTGACCCACCGGGAGATCGTGCTTTGCGCCCTGATCGCCACCTTCAAAAACAAAAACCGGACCCGTCAGCAGGCGCTTCCTTACGCAAGCGTGCTGGACAGGTCCGATGAAGACATCGCGGCCAAGCTCGGCTCTCTTCTCCGCCTGGCCACCTCCTTGGATTACGGCGAGAACGGGAACGTCGCCGAACTGGACGTGCGTTCCGTTCCGGGCGAGCTGCACTTGCATCTGCTCTGCAAAGAGCAGGACCCGTCGGAAATCGGAACGATCGAAGAAACCGCGGAGGAGACCGGAAAATACTGGTCCTTTACCGCGTATATTCACGCTTCCGCACTTTCCACCGATTAATAGTCATCGCATCGAACTGGCTTCTCACCTTAGGCCCGTTTTCAGCCGCCCGGATATAATTCCCTCCGGGCTGCAGGAAACGGGCTTTTACATTATCCCGCAGACACAATTCAAGCAGATTGATCACACTCTGCTGCAGCTCCTCATCCCGGACGGGGCACATCAGTTCAATCCGCCGCGTCAAGTTGCGGGTCATCCAGTCGGCGCTCGACAAGTAGACGTCGGGACTGCCTCCGTTCTCGAACCAGTACAGTCTCGAATGCTCCAGAAAACGGTCGACGATACTCCGCACGGTGATGTTTTCGCTCAGATCCGCAACGCCGGGACGAAGGACACAGACTCCTCTCACGATGAGGTCGATCTTCACGCCCGCCTGCGAAGCCTCGTACAGCGCGTCCACCACTTCCTGGTTCGAGAGCGAGTTCATCTTGGCCACGATACGGGCAGGCTTGCCCGCAAGCGCGTGGCGTCCTTCTCTTTCGATAAGCTCGATAAGCCGCGTCTTCATGTCCGCGGGGGCGACGATAAACGCCTGCCAGTCATGAGGCGACGAATAGCCGGTCATTTCGTTGAACAAGGCCGAAGCGTCTTCGCCCATCACCTGGTGGCTCGTAAACAAACCCACATCCGTGTACAGCTTGGCCGTGTTGTCGTTGTAATTGCCGGTTCCGACATGGACGTATCTCCGGAGGCTTTCCTGCTCCTGCCGGACGACCAGCGTGATTTTGGCATGGGTCTTGAGTCCGACCAGACCATACACGACGTGGCACCCCGACTTTTCCAGCTTCCTGGCCCAGGCGATATTCCGCTCCTCGTCAAAACGGGCTTTAAGCTCGACGACGACCGTCACCTGCTTGCCCGATTCGGCCGCTCTGGCCAGCGCCCCGATGAGCGGAGAATTGCCGCTGACGCGATACAGCGTCATTTTGATGGCAAGCACAAAGGGATCGTCGGAAGCCTGCAAAATAAAATCCGCCACCGTATCGAAGCACTCGTACGGATGATAAAGAAGCACATCCCGTTCCCGGATCACCTCGAAAAAATCGTCCGTATGCTCAAACTCTTCGGCGTAAACCTGTTCCAGGGCGGGGTAGTACAAATGCGCGCGCCCGCCGACCAACTGAGGGAGCTTGATCAGATAGGTCAAATCGATCGGGCCGTCGATTTCGAAACAGCCTTCTCCGATTTCAAACTCGTCCCGCAATAGCTCCAGGGCATAAGGGTGGATTCCTTTCTCCACCTCGAGACGGACAGGCGCCCCCCATCTGCGCTGCTTGAGCTCCTTCTCGATCTCTTCCAGAAGATCCTCCGCGCCTTCCTCGTTCAGAGTCAGGTCCGCATTGCGTGTGAGCCGGAAGCCGTTGACGGCGATGGGCTTATACCCGCTGAACAAAGACTCGATATGATGCTTGATCAGCTCCTCCATCCGGATAAATTCCAGCTTCTTGCTGTTGGTGCGCACGGGCACCCGGACAAGCCTACCCAGATTAAGCGGAACTCTCACAATAGCAAAATACGTGCGGAGGTCCGTCGGCACACAGCTTTCCAGAACGACGGCCAAATAATTGGACTGCGTATGCACCAGCGGAAAAGGACGGCTCTGGTCCACGGCCATCGGCGTCAGTACGGGAAACACGATTTCATGAAAATAGGTGTCCATTTCCTTCTGCTGAGTGCTGTTGAGTTCATCGTAGGAAGGGAAAAAAATTCCCTCGCGGGCCAGTTGGCGCGTCAAATCGCGAAAAGCTTTATACTGGTCCGCCACCATGCGGTTCGCTCTCTTCAGCAGGCGCTTGAGCAGACCGGACGGCGTATAGCCGGTAAAATCTTTTTTATGATAGCCCGCTTTCATCTGATCCAGAATTCCCGCTACCCTTACACTCATAAACTCATCCAGATTGCTGGATACGATGGACAGAAATTTTGCTCTTTCCAGCAGCGGAGCCGTCGGGTCCTGAGCTTCTTCCAGCACGCGGCGGTTAAACTCGATCCAGCTCAAATCACGGTTTACATACTTATAGCAATCGTTGCTTTTAACGCCTTCCGGCTTTTGATTGTTTTCCACGAAACCCCAGCTCCCACTTATCTGCAATTTCTATTCTATACCTCTATTGTACAAGGGTTGTTCGGGGGGCATGTTTGCGCTGTATTTTTGCTTTGTTAATTTTATGTAAAAGTTTCGCGGAATGTTTTCTCCGTATTAAATTCGCATGTTTCGGCGTTCAGGCAAGGATTTACTCCGGTAACGGCGAAAAGAACGAAGCAGAGCCTTCACGGTTTTTTTCAGGCAAAATAAATGACAAGAAAGGAGATATCCGTATGAAAAAGCGCATAGTTTATCCGCAGCCATTAAAAAAGGGCGGACGCATCGCCGTGACAGCCCCCTCCAGCGGAGTGGAGGAGCCTCTCCATCATCTTCTCAAGGCATCGAAGGAAGCGCTCGAAAATTCGGGATACCGTATTTTGGAGGGTCAAACTATCCGGACCAACGACAAGTGCGTCAGCACGGGGAAAGAAGAACGTGCCCGCGAGCTTCAAAGCTTTTTGCTGGACGATACGGTTGCGGCCGTAATCCCCCCGTGGGGCGGTGAGTTCCTTATGGACATTTTGCCGCTGCTGGACTGGAACTTATTGAAGGCGAACCGGAAGCCCAAGTGGGTTCTCGGCTATTCCGATATCAGCACGTTTATGTTTGCGTACACGCTGCTGACCGGACACGCCACCGCGCACGGGACGAACTATATCGACATGAGTTCCGGACAACTGGACGGGACATCCGCACGATGGGAGGCGGTTTTAAGCACGGCTGAGGGGGAAACGGTGGAACAAGCCTCGTCGGAGAAATTCCAGTCGGCCTGGGATTTTTCCAAACCCGGTTTCCAACTGGATACCCCGACTTCCTGGAAAATACTCGGCAGCGAAGACGATCCCGCTTATGAGATAAGTCTCGAAGGCCGTCTGCTGGGAGGCTGCATGGACACGCTGTCCATCCTTGCCGGCACTCCCTACGCTCCCGTCCGGCCGTTCGTCCGGAGCTACTGCCGCGAGGAAGGCGTGCTTTGGTACTTGGAAAGCTGTGAAATGAACGCGGCCGACATTTACCGGCACCTGTGGCAGATGAAGCAGTGCGGGTGGTTCGAGCACGCAAAAGGCATCCTGATCGGAAGACCCGCCGGCTACGGCCCCGTCAAAAATTTCGCTCTTCAGGATGCGCTTCATCACGTATTCGACGGGCTCGGCATCCCTGTACTTTATGACCTCGACATCGGGCACGTCCCTCCCCAACTGACTCTCGTGAACGGAGCTTTTGCGAAAGTTAAAGCGTCGGGAGGAGCCGGAAACGTCAAGATGTCCTTCGTCTAAGGCGGCCGGCAGATTCAGCAGAGGCTTATTGCGGGTATTGGTTCTCAGAACTTAAGTCAGAACTTAAGGCAGGCACGGTCCTATAATCAAGGAAGTTCAGAGAAACACTATACTTGCTCCTTGTGATTTAGGGATTCATCCCGTCCTGTAGTAAACTCATTTCGAGCGAGAAAGAGGAAGCCTATGAGAGTGTTCAATCCGTACCTGCTGCACAAAATTTTCCGGGGAGCTCTGGTCCTGCTGTGCCTCGTGGCGGGCTGGCTGCTGCTGCGGTACGTGTCCCCGCTGATTTATCCCTTTATCATCGGCTGGCTGCTGGCCTATGTGCTCAATCCGATCGTCAACATGCTGCAGCGGAAGGCCAAAATGCCGCGTTGGCTGTCCGCCACGCTGGTCATCCTTCTATTGATCGCCATCACGGTTACAGCCATGACCCTGCTGGTGACGAAAGTGATCGTAGAGCTGGGAACACTGGCTGAAAATTTACAAAGTATGATCAATGGCTGGAAAGATCAGGCGACCGGATTTTTGAATTCGGCCTGGTTTCAAGGGATTGTCGGACAGCTTAATGATTTCATGAGAGCCAACAATCTGGATCTCAGCAGCAACCTCAGCTCCGTTACGGGAACGATTGCCGATTTTAGCTCCAATGCCTTGAAATATATCGTCAACTCGCTGATTCATATCATCCAGTCCCTGCCTAACATCGCGACCGTATCGATTATCGTGTTGATGGCGACCTTCTTTATCAGCAAAGACTGGTACCGTCTCGTGATGCGCTACACCGTACTGGTGCCGGAAACCGTCCGCAAAGCGACCCGTCTCATTTCCAGCGATCTGCAGAAGGCGCTGTTCGGCTTTATGCGCGCTCAGCTTATTCTGATTTCCCTGACAACGGTCGCGGTCATTATCGGGCTGGTTATTCTGCGTGTGGATTTCGCCGTCACCATCGGCCTTCTGATCGGCTTGTGCGATTTGATGCCTTATCTCGGCACCGGCGCCGTCCTCGTTCCATGGATCATTTACTGCTTTTTCAAAGGCAACCTCTTCCTCGGAATCGGACTGTCCGTCCTGTACGGTCTGATCGTCATCGTGCGGCAGATAATGGAGCCCAAAGTGCTCGCCTCAAGTGTAGGGCTGGATCCGCTCGCCGCCCTGATCGCCCTGTTTGTGGGACTTAAGCTGTTCGGCGTCGTAGGACTTATCCTCGGCCCCGTGCTCATGGTGGTCCTGACGGCAGTCTATAAAGCGAACGTCTTCCACGATATTGCCCGTTACATAAAAAATGGCCCGGCCGCGAACACGTAGGTTCGCTGACCGGGCTTTTCTTCGACCTGCTTAATCGAAAGCGTCGAAACGGCACCGTTTGCTGCTGTTTCGACGCTTTCGTTTTTCGTTTTACCTGCGGTTAATAAACATGAACCGTCCGTTTCTCATTAGCTTCTGCAGCAGGACGAGTAGCCCCATTTTAAACAAGGAACGTGTAAATGGGAGCACCAGAAGCAGACCCGCCAAATCGGTAAGGAAGCCCGGAACGATCAGCAGCAGTCCGCCGACAAAGACGCAGACGCTGTCCAGCACGGAATCCGACGGATTCTGGCCCATAGACAGTTGATTGCGGGCGTAAGGCAGGAAACGGGACGCTTCCTTTCTCACGATAAGAGCCCCCAGAAGACCCGTCAGCAGAATCAGCCCGAACGTCATCCAGCCCCCTATCAGATGAGCCATACCGATGATACAAGCGATCTCAAGGACCGGAACGATAATAAAGACGGCAAGCGCTATGCGTAACACCGGCTATCCACCCCTTTGCAGCCATTCGTATAATTCAGGCACTTCTTTATCTATACGTACAGGCTTCCAGGAAAGATTCACCCAAGCATGCCTCGTGATGCCCGTAACAAGAAGTTCTTCTCCGCGCCGCACTTCGTACTCAAACTCCAGTTTCACCGTCGTGTAGCTTGTAACGCGGGTCAGAATCGTAAGCTCGTCGTCATAGCGGGCCGGACGCACATACTTCAGTTCGGCACCGACGACCGGCAGCAGCAGTCCCAGCTCCTCCATCCGCTTGTACGGAAATCCTCTGTCCCGGATATATTCCGTTCGGGCGATTTCCAGCCAGGTCAAATAATTGGCATGGTACACGACTCCCATCTGGTCGGTTTCCTGATACCTGACCCGGACGCCGTATGGAAACCATTCGCGCTCATTCGTTGCTTCATTCGGCAAGATTCATCCTCCTATCTTTTGTTTCAGCGGTTTCGAGGCTCTGTCCTTATAGTTTGAAAAAAAGAGTGAACCCGCACCAGGCGGACTCACTCCTTTCTTATCCGAATCGCTTACAGGACGCGCGCACGTCCCGAGTACACAATCCCTACTTCAGGGAACAAGGTAATTTCCATGTCGTCCTTGATCAGGTCAAGGGCACGGTCAACACCGACGATAACCGGGATGCCCAGGCTGAGAGCTACTACCGCGGCGTGGGATGTGATCCCGCCCACGTCCGTGATCAGACCCGCCGCACGCTCGATAGCCGGCATATATTCCTTGTCGGTCGTATTGGTGACCAGAATAGCGCCGTCTTTCATTTTGCTGATGGCTTCTTCGGCTGTTTCTGCCGTCACGACAATACCTTTCGCGTGCTGGGTGCCGATACCGGTTCCTTTGGCGATCATTTCGCCGACCTGGTGAACCTTCATCAGATTCGTAGTACCGGAGCTTCCGATCGGCACGCCGGCCGTGATCACGACGATATCGCCGAGATCCACATAGCCTTCGCGGATGCTTCCGTCGACCGCTTGCTCAAACAGCTCGTCCGTCGTTTGCGCGTCCCCGTGGAGAAGGACAGGCTGCACGCCCCAGACGAGGTTCAGACGGCGCATAACCTGCGGGTTGCGTGTTACCGCAACGATCGGCGCCTTCGGACGGTATTTGGATACCATTCTTGCGGTATAGCCGCTTTCCGTAGCGGTTACGATCGCTTTGGCATCCAGTTCAAGAGCGGCGTTCGCGACGGATTGGGAAATGGATTCCGTTACCGTCGTTTGCAGCGCGTGCGCTTGACGCAGGAAAATCTCGCGGTATTCCAGAGCCGCTTCCGCACGCTGTGCGATGCGGGACATGGTTTCTACCGCTTCAACCGGATATTTCCCGGCAGCCGTTTCGCCGGACAGCATAATCGCGTCGGAGCCGTCGAACACGGCGTTGGCCACGTCACTTGCTTCGGCACGGGTCGGGCGCGGATTGCGCTGCATGGAGTCAAGCATCATCGTAGCGGTAATAACCGGTTTGCCGACCAAGTTACACTTCTTGATCATTTGCTTCTGCACAACCGGCACGTCCTCTGGCGGAATTTCCACGCCAAGGTCGCCGCGGGCAACCATCAGACCGTCGGAAACTTCCAAAATTTCATCCAGGTTGTCAACGCCTTCCTGGTTCTCGATCTTGGAGATGATCTGAATGTGCGAAGCGTTATGGCGCTCAAGCAGCTCGCGGATTTCAAGCACGTCGCTAGCTTTACGGACGAAAGAAGCGGCGATGAAATCGATGCCCTGCTCGATACCGAATACGATATCGTTAGCGTCTTTTTCCGTAATACCCGGCAGCGAGATGCTGACGCCCGGAACGTTCACGCCTTTTTTGCTTTTAATCGGACCGCTGTTCACGATGCGGCATTTGATATCGTTTCCTTGAACGGCCTCAACCGTCAGACCGATCAGACCGTCGTCGATCAGAATCGTGTCGCCGGGCTTAACGTCTTCCGCCAGACCTTCGTAGGTTACGGACACGCGTTCACGATCTCCGAGAATTTCTTCGGTCGTCAGGGTAATCATCTCGCCTGCGGCCAGTTCGATCGGCTCTTCTTTCAGCTTGCCGAGACGGATCTCAGGCCCCTTCGTATCCAGCAAAATGGATACATTGCGGCCTCCGAGCTCTTCGCAGGCAGCGCGGAGATTATTGATCCGGCCGCCGTGCTCTTCAAAATCGCCGTGAGAGAAGTTCAGTCTCATCACGTTCATTCCTGCCGTTACGAGCTTCTTGAGGTTTTCTTTGGACTCGCTTGCCGGTCCGATCGTACATACAATTTTTGTCTTACGCATGGTTACCCTCCTGAGTAAATGTATATCTGCCTATTTGTCTGAATTTGAGGTACCTGTCTTCTTTGAGTTCCTCTTCCGACATCGCTAACAGCGGCTGCATGTGCTCCAGAACGGCCGCTTTAATATTCGCTGACTGGAGCTCCAGATCACGATGGGCACCACCCTGCGGTTCAGAGACGATGCTATCGATAACGCCCAATTCCGCAATATCCTTGGCGGTGATTTTCATCGCTTCCGCGGCATGCAGGGATTTGGATGCATCGTTGTACAAAATGGATGCGGCCCCTTCGGGACTGATAACTGAGTAAATGGCGTTCTCAAGCATCAGCACCCGGTTGCCGACGCCAAGCGCGAGCGCTCCGCCGCTGCCTCCTTCGCCGATCACGACGCAGACGACAGGCACGCGAAGACCGGCCATGACAAGCAGATTGCGCGCAATCGCTTCCCCTTGGCCCCTCTCTTCGGCGGCGTTGCCGGGAAACGCCCCTTTCGTATCGATGAACGTAATGACAGGACGGCCGAACTTGTCCGCCTGTTTCATCAGACGAAGCGCTTTACGGAAACCTTCCGGATGCGGACAGCCGAAATTGCGGGCAATGTTGTCCTTCGTGTCCTTGCCCTTCTGATGACCGACGACCGTAACGGGAAGCCCGTCCAGCTTGGCGACGCCTCCGATAATGGCGAGGTCGTCCCCATACAGACGGTCTCCGTGAAGCTCTACGAAGTCCGTAAAGATTCTCTCTATATAGTCGATGGTCGTCGGACGCTGCGGATGCCGGGCCAACTGCATTTTCTCCGATGCGGACATCGTCGAATACAATTCCTGCTGCAGCTCGGCATACCGTTCCTCCAGACGTCTGATTTCATCCGTGAAATCGATTTTCTTCTCTTCACCGAAACGCTTCAGTTCGTCAATTTTGCTGCGAAGCTCAGTCAGTGGCTGCTCAAATGACAATTCACCCGCCATAATTCGCATCCCCTTTCATCACGTGCATGTCAAGCAGTTTGATCAGCGTTGTCCGCATATCTTTGCGTGCCACAACCTTGTCCACCTGTCCGCGCAGAAGGTTGAATTCCGCGGTTTGGAAGTTGTCGGGCAGTTTCTGCTTGATCGTCTGCTCGATGACACGTCGGCCGGTGAAGCCGAACGATGCCGCGGGTTCCGCGATAATAATATCGCCGAGCATGGCAAAGCTTGCCGAAACCCCTCCGAAAGTCGGATCGGTAATGACGGAGACAAACAAGCCGCCTTCCGAGTCAAGCTTCTGAATAGCCGCACTCGTTTTTGCCATTTGCATCAAACTGAGAATACTCTCCTGCATGCGGGCGCCGCCCGAAGTCGAAAACAGAATGAGCGGATACTTCTTCTGGATGGCGCTCTCAATGGCGCGCGTCAGCTTCTCGCCTACGACAGAGCCCAGGGAGCCGCCCATAAAGTCAAAACTCATCGCGCCAAAGACGACCGGATATCCGCCGATCGTACCTTCACCGGTAACGATGGCATCCTTCAGGCCGGTCTTGTCCTTCGCTTTGGTGATTTTATTCTCGTAATCCGGAAATCCGAGCGGGTCTTCCGAAATCATATTCTCGTCATACTCGAACAGACGCCCTTCATCGAGGGTCATCGTCATACGTTCCATCGCATTTAATTTGTAATGATAATTGCAGGACGTACAGACTTTCAAGTTTTTCTCAAGCTCTTTACTGTATTGAATAGTTCCGCAGCGCGGACATTTATTCATCAGCCCTTCGGGTATATCGCGTTTCGCTTTCTCGGAAGGGATCGTTGCATATTTGCGTTTCTGAAAAAGATCCTTTAGCACATTTGCACCTCTCTGGCTTACAATTTCCGCTCCAGCCGTCTCGCTGCGGAGGTTTCGTAAAACACGCCTTCGCAACCGCTGCGGTCAGCGATGTAAAATGGTGTTGAGTACTTCTTGAACCTCTTCCACTTCACCCTCGGGAACCACGATTTCAAATTGGTTCTTGGTCATGGAGATTGCTCGAATTTGGACCAGAAACCCCTCCTCCGACAGGCGTTGCTTTATACGCTCCGCAATTTTGGCGGTGGGGGCAATATAAATCACGGTCCACATGGGGATATACCTCCTCAACAGTACCCGGGTAAAATGGATAGCGCCAAAATGAAAATGACGCGGCAGCGTATCTCTAGCCTTCACTTTCCGTTCTCTCAAGTTCTATACAATGGAATAATGATAACACAACCTCTAATTTTCCCGCAAGGAAGGGTTGTCTTCCCTAAGAGGCTTCCGCTCCGCTGACACCTGAGATTAAACATGGAAAAAGAAGGATGGAGCATGCCGCGAACCGCTTTCCGCCGCCCGGATACCAAGGCATTTCCTCTGTAAAATATTCCCTGGACCCTATCAGCCCGACAAAAAAAACTTCCCACGCCCACGGGCTGGTGAAGTTTTTGTGAATCGGACACGCGGACGCTATCGCCGCGGTCCCGACCGATTCGCCGAGACGGCGCCTGAACGTTCGAGCGCCTGCCGCAGATAAAAGCCGGGCTATGCGGGCTCTTTCGTATCCACGCCGGTTTCGCCGGTTTCGCAAAGTTCCTCGAAATAAGTCGAAACGGGTTTGTTTTGATGAGCGATTCTGGCGGATGCCGCTGCGGCCAGCCCGGCCACGAGATCGTCGAGAAACACGTGAATCTCCCGCTGATGGTCGTTGAGATCGCGGATCACGCCTATTTTCTGCTTATCCAGATAACCGAAGCTCGTCAGCCCGATCATACCATACACATGTACAATTCCCAAAGCCAGCGTCTCGTCCACCCCGTAGAGGGGCTCGTCCGCTTCCAGAATGCTTTGCAGCGGTTCGGGAAGAAGCTTGCGTTCCGCCAGCTCGTCCAGTGCGATACCGGTCATCAGGGTGTACTGCACTTCGCGTTTGGCAAGCACGGTCATCACGCTCTCCAGGCAAAACCTCTATTGTTAAAGCCTTGTTATACGGCTTCTGGAGCTGGAGAACAATTTCGGCAACACTCTCCGCGGTCACTCCCCTTTCCCGCAGCATTTGCAGCACCAGCTCTGTACTCATGCTTCATTCCTCCCTTATCCGGCTGTTACCGCGCAGCTGCGGACAGGCTGCCGCTTTTGGCGGATTTACAAATGTATGCCGGAAAAAGGAGGATTATTTCACCTTTACACAATCTTTGCCCATCAGCTGTTCGATCGAACGGAACAGTTCCGGAGAAGGCTTGACGCGGTACTGGCCGCTCAAAGCCAGCAGCCGCTGGGTGCGCTCGTAGAACAGCGCGACCTCCAGCGGACCCGCGTGAAGCTGCAGCAGCTCCTGCAGCTTCACGAGGTTGTGCGGCTCCTCCAGGTGAGCCGCGATCTTGACGTACACCCGCTGCCGGGACGCCCCGGCGGGTGTGCCCTGCGCGGCGGGGCGCCGTGGCTCATCCGCAGACTTGGCTGCGGATGAGCGCTGCGGGGCCGCACTGCCGCGGTCTGCGGCGCGTCCGGACGAGCCCGCGTGGGCAGTGGCTTCGCCGCCCGGACCCGGGCCGCCGTCTTGCCCGCTGCGGGCTTCGCCGGCTGCAGGCCCGGGCTCTCCGGCGCCATAGCCAGCGGCTCCGCGGCGCGTCTCGCGCACCACGCTGGAGCTGCGCGCAGAGCCTGCGGCACGGCCGGGCGCCTGTGCGCGTCCGGAGGCCGCGTCCGCACGGCTGCTGCCATCGGCAGGCCGTGCGCTGCCGCTTACGCCCGCTTGGGCGCCGCCTTCTCCGCCGGGGCGCGTGCCGGCGCCCGGGCTCACGTTCGCGCCGCTGCCTGCTCCCGGGCTTCCGCCCGGCTGCCCGCTGCGGGCGTTCCCGGCCGCAGCGCCGCGCTCTCCGGCGCGCCCTCCTTGCGGCGCAGCCCCGGCTCCCCGCGGCGCACTGCCGCCGGAGGCGGACTGGCCGCCCGGACGCAGCGGACGGCGCTGCCAGCGGCGGACGGCCGGATCGTCCGGCGCGGCCACTGCCTCCGCCAGCAGCTTCGGCGGGTCTTCGTCCTGCAGCTGAAGCTTCGCTTTGACAAGCACGACGCTGCCTTTCTGCACGAGCGGAGCATGTTTTTTCCACGCTTCGGGGAATAAAACCACTTCGACCCGCGCTATCCGATCTTCCAGATCCATGAAGGCCATAGGCTGGCCTTTCTTCGTGACGATCGTTTTGCTGGAGACAACCATACCCGCCACGATAACTTCACTGTTATCGGCATAATCCTGCAAATAATGCAGAGGGTCCGCTTCCAGCTCCTGCAGCAGCTCTTGATGGTCATCGAGCGGATGACCGGATATATAGAGTCCCAGCAATTCACGTTCATACTCCAGCTGCTGTGTGCGGGAAAGCCTGGCAACCTCCGGAATCTCCACTTCCCAGTTCGGTTCCTCCACGAAGCCGAATAAGTGAAGCTGCAGATCATCCCGCTCTTTCCGCCATTTCACCGCCGCCTCCACCGTATCGTCCAGCATGGCGACAAATTGGGCGCGGTGACCGGGAAAGCCGTCAAGCGCCCCTCCCTGGATGAGCGATTCGATCACGCGTTTGTTGCAGACGCGCAGATCCACTCTCCGACAGAAATCGAGCAGGCTCTCGTAAGGCTTCTCACGCCGCTCCTTGAGGATCGCTTCGATGGCGTTCGTGCCGACGTTTTTGATCGCGGCCAGACCGAAGCGGATGGCACCCTTACCGGCAGGAGAAGCGCCGGCATCGCTCTTGGCGGATTCCCCGGAATCTCCACTCCCCCCATCTTCACCCTTCGAATGACCGCTTCCGGCCGTAACGGCGGCCCCCTCGAGGCCCTTATCTCCGTTGTCCGTCCCTCCGTGCCCTTCGCCTGCCCCTTCTGCAGCCGGCAAAGATGCTTTAGGAGCGACAGGCGTAAAATTAACGCCGCTCTCATTCACATCCGGCGGAAGTACTTCAAGCTTCATCCGTCTGCATTCGTCGACATACTCGGCCGTTTTGCGGTGATTCCCGACGACGGCCGTCAGCATGGAAGCCATAAAATGCCGCGGATAATGTGCCTTCAAGTACGCTGTCTGGAAAGCCAGCACACCGTAGGCAGTGGCATGCGCACGCGGGAAGCCGTAATCCGCGAACCGCACGATCATGTCGTAGACGCCGTTCGCCTCTTCCTCCTTATAGCCTAACCCGACGCTTCCTTCCACGAAGTGCGCGCGCTGCTCGTCCAACACTTCGCGCTTCTTCTTGGAAACGGCACGACGGAGCAGGTCCGCTTCCCCTAGCGAGAAGCCCGCCATTGCCGAAGCGATCTGCATAATCTGCTCCTGATAAACGATAATACCGTACGTATCCTTAAGGATCGGAACCAGCGCTTCATGCGGGATCTGCGGCTGTGTCAGCCCGTGCTTGCATTCGATGTACCGGGGGATAAACTCCATCGGTCCCGGACGGTACAAGGCGATAACGGAGACGATATCTTCAAAGCCCGAGGGCTTCAAATCCCGCAGCACCTTGCGTACTCCCGGTGACTCCATCTGGAAAATCCCCGTCGTCTCCCCTTTTTCCAGAAGTTCGTACGTCAGAGGATCGTTATCCATGTCCAGCTTCGCCAGATCCAGTTTGATGCCTTCCTGCTCCTCAATGGATTTCAAGGTCCGTTCGATGATGGACAAGGTCCGCAGGCCGAGAAAATCCATCTTGAGCAGGCCGATGGCTTCCAGATGCTCCATCGAATATTGGGTCAGGGGCGTTTGGCCGGTTCCCTCCTGCAAGGGAACATAATGGGTCAGCGGTTCGCGCGAAATGACAACTCCCGCGGCATGTGTCGAAGCATGACGGGGCATGCCCTCGACACGTTTCGCCATATTCAGCAGTTCCGCGGTTTTAGGCTGCTTCTCGGCCAGATCTTTCAGATCCGGGTTCACCTTCAGGGCCGCTTCAAGCGTCATGCCGAGCTGTCCCGGAATCATCTTCGCGGCGCGGTCCACTTCGTTGTACGGAACGTTCAGCACCCGGCCCACATCGCGTACGGCGGCCTTGGCGGCCATCGTCCCGAAGGTGATGATCTGGGCAACATGCTCCTGCCCGTATTTCGCCACGACATAATCGATAACTTCGTCCCGCCGTTCGTCGTTAAAGTCGATATCGATATCCGGCATCGTGATCCGCTCCGGGTTCAGAAAACGCTCAAAAAGCAGCTTATACCGGATAGGGTCCACATCGGTAATCCGGAGCACGTACGCAACGAGGCTTCCTGCGGAAGACCCCCTTCCGGGCCCCGTCATAATACCGTGCTCATGCGAGAAACGGATAAAATCCCAGACAATGAGAAAATAATCCGAGAAGCCCATGCTCTCGATAACGCCAAGCTCGTATGAAAGCCTCGTCTCCAGCGTCTGCCGGTATTCCCCCTGCAGGTCATTCCAGCCCGGCTGGTTCTCATAGCGCCGGGCAAGACCTTCCGTGCACAGCTCCCTGAGGTATTCCCCCGCGCCGAGCCCCTCGGGGATCGGTTTGAATTTCGGCAAAATGGACTGGTCGAAATTCAAAACCAGTTCGCACTTCTCCGCCACAAGCAGCGTGTTGTCAAGCGCTTCGGGTACATGTGCGAACAGTTTGCGCATGTCGTCTTCGCTTTTCAGGTAAAGCTGGCTCGTCTCGAACTTAAGGCGCTGGGGATCGTCCACCGTCTTGCCGGTTCCGATGCACAGAAGCACATCCTGCACCACATGGTCCTGTTCCCTGACGTAATGCACGTCGTTGGTGGCGACAAGCGGGATGCCCGTCTCCCGGCTGAGCTCGATCATGCCTTGCATGACTTTTTTCTGCTCGATGGAACCGTGATCCTGAATTTCAAGGTAAAAGTCCTCGCCGAAAATAGAACGATACCGCTCGGCGGCCGCTTTTGCCTGTTCCTTGCGGTCATGGAGCAGATGCTGGGACACCTCTCCCCCCAGGCATGCGCTCAGACAAACAAGCCCTTCCGAATAACGGGCGAGATGGTCGTGATCAATGCGCGGTTTATAGTGGAATCCTTCCAGATGACCGACCGAGCACAGCTTCATCAGGTTCTGATAGCCCTGCATATTTTTGGCCAGCAGAATGAGATGATAGATCGGCTGCTCCTGCCGCGTTCCCTTGGTGCGGATCGTCCCTTCCGTAAAATAAGCTTCGCAGCCCAGAATAGGCTTGATGCCCTTGGCCCGGCACGCCTTATAAAACGGTACCGCCCCATACATGACGCCATGATCCGTCAGCGCAAGTGACTTCATGCCCAACTGCGAGGCGGTTTCCACGAGGTCCTGAATGCGGGCGGCCCCGTCAAG
Organism: Paenibacillus sp. HGH0039; assembly: GCF_000411255.1. Classification (GTDB taxonomy): domain Bacteria; phylum Bacillota; class Bacilli; order Paenibacillales; family NBRC-103111; genus Paenibacillus_F. The sequence continues at coordinate 1,172,345 of NZ_KE150413.1, read as the reverse complement.
CAGGCTGTATTCACTGTGAACATGCAGATGTATAAACGAATTCATGGCCATTACTCCTCCGAAACTTCCTTTCTTCTATTCTATCACAATTTTCAAAAAGGCGAAAATGCGTTCGCCCCGAAAAAATCTCGCCCCCGGCCCGTTTTTATCTTAAAAAAACCGCCTGCACCCGTAGGGACACAGACGGTTATTTATTGTTTTTGCTGCCATGCAGCAGCAGGAGCTTCTCTTTGCTTGGGGGTCGATCGCGCGGCACTACGTGCCGGAATGCCACCCGGCGGCCGAACACGCTGGAAACGGCTAGCAGCCTGCCTCTCCCGCTTTCTCCGTACTCTTCTCTCTCGCCGCTTGATTACCGGTAAGAATCCAGAAGCGCCTTAAATACTTTGCCGGAGCGCTCGATCTGCTTGATGGGCACGCTGTAGGACAGACGGAAATGCCCGCCCCGCCCGAAGCCGCTTCCCGGCACGATCAGAAGACGATGCTCCTGCACCGCTTTCAGGCAGAACTCGACGTCGTCTGCAATCGGTGCCTTCGGGAAGATGAAAAAGCCTCCCTGCGGCACGGTGAATTCATACCCGGCCTCCTGCAGCACGCCGACCATAAGATCACGCCGCTTGCGGTATTCCTGCTGCTCGACGGCGAGCGTATCCATACGCGTAATGACACGCTGCATCATAACCGGCGCGTTGACAAATCCGAGCGTGCGGTTGCTGAAAACGAACGCCTGGGCGAGCAGCTGCGCATCGTCTGCCGAAGCGTCGACCGCGACATAACCGAGACGCTCTCCGGCGATTCCGAGGTCTTTGCTGAACGAGCTGACGAGGATCGTACGCCCGTATGCGGCAAACGGGTTCGGCGGAACCGCGTCGTAAACCAGTTGGCTGTACGGATCGTCGTACACCATGTAGATCAGGCCGCCGTGTTTTTTCTCGCCTTCGGCAAGCACTTTTCCCAGTTCGTTCAAATTGTCCTGCGTAAGAAGCGTGCCGGTCGGATTGCCCGGGGTGTTGATAATGATCGCGCGGGTCCTCTCCGTGATCGCCCGGGCGACACGTTCCGTATCGACGCTGAAATCGTCGGCGAGGGGAACATGAACCGCGACGCCGCCGTGATTGTCGGCATAGTAGTCGTATTCCACGAAGTAAGGCGTCAGCAGAATCACTTCATCGCCCGGATTCAGGATGCTTTTCAGGACTACGTTCAGCCCTCCGCCCGCTCCGACCGTCATGACGATATGTTCGGGCTTGACGCTGCCCCCGTACCGGCCGTTGAGATAGTCCGCCACTTTCTGCCTTGCCGAAGGCAGCCCCTGGTTCGGAATGTACTGGTGCTTGCCCAGCTCGCCGCTGTTTACCGTATCGGCTAGTGCTTTCAGGAAAGCCTCGGGCGGCTCGACTACCGGATTTCCAAGCGAGAAATCATACACTTCATCGGCTCCGTAAATGTCGATCAGCCGCTTCCCTTCGTCGAAGAGCTTGCGGATCCAGGAGCCCTTTTCAAGCTGGCCTGCGAGTTTTTCAGAAATTGCGCCTTTCGCTGGAGATGTCATAGCGTTGCTCCTTTGGTACATTTTATTTTTGTAAACGAAAAGAAGATTTAATCCTCCGATGGAGCCGTTTCGTCCTCCGGCCTGTTAAGCAGTTCTTTAAGGAGTGTCAGCAGCTTAAGGTTTTCCTCTTCCGTGCCTATGCTGATTCGGATTTTGTCCTCAAGCAGCGGGGAATCGAAATGCCGGATGTACACGTACCGCTCCGCGAGCCACTCCGTAATCCTTCGTGCGGATAAACCCGATCCGGCCGGAGGCGTGCACAGCAGGAAGTTCGTCTCCGAATCGGGAACGGCAAACCCGAGGCTGCGAAGACTGCCGCCTAAGCTGCTTCTGGACGCGCGGATACGGCCGACGGTCTCGCCGAAATAGGACCGGTCCCTCAGCGCGGCGGCCGCGATTGTTTGCGTGAGCATGCTCACATTGTAGGAATCTTTGCATTTGTCGAGCGCCTCGATCAGAGCCTCGTCCGCAAACGCATAGCCGAAGCGAATTCCGCAAAGCGAATACGATTTAGATAACGTGCGCAGAATCAGCAGGTTCGGACAGCGGCCGATCAGCCTCAAGGCGCTCGCTTCTCCATCGGCAAAATCGATATAGGCTTCATCGACGATCAGAAGCCCTTTGTAACGGCCGGCAAGCTCTTCAATCGCATCCACGGACACTAGCAATCCCGTAGGGGCATTGGGATTTACGAGAATGATGGCCTGGGAAGGCACGGCGAGCAGAGCTTCCGTATCGATGCTGAAATCTTCCCGGGTCGGTACGAATTCGCAGTGCACCCGGTGGATGTCCGCCGCGGTCCGGTAAAGCGAATAAGTCGGATACGGCAGGGCGATGGTGCTTCCCTCCTCCAGAAACGCTTTGAACAGGAGGGAAATGATCTCATCGGAACCGTTGCCGCAGAACACCTGATTGCGGTTCACACCGTAGATGTCCGCCAGCACTTCCCTTACGGGCTCGGCCGTCGCATTGGGATAACGCCTCAGCAGAGCGTAATCGAAACCAGCCAGCGCCTTCCTCACATCGGGTGAGGGCGGATAAGGATTTTCGTTGGAATTGAGCTTGATGACCTGCTGCTCCGCTTCCGGCTGAAAGCCGGGTATGTAGGGAGCCATGCTGCGAATGTGGGCTTTGGCGTACAAGAAACCTGCCTCCTTTGCTCTTTGTGATCTCCGGTGAAATTTCTTTTTAATCAGTATAACGCAATTTTCCGGAGATTCTAGCAAAAAAAATAGAGACCGGAGCCGTTCTGCAAGAATCGCGGGCTTTGTCTCTTTTCTCTATCATAAACGCTCACGGAACTTCATAGACTTTACCAAAGGGACCCTATTAAAACCGCACAGAAGTCCAAAAAAGAAAGAAGGGAATCAGGTGACGGGCTTTGTCACTTCCGCGATACTCAATTTCTTCGTAGCTTTCGGCGTCGTTATGGGAGGCAGCATGCTGGCGGGAATCGGCTCGGTTCTTTCGCTCCAGCCCCCAACCTATAAGATGCTGCTTATCGCCGAGAACATTAAAATTTGGGCGATGGTCGCCGCAATCGGGGGCACGATCGACCCCATCCGGATGATCCAGGACAACTTTCAGGACGGGCAGCTTTCTCCCGCTTTCAAGCAAATTCTGCTGATCATCAGCGCCTATATCGGGGCGCACATGGGTACATCGCTCATCCAGCTGATCTGCAAGGGGGGCGGGCAGTCTTGAAAATGCCCAGCTTCGACCGTTATCCCCGCTTCCTCGCGGGTATCGGGCTTTTTTTGGCGGGAGGGATTGTGGGCAGCGCCGTGTTTCTAAGCTTGTATCATCATACCTACAACGTGCTCGTGATCGAGAACTGGAACCTGAAAAAAGAAAACAACGGGCTTCAACTGGATATCGAAACGCTGAACAAATTCAAGAACAAACAGGGACTGATCACGCGTGTGACCGTCCATTTGTACAATGATATTCAGCATCCGCTGGAAAGCCATGTTCAGAAAGCGCTGGAGGACCGGGTCAAAAGGGACCTGAAAATCGTCGAAGGACAGAAGCTGGGGGAAATCCGGGATTCGCCCCAATTGTACGAACGCCTCATCGCGAGCAAAACGTATTACGGCGTAATCGATAAAGACTACATCGTCAATGTCAAAGCGATGGCGCTCGTACAATCGGAGCTGACCGTGTGGATTACGGCGGACGAACCGAAGAAGCAGGCTCTTCCCGACAAAGGAACGATCGTGCCGGATCATGACGCCTTTAAAGGCTCTTACTAGCCCTTCCTATTAAAATAGGTAGAAAAGGCTGAAACCGGGCGTTACAGCTCGAAACGGGCCAGTGCGATCTCCCGGAAAGCCTCTTTATTCGCGGAAGCGGCCGGAATTTCGGCAAACAGCTCGTCCGCATGGTGCAGATACAAGTTCTGAATCGTGCGCGTGTATTCGATACAGCCGGAGTCCACGACATACTGGACGCATTGCGGCTTATGTTTTAAAAATTGGGGCTGGTCGATTTCACCGTTGTAATACTGCTGGATAACCGGGAATTCCGCATCTTCCTCGTCCAGAAGAAACAGGACCGGGATGGTTTTCTTTTTCTGAACGAGATCGTTCTTGTAATCGAAACGGAGCAGATCGCTCAAATCGTTGTCGAGCTGAGCCATCAGTCCCATATAGACGGCCAGACGATTCAGCTTGCCTACGGTATCTTCATCGGCGTTCGCATCCGTGCAGGCGTAGCCCATATACAAAGCCAGCTGAACGAGCGTACCGGATTTACGCTGAACCATTCCCACGTAGTCTTCTTCCGTCTGCACGGCATTCGTCACATCCAGATGCTGTCCGTTAATCGCCTCCGTAATGAATTCGCATACTTTGGCGGGATCGGGCAGAGGAGAGGCCGGGTATTGGCGTCGGAGGGCTCCCAATTCGGAGACGGACGCCGTCACGAGTCCCGTGTATACGTTCAGCGCCTGCTCCTGGGGCACGGTCATCCACGGCTTCTCCGTATTGTCCTGATCCTGGATATCGTCCATAATATCCAGCGCAAGCAGCATAAGCTCGGTCAATGCGGCGGCCCGGTGAATGGCCGGATTGCTTCCGCCCAGCAGATCGTGAACACTCCAGGTGAGCTCTCCCCAGATGGAGTGCTCTTCTTTCTTGTCCGCCACGCTTTTCAACAGCAGTTCTTTCAAGGAAGGTACGGTAAAATAAGTTTCAATGAGATTCTGAATATCGCTCCAAACTTCAGCCTTCATGCTGCACCGCCTTTTCGGGATTGGTCAACGCTTGATTTGTAAAAACTTCTCGATAGCCTGAGCCCGGGATTTCACCCCGAACTTGTCGTAGATCTTGCGCACGTAGTTGTCCACCGATCGCTTGCTCATATGAATCTCATCGGCAATCTGCTCATTGGTGGCGCCTTTGACGATCTGATTCATGATGTTGATTTCCTCGTCGGTCAAGCTCGACAAATCATCATCCGGGTGGCTGAGCCTCATCTGATGCAGGAGGGAGATCGGAATGACGGACTGGCCTTCCTTCAAGGCCCTCATCATGTTGCGGATCTGATCCTCGCTCGAGTCTTTGGACATGATGCCGCAAACGCCGAGCTCCAGAAGGTTGTTCAGAATCGGCATATAATCAATGCCCGTAAAAATCACGATCTGAACGTCCTTATTCAATTCCTTCATCTTGACGGCAACTTCCATGCCCGTTAAATCCGGAAGGTGAAAATCGAGAAAAATGATGGAAGGATTCAACTGCACCATCATTTCGACGCCCATTTCCCCCGTCGTCGCGACGCCGACCACTTGAATATTCTCCTCCTGCTCCAGAATAAACTTCGTGCCGTAAGCCATGGCGGGATGGTCATCAACTATTAGGATATGTTGTATTTTGTTCATGTCGGTATGCCTTCCTTTATAGGGATCTGAATTCTGACTTCAACGCCTTTACCCGTCATGGACTCCATTGTGAACTGCCCGTTTAAATGCAAGACCCGGCCTTTCATCTGCTCCAGGCCCATACCGGAACGGCCGACTGTCTTGCCTGACGACGAATTCGGTCTAAACCCGATACCATCGTCCTCATAGCGAATGCTAACCTCGCTTCCGCTTGCGACAAGCCGGATGAAAAGCCGGCTGGCCTGCGAATGTTTCTTCGCATTTGTAATCAATTCCTGAATGACTCGGAAAATATGGCGTTTCGCCTCATAATCGAGATTCTCCATCGCCGTCGTCTTTCCTTCCGTCACGAACTGAATTTCGTAATCGCCGAGACTCGATTCGGTATCCACGAGGTTCTGCAGGGCCCGGACAAGCCCGATATTTTTAAGCAGATAAGGATTCAGTTCGAAGCAGCACTGCCGCAAATTCATATTGATCAGTTCCAGATGGTTCAAAATATCTTTAAGCTGCCGGTGCTCATCGGGATTAAGCAGCTGTTTCTGAAGATTTTTTAATTTCCGTTGAACGAAGAAAATATCCTGCATAGTCGTATCGTGCAAATCGGTCGCGATCCGCGTCCGTTCTTTTTCCTGCAGATCGAACATGGTCTTGCGGAACCAGACGTATTCTTCGCTGCCTTCCTGGTTGGGAAGCTCCGAGGCCAGCTCCAGGAGCTTCATGTTCAGCTTGCGGATCAGATACAGGTTTTCTAGGCTGACGGACAAATACGAGATAATGAGGCTCAGCCATTCGCTCTCTTCCCGGTTCATGAACGTATTCGTTTTTTTCTTGGTCATGACCAGAAAAGAGATATACTCTTCATGCCCCTTGATGAGCGTTCGCGTATAATCAGAATCAAACCAGTCGTTCCCCACAATCCGGCGTCGCACTTCCTTCTCGTCAATGCTGCCCTCGCTGATAATTTCCAGATTTCCATCCGCGTATTGGATCACGATCGCTCCCCCGAGCACCTGCAAGGTATCCACAATATCAACCAGGACAATGTCTCTCAACTCACGAAAGTTTGTAATTCCGCCAAGATCGCTCGCGATCTTTTTCAGCGCCTGCTGCAGGTAATATTTCCTGGGAAACATAATCTTCTCGAGCCTGGTGGCGAAGTATTCGAGAGAATAGGTGACGAAAGTAAGCACGATTAAAGTCGTCAAGAAGCTGATGACCAAATGCTTGAGACTTGCATCCTTCTGAAAGATGAAGTAATTGACAATTACCAATACTCCGCTGGGCAGAGTGGAAATAAAAGCGGTGTAGTAGACCCTTCTTATAAGAATATCCAGATCGTAGAGCTGCTTGGACATCATCAAATAACCGAAAACAACCGGAAAGATCATCACAAACCACCCGCTGTAATATGAAAACGCGAGCTCTTGTTTAAGAATTAGCCTTGGCAGGAAAGTAAGAAATACCAGTGGAAAAAATGAACAGATGAGAGCAATTACAACTGTCCTAATCACTGTAAACAAATAATCATTCGTTTTTCGGTACTTAATGTATAAGTAAGCCAGCAGCGCGAGATTCAGTGTAAATCCCAGGATGAAAATAAAAATGGTTCCGTAATAAACTTCCGAATAAAATTCAAATTCGGCAGAGGGCAGAAACATGACTGCCTGTATCCCGGTAAAAATAATCAGTCCTACGTAAACATATTTCATAAAATAGGTCGGCAAGCTGAAGCTTGATCTCTCTTTAAAGAACATAATAAGAAAGTGAAGAAACACAAAAGGGAGGGCAGCGACCAGGGTCATAGTCACTCCTTTAGCCAGAATGTCCGCCCGTGTCGAGGCGCCTATGGCCATGAAGATCAGCGCAATATTTGCAAATACTACGGAAAGCATGGAAGCCGATACTGAATTTGCTATTCGAGTATATAAGAAATAAGCAAACAAAAAAGCAAAGATTTCTCCGATCAATGAAAGAATATCAATCGTCATCGACGTGGAGTATTCTTTCAAGGAAAACTCCAAGGTTTGGCCGTCTCTTTGAATAGTGATTTTGTCCGCTTGCTCTATACTGTGATACTTTTGTACAGTCGCATGTTCCGACGGATCTTTACCGTCAATGGAAATTACAATATCGTTTGTTTTAAAACCAACCTTATCGCCGATGCTTATCTTCTCTAATCCTGCTATGTACCACTGTCCCACTGCATTCTGTTCCGCCAGTATTCCTAAATACGGGTATCGGTAGGCTACTTTAAAAAAAGAAACCTGCAGGAAAACGATTACTAATAAAAGCAAGATGACCCATTTCTTTTTGTAATTCATTAAAATCACCTTTTCTATTTCCAGTTTTTATTGTAGTATAGGTAATAAGTTATATATTCTGAACAAAGCGAGGTGTCTGTCATGCAAACGGCAGTACTATGGTCCCGCGAACTGAAACAAGCTGTTAAAGAAGCAGTTGGTTCCAAATCCGCATCCGCATCCTCCGAATCTTTAACAAAGATTGAAGTGAATTCCTTGCAGAAAGCTTTGGCAAGCGAAAAACCAGAAGTAAGATATATTATGTGGTAAACCTATCCACATCATAGCAAAAAACAAAAAGATTGCCTATCAGCAGTGAGCTGATAGGCAATCTTTTTTTATGGTTCGTATGCACTAGACTGCATATGTGCGCAAGCCGGATTGCGTACTTGTTCAAGGAAACAGGGATGCTTGCACTACCGGATACGACTTTAAGACATGCAATCCCGGGTACGTCTTTAAAGCAGAACGCGTTTTTTTCCATTATTATCCTTCTTTCTTGCGCATCAGTGAAAATTATTTTGCATCCTTGCGAAACAAAATTGCGCTGAATCTGTAAGGTTTTAAAGATAATATAAAAGTATACATTTTTATCCATAGACCAGAACTTAGGAGTGTTATTTATGACCCAGTACCAATTCGATAACTTTTTTGAAGATCTTCTCAAAGATACGCTGATCGAAAAGTTCGAAACTGTGGAAGTACCACGGCTGCAGCTGGAATCCTCCTGGGAGAAACTGCAGCAGAAATTAGAGATAAGCAACTAACCCGTGTTGTGTCTTCTTTAATAATCAGGACATGTATTCGACAGAAAGAATTGAATCCCTTCTTTACTCATGACAGCCGGTTGCCCTTGGAGGCCCCGGCTTCGTTGCTTTTTCCAAGAAAAATCGGTACAGTTAAGGCAAAACAATCTGTAGGGGGCTTTCCGTACATGTTAGAAACGGTTCAAATCGTACTGTCTACGCTTATTTTTATTACCCTGCTCTTCTCGGTCGTCTTCAGCTTCCGCTCCCGCCGGAAAACCGATCCAAAGCAAAGAGGCACCAACGCCGCGCTGATGAATATCAGTATGGGGCTGATGCTTATTCTTATTGCCGTGACGCAGCTTTTCTTCCTCTCGGACACGCCGGTGCGTCGAATATTCGGGACGATCTGCCTGCTGCTCGGACTGTTTAACCTGTTTGCGGGAATCCGCAATTATTCGTACTTCTCCCGCATGTCCCGCTGATCAGACGCCGTCGATAAACTGGGCCGTCAGCATCGCCCGGCACACCAAAGTGCCCGCATGGTAGATCTGCACATCGATTTTGCCGAATTTACGGCTCACTTCCAGAATGTTGGGCCGGATCTGGATCTCGCTTTCGATCTGCACCGGTTTGATAAAGTACGTCGACATGTTATCCATCACGAGGTCCCCCTTCTTGACGGTCTGCACGACGCGGTACGCCGCTTCCGTCATGAGAGTGGTCAGGACCCCTTCCGATACCGTCCCCAGGTGATTCGTCATCTGGGGCGTTATCGTTCCGCGGAACACCACGTTCCCTTGTTCGTCCCGGAATTCCTCGAACCTTCCCCAGATGAGATCCTCGAACGTTTCCCCGTTCTGCGGCTGCTTCTGGATATACTGCATCGCCTTGAGCACGTCGTTGCGGTTGATCACGCCGAGCATTTTGCGGTTGCCGTCCACGACCGGTAGCAGCTCGATCCCTTCCCACACCATCATATGGGCGGCGGAAGCGACGGAGGTCTGCGGGCTGACCGTCAGAGGATTCCGCGTCATCAGGCGGTCGACGGTCTGGCCGGCATCGGCGCCCAGCATATCTTTTGGGGCCACAAGTCCGATAACGCGGTTCCACTCGTCCGTGACGGGAAAGCGGCTGTGCCCCGTCTCTTCGACCAGCGCGCGCCATTCCTTGACCGAGCTGTTCGCTTTCAAAGCGAAAACATGGGGATTCGTCGTCAAAATATCCTCGACGAGAAGAATTTTTTTCTTGATCAGCCTGTCGTAAATGGCCCGGTTAATCATCGAAGCCACGGTGAAGGAATCGTAGCTGCTCGATATGATGGGAAGCTCCAGCTTATCCGCCAGCTTCGTCATCTCGGGGCTGGTGTGAAAGCCGCCCGTGATCAGTACGCCGGAACCCTGCTCCAGAGCCAGCCTGTGCACTTCCTCCCGGTTGCCCACGATAAGGAGCGAGCCCGCCTCCACATACCGCATCATCGCATCGAGTTCCATAGCCCCGATCACGAATTTGTGCAGCGTCTTCTCTAGGCCGTTCATGCCGCCGAGCACTTCGCCGTCCACGATGTTCACGACTTCCTCGAAGGTCAGCTTATCGATATTGCGGCGTTCCCGCTTGCCGACCCTGACCGTGCCGACCCTTTCCTTCGTGGAAACGAGGCCCTGATTTTCCGCTTCTTTGATGGCGCGGTAAGCGGTGCCTTCGCTCACTTCGAGCTGGTCCGCAATTTTGCGGACGCTGATCTTGCTTCCGATCTTCAGGCTCTCGATATGGCGAAGAATCTGTTCGTGCTTCGTTAACGATTCTGTTCCCGTTTCATCCAACTGTACTACCCCCGTCCGATTCGCTGTATTAGTCTGTTAAGTTTATTATAGACGAAGAAAAACCAAACGAAAAGCGCGGAAAGCGCCGTCCGTCTGGTTTTTCTTCGCTGCCTGTGTTATCTCCGCGTGTCCACGGGACCTACGTTGTCTGCGGTGTCTGCGGTATTCGCGGTACCCCGTCGCTGGGCCCGCCGGATACTTTACTTGCGCAGGCCCAGCAATTTCTTCCCCTGCAGCCGCTGCTCCATGCGCCAGCGCTTCATCCGCTTGACGCGGACGATCTCCTGCCGGGTCTCCTCATCGACACCGAGAAGCTCGTGCAGATGAGCCGCGATGATAAGCAGGGCGAAACAGATCCAAATCGCACCGAACACCGTCGGCAGAGTAAAGCCTCCCCCAATATCAAGCTGCGGTACGGAGTACAGCAGCATACCAAGCGCGAGGCTCATAAAAATCACGTTTTTGAATCCTTTCACGGCTGTTCACGCTCCCCCTGAAGTGACGGCATCCCGCCCTCGAGCCTCTGCCCGAAGCAGCTTGAAGGACATGCCGCCCTGTACTTCATCCTATGACAGGCTCAGGAGCTTTATGAGTACGTTTTATACGGCGGATTTAGCGGTTGTACTGGCGTTCTTCGTTCCGTCCTTGCTGCTCATAAGCTTCGAGCAGAGAAAACGTCCGAATTTGGTATAGTCCCGGAGTCTGCGATCCAGGTCCCGGTTGTGCTGTTCCATTTCTTTTTCCAGATAATATGGTTGCGGATACATGCGTCAAACCCCTTTCTTTGTGTGAAGCGGCCGGCTACCTTTGATTATAGATGGAATAAGAGGAACAAAAAGAGTATAATTACCTTTAATATTTTCCCCTTTTTTACAACTACAAGGAGACCGGACTTTATGCAGCTTTATGATTATTATCTGCAGCTGCGCGTCAGCCAGCCGCATGCGCGCGAAGGCGAGCCGATTCCGATCACCTTGGACCTGCTGGCCGGCCACTGGTTCTGCACCGTACGGAATGTGAAGCTGCTGCTTAAGAAAATGACCCAGCTGGACTGGATCCGCTGGCAGCCGGGCTGCGGACGCGGCCGTTCTTCGCTGCTTACTTTCGTGATCCCGGCTCCGGAGCTCATCTCCCGGACCGCGATGGACCTGACTCGCAAAGGCGACTTCAAAGCCGCCGTCGAATTGATCCACACCTACGGGCGCCACTATGCCCTTAAGGACAGTTTTCTGGACTGGATGTCCGGATATTTCGGCTTTACTACCGCCTCCTCCGAGGGAGCCGTCCTGGATACTCTGCGTCTGCCCTTGTTCCGGCACCCCGTTTCGCTCGATCCCGCCCATGCCATTTTTGCCACGGACTGCCAACTTATCAGCCATGTGTTCTCGACGCTGCTCGAACTCGATCCCGCAACGGGAAATCTGCTCCCCCAGCTTGCCCATTATTGGGAATGCAGTGCGGACGGCACCGAGTGGACCTTTTATCTGCGCAAAAAAGTGTGCTTCCATCACGGCCGGGAAATGGATGCGGGGGATGTGAAATACTCGCTGGAACGGCTTGCCGATCCCGCCAGCGGCTCCAGCTGGTCCTGGTTCATCCAGGATGTGGTGTCTCTCACTCCGATAACCCCTTACATGCTTCGGATCGGGCTCAAACGGCCCAATCATCTGCTGCCTTTCTTCCTGACGTTTCCGGCGGCTTCTATCGTGCCGGAAGATATCGTCAGGGACAGTCCCTCCCTTTTCGGGCGCTCCCCTATAGGTACAGGACCTTTCCGGATGGAGTTTTATGACAAATATATTTGTCGGCTTCATGCCTTTGACGGCTATTACGGCGTACGGCCTCATCTGGATGTGATCGAGATGTGGATTTTACCGGAACAGCTTGCCGCCTATCGTCCGAAAGGGAATGATAAGCTCATCGTCTCCCACGGGGATGTCCCGATGCCTGCGGAAGAGTATAAACATCAAGGTTTCCTTGCCAAAGAAGAGCATGTATTCGACGGAAGCACTGTGCTCACATTCAACGCCAGACGCGGTCCGTGCCGCAGCCGGCTCCTCCGCCAGGCTATCGACCGGCTTATCGACCGGCAAGCCATGGCGCGGGAGCTCGGAGATAACCGGGTCGGTCCTTCGTCCGGCATTATGCGGGATTTTCAGTTGAGGCAAGGTTCACGGCTTCCGGAAGATCCGGATTTGAACGCCGGATATGCGCGTGACAACGCGTCTTCGTCCGTGGACGAGCTGATCCGGACATCGGGATACGCGGGTGAGACGCTGCTGCTCCTTGCATACGCCCAGCACGGTGAAGATGCCCGCTGGATAGCCGGAAAACTTACGGAAGCCGGCCTGAGCGTGAAAGTCGAAACGATGCCTATCGCCGCTTTTACAGACCGGGACTATGTCCATCAGGCAGACATGTGCATGTTCATGCCTGTCTCATCTTCTCCGCTAGGTTTTCTCGGCTATCTCCTTCAGACGACCAACTATATCCACAGGCATATGAGCTCCGCCCTCCAAAGCCGCATACAAAACGCGGTGGGACAAATCCAGCGGGAGGCCTCCCTTGAACGGCAGGCTGCGGAGCTGCTGAAGATCGAGGACATGCTCCACGCGGAAACGGCTCTGCTTTTTTTATTAAAAAAAACGTTCCGGGTCGCCGTTCACTCCTCGATCGGAGGCGTTCGCGTAGAGCGCCAGGGATGGGTCGATTACCGTCATCTTTTCTTAAGGGAGAGAGCCGACGAGGGAGATAGAACCGTTAACGAGAGCGGTCTCCGGGATTCCGCGGACGAACGGCCGTAAAAAAAGACGCTGAGCTCGGGAGAGCGGCAGCGCCGGGTGGTGCATTTTATCCCAGGGGAAATATGTGCTTGTGGCATGGAGCCTCTAACGGCGATGTACGGGAGCAGCCCCGCCGTGCAAGGAAGATAAATAGACAAAAAAGCAGTCAGCCGCGGGAATCCGCATCTGACTGCTTTTTAACGGGCGTCCGCTGTTTGGCGGAGCGTTTAGGTGCGCACCCCTGCAGATGATACGCGGCGAGCATCGCCGCATCGGCCCGTGTGCGCTACAGGCGCACCACGACGCGTCCGCGCATGCGGCCCGCCAGGATGTCCTGCAGCGCCGCAGGCACTTCCTCCAGCGTGATTTCCCGCTGGATCATGTCCCCCAGGCTGCGCGGCTTGAGGTCGCCGGCAAGCCGCTCCCACAGCTTCCTGCGCAAATCGGCCGGGCAGTAGACGGAGTCTATGCCCAGAAGGTTCACGCCGCGCAGGATGAACGGGTACACGGTGGCGGGAAACGCCCCGCCGCCGGTGAGCCCGCTGAGGGCGACGGAGCCGCCGTACCGTACCGTGCCGAGCACGTACGGAAGCGACGCGCCGCCCACAGGATCTACCGCCGCGCTCCACTGCTCGCGGCGGAGAGGCTTGCCGTCTTCTGCCGCAAGCGCTTCGCGCGGCAGCACCTCGCTTGCTCCGAGCCCGCGCAGGTATGCGTGCTCGGAGCTTTTGCCCGTGCTGGCGGCTACCTCGTAGCCGAGACCCGCCAGCATGGAGACGGCGGTGCTGCCCACGCCGCCGGTAGCTCCCGTGACAAGCACGGGACCCTGGCCCGGGCGCAGGCCGTTGTCTTCCAGCCGCTGGATGGAGAGAGCGGCCGTGAAGCCCGCGGTGCCGAGCGCCATGACGTCCTTCGGCGTCAGGCCGACCGGTACGGGCACCGCCCAGTCCGCCGGCACCCGGGCCAGCTCGCTGTAGCCGCCGAAATGCCCGGTCCCGAGCGCGTAGCCGGTGACGAGGATTTCGTCCCCTTCCTTATAGCGCGGATCGGCCGATGAGACGACGGTGCCGGACAAGTCGATGCCGAGCACCATCGGATAAGAACGGACGGTCTTGCTCTCCGGCGTGGAGGCAAGACCGTCCTTGAAGTTGACGCCGGAGTAGGCAACCTTCACCAGCAGCTCGCCTTCAGGGAGCTCCTCCACCGTCATTTCGCGTATACCCAGTGAAACGCCCTGCCCGGTCTTATCAACCTGCAAGGCACGGAATGTGGAATCTGTCATGATTCATCCCTCCTCATTCCGATCTTATCACGATTGCTGCCGTCGAGAAAATGCGGGGTGCCGCTTCCGACCGGAGCCCGCCACTTTCCCTACGGCAGCAGAGAAGCGGTTTAGTCCATCCCGGAGCGCTGCATCTGCCGTTCGAGGTGAAGAGCCAGAAAGCCGATCTCATCCATCGGAATCGGTTTTTGGAGATTCGCCTTGAGCAGTTCCGCCAAAAGGACCGCTTTTTGAAACGCCAGGGGATATTCCTCGCAGATTTTACCCAGCAGGGGATTCCGTATCGTTTTTTGTTCCATGATCCGGTCGATAAGCGCTTTTAAATGAGAAATAAAACGGACGGTCGAGAACGAATTGTCAAAATCCAGACCGAGTTCCTTGGCTCTCTCGATTACCTGGGCGACCAGTCTGACCACCGCAAGCGCCGTTCCTTTTTCCACCTTGGTCCGGGCGGTATGGAAATGCATCGCGAGAAAAGCGATTTCATCGTCCGGCAGCCTCACATCCAGATGCTGATTCAGAAAATCGATCGCCTTGCTGGCTATCCGGTACTCTTCCTCGTACAAGTGCTTGATTTCGTAAGCGAACGGATTAAGGATATGAACCCCCCGCTTGCAGCGTTCCACGGCAAAGTTGATGTGATCGACCAGCGCGGCGTGGATCGTTTCGGAAAATTCCCCTTCCAAATGCCCCTGCGCGTATGCGATCACTTCTTCCGTAATCCCGATAATTTTGACGTCAACGGCATGAAGAATGTGCTCGTAGTGCTCCAGCACTTCCGAAGTGTGCAGCAGAAATTCCTGCGAAATATCGGCGTCCTGTATAATCATGCCTGGTTCTTTTTTGAATCCGATTCCTTTGCCGAACGCAATTGAATTTTTGCCGGTCGAAAGCTTCGTCATGACTACATTATGGGAAAGCACGTGAATGATTTTTCTTTGAATCATAAAGGTTCTCCTCCATCTAGGCAGCTAAACGTTTGGCAATGGATTCCTTAATCAGTTCCGAGTCCGTCCCGAAAATAACGTGCACGTGTCCCTTTCCCATGTTCATAATTCCGAATGCACCCAGTTCCTTCAGTTTTTCTTCCTCCACTTCTTCAGCCTCTTTAAGCCACAGCCTCAGCCGGGTTATGCAGGAGTCCACTTTGATGATATTGCCGATGCCGCCCACGCTGTTCACGATAGCCGTAATCCGTTCTTCCTCCGGGGGCGGGGCCGAAGATACGATCGCCGCGGTCAAACCGGGAAAGTCTTCTTCCCTGCCGGGGGTTTTCAATTTAAAGGCTTTAATCAGAAACAGGAACAACCCGTAGTAGACGACAAAATAGACAGCTCCTATGATCAGAAACGTAAAAGGAAATTCCTTTAATTTCCAATTCAACAACAAATCGATAAATCCTCCCGAGAAACTGAAACCGAGCTTAATATTAAACAGATGCATGAGCAGCATCGAAAGACCGTTCAGAACCGCATGCACTCCGTACAGCAGCGGTGCCGCAAACATAAACGAAAATTCAAGCGGTTCCGTCACCCCGGTGAGCATCGAGGTGAGTGCGGCGCTGTAAAGCAGAGCGGCCGCTTTCTTCCGCTTCTCCGGCAGCGCGCATTTGATCATCGCCAAAGCGGCCGCAGGCAAGCCGAATATCATCGTCGGGAAAAAGCCGCTCATGAACATGCCCGCGCTCGGATCGCCCGCGTTGTAGCGGGTCATATCGCCATGAACATAAGTTCCGGTATTTGTCATGAACTCGCCCACCTGAAACCACACGATACTGTTCAGAATATGGTGCAGACCCGTGACCAGGAGAAGCCGATTCAGAAAGCCGTACATGAATACGCCGATTCCCCCCGCATCTACGATCCAGAGGCCCGCATCCCGGATCACATCCTGTACAGGAGGCCAGATCAGGCCCATGATCCCCCCCATTCCCGCCATAACGAGCGAGGTAATGATGGGCACAAAACGCCGGCCCCCGAAAAACATGAGGTAATCCGGAAGCTTGATATTATGAAACCGGTTAAACAGCATCACGGTGATAAGCCCCGTCATCATCCCTCCGAGGACACCCATATCCAGATGGGCTCCGGGCGTCGTCTGCTCTACGGGTACGCTTTCAAAAGTCGCAAGCGCTCTCACAAACACGACGTATCCTACCGTAGCCGCAAGCGCCGCCACTCCTTGACCGGACGTCATACCGATTGCGATGCCGATCGCAAACAGCAGAGGAAGGTTATCCACAATGGCATTGCCGCCTGTGCTGAATATTTTCGAGATGAAGATCAGAAACGGATCCTGGAAAGTAAAAGCGCCGAGCCGCTGCAAAATTGCGGCGGCCGGCAGGACGGCAATCGGTATCATGAGAGACCGGCCGATTTTTTGAAGCGTATGCAGCATGTTTGCTCACCTTTTTTCATCTTGCGGAAAAAAGCGGCGGGCCGTTATTTAACCGCACCCGCTGTAATTCCGCTGGCAATTTGACGCTGAAAAATGAGATAGAAAATCATGACCGGCACCATGGAAATGAGAAGCGCCGCAAACAGCGGACCCCATTCCGTCCGGTACTGCATCTCCCCTTGCATAACGGCAATGCCCACAGGAAGAGTGTATTTGGAAGGCTCACTATTAAGTACGACGCCGAGAATGTATTCATTCCACGTATTCAGCACGTTGATGATGCTGACGGAAATGAGTCCCGGTTTGGCGAGAGGCATCATAATGCGGAAGAAAATGCCGTAGTAAGAGGCGCCATCCATCATGGCCGCTTCCTCGATTTCGGACGGCAGTGTTTTGAAGAATCCGACCAGGACGAACACACTGAACGGAATGGTAGAAACTGTGTATACGATGATAAGCCCAAGAAGGGAATTGGTCAATCCCATATCGCTCATCAGGAAGAACAGGGGAATCATCCCGAGGAACATGGGAATCATCATCGAAGCGATATACACGTAATAAAGGACGCCGCTTCCCTTGAAGGCAAACCGGGCCAGAATATACGCCGTCATTGCCGAAAGCACGAGACCCGCCAGGACACTGACTACCGTAACGATGATCGAATTCATAAAATAGCCGCCGAACTGGTATTTATCCCAAACGTAACTGAAGTTGGAGAACAACAGCGGAAATTGGGGAAGATTCCACGGTTTTCCCTGGAAAAACTGCTGGTTATCTTTCAGGGAGCCGAGAACGGTCCAGACGAGCGGGTAAAGCACCATGATCGCCCACACGATTAAAAGCAGGTTGACGACTATGCGCCAGAACGGGTTTTTCAGTCCATCACTCATGCATATAACCCCTCTACGAAATTTCTAACGGTTCTCTTTTCATAATGCGCTGCAAGGCAACCGTCGTGATCAGAGAAACAAAGAGCGTCAATACGCCGATAGCCGCCGCATAGCTCAGGTGATACTGCCTGAAGCCCTGCTGGTACAAGTAGGAGCCCAGTACTTGGGTCGCGTTATCAGGCCCGCCCTCGGTCATAATCGAGACAATGATAAAGGAGCCGTTCAGTGTCGTCATCACGATCCAGATCACGGACGTCTGAATCTGTTCCCACGTCAGCGGAAGCGTAATGTGCCAGAACTGCTGCCACTGGGTGGCGCCGTCAAGTCCTGCGGCTTCGTACAGAGAGTCCGGGATGCTCAAAATTCCCGCGATCAAGAGCAAGGTACAGAAGCCGACGCCGGCCCAGATCGAAGGCGGAAGCAGAGACCACATCGCCGTTGCCGCATCTCCCAGCCAAGGAAACACGAACGGCTCGCCTTTAACCGCACCGATCAGGGAGTTCAGAAAGCCCAGGTTCGGGTTGTAGACATAACGCCACAGCACGCCGACGACTACGACGGAGATTACGTTCGGAAGGAAGAAGATCGCCCGGTAAAACCCGGAGCCTTTGATTTTGAGACGGGTAAGCGAGACTGCAAAAAACAGGGCGAGCACCATAAAGCCAATCACTTTGCCCGCAACCAGGAAATAATCGTTCAGCAGGGCCTTCGGTATAATGGGGTCCTTGAACATTTCTTTAAAATTATCCAGCCCGATAAAATTGTAATCCATGGAGCCGCCGGACCAGTCGAACAAGCTGAGATAGATGCCTTTCAGCATCGGATAAACGGTGAATACGAGATAGAGCAGCAGAGTCGGAAGGATAAAAGAAGCAATAAACAGATTGCGTCTTACCTTGGAGCGTCCGCCCTTCGGCTTTTTCGCCACGATGGCTCCAGCCGGATTAGTCACAGGTGTTCCTTTCATGCGAGAACCTCCGCTTTCCTGGGAACGACAATAAGGGAATTCGCATTCCCTTATTATCACTCCGGAGATATGGGTGCTTATTTTTTCAATTTGGCGCGCTGCTTGGCTGCTTCGTCTTCCATACGTTTCGCCCACTCTTCTTTGGTGATTGTGCCTTGAGTCAGAGCCAGCGTGGAATCGTTACGCACTTTTTTGAGGTCTTCCGGAATAACCGGCTCCGGCGCTACGACCGTATCCGGGGAGCTGTAGGATTTGATGGCCGTTTTTGCCAAGGTGCTTGCGGACGTGTTGTCAAGATTCGTTTTCACGTTAAGCAGAGCGCCTGTCGCTTCCGCCCATTTCCCCGCTTGCTTCTCCGTAAAAATAAACTGGATGAACGCTTTTGCCGCTTCCGGATTTTTCGCTTTTTTTGCGATACCCATTGTAGCCGTAGTCGGAATGGCTACGCTTTTTCCGCCTTTTTCCTGGGCAATGGACGGAATGAATCCGAATTCAAAGCCTTGCGGCACGTCTTTTTTCATTTCGTTCTCTACCCAGAGGCCGTTCGGAATAAAGGCCGCTTTGTGCTGAAGGAACTGCGTCTGGGAGTCCGTGTGGTTCAAAGCGACGGAACCCTTGTCGATGAAGCCCTTATCGCGCATTTGAATGATCTTGTCAAGCGCTTTCATAACCGGTTCGCTTTTGAATACGCCTTCTTCCATGTTGTTGATTTTTTTAATAACGGACGTATCGTAGTTGTTCGCCGCCACGGTTGCGGAATCCAGGAACGCCCCGTTAATGTAGTACGGGTACACGCCGGTGTGAATGTAGACGCTCATTTTGCCGGAAGCTTTGATTTTGTCGCCTACCGCAAGGAAGCTCTCCCAGTCTTTCGGCTCTTCCCAGTTGTTTTTCTTGAACTCGGCACGATCCCAGAACGTTCCCCACGATCCGAAAACGAGCGGAACATCGTAGTATTTGCCTGCTTCGTACTCTTCCGGCTTGGTAATGAACAGGTCCATAATGTTTTTGCCGTCCGCGTTCTTGGCGGTTTTCAACCAGTCGGTAATGTCCATGAGCTGGCCATCCTGAAACATGGTTCTCGCGTTGGCGCCCGCTCCATCGATATAAACCACATCCGGCGGATTGCCTTGAATCCAGCGGGGTTTCATCTGATCGTTGATTTTGGCTCCGGCGGACTGCTTGATTTTCAGATCGGGATTAGCTTTCTGGAACTCGTCGATCGCCGATTTCCACCAGGTATCTCCGTATCCGCCGACAAAATATTGGATCTCGAACTCGCCGGTCAGTTTTTTGCCGCCCGCTTCTCCCGAATTCGCGTTCGAGGACGCTCCCGGAGTAGCTGCCGGCGTAGTCGTTGTGTTCGTTTTGCTGCACCCTGCCGCAATTGCGGATACCATCATCAAAGAAATTCCCATGTTGAGCCATTTGTTTCTTTTCATGTGTACAAACACTCCTTAAAGGTTCTTTTGTAATCGGTTACAAACTGAAGCGGTCCCCCTGATGCTTTGTCAACCAACGCCTTCTTACCGGGAGTTCCTCACCTCCTTAGTGGTCCCGAGAGAACAAAAAAAGGGCATAGTCAAAGAAGCAAAATCACTTCTTTAACTTATGCCCTTTCGGTAACATGTTAAAGTTTGGGTATGCAGTTGTCGGGATGAAGATAATATTGAAATTACTTACATCTTACAAGGACTTTAGTCTCTCGTCAATCCTTTTGTTAACACTTTGTCCATATTTGTCATCTTGTGCCGGATTTACCCCTGCCGCTAAGTCATGCCGAACGTAAGGCCGAAACCCCGCATTCGCCCTTGCACCAAGGGATATATGTCCTCATATGATGAAGTAATTCTTTAGTTGCAGCCGCTGGTACCGCCGGTACCGCGAAGCGAAGGAGCTTTCCTATGACCCGCATCTTCCATGTCCGCAGCCTCGATCCCGCTCTCTATGAAGACGAACGGACCGTTCTGCTGAGCGCGGGGATAATGCGGGCATACCGATTGGCACCGGACAGCGCCGTCAAGCTCCGCTTCGGTTCCGCGTCCTGCGAAGCGGTGGTCCGGACGGCTGCGGAACCGGGGGCGAGTCCGGACGAAGAGCTATGCCTTCATCCGGCGCTGGGGCGCCGGCTCGGCATTCGCGGCGGATGCAGGCTCTCGCTCGTTTATCAGCCTTCCGCCGCCACGCTTTACGCGGGTCCGCTCGTCGGGGTTCTGCTCAGCAGGCTCTATTCGTCTCAGGAAATGCCGTTCGGCTCCATGACAACCTTCTGCCGGGAGCTGACCAAAGCAGGCGAGGAAGCCGGGGTCAGCCTGTTCTTTTTCTCTCCCGAAGAAATACACACTTTTCCCGATCTGGGAGGACTGTATTACGACGAGGAATGGAGAACAGGGATTTTTCCCGTCCCGCACGTTATTTACAACCGGCTGACTTCCCGCAAATACGAAAACAAACCGGAAATCCAGCATTTCCTCAAAGCCGTTCAACTGCGTCACCAGACGCACATTTTCAACGATAAATACCTGGATAAGAACGCCGTATTCTCCGCCCTGTGCAGTGAGACCGCTCTTCAGGACTGCCTGCCGGAATCTCATCCGTTCTCCAACTATCACATGCTGAAGGCCATGTCCGGCCGATACCGGACCTTATTTATAAAACCGGCCTCCGGCAGTCTCGGCAAAGGAATTTTCCGCCTGCACGTCTTGGAGGACGGCAGCTGTGAAGTCCGGTTCTCCGCGCTCAGCGGGACCGTCGTTCTTCCCTATCCCGATCTCTTCGAGGCTTACTCCCATATGGCGGGAAAAATTCGGACACAGGCTTATCAGATCCAGGAAGGCCTGGACCTGCTGACGATCGGCGGCCGCCCCGTCGATTTCCGTGCCCTCGTTCAGAGAGACGGCGGAGGAGAATGGGTTCTGAGCTCCATCGTAGCCCGGATCGCGGCGGAGCAGCACTTCGTATCCAACCTCGCGAGAGGCGGAACGATGACGGCCGTCCAGGAAGCGCTGGCCGGGACTTCTTTGGCCTCACGCAAAGGGAGCATTCAGCGTACTTTAAAAAGTACGGCGCTGACAGTCGCTCAGGCCATCAGCAGGAACGTGAAGGGAACGTTCGGGGAGCTCGGCGTGGATCTGGCTCTGGACGCGGCCGGGCAGGTAAAACTGCTGGAAGTGAACTCCAAGCCTTCCCGCGAGGAATTCTCCCTTCCCTCTGCGGCTGAGGAACCGCTTGTGCGGCCGTCCGTCCGGCGTCTCCTTGACTATGCCGTTTATTTGTCCGGCTTTATGTAGAACAAGAAGGCGGTGGGTTGTGTGGATCATGCAGTGAATCGATGTCTGGGCGTTCTGGCCTCGCCGGGTAAAGCGGCGCCCGCCGGAGATTCCGAACCCTTTTTCCGGAAGCTGGGCCAGAACGGGGCGGCCGAAGGAATCGAGGTCATCGTGTTCAGCCCGGACGGAATCTCTTTCGAGTACGAGACGGTGGACGGCTTCCTGTACAGTCCCTCGGATTCCGCCTGGAGAGAAGGCACCTTCCCTCTTCCCGCCGTCCTTTATGACCGCTGCTTTTGCTCCAATTACGCAGAACAGCGGCTTTACCGCCGGCAGCTGAACCGGCTTCACCAGCTGCCCGGGATCCGGTTTCTGGGCGGAGGCCTCCGGGGCAAATGGGACGTCCAGCGCCTGCTGGCGGCCGACCCGGCTCTCGCCCCGCATTTGCCGCTTACCCGGCGTCTGACTTCGCCGCACCAGCTTGAACCGTGGCTTGAACTGCACGGGGCCGCTTTTCTGAAGCCCGAAGCAGGCATGCACGGCAAAGGCGCCCTGCACGTTTACCGCAGTCCCGGCCCGGACTTTTCCTGGAGCGTACGCGGCCGCGACCGGGCAAACCGTCCGGTGCAGCGGGATTTCGGAACGGCGCTGGAGATGCGGCGCTGGGTCCGCGGTTTCATAGGCAAACGCCGCTATTTGCTCCAGCAGTACCTGCCGCTGACTACACCGGACGGTACGGCTTACGATATCCGTTCTCTTATGCAAAAAGACGAACACGGCCTTTGGAAGTTGACCGGGATGGTTGTGCGCTCGGGCGGTCCGGGGAGCGTGACGTCCAATCTCCACGGCGGTGGCACCGCCTGCGAGGCCGAAGCTTTTCTGAGGGAACAATTTCCCGGCGGGGCGTCCGGCAGGCTAATGAAGACACTGTCCGTTTTATCCCATCGAATTGCGCTTATTCTGGAATCGTCGCATGGGCGTCTGGCCGAGCTGGGCATCGATTTCGGCGTTTGCCGGGATGGACGCATCCACATTCTGGAGGTTAATTCCAAGCCCGGCAGAGCAGCCTTCCAGAGCATTGACGGCGGGATAACCGCCCGCTCAGCCGCCTCTAATCCGGTCCGGTACGCCGCCTATTTGCTGAGAACGCAGCGGGAACCGGCAGGGGCAACAAGTTTAGGAGGGTAACCCAATGAGTTTGACGACGTGCACGGTTCACGTAAATTCCAAACAGGAAAAAAGTATTTTGGTATCCGGTGAACTGGCCAAGGCGCTGCACTTGTCAAAAAGCAAGACGCTGCAGCTCCAGGTCGGCTCCAAATCCATTACACTCCCGGCCCGGTATATCAAAAAAAGCGGACTCCACCTCTATCTGCCCCAGTCCGTCATTACTTCCGTGAAACTTCCGCGGATCGGTCCGTGCCTGGCAGTGAGCGGAAGCGGCAAAGATATCCGGCTCGGTCCCGTAATCGGAATTCTGACGAATGTGGCCAGCACCACGTCCGGTCCTTTCGGAACGAGAACTCCGTTTATCCGCTCGCTGATGCAGCCGGGGGAACGCAAATCGTTCCACATCGCCTTTTCGCCTAAGGATGTCAACTGGCAGCAGGGCACTGTAAACGGCTATATGCTTCAACCGCAGGGAGGCTGGGTCCGTAAAACCGTTCCTCTTCCGGATGTGGTTTACAACCGTCTTCCCAGCCGCAAAGCGGAGAAATTGCTCTCCATGGAGGACTTCAAGCAGCGCTTCGTCAAACGGAATATCCCTTTATTCAACTGGGCTTTCTTCGATAAGTGGGATGTGTACCGGCTTCTTGAAAACGATCCGGCCTTCAAATACGTGCCGGAATCGGTCCTGGATCCTTCGGCGGATCAGTTGAAGGACCTTCTCACCCGCCACAAATTTATCTATCTGAAGCCAACGGCCGGAAGCCTCGGCATCGGCATTTACCGCATTACGTATTCGACGGACCGCGGATATTTCGTACGCTACCGCCGCAACGGCAAAAATGTACTGCTGCGCTTCAACAAATTCGAAGGGCTCGTCAAAATGCTCGGCATCAATCGCGGAAAGCTGACCAGCTATGTGACCCAGCAGGGAATCCGGCTGATCGAGATCGACGGCTGCCCCATTGATTTCCGCTTCCATCTGACCAAGAACGGAAGCAATCAGTGGGTCGTCGCCGCCATCGGCGCTAAAAAAGCCGGCAAAGGAAGCGTCACGACCCACCTGCGCAACGGCGGCCAGCTGATGACGGCGGAGCAGGCGCTGAAACAGGTGTACGGCAGCAGAAGCGATGCTGTTTTGTCCCGGATGAAAGAGACGTCTATCGAGCTTGCGGAAGCGATCGAAAAAAATTACAATCACCGTCTGGGCGAGCTCGGATTCGACCTCGGCATCGACCAGAACGAAAACACGTGGATGTTCGAAGCCAATGCGAAGCCGGGACGTTCCATCTTCAAACACCCGGGGTTGAAAGCCCAGGATAAAGCTTCCCTTAACTATATCTATGAGCACTGCGTCTATTTAAGCCGCTTTCGTGCGAGGAGGGATGGTTAGTGGACGTAAGCGCCCATAAAAAGCAGCAGCCTCTGTGCATCGGAATTTTAACAACACCCGATCCAAAACGCCGATTCTCGGGAAATCGTGAAAATTTCATTGATTTGATTAAAGCCGGCTACGAACAGGGTGCTCTCGTTTATGTAGTCACTACATCCGATCTGAAATTGAGCGGCAAGCATGTTCAGGCCTACTGCTATCAGTTGACCGCGAAAAAATGGAACAAACAGCTGATGCCTCTTCCCGACGTCATTTACAACCGGATCCCGACACGCCGGCTCGAAATTCAGAGTGACGTTCAGCGGACGATCCAGGCCTGCATCCGCAGCAAGCAGGTTCACTTGTTCAATCCGTTCTTTTTCGACAAATGGACGCTCTTCGAATGGCTCGATCAGTCTCCCGAAATCCGCAAATACGTGCCGGTTACGAAGCAGTTGAGCAGCCAGGCCGTTCTGGAGTCGATGCTCAAACGGTTCCCTTTCATCTACCTCAAACCGGTTGAAGGGAAAGCCGGCAAGGGGATCATGCGCCTGGAACGGATCACGAAGAAAAGCGGAGCGCAGACTTACAAGCTGACCATGCAGGAAACTGTGAATTCGCATTACGAGTTATTCACGAACTTATCCGATGTCTGGAACCGGATTGCCGAGATCAAAAAGGACGAAAGCTACATCATTCAGCAGGGAATCCGCCTTTCAAGCTTTAACAAACGTCCTTTCGATCTGCGAGCGCTTCTTCAGAAAACGTCGAAAGGCACGTGGAGCGTAACCGGAATCGGAGCCAGAGTCGCCGGCAGGCAGAGCATTACGACACATGTGCCTCGGGGAGGCTCCATCGACGATCCGGAACGGCTGCTGGAGAAATCATTCGGGCCGCTCAAGGCCAAACGGATTCTCCAGCGGACGCGCAGCACCGCACTGCTTATGGCAAGCAGCGTAGAACAGACCTCCAAGCAGAAGCTCGGAGAGATGTCGATGGATCTGGGCGTCGATCTCGACGGACGCATCTGGTTTTTCGAAGCCAATTCCAAACCGATGAAATTCGACGAACCCCACATCCGCAAAAAATCGCTGTCGCGCATTATCGGGTACAGCGTGCATCTGGCAAACAAAAACAAGACCAAATGAACCCACAAAAAAACCATCCCTCACTTTACGGAAGGGATGGTTTTTGATGTTTGCGGCCGACTGCCGCGCCTGTTCTTCCTCTGCCTTCCCACGCCTGGAGAATCGCATAGCCGGCAAAAAGAGCCATAAACGGCATCAGCGGAGCCGAATACCGCGAATGCGCCAAATAAATCATATGAAGCAGAGACATGTAGGCGAACAGCACGGTCAGGAGGTAAGCCAGCCGCTTCTCTCTAGCCAGCCAGATCCCCCGGATGCCGAACCCTAGGATCGTATAGTGAATCCCTACGGGCAGAATGAGACTAACCCAATTTACAGCGTTCCAATAATACACGTCCCCCCAGAAGGTCGCAAACTTCCCGATCGTATACCACTGGAGGTAGTACAGCGGCTGCTCCGCAAAGCCCGTCCGAATCCGCTCCTTGGCCCACTGCGTGTCGAACGCGTCATTGACCCACAGATCGCTTGATGCGTGCCACGTCCGCTGTTCGGCTACAGGCGGAGGCCCGTAAGGAAACGTGCCGAGGAGCAGCGGATTGCCGCTGGATTTCGTCAGCGGAATAAACTGCCCTCCGGACACTTCGTAGTTGCGGACCCACCACGGCATGAGGCAGAGGACAAATACCAGAGCGGAGACCGCCAGGCAAGCCGCCAGTTTTTTCCACGGGATCGTCCGCCAGTAAATGAGCAGCAGCAGAAAAAAACCCGGCCAAAGCGCGATCGTCGGCCTTACGTAAACGGCAAACGCCCATACCAGCCCGAACCAGACGGCATTTCCCGCGGTCGGCTTGTCCATCGCTTTCAACGCGCCATGCACCAGAAGCATCAGAGCGAGCACAAACAAGGCTTCCGTCAAAATATAAAACGAAATGTTCCACATCGGCGGATAAACGGCCGTCAAAACGACGGCGATAAGCGCGGTTCTCTCGTTAAACAGCCGGATTCCGATTTTGAACAAAAGAATCATCGAGAAAGAAACCATGACGACCTGAACGACCCGGATCGTCTGCTCCAGCACGTACCCCGTTCCGAGTCCGCTCATAAACAGGGCGATAAAAGCCGGAAGAGCGGGCGTAATAAACACCGTCGGCTTCGACGGGTCATTGTAGGTAAACATTCCTTTTTCCAGCCAGATTCGCGCGGTTTCCAGATAAGATTGGTCGTCCGATCCCAAGTTGTAGGAGGAACCGTATGTAAACACCACCGCCAGCTTCAGCAGTGTCGTGAGCAGCACGACAATCCAGAGCCAGCCCCGGACCGGTATAGATCGAAGCCTATGCGGCATGATGCATTCCCCGCTTTCCGTAAAAAAATCAAAAGCGCGTTACGAATAACGCGCCGATAAACCGATCATTCCCACGCCGATCAGGATCACTACGCAACCGGCGATTTTAAGTACCGACATTTGTTCGTTGAAAATATAATACGCACCGATGACAGTAATCAGATAAGCGATGCTCTGCATCGGGTAGGCGATGCTGATGTCTACTTTATTCAGGATAAACAGCCATAAAACCGTTGCAAGCCCGTAAATGAAAAGTCCCCCCAGAATAAACGGGGAAAACATAAGATGAATGATGCTTTGCAGGCTTTCGAAAGAGTCCGCTTTGCGCGAAAGCCCGAATTTCCACAAAAATTGACCGCTTACCAGCATAAGCGTATTCAGTAAAATCAGTCCGATATGTAACGGATTCATGGCGCTTCCCGTCTCCCCGCTCCTGTGTAACTATCTTGGTTTCGGCTTTGTTCCTTAAGCAGCATCACTTCGTTCTCCAGGTACGCGTGCTCTTGAGCGAGCGTCTTGATCTGCTCCTGCTGCTTGGACAGCAGGATCGTCTGATGGACGAGCAGGCTCAGGGTGACCACGATCACGATCAGGAAGATCAGCGACGGCATGTACGACACGCCGATCCAGAGAGCGAAACGGTTGAGCAGCGGGATACAAATGCCCGTGACAAGTCCCGCCAGGGCGATCATAATCCAGGTGAACGCATGGCGGTCTCTTAATTTATGCTTGCTGGTGTAGTAAAGAATCTGAAACAAGAAAATGACCGTAACTCCGATCGTAATAACCTGAATCAAAATGATTGCCCTCCCTAGAAGCTTCTCCGGATGATCGAAAACATGGTCACCTTCAGCATGTAATACACGGAACGGATCGGATTAATGGACGAGACGCCGCCCTGCCGTTTTTTCATTTCCACGCTGATCTCTTTGATCCGGTATTTGCTGCGGGCCATGGAGACGAGAATTTCCACTTCCGGATAATCAACCGGATAATAAGTGGCGAATTCCCCAATGATCTTGCTGTTGACGATCCGGTATCCCGACGTCGGGTCGAAGATCCGGTTCCCTGTAAGAATGCGGATCAACATGTAGAAATAGTAGATGCCGATCCGTCTGGGCAGGCTGCTTTTGTAAGAACTCTTCTCGACAAAACGGGAACCGATCACCATATCGGCGCCGGACTCGCGGATCTCCCGCACCAGCTTGTCTATGTCCCGGGCGTCGTGCTGCCCGTCCGCATCAAGCTGGATCGCATATTTATAGCCGTGTCTCGCGGCATAGCGGTACCCGGTCTGCATGGCTCCGCCGATGCCGAGATTGACGGGCAGACGCACACCGTTGTAACCCCGCTCCCGGATAATCGCCGCCGTGCGGTCTTTGGAGCCGTCATCCACGATCAGATAATCGTACTCAACGTGTTTCCGCAAATGATCGACGGTCTGTTCGATGGCGTCTTCTTCATTATAGGCCGGAATAATAATGAGTACATCACTTTGTCTGGACATAACCTCTTGCTTCCTCCTTCATTGCTTTTCAATCACCTTGTCCAGCTGTTCATTTATTTTATGCAGTCGGTTAAATTGAAATCTCTACGGTTTAACATCCCGATCATTCTGTTCAAAATCAGCTCTATTCAGTATAAAGGATATCCCTCCTGCTGGAAAGGACAACACCTGAATCATTAACCCCGTTAATTCCGGACCGAAACCCTTCTCCGCCTTGCCCGTATAGAATCCCATAACCAATATCCAGTATTTGATAAGGGAGGGACGACATGGAATCCTGGTATTGGGGCCTTTTTATAGCCGGCATTCTTTTTGCCTTGGCTACCCTCATTTTCGGCGAAGTTCTCGGCCATCTCTCGGGTATGCTCGACTCCGCCTCCGGACACCACCTGCCATTCCTGCAGCCGGCGGTTCTCGTCGGGGGAATTACAACCTTCGGAGGGGCCGGCATTCTGCTCTCCAGGTACACGGAACTCACTTCCTGGCAGAGCGGAGGGCTTTCTCTGCTGATAGCCGCCGTTTTATCCGTCCTCGTGTACCTCGTCTACGTCAAACCGATGGAAAACAGCGAAAATTCGGTCGCCTTCTCGCTGCAGGAGCTGGTCGGCAAAATCGGTGAAGTCACCGTGCCCGTGCCCGCCTCGGGCTACGGTGAGGTCATGGTGCGGACCGGCGGCGGAGTGACCAATCAGATCGCGGAAAGCTTTGACGGACGGAGTATCCCGGGCCACCTCCGTGTGGTCGTCGTGGAGGTTAAGAACAGCGTGCTGCTCGTCTCCCCGCTGGATTCCGATCCTCTTAACTAACCAAGCAAAGGAGTTTTGCCCATGTTGAACACAGATGTACTGCTCATCCCCGGTATCGTAGTCGGCGTCATTCTCATTCTCGGTATTGCCTTCTGGGCCCGCTACAAAACGGTCAGTCCCGATGAGGCGATGATCGTCACAGGCTCTTTTCTCGGGAGCAAAAATGTCAGCATCGACGATTCCGGCCGCAAAATGAAAATCGTGCGCGGCGGCGGGGCGTTTATTCTGCCGATCTTCCAGCAGTCCCAGTTCCTTTCCCTGCTCTCCCACAAGCTGGACGTTATGACGCCGGAAGTGTACACCGAGCAGGGAGTGCCGGTTATGACAGACGCCGTCGCCATCATTAAAATCGGCGGTTCCGTCGAAGATGTGGCGACCGCGGCCGAGCAGTTTCTCGGCAAACCGACCGAAGCGCTGAAAAGCGAAGCCCAGGAGGTCCTCGAAGGCCACCTACGGGCTATCCTCGGCTCCATGACGGTCGAGGAAGTATACCGCAACCGGGACCGGTTTGCCCAGGAAGTTCAGGGCGTTGCGGCGCGGGACCTCAAAAAAATGGGCCTGCAGATCGTCTCCTTCACGATCAAAGACGTCCGCGACAAGCACGGCTACCTCGATGCCCTCGGGAAACCGAGAATCGCGGCCGTAAAGCGCGATGCGGATATCGCCGAAGCGGAAGCCGTGCGGGACGCCCGTATCCAGAAGGCGAAAGCCGAGGAAGAAGGGCAGAAAGCCGAGCTTCTGCGGGATACGAACATCGCCGAGGCCAGCAAGGAGAAGGAACTGAAGGTCGCGGCCTTCAAGAAAGACCAGGATATGGCCAAGGCCGAAGCCGATCAGGCTTACCACATCCAGGAAGCGCGCTCCAAGCAAAGCGTAGTCGAGGAGCAGATGCGCGTGGAACTCGTGCGGAAAGAGCGCGAAATCGACCTCGAAACCAAAGAGATTTTGCGCCGCGAGAAGCAGTACGACGCCGAGGTGAAGAAGAAAGCCGACGCGGACCGGTATTCGGTCGTGCAGGCCGCCGAAGCCGAGAAGTCGCGCAAAATGCTCGAAGCGGAAGCGCTCCAGTTCCGCATCGAAGCGGAGGCCAAAGCGATGGCCGAGCAGAAGCGGCTTGACGGTCTGGCCCTTGCCGATGCCGAGCGGGCCCGCGGTACGGCCGAAGCCGACGTCATCCGGCTGCGCGGTCTGGCCGAGGCCGAAGCGAAGCAGCGGCTCGCCGAGGCGTTCGAGAAGTTCGGCGAAGCGGCCGTGCTGGACATCATCGTCAAAATGCTTCCGGAGCTGGCCGGCAAGGTCGCCGAACCGATCAAAGGCATCGACAAGCTGACCGTTGTCGATACGGGCCACGGCGAAGGGGCCGCGCGCATCAGCAACTACGTCACCTCGCTGATGGCTACCGCGCCCGAGATGCTCAAGAACGTCTCCGGAATCGACGTCGAGGGGCTTATCAAAGGGCTGACGTCGAGGAGCGCCAAGCCGGCAGCGAAGCCCGCGCCCCTGACCGCGGAGCTGGAACCCGCATCCGCAGCCGGGGCCATCGCCGCCGCCAAGGAAGACGAACCGGACGAGGCCTGATCGTCCCCCGGCCGGAATCAATCAACATGGAGGGCGGAGAACTTCCACCCTCCCAAGGTAATGAAAAAGCACTCCATGCGAGTGCTTTTTTATTTTCTTTTTCCGGCAGAAGATACGAACCGTAATCCCGGCATGATCCTCCGCAGTTCGCCGCCTGGCTTTTCGCTTGACAGCAACACCGCCTCAGACAGCCTTACTTCCGTCCGTTTCCGAACGGACATCCTTCCGGACTCCGCCTCCCGTCTTGTTGCGGCCACGGACAAGCCCTACCGCATAGGAAACCGCCTGAACCAGCAGCGCGGAAATAATCAGCATAAGAAACGGCATCATGCCGATCGTGTAACGCGCTTCCGGGATAAACATAAGCTGCGTCCCCAGCAGGATAAGAAAAACGGTGATCAGGTACCGGTAGCTTTTATGGATAAAGAAGGCGATCAGGGAGCCTCCCATTCCCGCATAGACCAGAAACTTGTGAAACCTTGGAATCCAGGGCGCATACCAGGCAGGCACCGAGGAGCCGTAATCTCCTATGTACAGCTTGTTCAGAAACATCTCTTTCATTTTGCCCACCGTAAACCAGCGAATCCAGAGGGCCGGATCGGTCTGCAGCCCTTCTTTGATGCGTTTTATCGCCTCTCCCTGTTGGTTGTTGAAGTCGATTTTGCTCCAGTCCAGCGTTCCCCGGTAATAAGGATCGGTTCCGCCTAGCAGGGGATTTCCCGCTCCTCCTTTGGAAATGAAAATAATTTCGTGAAAGGTGATCGCATTGCGTATCCACCAAGGAAGCATCCCCAGCGCAAAAGCGAGGACCCCGAAGCTGATTTCTTTAAAATAGGGCTTCTTGTGCTGAAACCACAGGAAAACATAAGGAACCGGCGCCACCACCAGCGTATTCGGGCGGATCAGAACGGCCAAGGCAAGGAGCAGTCCGGCAAGGAGATGATCCCTGGTACGGTTTTCCTGTACGATTTTGATCTGATAATAAATGAGCGCCATAAACGACGTCAGGAATATGACCTCCGTCAGGATCAACGAATTCACGACAATGAAGGTTCCGTATACGGAAGCGAAAAACGCCGCAATCAGGCCGGTCGTCCGGTTGAAAAGCCTCAGCCCGATCTTGTAGATATACCAGATGGCCCCGAGCGAGATAAAAACCTGTAAAACCCGTACCACCATAAACGTGCGTTCTATATCCGTGTATCCGAATACGGCCAGAATCGCCGCCAGAAATACGGGAAAGCCGGGAGTCACTAACGTGTTGGATTTGGCCTCGTTGTAGCCGTAAATCCCTTTTTCAAGCATTTGTACCGCCATCGTCGTATAGTTCTTTTGATCGTATTCCACAGGCTCGTATTGTTCTCCCAGTACGTAGAATAGCCTCAGGCCGAGCGCAAAAGCCAGAACGAACACAATCAGCATTTTTTTCCATAACCGGGATGCACCCACGCTCTTCTTCCTCCTCCAGCTTTACCGTATTCTTCCTGTCCCTTTAACGCAGGCCGGATTAAAAAGGTTTCATTTCTTAAGGATTGATAAGAAATTCCGTTCAAGCAGCCGCTCTTCCTGTCGTACCAGCATACCCGAGAAACGTCAACGGCCATGCTGCGTCCGGTCAATTTTACGTAAAAAATAAATAGGGAAACGCGTGATGGCCTACCCTATATATACCGAATAACTTCTGCCTAGAAACAAAAATCCCCGGCAGTGGACAAACTTGTCCCGCCGAGGATTTTCTTTATTCAGTTGTTTAAAGACGGCTTGTCTGATCAGTTTTCCTCTCGGGGAAGAAGGCCGAGCAGCTCCGGAAATGCCGTAATCCGGACATCGGCTTCGTCGAGCTCATGCTCGGTACGGAAACCCGCATAATCGCAACCGATCACCTTAAGCCCGTTGCGGTGACCCGCTTCCACATCGGAAGAGCGGTCCCCTACCATCCAGGCGCTTTGTAAGCCGTGCTGCTCCAGGAGCAATTTGACAAGATCCACTTTGGACTTCGTTGCGTATTCGCCCGCACTGTACAACCCCGTAAATAGAGGCGCCAGCCCCTTCATCCGGATCACTTCCCGGACATAATCCTCCAGACCGTTGCTCGCGACGAAAAGCCGGATCCCGCGGGCATGAAGCGCCTGCAGCGTTTCCTCGACGCCATCGTAGAGCGTACCTTCTCCCTGGAGCAGCCGGTCCATCTGTTCGGCGAGCAGGAGCTCGTCCGCGCGGCTGCGGACCGCGGCCGGGACATCGGGCAGAACCCGCTCCCAGATTTCTTCGAGAAGCATGCCGAGCCCGCCGAGAATACGTTCGTCAGACGGCGTCGGCCCTTCATAAACTCCTTCGCGGCGAAGCGCGTCGAAAGCCGCATGATAAGCCGGCAGAAGAAGTGTTTCCGTTTTGAAGAGCGTTCCATCCAAATCAAAAAGCATCGCTTGCGGTGTAGGGGACTGATTCATAGCTGGACTCCACATCCTAAAGGTTTTCTTTTAAGAATGGCAAACCGTGCCGGGCTTGTCAACTTGGTCCGCGGAAAATTTTTCCGGTGTTCGTCCGCTTTTCACTAGGACTTCCTATTGATGTTAAGGGTAAAATATTTTAGAATGAATGTGAAAATGTTTTTCTTAATAAACTACGATTTCACTAAAATTTTTTTCAAAAAAGGTGCGGAATCCTATGTCCAGCATTCTTCGGGCCATTGAAGAACGGAAGCACGGGCTGAACCGCCAAGAACAGGTTCTCGCCATTTATATTCTCGAGCATTCCAGTCAAGTGGTGCGCATGGGAATAACGGAATTGGCGGAACAGTCGAAGACGAGTCCCGCTACGATTTCCCGCTTTTGCAAGACGTTTCATTTCCAGGGATACACCGATTTCAAGTTCCAGCTCGGCGCGGAGCTCGCCACTCAGCCTGCCGGCCAGTCTTACCAAGATATCGTCGCCGGGAATCCGCTGGAGAAAATCGTGTCGGCTATGGAAGCTAACCATATGCGCTCTATTGCGGATACGACCCGTCTTCTGGATCTGAAGCAGGTCCAGTCGGCGGTCGACGCGCTTCAGAGCGCGAGGCAGATCGATCTTTACGGCGTCGCCACTTCGGGCGTCGTAGCGCTCGACTTCCACCAGAAGCTGGTGCGGATCGGGAGGTACGCGACCGCATGGTCGGATCCTCACATGCAGATCACGTCCGCTTCCAACCTGCAGCCGGGTGACGTCGCCTTCGCGGTTTCCTACTCCGGCGATACGCCTGAAACGATTCAGGCGCTGCTTTGCGCCAAAGAGCGGGGGGCCACGACGATCAGCCTGACCAAATACGGCTCCAATCCCCTGGCGGATCTTTCGGACATCAAGCTGTTCGCCTCTACGCTGGAGGAAGGCATGCGCCGCGGAGATATGGCGTCCCGGATCGCACAGCTTCATGTGATAGACATTTTGTTTACGAGCCTGGTCAGCGACCGGTTCGACGAACATGTCACCCGTTTGGAACGGACCTACCACATGGTCCGCAAATACCGAAGCAAAGGGAGAGAGTAAACCATGATTATTCACAAGTTTGAAAATCAGCAGGAATTAAACGAGGCGGGCGCGGGGATTATTACCGCTCTTGTCCAGACGAAGCCCGATGCGGTTCTCGGTCTCGCTACGGGAAGCACGCCGATCGGCATTTACGAAGAAATCGTAAAAGCTTACAACAAGGGACGCGTGAGCTTTAAAAACGTACGCACGTACAATCTGGACGAGTATGTGGGACTTCCCGACGGTCATGCCGAAAGCTACCGTACGTACATGAACGAGCATTTGTTCCGCCATATCGATGTGCAGCCGGAGCGCACCCGCATTCCGAACGGCAACGCCTCCGACCTTCAGGAAGAATGCGCGCGTTATAATGGCGAACTGGACGAGATCAAACAAGTGGACCTGCAGATTCTCGGTCTCGGCCACAACGGCCACATCGGCTTCAATGAGCCGGCGGACGAGCTTCATGGCGGCACTCACCTGGTCGAACTCGATCACAAAACACGCGAAGCCAACGCACGCTTCTTCCCTTCCATTAATGACGTTCCGACGCACGCTCTCACGATGGGGGTAGGAACGATTCTTAAAGCCAGAACGATTCTTCTCGTTGTCCGCGGCGCCGACAAAGCGGATATCGTACACCGTGCCCTGACCGGCCCGATTACGACCCAGTGTCCGGCAAGCCTGCTGCAGACACACCCGCATCTGATCGTTCTGCTCGATTCCGAAGCAGGGAGGAATTTTGTATGAGCCGGTCCACTTCCGCGCAGGAGCGCATATTAATCGTTAACGCCCGGATCGTGACGGAAAATACAGTCGTCGACAACGGCGCGCTGCTCGCCGTAGACGGCCGCATCGAACGCATCTACAAGGCGCATGAACTTGCGGAGCTTGATTTAACGGGCGCCGTAGACGCGCAAGGAAGCTGGCTGCTGCCGGGCTTTATCGACGTGCATGTTCACGGCGGCTTCGGAGCCGACTTCATGGACGCTTCCGCCGAGTCCCTGGAAACGATCACCCGTTTCCACAGCACCAAAGGCACGACAGCGATGCTCGCCACATCCGTCACGGCCTCCCGCGAAGCGCTGGATGCGGTTATTACCGCCACAGACGCTTATATCCGCGGCGGAATGCCGTATGCCCAGTTGATCGGGGTACATCTGGAAGGCCCGTTCATTTCTCCGAAATGGAGCGGCGCCCAGAACCCGGAATTCATCTCCCTGCCGACATCCGAGTGGCTTGAAGATTGGCATGCCCGCTTCCCCGGCCTGGTCAAAATGATGACGCTCGCGCCCGAACGGGAAGGAGCCATGGACGTCATCCAGTGGCTCAGCGATCACGGAATCGTTGCGGCCGCAGGCCATACGGATGCCGACTACGAGACGATCGAACGCGCGGTTGAACACGGCTTGAGCCATGCCGTTCATACGTTCAACGCCATGACTCCCCTGCACCACCGGAATCCCGGCACGGCGGGCGCCGTGCTGACCGATCCGCGGATTCATGCGGAAATTATCGCCGACGGCGTGCATGTGCATCCGGCCGGCGTCCAGCTGCTGACGCAGACGAAGAAGCAGCATAACCTCATCATGATCACCGATGCGATTTCCGCGGCCGGCCTGGAAGACGGCGATTACAAGCTGGGCGGACTCGACGTGATCATGAAGGACGGCATCTGCCGCCTGAAAGAAGGCGGAAGCCTGGCCGGAAGCACGCTGACCATGATCGACGCCTTCAAATTCATGGTCAACAAAATCGGCGTCAGCGTGCAGCAGGCCAGCGAATACGCCAGCGGCAACCCTGCCCGCCAGATGGGCGTAGCGGACCGCATGGGCTCCATCGCACGCGGCAAACAAGCGGACTTCCTGCTCGTCAGCCCGTCGCTGGATCTCGAACGCGCCTGGGTGCTCGGACGCGAACTTTCCCTCGTGACGGAAGCTTAAGCCTTCCGTCCATAAGCGCAAAAAACCTCGCGCAGAATGTTACGTTCATTCTGCACGAGGTTTTTTTGCGGTCTTTGCCGTCAGCTCATGGTCCGCGACTTGAACATCCGGTGGAGGCCGATCGTAGCGGCGCCGATGGAGGCGCCGTACTCCTTCCACCGGGGCGAGTGGACAGGCGTCGGCACGATCGCCTGCTCGCGGCTTTGGATACGCTCCGCAAGCCGCTTGAAGAACGGCTCGCTCTCGCCTATCCAGCCGCCCAGAATGAGCTGCTCGGGGCTGAGCAGCTGCAAGACGTGCCCGCAGTAGGAGGCGATCGTCTCGATGATCTCCTCCAGCTCTCCCGCGAAGGGCTCCGCTCCCTGCATGCCCAAGTCCACGAAACGGCGGACGACGAGCGGCTCTTCGTCTCTCACATCGCCGAAGGTGTCCGGGTACGTCTCCAGCAGACGCTTGGACAGATTCGCCGTGCTGAACCGGCTGAACTCGCGGATACGTCCCGCACGATCATGGCGGCCGCGGTAGATTTGGTTGTTCAGCACAAGACCCGCGCCGATTCCATAGTCGATGAGGATGTAGACGATCGTCTGGAGACCTTTGGCCGTTCCGTTAAAACGTTCGGCGAAACCCGCGGCATCCAGATCGTTCACCAGATGCATCGGAATGTTGAACTCCTCGTAAAGCTTCGTTCTCAGCGGGAAGTTCTCCAGGCCCAGTACGGTCGAATTTACGACGTTCTCGCGCTTCTCGTCAATCCGCCCCGGAATCGACACGCCCATCCACCGGATGGTGGCAAGCGGCGTCTCCTGCTCCTCCAGAAAGGCGCGGATGAGCTGGGGAAGCTCGCTGCACATCGCTTCCGGCCCAAAGAGAGGCTGCGCCGGCTGCAGAGGCTGCGAGGCGAGCAAATTGCCCCGCAGGTCCAGCAGAACGCAGCGGGCCGGGGCGTTGGACAGGTCTACGCCAAGCACGCAGCCGCCGGCCGCGTTGATGTCGAGAAGCGTCATGCGCCTGCCGACACCCGAGCCGGCCGTGCCTGTTTCGCGCACCAGTCCTTCGCGGATCGCTTCTTCCATCAGGACGGAAACCGTCGTCGGGCTTAGTCTTGTTTTCCGGGCCAAATCCACTCTCGAAATCGGACCCTGCTCATAAATATTATTCAGCAGCAGAGACTTGTTGATCTCCCGCAACATTTGTTGATTTCCAATCTGATTCATAATCCTCTACTCCCTGCAAGCCTTATTTCATCCACTATCATTGTGCCACGGGCATCCGATTTCCCGCAATTCCGGAACCCTGCCGTTTATCGTAAACAATGCCGGTCAGGCCCACTCCTGTCAAAATGCTTCCGGATCTGTCAAACGCCTGCGGCCGCATCCGTTCCCCGATCGGCCGACGACTGCCGCATTCCGCGCCAGATCAGCAGAAACCCGATCATTCCGATCAAGGATACCCCCGCTCCGATACCGTACATTTTACCGGCTCCGAGCGTATCGTACATCCAGCCTCCCGCGAATCCCGCGAAAATTCCGGACACTCCGCCCCAGGTAAGCGCAAACGCCGCTTGGCCGGACGCCCGCATTCGGGCCGGAATCAAATGACCTGTCAGGTTCGTTCCGATATAATAGTAGCCTCCATACGTAATGCAGTGCAAAAGCTGAATAAAAATCAGCTGCATGGGGCTGTCCACCAGCATCATGAGCAGCCAGCGGATACTGAAAAGAAGACTGACCAAGGCGAGGCAAACAAACATCGTTCTGGAGTCCCGTTTCAAATAACGGTCCAGCAGGAGAAATACCGGCGCCTCGAAAACGGAAGAAAGAAAAGCGGCCCAGCCGATCCAGGTCGCCGACCCGCCCATATCCGTCAGGTAGATGGACACGAAGGTCGAATTAATGGAATTCGGGACCGAAATCAGAACTCCCAGCAAAAGCAGCATCACAAACGGACGGTTGCCCAGAAGCTGCTTGAATCCCCCTCCCGGCAGCGCATCGCCCGCAGCGGCGGGTTTCGGTTGAGGAATGCTGAAAACGAACAAAAGCGAGATCATCAGAATACCGCTGTACAGCCACCAAAGCTGTTCTATGCCAACCGCAGTCAGCACGGGTCCCGCCGCAACGGCGGCAATGGCCCAGCCGAGCGAGCCCCAGAGGCGGAACGTGCCGAACTTGTAAGGAGTATTTTCAATTGTGCTTAGAATGAGACTATTGCTCTGGGAAAAGGTCGGGCTTTGAAAGAAAAAGTACAGAAGCAGGACCAGGTAAAGCCAGGAGAACGAATGCAGGTGAAAAACAGGTTGAACCACGATGAGGTTGCAAATGACCAAAATAATGAGCGTACGCCGCACATTTTGCATCCGGTCGCTCCAATAGCCCCAGAACGGGTTGGCCAGAATGGAGACGAAAGGGCCCCCCGCCATCAGCATGCCGATCTGAAACCGGGTCAAGCCGTGTTCCAGAAACAGAAGCGGCACATAGGTGAACAGAAGCGAAAAAGCGCCGTACAAAAAAAGAATATACAGCTTAAACATCGTAAATGAGCGCCGTTCGGCGGCTCCGGTTGTCATGATGAGCAAACTCCTTTGCGATTCGGTTGCAGGTAAACAGGTATGCTTCCGCCAAGCGGAAGGAACGGCGGCAGGCAGGAAACGCGGTTCCTTTTCTGCCGCCGTATACCGCGCCTCCCTGCTTCGGCTTAGGCTGTACGGGATAGCGGCATCCGCCGGGTTTCCCGCTGCCGCGCTGCTTTGTATGCTCAGCCGGAAGAGCTGCTATCCGGGTTGACCGGCGCTCCGCTTAAGCTTTAAGCCCGTTCTCCACTTCCTCCGCGGAAACCTCGCGGCCTTGGGCGTCGGAGAGGTACATGCCTTCGCTGATCAGCATGGTCTGCAAAGCGATCTCCGCCGTCGGCAGAAGCTTCACTCTCCCCTGAAGAGCTGCGATCCAGTGATGCTGGGAAGAGTCGTAGGCTTCTTCGTCGGCGCGCAGGCGGTGCCAGCGCAAATCGGCCGCGTCCAGATCGATCGTCGTGTCCATATCCATGTCGCATCTTGTCGAGTAATGCGTCAGCTTGTTGCCGTCCGGCCCGTTAACCGGCAGGCGCAATCCGCCTTTGGACCCAAGAACGGAGCTTCCTTCGAACGGATTCATATGAACGGCCCATGATTCGATGATATCCATCGTGATGCCGTTCTCGAAGCGCACCAGCCCGATCGCCAGCTCTTCCACGTCGAAACCGCTGGATTCCCGGCGACCGGGGTCCATGTCCGTCTCCTGGTAGAGCTTCCCGGAGATCCGCTCGACTTTAGGCAAATCGAGCAGATACAGCATCTGCGAGATATGGTAGACGCCCATATCGAAAAGCGCGCCGCCCGCAGCCGTCTCCTTGCGCGTAAAAGCCGGGGTGCCGTAGCCGTCCACAAAAGGGCGGTTCCGTCTGCGGTAGCCTGTGGAGCGCGCGTGGAACACACGGCCCAGCTCCCCGCCTTCGATCAGCGCTTTCGCCGCTTTGGTCTCCTTGCGGTAGAGCGTGCCGAGCTGGACGTGCAGCAGCCTGCCGAATTCACGGGAAGCGTCTACCATCGCTTTGCCGTCCGCGTAGGTGCCCGCGATCGGTTTCTCGCAGTACACGTGCTTGCCTGCCTTCATCGCGGCAATCGAAATAGGAGCGTGGAAGTTGTTGTGCAGGCAGACATCCACCGCATCCAGGTCGTCGCGCTTTAACAGCTCGTTATAGTCCGTGTAAACTTCCGGAATTCCGTACAGGTCCGCTACACGGCGCGCTTCCGCCTCGTTCACGTCACAGACGGCCACGATTTCCGCGTCCGGAATCAATTTATATTGATCGAGATGAATTTTGCCGATTTGTCCGACTCCGATGATGCCGATCCGAATTGGGTTCATGTTAAGCCTGTTCCTCCCCGTTGTTGCCGTCTTCGCTCATGAGCAGCAGATGCTTGACCGTGGTCAGCAGCCATTCGACTTCCAGATAAGGCTGTTTCTGAGCATGATGCTCAACGCCCCAGTAACCGTCGTAGCCGTTCTTTTTCAGCATGCGTATAGTTTCAACCGCATCGTCCGCCTCGGCCGTCTGAGGGTCGAAATGCGTGTGTACGGTCCACGGGGCCACGATAGCGTCCCCCTGCTCCCGATCTTGATCCCAGCGGTGCATATGAAGCAGAAACCCGTAAGAAGGATGATTCACGGCTTCGGCAAGGCGTTTCATTTCACCCGGCACGAGAGACGGGCCCATATGATTCTCGGGACCTATCGTAAATCCGTTCTCCTGCGCGATTTGACAATATTCGCGGTAGCGTCCCGCCACATAATCCAGTTCTTCCTCGGAGAAGGCGGATTGTCCGCGGCCGCCCGTATCGATCCGGACCGTTTTCGCACCCAGTAAAATGGAGGCGTCCAGGTATTCCAGCGCATTTTTGTGAAGCGCTTCCCTTTTGTCCGCATCGGGGTCCCACAGATGAGCTCCGTCAATGGCAATGTTCACGAGCGTCATTTCTTTCTCGTCCATCGCCTGGCGGATCTTCTTTAAATACTCCCGGTCCGGCAGCTTAAGCAGCGGATGGGAGCGGTCCGCGAATTGTCCGTTCCATAAATCGACGGTGGCAAGCCCGTAACGGTACCGGACCGTTTCCAGGTAGCCGAATACATCCATCGTTCCGTTCAGAAAAGCCTGGTTAAAAGAAAATCCGCCTACAGATACTTTCATGAGTAAGTCCTCCTGAGAATTAATTATTCCAGCGGAAAAACTAATTAATTAAAGAAAAAAGTGAAATCATGTTCACTTTGATTTAAATGTTAAACCGTCTCTTTGGCGATGTCAACCATAAAGTAAAGGATTTCCCGGCGTCTTTTTTCTACGGGGATAAAATTCCGGTCTGCTTGAAGTTTCTTCCTCGGACTGCGGAACCCAAGCCAGAATATCGGCGCTGCGAAAAAAGCGGAGAGCCTGCTGCGCGTAACAATAAGCTTTAACCTTGTCCCCGGTTACGGCCAGCGGCCGAATGTCGCGTTGGCTGATCGCTCCTTTCCGGTCGATATAGATAATCTCTACTCTCCTTCCCAGGTATCGCTCCAACGTTGACATAAACGGCCAGCCTCCTTCTGAGTTATCGCATTTTCCGAACAAAAATAGGAACGTTTGTTCTTATTATAAGTCCCGGAAAGCAAAAATGCAATCGGCCTTCTTTTGCCAATCCTAAAAAATCCGCAACAAAAAACCGGACGTCCTCAGACGTGCCGGTTGCTGTAAGCCTTTCTCGTATCCACAGTAATGTGGAGGACTCGGCCGTTGGCCTCATAGTCGATCTCCGGCGTTTTATGGCCGTAATACCACCACTTTTGGGGCTCTTCCTCTTCACCTTCCTCCAGGTAAAAGAGGTTAAGCTCATCCTTGAAATCCGCGATTTCACGTGCCGCGTCCAGATCGACTCCGCTTATTTCAAAGCGCCAGCCTCCCGGAACCTCGGACAGGTGCAGAAATCCGCCCACTTCCTTCGTGTCCAGCAGCATCCGGCTGCCTACTGCATGCTTCACATACAAACGGTGAGCTTCACTCATAGGTATTCCCCCTCTTTGACGCGTATCAAGGCAGATCAATCAGCATAAAACGTGCGCCTGCCGCGCTGCCGATCGTGAGCGACGGAGTTTCCGTGATCCGTGCTGAATCTCTTTTACCCAAAATCGTCCCATTGTTAAGCGCGGCCTCACCGTCCAGGACCATGAAGAAAACCCTTCTGCCTTCCGGCTGTTCGAACGTAACTGATTTACCTCCGTCCAATTCGGATAAGTAAATGCTCATATCCTGATGGATGCCGGCGACCCCGGGACCGGCCTTTGGTTTGGACACCACCGGCAGCAAGTTGTTCTTCAGCGCTTCAACCTTGAACTCGGTCGTTTCATAGGAAGGTTCGAGACCGCGCTCTTCCGGATCGAACCACATCTGCAAAAGCGTAACGTCGTCTTGTCCCGGATTCATTTCCGAATGAATAATGCCGGTACCCGCGGTCATCCGCTGAACGCCTCCATAGGTTGTGACCGCCCGGTGGCCGGAGCTGTCTTCGTGCTGAAGCTGCCCTTCCAGAACGATGGTCACGATTTCCATCTCACGGTGGGGATGGGCCCCGAATCCCCGTCCGCCCTGCACCGTGTCGTCATTCAACACTCTCATGGGACCGAAACGGGTATTGTCCGGATCGTAGTAATCCGCGAACGAAAAGCTGAAATGGCTGACCAGCCAGCCGTGATCCGTGGAATACCGGGATGAAGCGGGATAGATCTTTATCATTGTCATTCACACCTTTCAATATAAGCTTGTCCAGCCGTTTATGGATTTACGAGCCATCGGGATATCCCTCTTAGGATGATTGATTGCGAAGTACGATTGCGTTAGAGTCCTGATTCTATTTTTTAATCTATTCTTCCTCTATCATACTCCTTAAACTTACTTATTTCAAGTAACTATATATTTCGTTTAAATTACAATTATTTCATTTTGTCATCAATTTGTTACCCTTCTTTCTTCATAAACGCATACAATAGGAATTAGGACCAAGTCATAAAAAAACTCCCGCCTGAGCGAGAGCCTTGTCCGATCATTCATTTAATAAAAAACGGAAACTTTTTCTAATGGAAGAGTTTCACAGCAACTTGGAGCGGGTATTAATCCTTATCTTGCTTCGGATTTTTCAATTGGGCGATGACTTCCTTGAATT
Organism: Paenibacillus sp. HGH0039; assembly: GCF_000411255.1. Taxonomy (GTDB): domain Bacteria; phylum Bacillota; class Bacilli; order Paenibacillales; family NBRC-103111; genus Paenibacillus_F. Next base: position 1,129,413 of record NZ_KE150413.1, on the reverse strand, counting down.
TATCGGGAAGAGGAAGACCGAGTCGGCCATAATTTTCCGTAATGGAAATTAACTCATTGACCAGATAGAAATAAATAGCGGCATCCATCACGACGCTGCTGCCAATGAGCATGTCCATCCGGTGACCCAACAAAATGATGAGCAGCATAAGCCCTTTCTTGGCGAGACCCCAGAAGCCGATATTGCTGTTCAACCCGGACTTTTCTTTCAGAGAGGCCGCAACACCGGTTACATAGTCGATTGCGATAGCCACGAGGAAGAAACCCAACAATTCAGACCATCCACCGAACGCATACGTAACGAGTGAGGCGCCGAAAGCCGCCAAACTACCGAAAATCGTTTGGTTCATCTTAATCCCTCCTTTCTCTACCACTCTATGAATCCGGCAGTAGAAAGGAACGACGCTTGGCTAGTGCTTACAAATAAAATAAAAAACCGCCCGGTGGCACCCGGACGGCATAAAAATTACAATTTGTATGATTACATGACGCGTTTGGCTCCAACATAACGAGAGCCCCAGTAAGCGCTGCCCAAGCTGTCCACTTTCACTCCATCATCTGTCGCGGAAATGAATTTGTCAGCCCCTACGTAAATACCCACATGCTGCATTTTGGAATTGCTTGCGAAGAATACAAGATCGCCCGGCTGCGGGTTGGATACTTTAACCCCTGCGCTGGCATACATACTTGCAGAAGATCTAGGCAGGTCTACCCCGTTCTTATCGTACACATATTGCACAAACCCGGAGCAGTCAAATCCAGATGGCGAAGAACCGCCATACACGTAACGAACGCCTTTATATTTGTTGGCTGTTGCTACAATCGTATTTTCCTGCTGCGACTTCTGAGGCACGGTTGCATACCAAGCCGGGGAATGGTACTGACCATCGGCATCGAAAATTGCAATCGTATTCACATTATCCCATTGTACACGGATAGACAGTGAATCCGCCAGAAATCTCATCGGAACATAGACCGTATTGTTCAAAAACTGCGCTTTGCTTGGCAAGTCGATCTTCTTGCCGTCCACGAGAGCCTGATTCTCCCCCGTAGTAAACGTAATCTTGTGGCCATTCCCGGTCACCGAGATACTCATTTGAGCTCCTGCACGTTCCCATCCAATTTGAGTTCCCAATTTCTCTGCAACAGGACGAAGCGGAATCATCAGGTTATTGCTGGAATCGATAAAAGGTGCGGTACCTTCGGTATTCACCAGTTGGTCGTTGACCTGCACTTTAGCGGAACGAGCGGCATTGGCATGAGCATCCGAAGCCGCGAATAGACCGGCCGTCAGTACGGCGCATGAAACTACAACGCTTTGTACCCAAATCTTCAAAACGATTTTTCCTCCTTGGGCCTCCGAGGTTAGTTGACGGGTTCGGGAAAGAGGTTCCCTAGCTTGCAGAATGACAGGCATTCACCCCAGAAATAAGTCCCCCGTACAGGTGCTTTTGATTCACCGGATTCGGCTTTGTATAAATTGTGTCAAAGACACTCCTAAAAAGGTTAACATAATTTACATAATCGGACAACCCTTTTTGTTGTGTCTATTTTGTAACAAATCCCGGATAAAATTCCTCCCTCTAAACAAAACTAGTGAAAACGCCATTAGAGGAGGGTTCCCCATGAAACGTGCAGCCCTGGCTGTCTCATCCGCCATTTTGCTGGCCTTCGTCTCCGCATGCTCTCCGGCAAAGCTGCCCGGCGAGGGCTCGGCCTCTTCCCGGCTGGACGAAAACCGTTTTATCCCGCACACTCTAAGCGAAGATCCAGGTCCGTCATCCGTATCCGGTCCAGCCAAATTCCAGCCTGCGAAAATTCCGGCGATCAAGGAAAAAACCGCTGCCGCTCCTTCTGTATCACCGGCAGCTCCGGCAGCTCCGGCTCCTGCGCCTCCCGTGCCCCTAAAAAAACTTAAAAACGCATCTGCTCCCAAACCGGAGCCGAAAAAGAAAGACGTTCCCGTTCAGAAGCATCATCAGGAAGCGAATGCCCTTCAGAAAACGGAGCAGCGGAAGCTGAGCCTAGCCGAGATTCATCACAAATACCCGGCGGTTTTCCGGATGAGAGGAACCTCCCAAGGAAAGAAAATCGCGCTCACGTTTGATGACGGGCCCGATCTCAAATATACCCCGCAAGTGCTCGATATTCTGAAAAAGCATCAGGTGAAAGCGACCTTTTTCGTGATCGGAAGCCGCGCTCAGACACATCCCGAGATCATCCGCCGGATGGTACGGGAGGGTCATGTCGTGGGCAACCACTCGTACAGCCATCCTTTTATGCCCAAACTGACCGCCTCGGAATTTTCTTCGCAAATTATGCGTACGCAAGAGGTCATCAAACCGTTGACCGGTTATACGCCCAGACTGGTTCGTCCTCCTTACGGAGCCATCAATGAAGAGCAGGTGCGCTGGATGTCCGATCATCACCTGCTGGCCGTGAACTGGGACGTGGATTCCCTCGACTGGAAAGGACTGTCCGGCAAGCAGGTATACCACAATATTGTGGACAACGCCCGGGCCGGTTCAGTCATTCTGCAGCACAGCGCGGGAGGAAACGACAAGCATGATCTCAGCGGTACGGTCACGGCCCTTCCCGATCTGATCCGTTCCTTGAAATCGAGCGGATACAAGCTGGTCACGATTCCGGAACTACTGGGAATTTCCAAGGATTTGTAACGCACAAAAGACGGGAGCATCCGCTCCCGCCTTCTTTCCGGCTAATGGTTATTTAAGAATGTATACTTTCACGCTTTGATAGCCAAAGTTGTTTACTTTATCTTTGGAGCCCGGAACGAAAATATCGATCCGGTTGCCTTTGATCGCGCCGCCGATGTCCGTCGCTTTGGCGATCATTCCCTTGGCCGGAAGGCCCGGGAAAGCATAACCCGTTACATATACGGTGGAGCCGAGCGGAATTACTTTCGGATCGACCGCGATCGTGCCGACGGTCAGTTTGTTGCCGTAGTAGTCGATGCCGGCATATCCGCCGTTCTCGCTCGGGTCAGCGGAATAGGCCGATGCCTTGATATTCAGCACTTTTTTGTATTGAATCTGTTTGCCCGCCGCGGTTGTCAGCGTCTGGCCAGATTTTGCGGAAGCCGATGCCGCTTGGGCAGCCGGTTTCTTAACGGCCTTCTTCTCCGCGGTTTTCTTCGGTTCGGGAGCCTGCGGTTTGCCGCTCTTTTGAAGAGCCTCCGAAGGTTTTATGGAGTCCGTCTGACTTGGCGAGGCCGATGCAAGCTGAACTTTGGCCGGTGCCTGGACCGGGACTTTTACCGTCGCTTTTAAAGCTTTAAGCTGCTCAAGGGCCGCTTCCCCCACAATTTTCAGCTCGCTGCCTGCCGGCAGGCTAAGCGGATCCGCATCGGGATTTAACGATAAGAGGTCAAGAACGTCCATATTCATTTGGGAAGCGAAGTTCCACATGGAATTTGGCTCGGATAGCACCAGGGTTTGATTTTCCGGTGTCACCAAAGATTGGGTAAGCTCCGAATCGGCTGCTTGTCCTACGGTATCGGTCATACCGGCTGCAATCTCCTGATAAGATTTAGCCAGTTTCCAATACAACAGGCCGTCGTTTTTAGCCGTTTCCGTTTCAGCCGCCTGCGACTGGAATGCGGAAGATGCCGCCACCACTGCACCCAGCAGCAGAGTAGCGCATGTTTTTTTCCAATGATGCTTTAAAGCCATAGTTGATGTACGCTCCTTCTCGGTATTGCCTACGAGGTTAGTTGTCGGGTTCGGACTGAGAAGTCGCCCACGCTGCTGCCAGCGATTCACCCCTATCGGACGCCGCAGTCATACACACGGTTCCGAAATAAATCATCCCCCGCACCTCCTCCTCTCCTGGAAAATCCGGGAAACGGAAGAAGTTTCGGCTCTCTACACAAGCTATCACATACATCTTTAGAAACAAACACACACAAATTGGCAGAAAACAACCTTTTCATTTTTTTAATCCACCGCTGAAGCTGCTGTAAAAAGCTGTTCCATCAAGCCTATTTGATGCTTCCCCGCCCTTTCGGCCGGAAAAACGCGAGAGAGAAAATTAACGCCATTCTCACATTCCGCTTATGTAATTCTCATGTGTTTCTCATAAAAGGCATTGTTTCTTCACCATATATCCAGGAAATTCATCCCATAGGAGGAAACCTTTATTTGGCGATTCGTTTCCTTTCTCTCGGCTTTTCTTCTATTTTCACGGCTGCCTGGCTTTGTACCGATTCTACAGTCGGCCGCTTCTTCCCCTCGTAAATATCATCGAAAGGACGAAACGGCACGTTATCGGACCGGTCGAATTCCTTCGGTTTGCGCAGACCTAATGATGCCGCTAAAAGAACTAACATACCGATCAGCAGACTTAATGTGATCCCCATAATAGCAGCCTCCTCCTTATTCCAAAATATAGGTTTCGCTCTTAATTTCTTGCTAACTTATTCCATTTTATCATACTTATAGGTAAAATGTGGTATTTTTTAGCGGAAAGCTGACGAACTTTTTAAGATTTTTCGTAAATACGACATCATTTTTGCCCATGTCCAGCTCCTAACACCGCTCCTATAAGACCTACGCCATTTAAACGGACTGTTTACTTGTAACCTTTATATAAGTAAGACACCTTCAGAAGGGGAAACGTTCCGGAAAAATTAGTAATCTTATTCAATTTTTCCATATCTATTGAAGTCGTCGGCTCGGTTATCTTAAAAATTGCCGAAAAAAGACGGGTTTCCCCGTCTTTTTGTCCAGGCCGCTAGAAAATTTTCTGGGCCGCCCTTTCGTCTTTAAGAATTTCTACCGCTTCGCGGAAACGCATCGAATGGATGATCTCACGTTCACGCAGGAATTTCAGCCCATCCTGGAGATCGACGTCGTCCGTCAGATCAATGAGCCACTGATAGGTAGCACGCGCCTTTTCTTCCGCCGCGATATCTTCGTAAAGGTCGGCGATGGGATCGCCCTTGGCTTGAATGTAGGCTGCCGTCCACGGTGTGCCGGCCGCATTTTGGTAATACAAAGCCGAATCGTGGTTGACGTAATATTCGCCCAGGCCCGCGGCTTTTAGCTGGTCGGGAGTGGCGTCTTTCGTAAGCTTGTAGATCATCGTGGCAATCATCTCTAGGTGAGCGAATTCTTCTGTCCCGATATCATTCAGTACCCCGATTACTTTGTCCGGAATGGTGTAACGCTGGTTCAAGTAACGAAGCGCGGCAGCAAGTTCCCCGTCCGCACCCCCGTACTGCTCGATCAGAAGTTTGGCCATGTGCGGATCGCATTTGCTTACACGAACCGGATACTGCAATTTCTTCTCGTAAATCCACATCGGAATCCCCCGTCTCCTTAAGCACAACCGTGCTTGTTCTTCCGTCCAGGCCGTTCATACAGTTTCCTCTACACATGTCATACCTGCCAAGGCCAGGGAGCTTCAGCCCACTCCCAAGTCTGCTGCGGCAGCGCATTTTGCCCGTACTGCAGAAGCGGTCCGTACAAACACTCATATTCCAGCGCGATTTGCTTCCGTTTTTGGGAAAATTCGTTGAACTGCTGCAGAGCGTTGCCATCTTCGGGATGGGTGTCCAGATACAAGGTCAGTTCGACCAGTACGAAATCGGCCGCTTGCAGGTCGTGCAAAAGCCGGTAATAATTTTCATCCAGTTGTTTGTGCATACGGTTGTCGTTCCCCTCTCTTTCGCTTTCGGACCGGGTTAGCACTTGGGTTCGTAGCTGCTGTACAGCTCCGGCCAAAGGGTACCGAGCCTCAAAGCCTCGTAAGGGCTAAACTGCGGCAGGCACATGGGCTGGAACTTGATGAACAGGTTCGGCGGAGTTACATACGTTTTGACGAGCTTCGGCGGGCAGGGGTCGAACGGCCCCACGAAAGGATGATACATGCGGACTTCAGGATACAATGCGCTTCCTCCTTGTAACCGGTAATGGTGTGGCTCTGCAATACCATATGGCATCCGCCCAGGGATGGTATGGGCATCCGCCCAGATTTACGAAATAAAAGCGGAATAATCCGCAAGATTGTCATCTCTACCGTCTCTATGAATATCCTATGATAGAAAGAGAGACGATCCGGGGAAGCCTTTTCCCCTTTAAAAAAAGGAGTGAGATGGCATGACACATCATCTGAAAGCTCCCCTTCTGACCCCGCCCCCGCAGCAGGTGGAATACAGCGGGTACACCGTCCCTTTGTATGCAACCGCCGGAATCCTGGCAGGCGCGGATACGTCCCCCGAAGCTCTGCTGGAGCTGCGGAGTCTGCTTATCGGGTCCGGCGTCAAGCGCGTCGTTCCGTGCAAGGACTGGCATTCCGCCGCCAAAATGCCTCTGGCCGTCTATATCGGCAAGCTGCCGGCCGATCCCGCCGTACAGCGGGAATTCCGGAGCCGGCGCAGCGGCGACTCCCTCGGAATTCCCGAAGAGGGCTACACCCTTGCGGCGCGGCGTAGCAAACGCGGCGGCAGCATGATCGTGCTGGCAGGCGCGGATCATACCGGCACCCTTTATGCGGTCCGCACGCTTAAGCAGCTCATCCGCAAAGGCCCGATGATGGCCGCTGTGCCGGCTATCACGATCCGGGACTTCCCCGCGTTCCCCGTAAGGGGCGTTGTGGAAGGGTTCTACGGCGGTCCGTGGTCTCCGGACGACCGGGTCAATCTGATTGCTTTCCTCGGCGATCATAAAATGAACACGTACCTATACGCTCCGAAAGATGATCCGTACCTGCGCGGACGCTGGCGGGAGCCGTACCCGGAGGAAGAGCTCCGTCATATCCGCAGGTATGTGGATGCGGCCGAAAAAGCCGGTGTCCGCTTCGTTTACGCGCTCTCGCCCGGGCTCGATATCTGTTTCTCGTCGAACGAGGAATTTCAGAAGCTGGCTGCCAAAGCGAGCCAGATGTGGACGCTCGGAGTCCGCCATTTCTCTCTGCTTATGGATGATATTTTCCAGAATCCCAACTGTGCGGACGATGTACAGAAGTTCGGCGGGGACGAGAGCCCCGCTGCGGCTGCGCAGGCTTATCTGCTGAACCGGTTCAACCGCGAGTTCGTGCAAGCGCATCCCGGCGCCTCCAGGCTCATTACGGCGCCGACCGAATATTATCAGGACGGCTCCAGCCCTTACCGGAAACGCTTTGCCGAATTGGTAGATCCGGGCATCCTCGTCTGCTGGACGGGGATCGGCATCGCTCCGGCGGTTATCACTTCCGGGGAAGCCGAGCGGATTCACAAGGTGTTCAATCACGATATGCTCTTGTGGGATAACTACCCGGTGACGGATTATGTGCGGGAGAAGCTGTTTCTCGGGCCCTTGGAGGGCAGAGACGCCGAGCTGCACAAGCACGGCCAATTCGGCTATTTGTCCAATCCGATGGAGCATTTGCAGGCCTCTTTGCTTGCTTTGTTCACTTCAGCCGAGTATGCCTGGAAGCCCGGTGCCTATAAACTCTGGGAATCCTGGGAAAGATCTCTGAAGGAATTCGGAGGGCCGCTGTATAAGGAACTGCGGATTTTGGCGGAAAATCATTTATCCTCCGCCGTCCACGGCGGTGAATCTCCAAAGCTCACAGCTCTTCTTGCGGCTTTCTGGGAAGATTTCGAGAAGGGCGCACCGGAGAAAGCCGCCGCTCGTTTGATCGCCTACTTCGGCTCTATGCGCAGGGCAGCCTTACGATTGGCTCAAATGCACAATCCCGATTTCGTAAGGGAAACGGCGGACTGGCTGAAAAAAATCGACTTTTACGGAAAAGCCGGTGAATCCGCCGTTTCCCTGCTTCTGGCGATGATGCTGGGCAGCGGTGAAGAGGCCGATGCCCGGTACTCCGCCTACGCCGCCGTTCTCACGCAGGATACCGTCGACATCGAGGTAACGGAACCGAGAACAGGCTCGCGCCGTATCGACGGCGAAAATCGTGAGCGGGGTGAATCCGAGCTTATCCGGTATACATCGGTATATGGGGCAAGGACCGGGACGAACGAGTGGGGCTACGAGGTGACGGTCGTGAACGGGCGCATCATCCGGGAAGGCGGCAACAACTCGGTCATTCCCCCCGACGGCTACGTACTCAGCCTTCACTCGGGCCAAGACAGAGAATGGTTGAAAAGCATGACGATAGTAGGCGCTAAAGTGGATATCCGTGACGGGAGCGTAACCATTTCAGTCGAAAAGGGAATCTACCCGGTCCCCAACAAAAAGGTTTCGGCCGACGGAGTTATGGAGCCGTTCCTGCAGCGGGTCTCGTCAGCCTACGAGATGTATGTCAGGTGGCGTGAGAACCGCGGGTTCACCGACCCGATCAGCACACTTCCCGCCTGGGAAAGCAACGTGCTCGCAAACATGACCGACGGCCGGGCGGATACGTATTTCTGGAGCGGCAGAGCCCCGCAATCCGGAGATTACGTGGGCGTAAACCTGGGGCAGCCGGCACAGGTACGCCGGGTCCGCATCAGCCTGGGCCATCCCGATCCGGCAGCTCCGCAGGCTGGCGACCTCATCCTCAGCGCTTCTCTGGAAGCTTCGCTGAACGGCCTCAGCTGGACGAAGCTGGCGGAATTTACGGAGCAGCGGGAAATTGATTTTACTCCCGCCGCGCCCTTCCGCGCTCACTTTGTCCGGCTGAAAAGCAACGCGTCCCAGACGGAGTGGGTCATGATCCGTGAGTTCGACGTCACGGCGGACCGCGATCAGGCGGCGAACTGAACGAGGGCGGAATCCGTACTTCGTCAAAGCTTCGCCAAGGATACTTCGGATGGTTCGTAGTGTACATTTTTATTTGACGGCTGCTTGATCTCTACGGGCAGTCATCCAAAAAAGCCTATCGTCCGGAGCGCAAGCTCGGGACGATAGGCTTTTGTACACCAAACAGACCTTCTAATCCAGGTTAATCTTGAATTGCAGCAGTCCGACCTGCCGCATCGTTTGAAAGAGAATGACAATCAGCGGGCCCAGGAACATGCCGGCCACACCCATCAGCTCGAACCCGATGTATAAGGAAACCATGGCCGCAAGCGCGCTAATTCCGACCGAGTTGCTTAAAATTTTGGGCTCGATAACGCGGCGGGCCAGCGTGATGACGATAAACAGCAGCATGATCTGCATACCCATGCCCGGATCGCCAAGCAACAGCCTGTAAATCGCCCACGGCAGAAAAACGAGTCCCGTTCCGATCACCGGCACGAATTCCATGAACATGACAAGCAGGGCAATCGCAAGCGGATAGTCCGTCCGGATAAACAAAAGGCCGATCAAGGTAAGCACATAAGTGAGCATCGACATCATGACTTGGGCATACATAAATCCAAACAATGCCTGACGGAGGGAAAGGATCAGTTTTTCGACTTTTTCACGGGAACGGTCATCGAACATATTCAGGAAGGATTGCTTCAATACGGGCAGCGAGTAGGAGAAGAGATAGAGGGAGAACAAGTAGACGATGAACAAAATAAGAAGATTCGGGATGGCCGCGGCCGCTCCCAGAAACGAGTCGGACAAAAGCAGGATAAAACGCTCCAGTGCTTGGGCGGCGGAAGCCAGTCCGTTTTGCAGCCAGACTTGCATTTGGGAGTTATCGCCCGGGAAAAGGGACTCGTACATCATTCTCGCCCTTGCGGCCGCATCCTCCACATAAATGCCGGTTTCCTCCAGATAAACGGGGATTTTGCCCCAGAAGTTCATAAATTCTGTTACGACTTTGACGCCGATCATGGAGAAAAGGCCCAGGGTAAGAAGCGTAAACAGTGTGCTGACAAGAGAAACGGCTGCAAACCTGCGCAGTTTAAGCAGCCGCATTCCCACTGTCACCACGGGCTCCAGCAGCATCGCGGTCACGATCGCCAGCAGGAACGGCATTCCCACTGTGAAGAGACCGTACAGCAGCAGAAGCCCGAAAGCCAGTATAAGCAGGGTTTTCCACGACACGTGAAAGAATTCCCCCTTTATTCCTCCAGTCCGGCTGCAGGATCTTTGGGCGTTTCGCTTTCGTTCTTCGTGATATTGACACGGGTAATACGAAGCCGGTCCACCTCGGCGACTTCAAACGTGTGTCCGCCAAAGACCACTTTTTTCCCTTTGATCGGGGAGCCTTCAAGCGTCTTGAACACCCAGCCGCCGATCGTGTCGACTTCCTCATCCTCAATTTCGAGATGAAGCAGCACGTTTAAATCTTCAATCAGTGTGCGTCCTTCGACGGAAGTGATGTTTCCTTTAACTTCGATGCTCGGTCTCTCATCCTCATCGAATTCGTCATGAAGCTCGCCGACGATTTCCTCCATGATGTCTTCGAGCGCCAGCATCCCCGCCGTTCCGCCGTACTCGTCCACTACGATGGCGAGCTGGGAATGCTTTTTTTGCATAAGCTTGAGCACCTGGCTGATCTCCATGGATTCCGGTACGCTGAGAATCGGCCGCACGAACTGCTGCAGCTCGACCTGAACCGTTGCGTCCGCGGTCAGCAGATCGGTAATGTGGACAAAGCCGATAATCTGGTCCTTGTCCCCCAAGGCCACCGGGTAGCGCGTATGCTTCGTCTCGTAGATATGCTGCAAAATTTCGTCGTAAGGCTGGTCGATGAACAGACAGTCCATGTCCGTGCGGGGCAGCATCACCTCGCGGGCAATACGGTCGGAGAATTCGAAAATATTATCGAACAGAAGCATTTCGTCGCGGTCGATGTGTCCGCTTCTGGCGCTCTGATTCATCAATATGCGGATTTCTTCCTCTGTATGCGCGGCATCGTGTTCATTGGCCGGCTGGACGCCGAACATTTTAAGAAGCAGCCGTGCCGCTCCGTTGAGAACCCAGATAGCGGGAAGAAAAATTTTATAGAAATACATCAGCGGGGCCGAAGTCCACAAAGAAACCGCATCGGGTTTCTGGATCGCCAGCGATTTGGGCGCAAGTTCCCCCAGCACGATGTGAAGAAACGTCACAATTGAGAAAGACAAAACCAGCGAGATCGTCCCCGACAGGAAAGTCGAATGCCAATTAAGTGCATGGAAAAGCGGTTCGATAATGAGTTCCGCAATCGCGCTTTCCCCGACCCAGCCGAGTCCGAGGGACGCAAGCGTAATCCCGAGCTGGGTGGCGGACAAGTAAGCGTCCAGTTTCTTGGTGACGGCAAAAGCGAATTTCGCTTTCTTGTTCCCTTCATTCACGAGCTGCTGCAGTTTCGATTGACGCACTTTCACGAGCGCGAACTCGGCGGCGACGAAGAACCCGTTGAGCAGTACCAGTAATAAGACCAGTGCCATGTTCAGAAAAATTTTATCCCATTCAAAACTCCCCAATGGTTCTCAGTCTCCTTTGCTGCTAAATTACGTCAGAATGGCCTGACGCCGTGTGAAATCCTCACCGGAGTAATAAGAATTCGCCACCAGCAGGTTGGGACCGCAGCAGGAAACGGCCGGACAATGGCAATCGACCGTGCGGCTCAGCGGATGGTTCAGCCACCGATCAAAAACGGTCTCCAGCTTATCCTCGTGCAGATTGCCCAAAGCCGGGACGTCGGCAAAATCGGTCACGTAAACGTCGCCTGTAAACATGTTGACGTTGAGACGGTTGCGCCCGTCCGGATCGTTGCGGACCGTCAGGTTCGGTTCGCTGCGCAGCCTGCTCAGCAGCTTCCGGTCTTCCTCCGCGCTGTTGCACGCGTAGAAAGGAAGTGTTCCGAGCAGCATCCACATCTCCGGATTGCGCCCGTCGAGCAGGCGGTGTATCGTATCCCTCAGCTGATCCAGGGTGAGGATCGGCAAGTTGGATGCAAAAGAACTCGGATACATGGGATGAACCTCATGCCTCTGGCATCCGATTTCTTCAATGATTTTATGTATAGGAACTATTTTTTCGCTCGTTCGGGTGTTCAGCATGGATTCCGCCGAAATAAACATCCCACCCTTACTGAGTGCCACGGAATTATCCAGCATGCGGTCGTACATTTTGGAAGCGGCTTGCATTCCGACAGGCCGTCCCGAACGGACAAAACCTACTTCGTGAAAATCTTCCACGCTCGTGTAGTTAAAGGAAATGTGCATCACGTCCAGATATGGGGCAATCCACTCGTACCTTTCCAGCTCCATAGTGAGATTGGAGTTGATTTGCGAACGGACTCCTCTCTCGCGTGCGTACCGCAGCAGAGGGACAATATATTCCTTTACGGTTTTCTCGGAGAACATGGGCTCTCCGCCCGTAATGCTGATCGTTTCCAGGTGCTGGATTTCTTCCAGCCTGCGGAGCGCATGATCCAGGGCAAGCTTCGGCCCTTCTTTCATGACAAGCGTATCGCCGACCGCACAATGCTCGCAGCGCATGTTGCACAAATTCGAGACCGTGAATTCCACACTGGTTAACGTGTGACGGCCGTGCTGCTGGAGCGAACGTATCGGATCCCACGGGTCGTAGGAGGGCGAAAGTCTCATTAAAGCCGGGACAGCTGTTCGTTCATTCATTTCTTCTTCACATCCGGTACCTAAATTGGGGTGATTTCCCGATCCCCCTGGAATATACGCCGCCTTGCGCAAACGTATGCCCTCTATTGTACCCGATGCCAATGAAAAATGAAATAATCTCCGTTACAGTAACGGATCGCTTTCCTCCCGCGGTCCGTGGGGACGCAGCCAGCCCGGGGCCCACCAGTTGAGCCTGCCGAACAGCTTCATCAAGGCCGGAACGAGCAGGACGCGGACGACAGTCGCATCAATGAGGACAGCGAGCGCAAGGCCCAGGCCGAGCGCCTTCATAATCTCGATATCGGTAAAAATAAACGTGCCGACCACGACGATAAGAATGAAAGCAGCGCTCGTGATAAGCGAGCCGGTTTTCATCAGCCCTTCGGCCGTACTGCGCTCGTTGTCCCCGCTCCGGTCGTACTCTTCCGCTATCCGCGAAATGAGAAACACCTCATAGTCCATCGAAATGCCGAAGACGACGCAGAAAATAACGATGGGCACCGTAGCGCTCACGTAACCCGTCGAGGTTACCCTCATCAGATCGGCCAGGAAACCATGCTGAAAAACGAGCACCACTGCTCCGATACTCGCCCCTAGGCTTAATACGTTCATCAGGACCGCTTTAAGCGGGAGAAACAGAGAGCGGAACGCCAGCAGGAGGACGATAAACGTCACTCCCAAGACAAACATAATTACCACCGGCAGCTTGTCTTGAATCCGGTCCAGCATATCCAGCCGGTACGCGGGACCGCCCGTCATATGGACGTCCAGCCGCTGCCGGTCCAGCCCGCGGAGGCTCCGCACCAGTGCGTCGGTCGCCCGGTCGTCGGGGTCGCTTTCCGGGACGACGCGGATCAGCACGCTGTCCCGGACGGCCCCTGTCTTCCCCGCACCCGGAGAAGACAGGGAAGGCTCGCTCAGCACCGAAGCCGTCTGCTCGTCGCTGAGGCCCGGGAAGCCGTCCAGCACGCTGCGGACGCCTTTCACTCCCCCGGTTGCCTTCACCGAGGCGATGTAGGCCCTCAGACGGCCGACGGATGCGGCATCCCACCTGCCCCCCGGGGCCGTGGCAAGTACCTGCAGCGGGTTCAACTCCCGCTCGTCGAATGCCTGCCCGGCCAGGTCGCCGGCTTGCCGTGCGCCATACTGCGGCGGCAGGACGTCTCCGCTCGGGGTGCTCAGCTGCATGCCGCGTATGGGCAGCATCATGGCTGTCAGCGCCGCCGTCAGCACGAGGGCCAGAACGACCGGATGGCGCATGACGAAGTAGGCGGTCCGCTCCCAGAAGCGCCGTGTCGTCCCTCTCTCCGACCACGCCTTCGGCAGGACCCGCAAGGAATTCACGTGTCTGCCCAACATAGCCAGCAGCGCCGGCAGAAGGGTGTTGGCAGCCAGAACCGAGATCGTCACCACGAGAATGCCTCCCAGACAGAGGGAGCGGAAGAACGAAAGATCCACGAACAGCATGCCGCACAGCCCGATCAATACGGCGATTCCGGAGAAGAAGATGCTCCGTCCCGCCATCCTGCAGGTCACCGCAACGGCATCCGGAATCTCCCTGCCTGCTCTCAGCTCTTCCCGGAACCGGCTGACCATAAACAACGCGTAGTCGATTCCAACCGCGAGCCCGAGCATCGTCACCATGTTCGGCAGGAAGTTGGACAGCGCGACTTGCCGCGCAATAAAGTAGGTAATCCCCAGTGCCGCAGTCAAGCTGGCCACACCGACGATAAGGGGCAGCAGGGCTGCCGTTAACGTGCCGAAAATGATCAGGAGCACGATCAGCGCAATCGGCAGGCCGATCATTTCCGCTTTGGCGATATCGTTCTTGCTCGCTTTCTGCATATCGGCCAGCAGAGCCGGCGCTCCGCCCGTGTACACTTTCATTCCCGGAGGCGGAGTCAGACAAGCCTGGAGCTCGCCGTATTTCTCCAGTACTTTCTCCACCTCCAGCTTGAGCGCTACGTTCACCGCCTGGATCTCGGCGGCCCGGGCCGATTCTTTTCTCGGACTTTCGACAAACGCCCACGTACCTACATAGGGCAAGGACTTCAAAGGCTCCAGCGATTTTGCAATGGAGGCTTTGGCTTTTTCCGTCGTCAAATCTTTGCCGTCCCCGTCATATACGAGCTGTAGCGAGGAAGGCGGAACGCCCAGCTTCTCCTGCAGCAGGTGAAACCCCCTATCGGATTCGCTGCCTTTCGGCGTAAACCCGTCGTCTTTCAAAAGCCCCGGTACTTGACCCGCCAAAATGGCGGCCCCGGCAAAGAATACGATCCAGACCGTCAACACCCGCTTGCGGTACCGGTACATGGCGTATCCCCACTTCATGAATAGCTCCGACTTCGCGCTTGGCTTCATCCCGTTCATTCCGATTCCTCCCGGACCTCTTGCGGCAACCGGAATTCTGCCCTATAAGCGGAATTTCCGTAATCGCTTCTTTTAGTATTCTTCCGGGATTTCCATTTTATATCAGCCTTCGCGGACGAAAAGCAAAAAAAGCCGACCGGATCCTTCCGTCAGCTCTCGGGCTTTTAACGTATCTATTCTTTTGAGAGCCGGACGGCCGGATAGAACCGCTTAACGGCACGACTTACAGGGGATGAACTTCCGTAATCATGATCGTCAATTTTTTGGACAAATCGATCTCGTACGGGGAGGCGATCATTTCACGCGCTTCGTTCTTGATCACACGGACAACGGGCCGCTGGGGAGCGGAAGCATTGAGGTCGACCACGACGGCGATTTCGCCGGTATTGAGCGCAACGGTGACGCCGAGCGGGTAAATGGCCACTTTATCCCGGAACAGGTTCAGCATGTCCGTATCGTACAGGGTGCCCGCTCCGCCCATAATGACTTCCAGCGCCTCGTGGGGAAGCATCGCCTTGCGGTAGACCCTCTGTGTCGTCATCGCATCGTAGGAGTCCACCATCGCGATCCATTTCGCATAGGGATGAATCTCTTCGTCTTTAATGCCTCTCGGGTATCCGCTGCCGTTGATCCGTTCATGATGCTGAAACGCGCAGTGTGCGGAGAGCAGAGGGATGTTCGCCTCATCCTTGAGCATTTGAAACCCGTACACCGTATGCTTCTCCATCTCGGACCATTCCGGTTCGGACAGCTTGGAGGGCTTCGACAGGATCTCCTCCGCGATTTGCGTTTTGCCGATATCGTGAAGTAGAGCCCCGAGGCCCAGCGTCATCAATTCATCCCTTTCGTATCCATGGCTCATGCCGAGCATGGTGGTGTATAAACAGACGTTAAGCGAATGCTGATATAAGTAGTGGTCTTTAATCTGTATATCGCCCAGCATAATCATGGCGTCTTTATGACGGGATAAATCATCGATCACGTGGTCCATCTGCTGCCTGAACGATTTGCCGAAATGCTGGTAATTCGCCAGTGTTCTCCGTCCCGGCTCGTTCATCAGCTTACGGAAGGTGGAGCGGATTTCCGTGAAAAGCCTGCGCTTGGTCTCCTCCGAGACCAGTTCGTCCGGAACGATATCATCGGTCAGCGCATCCTGGATATATAAATAATCGATTCCGTGTGTTTTCAACCGCTCCAGCAGCGATTGCGTTAATTCGACATTTTCCGCAAGCAGTACCGCTCCCTGCTCGTTGTAAATATGTCTGCTCAGTCTCATGCCCGGTTGGCAATGGCTGATGGGTAAAAGCCGCATATTCTCCAAACCCCGCGATCTGTGTATTCCTCTCTTTATACCCTTACTGTATAAGATATTTTTGGAAAGAGCAATACAAAAACCGCGTTTTTTCGACGCGGTTCTTGGAGGTTTTTTTACATGTTCCATCCATTTTTGTAAAAACTATCTCTCCGGATATCCCAAACTTATAGGCTAAAACCCGGAAAAACCTAAACGACCCACAGATAAACGATGAAAATAGCGGCCAGTGCAAAGCGGTAATAAGAGAAATAAGTCAGTTTCATGCGCTGTACGAAACGGATAAACGTCACAATGGCCAGCAGCGCGACAATAAAGGAAACGATAAAGCCCACTGCGAAAAACAGGATATCGTCCGACGTGAAGCTTTTGTAGCTTTTAAGCAGGGAATATCCGCTGGCGGCAAACATGATCGGAACCGCCATAATGAACGTAAAATCGGCACCCGCTTTACGGGTTACACCGTGGAGCATACCGCCCGCCATCGTCGCACCGGAGCGCGAAAATCCCGGAATCAGGACGGATAGACACTGGTAGAGGCCGATGGTAAACGCCTGACGGTACGAAATACCGTCCATGTCCTCAACGACCGGTCCTCTTGTCCGGTCCATCTTCTTCTCGGCGATGATCATCAGAATACCGCCCAGGATCAGGGACACGACAACGGTTTTCGGGGAAAACAAATACGTTTCAATCAAATCGTCGAACAGAAAAGCGATTCCCATCGCCGGGACGATCCCCAGCAGAATGTGAAGGACATTTAACCGGGATGCTCCTGCTTTAACCGCTACCGGCTCCCGGTTGATTCCGAGAATACGCAGGATCCGTTTCCAATACACGATCACGACGGCAAGAATGGCGCCGAGCTGGATCACGATCGTGAACGTCTTCATGAGCGGTTCATCGTCGCTGATTCCCAGCAGAGACTGCGTCAGAATCATGTGTCCGGTTGAAGAAACCGGCAGAAACTCGGTTAATCCTTCGACAATCCCGATAATCACGGCAATCCACAAACTGTACATGGTCTCTCTCCTAATAATAACAGCTGGGGACCTGTGCCGGGCATGGACAGATCCCCGCAATTATACATTTTACCCGGATCAAAGGGTCAAGACAAGTTAACCTCCCGGCATCGGTCAAATGCCTTCAGGCTGCCAGCGTGACTCGAAAGCCTCTTGAAACCGCTCGGGATGCTGAAGCTCCTCGCCCAGAATATCCCTCAGCAGCTCGGGAAGCAGGTACTCCACATCCGTTGCTTCGCGCAAGGATAAGTATCCCACTCCGAACGTAAACATGTCGATCATACCGACCGTATACGTCCGGTCTTGCTCCAGTGCCTCTCCGTTGACGAGCACCCCGCGAATTTTGTCCGAAGGCTTCCCTTCCGGATCGTAACGGACGGTCAAACCGTCCAGGCACAGGATGCCGAGCACTTCCCCGCGGAAGCCGAAGCCCCGGATCGGCTTGCTCTGAAATTCCGGCAGAAGTGATTCCTCCAGCGCCTGCAATAGACGGCCGCCTGTCAGCTTGACCCGGCAGGGATTGATCGGGCCGGGACAGATGGCCAAGAGGCGCCCGATCGTGACGGGCCCTCTCGCAAGCCCGCGCAGCAGTTGACCGGCGTTGACGAGCCCGATCTCCGCGTTCATCCAGCGGCGCAGGCCCGACGCGAGCAGGTTGCCGAGCGGAGACTCGCTGTACCAGTCAAGCTCCAGCGGCTCCGCGAGATTCGTTACCGGAATATCGAGGGCGCGCCGGCCCAGCTCCGCATTGCGGGCGAGAATTTCCGCGATCTCCGCGTCGTCCTCCCAGCCGGAGACGGCGTGAACGCGGCCCGCAAGCCGCTCGATGCGCCGCTCCCGCACGTTGTAGGCGATCTCCACCTCTCCCGCATACTGCCCGTATTTGCCTGCGGCGCAGACCAGCGTGTCCCGGATGTGCAGCGGTTTTTCCAGCAGATGGTGAGTGTGCGCGCCGAGGATGACGTCGATGCCTTCGACTTCCGCCGCCATCCGTTCATCGTAACGGAGTCCGAGGTGGGACAGGACGATCACAATGTCGACCTGCGGCCGCAGCTTCTCCACCCAGTAGGCAGCCGCCTTAACAGGCTCCCGGACATCCCAGCCCAGCAGCTCGTAATAGTCCGTAAAAGCCGCCGTCAGGCCGATTAAACCTACGGTGATGTCTCCTTTGCGCACGATATGATACGGAACCATCCAGGCGGGAACCTTCCCCGTGTCCGCATCAAGAATGTTGCTTCCGATAACGGGAAATTCCGCTTTCGTTTCAAAAAGACTCCGAAGCGCATCCGGAGCGTATGTCAATCCTTCGTTATTGCCCGGGACCATCGCCTCGTATCCCGTTGCATTCATGATTTCGATATTGGCGGCGCCGCCCGTCCCTTCGGTTTCGAGCCTCATCCGGTCCAGATGATCGCCGATATCCAGCGTCAGGATCTCATCCCCTTCATGGCGGCGTCTAAGCTCTTTGAAGCAGGTTGCAATTTTGGGCATTTGTTCGAAATGACTGTGCAGGTCATTCGTATGAAGAATCACTAACGTCTGATGCTTCTGCTGCTTTTCGGGCATGATTTCACCTCCGCTGTAAAGCCTGTCTCTATTACGTATGCCATACTTTGCTTCATTATGTAAGAAGCCCGGTTGCCCGGACAGCCTCATTATATCATTTTCGTTTTAGGATATGATATGCTAGTTGAAAACGCAACTTTCAGGAGAGAAGCCCTCATGACGTTTCATATCCGACTTTTTGCGGGCTTGGCCGATGAGCTCGGCCGCCCTTCCATTGATATAACACTGACCCGGGACCCCGGTGAAAAATCCGTAACCGTTCAGGATCTCTTGGACGAAATAGGCGGGCAATTTCCCGGTGCCCGTTCTCTTCTTACCCACTGCTTCCTGGCCAAAAATCACGCCTATGCGGCTCCGGATGAGCTTGTAGCCGAGACCGACGAGCTGGCTCTCATTCCTCCCGTGTCGGGAGGAGGCGGCGAAGAGCCGCAAGCGGCAGACGAAACATCCGTAGCCGCCCGTTACATACTCACGCGAGATCCCATTGAGCCCGCCGAGCTCCTACATAAGGTTACCCATCCCGACTGCGGAGCGACACTCGCGTTTATCGGCACAACCCGCGAACATACTCACGGAGTGCGCACCGTCCTGCTCGAATATGAAGCCTACGAGCCGATGGCCGTCTCCGTCATGGAAACCATCGGCGCCGAGATGGAAGCCCGCTGGCCCGGAAGCCGCTGCGCGATGACGCACCGGCTGGGTCCCGTCGGAATCGGCGAAAGCAGTCTTGTCATCGCCGTCTCCACGCCGCACCGGGCTGACTGTTACGAGGCAAGCCGCTACGCCATTGAGCGGGTAAAGCAGATCCTGCCCATCTGGAAAAAAGAAATCGGCGAAGACGGCGCCGAATGGAAAGGCTACGTATCCCCGTCCGGCGGGCGCGAGTGGAATCCGCTCGATCTCCCGGAGGGCGGGAACGGCAGCGTCAGCAAAGCCGGAAAGTAAATTTTCCTTGCAGAAGCGGGGGAAGGAAAGACTGAAAAGCCTAAAAGGACGAACCGGACCTGAACGGACTTATACCGATTTAATTCCTTCTGAATCTAACGTTCACGTTCGCACATCGGATAAAGGCGTGCGCGCAACTTCTTCAATGAACCTAAGGTTACGGTTAATTACCATAATGCCCAGCAGATTACTCTACAAAACAAGCACGGAAGGAGCAAACCTATGAGCAGCCTCCACCCCAATCAGCCAGCGGGCGACTTGCCGTCCGCGGCCTTCTCTCCGTCCTCCCGAGCCGGTGAGGATGCAGCCGCTCAGCCGGCGGCGCAGCTTAAAGCGGCGCAAGCCGGCGGGCTTCATGCCGGAGCGGCGCAAGCCTCCGGCGAGCCGGCCGCGCAGGCCGCCGCCGTGCAAGCAGCGCGGACCGGAGTGGCCGCCGGGGCGCAAACCGCCGGCGAAGCCGAAGTGCCGGCCCGCTATTCCCGGCACGTGCTCTTCAAGCCCGTCGGCGAGAACGGCCAGCGGGCGCTCGGCCGCGCGCGGGTCGCCATCGTCGGCCTCGGCGCGCTCGGCACCGTCCTCGCGAACCACATGGTTCGCGCCGGTGTCGGCTTCGTGCGCCTGATCGACCGCGACTTCGTCGAGGAGAGCAATCTGCAGAGGCAGATGCTCTATGACGAAGAAGACGCCCGCCAGGCGCAGCCCAAAGCATCAGCCGCCGCCGCGAAGCTGCGGCTGGTGAACTCCCTCGTCGGCATCGAAGCCCATGTCGCCGACTTGAACCCCTTGAATGCCGAAGAGCTGCTGACCGGCGTGGATCTGATTCTGGACGGTACGGATAACTTTTCCGTCCGGTTTCTGATCAACGATGTCAGCGTCAAGCACGGCATTCCGTGGCTGTACGGCGGCGCCGTCGCTTCGCGCGGCGTCTCGCTTGCCATTCTGCCCGGCGAAACGCCGTGTCTGCGCTGCCTGTTCGGCTCCGCGCCGGCACACGGCACCGCCGATACATGCGACACCGCCGGCGTCATCGGTCCGATCATTCATATGGTCGCTTCCTATCAGGCAACCGAAGCGATGAAAATTCTGATCGGGGATATGCGGCATCTAAACCGCCGCATGCAGCAGTGGGATCTGTGGTACAACCACTACACCTCCGTGGATGTTGCGGGAGCCCGCAAAGCGGACTGTCCCGCCTGTGCCCGTCACACATTCGAATATCTCAACGCGGATATCGAAGGGGAAACGATCCAGACGCTGTGCGGAAGAGATTCCGTCCAAATTCATCCCGTCCAAGCAGCGGAATTTTCTCTGGAGCAGTGGGAACAGCGTCTCGCCCCGCTCGGTCACGTAAGCCGCAACAAATTTTTGCTTCGCTTCCGTCCTTCGGATGAGATTACGCTTGTCCTGTTTCCTGACGGACGCGTGCTTATACAAGGCGTCACCGACCCCACTGCCGCCAAAACGTTGTACAGCCGGTACATCGGCATGTAATCTGCGCGCCACGCTTCGGACCTTATCTACGGATAAGGTCCGTTTTTTATAAGATCCGTCCATGCTGGCGTACTTCATAAGAAAAAACACCCCGGCACTCGTACTCGCACGCTATTCGTTACAAAACATGTCCCCCCTCCCTTCCGTTTACAATATAAATCCCTCCCCTTTATTTTCCTATTTTGCCCATCTTTTAGTGGCTTGTTACGGCTTTCATTTTCTTTATAAATAATTGATCAAATCCGACACCTAAATTCCGAAAGATGGAAAATGTTTCATTGCAACTCTGTTTATCCTCCTGCTAATATGAAAGTGATTGAGAAAAAATGGGAACAGGAAAAGGTGAATGAATTCAATGAGAATTCATATAACAGATCTGCAGGTGGGTGACCGTCTAGCCCGCGATACGTTCAATTCTATCGGATTGAACATTTTATCGGCCGATACGAAAGTGGACGAGTTCGATATTTTGAAACTGAACAAGCATCAGATTGAATATGTGGACATCGAAGACCGTCCTCTGCCCGGCAGCCAAGCTCATTCGCAAACCGCTGCTGCTTCCTCGGAGCTTTTGCGGCAGGAGGAATCGTTCCACTCCGCTATCGGCGGCATCAAAGACTTATTCGAAAGCGCGGTACGGACAGGCAAGCTTTCCGACCCGGTTGTCGAGCAGTACTATGGTCCCCTCATCTCTAGTGTGCGGGAAGAAAAAGACGTCGTGAATCTGCTGCTCTGCCTGGACAGCCGCGATGATTATACATACCAGCACAGCGTACAGGTCGGCCTCATCTCCTACTTTATTTCGATCTGGCTGGGCAAATCCGAAGAGGAGGCCAAGGAAATCGGCAAAGCCGGCTATCTTCACGATATCGGAAAATGCCGGATCAGCTTCGACGTGCTGCATAAACCAGGTAAGCTTACGGAAGAAGAGTATACCGAGATGAGAAAGCATACCGTTTACGGTTACGAAATTATACGTAATTCAATTGCGGATGAACTGGCGGCGCTCGTCGCCTTGCAGCATCACGAACGGCTCAACGGCTCCGGGTATCCGCTGGGCAAAACCTCCGAAGCGATTCACCCAGCCGCCAAAATCGTTGCCGTAGCCGACGTATACAGCGCCATGATCAATAACCGTTCGTACCAGTCCAAGCGGGATCTGCTTTACGTCCTGAAGGAGCTTCACAAAATGAGCTTCGGTGAGCTTGATCCTCAAGCGGTTCATGTTTTTATCGCCAACATGGTCCCCAATTTTATCGGTAAGAAAGCCACCTTATCCAACGGTCAGTCCGGCACCATCGTCATGACTTTTCCCAATGATTATTTCCGCCCCCTTATTCAAATTGACGATGCCGGAGATACGTTCGTCGACCTTACACAGCGGACCGATCTGGAGATTCAATTCATCACGGTCTAGTAAGCGCTTCATTTCTAATGCTGCAAAATGCAACAGCCGCCGCTCCCTTTGGGATTGTGCGGCTGTTTTGTGCTACAATGACCCTATCGCCACACACACGGCCACCGATCCGCCGATTCGGCGATCCTCTTATACCGGATATGCCAGATCCGTCGGTGGTAAATCCGGCAACCCAACCCTTCCTCAAGGAGGCGCATGCATCTTGTCCGACGACAAACACAAAGAACAGCCATTTGTAACGATAAATCGCCAGCCTGATCCGCTACAGGAAGGCACGTTCGTAAACAAGGAAGAGAGCGAACCCTTGCGAGAACCCGAGCTTCCCTCGGCTTTTTCTTCCGGTTACACCCCGCCTCCCGTAAAACCGAGAAAGACTTCGGCTGTCCTGGCGGTACTCTGCGGCATTTTGGCAGTCCTTTTTAACCTGCTGGTTGTTACGCTTCCCCTCGGCATTATCCTCGGGATTACCGCCTTCGGTTCGGGCCTTATCGCCAGACGCTCTCACCGGCGGTCCGCAGGGCTTGTCCTCTCCCTTTTCTCGTTTCTGATCGCAGGGGTTTGGCTTGCCAGCGCCCTGGTCCCGCTTGCGGTTGATCCCACGATAAGAGTCGGCCTGCGGCTGCCTTAACCGGCGGTCCGGGCTTTTTGTCGTGACCTTTTAATGAGGAATGACAGGCTAGTCTGTGGCGTCATCCGCAGGAGTAAAATTGACGGATAAGCCTCTGGAGTCGGGAACCCCCCCGATGGATTTAAGATTGCAACGTCATCCTATTCCGAGGAGAGTGCGCCTTTTCCTATAAATTGCAGAAAAAAACGTGTCCGGTAACTCGGACACGCAAGCGTAGAAGTCATCGCAGATAAGTAATGAGACCACCCATTTCAACCGCTTAGAAATCGCTCTAGCTCTTATTATTAAATTGTTAGTTATTGCCCTTTCTTATCTGTTAAATCATACTCGGTTCCACCTATCGTTAGCTTAAATTTAATTTCATCCAAATGTAGTTTTAAGTACTCCAAATCATCTTCTTTGTATGGAGATTCCGGAATAAAGGTTATGGGATACCTTACAGCCAATGTGGTGTTCTCTTGCTTGCAACCATCACCGCCTGCAAATCTTCTACACAGAGATTTTAGTGAAAGGGTACCTTTATTAATTGGGACTAACTCTTTTGAATGCGCCGAATATCCATAACTAATTTCTGCACTTTCAGTGTCTATCGGAGAGGGACCGCTAATTGTCAACTGGTATTCTAACATAACTAGTTTATTTCCATCTGCTTGAATTGTTTGGCTTCCCTCGGTGATTAGCTGAATTTTTTCAAGATTGTAGGTCTGTTTGTCTGTACTACAACCTGTTAAAACTAATACAACTAGAATGAGAAGCATGAAGTATTGTTTCATAAGTTTAACCTCCATAGCTATTGTAAAACAAATCAAAGTCGGCGAAAAGCCGACTTTGATTTATCTTTATTCATGCTTTAGGTTATATCAATAGTTTGAATCTCTTGAGTACAACACAATTTTGGGTTTGTATACGGAATTTACTGTGGTGTTCCCTACATAATATTCCTGAGTACCTGTATTTATGTTTCCATTGTAAACATTGTAAACATCATACTTTTTAAGCGTCCATGCGGATTTGTCATATCCGGTCCCAGTATAGTAATTTCTTGAATTATATCCCGGATCAGGACCTGCAAAAGACTCAGTGACAGTCTCTTTATAAGACCAGGTGCCCGTGTAATTTCCAGTAATACTTAAATTGATTACTTTTATTTTATTAAAATCTGCTTCACCTGTAATACTTACAGTTGTAGAGTTACTCCTTTCAACTGTTGTCGTTTTTGCTCCACCTTTTGCAATACTTAAGTATTGTTTTTGATTATCAACAGGTTTTGCATCATACTGAACAATGCTCCAATTTTGAACAACATAATAAGAATATTTATACTCCTCATGAACATCTCCTCTAGTAGAGTGTTGGTTCTTGAGCGATGGATCTATAAAAGTTAATTTTGCAGTTGTATTAACAGGCGTTTCAATAGTCTTTTCAAATTTTACAGGCTCATCAAGAGAGTTAGCGTCAGTTGCATATGCCGGTATTGATGAAGATGCCAATGTTAAAACAGATGCTACAGCCAATACATGTAGTATTTTCTTACTTTGCATGGAATGCACCTACTTTTCTATTAATTAATTATTGATTGTAATGTTGGCCAACTATTACAACATCAAACAATCTTTCAATATGCACCTTTTAATTTAACCATATTTATACATTTTTGTAAATGAATTTTCCTGTTTTTAAAATAAAAAAAGTGCCCCTGAGACTCGAACACGACGTGTACAAGTCATCATAGGCACTTTTATTGTTATAAATATAGAAACATCCAAAATCAAAATTAACCGATGGAACCTTCCATCTCGAACTTGATGAGTCGGTTCATTTCAACCGCATACTCCATCGGAAGTTCTTTCGTGAACGGCTCGATAAAGCCCATTACGATCATTTGCGTCGCTTCGCCTTCCGACAGACCGCGGCTCATCAGGTAGAAGAGCTGATCTTCGGATACTTTCGAAACAGTCGCTTCGTGCTCCAGCGTGATGTTGTCGTTCATGATTTCGTTGTACGGAATCGTGTCGGACGTGGATTGTTTATCCATAATCAGCGTGTCGCACTTGATGTTGGATTTCGCGCCTGCGGAATTACGGCCGAAGGAAGCGAGTCCACGGTACGTTACTTTACCGCCGTGCTTGGAGATCGACTTCGAAATGATCGTCGAAGTGGTGTCCGGAGCAAGGTGGATCATTTTCGCACCGGCATCCTGATGCTGGCCTTTGCCTGCAACGGCAATGGACAGAACGGAGCCTTTGGCGCCGCGGCCTTTAAGCACGACAGCCGGGTATTTCATCGTCAGCTTGGAGCCGATGTTACCATCCACCCATTCCATGTTCGCGCCTTCTTCAGCGACGGCACGCTTGGTAACGAGGTTGTAGATGTTCGGCGCCCAGTTCTGGATCGTGGTGTAACGGGCACGGGAGTTTTTGCGGCATACGATTTCAACGACCGCGCTGTGAAGTGAGTTCGTGCTGTATACCGGAGCGGTACAACCTTCTACATAGTGAACGAAGCTGTCTTCGTCCGTGATGATCAGGGTACGCTCGAACTGACCCATATTTTCCGAGTTGATACGGAAATACGCTTGAAGCGGAACTTCGCATTTTACGCCTTTCGGTACGTAAATGAAGCTGCCGCCGGACCATACGGCGCTGTTCAGCGCGGCGAACTTGTTGTCGGTCGGAGGAATGACGGTTCCGAAATATTCACGGAACAATTCCGGGTATTCACGCAGCGCGCTGTCGGTGTCCATGAAGATCACGCCTTGATCTTCAAGTTCTTTCTGCATGCTGTGGTAAACGACTTCGGACTCGTACTGAGCGGATACGCCGGCAAGGAACTTCTGTTCCGCTTCCGGAATACCGAGCTTGTCGAACGTTTCCTTAATCTCGGTCGGAACCTCTTCCCACGTCTTGCCCTGTTTCTCGGACGGCTTGACATAGTACTGGATGTCATTGAAATCGAGATCATCCAGGTTACCGCCCCAACGCGGCATCGGCATGCTGAAGAACTGTTCCAGCGATTTCAGACGGAACTCGAGCATCCACTCGGGCTCGCCTTTCATTCTGGAAATTTCGGTGACGATTTCGGCGTTCAGGCCTTTTCCCGATTGGAAAATAGACTTGTGCTCGTCCCGAAAGCCGTATTTGTACTCTTCCATTTCTGGCATTTGCTTAGCCATCGTACCAACCTCCTTTAATTCTGCTAATTATGATTGCTTCGTCTGTTCGATTCCCTTGCGGAGCGCGTTCCATGCGAGTGTGGCGCATTTGATACGGGCCGGGAACTTGTTCACACCGGACAAAGCCTCTATATCTTCGTATTCGAATTCCACGTCTTCGCCCTTCATCAGCTTGGAGAAATTCTCTGCCATTTCGAGCGCTTCTTCGAGCGTTTTGCCTTTGACGGCATCCGTCATCATCGAAGCCGAGGACATCGAAATCGAGCATCCCTCGCCCACATACTTAGCGGCTTTGACTTTTCCGTCTTCTACCTGCATCTGCAAAGTGATCCGGTCCCCGCACGTAGGGTTATTCAAGTTGATCGAAACCGATTCGTTATCGTCGAACGACCCGCGGTTTCTCGGCGTTTTATAATGATCCATGATGACTCTGCGGTATAAATCATCCAATTGCATGACCGAAATACTCCTTTGTTTTTAGTAGGCCCTGGACGAGTCGGTCGATGTCATCTTCAGTATTGTATAAATAAAAGCTGGCGCGTGCCGTAGCCGATTGTTCCAGCCAGCGCATCAGCGGCTGGCAACAGTGGTGACCGGCACGAACGGCGATACCTTCGGCATCCAGCACCGTAGCCACGTCGTGCGGATGAACGTCACCGAGGTTAAAGGTGACAAGCCCGACGCGGTTGTTTCTCGGACCGTAAACATTCAGACCCTCAACTTCAAGCATACGCTCCAGCGCATAGGCAGTCAAGCTGGCATCGTGGTCGGCGATCGCGTCGAGACCGATCTCCTCCAGGAAGTCGATAGCCGCTCCAAGACCGACGGCGCCGGCGATAATCGGCGTCCCCCCCTCGAATTTCCAAGGGAGTTCCTTCCACGTGGAATCGTAAAGATCCACATGGTCGATCATTTCGCCGCCGAATTCAATCGGCTCCATCGCTTCAAGCAGTTCCTTCTTCCCATACAATACCCCGATTCCGGTCGGTCCACACATTTTGTGGCCGGAGAAGGCGAAGAAGTCGCAATCCAGATCCTGCACATCCACCTTCAGGTGCGGGGCGCTCTGCGCGCCGTCCACCAGCATCTTGGCACCGTGACGGTGAGCGATCTCGGCGATGGCTTTCACCGGGTTCAGGACGCCCAGGACGTTGGAAAGATGAACGACCGATACGAATTTCGTGCGGTCCGTAATGGTTGTTTCCACATCTTCAAGGGCGATGGAACCGTCCGCTTGAAGCGGGATATATTTAAGCGTGGCGCCGGTCGCCTTCGCGACCTGCTGCCATGGAATGAGATTGCTGTGATGTTCCATCGGCGTGATGACGATTTCGTCGCCTTCTCCGCAGATGGAGCGGGCATACGAGCTGGCAACCAGGTTGATCGCCGTCGTCGTGCCGCGTGTGAAGATGATTTCCTGCTCGGAGCGGGCGTTGATAAAACGGACGACCTTCGCACGCGCTCCTTCGTAAGCGTCTGTGGCACGGGACCCCAGGGTGTGGACGCCTCGGTGTACGTTCGAATTGTCCCATTCGTAATACTTTTTCAGGGCCTCGATGACTTGGACCGGCTTCTGGGAAGTCGCGGAGCTATCCAGATAAACGAGCGGATGCCCGTTCACTTCCTGATTCAAAATGGGGAACAGTTCGCGTATCTCCGAAGGTTTCATTGCCCCAGCTTCCTCTCTACCATAGTTTGCAGCTGCTCTTCCAGCTTGGCGATCGGAATCTCCGATACGACCGGAGCCAGGAAGCCGTAAATCAGGAGACGAGTGGCTTCCTCACGGGAAATCCCGCGGGACATCATGTAGTAAACCTGGTCCTGGTTTACTTGACCCACGCTCGCCGCGTGACCGGCTTTTACGTCATCTTCGTCGATCAGAAGGATCGGATTGGCGTCGCCGCGGGCTTTCGGGCTGAGCATGAGCACGCGCTCCGTCTGCTGGCCGTTGGCGCCCGTTGCGCCTTTCTCGATCTTCGTGATGCCGTTGATGATGGCGGTAGCCTGGTCTCTCATAACGGCACGCGTAATCATGTCGCTGCTGGAGTTCAGACCGAAGTGAACCGCGCGTGTCGTCAGGTTCAGCTTCTGATCGTTCGTTCCCACGCAGATGACTTTCGCGTCCGAGTAAGAGCCGTTGCCCTTCAGGATCGAAGTCGTGTCGGACATGGAGTTGCCTTGATTCATTTCGCCGACGACCCAGTTCACGCGTCCGTCGTTCTCTACAACGGCGCGGCGGTAAGTCAGATCCGTAACGCCTTCCGTCAGGTTGTGAACCGAAGCGAATTGAACGTTCGCGCCCGGCTTCACGAATACTTCGGTTACGCCGTTTTGTACAAGCGAAGCGCCGGTACCGTCGGAAGTAAAGTTCTCCACGTAAGTGACGGAGCTGTTCGTATCCGCTACGATCAGGATGTGCGGCGAGAAGCTCGCTGCCGAATCATCGGACAGGAACAAGGCCTGCAGCGGGATTTCCACGTTTACGTTCTTCGGAACGTAAAGGAATACGCCGCCGGTCCACGTTGCCGCATGCACGGCCGTCAGCAGGTTTTCGCCCGCTTCGACCGCTTTGCCGAGGTACGGCCGGACCAGGTCGCCGTGTTCGCGAACCGCGGTTTCAAGATCCGTAAAGATAACGCCGCGGCCGGCAAGTTCTTCGGACAGAGCCCGGTATACGGCTCCGGAGTTCCGTTGAACGATAATGTTCGTCTCTCCGACGAGTGTTTTAACCTGCTCCGGCAGCTCGCTGACGGAAGCAAGGGCTTGAGGCTCGCGGTACGTACCGAAAGAGCTCAGGTCCCAACGGTCCAATCTCGTTTTTTCCAATTTAGGCAGTTCCAAAGATCCCGCCAGATTTGCCGCCTGCACGCGCAGATCGGTCAACCACTCCGGCTCCTGTCTGGCTTTCGACGCTTGGGCGACGGCTTGGGAATCAACGGGAAGAATGGTTTGTGTCGTCATATCTATTTCCTCCTAATATATAGCCCAGGCCATTAGTTATATTTCGGTGCGGTTGTGTTCATAGGAACTTGGAATTCTTGCTCGTCGTCATTGCCGACTGTTTCGTCGACGATGCCCAGCTCTTCTTTAATCCAGTCATAGCCGTCTTTCTCCAGACGCTGCGCCAGCTCAGGACCGCCGGATTTGACGATTCTTCCCTGCATCATCACGTGTACGAAGTCAGGTGTTACATAATCCAGCAAACGCTGGTAGTGGGTAATGATCAGGAAGCCGCGGTCTTCGCTGCGCATAGCGTTAACGCCTGTAGCGACGATGCGAAGGGCGTCGATATCGAGACCGGAATCGATCTCGTCAAGAATAACGATGCGCGGATCGAGCATCAGCATTTGCAGAATTTCATTCCGCTTCTTCTCGCCGCCGGAGAAACCTTCGTTCAGGTAACGGTGCATGAACTCCGGATTCATTTCGAGTTCTTTCATTTTGCTTTCCATCTGGCGGATAAATTTGATCAGGGAAATTTCGCTGCCTTCTTCACGGCGCGCGTTGATCGCGCTGCGGAGGAAGTCGGCATTCGTTACGCCGGCGATTTCGCTCGGATACTGCATAGCCAGGAACAGGCCTGCGCGCGCTCTTTCGTCGACGGCCATTTCCAGCACGTCTTCGCCGTCCAGGCTGATGGAGCCTTCGGTCACTTCATATTTAGGGTGGCCCATGATCGTGGAAGCCAGCGTACTTTTACCGGTACCGTTAGGTCCCATGATGGCGTGGATTTCTCCGCCTTTAACTTCAAGGCTTAAGCCTTTCAGGATCTCTTTGCCTTCGATTTGCGCCTTAAGACCCTCTATTGTGAATACGGGTGCGTTTGCCATAGTGAATTAACCCTCCAACTTTTCAATGAATTTCACTTTATAATCATTCTAATATGATTATCAATGATTCTCAATAGCTTCATCATAGTCTATGCCGCCTGCTTAAATCAAGAAAGGGCATTTTCCCCGGTCTATCGTCTTTAATCGCCGTCATATGAGCTTTTTCATTGTGCGGCAAATAAAACTATGTAATTCCTTCCAGAATAACCGGCTTGCCGCAAAAAGAATCCGGTTTGAACAACTCCTGTTCATTCCTGGTCATTCCATGCTAAACCTACTCCGTCCTGGCCGCGGGAAGCCTGTTCAAGCTGCGGCAGTCGATGGGAAGGTATGGACACAGCCGGCTGTATGAAGACTAAGCCCCGTTGACCGGCCCGTCGTCCGCCAGAGCTTTCTCCACTCTCTCCACCGCCGCCCGGAACGCTTCGTCGCTCAGCACCGGCGTTCTGCCGGCGGACTCCAGCTCCCCGTGAAGCTCGATCCAGGACTTGCAGCCTTCATAGGAAGGATCGACGGCCAGGGTAACCGGGTTGTCCAGCTTATACACACGGAGCAGCATGACATGAAGGGGCTGCTTGCGCTTCCACTTCAATCTTTCCTCCGCAAAGGTTTCGGTCCAGATATGAAAAGGCTGCAGCTTCTCCAGCGTCTCCCCGTCACTTATTTCGATGTCGCGGACCAATTCGGCCCAGGAGGAAATCGTCACCTGCCTGTCGTCCGGATTCCAGCCGTCCAACGTTTCTTGAAGTCTCGGCTGCGCGGAATCTTTGATGAGATGCGGCTTCTGGTGCTCGTAGGTAGGATACAGGTAAAAAGCATCGGAAACGACGCGGAAATCCCGCGTTTCTTCGCGAATGCCGCCTTTGCGCATGATGAGAATCTGCTCGCCCTGCTCCAAAGCCTGTACGGCCGAAGCCCATTCTTTCAACGCCATTTGGGAATGTGTCACCGTTTACACCTCTCTTGCCCGTTATTCGGCTCACTCCCTCTTATTATAGTAGGCGTTTTCCCAAAAAGCCAAACCCGTCCGGCAAAAATCTCGTTAAAACGACGGTAAATTTTTTGCAAAGGCAACCGCAAAAAACCGGCGCGCCTCGTTAGAGGCCGCCGGCCGGCATCCGTAATCGGTATTTTGCCCGGATCGCAAGGCATATGACTGCGGCTGCGGTCAGCAAGTTAACACCGCCCGCTTCCGTCAGCCGTTCAGGAAAGAACCGAGCATCCAGCTGTGCTTCTCCAAGGACTGCGTAATGCCAAGCAGCATATCGGCGGTTCCTTCGTCTCCGGCTTCCTCGGCTTCTTTCATGCCTGTTTTGCATTCGCTTATAACCGTTTCGAAATCGGCGAGAAGAGTCCGGACCATCGCCTCCGACTTCTCTCCGCCCGCGGCTTCACGGATATCGGACAATTCCAGGCATTCTTTGAGCGTGGCGACGGGTTTGCCTCCGATCGAAAGCAGACGTTCGGCCAGTTCATCGACATAGCCTGCCGCTTCGTTGTACAGCTCCTCGAACTTCACGTGCAGCGTGAAGAATTGATCTCCTTTTACATACCAATGATAATTGTGGAGCTTGACGTAAAGCACGGTCCAGTTGGCTACTTGTTTGTTCAATACTTTGTGGGCGGAACGGATCGCAATCGACATGACGTACCTCCTGATGTGGGATATCTTCCGGTAGTGTAGGCCGAACGGAGTCGTTTTATGTAAGCCGTGTCCAGGGACCGGAGCCCTAAAAATTGTGTTTCATGCAGGGGTGTTTTCCTTTATACTAGTATTTAAGTCGGAATTAACGGACAACCCGGTACAAGCCGCCACTTATTAATTCTTTCTCAGGAGGAACGCCAAATGACTACGACTTACCATGCGCTGACGGAAGCGGAAGCGATTGCATATGCCAAAGGACTGCCGAACATTTTCGCGCCCGACGCGGTGCTGACAAGCCGTGAGATCGGGGACGGCAATCTTAATCTTGTTTTTCATATCTCGGATGAAAAGGCCGGACGGAGCCTGATTCTGAAGCAGGCGCTGCCTTACGCGAAAGTCGTAGGAGAATCGTGGCCGCTTACGCTGGACCGCGCGCGGATCGAAAGCGAAGCCCTGCAGCTCCAAGGTTCCCTGTGCCCGGACCTCGTTCCTCACGTATTCGCGTATGAGAAGGAACTTGCGCTGACGGTTATGGAAGATTTGAGCGACCACGTCATCATGCGCAAGGGCTTGATCGAGAAAAACAAATACCCGCTCTTCGCGAAACATATCGGCCGGTTTATGGCACGCACGCTGTTTTTCTCGTCGGATCTCGGAATGAATCAGCAGGAGAAGAAACTGCGTGTCGGCCGGTTCATTAATCCGGAATTGTGCAAAATCACGGAGGATCTTATTTTCGACGATCCATACCGCGATTCGGAAAATAACAGCATCGAAGATCATTTGAAAGATGCCGTTCATGCTATCTGGCAGGACCGCGAACTTCATCTGGAAGTCGCCATTCTGCGCAATACGTTCCTGACGCGTGCCGAAGCTCTGCTTCACGGCGATCTGCATACGGGCAGTATTTTCATCAAAGAAGATTCCACGAAAGTAATCGACCCCGAATTCGCCTACTACGGGCCGATGGGCTTTGACATCGGTGCGGTCCTGGCCAATCTGCTGCTGAATTACGCAGGGCAGGAAGGCTGGAGCGCGGGCGAGGCCGAGCGTACGGACTACCGGGAGTACCTGCTGGAAACCGTGAAAGAAGTGTGGACGGTATTCGAGCGTGAATTCCGCGCCCTTTGGGACAACGAAACCGTCGATCCGATGTCCGAAACGCCCGCCTATCAGGACTGGTACATGAACCGCGTTCTTCAGGAGACGATCGGATTCGCGGGCTGCAAAATGGTCCGCCGGATCTACGGCCTCTCGCACGTGGCGGACATTGACGGAATCGAAGACGCCGCGGCACGCGAACGGGCGCAGCGGCTTGCGCTTGCGATCGGCACGACCCTGATCAAGCGCGGCCGTCAGGCAAGTTCGATCGACGAACTGATTGCGGCTGCCCGCGAGGCTGCCGCCGCGAAGGAGGGAGTCCGCTAATGACTGCAAACGAAAACGGAGTACAAAGCGAAGGCCAGCGCGGCTGGGTCCAGTCCGTCCGCTGGAACGGAGAGCGGCTCGATCTTCTCGATCAGCGGCTGCTTCCGGAGGAAATCGTCTACCTGCCGCTGGAAACGCCCCACGAGGTGTGGGAAGCCATCCGCCACCTGAAAGTCCGCGGAGCGCCCGCGATCGGCATCGCGGCGGCTTACGGGGTCTTCCTCGGCATCCGCGACGCCGAAGAAGACGAGGCCATCTCGCGCGAAGCGAACCGGCGCCGCCTGGCGGGAGAAGTCGCCAAGCAGGCGGACTATCTCGCCACCTCGCGCCCGACCGCCGTCAATCTGTTCTGGGCGCTCGACCGGCTCAAGCGGCTGACGCAGAAACTTGTCGAGATGGACATTTCGCACGGCGAAATGAAGCAGGCGGTTCTCACCGAGGCCATCCTGATCCAGGCTGAGGATGAAGAAACGAACCGCCGTATCGGCGAGTTCGCCCTGGAGCTGTTCGAGGACGGCATGGGCGTCCTCACGCACTGCAACGCCGGCGGACTCGCGACGGCGAAGTACGGCACCGCGCTGGCGCCGTTCTACCTGGCCCAGGAGAAAGGCGTCTCGCTGAAGGTGTACGCCGACGAGACGCGTCCTGTCCTGCAGGGCGCGCGCCTGACGGCGTTCGAGCTTCAGCAGGCGGGCGTCGACGTGACGCTGATCTGCGACAATATGGCCGGCGCGGTCATGAAGAAGGACTGGGTGCAGGCCGTCATCGTCGGCACCGACCGCGTGGCCGCCAACGGCGACGTGGCCAACAAGATCGGCACGTACAGCGTGGCCGTGCTTGCCAAAGCCCACGGCATCCCGTTCTACGTGGCGTGTCCGATGTCCACGATCGACCTCAGCACGCCGACAGGGGAAGATATTCCGATCGAGGAGCGCGGCGAGGAAGAGATTACGCAGGGCTTCGGCAAGCGTACCGCCCCGCAAGGCGTCAAAGTGTACAATCCCGCTTTCGACGTGACGCCGAACGAATACGTGACGGCGATCATTACGGAGAAAGGGATTGTCCGCGCGCCCTTCGCGGAGAATCTCGCCAAATTGTTCGAAGAATAATCCGCCGGTTGTCCCGGCAAACAAGAAGCCAGCCCGGTTAAATTCCGGGCTGGCTTCTCGCGCTGCGGGTCGCAGGGCAATGCTTACGGCAGAGCAGATTCAGGTTATTCACGCGGTTCGTGCCCGTTTATGACGGGTGAGATATCGTGATATACATGAGGTGCATGCGGTTCATGCCGTTTATGGAACAATCGGCGCTTCCCTTGGTGATCAAAGTGTCTGTGGCGTTTGATCGCATGCAGCTTTCTTCCCCGCCGGAATTACAAACGGATGCCGGCTTGTGCTCCTGCACTCAGCAAGGAGAATCCGCCGCCGTTCAGCTCATTACTGTCGCCCGTGTCCGAGACACACGCCCCGGAACCCGGATTAGGACGGGGAGCTTTCTCCCCGCGGTGCCTTTTCGGCTTTGAGCGCCTTCTGGATGATAGCAGGCATATCGGGAAGGTCTTTCCAGATATCGAGCGAATCTTTCTCCGCTCCGAGCAGCTTTTCCAGAATTTCACCGATGGCTTGAAGCTTCGTCACTACTTCTTCCACCGTCCAGGCGAAAATGCCGGGATCGTAGAGGAAAAACAGGCCGACCATAAAAAACTCGACCACTTCCCGAGGATGGCTCGTATGGAAGTTCCCCTCCCGGATCCCCTGCTCGATAATGCCCGTAATGAAAGGCGTGTAAGCTTTGACGGATTCCACGAGCATTTTTTGATGAAGAAGCGCGTTGTTCTCATGGTGCATATAATCCAGATTGTCCAGATTTTCTCCCCGCTGAACGAAATCTTCTTTCATGACCTTGATGATCTTCTCCCGCCCGGACAGCTCCGGGTCTTCCGCAATGGACGAAATAAGCTCCATGTGTTCATCCAGCATACGCCGGATCATCGTGTCCGCCAGTTCGTCTTTCGACTTAAAATAATAATAAAAGGTCCCTTGAGCGACCCCGACCTGTTTAACGATATCGCTAACCGCCGTGCGTTCGTATCCCTTCACCCGGAACAGCGACTCCGCAGCGGATAAAAGTTCCTGTTTGCGTTCCTCCGGACTTTTCGTTACACGTGCCAACTTCTCCACCGCCTTTATGCCCCCTATCCGATTCCGGTTGAAAAATGATCGGAGAAGGAGGCTCTTTCTTTTAAATTTAACTATTGACTGTCAGTCAGTCAATGTTATATAGTTTTTTCATCGACTGATTGACAGTCAGTCAATTATAAATTTGGAGGATTCCCACCCATGCAAAAATCACGCAAGATCCCCGCCATCCTTACTCTTCTGCTCGGTTTTTTTATGGCGATTCTCGACACAAGTATCGTCAATGTCGCGCTTCCCCGGATGAGCGAGTTTTACGGCGCTGACACCGCCGGCATTTCCTGGGTCGTGAACGGCTACAGCCTGTCGTTCGCCGTTTTTCTGCTTGCCGCTTCACGCCTCGCCGACCAGTTCGGCCGTAAAAAAGCGTTTATGACCGGCTTGTTCCTCTTCACCTTGAGTTCCCTTCTGTGCGGTCTGGCAGGATCCATCACGTCCCTCATCCTTTTCCGTGTTCTGCAAGGGATCGGCGCGGCCTTGATCACCCCTCTGGTCGCCCCTTTGCTGCTGGCGCTGTTCCCTCCCGAAAAGAAAGCCGTCATGATGGGCATTACCGGCGCCTTGGCCGGCCTTGCGGCCGCAAGCGGACCCGCCCTGGGCGGTGTCCTCTCGTACCAGCTCGACTGGCAGTGGATTTTCTACATTAATATCCCGCTCGGGGCCCTGGCCCTCGTTCTGGCCGCCTCCTCCCTGACGGAATCTTACGATCCGACGGCTACGCGAAAGCTCGACTGGGGCGGTATGCTGACGGTATCGGCCGCTTCGCTGGCCTTGACGCTCGCTTTTATGCAGGCTAACGAGAAAGGCTGGGATTCTCCTTATATTTTGTCCCTTTTCGCCGCGGCTCTGGTTTCCCTTCTCCTGTTCCTATGGATCGAATCCCGCGTAAAAGAACCGATGCTGCCGCTGTCTCTTTTCAGGATCAAACGGTTCCCGTCCGGCAATCTCGGCCTGTTCCTGCTCGGAATCGGCATGACCGGCCCGACCTTCATCCTCGCGTTCTTCCTCACGCAGGTGATCGGCATGACGGAGCTGCGCGCCGGACTCATTATTAGCGTCCTGGCCGTCGCGTCCATGATCTGCTCCGTGCTTGCCGCCAAAGGCGCCGCCAAGCTGGGCCCGCGGATATTCTCGGTCACCGGAATGATCCTCCTTGGCCTCGGAACTTACCTGCTGGCGGGACTCACGACGGAATCCACGACTCTGGATTACATTTGGCGCCTCGTGATTGCCGGGATGGGAACCGGCATGGCGATCGCGAATTTGACGGCAACGACCGTCCTGCTTCCCCCGCCGGATAAAACGACCATCGCCATGGGCATCGGAACGATGGCCCGGACGATCGGAAGCGCGCTCGGCATCGCCGTGCTCGTCGCCCTGCTGTCCCAATCCATGCGGACGGAGATGGCTTCGGCCAAAACGGAGCTGGCGGAACGGATCGCAAGCAGCTCTCTGTCTGCGGAAAGCAAGGCGGGACTTGCCGAAGCTCTGCAGCAGGCCGGAAACCGCGGGACTGCTGCTGCGGGAGGCGCTTCAGGGGCGATGCAGGGCCTGCTCGACCAGTCGGACCGCAAGGAGCGGGAACAGCTCCAAGCCGCGTCCCCCGAAGCGGCCGGGCGGGTGAAGGAAGCCTTCGCCAAAGACAAAGCGGAGCTGCAGGGCCTGCTCCCCCAGCTTCAGGCGACGGTGAATACCCATACGACGGCCGCGTTCGGCCTCGTGTTTAAAATCAGCTGCCTGGCTCTGCTTCTCGGCGCCGTCTG
This sequence comes from Paenibacillus sp. HGH0039, assembly GCF_000411255.1. Lineage (GTDB taxonomy): Bacteria > Bacillota > Bacilli > Paenibacillales > NBRC-103111 > Paenibacillus_F. The sequence continues at coordinate 1,092,185 of NZ_KE150413.1, read as the reverse complement.
CGCTTTCGTTAACGGACGAAAGACGGCGGAGCCCGCACGGGAAGCGGAACGCGTGGAAAATGCCCTCCGCTCCCCGCAGTAGGCGGACGGCAAAACAAAATCACCGGTTCCAGGAACCGGTGATTTTGTGCGCCTGTATGGTTTATAGGCGTCCCAAGGTTAGGAACCGTGGGGATATGTGAGTTCAGGCGCGCATGGGGGCGAGGCCGAAAGGATGGCGAGAGACGCCCGCCCGGTCGGCGATTCAATTCTTAGATCGCGGTTGCGGCGCGTAATTCCGGCCTGGGGAACCAGACGACTCCTCCGCGTCTTTGCTGATTTTCCGCACCGCGCGTTGCTCGGCGTCACATGACGGTGGTCAACCACTGCCCGTCATTAAGGCGGCCTTGCCTCCGTCCCGAACCGGTTACTTCCCGGCCGCTTCGCTCCCCGAGAGAACCGCCTCGATCCGCTCCAGCACGTCCGCCGCCAGCTTCACGCCTTCGGCCTTCACATTCTGCTCCACCTGCTCCGGACGGCTCGCGCCTACGAGGGCGCTCGCTACGTTCGGCTGGCGCAGAATCCAGGCAAGGGCGAGCTGTCCCACGGTAAGATCCAGCTCCGCCGCGATGCCTTCGAGCTGCTTCACCTTCGCGATGTTCTCCGCCGTCACGGCGCCGCGCATCGTTTCGACTTTGGCGGCGCGGCTGTCCGCCGGGATGTCGTCCGCCGACTTGTATTTGCCGGTCAAGAGTCCTTGCGCGAGCGGCGAGAATACGACTTGACCGATTCCTTTTTCCTCGCCCAGAGGGATGATGTCTTTCTCGATATACCGGTTGAACATGTTGTAAACCGGCTGGTTGACGACGATTTTATCCAGCAGGTATCTCTCGGCCAGACCGAGCGCATCCGCCATTTGAGCCGCCGTCCATTCGCTTACCCCTATGTAAAGCACTTTGCCCTGGGTAACGAGATCGTCAAGGGCGCGGAGCGTTTCCTCCAGCGGCGTCTCGGGATCGTACCGGTGGCAGTAATAAATGTCGACGTAGTCGGTTCCCAGTCTTTTCAGACTGGCATGCGCCTGCTCCATGATATGCTTGCGGGAAAGGCCTCTGTCGTTCGGTCCTTCGCCCATCGGCCAGAAAGCTTTCGTCGCCAGCACATAAGATTCGCGCGGATATTCCTTCAAAGTGTCGCCGACCACCTTCTCGGCTTCACCCTGCTTGTAAACGTTTGCGGTATCGAAGAAGTTAACGCCCAAATCGTAAGCTTTACGGATCGATTGAACCGCATTGTCACGTTCGACGTAGCCTCCATAAGTAAGCCAGCTTCCGAGGCTAATCTCACTGACCTTCAAGCCCGACCGTCCGAGTCTGCGATAATGCATGTTCCATAAACCTCCCCAATCTGTTTTCACGAAGCGGACAAACCGCCTCCCATTGCCATCATAAAATACTTTCTATATGATGAACAGTAGTGATCTTTTTTTGATCATACCCATAAAATTGTAGCTGCTACACTTTTGTTTAGCAGGGCTCCGGCCTTGCGGCGGACTTATTTTTTTAAAAGGGGGAAGCGTCTTCATGACAGCTCAATCCGGGAAAATACCGGCGGAACCGGCGGCAAGCAGCTATATTCCGAAGGAACCCTGCGTCATCGAATGCTCTATCGAAAAGACACTCGATGTAATCGGCGGAAAATGGGCGTTTCTTGTTATCCGGGAACTTTCGACGGAACGAGACGCTTCGGGGAGCTTCAGCGGAGCATTGCTTCGATCAGCCCTACCGCGCTGACGAATATTCTCCGCCATCTGGAGAAACAGGGCGTGCTTGAACGGAAAGCCTTCGCGACTGTGCCGGTTACGGTGGAGTATACACTGACGCCGAAAGGCCGCGATTTACACAAGATTTTAAAAGAAATGAAACTCTGGGCGGCAAAATGGACCTGACTGACGCAGGAACGAATTGTTCGATCAACCGGCAGCGGACATAACAAGCCGATACATGAACCAAGGAGAGCGAGGAAAAAGAATCATGACAGCTTTAAGATCGGAAGAAGTGGTCAAGCGTTTTTTTGATGAAGTGCGGTCGGGAAAAAATCTAAAGGCCGCTCCCGAGCTGATGGGCGGTAAAGTATTCGCCCACCAGGTCCAGTCGGAGCAAGAAGTGACGGTCGAGCGCACGCCCGAAGTTTATGCGGAGCACGTGCAGGAAATGCTCGATGCCTACGGCCCCTTCACCCTGGAAGTGCAGGAACTCCTGGGCTCCGGCGACCGGGTGTACGCACGCTGGAAGCAGACGGGAACGCACATCGGTGAAATCGACGGCTATCCGCCGACCGGACTGCCCGTTATCGAGCTGGCGAGCGCGGTGTACCGGGTGGAGAACGGCAAAATCGCCGAGTACTGGATCCAGATCGACCGGGCCGGCATCGAACGTCAGTTGAAGCGCAATGCAGGTGAAGCCGGGGCGGTAACAGCCACAGCCGACGGGTCGGCTGACTAGCGGGCTGTCCTAGAGAATCACCGAGCCGGCGGATACAGGGTCGCCCGGGATCGCTGCGTTTTCGGTTGACGGGACAAGCAGCCGGACAAGGTACAAGGTATAAGGTACGCTAAAGATAGCTGATCTCACAGAAAGCCACAAAAAAAGAAGCCGGTTAACCGGCTTCTTTTCTGTCTTTATACAGCGCGATGCCGGAAAGAAATGATCAGGCAACGAGATACGCCCGGAAAGCGCCCGCAAGTTCTGCCTAAGGCAGGCGGAGACACTGCCAAAACGTCCGTCGGCAGCCTGCACCCCATTTACAGCACCGCATGCAGTTCCGGCGCGCAGTGCAGCGTCGCATGAGGGCGGGCCTTCATTCTCTTCTCTTAAAGCTTAACGGCGCAGCCGCTCGCTGCCGAAGCGTTGGACGCTTCCATCAGGCGGGTAAGGTCCGCTGCCAGCAGCAGATTTTCCTCCGCCCGGGTCCCGGACTCGATATGCGCCACCCACTGCTCGAAAGCCGAGGGCTTCGCCTGCGGGAGATCCGTCACCGTCTGCCACTCCTCCCCTTCCTGCGACCGCGTACGGAGCAGGAGCTTGTCGTCGTGCTGGGAGTACAGCAGGCTGCCCTGTGTGCCGTGAATCTCGATCACGAACGGGGAATGGCTGTTCACAAAGCCCGCTTCCACGATGCCCAGGGCACCGCTCGGGTAACGCAGTACGCTTACCGCGTTATCTTCCGCGGAGCGTCCCGTCACGCTGCCGTAATTCGCTGTCAGGCTTTCCGGCATACCCAGGAATAAGCGGGTCAGGTACATCGGATGACAGCCGAGGTCGATCATGGCGCCTCCCTGCGCAGCGGATTCGTCGAAGAAACGCTCGGGAAGCCAGCCGCCCCCTTCTTCACGGCTTAATCCGCCGTTATGGGACAGTCTTGTACGGACCAGCGTCAGTTTTCCGAGTATTCCCTGTTCGAGTATGTTCCGAATCGCCAACGTATACGAAGCGTTCAATCTCGGCAGCGAAACCGTCATGACCACTCCCGCTTCGCGGACCGCGTCCATAATCTCGTCGCATTCTTTGTTCGTGGCGGCAACGACTTTTTCCGTGAAAATATGCTTGCCCGCTTTGGCCGCCGCCACCATAACGTCCCGGTGAAGATGGGTCGGGGTCGTCACGATAATGCCGTCGATTTCATCGTCGGCAAGCAGCTCATCCAGGTTTTCGTAAAATGGAATTCCGCGGTTTTCCGCTTCTTTACTGCCTCTGGCCGGGTCTTCGTCCCAGATCGCGGTAACCTGAGTGCCCGGATGCTGGTTGGCGTCTTTCTCGTAATCCAGGGCGTGAACGTGCCAGAAACTGAGCAGAGCGACTTTTAACATAAGAAAATACCTCCATTATGTCTGGTTGGTTTCGGTTAGCCGATAGGGTGAAGCCCCTGTCCGGCGCATGCCTTTTGTTTGGAAGCTGCATGTGAATACATACCTGATTAAAATTGTTTTACAGCAATTTGAACGCGCGTACATCATCCTGTGCAACCCACACCCTATCCTTTTGCTTGCGATCGGCTGCACAACTGGTCCACTAAAAATAGCGTAAAGTGGCTCTTTAGAAAAGTCAACCGTCCCGCTAAGATGAAAAAAACAGCCGCAACCAGGCAACCATAGGGGTGGAGAATTTGAGAAGAAAAGAATTCGGCGTGGAAGACTGGCAGGAAATCGAGCAGTTTATGAGCGAAATGACATTCGGGATTCTGGGAACGACCGGCGAAGACGGGTATCCGAATTTAAAAGCTCTTAATTTTGTATACGCGGACGGCGCCATTTATGCCCACGGAAGCAAAGTCGGCGAAAAAATTTCGGACCTGGGCCGGAATCCTCTCGTCACGTTCGCCATAGCCAAGGAGTATGCGCTCATTCCTTCTTATTTTACGGAGCCCGTGTACGCCTGTCCGGCGACAGCTTTCTTTAAGTCCGTCGTGATAAAAGGCCATGCCGTCCTCGTGGAAGATTTGGAGGAAAAAGCGAAGGCGCTCGGCATCTTCATGGAAAAACTTCAGCCCGAGGGAGGCTATGAGCCATTCTCCCTGGAAAATCCGGGCTACGTCAGCCAAATCCGCGGCGTCGCCGTCATCCGTATCGACGTGGACGACCTGTCCGCCAAGTTCAAGTTCGGGCAGAACATGAAAGGCGCCAAGCGCGAGGCCGTCGTGACCGGACTCGAAAACCGCGGGAAAGAACTGGACGAGGAAACCGTCCGGCTGATGAAGCTGTATTGTCCGGCGCATAAGGAGGGGTAACAGGCGGTGGAAGAAAGCATCGCACCTCAGAGAGGGACGTTGCCGTTCCGTCCTCCTCGCACAGGACGCAGCAGGTTTAGCTGCTGTCGGCGACCGCCTCCATGCGTGCCCGCCGCACGCGGGGAGCTGCAAGCGCGGTGTATAAGGCGTCAGCCGCCCCGCTTATCGAGCAGCCGTGCAGGAAGGAAGTCTGACGCAGACTGTGCCCTCCCTTGCCTTGCCGGATAATAAAACCGAACAACCCGGTTCCGCTCTATACGGAACCGGGTTGTGTTTATTGCCGATCTCTGTCGGAGATCGGCCTGTATCTGAATCTTGATCAGAGGCTTAATTTGAAACCCCCGAAGCGGAATTCCGCTTCATCGGCGACACAAGCAAGCAGCCGCTCCCGCACTAAACCTGACACCAGCTTCAATCTTCGCATCAGCGTCAGTTTTCCAACCACTTCGCCGGCGGGATTTAAACAGCTTTAGTTCCGCGGAACTCCTCAAGCGCCTGACGCACCGCCTGAGGCGTATCCAGAAGCAGCACCCGCTCCGCAAGCTCTCGGCACTCCTGACGGTCCAGTCCGGCGAGCACTTCCTTCAGCGGGCTGAGACGGCCCGCCTCCATGCTCCACTCGTCCAGTCCGAGACCGAGCAGAAGCGGCGCGGCCAGCGGATCGCCCGCCATGCCGCCGCACATGCCGGTCCACTTGCCGGCCGAGTGCGAAGCTTCGATCACGGTGCGGATCAGTTGGAGAACGGCCGGATGGAAATAGTCGTACAAGTACGCCACGTGCTCGTTCATCCGGTCCACGGCCAGCGTGTACTGGACGAGGTCGTTCGTCCCGATGCTGAAGAAGTCCACTTCCCGGGCGAACTGACCCGCCATCACGGCCGTGGAAGGAATCTCGACCATGATGCCGACTTCCATGTCCTCGTCGAACGGGACGCCCTCCTGTCTCAGCTCCGCCTGCGCTTCCGCCAGGATTTCTTTGGCCTGCCGCCATTCCTGCAGGCCGGAGATCATCGGGAACATCACCTTCACCTTGCTGAAGGCGCTGGCCCGCAGAACCGCCCGCAGCTGCGTGAGCAGCAGCTCCTTGCGGCTGAGACCGATCCGTATCGCCCGGTAACCGAGGAAGGGGTTCACTTCCTTCGGCAGCTGCAGATACGGAAGCTCCTTATCCCCGCCGATATCCATCGTGCGGATGATCACGGGGCGGCCCTCCATAAGCTGGGCCGCTTCCAGGTAGGCACGGTACTGTTCTTCCTCCCCCGGCATAGACGGGGAATTCATGAACAGGAACTCCGTGCGGTACAGCCCCACGCCGTCCGCTCCCTGTGCGGCGGCGGCCCCGGCTTCCGCGGCGGTTCCGATGTTCGCCGCGAGCTCCACGCGCGTACCGTCCGCGGTTACCGCGGGACGGGCCGCGTAAGCCTCGAGCGACTTGCGGCGCTCGAGATCCTGCCCCATGCGGAGCCGGTACTGCTCCGCTTCGGCTTCTCCCGGCCGGGCGATGCACAGCCCGGCGGCTCCGTCGACGACGAGGGTGTCCCCGTCGTCAATGCCGTCCACGGCATCGCCCGCGCCGACGATGGCGGCGATGCCGAGCGACCGCGCCAGAATGGCGGTGTGAGAGGTCGCCCCGCCCGTGCGGGTGATAAAGCCGACGACCTTGGCCGGGTCGAGCTGCACGGTGTCGGACGGCGTAAGATCGTCCGCCACGAGGATCACCTCGCCGGTGATTCCCTCAAGACCGGCTCTCTCTTCGGGCGACAGGCAGGCCAAGAGGCGGTTTCCGATATCGCGGATATCGGCGGCACGCTCTTTCATATAGTCGTTGGTCATGCCCTCGAACCAGGAGGCGACCTGACTTACGATTTCGGAGACGGCCTGCGGAGCCGGCTCCAGCTTTTCCCGGATCCGGGCTTCCATCTTCGGATAGAAAGCCGGATCGTCCAGCAGCTTCCGCTGGCCCGCCAAAATACCGGCCTGCTCTTCACCGACGGTTTCCTTCGCCTTCTCCGTGAGCTGTTCCAGTTCGCCCGCGCAGCGGGCTTTGGCTTCTCTAAGCTTGGCAAGCTCAGCCTCGACAACCGCCGAATCAGCCGCAATAGGCTTCCATTCGGCAGACGCTCCGCCAGCATTCTCGTGCGCTGCGCGGTAAACGAATGCCTGCGCGATGCGGATTCCTTCCGAAACGCCGATTCCCTGAATATGCAGCCCCTTCATTAGGCTTCACCGAACTTGCTTTCGACAAGCTGCGTCAGCGCTTCAACGGCTTCCTTCTCTCCGTCGCCGCTCGCTTCGATCGTCACGACAGCTCCCTTTTCAATGCCGAGCGTCATCAGCTCCAGCATGCTTTTGCAATCCGCTGTGCGTCCGTCTCCGGTCTTCAGGTGCACCTCTGCTCCAAACTGGCCGGCTGTTTCAGCAAAAAGCTGAGCCGGACGGACATGAAAACCCTGCGCGTTCTGTATGGTTACTGTTTGTGCAAACATGTCGTTCCTCCTCACCCGTTCACCGCCGGATCAAGACCGCAAAAAAGGATAGGGATGTATGGTTTCTCCCGACAGCTATCCGCTTAAGTTTTGCAAGTCGTCTTTCGGCGATTGTTCCCGGTTAACGTTTTTTTGGGGTTGATTGTACAAATTCCGTTCTTTGGTCTGCTTATCTCTCTATTACTCCACACATTTGCCGGATCTGAGCCGGATACAACCTTCTGTTTGATTTGCGGTTGTTTTTCTCTGTTAAGGCAGGTTAAGCGTTAAGCCAGCAGGGCGATCCGCTCTTTGTACGTTTGGATCAGCGCCTGGTTGTGCGCGTCGGAACCGTCGATGTTTCCGCTCAGGAACACCGGCGGGTTAAAGCCGTTTTCGATCATGATTTCAATGGACTCGGCAAAAACGGCGTTCAGGATCGCAGCTCCGATCACGGTCGAGCTCGGTGTGAAAGGGACTTGCAAGCCCGGATGATTCAGCACGGCGTCTCCTTTGACCGAGAAGTTGTCGATCACGAGATCCACCGCCTCGGCCAGATGCTTGCCGCTGGTATGCCGCGACGGCTGGCTCATGGAATACTCCAGGGAAGTAATCCCGACGGTAACGGCGCCTTTCTCCTTCGCCATCAGGGCGACATCGACCGGAACCGGATTGCGGCCCGAAGTGGACAGGACAAATACGACTTCGTCCTTGCGGATATCCTGCTCCTTCATGAAATCGACCGCCAGATTGTTCTGTCTCTCCAGCTCCGACGAGCGTACCGCGCCTTCGTGCAGCATCAGTTTCTCGACGAAGATCGGACGAATCGGGACAAGCCCGCCTGCCCGGTAGAATACTTCCTCGGTCAAAATATGCGAATGGCCGCAGCCGAACAAATGAATAATGCCGCCGTCCTGAATGCAGGCCGCCACTTTCTCGGCCGCTTCGCGAATCGGTCCGGCCTGTTCGGTCCGAACTTTGTTCAGCAGCTCGCCGATCACATCAAAATACGTATTCATCATCATAGCTCTCACCCCGTTGTCAGTCTGTTGAATCCTGATGTTCCCCGTCTTCCAGCGCCTGCTTGGCCCGCAGAAGCATCTCGGCCATCACGTCCAGGCTGCGTTCGATAATCTTCTCGCCCTTCTCCCGGGTAGCCAGCGTGGCGTCGCCGAGAACGGCGGAGGACGTGATTTCCTCCCATGGCGTCGGCGTGCAGTCCGCTTCCGCTGATATGCGGGGCGCTCCGTCTATCGCTTTGCTCATATCCACGTACTCGCCGGCCAGATAAAGCATGTAGGAAGTCTCGATTTCGTCGGCATGCATGTAGGTCCCGTGAGCCGCCGAAGACTCCCTCACTTGAGCGGTGATTTCTTTCGTGCCCGGATAAAAGAAATAGAACACTTTCAGCTCCGGCACCCGTTCGTATAAAACTCTGGCGGCTTCCTTAAGCGCGACCGCATTGCCCAAATGGCCGTTGACCATGGTGAAAATATGGAAACCCTGCTGGTACAGGCTCTCTCCGATATCGGCCAGCAGCCGGATCAGCGCCTCGTTGGAGACGTTGATGCTTCCCGGAAAATTACGCAGGCTCCACACCTGGCCGTAAGGCAGGACCGGAAGCACGAAGCTGTCCGTGCGGGCCGCCAGTTTATCCGCCAGCCGTTCGGCAAGCAGATTATCGGTGCCGAGCGGCAGGTGGGGGCCGTGCGCTTCCACGGCTCCGATAGGCAGTATCGCCGCCCGGAATTGTCGGATTTTATCCTGCACCTCGTACGAGTTTTCGTGCTCGAATTTCATCGTGCGCGCCTCCTTACTTTTTGAATGAGAAGCAGTTGGCCGGGTTTTTCACGAAAAATTTCTCGATCAACTTCTGCCCGTCGAACCCGTTGCGGTTCGCTTCGTCCACAAAGCGCGGCACCCACTTCGCAATGATGTACTCCAGACCGAGACCGTGGTCGTAATGCTTATAATACGTTTTGCGGGCGGTATCTCCGCTGATCAGAATCTGATCCTCGTAGCCCTTGCTTACGAGATTGAGAATCAGCGCGATCCGCGTGCTTTCGGGGGCGTACTTGATTTTGCCGATTCCGTCAAAGCTCATGTAAGCGCCGGTTGCCGCGATCTGCTCGTGGTAGTAAGGGTCCGGGTTGCGGTCCATATGGCCCAGGCTGAGGTACGACAGGTCCACGCCCTCGCTTTTCAGGAGCTCGATCTGCTCCAGCGCCATGGTGCCGACTTCCGTATGGGAGTGCACGGGAGCTTTCGTCTCGTGGTGAGCGCGCGCTACCGCGCGGAGTGTTTTCTCTTCCAGGGGCGTAATGCGGTTGTAGCCCGTCCCGAATTTGACTTGGCCGGCTTTGAAAGGCGTTCCTTCGAGCCCTTCCTCCACCTCGCGGATGACGAAATCGGCCAGCTCGTTGATGCTTTTCGCTTCGATCCATTGGGTATAGGTTTCATAATCGCCGGTGAGCGGCTTCAGCTCTTCTTTGATTTTGGCATCCCACAGGAAGCTTTTGTTGAAGCCCGCCGTGCCCACGATCTTAATGCCCGTTTCCAGGGCAATTTCCTGTACCGCCTGGACGTCCCGGCCGTAATCGACCGCCGTCGCATCCACGATCGCGCGTCCGCCGTGCTTTTTGAAATCAAGAACGTCCCGCTTGGATTTCTCTTTATCGTCCAGCAGCAGATCGTCCTCTCCCCGTTCCTGCCAGAAGGCCGGACGGCATACAATATGTTCGTGGGAATACGTAAAGCCCAGATCCTCTTTGGCGATGTCTCCATGTAAGGTACGGATATAGCTCATAACGTGTCTCCTCCACTCTCTTTATTCGGAAAAGGAAGACGGCGGAGCTTAGCGCTGTCACCGTCTTGTTGCCCTCGGGCGTTCGCCCGCTCATTCGTTGTTAGAAGAACAGTTTAGCCAGGAAGTGCAGAATCGGACCGATAATGAACATATCGGAGTCGGCTGCCCACATGGCCGTATCCGGCACCGTCGAAGCGATGAAGAAGCGGACCATGAGGAATTGTCCCCAGGCTACGATCGTGGCCGTGATGAATCCGCCGATCACAGCCCCGCGGACACCGCCCGTCGAGTTCCCGAATACGCCGGCCGTAGCCCCGTGGAAGAACAAGACGATCATCGTCGGAACGAAGATGTAGGAAACGGTGTTACCGAGCACAAGCAGCCAGATAATGGCGCCCGCGAAAGCTCCCAGGAAGCCGAGTACGACCGCATTCGGCGCGTACGGATACACAACCGGCGCGTCCAGTGCCGGCTTGGCTCCGGGTACGAGTTTTGTAGCGATCCCGTTGAAAGCCGGAACCAGTTCGCCGACAAACATCCGGACCCCCATCAGAACGATGGCGATACCGCCCGCGAACGTAAACGATTGAATAATCGAATAGATAATAAAGTTCTGATCGCCCGATTTCGCCATCAGTTCGGCGGCGGCAGGCGTTCCTTTCGTCGAAAGGATAATGGCCCCGATCAGGAACAGAATCCCCATGCTGAGCGCTGTAATGACGTTGGAATCACGAAGGAATTCGAAGCCTTTCGGCACTTTGATTTTCTCCGAGTCGTTGTTTTTGTTGCCGAATAGTTTACCGAACAGGGCTGCCAGCAGGGCAACTGAGGCGGACGTGTGACCGAGGGCAATGTTATCGTTGCCCGTTACTTTGCGCAGGAACGGCTGAACGAGAGCCGGCTGGAAGGTCCAGTACAGACCGAGTACGACGGCAATCATCAGCACAAGCTTCCAAATGGCGATACCGCTTGAGGCATGCACGATCACGCCCGCGAAGATCGTTGAAGTCCAGAACATCATGTGACCGGTCAGGTAAATGAATTTAAACCGGGTAAAACGGGCCAGCGCGACGTTGATCAGGAAGCCGACGAGCATCGCCAGCGTGACGGCGCTTCCGTATTTGCCGTTAAACGCTTCCTGCCCCATAAACGTACCGAGCGAGCCGGCCTCCAGTCCGAAGACCTCTTTCCACATCGGCTCGAAGACATTCAGCGCTTTGACGATGACGTCGGAACCGGCGCCGATTACAAGGAAACCGATAATAGCTTTAAAGGTACCGCTTACGAGCTGGCTAGTCGACTTCTTCTGGAGCAGAAGTCCGACCAGAACGATGAACCCGAGCAGAATGGCCGGTGTTCCGAAAATATTGGTGGCGATCCAAAAAAGCATGTCCATAAAGACCCCTCCTTAATGGGTTACAGCACTTCTTCCAGTTTTTGTTTGATTTCGTCATTGTCAAAATAGTTATTGACGATCACGATTTTGGCCGCGTGCCCTTGCAGGCTCTGTGCCAGTTCATTGCTCGTAATGATGTACTCCGCCGCCGTGCCGGATGCCGTGGATACGTCGGTATGCTCCACATCGGCGCTTACACCCAAGCCGCTCAGCACGTTTTCCACGTTCATTCTCAAAATCAGGCTGGTTCCTTGTCCAAGACCGCATACGCATAAAATTTTCATTGTTCGTTCCCCCTAATAAGTTGTTGAATAGTATCTACATCGGCTGCCTGCTTGAACGCTTCCACGTTGTCCGGGTTGCTTAGCAAAATCGTCAGCTTGCGCAGCATGGTGATATGCTCGGAGCTGGTGGACCCGCCCAGTGCGAATACGAGCTGAACGGGATCGTTGGCCGCGTGGCCGAATTCGACCGGTTTCTTCAGCCGGAGCAGCGAGACGGACGCTTCTTTCACTCCGTCTTCCGCACGGGCGTGCGGCAGAGCGATATGAGGCGCCAGGACGAAGTACGGGCCTTTGTCCCGGTAGGATTCTACCATGGCTTCGGCGTAGCGCGCTTCCGCGGCTCCCGCGTCCGCCAGCAGTCCTCCCGCCAGGCGGATCGCTTCTTCCGCCGTCTCGGCTTCGACATCCAGTGCAATCAGTGACGGTTCTAAAAATTTCATCTCTCATCTCTCCCAAATCCGGTAATCTAACTGCGGGGACCTTCTTTTATCTGCTGTAATATCTGTTCTTTGGTCCCGGCGTCCTTCAGCCGGGTCAGGCTATCTTGTTCTCTGAGCAGGAGCGTCAGCTCCGACAACGCTTTGAGATGCGATTCTCCGTCGATCGCCGCCAGCACCAGGATCACCTGTACTTGATAGCGGGTTTCTTCGGAGAAGGCTACGGGCTTCGCAAGCCGCAGCAGGCTGATTCCCAGCCGCTTTACTCCCTCCTGCGGCTTGCCGTGCGCGATGGCGATGCCCGGAGCCACGACGATGTAGGGGCCCAGCGCCTCCACTTTGGCGATCATCGCCCCGATGTAGGCCTCTTCGATGCGCCCGTCCTCGAGAAGAGGCAGGGCCGCCTCGCGGATGGCGGAGCGCCAGTCGGCGGCCTCCTCCTCCACCCGGACCATCGGTCCGGTGAGCAGGTCGGCCAGCGACGGCTTGCGGGCTTCGCTCAGCCACGTTTTCCCCACGGACATGTAGCGGTTCAGTTCCTCCGCGAGCCCCGCTTCATCCGTCACCTTCGCGTATTTGCGGACAATGTCGAGCAGAGCCTGAACCGAGCTGGCCTGGGCCCGGGACTTGCGGCCGACGACCGTGTTGATCTGGTTCAGCAGATGCTCCTTGTCCTTGTCGCTGAGGATCGGATTCACGACGAACACGGGGACGCTGCTGTCCGGAAGCGGGACCGTCGAGAAAATAAAATCGACGCTTTCCTCTTCAAACGCTTCGTAATCCCTCAGCGAGAGAATGGCCGTAATGTCCACCGCCGAAAACAAATCTTCGAGCTGGGACTTCAGCATCCGCGAAGCGGAAATGCCGTTGACGCAGACGATGGCGGCCTGGCGCCTCTGTACCGGCTCCGTGTTCTCCCTCCGCAGCCAGCCGCCGAAATGCATGGCGAGGTAGCCGATCTCGTCATCGTCGAGCCTGCGTCCGACAAGCTCCTCGAACGGTGCCGCGGAGCGCCGCGTCAGCTCGAACACTTCTCCGTACTTGGAGCGGATGTTGCCGAGGAGCGGGTTATCGAGCTCCAGCCCATACAGGATCCGGTAATACGCCGGCTTCAGATGAACGAGCAGATTCTCCTCCATCGCTTCCCGGTTCGGCAGAAACACGCAGGCGTGACGCTGGAAGGCGTCGGTCATTTCCCTGGCCGCATCGCGGAGCTTGTCGATCACTTCCTCGGAGCCGGTCAGCTGCTCCATCCGGTTGACGCGCGCCCCGAGCAGGTGCATCGTAAAATACGCGATTTCCTCGTCCGGTACGGCGGCGTCGAACAGATCGCCGAGACCCTCCGCAATGCGGGCGGCGGCCTCGTATTCCGGCATGCGCCCGAGCACGCTCCACTCATCTTCGTCGATCGAGATGAGCTGCTTGTTCTGGATTCGGCGTGTATAGAGCAGGAAGCGAGTGGTCAGGTTAAACACCATCTCGTCCGTTAATTCCACGCCGAGTGTGCGTTCGCTGTCGGCGATGAGCCGGTAAACCCGCTTCAGGTGATCCGGCTTCATCGGAGGGAATAGGTCCAGCACCGGGTCAAGACTGCCCGGGTCTTCGCTCCGGCTGAGCGCCTGCTCCCAGCCCACGCTTCCGAAGATCTGCCCGAAGTAGTACGTGAGCGCCTTCCGCTTGTCGCTCTCTTCCCCCCGGACCCGGTAGCCCTGCTTGCGGTCGTAAGCGACCTTAAGCTTCAGGGATTCCAGTTCCGGCCGGACGATGTTCAAATCCTTCAGCACGGTTCCCCGGCTGACTTGCAGGAGATCCGTCAAGTGATGGACGAAAAGCGATCCATCCGCCGGCGATAACAGATGGACGGCCAGCCAGGCCAGCCGCTCCCGCGGAGACAAGTAGTACTGCTGGACCGGAAGCTGTCCGGCCAGCTGCGGAATGCCCTTGCGGCTTTCATCCGGCAAATAATAGCCGGCCGCCCGGACATATTCGACCGGCGGAAGATGAATCGTTTTCAGCCAGTCGTTGATTTTTTCCATATCGTAATAAACGGTTCGTCTGGAGATGCCGAGCTTCTGCATCAGTTCTTCCAGAGATACATAATCGGCTGCCTGCTGCAGCAGCGTCAAAATCCGGGTACTGCGTTCGTCCAGAATACGGCATCACCTCCTTTGCCGTTTAGTGTGGTTCTTTGTTCGATTTGATTATACCCATGGACAATAAACGAAAGACAGTTCAATTCGTGGAGGCTCCTTTGTGCAAAAATGAATTCTAATCTAGCAAATCCGGAAGACGGCACCCGGCTTCGGCTTTCGTCCACGCAAAAAAACGGCTCCGGAAGCATCCGCTCCTGGCCGCTTTATCAAGCCGGTTCTATTGAATAGGACCCGTCTATCTCATTACCGCCGCTGACTTGCTTTTATCCCGATTAATCCGTATCCGCCCGCGTCACTCCGTTTCCGAAGGCCGCAGTCCCACTTCCCGCACGCTCCAATCCCAGAACTTCGCGGCAAGCTCCTTGTCTTTAGCCCGTGCGGACACCGGCGCAATCTTCTTCCGGTAAAAATATTCGCCCGTGGCGCACGACACGTTATCGCTGGCAGCCAGATAAACCGCCGTTTCCGCCCCCTGGGCGGGTGTCAGGAAGAACGGCCGCAGCATAGCGAGCACCGATTTGCCGAAGCCCGTATTCCGGTCCACGCCGATCTGGGTGCCGACGGCTCCCGGGTGCAGGGCGTTCACCGTAACGGCGGTGCCTTTCAGCCGGGCGGCGAGCTCCTTGGCGAACAAAATGTTCGCCAGCTTGGACTGCGCGTATCCGGTCCATACCGTATACCCTTTCGTCAGATACGGGTCTTCCCAGCGGATTTTGCCGATTTTATGCGCACCGGAGGAGACGACGACGATCCGGCCCTGCTCCGCCCGCTTCAACGGCCCCAGCAGCAGATTCGTCAGCAGAAAATGGCCCAGATGGTTGACGCCCATCATAACTTCGAATCCGTCGGAAGTGGTCTCTCTCTTGAGCGATACGACGCCGGCATTGTTGATCAGCACGTCCAGATGATCGTAGCGGCTCTTGAAATCCGCGGCAAAAGACCGGATGCTCCGGAGCGAACCGAGGTCGCACTGCATCAGCTCGATGTCTCCGGAGCCGCTGGCAGCTATCGCCTCCCGGAGAGCGCTCTGCCCCCGCTTTTCGCTGCGGCATACCATAACGACCTTCGCCCCCTGCAGGGCCAACGCAATCGTTGTGGCGAGACCCATACCGGAATTGGCCCCGGTTACCATCGTGATTTTATGCTTCATCTGCAGCCCGCCTTCGTTAGGTTTTTGGGGAAAATCGTGTACGAGCAGGATCGCCGGCAGCGGGTGCTTGAACCGATCAGCCCAGCCCTTCGGCCACCGTTTTCAAAAAATGCTCCTTATGCGCCGGGTGGCAGGCAATGAGGTAAGGCTCCGGGCTCATTCCTCTGAACGGCTTGCCTTCATAATCCATGACGAGTCCGCCCGCCTCCTGTACCATCAGGATGCCCGAATACAGATCGGTCCCCTCCGAGTTGTAGAGAACGATGCCGTCCAGGTCTCCCTTGGCGAGCATGCACCACTGGAGAGTCGGCGCCCACACCCTCATCATCCGCTTGAACCGGACGTCCAGATGATGGCGGAGCTTAACGGCACGCGCCTCGTTCTGGACCTTGTGCCCTTGTATCCAGCCGATCGTGCCGCGTTGAATGGACGGGCAAGGTTTGGTCTGAATGCGGATATTGTTGCAGAAGGCCCCTTTGTCCGCCGCGCTGAGGAACAGCCTGTCCACCATCGGTTCGTAAATTACGGCCAGCACGGGATTTCCCTGGTGCATCAGCGTGATAGACGTGGCGAAAAGCGGAAGACCTATCGCGTAATTGTTCGTCCCGTCTAGCGGGTCCACGATCCACATCCAGTCGCTCTGCCTGCCGTTGTGCCCGATCTCTTCGCTGTCCACGCAGTGATCGGGAAAGCTTTTCGCGATGTGGGTCAAAATAATTTCCTCCGCGAGGTGATCCACTTCCGTCACGACGTCGCCGAAATCGTCCTTTTCCAGAATGCTGTTAATATTCTCAAACCGGTTCTTCGCTTCTTGCCCGGCTTGTAAAGCGGCTTGGATGGCCACCTTCTTCGCTGCGCGCAGGATGTCTTCCACTGCCTTCTCCCCCTCTGCTCTATCTGTCCGCCTATCCGACTAGCCTTGTATATCGGTGTCTGTAGTCCGGCGTTGTTACCGGCCGCGTCCGTGCCATTCGCTCTCCAAAATGCCCATTTCAATCAAATTCCAGTAGGTGTCTCCCATTCGTTTGGAGTCCCGAATGAGGCCTTCTCTCACGAAGCCTTCCTTCTCGTAGCAGCGGATTGCCGCTTCGTTAAAGTCGAAAACGCCGAGCGTCATTTTATGCAGGCGGAGCTCTTCAAATCCGATCCGGAGCGCCTCGCGGATCATCGCTTGTCCGGTTCCTCGGCCCCGCCGGGCCGTATGGCCCACGAGCACCTTGCCGATCCTTGCGGAGCGGTTATGCCGGTCGATATTTCCGATCGAAAGATGCCCTATCGTCAGGTCGGTCTCCGAATCTATGACCTTATATACGAGCCGGCCGGATTGTTCAAGATCGTTGACTCCTTCCGTGTAAGCCTCCAGCTGCGATGCGGTTAGAGGGTACTTAAACTGAGGCCCCGCCCACTGAAGCAGAAAAGCCTCGTCTCCGCTCCATTCGATAAGCTGGTCGAAATCCTCCCGTCCAAAATACGCAAACCGGATCATTTCAGATCACATCCCTTCCCATTTGATTATGGCCAGATATAATCCGGCGGTCAGAAGAGCGCACGGCACGATAAGCATAGGCTGTCTGTTCTCCAGACACGTCAGCAGACCGAAAACAAAGGTAAATATCGCCAGCAGCACACTAAAAGCAAGCATGGCCATCATGACCAGAAAGCCCGTCAGTTCATCGCCGAACGGCAGATGCACCGCGACGAGAGCCCCGTATTCCAATCCGACCGTAAGCAGCAGAAGCAGGCTGTAGTAGCGCCAGGTAAGCAGCCGTCTCCCTCCGTTCACGGGTTCCGTCCCCTTTTCGCTTCGCATGGCAAGCTCCTCTTCCCATGATTTGTAAGTCGATCCTTCTGTTAGAGTAGCATCCCTGGTCTCATTTGAAAATGCTTTTTGAAAAAGAAAATTTTCGTTAAAAGAAGGTAAACAAAAAAAGTCGTTTGCCGATTTCTTCCTTATTTTCCGGCGAAACGAACGGTTCTTGAACAGCTCCTTAGCGGATCGATCCGGCGCGAAAACGCAAAAAAACGCGTGCATGTCATGCACACGTTCTTTGTATTTCACCTTAGGCATCTTCCGGCGCAGCAGCCCCGGCGTTTCCGACTCGCCTCTCATCTCTCGTCCTCTCCCCCTTTTCTTTTTGGTTCCGGTTCACAAAGAAAACACCAAGCGAAATTCACTTGATGTTCTCAAATAGAAGCTATGTACGAAGCCTTCGGCAAAGCTTTGGGTCCCACTCGGGGCTTGCTCCGGACCGATTATTTGCCGATCTGCTCGCGTTCTTCCTTACTCGGGCCGTAAATGCCCGGCACAATCAAGCCGGCTTGGCGCATAAGGACCGTCATTTGGCCCCGGTGATGAGCCTGGTGCTGAATAACGAAGCGCATGATGCCATGAATCGTGGTTTCCCGGCCGAACACGGTAATGCTTTGCTTCAGCGTCTCGTCCGTCCACTGCTCGCCCGCCGCCCGAAGCAGGTTCGAGCTTGTCCGCTCGTAGACATCGGCGATTTCTTTGGCGGACTCGGGAACTCCCGCGCCTCGCTCAGGTCCCTCGAACTTCAGGCCTGCCGCCGAAAAAAGGCCGTACATGGCTTGAGACAGATGCCATCCAAGCTCTCCAAGGGAGAAGTGGTCCAACGCGACGCTCTGGTCGAGCGACTCGTCCGTCAACGTATTTAAAATTTTTCCCGTCAACGAAGCCTCTCGCTTCCATTCCTGTTGAAACTCGTTCAGACTTACGAACATACTTGTCAGCCTCCTTTAAGGAACTAATCTCTTTACCAGTATAATACAAAAAGGTCCTCCTTCACCAATGACACCGCTCCGTACGTCGGCGAGCTGCGCGTGGCATGAAAGGAAGAGAAGAGAAAGAAATCTTCCGGTAAATTCCCCCGATTTTCCTTTTGGTTTTTTTGGCACTCTCCGCCGGATTCGGTATAATGAACAACGTACATACGTCTGCCGCATAGCGCCTACAACAGGAGGAATGATGATGAACATACTACCGTTAAAAAAACGCGGCCTGAACGCGAGCCGTCTCGTACTGGGCTGCATGCCTTTCGGCGGAGGCTGGAATTCCGATCCGGTGACCAAAGAAGATGAAACGCAGGCGCAGAAAGCCGTCGAAGCCGCTCTTTCCATCGGAATCTCCATGTTCGACCATGCCGATATCTATACAAGAGGAAAAGCGGAAGAAACTTTCGGCCGCATTCTCAAAAACAAGCCGGGTCTGCGCGAGGAGATGGTGATCCAGTCCAAATGCGGCATCCGCTTCGCCGAGGGGGATGTACCCGGGCGTTACGACTTCTCCAAAGCCTATATCGGCGAAGCCGTCGACGGAATTCTCCGCCGTCTGGGCACCGACTATCTCGACATCCTCCTGCTGCATAGACCCGATCCGCTGATGGAGCCGGAAGAAGTCGCGGAAGCATTCGGCCGTCTTAAAGCCGCCGGAAAAGTCCGCTATTTCGGGGTGTCCAACATGAGCGCCGCCCAAATCCGTTTCCTTCAGCGTGCGCTGCCCGATCAGCTCGCCGTCAACCAGCTGGAGATGAGTCTGGCGCGCCACGACTGGCTCGACCAGGGGGTTCACGTGAACCAGAAGGCCGGCACTTCGGTGAACTTCTCCGAGGGGCTGCTGGAATACTGCCGGATGGAGAACATCCAGATCCAGGCATGGGGCCCGCTGGCCCAGGGAAAATTCTCCGGCAACCTCGGAGAATCGGAGCCGGAGCACATCCGCAAGACGGCGGAGCTCGTCGGCAAGCTTGCGGATGAGAAAGAGACCACGCGCGAGGCTGTCGTACTCGGCTGGCTCATGCGGCACCCGGCCATGATCCAGCCGGTGATCGGCACGGCCAACGCGGAGCGCATTGCCGCCTGCCGGGACGCCGAGCGCCAGGCGGAACTCATGACCCGCGAAGAGTGGTATTCGCTTTACGTCAGCGCGAGAGGCAGCTTCCTGCCTTAAGCGCATCCGGAACCTCCGGTCTGCTTCGGCAGCTCCGGAGGTTTTTTTGTGGATACCGAAGGCCCCCCGACTCAGCTCTGCCCATTAATGAAATGAACAATTCCGACAACAATTAGCACAGCACAGTTATTAGGAAACACTTTACCAATAGTTTAACCATAACAATACCTCCAACTCGCCGCTGCTGAGTATTACCCAGCATTCCGGCTTCCCGGCTAACAAGCGGACGTGTTTCCATATCCGTCTTCGTCCAGCCTCAATTATCTGCCGCATATTGGTTCTTTTAAAACTTCCCTTTTTTTTGAGATAAGTCTGCAGTCCCTGAAGGATGACGATCACCGCGCACACGAGCAAGCACACGAGTAGAATGATCCATACAACCTGAGCAGCCTGCCAATCCGTAAGGCCCACGGACCGTACCGGATAAACGCTCACATAGCCTCTTATCAAATAAATCAAACCCGCGAGTAGCAGAAACACCGTCATCCGGTAAATCATCTTCCCGCTAGTCAATTTATCCGCTCCTCTCTCTTCGACAATCCGCATGAACGCGGCCCTCATACCGGCGCAAACTTCACTGCTAACCGCCGCCTTAATCCGCCTTTATACGCGGAATATTTTACCGCTAAAAAGACTTTGTCGAAATTCCCCCCTCCATAATAGGTTTTTATCCTTAATCGGGACGAGTCTCCATGGGATAATAAAAGTGCATTTGTAACCGTTTACAAAAAAGGAGGCCTATTCAACCCGCTTACCGGCAGAACCCGCACTTATCTCAATTAAAAAGGAGCGTACCGATTGATGACTTCTTACGCAACTCCCCGAAAAAAAATGATTCACCTTGCTCTCGCCTTCACGCTTGGCCTCGGCGTAGTGCCTGCTCTGGCTTCCAGCCAGGCTCATGCGGCCGGTACGGCTGCGGCGGCATGCCAAGACCCCGCCTGGAACTCTACAACCGCCTACACGGCCGGCAAAAGAGTCTCCTACTCCGGCAAGACCTTCGAAGCCAAATGGTGGACGCAAGGGGAACAGCCCAACACGGCGAACACCTGGGGCGCCTGGAAGTATGTGAGCGACTGCGGCTCCACCGGCGGCGGCACGACAGACACGCAGGCGCCATCCGTTCCTTCCGGGCTGAAGGCAACCGCCTCCACGAGCACAAGCGTCTCCCTGTCATGGGCAGCCTCGACGGACAACGTCGGCGTGACGGGCTACGACGTCTATCAGGGAACGGCTCTTGCCGCCAGCGTGACGGGAACGACAGCCCTCGTCACCGGCCTTACCGCCTCGACGGCCTACAGCTTTACCGTGAAGGCCAAGGACGCGGCCGGCAACGTATCGGCCGCAAGCGCTCCGGTCAGCGTGACGACACCGGAAGGCGGAACCACGCCTTCCCCGGACCGCAGGTACGTGGCCTACGCCAGTACCTGGAACACCAGCATCTACGATTTGAAGCTGGAGAACATCCCGAATTACATCACGGATGTCAACCTGTCTTTCGCCAGACCGGATACGAAGTATGTCAAAGGTTCTTACGCCTTCGACCAGGAAGTTGCCGGCTTTGAGTTTGTCGAGGGCGCCACTACGGGCCGCGGCCAGCTGAAGTTTACGCCGCAGCAGTCCCAGGATCTGCGCAGCAGCATCGCCGCACTGGATGCGCGCGGAACGGACACGTGGCTCTCCGTGGGCGGCTGGTCTTACAGCCAAGGCAGCCAGTGGGCGAATTTCAACGCGCCGCATGTCGTCGACCTCGCGCTGGATCTCGGCGCTTCCGGCGTGGATATCGACTGGGAATCGAGCGGCAGCAACTGCAACAAAGCCGCAGCCGAATCGTTCAGCTGTTCCAAAGACGCCGAAATCGCCGGCATCATCAACAGCCTGTACAACGAAATCAAGGCACGGGGCGCGAAGCTGAAAATCTCCATCGCCGGCTGGTCCACGGGAGCCTACTACGTGAAAGGCTCGCCGTTCGAAGAAGGCAAAGTCCAGTACGGCTCGCCGTTCGGCGGAACGATGTACCGCGTCGTGAAAGATCACGGCAGCAAAATCGACATGATCAACCTCATGTCCTACGACGGCGGCGTCTATTACGATCCGCGCGAAGGCTACGAATCGTACCGCGCCATCTACGGCGGAACGATCAACATGGGCCTGCAGATTGCGCCCGAAGGCTCCGGCGGTGCCGTACTGAAGCTGAATGCCGCACCGGGAACCGTCTACGACGCCGAAATGCTGAACGGCCAGAACAACGTCGCCTCCGCTTACTACAACGTGGAGACGCTTGTCAAATACGTCAAAAACAAAGGCAAGTCGTTTGACGGCTTCATGCTCTGGCAGTTGTGGAAGCAGCGCGTTCATCTGCCAGCCCCTTCAGACGGCGCCACCGAGAACAGCGCGGGCCAGTATGTGTGCCGCAACCTGCCTTTGGCAGGCGACTGCAGCCAGACCATTCCGACGCTGCCGAAGTTGACTCCGTAACGAAAGCGGCATAACGGCACCTTGCAAGCAGCGGTTACCCTCGCGTCTTTCGCGCAGCGGTAACCGCTTTTTTGGGCTGAAAAGCACACGTAATCGGCAATAACAGATGCGCGTTCCGGCTCCGTTGGCTGGCTTTTCCCCCAAGTCAGACCAGGTGAACTTCGATGCCCGCGGTCCCTCTTTTTTAACACTTTCCTGTTCGGGTCTAAGTATTCTCGGCAAATTGCGATCTAACGCAAACAAGCGCTCGAACAAGATCGAAACGCACAAGAAGGCTCTTAGTTATCCGAGCTGCTTTTGATCGGTTTTCTGACCGTTAAAGCAGCCCTCGTTCATTTTTACGATGCTCGTGTTCAGGCAGTTCTTCCCGCTTCGGGTCAACTTTATTACGTGTACGCTTGCTTTTTTTACCGTCCAGATGGAATACCATAAACATGGCGCTTATGAGCACCCACATCAAAAACATCACAATGATGAGCTGATCGGAATTGAACAATTGAATAATCGAAGTAGGCATACGGGTATTCTCCTAATTTATGAATTCAGCGGGACCGGTTACAGAAGAGAGGCTTAGATGAATAACACCCGGGTACTTTTGCTCCTTGAGCTTGCATTTCTCCCGCTGATAGGTATTCAAAACACGGTCTAATTCCTGAGATTTAGTTAGAACCCTGGAATCGGAAAAACCATATTCCCCTGCCAGCCGCATCATTTCTCTACGAATTTCTTCAATATGCTGATGAATTTCGTCCATCCTCATACTCTCCTATAGGTAATATGTAAAACTTGTCCTTTACCTCTGTTCTTGTCATATTTTACATCCTTCTGTTAAATTATAGGATATCGTTCGAATGACATTACGCTTAGACGCCTTCTCCCCCGAATAAAAAAAGACATTCCCGGATTACCCGGGAATGCCCTTTCTGCTGCTATCCTTTTCATTTGCCGGGTTAATTTCCCCAGCCATGCCCCAATTGTACGATCTTATGTACTTGCGTCTGCGGTTGAGCTGAAAATCCCGTGCTTGGAGCCAAAACGGCAATTGCCACACTCGACAGCACGAGCAAAACAGATAATTTTCTTTTCATCCTAATCGCACCTCATTCACTAAATGTTTAAATTCATTCTTTTCTTCAATGCCCGCCAAGTGCCTAAATCTTTCAAAAAGCGCCATACATTGAATAATATTTCTCTCACTATTTATTCTAACAGAAAATTCCAATCCGTGCAGTACAAACTTTATCCCTTTTCTACGATTTTGAGTCAAGTGATAGGCGGCCAAATCGCTCAAAAACTGGGCGTACCGCTCCTTCATAACGGGCTTGTTGTATTCGCCAAATTCAGATTGATAGGTTTGATAGGGAAGATGAGAAGAAAAGCGGTCCAGAATGTCGTCGATCTCATATCCGTACCGATTGGCTATTTGTACGATTTTGCAGAGTGCCGTGAAAATATCGTCCTTGCGGGACGCGATGCAGTTGATGTATTCGGGCAGAACCATGAGTTCTCCCGACATGATGCGGTACAAATAAGTGTTCGCTACCGCCCATTCTCTAAACTGCTCGACAATACGTTTCTCCTCATCCGATTGTTCCCGTAGCCAGTCCGGTTCCGCGTACAAGGAAACGTAATGCAGCGCCTGATCGAATTGGCCGCGTTCCTCACATACCACCGAACGGATCAGCAGGGCCTGGAGGATATAATAGCAAAGCGGACGTTTGGGCTGCTTGATAGCCTCCCTGCCGGGTTCCGAAGCCGGCTCAAGCCGGTACTGAATGGCCGCAATCCGGTGCAGCTCTTGGGCTAGTGTATCGACCTTCTCCCATTCGTGCAGAGTCCCGAATACATAAGCCAATTGATTCAGCGCATCCAACTGATCCGATACGTCTAACCGGGGCACATAGCTTTCGAATAAGGTAGCCGCCCGTAAATTAGCTTTTAGATCATCTCCTATGGCAAGGGTAAACAGCCGGTACTGACAGAGGGCCAGTCTTTCGGAATGCTGGTACTTTTCACTTTCCGCAATGCACTCATACAAAAGCGCGGCAGCCTCTCTTCTTCCTTCCGAATGAAAGTGTTCGGCCGTCTCAAATAACAAAGGAAGATACGAGAGATTTTCCAGCATCAGCCGTACCACGCGCAAGAGGAGGTCCAGTTTGCCCAGCTCCGCACAGCGGTGTATGAGCGGTCCCAATCTGCGCCAATCCGGATTCGAATGAAAAAAACATTCTTCAATGTACACGTCATAGAAATGGCCTTCGTGAAGCCCCATACCGGCGGTCATTCGATCCAACTGCTGCATGGCGATCGGACGATTCCCGTGCAAAATAATGCTCAACGTTCCGGAGTTGATTCCGGATACTTCCGCAAATTGGTTAATCGTCATCTGCCGGCGATCTAGATAGCTCTTCAATTGTGTGCGAATCGAAGTTATTTTTGGCCCCAAACCATCACCACTTTCTGAAAACCACCGAATCCTGCCGGTTTCCCTATCACAAAATAAATCTATTAGGACATCGGTCAATAAAAGAATTTGAGAACGTATTTTCCATTACATGGGAATTATACCTCAAATGATCTTTTGGGACAATTAGATGAAGGATAACGTGCACGTTTTTCCGCGTAAAAAAAGAGGCGGGCGTCTGCGCAGCGGCAGCACCCGCACCCGAGGCTTTCCGAGTTTCCTACATCATTTTAAGTATGGCGTCACGGCCGGTCATGCCCGCGAAGATCCCCATCTCCTCGGCCGTATGCGTAACGGATTCCAGCGGAGCGTCGAGCAGCTCGCCGATTGTTTTCACACCTGTGGCACGGGCGGCGATAATCTGGCGGTCGCTCAGCCGTTCGTTCAGCAGGGCGACATCAAGTGCTCCGCGATGGATGTAATCGTCCTCAAACCCTTGATAAATCTAGGCCTTTCTAACCAAATCAGTTAAAAGTCACAACGTGGTCACATCACCATGATCTCATCAATCGTATCCGCGACCTCTTGCTGCATACTTGGAATCACATGACTGTAAGTATCAAGGGTTACTCCAATTTTAGAATGTCCCAGTCTTTCAGAAATCAATTTCACATTTACGTTTTGCTCAATCAGCATTGTTGCATGAGTGTGACGCATAGAGTGAAATGTAATATGAGGAAGTCCCGCTCTCTTTACATCCGCCGTATAAACTTTAGTCAAATTTGATGGAAAAACTGTTTTACCATTAGACAAATTGAAAATAACCAGATCCATATCAATAAATTTCTCACCAAGTTTTTGCTTCAGTTCAATGTATTTTTCATGCTGCTTCTTCAAAATCGTTATAAGCAAATTAGGCATAGCAATTGTTCTAATCCCCGCTGCAGTTTTTGCACCACTCTTGATGCTCTTCCCATAATGAGTTAACGTTTGATTGATAGAAATAATTCGTCTTTCAAAATCGATATCTTTCCATCTTAGTCCAAGGATTTCTCCTTGCCTCATTCCCGTCAACAATGCTAATGCATACACACAATGAAATCTTCTGTCCTCTGTTGCTTTTAAAAACTGGATCGCTTGCTTGGCTGTCCATATTTCCTTTGCCTTTTTAACTACTCTAGGTAGTGTTACCTGCCTCATATAGTTCTCGCGAATCAATTTATACTGTACAGCTTTATCAAGAGCCTTTTTCAGCATCGTTACAACTCTGTCTATCGTATTTCTTGCATAACCTTTCTCATGCATTTCATTAACAAATTCCTGACAAACAATATGGTCTAATTTTTGAAGTCTCATTTTTCCGATTCGAGGCATAATGTGATTCTTTAAATAAAGTTTATTGTTGTACATGGTCGTTTCGTCAATTTCTAATTTTCTAACTGTATCAATCCAATTCTGTACAAAGGCCCCTACCGTTGTCTTGTCCGTGCAAACAAACTTTTCCTCTAAGACTTCATTTTGTAGAGCGATCATAGCTTTACTTGCTTGTTTTCTGGTCTGGAATCCTCTTCTTCTGACCTGTTTACGAACACCTTTGACATAGTAATCAAAGACAAATTCCCAAGTTTCCGTTTTAGGATTTTTTTTAGGCTCTGGCATTCAAATACCTCCGTATACCTTGTAAGTAAAACGGAGTCAAAACGTGACAATTTTAGTTTATCACACCCAGACTCCGCATTATATTCTTATTGATCGCCTTTAAGCCACTTTTCAAAAACATCTTCGTGTACAAATCTTTTTTCATTAATTCGAAATACATGCAGTTCATCGGATGCTAAAATTCGTGCAGCCATGTTCCTACCGATTTGTAATCTTTCCATAATGTCTTTGATTCCTAAAATAACTTTTTTCTCATTTTTTCTAATCATATATGATCACCTCTAAAAAAATTTATTCATGAATGATTTGTCCTATTCGACATGTTAATGAAAACTAATTATTGTTTACTTTTATTTTATTATGCGGTTTCATCTTGTATGTATGCACTTACGAATTTGCTCAGAAAATCGAAGCCCGAATGTGTAGCGTAAGCAATTGAATGCCAAACCATCTTACCATCTTTATTGGGTATTTGCTCTCTGACAACAGAGAAGTACCCTTTATTCGCATATTTAGCTGTAGGAATATGCACATTGGGCTTCTTCTGCTTCATTAGAATTCCTTCCGTGCGGAGGATAGCGTAAAAAGTTTTTAATCCTACATTTAGATGTTTGGCTACTTCATTTAACTGAATCAGTCCTTCAGTATTAAGAAATTGATCGTATTTGTCTGCTTTTGGTTGAGCAATTTCTAATTTAGTCTGTATTTCTCCGGCTAATTGCAAAGCCCCAGACATCGTGCTAGGAATGTTAAACTTATCTAATCCATGTGCAATGTATCTTTCCATTAGTTCAAATTTTTTAACGTAGGCCGCTGTAAAAAGAACACCCTTTTCACCGGACATTTTGTTTGCTACCATATCACATCCAATACGAGTGAGATCATATTTTCTTCTTGTCTCTCCTTTTGCATCTAAATAACTACTAAGAACGAAGAAATCTGACGCCCCCAAATCTGGGGAGGTAGCCTTGTTGAGAATTCCAATGAAGCCATCGATATCCCTAAGTAAATGATCGTGCCGTTTACCTGTCATGTCTGCTACATCGCGACTATCCACGAAAAGTCTTCCCTCTTGATTCAAAATACTAAGTTCCATTCAATCATCCTTTTTTTATATGTTTTTGTTGTCTCCACAAGTTGCTATCTTCATAAATCCATAATATAACACATTTCAATTTATTACAATCTTTTATTTTAATAATAGAGAAAAAAATAGGGTAATCCTCAACTTTCGTCAAAAAACGATTGTCAAAGACTACCCTAAAGTTTCCATTCTATCACTTACTAATAGTAAGAAAGTATTCACTCATACCTTTTATGAATTCACTCTTAATGTATCCACGTCTAATAAAAACCTGTACTGCTTCATCAACAAATTTGCTTATGTCGTACTTTTGTTTTTCAGACGAGTGTATTTTAACTCCAATCGTCTTACAATCGTCTCTGTTTATTCCTGATTTCCCACTACTCTTTGACCAGCTTATGAAATCATTTATATGTACGAAGAACGTTTCATCGGGATATGATTTAGTTTTTGTTTCTCTTTCTCTAAAATTGAATATGAATCCAGGTATCAATCCATCTTTAGTTGCAAATTTCATAAGCGATTTAACCTGATGAGCCTTAATCATTACCTGTGTAGTTTTGTTTTGGGGTTTCTCTTCTGGTCTCTCAGGATTAAAGCTTATCGAACTCCCTTTGGTGCTTTTCAATTCTATTAGCCATAGAAAGGGGGCAGCATATTGAATCCCATCACATGGGTTCTCAGGTGTAAAAGTAGCTCCAGAACCCCTTAACCATTTAGCGCTATCTTTAAGTCTTAGAAAGAAGTAAGCTGTGCGATTTACTGCACTTTCATAATTCTTTTCAAATTTCTTGCCTTCATTTATCTTCTTCAATTTTTTACATCCCCGCAGATTCAGCTTCTACACTTAGACAATCCTTTTTAGCTGCAATTACCGCATTCAGGAATGCTAATTCGCCAGCATTCAATTGCTTACATCTGATCTTTTCAATCCATTTCCAATCTTCTATCTCGCCTTTATTGTATCTTTGACTCCATATACCGTTTAGCATTTTCCATTCATAATCATTTAATTGCAATGGCATATTGTCTTCAACCTCCTTGATGCTTTCATTTACGACAGGCGGTCTCTTACCTAGTTGAAAGTCCTTAATCGAAAGACCAAAGGTCATTTCAAAATGCGGGGAATCCTTAAAATTAATCCAGTCTCCGCCCCATTGGAAACCAAGCTTTTTAGCTTCCTCTACAACTTCTAGCCAATCACACTGACGATCTCCGTCACCATCTCTTTGCATATCCCAGGACACATTTTTACCATCTGGTAATAACAATGCAAAATCAATAGCTACACCATAGTTATGAAAACTCTCACCGGCCTTGGCATTTGTTACAATAGGCCTCTTGTCACCATATCTCCCCTGTGCATATAGGGCGTTCTGCTCCGCAAAGGTACGAAGGCCTTGTGTAATTACAATCGGAACTCCTCTTTTATAACTGTTTATGATTAGCTTTTCAGCAGCAACTTTAACTGTTGGATGCAGATCACTTAGACGTTTTGATGATTTACTTAAGATAAATTCAAGTTGTAATCCCATTGATTTATCACCTATTTTTGGTTTTTATTTCGAAGTACAGTAATGATTTGTTTGAGTTGTTCTGGAATGAGTACATCTATACGTCCAAGGTTTTCGATAATTGAAATCGTCTCATTAGCAATGTAAAAGTAGATTGCTGCATCCATCAAGATCCCATTCAGATTCATAATGCCATCGAACCAATGACACATTGCAATTACTACAAAAATAAATACTTTTTTGCTTATACCAATAAAACCTACACGAGAGCTTAGCCCAGTTCCGTCTTTAATCGATGCTACGATACCGGTTACCTGGTCTATCACAACGAGTGCTACAAGAACCCCCAATACTGCTGGCCAACCGCCGAATGCATAGGTTGTAATAGTTGCTCCTGTACTAAATATCAGCTTTAAAATTGATTCATTCAATTTGGATCCTCCTAATTAATAAGGAGGCCTCAATTAAGAGTCCTCCTTTAATTACAAATTAATGATTTATTGTTTTCTTTTATTCAATAGAAAACTTTTCGTTTGTAATAATTTCGTATTGCTCAAGCGTGATTTTGTTTTTTACCACGAACACTTTTACATTATCATTAGTATAGAATCCTTTATCATAATAAACTTTTACTGTTTTAAACCAGTCCATTAGGCTTCCCCCCTCTCGGATTATACGAGGCCAGCATCTACAAGTGCTAGCATCATAACTGCTTGTGCTGCCTGCATATCCTGAATTATTTGTTCTTGTGAAGGTGGCGCTAGTGTATATTCATAATATAAGCACTTTTTATCTGGATCAAATTTAAGAGCAGCGACATGTGTTTTACTTTTTTCTGGGTCTTGCGAAATATAGTCTACTTCTATAAGATTAGCATCTTTTGGACCATATTCAAGTGAGTTATATATGGTACCAATTTCACCGTTTTCATTAAGCATAATATAACGTTTTTCCATTGTATAAGCCTCCTATTTAACCAAAGTAAGTGTTGAGATATTGTAAAGATATCTGCGTATTACTGCTGCTGTTAGGCGCTGTATTAGTTCTAGCAATTAGATGGTTACCAAAATCCCAAGACATACCGGTACTGTTACGATCAACCCCAAAACCGTCAGGATTGGCAGTGGCTCCATTGAATCTGGCTAATACTGTCTTATCCGATGTTCTGAATATATAAGACGGGCCCGAACCAGAACCCCCAACAAATAAATATTCGCCATCATTTATAGACTGCGCTTCGGCTGTGGTAGTGTACTCAGGAACACCAACGGTATCCTGTACCGTAATTGTCCCGTTTGTGTTTATATACGCCATATTAGTAGTCCTGTAAGCGGTATCAAGAGTTTCACCGTTATTAGCGTAGAGGTATCCGTAACCACTTACAACGACTTGACCTAATGCGGGAGCCCAGAAAGCACCATAGCCATACCTGAATGGAACAAACAAAGAAAGTGACCATTGCTCTTTGCCGAAATAATTTCCACTTCCATCTGTGGTAGTAGTGCCTGTTGCTTGATATTTATGCAGTCGTCTGTTTTCATCAAACATATAGTAATACTGACTATCTGGCTGTACTACTATCTGAGAACCATTTCCTGGACTATGTGATTGAGAGGCTTCTACGACGCCTGTAGCCGACATCCTAGTAATAGCCGAATAAGAAGTGCCAGTATAAAACGATCCAAGTAACCAAAGTTTACCATCAGGCGTTTCTTGGATGGCCGCAACAGTCTGGTCCCTATTTAAAGGGCTTTCCCAAACAGTAACACCATCAGTAAGTCTGATCTTTCGTACTGTATGGTAATAAGAATTACCAGTATTGTCACCATAAGTCCAAAAGACGTGGGTGCGGTCTCTTGCAACCGTAGTAGCGCCTACTTGCGGATAGTAACCTGATCTAGCTGCCACAGTTTGTCGCCATACTTCCGTGCCAGCTGTATCCCAACAAATTACTATAGTTTGTCTGACAGATACTCCGTCATTGTAACTCATACTGCTAACGTAGCGATTGTCTACACCACATGGCCGAGGAGCAAGAACATACCCAAGACCAAAGTTCTTCTCCCAACGTCGTAATATGCGGTACTTCTGTATACGTCCGAATGGGATCCAATCGCTGGCACCATACTCGAGGGAGTTACCTTGCACTCCACCGATCCATACGCCTTTGCGGATATTTTCAGGCCGTATGTTTGCGTCACCTGCAACAGTGCCGCCTGTATAATAACCTGCGAGTATCGATTGGTTATTAGGAGAGACGTTAAATGTAGGGGCACCTAGATTAGGCATTGTACCTGCTACACTTGCAATTGTTGTACCAGTTAAAACTTTATCCGCGGGTACGTTCACTTGAGCAATTTTACTATTAGCATGGATTCCATCTGGAATTGAAACCTGACCGGTTCCACTTGGCGTCAATGTCATAGCGCCACGATCAGGCAGCGTTCCAACTAAATCCGTATCAATTTCAGATGAAAATGTTTTACCTGCTCTTACATCGCTCGGTTGTACATCGCCAGAAGCCCCAGGTTTGATCCTCATGTCTCCTAAACGGCGAATACTCATACACACTCAACTCCCGAGATATAGGCTGAAATAGCGTTCGCTGTACCTTGAGAAACTTGAATCGTATCGCCGCTATGAAGGACAGACGACATATCCACGCTAATGCTGTCATTTGGTTTAACCGGATAATTAGCGATGATTTTATTTGCATTCGTTGCTGACTGTCCATTTGGAACAAGATGGATAGTTACAGTAGAAACAGCAGCAGTATTATTTGCAATATGTATATTTTTCACAATCGTTGTTGTTCCCGCTGGAACGGTATAGGCTGTCGAAACAGTCGTACCCGGTTGATTTACATATAATCTCTTTGGTGTATTAATCATTTTATACCCCCATCCAATAGGCAATTTCTAAATTTGACTTGATTTCATTCATCGCTTTCACAATATTGCTTTGATCCGTTGTATTAAGAGTAGACAAAGCTCCAATTTTATTGTCTATTTTTATATTGTCAGATCGAAGTTCATTGGCCACTTTGACAAGAGATTGTTTATTAACGGTCTCCAAATCCCCCATGACTCCAATATCATTTCTTAATGCCCCTGCAGTAGTTCCATCAAGATAGGTAATTACATTTTCTTTTTTCTGCTCAATGGTTTGTAGAGCCGAGTCCTTTGTTGCTTGAACAGTATTTGTGGCTATATCTACATAGGTTGTAAATTCCCCTTGCTTGGTCAAAATATAGCCTTCAACATTATCTTTAATGAATATCTCCATGTTAACCAAGGCGTCTTGAAACCTGTTAAAGTCATCAGCCGAAATAAACTTTTCCCGATACTGCACGGTTAAATTAGCCAGTTCAGTTTCTTCCGCGGGAGTACGATTGGCTTTTAGTTTTAATTCTTGAAACCTCTGTACTCCTGGAATGTCTTGAGCTTGAAGTTCATAATGACGCTGAAACTCATCAATTTTCACAGGAAAGGTCGATAAATTAACTGCCATATTTCTAATTCACCTCACCAAATATATTCATGTCTCCGCCAATCTGCTGAATGCATAAAAAATAGCCACTACCGGTTAACGGCTGGCTGGCGTAATGCGAACGGTAATTATAAACTTCCCTGAATAGGTGAAACCTTTGATCATCATCCCAATATTGTAGAGTCATGATTCCGTTCTGTCCTTTTAAAACTAATAAATCAGTATAAGGTTTGATGTCCTCAAACCACAATTTCAATGTGAAGTCCGCATCCACATGAAATCCATCTGTAAATGTGAAAACGTCATCTCGTAGATCCAGTTTCTCACCATTCAAGTAAATGGGCTGCTTAGTAGTTTTTCCGATAATCTGAATCGTCTGCCACGACAATTGAATACCAGCATTCTTAACATTCTTCGCCTCAAGATTGATGCTAATGTCAGGCTGCAGGTAACTAACCGTGAATGGTATCAAACCACTCGTACCAACGGAGCCTTTATTACTTGTTGCTTGGAATTCAATAAAATAAGATGATCCGCTTTTCAAGTAATGAATTAAATAAACAAGTGGAGCCGATGTTCTTACATTAGACTGGCTAATTAACGTCCTATCTTTGTCGTATAAGAATGCAATCCATGAACGTAGTGGGACATTTTCTGTTTGAGTGTAACTAGCCGAAAACTCATACGATTGGGAGTTTACAATTCCAATTGGAGAAACAGAAATATTAGGCCTAGATGATGTTTGGAATATCTCTGTATCCGAGACGGCAAAGTTGTTACTCGAATCCCAGATCGTGACTTGCACTTTCAATTCGTATCCATTTGGCAAAGCAAATGCAGGAAGAGAGTAGGCTTTTGCAAACGATGTTATGAGTCCACTATCATAAATTAAATTGTTATCTTGGTTTCTATAAATTCGAACTTCAAAGGCTGTGCTCATATCTCCAGAGCTTTGCCAAGATACTTTGATGGAATCTTTCGCATCAACCGTTGTACCCTTCAAGCTGATATTATAGGGCTTTTGTATAGCCAAAAAATCACCTCATTTCTTCTAATACTTCGATAGTAGGAGCTTAGCAGATACAAAACCGCTACCAAGATAGCCGTAGGCTCCGTAATCAGTAAAAGTCGCATTTATTGCCCCAAATTGTTTCAATGAGCCATCAGACTGAACTCCGATTACCCCCGTAATGTACGTGTTATTCTTATTCCATGTTGGATCAGGGTAGCTAAGATTAAAATCCGTTCCATTAACGACGTCTGCTTTGACGGGCAAGATTGCTGGAACGGTCTTGTCTTTCACTTTCATATTACCGTCCATGTCTAATGACAAAATATCCTTCCAATTTTCAACCTGATGCCCTACATTCTTAGGCTTCATTCGCAAAACATATTTAACGTCCTCCATAGAAGCCTGGTTAGAGTATGGGTTATGGTAGCCCTGATCATAAAAATCAATGGGGCTCACTAACCCCCAAAAGAAGCTATTCCTATTGTTTTGATCGCTTCCATGCATACCGTGAAAGGCATTCCACAGGTTCCCGTTATATGCGTAACCGTATTGCTCGTATCCTTTTGAAGAATCCACACTTCCACCGTTAAATTTATTCAAAGACACTCGCTTGAAGGGACTTGTACCATTCCCATCTATCTCAAACCCAGCCCCGCCAATTGTCATGCCGCCATAGGAGTCACACATAAAAACATTATTCCAACCAAGCATGATTCCAAACTCACGCCACGATCCGTCTGATTGTACTGCGCCTATATCTTCATTGGTTATATCTCTAGCCGGATCATTGACCCCATATGCTGATTTACCGTTTGCTTTCCAGAGGTTTACGCCTTGATTGGAATAATCTCCGAAGTTTTCTTCACCTGGATATGTACCCATGCCTTGAAACTGCCAGCCAAAAGAATAGTTATTTACATTTTTTCTTTTAAAACGCTTCGCTTTGTAATCGTAGTAGGCATTAACGAGAATCCATAATTCAGAGTACTGAACACCGCCTCGCGTCCCTTGAATGACAGTAAAATTGTATGGAGCTGTTAATCCCGATTCTTCCTTATGGTTAAGGGATAGGTTTCCTAATACTTGGTTTGCCACACTACTGCCGATATAATTCTCATCTGCAAATCGTTTGTAGGGAACAAATTTATTTTTCGAGTCTCCATTTACATAGACGACGTAAACAAGATCCCCTTTGATAAAATTCACATCTGGATTACATGGAACGTCTTGTGAAGTCGCCGAGCCATTTATTGAAATGCTTAGGAGAGTCTTATTTTTCACCTTGGTTACGGTGCCTAAATGCCAGTGCCCAATTGCTAAATTGTTCTCTTTTAATTCAATGTTTACAATTTGCCTTACCGCTTTTATAAAATCTTCATTCGTCAACCGATCACCTCCTTAGATAAAATTCCAATCGCTTATAACGCGGCGATACTTCATGCATTCGCAATTCATTAATTGTGGAGTTAATGGGAGTGAAAAACTCTGCAAAAGATATTTGCCCGTTACCGAGTTTTCTATGTCTTCAATCTCAATGACATCGTTTGCGTCATGCAAATGGTTTGGACTTAAGGACAAAGAAACGCGCTCTGCATAACCTAGCCGATTCATAAGCTCGTATTTAGCTCTCCATTTACATTCCTCATTAGTTGCAAGCAAACTGTCAGGATTGCCGCTATTATGCTCATAGGTAATTTCGCCAATCTTCTCAATAGAATAGGGGTGGTCTTTCCATAGTGAATTAGACTCCGTAACAATAAGCTCGTATCGACTCTCGGCAATTTGGCTTGATCCCCCGAGAACTAATATTCTGTTAGCTAATTGATTTTCATCAAACTTACGTACGTTTCCAGCATAAAAGCGTTCATTCGGATCACCATACACATACTTCCATACTGAGGGAGATTGTTCAAATTGATTCAGATCGATCTTACGCAACCGCAGATACCCATTTACATCATAAAAAAGCTCACACTTAGCAAGTAGAGCCAGATCAGACATTGCCTTATATATATTATCGCTTGGTTGAAAGGTAAACGTATAAGGAATTGTTTCTGTAATGGGGTCGAAGTTGAATTGCGTTTCTCCATACTTTTGAGCTAATAATTTAATAATGGCTCCAATATTTCCACCGACTTCAATTGTAGTTTCTGTTCGAAACTTGCCTCGCTTATCCGTACATAGAAACATTTTATCCATGCCTGAAAGGCTAGTTAACTTACCTTCAGTTGTATGACTATCTTCTGGTTCCGATAATACAAATACACCCTGCGGAATGTATTCCATCCCTCCAGACCTAAGCTTTAACCCTGTATATACTTTGACTCGCTTATCAATCCAGATTAGATTATCTTCACCAAAGTTAAACTCGTTCTTCTTGTTCAATAGCTTGAAGGAGAAACTGCGTCTAACTGGGCGAGAAGCATCCACAGAAATGGAACCTGAATCCTGTGTTGTGATTTGCTTTGTAAATTCACTAATGTAGCTCATTTGCGAATCATAAAACTCAAATTTCAAAAACATTTGTTTGATTGGGCTCTTTAAAGCTGCCAAATATTCAGATGAGCAATATTGCATTCTTCACCTTCTTACTCATTCATAAACTCGTTGTAGTCTTGAATTTCTACGAAATCAATCGTTAAAACACCATAGTCATAATCCTTCCAAGTATTCAACGGTGTGCTGAATCTTGGGTTGCTGCAGTCACAGACAAAAATTCTACCTGTATCAGATTTAACAATAAAAGGACGATGGTCGCGAATAAACGTATTCACGATCTTCTCATAGTTCTGGCCAGAACGTTCAAACTCACTTGGGATAATTGCCGTGCTTAGTGAAAATGTGTGATAGTCTTTATCGAAATAGTAAACAGAAGGGAAACGAGAGAGCGTTTCGATTACTGTTCTTCCTTGATTCAAAGCTGTTTCGACACTACCGATTTCGCCTATAGCTGAATCAAATCCAAGTGTATTATCTGTTTCTTTATCGACTAACCACCAGCCAACAAAATCAGATTTTACATGGACTTCAACCGGCTTACCTTCTAGTTCATTCTGAGCAATAGGGACAATTGTGTAAATTAACTCATCGTTTGGCTGCGTGTAATCTTCATAGTTAATGCTGAGATTATTTATAAAAGGAATGTGTTCGAGGGTAATAGAATCGATCTCATTGACTCTTCGACGCTTAATTGCAAAGCTTACAATTTCTAATCCGCTGTTTGATATATTGCCGCCTTCAAGATCTCCAGCGAATTTAAATATTGCTCTATGGTCAAGTTCCCATTTGGTTTTGTTCTTGTCAGTTGGTGCATCTGTTCGGTCTCGAATCTCTAATTCATCGTAGATACCCCCCTTTAACTCACCATAGAAGATGTCTTTTATTGCGTTTCCTGGGCTACGGAAAAACTGTGTTCCATAAAAATCATATCCGATAATTGTCATAATTCACCTCCATAAAAATAATAAAAGATACTACTATTAAGCAGTATCTTCATTGACCATATTGAGAGATTCAGAACTTGAAAAGATATCAAATCTCATACTAACAGTTCCCTTTCTTGCGTCTTGTTGAACATTTTGAATAAAGTTTAGAGACTCATAAAAAGGAACTCTAGCAGGATAGGCATCTAGAGTGATAAATCTTATTCCTAACTGCTCTTGAGAGATATTCAAAACCTGATACTGTACATACTCCATCAAGTACCGACCCAATTTAAGGTCTTTGTACTTTTTGTCTCTTCCTAATCTAGCAATTTTTACTGCAGGGACACTGTTTCTAGGGAGTTGTGAAACCTCTTTTTCCGAAGAAGCCAGTGAAATACGATCCGCACATATAGAACAGAATGCTGCTAAATCGCCACAATAATATAAAACAAACGTCTTATTGAGACCAAAATTTTGCTCTTCCAGACATTCTTCACGAAAGAAACGATTCATTTCCTCATCTTCACAATCGAACTGTGATATGTACCATTCATCTTCTTTTCCTAAAGGATATACAGCTACCTGTCTTTCATTAAACAATTCTAGCGCCGCCTTGTTTGAATGTTTGCAAATTTTTGTTCATACTGTTTTTTCAACAATTCTAATTGACGTTCACTAGGTTTTGATTGAATCTGTTTTAATACTGCTTCGGCATCTTTTCCATACAAAACAGGAGTTTCTGCAATTTGTGTCGCCATTCTTTTCCCCTTCTTTCCCATCGTTCGCACACCTCCGTTAATATAATTAACGCTAGCATATGCGATAGAATCATGTTTAGAACAATCGATTACTAGGAGTTGTGTTTGATAGATAGCCTAGCTGTTAGTACAAAACTATCGCAACCCTATTCTATTATCATTCTACCAAATGTTACTAGGTTAAATCTACCATCTATCAAGAAAATTTTCCCTGTATAATTAATAGTAGAAAAAGAGGGGAGATTAACAACCTCTCCCCTATGTTCTATTTGATTTAATTAAGTTATTTAATCCACTAAACAGTTCTGTTGGATTATTCGCTTGAATTGTAAAATTCGATAAGTTATATGTTGGTCCAGCCATTGCTTGATTGTTTCTAATAGGAGTATCAGGAATGGTATTCCGCACGGTTCCTAGAATGCTTCCAACAAAATTAATTGGCTGCATGATGACACTTTTTAGTTTGGCAATGTGATCCTGTGTGAACACTTCTTCTCCAAGTTTTAGGATTGCCGGAACTTCATTACTGGCAAGTGGAGCAGAGCCAACTACGCCTCCTGTATGATACTTAGGTACGTTTGCAGATGATGGAGCTGCGCCCCCAGACATAGAAGCCATTGCCGCCATTATAGCCTGCATTTCCTTTAGCCTATCTCTAGCTGATGAAACCATTGTTTCGAGCTTTGAAATAGCTCCACCTGTATATTCATCTAAAACTTCATGAAATGCCACCTTACCCGCTTCGGTAGTTTCAACCATTTCTTTGAGATGAGTTTTGAGATCTTCTGCCTCTTTATCATAAATGGTCTTGAGCGTATCAATCTTTGTTTGAGTATCTTGGGTAAGAAATTGATTCAACTGTGACAAGTAACCGGCATACATATTCATGCTGTCCAGTTCGGATTGGTGAACTTGTCTTAGCGTATCTAGGCGCGCCTGTTCATTTGCAATTTCAGTATCATATTGAGACTTCAATTGACCAATTTTATTCTGTACATCCTGTAAACCAATCCGATACAAATCCTCAAGACTTTTAACATAAAGCTTTTGGGACTCAAGTTCATTCTGGTGGATTACCTTAGTCTTATCGAGTTGTTCCTGTAGCTTCTGAATGGTTTCGTTCTTGGTTTTCTCAAGCTCGTCAATGCTGTCTTGGAGAGCTTTCTTGACGTCTTCGCGTTCATACTGCTTTAAAAGATCGTCACGCTGCTTCTCTAGTTCAGCAACCTTCCCTTTATCATACGTGAGTATTTCCTTGCCATCAGCATTGATATAGGAAAAGCGCTTATCATTCTTAACCTTGTCAAGCTCGTCATTGATATCTTTGAGTTTCTTTAAGCGATCCTCTTTATCAATCTGCTCATCAAGATTCTTTAGTGCTTCTTTCTGCTTATTGATTTCATCGTCATAAGATTTCTCTTTTGCTTTGATTAGTTGTGCGAGAGCTTCT
This sequence comes from Paenibacillus sp. HGH0039, assembly GCF_000411255.1. GTDB lineage: Bacteria > Bacillota > Bacilli > Paenibacillales > NBRC-103111 > Paenibacillus_F. The sequence goes on along the minus strand of NZ_KE150413.1, from coordinate 1,053,490 downwards.
TCTTCATTTTTGTACTGTAACTCTTTAACTCGGATGGAATCGTTAAGTGAATCAATTTGAGCCTTAAGCCCATTAATGTAATTAGTTTGCTCAGTAATTGAGGAAGATGAGAAGTTAGCGCTATTTTGATAATTCTTAATCGCTTCAGCTATCTCGGTAACTTTCTTCTTATACGATTCTAAGTCTTCCCGTGTACCTAGGGTGGATTCAACAAAATTACCTTTAACATACTTACCATCTAATGCATCTAAAGCTGACAGTATAGAATTGATGGAAGTACTAAAGTCAGTTGAGTTAAAGGTATCCTTGACTTCAAGAGCCTTATTCAAACCTTCAATAATCTTATCGTTTCTCTGCTGATGAAGTTTGATTTGATTTTCTAACGACGCTTCTTGCATCCGATATGCGGTTTCAGTTTGCTTAATAAGCGCGTTCGTTTCATTCATAAGCTTTTTGATATTGCCAGCAAACATGATCTGACCATCAATCATATTTTTAAGCTGATCTGCGTTTTGGTAAGGCATTTCCATCATGCTTTTCATATTAGCCGCGAGTCCAGTAATGTTACCTTTATAAGCATTAAGCCGCGTTCTAGCTTCGTCAGAAGTATCTATAGGCGAGTATCCATTCGGGTATTTCTTATCAATCATATCGATACTCGCCATGATTGCATCGACTGAATCCGCTAGTTCACCCGGATTGAACGATTCCTTTGTCTCCATCTTTTTGCGGAGTTTCTCAATCGTTTCATCTGCTGCTTGTGAAGCTTTCTCCATTACCTTGTTGAAATCTTCCTCATACTTGGATAGGAGTTCTTGTCTGACACGGTAAACTTCTTTATCCGCATTTAACCGCTCTTCGGTTCCTTGATCGTACCTTGCCTGGACACGTTCCCAAGCAGCCAATTCATCATCTAAGGATAGCCGTTTATAATATTTCTCTTGATCAATCCAATTCTTAGAGATGTCGAATTGTTCTTTATTATATTTGGCGATGCTTTCGGTAATTTTCTTCTGAGTAGATTCAACCGCAACTTGATAATCCCACCAGTTGTTGCTGAGTCGACTAAGGTTGTTTTCTTTCTGCTCAAGTTGTTTAAGCAGGTCGTTTTCTTGTTTCTGATTAAGTTTACCAACAGCAATTTTATTCTTAACGTCCGATATTTCAGAGCGAAGACGTTCAGCTTCATTGTGGGCGAGAGCTTGCATTTTCTTTCGAATATCAACTTGCTTCGTTAACTCGTCGCGATAATCCTTAGACGTGTCAGGGTAACGATTGATTATAGCTTCGGATTCCCGTAGTTCATCATCAAGACTTCGTAAAGCACGTTCGTACTCGTTAATTTTATACTTTTCTGATTCGTCATAAGCAGACGGTTCAGACTTAGTCTTTGCGCTTTTCTCTTTTGGCGTTTTAGTTTTAGATGAAGATACACCCAAATTGGGATTATCTAATGTTTTTTGCAAAACAGCAATTTGAGCATCAAAGCCAGTCATTTCACTGATAAAGCCTCTTAAAGCATCTCTTGTTGCGTTGGCCTCTGCTAACTGAGCCCTCTTTTGCTGTTCAAATTTCTCTCTGTATTGATTAGGAATTGTTGCTACTTTAAATCCTAATTCCTCTTCAATGCCTGGCTTAGAATTCTCGATAATCTTTCTGTTTACATCTTCAAGTTTACCTTTAGCTTCAGCTACACTTCTAATTGCTCCAATTTCTTTTCCATAAGCTTGCATCCTGGCAATGGTATTTGAGATCGCGGCAGCCGTAGAAGCTTTCTCATTTTCCAAGTCAGCCTTAGCTTTATCAATTTTAGCTTGTCTAACTTTATCTAATGCTGACTTCTCAATAGTAAAACCTTCTGCGCTAATCTGTACGTAACTAGCCAATTCAGGATATTGCAAAATTAAATCTTGAGTCGCTTCACTGGACAGAGCCTGACCTTTAGTTACATCACTGATAGCATTATTTAAAGTTTTCAATTCATTTGTCGTTGTGTTGAACTGCTTAATGAAATTTTGATTCTTAGCTATCCCAGTAGCAACTTGTTCATTGTTATCTTGTAGAGCATCTGTGTTATTTTCAATCTCACCAGTCTGTTCATTGAAAGCTCCGCTTAACTGATCGGTACTACCTCTAGCTTTATCTTGAGTCTGCGTAAGTTTGTCAATTGCTCTTTCTCTCTCTAAAAGTTGAGTCTTCTTCTGCTCAAGTCCATTTTTATCGTTTACAGCGTCTGAATAGCCTTTAAGCCTCTCTCCGCTATTCTCAAGCATAATAAGAAAGGCATCAAACTTGGTTTTGAGCTTGTTTAACTCTTCCTCTTTTAATAATGCTTTCGAAATATCCCCAGAGTCATAAAGTGATTTGATTTCACTTTTCATCTGCCTTGTCATATTGCTGAAATTTTCTCTTGCTTCATTGGCGGTTTGAGCATTAAATAGCTTTTGGTAAACTTTTAAGTCACTAAACTCTTTAGAAACATTCGTACCGAGCTTTTTTAATTTCTCTTCTGCTTTCGCAATTTCGGTATTCACATTATTCAGTTCAATACCATTAGCTAATTTAGCCTGTTCGACTTGCTCTTTTGTCATCTGTCTTAAAGATTCGATGTACTCATTAGCTTTTTCTTTGTTGAGCGAAAGAGAGTCTCCATATTTCCCTGTATGTTCAATTAATTGAGGGGCAATGCTATTGATTTGGTTCAGTACAGATTCTAATTCCTTTTGTTTCTCGCTGTTACCCGCAGCCAGTGGTTCAAGCTTATTATATTGGTCAACTAGGCTTTGGAGATTATCAGCATTCATACGTGTTTGATTTGCGTTTTCGGCAAGGGCTTGAGAGTTAACTTCTACTGATTTTGTGCTACCCACGAAAGCAGACACTAAAAGTTCTGCTAGCACTACTGCAGCACCTATCCATCCAAAAGAAGCCTTCAATCCGATTCCTGCAGCTTTTAATGCATTAAATGCCTTGACTAATCCATATACGCCTGCAATAGCTACGGGTAGATAAATATTTATTCCATAAGTAGCCTCTGTAAGTGATGTGAAGCCTTTAACCATGCCAGTTATTCCAGTAACAATCGCACTAAACGCACTTGTTACACCGCTATTGCCAATTGTTATGGCAAGATTCTGCCAAGCTGCACTATTAAGATTCAACTTCGCCTGAAGAGAATCCATGTATTTTTCATTTTCACGGAATGCAGATCCCTGAGAGGTGAGAGACGTTTGAGTCGCTTTAATTGCAATATCAAAATTACCCATCAAAGCCAGGAATCGCGTCAATTGATACTTACCCGCAATGCTTAATGCTGTATGCTGTTGTTGAGTCATAGATAGCGATTTCCATTTACTACCCAGCTCATTAATGATCTCGGATGCTTTACGATTCTGTCCATTCACATCCGTAATCGCTACTCCAACTTCGGCAAGGGCAGTGGCAGCCTTTTTGCTGTATAGACTGGAAAAGATAGACTTTTGAGCATTGCCAATAATATTGCCACTTTCCCTTGTTACCTCACCAATCGCCGCTGTATAGCCAATTAACTCATCTAGGCTAACTCCATAAGTAGCAGCCGTAGCACCAGCCTTTTCCATACTTTGTGATAATGTCTTAGTTGTAATCGAATAGTCGTTATCTACTTGGTTCAGCTTATCGACAATCTGAATGGTATCTTTCGCTTCAATCTTATAAGCCTTCATTGCCGCGATTAGATTGGACATAGCTTCTTTTGGGCTTAAATCAGATACATTAGACGCAAGAGTTGCAGTCCTAGTTATGTCCAAGGCTTCTTGTGCAGCGTAGCCTGCTTGTGCCGCGTCAATTAACGCCTCGTTAATCTTGGTTATCTTTTGTCCCAACTCATTTGCCATAGAAATTGAGCCATTCAACATTTCTTCAAAGTTTGTATCAGCATTCATGACACGTTTAAGATGAGTCATTTGGGTATCAACTTCAATAATAACTTGAAGCATTTCTTCCATTGCTCTCTTACTTCCGTAAATGGCAGTAGTAGCTACTCCCCAGGTAAGCGTACCTGCGATAGCTGATGCCATTGCTTCACCAATACCTGCTACATGTGCTCTGCTTGCTTGTGCTGTATTGCCTAATGTTTTCAGTTGATTGTCAGTATCACTTAAAGATTTTTTATAATTGTTTACAGCATTCGTATTTTGAAAAGTTTTATTTAATTCTTCTAACTGCTTCTTTAACTTTTCAATAGCACCAGTAAAACTCTGAATGTTCTTGGTAAAATTTTGATCGACATCAATCCTTAATTGCAGTTTGTCTATCTTCTTATCTAAGGCAGCTACTGCTTTATTGATCTCAGTTGTTGTTTTTCCAACGTTTAAACCGGCAGTAATTAATATCCTCAAATCATCAGCCATTGTCTCACTCCTTTTTAGAAAATAAAAAAGAAGCGACACAATGATCGCTTCCTAGTCGTACCTATTCTGTTTTAATCAAAAGTTAATGGAATCCTTGTGATCCCTTGCAGCCTGATCTAGCTTTTGTGCAAAGGTAATGCTGTCTGAACCGGTCATAAAGCTTTCACCACATGATGGACAAGTATAAGTAGGAACACTATACACCGTGATTACTTCTCTTCCTACCCTGCCCACTCTTGTGATATAGTTCAGATCTGCTTTTTCTCCACAAATACACATTAAAGAGTAATCTTCAAAGGCTTGCAGCTGATCCAAAGCAGGTACCCCTTTCAATAACACCAAATACTACACAAGAAAATTATACCATTAAATGTAGAGAAAACAATATGCGTTCTGTGTTCATCTAATAACCCTACAAAGTCCTTAATCTGTTTTGATTCCTTGCTTGGCCAGTCCAAGCTTCATTGCTTTTACATGAGATTGCGACCTTCTCAATTCTTGCCGTGTAGCTTCGGTGAATGCTCTTGGTTTATTTGTATAATCAAATGAATAATAATATCCTTGTCCAGTTTCCACTATCTCCGCTACGTTCCTATTCCCATCTGAACGAATATTCTCAATTGAAACTGTATCGTCTTTGATCATTTGTACTCTAATATTGTTGGGATCGCTTAAACCGCCATGCTCCTCATCACGTTTATACATTTTAGGCTCATATACAGCATAAACCACTTCATTAATCTTATTCGTCATAACCTCTACCGTATTAGTGGCAACCTCATTTTTTAACACTACATTTGCTTTTGACTGTATATACCGTTGAAGTTCTTTAATTGAAGTGAAGTCAGGCATTAAGCAGCTCTTTGTTTTGAATATTCAATTGATTCACTTTCTCACTCATCTGATTACTCAATTTCTTATTCTGCTCAATTAGATTTTGATAATCATCCAAACGCTTGAAGATCATTTCATAAATTTTTTGGATTTCCTTATTGTCGAAACGGCTCTCAAGCTGTCTAACGTATTCGTTGTCAGCAAGCTTGGTAAACAAGTCTAACTTTGTCGAAAAATCAGATGGAAGCTCTGAAACAATTGTTGAAAAATGAACAACCACGTGTAAATATAGAAACTTGTGAAAGGTATTGTCGTCTTCAATTTTCCCTTGATGCTTTTCGTATTCTTGCAAGAAAATTGCTAGTTGCTCAGTCATCGTTTCAATTTTAGATGGACGGAAACTCACATATACTTCTGTATAAGCCCCATCATCAAATACAACCTTTTTCAACTTGTCATATTGCTCATCCTGGGTAGTGGCTTGCTCAAGCGTAAGTGCCAATTTTTTGTTTTTTGCTTTAGTCATTTTTAATCCTCCCTAATTGTAAAAAGCCATATTCAGCAACCTTTTATCAGGTTTCTCAAGATGAATTTCTAATAAAAAATAGGGTAGAAACCAAAAGGAATCTACCCTCAACAAATTTATGCCAATGGAATACGTACAACCTGACCAATGACATTGCTGTCCTTTGGTTTAAGCACCTTCAAATCAAACTGTTGAGCTTGACCGTTACGCTCGGAAGCCGTTTTAACCGAGAAGTTACCCGTCGGTACTGCACTTTCGAAAATATACTGAATCTTATACAGAGGGGTTTCATCATTATCAATCTCAAGTGTTTCAAGGACAAGTTTAGTACCTCGTGCAAATACACTATTGTCGATATTGATGGTTTCTGTCTTAGCAGATGTAGCATATTGGAAAGTTCTAACTTCTACTTTCTCACCTGCGGTTACTCCCGTAGTGAATGTTACATCTTTGCTGGAAAGCGTGTAGTTTGCTTTTGGAATAGGTGTGCCGTCTGCTTTATAAATTGCGAGCGTATCTGCGATTGGCGCTTCTGGCAACGAAATTTTAATCGTAGTCGAACCGCTGGCGGTGTACCATTCTGGCATGGCATATGCTTTGCCTGCTCCTGTTACAATAGACTGACCGAGCTGACGAGCCATCCAATCATAACGGAACAGACTGTCTGTCATCTTGACGGAGATATCACGGTCAGAGTGCAGTACGCCTTGTAGTGCATTACCACGGCCTCCACGAACCTCATTTTCCTTTACATTAAAATCAATATCTCCGCTTTGGAGAGTTGTGGATGCAAATACTTGACCATCCTTGTCAATCATCTGCGCAATAAATACGTCTGCAATCAATGCCATTAAAAAATTCCTCCTAAAATAAAATAAGGAGCTTTCGCCCTTTTAATTTTTCATTGCTTTATTTAAGTGATTTAGATTATCTTTTCCAACGAATAAGCTATCGTAAGGATTCTCAAACATATTGATCTCTTCGGCGAAATGTTCAATTGATACTTTCTCTGCACCCGCACATTTCATTGCAATTGATGTGTGATAACTCTTATCCCTTGATATACGTTTGAAATCAGCGGTTAATTGATAAATGGTTTGTTCCCCAATTTGGTCATAGGTTTTACCAGTAATTACGGAGACCGTTGTTATCATGTCTTCGAAGGTAATAGGAATACCATTTTTGCTTTTAGCTTCGATAGCCTTATTCGCCCATTCTTGTGTGAGCTTATTTTTGTAAACCTTCTGTTCAAACAACAAGTTTTGCCGCATGACGATACTGCGAAAGCTTTCATAATTACTGCTATATACCTTCTTATCACTATTAATAATAAAGGAACAACCATTGTCGTCTTCGCGAAGTAGAGGATCGCGACCAGTCACTAATTTAATAAGCAGTTTAAGCTGTCGTATCATCTCGACATCTTTCATACCGTATACAATCAAATCTAATAAAGGGTACTCTTGATATTCGTTAGAGAAATGATTCTTCGTTATGTAGAGGACATTCTTACAATCATTAAACTCATCATAGTCCTTTACCTTGATTGGGAATATTTCGCCTGCCTCAATATCTATTTCTGGCTTACCCAATATGTATTTTACCGATTCCATTTAGTTCACACTCGACACACTGTAGGTTACTTGATAGCCAGAGTAGTCCGAATTGTAGCGAACTAGTCTCCCCCGATCAAAAGGCATCTTCTTAAAGCCTAAAATATGCTTGTCATTTAACATTTCATCGACTTCGTGCAGAACTAGGTAGGGTCGCAATAATGCTTTATCATTTAGCATCCATAAATTATTATGAATGAGTACATCAATAACTAAAACGCTCTCCTTTACTCCTTTGTTCTCTACAGACGGCTTGAAGTTGTCGAGGTAGATACTCAAGAAACTTGCTTCATACTCTTGCTCACCTGGAATCTTCGGCATAGGGAAAATATGCTCATTGAGAAGGCTTGAACGCTGGTCGTCTGACATATCGGGTTCGGATAACGGATCGTCGACGGCATAAAAAAGCAATTTGCACAAGTTCTGATTTTCGATCAAATTACTTAGTAATCCTGAGATATTTTTATTTAACTGTTCGAACCTAGCCAACTAGGGCATCGCTCCCTTCACCATTTGTTATAAGCGATACCTTCTTCAACTTTATCAGATGAACTAATGGCGACTTCCTGTAAAGTAAGTGTGAGCAGATTAGCTCTGGATAAGCCATCAATCGCAGAGACTTTCCATGCTCTCCTATCAAGAATAAAACGATGTGACTTTCCGATTTGAGCAGTATCCACATTGAACTGAATAGTGACTTTTCTCTCCTCATTTGGCAAATTAATAATTTTCCCTGATTCGATTCCTACTGCACTAGTGACGTTTTCTAACCAAAACGGAACCTCTATTAACTGTCCGGCCTTATTAGTCCATTTCAATCTAGAGTGGCATTTTCTAACCCTAACCGACCAAAAGAAATCGCGATCTTCTGCTTGAAAGAGAACTATATAGGGCGTGTTATCAATCTCAATGTAGTCGCCTGTTTTAATCTCGTAGACAGTTTTCTTGATTAGAACAATCATATCTACATCCTTTTGCCACTCATTCGCATCGTTTATGATTGCATCGTATGTTACCGAACCAGTAGATAAATCATTAATCTTAACTTTGCTTTTTTCACATAAATCGAAAACAATTTCTTCACTGTCTGAATTAGGAGACATCCATTTGCTGTAGTCCTTCATGTATTCACCCTAACTTCGAAATCCCTTTAAGAATTCCCCTCGTAAACATCCTGTTAATTTCTTGTGTCAGACGGCCTGTTATTTCTTTAAGAGCAACTATTTTGGACTGTAATCCAATTACCTGTAATTCAGAACGTTTATTGAAATGATTGGATAGTTTTAAACAACTATTCAGTTCACGCTCCATGTAGCTCTTATAAATAAGCTTTCCAAGTAAACGGATATGATGCCGAGGAATATCATTTAGAATTTCTGTCTTGTTGGTATCGCAAATGATCTCTTCGCCAAAGTTCTCTTCATATTCATATACAGCAGAATTCAAAAAGGTATCAACAATGTTGTCGGGAACATTGACATCTAATTCAGGGTGCTTAGCCAAATCTTCATTTATCGAGGAATAAAATACATCATATATTTTTTCTAATGTGACAGGCATTTCTCACCAACTTTACTTCTTTGAAATCATGCTTGATTTAGTTGTTTCCGGTTTACTTTGAAGATCCTCTTCCGTAACCGACATCCCTGTAGCTGTTTCGATTACTTTCACCTTTTTGGCATCCATAGACTCATTTTTATACTGTTCTCTCGCAAGCAGGACAATCTTCTCTTTAGTCCCATCACTTGTATCAGCCGCGAGAATAGTTTCAAGGTGCTTTGCGTCAGATTCCTTTACAAGTTCGCCTAACTCTTCTCTGGAAAGTGCGTTAATATCAACTTGATCACCATCTTCAAGCCCAAATTCGATGCGTACTTCTTTATTATCAATATAAAGATGGCCCTTTTGAATCAACTTGCACGAAGTGTAAATGTTAAGAACATTATCAAAGGATACCTCTTTGTAGCTGCCGGGTTTAGGCAAAACAATTGGCTTCCCATCAGTCAATACAATTCCAAGTGAACCTGTTGGCATATTGTTGACCACTCTAATCATTTTTGCTTTAGTCATTTATAGCCTCCCTTATTTAAGGAGGGGTAAACTCCCCTCCATTTTGTTTATTTACAGCGAAGTATTCTCATACAGCGCCATATTGTTCACAGCAAGTACAGATACGCCAGCTTTGCGATAGTACTCTTTTGTGGTGCTCCAATCCTTCTCTTGTTTATCACGAATATGCATATTACCTTCCAGTACAATCTTAACTGGCTTGTCAGCATTAACAGGAGCCATATAGATATAACCATCATCAAGCAACTTCTGAGAATTCGTTTCATCTGTAAAGGAGTTAGGCAATTCCACTACATCAGAACCCTTGTATTTGCCAACATGTCCAAGATTACGAATATCAAGTCGATCTGCTTCGGATGTTTTATTCCAATCAAAGCCTGCACCATTAGAAATGTCAGTAAGTCCTACGGCTGTTCCAAAGACAACTGGTTTGCCGTATGCCTGGACAGTACCTTTCAGTTTATCAAATTCAGATTGAATAAAAGAGCTGCCAGCAAATCGATTTGCATTATTGGTAGTTCCAAAAGCACCAATCAGCGCATCTTGGATGCCTGCATAGATTTGATCCATAATTGCATCGACAAGTTGGTTAATCATATCAGCAAAATCTACTCGACCAGTAATCAGATCTTCGTACTCAGCATAAACTGCACCACCGATTGGTGCTGTTTGAGTAACAAAGGTACCTTTGTACAACTTCTGACGAGGCTGTTCAACACCAAGTGCAGTGTATGCCGCAGTAATTTTACCATTCTTAACGTGCCACTTTTTAGTGACACCGTCTTGGACTTGGGATACATCTGCAAATACTCCCAACCGTTCAGTGATTTTAATGGGCAAAATAGCATCAACTGTTTGCTCAATAACCTCATTAATTAGAACCTCATTACGACGATAATCCTTCCCCAATTCAGCTAGATATGCCCGCATACCTTCTACACGTTGTTCAGGAGTAAATTTAGGATCAGAGCTTCTTCCAAGAGCTGCGTCAACGGCACAGTTCAAAATACGTTGTTCAATCATTTATGTAGTCCTCCAATATTTATATTATTTATTTCAATACTTTTACTTGAACGGCATTGTCACCGTTTAGTTTAGTTTTACCAATCACTTCTACAGTAAGATATGCAGTAGCGTCAGCAGCAGTATAGAATACCAGTTTTCCGCTAGGTTGTACATGTCCTTTATCCCCAACTTGAATAGCGTTAAAATCGGCACGTGGAGAAGTACCACCTGTGTAACCAATTGCGGTAACTGTAAAGATGTCCCCAGCTACTTTTTCATAGGTACGGGGTTTGAGTTTAGACCCAGCCTTATTAATGAAGTCACCTTCATTCATGCTTTCATATTGATGACATACGGAGGCTACCAACACAACACGGTCAGTCACCGCTGCTGGAAGTTTTAGTTCACCATTTACTTCATCCTGTACTACAAATTGCCCATTCTCCAAATCAACCTTTGCTTTAAGTCGGCCATCTGGTGTACCAGACACACGATCCAAGCGAACAATACCATATTTATTAGCCATTTATATAATTCCTCCTTAATATTTTTACTTTACATATTGAACTTTGTAAGCTCGTCATTGCCAAGATCTTTCTGTTTGGTTACAGAAAAGAAGTTGCTACCCTTCGAGTTGTTAAGCCTAATTGTTTCTTTATACTTTTGAGCACAAATTTCATTTACCTTATACTGAACCTTAGTAAATTCTTTAGCTTCTGCTACTTCGTTAACCAATGTTAGCTCTTGTTCGCTTAGGCTTTCTTTTACCTCTGCAATCAAGGCATTAATTTTGTCTACTTCTGCCTTCTCCAATGTGTCGTTCTTATACTTAGACAAATCATCTACTTGAGCAGTTAGCATTTCTTTCTCTTTCCCAAGTGTCGTTACCGCTTGATTCGCTTCATTTAGTTGAGCGGTAAGAGTCGCTACCTGGGCTTCGAGTTTTTCTTTTTCAATCTTCATTTCCTCTAGACTCACTTTTTCTTTTCCTCCTTTAGTCAATTGAGCAACTAATTTTAATGCCTTACTTGATGGTTCTGCAGGAACCGATACAAGACAATCTGAAACTAATAGGTTCCCCGGATGGGCATCAATAATAAGCCAATTGTTTTCATCGACTCTATATTCATGAGCAATCACTTCAACACTAAAATTTAGACCAGATGTTACATACAGCTCATTTATTACTTTCACTAGGTCTTCATTTCGTTTGCTGATCCTCGCTGTTCCATGTAATTCTGCAATCCTATTTTCATCATACTTCTTCTCAAAAGAAACGTAGTTCCCAATCTGTTGAGTAAAGAACTTATTCAGAAATTCGGAATATTGATGTCCAAGACCATCATACTCATTTTCAAGCAATCTTTCTAAATCGACAACCAATGGAAGACCATTATATTTATCCTGATTCTGAACAATTTCATCGATAAAGCTCTCAGTGAAATAGTAATTGTTCAGGTTCACTGCATTTCGCATGAGAAGAATGTCCATTTCAAGAAATAGTGGATTACTGTTTTCTTCACTTAAAACTGTTTTTAGGGAATTCAATACAAGCTGTTTCTGCAATCAATCACCTCCTCTCACTGACCTGTACGCGGAGCCATAGAACCACCATTTGTTTTGTCTTTCACAGTATTATCATTAGACAAGTCTGGTTCGGAAGGTCTTCCCCCATCATTACCACTTATCGTATGAGATGTTTGTAATGGTTTAAACTTGTCCTTGTACTCTAACGCGTCCTCAATAGCTACTATGTCGATATAATTTGAAACATCCATTCCTCTAGCCGCGATAGAATGACTTAGACTTCCACCCTTATCAAGCAATCCATCAAATGCGGCAATCACTTTATCACGATTAAATGATGTAATGCCGAGGAATTTCATTCGAAATTGAAACTGACTATTACCAAACGACTTAAACTTCCGATTGAACCAAATGGATTGAATCTGTCCAAGAATTTTAACAAGAGAATTGGTAATAATCTCGACGTTTAAGACGCCAGCCGAGAAGTTTCCACCTTTTAGTGCCCCCTCGCCAATACCGGCGTTCATAAGTACATCGCTCTGCACTTCCTGAACCTTACCCTTTTCGAGTGCAGATAATTGCAGAGGAATATCATCGAACTTTGTCCCACCCAAAACAGTCAAGCATCCTGCATTATTGGGTAAGAGTTTTTTCAAATTCTCATGCGATTGTATGATTTCTTCTTCGCCAAGAATTGAATTCCCCTCTTTATCGACAGGAATTTGCTGTACAACAATTTTTCGTTTTTGAGAGTTGATAACTGAACGATCTAATTCTTTAAGCTCGTCGTAATATTGAATATCATCGATAGAACCATATAGTAGACCTATTCCTTCTCTGCTCTCCATATTGGAACCAATTTTGATTGTGTATGTCTTCTCATAAGGTAGCGTTCTCCAATTGTATTCATTGGAAAAGTTAACTCTCGAATCATCGATACGCTTTTTATAATCCATATACATCTTTTTAAATAAAGGATCGTAACCGTTTAACTGCATTTCTCTTTCTCGCATTGTTTGAAACTGTTCAAAGTACTCAAAATTGAACTGTAGTACCGGATTGCCATCAGAAGCTACTCCAATTATTCGTGTGTAGTCTAAAGGCAATGGCTGGATGAAAGTTCCACGATCATACGCCGAGTACCGACCGTATTTAATTGTTTTAAACAGAATGTCATCTACGGTCGTATCCATAATGCAATCCGCCAAGTACGCCTTTACCTCAGCGTGTTTTTTCTGATACGATTTAGTATTTAGTTTTTCGATATTTACAACGGAAGGCTCGATAAGATACTCAAATGAAACAATGTTTTTAGTGGTATCAATCAATCTTCGGTAAGTTCCATTTGTAATATAGAGGTAGTCAGACATTTCTCTAAGCGCAACAGAGTTCTTTTCATGGTTTGAGAGCAGCCTCTTGATATCTTGGCTAGAATACTTTACATCTTGCTTATAACTACCATATTGATTGCTACTGTTATATGGCGTGTAAGCTAATTCAGCAGTAATAACTTTGCCTTTTTCATTTTTTACTATGTTGACTGTTTCCGACACACTTTGTCCTCCTTCCTTCAGTTATACAGAAACACCATTTTACTGGTCTTCTTTTTACCTGTAATATGTTCCCTTCTTAGTTGTTGTAATTGCCATGCCAACATTGCTAAACAATAGGCCCTGTCATCATGCATCTTAGTTTCTTTATCCGGAGCGAGGGCATACCTATATCCACCAGAGGGATTATCATATCTGTAGATATTTACAGCTTCTTCTTTTGTTAGATCAATATTTTTAAGCGCCAGTTCTTCATCAAATGATAATTTATAGCTTTTTTCCTTGCTTTCATGCAAACCATCAGCATTCTGTTTACTTTCAAACAACGTCAAATAACCCTTCATATCGTATTCCTCAGTAAAAGAAATAAGATCAAGGTTTAACATCTCAACTAATGCATCAAACATTTCTGTTTTATATTTCTTTGGAGATAATAGCTTAATTTTATCAACAGCATTTGGAAATTTGCTAATGTAGTCTGCCGATTCAATTTTATCAATAAGCCCTTTGTGCTTTATCCCTTTAGAATCTGACCAGTCTTCCATGAAATAATCAGCAATATTAACGCCACCACCACCAGCACCTGAATCAATCATCAAAGATATTAGATTTTCATAATCTGCAGCATTCTTCCCGTTATAGTCAAGAAGCATTTGCTTTAAATGACTGATCTGGTCTGGCGTCCTCATCGGTGTCTTTTTCTTTTTGGATATGTCCGCAAAACTAACCCCATTACAAATGTTCATTTTATATCCAACTTCATCATCGATGTAATATTCACCGACTAAACAAATCGAATTATCATAAGACCTTGCGGGGTCATATGCTAAAGCAAACTTACTGCTTGTATTATTGAAAAGAGTAGGAACCCTAACTTCACTATTTCTAATGATCGTCGCGCGGCGTATTGCTTGATTTTCTCCACCTTCGGTACTGAATTTGTTATAGTATTCGCGGAGCGCTTTTTCCTTGTTTTTCTTCATTGCATCGTCAATTACTTCTTGCCGTAATAGTCCCGGATACTTCTTTCCGTCGAAGGTTGCATTAATTACGATTTCAGCATTGATATCGGCAACGAAGAATCGCTTATCACCGAGAATCATCTTTTTAGCATAATCTTTATACAGCTTATAAAAATATGTATCTGTACTTGATGCAGAAGAAGCCGCAATCACTTGGTTCGGAAATTCTTTAGGGAGCAGCGAGACATCTACGCCTCCACCAAGTTTAAAGTTGCTATCTTGGGCAAGGAAAGGCATTGATGTTTCAAACATTTCTTCTGGAGCAAACCCAGCTTCATCATAAAAGTTAAGATTGGAACGTTTACTTCTGTTATTGTCGAAGGCACCATTCAAAGAATTTACTGCAGCACCGTTATAGAGCTTATATTGAAATGAGCCTGGATTATGTGTGAATCCATCTGTGTTAGCAGCACTCTTCACTGTTTCGTTATAGAATACATCAGTTAATCCTGTAAATGATGCAATTTCTCGTTTTGCAATCTTTTCGATCTTTAAGAATGCTTCCTGAGCTTGAGAACCGACCCCAGACATTATATATGCTTGAAAATTCGGAATTAGATTTGATTTAGCCATGATGAAAGGAGCTGCCAATGTCGTTTTGCCGCTGTTCCTTGACTGACACCAGACATTAAATGGAGTGACCCAACTCATCATAAAAACATATTTCTGATTATCGAGAAATTCAATACCGTAAAACCTTTCACAGAACTTAACGGGTACTCTTCTGCCCCATTGGACTACTTCTGCAAGCTTCAAATATCCTTCTAACTTCCTTTGAGATATCTCTTTCTCTGACTTCTTGATGATTATTTCCATAACAAGTTGGCCCCACCCCCAGTATCAATTCATGTCTTCAAAGTGCTTTATTTTAATGTGTAAATTTCTATTATCTTCTTCAAGCCTTGAACAGTCCTTCTCGTACTTTAAAATCATTTCCCTTTGCTCTTTGATCATCTCGGTATAATCATTTTCATTTAACATCAACTGGTCCATCAGACTTTTATTGCTTATATCTGCAACTTGTCTCATACCGTCACATGTTTCAATGTCATATACATTTATATCTGCAGCGTGTATACCTTTCTCGTGCAACTGTTTGATAATCCCCGAAAGAGTCCCGGCGCCTTTACTCTTATTATTATTGTGATTTACTGAAATCCCGTTATCCTTTGCGAGTGCAAGCACAGATTTAAGCATTTTTTCTTTTGCTGTAACTAGAGAGGTGACGCCACCAGCATTAGCTGAGACAGCCTCAGTATCAGAAGTGATTCTAGAAAGAGCGATATTCAATTTATCAATTTGATTGAAACTCTTCACGATTTCAATTACTGCCGGTAACTTAAAGTTATCTTCAAGGGTACTTTCATCAAGAAACTCAACCAATTTATTAAACAAATTTCGTCGATCTGATGGATGCTCATTTTCAAAAGGATCATACCTAAGCATACGAATTACATCTTCTTCGTTTCTTGTGTCTTCTTCATTACCGCTATCTTGGAGGATTTCTTTCTTGATCGGTCTAATAAATGTCACTTTATCACTATCATCATAGGTATATTCTTTGTATGATATCTGGCAATTTTTCACGTACAGGCCAAATGGATCTGAATTTTTATTGTTTGCTTCAGCGAGAGTAGATTCCCATAAACTCGCAATAAATGGTCTATTCAAGACGAGCAATGTCCTTCTTACACTTTTCAAATCATTTGAATTGGTATCGGCAAGCAAGCATTCCTTACATACATGAAATCTCTTGTCTTCATGATATTTAGAATTTGACATCCAATACTCCGTATTAAGATTTTTGCTTTTGAGACAACATGTACAAACTTTTTTTAAAGGAACATTTTTAGTTTTTGCTACACTTGCTCTAGCCATAATCACACCATCCTTAACTCCCTGAATTTAAAAATGAAGACGGAAAGGAGGGAGTGGCCAATTTAAGAACTAACCGTTCTCCGCCTCCATTATTTAATGAATAAATGAAAACACACCAAACCGAATAGGGCATGATGTGCTTGAAACTAACTCACTAATTTAGTTTTATGCTATAACTTATTGATCTACCCTTATCTTTCTCAAATACAGAGAAGTTAGCACCGGCTTTAGCTCCCGTCATTAACGAATCTGAATACTCGTCTGATCCCATTACACTTGGAATCTGAATAATCTCAATGTCGTTTGTTAATCCTTCGCCAACTGTCAGTGTACCGCCATGATGAAAGTGAGCTATGTACAGATAATCAATAAATTCTCTATGCAATACAGACAAGTCTCTAATAGCGTTCTTTTTGCCCCTCAACTGATGCCCATGCAACGCCCACAGCTTATAGCCAAAGACATCTAGTTTCACATAGTCTTTATCGTATAGTGGAACTTCAATTCTGGGGTTATTTTCAAGTACATCATGAACGTAGTTCATAATCACTTTCTCCAGATCCTCCGACGGATACTCGCCGCGGTTACTGTTAAACGGTCGTATCTCTGAATGATTTGCAGATGGCACATGATGATAGGTTATTCTCACATACTGAGACAATACATTGAGCCAGGACGCAATAAACTTGCTGAATTTAATAGTCTGATCAATAATTCCACTTTGTATAGATTGCAATTGACTTGTACGAAGTGTCATTCCCTCAATCGAATCTGCCGCATTAATAATATGTATATGTTCAAAACCATGCTGCCTAATGATTTCTAACGTATTGCCCATAAGCAGAGACATTCTGTCACGTGCAATATCTTCACTATATTCATTCTTTAGACTTTTAAAGTACTTGCCGAAGTGGATATCGGCAAAGGATAGAACACCAACCTTATCTCTTGTAGGTGGATAGATAATGGGCTGAAACTTTGGAACAGGAATCTTCTCAATGGAATCCTTTATCATATCCCACATTACTTCTCGTCTAGCTGCTTTATTTAGATTCTTATTGAGTTCATTCTTTACAGCTTGAATCTTTTTGTATTCCTTCTGTGCCTCAAGCTTCTTTTCTTCATGCAACATGACTATTTCATCAGAACTAATTTCAGTTTGATGCAAATCGTATCCGCGTTTTAGTAAATGATAATCCTTTCTCCACTTTGATTCAGAAAAATCCTCATTTGATTCAGCGTTCATAACATCTCTAATTTGATGCCAATTTTCTAACCCGTACAACTCTTTATCATTTCCAATACGCAAAAGGAAACGATCTAGGCTTTCAGCTTTACCGCGTGTAATATTGGAATGATTCACTTGATAACTCCTTATTTAGATTTGACCGCTTCTTTGAAGTTTTTACCCGCTGTAAATCCTGGGCACTTAGATACATCAATTTGCATTTCTTCACGAGTAGAAGGATTAAATCCCTTACGGGCTGCGCGCGAACGAATTTCAAACTTACCAAAGCCGTGTAGGGCTACCTCCTCACCTTTAGCAACTACATCGACAATTGTTTCAAGAATTGCATCTACAACAGATTCAATATTCTTATTGCTCATATTCAGTTCTTTAGCTACTCGTTTAACCAATTGATCTTTATTCATATTCTTATTCTCCCTTAAAATTAAATGTTTGAAATTTTTCTCTTACTTTATCAGCGATATAGTCAAAGCCTTTAGGAGTCAGCAAAGTTACACTGAATGGCTCTTTATTTCTTGTTGTATGTATTACTTTAAATTTATCAATACCGTTCCTATACTTCTGATAAGGAGTATTGTTGTTCATTAGAATTCCGATTCTTCTCAAAAACTCGAATAATTTATTCCTACCAATATTCAGCACCTTAGCAGCATCGCCAATGGTCATATAACCATCTGCATCTAGAAACTCGTCGTACTTTTGAATTTTAGGTGCCGATAGTTCGAGTTGATGTTCAAGCTCTTTCTTTTTCTTAACTTGACTAAAGTACGCAATAGCTCTATCTTCTTCAGATAGCGCAAGGTATTGTTGAACAGTATTATTAACTGAGTATTGTCCCGT
Source organism: Paenibacillus sp. HGH0039 (assembly GCF_000411255.1). Classification (GTDB taxonomy): domain Bacteria; phylum Bacillota; class Bacilli; order Paenibacillales; family NBRC-103111; genus Paenibacillus_F. The sequence continues at coordinate 1,034,985 of NZ_KE150413.1, read as the reverse complement.
TTTACGGATAGACGGAAGTACTTCACCGGTCACCCACTTTTTAAAACGCTTTGCTTCGGTTTTTCGGCTGTTAAAAATTAATGAGTACAATCCTGACTCATTAATTGTTAGTAATTCCTGCTTGCCACCAGGGGTCCAAATACTGTTTGTACCCTTCTCGTGCTTGTCTAATCTCTTAACCGCCATATTTGTATCTGAATGCTCTAAGATATTACAAATATCTTTAGCTACCCACCATGTCTCATTTTCAATAATAATAGTTCTAACAGTCTTCCCAAAATACTCAAAAATCCTGATTTCATCTTTACTCAATCAGTTAATCATCCTTTTCCATTTATAGTGGTCCAGTGTCAAAGCGCCCTCTTTCAAAGAAAGGCGCCCTGATATCACTGGTTCCGTAATTATGGTTACTCACTACATAATGAGTAGGATGATGATAAGGCTGTCAAAGCCTCGCATTAAGCGATACGATATTTAGTTGTTAGTTGCTTGCCTCTTCACAAGCCGGAGAAGCATCTCACCTTCTCATTTCACTGTCTATATTAAGCGCAAGGATGATGGGTCTATTATTTGATGTGAACAATTGTCACCGAATCCCTGCCTCCCTGCGCTGTGAAGAGAGACATCACTCAAGTTTTAAGCGCTGGTTGTTGATGCTCCCTTTAATACCATTAAGGGTTTTACAATAAAATCGCTTTGCAACAGGATGATTAATGATTTATCATTCTTTTATTTTTATGAAAAAACCACAAACCCAGTGCTGTTGCGGGTTACAGCGATTTTCTAAAGCGGTAGTGATTTTTGTTTCCCTTTAATACGATTAAGAGAAATAGGTAAAATCCTTATTAAATAAAGGATATGAAGACTTTTCTATATCAATAATTCTGTCCTATTGTGCTTGAAACCCAAGCGCATCAAGGGTTACAGCGATTTTCTAAAATTCTAGCAGGCTTTTCTATTCTCTTAATTCACCATGACTTATTCGATTTCTGGGAGTAAAAGATAAATGCTCAACAACATAGATTTTGGCATACACCTATAATAGAGTAATATATATATAATATAAATATAAGTATTAAATATATTAATCATTCTATTATAGGAGTGTGCCATTTTCTATGCTTTTAACTGACTAAAGTATAAGAAAGAAAATACAACAGAGTTATCAATAAATTTAAGATATAACATTGTCAAACGAATGAAACCATTAATTGATTATGAGACATGGTAATTCTATTGATAAATGTGTTGAATTTACAATTAAAATTGAACCCTATCGTTTGTTGTGGAGTACCCTGGTTAAATCTTAGCAATCGCAATACATCCTCCGAATATCCATACTAGTCCTAATAAGTAAAATAAGAAATCCTCTACTGTCGGATCATTAAAACATGCCCACAAAATCAAGACAATACTGGCTAACACCAAGTGTGTTATCACGAATAAAACTAACGTATCTAATTTGCTCATTCTCCACCTCATAAAGTTTAAAATCAAAAAGGTTAAATATTTGTATTCCTTATAATCTTTTAATTATTAATAAGACTCTCTCTTAAAGATCTATTATATACACACCAAATATTTAACCTTTTTATTTTAATAATTGATAAAGTAAGTATTGGCATATCTCTTCCATTCCCCTTCTTTTAGATAATGTTTTGGCCGCTCTATTCTTATGTTCCCTGTCTTTTCTAAATTGTTTATATACTTTTGAATAGTGCTTGTACTTAGCGATAATGTCTCTGATAGCGTAATTAGAGTTACAAAATAACCATTAGGAAATTTAGCACAACTGTACAACAAATACTGAAACAAATAGAACCCAATTGTTCCTAGATCCGGTTTGCTTATGATATCAATAAACCGATGTATTGAGAATAAGTGTGTATTACTTATGTCGTAGAATGTTCCATCAAATACGTCATCCTCATATCGACTAAATCCCTTAATTGGTTTTTTGATTGTATATTTGTGAGGTAAAGCGAAGATTTCGTTATCGTTTAAGTCTTTGTACATTTGAAAAGAAACAAATTGATCCTCGACCTTACTTTGTATAGGAAAGTCGGATAATGTTTCTGTTAGTCCTAATTGATCAAGTAAGCCGTTCTTCTTTATAAGGTAATCAAATGTCTTATTGTTACTGGCAAATCCAAGTACTTCGATTAATGTCTCTTTGGTAAACCAATATTCGTTTCCATATTTGCAGTAACGATACAAATAGCAAATTAAACAGTAATAGCAATAAGCAAAGGCAATGTTTGTGGCTGATTTGAACTGGTTGGTGTTCTGTAGCTCAGAAAAGATCTCGTTATGTATATACACTCTTTCATAATCTTTAGACTGTAACAAGGATATTAGTTTGTGCTTTTCCATTACACCATCCTTTCGCTTGAATTACCTTTGTGAAGGTATAATTAGAGTCTATCATATGTGTATATTATTGTACATTTTTATTTTATAATCCCTAGAAATTAGTCTTCCAATCTTAAATTTTAAGAAAATTGTATATTTTTTCTACTAACTTCGATATCAATCGCTCGTCTATGTAACCACTGTCGTGGAAAAGACGCATGTCAGGAAGTTCTGCAATAGCAATAACTACATAATTTCTGCTGTTCATAATGCTGTCAAATATGGGCATATCATAAACTACATCAATAACTAATGAAATGGTCGCTTCTGACTGGTCTAGTTTCTCTTTGACTCTATCATAAATTTTGTTAAGCAAGTTTCTGTCGATGTAATTAAGTTTATTGTAACCTCCAATGTAAGGATCGTTCCACCATGCTAAGAAAGAAGCTTTTAGTTTTTCAAGTGCAGCCTTTACCTTATCATCTGTAACACGACTTAATATCTCTAAATTGATTAATTGTGTACTAGTATTATCTGCTCTACCATTCCTCACTAAGTCTACCCAAATATTGATAAGAACATGTTGAAGCTCTACTAAGACTGGTTCATCTAAATCTATTGATACCCAAGGAAATTTCCTACGGATTGTTTCGTTTAACTGAATATCAGTGTTCGATATGGCATTCTGAATATATATTATATAATTCAGTGATTCTGAACTTTTGTTGGCAATAATTAATTCGCTCATTACTCTTCCCTCCTAGAACCAAGAACAGCACCTAAACGCTAAGTGCTGTTCTTGGCATGTATTTTATTGCTCTTCTGGTTTCTTAAAATCAACTCCGCCATAGTGATAGAATTTTGTTCCAGCATACAAAGAGCCGCCGTCACCAAGGGTACATGTCTCATGGTCAAGGAAAGCAACAGAACCAGTCAATTCAGCATAATAAGCGCCTGGATCTAATTCTGGGAAGAAACTACTTGGGTTAAATATACCACTAGAGCCTGAAGCACCACCACTACCATAAGTGGTAATATATTCGCTTGTAACATAGGAACCGCTTCTGCTGGCTCCTTTATAAACTGATATTTCAAGAAAAGCTGTATAGGCTACTGGTCGATTAGGATGTATTGACCAATAAAGTCCGTTAGCATCATAGAGTGCAGATGACCCACATGTACCCTTCACAGAACTTGCCGAAGCAGGGGTGGAAATGGTCGGTATCAATAAAGTCAGGAATAATAGAGACAGGAATACTTTTAAATGAGCAGAAACATTAAGTTTCATAAGTAGACTCCCTCCACCTAATGATTTTATCTACACCCGGTATGTATTGTTTAAATCATACCATTTTTTTATATATAATTTCCATATGATTACATAAATAACGTTCTGCAATTTGGAGAATCACTAAAAGTGCAAGCTGCTATTAAATATCGAGACAACTGCTTGCCAATGTTCTTTTAGAGGTTTTAATGATGTGTTGTACTTTGCCATATCTAATGGATATCGTATAAATGGGGATATAATAGGATAATTCAACTCACTTAGATATATACCAGAAAGATATACATTATTTATACACTGGTGTTTGTAGAGTATAAAAGCATGGATAAGACATTTTAACGATAGCGTTACGACAACAAGTACGATGAAAATCTAGGAGAAAAATTAAAATAAGTTGAGTGTAGGAATAGAAGTGCTGCTGCCTCATTCTCTAAAATTAACCGACTTTGGGATGTAAAATACCCCCCTATGCAAGAAATCTGGTTGAATTATACAGTCATACTTTAAATATATATGCATTTTAATGAGTTTTTATTCATATATCACTATATGTTGTGCATGATCCATAATACTATAACTATATACATACATATGTACAAAACCTTGATTTTATACTATTGTACTTATCCTTTTCCTAGAAGAAAAAGAGTTCTTCCTGTAATTCACTTACTTTTTGTAAGTTATCGTTATAGTAACAGAACCGGCTCGGCCTAACACTTTACATTCCCTCTTACATTCTCTTATTCACATTATTCACCTTTCTAATATTTATTCCTTATTACGTATATTTATACACCATTATTACACTTGATCCACCTATTATCTCTCCTTATTACATAGTAATAATCCCATTGTATTCACCCTTTACATAGTCCAATATCCGTTAAATCAGTTGCATATAGTCAATGAATAATCTATCATTGTTTATAAAATAAAACTATACATAATGATATAAATATGTTATAATTATCTTGTAAGGTAAATTATACATAGGAGTTGGAAACATGGAAATTTTCAAGATTCTCCTAACGCTATTGGGATTAATCATTAGTTATGGCCTATTCCGAATAGCGAACAAAAAAAACAAGCTTGAGCTAAAAAAACTCAAACTTGAAATCCGTAAACTTGAACTTGAAGTTGCGGAAAAGGAAAAGAGCGCCCTCCCACTTCGACCAAGAAATGAAAAGCGCTCTTAATCCTAAAACAGCTTGGAAGGGGAAACCCTTCCTTGCTATCAATTATACATGATTGTACATAACGAGTATAGATGCTAAAGAAAGTACCGAAGAATTAATGTAACCTTTATTAAATATAACTATTAAATAAATGATTTATATGATATACTTATTTATGTAAGGAACTCATACATAGGAAGGCTGATGCTGATGCAGGAATGGCTAAAGATTCTACTAACTGCCATTACTACACTAGTCGGAGTCACAGGGTTAGGCATAACCTTGAGAGACTATTTGGAAACTAGGCAGATGAAGAAAAGAATCCTCACCTACGATGAGCATTACAAGCTTCTTCAAATCATTGAGAAAAGGAAGGAGTTACAAGAAAAAGGAATCGAACTTCCCCCTCTTCCGCGACGAATTGGATAGGATAGCACGATTCCTGTAGGCATCGGAGACTGAAAAGTCTCCTTTGTCTCTTCTAATTTAAACGTAATGCCTTACAATTACAAGTAAAGATTTCTTTACTACTAGGAGGTACATATATGACAATTAACAAAAAAGCTTTTACGATAAATCTAATTTCTTTAGTTTTGGGAATTACTTTACTGTTTATTAGAAATGAATCAGATCCAAATTATTTGCGTATGTCCATGCTAGTTATTGGGGTATTTGCAACTATTGTTGGAGCCTATGGCATATTTAAAAGTCTGACAAGTGTAAAATAAACTGAAAGGACTATAACAGATTATGAGCAAATTTACAGGGATTTGTCTTGCTGTCGTTCTGTTTGGTATAGGTATGCTTATCTATGCTTATTTTGATACTGCTAGTGGAGACATTCCAATGTACATAGTAGGGGCTTTGTGCATTATAACAGGCGCTTATGGACTTCTTAGAGGAGAATAGCACTATAACAGCGCAGGGTATTTATTGCAGAGCATTACAAATGTTGTTTGATTCGTTCATGCTGCTTTAACTCTATAGCTAATTGCGCATTTATGCTTCCAAGTCTATTCAACTCGTTCTCAAAACCATCAGTAAATTTAATTACTGGATATTTTTTTGCAACTACATATAGTAAGTGCATACTTCCCAATGCTACATTGGCTATCCACAATAATCTTTCTTTTACAGTCAGATCATCTTCATCATCAAAAAAAACATTGGTATGATCTAAATCATAATTTGATATAGCCATAATAAGATTTGTGTGTGCTTTATGGTGATTGATAGCTTTTTTCATGAAATGTATTTTATCATTAAATTCGTTATAATTTTCCTTAAGCCATGTATGCGCAGGCGTCTTTACTATCTCTTCACTAATAGTACCATCATCATTCCTTGTTGAATATGTATCAAAACTCTTCTCTTTCATAGAATAAGCACAAAGAACAATTGATTCTAATACTATACGTAACATTAGTTGAGATTGTGTATCATGAAGTCTTAATGTTGATAAAAATGCTAGACTTAGCCCATTTTGGAACTCTCTAAGGAACAGGTGAAATGCCTCTAAACTTGGATCAAAGTCATCTATAAACTTTAGGGTATATGCAATCGCTTCATTTGTATGTTCATAAAAGTTGCGATATTTTTGAGCGTTCTTTAGCGTTATCTCATTTTCTGTATTCGCCATTGTTAAAATATCCATGCTATCACCTTCCCCATAAGTCAGTATATCATTGAGCTATATTTAAAGGAGGATTTAATGTTAAATAAATTGCTTAGTGTTGGTAGCGTAATTTTTGGGGTAGGATTGATTGGGCTTAACTATTCAGACAGTCCAGATTTAGGCGATATTATTATGCTTGTTATTGGAGCTGCTTGCGTTATTGCTGGGATAGTTGGATTCATCAAAGCGGACGCCTAATCTGCACATGTAAATCATCAGGATACTTTAGTACCTTATAGAATCAAGGGTATCTTACAGGATATCAGGATACTTAGCGGATACTTGGGGATTTTTTATCCCTCTTAGAATTATTGATGACTTAACAATTGGGTGTTCTTTTGTAAATACTCCCAAGCCCATGGCTGTATATTACATGCGAATCCTCCACGCATTGTGCCAATTGACGAAGCTTGATATATCACTTCTGAGTGTATTAAACCTTTAACTACTCCATCAAATACGTTAAGATTTTGAGACCTAGTATTGTAGTAAAGGTAATGCCTTAAAATATTTTTTTCTTCTTCTGTTAAGTTGTGTAGATATTCTTTCCGATATTCTTTCCACTTTCTATCTCCATTTTTGCCTGTGATAAACTGAAACAACTTGTAGATCAAATGAGTAATCAAAAAACAAAAAGATATGATAAAGGTTAAACCTATCCATGTCTTATATTTCACTGTAAAAGGATCTATTCCAAGCTGTTTTAATATATCTACTGGCAAAAACAGCATTGCTGCAGAGGCTAAAACAATAGGAAACAAGTATAAAGGCGTTAACTTTAGAATATCCAGTATTTTACCCATATCTAATTTCAAGCGCTCCCCTTCTTTCTATAGGTATATACTCCTACATAATATTATGACAAGTGCCAAAAGTTGACAAGAATATATCCAAAATGTTACATTCCAATTATACCACCAAACATACATTCGAGGGGGAATTGAATGAAACGTTTTTTTGACCAACTTCAGTATTTTGAAGATTGGAGAGTTTATCTACTTTTATTAGCGTGTTCATGCGGCTTTGGTTACTTGGCTTATGAACAGCTTATGTTATTTCCGCTTCCGGAAAGCTTCTTAGATAAGTGCCTGAATATTTTTCGTAATCCGGGACCAACCTTTAAAGTAATTGGTCTAAGCTTTTTATCTGCTATTTGTTTTCTAGCTCTTTCAATAGGTTCGTTTTGGAATACTTACATAGCTTATGAAAATGAAAAATATTATAAGTGGCCTGTAATTTTCTTTATCCCTATTGGTATAATGTCCGCATATTTAATTTATTATTTCCTCAGTACCTTTTTGCAACTGTTGTTCTTGTTATTAATCATTGGCATTGTTATTCTCCTTGTATTGTTCAATGAAAGCAAAGATACAAGAACAAGTCGCAGAAAAAGATAACAGAAAAAGAACCTGGACAATTACATCCGGGTTCTTAAACGTTTTCACCAAGCTTGATTTAACCGGCTCATCTCTAATTTAAGTTGTCCGTACTCTTTAGCCAAAAAGTTTATATCAGATTTAGCTTCAGCCGCTGTTATCTTGTCATTTTCCTCTATTCTGTTCAGTTGGGCGATTAATTCCTTCTGAAACTGTTCAAACCTCTTCTCGCTCCGTTCCTGGCTTCCTCTAATCGACTCAATCAATTCGCAAACGTTCTCAAATAGGTCTACAACCTCGTATGATTGCATGGACATAGTATCCCCCTCCCGATCTTAAAATGAGCAAGACAAAGAACCTAGACAGGCGTCTAGGCTCCCCATGATTTATCTAATCCGTTTATTCAATCTGTCTAATTCTAGATCGTGTTGACCAATTTTGGCAGCCAGATAGGCCACATCTTCTTTTGTTGCAGCTTGTTCCAGTTTGCCACTCTTTTCGATACTGTCTAGCCTTGTAAGGATCTTCTCAAGTAAACCTTTTATTTCTTGATCCATCATATTAACCTGCTCCTTTACTGCGTATTTTATAAAATCATCTATACTAAACGCGCCTAGGACACGGAGTTTTAGGCAATGTACAACTTGGCCAGATAGTCTAATCCTTTTGGAGTCACAAAGGTGGTAGGTATAATTTTATTTTTGTATTTATTTATTTTATTAACGTTTTTAACTACGAATAGACCACGGTCTATGTACTGTTGTTTAACAACGTTGCTTCCTTTTAGAATTATTCCACGCTTACGGAGATCCACAAACATTTTATTCCGACCAATCCCAATACTTTTAGCGGCTGAATTCATTGTTATGAGATTGGAAGCGTCAAATAGTTGTGAGTAAAGGCGTTCGATTTCTTGTAGCGCGGCTTTGTATTTAGATTCAAGTTCTATAAAATAGCGTCTAACTTCTTTTTCCTTTTGATTGTTTTCAACCATTGCCAGCTCTTTCGCCATGTCCAAACTTAAAATATGATCTACTCTTGGACGTCCTCCAGTACTTTTCCCCCGATTCGGGGTAAAGTCCTTCCCCAGTTCAAAGGAATATTCTTCTACCCTTCCTTTTAACCAAGTGCTATAGTCTCGGCGTACCCCTAAATACTCTTTCAAATCACGACCATCAACAACACTCTCACCTTTTTCGTTACGATAAACTGGTACAAACTCATCCTCAATTAACTCTAGACTTTCTAAACTCACTCAATACATCATCCTTTTCTCCTTTTTAACCAGATTGATCACTTGACACTGTCATCATATCACATTTTATATTTATTGCAATCATTTATTATTTAATTCTAAATAGAATATATATTCCCTTGTATACATAAAACTAAATGATTACAATATTATTAAATCAATATAATAAGAGGTGTTTATTTATGAGTAAACAACTTCTAAATTGTGAAGATGATAAGATGGTTACACGTGGAGACATATGGATGGTAAAGTTCGATGGGATTGGATCTGAGCAACATGGTTTAAGGCCTGCATTAGTTTAATCGAGGAATTAGATATGGATCAACAGTTATTGTTTGTGCTATTACTGCTCAAATACACAAAGCAAAATTGCCTACTCATGTTGTATTAAAAGCATCTCCAAACGGAATTATTAAGGATTCAGTTGTTATGCTTGAGCAGGTAAGAACAGTTGATAAGTCTAGGCTGCTACATAAGCTTGCTAAAGTTGGACCAATAACAATGAGTAAAGTTGTTGAAGCTCATGCGATTAGTTGCTCAGGTGATATATAAAAGAAAAAAGACGCTCAGCGTCGTCTATACATAGTGTTAGATTTCGTATTGTAGTTTTTGTACTAGTGCTATTTTACCTGTTTCTTTATTAATGTGATCAGCTACACCGTCACAGTATTTCTTATCACGATCAACCAAGAATAAAGCATCAATCTGCTCATTATCCTTATTTGTATACGTTAATTGAATGTAATGTTGTGTAACCTCTTTCTTCTGCTGTTTCGTACCTAAGCCGCTCATCCCCCCTACTACAGCCCCAATAGGCCCCAATAGTAAGCCGCCAGCAATCCCCCTAAGAATAACTGACTTCTGCTGATCGTCTAAGACGATTTCTTGAGCAGATACCCCTCTTGCAAATTGGAAACGATCCATAGGAATAATTTGAGTGTTGTTAATTGTGATGTTGTCCTTGTTTGTAACTACCTTTGCAGAGATGCCTGTGCCTATACCAGGAATACCTAAGACGTGCTTGCCATCAAATGATGAACTAGGCTTTTTATTATTTTCTTTGTACCCTTTAAAGGACAAGTAAAGGAAATAAAATAAGACAAAATAAAAAAATAAACAATTTATCCAATTTAATTCCCCCATACAATTTGTTCCCTAAATATACCATACAGATAGGATAAAAGACTATACAAAAACCCGAATTCGAAAATGAATTCGGGCTTCTTCGCTTTCCTTACTTTTGAACATTATCTTTAATTTTTAAAACATATCTTCCATCTTCATCTATATAGTCATCACTCGGAATATGTTCAATGACATCGGAAATTTTGCATTCTAGTTTATTACAAATGTCATCCAATATAGACAATGCAACATTTTCATTTTTCCATATTTTAGCGGTCGTTGATGAAGAGAAGCCCATATAATTCATAAATTCCGTTTTGGACATTTCCTTTTCAACCAGTAGTCTTTTTAAAGGTTTGTAACTAAACATTGTATATCCCTCCATAAACAAATATACAGTATAGCGATTGCAAGCACAAATTATTTTCGCGTTTGCGAAATAAATATTCGAAAAGTAATTGACAGAATTTTTGCGAATGTGTATATTTAATTTAATAAATCGAAAATTAAATTCGTGAAAACGAAAATAAAAGGAGTTTCGTTATGAAAAACAAATTCGCAATTGCACTCTTCACCAATCCTATTAGACCTGTAAATGAAAATGATTTGCGAGGCTCGTTTAAGGCTAAGATGGCATAAAAAATTGATAAGGCGGTGATACCTTTGTTTACTTGCCCAAAGTGTAATTCTGAAGTTGATTTCGCTGGTTACCATGTTACAGACGAAGAAATAAAAGAACAATATGAATGCTTCAACGAACACTGCAACTATGTTGAGTTAAGGGATGCAATTACTCAAATTTAGGTATTTGGAACTACTCATTGACATCTTCTGGAACTAATGATACATTTTAATACGAACACACATTCTTATTTTGCGAACAAAAAAAGAACCTGTTTAAGGTTCTTTACTAATCTCTGAGTCCTTTACGGTAATAATATCTGCAATATCCAATAATCGTTTTTTATCGAAATCAGATAAGAGCTTACCGTTATGTGAAATTTTATTCTTACTACGTAATAGTTGCTTAAGTTCAATGAACATGTAGCGCCCAATTTCTTCGTGAACATAAATAACGCCCTTTGACCGATCCGTATATATCTCACCTTCATGATCACTCATTGATTGCTCATCGAGATAACCGGCTCTTTGTAATAGGTCTTCATAAGGATCAATAATCCACCACTTACCTAATGGTTGAAGTGGGGGCTTGAAAAGCCCTTATTGACTACCCTAAGTCTTTCGCAGACTACGTTGGATTGGTCATGACACCTTCGAATGCTCTTCAAGTTCGCTGCTCTGTCGTCTATGGTTAAATGTTCTGATGGGTAGGAACTGTGCTGTAGACCTAACAAGCCTTTCCAACATTGGGTATGAGGCATAATACTCCGAATGGAGGTATACGCAATGTTCGTATACGTTATCAATCAACATGGGAAACCTTTAATGCCTTGTTCACCAAGAAAGGCAAGGAATCTATTAAAGTCTAAAAAAGCAAAGGTTGCAAAACGTACTCCATTTACTATCCAGCTAGTTCATGGAAGTGCTGGTTACATACAACCGATTTCATTAGGTGTTGATGCCGGTACAAAGCATATTGGTATATCCGCTACTACAGAAAAGAAGGTTTTATTGGAAGCAGATATCAAACTGCGTACCGATATTCAAGAACTTCTGGCGACACGCTCACAATTTAGAAGAGCTAGGCGAAGTCGAACTACTCGTTATCGCAAAGCAAGGTTTCTCAACCGTAAAAAACCGAAGGGTTGGCTCGCCCCATCAATTCAACATAAAGTGGATTCACATGTTAAAATAGTAAAATTTGTTCACAATATTCTTCCTGTCACTCATATCATTATTGAAGTTGCACAGTTTGATACGCAATTATTAAAAAATCCTTCAATCCAAGGCGTGGAGTATCAGCAAGGAGAACAAATGGGTTTTTGGAATGTGCATGAATATGTATTATTTCGTGATAAACATATCTGTCAACGTTGTAAAGGAAAGAAAAAAGATAAAATCTTAAATGTACATCATATTGAAAGTCGTAAGACAGGCGGAGATAGACCAGATAATTTGATTACCCTTTGTGAAACATGCCATAACGAGATACATCAAAAAGGATTGGAACATACAATTTCACGTAAATCACCTTCCTTACGTGATGCTTCACAAATGACTGTAATGCGGTGGTTTATCTATAACGGATTGAAAGAAATCTATCCCCATGCAAAGTTAACTTACGGATATATCATAAAGAACACTCGTATAAGGCACGGATTAGAAAAATCCCATATGGCCGATGCGCGCTGTATTAGTGGTCATCCATTAGCGAAATCAAACGATGCGGTTTATACCATGAAATTTGTTCGCAAGAACAATCGTCAACTGCACACAGCAACCATTGGCAAAGGTGGAAGACGTAAGACTAATAAAGCAGAGCGTTTTGTGTTGGGTTTTCAGTTGTTCGATAAGGTAATCTATGAAGGGCAAGAGTGCTTCATCTTCGGCAGAAGAATAAGAGGTTATTTTGATATCAGACAGTTAGACGGCACTAAGATTCACACCTCCACTAGTTTCAAGAAACTAAGAAAAGTCGAATACGCAAGCACATTGTTAATAGAGAGGAGAATAAGCGATTCCTCCCCGACTTACTCATCCGCTTAAAAGTTGGGGTATCTTCGCTTACATTTGATGAACTATCTATTTGCTATTGCAATCTTTATTAATCCTAAAGGTAAGAAAGAACTTTATTATGGTGAATCAGAAGAAATCCAAAACAGACTCTCTAACATTCATGCCGATTTCAATTATTTCCAAAACGAGGAACAGCTAATCGCAAAATTAAAGATCATTTCAGAGACAAAGGAGTATAAAAAAATTAAATATACACCCTTGATGAGTAAATCTAGTATTATAATACCTCATTGGATATATCAAATATATAATTATAATGGGGTTTACATTCATTATGGCGAAAAAGAAGCCGTAAGGCAAGCTGTCGCAATTCATAGCAAAGGGAAACAAGTGTACGGAAAAGCTTATCCATCTAAATTTCAAATGTTATGGCAACTCGAATATTACAAGATTGAAAAGGAAAATGCGACATACATAGCTGTTTAAGTCATCATGAGACATAAGAGTAAAATGAAAGGAGACAATACTTTGAAAATTGAACCTATTAAGATTACCTACTCACATATTCCTCATTGGTCATTAAAGATACAATCAATCACATTTAAAGTCGAAATGGATAGCAATAGCAAAAAGGAAACTTAGGTATAGAGAAAGGCTCCAGATATAATAATCGGGAGCCATTTGCAATTTATTAGTGAATACTTTTAAACAATTCTATGACCTCACTAATGTGATATAATTATCCAGCATATTACAATTCAGGGGGAATGGATTTGACAGAAGAAATAAACAAGGGGAAGCATGAAAAATCTTCAAATGGACTAATTGGTGAAGCACTTATTGTTATCTTAATAACGGCCTTCGGTTATCTTGCTGGCTATCTTTATGAAGTTGGATATAAAGATTATTATGAGCTGCCAGACATGTTTGTAGAGGTAGGGTTACCGACAATCATTAAATCAACATGGAGCCTTTTTAGGTCTATCATGATTACACTTCTTTTAGTCAATTTTTTATCTTTCCTTGATTCAAATAGATTTGAAATCTCTACAAATCAAAACAGCTTATTCTGTTATATCGTACTGTTTAGCATTTTTTATAATCTTGGAAGCATGATTGTAATTTTCGCTGTTGTTGTTCTTTTTGCCTTCTCTATTTTAGTATATGTTATTATCCCGATATTTAAGTACAAGGAACTAAAAAAAATTAGTGCTCGCATTATTCATAATGAGAAGGTAATTGGAGACAACATACTTAAAGGTATTACGTTAAAGTATGGTAGTAAGGTAACTGTAATAATCTTTTTTGTTGCAATTGTTACTAGCAATATGTTCCTTGTTCAAGAGAAAGGGAAAAATGACGCAAGAGAAGAAACGGAATATTTAGTTACTAACACAACAGAACCAATGATCGTCATAGACTCATACAAGGATTACTTTATACTTGCACCCGTGGACATTAAGAATAAGACTTTTACCCCACAATACAAACTGCTCAAACAATCTAAAGATACCCCAGACTTACCTACATTTGAAAAGAAAAAAATAGGACCACTTAAACCAAAGGAATAGTCAAACAACCCACTATCTTAACTGTTAGTTGGTCTATTTAATTGGTGCAAATTTTGGACAAAAGTGTAATTTAAAATAGTCACGTTTTGAACCGTTTGTCCTTAAATTTTGGTCACAAGTGTGATCACAAAGACTTCAAAAAAGACATTTTGTCCATGTCTCAAAAAACATTCAAAAATCCCGTGAGGCCTTGTCCCATAAGGAATTACAGCTTTTCAAAGCCATTATTGTTCACCCTGTAAAATAGGGTATAAATTGGGCTCCGCACATGATATAGCCTTTATCCGTCGTCACGACTAGCAGCGTCGTTTTTGGCAGCTTTACTTCTATCGCAATGGCCGTATTTCCATCCAGTTCGATGGGTTCCACTTTCATCATAATGACACATCTCCTCGCTTCAAAATCATAGGCAGTATATGCCGGAGAGAAGTTTTGGTGCCGGAAAAACAGGGTGTATCTAAAGACCCATTTCATGCTATAGTAAAAGGACCAGATTCAGTGAGACGGAGGTCTTATTACGACTACTAACACGAACCAAACATCCAAACAAGGCCATTTGTTTACCGTTAAAATTTTGATGGAAGAAGAGACGAATGGACTTGCGCTTCAAAAGCTGCTGCAGGTCTTGAATAATGCTAATTTCACAGATTTTACGATCGAACAGGGGATTGAGCTCGGCAAGCTGATCGCATTAAATACGCCTTCCTCTGGCACATCTTCGACCGCAGCTTCTTCACATGCTGCCGTATCGGACGGATCACCGTCATCATCCGAGAAACAGCCGGCATCCGCTCCGGCATCCAAAACCGGATCGTCTGCGCCTCCCGCTGCATCCGCTTCCAATCAGCATAGGCCCCAGGTGGAAGACCAGCTCCGGAAGATGATCAAGGACAACACCCTGATCCGCCTTTCCGTCGTAAAAGGGGCTGGCATCCGTCTCAGTCTTCCCTGCCGGGTTCTGAATTTCGATGAAGAATCGGGCAACGTTACCGTCTACCATGTGGACGAAAAGAAAGTTTATCTGTTTAAGCTCAACGAGATTGACAATATGTCTTTACATTAAAAAAAGGCCCGGCGCTTACGCGCTCGGGCCTTTCTTCTATAGGGCGGCGAGGTTGACTGGCGTCAAACGGCGCCGCATCGGGCACCTGAACTGCATCCCGGCGCCGCTTTCTCTCAATCGCGAGTCTGGCAGAACGGTTTCCCGGAAACTGCTGGCTCTATTTGTTTTTCCGGCCGGTCTAGGCTTCCTTGAGCCTCCCTGCGCTGCAGGTGATCCGGCGCAGCATGGAGCCCATCTTATCCGCCGTCAGAGGCGGGCTGAACCAGTAGCCCTGAACCTCATGGCACTGATTGCGGTGCAGGAAGGAAAGCTGCTCCTCCGTCTCCACGCCCTCGGCGATCACTTTCAAGTTCAAGTGCCGCGTCATGGAAATAATCGTGGCGACGATAGCGGCGTCGCTCGGGTCCTCCATGATGTCCCGGACGAAGGAACGGTCGATTTTCAGCCGGTCGACCGGAAATCTTTTCAAATATGACAGAGAGCTGTATCCCGTGCCGAAATCGTCGATGCTCACCTGGACGCCGAGCTGCTTCAGTTCCAGAAGCGAAGCGATGGCATGCTCCACATCCATGGTCATGCTCTCGGTAATCTCGAGCTCCAGAAACTGTGGAGCCAGCCCCGTATGCTGCAGCACCTGATCGACTTTCGCCTTCAGATTGTGCTGGAGAAACTGCCGGGAGGACAAGTTCACGGATACCGGAACTTTCGGAAGGCCGGCATCCTGCCAGGTTTGGTTCTGCTGGCACGCCTCGTGCAGCACCCACTCCGAGATCGGCACGATCAGTCCCGACTGCTCCGCAAACGGGATGAAATCTCCCGGCGGAATAAAGCCCTTCTGGGGGTGGTTCCAGCGGATGAGCGCCTCCATCCCTACGATTTGACCGCTTTCGATCTCGACCTGCGGCTGATAATGCAGCACGAATTCGTTGTTTGTAATGGCCCGTCTCAGGTCGTTTTCCAATTGAAGTTTCTGAAGAGAGACGGATCTCATTTCGGAGTTAAAAATCTGGATGTCGCTTTTTCCGTTCTCCTTGGCCCGGGTGACGGCCATATTCGCATGCTTCATCAGCGTATCCGCATCCTCGCGTTCGCGCGAGAGCAGCGAGATGCCTATACTTGCGGTAACGTGCAGCTCATACTGCTCCAGCATGAAAGGCTCCTCAAGCACGGACAGCAGCCGGGAGGCGAGCTGCAAGGCCTGTTCCCTCCCCTGAATGCCCGTGTAGAAGAAGGCGAATTCGTCGCCTTCCGTTCTGGCGATGAAGTCGTTATCTGAGATGCAGCGGGTGAACCGCTCCGCCACCTGAAGGAGCAGCATGTCCCCGTAGTCGTAACCGAAGCAGTCGTTAAACAGCTTGAAGCCGTCGATGTCCACGTACATGACCGCTACCCGCTGATGATGGCTTTCCGCCAGAAGCAGCGCCTCCGTAAGCTGTTCCTTGAACAGCCGACGGTTCGGAAGGCCCGTCATATCGTCGTAGTAGGCCATGTGCCGGAACTGCTCGTCGGCTCTCCGCCGTTCCGTGATATCCTGGAACATGAACAGGAACCGCCGGCTTGCCCCCTGCGTCTCGAGCGGCACACCCGTAGCCGACAAGTCGATCCGGTACCCGCTCCGGTGGAGCACCGGGATATCGAACAGCTGCGGCGTTCCTGTGCGCAGTTCTCCGTAGCGCTGCTTGAGCTTATCCTGATGCTCGTCGGATACGTAAGCTCCGAAAGAATTGCCGACCAGCTGCTCGTTCGTCGCTCCGAGGAGCCGTTCCATGGTCCGGCTTACCCGGGTTAATTTGCCGTGCTCATCCGTTACGCTGATCGCGTTCGGGCTGTAATCGAATAAAGTGTCCAGCAATCGGGAGGATTCATCCGCTATTGGCGGGTCCACCGGCCTGTTGTCTAATGCCGTAAGTCCTTCCTGCCCGGAAGCAGCGGGGTTGCCGCGCTTGTTAAAGGTATACAGCGCCCCCGCCAGTACGGCCGAGGCTCCCAGGCAGATCCAGACTGCATAGGCTCTCAGCAGCACACTTCCGATCACGATAACTGCTGCATACCCGCCTAAGAGAACCGGTATCATTTCCGTTTTTCCTCCATTTCGCCGCTTTCTCTGTTTATGGGCAGCCGAACGTAAACGGTCGTCCCTTCCCCCATGACGCTTTCAATCTGAAGGATGCCTTTGTGCTCCTCCACAATTTTGCGGCTGACCATCATGCCCAGCCCGCTGCCCTGATCTTTGGTCGTATAGAAGGGAACGCCGATCTTGTCGATCAAATCCTGCGGGATCCCGCTTCCCTGATCCGCAATGGCGAAACAAATCCGCTTATCCGCCTGCTCCTGCAGCCGGATCGTGATAAGTCCTCCGTCCGGCATGGCCTCGATCGCATTTTTCAATAAATTCACGAACAACTGCTTCAGCTGATTCTCGGCCCCCATCATGCCGGAGAGACTGCCGTCCACATTCGTCAAGAATTCGACGTTCTTGAGAATGGCCTGCGCTTCAAGGAGCGCAAGTACATGCCGGATCACAAGCTCCGGGTTTAACCAGGCGAATTCGGACGCTTTGGGTTTGGCTAGCATAAGCAGTTCCGAAAGGATGAGATCGATCCGGTTAAGCTCGGACATCATGATTTCGTAGTATTCCTGCTTCCCCTCTGCCCCGGACTGCAGAAACTGGGTAAAGCCTTTCAGAGCTGTCAGCGGATTCCGGATTTCATGGGCGACACCCGCCGCAAGCTGCCCCACGGCCGACAGCTTCTCGGACGTTCTCAGCCGTTCTTCCGTTTCCCTGCGCCTCGTTACGTCTTTGGCTATCGCATAAATCCCTTCCACGCGGCTGCCTACCTGAATCGGAAGCGTGTTGACTTCCACGGTGATCCAGCTTCCGTCCTTGCGCGAGACATTGAATTCGCCCGTCCGGGTTCTTCCGTTTTTCGCAGCCTCGAAGAGTTCCGCCGCCGTCTCCAGGTCTCCCGGGAAAATGAACCTCTTGCAGGGATGCCCCGCCAATTCGTCCGTCTCGTACCCCGTGACCTGCCTCATGGTGGAATTAATGCTGACAATGTGCCCCTGCATATCCACTATGCAGACGATGTCCGGATTATACTCGAAAAGGGGCCCAAGTTCCTGACGGCTCCGCTCCAGCTTTTCTTCCATGGCTTTCCGGCCCGTCAGGTCTTGCAGCTGCACATAATAGACAAAGGAACCGTCCGTACCGGGGAGAAGAGACACGTTCAACATCGTCCAGACCCAGTGTCCGTCTTTATGCCGGAACCTTTTCTCCATCTGCAGCCTTTTGGTGGCGGCCAGTTCCTTCCACCGGCTCACCCAGTCCTCCGTGCCGACCGCTGCGTAAGCGATATCGTCCTTGTTCATCCCGAGAAGCTCCCGGCGCGTATATCCCAGCATCCGGCAGAGCACTTCATTCACTTCAAGAATATCTCCCTGCTGATTCACCACCGCCATCCCGATCAAGGCCTCTTTGAACGCGTAGGCAAACACGGGAATCATAGCGGGTGCGATAAAGCCCGATTCGTTATCCTCATCTGGACTGAATGACTTATACATCCGGTATTCCTTTCAACCAAAAGGATTTTGGGGGTTGCTGACCGGGACGGGGAGATTATCCTGCAAATCCGCCCTCAATCGACATTTTTCGTCTTCCGTCAAACACCTGAATCGACAGGCAAACGTGCAAATGGTAACAACTTCTACGCACTAGGTAAATTTTCCTGCTATTATTTAAGCCCCTTACAAAAAAGAAAAGAGCCGGAATAAATCCGGCTCTTATTTCATTGCGGCAATCGCCAGCATAACCCAGCCTGCCAGGAAAGCAACCCCGCCGAACGGCGTAATGGCTCCTAACACTTTAATACCGGACAAGCTCAGGACATAGAGACTCCCGGAAAATAAAATAATTCCGATCAGGATCGCCCAGCCCGAAGCATTAACCAGGGACTGGTTCTGCGTCAGACGATCCGCGGCGAGACCGATTGCGATAAGGCCGACCGCATGAATCATATGATACTGCACGCCGGTCTGGTAGACGGCAAGCATGTCCGCACTGATTTTTGTTTTCAGCATATGAGCGCCGAAAGCGCCCAGCGCCACCGCCAAAAACATATTGATGCTTCCCAGCATCATGAATAAACGCATCATGTCTCCATTCTCCTTTGTAAGCAAAGTCGTCTCTCCCCATGATAGCCGATTATCCGCGAAGAATCCAATCCGGATACGGTTTCCGCCGCCTTTTCAGCCCTGCCAAGAGCCTTGCGGATTACTCCGTTTCACCCACGTCGTGCTGGCCGATAATGAGCACCTGCGGCTCCAGGTAGGCACGGGTCGTAAACGGGTGCTGGAGCATGTCGACTTCGATGTCGACCACTTTAAAGCGGGCCGATTCGATGCCTTCCCTCTTGTCGTAAACGACTTCGAATTTCTTGAGACCGAGCGAATGTGTAACGACCGAAGCGCCTACCGTCAGTGCCGCCCCTTCGATCTCCCCGTGTACAAAGAGCTGCTGTGTCAGCGCTTCGTTGTTCATATCAACGATTTTCACCCATTGGCAAATGCTGCATTTCATTTTATAAGTCCCCTCTCTCTGCAAAGCCTGCATGGTTCCAAAATTCGACAACTCTTCGATAGATTCCTTCCTGGAGCATGCTGTTCCAAAGCAAAAAAAATCGTCCCGAAGCAGCCGCGGGGACTGCGTTCGGGACGATGTTCGTTTTACCTTATTTCGACGAAACCGTGACGGTTTCGACGTCTTTGTTTTCGATCACGACACTCTCGTGCTTGATCTCGACGTGCGGCTTCACTTTACGGATAAAGAAGGCCATAACAAGAGCGGCCACCGTCATCCATGTCGCCACGACGAAGGAATGGTTGATGCCGTAGACCGCGGACTGCTGGGCAATTTCCGCCATTTTGACCTTATCGGCGGGATTGATGCCGCCCGCGGCGACGAGCTCCGCTCCATGGGACTTGGCCGCATTGGTCATAAGGGACACGAGCAGAGCGGTGCCGATGGCGCCGGCCACGTTACGGAGCGTCTGCGACATGGCCGAACCGTGCGCGTTCAGACGCTGGGGAAGCTGATTCATCCCTGCGGTCTGGATCGGCATCATCAGCATCGACATGCCGAAGCTGCGGATCGTGTAGAGCAGAATGAGCGTGGTATACGTCGTATCAATGGTAAGCTTGCTGAATTCGTAAGTCGTCACGGTCATGATCAGCAAGCCTATAACGGAAAGCCAGCGGGCACCGACTTTATCGAAAATAATACCGGTAATCGGGGACATGATCCCCATCAGAATCGCGCCCGGAAGAAGCAGAAGTCCGGATTCGAACGGCGTAAATCCGCGGATGTTTTGCAGATAGAGCGGGAGAAGAATCATCCCGGAGAACATGGCCATCGTCACAATGACGTTAATGACGGTCGTAAGGGAATACATGTTGAATTTGAACACACGGAATTCCAGAATCGGCTTCTCGGTCACCAGCTCACGCCAGATGAACAGGATGAGCGAAACGGCGCCGACCGTCAGGCAAGTCACGACAATCGTGCTGTCCCATCCGTCTTTACCCGCGTCACTGAAGCCGTAGAGCAGCCCCCCGAAACCAAGGGTGGAGAGAATAACGCCGAGAATATCAAGGCGCGGCTTGGATGTGCGCGTCACGTTTTTAAGCGATACGGCTCCGAAGATCAGGGCAAAAGCGGAAAGCGGGATAATGATATAGAACAGGGCGCGCCAGCTGTAATGCTCCATAATCCAGCCGGACAGCGTAGGACCGATGGCCGGGGCGAAAATCATGGCGACGCCCATCATGCCCATCGCTTTGCCGCGCTCCTCCACAGGGAAGATCGTCAGGAAGACGATCGACATCAGCGGCATAAGCACGCCTGCGCCTGCCGCCTGGACAAGACGGCCGGTCAGCAGCAGCTCGAACCCGGGGGCGAATCCGCTTATGATCGTGCCCAGCGTAAACAAGCCGACCGCGGCGATAAACAGCTTCCGCGTCGTAAAACGTTCGATCAGAAAGGCGCTGATCGGGACGAGAACGCCGCTGACCAGCATATAGCCGTTGGACAGCCACTGGATGGTATTCTCGCTTACTTGGAGATCCTTCATCATGCCCGGCAGGGCGACGTTGAGGAAGGTTTGGCTGAGCAGGGCGACGAACGCTCCGATCAGCAGGGAGGCCACAATAGGCCCCCGCTTAAATTGGGGTGCTTCTGTACTCATGGGTTTCTTCATCTCTCACTTTCTGTAAAATCTCTAGGATTTGTGTATTGATACGCTCCAGTTGCCGCTGATCCTCTTCGGATACCGAAGCGAGAATATACAATCGGTCCATGTGGTCCCGTTCGACCAGGTTCCACTGTTCCAGCCCTTTCTCCGTCAGCTTGAGCGTAACGGACCGGCGGTCTGTCTCCGAACGCTCCCGGGAAACGAGGCCCGCTTTGACCAGACGGTCCACAATCCCGCTCGTCGTGCTGGTCCCCAGCAGAATATACTCGCTAAGTTCCCCCAATCCGATAAGAGGATGTTCCTTCAGATTTTTAAGGGTAAGCAGTTGGACCGGCGTGAGGCCGTACAGTTGGGCCGCCTTCATCAGGACTTGGAAAAAAGCCTGATTGACCTCACGGTAGGATTGAAAAATCCGGTGAATGCGATCCTGTTCCTCCAAGACTGATTCCTTCCTTTCTTTACTATTCGCCTCCAAATATTTTGCATACGAAATATTATAGGGTTTAAAAAGTTTCTAGTCAATCATATTCCTATAAACCTAATAAGTCTTTTATGAGTCCCTTTTTCCACCCCGATTGATTAAACTTGTTTGTCCAACGCAAAAAAACCCTTGCCGGGTTAAACGAGAAGGATGTTCTCATTGTAACCCGGAAGGGCTTGGCTTTATGCTGGGATAGCTCCCTGTCGCGATTGGGCGAAAGCAGGGCAAGACGGGACGGGTTAGCGCACCATCCAGCCCCCGTCGACGCACAGGATGTGTCCGTTCATGTAATCCGAGGCCCGGGATGCGAGCAGCACGGCCGGTCCGATCAGATCCTCGGATGTGCCCCAGCGTGCCGCCGGAATGCGCTCGAGAATCTGCTTGCTGCGGACCGGATCTTCGCGCAGCGCCTCGGTATTGTCCGTGCTCATGTAGCCCGGTGCGATACCGTTGACTTGAATGCCTTTGGAGGCCCACTCATTCGCCAAAGCCTTGGTCAAGCCGGCTACGGCATGCTTGCTGGACGTGTAGCCGGGCACGTTGATGCCTCCCTGGAACGACAGCATGGAGGCCACGTTGATGATCTTGCCGGAACCTTGTGCAATCATATGGCGGCCGGCAAGCTGGCAGAGCGTGAACACGGAGTTCAGGTTCACGTCCAGCACATCCTGCCAGTCCTGGTAGTCATGCTCGGCGGCCGGCTTGCGCCGGATGATGCCCGCGTTGTTGACCAGGATGTCGAGTCCGCCCAGGCCTTCGAGGGCCTGGCCGATCACGCCGGGCAGCAGGCTGCGGTCGGAGACATCCGCCTGGATGGTGACCGCGCGGCGGCCGAAGCTCTCGACCCGTGCCTTGACGTCATCCGCGGGAGTCCGGTTCGTCACCAGCGCCACGTCCGCTCCCGCCTCGGCCAGACCGATCGCGATAGTGGCGCCTAGGCCGCGGCCCGCCCCGGTTACGACGGCTTTTTTGCCGGACAAATCAAATAAATTCATTCCGTACACCTTCCTTAGCCTAACGGTTATTAGAGGGGGGCCTGCAAAATGTTGACGGCCTCCCCGTATTTGCTTAGCGTCTCGGAACCGATGCCGCTGTCGGTGATCAAGTAGTCGATCTCGTCAAGGCCGGCAAACGTGATCAAGGCCCCTTTGCCGAACTTTTTGTGGTCGGCGACGCAGTAAATCGTTTTGGCGCATTCCATGTAGACGCGCTTGAGCCTTGTCAGCTCCTCCGTGAAAATGGTCAGCCCGTAATCCGGATGAATGCCGGTGGCGGATAGAAACAGCTTATGCACGTTGAGTTTCTTCACCCAATCCGGATCGGTGCCGACGAGCAGGTTATGATGCCGGTACCCGCCCGGCACGACAAGCCGGATCTGGTCCTTGGCCGTGAGCTCACGGATAATGAGCAGATCGTTGGTCAGGACGGTGAGCGGCATGTTCTTTACCTTGCGGGCGATTTCCAGCGTCGTACTCCCGGCGTCGAGCGCAATGATGTCGTGCGGTTCGATGAAAGTCAGCGCGTATTCGGCGATGGCGGATTTTTCGCGGACATGCTTGATATTCGGAATCTGCGGCAGCAGGCTCTCTTCGTCGGGCAAAGGGACAGCTCCCCCATGTGTCCGCTTCAGAAGCCCTTTCTCCTCCAGCTTCTCGAGATCCTCGCGGATCGTCTTTTCCGTGACCTGAAATTTATCGCTAAGCTCGGAAACTTTGACGCTTTTCCGGCTTTCCAGTTCTTCCAGAATGGTACGATGGCGTTCAGCAGCCAGCATGAATAATTCCTCCTTGCCTGTCAAACAGGTTCATGCTTCTACTTTAACTCGTTCATAGGCACCATATCCATATCTTTAAAGGTATAATTTTCGCCGGCCATAGCCCAGATGAACGAATAGTTGCTGGTTCCCGCTCCGGAATGGATGGACCAGCTCGGCGAAATGACGCCCTGTTCATTGGAAACCACGAGGTGACGCGTTTCCGAAGGCTCGCCCATCATATGGAACACGCGCGCGTCTTCCTTCAGATCGAAGTACAGGTAAGCTTCCATTCTGCGGTCGTGGATATGAGCCGGCATCGTATTCCATACACTTCCCGTTTTGAGCTGGGTTACGCCCATCATCAGTTGGCAGCTTTGAATGCCGTCGGCATGAATGTACTGGTTCAGAATCCGTTCGTTGGACGTTTCCAGAGAGCCGAGGTGGTTCGGATTCGCTTCCTTGATCGAAATTTTTCTCGACGGGATTTCCGCATGAGCGAGCGCCGAACAGAAATAAACGCGGGCCGGATTCGAAGAATCCTTGCTGGCGATCGTTACTTTCTTGTTTCCTTTGCCCACGTACAGCGCATCCAGACGGCCCAGCTCGAAGCTCTCTCCGTCCGCCGTAATGACGGCGTCTCCGCCGATGTTCAGAAAACCAACCTCGCGGCGCTCCAGGAAGTACTCCGTTTTGAGCGTGTCGGCCGCTTCAAGTTCAAGCGTTTCCTTGACGGGAACCGCGCCTCCGATGACCATGCGGTCATAATGGGTGTAGACCATCGAAATGCGCTCTTCCTGAAACAAATTTTCGATCAAAAAGTCATTTCTCATGCGTTCGGTTGTAAAAGTTTTAAAGTCAGTCGGGTTTGTCGTGTGACGGATTTCCATATGGGGTAACCTCCTATAAGGTACGTTTATGTTCATTTAGGTTCGTTTTAAGTGTATCACAACCATATTGAACATAAAAGTACTTTTTTCATATCGGTCCGATAAACCCTTTTTTCATAGATTCGGGCGGCCGCCGCCATCTTTCTATCAATCTCGCATAGGATAATCTCAGAAAGGAGGAAAGAGTCCCCAACCCGCACAACGAACCCAACCGGCCCTGCCCCTCCTCTTCAAATAAAAAAAGCGGCCGCCTTCCGAAAATGAAGGCGGCCGCTTTTCCTGTGAGCGGACTGGTGAGACAGGCTCAGTCTCCAATCCGGGGAAAGCGTTCCAAAATTTTTCGATCAGCAGCCTGTAAGTCTTGTCGTGTTCGGACAACGATTTCTCCCTTACATTTTTGCTGCCCTTAATATTCTCCTTTGATTACAAAAAACGAGCCCCGAATGGTTCCGGCTAGTTTAGACTTCTGCCTGGCAAACTTAAACTTCCCTTCTAACTCCTGCGGTACCTCCATCCCCTCGGAAAGCTTAAAACCAACGGCCCGCTTCTTAGGGTCATCAACCGTATACATGACATTGAGCGCAAGCCCGTCCTCATAAAAGACGTAGGTAAATCGGATATTTTCCACTTGAAAACGCGACGTTTCTAAAGGTTTGGCCGCAAACGCAATATCACGTTCTTCTTTCAAAATGCGGTTCACATAATCAAGGTTCTCCTGACTTTCGCCGGCGGGTACTACCGTAAATTCATGCTTGTATTTGTTCATAAAGTAACGGGCTTCATTAGCACGTAATCCAGCAAGCGCTTCTGCTACAGGTGAAGACTCTAAACCAACCGTAGACACATTTTTAAAATCAACGATATACGACATTTCCATCTCTCCTCTTATCTTTTTGATTTCCTTAAAACAGGAGGGTACCGAATACAGTCTCTCCAAATTATTAGTTTTACAGTAGTCATCTATTGGTTGTATGAAGGGGCGGCCGATAATTTCACCACCTCCTTGCACATTTTGCGGCTCTTCGGACGCAGCGCCCACGAGGCGATATTTAGTGCGGCATAGAAAAGCGGAAGGATAAGATGAAACCCGTAATCCCCATAATCGTTAGCAAACGCATGAGATAAAGCCGCCCCCGTCATTAAGAAGAAAATACCGGCGTAAGCCCATTCTTTAGCCGAGGAAAACCCGGCACGATGATAGCAACGACTCCAAGCAATTTCCAACTTCCGAGAATGTTCGTGATGTATAACGGGAAACCGATATCGGTCACTAAGTCAACATTTCCCCCATATCGCATTAGCTGCCCGATACCGCTTAACGTAATGGATATTGCGAGCAGTAACGTGACGGTCCAATAAGCAATCATTTTTCCGCGGTGCTGGGTTACTACTTTCGCGGTTGTTTTCGCACCGATGATTGTACTCATTTTGTTTCCTCCTCATTGGTTTAAGTGAAACTTACTCAGGTTCCAAACCTTGTTAATAACTGGCCTTAAATTGGACGCCTTTTGGTGTCGCTTTCGATTATAGGATACCAAAAGGTGTCGTGTCAATCACATCTTTTCACTCTACATGAAAACTGCCAGTCGGCTATGTATGTCAACATTCCATGCCATTTGGCTCTTTGATTGCATGCAAAAAAGCTCCGGCACGATAATGCCGAAGTTTTTTGATCATGACTCAGTTTTGGCGGGCGTCAGGACTGCGAGAAATTCATGACCGACGGCGATATGCAAAGTTGAACCATCTAATTGGGTGTCCTACGTAAAGCCGCCCGAGTTTTCAATGGTATGGATATTGAGTAATTAAATTATTCTTTTTCAAAATAATCATCTGGCAAATTTAATTCTTTCAAACAAGCCATAAATTTTTCCCTGAAATTAGGATTGCTTTTATATTCCGGCCATGCAGCCTTATAATAAGGCAATAACTTCTCATGTGGGATAAGGCCCCAATATTGAATAGAGTTTTTCACAGCCTCCTTGCCGCCACCCATGAACATCCGTTGAATGATCTCCCAACTTTCCGATTTGTCATTGCAATCGCGTGTCGCATAGATTGCGGCAGTTTGTATATTCGAGTCGGTGTGGCACAGAAAGGGCGCAAAGTTTTGGAGTGTAATCGCGCCGGAAGATTCCAAAACATACCCCACATGACGCAACGTCTCCGGGTCGTGAACCCTGTCAAGACTTTGCACTATCACTTTTATAAATTCCGCTAAATCAAAAGATTTACCGTACCAGTTCAGAATCTGTAAAGCGTGTAATAAATCCTCATTTCTATCCGAATGCAACAGCTCCAGAAGATAGCCTCTTCCCGCGTCAACAGAGGTTTTGCAGATTAGTTGAATGGCTGTGGTGCGATCATTTTGTCTTTGCTCAGCAACGCTTTCTAAAAAATCAATGGTTGGCTGCGAGATTTTCTTAAACTTGAACATTCCATCAAGCGCTTTTGATTTGATTTCTTCGTTTGGGGCGTTTTGATAAACCTGTATCAATGCATTTTCATCGCCCGGCATTCTGCTGCCAAACCACGCGATATCATAATCCAGAATAATTTCGTCCAGCCAGCGCTCATACCAGTCCAGAAAGTTGTCTTCATAGACAAAGAAAAAGGGACGATCCGGATAAAAATCTGAAGTGTAAACGATTTTCCCCCTGTGTTTCCCTTCAATTACAAGATACATATCGTATTCGCAGCCTTGTGTGCCAATACACAACATGCCGCCCAACACCCTATCACGGGCGGCGTCGTATTCCAGGTCGGAGATGTCCTCATCATTGATCAGGGGCTCGGTCAGATGGTTCCATTCCTCTTTTGTCATTCCGGGGTGTAGAACGCATTTTGTAGTGAGTGCACTATCGGTATAAGAAGTTGCCTTTTCAATCGAATAAATCCCGTAATACGGCCCGGCACCTCCATTTCCGACTCTCGTTAAAAACTGCGTATAAGACTCCGGGAGTGTGACCTGATTCTTTGCTTGCCAGTCTGCAAGCTCTTTTGCTGTAAGCTTTTCATAAACCCTGTATTTGTGTGAGGATGCTCCAAACACCGAAAAAGCCGTATCTTTGCGCATGGCCTTTCCGAGTTTGTTTTTTATTCGATCAAGTTGCGTTTCTTTCTTCCAAAACAACATATTGAATTCCCCCTGTTGATTATAGCCGGGCTTCCTTCGTTTGCTTATCCAGCAATTTCAGCAGATGCGGAAATCGGTATTCTCCGTACATACTCTGTATGTGCTCGGCAGCGACTGCTAGCTCCATGCCGATAGAGGTGATATACAAAGGCTTGGAGCTGCTGCCTCGGTAAATCTTTTGGACAAAGGCTTCGTTGTCGTGAAAGGCACTTTTTGCCACACCGATCACTGGAATTTTTCCTGAAAAATCCGTGTAAACATAATGTCCGAGCCCGGGCTTTTTCTCATTGTTTAAGTACACATAGCCATCTACAACAATGGTATGTATTTGATTTATATCAGTAAGGTTCAACAGTTCCTGTATACAAGGGAGCTCTCGTTTATAGAAAAAACCCGTTTCGTATTCGTGGGGGTTTTCCGTATATGAGATGATGACTTCGAGTGGTTTAGAATCTTCCCAACTCTGAAAAATAACCCCCACTGATTTCGCTTGATTTTCCTCATAATACACATCGACAGCGATGATCATGGATAGCGATTCCTTCCTTTTTGCTGTCACTTATGATACGGTTCACCGCGCTGTCTGTGACGGCAAGTTTTTTTGTTCTCTGGACCCTCAATTCAGAATGTAGAGACTCTCAAGGCAATATTGTACACAACTATTTATATCCCGATCTCCCGCATTTTCGCCATGACCTTCTCCATCCTATCCTCAATATCTACAACACTATACTTCGGAAGCCGCATTTCGCTCACGATTTTTCCGTCGCACATAAACATTATACGCTCCGTCTTCGCCGCAATCTTGGCGTCATGGGTTACAAGCATAATCGCAGTACCCGCCGCGTTGATTTCGGAAAGTAGATTCATAATGGCCTGCGCAGCTTCCTGGTTAAGCGCACCGGTCGGCTCGTCACCAAAAATAATCTGCGGATTGCTCATAAGGGCGCGGCAGATGCCCGCACGCTGAAGCTGTCCTCCCGACACCTGGGTAATGTCCCGCTTTTCCAGCTCTGCTATGCCCACCTTCTTCATAAGCGTTCTCGCCTGTTCCGTGATTGTCTTGACATTCCTTCTGTTGTCGCGCATGGACGGAAGAATGATGTTATCCAGAATGTTCATATTCTTCATCAACGTAGGCTGCTGAAACACAAAGCCCATTTGGGTTCTGCGCAGGTCAGCCAACTCATCTTCGCGGAGTGCTGATAAATCCCTGCCGTCAAAAGTAACCTCCCCGCCGTCAATGCGGTCCATCCCGCTCATCGCGAACATCAGGGTCGACTTTCCCGAGCCCGAAGGTCCCATCACCGACACGAACTCCCCCTCGTTAATGTGGGCGGACACTCCGTCAAGAACCTTGCGCCTGTCACCACCCTGGCCGTAAACCTTTTCTATATTCTCACCGGTTATAAGCTTCTTCCTATTCATGACCTACTCCTTAATATTGCCGGATATTGTGATTTGTCCCGCTCCCGATGTGCCAATCATCGTTGCGATAAGTACTGAACCGATCAACATCAGCGGGCACAGCAGATACGCCGATAGCGGATTGACCACAAACGTAAACGACGATGCTCCAAACGAAGAAATAATTGCGCCTGACAATATCTCTCCGAGCGTGTTAGCCAGAAGCGTCCCGAGAACAATTCCGATAATGAGCACAACTACCGAACGCGCAAAATACTGTATTCTCAAATCAGAGTTGGTAAAACCTAATGACTTCATGACGGCAATCGAATATCGGTCCTTTGCAACAAGCATTCGCATGAACAACACCGTAACCAGAACACTTATAACCAGCATCATCACAATTGCGATCTGTGAGACCTTACCGACAGAGCTAATGGTCGAGCCGAAGGTCTGCGTAACATATTCATCAATGCCTGATACTTTGGCAAAACGAAATCTTTCCGCATATTCCCTAACTTTTCCGTCAACAACAGCCTCATCTGAAAGCTCCGCATAAATAACGGACCACACTCTATCCTCCGAACGCTCTGTAATAGCAGCCTTTGCGGTCTTCCCGCCATTGGTAATGTCCGAATACATTCCGCACACCGTGAGATCTCTGGCCTTCCCGTCAATCACCAGCGTAATGACATCGCCAACCTTCTTGCCCAGTTCATCGGCGTTCATCACGGACAGAGCAATTTCGTTATCTGCGGCTGGTCCTCTGCCTTGGGAATACTTCACCGGGAAAATAGAATGGTCGCCGAGCTCGATTTTGAGCCTCTCCTCCGATCCATCCTGCCTCCTTGCTGTGAAGGTTTCCGTTGTAAGCACGGCATATCGGGATATGGACGTGTCGCTCTCCATGACCTTTGCAACTTCCGCTTCTTTTGCAGCGATATGGTCCTTCTGTTGAATGTCCAGGCGCATATCGCTATTGCCTATCCCCATATAGGTGATGAAGCTTTTGGAGGAAATCGTGTTGTGCAGGTTCTGGGGAACAATCATAATAAATGCAGCGATCACAAGCACAGCAAGCATTGTCGCGTATAGACTTGTCCTTGCGAGCACATCCTTGACGCCGAGAAAAATATTCGCGTTCAGCAGCCTGTTTGCGCTCAGCGTAAAACGCCTTGCTCCCGCGGATTTGTCCTGTGAAATACCGAACCGAACCGCTTCTGCAGCGGAGATTTTCCGGAAGCGTCTCAGTACGCTGCTCACATAGCCAATGATGGCTAGGAACACTAGCACTACGCTGATTACTCCAAACAACAAGGCTAAGGAAGAGTTCTCGCTCCCTCCCATGTATAACCTTATATTTTCAAGCAGCAAGCCTCTGAACACAAATGAAAGGGCAAATCCAACCATACAGCCAAAGGCCGCAATTCCCGCGTACTTCGCAAGATATATCTTTTTAATATCAGATACACGTAATCCTATTGCTTTCATAACACCGATTTCGCGGTAATCACTCTCGATTGTGGCAAGGAGAGTAAAGCGTATACACATAAATGCGATGGCAACGACAAGCACGCTTACTATAAGGATGACTGCAATCATAAGTCCGTCGGATATTGCATTCAGCATTTTGAACAGGGGATAGGTAATCGTGGGGCCATTGGCTTCAAGCCCAGCAGAGGTGTAATCATCTTTGAATGCCCCGAGCATGGACAAGTCTTTGAGTCTGAACTCAATCAGATATTCTGTGCTTCCGGAGCTCTGTATTTCGGCGTAGTCATGTTCGCTTACAAGAAATCTTTTGGACGAGGCGAGCAGCGAATTCATCTGAGAATCACGGAGAAATCCGGTAACGGTAAGTTTCTTTCCGCCGATTACAGCCGTATCCCCGGTCTTCGCGGTGCCGTCCTTCATATAGCCGATTGGAACATACAGCTCCCCGTCGGATACCGTGATCCTATTCCCATCAAGGTCAAGCAGGTAATCAAATTTCCCGCTCTGCGTGCTGAAGCCGTTATCCTGAACATTGTCCACAAGTGAGTTGCCGTTTATGACAATCCGCGAACCATCAACATTGAGAAACTCAAGCACTTGAAACTCGTCAACCTTGTTGTTCTGGTCCGCAAAAGCCGTAAACCGTGCCCTATCCAGTTCCCCTGAATGCATCTGCAGAAAATGCGGGGTTTTTGCCTGCGTCATGAGTGTATCAATTGCACCCGTAAGATTGACGACAAGCATGGACGACAGAGAGACAAGCATAGCCGCGGCAGCGACGAAGATCATGGTGGTCAACGTAATTAGTTTGCTTTTTAACATATCATTGCGGATTATCCGGTAGTACATACGTCACCTCTGTCTTCAAGCCTTTTCATAGATTTCAAGTTATACAAAATTACAGAAGCAACACTTAACAGTATTCCGGCGATGATAATCAGAAGTCCCGTTCCCCGGCCGCTGCCTGTACCGATGATCCTGCCCACACTGCCCGCAAGTTCTCCGCCGTCAATCAGCAAAGGCGTGAACACATAATCCGCAAGCACACCCGACAGCATATAGGCAACAATGAATCCAAGCTGTGATACTAACCCGATCAGTGACCAAGCCCTGCCCTGAACAGATTTGTCAATGTTGGTGCGGACCAGAAAATCCAAGCTTGTGTTGACAAATGGCAGCATGGCAAAAAAGAGAAACCCCGAAATACCAAGAAGTATAATATTTTCCCGAAGTCCAAAAACCGCCATGAATATGCCTTCCCAAAATAGCGAAAGTGAAAGGATTTTGACAAAATTCCTTTTGATCCGAACCATTCCAATCAGCACACTCGATACAAGCATCCCCAGAGCGATAATCGTCTCAAGCGTTCCTAATACAGAGCTGTCCGAAAAAGCAAGGATCATGGGCATAGTAAGCGTTTCGATGAAACCAAGAAAAAAGGTCATTACGGAGGTCATAATTACAAGTACAAGCACACCTCTGTTACTAGAAACGGCTCTCCACCCTTCCTTAAATTCACGCATGAACGACCCGGTCTGTTCAGATTTCTTGGAAGCAAGGCCCCTGCGTACCGCAAGCGTCGAAGCAACGGTTACAAAAAAGGTGCAGATGTCGATAATAAGCAGCAGCTTCACATCAGAGACAATCAGCAGAAATCCCGCAAGTGCCGGGGAAATCAGATATTTGGCTGAGCCTGCCATCTGAACAAAACCGCTTGCCTTCGTATACTGCTCCTCGGTAAGCAGATCCGTAACCGTAGCTTTATACGAAGGATCAAGCAGCGATGAGAATACCGAGCTTAGGGTCACTCCCACGCAAATCTGCCACAGCTGTGCTTCTCCGTTAAGCAGACAAATCAGAATAAATACAAGTCCTATTGCAGAAAGGCTGTCGCCCAGTACCATTAGAATTCTCCGGTCATAGCGGTCCGCAAGCACTCCCGTCACGGGACTTAACAGCAGTGATGGCATAAATGCAAGCAGAGTGACCAGTGCCATGGCCGATGCCTGCCCTGTCTGCTGATAAATATAAACCCCAAGCCCAAATGATGTAAGCCCGCTTCCAATCGCTGAGACAAGCTGTCCCGACCACAGCAGAATAAATTTGCCGAAAGCTCCTCCCGGATTATTCATTGCCGTCTCTACCCTTACCAAATATCTGCATAACGCTCATCAGACTTCCGCTTTCGGCACCAAGCAGCCTTTCTATGTTAAAAATAAACGACAGCACACGTGAAGTTCGCTCCTCGTTCGTCATGTCAGCCCTATCCTCATCAAAGATGGTATTCGCATATACGATAACCATCTCCATGCATTCATACGGATACGGCGTGTTGAACAGGCCCTGCTCAATACCCTCGAGGATAATTGGTGTCAGGATCGGCGGAACGCCGCTTATAATGACCTTTTGTATCTTCTGATGCATTAGCGCGTTCTGGGGCCTGTGAATATGCTCCATAACTTCCTTGCCGCTTCCGTTATCGCTGTTTACGTTCAGTGCCATGACCACGCGGAGAATACGCTCGATGACGGGGACGCTCTTATCTAGGGCAACTTCCTGCGCTGCACCTATAAGATTGACGCTGTACCGCTCAATCAGAGCGTCCATAATATCCTCCTTCGACTTGAAGTGATGATATAGCGTTCCCCGTGCGATTCCCACCTTGACCAAAATATCGTTCGTACTTGTACCGTCAAAGCCCTTCTGCCCAAAAAGCTCATCCGCCGCGTCAAGTATTTCGTTTCTGCGTTCTTCTGCTTCTTTTACAACTCTCATCGTTACATCTCCTTGCTTGATGCCAGGCATCAACAGACCGACTGTCTGTCGGTTATGATGTAAATGATAGCATATTGTTTGAAGGAGTGAAAGTAAGTATGGCATAAATCATGATTTCTTTATTCGGGCCCTCCCGATCATTGTGGATGGAGCAATCTTTGCCCAACTCGATGCCACGGAAATCCTTGTCCGGAAGGGCTCCTTATATGTGGTGCAGAAGTTCGATGGATGACAATTTCAATGCCGTATGGAATATCATTATCCGTGGGATCGCACAATCGAAATAGTCGTATAATTGGGCGTACGACCTAAAAACTTGCCGTCACTTATGATACGACTCACCTCGAATAAGCTTATCCTCTGTACCTCACGTCACTGAACGGCACCGC
The DNA here is from genome assembly GCF_000411255.1 of Paenibacillus sp. HGH0039. Classification (GTDB taxonomy): domain Bacteria; phylum Bacillota; class Bacilli; order Paenibacillales; family NBRC-103111; genus Paenibacillus_F. The sequence goes on along the minus strand of NZ_KE150413.1, from coordinate 1,000,898 downwards.
TCAGATGCTCGTGCACGAGCTTCCACTCGCCCTCAGCATCTTTGACGAACACATTCGTCCCGCGTCCGCTGCCCGAAACGAATTCCCCTTTGTGATAGCCTTCCCAAAGATACGTGTAAATGCAGGCGGCCGACTGCGGCCCCTCCGCAACCCACTGCACATCACGGACTGAATACACCTCTTCTCGGATGAGATTCCATGCGTTCTCAAAGTACCCCCGGATTTGCTCCGGAGTCGTACAGCTCTTGTCCGTAAACCAGTAGACAGCCTGCGGGTGAAGAAGTTTTCTTACTTCACTGAAGTCGTGTGTATTCGTAGCGGCTATGTAAGCTTCCAATGCTTTTTGATAGGTCATGCTGAATCTATCCCTTCTTTTGTTCTTATGTTCTGGTTTGCCTCACAAGCTCCACAAGATCCCGGACATTTGTCAACACGTCGTCGGGCTCCGGAGAAAACAGCGCCGTTTGAACGGTCTCAAACCAGTGAGCTCCAATTGTCCACAATCCGGCCGACTTCCCGGCCTTAATATCCGCGCTGCTGTCTCCGACGAAGATCGCTTCTTCCTTGGACAACCCAAGCAGCTTCAGCGCTTTAAAAATCCCCTCGGGATCGGGTTTCGGCCGGTCCACCTCGTCACCGGATACGGTGGAGAAGAAAAACTTCTCAATGCCCAGCTTGTTCAAGCTAACATCGAGGGCTCTCCTGCTTTTGCCCGTTATGATGACCATCCGGACTCCTTGCCCGCTTAAATCCTCCAGCATATGCGCAATATCCCGGGGCATACTCACCCTTGCATGAAAATGATTTTCATAGAAAGAATAGTAATCCTCTATGGCTGCCGGCGCCTTGGAAGCGTCGCTCACATTCAGCCGGATGATGTCATCCTCGGTCGGCCCGAATTTGGCCGTAATCTGCTCGTCGGACAGCGTCACGTTTTCGTACGTTTCAAAAACACGGCGAAAAGCGTCGAATGAAAGCGGCAGCGTATCCGCCAACGTACCGTCGAAATCGAAAAGAACCGCCTGGATCGGCATGGGTGGGTCCTCCTTTTTTTATACAGAAAAAAATTAAGAATTCAGCATACGCCTGCTGTGCAGCATCAGGTTGGTCAAGCCTCCGAGGAGTGTGCCGAGCACAACGCTCACAAGATTGATCCCTGTCGTAATGAACCCAAGTATTCCGGCTCCTAAGTCACCTTCCGCGACCGGAAAAAACAGGCCACCGATGAAAATAAACAACAAAGAGCCGAGCGGGCTCAGCACAAGGAGAAAAGCCAACGCGGCCCAATATTTCGTCCTAAAACACGCGTAAACCGGGAGCGCGTACAAAATGCTCAGGGCGGCTAGGGCGAGACCTGAATTTTCCACTATCGCAGGGTATTTATAAGCGCTTAGAAAAAGCAGCTCTCCACCCGCTCCGTGAAGAAAGCTCAAAAGCAGAGTCAACCCGAGCGTGCCGAAAAACGTGCTATTCCACTTTTTTATCATGGTCTCTTCCCTCGTTCAAACGTATTCATCGCTCACAACCAACTTACCACGATTCCGGCTATTCCGATAAGCAGGAAAATACCTCCGCCCATCCTCGTCGATAAAATGTAGAGATCCGACGGTTCCGTTCCGTCGTTGGATTTCCAGCTTTCCTTAACGGTCCATACGGCCCCCGGCGCGAGCAGCATCAAGAGACCGACCGCAATCAGCACGATATAGATGAAAATAGCCTTCTCACCCTCTCCCCTTGCTTCCTTCCTATATCTTACATCCTTCCGCCTTTTCCCGCAAAATAAAAAACCGCCCGCTTCCCGAGAAGCGGACGGCCCGGCGATTTACATCTGGTCCCACTGGTTCCAGTTGATTTTGAGAACGCGGTCCATGATGTACGTCGTCGTGTACCGGTATTTGTTCGCGCCGGACTCGAACAGGACGAACAGGTCGCCGCCTACCGGCACGATGCCTTCGGTCATCGGAACAGCGGTCAGCTTGCTGTTCGTGGCCTTGGCGGACTGCCCGTCGAGGAACCAGACGGGCACGCTTGTCCCGCCCACGGTTCCCGTGGCGTGGGCCGGTCCCTGCAGCGGGTTGTTGTAGCGGTACAGCGTGCTGTCGTTGCCGCGTCCGTAGGACTGGCTAAGCACGATGGAATTCTGCATAAACGCGATGCCCTGGATTTTCTCCGTGATGGACAAGAGATAGTCCGGCACGGCCGGGGTGTCGGCGCTGCCGTTCCACTTGTCCGAACGGATCGTATCCGTGACCGGATCGAGCCGATATCCCGCGGTCCAGGCGTAATGCTGCACGCCGTCGCGGTTGACGAGCTTGTGGCTCGGGTCGGTCGGGTAGCTCTTCGCTTCGTAGAACTCGCCTACCCAAAGAACGCCGTCGGCGAACGTATTGAACGCCGCGTCCACCGGCACCGGCACGGAGCCGATGAAGGAGACTTCGCCATTGTTCTGGGCGCCGGTCACATCGCTCAGCCGAAGCTGATGCAGCGCTCCTTCGGAGGCGATCCACACATGATCTCGGCTGACCGCCACGCCTCCGGCATGCCCGGTATACGGGGTGCCGTCGCTGTTATACAGCACGATGGATTTGACGTACTGGTTCGTCGAGGCGTCCGTGACGGTGAGAGTCGCGGGACGGCCGTCTTCCAGGTACGCCACGGTGAGCAGCCAGTTGTTCGCCTGGTAATACGCCATTCCCTGGGGAACGAGATCCTGTTTCAGTCCCGGAACGACCGGGCCGTCGGAGCTGATGTTCCACAGGCTCTGGTATTTGCTGTCCTTCGGATTGACGGCTCTTTCTTCCTGCGTGATCAGTTGATGGGAAGGTGTAACGGTAACGGACGTTTTGGCCGACTCGTTCTCGGACAGATCCACAGCGCTGATCTGGAACGTATACGGTTTGTTTCCGATCAGGGAGTAAGCCGTGAACTCGTGCTGGGAAGCGGGAACCGTATAGAGCAGTGTCCCGTTCTGGTAGATGTTGTACTGGAACACATCTGCTTCCGGGTTCGCCGACCACGCCAGCTTCGCGCTGCCTCCGCCCGCAATAGCGGTAACCCCTGCCGGAGCCTGGGGCGCCTGATTGTCCTGCTTCGGACGAGCCGGCGCTTGTCCGGCAAGGAGTCTGCCGGGCGTTGGCGCCTGCAGTCCGGCGATTTTCTGCATCGCCGTACCGCCCGCTGCCGGATAGCGGTAGGTGATCGTCTTGCCTTCGGCCACATCATCGGCCGTATACGTAGCCTTGACCGCTTCCGCGCCCGCCGGGTCCAGAATCGTAACGGTCTGCGTTCCGCTGTTCGTCAGGCCGCCGACATTTTCAATGATGTGAAGCTTGCTGTCCGGTACGTACTTGCTTGCGTAGGAAAGGGAATAATAGCTGTTGAACGCCTCTTTGCCAAGCGGAGCGATTTCGGCTCTCCGGGTCCAGACCACGCCGGTTTCCCAAGGTCCCAGTTTGTAGGACTGGGCGATTTGAGCGTTCCAGCTGCCCGCTTTGAACCGGTAGCCCTGCAGGTCGACCTGTACGGCGCTGTTGTTGTACACCTCGATGTACTCGAAAGCGTCGTAGCTCGCGAAATTGGTCGTGTCCGGCACCAATTCCGTAATGAGCAGCTTCGGCACCGCCGCAGCCTGAACGGCTTTAGGCGGCGAGACCAGCAGTAGCGGAGCCGCTGCCAGTGCCAGAGTTAAGGCGCCGGCCATCTTTTTCCGTAAACTTTTGCGCATTCTACATCCTCCCGGGTGAATCAATTTTATATGAAAAACGGCCGAATAAAAGCGGATCTTGTTATCAAAGCCATCCACAAGTATTCAACCGTTATTTCCCAAAGGAGCCGCGCGCCGTAACCTTTACGCGGAAACGATACAAAAGCATCTATAAAATCCCTTGACTATCCTAACGCATCCGGCGCCGCACATCTAATGAAGAAATTGTTAAGGCGGCTCTAGCGGTTTTCATCCTGCCAGCGCCACAATTCCTTGCTGGACGTCGAGATTCCGATGACCCCGCTGCCGAGAGCGGCGTTAAAGTCTTCCAGATCGGTCATCAGGCCGCCTGCAATGACCGGCACATCCACTTCGGCCCGGATCCGCTTCATAATCCGCGAGCAGACCATTCCCGGAAGGACTTCGATCGCGTCAGGCTGGGAGCTTTTTGTCATTTTGATGCCGTTATCCAGCGATACCGAGTCAAAAACGAACAACCGCTGTACGGTAATCAGGCCATATTTTTTACCTTCGGCAATAATGTTGTTCTTCGTCGTGACGATCCCGTCGATGCCGATTTTCTCCGCCATATAGGCGACTCCCGCTTTGTCTTTGCCGATTCCTTCAATCAGATCGAAATGGACAAAGGACAGCTTCCCGGCTTCGCGGATTTTTTCCACGATGCCTTCGATCATAAAAATATCCGATTTCAATATAAAGACGATATTGGAGGAGGTCTGCAAAATGCCCGGCAGCTCCTCCGCATTCATCAAGCTTGTAATCACGGGTTTCTTTTTCAGACAATAAGCCACTCGCTGTGCACGTTCTGTCGTCTCTTTCATCCTCATCACCTCATCGTTGATTAAACATTCTCCAGGTCTCCGGTCCAATCAAACGTTCAGCACCTTCAGTCCCTTTATGCAGGTAACCATGCTGCATTTCGCTGGCTGCCTCTAAGCTGTATCTTGCGCCTCGTAGCGGCAGGTTACTGGGAAGAACAGCCCTGTTTCACAATGGCATGAACGGAAGGCACCACATAGGTCGGTTTAAACTCGGCCGACGCGATATCCGCTTCGCTCGTAATGCCCGTGAGGACAAGCGCGGTGCTCATTCCCGCCTCGGCTCCCATCCGGATGTCCGTCTCCAGACGGTCCCCGGTCATCAGGCAGTCTTTGGCTTCCACTTGCAAAATATCGAGTGCGGCCAGCGCCGTCATTACGGAAGGCTTGCCCATAATCCGGGTGACCTTTTTGCCGGTTGTACCTTCGATAGCGCCGATCATTCCTCCGCAGTCGGGAACGTCTCCGCCCGGCATCGGGCACGTTCTGTCGGGATGGGTCGCGATTGCCTCGGCTCCATGCTTGATCGCCTGGTAGGCGAAATCCAGATGGTTGTAATGGAAATCGCGGTCCCAGGAAATGACGACGACACCGGTTTCCTCCGGCGTGTCCGCGAACCGGATGCCGTTTTCCAGAAATTCTTCCTTTAGAATCGGCTCTCCGATGACGTATACCTTTTCGCCCGGATAGTGATTCTGCAAATAACGGATCGTGACGAGCGCGGGATTCAGCATCTGTTCCATGCCGATCTTCACGCCGAATTTGTCGAGCTTTTTAACGTAATTTTCACGGGATTCGATCGTCTTGTTCGTCAAGAACAAAAGTTTCTTTCCTTTGGACTGCAGATGATGGATCGTTTCCACCGCTCCTTCGATCGCATGATCGCCCAAGTAAATCGTTCCGTCCAAATCAAATATGTACCCCGCATAATGATCCATCTCTTCACTCCCTTTCTCTCGGTTTTGCTTTTTCTTACAGAGGGATTCTTTCCAGTTCCCGGCCCAAAGAAATTTTGGAAGAAACCGGCTCCGGTATTTCCTTCAGCAAATCTTCGTAAGGCTCGTCGTCCGTCAGGTGCACGAGTATGCCCCGGCCGATTTTGCTCCAGTCGTAGTAGCCGGCAATGTCCCGCAAAGTGCTGTGCATCGCCAGACTTCTCTCCGCCGTCGTCGATTCATGGACAAGCAGGTCGATCCGGTCCATGTCCCGAATGAGCGGGTTCGGCATCGTATCCGTCGAATAAACGAATACCGTCCCGCCGCATTCCACCTGGATGCCGACGGCCGCAACGCCGTGCCTGCTCGGAAAAACCGACAGAGCCGTTTCGCCTTCTTTCCATAGAAGCGCAGGCTTCTCCCACTGGAACGATTGGACCGAAATCTCGAAAGCGATGGGCCATTTCGTCAATTTCATCAGTTCCAGCCAGTTTTGCAGCCATTCTTTCTCCGACTCGTCACAGTAAATTTCCAGCGGGTCTTCCCGGCCGTCGATCCACATCCCCCACAGCAGGGAGGGCAGACCGTAAATATGGTCGATATGAACATGTGTAAACACCACCCGCTTGACTTCGTGCGTCGAAAGTCCGAGTGTTTTCAGCTTCCCGAGCGGGTTGCCTCCGATGTCTATAAGCGTGCTTCCGGACGTATCGCGCACAAGCAGATACGTATTGTCTCTGTCCCTGCCCGAAGAGGCACACGCCGTTCCCATTAAAATCAATTCCATGTCTGCGCGCCCCCTACTTGATACCGGAGTGCATAAAGCTGTCGACGAATTGTCTCTGGAACACGAAGAACCCGATGAGCAGAGGCAGGATAACCATCAACGTCGCCGCCGTTACCGTCCCCCATTGGGCGCCGGTTTCAAACGACTGGGCGAAAATCGCGATCCCTACGGTAAGCGGACGGGATTCGACGGAGTTCGTAACGACGAGCGGCCACATGAAATTGCTCCAGTGGGTGCTCACGGAAATGAGGCCGAACGCAATGTAAGTCGGTTTGGCGGCGGGCAGGTACACATACCAGAGCGTCTGCCACCATTTGCAGCCGTCCATGCGTGCCGCTTCGTCCAGATCGAGCGGAATCTGCTTGAACGTCTGGCGCAGCTGGAACACCCCGAACGAGGAGGCCCAATACGGCAGCATGATCGCCAGCTTCGTGTCGACAAGGTTCAGCTCTTTCATGATCGTGTAGTTCGGGTAGATCAGAATGTCCGGCGGAATCATGATCTGCGTCAGGAAGATGATGAACAGAATACCCGAGCCGACAAAATTCAACCGGGCAAACGCATAGGCGGCCAGCGTGACCGTAAAGAGCTGAACGGCCAGGATGCCGACGACAATGACGATCGTATTCCAGTAATACTGGAGGAACGGAATCGTTTTCCACGCGTTGATGTAGTTTATAAAGGTCGGATTTTCAATCGCAAACGGATTGGCCCTTGTAATGATTTCTTCCGAAGGCGTGAAGGAAGTGAACACCGTCCATACCAGAGGGATCAGGAAGGCGATGGCAAGCAGAATAACAATCGTCCGGTTGATGACTTGATGCATAAAGGGTGCCTCTCCTTTCTCCTAGTAATGGATTTTTTTATCGAGGTAAGCGTAGTTGAAAATGGATACGGCAAGCAGAATGACGAGCAGGATGACCGTCAGCACGGAAGCTTTGCCCATGTCCCAGAAGCTGAACGCCGTTTCGTAAATGTGATAAAGCAGCAGGTTGCTCCCGTTGTCCGGACCGCCCTTGGTCATAATGTACAGATGGTCCACCAGTTTGAAGGAATTCGTCACCGCGATGATAAAAACGAACGTCGTGGTAGGCATCAGCAGCGGAAACGTAATTTTGCGGAACACCTGAAAAGGGCTCGCGCCTTCCATCTTGGCGGCTTCGTACACTTCCTTAGGCAGACTTTGCAGCCCCGCCAGGTAAAAAATCATGAAATACCCGGCTTCCTTCCAGATGACCATAAACATCATGGCGTACATGACCCACTCAGGACTGCCGAGCCAGTTGGGGCTCTCGATGCCGAATACACCGAGAAATTTGTCCAAAAGCCCGTAATCCGGCGTATAAATGAACAGCCAGACGTTGGCGATGGCAATCATCGGAATGATGGTCGGATAGAAAAAGGCGGCACGGAGCAGCCCGTTGCCCTTCAGCTTGTTATTCACCCAGATGGCCATGTAGATGGCGAGAAAAATACTCGTCGGAACCGTGCCGACCGCCAGAAGAATGTTGTTCTTAATGACTTTGCGGAACACTTCATCCTGCAGGACGGATTTATATTGATCGAGCCCGACAAACGTGCTGCTTTCGAAGTTGGAGCTGTAGAAGCTGAGATAGATCGACTTGAGCGTCGGGTAAAACGTGAACAAGGCCAGGAAAATCAGAGAAGGCAGAAGGAGCGCGTAAGCGAACGCATTCTCTTTCCAGTTGAATTTGCTCTTGATGGTTGCGGTTCGTTGAGCCAATCAAATCACCCGTTTCTTCACATGGAGAGGTTGGTCGAAAACGACAGGAAGCCGCAGGTCGCATTAGGCGATCCCGCAGAGAAAGAAGGATCCCGTAACGCAACTGCGGCTTCTCATCGTCTCTAGCCGAACATGTTTTAAGTTAGTTAAAGTTATTTAAAATTCTTAAGAATGCCGTCGGCCGCTTCTTGCGATTTCTGCAAAGCTTCTTTCGCCGTCATCTTGCCGAGCAGCGCCGCCTGAATATTGTCGTTAAACAGCTTGGTTATCTGGCCGTTCTGGTACGTGGAAAGCTCACTGTTCGCGTACTCCAGCTGATCTCTGGCCACTTTGGCCTGCGGGAACGATTCGATGTACTTTTTCAGCTGATCGGTTTCGTAAGCGGCTTTCGTCGTGCCGACATATCCGGTGTCGATCGACCACTGAGCCACGCGCTCCGGCTTCGTCAGGAATTCGATGAATTTGACGGCCGCTTTTTTGCGCTCCTCCGGGATGTTTTTGAACACGTACAGGTTGCCGCCTCCGGTTGGAGAACCGAACTGTTTGTTGGCCGGCAGGAAAGCGACGCCGAAGTTGAATTTCGCATCGGTTTTGACTTTCGTCAGGTTGCCCGTCGTATGGAACATCATGGCCGTTTTGCCGCTGATAAAATCGGAAGGCACGGTCGCCCACTCGATCGCTCCGTTAGGCATCACGTTATCCTTCTGCCCCAGGTCCATATAGAATTGAAGGGCTTCTTCCACGTGCGGCTTGTTGAAAAATACCTGTTTGCCGTCGTTCGACATAATGTTGTCGCCGGACTGCAATGAGAGCGCTTGCAGCATCCAGTATTGATAGCCGGTGCTCGGGATTTCGATCCCCCACTGCGACACTTTGCCGGATGCGTCCTTTTTCGTCAGCTTAGCCGCTGCCTCCCGGAGCTCCGTCCAGTTTTTCGGCGCTTTTTCCGGGTCCAGCCCCGCTTCTTTGAACATATCCTTGTTGTAGTAAAGCACGATCGTACTGCGCTGGAACGGAACGCTCCAAACGGTGTCGCCGGACTTCGTGTTGCCAAGGAACGCTTCATAGAAGTTGCCGAAATAGTCTTTCGAGAACCGCGGAGTGAGATCCTCAATGGCTTTCATCGAAAGCAGCGTGTACAGATCCGTGGACAGCAGAACCGCCATATCCGGGGAGTTGTTGCCCTGAACCGCCGTAGCGACCTTCGTCATCGTATCCTGGTAACTGCCGCCGTAAACCGGCTTGATCTTGATGTCCTTGTTTTCCTTCTCAAAATCTTGGGCAAGCCCATCGATGATTTTCGTAATCGGTCCGCCTACCGCAACCGGGAAGTAAAATTGAAGCTCGACGGGTTTGCCGCTGTCTCCGACGGAACCTTTATTGTCTGTAGACGCCGTACTTCCGCCTCCTCCTCCGCAAGCTGAAAGAAGCATGGCTAGCGCGATCATAAGGACCATTAGTTTTTTCAAGAACGTTCCCCCCTGAAATTCGTTAAAATGTGTAAGTCTGTGCCGGTTTGAGTGAACTTTCACCTTTTTTGAAAACGCATTCATTTCTTTGCGGTATCCCGGACGCGATCTCTCCTTTCTATAAATAGGCATAAGAAAAAGAAGCCTCCAGCATAAAAACACCTCCGAAAAGGAGTATGCATGAAGGCTTCTCATTATCTCTAGCCGTCGTTGGATCAGGTATGATAGTTGTCTCCATCTTACACGGAAGCGGTTCCATTGGCAAGAGATTTTTGTCAAAAAAAATTCATAATAGGAAGGAGATTTACTTCTCTTCTCTTTTTTAACCAAACCAATCCGATATAAAAAAGCATATAATGGAGATGGAGGTGAACAGACATGTTCAGCAGTGAAGAAAGAGAAGCGCTTTATAAAATTATGTATACCCGGCGGGACGTCCGTACTTTTCGCAGCGATCCTATTTCCGATGAAACCGTTATCAAGCTGTTGGAAGCCGCCCATCATGCCCCTTCCGTAGGGTTTATGCAGCCCTGGAACTTTATCCTGGTGACGTCGGATGAAATCAAGGAACGGCTCGCCTGGGCGGCCGACAAAGAAAGAAGGGCGCTGGCTATTCATTACGAAGGGGAGCGCCAGGATCAATTTCTGAATCTGAAAATCGAAGGTCTGAAGCAGGCGCCGCTGACGGTGTGCATCACCTGCGACCCGACGCGCGGAGGTTCCCACGTTCTGGGACGCAACTCTATCCCGGAAACGGATATGATGTCCGTCGCGTGTGCTATCCAGAACCTGTGGCTCGCAGCCTGCGCGGAAGGTCTGGCAGCCGGCTGGGTCAGCTTCTACAAGAAGAACGATATCCGCGATATTCTGGCGATTCCGCCGCATATCGATCCGCTCGCTCTAATCTCCATCGGCTACACGGACCACTATCCCGCCCAGCCGATTCTCGAAACGGCAAACTGGGAGAAACGCCGGGCGCTGGATGGCCTGATTTACCGCGAAACGTGGGGGCAGCGCGGAAACTGAACAAGGGAGTATTCCGATTGGAATGCTCCCTTGTTTTTTGCGGCGTCGCGGCCCGCGGTTGCAGCGGTGCGAGTTCGTCGGGCAGGCACGGCTGCACATGTGATTCACCTTCACCTGCAAAAGCTTCTTCCCGATCCTCTACGTCCGATTTACCGGGCCGTTCCTGCCGCTTCGTGCCCATGTTCATTCCGGCTCTGCTCCAGGTAGTCTGAGGCAAAGTGAAAGCCTCGCTCGAGCAGTAGAGGAACGACTTTCTCCACCGTGCGGACGGTTTCTTCCCGGTTTCCTCCTCCGTCATGGAGCAGAATAATACTACCGGCCTCTGTCTTTTCCTCAATGAGGCGCACCATGTTGTCAACGCCGGGGAAAGACCAGTCGAACATTTCGAATTCCTCCGACCACATCATAATTTCATACCCCCGGGCCCGGACCAGATCGATGTCCCCTTGATTCAACAGGCCGTACGGAGGGCGGAAAAGAACGGGCGCAAAACCGACGGCATCCCGCATGGCTTCATCCGTCCGGGACAGCTCCTCGTTCAACTCTTTCTCATTAAGAAGGACCATGTAAGGATGGGTGTAGGTATGATTGCCGATCGCATGCCCTTCATCCAGTATCCGCTTGACGATGTGCGGGTGCTCCCGCACCCTTTCCCCCATTAAAAAGAACGTACAGGTGATGCCGTATTTCTTTAAAAGATCCAGGATCTGCGGAGTATAAACCGGATCGGGGCCGTCGTCAAACGTTAAATAAATTTTGTTTTCTCCGTTCGGAACTCTGCGAGGGAGATCCTCATGCGGCTCTCTGTAATGAGAAAGCATATCTTGCGCCGCTTCCTTAATAACCCCGTATCTTTTCAGATCGTTGCTGTCCGAGGCATAAGTAAGGCCCGCTTCGGCTATTACGCCGATCAGATGCGCCCAGTCCACTATTTTGTTTGCTTCCAAAGGTTCTCATCCTTTCATGGGTTCCGATTTGCATGTGCGGGTGCACGTCTGTAATAAAGCCGCCCGTCCGCTCCCGCTTCCGCTGTTTCAATCAAGTTCAGGCTCTGCAAATAATTCAGGCTGGCCAGCATTTCAAACAGCTTAAAACGGAGCTGTTCCGCATTTACCGGCACAAAGAACACGAGACAGCACAATTCAAAGGCGGTCATCGGCTTGTCCATCCGGGCCAGTATGTCGTCGATGCGCTGCCGGTACTGGGCCGCAATGTCGGCCGCTCGGGCGTTGTACTTACGGAAAGGAATCATATGCCCCGGATAAGCCTTCCGGACAGGCAGTTCGGCATGTTCCTTCAGCGAACTGAAATAGGAGCTGAGCGGATTCTCGTCAAATCCGAGCGTGAAATTAAGGTTCGGCAGCATTTTCGGAATCACATGATCCCCGCAAAAAACGAGCTGCTCTTGTTTGTCGTAGAGACAGAGATGTCCTTCCGCGTGACCGGACACCAGCTCGGCTTCGAAGATCGACTTACCGAGCGCAAGTTTATCGCCTGCCCTTATAAACTCCGTATCCGGGTGGGCAGTCATAGACTTCACGTAATGCTTCAGTTCAGGCGCCGTAACTTCAAGCAGATGCCCGGGGGCTCCGTGCCGGGTAAAAAGCTCCAGTACCTCTTCATCGTAGACGGAATCCGCCGACCAAATCCGCGAGGCCTGAAGGAAGCAGGCTTCCGTCATCCGCACCGAAGCCCCCGTCACATCCTGGAGCCTGGCGGCCAGCCCGTAATGATCCACATGATGATGAGTGATAATAATGGAGCGGATATCCCGCGGAGAAATCCCCAGATGTCTCCAGGCCTGCTGCCACAAGCCGAACGTTTCTTCATCGGGCATTCCAGCATCGAGCAGCGTGTATCCGTCTTCCCCACGGATCAGGTAGGCGTTCAGCCACTGCAGGACACTGCCGACAGGCAGTTTCACACTGACAATGTCCTCGGTTTCCTGTTTGAGCAGCTCCATTCGTCACGCTCCTTTCCATGTGTCCCGCATCGGTTTAGCCTCAGGCTTTCACGGTCATAACCTTTTTGCGCGTATAAAATTCAAGTCCGTCTTTACCGTTTACATGCAGATCGCCGTAAAAAGAATTTTTGTACCCGGAGAAAGGGAAAAGCGCCGTCGGAGCCGGTACGCCGATATTCACTCCCAGCATTCCGGCGTCTATTTCCTCGCGGAACTGGCGGACGGCTCCGAGCTGTCCGGTGTATATGCAGGCGCCGTTGGCAAAAGAAGAGCGGTTGGCTATCGCAATCGCCTCTTCTAAGCTGTCCGCCTGCATGATGGACAATACCGGCGCAAAAATCTCATCCTGCCAAATCTTCATCGCCGGCGTCACTTCGCCGAATACGGTCGGGCCGAGGAAATATCCCGCTCCGGATGCGGCCCCGTCTTTTCTGCCGTCCCGCAGCAGAACGGCGCCTTCCTGTTCGCCGGAGCTCAGATAATCCAGGGTCCTGTCTTTGTGGCTTTGGCGGATAAGGGGGCCCAGCTCCGTCTCCTTATCTTCGCCGTTACCGATTTGCAACCGATCCGCCGCGGCAAGCAGTTTCTGTTTTAAGCCGTCGCGATCTCCACCGACCAGAACGACAACGGAACAAGCCATGCAACGTTCGCCTGCAGATCCGAAAGCCGACTCGATAATGCTTTTGACCGCAAGCTCCTCATCCGCATCCGGCATAACAATGGAATGGTTTTTGGCTCCGGCCAGCGCCTGTACTCTTTTTCCGTGCTGTGCCGCCGTTTTGTACACATATTCCGCAACCGGCTGCGAGCCGACGAAGGATACGGCTTTGATCTCGGGATGCTCCAGAATGCCGTTCACCACTTCGCGCGCTCCGTGTACGATATTGAACACGCCATCGGGAAGGCCCGCTTCCGTGAACAACTCGGCAAGCCGGTTCGCAAGCAGAGGCGTGCGTTCGGACGGCTTCAAAATGAACGTATTGCCGCAGGCAATCGCCATAGGAAACATCCAGCACGGGACCATCATGGGGAAGTTAAACGGTGTGATGCCCCCCACAACCCCAATCGGGTAGCGCAGCATAGTCGTCTCCACACCGGTGCCCACGTCCGGGGTAATCTGTCCCATCATGAGGGACGGAATACCCGCCGCAAATTCCACGCATTCGACACCGCGCTGGACTTCCATATACGCATCTTGCTGGGATTTCCCGTTCTCCCTCGTAATCAGAGCGGCAAGCTCGTCCCAGGCCTCAACGAGAAGCTGCTGGTATTTGAAAAGAATCCTCGCCCTTTTCTGGACGGGTGTGTTTTTCCAGGGCAGAAAGGCGGCTTTCGCCGCTTGGACCGCCTGATCCAGATCCTTGCGGGTTGACAGCGGGACCTGAGCGATAACCCCGTCGTTCGCCGGATTATAGACCGTTTCGGTCACGGACGAAGAAGATTCCTGCCAACTGCCGGATATATAGTTTTTTAATAAAATGGTCACAGAAGCACGTCATCTCCTTTCGGCTTGCACACGATTTGAATAACGCGAACTTTGAAGCTTCACATAGCGGATGCAGTAAGCGGAGGGAAGAAGCGGCTCGTCCGGGATGCTGAGGTCCCCGCCGTCCAAGGGTGTATCCAGAGAGACACGGAACGGCCTCTCGCCTACTTTGAACGCGACGGTTCCCACCTTCGCTGCACGGTACTCAAAAGGATTTCCAGCAGGTATTCCGTTTATAGAAATGCGTAAGCGGCCATTTTCCGGATCAATGGACAGCACGCATTCATACTCGGTGCCCTCTTCGTAGGTTTGTAAGAATACGTCACTTTCTTCTTGCAGGACCGAAATACGTCCGTCCGTACTCCAATGGAGTCCGCCAGCCGTTTCGCCCCGGCCATCGGTCAGCTCGATCGTAAAAGGTGCCGGACCGATGGCAAGAGGCCGGATACCGATTGTCACATCCGTTTGAATGCCGGCGGGAAAAGTGAAAGTTTTCTCCACCTTGACGTAGTCATAGGGGTCGCGGCTGCTCAAGATCAGGCCGGAATCTACTCTTAATCGGATCTCCGACCACTTGGGCCGGTAGATACTCCAGCGGTCGAAATCTTCCAGGCCGGAGCTTGAAAGAGCGGGCATTTCGCAAGTCTGCTCGGCTGCGGATACGAGACCGGAGCCGCCGGTGTCCGGCATCGGGGCTGCTGCTTGTGCCGTTTCAATGGAAGAGCCGGGCAGGCCGTACACTCTTCCCTCAAGGATCGAGCCACCCGTATCCGTGTCTGCCGGAGGAGTTGCCGCATCTCCATCTTCATGAAAATCCGGCTCTAAGGGCACCGGAATGCGGGCCACCCAAATATCCTCCTTGTTCATGCTGTAAGCGACCCAGATTGCGTCCTCTTCCGGCGTGCCGTTTCCGGCCGATATTCCGCGGACATAATTCATCCCGTAAAATTTGTAAAAGCCCGTATAGCGGCGCGGGGGAACTTCTCCTCCGATTAACCGGAGGTTGTCGAAGTGAAGCCCGTCCTCGCTTACGGCTGCGGCCAGCGGCCAGCGGTACGCGTTGTTCGGGTTGGGATTGTACAGCAGCGCATATTTGCCGTCCGGCGTTTGCTGGCCCCACAGCTTGCTGCCCGCTGTGACCAGACCGTCAATCTCCCCCGTCTCTGTCCAGCTTTCCCCATCGTCTTCGCTTAGGGCATATTTGCCGTTCTTGCCGATACCGGCTACCTTGTTTCCGGGAAGGGGATAGCAGCTCAGCGCTTTGTAGCCCGTAAGCGGATAAAAACCATCCTCGCTCTGATCCTCTTCCCACCACTGAATCGTCGCCAGCCTATCTTGCAGTAGTAGCCGGCATGCCTCGACAAACCCCTCATCCCGCGATTCCGTATACGAAGGATAGCCTGTGTTACCGGCATTCCATCCCGCATGAGCGTTCAGCCGGATGAAATAAATGGGGCCCATGGACCCGTCCGGGTATATCTCACGTACGACCCGGCCGATTCCGCGGCCGTCATTGGGCATCACGGAAAGAACCGGACTGATGCCGTAGAAGCCCAGAGTCAGCAGTCTTCCGTCGGCTGCCGTGTAAAACCCCATACGCTGATGCATGACGGCAAGGCTGCCGCTCGGCAGGTCAGCCCCGTCCGGCCCGCTATATACCCCCGTCGGTATCACGTAGGAAGGAAACGCAATCACCGGTTCGGTCCATTCCTTGCCGTCCGTCGAACTTGTAATCATCGTCCGGGTGGGTGGATGATTCTCTTCCACAGGACATGTAATATACTGCAAATAAAACCGCTGTCTCCAGAAAGCCAGCATAGGCGCATTATGAAAGGTCCAGCCAGGTCCCCCTTCCAGATCTGGCTTAAGCCTGCAAGCCCGGATCGCCTGGTAATGCCGGACTCCGGGAACAGGCTGGAGCCCTCCATGGTGCTGGGACGCCTCCGCTTGTTCCGTACCGATATATTTCATAGCTTAGTGCCCTCCTTGGCCGCCTTCCTAAGATTCCTTGGAGAGTGCTGCGGCGCCGGTGCTTTCGAGAAGCGCCGACCAGAAATTTCTCTCCCGGTAAAGAAGCGGCACGGCCAGGGTCAGGAGCTGATCTCGGTTAAACCTTCTTTTCAGCGAAAATTTCGCTTTGATAAACACATTTTTCGCTTTGAACCAGCCCAGGGCCAATTCCTCCAGCTCCTGGTCAAGCGTCTGAAAATCAGCTTCCCGGATGAACCCTGCATCCAGTAAATACCGCAGCATAAGCCGATTTCCCGCCTGTCTGCTTTCGATAATATTGACGCCGACCAGTCCGTTGGTCATGCTCTCTTCAAACTTGTCCGGTTCCGGCGTTCCCTCCCACAAATGCTCCGTCTGCAGGTTGTCCAGCTCTCCGATCAGCCTTTCCGCATGACGGCTCAAATCGGAAAGCTTGAATTCGTAAGGCGGAATCCGGTCCTTCAGCCGGATCAGAGAACATGGAGGTTCCTGATATGCCGGATTATTCTCCGTCTGCGAGCTGAGAAAAGCCTCCTGGAGACGTTCGGGAGGAACTTCAAAATCCCGGAAGCCGTTGATATCGTCATCCAGAACCCGGTATACCGAACGCTCCGCATCGTAACCGGTGATCAGGGAGTAATGGTACCAGTGGTACTGTTTCCAGGCGAGCGAGTTCGGAATCCAGTGGAATAAATCCACGTGAACGACCGGGAGCTGACCGCTATCCAGCAGTTCGCCGATTTCTTTCCCGATTGCCTGCGGATTCCGGAAAAAGTAAGGCTCCCACTCTCGGATAAACGTATCAAAAACCTCATTCTGATACTTAAGCGGGTGGTCCATCGTTAAATAAGTGAATGAAGAATCCGTTGCGACCTGATACGTGTAGTGGTTCAGATAAGCAGCCGTCCGGTAGCTGGAATCATTTGAGACGGCAATGGAATAGACCGTGTTCGACACGCAGTTCATCCAGAAGTCGTTAAACGGGCGGAGAGATTGGTTATACGTCAACGCAGCGCGCTCCCTTCTTAATCGAGATGAAAATCAGCCCGGTATCATAGCCAGTCTTTCCAGCCAAAGTTCCAGAACCTGCTTTTCTTTCAGCGCCATCGTATCGAGACTTTGTATGATCTGTTCGATCAGACGCGCGCTTTGGGTGAGCTCGTATTTGAGCAATTTGTTTCTCAAGTTGAACAATTCCTGTTCCATTTGCTTGTATGCTTCCTGTACGATGTCCAGACCGGAATGTACGGCTATCCCATGCTCCTGCATGTATTGAAGCCGGACTCCCATGACTTTCTTGTGCTCCCAGAGGATATGGAGGTACGCGATATTCGTAACGACAGCACCTTCTCTGTCCAGAATGCACCTCAAAGACTCCGCAGCACTTTTGTATACGTCGAGTCCGAACACCAGTTGAGAGCGCTCGGGGAGTGCAAGACCGGTATGCTTATCCGCCGAGTCTACGTACTGGGTCAGAAGCGGGATCACCTTGTCCAGTTGGAACTCCGGATTGAAATCTTCTCTCGCCCTCAACAGGAAAACATCCGTAACGGGAGAGTGAACGATCCCTTTGGCAATGTCGGCGAAAGGGACGGTTGAAGAAGCGAACAGTCTGCTTTTGTTAAAGCCGAGAATCTGAAATGTTTGCTCCTCCAGATCGTATCCATAAATCAGCGCTTCCTGGACAACGTGTTTTTTTCCGTGGAAAGGGTTGTCCGCCACATAATATTTATCTACATAGGCATACACGTATTGGCCCCGGTCAATGGCTTCCACCGCCTGCCGGTGAATGTCCTGCTCTTTTCCCGCCGCCTCCGGCACTATTGTCAGCACTTCACTGAAACAGCCGGGCTCGTCCGCGTTATAGAAACGGATTTCCGCGACTTGCTCTTCCCGGGTCCTGGTCAGCGAATAAGCCTGCAGCTGTATAAAATTATTGAGCATCCAGGGCATATAAGAACCGGCCGGACCGAGTATGCTCAAAGGAAACGCGTAATACATGCGTCCATGGATGGGAGGTATCTCCACAGGCAGCACTTTAGTTCCCGTTTTCACGCGCCTTCACTCCTTCTTCAAATTGAGGGCAGCCTTCTGTCCTGTCCATGCTGCCTCTGCGCCGGGATTACCAGATGTACCGGAGTCCGTGCAGCCTCGATTTCAGCTCGTCGATCAATGCTCTTTCTTCTTCTTCGCCTTCCGCCTCGAACGTGACGGAGAAACGCACGTAAGCGCCCGCGTCGTCCCATGGCACGGTGGAGATGAGCTTTTCGGTAATGAGATACTGGGAAAAGTCCTCCGCACTGTCGAAACGGGGGCCGTCTTCTATCCCCTTGGGAGCCTGCGCGTACAAATAGAAGGTCGCTTTGGGCTTCCGCACTTTAAAACCGACCGAGCCTAAAGCTTCGGCCAGAAGACCGTGCCGTCTGGAATATTTGGCGGCGGTAGCCTCCGTAATTTCCGGATGATTCAGACAGTAGATCCCTGCCTTCTGAATCGCGAGAAACTGCCCGGAATCGTGATTGTCTTTCGCATAAGAAAATGCCTTAAGAACAAGCTCGTTGCCGGCTACGAAACCTAGCCTCCAGCCTGTCATGTTAAACGCCTTCGACAAGGACTGGATGGCAACGCCCACGTCTTTGGCCCCTGGGACGGACAGGAACGACAGTGGAGGTTCGCCGTCGAACGTCAAGGCCGCGTAAGCTTCATCGGAGACGACGATAATCTCGTTTTCTTTGGCGAAGCGGACGACTTCTTCATAAAACGCCCGGGTAGCCACGGCGCCGGTCGGATTGTTCGGGTAATTCAAATAGAGCAGCTTCGCTCTTTTCTTCACCTCGTCGGACAAGGCATTGAGATCGGGCAGATAGCCGTTCTCCTCCAGCAGCGGCATCTTGACCACTTCACCGCCAAGCCACTGGGTGTGGGTGCCTATAACCGGATAGCCCGGCACGGTCATCAGCGTAATATCTCCCGGATTGATGAAAACGGCCGGAATCTGGGCCAGGGCAGGCTTAGAGCCGATGCAGTGATTGATTTCGGTCGTCGGATCAAGCCCCTTTACACCGTAAATCCGCTCCATATAAGCGGCAGCCGCCTCCTTGAATTCGAACGACCCGTTATCCGAATAGAACCGGTTCTCCCGTTTGGCCGCTTCCGTGGAGAGAACGTTAACGACCTCCTTGTCTGCCATCCAGTCCGGCTCCCCTAATCCCATGTCGATAATGGGGATACCCGGTTTTTCCTTTAATGCTTGAGCCTTCGCGCGCTTAATTTTCTCGAATTTGTAAACCTCGTTTCCTTTGCCGAACTTGTCTCCGCCGATGCGGTTCGCAAAGGACTTTTGAATGTAATCTTGTAAAACGAGCATGTTTATCCCTCATTTATGCGTTTTATGGAGCACCGGCGGTGTTTCCCCGCCGGTGCGGGAGTTTTGCTTATGACAGTGAATCCGCTAATTCCTTGCGCTTGATTTTGCCGACCCCGCTGCGCGGAATGCTATCTACCGTAACGAATTTTTGCGGCAGCTTGAAAGGAGCCAGATACTGCTGGCAGTGTGCGATAAGATCGTCAATCGTCACACCCGGATCAAGTACGACGAAGGCTACCGGATACTCGGTCGTCTTCCGCTCATTCATGACACCGACAACGGCGACATCCTGGACGCCGGTCAGCTTCAGCAGGACATTTTCCACTTCAAGCGGGTCCATCTTCTTGCCGGCGACGTTGATCATGTCGGAAGAACGGCCGTTAATGTACAAGTGGTTGTGTTCGATAAAACCTCTGTCCGTGGTCTGATAATAGCCGTCCGGCGATATGACAAACGGGAAGGAGGCTTTATAGTAGCCTTTGGCCATGGAGGAGGAACGGACTTGAATAATGCCCGATTCACCATCCGCAACGGCAAAGCCCTCTTCGTTCACGATCCGGATATCGACTCCGGGAACCGGCGTACCGAGCGAAGCTTCTTTGCTGCCGTTGTTGAACGTACAAGGACCCGCCTCGACGATACCGTAATAATCGCAAATTTCCATACCGGTCTTGTCCAGAAACGCCTGCTTCACGGCATGATGCAGCGGAGCCGCAGAGGACAAGCACAAGCGGAGGCTGTGTTCCGGTTTGCAATATTTGGAGTTGTTGAGCAAATCGTAGACGACAGGGAAAGCGACCAGAATCGAGATGTTTTCCTTCATGACCGTTTCCCAGATCGACTTCGGTGTAATCTGCTTCGCGATAAACAGGCAGGCGCCCGACACGAATACGGCAAGCAGGGACGTATTGAATGCGAGTCCGTTATGAAACAGCGCGGTTACCTGCACGTTATCGGCGGAAGTGATCCCCGAAGCCTTGGCCCAGTTGACTCCGGCATTAATCACCGCATCATGAGTGAACATCAGGCATTTAGGCCGCCCTGTCGTACCCGAGGAGAAGCGGCAGGTCGCCACATTCGCAAATTCGTCTTCGTCGAACGAATCGAAGCTTTCTTCCCGAAGCTGGACCTGAATCCGGCCCTCTCCGTCAAGTGTAAGAAGCGATCCGATGTTGTAGTAAGAGCAGAGGTTGTCCACCTCATCCTGGGTAAAGGTGTGATCGATCAGCATCGGGATATATCCTTCCAGAAGAAGGCCGTAGTACGCGAACAAATAGTTCGGGCAGTTCTTCATGGAAATCCCCACGGGATACTGCTTCGGAATCTGCTGTTTGATCCACGCGCCCGTCTTCTCCACCTGATTCCAGAACTGGTGGTACGTATAGCTTTCATCCGCGTAGCGGATCGCTTCTTTCGGTCCGTATTTCAGCACCGCCTCATACAGCTTGTCGATGATGCGCTCGTTTTGAGCCGGCGAATCACCCTTTACCTCTTCGCTGTCTTTCGGTTTGTTCAGATAGTAGCGGTCCATTTTAACCTTGAAGGCGGAGTTGACGTCATCTTTGCCCAGCGTACCGGAGTAGAGCAGGTCCATGTTTTCCCCGAGGTTAAACAATTCCTTCGCTTCTTCGTCGTAATAACCGCCGATAGCGGAGTAACCCAGCTTCAGTTCTCCCGACTTCAGGTAGATCATTTGAGCCAGAATTCCCATATCTACCAGTCTTTGCTGATAGGTGTAAAAGTTTTTGTCATTCACCTGGGACTTATCAATCGCAAAGAAGAACAGGACCGACGAATCGTGTACGAATTCCTGATCGAAGCAAAGCTGCGTGGAGCGGGCTCTGAAATCGCCGGCCTTGATCATTTTCAGCTCGCTGCCGTTGAATTCGTACGTGCCGGGAATCATGCCCTCCACGGCATGGACGACGCAGAATATGCGGATCGGCATACCGAGGCTGTTTACAAATTCCAGCAGACGGATGAAATCGTGACGCGGAATTTCAACCGGCAGATAGGAGGAGCTGGAGCGGCGTTCGATGATCAGTCGCAGCATCTCATTGTAATCGTTCCATTCCGCCGGGATATGATGGCGTACCGTCCAGTCCTCAGACGGCTGCTGATGCTGGAGAGACTGGCGCACCTTCTCCTGGTACAACCGGATCGGTTCCCAGTCGAAAGCGGACAAACCGCTGTCGAACGTAGTGATGCAGCGGCTTTGATAATTCCCGCGATAGGCCTGCTGTACGGCCCGAGGTTTGGTTTCGTGCTGCTTGACGGCAATAATGCCGACCGGTTCCTCGTGGCTGTCCAGATGAAGCAGCGTTTTGATATGCTGATCTTTGCATGCGGTATACGTGGTAAAATTTACGCCGAGCGAATGGAAGATCGTCTGGAAATTTGCCAGGACATGGCCCGCGTCGATGAAGCTGAAACGGTAGCCGCGATGGGAGTATTTCCAGCAGCTGCGCCATGGAACGGCCGAAACCATGATGTAATAATCCGCGTCCTGGTCCTGTGGAAGGATCGCCTCATCCAGCAGAAAAAGGGAATCCGCGCAGGCGATTTTATGAAGAGAAGTATTGAGAGGCGAGTAATAATAAATGCCCGGCTCCACACCGTCCAGCGAACGGACAATAACATACACATCGACCGGATAGCAGCCTCCGGCAGACGGGAACGACCACAGCATTTCGGACTGGTAGCCGTAAAATTTAACCGACGTGACACTGAAGGAGCTGAGCAGCACCTGCTCCAGAATGCTTAACCCTGTCTTGGGCAGCATATCCTCATTGGTTTTGTTAAAAACGGATGTTTTCAGGCGGGTATAGGGTCCCTCGAAGTTTTTATGTCTTTCGGGACGCGGAGATTTGGAAAATTTGCTTCCCACGTATTCCCGGCCTTTTAAATTGTAGAAAATGGACAGAACATCCTCTTGAGTTAACAGTTGATTGGTCATGTTACACTCCTACCAAATGATTTTTGGAATGGGGATTAAAATGCCGGTCTGCCTTCCTGCACCAGTAGGCCCAGTATTCCCGGATCGCTGTCGCGCCAAAAATGATTTTGCTTTTCATTTTGATCTCATGGCCTTCTGTCCATGTGTAGGGAACACCTGTCGATTCGGCGATCAGCTGAAGTTTGCAAGCATTCTCCAGAACGGCCGCCCAGCAGACGGTTTCCGGAATCGTTTTGCCGGCTGCGACCAGCCCGTGGTTTTTGAGCAGCAGCGTGTTGCTTTTACCGAGCGACTCGGCTACCTGTGCCGCAATATTCGGATTCGTTACCGTATTTGTAGTCAGCGTAAACCGCTGTGTATTCATAATCGGCGTAGCATCGTGCGTGACCGGACGAAGGTCCAAATCCGTGGCACTGAAAATCATGGAATACGGGGGATGCGAATGGATAATGCAGTTCACGTCCGCCCTCGCTTTGTAGGTTTCTGTGTGAAGCGGCCATTCCGAGGGAATATGCCCCTCTCCCTTCAAACGGTTGCCTTCGGAATCGATAAGGATAAAATCGTCAGGCGTCGTTTCTTCCCAGCCCAGGAACCCTTTCCGGATCCAGATATTTCCCGATTCAGGATCACGGTAGGAAATTTGCCCGTTGTTAATGTCGTTATGTCCCTCCAGGTACAAAATTTGAGAGGCATAGACCATCTCTTCAATAAACTGGCTCACTGATTTTAGTCCCCTTCCGGTTGAAGAATGATTAAAGAGCGTTATACAGAAATTTTCTGGACTTCCTGCTCGATGAATTCCGCCAGACGGGAAATGGAATTGAGCACTTCCGGACTGATTTCCTCCACTTCAGTTTCAATATCGTAAGCTTCTTCCAGCAGAACGACGATTTTGATCTTCGCCAGGGAGTCGAGTCCCAATCTTCCGATGTCGTCGCCCACTCTTTCCAGATCCTCCGGCGTCACATTTCCGTCCGAGGCTTCCATAATAAATTGTTTGATTTTGTCTTGAATATTCATCGTTTTCCCACCTTCTTCAGATTGATGTTCCTATCCCCCGTCCTCTGTACGGTACTGGACTTTAGGAGGGAATACCGCCGAAGCCGCACGAGACTTGGTCCCCATGGAGAAATAATAGATCGGCATAGCGAGAGCGGTAGTAACAAGCGCCATCAGTACGAGCATGGCGTACAGCTTAGGCGTAATAATTCCGTAAGTCATCCCTATGTTGATGACGACCAGCTCCATCAGACCTCTGGCATTCATCAAGCCGCCGACTGCGGATGCTTCCCTCCAGCTGAATCCGATCTTTCTCATATAAAGCGTGCATCCGCCGTATTTGCCCAGAATGGAGAAAAGCAGCAGGATAAGGAACGGAAACAGCATATCGGCGCTGAACAGGTCCAGCAGATTCGTCTTCATACCCGAATAGGCGAAATAAAGCGGGAGAAAAAAGACGACGGTAATGTCCCTGATTTTGAAGTTCATTTCGTTGAGAAACACTTCGCTTCGCGGCATGGCCAGTCCCAGAATAAAACAGCCGAAGACAGCATAAATGCCGATGTATTCCGTGACGAAACTCGCGCCCAAAGTCAATAACAGCACTAAAGCCAATCCTCCGTGCGACAAAAAACCGGCTTTCTGAACCTTTGCGCCAAAGCGTTCCATGAGCGGTTTGACGACAAACAGCACAATCAGAACGAATAGAACGGTGTACAACAGAGTAGATATTCCCGAGAACATATTTTTGGCTTGTACCATGACGATGACAACAGCCAGAATACACCAAGAGATCACATCGTCTATACTTCCCGCCAGCAGAGTAAGCGAGGCGAAACGGGACTGAAGCAGCTTCTCCTCTTCGAGGATTCTCGCCAGCATAGGAATCGAGGTAATGGATAAAGCGACACCCATGTACAGGAAAAATTCGAGCTGGGTAATCTGCTGCTGCGCAAGGGACGCATACAGGAAGAGGGAGATTCCTCCCCCAAGCAGAAAGGGAGGAATAATTCCCGATGAAGCGAGCAAGCCGGCCTGCCGGAACGATTTCCGGTCGATGCCTTTCATCTCCATACCGACGAGCAGCATGTACAGGCACAAGCCGAAATTGCTTAAAATGTAGATCGCATTGCCGACATCCGCATTAAATACCGATTTGCTGATCTCGGGAAAGAAATACATGAAGCAGGTGGGTCCCAGAAGAATCCCCGCTACCATCTCCCCGATTACGGAAGGAAATCTCAGCATGACCGCCACTCTCGCCATAATCCGCGCAGACGTAAGAATGAGAATCAGAGCGACTATTACATTGAGAAGAAGATGCATGATTTACGTCCTCCCGACATGTTATACCGTCGCAACGGGAACCTCATTGGAAGCCGGCTCCTTCGTTCCCTTCAGGAAAGATTCGTCGATATCGAAATACAGCTTACGGATCGTATCCGGCGCCTGCTGCGCACCCCACATGACGACTTCATAGAGGGAAAGCATATCCATTTTGGAAATAAAGCGTCTTTCCGGGTTCAAAAATTCGTACTGCTCCGGAATGAAGCTCTGCACTTCTTCGTAATAACCGTAAATCCGTTTGGTCGCTTCTTCCGTAGAAAGCCCATGATCGCGGACCGCTTCCACCGTCGAAGCTACCTTTTCAAACAGAGGCTGGAACTCCGCAAAATCCACGCACAAGGAGCCGATGAAAGGAGCTTTCTCGATATCAAGCAGGATTTGCAAGTCTCTTTCTTTGTAAAATTTGGAGAGGACTTGAGTCAGACGAAGGGAAGTAAAAGCTTGTCCGAGCGCCCATACGCGGTACCAGGCATTCCAGAGGTTAAAATCACGGAAAGCGGTGTACGAGCAGGAAACGAGGCGGTCGTTCGTGTCATAAGATTGCTGGATGATACGGGAAACCGGTTCGAAGCGCTCTTCATTGAAGTCGTCTTCTCTCACGGCGTCGATTAAGCGCTGGGCAAGCGAGTTGATCGTCTCCGTCGTAATGGCAAGGCCCCTGGAAAACAGCGGGTCGATAAATGCGGAAGCGTGTGCCAGCAGACAGAAGCGCTTGCCGATAACCTTGCTTGCGGAATATTGAAGCCGGCCTCCGCTGGAAATCCATTCTCTTACCGGTTTAGCATTTTCGAACTGTTTTTTGACATCGGGATAAGCTTCGAGGAAGTCGGCAAATTCTTCCTCCGGCTTTTTGTTCGAAACGTTGTCCGGATTGCGATTCAGGTCGTATTGAAGACCTACGCTGCAAAGAATACTCGTCGATTTCGCGTTGTTGTCGAACGGGATGACCCACAGCCAGCCGCCGTCAAAAATATGATGCAGCGTACCGTTATGAATCCGATTCGGGAGCTTGTGCTCGTCCTTATTTGTAATTTCGTCGAACGGTTTTACGCCTACCATATGGGTGAAAATGGAACGGGATTTCGTTTTCATCCGCGACGGCTCTTCGCGCAGACCGAGACGTTTCGCCAATACGGAGTTGAAGCCGCTCGCGTCTACGATATACTTGGCGCTGAACTCTTCGTTCGCCGTCGTTTTGATGTTTACGCCATCCTCGTGAATGTCGATATCGGAGATCATCGTCTTCTGCTTCACTTTGGCGCCGTATTTAATGGCCACCGCCATCATGTAGGCATCGGTGTCCTGTCTGAACAAATGAGCCTCGGGTCCGTAAGGGATATTAGGCACCGGCAACTGCGTGCTTTCCTTCGGATTCTGGTCCTCTCCCTCACGGTGATAGAAGAACGAGAAATTGCGTTTTGTTCCGGA
Organism: Paenibacillus sp. HGH0039; assembly: GCF_000411255.1. Classification (GTDB taxonomy): domain Bacteria; phylum Bacillota; class Bacilli; order Paenibacillales; family NBRC-103111; genus Paenibacillus_F. Next base: position 974,860 of record NZ_KE150413.1, on the reverse strand, counting down.
ATTCGATGTGATATGATTTTGAACAAACGGCAGTGTGCTGCAGTGCATGATTTCCGGCACATCGTAGCGCTCGGCCATAATCCGCATCATAAAAGATGTGGCGGGAATCATGGATTCCCCGATCACAAAACGCGGATGAGTGGCCGCATCGATGACGAGCACGTTGAGCTGCTGTCTGGCCAATATGGCGGACAGGATCGTTCCCGCGATTCCCGCCCCGATTACGATCACATCATAGTGTGCTGCTGTTCCTGCTGTTTTTTCCATTAAAATAAATGCCCCTTCCCTATTTAAAATCCCGTTTTTTGTTAAGCGTTAGCTTTCTCGGCCACATTCGCGGACACGAAGTCCACCATGTTCTGAATCGTTTTGATGTTGTAAAATTCCACGCTTTCCTCATCGATTTCGAGATCGTAAAATTTAATGATTTCCAGCATGGATTTAATCAGGGTTAACGAGTTAAGCCCCATTGTGGTCATATCGTCATTGCTTCCGATCTGGTCGACGGCAATGTCCGCCTGTGTAAGAATTTCTCTGATTTTGTGCTCGATTGGATTCATAAAAGTTGACTCCTCCTATATTTTCTGTGCCAGCAGCTCTTCTTTAAGAGTCTGGATCATTTTAGGCTCGATTTCGTAGAGTTTGCCGCATGCTTCCGTAATTTTGGGAACACTGATTTTCCCCAAGATTTTGTAGTTGGTAATCAGCTTGCGGATTCGGTCGGTCAATTGGATGCTTTCATTTAAAGATTCGCGGATGGAGGTTTCAATGTTCATGACATCGAGGAATCGGCTGAACAGCAGCCGGGAGCTGTAAAGGAAGAAAAACGCATTCTGGTATGCCTCCAGTTCTTCTTCTACCTTGGAGATGTCTTCACGGTTGACTTCCAGAAAGTCGATAGTCTGCTGGTAAATTTTAAAATCGTCGCGGCATTCGTGGACCCAGAGCTCGAATTTCGCTTTGATTTGATCCAGTTCAGGATTGGCCGCCCGTTCGCGGTCGATGTCGAAAATCATGATTTCTTTCACAAATTGTTCTGTGGGGTTATCGTCATAGGCTTTTTCAACCGTTTCATGGGGGTAGTAGTCGAAGAAATCCGGCTGGGAGTGATCTTGAATAAACCATTTCTTTCCGCCCTCGTGGCTGAGCTGGGAAATCATCATGCAGTGGGGTTCATGCTTTTGGAGATAAGTAAAGGTGCGGTGTTTGAAATAGTACCCGTCGATGAAGAAAAACACGATTTTCCCCTCATCCAGCGCTTCGATAATTTTCGGTTCCGCTTCTTGGAACGTTTCGATTCTCTCCTGGCGTAATGTCAGGCCGAAATGATGAATATCGTCCAAAACGTGTTTTTTATCGTGGAAAAGCCAGCGGTTGTCCCTTTTTGCGACAAAATGCTCATAGACGTTACCGGTATCCTCCAAGGCGCCGTAAAACATATATTCAACCGGGATGCCTTCTGCTTTCCAATAGCTGACGTAATGACTTTCCACACAGTTAAAAAAATCTTCATCGTATCTTGGTATTATTTTCATATTTTAAAATCAACTCCTTAGTTTTCTATTAATATCCAATTTGTGCTTAAAAAAAAGGACTGCCTATGCCGACACCTCGCTTTCTTCACCTTCTCATGTTGTCTCATAGACTATATATCTCCAGTGCACACCGCGAAAAATACCGACGGCACAGAAATATCGAATCACGAACTCAAAAAGTAAGGAAAACGTCAAGCCGGACTTAGACTGCCGGTCAAGCAGAAGCGGGAGCAGTTTCCCGCCTCTCTTGAAAGTTTCCTATCAGGCGCCGACTTCACCGGTAAGAACAGGAGCTTTCTTGGTCCCGATTCCTTTGCGGTAAAGAACAAAATATCCCGCGGAAGCGACTAAGCTGAAAACGACATTGACCGCGATCAGGAACTGATAGTCATTCGCAAGGTCATAGTTGAGGCCGCCGGCAATGGCTGCAACGACTCCGCCCAACTGATGAATGAGCAGGAGAATACCCGTCTGCAGGCCGATTTGTTTCTTCCCTTCATTCAGTGCTTCTCCGGCAACGAGAATACCGCCAGGCACGGCGCCCAGGTATGTCGCTCCGAAAATCAGCGAGAAGAGAATAGGGGAATAATCGAAGTGGAAGAACAGGACCGCGAAACCCGCGATGCGGAAGAAATATAAGTAAGCAAGTGCTTTGACACGCGGCATGTAATCCAGAAGAAAGGAGAACGTGACTCCTCCCACCAGCTCCAGAAGTCCGAGCAGACTAAGGGACGAGGACATCATCCCATCCGACACGTGAGCCAACTGGTGAATGGCCATCAGGTTCATTTCGACGGTGCCCATGCTGATTCCGCAGGTAAGGAGCGCGAACATAATGACCAGCATAACCGGGCGGGTCAGGTAAACCATGAAAGACTTGAAGCCTTCCGACATTTTCTTCAGGGAAAAGACAGGTTCTGCGGGAGCCGGCGGCTGTTCTTCACCGGGTTCCTTATTTGTAGGTGACGATGAGTCCTGTACGGGTGCTGCCGGCGCCTCTTCTTCGGGCGCCTCTTTGTTGGAACGGACAATCAATAAAATCAAGGGAATAAACGCGAGCGAGATAATAAACAACACGGTGTACACCGTTGTCCAGGTCAGCCAGCTCTTGTTGCTGACAAGGACGGGAGTAAGCACCGCCAATCCGAGCGAGCCCGCGCTGCCAATGATCATTAACGCTTTGGCGCGGTGATGTTTGAACCAGTTCGCGACCAACACATAGCTGGCCGAGGCTCCTATGCCCGCTATGCCTGTAATCAATCCGAATCCGAGGAAGTAACCGATGGGATTCCGGAAAAGCAGGACGATAGCCAGCGAAAGAAGGTTGGCGATCGCCGTATAAATCATGACTTTCTTGTAGCCGATTTTGTCGATCAGCCAGCCGCCGAGCGGAGCGCTGATTGCCCCGATAAAAATGGCCGTTGACCAGGTGGCGCCCAGAAAGCTTCGTCCTACGCCCAGCGTTTCCGAAATGTCCTTCTGGTAATAGGCCATGACGAACCTGCCCAAAGATCCGACAAAACCGAATACCCATAAGAATGCCAGCAGAAACCAGGCATATTTTTTCTCTTTGAACAGCAAACGCATCTAACTCCTTTCACCCTCGTCATGTAGTAGCGAGTAAGTTCAGTATATCGCCTAAATTATGTAGACACACCAGCCAATCCCAGTTTTTTTCCCCATCCAATCCCCTCATGCGGTATAATAAACGAAACAAGGAGGGTTAGCCATGAATATGCGCTGGAAACCGCGGCCCTATGATCATACCCCTATATTTCGTCAAATTTGTACGTATTTCAAGGAACAGATCTTAAAAGGAGAGCTCTCGCCAGGCACCCGACTTCCGACAGAAAGAGAACTTGCGCTCCAATTGTCCGTCAACCGGAGCACCGTATCGGCCGCATACGAAGAACTCCGGGCCACCGGACTTGTTTATTCGGTACAGGGCAGCGGAACCCGGGTCAGCGAAAGCCTCTGGGAAACTACCGTCCAGACCGCGCCGAATTGGGATCATTATCTGGGACGGCGTTTCTTCAATCCCAACGCGGCCATAACCGACAAAATCGGCGAAGCCGCATCCATACCCGGTATCGTAAATATGATCAAAGGGGAGTTGTCCCCGGATCTGATGCCGCTCGGTCTGCTCGGCGAACTCGCCGCCCAAATCGACTACACGCAGGCCTACAGCTATTTTTCGGATAAGCGGGGGGAACCGTCCTTGCGCGCCGTCGTGTCCGATTTTATGAAAACCCGGTCCGGCATCTCCGCTTCTCCCGAAAGCATCCTGGTCACATCAGGAGTGAAACATTCGCTCCAGCTCATTTCCAACACTCTTCTCCAGCCCGGAGACGCAGTCGCTCTCGAAGGGCCTTCCTACATCTATGCGATGCAGGTTTTCTCATCATCCGGTATCCGCATGTTCCCGCTTCCCGTAGACGAACACGGCCTGATCCCGGACGAACTGCCGCGTCTGGTTCACAAGCACAACATCCGCATGGTTTTTACGAACCCCACCTACCAGAACCCGACAGGCACAACGCTCAGTCCGGCCCGCCGCGCCAAACTTATCGATCTGTGCGAACAGCTCCGGCTTCCGCTCGTGGAAGACGATCCGTACGGCCTGCTTCATCTGTCCGGCTCGCCGCCCGTTCCGCCTTTAAAAGCGTCGCCCGAAGGGGATAAGATCGTCATCTACCTCGGAACGTTGTCCAAAATATCAACACCCGGCATGCGAACCGGCTGGATTGTGGCTCCCCCTCCGGTAATCGACAAACTCGCCGAGACCAAAAACCGTATGGGTTACAGCTCCAGTCATTCGGGAGAACGGCTCGCGCAGCTCTACATGACCTCCCCTTCGTCCGTTCAATCCCTGATCTCCATCCGCGAAGCTTTGACGGCAAGAAGAAACACCATGCTCAGCACACTGCAAAGCGAGCTTTCTCCGTACGTATCCGTTTTCGGCGGAAATCATAACGCACCGGGGGGATATTACGTCTGGCTCAAGCTCAATCTGCCTTTGGAAGACAAGCAATTGGTCGATTTAGCTGTAAAGGAAGGCGTCATGCTGTGGCCCGGAAGCATTTACGGCATGAAAAAGGGATTTTTCAGACTCACGTACGCCTCGATCCGGGAACACGAGATCGTCGAGGGAATCCGCAGAATACGGCGTGTTTTCGAAAAAGCGGTTCTATAGCCTGATTTTCCTCGCCGCAGGTGTAACCGATTTGCCCGTAATCCGTATGAGTAGGGAGACTACGTGCTCCGGCACCACTATCTCCGAACGGAAGTGAGACATGAACAGACGGCAATTTCTCCGCTCCCTTGCGGGTGCTTTTGCGGCGGCCTCTCTCGGCGCCGCCGCTTTCTACTCTTTTTTTACCCGCGGCGCTTCCAAGGAACTGGGTTCGGGGTTGAAGACCGCTTCCCCCGGACCATCCGGGACTCCGGCTTCAATGCCTGCCGGCCCGGGAAAGCTCCTCGCATCACTCTGGCTGCTGAGCGACCTGCACGTCACCCCTTATGATTCAGCGACCTCCGACAAGCTCAAGAAAGCGCTTACCGATCTCGTGAAGCCGGAGCATCCCGGGGATGCGCTTATTTTGGGAGGAGATCTGACCGAGTACGGCTCGGATAACGATTATAAGCAGCTCAAAGGCGTGCTCAGCGGCTTCAAGCTGCCTCCGTTATACGCCAACATGGGCAACCACGACTATTACGACATCTGGATTGACGGCAAAGGAAGCTTCGCCACGGAAACGCAGCCTAACGGTAAAACGGATGCGCAGTCGAGGCAGCGGTTTCAGGCTTTTATGAAAACCGAGCGCCCTTACGGCAAGTTTGAAACCGGCGGGATTCCGGTGTTCCTGCTGTCCCAGGAAGCCTACGTGCAGGAAAAACCGGACGTTGGCGAAGGAGCCTGGTACTCGGATGCCCAACTGGCCTGGCTGAAAACCGAGCTGGCGAAACTGGAGAAACATCTCCCTGTTCTCGTCATGATTCACCAGCCTCTTCCGCAGGAAGGCTCCGACGGCGGCACTCACCGGGTAATCCGGGCCAACGAGCTTCGCGCTATTCTTGCCCCTTATCCCAACGTATTCGTATTCTCGGGCCACACGCACCGCGATTTTACGGCCAACCACTATACCCGCCACGCCACCTTTCACTGGTTCAGCAACTCCACTGTAGGGCGCAGCCGCTCCAAAGTATTGTCTCAGGGAATGTACATCCAGGTTTACGAGCACGAGGTTCGCGTACGCGGCCGGGAGTTCAGCAATGCTAGCTGGATTGGCGCGGCGGACTGGACCGTTCCGCTCAAAAAATCGGCGGACTGATCCCGTCCCGCCGGAGAGGCCCCGCCGCAGACGCAGACAGGCCGGAACCGGCATAAACCCCGGTGTCCGGCCGTTACCCGGCGTTATTGAGCTCCCCTCGCACTTGATTCCCGGCCAAACAAAAAGCCGTCCGGGAATGACATTCCCGGACGGCTTCCGCTGGGTCCCTCTGTGCGCAGGGGCTTTTTTTATGGGATGAAATCAGAACGTGTTGTACACGTTATCGCACTCTTCCGCTGTCGGCTCATAAAAGCAGTGCAGCTTGTAGCGTCCGACAAGAGGCTGATTATACCAGGTCGGCGGACAGTCGCCCGGCGGTTGATTCCCGCATTGCCTGTTAGCAGTTGTTCCTAACGGTGCTGCGCGTAGCGGGAAGCCTTGGAGATCCGGCGAATCTCCTCCAGTTCTTCCGCGGACAACGGGACCGCCGCTGCCGCCTCCGCGTTGTGCGCGAGCTGCTCCAGGGAGCTGGCCCCCGGGATGACGGCGGCTACCGCCGGATGGGACAACGCGTAGCGGATGGCCATATGGCCGGGGTCCCTGCCGGGGCCGGCCGCCTCAAGCAGCTGCCTGCGTACCTGCGGCAGTTCTTCCGGGCTGTAATCGAGATAGCCCTGAGCGGCTTTCTCTTCTCCGCTTGCGGTAAGAATGCCGCGGGCTACCGGGCCGCGGGCAATCAGGCTGATGCCTTTGTCCTCAAGCAGGGGCAGCACCTCTTCTTCCGGCCGACGGTCCAGGATGCTGTATTGGCTCATTACGCTGACGATGCCGGAGCGCTTCACATATTCGCGGATAACGTTCGGCCGGATAGAAGAGATCCCGTAATGGCGGATGAGCCCTTCCTCCTTGAGTTCCTCGAAAGCCTCGATCGTTTCGTCGATGGGGTCCTCCAGCGTACCGCCGTGAAGCTGGTACAAATCGATGTAATCGGTCCGGAGCCTCTTCAGGCTGTCTTTCACTGCCGATTTGATATACGCTTTGGACGGGTCCCACGTCCAGCCTTCTTGGCCCGGCACTCTGCGGTTGCCCACTTTCGTCGCCAGCACAACCTCGGACCTGCGTCCGCGGACGGCTTTGCCGACGAGCTCTTCATTGCGGCCCTCGTCGTACAAATCGGCCGTATCGAGGAACGTTACGCCCAGATCCAGAGCCCGGCGGACGAGTTCGACCGCCCTTTTTTCCTCCGTCCCGAGAGACATGCAGCCGAGCCCCACTTCACTTATAAACAGATCGGATTGTCCCAGACGATTCTTTTTCATAAACGGATTCTTCCTTCCTCTGTTTGTATTCGGAACGCCTTCCTATCCTATTAAAGGAAGCCGGCACCCATCCGGCACACGGCTTCGTATGTACGTTTATATCTTCGGGTCCGCTCCCCGATCAGATGCGGATATCAACCACAATGCTGTCCACACGGCCGACTTCGCGGATATAAGCGGCGACGGCTTGATGTTCCGGATGAGGCCCGTAAGCTTCCAGCGCCTCCTGGTTCTCGAAGCGGACGGAAAGGACCAGCTGGTACCCCTGGTTGTTGGTTGAGAAATTAAGGCCCGCCTGCAGGTCAATGACGCCGGACAGGTGGTTCTTCAACGCTTTAAATCGGGCGATAACGTCCTGAAGCTGCTCCTGCGTCGTGGATTCGCCGAATTTTACAAGCACGATATGATCGATCAATGGATTCCCTCTTTTCCAATCGTAATGCTTTCAGTATACCATATCGTTTTTTTAATGCTAACCCGGCGCGGCTGCAGGCATATTCCCGTTTCCTCACATTTTATCTCGCTCCCGATCACATATCGTCCCTTTCCGTGAATATACTTACTTAACAACAGGCCAAACTGTGCCCCATATTCCACAAGGAAGGTGCCCATCATGACAGACTCTTCGTTTATCGTCTCCCGAGAGGACTGGTCACTTCACCGCAAAGGCTACCAGGACCAGACGAGACACCAGGAAAAAGTCCGCGATGCGATCAAACAGAATCTGCCCGACATCGTGTCCGATGAGAGCATCATTCTGTCCAACGGCAAGCAGGTTGTCAAAGTCCCGATCCGCTCACTCGACGAGTACCGGTTCCGATATAACTACCAGAAAAGCAAGCATGTCGGACAGGGCGACGGCGACAGTCAAGTCGGCGACGTTCTCGGCGTAGATCCCCAGCCTTCCTCCAAAGGAGGCAAAGGCGAGGGAGCCGGCGATAAGCCGGGCGAGGATTATTACGAGGCCGAGGTTTCGTTCGAGGAGCTGCAGGCTCTGCTTTTCGAGGAGCTGGAACTGCCGTTCCTGCAGCGCAAAGATAAGAAAAATTTCGCGGTGAAGGAAGTGCTTTTCAACGATATCCGCAAGAAAGGCATCATGTCCAACATCGACAAGAAGAAGACGATACTCGAAAATTTACGGCGCAACGCCACGCAGGGCGATCCCGGCATCCACGGCATTTCGCCGGACGATCTGCGTTTCAAAACGTGGAACGAAGTGGAAAAGCCCCATTCCAACGCTCTCATCCTCGCCATGATGGATACGTCCGGGTCCATGGGATCGTTCGAAAAGTTTATCGCCCGGAGCTTTTTCTTCTGGATGACGCGTTTTCTGCGGACGAAGTATGAGCATGTCGAGATCGTGTTCATCGCCCATCATACGGAAGCGAGAGAAGTGACGGAGGAGGAGTTTTTTACAAAAGGCGAAAGCGGCGGCACGATCTGTTCTTCCGCATACCAGGCCGCGCTGGACATCATCGACTCCCGGTATCCGCCGGAGCAGTATAACATTTATCCGTTCCATTTCTCGGATGGCGACAATCTCACCTCGGACAACGAACGCTGCGTGAAGCTGATCGGACAGTTATTAGAACGTTCCAACATGTTCGGTTACGGCGAAGTCAACCAGTACAACCGGAGTTCGACGCTCATGTCCGCTTACCGCAATATTCATCACCCGAAATTTATGCATTACATCATCCGGGAAAAATCCGAAGTGTACAAGGCGCTCCGATCCTTCTTCACACCCCGTACCGAGGGAGGCGAACTCATTTGACACCGGACGAAATACGCCAGCTTGAACATGCGATTGCGGAAATTACGGAAGTGGCCGAAGGCTTCGGCCTCGACTTCTATCCGATGCGCTATGAAATATGCCCCGCCGATATCATTTATACGTTCGGGGCTTACGGAATGCCGACCCGCTTTTCGCACTGGAGCTTCGGCAAAACTTTCCACAAGATGAAGACCCAATATGATTTCGGGCTCAGCAAAATTTACGAGCTGGTCATCAATTCCGATCCCTGCTACGCTTTCCTGCTCGACGGCAACTCGCTGATCCAGAACAAGCTGATCGTTGCGCACGTCCTCGCTCACTGCGATTTTTTCAAGAACAACGCGCGTTTCTCCCGCACCAACCGCAATATGGTGGAAAGCATGTCGGCTACCGCCGAGCGCGTGCGCCAATACGAGATCGAGTACGGGACCCAGCGGGTCGAGGAGTTTCTGGACTGCGTGCTGGCCGTGCAGGAGCACGTCGATCCGAGCCTGACGACGCCGGGACGCAGGAAGCCGGAGGAACAGGACGACAAGGAGAACGACAAGCTCGGCAGGAACGGCAGACCGAAAACCGGCTACGAAGACTTGTGGGATCTGGAGCGGCAGGACCCGGAACCGGATGAAGAAGAAAGCCGGCCGGTCCGTTTTCCGCCGAAGCCGGAGAAGGACGTTCTCCTGTTCATTGAAGAGAACGCTCCCCACCTGGAGGACTGGCAGCGCGATATTATGACCATGATGCGCGACGAAATGCTCTACTTCTGGCCGCAGATGGAGACCAAAATCATGAACGAAGGCTGGGCTTCGTACTGGCATCAACGCATTCTGCGCGAGCTTGATCTGACCGAGGAGGAGACGATCGAGTACTCCAAGCTGAATTCGGGCGTAGTCCAGCCGTCCAGGCATACGCTTAACCCCTACTACCTCGGGCTCAAAATCTTCGAGGATATCGAGAAGCGCTGGGACAATCCGAAAGAGGAAGAACGGGAAAAGTACGGACGGCGGGGCGGCGAAGGGCGGAACAAAATTTACGAGGTCCGCGAATTCGATTCGGACACGTCTTTTATCCGCAATTACATGACCAAAGAGCTGGTCGAAGACCTGGATCTGTATGTGTTCGAGAAAAAAGGGCCGGAATGGAAAATCACCGACAAGACCTGGAAAAACATCCGGGACCAGCTGGTATATTCCCGGGTTAACGGCGGCTTTCCTTATCTGGAAGTGTACGACGGGGATTACCAACGCAACGGCGAGCTTTACCTGCGGCACTCGTACGAAGGCGTCGAGCTCGACCTGAAATACGTGGAAAAAACGCTGCCGTACTTGTACCGGCTGTGGGGCAAACCCGTCTACCTGCAAAGCGTGGTGGAGGACAAAGCGGTGCTGTTTTCGTACGACGGGAAGAAGAGCCACCGGAAGTTCATGTAAAAGAGATTGGACGGCGAGGGAACAGCCGTTGTCCGGTCAATAAAAGCCTGTCTGACCAACGGCATAAGGGCCTCGGTCAGGCAGGATTTTTTGCTGCGGTTCGCGTCCGAACAATTAAGACCTATTAAAAATAGAACTACTATCCTCCAAATACATAGGTTACGATGAAATTACTAACATCCTTATGCTAGTTAATAGAGGCGGCTGTTTTTATGAAGAAATTTTCTTCCATATTTCTAATTGTACTGGGTGTAATGATAATTTTGGCTACTAGTAATCCGTTATATTTAATGTATAAAGAGAAAAAAATTCAACACTCGTTGAACACGACTTATACGATAACTCAACATGATGTCACTGAAAATTCCTTGGAGATAAATAACAATAATATAAAAGTTATTGATACACCTAAGGACGATTTTATACATGTAGAAATATTGTTGAATGGAGAAAAACTACCTGGATCAACAGATGTTGCACCTGCAAAAGACGGAAATTATACTCGCGGGGTTTGGGTGAATGTACTCACTATCCACAAAAATGAGGAATCCAACAATAAAAATGATTGGGTTGCAATTGTGCAAACAATGAAGGATCAAGCCAGTTGGACCATATGTTACATTGATAATCAACAAAAAATGACTGCAAAACATGTGACGAATGAGAATCCTTCTAACGATCCTTTAGATATTTATTTAATAAAGAATAGCGGTGCCCCTATGATAGGATATTACTCTGATATCAACTATGCTTCTGGTAACCCTCTTGCCACAGTTATCCCAATAGCCATCGCGATTACCGGCGGTATTTTATTATTAATCGGATTGCTTACAATTCCTCGCAGACAAAAAAAGTGATAGTCAGCCTGTCTGACCAACGGCATAAGGGCCTCGGTCAGGCAGGATTTTTTGCTGCGGTTCGCGTCTGGCGTGCGCAGCGGCATTCACGTACCCCGCCTTGTTCTTCGCCACCAACCTATTGCAGTTAAGCCTAGTTAGGCTTATGAGTCAGCACGTTTTAAACTGTAAGTCGCGCCTGACTCCGAGCCTGCCAAACAAAAACCTGCCTGTCCCGGTTATAAACCGGTTCAGGCAGGTTCGTTTACGGCGCCCGAAGCGCGGGAAAATTCCCGCCTACTTGCGGAAGCCGGTCACCGGAATGTCCGACATATGGGAGGACACCGGAACATCGAGCAGGGAGCAGATCAAAGGAGCAATCGCCAACTGGGGCAGGTAACTGTCCGTGTACACGCCCGGCGTGAACCGGTCCCCGATCGCGATCAGGCCGACATCCCGCTCCGCGTCGCCCGTCCCGCCGTGATGTCCGTCTTCATTCATGCCGTGGTCGGATGTCACGAGAATCTGATAGCCCTGCTCCATCCAAACGGGCAGGAGAACGGCAAGCAGTCCGTCCATATGCAGAGCCTGGCCCCGGTATCTGGCGGAATCGGACGTGAATTTGTGGCCCGCATCGTCGATGTTCATCGGATGAACATATAGAAAGTCCGGGTCATACGTCCTGCGCAAATACTCGGCATCCCCGATCAGATGGGAATCCGGATAAGAGTCCTCATAGTAGAACATGCCATGCTGAATCGGCTTGCTCTCGTCGTGCTGAATGCGGTCGGCCACGTAATCGAACAGCGCCGAATTGTACAGCTCGCTCACCCAGTGATAAGCCGCCGCGGCTGTCGTCAAGCCCTGCTGCCGGGCCAGATGAAAGACGCTCGGAAAGCGGGACAGCCTGACGACATGGTTGGCCGTAATTCCGTTTATGTAGCTGGGCGTCCCTGTCAGGAGCACCTCGTAAAGCGGCCTCGAAAGGCTCGGAAGCTCCGATTTAACCTTGTACAGAGCCGCTTGCGACTTTTCGACAAGATGATTCAAATAACCCATGGATGAGAGCATGACGTCGTAGCGCAGTCCGTCCAGTACAAGGACAATCGTTTTTGCCATACGCGGTTCACCTTCTTTTGTGTGGCTTTATGTGATTTCATGTTGTTTTGATTTTAAAAGGGTTTTGAAGCGCTGTCAACCGCTTTATGCATGCCCTGGTGCAGGCTGTCCAGCAGACGGCGGGTTTTATCGCAGCCGTACTCCCAAAACATGATGCCGGCCAAGTTTTTTTCCTCGACATACCGGCACTTATGCTGAAGGGATTCCTCGTCGTCGTAGGTGATAAACGAGCTGCCGTTGAACAGGTAAGGCGCTTTCGCTTCCTCGTCCCAATACCGGACATAGCCGTTTTTATTGATGTAGTCGTTTGCAAGCGTCGTATAATCCGGACCGTATCCGCCCGAGCCTCCGGCGATCTGGTGAAGCCCGTTGGCCGTATCCGGCACCTTCTCCCATTGACGGGAATAAAAAGCGGCTCCGACCACGATTTTATCGCGGGGTACGCCTGCACCGAGGTACAGGTTAATCGACGTATCCGTACTGATGCGGAACAGATCCCCCGTAGAATTGTAAAGATTCGTATGGTGCCCCGTGAGAACCTGGAAGCCGCCCCGCATGTCGTATGTCATCACCTGAAGAAAATCGAGATACCGGTGCACTTGGTCCATCTCCGTACCGTCCAGATAATACTGGTCGGCCCCCACCGCGATCGTCAGCAGGTAACGGCGTCCGTCCTTGCGTCCCTGTTCGTCTATCGCTTCCCGGATCGTTTGCAGAAGCAGCGTAAAATTCCGTTTGTCCTCGGGGCTCGACTGGATGCCTGCGGCGGAGTAGCAGGGATATTCCCAGTCCAGATCAATCCCGTCGAACGGATGCGCCAGGAGGATATTCACGGCGGACTGCGCCATCCGTCTCCGGCCTTCCTCGGTGGAGGCCGCTTCGGAAAATCCGCCCGCTCCCCATCCGCCGACAGACAGGAGCAGAACGAGCTCCGGATTGACGGTTTTAAAACGCGTTAGCTCATCCAGATGGGCAAGATGATCGATCCGGATTTCATCTTCCCGAACATGGCCGAAAGCCACATTCAAATGGGTCAGCTTGCCGAGATCTTCCCCGGTTACGTCCGGGAGTCCGGCATCGGCGACATAGCCCGCTACTACATAAGGTTTGCTCATTGCGGTTTTTTCCTCCTAATCGTTCTCACACAAATTTTCGAAAATTTGCAAAGCTTCCCTAGCGGACCCCACTTTGTACCCGGACTGGGTGTGACGGATTTGTCCCTTCCGGTCTACAACGAATACGTGCGGAAAACCGGCATCGGGCAGCGGACGCTTCGCGTTAAATTCATCCAGGGAAACGTAACCTTCATCCCGAACAAAATGAGTTCCCGCAGGCAGTTCGCCATAACGAGCGGGATCGAATGAAACCGTTCTCCGGTCGTCGCCTACCACCATTATAACGGCTGCTTCCGCTTTAGCATACAAATTGGAAAGCTCTGTAAGCTCACGGATCAGATGCTTGGAAGGCTCCCGTTCCGGTTCGATCCAGGCCGCCAGCACGGCACGGCCGCCCGCCAAATCTTCAAGCGTACGGGTTTCTCCGTTCTCCTCCAGACTGCCGAAAACGGTGTTCCCGTCCACGGAACCGAGCACGGGAACATCGGAAGGAGCCGTGCGGAAGGTTGGCGTCAGCTTCGTCTGCCGGCCGGGAACAACGGTGAAATAGCGGAAGCGGGCCAGTACCGTCCCGTCCTTAAGCCGCGTCCCGGTCGTCAGCCGGTAGCTGCCGGCTTCCAGTTCCAGCGGCTCCGCGTACAAGTCGCTCTTGCCGTGCGGGAACACGATCGTCCGGTAAAGACCCTCCTCAAGACGGGCCACGGTGAGGTTCTGGAAGTAAGAAGCCTCCGGGGCGGGCGCTGCGGCGGACTCTTCAGACGCCGCGGAGTCTGAACGGGCGCCAGGCGCCTGCGGCTCGGCAGCGCCCGGATGCGCGTCCCCGCCCGGCTGGCGAAGCAGCAGCGTCCCTCTCTGCGCTTTGCTTTCTTCGCGTTCGCGCCAACCGGCATTGATCCATTCGCCGTCCTGCCTAAACTGAGGCTTCTGATTATTCGGATGAAGCCGGGCCGGAATGCCGAGGCTGCGGCAGACGGCGACCAGCAGAATATCGAGAGAAAGGCGGTCGCCTTTCTTTAGCGCGAAGCTGCCTGCGGCGGAAGCTCGGCCCGGAAGATTCGTCAAGTCATCCCGCACCTCGAATTCGGCGGCAAAACGGCGCACAAGCCCGGACGGGTCCTCCCGGTATGCGGCAGCCTCCTCTGCCGTGAACGCTTCTTCGAACAGCCGCCGGTACGGTCCGATCATTTCGAAGTGCACCCTCGGGCAAAGAATATACGGGACGAACACGTCCTCCTCCCAGGCATCCGCCCATTTCAAGGCGTGCAGGAGATGATCGTCCAAAGTCGGACGGAACGTGTCCAGCATGTCTTTGTCCCTCATGCTTTCCAGCAGCCGGAGAGGCCACACTCCGTAGGCGGCGGTCCGCTCCCGGAGAAAATCGCGGATTTCCCGGCTGTTTCCCCTGGCCTTGCGCAGCACGTCCCACACCCGCTCCGGGGGAAGACCGAGTTCTCCGGCCAGCTTTACCGCGTCCTGTTCGCCGAGGAACGTATCCTCGAAGCTTTTACGGACCGCGGCTCCCTCCTGCTCCCGTGCCTGATGCACTCGCAGCATCTCCTCGGTAACCGCGGACAGGGCCTCGCCTTCCCGCTCGGGAGGCGGCACCATGTCGACGTCCTGCGTCCCCGACGGCTCCTCAGCGTTCCGGATCGTCATAACCAAGCTGGAGCTGCCCGCAGCCGAGAGCTTCTCTTCTCCCCAAAGGCCGTCTTTGACGGCACGGACGAGCAGATCTCCCCATCCCGTCCTGAACACGGCAAGGCCCTCCGAATCGGTCGTAAGGACGGCAATCGGGTACAGCTCCGCCATGTTATACAGCTGGAAAAGGACCCGCGCGCCCTCAACCGGCCGGCCTTCTTCGTCTTTGACGGCAACGTTCACCGTCCGTACGGGCGCGTACGTTTCCAGCAGGTTGATTTCCGTCAGCCACTCTTCGGCCAGCGTAACCGGTTCCGGTCCCGGGTAGTTGGCGTGAACCCGGGTGTTGACCAGCATGGCCCGCCGGGCGGGCGCGCTGAACCAGCCCCGGTCCAGTGCGGGCTCGGGCTCGCAGGCGCCGATATAATGCCACTGTCCGTCGGCCCAAGCCTCCACCCAGGCATGATTATCGTCGCAGTGGGCCCAGCGCGGCGTGTAGCACTGCCTGGCGGGAATACCGATGCTCCGCAGCGCGGATACCGCGAGCGTCGACTCTTCCCCGCAGCGTCCCTGCGCGCTTCTCAGCATCGTCAGCGGCGAGATCGTCCGCAGATCGCTTCCGACGTAAGTGGCTTTCTCGTGACACCAATAGTTGGTCTCCAGGATCGCCTTTTCCATCGGTAAATGCTTGGTCCGCTCCGCCAGTTCCTCATAAAGAACGCCCCGGCAGTCTTCCAGATTCTCGCTGTTCACCCGGAGAGGCAGTACGAAGTGAAGAAACAGACGATCCGGCACCCGCCGGCCCCAAGGTACTTTGGCGCGGATTTCAAGCGTCGTGCGGACATGGTTTAAAAACAAGGCTCCGTCGTAATCCGCCAAATCGTTTAAGGGCATATACGCGAAAAGAAATTTGAGCGCCCACGCTTCTTCCTCGGTCAGCTTCTGCCGGAACACGCCGAAAAGCTCCTCTTCTTTAGCCCGGGCGAACTCCCGCTTGATGTTGAATTTCCTCTGCACTTCCGCCAGCGCTTCGGCATCCATAGAAAAAACAGACAAATCCGGATGGAGAGCCGCGTTCCGATCAACCTCCAAATCCGCGTTCAAATTCGCTTTCAAACAATCGTTTTCAAGGAGATTGACGTTCGGCTTCTCAGCCTCATTCCGGTTCTTAACCGGCTTATTGTTCCGATTCGGATTTTCATTCGTATTCGCGTTCATCTGTCTCTCACTCCTTCCATAGTTTTCCGTCCTCGCGGATTACATAAACGGCTTTGCCGTCGGCGGAGGCGGCGCAAATCTGAAAGCTTCTTGCCGTCGTTTCAACCTGCGGAACGATGTTCCATGGCTCACAGCCAAGAAGTTCGTTGACATCGCTTATAAAAACACCCGACTGTTCATAATGATTGCGCTGCCGGTAATACAGCTTCCGCAGCTCCCACTTTACGCGTTCATCGTCCGGCAGCGCGAAGCTTTCCGGCCCGTCCCCGTCCGCAAACACCACATAACCCCACAGCTCGGGATAATGCATGTTGACGATTCCCATCGGAGACCAGACCCAGTTATCCTCGGGATAAGGATTGCCGGTATTGGGATCTATCATTTTCCGGTAAGAGCCGTCCGAAGTCTCCGTCCGCCACTGCACGCGGGAGAAATTCACGCGCCAGAATTCTCCTTGGACCGGCGGGCGGTTCTCAGGCGCGCACTCCCGCAGGGCGGACCACGGCATCGCCACCTCCAGCGTCCACTTCCGGTTGTCCGCGTCCGGATTGTTCAGCTCCCCGTCTATATGAACGGCCGTTTTCAACCCGCCGATATCCCAGCCGTTGACGGGCGGTCCTCCGTCCCGGTATGGTTTGACGAGCAGCAAATCCCAGACCGTATTCAAGGCATTCATCTCAAATTCGTAATACTCGTGGGTATCGCCGTCGGGATCGATAAAGATCTCAAAATCGTTGTCGTAAAAAATGACGGAATCCCGCTCCGTAAGCGTCGCCCAGATCTGGTCCTCCATCAGCTCCGCCGCAAAATAGAAATACCGGTCGTCCCAGAGCATTTTGACCCGGGTCCGTTTGGACGGCTGCGGCTTGGCGTCTCCTTCGATATCCGTAAAATCTTCCGTCCAGTCGGCCGCTTCCCAGAACGGCTTGTCGATCCGTCCGTCAAGCTCCAACGGCCCGGACGCCCGCCTGCACAAGTAATGCTTGGGCGCAAAAGTGATGCGCGGTTCCGGCACTCCGCTTAACGCCATGCCGATCACCCCTTTCTCTAAGTGGATAAAACTGTTCCGGACAGGGCCGCCCTACTTCCCCGACAGCCGGAACACGATGGCCTCGGGTGCTTCCTTCTCCCGGACAGACTCCGGCAGGCGGACGGTAATTCCTTTTTCGGTCAGCCGGTAATCCAGTGGTATGTACCCGTCCAGCAGCTCAACCCGGGCAAAGGAATCCCGGAGAGGGATGCACATCTCCGCTTCCATCGGCGACTGTTCCCGCTCGACCAGACAAAAGGCGTAGACGGCCTCCCCCTTCCGCGTGAAACGCCAGCTGCCGGAACCGTAAGGCTCGCAGATGCGCGTTCCGTAAATGGCTTCGCCGTTTACCTTCAGCCACGCACCGAGTCCTTTCATCCTCGCCACGGCCGTCTCCGGCAGCCTTCCGTCCGGCTGCGGCCCGACGTTGAGGGCGAGGTTGCCGCCCTTCGCCACGATCTCGACGAGCAGATGGACAAGCTGGCGGACGGTTTTATACGTGTCCTCGTACCGGAACGAGAACGACGTCCCCATCGTGATGCAGCTCTCCCACGGGACGAGCAGGGGGCGCTCCGGGAGCGTCTGCTCGGGGGTGATCAGGTTTTCGTACGGCCCCCCGACGGTCCGGTCCGCACAGAGCAGCCAAGGCTGCAGCTCGCGTGCCTTCTCCACGGCTTCGCCGAGCCGGATGTCCTGGTTGTTCGCCGCGTTCACCCAGCCCGCGTCCAGCCAGAGCATGTCGATGCGCCCGTAGCGGGTCATGAGCTCGCCGATCTGCTCGTGCGTGAACTTCACGAACTGCTCCCACAGCCAGGGGTGTTCCTTCGTGTCGTAAGAAGTCCCCCGCGACGTGCGGCCGCCCCGCTCCATACCCGGGGCCCAGTAATAGGGCGAGCGCCAGTCCGCTTTCGAGAAGTAGGCGGATATCGCCAGTCCCTTCGCCCGGAAAGCGTCGAACAGCCTGCCGCAAATATCCGCATGCCGGTGGACATGGAACGGGCAGTCGGGATGCGTCGCGCGGTAATCCGTCGTGCGGGTATCCCACATACAGAAGCCGTCATGATGCTTCGTCGTAAAGTTCAAGTACTTGAAGCCGCTGTCTGCGGCGAGTCCGGCCCACAGCTCGGGCTGAAAGCGGAGCGGATTAAACGTGCGGTTCAGCCCGAAGTATTCGCGTTTAAGCTCTTCCGCGCTCACGTCCCAGTCGATTCCGTCCCGGGACCAGTCCGCATCCGCGTCGCTCAGCGCCCACGACTCCACGACACCGAGCTGGGAGTACGGTCCCCAGTGCATCATGAGCCCCAGCTTCTGGTCTCGGAACCACTCCAGCCGCTCCAGCAGCACGGGATCGTCCGGTTTGACCCAGTCTTCCTCCCGGCTGTAATTGTGTACGCCTTCCACGACGGCCGCCGGCGCCCCTTCTTGTGTCTCTGCGTTCATCTCACTCATCTCACTCATCACTTAACCTCCAGACAAGCCGATTTTTTTTGTAATCCCTTTCATAAATCCTACGAACTGCCCTATGAATCCGCTGTTTTTTTGGTATGATTATGGATATTCCTTTCAAAAACACCGCTTAGAAGCTAAATCAACCCGAAACAGGAGGGAACAACCAATGAAATCCGATTACTTTAAATCGAAGCTTTTTATGCGATATATTTGGTCGTATTTGTTCATCCTGCTTATTCCGCTGGCGTTCGCGACGATCTTCATTTACCGCAGCGCCGTGAGCAATCTTCAGTCCGAAATCGAGCAGTCTCACCTTAACCAGCTCAATCAGACGAAGACCATCATCGACGGACGGGTCAAAGAATTGACCGAAATCGCGTCCCGGATTTCTTACGACGAACGGCTGACGCTTTACAAGGTCCACGACCCTTATTACAGCCGGGAAGCGATCAGCGCATTGGATAACTACAAAGCGACCAGCTCCATTATCGGGGATCTGTTCCTGTACTATCACGACGACGATAAAATTTACTCATCCTTCGGCATGTCCGGTCTGGACGTGTTTTCGGACAAATACAGCTTCCACAACTGGACCCAGGACGGGCTGCGGCAGGATTTGAATACGCTTAAATTTCCAAAAATGCGACCGGCGGACCTCGTCAGCCAGCCGACATCCCTGCAGCAGTCGATTCTCGCTTACCTGGTGCCGATTACGCCCAACAGTCCGGCCCCTCACGGGACCGTGATGTACTTTATTCCGGAATCGGAACTCACCGGCTTGATCGACTCCATTCTCGGCAGCTACCACGGACTCACGTACATTTTTGACAACAACGGGCAGGTCCTGACGAACAACGGAAACGAGGAATCGCTGACGGCAGGCGACCTCGGCGCTTTGTTCAAGCTGCCTCCGGGCATCCACAATCAGGCGTTAAACGGACAGTCCCACTCCGTCGTATCCGTGAAATCCGATAAAAACGGCTGGACTTACGTCACCTTGATGCCGAGCGCCCAGTTTTTCAGCAGCGTGCTGCATGTGCGCAGCTTTATTATTCTGCTGGTGTCCATCGTCGTGATCGTCGGCGCCGCCCTGGCGCTGCTGCTTGCCCGGATGCAGTACCTGCCTATCTCGAACCTGGTCCATTTCGCCAGCTCCAAATCGAGAAGCAGCCGGACTTCGGGCAATGAACTCGAGCGTATCCGGATTTCCCTGCAGGAACACAGCACCCGCGCGGATCTTCAGGAGCCTTACGCCCGCAATCACGCCCTGCTCATGCTGCTTAAATACGGGCAGACCAAGAGCTTGTCGGCCGATCTTCTTGAAGCTTTCGATCTGAAATTCGACCATGACCGCCACTTTGCGATGGTAATCGGTTTTGACAAGCGCTCTCATCTGCACGACAGCAAGGATGACTGGCAGACGATGATCCAGCTGTTTGCCGAAGTCGATTTTCCCGGGCTTGCCGCCAAAGCTTACAGCGTGGAGCTTCCCCAGCCGAATCAGCTTGCCCTTGTCGTCGGGTTCGATCCCGCCGGCGCCGGACAGACGCCGCCTTTCGGTCAGATGCATCAGATCGTGGAAGGGATCCGGACCCATCTGCTGGAGCTGTTCGATGCTTCGCCGGTTATCGGGGTCGGAACGGCTTATACGAGCCACGCGCACTTAAACCAGTCGTACATCGAAGCGTGTTCCGCGTTTGAATCGAACATTTTGACCGTTCATGGAAGCGTTACCTTTTTTGAAAAGCTGTCCAGTACGCCGGAGCGCAGCACCTTCTGGATTCCCGGCAACGTGCTTTTGAAGCTGTCCCAAAGTCTGAAACAAGGCAGTTATGACGTATCGGAGCAGACCCTTCAGGAAGCGCTGAAAAACTTGCCGGCAGCCGGGCTGAGCGCCCCGCATCTGCGGCTGATCCACTACGATATCCTGACGACCCTGCTGAAGACCGCGTCCGAACTCGGTATTCAAGGCTTGACGCAGGACGTTCTGTCCAAGCTCAACTTCAATTCATCCGAGGAGCTTGAAGCCATCTGCCTGAACCTCGCCGCCCGGATCTGCTCGCAGGTGGAACGGGACCGGACGAAGGAAGAGCACTCCCTCATGGACCGGATTGTCGGGTATATCGACAAGCATTTCATGGAGCACACGCTCAGTCTGGAGGTCGTATCCGCCGAATACGGGATCTCGCCTTCTTATCTCAGCCGGACGTTCAAGGAGAAGACCGGCATCAATTTTATCCAGTATATCTGGCAAAAAAGGATGAACGAGGTCATGCATCAGCTGAAAACGACGAACGATCCGCTCAAAGAGATCATCGTCCGCGTCGGCTATCTGGATACCCCCAATTTCATCCGGAAATTCAAAAAGGAAACGGGCTATACGCCGGGTCAATACCGGACGCTGAACACGTCGGGCGAGCATGCTTAGCCGGGTGAAACCGACGGCAGGTTCGGTGCGGCCAACCCCCATACAGGGCCGGAACACGCGGCAGAAGATCCTCGAATGAGGTTCCGTTGAAGGTGCGGCTGACGGTTGGACTCGCGGTCCGGCAGGCGGTCTATCCGCATCCTTTAGCCGATGGCCGTCCGACACTCCCCCATGAAATGAATCCGGCTTCTCCCGCCGCCTTGCCCGCAGGCCCGCTCCCCGGTTATACGGGGGCGGGCCTGCTTATTGTGGCGCGTAAGGACAGCCGACGTGCGGCGGCGATTGTCCGTCTGACGAAGGAAGCGGAGCGCCCTGTGAACGGCTTCCCGTTCGGCATGTGGCAGCGTCTGCGCATTCGGCAGGCTCTACTTCTTCTCGCTGCCTTGGTTCCAGCGGTCGTACGCCGCCTGATAGATGCCCGCGATCTTGTCGCTGCCCATTTTCTTGAGCTGACCCGCATATGCATCCCAGTTCGCCAGCGGTTCCTGGCCGGTTACGAACTTCGCTTCCATCTGCTTAACATACGTATCCAGATCGGATTTAAGCCGGGTCACTTCCGCCTGCTCTTCTTCGGTCAGGAAGACGCTCGGGAACGGGATTTTGGCGATCGGCGTCAGCTTCTCTTCGTTTTCTTTGTCGATCCATTTATCGAAATCGGTTTTCAGCCCTTTGGACAGCTCGCTGCTGGCCGCTCCCGGCACGAGAATGCCGTAATTCGGCGTCAGCGTGCCTCTGTATTCTTCGCGGTCGCCGCCGCCCGGTACGGGCTTCCACTCCTTCACGTGCTTCTCCTTGTCCGTGTACTTCCAGAGCACATCCTCCGGACCTTGGGCGAACAGCGTGCCGCCTTCGTACCCGTACATATAATCGACCCAGCGCATGGCCGCTTCCGGACTCGGGTTGCTCTTCGTGATGGCGAACGTTCCGTTGGAGGAAATGCCCGGGTGTTTGCCGTAAACGGGTGAATCCGGCACTTCGCTCTTAACCGGCTTCATCATCGGGTTGCTCTCGTCCGGCTCCGTGCCCAGCGTGAAGTAAGGGTAGTAATCGCTGAACAGCGCAACGCGGTTGTTTTTGCCTTTCGCTTTCTTCTGTTCGTCGGTTTGGGAGAACGTCTCGTGATCGAGCAGGTTGTCTTTCCACAAGCGGTTCAGGAACGTTAAATACCCTTTGTAGCCTTCCTCCTGAGGGGTGTAATGGACCTTGCCCGCTTTGTCGGCGTAAACAACCTCGTCGTAGATGCCCCAGAATCCGAGGAAAAACATCCGCAGGTCGTCGAGTTTAACGGAGGTCAGCGGAACCTCGTCCTTCTTGCCGTTGCCGTTCGGGTCTTCGTCCTGCACGCGTTTGAGGTAGGTGTAAAGCTCTTCCGTCGTCTCCGGCAGCTTCGTCATGCCCAGCGCCTTCAGGAATTTACCGTTGTACCACATCGGACCGCGGTACCAGACCGCCGACAGGTCAATCGTGCGGAGCGCGTAAATATGGCCCGACGGAGTCGTCATGTTTTTGCGGATCTCCGGATGCTCATCGAGGATTTTCTTCAAGTTCGGCGCGTAGTTGTCGATCAGGTTTTCAAGGGGAAGGAGCACGCCCTGGCTGCCGTACGTCACCTGCTCCGCCGGCTTGATGTCCGCCCCGAAGAACACGTCCGGCAGGCTGTCGCTGGCGAACACGAGATTTTTCTTCGAATCGAAACTGTCGATCGGCGCGTTCTGGTACTGCATCTTAATGCCCGTCAGTTTCTCCATCTCCTGCATCACCTGCATTTTGTTCCAGTCCTGCACGCCGACATCGGGAGCCATCAAAGTCATCGTCATCGGTTTATCGACAATCGGGAACCCGTCTTTTTTCACTTCGGAGGCGTTTTTACCGGTTCCCGCTTCCCCGGCTTTATCGGCGGAGCCGCAGGCGGACAGACCTGCTATCACAAGCGTAAGACCGAGCATTAGCGAGCCTGACTTCAACACTTTTTTCATAAATAAAATCCTCCCCTTGTATGGTGTATGGCAAGATCAGCCCTTGACGGAACCGATCATGACGCCTTGCACGAAATAGCGCTGCAGAAACGGATAGATCGCAATAATCGGCAGCGTGGACACGATGATGACGGCATATTTGACAAGCGCCGCAATCTCGGCTTTATTGTTGAGCGCGGAAGCCGTCGAGGCATCCAGCGAGCCGCCCGTCTGGGCCGACATCTCCTGAAGCACGAGAATCTGGCGCAAAATCAGCTGAAGCGGATACTTGGATTCTTCGTGCAGGTAAATCAGCGCGGAGAAGTAGCTATTCCAATTGCCGACTCCGTAAAATAGCGCCATGACAGCCACGATGGGCATCGAAAGCGGCAGGATGATTTTCAGAAACATCCGCATATTCGTGCAGCCGTCGATCTGGGCCGCTTCTTGCAGTTCCTTCGGAATAGAGGTTTGAAAAAACGTCCTCGACACGATGATGTTCCAGATGGACGCCGCAGAAGGCAGAATGATCGCCCACATGCTGTTCATGAGCCCGAGACCCTTGACGAGCAGGTACGTGGGCACAAGGCCGCCGCCGAAAAACATCGTCACCATAAACATGCCCATAAAAAAGTTGCGGCCCACAAAATCTTTGCGGCTGAGCGCATACGCCGCCGGAATCGTGACGAGCAGGTTAACGGCCGTCCCGACCACCGTATACAAAATTGTGTTGGCGTACCCCATCCAAATTTTCGTGTTGGCAAAAACGATCTGGTACCCTTCGAACGTGAGCCCTTTCGGGAACAGCCACATCTCGCCCGAGCCGACATACTTCGGATTGCTGATCGAAGCGCTCAAAATATAAACGAGGGGATAAGCCACGAGAATGAGGGCAATCGCGACATAGACATACGTGCTGATCAGGAACAGTTTATCCCGCGCCGTATCTTTAACGGTCGAGCTCATCCGGTTTCCTCCTTTCTATTTACCATAAGCTGTTCTCGCTGGTACGGCGGACAATCTGGTTCACAGTCACCAGCAATATAGCGCTTACAATGGAGTTGAACAATCCGACTGCCGCCGAGAAGCTGTACTGGGCGTTGACCAGACCCGAACGGTAGACGAAGGTGGAAATGACATCCGACGCCTCCATGTTGAGCGGATTTTGCAGCAGCAGGATTTTCTCGAACCCGACTCCGAAGAGGCTTCCCATATTCAGAATGAGCAAAATGGTCATCGTCGGCACAATCGTCGGAATATTAATGTGCCGGATGCGCTGGAATCTCGAGGCGCCGTCGATAATGGCCGCTTCATGCAGCTGCGGGTCCACGCCGGACAAAGCCGCCAGGTAAATAATCGTTCCCCAGCCTGCGCTCTGCCACACGCCCGAGAACACATACATCGTTTTGAACCAGTTCGGGTCCGTCAAAACCTGCGGGGCCTCGAAGCCGAGCTTCTCGATCAGATGCACCAGAATCCCCGTAGACGGCGACAGGAACGTAATGATCATTCCGGCCATCACGACAACGGATATAAAATGAGGGGCGTACGTGACGGTCTGCACCATCCGTTTGAAAAATCCGTCCCGCACTTCGTTAAAAGCGAGCGCCAGAAGGATCGGAATCGGAAACCCGACGGCAAGATCGTACAAGCTGATGCTCAGCGTGTTCCACAATAGATCCCAGAAATAATACGACTCGAAAAAATGGACGAAATGATCGAATCCGACCCAGGGGCTCCCCCATATTCCTTTGGTTGGAATAAAATTTTTGAAGGCGATCAGGATGCCGTACATGGGCCCGTAATGAAAAATAAGAAAGTAAAGAAACGCCGGGGCGATAAACACATACAATTCCCAGTTTAAAACCATCCGTTTCCAGACCGGCTTCCTTTCTGTACCCGCTTTCGGGCGCCCCGCTGTGCCTGCCGTGCGGATGCTTGCTTTTGCCTGCATCGTATCACTCCTTTCCGTTTAGTTTTGGTAGCGTTTTCAAAAGTGTATCCCCCGGGGCGGGAGTCCGTAAATATGTCATTTTCAATCCCTACATCATTCGTGGCGGCCTGCTCCGTTAGGGAGTAAATTCGCGGTTTCCGGTATTTGGATAACAAAAAAGACATATTCTTGGCGGGATTCGCCCGCTTCGGGTTCCCTGAACGCAAAGATAACCAATCCTCCCCAAACAGGCGGTTGGTTATTCTTGTTCTCCGCAGACGCACGTCAAAAACCACATCAATCCAGCGCCTGCGGAATGTGAGATACTGCTTAAGAATCGTTACGCGAAAAGGAGAGGATACCAGATGGTACAGCAGTGGTTCGAGGACGCGAAGCTGGGGATTTTCATTCATTACGGGATTTATGCGGTTAACGGAATCGCCGAGTCGTGGTCCTTCTACAACGGTCGCATTTCGTACGAGGATTATATGAAGCAGCTCGGCGGCTTTACGGCCCGGAACTTTGATGCGGACAAATGGGCGGATCTGATCGAGAAGTCCGGCGCAAAATATGCCGTCCTCACAACGAAGCATCACGACGGCGTCGCATTGTGGGATACGCAGGCCAGCGATCTCAATGTGGTCAAAAGCACGCCGGCCGGCAGGGACATCATCCGGGAATACGCCGATGCGGTGACCCGAAGGGGAATCCGGCTGGGCCTGTACTTCTCCCTGATCGACTGGTCCCATCCCGATTATCCCAGCGTCTACGAGGGCGGCAGAGTTCCCGAGGAGCCGGGCCGGGCCAACCCCTTCTCGAGCCCTGCGGACGGCGTTCAGGACGAAGAAAAATGGCAGCGCTTTCTGACGTTTAACAATGAACAACTGCGGGAGCTTCTGACGAATTACGGGAAAGTGGATCTGCTCTGGTTCGACGGGGATTGGGAACGGAGCGCCGAGCAGTGGAACCTGCCTGCTTTTAAAAACTACCTGCTCTCCTTCAACCCCGCGATCATGATCAATTCCCGTCTGCAGGGACACGGGGACTATAAAACCCCCGAGCAGGGGCTGCCGATTACGAGACCCGAGGGCCCCTGGGAGTTTTGCACGACGATCAACAGCTCCTGGGGCTACGTTCCGGACGACAACCATTATAAATCTCTGCATCAGATCATCCGGATGTTCTGCGACTGCATCTCCATGGGCGGAAATATGCTGCTCGATATCGGGCCCAAGGAAGACGGCACCGTCGATCCCCGGCAGGAGCAAATTTTGCTGGGACTCGGAAGCTGGATCCGGACTCACGAAGAAGCCGTTTACGGAACACGGGAAGGCATTCTTACCCGGTATTATCTCGGGGGCAGCACGTTGTCCAAAGATAAAAAAACGCTCTATCTGTTCGTGTACGACGATCCGAAAGAATCGGTCTGCCTCAAAGGGCTTTCCAGCAAAATCCGCACGATTACCGTTCTGCATTCGGGCAAAGAGCTCACGTACGATATCCACGGGGGCGTGCCCTGGTTTCAGATACCCGGAACCACTTGGATTCATCTGACCCCGGAAGATACCCACGACTATGTGACCGTGCTGAAAATCGAACTGGAGGACGAACTGGACATGTACGGCGGTTCCGGGGCCGTGGTTACCCATAACTAGGCCGTGACAGCGTGGACCGGTAACGGCTGCCCCTTTCGGTGGCGGTTTGTCCTTCGACAGCGGCCACCTTTTCGGTAAGGGTAGGCTAGGCTTCGGTAAGCCGTTCGATGGTGACAGCCTACCCGGTAGCGTATCGGTGGGCACTTACTTCGACAGCGATAGGCCCTTCGGTAATGGCAGCCTACCCGGCAGCGGAGAGCTTATCGGTAGTGGTGACAACTTTGGATGCGATAACCGCCTGCAATAGTCATAGCCCATTCGGCCCCAATAACCCCGTCGCGAGCGGTAAAAGAAAACGCCTGATCTGCCAATTCCGGCAAATCAGGCGTTTTTATTCGGGCGTGCGTATCGAATCTCGCTTTAATCCCGGTCTTCATCCGCTTCCATGCGGGCACCGTTGCGGTTGCGGTTGCGCTCCCCCTTCGCGGCTCCGTGTGCCCAGGCCGCTGCCGCCTCCGCTGCGGCGGAAGCATCCGCTTGTGCGGATATCGCCGCCTCAGCCCCGGGGCCGGGGCTTTGCCGGGAGATGCGTTCCCGCTTGTCCCGATAGTCTACCGCAAAACCGCCGCCAACTGCTCGGGCGTACGGCACACATAATCGGGTCCCGCTCCGGCCAGCAGCTCTTCGGAATCGAAGCCCCAGGTGACGGCAGCCGCTCGCACTCCGGCCCTCCGGCAGGCCTCGACGTCTCTCAGCTCGTCCCCCACGTAAATAATCCGGTCCGCGGGAAGCGAATGAGCGCGGAGCATGCCGCGGATCGCCTTGTCCTTGCCGAACAGATTCGTTGCCGAATGAACGAAATCGAACATCTCCAGTCCGTGGAGGTCAAGGAAATGCCGGATATTTTCGGCCGTATTGGAAGACAGGATGCCCATCGTTCGGCCCTGTTCTTTTAGCGCCAGAAGCAGCTCCTTCATGCCGTCTGCCGGCTGCAGGTTTACCGCCGCTTGTTTGTAGTTTCGTTTGGCTTCCAGCAGAAGAGCGGGCAGTTTAAAAAGCGGCACGTGCAGCGCCTTTAGACGGTCCGGTACGGACAGGCCCGAAAGTCTGCCGATTTCGGCCTCTTCGATTCGCCTGCCCCCGAATTTGACCGCCAGTTCATTAAAAAGCTGCACCGCCAGCCCTTTGGAATCCACAATCGTCCCGTCGAAATCAAAAATAAGAATCGGTTCCACGCCATGACACCTGCTTTCCCGTTTCGGATTTGCCTAGTCGGCCGGCAAAAAAACGCCACAGCCGCCGGAGCAGCTATGGCGCTTATGTTCTTTTACCAGCATACACGTCCTTCGGGCCGGAACGCAATGCCGAACGGCCGTAAAAGCAGCGAGCCGCCGTTTTAACCGCTCAGCCCGCCCGCGTTTTGCGCGAGCGTCCGGGCGTACTCCGTCAATTCGATCGGCGCTCCGCCGTTCAGACGGGATTCTTCGGCCGCGAAGGCCATGAGATGGCTGCGGACGGAGGCGGCCGCCGAGGTGAGGCCTTCCTGGCCGCTGTAAGTCCGCACTTCCTGGAGGAAGCTGCGGACGATGCCGCTGTCCCCGCCTCCGTGTCCGGCCGTCTGGACAGGGATCGTAATCTCCGTCTTCTGATGCGTCAGAAAATCGTAGACGATAATCGAGTCGCCCTCCGCCCTCAGTTCTCCCCGCGTGCCCATGATCTGAATGCGCCGCTCCTGTTCGAACGTAAAGCCGCACATGCTGAACATGGCCGTGGCGCCTCCTTCGAACTCCATGTTCACCACCTGGTGATCGACGACGTTGTTGTCGCTGCGGTACACGCAGCGTCCGTAGTCCGTCTCGCGCAGCCCTTTTACGATGCTCTCCTTGGAAAGGTCGCTTGTGAAGTGCCCGGCCCAGCCTCTGAATTCCCGGCTGAGATAGAACCGCGTGGCGGAATACGGGCACGTCGGCTCCACCGCGCAGTCCAGGCAGCGGTCCGCGGAGCCTTCGGGCGCGTGCGCCCCGTTGAAGTGCATGAGCGAGCCGAACGAGCTTACCCGGCTGCACGGTTTATCCATCAGCCACGATAGGACGTCCATATCGTGGCAAGATTTGGCCAGGATCATCGGACTGGCTTTGTGCGAGTTGTTCCAGTTCCCCCTCACGAAGCTGTGGGCGATATGCCAGTAGCCCACGTTCTCGTTGAGCTGGATGGATACCACCTCGCCGATTCTCCCCTCCGTGATGGCCGTCTTGACCGCCGTCCAGAACGGCGTGTAGCGCAGCACGTGGCAGATCGTGAGCAGCCGGTCGTTGTCCCGGGCGGCCTGTTCCATGTCCAGGCACTCGCGCGGGTCCGGGGACATCGGCTTCTCCAGCAGCACGTGATACTTGGCGGCAAGAGCCCGCATCGTCGGCTCGTAGTGCATCCGGTCCTGGGTGCAGATGACGGCGATATCCGCCATTTTGGGCAGGTTCAGCAGCTCTTCCCACGTATCGTAGCGGTGCTCTGCCGGAATGCCGTGCTTCTCCGCCATTTTCTCCCTGCGTTCGGCATCTGTCTCCGCCACGGCCACGAACTGCAGCTCATGCGGATAATCCAGGGCATACGGGGCATAGCCGCCCGCTCCCCGGGCGCCCGCGCCGATTAATATTGCGGTCAATTCGCTCATGTTCTCTCTCTCCCTTAACTGCTCTTGGAGTAGCGGTCCAGTGCAGCCTGATAAATTTGCTTGTAGCGGTCCAGTCCCATTTTGTTCAGGGTCGCCACATAGTCGTCCCACTGGGACAGAGGCGCATCTCCGACGATGAATTTGTCTTTCATTTCCGTGACATACGTTTCGATGTCATTGGCCAGCGTCGTCAATTCCTGCTGTTCTTCCGTCGTGAAATTGAAGGCCGGCCAGATTTCCTCCGGCTTGAGTACGTGCGGATCGGCTTTCTTCGAATTGGCTACGGAAGTAGGAAGCCCTTCCGCTCCTTTGAAGTACGCCTGCTTGACGAATCCCGGGTAATACCCGCCCGGCCAGATCAGATATTGGCTGACCGCCTGGTCGAGGCTGAGACCGTCCTTGTTGTTTTTGATGGCGTCCACATAATCGACCGTTCCGTCGCTCTCTTCCTTGTACGTGTCGTCTTTCCAGCCCATGAAGAACATCTTGATGCCTTCCTCGCCGTAAAAATAATCCATCCACCGGACCATAGCGGCCGGATTCTTCGCTTTATCGGTCAGAATAAACATCCCGATATTGCCGAGCGGAGAACCGATATACGTGTAGAGCTGATCGCCGTGCGGTCCTTTCAGTACTGGCAGGCCGGCGTATCCTTTCTGGTTATAGATCGCCGCAGGGTCTACGTTATCCACGATGCCCAGCAGCCCGGCGGTTCCCTTCGCGTCGACCTCCTCGCTTTTCACGGAGGCTATATCCTGCTCCAGCAGGCCGTCTTTATACAGCTTGTGGATGTATTCCAGCATTTCTTTGTAACGCGGATCGGCGGGGATAAAGCGGATTTTGCCCGAATCCGGTTCCGTATCGACATACAGGTTGGCGTTGCCGTGGTTGCCTAGACCGAAGGAACCTCTCAAGTAACCGACAATTCCTGTCGTCCCGACTCCGCCCCACGCGATTTCATCCGGTTTGCCGTTCCCGTTCGGATCTCCCTGCTTAAATGCCTTCAGCATCGCCGCAAATTCGTCGAGGTTCTCCGGTTCCTTCAGTCCCAGTTTGGTCAGCCATTCCGTCTTAACCCAAGGGGTATTGAAGAAAACGGACCGGAATTCCGGGTCATACAAAGTCGGCAGGCTGTAAATTTTGCCGTCCGGCATGGTGATGCCCTTTTTAATGACCGGGTATTTCTCCATCAGAGCCTTGAGGTTCGGCGCATATTGATCGATGTAGTCGTTCAGGGGCAGAAATACACCCTGCTTGCCGTATTTAAACAAGTCGGATTTCGAGAAAGCGGAAGCGTAAAACAGGTCGGGATACCCGCTGCTCGCCATGAGCAGATTTCGTTTTTCTTTCAAGGCGTCCTTTTGGACGGTCTCCCAGTTGATGTGGATGTTCGTTTTCTTCTCGTATTCCTGCCACAGCTTCAATTTGTTCCAGTCGGCATTGGCGAAAAACTTGGCGGCAAAAGCATTGACCGTGACCGGCTCCTGGACGATCGGGAACCCCGTCGCATTCACGCCTTTCGCCTCTGCCGCTTCCCCGGCGCCTTTCTCACCTCCGCTGCTGCATCCGGACAGCACCGCCGTCGTCAGCGCGCAAGCCAAAACGAGTTTCATCGCTCTCTTTCTCTTCATCTCGTTAACCTCCCTTGTTTAATCGTAACTATCGCGAATATCGTGAAGCGTGTATCGGATGAACGATCAGCCCTTGATGGCGCCGATCATAATTCCCTTGACGAAGTACCGCTGAAGGAACGGATAGAGCAGGAACATCGGGAGATTGGCCAGGACGAGAACGGCATATTTAATGCCTTCCACCGCCCGCTGCTGCTTGATCGCCGATTCCGTCGACATTTTGACCAGGCTGTCCGTCTGCCCTTGAATGAGAATTTCGCGCAGGACGAGCTGAAGCGGAAACTTGCTTTTGTCGGACAGGTACAGCAGGGCGTTGAAGAACGAGTTCCAGTGCCCGACCGCGTAGAACAGAATGGTGACGGCGATGATCGGCATGGACAGCGGCAGGATGACCCGCGTCAGGATCTGCATATTGGAGCAGCCGTCGATGGTCGCCGCCTCTTCAAGCTCTCCGGGAATCGTCTGCTGGAAAAAGGTCCGCATGATGATGATGTTCCAGATGGACACGGCGCCGGGCAAAATCATGACCCAGAAGGAGTTCAGCAGGCCGAGATTTTTGATCAGGATGTAGGTCGGAATGAGCCCCCCGCTGAAAAACATCGTGAATACGAACAGGCCCATGAACAGATTGCGGCCCACGAAGTCTTTGCGGGAAAGGGGATACGCCGCCAGAATCGTCATGATCACGTTGAGGCACGTCCCCGTAGTCGTATACAGAAGCGTATTGCCGAAGCCCCTCATAATTTGGCCGTCCTCGAAAATTTTGGTATACGAGTCCAGCGTCAGCCCCTTGGGCCAGAGCAGCACTTCCCCGTTCATAATGTATTGGGGTTCGCTGAACGAAGCGCTGAGCACGAATACCAGCGGGTACAGGACGATCAGCAGCACCAGCCCGAGAACCAGGTAAATGACGGTGTTGAACAAGCGGTCTTCACGGGTATTTTCCATCTCTTCTCCCTCTCCCTACCATAGGCTCGATCCGCTGAAGCGTTTGGAGATCCAGTTCACGCTGATCAGCAGAATGAAGTTGATTACCGTACTGAACAGGCCGACGGCGGCGGAAAAACTGTAATCCGCGTCGAGAATCCCGCTGCGGTATACGTAGGTATCGATAATATCGGAACTTTGCATGTTGAGGGTGTTCTGCATTAGGAGCACTTTTTCGAAGCCGATGGACATGACGCTCCCCAGATTCAGGATAAGCAGGATGACAATCGTCGGGCGGATGCCGGGAAGGTTAATGTGCCAGATGCGCTGGAGCCGGGTCGCCCCGTCCACGCGCGCCGCCTCGTGAAGCTGATTGTCTACGCCGGCGAGAGCCGCCAGATAAATAATGGAGCTCCACCCCATCGTCTGCCACACATCGGAGAGCACATAGAGCGTTTTGAACCAGGAAGGATCGGCCAGAAAGTTGATGGGCTTGACGCCGAACATCCCGAGAAAGGTATTGACGAGACCGTATCTGGGATTCAGGAACATCATCATCATGCCTACAACGACCACCGTGGAAAGAAAATGGGGCGCGTAGGTGACGGTTTGAACGAATTTTTTAAACTTCTGGGATTGGACTTCGTTCATGAGGAGGGCAAGAATAATCGGGATCGGGAATCCGAGCGCCAGTGTGTAAAGACCGAGACCGATCGTATTCGTAATCAGACGCTGAAAAAAGTAACTGTTGAAAAACCGCTGGAAATGGTCGAATCCGACCCAGGCGCTGCCCCAGATTCCCTTGTTCGCTACAAAATCCTTGAAAGCGATTTGCAGGCCGTACATCGGCACATAGTGAAACACGATGTAATAAAGCACGACGGGCGAAATCAGCAGATAAAGCTGCCAATTGCGGAGAATCCGCCTGCCCAGCGTCAGTTTGCGCGGAACCGGGCGAGGATGCGCCCCCGTTTCCGGGCCGCTGCGTTTGAGAATAGTTTCAGCCACGTTAATTCTCCTTCCGGGAATGAAATGCGTTCGATTCGCTTTCAGCCCCACGAAATGACTTTAGGACTGCAAAACGCTTATCCAAAATTATTTTTATATTTGGATAATTTTTGGAATCATTTTCGTCGGAAATCAGGGTGATTCAACGATTTTGTAAGACAGGCAGAACGTTATTCGTCTTAGAAAACGCTTACAAGAAACTTGTTGACCCTAATTTACCAAATCGACCCGAGGAATGCAACAACTTTTTGGCTAAAATGAATCCAAACTTTTTGGATAAAAAAGCGCAGCTAAAAAAGCCTGACATCGTTCTGTCAGACTCTTGCTTGTGCGCACACTCTCTTTACTCCCCGTCTAAGGCCGGATATCGTGGACCGACGATTCCCGGACGATCAGGGAGCACGGCAGCAAAATCCGCGGCGGAATCCGGTAGTCCTCCTCTACGTAGTCGCAGAGGAATTTGGCCGCCAACTTGCCGATTTCCTGCCGCGGCACGTCGATCGAAGTGAGCGGCGGGCTCGTGTACTGCGAAAACCCGA
This sequence comes from Paenibacillus sp. HGH0039, assembly GCF_000411255.1. Classification (GTDB taxonomy): domain Bacteria; phylum Bacillota; class Bacilli; order Paenibacillales; family NBRC-103111; genus Paenibacillus_F. The sequence continues at coordinate 941,442 of NZ_KE150413.1, read as the reverse complement.
TATTGTCCATGCCGACGAAGGCGATGTCTTCGGGGATACGGCACTGCTGTTCGAGCGCCGCCCTCATCGCCGGGATCGCCAGCATATCGCTGGCGCAGAACATGGCGGTCGGCCAGTCCGCCCGGGGCAGCTCCTGCAGCATGGCGGTCACGAGCCGGTAGCTCAGGTCCACGTCCCAGTTCGTATTGACGATCCACTCCTTGCGGATCGGCAGGTTGCCCTGATGCATCGCGAACTGGAAGCCGATGAACCGTTCGTCGTTCTCCAGCTTTCTGAAAAAAGCGGGGCCGCCCACATACCCGATCTTCGTATGCCCCTGATCAAGCAGATGCCCCACCGCCATCCGGGCGGCCGACACCCGGTCGCAGTCCACGATGGGCATTCTCAGGGAATCGTCGTTCAGGCTGACGCCGAGAATGGGAATGCCCTGCTGCTCCAGCAGCTCGTGAAGCTCCTTGTCGTACCAGCCCAGCGCGAGCACTCCCCGTGCCCCCGACTCCGTCAGCATAGCCTGGAAACGTTCCGCGTCGTTCACTTCCTCGAAGGTCCGGACGATGGCGGCGGGCTGCCCCATCTCGGCCATCTTCCCGTGAAATCCCTGGAGCACCTCCGAGAAATACGGATGATTGCCCAGCAGCTTGCCGGGAATCACGCAGGCGATCTGGGTCCGGCTCGCGGCCGCTCCCGGGGTATCGTCCAGCGGATAACCGAGCTTCAAGGCGGCTTCCCTTATTTTCCGTTTCGTTTCTTCGCTCACCGGCCGGCTCGTATCGTTGCTGATCGCCCTGGACACGGTGGAGATGGAGACGCCGATCACATCCGCAATATCTTTAAGCCTGGTCAAGGGTTCTCCCCTCCTTCCTGTTCCTTCTCATCCTCCCCATCTTATCACACACAAGCCTCGGGCAGGCAACCGTTATAGGCAATTGGGCCCAGACGATCACACTGTCCCGGACAGCCGTTTTCCGCAAAGCCCGATGATGGTATGATGGAGGGAAAGCGCAGAACGTTTACTACGGAGGTACACAGATGGATAACATGGTAGAACGGGTGGCGGGCAATCTCAAAAAAATCCGCCGTTCGCGCGGGCTCAGCCTGGATAAGCTCGCGGAACTGACGGGCGTCAGCAAAACGATGCTGGCCCAGATCGAACGGGCGGAATCGAACCCCACCATCACGATTTTGTGGAAAATCGCCCACGGCCTGCATATCTCGGTTTCGGCGCTCATCGAGGATGAGAAGCCGTCGGTTACGCTGGTGAAGAAATCCGAGCTGTTTCCGATGTCGTCGGAAGAGGGAAAATATACGGCTTATCCGCTCTTTCCGTACGACGGAAGCTCCCGCTTCGAGATTTATTCCGTGGAGCTGCAGCCCGGCTGCGAATATGAATCCGACCCTCATCACGAGGGAGTGGAGGAATACGTGTCGGTCACCCGCGGCACCCTTGAGATGCAGATCGGCGAGCAGGTGATCGTAGCGGAAAACGGCGACGCCATCCGGTTTCACGCCGACCAGAGCCACATTTATCGGAACAGCACGGACGAAGTGGTTCATATCCAGAGCGTCATTTTGTATCCGTTCTAGTCCGGTTACATTCTAGTTCGGTACCGTTCTATACCGGCTCCGTTCTAGTCCGGTATTTCCGGTTTTATCCTTTCCCGTAGGAATGTTTTGGTTCCTGCGGGAATTTTTTTATTTACACGCTAATATAGTTTGGGTTACTATAGCAGCATTCAGGTACTTCATAACGCACATAAGTACTTTATAACGATCATTTCTCAAAAGGAGAATGCTGGTCATGACCCAAACCATGGTTGGACTTGTCAAAGCGCACCGCAAAGCCGGAGCCGTTCTGATGGAGGTGCCCGTCCCCGAATGCGGGCCGGATGAAGTGTTGATCCGGGTGAAGGCGAGCTCGATCTGCGGAACGGATATGCATATTTATCATTGGGACGACTGGGCCGAACAGCATGTCGTGACCCCCAATGTGTTCGGCCACGAATTTGCGGGCGTCGTGCATGAGGTGGGCTCGCAGGTGAGCAGCGTCCGCGTCGGGGATTATGTGTCCGCCGAGGGCCACATCGTCTGCGGGATGTGCAAACAATGCCGTTCGGGCAACGCTCACGTCTGCCCTCATACGCGAAGCTTCGGCATTACCGCGCCGGGCTGTTTTGCCGACTATGCGGTGACCAAGGCGGTCAACATCATCCCGAACGACAGGTCTCTGCCCTTCGAGCTGGCCTGCCTGCAGGACCCGCTGGGCAATGCGGTCCAGTCCGTGCTGTCGGGCGACATCGTGGGCAAGTCCGTCGTCGTCATGGGTGTAGGCCCGATCGGCCTCATGGCCGTCCAGGTAGCGAAGGCCGCGGGCGCAGGCAAAATCATCGCCGTCGACCTTAACGCGTACCGGCTGGATATGGCCCGGAAGCTGGGCGCCGACGCGACGATCCAGTCGTCTCCCGCGGTCTCCGCCCCGGAGCGGATCCGGGAGATGACGGGCGGTGAAGGAGCCGAAGTCGGCCTCGAAATGTCCGGCAATGCCCGCGCCATCAACGACCTGCTGGAAGCTATGTCACCCGGAGGCCGCGTCTCTCTGCTGGGTATTCCGGCTCATTCCGTGCCGATCGACCTGTCCCGGCATGTGATTTTCAAGGGCCTTCAGGTCCACGGCATAACCGGACGGCGCATGTACAACACCTGGCACCAGATCAAGGGACTGCTGGACCAGAACCGCATCGACCTTCAGCCGCTCGTCCAGCATACGTTTACACTCGACCGGTACGAGGAAGCTTTCGACTTGATGGCTTCGGGCCAATGCGCCAAGGTCGTCTTTACTCATATTTAGAAAACGGAGGATGAACATATGAGCGGATTGGATTATTTGGCGGAAGAACTGGAACAGCTCAAACGGGAAGGCCGGTACCGGCTGCCCGCCGTATGGGAAAGCGGCTCGGATGTCTGGATGGAACTGAACGGCCGGCGGGTGCTTCAGCTTTCCTCGAACAACTATCTCGGATTTGCCAATCATCCCGATCTCAAACGGGCCGCCGCGGATGCCGTATACCGATATGGCGCCGGCAGCGGTTCCGTACGGACGATAGCCGGAACGCTGAAGATTCACGACGAGCTGGAACGGGAGCTTGCCGCGTTCAAAGGAACGGAAGCCGCACTCGTCTTCCAGTCCGGTTTTACGACGAACCTCGGCGTGTTCTCCACGCTGCTGCAGGATGGCGATGTCGTGATTAGCGACGAGCTGAATCATGCGAGCATTATCGACGGAATCCGGCTGTCCAAAGCGGCGCGCAAAATCTACCGGCACAAGGACATGAACGCGCTCGAAGACGTTCTCCGCGCCAGCGGCCAGTACCGGAAGCGCTTTATCGTGACGGACGGCGTGTTCAGCATGGACGGGGACATCGCGCCTCTGCCGGCCATCGTCGAGCTGGCCGAACGCTACGACGCCATCGTCTGCGTCGACGATGCCCATGCCAGCGGCGTGCTCGGCCGCAACGGCAAAGGCTCCACCGACCACTTCAACCTGCACGGGCGGGTGCATATCCAGATCGGCACCCTGTCCAAAGCGATCGGCGTGGTCGGCGGTTACGCGGCCGGAAGCCAGGCGCTGAAGGAAGTGCTGATCCACAAGGCGAGGCCGTTTCTGTTCAGCACGTCCCATCCGCCTTCCGTTGCGGCCAGCTGTCTGGAGGCCATCCGCGTTCTCCGCAGCAGCTCGGAGCTGGTGGAACGGATGTGGTCTCATGCCCACGGTTTCCGCAAGGCGCTGATTCAAGCCGGCTTCGATACCGGAGCCAGCGAGACGCCGATTATCCCCATTATTATCGGGGACGCCGCGGCTACCATGCATTTCTCCAACCGCCTCCTGGAGGAAGGCGTTTTCGCCCAGGGGATCGTCTTCCCGACCGTTGCCGCCGACAAAGGCCGCATCCGGCTGATCATTACGGCGGCCCACTCTCAGGACGATCTGGACTTTGCCCTGGAGGCGCTCAAAAAAGTAGGGCGCGAAACCGGTCTTATCTCCTAAATAAAACCTGCCCCGGCTGTTTGGCAATAGGCCGCGGGGCAGTTTTTTTATTTTAGGGCGGAAGGTGACAGCAACAACTATCTAAAACAAAATACAACCCTACTTTTTCATCTTCGTCCCCCAAAATATTTGTTAATATTTAGGTCAAATATAGTACAATAGAACTAACTTAGTTGAAATTACCTAACATCTACCTAGGGGTGACAAAATGGATTACAAAAGCGAGAACTTAAAACGCATGGAAACAAAGATGGCCATGTTAAATCCCGTTCTCTACAAAACCTGTGAATGTATGCACAAATTAGCACTCGAAGAATTCTCAAATTTAATTGATGATGACGAAGAAGTAATGTTCTTTAGTGCCGGTTCACTTGAAAAAGGGGATCTCATAACCGGTTTAATATTTGTAACAAATAAACGGTTTGCTTTGTGTGTAAAAGCACTTTCTACGACCCTCGATCAGTTTTATTATGATCAGATCACTTCTATCGATTACAAAAAAACTTGGTATGGGCAAGGAATCATAGAAATTAACTCCTACAGCGAAAAAATTCACTTTTATTACAACGATCCCGGTAGTTTAATAAGTGTAATTAAGTATGTCAGAGAAAAAATGTATGAAACGAACCAACAAAAAAACGTGCAACAGCCTATACATTTTCAACCAGTTGACGTAGTAGATCAGCTTGAGAAACTAGCTAGGCTTAAAAATCAAGGAATACTTTCTCAAGAAGAATTTGATGTACAAAAAACGAAGCTATTAAGCAGATTATGATCTATTTCGTGGCTTAAAAGAAAGCAATACCGTTGAAGGTATTGCTTTCTTTTAATACTTATACGAATATTTTTTATTAAATGACTTTTAGAAAAAGATACAAACTTCCCCGTTTGTCATTCCCAGGCCCACGAGTCGACGCCGAGTTAACTACTTTTTTAGAAGCATCCGCCCCCTTCACTTGTACAGCTCCACCCATTGGTTCAGCTGCTGCTTGAGCTTCTCCCGCACGGCCTTAGGCTCCAAAATTTCCGCCGCCGGACCGTACTGCATCACCCAATTGAGAAACTCGCGCTCATTGTTTACCGTCACCTCGAAAATGAGGCTCCCATCCTTGCGGTCGCGCATACGGGGGTGAACGAACAGTTCCTCTTCCTTGACGTACCGAGCCACTTCCGCGTTAAATTTCACCTTGAATGTCATATTTTTGTCCCCGCGCTCGATGGACCAGGTGTTCTTAAGGTACTGCCGGATGTTAAAATCCCCTTTTTCAAAAGCCTGCCCGGTCACCTCCACCTGCTGAAAACGGCTCATCCGGAACGTGCGGACCTCCCGCTTCAAATGACAGTAGCCGATGAGATAAAAGCGCCGTTCACGCGGCACGAGGTAATACGGATCAATGTTCCTCTCCGTCGTTTTGTTGCGGGACATCGTATGATAAACGGTTGAAATGGTTTTCTGATCCAGAATGGCGCAGATAATCGTCTCCAAAAAATTCGGATGCTCCTGCCGGTAAGCGGGCGCTCCCATCTGAATAATGTCCGTAATATTTTGCACGATGTCGCGGTGGTGGCTCTTTTCCTTCCCGTGAGTGGCCATTACTTTATGGTAAGCCTGGTCAAACCCAGGCGGCAGCTTTTCCGTATCGAGGACCGAAGGAAGCATCGAGAAAACGAGCGCCTCCTGCTCCGTAAAGTTTAACGGGTACAAGAAAAACTTCCCCATAAACCGGTACCCGGTCCCCCTGCCGTCGTTGGTGATCGGCGCTATCAGGCTTAATGTAGCGAGATCCCGGTAAACCGTCCGGGGATTAATTCCGCATTTACGGGCGATGTCCGAAGCCGAGATTCCGGGATTGGCTTGAATGGCCAGAATAATATGAAACAATCGGATGACTTTGTCCATCATAAGGGCTTGTCTCACTCCATTCCGTTAGGTCTATGTGCCTATTGGAGTTAATTCGACACCGGCCCCGGACCTTCCTACTTCTTCCATAAAAACAGAAAACCGGAAGAGGCTTCGGGAGAGCCGTCCCCCGTTTTCGGACAAGGCTGAGGAATTTCTTTGACCTGGCTCCGGTCATTGCTCCGGTCGCTGCTCCAGCCCTTACTCCCAGCCTTCCTCTTGTCCCAACTCCTTTTTTGTTTCCTTTCTTTTGCCTTATCCGTATCCTTCTTATCCTTGTCTTGTTCGTCCTCCTCTCCGTCTTCCTGTCCGTCTTCCGCTTCCTGCGCCCCCGGTTTCATACCTCCGTTCTTCTTCACGACATTCTCTATGTAGTCCTTCCTCAGCCCCAGTTCTTCACAAATGACGCCGACATCCAGCATAAGTTTTCTCCCCATACCCATCTCTCCGCACAAACCCCTTCCCCAAATCATGATATCAATTCCATTATTTAGGTTATCACTTCGATGCGACACCTGTTTGTCTCGAATGGGTGTTTGCTTTTTTTTACTTTTGCCCAACAAAAATAAACCCGTCCGACAGAACAAAGTCTGTCGAACGGGTTGTATGCACACCAAACCGTGCGGAACCGGCTGTGTGACTCCACAGCCTGCGGCAGGACAGCCTACTCCTCACGCCGGCTTACCGCCTCTCCCCCGCCGCGACCGTCTCGATCAGCCGCGCGAGCAGAGCCGTACGCGGCGCGATTTCGTCCAGCCGCACATATTCGTCCGGCGAGTGCGCGAAATCTCCCCGCGCGCCGAGGCCGTCCAGCGTCGGAACCCCGCACGCGGCGGTGAAGTTCCCGTCGCTGACGCCGCCGGTCGCCGTCTCGCCGAGCTCGAAGCCCAGCTCGTCCGCGGCGATTCTCCGCGCGAGGCCGTACAGCCGCGCGATCGCGTCCGTGCGCTCCATCGGCGGGCGCATCATGCGGCCCTCGATGCGGAGCCGGGCACCCGGCAGGTGCGGGCGGAGGCCCGCGATCAGCGCGTGCACCCGCTCGGCCTCGGCCGACGTCTTCACGCGCACGTCAATCTCGGCTTCGGCGCGGTCTGCGACCACGTTCGTGCCGATGCCTCCGTGTACGATGCCGACGTTCACCGTGGTGCCGATGCCGTAATCGGTGAGGCCGTGCAGATGCTGGATCTGGTGCGCCAGCTCCTCGATGGCCGAGACGCCCTTGGAAGGGTCCACGCCCGCATGGGCGGCAATCCCTTCCACGATGAGCTTGTAGCGGCCGCTTCCTTTGCGGCCGGTTTTGAGCGCGCCCTCCGGCTCCATCGGAGGCTCCAGCACGAAGACCGCCTCGCAGCCCCGGGCGGTCTGCTCGATCAGCCCGCGCGAGCTGGGGCTGGAAATCTCTTCGTCGCTGTTGATCAGCAGCACGACGGTAACATCTTCCGCGGGACCGCGTCCCTCGTCACCGAGCAGCTTCAGCGCGAACATCGCCTGAAGCAGCCCCAGCTTCATGTCGTACACGCCGGGTCCCAAGGCTCTGCCCCCGCGGACGCCGTAGGGCCGCCGCGACGCTTCGCCTTCGGGCCACACGGTATCGTAATGGCCCAGCAGCAGAATGCGCCGGCTGCCGGCGCCCCACTCGCAGAGCAGCCGGTCGCCTGCGACTTCATGGGGAAGGCGCGTTACCGTTCCCCCGGTCAAACGCCGGAACTGGATCTCGTACCAATCCGCCATCCGGTCGCAGAGCGCCTTGTTCCGTGAAGGCGAGTCCATATTTACGCTTTCTTCCAAGAGCCGGAGCAGCTCCGGCATGTATTTTTCCACAAGAGTTACGTCTGACATACGAAATAAACCTTTCTTTGCGCAAAATAAACGGGTACGTCCGTACGAACGCGCTGCGGAAGAAACGGACGGCATGCAACCCGCATGCCGCCCCTCTTTTTTTATGGAGTGAATCCGGACTTGCCTGAATAAAGAAATCTAATGAGAATGCGAATTCGTGCCGAAGAGCTTATCGAGCCCGTACACCCGCTCCAGAATGAAAATAAACACCAGACTGAGCAGGATGACGACGGACGAAACCGAAGCGACAAGCGGATTGAGCGTTTCCTGCATATAGCTGAAAATCGCCATCGGCAGAGTCGTCGTCTCCGGGGAGACCAGGAACAGCGAAACCGTCACGTTATCGAACGAAGTCAGGAACGAGAAGATCATCCCGGACAAAATGGCCGGACGAAGCAGCGGCAGCGTGATGTCGCGGAAAACCTGAAACGGGCTGGCCCCCAGAATGTAAGCCGCACGCTCCAAGGTGTAATCGTAAGCGCTCAGCCCCGTCATCGTCAGCCGGACCACATACGGGATCGAAATAAGCATGTGGGTGATCAGCAGTCCGGTGAAGGTTCCCGCCAGGCCGATCCGGGTGAAGAAGAGCAGCGCAGCCATCCCTATTATAATAGAAGGAACGGTGAGCGGAGAAAGCAGCAGCGCGTTGACGAAGCCGCTCCCCGGGAACTTGTATTTGTGGATCGCCATGGCGGCCAGCGTGCCGATGATTGTAGACAAAACGGCCGACAGAGCCGCCAGCTCCAAACTGAAAATAAACGACTCGATAAATTCCGGCCGGTCCAAAATTTTCTCATACCATTTCAGCGAGAAGCCTTCCGGCGGGAAGGACAAATAATTGGCCGACGTAAGCGAGGTCGGAATAATGACCAGCAGCGGTGAAATGACGAAAAGCAGCACGATAAACGTAACGATGCCGAGCCACGGGATGCGTTTGATCACGAGAACACCTCCCGGTAGCGCTTCGTTTCCACGATTTTCGTAAATACCGTCACGAGCGCATAGGTGGAAGCCAGCATCAGGAAGGCGAGCGCCGAACCGAGCGGCCAGTCGAGCGTGGCCATAATTTTCTCGTACGTGATGACCGGCATGACTTTAACCGAGCTTCCTCCCATCAGGGCAGGGGTGACGAAAGCGCTCATGGACAAGCTGAACACCAGTGTCGTCCCGGCAAAAATGCCCGGCAGGCTGAGCGGCAGCGTGATGGAGAAAAACGAACGGGCCTTCGAGGCGCCCAGAATTCCCGCCGCTTTGTACAGGGACTGGTCGACGGCATACAAGCTCGTCGCCAGCGCAAGCACCATGTACACGATAAAGGAATCCGTGAGTCCGATGACCACGCCAAGCTCGTTGTACAGAAGCTTAAGCGGCTTGTCGATCAGGCCGAGCTTGATCAGAGAGCTGTTGACCCAGCCTTTGTCGCCCAGAATGACGACCCAGCCGAAGTTGCGGATAACCACGGAGATCAGATGCGGCGAAATGATCAGAAACGTGACGAGTCCGCGCATTTTGCCCGACGCCTTGGACATGAAGAGCGCAACCGGGTAACCGAGAATGAGCGTTAGCAGGACGGTATACAAGCTGAGCTTGATCGTCCGCCACAAGATGCCCGCATAATACGAGTCTTGTACGAAAAGCAGGTAGTTGTGCAGCGAGAACTGCTGCTCGGCGTCCTGCAAACTCTGGAGCAGGATGTAGATCATCGGGATGAGAAACGCGCCGAGCAGAACGATCAGACTGGGGGCCAGAAGAAACAGCCCCGTCCAGGACGACAGGCGGCGGAAGCGGGAGGATTTCGCCTGCATGGCCTACTGCTCCTTCCGCGGGAATACGAAGACGTCCTTCGGATTCCACGTCAGTCCCACCTGCTGGCCCGCGGTGTAGTCCGCCAGTCCGTCCTGCATCTGCATCCTTACGGTAAGCAGCGCGGAGCCGACCTCCACCTCGCATTCCACGAAGGAACCGAGGAAAGCGAGCTGCCGGATCGTCCCCGCGGCCCGTACGGTATCCGCAAGCGCGCCGGGCTCCGTCAGGCGGATTTTCTCCGGACGCACATAGGCGACCACGGATTCCCCTGTCGTAAACGTACGTCCGTCCGCGGACGCCTCCAGCACGAATCCGGCGTCGGTCTGCACGGCCATCCCGCCGTTTGCCGATCCCCGGACCGTGCCGGGCAGGCGGTTGGATTTGCCGATGAAGGTGTGCACGAATTCGGAGGCGGGACGGTTGTAAATGTCCCAAGGCGTGCCGATTTGTTCGACCTTGCCGTGATCCAGCACGACGATCCGGTCGGACAAATACAGGGCTTCCTCCTGGTCGTGCGTGACGAAAATCGTCGTGACGCCCGTCTCTTTGTGCAGACGCTTCAGCTCTTCGCGAAGCTCTTCCCGCAGCTTCGCGTCCAGGTTGCTGAGCGGCTCGTCGAGCAGAAGCAGCGACGGCTCGATCACCAGCGCCCGGGCGATCGCGATCCGCTGGCGCTGCCCGCCGGAAAGCTGCTTCGGATAGCGGTCGGCCACATGGGGCAGCTTGACGAGCTCCAGCACCTTCCGCACCTTGTCTTTGATTTCCGCCTTCGGCATTTTGCGCAGCTTGAGCCCGTAGGCTACATTCTCGGCAACCGTCATATGCGGGAACAGTGAATAAGTTTGAAACACCATGCCCAGGTCCCGCTTATTCGAAGGAACGCCGTTCATACGCTTGCCTTTGATCGAAATTTCACCGCCGTCCGGGTCCAAGAACCCGGCAATCATGTTCAGCGTCGTCGTCTTGCCGCACCCCGAAGGGCCGAGAAAGGAGATGCACTCCCCCTTCTCGATCTGCAGGTCAAAGTTATCGACGACCACGTTGGAACCGAATGTTTTACGGACGGCTTTAAGTTCGACATCTATCCTCTTTTCCAACTGAATCACCTGTTTTCCGAATCTATTTGCCTACCGAAGGTGCGATTTCCTTGTTGAAGCGGTCAATCCATCCGGCGGTGCTGCCGCCTACGGTTTCGTAATCGAATTTCACGATTTTGGAGCGGTCGAATTCGATTTTTTTGGATATATCTTCCGGGAGCTTTACGGATGTGGCCGGGTTATAATACAGCTTTGAAGCGTACAAGGTCTGAACTTCGTCCGTTAAAAGGAAGTCGATGAAAAGCTTCGCGGCGTTCGGGTGCTTCGCGTTCTTGGTCATCGTGGCCACGTTCGGCACCAGGTTAGCCCCTTCCTTGGGCACGACGAACTTCAGCTCGACCCCCTGGTCCTTCTGCACAATGCTGCGGGCCATCGTCCAGGACGTATACGCCGCCGATTTGTTCTGCAGGTTCTGCTGGAGCTGCGCGGCGCTTTTCGCAAAGGTCGGCATGTATCCTGCAATCGTTTTCAGTTTTTCGAAGCCGGGGTCCATATTTTTCTCCGACCCGCCGTTTGCATAAGCCAGCATGATCAGAGCCGAACGGCCGAAGTTGCTGGAAATCTCGGTCAGGGTGAGGTTGCCTTTCATTTCGGGACGGGCCAGATCGTTCCAGGACTCGGGAATCGGAAGATTTTTTTCTTTCACAATCGCTTCGTTATAGGAGATGCCCATCGGTGTGAAGTTGACGGCGACCCCGCTGTCTTCAGCCACTTTCAGATCGGCGATCACGTTTTTCATGTTCGGAATATCGGCTTCTTTCAGCGGTTCGAAAAGACCCTCTTTGCGTCCGATTTCCTGCTCGCCGCCTTCAATGATGGCCACGTCCGTCTGCGGATCGTTTTTAACCGCTTTCGCTTTGGCGACGATTTCGGTCGATACGCCGGATACATACGTCAGTTTGATGTCCGGATATTTCGCTTTGAAACGTTTGAAAATTTCGTCTTTCATCAGCTCTTCTACAGTAGCTCCGTTACCCGCAACAACAAGTTCTTTCTCCGGCTGCAGCGCTGAAGTCGATGCTCCCGGCGAAACAGCGGCTTCTTTTGCCGGCTCTTTTGAAGATCCGCATCCTGCAAGAAGTGATCCGCACAGAGCGGCAACTGAAACCAAGACCCCGATTTTCTTTTTCATGGATGGACATCCCTTCTATTTGGTTTTCTCTATTCGTTCACTATATGTGAACATTGTTTCCTATAAGGAAATCTTAAAGTGATTCTATCACGCTCTTTCCAGCCTAGCAATACATATGTCAGGTTTAAAAAAAGATTATTTTTCCGGAGCGGAACTCGTCCGAAGCACCTCTAAAGCACCTCTAGGAAACCCAAAATAAGTATGCTACAATAGCAATAATTTGCTTGCATGTCGGGATATTCCGACGATATGACCGCCTGGGGGAGTCTGTTCATGGAGCACCATTTGTCTTCCGTTAAAAACAGCAGCCGCCTGCTCAAAGAGTTTCTGGACGGTCCGAAGGAGCTCGGAGTCACCGAACTGAGCCGCCGGCTTCAGTTGTCTAAAGGCGCCGTTCATAAGCTGCTCGCTACGCTCGAAAGCGACGGGTTTATATCGCAAAATCCGAGTACGAAGCAGTACTCGCTCGGTTTTACTCTGCTCGAACTCGGCACGAAAGTGCTTCGTGATCATAATCTCGTCGACTTCGCCAAACCTTACCTGCAGCAGCTTGCCGAGAAAACGAAAGAGCTGGCCTGCCTGTGCGTCGTTGACGGGAAAGACGCCATATATGTGGATAAAATCGATTCCCAGCATCCGATCCGCTTTAATGTAGACGCGTTCCGCCGCTTTCCGCTGTATGCCACCTCCGCGTCTCGCGTAATGCTGGCTTACCGGCCGGAGGCGTTTATCGACAGCGTACTCGCGGACGGAATCCGCACGTATACACCGCATTCCATACAGTCGCCGGACGAAATCAAAGAACGGCTTGCGGCTATCCGCAGCCGCGGCTACGAGATTTCGACGAATCTGCGCAACGTCGGCGTGACGGGGATGGCGGCTCCGATCCGGGATGCGACGGGCGAGATTGTCGCGTCCGTCAGCCTTATCGGGCCGTCGGACCGGGTCGTTCCGCAGCAGGATGCTTTCCTGCAGCAGGTTCTCCTGACGACGCGCAACATTTCGTTCGGCCTGGGCTACCGGTAGAACAAAAACACCCGGAATGAAAAATTCCGGGTGTTTTTGTTCTCATTTAGCGCGCGGGAAGGCTCTGCCGCCTTGCTTAGACAGCCGCGGCGATTCTTGGAGTGGCTTGGCGCTTCGCCTGTTTATACGACGTCGTAGCCCTGCTCTTCGATCGCTTCTTTAATTTGCTCGGGCTTCACGGCACCCGCATCGTATTCCACTTCGACACGGCCTTCGGCCAGATGAACCTGAGCCTTCGCTCCCAGCCCTCCAACCGCTTTTTCTACCGAATTTACACAATGCTGGCAGGACATGCCCTCCACTTTCAATGTCAGCTTTTCCATTTTTCTTGCCCCTTTCTTCCTCTTCCGATTAGTTTGGGTTTATTTCATAAGCTTGTTGACGGTAACGAGCAGTTCGTCGATCACATCCGTATCGCCTTCCTGAATCCGTTCGATCACACAGCTTTTCATATGCCCTTCCAGCAGCAGTTTGCCCACGCTGTTCAAGGCGGACTGCACAGCGGCAATCTGGTTGAGCACATCGTCGCAGTACGTGTCTTTCTCGATCATGCCTTTGACGCCGCGGATCTGACCTTCAATCCGGTTCAGCCTGGAAATCAAGTTATTCTTCACCTTGTCGCTGTGATGGCTTCTTCTTTCCGTATCGTCGTCGCGCGTATGTGTATGGCAGGAAGTTCCGGCATCTGCCGAAGCAAGCGGAGCGATGCCCGTTTCGCCTCCGGTGCTGCCGTTATCCTTTTCGGAATGGAGTACCATCTTGTTCAACCTCCCTTATCACCAGCATAACATACCCCATGGGGGTATTTCAATAGCCTCAAAACTGAATTTTTTTCTCGTCATTCATAAAAATTCGGGCTTGTTAAAATCTTCTGAATTGGTTACTATAAAATAACATATGAATACTTGCTCATATATTAATTTTAAAATCAGTGTGATTTTTATTTTCCTTACTTACTCAAGATAAGGCAGCCGAACAAATCGAGAACAGTTAGGAACGACATCCAAATTTCATCAAACATGCGTCACGCAAAGGAGGAATAGCGGTATGAGCAACTTAAAACAACGGAAAGCAGCCGGTGCCGCAAGCGGCCAAATTCACCGGCAAGATCACGGGCATTCCCACGACCATTCACATGATCACGAACATGGCGGAATCGGGCATCATCACGGCCCCAGCAGCAAAAAGGGGCTGTTTATCGCTTTTCTCATCACAACGGGCATTATGGTGCTGGAATTCGTCGGCGGTCTGCTGACGAACAGTCTGGCCCTGCTGTCGGATTCCGGGCATATGCTGAGCGATGCGGCGTCTCTGCTGCTCAGTCTGGTCGCCATGTGGTTTGCGGCCCGTCCCGCCTCGCGCAGAAGAACGTACGGCTTCTACCGCGTGGAGATTTTAACGGCCATGCTGAACGGCGTCACCCTCGTCGTCCTCTCCATCCTGATCATCCGGGAGGCCGTCGAACGCTTTGCGCACCCGCCTGCAATCGCGAGCGGCACGATGACGCTTATCGCCGTCGTCGGCCTGGCCGCCAACCTCGTCAGCGCCTGGTTTCTGACCCGGATGGGCGGCGCCAAAGACAACCTCAACATCAGAAGCGCTTATCTGCACGTCCTCGGGGATGCGCTCGGCTCCGTAGGGGCGATAATCGCCGGGCTTCTGATGCAGGCGTTCCAGTGGTATCAGGCGGACCCGATTATCTCCATTCTGGTCTCGCTGCTCATTCTGCGCAGCGCCTGGGGCGTGCTGAAATCCGCCACGCATATTCTGCTCGAAGGAGTTCCCTCGCGCCTCGACGCCGACGATGTCCGCAATACCCTGCTGCGTATTCCCGGCGTCCGCGACATCCATGATCTTCACATCTGGACGATCACGTCCGGCATGGATTCTTTCAGCTGTCATCTGCTCATCGACGATGAAGCCGACAGCCGGGAGGTTCTCCAGCAGGCCGTTACTTGCATGGAGAACGAGTATAAGATCCGGCATGCCACCATTCAGGTAGAGACACGCCATCTGAAGCATGCGGAGTTCAGCATCTAAGAACCGCACCGCATGTCCCGGCCGCCTGCTCACCGGCATGTTCGCATCCCTCTGTACGCGATGCGCGGATTCAGCGCAGCCTTGCGGGAAAGCCGCTGTCCGGCGGTCCGCAAGGCTGCATAACGGCCTAAATTAAAAGCCCGCGGCATAATGCGCGGGCTTTTTTGCGTTGCCGCCGGGAGGCCGGATTGCCAGGGAGATGTCCGCTTGGCGGACAGAACCTTTTTTCCTAATCCTCTATTCCCTGATGAGTTTCGGCGGCAATTTCTTTCAGCGAGCGGATTTTCCCGTGGGGATTCTGTCTTTGCTTGCGGCTTTTGGCCAAGCCTTCCTTCCGGTTTTTCGATTGGGTCATGAAACGACACTCCTTTTCGTAAAGGGGTACGGTTCGTCGACGAGTCGATTCTCCGCTCTGCCTCCCTAGTTTTCGCCCGGGGAAGGCCGCTCTATTCGGCCGATTTACTTTTACATCCGTTTCCGGATGCGGCCGCTTGCAAACATCGGTTTCCCTTATCCGGTTTTCCGGCTCCGGTCTCCGCCTCCGGATAAAAAACAGCTTGAAGCTCGAACTGGAACGATTTAGGATATAAGAATAGGAAAAGAACCCTATCGGGAAAGGAAATCGGGATGACATGTATTCCGTTGGCGAACTTGCACGTAAAGCGAACATCACGGTGCGCACCTTGCACCATTACGATCAGATCGGGCTGCTGAAGCCCTCCGGCTCCACGGAAGGCGGCCACCGGCTTTACTCCGACGAGGATGTTATGCGGCTGGAACAGATTTCGATTCTCAAAAAAATGGGACTCGGGTTAAAAACCGTCCATGAAATGCTCGACAGCTACGGAACCGACTGGCTCTCCTGCCTGGAAGATCAACTACGAATGGTTCAGCGCGAGAAAGAGAAACTCGAAGAACTGGAAGGCATGCTCCGCGTTACGATCCATTCCGTCCAAATAGAAGGTACCCTGAACTGGAACGCGATGTTCCAAATGATCCGGCTCAGTCAAAAAGATCCCGCGGCCAAGCAGCGCTTCATCCGCGAGCATTTCACGGCCGAGGAACGGAAGCTGCTTCACAAGCTGCCTAATCTGAACAAAGGCGACCCCCTCACAGCGCGCTGGACGGAAGAGGTTGCACAGGCCAGGGCCGTCATGCACGAAGATCCGGCTTCTCCGGCCGCTCAGGAAGTGGCTGCACGGATCACGGCGCTGGCCTTAGAGGCTTTTGACGGCAATGAGGCTCTGATGAACAAGTACTGGGAGCTGCACGGCGCGGAGGAAAATCCGATGAACCTGTACCCGTTCGAACCCGAACTGCTGGAGTTTCTTAACGCGGCGTTTGAGTACTATGACAGCACACAGATAGCAGCTGCGGTTCCGGAGCCTGGATCGAGCAATACCATAAACAAAGCAACTAACCAAGCAACGAACTAAACAGGTATCGCCCTGATTTTGGAGGTTTCACGTGTCTTTTTTTAAATGGTTTTTTACTAGTATGAAATCACAGCCTGTGCAAAAGCAGCCAAAAACGCCGCCTGTCCAGTTGTTTTCCTCTTTCGCTCCGTATGGGCTGGGCGTGCTCGAGAACGACAGCCTGAAACCGGTAGAAGCCCGGTTCAATGAGGTTTTCGGCAAATACGCCCGGTATTGGGACCATGTAAAAGCACGCGTGCTGAAAGAGCATCCGGATATTTCCGAAACCGAGTATTCCTGGATCTTCCTGGAGTTCAAACGCTTTCTGGCGATCAATATTTACTTGAATAATGTGGGCATGTACAGCACGTCCGTGGATGAAATCTGGCACGAAGCTTTGATGTTCACCCGCGATTATCAGGAGTTTTGCAGAGATCTTCTGGGGGAAATGATTCACCATTCGCCGCATGTCGGCGATGCGCTTCAACCGGGCGAGCACGATAGAGCCCTGTTCGAGCTCGTTTACTCCCTTGTGTTCCGCTTCTATCCGGAAAATGAGCAACTGCTCGGGAAGTTCGGGCAGCGCAAGCTTCACCCCGAATTTGTCGCATATGCCCGCGCTTTTGACTGGAATCGCATCCGGCGGGATTATTTCAAGCCGAATACGATCGGCATTTATGAAGATGCCGTTCAGGAGTTGGTGCGCCACCTTTTCAACGGCATCCAGAATGCCCCGCCGGCCGCTGCAGCGGGAGACTCCCGCAGGATGTCTTCGGCCGGAAGGACGACGGCCTCTTCATTTAACGCGAGCGACTTCTCCGGCGCGGGTTACGGCGCCCTCAGCGCCCTGCTATTCTACTCCATCCTGAACGGGGACGACGATCGTGAGGGAAGCGGCGGCAACGGGTCCGGCGATTCGGACTGCAGCAGCTCGAACTGCAGCTCTTCGGACTGCGGCGGCTCGTCTGACAGCAATTCGTCCGGCAGCGGCTCTTCGTGCAGCAGCTCGTCATGCAGCGGCTCGTCCGACGGCAGCTCCTGCAGCAGTTCGTCTTCGTGCAGCAGCTCGTCATGCAGCAGTTCGTCCTGCAGCAGTTCGTCTTCATGCAGCAGTTCGTCCTGCAGCAGTTCCTGATTCAGCCGGCTGAGCCGGTTTATTGCGGCAAACGTTTGTAAGGCGACGAATTCAAAGGGCATTTTTTAAAGCGGGAGGTGTGGGAATTGAAAACGATCGAGGACAGTTACGTGGCGTTCCTGGACATTCTCGGCTTTAAAGATCTGGTGGATAAGAACAGCCACCTCGACCTGCAAACCATCTTTTCCAACGACATTATGCACAACATCAACCGGACGAAAAAAATGATGGACGATGTAAACTCCGAGCTCGGCATGCCCAGCGCTATTCAAGTGCTGTCGGTGTCCGACAGCATCATCATGTGGACGGAAGGAACCTCGCCCGTCCAGTTCGTGAACATCGTGAACGCGGCTTTCAGCGCTCTGCTGTTTTTTATGCAGCGGGGCGCCCCGCTCAGAGGCGCGATTTCCAAAGGTCCCGTCACCGTTCACGAATCGGAGAATCAGAAAAACATTTTCGGCAAAGGAATCACAAACGCATACAACCTCGAAAACATCCAGCAATGGTCCGGAGCCGTTATAGATGACATTTGTCTCACGGAAGAAATCGTCGCAAGCAGTGAATATGAGATTCTGAGGCGCAAACATATTCTGGTGGAATACCTCGTTCCGTTCAAAACCGGCCCTGTGGAATATCGGCATGCCATTAACTGGGCCGGTCTGGACGGGAGAATATTTTACGGCGATTACGATGCCATTGAAAAGCAGTTCGCCCGCCACAACAAAAGCATCGACGACTGGTCCGTCAAGCAGAAAATCGACCATACCGCCGCCTTCGCCCGGTTCGTGCAGTCGCTGCCTAAAGACAGGGTCACAGGGTAAACGCGTATACGATGCACATCTGAGCCGCCACGTATGTCAGCCAGACCCAGTATCCCTGATGACGGAGCGACCTGCCGCCGATGGCTGCGGCCCCGATGATCGTATCCGATACGACGAAGAGCAGCCCGCCGACAGCCGTCAGCCAGAGCGCCCCGCCAAGGGACCAGGCCATAGCAGCCGCAGCCGACGCCATGGCCCCGATCCACAAGCCGTAGACGAGCGAGCCGGTGTTGAACAGGCGCGGAGCGTCGGGATTGCGGATCAGGAGCAGCCAGGCGGCGATCAGCACCAGACCGTAGAACACGGCAGCGACGGCCAGGCCCGCGTTCATAAGGTCAAGTCCCTCACGATGCAGGGCAGCCGCAAACGCCGCGATATAGAAGACGTGCGCCACGGCGAACGTCAGCATTCCGCCGATCATCGGATGCCTCCAGGGGATAATCCCGGCCATGGACAAGTCGCCGATGAACGACCAGGCCATTCCCCAGAAAATCCACTCTTTGGAGGAAGAGGCCGGATCGTCCCGCCACAAGGCAAAAGCGGCCGCTGTAAGCGTCAGACTGATCAGCATCCGCACCCATAACGGAAGCCGGACCTCCGTACTTTTACGCCGGGCATCCGACATCCCAAGACCGGTACCGGCGGCAAACAAGATCACTTGAACGGCCCAAAGCCATCCCATCATCATTTCCCCCTCCTCCCGTGCACCCCGTGCACGCCTGTGCTGTTACCTATTCTTACCCCGCGTGTCCCGCGAGCAATCCGGGTCTTCATCGTTTCCCATCCTTCTTGCAAACCCTGCTGCACATTTCCCCATAAAAAAAGGACAGCCGGAACCCGGCCGTCCATTCAGCGGCCTTCGGCCTCTTTAATCCGCACCGCAGCCCAGTCCGTCCGGTAGAACCGGTACATGACGGCAAGGCCGAAGGCGGCAATAAACGCATACAGTGAAATCCACGCGCCGGCCGAACCGAATCCCCACACAAAGGTGAGCAAATACGCGAGCGGCACGAAGAAGACCCAGCTGAGCACAAGCGAAGTTCCCAGCAGAAAGGTCGTATCTCCGATTCCCCGCAGACCTCCCGCGTAGAAATTCAGAAGACCGTCAAACAGCTGCAAAAACGCGGAAATCCGGATGAGATCGGCGGCAAGCGCGTAAACCTCCGGGTCCTGGGAATACAGCCTCGCGATCGGAACCGCGAAAACGAATTCCACCGCACCCAGGACCAGCAGGCAGATGCTGCCGAGCACCGCCGTGTCGGTGCCGTACCGGCGGGCCAGGTCGGGCCGGTGCTTGCCGACCTCGCGCCCGACGAGGATCGTCGCCGTGGAGGCGAAGGCGAAAGCCGGCATGAAGCCGAGCGCCATCACGTTCAGGGCAATCTCGTTGGCGGCCAGCGCCTCCGTCCCCAGGCGGGTCACGAACATCGTGAAGACGAACATCGCCAGGCTCATCGCAAATTCCTGCATGCCGAGCTTCCCGCTTTCGCCTGCAATCAGGCGGGCTTCCCTGCGGTCCAGTTTGACCCGCGTGCGGGTCCGGTATTTGTCATGCAGCCGGAAAAACACGATATACACGGAGCCGATACTGCAGATGGCTTCCCCGATCAGAACGGCCAGCCCCGCGCCCGGAAGCCCTAGCTCGGGAAACCCGAGATGACCGTACGTCAACCCGTAGGTGAACACAATCATCGCCGCATTCCCCAGAATCGTCAGAGCCATAGGAGACCGGGTATCTCCGATTCCCCTCAGAAACCCGAAAAGGACAAAGTTCAGCACGGAAAACGCCATCGCATAAAACCGGAGCTCCAGATATTCCTTCCCTGCGGCAACCAGTTCTTCGGAGCTTCCCATCAGCCGCAGAATCCCTTCGCTTCCGAACCACCCCGCAGCCAGGATGACGGCAATGAGAGCCAGGCAAAGATAAAGCGCAATGTATGTGCGCTCCACGCCTTTCTTCATATCTCCAGCCCCGAAATTTTGAGCCACAAGATAATTCACCGTGTGACCGATCCCCGAGCAGGCGGCCCAGGCGTTATACATAATAATGTTGCAAATTCCTACCGCGGCGATGACGAGGGCTCCCATCGGGCCCACCATCATCAAATTAATCGTACCCGTCAGCGTCGCGGCCGCGAACGACACGATCGACGGAACCGCAAGCCGCAAAATCATTCCCCAATTTGTAAACATAGACTACTCCTCCGGAACCGCCGCCGGTACCATCCTCCCGTCAGGCTTGTTTTCCGATTGTTTGACCCGCTTAAGCTGCGCGACAATCAGAAAGCTCACGATGACAAGCAGGAACCACGAGCTCATTTTGCCGAAAGAGACAAGCTGCCAGCTTTCCCTCTGGTTCGGATACTGCCACGCCCCCAGGAAAGTTGCGATATTTTCCGCCAGCCAAATAAAAAAGCCGATAAGAAAAAAAGAAAGGACGAGCGGCATCCGGTACGTTTTCCTGCCGACGGTAAACAGGACCGCAGTCCGGAAAAACAGCACGAACAGCAGCACGGTCAGCACCCAGCGCAAATCCCAGATATAATGGTGGGTCATAAAATTCAGATAGATCGCGGCTCCGAGCGGAACCGCAAACCAAGGCGAAGGCCAGCGGGTCAGCTCCACATGCAATCTCCGCCAGGCCTGGCACAAATAACTCGCCACGCTCGCGTACATAAACCCGCTGTAAAGCGGTACGCCCCATACTTTCGTCCAGGCTTCCTCCGGATACGACCAGGAGCCCATATTCACCTTATAAATCTCCAGCGCCAGCCCGATCAGATGGAACAGGCAGATCACTTTCACTTCATCCCTTGTTTCAAGCCCCGTCCGGACCATCGCCCATTGAATCAGCAGACAAATGACCAGCATAAGGTCATACATGTGGGGGACGTTTGCCGTCTTCAGAACAGCCAGACTGATAAAAATAAGAACGGGAAACAGGCACGAAAGAGCTTCCAGCCAGCCGAAAAGCAGCAGCTGCCGAATCCCGTGACGTACGGATCGAATCATGGGAAACCCTCCCTTCAGCTTTCGGAGGTTCCAGGCGTCCTCGCATGCCCGGAATCCATTCCTCTGCTAGTTTAGCACAAGTTTTCCAAACAGGGAGAAAAGAAAGCCGGAAAAAATCCCGCAACTATTTGCGCCGCGGGTATTGACAGAACCTTTTTTTGAAGGAAAAATGAGGGGGCAGAGCTGTCAAACCGAACCCACTTAAAGGCGGTGCACGATGAGTAAACACGTCTCCATGCAAAACATTGCCGACCGGCTTGGCATTTCAAAATACACCGTTTCACAAGCGCTTTCAGGAAAAGACGGGGTCAGCGACGAAACGCGGCTGAAAATCATGGAAACCGCCCGGACTATGGGCTACCGGAAAAAAATCAACAAAAGCCCGGCCGCGGCCGGACTTTTCCAGGAGTGGGATGGCAGAAGAAAAGAAATAACCTCTTCTTCCTCCGATCCTTATATGCTGGTATGGATACACAGCGCCAAGCAGCAGGACCCGTTCTTCTGGCCGAAGGTCATCGACGGCCTCGCTCAAACGTGCCGCGACCTCCAAGCACACTATATGTTGATTTCCGTCCCGCCTCACCGGGAAGACGAGTTGGCCATGCCGGGATTTTTGGACCCTGCACGCTGTATGGGCCACATTCTGCTCGGCACCTTTTCGACGCGGGCCGTCATCTCCCTGCAGCAGACCGGACTGCCGCTCGTGCTCGTGGACCACGAGGAGCCGCTCGTTAACGTGGACTGCGTCGTCAACAGCAATGTCGACGCCGCAGTGGCCGCGACCAAGCAGCTTCTGCGGGAAGGCTGCGACTCGCTCGTTTTCGTGGGGAGCGACTCCTTCTCCGTCAGCTTCAGGGAACGCGCGTTAGGCTGCCGGATTGCCTCCGAGGAAGCGGCGGAATCCGGCCGTTCCGTCTGCCTGAGCAAGTGGAACGTGCCTTACTTGAGTCCGACGTGGCCCCACGATCTGGCGGTCCGTGTGGGCGCCGTCTCCACGAGCGAGCTGCCGGACGGCTTCATCTGCGCGAACGATCACATTGCGCTGCGGCTGATGGCTCTGCTCAAGCAGCGGGGCTTCGACATCCCCGGACAGTGCCGCGTGATCGGTTTCGACAACATCGAAGCGGCGGCCGCTTCGTCGCCTGCGCTCAGCACGGTCGAGCTGAGCAAGGAGCTCCTCGGCATCCGGGCGGTAGAGACGCTCCTCTACCGCAAGCGCCATCCCGGCCGCGCTCACGAGAAGATCGTCCTCGCGCCGGAGTTTATCGCGCGGGCGTCGGGCTAGCGCGGGCGCATGCCGCGGGCGCGAGCACAGCCGCGGCGAATCTTGCGGCGCGGACCTGTGCACGGTGTGCCTGCCGCGAGCTTCACGCGGAGAGCGCGCCCTTCGGCCTGCCGGCCCCCGCCCGCCTCAGCCCAGCGGCTTCCGGGCCAGCACCCGGATCCGGCAGTAATCGCCGGTCCAGACGCCGTCCCGGAACAGCGCGGGGCGCAGACGCTCCTCCACGCCCTGCGTGATGCGCTCCTGCGTCGCCGCGTCGATTCCGGCGAAGAAGCTGCCGGCAAACGCATGCAGCCAGTGCCGGATGGCCTGCTCTCCTCCCGGCAGCGGCGTCGGCCGGTCAAAGAGCTCCGCGCAGCGGACATCGAGCCCGGCCCTCTCCAGCACGCCCGTATATTCCCCGATAGTCGGGAAATACCAGGGGTTTCGCGGCTCGGGATCGATCCCGGCTTCGCGAACGGCCTCGTGGATCGCCCGCTCGATCCGGGCCACGTTGCCGAAGCCGCCGAATTCGGCCGCGAACCGCCCTCCCGGCCGCAGCGCTTCCGCTACCGTCCGCGCGGCTTCATCGGCCTGCGGGACCCAGTGCAGCGCGGCGTTGGAGAATACCGCGTCGAACGTCCGGCCGCTCCGGTATGTCCTCGCATCCCCCACCTCAAAAGCAAGCTCCGGATACTTCTGCCTCGCCTCCTCGATCATCGTCTCCGA
Organism: Paenibacillus sp. HGH0039; assembly: GCF_000411255.1. Taxonomy (GTDB): domain Bacteria; phylum Bacillota; class Bacilli; order Paenibacillales; family NBRC-103111; genus Paenibacillus_F. Next base: position 918,187 of record NZ_KE150413.1, on the reverse strand, counting down.
GAAATCCACGCCCGTCACTTTCGCGCCGAGAAGGGCCATTTCATGAGCCAGACTGCCCGTTCCGCAGCCCAGATCGAGAATCGATTCCCCCGCCGCCGGGTTTAACAGCTCCACCACTCCTTTGCCTAACTTGGATACGAAATGCATCTGCGTGTCATAATGCCCCGCGTCCCATTTTCCCTGTTCCGCTTCCTTCATTCCGAACGCCTCCCGTTCCCGTCTGTGCGGGTAGTACATTCAGTATGAAGAGAAACACTTATAATGTCTAATACACAAAAACTACTTTCATTATAGTTTATACCTATAAACAAATCCCGGACAAGCGCATTTCTACGCCTGCGGATTTGTTTCTTTATTTTACACATACCGCTCCAAATAGGACAAAACGACAGACACCAAAGCAAACACGACCGCCGTCAGCGTGATTTTGGAACGAATGAATCCGGCCATGCCTTTGTTCTGCTTTTCGAGCTGCTTTTGCTTGTTAGGGACCTCGATTTGACGCGGGTCATTGTCTTTTCTTCTCATCGTAAAAGCCTGGAAACCGATGCCGCTCACGATTGCCGACACAATGAGCAGAATTAAAGCCAGTAAAAATAACGTATCCGAAATTGATCTAAGCACAAGCGACCATCCTTATCTTGTCCGATTACGGGTTATGTCTCTATTATACTTCATTTGTTCAATAGAATCTCCCTCTTCCGTCCTTTCCCCCTGTTGTCCGCCTGAAGAAAGGAAGGCCGCCCGCTTCCGCGGACAGCCTGCTGCGGCCTTATGCCTATATCCTTTTCGTTATCTTTTATAAGGATACGGATAGTAGGGAGGATAGTTGTAGTAAGGCGGATAGTACGGGTAGTAAGACTGCGGGTAGTACGGATAATAGGGATAGTAAGGATAGCCGCCGTGGTGACCTCCGTGGTGACCTCCATGGTAACCGCCATGGTAACCGCCGTCATGATAACCGCCTTGGCCCCAATGGTAGCCGCCCTGACCTCCGTGATAACCGGCGGGACTTTCGTATTCTCCCTGCTTACGCGCTTCTTCTTCCGCTTCCGTACTACTCCATTCGTTTTGGTTCCATTCCTGCTGCAGGCCGTATGTGCCTTGACCGTATATGTCCTGGCTGTATGTGCCCTGACTGTACATGTCCTGACCGTATGTGCCCTGACCTTGAGTTTCAAATGTCATAAGCAATCCCTCACCCTCTGTATGTTGTGCCCAAAGGCATTTTGCATCTAACACATCGTATGAACAGATGCCCAGAACGTGAGAAAAGCGCCCAAACTTGGGCGCCTGCCTAGATAAATCCGGATGAATGTAGCCTATGGAATTTAGCTTGGAAAAGGGGACAGACGCAGCGGACGCTACGCTTTTTGAACGCCGCCGGCGAGCATGCTTGCTTTTTTCCAATTGCCCCAGAAATAGTAGGCGACCGAAAGGAGGGAACCCAGTGTAAATCCGACCGGAAAACTCCACCATACGGCATCCAGACCGTAGGAATCGGCCAGATAATACGAGAGCGGGATGCGCACGCACCAAAGCGCCAGGAACGTGATCAGAAGCGGGAACATGACGGCCCCCGTCGAACGCACGACACCCGAGACCACGAAGGTAATGCCGAAAATGATAAAACTCCAAAGCGTCAGCAGGTTGATCCGCATGCCGATTTCGATGGCCTGGCCTTCCGGCAGGAACAGGCTCAGGGCGCTGCGGTTGAACAAATAGATCAGGCAGACGAGAACGCCCGTCATCAGGACATTGTACATGACCCCGACGCCCGTTACGCGGTGCACCCGGTCCCACCTGCCCGCGCCCACGTTCTGGGCCGCAAACGACGAAACGGCTCCGCCGATCGCCATAGCCGGCATCTGGATGTAAGAAGACAACTGGATCGCCGCCCCGTAGGCCGCCGTCGCCTCCGATCCGAACCGGTTTACGAGGTTGATCATAGCCAGCGAGCTTGTCGAAACCACGATCATTTGAAGCCCCATGGGAACGCCTTTCTTTACCAGCGATCCGATGATGGCCCCGTCGAAGCGCAGCAGATGCCGGTCTTCGCGCGTAATGCGGAGAAAATATTTTTTCCGGTACAGCGACCCTAATATAGCGACGAGAGCGACAAGCTGCGAGATGCCCGTAGCCAGCGCGGAGCCCGAAATGCCGAGAGCGGGGATCGGACCCCAGCCGAAAATAAGCAGCGGATTCAGCGCGATATCCAGAATGATGGACAGCACGAGAAACCGGAAGGGCGTTTTGGAATCCCCCGCGCCGCGCAGGATCGTCATAATCATGTTATAGCAGAACATAAACGGCATGCTCATAAAAATAATTCTCAGATAAGCGTTGGCCATGTCCATCGCATCCGCGGGAGTGTGCATCCACTGCAAAATTTGCGGGGACAAAAGCACGCCCAGGAGACCTACGACCAGCGAAAGGGTGAAGAAGAACAGGGCGCTCGCTCCCACCACCCGCTTCGCCTGGGCGGTATCGCCCGCTCCGATGCTCTGCCCGATCATAATCGTGGATGCCATTCCTATGCCGAAAATGGAACTGAGCATAAGAAACATGACATTGTTCGCATTGGATGTAGCCGCAAAAGCGCTTTCACCCAAAAATTTACCGACCCAGATGCTGTTAACCGTCCCGTTCAGTGATTGCAGCACATTCCCGTACAGCACGGGCAGGGAGAACAGGAGCAATTTTCTCGCAATCGGGCCTTGGGTCAAATCCATTTGTGCTTCGTTTTTCGCCATGGCGGGGTGCTTCCTCCTAATAAAATGAGCCGCGCCTGTATGATTCCCTCTCGGGAATCAAACCAACCGCAGCAAACCGATATCCTAATGTTACCATAGCCTAAACCCGGATAGCGAAGTTCCTGTGCGGACAACAGAAACCGCCTACCTCGTCAATTCACGATGGTTAGGCGGTATTCTTCGGTTATCTTGGTTTAAGAAAAAAATTACCGGTTCAAGAGACTGCCGACATACCGCAGCAGCTCGTTCGCGCAAACCGGGCAGTAGCCGTGCCCGTCAATCAGCTGCCGGGTCACTTCGTTGATTTTCTTCAGCTGTCTTTCGTCCGGCGTCTTGGTGGAGGTCGTAATTTTGACGATATCCTTCAGATCGGTGAACAGCTTCTTCTCAATCGCTTCGCGCAGCCGTTCATGCGTGCTGTAATCGAACTTCTTCCCTTTGCGGGAGTAAGACGAAATCCGGATCTGAATTTCTTCGCGGAACGCCTTCTTCGCATTTTCGGAAATGCCGATCTGCTCCTCGATCGAACGCATGAGACGCTCGTCGGGGTCCATCTCCTCCCCGGTCAGAGGGTCTTTGATTTTGCCCCAGTTGGAGTATGCCTCGATATTGTCGAGATAGTTATCGAACAGAGTTTTGGCCGACTCGTCGAACGAGTACACGAACGCTTTCTGCACTTCCTTCTTCGCGATATCGTCGTACTCTTTGCGGGCGACCGAAATAAAGTTGAGGTACCGCTCCCGTTCGTCCCGGGTGATGGACGGATGCTGGTCCAGTCCTTCCTTCAGCGCCCGCAGCACATCGAGTCCGTTGATGCACTGAAGATCGTGGCGGATGAGCGCGCTGGAAATCCGGTTGATGACATAGCGGGGATCAATGCCGCTCATTCCTTCTTCCAGATACTCGTTCTGCATCTCTTTCAGGTCCGCATCCTTGTAGCCTTCCACGGCTTCGCCGTCGTACATCCGCATTTTTTTCACGAGATCCATGCCCTGTTTCTTCGTTTCCTTAAGCCGTGTCAGAATGGAGAAAATAGCGGCGGCCCGCAGCGCGTGCGGCGCAATATGGATATGCGACATGTCGCTCTGCTTGATAAGCTTCGTGTAAATTTTCTCTTCGTCCGTTACCTTCAGATTATAAGGAATCGGCATGACAATCATCCGCGACTGGAGAGCCTCGTTCTTTTTGTTCGCGATAAACGCCTTGTACTCGGATTCGTTCGTATGCGCCACAATCAGCTCATCCGCCGAGATAAGCGCGAAGCGGCCCGCTTTGAAATTGCCCTCCTGCGTCAGGGACAGCAGATTCCAGAGAAATTTCTCGTCGCACTTCAGCATTTCCTGAAACTCCATTAGTCCGCGGTTCGCCTTGTTCAGTTCCCCGTCGAAACGGTAGGCGCGCGGGTCCGATTCGGAGCCGTACTCCGTGATCGTGGAAAAATCGATGCTTCCGGTCAAGTCCGCAATATCCTGGGACTTCGGATCGGACGGACTGAACGTGCCTATCCCCACCCGGTCGTCCTCGGAGATCAGCACCCGCTCGACCAGCACGTTCTCGATGTTGCCGCCGTATTCGGTTTTCAGCCTGAGCTGGCAGGACGGGCACAAGTTCCCTTCGATGCGGATACCCAGCTCGGCCTCTATTTCCGGCCTCAATTCACTTGGAATGAGGTGAAACGGATCTTCGTGCATCGGGCAGCCTTTAATCGCATAGACGGCTCCCCGGTCTGTCTTGGAGAACTGCTCCAAACCCCTCTTCAGCAGCGTTACGATCGTCGACTTGCCTCCACTTACCGGCCCCATCAGCAGCAAAATCCGTTTGCGGACATCCAGACGCCGTGCGGCGGAGTGGAAATACTCCTCCACCAGCTTTTCGACTGCGCGGTCGAGCCCAAAGATCTCCTGGTCGAAAAAGTTGTACCGGGCGTGCCCGTCGTTCTGTTGGATGCCGTGAGAAGCGATCATCTCATATACACGCGCATGGGCTGTCATCGCTAGACCCGGATTTTGCCGCACGAGCTCGAGATACTCCCGGAGCGTGCCCGACCATGCAAGCTGTTCCTTCTCGGTCCGGTGCTCCGTGATGCGTTTGAAAATATCCATGGGTACCTCCTCTCACTGCCATTGCCTCAAAAGAGCGGATAGCTCGTGATAGTGATTTTAGGGTACTACAATCCTATGCGGTCCAAGGACAATTCTTGCCACTAAATTTGTACAGGAACAAAGGAAAAACAAGCCTCACAACCGGTGGGAGATCGGTGGAAGTCTTTGCCGCCGGTACCCGTCCCGCACGTCTTTTTCATGCTATAATCAAGAAACCGGAAAAACCGTTTAAGAAGGAAGGGAGCGCATAAAACAGTGGCGATTCGGAGCGAAACGGAGCTGTACGGCCCGGTTAAAGCCTACTGGGAGAAGCTCGGCTACGACGTCCGGGGAGAAGTGCGGCACTGCGATCTCGTCGCCGTCCTGGAAGGTGAGCCGCCCGTCGTCGTCGAGCTCAAACGCAGCCTGACCGTCCCCCTGCTGATTCAGGGACTCCGGCGGCAGGACGTGACGCACCGCGTCTACATCGCGATCGAGCTTCCTGCCAAAGGACGTGTCCCCCACCGGATGACCTGGGCGGACATCCGCAAGCTGTGCGGCCGGCTCGGTCTCGGACTCATCACGGTGCAGTTCTACAAAACGAAGAAGCCCGCCGTCGAGGTGGTGTGCGAGCCGCCGGGCTTCGGCGACGCCGCTCCCGCGCGGAAGACGTCCGTGCGAAAACGCGCCGCGGAGCGCGTGCTCGGCGAGTTCCGCGAGCGCAGCGCCGACTACAACGTCGGCGGCAGCCGCGGGCTCAAGCTCGTCACGGCTTACCGCGAGAAGGCGCTGCACTGCGCCCTGCTGCTCCGCGAGCAGGGACCGCTCCCTCCGCGCCGACTGCGCGAGCTTACGGGCAACGCCAAGACGGCGGCCCTGCTCCAGCGCAACGTGTACGGCTGGTTCACGCGCGTCAGGCGCGGGCTGTACGGGCTGACGCGCTCGGGCGAAGAAGCGCTGGACACGTTCGCCCACGTGGCGGCGCACTTTGTGCCCCGCGAGGCGGACGCGGCCCCGGAAGCCGGACTGCCGGAATCGGGCGAGCATTCTCGGCCGAAGGAAGCGGCGGACGCGGCGGACGAGCGTGAAGCGGCTGCCGGGACAGGACCGACCACGCGCGGCCGACTGCAGGAGCCGCCCGAGCTGAACGAGCGGCCGGGGGCGGGAGTGGCCGCTACGGCAGAGCTTCTGGGCGTGCCGCGATCTGCGGACGTGCGTGACGCACAGGACGTGTCGAAGCCTCCGGACCCGCTGGGCCTGCTGAGCGAAACGGGTCAGCGCGGCGCGGCCGGTCAGGCTGGCAAACCCGATCTGACGGACATGTCCGGCTTGCAGGAAGTACCCAATCGGAGAAGGAAATCAGCCAAAGCAAAGAAAGGAGGCTCGACGTGAGCCTCCTTTCTTGTTGAATCTGTTTCTATGTCATCTTACTCAGGCTGGTAGCCGGATTTCGTATCGATCGTTAAAGCGTTTGAGGCAGCATCCCACGAAACGTTAAAATCAAGCGCTTGAGCAAGATCCCGAAGTTTGAAATAATTGTTGCCATCGAGTGTATAAGCTGTGAAGCGGGCCTCCTCCGAGTTTACAAGCAGCTTTGCCGTAGCCGGGGCCGCCTGCTTGACGGAATGCTGGCCGGTTGCGGCAAGTTCTCCCCCCACTTCGGTGTAAGCTTTTGATGTGATGAGGCGAATAACCTTGGCATCTTGATCCCAGCCGACTTCAAACCCTTTGTCCGACCCGTTCAACAGCATGGCCAAATCGCGCAGCTTGAAAAAATTGTTCCCGCCGATGTTATAAGCCTCCGGGGAAACTTCCCGGCCGTTTATCATTACTTTGGACGCTGAAGGCAAAGCGGATTGAGTTTGCGGCTCCTGAGTTTGGACATTCAGCGGATTCGGCATAAAATAAAAACTTCCTTGTCCGCCGTCCGCTACGGTAGCAAGACCACCGCTAAAAGAGGAACCCAGCAAATCATAGCTATAAGGCACAACGGCTTTTCCCGTTTGATCAATGTAGCCTAACATTTCATTTTCATCTTCGTTTTCGATGGACACCAAGGCAAGTCCCTCAGAAAAAACAGTATATACATCAATGAATTGCGGCTGGATGATCATCGTATCCTCTTTATTTACATACCCCCATTTGCCGTCGATTTGAACGGGCGCCAGATCACCTTCTTGGAAGGGGCGGGCTTCATCATAATGTGCTCGGATGACTTCTCTACCCGACAAATCGATGTATCCCCACTTTCCTTCATGTTTGACAGCTGCCAAGCCGCGGCTGTACGGAAAAGCTTCCTCAAACTTTGGCTTTTCGATTTCTATGCCGTTTTGGTCGATAACGCCCCACTTGTCCTTGATCTTAACCATAGCCCTTCCCTCACTAAAAACTGAAGCGGCTTCGTATCGGAACGGAACGACCTCTTTGCCCTCTTTATTTATGTAACCGTATTTTTCATTTTTTTTCACGGGAGCAAGCCCGTTATTAAACGGGTTGGTATCCTCATAATCAAACGCAATCACTTCTTTTCCGGTTTTATCCACATACCCCCATTTATCATCTTTTACTACTTGGGCAAACCCCTCTTCAAATACTCTTCCCACTCCCGTATAAATAGGTGGCACAGCAAACTGTCCGGTTTTATCGACATATCCCCATAATCCATCGATTCGGACGGGAGCCAGCCCGTCATGAAATATTCCCGCAGCTTCAAACCGGGCCTTGATCACGATTTTCCCGGATGTATCGATGAATCCGAAAGAATCGGTCTCTTCCCCGGCTTCCATATACCAGGCTAGTCCTTCCGATAGAACGCCTACCTCTGCATATGGCAGATACTCAGGTTGTGGAACACTCCCGCTGCCTGAAGCTTCGTTTGCATTTGTAACGGCCATCATACTGAAAACTAACGTAAAAACAAATAAAAAACTGACAAGCTTTCTCATTCGAAAAATTCCCCCATAGACATTTTACAAGCAGCAAATTTTACGCCCGCTCTAGCAATTGGGTAAAATTTACTATCTCAGCATATACGAATCCCCATTTTTTGAATAGAGGAGAAATTCATTGCATAAAAAAAGGCTTCTCTCCAAGAAGCCCCTTGCCCCTATATGTTGATTCCAAGTATGGTGACAATCCATAAGCCCAAATAAAGCGCAATACCCAATATAACCAGTATCAGCAAAATATTGAGCAGCCGGATCGTCAGGCTCCATGGGTTTTTCTCCCTCTTCAAGTTCAGATTCGAGCGTTCTATCACAACATTCACCTCATTAAATCAATCGTATTATAGAAATATAATACATCTTTTCTAGATATTACGCACGACGTTTTCAAAATCTGCGAATCATCACGTAGGCGCGGCTTCCCGCTTGTTTCCCTGCAGCTTACCCCGCCGTACCAGATGCGAAAAGAGCCTTCGTCCGGCTTAGAGCGCACCGGGGAAGACTCTTTTTTACCGGGGGGGGGGGAACTTGTGGACGCCGGGCGCTGGTTATATGAAAAGATGCCTATGCACACGACAGATAAACACTTTGATCGACTGAATTCGAAGGGAAACGACCTTCTAATTCCTAACGTAGCTTCTTTAACTGTTATCCCATGATTACAAATAACTCAATTTTTCCGAGAGCTTGTTGAAATTCCTTTTGTATGCAACTTGCAAATACTCCGGGGGCTTCACTCATTGCTCTGGAAAATGATTCTGAAAGTGCCGGAATTATGCCTGTTCCTCCGGAAGCAGCTCCTATAATGACCCCTTGCATAATGGTCTCGGAGGCTTGCCGAATAGTTGTCTCCTGGCATTTTTGCATAATATTTTGACCAATTGTAGCAGGGTTAAACGGATAGCATAGTTCCAATCGCACTTCGTACGACTTATTGATTACCGGTATATTAACAGAGATCAGGTTAATGGGCGTAGAGTAAGGAGTGTTGCAATGTTTGTTAAAGTTTTCCAGGAGACTCCTTATCATTCTGATCATCTCTCTTATTCTTTCGATGGCATCACGTATCTCCATTCCCCACTCAATCGCTTGATTCGCGAAACTTTCCAATTCTCCGAAGTTAGTGTGAACGTAATCCATTCCTGCATTTATGGCTTCTTGCTTCAAACTTTCAAATTGATTTTGAACTTCTTGCATAACTTGTGATTGAACTTCCGTTTTCAGATTTTCCCACTCTTGCCGGGCTCTCTCTTTTGCTTCTTTCGTAACCATATTTGCTTGTTCTACAACTTGGCCGTTCAATTTATTAAAAACGCTTGCTACTTGTTTTGTAACGTTACCACCTACCGACCAAGGAGTGGGAATGTTCGGCGTAGGAACGGTCGGTACTGATGTTGGAATGTTCGGCGT
>NZ_KE150413.1:424793-908933 GCF_000411255.1 Paenibacillus sp. HGH0039 | reverse complement strand
GGAACGGTCGGTACTGATGTTGGAATGTTCGGCGTAGGAACGGTCGGTACTGATGTTGGAATGTTCGGCGTAGGTATTGTAAACGATCTTTCCGAGTTATAAGAATAAAAATAAGGCCCATAATTCCTGTAAGTACTATAGGGATAAAAATAAAAGCCATCGCTATAAATATAGTGATTCTGGGGACTAAAGGGTGGATAACATATTAGGGGATTGTAGAAGGCGAACCTTGGGTAGGGATAAGAAACGCTGTTATACAAATTAATCACAACTCCTCGTGTTAAACATGAAAGTACCGTTTTTTATGACACCATATGTGACTAGGTGGATGTCCGGTTCATTCAATTTTCACTCGAAAAAGCAGTGAGCCTTAAAAGGGGATTTCAAATTTTTTCATATACCAGTCATCGTCATGTTTCCTGCGGGAAAAATAGGCTTTTCTTTGGTCAAGGAAACCCGACCTTAGAATTGCTAGCTCGATTTGCGAGCTGTTTTGTATCAACATCCTGCATGCTTCGATTCTTTCTTCCTTAAAATGGTTAAAGGCTAGACCCAATATATTAAAATATACATTCTCAAGATTAACCTGGTAAGGTGTTGTTTTTCGGAAGACATGGAGAATTTTCACTTCAGGCTGTACCCAGCAAGTATAACCGAACAACCACATCCTCATAGAGATCTCCACATCTTCGTAGCCCCACACTTTGAACCCGTTATCGAACCCTCCAATATCGAAAAATAGGCTTCGTGAAACCGCATAACATCCCCCCGGTATAACCGCAATTGGTGTAAGTTCTGTTAGGTCAATGTTCCATTCAACTCCCAGATATTTATTCAATGTCTGACCATATCCGCATAAATCCGGTGTAGTCGTATCAGCTATGCCAGGCGTAGTAGCATCGGCGATCCCGTCGCGTATCGGTTGCAACAGACGATCCAACCAATAATCTTCAAAAAAAACATGTGCATCACAAAAGATTAAATATTGTCCTGAGGACTTCATCGCTCCTAAGTTTTTAGCTCTTGCCAAGCCGATCCCTATACTTCTTATAAGCTTCAAGCGGGCCCTGCCTGCATAGGAAGATAGAAAATCACAGCAGCCATCTGTTGATGCATCGTCTATCACGATAATTTCAAAAGAATAGCGGGTTTGCACATTTAACGCTGATTTAATCGTCTTTTGAATATGGGCACCTTCATTTTTGACGGGAATGATTAAAGAAACCTCTGGAGGAGAAAGATTAAGCAAATGAACACCTCGCTTAAAGTCCGTTTCTATCCTTAAAATCGTAAATTTCCCGAAATCTAGCTGAACGCAGACAAAAAGAGATAAAGGTAGAAGAAGCCCGTTTAAGTATACTGTATTTAGATAGTTCATAAAGGGTTTGATCGTATACAGTGAATTGTCCGACTTTCCAAAACAGATCATCGTTCTTTAAATCTGCGGGGTAATGGATCAGATCATACCCGATATAGGAAAAAGGGCGGTATTGCTTATATTTTGGTAGAGCTTCTACAGCCTGGCCTGTCAAGATATGGTCGGAATGATCATTGGGGTTTAACGTCGGGTCCGTCTCAGGATAGTTAATTCTTACTTCTTTGATCCCCTTAGTTTCTAAATCAATAATCTGTTGAAGTGTACAAATGAAATCCTGCCATCCGTAATAAAAGGACGACTGATCCAACGCCTTGATAAAGGAAATATCCTTTGAGCGAAGTTTCCGAAGACTTTGGTAGCCCTGGCTGATGAACCCTTCACCTGCCACATTGCCATCCGGCAACCTAAGAAAATAACATACGGTGTTACCCCCAGACCAACGGTGAATGTTACGCAGATTGATTCGAACCGTTCCCCTCTCTCCGCCCGTATAATCTGTATGAAGCTTACTGAATTCGATAGAGCGCACTGCAGCCTCTTCATTAGCCCTCCAATAATTTTCGTCGCCCCCGGCATCATTTCCGGTTGTGTAAATAAAAATCACCTTAACTGTGTCAGAGGACATTTCCCAAGTCGCTTGAGGATTCATGAAAAGCTGCCAGTCGTCCATATGCGCTACTATAAAGAAAGCTGCTGCATCATAATGTGGCATGAGCCGCGGCCTACCTCCTCTTTATCCTGCATAATGTACCTCTATAGTTTATTGAGAATGCCTTTTCTATATCACACCTGTGGTTTATAACCATACATCTTTTTCACTAAAATGCGCGGTTAGAAAAGGGGTGTCTCCTTGAGCCGAAAGAACTGCCCGTCTAACAAGAAAGGAGGCTCACGTCGAGCCTCCTTTCTTATGTTTACGATGATTACAATCGGCCTTGAACAGCCAACTGTCCTAATGGATTAAAGTAAGAACAGAAAAAGCAGCTAACGGAAGGAAAATTGCCTTTTGGGCTGTTCATTTACAGAATTATAATAAATGCTCATCAGTACACCGATAGCTTTTATTTTTTATGTGATTTCATTATTAAAAATAAGACTGCAATTATTGTTATAACGATAATCATTAAAATTATGATTCCGACTGGCGTTATCAAATACACCATAAGTAACACCTTCTCCCGTTGAGGTTACAGAAGCAGCAGCCCTGCGCTTGCCTGTAGACGCAAAGCATCACTGCAGACAACGTGCCGGTCCCTAGCCGCGGGACTTTGGCGTTTGAATGTGTTCTTTCAAAATCCGAAAGGCACACTGCTGAGATGCTACACATTTATTTTAAGCAAAGAAGCTTTTTACCCCCTTACGTTCATTCCATAAATACCTACAAACCATAAGCCTACAAAAACGACTATGCCCACTATAACCAGTATCAGCAAAATATTGAGCAGCCGGATCGTCAGGCTCCACGGGTTTTTCTCCTTCTTCAGTTTCAGGTTCGAGCGTTCGGTCACAACATTCACCTCATTTAATTAATTGTATTTATAGAAATATCATACATTTTTTCTAGATATTAAGCGAAATATATTTCAAAATCCGCCCGAATCATCACGCAGGCACGGCATCCCGCTTATTTCCATGCAACCTGTCCCGCCATGCCAGCTGCAAAAAGAGCCTTCACCCGGCTTAGACGACCAGGGAAGACTCTTATTCGTTTTACCGCTTGAGCGAAGCGATCAGTTGGCCGGTGGACACGACCTTGGTGTAATCCGCCGGTGTTCCCGTATGGGTGTAGCCGTCCGGCCAGAACGTGGTCGAAGAAGGCGGCGTCGAGTTCGCGGAGGAAAGCACCGTCCACGCACCCGCGCTGTTTCGGAAGCTGATGCCGCTGCACACCACCTGGTTATGGAGCGTATTCCAGTTCGGCAGGGGATTCGGAATCGTCGTAAACGACCGGTCGCAGGCCGCGACTACCAGCCGCGCACTCGTAAGCGAACCGAAAGAGCCCGTCGCGCCGGAAAAAGTTTTCACCACAGTGCCGTTTACTTTGAAGTCCAGCTTGTTCGAACTGTTGACGGACAGCTCGATGGGCACGGTGCTTCCGGCCGCAAGATTGAAGGCCCCGCCATCGTTGGCGGCTCCCGTGTTCCAGAACCAGTGCCACTTGCCGTTTTGCGCTTCCGTATAGTTCGTGGACAGGCCGCACTCGTAATTCGTATTGGACCCGTAAACCCCCAAGTAAAAATTAATAAAACCGCCGGTCGTTCCGACCGATGCGCTGGAAGGCAGCTGGATATTCGTTTTCAGCCCATAAACCGCATCGCTCTTGGTCCACCGTAAAATTTTCGCATACTCCGCCATAGATTGGTTCCTCCTCAGGTTCATTCTAAAGGTAGGAGCTAATCCGGGCGTCTCCCGCCGGACAGCCAAGCCTTGAAAAAAGGCACGGCTTTGCTCCTTCACTTAATAAGGCGAACGGAGCCCGGCTTTTACAACCTTCTTTTGAAATTTTTTTATCTAAAAAAAGAAATCGGCCGGATTGTCACGTCACGCCACGCCTAGCCAAGCTCTCGCGTAATCCAAGTCTTCCAACGCCGCGGGCACTAAAAAAGACGGAGGGACCGGCCTCCTGTCCGACAGGTGCCGTCCTCCGCCTTTTTCGTGCGGTCAGTTATTCTTCTTGCGGATCGCTTTGTTCATCCAGATAGCCGCCATGGCGCCTTCGCCCATCGCAACGGTAAGCTGCTCGGCGTGCACCCCGATATCTCCGGCAACGTAGACGCCCGGGATATTCGTTTCTTTGCTGCGCGGATCGGCCAGCAGATGGCCGTTCTCCATCCGTTCCACGCCGAGCTGCGCGGCCAGACCGGAATGGACGGCATTGCCGCCGAAGCCGAGAAACCCTCTCTCGGCGGACAGCGTCTCGCCGCCGGCCAGCTCCACGCCGCCGATCTTGCCGCCATCCTCCAGGATGGCGGCAATCGGCCCGGCGACGGTGTCGATGCCGGCGTGCTCCAGCTTCTCCTGCAGGTCCGCGTTAACGGGGCTCCGTTCGTGATTCACGAACGTGAGCTTGTCCGTCCGCGGACGCAGGGTCAAAGCCATGCCGGCGCCGGGATTTCCTGCGCCCAGCACGAGCGTCCGGCGGCCCGCCACCTCGTGGCCGTCGCAGTCCGGACATACGTACACCGTATGTCCGAGGCATTCCCGCAGCCCCGGCAGCTCCGGGAAGCGGTCCATCACCCCGGTAGCCAGCAGCAGCGCGGCACCGGTGTATTCGGTGTCCGGCCCGGCCCCGGACTCATCGGGCAGCCCCTGCCCGCCGGGATCGTGCGCCGCCAGCGGATGCCGTCCGCCACGCTCGTCCGGCAGGAGCTTCCGCACGCCGACGCGGAAGCCGGACTCCAGCGAGCCCGCAAGCCGGACGGCCAGTCCTTCGGCGAACGCGACGCCCAGCGCCTCGGCCTGCCCCCGGCCCGTGCGTCGCAGCTCTTCGCCGGATATCCCGTCGGGGTAGCCGAGCACGTTATGGTAGTTAGCGCACAGAGTGGAGCGGCCGTATCCCGCGTCAATAACCAGGACGCGATGACCGTAGCGTCCAAGCTGAATGGCCGCCTGCAAGCCTGCAATTCCTCCTCCGACAATAATCGAATCGTATGTCATAAGTCACCTTCTTTTATAGTAGAGAGACAAGTGAAACGACGTCAAACCTTCTCTTTACTATACCCTTCGCTTACAAAATGTAATCGGTTCGATTACACGCTCATCAGGTTCAGGCAGCCTTTTTCCGGGCGCCGCACCACATGCCGAGAACTGCACGCGGTTTGAAACGTCCGGTGTCAATCCAGCCGGTCAGCGAAGCAAAGTCAGCACCGTCTTTACCGTGTTATCGGCGAATTGCCGGTCCGGGCGGGATTTCAGCATAACGGTAAGCCCGATCAGCGAAACCAGCAGAGCCTGGGCTGTTCCTCTTGCTTCCAGTGCCGCATCCAGCTCCCCCGCTCGTATGCCCCGTTCAATCGTTTCCTGGAAAATTACCGAGAGGTACAGTTGATGCTCCCTGGTAAGAATCTCGAATTTCTCATCGTGGGGCGCCAGCTCCACCATCGTGTTAATACTGAAGCATCCCCGGTTCAGGCTTCCCTCGTATTCATCCGCTACGATCCCTTCGAACAAAGCGCAAAAGGCGTCTTTTACGGAAGTGCGGCTTTGCAGTTTGGCCCGGACGCGAGCGGCGTGAGCCTGTGTATAGCTGCGCAGGGCGGCCTCGAACAGCTCTTTCTTACTGCCGAAAGCGGCGTACATGCTCGGCCGCTGGATGCCCATTCTGGCCGTCAATTCGGTTAACGAAGCGGCCTCGTATCCTTTTTCCCAAAACAACCGCATGGCCGCATCCAAGGCAGCGTCCTCATCGAATTCTCTTTGCCGGACCATAGGAACACCCCTTAATATATCGTTCAGTATGTTATCATTTTAGTTTCCCTTCTGGTTCTTGTCAATAAATCAAGGGCTTCTGTTGTATGACACCTGACGACACCCCTAGTATTGGTTGAAAATATGGTGTTACAGCTCTTTTTAATTTACGCTGCGTCTTCAAACGTCCCTTGACAGATGTGTTTTTTGCTGGTAATTTAACAATTATTATGTACCGTTCGGTATATTATAAACTTTAAAATTCACCCAAAGGAGTGAAATGAACATGGTTTCCCCCTGCAAAATCGGCTCTCCCGCCGGACAAACGGATGGCGCATCCGATGCGAAAGCAGCGTCAGACGTTGCCGTTGTAGACGCTTCAGTCCCGACTCCGGCTGCGGCTCACCATCAAAATCAGACGTCGGCATCGGATTTGAAACCGGCACCGACCTCGTTATTTGCTTCGGCATCGTCACCAAATTCGCCACCGAAATGGAGGTCGAAAGCGCAATCCCATTCCGCATCGCCTTCGGCTCCAGCCTCATTCCCCGTTCCGGCATCGGCCCCGTCTTCCTTGTCCGCTTCGAAGGCGCTGCTTTTCTCCGCCGCATCCGGGCTTGCCGTAGCCAACATTTACTACGCTCAGCCTCTGCTCGACGCTCTTGCGTCCGAATTCGGGGTAGCTCCCGCTGCCGTGGGCCTTGTCGTTACCGTAACTCAGATTTGTTACGCTCTGGGCCTGCTGCTCGTCCCCCTCGGGGATCTGCTGAACCGGCGGCGGCTGATCGTCGTTCAGATGCTGCTCTCGGCGGGCGCTCTCCTGATCGTCGGCACCGCCCCGTCCGCTCCGGTACTGCTGGCCGGACTGGCCGCTGTCGGGCTGCTCGCCGTCGTGACTCAAGTGCTTGTCGCCTACGCCTCCACCCTTGCCTCCTCCGCTGAACGGGGGCGCGTCGTAGGCGTGGTGCAGAGCGGCATCGTAATCGGAATCCTGCTGGCGCGAACCTTCGCCGGCACTCTGACGGACCTGGCCGGCTGGAGATCGGTTTATCTCACCTCGGCACTGCTGATGTTCGCGACGGGCGCCGCCCTGTACCGGATTTTGCCGGATGTTCTTCACAAAAAGACGGAGCTCTCTTATCCGCAGCTGCTCCGGTCGGTTTTCGCTTTGTTTATGGAAGAACGCCTGCTGCGGATACGCGCTGTCCTGGCTTTCCTGATCTTTACCGCGTTCAGCACCTTGTGGACCGGCCTTGTCCTCCCTCTCAGCGCGCCTCCGCTGTCGCTTTCCCATACGGCTGTCGGCGCATTCGGCCTTGCCGGAGCAGCCGGGGCTTTAGCTGCCGCCAGAGCGGGCAGGCTGGCCGACCGGGGCTTGGGACAGCGAACCACCGGATTGGCTCTGGTTCTGCTGCTGGCGTCCTGGGGCTTTATCGGATTCACGCCCCATTCGCTGGCAGCCGCGGTCGTTGGCGTGATTCTGCTGGACCTTGCCGTACAGGCCGTCCATGTGACGAACCAGAGCCTGATCTTCACCGTACGTCCAGAAGCACGCAGCCGGTTGACTGCCGGATACATGATCTTCTACTCGCTCGGCAGCGCCACCGGAGCGATTGCATCGACAAGCTTGTACGCCATCGGCGGCTGGAACGGAGTGTGCCTTTTCGGGGCTGGCGTCAGCGGGCTGGCCCTTCTCTTTTGGGCCGTTACACGAGGGCGTGGTTCCGAATAAACAAAAGCGGTCCCCTTACGGATAAGGGACCGCCTTTCCTCCGTTTACCGGTTCTTCCTTCATCTTCGTTCTGCATTCTTACGCTTCCTTCCCTTACTGAGAGCCGCTCCCCGCCATACATCCGCAAGCTTTGCCACACACAAAAAAACGCCTGCGATTCACATCGCAAGCGTTTCTTAAGCTTTTTCCTTACTGCGCGGTTTTCCCCTTAAGGTTGTCCCACGTTTTCTGGAAGTCGTCGAACATTTGATCTTTCGTTTTCTTGCCGGCTACATAAGCCTGCATCGTGGCTCCGAATTCCTGCATGGCGCCTTCCGGATACTTGGAGGAGTTCCAGCCCAGAACTTTGTTCTCTTTGCTGTACGTCATAATATCCGCGGCCAAGTCGCCGAGATCTTCGGCTTTGGCTTCGATGTTCGTGAAGGCCGGAATGAATTTGAAGTCATGGGTGATAAACGTTTTGCCCGCATCGGAAGAGACGAGCCAGTTCAAAAATTCTTTGGCTTCGGCTTTGACTTTGGAGTTCTTGTTGATAACCCAGTTGTTCGGAACGCCGACGTAAAGCTTGTCCGTTTGAGCCGCGTCGTCGCTGATCGGCATCGGCAGAATACCGATGTTCAGATCTTTGTTGATGCCGTCGATCTGAACTTGCGTCCAGTTGCCCTGCTGCATCATAGCGGCCTGGCCGTTCGCGAACATCGTGACCTGCGTGTTGTAATCGGTCGTCAGCGGATTTTTGTTGCTGTATTTCAGGGTCAGATCCACCATTCTGGTCCACTGCTCGAAGACCGGGTTGCCCTTGAATTTCTCGGTTCCGGCGTTCAGGCCGGCGATAAATTTGTTGGAATCCGGCTGGTTGGCGAACGCGACGTTAAGCGTATGGTTGCCCAGCACCCACCATTCCTGGTAGCCGTTCGCGAACGGCGTGATACCCGCCGCCTGAAGTTTCTTCGAGGCTTCGTCGAGCTGGGTCAGCGTTTTGGGCAGCTCGGTGATGCCGGCTTTCTTGAACAGGTCCTTGTTGTAAATGAAGCCGTAGCCTTCCAGTCCCATCGGCTGTCCGTAGATTTTGCCGTCCTTGGTCATCGGTTCTTTCGCAACCGGAACAAGGTCTTTTACCCAGGGCTGGTCGGAGAGATCTTCGAGATGTTCCATCCACGTGTTCATTTCCTGGAAGCCGCCGTTGTTGAAAATGTCCGGCGTATCGCCGCCGGCAAACTTCGCCTTAAGCGCCGCGCCGTAATCCGCGCCTCCGCCTACGGTCTGGATGTCCAGCTTCACGCCGGGATGCGTTTTTTCGTATTCGGCTTTGACTTTGTTCAGCGCTTCCGCGATTTCAACTTTAAATTGAAAAATTTTAATCGTTTTCGTTCCGCCTTCGGCCGCATTGCCGCCATCCGCGGTTTTACCGGAATCGCCGCTTCCGCAGCCTGCGAGCACGGTGGACATCGCGAATACGGAAACGAGTGCGAGTGTAGAAAGCTTTTTCATGGTGAAACCTCCCTTTATGGTCTTGCTTCTTTCTCGATGACTTCTTCTTCATTATAGAGACCGGAAAAAGCCGTTAACACGTAGGCTGTTGATCTGTTGAGTGGAACAAATTGACCTCACGCGCTTTGTCAGATCCGTATGTCAGCCTTTAACCGATCCGGCCGTAATGCCTTCGATAATATAGCGCTGCATGGCCAGGAAGAAAATGATAATCGGCGTAATCCCGAGCACGAGCGCCGGCAGAGCCAGATCCCACTGCTTCATATATTGGCCGAAGAACGAGAACGTGGCCAGCGGAATGGTCCGCAGGGACTGATTTTGCAGGACGAGCGACGGCAGCAGATAATCGTTCCACGTCCAGAGAGCGTTGAGAATGATGACGGTTACGAACATCGGCTTAAGCAGCGGCAGCACGATGCGCCAGAACACGCCGTAAGGGGACGTTCCGTCCACGACAGCCGACTCTTCGATCTCCAAAGGAATCGATTTCACGAATCCGTGGAAGAGGAAGATCGCCATCGGCGCCCCGAATCCCAGGTAGCAGATGATCAGGCCCCACAGGCTGTCCATCAAGCCTACGCCGGAGAGGACCTTCACGAGAGGAATCATGATCGACTGGAACGGGATGACCATCGCGGCCACAAACATGCCGAACAGGACTTGGTTGAGGCGGCTTTTATAGCGCACCAGCCGGTAAGCCGCCATGGCGCTGATGAGCGCGATGCCGATGTTGCTGATCACGGTAACGATCAGAGAGTTCCAGAAGACGGTCGGGAATTTGGTGATGCTCCAGGCCCGCTTGTAATTCTCGAAGTGAAACGATTCCGGCCAGCTGGCGGCATTGGAAAGCAGGTCGCCGAAGCTTTTCACGGAGTTCACGAGAAGGAAGTAAAACGGGACAAGGAACAGAAGAGCGATGACAAACGTTACGATTTCGGCGATAAACACACGCCCGGAGTAACGGTTTTGTGCTTCCATTTACGCTTCGACCTCCTTGCTTTTCGTGAATCGGACCTGCAGCCACGTGATGACCGCGACGACGATGAAGAACACCAGCGCCTTGGCTGTTCCGAGACCGTACCGGTTGTTCTGGAACGCTTCGCTGTAAATATTCATCGCGACGGATTCGGTCGAGCGGAAAGGTCCGCCTTTCGTCAGCGACAAATTGAGATCGAACATTTTGAACGTCCACGAGATGGCGAGGAACAGGCAGACGGTAACGGCCGACATGATGAGCGGAATCATAATGGAGCGCAGAACTTGTCCCTGCGTAGCTCCGTCGATCTGTGCCGCTTCGATCACGTCTTTGGGCACGTTGCTGAAAGCCGCGATGTAAATGACCATCAGATACCCGGCTGTCTGCCAGACGAACACGATGACAATGCCCCAGAAGGCGGTGGTCGAATCTCCGAGCCACGGTAGGTTGAAGAAGCCGATTCCCGTCATTTCACCGATAGCGGAGAACCCTTTTACGAAAATAAACTGCCAAATAAATCCGAGTAGAAGCCCGCCGATTACGTTCGGCATAAAGAAGATGGTTCTCAGGAAATTCCGGGTCTTAAGCGGTCTCGTCAGCAGATACGCCAGAACGAATCCGACCAGATTGGACAGCACGACGCCCACGATCGTAAACCGGACGGTAAACCAGAACGCACTCCAGAAATCTTGATCCTGGGTAAAGATTCTTTTAAAATTATCAAAGCCCACCCAACTGACTTCGCCGGATACCCCGTTCCAGTTCGTGAACGAGTAGTACATGCCGAGCAGGAAAGGGATGATAATGATCAGGGTAAAGAACAGGACCGCAGGTCCGAGAAAAAATAATTGCTGACCCCATTGCGATGAACGCTTATGCATCTGTCTTCCTCCTTTTTCTACGGAAGGTTGTGTATTTAGTATAGGGCGCTCCACCCGCTCCCCACTACCGCACGAGGTGAACCGTTAGGTGGAATATATTGATCTGAGGAGTCTGCCCGATGAACAAAAGCAGCATTCGTACACGCCTCATCCTGCTCATGCTGGCCGCAACCGTCATTCCGATCGTCATCTCCATGATCGTCACGTATTTCTACACCACCCGTTCGGTCGGAACGAAGCTGATTCAGGAGAACGCGAACCTGATTTACCAGGGCAAAACGAATGTACAGGCGTACATGGACACGCTGAACCGCAACTCGCTCTCCCTCTATAACGATCCGGGCATTCTACTGATGCTCCGGCGGAATGTGCATGATTACACGAACGAAGCCCAGACCTATACCCTGCTGCAAAATATGACTCACTCCGTGGACGGCATTTACCAGATCTATTTCTATATGGCAAAAGCCCGCAGGTCTACGCTGCTCATCGGGGATATCCCGAAGCGCGGCTACGATACGGATAATTTCAGCGAGCCTTATACGACCGGCAACCCGTCTTCCGTCGTGGAGCCCACGCATATGAGTTCCATTTACGGCCTGGGGCAGAGTCCACCTTATTATGACCCCCGCCCCGTCATTACATTACACCGGGCCATCTACAACGTCCCGACGACGGAATGGCTGGGAACTTTGTCGATCGATATCAAGCTGGAGGCGATTCAGGACATTGCCGACCAGCTTTTTAACAAGCAGCACGAACGTCTTTACCTGCTCGACCAGTCGGGCATGGTCGTTTATTCCGGGGACAGCGCTCTGATCGGCAAGCCCCTCTCCGATGCCTGGACGGGCCCGATTCTGGAGTCGAAGGAACCGCGCGGACGGCTGGAACTGAACAAGTCGGTTTATTTGTACGAAAAAATGGACACCCCTTACATGAAGTGGACGCTCGTGAAGGAAATCCCGCACAGCTATCTGTATGAAGGGGCGCGGAGCCTGACCCAGATCAATATCATCATCGCGGCGGTCTCCCTGCTGCTCGTCATTGCGGCCACTCTGTTCGTGACGATCCGCATTACCGCCCCGATCAAAAAACTGATCGGAACGATCAATCAGATCCAAGCCGGTAATCTGACGGCCCGCGTAGACGGCGAAGGGCAGGATGAAATCGGCATTCTGGTCCGCCGGTTCCGCACGATGATGGAGACGATCAACAACCTGATTCTGCGGGAGTACAGGCTAAACATCGCCAATAAAACGAATCAGTTGAAGGCGCTGCAGGCCCAGATCAACCCGCATTTCATGAACAATGCGCTGCAGTCCATCGGCACGCTGGCTCTCCAGCATAACGTCCCGCGCATCTACTCGCTGATCAACTCGCTGGCGAAAATGATGCGCTACAGCATGAACACGAACCAGGAAGCCGTCCCGCTCTCCATGGAAATCGGCCATGTGAAAGCGTATCTGGAACTCCAGAAGGAGCGGTTCGAGGGCAAATTCCGCACGGACTTCGAACTGGACGAAGCCGCTCTCGGCATCGAGGTTCCGAAGATGATCATTCAGCCGCTGGTGGAAAACTATTTCAAGCACGGCTTCGATCCGAAGCTCGGCCCCGGGCATCTGACTGTACGGGTCCGGCTCGAACCCGGCGGTGAGACGGGATCCGATGAGATCCCGCTCGAACCGGGCGGAGAAGCGGGGCCAGACGGGATCGGCGCAGAGAGCGGACCCGCAGCCGGCGGCGACGCCGCTCCGAGAATCGCGCCGGAATCCCGGACGGACGAAGATTCCGCTGCGGCGGACGCGTCGCCCGCTTCCGGCGGGCCCCGCGCAAGGCCCGTCCTCTTCGTGGAAGTCGAGGACAACGGACGCGGCATCCCGGAGGACGAGCTGACGGAACTGCAAGCCGGACTTGCCGTTATGCGCGAGGAGACCGGGATGGACGAAGAAGGAGGAATCGGGATCGGCAACGTGAGGACGAGACTGCGCCTTTACTTCGATCCGCAAGCTTCGCTGACACTTGAAAATACGGACCCGCATGGCGTCCGGATTACGATGCGCATTCCGCTCGGGGAGGATACCACAACATGATCGCATTACTCGTAGACGATGAGAAACACGTCCGCAATGCTCTGCGGATGCTGATCAAATGGGAAGAACACGGCATTTCGCAAATATTCGAGGCGGAGAACGGAGAAGAAGCCATTGAGGTGATCGGGCGCGAAAAGCCCCAGATCATCATCACGGATATGATGATGCCGGTAAGGGGCGGCGTGGAGCTGCTCCAATGGCTGCAGGCCAACGACCCTTCCGCCAAATCAATCGTAATCAGCGGCCACGATGATTTTGCTCTCGTCCGCCATACGATCCAATACGGCGGAACCGACTATATCCTGAAGCCGATCGATCCGGATCAGGTCAACGAGGCGCTGGCCAAAGCGGTCGCCAGTTGGAACAAAGAAGAGAGTGAACGCTCCCGGAGCCTGGAGCGGAACATCGAGATGAACCGCATCAAGCCGGTCTACTGGGACCGGCAGTTGTCCGGGCTGCTCGACGAGCCCGCGCAGAATCCGGGCGCCGTCCGGGATCTGCAGGCCGACTGGGGCCTTCCGGCGGGAACGGGCTCGTGCCGTATCGCCATCCTCAGCATGGTCACAATGGAGACGAAGCTGAAGAACAAATTCGGCCGCAACACGGACCTGCTCTTCTTCTCGCTGATCAACATCTGCAACGAGTTTCTGCATCGCCGCAGCCGCGGGGCCGCCTTCCGCTACTGGAGCTCCAACGAGATCGTGCTCCTGGTGTGGGGCGAGCCGGATAAGGTCCCCGCCCTTCTCGGAGACATCAACGAAGGCATCTTGACCGCCCTGCACAGCCGGCTCGATTTCGGGCTAAGCGTAGCGCACGCCTTCCCGGACGGCCTTCCGGCGGCTTACCGCGAAGCCCGCGACGCGCTGCGCCAGCGCAATCTGCTTAGCCGCGGCGGCTGGATTCACGAGGCTGTCCGGCCCGAAGGCCTCCAGCCCCGGCGGCTGCGCTTCAGCGATTTCGAGGAGGTGATCCGGACGGCGATCCGCAGCGGCAGCGCCGAAGAGATCTCCTCCGCCGTGCAGGCGTGGTTCGACGGCGTGCGGAGCCTGAGCGCCATTACGCTCGAGCAGATCGAGCAGTGGCGCCACGAAGCGGACACCATGCGGGGCCGATGGATCGAGGACTTCTTCCCGGACGGTCCCGAAGAGCTGCTCGCGGAGCTGCGCTCGGAAACCGGGAACGGGCAGACCATCGTCCCGCTGAACGAGCAGGGCACGCTCTCGCTTGCCGACTGGCAGCAGGAGCTGACGCATTCGTTCGTCCAGCTTTCGAAGCAGCTGCTCAAAAGGCAGCACCGCGAGAAGAACGTCATCTACGACATCGCGAAATATTTGCAGACGCATTATCACGAGGAAATTTCCCTGCAGGATATCGCCGGCCGCTTTTTCCTCTCCCGTGAATATATTTCGCGCAAGTTCAAGCAGGAGTTCGGTACGAATCTGTCCGACTATCTGGGCTCCATCCGCATCGACAAAGCGAAGCTGCTCATGATGAATCCCAACCTGCGGATTTCCCAGGTCAGCGAAATGGTCGGGTACGGCGATGAGAAATATTTCAGCAAAGTGTTCAAAAAAGTGACCGGCTGCTCGCCGAATGAATACCGGAAAGCCAACCAGCCGATGATGTAATAACCTTGTTCACATTTTTGTCATTTTCTTTTGAACGGTGATTGGGTATAATTAGGCTAACGTATGTTTACTTGGAGGTGCGCTTGGATGTCTCATGCTTTCTGGATCATTATTGCAGTGCTTACCATGTTTATCGTGGCCATCTTCACATCTTCGTACAACGAGGATAAAACCAAAGGCCTGTAAGTTTCGCCTGTTATGCGGAAATAAACGAAAGCCCTGGATATGAAATGATCCCCACCCTAGCAAGCAGAATGAATTTCTTGTTCTGTCCGGCTGCGGTGGGGATTTTTTTATGGGAGCAGGGAGACATGGGAACGATACCGTTTCCTGTACAAAGAGCGGAGGAAAGCGACATGAAAGAAATCATCACCGAGTCCATGAAAAGCCTTAAAGAAGCAATCGGATTTTCCGGTACAGCCCTCGCAAGAAACAAGGACGAGATCCTCGTGAACTTCAGCAGCGGCTATGCCAATCGTTCCGAAGGGATCCGTAATCGGGCAGATACCCGCTTTGGAATAGCATCCGGGTGCAAGCTGTTTACAGCCGTAGCAATCTGCCAACTAGTGGAGAAGGGTCAACTCTCTTACGATTCCAGGCTGCAGGACTGTCTCCCTTTAGAGTTCAAACATTTTGATCCAGAAATCACGATTCATCATTTGTTAACGCATACTTCCGGAATACCTGACTATTTCGATGAAGAGACTATGGATAATTTCGAAGACTTATGGACCCATTATCCCATGTACCGCGTCAGACGGCCTCAAGATTTCCTCCCCTTGTTTGCGGATAAGAAGATGAAGCATGAGGTCGGTCGTGTGTTCCATTACAACAACGGAGGCTATATTGTTTTGGGACTGGTCGTTGAACACCTCAGCGGACTCGCATTCAGCGACTATGTAGAGAAATTTATTTTTGCCAAAGCGGGCATGATGGATTCCGGATACTTCGAAGCGGATTGTTTGCCTGAACGTACGGCAGTCGGTTATATCGATCAAGAAGACGGAAGTTGGAAAACCAATGTATTTTCGCTTCCCGCCAAAGGCGGCCCGGACGGCGGCGCTTATGTAACGGCACCGGATATGACGAGATTCTGGGAAAGTTTAATGACATTTGAATTATTGAGCGAAGAAACGACCGCTGCGCTGCTGCAGCCCCATGTGCATATAACTAACGATATTTACTATGGATACGGACTTCGAATGAAGCTTCGGCAGCAGGACGTAGAGAAGTATATTTTAATGGGGTATGATCCGGGCGTGAACTTCAGGTCTGTTTATTATCCCGAAGAGGCACGTTCTATCGTGGTTTGTTCCAACAAATCGGGCGGAGCTTTCGAAATCATTTCCGGCATTGAACAAGAATGTACCGGGCAAAAAAGGGGCTGATTTCTCAGCTCCTTTAGTCGATTCGGCCTGCATCAGAATCCGATCGCCAAGGCTTAGGGATAACTGACCACCCGGTGCCGCGCAAAACCGAGATAACGGGTGCCTTGAAAATTCAGCTTCCCCATATCCCCCTCCACAAGTTGGCCGTATTCGGACCCGCTTATCCGAAACTCGATCCGGTCGCCGCTCTCCACCTCGAACGTGACGAAGTATGCCGTGTCCGTGGAATGGCTGTGCATGGATTCGTTCGAAGCCGAATGATGGTGGGATACCTGCGTGCGCTTCGTGGCGACCCGCGCTTCTACCGTCAGTATCGGCTGCTTGTTGTTATGGTTCCACTGCAGAATACTCCTCACTATGGTAAATCCGATAAAAGCCAGAATGGCGATGAAAAAGATAGGGAACAACGCCGATATGAGACCGAACATCCCCGGTCCGTCTCCGAATCCTATGCCGTCTATGTTTATCACGGCTCTCTCTCCTCTCTATTCCGCATCTGAAAGATCTGTCCTGATTTTACCATATCCCCTTGCTTTTAGGGGGTCAAAAAAAAGACAATGCCATAAAAAGACGCCGTCTCCCGAAGGAAACGGCGTCTTTTTAACTTCTGTGTTTGATCTTCTCGGTAAAAATAGGCAATAAGCCCTAACTAAACTCTCGGTTGTTTCATTGCGTTCATTTCACCCAGACAATTGGAACAGATGTGACGCTCTTTAAATTCGTTAACATGATCCATCTCACCGCAGAACACGCATTTCGGGCGGTATCTCTCTAGGATGATATGGTCCCCTTGTACTAAAATTTCGACCGGATCGCCTTCGTTCATTTGGTATCTTTTACGCAGCGATTTAGGTAATACGATACGTCCAAGCTGATCCACTTTACGGACAACCCCAGCTGGTTTCATCATTGTGCCACTCACCTCATTTCACCGAAGTATAATCGGCTTTACAATCTTTACCCATTTTTATTCGCCAAATTTCTGCTAATTCCTTCTAACTTCGTTATATTCTTTTTAATTAGGGATATAAAACGGAGAAGATTGCAAGATTCCAAAGCACCAGAGCAAAAGAACCTTTGTCCGGCTCGCAAATTAGCCCGGATATGCCTATACGCCTAGTAAATTTTCCCGAAAAATCGTCCGGCTTCCCTTTCCGCGAATACCGCACTGCTGCTTTAGGCTCATGCAATCCCGTAACAAATCCCGGTCTCTCCGGTTTTTCAAGAATCCGAAATGAACCTTCCGGCCCACGTCCGCCTGTAACCAGATCCCGTTTATCCCGCGGCACCATCCGGCCTTTTATGTAGCACGGTAAGGCATCTGCCCCATCAAACCATTTGTCAAGGAGAGGGAATCGTTGAAACCGGCGAAATTGGATAAAGCTTAGTTCCTGCCATCTTCCATAAACATAACATACATTCCAACTAAATATAACAGACAAGTATAAAGGAAGAAAAAAACTAGGAAAGCTAGGTTCCGTTCGTAAGTTCCTTCTTTTCGGAAAGAAGGGAGGTGAAATCAGAAGACATCAACGAAGCCATTCCCGTATCCGCCGGGGCCTTGATTATCCTGCTCTGAGGACCCTGAGAAGAGGGCTGATTTCCTTCTCCTTAGGTTTTTTTCAGGCTACCCAGATCCAAAATTATTCACTTGTTAAATAATAAGAAACCGTTGATTATTCCATTATTCTTAGACCATTTCATAGTGAGTTTTTGGTCGATCAAATTATATTGATAAATTGACCTCAATTTGGCCGTAGTACCACTTTCATCTTTTAGTACCTTTGCATCATTTGCGGCAGCAAGAAAATAAATTTTCCTTCCTTCCTGTAAATATTGTGCCTGTTGCAAATTGGATAGTTTATTTTGGGCGCTTTCAAATATAGAAAAATATGTTCCGTCATCAGTTCTCATTTCATTAATGACATAATTTGAACCTTCATTAGGATTACTCACGGATGTAAACAGTATCTTTTCTCCACTTGTTGATACGGAAATATCTTGAACTTGTACATTAATCTGTCCAATCTCTTTTAGTTGTCTGCCTTTATCATCAAACATAACGAAGCGATGTAGGGGGGATTTAAATGTTGTATGATTATTGTTGAACTCCACAAGATTATGATAGAGTTCTTTTTCGGAGTAAATAACTGCATATACCAAGCCTGTTCGTTTATTGAAATCAAAAAACTTAACACTTCTATCTTTATTTCCTTCATTCCATACAACCATTTTTTTAGTTTTAAGATCTAGGGTAGCTATATGAAAGTTTTTATCTCCTTTAAGAAGAACCCTCATGTACATTTTCTGATTTTCTTCATCTAATTTAAGGGTGTCAACTGATTTAAAATTTTTAGTAAGTTGAGATATATTACTTGTCTTCAAATCTTTTTTGAATAGTTGAGTATCACTATTCGAATCAAAATCCGTGTAATAAAGTTCATTTTTATTGTTTGACAGCACAGCAGTAGGGAAATCTGCCGCTTTTTTTATGTTAACCAGATCATCCGTATTTTTATGGTGGAAAAAATAGCTCACCGTAAGATTTTGATCTGTAAACAAGATAAGCATATCTTGATAGTCAGATTCACTAGAAGTATTTTTATGTACGACAAGGACAGTTCCAATTGTTATAAATACTGCAAGAATGATTATTATCTTAAGTTTCATCCCATTTGCTCCTCGTCATGATCTATTTCTAATTTTTGCATGCTTACTTTTTATCAAAAAAACCCCAATCCACTTTGTATAAGA
Source organism: Paenibacillus sp. HGH0039 (assembly GCF_000411255.1). Classification (GTDB taxonomy): domain Bacteria; phylum Bacillota; class Bacilli; order Paenibacillales; family NBRC-103111; genus Paenibacillus_F. The sequence goes on along the minus strand of NZ_KE150413.1, from coordinate 890,208 downwards.
GGTTTGGGATTTATTTAAATAAGGGGCCCACCCATTTTACCAGTATCCCATTTTTGAAGACCTGCTGTCAGGTTATTATCTTTGTTCTTAACCCAAATCAATGTACCAGCGGGAGGATTATCAAAGCCAATTTTTGTAGCACAATCAAACTTTGTAAGAACTTTCCCGTCAGATCCTATAGCAACCTACACCATAATAAAAGGATATCTTCCCGTTTGCTTCGAACTTCGCAAAAACTGAAATAGAGGACTCTACCGCCAGTATTATTAGAACAGAGATTAAAACAAGAAACTTTCTTATCATAAGACTGCTCTTCTCCTGAATTTTTAAATCCCCGCTTTCATTACAGTTCTTCTTCCCTATTATTTTAAATAGTTCCTAATATTCAAATATCTGTATGACAAAAATCTCTTATGGAAGGTTATGCCCAGTTATATCGTCATTAATCTCCATTTAGACTCTCATAAATATGAATGCAAGTATTAGGAAATGATTATTTCCCCTTTTGCCGAATAAGGCTTGATATTTGAAAATAACTTTGTTCAAAAAAAGAAGATAACCCCTTGTAAATCAAGGGGTTATCTTTTGTTCTAGCTATATCCACGAACCTATAATTTGTCTCATGTAATGTATGAATGATCTCAAAACATGATAAACCCCTCTGTTTACCGGTTTACCGGAGTCCCGGAAAATCGTTCTGGCGGAGCGCTTCGAACAGGACGATAGCCGCCGAATTCGACAAGTTTAGCGAGCGGACCGCATCCGACATCGGCATTCTCATGGTCTGGCCGGGGTGGGCTTCCAGAATTTCGGGCGGGAGCCCCTTCGTCTCTCTGCCGAACACGAAAAAATCGCCGTCGCGGAATTCGAAATCTGTATACCGCTTATCGGTTTTCGTGGTGGCAAAAAAGAACCGGTTTCTGGCATATTTCTCTTTGACCTCGTCAAAAGAATCGTGATATTCCAGTTTGACGGAATGCCAGTAGTCGAGCCCTGCCCGTTTCAGTGTTTTGTCGTCCGTTGAAAATCCGAGCGGCCGCACCAGATGCAGGTAAGTCCCTGTCGCTGCGCAAGTCCGGGAAATATTGCCCGTATTCGCGGGGATTTCCGGTTCAACCAATACGATGTGAAAAGCCATGCTGCACGTTCACCTCTTTCCTCTGCTAGTATACCACTTTCCGCTCCGCAATTTTAACACTCGTTTTACGTGTTCTTAATATGACCGTGATACATAGGTGCGATAATAGAGTTAATAACCGAACCCAAAGGAGACCGATTCATGAAGAAAAAAGTGCTAGTCGTAGACGACGAACCTTCGATCTCCATGCTCATCGAGTTCAATCTGAAGCTCGTAGGCTTCGAAGTCCAGTGTGTATATGACGGTGAGGCCGTATTCGACGTCATCGGCCAGTTCCGCCCCGACATTATCGTTCTCGACCTGATGCTGCCCAAAATGGACGGCCTGCAGGTCTGCCGCAAGCTGCGCAGCCAGAACAATCTCGTTCCCATCATTATGCTTACCGCCATGCAGGATTTATCGGATAAAATCGCCGGACTGGATAACGGTGCCGACGATTACATGACCAAGCCTTTCAGTCCGCAGGAGCTGATTTCGCGCATTCAGGCGATCATCCGCCGCATCCAGACCCTCCCGGCCTCGGGCGAAGAAGCTCCGATCACGATCGGTCAGCTCAGCATCCGTCCCGATCAGCGCGAGGTAACCTGCGCGGGCAAACCGGTTGATCTGACCCCCAAAGAATTCGAGCTGCTTGTGTTCCTTTGCAAGCACAGAGGCAAAGTACTGAGCCGCCAGCAGCTGCTGCACGGCGTCTGGGATTATCATTTCCTCGGCGATACCCGTATCGTCGATGTCCACATCTCACATCTCCGGGATAAAATCGAGGCCAACGCCCGGACACCCGAATATATTATGACCATCCGCAACGTTGGCTACAAATTGACCGAGCCCGCCATTAAAGAGAGTTTTGCCTGAGGGCCGCCCGGAATACAAGCATACACAAGGAGTAAAAGGGAACGGCGGATGATTCCGCCGTTCCTTTTGTATGGCTTTACGGACCTGGAATAATCCCTTCGCGGGCAGTCCGGGACAGAAACGCGCGCGACTTTCAAACGCTTGTTCAAGTCCTGCAAAGCGAACGTTCAAGCACAAAAACGAGGCCCCTTGCGGGGCCCCGTTTTCCGGTCATGATAAAGAAGAATGCCTGTTTGTAAACCATTACCCGTTGCGCTTGCTGAAATCGTTCATAAACTGGGCGAGTGCCTGGCACGACTCGTAAGGAACCGCATTGTAAGTCGAGGCTCTCAGACCGCCGACGCTGCGATGACCTTTGAGACCGACAAATCCGTTTGCCTGGGACTCCTTGACGAAAAGCTTTTCCAGCTCTTCCGATTGTAGACGGAACGTGATGTTCATTCTGGAACGGCTGTCGGCATCGACGCAGCCTTGATAGAAGCCGCCGCTGGCATCGATCGTGTTGTAAATCAGGTCGGTTTTGTCGCGGTTGATCTTCTCCAGTGCGGCAAGTCCGCCCTGGCGTTTGATCCAGTGCAGCACCAGATTGATCATATACACCGAATAAGAAGGCGGTGTGTTGTAAAGCGAATCGTTCTTCACGTGGGTGTCGTAGCGGAACATGGTCGGAAGGTTCGCATTCGCGCGCTCCAGCATGTCCTCCCGCAAAATAACGACCGTTACGCCCGAAGGACCTAGATTTTTCTGAGCCCCCGCGTAAATCAGGCCGAACTTCGAGACGTCGACCGGACGGCTGAGAATATCGCTGGACATATCCGCGATGAGCGGAATGCTGCCGGTGTCCGGGTAGCTTTGAACCTGCGAGCCTTCGATGGTTTCGTTCGACGTGACATGCAGATAAGCCGTCTGATCGGACAGGTTAAGCGCACCGAGATCCGGCATACGCATGAACTTCTGATCTTTCGAGCTCGCCACAACCACGGTTTCCCCGAAAAGCTTCGCTTCCTTGATCGCTTTGTCCGCCCACGCGCCGCTTTGAACATAGGCCGCGGTTTGTCCGGCTTGCAGAAAATTCATGGGAATCATGGTGAATTGTGTGCTTGCTCCGCCTTGGAGGAAAAGCACTTTGTAGCCGTCCGGAATGCTGAACAATTCTTTAAGCAAGCTTTGCGTTTCGTTGTTCACCGCTTCGTACTCTGCACTGCGGTGCGAAATTTCCATAATCGACATGCCGATACCGCGGAAGTCGACAAATTCCTTCTGCGCCTGCTCCAGCACTTCCAGCGGCAAAGCCGCCGGACCGGCGTTAAAATTGTAAGCACGGTTTCCCATTTTTCTCTCCACACCCTCTGCTTCATTTGATTTATCGCTATGATAGCAGTATTCGCCAGCACCATCAAGAGAAAGTTGCATGGATACGGGCCTTTCCGCCAAAATTAAAAGAAGCTTAAGCAAAAGGAGCAGATCCGACATGACCGATCCGTTAGAGCGCCTGTTCGTCGCCGTTCCGCTGTCCGGACCCGTCAGGGAGAATCTGAGCGGCTGGACCGAGAGGCTGAGAGATTCAGGAACCCCCTTCCACAAATGGGTTCATCCGGAGGACTTCCATATCACGCTGAAGTTTATCGGCGACACGCCCCGGTCTACCCTGCCCGCTCTCTCCCCTCTGCTCGAACAAGCGGCAGAGGCTCATTCTCCGCTGGAGCTTACCGCGGCGGGAGCGGGAACCTTCGGCCCGAAGGATGCCCCGCGCATCCTCTGGGCGGGTCTGCAGGGCGATCTGGACGCCCTGCAAACACTTCAGCGTGATGTGGAGGCGGCCTGCTCGTCTCTCGGCTTCGAGCCGGAGGACCGGCCCTACCGGCCCCACATCACGCTCGCCCGCCGCTATACAGGCGGGCGCAAATGGGCGCGTGAACTGCTGGACGCGCCGGGTGAGCCTCCTTCCGCCTCCTGGACGGCGGAAGAGATCGTGGTGTACCGGACCCATATGGGCCGGTCACCGATGTATGAACGCGCAGGAGCTTTTGCTCTGCGCGGGTAAAGGAAGGGCCGCCGTGGACGTTACGGCGGCCTTTCTGCCGCGGCTGCGCGCCCACGCGCGCGACATCGCCGCCCGGCTCCCTCGCCCGCTTTGCCATGCGCAGCAGCCCCGCTTCTGCTCGCTCCGCTTGGCGCATCCTGCGTGCCCACGCGCTCGACGTCGCCGCCCGGCTCCCTCGCCGGCTTCGCCCATGCGCAGCAGCCTCGCTTGGCGCAACCGCTCGTTCCCTTCCGTCCCGTATGAAAACCGCCGCCGGGAGACATCCTGACAGGGCGGCGCACGCGTTCCCAAAACTGTCGATTTTGCGCGTCCGAATTTATGTTACGCTCATTACATAGCAAGGACTAACGGACTACCCCGTGCCGATCCTTGAACCAAGGAGGCATTCGAATGAACTCAACTAACGACATCGCGGACAAAGCCCGCGCCTTCCTCTATACCTGTTACAGCGAATGGGGCCGCAGCGAACAGGAAGCCGAAGAACGGTGGCTCGACGTTTGCGCCCAAATCGAAGAAACCGGCACTTACGTACATAGGCCGGAAGAACTGGAGTACGGCGCCAAATTAGCCTGGCGCAACAGCAACCGCTGCATCGGCCGTTTGTTCTGGAACACGCTGAGTGTATTTGACGGCCGTCATACCGGCACCTTCGAAGAAGTGCGCGACGCTCTGCTTACGCATATCCGTTTTGCCACGAATGACGGAAAAATCCGTCCGGCCATCACCGTTCTCCCGCCCGCCGGGAAGGACGGCAATGGTCCCGTACGCATCTGGAACCACCAGCTCATCCGTTACGCCGGTTACGAGACGAAGAACGGACCGGTCGGCGATCCGAACTCCATCCCCTTTACACGGATTTGCCGGGAGCTGGGCTGGGAAGGCGAAGGAACGCACTTCGATCTGCTTCCGCTGGTCATCCAGATCGGCGACGATGCCCCCCGGTGGTTCGAGCTTCCCCGCGACCTCGTGCTGGAGGTTCCCCTCCGTCATCCCGAGCTGCCGGGTTTCGAGGACTTACAGCTGAAATGGTACGCCGTGCCCATTATCGCCGACATGCGGCTGGAAATCGGCGGCATTTCTTATCCCGCCGCCCCTTTTAACGGCTGGTACATGGAAACCGAAATCGGTGCCCGCAACCTGGCTGACGAACAAAGATACAACCTGCTTCCGCGGACGGCTTCCCTCATGGGGCTGGATACCGGTTCGAATGCGACCTTCTGGAAGGACCGCGCATTGATCGAGCTGAATGCCGCCGTCTATCATTCCTACCGCAACGCCGGCGTATCCATTGTCGATCATCATACGGCAGCCCAGCAGTTTCAGCTGTTCGAGCAGCAGGAAGCCCAGGCGGGAAGGGAAGTAACGGGAGACTGGACGTGGCTGATTCCCCCGGTATCTCCGGCGACTACGCCTATTTTTCACAGCAAGTATGAGAACACCTGGAAAACCCCGAATTTCTATTACCAGAACAAGCCTTACGAGAAATAACTCCAATGAACCGGCCGATGTATGTATAATTAGGCCTGGTTTAAACCACCGGTCAGACATTAATAAACATCCTTATTTCTTTGTAACCGTCGGTTCCGGCATCCTATTGAGTTCGCTTACGCAAAAGCCTGTGCTTCATGCACAGGCTTTTTTTGTTTGTCTTAGCTAGCCTAGCAGACTTTTCATTTCATCCATGTTCAGACAATGGAACAATTCGATAATAAACAAGGCTATGTATAGCAAAGCGATGACATTTTTTGGTAAATCAATGACTTAAACCATCTGGTCAGTTGTATTGGAAATATTTTCTATTTAAGATACAGATGTATAAAATTCAATAAGGAAGGGAGTTCGTTTAGTCGTTTAAAAACGATATCACAGGTTACATGACAAGCTTGATCTACATAAGCATGCCAAATAAACCGATACGGTTAGGAGTGTATAGGATGAGAAGACGCATGATTAACACAGCCAGTTTATTACTGTTGATGTGTACAATTTTATTAGTACCTAGTAACGCCTTTGCTGCTTACACCATAGGAACGGAAACACCTTTTCCAACTCCATCAGTCAAGGAATCCTATACCTCCGGCGATGTTACTTTTTCCAAAACGGGGCATCCCGTATTCGTTTCAAATGCGCCGGAATCCATCTATGATCATCAAGTCAACAAGACGTTATACCGGGACACCCTGAATGGTACGTTTAGATTTTGGTCCTCCCACAGAAATATGACGACCGAAAACGTAAAATTCTTTTTGTACGTTAAAAACCCGTCTGCCACAAACTCCGTTAAATTGTATTTGATAAAGGATGGTTATGGAGATTCCAATGCGGGCGGGGATGTTACGAAAGCGGCTTCTACGGCCACTTCGGGCTTTATGAGCAGCAAAAATGCCGGCGGAACCTATCTAGCAACTATTGCGCCGGGTCAAGGATACGCTTATGAATATTCTGCAGCGGGAGGAATTGCAAGTCAGAAAGCGATTGTACATATCGCGGATTTCAGAGCAGTAGATGTAACTACGGGCAGTGACGCTAATGTGAAAATTTCAGATATTTCAACAAATACGGGAACGACGAATTTAGCCGCCTACGCAAATACGGCAACCATTGCCTCGACCAACTACAATGCCAAAACAAAAGACGATTATCGGGGTCTGCTGCAATATTCGGGAAGAACTGCGGATATCCATCTTACCTTGACGAGCGCTGCACCTGCTAGATTTATTACGCAAAGCGACGATGGCGGGTATATAAATGAACAAGACATTCTCCTGTCCAGATGGAATATCGACGGAAACCCGCAAGATCAAACTCCTGCATCCTTCAACGGTAAAATCAGGGGCGCTTACTGGTGTACGGACTATACGTACCACATTAACATTACCAATTCCAGCGGACTTCCGAATGTTTATACCTTGTATGGCAGCAGAACCAGCGGCGCATTTATCAATTATAAAATCAGTACAGTGACTAATCGCCATGTAGATAAGGGGAATGGCATTGTCATTAACGATACACCGACTTATACGCTTCATACTATCGTTCAGCCTTCAAACAACCTGCCTTTATCCCTGGACTTTGTTGCCCAGTAAATCATAAAGATAAGCAAAGAAAAAGCGGGAGGTTTCCGCTTTTTTCTTATTTCTGTTGAACTTCTTATCTGCCTCGCTATGAATGAAAGCGGCTGGAATGATCAATATTAAGCCCCATATCCAAGTGATTTTTCCTAGTTGAGGAACGAACGTCCGGTCCATTCCCCTAACCCGCCCAAGAAAGGAGGAGAACGATGATGTGGAACTGGATGAAAAACCGTAAAACCGGCAGCCCGTTATCCGGCATCCCCATGCCTGAGCCGCGGATAGCGGTACCGAGCCTATATATAGAAGAAATTTTGAGCGGCAAGCAGCTTTCCGCCGGAATCGAGGAAAATCTGAAGCTTTTTCAAGATGTTCTTCAATACAACGATGATCTGACCGTCCGCCGCTTTCAGCTGTTCGAAGGGACTTCCGCCGCTCTTGTGTTCTTCTCCTCTTTTGCGGACCAGGAGATGATCCGTTCTTATTTGATTAAGCCCCTTATGACTCATACGGAGCAGGAAGATTTGATTGTCGATTCCGAATCGCTGGCCTCCTACCTGACGGAGAAGGTCATTCAGGTGAGCCGGATCACGGAGGAAAAGGCCCCTGACCGGATCATCGACGAATTGACCATGGGGGAAACCGTGCTGCTGGTGGACGGAATCGCGACGGCCTTCCTGGCGGATACACGGAAGATCGAAAAACGCTCGATCGAGCAGCCGCAGACCGAGCAGGTGATCCGCGGTCCCCGGGAAGGTTTCATCGAGCATTTACAGACTAATCTCGCCCTGATCCGGTACCGGCTGCAAACCGCCGATTTCCGTGTACATACGATGCACATCGGGCGCGTGACCAAATCGAAGGTGGCGCTCTGTTACATTCAGGGAATTACCCATCCGGCACTGGTCCATGAAGCCAAGAAGCGCCTGTCCTCCATCGATACGGATTCCATCCTGGATGCCGGGTATATCGAGCAGTTCATCGAGGATCATCCGCTCTCGCCCTTTCCGCAGATTCAGAATACGGAGCGCCCCGACAAGACCGTCGCCGCGCTTGTGGAAGGCAAGTTCGTCATTATGGTCGACGGTTCCCCCTTTGCGCTTATCGCGCCGACTGTGTTCAGCCAATTTTACCAGACCGTAGACGATTACACGGAGCGGTTCCTGATCGGCAGTATGACCCGGTTCATCCGGCTGATTGCGCTGCTTTTTTCCCTGGTGTTCCCCTCGCTTTACGTGGCCGTGATCTCCTTCAATCCGGAAGTGATCCCGACGGACTTTGCCGTGGCGGTAGCCGGCTCCAGAGCGGGGGTTCCTTACCCGGCCATGGTCGAAGTCCTCCTGATGGAAATCTCTATGGAAGTGCTGCGCGAGGCCACCATCCGCCTTCCCCAGCTTATCGGCGGGGCGCTTTCCATCGTGGGCGTCCTGGTCATCGGCCAGGCGGCCGTATCGGCCGGTTTCTCCAGCCCTATTACGGTCGTCATCATCGCCATGACCACCGTCGGCTCTTTCGCTACGCCGGCTTACAACGCCGCCATCGCTCTGCGGATGCTCCGGTTTCCGCTTATCGTGCTTGCCGGCTGCTTCGGGCTGTACGGCATCATGTTCGGGATGATTCTCATTACCAATCATCTGCTCAGCATCCGCTCGTTCGGCGTCCCCTATATGACCCCGGTCACTCCTTTTAACGCGCAGGAATGGAAAGATACGCTGCTGCGCGGACCGATTTGGTGGATGAGCGACAGGCCGGGGCATTTAAAATCGCTTCAGACCAAAAGACGCAAGCATATCGACCGGTATTACCGGTCGCCGTCCAGCTCCTGGGACAAGATTTCCGAAGCCCCGGACCAAGGGGGTGTGCCGGATGAATGACCAGCGCTTAACGAACTGGCAGGCCATGTGCATTCTCATCAGCACGATAGCCGGAGTAGGCGTGCTCCCCCTGCCGAGACTCGCCGTTACCGCAGGCGAAACGGCCGCGCCGCTCGTAACGGCCGGCGGCATCCTGCTGGGCGCCCTGCTTATCATGCTCTGGTCCTTGCTCGGGATGCGGTTTCCGGACCTGTCCCCCGTGGCTTACAGCAAGCTGATACTCGGCAAATGGGCATCCGGCGCGCTGTTAGTTGTCATCGCGCTGTTCTATCTCGTCGCGACGGCCTTTTCTTTCCGGGAATTCAGCGAAGTAACCGGAACTTTCGTTCTGCGGCGCACACCGCTTGAAGTCATCCTGTTTATGATGCTGCTGCTCGTTGTGCTATCCGCACGCAAAGATATTTACTCGTTTACGCTGATCCACGCGTTTTATACTCCCTTCGTGGTAGGTCCTGTCGTGGTTATCATGATGCTCTCGTTTAAGGAAGTGGAACTGCTGAATTTGCAGCCCTTCACGACAAATCCGGACTTCACGTTCTGGATCGGCTCTCTGGGCATCACCACCTTGTTCCGGAACGTGGTGATCTACACGTTTATCGTACCGCGCATGAGAAACCCGCAGAAAGCGCTCAAGGTCGGGTTAACCGGAACGGCGATTTCCGGAGGACTTTATTTGGTGATCGTAATCACCACGGTCGGCGTTTTCGGGGCGGAGGAAATCAAACGGCTCGTCTGGCCCACTTTGGAGCTTGGACGAGCGACGATCGTTCCCGGGGAATTTCTGGAGAGAATGGATGCCATTTTCCTCGTCACATGGATTATTTCGGTCTTTAATTCCCTCCTGAGCGGATACTACCTGATTCTCCTTATTATAAAAGAAGAATTAGGGCTCAAAGATCACCGGATGCTGGCGACCTTCCTGATGCCGTTCATGTTTCTGGCGGCCATGATGCCGCAGAACGTGATCCAGTTGTACAGGCTCAGTACCCACATTCTCCCATGGGGATTGATCGCCATGATCGTGATTCCGTCTGCTCTGCTGCTTATAGCGGGCATACGCGGCAAAGGAGGCGTCGCCCATGCGCCCGACAAGGACTAGGCTGCCGTTTCTGCTTCTGACTGTGCCGCTGCTGTCTTTGCTGCTGGCCGGCTGCTGGGATCAGCAGGAGGTCGAGGACCGGGCTCTCATTCTCGGCATGGCCATAGACCGGGCGGAAAATCCGCCCAATATTCAGAGCAAAGACCGGGTTAATCATCTGGAGCCCAATCCGATTCCGGCCGACAAAATGATCCGCGTGACCGCTTCTATTGCCGTGCCCGGCCGCATTCCGCTCGGCCCCGGCGAAGGCGGAGGAGGCAGCGGCGGACAAGACACGACCAAGCCGGTCTGGATCGTTTCCGTGTTCGGTCATACAGTCAACGACGCCCTGAACAATCTGCAGCAGCAGATTGCCGATCCCAAATTTCTGATCCATCTGCGGGTGGTAGTCGTCAGCGAAGAGGTTGCCTACGATACCCTCGAACACATCAACGATTATTTCCGCCGCGATTCCGAGGTGCGCAGAAGAACATGGCTGCTTATTTCCAAAGGAGAGGCCGCCCGCTTCCTTAACGTGGCCCCTCCCCTGGAAAGAGTCCCGACGCTCTATGTCTTGGCCATGCTCGATAAATCGGTCAAACTCGGCAAGTTCCCCCGCGATTATATCGGGACGTTCTGGAGCACCCAGTCCAAGCAGGGGCAGGAAGGTTATCTTCCTTATGTCGATATTCGCCGGAACGAGAACATCCTGATCGGGGGCATGGCTCTTTTCCGCAACAATAAAATGGTAGGAACTTCCGAACCTCTTGAAATCGGGGCCTTTATGTCCGTAAAAGAGATGAATCCGGGCGGCTATTCCCCACTTGTGGATGTGCCCGGGATAGGCCCGGTCATGGCAACGACTACACTAAGAAAATCGAGAATTCATCTGGAGATGAAGAACGGTTCTCCCCGCTTCAAAGTGATGATCTATCTGGAGCAGGATTTGGAAGAGAAGTACTTGGAAGACACCGTAATCGACGAAAAGGCCATCTCCAAAATCGAAGAAGCGATAAGCAAAGAAGTGAACAAAATCATCCTAAACTTTATCCGTAAAACACAGCGGATGAAATCGGATATCTTCGGCTTCGGGGAGTACATCCGGGCGAAAGAGCACGCATACTGGTCCGCCCGCATCGGTTCGAAAGAAAAATGGGAAACCCGTTATGCCGATCTCCCCGTCGAGGTTCAGACCACGGTCCGCATCAACCGGACCGGCATGCAGTTCAGATAGGAGGCGGTTTTCATCCTAAAAATCGGCTTTTTGCATTATCTCGGAGGTTATTTTGCGGTATCGGGGCTGATGCTCCTCTGGATCGACAAGCGGATTTATGCCATAAGCGGCTGGCGCAAGGAAAAGACGTTTACGCTATGGCTGGGGATCGTGCAGTTGGCGCTTGGCCTCTTGGCGCTGGCCGCTCATTATTTCCTCCGGTATTCCGTCTGGTAAATCCGCGGCATCGTACAGGCACACCAACCCTCCCCTTCTAATAAAATGCTTGCAGGAGATTCGTTTGGAGAAGGGGATTATATATGGCCAAACAGGTTCCGTCCCGCAAAAAGCGGCAAGCATCACCACTTCCGGCGGGACTGCTCCGGGTGGATCCGCATTCCCCCGGGAGCAAAACCCCGCCCCCCGGCGGCTCAACGGGACCGGAGGAAGCAATCTCCGCCTTGGATACCGCCGAAAGCCAGCAGCACCGTTCCGCGGAGACCGGCTGTCTCAACGGGTTGACCGAAGATGAACTTCTTGAGGCACAAATCACTGCGAAAACGGGCCCCTCCAACCCGCTGATCGGCGTACTTGTCAAAACGCTTCAGCCCTCCTCACCGAACCTGTTCGGAGGAATCACGGCTTTTTGCAAAGAGCTGGATGAAGCGAGCAAGGAGCAGGGAGCCCGCGTGTTTTTCTTCTCCGTTGACGGCATAAAGCCGGGAAGCCCGCGAATAAACGGCTGGCACTATGCCTCCGGGAGCTGGAAAAAAGAAACTTTCCCGATGCCTTCCGTTATTTATAACCGGCTCACCTCGCGCATTCTGGAAAACCGGCCGAAGGTCCAGCAATTTTTCCGGGATGCCAAAGCAAACTACGGCGCCAAAGTGTTTAACGAGAAATATTTGAACAAAACGGAAGTGTTTCAAGCTTTAAAAGACGAAGCGGCGTGCAAAAGCTTTCTTCCCGAGTCGTATCTCTTCAAAAACTATGTCATGCTGCAGTCTATGTGCAAAAAGCACGCCACGGTCTTCCTCAAGCCCGTGTTGGGAAGCCTCGGCAAAGGCATTCTGCGTATCTCCGCGCTGGGAGGGGGATCGTACAGCTGTGATATCCCTACGCTGAACGGCACGAGCCGCAAAGTGTACCCGAGTCTGCTGAAGCTGTTCAACGCCCAGGCCGGGAAGCTGAAAACGAGCCGTTACCAGATCCAGCAGGGTCTCCAGCTCGTGCAGGTCGGCGGCCGTCCCGTCGATTTCCGCGCCCTCGTCCAGAAGGACCAGCAGGGAGAATGGGCGATTACCTCCATTGTCGCCCGGATTGCGGGGGCCAATCACTTCGTCTCCAACCTGGCCCGCGGCGGATCGCTCAGCACGGTCAAGGAGGCGCTCGCCCAAACCTCTCTGCCGGCAGCGGATCACAAGAAGATCTCGGCGCAGATCCGTAAAGCGGCCCTTGCCGTAGCGGAAGGCATCCAGACGCATATCCCCGCCCTGTTCGGCGAGCTCGGGGTCGATCTGGCTGTCGATACCGGCGGGCGGGTGTGGCTGCTGGAGATCAATTCGAAGCCGTCGAAGAACGACAATACCGCCCTGGACGGGGGCAGTAAAATCAGGCCGTCCGTCCGCAGGGTCATCCACTACTCCAAGTATTTGGCGAATCATTAATGTAAGCGCAAGAAAACCCGAGATAAACAGAGGATAGCGGAGAGAAAACAGAATGAAAGGCTTCTCATCCGCTCAGTAGTTCCTTTCGGGCTATTTCTAATAGTTTTCTAATTAAACGGCGCAAACCCAGACGAGGTCTGGGTTTGCGCTTTTTTATCCAATTAACCCCATCTTTGTGTGTGCTATACTGAGACACATCACGAGATGGAGGTACAAGACATGAAAAAACAACTAGGAAAGAAACTCATCATCGCAAGTCTGAGCGCCGCAATCGCCCTCTCGGGAGGACTTACTGCTCTTCCTCAGCAATCGCACGCCGCCGTTTCTTCTTCCGCTTTCAAAGCGAAAGCCGATAAGATCATCACACTGGGTAACAAATACCTCGGCAGACCTTACAAATTCGGAGCCAAGACAGGTAACACAAGCTCCTTCGACTGCTCTTCTTTCGTTCAATATGTATATCAGCAGAATGGAATCAAACTTGCCCGCGGCGCACGCGATCAGTCCAAAAACGGAGTCAAGATCAAACGCAGCGAGCTTAAACCGGGAGATCTCGTTTTCTTCTCCACGACCAAAACAATGAAATATTCCGCAAGCTCCGTTAACCGCATCGGTCACGTCGGGATTTATGCCGGCAATAATAAAGTCCTTCACACCTTTGGAAAAGGGGGCGTCACATACAGCAACATGGGTTCCGGCTGGTGGGACAACCATTACGTGACCGCAGTAAGAGTCATCAAGTAACTCACACAATCTTTTTACTAGCGGAGGATTCTTTCTATGAAAAAAATAGCCAAGCTTGTGCTGGGACTAAGTCTTCTTGCAGGAAGCAGTCTTAGCGCCGGGGCCGCCTTTGCAGCGACGGCACCAGCAATAACAACATCATCTACTATTATTACCACAGGCAATCCATATCTGAAACAACTTCCTTATTCCAGCCAAGGAAAAATTTATGGAACCGTGCCTAAAGGCACCAAATTGACTGTGCTCGAAAATACAAACCAGTATTACGTCAAGGTGAACTATAACGGTCAAACCGGCTATATTTCCACCTTGTACTTAAAGGCGGTCGGCGGCGGAACTTTTACGGCTCCGGCTCCTTCTAAACCCGGAACTTCCGGTTCCAGCAGCGCAACCTGGAGCAAACAGGCGGACAGCATTCTCTCGTTCGCCAAGTCTCTTCAAGGTAAGGTGCAATACGCTTACGCCAAGAACGATACGAATAAGCTCATTTTCGACTGCTCTTCGTTCACGAAGTATGTCTTCAATAAGGAAGGTATCCACCTGCCTTGGGGCGCACGTGCCCAATACAAGCTGGGAACGCCTGTCAGCAAGAGCGAGCTGCGCAAAGGCGATCTCGTCTTCTTCTCCACTACGGCTACAGCTAAGAACAAGGATACCGTCAACAAAATCGGCCATGTGGGTATCTACATCGGGAATAACAAATTCATCCATAACGTAAACCCAAAGGATGATGTCGTAATCGGTGATCTCAACAACACTTGGCAGAAAAATCACTATGTCGCATCGGCCCGCATTCTCAAATAATGCGTCACGGCCTTCTAAACCGGGAGCTTGGCTCCCGGTTTTTTTTGCGTATGCGGACTTCCAATCCCTACTCGTACATTCATTGTATGTCAAAAGGTTCCGGACCGTTCCCCCGCCGGGGAAGGATAGGCGCCGCGCCCCCCGTTTCAAACTCACAAACCGCTCCCGCCGACCATATGATAATACAGTTTAACAAGAAGGGACTGGGAATCGTAATGGCAAAGCCCGTAATCGGCATCCTCACCTGGCGGGAGGGGCACTCCTTCAAGGAACCCGGCTATTTTCGCTCGCTGGTGAGGGAAGGCCAGAAGTTAGACGCCACCGTATTTATCTTCTCTCACAAAGATGCGTTCCCGGATAAAAAACAGGTCCGCGGCTATGTACCGGTCGGAAACGGAAGCTGGTCCAGCCGTATCTTCCCCTGGCCGGACGTCGTCATCGACCGGTGCCGAACGGCACAGGAAGGCTACAGCGAATTCCGCAAACAAAAGCATTTTGTGTACGCCAATCATACGTTTACGAACAAAATGAGCGCGACCCGGCTTTTTTCGAACGAGGAAGCACTCAAGAAATGGATTCCGGCTACCGTCGATTATAACGCCGAAAACCTCGTGCGCATGTTCAAAAATCACCAGATTGTTTACATCAAACCCGGAAACGGAACCGGCGGCAAAAGCATCGTGAAGATTTCACGGGTGAAGGGCGGCTACAAACTGCTCGGGCGGACGAAAGGGTACGCGAAACGCAACGTCCTCTTCCGCAACATCACCTCGCTCACGAACTGGCTCAACCAGTGGGTCCGCCAGGAGAGGATACGCAAGGGCAGCTTTATGATCCAGCAGGGACTGGATCTGGATCTTCTGCCTGGCCACGTCTCCGACATGCGGCTGCTCATCCAGAAAAACGACAAGGGCAAGTGGGAAGTTACCGGCGAAGGCATGCGCATAGGCGCCATCAACAATCCCACTTCGAACCTGCACGGAGGCGGCCGCGCGTCCTCCACGGAAGCCGTGCTTCACAAACGTTTCACGCCCGAGAAGACACGCGAGATCATCGCCGAGTGCCACGATCTGGCCCATGGGGTCGTCACCGTCATCGAGAAGCATTTCGGCAGAATGCTGGAATACGGGCTCGATATCGGAATCGATAAGCAGGGCAGCGTGTGGCTGATCGAAGTAAATCCGAAGCCGGGGCGCGAACTGTTCAAGAAGATGGGCCGCAAAGATCTGTACCAGCAATCCATTCGCCGGCCGCTGCAGTACGCGATCCATTTGTACGAACAAGCGCAGAAGCATGAACAGAAACAAGAGCAGAAGCAGGAACAGAAGCAGGAGCAGGAGCAGGAAAAATAACAGGCGGCCGCCTCGTCACCGGATCGCAAATCCGACGGGGCGTTCCTTCATAAGCGGTCTTGCGGCTAAAGCGTAAAAAAGGGTGCAGGAGATTCTCCTGCACCCTTTTTATGCGTTTTTTCCGAACGGCTCCGGTCCTGGTGTCTATACCCTGGTAAGAGGCTGGGATTTAAGACTATTGTCGACGCTCCTTCTGCGGAGGGTGATCCGGTTTGCTTTTTTGTACTTCCATATTTTCCGGTAGATGCTCTTGTCGTCCAGTTTTTTGAAAATAGACGCGTCCGGCTTGGTGTTCACTTCGAGTATCCAGGGCTTCAGCTCGCTGTCCAGCGCGATATCCACGCCGATCGCCGTTACTTTGGGATAGCCGGTCTCCATATATTCGGCGATTTCATGGCCAAGCCGGTTCAGCTTTGCCACGTAATCCGGCACTTGTTCCTTTTTCAGATACTCTTTCAAAAGCTTCGAAATTTCCGTCGGGGTTCCGCCGCGGTGATAATTGGTCACAATCTTATCCGGGTGCGCTACACGGCCGATAATACCGGTGTTTTCCCAATCGCCCCGCAAATTTTTCTGTACCATGATCCGGATGTCGAAAGGCCGGCCCTTGCTCGTCAGAAGATGAATGCCCCGCTGAACGAGATGCTTCGTGTCCCCGAAATGCTTGGACATGGTGCGGTACAGCTCATCGTACGTTTCGAATTTCTTTTTCGTCTCATTGATCTGATACCGGTACCGGCCCTTAGAGCTGTATTCGACCTTGAAAATGCCCCGCCCGCCCGTCCCGTTGTTAGGCTTGACGTACACCATCCGGTACCGTTTAAGAAAGTCGTACAGATGATCTTTCGTTGCCTGCGCCGTATCCGGCTGAAACTTTTTCAGCTCCGAGTGCCGATTCAGAAATTGGGTTTTACCCAGTTTGGTATTGGGCAGAACGTTTTGTGAATCCATGGCCAGCCTCCCGTTTTCTCCATATGCAAGTTGACGTAAGCGAAATCCGGCAAGTAAACCGGCGATTTTGTTAGATCTATTCATCTGATTTCTATCATACGGCCGCAGAAGCCAAAACGTGCGAATTCCGGGCCGCCCGCATACTTGGGCACTGCCCACCCAGACCCTGCGGTTTCGCGGTGCATACGATATCACGTACTCCATTAAGAAGGAGGTCATGCGAAATGTCAGGAGTTGGCGGATACGGCGGCGGTTTTACAAGCACAGGTGCCATTCTGGTTCTGTTCATTCTGCTGGTTATCATCAGCAGATCGTTCCTGTACTAATTCAGCTCAAACCGGCTGAAGCTTGAACGACAAGAAAGACCGTTCCCCCTTGGGGGAACGGTCTTTCTTTCATTGCGTTGTGCCGGGCAGGCACATGCAGAAAGCAGTCTAAACGAACGAGAGCTTCTCGTACAAGCGCCCGACCGCACTGCGGGCGTCTCCGTTCAGCCAGTTCTCCACGACGGTATAATACACCGATCTGAAGTCGAGCTCCGCCTTCAAGTCTCCCTTATCCAGCTTCGTGAGGCTCGGATAGGCCCCGTAAAGCCCGCCGCTCACTCCGCCTCCCAGCAGAAAAACCGGTCCCGCGGTACCGTGATCCGTCCCGCCGCTGCCGTTCTCCTTCATTCTCCGGCCGAATTCGGAGAACGCCATGACCATGACCTGATCCTGAAGGCCGTGAGCTTCCAGGTCGCGGTAGAACGCGCCGAGCCCCCCGTCCAGAGTGGACAGCATAGCCGCATGGTGCGCCTTCTCGTTGGCATGGTCGTCGAACGGACCCAACTGCGTGTAGAAGACCCGGGTGCCGGAGCCGGATGCCATGAGCTGCGCGGCAAGCTGCAAATCCTTGGCGAACGAGGTGTCCGGATAAGGCGCGCCTGCCGCATATCCCGGCCGCAGAGAGCCGATCGCTTCCACGCTGCGGTAAGCTTCAATCCCGCTGGAGCAGGCAACCCGCAAGGGAGCCGCCTGCTTGTTCAGGTTGTACATATCCAGGAAAGCCTTGTTCAGACGGCCGCGGTCCGGATCGGGGGGCTTGCTGGTAAAGATCTTATAGGAATCCAGCGCGGACACAACGGGAAGCGAAATGGAGTCGTGACGGAGAGCACGCGTCTCCGTCTTCCCGAGCTGGACGGCCCGGAGCGGATTCGCCGTATCCAGGGACGAAAAAGCGTAGCGCCCCAGCCAGCCGTCGCTGATCCGCTTCTCCGGCTCCCCGGTATGCCAGATTTCCATGGAACGGAAATGGGAATGGTCGGGCTTCGGGTAGCCCACACCTTGGACAATCGCGACCTTTCCGCGCTGGTACAGCCCGTGAAGCTGCGTGAGACTCGGGTGCAGGCCAAGCTGGCCGTTGATATCCAGCACCTCATGCTGCTGGAGACGAAGACGCGGCCTGGCGTCGTGATACGCTCCGATTCCGTACGGAATCAACGTATTGAGGCCGTCGTTGCCGCCGGAAAGCTGGACCACGACAAGAACCCGGTCTTTCGCCCCCGCAGGTGGTCCGGGTTTGAGCATATTTTTACTGTCCGCATAAAGCAGGGGACCGCCAAAGCCGATGGCCGCGATGAGAGCCGTCCCCTTGATCAGAAAATCTCTTCTCGTTAAATTCATATCCGTAATCCTCCGCTCACTTCATCTGCGCTTCCGGGCTGATGAGCAGAAGCTGCAACAGGCTCCGTTTGCCGACGGCCGGTTTTTTCGAGCTCACGATTGTTTCCGCCGCATACTGCGTCAGCACATTCATCGTGTTCTTGCCGAGCGGAGCCAGCCCTACGCCGCGTCTGCACCCCTCCACATAAGCTTCCGGGCCGGCCTGCACCCCCTGCGGAGCCAAAGACTGGAGCTGGTCTTCCGTGACGCGTTTGGCCACCTTCTCGGCGAACTGGTAGCGTGCGATCAGGCGGCTTGTCGCCAGCCAGGAAGCCCCGCCCTTCCAGCCGGAGACATCCGGCGGCGCGTACAGCTCCATACCCATGAGCCCCATACTCGCACGGAACACCGCCGTTAGGGGGAGTCCCAGGGTCCGCATCGTGCCCGCCACGTACTCCGCCGGATTTTTAACAAGAGACAGCCGGTAGGCTTCCTCGTAAAATTCGTCGGAAGCAAACAAATCGTACAGCACGTCCCCGATCGTCGGCATCTTCGCGATATTGCGGGCGACCCGGTCTATCCAGGCGTCGGGAGGGTTTTCCGCGGCAAAATATTGGAGCAGTTTCGTCGCCAGAAACTTCGGGAGCGCCGCCTGCTTGAAAACGACGCGCACCACATCGGCGGAATCGAAATATCCGGCTTCGCCCAGAAAAACCTTATGTCCGGCATCGTGCCTCGCTTCCTGATACTGGACGATATCGGTTTTCCGGTTATAGCTCCATCCCGTCAAGGATCTTGCCGCTTCCTTCACATCCTGTTCGGTATAGTTGCCGATGCCGAGTGTGAACAGCTCCATCATCTCGCGGGCGTAATTCTCGTTGGGACTCCCCTTCTGATTCGTATAAGAATCAAGATACAGCATCATGGCCGGGTCTTGGCCGATTTCTTCGGTCAGCTTGCGGAAGCTGCCCAGAGCGTGCTGCCGGAACAGGTCGTTCTGCCGCACCATGAGCTTGATATCGCTCACTTTATATTGGGACGAAGCAAAATGACCGTGCCAGAATAACGTCATTTTCTCCACCAGCGGAGTCGGCGAAGCAACCATCCGGTACAGCCAGTACGTTTGCTGATCGCCCACTCCCGTGACAATCAGCGGCTTGTCGTCGGCCTTTACCTCCGAGAACGCAAGGGCGGAAGCGGCTCCGTCGGCCAGAGGCTGGCCCGAGGTAAGCCTGCGGACCGTCTCTTCCCGGCCTAACTTCAGACATCTATCCACTTCTCCCGGCGTAGCGGAAAAAGAAGCTCTCCCCAGCAGATGGAGGACTTCCTTTTCGGTCCAGGGTTTCATGTTGTACACCACCTAATTCTTTTACTTCCTACTTACTATACAACCAAAATATGACATCGGATTTAGGAACATGCTAAGAGAATGTTAGGAAAACAAAAACTCCCGAAACATTTGGGAAATGTCCGGGAGTTTTGCCTGCTTTGAGGGAGGAGAAAAGAGGGTTGATTAGCAGCCGAAGTACAGGGAGTACTCGTGCGGGTGGATGCGGATCGCAACATCTTTCGCTTCGCCGCGTTTGATGTCGACATAGTTGTTGATGAAATCTTGCGTGAACACGTCGCCTTCCAGCAGGAAGTCGTGATCGGCTTGCAGAGCGTCGAGAGCTTCGTCCAGTGTACCCGGCACGCTGCGGATTTCGGACTTGTCTTCGTCGGACAGTTCGTAGATATTTTTATCCAGCGGGCCGTAGCCGAGCGCACGCGGATCGATTTTCTTCTTGATGCCGTCCAGACCGGCCATCAGCATAGCCGCGAAAGCCAGGTAAGGGTTAGCCGTGGAATCCGGCGTACGGAATTCGATGCGGCAGCCTTTCGGCG
Source organism: Paenibacillus sp. HGH0039 (assembly GCF_000411255.1). GTDB lineage: Bacteria > Bacillota > Bacilli > Paenibacillales > NBRC-103111 > Paenibacillus_F. The sequence goes on along the minus strand of NZ_KE150413.1, from coordinate 869,890 downwards.
TTACGGCCGCAACCGGAATACGGACCGCCGCGGAACGGTTTCCTTTGGAGAACACCAGGTTAACCGGTGCTTCGTAACCCGGAACGAGACGTTTGAACGAGTTCGTGGACGGGTTCGTCAGAGCGATCAGAGCCGGTGCGTGGTACAGGATACCGCCGATGTAGTGCAAAGCCATTTCGCTCAGGCTGGCGTAGCCGTTTTTGTCGTAGAACAGAGGCGTGTCGCCGTCGAAAATACTTTGGTGAACGTGCATACCCGATCCGTTATCGCCAAAGAGCGGCTTCGGCATGAAGGTTGCGACTTTTCCGTACTGTCTCGCCGTGTTGTGAACGATATATTTGTATTTCATGAGATTGTCGGCCGTTTTGGTCAGCGTATCGAAACGGAAGTTGATTTCCGCTTGACCGGCTGTCGCCACTTCGTGGTGATGACGCTCGATGCGAAGACCCGCTTCTTGAAGCAGACGGCACATTTCACTGCGGATGTCCTGCTGGGTATCGACCGGCTGAACCGGCACGTAGCCGCCTTTAACGCCGATTTTGAAGCCCAGGTTGCCGCCTTCTTCTTTGCGTCCGGTGTTCCATGCGCCTTCTTCGGAATCAACGGTGTAGTAAGAGGTATTCATGCCGCTTTCGTAACGGACATCGTCGAAAATGAAAAACTCGGACTCGGGAGCAAAGTTCGCCGTCGTGCCTACGCCGGCTGTTTGCAGGAATTCTTCCGCCTTCTGTGCGATGCTGCGCGGATCGCGCTCGTAACGCTCGCCGTCCGGCGTGTGGATGTTACACATCACAATCAGTGTCGGGTGAGCCGTGAAAGGATCGACATAAACCGACTCCGTATCAGGCATCATGACCATATCCGACTCTTCAATGCCGCGGAAACCATGAATGGAGGAACCGTCAAAGGCAACTCCGTTCTCGAAAGTTTCTTCCTCGACTTCGCAAGCCGGGAGAGAAATGTGGTGCGCCTTACCTAAAAGATCCACAAAACGAAAATCGATCCACTCAATGTTTTTTTCCTTGATGATGTTCAAAACGTCCTGTACTGACATGTGTAAACCCTCCTAATTCCGTACATTCACAATGCTTTCCCTGTGTAATGTTCCAGTTTTCATTCGATCTTTTTTCATATTATATAGCGGCCGAAGAAATGTCGTCAATACTCATGTCAGGTATTTTTTTAAAGAATGTTAGGTAATGTTACATGAAAAACAAAAAAACCGGATTTCTCCGGTTTTTAAGCTGTTTCTGAGGAAATATCGGGGATTTTCGGACAACCTGTCGGATTAGACAAGTACGGGGGTTTTGGCGGTATCGAATCTTTTGCCGCAAAGCGGAGCCAGCTTCTCCAGATCTTGAAGCAGCTTGGCGAACTGGTCCGGGAACAGGGACTGGACCCCGTCTCCGGTCATCGAATTGTCCGGATCCGTATGCATTTCGATGATCAGGCCGTTCGCTCCGGCGGCCACGGAAGCCTTCGTCATCGGCTCGACCAGCTCGCGGCGTCCCGTTCCGTGACTCGGATCGGAGATGACCGGCAGATGGCTCAAGCTCTGAAGCACCGGAATCGCCGACAGATCGAGCGTGTTGCGGGTATAAGTCTCGAATGTTCGGATTCCGCGTTCGCAGAGCATCACATTCGGGTTGCCTCCCGCAAGGATGTATTCCGCCGCATTAAGGAATTCGTCGTACGTCGAGCTGAAGCCGCGCTTGAGCAGCACCGGCGTCTGGATCGAGCCCAGCTTGCGCAGCAGATCGAAGTTCTGCATGTTGCGGGTGCCCACCTGCAGAATGTCGGCGTATTCCGCGCAGACATCCACGTACTCCGGCGTCATAACCTCCGTAATCGTCAGAAGACCGTGCTTGCGTCCGGCTTCCGCCATCATGACGAGTCCTTCCACGCCGACGCCCTGGAAGCTGTAAGGGCCCGTACGCGGTTTGAAGGCGCCGCCCCGGAGCACTTGACCGCCCGCCGCCTTGACCAGGCGGGCGATTTCGTCGATCTGCTCGGGAGTCTCGACGGCGCAGGGGCCGCCCATGACCACGAGCTGATCGCCGCCGATCTCCACATCCTTGATGCGGATAACCGTATCCGCCGGATGGAAGTCACGGCTTGCCAGCTTGTAGGACTTCGAGATTTTGACCACCTGCTCGACTCCCTTCAGCTGGCGCAGCTGCTCGGCCAGTACCGGATCGGCCTGACCGATGATGCCGATAACCGTACGGTCTTCTCCGTGCGATACGTGTGCTTTTACTTCATGCTTCTCGATGATGTGTACGATTTCCTGAATACGCGCTTCTTCAACCTTATTTGAAAGAATGACGATCATTCCGCTCACGCTCCTGAATGTAGAGTAATGGGTTACCTTCTCGCTTCAACGCTTGTTTGCTTTTAAGCTTTTAAGCTTTTTAGCTTCTACGCTTTTATCCATTAAAGTAACTCGCTAAAATAATAATAACAGGCTTGACGATTATCCGTCAAGCCTGCATCTGTCTGTTTATCTTGTTAAGCCGCGAGACCTGTGCGTCAATCCGCATCACCCGGAAGTCCGGAAGCCATAGCGTGCTGATGTTCCTTGCGCAGTCTGCGCCTGTCCTTGCGCCGGCTGGCATGGAGCCTCAGCAGAAGCATGATTGGGAAGTACATGATCAGGCCGAGAACGCCCCCGACGATCATTCCGCCTACGATCAGCTCCAGGCTTCCTTTCAGGACATTCGCAAGAAAAGCAGGAACGTGGTGAATCAGGTACTCCTTGAAGCCCGGAGGAACGACAAGGGAACCTACCGGTTTGTTAAACAGGATCGCCATCGGCACGTAAATGATTTTACCGAACACGAACCCGATCAGCGCACCCGCAAAATTGCCCCGCAGCAGCCACACGAGGGGAAAAATAAGAAAAAAAGCCAGCCCGACCGTCGGAAGAGTGAACATCTCGACGGCCAGTCCGATGGAAAATCCGGTGGCGACCATCGAAGGCCCGCCCTTGGCGCGAAGCAGCAGAAGATATTTGTATTTAAACCAGCGACCCGTCTGTTTAAGATCAAACTTTTTCTTTCGGAGTGCCCCTTCACTATACTGCATGGTGCCTCATCCTATCCTGTAAATTAGGCCGGTTATTCGGCGGCAGCCTTTGTTTTGGCCATCGGGATCAATTTCTTCATATTCACGGTCCGTGTAACGCCCCATGTAGCCGGATCAGCTGGATCGAACTGCTCCAGATAAGCGATCGCTTCCTTCGTAATCGGAGTCGGCGTGGAAGCGCCGGAAGTGACGCCGACCGTACGGACGCCCATCAGCCAACTCTTGTCGATTTCGGAAACGTCCGAAACCCGATATGCTTTGACGCCGGAGATTTCTTCCGACACCTGGGCCAGCCGGTTCGAATTGTTGCTTTTGGGATCGCCGACCACGATGACCAGATCCGTCTCCTTGGCCTGCTCCGCAACCGCTTCCTGGCGGACCTGCGTCGCCAGACAAATCTCGTTATGAATTTCAGCCGTCGGGAAACTCTCCAGCAGCTTCTTCATAATATGCTTGATGTCCCACTGGCTCATCGTCGTCTGATTCGTGATCAGAATTTTGGCCGAAGCGATATGGAGCTCCTCCGCGTCCGCCAGCGTCTCGATCAGATGAACGTGCTCGGGAGCGATACCGACGGCGCCTTCCGGCTCGGGATGGCCTTTCTTACCGATATAAATAATCTCGTATCCTTCCGCCGTTTTCTCGCGGATCAGATCGTGTGTTTTCGTTACATCCGGACAAGTTGCGTCAACAACCGTCAAGCCTTTCTCGCGTGCCTTGCGGCGGACTTCCGGCGAAACGCCGTGTGCCGTAAAAATAACGGTACCGCCCGTCACCTGCTCCAGAATTTCGAGCCGGTTGGGACCGTCCAGCGTGATAACCCCCTCGTCTTCGAAGAAACGGGTTACGTGCGAGTTATGAACAATCATACCGAGTATATAAATCGGCCGCGGCAGATCCAGATTCTTGGCGGTTTGCATTGCAAGCGCCATTGCATCCACCACGCCGTAACAATAGCCCCTTGGGGAAATTTTGACGACTTTCAACGAAAGCACCACCTTTTTTGTCGTTCGTACCTTCATTATAGCCGATCAGGAGACGGGAAGAAAGACAACGGGCAGCCAAATGATAAAGGTCGAGCCCTCTCCCTCGCGGGTTTTTACCTCAATGGAGCCCTTATGTTCGTCGATAATCCATTTCGCGATCGACAAGCCGAGTCCCGTGCCCGCCGTCCTTCCCCTGGAAACGTCCGCCCGGTAAAACCTGTCGAAAATATGCGGAACCTCTTCCTTGTCCATCCCGATCCCCGTATCCGCAATACGCAGACCGATCTGATCCCCCGAGCGGAGCGCATCCAGCCGGACGCTGCCCTGCTCGGTGTATTTGAAGGCATTTTCGATAAAAATGAACAAAAGCTGCTGGACATAGTCTTTGTTGCCGACCACGACCACATCCGTCAGCGGGTCCAGATCTCCCACTTCCCACTGCACCTGGCGTGGCAGAAACTGAGCGCGCCGGGCGACTTCCTCGACCAGCGGCCTCAGCTCAAGAGGCTGACGCTGCATCTCGAAGCCGGCATCCGCCCGCGCCAGCGACAGCATGTCGTTAACGAGCCGGCTCATCCGGTGAGCTTCTCCGGCGATATCCTGCATCGCCTCGATAGACATCTCCATCTGCTCTTTGTCCTGGCCGCCGGCCTGCCCGCTTGTCAGCGTGCGGCTCCACATCTTCTCGAGCAGCTCCACGTTGCCGCGAATCGTCGTCAGCGGCGTCCTCAGCTCGTGGGAAGCATCCGAGACGAACCGGCGCTGGGCGCGGTAAGCTTCCTCCAGCTCGCTGTACACGAGCTGGAGCCGGCCGAGCATGCCGTTGATCGTGACGGTGAGCCGCCCGATCTCGTCTTCGGGCCCGTCGTACAGAATCCGCTTGTCGAGGTCCGTGCCCTTCTCGATCTGCTGCGTAGCCACGATGACCTGCTCAATCGGCCGCAGGGCCTTCCTCGCCAGAAACCAGCCGAGCGTTCCGGCGATCAGCACCGTCAGCATGGCGAGAATCGCCAGCGTATACTGGAGCAGGTTGAAGAAGTTCTCGTAGTAGTTGATGGTCGCTCCGACCTGAAGCACGCCCCGGGTCAGCTTATTCCCGGTTACCGGATCGGTGATGTCGAACCCCCGGCTGACCAGAATAATCGGATAGGACTTGTCCATCACCTTCAAGTTCAGCCGCTCGACCACAAGCGAATCTTTGCCCCGCAGCTTCTGCGCCGCATTGTTTGTAATGGGCAGCGTCAGCTCCAGATTTTTAAGAACGGAAGACCGGTCGTGAATAACGGGGCCTTCCTTATCGTTCAAACTGGCAAGCTGAAGGAGCGTGTTTTCCGAAAACATATCCACGTTGTCCAGCTCCAGCTTGATCGGAACCCTTCCCCGGATCGAGGGGGCGGCAAGCGGCTTGATCCGCTCGTACGTCTCCGTCCAAGTGCGGCCCAGTTGTTTTTCCAGATCGTTATAGATGTAAAAGGAAAGAAATAAATAGAGGCCGAAGCCGAACAGCAGCAGCGTAACCGACAAAATGCCGGAATACCACAGCGTCAGCCGGAGGCGGATAGACATCTAGTTCTCTCCTCTCAGCACATAACCGGCCCCGCGCACGGTTTGAATAATGCGCTTATGGCCGTACTCCTCCGTTTTTTGCCGGAGCAGGGCAATGTACACTTCCAGCACATTCGATTCCCCGCTGTAATCGTAGCCCCATATTTTTTCCATGATGATGTCCCGGGAGAGAACCCGCTTCGGATTCTGCATAAACAGGTGCAGCAGGTCGAATTCCTTCGTCGTAAGCTCGATAAGCTGGCTCTCGCGGAACACCTCGCGCGTATCCATATCCAGCGTGACGTTGTCGTAGTGCAGCCGGTTCGTCGGCTGCTCGGCGCGTTCGTTCCGTCTGCGCAGCAGCACCCGCACGCGGGCCAGCAGCTCTTCCAGCGCGAATGGCTTGATGAGATAGTCGTCCGCTCCGAGATCAAGCCCCTTCACCCGGTCGGTGACTTCGTCTTTGGCTGTCAGCATGAGAATCGGCACGCCGCTTCCGCTTTCGCGGATTCGCCGGCAGACCTCCCACCCGTCCACGACCGGCATCATCACGTCCAGGATGACCAGATGGGGCTCCTGCTCGAGCATTTTTTTCAAGCCGTCGTTGCCGTTGTTGGCCGTTACGATCGTATAGCCCTCGAAGGCGAGGCTGCGCCGCAGCATGGACGTAATTTTCTCGTCGTCATCTATTACCAATATCGTTTCACGCATGAATGTTTTCACCCTTCTGTAGATGGATTCGGGCTGCAGGCAGCCTCGCGGGACGCTTTTACCCTCTATTGTATCAAATTCGGCGTTGGAGCAAAATCTCGGACGCTTTCTGCCCTTGAAGCACGACTAGCTGCCGAAAAAAAAGCAGAGAACGGCATCGCTGCCGTTCTCTGCTCCGCATGGCGCGGCAGTCCGACCGTTACTTCTTCTCGGTCGTATCCGCTGCGTTTTTGTCTCCGACGGTGACGTTGATTTCGACACGTTTGCCGTCACGCATCACGCCGATTTTGGCTTTGTCCCCCACTTTCAGGGCCTGGATCTTGGTCGTCACGTCCTGTGAATTCGTCACTTTCTGATCGTTCACGTCGACGATGACGTCATAGGGGCGCATGCCTGCCTGGAAGGCCGGGCTCTTGCGCGTAACCTCGGCTACAATTGCGCCTTCGGCGTTCGGCAGCTTCAGCTCGCTGACCCATTCTTTATCCACGTTCTGAAGGCTCACGCCGATGTACGGAGCTTTTTCCTTCGGAATCGTCACGTTGTTCTTCAGGTTATCCAGAACAGTCGAGAAGGTGCTTTCCGAAATAGCGAACCCGATCCCCTGCGCCTGCGAGCTTACGGCCGTGTTGATCCCGATCACTTCGCCGTTCATATTGAGCAGCGGGCCGCCGGAGTTCCCGGGGTTAATGGACGCGTCCGTCTGCAGCAGATGCTTGTAGTTGCGCGTGCCCTGCTCATCCTGAATCGTGATCGGACGCTCCTTGGCGCTGAGCACCCCGACCGTTACCGTATGGTCGAATCCGTACGGGTTGCCGATCGCGACCACCCAGTCTCCTACGTTCAGGCTGTCCGCTTTACCGATCGGCAGAATCGGGAAGTCCTTGTCGCCTTCGATTTTCATCGCGGCCAGGTCAAGGTCGTAACTGTTGCCCAGAAGCTTGGCGACGAACGGCTTGTCGTAGCCCTGAACGGTGACGCGGATTTCATCGGCTCCGTCGATTACATGCTCATTCGTCAGAATGTAGCCGCTTTTCTCGAAGATAAAGCCGGTTCCGCTGCCTGCCAGTTGAAGGGCGCCGTCGCTTTTGCCCGAACCGCTGTCCTGCTTCCCGGAGTCTCCCTGGTCGCCGAAGAAGAACCGGTAAAAAGGATCGTTCATCTGGTTCTTCTGGGAGCTGCTTTTCGTCTTGACGTAAGATTCGATCTTAACGGTTGCCGGACTTGCCTGGGCGAAAATCTGGGCGATGTTGTCCGGACGGGCCGAGTCCAGCGAAACTTTGCTTGCGCTGCCCGCCGCTACCGTCTGAGAAGAATTAGGCTGCGCGCCCGGCAGGGTCATCGGCTGTTTGCCGGTGAACAGGTTCGTTTTGTCCGCCGCAAACATGAGCGTGCTCACGACGACCGCACCGGCCAGGAAAGCGGCAAATCCGCTGCGGAGGGACGAGCGCTTCTTGGCGGGTCCGCTGCCGTTCCAGCCTCCGCCCGGCTTAGAGGCGCCGTCTCTGCTGAAGGAGAAGGACCTTACCGGCTTCGGAGGCGTCACTTCCACAGGCGCCGAACCTTCGCGGTTCGAGTAGGCGGTCGTGTCCGATTCGGTGTGGTGCGTTTCCTCGGTCATGCCCGTCTTGTGGGGACCGTAAGAGTAGTAGTAGGAAGGTTTCTCCTGCGCCGCCGCTTCTTCGCGCCCGGAGTCGTATCCGGATTCGTAGCTGGCCTCCCGTCTTTCCAGTTCACGCTCGCGATCACGGTCGCGGTTCAAATCCGAATCGTTGCTGCGGTCAGGGCCGAATTCTTTTTTATAATCATCCATGGCAATTCCTCCATTTATAAAAGTTAGGAAAAAGAGTATAAAAAACGAAGGACGGTTGACATGAAGGCTTTTTTGTAATTCGTGTTGTTCACCGTCTCTGTACTTTTATAATGGACTTCCTTCCTTAAGCAAACCTTAAAATTCAATAAAATGGAGGTAAAAAAGCCGGCTCACCGGCCGGCATCGTGTCGATCTGGGTCCTTTTAACTAAAAACATGGAGGGGAACGCTCAGTGCAGCCATTTCCGTTCGACATCCCGCAGAAGTTTCTCCGCTTTACCGATCCACTCGGTTTCGATCTCGGCGTCCGGATCGAGCGGGGTCTGAAACTGGTTCACCAACGCGGAAACCGTCATCATATGGGCTTCGGGATCGTTGCCTTCATTATAAACGTGCTTCAGCACGTAAGGCGCCCCGATTTTCACCATCGCGTCGGTTTCGTCCGTATCGCCGTCCAGAGTCCCTTCCGTCACTTCAAAAGGGATACGCAGCCACACTTTGTGCGCCTCATCCAGATAACGGTCGAACGAACCGTGATCGTACTCCCAGTTCCCGCCTAATGTAAACTCGAACGTGTGCAAATAGTCCCGGACATTGTCGAACGCTTCTACCGTTTCCTGGAGTGAGGAATTCAAAGCTTTCACAAGGCAACCTCCTCTTCATCGCGCCGTTTAAAATGAACCCGCGCAGCAATAGGTTGCGTATTTCTGCCTTCTTTTATGAGCGGCTGGAAAAAGCGGAGGGGTGCAGGCATCGCAGTCCGGCCCGGACAGGAGAGCGGGGCCGCTGCCCGGGGGACGGGCAAGACGGCTGGCCTCGCATTACGATCGAGACAGGTATGGAGGCTGACCTTGCAGTACGGCCGGGACAGACAAGGAGGCTGGGCCGCAGCCCGGCGGGCCGGCGGCCGCATAGTCCCCTCGGCCCGCCGGAAATCCTGCCGGGACAAGGCAAAACACCGGAACCGTCTCCGGTCCGGCTGTGCAGAAGTCCGCGTTAAGCCCCGGTACCGGCCCAGCCCTTGCGGTGAGCATAAATAGCCAGCTGGGTGCGGTCGTCCAGTTCACACTTCATGAGCAGGTTGCTCACGTGTGTCTTCATGGTCTTGATGCTGATATGCAGCGCCTCGGCGATTTCCTTGTTCGATTTGCCGTCCGAAATGAGGGAAAGTACCTCGCGCTCACGCGCCGTCAGCCCCTCGTCTTCCGTCTGCGCCGACCGCTGCCTAAGCCCGCGGGTCAGCGCCAGAGAGACCTCGGGGTTAAGAACTGGCATGCCGGCGGCGGCTCCCTTGACCGCATGGGCGAGCTGCTCCGAGGAGATGGTTTTGAGCACATAAGAGATTGCGCCCGCTTCAACCGCTTGGACGACCTTGTCTTCTTCCAGGAAACTGGTCAGCATAATGATTTTAATAGAAGGAAAACGCTGCGTAATTTCCCGGGTCGCCTCAATTCCGTTCATAACCGGCATGGTCAGATCCATGAGAATCACATCGGGAATACGTTCAGCGTCCAGCGCTTCGAGTTTGCGCAGCGCTTCTTCCCCGTTCGACGCTTCCTCCACGACGCTGAGCTCCTCATCGAGCATAATATACGTGCGCAGACCGACCCTCACCATATCGTGGTCGTCCACAACCATCACTTTTATTTGTTCTTTCACAACGAAGCTTCCCCTTTCGGCTCTTTCACAAATTTCGGTATCCGTACACGGACTGTCGTCCCGCTGCCCGATCCGCTGAGGACCTCGGCATCTCCGCCCAGCTTCTGCGCGCGTTCGCGCATCGTGGACAAGCCGTGGGAGGCGGACGATATCGCGCTCCGCTCGAAGCCTTTTCCGTTGTCCGCCAGTTGGAGCACATATTGGCGCCCGGAGTCATGCAGCTGCAGCTCGATTTCCGTAGCGGAAGCATGCTTGACGACGTTGGCCATCCCCTCCTGGATGATCAGGAACAGCTGATGCTCGATCGCCTCGGAAATCGGCTGTTCCGTCTCTACATCCAGGCGGCCTTGAAGCTCATGAGCCCGGCAGTATTCCGGGAACCATTTCTCCAGCGCCTGCTCCAGCGTGCTGCCGTCCAGCTCGATCGGCCGCAGCTGGGAAATGAGCCCCCGCATCTGCTTCTGGGCATGGTGCGACATCTGGATCAGCTGCTCCATCAGCTGGCTGGCGACGTCGGGATTGTGTCCGATCACCTTCGGCAGAGAGGATGCCGACATGTGAATCGCGAAGAGCTCCTGGCTGACGGTATCGTGCAGATCCCGGGCCAGCCTCCGGCGCTCCTCGACTACCGCAGTCTCGACGGAGCCGCGCTCCATCACGGAGCGTTCCTCGCCCATTTCCTGCAGCAGCCGCGTCCGCTCTTCAAGCGCCCCCGCCATCTCGTTGAACGATTTGTAGACGGGATGGAAAGAATCGATGGGATCGATCTGTATCCGATCCTTCAAGTTGCCTTTCGCCAGCTGAAGCATGGCGATGTGCAGCACATCCACCTTGCGCTGGAAGGAGCGGGAGGCCACGAAACCGACCGCCTGCCCCAACAGCACGGCAAAAACGGCCAGGCCGAACTTCCACCCGCCGCCTGCCGTTTCCCAAGGCATATAGAGCTGCGAAAAGCCCAGGATGCCGAGGGTCAGAAGGCTGGAGGCCAGGAAATACAGCATGAGCTGCCATTTCATGCTCCACAGCTTTACCATGCGTCCGGCCTCCTAACCCATCTTCTTCACGACGATATCTCCGATGAACATCGATACGTGAAGATTGATTTTTTTGGCGCCTTCCTGGTAATAAGGCGTCCGGTAGTTCATCGAGCGCATGATTCCATCCTCGCGCCGCTCCAGCACATTCATATCGCCGATAAAAGATGAGGTGGTGACGCTGATCTCCACGTCGAGATCGTTCGGGATGAATACCTTCACATCTCCGATAAATGCCGAGATGTTGATCCGCGTCTCTCCCATCGGGATACTCGCTTTTGTCAGATCCAGCGAGGTGTCGCCGATAAAGTGTGAGATGTTAAGAGGCGTCAATTCCCAGTAATCCTGTCCCAAGTACACATCCCCGATAAAACCCGACTTATTCTGGGGAGGGGCGTAGGAGTTCACATAGTGGTAATCCGGCCCGGGTCGATAAGAACCTCCCCCCGGAGGCGGAGGCGGTGCATAACCCGATTCCCCGCTTCCCTCACCGGCTTCCGGATAAACGCCGTCGTTCTTCCAGTCGGATCTCCTGGCGCGTCTTGCCTCGCGTCTGGAGATTTTCTCCTGCCATTTACGCGCTTTTTCTTCCCATTTGTCCTCCAGTTTACGTTCCCACTCGCTTCCCCAATGCCCGTGTCCGTCCCCGTGCCGATGCCCTTCCGGGCTTCCGCCGTATTCCGAATCGTGACGGTGGGAGCTTTTCCGGCCGAAAATCATTTTGATTCCGAAAATGATCAGCACGACCGGGATGAGAAACTGAAACATTTCTCCAAGCGAGTAAGGAGCCCATCCGAGATTACGGAGCTGGAAGATGCCTCCGATCAGAACCAGGATAAGCCCCCAGGCCCCGTCCTGCCTTCTCCTGTTAAAGAGCACGCTCATTAGTCCCGCGTATATCAGAAACAGCGGCCAAAAGGTCGAAATGAGCTCTCCGATGCTCAAGGTGATAAAACCGAGCTGTTTCAGAAAAAAAAGCAGGCCGAGCGCAATCAGGATAAAGCCTCCCGCCAATCTTCCCCATATAGAACCGTTCATGACTTATTCCCCCGTTGAATTTCGTTTTCCTGAATTAAGTGTACCTCTGTCCATCTTTTCTGAAAAGAGACAAAGGGTTGATTCCTTACTCGGTCCCGAGACCGAGAAAAAGCGCCTGCGGAAATCGCAGACGCTTCTTGTGCGGTACTTACTTCTTGCGCGGTATATGTGAATGTTTAGGCTTCAGGTGTATCGACAGGATTGTTTTTGAAAATTTCCTGTACGAGCTGGTTCCAGATCATCTGGGTCACTTTGCCTGTACCTTCTTTGACGACAAAGACATTGACTGTTTTCTTGCCCCATTCTTTGTAGATCTGGTCTTTCGTTTCATAATAAAGGTCAATTTTTTTGCCTTTAATGGCCCCGCCCGTATCGGCTACGATTCCGTATCCGTAACCCGGTATATAAAGGACCGTTCCGATCGGGAACACTCTCGGGTCCGCCGCGATCGTCGACAGGGAATGCTCGTCCCGTTTGACCTTAATGCCGGATTTGGTGATGCCGTAATCCGGATGCCCCGGATTTTTGCCGGTCGATTCGATACCCGAGTAATAGCCGGTCGCTACCACTTCTACCGCCTTGTACCGGGATAGATCCTGACTGGAATCGGGCATCAGCTTGTAGCTGACTTTGCGTGACTGACCGGAAGCCGCTTGAGCATCGGCGGTTCCGTTCTGTGACTGGGCCGGCTTCTCGGGTGCTTCGGATGTTTGGCGGGATGTCAATCCCGAAATCGCGGGAGCGATTTTTTTCTCGAGTGCCGCTGTATCTGTTAATCCTGTCAGACTTGTTTGATCTTGACCGCACAAGACAAGAGCGATGTTCAACATCATAACCATACTGAACCATTTGGTCGGATTGCTTGAATCAGGCAACATTTGTTCGATACCTCCCCCTACTATAAGAGTTTGTCCAATTTTAAAAGAGTTTAAACATTCTCCAATCTTTGCAAAGTAAGGTTTTCCCTGGAAGACGAATTTTATGCACGCCATAATTCCTAGTTTTTTACAGGGTTTAACTTGCGGGGGGCCGGGTAAATAGGGTGGGAAATAAACTCCCATCACAACCTAATAAAGAAAGGCGGATGATCGAATGGACGTAAGGAATTGGGGCGAATGGAACTTTCTCATGATGAATGGAAATTCCATTTGGAGGCTCATTGGGGCCGTTCTTGTTCTGATCATTGGTTTATGGATAGCAGGCGCTGCTTCGAAAGCCGTCTATAAAGGACTTCTAAAGGCGAACGTGGATGCCCGCGGAAGAAAATTTTTCCCGCCGGACAGCTCCGTCAGCCGGATTGTGTCCAAGGTAGTCAAGTATTTCATCATTCTCGTAACACTTCTCGTCGTGCTTGAACTTCTGAATTTCACGAATGTGCTGAATCCGTTCGTCGGTTTCATCGCCATCATCACTTCTTACATACCTCACCTGCTGGCTGCGGCGCTGCTTGCGGCAGTCGCTCATATTCTCGGCTCAATGCTGAAAAGTGTGGTTTCCGGATTCTTCGGTTCTCATACGATTAAAAGCAAAATGCCGAATCTGGTGCATTACCGCGAAGTGGCCGGCAACATCGCCTATGCCATCGTGATCCTGCTCTTCGCGCCGAGCATTCTGTCCTCGCTTCAGATTCCGGCCATTTCCGTGCCGATCAGCGCGGTCATCAATATGGTCATCGGCTATCTGCCTTTGCTCGCAGGTGCGATTCTGCTTATCGTGTTGGGTCATTATGTGGCCAAGTTCGTGGCCAAGCTGGCTTCCACCCTCACGTCCTCGCTGAATCTTCAGCGCTGGATCGGAGCAGGCATGAACGTATCCCAATTCGTTTACAGCATCGTGTACTTCCTGATTCTGTTCCCGATCGCGGTACAAGCGCTTAACCTGCTGCAAATCGAATCCATCCAGGTTCCGGCTCAAGGCATTCTGAATCTCGTTATGGCCTGGATTCCGAAAATTCTCATTGCGGCGTTCCTGCTCTACATCGGCTACATTCTGGCCAAAATCGTCCGCAATCTCATCATTACGCTGCTTTCGCCGATGGATATCGACAGCAAGCTGAACAGCCTGATGCCGATGTTCCGCCGCAAAGCCGCCGATGCCGGTGCCGAAATGGGCGTGCCGGGCGGCGTAAATCCGGCCGCATCCGTTTCCGCTCTGCCTATCACGAAATGGATCGCGACTCTGATCGCCGTCTTCGTATTCGGCTTCTTCCTCGTCGAATCCACGAACGTGCTGGATCTGGAATTCATCTCCGCCACATTCGCCGCTCTGATGGTGATGCTGCCGAAATTTATTCTGATCGTCATCATCGTTCTGATCGGCATTATCCTGGCCGGCTTCGCAGAGCGCATGATTCGTCCGGGCAACCCGCTCAAAGGGTTCGTCCAGCCGGTTATCATCGTTCTGGCCGTCGTCATCGGTCTGACGGAAATCGGACTGGGTTCGGTCATTATCACGTCCGGTTACATGGTCGTCATGGTCGCTCTAGGCGCCGCCTTTATTATCTCCGTCGGTATCGGCAGCATTCCGGCCGTCAAACGCTTCTGGGATAAGAAACAGAACAGCAAGGACCACGATAACATCTCGATGTAAGACGCAAAAAAAGCAAAAATCACCCTTCCGGATCGTTCCGGCAGGGTGATTTTTTTGTTGCCTGTTCATAGGTCGGCGGGCCGGATGCCCGCAGATTCAGCTCCCGCTAATCCCGTACCGTCAGCAGCACGCCGATTCCCGAAGGATCGGTCACGAGCCATCCGTCTTCCCGGGATATGGCGTCCACGCTTCCTTCCCGGAGGCGTGCCAGAACCCGCTCCAGCTCGCCGTTATCGGGAAGCACGACGGTAAACCAGCGGATTCCGGCGGCATTGGCGGGTGCGGGCAGCGCCCCTGCGCCTGCCCACGTGTTCAGCCCGATGTGGTGGTGATAGCCTCCGGCCGCCACGAAGAGAGCCGCCGGTCCGAAGCGGAGCGTGATCTCAAAGCCGAGCAGGCCGCAGTAGAACGCCTCCGCCGCCCGCAAATCGCTCACATGGAAATGAACGTGACCGATTTGAGTTCCCGCAGGCATTCCGCCCCACGGCTCCTCACCGGCAAGCTCCAGCAGGCTTTCCCAGTCCACCGGATCGGTCGCCATCACGTAATGGCCGTTCGCGTCCTTCCGCCACGTCTCCCGGGGGCGATCGGCATAAATTTCAATGCCGTTGCCGTCCGGATCGTCCAGATAGAGCGCTTCGCTCACGAGATGATCCCCCTGGCCGACCTCAATCCCGCTGCGGATCAGGCTGCGCAGCGCAAACCCCAGCTCTTTGCGGCCGGGCAGCAGAATGGCGAAGTGATACAGACCCGCATAGCCTCGTTTCGGTGCTTTAGCGGCGCCGGGTATCTCTTCCAGAATAACGAGAGGCTTCTTGCCGTCCGCCGTCAGTTCGGCGAAAGTTCCGTCCCGTTTCAGCAGTTTAAGTCCGATCACGTCCTGGTAAAACGGAAGAGACCGGGCCAGACTGCCGACTTTAAGATGCACATATCCGATTTCAGTTCGGGGGTCGATAACAGGCGTCATAACAGTCACCCTTCTTTCAATAGTAGTTAGAAAACACAGCGAACGAGACAAAATATATTTAGTTACTTTTTGTAAGTAATTATAGTTTAATTACTCGACAATGTCCAATGACAAAAAAACAGGGAGCGCCTCTATTGAGGTTCCCCCTGTTTTTGCGGTTTTATAGACGCTGTTTTCAGAAAACCGGCCTGCGGCCGTATGGCTCCATAGCGCTATAGCAGCCGCCTGCTTATCTGGACTTGTTCGCGACATCCTCTTGAATGAGGCCGACCACATGCGCCAGGCTGTGAACGCCCAGGTCACCTTCGCCGCGTTTGCGGACGGACAAAGTGCCGGAGTTCATTTCGTTCTCACCTACAACGAGCATGTACGGCGTCTTCTCCAGCTGCGCTTCGCGGATCTTGTAGCCGAGCTTCTCGTTGCGGTTGTCCGCTTCCGCGCGGATTCCGGCCGCAAGCAGCTTCTCCGTCACGTCATTGGCATACGCCTCGTATGACGGCGATACCGGAATGACTTTGGCCTGTACCGGCATCAGCCAGGTCGGCAGGGCTCCGGCGTAGTTTTCCAGCAGGAAAGCCGTCATCCGTTCCATCGTGGAAATAATGCCGCGGTGAATAACGACCGGACGGTGCTTCTGGCCGTCTTCGCCGATGTATTCAAGCTCGAAACGCTCCGGCAGCAGGAAGTCCAGCTGAACGGTGGAGAGCGTTTCTTCTTTCTTCAACGCCGTGCGGATTTGAACGTCGAGCTTCGGACCGTAGAAGGCCGCTTCCCCTTCCGCTTCGTAGAACGGCAGGTTCATTTCTTCTACAACCTCGCGGAGCATGCGCTGGGACATTTCCCACATCTCGTCGTTCGGGAAATATTTCTCCGTATCCTTCGGATCCCGGTAAGACAGACGGAAACGGTAATCCTTGATGCCGAAATCCTCGTACACATGACGGATCAGGTTGATGACGCGGGCGAATTCTTCCTTGATCTGATCGGGACGGCAGAAAATATGCGCGTCGTTCAGCGTCATCGCGCGTACGCGGTGCAGCCCAGTCAGAGCGCCGGACATCTCGTAGCGGTGCATCGTGCCGAGCTCCGCAATGCGGACCGGCAGCTCGCGGTAGCTGCGCATGTCGCTCTTGTACACCATCATGTGATGCGGGCAGTTCATCGGACGGAGAACGAGCTCCTCGTTATCCATAACCATTTTCGGGAACATGTCCTCGTGGTAGTGATCCCAGTGGCCGCTTGTTTTGTACAGCTCCACGTTAGCCAGGACCGGCGTGTAGACGTGCTGATAGCCCAGGCGCTCTTCCAGATCGACAATGTAGCGCTCCATAATGCGGCGTACTTTGGCTCCGGCAGGAAGCCAGATCGGCAGTCCTTGGCCGACTTCCTTGGAGAACGTGAACATTTTCAGCTCACGTCCCAGCTTGCGGTGGTCGCGCTTCTTCGCTTCTTCAAGCAGATGGAGATGCTCGTCCAATTCCGCTTTCTTAGGGAATGCCGTGCCGTAGATACGCTGAAGCATTTTGTTTTTGGAATCCCCGCGCCAGTAAGCGCCGGCAACGCTCAGCAGCTTGAAGGCCTTGATTTTGCCGGTGGAAGGCAGATGCGGTCCGCGGCAGAGGTCGAAAAACTCGCCCTGATCGTAAATGGTCAGCACGGAGTCTTCCGGCAGGTCGCGGATCAGCTCCAGCTTAAGCGGATCGCCGAGCTCTTCGAAAATCGCGATCGCTTCTTCGCGGCTGACCACACGGCGGACGATCGGCAGGTTTTCCTGAACGATCTTGGCCATTTCTTTCTCGATCTTCGTCAGATCTTCCGGCGTCAGCGGATTTTCGATATCGATATCGTAGTAGAATCCGTCTTCGATGACAGGTCCGATGCCGAGCTTCACGGCCCGCTCCCCATACAAGCGTTTGATTGCCTGGGCCATCAAGTGGGCGGTGCTGTGGCGCAGCACTTCGACTCCTTCTTCGGAATCAAGCGTGACGATTTTAAGTTCCGCATCCTCTTCGATTGGAGCGTTCAAATCGACCTGGCGGCCGTTCACTACGCCGATCACCGCATTTTTTCTGAGGCCCGTGGAAATGGATTCCGCTACCTGCTCAACCGTTGTACCCGGGGCGTATTCTTTCACGGAACCGTCCGGAAAAGTTAGTTTAATCATGATTCGTCAGCTCCTTAGCTCTATAAATTTCAAAAAAAGAGCGCAAAAAAGCACACACATCCCGAAAGGGACGAGTGCGCTCGACTCGTGGTTCCACCCTCATTCGATTCATCGCTTAGATTTAAGCGGACGAATCCTCATTCAGCATCCGGTAACGGGAATGAATCGGCCAAGCTTACTTCCGGACCGGACGTCCTGCGTCCGCTCTTGTTCGGTTTCCGCTTTGCGGCTCTCGAAGGGGTAAACATGCCGTACATCTGCAGGGGATTTCAGCCGGGGCCCCATTCTCTGGCAGCAGTGTTACAAGCTGTTCGTATCTTCGGTCAAAGCCTTTGATTCCCTCATTATAAGCCTGCCGCGGAATCAGGTCAAGGGGGACGGAGACCCGCTGTCCGAGTTTCCCGCCAGCTTCGTGCGGCATATTCCGCAGTAGGAGCAGATAGTGGCGCGGGACTCGAAAATCTGCATAATCGTGCGGATAACGGGCAGATCCGGTTCCCGCGTGTGAATATAAATCGTCGCCGGCGATACCGAAATCAGCGTCGAGACGATCATATCTTCGAAGCTGATATCCTTCTCGATCATTTCCAGTGTAAAGGACGCTTCCATCTTACTGGTGTCGATCGGCTGCATATGTTCATCCAGAATCGTAAATTCGGCGCCTTCCTTATGTATCAAATGAGCTGCTGCCGTCTTCGTTTCCTGGATATAGACGAAATACTGGAGCAGAGAAATAAATTCCTGATACTGCTGGTCCATTACATATTCGTCGATGGCGTACTCGACGACCTCTTTCAGCTCGTCCATGTATTCCTGCAGCCGGAACGTAATGAAACCGGGCAAGTTTACGCGCTGCCCTTCCTGCAGCAGGGCTTTCAAAGGCTCGCTGATCTTGCCCGCCCGGAGCTTCATGCCGTCGATTGGCCCCCAGTCCAGGTAATCGTCCAGGCCGTATTCGCCCGCGGCGCTTTCTCCCTCTTCCTCTCCGTTCAGGAATTGGCGGCAGTAACGGCCGATTTTAGCCGCTTCTTCAGGATCTTTATAATGAAAGGTATTCACCAGCAGCTTCCGGATCAGCCTCTCTTCTTCGCCCTCCACGATTTGTTCGGCGGCGGCCGCAGCCGCGGCTTCGATAACGGATTCGGGCTTCGGCTGATGCTTTTTACCGCCTATCGTTCCCTCTATCCGCAGCATCGTGCACTGTTCCAACGTGTCACGGACGACCCGGACCGGGTTTCCTTCCTGATTCAGAAGCGCTAGGCGGCTTTCTATCCGGCTTTGCAGCGCAGAAATATCAAATACGGCGGAATTGTTGAATACAAACTGTACGAAAGACATGGGCTCACTCCTTCCTGACGCTGAATTCCTTCTAAAAGTATATGGTCGGCCGGAGGCGGATATACAACCAACTCTTGACATGTCCAATGGCCGTTCAATTCGGGAAAATAAGGCCGATCTTAAACATTCCTTAAGAAATTCAGCGCGGTTTTGTTAAGAACAATCTCTTATAATCATCCCTATGAAAGCTTGTTGATGGAGGTGCCGCTCCCCGAATAACGGAATTGCCAACCCCTTCTTCCTGTGCTAACGTCACAATAGCTTGTTTTATACGAATGGAATAAAGGGAAAGCAGGGTCCGGTTACGCGGCGGCATCCGTTTTCCGGCATATAAAGGAGCGCAAGGTTATGGGAAAAGAGACGATTCTGGTCGTGGACAATGAAAAAGAGATCGTGGAACTCATCCGTATTTATTTAACCAACGAGGGGTATGAAACGGTTTCCGCCGGGGACGGCCTGGAAGCCTTGGATGTGCTGAAAAGCCGGGAGGTCGATCTGATTATCCTCGACATTATGATGCCTCGTATGGATGGTGTCCAGGCGTGTCTGGAAATCCGGAAGGAGAAAAACATGCCCATCCTGATGCTCTCCGCAAAAAGCGAGGATATGGACAAAATTCTCGGATTAACCGCCGGGGCGGACGATTATTTAACGAAACCGTTTAATCCGCTCGAGCTGATGGCACGGGTGAAATCCCAACTGCGTCGGTATAAAAGATTAAACGCCCCCATGCCATCCGAAACGCTTTCAAACCGTATCGAACTGGACGATCTGATCATTGATACGGCTACGCACGAAGTGCATGTGGAGGGGCGGCCGGTCAAACTGACTCCCCGGGAATTTTCAATCCTGGAGCTGCTGGGGCGCAACCGGGGAATCGTGTTCAGTACGGAGCGCATTTATGAAACGGTCTGGAACACCCCGTACTTCGAATCGGATAACACCGTGATGGTGCATATCCGCAAAATCCGGGAAAAAGTGGAGACCAACCCGAGGCAGCCGAAATACATCAAAACCGTTTGGGGGGTGGGGTACAAAATTGAAACCTAATCGAAGCCGGATGTTCGGGAAGATATGGGGACTGCTGGTGCGCGGCATCGTTCGTCCCGTTATTTTGTGCAAGCAGAATGTAATGCGCAGTATACGAATGCAGCTTATTCTGGCGTTCGCTCTATGTATTGGGGTCGCGGCCGCGGCCGGGGGCCTGGTGTCCGAGCTTACTAAATCTTGGCGGACGGCAAGCAGCATCTCGTATATTCAGGACAAAGAGATTACGGAGAACCAGGTTCACCGCCTTGTGGAACGCCTCGAACAGATTCAAAAGTACGGCGGAGATGCCGACAAGTATCCTGCCGCTAAAAAGGAGTCGGTCCTGAAGGAGCCGCCGGTCTCCGATCCGGAAGTTCAAGACCCGAAGGAGACCGGAGGTACCGGTACGGGTATCGGCTCCGGACCGGATCATCAGGCGGACTCCGGAAGTTCTGCCGCTTCCGCCGTGCCGAAATCGGCTGCCCCGTCTCCTATGCCGGAACCCGCCGTCCCGGATGGAACGGGTACGAACGGCAAAACGGCTCCGGAGCCTGCCGGTCCAGGCGCAGCGGGAGCGGACAAAAAAACGTCGACACCGGGCAAGGCCGACGAGCAGCCGGCGCCCTCCTTTTTTTCGGTAAATCCGGCGGATATTCAGTCTCTTCTGGACGATGAAGCCGACAGGCCCGGAAGAAAATCGCTCTATCTTATCGACGCGGCCGGCAAGGTACTGTACCGAACAAAAGGAAGCGGAGAAAGCCGGTTCGATATCCCGCAGCTGATCGGCAGCGCCATGGATTCGGGAGGAACATTCCGGGAGAGTCGCGAAAACCGCGAGTTCACGTTCATGTACCCGATTACCCTGAACGGGACCCAGTCGTATCTCGTAGCCAAGGCGATTCCGGAAGCTCAGATCTCTTATTACGAGCAGGATACCTCTCTTCCCCTGATCGCCGGGCTCGCTACCTTTCTGGGACTCTTCTATTGGATCACCCGGCGAAAAATGCAGATTATCGAAGAAATGGCGCAGGGTCTTGTTCAAATGTCCCAAGGTAATCTCGCCCACCGGGTTCCCGAAAGAAGCCGTGACGAGCTCGGCGTGCTCGCCGGACATATGAACTCCATGGCTTTCGATCTTCAGCATTCTCTGGAAGAAGAGCGCAAATCCCAGCGGCTGAAAAACGAATTGATCACCAATGTTTCCCACGATCTCCGCACGCCGCTTACGCTCATCATCGGTTACCTCCGGCTTTTGAAGGACAAGGATTATAGAGACGAGGAGCAAGCGGCGAATTATATGCAAATCGCTTACGGGCGTGCGGAAAAACTTAAAATTCTTATTGACGAGCTGTTCGAATTCAGCCGGATGACGAACGAGGGCGTGCCGCTCGCCAAAAAATCGGTCTGCGTAAACGACCTGATCTACCAGCTTTCGGAGGAATATATCACGATCGCGGAACAGAACGGCCTCACCCTCCGCCTCGTTCTCCCGCCTTTGCGGCTGTTCGTCTCCATGGACCCGGATCAGATGATCCGCGTCTTCGAAAACCTGCTTACGAATGCGGTCAAATACAGCCCCAAACCGAGCACCATCGAGGTGATCGTCCAGGAAGAAGGCCACGACGTCAAAGTGACGGTGATCAACGAAAGTGATCTTTCGGAAACAGCGGAGCTTGATCGCCTGTTTGACCGGTTTTACCGGATGGATGCCGCACGATCCTCGGATACAGGCGGCTCCGGGCTAGGCCTTGCCATCGCCCGCAGCATCGTCGAAGCTCATGACGGCCGCATTTGGGCGGAGAGCCGCGGCAAATCGATCATGTTCCATGTGAAACTTCGCCGGTATTAAGTACCGCCTATTTCTAAAGGATCGACTGCATGGCCAGACTCCACTGACACAAAAAGAAACCCGGAAGACCGTTGTAGACGGCTTCCGGGTTTCTTTCCTTTTTTGAAAAAGGGAGATCTATGTTAGATCCAATTAGTTCTGCATAATGAAATCTTTTTCAACAACCGAGTTCTCGTCGTACACACGGAGAATCTCATACTTCGTATTGCGCTGGGCAGGAATCTTGCCTGCGGCACGGATCATTTCCAGCGTGGAGGAAATGTTCACTTTATGGGTAGTCCCCGCAGCCGAAACGACATTCTCTTCGATCATGGTGCTTCCGAAGTCATTGCAGCCGTAATGCAGCGACTGGCGGCCGATTTCGGGGCCCATCGTTACCCAGGAAGACTGGAAGTTCGGAATATTGTCGAGCATAATGCGGGATATGGCCAGCATTTTCAGATATTCTTCCGGCTTCGTTTTCTCTACGCGCAAATTCGTGTTGTCCGGCTGTACCGGCCACAGGATGAAGGCCAGGAAGCCCAGCGAATCGTAGCCGTTCTGGATGCACTTATCCTGCGCTTCTCTCACGCGGAGCAGGTGCATGGCGCGCTCTTCCATCGTCTCGCCGAAACCGTAAACCATCGTCGCCGATGTATTCATGCCCAGACGGTGAGCCGTTTCCATGGCATCCATCCAGTCGCGCCAGGAGCCTTTTTTCTTGGAAATTTTCATACGGATGCGGTCGTCCAAAATTTCCGCGCCTCCGCCAGGCAGAGAGTCCAGTCCTGCGTCGCGCAGCTGACGGATCACTTCTTCCAGCGACAGGCCGTCCGACACATCTTTCATCTTCCAGATTTCCGCCGGAGAGAAAGAATGCATCGTAATATCGAAGCGCTGCTTGATTTCGCGCAGCAGATCCGTATAGTAGCTGAACGGCAAATCCGGATTCGTGCCGCCCTGCATCAGAATCTCGGTTCCGCCTACATCCAGCGTCTCCTGGATTTTGCGGAAAATATCTTCATTGGTAAGTACGTATCCTTCCGTAGAACCGGGAGCTCTATAGAATGCACAAAATCTGCAATAAACGTCACAAACGTTCGTGTAGTTGATGTTGCGGCCTACTACAAACGTGGTGATCGGTTCAGGATGGTGCTTCAGCATAATTTGGTTAGCGACATGACCCATTTTCTCGATCTGGTCGGATTCGAGCAGTGTGACACACTCCTCCAGATCAATTCGTCCGCCTGCAAGGGATTTATCCAGAATGCGGTCGATCGGATTCATGGCATTCACTCCTTTCTGACTTCCGCACACGAATTTAGGTATGAATTCGCGGCTCACGATATACTATGTGAAAAAAGTTACATGTATAAAAAAACATTATCACCATTGTAACATAACGCCCCAAATCCGGCTACGGGAAAAATAGGCCTTTCGGTTATCTTTCATACTTGATTTCGGTAAAAAAGAAGAAGCAAGCGAAGCGGCATCCGTTCATCCGAACGGAATATACCACTTGCGCTTGCTTCCTTCGAGCCCTCAGACAGCCGCTTATCCCTGCAGATGAGATAAAGCCGCGTCCAGGTCCGCAATGATATCGTCGATGTCTTCCAGACCGACGGAATAACGCACGAGCCCGTCCGTAATTCCCCGCTCCAGCCGCACCTCGCGCGACATCGCGGCATGGGACATCATCGCCGGATAGGACAAGATGCTCTCGACCGCGCCCAGAGAGACGGCGACCAGCGGGATCTTGACCTCGCTTAGAAGCTTCCTGGCGCGCTCCCCCCCGTTCACGTCGAACGAGACGACGGCGCCGTAGCCGCTCGACTGCTTCTCGTGAATCTCGCGGCCCGGATGGTCCGGCAGCCCCGGATAGTACACGGCCCCGACCGCCGGATGACTGTCCAGCCATTCGGCCAGGCGGCGGGCGTTCTGCTCGGAGCCTTCCATGCGCACCTTGAGCGTCTTCATGCCGCGCATAAGCAGCCAGCTGTCCTGCGGGCCGAGCACGTTGCCTAGGCCGTTCTGGATCTGCTTCATGCGGCGGCCGAGACTCTCGTTAGCCACCACGGCCAGGCCGGCCAGCACGTCGCTGTGACCGCTCAGGAACTTCGTGGCGCTGTGCAGCACAATGTCGACACCTTGCTCGATGGGACGCTGATAGTACGGCGTCATAAAAGAGTTGTCGAGCATCGTGAGCAGCCCGTTTTCTTTCGCCCACGCGCAGATGACCGCGATATCCGTAATCTTCAGCGTCGGATTGGACGGCGTCTCCAGGAAGACCGCCTTCGTGTTCGGCTTCAGCGCCGCCTTGACCTTCTCCGGATCCGTCATATCGACGAACGTCGTCTCGATATTCATCCGGGTCAGAATCGCGGTAAGCAGCCTATACGTTCCGCCGTACACATCCTCCGTACAAATTACATGGTCGCCGCTCGACAGCAGGAAGAAGGCCGATGAAATGGCCGCCATTCCGGAAGCGAACGCGAATCCCCGCGCTCCCCCTTCCAGCAGAGCGATATAGTCTTCCAGCGCCTGACGGGTCGGATTGCCCGAGCGGGAATAATCGAACTCCGGCGGATTATCCAGCGAGAAATGGTGAAAGGTAGATGCCTGATAGATCGGTACGCTGGAAGCGCCCGTCGTTTTATCGATTTCTCCACCGAAGTGGATGATTTTCGTTCCTAGTTTTTTGTCGGTACTCACGCCTGATTGTCCCCTTCCACCTCAGCCTGTGCCTGTTCCAGAGCCTGCGCCAGGTCGGTAATAAGATCGTCCACATGTTCGATGCCGACCGAAAAACGCAGCAGCCGGTCGTCGACGCCTACTTTTTCCCGGATTTCCAGCGGAATATCGGCGTGCGTCTGAACGGCCGGGTACGTCATAAGCGACTCCACTCCGCCCAGGCTTTCCGCGAACGCAATAAGCTTAACGTGCCTCAGAATCGGCTCCACTAAACGCGCATCCGTTACTTTAAAGGAGAAAATTCCCGTGTTGCCGGACGACTGCCTGTTCTGGATCGCATATCCCGGATGGGATTCGAGCGCCGGATAGTATACATCCGTTACAAGCGGATGCCACTGCAGATAGCGGGCGATCGTCGTTGCGTTATGTTCATGCCGCTCCATGCGCAGAGCGAGCGTTTTCATCCCTCTCATGAGCAGCCAGCTGTCCTGCGGGCCGAGCACGGCGCCGATGGAATTGTGCAGGAACGCCATTTGTTCCGAAAGCTCCTGCCCCTTGGTCACGATCAGTCCGGCCAGCACATCATTGTGGCCGCCCAAATATTTGCTCGCGCTGTGGATGACGATATCCGCGCCAAGCTCGATGGGACGCTGCAGATAAGGAGTGAGCAGCGTATTGTCCACGATGGAGAGAAGCTGTTTACTCTTGGCCCAGCCGCAGACGAGCTTCAAGTCCGTGACCATCATGAGCGGATTTGTCGGCGTTTCGATCAGAATCCCTTTCGTGTTCGGACGATAGGCTTCTTCCAGCGCTTCGACGTCATTGGTATCCACATAGGAAGCGCTCACGCCGAAGCGGGACATGATCTGCTCCAGCAGGCGGTATGTACCGCCGTAAAGGTCCAGAGATACAATCAGATGGTCCCCCTGGCTGAACAGCGTGAAAATGGTCTGCAGCGCCGCCATGCCGGAGGAACAGGCAAAACCGGCGTCTCCGGATTCCAGATCGGCAATCGCGTCCTCCAGCACACTGCGGGTCGGGCTTTTCGTACGGGCATAATCGAATCCGGTACTTTCTCCAAGACGCGGATGGCGGAATGCCGTTGACTGGTATACGGGGAAGCTCACCGCTCCGGTCACAGGTTCGGAAACCGA
Organism: Paenibacillus sp. HGH0039; assembly: GCF_000411255.1. GTDB lineage: Bacteria > Bacillota > Bacilli > Paenibacillales > NBRC-103111 > Paenibacillus_F. The sequence continues at coordinate 844,264 of NZ_KE150413.1, read as the reverse complement.
ACCGATTTGGGCCAATCGACTTTCGATGTTCATGCGTGGAATCTCTCCTTTAAGGTATCATTCGTTCTATACTATAGACAGGCACTAAGCGCGCTGAGTTCACGACCCGCATTAAGATCATACGGCGTTTCCTGGTAAACGTAATAGTTCAGCCAGTTGGAGAACAGGAGATTCGCATGCGCTCTCCACGTGATCATCGGCTTCTTGCTCGGATCATCGTTCGGATAATAATTTTTCGGGATCTCCACGTCCATGCCTTTATTGACGTCACGGTCGTACTCCCATTTCAGTGTCAGCGGATCATACTCGGAATGTCCCGTTACGAAAATTTGCTTGCCGTCCTTCGTCGCCACGATATAGATGCCGGCTTCTTCCGATTCCGATAAAATCACGAGCCGTTCATCCTTCTCGATGTCTTCACGGCGCACTTCCGTATGTCTCGACTGGGGAACGAAGAAAAACTCGTCGAACCCGCGGAGCAGCTTCACGTTCTCTTCCGCAATCATGTGCGGGAAAACACCGAACACTTTTTTGTCCACCGTGTATTTCGGCACGTCGAAATGATGATAAAGTCCGGCCTGGGAAGCCCAGCATATATGAAGCGTCGAGGTTACGTTGTCTACGCTCCAGTCCATGATGTTCTTCAGCTCATCCCAGTAATGAACATCCTCGAAATCCATTTGCTCAACGGGCGCGCCGGTAATGATCATTCCGTCGAACCTTTCGTCCTTGATATCTTCAAACGTTTTATAAAACATCTCCAGGTGCTCGGGAGAAGTGTTTTTGGAGGTGTGGGTTTTAGGATGCAGCAGGACAAATTCGACCTGAAGAGCCGTATTGGACAGGAGGCGCAGCAGTTGGGTTTCCGTCGTTTCCTTTGTCGGCATCAGATTCAGAATCGCAATCCGCAGAGGGCGGATATCTTGATGGTAGGCAACCGTCTCATCCATCGCAAAAATATTTTCTTGGTTCAGCACTTCTTTAGCCGGAAGATTATCAGGTATTTTAATCGGCATCGGTCATTCCTCCTCGAAAGAAATTAAAACAGGCCTCTCTCAAAAAGTTGAGAAAGGCCTGTTCATCCCTATGCAACATGCTCCTCTCTCATCTCCCAGAAGCCGCTATTCATACGGCTCCCGCAAGAATTAGCACCGTGCATTGCCCCTCGGGGGTTACAATGTCGGTTGCCGGGTATCATCGGGCCAGTCCCTCCACCTACTCTTGATAAGAAAGTTTATTCAGTTATCTCCTATCTTAATGGTTACCGGGCAAATGTCAAGTGCTTTTTGAAAAGTTGCACATAATAAACTTGCTAAGAAAAAAACCGATGTCTTTCACAACGTTCGCAGCTATTGGCGTATGTATGGCGCCGCATGACGGCTGCCTCTTTGGCGCAGGCCGCATTCCGTATGAACCCTCCGAGCTGTTTGTCCGACCGTTTGCCCGCACCTCAAACCCTTCTCCCGCATAGGATAAAAAATCCCCAGACTACGGGAATTGGCAGGAGAAAAGTACCAGAGTTTGATGCTTGAATCGTGGAAAATGTAGGTATATACTAGACAAGTATATTCGACACGGAATGATAAAGGGGGGAACATACGGATGGACGGGGACCGACCGAGAAGTAGACGCTTTACCCGGTACGATCAAAATCGAATAGCAGCGAACCGGGGCCGGCACTCCAGCGTCCGTAGTTTCCCTACGGACCGGAGTGCTGTGCGCCGTTTCGCATAAAGAGGTGAAACGGATGAAAACACGCCTGGTACACAAGGGCGCTTTTACGCTGGTTGAAGACATTCACGAAGCGCTGACACCACCCGAATCCGGTTTTTACTGGATCGATGCGGATGTGGACGATCTGGAGCAGTTGCAGCCGCTCTTCCATCTTCACGATCTGGCCGTAGAGGATTGTCTCAGCGAAGAAGAACAGCGGCCCAAAATCGAAATTTACGACACGCACTATTTTATTGTAATCAACAGCATCCGGTTTGATGATGAAGAAATCTTTCTTCGCGCACTCAATATTTTTCTGGGCAGGCATTTCATCATTACCGTTACGAGACAGAAAATCCAGGAGCTCCGTGCCATCAAACCCTTTCTTTGGGATGAAGAAGTTAACAGCCCGGACCGCTTCCTGTATCATCTGGTTGACCTTGTCGTTGACAACTACGTTATTGTCGGAGACCGGATCGAAGATAAGATCGAGAAGCTTGAAGAAGATATCCTGATGCACACGAAAAAATCCCATTTGAACGAGATCGTCGGTCTCCGCGGGGAAATTTTGTGGCTGAAAAAAATGCTTGTGCCGCAGCGCGACGTTGTGGCGACATTAAACCGCAAAGAACTGAAGCTGATCGATAATCAGCTGCAAAAATATTTCGGCGACATTCACGAAAATGCCGTCAAAATCGTCGACACCTTCGATACGCTCCGCGATCTCATGGGCAACTTACGAGAAGCTTATCAGTCCAGCGTAGCGAACCGCGCGAACGAAATCATGCGTATTTTTACCGCACTGACCACGATCTTTATGCCACTGACCTTTATCACCGGTATTTTCGGAATGAACTTCACCGATATTCTCGGGCTGCTGACTGTTCCTTATGCGGATTTATTCATTTTCGGATTTATGGGTGTACTCGGGCTGTGCATGTTCCTACTCTTCCGTAAAAAAGGGTGGATTTGACTATGCAGAATGACGACGTCGACCTAACAAAGCATCGGCTTCCATTGTTCTTGACCAAGAACGAAATGGAAGCCGATGCTATTTTTGTGCCGTTATTATTTTTTGGGTGTGCTGAGGCCGCCGACATACTGGTCGTAGGCTTCGTAAATCTTGGCCGCGATCGGTGACGCCCCGTAACGGCCGTAACCGCCTTCCGGCACGACAACGGCAATGGCCAGCTTAGGATTTTGAGCGGGCGCGAAAGAAATGAACACCGCGTTATCGACAGTTCCGCCAGAAACCTGCTGCGTCGAAGTACCGGTTTTGCGGGCTACCGGATATGGCAGTTTGTCGATGCCTTCCGCTCCGCTTTTCATCCCGTTAATGACCGTATCCCAGTAGGTTTTGGGAAGATCGACTTGATTCAGAATCTCCGGTTCGTAGCCTTTGACGACTTTGCCGTCGGAATCGAGAATTTCTTCCACGAACTGCGGTTTCACCCGCTTACCTCGGCTACCAAGAGTAGCAGCAAACTGGGTAAGTTGAAGTGTGGTATACTTGCCGTTCTGACCCCAGGATGCAAAAACCATCGCCGATTGATAACTGCTCGTTTTGGCGGCCGCATCGATTTCCGACATACCATCATACTCCCATGGGAGGCCGCTTCCTGTTGTTACTCCAAGTCCAAATTCAGCCAATTGTTTTTCCCAAGCTTCGCCCGATTTGCGCTGGTATTTGTTATAAAACGGAATTCCGATTTTTGCAGACATATATGTGTTAGATGAAACTTCTATCGCTCTTGTGGGGGAAATCATACCTGTATAATGATTATCCGAGTTACGCACCGTACTGTTATCCTTCCCGTAAACAAAAGGAGCGTTATCATTGTAATAACTTCCAGGGGTGATTAACCCTTCTTTTAAACCTATCAAAATACTGAGCGGCTTAATGGTCGATCCCAAATATAGAATTGAAGAAGGGTGACGCTTCTGCTGGTCATCCGGAAAGTTCGGCGGTGAGTTGCGAATAGTACCGTTGTTGACGAAGTATTTAACTTGCGGATAAATTTTCGGATCCATTCCACCCGTCCACAAATTCGTATCGTAGTCCGGCATGGAGGCCATAGCGACCACTTTGCCCGTATCGACTTCCATCGCTACCGCGTAACCGGAACGGGCGTACGGTGCGGCATACCTAGCATAAGCGGAAGGAGGGTTATGCAGCCATTTCAGCTGATCCATGATCGCCTGCTGAGCGGCGAGCTGCACGTTGGTATCGATCGTCAGCCGGAGATTCTTTCCTTTCTCCGGTTTTTCCAAAGTCCCGTTGCCGACAATTTTACCGGCCGCGTTGACCGGATAACTCTTCTTGCCCGGCATTCCGCGAAGTTCGTCCTGATACATCATTTCAAGCCCGTCAAAGCCAACCGTTTCTCGCAGCAAATAGCCTTGATCCTGCCTGCTCTTATAAAAATTAAGATTCGCGGTATCATCGTATTTTTTCAAGTAGCCTACGAGCTGGGCAGCTATTTTCCGCTGATCATACATGCGGATGCTTTCCTCGACAACCTCCACGCCGTGAAGCTCATCCCGGTGGGAGAGAAGGTAAGCAACCTCTTCCTTGTTTAAATTGGCTTTTATTCTTCTCGGCTCCGAATAAGGCGTTTTAGGTTTGATCTTCTGCTTGTTGATGTCAAAATCCAGATCCATCGCCTTCATGATATTTTCCATAGTCATCTTCGGCAGATTCTTGTCACCGAGATCACCCAGAATTTTCTCGAGTTTCTTGGCTGTCTCAATAATCGGATCTTGATTCTTGGTGCCGCCTTCGACACGGAAATACAGCGATTCCGTGGAATTGGAAGTGGCAATAGGCACGCCGTCTTTGCTCAGTATATTGCCGCGTATGGGGGGAATGGCGGTATCCGTATTCATCCCATTCGTTTTTGCTATCTGAAGTTCAGGGCCTTTAACGAATTGAAGGTAGGAAAGTTTAACGATAAGCACACAAAACAGGGCGAAAGTAGCGAAGAAAAAAATATTGATCCGAAGTGTAAAATGAATGCGTTTGTCCGCTTCTCTTTTGGCGGGGTCCTGCTCGGTATAAGGCGATTTCATAAGCCAGCCCTCTCTCACAATCTATACGTTCAAGTGTAGCAAAACCACCCTTTATTTACAATTGAACGGAGCCTCCAGACTGGTTACAAAAAGGTTAAGATTTAAGGAGAGGACCCCCGGACCTCGAGCCGGCATCCGCTGTTCTTTCTCTAATACAATGGACTTTCCGAAAAACAGGTCAGAGCGGCCTGTTTTTCGTTGTCTGTTTGCCGTATCACCGCTACCCGGCTTTTTGCCCGCTGTCCCGTTCCTTCGCCGCTTCCTCTTTCCGCTTCCGTGTTTTGAATCTCAGCAGCCGCAGCCATTCATAGACGCCGTCGGCCGTCTGGGCATCAGGCAGCTGCTCCCCGTACAAGCCCTGGAGGATGGGCTTCAGATAGCGGTCGCCCATCTCGGCGAACAGGCGCTCCGCCTCGGCCAGCTGCTCGGAAGGCACTTTGGCAAGCTCGCTCTCGATGCCCGCGAGTACATCGTAGCCATCTCGCTCCAGCTCTTCGAGCAAGGCAACCAGCTCTCGGGAAGTAAACGAGAGCTCGGTCCGGAGCTGCGCCAGACTCCCGCCGCTTGCCATCGCTTCCAGAAGTCTGCGCTTGCCCGACTGTCTCGCAGCCTCCTTCTGTACCCGGCGTTCCATCTGTCCGTTCATCCAGGCTTCAAACTGCGAACGGTCTGTCGCGGCCGCGACCCAATCCAGCGGAAAATCCGTCTGGCGCTGCTTGTCTCTCGTGATCCGCAGGACATCGCCTCCGTATTTGGAAGCCCGGTTTTGTCCGAAGCCTGGAATGTGAAGCAATTCTTCCAACGATTGCGGGCAAAAAGCGGCGATCATCTGCAGCATCCGGTTGGACGCCAGAATAAACGGCGAGCGGCCTTCTTTGAAAGATTGTTCGCGTCTCCACGCTCTCAGCTCTTCATAGAGGGTCTCATCGGCATGAACCTCACCGTAGTATTGAAGAAGCTGCGTCATCTCCGCTTTGGCGGACATACCCGCCTGCTCTTCCCCGATTCCCCGGAGCAGAGGCTTAAAACCTTCCGCCAGCTTTAGTTGAAGCCCTTTCTTAATGGCACTGACAAGTTCCTCCCAAGAAATGCCTTCATACCAGATATCCTGGATCGGCTTGCCGTTGTCGTTCACTTCATTCCACATGGCCTGCCAGACTCCCGTCTTTTCCCCCGCAAAAAATTGAGCCTGCTTAACCTTCCCTTCTTCCACTTGTTTCTCCAAAGTCGTTAAATAAATGACGTTCATACCTTTCCTCCTCTATTTTGATTGTGAATAAGGCCCGGAAGCGCAAAAAGCACCTCTCCTTATGCGTAATAAAACGCAAGTGGAGAGGTGCTTCCTCTGTGCACTGAGCTATATCCCATATCCTACCATAGATGAACTGATTTTACAAGAATCTCTCTTTCAACGAACAGTCTTGCTATCCGATCGGCTTTCTTTGGAAAAGGAAAGTAAAATCCCGGTCTTATCGTCCGAACGTTTAAAACGCTGCACGCTGCGGCATTCCGGATCGTCCTCCTCAAATGCCTCCAGCCCGTCCACATAAGCTTCCAGCCCGGCCCTGATTACCGCACGGACCCACTCCTCCGCGCTGCGCCGATGCTCATCCCGCCACGGATAAATCCCGTCCGTGACGAGCAGCAGATGCGCCAGCCCCGAGCGGGCGATATTCCCGCTCTCCAGGTGCCGGGCCAGCGCGTCATCGCCGTTGATGACGCTGTAGCCGCCGGGGCGGTTGGCGCGCCTGCGGTTCGCCCGCAGCGCTTCCGTCACTTCCGGCGGCTGGACCCTGCGCTCCCACTCGCCGGGATATTCCCGGCGCCAGAGCGCCAGTGCGCGTTCGTCGTGGGGCTCCACGGAGTCCCGCGTCACCGCGCGCACCACGCCGTCTTCGTAGACGGCGTAAACCATGCAGTTGCCTGATTGCACCCAGGCGACGCGGTCCTCGTCCACGCGCACAACGGCGTGGACGGCGCCCCACCGGCTGCCGGTGTCTTCGGAGCGCCCCTGCAGGCGCTCCATTTCCCCGTGCAGCCGTGCGTTGGCCTCGAGCGTGGTGCGCTCGAGATCGGCCCCGCCGGCGTCCGCAAAGCAGGACGCCACGAGCGCGGACGCGATACGGCCGGCGGTCCGGCCCAGCGCGTCCCGATACGGCGTCAGGCCCGAGACGCCGTCGATCACGCCGAACAAGCCTTCTTCGGGCGCCAGAAGCAGCGCATCCTCGTTGCACACGCCTTGTCCCTGCCGGATAACACTCTCCACTTTGAATAAATGCGGCGACATACTGTTCCCTCTTTTCCAAACAACAAACTTTAGGATCGGTCCAATCCTCGAAGCCTGGACCTTTGTCGGGGTCTCGCCTCGTACCGGAGTCCGTTACGCCAAACCGTTGTCCGGTATAGAATTGGTTTATAAACAAGATCGCTTTAGTGACTCATCCCCTTACACAAAAAAAGGAGGCAGCCCGCCATGACCAAAGCCGCACAAGACCGCCGCGTTCAGAAAAGCGTACGTATCGTTCTTTCCATCCTTCTTCTGGGCTCCAAATCCGCCCATTTTCCCGAGAAACGATAGAGATACACCTGAGTTTTAGTTTTAAAACACTCTGCCATTCATATCTAACAACGAAACTTCCCGGTACGGGTATATAGTGCGCCCCCGCCGTCCGATTTTGCGGCCAGCTCGAATCTGTCCCGCTTGTTCCATTCCGCTTTTCGAAAATATACCGCTCGCCCTTATCATACCGCAAACGCTTGAACCCGGCAAAATTCTTTCCTTCAGACAACATTGAAAAACGAAATTATCTTTTTTCCCGTTTTCGTAACCCCTCTTGGACGCCGCGCCCCACTTCCGATATAATCGGGAGTATTAACCGGTAAATGGAGTGAACGTGATGTCCGAATTAGATTTTTTATATGACCATACCGAAGATACCTCAACCCGCTTTGTCTGCTTTGTTGGCTCGTCCCTGCACCGCTTCGATCTGGCGGTCACGAATACGAACCGTTTTTACGGCAAAAAAATGATCACCGACCTGCAATCCGGCAAAACCGCCATCATCGGTCCGGACGATTTGAATGAAGAAGGCTATCTCGAACACGTATATAAAATCTCCGAGGAAGAGGCCGAAGAGCTTCGCTCTTTCCTTTTCCAGATCGTGGGCACTGTCAATTTCACGGATATTTGAAGCCTCCGGGGGAGAAAATGGGAAAAGACCACCGGCAGCGCTTAATCAGGCCGCCTGATCAGGAGGATTTCCCATGGGTGATGAATTTTTAAAAGAAGAAAGCCGGGGCGCCGATCTGTCTACCGTCGAGTCCCAGCGAAACGATACGATCCCCGAAGAATTTCCGGAGGGTCCGTACGGCTCGTCCGTTCTAAGCGAATCGCTCGGCAAAAGCACTCCGTGGCGGGATGACCAGCGTCCAACGAACCGGTTCCGCTACGAAAACCGTGAGCTTCATTACGATATCGAGCGGGATTATCCCGGCGACGATCAGTCGGAAGAAACGCCCGGACCTTAAGACGCTCGCACCTTACGAGCTCCCAGCGCGCGGTGCGGCTTGGCATGACGGTTGTCAATCGCGCTCCGATCAAAGCAAAAATCCCCGCACCGGGCCTCCAAGGCTTCCGGTTGCGGGGATTGTTTTTTTCGAGCGAATCATCTTAAATAATCAGGCTGCTCATGGAAAACGCGACGCCGACATAGATCGCGAACAGCATGATGCCTACCGCCACATTGCCGTCCTTAAGCTGCTCGGACAGTTTAATCCCTGGCGTCAGCAAGTCGAAAACGAAGTAGGTGAGAAGCAGGCAGACGTAACCGATCGCAAACCACATGGCCATATGAAAGATCGAGGAGTTCGTGTAAGCCGCAACGCCCAGAATAATGGCCGTTCCGAAAAATTTCCCGCCCAGGGCCAAGGCCACCGCCTTATTGCCTTTGCGGAGTTCCTCCATGTCGTTAAACGGCGTAATCCAGTTAAAAATGACCATGCCGATAATCTGTAAAGCCACGATAACGATAAAGCTGACTAAAATATTCAAGGCGATCATTCCGCCCACCCCCTGAACTTGGACATGGCTAAATCATAATTCGAGAAATCGTGCACTTCTTCGAGGACGATTTTCACGCGTTTCTTGTCTTTAATCGCCGTATAGCGCTCATCGGAAATCGGCTGTTTCACCTTATGTCCCGATGGCATGGAAACGACGGCGAAGTCCCGGTGTTTATCCCCGTACTGCGTCTTGTAGACGCCGATGAGATCGACCTCGGTCTGAATTTCCGTTTTGAGCTGGCTCATGTCGGCCTTTGCTTCGCTTTCGGTTTTAAATGTTTTCAGAGGGGTCCATCCCGAAAGCTTGACATCGTTCTTCCCGTCGGCTCCGGTTTTCATTTCGGCGGTCATAAAGCTCATGACCCAAACCGAGTCTCCCGTAGCGAAATTACCGTCGTTCGGAAGCATGTCGTTGTTCGGCAGCAGCGTCATGTCGCCCCCGATCAGATCTCCTACTTTGGCCTGCTCGACTTTATAATCCCACGGAACTACGCTCGATTCGGTTGTAGCCCCGCCGGATGCGGTGGCACCGCCCGCGCTTTTCTTGTCGGAGCATGCGCCGATTAATCCGAAAACGAGGAGAAGGACAAGCGCCGAGAAAATCCCGATCGCGAGACGGCTCCGTTTTTTTCCCGTCCCGTATCTCCTGTTCATCGCAGGTCTGCTCATTTCTGTTCAACTCCTATCGCCACAAAATGACTCGCATTGCCGGTAATCAAACCTCCGGCACGGCCCAGCAGGCCGCACGGCTGTCCGTTGATGACAAACATTCCGGTAAGCAGCCGGTATTCTCCACGGGTGAGTGAGATTTGAGGCAAATCCGCCCGGGCCTGATACACGTTCGTGAAAAGAGTGCTTGTATCGAAGCCGTCCTCATCCTGGATATCGATTTCGCCCGAAGCGCCGTACATCCGCACGGAGCCTCCTTCACGGCCGAACATCGACTTGGACACGTAACTGCTTTCCAAAACCGGCTGATTGTAAGTCGGCAGCATATAACGCTCAATGGTCCGGTGCTCTTCCGGCGTAAACAGAGGGGCCATCATCTCATGCAGGCCCCAAATGACGGCCTGCAGCCCCTTGGATTGCAAAATTATCGCGTGTAGAGGATTAAACAGCCGTAAATGGCCGTTCTCAATGGAGTACGCGAGAGCTTCCCCTCCGTCGTCCACACCCATCCACTCTTTCGGATAGAGGGCGAACATGCTCCGGATTTCCCGGTTCTCCCCGTCTTTGAGAATGCCTTCGTCCACCCACAGTTCCAGACAATCCACCGGACGAACTTCAAGTCCGCTGTGACGGATCAGCATATCTATGGTGCCCGAATCTTCCAGATGTTTGCCGTAATCTATGCATGCGGCAGCCTCCGGCATCTCTTCCGACCAGGCGTGGCGGACGAGATCCGGCATTGCCGTATTGGGGCTGTGACCACCGTACCGGCTGCACATCCACGGAGTGACAACGGATGCCTCCACGTAACCGGTCGGGGTATCGGCATTCAGCTCCAGAAGCTTGATATCCCCTTCCTGGGATATGCTGAAATCAAAGCGCGCATAGCGGCTGAGAAGTCCTTTCGGTCCAGGTTCCAGTCCATCCAGGCCGTCCCAAAGCACCTCCGGGATGCTCAGCATATCGTACAAATCCCGCCGGCCGATAACAAACCGGGCCCCTTTATCGAAAATGTCCCACAAGAGCCTCGACGCTTGGTTCAGCTCCTCGTAAACATCGCGGTCCATAAGCACAAGCTGGTCGATCCAGTATTGCTCCTGTTCCAGATCGGCCCATGTAAAACCCATCCGGCCCAGCTCGGCTACATAAGCCTTGCGGTCCTTATGCGGCTGCCCGAGTACCCTGAATGTACGGCTGCCCATCAGCTTCCGCTGGAAGAGCTGCCCGACGAGCTGAATCCGCCCGACTTGCCGCCGATGCTGCCGGACGACGAGGACGAGGATTTGCTCGATGAACCGGAGGATACGGAGCCGGAAGAGCTAGAAGATCCCGATTTCGTGCTTGTAGAGCCGCTGCCGGAAGATCCCGTGCTCGACGAGCTTTTGGTCGAAGAAGATCCTGTAGTGGACGAGCTCTTGCTTGAGTTGTTCCGGGAATTGATCGTCGATTTGCTGTTAAAAGCACCTGTTGTATTCGAAGTCTTCGGCTTAACCGTCGAATTCGCCGTTTGTTTGTTCTGAAACTTCGTCGAATCGTACGTCGGCACCGAGTATGGCTTCTTCGTGCGGTAATCGTAAGACGGACGTGAGCTGGACCAGCCGCTCGACGAGTAAGAGCCGCCGCTGTTAAAGATCAGATGATACAGCATCAGGTCGGTCCAGTCCAGGCCGTGGTTGTACACGACCGGAGCGGCTGTGCCGACTCCCGCCCCCGTTCCGCCCGTACCTACGCCCGCGGAAGGGGTAGGAGTCGGGGTCGCTCCCGGTTTATCCAGCTGCTCCGGGAGCGGAATGCTCCAGTCCGCGCTCGGATCGAAATAGGTTTTGACATCCTCGTTGGACCATTCGATGATTTGCGGCTCGGCCGCTTTGCTCTCGGCGTAAACCGCCGGAACCAGCAGCAGGTTGGCCGCCAGCACGACGCCGAGCGACGTGTTCAGCACGCGAAGCGGCTTCGGGGTGCGCGTTCTGCGGGAGGCACGAGCTTCCGCCGCTTTAGCCTCCTCAGCCGCACGTGCGGCAAGCACCGCTTCGGGAGAGTCCGGTTCGGGCGCTCCGGCCGTATCCGCTGCAACCGCTTCCGCTGCGCATTCCCCCGCCACCGCTTCAAGAGTTTCAGCCGCTTCCGTATCGTTAAGCCCACCTGCGTTGTTGTTCAGATTGTCGTTCATTGCAAGTCCCTCCAATTCTGACTTCTTACTCGATTGCTTTATTAATGGGCAGTACCAGTACTTCCAGCTTCTGATTTTCTACGTCGAGCCTTCCTTCGATCATTTCATACTCTTTTCCGCCCACTAACAGAAAATTGGCATGTTCCATCATTGCCAGCATCGTCGTATTCCATGTGCGTTCGTCAATCGTCTTCAATTCGCCGTTTTCCAATTTTTCGATGATCAGTACGTTAGCTTCCATCGTTTTCATCCTTTCAAAATGCGGTTAGGAAATTATCATGCTATTTCTAACGTTTGAACGGCAATTTTGTTTCATTTTTTTCCGAAATGCTGTAAACAGTTCATTCCCTAACATACCAAAAACATGAAATGGTGGGAACCCTTTTGTGACATTTTAATGAGAAGAAAGGCGTAATTAACAATCAAAAAGCGATCCGCCGGCCGGAGCCGAACGAATCGCCTTTGAATTCCATAAGGGCCGGCAAGCCGGACTGCGTCCTATACCGGTCCGTATTAAATGTTATCCGATAAAAAAGGGCGTATCGGTCGGACCAAGAACCTGCCGGACTGCAGGCTCTATAGCGTTACACTTTCCCTTTCATTTCCCCTACAAAAAAGCCGGCTGGCCGACCAGCTTGGCCAATCCCTTGAACTCCAGTTCCTCGAACTTCGTGAGCACCCGCTCGTGATCGATGGCCCAGCAGCACTCCTCCAGCGCGCAGGCGACCGGAACCTTGAGGAAAATCGTCGCCAGCTCCCTGGATAAATGAAGCATATCGAGCTGCGCCTCGATCTTCGCCCGCACGCCTTTCGGAAGCTCGGACAGATTCTCGAGAATCCCTTCGATGGTGCCGTACTGCTGAATAAGCTTCAGCGCCGTTTTCTCTCCGATGCCTTTTACGCCCGGATAGTTGTCGCTGGTGTCGCCCATCAGCCCTTTCAGATCAATGATCTGGGCCGCTGACAGATTCCGCTCCTCCAGCAGCAGGTCCGGCGTGTAAACGGCGTAGTTGCCGTGGCCTTTTTTCATAATAACGACGCTTACGCTGTCGTCCACGAGCTGAAGCAGATCATGGTCCCCGGTCAGGATGAACACATCCGCCGAATCTTTGTACGCATGTGCCAGCGTTCCGATGCAGTCGTCCGCTTCATAGCCGCTCATCCCCACATTCGGCACTCCGAAGCTGTCCACCACTTCTTTGACGAGGTCAAATTGGGGAATCAGGTCTTCGGGCGCTGCGGCCCGGTTAGCCTTGTAATCCGTGAACTGCTCGGAACGGAACGTTTTGGCGCCCATGTCCCAGCATACGATGACGTGCGTCGGCGAAAAGGTCTGGACGGCGTCCCAGAAATACCGCACGAAGCCGTACACGGCATTCGTCGGCACTCCCGCGCTCGTCCGTTTAATATATCCGGTCACAGCCGATGCGTAGTAAGCCCGGAACAGCAGGGCCATTCCGTCTACCAGCAGGACTGAAGGTCTGGTCTGTGTCACAAATATCTCTCCCATCATGGGCCGAACCCTGATTCTTCCCCTCTATTATATCACACGGGGGCAAGCCTTCCTTTACAAGAAACGGATGATAGGGTGAACAATTGTTTCCATGTCTTCAGAAAAAGCTCCAGCCCGGCAGCCAGCGCAGCCATCCGGTGTACGAATCATCCACGACAAGACCCGAAAGCAGCGGATAAAAGACGGCGAACAGCACGGCTGCGCCGGCCATATACACGTAAATCCACCGTTTCAGCTTCGGCCTGGTCTCAATAAGATGCCGGAGGAAGAAGGTAATCATCAGAATCATAAACGGAACCATAGCGAAATAATGGTAAATAAATGTCAGCCTCGGCACAAGCATCCAGGGCAGATACTGGGATGCGTACGCAATCAGCAAGAACCGCAGCGGCTTATTTTTCGTTTTAACGGCGGCCCACAGGGCAAGCAGGACGCAGATAAGCCCAGGCCACCAGACGAGCGGATTCCCGAAGGATACGATGCTCGACATGCTGCCCGGCGGAACGAACTCGCCTTTGTAGTACCAGATCGGCCTGAGCATCAGGGGCCATTCCCACCAGCTTGAAGAGAACGGATGGGTCGCGACCAACCCGCTGTGATAACTGTACATATGCTGCTGGTACGTGACCACATCGGCAAGTCCGTGACCGGGACCCGGCACCAGCATAAACGGAATATAGGACGCCGCATAAATGGCGGCCGGAATAAGTACATAGAAGACCACGCAGAAAAGCAGAGTGTACACCGTATTCCGCGGGAATTTACGAACGATATGCCGCCACCGTTCCCGGTCCTCGTCGCTGCTCTCCGCGGTATGGAACCGCTCGAATACGCCCGGAATGCGCGGCTGTCCGGTTTCACCGGAAACGGCGGATACGCCCGACGCATCGGCTGCTCCCGCCGGTCCTCTCCCGCTCCAAACCGTATCCGGCCCCTCCGCCGTGGATGCCTCACGGCTCCACTCGGCAAGACTGCGGCGCGCCTGCCTGTACTCGCCGAACCGCTCCCAGAGCGACAGGGCGAGCAGTACGGCAAGACCGGCCCCGCCGTAGATCACAATCCACTTGGAGGCGGCGCCGATGCCAAACGTGACGCCCGCAAGTCCGAGCGGAAGCAGCGTTTTGCGAAGCGGTACGTCATAGAAGCTCAGCGTCGTATAGCGGTACATGAAGGCAAACATCAGCATGATAAAAAATACGCCGTACACGTCGATGGTCGAAATCCGCGTTTGGGCAAAGTGCATAAAATCGACGGCGAACAGGAACGTCGCCATCGCCGCATACTCCGTCCGGCCGAATAAGCGCTTCGCCATCACATACATGAGCGGCAGCATCGCGACGCCGAACAGCGTGCCGACAATGCGCCAGCCGAACGGGTTCATTCCGAACAGGGCGATACCCGCCGAGATCAGAATTTTGCCCAGAGGCGGATGCGTGCTCTCGTAAGGCTCGATCCGGTGCAGATGCTCGTAAGCCGTCCGGGCGTGATAGATCTCGTCGAAATAAGTGCCGTCTTTATAACCGGGAGCGGGCGGTACAATCGCCTGCTCATCGAATACTTTCCGGTGTTCCCCGGAATTTTGCGTATCGTCTCCCGGCAGAACGCTGACCGGCAGAGGCGTGTCGGACGTTCCGTCGAAGAAGGCCGCCTCATGCAGGGCGAATCCGGTAGCGAGCGGCGTGATCTTCACATACCGGGCATCCCGTTCCGTCTTCACGACATTCCAGGTAAATACCTTGGTATAATCCGATTTCACGTCGATCGGCTCATTCCAAGTGACGCCGTCCAAGGAGAATTCAAACCGGAATTCACCTTCTCCGGCGCCGGCAAAATCTTGGATGCGCGTCAGATGCTTCGTCGCGCCGAGATCGGCGACGACGGCCTCCGTCTGACTCGCAGGCTTCCAGAACGTCTGGGGCGCGTCGAACGACCCCAGGTTGACCAGCGCGATCACCGCGTAGACCACGGTGATTCCGCCCATCAGCCAGCCGTCCTTCTTCGTCAGAAGCGGCTGTCTGGCGGCCACGGCTCCGTCCCGGTCCCACACGACGGAACCACGGTTCATTACGCCGCCGAAGAGGCCTTTCCCGGCGTCGGCGCTGCCTTGGGGCCGGGCGTCCGTTCCGGCGGATTTCTGCGCCCATGTGCGCGCAGCCTGCCACGCCATCACGAATAGAATCACGTTCAGCAGGGACACCAGGAGGAGAACCGGATCGTGTTTGGGGATGTGGAATACCCCCTTCGCGCTTTTCCAGAGCACATAGCCCACATTCGCGAAATGCGTCACGGAAAAACCGGCGAACAGCACAAGCAGCCTGCGGTCCTTCGACCGCAAATATGCGGCCAGCAGCAGGAGCAGCCCGTAGAATAAATACCGTTCGTGCATTTTGGTCATCAGCATAAACGCGCTTGCGGCGAACAGGAACCCCGCGTACAAGCCCGCGCCCTTCCTGCCCATGTTTTTGGCAAAGAAAACCAGAACGAACAGGAGCGACAGCGCAAACAACAGCGTGCCCCAAGCCCCGTAGGTCAAAGAGAAGAGGCGGCCGTCAACAGACTCGAAATTGCCGCCGAGCAGCGCCAGCAGGTTGAAGGCATTCAGCGAAGCGTACGGATAGGAAGCCAGCGTGCCGAAATACAGCTTGGGCAGCCAAAGCGGCTCCATCTTCCAGGCGAAAGGCAGGGCCGGCAGCAGAAAGGCAGCCGCTCCGGCGGCTGCGCTGACCGCAAGCTCCCGCCCGAATCCTTTCTGCCTGACCCGCCAGAGCAGAGCCAGCAGGAAGAACGGACCGAACAGCAGGCCCTGAGGTTTAAGCAGAACCGCCAGTCCCAGATAAACGGCCGCTGCCGGGAACTTTTTGTCCTCCACGCGCAGCAGGGACAGAAGAACGAAAAGCATAAACAGCGAATCCACCTGGCCCCAGGCCGCCGAATTGATCCATACGGCCGGATTCAGCATATACAGCGAAGCCAGCACGGCGGCCTGCCGTACATTTACGGAACGCAGAGCCAGCCGATACAGAAGAACCGAAGCCAGCAGATCCGCCAGCATTGGAGGTGTTTTCAGCAGGACCAGAGACAGACCCGTTCCCCATTCGATCCCGAACAGATGATGGGCGGCGCCGATAAGGTACAGGATATACATATACCCCGGCGGGTAATCCAGAAAATAGCCCGGATCGGTATAAAGATTGCCGAACCCGACCGTAAACGCCCGATCCGCCCACGCCATAAACGTGCGCACATCGGCTTCGTAGCCAAAAACATTCGGAGCCACGAGAAAGCGGATGAGAACGGCTGCCGCCAGCGCCAAAGCGAACATAGCGTGCCGAACATTCGCCTCCTTAGGCATCGTTTCCCCGATTTGCATGCGTTCACTCCTTTACAGCTTTGTAAAATCCAGCGTATTTCTTCCTATTATGGAGGAACGGTCCCTTGGTTGGCAAACACATTTACCTTCGGCGCCTCCGCGCCCCCTGACGACGCCGCACCTCCTGTACCGGCCTCCATCCGCAAGCATACAAAAAAACCGGATCTTGGAACATCGCCCCGTTCGGGCAGACGTCTTCCAATCCGGTTGTTCGTTTGTTCGACTAAGCCAGCGAAGCCGATTTTAATCCATCCGGCTCGATGCCTTCCAGGAAAAAGCTCACGAGCTTGCCGTGCTTGCGCAGAGATTTTTCATGAATGAGATTTAATTTGCCGTTATCGAGCGAGCCGAAAATATAGATCAGCTCCTCATTGCCGTGCGTCCAGTCGAAGCCTTCGAGAATCCGCAGGCACGACGTCCAGTCCGGGTTGTACACTCCGTCACGGAACAGAAACTGGTTGGCATACAGCGCAATGCTTTCCTGCATAACCCGGTTGGCGGAAGTGACCTGGACAAGCCCGGGCTGCTCCGGCATCATCGGCAGAATCGTGTTATAGAACTGGTGCAAAATTTCCACGTACGTGGCCGTTTCCTTGCGGATTTTGCGCTGCAGCTCGTAAGACGACTGCATTTTGCCCGAAAAGAGCATGACCGCCGTCGAATACATCCACGACAGACACGTGAAATTCCGGTTGAAAGCCGTCAAATTGCTGCGCTTCTCCACGCCGGCCTCTTTCAGCAGCATGTTATGGTCGACAACCTGCTGGATCACGAGATTAAGCGGATCGACGGAGTCGAACGAATGCCCGAGCTCTTTGCTCACCAGCTGCACCTTCGAGTTGATGTCCCCGAAAAGCTGCTGCTCTTCCACCTCGTTAAGCCCGATGTAAATTTGTACGGCCAGCTCGCTTTCCATCAGCCCCAGCCGCCGGGCTTCCATCTGCTCCAACAGACCGCTTACCTGAGCGATTTCGTCGGCCAATTCCCGGTTGTCCGTTTCTTTGCGGTGCCGAACTCGCAGTGAAGCCAGCTTGCGCTCGGTGCGCTTCACTTCCTTCTGCATCTGTTCATTGACAAACCCCAGAGCCAGAATCCGGTGCTGCCCGTCGATAATACTGAGCTTGGACCCGTGACGCAGGTACAGCTCCTCGCTCGTGCGGGTAAGCTGGCTCACATCGCGAAGCGACAGCGTTACCGGGCCGAAAAAGACCTGATCTAGCTCGCGCTCCTGGAGATAATTCGAGATTTTACGGCGCTGCATCTTGCTCAGCTTGCGCTGTACAATCGCATCAATCATCGTATAGTTGAGCAGATCCTGCACTTTAAGGGCCACAGTCGCGAGACCGAAGCGCTCGCAGAACGGGTGAATCGTCATTCGCAGGCATAATCCATCCATCAGCCGACATCCTCCTTATCGCTGATCAGGAACAGATGCTGCTCCTGGTAGAACGAGCGGATATATTGATAAGCCTTCATAATCCGCGAACGGCGCGGAAGCCGGTCCTTCTCGTCTCCGCTGAAAATCGCGTTCCAGTCGATGTGAGGCAGGATCTTCGTCGCGTATTCCAGCGCGTAGCGGTTGAACTTCGCGCTTTTGGTCGCTTCCTCGTGAAAGAAGAGCGCAAGCGCGATTTGAATGTTCTCCGACCAGGCGGGCTCGCCCTTTACGGGCTCCGGCAAATATTTCAGCAGCTGCTGGAAGTAGAAGGAACTGATCGACAGATGATCCGTTACCTCCTCTTCCTCATAATGGTAGCCGTTATTGCGGGCGCCGGACTTCATCCGCCCTTCGAACAGAGCCACCAGAATTTCGATCAGAAGGTGATACGTGAACAGGAATTCCGGCGCTTTTCCCCGCTCGGAAAACATATCGACCGGGATGTGCTGCATCACCGGAGCCTTCTCTACGAGCTGCGAGGCGGTCACGTGATAGAAGCGGCGCTGGTCCCGGAGAACGGCCAGATTTCCGCCGATTTTGCGCGGAAGCTTGTTAATGTCCGAGAACAGCTGGCGTTCCTGGCGCGCGTCGATGTCCAGATAGATCATCGTCGAGACCGGGAATGCGTACAGACGGCTCAGTTTTTCCGTGATTACTTCCATCCGGTCGTATTCCCTGCGGTCTTTGGCGCGCGCCATCTGGCTTTGAAGCGTTTCCATCAAACGCTGGAAGGCCGCCAGCCTATGCTGCCCGTCGACGACATACAACTTTTCAATCGGCTGCAGTTGAAACACGCGCTGCTCAGAATCGTAGCTTCCGGCCCCTCTTGCGGAGAAAATAACACCCGGGAAATAAATCGGCTGATGATTATCCAGATAAAGCGAAACATAATCCATCAGTTTGCTGAGATTGCGCGGAATGATAGCACGCTGAACTTCCAGATCCACCTCGTAAATAGAAAAAAGCTTGCTAATAGGCAAAGTTGTCGAAAGCGTCGCTTGTCCAAAAGTTTGGCCGAGCACACCCGGAATTTCCACAAGGGAAGAAGGCTTCTGTTGGGACAGCAGCTCGGACAGCGAAAAGATAGAATCCATAATTAACTCCTTTCAACCCTGTTTCGTAGAGGAACCTCTATGTACATTACTCATTCTTGGCATATTTTCCTTCTTTAAAACGGGTTGTTTGGAAAATTTATGTATTTCTCTCTCTTTCGCTAACCGACTGCCATATTTCGCCGATTCTAGACACGGCTTCCCGAAGACGTTCTTCCGGCTGGACAAGCGCTATGCGGACATAGCCTTCACCCTCCGCCCCGAAAGCGTCTCCGGGAATCATCGCTACTCCCGCACGCTCCAATATTTCCCGAGAAATATGTCGGGAAGTCCATCCTTTCGGAATCCTCGCCCAGACGAACATCGTCGCTTTAGGCCGGGAGACATGCCAGCCGATGCTGCGCAGGCCGTCCACGAGCGCATCCCGTCTCCGTTCGTATACCGCTGAAATGGAGGACGGAAACGACGTCTCCTCCTCCAGTGCAACGACGGCAGCCTGCTGGACAGGCAGGAAGACGCCGTAGTCGATGTTGGACTTCAACCTGCGCAGAGCGTCCACCGCTTCCGCATTACCGGCCAGAAAGGCGATCCGGCAGCCGGCCATATTGAAACTTTTGGACAAGGAATGAAATTCCACCGCTCTCTTCTTCGCACCTTCCAGCTCAAGAATGCTCATCGGTTTGTAGCCGCCATACGCAAGCTCCGAATATGCCAGGTCGTGCACGATCAAGAGATCGTAACGCTCCGCAAAGGCGAGCGCTTTCTCGTAAAAGGCCCGGTCCGCCGCCTCGGGGATCGGATTGCCGGGATAGCTCAGCAGCAGGAAGGAAGCCTTCTCCGCCGTTTCCGGAGGGATGCTCTCCAACTGCGGAAGAAACCCGTTCGATTCCCTTAAAGGCATCAGAACGGGTTGAACGCCGGCCAGAACGAGGCTGGCCGCATAAATGGGATAGCCGGGGTCGGGCACGAGCGCCGTATCGCCGGGATTGCACAGAGCCATCGCCAGGTGGGCCAATCCGTCCTGCGATCCCATCAGGGCCAGCACCTCGCGCTGCGGGTCGAGCGTGACCCCGAACCGCCGGTTCATCCAGCCCGCGGCCGCCCTGCGGAATTCGGGTGTTCCCTCCGAGCCCGGATAGCCGTAGGCCTGCGGATTCTTCACGGCCTCCGCCAAGGCCTCGATGACACGCGAAGAAGGCGGAAGGTCGGGACTTCCGATTCCAAGGTCGATGACATCGACGCCGCGTTCCTCCGCCTCTCTTCTCCACTGGGCGACCTCGGCGAAAATCGCCGACCCCAGACTGCCTAATCTTGTCGAGCCGTATGCTTTCATCCGGAACGTTTCCCCCTTGAATCGTCTTGTTTAATAAGCGGCCGCGGGCAGTAGCCGGTGGACCCAGTTCATCATGGCCAGCAGATACACGGCGAGTGCGAAATAAGCCACACCGAACTTCCAGCGTGAAGCCGTGGGAACCTCGTAATAGGCATCGTTCTCGAACGGCTCCAGTTCGACATCGAAGTGCAGCACCAGATGCAGGCCGTCTTCACGCGTAACCCGTTCGATTTTAACCACTTGGACACGGTGAACCAATGCCTGCCGGGGCAGGGCGAATTTCGTTTCGAACTCGATCGCGTCCCAGGAGGTATGCACCATTTGCACACCTGCTTCATCTCCGCTCAGCTCGGAGTAGGTCGTAAAAGCAAGATCGCGCCGGTGATCTTCTCCCGGAATCATATACCCGTGCGCCAGCAAATGGTGGGCCGTCATGTCAAAACGCGGCTGAAAATGCATAAGCTGAGGCTTGTCGCGGAATTTGACGAATTTTTTGTATAAATCCCAGGCAAACAAAGCCCAGATGATCAGGAACAGGAAGCTTCGCAAATAAAGGATAACAGCCAGTCCACCGATCAGACCGACGAGCCACAGCCAGCGGGTCACAGCGGTCGAAATACGCCCCCCGTCCAGCGGATGGATTGGAAGAAGGTTGAGCAGGTTCAGAAAAAATCCGGTGTACGCGATCGAGATCAGCAGGTTGGAGTCGGTGTACACACCCAGGGCAAAAGCCGCCGTAGCTCCGATCGTTCCGAGCAGCGGTCCTCCGTAGGCGATGTAGGCTTCCGTAACGGCATCCCTGGGATTACGCTTCATGGTAATCAGCGCACCCAGAAACGGAATGAAAAGAGGCGCCGTGACCGGAAGCCCTTTTTGCTTGGCCGCGAGCACGTGACCGATTTCATGGATAAAAATCATCGCTACCAGCCCGATAGCGAACGGCAGCGGAGCAATGATCGCATAACTCGCGATCGTAATCGCGATCGAAATAATCGTCGCCCCGAATTTTCCGAACTTTCCGAATTTCAGCAGAAAAGCCCCGATGGCTCCAAGAACCCAGAGCGGATTTTTTTTAGATGATTTGGACGATTGCTTTTCCGGCAATTCAGTCACCCCTTTCCGGAAACGGACGGTCCCAGCGGGACCCCTCCGTTACCCCCATGCCTTCTCAAAGTCGGCTTCCTTGAAACCTACGGTAACCCTGCTGCCGTCCGTTACGATCGGCCGTTTGAGCAATTTGCCGTTGGATGCAAGCAGGGCCAGCTGCTCGTCCTCCGTCATGCTTCCGAGCTTGTCTTTCAGTCCCAGCTCCCTGTATACTTCTCCGCCGGTATTGAAAAACTTTTTGAGCTCCAGGCCGCTGTTGCGGACAAGTACGCGGATTTCCTCCGCGGTCGGCGGCTGCTCCATAATCGGAACGGTTACCGGATCAAGCCCTTTGGCGCGCAGCCATTTCAGGGCGCTGCGGCACGTGCTGCATTTGCTGTATTCATAAATCGTTACGGACATAAAATGACTTCCTTTCATGGGACAATGGTAGCTAACGGTCTGCGGTTCGCGTACCCGAAAAAAACCTCCGCTGCCGATGCGGCGGGGAGGCTGGTTTTAAAAAAATCTCGGCCTGCTTGCCGTATGCTTTATACGCAGGGCTGCCGAAAAAGTTCCACCGGGCGGCCATGCGCGCAGGCGGCTCGTGACTGGTGGTCGGCAAAGCCTGTGGCGATAAGCGGCGGAGCGCCTGCTTCCGTATGTCGTAACCGGCAGGCATAGTCCTGCCGGCGCGCGGCCGGGTGCAGGCGAGATTGAGACCCGCAGCAGCTTAAGCACGCACCAGGCAGCACAGCCCGCTGACGCGGAGACCCTACCGGCAGGCGTCGAGCACCGCCTGCATGTCCGCCGGCAGCGGGGCGGTGAACTCCACCCGCTCGCGCGTGCCCGGGTGGACGAAGCCCAGCCGGTACGCGTGCAGCGCCTGCCGGGCGAGCGCCGGGACCGCCTCGCCGTCTACTGCCGGGGACGGGACGGCGGAGGGCGCTCCCGGCACGCCGTCGGCACAGTCCGCTCCGGCGGCGAAGTCCGGGCCGTACATCTTGTCACCGAGGAGAGGGTGCCCGAGGTGCTTCATATGGACGCGGATTTGATGCGTCCGCCCGGTTTCCAGCATCAGCCGCACCAGAGTGATGCCGTCGTAGCGCCGCACCGTCTCGTAATGCGTGACGGCGCGGTAACCGGACGGCGTCACGATGCGGACGTGCGGCTGCTCCGGGTCGCGGTCGATCGGAGCGTCGATCGTACCCCGGTCCTCCACTACCGTGCCGTGCACAATGGCCAGGTACTCCTTCGTTATGCTGTGAGCGATCATCTGCTCCGAAATCTGCTGGTGCACATACGGATTTTTCGCAATCGCAAGCACGCCCGAGGTTTCCTGGTCCAGCCGGTGAACCGGCCGGAAGCGGACGTTTTCCCCCCGCTCTTTCCAGTGATGCACGGCGGCGTTGGCCACCGTGTTCAAATAATGCCCGTGCGTCGGATGCACGATCATCCCGGACTCTTTATTGACGATGAGCAGGTGCTCGTCCTCATACAAAATTTCAAGCGGGAGGTCTTGAGGCAAAATATCCTCCGACTCTTCCTCCTGCATCCGGATTTCGATCACATCTCCGCTGTTCACTTTGATGTTGATATATTCGCGCTTGCCGTTGACGGTGATCCCCTGTTCCGTCAGCTTGAGCCTGGAGAGCAGTTTCCGCGAGAGACCCATCCGGTTCTGCAAAATCGTTTTCAGATAGAAACCCTCCTCGTCGGGAGGAACCACATACGTTAAAGGACTGTAATAATTTATCATTTTTTCCGGCGGAACACCTCGCCGCTGCGGACGTACTCCACATCCGTCTGACCTTCCCTGAAGTTGGCCGTGCGGGCAATCGTGAAGAAGAGATCCGACAGGCGGTTCAGGTAACGGCGTACCTCCACGTTGATCTCCTGGGTGCGGGCCAGCGTCACGACGCGTCTTTCGGCACGGCGGCATACCGTCCGGCAGATGTGAAGCGCAGCGGAACTCCGGCTTCCCCCCGGCAGAATGAACCGTGTAATATCGGGCGTCTCGGCATCGTATTTATCGATCCACGTCTCCAGATTGTCCACCATCTCCGCCGTCACTTTAAAAGGCCGCAGCTCCTTTTTAAGCAGAGCCAAATCCGAGCCGCAGTCAAACAGCTCATGCTGGACCGTAAGCAGGTCTTCCAGCAGGTCGGCAAACTTCTCCGGGTCCATAAAACTCATCGCCTGCCCCAGATAACAGTTCAGCTCGTCTACCGTTCCGTACGCTTCCACCCGTTCGTCGTCTTTATCGACACGTCCGCCGATGACACCCGTTTTGCCGGCGTCCCCTGTTCTCGTATAAATTTTCACCTGTATTCCTCCCGCTAACGCCAAATATCTTACTTATATTCAGGGTAAAAAATCAACATCGCCCGTTCGCTTCATCAGCTCCGAAAGGCTCTTTTTCTTATCATAGCTTCCCCGGACAGGCAGTGCAAATGGATTCGGTCCGATATCGGCTCTCTCCGGAAACTGGTCCGGACGCTTTTATTCAGCGGTTAATCCCGCTATCTCGTATAAGAGATCCATGTCAATATGTTTGCGGACATGACCCGCGAGCCGGTCGAACGCTTCCTCCCGCTTTTCGCGAAAACGCAGTTCGGCGGAAAGAGGCTCCCAGCCTTTGCTTTGACGAGCTTCGTTCAGCCAGCATCTGCGGAAATCGTCATTATGAAGAATGCCGTGCAGATACGTTCCCCAGACCCGTCCTTCGAAAGCCGAAGCTCCCTCCGGATGCAAACCGTCCGCCGCACCGGCTTCATCCCCGGAACCCGCCAAGGAAGCGCGAAGGCGAAACGGCCGCTCCGACGTTTCGTCCGTCATCCTCGTCACGCCCATATGAATTTCATAGCCGTCGACCGGCAGATCCGGCATTTGGCGGAAAAGTCCGCAGCTGCCTTCGGCACGCACCGTTTTTTTCTCCGGCGTGAATTCAGTCGCCACCGGCAGAAGGCCGAGTCCTTCCCGGTCCCCCCTATAGTCGGATTCCGTTCCGAGCGGGTCCGAAAGTGCCTCGCCCAGCATCTGGTAGCCCCCGCATATCCCGGCAACCCTGCCTTCACCGGCCGCGTGACGGACGATTCTGTCGGCCAGGCCGCTTTCCCGCAGGAAAAGAAGGTCGCTCATCGTATTTTTGCTCCCCGGCACAAGGACGATATCCGGATTCCCCCATTCGGCGGCGCTGCCGACGTAACGCACGGATACATCCGGCTCTTCGTGCAGCGGATCGATATCCGTGAAGTTGGAAATCCGAGGCAGCCGGACGACCGCGATATCGAGCACATCGGGCCGCTGACCGTCCTGCTGTGCGGCCGGAGCCGGTTCCAGCCTTCTTTTGGAATCCAGCGAAGCGGAATCCTCGTCTTCAATCCCCAGCTTCGGATAGTAAGGGACGACGCCGAGTACGGGTTTTCCCGTCCGTTCCTCCAACCAGTCCAATCCCGGCTTCAACAGGCTGACGTCCCCCCGGAATTTATTGATGACAAATCCCTTTACCCGCTCCCGCTCATCCGGTTCCAGAAGCTCCAGCGTCCCGACGATCGACGCAAATACCCCGCCCCGGTCGATATCCGCCACGAGGATCACGGGAGCGTCGGCCCATTTCGCCATCCGCATGTTCACGATATCCCGGTCTTTCAGGTTGATCTCCGCCGGACTTCCGGCTCCTTCAAGCACAACGAGGTCAACCGTCCGACGCAGCCGTTCGAGCGCGTCACACACGACTTTCTCCGCCAGGGGCAGGTAAGATTCGCGGTAAGCTCTCGCGTCCATATCCTGATAAGGCTTGCCGTGAACAACGACCTGGGAACGCATATCCTGAGACGGCTTCAGCAGAATCGGGTTCATATCGGTCGTAGCCGGTATGCGGCACGCATCGGCCTGGACCCCCTGAGCCCGCCCGATCTCTTTGCCGTCCGGCGTCACGTAAGAGTTCAGCGACATGTTCTGCGACTTAAACGGCGCCACGCGGTGGCCGTCCTGCACGAAAATGCGGCACAGAGCCGCCGTCAAAATGCTTTTGCCGACATCCGAAGCCGTCCCCTGTACCATAAGGGTCCTGGCCCGCGTTCCGTCCGTCCCGCTCCCGTTGCCCTCCGGTTGATCCGCTTCACGGTCAAGGTGAGTCGGGACCGTGCCTGTGCGTCCTTCTGTATGAGTGGAATTCCTCATGTTCATCGGCCGCCCCTTTCAAAGGAAATTTCACCGGCTTGAGCCGCTTTCAACACGTCTGACAAAGCGGCAAGCATGCGCTCGTTATCGCCGCGGAGTTTGACCGCCGTACGGAAATAACGCGTGCCGAGCCCTTCGAAAAGCGAAGCGTCCCGGATGAGAACCCCGCGTCTGCCCATTTCTTCTTGAAGGATGCGGACATCGATTAGGCTGTGCTCCGGAAGCGCGCACAACAAATAGTTGGTGTCGCTCGGTGTCACCGAGAGCCCGAGACCCGCAAGTTTGTCGGCAAGCCAGGGACTCTCTTCCTGCAGCCAGCGGATAGTTTTCGCGTGAAAAGCCTCGTCCTCCAGGACGGCGCATCCGATAAGCTGGGCGAAATAATTTACGCTCCACGGTACCTGCAGACGGGACATCCGGGCGATCACATCCGGATGAGCGACAATGAAGCCGAGCCGGGCCCCCGGAATCGCGTAAAACTTCGTCATGGAGCGGATCACGGCTACATGCTTGGATTCGGCCGCAAGCCGCAGAAGCGTCACGTTTTTTTCGTCCGGTACGAAATCGAGGAACGCCTCGTCCAGAATGAGCGGATGTCCGCTGCCGGCCAAGTCGTTCAGCAGTTCCCGGGAAAGGAGTCTTCCCGTCGGATTGTTCGGATGTCCCAGAAACAGCAAATCCGAACGCTTCACGGCTTCCTCGGCATCCGCCCGCTGCAGCAGGAAATCGTGCTCCGCACGCAGCGGAATCCCGTGGATACGGCCTCCCGTTTTCAGCACCGCATCCTCGTATTCGCTGAAAGACGGACGCGCAAGCCCCGTCACCTCGGGCTGCAGAACACGCACGATAAGGTCGATCAATTCGGCGGCGCCGTTTCCCACCAGTACGGATTCTGCGGGAACTCCGTATTTGGCGGCAATTTTCCCTGTTAGCTCCCGGACAGCCGGGTCCGGATACCGGACAATATGTTTCCAGCCTGATCGCAGCACTCCCTCCACCGCATCAGGCGGACCGAACGGATTCATATTCGAGCTGAAATCCAGAAACTGCTCCCGGCCGCGCCCGAACTTTTCCTCCGCCGTCCACACATCCCCGCCGTGTCCGTATCGCTCCAGCATAGTGATCCCCCCACTTTTTTTGTCGTTTCCTGTCCGTTTATATGCAAAAAGGCCGGGAGTCCGACGAACGAATCCATCCCGCCTCTTTTTTGGTTCCTTTCGGAGAGCCCGTCTGCTCCGCACGTTCCTTTTCACCCTACGGCAACAAGCCTTTCGAGGGTGTCCGCGCATCCAAACTAGGTCAAATGCAGCACGAAAGCGGCGGCAAGAAGCAGCAGAGCTTCCAGCAGCTCATTTAAAGCCCCGTAGGTGTCCCCCGTCAGCCCGCCGAGCTTTTTAGCCATCCAGGCCGCCAAGACTCCTCCAAGCGCAAAGGTAACCATAAGGAGCATAATCCCCCACCATACGGGCCCCGCCCCTTCCAAAACATGCAAAGAAGGCTTGAGCGAAAGCGTCCCGCCCGATTCATGGAAAAACGCGACCGCTCCGGCGCTCAGAAATAAGGCGATTGCCGCTCCCAGCAGCGCGAAGGGCTTTTTTTCCCCTTCAAAAAAACCGCCCAGACCGCCTCCGCTCCGCGCATACGGCCATAAAGCCACGGCTGCGGCCATGAAAGTCCGGCTCCAGACCGGAACAAGCAGCAGAATCCAGCTCCCGGTGAGAGCGCCGTCCGTCAGCAGCGGCACCATTACGCTCCACTTGAGAAGCAAGACCGCGACACATACAATGACGCCCATGGCTCCGACGCGGCTGTCTTTCATAATTTCCAGCATGCGCTCCCTGGAACGATGGCTGAGCAGCCCGTCCGCCGTATCCATCAGCCCGTCCAGATGCAGCGCTCCCGTCAGCCCGATCCACAGGCACAGAAGAAGCGCGGCAGCGGGCAGAGGGGGAAGCGTCTTCTCCAGCACCCAGCCGGAGCCGGTAAGAAGAAGGCCCAGGATCATGCCGACCACCGGGTAAAAAGCGAGGCTCCGCCGCAGAACGGCCGGTGTCCACTCGATCCTTACCGGAAGCGGCAGCCGGGTAAGAAACTGGACGGCCGTTATCAGTCCAAACAGCCAGAGCTTTAATTCAGCAGCCAAATTGCGCATAGGACCCCTCCTGCCAGCCAGCCCGTCGCCCCGTAGAGCAGCCGGACCGTGCCGTCGATGTCTCCGCGGTTCCGCGGCCGCAGCGGCCAGCCCATGCGTGCGCGCTCGCTGACCACGGTTCCGTATGTATTGCGCCCGCCCAGCTCGATGCCGAGCGCGCCCGCGACCGCCGACTCCGGAATCCCGCTGTTCGGGCTCGGATGAAGCCGGGCGAAACGGCCGATCGAGCGGCCCGCCCGGAAAGCGCTCATCCGCGGCTGTACGGACGCGGCCAGAATCAGCAGGATTCCGGTCAGTCTGGCCGGAATCCAGTTCATCACGTCGTCCCACCGCGCGGAGGCCCAGCCGAAATGCACATACCGGTCGTTCTTGTAGCCGACCATGGAGTCCAGCGTGTTCGCCGCCCGGTACAGCATCGCCAGAGGCGCTCCGCCGATGAGGGCGTAGAACAGCGGCGAAACGACTCCGTCGACGGTGTTCTCGGCGACCGTTTCCACGACGGCGCGCGTCAGTTCGCCTTCGTCGAGGTTCTTCGTGTCGCGGCCGACGATATAGCCCGTATATTTGCGAGCGGCGGCCAAATCTCCCGCTGCCAGGGGTACCGCTACCAGCCGTGCGGCATCTTTCAAGCCTTTGACGGCTACCGTCGTCGAAATAAACCACGTCGTCACCGCGTATCCCAGCCACGGATGTATCGCCGCGGCTGCGGCCGTTACGGCCGTCATCGCGGCAAATGCGGCCAGCATGACGGCTGCGGCCAGGACAATCCCCCGCCGCTTCAAGGAGCGCGGTGACAGAGAGGCCGCTTCTCCGGCCGTGTCGGCGGATGCGCCGGCCTCCGGCGGCACGCCACCGGCAGCCCCGGTCCCGGCTCCGGCCTCGGCTCGGACTCCTCCGGCGCATTCCGGCGCGCTCTCCCGCGCTGCGTGATCCCTCCTCAGCTTCCGTTCCAGAAAGCTGATCAGACTCCCGATGCGGATCACCGGATGCGTCGGCCACTTCGGATCGCCGATCACAAGGTCGACGGCAATAGCCGCCAGCATCATCCACAAGATTTCTTTCAGCGAATAAAAAATCATGAGTTCCCTCTATTCAAACCGGTAAGCCCGGCTTTTCAGCTCGACAGGTATCCCGGCGGTCACCAGAAAAACCCGGCCGCAAACTTGGGCCAGCCGCTGATTCATCCGACCGGCGAGATCGCGGTACAATCGCCCGAGGGGATACTCGGGCACAATGCCGCTCCCCACTTCGTTCGTGACAAGAACGAGCGGTCCCTCGTAGGCTTCAACCGTCCGGACAAGCTCGTCCACGGCGGCATCCACTTGTTCGGCCGCATCCGGCGAAGATTCCGCCTTCAGCAGACGATTGGAAAGCCACAGCGTCAGACAATCCACCAGGACAACGCCCTGGCCTCTTTCGCCGCTACAAGCTTGCAGCGCGGCCGACAGCTCCATAGGCTCTTCCGCCGTAATCCAGGGGAAGCCGGACTGCTCGCGCTGCGTGCGGTGCAGAGCGATCCGCTGCCGCATCTCCTCGTCCCAGATCTGGGCCGTAGCGAGATAAGTCCCGTGTGCGGCAAGCCGCGAAGACAGCTGCTCGGCAAACGAGCTTTTGCCGCTTCTGGCACCGCCCGTCACGAGGACAGCTCCCGCTCCCGGTGTATGTTCATGCGCCAGATTCATCAGCCCCGCGACACTCCGGCGCTTTCGAAGGAAGCCATCTCGCGCATGATTTTGCCCGCCGCATCCATGAGCGTGAAGCAGAGCGCAGCCCCGGTCCCTTCTCCCAGTCTCATATCCATATGAAGCATGGGGCTGAGCCCGACCGCTTCCAGCATCCGTGCGTGGCCCTGCTCGTGAGACTGATGAGAGGCGATCATATACGGCTGGGACTCCGGAGCCAGCCGTGAAGCAACCAGCGCGGCGGCCGAGGAGATGAAACCGTCGATCACGACCGGACAAGCGTTCTTGGCCGCACCGAGTATGACTCCGGCCAGGCCCGCGATTTCGAGGCCGCCGACTTTCGCCAGCACATCGAGCGCATCGCCCGCATCCGGTTTGTTGACCTCGATGGCTCTGCGAACAACTTCCTGCTTGTGCAGCCAGCGGGCATCGTCGATGCCCGTTCCGCGTCCTACCGCGTCTTCTACGGCGATGCCCCCGAGCACGCTCAGCAGCGCGGAACTGGCCGTGGTGTTGCCGATCCCCATCTCCCCGGTTGCCAGAACCCGCACGCCGCGTCCGACCAGCTCGTCTGCGACTTCAATGCCGGCGCGGATGGCCTGGAGAGCCTCCTCACGGGTCATAGCGGCTTCACGGGCCATATTGGCCGTGCCTTTCCGGACTTTGCGGGAGAGGAGATCCGGATGCTCCAGGTCGGCATTGACGCCGATATCGACGCATACGACTTCCGCGCCCGCGTGCCGGGCCAGCACATTGACGGCCGCGCCGCCCTGCAGGAAGTTCATCACCATCTGGCGGGTCACTTCCTGCGGAAACGCGCTGACGCCTTCTTCGCAGACGCCGTGGTCGGCCGCCATCACGACGATGGCCTTGCGGCTCATATCGGGCATAACCTCTCCGGTAATCCCCGCAAGCTGGCGTGCCATATCTTCCAGCTTGCCGAGGCTTCCCGGCGGTTTAGTCAGATTATCGAGATGGACGGATGCCGCATCCTTCGCTTCCTGACGGAGCGGGCGAATGGCGCCGATTACACCCTGAAGTTCGTTCATGTTTGTTCCTCCTCGGTATGTAGTATAAGTCGGTATGTATGTAAACCGCCCTGCGGGCGGTCCGGATTCACTCTATTCAATCTCCCCGGCGCAGCAGGATTTGAGGAATGCCGTGATCCGGATGCTCCAGGACGATCGGTTCCGTCCCGTAGACGTCCAGGATCAGCTCGCTTCTCATAATTTCCTCCGGCGTGCCGATCGATACGCCTTCTCCCTCGTGAACGACGAGAAGCCGTTCGCAGTAGAGAGAGGCTAGGTTCAAATCGTGAAGGACGGCGACCACCGTCAGCCCTTCTTCCCGCTGCCACTGCCGCACGTAGTCCATCAGCTGCATCTGGTAGCCGATGTCCAGGTAAGTCGTAGGCTCGTCGAGCAGCAGCAGTCGGGGCTCCTGCGCCATCACCTTCGCCAGCGCCACTCGCTGTTTCTGGCCTCCGCTCAGGTTCTCGACCGTCCGGTCGGCCAGCGGCTCCAGATCGAGCCGCCGCATAATCCGGTCGATAAGCGCAGCGGCGTCCTCCCGGTCTTCCCCGAGCCAGTTCTGGAAAGGGAACCGGCCCATTTCGACCACCTCACGGACAGTGAAACCGAGCGGAGGCAGCGCATCCTGCTGAAGCACGGCAAGCCAGCGTGCCAGCTCCTTGCGGGCGTAGCCCGCGACTTCCCTCCCCTGGAGAAGAATACGGCCTTCCGTAAGGGGGTCTACGCCGGAGATAAGCCTCAGCAGAGTCGATTTGCCGCTCCCGTTGGGCCCGATGATGCCGAAAAATTCGCCGGGCTTCACCTCGAAACGGATATCTTTGAGCACGCGGGTTCCGCCGAAACTTTTTCCAGCACCCCGCACTTCGATGATCGGTTCCATCAGCTTCTCCCCCATTTCTTCTGTTTGCGCAGCAGATAAGCGAAGAACGGCGCACCCAGAAACGCGGTGATTACGCCGAGCGGAATCTCTGTCGGGCTTAGAAGCGTCCGGGCCAGCGTGTCGGCCCAAAGGACGTAGATGGCTCCGCCAACGGCGGAAAGCGGCACGATCAGCCGGTAATCCGGTCCCGCGATCAGACGGATCAGATGAGGCACGATCAGCCCGACAAACCCGATGACGCCGGATACGGAAACGGCCGCAGCCGTCACCAGTGTCGCGGTGATCAGCACGATCAATTTCGTCCGCT
Source organism: Paenibacillus sp. HGH0039 (assembly GCF_000411255.1). Lineage (GTDB taxonomy): Bacteria > Bacillota > Bacilli > Paenibacillales > NBRC-103111 > Paenibacillus_F. Next base: position 812,552 of record NZ_KE150413.1, on the reverse strand, counting down.
CGACATGGATACCCAGATGGGCGGCCTGACGTTCCCCGAGCGCCAGCAAGTTGAGTGTCCGCGCATAGCTGTAGAGCACAACGAAAGTTACGAGGAAATACGGAAGGAGAACGGTTGTGTACGACCAGCCTTTCATAGCGAGGCTGCCCATCAGCCAGAAAATGATTTCATTGACGACCTGCTTGGACATCGACACCAGAAAAGAAACCACGGAGCCGAGAAACGCCTGCATCACGACACCGGAAAGCAGCAGCGTCTCCATACGGATTTTGCCGTCAGTCCGGGCCAGTCGTAGAACGATCCAAAGCGAAACGGCTCCTGTGGCAAACCCGACGACCGGTATCGTCCACGTACCGAAAAACGTCGTCTGCAGACCGAAGTAAATGACGAACGCCGCGCCGACGCTCGTTCCGCTGCTGACCCCAAGCGTATACGGGTCCGCAAGCGGATTGCGCAGGACGCCTTGAAAAGCGGCTCCCGCTACCGAAAGGGAGGCCCCGACAAGGATGGCAAGCATCACGCGCGGCAGCCTTACCTTCATAATAATCTGCTCCGAGGATACGGGCCAATCCGGCGTGATTCGGTCTCCGATCCAAGGCAGCTTGCTCCCCAGAATCGAAGCGATCTGACTCACCGGCAGATGGGCCGAGCCCAGCGAAAGACTCAGCACAATAGAAAGAAGAAGGAGTAAAACTCCTACTCCTCCCCAAAGTCCCCATTTAGGTTTCATTTATTTCACCAAGTCCGGATAGATGGCTTTAGCCATTTGCAGGAGTCCCTCTGTCAGACGCGGTCCCGGACGGGTCAGCGTATTCTGGTCGAGACCGATTACCTGGTTGTTTTTGACCGCATTGATTTCGTTCCACCCGCTGCGTCCGCGAATGAGTTCTTCTAGACTCTTCTTCGTTTTGTCATCCACCACGTCTTTGGCGTATAAAATAACGTCCGGGTTCTGCTGGATGATTTTCTCCTCGCTGATCTGTTTCCAGCCCGTAATGTCGGAAGCGACATTGACACCGCCCGCCAGCGTGATCAGCTCATCCATGAATTCGCCCTTGCCGACTGTCCAGCCCGGAGAAAATTCGATATAGACTTTTTTCTTCTTGTCCGCCGCTACGGTTTTTACGGCATCCGTAACTTTCTGACGGTCTTCTTTCATTTTTGCGACGACTTTTTCCGCCTGTTCCTGATGGTCGGTAATCTGGCCGTAGAGCTGAATATTTTTCATGACGTCGTCAAGCGTCTTAGGCTCCACCTTGAACACGTTGATGCCCATGGCGCGCAGCTTTTCGACCGATTCTTTTTTCATCGAAACGCCTGTGAAAACAATGTCGGCTCCCGACGCGATAACCGATTCCTGGTTAGGCTGTGTAATTCCGCCCATTTTCGGCTTCGTTTTCGCTTCCGCCGGATAATCGTCAAAATCGGACACGCCGACGATTGTATCGCCCAGACCGATCGCAAAAAGAGCTTCCGTCTCCGCCGGCGAAACCGACACGATTTTACCGGGCGCTTTCTCGAACGTAAATTCCTTTCCTGTCGCATCGGTTACTTTCAAAGGATACTGCGTTTTCTTCGCGCTCGTTTGCGGAGCGGTGCTTGCCGCCGGAGAGGCCGAGCCCGCCGTCCCGTTATCCGTGCTTTGCTTGCCGCAGGCTGCCAGGCCGACGGCCATCGTCAAAACAAGCAGCAGCAGGGCGTATTTAAACCCCCTAGCGGTTCTTCGTTCGTTGTTCATGTTCTCTACTCCCTTGCTGATTTAGTTTGACTTGAGGTTGTCCCACGATGTTCGCGCATGTCAACAAAAAATCCCCTCTATCCGGAGATAGAGGGGATAACTTTCGGAATCACGAGGTGAAACGGCCGTCAGTCGGACGTCCTTTCCGGTTTCGCGCGATCCTCTCCTCGAAGGATATTGTGCTGCAAACCGGCAGGCAGGTCTCCTGACTTACGGATGACTGACCGTCTTGCCTTCCCATCCGCGCGCGGACAGTGGCATCGTAAGACGATCTCCGTATTACAGTGGCGGGACCGTGCCGGATTTGCACCGGCTTCCCTTTTCACCCTGGGCTTCGGCTCCGCTGGGAGACGCCGCTTCGGGACCTGACGGTAAACGTATGAGGTTGGGCCTTCAAGTTCATCCCCCATTATAGGCCAAGCGGCGCCGGAAAGACAAGGACTTTAGTCACCGCACCGCTTGCAATTCCTCGCGCGGGCCATAGAGTCGTGGCGGCGCCGAGGCCGTCGCGTCAGGATTTGGCGGCGATCTTTTTGAGCACCTCGAACGACTGCTCGGGATTGCGGCTGTTCACCGCCATGAAAGCGACGAGCCCTTTGCCCTCTACGCCGTTATCCTTCATCCACTTGGAATACTGGAGCGGAATGCCGTACAGATGCGTCTCCTTCTTGGGCGCTTCGGGCGGATTCTTTTTCTTGCCGGCAGGTTCAATCGTCGCCTCGAGTACGCCCTCCGGATAGTCCTCCTGCTTGAAATGCTCTTCCAGGGGTAAAAATGCCCCTTCGGCCGCATAAATCTTAAACTGTTCTTCGGGGATGATCAGAATACCGTGATTGCCGTATCCCATTTCGACGATCATCTTCTCATTGGAAAAAAGCGGGGACGTATTCAAATAGATGGACGGCTTGTCCCCCACAAGCGCTTTCAACGAATTTTCAAGCTTAAAAGCGGCATCGACCGGTATACCGTCACGGGCCATCATAAAGATGGAAACATCCGCTTTGGGCTGGGCCTTCCCGCACCCGGAAACCAAGACGGTGAATAATAGAAGCAGTACAGCAGCCGAAAACCAGCGTTTCTGTGTCATCGTAATCCCTCCGTTGCCTGATAGCCTGTGCAAACGCTGCAAAAAAGCCGGCATTTACCGGCTCTTCTGGACTAGATTCATATATTCGTTAATCTTATGATCAAGTAGCGTACTCATTTCAATTACGGACTCGGAAGTCATAGCCTCACCGGACTGAACCATCTGTTCCAGTCTGTGCCGCATAAACTGAATTTCTTCTTCCAGGTGAAAGAGGGAGGCTAATTTGGCAGGTCGTTTGGATAACCAGCGTTGATCGGAAACGTCATGGCTGTACCAACCCGAGTTGTCGGCCAGACGATATTCTAAATAAGCCATACATATCCCTCCTTTACCCTAAAGATATCAGTTTTTTCCGATTCTGAAAACTATTTTTTGGGACAAGTCTTTACAATTTTTTCACAAAAGACCCAATACGGTCCAAAGCTTCGTTCAGCTGTGAAACGGAAGTCGCATAGGAGCAGCGGACGAAGCCTTCGCCGCCGTTGCCGAATACCTGTCCCGGAACGGCCGCCACCTTCGCTTCGGTCAGAAGCCGCTGAGCGAACTCTTCCGAGCTGAGGCCCGTCGAAGCGATAGAAGGGAACGCGTAGAACGCTCCCTGAGGCTCGTGGCAGTCGAGACCGATCTGCCGGAAGCCTTGAACGACCAGGCGTCTGCGCTGGTTATAGGACTCCATCATCCGGTCCTTCTCCTCCAGTCCGTTGCGGAGCGCCTCAAGCGCGGCAATCTGGCCCATGATCGGAGCGCACATGACCGTGTACTGATGGATCTTCAGCATCGCCGAGATCAGGTCCGGATGCCCGCACATGTAGCCGACTCTCCAGCCCGTCATGGCAAAAGCTTTCGCGAAGCCGCTGACAAGAACAGTGCGGTCCCGCATGCCGGGCAGCGACGCGAAGCTCACGTGCTTGCTTCCGTAAGTGAGCTCCGCATAAATTTCATCGGCGATGACGATCAGATCGTTCTCTTCCACGATCCGGGCGATCGGCTCCCAGTCCTCGTACGTCATGATGCCGCCCGTCGGGTTGCTCGGATAGCTCAGAACGAGAACCTTGGATTTCGGCGTCAGACTTGCGCGGAGCGCCTCGGGCTTCAGCTTGAAGCTGTCCTTCGCGAAGGTCTCGATGCCGACCGGGACTCCTCCGCCGATCGTGACGATCGGGCTGTAAGCGATGTAGCAGGGCTCCGGAACGAGAATTTCATCGCCCGGCGTAATCAGCGCGCGCAGCGCAAGGTCAATCGCCTCGCTGCCGCCGACCGTTACGACGACTTCATTCGAAGGCTCGTATTTTACGGCAAAATTCGTGTACAAATACTCGGCGATCGCTTCGCGAAGCTCAGGGAGGCCCGCATTCGGCGTATAGTTCGTCCGGCCTCTTTCCAGCGAATACACGCACGCCTCGCGGACATGCCACGGCGTTACGAAATCCGGTTCCCCGACGCCCAGAGAAATGATATCCTTGCTCCCGCTTACCAAATCAAAAAAACGCCGGATGCCCGAAGGAGGAATATCCCGGACCAGCGGTGACAAATAGCCCTGCATGGATTTCGGTTTACTTCCGATTTCTTCCTGGTTTATCATCGTCATCGTCCTTTATGGTGAGACCAGCATCCGATGATCATCCTCACGGTCATCAAAAATGATCCCATCCTGTTTGTATTTTTTCAGAATAAAATGAGTTTTCGTTGACAATACCCGGTCCAGTGTCGACAGCTTGCTGGAAACGAAAGAAGACACTTCCCGCAGCGTACGGCCCTCGATCTCCACAAGCAGATCGTAAGCTCCGGACATCAGATAGACCGACTTCACTTCTGGATATAAATAAATGCGTTCCGCAATCGCGTCGAATCCGGTTCCCCGTTCAGGCGTGATCTGCACTTCGATCAGCGCGTTCACCTTGTCGCTGTCCACTTTGCTCCAGTTGAGCACGGTGGCGTACTTCACGATGATGTGCTCGTCTTCCATCTGGCGGATGGCCGCCGTCGCCTCTTCTTCCGTAATTCCCAGCATGGTCGCGATAAGCGCCGGAGAACGGCGGGAATCTTCTTTCAGAATATCCAGAATCTTGTGCTTCAAATCGTCCATCGTCAAGCCTCCTACTAAGAATCGTCATGAATAAGGTCCAATGAAATCAAGCATCGGATAGGGAAAATCGTTATCTTCCATATTACACGCAGCCCCCGCCGAATTCAATAAAAAACGGAAGCGCAAAAAAGCCGCAAGCACGCGCTCCTTGCAGCTTCATCTCACCGCCTCGGCAAGCGATGCGGCATCGCCCGGCGGCGCAAAACCGCAAGGTCACTCCCCCTTGCCTGCCGAAACTTCAGTCCCACCGGCTTTCTGCCTGAAAAGCCTCCGTGTATACCCTATGCCCGGTCTCCGGGGCAGCCGGACGTGCTTGTGCGGGACTTGCTGATCCCAGGAGCCCGCCATCCTGCCGAATGCATTCCGCTCAGCCAACTGTACGGCTGTAGGCTGACTGCTTGCCGCGGAGCAGACGCAGCATGGCGGATTCGATCCCTCTTTTGCGGTAGGAAGGCAGAATAAGAACCGAAAGGGATACTTCGTTCTCCCACTCCACATCTCCGGTACAAAAGGCGATTCCGACCAGTTTCTGATCCTCGTAAGCGGAAATAAAACGGCCGTTTCCGATTTGCTTCAAACTTTTGCGATCGACCTTCTGGGAAGTTAATTCTGTATAGGATTGTATAAAGGGGTTCAGGACCCATGGTTTAGGCATCTCACCGGACAACGAAATCATTCTTGCAGGCCACCTTTCTACGAACAAGTGAATCTGTGATAATTATACATGATAATGTATTTTTATTCAATGACTTCCTCTCATATTCCACACCTTCACAAAAAAAGCCTATTCTCCTCCGGCAGCATCGTCCGCAATACGCGCAGGACAAATTACTCCTGCCATTGCGCTTTCACACCGCGCGCAGTTCTCAGCGCGGCGGTGTGACGCCGTAGGACGGTGATCTTCCGCCCCCAGGCGCAGGAGATGAAACTCTCCGTTCTTTATATGCTTATCCCCCTATGCATACGGGCTGCCGCTTTATTTTTATTTATCATGTCTATTGATCTTCCTGTTCCTAAAAAGATCGCATAAAAAAGAGCTTTCCCCGGATTCAGGGAAAGCTCTTTTTATAGGGACACCGATTACGCATCCTATCCCGGCACGCGCTGTATGAGAGCGCCCCGGACGGCAGCGGGTAATCAAGAGTACGACCGCACTCAGCCCGGCCTACGGGAATTCATCCTTCCGCGATGGTGCCGGGATATGGCCGTATCCCGCCGCCTCCGGCGCTTTATTCGCCGAAGATGCCCATGCTGAGGTACCGCTCGCCCGTATCGGGCGCGATGCACAGGACGCGCTTGCCGGGCCCCAGCTTGCGGGCCACCTGGATGGCCGTCCACACGGTTGCGCCCGCGGACGGACCGACGAGGATGCCTTCCTGGGCCGCGAGCTCGCGGGTGGTGCGCAGCGCATCCTCGTCCTCTACCCGGACGATCTCGTCGTAGACGTCCGTGTTCAAGATCTTCGGCACGAAGCCCGGCGACGTGCCGACCAGCTTGTGCGGGCCGGGCTCACCGCCCGACAGCACCGGCGATCCGGCCGGCTCGACGACGTAGATCTCGATGCCGGGGATCCGCTCGCGCAGCACCTCGCCCGTGCCCGTGATCGTCCCGCCTGTGCCGGACGAAGCGACGAACGCGTCGAGCCTGCCGTCCGTCTGCTCGAGAATCTCCAAGGCGGTGGTCACCCGGTGAATGTCCGGGTTCGCCTTGTTCTCGAACTGCTGCGGGATGAAGCTGCCGGGAATGCCGCGCTGAAGCTCCACCGCTTTGGCAATCGCACCCGGCATACGTTCCGCCGCAGGCGTGAGCACCACATCCGCTCCGTAGGCTTTGAGCAGATTGATCCGCTCCTTGGTCATGTTATCCGGCATGACCAGAATCGCTTTATACCCCTTCGCGGCCGCGTTCATCGCCAGTCCGATGCCGGTGTTGCCGCTCGTCGGCTCGATGATCGTCGCGCCGGGCTTCAGCAGGCCGTCTTTCTCGGCCTGCGCTATCAAATTATAGGCCGCGCGGTCTTTTACGCTCCCGCTCGGATTGAAATATTCCAGCTTAACATACACGTCCGCATGCTCTTCGCTTGTCAGGCGGTTAAGCCGTACGGCAGGCGTGTCTCCTATCAGTTCGGCGATGCTGTTAACCAGTTTCCCGCTCATTTCCGGTCTCCTCCCCGTAGCACAATTCTTTCACTTTCCAACACAATGGGTCCAAACATATACCCACTATTTTTATAGGAATGGACAGCTCTGTCAAGAGTTTTCTGGATGCAGCACCTTTCTCATAAAGAGCCAGCTCAGGAAAGGCGCGCTTCCGATCACAAGCAGCAGCGTATTAATGACAATCGGAGAGGTGCTTTGAGAAATAACGGCAATAAACAGCAGCGTACCGAGAATCCGCCCGGCATTCAGCGCCAGCTCCCTCAGAATGACAAACTCCTCACGGTGTTTTACGCTCTCCTCGTCTCTCCCGATCAAATCAAACACGGACGACGTCATGGGAATCGTAAACAACGGCAGAAAAAGAGACGTCCCGATCCCGAACAGGAGCAGGGTCATATAATTCACTTTCCAGAAAAACGGGAGTATGGCCGCGATGACCATCAGCACCCCGAGAAGCATCCCTCTGCTTCTGTATCTGGGTTTGAGCACACGGCCGACCAGCCAGAAACTGACGAAGGAAACTCCCGAAGTAACCAAAGCGTAGCTTCCGAGCTTTTGCTCGCTCGTCGTCGCGATATACACCAGCAGCGAAATCATAAACCCGAATACGCCTTCGCGGAAACCTTGCGCCATCAAAGCGGCACAAACCGGCCTCCACGGAGTATCGCCCTGCCGCAAATGACGGAAACCGTACGTCCAGCCGTAGGTGCCTTCGATCTTCCGCTTTTTCAGAAAAAAGCTCACCGCCACGCCGAGAACAAAAATACCCAGTGAGATCGAGAAGATAACCCGGTAACCGCTCGTACCCGCCATATGAACGATGATGAGTCCGGAAATCCACGGTGCCAGCATGCCGACGCCCGCTCCCAGCAAGCCCGCCCAGCCGTTGAATTTGTCTCGCGTTTCCCTGCTCGTAACCTCGAAGTAGACGATGTTGAACGCCAGCCAGAAAAAACCCGAAGCCATCCCCTGAACCGCACCGAGCAGGAAAATGTAATTCACGCTGGACAGACCCAGCATCAGAACGAGCAGGTAAAAAACCGCCGACATGACAACGCCCGCACGGAGGCAGTTCATTTTGTTATGCTCTTTTACCCACTTGCCCGCCACCCAGAAGGTGAGCGCCATCGCAAGCTGATGCGTGAGCGTAAACCATCCGATCATGGCAAAATCGCTCTTGGCTTTCCATAGGTAGATACTGACGAACGTCCCGGACAAGGCGTTGGCGGCCGCAAAAAGCATATTTTCTATAAGCAGCAGGGCGGACTGGGCATCCAGTCTTCCAATGGTAGGTCTCTTCTTCTGTCCGGCGGAAGCCGGGTCATCCGCTTCATGTTCCCAGGGCTGCGCCGCAGCCGATTCCTTGTCCGCTCCGAGCCAGCCTGCCAGCCGGGAGCGTCCCCGGTATTTGTCCTGCTGCATCCTCAAATCCCTTCCTTTCGAAGCCTGATCTTCCTTATCCTGTCCAAAAGAGGGCCTCTTCAAAGAAGCAGATAGGTTCCGTTTTTTTCCTGTTTCCCTTTCCGCATAACCCCGTTAATACGAAAAATTAACACCGCGTAGAGCTCTCGCCGCGCGATGTGACATCGTATGCAAAAAAAACCGCTGCCATCCTAAGGACGGTTAGCGGTTTACGCTGCCTCTGTTTTAGTTGTCGGTTTGCTCTTTGGACGGATTCAATACGGCCAGAAGCTTCTCTCGGTCTTCTTCCGCCAAGAAAGTCTCGACCTTGAAACAGGACGGACACACGAATACATTCAATTTGTAGCCGGGATTCAGGAAAGCCCTGCCGACCGGTCCCGGTATAACGGGGGTATAACCCGTACCCGCGGTTACCTGCCTACCCCCGTGGAGCATGAGTTCTCGGCAGGCGGAGCACTCAGGCGCTTCCTCCTGGGTATCCAGCACATTCTGGACAGCTTCGGCGTACTCGTTGGTATAGCCGGCGTCTTCTTCCCAGTCCAGGAAATCATCCGGACCGGCCGCCAGTTCCACTTCTTCAGCCGGCTCGTCCCCGTCTTCTTCATCCGCACCAAGCCGGATACTGCGATAATCGCTCAGTTCGTTATAGCAGTGCGGACATTCTTCTTCCGGTCCGATCTCCGGGTCCCATACGATTTCCGTCTGGCACCACGGGCATACGGTTTTCAGTTCTTCCTCGTTCACGCCAGTTCACCTCCGACAGGTCAATGATTCATCAAATACCAGACGCCCAGCCCCATAAACAGTACGGCCAGAGCAAATAAAATTCCCCATAAATATTTCATCTTTCGCTTTCCTTTCCGCCATCGCCAAGCGGTCGAAGAGCCGGATTCGGATGCCCTTTAGGGCACGCAAGCTCCGACGACATACGAAATGGAGACGGATATCATCAGCGACAGCAGTCCCACCGCGCGATTGTCTTTCTGGATTTCTTCGTCGATTTTAAAATACGGCGTCAAAAATTCAAAAATAAAATAAGCGGCCATCAATAGAAGGAAGCCGTATCCGGCCCAAATGAGAGAGCGGATAAGCGAATCGTTGTTTTCGATAGCGAACCGGAACAGATTGCAGATTCCGAATATTTTACCGCCTGTAGCCATGGCCACAGAGACATTCCCGCGCTTGATCTCTTCCCAGTCATTATACTTCGTTACAATCTCGAAAATAGTAAGAAATACGATAACGGCCACGACCGCCACAGAGAAGTACGCTAACGCTCCAAGGTAAGGATTGCTGACCAACTGATTCACCTCTTCGTACAAATGTATGCCTCCTCCGTCGCAAGGAATGGTAAACAAGGGAAGAGACTGAGAAAATTCTCAGTCTCCGCGTTAGGCATACCGCCATTATATCATGCTTATTGTTTTTTTTCAGCCAGCTTCGCTTTCATGGCCGCAAGCTCGTCGTCGATTCCGTCGTTCTTGCCGAGCTGGTCGAGTTCGTCGTCCAGGCTCTTGCCTTTGGAGCGGAGCTCGCCGCTCGCTTGCGCTTCGGCTTCAAGTTGAAGCACCTTCTCGGACATGCGGTCGAAGCCTTTCGCCGCGTTGTCGGTTCCGAAACCGGACATCGCCTGGTTGATGTGCTTCTGGGCTTTCGCCGCTTCGGCACGGGCGATCAGAAGGTCTTTCTTGTTTTTCATTTTCGTAAATTCGTCTTTCATTTCGGCCAGCTGATTGCGGAGCTGATCGGCATTCGTTTTGGCGATGTCGTACTGGCGCTTCATTTCGTCGAAACGGGTCTGGTGCTCTTTCTTGTCTTCCAGCGCGCGGCGGGCGAGGTCTTCATTGCCCTGCTCCAGAGCTTTCATGGCCTGCTCCGTACGCTTGCCGACCATTTCTTCCGCTTCTTCGTACTGCTGCTTGAATTTCTTCTCGATCGCGATCTGCTTGGCTACCGCCACTTCCGCTTCCTGAATGTCCTGCTCCATGTCTCTGAGGAACTGGTTCAGCATTTTTACCGGATCTTCCGCTTTATCGAGTAAATCGTTCATCGAAGCCATCGTCAAGTCTCTAAGTCTTTTAAAAATTCCCATTTGGAATTCCCTCCCGCTTTCGTTTGAATTGTGCTTTTATAACTTTCATACTTTTTCATACGGTGGACCTTTAAGAACGTTTCAATCATTTCCAAATTATTTTTTCCGGATCTTCTGTCCGGTTACTTTAGCTCAACCACCGTCACACCGGTGCCGCCCTCGTTATAAGCTCCGATCCGGAAGCTTTTAACGTGCTTGTGTCTGCGCAGATAGTCCTGGATGCCCGTCCGCAGCACGCCCGTTCCTTTGCCGTGAATGACATACACTTGGGCAAAGTTGTTCAGGAACGATTCGTCGAGGAACCGGTCGAGCTCCATGATGCCTTCTTCCACGTTGGTTCCGCGAAGATCGACTTCCATGCGGATGTTGTCGTCCCGGGTTCTTTTAACCGTGGCGGCAACCTGCTGGACCGGTTTCTTCTGAGGCGACGCCTTGATCACTTCGAGGTCGGTCTTGTTCACCTTCATCTTCATGATGCCCAGCTGCACGGTGACTTCCGACGAATTCACGATTTCCACGACGTGGCCTTTCTGGCCGAGGCTCACCACGCGCACCTCGTCGCCCGGCTCGACCTCCGCCTTGCTCCGCTCGGGGCGCTTAGCTCCCGGCTTACGGAGCTTCGGCTCGGCCTCGTCGAGGCGGCGGCGGGCCGCGATCAGCTTGTGATCCTTGATCGCGCCGGCCTCTTCCTTCGCCAGACGCCGCAGGTCGGCGATGATCTCTTCCGCTTCGCGGCGGGCCTTGGCGATCGCGTCCTGCGCTTCGCGTTCGGCTTTGAGCAGCACCTTGTCGCGCTGCTCGTCGAGCTTGGCGCGCTCCGCGGAGAGCGCCGCCCGCAGCTCTTCGTTCTCGCGCCGGATCTGCTCGGCGCTGTGGCGTTCCGCTTCGGCGGTCAGCCGGTTCTCCTCCAGCGAGGCGATCATCGTCTCGACTCGCTGGTCCTCGTCGCTGACCTGTCCGCGCGCTTTGTCGATAATCGCGCGCGGAAGACCGAGACGCTCCGCGATGGCGAACGCGTTGCTGCGGCCGGGAACCCCGACGAGCAGACGATACGTCGGGCTCAGCGTCTGCACGTCGAACTCCATGCTCGCATTGATCACGCCGCGGCGCTCGAAGGCGTACGCCTTCAGCTCGCTGTAGTGAGTCGTCGCGATCATGCGGCAGCCCATCCGGTGGATGTTCTCCAGCAGCGAGATGGCGAGCGCGGATCCTTCCGCCGGGTCGGTTCCCGCCCCCAGCTCATCCAGCAGGACGAGACTCTTGGGTGTCATATCGCGGAGGATGCCGATAATATTCGTCATATGGCTGGAGAAGGTGCTGAGGCTCTGCTCGATGCTCTGCTCGTCTCCGATATCGGCGAAGATGCCGTCGAAGACGCACAGCTCGCTGCCTTCTTCCGCCGGGACGAACAGGCCGGACATCGCCATCAGGCTGAGCAGGCCGACGGTTTTCAGAGACACCGTCTTACCGCCGGTATTCGGTCCCGTCACGATAATCGTCGTGAAGCTCCCCCCGAGTTCCAGATCGATCGGAACGACTTTGTCGAGCGGAATCAGCGGATGACGCGCCCTTTTCAGCTTCAGAAAGCCCCGGTCGTTCAACTTCGGCAGCGTTGCCTTCATTTCACGGGCAAGTCCCGCCTTGGCGAACGTAAAATCCAGCTGCGCGAGCAGTTCGACATCCGATAGAAGATCTTCCTCGATTTCCGCAACCTGGGACGTCAGCATGCGGAGAATTTTCTCCACTTCGGCTTCTTCCTTGAATTTCAGCTCGCGGATCCTGTTGTTTAGAGTAACGACGGCTTCCGGTTCAATGAAAAGAGTGGCGCCCGACGCGGACTGATCATGAATCATGCCCCCGAATGAAGAACGGTATTCCTGTTTAACGGGGATGACATAGCGGTCTCCGCGCATCGTCACCAGCGCGTCCTGCAGCATTTTCTGCACGGACGGGTTGCGGATCATCTGCTCCAGCTTCTCGCGCACACGCGCTTCGCCCGTACGCAGCTCGCTGCGCACCCGGGAAAGCTCGCCGCTCGCGCTGTCCATCACCGCCGCGTTGTCGTCGATGCAGCTTTTGATCCGGTCCTCGGTATCCTTGTTGTCGCTCAGGAGTTCGGCCCAGCTCAGCAGCATCGGAACAGGATGCTGTTCATCCATCGTTTCAAGAAATTTGCGGAGGCGGCGGCCCCCGTAAATCGTAGTCGCGATATCGAGCAGCTCGCTCGGATTGAGCATCCCGCCCACTCTGGCACGGTGCACGGCCGCACGGATATCCCGGATGCCCCCGAAAGGGGCCCCGCCCTTAAGACGGTCGACGGCGAAAGCTTCGTCCGTCGCCTGCAGGCGCAGCTTCACTTCCTCAAAATCTCCGGAAGGTTTTGCCTCCGCCGCTTTTGCCGTTCCCAGCGAGGTGGCCGCGTGGCTGCTCAGTTTATGTGTGATTTTATGAAATTCCATTGTGTTAAACGTTTTGGTATTCAAAGCATTCTCCCTCATCACATCTAGTATGATCTCTTTATTATATCCAATCCGGGACGGCGAAGCTATGGAGAGTTCTTTTATAACCTCCGGTTCATGCGAAAACGCCAAGACGGGCATGCTAAAGACGTGCATCCTGTCATGACCGCGGCGGGCGTACATTTACGTCTTTCGGTCCCCGGGCCGCAAGAAGCGGGGAACCCGGTTCAAGCGTAGGAATTAAGCGCAGACCGCTGCTTTGCGCCGTTCCGTCAACAAATCAAGGAGGTGCCTTTCCGATGCGATTTCTCGGTCATGTGATCAGATTTATCGTTTCCGCACTGGTTTTGATGGTTGTCAGCTGGATCGTTCCCGGTTTTTCAGTGGGCGGGTTCGTAAGCGCCCTGCTGCTGGCCATCGTCATCGCCGTGCTGGCCTGGATTATCGAAAGCATCTTCGGCAGGCAGATTACGCCGTTCGGACGGGGAATCGTGGGCTTCCTGACAAGCGCGCTCGTCATCTGGCTGTCCCAGTTCATCGTTACGGGCGTACACGCCTCCGTCATCGGTGCGATCCTTGCCGCTCTTGTCGTCGGGATTGTCGACCTGTTTATTCCGGTCTCTCCGTTTGACAGAAAAGACAACCGGCACAAAAGCACGCACTGACCGGCGGGATGCCGCGGCCGGATTCACGCTCTCTCGAGCGGGATCCGGTCTTCTTCATTTTTCACATCTTATTTGATGATTTGTCATAAAGGGTTCACTTGTTAGCCGCTGACTTCCCCGCCTTCCGGGTGTATGATGAGGGTGTATGAAACAAAGGGAGGGAAATTTATGAAAAAAACAGCAGCACTGCTGATGGCTCTTGTCCTTGTATTCGCTCTGGCTGCCTGCGGCAAAAAAACGGATACGGCGGCAACGGACGCTAACGCGACGGCAAGCCAGGAAATTACGCTTCAAGCTTCCAACTGGAAATTCGACCAGGCTGAATATAAAGTCAAAAAAGGCGAGCCGCTTAAAATTAACCTGGACATCAAGGAAGGCGTTCACGGCGTATCGATTCCGGATTTGAAAGTCAGTCTCGACAACAACAGCAAGAGCAAAGTCGTCACTCCGGAGAAAGCCGGCACTTACAACATTCTCTGCAGCATTCCTTGCGGAAGCGGCCACTCCACGATGACAGCCAAGCTCGTTGTAGAATAAAATAAGCCCGCCGGTAAGTTTCCGGCGAATTAACAAAAAGGCTTGCGGTTACGTATCTTCGATACGTTCCGCAAGCTTTTTTTGTTTTGCAAAGCGGGCGCAGCTGCCCCCGGAGAAGCTTCGAGATTGACCGCCGTCATGCGGGGCCGCAGCGCGTGATCACTTTTCCAGCAAGGGCGACACACCTGTCACAGTCTGTTCATCTTCCGCCTACGCGCCGGGATGGTTTCCTCTTCTTCTGCGCAGAAGGGTAAAAATACCGAATGCGGCCAGAGGCGGCAAGATCGACACGTAATAGAGCCCGCTTTCGGTCAGTTCGACCGAAGTGAGGTGCCATTCTCTGGCGGCCAGATAGCCGAGAGCGAAAGTCAGCATCGTCAGGCTGAGCTGCAGCGGAACGATCGGCATCCCGATTTTTTTACGGAATTCCCCGAGCCCCTTCAAAGCTCCCATCCGCAGCAGCAGCCTCACCGGAATGCTCAACAGCGTCTGGGCGAAAATGAGCAGCAGAGCCAGGCTGAGCAAATCTTCCGACTGCTGGAACCAGACACTGTCGGGCAGGAACGTCCCCGCACTGAGAAGAGCCGCATAGACGCACACGAACATAATCAGCAGCGGCAGCAGGAAAAAGAACGTCACGGCCAAAGCCGTTATGACCGACTGCAGAAGGGCTGCGCCCTCCGCTTTTTGTTTTCTACGAATCCATACATAAAACCAACCCAGACATGCTGCAGCCATGATACAAGCTGTGGTCACAACGCTGCCGGCGGCTAACGTCTGTTCCATACGGTTTCTCCCTCCCTTGCTCCACAATCGCATCGTCGTCGCTCGCCGTGACGGAAGCAGGCTTAAGCGGGAGTGCCGCGCGCATCTGCGTAGTCTTGCTTGTACGAGGAGTACCGGTGCAACTTCCAGCCTCCGCGCTTCACGCCGACCGGATCGCTGGAGAGCCGATTAAAATGAATAAAAAACCTCCCTTACGGGAGGAAGTATCCTTGAACTTACATGCTCCGCTGCCACAATTTCCGGGCCCATTCCATAACGTCATTCAGGATATAAGGAGCAAACCGGGACTGGCCGAGCCTGTCTTGAACATAGTCGGACGGCAGAATTGTCATGATATGAACCGCAACCGCGGCAATCACAAACGCTTCCAGCGCTCCGAGCAGCGCTCCCGTCACCCGGTTAACGGTATGCAAACCAGGCAGCCGGGCAATCAGGTTGAGCGTTCTCCCCCCGATTCCAAGGGCAAGCTTCACCAGAAAGAACAGCAGTGCGAAAGAGAGGGCATTCGCGATATAACGCTCCAAATTCAGCCCTTTGACCAAAAACTCATATTTATCATAACCGGAAAAAGAAGAAAGGGAAAGCCATTGCAATAAATACGTGGCAACGGGCTCGTAAAAACGGACGGCGACGTACAGGGCGATAAACAATCCGGCAATTGAAACCAGCTGGGAAATCAATCCCCGCGCGTAGCCGAGGACAAGTCCTCCGGCGACAAGCACGAGGATAGACCAATCCAGTACATTCCAAGAAGGAAGAGTCATTATCCTTTCGGTTCTTCCATCACAAGCTGAATCCATTCGTTATACTCCGTTTGAAGCTTCGCATACTCGTCCTGCAGCTTGCGGTGTTCTTCCTGCAGCTCGTCCCATCGCCCGCTCGTCTGTTCATGCAGACGGCTCATTTCTTTGAGGCCCTGCTCCGCCTGAAGGTGAGCCTGCTCCAATTCCTCCAGCTGATGCCGGAGCAGTCCGCTCCGCTTTGCTTCCGTTTCCAGTTCTTCGGTAATCCGGGCCACTTCCTGGCGGAGCTGTTCGGTTTCTCCGCGCAGGCCGCCGAGTTCACCAAGACTGGCGCGCTCTTGATCGGCCTGCTCGTCCATAAGCTGGCGGTATGCGTCCAGCTCTTCCTGCAACGACCGGCGCTCCTGCATGGAGCTGTCCAGCTCCCGGCGGATGGACTGCTCCTGAAGCACCTGCTCGTGAGCCATCTGCTGGGTTGCGGCAACTTCGCGGAGGGCGGCCGTCAGCTCGGCATTCAGCGCCTCACCGGACGCTTTCGCCTGGCTCAGCTCCTCGCGCAGCTTAGCCTCTCTTGCTGCCGCTTCGTCCCGGCCGGAAACCGCCGCATGGAGCTGTTCGGCAAGCTCTTCGGCTTTCTGACGTTCTTCGGCGGACTTGTCGCGCTCGGCTGCCAGCTCGCGTACCGCGGCTTCGCGGGCGGCCTCCAATACGGCAGCCGTTTCCTGCAGCTTAGCCGCCGCCGCGCCCTGGCCTTGCTCCAAATCTTCGAGGAGCGCTTCCGCGTCCTGACGCGCCTGGTTCAACTCAGCCCGAAGTGTCTCTTCACGTTTGAGGGCTCCCTCCAACTGGGCGGCAAGTTCAGCCGCCGCAAGCCGCTCTTGGGCCGAACGGCCGCGTTCCGACGCAAGTTCTTTGTCGGCCTTCTCGCGGGCAGCGGCCACCTGGGTAAGCATGAGTTCACCCTGCTTAAGCGTTTCGGTCAGTTCTTCCTTAAGAGAAACCTCCAGCTTGGCGCGGTCTTCACGGGCGCGTTCCACTTCCAAGCGCGCTTCTTCCAGCGCCTTCTCCGCTTCACGGAGCCGCTCGTCCGCGGTGCTCTGCCCCTGCTCCAGGTCTTCCAGCAGTGCTTCGGCATCCCGGCGCGCCTGCTCCAGCTCGCCGCGGAGCGCTTCTTCGCGCTCTTCGGCGGCTTTCAGGCGGACCGCCATTTCCTCCCCTACGGAGGCTGCGCGGGCTTCCGCATCCCGCTCCGCGGCTTTCGCGGCATTAGCGGCGTTTGCGGCGGCTGCCGCTTCCTCCTGTGCGGCGCGCAGAGCTTCGGACACTTTCCGCAGCTCCTCGTCCGCCGCGGATTTGTCCTGCTCGAGGTCTTCGAGCAGGGCTTCCGCATCCTGACGCGCCCCCGTCAGCTCCGCACGGAGCGTTTCGACAAGCTTCGCGGCCGATTCGCGCATCTGCACCGCTTCCTGCCGGGCCGCTTCAAGCGCTTCGGAGGTTTCGCGCAGCTTGGCTAGGGCGTCGGCCTTCTCCATTTCGGCCGCTTCCCGGGCCGCTCTGTCCCGCTCCGCCGCTCCCGCCGTCTCCAGCAGCTCCCGCTCGGCACGTTCGCGTTCCGCGGCAAGTTCGCGCTGATGGGCGGCTTCGGCTTCCCGCTGTGCGGAAGCCAGCTTCTCGGCCGCTTCCCTCTGAGCCTCCTGCAGCTTCTCCGCCGCCTCCAGCTCCGCAAACTCGAGCTGTTCGGCGAAATCTCTCCGGGCGGCCGCCAATTCCTCCGCCGCTTCGCTGCGGGAAGCCGCCAGTTCTCCGGCTTCCTGCCGGACGGCCGCAAGCGCCTGCTCCGTCTCGCGAATGCGCGCTTCCGCGGCTTCCTTCTCACGCTGGACCGCCAGACGCGCCTCGGTCTCCCGTTCGGCCGCTTCCATCGCTTCCAGCAGATCCTGCTCCGCTCTCTCGCGCTCTTCGGCCAGTTCCCGGCGGAGCGCTTCCTGTGCGGCTTCCGCCTCGCGGCGTGCCGCTTCCAACTGCACCGCCGTCTCTTTGCGGGCGGATTCCAGCTCTTCCGCCTTGCGCTCCGCCGCCAGAAGTTTCTCTGCGGCAGTGTTCTCCGCGGCCTCCCGCTCAGCCGCCGCTTCCTTGCGCAGGGCTTCCAGGCGCTCTTCCGCTTCAAGCTGAGCCAGCTCCGCTCTCTCGCGCTCTTCGGCCAGCTCCAGACGAAGCGCTTCCTGCGCAGCCTCGGCCTCACGGCGTACCCCTTCAAGCTTGTCCGCTGTCTCCTTGCGGGCGGCCTGCAGCTCTTCGGCCCTGCGCTCCGCCGCCAGAAGTTTCTCCGCGGCAGCGTTCTCCGCGGCTTTCAGTTCGGCCGCCGCTTCTCTGCGCACGGCTTCCAGGCGCTCTTCCGCCTCCAGTTGAGCCAGTTCCAGCTCATCCGCGCTTTCCCGCTTCAGAGCTTCCAGCTGCGCCAAGGAAGCTTCCTTCTCTGCTTCCAGCTCGGCCGCTTTACGCTCAGCGGCTTGCAGCGCTTCGGACGTTTCGCGCAGCTTGGCCTCGGCGTTGTCTTTCTCGCGCTGGACCTCTGCACGCGCCTCGGTCTCCCGCTCTGCCGCTTCCATCGCTTCCAGCAGCTCCTGCTCGGCCTTCACGCGCTCTGCCGCCAATTCCTGCCGGAACGCTACACGCGCGGCCTCGGCTTCACGCTGCGCTTCCGCCAGCTTATCCGCCGCTTCCTTGCGGGCCGATTCCAGCTCCTGCGCTTCGCGTACAGCGGCTTGTAATTTTGCTGCGGCTTCGCGCCGCGATTCCTCCAGCTCCGCTGCCGCCTCCCGTCTTGCGGCGTCGAGCTGTTCTTCCGCTTCCAGCTGAGCCAGCTCCAGTTCTTCGGCTCCTTCACGCTTCAAAGCTTCCATTCGCTCGGAGGTTTCCCGCTCCAGCGCTTCCAGCCGCGCGGCAGCTTCTTCCTTCTCCGCTTCCAGGCCGGACGCTTTCAGGTCCAATGCCCGCAGAGCCTCGGACGCTTCGCGCAGTTTAGCCTCAGCGGCCTCTTGGCTCTGTTGGGCCTCCTTGCGCGCCTCGCTTTCCTGTTCCGCCGCTTCCATCGCTTCCAGGAGCTCTTGCTCGGCCCGTTCACGCGCCGCCTCCAGCTCCTGCCGGAACGCCTCGCGCGCGGCTGCCGCTTCACGCTGTGCTTCTTCAAGCTTGGCTGCCGCTTCCTTGCGGGCGGCCTCTATCTCTTCGGCCTCGCGTACGGCCGCCAGAAGCCTGGAAGCCGCTTCGTTCTCGGCCGCCGTCAGCTTCGCCGACGCTTCACGCCGTGCGGCCTCCAGCTTCTCCTCGGCTTCCATCTGGGCCAGTTCCAGCTCTTCGGCGCTTTGCCGTTTCAGAGCTTCCAGCTGCGCATCGGCCGCATTCCGGGCCGTTTCCAGATCGGCCGCTTCCCTGCGCAATGCTTCAAGCTGCTCTTCAGCTTCAAGCTGCGCCAGTTCCAACCGCTCGGCAGACTCTTTCTGCAAAGCCTCAAGCTTCTCCGCAGCTTCCAGACGGGCTGCGGCCAGGCTTTCCTCCGCTTCCCGCCGAGCCGTTACCAGCGCTTCTTCGGCATTCCGCAGCCTCGTTTCCGCTGCCGCTTTCTCATTCTCCGCCGCTTCTCGCACCGCTTTGGATTCCAGACGCGCCGCTTTGAGCGCTTCCGTAGATTCGCGCAGCTCTTCTTCCGCCGAAGCCTTGTTCGCCTCCAGCTCTTCCAGAAGCGCCTCCGCGTCTTTACGGGATTTTTCCAGCTCGTCGCGGATTTCTTCCAGCTGATCGGCCGCTTCCCGCAGATTCTGCTCGCGCTGTGCGGTTTGTTCTTTACTTTCGGCCAGCTCGCGCTGCATGTGTTCCCCGCGCTGTTTCATCAGCGCAAGTTCGGTGCGCTGCGTCTGCTCGCGCTCCCCGGCTTCGCGGAGCTGCTCCTTCAAGCTCTCCGCCGCGGCTTTTTCAAGCTCGGCTTCCTCCAGAAGCGCTTCGGCGTCTCTCTGGGCCTGCTGGAGCTCGCTGCGCAGCATTTCCTCGCGTTCAGCGGCCTGCTGCGCGTCGGCATTCAGCCGCTCTTCTCTTTCGCGACTTTCATCCGCCTCCAGCTTCGCCAGCTCGAGCTCGTCCTTCAGCTGTCGGAGCTGTTCGTCCGTGTGCTTCTGCTCACGCGCCAGCCTCTCCAGCTCGGCCGCAGCCTGCAGCCGATTCTCTTCGGCGGCGGCTTTTTCAAGCTCCAGCTCCTCCAAGAGCGCTTCGGCATCCTGCTTCGCCTGATCCGCTTCGCTCCGGACCGCGGCTTCTCTTTGGGCCGCTTCCGCAAGCTCCTGCCGCAATTGCTCCATCTGCCCGTTCTGCTGCCGCTCACGCTCTTTGGACGCCTGCAGATCGCGCTGGACTTGCTCGCTGCGCTGTTTGACCAGTTGAAGCTCGGCCCGCAGGGTCTGTTCCTTCTCCGCGGCTTCCTGGATTTGTAGAAGAGCGGCCGCCGATTCCTCTCTTGCCTGACCGGCCGCCGTTTTTTCCTGTTCCAGCTGCTCAAGCAGCGATTCGGCATCGCGCTCCGCTTGCCCGATTTTGCTTTCGAGCGTCTTGATTTGCCCCGCCGCCTGCTCCAGCTCCTTTTTCCATTGATCGGCCTGGCGAGCGTCTTTTTCCATCTGCTGCTTAAGAGATGCCTGTTCCCGCTGAAGCTTCTCCGTATTTTGTCTGGTCTGCTGAAGCTCGGCCTTGAGCTGCTCTTCCCGCTTCGCTCCCTGCTGGGCCTTTTCCTTCGCTGCGTTCAACTCCCGCAGATTCTGTTCCGCCCGCTGCTTCGTCTGCTCCAGGGATGCCGTAAGCTCCTGCTGACGCTTGGCCGCCTTGGCTCCCTGCTCCCGGGCTTCCGCCAGCTCGGCTTTGCGCAGCTGCTCCTCCTGCTGGGCTCTTTCGAGCTGCCCGCGGGCCGATTCCACGGCGGCGTCGGCCTTGGAAAGCGCCCGCTGCAAATCGTTCAGCCGGTTTTCCGTCTCGCTGAATCTCTGTTCGACTTTGGCTTTCTCATCCGTCAGATTGACGGCCGCCAGCACTGCGATTTTGTAGGTATCGAGTCTCGGATAGCTTTCGGCGATCTGGACCATCTGGTCATTGACTTCCGCCGCCACTTTGCGCACGTAGCCAGGGCTGTTATGGGCTTTCAGTTTATATTCATTTCCATATATATCAACGATGATTTTCGTTTTTTCTTCCGAATTCATGAGATATCCTCCTTCGGTTTAAACACTCGAAATCCGGCCGCCTGCATGGCGGTTCCGGTTGAAGACATCGGAATTTTCCATATGTTTCCTTGTTTTATAGAAAAAAGCCGGTCCATCGAAAAAGAATTCGATGCGACCGGCCCTATTTCCTTCCGTAGCCTTGATATTTCAGCGAAAGATCACTTGCGGAGCTCGGCTCCGAAAGCCGATTCCAATGCCGTCACGACACGCGCATGCGTTTCTGTGACTTCTTCGTCCTGAAGCGTGCGCTCGGGATGACGATAGACCAGCGCCAGAGCGACGCTCTTCTTGCCTTCGCCCAGACGTTCTCCCGTATAAATATCGAACACGCGGATGGATTCCAGCAGCTCCGCCGCCGTTTCCGCCGCCAGGCGTTCCAGATCGCCTACCGGTACAGCCGTATCCACGACGAGCGCCATATCGCGCCCTACCGCCGGATAGCGGGGAAGTATGCGGTAGTCCACTTCGAAGTCGGCCTGCTGGAGAAGCGGATCAAGCTCGGCTTCCAGCACGTAGGTGTCCTCGAGGTCCCGCTTCTTCTGAAGCGTCGGGTGCAGCTGCCCCATGTAGCCGATGGACCGGCGCTCTCCATCCGGAGTGAGCAGGAACAGTTCTGCCGTGCGTCCCGGGTGGAAGCCTTCTTTCTGTGCGGACCTGAATTCGATCGTTACGCCCAGGTAAGAAATCACCCGTTCCAACACGCCCTTCAAGTCGTAGAAGTCGGCTTTGCGGGCTTTCTGTCCCCAGTGAGCGCCGCTCCAGTTACCGGTCATCGCGATGCTAAGCAGACGCTTTTCCTGCGGCTGTGCGGTCAAGGCCGTCTCCTTGGACAGGAATACCGTGCCCGTTTCGAAAATCGCGATATCATCGTTGTTGCGGTTGCGGTTATAGCTCACAACCTCAAGCAGATGAGGAACAAGGGACGTGCGCAGCGCGCTGCGGTCCTCGCTCATCGGCATCGCAAGCGGGATCGGCGCGTATTCCGGATATAGACCCGGATAGTCGGCGGCGTTCTCCCGCTGTCCCAGCGTGTACGTGATCACTTCATGCAGGCCGCTGCCCGTCAGCAGACGGCGGATAGTCCGGCGAAGGGACTGCTCGCGCGTCAGGGAGCCGGGAGTCGTTACGCCGGTCATCAGCGTCGTCGGGATGTTGTCGTAGCCGTACAGGCGCGCCACTTCTTCAATGAGTTCGACGTCACGGGTAATATCCCCACGGCGACCCGGCACGTGAACGAGGAGAGAGCCCTCTTCGAGCAGTCCGTATTCCAGACCGAGACGGTCGAAAATTTCTTTGACCTGCTGCAGCGAAAGATCCGTTCCAAGGTACGTATTGACACGTTCCAGCTTCAACGGAATCTTGACGCCGGAGAAGGTTTGAACGGTCTCCTGCACGATGCCTTGGGCGACCTGGCCTCCGGCGCAAAGCACAAGGAGAGCCGCCGCACGGTCAAGCGCAGGAATGACCGCTTCCCGATTGACTTCCTTCTCGAAACGGAGGCTCGCCTCCGAACGCAGACCGAGCTGGCGGGACGTTTTACGGACGGACGGGCCGGCAAACCGAGCCGACTCGAGCAAAATCGAAGTCGTGCTCTCCGTCACTTCGGAATTCGCGCCGCCCATAACTCCCGCAACCGCGATAGGCTTGATGCCATCGGTTACGAGCAGCATGTGCGGCTCCAGGGTACGCTCCACATCGTCAAGCGTCACCAGCTTCTCTCCTTCCGCCGCAAGGCGGACTTCGATTCTGCCGCCCGCGACCTGATCCGCGTCAAACGCGTGAAGAGGCTGGCCGTATTCCAGCATCACGTAATTCGTAACGTCTACGATGTTATTGATGGGGCGGATGCCCGCCGCCATCAGACGGTTCTGGAGCCACAGCGGAGACGTGCCGACACGGACGCCTTCAATGAGGCGTGCCGCATAATGCGTGCACTGCTCGGGAGCGGCGATGGAAACGGAGATTTTGTCTTCCGCTTTGACGGTACTGAAATCCACATTAACGTTGCGTCCCTCTTCCGGCAGCTTCACCGGACGCCCGAGAATCGCGCCGATTTCGTAAGCGGTGCCGATCATGCTGAGACAGTCCGATCGGTTCGGCGTCAGCTCAAGTTCCAGAATGTTGTCGCTTAGAGCCAGCACGTCCACGACCGGCTTGCCGATCTCGGTATTTTCCGGAAGAACCAGAATGCCTTCCTGAATTTCCTTCGGCAGCAGTTTATCGTTCATGCCCAGCTCTTTGGCGGAGCAGATCATGCCCTGGGATTCCACGCCGCGAAGCTTGGCGCGCTTGATTTTGAAATCTCCGGGAAGTACGGCGCCGATTACGGCAACCGGGACCTTTTGTCCGGCATCCACATTTTTGGCTCCGCAGACGATCTGCAGGTCCTCACCCGTTCCCACATCGACCGTACAAACGTTGAGTTTGTCCGCATCGGGGTGTTTCGTCTTCGATTTGACAAAGCCGACGACAACGCCCGACACGCCTTTGTTCAGCGATTCGACAATGTCGACTTCGATACCGCTCCGTGTCAATTTATCTGCAAGGTCTTCAGCCGTGAAGCCCTGTACGTCTACATATTCCGACAGCCATTGATAAGAAACTTTCATCGTCTTCTCCTCCTTCTCTCCGGTTTATAGGTGGACGAACTGCTTCAGGAAGCGCAGGTCGTTCGTATAGAAATTGCGGATATCTTCTACCCCGTACTTCAGCATCGCGACCCGTTCAGCCCCCAGGCCGAAAGCGAACCCGCTGTATTCGTTCGGATCGTAGCCGGACATTTCGAGCACCTTCGGGTGAACCATGCCGGAGCCCAGAATTTCGATCCAGCCGGTCTGCTTGCAGGTCCGGCAGCCTTCGCCGCCGCACATCATGCAGGACACGTCGACTTCCGCGCTCGGCTCGGTGAACGGGAAGAAGCTCGGACGCAGACGGATTTGCGTCTGCGGGCCGTACAGCTCGCGTACGAACTGGAGCAGCGTCCCTTTCAGATCGCTCATCCGGATGTTCTTGTCGATGACAAGCCCCTCGATTTGCGTGAACTGGTGGGAGTGGGTCGCGTCGTCGTCATCGCGCCGGTACACTTTGCCCGGAGAAATGATTTTGATCGGCACGGCTCCTTTGCGGCCTTCCATCGTCCGGACCTGGACAGGCGACGTTTGGGTGCGGAGCAGGAGCTCCTCGGTGATGTAGAACGAATCCTGCATATCGCGGGCCGGGTGGTCCTTCGGCAGATTCAGCGCTTCGAAGTTGTAGTAATCGCGCTCCACTTCGGGCCCTTCCACGACGGTGAATCCCATCCCGATGAAAATGTCCTCGATCTCTTCGACGATCTTGTTCAGCGGATGAACGGCTCCCTGTACGGACGGACGGCCCGGCAGGGAAACGTCGATCGTTTCGGCGCGGAGGCGGTTTTCCGTCTCCTGGCGGTCGTATTCTTCCTGCTTCGCCGCGATCACTTCTTCAATCGCACCGCGGACGTCATTGGCCACCTGGCCGATAACCGGACGCTCCTCCGCGCTTAACGCGCCCATGCCGCGCAAAATTTCGGTCAGCGGCCCTTTTTTGCCCAAATACTTGACTCTGAGATCATTCAGCTCCTGCTGGCTGCCGACAGCGGCCAATTCCTGCAGCGCTTGTACTTTTAACGCTTCCAAACGTTCTCTCATGTGTAATCCCTCCTTTAGATCTGGCAACCCTTGACGGTTTCCGGACAACAAAAAAAGCTTCTCCGCCCGGTAAGGGACGAAAAAGCCGTGGTACCACCCTTGTTAGACCGCCTGCTGCGCAAAATGCCTTCCTGGAAGGTCATCCGCCTCTGACGTGTCTCACTCTTCGAAATAACGGTTCGTAGCCGGTACTCTCTACTGACTGGCCCCAGGCCACTGTTCAAGAAACTGCTCGGGAGCGAACTTCGGCAGCCTGGTTCCACGGGGACGCTCTCAATCTCCGGCGTCTCCTCCCTGTCAGGAAGCACTGCGTACTTTTCTCCTTCATTGCATTTGCTATGGAATTGGTTGCTGCGTTTAACTATGCCACCTATTATATGAAAATCGGCGCGGGGTTGCAAGCCCATTCAAAGCCCGCTTCCCTTGCAAAAAAAGAACAGGCGGCGGTTACGTAAGAAGCTTGAGTCCTACGGCCGCCGAAATAATCATGGCGATAAACAGGATGCGGCGCCAGTCTTTGGACTCGCCGAACATAAACATGCCCAGCAATGTGCCCCCGCACGTACCGATTCCGGTCCACACGGCGTAAGCCGTGCCCATCGGGATGGATTCCATGGCATAGGACAACAGCGAAAAGCTGATGCCGAAGCCGAAGAAAAGCAGCGCGTAAGCCCCAATCGTCTTCTTCCGCGCGATTTTGTTCATGGCGAGTACGCCGAAAATTTCCGAACATCCCGCCAATATCAGTGCGGCCCATGCCATCAGGAATTCGCTCCTTTCGCCGGTTCTTCCGGTTCTTTCGTCGTGATTTTAAGCCCGATCACACCGCCGAGCAGAATCAGGATAAAGACAATCTTCAGCCAGCTGATCGGCTCCCCGAACACGATCGTTTCCGTAAGAACCGTTCCCGCCGTGCCGATCCCCGTAAATACCGCGTACACCGTTCCAACGGGCAGACGGCTTGTCGCCATCAGCAGCACCCAGAAGCTGAGCAGGATCGCGGCTCCGGTCAATATCCAGGTAAACGCGTCATGCGCATGTTTCAGACCCGAAACCCAGCCGATTTCCAGCAATCCCGCCGCCAGTACATAAAACCAGTTCCGATTCATAATCGAATTATGCCTCCTTCTTTCCCCGTATGCTCATGAAGGCTCATGAATGAGAGATTCCCCGCCAGTAGACGTCCCACGAAGCCTCCAGCCTTTTATCGTAGCTTTCGGCCGTACCGTACAGCAGTTCCACAATGATCCCGTCCATCAGACAAAGAAAAGCCGCCGCGGCTTTATCCGGATCGACGCCGATAGCCGAGCAGTCCTCGGTAAACACGGACGTAAGCCGCTCCTCCATCCGGGACAAGTACGCATAAGAGAGCTCTATCGTTTCCCGGTACACCGAGGCCGGCGGAAAGTACATCATCCGAATCCAAAACTTCGTCGAACCGTTGTGCTCGTACTTGCCGCGCGTATGGGACAACAGCTTATACAGCTTGCGGTCGAGCGCCTCGCCGCCCGCTTCCAGATGCGAGGAGGCAAATTCCAGCTCGCCGCGGGACGCATCCTGCAGCACACTGAGAAACAATTCCTCTTTGCCTTTAAAGTGTGCGTAGATGGAAGGTGTTTTTATCCCTACGGCTTCGGCGATGTTCGCCATGGAGGTGCCTTCGTAGCCTTGTGACGCAAACAAATCGAGTGCCGCGGCCTTGATCCGCTCGGGAGTATTCATGAGCCCCACTCTCCTAACTAACATTAGTTAGGTATAGTATGTCACATTTCCGCTTTGGGATCAAGCGGCATTTTGACTTTGCCTTCATTTTCCCGTTAAATGAAAGAGAATATACCGTTACGGATTCCGGGTCCGACACGGTCAAATACGCACGCGGGAGGCTGAAACGATGAAATACCGCACACTCGGCAAGACGGGATTAAAAGTGTCCGTAATCGGCGTCGGCACATGGCAGTTCGGCGGCGAATGGGGACAGGACTTTACGCAGGACGAAGTGGACGCTGTCCTGGACAAGGCAAAGGAACTCGGAATCAACCTTATCGATACCGCGGAATGCTACGGCGATCATTTATCGGAATCGTTTATCGGCAACTATTTGAGCCGCCGGGGCCGTGAAGGCTGGGTCGTAGCGACCAAGTTCGGCCATCATTATCATGACCGGTTTAAACGCGACGAGCGTTTTT
The DNA here is from genome assembly GCF_000411255.1 of Paenibacillus sp. HGH0039. Lineage (GTDB taxonomy): Bacteria > Bacillota > Bacilli > Paenibacillales > NBRC-103111 > Paenibacillus_F. The sequence goes on along the minus strand of NZ_KE150413.1, from coordinate 785,660 downwards.
CGGCGGAAGATATGATCGGGCAGCTCGACGCCTCTCTGAAAGCGCTGGGAGTGGACTACGTCGACTTGTACCAGTTCCATTCGGGAACGGATTCCGTGTTCGACAACGACGCCCTCTGGACGGCGCTGGACAAGCAGAAGCAGGCGGGCAAAATTCTTCACATCGGCACTTCGATCGCGAAGAACGACAACCTTCATCAGGTAGCCGCCTCCACACAGGTCGGCTCGGAAGCGATCCAGGTCGTGTACAACCGGCTCGACCGCGCTCCCGAAGAGAGCGTGTTCCAGTCGTGCCTGCAGCAGAACCTCGGCGTGCTTGCCCGCGTTCCCCTCGCGAGCGGCTATCTCAGCGGCAAGTACAAGCCGGGCGCCACTTTCGCCGCCACGGACACGCGCCACCGGCACGACCCCGCCGAGACGCAGCGCAAGCTCGAGGAGGTGCAGCGCATCCGCGAGCACGAAGTGCCGGAAGCGATGGACATGGCGACGTGGGCCCTCGCGTGGTGCTTGAAGCATGACGCGGTCAGCGCCGTCATCCCGGGCTGCAAAAACGTCGCTCAAGTCGAAAGCAACGCGAAAGCGGCGGCGTATCTGAGCGACAACCACCCGCAAGCATGGACGGAAGAAGCGGAAGCTTCCGGCGCATGATTGCGCACGCGAAAAGGCCTATCCGGTTTTAACGGATAGGCTTTTTTGCGTTGCCGTGCGGCACAAGTGCGTCGCGGCTGCGGGGCTGCCCTTGCGGCATGGCCGGGCCCTATGGAGCCTTGCGGTGCAGCACAGGCACACTGCCGCACAGCGAAGCAGAGGAGAGCCCCTACCGGCTGCCCGAGGCATCTCCCGGCTCCCGCCTAGGCGCATGCGCATTCGGCTGCGCAAGGCCCCCTGGACGCTCCGATGTCCGGAACACCCGAAGCTTCCGCTGATGCGGGAAGTGCTCGACCGGGACCCGACCCGTGCCAAGGCAGCAAAGCACGGTACTGCCGCACTGGCCCGTCAGCGTCCGAAATAATCAATCCGCATCGCTTCCCGCACTTCCCGCATCGTTTCGCGGCCGATGCCGCGCGCTTTGGCTGTGCCGGATTGGAGAATTTCGTCCACTTCGGCAGGCTTCGCCTCGTAGTAAGCCCTGCGCCCCCTCATCGGTTCCAGCAGGGCGTTCAGCCCTTCCGCCAGCTTCTCCTTGCAGGCTGTGCAGCCAATGCTCCCCCGTTCGCAGCTCTCCCTTATTTCCGGGGCCTCCTCGGCCAGAAATGCTTCATGGTAGGAGAAGACCGGGCAAATCCCGGGATGTCCCGGATCGTCTTTGCGGATTCTGGAAGGGTCCGTCTTGGCCTTCTTCAGTTTATCTCTTATCTCTTCCGCAGAGGCATCGAGCTCAATGCCGTTGCCCAGACTCTTGCTCATTTTGCCGTTCCCGTCCAGACCGATCAGGCGCGGCGTATGGCCGACCAGCGCCCGGGGCTCTTCAAACACCGGCTGGTAGAGCGAGTTGAATCTGCGGACGATTTTGCGGGTCTGCTCGATATGAGGAATCTGGTCGTCGCCCACCGGGACGAGCGTTGCCTTGCAGAACGTGATGTCCGCCGCCTGGCTGACCGGATAACCGAGGAAGCCGTAGTACAAATCGTCGTACCCCCGCTGCTCCGCCTCGCTTTTGGTCGTCGGGTTATGCCTCAGCGAGCTGACTGTGACGAACATCGAGTAAAACACCGTCAGTTCGGCGATTTCCGGAATGAGCGACTGCACGCACAGCACAGCCTTCTCCGGGTCGATTCCGGCCGCCAAGTAGTCCAGCGCGACAAGCCGCAGATGTTTTCTTACCAGATCCGGGTCCTCAAAATGCGTCGTCAGCGCCTGCACATCCGCCAGCAGCAGAAACGTTTCCATCTGATGCTGCAGCTCCACCCGCTTTTTCAAACTTCCGGCGTAATGGCCGAGGTGCAGCTTCCCGGTGACGCGGTCTCCCGTTAATATCCGTTCCATATTCATTTCTCCTTTGAATGTAGGTTTCAATCCCTTTTCGCAAATGTTTCAAATCTTTGTCCGTTCTGTTTTCCAGACGCCACCACCAACCGTCTTCCACGGCCATCACCCCCTTTATGTGAAATAAAATGTTTGCGAAGATTAAGGTCCGTAACGTAAACCGGACAACAAAAAAACTCCGTCCTTAAAAAGGACGAAGTTTCACTTCGCGGTACCACCTTTGTTCGTTTGCCTGGACAAACGCGCTCTAACGTACGGAAAGCGGTCCGCTTTCGATACGGGGGAGGAAGGCAATTGTTTGCGCCGGAATTGTTTACCGGGTTTCGTTTGCGGGTTATAAGTCTTAACGAATAACATTCAGATTGGGGGAGAGTCTTTTGAAAACAAAACTCGGCCTGCTTGCCGCTGTTTCGTGTCTGGCCTTGACCGCATGCGGAGATTATAAGGAGCAAGCATCCCCGCTCAAACAGGGCGGCGGCGCAGACCGTTCTTCCGCCGCCGAAGCGCCGCGCTTTGCCGCGTCCCTCGCTCAGGAATACTCCAAAGAAGATACCGTTCAAATCGGCGATGCGAAAATAAAAGTAAGCAAAGTGGAAAAATTTACGGAGCAGGGGCCAGAAACGCCCAACCTGCCGGACGGCGAATTTGTCGTGGTGACGCTGAATATCGAAAATTCGGGAACCAAAGAGCTCCCTTACAACCCGTACAGCTTTGAAATGGCCAACAGCAGCGGGATGACCAGCGATAAAGTGCTCGCTTCCTTCTCCGGGGAAACCGGTCTCAAATACGGCGAACTGGCTCCGGGCGGCAAAGTTTCGGGCACTCTGGTGTTCGAGCAGCCCAAGGGCGATCCCAAGCTCCAGCTTCTTCACAAAGAAGACGTCCGGCCGGACAAAGCGGTAAAAATCAATCTGCAATAAATGTGCGATAAAAGCTCGAACAATGAAAAATGTCCTGTTCCGCCGACGGAACAGGACATTTATTTTTTCATGACCGGCTTCATTTCGTTTTCTGCAAGCCTGTCCTTAGCAAGCACCTCTTGCGCAGGGGGACTGGGGCTCTTCAGGACAACCAGGACTGGACTTCAAATGCACCTGGCCTTTATAGCGCTCAATTCCCGCCTGTACAGTCTTCGGTTTTCTAAAACTTTACTCCTGCCTGCTTTTCTACCGCGTCTTTGAGCATCATGTACACATCGCCGTCGCTTAACTTCTCTTTATTGGCGATGATGCCGAGGGTCGCTTTGCTGAGCAGCCCGCCGTTTTCCAGCGCGGCCTGCGCCTCCGCGGCTTCAACCTTCAGCCCCGCGGCCAGCGCGATCGTGTAGCTCGCCTGCTGCAGAGTCAGCGTTTTCTTCGCAGGCTCTTCCATCCCTTTCACGGCGGCGGAAGGATCTCCTTGGAAAGAAGCGGCGTACATCCGTCTTACGCTGTTCATCTGGTTCACCATCCGCTGCGCGTTCGACGGATTATCCAGCTCCTTAAAACCTGCGTTGGCATAAGAGCCGTAAGCAATGCCCATAGACACCGCCGCTTTCAGGCCGGGATACGCCTTATGCTTCATAAACGTCGCTTCGTCCAGCTTGTAAGGCTTGAGGTCCATCCCCTGATCGTTCAGACGCTTCTGTAGTTCGGCGATCAGGGATTTGGATTCCGCCATGGCGCGGAAGGTCGTGCCCTTCTCCGCGGCCAGCTTGGCCGCCGCTCCGGCCGCTTCGCCCTCGGCCATGCCGACCGGGATGACGCGGGCGCTGCCGTGCGCCAGCGTGTCGTAGCTGGCGCTCCGGCCGACGACGAGAAGGCCGTCTACGTTCTGCGGCACGATGCTGCGGAACGGAACCGCGTACTTCGTCGGATGAACGACGACCGCGCCGTTATCGTTAGGCGACGTTCTTTGGATATCCGCCGGATAAGATCCGAAGGCGATCCGGTCCCACTGGTCGCGGTTTTCCAGCAAATCCACGACGCTGAGCCTGTACAGCCCCTCCATGTGGCGGGTTTCACGCACATACAGCTCGGGAGCGATACTGTCCAGCTCCACGTTCTTGAATTCATCGAACGTCTTCAAATACTTGACGACATTCGGAATTTCCTTGGCTGCGATCTCCAGCCCTTCCTGCTGGGATTTCGCGTTCAAGCCATCGATATCGAAAATATGCAGCGCATTGATCAGCACCGTACCGTCAAGCTGTCTGCCGATATTGAGCCCGCGCATCTTCATGCGCTGCTTGTTCAGCGGCACGTAGCCCGCCATCTCTTTGCCGTATCCCCAGGCGGACATTTTGTCCAGGCCCGTATCCTTATCATTGTCGCCGTTCAACCTTTTGGCCACCTTGCTCCACACATCGTCCGTGACATTTTTGAGCCGGAACACGGCCGTAACGGCCATCCGGGCTTTTTTATCCCCGATATCTTCCCGGCCGATAGTAAAAGGCACTCCCGCAGCCGCGGCGAAATCCGCATCCTGCGTCGCGTCGATAACGGTTTTGGTGCCGATGGTCTGTTTCGTCCCATCCTGTTTGGTTACGGTGATTCCGGTTACGCTTTGAGCCGCTCCTTCTTGCTTGAGAACCGGCTCCACACTGTACCCGTCCATCGAGACATCTATGTTTTTCTCATCGGCAACGAGCTTGTTGAACGCATTGGCCGCCGTCGTTACGTCAAAGGAATGACCTTCGATTTTCTCGTACCATTCTTTGAAAATACCCTGGTTGAAATACGCAGGCTCTTTGCCGGGCAGAGTCGACACGGTTTTGTCCCAGTTCATGTCGATGCTGTTCAACCAGCCTTCCGTCATAAGGCCGCCCAGAACCGTACGCTTGCGGGGTTCGATCAAAAGAGTCTTCAGCCCGCTGCGGGACGCGGACACGGCCGCGCTGACGCCTTCGGGATCCGTGCCGACTACAATAACGTCATAGCTGTCTTGCAGCTTGTCGGCCGTGGCGACTTTCGTCAATTCCTGCTTGGCCGGAAGCGGCCCCCCGACAGCGGCCTTCCATTTAGAAGAGTAATAATACCAGCCCCCTCCGGCACCCGCCAGAAGGACTAGAACCAGAACGAGTAAAAAACCTTTTTTACCTGTAAAAAAAGAACCGGACATTGGCGCACCTCGTAACTTTCATTTTCATTTTCATTTTCATTTTCATTCATTTCAATTTCATTTCATTCTTTTCATGCTTCATTTCGTTATTTAATCGGGTTCAAAACGGCGGTTTTCTGTGTCCGTCTGCCCTTCCACCACATAACCGCACGCCAGCCCAGGACACAATCCAGAATGATGATCAGGGGCATCATCGTGACGTTGTAGCGGTAATCCGCCACGAAGCCGAGACGGATCAGGCTCATCGCGATGACCGCGAGAGCCAGCAGCGTAACGGTCTCCCTCCAGCGCCTCAGTGCGGCCAGAACGGCTATGGCGCCGGACAGCACAAGTGTGCGGTGAAGCAGGTTCGCGTTGAACGGGATCACCGGATAATAAGGCTGATGGCCGCCGCCGCGGTAGACGCTCTGGTACACGTACTGCATTTTTCCGATCGTATACCACTTAATAAACAGCCCCGGCTGGGTCGTAAAACCGGCTTTCAACCGGGCTATGGCCAGCTCTTTCTCCGTTTTGCCCGCGGGGTCCACCAGGCTCTCGTCGTTAAACGTATTGTACGGATACGTTCCCGCCCGGAACGGGTTTTCCTGAGTCGCCGTCGCGACCCACTGATGCAGCGTGACGGCATTGCGAATCCACCAGGGCGCAAGCAGCAGCACAACGGCCGCGGCGGAGCAGGCAAACAGCCGGATCGTCCGCTTCCTCGCTTCTTTGTCCCGCAGCCACTGGAACGCGAAGGCCACGGCAATCAGCGGCAGAAATTCCGGGCGTACAAGCACGGTCAGGCCGAGCCAGATTCCCGCGGCGGCAGCCCGGCCGTAAGAAGGCGTTTCGAAAACCCGGATCTGAGCAAGCAGATATCCCATCAAGAGGAAAATGGCCAGCACCTCGGTCAGAATGGCCCCGTTGGCCCAGACGAACGGCGGATATACGGCCGCGATCAGAAGCGCAATGAGTGCCGTCAGTTCGCCGGAAAACCTCCTCGCAATCCGGTAGACGAACCCCAAAGCGGCCAGACTCAGCAGCGCCTGTATGTACCGGACCCAAGGAAGCGGGTCGTGCTCCTTATAATCCGCCATCTCATATACCGCCGCTAAAAAAAGCGGATAACCGGGGGTCACGAGCGCGTTCGGGGTCTCGCCGTTATAGGCGTATACTCCCGTCTCCAGCAGTTGTCTGACCATCTTATCGTAATTCAGCGAGTCATGGGGCATCTCGTGATCGACCGAACGGAGAAAATCGATCCTCACATAGGCCGCCAGCAGAAAAATTACCGCCAATGCGGCCCATACCCGTTTTTTACGGTTCATAATTCTGCTCCTTTCGGCCTTCCCGTGATTTCTAGTATACAAGAGAGAGTTTAAGGCGCGGTTTAGGACCGCTTACCGCCCGCTTAAAGCATTCTTAAGAAAACTTAAGGATTTCCCTGCCGATAGAAAAAAAGAAGGCCGCTGACGATCGGCCTTCCTTAGCTGTCTGTTCCGGGTTGTCGTGAAGGCTGCAGAGGGAGCCGCGTTTCGAAAACCGTCTGCTTCCGGTGGCTGCGCGCCGCTATTACCCCGCCGTGCATCTCGATAATGCTCTTGGCGATAGCCAGTCCGAGGCCGGTTCCGCCCGTGCGGGACGATCTTGACTTCTCCGCCCGGTAAAACCGTTCGAAGATGTACGGCAGGTCCGATTCCGGAATGGGCTCTCCGTAATTGACAATCTCCACGACAACCTCTTGCCCGCTGCGGCTGATTTTGATATCGACAACCTTGCCTGCGCTGCCGTACCGGATCGCGTTGGAGATCAGATTCTCGTAGGCCCGAACCAGCTGCCTGCCGTCCGCCCGGATATAAAGCGTGTCGTCCTCCGCAGTCACCCGGCACGTCATGCCCGCTTTCGTTAAAATCGGGACGAACTCCTCCGCCAACTGCTTCAGAAAGCCGTAGATGTTCACTTTCTTCATTTCAAGCTCGATGCCTTCGCCGGGCAGCGACGTGTATTCGAACAAGTAGTCAATGAGCTTGTTCAAATTTTTCGTTTTCTCAAAAGCGATGCGCGTATAATACCGGAGTTCGACTTCATCCTTGTACCGATCCGTCTCAATCAGTTCCAGATAGCCCAAAATCGACGTCAGAGGGGTACGGAGATCGTGCGAAACGCCCGTGATCAGCTCGTTTTTCGTCCGTTCCGCTTTTCTTTCCTCTTCGATGGACTTTTTCAGCTTCCGGGTCATCACGTTGATCGTTTCCGCAACCTCGCCCAGCTCGTCGGTAGAACGGGCCACGATTTCATAGTCGAGATTGCCTTTCGCGATTTCCTGCACGCCCTGTGTGATCTCTTCCAAATACCCGATAATCTTGCGGCTGAAAATAAAAAAATAAACAAGAAACAGCCCGCCCCCGACCACGACCATTACGGGCGTAGAGCCGATGTTGTTAACGACCCAGCGGAGGGGTCCCGAGTAATAGCTGAGGCCGATGATCGATTTGACTACCCGGTAGGCGAGAAGCACGGTTCCCGCAGCGAACACAATGCTGAGAATAAAGACGAAAATAAACTGCCAGCGCACGGTGTGGATAAATTTGTTTTTCAAGTTTGTTCACTCCAGTCTTGCCCCTCCGAGCCGAACTTATTCGATGGTGTAGCCGATTCCCCAGACCGTCTTGATCATTTGCGGACGGCTTGGGTCCTTTTCGATTTTTTCACGGATTTTGCGGATATGAACCATGACGGTATTGTTCGATTCGAAAAAAGGCTCGTCCCATACGGCTTCGTAAATCTGCTCCATGCTCAGCACCTGCCCTCTGCTGCGGGCCAGCACCTGAAGAATCGCAAACTCTCTGGGCGTCAGTCTGACCTCGCTGCCCTCCACATATACTTTATGGGTTCCCAAATTAATGAGCAGGTCCTCGATAAGAATTTCATTCTCGTTTTTGGCGGGACGGCTGTTGAGCTGCCGGTACCTGCGGAGCTGCGATTTGACCCGTGCCAGCATCTCCAGCGGGCTGAACGGCTTGATCACGTAATCGTCGGCCCCGATGCTCAGCCCCGTGATCTTGTCGATCTCCTGACTTTTGGCCGACAGCATGATGATCGGCATATGCTTTTCTTCCCGTATTTTCATGCACGCCTCGATTCCGTCCATCCGGGGCATCATGACGTCCAGAATGATCAGATCGACTTCGTTTTCATTCAAAAGCTCGAGAGCCTCGGCGCCGTCGGATGCTTTCAACAGCCGGTAGCCTTCATTTTTCAAGTAAATCTCCAGAAGATTGGTGATTTCGGTCTCGTCGTCGACAAGTAGAATCGTTCCCCCGTACATATCTGCACCTCCAACACGGCTAACGGTTTGCTTGAATAACCGCCCGTTTTCTGTCTTTGTCCTTAATGATACCATATCCTATTTTGTGGGATTCCTTAAACTATTTTAAGATAAGCGCCCGTAACATAGTAAAAAACCCCGCCCGAAGGACGGAGTTTTCGCTTGGCGCCGCCGGAGCTTCGCCAGTTATGTTTACTTGATGTCGTAGAACTTGTACAAATCGTCGAGAAGCAGATTAGCCGCTTTAACGCCGCCTGCCGTGTTCCAGGTTACGTCGTTCACCTTCTGGGCCTTGCCGTTCTTCACCACGTTCAGGTTCTGCCAGAGCGGATCCTTAGTAATCGCTTCTTCCTGCTTCGTACCGTTGCCGTCGCCCGTTTCATACGTGAAGTAGAACAGACGGTCGGAATCCACTTCCGGCACGCGCTCTTTCGTAATTTCCTCCACGAACGTATCCTTGGCTTTTACAGGCGTACGGGCAATGCCGATCTGTTTGAAAATAATGCCGGTAAACGTATCGTCGAGATAGATGCGGGTTTTGCCGGCCATAAAACGCACGACGGAAACTTTCTCTTTCAGCTTGTCGCCCGCTTTGGATTTGAAGTCTTCAATGCGCTTGTCGAAGTCGGCGATCAATTTCTCGCCGTCCGCTTTTTTGTTCACCGCCTCGGCATAGAGGCTGAAGTTGTTCTTCCACTCGCCGCGCAGCGTTTCGGAGAATACGGTCGGCGCAATCGCGCTGAGCTGGGCGTAAACCTTCTCCTGGCGCATTTTGTTGCCGATGATCAGATCCGGTTTCAGGCTGATGATCGCTTCCATGTTCGGCTGATGCTCGTCGCCCACGACGGTTACGCCATCCATATCAGCCTTGATGTGATCGTACCAAGGGTTACCGGTGAACGATTTAACCGCTCCGACCGGCTTGATGCCCAGAGCCAGCAAGGCTTCCGTTCCTTCATTCGTCAGAATGACGACGCGTTTCGGCGCAGCCGGCACTTCGGTCTCGCCCATGGCATGTTTAACCTTGATCGTTTGTTTCGCTGTATCTCCGGGTGCGGGCGATGCCGCTCCCCCATCCGAAGCCTGGTTGCCTTTGCCGCAGCCTGCCAGAGCAAGCGCCATCGCAAGGACGATCAGACATAGTACGTAAGATTTGCGTGCTGCTGATTTCATTCGTTGTATTCTCCCCTGTCCGTTCTTGGTGATAATGATTATCATTCACAAGGAATGATACCTTTTTACAGTGAGGTTGTCAACCTGAAACCTCTCGTTTTTCCGCCAAAACGATTCGTTTCCCCATGTAAAAATCTTCCTCTGCCTGCCGGGTTCTCTCGCTTATAGGAAAGGTTCCTTGTATAATTCCACTAGAAAGACCGGACGGCAAAATGAACACGCCGGCAATAACGCACAAAAAAACGGACGGAGCGGCAATGCCGCGCGGCATATCGTGCCGTCCTTCCTATGACCCTTGCCAAGGTACGAGTCCCTCAAGAACCGGACCCGACGGGGGCGCGATTCCATTCCTTCAAAAGGAGAGTCGATATCTCTTGACCATGCTTCTCCTCGCCTGTCTGTTCACCCTGATTATTCACGCGGCCGAAACGTCCGCCTACGCCTTCCGTCTGGCCGGAATCCGGACCGCCAAACTGGCTGTCGCCCTTTCGCTGGCGGGTATGATCGTCCTGATCTCCCGGACTTCGAACATGGTGCAGGGCCTGATGATCTCCGGCATTGCCGATAAGGCCGGACAAACCGACCCCCATCTGGCGCTGGCCCCGTTCCGCTTCGTCCTGATGTCGGCATCGGTCGGAACGGCAGTAGCGATCGTGCTGTTTCCGACGCTCGTCTCCTTGTCGGCGCGGATGATCGCCCATTTCGAAGTCACGGGCTCCATTCCGTCCCTGCTGAAGGCCACGGCCAACGTGCACGGCATCAAGCAGGCCCGCAAGCACCTGCGCCCGCCCCGCCTGCAGATGCTCTCCCGCCTGCGGATCGGCGGGGTGCCCAAACGCCTCGTGCTGCTCAATGTCGTCGTCACGGCCATCTACACGGTCGGCGTCCTGGCGGCCCTGTACGCGTCGGCCTTCAGCCCGGACAACAAGTCGCAGGCCACCATGTCCTCCGCCCTCATCAACGGCATCGCCACCATTATTATGACGCTGCTGATCGACCCGAAAGTCGGGCTGCTGACGGACCGAGCCATGCACGGCAAAGCCAGCCAGGAGGCCGTAAACAAAATGTTCGGCCTCCTCATGCTGTCCCGTCTCGCCGGAACGATTCTGGCCCAGGTGCTGCTCGTCCCCGCCACCTCGTTCATTCTGTGGGCGCTCACACTGTTCTGAGCGGGAGACCGGGTGCGCGGCCGCGGAACTGAATACCGACTGCCGGAAACGGACGGCCAGGCAAGCTGTCAGCCGTGTCGGAAGCGCGCTGTGTGCGGGAGAACGAACCCGCCCGCCGACAGCGCAACCGGACAGACCGGACCGACCGTCGCCCGGACCGTAACGGCTTCCGATAAGAGCTTCGGGGCTTGCCCGTATCGCCTCTCTTCCGTCTGCAAGCCCCCGATTTGCTACCGGGGGCTCTTTCACGTATGATGAGGAAAAAATCGCCTTTCAGGGCTATGACGGGACGGTGTTACTCCTATGATCGGCCCCTCCGCAGGGACTGAACGCATCATCGCGCTCGATATCATCCGCGGCTTTGCTCTGCTCGGTATTTTCCTGGTCAATATGCCGACCTTCAGCGGAAGCGAATTTGCGGTCTACCACGGCGCGGACAGGTGGCTCCGGCTGCTGTTCGATTTGTTCGTCCAGGGAAAATTTTACCTGATTTTTTCCTTCTTGTTCGGGCTGGGCTTCTATATCTTCATGTCGCGAGCCGAACAGAAGGGATACGGGCCCGGCCTGTTCCGCAGGCGCCTGCTCGTGCTGCTGCTGATCGGCTTCCTGCATTTGGCGCTCTTCTGGAGAGGAGATATTCTGACTCTTTACGCCATCACAGGCTTCCTGCTTCCCGTTTTTTACCGGATGAAGACGGAAACCGTCCGCAAGTGGGGCCTCCTCCTTGTGCTCGGCTACCTGCTGCTGATTCTCGGCCTGCCCGCCCTGATCATCGCGCTGGTCGCCTACGCGAGGGGAGGGATCGATCCCTCCCTGGGAGGCCCCTTATACACGGAAGCCGAAGCCGCCGCAAGCCTTCACGCGTTCCGGACGCTCTCCTGGCCCGACTGGCTGGCGTGGCACTGGCGCAGCGAAGTGTGGGACTCGCTGTCCAGCCAGCTCTCCATGCTGCCCGTCGTCCTGGGCATGTTCTTGCTGGGACTGGCGGCGGGAAGAAGCGGCCTGCTTCATGACGTAAGCGCCCACCGGGAGCGGTGGCGCAAGATCCGCAGCCGGTATCTTGCGCTCAGCCTCCCGCTTTTGGCGGCCATCGCGGCCATTTACGCGATCGGGGCGGAAACCGATCTCAGCCTCGTGACGTTCTTCCTCGTCTACACAAGCGGGTTCACGCTGGCGTTTGTCTACATCGCCGGCCTTGCCCTGCTTCTCGAAAATCCGGTCTGGCAGCGGCGGCTCCGGTTTCTCCAGCCTTACGGCCGGATGGCGCTGACCAATTACTTGTCGCAGACGGTCCTCTGCGTCGTTCTGTTTCTCGGCTTCCGCTTATACGGTCAAGTCAGTCTGTGGCAGGGCACCCTGCTCTGCCTCGTCGTGTACCCGCTGCAGATCGCCTTTTCGGCATTCTGGCTGAAAAGATTCCGCTACGGGCCCGCCGAGTGGCTCTGGAGAAAATGGACCTACGGCCGCCTGTCGCCGGGACGCGGGCAAAGCCGGTAAATAAATCTTCGGAATCTCGAGGGGGCCGTACTGCGGCGCTTGCGGCTAAATTTTGCGGGCCCCGGTCCGGTCCAACGGAAACCACACACGGCCGGAGCGTTTTAGGACGTCAACGGCGTGCAGCCTTCATCATCCCGCCGATATTCCCGCCCGGTCACGCGTTCCCGCTCCGGCCCACTCTTCCCGGAACTCCGCGGCCGCACAAAAAAAACAGCCCCTTATGCAGGCAAGCATGAGGGGCTGTTTTCGCTAGCTAATAAAGCCTGAATTCTTTCTTGTAAACCGCCTCGTCGTCGTTGGAGTCCATAATCCGGACTTCCAGCGTACACTTGCCGGGAAGCGGCAGGTAAGGTCCCTGGGTGTAATAGGTGTACATGTTGTACCCCTCCAGCCAGTTTTCTTCCTGATTCTCCTGAAGCTCCAGCGGAATCTGGATGGGAGCCAGCGTGGCCTCCTCTTCTTCCTTAGGCTCGTACTGGGCGTTCATCTGCACATGCTTGGGCGGTCCCATCGTATCCAGCACCCAGACCGTCACCTTGAACGTGTTGGTGCCCGGTGCTTTCGGAGACACTTCGGCCGTCATATGCACGCTTTTGCCCATCTCGTGCCAGTTCAGCGGCTCATTCGGGGGAGCCGGAGACAAGTAAGTGAGGACGCCGACCACCGCAAGGATAATCAGCATAAAGCTGAAATCCACCTTGTAGAGCTTCGCTGTCGCCTTGTCCCGCTTGTTCTTCATCGTATAGCGCAAGAAGGCGGCCGTCCCTACGACAAGCACGACGACGCCGACCTTAACGAGCATAAGAATACCCCACTGGGTATAAATGATCATATCCAGACTGGGCAGGAATAACAGCGTCAGCACGACGCCGCTCACGGTAAGCGCGATAATCGACCCTAGCGCCGCTCCTGAGAAGCGGCCCAGGAAGGAGGTAAACTCCTCCCTTCTGTTCCGGTACACCGCGGCTGCCGCCGTCAAGCCGCCTACCCAGACAGCCGCCGCTCCCAGATGGATAAAATCGGCGGCTACGCTCGCCGAGACGGGCGGGAACGTTACCGCATGCCCGGACAGGGCTTTAACCGCCAGCAGCGCGGCCGCCCAGGCATAGTCCAGCCAGGCGGCTCGTCCGAGCAGGACGAAGCCCGACAGAGACAAGCCAAGCGCTGCGAGCCAGGAAATACCGATTCCCGTACCCGTCAGCAGACTGCCGAGCTGGGAAAGTCCTCCGTCGCCGAGGAGAGCCTCCACATGTGTAAGAATGACAAAAAGCAAAGCAACCAAGTAAAACCGCTGCAGATTCAGCGTCCATTTCGCGGAAACTTCCTGCGGCAGCTTGCGGCCGAATTCCGAGCGCCTCCAGAGAAGCCAGCCGGTCAGCGCGAGCATCGCCGCGTACCACAGACCGCGCGCCGCATACTGGATCAGCCCGTCTACGCCCGAGCTGCCGAGATTATGGTTGTGTCCGGCGGTCGTGCCGCCCGTGTTCCCGTTCTGCGCGGCGGGCGCCGCATTGCCGACCGTGAGCGGATAACTCCCGCCCACCGGGTGACCGTCACCCGAGATGACGTGGTAGGACACCACGTACAGCCCGTCGTCCAACTTCGGCAGCTGCAAAACGATCCCCGTCCGGTCTTTCGTCATCGTCGCCGCATTGTCCGTAACCTTCGCGCCCGACTGGTCAAGAACACGTATATAGTAGACGCCTTCTTCCAGCGGCTCGTTAAAGGTCAGTTGGATCTGTTCCGGCGCCTGCGCCAGCGTACTGTTCGGAGCGGGGTCGGTCCCGGTCAGAATTGCATGCGCAAACGCCTCCCGGGGAAACAATCCTCCCAGGATGACGAGCAGGCACAGCAGACCGGCCGTAAAAAGGGCCCGCCGTGCCGTCTTCACTACCTTTCCTTTCATGTTCAGTCCATCCGCCTCCAGTGTCTTTGTAAGTCACGCTTCCCGGACCTTTAATCCCCGGGGAGCGGTTTGCGGCCTGTGTACCCGTCCTGCCGGCTATGATAATAACCGATGCGTTCCTCTCCGCTGCGCCAGCAGAGGAGGACTTCTTCGCCGCCCAGAATGGACGGAAAATCCACAAGGCCGGAATCAATGTCCTTTAGCTCGATACCTTGATGATAAAAGTGCTGAATCATTCCGCGGGCTTCGATCTGCAGAAATTCAAGATCGCATTCCAGCTCGAAGAGCGGATCGTATGCTTCTTTTCCGCCCAGCCTGCGGACCGCCTGTCTTTTTTCACGCAGCTCCGCATACTTGTCCTCAAACTTCTTCTTGATTTCTTTGAGACCGGAGATCTGATCCTGTACCGCAGGCAGCAGGCCGTTGGCTTCCTCTACCGTAAAATACCTTTTGGCCATTTACTCCACCCCCTAAGATCAGTGTACCAGAAACAGGTTCCTCGAATCGAATGTCTTGAGCGGTCGGCCTCCTCCAGTATACGCGATGAAAAAGGCGGAGAAAGAAAGCTCAGATGACAATTCCATGAAAGAAGGGAGAAGTCCTGCTTCTGTTTCTGTGCTGTACTTTCACAAAAAATTTCATTAAAATCATTTCAAATCCTATTTTCCGAAAAAAAAGGCGGTGCCCCCATGAGCTTGTCCAAGCAGGATTTTTATATCGTCGATGTATTCGCCGAAAAGAAATATGCGGGAAATCCTCTCGCCGTCGTCATTTGTCCCGAGCCGCTGCCCAACCCGGATATGCAGAGCATTGCCCGCGAAATGAATTATTCGGAGACTACGTTCCTCCAGCCGGAACCGGATGCGGACGGGAGCTACCGGGTCCGTATCTTTACGCCGAACAGCGAGCTGCCGTTCGCCGGTCACCCTTGTCTGGGGACCGCCTGGATCATCCGTCACCTTTACAGTCCCGATGCACAGGAAATTACCCTGAAAGTTCCCGCCGGAAACATTCCGGTCACCTTCGGCAGCGACGGCGTGCTCTGGATGGAGCAGCTTCAGCCTTCTTTCGGAAGCCCTATTTCCGCTTCCGCCGCCGCAGCGGTAATCGGACTGGAAACGGAGGAAATCGACGAACGCTACCCCGCTCAAGTGGTATCGACCGGCATCCCTTTCCTCCTCATTCCCGTGAAAACCCTCGCCTCGGTGCGCAGCGCGGTTTACCGGTCCGAAGCGGCGGCGGCGCTGCCTGCCGAGGCCGCCGTCCCCGTTATGCCGTTCTGCCCGGAGACTTACGATACCGCGAACGGGATCAACGCCCGCGTGTTCGTGGACGAACTCGGAGTGCCGGAAGATCCGGCTACGGGCAGCGCTAACGGCTGCCTGGCCGCTTACCTGGCGCGCTACCGCTATTTCGGCGGCCCGTCCGTCGAAACGGCTGTCGAGCAGGGCTATGAGATCGGCCGACCGTCGCTGCTATATCTGCGGGCAAGCGAAATGAACGGCCGATTCGCCATCCATGTCGGCGGACGCGTATTTTTTACGGCGCAGGGGCAGCTCGTGTAAAGCGCTCTTGCTGCCGATGTCCGACCGGGCAATTCGGTCCCCGGCTTACCTTCCATTAAAAAAAACCATTTCCGGCCTGCCCCAGGCTGAAATGGTTTTTTAATTGGATGAAGCGGACGCACGCCTCTTAATCCAGAAGCCGCTTCACGTTCATTTCCAGCTCGACCATCGAGAACGGCTTGGTCATGTACTCGTGAACGCCGAGCTTTTGAAGCGTGTCCATGCTTTCTTCTTTTTTCCGACCGGAAAGCATGATCACCTTGCACATGGTTCCCGTCACGGGAGGCTCGGTGTTAAGACGTTCCAGCAGCTCGATTCCGCTCATTTTGGGCATAATGCCGTCCAAAATGCACAAATCTATGCCGCCTTCGCGGATACGCTCGTAGGCGGCTTCTCCGTCCGCCGCCTCTTCGATATCAAGAGGCAGGTGCTGAAGACCCGAGACCACAATGGCGCGCAAAATCTTATCGTCGTCCACGACGAGCAGCTTGGGACGATGCCGGAGGCTTCCCTCGGAACCGGCCGGAGCGGCTTCCGTCTCCTCCTCGATATAGATCCGGTCTTTGCCGTCCTGCTTCGCCCGGTACATCGCCTGGTCGGCCCTCAGAATCCACTCGTCTATGGACAGATCCGGGTGCCAGGCCGACACGCCCGCGGAGAACGTAATCCAGTAGTCCTCCCCCTCGTCGGACACGATCGGCTGAAGGTGCGCCACCTCAAGCAGAGCGCGCAGCGATTCCGCCGCCGCTTCCGCTCCCGTCCCCGGCATGACCACGACAAACTCTTCTCCTCCGAAGCGGAAAACAAGGTCCGTCGAGCGCATCCGGGTCTGCAGCAAATGCGCGAGACCTTGAAGAACCAGATCTCCCGTATGGTGACCGTGCCGGTCGTTGATCCGTTTGAAATTATCGATATCGATAAAGGCGAGCGAGATGGCGGACGGATAGCGCTGCACCCTCTCCAGTTCCAGCTGAATCTGGTGATCGAAGTACCTCCGGTTGAACACCGCCGTTAAGGGATCGCGGAAGGCCAGCTCTTCGAAATTTTTGGTTCTTTTCACAATCCCGTAAATGCGTGCGGCCAGCTCTTCATATTGAAAAGGCTTCGTCACGTAATCATCCGCGCCCAGATGAAAACAGCGAACTTTATCACTTAAATCGTCACGGCCGGACAACACGATCAGAGGCACCCATTTCAAAGTCGGATCTTCCTTGAGAAAATCGAAAAGTTCATAACCCGACTGCGGGTACATCATAAGATCCAGCGTAATCAAATCGTAGGCCTGCTGCCGCAAAAGCAGCTTGGCGGACGGGACGTCGCTCGCTTCGTCCACTTTGTAGCCGTCCAGTTCGAGCCGCCGTACCAGATACGTGCGCAGCACATCGTCATCGTCTATGATCAACAAGCGCCTTTTGCCGCCCATTGTGTGTACGATCCCGTTTTCCTTCTGTTCGTCCACCTCGAGCTCGATCACCGAAACATCGTGTTCCATCAGCAGATGACGGATATATTCGCTCGTATGCGTGACGCTTTCATTGACCAGAGGGGTGAAATCCGCCGTTAACGCCGCAGATGGATGAAGGGACTGCGTCCATTCCCACACGCGGACGAGTTCCTCGGCGATTTTGCCGATCCTCCCGAACTGGAACATGGGGGCGCTCCCTTTCAACATGTGAACGATCCGGTACATATCCTGAAGATCCTTCACCTCGGGCGAGGAAGCTATGATCACCAGCAGGTCGTCCATCTGTGCGACTTGATGGGCCAATTCCTTAATGAACAGCCTGCGCCCCTGCTTCAGCAGCCGTTCGTCTCTTCCCTCGGCATCTGCGCCATGCCCCCGGGAGCTCGGTTGATTCATGGTTGAGATTCACTCCGTTCGTAATCGCGTAATCGCTGTCATGCGCCGCCTATAAGAGCCTCCACGGTATCGACCAGCTGAAGAGGGCTAAACGGTTTGACAATATAAGTGCTGACACCGGCCGCAGTCGCTTTCTCGCGATCCTTGTCCAGAGCCTTGGCGGTCAGCAGGATAACGGGCACTTCGCGGTTGATCCCGCCTTCCGAACGCAGCCATTCGCACACCTCGACCCCGGTTTTCTCCGGCATCATATAATCCAGAATAACCAGATCGTAACGCTCTCTAACAAGCTCGGCAACCGCTTCTTTACCGTCCATAACCTCCGTGATGGCGTATCCTTCGTCCGAAAGCGTCTCGGTCAACAAAAATCGGAGTGCGGCTTCGTCGTCTGCGAGCAAAATGCGGTATGGATTCAACTCCATTCCTCCTGTTCGTCTGCGGTCTGTCTCTACACCGATAGGGTTCGATTAATATTTCCGAAATCCTTCCATAAACTATCCACCGCAACTTTTTATCTATGATAGCACACGAGCCCGATCCGGGTAAAAAAATTTCCAGCCTCTGGGGGAGACTGCCGGAAGACATAGAAAAACGGCGGCCTAAGAGGTCGCCGTTTTATGGTGTCGCGGCAGCTTCTTTGAGCCGCTCGCGTGTTTTTCCAATGATCTTGCGTATGCTGTCTTCCGATAGATGAAACGTCTGAATCAGCTCCAGCACGGTTGAACCGTTTTGGTATAACCGGAATATTTCGCGGTTGCGCCGTTCTATGATGAGGCGGGTTCCGTTATTTTCTCCCCAGCCTGCGCGTTTCTTCTCTTTCTTCGGAACGTAAATGATCTCTCCCTGAATGTAATTCTGCAGCTCTTTAAGCAAGCTGGCCGGAAGAATATCCTTGCCGTTCTTGTAACTCATCGGATGAAAACCTCCTCGAATTGGTCGTGTATGATCCGTACCGCATCGTCAAACGTAGAGGGTCTTCATCTTCCGCACCTGCTATCATTCATAAGGAAAGATATACACGATAGGTATCGTGCCGCAGCTTGTATGTATATACAAACAGGTGAACGGTACTTCCATGATGATAGCAGTTAGAAAATGAGCACCTCTACGGTGACTTTCACTCTTACTGTTTGAACAAATTTCATGGAAACCATCTCCTTTCACCTAATTTTTTTGGGTTTACTATTTCCAATTATATGGAGTCGGCCTGTTTTTGTCACGCACATTTCACATAATCTTCAGGAAAATAAAAACCGGGGGCGCTGCCGCCCCCGGTTCGACACGGGCTTCCGCTTACGCAGAAGCCACCTCCATTGTCGTGTTCATTGTTCCGAATCACTCCTTTCCTGATAGAGTGGAGCCGGCCGGCTGCATCTCTATTAACGCATATTTGCGGGCCCGTTCTCAAGGGGGAGATTCGTTATAGTCGTTCTTTCCAGATATTCCTGAAAACCGGAGCAGCTCCGCAGATCCAGGCCGGATTCGGCTCTCGCCGTCAGCCGTCCTGCGTCACCTGAAGCAGGACGTGAACGCGCCGTACCGCGGGCTGTGCACCCGGCTCCGATGGCCGGCCGTCCTGCGGCGCCACACCGCCCCAGCCCGCGCGAGGCCCCTCACGCGCTCCAAGGCGGGCGGACCGCAACGCCCGCCTCGTCCAGCGCCGCCCGGACCGAGCGGGCGATGACGGCCGCGTGCGGGCCGTCCCCGTGCACGCAGACCGTCTCCGCGGTCAGCGGCACGGTCTCGCCGCGCGCGCCGGTCACGGCGCCGTCGCGCACGAGGCGCAGCACCTGCGCGGCCGCCTGCGCCGGATCGCTCAGCAGCGCTCCCGGCTCCGTCCGGGGCGTCAGGGTGCCGTCCGGCCGGTACGTCCGGTCGGCGAACGCCTCCGCCGCCGTGCGCAGCCCGTGCGCCTTCCCGGCGCGGAGCAGCTCGCTGCCCGGCGGTCCGAGCAGCACGAGAGCGCCGCCGCTGACGCGCAGCGCCGCCCGGGCGACCGCATCGGCCAGATCGCCGCGTGCGGTCGCCATGTGGTACAGAGCGCCATGGGGCTTCACATGGCGGAGATTGCCGCCTTCGGCCTGTACGAAGGCTTGAAGGGCTCCGAGCTGATACAAAGTCAGCTCATAGACTTCTTCGGCGCCGACTGCCATCTCCCGGCGGCCGAAGCCGGCCAGGTCGGGCAGCCCGGGATGCGCGCCTACGGCGACGCCTTTCTCCAGGCAGAGCGCCACTGTCCGGCGCATGACGCCGGGATCTCCGGCGTGGAACCCGCAGGCGATATTCGCCGATGAAATGCTCTCCAGCAGCTCCTCGTCCCGGCCGAACCGGTAAGCGCCGTAGCTTTCGCCCATATCGCAGTTCAAATCGATCGATACCATGCCTTATCTCCCCATCCTTGCGCGTACTCCGGTCTGGAGCAGCCTCAGGTTCATTTCCTGGCGCATCAGCTCCGCCTGCGCCTCATGCAGCGTCACTTCCGCGAAACGCACGGACGCCCCGGGAGCAAGCTGGCCCAGAACCGGCAGATCCGCGCTGATGACATGCCCGATTCGCGGATACCCGCCTGTCGTCTGGCTGTCGGCGGCCAGCACGATCGGCTGTCCGTCCGGCGGAACCTGGATCGTCCCGGGCGCCGTGCTCTCCGATACGAGTTCGCCCGGAACGGACAGTTCCAGGGCGGAGCCTTGCAGCCGGCAGCCCATGCGGTCCGATTGGGGCTGCACGCGGTAAACACTCGCGGTCAAGGCGTCCAGACCTCCCTTGAACCGGCCGGTCTCACTGCCGCGGACGACACGAAGCACCGCGGGGTTCCCCGCCGTCCCGCCAGGTCTGACGGCCCAGGAGGCCTCCCACGCGGTCGCCCGGACATCGATGTCTTCAGCGGAAGCCTGAAGCCGGAGCTCTGCCATCATCCGCTCGGCGGCCGGTGACGGCCTGCCCGGCAGCAGCTCGTCGCCCGCCTGAAGCGGCCGTCCTTCCAACCCGCCCAGCCCGGCGCGGGTGTACGTGCTCCGGCTGCCGAGCGCAAGCGGAACGTCGACGCCGCCCGCGAGGGCAAGATAGCCCCGGCATCCGTTGCGTCCGCTTCCGAGCGTGAGCGTCGTCCCCGCCCGGATATATACGGGGCGCCAGCCGGGAACGGGTGTCCCTCCGGCGTATACCGCAAACTCCGGGCCGCACCATGCGGCCAGCGTGTCTTGACGCAGCAGCAGCCGCGGACCCTGCAGCGTCCATTCCAGAACGGCCGCATGCCGGGGATTGCCCGTGAGGATATTGGCCGCCTGCATCGACAGGACGTCCATTGCCCCTCCGGAGACAAATCCGAAGCGGCGGAAGCCGAAGCGCCCCGTATCCTGCACGGTCGTGTACAACCCCGGATTTTCGACAAGCAGGCTCATCGGCGGTTCCCCTCCTTAGCCATCTCCGTTTCTGCGCGGCAGAGCCGCTCGTAATCCTCTTCGTCTACAGGCACGAAGCGGACCGTGTCCCCCGCCTGCAGCAGCACCGGAGGATTTTCGCGCGTCCGCAGCAGATCAAGCGGCGTACGGCCGATAATATGCCAGCCTCCCGGCGAAGGCAGAGGATAGATCCCGGTCTGGCTGCCTCCGATTCCCACCGATCCGGCCGGAATGGCAACCCTGGGATTAGATCTCCGCGCAAGAGCCAGAGAAGAAGGAAGTCCTCCCAAATAAGGAAATCCGGGTACAAAGCCGATCATATAGACCCGGTATACGCCTCCGCTGTGCAGCCTCACAACTTCTTCCGGGCTCATCCCGAGAATACGTGCGGCATCTTCCAAATCCGGACCGAAGGAGCCTCCATAACATACCGGAATAAATATTTCCCGCGACGGAGAAGCTGGAAGAACCGAATGCTCCGCGGCACCGGTTTCTAGAACACGCTCCAGATGCCGGCGAACCCAGGTGTAAACGACAGGCTCCCCGCCTGCCAGCATGGCCTCGGTTTCTTCCAGCTCCGAAGCAGAGAAATGCCTGCCGGCGGCCACCGCCGCTTCTACGACGGAGTACCAGACCGTGACTGTCGTATATGTAGGTACGATCTCGACCAGTCCCGGAAACGGGCTGCGGCTGATCGTCTCCGCCGCCTCCAGAACACGCCGGTGTACTTCCTCGGATATGCTTTCACC
This sequence comes from Paenibacillus sp. HGH0039, assembly GCF_000411255.1. Classification (GTDB taxonomy): domain Bacteria; phylum Bacillota; class Bacilli; order Paenibacillales; family NBRC-103111; genus Paenibacillus_F. The sequence goes on along the minus strand of NZ_KE150413.1, from coordinate 763,945 downwards.
CAGACGAAGCACGACGGCCTGGTCTCCAAGCGGCTCGAAAACGATTGCAGAACTGCATTTAGGCTCCACTTTTTGCGTCTCCCCGTTTCAAAATATCCCCTGCCGTGTATTATTTAGTAGACATGAAAAAAAGACCTCTGGCGGGAGATCTTTTTTCGAAAGACGAAGGAATCAACGGACTCCTTATATTTGAATTGTAATGGACCTTTGGGATACGATTCGATCAACCGATCAAACATATTTGTAAGTCGCTAAAACAATTAAACCACACCAAATAAGCTTTGTCAACCATGTATTTCCGAGGCGCTGTCCGGACGCTCATACAAATCCAGCTTCTCTTTGAGCGCGTAATTTTCCTGCAGCAGGCGTTTGATAAACGCTTTGTCCCTCTCTTTTTTGTCGAGAAGATCTTTATATTTTTTGAACATGCCCAGAGAGACCATCACTTTTTCTTCGATCTCGTCCATCTCTCCGCGGATGTTCGCCAGGCAGCTCCCCGTAATGCGCGACTTGCTGACAGTCATAATATTGGCCAGCAGTACGTAACCGGTAAGCTGCTTTTCTTTGCCCGCTTCCAAATACGTATAGTTTCCCTTGAGTTCTACGGATACGCTCGGAATGCCCGCGGTATGCGTAATAGGCGCGATGATCGTGTTCCCGGAATGTTTATTGCCGACGTCGTTTTGTAAAATGATGCACGGACGCTCTTTCTCTTCTTCGCTTCCGATGCCTTTTCCCAAATTGCATTTGTAGACTTCTCCGCGGCGCAGGGCACGCGTTTTCGCTTTGTCGGACAGGGAGTCCAGATAGATTTTCGTTTTAAGCCACTCCAAGTAATCCTGAATGCGGGTAAGATCCGTTTTCAAAGGGCCACCTCCGTTGTGATTGCGGTTTGCCATGAACAAAATTCCCCTTTCGTGCTGTGTAAGAAATATTCTGTTTTAAGGTAAACTGGGTAACGGATGAATCTGCCGGACACGGATGCCGCCTCTGCCCGAGAAACCATTCCGGATTTCATTCGTTATACTAATGTACAAACCCTTTTTTACGAAACATTAAAACAGTCCAGTTGATCTTTCACTACCCGAAAAAGGAGCTCCTGAAACGCCGTGACTTGGGAATCTATAAAAAATGTGCTGACCGAAGAAAATATTGCGCAGCTTTTGTCTCATTATAATTCTCTCGGTCCATTGCCCGGTATTTTGCTGACGTTTATCGAAGCTTTCATTCCCGTTCTTCCGCTGTTCGTGATTGTCATGGGAAACGCCGCGTCCTACGGGCTCGGCTTCGGCTTCCTGTACTCCTGGCTCGGCACGAGTCTGGGCGCGACCTGCCTGTTCCTGCTGTTCCGCAGACTGTCCAATACGGCGTTTATGCAAAAGCTGACCCGCTCGCCCAAATTGCGCAACGGGATGAATTGGATTCATAACCACGGGTTCGGCACGATCTTCCTGCTGAGCTGCTTCCCGTTCACGCCTTCTTCGCTGGTTGTGGTGGCGGCGGCTCTGTCCCGGGTCGAGAAAATGATTTTTCTGCCGGCTATCGTAGCCGGAAAGGCGGTTATGGTGTTTACCATGGCGTTCGTCGGGTACGACATCATGTCTTTTATCCGCCAGCCCTGGAAGTTCCTCATCGTCCTGGTCGTGATCGGCCTGCTTTGGCTGCTCGGCAAAAAATTCGAGACCCGCATGCATCGGGCTTAAAAAACCCTCCGCCAGGAAGAGACCCGTTCCGCAGTGCTGCTTTGAAGCTCCTTGTCGAGGGGCTTTTTTATTTGTAAACCGTGCTGTTCGGGCACGGCTTCAAAAAAAAGCATCAAGGCTTGGAAGCGGGCGGGCATGGAGTAAATCATTGACAGTTTGCTCCGCCTGCCCGGTCTTTATTCCCGCTGCCGTGAAGGAACGGTCCGTTCCACGCAATCCGCGAGCGTCCGGCAGGACCTCCGGTCACCGGTCACCGTCACGAACGGATTCTCTCCTCCAGAAAGGCCAAACGGAATATTTGCTTGGGGCGTCCTTTGGAAACGCCGCGTTCTTCGCCGATAACGTCGACAAGCCCGGCATCCTGCCAAGCCAGCAGGAAGCGGTGGGTGCTGCGCACCGTCACGTCGAGGACGCCCGCAAGCTCCTGCGCCGTGTAATCCAGCTTCCCGAAGCGGGTTACGTACGCGACCAGCCGGCTCAGGTAAGCGGGCGTCATTCCCGCCCTCCCCGCTTCCTTGATCAGCTCGGCATCGAGCAGGGACAGGTCAAAGCGGTTCGGCTCCGTCATCTCCAGCGGACCGATGACACTGCGGTCCTCGCGCACGATGAACGTGATGTTGCCGCCCGCATCTTTGGAGCGCCGCAGGGCAAGGCGGGCATGCGTACCCGCTTCGTTGGCGGAACGGCCGAAGCCGATGCCGATGCTCAGCGTGAGGTCGTGCATGAGCGACAAATCTTTGGCCAGCGGGATCGATTTGTAGCCGCCCGTCTCCCGCTCGAATATCCCTCTCGTCGTCATGAACAGAAACTCGTCCCCGCCGAGCGTGTTCAGATACCCGTCGAGATGTTCGACGTAGTCCAGCACGATCCGGTGAAGGTCCAGCTTCATCCGCTGCACTTCGTGCTCGGAGCCCGACCTGGCGGCCAGCCGTTCGAATCCGTCGATGTTGATGAACCCGATGACGATCTGGCCCTCTTTGCTCCGGCGCGTCTCCGTGGAGAGCAGCGCGCGCTGCAGCGAAATCGTCATATCGTGCTCGGTCGGGGCGATCCATTCGCTGCGCAGTCCTTCCTTCGTCAGAGCCTCCGCAACCGCCTTCATTCCCGTTAGGGCGACTGTGTCCCTTGATGCCCCTGCCCGGTGGAAGTCAACCAGCTCCTGCAAGCTGCCGTCGCTCTGTCCGCCGTAACAGACCACGTCCATGCCGTTCTCCCCGAGTTCCCTCAGCGCCTTGGCTACGACAGGCTCCGTCAGTCCGTCTACGGTCAGTTTCCCGGGGGAGCCGGTATGACCGGCCAGATAGAGCGCACGGTATAAGCCCGTGCCCGTCAGCGGCACATAATGCGCCGGAATCCGGAACGCAACGCTCTGCTTAGCGAGGCGGAATGTGTCCGGGTCCGTAAAAAGCAGCACCTCGGCCTGCTCGCCGAGACGCTGAACGTCCGGAAGCCGGTGCGGCTCCCCTTCCCATTTTAAAGACAATGGATGAAAAGAAGGAAAAGCTTTGATCGTCTCCTCCGCTTTATCGAGAAGTTCTTCCGGACCGATCAGTCCGATCACGATTTCGTCCCGGCTGGGGGGTCGTTTTATTTCCAAGCTGCACATCCTCCTTGTCCCTGGCCGGATTTCCGCTGCGATAAGCACATACCTCGGCAATCCGCGTGTTGTAGGCGTTTACATTCTTACTCTATTCTAAAGAATGACTTTATTTAAAGACAAATCTTTAAATTGTCTTTAAATAAATTTAATGTTCTTTCTTTTTTAAAAAAGGTGTGACGAATATCACAGAGGACTTGTCATATCTTAATAGAGAGGTGAGTTTATTTATGTTTGATATACTCATATACCAGAAGCAGAAAGTTAAAGTCAGCTGCGGCAAAGATACCATTACCGGTGTCATTTCCAATCACTACGAACAGTTTGGTCTGATTAAGATGGATAACGTCCTTCTGCCGATCGAACACATTCTCATGATTGAAGTTGTGGAGGAAGAGGGCGATCCGTTCTGTTATGCGGACCTGCCCGCTCAATCGATTAATAAAGGAGCTTCCTTACGGGAAATGCTCTATTGAGTGACCCGCAGCCGGCCCTTTGACCCGAGGGGCCGGTTTTGCTATGCCCGAAGGCTTTTTTTCGTCCGAAATAGGACACTAAATCCATTAGACGAAAGTTTCTCCAAAAAGTCGCGGTCTGCGAAGAGGAAAATTTCTCTCGCCTTGTTGCTCCGGACGCGTTACGGTATATTGGGTACATCCGTTAAGACAAGAATCATTAATCTATGCAAAGGACGGGCTGTTATGTCGCTTAAAACCCTCAAATGGCTGGCCGCTTTGACCCCTGCCCTGTTTATCGGAGGATTCGAGTTTATCCGGCATGAATTCATGCTGAGCTATATGTCCATGGAAACCGGAAACTGGTACATTACGTTCCTCACTCTCCTCGTCTCCTATGTCTTCGCCACCTGGATGTTCCGCAGTATCGAGCGTACCAATAACCGGCTGGCCCGCGAAACGTCCAAACGCGCCGTCTATGAAGAACGCGAACGGCTGGCCCGGGAGCTGCACGACAATCTCGCCCAGACGCTGTTTTTTATCAACGTGAAGCTGAAGCAGGGGAAGACCGAGGAAGCCAAAGCCGCCGTCTCCGAAATCGACCATCATCTCCGTCAGGCGATTTTCAATCTCCGGACCCTGCCCGAGGAAGGGACCTCCTTCACCCTGCGCATCGGCAAGTGGCTGCAGGACTGGGAAGTGCTGACCGGCATTGAAACCGTCCAAAATCTGCGGGCGACCGACAAAGTTCTCACAGCTGCCGAAGAAGTGCAGATTTTCGCCATCATCCAGGAAGCTTTCACCAATATCCGCAAGCATTCCCGCGCGACCCAGGCTTCCATCGACCTGGAAACGAGCGGCCCGGAATGGTCGCTCAAAATCGCCGACAACGGAGTCGGATTCGCAGAGGACGAATCCCAGCGGCACCGCTACGGCCTGACCATGATGCGCAAGCGGGCCGCCGAGCTCGGAGCCTCGTGGGAACTTCAGTCTTCGCCCGAAAACGGTACGGAGCTGTCCGTCACTTCATCAAGGAGGAAACCCTATGTCAGAGACCTGCTATCGCGTTCTCATCGCGGATGATCATCCCCTTGCCCGCCAGGCAATCCAGAGCTTGCTGGAAGACGATTCTTCATTCACCGTCGTCGGCGAAGCCTACAACGGCGAGGAAGCGATCGCCCTCTGCGGCAACCTGCAGCCGGATGTGGTGCTCATGGATATCCATATGAGCCCCGTGAACGGCCTGGAGGCGACCCGCCAAATCAAACAGCGCTACCCTCACATCCGCATCGTAATCCTGACGGTGTCGGACGATGTAGCCGATCTGTTCACGGCCGTCCAGTTCGGAGCACAAGGCTATCTGCTCAAAAATATGGACCCCGACGAGTGGCTCAACTACCTGCACGCCCTGCTCGACGACAATTCCCAGGTGGCCCGCCAGATGGCGGACCGGCTTATGCGGCGCTTCCGTCAATCGGGAACACCGGCCGCCTCCGGTCAGCCTCTGCCTCAGCTTACGGCCCGCGAACATGAAATCGTCCTCTATGTCGCCGAAGGATACAACAACCGGCAAATCGCGGAAAAGCTGCTCATTTCGGAAAACACCGTTAAAAACCATATGAAAAATATTTTCGAAAAACTCGGCATGGATAACCGCGTCCAGCTTACCGCCTATGCCGTGAAACACGGTATGTCACGAAAAGATCATAACTAGGGGGCAAAAATAGCCCAGTTGAGTCATACTTTCTCCCACCCGCTTTGGGTACAGTAGAAGTACTACAAGATTGCGAGAGAAAGGGAGTTACTCATGAACAAGCTTAAAATACAAGCGGCCGCCGTTGTAGCCGGTTTGATGCTCTTTGCCGGCGTGGCCAGCGCCCACGTTACCGTTAATCCTGCCGAAGCGACGGCGGGTTCCTATCAGAAATTTACAGTTCGCGTACCGACGGAAAAAGATGTGCCGACTACCAAAATCGAAGTGAAATTCCCGGTAGACGCCGTATCCATCTCGCGTTTCGAGCCGAAACCGGGCTGGAAATACGAAATTGCCAAAGACGGAGCGGATAAAATCACGGGTGTGACCTGGACCGCGGAGAACGGCGGCCTGACCAAAACCGAATTCGGCGAATTCAACATGCAAGGCAAAGTGGCCGACAACGCCACTTCCATCGTCTGGAAGGCTTATCAGACTTACCAGGACGGCAGCGTAGTGGAGTGGACCGGCGCCGAAGGCTCGGACAAGCCCGCTTCCGTAACGAAGGTTGCCGCTAAACCGACCGGCGCAGGCACGGACAGCCACGGCCATACAAGCACGGCGCCGGGCAGTGCCACTGCGGCACCCGCCCAGCAGGCAGGCGCTTCCGCGAGCAATACGCCGCTGTATCTGTCGATTGCCGCTGTAGTACTGAGCGCGGCTTCCCTGCTGCTCAGCCTGTTCAGAAAACGCGCCTAAGCAAAGTTATGTTCCGTTTCCCTCCTGCTAGAACGGCGGGACGGAAACAAAAAAAAGCTGCGGGAATGACGATTCCGCAGCTTTTTTTTGTTCACTTGAAAAGACCTGAACCGCTCTTTACGGCGGTTCAGGTCTTTTTGTGCGCCTGAGGCGATGCGTATGCGATGCGATACAGCGCGAGCGGCCTGAGGCGAGGCGAGACGCTCCGAGACGCTGGAGACGGCGCGAAGCGGCCCTGGGCGCTACGGGGAACGGCGGGGCACCGCACGAGGCGAACCAAGCCGCCGCCTAAAGACGCACCCGCCGGCCCGTCTCACGGCTCTCGTTCGCCGCTTCGATGAAGCGGATCACTTCGAGCGTCTCCCGTATGCCGACCGCCGGCTCGCCGCCGCGGAACAGCTCCATGACGCGCTCAAGCAGGCTCGCGTAGAAGGGCTTCGCGTCCGCGGAGATATCGACCGCGCGGCTCCCCCCTTCGCGGTGCACCACCGCGCCGAACGCGGGACTGCCCTGGCGGCTGCCGCGCACGGTCCCGATGCGGCCGTCGGCCCAGACGCCGACGACCACCTCGTGCGACTCCCCGGCTGCCGCCGTGACGTGCACGCAGCCCGGGCCAAGCGCGGCGTACAGCATCTCCACCATGTGGATGCCGTACCAGAACAGGCCGGGCTGCGTCGGCTCCAGCGCCAGCGGGCCGAAGCAGTCGGCTCCGGTGACCGCTCCCTTCTCCGAGCCGCCAAGCGCTTCCGTTAAGCCTTCGGCGAAACGGAGGGACGAGCTGCTCAGGAGCGGAACGCCGTGCCGTACGGCCAGAGCGGCGATCTCGCCGGCATCCCGCGAGCTGACGGCCAGCGGCTTGTCGACGAACACCGGCTTGCCGTACGGGGCGATCTGCCGGAACTGTTCGGCGTGTACCCGGCCGTCCGCCGATTCAAGCAGGATGGCGTCGCATGCCGCCGCAACGGCCGCGGGAGAATCGGCGATTTCCACGCCGTATTCGCCGCGGAGTTTCTCGGTGAACCCTCCCACGCGTGAACGGCTCAGCTCGAAATCTTCCGATCCGCCCGGATAGGCGATCACAACCCGGCCGCCCGGCACATGCCAGGGATGCCCCGGGTCGTTGAGCAGTTTCGTAAATTCGACGGCATGGGATGTGTCCAATCCGATCATGCCGATTCGTAAACTTGGTTGCTGCACCCTTAACGCCCCCGTTCAGCTTTCCCGGCTTATGTAAGCCCCGGGTTAGTTGTGTAGCGGTTTTTAGAAAAAACTCCGGCAAGAAGACCGGGCAGCCGCAGGCGCATGAATAACCGGCCTGCGTCCCGTCTTGTTTACCGTCCTTAAGAATGCCCTGCGCAGCCGGATCCCCCGTTACCGTGCCGGACTCCCGATACTATTCTGACGTATATGTATCCGCTTGTGATTTCGATTCCGGCACCGGCATTTTCGGCGTCACTGCGCCCGCTCGTACACCCGGAATGTATAATCATACGGATTTTTCTCATCCCGAATACCGGGCTCGTCGGAAACAAGCGTCCATTCGCCGGGATCAATCTCCGGAAAGAACGTATCGGCTTCGAAAGTATCGTCGATAAACGTCACGTACAGCTTGTCAACGTGAGGCCAGAACAGCAGGAACACTTCCGTTCCGCCGATCACGAAAACCTCCCCTTCCGTGTAACGTTCCAGCACTTCTTCCACCGTATGGACGACCGTGCACCCTTCAGCTTTAAAGCCGCTTTGCCGGGTCAGGACAATATTTTCACGATTCGGCAGCGGGCGTCCGATTGAATCGTATGTTTTCCGCCCCATCAGAATCGGATGACCGGTCGTCATTTTTTTAAAATATTTCAAATCCGCCGGCAGATGCCATGGCAGCTTGTTGTCGATCCCGATCGCATTGTTGCGGTCCATCGCAAAAATAAAAGAAATACCCACCTGGCCAACACCTCTTCCCGCGACCCATGCGAACCTTGCGGCCGTTCATGGATCATCCTATTTTCCGTCCTAATTCGGTCCGAAACGTGCTCTGCTGACACCCTGCGCAATCAGATCGCGATCGGAGCCTTAATACCGGGATGCGACTGGTAGCCGACAAACTCGAAGTCTTCATAAGCGTAATCGAAAATAGAATCCGGCTTGCGCTTGATTTCAAGCTTGGGCAGCGGAAACGGCTCTCTCGCAAGCTGTTTCTCCACCTGTTCCAGATGGTTCAGGTAAATATGCACGTCCCCGCCGGTCCATACCAGGTCCCCGACTTCGAGATCGCACTGCTGCGCGACCATGTGCGTGAGAAGCGCATACGAGGCCAGATTGAACGGCAGACCGAGGAACGTATCGACCGAACGCATCTGGAACATGCACGACAGCTTGCCGTCCGCCACATAGAACTGGAACGCGTAATGGCAGGGCGGCAGCGCCATCTCATCTACCTCTGCGACATTCCAGGCGCTTACGAGATGCCTGCGAGAATCCGGGTTGGTTTTAATCTGGTCGATCACTCGGGTAATCTGGTCGATAGTCCGTCCGTCCGGCGCCTGCCAAGTGCGCCACTGGGCACCGTACACACGGCCCAAGTTGCCGTCCTCATCGGCCCACTCGTCCCAAATGGTGACGCCATTGTCGTGTAAATAGTGAATGTTGGTTTCACCTTTCAAAAACCATAAAAGCTCGTGGATAATCGAGCGCATATGAAGTTTTTTAGTCGTCAAAAGCGGAAAGCCTTCCGCCAGATTCATCCGCATCTGACGCCCGAACACGGAAATGGTTCCGGTTCCCGTGCGATCTTCTTTGCGGGTTCCGTTTTCCTTGATATCCTTAAGCAGTTCCAAATACTTATTCATTTCCAAGCGCACCTCGAATCATCGGTTTTCCTTTTTTCCGGATAAAGTCTGTCCTTAGTATATCAGTTTCCTCCTCCCCGGAAAATGAAAAAGAACTTCTCCTTATTCAGAAAAAGTTCCCTGTTCCCCGTTCCCTTCCGGCAGCCGGAAAGAAGCGTTCCCTTTCTTAGGAGGAGAACGCTTCTTTTATAGACCCCGAACGGCTCTGCAGAGGCAGAATCGTCTAGACTTCGGCCCAGATCCGTCTCACGTTGTCCATGGCGATTTTGGAGCCTTGTCTGCACTCTTCCATGCCTTCGAATTCGATGGACAGATAGCCGTCGAAGCCGGAACGCTTCACCAGACGCAGCACTTCCCACATGTCGATATCGCCCTGCCCGGCAATAGCTCCCCGTAGGTAGTTGCCTGCCGTGGTCTTAAACCAGCCTTCACCCGGATTCCGGTAAGAAGGGCGGAGATAGAAATCTTTGATATGTACAATGGAGGCAAACGGCAGATTTTTCTGCACGGAAGCGACCGGATTTTCATCCGCACACATAAAGTTGCCGATATCCAGCGTCGTCTTGAAGTTCGGGCGGGCCACGCCTTGAACGACGGTAAGCACCCGGTCGCTCGCCTGCACCAGATAGCCGTGATTTTCGATGCTGGTCGTAATCCCGTACTGAGCGGCGTAATCCGCAATCGTCCGGCACGCTTCGATCATGCGGCCCAGATTCGCGTTGAACGTACGGATGGAAACGTCTTCATGGCGGGCCACATCATGGCGCATCAGCTTAACGCCCAGCTCGGCCGCTACATCGACTTCCCGCTTCACCCGGGAAATTTCATCCTGGTAAGCGCCCTCATTTTCCGTCAGGAAGTTGGCTCCGACCGCATAATTGGAAAGCTCGATGCCTGTGGACTTCGCTTTTTCCTTGATGCTTTGCACAAGCTGGGGTTCCCGGGTAAAATCAATTTCCAGCGGAACGACTTCCATATGTTCGCCGCCGTTAGCCGCAATCCAATCCAACGCACTGACATAGTCCAACTCCCCGGCTCTGATGGCACGGTACAAACTGTAAGAGCTTAATCCGATTTTCAAAATGGGCCGCCTCGTTTCTCTGTAAGGGTTATAAGTACACCTGTATCATAGAAAACCGTTCCGCAAGAAGCAAGCTCTCTTCTTCTTCATATAGGAGCGTAATCGGCGCCCAGCCCCCCTTTTTCGTAAAAATAGCCCCCCATAATCCCTCTTCCTTCCAAAATCGGCTCCGTACGGATACCTTGTGACCGATTTCGCTGTTTCCTTTAAAAGAGACGGAGGTAATACAGGGTACGGTAAAAAGTCGTCCGTACTCTGCGTACAATCCGGCAATGAGGCGAAGGAGGAAGACACGATGAATAACGGGCCCAAAAAAGAATACGACCTGCGCCGCCTGGCCGGATTCATTTTTTTGCCGCACGGTATCATCCTGTGCCTCTGCGGCCTGTTCAGCCAAGCAGCGACGCTCTGGAATCCTTACATGTGGTGGGGAAGCGTGATGCTTCTCTTCAGCGCCACCTTCCTGTTCTGGACCGGGTTCGAGCGGCAGGCGGAAGAAGAAACATTTTGAGGACGTCCTATGCAATATGACTGGTCCTCCATTTCCCGGACGGTCGGCTTTTACCGGAGGCATCAGGTCATTCCGTCGATTGAAGAGATCGAAGACACCTGGCAGAGGGCCCAGGACGGCAGCCGTGAGGCCGCCATCCGCTTCCTGGACTGGAGACGCCACTGCCTGCTGGCCAAAACGGACGAGCAGCGCGCCGCCATGATCCTCGTTATGAACTATTCGTATAAGCTGTTTAATCGCGGCTCTACATCCTCATAATAAACCGGCTGACCCGGGCATCCCCCTCCCGTCCGGCCGGTTTTTCCATGCCGTTAACGGCGGACAACGGCAAAAAATCCCCGGCTTCCATCAAGGAAACCGGGGATTTGTCTTGCGCGCGACCGGAGCGATTATTACATGCCGGAAGCTTGCATTTTTTGCGAAAATTGTTCGATCGTCAGCGTATCGGTAGGAAGAGGCTGAAGGTTAGCCTTCTTGTTGATATTGCTGTACTCCGTTTTGATTTTCGTACCGACTTTGAACGTACCCTGCTTTTCATCGGTGACGTCCAGGTTCGCGTTAATTTCCTGATAAGCCGGGAATTTATCTTTATTGATAGCTGTCAAAATGTTGAATTCGTTGATTTTCAGTACTTTTTTCAGCTCGTCGATCGCCTTCTGGGTATCTTCCTTACTCGAACCGGCGGCAAGTTCTTTCTTTGCCTTCTCGATTTCGGCCGGATCGACTTGAAGCATGTCTTTATACTTGTCGCTGGATACGAGATCCAGAAGCTGCGGAGCTACCTTCTCGACAATCGTTTTGATGGTAGGTTCCAGGTTCTCGTTGGTAATCTGGAATTTCACGACTTGTTTCGCGTCTACGCTCTCGGGCAGTCCCGCGTTTTTCTTATCGACATCGACAAAGTACGTTTTTTCGTCGAAGTTGGTCGTAAAGATTTTCATCGCGTCTTGACCGAACTGCTGCTGTTTCTTCACGTCGATGGCATTTACGTTCACTTTGCCGTCCGTCGTCTGATTCAGCTCGTTGACATCCACGACGATGTATTTACCGACGGTGTCTTTCGGAATAGGCAGAAGCGGAATGTTCGGAACTTTCACATACATCTTGTCTTTGGTCATGACCATAGGCAGGGAAATCTTCATCGGCATGTCGCCTTTGAGGTTGGCTTCCAGCGTCATTTCCAGCTGCATAGGATCGGCCTGGTAAACACCTTTAGCAGTAACATCCAGGTTTTTCAGGAAGTTAGCTCCCATCGCCAAGCTCGGATCCGCTTTAAGCGCGGATTCCGGGAAATCCAGGTTCAAGGTCATATTCATGTTGAAATCCGCACTGTTCATGGTAGAAGCAGCGGTATAGGATTCCTCCAAAGCCGTTTTCGGTGATTCTTTTTTGCCGCAACCCGCTAATACAACAGTAAAAGTCAACAGTAATACGAGTACAGACATCCAAATTTTCTTGTTCACACGATTTCTCCTCTCTCTATCCCTCACGATAATTAAGAACATGAACGATTATAATACAGCTTCCACAGGAAGCAAAGACAAAAATTTGTATAAAGGAGGAAATTGAAGAAATCCTGCCCTATTTGGAGTTAACCCGAATGGGGAAGGTGTGAAACGCCAGGAACGGTTTATTTTGGAAATTGGCGCCCTATGCGGAGGTTAGAACCGGATGAATATCCGGGTCACATGGTTTTTTACGGTGTATGGACATACTCGGCCCGGAATAAACCGAACCTTTTCCGCAAAAAGAGCGAATATAGAGCATAACGCTTTATGGAGGAGGTAGAACCGATGGTTGCAAAACGGAAGAATAGAAAAGAGCAAGAAGGCGTCCGCTCCGTCACATGCGGCTTATGCTTATCCCCGACAATTGCTGATGGCCTTCTCTCTCTTACGGATAACGCATGAAACGAAAATGCCCTTACCCCGGACGGCGGAGTCGGGCCCCAGGCAGGAACCGCCGGGTATCCCGGATTCAATCCTCGTCGGGATTTTCCCATTTTCTGGAGTATGCCTTATTGGTGATCCAAATCGTCGCCCATAAAATCAGACCCGCCAAAGCCAGGCCGATAATCAGAGATGCGATCATCATAGCTGCTGCCTCCCTTCTTGTTACCCCCATTGTAGCGAATGAAATGGCAAGATGATAGTGTTTTCACCGCTTAGTCACAATTGCCCCGCGTTGGGTTTTTCAACCCGCGTAAGGTATAATAAAACGTGTTGTATTTCGGGCCTGTCCCGCAAAAGGATGCGCCTTTTTTAATTCAAGGAGGAACTACCATGACCCCGAAAAAAAGAATCACCCGGCTTCTGATCCTGGCTTCCGCCATTGCGCTCTTCGCCGGCTGCGAGAACAGCAAGGAAACGGGCGGGAACTCCCCGGCCGCCACGTCGACTCCGGGTACGTCAGCGGTAACTTCGCCTTCCGCAAGTCCGTCCGCGGCACCGGGAAGCACGAGCAAGCCGACGACTTCGCCGACACCGGCTTCTACTTCGAAAGGAACCGGAACGGGCAAAGGAACGGATGGCGCGGAGCAGGTGGCCGCCAAGCCGGAAAGCATGACCGTGCTGGTTAACAAACAATTCAAACTTCCGGACACGTACAAACCTTCCGATCTGGTGTACCCGGATGTGAATTTTGTATTCGCCGAAAAAATCGAAAAGCGCATGATGCGCAAAGAAGCGGCAGGCGCGCTGGAAAACATGTTCGCCGCGGCCAAGAAAGACGGGACACCGCTGGCCGGCGTGTCCGCTTACCGCTCCCATTCCACGCAGACGACCCTGTTCAACCGTTACGTACAAAAGGACGGCGAGGCCGCGGCCAAGAAATACAGCGCCGTACCGGGACACAGCGAGCATGAAACGGGACTGGCCATAGACGTTGCGGGCAGCACAGGCAAATGTGCGGCCGAAGACTGCTTCGGCGGAACGCCCGAAGCCAAGTGGCTGGAAGACCACGCCCACGAATACGGGTTTATCATCCGCTATCCGAAGGGCAAGGAATCCGTCACCGGCTATCAGTACGAGCCGTGGCACCTGCGCTATGTCGGCACCCAGATGGCCAAAGACATCAAGACGAAGAACACGACGATGGAAGAGTATCTGAATGCCGTACCGGTAGCGAAGTAACGCCGGAATCAACGAACGGGCAATGGAGCCTGCCGAGTCATAACGAGAAAATGCCGCCCCTTGTTTTGAGGGGCGGCATTTTTTTTGCGGCCGGGCAGGCTGCTGCGGCCTGACGACGCCGGACTTGGCGCGAAGTTGAAACGCCTCCGGCCTTTGGCGCGTATTAGCATAAAAAGAAAGAACCGTTTAGGAACTGCCGCTCGGAAACGGCAGTTGATTTACATTCCAATTTTCGGTTGCTCCCGCAGGCAAGCCACCGGCCCCTCCCGGCAGGGACGGCTAGCAGTCTTCCACCACAAGCGCATAGACAATACCGGGACCGTGCACGCCGATGGTAAGGTCGTTCTCAATATCCGCCGAACGGCTCGGGCCCGATATGAAATGAATCCCGGCCGGCCTCACTCCGGCCGCCAACCCGTCGAGCGGACGGAGCACCTCGCCGAGACGCATCTTCATCCGGCTGGCGGGAACCACCGCGACGAGGACCGCCGGAAGCAGGCTGACGCTCCTGCCTTTGCGGGGCGAGGACATCAGCACGACCGTGCCGGTATGAGCCGCGGCGCAGTCGGCCGCCACAAGCCCGATGTCGGCTCCGGCAGCGTCTGCCAGCCCGGCCTCCTTCTCCGCGTCCGAGACATGCTCCGCGTTCCAGACGGTCAGGCGGTCGAGTCCCTCTGCCGTCTTTAGCACGGCCGCTATCGCCTCCAGCTCCGGCTGGTCCTGGCGGATGACCCGCCTCGCCTCCAGGTCGCGGATCAACTGCCGCACGAAAGCGGCCGCTTCCTCCATGGAGGCCAACTTCTCGGCATGACCGCCCGCCTTGCGCCAGTTATCCATAAAGAGGCGGATGCGCGCCTCTTCGTCCAAATCTACGGCGTTCCAGAAGTCAGGCGCTCCCCGGAACGGTCTTGCCGGGCGCTCCGTTATCCGGGGACGCCCCAGCCGGGAGGCGATGCCGCCCAAGAACGCCTCCTGCTTCCGCCTGGACTCCGCTTCCAGCCTGTTCAGGAAATCGGCAGCGGATTTACTCATGACGGCCGTCCCCTTTCCGGCGGGCGTCTATAATCCGCTCCATGCGGCTCTTCACGTCCGCGTCCATCTCCGGCAGGCTTCCCGCGGCTTCTTCGGCGAGGCTTTTCCATTCCTCGCGGAATGTCTTCGGCGGAAGCGCCGGGGCGTAGCGGTGCGTGTTCCAGCCCTTGAGCGGACCGATTCTCGCTTTGATCACGCCGCCGCGAGCCACGAACCGCTGGCCGAATCTGCCCAGCGCCGCAACCCGCCTCAAGCGCTTGGCATCGGCCATGATATAACCGAAAGCGGACATTCCCGCCTTCTCCGCCGCATCCCCATGGCCCTTCTCGACCTTGCGGCCGCGTAAATAGACCAGCATGTCGTGCAGCGGGATTTTGACCGGACAAGCCTCGTAGCAGGCGCCGCACAAGGTCGAAGCACCGGCGATATCGTCCCACTCGGCCGTGTTCCGGTTAAGCGCCGGGGTGAGGACGGCCCCAATCGGGCCGCTGTAAGTGCCGCCGTACGCATGCCCGCCGATGTGCCGGTAGACCGGGCAGGCATTGAGACAGGCGCCGCAGCGGATGCAGTTCAGCAGCTCCTGGAAATCCGGGTCTCCGAGCTGAAGCGAGCGCCCGTTGTCCAGGATGATGACGTGCATCTCCTCCGGGCCGTCTCCGTCCGGTTCTCTTCTCGGCCCGGAGATGACCGACATGTACACGGTCAGCTTCTGTCCGGTGGCCGAGCGCGGCAGCAGCGTCGCCATGACCTCCAGATCATCCAGCGTGGGAATGATCCGCTCCATTCCCATAAAGGTGATCTGCGTCTTGGGGACGGTGCTGACCATCCGGCCGTTGCCTTCGTTCTCGAAGAGAACGATGGAGCCGGTCTCGGCGACGGCGAAATTGCAGCCGGTCATTCCGATGTCCGCTTCCAGGAACTTCTCCCGCAGCTTCCGGCGCACGAAGCCGGCGAGCACGCCCGTATCGGGCGGGAGCGTTTCGCCCGCCTCTTCGGACAGCAGCTCCGCGATCTGGTAGCGGTTTTTGTGGATCGCGGGAATGATGATGTGAGACGGCGCTTCCCCCGCAAGCTGGATGATGTACTCGCCGAGGTCCGTCTCCACGGCTTCAATGCCGAGCTCTTCGAGCGCGCGATTGATGTGAATCTCTTCGGATACCATGGATTTGGATTTCACGACGCTCTTCGCTTCTTGGTGCCGGGCGATCTCCATCGTAATCGAGACCGCCTCTTCCGCCGTTTCCGCGAAGTGGACATGGACGCCCTGCGCCCGCGCATTTTCAACGAAGGCGCCGAGGTAATAATCGAGATGAGCGATCGTATGCAGGCGGATCTGCCGTCCCCGCTCCCGCCATTCTTCCCAGTTTCCCTGCTCGGCGGCCGCGTTCAATTTGCCGGTTTTCAGACGCTCGGTCGTGAACTTGACGGCTTTCCGCAGGAAATCGTTGTTAAGCGCGATTTTCGCCCGGTCTTTTACACTGCCTCCACCGCTAGACATGCTCATCGGCCCGTCTCACTCCTTCCTCCAAAAGTTCCGCCAGATGCATGACCTTAACCGGTCTGCCTCTGTGCAGCAGATTCCCCGATATATTCATGAGGCAGCCCATATCGAGACCGACGAGCACCTCCGCTTCCGTTTCCAGGACATGATCGGATTTCTCTGCGACCATCGCGCCCGATATGTCGCTCATTTTGACGGCAAACGTGCCTCCGAACCCGCAGCAGTCCTCCGCATGAGGCAGCGGAACAAGTTCAAGGCCGCGCACATGCTCCAGCAGGGAGGCCGGTTCGTCCTTGATGCCAAGCAGCCGCGTGCCGTGGCAGGACGGATGGTAGGTGACTCTGTGGGGAAACACCGCACCGAGATCCGTAACGCCCAGCACGCCGACGAGAAATTGCGTAAACTCGTACGTTTTCTCCCGGAGGGCTTCCGCCTTGGCCAGCAGCTCCGGATCGTCCTGAAACAGCTTCGGATAATAATGCTGAACCATGCCCGTGCACGAGCCGGAAGGCGACAAGACAAAGTCGCTGTCGTCAAACGCTTCCAGCAGAGTCCGGGCCGACTTGCGCGCATCGTCCCAGTAGCCGCTGTTAAAAGCCGGCTGTCCACAGCAGGTCTGCACCTCCGGAAAATGGACCCGGATGCCGTACCGGGCGAGCAGCCGCACCATCGCCTGCCCGACCCGGGGATACACGAGGTCGCTCAAACAGGTGATAAATAAGGAAACCTTCAAGATGAATCGCCCCTTTCGGTTGAAAGCGCTCTCTTTTAAATAGAAGAAATACGTCGCGATGATTGAAAAAAGCCCTTTCCGCTCCGCGAATAAGATGGGGGAACGGGCAGGGCGGATACGGCGGCGGTTCAGGAAAGCCGGGTAACCTTTACGCCTTTCTCGCGTAGGACTTCCAAGCTGTCCGCGCTCGTCGCCGAATCGGTGATGACATGCCCGATCCGCTCCCATGAAGCGACGTGGGCAAACGACTGCAGACCGAACTTGCTGTGGTCCGCCAGCAAAAAAACTTCGTCGGAAATGGCGACCATTTTGGCTTTGACCAGCGCCTGCAGCTCGCTTGATTCGGAAATGCCGCGCGCCGTATGCACGCCTTTGCACGACAGGAACGCTTTATCGACATGGTACGTATCCAGGGAGCGTTCGGCCAGCGGACCGGCGTAGGAAAGCGATTGCGGAAGAAGACGGCCTCCGGTGGAAACGACCTGTATTTTCTCCTTGGAGCTGAGCTCCACGGCGACTTGAATCGAGTTGGTCAGCACGGTGAGCGGTTCGTCCGGCAAAATTTGCGCCATATACCACGCCGTCGTGCTCGCATCGAGTATGATCCGGTCGTTCTCCCGGATATGTTTAACGGCTTCCCGGGCGATGCTCCGCTTGAGGTCCGCGTGCACCGTTTCCCGTTCCTTGAACGGAATCTCGGGCTGGGATTCTCCCACGCGGACCGCTCCGCCGTGACTGCGCATCAGCCGGCCTTCGCTCTCCAGCTTGTCGAGATCGCGCCGGATCGTTTCCTCGGTGACTCCGCACAGCTCACTGAGCTCCGTCACCCGTATGCTTCCTCTTTCATTGACCAGCGCGAGTATTTTCTGCCATCTTTCCGCTACAAGCATCGTGCATCCTCATTTCATGGTTCCATTCTTGCCGAGGCGGGCCTGTTCTTCTGCCGTACGCACGGATGCAAACATGGTCCGGGCTTCGCCTCTGTTTCTTTTATTGTACAATATCGGGCGGGACGGGACTAGACGAACGGCCTTCGGACGGCCGCCTAATCCGCTCGAAGGCCGCGCGGCACAGACGGGGCGGGCACGACGATTGCCGTCTGCAAACGAATCGGCATTAACCGGTGCGGCGTCCCAGCCGAATGCAGCGAGGCGGCATCAACCGGGGCGACGTCCCAACCGTATGCAGTCAAGCGGTCTCAACGATGCGGCGGCACGACCGTATGCGACGAGCCTGCATCACCCCGCATAACGTTCCGTCCCTCCGCCACGAGGCGGCATAGCCGGGCACGACGCCCTCCTCCGGCTATCGCGTAAACGCCGCCGGAACGCCGCCGTCCACGGTCAGCATGCAGCCGGTCGTCTTCTCCGATTTCGACGAGGCGAAGTAGGCGATCGCTTCCGCGATATCCTGCGGATAGACGTTCACGAGCAGCGTCGTCCGCTTGCGGTAATACTCCTCCAGCTGATCCGGCTCGATGCCGTAAGCCGCGGCGCGTTCGCTGCGCCAGCCGGAATTCCAGATAGCCGAGCCCTGGAGGACGGCGTCCGGAAGCACCGAATTGACGCGGATGCCGTAGGCGCCTCCCTCGGCGGCAACGCAGCGCGCCAGGTGAATTTCGGCGGCTTTGGCGGTGCTGTAGGCGGAAGCGTTTTTGCCCGCGTAGACGGAATTTTTCGAGCCGACGAATACCATGCTGCCGCCGGTTCCCTGAACCTTCATAATCTTGAACGCTTCCCTCGCTACGAGGAAATAGCCCGTTCCCAGCACGTTCATGTTCAGGTTCCATTCTTTCAGTGTCGTATCTTCAAACGGACTCGATGTCGCCAGGCCGGCGTTGTTCACGATAATGTCCACCCCGCCGAAGGCAAGGACGGTTTCCTTGTATGCTTCCGCGACCTGTTCTTCGCGTGTAACGTCCACTGCGGCGGCTATGACGCGTCCTTGCCCGTACTGTCGGTTAAGCTCCGCCGCCAGCGTCTGCGCCCCCTCCAGATTCAGGTCGGCCAGCACGACGTGGGCGCCGCCCTTCAGCAGCTCGCGGGCGGCCGCGCCGCCTATGCCCCCCGCTCCGCCGGTAATGAACGCCACTTTCCGGGAGAATTCGGCTTCCGCCGGGGCGAGTGTCAGCTTGTACAGCTCCAGCGGCCAATATTCAACGTTATAGGACTCGTTTTCACTCAGCGAAACGAAGTTTCCGAGCGCCGTCGCCCCCCTCATCACGGCGATGGCACGATGATAAAGGGCGCCGCTCACTTGGGCCATTGCCCGGCTTTTGCCCGTATTCACCATCCCGAGACCGGGAATCAGAATCACTCTCGGCGCCGCCTCGAACATCGCGTCACCCTCGTTCCTGTTGCGTTCGAAGTAAGCCTCGTACGCTTCCTTGTAAGCGGCGATGCCGGACTTCAGCGCTTCGATAAGGGCCGGAACATCAGCTTCGGCGGGATTCCAATCCACGTAGAGCGGCTTCATCTTCGTATGAACGAGATGATCCGGACAGGCGGCCCCCACCTGGGAAAGCGCCTGCGCCTCGCGGCTGTTCACGAAAGCCAGCACATCTTCTCCGGCATCGGCCGTCAGCAGCATCTTCCGTTCTCCGCCGACAGCTCCGCGGATGACCGGCAGCACCTGCGCGAGGATCTCTCTGCGTGCGGAATCCGCCAGCGTTTCGTACTTCGCGCCGCCGAACAGCGCAGCGCGGTTCATGCGCGATTCGATGAAATTTTCCGCCTCCGAGATAATTTCGATCGTCTTCTTGTAGCAGGCCGCCGACGTCTCCCCCCAGGTGACCAGTCCGTGCTTTTCCATCAGGACAAGCTCAGCGGCCGGGTTGCCGCGTACGCCTTCGGCGATCATTTTCGAAAGGGTGAAACCGGGACGCACATAGGGCACCCAGACAAACCGGTCGCCGTATATTTCGCGCGCCAGCTCTTTGCCGTTATCCGCGCAGCAGAGGGCGATGATGGCATCGGGATGCGTATGATCCACATGCTTAAAAGGAAGAAACGCATGCAGCAGCGTTTCGATCGAAGCCCGCGGGTGCCGGCTGTCCACCATGCAGTGTCCCAGATAGGCGACCATTTCTTCGTCGGTCATCTCTTCCCGCTCCATAAGCGGACGAATATCGTCCAGGCGCAGGCCCGTGAAATTTTCCGCTTTCATGGACGCAAGGTCCGAGCCGCTGCCTTTTACCCACATGACCTCGATTTCCCGCCCGCGAAAATCGGTGACTGTCGTTTTGGCCGAGGTGTTGCCTCCGCCCCAGTTGGCGACCGTACGGTCAAACCCGAGCAGGTTCGAACGATACACCAGTTCATCCAAACCTTTCTTAACGCCTACCGCGATTTCCGCATCCCATAAATTTGCCGTCATTTTGTGCTCCTCCTCAGGAATTGAACGAGTATTGTTTTGCTTTATTTTCATTTGTTTTATTTTGTTTTATCATATCATATCTTTATTTATTTTTGAATGTTTATTTTTATGTTTGTTTTTCTTTGAGTAAATAAAAAAAGACAAAAACGGGAGGGTCCGTCCTGTCCTTGTCTTTTTCTTATGGGGTTGTCTGTATGCTTATCGGGCTTTGGCCTGCGGTTTAGCGGAAATGGTCCCAGAAGTCCCAATACTTGAAATACTTGGTGCGCAGAAAGTACCTCGACGGCAAATGGTCGGCCGGGAGACGGTCGCGCTTCTCCAGCTTCTTTTCATCGCTTCGTTCTCTGTGCTGCGGCTGAGTTTCCGTACGGCTTGGCATCCGATTTTCCGGCTGCTTTTCAACCTGATTTGCGGACCGTCTTGCCGGCTTTGCTTCTGTACCATCCGTTCCTTCATTAGAATGGGCTTCCGTCGGGAGGTTGGCGCAGTGTCTGCCGCAGCCTGTCCCCTCTCCGCCGTTGAAAGCCCCCCTGCATGTCCCGTTCCGGCACATGGCGCTCACCTCTTTTGTAAAATTAATCGCCGGATTTCCATTCCGTCTTACTTCCTCTGTCTAAGAGCTTGCCGTCAGTCCCGGCTCCGGCGCCGTTTTGCGGGAAGCCCACAGCCGGTATGGGATGATCAGAGCGAGACACACAAGAAACAGCGCGTAGAACTGCGGATTCGGAATCCGGTTGATCCGGAAAACGGCATCCAGCAGAGCCACGAAAAAGGCAAACGCGATACGGGCGCTCCTTGTCGCAGGCGTGGATTTGGGGTCCGTGATCATGAAGAAGGCAAACAGTTGAAGGGAGGCGCCCATGAGGGGCCCAAGGGCCGCAAACAAAGGCGCTCCGAAGAAGAAATGCCGCACGAACGCAAACAGCGTAAAGCTCCCGAGGAAAGCCAGCACCGCATCCAGCCGGTTGGCGATGTAGCACACCACGATGCCCAGGCACAAGATCAGAATCATAACGCCGATGCCGTTCGTCCACTGTTTGGGAGTACTCACCGCATACTGGGGCAGGGAGTAGAGCATGATGACCATCGCCACGTTGTTGGGGTTGAAAATATGCCCGCCTTTGAAACGGATGGCATATTTCAGCGCGATCGCGATAACGGCGGTGAGCGCGTAAGGCCACAGCTGATTGGAGCTGAGCAGCAGAGAGATGCCGATCCCCGTGATCAGGGCGCTGAGCGGAAACACCCACGTTTTATTTTTCAGCCGGTTCAAAATGATTTCCGTCCCCGTGGTACAAACGACTGCCGCAAAAACCGCATCCCATTTCTGGAAAAAGCCCAGGTACACTTGCCCGGCTATCGCAAAGCTGCTCAGGAACGCCAGAATAAAGTATCTCGGGTCAATCCGGTAATCCCGCCAGGATACGACCGAACGCAGATGCGTATTCATTTCGTTGCGCATGAAATTCCTCCGTTATTTCGAAATGGTTGAAATCTGAAACCGCCTGTAGGGGGTGAACCGGTCCGACTTCCGGTTGATGCTTTTCCATTCCACTTTGTAGTTGCCTACCGTGCCCTGCTCATGTTCACCCAGCAGTCCCTTGAGCTTATTTTCCGCCTCCGTTTTGCGCAGCGTCGCCGCCCTTTCTTCCTCGGCCCCCTGCCGGTACTGCCCAATCCACCCTTCCGCTTCTTCCGTCAGACGCACGGACGAGTTCCGGCTCGTCGGCGGGGGATACAGCCGGTTCAGCAGATCGGACGAAGCATCCGTTCCGTCGAAGGACGGCGGTCTTCTTCTCAGGACATGCTCGTTCCAAAATACGGCTTCCCGGTCGATAAGCCGTTTGATCCGCTCTTCGCTGCGCTCCAGACGCACGGTACGGAACTTGTTGCCGCCGATCAGAACGGCTACCCACCAGTGATCCGCGCCCGTAACGGCCATATAGTGCTGGCACTGAAAATCAATCTTCGCGGGAACCCGGCCGTTCTCCCATTCTTCTTTGCTGAATTCGCCGGTTGATTTGCATAAAAGACCCGCATGAGAGCCAATCACCCAGCGGTCCAAGCCGGCCAGCATAAAAGAATGCTCCGGGTGCTGAAAAATCCAGTTTCTTCTCATCACCCTGTGTCCGGTCCGATCCGTAAATTCCCGTGCGATAAAATCTTTGAGCTTGCTGCCGAGCTTCATCGCTTCCTTCTCTTCCGAAGGAGGCAGTTCTCCGGTTTTATCCAGGTAAACTTCCAGCGCGGTTTTCCATTTGTCCGCTCCGTAGACGGCTCCCGCATCGCTGCCGCCGATTCCTTGTCTCCGCCAGGCGAGCCATTCCTCGTAAGAAAGATCTCGGGTATTCACAAGCTTCTTCGCACACATACCATCTCTCCTTTACACTGGCAGCTCCTGCTGCGGTTACGAGCTATTCTTCCTTAAGCAGACTCCGCACCGTATCCATCCATCTCAAGTAATAATCCGCTTCCGTATCGTCCTTCCCCAACAGCTGCACGGCCTCGTGAACACGGTCCACAAATCCGGTGACTTTGAGAATGACGGGATAGGTGTATCTCTCCAATTGTTCGTCCCAGTAAACGGTGTCCTGCAAACGGCGCGCCTCCCAGCCGAAAGCAAGCCCCTGCCGGAAAGAAGGCCGGTATTGCTCCGGAATCTGTTTATCCGCATGGGCCGCAAACGCAAGCTGATCGAAAAAACTGTAAGCTGCGGCTAACCCTACTCCACTATATGCATCATGTCTGAATTCAGCAGGCAAATTTTCCAGTTCGGCAGCTGTTTTTTGCAAATCGAATTCCGTTAAAAACCATAAACAACGGCCGAAACCCTGGTAGCAGACGCGCTGGTAGGGAAACGGGAAATGTCGAAATTTCTGAATAATCTGTTTATTTTTCTTATAGTGAAACAACGCCGTCATAAATCCGGCTCCATCGAACACAATGGGCGCGTATCTTGGGTCCAGTTGCTTTATCCAGCGCTTGTATGCCCGGTACCGGAAACCGTACCGGATAGTGAGGTACCATCCGAGTCCCACGTAATACTGATACAGATATCCCGGCGACAGCTGATGAATGTAAGCTTCGAAACGTCTGCCTCCGGACAGGAATAAAGCGGATTTTACCCCAAGTCCCATGCCGGCCCCTTCGTAAGCGAACCCTTTGTAGAACGGCTCGAAACGGTTTTCCAGCCTGGCACGCAGCTTGGGCATCACCAATACCGGTTTCAAAGCCCAGTTGCTGCCGGACAAGAACGCTCTTAGAATCTGCGGAAATTTGCGGTCGTAATGGACATTGCCCGTGAGAGGAAATTTGGCGACCATTTTCGGGATGCTGCGGTGAAAAGCTTTCAGATAAATGAAGGGAGCAAGAACGGCTAGGCATGCCCCTATTCCGGCTGCGACTGCAATGACCTGCATGAATCCATCTCCTCCGCTTTCCTTGTGGCTGAAACGGTTGACGCGTCTGTAAAAGGCAGCGTCTTGCTTGTTTTTTTCATTTCCCTCCTTTTTCTTCTTATTGCGAAGCGGCTTTGCTCAATCTATAGACGGACGGGTTTACCCCCACCTTCCTTTTGAAAATTCTGCCGAAATGAGTCAAATCGTTATAACCTACCGAGAAACAGACGTCTGTTACGGGCTCTCCTCTTTTCAAAAGAAGCTTCGCTTTCTGGATGCGCTTATTCATCACATATTCTTTGAAGCCCGTACCCACATACTTCTGAAACATCCGGGAATAGTGGCATCGGCTGACATAAATTTGCGAAGCGACTTTCTCGAGATTCAGATCGTTCTCGCATATGTTTTCGTCGATGTAGGCCAGCGATTCCGCGAAAAGCCGGTTATCATGAGAAACTTCTTCATTCTGGGCCACCATATCAATCAGAGATATCAAGGAAGATAAGCTGATTTTATCGGCTCCTGCTAACGCGAGCAGAGGACTGTTGATTCTCAGCTCGTTCACATTCCAGGTTTTCGGAAAAGACGGCTCGAATGTAAGAAACACGATCAGTTTATAGTGCGCCTGCTTGACCAGTTGGAGAGCGGAGTTAAAATCGACAAACTCGGTCAACTTCACTTTTTTGGAAAGAAGCAGCAAATCCGCCAGGTAATCTTTACATTTCTCGGCTTTATGTACAAAGACCAGCAAATCCACTTCGTTCGTCCCCCTCTTGATAGTTGGTGAATTTTTCATAAATTAGTCGAAAATGATAAATTAGATGATTAAGTGCTTCTGAAATAAATTTTACCAATAAAACTTTGTCGTTGATCTGCTTGAATTGTCACCTATCCGTCTTTTTTTGTCATGAAGTTTCACATCCCTAGAAAAAGTTAGACATAAATATTTAAATTTGTTTTGGATGAAACTGGTAAAACAAATTATATACGCTTATGCGTGTGAAAACAAGGGAAAAATTCGAAAATGCGTATTTTGAGTATTTGTAATACAGGAATAAATAGCTATTTTCTAAAACTAATGTTTGATATACTATTAGAACATATGTTTGTTGATTGTTCTGGAATATGCCGAATTGGGGGCTTGCAAATGAATGAAATTAATCATCGCATTAAGGAGCTGCGGTTAAAGCACAACTTGACCATGGCCAAGATGGCCGCTATGATCGGAGTTTCTCCGGGAAACATCAGTGATTGGGAAAATGGCAAAAAAAAATCGACCCCTACTGCTAGAGCATTGATCTCCATTTCCAAACAATTCAACGTTTCTCTTGATTGGCTAATGACAGGTAGGATTCCTGATTTTCCTTCAACCTTTATCCCCTTCCCTCCTTCCGAGAAAAGCCATCCACACATAGATGCCTTGTATGATGTCGCCGAGCAGCTTGAGGAGGAAGATTTTGTCCTCCTGCAGACGATGGCCGCTCATCTTGCCAACAAGAACCGGGCTCAGACGCCGGGTGAGCTGTACCGGTCCGGGAAGGTGCGAGCCGCTTCCATCCAACCGGGCAGCGAACTCCGTGAAGCTTCGCTCTCCGCGGAGTATTACGTCCGGCTTCCCCTGATCGGTAAAGTTACGGCGGGCAGTCCGATCCTGGCTGCGGAGAATATCGAAGAGTATTTCAGCGTTCCCAAAAATCTGGTGGGCCAGGGAAAACATTTTATCCTGCGGATTCAAGGGGAAAGCATGATCAACAAAGGAATCGAGAACGGCGATCTGGTGCTCGTCCGTCAACAGTCATCGGCGGACAACGGGGAAGTGATCGTCGCGTTGATCGACGGTGAAGAAGCGACGGTGAAAACCTTCTTCAAAGAATCCAACCGGGTCAGGCTTCAACCCGCCAACGACCGCTTTCAGCCTCTCTATCCGGTTAACGTCAGCATACTGGGTAAAGTCGTGAGCGTGCTGCGGGACGCCGAATAAACCGGCCGGACGTCAACAAACGCCGTACAGCCGGCAACAAACGAGGAGTCCCGCCGACCTCCGTCATCGTATCCTAGTTTCATAACGGATGAATGGAGGGCTCGACTTGCCGTCGTTGGATCGATTTGAAGTCGGACTGCCGGACCGTCAGGCAGAGGAACCCAGTCAAGTTACGGAGTGCGCATTCGACAGATGCCGCAGCCCGATTTACGCCGGAGAGAAGAATTGGGACTTCGACCGGGACTGGTTCTGCAGCGCAGCCTGTATCGCCAGGCATTTGGGCGCCGAGAAACGCTATGTGGAATAGCCACCCAGAAAAAGTCCGGGGGACAACGGAAGCTCCAAACGGAGCCGCCTCCCCCGGACTTTTTGGCGTTCAAACAGCCGGCAAAACAGCGGCTCTCCTCTTCCAGAGGAAAATCCTCTGCCTTGCCGCTGCGTCTTTAGACGGGAATGCCCGTTTTCCCCGTTTTATTGGCCAGCAGCCTGTAAGGCACCCCGAGCAGGAGCGTGACCAGAAATGAAGCGTAAAATTGCGAATTCGTTATTTGATTCACACGCAGCCAGGCATCCGTAAACGCGATCAGAAAGGCGAACAGAATCCTCGCTTTCCGGGTGGGCGGAGTCGTTTTGGGATCCGTGATCATAAAGAAGGAAAAAAGCTGAAAGGATGCCCCCATCATCGGACCGAAGGCGTACAAGGCCGGTTCTCCGAAAAATCCGACTCTTATAGAAGCAAAGAAGGAAAAACCCCCGATAAAAGCCAGGACGGAGTCCAGCCGTTTCGCTTTATAGGCCGCGAAGAGACCGAGAATCATAATGAGGCTCATGACCTCGATCCCGTTGGTCCATTGTTTCGGAGTACTCACGGCATAGGCGGGCAGAGCGATCAGCATGATCACCATCGCGACATTGTTCGGGTTGAAAATGTGGGCGCCCCGCAGCCTTACGAACTGCTTGATCGTGACAGCCAGGACGGCTGTCAGGACATAAGGCCATACGGCATAGGAGCTAAGCAGCAGACTGATGCCGATACCCGTAATCAGGGCGCTCAAGGGGAACGCCCACTTTTTCTTCAGCCAGCCGACCAGAATAAACTCAAGAGTGACCGCTGTAAGCACAGACGCGAAAAAAGAGTCCCATCTCTGAAAAAAACCGAGAAACAACTGGCCTGCGGCAACAAAGGACAACAAAAACGCCAAAATATACAGTCTCGGATCTTTGCTCATCTAGTCCTTCTTTTCGGTCAGCCGCAAAATCTGGTTTTTGGGAACGTCCCGGAACTGCTCCACTCTTCCGCTGGGCCAGCGCACCGTGATCTTGTCCGCTTTATCCGCCTTGCCGAGGCCGAAGTGCAGGCGCGGATCGCTCTGGCCGCCGAAGCTGTTGGCTCCGTCTTTTTCCATGACCGTTTCGACTCCGTTCACTTCAAAAGTCACCCTCGCCCCTATCGCGTCCCGGCTGCTCGGCGCCGTGCCGATCAAATCCAGCTTGATCCAATTGTTCTGATTGGTGACGGTATTCTCGTAAACTCTGGCCGGCCCGCCCTGATTGGCGAACACAAGGTCGAGCTTGCCTTGGTTGCGGATGTCTACCGCCGAGATGCCGCGTCCGTCTTCCACGAAGTCAAGCCCGACCTGCCCCGCTATATCCGTAAATTTATTTCCCTGCGGGTAAAAAAGAAACTTGTTCTCATAGCCGGAAAGACTCTTGTCCGCGAAAGCCGGCCAATTCTTCGTATCCTCGACGATATTGCCCGGTGTCGTTGCGAGTGTCCCGAGATCGAACCAGTAATCTTTCTTCTTGCTGGCGGAAACAAACCCCGTCTGTACGACCAGACTCGACTTGCCGCTGTTGTCCAGATCCATAAAACGGGCGCCCCAGGAGAAGCCGGCCAAATTGACGCCCATTTCTTTCCCGCGGTCGATAAACTGGCCGTCCTTCTCGTGCCACAGCTGATTGCCTTCCAGAATATACTGGGATTTGCTGACGTTGCTGACGTACATGGCCGGCTTGCCGTCATGGAAAATATCCGCGAAATCGACGTTCATTCCTTTGAAGGTATCATCTCCGATTCCCCTCGGTTGAACCACAGCCGTAAACTTCTTGCCCTCTTCGTTCAAATACAGGGTATCGGGACCGAAATCGTTGGCATTGTAGATATCCGGCCAGCCGTCGTTGTTCACGTCCCATGTCCCGGAAGCGAGGGTCCAGCCTGTATCGCCCACCCCGAGCTCCGCGGTGACGTCCGTGAATGTACCGTCCCCGTTATTGCGGTACAGCACGTTACGGCCGCCGTTGCGCGCCCTCTCGAAATCGTTATGCATAATCTTTGTCGTCGTCAAATTCCACAGGTCGTTCTTTTCATGAAAATAACAAGACAGGTACAGATCCAGATTGCCGTCTTTGTTGTAATCGAGGACGATCGCCTTGTTGACATAGCCCTTGTATCCAACCCCCGCCTGATCCGTGACTTCCGTAAAAGTCCCGTTCCCGTTATTGTGAAACAGGCGGCTTTTGCCCCAAGAACCGACGAACAGGCTGGGATACCCACTGTTGTCGTAATCGAACCACACGGCCGCTTCCGAGATTCCGTCCTTGTTTACATCCGCAAGCCCGGCGGATTCGGCCGTTTCGGTAAAGGTGCCGTCTCCATTGTTGTGGAACAGAGCGTTCTTGGAGCCTTTGGCGGAGTTTACGAAGTAAAGGTCCATAAAACCGTCCCCATCATAGTCCGCCGTAAACACGCCCGCTCCGGTCGAAGCCATCCAAGGCATAATGTTCGCCACTTTGGAGTCGAATGTCGGTTTGCTGTGGGTGAATTTGACACCGGAAGCCTGTGTGGTCTCCTTCAACGAAAAGCCGAAATCCGTCCGGTTCTGCCCGGCGCCGCAGCCGGTGGCCGTTAGAAGCAGCGCCGACACGGCAAGCAGCATTTTGCTCAAAGGTTTAACCTGCATGTACTCTCCATCTCCCCATCCGTTCATAATGAGATCCGGCTTAGCTTTGTCCCGCCCTGCCTGTAATAAAGGTCAGAATATCCTCCAGTGTAGCGATGCCGCCGAGATCGTCCTCCGTCATTCTCACGCCGAATTCTCTTTCCAGGGTAACCACGAGTTCCAGGACAGCCAGAGAATCAATTCCGATTTCGGGCAGGGGTTTCCGCAGGAAAGCGTCGGCGTCCAGTTCTTCCATCGGCTCCGTAGAATCCAGAAGACTCACCGTTACTTCGATAATGCGGGATTTCACAGCTTTAACGTTCATGACAGTTCTCCTTTTCAAAGTAATCCTCCGTCCACAACCAGCACGGCGCCGTTCATATAAGAAGCCGCATCCGAGAGAAGGAAAAGGACGGCGGAGGCCGCCTCTTCAGGCGTTCCCAGTCTTCTCAGCGGGATGTCCTTTTCCAGGTCCCGCTTGCGGCGGGCGGGAATGGATTCCAGCATGTCGGTGCCGATAAACCCGGGAGCAACGGCGTTTACCCGTATGCCCAGAGGCCCCGCTTCCTTGGCAAGCGCCTTGGTCAGTCCGATGACGCCCGCCTTGGAGGCGGCATAATTGGTTTGTCCGGCCGCTCCGGCAATTCCGGTCACGGAGGAGAGGTTCACCACGCTCCCCCTTGAAGCGGCAAGGGGACGGATGAGGTTTTTCAAAATGATATGCAGGGAGGTAAGGTTCACCTGAAGGACGGTGTCCCACTGCTCGTCGGTCATCCGGTACATCGGCGTATCCTGCAAAATGCCGGCGTTGTTGACGACTCCATGCACGGGACCCTCTTCCAGCAGGTTTGCGACCATTCTTGCGACGGCAAGCTTGTCTGTAAAGTCCGCCTGCACGCAAGAGACACGCGATAAGTCATTCCCCGTTTCATCCAGAAGCGTTTCTGCCGCCTGCCGGTCCTTCGAGTAGGTGAAGACTACTCGAGCGCCTGCCGAAGCCAACTGTTTGACGACGGCCCTGCCGATCCCCCGGGACCCCCCGGTCACCAAAATCGTTTTTCCTGTAAAACTGTAAGTCGTCGTGGCCATAGTTCCTCCTAATCCGGCTTGTTGAACAGCACGGCCGCGTGGAATCCGCCGTAAGCGGGTACCGATTTTAAGGCGGAAGCCGTTTTGCGGTGCGCGGTTAGCGTCTGAACGGGAAGCTGCACCCTTGGATCGGCTTGTTCGTAATTCAGCGTACGAAGCAGAATCTCTTTCTTCATGCAGTGCAGAAGCAGTACCGTTTCGATCATGGCGCTCGCTCCCAGCAAATGCCCGAAATACCCCTTGAAGGAGGTTACAGCCGGAACAGGCCGGTTAAGACGGCCAAAAGCGCGATGGATTTCGTTCGCTTCGTACCGGTCCCACAGGGTACTGCCTGACCCGTGCGGTACGATAACGTCGATTTCCGGAGCCGTGCCGTGTCCGGCGGCCTCCGTGATGACCGACGCGTAGGAGTGCCTCGAAACGTCCGGAAGCGTCATATGCCAGTGTTCCTGGAGGAAGGCCCCTCCGCGGTAAACCGCCAGCGGCTCTGCCGGCCTCCCCGCTGCATGCTCGGCCGATTCAAGAATGATCGTGCCCGCACCGTCCCCAAGAATGGAGCCGTCCCTATGCAGGTCAAACGGTCTGATTTTCATCTGTCCGGAAACAAACCCCTTCTCCTGCAGCCACAAATACTCCGATGCGTGGGCGTAGTCCGAACAGGCGACGATAACGAGATCGGCGCTGCCGCTCGCAATAAGCATCCTCCCCAGCTCCAGCGCATACAAACCCGAGGCGCACGCATTGTTTACGACATAGCCCGGGCCGTTCACCCCCAGCAGCTGTGCCAGGTAAAACAAGTAGGGAAAGGTCTGGATATTAAAAAATTCACGCCGGAACTCGTTGAAAAGCGGCGATTTTTCCGCTAGGTCCGTCTGTGGGGCGGTATCCTGATAACGGATGAATTTATCCGTCAGCTTCACGGCGCCCAGATTCTCGTGACCGATAACGAGCCCGATTCTGCTGTCTCCGGTTATCCGGAAAGAGGCATCGTCAAGCGCCTGCCGGATGGACAGAAGCAGCATGCAGAAGTCCCGGTCGTCCAGCAGATGATTTTCCGCAAGCCACCGCACACTCTTCTCATCCAGCCAATCGGACAGGTCGAAATCCGGCAGAGAAAAGACCGGATATTCCAGGCGGTTGCCGTCCGGAAAAGGATAGGAGCGGCGGGACGGCTCCGGTACCGAACCGGACAGTGCGGCTTCCCATACCTCTTGATTGGTCATGCCCAGGGAACACAACATGTTCGTTCCCGTAACCAGAACGCTAGTATTCTTCACGGTTATCTCCTCTTAACGATGCGGATTTGCACGGATTTAAAACTCGACGGCAAGCAGCCCCTCCGGGCCGGCATCCGCATAAATCACGGACGTTCCGGACGGAAGCTCCCCGCTTCTGAGCCTGACAGCCAGAACCGCCGGAAGCTGCTCGTCGGTCACGCGGGTTGCGGCCGCATCCGGCAGGTCCGTTCCGCTTGCTACGCGCAGCTTGAGGCCGTCCCCCCCGGAAGGCATCCGGGACAGCACCAAAGCTACGACGGACTCCCTGGCTGCCCGGTACCGGATGCTTCCCTCGAAGACGGCGGGCGGCAGCAGTCTTACGATACAGACCGCCACATGGGAAGCACGGCCCGACTCCAGCATGTCCGCCGCGTACTGCAGCGACTTCACCGAGGAGAAGTCCCCGCCCGATATCGTGACATTGGGGCCGCCGAGCCCGAAGTAAATGGATGCCTGGCCGGCTATTACATTCAGTACGGTTTCCGGAAACAGACCCGGGTTCGTGTTGTTCACCCCGTACGTTTCCGCCTCCTGCTGTAGCCGGTCGATGGCTTCCAGATTCGCGTCGTTGGTTCCCACAACCACGCCGATGTCGTTTCTCTTCCCACCCGGGACGTGCCCCGGAATCGAGGCCATTTGCAGCGCCTCCTTGATGGCCAGACAGGCCAGCCGGACGGCTCTGGAATGCCTCTTCAGCCCTTTAAGGCCCCGCGCAGCCTCCTCCGGTTCATCCTCGATCCGGGAAGACAAAGTCTCGTCGTCCGAATCCTCAGCCGAATCCTCCGCTGAATCTTCAGCCGAAGGCCGGCTGTCCGGACGTTCGACAATCGCCGCAAAGCTGGGGGCCATGTAATACCCGCATCCGCTTAAATAAATAAACTGCGGCACCGCTATTCCCCCCTTATTCCAAGTTTTCCGGCCGCTGCCCATGAACGGCGGACAGAACAATCGAGGAGTTTACTCCTCCGAACGCGTAGGAATTCGACAAAACGGTGCGATACCTGCCGGGCGCGGGTTCCTTCATGAGAACAGGGACCGGGCAAGCCGGATCGGGCTGCTCCAGATTAAGCGTCGGCGGAGCCACCCCTTCTTCCAGGCATTTCACACTCATCACCGCTTCAATCGCGCTCGCCGCGCCCAACGTATGGCCGATGTGGCCTTTAATCGAGCTGGCAGCCGGAAGACGCGTCTCCTTGAAGACGGCCGACAGTGCGGCCGCTTCCATCTTGTCGTTCGCCTGGGTGCCCGTTCCGTGCAGGCTCACATAATCGACGGCAGACGCCGGAATCGCCGCCATCTTCAAAGCGGCGCGCATGGCCCGCACGGCGCCTTCCCCCTGCGGATCGGGCTGGGTAATGTGATGAGCGTCGCAGCTCATCCCGTACCCGAGCAGCCCGGCCCGCGGACGTATCCGGCGCGCCTGCGCATGAGCTTGCGATTCGATGACGAGCACGCCCGCCCCTTCCCCGAGGAGGAGTCCTTTCCGGCGGACGTCGAAGGGCCGGCAGCGGTCGGGCGCCATGGCGCGCAGGCTGCTGAATCCCGTAAAAGCGACCCAGGACAGCGAATCCGCTCCGCAGGCGATCATCACGTCCGCTCTGCCGGACGCAATCTCGTCCATGGCTCTGGCGATGGCGAAATTACCCGCTGCGCAAGCGTTGGTGAACGTCCATACGGGCCCCCTCAATCCGAGCAGCCGCCCGATCTGCTCCGTTATGACATGCGGCCCTCCGAATGCCTCGCTGCGCTTCCCTTGAATGGCGCCTTCGAGCGGGTCGATATCTCCCATCGTGGTGCCTACGCAGAGCCCGACCCGGCAGCGGGAAAGCGCAGGCTTATCGAGCCCCGCATTCCGCAAAGCCTGCTCGATGGCGGGCATCAGTATCCGGGTCGCTCTTCCCGATTTTTGGAGAGCGTCCGGAGCGTATTCGGAGAGGGGGATGTCGTCGATCTGGCAGCCCATCCGGTTCGTATGCTTCTCCACGTCAAACACCGTGATCGGTTTGACGCCCGTCTCTCCCCGCAGCAGATTTCTCCAGAAGGATGCCTCATCCGTTCCGATCGAAGTTACGACTCCCAAGCCCGTTACAACTGCCGTTTGACCCGCTTGACGGGATCGTTCTTCGGGTGCATAGCCTGCTTGGTTCATTTGTCCTGCCCTTCTTTCACGGGATTCCAAATGGGGCTGAGGTCGCTGATTCCCGGTTCCGGCCGCTGAAACTGATCCATGCCCCGCTCACGCACGACAATCTCGACCGCCTGCTCCTTGGAGGCTTGCGCCCGCTCCTTCAGGTCCGGATCATCCGGATGGGCTTGATGCCCCTCTTTCCAAATCTTCATGCCGTCGCCGACCTCGCCTTTTTTAACCAATGCATCCCCCAGTGCCGTGTACGCCAGAGTCCACATGTAGAAAGGATGGTCCTGTTCGAACTTTTTCGTGACGGCCAGACAGAAAGACAGATCCTGAATGGACTTATCGATCCGCTGCAAGCCCACCGGCCAGTACAGATTATTGATTCCGCGGGCATAATGAGCCAGCCAGTCGTAAGGGTCCTTCTCCAGCACCTCATTCATCAATTCAATGGAGTGAACAGATATTTGTCCGAGAGAGGCGGTTCCCAAAGATTCGTTCTGCATCTGGTCCACGTAAGCCAGTGCCATCTGCAGCTTGGCTCTTGCCGGGGGCTGCTCCAACGATTTCATAAACGATACGAAGGCGTCGATCCGGCCCTCTTTGCCCATCGCTATCCGGAGCGCATTGCCGTAGGCCAGGTTATCCGGTTCGGCGGCGACCTTTTTCTGCAATTCTTCTGCGCTTCCCTGCGCCTGGCCGCCGGCTGCGGCTTTTTCTTTCTCAAACGCAAGATTATACTCCGCAAGCCGCATACCGTCAGATACCGGCGGAAGCTTATACGGCCGGTTCCAGTAATAATAAAATTCCGTTAATAGCCCTGCCACAATCAGAACGGCAAGCAAGAACTGCCATCTTTTTCTCATACGGTTACCCCTCGCTTTGACTTGTTTGGGATCTCCCTTAGACTTTCATAAAATAAACTGGCTGTAATAATGCTTGCGGTAATCGGAAGGACTCACACCGACCTTCTTGCGGAAGATTCTTCCGAAATGGGTCATATCTCCGTATCCCACGGCGTAACAGGCATCCGTAACGGAGTGTCCTTTTACGAGCAGTTTCTTGGCCTCCCCGATCCGCTGTTCGATCAGATAGTCGCGGAAGGTGATGCCGAATTGTTTTTTAAACACTTTCGAAAACTGCCATTTGCATACGTAGCATTCTTTGGCCACGCTCTCCAGAGAGAGCTCTCCCGTGCCCAGGTTGTCCTGGATGTGCTTCAGCACGCGCTCCCAATCCATCTCCGTGTCGGGTCCGGTACCCGCGAAAGTCTTTCTCGAGAAGACATGGCTCTGGATCGACGCCAGATAGTGAAACAGAAGCTGGATCACAAACCGCGACTGCTTGTCCGCCTTCGTAAAAACATACACCGGAACGGAAGCGTCCGCAGGCAATTCGCCGGTCTCCACCCGCTCGTTCTCCGTGAGAACGACAAGCGCCTCGCAGCTTCCGGCTGTGGCCTGCCTGCGGGCATCTTCCGCCGTTCCGACGTGCAGAATCAATCCGTCGGCCACATAAGCCGCAGCGGGCGTATCGCGGGAATCAAGCGGATGGCTGTCCGCCGGGTCGCTATCCCCCGCATCCCTGCCGGCTTCCCTGTCCCAGAACACGATCATAGGCTAGCCCTCCCGGCTTCCGGTTATAATCGCGCCGCGGACCGGCCCTTCGTTCATCTTGACGCAGATGTCCCGGAAGCCCGCGGCTTGCATGACCTCCCACCAGTCCTCCGGGCGGAGAAACCCGAAACAGGACGTGTCCCCGTCCGCTCCGCCGACCGGCTTAAAATCGGGCAGCAGCGAGAAAATAAACTCCTGATGAAGCCTGGACCGGTAATGCTCCCTCACACACTCGGACAACACGATCCTTCCTCCCGGTTTCAGCAGCCGGCGCAGCGCGTCCAGTGAAAGAGCCAGATCTTCCGCGCAGTGCATGACATTGACGGCATAAATAAAGTCGTACGTCTCCCCGCCGCTCTTCACCTCGTTGATATCCAGTGTCAACTGGCGGAGCTTGTGCGGAGGGAGCTCTCCTTCGAGCATCCGGCCGGCTTTCGCGGCGAGCAGTCTGCTGGCGTCCGAGACGGTGTACTCCTCGACGAACTTCGACCGGAGGCGGATTTCCGTCAGCAGAGCGCGTGTTGCCGAACCGAAACCTGTACCGAGCTCCAGGATTGTGCAGGATTCCGCGGGAATCAGATCCGCCAGCTCCTCCGCCGCCCACTGGTTGTGTACCGCGTACAAGTCATGCGCATTGTGGAAATACACTTCCCACAGGGCGATGCCTTCGCGGTTAAACAGCCTGTGCTGAGGCTGAACCTCTCCTCGGATGGCCCGCAGCCAGAATGTCCCCGCGTATTCGATTAGCTTCAGGGAGGGGGCCACGTGCACGGCCGGGAACGGATTTCCCGGATTCGTCCAGTCTCTGCCTTTGGCGGTGAGTGTCAGGACCGCTGTGCCTCCGGGCCCGGTCGTCTTCCGGACGAACTCCTGCTGCTCCAAAAAATGAAGAGCCCAGTTCAACAGCGGCCTGTTCACTTCCGAACAGGCGATCTGAGAAAGCAGCCTGCTCTCCCGCACCGGGCCGTTCAGGTCGATGCCCCCCGCCTTCATCGCGTTCAAAAGGGTAAAGGCCGTAAAATCCGATACATATTCATAGGCCGCATGATAGGTTTCGTTAAACAAAGCCGTCTTAACGGTCGTAACACCACTCACCCCTGTTCCTCCCAGCCTTACGATGTGGTCTCGATCTCAACGATCCGCTGCCGGATCACATGATAGTCGATGAAGACGTATAGCAGCGCGCCGTTCTCGGTGCGGACGTCATGGGATTCCGCCAGGCCCGCCGTAAGGAAATCGCCTTCTTTCATCACTTCGTTCTCGTTTAAAATAAGATCGCCTTTGATCAGGTAGGCGAATTCTCTTCTCGGGTGGTCGTGCATGGGAATGAAGCTTCCGGGATGAAGTTTAACCAGAAAGCACAATCGGCCCTGTTCGTCTTCGTACAGGTAGCTCATCTCGGTGTTTTCATAAATGCCCGGCTCCCAGTTCATTTCTTCCCATTTAATGAGCTTGTGTTTATTTTCGGTTTCCATCTAGAACCCTCCCCGGATTAATCCGTTTTTTTCTCCAGATGAAGCAGCATCCGCGGACTTGAGGTCGTAAGCGGAGACAGGTCGAAGCCTCCGTATATTCCCTTGACGTCCAGTCCCGCATTACCGTGCAGGTGCAGCAGCTCGGCGGCCGTATATAGACGCAGGTTCAACCGGGATGACTTGAGCTCCCCATTGTCAAACCACGTCATCTCTTCGTTCCATCTGCCGGTTACGCTGTCGAACTCCCGCTGCGACCATACGGGACAGCCGTTCATCATGTCCCACGTTTTTTTCGCGCTGTAAAGAAGCTTGAAGTCCCGGTTTTCCGTTTCCTGAATCAACTGTCCCCCCGGTTTTAGGGCGCGGTAGACACGATGCAAAATGTCTTGATTCTCTTCTTCGTTTTCCAGATAGCCGAATGCCGTGCCGAGATTAAGAACCGCATCGAATTCGTCCGCGAAATCAAGCTCTCTCATATCCAGAGACTTGAACACCGCCTCGGCTCTGGATGCCAGAGCCCGCCGCCGCGCCTCGTCCAGCAGCGTATCCGACGCGTCGATACCCGTCACTTGGTAGCCCCTCAGAGCGAGAGGGACGCTGATCCGGCCTTGTCCGCAGCCCAGGTCGAGAATGGACGCGCCTTCCGGCAGATTCAGCAAGGACAAAAGCTGCCCGATTTCGAAACGGGTACGCTCTTCATTCAGAATCACTTCCGAGAAAAGGAGATAGTCCTTCCCGAAAAAGTCGTGCCAGTGCTCTCTTGCCGCCACTGTCTTCACCCCATTCGCCGTAATGCTCTCGTCACCCCGTGAACGAGAAAGTCGCATTCTTCCCCGCTGACATTCAGGGGCGGATACATAAGAAGAATGCCGTTGAAATAATTGCCCAGTATGCCTTCGTCATGAAGATGCCCGGACAACCGGCGCCCCCATTCGAAATCGACCGGCTCTTTGGTCGCCTTGTCCTTCACGAATTCAAGCGCAAGCATAAGGCCCATCCCCCGGATATCACCCACGTTCGGATGACCGGCCAGCGCGTCCGCAAAATCATCCAGAAGTCCCTGTCCGCGCACGGCCGCATGATCCGGCAGTCCGTCCTGTTCGATGATTTCCAGCACCTCCAGAGCCGCCGCGCAGCCGACCGGATGTCCGCACTGCGTCGAGCCGTGGAGCAGGATGCCGCCGCTTCCGAACAAACTGTCGTCCAGCTCGCTCGACATCAGCACGGCCCCCATCGGGAAATAACCGCCGGTCAATCCTTTGGATACGGCAAGAACATCCGGCTCCAGCCCGTATTTCTCGCTCAAGGACCAGTGTCCCGTTCTGCCCAGTCCCGTCGTAACTTCATCCGAAATCACCGCAATGCCGTATTGCCGCGTCAAAGTCCTGATTTGTGAAAAAAACGTCTCCGGCATAAGAACCACTCCGTTCACCGCCTGAATCGGTTCCACAAGAACGGCGGCGATCGTCTCGGGGCCCGCTTCCCCAATCAGGCGCTCCAGCTCCTTCAGACAGAAGTCGGCCGCACTTTCGGGAGAAGAGAGAGCCCCTGGAGGCCTGTACAAATTAGGCGCGGGAGCGCACAAGCAGTCATCGAGGCCTCTTCCGAACATTTCCCGGATGCCCAGATGGGTAACCGAACCGGAGCCGTAGGTTGTTCCGTGAAAGTTTCCGTCGAATGAAATAAACTTGTCCCGCTTCGCCTCCCCGCGGGAGATGAAATGCTGCCGGATGAGACGCATTGCCGTTTCCACGGCCCCCGATCCGTCGTTGGTAAAGAACACCTTGGCATACCGGCTGCCGCAGAGGCGGAGCAGTTTGTCCGCCAGCGGCTCGACCAGGCCGTGCGTCTGGGCGCAGGTCGACGCAAAGCTTAGTCGTTCCATCTGTTCCTTCATCGCCTGGATGACCCGCCAGTTGGAAAGCCCTACCGTGGGAACCGCCGTAGTCGTATACAGATAGGCTTTGCCCTGCGTGTCGTACACCCAGGAACCGTCTCCCCGCTCCAGACAGGTTACCTGCTCAAGCCAGGTGTCCGTCGTTAGTGTGCCGCTGGGAGGCATCCATGTAAACGGATGGATGACCGGATAGCTTTTGTGCATGAACTCACCTCAAAGATTGGATTGGACGAATCAGCTTTCCGCTGGCCGTCTTCGGAAGCTCCTCTTTCATTTCGATCACATCCGGCCACAAGCGGGAATCTTTGATCTCGTGAATGATCGTCGAACGGATTTGTGTCATCAGGACCCCTTGTTCACAAGTGATCCAGGCATGAACTCTCGTCCGGTCTTCGGAATAATCCGCAAAAACGAGCGCTTCCTTGATTCCCCGGAGCTTCATCAGCTCGCTTTCGATCTCGCTCGGGTCCATATTGACTCCTCCCCGGATGATCAGGGAATCGGCTCTTCCGAGAATATAGATGTCGCCTTCCCGGATTACGGCCCGGTCGCCCGTCCTCAGCCAGCCGCCCTTGATTTTCAGCGAGGTCGCGGCCGGATCGCCGTAGTAGCCTTTCATGACGTTCGGTCCCCGCACGTACAGGACGCCTTCCTCGCCTTCCTCGGCAGCCCTTCCCTCCGTGTCCTCCGCCCGCACCTTCACCTCGACGCCCTCCAAAGGTCTGCCGACGCAGCCCTTCCGGTTCAGGAAGGCGCCCTCCTCGGTCAGACAACTGATCCGGGGCGAAGCCTCGGTAAGTCCGTAAGCGTTCCAGACAGCCGCGCCCGGAAACGCTTCGGCAATGAGCTCCGCCTGTCTGACGGTCAGACACTCCCCACTCAGCATGAGGCAGCGGAGGCTGCCGAAATCGAACCGTTTCCGGAAACGGGCGAAGGTGGCGGCGACGGTGGGCGTTGTGCCGAGAATGGTAATGCCGTCCCGCTGGATGCTCTTCATCGTGCTCAGCGGATTCGTATCCGGGGGCCGGAAGTAGACGGCTGCTCCCCGGAATAAGGACGGCAGCAGCTCGCCTGTAAAGGCCGAAGCGTAAGTAAGCGGCCGGAACAGATAAAGCCTGTCCTCCGGAGCCGGCTTGAAGTAGCCCAGGATGCTGCCGACGTTCGACCAAATGTTGCCGTAGGTCAGCATGACGCCTTTGGGCCGGCCGGTCGTCCCCGACGTGTACAGGACGACCGCGACATCCCGCAGCTCTTCTCTGGGCGAAGCCGTTACCGGCTTAAGCACGGAGAGAAGCTCGCCGTCTTCGTTTAGAAGCGCCGGTGTGATATACAGCTCCGGCTTGATCCAGCTCAGCACATTTTCGGTCAAACCGGGATTTTTGGCGGGATCGACCGGAACGAGGGTGACTTTCTGCCTCAGAGCCGCCAGAAACAGCGGGATCGCTCTCCAGCCGACGGAAACGTCGATGGCGACGGTCCGCTGTCCGCGGTTTGGATCGGCCGCGAGTCCGGCTATTTCCAGCATCCTCGCATGACTCTGCGCAAGCTCCGTTATTCGGCTGTAGGAGACTTCATGAGTTCCATCCACTGCGCATAGGCCAGAATGGTCAAGTAGCTGACGGAAAAATAACTTTGCATCCATCCCCTCTCCTCCCCGTTTAGTCGGAATCCGTGTTCAGAAACAACCTTTTTACGCTGTGAGATTTGTTGACGGGTCTGAATATGTTATCGCCGGCCGAATTGAGAAGTTCCCTGTTCTGCACAAAAAGACTTCTGACGCTTTCGCCGACGAAATGCATCACGAGAGAATTCCTGAACCCGTACCGGGTCCGGTTCGCATGGGAGCCGTGGACGGTGTAGCCGTTAAACACCACCACGTCTCCGGGCTTGGTGGTCAGATCGACCTCCGTGTGACGATCGGGAACCGGAACCGACTGCCCGTAGGTGGAACGGCTGCCCGGAGCCCGGGGTTTCAGCAGACCCAGGCGGTGACTGCCCGGAACCATCCGAAGCCCGCCGTTTTCCGGGGACGCCCCGTCGAGGGACACCCAGAACGCGCAGCCCGGAGCAGGCTCGGCCCCGATATCGTAATTGTCCTGGTGCAGGGGCAACTGCTTGGCCCCCGGACATTTATAAAACCCCGTCGTTCCGACAAGCAGCGCATTTTCGCCAAGCAGCCGCGCAGCCGTCCCGAAGGCTCTGGAATCGAGCGAGAACCGTCTGAGAGCCTCATGGCTCTGATGCACATTCCTCAAGGGCGGGAATAAGCTTTCCAGCGGAAATACCAGGCTTTGCAGGATCGTGCGGCTGCGGATGCCCCGCGTCCATACTTCTTTCAAGGCCCGCTTGACCTCTTCCGCCTCGTCCGGCGAAAACACCCCGGGAATGACCGCGAATCCCTTTTCCCTGTAGTGCTCCATCATTTCGCCCGTCATGATTCCCTTGCTCAATGTACCCCTCCTCCCGTTTAGCGGGGAACGTTCCCCTTCTCTCTTTAAGCATAGAGGGTCGAAGGGGGAGTTACTCGGCTTTCCTGGCGGCTCTGCGCTACTTGGCGATAATTCCGTTTACGTAATCCTGAATGTGTTTGGGAGTCGACAGTTCGTCCAGATTCAGCTGATCGTCCAGAACGTCGATATTGAACATCATTTCGAACTCAATCAGAATTTCAACAACCTTAACGGAATCTATTCCTTTTTCCAGAAAATTGGTATCCATCTCCACGTTATCGAGCTCGCCGATTTTCTGAATGACTTCCAGTGCCGCTTCTCCGGTCAACATGCGCTTCATCCTTTACGAATTATTTTGCAGAACTTGTTCGATGGCGCGGACGGCCGTTTCGTTCGGGTTGTCCCGCCCCATAATCGCAGCCAGTTCCTTGGCCCGTGGTGTATACGGGTTTCCCTCCGCCAGCAGGCTGTGAAGCGCCTGTCCGATCCGCCCGCGTCCCGCTTCCTCCGGGCCGACGGTCAGGGCGATTCCGAGGCGCTCACATGTCCGGGCCAGAAGATGCTGGTCGGATGCGAGAGGAATCACAACCATGGGGACGCCGTACCTCATGACGGACTGTACGGTGCCGCAGCCTCCATGCGTAATGACAGCGTCCGCACGGGGCAGCAGGAGATCGTGATTGGGATAAGCCGTTATCCAGCTGACATGGGGAGGCAGAGGCCGCTTCCCTTCGTACGGCTTATGTTCCGCAACGATCAGATGAAATGAATTCTCCTCCGACAGACTCACGGCCGCGC
Source organism: Paenibacillus sp. HGH0039 (assembly GCF_000411255.1). Taxonomy (GTDB): domain Bacteria; phylum Bacillota; class Bacilli; order Paenibacillales; family NBRC-103111; genus Paenibacillus_F. The sequence goes on along the minus strand of NZ_KE150413.1, from coordinate 722,480 downwards.
CGATATAGCGGTTCATGACCTCCCTGGAATCATGCCGTTCCGTCGAGGAAGCGCAGACGAGAACAACGGGACGGCCCGGGCACGGTTCCGCCTCTAACCGGGACGCCTCGGTTACGCGGTCACGGTCTCCGGACTCAAGCGTGCAGCTCCCGGTAAACACGGACTGTTCCGGAATGCCGCCTTCCTCCGGGTACAGCGCGGCATGGACGTTGACCAGATGAAGCCGGGGAGACAGCCCCGCCAGATCTCCCCGCGTTCTCCTGTCATCGGTAAGCGGCGGCAGTCCCAGTCTCATCCTGACCCCGTTCAGCTCCCGAGCGTAGCTCTGCCTCAGCCGGTTGAAGACGGTCCGGCTGCCGGGAAGCGCTTCTTCGGGATAAGGAACCGTCGTTTGGAGGCTGATCCAGGGGATTCCTCTTTTCTCCGCCGCATAAGCCGGGGCCGCTTGGGAAGAATCGCAAATCATCCAGTCGACTTCCCGGCCGGCAAGCAGCGCATCCATTTCCTGGGCCTGTTCATAAATAAACTTCTCCGGAAATTTTCCCCATTCCGCCGGCAGGAAGGCCAGTCCCGCACGAACAGCCAGCTCCTTATTGGCAGGGTGGGTAACCAGCGTGACTTTATGCCCCTTCTTCTTAAGCTGCTGTCCGATAGCCAAGGCCGGAATTACATGTCCCAGAACCCTCTGGACCGCGATAAACAGGTGAGCCATCCGCTTCCCTCCCGTTCAAGGATTTAACGGTTCCAATTCCGGCATAACGAAATAACCGTTTTTACGGATCAGAATGTCGTCAAAATAAAGTTCGCCGCCTCCATAGGCTTCGAGCTGGCATAAAACGAGATCCCAATGTATACCCGAGGTGTTCCCGTTATCGGCCATCTCGTAGGCTTGTCCCAAGGCAAGATGAATGCTTCCCGCCATCTTTTCGTCGAACAGCAGGCTGCGCATGGGTTGTCGGATATGGGGATTCAGCCCGATGCCGAATTCGCCCGGACGGGAAGCTCCCTCGTCCGTCTTTAAAATGCCGCTCAGCGCTTCGGTATCGTCCGCCGACCACTCGGTCACTTTGCCCTGCCGGAACGTGAGCGCGACGGAATCGAACGTTTTGCCCATGCAGCTTGTCGGCACATTGAACGTGATCCGGCCTTCCGCCGAGCCGGCCACCGGCGCCGTAAACAGCTCTCCGTCGGGAAGATTGTAGCGGCCGTCGCACAGGAAAGAGGGAACGCCTTTCACGGAGAAAGACAAATCCGTCCCGGGCGAGACGATACGGATACGGCTTGTCCGCCCAAGCAGCTTCCGGAGCGGCTCCGCCTTTTCTTGGAGCCCCCCGTAATCCATCAGGCAGGACGAGGCGTAGATTTGCCGGAGCTTCGAGGTTCCGATGCCCGCCTGCTGGGCCATTCCCGGGGTGGGATAGCGGAGCAGCACCCATTTGGGCTTGGAAGCCATTGTCATTGTCAGAGGCTGAAGATAATGCTTCACGTAATAGCCGTAGCGCGTCTGGTCCGCATCTTCCATTTCGAAGGTATTGGCTTCCGAGTGAATCCCGATGTACGCGTCCATGGCTTCGACAAGGCCCAGGTCATGCTCCGCCCACTGGCGGATCTGTTCCTCGGAGGCTCCCGCCAGCAGCCATTTAAGCTCCTCGACGTCCGTTGTCTGCAGAAAAGGGACCGCTCCGGCCTCGTAGATGCGCGCGATCAGGCTTTCGGTCAAATCCGCCGCATCTCCACGGACTTTGACTACCACTTTTTCTCCCGGACGAAGCCTCAGAGAATGGCTGACGATCGTGTCCGCAATCCGCTTGAACTCTTCTTTCATGATTCACCTCATACCAGATGTCGTAGCTCCCGGTAAAACCCTTTTTCGCTTTCAAGGGCTTGCCCGAGATAATCGGTAAGCTTAGCCGAATAGTCTTTATCCGGCTGCCTTTTCCACTTAGCCAGAACCCCCATAACCAAAGACCATGATTTGCACACGTAAACAAGCTCCTCCACCCAGCCGGGGGCTTTGTACCGCTCCGGTATGGCGCCGTTCTCCACGGCCGTTTTCCACAGCTCCCTCAACCGGCGGAAATAGTGGACGTCGAACTCCAGCGTTTCCAGCATGGGGATCAAGGCTTCCGGCGGGCTTTCCGCAATCGCCTTTACGAAGTTCTCCAGATTCTTAAGTCCCTGCTGATCGACCATATTGTGTACCGAGGCGCGGACCAGCGAGAGGAATTCTTCCTCCCAAGTCTTCGCATACCCCGGCCGGCGTCCAAGGATGGCGACACCGCCCTTCTCCGAGTTCGCCTGAGCGCTCATCAGCGTTTCCCAGGGGACTTTGCCGATATACCCGTTAAAAAAAGCCGGGGCCCCTTCGTCATCGACCAGTGTCACCCCCGCCTCGTCATAATCGACCAGCAGCGACCAATGAACGATATCGTGCTTCCCGTAATACGAGGAGAACACGGCTTCCTTCGCATTGTAAAACAACAGACAGTAGCCTTCGTGATCGAAGACGGAATCAATCAGAGGATACAGTCCCTCCGTATTCAAAGGGGAATATTTTGTCAGCCTCCAGCCTCTCCCCGGCTCGGGCTCCCTGCGCCTCAGCATGAGTCCGTTCGACTCGCAGTCGAAGGCGTTCAGGAAAACGGGCGTAAGCTGCCGCTCTCCTTTCCATTTAAGCACCTCCATCATGCAGAGCTGTCTGCAGTCAAGCGTGCGCTGGGATAATCCTTCGCCGTCCGGGAACCGCCAGTCGTTTTTTTGGGACAGGATGGTTTGCGCTATTGTTTTCCGGGTTTCTTCCATTAAAATTTCTCCCTCTCCCCGTTATCGCTCCGTACAATGGAGACCGCCTCGGTTATCCATTGGTCCATTGCCGCAGGATGCTGGTAAAAATACCGGTATCCCTGCATCCTGTGCAGAATGACGTGGTCCATTGCCTCCGCTATCGTCCGGGCCTCTTCATCTTCCCTGCTGCACATGATGTGCAGAGGCCCGCCGTATTCTCTGACAAGACGGGCCGTATCCAGCTCAAGAAGCTCGTCCAGCATACCGGCTGAAATACACTGACCGTGCAAATAAAGCATATGGGCGCCCCAAGCCATAAAAAAGTCGTACGGCTCCCGGTTAAAGTCGCTCAGCGTGTAATAATCGAAGCCCGGCACAAGAAGCTGGGCGTCGAGCTTTCCTTCACGGCGGAGAGCTTGAAGCGCCTCCCGCCCGAACAAAGCTTCCTTCTCCGGGAATTTCCGGAAGGGAGGCGCCAGCAGTACAGGGATACAGACGGGAGCAGCTTCCTCCTTCTTCTGCAGTGCGGCTGCCGTCTGGAGGGCTATGATCCCGCCGAGGGCATTGCCGATCAGGAAAATCCTCTCCGCCGGGTACTCTTCCAAAACTTCGGCAAGCACTTCGAGCGCATCCCGCTTCATGCCGGACACCGTCGTGTCCCCCAGTTCTCCGAAGCTGTCCCCGTGGCCGCGGTAGTCAAATTGAACGACCCTTACTCCGCTCCGGGCCAAATATTTGCGCAGGTTGGAGAACAGGTAGTTTTTTTCGCTCATCGCCTGGCCCAATCCCGCGAACGTCACAACGAGATCGTTCCCGGGTCCGTCAGGTTCTTCCACGAGTCCGTAGATACCGCGATCACGGCCGAATCTTCTTTGCTTCCACATGACTTATCCTCCCCTAACCAGACGCTCCGTGAGGAGCCAGGAAGTCGTATGATCCATCAGCGTTTCCTCCAGCGGTCTGGATGTAAACAGATGGCCCGCTTCCGGAACCCGGACTACCCGATTCTGTGCGGAATGCCTGTAAATCGCCGACTGGCGGGACTCCGACAGCTCCATTTCCTCCAGGATGAGAGGATCGTTGTTTCCGTAGACGAGGACGGAAGAGCCCTTATAAGATTCCAGGGCGACTTCGGTGTCCATGCTCTGCAAATCCCGGTAAAAATCCATCCCGACCCATAGGCCGGCCCACGGCATAACCAGCTTGCCCGCTTCCGGATGCCGGATAAAACGAGGATGCTTTCCGCTCGGATAATTCCCGCCGAATTCGAAAAACAGCGGACTCCACAGAACCAGCCTCTCTATCCCGCTGGCCCGTGCCGCCATTAAGGCGATTCTGGCTCCATCGCTGAATCCCAGGAAGACGGCCTCCCGTTCCCGCAGATCCGGATGACCGCAGACAAACTCATAGGCCTTCAGCACATTCGATATTTTACCGGAGGTCGTCATGTCGAAATAATGCCCGTCGCTCAGGCCGATTCCGTAATAATCGAAACGCAGGAAAGCGATTCCCTGCTGTGCCAATCTGCGGGCGAATTTCACGGCGAGCCGGTGCACCTCGTACCTTTCGCCGTTTTTGCCCGGACAGTAGATGATCACCGGACAAGGTCTGAGGTGCTCGGGCGGCAGGTGCAGGACTCCCGCCAGTTCCCCCTGGTCGTAGAGCTCCACCAGTCTTTCATCTCCGTTCATCCTTCTCCCCCTCCTCCCGCAGCAGTTTCATTTTGCAGTGAATCACGGTGCGGCCGCCGACTTTGCCGACGGCCGCCAGTTCGCTTCCTCCGGCCGTAAAGCCGACGTCAAATCTTACGGAGTCCCCCGGAACGACCGGACTGAGGAAACGCGAAGCGATTTCACCGAACCGGCAGTCGCCCGGTTTCCCGGGCAATTGCCGCCGCAGCAGAAGCTCGGCCGATTGCAGGATGCATTCCACCATCAGCATACCGGGATACACACTGTATGAAGGGAAATGACCAATCAAATAAAAATCACTGCCGGAAATATTCTTCAATGTTGAGATGGCCCTATCGCTTTCTCCGATAATCCGGTCCACCATGGTCCAAGGTTTTGCGTCATGCAAATAAGCCTCTGCCGGCATACGATGGTCCCCGCCTATTATGAATTTGATGTCGCGGCAACAGCTACGCTTAGTTCGGCCGATACCGCCGTTGTTCCGTCCGACCGGTACAAAGTGCCGGTAAAGATCGCTTTTTTGCTTAAAATGCGGACGGGTTCTACCTTGTAAATAATGGGTTCCTGCCAGGATATGGGCATCAGCAGCTTGGCCTTGATCGCTCCCAGCAGGGGAACTTCATCTTCCTCCAGGGGCGCCGTCTCCAATTGGGTCAGGATGACGCACGCTTGGGCCAGCCCCTCAATCAGCAGGGTAGGCGGAATGGTATCCGTATTGCCGAAGTAGATCTTCAGCGGCAGCGGGCTGCATCCGGCCACAAGAAATTTTCCGGGCGAATAATCCTTTACCTCGTCCAGCACCCGGAGGGGAAACTGATGGGGCAGCATCGTCAGCAAATGACCGTAGTCCGGGCGGCGGCTCATAAACAGCCTTCAAGCGCCTGAACGATATCCCTGACCTGCGTACTGCCGCTGATTTCCAGCGCTTCGTCCGGCCACTGGACTCCGAAATGCTCCTCGATAAGCACGACAAGCTCCATAAACCGCAGCGAATCGAATCCCATATCGAAAAGCCGCTTTTCTTCGCTAATCTCTTCGACCGGCAGCATACCGCAGCCTTGATCGCTTAAAAACAGACGTATTTGATCTTTCGCACACACGTTGCTTCCCCCTCCAAACTTTCCGTTGCTTTCATTGTAAAGGTCCCGCCGCCGCTTCTCTCTGCTTCGATTGCAAACAATTCTTGCTTTATTGAGCCGCGGATTCAGACGCAGACCGGGCAGCTCCGTCCCTGCTGTACAGAACCGGATTAAGCGGACTGTCCGCACGTTCTCCCGGTTTCCGCCCCGGAAAATACGTCTCCAGATGCTTCCGTCGCGCCTCCTTATCCTCCGGGTCGGCTATAATCGCATCCTCCGCTATATACGTGATCGTCAGGACTTCACGCATGGAGTCCGTCGGATTCGCCAGCGCGCTGTGAGGCGTCCATCCGGAATGAAACGTCGCGTGCCCCGCCTTCATTCCCTTGTAGCCGGTCTCCGGCAGCCCTCTGCGGACCGCATCCAGCAGAATATTGCCGGAACTTTTCATCCGCTCGATCTCATGCGCACCGGAAATGAACCGCAGCGAGCCCATCTCGTCCGGAATATCGGTCAGAGGCAGCCAGAGGGTAATGAGCTTGTCGGGTTTAAAGCGGAGCATATACGCGCCATCCTGATGCCAAGGTGTAGGGCCGCCTCCCGGTTCCTTGTAAAAAATCTGATCCAGGTACAGCCGCACCCCGTCCGCTTCCAGCAGATCGGCGGCCATCCGGGCGAATTTGCGGGCAAAGACGAATTTCTTCACAGCTTCGTCTCTCTGCCATAAATTAATCAGCTGGAGAAAAGCTCTGCCAAAATCATCGCGCTCCTCCAGCGGCCGGTCTTCCTGCACACAGGTCCGGACCAGTTCCCTCACCAGGGGGCGCAGAGCCGCCACGTCTTCTTCCGCGGCGACCCGTCCGGCATAAACATGACCCTTGCTGCGGTATTCTTCTATCTGTCCGGGAGACAGCACAATCTCCTCGTGCAAATTTGCCGTGAAAAGAGAATCCTCCACCTGTTTTCCTCCTCTTAAAAAAGCCTGCGGTAAAGCAGCGGCGTCAGCGGCCCTGCGGCCGGCTGTCCCGCCACGGTTCCGGCAAAGAGGCGCCTGAGGTGCGGGGCTCTGCCGGACTTGTCCTCGGGATCCAGAATTCTCGCCCCGTCGGCAAAATACGTCACCGTCATCACCTCGCGAGTGAAGGCCCCGCCGTTCCCCGGAGCGCTGTGCAGCAGACGCCCCGCATGAAACGCGGCGTCGCCGGTCCTCAGCGGACCGTAGTTCTCTTCCGGGAGTCCCGCTCTTTTCGCTTCCAGCAGGGGATTCTTGGATGCGCCTCCCGGAAGAAGATGCGATCCGGACAGGTAGGTCACCGGCCCGCCGGGCTCCGGCAGATCCACCAGTGGCATCCACATGGTGATAATCTGCGCGGGATCCAGCTCCAGCATATAAGCCTCGGTCTGATGCCAAGGCGTTACGCTCGCCCCCGGCTCGATGAAGTTCGCCTGGTCCAGGTACAGCCGGACTCCCGTGACGCCCATGAGATCCGCCGCCAGCTTGGCGAACCGGCGCGCAAATACGAACTGCCGGACACGCGTATCCTCCTCCCAGAGGTTCATATACAGCTGCTTATGCGGCCGGACGCTCCGATCTCCCGTGTAGCCCTCCACCGCCGAGATGATATGCGGACGGTAGGCGCTGATTTCATGGATGAAGGCCGCCTGCCTGATGCAGACGTGCCCGTTCGCCCGGAACTGTGCGATCAGGCCCTCCGGCAGTGCGTAGCTGTCGCCCAGAGGCGGTAAGTCATCGTGAACGGCCCCGTTCATTCCGCATCCTCCTCCGTTTGATGAACCAGCTTGACCACATCCCGGTAGGGCCGGTAAAACAGCAGCGGAAGCCGCCGTCCCTGCGCCTTGCCGCCCGGCTCCAGACCCTGGAAAAGACTCTGAAGCTGCGGATTCCTGCCGGCGCTGTCCGCGGGATCCGTAATCCGGGCGTCTTCGGCAAACCAGGTAATAATGAGCATCTCTCTCGTGATCTGCGTATCGTTGCCGTAAGCGCCGTGAAGCGTCCAGCCGGTATGGAAGGAAGCATCCCCCGCCCGCATCGGGCCGCACGGCTTCTCCGAGAGGCCCAGTCTCATGGCCGCGAGGAGAGGATTTTTGGCGCCCCGGAGCTTCTCGTGATGATGCGAACCGGCAACGTAAGAGAGCGGCCCCCTCTCTCCCGGAATATCCGTGAGCGGCATCCACATCGAAAGGACGGAATCGGGGTCCAGCTCAAGCATGAACTGATTGGCCTGGTGCAGAGGCATTGCGCCCGCCCCGGGCTTCTTGAAGAAGACCTGGTCGAAATACAGCCTGACTCCGTCCACACCGAGAAGATCCGCCGCAATCCGGGAAAATTTCCGGGCGAATACAAACGCCTTCACGGCGGCATCCTTCTCCCAGACGTTCATCACCTGCAGCCTGAGCCCGTCGTCCAGCCGGGCGATCTCGCGCCGGCACGCTTCCCGGATCCGGCCGATATCTTCCTCCGAGGCCAACTGTCTCAGGAGCAGATGCCCGTCCCTGCGGAACCCGTCGATGTCCTCCCGCGACACGCTCCATTCCTGCTCCAGCGCATCAAAACCATGCGTGTTCTCCATCTTATCCCTTCCTTTCCGTCCGGCTGCCGGACTCTGCAAACCGGTCGAACACGAGCGGCGTCCAAGGGCTGACGGCTGTGTCTCCGGGCTTCATTCCGGGAAAAATCCGTCTCAGGTGATACGCCCTCGCCTCGGTATCCGGCTCGACGATTCGCAGGTTATCCGCAACGTAAATGATCGTGGCGACCTCCCTTACGATGGAGGTCCGGTTGGCCGCCGCATAGTGCAGGGTCAAGCCCGAATGGAAGGTCGCGTCTCCGGCGGGCATCGCCCCGTAATGGACCTCGGCCAGTCCCTTCCGGTAAGCCTGCAGAAGCAGATTCGTATGCTTGTCCGCAGGCAGCTCGTGCGAGCCGGACATAAAGCGCATCGATCCGAGCTCCGCCGGCAGATCGACGAGCGGCATCCACATGGTCATCGTCATGTCCGGGTCCATCTGCAGCATGTAGGGACTATCCTGGTGCCAGGGAATCGCTCCGCCTCCCGGCTCCAGAAAAATTGCCGAATCGTGGTACAGGCGCAGCCTGTCCACGCCCATCAAGTCGGCGGCGATTTGGGCAAAACGGCGGGCGAAGGTGAAAGTTCTCACCTTGGAACTTCTCTCCCACATGTTCATCACGGTCGGAAAGGCCCGTTCCACTCCGTAAAACTCCCGTTCGTCCGGCGGATAGGAATCGGCCGTGAACGCAGGGTAAATTTCCGTAACCGCCTGACGGTAAGCTTGTACTTCCTCGGCCGAACAGACTTTTTCCAGGTAAGCATGCCCGTCCCTGCGGTAGCGGCTAATCTGCTCGCCGGTAAGGCTGTACTCCCTGTCCAGCCCGGCTGTCGCACTCCGTTCTTCCCCGATCATTCCCCTCACGCTCCTTTCGTTTCATTGAGTTCCCGCTGCACCGTCTTCTCCGTTCTCCGCCGCAGCCTTCATGCCGCTCTCCGTTCCGGTCCAGACCGCTCCGGATGCCGAGCGGCTTTTCGCGATAAGCTCGCGCCTGTGTTTAATTTCCTCCAGGGAGAGGCTCTCCTTATTCAAGCCGGTGAACTGCTCTTCGACAGACAGCCGGACTGTCGTTTCGTGCTGCTTGCCGCTGCGGCTGAACGTTACCGATACGGGCCCCTTTTTACCGGAATAAGACGAAATGACACGGACGAAATCACCGTAGGTCGCCGTTGTCCGTCCCCCGATGCCGAGAATGATATCGTGTGCCCGGAGCCCCGCTTTCTGTGCGGGACTGTTCGGGAATACTTCCAGCAAATAATTTCCGCCCCGCACGGAAACTCCCGTCTCCCGGCTCTGTTCCGGGTTCACCGTGCAGTTGGTTACACCGAGCCGGGGATAACTGAATAATTCCGTTCGCAGATCCAAGCCCAATTCGAGCACCGACTTCAAATTCATCAGAGAGCGCCGCCAGCCCATTTCCAGACACTCGCGCAGCCACTGCCCGTACGTGTCTTCGGCGAATCCCTGCACCTGCAGACTCAATTTGACAAACCCGTCCGATGCCTCCAGGGTAAAAGCCGTGTTTACATAGAAGATTTCCGCTTTGCCGTCGGGTGCCAGGGATTGATAAGCGTCCGAGAGGACGAAACGGCAGTTAGGTACGCTTTCCACAACGACAGACTGATTCTCGATGTCGCCGTAATTGAGCGTGTAGACATCTCCCGCCTTCGGCAGGGAGGGATCGCCTGTTGTAGAAGAAGAGTACGTGAGATACGTATTCGTCCCTTCCGTCGTGGCGATCGACCACCATACTTGCTCCGGGGCGGCTTCGAGATAAGTGACATTGCGTGTACGGTCCGTTGGACATTCAATCATGATTTTGACCTCCAGATAAAAGTGAAATGACGGCTTCCGCCTGCAGGCCGATTTTCTTGACCAGACTCGGGAAAGTCGCCAGCATCTTCAGGGCGCCGGCCGACGTTTCCGTTAAGGGGTCGCCGGCCGTTTCCAGCGTAGCCAGCGAATGCCGGTACTGCGGATAAATCCGGTTGTTGCGCTGCTCTTCATAGCTCCGCATCGCTTCTTCCCATTCCTTCGCGCCTGTGAAAAAAGCATGCAGCTCGTCCGCCAGGACTTCGGCCGTACATACGGCGTTGTCGATTCCGACGCCGGCCACCGGGTGCAGAAAAGCTCCGGCATCTCCCGCCAGCGCCCATCCGCAGCCGTAAGCTTTACGGATAAAGCTTTTAGCCGGAGGAATTCCCCGGACGCTTCCTTCCAATCCGCTCTCCGCCAGTCTCGGCGCCAGCGTGCGGATTTCCAGCAGCCTTTCCATGAATCCCCCCCGTCCGAGGCGGGCCATCCGCTCCTGTTCCTCGGGGGAATACATGATGGCTGCGCAGTGCATCAGCCCGTCGATCGGATTGCACAGGACGACGGACGAACCCTTCCAGTACCATTCGACCGCCGGAACGGGCAGCCGATGCACACCGGACAAATACGCGTAAGCAACCCCGTGAAGCGGCCGCTCCGTCTCGGTCTCCAGAGGGGCCCGCACCCCTTTGGCCACCGCCGAATACCGGCCGTCCGCACCGATTACGACTTTCCCGGCGAAACGCTGAAGCTGCCCGTCCTTCTTCCGGCATTCGATGCCTACGGCTCGTCCGTTCTCCAGTAAAATCTTCGTCACTCTGGTGTTAAGCCGCACTTCAACGTTCCGATGACGGGCTGCGCTTTGCAGAAGCAGAGGGTCCAGCAGTTCTCTGCGGAGTCCCAGGGCTCTTTTCGTCACCGTTATATCCGACTCGAAAACAGTCCCTTCCAAATCCACTCGCATCCGCGTCAAGAAAGGCGCTCCGGCGGACTCCATTTTCCCGAGAATGCCGAGCCTCCCATACACGTCGCTCTCGCCCAGGATGTGGGTTGACGTTGTCGCGTTCGGGTACGGAAATTGATCGACCAGCAGAACCGAGTGTCCGCGCCGCCCCAAAAAGGAAGCCAGCGAAGCTCCGGCACATCTCGCGCCCACGATAATCACGTCGTACATCGCATTCTCCTTCTCGTACGGCAATTTTCAAGTAAGAAAGAGGGGCCCGTGTTAATGACCCCTCCTGTGACCGTTCGATTAGTTAGATTGCAGGCATCCGTATACGGTTCCCACTTGATTGTCTTCGCTGTCAAACAGCGGAGTGACGCTGTCCGAATAGAACGTGGCGTTTTTCGGAGGCAGGCCTTTCAGGGTCCCTTTCATGTGAATCGCCTGTTTGTTGTGGAATTCGCCTTCCGGAGTTTCGATCACCCAGTACAGCCAGGACTCGCCTTGAACGCCGTCCGCCATTTTTTTGTTGAACGGGATTGTGGCTTTAGCTTTCATGGCCGCGCCTTGTCCGTGCAGACCACCGCGGACGCGGATGGTTTGTCCCGGCCAGATCACGCTCGAAGTTGCGACAAGATCGACATTTTTGATGCCCAGTTCCACATTGATGCCGGATTTCAGGCTGAACTCGGAATCGTTGACGGTGAACTCGGTCGGTGCTACCTGAGTGAATTGAAGCTCTTCGGAACGTCCGTCCAGCAGCTCCAGATAAGTTTTGCTGTTGGAGTTCTCCAGCGTCATGGTCACTTGCTTGGCATTCTTTTTGGACGATGCGGTTTTCATGGGTTTGCCTCCTTGAGTGGCTGTTTTTTTTGTTTCCCCGGGGTACTTTTACTATCTCATATCCCCCGGCCGGTTACTCTGCTTTTGACCATGACCTCTTCGTCTTCTGTTGGCGTGCGTTCCGTCCGGTTCACTGTTTACTGTCCAGGCATTTCTGAATGAGGTTCCGGATCGTTTCCACACTGGTAAAATTCTCAAGTAGAATTTCCTCGTCTTCGATCACGATGTTGAAAGCTTCCTCCAGCAACACCACAAGCCGGATAAAACTCATGGAGTCGATTCCCGTTTCGAGAAGCTTGGTGGTCGGTTCAATCTCGATCTGCTGGGGCAAAATCTGTTTCACATGTTCAATAATCACAGCTTCCATGGCTGTTTGGTTCATGCTTACACCTCGACGATTCAGATTTTCATTTCAAGTGAGACAAGGTAAGAAACTCCATCAGCATGGCGGAAGCCCGTTTCTCAAGCTCATACAGGGTCTGGAAATTGTCCGCAAGCTGATGCAGGTATACGGATGCTTTCGTCCGCTGATATTTGATGCTCGTCCACTTGGCCCGGTCCATCTCCGTTTTGGCCTTGATATACACATTCTTCAACAGGTCCAGCTGACTGGAATCCGTCCCGGTCTGAAGATAAACAATCCTTTGCAGCATCAGGCTTTTGTGGAGAATCATTTTGTGAACGATAATGTTCCAGTAAATGAATTCCTTAGCCTGAAGAGGTCTTCCCTCCGCAAGCTGCCGGAAATACAGGGACAGAACCTCGTTGACGTAATGGCCCATCGCAAACGTCTCATCCTGCGAACCGTTCCCCCGCACCCTGCCTCTCTCCAGGGCAAAGTACATGTTACGGGTATCGGGACGGGACGCGAGCGCATCTTTGAGCCGGATAACCGACGCGGGAAACCCGTAGAAAGCAAACCAGCGCTGGGCATGCAAATCTTCATCGGCCAGTCTGGTCATCTCCCGGCCGAACAGGCCGTAGGGGACCTCCGAGCTTCCGTATCCTTTGCCGTTCACGTCGAAAGCGAGAAAGTGAAAAACCTTGCGCTCATCGTCGAAGCCGTACACAAGCGCTTCATGAAACATATCCTGCTTGTTGTAATAACGGGAGCAGGGGATGTTTCTCCAGTTAAAATACACGATCATATAGCGGCCTTCGCCCAGCGTCTTCCGCGCCGTCTCCACCCAGTCCTCACAGCGGACAAGGGGCGTTTCCTCGAGAACTTCCGAATAGACGTCGAGATGCTCTTCAAAGCGGACGACGGGAAACAGATCGGCCCCCGTCGATTTGAGGGTCAGGTTCATAAAGTGGCTGTGGTACCAGGGCAGCGTCCGGGCATGCGCAAGCAGAAGACTCAACCGGATGTTGTGGTAGCATTCGGTCTCGAAACCCGGCGATTCCGCGACAGGAAGCAGGTGTCTCGTATCCATCCTTACAGATGCTCCCTGATGAGCTGCGGCCAGCTTCCGGCCTCGTATCCGTGCGTTTCGGCCAAGGCCTGCACCCATCGGTCCACTCCGAAGGCGGTGCAGCCCGAATGAAGGGGCGCGCCCTTGCCCGCCTCGCCCGCTTCACCGGAGTCTCCGTATTCCTCTGCTTCTCCGGTTATGCCGAACGCTTTGCACAACACGTCTCCGCATACATTGAAAGACGTGACCGCATAATCGCTTGCGCTCCCTCCGCCGGGTGCGAACCGCAGCTCGAATTTGGACTCCGCAGCGAGCTGGAACAGCCGGCGGTCCGTGTCCTCCGGCAGGAAGAAGGGGTCCGACGCCGTCTCCACGTATCCCTCCAGCCCCAATTGCCCGAAGAGGAGCCACGTGTCCTCCAGCAGCTTTAGCCGCATATCCCTTACCTCCTGCGCTCCGCCGATGTACACGATCTCGAACATCCCGAACTCGCGCAGCCGGGAATCGTCTATCCGGCTGGTGTGCTCATGCCTGAAGCAAGGTCCGTAAGCGGAGTAAAGCGCGAGCTTCGGGCCGGACGAAACCGCCCCCGCCGCCCCGGGGCCGCTCCCGTTCCCCGCAGGGCCGCCGCTTCTTGTCCCGCTCCGTTCCTCGTACACGTGGTAGCAGACGCAGGGCTGCAGATACATGCCGCTCGGCTGCAGCAGCTCGTGCAGCGGCGCGTTGTCCTCGAGCCGGGCACGGATCTCCTGCATCGTGTCAAATTGATGCCGGAATTCCCCTACGGCATAAACATTCTGCGGGAAATTCCGGATATATCCGCTCTTCTGAAGGACGGATTCCGGCATCATCGCCGGGTATCTGCGGAGAGCCGCCCCGTACGCATGCGCCCGGCTCCGCAGAAGCTTCACAAGCGCCTGCTCCAGCAACACATGAGCCTCCTTGGCACTTTCACTGCTTTCACTGCTTTCACTGCTTTCACTGTTTTCGCTATCCCGCTCCCGTGACGGTGACGCTCCTGTTCGCGCTCGAGCGCGTCCGGCCTCCCCATACCTGCGGTTATCCTTCACCTTCCGGTAGGGAAGCTTCCGGCGTCCGGACAGAGATGCGCATAAGACATCCAGACGGCGGACGACCTCTTCTTCGTCCGAACCCCCGTACTCGATCGTCAAAGCCGCCTCATCCCGGCTGACGTTCGTAATGCGATCGGACAGATAATAAATTTTTTCCATGAGCTGAATCAGATCTCCGGCCTGCCCCACCTTATCGAGCGGTACTCGAATCAGCATCCTGTCACCTGCTTTCTCCACGCCTCTTTCTACCTCCACCCGGCAAAATAATCCGCTTCCTGAATGGAAAACACCGATTCCTGGCCTTCGGTAATTTTCGTATCCGTATTGAGCCTTCTGCGCACTCTGGCGCCCGTTTTATCCATCAGATTGTTAAAATTAAGCGCAAGCTTCTCCACGCTCACCCCGGTAAAATGAATGAGCAGCGACCTGCGGAAGCGGTGTCTGGACAAGTTGTCCGAAGAGCCGTGGACAATATTCCCGTTGAAAAAAATAACATCTCCCGGATTCGTGGCAACCTTCACCATCTCAGCCGTTTCGTAATCCTTCAGCCACTGGCCTTCATCGGAAAAATACCGGCGGACGTCGGAAGTGTCGCCTTCGGGCACCTGCAGGTCCAACGAGTGGGTACCGGGCACGAAAGTCATGCCCCCGTTTCCCTCGTCCGAACCGTCCAGCGATATCCATGCGGCATAAGTCGTTCCCGGCGACACGCCGAAAGCGTAATTATCCTGGTGCATGGGAAGACCTCTCGTCGAAGGAGACTTAAAATAATAGCTGGTCGAAATAATGAGCGCCTCTTCGCCGATGAGCTGCTCCAGATAAGCGAACAGCTGCGGTTTGAGGGATAACCGCTTAATGATTTCATTCTTCCGGTGGTAATCCCGGAGGCGGGGGTACAGACTTTCGAGCGGACGGTTCCCGTTCTGGATGATCTGCCCGGAAGCGGTGAGCTGCACCCAATGCAGATCAAACTGACGGATTAACTCGTTGACTTCCTCCGGTGTATACACGTCGCTCAGGACGAGATAGCCCTCGCCGGCGAACGTGGTAAGCTTGTCGTCCGTTAGCTTCTCATTCATCGGTCACTCCCCCTTTCTGCCCAAGTTGGCGCCCGCGTTCATCCGCTTGCGCACCCGCTGGCCTTCTTTGTTCATCAGATAATTGAAATTAAGCGTCGTCTTCTCGGCGCTCGTCCCGGCGAAATGACTGATAATCGAATGGCGGAAAAGAACCTCGCTCCCATTGTCCGCCGAATCGTGGATCAAATTCCCGTGATAAATCACGATATCGCCCGGCTCTGTCCGCAGCTCGATAAGCTCATGTTCCTCCGGAACCGCCAAAGTCTGAACATAGCCGCCGAAGGTATCCTCGGCCGTTGTGTACACTTTCTCCGGAACCTGAAGATCCGACGTATGGGTCCTCCGCACAATCCGCATGCCGCCGTTGGACACATCCGCCGGATCGAGGCCCGCCCATATCGCATAACAGGTGCCCGGAAGGACGCCGATTCCATAGTTGTCCTGATGAAACGGCATGCCCGTCGAACCCGGAGGCTTGAAATAAAAGTTGGTCGATACCAGAAGAGCTTCCTCCCCGGTCAACTCTTCCAGGGCGGCTAAAGCCTCCTCTTTAAAAACAAACTCGTGTACAAGGGCATGATCTTTATGCAGATCCTTCATGCGCGGAAACAAGCTCATTAACGGCTTCTCCGGGTCCTGTACGATTTTCTTGTCGAGAATCGAATCCAGCCAGGCCTTATGGTATTCCTCCTTCAAAGCGTTCACTTCTTCCGGCGAATACACGCCTTTCAGCACCAGATAGCCTTCCTCGGCAAAAAATTGTTTCTCCTGCACGCTTAATGAATATGCCGTCATAAACAGCCTCCTTCGGATGAATAAAATGACTAGGCTTCAGGATCGCAAAATTCCCGTTCTCCCGGCCTCGACCGGTGCAGCTGGACCTCCCGGATCAGCCGGCGGGCCTGCTTCGGATCGGTCAGATCGTAGCGCTTGATGCCGCCTCTTTCGATCCGTTCCATATAAAACTTCAGGATCTCCAGGGGAATTCGGTGAGGATTGTGCCGCAGCATCGCAGCATCTCTCTCTTCGGGACTCATCGGGCTGAATTCGATTTGTCGCGGAAAAGCGGCGTTCCCCGCCCGGGCCCGGTAGCTGCCATGGTTGACCAACTGAACGCGCCTGCCGTTGATATACGCCACTTCGATGCCCTTCACCAGAGCGAAATGCAGCGCTTCCCCGATATCCTGGATGATCGGTTCTCCTTTGCCGTTCAGGGAAGTATTGCACAGAACCGGAACGCCGGTCGCTTCCTTAAAAGCCCGGAGCAGCCTGTACAGATTCCGGGTAGGGGGAGCATCTTCCACCGTCTGAACCCTTGCCGTGCCGTCCAGATGAATAACGGCCGGGATTAGCTCCCGCTTCTCCGCCTTTACGCGGAAAGTATGGAGCATATAGGGCGACGGGCAGCCTTCCTCGAACCACTCCCCTACCTCGCCGGCAAGAATAACGGGCGCGACCGGGCGCCACCATTCTCTCTGCTTGACGGTATTCAGCGCATCCTTCGCCGCCGATGTCCTCGGGTCCCCGAGAAGAGAACGGGCGCCAAGCGCTCTGGGCCCCATTTCCGCCGGTCCGTCGAACCAGACGACAGGCGCATGGCACAGATCTTCGGCCGCCCGGCTTTCTTCCAGCGGGGTTACGCTCCCGATGCAGCCGGCGAAGGCGCCGGACTGGAGGACTTCCTCCAGCGCGGACCCTGATGCGCCATGGTAGGCGTGACCGAGCCGGAACCGGATGCGCGCCGGGGACATTTTGCGGTAAAACGCATACAGGCCCATGCCGAGCGACAGACCCGAATCGTTTACGCAGGGCGGTGCAATCATGCCTTTAAACCCGTACTTGCGCATGAGGTGGCTGTTCGTCGGGCAATTCAGCGCATAACCGCCGGCCAGAGCGAGATAGGTCTCTTCCGGCTTGACGCCGTATGAGTCGAGAATGGCTTCCACATTCCGCTCCATCAGGGCGATGGATGCCGCCTGCACCTGCTTCATCACGGCGGAAATCTTGTTCTCTCTCTCCGTGAAGCGGGGATCGAAGCCCGTATAAGCAGGGTTTTCCCGCGCATCCCTCTCGCAAAGCTTGTCCGCAGCTTCGATGAGAGGCCGTAAATAATCATGCTCCCAGATGTTGAAATTCCGGTCGTAGGCCGGTGGAAGCTCCAGAGGAACAGGATTTACGGCGCTTTCGGAAGCATAGGCAAGCGCCATCAGCGTGCCTTCTCTCAGGTTGTAATACGTGCTGGACCAATCCCACAGCGGACCGGGGGACTGCACCGGAAACAGCTCCAGCTTCCCGCTGCGCACCAGGCATCCGGCAAAAAACGGTTTGTTCCCTGTCTCCCTGTCCACCACGTCATCCGGGATGCCGTCGACGGCCAGCCCGAGCACATTTCCTTCATAGAACAGCCTGCTGTCCGCCATTACGGCCGAGAACAGATGGGAGATGCTGTGATAGGACAAGTCCGGGTAATCGTCCAGGGAGTGGTAATCCGAACACGTAGCCAGCCCGGGCGTGCCCCACACTTCCGTCATGTCTTCCAAGGACAGGCCGAGCGGGCCGAGCAATTCGTCGACGACTCCTGCGGCATGCTCAAGACTGTAGAAAGACTGCCTGTGCTGCTTGCGCCCCGTGAATCTCTCCAGCTCCCAATAGCGAATAAGCCGGATATCGCCGCCCTCCTTGCGGAACAGGGCCATATTGGGGTCGTGCCGGATACAAGTCCCCGTCAAATAATCCAGGGGGCCGATATGAAAATAGGTGGAAAGATAGTAACCGTCCTGCATGCTTTCACCTCGCCACATGAACTTATTTCCATTCTAACAACGCCGTGGAACGGACAATCTGATCTTCTTGCTCGTTAATCGGACATTCTTTCCCGTTTCGTTTTTACGGCGTCAACCGGACAAGAAAACCTGAGGCCCGGAACGGACCGGATTTTATAATAGAAAAAAAGTAAACGCGCACAAGGAGGTATTCAGTTGGAATCCGAATCCGCAAACAAAGTCCTGCCGGATTTATCGTCCGGTTACACGCTGACGCAGGAGCAGATCCGTTATTTCAGAGCCAATGGGCATATCTGTTTGAAAGAGGTTCTCACCCCTGCGGAAATTACGGCCTACCGGCCCTGCATTCTGGAAGCCATCCGCGATTACATGACCAATACGATCCCTTCCTCCGGTCCGGACGATTCCGGCACGGTCAATTTGCGTCTCCGCCACCCCGATGTCGGGCGCTTCACCGCTTCCCGCCGGCTAGCCAAGATCGCCGCCGACCTGATGGGCGTGGAAGGCGTCCGGATTTACCGGGACTCCGCCTTCTTCAAACAGCCCGGTGCGGCCGCAACGCCCATGCATCAAGATAACAACTACATGCTTCTCGACACGGACCGATCCATTACAGCCTGGATTCCTCTCCGGGAGGTTACCGCTTCCACGGGTTCGCTTCACTTTATTTCGCGGTCCCATACGCTCGATAATCGCGGAAAAACCGCCAAGCAGAACCTGAAAGCGGCGTACAGACTCGGGCTGGAAGAGATGACTTACGGCGGAATCGGACTCGGAGACGTGACCTTTCACGCGGGCTGGACGCTTCACAATGCCCCGCCCAACGATACGCGCGATACCCGTGAAGCCATGACGATGATGTATTACGAGGACGGAGCCGTGATCGTCAACCCTTTCGGGACCGATCCTACCGGACATCTCAACCAATACTTCGGGGGGCAGAAGACGGGCGAGACGGCGGACACCCCTTTTAACCCGCTCGTGTATACAAAAGACAGCTAAGGAGCCGTCCCCGAAGTCAATCTGTGATCCTTTTCAACGGATGCCTTTAACACGGATTCGAACCTAAAAGAAGCTTCCCGTCCCGCTGCGCGATGCGGGCCTGGAAGCTTCTTTGTTCTGGCTTCGGGACTTCTCCCTCAGGGCTGCCCTGCCGGGAGAAGTCCCGAGGAGAAGCCCTTTAACGAAGGAGAACGGGCGTTTCAGACGAAACCCCGGACGAGTTTTCCGTACAGCTCCTCAATCCCTTCTTTCAGCGAATACGAGGCTTTCCAGCCCAGCACCCCGCCGATCTTATCCGCATTGATCCGGTAGGACCTCGGATCGGCGGGTCCCTCCCGTCTGATCTCGACGGGAATCGGCAGTACGGCCGCAACAAGCTCCGCCAGATCCCGGATCCGGATGTTCTGCCCGCCGGAGCCGATGTTGAATATCTCGGCGGTCACCTTCTCCGCAGGAGCTTCCAGCAGACAGCAGACGGCCTCGACGGCATCCTTCAGATGGACGAACGGCCTCCACTGCCCGCCACCGCCCTGGAGAGTGATCGCACCGGTCTGCCACGCCGCCCGGACCATCGCGTTAACGGCGAGATCGAATCTCATTCTCGGAGAGTATCCGTAAAGGATGGCCGGACGCGCCACCGTAACGTCGAACCCTTCCCTGCCGAGAAGAAGAATATCCCGCTCCGACCGGCAGGCCGCTTTGGCGTAAGTCGTCAGCGGGTTCGGAACCGCCTTCTCGTCCGCACCGCGCGGATCGTCCCGGAATCCGTACACGCCGCAGGTGGACATAAACAGATACCGCCCGGCCCCCGCTTCCCTGGATCTCTTCGCAGTCCGGTAACGCGCAAACTGATTGATGTCCAGCGTCTCGTGCGGAGTGATTTCCCCCCTGCGGTCATGGGAAATGGCTGCCAGATCGACCACGGCGTCTACGCCTTCAAGCCCTTCGCCGCTCCATGTTCTCGTATCCGCATAAATCCGGGTTACGCCGGAATGACTAAAGTGCCTGTCCTGGCCCCGGGTATACTTGTCCAAAGCCCGGACTTCATACCCCCGCTTGACCAGCTCGGGCACCAGGCTGCACCCGATATACCCGCCCGCTCCGGTAACAAGGACTCTGCGTACGGCTTTGCTCATACAGGGCCCCCGCAGATGCGTTCGGCCGCTTCCCGGCTCATGCCCTGACCGGTCAGCTTTTTTATAGCTTCTTCCTTCACATGTTCGGAAGATATGCCTAGCCGTTTGATATCCCGTTCCAGCATTCTGCGGTAAACGGAGTAAGCTCTGGGCAGACGCCGTTCAAATTGGCTGACTATCGTATAGTCCAGCAGCAGGACTCTTTCATAGATTTCGTTGTATCGGGCCCGTTCTTCCCCGCTCACCACCTCATAGCCGGGATCCGCAAAAGAACGGTAATAAGAGACCGAACCGATATGCACGACTTCGTCCGACAAAGCGGTCTCGTCTTCATCCAGACATCTTACGCGATGAATGGGATATCCCCGGGAATGTGCCAGGAGCTGATACAGAACCAGCGTGTCCAGATGTCGGGTCACGACCCCGTCCTTCTTTATGATCTGCGCGGGAAATACCGGCGTCCCGTCGCCGTTTTCCGGAAGGATTCGGGCCAGTGTACGTTTATGCGCATCGTCCAGCACGTGGAACGTATCGTACCTTTTGAACGAGGAAAAGGCAGGCGGCGCATCAAGCAGAAACGGACGGGGCGACCACGGTAGACTCCCCCCGTCCAGTTCCCGCATAACCTTCCGGTTAACAAACAGGAAGAACGTCCGGAGAACCCGAAACTCAAAACGCGCCGGAGGGACCGTTCTTTTTCCGTACTCATACGACCACACGCAGTTCATGGAAGCCGAGTGCGGTACGCGGGCCATTTCGCCGAACAGCCGGTCGTTCAAAACGAAACAGTCGATATCCAGCCATCCGAAATCCTCGCTGTTTACGGCCGCCAGGTAATGCCACACCATTCCCTCGTCCACTTTTTCCACGAAACAAAAGAAAGGGCGCCGGAGCTCCTGCCGGACCCAGATTTGCTCTTCTTCGGTAAGTCCCGCCCCGATTAAGACGACCGGAACCGTGTCCGGTACGAATTGAAGCGATTTGGCCGCCCAGTGAAGAAGTCCCGTCGTGAAGAACAAATAATACACGCCGTTCTTATCGGGAATGCTTTCGTAAAAACAGCGGAAATCTTGCAGCAGCTTGTCGTCCAAATGATTCACGCCTTTGCCTCCCCTTCCGTTCTTTTCCGCCTATACAGCTTGTTTCCCATCAGGAGAACATCCAGCTCCGCTTGCAGGAAACAGCGGACGGCCTCCGCCGGAGTCTCCACCATCGGCTCCCCATCCAGATTGAACGAGGTGTTAAGGAGCAGGGAGCAGCCGGTTATGCGCTTGTAGTTTTCCAGAAGAGCGGCCATTTCCGCATTTAATCCGGGAGAGATGGGATGCAGCTGCGGCGGGACCGCCTTACCGGCATCCCCTTCCAGCAGAATGTAACCGAAGGGACGGAAAGCTTCCCGCTTTTTGGCCGAGTTCAGCCGCGAGATGTTTCCGGGAAATCGGGCATCCGCAAGGATGCTCCGGTTGCCCAGCGCCTTCGGCCCAAACTCCGCGCCTCCCCGGAAAACGGCGACCAGACTTCCTTCGGAAAGCAGCCGGGCCGCTTGCTCGTTGACATCCTCGGCCTTCACTTCCTCCAGGAAATCCCCGGCCTTGCGAGCGGCTTCTTCCATGGCTTCCGCCGGATACGGCTTCCCCAGGTATGGAGTGGCCGGGAGAAGCGCTTCTCTGCCGTGCCCGCCCAGCACATAATGGCCGTACAGCGCGCTTCCCGCGGCGGCTCCGGCATCGCCTGCAGCCGGCGGCAGATACAGCCGCTTGAAGGGCGTCTCCCGCAGCAGCCTGTTTACGGCCGCATGATTCAGAAATACGCTGCCGGCCAGGCACAGGTTGTCCGAGCCCGTCCGCTTATGCAAATACCGGCAGGCATGGATCAATATCCGCTCCAGATGAACCTGCACGGCATAAGCCGCATCCGCCTTCGCCCGGAACAGTTCGCCGCCGCTTTCCGAGCGGCCGAGCTCCGCGCGGATAAGACTCCGGAGCTCGTTCATCTGCCCGAGAGTTTGGGTGAAACCGCCCTCGTCGTCCAGAGAATAGAGGGAGTGGAACGGCTCCACCAGCCGGGCGGTTCCATAAGCGGAGACGGCCAGCGTCTTCTCGTCGTACATCGGCCCGAACCCGATTTCCTCCGTCACGGCCAAGTAGAAGAGGCCTGCGGAGTTGGATACATTGCGGAAATCGCCGCTCTCCCGGCCCGTCACCTTTCGGATTTCCCGGATTTCCGTACCTCCGGCCGCATAGTAAGTAACGGTTTCCACGATCTTGTTCTCCCGGTCCAGGTAACTGCCCCGGCCATCGGCCACGAGTACCGCCGCTTCGGTAAAGGGCGACGGATAGAACGCACTCGCCGCATGAGCGAGATGATGGTTCATCAGCCGGATTCCCGGGACATACCGGGCGTAATACCGGCTTTCGATATTGTCCGCGCCGATGATAAGATCGACTTCTTTTTCGGTCACGCCCGCGTAATCCAGACAGTACCGGGCCGCTTTGCAGCGGAAGGTCGAGGCATCGACGAAAGCCTGCTTGGAGCGGGACAGCCTCTCTTCCTCGATCGCGCATACGATTTTTCCGTTATGCAACAGACAAGCGGAAAAATCGTGGATGGAACCTCCCAATCCCAATATGAGCATCGTTATTCACGCCTTTACGCCAGTTTAGATCGTGCGGAACAATTTCTTATGCCGCTGCACGAGCCGGACCTCCCTGCACAGCCGCTCGGCATCTTCCCGGCTGCGGATGTCGTAAATACCCGCCGGTTCCTGCTCGTTGGGGTCCCGGTAATGGTAGAGCACGTCGCGGGGAACGTCCCACGGGTTCAGCTCCTTCCACGCCGCCTCCTTTTCCCGGTCGCTCAGGGCACTCATGCCGATCCGGCGGGGATACGGGCCTTCATGGGCGTAGCCGCCATGATTCCGCAGCCGGATGCGCATCCCGTTGATATAAGCCACCGATATGCCTTTGCGGAGGGCGAAATTGAGCGCCTCATGGATCGTATTGACGATCGGCTCGCCCCGGTCGTTCAGCGACGTATTGCAAATGACGGGAACGCCGGTCTGCTTCCGAAACTCACCGATGACTCCGTACAGGCGGGGATTCTCCAGACGGCCGATGCTCTGCACGCGGGCGCTTCCGTCCAGATGCAGCACCCCCGGAAGAAGAGGGGCCTTGTCCGGCCTCGCCTTGAACGTATGCAGCATAAACCGCGACGGATAATCCGTCTCGAACCATGCGGCCGTCTCCTCTTCCAGAATGATCGGCGCTACCGGCCTCCACCACTCCCGCTGCTTGACCTCGTTCACCAGGCGCTTCGATTCTTCCGTCCGCGGGTCTCCCAGAAGAGAACGGTGTCCCAGCGCGCGGGGGCCGATTTCCGACTCGCCGTCGAACCACAGGACCAGGCTCCGCTGAATATCCCGCGCCGCCTGCTGTTCGGTCATCGGTTCGGCACGCTCGATAAACGGGGCATAGGCTTCACTCGAAAGAATGTCCGGGAGGGAAGAGTCCGGTTCCCCGAAATAAGCGTGAGCCAGCTTAAAATCGAACGGTTCTCCCCCGAGCTTTTTGTGGAAAGCATAGAGCCCCATCCCAAGCGAAAGCCCGGAATCTCCGACGCATGGAGGCGCGATAAATCCGGCGAACCCGTATTTATTCATCAGATGCCTGTTCGTCGGGCAGTTCAGCGCGAAGCCGCCGGCCAGCGCCAGATAAGTTTCCGACGGATCGATGGAATACGCCTGAAGACTGCGGTCGATATTGGCGTCCATCACCTCCATGGAGACTCGCTGGACGATTTTCATAATCATGCTGATCTTGTTCTCCCGCCGGGAGAAACGGGGATCGAATCCGTTGAACAACCGGCCGGCATCCTCGTCGGTCAACTGCTCGACCCGGTTGACGAGGTCACGGATGCAGTCCGATTCCCACATGTCATGCCGGCCGTCGAGCACGGGAAAGCCGGCCGTCCTCTCCCCGTAGATCTCGCTCGTGCTTGCCGAAGCGAGCGCCATGAGCGTGCCCTCCCGCATCCGGAAATAAAACTTGGCCCAGCCCCAGAGCATACCCGGCGATTCCGCCGGAAACAGGTTAAGCCGGCCTTCGTTTATATAGCCTCCGGTGAAGAAATATTTCTCCGTCCGTTCCCTCGTATCCACGACCCCGTCGGGACCGCCGTCAACGGCAAAACCGAGAATGCGTTTGTTATAAAACAGGTCCGAATCCGCCATAACCGCAGAAAACAGATGGGAAATGCTGTGATAAGAAAGAGTCCGATACTCCTGAACGCTGTGATAATCATCCGTCGTCTGCAAGCCCGGAGTTCCCCATATTTCCACCATGTCCCGGAGCGACAGGCCAAGCGGCCGCAAAAGCTCGTTCAGAACGCGCTTCGCCTGCTCCGCACTATGGAAGGAGACATAGTGCTCCTTAATCCCCGTCACACGCTCCAGCTCCCACAGCCGGATCAGCTTCACCGTTCTGCCGCTCTTCTGAAACAAAGCCGCGTTCTGATCGTGACGGATAATCGTTCCCAGCAAATGATCCAGAGGATCGATGTGCAAATAAGCGGACAAATAATAGCCGTCTTGCATGCTATCCCTCCGTTTCCGATTCCGGTCCGAAAAACTCCTCTTCCAGCATGAGGCAGAGGGTATGGTACATCTTCACGTGGTCCTCCTGGATTTCATCCGTTACGGAAGACGGGGAGGCGAGCACCACATCGCTCCAGGCCCTTATCCGGCCCTCGCCCGCTCCCGTCAGCGCAACGGTCGCGAGTCCCAGCGTCCGGGCGACTTCCATGGCCCGCGCCACGTTGGCCGTCTGTCCGGAAGTGCTGATGCCCAGAAGCACATCGCCCGGATTCCCGTAGCCCAGAACCTGCTGGGCGAAAACGGCATCCGCCGCCAGATCGTTCAGAACGGCCGTGACGAGAGCGGTCTGGCTGACAAGCGAGATGGCGGGCAGCCCGAGCTGAAGCCGGTCCAGACAGGATGGCGCCGGCTCACCCGGAAGGCCTGCCGTATCCGGCAGCCGCCCTTTCAGCCGTCTGAGGGACGCGGCTTCCGGCGGACGCTTCAAGCGGAAGCCCTTCATCAGCTCGCCGACAATATGCTCGGCATCCGAGGCGCTGCCTCCGTTCCCGCATACGAGAAGCTTGCCCCCGCTCCGGAAGCTGCCTTCCATCACGGCAAACGCTTGCTCGAGCGCGGTCCGGCTGCCTTCAAAACGGGCATGCTTCCGAACCAGCGTGTCCAGATGGCGTTTCACCGCTTTTTTCACGGCCGGCACCTCCTTCCTTGCGCTTCTTATAAATCGTCCCGTTCAGGACCAGGTAATCCAGATCAATCCGCAGGAAACAGGAGATGGCGTCGTACGGCGTCTCGACTATCGGCTCTCCGTTGTCGTTGAACGAAGTGTTTAACAGCACGGGGGTTCCGGTCAGGCTCTCGAAATGTACGAGCAGCTCATGGAAGCGGGGATTCAGCCTGCGCGAAACGGTTTGGACCCTGCCGGTCCGGTCCTCGTGACACACCGCCGCCGTCTCCTCTCCTTTGCCCGGCAGGAAAGGAGGAACCAGCAGCATATAATAGGAAGGACAGCCGAGGTCAAAAAAATCGGCCTGTCTCTCCTCCAGAACGGCAGGCGCGAACGGGCGGAAATGCTCCCGGTGCTTGATGCGGGCATTGATCGTATCCTTCATGGCCGCCTGCCTGGGGTCCGCCAGAATACTCCGGTTGCCGAGCGCTCTCGGACCGATTTCCGAGCGGCCCTGAAACCAGCCGACAATACGGCCTTCGGCAAGCAGCTCGGCGGTTTTCCCGGAGACGTCGGCGGCTTCCACTCGTTCGATGCGGTCCTCAAATGCCCCGGCCGCCTTCGCGCACTCGTCCGGCCCGTAGCTTTTGCCCTGATAGGGCGAGAAAGGAATGTTCACTGCCGTGCGGGGCCTGCCGCCGAGTACGTGGAAGCCGTACAGCGCGCTCCCGATAGCGGTACCCGCGTCCCCGGCCGCCGGCTGGACGAAAATATGCTCGAACGGCGTCTGCCGCAATATTTCGTAGTTGGCGACACTGTTGAGAAACACCCCTCCGGCCAGGCACAGATTTCGGCTGCCCGTTACGTTGTACAGATACCGGCAGGCCTTCACAAGGATGCGCTCCATATGATGCTGGACCGCATAAGCCAAATCCGCCTTGGCCTGAAACTTTTCCGGGTCTTCCGCAGCTTCCAGCGTCCGGCGGATATACGTCCGGAGTTCTTTTACCTGATCCAGAGTCTGACGGAAATTACCCTCGTCATCCATCGAGTAGAAGCTTCCGAAAGCGTCGGTATGCCGTGCGGTTCCGTAGGGCGACAGCCCCATCGTTTTGCCTTCCTGCAGCAGCCCGAAGCCGATCTCCGTCGTGACCCGTTCATAGAACCCCCCGACCGAGTTGGACATGTCCGCATCCGTCAGACCGGATTCGGAATCGTGGGCGGCACCGAAATCCAGCGTGTCCGTTCCCGACACTTTCTTGATCTCGGTAAGCTCTGAGCCGTTTCCAAAATAGTAACTGACCGTCTCCCGCTCGGCCGGAAAACACGTGAAGCTGCCTCTTCCGTCCGCAACCAGCACAGCCGCGCTTAGATACGGAGACGGATAAAACCCGCTTGCCGCATGGGCCAAATGATGATTGATCAATTGAATCCTATCCGCGTACTTCATATAGTAGACGGGGTCGATCAGATCGTTTCCCACCACGAGATCGAGCGACCCGGCATCCAAGCCCTCCGCCTGCAGACAGTAATCGGCGGCTCTGCACCGGAACACTTTTCCCCCGAGACCCAGACAATGCTTGACCCGCGCAAGCCTTTCTTCTTCCATCATGCAGCGGACTTCCCCATCGCGGACCAGACAGGCCGAATAATCGTGAATAGAGCCGCCCAAGCCCAGTATGTTCATAAAAACCTCCTTTCGCCCCGCAAAATAGAGCGCAGCCGGGAGGAAGAAGCTTTCTTATCCTCTCCGGCAATCTTGATTTCACAGCCCATTTCGCGGGCGGCCGCCATTTCGGGAAACGTTTTGTCCTTGTAATCCCAGCCTTTGACGAAAAAATCGGGTCGGATGGCTCTCAGCGATTCGCAGCAGTCGTCCTCCCCGAAAATAAACACATGGTCCACGGCCTCAAGAGCGGCTATGATGCCCGCCCTCTGCCCCTCTTCGAAAACCGGCGGACGGCTTTTGATTCTGCGGACGGAAGCATCCGAATTGACGGCTACGACGAGAATATCGCCCATACCGCGGGCGACCTGCAAATAATCCAGATGCCCGATATGAAAAATATCAAAGCAGCCTCCGGCCATGACGACGGTCTTAGTCCTCTCTCCGGCTTTTCCGGTCCTTGCCCGAGCAAGCTCCGCTTTCAATTCCGGCAGTTCTGCCATCTTATTCCTCATCGTTCACCGGACCTTTCTGCCGGATTTATGTATCCAATACGAAACGAGCCGGTGATACGACAAGGAACGGGACGGAACGTGAACGAGGCACATGGGAGAATAGGAAAAGCCCGTAAACCGGTAGGCAAACCCGCGAATCTCGCCAAGCAGCACGACCCCTCCGACATCGAAAGGCGTCTTCCAGATCTCCTCCGCGCTCCGGTAACAAACCGAATCGGACAAAATCTCCTCATCGTCGGTTACGATCAGGACGGATTTATTTTCCGCGTTCCCTTCCGTCATCTCCGTCTCGGACAGGAGCAGAAAATCGGCCAGCCCTTCGTTACCGGAAGCTGCGGAAACGGAATAGCCGTACTCCCGGATCGTCCGGGCCAGTTCCAGACGCAGATTTTCAAGATCCGCTCCGTCCCTCGTCCGGTCCCAGATATACACGATTCTGCTCATCGCCCGCTCACCCACTCTATCCCCTGTCCTTCCAGCGTGTCCTCTACTGTATGAAGTTCCTTTCCGAGCGGGAGTCTTCCCTCCAAAATATCCGTGAGCCTGGCAAATGCCAGCTCCGCCGGGATATCCGCGATATCTGCGCTCCGGGGGACTAGGCTGTAATTGGCTCTCAGTGTCCGGAAGCTGACGTGGGACTCGTCGGACGTGAAAGGAAACTGCAGATGGGGAAAGCTTCTGCCCCAGAGCGTGATATGAGCCACGCCGAGAAAGCCCGCCATGTGCCCGCAGACGCTGTCGATTCCGACTACCGCGTCGAGTTCGCCGATTGCGGCAAACAACCGCTCCACCGGCAGCCGGCTCCAGTCGCTGCACCCTTCCGCCGGATAAGGAAGCGGCGTCAAATTGACCAGCGCGAGTCCCCGTTCCCGGCACAGGGCGATAAACCTCCCGGCTCTGGCTTCGGGCCAGGAGCGCTTCGCGTCCCCGGTGTGGAACTGGATGCCCACGACCTTGCATCCCGCCGCCCGCAGCCCCGCCAGCTCTTCAGCCTGTTCGGCAGGCAGAGGCGGGTAGAAGACGGGAACCGGTTCCGGAAGCGCGTAGGGCCGCTTAAAGCCGAGCGCCGCGCCGAACAGTCCGCTTATGTGCCGCGTAGGAGGCGAAGAAACGGAAACCGGCAGAAGAACGGCTTTGCGGTACAGGGAGGACCGCAGCACCGCCTCGTACACGGCCGGGCTTTCCGGACTCCGGTAAATGCGGCAGCCCTGCAGGAAAGTCCCGAAGAACCACGCCAGCTTCTCCTTGGCTATGAGATGCACCTCATGCCCGAGGCGGGCTTGCTTGTCTATAAATTTCCGCAGCAGGGGAAGCAGAATGACGCCGTCCCCGTATCCGAGAAACCAGTCGGCTATAACGGCCTTCGGTTTGGGCTTGCCGGGAACCGCGGTGCCGACGTCCAGCTTCTCGGCCGATTCGGCCTCCCGGAAGTAGAACGGGAAGCAGAACCGGTCCCTGTAGACGTACAGCTCCGCAGGCTCATACTGCTTGGGAATGTCCCCGATCAGGTGGGCGTAATCCGCCCCGGCCTCCGATCCGGCTCCCATTCCGGTTACGGTTCCTGTCTTGGGCGCATGAAAAACGAAGGCCGTCACAATCCCGCCGGAGTCCGCTGCTGCGGAAAGACATGCGCCGGAATCGGATTCGATCTCTGCACGGCCGCGCTCCCCTTGCAAATACCGTGCAAGAGCCTCCAGCCCGTTACGGTCACGGACGGGCAGCACCGTAAATCCTCCCGCCCGGAACAAGGCGAGATCCGGCATACGCAGACGGATGGCCGCCAGATCGGGCGTTTTCTCCGAAAGGAGCCTCATTACGTCTTCCTCCCGTTCGGCGGCTGTCCATACGAGAATTTTGCTGCGGGACGCCCGGAGGTAGTCCCTTCTATTTTTCACCTGCTGCCGAAAAGCTTCGTCCGCCATAACTCCACCTCCTCACGGGCGCCTGTCGTCCCTTTGTTTCAATTGTCCGATAAATGCGGTCAATTCCCGGGTGCTCACCGTCGAGGTATACCCCTTGGAAACCGAAACGGCAGCCGACGCATTGCTCAGCATAAAGCTCTCTTCCAGCGGCAGACCGTGAGCAATCCCGACCGCAAAAGCCGCGAGGAAAGAGTCTCCCGCACCCACCTCGCAAGCCGGCTCCTTGCAATAGGCAGGAACATGGCGGATTTCTTCTGCGGTAATCAGATAGCTGCCCGCCTCCGCCGCCTTTAGAACGAGGGCGCCGATCTCCCATTCGGCCAGCTTTCCTCGGGCGTACCGCGCCGCCTCCGCCGGATTTGCACAGCTGCACGAGGTCAGCTTGTTGAACTCGGCGAGGTTCGGGAACAGCACGGAGGCGTGCGCGTAGCGCCGTATGTTCTCCCCGGCCGGATCGACGAGAACCGGGATGCCTTTGTCCGCCGCCCGGCGAATATAACCGGCGATCAGGGAATCCGGCAGCACGCCTTTGCCCAGGTCGGACAGCACGGCGCAGTTGACGGCGGGCAAGCTGTCCGCATGCTTCAGCAAAAGCCCCGCAACCGATGCGGACAACGGCGTATTGTCCTCCCTGTCCACGCGGAGCAGCCGCCCGTTTCCGTCCGACAACCGGGTTTTCAGCGTCGTTTGTCTGCCGGTCTCCCCGATCAGGCCGCCAGAATCAATCCGGTCCCCGGCCAGGCTGCGCAGCTTGTCCGCCTCCGTATCGGTGCCGAGCGCGCCGAGAATGGCCGCGTTCCCGTCCAATGCCGCGATATTCAAGGAGACGTTCAGGGCATTCCCCGGAAAAAACAGGCTCGGTCCTTTACGCAGGACGACACAGTGTTCGTTGGCGGAATAATCCCGGGTACAAGCCGTGTATTCATCAAGCAGAATATCGCCGAGAACGATCGTGGTTCCCGGCGGCTTGCGCCCCAGGCGGTTCAGCAGCTTCTCTTTGCAGCTCGGTTCCAATCCATCACCTTCTCTTCTGTTCGGAAAAAGCCGCTTGTTGCAGCCAAAGCCAAATCAGTTCTTCTATACGTCCAGTGTAAGAAGCACGGAGTCGGAGCACTCGGCTTTTTAAGGACGATTCACCGGTAAAGTGCCGCCGGCTTCATCCAATAGCGCTCTGAATTCCTCCGAAGCGAGGGTCAGCTCCCGGAAGGTGCCCTGGGCTTCAATTTCCCCGTCCTTCATAACGATAATATGGTCGGCCCGCCGCAGCGCCTCTCTCCGGTGAGAAACGACCAGGCAGGTCGCTTCCTCGCGGGCGTTCAGACGCTCCCACAGCCTGCTTTCCGTCTCGGCGTCCAGGGCGCTCGACATGTCGTCGACGACAAGAACCTCGCTGTCGCGGACAAACATCCGGGCGGCGGCGGAGCGCTGGATTTGACCGTTCGACAATTTCACGCCGCGGACTCCGACCGCCGTATCGAGCCCGTTTTCCAGCAGACGTACATCTTCTTCCAGCACGGCGTCATAAACGGCTTGCTCCAAGCCCTCTTCAGGCAGGCCGAGCAAAATATTTTCCCTCAGCGTTCCGTTGTACAGCTTAGGCACTTGAGGCGTATAAGCGGTGCGCGGAGGGATAAAAAATTCTCCCGGGTTCGCGATCCGTCGGTTATTCCAGCGGATCTCTCCGGCCCCCGCCGGCAGCAGACCCAGTATCGTTCTGAGCAGCGTCGTTTTACCCGAGCCGACTCGTCCTACGATGACGACAAAAGAACCGCGGGAGATCTGAAGATCGATCCGCTTGATTCCTTTGGAGCTGCCGGGGTAAAAATAGGTCAGGGATTTCGTCTGAAGCTGTTTGAACTGTCTAGATTCCGAAACGGCAGGCGGCGGGGCGGCCGGGGGCGTCTCCGCCAGATCCAGGGGCTTGAAGTCGATCATCCTGTCCAGGGACGAACCCTGCAGCAGCCAGTTCAGGCGCCTTAGATATCCTTTTACCTGCTTGATCTGAGTGATGCTGGTTCCGCTGTACTCAATAAACTTGCTCATGTGCAGCAGCAGATGAACGAACAAAGCGTAATCTCCGACGGTAAACTCCCCCGGTCCAAGCAGGCGTGCACCGGCCAACAGAAGGATGCCCGATCCGATCTGGACCAGATTCGGCAGCAGCGCGTACATGAGCTGGCTCATGACTCTATCGCGGGAAACCTGCTTTCGCCGTTCATCGGAAAGACGCGAGAATTCTTCCACTACACTGTCCTCGGCTCCGGCTGCTTTGACCGCCAGCACCGATTGGAATACCTCGCTCATAAAGCCGGACAATTCCCGCCGCCCGTTGCCCTTCGGCCGGAGCCGGACGTTCATCCGGATGATGATCGTCTGCACGAGAGCAAATACGGCAATCAGCGGAAGAATGACGCCCAGCGTTACCGGTACGTTTACCGCGAGTAACACGGCCAGTGCCGTAAAGAAAAAGACCGTTTTGACAACGAGAAGGTTCACGTTCCTTATCGTATCGGCCAGTTGATCCACATCGTCCCGGAACTGGCTGACGGCCTCGCCCGGCGACCCCGGAATAGCTCTTGCTCCCGGCTGGCCGAGGATGTGATTCAGCAGATTTTGGCGGATAAGTCCCTTGATGCGGAAATTAAGCGCGGTTTCGGTGCGGGACGCAAACCGGATCGATCCCAGCGTTGCGGCCGCATTGACAGCCAGCAGGGCCACGACGAACCAGGTGACGTCGGACGATGCCGAATGACCCGTAAGCTGGTCGAAAAACACTTTCATCAGAAGGCCGGCGGCAACCGGAGCCAGGTTAAAGGGAAGCCATTGAAAGATACCCTTCCAAAACAATCCGGGATGGTAAGCGGCCATCCTCCATAAAAACTGCCTCGTGTTCATATAGTCTCCTTTCCGGATGCTTGTCTTAGTAGCCGGGAATAACGGGAACCCGGCTGTTCCGTCAATGCTTGACGGCTCCCCTGTTCCGCGATCCGGCCTCCGTCCATCACGAGAATGCGGTCCACGCCGCGCAGCGTGTTCAGCCGATGCGCGATGACGATGGCCGTTCTGCCTTGCAGGAGCCGGTTTGTGGCCTGCTGTACTTTTTCCTCGGTAGAAGGGTCCAGCCTGGAAGAAGCTTCGTCCAGAATGACCAGCGAAGGATTCCGCAGAAAAATGCGGGCAAGAGCGAGCAGTTGGGCCTCGCCTGCGGATAATCCTTCTCCCTGCGCCCAGATCTCCGTATCCAGTCCCGAGGGCAGCGCGCGATACCAGCCCCCGAGCCCCAATTGATCCAATACTTCCACAATCCGTTCGTCCGGGATGTGCGGGGCGAAGAAAGTGACGTTATCCCGGACACTTCCGCTCAAAATCCGCACCTCCTGCGTTACGAGACCGACGCGCTCGCGAAGCTGCTCCAGCCGGACCCGGCGTATATCCGTTCCCCCCAGCAGAACAGCGCCCTCTGCGGGATCATACAGCCGCAGAAGCAGGCGGATCACGGAAGTTTTGCCGCTGCCCGTCCTGCCGACGATGCCGAGCGACTGGCCCGCTTGCAGGCTGAACGTAAGGTCCGAAAGAACGCTGCCGGATTCGCCTCCGTAGCCGAATGTCACTCCCCGGAAGTCCACCGAGAGTGGACCTTCCCTGAGCGGCGCTTCCTCCCCCGGCTCAGGGTCCCGGATAACCGGAACCTCGGCCAGCAGTCCGCCGATCCTTTCCAGATGGGCCTCGGCCCGCTGTAAATTTCCGATCAGATCCCGGATCTGATCAAGCGGCCCCGCAAGAAGGCCCATATAAAACAGCATCATGTACAAAGTCCCCACGGTGATCAAATGGCCGGTCCATAAATAAGTGCCCAGCGCCAGGACCAGAACGGTTCCCAGACCCAGAATGACGGTGGAAGCCGCCCACATTAGGGAAAAACCGAATCCGGCCCGCATATGCCTCGGGAACCACTGCCGCAGCATCCGTCTGAACTTATCCATGGTGTAGGCTTCGGCTCCGCTGGAGCGTGTATCTTCGGTATGAGACAACTGGTCCCCCAGATAAGCGTAGAAATCCGCGCCCGCTTCCCCCACCCGCACCCAGAACGGAAGCGTCCATTCCCGGATCCGGCCGAACGTAAGCAAAGCGGCTGCGACAAATAACGTCATAGCGGACCCCATCCAACTGTTTTCGTAAAAAAGGACGGCCAGCACCCCGGCGATAAGACCGATATTGCCGCACAACGAAACCGTCAGCATGGCGAAAAACCCGGACAATCCTCTCACGTCGCCGTCTATGCGCTCGATCAGCTCGCCGGCCGGATGCGCCTGAAAAAAAGAACCGTCCTGCCTCAAACAGTGCTCCAGCAGGTCCGCCCTGAGCCGGTTCGCCGCCGTCCAGCCGATCCATTCCCCCGCGTAGTCTGCGGCGATCGTGGCGAGCAGTTGGACCAAAGCCAGCCCGGCAAACCATACGGCCAGCCCGGCTATGCCCGAAGCGGGAGAGGACAATCCCGTATCGATCAGCACGCGCAGCACTTGAGGATTGACCAGCTGCAGGCCGATATTCAGGGCGACCAGGGCGCAAAGGGCCAGAACGGGCCCACGCAGCGCAGCCAGATAGGTGCTAAGCAGCTTGTAATAGCGGAGCACCGGAACCTTGGGTAACGATAAAAAGGCCACTCGGCTTTTCCTCCTTGCAGGATCAGATTTCACGGCAAGTCTTACGGCTGCTCCCATAAGCGCCGCATTTCACCGGAGGATCGCAGAAGTTCATCCAGGGTGCCCTGCTCCTCAACAGCGCCGTCTTTCAAGACGACGATATGATCCGCTCTCTCGAAAGCGGCCCTGCGGTGGGACACGACCAGGAAGGTCGTATCCCGGAGCCGATCCAGCCGCTTCCACAGCTCGTTTTCCGTCCGGGCGTCCAAGGCGCTGGACAAGTCGTCCAGGACGAGGAGGCTGCTCTTCCGGGCAAACATCCGGGCCGCCGCCGTCCGCTGAATCTGCCCTCCGGACAGCTTGACCCCCTTCACGCCGACAATCGTCCGGAGACCTTTTTCCAGCTGACTGACGTCCTTTTCCAGCACAGCTTGATAGACCACCTCCCCGAGCCGTTCTTCGGCCAAGCCGAGCAGAATGTTTTCCTTCAGAGAACCGTTAAAAAGGCCCGGCACCTGCGGGGTGTAAGCGGCTCGAGGCGGCGTGAAAAACCGGTCCGGCTCTTCCACTTTCTCCAGGTTCCAGCGTATTTCTCCCGCATCCGCAGGCAGTAAGCCGAGCAGCGTCCGCAGCAGCGTCGTTTTGCCCGAGCCGTTCCGCCCCGTAACGACCACGAACGATCCCCCGGGAATATGGAGGTCTATATTCCGGATTCCCTTGCCCGTGCCGCCGTGAAGGTAAGTCAGCCCTCTGGTCTCCAGCAGCTGCAGCCGGCTTGGAGAAGCGGGAAGCCCGGGAGACGGCGTCGGAACTTCTTCCTTCAGCTCCAGCGTCCTTCGCGCGAGCAGCGTATCGGGCGATGCTTCCTGCAGAAGATGGAGGAGTCTGTTTACGGACACACATGCCTGCCTGTAGGTTTTCAAGAGATAGCCGGCGTACTGGACAAACCCCGTCAACACTCCGATATAGGCGACAAACAGGGCGAAGTTCCCCACGGTCAGCTCCCCTTTTCCCGAAAGAAAAGCGGCCGCCAGCAGAATGAAACCCGTTCCGGTCTGCGTGGTGTTCGTCAAAAAAGCGGAGACGGACCGGTCCAGCAGCCTTTCTTTCAGAACGGCCCTCATGCGCATCTCTCCGAGAGACCGGAAGCGGCGGCTTACGGACGTTTCCGCATTCTGCAGCCGGATCGCCTGGGCCGCGCCGCAGACCTCTCCGATAAAGCCCGATATCCCGCTTTCGGCTTTCCGGGAAGCTTCCCGTCTTTTTTGCAGAGAAGCCGCCGCCAGTTGGCCGAGACTTAACATAAACACAAGCGGTAAAAAAACAAGCAGCGTGATGCCGGGGGAAGCCGACCATAAAATTCCGCCCGCCGCCGCCGCAAACAGGGCTTTGACGGGCAGCAGGTTGTACAAACGCAGCAGATCGGCCAGCTCTTCCACATCGTCCCGGAACGTCGAGACGGCTTCGCCCGTTGTGTAAGGGAGGGACCTGGCTCCCGGCCGCTTGAGAATATGCTCCAGCAAATTTTGCCGGATCAGGCTCTTGACGCGGAAGTTCAGCTCCGTTTCCGTCCGGGTCCCCCACACAATGGACCCCGCCGAAGCCAGCGCGTTCACGGCCAGCAGCGCGATGACAAACCACGCCCCGCCGGCCTCTTCCCCGGTGCCTGCCAGTTTGTCGAAAACCAGCTTGACCAGCAGCCCCGCGATTAGGGGCGACAAATTGAACGGCAGCCAGATCGCGGCCCCCTTCCAGAAAAGCCGGGGATGGCAGGCGGACAATCTCCACATCAGCCGAAGCGGGCTCATACCGTCCGGTTGCGCAGGCTTTGACGCAGCAGCCGCGAATAGCGCGAATCCGGATCTTCCAACAGCGCCCCCTGCAGGCCGTTCTCCGCAATCCGTCCGCTGTCCACCACCAAAATCCGATCCACATGCCGGAGCGTACTCAGCCTGTGGGCGATAAGGATAGCCGTTCTTCCCCGGAGCAGCTTCCTTACGGCGCGGTCTAGCTTCTCCTCCGTCGCCGGGTCGAGACGGGACGAAGCTTCATCCAGGATAATCAGACCGGGGTCCTTGAGAAAAACGCGTGCGAACGCCAGCAGCTGCGCCTCGCCTGCGGACAGTCCGCCTCCGCCGGCTTCGAGCTGCGTATCCAAGCCTTGAGGAAGCGCCTGGAACCAGTTGTCCAGGCTTAATTCGGTAAGCAGGCTGACGATTTTCCCATCCGGGATGCTTTGGTTAAAGAAGGTCAAATTGTCCCGGACCGTGCCTTTAAAAATTTGCACGTCCTGCGTGACGATGCCCACTCGCTCCCTCAGCCCGGACAGCTTTACGCGGCTGATGTCGGTCCCGCCCAGAGAAACAGTGCCCGACTGGGGATCGTAAAGGCGCAAAAGCAGCCTCGCGATCGAGGTTTTGCCGCTCCCCGTGCGGCCCACTATGCCGAGCGATTCGCCCGCTTCCAGCTTGAACCCGATCCCATGCAGCACAGGCTCGCCGGGCGTATAGCCGAATGAGACGCTGCTGAATTCGACGGAAAGCGCGCCGCTCTGCAGGGTGTCTCCTCCTTCCGCGGGGTCGCCCACCGACGGCCGGATTTCGAACAGCTGCCGGATTCGTTCGATATTGGCGGAAGCCCGCTGCAGGGCACCCAGCTCCAGCCGGATGGTATCGATAGGCCCGACCAGCATAACCGTGTACATCATGATCATGTAGACGGTACCGGGACCTGCCGCACCGGCATGCCACAGCCAAGAACTGACGCCGAATGTGAGGATGGTGCTTAAACCTAGCAGCAGCATGGAACTCATCCACATGACGGAGAACGCCCGGCCTGCCTCCATATGAACAGGCAGCCACTGATTCAGAAGCGCTTTAAACTTCCGCATCACGTACCCCGAAGCTCCGCTCGAACGGGTATCTTCCGTATTCGTCAGCTGTTCGCCGATAAAACCGAAGAAAGCGGAGGACGTTTCACCGACGCGGACCCAATGCGGAAGCGCGTAATCGCGAAGGAGATAATACACAAGTGCCGCGCCGGCCACAAACAAAGTCATGACGGCTCCGATACTCCAGTGGATGTTGTAAAGAACGATGAGGGTGACGCCTAAAAGCATCAGGTTGTTCGTGAACCGGACCACAAATTTATAAAAGAACTCAGCCAGCCCGTTGACTGCTCCGTCTACACGATCCAGCAGTTCTCCCGGGCTGTACTGGTGGAAGAAAGCGATGTCCTGCCCCAGACAATGCCGCATCAGCCGGCTGCGGAGCTTGTTGGCGGCCGACCAGCCGACATGTTCTCCGACATAGTCGGAAGCCAGCGAGAGAATCTGATAACACACGCCCAGCAGAATGAAAAGAAAAATGAACTTTTCCGCGGGCTCCGGAGAATTCAGTGAATCGAAGTACTTCATTAACAGCCAGGGAATGGTAAGCTGTACGGCGATATTGGCGGCCAGCAGCAGCGTCAACAGAGCGAAGCGGCTCTTGTGCTGTTTCAGATAAGGGCCGACCAGGCGAAAATAAGGGAGGATCGGTAGCTTAGTCCACATGTCCGTCTATTTTCTTCCTTTCTTGACTGAATTTCGAACTTTGATTCTTCAGAACATCCAGAGACAGACGTACGGCTTCACCCGGGGGACAGGAGACCTCGTCCATTTCCAGGGTCAGAAAACCCGAGAAGTCATGCCCGGCCAGGTCCTGCAAGAGAGAAGAAAGATCAAGCATCCCGCTTCCCAGCTCCGTAAAAACGGTTTTCCGGCTGCCCGGCCGGGCGCTCCTTGGATCGCCCTCTGCAGGACGGGCGTCCTTCACATGCAGAGCCGTTATTCTCGGGCCGTACCGCTCAAGCAGGTCCCGCATCGCGATACCGGCTTCATGAAGATGCCCCACATCCGGGACCAGCCCGAGATCGTCGGGTGCCCGCTCCATGACGTAATCGATTTCCTCCCGCGTGTAAATGCAGTGGGAAATGTGCGGATGAATGTCCGCGGCTACTCCGTAAAAGCTGTACCGCTTGTGAATTTCGGTCACCATGGCCATCATGCGGTGCCGGTCTTCCTCGGTCCAGCTCCGTTTCAGCCGAATTCCGGGGCCCAGAATTACCCGGCCGATTCCGGCCGACTCCAGCATTCTCGCCAGCCGGTCATGGTGAAGATAGATTTCCCGGCGCCGGTTCCAGCCCGCGAAATGCCCGAATTCGAACACACCGGACACGCTGTGGCCCGTTTCGTTCAGCAGCTCCCGCCATCGGTTGATTTCCCGTTCAAAAGGCAGAAGCAGCCGGCTGCCGATTTCTACATAGGCTACATCCAGCGCGGCCAGTTCCTTCAGGCCGGTCCGGTAGGCCTCCCCCCACGGAGTGAGCTGGCAAGAAACTTTCGAACGATGGAAAATCTGTGTCATCTTCACGCACCTTCATTGTCTTTGTGAGTTTCCGCGGTATAGTTTGCCATCCAGGTTCGCCGTATAGGTTTATTGTAGGTTTCCGTCGCCCCGTCTTCTCGGGTTTCCATGCGTAATGCTGCGGGATTAAGCTGTACGGCCGTCAGAGAACGCAAAAAAACCGGCCCCTTCCGGGTACCGGTTTGCCTGTCGCGTTTTTTTAAGCCTCCTTCAATTGTAAAACGCCGATAAAATTATGGTTAATGTCGTAAAATTTCAGAAACTTGGCAAAGCCGCCGTCATCGAAGCTGACGATTCTAACCTGCTCTTCTTCCAGCCTGCGGGCAAGGAGATCGATTTCGTTGCTTTTGAAGAAGATGACCGGCATGGTCTCTCCGTCTTTGTCAAAATGTGCGGAAGAATAGTCGCTGGACTGCCACAGCATTAAATTCGGACCGTTCTCCAGTTTCAGCATCGCACATTCCCCGTAGTTATCGAGCAGCGTGCAGCCGAACATTTTCCCATACCACTCAATGGACTGCTTCAGGTTAGAGACAGGCAGTTGAACATGATCTATTCCGGTCAAAGTCTGGGTCACGGGATCAGCTCCTTGATCATTTTAGGAACACACTTCCATAATTGGATAAAGCTATTTACATCTTACCTTTGCGACTGTCCGAGCGTCAAGAAATAACGGGCGCGCTCCACGGCAAAAAAGCCTGCTGGCTGCCTCCGGCGGAGACACTTCAACAGACTGCGGAACATGGTTTAGGCCATGCAGAGCACCACCTGACCGAGCGCATACTCCCCCGAATGGGAGATGCTTATGTAGATGTGAAATCCCAGACGTTTGCGGTCCTCCTCGGCCTTCCCGTGCAGGATAAGTTCAGGTTGACCGGAGGATTTGTTAACTACTTCCAGGTCTTTAAATAAGTACTTCCCGCCCAGTCCGGAACCGGTCGCCTTCAGGAACGCTTCTTTGACGGCCCACCTTGCCGCCAGATGCTGGGCGGGGCTGGTATGCCGATCGCAGTAAGCCCGCTCGCGGTCCGTGAACACCTTCTGAAGGAAGCTCTCCCCCTGCCGCTTCACCGCCTCTTCAAGCTGGGCAATGTTCTGCAAATCCACGCCGATTCCGTAGATCATAGCTCCTCCAGGGCCAGCGCCCTCCGGTTCATAAGCGACATGCACCGCTTGTAGATCTCCCTCGCTCCACCGTAATTACGGCTCCGGATCAGCAAAGCAAGTTCCCCGGCCCGTTCTTTGTAACCGTCTTCGGCTACATACATGGCAAGCTTATACAAATGATCGGCCGTAAACGTCCCCGGCAGGATATACTCCCCCGCTCCCGTTTCCTGCACCTTGCGGGCATTGAACTCCCGCTCCGTATGCGTCGGCAGGATAAGCGACGGAATTCCCTTCATGATGGCGGACAGGCAGCTTCCGTGTCCCCCATGGTGGATAAACAAACGGCAGTTCTCCAGCATATGCGAATTGAAATACGGGATGACCGTGATGTTCCCGGGAAGCCCGGCCTTCGGACGGTCCGGCAGCCCGTCGCTGGCGGCTATAACGACCGCTTCCTCTTTCCCTCCGAATGCCTCCGCAACATGGTTCAGCAGCTGCAAACCCGTAGCGCCGGCGGTATCCTGCAGCCTGCCCGGATAGACGAGGACAAACGGCTCATCCGGAAGACGGGCGCCGGCGGGACCTGCAGCCGGGTATTCGATGGGGCCCACATAACGAACGCCGTTCGTATAGACAGGGTCCATCTCCGGAATGCCCGGGATAAAGTTGAGCGTCCCCGCATTGAGCTGTTCCATGCGCCGGATGTCCGGCAGGCCCAGCCTGTCCAGTACCCGGTTGACGACTGGCGTCACTCTTGGCAGATTACGGGGAGGCCGTCCCCAGTAATGCATGGGCTGACCGTCCGGATGGAAGCAGGCCTGGGTGATCGAGGCAACCGGGATGCCCAGATAACGGGCGGCGATTGCCGTGTGGGGACTCATGTCCGTTATGACCAGATCGGCGTTGAATTTCTCCAGCATGCGGATCCGGTGATGAATCCAGGCCTGAACGAAATCCGGGTCGAGCAGGCCCGCTCCCGCATAGTAATGGTCCAGGTTATAGAAGACCGGACCACCGGCTATCATCCTCTCGGCGGACGGAACGGTCGGATCGTCGTCAGGCAGATGCTTGAAACCTCTGCTTTCAATAAAAGCCGCGCTGCCCTCCCCGTAAATGCTGAAAGCCGCAGTGTGTCCGGAACGCCGGAAATGCTCGGCTACCGGCAAACACCGGAGCACGGGGCCAAGGCCGCCGCTTAAACCGAAAAAGATCCGTTTCGTCATTCCCCATCACTCTCCCGCTTTCTGTAGTTTCTTGTAAAATAGGCAGCCTCCTCCGGCGTTCCCAGCGGAAAGCATCTGTCCGCCTGGTCCGCAACGACGGTATATCCCCGTGCGATCAGCCGGTTGTACAGCGGTGCCACGTAGGTTTCGTCTTCCGCCGTTCCAAGGCGCACCGCTTCCTCCGCCGACTCCAGAAACAGTCCGGCTTTCCGGAAATAGTACAACCCCGTCGTCGCCCGGTTTGAGATCGCCTGCTTCTCCCTGACCTCCGCAACCCGGTCCCGACCGTCTGTCCGCACATAGCTGTAAGCCGGGCTCGTGGAAGCAAACACGGAGATAATCCCGTCGGCCTCGTTTCCTCTCGTGTGGATCGTTCTGCCTATGGAGGATTCCGTATACGTATCGCAATTGTAAATGAGAAGGGGCAGCTCCGGATCGAGGCACGCTTCCGCGCTTAACACCGTCTCCGCCTGTCCTCCCGTAACTTCGGGCAGAGAGCGGATAACGGCATTCCCGCAGCAGCTTCTGATGACCGTCTCCAATTCTCCCTGCTCCAGATGATCTTCCAGACAGACGAACACGATTTTATTCCCGGGAAAATGCGGCGTCAAACTTTCCAGCGCCCATTGCAGCATCGGCTTTCCCGCAACGGGTATGAGCATCTTCGGAACGGATAGGCCCGCATCCCGGAAGCGCTGCCCCCGGCCCGCCATCGGAATTACGATTTGAAGAGGCTTCATCCGATGTTCAGCCGTTCCAGAACCTCGTCCCAACTGCGGTAGGCCAGGGCCAGATCGTCCACGTACACGTCGCCGTAAGGCTTGCCGAAAACAATTTCGTCGTAGGGGATTTCGTAGCGTTCCAGCCAGTCCAGCGTCAGGCCGCCGACCCGGGCAAGAACCTCCCCGACATTGCCCTGGCACGTTTTCATATGACGGGCCGTGTGGATGATAATCCGGTGCCCTTCTTCTTTCAGCCTGCGCAGAGCCTCGACCGAGCCCGGTAAAGGCGTAACATCGGCATACGACTCGCCTTCTTTTTTCAAAGTGCAAATAGTCCCGTCCAAATCCAATACGATCCGCATAGTATTCCTCCATTCTTTGCCTACGGCAATCGTACCAGAGCGGGCCGGACAAGAATCAGATTCCGTTGCGGGATATTAGGCGGTTGTTGATTCATCCTTGCGGACGTCATCGGACGGCCCCGCCGTCCGCCGGTCGAGCCACTGCTGCAGAAGGGCGGTATTATCGGCTTCTTTCTGCTTCACCCGCTCCATTCGGGCCAATATCCGCTCTTCGAAGGCTTGGAATTGATTGCCCGTCGCCGCCCGCATGAGCAAATTAGCCGCCACCATCCAGCTTTGATCGGCTTCCAGATAAGATTCGGCGAGCGCGTGCTCCCCGATAGCTTTAAGAAAATGGTGATGGTGGTACCGGGAGTTGGCGATCTCCCTGAATCCTTCATATAAATAACTGGCTGCCTTAAACTTGACGGAGTCTTCTTCGATCGTCTTCAGGCTTTTTATTTTCCCGCAAATGGGCACGAAAGCGGCGAGACCGGGATAACTGCCGGACGGACAATCGTAGGTGACGGCTCCCTGCATATTCGCCAGGTTGTCTTGGATTACGCTTTTACAGAATGCCGGTGTAAGCTCCTCGGGAGCGGGCCCTTCCGTTTTTTTCAGAAACCACACATACAACCGTTTATAAAACGCGCTGTCCAGCGAAGCGTCGAATACGGCCTGCAGTTCGGACTCTTCGAGAAAGCCGTGATATTCGTAATAATGATCGCAGATTTCGAACGTGCCCTCCCGGTATCCGGTAACCTCCAATGCGTGCGGAAAATGGGTCCTTCTATAAAACCCGCTGTACGGCAAATAAAAAATATCGGATTCGATGATCGCACTCTTCCCGTTCGCAAGAGTCTCTTTCAAAGTCCGCATGTAATCGTCTCCCGCCGAGGATCCCGTCTTATGGAGCCGCGCTCCGAACAGCCCGTACACAAAATCGTCCAGCAGCCGGTAATAGGGGCTGATTTGAAACTCATCCTCATCCTCCGTATCGCGATAAAACAAACCGGCCTGGTTGAACAAATAAATCAGATGGGCATCTTCAACGGGAAGCCGCTTCAGCAGAGCCGCAATATTGACGTAGAAACAATTCAACCGGGTTTCTTTGTATAACGTAAAAGTCATCCGTCGGTCCGTCCTCCTCCGTTAAGCTGTAAATCGGGGTTTTTCCTTGGCCTCGTACCGGCCTCGTAAATGAGAGAAAGAGATAAGCCGGGTTACAGCTTATCTCTTCCGGTCATCGGAGTCTGCCGCCACGCTCACCTAGCATTTCAGGGCAAAACCTGTGAAACCCGAGCTTGTAAAGGCCGGTGCCGTGTATTCTTCGCCGTGCCGTGCAACTATCCCGGCCGCAGACGG
The DNA here is from genome assembly GCF_000411255.1 of Paenibacillus sp. HGH0039. Taxonomy (GTDB): domain Bacteria; phylum Bacillota; class Bacilli; order Paenibacillales; family NBRC-103111; genus Paenibacillus_F. The sequence goes on along the minus strand of NZ_KE150413.1, from coordinate 679,089 downwards.
AGATGTTTGAGCACCTGCAAGGGTACTGCCGGGAAGAAACGCACAGCCCGCCGGTTTCGCCTGCAAAGAGTCCGCAGCCGTGCCTTGTGCAGTCAGCGCCTGCACAGTCGCATTCGCGTTAAGAGCCTCACTCGCAGCCGGAGAGACAAGAATGGCGGTGGCAATGACGAATTTCGCGGCCGTTTGGTTCATCCGTTTCACCTTCCTTTCCCTGGAATGGGCGATCCTTCACATGAAAAACGGGAGACTGCCCGTACGGGCTCGTCTCACCGGAGTTTTCCAGGTATTTAGGCCACACATTTTACGCACAGCGACGATACGCCTGAAACCGTATATTCTCCCGGTTCCTGCAAACGCAGATCGGACGCTTTCTTCGCTGTCCGCAAGCTTAAATAAGTATCTTCGGACGCGGATACCGCCCGGTCCTGCTGAACGTCTGCAGACGCCGTGTGCGCCTGGACAAACGCGGGCTGACCGGCGCTGACGTCCAGGGCCGTGCCCATGACGGGAGACACCAGTACAGCAGTCGCAATGAGAAACTTAGTCGTCGTTTCCTTCATTCCATCCATCCTCCTTTCTTCTAAGAGTGCCGGCTCTCTTTTAGTATAAGAGCTATCCCGGCCGGGTCCTCGGCTGTATCCCTCCCTTTATTAGGTAAATATTACCTGCCCCCCGGTGTTGATTCGCTTTCGAGCGTCAGGCCGAACACGTGCATGCAAGGGTTGTCTTCAAACGTAATCCGGTTGATCTCGGCCGGACGGTCTAGTTCAATCCCGTCATACCAGAGCCTGGCGGATCTGTGCGTAAGAGGGCCATCCATCGTATGTAGGCAGGACGTTTCGATTACACACTCGTTACGCGGGAAAGGAACCTCCGAAATAAAATGGGACAACAGGATCTTCTGCTTCGAGACCTCCTGCCCGTCCAGCATCAAATACATATAGTCCGCCATATTGGCATCGCTCGAGGTACCGAGAAGATGAATGTTGGTCACCCGCTGCCGGGGGAACTGGATGGACTGTCCTTCCGTTACGATATTATCGAAAGATTGCCGCTTAAAGAGAACGAACGGTATTTCTTTAAATTCGAAAGGAGCGTCAAACTGAAAGGCATCCTCCGGAAAGGAAGCCCTTGCCGAGCTTAAATAGCCCTCGTGATAGTTATGGCTGCCTGTCGTTCCGCAGTTATTCAAACAAGACCTCAGATCCAGACAGGTAAACATCCGTTGATTCATGTACTCCCTCCATATCCCCATAGGTGCAAAAGAGAGAAGAGAGATAAGCCTCTTCCCCGCTTATCTCTCTTTGTCCGGCTCGCTTAGGCCAATGTCTTCTTAAACACATTGATCGTAAAAGAAGGTTCCGCCTCGGCTAATTCAACGATACCGGCGGAAGCGGACGGCTGAATCTCAGCCGTTGTTTCCGCAGCGGCAGGGTTGAATTGCGGAGAAGCCGCCACAGTGACAGGGCCACCTTCGGAAATCACCGGAGGCTGGATCTGGACAGCCGCAGCGTGCGCGCTTACGTTCAGAGCCGTGGCCGCCGCAGGGGCCGCCAGAATAGCGGTGGCGATGATAAATTTAGACGTGATCTCTTTCATTCTCTTCACCTCCTTTGCTCGGATGTGACTACTTCTTCAGTATAGAAAAATAACGCCCGGCCCTCTCGGCTTTACCGGATGACTTCAACCTGCGGAAATTTCGCAATCCACGGACCTTCCCGGTCATAGCCCTGCCTGCAAACGCAAAAGAGATAAGCGTCGGGCGCTTATCTCTTTTGACCGGTCACGCTGGAGTTTTCGTCACAACTGACGGGGAGAAATTGCCGGCTCCGCCGAACTCCCGCAAAATTTCCCGGGAATCCGTCTTCACGCCGGAAATTCCGGCTTGGGATAATGTGCCGGATGGTGCCGCCTGTACAGCCTGCACACCCTGACCGGCCGGTTGAACCGCCGGCTGGGCCTGAACCGCAGCGGTGTGAGCGCTTGCCTTCAGGGCTGTTCCTGCCGCAGGCGAAACGAGAATCGCAGTTGCCATCACAAATTTTGCTGCCGTCTGATTCATTCTTGTCACTCTCCTTTTTCTGTGGGCTCCTTTTCAGTATAAAAGAATGAGCGCCCGAATCCTCGGCTTAACAAGGGGGTTCTAATCGGCGAAAATTTCATACAGCAGACGGGTTGCCACGGCGTACAAAGCCATCTGGCGCTCCGGACTCTCCCTGTGGAGAGGCAGCATCGAAAGGAACAGCAGCGCCTCAATCTTGGCGACATCCCGGAGACGGCTGCCCAGATACCGGTCCCAGTCGTGGAGAAGCCGGAGCTGCCCATCCGTAAACGGGATTTCCAGCCGGATGTCATTGCCCGCCGTTTGCAGAGAATATCGCCCGTGGACAATATGCTCGTACCCATTCAAGCTGTGTCTGATTTTCGCCAGGTCGTACCGCCGGTCGCCGTAGATCCCCGGAATGCCGAAGCTGCCCCGGGGATCTACCAGTTTGACGGCCTGTTTGTCCGGCGCATAGAGCACATTGGAGAAACAGAGGTCGCCGTGCAGAACAGCGATAGCCGGATTATCGAGCAGGGAACGGAAATCTTCGAGATGGCTCTCGAAAATCCGGAAGGGGCAGAGCACCATCGTTCCGTTCAGCCGGTAATAGCCCTGGTTATAAAACCGTCTGGCCCGCTCGTTGCCGTTTAAAAAGGCCGCCATGCGCGTTTGGGTCTTGCCGATGTACATCTCGTGCAAACAGGCTGGATCCAGCTCGGCGGGGAAGGCGGCAAACCGGCCGAAGAGCTGATCCAGCCGGGCAAAGACGCCCGCCCAGCCTTCCTGATCCAGCCGCCCGCTCATGTACAGCTCCGATAAAGTCGGGGCCTGGATATACTCCAAACACAGATACACTTGATCTTGCAGCGAGTAGCCCAGAACACCGGGGATATACGTGTGTAATTCCTCCGGCAGATTCAGGTACCAGCTGATCTCGTCGCGGAGTTTCTTGTCGCGGCGGCTCGTTTTGCGGACGGACCGCCCGTCCGGCCCGATCGTGAGCCGGTTGAAATAACGGGAGCGAATCGGCTCCGTTTCCATAAATCCCTCCCCCTTTCCCGTTATCCGCAGGACGGCGCTTCCCGCCTTTGTCCCCGGTAAACCGAAGGGTTTATCCCGACCAGCCTTTTGAAGACCCGGCCGAAATGCGTTAAATCCCCGTAGCCGACGGCATAGCATACATCCGTAACCGGCACTCCTTTTTGCAGCATGGCCTTCGCTTTCTGAATGCGTTTGTTCATTACGTATTCCTTGAAGCCGAAGCCGAAATATTCTTTAAACATCCTGGAGTAATGACACCGGCTGACGAAAATACTCGATGCCACTTTCTCCAAGGACAGGTCGTTTTCGCATAAATTTTGTTCGATATATTCAAGAGACTGATACAGCAGGGGCGAAATTTCCGGCTTGCCCGGCAAATCGGCGGACGGCTTGGATAAAAGCCCCACCGAATCGAGAAAAGAATAAAACACGAAAAGATCGCGTTTGTTCACTTTAAGCAGCACCATAATCGGGCTTTGCAGTTGAAGCTCCTCGATTTTCCATTCCTCCGGGAGCGATTCGTCGAAAGACAGGAAAACGAATAGCTTGTGAGCTTTTTCCTGCCGGCGGAGCGATCTTGCAACAGCTTTAAAATCAGATTCGGCAATGATAGACATGTGGGAAAACAACCTCTGTACTCGTTCGAACTCGTCTTCCTTAAGCTGATGGCTGATAATAAGTAGCACGTCCACTGGCACCCATTCCCCCTACACGTAATGGTTTCGGTGCCGTCATGGTATCAAACCGCAAGAAAGAAAGATCAGGTTCTCTTGCAGGACATTAGGATTTTTTTGACTATTATAGAATTATATGAAAAATATTTCTTTTAAGCGGATTGATAGTCGCGCAAAATATCGTATATCGCATCCAGCCCGTGACGAAGAAAGCCGGCGATAGCCGGCAAAGGCCGTTCTTCCTCCCGCATGCGGCGGAAGTGGCGGAGTATCCGCTGGTTATACGGAAACGGCAAACGAGAGGCGTTTCTGCACGCCTCCGGGGCTTCCAGACGAAACCATTCGTCAAGCCCTTCCAGCTTCTCCGGCGTTAGCGTTCCCCTCAGTTCCTCCGACAAGCGATCCAACTGCCGGATCAGATTCTCGGCTGCCGTCCCCATCTCCCTCCCTCCGTTCCATCGCCATCACTTTAAGTCCGGGCTTGAACGCCTTGTCCGCAGCGGACAGGGGCAGCCTGCGGTAATAGTCCAGCTCCTCGGGCGTGAGCGTATACGTCTTGACCTGGCTGTTAACCGGTTCGGACGAATCCCGTTCCATACGGGAGACGACCGTCCTCTTCTGGATATGAATCGTTGCCATACCGGCATCCTCCTTAAGATACGAAAATTAGCCTTGCAGCTGACGGATCAGGAAAAGCGGGGTCAGGTCCTGCGAGGTGCCCGCCGCTAGCAGCTCCCGCCAGCTTGCCGAGGCTCCCGGACGGAACACTTCCTTCCGCAGATGCTGCAGCGCTTCTTTCCCGTGCCATTCCTTGAAGCGAATCTGAAGCGTGTGCTGAAACTGGGAGGCGGCCGCCTCGCCGAGCAGGTAATTGTAGTAATAGACCGGGAGCGTGGACAGATGCGCCTTGGCGGCCCAGTACGGATAATCCCACTCGGCCGGCCGGGGTATGCCCTGCACGTCTTCCACGAGATCCCACCATAAGCCGTTTAACGGCTGTTCGGGATTTGCGTATAATTGCTTCTCGAATTCCACCAGAGTCAGCGTCCAATACAGCCTGACCAGCGTTTCTTTCCGAAGCCGTTCCTGACCGGACCGGACATCGGAATCGGGCTGACCCCCGAACAGCCCCTCCCTCCACTCCGCATCCCACGCCAGTCTTTCCAGCAGCAGGGCGGCGCCCTCGCTCAAGAAGGGATGGGCCGGCTGACGCAGCAGAAACGGAAGCGAAGGATCCAGCTCCTGTTCGAAAAGGGCATGTCCCGTTTCGTGGAGCAGCACCGCAAGCCCCTTCGTGTCCGGGGACAAGTTGCAGGACATGCGGATATCCCGGCTTCGGTCCAAGTTCAGGCAGCAGTTCGCCTGGCCTTTGCCCGGACGCTCCGCCAGATCCGCCTTGCGGATAACGGCGTTCAGATCGAATCCGCGTTCCAGCAGCCACCCGGATACCTTGTCCGCCATTTCATCCGCGCCCGCCGCAAGCGGCTCCTCCATCGCATCATGCATCTGGAAAAACGGATGCGCATAATGCCAGGAGCGGACCTCGCTCCGCGCGATGTGAAACCGGTCGGCCAATTCCAGGTCGATCCCGCATTTCACCTCCCGGTAGGCGAAATCCAGACCGCCGCGGATTTGCCGGATCAGCTCCGTCAGCTTGTCGAGCCCGATCCCGGCGGTCTCCAGCTTCATCGCGAAGTAATCGTCGTAGCCGAGCCGCCGGGCAGCGCGGTTGCGGAGCTTGACCAGCTCCAGAAGTTTGGGCGCGGTGAGCTCGCCCAGCCGCATTCCCGCCTGCCAGATCTGCTTGCGCTGCCGGCCGTCCTTGAGCCTGCGCATCAAGACCCGCACCGCCTGCTCCGACAACAGAGTGCCGCCCGCTTCCGCGCGGAACGTGCCGATCGTGTAATGCAGATCGTTCCACAAGGAAGCGGCGGCTTGCCGTTCGTCCGCCTCCATCCGGTGTTCCGCCATTTCAGCCTGCAATACTTGCAGTTGGCGCTCTTGGTCTGCGGGCAGGCCCGGACGGTTCAGCCAATATTCGGCCCGCTCGCGCAGGACCGGAGAGGCTAGCGCCTCCTGATAAGCCTGCTCATCTTGTTCGCACTGCTTGACGTAACGGAATTCGCCCGTCGTGATTACTTTCCAGAGCGAATTCATCATCGGGACGTATAAACCGGCCAGCTCGCGGTTCGCTTTTCTCAGAAAAGAGTCGGCGTTGGTCTGCAAACGTTGTTGTGACAATCGTCCTTCCCCCGTTTCGGTTTGGTTCATGACTTGAAATTGAGAATCCGGACGTATTCGTCGGGGGTATTTCTCCCCGCGCTGCCGAGCATGCCCGTAGAGGCCAGGTTCTCAAGCTGGATCCGGCTGATTCTGCCCATCATAAAATCATAGAAAGCCCCTACAACCGGATGAGGGTGCTTACGGAAAAACGTGTCGTGGCTCTTCCGGATAAAATCCGCATAAGAGGCGCCCTGCCGCGGATGCGCCAGATGCACATTCACCGCTTCCCGGCAGTAAGCGAAGGGAATCTGCCGGCGGTGGGCCCGGTAGCCCAGCTCCAGGTGCTCGAAGCCCCACTCGCGGAACGAGTCGTCGAAGCCCCCCAGATCCCGGAACAGCTCCAGAGGGAGGGACATATTCCCGCTCAAGGCGGCTATCCACGGAACGGGCGAAGCCGTCGATCCGCTTTCGTTAAACATCCGGTAAACGAGCCGGCAATACTGCGGAATGCGGTCATATTTCTGCTCCGCGTAGCGGGCCAGCACCAAATCCCGGTTATGCTCCGCATCCGGGACGTAGAGTTCCCGGACCTGCCCTACCACAAAGTGGCTGCCGTGCTTCCGGCCGGCTTGTTCATGCGCTTCGATGAATCCCGGCCTCGGTATCCGGTCGGCATCGCAGAACAGGACGCAGCCTTCGTCCAGAAGCCTCGCTCCGGCATTACGGGCGGCCGCCCTGCCGCTGCGGGGGATCCGTACGTAAGTGAGATTCAGCCGCCCCCTGTAAGCTTCCGCAACCGCGTGGACCGGCTCTTCGGACCCGTCGTCTACGACGATAACCGGACAGCGGTTATAAGGGGCCGCCTGCCTGGTTAACCCGTGCAAAGTCAGGGATAAGGCGTAGGCTTGATTGTAAACCGGGATAACCACATTCATTTTTGTCATAAAACACCACCTCCGGACCTGGCGGCCCAACTGAAACATACGCTTTGCCGCATTATAAAACGCTTTCCTTATCGGCCGCTCGGCTTTTTATTCCGCCTGAATGCCGATAAAAACCGATCGTTTGTTCGCACAAAAAGATAGAATAAAGGTATCTGTAACACGCGGAGGAGGACTGCTTTCGGGATGAATGCGGACAGAGGAAGAACGGTCAATTCGGTTTATATCGACGCTTCCGCGGACGAGATCTGGTGGTATGTGGCGACAGCGGAGGGCTGGAAACATTTTTTGAGCGACATTGCGACTTATTCGGGGGCACAGCCTGATATCGCCCAAGGGGACGAACTCACTCTCGTAATCGGAGAATTAACGAATCGCGCCGTCTGCACCGAATGCGTTAAACCTGAGCTCATCCGGTTCGACGAGCGCTACACGTCCATTTTGCCGGACGGCTCCCTTTGGGAATACCACTTAAGGACCTCGTTCGCTTTCGAACAAATCGGCGGCGGCACTTGTACCCAGGTGACCGTCACCGTTGAAGGCTATACGGAGGATGAAAGGATGCAGTGGGTCAGGGAATGCGGAGAAACGGGCTGGAGACAATCTCTTTTTCATCTGAAAAATACAATCGAGCTCGGCCTGGATCTGCGCAACTCGATTTTTAATTATCCCCGACTGGGGGTCATGAATTATACGGCAACCGCCGCACAACTGGAAGAGCAGGGGCTTGCCGACGCGGGCATACGGGGGAACTTCATCGCGACCGTGTACCCGAACAGTCCGGCCCACCGGGCCGGTTTGCGCGGCGGGATTATCGTGACGAGCCTCGGAGGAATACCGGTTCCGACGTATCACGATTTTGTAAAAGCTCTCTCCCGCTTTTACGGAACGAACGCGCCCGCCGACATTGTTTTCTACGAACGGGGAGAACGGCACGCCGTAACGGCGGATTTAACCTACGACGACCAGTTTACCGGCATGATCGATCCGAACGAAGTTTCATTGGATGAAATCAGCGTAAGGCGGCGCAAGCTTTCTGCCGTAAAGGAACAGGAATAAGCAAAGGGCAGCATACGGCGAGGCCGTGTACTGCCTTTTTTTGCGGATGTTCCCATTATGGCTCTACACAGAGGCTTCAAGTGGGCGGCAAATTCTTCCGTGCGTATACACTCCCCTAACATTCGGCTCGTACAATGGAAAGAGACCGGCCGCTTTTCCACCAAACGAGTAAGGAGTTCCTGCACGATGCCGTTCAACAAAACCAGACCGACCTCCCTGTTCCTCACGACGCTGATCAGTTTTCTCGTCATTATAGGATTGTTTGCCGCATTCGACCTGGCGGCCTTCGCTTATTTCAAGACCAAATATCACGGCGAAATTATCGCTCACAACCAGTCCATGCTTAAAAATACCGCCGAAAAATACAGCACGCATTTTTCCCGGATCAACACACTTCTTTTCAATACGTACAACGATCCCGGCGTGATCGCTTTCAACCGGCATCTGCAGGGCGCGACGGATGAAGAGCTCCGTTATCTGGAGGCGAAAAGCATCGTTACCCGGCTCCGATCGGATACCTCGAACCCACACCTGTTTCTCGACAACCTCGTGGTGTATTTCCTGCCGCACGGTGTCACGCTCGACAAGGACGGCAGCAGCGGTGCGGAAGACCAGTACAACCGACTGTACAAAAGCGCCGCTTATCCGCTCCCCTTCTGGGAAAACCGCCTGAAATCGGCGGATGCGTTCTCCCTGCTGCCCGCAGCGGATTTCAAGACGGTCTGGAATTCGCCCGCCGAGAAGAAGCTGCTGCCCGTCAGTTTTCATCTGAGCGGCAGCAGCTACCTCGTTACGGCTTATCTGGACGTGGACAAGACGCAGCGCGATTTTCTTGGGGAAGGCGGAAACGGGCGCCTCTTTTACGTGCTGAACGGCGATGGAAGCGTTCTTTTCGGAACGGGTGAAGGCGGAGATCCGGCAGGACCTCCCGTATTCGAAGAAAAAAGCGGAACCGCCGCTGCGGGCGGAATGGTTTATTTCCGCTATACAGGCGACGACGGTCTGACGTACATCACCGGCGTTCCCAATGCCAGCGTGGCCTCCCAGCTCCGGAAGCTGAACTGGACGCTGCTCGCGATTTTCGTCCTGTCGCTCGGCATCGCCCTTGCCGTCTCCCTGCTGAGCAGCCGCCGGATCAACCGGCCCGTCAAACAGCTGGTTTCGGCATTTATGAGCGGCAGCGGCAGCGGCGAGCCCAGCGCGATCCGGGAATTCGCGTTCATTCAGGAGAAAATTGCCGATCTGTTCAAGGAAAAGGCCGAAATCCGCAGTGAGCTGCGCAGCCGGCAGTCGCTTCTTACGAAGTACAGCTACATTAACAAGCTGAGAAGCATTCATACGGATATTCACGAATGGCAGGATTTTATCGCGAGCGATCAAAGCTTCCAGATTATCGTCTATGAACTCCGGTTCCGGCAGGCGAAACCGGGCGAGGAACCTGTCCCGCACGAGCGGCTTGCCTCCTATTACCGTGAGCATCTCGACGTGCTTCTGAGGGAACACAGTCCCGGTTCGCATACGTTCCAGATGGAGAAGAACCAGATATTAACGGTCATCAGCGGCGCAGTCGCTGCCGACACGCTTCAGGCCATGCTCGGGGACATCCGGCACCTGTTCGATTCCGACAAGGAGCAGTGCCTGGCGGCCGTGGCGGTGAGCTCGCGGTTCGAGCACGCTTCCCAGTTCAACGACGCCTACCGGCAGGCGCTGGAAAGAGCGGGCCAGGCCACCCTGGCGGAGGAGACGCAGCTCCTCCTTGAGACGCGGTCCGGCCTGCAAGCTTGCGCGCTGAGCCCCGCCCGGGAGCAGGAGCTGAACGCCTGCCTGCAGGCCGGGGACGACAAGGGCGCCCTGGAGCTGATCGGCCGCCAGCTTGCCGACATGCGCGAGTCCGGGGCCGGCGTCGTCCAGTTCAGGCAGCTTGCGGAGTCCATGGCGGGCAAGGTATGGAAGCTCATGGACATCCACAAAATCGCGCAGGATGCTGCCTGGCCCGTCAAACCGCTTATGCGGAGGCTCAGGGAATGCTGCACCTTCGAAGACTATATCGAAGGCTACCGGGAGCTGTTCTTTTCCGCGGCCGCGCTTATCTACGAGAAGAAAGACACGGAAGATCCCGTGATCCGCTTCGTCATGGACGCTCTCCGGGACGGCTACGGGGAAGAGCTTTCCCTCGAAAATCTTGCGGACCGCCTCCAGATGTCGAGCGCCTATTTATCGGTCTATATCAAAGAGAAAACGGGAGCGAATTTCAGCGACCACCTGAATGCCCTCCGGGTTTCCAAAGCGCAAGAACTGCTGACGGGGACTCAGCTCAATATTGTGGAAGTCGGTCTGCGCATCGGCTACCGGAACATCACGTCGTTCAACCGCATGTTCAAAAAGTGGACGGGGCAGACGCCCGGCGAATACCGCAGAGCCGCCAAGTTGACGGCCGAGGAATAAAAAAAGCGCCCCTCAAGGGCGCTTTTTGCGTATGCGATTGCTATTGTGATTGCGTTCGTGACTTGCGTTCGCTTACGTCAATATCCCTCAACCTGGAGAGCTTCCGTCAATTTCTCCGCCGCTTCACGCGTGCGTTCAAAAGCTTCGGTCGCTTCATGATCCGCCGCATTGGCTGCTTTGATAGCTTCCAAAGCCTTCAACGTAGCTTCCGCGGCTCTCGATGCGGCTTCGCGGCTGGCATGAATCAGCTTGGATAAGGAGCCCGATTCCGTGTTTTCCCTCACGATTTCCGCCATCAGAGCGGCATGTTCAGCCGCGGCCGTAGCTTCGAAACCTATCCGAACCGCTGTTTGCCGGAGTTCGTAGGCCCGGCTGTTTGCCCTGTTCGAAATTTCACGAGCTTCATTCATCAATTCGACATAAGCGGCAATCTTTTCATTTAAGGTCATCCGGTCCCACTCCTATAGGGCGAAATACGAGCTTATACTCCTTCTATAATAAGCTATTTAGGGGCAGGTTCAAACTCCGGCCCGCATTGCCGGTCCCCTCTGGGTTATTCCGCTGTCCCCGGGTGCGGCATTGTCTCCAAATAAGAAAAAGGACAAGCCCGGGCTTGTCCTTTTTCTTATTCTTTCCCGTCGCGCTCCGGCCGACCGGCTTCGTCTGAAGCGGGTTCCCGGGACTCTTTCGGAATCAGCTCGAAGATCTTGCCGGTTTCCATCGCCTCGATCAGCCTCAGCAGCCACTTGTAGTAGTCTATGGCATGCGCGATTTTCGCTTCGTCCGCTTCCAGCACGGCCTGGAGCTCCGGACTCTCTTCGTATTCCTTCTTCATATGCCGCAGTTCGACGAGCGATTTGTTGAGGGCATTCATATTCCCTTCCACCGCTTTACGCCATTTAATGGAGAAAAAATCGCTGAAATTCTGGTACCAGTCCGGTTCCACCTCGTACAGGTCTTTGCGTGTGCCTTTTCCCCATACCTTATCGATCATTTTCAAATCCATCAGCGTCCGGACGCCGGTGCTCATGGATGTCTTGCTCATCCCCATCGTTTTGCTCAGTTCATCCAGTGTGACGGGGCCGTTATTGAAATACATATAACCATATAAGTGCCCGATCGACAAGGTAATGCCGTATAAATCCATATTTTTGCCGATGGAATCAATGACCCGTTCACGGTTTTTTTGAATTTTCTGGCTCTGCTCTGTCGTAAAGCCGCTGAGATCGTTCATGGTTTCCCTCCTGAGGAACAAGCTGCTGCTTCTCAACCTCTAAATTGTATTGTAATCAAAGACCCCTCGATAAGTAAAGAAAACACGAAAGAAGGAATACGGCGTTATACGGAGCATACTTAACGTATTGTACGTAAAGTTAAAACTGTACAAACATTTATAAGCTTATATGGACTTTGACGGTCAAAAAAGAATGCCGTTACACTGAAACAAGTCAGCAAGCCAGTCAAAAGACCCAGGAAAGGAGGTCCACATGCCTATCATTGAGGTAAAACAACTTACCAAAGTATTCGGATCGGACCCCAAGAGAGCTTTGACCCTGCTGGATCAAGGCCGCACCAAAGAACAGATTTTGAAAGAACACAGACTGACCGTGGGGGTCAATAAAGCGGAGTTTTCAATTGAGCAAGGAGAAATCTTCGTCATTATGGGACTGTCGGGAAGCGGCAAATCGACGCTCGTCCGTCTGTTAAACCGGCTCATCGAGCCGACGGGAGGCCAGGTTCTTTTTAACGGAACCGATGTGCTTAAAATGAACCCCGAGCAGCTCCGTCAATTCAGACGGAAAAATATCGGGATGGTTTTTCAGAAATTCGCTCTTTTCCCGCACCGGACCGTACTTGAAAATGCGGAATACGGACTTGAAATTCAGGGTGTCGAACGTAAAAAAAGAACGGAAATGGCAACCGCCTCTTTGAAGTCGGTCGGCCTGGAAGGCTGGGAAAACAGCCTGCCCGACCAGCTCAGCGGCGGTATGCAGCAGCGCGTCGGCCTTGCCCGCGTGCTGGCCAACGATCCTGAAATCCTGCTTATGGATGAAGCGTTCAGCGCACTGGACCCGCTCATCCGCAAGGATATGCAGCTCGAGCTGCTGGAACTCCAGTCCAAGCTCAAGAAAACGATTGTCTTCATTACACATGACCTGGATGAAGCGCTGCGCATCGGAGACCGGATCGCCCTCATGAAAGACGGCTCCATCGTCCAGATCGGCACGCCGGAGGAAATTCTGATTCAGCCGGCCAACAAGTACGTGGAACGTTTCGTCGAAGACGTGGATTTGTCCAAAGTTCTTACGGCGGCCCATGTCATGAAAAAACCGGAAACGATCTCCCTCGAAAGGGGACCGCGGGTAGCCCTTCAGCTTATGCGCGACAGCGGCGTGTCCAGCTTGTACCTGACGAGCAAAGGGATGAAGCTGCTCGGTATCGTGACCGCGGAAGATGCCCTTCAGGCTCTCAAAGAAGGCAAGTCGCTGGAGCAGGTTATGCAGCGCTCTATTCCGACTGTTTCACCCGGAACACTGCTGAACGACCTGTTCGAAATGATGGCCGAAACCCGGCTTCCCGTTGCCGTCGTCGACGAGGAGGACCGGCTGAAAGGCATCGTCATTAAAGGAGCGGTACTTTCGGCCCTGGCCGGAAATGCGGAACCGGAAGCGGGTGCTGTGCGATGAATCTGCCTAAACTTCCGCTCGGCCGCTGGATCGAATTCCTCGAAAGCTGGCTCACCGATCATTTCGGGCCGCTTTTCGGCGCTATCAAAGCGGTCATCGCCGCCATGGTCGGCTCCATCGAGACCGCTCTGACCGCGCTCCCCGCGCTCGTTCTGATCGTTCTGATCACGGCGCTTGCCTACTGGATCGGCCGCTGGCGGATCGCGCTTTTCGCGTTTATCGGCCTGCTGCTGATCGACAACCTGGGCTTCTGGGAGCTGTCCATGCAGTCGCTTGCGCTCGTTCTGACGGCGTCCATCCTGTCCATCGTGATCGGGGTGCCGATCGGTATTCTCTGCGCGCGGCATACGCTGCTGCAAAATATCGTGACGCCGGTGCTCGACTTCATGCAGACGATGCCCGCCTTCGTCTACCTGCTTCCCGCCGTGTCGTTCTTCTCCCTCGGCGTCGTGCCGGGCGTCATCGCTTCGATTATTTTCGCGATTCCGCCTACGATCCGCCTGACCAACCTCGGCATCCGGCAGGTCCCGGAAGAGCTGGTAGAGGCGGCCGACGCCTTCGGCTCGACACCGGCGCAGAAGCTGGTCAAGCTGCAGCTGCCTATCGCGATGCCGACCATCATGGCCGGCGTGAACCAGACCATCATGCTGTCCCTGTCCATGGTCGTCATCTCCTCGATGATCGGCGCGCAGGGGGTCGGCGCTTACGTGTACCGGGCCGTCACGCAGGCCAAGACGGGCGTCGGCTTCGAAGCCGGTATCGCCATCGTCATTATGGCTATCCTGCTGGACCGTTTGACCCAGAATGTATTTAAAAAGAAAAAATTGAACTAAGGGGTGTCATCGTTATTTTTAAAAAATGGAGTTTGTTGTTGTCCGTCGTTCTCGCCGTTGCACTGGTCGCCGGTTGTTCCACCGGCGGCGGAGCGAAAGGCAAATCCGTCAAGCTGGCGTATGTAGCCTGGGATTCGGAGATTGCCAGCACGAACGTTGCCAAATACGTCCTGGAGAGCAAGCTGGGCTATAAAGTCGAAATGCTCCAGGTTGACGCCGGGCCGATGTGGGCCGGTATCGCCGACGGAAGCGCGGACGCCATGGTTGCCGCCTGGCTTCCCGGCACTCACGCCTCCTACCTGGAGAAGTATAAATCCAGCGTGGAGGATCTCGGCGCGAACCTGAAAGGCACCAAGACGGGACTGGCTGTTCCCGCTTACATGAAGATCGACTCGATTGAGGATCTCAAGAAAGCCGATGTCAGCGCGTCGCTGAACAACCAGATCATCGGGATCGAACCCGGAGCGGGCATTATGATGTCCACGGAAAAAGCGGTCGCCGACTACAGCCTCTCCGGCTACAAGCTGGTCGAAAGCTCTTCGGCCGCCATGGCTCAGGAGCTGCAAAAAGCTTATAAAGAACAGAAGCCGATCGTCATCACCGGCTGGACACCGCACTGGATGTTCGCCAAGATGGACCTGAAATATCTGGCCGATCCCAAAGGCGTCTACGGCGGCGAAGAAGAAATTCACACGCTCACCCGCAAAGGGTTGAAAGAAGACCAGCCGAACGCCTACAAGTTCCTGGACCAGTTCGAATGGACCCCGGACGACATGGCTAAGGTGATGGTCGCGATCCAGGAAGGCAAATCGCCGGAAGATGCGGCCAAAGAATGGGCCGACGCGAACGCCGACAAGGTGAACGCCTGGATCAAGGGCATCGAATAAAACCCTGGTTCCAAGGAGGCGAACGATGTGCTGTCCCCGGCAAAATCGTATAAAACCAGCCTGTATCTGAGCTGTGCCTGGAACGACAGGTCAGCCTTCCGCGAGTTGGTTGCGCTTCTGCAAACCTACCGGGGCCGGGGCTTCCGCTTCGAAACGTTTCTGCTGCCGGAAGATCATCCGGCGGCCGACGCGGATAATGAGCGGTCCCTTTACGAGGCCGTGCGCGGCAAGATGAAATACTGCCAAGCCGTGCTCATTCCGGCCGATGACCGTCCTGCCTACAGCAGGTGGATCAACAAAGAAATCATCGCGGGCACAAGCGAAATGAACAAGCCGCTTATAGCCGTCCGGCCCCCGTATTCGGGAGAACCTTCCCTGATCGTGAAGCAGAATGCCGACCGGATTGTCGGCTGGGACGCGGAAGCGATCGTGCAGGCGATCCTGGAGCTGTCCGCAAAATAAGCGCGCACGCCGAACACCACTGTCCTCCGGGACAGTGGTGTTTTTTTATGTGTAACTTTTTCGGGTGCGATGCGTGTATACAGTAAGGAGGGAGAATATGGACGGGTATTCGTTAGACCGTATTTATCAAGCTTATTTTAAGGATGTGTATCGTTATTTGTTCTCCCTCTGCCTTCATCATCACACCATTCCGCTCACGATTTCAGTTTCAAGTTGGATAGAAAACAGCATATCAGGGGTATTCACCTATCCGGTACGGGAATAACTACTCTAGTCGACCGAAGAGATGGACGGACCCCTTTAATGGGGTTGCAACAAGCTATTTGGACCAATACTTGGCATGATTTCGCTGCCTTGATAGCAAGGAGCACGAAAATACAACGTCGAATAAAAAGAGAACGAGAAATGGAAGAGGAGTGTTCCTTAATGACAACTAGTAGAACGAATCCTAAGGTTGATGAATTTTTAAGTAAGGCAAAAAAATGGAAGGAAGAATATGAGAAGCTGAGAACGATCGTTCTAGACTGCGGGCTGACCGAAGAATTTAAGTGGATGCATCCTTGCTACACGTTTCAGAATAAAAACATCGTTTTAATACACGGATTCAAAGAATACTGTGCGCTTCTGTTTCACAAAGGCGCCTTGTTAAAAGATGCCCATGGCATCCTAATCCGACAAACGGAAAATGTACAGGCGGCGCGCCAGATTCGGTTCACTACTGTTCAAGAAATCGTTGAGATGGAAACCATCTTGAAAGCCTATATTCATGAGGCTATTGAAGTGGAAAAAGCCGGTTTGGAAGTGAATTTTAAAAAGAATACAGACGTCGTCATTCCTGAAGAACTTCAAACTAAATTCGATGAAATCCCGGCCTTGAAAACCGCTTTTGAAGCATTGACGCCCGGACGACAAAGAGCATACATTCTTTATTTTTCCGAACCCAAACAATCCAAAACCCGCGTGTCGAGGATTGAAAAATATGAGCAGCAAATTCTCGACGGAAAGGGATTAAATGATTAGTATCGATTTAACGCAGCCAAAATAAAAAAGCGGCCCTCCAAACCGGATGAGGCCGCCTTTTGGCGATAAGCGCTTGCTCGTTTTTTATTCGTATTGGCTAAAAAATAGCGTGCTTGCTCTCTCAAACTCCTTACCTTGAACCGGCAGGAGGCCCCACGGGCACAGGGTTCGATTTCACGGTATAACGTACGGGCTCGCTCAGGCGGCCCAGCTTGTTCTTCGCCGTGATCTCGATCGGATTGTCGCCCGGAACGAGCTGAACCTGCTGGGAAACGCTGCCCGTCCCGGCAAGCTGCCCGTTAATATAAATTTCCGGGCTCGGATCGTTGCCGTCCTCCGCTTTAGCCGTCACGGTGACTTTAGCGGTTTTCACCGTCAATGGCGGCTGTTCCGCTTTCACCAGGGGCCGCGGCACCAGGGTCACCTTCTTGCTCACGGTTTCGGAGGCTTTGCCCGATTTGCTCACCGCTTTGAACACAAGGGGATTCTCCCCTTCGTTCAGTTTCAGCTCGATGCTCCCGTTCTCGATAACCTTGTCGTTGACGTACAGCTTTGTATTTTTATCGGGTTCCTTCAGAGAAGCTTTGACCGTCACCGTCTCGCTGCCGGTTTTCTCCTGGAGGTCTCCCACGATAACGACCGGAGTCGGAGCCATCCACCCCGATACCGGCTTCCAAAGTACGGCGATAATGGCGATAAACAGGATCAGAAAAATGGAGCCCCTGAGCACGATTTTCCGTTTGTTTTTGGCCCAAATCCGGGCCCATTTGCCGGACTGCCGCAGTCTGACGGTTTCGAACAGAGCCGCGAATGAAGGATTGCCGGTCTCCAGCAGCTTCCGGGACACCGCCTTATTGCGGAAAACCTGCGGAGCGTGCACATCGAACGCGCGGCTGAGCGCCGCTTTGTAATACGGATGAACGGCGCCCTTCTCGTCCCGGAAACGGATATCTTCCGCCGACCAGGCGGCGAAATCCGTAAACGTATCCGTTCCCTGCCCGGCCGAGGCCACAAAATTCAGCAGCCGTTCGTAATCGTAGCCGGGCTGCCGATCCGCACTTCCTCCGGTTCCCGGTTTATGGAAAGCCGTCACCAGCTGCCCGAAACGGGCCGGGGTAACCTCGTTTTGCATCAACTTCTGCAAAAGAAGCTGCGCCCGGTCCAAATCGACAGGGTCCAGACGGGCCATCACATCTTCCGCTTCGGACTGTTTCTTCCCGTCCAGCGTCAGCACTTTGTACGCCGCTTGTAAGACGTGAAGAACTCCTTCCTGATCCCGCGACGCCTGACCGTATAGATCCGGATTGACCGGATCGAGCAGAAACCCCAGGCTCTCGATATCTTCGATGCCGAGGCCGCTCGGCTTCAAGTCATCCGCCAGCTCCAGAAGCACCGCGAGCTTCATCCACCGGCTGAACTGCCTGATGCCGCGGTTCTTCTCTCCGGGTGAATTTTTCCCCAGCTGGTCAAAATACGCGGATAATGTCTGAGCCAGGGAAATTTTCTTCCTGACATCCGTCCGCATCAGCCTGCGCAGCGGATCGTAGGACTCCCGGGAGAACAATTCTTCTCCCATCAGCTCTTCGCTGTGCGACTGCCAGAAGCCGATCTCGCCGGTAAAAGCCTGCACCGACTTGACCCGCTTCATCCGATAGCGGATGTAGCCCTCGCCTAAGGCAGGGCTGTTCTTCATCAGCCCGCCGAATACTCCGGTGAAAACAGCCGGGTAAGCGGCCAGCAGGTCCAGCAGCGGAGCAGCGCCCTCGATACCGTCCCCCGCTGCCGCATCGGCGGCCCGCGAGACGAAGATGCCGAGGCAGCGGACGATCAGGGCCTTTACCTGCGGATCGGCAAATTTCTCGTAGCGGATAACGGCTTCCACGTAATCCGCCCCCGCTATGCGGTCCCGATCCGACGCCTCGCGGGTGAGAAGACCGACGAACAGCTCCTTCAGGCGCGGTTTACGCGGGTAAGATTCGGTCGTGAAGAACGACAGAATCCCGTTCATAACAGCGGCCCGGTCCTGTTCGTACAGCTCCGTGCGGCCGCGTTCGACCTCATACAGGACGCACAGCCGGGAATAGGCTGCGGCGCTCAGCACGGTCTGGGTATCCAGCCCGGAGACCGCTTCGTCGCAGAAGTCGAAGTACTTCTGCAGCTCAGCCGGATTGTTCCGGTTAGACCACACGTAATCCAAGTACGCGTGGTCCTGGGCAGGCAGCTCCGTGTTCAGGAAGCGGCCGCCGGCGAAATCGAAAATGAAATCTTTTTCGATTTTGCGGTCGGGCAGCCGGATGCTCCCCTTTTCCGTGAACACGACGTGCAGATGCTGCTTCGCTTCCGGTTCGCTGTTGAAGGTCATGAAGCCGAGCTGCCGGCGCACCGCGTAAGGAAGGCAGCGGTACACGAGTTCCAGCAGGCGCTTGGCGTAGATGGCGCTCTCGGAGATGTCCGTGTTCAGGGAAATGAACACTTTCTTCTTGTTCGCCACCGAGGCAAGCACCGCGAAGACGAGCTGACGGAACAGCTCCCGGTCGATCCCAAGCGTCTCCAGCAGCTTGTCCCCTTCGCCCGCCCGGATTTCCGGCTCGAACGGGATATCCTCCAGCTCGGGGATTTCCTTGCCGCTCCGGATGTCGTAGCGGCTCTGGAAGCCGCGGATGCCGAAGATGCGGCGGGGATCGCGGATGAACGCTTCTTTGCGCTCCTTCGGAATCACGTACTGGTGCGTGAAGGAAGCGCTGCGCTGCCCCGTAAAGTCCGTCGCCACGTAGACGCTGCGCCCGATTACGAAATCCCCGTTCTCCGCGTGGTAAGCGACGACCGACTCCGGATACAGCCCGGAGTTTTCTTCCCCGCGCTCCAGAAGCTCCTGAGGCGCCTTATAGACGCAGTAGGGATGCAGCGCCGTTTTGATAAAAGAAGGGTCCAGCCCGGGCGACTTGGCGACCGTATCGAACCCTTCGCTTGTGCGGAAGACCCCCTCGCGGTCCCGGGTAAACAGCTGCTGTTGAATGTTTTTCTGCATCACGTCGCATCTCTCCTCGCGATATAGCCCAGCTTATGCAGCAGCCAGATGAACGGCTCGTCGACCCGGGTCGGATTAATGACGCCCGAAATCTGCTTGTTCACGGGATTGGTACCGAGCGCGGAAACCGCGAAGTAAGCCGTATTCGAAAAATACACGTCCACCGCGTCTTTGAACGGACGGTCTACTTTTTCAATAAAACGGCCGATTTCGCCGTTAATGTTCTCGAACTCCGATGCATCGAGATAGCCCTGGTGGACGACATTGCGGAATACGTTGCTGTTCGGCTGGATGTACTCGCTGTCTTCTTCCTTCAAATACTGGAGCATGTCGCTCTTCGTCAGGACGATCGCCGTCGGGATGTCCGTCTTGGAATTGCTCTGGTGGGCGATAAAATTCTCGAACAGCGAAATAACCACCTCGCGCGGCTCGTCGTACCGGTTGGCGAATTCGCCCTGCTCCCCGCCGACATTAATCTGGATTTTATCGCGTATGCTCCGGATTTGCAGAGGGTCGACGAGAAACAGAATGCCGGAGGAATTTTTGATATGAGACGCATAAATATCGAGGTATTCTCTCTGAACCATGCCCTCGCCCGCCACGTCGAAAAAGACGATCGTCAGCGGAGCCTCGCGCTCATCTTTAAAAACAAACTGGAAAATAAACGGCTCCTGCTGTTCGTTCGGGTTCGTCGATTGCAGCATACTGCCCCGTTCGAAGATCGGCTCGTGGTAGTGCTGCCGAAATTTGCGGGAAATTTCCGCGCTCAGCGGCATACAGGCGGCGTTAAAATTCGAAGCCGTCGTATGCTGGAGCGTATGGATCAGCGAGGTCATATAGACGGACTTGCCGACCTGCGAAGCGCCCACGATCGAAATAATATTGCTCGGCACTTTACCGGCCGAAATCGGCAGCTCGTTATGGCAGTACGGGCACAGGCGCCGTCTGGTCGTTTCCCCGTAACGGTCCGTTACGGCGACGAGCACATTCTGTATATACGTCTTGTACGAGTCGGGAATCGTCGAAGGCAGAATAACGGCCTCCATGTCCACCTCGGACAAATTGAACTTGCGCCTCCAGCTGTTCAGACGCTCATCCTCCTGGAGCATAAAATCATCGTCGTTGTCCTTGATATGACTGGCCCGGAACACGACATCATCCGGCTCGAATTTATTAAAACAATACGGGCAGACGATGCTGTAATAAGGCGGCCGCTCTTTCTCGGGCGGCTTTTTTTCGAAAAGACTTTTCAGATACCCTAGCATGTGCGCCTCTCCTCATTCCTGGATTAGTTCATAAACATCCCCGTAACGGGAATCGGTGAAAAAAAGCCGCAGAAAATCGTGTTTGCCGATTTCGATCTCCGGCAGGGTCTGCGTGCCCGCCTCGAAATCCCGGCGGAAAGGATAGGCGGTGCCGTCCTGCCGTCCCGCCGGATGGCCGCCTTCTTTCTTCACGTAACAGAGCGCTTCCTGCGGCACCGGAATCTCGCAAAACAATTGAATTTTCGCGGACTTGTATTTGCCGAACAACCGGCCTCCGTATTTAATCGAATACCGGATCCGGGCTTTGCCCGCGCTGACGCGGATGGTGTTGTCCGTGCCGGTCTGGCGGTACGGAGTCACGCGGCCGTCCTTCATGACGCACGGGAAAATGCGGTAACCCCGCATTCCGATGTACTCCATGCGCTCGCGGTAACCGCCGGCCGCCTTGTACTCTTCCCGCGTAAACAGCTTGAGCTGATGCGGGGCAAGCTGCTCGGGCGGCTGCTCGCTTCCGCTCTCGAAGCTGTACACATATACCGCGCCGACTTCCTTCGGCCACTGCCATGTCAGCAGACACTCCCCTTCACGCGCCGGCTGCGAAGCCAGCCTCGTGATCCGGTTCTCTTCGTTGATTTCTTCCCATAGCATGCGAATCGCCTCACTTGATCACTAGCCTACTTGTTAAATGCCGTGCGCCGACGCTGCGGCCCCTCTGTGCCGCTAAGTTCCGGAGGGGCTGATCTCTGCGGCGTCCATGTACCGCCGGTCGTTCAGCGGAACTTCTTGCCGACCGGCGAGCTGTCTTTTCTGCCGTAACGCCCCTCTTCGAGCCGAGCCCGCTGATAATTTTTACGCAGACCCGAATGGGAATCGCTCGTGCCGACCGGAATGATCAGAGCCCCCAGCGATAAGACGAAGGCAAGCACGATGTCCGCCACCGCCCGGTAGAAGAACGGAATGTTCGTTCCAGGCATTCCGGTTTCCAGCACAAGTCCGGCCAGAAGGCCCGCAAGCGTGCCGCCGATGGCAAAGCTGAGCGCAAGATGGCGGTTGTCGAAAATAATGCCCAGCGAAAGACCGATCAGCGTACCGATCAGCAGAATAAACGCCACCCGCAGGAATGCGTGGAACCCGTCCGAAGCGGCGGCTCCGAGGCGTTCGCCCGCAAGATGCCAAGGCTGCTGGGCCGTGTAGATCTGCTCGAACGCATCCGTGATGCGGTCCGCGCTCTTCACGTCGTGGAAGGAGCCGCCCGTCTGCTCGGCGATGCGCTGAAGCAGTTGGATGCCTTCCACTTGTGAATCGTCGATGCCGACCGTATGGACGCTGATCCCCGCCTTAACGAACGGAGACAGCACCTCGGTCGTATTCACATCGCTGTATCCGTCCGAGATCAGGATAACGGAAGAAGAGCTGTCCGCCGCCCCGTCCTTCTTCAGCTGATCCATGACCGTCGTCAAAGCCCGGCCGATATCCGTCTGGCCCGTCGGCTCGCCGATCTTGTCCAGCTTGCCGCGGATCTCTTCCCGGCCGGAGCCGGCAAGCTTCGTCAGCGGGGCGATAAGCTGCGTTTCCTCATTAAACGTAAACACCGCCGCACTGTTTTTGCCGTCCATCCGGCCGATCAGAGACTTGGCCGCCTGGAGGCTCTGTTTCTGCGGATCGTTCTGTGACATGCTGTCCGATTTGTCGATGACCAGCACATAGTTTTGCGGCGCCTTCTTCGTGCCGAGCACCTGGAAGCCGTACAGGACTTGAAATAGCGCCCCTGCTGCAAACAACATCACGAGCGTGGCCGGAACGAGAAACTTCCAGCCGTCGCCCGCGTAACGCAGACGCCAGTTTTTTCCGTTCAGCTGCGGCGAAATCATTTCCGCCACAAGGCAGAACAGGCCGACAAACAAGGCCAGCTGCCCGAAATAGACCCCCATCAGCACCGTTTCATGCCAGCTTCCTTCCCAGCGGCTCAAAATAAACTCGCCGACGATAAACCCGACGAATCCCCCGATTACGCTGAATAAGGTCAGCAGCGGATTCCATTTTCTCTGTTTCACAGGTCTCCCCCTCTTTTCTTTATTGCCCTACGAGCAGAGTGCTGTCAACTAGCCGTCCTTATGAAAGCTTCGTGCTGTCCGTTCCTGTTTCGGGCAGTTCCATGCTGTGAAAGCGATAGCCGTTCTCCGTGTACGTCTCGTAATAGCGCCTGCTGTTCCGGTACACCATCAAATCCTCCAGCCTGAAGCCGCCCATGAGCCGGAGCTTTTCGATCCCGCCCGGTTTCTTCTCGTGCACGCAGCCGAGCTTGTACGTCCGGCTTCCGCCGTCAACCGCAAACGCATATTGGATAAATTCACTCCGCGAATCGCCGAAAAAGTACTTTTCTTCATGACGGTTGCGGTGGGTGGAATGATACACATCGATCCGGATCGCGGCTTCGTTTTCAAGCGTCGTATAAAGATCTCGGAAAAGGTCTTCCTTCGAAAGCACGTCCCGGTTGTCGTAGCTCGCGGCGACATTGGCCCGCTCCAGCAGCTCCGCCTCGAACGTCTGATGGAAAAGGGGATGAACGAGCACGTCCCGGCGGGCCGCAGCCATCAGTTTCCGAAGCCACTGCCCGGCATCCCGGTCGATTTCCACGGAAACGTTCCCCAGGAACCGTTCGTCGAAATAAAACCGGCTCTCTCTGCGCCCTTCCATCTCCGTCAAAATCTGCTTCACCACGTGTTCGTAATACTCGTTGATGTTGCGGCCCAGATAGTCGCTCGCCGCCGTAATTCCGCTGCGGCTCGTATCGCGCAGAAGCTTCTCCAGGTTGTCCATCTGCCGGACGGCCGCGGCCGCCCGCTCCCTCAGCTCCTCGAGCTTGTCGAGGTAGGCCGTCATCAGCTTCTGCTTCAGTTCCAGAACGAGCAGGTCGCGTCTTAGGCCGTAGGCTTCATCCAGCAGGTAGCGGATCAGATTCTTGACCGAGGCCTTGTCGGATTTCCAGCCGAACAGCGAGCCTTTGCCTATCGGCTGCCGGTCCACGCGTTCGCCGTAAAAATTGTCCAGCTCGCCCCGGAGCTGCTCGGCCCGGTTTGCCGCGTCCTTCAGCTGCTGCCTCAGTTCGCCCGGCAGACTCCGGCTTCCGGCGCCGCCTTCCTCCGCCAGCCAGCCGTTCAGAGCGTAGTACCCGTAAGCCGGGTCCTCTACAATGCGCTCCTTCACGATGCGCTCCAGCCTCTTGGCGAAGCCGCGTTCCGCGAAGGCCGCCTCCGCTCTCTGCCGGACGTTCATGTCGAAAAACCGGCGGGCGCTGTCCTGAAACAACGCAAGCTCCGCCTCCTTCAAGGACATCGACTTCAGCTCCCCGTAAGAAACCGGGTCGTGCATAAGCCCGTACATCTCCTCCACGGCCTGCTCGCGTCCCGGCACGACCGATTCGACCTCACGGTCCCACAACTGGGGCTCCATGGAGATCAGATCGGGCAGGAGCCGGGCGCCGCCCTGGACGTTCTCTTCCATCTTCTCCCGCACATGGCGGTACAGATGATACAGGACGGTCAGGGCGATCGCCTGATTCGGACGACTCACTCTGGAATAGCCGGCCGATACGTAGCCGACGCCTTCTTCTCCGGGCGGCGCTATGTTTTGTTTGAAATGCTGGTGATTGTATGTGCCCGCCTTGGACGAATCGCCTTCGTTCTCGGCTTTGATATGCCGGTATTTCAGCAAATTCAGCGAGCTGATCGTTTCGTAGCCGCCTTTCATTCCGTTCTCGGTAAAAATGCCCCGCTCATCCTTGTCGCTCAAGAGATAGACCGTGTCGAAAAGCGGGGAAGGGCCGTGCTGAGCGGGAAGGGTAATGCCTTCGCCCGTCACTTGAAGCGGGCTCGAGAAGGTATAGTCCCTGCTCTGCAGCACGTCCAGCTCCCTGAGGAAGCTGAAACTCATGGAAGCGCGGAGAGCGAATTCCTCCCCGACCTGCTTCTCTTCAAGCAGCCCGTACAGGTCCACGATCACGGAGCGGAAATGCTCGCCGAAGATCGTCTCCATGAGCGCGGTCAGCTCCGGCAGCAGCACGTTGCAGGGGTCGTCGAGCCTGGTGACGACCGCAATGTTCAGCCTTTGGAGATTCGAGTACAGCCTGCCGAATTCGGAAATCCGGCTGTTCATTCTGCGCAGCAGAACGTTCAGCTCCAGCAGCTTTTCCCGGTTGGAACGGAAGCTGTCGTGGAGGTCCGGCCTTGCCGAGCGCGGATTATTTCCCGGGACAGGCAGCGTCCAGGTGTAGATATTACCGGCATGCAGGCCGCCGGGATCACTTCCGTCCGGTCGGCTTCTCTCGCTGCCGGGCTGGCCTCTATAGTCAGAGGCGGCGGCATGTCCGGAACGCTCCTCCGCACTCTGCGGATCGGCCTGCCGCCAATCCCGCGGCGTCCCGCTCTCCTGCTCCGTATGCTGCTTGCCGGACTCTTCGCCGGACCGTTCCGTTCCGACATGGAGATAAACCACCCCCGTGCTGTTGTTCCACCTGCGGTTGTTGATTTCCGCCATCGTCTGCAGGGCTTCCGCCGATTTATCGCCCAGGAACAGAAAAACGAGCGGATGGTGAATGCTGCGCTGCTCATCTCCGTCCAAACCCGTGCTGTCCGTTTCCGCGGCATATTCGTTTGCGAACGCCACCAATTTCTCCCGCATGGTTTCCTCACTCCTATCCTTAGGCGTTATGGCAGAGAAGGACGGTTCGTGTGAACACGCCGTCCCGCCTGCATCCTTTTATCCGCGGAATAACCGCGAAACTTCCGCGTATTTCTCACAGTATTTCTCACAGTATTCCTTACGGTAATTCTTACAGATTTTTCTTTATGGCACTTCGCCGCACTTCACGGTCTTCACGGCACTTCTTAGGGAAAATCGCGGTACTTCCGCAATCATGGCAGTGTATTTCCCGCTAATTTCCCTGCTGCCTTCACGTGATGTTTCCGGCTAAATTTCCGCTGATTTGTCTCTGCTTGATACTAACCTTCACTGCGCTACTTCAAGCTTTTCACCATGTCGTTTACTTTGCCCGCCACCAGCTTGTAGAACTGGTACATGTCTTCCCCGGCCGCATATTCAGAACGGTCGTAATCGAGCGCCGATTTGGCCTCCTGATAAGAGGCCGCCATGCCGCGCAGCGTCTCCACCAGTCCCGAGATATCTTCGGAAGCGATCATCTCCTGGCTGCGTCTGGATGATTTGCGCTGCAGCAGGCTGAGCCGCTTGGCGTCGAGGGCGCGCATTTTGCTGTAAATCTCGTATTCGACGAATTTGTTCGTCTGCATGAGATTCACGAACGGTTCCCAAGGATCTTCGTCCGCATCGTGGTCGTAGACATACAGAGCGCCCTTCTTGGCGATCGCCGACGTGTACATCGCTTCGATATAATGCGCGACGAATTTTTCCTCGTCCTGGTGGGCGCTGAGGGCCTGCTCCAGCTCACCGATTTTGCGGACGATGCTGTCGTACTTGCGCACCTCTTCCCTTACCTGCTTGAGCAGTTCGGGAGAGCGGATGAGATTTTCCTTCGCCAGCTCTTCGTTGACACTGCCGAAGATATCTTTGCTGCGGTCCGCCTCCAACCCCGTCTGAAGAAGGGCCTTCAGATCGTTGACGCAGCGCTGCAGCTCGCCGAAGTTCGGACGCTGAGAATTCAGCTGGAGATTGTAAGCCGAGAGGAACGCTTCGACATCGAACGGCTTCGTCAGCACGCATTCGTAACGGTTGATCGTTCCGCTGTCTTCACCCTTCAGGCGGACGGAGCGGTAATCCGCGGCGCGGTCGAACAAGCTGCGGACACTCGCGTTGTAGGTCTTGACGCGTCCGTTCTCATACGTCTCGCCCCAGGATTTCTCGGGAA
This sequence comes from Paenibacillus sp. HGH0039, assembly GCF_000411255.1. Classification (GTDB taxonomy): domain Bacteria; phylum Bacillota; class Bacilli; order Paenibacillales; family NBRC-103111; genus Paenibacillus_F. The sequence continues at coordinate 652,599 of NZ_KE150413.1, read as the reverse complement.
TCGGAGACGGCAGATACGTCCAGTTCATGCGGTCCGTCTGCACGAGGTGACGTCCGATACCTTCCGGCTCGAGAATGGTTCTCTCGTAGCTTTCTTCATATACTTTAAGCGGCGTATACAGGAAGAGCGGAATTCCGTTCTGGGTATTGAGCCAGAAAATCCGGTTCTTCACTTCGCTTTCTTTAATCGTAAAGCGCGAGTTCGCAATCGCGTTGTCCTGGAAGTTGCGGATGCCCTTGAAAATGTTCGGGGCCTGGACCGGAACCGAGACGAATCCCCAGGACGGGAAGTTGAAATGACCCGAGCTGTTCGTCAGATGGAACACTGGCTTCGCTTCCTCGTACAAGCGGCTTGCGATGCGGCCTTCCACCAGCTTCTCGATGGAATCTTCGTGGCCGTACTTGATGACGAGATACTCTTCCATCGATTTCGTGATCAGCTCGCCGAAGTGATCCGTCAGGAACTCGGAAACGGAGCCGATGACATCGACCTCCTGTTCCTTGATCCACTGGTTGGACTTCTCCAGCAGCTCGTTCGTGAAATCGCGGATCAGTTCGTCCGCATTGCGGTCCTCCGTCACCTGGCCGATCAGCTTCGCGATGTCGGGAACGCTGACCACGTTCCAGTAGTACGTGCGGTTGCCTTTGTGGTCGATTTCCTCGTCGCCTCTTGTGAGGATATCGCCGTTTTTCTCGAAAATTTTGTTGAGTTCGGAAAGAAGCTCCGTAAATACAAGATAAATACGGGAGTTTTCCTGGTTGATCAGATTGTACAGATCTTCGTAAAACTCGATCATCTGCTCCATCCGTTCACGGTCGGCGTGCAGAAGATACTCCTGAATTTTCGCTTCGATGTAAGCGTCTTTCTTCCGGTCCTTGGAAATGAACGCGCTGCGCGCTTCGGTCATTTTCTGCTCGGAATTTTCCTCGGCCGCCTGGATGTCCCGCGGAATGCGGTACAAGCTTTCCTTAAGCGATTCGATATAGGAAGAAATGAGCTTCAGCAGACAGAAACCTTTGTCCTGCAAAATAATCCGGGACACGTAAAACGGCCCCTGCTCCGGATTGCGGAATATTTTCGTCACCTGCTCGGAGAAGCCTTCCTTCACCTGCCCCGGCAGCTGCTTGCGGGATTTGATGTATTCTTCGCGCGCCCGGGACAAGAAGCTCTGCTCCAGCTCGGTGTCGATGTTCACGACCTGCTGCTTGATCACGTTCGAATAGCTGAGCCGCTCGCTGTTCTGGTAGCCCGGGATCGGCTCCGGCACCCGTTTGTCGAACTCGCGGTGCAGCGAATCGGGATCAAGGCCCAGCTTGTGCGCGAGCTTCTCGACCTCTTCCTGCGAAGGGCCGGCGTCGAACATTTTTTCCATCCGCTTGAAGACTTTGTACGCCAGATAGGTGGTCATTTCCTCGATCGGCAGCACCGCCGAAGAAGCCCCCAGAATGTTGTACTGGTAGTTGGCGGCGTACGCCTTCGGCATCTGGTTGATGTTCGTGCGGATGTTGCTGATATAGTCGTGAATGGCAAATTCTTCGCCGGACTGCTTGTCCTCGCTTGCCATGAAGTTGGTGATATTCTCCGCCGTTACGTTCATGCAGTAGTCGTACGCGTTTTCCAGCAGCTTGCCTTCCAGATTGGTCGCCGAAATGAGGTGCGCCAGGTTGAAAGGCGGCATCGGCGAATTGACCGTCAGGATATTCGCGTACTGCTGCTTGAAGCGTTCCGTACGCTCGTCGACGTTCATCCAGTAGTCGAGTTCTTTGAGCGCCGCGTAGCCGTTCTTCTTGATATACTCGCGCGAATGCTCGGTCAGGCTCTTGTTCGCCAGGTTCACGTCCGGCGTGAACAAATAGCCGAGCAGGCTGACCTTGTCCACGCCCGCGGAGCCGTAATCGCGCTCCAGAATGCCCCGGACAATGTACGAAATGTCGAGGAAGCAGCCGCTTCCCGTACCGCCGGACAGGCCGGTCAGAATGAACACCATCAGCTTTTTGTTCGTGCCGATGGACAAGGTTTTGATCTTGCGCTCCAGCGTCTGCACCACCTGCACGATCTTCGTGAACAGTAGCAGACGGCCCGCTTGGCGGACGCCCGAAGCGCCGTTGATGCCGTCGGTGATCGTCAGCTCCGGCGACAGCCATTCCTTGATGTACGGCTCCAGGATGCTGCGGTTCTGCAGCACGCTGCCGATCTCGGCATTGGACAGGAGCACGAATTCCGTCAGCGGATCGAGCCCGATGCCCTTGTATTTCTTGTTGCGGTCGTGCTCGTTCGTTTCAATCGCAAGAAATTCGACGTTGTTCGGCTTTTCTTTCTTTTTCTTCGTAAAAGGATCTTCCGGCAGCTTGAATCGCCGGTTGATCTGGTATTTCAGGCGCAGCAGCGCATCGATGCCCGTACCGCCGAGGCCGATGACGAGCATCGGGTTGTCGATCGTGTCGACGCGGATTTTATCGCTGATAATCCCGCCGCCGAGAGAGACGTCGAGCTGCTGGATATGTTCCCTGACTGTTGCTTTCATATCTAAAGGCCCCCCATGTGGTGCATATTTTTATTGGATTTCAAGCATTGGCTTATTTAGCTTCTTATTTCAGATATTCCAGCGAAACGGACTTCTGGATATTCGGAACCGTCACGCGGATGCGGTCGTTTTTCTTGACCTCTTTGCCTTTCGCGGCATCGAACACCCGGCCGCCTTTCTCGATGGTGCAAGCGGACTCGTTAAACAGAAGAAGCGTGTCGTTCGGGCCCGGCTTGAAGACGATGCCTTTCGTTTCCGCAAATTCCGGCGCAAGAGAAAGCAGTTGGTGGAGCTGAACCTTGCCCTTGAAGCCGCTGAGCTTCTTGTACTGCGGGTTCGTCCGCTCCCCGGTCTCTTCGTCCTTGATCTCCACGACCAGCTGCCCGAAAAAGCCCTTGTTCGCTTTCTTCCAAAAAGCGAGTCCGAACAAGGCGGCCGCCAGCAGGACAACCACTCCGGCGATCCACGAGCCGGTTTTCACCCAATTGACGCCTTTATCGCCGGACGCCTCTCCCGAAGAGGAGGCGCCGCCGCTTTTGGCGGAAACGGAGGCGGGTGCGGATTCACGCGTGAAGTTGGCGCTTTCCACCTTCACCTTCACTTCGTAAGCGTGGGAATCCGCAACCTTCCAGCTGCCTTCGATGCCTTTGTCGGTAAGCGTCAAAGGCGCTTCGGACGTCTGCTTCGTGTCCAGATCGGTGACGACCAGCGAAGCCTTGGCATTCTTGTACAGCTCGGCGTCGGCCGCCTTCTGGCCTCCCGATTCCAAGTGAGCCTTGACGGCGATGCTGTCGCCGGCTTTAGCCGTTTTGGGGAGCTGCGCGTCCAGCACGACCTGCACATCGTAGTTGTACACAAGGTTGATATCGATTTTTTCCTGCGGAACCCCTTTTATCTTAAGCGTCCAGTCGCCCTGCGCGGGATTCAATATTTTGATCAGCGAATAGGCGTTTGACGAAGTATAGACGATTTTGTCGGACGGAATGTTTTGCTCCTTGCCTTTGGGATCGAGCAGCTTGGCTTCCACCGGTTTGCCCGACATAATGGAGATGTTCGCTTCCAGGACGCTTCCGTTCGGGATAGTTACTTTCACGTCCTGAAACTGGCCGTTTGCCGTAAAGCCGTTCAGCGGAACGACTTTCAGCTTCAGATGACTCGCATAAATTTCGCTCAAAATTTTCGGCAGATCTTCCGCCGAGCTGGTGACGAACAGTTTGCCGCCCGTTTCCTTGGAAACCGACTCCAGCTTGTCCTTGTTCAGCTTACCGTCCGCGTTCAGCCCGATGGTGTAAACCGGGATGCCCTTGTCTTTGGCTTTCTGCACGGCTTCGCCGAGCACTTTGTCCGAATCCGCCTGCGATTTGCCGGGATTCAGAGAGTTGTTGCCGTCCGTCAGCAGCACAATCAGGGGCACATGGCCCTGTTCCGCGCCGGATTCCAGCACCTTCACCGCTTCGCTCAGTCCCACCGCCACGTCCGTATACGGCCCGCGCGTCAGCTGGTCGATAAAGGTCTTCAAATCTTTCTTGTCGCCGGCATTATTGATCTTAAGCAGCGCCTTCTCTCTCAAAATCTGGTCCGTATAAGCGACCACGCCGATCTTGTCTCCCTGTACGGAAGCCATGTCCACAAACATTTTCATCGCTTCGTAGCTAACTTTATTGACGTCGCTTTCGTTCATAGAAGTGCTGACGTCCGCAGCGAGAACGGCATCGATCTTCGTATCGGTAGCGGCATCCGCCGCGAAGACTCCGCCCGGCACCGCCATGACAAGCAGCAGCAATGCCAGAGCCATATAAGCGTATCGTTGTAATTTCATCACGGGATCGTTTCCTCCAAAGCTTGTAAGTTTACGCACGGCGGCAGGCGTTGAGAGCCGTCCGCGCTTCTTTTGTAGTAAAATGTAAAAGGTGGTAGAATGTTTGAACATCTCATTCACATCTTAACTTTTTCAAGAAGCTAATTCCACTTTTACGGGGGTCCGGAACCTAAAAATCCGGCAAATTTATGAAATTGTCCGATAGGAGAAAGCTATGCTGACGATAATTGTTCTTGCCCTTCTGGTCCTCTTCGTCCTGATCCGCTGGCTGACGTGGGCCTCCGCGAAACGCGCGGCCCTGACTTCCGAGAGCATCGACCGGGAATTTATGAACGAGCTGAACGAAGGTGATCCCTCATGAGCGGCAAAATTCCGATAGAGCTCCGCAAAGCCCGTCAAACCGTACATACTTATGAACGATTAAAACAGTGTACGCGTTGCGGCGCTTATTCCGTGCTCTGGCACGATAACTGCCTTTCATGCGGAGCCGAGCGGAAATTCCTGTCCATCGGGGACATCGTCTCTTCCGTGCTCAGACGCAATATCCAGAGGGATGCTCTCATTCTGGCCGCGATCGCCTGCGCCGCCTTCTATCTCGCCCGCACTTTCCAGGAGATGGCTCTGGCGGCCGGAGCGGGAGTTCTGCTCATCGCCGTCTACGCGCTCCTGCGCAGAAGATACGCCGAGGCGCTGATGAACGCCACGCTGCGCAAGCTTCTGCTCGGCGAAAACCGGGCGATCCGCAAAGGCATCCTGCTGGACGTCGACGACGCCGCTTCCGATATGGAGGACGGGGATTTCAAGTCCGCCTACGAGAAGCTGAGGGAAATCGGCACCCTCATTACCGGCAGCCATATCCGCAACCTCAAGGTGTACTGCCTGAACCGGTTTATTCTGCGCAGCGATATGGAGCTGGAACTGGGCACGCTCATCCCCGATGAGTTCGAGCCCGGCTTCATCGCTTACCTGTACGAAGCGGCCAAAGTCAATCCGGGCCTGGTGCAGCGCGACACCCTCGATTATGTGCAGAAATACCGCGTCCAGATCGGCGGGATGCTGGAAGGGCGGGCGACGCTCGCCCTTGTTGCCGCAGCCGCGCTGCGCGTGAAGGAGTACGCATTCGAGTATGCTTCCCTCCTTTACGATTTCGTGGACGAGCTGCCCCGCGAACGGTTCCTGCGGCTGTGCCGGCTGATGAAGGAGAGCCCGGACCGGGCTCCCGAGCTGCGGCAGAAAGTACTTGAAACGGCCGCCCGTAAATACGGGGACGATCCCGAATTCGAGGGCTTCCTATGAAAGGACTGCACGTTATGCTAGGTTCTACGTACCACCGGTCCATCCGTTACAGAAACGGAGCCATTCTCTTGCTGGTCCTCATGCTGGGCCTGGCGGGATACAAAGGTTACAGCGTCTGGCACAAGACCGACCTGTACGCCCGGGCCGCCGCCGAACAAGCCGCAGGCCGCGATGTCGAAGCGGAGAACCTCTACATGCTGGCCCGGGATATTTCAACCTTCGATTATAAAAATGACGAAATCGGCGCCGCCCTGTCCGCCCTGCGTCCCGTTACCGAATTGAAGCGCCTGTTCGCCTCGCTGGCTTCCGAAATCGCCGTGACCAACGGGGGCTCGCAGGAACAGGCCCGGCTGCTGCAGGCTTATGCGGCCTATCAGGCCAAGAAAACGGAAGTCGCCACCGCAGACGAATCCGCCAAAAAACGCTTCGGCGAGCTGACGGACGCCTACAAGCTGGACGAGCAGTTTGCCGCCGCCTTGGCGGGAGCGAAGAAGTCGCTTACGGCCTTGCTCCAGCAGGGAAACGGCGCCTCGGCGCAGGAAGGCGAATCCGCCATGTCTCTGCTGCTTCAGCTTCCGGCTTCCGTCTATAAAGACGAGAAAACCAAACGAAAAGATTTGAACGCCCTTTTCCAAAAATACGATACGGCTCGGCTCCAGACGATTTTCAATCAGAAATCTTTCGAAGAGGCGCTCGGAGAAATCGTCCGGATCCGCCAGTTCTACTCGGAACGCAAAGTGGAGGCAGTCTGGGTGCTCCCTAAAGCGGAAACCTATGTGCAGAGCACGCTGACCCGGCTGCTGGATGCCAACGACGTACCCGGCTTTCTGACTCATGCGAAAACGTTCCAAAATCTGAAAGAGCTCTCCGGCTCTTCCTCTAAAGTGAATGCCTTTATTCAATCGTCCTTGCGCAAGCAGACGGCCAAAGCGGAGCAGCTTGCTTCCGCAGGCAAGTTTGCGGACGCGATCGCGCTGTACAAAGTGCTCGGGGACTACAAGGATACGGGCAAAGAAATCCGCCAGACCGAGATCCGGTGGATGGCGGCCGAGCCCGGCGTCCTTCTGGCGAAGGCGAAGGACAACGTCCGGTTCGTGCAGACCGCCGGAGCCAAGGGACTCTGGGGCTCCGAAGCGATCGCCGCCGGCGTAACCGACCGCGGGACGCTGGTGACGGCGCGCCTGCAAGCCGACGGCTCGGTCGTCTCGACGGAAGGCGAGATCGGCGGCGGGCTGGCCGTCAAGGCCGTCTCCTTCGCCGACGGGCTCGGCGCGGGCAAGCTCCCGGTCGTGATGCTGGAGAGCCAGTCCCGCACACGCAATGCCCGCTATACCGCTTACGAAGTGGACGCCTCCGGCCTGAACGTGCTGCTCGACGTGGAAGCCGACGGCTACAAGCTGCAGAGCGCGGGCGTGCTGCTCGTCCGCAATCCCGCCGGGGCGGGTGGCGGCGCCGAAGCGGTCTACAAGCTTCAGGGAAAGCAGTACGCGCTGGCGGAAGTCCCGCAGCAGTTGCCGGACCCTTCCCTCGAAGCGAAGGACATCCAGCCGTCCGAGCTCCCGCAGCAGCAGGCGGAAACGGTTGTCCGCCTGCCTCTGGCGATTACCCGGACCGGCAGCGGAACGGCCGTGGCGGAGATGGACGGCCTGTACGTCCTGCTGACCGGCAAGTTCTCCTGGAAGCCCGGCAATGCGGTCGTTACGGGCACCTATACCGGCGAGACGAAGATTCTTCAGGGCGACCGCTCCGTGCAAGCGTACAAAATCAATGTGAGCCATATCGAACAGTGATTCCGGGCGTACGCTGAAAAAGTGGCGGCTCGGAACCGACCGGATTTATATCATTTGAACTTCTTTATCCATGTTAAAACAACGGCAAAGGACATTCCCCCGTCTAAAGACGGGGAAATGTCCTTTTGTTTGTTTATTGAGCTGAAAGCTGTCCGTATAAAGTCAGCCTTGTAGGACTCATCAGAGCCTTGCCCCTGCCCTACTTCCATTGAAAGGTCGGTTTCAAGCTCTTGATCCCGTCGGACAGATCGTGATACTCCGCGCTCGTCTTGGTATCTTCCAGACTGTACTGCACATCGGACGGGTAGCAGATATAGACGTGCCGATCCCCTTTCGCGCCCAGATAGACGGTGCGGATCAATTCGTTGGTCTGCTCGTAATCCTCTTTGAGGCCCACGTTTATCGTAAAGAGAAGACCGCCGGCGTCTTTACTCGCGCGATGAATGAACCGGACGGACGTGCCGTCTTCTTCGATGTCGATTTTGCCTTCCCACTCCGCCGGAAGTTTGAACGAATATCCGTACGTCTTGTTGGCGTAAGCCACCGTATTCAGCTTGCTCAAATCATAAACCTCCAAACTGCCGGGGCTGGGCCGCAGACGGCTCTCGTTTACCTTCAGCCGCTGCACGAACGTAACGGCCTCGGCCCGGCTCAGCGTATCGTCTTTGCCGAAGCCTTCCGGGGTACGCGCTTCTTTGCCTTCGGCCAGCCCCACATCCAGCAGATAGCGGATGGAATCGTCTACGCTGTAATGTCTGCCCGATGCGCTTGCGAGAAGCTGGGCCGCCCTGCCTCTCGTCAGCGCTTTCCGCGCGGAAGCGTTCCGGTCGATGACGGACGTTTGAACGACCGGCCACCCCAGCCGGCTCGCATAGTCCACGTAAGGCGAGGCCCAGTCGGAACCGCCCGGATCCGGTTTGAAATCCGCCGGCCGGTAAGCGCGGATCAGCATGGCCAGAAACTCGTTTTGCACCACAGCCTGGGCAGGCTTAAAAGTCCCGTCCGGGTAACCGTCGACGAGTTTATCGCTCACCGCCCATTCGATTACGTCTCTGCCCCAGAAATCGCCGGGAACGTCTTTGAACACGCTCCCTTCACCGTAAGACGCGGAAGCGTAGACACCCGATAAACTGAAAGCCAACAGTGCGGCCGTGGCCGCTTTAGCCCCTTTTTTCATAGCACCGGTCACTCTCCAATCCCGTTAACGTGTAAAAGAACTAAAAAAGACCGGACTCCCTTCCAGAAGTCCGGCCGCGCACGCCTGATTTGGATGAAATGGAAGACTATTCCATGCTACCAAATTCAGGCGTTCTTTTAAAGTTACAACATTCTCCGCTTTCGTAACCATTCCACGGACGTCCGTTCCGGCACGAGTCAAGCGGTAAGCCGTTATTACGGATACATCCGGCTGACGGAAGAAGACTTCCGGGACGACAGCGATTGGATCAGCACCGCGATCAGGTAGGCGGCAAAAATCGTAAAGATGAACATGATCGGATACATGTATCTTGAGAACTGGACGAACGGAATGTGTACCCCGATCACATACACGACCGTTAACGCCGCAACGAGAATATCCCATCTTCGTCTGATCAAGGCCGCTATAAAACCCGCGACTCCCAGCACGCACAAAATAATATGGAGAGCAAGAACGAAATGGTAAGACATGCCCCAGAAGTCCAGCCAGTAGAACGTCTGCTCGAAAGCCAGAATCGTTTTGTCGAACAAATACCATTTGATCGTTTCGAACGGTTTCGTTTTCAAGCTGTACAAAATAATGTGGCCGACTTTCTCCGTAGAGTCGTCGTAGACGTCAGGCGAATATTGCGGATATTCTTTAAAAAATCCCGGAGAAGGCTCGCCCGGAAGCACCCCCATCAGCATCGGATTGCCTGACGAGTCCGTAAACGGGATAAACTTGCCGAAATGGGCATAGTTCCGGACCCACCAGGGGCTTAACAGCAGGCAGGCGGTCAGAACGATTGTCGCCGTGTACAGAACCATTTTCTTGAACGGGACCCGCCGGATCAGCCAAGTGACGCCGATGAGAAGCGGAAATAAAATAAATTGAGGCTTAAAATAAGCGCAAAGGGCCAGAAGAGCCCCGATTGCTATGTATTTGCCGACGGACGGCTTCTTGAGCGCGTACAAGGTCATGCACACCATCAGCAGGAAGATGATCTGGAAAATCCCTTCCGACAAGATTACACCGCTGGTGTAGTAGTTCGGCGGATAAAGAGCGGCGATGATACAAGCGACGAGCGCAACCCGGGAATTGAACATGTGCCGGGTGATAACGAACAGCAGATAAACGGAAGCCGCCTGCAGGACACATTGAAAGAGCCTGACGGCGATCGCCGTATTCTCGTAATCCCCGAATAGCCACATAAAAAAAGCCAGCATCACGGGAAAGCCCGGCATAATGAACAGGGTCGGGTTCGGATAGCTTTTGTAAACGAGCGTCCCTTCCTCCAGAAGCACCTTGGCCGCATACATATATTTGACGTCGTCATTGTCCATTTTCTCGTAGGTACCCAGTAAAAAAGCGTCTCCGTAATATAGCGCCGTAAATGCGGAAACGGCCAATACAATTGCCATGAGCGCATATAAAATCCGTTTTGTTCTCAGGCTTTCTTCCTTTAAAGTAAACATTTTCCTATTCTCCCTTCCTCACCGGATCATCATACACTATCTTGGAGGAAGGGTTCAATACTTTGCCTTTATTTCCAAACGGGCCCATCTAAAGGACGTCGGACGTTTCTATTTTACGGATGGACCAGAACGCGCTCAGCACACCGGCAGCCGCAAAAACAAGCGGAAGGATATATCCGGCATTCAGCGAGAACCCCATGTTGTTCGAATCGGTGATGGTCACCAGGATAACGGCGGAAACAATCGTCGCGGGAACCGATTTCTTCATCATCCCGAACAGAAGCGGAATCAGGCAAATCCCTGCCGCCGACACGGCGTTCAGCAGAATACGCAGAACGTGATCCACGATCATTGGGGCGGTTAACGTTTCGGGCACCATATTCAGCCAAGCGTCCGCCAGCAGGAAAACGCCGGTTACAAACAAGCCGGAGAGGAAAACCGTGGCGAAGGTCCAGAGACTGACCAGCAGCAGCTTGGCTGCCATGATCTTTTTCCGGCGGACCGGGTAGGTGAACAGAATGTTGACCGTTTTGGCATTATACTCCCCGATCACAAGCCTGGCCAGAATGGCGGAGGCAAAAATAACGAAGGTGATCTTGACGAACCCGATGATGACACCGAACGCCATCGCATAGTCCTGATAAGCATCAATGACGTTGTCTATCTGTTCCGCCACATGAACACCGCCGATAAGCAGCAGAATCACGGCGTTGGCGATCAGAATGCCCGGGAAGTATCCGCCGATTTTATATTTTTTAAGCTCGAGTTTCATCAATTTAAGCATGGACGCCGCCTCCGTGAATGGATTGCAGGAAATAGTCTTCAAGCGAGCTCGCCTTCTTGTTCAAGGCCTCGATTTCCACTCCGTTCAGAAGCAAAACTTTGGAAATTTCCGCCTGCGAGACTCCCCGTTCGTAAATGCGCATCATTGTATCGCCGACGACTTTGTAATTGCTCATACCGAGCTTGCTTTCCAGCACATAGACCGCTTTGTTGAGGTCCGGCGTAACCACTTCGATATATTCGGTATGTCTGCCTCTTACCTCGTCCATCGGCACCTGTTCAATCAGCTTGCCTTCGCTGATGACGCCGACCGTATCGGCGATTTGTTCGATCTCGCCCAGAATGTGACTGGAGATCAGCAGGGTGATACCGTATTCCTTGCTCAGCATCTTGAAAAGATTTCTCAATTCCTTGATGCCGACGGGATCCAGTCCGTTAATCGGCTCATCGAGCAGCAGCAGTTCCGGACGGGTCGTGATGGCCCGCGCGATACCGAGCCGCTGCCTCATGCCGAGCGAGAAGTCTTTGACCGGCTTGCGGTCGATATTTTTCAGCTGAACCAGGTCCAGAGCCTCCCCGATGGCGGCTTTATTATAGAAGCCCATATATTCGCAGTGGAGCTCCAGATTTTCCAGCGCGGTCAGCCTGTCGTAGAACACCGGATACTCGATAATGCTGCCCATCCGTTTCAGAATCTCGTAAGAGTTCTCCGTCAGTTTTTCACCGAAAATTTCAATTTCGCCGCCGGTCGGTTTAATCAGATTCGCCATCATTTTCATCACGGTCGTTTTGCCCGCTCCGTTCAATCCGAGAAACCCGTAGATTTCCCCCTGCCGGATCGTCATATCGACGTTCGAAATCACTTCTTTGCCGTCAAACACTTTCGTCAGCCGCGTCGTTTTTAGCAATGTGCCCATTGGATTGACCCCTTTCGTATCTCCTCTTTCTGATTCTTAGTTTAGCTTCCGATTTTCTCTTTTTTATTACTCGATTCTTACAAAAATCTTACGTCCTACCGTAAGCTATTTTTTTGAGTTTTACGGTGAACGACGTTTTCATGTAAGGCTTGCTGGTCAGCGTAATGACGCCGCCGAGCTTCTCCACCAGCCGTTTCGTGATCGTAAGCCCGAGGCCGCTTCCCTGATAAAGAGGGTTGCGGGAATCCTCCAGCGTATACATGCGCTCGAAAACCCGGTCCTGATGAAACTCGCTGATCCCCTTGCCCCGGTCCCACACCTCGACATAGGCATGCTCCTCGTCCTCGCGCAGAGTAAGGCCCAGCATATTCCCGTCGCTGCCGTATTGGGAGGCGTTGGAGATAAGGTTGTTCAAAATGCGCACAAGCGCCTCTTCGTTCCCCAACACGTAAACAGGGGTCTCCGGCATCGCGATCACAACCTCCACACCCTTGGAAGTCAGCGGTTCATAGAAAGCGAGTATCGTCTGCGAGCACACTTCGTTCAGATGGATACGGTTCAGGGGGATGTCCCGGTCACCGGACTCCAGGCGGGCGAGATCGAAAAATTGATTGATCAGAGCAAGAACTTCCCGGGCCTTCGCATGGACTTTGTCCAGCAGCCGTTCCCGTTCTTCGGCCGGTGTGGACGGATTTTGAATGAGCGTTTCCATATAGCCGAGCACAACCGTGAGGGGCGTTTTGAGATCGTGAGAAATGTTCGCGAGCATTTTGCGCATCGAATCTTCGGTTTTATTGTACGTGGCCGTCATCCGCTGATTGACCTCCACAAGCCCGTTCAGCCCGTTCAGCAGAGCGATCAACTGCTTGTCGTCCGTCAGATGAAGCAGTTTTCCCTGGGGGACGCCTCCCCTTAAAATCCCGTCTAACCGGGTCGTTATGTAAACGAGGCTTTCGTCCCGCTTTTTTTTGCTTCTGTACTGAACGAAGTGAAGAACGAGAGAAACGGCAAGCAGGGCGAGCAGCAATCCCGTCCACCCGGTCATTCGCCGAATTCCCCCAGCTTGTAGCCGATTCCCCACAGCGTTTTGATATAAACCGGATTCGACGGATCGTCTTCGATCTTTTCCCTCAGCCTGCGCATATGGACGTTGATGACATTTTCATCCCCGTAATACTCGTCTTCCCATACCGAGCTGTAAATTTGTGCTTTCGTAAAAACCCGTTTGGGATGACCGGCAAACAGTTTCAATATATGAAACTCCTTGGACGTCAGCTTCAGCTCCGACCCGTTTTTGCTTACCGAAAAGTTTTCGAGGTCGATAACCAGCTCGCGAACGCGCAGCACTTCGGGCGGGGCCGGTGTCCGTTCCACGGGCGCGGCCGCCGCATACTGCGTCGCCCTGCGGATCGCCGCTTTGATCCGGGCGGCCAGCTCGATCATGGAGAACGGCTTGGCGATATAATCGTCCGCGCCGAAACCGAGACCGAGCGCCTTATCGACGTCGCCGTCCTTGGCGGACGTAATCAGGACGGGGACGAGGCTCGTCTGCCGCACCTTCTGCAGGAAGTCCATGCCGCCCAGTTTCGGCAGCATCAGATCCAGCAGAATCAGATCGAACGGCTGACCGCGAAACTTGCGGACCGCTTCTTCCCCGTCATAGGCGCGCACGACTACGAATCCTTCCTTCGTCAAATAATCGCTTACCATATCGCTGATTTCCGCGTCGTCTTCCACAAGCAGCAGTGTATTTTGCATGTTCATCCCGTCCATTCCTGCAATCTGTTTCGGTTGAATCATATCATGTTTCGGAAAAGCCCGGTAGAAAGTTCCAGAAGTTTTACGGCAAAATAAAACCTGCCTCGTCGTCCTGAGACGCCGGGCAGGTGGTTAAAACAAGGCTGTGTTCGGGAGGAGCTGTCCTCTCTCCGGCACTCGCCGGAATGCGGAACATGAAAGCATATACTAAATCCGCAGCGTGATCGGCGCTTCTCCCATTATCTCAGTACCGCACCTTATAAAATTTCCCGAGGCAGGAGGGATTCCCCGTGTTACTCGGGTTACTCGGGTTACTCGTGTTATCCCGTCTATTTACACACCGCATGCTCTACCGACGCATGTGTGGCGACGCATGGCGGTGGCCACCCCCGTTAGCGGATGACGCCTCCCAGCTTATTCAGCAGGTTAGCGGTCACCTGCGCACTTTCGGCGCGAGTGGCGGTGCCTTCCGGCTCGAATCCGTCGGCCGTGCGCCCGTTCACGAGCCCCAGGCGCGAGGCGGCGTCGACGGCTTCCCGCACCCATGCGGGAGAAGCCTCCACGTCGGCGAAACGGACGGGCTCGCCTCCGGCTGCCTTCTTCCCGGCCGCAGCCTCGTACGCCCGTACGATCATCGCCGCCATTTCCTGGCGCTTGATGACCGCTTCCGGCGCAAATTCGGAGGCGCTGACGCCGTTTACGAGTCCGGCCTTGGAAGCTGCGGCAACGGCGCCCGCGTACCAATCCTGTCCGGACACGTCGGAGAAAGTAGGCGCTCCCTCCGCCTTCAAATTCAGCAGACGGACGAGCATGGCGGTGAACTCCGCCCGCGTCACTTTCCGCTCGGGAGCAAACGTGTTCTCGGTCATCCCCTCAATCAGGTGCCGGGCCGTCAGCTCCTTGATGACTCCGGCGGCCCAGTGATCTGCGGGCACATCGGCATAGGCTTTGCCGTATTCCAGCACGGCATACGTGCCCAAATGATTCACATCGGCCGAAAGCTTGCCCAGGTGCCAAGTACCGCCGGCATATTCGAGGGCGCCGCTTCCGGCGATTTGATAAATGCCGGCAAGCCTTGCGTCCACGCTCGCGCCGACCGGAAGCTCAATCGTGACCGGCTTCGCAAACTTCGTCAGCTCGCTCGTTTTGCCGTCCTTCGTCGTGACGGTCAGACGGAACTCCAGCAGGTCGCTTCCCGCCGCAAGCCGCGCCCCGGATGCGGCCGATGCGCTGCCGAGCAGCCTGCGGGCGTCTTCGCCGGCGATCCGTGCCGCGCTCAGCTTCAGCGTGCTGCCTTCCCGCTCGGCGGCCGGCACCAGCTCGCCCAGCTCGCGCAGGACGGCTGCGGGAAGCGTCACCGCCACGTTGCCCGCTTGGACGCGGACGGCGGTGTCGCCCAAGAGCGCGCCGGCATTCCCCGGCAGCGCCAGCTCTTCAAACGGCGCGGACGCCACGAACGTGACCGCGCCTGCGGCTTTCATCGCCGTCAGCTCTGCGGCGGTGGCGGCAAGCTTGCCGGCGGAGCCGGGCTGCGGCTTCACGGGCGGCTCTACCGGCGGTACTGGCGGAGTTCCGCCGCCGTTATCGCCGCCGGAGTCTCCTCCGCTGCCGCCGTCGCTGCCTCCGCTGCCGGAAGCCTTCACCGTCAGCTCGTACTGCGCGTTGAATCCGCCGTAGACGGCGGACAGGACGGTCGTTCCTTCCGTCAAGGCTTTCACCGCTCCGTGCGGGTCGATCTGCGCCACGGACGGCCGGCTGCTGCTGTATGTCACGCCGTCCAGCAGGTCGAACCGGCTGTTATCCGTGTAAACCGCGCGGGTAACCGTCTGATCGGTTTCCCCGACTTTAAGCGAACCCTTGCCGGACAGCTCGATGGAAGCAAGCTGACCCGACGGCAGCCGGTCCACCGTCACGGTCGTCTCTCCGTAAACATCGGGCGCCGTGACGCTCGTCGCCCGGATCACCGCGGTACCGAGACCCGCCGCCTGGACCACTCCATCGGCCGTTACAGTTACGGCGCCTGCCGGGGTCGAGCTGTACACGGACCATGTCACGCTCTGGTCCGTCGCGTTAGCCGGTTTGACGGCGGCGGTCAGTTTCACGCTTTCTCCTACGGCCAGCTTGAGATTCTGCTGTTCAATTTCAACGGATGCCGGAGGAACCAGCTTCTTATATAAGCTGAATTCGTCCACGACCCGGCCGCCGACCGTTTTCGTCACAAATTTCAGCTCGTCGCCGGTAATGTCGATGGAAGCGTACATTTGCGTCTGCTCCTCGTCGATCACCCGCTGCCAGTCCCGTTTGGTGACCGGATAAAATTTCGGACCGCTGGAACCGGCAACCACATAGGTCGTTCCTTGTCCGTCCGCCACGATATGGTTATTTTTCATCGGGTACGTTCTCAAATAAATGTGATCGTGCCCGTTCAGCACGAGATCCACCTTGTTCTCCTCAAGTACAGGAGCCCACAAACTCCGGAGTTCGGCGGTATCGTAGATGCTTCCGTACGGACCCCGGTGGAAAATGGCGACCTTCCACTTCTTATTCGTTTTGGCCAGATCCTTCTTCAGCCATTCTTTCTGCTCTTCATACTGATATTCGCTGTTCAGCACCACAAAGTGAACGTCCTTATAGTCATAGGAAAAGCTGCTGCCCTTCAAGCTGTCCAGTCCGGTGCCCGGCTGGTTGAAATGCGCCAGGAAGTCGCTGTTTTCTCTCGTTCCCATGACTTCATGGTTGCCGATCGTTCCCACGAGCGTCGTGTTCAAAAACGCATCCTGGGCCGCACCGAACCACATGTTCCATTCTTTTTCGTTAAAGCCTTTGTCGACCATATCCCCGGCATGAACCATGAATTCCGCGTCCGGGTTGTCGGCGACCGCTTTTTTCACCGTGTTGCCCCACAAATTAAAACCTGCCTGATCCCCAGCCTGGGAATCCGCAAAATACAGAAATTTCGTATGGTCTCCCGCAAGTTCCGCCGTCTTGAACGTACCCTGCTTGCTCGTATGGCCTTTACCGTCTCCTACGCGGTACACGTAAGAGGTTCCCGGCTCCAGGCCGTCCGCGACCGCTTTATGAATGCGGATCGTCCCGATATCCAGCGTGCTGTACAAGCTGCTGTCTCCCGTAATCCGTTTCACGCCGCTGCCTTGAAAATCCGTAAATTCCGACTGCTTGACGAGTTCGACCACAGTCGGTTCGGTTCCGGGATTCGTATGCCAGATAAACGCGCGCGATGCGGCCGGGTCCGGACCCATGTTCACGCCAATGTTATAAGGCGTCTCGCTCCCTCCGAGGGGGGATACCGCAAAGACGGAAACCGCGCTGTAGGCGTTCCCTTTCGCCACCTGCAGCTTGTAGCTTTTGACGGCGGCCGTCAGCGCCTGCGTACGGAGCTTGCCCTGAGCGTCCGTCGTTCCGATGGAAGAACCGTCCGCGAGCACCGTGGCCCCTTCGACAGCGGCACCCTGCTCGTCTTTCACGACAAGCTCGGTTTCGTATCCCTGCACGTGACCGTAGTCGTTCCATTCCAGCTTCAACTGGTTGCTGATCTCCGAAGAGAGCGGCAGGCCGAAGAAGGAGAAGCTCGTATCCCCCGTATTCGCAAACGAAACGGAGCCGGACTTAAAGGCGATAAGATTCGTGCCGGCCGCATCCTTCCGGATATCGTACTGAATTTGGCCGATGATATCCTGATCCGTCAGGGAGGCCGTCTGAAGCTCTTTCATCTTCAGGCTTACAAGACCCGCTGCGCCGTCAATGTCAGCTATCAGCTGTATATCGCTGAGCTTCGGACCGCGGACAAGCCGGATGTTTTCGACTTTACCCGGATCGAAAGCGAAGTCGATGCGGCCGTTTCTGATGCTTGCGGCTTTGATGCCTTTAACATCGAGGGAATACGTTCCGCCCGCATACACATCTTTGGGCGTGTCGTACACGATTTTGGCCGAGCCCGTGTCGACGTTGAACGTCCATTCTTTGGTCGTCTGGTTGCCCGACAGGTCACGGACCGAAACCTTCGCCTGATGGATTCCGTCCGCCAGAGGCGTACCCGGCGTGTAGTAAATCCGGCCTTCCGGCGGATACAGCGTATGCTGGACCAAGGCCCCGTCGAGATAGAATCGGATTTTGTCCGGATCGATCAGAGTCGTGCCGGGATGCTTGGCGGGATCGTAGCCGTAGTCCTCCCCGTACACTTTGATCGTCGGCAGGTTCGATTTAATCGTCTCGCCTTCGGCCGGCGAGAAATTTTTCAGGACAGGCGGGTCCATATCGTCCTGCGCAGGCCCGTAAAGAGCCCGGATCTGATCGACGTAGATCGCTCCGGCGTCTTTCTTGGCCGACGAGGTCTCCATATAGCGGACCGGCATATCCATCGTCAGCGGGAGGGTTCTTCCTTTAGGCACGACGGCCTCCAGGTACTTCCACCCTTTGAAATCGACCCCTACCGTCTGGTCGACAAAATCAAGCGCCACGGCACCTTTGCCGTCGCGCATTTGCGCGCGAAGCCAGTGCTTGTTCCCGTCCCCGTATACCCACATGCTGATTTTCTCGGGGTAGCCCGGAATCTGGATGGGCTGGGCGCCGCTTTTTACTTGCAGATAAGCACCCGAGGTTCCCGGCATCCCGGTAAAATCGTAGGCCAGCTTCAGCGAGTTTTTGCCGAAACGCACGAATTCTTCATCCGTTTCGATGCTCACGCCGGTGCTCTTGAACTGGGCGCCCGCACTCGGATTGTAGCGGTCCAGCCCGTTCTCGAAGTCTTCCAGAATAACCGGAGGAACACCGACATGCACATCCAGAGATGTCTCTACGTTCTTGTATTTGGCATAAATCTTTCCGGTTTTCTCGGTTTCGGCCGTGGCGGTAAAAACCCCGGCGGCGTCAATCGAGCCGATCGGCCCCTCGGTGCGCCACTGAATCCGGCTGTTGTCCGCTTGAACGACCTGCCCGTCACGCAAAGCCGTTATTTTCAGCGTTTCCGAGCTGCCGGACGTGAAGGTTCTGACGGCATCGGCAAATTTAAGTTCGGTCAAATCTTCCACGACTTCCACCTTCCCGGTTCCCGTCAACCCGCCCGAGGCAGCCGTGATGACAGCTTCGCCCGCCTTGGAGCCGGCAGTAAACGTGCCGTCCGGGGCAAACGTCCCGACCGCCGGATCGATGCTCCACTGCGGAGTCCCGTTAAAAGGCGCGGGATGCAGATTGGCGTCTACGGCAGCCGCTTTGAACGCAGCGGACGAGCCGGTCAGCACACGCTCCGTTTGCGGCTGAACGACCAGTTTATCCGCAGCGCCCTCCGGCGCTTTGTTGACGAGCAGCAGACCGTTTGCGGTTTTGCGTTCTCCGCCGTCGGACGGCGTGTTCAGAATTTTCCGCGTTTTCTCGCCAGGCATACGCGCCACGAAGGTGGAAGATCCGCCCCCGTCGAGGTTCAGCGCATTGACGGCGCCGAGGTCTTTCATCAGTCGGCCCAGCTCCGTCAAGTCCACGCCTTCGCTGAAGCCCGGCTGACGGCCGTCGATTTCCAGCAGGATGACGGAACCGTCCGCTTTCGTCCCGATGGCCGTTCTCGGATGCGCCGCCGGATCGCTGTGCGGCTGGGCGGCCCCGTCCTTGACGAGCAGCCCCGAGCCGCCGATGGCCACCCGGACGTCTTTCCATTCGCCTTCCAGCGTAAAGCTGGCGGTGACGTCATCCCCCGGCTTCAGCGGGGCCAGCGTATCCCGGAACTTGCCCGAGGCCGACAAAACCACCTGATTTTGGGCTAGCGGGGTATTTCCCTTGTTTTTATGTACTTCGGATACTTTCATCGCAAGCGTCTGGCCGCTCTGCACGGCTCCGCCCGTCACATCGAGCACCACCTCGTCCCCAAGGTCGTTGGTCATCGTTGAAGTGTGAAACTCGGGTGTGTAAAGAACGAGCGACTCCGTTCCCCGCAGCCGGTTGATGTCCGTAAGGGGACTGCTCTGCCCGCCGAACGCAAGGGTCCGGGTCAGCTTCGGGCTCGGCCCGTAAAGACTCGTCCCGTCGGTTTTTATGCCGAAGGCGTACCAATCCGCCGGGGGACTCGCAAGAATTTGGCCTTCTCCCATAAACAGCCCCATCGGAATTCCCGTGGACATATCGTAAAAATCTCCGTTAACGGCCGCAATGACCCGGTTGCCCGTCCGGTCCGCATCCGCAGCCATTTGGCTGACGCCCTGCATCCCGTAAACCTTGCCCCCGGTTTTGCCCGCCTGCAGCTCCAAAGCCGCGTTTTTGGGATCGAACTCTACAAAATGGAGCTTTTCCGGTCCCCGGTCCAGCTTCATATTCATCCATTGGTACGTGGCACCGGGCCCTATTTCCACCACCCGTTTGTCCACGATTTGCCCTGCCGACGCTGTCGTGCCGGGCACTGCCGCTAATCCCTGTCCTGCCGGCAGCAGGATGGAACACAGCATCATTCCGCTGAGAAAAGATGCCAGTCTCCGTCTGTTTTTCACCATTATCGTCACATACCTCCCAAGCTGGTTCAAAGTTTGTCGTCATTTCCGCATTCCGGCTGTTGAGCAGTGGGCCATGCCAGGAAAGTATACGGTTGTCTTGTAAACTCCACCCCCTATCTTTATAAAGATTTTATGAACCGGGAGCACTTTCATTCATGATTTAGAAATACCCCCACCTTTTCTATTATCAGGGAAAGAAAGCGCTTTTTGAAGTATTATTTTATTATTTAATTTAAATATGGCAAAAAATTTTGTTAATTTTCTCTTTTTGAAACTAGAAAAAGACACCGGAACCGCCCCGAGAGACAAAGTTCCGATGTCTTTTGCTTTTGGAAAAGATTTTGGCGATTCCGGCCGCTTAAGCGGGCCCGCCCACAAGTTCCAGTCTGACGCCGCCGGGATGACAGCCCTCTTCGTCATAGAAAAGGACTTCGTTGCGCTTCTTCAGCAGGCTGACCGGAATCTTGTAGGATTCCTGGGGACCGATCTGCCAGTAACGGCCCAGGCAAAATCCGTTCACCCACAAAATCCCTTTGCTGAGCCCGTCGAGCGTGATTTTCAGCTTGGCTCCGTCCGGCTCGCCCGCTTGCTCCGCATGGACGCTGTCCGTACGCTTCAAGCTGTCATCGCCGCTATGTTCCGGCCAGTCGAAAGCAGCTTTAAACCAGCGGGGAAGCCTGTCCCGGTCCGGGACCGCCTCCTGCGACGGCGCTGCCGCCGCATTTGGCCCAGACTCCGGCTCCGATTCCAGTGCCGACCAGTTCGCCGCACCGAGCGGATCGGCCGCGCCCGCCGTAACCCAGCCGGAAATACGGGAAGCCGAAGCATACAGGTAAAGCTTCATTTTCGGAATATGGCTGATTCCTTCGGCGTCGAATTCCAGTTCGTTGCAGCCCTCCCTGAGCAGCTCGCCGATGTCCGCCACCCCATACGGGGCTTCGCCTCGGTTCCACGCCGTCTCGTTCCAGAGCTGAGGAACGACCTTACGGCCGTTTACGCGCAGCCTGGATAAACCGTACCCGACGATGACGCCGCTGTCGTACTCTTTGCCGGTATGCAGCGTCCGGTACAGGCCGATCCGGCCTTCGATTTCCGGCAGCGCCCGCAAGGAATGGACACGCCCGGCGCCGTCAACCTGCCAGCCCTCCGTCAAATCGGCGCTTGCTCCGCCCAGGCTCGGCATCGCGCTCAGCCCCTTCGGCTCGGCAAGCGTCTGGGTGAAATTGTAGCGGCCCATATTCTGCACGAGAATCCGCAGGCGGTTGGCTCCCTGCCGAAGCGGGATATCGAACGCCGCCGCTCCGATTTCCGTTGTTTGCCCGGCGTACCGGCCGTTTACGTAGACCCGTGCCGGGTCCTCGATGCGCGGAAGCGTGAGCGTACGAAGCGCTTCCTCTGCGGAATCGACCTCGGCCTCGTAAGCCAGGTACCCGCTGAACCGGCCGAAAGACGTGAAATCGAGCGGACCTTCGGCTTCACGGGCAAATTCCTTCTCGGCATCCGGTTCCTCATCGGCCCGCTGCCAGTCCGTCAGAACCGGGGCCGTTCCCCGGGCCTCCGGAATAGAAGCCGCTTCCGCTTCGACGGCCGCACGGTCCGTCACGGTGATGCGGGCGATTTCCTCGCCGGCGTGTCTCACCGTGATCGTCTGCGGACGTTTCCCGTGGAACAGCGTGAAGACGAGGCGGCCTTCTTCGTCCGTGCGAACGCGCTGCGGCAGCGGACAGTCCGCTTCCAGGCCGGTGAGTCCGGCCGCGGAGAGAACCAGTGCGGACTGCTGGCCCGCCTCGTGGTACACGGCGCCTCTGCCGCGGTCGAAGCCCGTCGTAAAGCCGGTCATCGCCTCCAGGGTGACCGGCTGGCCGGCCCCGGTGCGACCGATTTCCACGCCGCATACGACCGGCAGGATAGCTCCCGCTTCCACCGTGTAAGGGAGCGGGGAGATCGGCTTCGCGGCTTGGCCGGAAGCGGGGGCTGCGTGGTCGTGCCGACCGGCCGCCTGCAGTGCCCTGGCTTGCATGGAATCGTTGTCTCCTGGAAGAGGACAACCGATTCCGAACTTTTGCAGATCGAGCATCCCGTTCAGGCGCTCCGTATCGTCGTTATGAATAAACAGAATCGTGCCCTGCGGGCCGGATTTCTTTTTGGCGGACGAGTGTTTGCCCAGTGGGATAAAGGCCGTGCTGCCGGTCGTTTCCGTCAGAAGCGGCTCCATCCAGCGCACGAAATCATGGACAAGCTTCAGCGCTTTGTATTTGGCCGTGGGTCTCAAATATTCGTCGAGCGCAGCGTCGTAATCGTAGGAGGTCGTCATAAACGTATGCTCCCCGATCGTTCTGCCGCCCCAATGCCCGAAATTCGTGCCGCCGAAAAACATATAATAGTTAATCGCCGTAAACCCCTCGCGAATCAACTCGTACGTCTTGCGTTCCACCTGGGACGCGGTTTTCTGATTGGCCCGCGGTCCGCCCCACTGTTCGAACCAGCCGATCCAGAACTCCAGGACGCCTTTGGGTTGGTCGGCGAAACGCTCTTCCAGCGTGCGGGCATGCTCCTCGGCATGAGACCAGAAATTGCGGAACTCGACCGCTCCGTCTACAGCGCCGTAGCAGGTAACCAGGGGAACGTCGATCCCCCGCTCTATCAGCCCGTCCCGCAAATATTCCATATACGCTTTATCCGGCTTGCCGAGCGCCTGGAATTCGTTTTCCACCTGAACCATAATAACGGTGCCCGAATTCGAAAGAAGACGGGGCAGAACGACCGGTACGAGACGATCCCAGTAGAGATCCACGTAATGCAGGAATTCCCGGTGGAATTTCCGGTACTGCATATCCGGCTTCCGCTCCAGCCAGTAGGGCAGACCGCCCATATCCCATTCGGCGCAAATATACGGTCCCGGCCGCACGATCACGTACAGGCCGCGCTCGGCGCAGAGGTCCAGGAACGCTCCCAGATCTTTGTCTCCGCTGAAATCCCACTGCCCTTCCTCTTCTTCGTGCCAGTTCCAGGGAACGTAGGTTTCGATGCAGTTGCATCCGGCCTCCTTGGACTTGTCCAGCACCTCCGCCCATTCCGCTCTCGGCAGACGGAAATAATGGACGGCGGCGGATAAAATAAATACCCGTCTGCCGTCGATGATCCAGCTGTTGCGGTCGTATTGTACACGGGTCATGCGCATGTAACCTCCTTATGAGAAAATGTCTCCTTCCAGGAGACATTTTCAATTCGTTATTAAGATTTTTTCATCTATATACAACATTAAAGGAAAAATATTCCGCCGTTTGTTTTATGCTATCTTACGTTGATTGTTTCGATGCCTTCCGGCGTTTTTTTAATGAGCACAACTTCGCCGAAAATTTGAACGCCCTCCACGACGTAAGACATAATGCTCGTCGATGGCGTCTGGTGGCAGACCACCACAATATGCTGCTCCCCCGTACTCGTCCAAGTCAGGCGGCAGGCTTCTGCGACAGAGTCGGGCACTTTGGCTCCGTTGTAAGTGAAGACGGCCGCCTGCTCTACGACCGGAACCTCCGTCTTTCCGGGACGGACCGGGTAAAGCACCTGCATCATGGAAGCCGGGCCCGTCGAGCCGCAGGAGAAGGTTACGGCCGGAGCGGGCGTCATCTCGTTATACCGGTAGGACACGTAGGCGTCCTCCGTCCGGACGAGCAGCGGGCCGCGTCCGGCTGCGCCGATGCCCGCGGGAACCGCTCCCTCGCCGGGAGTGGGCACGGTGAGGGAGGCCGGGCCGCCCTCATCCGTTTCCGCCCGCGGCGATGTGCCGGCGGCCGCATGTGGCTGTGCGCCTGCCCCGCTGACGTCTGTACCCGCCTGTGCCGGAGCTCCTGCCGTCGTTTGGCCGGCCGTTATCCCCGCTTGATCGCTGCACCCGATGCTCCGCTCGTACGCCGCCTTCTCTGCCGGAGCTCCGGCGCTGTTTCCACCGATCCCCGGCGCCGTTTCCGTCAGAAGCGGCGTCCGCGTAACCGGCAGCAAGTGCAGCCCCGCCGCTCCGTCCTCCGTCGTAAAGCTGACTCCCCGCTCTTCGACGCGCACCTGGCCGGGCGCAAAGTGGAACCGCTGCTCGAAGCGGTGCGCGTCCCCGCAGCGGAAGCTGTCGGCCAGCAGCCAGTAGTCCGGCTTGACGAAGATGAGGCGGCGCTTGGGGATAACGGGATCGGCCAGATGAAGATAGCCGTCGTGGCTGCCTTCCGCATAGTCGGCCGCAGGTCCCGATGACCACCGGGTTCCCAGCGGAGCCGCAATACGGCCGTAGTCCCACGTGTCGAGGTACTCCGTAAATTCTTTGCCGTCCACGAGGGTCGTGTTGTGGGCGGCTCCCAGCTTGAAATACCGGCGGAACTCATCCCCGCCGTAATACGTGTAGCGGCCGGGGTCCATCAGCAAATCCCGGCCGTATGCGCAGAGATCCACATGCAGCATATCCGCATGGCCGTGACCGCCGCCCATCGGCCCGCAGTTCATGCTGGCGAACCGGGCGTCCGGCTCCCAATCCGAGCGCATGACATACTGCCCGGCTTCCTCGAACGCGCGGGATGCCGCTTCCGGCCGTACCGGCGTCAGGCGCTCGTAAGCTTCCGCCTTATGCAGGCCGTACAGCCACAGATTCGCCAGATCCACGCGGGCGTGGCCGGCGTATTTCAGCTCCGCATCCCCGAACTGGATCGCGCCCGCGGTCAAAGCGTCGCGCATATCGTTGTCGTCGCTGTCGCCTTTCATCAGCTGTCTGCCGCTCGGCTTCACGGAATACAGATTCGCCTTCGCCATACGCCTCACGGCCGAGATCCACTCGGGATACAATCCGATGCCGTTATTTTCAGCGAGGTGCAGCACATGCATATATTGGAAAAAAACTTCATTATGGTAGAGCGGGGACTGCTCCCAGTGCAAGCCGTCGCGGCCGATCTGGAGTGCGGCCGTCTGCCGCAGCCGGTCGGCGCTTACTTCCAGCCAGAACGCCGCATTTCGGAACTCGGGCATAAATACGCCGAGCGCAAAGAGGCCCGCGTTTTCGAGCACGCCCCAGTTGCTGAGGCGCCTCCAGGGATCGAAAGCCCCGGCAATATACTCGCCGTGTTCATGCAGCGAAACCAGCATCCGGCCGAACAGCTCCGCCGTGAATCCCGGATAGTCCCGGAAGCACTCGTACGCCCGGATCCAGTTGATGCAGCGGAGCCCCGCCTCGATTGTCCGCCACGCCAGAGTGGCGGACGCTTCCGCCGGACCGGCGGGCACGGGATTGCGGCGCAGCCAGTCGTCCAGCTGCACGCAGAACGCTTCCGCGTACTTGCCGTCGCCCGTGACCAGGTACGCCTGCCCCAGATCGACCCAGTACGCATGCCGATTCAACATGTAAGCCCACTCCACATCGCCTGCAGGCACATGCTGCCAGTCGATGTTCTCCGCGAAGGTGACCGGAACGCAAGTCGGCTCCATGTCCCATTCCCCGCGGAAGAGGAACGTGTTCGCGGCAACGCGTTCGGCGGAGGCCAACACTTCCCGCATGTCTTCCCCGTAATGATTACGGACATGACTCACAAGCCGCTCTCGTTCTTCTCGGCGGATAAACAGCACCGGAGAGGTGCGTGTTTCGTAATGCCTTTTCAGCGTATCATTGGCTTCGTTCCGTCTCTCTCCGCCCGGCTCCAAAAGCGAGGCGGCAGCGGCGGCAAGCTCCGGCTGTCCGGCATTCGACCCTTCCCATATCCGGCCGCTCTTCATCCTAAGGTCCGCTCCTTGCGGTCATACCAGTAACCTGGAATGTTCCGTTCCATGCGCATCAAGGCTTCCAGATAATAGTAGTCGCCCCACACCATATAGTCATCGAGGCCGAGATTTCCCCGTACATGATAGGACCCGTGCTTAAGCAGCCCTTCCGCTTCGGGTTCGCCGGTCGTCGAATAGTTTTTCACGAGAGAAGCAAGCGAACGTTCCAGCAGATCCGCAAACTCGGCCCGGTCCGGGTCATCCGGCTCCAGGAGTCCGATCAGCTCATGCAAACCCGCGGCAACGATAGCTGAAGCCGAGCTGTCCCGAGGTGTCTCCGGCGTTACTTCCGCATAGAAATCCCAATACGCCACGGAGTCCTCCGGCAGTTGGGACGCGAAGTAGCGCGCCATCCGCTTGGACGTTTCCAGGTACGCCGCATTGCCGGTATACCGATACGACAGGGCAAAACCGTATACGCCCCATGCCTGGCCGCGGCTCCATGTGGAACCGTTCGTAAAGCCCTGATGAGTCGCGCCTCCGATCGGTTCCCCCGTAACCGGCTCGAAAAAGAACGTATGGTAAGAGCTGTCGTCCCCGCGCACGAGGAACCGTCTGCTTTTATCCGCCTGAATAACGGCGGTATTGCGGTATTTTTCGTCCCCCGTTTGCTCGTAAGCCCAATAAAGCAGCGGCAGGTTAAGCAGACAATCGATAATGATGCGGCCGCCCTCTGTTTCGTCACCCATGGGGCCCCAAGCCTGAATAAACTGCCCCTTGTCGTTCCAGCGTTCGAGCAGCTTGTCGGCCGCCTCCAGCGTCAAATTTTTGGCGTCCTCGTCCCCGAGTATGATCCATTCCGCTTTGGAGGAAAGCGAGTACAGAAATCCGATATCGTGATGGGCCAGCACCTTGTTCTCTTCCATCCGTTTTTTCATGCCGCTTACGGTGCTCCGCGCCGCTTCCAGAAACACTTCGTCCTTTGTATATTCGTAACAGAGCCAGAGCATGCCCGGCCAAAATCCGCATGTCCATTCGTCGTTATCCCGGAGTTCGTAACTGCCACCGTCGCTCACGTGCGGGAACTTGTCGCCGAACTTCCCGATATTCCGGCGCGTTTTGAGCACCGCATCTTCAATTGCCGCCTTCCACATGGCCATTCCCCTTTCCCGTCTGAAAACCTGTCCTTTAACAATCTGAGTGTGATGCGTCCATTGTAACGGGAGCCGCACCTCCGACACAGGTGTGATTTTGGCAGGGATGTGCACTATTTTGACCTGGGGTTCCGCAACATGCCCGCGGGTCTCTCACAAGCCGACGGACGGCCTTTTTTTACACAAAAAAAGAGCACCGGGTTATCTCTCCCGATACTCTCGCGGCGTCCGGCCGGTGTACTTTTTAAACACTTTGGAAAAATAAGTCCGGTCCGAATAGCCGAGCTTGGCGGCAATCAGCTCCACCGGGTCTTCCGACATCTGAAGCGCCTTGCAGGCGATTTTCACCTTGTACCGATGCGCGTAATCGGTGAAGCTCTCACCCGTCAGGCGTTTGAAGTACCGGGAGAAATAGCTCGGATTCATGAACAGGTGCTCCGCCACGTCGATCGAGCTTACGTTCTCTCCCAGGTGCCGGTAAATGTAATCGTCGATCACCTGCAGCTTCGGCTCTTTCACGGCAGGAGCGGCCCCCGTATCGACTCCGATCATGAGCCGCTGAATCATCCAGCCGAAGACGGCGAGCGCATCATCGACGTGCAGAGCCGTCTGCAGATACGGAATCCATTCGTCTTCCTCCGTGTCCGCGCCGGGCCGGGCCTGCTGAATAAACAGCTGGCGGGCCTTCCGGACGCACAGCCGGTTCAGCTCCTCGGGATCGGCCAGCTTGCCGCACGCCGTCCGGCGGATGCGTTCGATCGCCCCCTCCAGCAGCGCATGGTCGCGATGGGCCGCGGCCGCCCCGATGTCTTCGAGCTCCTGCCCGAACAGCCCTTCCGCGGGCAAATAGTACACCTCCGACCCGTCGTCGAACTTCGGCGCGACATATCCCGAGTCCGCGTAGTAGAAGCGGTACCGGTTCTTGACCATGCTCCGGAAGGTCGGGCCGGCCGAAGACAGTTCCAGCCTCGCCGGGCTGGTTAAAAACCGCAAGCCCACATGCAGAAACCGGTCGCACTTGTCCCGCAGATCGGCCGTGTAATCGTAGAGGTACTGCTTTTCGTTAAACGTCAGCCCGGGCCGGTAATTGAGCAGAATGACGAGAAAATCGCCCGTGTTGAAAACCGTGACGCCTTCGTACGTCTGGGCCACCTCGCACGCGATGTTGTAAACGCCGTAGCGCAAAAGCGGCATGTCCCGGCTCGCGTATTTTTCGGGAAGACCGGCAAGAGACAAGTGCCCAAGCAGCAGTGCGTAAGCCGGATGCTTCCATTCCACTCCGAGACGCTCGGCGTATCCGAGCAGGCCGTCCGCCTCCGTTCCCTTGATCAGCCGCTGAAACAGAGATTCCTTCAGCAGATCCCGGTTGCGGTTTACGTCCTCCCGGTAAGACACCTGCTCCAGACTGACGACGGACTGCTGAATCCGTCCCACGGACTGCTTCAGGCTTCGGAGAAGCTGGTCTTCCGTCAGCTCGTCCTTGATGAGATAATCGTCGGCGTTAAGCAGCAGCGCTTGTTTGGCATAATGAAAATCCTCGTGGCAGGTCAGAAAAATAATCCGGACTCCCGGCTTGATACTCGAGAACTGGGCGGCAAGCTCCAGCCCGTTCATCTGCGGCAGACCGATATCGGTCACGACAATGTCGGGCAGCAGCTCCTTGAACATCTGCAGCGCCCGCACGCTGGAGTAAGTTTCTCCGGCTACGTGAAGACCGCACGTTTCCCAGTCAATCAGTTTGTGCAAATATTTCAGCATCGGCACATCGTCGTCGATCAGCATGACGTTATACATGGCTCTCCCCCTCTGAAGGTTGAATCGGGAATGACAGCCGCACTGTCACGCCCCCGCTTTCGCTGCGCTCCATTCCCATCTCCGCCGACATGCCGTAGGTCAGCCGCATACGCTGCAGCACGTTAAGCAGGCCGACACGGCGGTACGAGGACTGCTGGTCCGGGTCTTGGTTCAGCACGGCCTGCAGCTCCCTGAGCTGCCCGTCCGACATTCCTCTGCCGTTATCGGAGATGCGGATCATGATCCGATCCTGCGCGCGTTCTGCCGTGAGCGCAATGGAACCGCCCTCCTCCTTGTCGACGAAGCCGTGCACCACCGCGTTCTCGACGATCGGCTGGAGCAGCAGCATCGGCATCGGCTGTCTCTCAAGCTCGGCCGGAATCCGGACGGAAAGCTCCAGCGCTAGATCATTGCGCATGTTCATGATCTCCAGGTAATGCTTCAAAAGTACGCTCTCGCTTAGCAGCGTGGACGGCTCGTTCACTCTCATATAAGCGCGGAGCAAGCTGCTCAGCGAATCGATCATCCGCCCGTGCAGCCTGTCGTCCGACACGTACAGACTGCATTTGATCGAATTCAGCGTATTGAGAAGAAAATGCGGCCGGATCTGGGCGAACAAGGCCTGCAGCTCCAGCACGCGCTTCTGCTCCTGCTCGGTTTCGATGCCGGCGATAAGCCCGTTGATCTCGTCGAGCATCGAGTTAAAGGAGCGGCCGAGATCGCTGATTTCGTCTCTGCCTTTATCCGGGAAGCGGATGCTGCGGTTCCCTTCCCCGAATTGGTGCGCAATCCGCTGAAGCTTGCGGATCGGGCGGTGAAGGCTGCGCGCTAGGAAGAAGGACAGCATCAGGAACATGATAATAAACACCGCTACGGCCATGGCGCTGACAAAGAACGTTTGCGTAATTTGTCCCGTGGCCGTTTTCTCCGGCGTCTCGTACACCAGCTTCCAGTTGCCCTGGGCGATGACCGCCTCGCTGCGGATATTCCGCTCTCCCTGTTTTCTCGGAAGCTCCTGCTCCGAATAAGCGATGGAGGCATTGCCCGCGATGCGCTGCCCGTTCTTCTCGAAAAGCGTAAACTGGCCGGAAGTCGACGACGAAAAGTACGGATCGAAGTACGTGCTGGAAATGCCGATCATCAGCGTTCCGAGCAGGCTTCCGGTTTCCGAGTCCCGGATAACCCTCGACAAGTAGTAGTACGTGTCCTTATCCGGACCCGATCCCGCGACCGTTCCGAGCCATTGGATGCTGGTCGGGTTGTCCAGCACAATCCGCGGCTTGACCGTCTTCCAGTCGCTCTCCATCTGCGGCAGCGTCTGCCCGCTCCCCACGTCCATATACGGTACGATAAAGCCCGTATCGTTAACCAGGAACAGCCGCACATACTTGTTCAAGGCGTTAATCGACACCTGATCGTAGCTGTTGCGGATTTTGGTATACTTATTGAAATCGTCAAAGGTATGAATACCGGTCATGCCTTGAATTTCGCGGAGGTTGTCCCGAATCTCCACATTTTGCACGTAAAAATGCGAAGCGAAGGAGATATCGTCCAGCAATTTCTCGATGTCCTTGGTCATCAGCTGCAGAATCGACTGGTTGGCCGCTTCCATTTTATCCATGGTGGTCCGTTTGATCGTGATGTAAGCGAGCGAGGATACGGTCACGATCGGCAGCAGGATGAAGATCAGGAACGAGAATTGTATTTTGCGGTAAAACGAGCTCTGCAGCATGGCGCTCCTCCTCTGTCCGGACCTTCGCAAGCGCTTTCGTACCGGGTGTTTTTCTCACTATACCAAGAACGCCCGAAAACGGGCTACGGCAAAAACCCCCAGTTCAGGAGGTCTTTGCCGCAGAATCGTCCTTGAATTACTTTTTATTTTTCTCGATGACCTTGTTCGCTTCGTCTACCATCCATTTCTGAACGTCTTCCACTTTCTTGTTGTCCAGAATGAACATGCTGAATCCGTCTGTCAGGATTTTGTCCAGAGCAGCCGCGTAAGAAATGCTGTTCTTGGATGGCGGCAGGGCCTTAATGCCTGCACCGAATAGCGTGTACATCAGGGAATCCACATCGTACAGGTCCTTGTTCTGGCCGATCATACGTTCCGCAAGCGGCTTGGCATCGCCTTTCTTCCAGCCCGGAAGCTCGGCGCGCGCGTCCGTCAGGTTCGTGGACATGAAGCGCATGAACTGGTAGGCTTCCTGTTTATGCTCGGAGCTTGCGCCTACGGACATGTAGTTGCCCCCCATGAACATATCGGTCGAATCGCCTTTCTTTTGAACCGGTACCGGCGCGACGGCCGTTTTGAACGTATGCGGGAATTTTTGCGTATCCCCGATTTCGCTGATCATCCAGGAACCGGACAGCAGCATAGCCGCTTTCTGGTTAAAGAATTCCGCGCGGTAGTTCAGTTTCGCGCCGATCACGTCCGCGTAAGGCTTCGCCGTCTTGTCTTCCTTCTCCATCGCGCGGCGGAGATTGAAGAAATACGTGTAGGTCGGGCTGTCGAAGTTCGTTTTGCCTTCTTCCGTCAGGAACGGATGCTGCATGTAAATTTGCGCGTCCGGGTTGGCGTACATCGGCCAGTTGTGGAAGTAAGCGCCGTAGCGTTTTTCCGTGCCTTCGCCTTTGTTCAGCTTCTTGGCGTATTCGCGGAATTCGTCCCACGTCCAGCCCAGTTTCGGAACCGGCAGGCCCGCTTCGTCCAGAGCGTCTTTATTCAGAAGCACGAAGTTGGTCGTGATGTTGTTTTGGATGCCGTAATACTTGCCTTCAAACTTCGGATTGACAAAGTACTCTTCTTCCGGCTTCACGTTGTCTTTAGCGTAAAATTCATCCAGCGGAGCCAGCACTTTGTTGGCTACACGCGTATCCAGCTCGCTGATGCTCGGGAACATGACGACATCGACTTTCTCGCCGGATGTCAGCAGGACGTCGAGCTTTTTGAGAGACTCCAGGGAGTTCCCCGGTACCAGAGAAATATGCTGAACTTTGATGTTCGGATATTTTTCCTGGAATTGATCGATATATTTCTTGGTCGATTGCGCCTGGGTTTCGTTATCCCAGTTGTAATACTTGATGGTGACCGGTTTGCCGGAGCTGTCTTTGCCTGCGGAGCCTTCTTCGGACTTGCCGCAGCCGCTGAGAACCGTGATGGCCAACATGACGCAGATAAGTACCCATGCCGTCGCCTTTTTCATTGTGTTGTTCCCCCTCAACCTGTATGTGTTTTCCTTTACAATCGGTATTATAGCCCCCGCGCCGGGCAAACGTTGTGCAACAATTTGACTACTTCCGTGAACAATTTTGACTCTGTGCACGATTTTGCGCGTTCGGCACTATCCTTTCACACCGCCGAGGGCAATACCCTTGATCACGTGTTTTTGCAGGGCGATAAAAATAACCAGAAGCGGGATAATGGCGGATAAAGAAGCCATCATGAGCACCGCGAAGTTGTCCGCATAATCGTCCTTGAAGAGCTGAATACCGAGCGTAATCGGATAAAGCTCTTTGTCCAGCAGGAAAATAAGCGGCATCTGGTAGTCGTTCCACGTCCAGATGAATTTGATGATCGCGACTGTCGCAAGAATCGGCTTGCAGAGCGGCAGCATAATCTGCCAGTAAATGCGGAAGTAACCCGCGCCGTCGATTTTGGCGGCTTCGATGAAGTCGCTGTGTATGCTCATCATAAACTGCCGCAGCAAGAATGTGAAATAGATCGAGAACATCATCATCAGGATCAGCGCCAGATGCGTATCGTACAGGCCAAGCCAGCGGATCAGCAGGAAGCGGGGAATCAGCGTTGCCTGTTCCGGCACGATCATAAAGGTCAGAAGCAGCGTAAACGCGATATTGCGTCCCCGGAAGTTCAGCTTCGTGAACGAGAACGCGGCCATCGAGGAGATGATCAGCGTCAGAGCCGTAACGATTACGGACAGTTTGATAGAGTTAAAATAAAACAGGTGAAACGGGACATTGCCGGCCCAGACGGCCTTGAAGTTCCCTAACGCGTTCCATGCCTGCGGAATCCACTGGATCGGGAAGACCATGACGTCCTTCTCGTATTTCATGGCCGCCGAGGTCATCCACAGGAGCGGAATGAGAAAGCACAGGGAGAACAGGCCGATAATCACGGTGTTAAACAATTTCCAGAAGTCGAATTTGCGCAGACTCATACGTGCTTCCTCCTATCCGTAGTGAACCTGGCGCTTCTGAATCTGCCAGGAAATCAGAGTGATAATGCCGACAATGGCGAACAGCAGCCACGAAATCGAAGAAGCGTAGCCCATCCGGAAGTTGCGGAAGCCTTCTTCGTAAATCCGGTACACCAGCACCGTGGAAGCGTTATTGGGTCCGCCGCTCGTCAGGAAGGCGATCAGATCGAATACCTTGAACGAACCCATCAGCAGCGTGATAAACAGAAACGTATTCGTCGGGCCGAGCATCGGCATCGTGATTTTATAAAACTTCTGCAGGGAGCTCGCGCCGTCGATGCTGGCGGCTTCGTACATATCGTCCGGGATTCCGGACAGGCCCGCCATATAAATAATGATCTGATAGCCCAGTCCCGCCCAAATGGCGATAATCGCGATGGACAGCAGGGCATACTTCGGATCGGCCAGCCACATCGGCGGATTGTCGATTCCCATGCTTTTCAGAAAGCCGTTAATCGGTCCCAGCGAAGGGTGGTACAAAGCGCTCCAGACCGCACCGACCGCGATGATCGACGAAATGTACGGAATAAAAAACGCCACTTTAAAATAGCTCTGCGCGTACACTTTCGTGTGAATCAGCACCGCGAGCACCAGTGACAGCGCCATGCCGACCGGTACCGTAAGAACGGTGTAGATCAAGTTGTTTTTGATCGCGGCAAGAACCTTATCGTCCTGAAACATTTCCACATAGTTTTGCAGACCGACGAATTTGACGGAAGACATCCCGCCCAGCAGGTTCCAGTCGCATAAGCTCATATAAAGGGAAAATAAGACCGGGAATAAATACAGCAGCACAATGCCGATCAGCTCCGGGGACAGAAACAGCCAGCCTATCGTCGCTTCTTTCCTCCGGTGATTCCAAAACGGCTTCTTGGGAGCCGACGCGGCCGCCCTGCTCACATTCGAGCTGTCCAGTTTCATACTCAAGCACCTCTCTACCTTGATGGTACCTTCACTATACGATGGCCGGACGGACGGGACCGATTCGGATTCTGACCTAAATGTGCATTATTTTGACTTTGCTTTCGGGGGACGCCTGAAGGAACTCAAGGAGAAAAACGATTGCCGGACGGTTGCCGGAAGGAGATTGAGAAGAAGGGCTAGAAGAGGACGACCGGCTCAGATCCGAGTGTGTTTGAAAAAAACGGCGGCAAGATCAGTCTCGTTACCCTGACGGGGTAGCCTCAAATCCGCAGCAAATAACCACGGTCTCGGCGACCGTGGTTATTCCGGTTTATTACCAGTACTTGAGACAACTGCTCTGTCACACGGATGTTTTCTCGTCCGCCGGGAACACAAGCCCGATTTGCCTGCGGGCTTCGTCCATAATTTCCATCGCGGTCAGCGAAACCTCGTGGGAATTGACGGCGGATTCCGTCTTGCCGTCCCGGATCAGGTCTATAAATTCCTGAACCTCGTAATACATGTTTCGCGCGATCTGAGGCTGCGTAAGATCCTCCACGGAGCCGTCCCTGTAGCGGATTTCGACTTTTTCCGGCTGGCTGATCTTGTCGATTACCATCGTGCCGTTCTCGCCCTGAATCTCCGAGGACTGATAGGAATGCGTAATTTTCGAATGCATGATAACGGCGTCCATCTCCCCGTACTTGAGCAGCACGCTGCCCTCTCCGTCCACACCCGACTCCAGCAGCATGCCGCCCGCCTTGACGGCATCCGGTTTGCCGAACAGCTGAACGGCCGGATGCACGCAGTATACTCCGAGATCCATCATGGACCCGTTGGAAAAAACGGGATTGAACGCGTTCAGAACGGTGCCCTGCTTGTACGCGTCATAGCGCGAAGAATACTGGCAGTAGCTGCCGAAATACCGGCGTACCGGACCGATTTTGTGAAGATTGTCCCGGATGGCCTTGAAGTTCGGAAGCAGCGTGGATTTCAAAGCTTCCATCAGCAGCACCTTGTTCTCCTTCGCCGCCTCGATCATCGCGCGGAGTTCCCGTGTATTGGAAGCGATAGGTTTCTCGCACAGCACATGCTTGCCGCCCTTCATCAACGCAATGGCCTGCTCGGCGTGAAAAGAATTGGGGCTGGCGATATAGACCGCGTCGAATTCGCCGCTTTGCGCCATGGTTTCCAGGTCCGTATATATATGCGGGATATCGAATTTGTCCGCAAATTGCCGCGCGCGCTCCGCCGTGCGGGAATAAACCCCGGTAAGCCGGAAGTCTTCCGATTCCCGGCCGGCATGAATGAGCTCTTCCGTAATCCAGTTCGTTCCTACGACTGCAAATCTGATCATCCTCGTCTCCCTTTCTGTTGAAGCGGTATGTACGTGTTCTAGTTTATCATGGCTGGTACTATCGGCAAAATAGCGCTGGCGCTCGGCAACAAGATTTAGCGGAGTATTTTGTTATATTTATGTTAGTTTAATTAACATAAAATATATATTTTTATAAACATGTACTCCAAACTCTTATTTCGTGTTAGTATAACTAACATAAAATCAGGAAGGAGCTGCCCTCATGTTTGTTGGTTTGCGTGTCGTCAAGACCGTGATTGCGATTGCCGTCAGCATAACGATCGCCCGGCTCCTCCATCTGGAACCGGATCATTTCGCAGGCATCGTATCGATGCTGGCCGTTCAGCCGTCCGTCTACCGTTCGCTCCATCATACCTTATCCCATATGGCCAGCGCCCTGCTGGCCTCGGCACTGGGTATTACGGCGGTCCTGACGCTGGGCAGCGGCCCGCTCGTTATCGCGGCCGCCGCTCTGGTCGTCATGGCGCTTCACGTCAAGCTCGGCCGCACGGCATCCCTGGCGCTCGCCGTCATCGTAACCGTGAACACGATGGGTACAGCCGACGAGCTGACCGGAGGGATGGCCGCCTACAACCAGTTCCTGCTTGTCCTTGTAGGGATGACCGTCGGGACCGCCGTCAACGCGATCCGCAAACCCGTGCACCGGGAACGGGAAGACGTGCTTCTGGCGAAGTCCGAGACGATGCTGCGCGTTCTGTTTTATTACATCCAGATCGACCTGCGGGCAGGCAAAATGACGCCTTACAAGCCGGACATGCGGCTGCAGATCGAAGAAGTCCGCTCGTATATCGAGAGCGGCAAAGCCGTCTCCCAGCTCGTCCGCGAAGACCGCTGGCTGAGCCGCGGGGAAGATCCCGGCGCCGGGGAGCTTTTCCAAACCTACGAGACGATGATTGAGCGCATCCGCGATCTCGTCAAAGCACTCCAGAAAGCGGATCTGTCCCATCCCGAAGCGGTCCGTCTCATCCGAGTGCTCGGACTTCTCATCCGCGCTCAGGAGAGAACAACGGAGCGGGGACGGTCCATCCCCCTCCGTTATCTGCTTCCCGTCCTGAAGCCCGCCGCCGTCCAGGACGGCC
The DNA here is from genome assembly GCF_000411255.1 of Paenibacillus sp. HGH0039. Lineage (GTDB taxonomy): Bacteria > Bacillota > Bacilli > Paenibacillales > NBRC-103111 > Paenibacillus_F. The sequence goes on along the minus strand of NZ_KE150413.1, from coordinate 616,308 downwards.
GGACCGGAGCCGAAGACATCGCGCGCCTGTTCCCGTACTACCAGGCGTACGAAGCGATGGCGGACTACGCGCGGGAGCTGGAAGCGAGCCGCCGTGCCGTCGATGCGCGGCCCGCTTTCAGACACGCGCCCGTCAAACGGCTCGGAACCGCTCTGCGCAGCAAGCTGTTCGATCATCCGGCGGGCTGAAGCCGCAGCGGCAGTCCCGTCACGGGCACCGGCACAATGCTCGCGGAAGCAGGTTCTGCCGGCGCCTCCCGTGCTGCCCGCCCATGAGCGAAAAAGCGCCTGCCCGTCGGCTACCGGCGGGAGGCGCTTTTTATGTTTGCGGTCCGTGCGTTATGCGACCGGGCTGTATGCGACCGGAGCCGTTGTGAGGCTTCACTCCCGAATAATCAACCGGCTCAGCCGCCCCTTTTCAAAGAAGAAACGTTTCCGGACGACTTCGCATTTACCGAAGCCGGAAGCAGAAACCCGAAGCAGCGGAGAGGACGGAACTACCCCCTACAGCTTTTTCGCGTCCGGCACCCTCAGCCGCCCGTCTCCCGTAAACCACAGCGGCGCGCTCAGCAATCCGAGCAGCATGGCGGTCAGCGCCGCGGCCGAAGACAGCACGAACATGATCAGAATCTGATAGCGCACCGCCTCCACCGGGTCGGCTCCGGCCGCAATCATACCGGTCATCATGCCGGGAAGCTGGACGAGTCCCGTCGTCTTCATGCCGTCGATCGTCGGAATCATGCCGGAGCGGACCGACCGCTTGATCGACGCGTGAATCGCCTGCTTCGCGGTGGCGCCTAAGGCAAGCAGAGCTTCGATCTCTCCGCGGGCCGCTTCCATTTCCCTTTTCATCGCATTCAGAAAAAGACCCGCCACGATCATCGAACTGCCGATGGTAATCCCGCTGATCGGGATAATAAACTGCGGAATCGCTTCGATGATGCCAAAACCGAGGAGCAGAGACATCGTCACGGCTTCCGTGCAGGCCAAAGCCAGGGCGATCCTGGTTTTGATGCCGGGAATCTCCTTGGCCCGCTTGCTCACGTTCCAGGTAGCGACCGCGATCATCGCCGCCACGATCAAGACCATAAACAGCGGGTTCTTGGCATCGAACACCATATGCAGCACATACCCGACAAACAACAGCTGCACGGCGGAACGTATCGTGCCGACGATAATTTCTTTCTCCAGCCCCAGCTTCTGCCTCATGGACAGCAAAATCGTCACGGCCACAAACACCAATGTGCTGGCCAGCGCAAGATTGGACATCAGTCTGCCTCCCTTTCCCGGTCCAGACGCGAGATAAAGCGGCGCGCCTGCTCGGTCGAAGGCCCCCCGAAGAATTCTCCGGTCCGCGCCGACTCCATTAGCCGCCCTTCGTCCATAAACCATACGAAATCGCTCGTTTGAGCCGCCTGTTCCAGATCGTGCGTAATCCAGACAAGCGACGTGCCGCCGCTTTGCGACCAATCGACGAGCAGGCGTTCAGCCGCCCTCTTGCTGCCGGGATCGAGCGACGCCGTTACCTCGTCGAGGAGCATCACGTCCGGCTGAAGGAGCATAGCCCGGACGAGAGCCGTCCGCTGCTTTTCGCCGCCGGACAAATCCCCGCCCTGCTTCGCCCAGTCCAGACCTTCCAGACCGAGCGCAGCCATGTACCGCTCTGCGAGCGCGCGGTCGAACGGGGTTCCGTGCAGCCTGCTCACCGTCTGTAAATTCTCCTCCACGCTGCCCGGCAGCATAACCGGCTGCTGGGCGACGTAGCATATTTTTTTACGCCACTCCTGCGGCTTCCAGCCGTCCGAGTTTTTGCCATGAAGCTGGAGTTCCCCTTCGTCCGGCCGGTCGAGACGGGCCAGTATGCGGAGCAGCGTCGTTTTCCCCTGCCCCGACGTCCCGATCACCGCAACCCGTTCCCCTTCTCCCACTTCCCCCGAGATATCCCGGAACAAATAATCGGAGGGGCGGTCGTGCCGTTTTTTTGAAATACCGTGCAAAATCAGCCTCGTACCCACTATGTAACACTCCCTGTCGCAAACGCCTCAAGCATCCGCTAGTCGTTATCCCCCATTATAGCCCGGGACGGACCGGACGAAAATACACGGTGGGAAAGCAATCGTTCCGGTGAAATCGCCGGCGGCGAATTGAACTTGATTATCCGCCTCAATAAACATAGGCTGTTAATGATGAGGCTCATCAACTGTGGTTCCTTTCCGGTTTTTCCGGTAAAGACCACAGCTTTTTTTGATTCGGTTATCTGCGCTTTCTCCACTCGACCGGATGAAAATAAAAAAGAGCGCAGATTCAAAGAAATATTCAACAGGGCTCTCTCCTCATGGACCACATATAAATAAAAGCCCCATCCAATTGGACGGGGCTTTTATTTATTCCCTAATGCATGGAGTGTTGACCTAATCCTCTTTAGCTCCTCCAGCCGCCCAATAACCAGCCGGGAAAGCTACCAGGAATGCAGCAATAAAGCGAATAGTCATGTTTGAGTCATAGTAAAAATCAAGTCTTGTTGCAATCGTAATGACTGCAAGGACAAAAGGAATGGCCAGAAGTGTTCTTTGGGTGCGAGTTTTCACAGCATCACCACCGTTTTACTTACTTATTTTAAATCGTAGTAATCTTTAGTAGTCATTACTGTTAAATATTACTAATAATTAACATGGAAATCAAAGGTAAAAATGCAGGAGCGTTCGCACAAAAGAACTGTAAACAACGCGTTAGCCATTTTCATGAGTTACTTGGTGAAAACATGACAATGGCCTTTCACCCCGAAGTAAATCCCTCGCAAAACAAAAGCTGCGGACCTTTCCGGTATTCCCGGCAAAGACCGCAGCTTTTTATCTTTCCTATCACTGTCTCTCCGGCTGAGCGGAAGTCAATCTTTCATCTACAGGATTTCGTCCGGCGAATGTCCCTGCTGCGCTCTATTTCAAAAGAGCGTATATCCGCCAGAGCTTTCCGCCAAAGACTTACCCGCTCTAACTTCTCACCACGTACCCTTCCCAGCGTGCTTGCAGCGGGGCGTCGCAGCCAACGGAGGTATTTCCTCCGGTCGTCTAAAGCGGCCCGCGGCGACTTGGCTGTTACCCGCCGCCTGTCACCGCCAGCTGTCGCCCCTAGCCGTTACCGCCGTCCGTCTGCCGTCACCACCCGCGCTCACTCCGGCCGCTCCAGCGAGAAGATCTCGCCGAGCTTGCTGTAGCTGCTGCCGGCGAGCCGGCTGACCGGACGGAGCGCGCCCGGGTCGATGCGCCCTTCGCTGTACAGCTCGTCGGCGATGTGGAAGCGGACCACGCGACCGATCAGCAAATCGCACGCCGGCGCGGATTCGATGCCGCCGAGCGGGATGGACCGCTCCAGCACGCACTCCATGCGGATCTTCGCTTCGGATACGCCGGGCACGGCGATTTTGCCGCTCTCGACGAGCGTAAGTCCCGCAAGCTCGATCTCGCTCTCATCCGGCGGCAGCCCGGCCGCGGTCGCATTGATCGCGTCGATGTACGATTCATCGCTGATGTGAACGACGAACGCGCCCAGATCGTGTGCGTTACGCGCCGTATCCTTCGGCTCTCCGTTCTTCCGCTGGACGGAGACGGAAATCAACGGCGGGTTCGCCGCCACGATGTTGAAGTAACTGAACGGCGCCGCGTTGACGACGCCTTCTTTGGACAGCGTCGTCACGAACGCGACCGGCCGGGGAATAATGCTCCCGATCAGCAGCTTATACGTCTCGCGTTCGCTCTGGCTTTCTGGATCGATCTCAATCATATTCGCTCTCTCCTTTCCCGCCCGCCTCTGCTTCTGGGGCTGGGTACTGTGACTCCGGCGAGGCAGTTCCATTAGGCGGCGCTTCCCGCCCTGCAGGATTCTTCGGTTACGCCGCGACCCTGATCCGTTGGATACCCGTGCCTCGCACGCAGCCTCAGCCCTTAAAATGATCCGCAAACCACTGTGCTGCGGCATTGACTTCCGATCCCGTCAGCTGGTGCCCGTAATTCTCCCAGTGAATGTCCACTTCGGCGCCCGCCGATTCCAGCAGATTCTTGAGCTCTTCCGTCTCGCCCGGCGTGCAGAGCGGATCGTTCTTGCCCGCCCCGATAAAAACGGGCAGATCCTCGGAATCCGGCAGCTCAATTCCTCTGCGGGGCACCATCGGGTGATGAAGGATCGCCCCTTTCAAAACCTGCTTGTAATGGAAAAGCAAGCTGCCCGCAATGTTCGCCCCGTTGGAGTAGCCGACGGCAACGAGATTGCCCCGGTCGAATCCGTACTGCTCAGCCGCTTCGTTCAGAAACGCGTAGAGCTCCTCCGTGCGGAATATGAGATCTTCTTCGTCGAATATGCCCTCTGCCAGCCTGCGGAAAAAGCGCGGCATCCCGTTTTCGAGCACGTTGCCCCTGACACTCAGCACGGAAGATTCCGGCGAGATGCGCTCTGCCAGCGGAAGCAGATCATGCTCGGTTCCTCCCGTCCCGTGGAAAAGGACCAGGACAGGCGCCGCCGGATTGCTTCCTTCGCGGTATACATGTTTCATCGTCATTGTTTATCCGCCTCCAATACACGGACTTCGATAGGAGGAAGTCCCTTCTGAATAGTCGCCCGGTGAGGTTCATACCATTCAGGCAGCACAAGCTCTTCGCCCAGTGCCTCGAACGGTTCGTCGCGCGTGAAACCCGGAGGATCCGTCGCGATTTCGAACAAGATTCCGCCCGCCTCACGGAAGTAAATCGCGTTAAAATACTGGCGGTCGATTACCGGCGTAGGCTCGAATCCGTTCGTCTGGACATGATCTCTCCAGTCCTCGTGGTCTTCGAAGTCTTTGGCCCGCCATGCGATATGATGGACCGTGCCTGCTCCGCCGGCGCCTTGAGGCACCACGTCCTTTTTGATATCCACCACGTTGCCGATGTCGCCTTCCGATACGAAACGGACCAGGCCCTCTTCCTCGGCGGTTCTTGTCAGCCCCATGACATGCTCAACGGTGTGCATCGTACTTTCCGGGTTCAGGCTGTACAGCACTGCGCCGCCGAAGCCCTTGATCGCTTTGTCGGCAAGCACGCCCCCGAACGACCATTTGCTTTCCGTCCCTTCCGCCCGTTCCACCAGCTCAAGCTCCAGGCCGTCTTTATCCTGGAATTGGATATACGTTTCCGAGAAACGCTTCGTCTCCCGGTAAGGAATATCCAGCTTCTGCAGCCGCTCTTTCCAGAAAGGCAGCGCTCCCTGCGGAACCGCAAAGGTCACGATGCCGACCTGACCGCCCCCGATGCGGCCTTTGCGCGACGTTGCCCAAGGGAAGAATGTAATAGCCGTGCCCGGGCTTCCCGATTCATTTCCAAAATACAGATGATACACTTCCGGCGCGTCGAAGTTGATCGTTTTTTTCACGAGTCTAAGACCGAGCACACCCGCGTAAAAATCAACGTTCGCCTGCGCGTCTTTTACAAAAGCGGTTATATGATGAATGCCTGCTGTTTTTTTCGTCATGATTCAGCACCTCTTCGGTTTTAATATAGGTTGGCTTTACAGGAGAAAATTAGTCGGGAGCTTCTCAGAATGAGTCCCTGCTTACGAATTCGCCGACCGGCTTGCGGTAGCCGCGCGGCCTTTGGCCGGAAACGTCTTCCTTGCCTATCGTAATGAGCAGGGCCGGTACATACCGGTCCGGGATGTTCAGCGCCTCGCGCATCGCGTCCGGATCGAAACCGATCATCGGGCAGGTGTCCCACCCTCTGTCTTTGGCGGCCAGCATGAAGGTCATCGCCGACAAGCTCGCGTTGCGGATCGCTTCGTCGTGTTTGAACGCTTCGCCTCTATCCTCGTAGAACGCCGTGACCGCTTGGATCGTCTGATCATATTCCTGCTTGGTGATCACGCCCAGATTCAGCAGCCCTTCGTTGATCTTACCGGCCTCGTGATGGGCGTCCCTATGACCGAGCACCAGAATCGCCGCCGACGCCATTTTTACCTTGTATTGCTTGTTAGCGGCCTCATACACCCGCTCCTTTACCGCGGGATCTTTCACGACCACGTAATGCGCGTGCTGCAAATTAAAAGCCGACGGCGTATATTTGACCAGGCTGAAAATCGCATCCAGTTCCTGATCCGGCAGCTCGACACCTTGAACGAATTTGGTGGCCGATCTGCGTTCTTTTAATACCGTTTCGAAATCATTCATGAAAATCTCTCCTCTATTTCGGCAGGGGTAGGTTTGCGTCTATATCAACCGTCAAGCGGATGCTTGCGGGAAATGTATGTCGGTCGCGCCGGGACTTATTTTGCGGGTATCGTGTCGGACAAAAAATCCTTACGGCAGGTCGATCAGCATGAGACGGGCTCCCGTCTCCGTATGCAGGTCGAGCCCCTCCTGCTCCGTAATGCGCGCCGCGTCCCTGCGGGAGAGCTTGTAAGCGCCGTCCGCCGCGGCGGAGCCTTCGATGACGAAGACGTACATCCGTCTTCCCGGCTTCTGGCTGAAAGTCAGCGTATGTCCCGGCTCCAGCTCGGCCAGGTAGAGCGTCAGATCCTGATGAATGCGGGCCGGCTTCACCCCGCCACCGTCAGCACCTTCGGCGGTTTCCCGCTGCCTCCCCGTTACGACGGGGACCCATTCGTTGCGCCGGGTGCCCAGGTCGTAGGAAGCCTGCTCATAGGAAGGGGCCAGCCCTTCCTCAGCCGGGGTAAACCAGAGCTGGAGCAGCTCCACTTCTTCCGAAGCCGAAGGATTCGTCTCGGAATGCTCGATGCCGGTCCCTGCGGTCATCCGTTGGACCTCTCCCGCACGCATGACGGTTTTGTTGCCCAGCGTGTCTTCGTGCTGAAGCTCTCCCCGGAGCACCACCGTCACAATCTCCATTTCCTCGTGCTTATGGAAACCGAAGCCCGTCAACGGCTGCACCCGGTCATCATTGAACACCCTCAGCGGCCCGAATTCCGTATTGCCCGGATCGAAATATCCGCCGAATGAAAAACTGTGGCTCGTATACAGCCAGCCGTGATTTCTCGTAATGCGCGCCAGCGCTCCATGTACTTTGATCATGAGAACCGCTCCCCCTCATCCAAATTATCTCCACATGAAATCTTAAATTTGATTATCTTAATTTTAAGATAGTTGCCAAAAAATTTTTCAGCTCTGCTTTTGAGCCGCCGTGCCCAGCTTTTTGATCAATCCGATCGCCAGCTTCTTCTCTTCGGCCGTCAATCCGCCCATGCTCGCTTTTACAACCTCGGCATGCTCGGGAAAAATATCGTTAAACAGCGCCGTACCCTGCTCCGTAATCTCCGCATAAGTCACCCGGCGGTCACTCGGACACGAGACGCGTCTCAGAAGTTCTTTCTTCTCCAGCTTGTCGATATTGTAGGTGATGCTTCCGCTGGTCACCAAAATTTTGTCTCCGATCTGCTGAAGCGGAAATTTTCCTTTATGGTACAAAAGCTCCAGTATGGCGAACTCCGAAGGAGACAAGCCGTGTCTTTTCATATCTTTGACCGAGCGATCCATAATGACCTTCTGAGCTTTCGAAAGGACGACAAACAATTTAAGCGCCAAGTCGGTTTCTTCATTTACCAAAGTGCTGTCCTGTTCTTGCATGCGGTTCACCGCCGTTCCGTTGATATCTCAAATTTAAATATCTTTAATTTAAGATAAATATACACCTCTTCGAAAGAGGTGTCAAGCACATTCGGAATATGGGTCCGGAACTTTTTTGCCTGCATAAATAACACAGGCGCCTACTCCGGCGAAGGCCCCAGCGGGATGCGGTACTGCGAGCATTCTTCCACGATATGCTCCCCTTGCGAATAAATCCAGCGGAAGCGGAATTGACTGCCGCCATAGCCCGTTTTTTCGCGGATATCGGGCACGACCACCGTCTCCATATTGTCCAGCAGCGTCCGCTGCATATCCGTCAGCCTCTGCTCGTTTGCCTTCCGGCGCTCCTCCGCTTCCTCTTCGGACGACGAAGTCTGGAGGTAATACTCGCGGCCGACCTCTTCGGCACTCCAATCCTGCGGCAGAGGCGCTCCCGAACCGCGGAATATTTCCTTCACCGTTTCAATCCAATCGTTGTAAAGATCCATTTCTACTTTCAAAATCGGGTCCCCCGTTCTTCCGGCTTTACCGGTTGTCTCTCTGATTTTACCCTATTCCGGGGCGTTTTGGACAGAGAGCGGGACGCGTACTCCAAATAGCACCGAATTGTGCCGCCCCGGCGGCAAGCTGAAGAATTCTTAACCAGATATTCGTTTGCGAGCGATTTCGTGCACTAATTCGCATTTACCGTAAGACCGGCTCGTATCCAATAAAAAAGAACCCTTCCCGGCGGAAAGGTTCCACTTCATCAGCGCTCGCAGGCAATCTGGTCTTTGTCCCGGTCGAGCTTCTTGTTCGCGTCGTAGAGTTCTTTTGAAGCGTAAGGCTTGTACTTGGTTTTGCCGCCTTTATTCTTGGTTGAATCCGAACGGGCGACACCGCCTTTATAGTCTTTGTTGAGTTCGGTGCAATTTTTGTAAGTCTTGGCCGCTTTCGCCGCCGCGTGATCGCTCAAACCGAGAGGCAGGGCCACAAACAAAGCTGCCGCAAGTACCGCCGCTAATTTTTTCTTCATCCTCGTTATCCCCTTATGAACGAAATTTTCACGTTACAAACCTATCATAAAGGGTTAGGTTACCGTTTCCAATACGTTTTGAGCCTTGTTAGCTAAAAGTTTCATAAAGTTTATACGGCGGTGTCCAGCAAAGCCGCGAGCCCTCTCTTCTTATCCCGACTGATCCCGCGGACTATGGCCGCAAACAAACGGTAACATCCGTACCCGACCATAACGCCGATAAAATTCAGCAGCACATCGTTCACATCTACAGTCCGGTATCCGGCACGGATAAGCAGGGAAAGAACCAACTGGGCGCCCTCGATTGCCAAGCCGAACATGACTCCAGCCAGAAGCATACGTTTAAAACTCACCTTCCGGAGAAAAGGCAGCCCGAACCCGAACGGAACCGAAAGCAAAATATTGTTGTAAATTTGCGCGTCGTCCCAGCGGATGAAGCCGGTCGGATTAAGGTCGTAAGAGAGCCGGAACATGCTATCCTCTTGAATAAACAAGGGCACCGGAAAAAGGGTGTAGCGGATTACATTCACGATATAAAGATAAAAAATAGCATAAAGAAGCAAATATAAATAGCTCCGGTTATGCTTGGTTTTCAGCCGAACGAGTAAAACGATCAGCACAAGGAGAGCCAGCACTGCAGTCGAAGCGTCAAAATCCCATTGCATACAAACTTCCTCCAAACTATTCCCGATCTTGGACAACAACCTCGATATCCTTAAATAAGATATTGTCATACAAAGTCACATGCCAAACTTTCTTTTCGTTGTCCAGAGAGATCTTCTTCACAGTCGGGATACGGGTCTCTTCCTGATGAAATGCCCTTCGCAGCACCTCCTCAGGCTCCAGAACCGCGCCTTCAGGCTTCCCCGGTTTTTCCTTAGAGAGGAAGGTTCCGCTTGTTTGTCCCGGATAGGACGTCATGATAACTCCTATAGTTTCAACCGTAACTTTCTCACCTACGTTAACCTGATCCGCAATTCCCGCTATCCAATCCGCATCATAAACTTTTTCGTTACCTAATAAGCCACTTTCCGTATCGCTCACAAGCAGCGCCCGATTCGCCTTCGTGTCCTTTTGCACCACATATCCGATAAAAGTCCCTTTTGACTGTTCCGGACTTTCTATACATCCCGGCAAGCAGCCAAGCAAGAAAATAACTAGAAGGATGTTTCGGAGCATACACGGCCCTCCTTATTTGTTCACTTATTTCCACATCCTTACAGACTTCGTTTTCTCACAAAAAGTTTCTTTTCCGTCGGATATTCTCCCCTACTGAAAAAACGGATAAAAAAAAAAGATGCCCGGAAACGGGCATCTTACTTCGATCGTTTAAGGCGTCCACCAGTTGCCGGATACCATAATCATGCTGAGGACGCGGATGCTGTTGTCGTAATAATAGCTGTCGGAGGTCGGCGAGTTCACGATGTCGCTCCACACCTTGTTCAGCCACGCCTGGTTGGACGAATCCACCATCGCACTGACGGCAAAAGGCGCGGTGAACGCGATCGCGTGATCCGCTTCGATCACCTTGCCGCTGAGCTCGTAGCCCGAAGCGATCTTGGCCGGGTTGCCTCCGGTTGCGGACTGGATCCAGCTGTTCATTTTGCGGACCTGGCTTAGCGCCCGGGTATCCCCGCTTATGAGGTAGTCCGTCGCGATCCGCCAAGGCGTCCGGCAGGAGTTCCAGCTGTAGTCGTTATCGGTCGGCTCCTCCAGATAACCTTCCGGCGCCGGCGCGTAAGTGCCGTCCGATTTGCGTACGATGAAGTCAGGAAGCAGCCCCGTATTCGGGGAGTTATTTTTGAACACCGTATTGATCACGTTGTAAGTCGTGTCCGACACTTTATCCCAGTTGGCATTGCCCGTGGCGGCCTTAAACGCCTTAAGATGATTCATCATAAAATCGGACGCGCGTGTGCCCGGACCGTATTCGGGATCGCTGTCGGAGGCCCAATCGCCCATCTTGAGATGGAAATACTTCGCGTGCACTTCACGCTTCATGATGGCATTGATAATTTTCACGGCTTCGCTCTTGTAGTTGACCGTTCCCGAGCTGCCCCACTGCTTGTCGGCAAGCAGCAGCGCGTACGCGATATCCATATCGCCGTCCGTAGCCGCGTCGCTGCCCGAGGTGTCCACGATGTTGCCCGACGAATCCTTCGCCTGCTGCCACGCCATCAGAGCCGGATCGATCGAACTCGGGTGAGCTTTATAGAAGCGGTAAAGCCCGTCGAAATACGTCTGGGCGTCGGCATCGTGACCCGCCATATAGGCGGTGATCAGCATGCCGTATCCGTGGCCTTCCGAGCAGGAAACAACGTCCTTCGGTTTCGTTACGATTTTTTCTTTATTATAAAATACGTAGTACTGGTTTGAAATCTTCGGATGCTTGACGAGGTATCTCGATTTCCATTCGTCATATTTCGTTTTGACCTGCTGATCGAGCTGGGCCTGGGTATAATTGTTCGGTTTGATCGTGCCGGACGTATACGAGACATGCTGAGGGAACGGTTTTAGGGCGGCTGCCGCGACTGCGTTAACAGCCTGACTTTGTACCAGGGTATCTTCCGAAGCGGATGCGGCCGGTATACCTTGAGCTCCCGCCATAACCGGAGCGGCCACCAGACTGCATAACAAACAAGCGGATGCGGTGAATCCCAGTAATGTTTTCTTCATCGTTCATTCTCCTCTCTGATTTGCACTGCGTATGAATCGGACCAGCAACATCCCCGCCCTTTCGCGCGGGCCACCACCTCCCGGCACGCATCGGCCAGACCACACTCCACAGTCCGGTACATAAAAGTTAAAGCGCTTTAACTTTTGGCCGTAAAAAAACAGCTGTCCTTACCTGACCCAACAAATTCGTGAACGAAATTGCGATTTTCAGAGTAATGCGGCAGCTGCGGCGTTTTGATCTTAAGTAAAACTATAAGCGCTTTCAATTTCCTTGTCAACCATATTTTAGAAATCGTTATATGATTCTTTTGTAAATATTTGTTATGTTTTTAACTTTCCTTATTTTCCGGGCAAGCTTCGGCGGCAGATACGGCTTCGATCACATCCGTAAAGGAGATCCCTAAACAACTCCGGACGATATAAGCCGATTCATTAAACGCTTCCGCTTTATGAGCGTACCTTTTGGCTTGTCCTTTATATCCCAGGGAATCGTAGAGTTTTGCCGTTAGCTGATATTCATTAGCTTGATTAAAAAGCAGGACACACACTTGAAACGCTTTCTCCAATTCTTTCAAGCCTCCAGTTTTCAAATCTATTTTGGTAAAGTTGAGGTTGAGGGGCCAAGCCGTTTGACCCTTCATAAAAATGCCGGTTGAGATGAAGCCTTAATTCACCGATACTTTACAATAAATGGGATTCATAACACTCTGATCATACACGATTTGTATAGTTATGTCTATACAAAATAACCGGAGAAGAGCCGACATAGGCTCATCCTTCATGGAATTCGTAAAGCTCCTCCATATGGCAGTCAAGAGTGAAAGCGACTGTGGCGGCCGCATCGAAAGACATCTTCTCCCGATCGTTGACCCAGTTGGAGATTTGATGCCTCGAATAGCCCGTCCTCCGTGCCAATTCAGCCTGTTTCATCCCGGCCCTTTGAAGCAGCAGCCTAAGTCGGCAGTTCCCGCGGGTGTATGCCAACCTGTATTTCTCCCCTCAGTAATTCATGATGTTGGGTTCATTGTATCATTCACGTCATTAATAAGTAAGCGTGCCGACGGCATTTCGGCAAAGATAACAGGTAACGAATCGCAGTAGAAAAAAAAGAAAAACCCTTCTTTACAAGCGAAGGGTTTAAAAATTGCAGACGGCCTTACCTGTCCCCGAGCAGCCGCTCATGGAGAAAATCAACGACATGCATGACCTTCATGCTGCCGTCCCCGTGACGCTCGTTGCCCAGCTTCATTTGAAGCAGGCAGCCGGGATTACTCGTCAGCAGATAGCGGGCATCCGTGGCGTTGGCATGGACCATTTTGTGATCCAATATCTGATTGGCCATTTCCGGCTGGGTCAGATTATAGATGCCCGCTGATCCGCAGCAGCGGTCGGCTTCGAACATCTCCACGTACTCGACGCCCGCCACCTGCCGCATAAGCTTGCGCGGAGCGTCGGAAGAGCGCATCACATTGCGCAGATGGCAGGAGTCCTGGTACGTGATGCGCACGGAAGGCGCTGCCGTGGCAAGTCCCGCAGGCGGCTGCGCCTGTGCAAGCGCGTCCGCGCTGCCCGTGCAGGCCGCCGCCGTTTCCGCCTGCGCGGACGCGTCGTCGATGGCCGCGAGCTCGGCGCCGATGTCCGCCGGAGCGGCGGTCGTGCCGCCTCCGGCGGATGCCGGACCGCCCGGCTCAGCTCCAGCGGCGCCTGGTGCGTCGGCTTCGGCCGCTGCCTTTGCAGGCGTGCCCGCAAAGGCGGCAGAGGCTCCCGCCTGCCTCGCCGTGGTTGCAGCCTGCGCCGCACTCGCTCCGGCGGCGCAGGCTCCCGCCGCGGCAGCACCCAGGCCGCCCGCCGCGATAGCCCAGCCCTGCTCGGCGAATTTCGGCACCCGGCCGAAATTGACGAGCAGGTCGCTGACATCCTTAACGCGGGCGGCAAACCACGCCGCGTCGTCCTTCCACTGGGCGTCCTCATGCAGCAGATGGTCGTACTCCGTCAGGATGGCTCCGCAGCCGCCCGCGTTGGAGACGATATAATCCACGCCGGCTTCCCGGAAGGCGCGGATGTTGCCGCGGGCCAGCGAGCGTGCCCCGTCCGCCTCGCCGCTGTGCGCGTGAAGCGCGCCGCAGCAGTTCTGCGTGTCGGGGATGACCACTTCGAAGCCCGCTTGCGTCAGCAGCTCAACCGTATGGACGTTCGTTTCCGTGAACATCACGTCCATCAGGCAGCCGCGGAAAAGCCCGACGGTCGCGATCTTGGCCCCGACAGCCGCATGACGGCCGCCGATCCGCTCGATCACGCCCCGCGAGGACGACTCCGGCAAAATCTGTTCCATTTCTCTCATGTGGTCAGGGAACAGCTTCATGATGCCGCTGCCCCGCGTAATTTTCTGCAGCCCCGAACGCTGATAGAATCCCAGCGCGCCGCCCAGCAGCTTCATCCGGTTCTGCTTCGGGAATACCGCCTTAAACGCCGTGCGGCGGGCAAGCTTCACCCAGCCGCGGTGACTGTCCGTGTGATCCTCGATCGCATCGCGCGCCTGCTCGATAAGCTGCCCGTACTTCACGTCAGCGGGGCAGGCCGGCTCACAGGCCCGGCAGCCGAGGCAGTGGTTCATCTGCTCTTCGAAGGCGGCGTCCGGCGCCATAATCCCGTCCGCGACCGCCTTCATGAGCGCGATGCGGCCGCGCGGGGACTCCGCCTCGATGCCCGTTTCGCGGAACGTCGGGCAGGCCGGCAGGCAGAAGCCGCAGCGCATGCAGTTCGTCAACTGGTCCTCGTCCAGGCGGAGCTTCAGCTTTTGTGCCAGCGGATTGCTCGTGGTGCATGCTGCTTTCTCAGCCACGGTCGATCACCACCCTTTTACGTGATTCTTTGGCGAAAACTTTGCCGGGATTGAGCAGATTAAGCGGATCGAACGCCTGCTTGATCCCCTTCATGACCTCAATGCCCGCCGCGCCTACCTTCCACTCCAGGAAAGGGGCTTTGACGAGACCGACTCCGTGTTCCCCGGTAATCGTTCCCCCGAGCCGGATTGCCGCTTCAAAGATTTCCTCGAAAGCGGCCTCCACCCGGTGAACCTCCTCCGGATCGCGCGCGTCCGTCGTCGCCGTCGGGTGAAGGTTTCCGTCGCCCGCATGGCCGAACGTGCAGATGGTTACGTCATGCTTCTTGGCGATCCGGTTAATCTCCATCACCATGTCGGCGATTTTGGAGCGGGGCACGGTCGCATCCTCCAAGATCGTCGTCGGACGCAGCCTTGCAAGCGCGGTAAAGGCGCTGCGCCTTGCCGTCAGCAGCTTCAGCGCTTCCTCTTCGTCCGCCGCGACGGCGATGCGGTCCGCGTTTTCGCCGCGGCAGATGTTCTCGATCATCTCGATATCCCGCTCCACCGTGGCGGGATCGCCATCCTGCTCGATCAGCAGAATCGCTTCCATATCGAGAGGCAGCCCCAGCTTGGCGAAATCATCGACCACCCGGATGGTCGGATTGTCGAGAAATTCAAGCGTGGCCGGGATGATCCGGTTCTCGATAATTTTCGAAACGGTGCGCGCCGCGCCGTACAAATCTTTGTACATCGCCAGCATCGTCTTTTTCGCCTTCGGCGGCGGAATGAGCTTCAAGGTCGCTTCCGTAATGACGGCCAGCGTTCCTTCCGATCCGACGAGCAGCTTCGTAAGGTCATACCCGGCCACGTCTTTCATCAGCTTACCGCCGGTGCGGATAATTTCCCCGCTCGGAAGCACAGCCTCCAGACCGATAACGTAATCCTTCGTTGTCCCGTATTTCAGCCCGCGCAGCCCGCCCGAGCACTCGGCAATGTTGCCGCCGATCGTGGAGATCGACATGGAACTCGGGTCCGGCGGGTAAAAAAGTCCCAAAGACTCCACATGAGTGATAAACTGTTTCGTATTCAAGCCCGGCTGTACGACCGCCGTTAAATTTTCCAGATCGACCTCCAGAATGCGGTTCATCCGGTGCATCACCATCACAACCCCGCCCTGCACAGGCACGGTTCCCCCGCACAAATTCGTACCCGATCCGCGGCTGATAATCGGTACCCGGTGTTCGCTCAGCACCTTCATAATGGCCGACACCTGCGCGGTATCTGCCGGATAAATGACGCCGTCGGGCAGCGACTGGAGCATCGGCGTCCCATCGTAGGAATGGGTCACGAGCGACTGGGGATCGTCTTTGAACCCTTCCGCGCCCGCAATGGCGATCAATTTTTGTCTGACTTGTTCGTTCAGCAAATTCAGCACCCCTTTTATAAAATCGGTCTGCTCCTGAAAACGTCTTCATTTCCATACGACTGCTTTTAATGAAGCCATTTAAAAGTTGAAGTAAATTTCATTAATAGATCAGGTCATCTGATGACTTTCTTTACAATTAAGTATACACTAAAATAAATCAACCGGAAGCCGGAAAATAAAATTTTTAATACGGGGGCTTAACAGATGGATGTAAATACGAACGGACGGCCGCTTAAAAGTCATGAATGGGTGTTGAACGATCTCCGGAAGCAGTTGGAGGAAGGACGGCTCGCCGTCGGCGACCGCCTCTCTTCCGTCGTGGACCTTGCCGCACAGTACGGCGTGGGCCGTTCCACGATTCGCGAAGCGCTGAGCGTCCTCAAGGCCATGGGCCTGCTCGATATCCGGCAGGGCGGCGGCACCTTCGTCAAGGCGCTTCCCTCCGAGCCCCCGCACCCGGGCCTGCTGCGCCCGGAATGGGTCGGCCGGGCCGAATCGCTGCGGCACATCCTCGAGGTCCGGCGGGTGCTGGAGACCGGCTGCGCCTCTCTTGCCGCCGGCAGCCGGACGGAGGCCGATCTCGCCGCGCTCTCGGGCACCCTCCGCAGCATGGAGGAGCATCTCGGCGACGAAGCGCTGAGCGAGCAGGCGGATGTTCGCTTCCATGAACAGATCGCCGCCGCCACGCACAATCCCGTGCTGGCCGATCTGATGGCGTCGCTTTCGCAGAAGCTGCACGACAGCATGAAAGACACGCGAGCGCTCTGGTTTTACGCCGAGCGTTCATCGGCGGAGCGCCTGCTGCGCGAGCATCAGGCCATTTTCGACGCCATCCGCTCCCGGCAGCCGCAAGAAGCCTCGGCGCGAATGGAGCAGCACATCACCAAAGTGGAGCAGGTGCTCGGGGAGAAAGGCGCCGATGTTACGTCCCGGTAACGTCACGGCTGGACGGCGCCCTTGCGCCGCTTTCTTGTTGAGCATGCAGTTACTCGCTTGCAAGGCAAACCCTCTTCGCGATCGTCACGCGACTACGGTGCAGGCAGGTTGCCGGCTCGTGTCGTCCAGCCTTTTAGCTGCCCGACGACCTTGCCCGCAATTCACGATTTTTCATCGGATTATGTACGTCACGGCCGGCAGCTCGTCACGCTCCTAACCCGAAAGCCACAGGTTCAAGTCCCGTCCGCAGCCTGTCACGGCTCACTTCGCACCCGCGGGTTCTCTCCGCCCGGCGGCAGCGCGTGCCCCGGCAGGCGGACAGCCCGTCACACCCTTCCGCAAGCTGAATAGGATGCTACAAGCAACCTTCGGGAGGGATTGTCGTGCCTACCATCAGCCTTTGCATGATCGTGAAGAACGAAGAAGACCATATCGGGCGCTGTCTTGCGTCCGTGGCGGATCTCGTGGACGAGATCGTCATCGTGGATACGGGCTCCACGGACCGGACGGTCCCCATCGTGCGGGAGTATACGGACCGGGTCCATCATTTCCGGTGGATCGACGATTTTGCCGCCGCCCGCAATTATTCGTTCAGCCTGGCCGAAAAAGAGTACATCCTCTGGCTGGACGCGGACGACGTATTCGAGGAACCGGACCGGATCAAACTCGCCGCGCTCAAGAAAACCCTGGAACCTTCCGTTGACGCGGTTAATATGGTTTACAACCTCGCTTTTGACGAATTCGGCCAAGTATCCGCCAGCATCCGGCGCAACCGCCTCGTCAAGAGAAGCTGCGGCTTTCTCTGGCACGGGCCCGTGCACGAATATCTGGAAGTCCGCGGGAGTGTCCGGACGACGGATATCGCCGTCACCCACCGGGCTCTGCACCACGACAGCGGCCGCAATTTGCGCATTTACGAAAACCGGCTGGCCCAGGGAGAAACGTTCTCGCCGAGGGACTTGTTTTATTTCGCCAATGAATTGAAAGACCACCGGATGTATAACCGGGCCATCCATTATTACCAGGAGTTTCTCGGGACGGGGAACGGCTGGATCGAGGACAACATCTCCGCATGCGGCAGGCTCGCGGACTGTTTCCATGCGCTCGGGGACGAGAAGCGGGAGCTGGACAGCGTGTTCCGCTCATTCCTCTACGCAAGCCCCCGCGCTGAATTTTGCTGCCGGCTGGGTTACGTCTTTTTACGAAAAAAGGACTGCCGCACTGCCGCCTACTGGTACGAGGCCGCTTTGCAGGCGGGCAAGCATACCGATTCGTGGGCGCTGACTCATGTCGCTTGCTCGACCTGGCTCCCGCATCTGCAGCTGTGCGTCTGCTACGACCGGCTCGGCGAGCACGAGCTGGCGCACCGGCACAACGAGACGGTGCTGGAGTACCGTCCCGGCGACCGCCAAGCTCTAGCCAACAAGATTTATCTCGAAGGCGTGCTGGCCGGAAAAGAAGGAACCCCCGCGGATTAACCCGCGGGGGTTTTGTTTGCATTATTCGCCGAGTACCGCGCTGGGAGCTTCGCGCGGCCGGAAGCCCGGCAGTTTATTGGGCTCAGCGGGGTCTTTTCATACCCGCGATGAGTTCCCGGCGCGGTACGGCACCGCCTGAAGGCGATCAGCCCTCCGGTTTTTTGATAACATGAACCGCCCGAACCGGTCGGCCGGGCTCCGGCGGTCTCCTCCTCCGCTGACGCTAACCCAGCACCGGCGGCTTCCTGCGCGGGCGAAGCTGCTCGAAGGCGTAAGCCAGCTTGATGAGCACGGGCTCCGCGAAAGCTCCCCCCGTGAACATCACGCCGAAAGGCATCCCGCTCCGCAAGTACCCGCCCGGCACCGCGATCGAAGGATAACCGGCTTTGGCCGCGATCTCGTCGCCCGCCGTGTTCGGGAACAGCAGCGCATCGAGCTGATGCCTCTGCATCGCGCAGTCGATCCCTTCCGTCCGGGACAAGCGCAGATCGGCCAGCCGGTGAAGCAGATACTCGGGTTCGGTCAGCTTGCCCGAAGTGGCTTCCGACCGGATCAGCACCTGCTGCCCGTACTTCAGCGCTTCGTCCGCGTGAGCCTCGTTAAAGGCGATCAGCTCCTCCAGCGTATGCACCGGCAGTCCGTCAGGAAGCCTGCCCAGATACGCGTTGATACCCGCCTTAAACTCGTAGTAGAACACCTTCGAACAGTGACCGGACAGCTCTTCCAGCGAAGGAATTTCCACCGGATCGACGATGACCGCGCCCGCCCCCCGGATTTCATCCAGCAGGCTTTCGAAAAGCTCCCGCTCTTCGTCCGTGAGCGGGTCCAGGTGCTCGCTGCGCGGAACGCCGATCCGCGCGCCCTTCAAGCCGTTCTTGTCCAGATGGACGGTAAAATCGGGCTCTTCCAAGCCGGCCGCGCTGCCTGTCGCCGCATCCTGCGGGTCGTACCCGCAGAGCACGCCAAGCAGCGCGGCGGCGTCCGCCACCGTCCGGGCCATCGGTCCGGCGGTGTCCTGGCTGTGCGCGAGCGGAATGATCCCGCTTCGCGAAATGCGGCCCAGCGTCGGCTTGATGCCGACGACGGAGTTGTGGATCGCCGGGCTGAGAATGGAGCCCGACGTCTCGGTTCCGACGGCAACCGTCGTGACGTCGATAGCGACGGAGGCGCCGCTTCCCGTGCTCGATCCGCCGGCGTACAGATCCGCTCCGTACGGGTTCAGCACCTGGCCTCCGCGGGAGCTGTAACCGGAAATCATATCATCGGCCATGAAATTGGCCCACTCCGTCATGTTCGCTTTGCCGAGGATGATCGCACCGGCTTCCCTCAGCTTTTTGACAAGGAAGGCGTCTTCCCCGGCATAATGATCCTTGAGCGCAATGGAACCCGCGCTAGTATGCATGTTATCCGCCGTCTGAATGTTGTCCTTGAGCAAGACGGGAATGCCGTGGAGCGGTCCGCGGACTTGTCCGAGCCGCCTTTGGGCGTCTGCCGCCTCCGCCAGATGCAGGGCGTCCGGATTCAGCTCCAGGACTGAATTAATGCCGGGCCCCTGCTGATCGAACGCCGCGATCCGTTCCATATAATACCGGACCAGTTGGAACGATGTGCATTCTCCCTGCTCCATGGCATGCTGCAGCCCGGCAATGGTTGCTTCCGCAAATATAACCATCATGCGGTTCCCCTCTCTTTTTCATCGTAAGATAAGCTCCGTCTGTTTCCCGGTACTCCTCATAATTCCATTATCCCAGAGGGGGGAGCCTACCTACAAGAGTAAGATTCGTTATAGAAAAAAAGGCCTCCGTGCCGGCAGCTTGACCTCGGCGCAGAACCCTTTTTTATACGGCTGTTCGTATCATCCTTCCAAAAATGCGGCTATCTCCTCCTGAAGGCCGCCCAGCCTCTCCCGGAGGTCTTGGAGGATTCTTTCGTCGGAGATCAGGGAGTAGAGATGGAACGCCCGCTTGTACTGCCCGGCCGCCATAAATATCTCCCCGATCAGCCGCGTGACATGATCGCTTCTGGGATGCAGCAGGGAATACGGATGCTCCAGTTGTTTCAACTGGTTCAGCCCCGATTCGGCCCGGGTCACCAGATTCCCCGTTCCATCCGTATACTCATGCAGAAGCAGATAGTACAGCCCGTCGGTGCAATCGGGATAAAGTGCGTTGATTTCCTCCGCCAGGGCATTCAGCGGCTCGTTATATTGAGGCTGTCTGTCCAGTATACCGGCCAGTAGCAGCAGGCTGCGCAGATGAAAATGGTCCGGCTCGGTACGCGTTCCTCTGAGCCGGAGTCCTTTGCGGATTCCCTCCACGACTTCATGGTCGGGATATCCCGCTTCCTGCTTCTCTCGCGCCAGAAAATAATGCCACCGGATGTTATCCGGCTCTCTCGCCACCATCTGCTCTTCCAGCCGGATATTCCGCTCGTGCTTGTTCTTCGCCTGGATCACCTTCGGCTCGTACCCGTCGTGGGATAGCGTGAAACTCGTCATAAGATGCCGCAGATCCCCGCCTCTTTCGTCCATCTCCCTCCGGAGGTCCTCATGAATGACGCCGTAGTAGCGAAGCCCGTCTTCCCGGCGGTAAATTCTGCGGGTCAGCGTCAACTCCTGACCGTCGTGATTGACGATTCCGGGCGAGACGACAAGCGCCTCGGCCGGACAATCATAGAACAGCCGCAAAAAAGCTCTAAGCTCCGCCCCGTCGCCGATCAAAGCTTCGTCCGCATCCACGTGGAAGATCCAGTCTCCGGTCGCCAAGCCGTTCAGCCGGTTGCGGATTTCGGCAAAATCGTCCTTCCACTCCGTTAACTCGATCCGGACGTGGGGATAGCCGCTGCAGATCACGTCGACCGTGCCGTCCGTCGAGCCCGTATCGAGGACGATAATCTCGTCGGCCACCCCCTGCACACTGTCCAGACAGCGCGCGATGCACCGTTCTTCATTGAAGACGGGAATGACGACTGATATCGACGCCCGGCCGGACCGGAGCAGATCCTCGAGCAGCTCTCCGTATTCGCTGCCGCTCAGCGCCGCTATTTCTTCCCGCATGCCGGACGGCTCTTCTCCGATGAGCGAGACCAGCTCATCCGAGCATTCCCGCACCTTTTCCAGCAGGGTAATCCGCTCTTCGACCCGGCGGAGCAGGTTCTCCATTCGTCCGTCCGCGCTTAACGGTTGCGCGGAGTGGACAGACTCGGAGGACGGGAGCGGCGTCCCCGGCTCCGCTTGGGCGCGTGCCTCTCCGAATGCTTGCTCCGGCCCCGGGTTCCGGGACTCTTCCGCGGAACGAAGCAGCTCCTTATGTATGTTTTCAAAGAAAGGGAGATTATACCTGTACTTGTTCAGCCAATCCCGATCCGCGTTAACCATCCACTCACCCCTCTGCGCTATTGAACCCTTACGCTTCTATTATTTCCCTGGCTATCGAAATGAAAACAGGGCCGGTTAAACCGGCCCCGCCCCGTTTCCTGATTAGCAATTGCTGTTTTTGGCCGGATAAGGCGAGCAGCCCTTGGCCGGTTTGCTGTTGCCTCCGGTCACATCGCCGAGTCCGCAGCCGAGCGGATTAGAGAAGAGGCCCCGCAGGAAGTCAGCCGTCCAGCGCGCATGGTCTCTCCAGTCGCCGCCGTTGACATTCATCATTTCGGTTTCATCCAGCTTGGTGAAAGAGTGGTTACTTTTGAGTGTTTTCATTGTAAGTTCTCCTTTCCGAAGTAGGTTGAATAACCTCGACTTTATTTAACCCGGAGCTCCAAAATTTAATCGTGATTTGGATATATTATCCATTCATTTAGCGATTTTAACTATTAAAACTTGTTATTAATCTCTCTCTAACGGGTTATTTAAAGGTAATAACCTGCTGTAGGAAGGCGTGATGATGTTGAGCTTGAGCCGAAAACCGGTTTGTATCCGGCAGCACGACCGGAAAGATTGCGCCCCCGCCTGCCTGGCTGCCGTGGCCCGTTATTACGGCCTGAAAATGCCGCTCTCCCTGATCCGCGAAGCTTGCGGCACGGATCATACGGGGACGAACGCCTACGGCATCGTGCAGGGGGCCGAGAAGCTCGGCTTCACCGCCGAAGCGTTAAAAGGCGACGCCCCGGCTCTGTTCGCCGGGTTCGAACTTCCGGCTATCGCGCATGTGATCGACAAAGAAGTTCAGCATTATATCGTGATATACAAGATTACCGGGGATAAGGTCCTTGCAGCCGATCCGGCCGAAGGAATGCGGACATACAAAACAGAAGAATTCCTGAACCTGTGGACCGGCGTGCTTATTCTGCTGACGCCCGGCGAAAGCTTCGAACCCGGCAGCCGGGTGACGGGCGCTGCGAAGCGTTTCTTCCCCCTGCTCCGCAGCAACCGGAAGCTTCTCCTGCCGATTCTTGCCGCCTCGCTTCTCGTAACGGCGATCGGCATGGCCGGCGCTTTTTATTTTCAAATTCTGCTCGATACGATTATGGCCGAAAAGCTGCAAGGCACGCTCACGCTCGTTTCGGTCGGCATTATTGTCCTCTATGCGGTCCAGACCCTGCTTGACTTCGCGAGAAATCATCTGTTCCTGTATCTCGCCCAGCGGATCGACCGCGGTCTTGTGCTTCAATATTACAATCACGTCATTTCGCTGCCGATGAGCTTTTTCAGTTCGCGCAAAACAGGGGAAATCACCTCCAGACTGACCGACGCCTCCAACGTCCGAGACGCGCTCTCCGAAGCCTCTCTTCATATCGCGGTCGATTCCCTGACGCTGCTGATAGCGGCTGCCGTCCTTTATAACCAGAATCCGCTCCTCTTCGGCCTTACGCTGCTGCTCGTCCCGGTGTATGTGTTGATTATGGGAGGCTTCCGCGGATTTTTTGACCGGTATAACAGGAAGATGATGAACGAGAATGCCGAGCTGACTTCCTATGTCATCGAATCCATTAAAGGCATCGAGACCGTCAAAGCCTCCACCGCACAAAGGGAGGTAAAAGAGACCGCAAGGGCGAAATACGAAGCTTTTCTGGCTACGGCGTTTAAGTACGGTCTGATGAACAACGTCCAGTCGGCGTTGAAAACGGCCCTCCAGCTTATCAGCGGAGTCGTCCTGCTGTGGATCGGCGCCCGTCAGGTGCTGGAAGGGGAGATCACGGCCGGCCAGCTCATTACCTTTAACGTGCTCCTGGCCTATTTTCTAAGCCCGCTTCAGCGGCTGATCGACCTTCAGCCCGTACTCCAGTCGGCTTATGTCGCCGCTTCCAGGCTGGGTGAATATATGGATCTGGCGGCGGAAAAAGAGCTTTCGCCGGATGAAGCTGCCGTCTCCAGGGACGCCTTGGACCTGCGGGGAGATCTGCTGATCCGCCATCTCTCTTACCGCTACGGAAGCAGGCCCCTTACCTTAGACGATATAAATCTCACGATACGCGAGGGTTCCTCGACGGCTCTGGTCGGACCGAGCGGCTCCGGCAAAACGAGCCTCCTGAAGCTGATGATGAAATTTTTCGAAGCCGAGCAGGGAAGCATCGAGATCAACGGACACGATCTGCGCGATATTCCCGCCGGTGTCCTTCGCAGCCGGATCGCGTATGTGCCGCAGGAAACGTTTTTCTACCACGGCACGGTTTACGACAACTTGTGTCTGGGACTCGATCCCAAGCCATCCCTGGAAGAAGTTGCGGAAGTCTGCAAGCAGGCGCAAATTCACGATTTTATCGCCTCGCTTCCCCAGCATTACGAGACGGTGCTGGAGGAGAACGGCTCCAACTTGTCGGGAGGCCAGCGCCAGCGGCTTTCGGTAGCGAGGGCGCTCATGAAGAAGCCCCACCTGCTTCTGATGGACGAAGCGACAAGCAGCCTGGACGCCGTGACGGAGAAGGCCGTTACCTCGCTGGTCGCCGGCCTCGGCATCACGACAGTGATGATCTCTCACCGACTGAGCGGAGTGCGGCACTGCGACAGGATCTGCGTCATGGACAAAGGCCGTATCGTCGAGGCCGGCAGCCATGACGAGCTTATGCGGCGGGGCGGCGCTTACAGCGCTTTGTGGAACAGCCAGTTTGCGGAAGCGCAGGCCGCTTTGTAAGAAAGAGCGCGGGAGACCCGGTTTTGCTGCCGGGTCTTTTCGGTCGGGTCTTTTCGGTCGGCTCTTTTAGGTCAGCTCTTTTCGGTCGGGTCTTTTCGGCCTGCCCTTTCATGCGGCGGCCTCTTTCCGGTCAAACTAACCGGACGGCGGCTTGTTCTTCTCTATCCTCCGCAGCCTCACGCCCCCTTCTTCAATACCCGCAAGAGGGCTAAGAGGAAGCTCCTCGTCCGCTCCGGAATGGTCAAAGCATAACTCCAGGGGCCGGAACGAGATGCCGGATTTCCGGACCCAAGAGCTCCGTACCCGAAATTTCCGAACCCGGAAGCTCCGTCGTGCCGGGAATAAACCGGCTTATTTCCATGCGGACGCCACAATTTTCCGTAAAATAATTTGAAAACGAAAGAAAATACGTATATATTCTTACATAACGAAATATTTTCACTTTTTTATCCGACAATATGTTAACGAATAGAAATAAAAGGAGGCAATCCGAAAATGAACACCCAAGAGCCGCCGGGAACCAAATCCGTGGGAATCGACGAAACCGACCGCAAAATTATCCGGGCCTTGAACGCCAACGGCCGCATTTCCTATACCGACCTGGCCAAAGATATCGGGTTATCGCGTGTGGCCGTCCAGGGACGGATACAAGCTCTGATGGATACGGGAGTAATCGAAAGATTTACCGCGGTCATCAATCCCGAGAAAATCGGGATCGGGGTCTCCGCTTTTTTTAACGTGGAGGTAGAGCCCAAGTTTCTGCACCAAGTGGCCGACCGGCTGGCGGAAGAGCCTTCGGTGACGAGTCTCTATCACATGACGGGTCCGAGCAAGCTGCATATGCATGGGCTTTTTACGAATCATCAGGAGATGGAGCTGTTCCTCAAAGAAAAGCTGTACCCGCTGCCGGGCATTACGAGTGTGGACTGCCAGGTGCTGATTACCCGGTTCAAAAGCCGCATGGGAATGAGGTTGTAAGATGGAACAGGCTTCCCGCGGGCGAAAGCCCTACTACGAACTGACCTCGGCAATGGTCAAAACCGGCATTCTCGGCTACGGCGGAGGTCCGTCCGTCATTCCGCTGATCCGCTATGAGGCCGTCAATCATTACGGCTGGATGGAAGACGAGGAGTTCGGCGAAATTCTGGCGCTCGCCAACGCCCTCCCGGGTCCGATCGCGACGAAGATCGCCGCCTATCTCGGCTACCGGCAGAAAGGCACACCCGGCGCTATCGTCGCCGTCATCGCGCATATTCTGCCTTCGTCGGTGGCGATGATCGCGCTGCTTTCCGTGGTCGGCTACTTGAGCAGCTCAACCGTCGTGCAAGGGATGATCGCCGCCGTCGTCCCGGTCGTGGCCGTGATGATCGGCCTGATGGCCTACGAGTTCGCCGAACGGGCCGTCAAAGGGCTCGGCAAGCCGGCGGGCTTCGGATTTTTCGCGCTGTCGCTGGTGATGCTTGAGGTCATCCATATCCACGCGGCGATTGTGATCATCGCTTTCCTGGCCTACGGCGCGTTTCATTACAAAGCCGTCCGCCGGCTGCGGGGCAAGCTGGGCAAAAGCGGCACACCGGATGACGGAAAAGAGGACGGTTCATGATGGAAGAATGGCTGAACCTGTTCATCGGTTTTTTCGTCGCCAACGTCCTCGGTTACGGAGGAGGGCCCTCCTCCATTCCCCTCGTGTATCAGGAGGTTGTCACGCATTATCACTGGGCGGACGACCGCCAGTTCTCCAACATCCTTGCGCTGGGCAACACGCTGCCCGGGCCGATCGCGACGAAGATCGCCGCTTACGTCGGCTACGACGCCGCCGGCTGGTTCGGGCTGGCCGTCGCCATAGCCGCGACTGTCGTTCCTTCGGCGGTCGCTCTGATCGTGCTTCTGAAGCTGCTTCAGAAGCACCGGCAGTCCTCCGTCGTGAAAGGCATGACGCTGCTCGTCCAGCCCGTCATCGCCGTCATGATGGTCGTGCTGACCTGGCAGATGGCGGAAGGCTCCATCCAATCCATCGGCATCTGGCAGTCGCTCGGCATTGCCGCCGTCGCCTACTGGGCCATGCAAAGGCGCAAAATCCATCCGGCGTTCGTGATCATTGCCGCGTTCGTCTACGGCGGCGTGGTGATCGGGCATTTCGGGATCTGAGAGTGCCCGAAAAACGCCATCCCCTCCGCCGCCATCGGTGCCGGCACGCTTCAAAACCAAAAACCCCCGGTATTCTCTATACCGGGGGTTACGTTTATGCTTGCCTGCGTGCCGAGAGCCGGGTCCGGCTCCGGATACAACGGAAGTTACACGTAAACGTATAACTCCCGCGAGATTCCTAGGAAGGCTTCTTATCCACGAAGCTTCCCCCCTGATACGGAGTTTCGTCTTCCTTGATGTTCTCGCGCCGCTGCCGGGCTTCCTCCATCAGAACGGCGGAATCGTCCTGCGGAGCATAGCCGATCAGTTCTTTTAAATAGCCGATATCGTAATAATTGCCTGTATTCGCCGACGTTCCGTAGAGGACGAGGTACTTCATCGACGCGTCCGCTTCTATGCAGCGCTCGGCAAGCTGCACCATGTCCCGGGACGAAATCCAGATGTGAGCCGAACGTTCGGAATGAGGACGGTCATCGCCGGGAAAATTGCCGATCCGCATATTGAAGGAAGAAATCCCGTACTTATCCGCATACAAGCGCCCGAGCAGTTCGATAGTACACTTGCTGAGTCCGTAAAAGCTATCCGGCCGGTAAGGGTCCGTAACCTCCACGTCCTCCCCGACCTTGTAAAACCCCGTCGCATGATTGGAGCTGGCGAAAATGACCCGCTTCACTCCGTTCTTGCGGGCGGCTTCATAAACCCGGTAAGCGCCCGCCACGTTGATCGGCAGCACTTTCCCCAAGAAATCCTCGTCGTCCTTAGCCCAGGCAATGTGCAGAATCGTATCCACGCCTTTCGTCAGTTCCTCCAACCGGTCCGCATCCGTCACATCCAACCGGACGACTCCGGCCTCCTCATCGGCTTCCAGATCGGCCGCCGTGATGTCGTAACGGTCCAGGCTCCCCAGCCCGTCCAGCAGCGCGCTGCCGATTCTTCCCGACGCTCCCGTGATGAGAATTTTCCTTCTCACTGCCCTCTCCCCTTCCGAAAAACGTTTACGGGGCGGCTCCCTCGGCGGAAAGCGCCATTCACGGAAGTTTTCCCGCCCGTTATGTGTACACCTTACCCCCGATGCCCGCACCGTAATCTCCTTAAGGCCGTTCACCTTTAACGGCACAACAGATTTCATTCGAACAGGAGAGACAGCCGATTCAAATAGCTGAATTAATCGTATACATCCTTTGCGGCAGCGGTCCCCTTCCTCCGGGAAGCTGTTCTTTTATTTTGTAAAATGGGATAAATTATAAATGACATGAACCTTTAGGAAAGCCAATAGACCAGATAGGAAGCAGGTGTAGCACAATGATAGATTTGGATAAATTAGCCGAGATATATGCCAGCTGTTCCTGCGATATAGAAAGTGCCTACCGTTTAGTCATCCAGCCGGAAAGTATATTGAGCGACTTTAGGACCGTAAGCCACGGATTTCTTTTTATCATTCGCGGAGAAGCTAAAATGTGTGTGAACGGAACGGCCTACGAATTACTTCCGGGATCGGTATTCCATGCGGCTCCAGGCATGCGGCTGGACTCCCGAGTTATAGGACAATCAGAGCTCGAGTACTCTTTACTTTTTTATCGATTGGACAAATTAGGTGATGGAAATAGAGGTCATGAATGCGGCTCTCATTTCAAGCTTGAACCTGGAGTAAATCCGAGAGTGATACAGTTACTGATCATGCTCCATCAGAATGTCCATACCCTTGGAGGGATAGGAAAACTTCGCGTCAAGGAATTATTCTTAAGCATCGTGCATCAAGTTCTGGTAGGTTGCAGGTATCGGGAGAACGGCCATTTTCCAAATAAAAGAGTGATAGAGGAGGCCGTTGCATACATTAACGGGCATTATATGAATCCGTTGACACTCAGCGAGTTAGCTGAGCTGCATGCAATGAGTCCCAAACGCTTCTCCTACTTCTTTCACAAATATACGGGGCTGCGTCCCATCGATTATGTCATTCATTATCGTATGGAAAGAGCGAGTGAATTGCTTAAAGCAGGCCATTTTCCCATCCGCGATATTGCCGTCAGTGTCGGTTATGCCAATCAGCTCTATTTCAGCAGAGTATTTAAAAAGAAATTCGGTGTGTCTCCCTCCGCATACACACATAAAATAGAGAATCATAAATAACCGCACGGCAAGCCTGAATTAGATAATCATACATATAGCATTCGCGATTTGTGTATTTGCATTTTCTGTAGTCCTTGCTACACTATACATTGATAATGAGAATCATTATTACTATTGCGAAACTATTTTTATGATATAGAAAGGTTGATAGAATTGACCACTAACAGACAATTATGTATTGGATTGTCCTTATCTGCGACTTGGATGAAAGGAGACGGCTGGAGGCGTCCAGACAGCGGTGTGGAAAAAATGGATTCCATTGACTACTATATTGATTTGGCAAAGATGGCGGAGAAGGCAAAGCTCGACTTCCTTTTCAAAGCGGATTATCTTTATGTTAGCCCGCAGATGCTGGGCGATTCCGCTAATTTCGGCAGCCCCGACCCTACCATGATGTTTGCGGCGATTGCTCGTGAAACCAAGCGGATTGGATTGGTTACAACGGTTTCCACCACTTTCAATCCGCCGTATGTTGTCGCACGGCAGCTTCAGTCGCTGCACTGGCTCAGCAACGGTCGCGCCGGCTGGAATATCGTGACTTCGATTGAAGGCGCAGAAAATTTCGGTGATTCACCCATGCCTTCACCGCAAGAAAGATATGCGAAAGCCATGGAATTTACGGATGTCGTACGAAAGCTCTGGGAAAGTTTTCCGCATGAAGCAATTGTGATGGACCGCGAGTCAGGCCTATTTTCCGATAAGGACAAAATTTCCTCCATTCATCATTCGGGTGAGTTTTTCAGTGTCCGGGGACCGCTTACTTTGCCTGCCCATAAATCGGGATCCATTCCTTTATTTCAAGCAGGCGCGTCAGATATAGGACGAAACTTCGCCTCTTCCGTAGCGGATGCTATTTTTGCGGCGATGCCGGATCTTGAGTCCGGAGTGGAATTGCGAAATGATTTGAGAAGAAGAGCCCAGGAGCATGGACGCAATCCGGACGCCATCAGAGTTTTGCCCGGATTATATTTTTTCTTGGCTGAAACTCGCGAGGAGGCGCATGAATTACATAAGGCCGCACACGCACATTTGAGTACGGAGCGCAGACATGTATCGCTCAAATCCGTGCTTGGCCTTGATTTAAGCGGCTTTGCTTTGGATCATCGCGTAACTGCCGCTATGCTTCCCGATCCGGATCAGCCAGTCCGCAGCCGGACACATGCCGAGCTGTTGCGCCGGTATATTACAAACCATCAGCCTACAGTGGAAGAAGTGCTGGCAAGGCCGGAGGTCGTCGGATCCGCTCACTGGGTTTCCGTTGGAACGGTTGAGGACGTGTTGAACGATATTAGGGAGCGGTTTGAGGCTGGAGCGATTGACGGATTTATAGCTCTTCCGGGCGGTTCAGAACAATCTATGGAACTATTTTTTGAAAAACTTATGCCGCAGTTGGTTGAAAGAGGCTTGTTCAGAAGCGAATATGCAGGCTCGACTCTGAGGGCACATTTGGGTATTTAACATCCCATACTGATTAAAACATAGGACAGCCCTTATAAGCCTAAAGCTTGGAGGGACTGTCCCGTTTGTTTAAATAGGAAGCCGATGTTATCCCCATAAATTTGACAAAGTGCATACCGCGGGGTATGCACTTTGTCGTCTTCAGCAGCCTTCTGCCCGGCCGCACGGCTCAAGTTTCTTTTCTGAAATGCCTCATCAGAAATTTCACGAACACTTCATCCCGGACCAGCCACGCGGCATAATGCCGTTTAATAAAACGCTCGGCTTCCTCGTACGTTTCGTACGAAGCGTCGACTTCTTCGCCGTTACTCTCCATCTTCCACTTTCCGTCGAAGGGATAGAGGAAGAAGCGCGTGTCGCTGCGCCCTTCATACAGCGTTCCGAAGCTGCTGTTTTTCACGTTGTAGTAGTTGCGGAAAGCGTCCGTGCGGATCGGCTCGACGGAGAACGGCTCGGCCACATAGGCCGGGTAAACCTCGTCGGTCAGCGAGCAGCCGGAAGCCTTCGCATGACCGCCGCCGCCGTAGCGTCCGGCCACCTGGGAAACATCCACGTGATCGTGGATGGTCCGGAAGCTGACGCGCTTGCCGCCCATATTCAGAATCGCGATGTAGTCCAGATGCGGGTACTCCTTGCCCAGCTCGTTGCCCAGTTCGGAATGATACGATTCCGCGTGGACAATGCCTACGCAGTAATCGTGAATGAAGGTCTGGACGATTTCTCGGCGTTTTCTCCGGATATAGCGCTCGATTTTACTCTCTTCCATATCCAGAATTTTTTCTTCGAAATCATCGAAAGCGAACGGTTCGCTTCCCAGGAGTCGGGGCACCATTTTCTCCTCGAATTCGTCAATGGACACGAGGTAGAACAGATCGTTCAGCCGCTTGGCCTGCGCGTTGCCGTTCGCCTCCCATTCCCAAGTGTCGTACTGGCGGACCAGCTCGACGAATTCATCCAGCGCAGGAGTCGCTTTCAAAAACCCGTTCCGCATCAGGTGCTCGTAGAACAGGGACGTCGCGGAAGCGAGCCTCCCATCGGGATACGCCACGGTAACCGCCGCCCATGGATACGCATTGAAGTGCAGCGCCGTCTTATGGTGGTCGATCATGCTGATTTTGCCGCCGGATTGCGCGTATTCGTTCAGCTCCTGCTCGTTCTGTTCGTTAACGGACAAGTCTGTAATGTAGAGGTACTCGTGCTTGACCTTTCCCTGCCGGGCAAGTTCCAGAAACTTCTGGACCTGGACGTTCAGTCCTTCCACGGAGTTGTACCGGACCTCCGCTTCTTCACCGAACGCGCATTTGGCGAGAATGCCGCAGCCCACTCCGTCCAGGTCGTTATGTGTATACAAATGAATCATCGGACTCCGCCTCCTTGCCGTTAATTTCCCGTCCTTCGCCGGGCGGGCTTTAATCCCTGCTAATTTTTCCACAGAACGGCCGGACTATGCAACCCTCTTTCTTTCGCTTCAACAACAAAAGGCACTTCCGCCGGTGAGATACCGCGCCTCGCGCGAGTACCTGGACCGGGAAAGTGCCCTGCCGGAACGGCTCTATTCAATGCCATTGTTGAACGTGCAATCGGATGTTACCCGGTCAGTTGACCGGTTCCTTGCCGGATAAATCCCGCCATTTCACGACGAACTCGCTGTGAAACGCTTCGCCCTTGTATTCGCTGTGCTCCTCCAGAGCGTTCCCGCATTCGCAGGAAATCTGATCGGCGCCGTAATTGTCCGTGCCGAACACGATGCGCTCGTCCCGGTAAGCACGCTGGCCGGGCACCACTTTATGTTCTTCTCCGCAGTTCAGACAGCGGATGACAAACCCTGCAGTCATGCCTTTCATCTCCCCCTGCTCTTATGATTCGTCCAGAAAATCCTTCAACCGTTTGCTGCGGCTCGGGTGTCTAAGCTTACGCAGAGCCTTCGCCTCGATCTGGCGGATTCTTTCGCGGGTGACGCCGAATACCTGGCCGACCTCTTCCAGCGTGCGGGTACGCCCGTCGTCGAGCCCGAAGCGCAGGCGCAGCACGTTCTCCTCCCGCTCGCTCAGCGTGTCGAGCACGTCCTCCAGCTGCACCTTCAGCAGCTCGAACGCGGCGGCGTCGGCCGGAGCCATCGCGTCCTGGTCCTCGATGAAATCTCCCAGGTTCGTGTCGCTTTCTTCGCCGACAGGGGTTTCAAGCGACACCGGCTCCTGGGCGATCTTCATAATCTCGCGGACTTTCTCTACGCTGAGCTCCATCTCTTTGGCGATTTCCTCGGGAGCGGGCTCCCGTCCGAGATCCTGAAGGAGTTCGCGCGATACGCGGCTCAGCTTGTTGATCGTTTCCACCATATGAACGGGAATACGGATCGTGCGCGCCTGGTCGGCGATGGAGCGGGTGATGGCCTGACGGATCCACCAGGTCGCATAAGTACTGAATTTATATCCTTTGGTATAGTCGAACTTCTCGACGGCCTTCATCAGTCCCATATTGCCTTCCTGGATCAGATCAAGGAACAGCATGCCGCGGCCCGCGTATCTTCTGGCGATGCTGACGACCAGACGCAGATTCGCTTCCGCCAGAATACGCTTCGCTTCCTCGTCGCCCTGCTCGATCCGTTTGGCGATATTGACTTCCTCCTCAGCCGAAAGAAGCCCTACACGTCCGATTTCTTTCAGGTACATACGTACGGGATCATCCATGCGGATGCCATGCGGCAAAGATAGGTCATCCTGCTGCCCGCCCTGCTCCGCCTCCCGGGAGTCGTCTTTCCCCGGTTTCATAAACGGATCTAGTACCGGTTGGAATTGTCCTGCCTCTGTTCCTGTTTGTTGATCTTTTGTCATATGCTCAGCCCCCTGCTTCCCGAAACCGGAATCACGTCCAGTGCATTGTCGTTCTCTTCGTCTGCACCCGCCAAAGCCCCGGGTAATGACCGCAACTGCAACCGCTATAATTATGAGTATTGACACCAAGATGAAATTATGATATATTCTAAATATCTAACTTAAAAATAAGTACTTGTGATTTTATCACAACTTTCTTTAAAATTCAAGCCCTTTTTCACTTTCCGTGGAAAAGGGTTTTTCTATTTTTTTCTTCTCGTAAATCCGCCGAAAAAAGAATCGGCCTTTCCGCTTTTTGTGATAAAATGATTCATATTGTATAGCAGATAAAGGATGAGTACTTTGCGAGAATTGATCTTTCCCTCCAAACAGACCGGTGATTCGCTGCTGTTCACCCAGTCCCATCACGGACATTTGTTTCACCGGATCAAACTGGTTTCCATACTGCTGATTGCCGTCTATCCTTATTACTTCTACGCGGATTTTTTCCTTTACCTGGACGTTCCCGACGAGGCTTACAGATACGGCTCCATCGGCATACATTTGCTGAGTACGCTGATCTCGGTTCTGTTCCTCATCCTGTACCGTCTGCTCCGGAATCAGACAGCCGCTTCACGGACGATCTGGCCGCCCCTCCTTGTAACTGCCTACACGGCCCTCTACCTATTTATCGGCATGCTCTCTTCGATC
Organism: Paenibacillus sp. HGH0039; assembly: GCF_000411255.1. Taxonomy (GTDB): domain Bacteria; phylum Bacillota; class Bacilli; order Paenibacillales; family NBRC-103111; genus Paenibacillus_F. The sequence continues at coordinate 583,023 of NZ_KE150413.1, read as the reverse complement.
AACAGCCAAAGCCTGACCGGAAACGTAGACGCCTATATCATCATTCTGCTGAGTGCGGCCATAATCCTTCCCATACACCCTAAGAATTTTTTGGTTATTCTATTAATTAACCATCCGGTGTTCCTAGTCCTTCTTTCTATGGCAAACAAAGACAAATTCGATCTGCTGACCAAGCAAATCAATACGACGGGGACGGCGGTTATCGCTTGCTTTATCGTCCTTACCTTGTATAACCTGAGAAAAAAAGATTTTATCAACACCCGGAAGCTTCGGGAAAACGAGATTCATTTCCGGAAGCTGTTCGCCGTGAATCCTTATCCGCTCGTCCTGTCCCGTATCCGGGACAATACCGTCGTGCAGCTGAACGCCGAAGCCGCGCATTTTTTTCAAATTCCGCTGGACAGCGGCACGCCTGCCGACGCCTCCATTACTTATCCAAGCAGCGCGGACAAGGATGAGATCCTCCATGAGCTGCTGCAAAAGGACAGCATCAAGAACCGTATCTGCCAGCTGTCCGTCTCGCCTCATTCCCAGAAATGGGTCATGATCAACTATGAGCTCATTATATACGACAACGAAACGTGCGTACTCGCGGGGATTACGGATATTACGGAGCTAAAAAAAGCCGAGGCCGAGCTCGCGCGCTACGCGTCCCTCGACGCCCTGACCGGTGTCCTGAACAGAGGCCATGGGATGGCCCTTCTCCAGCAGGAACTTGTCCAGTGCAGAGAGCAGGGCGGCGAGCTGGTCGTCTGCTTCGTCGATATCAACAATTTGAAGGAAGTCAACGACCGCTACGGTCACGCCGAAGGAGACTCGCTCATTAACAAGGCGTGCGAAGTACTGCAGAGAAACCTGGAGCCGGAAGATTATCTGTTCCGCTACGGAGGAGATGAATTCGTCCTGGTGTTCCATACCCGGCCGGACGCCGCCGACCTCATCTGGAGCCGCATCCGCGAAGATCTGCTCATTCTTAGCCGGGAGCCGGATAGTCCTTTTCCTGTTTCGGTCAGCCACGGTTTCTTTGCTGTCGGGCCCGGCACGGACATGTCCGCCGCCGAAGTTATCGAAGCCGCAGATAAAGAAATGTATATCGAGAAGCATTCGTACAAAAATAATACATGCTCCCCTCCGGATCCGATATAACCGTTACGTATCCCCGTTCGCCCGGTTCGTCGCTTTCCCTACCGGCTAAGAACGGGGATTTTTTTGTTGGCTGTACGGCAGTGAGAAGGACGCTATCTATGGTTCCTCCATGACTAGTTGGCTTCAGAGAGACGGCAGCTTTTAGCCGAAAGTAAAACAACCACTTGCTATGCCCCACTACAGTTTCAAGCCCCACACTTTCAGCTCGATGAAGATGGACTCCAGCTGTTTTCCCTTGTCGGTTAACGTGTATTCCACGCGGGGCGGCACTTCGGGATACACGGTTCTCACGACTATTCCGCTCTCTTCCAGCTCCCTCAGACGAACGGATAACGTTTTGGGGCTGATGCCCTCCAAAGATTTCAGCAGTTCTCCGAATCTCACCGTTCCGTCGATCAGCAAATCCCGGATAATAAGAAAGGTCCATTTGCTGCCGATTATCCCCAAGGCCGCCTCGATCGGACACTTCGTACCGGGGGCGCCCTTGCTTAATTTAACTTCTTCCACCGATAGACCTCCCGTTTTTATTGCGTGAATGGAACCAACTATATCACAATAGTTACTTTAGGGAAATAAGGTGAATTAAATATCACTACTTCCCTAAATGAATTTTTGGATTTAGAATAATCATCACCGGCCGCCCTTTGCCAATCTACCTATCCTGGTTACGGCAGAAACGGTCCATCATGGCGAACTCAAATCGAGGAGGAAATTTAACATGACACTCGCAGGAAAAAAAATCGTGATTATCGGAGGCAGCTCCGGAATCGGGCTGGAGACCGCGGCTTTGGCCCTGGAGCAGGGGGCCGAGGTTGTGATCGCCAGCCGATCGGCGGACAAGCTCCGACAAGCCCGGAATACGCTCGGGTCCTCCGTTTCGGCCTATGAGCTGGACATGGCCGACGAGCAGGCCGTCAAGGAATTTATGACGCGCGACGTCAAGCGCCTGGATCATCTGGTCGTCACCGCGGCGCAGACTTGGTCCGGCCCCTTCCTTGCCACCGAAACGGCCAAAGCCCGGCAGCTGTTTGACAGCAAATTCTGGGGGCAGTACCACGCGGCGAAGTATGCCGCTCCTCTCCTTGCGGAAGGCGGCTCCATCACTCTCTTCTCCGGCGTCGTTGCCTTCAAACCGATGGCCGGCTCCGCAAGCCTCGGTGCCGTGAATGCCGCCGTCGCTTCGCTCGGCCAGACGCTTGCCCTGGAGCTGGCTCCGCTGCGGGTCAATGTCGTCTCGCCCGGCATCATTGATACGCCTTCCCGTGCCGGCATGGATGACGCGGCCCGCAGCGCTTTCTACGAATCCGTGGCCACCAGACTGCCGGCCAAGCGGGTCGGCCGGTCCCGGGACGTGGCCGAGAGCGTGCTGTATCTGCTCCACAACAGCTTCGTAACCGGCACCGTCCTCCATGTCGAAGGCGGCCATCTGCTGACTTGATCGCAAAAAAAGACCAGGCTCTTCGGTGAGGAGAGCCTGGTCTTTTTCTTATACCTGTCAGGAAGGAATATTTAAAGTCGCCTGTACGTTTTGGCGGTCCAGCTTTATTTGCTCCACCGGATCATAGGGATGATAATATCCCTGCTCAATCATGTAATTCGTAATCCGCTCATGCGTGTGAACCGCTTCCCGCAAATGTTTGTGCAGAACCGCTTTGACTTCCGGAGTCGATGTCTCCGTAATCGCCACCGCGTAATTTTGAATGCCGGACTTTGCGGAAATAAGGAAATCCTGTGCAATTACCTGATCGGTCATGACATGCATGCCCGTTAAATACTCCAGTATGGGATTCACTTGTACGCCTCCTAATGGGATGTTCGGGACAGCAGCTGATCGAGCTCCTGGAGCTGGCGGCTCGATACCTGGACATCCTGCTGCAGGATGGATTTCAAGGCATCGTCGGAAACAAGCGCCTGCATGGTTTTCGCTTTAGTCAGACACACGTTTTTGAAGGCGGTGATTTCATGCAAATCCAGGGTCTCGTGCAGAGCCAATTTCGTAGGGGTCATTGTCTTCACCTCCGGACGGAAAATAAACCCAAAACTACGGTTTCAGAAGAACTTTAATGCAGCCGTCCGTCTTCGTATCGAAGACCTCGTACCCCTTCTTCGCTTCCGATAACGGAAGGATATGGGTGAACACATCCGACGGGTCCAGTTTGCCTTCTTCAATCAGATTATAGAGATACGGCATATAATGAATGACCGGCGCCTGTCCGGTGCGGAGATTGACGTTCCGCTGGAAAATATCGCCGAGAGGAAATCCGTTATATCGGGCTCCGTATACGCCGGTAATCTGGATCGTTCCGCCTTTACGGACGGCTTGGGTCGCGATTACAAGCGAGCCCATGGCTCCGCCCTGAAGCTTCAACCCCGTCGCCAGAAATTCCAGGGGCGTCATTTTTCCGTCCATTCCAACCGCGTCGATCACCACGTCGGCCCCGCCCTGAGTAATCTCTTTCAAGTGATTGCCGATGTTTTCTTCTTTCTCGAAATTGACGATTTCTACTTTATTCGTCCGTTTCGCATGCTCCAGCCGGTAGTCCACATAATCGACGGCAATAACCCGCTTGGCGCCCTTGAGCCAGGCGGCCTTCTGGGCAAGCAGTCCCACGGGTCCGCATCCCAGGATAATGACCGTGTCCCCGCTTTTTACGCCGGAGTTGTCCACACTCCAGTAAGCGGTCGACATGGCGTCCGCAAGCGGTGCCAGCTTCTCGTCTGGAAGTTCGCTGCTTTCGGGCACTTTAAACGGTGTAAAGTTGCCGTAAGGAACGCGCATGTATTCCGCTTGTCCGCCAGCATATCCTCCAGCCGTCTCCGAATAGCCGAAGTACGCGCCCATGTCCCCGTGCGGATTGGAATTGTCGCACTGGCTTTCCAGCTCGTGATTACAGTACCAGCACGATCCGCACGCCACGTTGAACGGGACAATAACCCTGTCGCCTTTTTTCAGCTTCGTAACCTCGGGACCGACTTCTTCCACGACTCCCATCGGCTCGTGGCCGATTATGTAATCCTGCGGAAAGTTCGGGATCATCCCGTGAATCAAATGAAGATCGGAGCCGCAGATGGCCGTGCTGGTCAGTTTGACGATAATGTCGTCCGCTTTCTCGATCCGCGGATCTTTCACTTCTTTGACCTGAACATTTTTAATGCCCTGGTAGGTGACTGCTTTCATAATCCGATATCCTCCTCCATTAATGTTCCAGGTCCGCAAACAAGCCGAGGCGCGCCGTATCTTCGGGAAATAATTTCATACCCGCTATTTGTACGGTCATCTGTGCGGAAGTCAGGTCCAACTGGAATTGTTCGCTTACATTGTACGGATGCAGCCACTTCTTATCGATCATCAGCTTGCTGATTTCCTCGTGAAGCTGTATGGCCTGCTCAAGCTGGCCCATCAACATCTTGCGCACTTCAGGTGTGGCCGTCTCCGATAACGCGAAAGCGCAGTTTCTTACCCCGTTCTTGACCGTAAGCAGAAAATCGAGCGCAAACATCGCATCCGCCTGATTTGGCATTCCTCTGGAATTAACGGGGTCCAGATAATCATTATTCATGGTAAGCTCCTCCATGCGCAGCCGCGCTAAATGGTTTACTGCACAGGTGCTTTGGCATAAAGCCCCTGCAGTTGTTGAATGGCCTGGACGGATTGCTGGACGTCTTTTTCCATCAGCGCTTTCAAATCCCTATCGAAAACAATCCCTTGCATAAATTTAGATTTAGTCAGGGCAACCGTCTTAAAATTTAGCATTTCGTGAATTTCCATCGTTTCATGCGGTGCCAGATGCTTTTGATCCATGTGCTAGTCACCTCATTTCCCGGCTTGTTAACAAGGCTATTTTCACCCCGTTCCGGTTGTTCATACGAGTGGATTCCCTTGTAAATCCTCCCAAAAGCCTTGCGATAATATGAAAAAAAGGACCTGCGGCTGCAGGTCCTTTTTGTATACATGCTATTAGTTGACCGTCACGTAGACTTTGGTCGATTTCTTCGCATACGTAACCGTAATCGTGGCCTTCCCTTTGCCGGTTGCCCGGATGATACCGTCTTTCACATCCGCTACACGGATGTTGGAAGATTTCCACAACGCCTGGACCGTAGCGTCCTGCTCGGACAGATCCTCGAACGTTGCCGTAGCCTTCACGTTCGCCGTAGCTCCCGCTTTCAGCTCCACGGTAACTTTGTCGGTCTGCAAGTATTTCAATTTGTCCACATCGACGGGAATCGAAATGCTCTTGCCGCCGAACGTTGCGGAAACCGTCGTGCTTCCCGCGCTGACGCCCGTCACTTTCCCTGCGCTCACATCCGCAATTTTGTAGTTGCTGGACTTCCAGAGGACGCTCGAAGTAACGTCTTTCTTGCTTCCGTCCGAAAGAGTCGCCGTTACTTTGATTTGAACGCTCGATCCGGATTTGGTCGTCACGAAACGCTTGTCCACTTCGAGAGTAGAAACGACGCCGATTTCGACCGGAATTGTAACCGTCTTGCCGCCGTACTTCGCGGTGATCGTCGTTTTGCCGCGGGAGACCGGAGTCACGAGACCGTTATCCACCGTCGCGACTGCCGCGCTGCTGGAGGTCCACTCCGCCTCTTTCGTCACGTCTTTCGGCGTTCCGCTTCCGTCCGTGCTCGTAAGGGTGATCAGTTTGTTCTCGCCGAGATCGAAATTCAGGAACGACGGATTCGCCGTCAGTTTGTCCGCCATATCGACTTGAACCTTGAATGTAACCGTCTTGTTATTGAAAGTGGCCGTAATGGTAGACTCGCCGGAAGCGACACCCGTTACCAGACCGGCATCTACGGTCGCCGCTTTCTCATTGGAGCTCGTCCAGGCCGCTTCTTTCGTCACATCTTCTTTGGTGCCGTCCGAATATGTCGCCGTCAGGTCCAGCACCTGAGTACCGGCCTTTTTCAATGAAATGGTGGTCTTGCTGCCGGTGGTCAACGTTTTCAATACACCTACGGACACTTGAACGACAGCCGTTCTCGTACCGTACTTAGCCGTCACTGTGGCGGCACCTGTACCTACGCCGGTAATCACGCCTTTGCGTACTTCCGCGATGTCCGCGGCGCTGGAGGTCCAGTCGGCTTTCTCCGTTACGTCTTCCACCTTGCCGTCGCTGTAGATCGCGTTCAGCGTTACCTTCTCGTAGCTCCCTACTTGGAAGTTAACGGTTTTCACGCTTGCTTTGATCGTGTTCGGAATATCGACCGACACTTTAACAGTAACGGTTTTGCCGCCGTAAGTCGCGGTTACGTTGGCTTCTCCGGCTTTACGTGCGGTCACTTTGCCGTCCGTCACGCTGACAACCGCTTCGTTGTCGACCGTCCATTTGGCTTCATCCGCCACGTCTTCCTTCGTATCGTCGGCATAGGTCGCCCATAGGACGATCTGCTCCTCTTTGCCGGTTTGCAGGAACAACGGCTCCTTCTCGGCTTCCAGACGCTTCGGAACATCCACGTCTACGACGACCGAAACGGTTTTCGTGCCGTACTTGGCCGTAACGGTCACTTCGCCCGTAGCATTCGCGAACAGCTTGCCTTTGACGACGCTGACGATATTCTCGTCGCTGGAAGTCCAGTCCGCGCGAGCCGTAATATCATCGGAGCTCCCGTCGGCATAAGTCGCTTTCAGGTTCAGCTGCTCCGTGCCGTTTTTCTTCAGCAGAACCGTTTCCTTGCCCAAGTCCAGCTTGATGGCATTGTCCACGTCTACCTTGATAGACGCCGACTTCGTGCCGTAGCTTGCCTTGATCGTAGCTTTACCCGGTCCATACCCGGTAACTTTGCCTTTCAGGACATCCGCCACATTCGGGTTGTCGGATTCCCACTCGGCGATGTCCGAAACATCCTCGGAAGTACCGTCGGGATAAGTCGCGATTAACGTGATCGCTTCCGAGTCTTTCAGAAGCATGGAGATCTGCGATTTATCGGGATCTACCCGCTTCGCGATTTCGATGCTGACCGGTACGGAAACGGTCTGGTTGTTATATTTCGCGGATACGATCGCCGTACCCGAGCTTTGACCTGTGACGAGACCGTTGACTACCGTAGCCACGGAACCGTTGTCGATGTTCCATTCGGCCTTCTTCGTTACGTCTTCGTTCGTACCGTCGTCATAGTAGGCCGTCAGTTTAATTTGTTCGGATTTGCCTTTGCGCAAATCAATCGTTTGTACGTCTTTAATGAGAGAACGGACATGCTTGCTTACCGTCACGTTGACGATAACCGTTTTCCCTTTATGGGTGGCCGTAATGACGGCTTTGCCTTCTTTCTTCGCCGTAACCGATCCCGCATACACGGATGCGATTTCCGGAGAACCTGAGGTCCAGTCGGTTTTAACCGTTACGTTCTCGGTCGCGCCGCTGTCGTAGACCGCGGTTGCCGTAAGGGAAGCGGTGCCGCCTACCTCCAGCGAAAGTTCGTTTTTGTTCAGCACCAGGCTGGTAACTTCCAACGCCATCGCGCTCATTGCGCCGAAGCTGCTCGATACCAGAGTTAAGGTAAGGAATAAAGCCAAAATCCTCATTGCCCGCATCATTTCATCTCCTAGTCTTTGTTCTTGTTGGACAGCTTCGCGGAAACCTGCTTAGACAAACATTCCTTCCGCAACTGTTCAAAAAGCTGACCTTCTTTTCGTGCCGAACCCGAACTGTAATTTCGACGTCCTTGTCGGTACCTGGAAAATGTGATCCTCCTTTTAGGTCAATGGCGTTCGCCCGGCAGAAACGGTAACTTCCGATTAAGCGTTTCATTAACGCTTGACTGGCGGTTTACCCAATTGTTGGAATACCCTCTTCTAATATCGACAAAAGAGAACAAAATGTTTAGCCTCAATCTCCATAAACAATCATCCGTGCAGAAAATTTTCGTCCTTTTTCCCGTTCGGTTCCCCTTGCTCACAAAAACGCATTGCCCGGCAGCACGTAAAAAAGCCCGAGACTTTGCCCGGGCTTTTAAGATTTCCGTTCCGCGCTCAACCCCAAGGTACAAGGGACGCATTCCGTTATTATTGGTTTTGGTGCTTTTCGAACAAATCGTTCAGCTTGCGCGCCGCCTCGTTATACGGCTGGATGCCGCCGTTATCGACGTGGAAATAGAAATTGCCGTCCGCGAAGCCCAGGTACATGAACTGATCCTTCGCCATCAGGATTTCCTCCGTCTGCTCCAGGTAATAATAAGTAGTGTCGAAGCCTTTGAAAACGGCCGCGCCCGGAAGCTCGACATCGCCGGACTTAAGCTTCTCATCTACCGCTTTATACATAATCCTCGATGTCTTGCCCTCATAGTAAGCGACATAGAAGTTTTTATACTCTTCCACAGCATCCCCGTCCAGTTCATCCTGCCCTTTCAGGAACGGAGTTCCGAGAATAGCGGAAACTTCCTCCGCCTTCTGCCCCAGATGCAGTCCGTTCAGGACAAATGCCCCGCCTTCCACACCGACAACCGGCTTGTCGAAGCGCTTGCCGTACTTGCCCGTTTTCTCCATGACACGGTCGATCAGGACGGCCGCTTCCGCACGGGTAACGGGAGCCTCCAAGGCCAGATCACCTTCGGCACGCCCCTGCAGGATGCCTTCTTTTACGCAGAGCGCCACGGCGTCCTCGTCCGGAACCGATTTAAACCTCCATTCCGGCTGAATCAGCTTGCTCACCACACGCACGATTTCGAGGCGGGAAGCCGGATCGAGCATCGTTTTCGAGAAAGCTTCGTCCACAAGACCGATCTCCGCTTGCGCTTTATTTAAATAAGCTCCGTACCAGGCTGCATAGCTGCCCAGATCGGGTTCGTAAGACGGATCGCTCGCCATCACGGCCATCTTCACGAACTGGATGCCCGTTACCTTCGCACCCGGATCGAACGTTTTCTCGGACACCCCGTCAATCACGCGCATTTGAGACGTGCTGATTAAACTCTCCTGCGCCCAAGGAACCCCGTCAATATCCTCGTAAAGCCAGTGAGCGCTTGCGGGCGACGCAGCCGTGACCAGCACGAGCGCGGTTCCGGCGACCAGTGCGCTTTTTTTCCAAAAAGACCATTTCATTCTCCTATGCTCCCCCTCATTGTTTGGATGTGCATTTTATCCCCACATGGTATGCAGTATTTTTCGCGATAGAAGCAGCAAAGTCCTCTCTTAAACGGAACGCTAAACAAACCAAGTGTCCTTAAAAACCTTTAGGACCGAATACGCTTTTGAAATCGCTTTCTTTTCTGCAATAAAAAGATGGCCCCCCAAGGTCATCTTTTTATGTCCGGGACCAGAGGCAAATTAATCGACCCGGCCCCTTCCTTTAACCTTTTCAGGCCCATCTTGTCCTCACATACTCGCCTGCGCGCTTGCGCGTCTCTTCAGGCTCCGCCGGCAGCCTCTTACTGCATTTTCCGCCGGTACACCACGCGGGACCACAGAAAAATCGCATTGCCTAGAAGCAGAATCGTAAACTCCCATCCCGTCTTCCCCGTGCTGAAAAAATTATAAAGCCCCCAGACAAGCAGCGCCGCCGTATAAAAAATAAAAGCAATCTTCGCCGACTTCTCCGTCTGATATCGTTCCATTTCATCCGCTTTACGCAGGTTCAGTTTCATACCCTTTTCCTCCCGGTCCATGATGAAAAAGCTCTTTTGTGATTTTATTTAAAATGTCAAATATATTTTACATACCTTCATTATAAAAGAACGGACAGGAATGTCAAATAGTTTTTACATTTTAAAAATCGCTTCCTTAAAGGGAAACGTTGTTCGCGCTTCATCACGGTTATTCGCGGGATCCGTTAATATCTGGAAACGTCCGTAAGTTGTCCGAAACCCGTTTACCGGCGGTGCCTGCGGGGTAAGGATATGCTGTAACCGGAAGAAAGCTAAGCGAAATGAGAGAATCCTGTACGAAACTTGAGGAGGTAGTTCAAAATGGATAAGAAAATTGTTGGTGTTTTCGATACAGAAAGAGAAGCTATTCAAGCGATCGATGGTCTTAAACAGCAAGGTTTCCATGCCGACGATATCTCCGTTATTGCCAAGGATAAACAAGATTCAGCCGATATTTTAGATGAAACCGGAACGAAAGCGCCTGAAGGCGTAGCCACGGGCGCAGCTACAGGCGGCGTTCTCGGCGGTGTGACCGGCCTGTTGGCCGGAATCGGCGCGCTGGCCATTCCAGGCGTCGGCCCCTTCATCGCGGCGGGACCAATTGCCGCTACATTGACGGGTGCCGCTGTCGGAGCGGGCGCAGGCGGTATCGTGGGCGGCCTGGTAGGCATGGGCATCCCGGAGGATGAAGCCCGGCAGTACGACAACTATGTCAATGACGGCAAAATCCTCGTCCTCGTCGATTCCGATGCCGAACGCGACGCTCACGTTTACGACACCTTCCGTACGAACCGCTCCCTGAACGCATCCACTTACGACGATCAGGTGTTCCGCGATACGGATACCCCGGCCTACGATGTCAATTCGGGTCTGCCTTACAATGCGCCGAATGATGACATTGACCGTTCGCGCCGTCTGTAAGACCGCGCCAAGCCGATCGGACACGTTCCCTATTCAAATAAAACCGAAAGACCCGGTCCTCGTATAAGGACCGGGTCTTTTCTTTATAAATTTCCTGACCGGGTTGACCAACGTGACCAGCGCCATGCTAGGCCATATTACAGCCCTTGAGCTTGTCCGGTGCGGAATGCTGTATGATCTAAGACCTGCCGAACCCGGACCGTGCACCTCGCCATTTCGACGGACAAGCCGTCTGTTCCGCCCGTGCAGAATGTATCGAAGGGAGTGGCTTACACTCCGGCGCCGCAAATATATTCGGCCAGCGTACGCACCATGGCGCCGGTGCCGCCCTTCGGATCGACACCCCGATCTCCCCAAAGCCACGCCGTACCGCCCGTATCCAGATGAATCCACGGCTTATCTTCGATGAACGCCTCGATAAACGAGCCGCCCATAATCGCTCCCGCCCACTTATGAGCGGCGGCATTTTTGATATCGGCGACCGTGCTGCGCAGCATTTCCCGGTATTCCGGAAAATTCGGGAGCTGCCACACCTTTTCTCCCGCTTGTATCGAGGCTTGCAGAACGGAAGCGAGGAAAGCATCGTCGTTCGTCTGGGCGCTTGTGGCAACATCGGCGAAAGAGACGAGAACCGCGCCTGTCAGCGTAGCGATATCGATCAGACGGGTCGCCCCTTTCTCAATCGCATACGTGACGCCGTCCGCAAGAATGAGCCGCCCTTCCGCATCCGTATTCAGCACTTCGACTGTGCGCCCGCTTAAGGTCGTGATAACATCTCCCGGGCGCATCGCCGTTCCGGACGGCATATTCTCGGCGGCCGGTATGACAATCCGCAGGTTGATGCGCGGCTTCAGCCGGCCCACCACGATCAGCAGCCCGAGCAGCACCGCCGCTCCGCCCATGTCGCTGATCATCTCTTCCATGCCTCCCGCAGGCTTGATGGAAATGCCGCCGGTGTCAAAGGTGACGCCTTTGCCGACAAGCCCCAGCACCTCACCCGACGACGGATCGCCGTCGTAGCTCAGCGTAATCATGCGCGGCGGGTTCGCGCTGCCGAGGCCGACGGCCGCGAGCGCTCCCATGCCGCGCTCCACAATCGCCTGCTCATCCAGCACCTCGCAGGCGATTCCGAACTGCCCGGCCAGCTTCTCCGCTTCCTCCGCCAGATCGGAAGGAAGCAGCAGATTGCCGGGCAGGTTCGTCAGGTCGCGCGCATAGTTCGTCGCGACCGCATACGCTTCGGCGGCGGCCACCGCCGCCTGCAGCGCTTCCCCGTTCAGCGCGTCCCGCTGAACGAACAGCTGCGCCGCGGCCAATTCCTGCCGCGGCTTCGCCTCCCGCGCGTACGTCGCGATGCGGTACGCGCCGAGCAGCAGCCCTTCCGCCACGGTGAACACCGTCGTGGCGGAAGAAGTAGCGCCCGCAGGCTCCGCGTCTGCCGCGCTCGCGCTCTGTGATGCAGGCCGCGCCTCTGCCGCCGTCCGTGCATCCGCTCCGCTCTCGCCCTGCGGCTCCGCTTGCACGCCGTCACCGCTTGCGCTTGCGGACTTCACCGAAGCGCCTCCCGCGGCGCCGGCTCCGCCTGCGCCCTGCGCCGCAAGCGGAGCCGCGTACGTCCCGCCGCGCGGGGGCTCAGCCGGGAAGGCTCCCTCCGGCAACAGCACGGCCAGGCGGCCCAGCCCGAGACGCTGTGCTTCGCGGGCCGCTTGTACCGCGGCAAGCCGCAGCGTGTCGCGGCCCGCCGGCGCCGCACCGAGACCGGCGGCGATCACGTACGGCGCGGCCAGGCGCCCGTATGCCGGAAGCACGGTTACTTCACCGGCGCCTCCTTTGAAGCGTCCGGTCCGCTTCAACCGGTCCAACTCAGCCCGGAGCTCCGCCGGCAGATCCGGCAGGCTCCCCGGGTCTTCCCCCTCAGTCGTGAAGAACAGCAGGGCATCCGCCTCCGCCGAGGCCCATCCGCCGCTTTCCGTGACAGAAATTTTCGTATTTGTTGTATAGTCCGCTCTCATCTAAGAATTCAGCCCCTCTCATGCCTTTGGCGGCAAGTCTTTCCCTTCGGTCCGCGTTTGCAGTATTCCCGTTCTAAATAGTCAAAACTCCCTCAGGCCGGCGAGTTGATCAGCAACATCGTCAGCGGGGAGCATATGGTATTCTTTTCTATTGTAATACACCGTAGCGTCAGTTTAAAGGGAGCTGAATCCGGAAGCTTGTCCCCTCCCCAACCTCGCTTTCCACATGAATGACGCCGCCATGGTTTTTGATGATGCGGTAGCAAACGGAAAGCCCCAGGCCGGTTCCGTCTTCTTTCGTCGTAAAAAACGGATCGAACAGCTTTGAAAGCGTTTTCTGATCCATTCCTCTGCCGTTGTCTTCTATGTAAATCCATACTTGATGATCCACTTTAATCGTCCGGATGCGAATAAGCCCATGCTCTTTCTGTCCGTCGGACATCACTTCTATGGCATTTTTAACAATGTTGAGCAGCACCTGCTTGATCTGCTTCACGTCCACCCATACGTATAAATTCGGGTCGGATTCGCTTAACTGGATATCGCAGCCTTTTAACAAAGCCTCGCTCTCGAACAACAGCACGACTTCCTTAATAAGCGAGGCGATCTGGATCTTCTGCTTCACCGGAGCCGTAGGCTTGGACGAATTCAGAAATTCAAAAATGATATCGTTGGCGCGGTCGATTTCACTTAAAATAATATCGGCGTAATCCTGTTTGCCCAGACGAAGCAGTTCAGGCTGCAAAAGCTGAATAAACCCGCGGATCGAGGTAAGCGGATTACGGATTTCGTGAGCGATGGAAGCCGCGATTTTGCCCAGCATGGCCAGCTTGTCGTTATAATAGACGGATTGCTCGATCCGCTTGAAGTCGGTCACGTCCTTGACGGAAATGAGAATGTCCCCGTCCAGCTCCTCATCGTACTTGGCCGTCACCAGAAAGTGCTGGCCCTTCTCGTCCAGAACTTCCTGAAAGGGCAGCCGGTACACGAACATCTCGCGGTGAAGCTTGATCAGAAGTTTACGCATGCCCCTCGAAAGCTTCCGCAGCCTGACCAGCTCGTAGAACGTGCGTCCGATCATGCTTTTGCGGGGCAGACCCAGGAATTGGCCGAGCTTTACGTTGGCAAACGAAAGAAAGCCTTCCTGGTCGAATAACGCTATCCCGCTGTCCATATGCTGGAGCACATTCTCATACTTGCTGTTGGACGACTGGTAGGAAGAGTCCTGCATCAATCTGCCGGTAAAGCGTCTTGACGGTTCTTTACCGGACTGCTCGGATTGAGACGTGCAAAAGGATATCGCTTCATTAAGTATTTGGAACGATTGCTGATAATACAGCAGAGCATCTTCAGGTCTGGCAGGGCCGGTTAACTCCCGCATGCATCTATCATGCAGAAGAGTCACCTCTTCCGGCAGCATAGAGGAGATAAGCGGCTTAAGGGTGCTGGAATATGAGCGGGCTTCCTCCGGTCCGCTTTGCATCAATACTTGCAAAACTTGCAGATACATCGTTCGGATATCCGGCATGTGACTCCTCCTAGATTATGCGTGGGGTTGTGTACCCGGCACGACGACACTTTTCGTCAAAAATCAAGGTTTTTTCGTCATTTTCTTACATTTCCTCGCGAATTTGCTAATTATCGGAATCTCACTCATTGTAACATAGGAAGGTTAAAATTACGATACGATTTGGAGCGTAAAAAGAGGAAAATGTAAAATCCCGCCTTAAAAACGGCAGCGTCTGCCTCTGCCGAAATCCACTTTCTGCCTGGATGTGCGAGCTAAATAACCCCGCGGTCGGCGGGGTTATCTTTTCTTATTAGAGCCTTTTTTGCAGATGGTCTGCTTATTCGTTCAAGCGTTGAACGGGCGCCCGCTCAGCCGATGTGATAATAAACCGGGCCCTCCTTGAATGGAATCCGGAAAGAATGTCCGCCCTTCCAGGAATCACGATCATCCCTGTCGTCGTCCTTCTCGTGATTCTTGTCTTTCTTTTCTTTTTCTTTCTGCTTCTCGCGTTCTTTCTCCCGTGCTTTTCTTTCTTTTTCTTCTTTTTCCTTCTGCGCTTCCTGTTTCCTCTTCAACTCTTCCTGAGCGCGCTTGTATTCCCGCTCCACCTTCTGACGAAGCCATTCTTCCCGTGCGTTGTCCGCGTTGCCGCTGCCGGTGTAGGTATTCTCCTTCTTCGGGGTCGGTGTAGGTACAGGCGTCACTTTGGTTCCGGAGGCCTTGCCGCCCGTATTCGCCGTGTTTCCTGCAGAATTGTCCGAAGGCGTAGGCGTAGGAACCGGCGTCTTGGAGGGAACCGGCTGATTCTTTTCTTCTTCACCAGGCAGAGCCACGTTATCCTTGTTCCAGGAGCCTTCCTTTTCCATGGCCAGCCAATTTGTAAGGTTGTCTTTGTTGATGGGCTGCGTGCGGTTATACAGCTTCCCCATTCCGCCCATCTGCTTGGCCAGTGTGTAAATGGACATCTCACGCAGCTGATCCAGGCTGATTTCGGTCCCCATACTCTTCGCGTTCAAATAAATCGCGTACTTGCCCGTGGACAGCTGATGCGTACCCGCTTCCTGCCGCAGTTCAGGCGGCGCCGCGAAAGCCGCGACCGCATATTTACTCAGGTCGGCATGGTTCGCGAGCAGATGGTCCGTTACCTGCTTCTCCATTTTGTCGGCCAGCAGAACGTCGCTCACCTTGCGCTCGTTGCCTACAACCGTACTCGAAATGATAATATCCCCTTCGCCTTTGGCGAGCGGGCCTTGATCAAGCCAATCCAGAATAACGGACGCGGCCTGGGTCAGGGGCTTGCCTTCCACATGAAGCGCCTTGGCCATCCGGGCGCCGTCCTGATTGAGCCCTCTGACCTCCCGTACGATCTCCTCATCGTCGAGCGCAAGCTCTACGCTCGGGTTAACGTCCATCGTCACATACGCCGCCACTTTTACCTGACTGCCCATGTTTAACAAGCCGCCGATGAAGACAAAACAAATAATCGCGGCAGCCGTAAGCCCGGATGTCAGCACCAAAATCTGAGAACGCCCGAATCCCCGTGTCGATTTGTAACGGATTTCTTGTCCGACTTGGCAGTTTCGCCCTTTCTTAGAAATGCGCTCGAAACGCCCCTCCTCCGTCATGACAATAATGCTGTTTCCCTTCAGCTCCATGACGATGCCTTTACTCATATGCCTCTCTTCTTTCCTGGAAAGTTTGCTTTGATTGCTCTTTAATATGCAGATATTCTTTGAGATATGGATAGGAGCCGGTGTGTATGAGCGCTATGGCAATCAAATACTTTCGGTTACGTTCCAGCGTTTTGCGGGAGACGCTAACCTTACCCAGAAGTTCCTTAATAGGAAGCTGCTTTTTGCTAAGCAGAAGACGCATCAGTTCAGGGTCTTCGGAGAGGAGCTTGCCGATCCCGAATAGCATGATACGAGAATCTTCGTGCTTGGGAGAGGCATCGACCAAATCGGTAAATTGAATGGAGAAAACGGCAAGATTGCGGTTAAATTCCACAATTTCTCCGCGGCGTTCTTCTATTCCCTTCTGTTTCTCATACTGTTCCAGCGCTTGATGAATCTCGATAGGATTCACGTAATGATCTTCTTCGTCTTCCTGGTCAAACGCACTGTACGGAATCTGTCCTTTGAACCGCTGCTCCTTTCTCAAATAGTCGATCAGTCTGCGGCGCATCACCGTCTCGGCAAAACCGAGAAACGAACGCCCCATGTCATGGGAGAACTGATTAATGGCCTCGTTAAATGCGGCTAAAGCAATACTAAATTCGTCGTCTCTGGCAGGATCAATGTATCTTTTGCAAAAGCGGCTTGCCACCTTGATGACAAACGGCTGGTAATCCGAGATAAACTGATTGCGCAGACGCAGGTCTCCCTGCTGTATTTTTTTCACAACCTCTTCAGGTTGCGGTGCGTTTTTTTGGTGGTGGCTGGACTGACGCTTGCTGCCGAATAACTTCTTAAACAGTACCAGAATCACTGTTCCACCTCACTTATACAATTCGATTTCCAGCAATTTCTTCGGGGGGTCAATCTTTGCTATTATAGCACAAGCTTTAATATCGGCGAAAAAGTTAAGAGATTTCACAGGAGTTTCTCAGAAAAAAGAGCCGAATACCACTCATTTTCTCAAAAAACGCAGAAAAAGCATAATTATATTCCAGCATAAGTAAATTAATGGTATTATCAGGTGGAAAGGAGTGAAGAAAATGTTTCACAAAAAATGGCTCGTTTCCGCCGTTGCCGTAAGCCTGCTTGTTTCGGGGAGCACCTTCGCCGCCTCAGCAGCCCCGGCATCCGGAGAAGCCGAAAACTGGGATAAACCGTCTACCGCTAAGTTTCAGTCTTATAAAATCGAACATAAGCTGCTGTACACGAAAGCAGACGTACGGTGGAGCGGCGAACAGCTTGACAAGTTTCAGAACACGGACCGCTACCGGCAGTTTTTTCCGGCCTTCCATTTGCAGGTCCAAGAATCGGTAGACACCCGCGCCAAATTAATGGTCTCCAACCTGCCGGGAGCCAAATTTACACGGACAAAAGCCGGGTATACGGACGGGGAGGAGATAAAACTTTCCGTTCTGGACACTTCCTCACTAACCCAGAATAAACCGTATACGTTCTATACGGCCTGGCTGAACCTACTGGAAGACCATCCCACCGTCTCTCTTAGTTCGCTTCAAAGATATTCCCAGCCCGGCGGCAGCCTGTACGATCTTTCCGGTCCCGCAGACCTGCTTCACAAGGAAAATTTTACAAATGCAGAGCCCTTGGATATGAAATATAACCGCTTGGGCCTGCCGTCCGGTTTTGACGACCTCTTCAAACAATATCCGCATCAAAAAGAACCTTCCGCAACCAAAGTAAAAAGTTATGCGCTTATCAATTCCAAGGAAGCCCTGGAGGCCTTCAAAAAGGAAGCTGCCAGGACGCTGCATAACTCTTTCGACAGCGAGAAAGTTCAATTTGCGGTTACGTTTACTAAACCTTTCACGGCGCAGCATTTAAAGCAACTCGAAGAGAAATACGAGTTGAATCTGGCTCAAATTTATGCGGCCGGAACTACAGCCAACAAAGAAGAGTACACCGTAAGCTGGTTTGACTCCGATGTGGAGACCGCTTCCTTGTTAAGAATCCCGCAAGCCGGATTTATTCACTTCAACTTGACCGAGCTGGAAGGCACCGCAACCGTGGAAGGCTTAAACAAACTCAGACTCGATCTGAACCCCGATGTTATAGAAATCGCGCCGCTTGATGAACCGGCCCCGACGGGTATCCATTGGCTGAACCGAAAATTTCTTAACCAATAATTCATCCACTTATCAATTAAGCTGTGTGGACCTCTTTTCACCCGGTTGTCCCAGAGCCTATGCACAAACCAAAAAGCCGGTCAGAACACTCTGACCGGCCTTTTTCGTATGAGAATACCATCTATGATAAGTGCAATTGCTTTGAGGCTTAAGGACTTTGAGGCGTACGCCCTTTAACAAGCTTGCTCCGGCGGCGGCTGAGCACCTGAAGACGTTTTTTGAGCTGGTCCTCCCACGCGCTGTCCCCGAGAGACTTAGCGACCGAAAGCAGATCCAGTCCCATGTCGATCTGATTCTGGACAATTTCCATCGGTTCCTCATCCTCGTGGTTCACGCAGTTCTCATAAATAGCCGGTCCCTGCTTGCCTTCCACATAGTCGATGAAATCAACCTCGGCGGCACCGTCTCCGTGCGCGTATTCGGCCAATAACTCGTACTCGTTTTCTATCAGATGATGAACCTCGATCCGGTGACAAACCGGACAGAAAAGGATCGGAACATTGTGAATGCTTGTTCGTATATGTTTAAGGGTCCCCTTCGACCCGATCATACTTGCACCGCAGCAGAAACTCATAATACTTCCCTCCCAAGGATCGTCCTGCAGACCTTCCCGGCCTGCGGAAGTGAATTTACGCATGTCGTTTGCATGTGATGCTTTATTTTACAACATTCCTATTCACCGGCACAAAGGAAAATTCCTCTTTTTCTAGCAAAATAGGCCTAGCTGGACTCCGATTTTTAATCCGCAACTGTAAGCTTATCCCTTTCGGGGCCAAGCTTTGCCGTGCTTCTAACTCTAACACAGCCCGCATAAAATGAGAGGAACAGGACTTCCGGGAACTGCGCTAACCATGCCGGAGTCCGTTTTACCACCAGATCGGAGGGACGTGCAATGACGATTATTCCCATCATTTCTCGGCAGATTGCTTTTGCCAAATTCGAGGGCCAGACCGGTGAATTCTCGGTCTATTACCACACGGGAAAGGTGGAGAATTACACCGGTTTCGACCTGGAAGACATTCAAGCCCTTTGGGACTCGGCGAACCGTTACGATACGCTGATGCGCTTGACGGAATCGCGGCGGCTTCCCCAGACCACCCCTACATGAAGATGACGGACCGGAGGTAAAATAAGCGGCAGTAACCGGACAGCGGGAAGCGGGACACCCTGCCGTCGCTACATTCTCCGGCTTCCTCCCCTCAAAGATTGGGAGCTTCCTTCCGCTGTGCTACAATAGAACCATTCAAAACGATACGGCATACGCCCGGCAAGGAAGAGAGGAATTTACTCTGCACGGTATCCGTCCAATCCATTCCCCGCTGCTGCAGCCCAAGCTCGGCAATGTGCATCTTATGATTCAGCAGCAGACGGTTCTGTTTGTTTACTGGTCGCTTTCATCCCGCCTGGCTTCCATGATCGCCGAGTACGGAGGAACCGAAGCCGAACAAGGTCTGGTATCCGTCCGCATAAGCGGATATGGTGAAGGCTCCGGCGAGTCTGTCGTCTATGAGGTCCGAACCATGCCACCGGCCGAAAATGCCGGTTCCGCCTATATCCGCACGCAAGGCCGGAAGGGTCTATGGCTGGCGGAATTGGGAATGCTGATTGCCAATGACGGCTTTCTTCCTTTATTGAGGTCCGCTCCCGTTAGGACGGGTGACGGTTCCGGCGAAAATCCATTCCCGGAAGAAGGGCGGCACAGCGAGAACAATCATCCCCCGTTTCCTCTTCTGCCGGTTGATTTTGGCTTCTATTCTACTTACACGATCTATCCGCCGCCCAAACAGGAAGGAGAAAAGCCGTGAGCATATCCCAGCCCGTTCCCGCTCTGCTCGTTTTTCACGCGCATTTGCCTTACGTCTACCGGCCCGACGGCGGTCTCACTCTAGAAGAATATTGGTTTCATGAAGCGATGTGCGACGTCTATCTGCCCTTCGTGGATTGTATGGATCGTCTGCTAAACGGCAAGGTCTGCTCTCCGGTGACCTTGTCCGTAAGCCCCGTGCTTCTGTCTATGTGGGAGAATCCCGAACTGCAGGAACGTACGCGGGAAATATTGAAACGGCGTGTGGAGCTGGGCCGCAAAGAAAAAGAACGGCTTACAGACAAGCCCGGGCCGGCCTCCCTTGCCTACCGCTATGCCGGAAGGTATGCGGACATGCTTGCTTTACTCGACAAGATAGACGGTAAAATGATCCCGCGGCTGCGCCTTTATGCCGACCGCGGCCTGATCCAGCTGATTCCCGCAGCCGCTACCCACCCTTTCCTCCCTTTGTTCAAAACGGAGGAAGCCGCGTTCGCGCAGCTGTATACCGCCGTGACGGAGTTCCGGCGGTATTTCGGCTTCGCCCCCTCCGGGATCTGGCTGCCGGAATGCGGGTACACGCCCAAGCTGGAGCCTATCCTGCTTAGGCTGGGGCTCCGCTTTACAATCCTGGAGGCGCCGGACGGCAAATCCGGGGCCGGGCAGGGATCGGCCGCTCCGTACGTCACACCGGACGGCCTCCAGGTTTTCACCCGGGATGCGGCCGCCTCGGCTCTCGTGTGGAGCCGGGATAGCGGCTACCCCGGCCATCCCGATTATCGCGAATATTACCGCGATATCGGGTATGAGCTCGGCCGCGGCACTCCGGCCGAGCAAGCTTACATCCGGCCGTACGTGCTGCCGGATGGCACTCCCGCTGCGACAGGCTACAAGTACTGTCGCATAACGGGCGCCGCCGGGGGCGGAGACGGAGCCGGAGGCAAAGCCCCGTACGACGCCGGCCGCGCCGCGGAGCTGGCCGCCGCGCATGCGAGGCATTTCCTCGCATCGCTCGGCGCAGCGGTGCCTCGGGGCAGCGAAGCGACAGCGCGCGGGGCGGCCGGCGTTGATGCCGCTGATTCCGCAGCCGATTGGGAAGCTGCCGTGCCGACCGCCCAGGCGGCAGCCGGGCTTGCCTCCTCCGTCTCCGCTGCCGCCAAACGCCAGCCTGCGGAGGCTTTCCCGGCTTCGGGCCTTGCGGGAGACGCCGCACGGCGAACGCAGGCTGCCTGCACAGCGCCGGAAGCCGAGCACACCCGCGCCTCCGGCTGTTATGCTGGGGAAGGCGGGGCCTCCCGACCGGCCGCTTCCGCTTCGGAGGCACGCCTCCTGCCGCCCCGGCCGGTTGCCGTCTGCGCCTTCGACCTGGAGCTTTTCGGACACTGGTGGCACGAAGGCCCCCTCTGGCTGGAAACCCTGCTGCGCGAAGGCGACCTTGAACAGCGGCGGCGGTATGCCGCCAGCGGTTCGCACAGCGGCCCTTCACTTCCCGATTCGGAGAAGCAGCCCGTGTTTCTTACGCCCTCTCTATATGAGGAGCGCTACGCTTTCGACAAAGGCACGGCCCCCGCTCTATCCAGCTGGGGACGGGGAGGGGATGCCAGAGTCTGGCTGAATCCGGCTACAGACTGGATGTATCCGCTTCTGCATGCCGCAGAAGAAGCCATGGCGCTGGCCGCCGCAAGAGCCGCCCGGACAGACACCGCAGCAGGAAAGGCTCACCAAGCCCTCGCTGCGGAACATGACGCCATTTCAAGCTCGGATCCTTTGTCCTTCCATTCCCCTGACTCCGGCCCGAATCGACGCGATCACGAAAATCTTTCGCACACCGCTCTCACCGACAGAATTTTGCGACAGGCTGCGCGGGAGCTTATGCTCGCCCAAAGCAGCGATTGGGCGTTTATGATCGAATCGGGAGACATGGCGGGCTATGCCGCCGAAAGATTTCACGAGCATAGGAATAACTTCTATCAACTGCTACCGATACTGGATGATATAGATGAGAGACAACCCGACGTTCTTTCACCCGGGAAGCTAGAATTGCTTCATAGAATGGAAAGAAGCGCTCCTATCTTTGCCGATGTGAATTGGAGAGCCTACCTCCCGAGGTATCTTTCCGAAACGCTAGCGGATAAAAAACCGTCCCGGGCCCCCGCCTTTGCTCCCGCCGGTCTTTCGCCTGAAGAGCAAACGGCCGCCGAAGAGCGCGAAACTGGCAAGCCATCCGCCGGAAGTTCACAGGCAAAACCGCCTGCCGCAAACAGCTTCACCGCTGCTCCGAATACCGACAAAAAAGCCTCCCTCCGCGTTCTCGTGCTGGCCTGGGAATTCCCGCCTCATCTAATTGGAGGGCTGGGGCGAGCGGTCGGAGACCTTGCGTCACAACTGGCCCGTGACGGCCATATTGTGCATGTGATAACATGCCGCCGGGATGACGAGGCCTCGGACAGTCTTTGGAACGGAGTGCACGTTCATCGCGTGGAAGTCCTGCAAAGCTCCGAATCCCCGGCTTTTCTCGACTGGGTGTTCAGGTTGAACATCGCCATGATTTTACGGGTGGAACGTCTGATGGAGGAAAATCAGGAGCTTCGGTTCGATACCCTCCACGCGCATGACTGGCTGGTGTATTACGCCGCCCGTGACTGCCGGCAGGCTCTTCGCCTGCCGCTTGTCGTTACCCTGCACGCAACCGAACACGGCCGCAAGCTGGGCCGGCTGGACGATCCCGTCTCCCGCAAAATTCACGCCGCCGAAAGCAGCCTGGCAGAGCTGGCCGACAAACTTATCGTTTGCAGCGATTCGATGGCGGAGGAAGTGACGTCGCTTTTCAACCGTAAAAAATCCGGCGTGACGGTCATTCCGAACGGTCTTCCTGCCTCTTCCGATGCGGAAAACAACCGGGAGCCGCATCCGGTTCCGGCATGTGCCGGAGATTCCGGATATCCGCAGCGCCCGCCGTCTGCAAAGCGCCGGATTCTATATCTCGGACGCCTCGTCCCCGAGAAGAACATTCCGCTGCTTCTGGCAGCGCTCCCCTACGTCCTGGAGCAGTTCCCGGAAACGGAACTGATCATTGCCGGAACGGGACCGGAGGAGGCTTTTATCGGCGGGCTGGCCTCTCCTTTCGGAGACCGCGTACGCTTTACGGGCTTCGCCGACGAAGCCGCCAAAGCCCGGCTTTTGGCGGAAGCCGATGTCTGCGCCATTCCGAGCCTATACGAGCCTTTCGGAATCGTGGCGCTTGAAGCGATGAGAGCGGGCGTCCCTCTCGTCGCTTCGGACACCGGCGGGCTCGCGGGACTTGTCGAAGACGGTGTAGACGGTTTCCGGCTTCCTCCTGCGGATCCCCGGGCTTGGGCCGGGAAGATTTGCCTTCTGCTGGTCGATCCGGAGCTTGCGGCTCTTTTTACGAAGCGCGCCTCCGCTAAATTACGCACATGCTTTAATATGAAGGAAATCGGAACCGCCACCACGAACGTTTACCAAAGCGCCATAAATTGCCAAAGATCGACAAAAACTTGTTGACCTCTTCTTCTGAAAACGGTAACCTTATGGCGAATAACCTGGATTTACCAGTAACCAGTAAGGAAGTGATTTTTTGCCCAGACATTTCGTTGTCGGTAACGGGAAGTTTCTCATCAATCTGGATGAACACTCTTACATGCGGGATTTGTACTATCCTTATGTAGGGCAGCTGAATCATATCGGCGGGTATCATTGTCGTGTCGGAATTTGGGTGGACGGTGCTTTTTCGTGGTTGGACGCGCCTGAATGGCAGTTTCAGCGTGCTTATGTGGAAGACTCCTTAGTGACCGACGTGAAGGCGACGCATCCCGGCCTCGGGGTTACGCTTCGCATTCAAGACGGCGTGCATCAGCGGGAGGATATTTTTCTGAAGCGGATTCAGATCACCAACCATCACTCGGCGGTGAAGGAAGTCCGGGTATTTTTTAACCAGGATCTCGTAATCAACGAGACGGAGGTCGGCGACACTGCCGCCTATTACCCGGCCAATCACACCGTTTTCCATTATAAAAAAGACAAATACTTCATGTTCAACGGAAGTACGGGAACGGACGGCATTTTTCAGTATACGACCGGGGTCAAGCGCTTTTACAATGCCGAAGGCACATGGCGCGACGCCGAGGACGGCCATCTGATGGGCAATCCGATCTCGCAAGGCTCGGTCGACAGCACCATTTCGTTCCGGATGTATGTGCCGCCTTCCGGCGATCATACCCTGTACTACTGGCTGAGTGCGGGCCACACGCTTGAGGACGTGAAAAAGCTCGATAAGTATGTCAAGGAAAGCCATCCCGGCAAGCTGCTCGACCGCGTTCAGATTTACTGGCAGCGCTGGGTCAACAAGACGGAGCGGTCGTTCGGCGATCTGAGCGAAGAAGTTATCCGCTTGTTCAAGCAGAGTCTCCTCATTGTGCGTACCCAAACCGACGTGAACGGCGCGATTATCGCGGCCAACGATTCGGACATCATGCAGAGCAACCGTGACCATTACAGCTACATGTGGCCTCGAGACGGCGCTCTGGTCGCCTACTCCATGTCCATGGCCGGCCATCAGGCGATGATGGAGCCGTTCTACCGCTTCTGCGCCAACGTGATTTCTCCCGAGGGGTATTTGCACCACAAATACAACCCGGACGGAACCGTCGGATCGAGCTGGCATCCGTATGTACACAACGGCGGCGAGCAGCTGCCGATTCAGGAAGACGAGACGGCGCTCGTGCTGTTCGCTCTCTGGCAGGACTATAAGAAGCACGGAAATCTGGAGCTGGTACAGTCCCTCTACCGCGATCTGATCCGCAAGGCCGCACGTTTCATGTCCACTTATATCGACCAGGAACTGAGCCTGCCTAAGCCGAGCTATGATCTGTGGGAAGAACGGTACGGCATCTATACGTTCACCGCTTCCGCGGTTTACGGAGGACTGATCGCCGCGGCTAACTTCTGCAACCTGTTCGGCGATGAGGAACGCAGCAGCCGCTACCGCCATACGGCCGAGAAAATCAAAAACGGCATCCTCACTCATCTCTGGGATGAGAAAGAAGGCCGTTTCGCCCGCGGTTTGTACCAAAAGGACGGAACCTGGGTCCGCGATATGACGCTGGAAAGCTCGGTCTACGGTATATTCGAGTTCGGCGTTCTGCCGGCGGACGACGACCGCGTGGTACGCACCATGCAGGCCAACAAGAACGGCCTGTCCATCAAGACCCCTGTCGGCGGCGTAGCCCGCTATCATCACGATTATTATTTCCAGCGGTCGCAGGATGTGGACCAAGTGCCAGGCAATCCCTGGATCATCTGTACGCTGTGGATCGCCGAATGGGAAATCGAATGCGCCAAGACGCTTGCAGACCTGGAGACACCGCGGCAGACGCTGGAATGGGTCGTAAACCATCAGATGGAGAGCGGAATTCTTCCCGAGCAGCTCGATCCGTATAACGGCGATCCTGTGTCCGTGGCCCCTCTCACCTGGTCGCACGCCACCTTTGTTCTCGCCGTCGTCAAATACTTGAGCAAATATGAGCAGCTTGCGGGAAAATAATCCTGCCTGCTCCTGAAAAAAACCGCAAGCCGTTCCAATTCGGCCTGCGGTTTTTTTCAGCACTTTCCTCTTTTATCAGGCGGTCAGCACGGTCCCTTGCAAAAGAGCAAAGCCACTCTCCACCCGAAAAGGTTTTACAGACGCTTATCGGCGGCTTAGAAGAGCGTTTCCGGCCCCCCACGGGCGGTGAAGATCTGCTGTTTTTATCCCCCGCCGCTGTACACGCTTGGACGCTCCGTTCCGCTGCACCGGAAAGAACGAAAGGCGTCAAGACCATACCGGCACCTCATGACCGGCGGCGTCTACAGCCGCTCTCCAAACACTTCGGCATATTTCTTCGCGCTCCATAAAGCCTCAAGCTCTTCCGGCTTGTTCATCTCAATCTGAATAAGCCATCCCGAGCCGTAGGGAAAACGGTTGATATAATGGGAGTTCTTAACCAGCTCCCGGTTAGTGGATACAATCGTTCCGGACAACGGCATAAACACATCCGCTTCCGCCGTAACGGACTCCATTGTCCCCAGAAGATCGCCGGCCTGCAGCTCCTCCCCTTCCTCCGGAAGCTCTGCAAACACAATCATTCCGATCTCCATTTGCGCGTAATCCGTCAATCCGATCGTAGCCCGGCTTCCGTCTACCCGGACCCACTCATGATTCGGGGTATACAACAGTTCCTGCGGGATATCCATCCTGCTCCTCCTTTCTTCCTGAAAGGCTAGGGCTTTCTCAATCGTAACAAAAGCTCCCCGCCCGCCGCCGTTAAGCGGAAAGTGAGGAGCTCCTATAATCAGTCCGTCATCTTACTTTACGGACAGGTTTT
This sequence comes from Paenibacillus sp. HGH0039, assembly GCF_000411255.1. Classification (GTDB taxonomy): domain Bacteria; phylum Bacillota; class Bacilli; order Paenibacillales; family NBRC-103111; genus Paenibacillus_F. The sequence continues at coordinate 556,841 of NZ_KE150413.1, read as the reverse complement.
TGTCGCCGGGTTTCCAGTTCATCGGGCACAGGCCACCGGACTGAAGAGCTTGCAGGACGCGAAGAGTTTCTTCTACGCTGCGACCTACGTCGTTGTGGTTAACGACTTGGTATTTCAGTTCGCCTTCCGGATCGATGATGAACAGGCCGCGCAGAGCTACGCCTTCTTCTTCGATCAGGACGCCGTAGTCGCGAGCTACGGATTTCGTCAGGTCAGCCGCCAGCGGGAAGTTCAACTTGCCCAGGCCGTTGTCCTCACGAGCGGTGTTGATCCATGCACGGTGAGAGTGCTTGCTGTCCACGGAAACACCGAGGATTTCGGTTTTCAGATCCTTGAAAGTGGAAGCAGCTTCACTGAGCGCCGTAATTTCAGTCGGGCATACAAAAGTGAAATCAAGAGGATAGAAGAAAAGTACCAACCATTTGCCTTTGTAATCGGAAAGAGAAGCCGTACCAAAATCCGTTCCGTCTCCAAGTGCAGTTTCCATAGTGAAAGCCGGAGCCGGTTTACCTACCAAACGTTCTGCCATGTCAAAATTCCTCCTTTGATCTTTTCCTTGTCGAATAATAAAATGGTATCATCCACCCAAAAGAAAGTCAAGATTATAGAGTCTATTAAATAATAATTATTATAAAAATATGACCAATGTGCGAACATTTGCTGCCATTACGGCCTTCGGCTTCTTGATTTTTGTTCGCTAACGCGAAGTTTTCAAACGAATCTCTACCTATTATAATAGTGCGTATTTTGCATCCCGACGCCTACATCTTTTCTTTACAAAAGAAAACACGCAGAAAGCAAATTCTCTTCTGCGTGTCGGTATCAGGCATTCTTTTATTTACGGATGGCCGCGACAATCAGGTCGCCCATTTCTTTAGTGCCGATCGCTTTCGACTTATCGACCGCGATATCGCCCGTGCGGTGGCCCGCATCAAGCACTTCTTTCACGGCACGCTCGATCGCGTTCGCCGCTTCGTGGTAGCCGAACGTCAGGCGGAACATCAGCGCTACCGAGAGGATCGTCGCGATCGGGTTGGAGATCCCTTGACCGGCGATGTCCGGTGCGGAGCCGTGTACCGGCTCGTACAGGCCGAAGCTGCCTTCGCCCAGCGAGGCGGAAGAGAGCATGCCGATCGATCCGGTCAGCATCGCCGCTTCGTCGCTCAGGATGTCTCCGAACATGTTCTCGGTGACGATAACGTCGAAGCTGGAAGGACGGCGCAGAAGCTGCATCGCGCAGTTGTCGACGAGCACGTGCTCAAGTTCGACATCCGGGTAATCCGCGGAAATGCGGATGACCGTCTCTCTCCACAATCGGGAAGTCTCCAGCACGTTCGCCTTGTCGACCGAAGCCAGCTTCTTGCTGCGCGTGCGGGCGATTTCGAACGCCTGGCGTGCGATGCGTTCCACTTCGCTTACGTTGTAAGCGCAGGTATCGACCGCTTCTTGTCCGTTCTCTGTCTCGCGGCGGAATTTCTCGCCGAAGTAAATGCCTCCTGTCAGCTCGCGGACCACGATAAGATCCGTACCGTCAAGCACTTCCGGCTTGAGAGTGGACGCGTCCTTCAGGCAGTCGAACACGACAGCCGGGCGGATGTTCGAGAACAAGCCGAGCGCTTTGCGGATACCGAGGAGGCCCGTTTCCGGACGAAGCTCCTTCGGATTGTTGTCCCACTTCGGACCGCCTACGGCTCCGAGCAGCACCGCGTCGGCGCGCTGGCACAGTTCCAGCGTTTCCTGCGGCAGCGGCGTGCCTTTCTCGTCGATGGCGATGCCGCCGAACAAGCCGTGCTCCGTCTCAAAGCGATGACCGAAAAGCTCCTCGGTTTTCTTGAGAACTTTCTCCGCTTCCGCAACGACTTCCGGGCCGATTCCATCCCCCGCGATGACGGCGATTTTTTTCACGTCTGACATGTTCGTTCACTCCTTTGGATTGTCCGTAGCTGACAGGGCCGTGCTAATCCGATCCCTACTGCATCTCTACTTTCAGTTTTAACACATTTGGTAACGGATGACTAAGATATAAAAGCTATCAGTTTCATAGGAAAAACCTATAAACACCTTTTCGACGAGGCTGCCATCCTTTTTTTACTTCATGATGCCGTTGCCTCCATCCATTTTTTCATGAACGCAAAAAGACCCTCCCGGTTCCATCAGAGTTCTTAACGTTCTCCGACAAAACCAGGCAGGATCTTTTACTAACCTTTAAAAGCGTTATACTTTCGGCGCAGCCGCCAGCAGAGGCTGTAGAACAGCATCCAGGCGTTCGAGGCCCAGCCTGATCTCCGCTTCTCCGGCATGCGTGTAATTCAGGCGCATGGTGTTGCGCTCCGGCTCGTCGGCGAAGAAAGAAACGCCGGGCACGAAGGCCACTCCCTGCTGAACGGCGGCCGCCAGCAGCACCTGCGTGTCAATGTGCGCCGGAAGTTCCAGCCACAGGAACATGCCGCCTTGGGGATCGTTCCAGTGGACGCCCGGCCAGTTCTTCTCCTGAAGCACCTGCACCATCGTGCGCATCCGCTTTTCGTACTCGACCGAGATCAGCCCGATATGGGCATCCATGTCGAACTGCTCCATCAGCTGGAACAGCGTCATCTGATCGAGGGTGCTCGAGTGCAGATCCGCCGCCTGCTTGGCCTGGGCCATGCTGCGGATAACGGCGCGGTCGCCCATGACCCAACCGGTGCGCAGTGCGGGCGCCACGATTTTGGAGAACGTGCTCGTGTACACGACGCAGCTTCCCTCAGGATGCTGATCGAGCGAGAAGATGGACGGCATGATTTCGGTCGTGCCGAATTTCAGCTCGCCGTACGGATCATCCTCAAGGATGAGCACATCGTTCTGACGGCAGGCCGCCAGAAGGCCTTTGCGGCGCTCCAGACTCCACACGCGGCCGGCCGGGTTGGAGAAACTCGGATTCACATACACCATCTTCGGCCGGTGCTGCTTGATTTGGACGGCGAGATCCTCCAGGTCCATTCCGTGGCGGTCGCTCCGGACCGACACGATTTTGGCGCCGCGCGCCTGGAATACCTGAATGGCCGCGAGGTAGGTCGGACGCTCTACGAGAATGACGTCGCCTTCGTCGATATAGACGCGGGTAAGCAGATCAATCGACTGCTGGGAGCCTGTCGTCAGCAGCATGTCATCCGGCGTAACCTGCATGCCTTTCGTTGCCATGCGGTTGCAGATGCTCTGGCGCAGCGGAGTGTAGCCTTCCGTCAGCCCGTACTGCAGGGCGGACTTGCCGCCCTCCATGACTCTTCCGATCGCTTCTTTGACGGCTTCTACCGGAAAAAATTCCTCAGCCGGAAGGCCCCCGGCAAAAGAAATGATGGACTTGCCCTGCGTAAGCTTGAGAATTTCACGTACAGCGGAGGAGGAAAAAGCCTCCAAAGTTTTTGAGAACCGATATTTCATGATGCCGCCCCTTTCGTGTTAACAAAACACCTCACTTCCGCGCCCGGCGGGAGTGAGGTGCTGCGTATTAAATCAACGTGACATTGCTGCGTTTGGCAGTCGGTGTTTTACGCTTTTCGATCAGACGGTTCAAGGCGTCAATATAGGCTTTGGCACTTGCCTCCAGAATATCCGTGGAAATTCCGCGACCCTGTACGGAAACACCTTTTTGGCCCAAAATGACATGAACTTCGCCGAGAGCGTCTTTGCCGTAGGAAACCGATTTGATCGTGTAATCCTCCAGCTCCACTTCCTCGCCGGTCGTTTTATCGATTGCGTTGTAGATGGCATCTACGGAACCGTTGCCGTCTGCCGATTCTTCCAGCACTTTGCCGTCCTCGGCATGGATACGCACCGTAGCGTTCGGAACGGCTTGGTTGCTGTACGATACCTGCAGGGAATCCAGCACATATACTTCCGGCGTGCTGACCAGCTTCTCTTCGAGAAGAGCGCGGATGTCGTCATCCAGCACGTTCTTCTTCTTGTCGGCCAGATCCTTGAATTTAGCGAACGCCGCGTTCACCTGCTCGTCGCTGAGGTCGTACCCCATATCGATGAGCTTCTCGCGGAACGCGTGGCGGCCGGAATGCTTGCCGAGTACGAGCTTGCTTTCCTTGAGACCGATCGTCTCCGGGGACATGATCTCGTACGTCGTCTTCTCCTTCAGCATGCCATCCTGGTGGATGCCCGATTCATGCGCGAAGGCATTGGCGCCGACGATCGCTTTGTTGCCCGGCACATCCATCCCCGTCAATTTGCTGACGAGACGGCTAGTGCGGTAAATTTCGGAGAGCACCAGAGATGTCTTCGCCTGGAAAAACTCCTGGCGGGTTTCCAGCGCCATGGCGACTTCCTCGATCGACGTATTGCCGGCACGCTCGCCGATCCCGTTGATGGTGCCTTCGATTTGATCGGCACCGTTCAGAACCGCCGCCAGCGCGTTGGCCGTAGCCATGCCGAGGTCATCGTGACAGTGGGCGCTGAGCTGGATTTTCTCGATGCCCGGCACGTTTTCTTTCAGCGTTTTGAAAATGTTCCCGAACTCGCTCGGATTCAGAAATCCGACCGTATCCGGAATATTCACCACCGTAGCGCCTGCGCGGATCGCCATCTCGGTTACTTCGCAGAGGAAGTCGAGCTCGGTCCGTCCGGCATCTTCCGGGGAAAATTCGATTTTATCGAAATATTTCTTCGCATAGCGGATAGCGGCTTCAGCCGTCTCCAGCACCTGCTGCTTCTCCATCCGCAGCTTATGCTTGCGGTGAATCGGCGAAGTGGCCAAGAACAAATGCAGGCAAGGATCCTGAGCGTGCCTTAGCGCTTCGCGCGCCGCATCGATATCCTGTTCCCGCGAGCGGGAAAGACCGATAATCGTTGCGTTTCTCACAGCACGGGCTACGGAAGCGACGCCTTCCAGATCTCCCGGAGAAGCGGCCGGGAACCCGGCCTCGATCCGGTCAACGCCCAGCTTCTCAAGCTGAAGCGCAATTTCGACCTTCTCCTGCATGTTGAGATTGACCCCCGGTGACTGCTCTCCGTCCCGGAGCGTCGTATCAAACACATAGATTTTTCTCACTTGCGTTCACCTCCTGAAGCTTGAGTTTTGGCTATCTATTCGGCTCTGCTTACTTCTTGATCCAGTGCATCAGTTCACGCAGTTGGGAACCGACTTGCTCCAGCGGGTGCTCGGCTTCGTTTCTACGTGTCGCGTTCATGAACGCGTTGTTGGATTGGTTCTCAAGGATGAAGTCGCGTGCGAATTTACCTTGTTGGATATCCGTCAGCACGTCTTTCATCGCTTTTTTCGTTTCAGCCGTGATGATGCGAGGGCCCGTTACATAGTCGCCGTACTCCGCCGTGTTGGAGATGGAGCTGCGCATGGAAGACAGACCGCCTTCGTACATCATGTCAACGATCAGCTTCAGTTCGTGCAGACACTCGAAGTAAGCCATTTCAGGCGCATAACCCGCTTCAACCAGTGTTTCAAAACCGGCTTTAACGAGCTCGCTTGCACCGCCGCAAAGAACGGCTTGCTCACCGAACAGATCCGTTTCGGTTTCTTCTTTGAAGGTAGTTTCGATAACTCCCGCGCGTGTACAGCCGATCCCTTTGGCATAAGCGAGACCGATTTGCTTCGCGTTGCCGGTTGCGTCCTGCTCGATCGCGATCAGGCCGGGAACGCCGAAACCTTCCACATACGTACGGCGAACCATGTGGCCCGGGGATTTTGGCGCTACGAGGAATACGTCTGCGTCGGCAGGCGCTTTAATTTGGCCGAAGTGAATGTTGAAGCCGTGGGAGAACATGAGCGCTACGCCTTTTTTCATGTTCGGCTCGATCGCTTCTTTGTATACGCGTGCTTGCGTTTCGTCCGGCATAAGGATTTGGATTACGTCTGCGCGTGCAGCCGCTTCTTCAACCGTGAATACTTCAAATCCGTCGTTTTGTGCGGTGTTCCAGGATTTACCCTGGCGAAGACCGATGATTACATTCAGTCCGCTGTCGCGAAGGTTTTGCGCTTGAGCGTGACCTTGGGAACCGTAACCTACGATTGCGATCGTTTTACCTTGAAGGGATGCGAAGTCTGCGTCTTTTTCATAGTACATAGTAGCTGCCATTGGATAATATCCTCCTTAAATTAAATAACCGTGTATGATTTCCCCATTGAATGGGCCTTTCAGCTTTCAACCGTCAATGAATTACTGATTTGCAGCAGCAAAGAGTTAAGGGCTGAAAGTCCCATTCAAGGGGACTTAGCCGACGAATCGGCCTTTCTGATTTCCGTAAAGAACGAAGAATGAAGGTAGAAGGTTAAAAAGTCCGGCGGTATCCAACCGCTTTACTTGATAGCGCCCCGGATCATCGCGGTAACGCCCGTTCTGGAAAGCTCGCGTATTCCGTAAGGACGGAGCAGTTCAATCATCGCGTCGATTTTCTCGGAATCGCCGATTGTCTGGACAATCAGGGAGCTTGGACCGATATCGACTACAGCGGCCCGGAATGTGTCCACGATGCCGAGAATCTCAGGGCGCTGGGCGGGCTCCGAATTGACCTTGATCAATGCGAGCTCCCGGGCGACCATCGGATTTTTGCTGAGATCGATCACTTTGATCACATCGATCAATTTGTACAGCTGCTTCGAAATCTGCTCCAGCGTATTGTCGTCGCCTTCGGTGACGATCACCATCCGGGAGAGTCCGGCTTCTTCGGACTCTCCCACAGTGATGCTTTCGATGTTGTATCCTCTGCGGCCGAACAAGCCGGATACCCGCTGGAGGACGCCGGGCTGATTGTTAACCAGAATGGATATGGTATGTTTCGTGATCATATTAGTCGTCCTCCCCCATCAACATCTCGCTGATCGTGCTGCCTTGCGTTACCATCGGGAACACATTCTCGTGCTTGGCAACCACGAAATCGATTAGAACCGGCCCCGGCGTATCCAAAGCTTCCTGCCAAGCCCGCTGAGCTTCCTCTTTGTTCGTGGCCCGCAGACCCTTAACGCCGTAAGCTTCCGCCAGTTTGACAAAGTCCGGGCTTCCCGCGAGGTCGATATGGCTATACCGGTTGTCGTAAATAATTTCCTGCCACTGCCGGACCATGCCGAGCACCTGGTTATTGATGACAACGATTTTGACCGGAATGTTGTTGATGGCGCAGATGGCGAGTTCCTGGGAACACATCTGCATGCCGCCGTCCCCGTTGATCGAGACGACCAGCTTATCCGGATTGCCCATTTGCGCTCCGATGGCGGAAGGGAAACCGAAGCCCATCGTGCCCAGGCCGCCCGAGGAGATCCAGGAGCGCGGATGCTGGAATTTATAGTACTGGGCTACCCACATCTGGTGCTGGCCGACATCCGTCGTCACGATCGCTTCGCCTTTGGTCGTTTCGTTGATCATCTCGATCACGTACTGCGGCTTCAACACCGTGTCGGAGTCTTTATACTTCAGCGGGAAGTTCCGCTTGTTCTCCTGAAGCCGCGCGATCCAGTTTTCCGATTTGGCCGGCTTCGCTTTCGTATTGGCGTATTCCAGCACGGAGCGGATATCGCCGACAACCGGAATGTCCGTCTTCACGTTCTTGCCGATTTCGGCGGGGTCGATGTCGATGTGGGCGATTTTTTTCGCTTTCGGCGCGAAGCCGTCCAGCTTCATCGTCACCCGGTCGTCGAAGCGGGAGCCGATCGAGATCAGCAGATCCGCATTCTGGATCGCCTGGTTTGCCGTGTACGTGCCGTGCATGCCCGGCATTCCGACCCACAATTCGTGAGCGCTTGGGAATCCGCCAAGACCGAGAAGCGTCGTCGTAACCGGAATCCGTGTCTTGTTGATAAACTCCAGCAGTTCTTTGGACGCGTTGGAGTAAACGACTCCGCCCCCGGCGATGATAAGCGGCTGCTCCGCCTCTTCGATCGCCTTGATCAGCTTCTCTACCTGCAGCTTGTTCGGATGAACCGTCGGGTTGTAACCGCGGATGTTAACTTCGCTTGCCGGGTGGAACATGGCCGTCTGTGCCGATACGTCCTTCGGAATATCGATCAGCACCGGGCCTTTGCGTCCCGTATTTGCAATGAAGAAGGCCTCGTGAATGATCCGCGGCAGGTCGTTCACATCGCGTACCAGGTAACTGTGCTTCGTAATCGGCATCGTGATTCCCGTGATATCCGCTTCCTGGAAGGCATCCGTACCAATCGCCGTCGTCGCTACGTTGCCGGTGATGACGACAAGCGGTACGGAGTCCATGAACGCCGTTGCGATTCCGGTTACCAGGTTAGTTGCCCCCGGGCCCGACGTCGCGATGCAAACCCCCACGTTGCCAGTCGATCTCGCATAACCGTCCGCCGCGTGAATCGCGCCTTGCTCGTGCCGCGTCAGCAGGTGGTTAAAATCGGAGAATCCATGCATAGCGTCGTAAATATAAAGTACCGAGCCTCCGGGATAACCGAAGACGCATTCCACACCCTCGAGCACCAGGCTCCGCAGCAAGATTTCCGAACCGTTAATCAGTTCCGGCTTGCGCATCGCTTCCATCAATTCCTCTTTAGACCTTTTGGCTGTCCCCACATTCATGAGAATCCTCCTCTCGTTTCGTTTCCATTTTTTTAAAATCAACGCATGGCAGCATGCAAAAAACCCCAATCCTCCCGGCGCCGGAATTCCGGCGTCATACGGGACGAAAGGGGTTTGAATTCTTCCGTGGTACCACCCTAGTTTGTCGTGCGCCTCGCGGCACAGGACCTTAACAGGTTACATTATGTCAGACATAATGCACACTTGGCACGGTAACGTGTGCCGCTCCGATTCTCCCTAATCACCAAGCGTTAAGGCTTAACCAGCCCGCTTGCTTTTCAGGAAAACAGCTCCGAGGTGAGCTCGTACAAAGGGATTATGGCGATGGTTTCAGCGTTTCCGATCGCTCTCTGAGCATAAGGGCCCTTATAACTTCGTCCTCTTCATAGCCGATTTCTGATGAGTCTTACAATTTAGAATATTGATTTAGAGATAATTATATGCACGCCGCTCTCTATAGTCAACAACTTTTCTTTAAAATAATTGTAAGCCCGGTTTACAAGCTCTGACAAAAAAAGAATCGCCATGCGAGGTTATCACGCATGACGATTCGGAAAACGCCGGTTTAGGCGTTCACTTTTTGCTTTGCAGCCGTTGCCAGATCAGCGAAGCCTTTAGCGTCGTTGACAGCCAGATCAGCCAGGATTTTACGGTTAACTTCGATGCCGGCCAGTTTCAGACCATGCATCAGTTTGCTGTAGCTAAGTCCGTTTACGCGAGCAGCCGCGTTAATACGCACGATCCACAATCTGCGGAAATCGCGTTTTTTCGTACGACGGTCACGGTATGCGTAAAGCAGGGATTTCATTACCTGCTCATTAGCTGTTTTAAACAGACGGTGTTTGGAACCGAAATAACCTTTTGCGAGTTTCAGAACTTTTTTATGACGACGACGGGATGTGAATCCGCCCTTGACTCTTGCCATAATGATGACCTCCTAAACGATTTTGGGTAATGGAAACGAAGTGATTACTTAATTTGTGCAAGACCTTGCTTCAGGCGTCTAACGTCGCCAGGAGCCATAACCGGATTTGTAGCGAGTACGCGCTTTTGACGGCCGGATTTGCCGCTGAGCAGGTGGTTTCTGTAAGCTTTGTATCTTTTCACTTTACCGGTACCGGTAATTTTAAAACGGCCTTTCAAGCTGCTGTGGGTTTTCATCTTAGGCATCTGGAAGTCCTCCTCAAATAAAATTCATAGGCAGGGCGCGTTTACACGCGCCCAGAAATTTAGGTTGTTACTTTCGGTGTTAAGATCATGATCATGCTGCGTCCTTCGAGCTTAGGAGCGCGCTCCATGCTGGAGATCTCCTCAGTTTCGGTTGCAAGACGCTGCAGTACTTTCCTTCCGTTCTCGGCGTGAGCAATCTCACGGCCGCGGAAACGGACGGAAGCTTTCACTTTGTCACCGTCATTCAAAAATTTAACCGCATTGCGCAGCTTCGTTTGGAAATCATGTTCGTCGATCGTAGCGCTCAGGCGAATTTCTTTGATGTCCACGATTTTCTGGTTCTTGCGGGCTTCTTTTTCTTTCTTCTGCATCTCGTAACGGTATTTCCCATAGTCCATGATGCGGCATACCGGCGGTTTAGCCGTTGGCGCTACGTTCACCAGATCCAAGTTGGCGTCAATCGCCATTTGGAGCGCTTCACGAATCGGTTTAATGCCGAGCTGTTCGCTCTCGGGCCCGATCAAACGGACTTCTTTCGCGCGAATCTCATCGTTAACCATGTGATCTTTACTAATATTCTCCACCTCCAACCATTGTTTCCAAGCTTGTTGCAAGGACATAAAAAAGGGATGCAGGCTAACAGCCCACATCCCCACGGTTCGTTTGTCACATAAAAACAAAACGTTGACGTTATTTCATCGTAACCAGCCGACGGAATCGGTCAGGTGAGAAGCGGGCGCCTCTTCTTTCAAAAATATGCAGTTGTGCAATCACTCGTACTACTATACCACTCCGGAGAAGACAAGTCAACTTTATTCTGCTCGAATTCCCGTAAGTAAGTTAGCTGACCTGCTTGCTCTGCACTTCTTCCAGGCGGATAACACGCGTATGCTTCGTATGACTCCACTGCTTGTTGTTCTGCGTGAAGAACGCGTATACGGTAATCGGCCACCAGGACAGCATGAAGATCGGATAAGCGATCAGGTACTTGTATGTCTTGCCGGACGCCTTCTCGATAAACAACGAGATCGGCAGCATCACATAAATCGAGATGGCCAGGACGTTGACAATCGGAGCCAATTCGTACAGATTCATGTCCGTTCCGCCCGGTACGATGGCTTTGATCCAGATCGCCACGCTCAGGATGGAACCGAAGAAATAGTTATATACGTTAGCCGAATAGAAAGCGGCGTCGATTTTGGTCCAGCTGCGCTCTTTAAGTCCCTGCCACAGAAGCGGGAACAGATAGCGGCGGCAGACGTCGAAGTGTCCCTGCATCCAGCGCAGGCGCTGTTTGACGGACGCTCTGAACGTCAGCGGCTTCTCGTCGTAGACTTTCGCGTAGTAGTTCATCGTCGGCTTAACGCCGAGCTTTACGCAGCGCATCGAAAACTCAAGGTCTTCGACGAGGCTCGTCGCGCCCCAGCCGATCTGCTTCAGCAGGTTCGACTCAAAGCACATGCCTGTACCGCCAAGATAGTTGGCGAGGCCCAGATTCGTACGCGGAACCTGCCAGAAGCGGTTCGCGAAATAATACGAGATGGCGTAGGAAGCCGTAACCCAGGAATCGTTCGGATTCTTGGTGTCCAGATAAGCTTGGATGACTTGGGAACCGCTGCACAGGTCGTCGTTCATATGACGCAGATAGTCGTGGCCGACGAGGTTGTCGGCGTCGAACATCACGACGGCGTCATACTGGCGCGGACGCTTCCACAGCTCTTTGAGCATCCATTCGATGGCGTACCCTTTGCCCCGCAGATTCGGGTTGTTGCGCTCGCACGCATACAGTCCGTGGCTGCGCACAATATCGGCGGTGCTGTCCGTACAGTTGTCGCAAATGACGAAAACGTCGTACAGCTCTTTCGGATAGTCGAGCTGCTTCAGGTTTTCGAGCAAGGCCCCTACTACTTCTTCTTCGTTATGCGCCGCTACCAGAACTGCGAATGATTTCTGCGGCGGATGCTGCGTTTTCTTTTTCGGACGCTTCCAGCCAAAGAATGTTAGAAACAACTGATAAGCCCCGAATAACACCAATACAATTTGCAAGACCAGCAAAATTGTATCCAGCATCGTAAACCCCCCTTTTAATGTTCACAACAAAGTCTGTTTTTATATTTATCGCTTTGTATGTAACCCATTTTGTTCCAATTGAAGCCATTGTAATCATTTTTGTGTAGAAGCCAATGCAATCGTTCTTGATTGTGACGGGTTTCCATGCTTTTGTCAAAACCCTATTAATGGACTATTTGGTCGGTTCGAACATTTTAGCGCGAAAAGACCCCAGTAAAGTAATCGGCGCTCGTTCTCGTGTGCGATTGCGGCTTCTTCCCCCGGTTTTCTACTTTTTTGTGACTTTGGCCTCTGTAAAACTCCAAGTTTGCGGGCCTTTTTTGATTTTAATTTTCGGCGGGGCAGGCCGTCTGCTCCATTATAATCGAGCCGCAGGGCCAAAACAACTTGGACGGACTGTCCAGGCGCGGCGCTTATTTCACGATGCCCGCCGCCCTTCGGGCTCCGCCGCCGGCGTCTCCCGCAACCTCCCTATAGCTTTCGTAGAGGGTTGCGAAAATTGAGTCCCAACTCCTGGTAAGCGCATGCGACCGGCCCTCAAGCGCCAGTTTTCGACGCAGTTCGGGGGCTTCGTAAAGCCTTTGCACCGCCGCGGCCAAAGCGGACGCATCGTCAGGCGGACAAAGCAGGCCGGTATACCCATGCCTGACGTTATCCGCCACTCCGCCTGCGTTTACACCGACGACGGCCGTTCCCGACGCCATCGCCTCCAGCACCACGTTGCCGAACGTTTCCGAGGCGGACGGGAACACGAATACGTCGGCGGCCGCGTAGAGCTCCGCCAGCTCCCTGCCCTCCACGAAGCCGCAGAAGCGGACGTCCGGGTACGGGGCCAGCCGCTTCTCCAGCTCCGCCCGCATGGGGCCGTCTCCCGCAAGAATCAGCGCGCACTTCGCGCGGAAAACTTCGGGCAGATTGGCGAAGGCGCGCACCAGCGCATCCAAACCTTTTTCGGGCGCGAGGCGTCCTACATAGAGTAATACGAATTTGGCGGGCAAAAGGTTGTGCTTATGCAAAACTTTTCGTCTGTCCGTATGAGGGCGGAATTCGGCCGTATCGATGCCCCGCCCCCATAATTCGATACCCGTGAGCCCTTTTGTATGGAGTATTTTACCGGTCGAAGGCGAGGGTACATATATTTTTACACAGTTTTGGTGAAACCAAAGCAGATATTTCCAGAGCATCGGTTCCATCCATTGGAGGCGGTAATGCGCCAAATACTGGTCGAAATGCGTGTGATAGGAGGCGACCAGAGGGATGCGGTGCTTTTTCCCGTAGTGGAGGCCCGTCAGGCCGAGGTTAAACGGCGTCGCCAGATGGATGAGGGTCGGGCGGAATTCCTTGAGCATCCTGCCGACCAGCAGGGGATTGGGTATCGCCATTCTGCAATCCGGATACAATGAGAAAGGAATACTGTAAAATCGTTCCACGCTCCGGATGCCCGAGGTTCCAGCCTCCCCGGCCGCAGGCGCAAATACGCGGCACACCGCCCCACGGGACTCCAGGTAGCGGACCCAGCGTCCCAGCGTTTTGGCGACCCCGTTGACATCGGGAAGAAACGTATCCGTAAATAACGCGACTCTCATAAGACAGCCCTCCGTTTCCACAGCTCGGATGCCCCCCGGAAACTGCAGTCCGCTGCGCTCCGAGGAGTTTCTCTTCTCGATTGTATAGGGCGTTTGTTAACGAGAAAGCTTTGAAAAGTCATAACCCGGTTAATAACTTGTAAATATCCGGCGGCGGCCTCCGTTGATACTGCGCTAACAAAATGCTTTTATACTGAAGGTGTCAGAGGGAATTCCTCGTCAAAATTAGAAACGAAGAAAATCCATGAAAAATTAAACCTTTCTTAAGAATTAGCACTCGTTCTCGTTAAGAATTAACAGGTACACTACGGTTGTTAGCTATCAGGGAAGGAGGCATCATCATGAGCAAAGTCGTTCATTGGATGCACCGGCACGAAACACGCATGTTTCTCTATGTCAACCAGCGGTTCCGGCACACCATACTGGATGGTATCCTCGGGACGCTTACTCATCTCGGGGGAGCGACTGCCACCATTGCGATCACGCTGCTCCTGTCCCTATTCGGAAAAGGAGTCTGGCAGATCGCCGGCATTCAGGCGCTCGCCGCCCTTGCGATAAGCCATATTCCGGTAGCCATCGTCAAAAAACTGTATCCTCGCAGACGCCCGTATCTGGTTGTGCCCAATACGAGAACCGGCCGAAATCCGCTGCAGGACCACAGCTTTCCATCCGGTCATACGACCGCCATCTTCTCTGTGATCGTCCCGTTCGCGGCCCACATGCCCGTTCTAGGTTTCGTCCTCATTCCGCTCGCCCTGCTGGTTGCTCTGTCCCGCATGTACCTCGGGCTTCATTATCCCAGCGATTGCCTGGCCGGCGCGGTAATCGGCTCGGGAGCGGCTGCTGCCTCCGTTGCGCTGTGGCCTTAAATTGAGTATGGTAACAGGATGGAAATTCATGGATAAGAAGGAAAGGTGAATAGACTTGCGCAAAAAAAGAGTACTGCTATTATCCGAAGGCTTCGGTGCCGGACATACCCAGGCCGCTTACGCCCTTTCCGAAAATATGCGGCAGCTGTATCCAGGCATCCAGACGCGCGTTCTGGAACTCGGCGCTTTCCTTCACCCCACGTTAGCCAGATGGATTTTTTCCGCCTATCGCAAAACGCTTCATTCCCAGCCGAAATTATACGGAAAGCTTTATCGCTTCCAATACAAAAAATCATTGAATCCCATCACGCAAATGGCGCTTCACCGGATCTTTTACGCCCAAACGGCCCAGATCATCACCCAACTGCGTCCGGACGCTATCGTCTGCACGCACCCGTTCCCGAGCATCGTCGTATCCCGTCTGAAACGGGCCGGACTGTCTGTGCCTTTATGCACGGTCATAACGGACTATGACGTGCACGGCACCTGGATTTCGCCGGAAGTCAACAAATATCTCGTCTCTTCCGACAAAGTCAAAACCAAGCTGCTTCACCGCGGAGTGGCCGGCGACAAGATCGAAATCACCGGCATTCCGGTGCATCCCGGTTTCCGCCAGCCTCACGACAAGACGGAAATACGCCGCCGGTTCGAGCTGGCCTCCATTCCTACGGTGCTTGTCATGGGAGGGGGCTGGGGACTCATCGGGGGCGACACCGTTCTGGACGAAATGCTCCGCTGGCGCGACCGGGTTCAGCTTATTTTCTGCTTCGGCAGCAATCAGAAGGCATTGGCGAAATGCCAGGAGGACCCGCGGTTCCTTCATCCTCACGTGAAGCTGCTCGGCTTTACGAACGAAGTCGACAAGCTGATGGAAGTCTCGGATCTGCTGGTGACCAAGCCGGGCGGAATGACCTGCACGGAAGGTCTGGCCAAAGGCATTCCGATGCTCTTCCACAAGCCTATCCCGGGACAGGAAGAGGAAAATCTGCTGTTCTTCACGGAAAACGGCTTCGGGGAATCCATTTTGTCGGAAGAAACCATCCGCTTGTGGTTCAAAGGTTTATCGGAACGCGGAAACGAAATGCGGCGGATGCGGGAAGATATCCGGGAAAGCTGCCGCAATATGTTCCAAACGGACTACTCTCAAGTCATCATGACGCTTATACACAAAGAAGAACAGCAGTCCGTTTAGGACTGCTGTTCTTCTTTTAGGCGTTCCACGTGTTCGGCAAGAGCCCGGGACCCGAGCACCACTTCCACACGGTGTATGTTCATGCCCTGCTTGGCAAATTTCGTTTCGTACTCCGTCATGACGTGATCCGGATTAAACCCTTCCTCGAAACCGCCGTGCAGATCGAGAGAGATGTTCCGCATTCTCAGATCCAGATCCGCAAAAGAATTCAACGAGAATTCGAACAAGGATTTGGAGTCCGTTTTGAAGTGAATTTCGCCGCGCTCGTTAAGCGCGTGTTTGTATTTATGGACGAAGCCCGCATGAGTCAGGCGGCGTCTGGCATGTTTCTTCTTGGGCCACGGATCGCTGAAATTCAGATAAATCCGCTCCAGTTCATTCTCGTCGAAAACTTCTTCCAGCCGTTCGATATTGAACAGAGCAAGCCGGATGTTCTCAAGCGATACATCCACGGCCGATTCCTCGATGCCGTGCGCGATCCGGACTTTCTCGCTGGCTCTGCGGATCAGTTCATCGTACATATCTACCCCGATGAAATTGATCCCGGGATTGCGCCGGCTCATTTCACTGATGAACTGGCCTTTCCCCATCCCGAGCTCCACATGAATCGGATTGCCGTTCCCAAACACTTCCGCCCACTTTCCTTTATATAAAGCCGGTTCCAGAACAATGAGATCGCGCTGCTTCTCAATTGCTTCCCGGATGCCTTTTCTTCCTCTTAAACGCATTGCTTACCTCCCCTAATCCTTATCCGGTCACCTGCAGCCATTCCCTGTGGGATCACGGAAACATGCTTCAAATAATAGACGATTCCCCCGGAAAATGCAAAGGAAAATAAGCATCCGGCAAGCCCCGGAAACGTTAAAAATCAACGCTCTATCCGGCCAAAAGCCTCAGCGGTTAATCAAAACGGCATCCAATTGACGGCGTACTTTGCGGCGCGCTTCGGCCGCGGCCCGGGCGTCGTAAGCAAAATTTGCGGTTCCCGCCAGAATCATGGCTTCTTTCGGGGTAAGCTCCAGCGTGATTCCAGTCGTTTCCTGCCCCTGAAGGTCGCCGCTGCGGGTCAGAGTCAGCATCTCTTTTCACCTCCCTGTCAGCGAATTAACAATTTCGTTTAAAAAGACGGGAAAGGACATCTCCAAAAGAGATGCCCTTCTGCTTCCCGTGGATTAACGGTTATGAATTTCGTTCTCTCTTCTGTTGCGTCCGCCCAGACCGGCCAGACCGACGAGGCCGAGAAGACCGAGCCAGCCCCAGTTCGTATTGTTGCGGGTCGTTCCGTACGTACGGTAAGTGGACGTGTCGTAAGCACCGCGGTTGTTGGTGCCCGTCGTGCTCATGCGGTCCATCATACGGTTGCCGTTGGTACCGACCGTACCGGTCGTTCCGTACGTGCCTGTGTTGCCGTTATAACCCGTACCGTAGGTATTCACGCCGCTGGTTGTGCCTGTCGCTGCGCCTGTCGCCGCACCCGTTGCTGCGCCGTTTACGGCACCGGTGACGGCACCGGTCACACCGCCGGTTACAGCGCCTACCGTACCTGTTACGGCGTTACGGCCCGTGCTGTATGCGCGGTTCAGCTGATCCGGAGCTGTGGCGTTCGGGTTGACACCGTTCATGGTTGTCCCCGGAGTCGTCGTGCCGGTCACCGTCGTGTTGGTCGTTCCTGTTGTCGAACCTGTTCCCAACGTGCTGGCGTGCGCGGCACCCACCGTAAGCATAGAAGTCAGGGCAACAGCAAGCGTAGCATAGCGAAGCTTTTTCATGGACAGTCCCCTTTCAAAGCAGTTGTTTTATTGCTCCCTTAGGATGTCCGGCCCGGGTTGCTTTAAACGGGGTACATACTGGCAGAGGAAGGGGTGCATTCCCTTTTGTTTTGGGCTACAATAGGAAAAGTCAGATTTGAAAAAGGAGTACTGAAACCTCATGAACGCAATTACAACCGAGCCTCTCCTGTGGGGGGATAAACGGTTTCATACATGGAATTACGAGATGCGCCGCCAGTTCGGCGAGAAGGTATTTAAAGTCATGCTGGACGCGGGTTTCACATGCCCGAACAGGGACGGCAAAATCGCTACCGGAGGCTGCACATTCTGCAGCGCAAGAGGGTCCGGCGACTTTGCGGGAAGACGCCGCGACGACCTGGTGACGCAGTTTAACACGATCCGGGACCGCCAGCACCAGAAATGGCCGGATGCGAAGTACATCGGCTATTTTCAAGCCTACACCAACACTTACGCGCCCGTGGACGAGCTGCGGGAGTATTACGAAGTCATTCTTCAGCAGCCCGGCGTTGTAGGGCTCTCCATCGCCACGCGGCCGGACTGCCTGCCCGACGATGTCGTGGAATATCTGGCCGAGCTTAATGAGCGCACCTACCTGTGGGTCGAGATGGGCCTTCAGACCATTCACGAAAGCACGTCGACCCTTATTAACCGGGCCCATGACACGCAGTGCTACACGGAAGCGGTCGCCAAGCTGAGAAAACACAACATCCGCACTTGTGCGCATATTATTTACGGACTGCCTCAGGAAACCGATGATATGATGATCGAAACCGGGAAAGCCGTCGCCGCCATGGATGTGCAGGGCATCAAAATCCATCTGCTCCACCTGATGCGCAAAACGCCGATGGTGAAGCAGTACGAAGCGGGCCTGCTGCGCTTCCTGGAGCAGGATGAATACATCAAGCTCATCGTCGATACGCTCGAGCTGCTCCCGCCGGAAATGATCGTTCACCGGCTGACCGGCGATGCGCCGCGCGATCTGCTCATCGGCCCCATGTGGAGCCTGAAGAAATGGGAAGTGCTGAACGCGATCGACGCCGAACTCAAACGCCGGGATACTTGGCAGGGGAAGCTCTGGACGCCCGCAACCCCCGCCGGACCGGTATAAGCGGAGGCCGCCATGGGATTTCTCTCCATTCTGAGCTGCGCGCATAAATGGATCGAGGAACGTGTCCGCCCCGGCGATACGGTGGTAGATGCCACCGTAGGCAACGGAGTGGACACCCTCTTCCTCGCCAGGCTCGTCGGCCGCGTCGGCCGCGTGTACGGCTTCGATATCCAGCCGCAGGCGCTGGATACGGCCCGTACGCGGCTGGAACGCGAGCTGGACGGCTCCGGCGGCGCGCAGCGGGTCTCGCTTCTGCTGCGCAGCCATGCCGACATGGCGGACGCTGTCCCGGACGACTGCCTGGGACGGACGGCCGCCGTCATGTTCAACCTTGGGTATCTGCCCGGCGCAGATCCCGGGGTTATTACCGTGCCGGCTTCCACGCTGCCCGCTCTGGAAGCCGCGCTCCTACTTCTGCGCGAAGGCGGCATCCTCACCATCGCCCTGTATCCGGGCCACGATGGCGGAGCTTCCGAGGCGCAGGCGGTCGAAAGCTGGGCCGCCGCGCTTCCCCAGGAGATGTGGAGCGTGCTCTGCTACCGGTTTATCAACAGTGCGGCACGGTCGCCTTACTTGATTGGTATAGAGAAAAAGAAACCGAGAGGAGTACTGAAATGAAACCTTACCCGATTCATTTTCAACCCGATTTTAAACACCGTGTATGGGGCGGCCGCGCCCTGGAGGAATTCGGCTACGAGATTCCCGAAGGCCATGTCGGCGAAGGCTGGATGATCGCGGATCATGCGAACGGCACCTCTACCGTTACAAATGGAGAACTGAAAGGCCTCGGCCTGGACGAAGTCCGGGAAAAGCTGGGCGCCGAATGGTTCGGTACGAAAGGCGCTTCCGCCGGAAACGGACGTTTTCCTCTGCTCGTCAAGCTGCTTGACTGCAACGACGACCTCTCCGTTCAGGTGCACCCCGGCAATGACTATGAGAACCTCGCGCAGGGCGAGCTTGGAAAGACCGAGATGTGGTACGTGCTGGACGCCAAACCCGGAGCCAAGATCATTTACGGGCTGAAGGACGGAATCACGCGTTCCGAATTTCAAACGGCCGTTCAAGAGGATCGCATTCTCGATACCATGATGTCCGTGGAAGCCGAGAAGGGCGACAGCTTCTATATTCCTTCGGGTACGGTCCATGCGCTGGGCTCCGGCGTCCTGGTAGCGGAAATCCAGCAAAACTCGGATACGACTTACCGCCTGTACGACTATAACCGCCCCGGACTCGACGGCAAGCCGCGGGAACTTCATATCGAAGACTCCCTGAACGTCATCGCCTTCGGAAAGGCCGGCGCTACTTTCATGAAAACGATGGACGCTGCGCCGAACGAATGGCTGGAGCTGGCCGCTTCCCCTTATTTCGTGGTGGAAAAAGGCATCGTAACCGCTCCGTGGAACTTGTCCACGACACCGGAAAGCTTCACGCTGCTGATCGCCTGCGAAGGCAGCGGTTCGCTGGAATGGGCGGACGGCTCTCTGGCGATGAAGCCGGGCGACTGCTTCCTGCTCCCGGCCACGCTGGGCGGTTACACGCTAAGCGGCAGCCAGACGGTGCTGCGCTCTTATCTGCCTTAGGCCCGAGGCATCAGGCTCTTAGCCTATAGATAAGCCCCTGCGGCCGAACATAAAAAAAGCCTTCTTCCCTCCGTGCCGACGCACGAAAAGGAAGAAGGCTTTTTAGCGTTGTACGAGACGGAAGATCTCAACGGGCATGTTCGCCCAGGTTCTCCAGAGCCTCTTCGGGAAGCAGCCCTACCCGGACTAGTCCCTTGAGAATGCCGTCTTCGGAGCACGAGTCCGTGACCACATCCGCCGCGGCTTTCGCTTCGGGGGCCGCATTGCCCATCGCGATTCCCGTTCCTACGCTGGTGAGCATCTGAATATCGTTCAGCCCGTCGCCGAAAGCGTAACAATTCTCGTTCGGAATTCCGACGGCTTTGAGCATTTCCTGAATGCCGATCGCTTTGGAGCTTCCGGCAGGCAGAACATCAAGAGCATGCTCGTGCCAGCGGATGAACTGATAATGCGGGTACCGCTCGGCGTACAGTTTCTCGGCTTCGGCGTCGCAGAATAAATGTCCCTGAAATACCGCAGAATGTTTGTAAAACTCCGGATCGGCTTCCGGACACGGAATCTTGAGGTTATCGTAGCTTTCCTTTACATGCGGATGCGAGCTGCTTACGCGAGTCTCGGGGTGGCCGCAGTACGCCAGGGGATGGCCCTGCTCGTCCGCCGCTTGGACCAGTTCCGCAAGCTTCGCGGGATCCATCGGATTCGAATAAATTTCACGGCCTTCGAACAGCACGTACTGTCCGTTAATGGACACGTAGGACGAAATGCCGAGTTCTTCCCTCACGTCCTTGAACATGGACGGTACGCGCCCGGTCGCTATGGCCGTAAACACGCCCCGTTCCTGCAGCAGCCTGACGGCTTTACGGGTGGATGCGGGAATCTGTTTATTTTCATCCAGCAAAGTCCCGTCGATATCAAAAAATACGATCGCTCTCTCCATCTCTCTATACCCCTTCCGGTATAAGTTCGTTCTAAAAAATCTGTCGAGGTATCAAGGTCTTGATAAGAAGCCCACCGCCTCATCCGTAACGCCCCGGAGGTTACGCCGGACGGAGACGTGAAGGCTTGCGAATTAAGCGTAAAGTATGAAATGCTTTTCACGTCAAGTCTCTCTCCCGAAATTTTTGACGCGGACGATCGGGCTGCTTTAAACTGAGGACAGAAAGGAGGCCGGACCTATGGCCAACATCAAGGACATTGCCAGACTGGCCGGAGTCTCCGTAGCGACCGTTTCCCGCGTGCTCAACGACCATCCTTACGTCAGCGAAGCCAAACGCGCGGCTGTACAGGAAGTCGTACACCGCCTTAACTATTCCCGCAATGTGAATGCGGTTCATCTCATCACCGGCAAAACGAACATGGTCGGGGTGGTCATCCCCTACCTTAATCTGCCCTACTTCAACAGCATTATGGAAGGAATCGCGCAAGAGGCGCTGGAAGCCAATGTGCATCTGCTCGTCAGCCAGACGAACTATGCGGCGGATAAAGAGACCGAGCTGCTGAACATGCTAAAGATCAAACAGATCGACGGCCTGCTGATCTGTTCCCGATCCCTGGAGTGGGAAGTCATCGAGGCTTACTCGCAGTTCGGACCGATCATTGCCTGCGAATATATCGAGAGCGACCGGATCTCGTCCGTCCATATCGACCATTACGGCAGCTTCCGGCTGGCTATGCAGCTTCTTCTGGAAAAAGGACACACCCGCATCGGCTACTGTCTGGGGCGGGGGCACAGCTTTAACAGCCGGAACCGGCGGCGTGCCTTTTCCGACGCCCTCTCTTCGGCGGGTGTTCCCGTCCGGGAGGAGTGGATGTTCTACCAGATCTACTCCATCGAAGACGGAGCGGAGGTAGTCCGCAGCATCCTGGACATGGAGGAGCGTCCGACCGCTCTGCTCGTGGCGGGCGACCAGGTAGCCGCCGGCATCATCAGCGAGGCGGTCAAAAACGGCCTCCGCGTACCGGAGGATCTGGCGATCGTCTCTTTCGACAACCACCCGATTGCGCAGCTGTTCGATATCACCACGATCGACAACCGGCTCGTCGAAATCGGGCGCACGGCCTTCTCCCTGCTGCTGAAGCGCCTGCAGGACCCCGCCAGCCCCGTGGAACACCGGGAGCTGCCGTTCCGCCTCATTGAACGCGCGACCGTGTAGCGCCGCTTCAAGAGTGCCGGGCTTGGCACGGAGCGGCATGCCGTTTGGCGCCCGTCTTGCGGCCCTTCCGCTCGGCAGGAGCCCGGCAGCGCGGCGGCAGCCTTGGGCAACGCGGCGGGCTGCGACAGGAGCCCGGGGCGTAGTTGCCGCGCATCGTGCGGCTTCGCCCCGGGAAGCTGGTGGCGGACCCGGACCAGCCGCCATTACCCGGCCGCGTGAGGTTCCTAACAGCGGATACGTGATAAATCCGGCAAAAGGAACCGAGCGCATCGCCTCACTACGAAGCCTATGCGCAAAAAAAGGCTCCCGCCCCCTCGTTACGGGGGCGGGAGCCTTTCTGCCGTGCGCCTGCTCAGTTCCCGGCAGACGCGGACGCCGCCGATGCGCGGCCCAGCGGCATCGAATACACGGACGGCCGACCGCCCGCTTCCGGCCGGTACACGGCCAGCAGCAGCGATTCCGCCGAAGTATCGAGCGAGCCGTCCTGCAGGTAGCGCTGCAAGTCGAACGGGATCACTTCGATGACGGCATGCTTGTGCAGGTCCTTTTCGCCCATGCGCAGCTCGCTGAAATTGCCGGAAACTTCATCCGGACGATCCGCGGCTCTTTTTAAATAATCGCTCTGTTCGGCTTTGTCCAGCTTGAAATCCCACCAGATTTTACGCGGCTTGTATTTGTGATTCAGGAAATAATCAAGCTTCATCAGCCCTTCGATAACGTCCATCCGTTCGGTGCCCCGCCAAGTCAGGAAAGCATGCAGCCGGGTGAATAAATCTTCCAGCTGGTGGCCGATTTTCTGCCAGCCTCTTTCCTCCCAGTAATCGCCGAACTCCTGGAAGAAATCGAATGCCGAAGAAAATTCCGAGGCAATCAAGTCATTCACGGTATGGTCCGTGCGGTGGGCGTTCCAATATTTCTCCAGCACGTCTTCTACACGTTTGATCCGGATCAGGTCGGTAAACGGCAGAATGTCGTTGCCCAGAATCTCATAGGGCGCCTGATCCATGAAAATGTAGCCGTACTTAGCCGCATCGATGCGCAGACCGGTTCCCCGGAGCATTTTCAGGAACCCGAGCTGAAGCTCCTCGGGGCCAAGCGCGAAGACGTCGTTGAACGTTTTGCGGAAGGAGTCGTAGTTTTCCTCGGGAAGGCCGGCGATCAGATCCAGATGCTGGTCGATTTTGCCGCTTTCCTTCACCTTCGTCACCGTGCGGGTAAGCTTGGCGAAATTTTGGCGGCGCTTCACCAGGTTGTTCGTCTCATCGTTCGTGGACTGGACGCCGATCTCGAAGCGGAAAATTCCCGGAGGCGCGTTCTCGGCGAGGAAATCCAGCACTTCGGGCCGCATAATATCGGCCGTAATCTCGAACTGGAACACGCAGCCCTGATGATTGTCAATCAGGAACTGGAAAATTTCCAGGGCGTAATCCCGCTTAATGTTAAACGTCCGGTCGACAAACTTAATAAGTTTGGCTCCGTTCGCTATGAGATACAGGATTTCGGACTTCGTCCGCTCCATATCAAAATAGCGCACCCCCACCTCGATGGAGGATAGGCAGAACTGGCATGAGAACGGGCAGCCCCGGCTCGTTTCGAAGTAAACGACCCGGTTCCCGAGGTCCTTAAGATCTTCTTCGAACCGGTGTGGAGAAGGAATCGCATTCAGGTCCAGCTTCGGACGGCCGGGGGTCAAAATAATTTCTTCCCCTTTGCGGTACGCGATGCCGTACACGAAATGAAACTTCCGCGTAGTCGACAGCTCCTGAAGGAAATGCTTGAACGTCTCTTCCCCTTCGCCCATAACGATAAAATCTACTTCCGGAACGGTGCGCATCCATTCCTCCGTATCGTAGGAGACTTCCGGTCCGCCGAGTACGATGGTCAGATCGGGACGGATTTTTTTGATCATGCGGATGACGCGGAGTGTTTCTTCAATGTTCCAGATGTAGCATGAAAAACCGAGCACGTCGGGATTTTTGCCGTATAAGTCCGAAACGATGTTCATCGCCGGATCTTTGATCGTGTACTCCACGATATCAATCGGAAATTCGGGCTCGCTGAATGCCTTCAGGTACCGCAGAGCCAGCGAAGTATGAATGTATTTGGCGTTCAATGTGGCAAGAACGATATTCATGGTCGTTTACAACCTCTTTTATCAATAAAATCAAGGATCGTTCTTATTCTACACGAACCCCGCCGAGTTGACAAAGCGGAGGGATACGGGCGCATGCGCCTTGTCAGCGCGGCGTGTCGAATTCCGGCTCTGTGTCCTCCCACCCGGCGCCCGTCTCGGAAGACCAGGAAGGAAACTGATCGGCGGCGGGCAAGGCAGGCACATCGGCGTACACGTTCCTCCACCGCTCCGCCTGTTCCATCAACTGCCGCTCCACCTGTTCCTTGCGCTGCATAAGTTCACCGGGGTCCCCCGCCTCCTGCTGAATCGCCTTGCGGATGCTGGTATGCTCCTGAAGCCATTGGGTAAGCTGGTACAAGATCATGGGCGTCTCCTCCTTTTAAAGCGCTGTCATTTAGGTATCAGGTTGCCCTTTTAGACGCCGGGTCATACCGTTTGGAGAAACCGTAAATCGCAAAACATACATATTTTTCTTTTATTGAAACATTTCTCCTGCCCTTGCAGTCTAAAGTTTCAAAGCCGCCGGACCTAGTTCACGGATAAACCCGACGGACCGAAAATTCAGGAGGGATTCGATTATGAAAAGCAAAAAGCCGGTTTTTTATTTAACGGGAGGCATTCTGATCGGAACGCTCTTCTCCCAGACAGATGTGTGGGCCAAGCCTGTAATCGACTATCTTCTTCAAGCGGCGACCTATCCGGTAACCGTTGACGGGCAGACATACAACTCTCCCGATCTTCCCCTGCTAAATTACGAGGGCAGCACGTATGTCCCCCTGAAATCGTTGGGTGATTTGCTCGGAGCTTCCGTGACCTGGAACGATTCGCTCAAACAAGCGGAAATTCTCAAGACCAAGCCATCGGCCGCAAAAGAAGATCTCTCCGTCGCTGCCAAAGATTATTACGGCGCCGTGGAGCAATGGACGTTTGACACGCTTTATCAGCCGGATAAAGGAACCTTGGATGAGAAGGGCCGCGGAGAACTGTTGAAACAGCTCGAAACCGTCTACGGACCGAATCTGGCCGCCCGCTTTTTCGACTACGGCTATATGAAAGAAAGCGACGGCAGCTATCTCTCGCGTCCGGGGGACCATCTCCCCCTGCGGAAGCTGAACCGCAACATCATCGCCACCCATGAGATCGCAGGCGGGAAAACTATCGTTACCATTAAGGGAGAAATCGAATATAACCTGGACGGAAAAACATTCACAGACCGGTACAAACAGCAGTATACAATTGATCCTCTTACGTTAAAGATTATCGATATCGCTTATCTGGCTCTTCCGATCTGAATGTACGGAGCCTTTTATCAAAACAATAAAAGAACCGCTTCCTGTTACGGAAACGGTTCTTTGCTCTATATTCAGGCGGTTCCTATATGACGTCCGCCTTACTCCCACTTGAAGGTAAAACTCGCGATCGCGAAAGCCACGACCATCCAGCCGCCGAGGATAAGGGCCTGCGGCCACAGCACGGTTAAATCCGCCCCCACGTTCATGACCTGCCGCATAGCCGTCGACAGATGCGTGATCGGGATCAGGTTCACGACCGGCTGGAGGAAAGACGGGATGCTGTCCGCCGAGAAGAAGACGCCCCCCAGAAAGAGCATCGGGAACGAAATAAATCCCGCGATCGGTCCGGCGCTTTCCGGTGTTTTCGCCAGCGACGCGACGATAAAGCCGACCGACATAAACGCCAGCGTGCCGAGAATAACGAAAAGCAGAAGCAGCCCCCACGAGCCGTTCACTTTCGTTCCGAAGATGACGGACGCGATGAGCAGAACGATCACCGCCTGAAGTCCGTTCAGCAAGAGCCTCGCCGTGATTTGCGAGGCGATGAACGTGGACGACTTCAGCGTGGTGCTCTGCATCCGTCGAAGAATGCCCCTCTCCCTCCAGGAGGCGATCTGTCCCGCCACACCGTTGAGGTTGTTGGACATGATCATCATCGACACGATGCCGGGAACGAGAAAGTCGATATACGACAGCTTCAGCGCCTGAACGCCTTCCGCTTTGACCGTTATCGCCGGCTTGTAGGCGGTCTTCTCTTTGGAGATGCCGTCCGCCACCTGGGCCACGACGGTTTTGCCGAGCTCGGCGGTCATCATGTTCGTCTGGTCATAGTAAACGTTGACGGAGGAGGCCTCTCCCCCTTTGACGGCGGCATCGAGTCTGTTGCCGTATCCCGCGGGGATGACGACCACCATCTGAAGATTGCCGTCCTTGAGCTTTTGGAGCCCCGGAGCCGTGTGCTCCTCCTGTTTGAGCTTCATGGCAGGCGTCTTCATCAGAGCGCCGACCAATTGAGCCGACTGGGCCGACCGGTCCTGGTCGATGACGACTCCGTTGATGGACATGCTGCTGCCCCCTCCGAAGAACGTGCCGAACATGACCATGAAGAAGACAGGGAACAGAAAAGACCAGAGAAGCACCTGCTTGTTCCGGATAAAAATCCGGAGCTGTGCGAGCGTCAATTGAAGGTACGCTTTCATTCTTCTCTCAGGCTCCTTCCTGTCATGTGAATGAACACGTCCTCCAGCGTGGCTGTCCGTGTCAGCAGATCCGTCAGCTTCCAGCCCCGCAGCTCCGCCTCCCGGATCAGGCCGGTGAGCGACTGCTGGAGATGGTCAGTGTACAGCACGAGGGTGTCGCGGGCAAGCTCCACCTGCTTCACGCCCTGGAGCCTGCGCAGCGTGTCCGTCAGCTCCGTCCGCTCCCGCGGGGAAGCCGACTCCGCCTGGGGCAGCCGGAATTCAATCGCGTTCTCCGATTGAAGGCTGCGCACCAGGTTGGCCGGCGTATCCAGCGCGACGACCTGACCCTTGTCGATCAGGCAGATCCGGTCGCACAGCACGTGCGCCTCGTCCATGTAATGCGTGGACAGGACGATGGTCTTGCCCTTCTCCTTCAAGCGCAGGATAATGTCCCAGAGCGTGCGCCGCGCCTGCGGGTCGAGACCCGTGGTCGGCTCGTCCAGGAACAGCACCTGCGGGTCGTTGACCAGCGCGATCGCGATGGCGAGCCGCTGCTTCTGTCCGCCGGACAGATGCTTCACGCGGTCACCCGCTTTCTCTTCCAGCGTCATATCCGCGAGCAGGGGGCCGACAGGCACCGATTTCGGGTAGAAGCTGGCGTACATCTCCACGATCTCGCGCACCTTCAGCAGATCGAACAAGGAGGTCGATTGCAGCTGGACGCCGATCACTTCCTTGACCTTGCGAAGCTCCCGGATGGTGTCGTACCCCGCAATACGCGCCGTTCCCCCGTCGGGCTTGCGCAGCCCTTCCATCATTTCGATGGTCGTGGTCTTGCCCGCACCGTTGGGACCGAGCAGCCCGAACACCTCTCCCTTGCGTACCTGGAAGCGCACGCCGTTTACGGCCGTGAAGCTTCCGTACGTTTTGACCAGCCCGTCCACATCAATGAGAATTTCGTCTGATAATCCGTCCGTCTGCGGCATTCCCAGCCTCCTTTATTCCATTTTTATGTACGTTTTGTTCCGGCGGATGCCGAACCAAGTACGAATTTCGCGTTCATTTTCCCAAAAGGAATTCCAGCTTTTCCATTATATCACTCGATCAGGCACTTATCACGAGCCCGGGCGGGGTGAAAATAATTCCCCAATGCGCTATAGTAAATGGATAGAAGATCCGAAGGAGCCAACCTATGCGAAAACAGCGTCCCCCTTTTAACTCCAAAACGAAACCGGCCAGGCCAGCCGCCCCGAAAACGGACAAAGAACCGACTCAATTCGAAATCGGGCAGCCGGCCGAACTGATGAAATTTTTGCTTGAAAAGCTTGCGAATAAAGGAAGAAACACCGTTAAGGGCATTCTGTCCAGAGGCCAAGTATCCGTGAACGGCAAAAAAACGACCCGCCACGACCATCCCCTCCAGCCCGGCGACCGCGTTACGGTTCAGTGGAGCGTCGTTACCGAAGAGGAGAAACCGATCGGACTGCACATACTGCATGAAGACGAGGACCTTCTGGTTATCAATAAAGAAGCGGGCCTTCTTTCGATCTCCGGCGGAGACGAGAAGGAATTGACCGCCTATTGGCAGCTGACCGAGCATGTCCGCAGAAAAGACCCGAAAGCGCGTATTTTCGTCGTCCACCGGCTGGACCGGGATACGTCGGGCGTTATGCTTTTCGCCAAGAACGAGAAAACCCAGCAGACGCTTCAAACCGCCTGGCAGGAGGCCGTGCACGAGCGCTCCTACGTAGCCCTCGTCGAACGAAAGGTCAAGAAGCCCGAGGGTACGATCGTCTCCTGGCTGAAAGAAAGCAAAACGCTGCTGATGTACTCCAGTCCCGTGGATAACGGCGGACAGAAGGCGGTCACGCATTATAAAGTGCTGCAGGCTTCCTCCGACTACTCCCTGCTTGAAGTTCAGCTCGAAACGGGCCGTAAAAACCAAATCCGCGTCCACATGCAGGACATCGGCCATCCGGTTGTCGGCGACAAGAAGTACGGCTCCGTGAAAAACACGATCGGCCGGCTCGGTTTACACGCCCGGGTCATCGCGTTCGAGCATCCTTCCACGGGACAGCCAATGCGGTTCGAGACCCAAATTCCGGGCAAGTTTCTGCGGGTTTTCGCCAGCAAGCCCACTTCATAAAAGGAGAATCCCATGAACGGACAATCGAGAAAAAATATCCATGCCGGACTGACCGTCGACATTGTGCTCAAACAGGATCAGCGTACAGGCAAACGGACGCGCGGAGTCGTGAAAGATATTTTGACGAATTCGCCCAATCATCCCCACGGCATCAAAGTCAGACTGACGGACGGCCAGGTCGGACGGGTGCAGGAAATTGTACAAGAGCCCTGAAACCCTATTGTAAAGCGCCCTGAAAACCAATAAACTAAAAGTAATGAACGCAGTGAGGTGATACGAATGTCAGAGAATCAACAGACACCGCAATCCGCAGAAACACAACCGGCCGAAGGGGCCGAGCCGCGCAAAGTTTCGCTCGCGGAAGCCATGAAACAGAAAATGGCCCAGAAGAAAGCGGCGCAAGCCCAAGCCAACTCCCAGCAGAAGCACCAGGTAACCGGCAATCAGATGATGAAAAGCCAGCAGACCAAGAAACAAAACAATCAAAGAAGACGTATGGGTGTCTAAACTTTGAACGTCATAAGCAGTAGGCAAAGACATGAGGGTTCCGCTTCATGTCTTTATTTTTGCAGGAACCGGCGGTAAATCCGCCTAAACTCCTGCTGCAACATACTTCCGCCGGAGGTTCCTGAGATGTCCATGCTTTTATTTGTGATCGCCGGGCTCGCGGAAATCGGAGGCGGTTATCTCGTCTGGCTGTGGCTCCGCGAGGGCAAGCCTGTCGGATACGGAATCGCGGGCAGCCTTGTGCTCGTCCTGTACGGAATTATCCCGACTCTCCAGGCCTTTCCTTCTTTCGGACGGGTCTATGCCGCATACGGGGGCGTTTTTGTCGTACTCGCCGTAGTGTGGGGATGGCTTGTGGACAAAAAGACCCCCGATTTCTACGATTGGCTCGGCGCGGCCGTTTGCATCATCGGCGTGTCCATTATTTTGTGGGCGCCCAGAACCTGATCTGACGTCTTGAAGGAGGAGTTAACTTATGAACTTTCTCGACAGTCTGGTAGAGCAGCGCATTCAAGAAGCGATTCGAAACGGCGATTTCGACCATCTGCCCGGCAAAGGCAAGCCGCTCGTTCTCGAAGATTGGTCCGCTGTTCCGGAAGAGCTTCGTTTGTCGTATAAAATCATGAAAAATTCAGGATTCCTTCCCGAAGAAATGCAGCTCCGCAAAGACATGATCACACTGGAGGAACTCCTTGCATGCTGTCATGACGAAGAGGAACGAGGCAAGCTGAAGAAAACACTCAACGCGAAGAAGCTCCGCTTCAATATGTTAATGGAAGAGCGGAGCATGAACCTCTCGCCCGCGCTTGCCCTGTACCGGGACCGGATCGAAACGAAATTTTCCGCAGAACCGGATAAACCGTCCGAATAGGAAGAGAAACAGGAGAAACCGAGATGAACCTTACTACTCAAAATTTGCTTGAACTTACCCGGGACATCCAAGAGCGGCACGTCAACTTTGCCGTTTCGGACGTAAACTCGCATGTGCTCCGCATCGCGGTCATGACCGGCAATTACCGCTGGCATTTTCATCCCGATTCGGATGAACTGTTTATGGTGCTTGAAGGAGAACTCTTCATAGACTTCGAGGACGGAACGACTGCCTCGCTGAAAGCGAACGACACGCTTACGATTCCGGCGGGCACGGTTCACCGGACGAGGGCGGACGTGCGCACCGTCAATCTCTGCTTCGAAGCCAAAGAAGCGGAAACGGTTTTCGTGGACGAGCCTGCGGGGCAGGCAAAATAAAACGAGCTCTGCAGCCTGTTCTGCAGAGCTCGTTTTATTTCTTCATCCAGCTTGGCCTTGGGCGAGTCAGGGTTTGCTCGGTTCAACTGGGCCCATTCAAGGGAGCAAGGGGCATCCAAAGGCATTGTTGCACGCCCACAAAAAAACCGAAATGGTTACCTGAGCCGAAAGCCGCCCTCCGAATGGAGGATCTGGCCCGTAATCCACTCCGCTTCCTCGCCCGCGAGAAATGCGATCAGTCTGGCGGCGTCTTCCGGTCTGCCGATCCGGCCGAACGGGAACTGACCTGCGAGCCCGTTCCGGAGCTCTTCCGTTATCCAGCCGGTGTCGGTCGGACCGGGATTGACCGCGTTGACGGTCATCCCTTTGGGAGCCAGCTCGGCAGCCAATGTGACGGTCATCGCTTCGACAGCGGCCTTCGTAGCCGCATAAGCGATCTCACCCCGCATCGGCCCCAAAGACTGGCCGGATGTCAGGTTAATAATCCGGCCGCCCGATCCCCGGTTAAACCGGCGGCCGAATTCCACGCTGAGCAGGGCCGTGCCCCTCATGTTCACGGCGTAATGGGCATCCAGAGTCGCCGCATCAAGCTTCTCGTACCCGTCATTCACCGAGTAGGCCGCATTATTGACGAGGACTGACGGAAACCCGAGCCGCTTCTCCGTTTCGTCCACAATTCGCTTCGCCGCTTCCGGATCGGACTGGTCGATCTCCAGTCTTTCGCAGCGGACTCCCGACTCGGCCAGCTCCCGCAGAATCGCGTCAGGCCCCTCTTCATCCGCTCCCCAGGGCATTCCCTTATCGAATGCGGTCCAGGATGTGAATAGCACATCCATTCCTTTGGCCGCCAGCGCCCGGCATATAGCGGCGCCGATACCGATCCGGCGGGAAACTCCCGTGACGATGGCAACAGGTGCGTGGCCTTCCTTGGTTCTTATAGCAGCCTCATTTGCCGAATCCGGCCTATTTCCGTGCATGAATACCTCCATCCGCCTCCTACTAACGTTGATTAGGGAGGGCTTTTTGTTACCTTCAGTATAGAACGGCATCACGATCCCCTGCTGAGATTGTTCGATTATAAAGGAAATTTCCACCGCTCCCTTACATGGGCGGGTCAAATGCGTTATAATGAGACGGTTCTGATGCGCGGCACGGCTTGGAACGGAACAAGGAAGTGCCGGATTCATAACCCAATAAGAAAATCCATATGCTCCGCGCATATGGGAGAGGTTCGCGAACTCCCTCTATAAAAAACTAAGGAAAAACAATATCCCTGGATATTCGGGCACAGCTGCTTAAAAAGCGGGCGCTAGGTGTACGTTTTTTTGACGTTCACTTCCGGTTCGCTTTATGCTTGCGCTGCGTCCTTCCTTGAGGCATTGTTTTTGTTTTGTTTAAAATGACGGATCAAGAACTCTCTCCATCACCTATTTTTTATTTAAAAGGAGACGGAAGAGCGATGAAACATGAAAAAGCGGTTGTCGTATTCAGCGGCGGACAAGACAGCACGACGTGTCTGTTCTGGGCCCTGAAGCATTTTGGCGAGGTGGAGACGCTCACGTTCGATTACGGGCAGCGCCATAAACTCGAAATCGAATGCGCGGCGCAGATTGCGCGCGAGCTTGGCGTAAAGAACACCGTACTGGACATGAGCCTGCTGAACCAACTCGCACCCAATGCGCTGACGCGCGCCGATATCGAAATTGAAGAAAAAGAAGGCGAGCTTCCTTCCACGTTCGTGGACGGACGCAACCTGCTGTTCCTTTCGTTTGCAGGCGTATACGCCAAAGGGGCCGGGGCCAGACACCTCGTTACCGGCGTGTGCGAGACGGATTTCAGCGGCTACCCGGACTGCCGGGACGCTTTCGTAAAATCCCTTAACGTGACTCTGAACTTATCCATGGATTATCCATTCGTTATCCATACGCCGCTAATGTGGCTGAATAAAGCGGAAACGTGGAAGCTTTCCGACGAGCTGGGAGCTTTCGATTTTGTGCGCACCAAGACGCTTACATGCTATAACGGCATCGTCGGGGACGGCTGCGGCGAGTGCCCGGCATGCAAGCTCCGTTCGGCCGGTCTGCAGAACTATCTTCTGGAGCGCGAAGGAGCCGAGACCCGATGAAAACGCCCGGCGAATTTCGCATCGTAGAGAACCTTCAGCAGTACGGGCAGGACATCCGGCACGAACAGCTCCGTTACCATACCAAGCGCGTCCTCGTTTCCAAAGAGTTTACGTTCGACGCGGCGCATCATCTGCACGCTTACGAGGGCAAGTGCAAAAACCTTCACGGCCATACGTACAAAGCCGTTTACGGAATCAGCGGCTATGTCAACGAGATTGGCCTCACGCTTGATTTCGGAGAAATCAAAGACATCTGGAAAACCCGGATCGAGCCTTATCTCGATCACCGGTATCTGAATGAGACGCTCCCGCCCATGAACACCACCGCCGAGAATATGGTCGTCTGGCTGTACGAACAGATGGAGACGGCTCTGCAGTCGGATGAGATGCAGGCGAAAGCCCGGGGCGGACGGGTCGAATTCGTCCGTCTGTACGAGACGCCGACGAGTTATGCCGAAGCGCGACGGGAGTGGATGTCCGAATGAGCGCAAGCCATACAAACGCTGCGGTCCCGTCCCCTCCGCGGACCTTGCCTGCAGCGGGCAAACCGGCGGATGCTGCCGTGTCCCCACCGGGCAAAGCAGCAGCGGGTGAAGCAACCATCCCCGTGCTCGAAATCTTCGGCCCGACAGTCCAGGGCGAGGGCATGGTCATCGGGCGCAAGACGATGTTCGTGCGCACCGCCGGCTGCGATTACCGCTGCTCCTGGTGCGATTCCGCGTTTACGTGGGACGGATCGGGCGCAGGCGATATCCGTCCGCTCACCGCGGAAGCGGTCTGGGAGGAGCTCGTCCGCACCGGCGGCAGCCGCTTCTCCCACGTGACCTTGTCGGGCGGCAATCCCGCCCTCCTGCGCAGCCTGGGCCCGCTCGTGAAGCTGCTGCGGGCCAAAGGCATCCGCACCGCCGTCGAGACGCAGGGCTCCCGCTGGCAGGACTGGCTGACCGAGATCGACGAGGTCACGCTCTCTCCCAAGCCGCCAAGCTCCGGCATGGAGACGGACTTCGCCAAGCTGGACGACATCGTCCGGCGGCTGAACCCGGACGGCATCAGCCTCAAGGTGGTCGTGTTCGACGAACGCGATTTCGCGTTCGCCCGGGAAGTCCACCGCCGCTACCCTGCCGTCCCGTTCTACCTGCAGGCGGGCAATGAGGACGTCCGACTCGCGGACGACGACCTGCTTCGCGGGCAGCTGCTGCGCAAATACGAGTGGCTCGTCGACCTGACGATGGCGTCCGAGGATCTTAACGACGTGCGCGTGCTGCCTCAGCTTCACGCCCTGCTGTGGGGCAACAAGCGGGGCGTATGATCTCCGAGGATGGCAGTGGCCTGACCCTGCATCCGTCCAAGGCGGTTGACCGCCCAAATCAGAGCTCCAGCATGTTACCCCGGCAGACTTGCTTGCATCTTGCTTATCGACAGCATAGCAGCATGCTTTCTTGCAGTATGCCTATCATGCGGCCCTCGCACTTTTACAAACTTAAAACCGGAGGTGCCTTTATGGCCGGAAGAAACCAGGAAGATCTCGATCTCACCCTGCTGGGCAACCAGCAGACACAATATCCGTTTAATTATGCGCCGCAGGTGCTTGAATCCTTTGATAATAAACACCCTTACCGGGATTATTTCGTCAAATTCAACTGCCCGGAGTTTACGAGCCTGTGCCCGATTACGGGACAGCCCGATTTTGCCACCATTTATATCAGCTATATGCCGGACGCCAAAATGGTCGAAAGCAAATCGCTCAAACTATACCTGTTCAGCTTCCGCAATCACGGCGATTTCCATGAGGACTGCATGAACATCATTATGAACGATCTGATCAAGCTCATGGACCCGAAATACATTGAGGTCTGGGGCAAATTCACTCCGCGGGGCGGGATCTCCATCGATCCTTACTGCAATTACGGACGTCCCGGCACCAAGTACGAGCAGATGGCGGAACACCGCCTGATGAACCACGACCTTTACCCGGAAAAAGTCGATAACCGCTAAGCCGCCGACCCTTTAACCGGCTATAAACGGCTTAGCCCATACCCGTACCTGACCGAAAATAAGTTCCGGTATTTTCAACGTATCGCCCGCCGATATGCCTAAAGACCCCTTGGGGGTCTTTTTTTCTGCCGATGGGATGCCGATAACTTTGGTATACTAGGAAAGAACATCTAATTGGAGCTGGGTTGAAGGGCTTTCGGAATGGGAAGGGAAATAAATGGATAATATAGGGGACTATTTCAAATCGTTTTTTGCCAATATAAGCACCTTGCTCACATTTACTTATTTAGGCAGTCTGGCTTACAAATATGTTTTGTACCGGGTCCCCGTCAACTGGATGAAAGTGCTGTACATCCTGCTTTCGATAGCGGCGGGCTGGCTCTCCATGATGTACGGAGCCCGGCTGACCCCGACAGTCATCTTCGATTTAAGATTCGTTCCTATCCTGGCGGCTCCCCTGTTCCTGTCGCGTCCCTCCCACATTATGCTCATCGGAATCGGAATCGGACTGACGCGCTTATCGTTCGGCTTGAACCACGCCGCTTGGGCGGGCTTCGGCAATATGGTCATCCTCGGCGTCGTAACCGCGCTGACCAGCGAGCTGCTCAAACGCACCTCTCTGCGTCAGACCGCCCGGATTTTGCTGCTGATTCTTATCGTAAATCTGTTCAACGTGGCGGACATCGCGATTCTCGGGGTATATCCGGTCGCTACGTATCTGATCGAGCTTGCTCCGCTGTCCGGTACGGCGGGCCTGTTTTTCAGCTTTTTCTTTACATTCATCCTGCACGATTTCAAAGCGGATTTTCTCCGGCGGGAAGCGCTGAACAAGACCAATCGGGAATTGGCCGAACAGTTCCGGCTGGCCGAAGAAAGAACCGCGGAGCTTCAACAAATTCACGACGAGCTGGAAGTGAAAAACGAAGAACTGGTGGCCGCTTCCCGTTACAAATCCGAATTTCTGGCGAACATGTCTCACGAGCTCCGGACCCCGCTGAACAGCATGCTGATTCTGTCCCAGTTCCTGGCCGAAAATCAGAACGGGACGCTTTCGGAAGAAGAGATTGAATTTGCCGGGATTATTCACAGCTCCGGCCAGGATCTGCTTACGCTGATTAACGATATTCTGGATTTGTCCAAAATCGAAGCGGGACATATGTCCATCATGCCGGGAGAAGTGAACGTCAGCGAAGTCGTCGAAGCGATGACCCGCACGTTCGAACCCGTTGCCGCCCAGAAGGGCTTGTACTTTCACATCCGTTCAACCGGCGTTCCCGACATCATTCATACGGACGAACAGCGGCTTCAGCAGATTTTGAAAAATCTGTTGTCCAACGCGTTCAAATTTACCCAGCGGGGCGGTGTTACGCTTACCTTTTACGTTGAAATGGACGCCGAAGGCATTCAGCATCCCGCCGCCGCCATCCGGGATACCGGCATCGGCATCCGGGCGGACAAGCGGGAGCAGATCTTCGAGGCCTTCTACCAGGCGGACGGCACGACCAGCCGCAAATTCGGCGGAACCGGACTCGGCCTTTCTATTTCACGCCAGTTTGCCCGGCTGCTGGGCGGAGAAATCCGGCTGGCCAGTGAAGAGGGAACCGGAAGCACGTTTACCCTCCTCCTTCCTTCCAGCAGCTTGAGCGGTCAGGAGCAGGAGCTTCGGCAGCTCGCGGACGACGCCAAGCTTCCCCGGCTTACGCCGCTTTCTTCTCCGCTTCCGGAGGGAAGCAACCGATCGTCGCTCTGAGCGCCCGGTCCCTTCCCGGCGACCGGGAAGCCTGCATCGAAGCCGGGGCAACGGACTACATCACGAAGCCGGCCGATAACCACGCGCTCATGATGCCGGTGAAGCAATGCAGCATCAGGCCCGGCTGAGCTCAGAGAAAAAAAGCCTTCTTTCCTTGTCGGAAAGAAGGCTTTTTTGGTTCCGGCCCTTGAAGACACGGCCTACGGCATCCTTGCTCGAGCCGATGGACCACAGGGCCATCTATCTTAAAAACCTCGCGCCGGAAACGATAGAGCGGCCGGTGCCCTTCGACCATCCGCGAAAGCGGGCGCCGTGACACCATGCGGGAAGGGGGGAATTCCTTCTGCATGGCGGCGGGCCGCTTAACCCGATACTGTCGAAGAACATTGCCGCGCTGCTTTTCCCAGGCTCTTACCCGTGACAAATTAACGCGGAGGCATTTGTCCGGAACCGGAACCCGCTCCCTGCGGAATAAAACCGCTGAGATCGATTCCAAGCCCTTCCGCAAGCCGTGTCCCGTATTCCACATCGGCACGGAAGAAATTGCAGACGGCGCGAAGCTGGATTTGCATGTCCGTTTGTTTGAGGTCGTTCACGAGGTTATCGATCAGGTTAGCGCGTTCTTCCGGCGTAATCCGGCGGTAACGCTCGCCTGCCTGCGTGAAATCATCCGTTTTCTCGATTTTGCGGCGTGTAGTGGAGCCCGTCAGCGGATTCTCGCTCTCCGCATAGGTGCTTCCCGCTTCTTTCGGCGAATGGTCGTAGGAATTCGGCTCGTAATTGATCGGCGAATGGTCCTGGCGAACCGCCATTTGACCGTCCCGCTGATAATTGCGGACCGGCGCATAAGGGCAGTTTACCGGAATCTGCATATAGTTCGGTCCCAGCCGGTGGCGCTGTGTATCCGGGTAGGAGAACAGACGGCCCTGCAGAAGTTTGTCTTCGGAGGGTTCGATCCCCGGCACAAGCACGCTTGGCGCAAAAGCCGACTGCTCGACTTCGGCGAAGAAATTTTTAGGATTCTCGTTCAAGGTCATTCGTCCTACTTTAACGAACGGAACAAGATCTTCCGGCCACTCCTTCGTCGGATCGAGGGGATCGAAACTGAACTGATCCAAACGCTCCGGTTCCAGGATTTGCACATTCAGCTCCCATTCCGGATAATTGCCCGCCTCGATAGCGTCATACAAATCGCGCGTCGCGTGATTGTGGTCGCGGCCTCCTTGCTCCTCCGCTTCTTTGCGGCTTAAGGAACGGACACCTTGGAGCGATTTCCAGGTGTATTTGACGTAAACGACCTTGCTTTCCGCGTTTACCCATTTGAAGGCATGCACCCCGAATCCGTCCATTTCCCGGTAGTTGGCGGGAGTGCCTCGGTCGGAGAAGACCCAGGTCAGCATGTGGGTCGATTCGGGAGAAAGCGACATGAAATCCCACAAGTGATTTGGCGTTTGAACATTTGTATGCGGAGCCGGCTTCAGCGAGTGAACCATGTCCGGGAATTTCAGCGCATCGCGGATAAAGAATACGGGCAAATTGTTGCCGACGAGGTCATAATTTCCTTCGGACGTGTAGAACTTAACCGCAAAGCCGCGGGGGTCACGAAGCGTCTCCGGCGATCCGCTCGGATGAATAACCGTCGAGAAGCGGACAAGCACTTTCGTTTCAATGGAAGGGTCTTGCAGAAAAGTGGCTTTCGTATACTCGCTCATACTGGCATAAGGCCGGAATACTCCGAACGCCCCCGCACCCCGCGCGTGCACGACACGCTCCGGAATACGCTCGCGGTCAAAATGAGCCAGTTTCTCCAAAAGGTGATAATCTTCGAGCAGCGTCGGGCCGTGAGTACCGGCTGTCTTTGAATTCTGGTTGTCGGCAACGGGCGTGCCTTGATTTGTTGTGAGATAAGGACGATGTGGATTCATTCTGCACCTCTTTATAATTATTATTATATGAAAATGATTATCAATGTCATGACGGTAGTATAGCATCGTCTTCTTGTCTTCGTCAATAGAATGACTATAAAATTATAATGATTTTAATGTAGAAATAAAATCGCCTGATTTTTACAAATTCCGACGAGAAGGCAATTGCTTTAACCGACCGTGCTTGTTTACAATAAGAATAATCCGGTGGGAAGCAGCAATGTCCAGTCCAGGATAAGAAAGGAAGATTTTACAGGATGTCGAGCCCTATTTTAACAATCGTGGTGCCTTGCTATAACGAAGAAGAAGTTCTCCCGGAAACGGTAAGCCGGTTAAGCGCGGTTCTGGACCGCCTCATCCAAGAAAAGCTTGTCGCAAGAGAAAGTGTGATGCTTCTTGTCGATGACGGCAGCAAAGACCGGACCTGGGAGCTTATCGATCAATACAGCCGTTCCCATGACTATGTAACAGGCGTTAAGCTCGCACGGAATGCGGGCCATCAGAATGCCCTGCTTGCAGGTTTGATGACGGCGCGGCATACATCGGACATCGTGATTTCCATCGATGCGGATCTGCAGGACGATACGGACGCGATACGCGAATTTGTACTTAAGTATCTGGAGGGGGCCGAGATCGTTTACGGAATCCGCAGCGACCGGACGACCGACACCTGGTTCAAAAAAACGACCGCCGAATCCTTCTATAAATTAATGCTACGTCTGGGCGTCCAGATTAAGAACAATCATGCGGATTACCGGCTTATGAGCAAACGCGCGCTGGATTATTTGTCACGCTATAAGGAAGTCAATGTGTTTCTGAGGGGGATTGTCCCGCTCCTGGGACTGCGTACGGCCGAGGTCATGTACGAGAGGAAAGAACGTTTTGCCGGGGAATCGAAGTATCCGCTGCGCAAAATGCTGTCTTTTGCACTGGACGGGATTACGTCCTTCAGTGTCAAACCGATCCGCATGGTGACGATCACGGGATTTCTGCTTTCCATCTTCAGCGTGTTCGCCGGCGCTTACGCCATCATTTCTAAATTATGGGGAACGACGGCTTCCGGTTGGACTTCTCTTATTTTATCCGTCTGGTTTATCGGCGGAGTGCAGCTTCTTGCCCTGGGGCTGATCGGAGAATATATCGGCAAAATCTACCGGGAGGTCAAACAACGTCCCTTGTATCTCATCGAAAAGTCAATCCCGGCGCAGCAAGACTATGCAGATCCGGCAGACTTTGACCGAATTCCGGTAGGAGCGGGACGAGCGAGGCGTTAGTTTTTAGACGGGAACCGGTTTTCCGTGAAATTATGGGCATTCGCCCTTTTGCCGGAATCCCGGGACGGGATATCCTGACGGCCAGCTTCAGCACGGGGCTTACCTCTGCGCTGCGAGCCTTATGCCCCTAGTCTTGTCATCACACCGTGTGCTTACTGCGCACGGTGTTTTTCTATACGGGCTGCCTCAGGCTCCGAGGCTTATGACTATCTTACCGGACCGGATACCGCTGACCCCTTGATACTCCGGGAACTCTTGGGCATCCTAACCGCAGGAGGTGATAGCATGGCAAGAAGACGAAGCCGCAGAGCCGCTGTTCCCGGAAGCGAGCGCAGTCTGGATAAGTTCAAGAGCCAGGTTATGAGGGACGCGGGTTACAACGTGTCCGACGATCAGCCGAACCTGGTTAAATACGAAGTCGCC
This sequence comes from Paenibacillus sp. HGH0039, assembly GCF_000411255.1. Lineage (GTDB taxonomy): Bacteria > Bacillota > Bacilli > Paenibacillales > NBRC-103111 > Paenibacillus_F. The sequence goes on along the minus strand of NZ_KE150413.1, from coordinate 516,792 downwards.
CGCACCCTTGGAGTGCCTCTGGAGCCGGGCAACAACGGTCAGCTTCGCACCGAGGATGCCGGTAAAATCGGCGGCGAAATCGGCGGCCGCATGGTGCGGGAGCTTGTCCGGATGGCGCAGAAGCAGCTGGCGGAACGCAGCGGACCGAAGTGATCCCGGAACGCCGGAACGCCCCCTGCAAGGTTGACTGCCCGCAAGTGCAGCCGCTCTGCGCGGAGGAGCATAAAACCGCGAATCCATCCGTCACCGGCGGGCCAAATCGGCCCGGATGACCAGACAGCCGTCTTCGCGGGTCATCCGGCATGAACCCGGCCGGATAGGCCTGAACAGGCGAATGATCTGCTTCCCGCCAATCCGGTTGCCGCTAAGGCGGATGCTCGACCTGTCCGCCGCCAGTTCAATCTCTCCCGGGCGTATCCCCGAAGGCTGCTGCACGATAACCATCAGCCCGCCCGCGCCCTCGGTTATCGAATAGGCAAAAGGCTCCGCCGCCTTGACCTTGGCGGTTTGCCGCTTCTTGCTTCCCGCAGCGAGGCCTTTAACCGGCTTTCGGCCGGAAAAGAGATTGGCCGCGGGAAGCTGGGCGACGGCAGGCTGATCTCCGCTCGCCCGGCGTTTCTCCCCGCCGCGCGGCGGAGTGCCTCCCTGCGCGCTCTGGTCCGCCGGACCCCCGGCCGGTTCGTTTTCCCAATCGGTTCCCATCCACTCCGGAATCCGGTAGCCCGGCATTGCCTCCCGGAGGAGCTTATCCAGCCATTGGTCCAGCCACACCGTGTTTTCCGGGTCTTCTGAAATCCGTTTGGACAGCTCGGTAAATAAAGTCTCCCCGCCTCCAAAAATGGAGGAAAACGAAGGAATCTCACCGGAACGAAATCCGAATTTCCGTTCCCACTCTTTTTCATAGTCGAACTCGCTCTTTCCTCCGCTCATCTTCTTCCCCTCTTTCCGCTTGTTTCAAGAAACGCAGCGTATCCCGCCGCCTTATACACACCAGACTATTCCGGAGCCGTACCTTTAGTGTTGGGTCAAGCCCGCCCGCAACTAAAAAAAACAGGTCCCGTAACCGGAACCTGTTGTACTGTCTCGCTCTTACCAGAAAAATCCGGGGCCGCCAAAACCGCCGCCGTAACCGAAACCGCCGCCGAAACCGAATCCGTTGACAAACGGGGATGTGCCGATGGCAAGCAAATCGAACAAGACGAGAGGAACGAACGCTTTTGTTTGAGCGGTTCCCTCTTGAGGCTCGAGAATCAGCTGGTCACCTTGAATACGTACCAGTTTGCCTCTGACCATGGAACCATCCTTGCGAACGGCCACGATGTTCTGACCAACTAGTTTGGACGCGTCATTACGAAGTGTGGAACTCATACCGTAATACCTCCCTTTTCAGCGAATCATGCATGCTACCTTACACCATATGCGGCCAGCTAACGGCCCGATTGGATAGCTGTCCCTTCTCCCTGTTTTATTGGGTCAAGGTATTCTTTCCAAGAGAGTGCGAGGAGTGCAAGCAGAAGGAAGGTGTCTTTTTTTCATAGAAAAAAGCCCCCTGCCGGAAGAATCCATCTCCATGCAGAAAGGCTTTTCACAAAAGGGTAAGCAGGCTTCAGGCCTTGCGAAGCTTGCCCAGTTCCGTTGTGATCGCGTCAATTTCGCTAATGCTGAAATTGGGTTTGCTCATCACCAGATCGTACAGATCCTTAAGATCTTCATATTGTTCCTGGCTAAAGTTGGACGCTTTAATCGATCCGCCTGTCGCCATTCTCAGTTTGGTTTTGATTTCGTCGAACATATACTCTACATTCCGTTCCGACCATACCGCCAAATCCAATGCGTTTCATCCTCTCGTTATCCGGTTATGCTTTTATTGTAACACGTTTTGACACCGGAAATCCCGTCCGTTACGATAGAATCTGACCCAAGCCCGGGCTTGACCACGCCGCGCATACAAGAGGATACGCAGCCTGTTCGGCTTCCTAGGCCTCCAACCCTTATTGCACGCTGGTTACAAAAGCCGCAAGGAGGAAATTCGCTTATGCTGCATACCTACGATCTTGTTACCCGCAGACGGGACGAAATGGTTGAAATTACAGACATCGTGGCTAGGCTGGTTCAGGAGAGCAGTCTGGAAGACGGCACCGCCATTGTATACTGCCCTCATACGACGGCAGGAATTACGATCAACGAAAATGCCGATCCCGATGTAAAAAGAGATGTACTCATGCGCCTGGATGAAGTGTTTCCCTGGGAGCACCCGCGCGACCGTCATGCGGAAGGCAATACGGCCGCTCATCTGAAAGCCATGACCGTCGGAGCCTCGCAAACCGTATTTATCCGCGGAGGCCGCCTTCAACTGGGCCGCTGGCAGGGAATCTACTTCTGCGAATTTGACGGGCCCCGCAGCCGTACGTTTACCGTTAAGCTGATTCGTGATTGACCAGACTGACTTTGGAAGATTCGGAACGGGCCGCCGTGGAGACCATGTTGCTGCACAGCAGCTGCACATGCTCTTCGGCAAGCTGTTCCACCAGCTCGTACGTCTGTCCGTAATGAATGGAATGCGAGATGAATCCGTGCATGGACATGAACAAGTTCCATGGGAGCCGGTATTCCTGATCTTCTTTGTCCGGCATTCCGGAAATGACCTGGCGTACGACCGTGGCAAACAGATCGAAACATTTCGCCTGCTCGGTACGCGAGTACTGGCGCAGCTCCTCGTCCCGGATCATAAACATGATTTCGTAGTGATGCGGGTTCTCCAACCCGAACCGGATAAACTCCATCATCAGTTTCTGCAGCAGGGGAACCCCGAGAACAGCGGATTCGACGATGATTTGCCGCTGCCGCTGCAGAAGTATGCCGAAATCCTCCAGAATGAGCGCATTGAACAGCTCTGCTTTTTCTCTAAAATGATAGTATAACGCGCCATGGCTGTAACCCATTGCTTTAGCGATGCTTCGCATCGTTAAAGCGCGATAACCGCGAGTTACGAATAACTCCCTGGCCTCTTCAAGAATCCGCTCTCTGCTAAGTTCCTGAGCGACTGCCTTCCTCGCCATAAGAATCCCTCCGCTTCGGTGGTGTATGAAATTGTTAGGGTAGCTCGCTATGTTCGATATATGTATGTTCGCCGCGTATGATGTTTCCTTGACCTTGGGTCAAATCGGTAAACCAGTCGGCGAAAGAATCCGCTTCGGCAGATAAGGGATAGCACCGGAGGATAACCTTGTCGGTAAATTCCGTATCGCCCATCCGCATGTTGCGGTTCCGCAGCTCATTCTCCACTTTACCCAGCCAAGTATAATCGATTTCAGCGAGCAGTTCCTGATGACTTACTTTGTAAACGGGCACCGCGGCCTGTATTCCCGCGACGGCGCCATCCGTGTAGGCTCTGATCAGCCCGCCGGCTCCCAGCATAATACCGCCGAAATACCGGGTGACGACCACGGCCACGTTCTTGAGATCCATATTCCGGATCACTTCGAGAATCGGCTTGCCGGCTGTGCCGCTCGGCTCCCCGTCATCCGACTGTTTCTGAATCTCATTTCGTTCCCCGATCATATAAGCGGAGCAATTGTGGGTCGCCATCGAGTGTTCTTTCTTCACGCCGGCAATAAAAGCAAGCGCTTCCTCCTCGGACGAAACCTGCAACGCCTGACCGATAAACCGGGAACGTTTGATGATGATTTCATCGGCTCCATGCTTCTGTACCGTTCTGTAGGATGCTATCATGTCGCTTCTTCATTCCATTTCCTAACGAATGCGCCTTCTGTTTCATATCATTTTACACAAATCAGAATATTAGTACAATAGTTAATTTAGTTCTAAGATTATTTCCAATAAAAAACAGACCTAATCCCGAAGGAAAAGGCCTGTTTTCGTCGAAAATCGGCTTATAGAGCCCGATACCGGTTCTGTCTGGACGAAACTAACCGTTCAGACGAGCTTCCAATCTGGCTTTGTCTTCTTCGTAGCCGGGCTTGCCCAGCAGCGCAAACATGTTCTTCTTGTAGGCTTCCACACCCGGCTGGTCGAACGGATTTACTCCGAGGAGGTAACCGCTGATGCCGCATGCTTTTTCGAAGAAGTAGACCATATAACCGAACGTGTGCGCCGAAGTGTCAGGCAGTGTCACGATCAGGTTAGGCACTCCTCCATCCGTATGAGCCAGCATAGTGCCCTGGAACGCTTTTTTATTCACGAAATCCATCGTTTTGCCGCTCAGGAAGTTAAGCCCGTCCAGGTTCTCTTCATCGGTCCCGATGACGATCTCCTCTGCGGACTGGTCTACGAACAGAACCGTTTCAAACAGGTTGCGATTGCCTTCCTGGATGAATTGGCCCATGGAGTGAAGGTCTGTCGTGAAATCGACGGCAGCCGGGAAGATCCCTTTGTTGTCTTTGCCTTCGCTCTCGCCGTAAAGCTGCTTCCACCACTCCGATACATAATGCAGGGAAGGCTCGTAGTTCACGAGAATCTCCGTGGTTTTGCCTTTGCGGTAGAGCGCGTTGCGGACAGCCGCATACTGGTAGCTCGCGTTCTCACTCAGCTCGGGGCTGGAGAAAGCTTCGCGCGCGTCGGCCGCGCCCTGCATCATTTCTTCGATGTCGATGCCGGCCACGGCGATCGGCAGCAGGCCTACGGCCGTCAGCACGGAGTAGCGTCCGCCTACATCGTCCGGGATAACGAAGGACTCGTAGCCTTCGCCGTTGGCAAGCTGCTTAAGAGCGCCCATCTCGCGGTCGGTCGTGGCGTAGATGCGCTTGCGCGCGGCTTCTTTGCCGTATTTTTTCTCCAGCAGCTCGCGGAAAATACGGAAAGCAATCGCCGGCTCCGTCGTCGTTCCGGATTTGGAAATGACGTTTACGGAGAAGTCTTTGCCTTCCAGCAGTTGCAGAAGGTGCGTTACGTATGTAGAACTGATATTCTGGCCGACGAAGTACACGGCCGGAGTTTTACGCTTGTCTTTATCAAGCAGGTTATAGAAAGAATGGGACAGCATTTCAATCGCCGCGCGAGCCCCCAGGTAGGAGCCGCCGATGCCGATCACGACAAGCGCTTCGGAATCGGATTGAATTTGTTTCGCCGCCTTCTGGATTCTGCCGAACTCTTCTTTGTCGTAAGCGACCGGAAGATCGATCCACCCTAAATAATCACTACCGGCTCCGGTTCCGTTATGCAGTTGGTCATGTGCGGTACGGATCGGCCCGGCCAGGTAATCAATTTCGTGCTGGGCAACGAAGTCAAGCGCCTTGCTGTAATCAAATTGCAGCTTCTGGGTCAACTTTCTCTCCTCCTCGGTTCTTTTACTTGGTTCTTTCCTCTAGCATACCGCTTCTGTGCCGCTGTCCGCAAGTCACGCGCCCGAGGCATGCTGCCTCTCCGCAAAACGTGCTACAATAGGAAAAACGCCTAGTGCCGTACCTTCACCCAAACGCTTGCGGGGACGGCTTCATAGAACGGATACGTGCGGGCGGGGCCTGCCCGACAACCCTTCGGTAGTATTGCCAGGGCGGCGGATTTATTCTCCGAAAACACCCGGCGCATCGGCTTCGCATGCATTGATTCCTTACTATAAAAGCTTTCCGGACAAACTGCAAGTGAAATTATCGTGTCTGGCGTGACTCTAAACGAGGTGATTAGTGATGAAACAAATCGGATTTATCGGATTAGGCACCATGGGCGCTCCGATGGCCCTGAATCTTCTCCGCAAAGGGTACGCGGTCACCGTATACAACCGCAGTGCCGATAAAGCGGCGGAACTTGTCCAGGCGGGCGCTTCGCTTGCCGCAACCCCTGCGGAAGCCGTCTCCGGCGCCGGGGTTCTGTTCACGATGCTGAGCAACGATTCCGCCATCGAGAGCGTTTTTTACGGCGAGAATGGGGTTCTGGAGAAGGCCGGTGAAGGCCTTACCGTGATTGATTCCAGCACCGTCTCCCCGGCCCTCAGCCAGCGTCTTTACGCCGATCTGGGCAAACGCGGGGCGTACTTCCTGGACGCGCCCGTAACGGGAAGCAAGCCCGCTGCCGAAGCGGCGACGCTCGTGTTCATGGTCGGCGGAGACCGCCCCGTGTTCGACGCCCAGCATGCGCTGCTGAGCGATCTCGGCAGCAAGGTGCTTTACATGGGGCCGTCGGGTTCCGGCTCCTATACGAAGCTGGCCCACAACACGATTGTGGGCATCAATGCGATCGGCTTGATGGAAGGCCTCTCGATCGCGACGAAAGCGGGCCTTGCCCCCGAGCAGTTCCTGCAGATCGTGCAGGCGGGTTCCGGGAACAGCAAGCAGGCCGAGCTCAAAGGCCCGAAGATCCTCGAGCGCGATTTCAGCAACCAATTCTCGCTGAAGCTGATGCTGAAGGATCTGCTGCTCGCGTCGGACCTGACAGGCAAATTCCAATTGCCCGCTCCCATGCTGCATGCAGCCACCACCGTCTTCCAGATGGGCCTGAGCAAAGGCCTGGGCGAGGAAGACCTGGCCGCCGCCATCCAGTGCTACGAGGAATGGATGAATGAGCGGGTGGAGAAAAAAGGCGAGCGGTAAAGCGCGCCTTGAAACCGGCGGGTACCCACGTAGCGGCTGACCGGGCTTGCATCTCCGCTTGCCTCGTGATTTATCCGCCGTATAGGGACTCGTAATCGTTGAATACGCGGCATTCGTCCATTCATAGCACCGGCATCGCATTCGGTTCTATCGGTGTTTATCGCGTACTGCCGCATACCGTGTAAAACAAGCTAGCATAGGCGGAGTAAGCTCGCCGCTCCGCCTGCGTACTCTCGCGAGATCCGTAGGGGGCACACGCCCCTGAAACCCGGGCTCCGGTGGACCATCGTCGTGCGAAGCCAAACACCGCGTGCGGAGAGCTCCGCACGGCAAGAAAGGCCCTTCCGAACGCTGCATTCGGAAGGGCCTTTTCTATTGCCTGCTGTGGTGCATTACGCTGCGTATGGCCTGCACTCGCGTATTGCCCGCGCTCGCGTATTGCCTGCGTATACCTGCAATGCGTGTACCTGTTGTTGCTGTACAGCCCGCACTGCGTATGCCTGTTGTTGCGTGTACCTCGGTCGCGTACTGCCCGCAGTTTCGTGCTGCCTGCTGTTGCGTATACCCGCAGCCGCGTATATCTTCTGTCGCACATACCTGCTGTTGCTGTACAGCCCGCCCTGCGTATGCATGCTGTTGCGTGTACCTCGGTCGCGTACTGCCCGCAGTTTCGTGCTGCCTGCTGTTGCGTATACCCGCAGACGTACTGGCCCGCAGACGTAGCCGAAAGCCTATTCCGCGATGTAAGAGCAGCAGTAATCCGTGACGGTCCGGACTTTCAGCTTGAATTTCGCGTTAGCCGGGACGGTAAACTCCCCTTCACCCTGAATGTCCGTCCAATCGGATTCGCCGGGAAGGAGGACGCTCAGGTCGCCGGCCAGGATTTCCATGATCTCTTTGGAGTCCGTACCGAATTCATACTCCCCCGGAAGCATGATGCCCAGCGTCTTCTTCGTGCCATCCGCGAACAGAACGGCACGGCTGGTCACTTTTCCCTCAAAATAAACGTTCGCTTTCTTGACTACGGTAACTCCTTCGAAATTCGACAACCTGTTCTCCCCCTCGTGATTGGCGGCTGCACATAAGGACGACCCTGTGGAAGCGGTCGTCCGGATGGCATTCCTTTATTTATTTAAGCAGTTCTTTGACGCGCTTGGCGACATTCTCTGCCGTAAATCCGAATTCCTTGATGAGCAGATCGCCCGGAGCCGAAGCGCCGAACGTGCTGATTCCGAGGATAGAACCCTCATCGCCTACATAACGCTCCCATCCGAGCGGATAAGCCATCTCTACGCCGAGACGCTTTTTGACATTCGGAAGCAGGACGGAATCCTTGTACTCCTGGGACTGCTTCTCGAACAGCTCCCAGCTCGGCATGCTGACAACGCGGACTTGGATGCCTTCTTCGGCGAGCAGCTTCTGAGCGGCCACACCGTGCTGAACTTCCGATCCCGTCGCAAGGATAAGCGCGTCCGGCTTGCCGTTAGGCGCGTCGGATACGACATAAGCGCCTTTGGAGAAGTTCTCGCGCGCAGATTTGGCGGAGCCTTCGAGCTGCGGCAGGTTTTGACGGGTCAGAATGAGTGCGTACGGTCCGTCATTGTGCTCCATCACGTAACGCCAAGCTTCGCTCGTTTCGTTGCCGTCCGCAGGACGGAGAACGGTCATGCCCGGAATGACGCGGAGAGCCGCAAGCTGTTCAACCGGCTCGTGAGTCGGGCCGTCTTCGCCTACGCCGATGCTGTCGTGCGTGAAGACGTAGATCACCGGCTGCTTCATCAGGGCAGCCAGGCGGATCGACGGACGCAGGTAGTCGGAGAACACGAAGAACGTGCCGCCGTATACGCGGAGACCGCCGTGCAGGGAAATTCCGTTCAGGGCGGCGCCCATTCCGAATTCGCGCACGCCGAACCAGATGTTGCGGCCCGCGTAATTTTCCGCATTGAAGATCGGAGCGTTCTTAATCTCCGTGTTGTTGGAGCTTGCCAGGTCGGCGGAACCCCCGAAGAAGAACGGAACGTTCTTCGCTACGGCGTTCAGCGCGTTACCGGAAGCGGCGCGAGTTGCCAGAGCCTTGTCTTCCGGCGTGTAAACCGGCAGATCGCGGTCCCAGCCTTCCGGAAGCTTGCCGCTTTCGCCCAGTTCAAACTGCTCGGCGAGCTCAGGGAAAGCTTTGCGGTAGTCGTCGAACAGCTTTCTCCATGCCTGCTCGGCCTGGATGCCTTTTTCTTTAACCGCCGCATAATGCTCACGGACTTCTTCAGGAACATAGAAATCTTCTTCGTAGTTCCACTTGTAGAATTCCTTCGTCAGCTTGGCTTCTTCCAGACCGAGCGGGGAACCGTGCGGTCCGGCATGTCCGCCTTTGCCGCCTTTGTTCGGGCTGCCGTAGCCGATCGTCGTTTTCACTTCGATCAGAGTCGGACGGGTGGTGTCGGCTTTTGCCTCTTCAACCGCACGGTTGAGGGCTTCCAGATCGTTCTGCTCTTCTACGCGGAGCACCTGCCAGCCGTAAGCTTCGAAACGCTTTTGAACATTCTCTGTAAAGGAAACGTGCAGATCGCCGTCGAGCGAAATGTCGTTGGAGTCGTACATCATGATCAGCTTGCCCAGTTTAAGGGTTGCGGCCAGAGAGACGGCCTCGGAAGACACACCTTCCATCATGTCGCCGTCTCCGCAGATGGCGTATGTATAGTGATCGATAACCGGGTAACCTTCACGGTTGTACAGGCCTGCCAGATGGGCTTCGGCCATCGCCATACCTACGGCCATGCCGATACCTTGTCCGAGCGGACCGGTTGTCGCGTCAACGCCCGCCGTGTGACCGAACTCGGGATGTCCCGGAGTCAAGCTGCCCCACTGGCGGAAATTTTTGATTTCTTCCATCGGAAGATCGTAGCCCGTCAGGTGCAGAATCGCGTAAAGCAGCATAGAGCCGTGGCCTGCGGACAGGACAAAGCGGTCGCGGTTGATCCATGTCGGGTTGGCCGGGTTATGGGTCATTTGATGCGCGAACAGCGTATAAGCCATAGGCGCGGCTCCCATAACGATGCCGGGGTGACCGGACTTGGCTTTCTCGATAGCGTCGATTCCGAGTGTACGGATCGTGTGAACGGCAAGTTGCTGAATAGGCGTATTGCTTGCAGACATGGTGTATCCTCCTATGAATGGTCTCGTGTTATACTGTTGTTATTCTCACCAATATTGAAGCTTTAGTTCCATTATAAAGCTAAAATCCGAAACCGCAATGTCAGTCCTTGGTGTTAGCGCCCGCATGGTGACAAGGGAGAGTGAGGAGCGGATGAGCCGCCCTTTTTTTGAAAACGGAAACATGCTTGTCCTGCGGGGCTTTGCTTTCGGGCTGGTGCCCGGGGCCGCACTCGCTCTGCTTTTTAAAGCCGTGGAATTCTTTGCAGGTTCCCGCGTCTATACGCTGCTGCTCAATGTCGACTTTATCCCGGGTCTTGGGAGCGGTCAGCCTGAATGGTTCGAACTGACCCTGCATCTGGCCGTTTCGGTTCTTATCGGTTTCCTGTACGCGATTCTGCTCGGACGTACGGGAAAACCGTGGCTGCCGGGGATCCTGCTCGGCATCTCGCCTATCCCCTTGTTCGTACCTCTTACCCAATTGGCCGTATCGGCGAAAACACCCGTCCTTTCGGATGTAACCGCCATGATCTGGTGGATCGCGGGCCACCTTCTTTACGGCGTGATACTCGCCGCCTTAGGCACAAAAGCTCTGCAAGCCTCTAAAAAGGAATGAACCGCTTTAAAGCGACATAGTCCAGAGGAATGCTCCTTTAATAAAATCCGAAGCGGCAGAAAAGCCTCTTCGGATTTCTTTCTGAATAAGCCTCGGTACGATATCGCTCCACGGCTGCGGTTCTAGCTGAATACGACCGTTTTGTTCTGATGAACGAGGATGCGGTCTTCCGTATGCCAGGAAACGGCCCTTGCCAAGACGATCCGCTCGATATGGCGGCCGATGCGCTTCAAATCGTCGACATTGTCGCGGTGGCTGACGCGCTGCACGTCCTGCTCGATGATCGGACCTCCATCCAGCTCCTCGGTCACGTAATGCGCGGTCGCCCCGATCAGCTTAACTCCCCGCCCGTGAGCCTGCGCGTAAGGTTTGCCTCCGACGAAAGCCGGAAGGAAGGAATGATGGATATTAATGATCCGGTTCTGGTAATGCTTGATAAAAGAAGCCGGAATAATCTGCATGTACCGGGCGAGGATGATCAGATCCACCTGGCCTTCGAGCAGCTCCAGATGGCGCTTCTCCACCTCGGCTTTCGTATCCGGAGTTACCGGAATATGGTGGTACGGAATACCGAACGGCTCGACGAGCGGCGCCATATCCGGATGGTTGCTGACGACCATGGCGATATCCGCGTCGAGATCCCCGGCGCGCCAGTGCCACAGCAGCTCAAGCAGACAGTGATCTTCCTTGGACACGAAGATCGCCAGGCGTTTTCTCTGACTGGCCAGCGACAGGCTCCAGTCCATGGAGAATTCGGCCGCCACTCCGGCAAAATCGGCCTCAAGCTGCGGCTTGCGCTGCTCAAGGTCGGTTAAGTCAAATTCGATCCGGATAAAGAACATGCCGCCCTCCGGATCCATGGTGTACTGGTCCGACTGGACGATGTTCGCCCCGTATTCGGACAAAAACTTGGATACCGCGGCCACGATTCCAGGCCGGTCCGGGCAGGAAATGAGCATTCTGCCGCGGTTTTGCTTGCCGGCTGCGCCGGACGTTTTTGCTGCTGCCATCTCTACTGGATTCTCCTTTGTACCTGCAAAATAGTCACCTATCCGGTCCGAGCCGGTGATGAAACGGCGTTAACCGTTCACTTACAAAGATTTAAGCAGATCTTTGCCGGCAAACCATGCCGTCAGACGCTGATTGATCTGCTCTTCGGTCAGCTCCGGGAACAGATGCTCTTCCGCGATCATGTCGTACAGGCGCTCCATCGGTTCGCGTCCGTCCGCTTTCTTGGCTTTCGCGTCGGTTTTGAGCAGCTCCCAGGTTTGCAGGACGAAACCGCGCGGATCGACTTCTTTCTTCTCGAAAAAGAAAGCCAGCCGCTCCACGTCTTCCGCGAAGGATTCGCCGAACCGTTCCAAGACGGTTCCGCTGAGCAGCGCGATTTCCGCTTCGTACATCGGACGCTGGGTTTTCGGGTCCTTCCCGATCCACGGAGTCTCCAGGATCATCGGCAGGCCGATCAGCTTCTCGTGATGAACGACGCGGTTCATCGCTTCGAAGCCGATCCAGCCCGCTCCGACCGGAGCATGGCGGTCTTTGGACGCGCCGCGCGGATTCTTGCTGTCGTTCAGGTGGACGACTCCGATGCGGTCCAGACCGACCACGCGGTCGAACTGGTCCAGCACGCCGTCCAGGTCGCCTACGACATCATACCCTGCATCGTGGATGTGGCAGGTATCCAGACATACCGTCAGGCGGCCGTTGTCTTCGACCTTGTCGATAATCAGCGCCAGCTCCTCGAAGCTGCGGCCCATCTCGGTGCCTTTGCCCGCCATCGTTTCCAGGGCGATATGCACACCCGTGTCCTTGACGCCGGCGAGGACTTCGTTCAGCCCTTCCGAAATGCGGGCGAGGCCGTACTCCGCATCCTTGTCCGTAAAAGCGCCGGGATGAAGCACGATATTTTTAACGCCCAGATAGTCCGTGCGGCGGATTTCATCCTGCAGGAATTGGACCGCCAGCTCGTACGTGTTCTCTTTGTAGGAACCGAGGTTGATGATGTAAGGGGCATGAACGACGATTTCGCCGATCCCGTGCTCCTGCATGACTTCCCGGCCCTCTTCGATATATTGCGTTTCAATAGGCTTGCGCCGTGTATTCTGAGGTGCACCCGTATAGATCATGAATGTGCCGGAGCCGTACGAAACAGCTTCCCGGGCCGCATTCAGCAAGCCTTTGTCGGAAAATGAAACGTGTGAACCGATTTTAATCATAGGGAATAGGCTCCTTGCTTAGTAAAATCTTTTCCCCCTATTTTACAGGCAATGTCGCAAGAAAGCCAGAAATAAGGTATAATTTCAAGAGAGATCCAGTGCTTAAACCTGGCCCAGCGCGGGAATAATAGATTCCGAGGTGACGAGTTTTGAACAACTCCCTGTTTATGTGGTTTATTACTTTCTGGCCCCTTGTCCTCATTGGTCTGATGGCGATCGGCGGTTATTTTATGTTCCGCAAATTCCTGAAAGTGCTCCCCAAGGCCGACGGAAAATCCAAGCTCGACTGGCAGAACTATTACGTGGAGAAATCCCGCCATATGTGGACGGACGATTCCAAAGCCTTTCTTAACAAACTTGTCGCCCCTGTACCCGGCCCGTTCCGTGACATCGCCAAGCACTCCATCGCGGCCAAGATCGGGCAGATCGCCTTGGAAGAAGAGGCGGCGGAAGTTACACGCGAGCACTGCATCAAAGGTTATATCATCGCCACTCCCAAGCGGGATTACCGGAGCCTGATGAATTTCCTCGAACGCGAGAAGATTGATTACACGCCTTACAAACATCTGATCAATTCCTGATTCTTCTATTATACTCGCAGGAAGATTTCAGGAAGTCTGATCGGGGTACACGCCAAAAAAACCGCTCGGCCCTCTCGGGACAGGAGCGGTCATTTTTTTACGCAAAGTCAAAGCGGCACACAACGCGGCGGGATCGGCTAGAACAGCCAGAGGCCCAGCGCCAATGAAACGATCCCCAGAAGCAAATAAAGCGAGCTGATCAGCCAGCGGAGCCAAGGCTTCCATGCTTTATCCCCCTCAACAACCATTCTTCTCATCCTACTTTCCCTGACCTGAACGTTACCGACTTGGGGAGCATGTAACCCGGTTCTGCTTTACGCCATCAACGGAAGGCGAGTCTCGTACTCGTTCAAACGTCCGTGATGCGGCAGATCGTGACAGCCCGTGGTGTTCGAATTCGGGGTTGCACAGCTTTTGCAGCTTGCCAGCGGTACCGACACCCGGTAAAATCCGGTTTTGAAAATGTGATCCGCCTGTGTCCGGGACACAATCGAACCGCAGTGAATGCAGTAGACCAAATCCAAAGCTTTCATCCTCACACACCTCTTCATTTTGCTTCTTGTTGTCGCAACTTGTTACATTCTGTATTTGTAAATTATTATAAGATACGTTTTGTAACAAATCAAGAAGTTTTTGGGTGATTTGGTGCGTTTTTACGAGATTTTTGTAGAATTTTTAGAAAAAAATAATACATCGCTGTACCCAGAAGGGCACCGCAGGTGTCCAGGATAACGTCTTCCGTCATCGAGGTCCTATGCGACGTAAATTTCTGATGCCATTCATCCGTGACCGCGAAAATGACACAGACCGCTAGCATGATGCCTGTCTGCTTGCGCTTGCTCATCAAGCGCAGGCTTCCGAGCCAATAGCCCGCAAGCAGAGCCAGGATGGCGTACTCCACGACATGGGCCGTTTTGCGTATGAAAAATTCGACATAGCCGTAGGTCCCCAGTCTTTTAACACTTACCACGGACCGGCCGTACTGAAACGATCCCGCGGGAACCGCTTTTTTTAATTGCAGTTCCGAGATATGTTCACGCAGCAGAGGCTTTAAGCTTTGTTTCTGGTACGGTTGCGAGGAGAGATAGAACATGAACGACATCCACGCCAGCACCAGCAGAAGGCGGAACATTTTATTGCGGCCGAGAGCCCTCATAAGCGCATTCACCTGTTTCCGATTTAACGTTTTCCCGGTTAACAAAATAAAGCCCCCCAATATCGCATCCGATATTAGAGGGCTTTGAATCTATCTTTTATCTTATTTATAAGTAGTAAGCAAGGACATTTCCGTCTGATTCACATGCTTAAGCATAATTTGCTTTAAATCGTCCACGTAGGGCTTGACCGTAGGAACGGGTTCACTCTGCTCTTCCACCCTATGTACAAATTGCTCCAACTCCAGCAGCAACTGACGCATGTCCGGGTTCTGCATAATAACCGCCTCTACCGGGTTAGCGGTTCGGGATAGCTATGGTATGCAGCACCATATCCATCACCCTGTTTTGATCGGCCGGAGTCAAGCTGGAGCCGGAAGGCAGACACAGCCCCGTCGAGAAAAGCCGATCAGAGACGCTGATCTCCTCTTCATGGGGATAATAAGCGCATCCCTCGAAAAGCGGCTGGAGATGCAGCGGTTTCCATACGGGGCGCGCCTCGATATTTTGAGCCGCCAGGCGGTCCACGATTTCCGTCGAGGAAACGCCCGTTACCCGTTCATCGACCGTAATCGCCGTCAGCCATCGGGTAGAACGCCCGTAATCCGCCTCCGGCATGAAGGAAATTCCTTCTATGGATTCGAAGGCTCTGCGGTACTGCCCGAAGACTTCTCTCCGTGCCTGTATCCGGTCATTTAAAACCCGGAGCTGGCCTCTTCCGATGCCGGCCAGAACATTGCTCATCCGGTAATTATAGCCCACTTCCGAGTGCTGGTAATGCCGGGCGGTATCCCGGGCCTGCGTAGCCCAGAATCTGGCCTTCTCCAATGCTTCCAGGTCGTCGGAAACGAGCATGCCGCCCCCGGAAGTCGAAATGATTTTATTTCCGTTAAACGAGTAGACACCGAATCTACCAAACGTCCCGCTCTGTTTTCCCTCATAAGTGGCTCCCAAAGATTCGGCCGCATCCTCAATTACCGGAATGTCGTACTTTCCGCACAGAGTCAGAATCGGATTCATATCGGCACTTTGTCCGTAAAGATTAACGACGATAACGGCCTTCGGCAGGTTTCCTTCCCGGTCCGCCTCTTCAAGAGCTCTCCGGAGAGCTCCGGCGGACATATTCCATGTGTCCGGATCGGAATCGATGAATACGGGAATCCCGCCCTCGTACAGAATCGGATTCGCACTGGCCACGAATGTCAGGGAAGAGCAAAAAATCCGGTCACCCTGGCAGATGCCCACAAGCTTGAGCGCCAGATGAATGGCCGAGGTGCCGGAACTTAATGCGGCAGCCCCGGCAGCTCCCGTATATGCGGCCAATTCTTCTTCAAAAGCATTGACGTTCGGGCCCAGAGGAGCGATCCAGTTCGTCTCGAACGCTTCCCTGACATACTGCTGTTCGTATTCCCCCATATGGGGGGGAGATAAATAAATTTTCGGGTTCACAGGAATAGCCATTCTTTTCACTCCTTCTCTCTCTTAATGGGCCTGGCAGGTACGCCTACAACCGTGCAGTCGCCCGGCAGGGGACGGGTCACCACGGCGCCTGCGCCGATTACCGCATCGGAGCCGATTCGCAGCCCCGGCAGAATAACCGAGCCTGCCCCTACATCTCCCGCATGGCCGATCTGCACATGACCCGACACTCTTGCTCCGGGTAATATGCTGCTGTAATCCCCGATAGCGGAATCATGGCCGACCGTCGCACCGTAATTAATCAAGACGTGGCGTCCGAGACGGACATCGGTCGATACCAGGGTATGAGCCGCGACTATGCATCCTTCCGAAATCCGGGCGCTCTCGGAGATAACGGCGGTGGGATGATAAAGCGAGGCGTACCGGACCAGCGGGAACGCCTCTTCGATTTTTCCGGCAACGACCGTCTTAGTCCGAGAACTGCCGATCGCGAAGATCAGCCTGGTTTCTTCCCAATCGGTTTGGGCCAGGGCCGTGTAAGGATGGAGAACGGGATAACCGCTCACCATCTTTCCCTGTATCTGCTCACTCTCATCAAGAATACCGAGTATGTCCCAGGAAGAGGAGAGGCGGTTGATATCGCTGACCAGTTGCACGGTTTCGCGCCCCTGCCCGCCGGCTCCGTAAATCCATAACTTCAAGGGCCGGAAAGGTTTCATTTCTCAACGGCCCCGTTCGATGTGTACCCTTGGAATTCCGGCATCGTTACGTGCCCGGTCCTGCTCACACCTTCGGTTTTGATCACCTTGATCACGGTCATCCATAAAATTTTCATGTCCAGAAGGAAAGACTGATGATCCACATACCAGACATCGAGCTCAAACTTCTGCTCCCAGCTTAAATCGTTGCGTCCGTTTACCTGCGCCCAGCCTGTAATACCGGGTCTGACATCGTGCCGGCGCGCCTGTTCGCTCGTATAACGGTTCATATAATCCATGAGCAGGGGCCTGGGTCCGACAAGACTCAGTTCGCCGCGCAGCACGTTTAACAGCTGCGGCAGTTCGTCGAGGCTCAATTTGCGGAGCAGCATCCCGAATCGGGTCAGCCTTACCTCATCGGGAAGCAGGCGCCCGTGTTCGTCGCACTTGCTGGTCATCGTCCGGAATTTGAAAATAGCAAATGGTTTTCCGCGCAGTCCGGGCCGTGTCTGCTTAAACAACACCGGCGATCCCAATTTTATCCGGATCAGTACAGCGACCAGAAAAATAACCGGAAGCAAGATAGTTAGAGCGATTAGGGCGACAAGAAAATCAAACGTGCGTTTCATGGGAAAACCGACTCCTTATGCTAATTGGCTAACCGGAACGGCAACCGTATCCACGCGGCTCAATTCATGCAAATTCCCGTAATTATAAAGTTTTCCTGCCGACTGCGGCACATGCGAAGACTCCACGCAATTTTTGGTATCCAGGATAACGGGAGATTTCATCCGGGAAAGCAGGCTCAGATCCAGTGCTTTGAATTCGTTGTGATCCGTCAGAATCAGCAGGCATTCCGCATCGGCCACAGCCTCTTCCGCCGTGAACATCGGGAACGGGGCAAGCTCTGCCAGCACGTGCGGGTCGTGGACACGGACATCGAATCCGTTCTCGCCGAGCATATGCACCACTTCCAATGCCGGTGATTCCCGGATGTCGTCCACATTGCCTTTATAGGTAATCCCGAATACGGCCACTCGTTTTCCGGCATGGAAAGGCGTGATTTTGCCGGTCTGCTCGACGACAAAGGCGGGCATGGAATTATTAATGGCGCGTGAAGCCGTCATAAGCGGAGTCAGCTCAGGCGCTTTCTCGATAATAAAATAAGGGTCGACCGCAATGCAGTGGCCGCCTACGCCGGGCCCCGGCGTATGAAGATTAACACGCGGGTGCTTGTTGGCCAGGCCGATCACTTCCAGCGCATCGACACCGATTGAAGCGGACACCTTCGCCAATTCGTTGGCTAGCGCGATATTCACATCGCGGAAGGTGTTCTCCATCAGCTTTGCCATTTCGGCAGACGTAGCGGAGGTCAGGATGATTTCGCCTTTAACGAAAGCGCGGTAGACTTCGGCGGCTTTCTCGGCGGACTGAGGATTGTATCCTCCCACGATCCGGTTGTTTTCCACCAGTTCCTGGAAGATGCGTCCAGGCAATACTCTCTCCGGGCAGTGTGCCAAGTAAATTTCCTCGCCCACACGCCATCCCGCTTTCGTCAGTACGGGAGCGACAACATCGTCGATCGTTCTCGGAGGAATGGTCGATTCTACAATGACGGTGTTGCCTTTGCGGAGATAAGGCAGCACCGCTTCCGTCGCCGATACGACATAATCGACGTTGGCCGTATGATCCGCGTTGACAGGAGTAGGTACCGCGATAATGTATGTATCCGCAGGCTCCGGATGACGCTGTGCTTTGAAGGCATAGTTGGTACGGACATCTTGAAAAATTTCTTCCAGGCCGTTCTCTTCAATGTGAACTTCGCCCGCGTTCAGGGCCGATACGACTCTTTCGCTAACGTCGACACCGATAACCTCGAAACCGGCTCTGGCGAATACAAGCGATGTCGGAAAACCGATATAGCCCAATCCGATTACACAAATCTTTTTAGTCATAAGTATGTTCCTCCTCATATATCTATAAGTTACATTTTGTATCACAAGGTGCAAAAAAATTTAAATCGCCATATTCCTAAGCTCGGTCTGATACCGGTCCGCAAGAGACTCTCTCGAAAAGTTCTCCGACACATACCGGTACCCGTTATTCCCGAGACTCTCGGCCAGCTCCCGGTTGCTCATCAGCAGACGTATCTTTTCTTTGAAATCTTCCGGATCCTCCGGGTCCACGTAATAGCCGGACCCGCTATCTTCCACAAGAGCTCTCGCTACTCCGTCGATTCCGATGAAAATCGGTTTGGCACAGGACATGTAATCGAAAACTTTATTGGGATAAACCGTTTTAAAAGTATCCACCTTTTTCAAAACAGCCGTACACACGTCTGACGCTCTGCAAAAATCAGGCACAGCCGATTTGGGCTGCGGGGGCACAAACAGAACATTTTCGATACAATTTGTATCAACATAGGCTTGAAGGGACTTCTTTTCCATTCCGTCCCCTACGAGCATAAACAAGAGATCCGGAATGTCCCGGCAAGCTTCCGCAACCTTAATGATGGACATTAAGTGATTGGCGACTCCGTGAGCGCCCAGGTAAGTAACGACGAATTTGTTTTCGAGCCCGTATTTTTCACGCACCCAATTTTCCTTGGGGCCCGGCTGGAAAATATCCAAATCCGCCCCGTTGGGCACGAAGATGATTTTGTTCGTGCTGATCCCTTTTTCCTCAATCAACTTATGGCGGAAAGCCGGGGTCAGCACGTTTATTTTCGAAGCAAACCGGTAAGAAAGCTTCTCGACCAGATAGGCGGCTTTGATCAGCAGGGAATTTTTGAGCACACCCGTATCGATTGCCGATTCCGGCCACAGGTCCCTAACCTCGAACACCATGGGCATTCTCTTCAGCCAACTGACGATAATGCCGGTAATTCCGACAAATAAAGGAGGAGAAGTGACGATCATCACGTCGTGTCTTTTAATATGAAACAAACAAACCAGGAGCGAAGAGAAGGTGAACGAAAAATACGCCCACAGCCGGCCGAGAAACGATTTGTTATAGGATTCCGAAACATAAGTCCGGTAAATTTCCGTCCGTTCCGAATACTGCTCCTTCACGACAAACTTTCCCCGGTACTTTTCCTCCTTCTGTCCCGTCGTGTAGTTCACATTTCCGGCAACCACCGTAATATCGTGCCCCATTTTGTTCCAGTGTTTAACAAACTGGTTGAAACGTGAACCGCCCGGATCGTTATCTCCCAAAAAGTATTGATGAAGAATCAGTATTCTCATAGAGTCACCTTTTCTTGCGATAGAATAGCTCCGGTTCCGACCGGGTTAAGCCGCAAAGACCTTTCCTGTATCCTCAGCAGGTTTTGCCCCGGATCGTAGGTGACTTGCCCCGCCACCGGGGAAAGTACGGTTACCAGACGGACCGGCTTCCCGGAGCGAAGGCTCCGGACGATCTGGTAAGCGGGCTCCTTCTCCCCGTAGTACAGAGATCGCCAGCCTCTGCGCGCTTTTTCGTCCCCGTGGTAAATCCGGAACGTACTGCTCTGCGTATCCAGCGTCTCGATAAAATACGGGCCTGTCGGAGTTTCCAGCTCGATCAAGCCCTTCTCGCCGGTGGCCTTCGCTCCCCGGGCCGCGCTCAGCCAAGAAGCGGATATGGCCCTTTCGGTTCCATTAAAGTCCCCGGCAATTTCGTCGATGACCGCGATGACCGCATCGGATTGAATGACCGCTCTGCGGTGAATAAGCGGGCCATAGCCGTAATGTTCTCCCTCGAACAGCGTCATTCCGTCCGCAGCCGCTTCCGCTCGTTTGGTATGGGATTTGGTCCAGTTATACCAGATAAAACGGGACCCCTTCTCCATTTGATCGTCATCACCGATCATCACCGTATTGTGCGAAGCGGTGCCCATAAAATAAGCGCTCCATTCGGCATCCGTGTTGTAGGAATAGGTTCCGGCATCACAGATCACGTTCGTACCTTCGCGCCATATATCGAGATGAAGCATGTCGGCCTGGGCAGGACGATGCCGGTAGGTTCCGCAGCGGATCATGGCGCTTCCTCCATTCATCCGGATGGAATAATACCCGCCTTCCGGATAAGCCTTCAGCGCCGCTCTTGGAAAGGAGTCCCGAGGAGCGCTCGAAGCCGATTCACCGGCCAGCCAGACAAGACTCTCCTCATGAGGGCCGTCCGGATAAAGCCTCTTACCTGTGAGGATAAAATAGAACGCACCCAACTGCGGACGGTAATCCAGATACTCGCATTGCGACAACGGATGAATAAGGGCACCGTCGTTCATCCCGTAGTTGGGCAGCCGACCGGTTGCCTCATCCTGGAACTGGTACAGGAAATCGAAGGTTTTATACAGCCGCTCCTTCAGCTTGTTCGAGAAGGTTTCGCCGTTTAACTCGGCCAGGCGCAGGGCCCAGGTGTAATCTTGCACGACAAGTCTGTGATAATTCATGGAATGCTGAAGGTAGGAACCGTCTTCGTAAATCTGCCACATTCCCTCCGCTTCCAGATGACGGAATCCTTTCTTCTTCCACCTCCCGCTCCGGTCAAAGAAAGGGAAAAGAAGCCCGACCGTATACAGGCCCGCAGCTTCGCTGATCGTATGATTGTTTTTCACCGACTTCAGGGCAAAATCGAAATGTTTATCGATATGATCGGTATGGCAGTAAACTTGTTTAAGCAGGCTGAACACTCTCTTGTCCATAGAAGAAGAATGGTTCGCAAAAGCATACAAGGCGAAGATCCAGGCCATGACGCGCAGCGACATCTCCTGGCAGCACTTATAGTTGACTCCCCGCTCCTCCGGGTTATTTTTCACCCAATCTTCAAACAGGTTCCAGAACGTTTCCGGATATAAAGAGGACCCGGTTAAGGCATACGCCCGGACCAGCGTGTACGCGAACGAAAATCTGGACAACTCCCATATATACTTGATATCGCCGAATGCCCCGCTTAGATCGGGAATTTTCGACCAATGCAGATCTCGTGGAGATTCTTCATTGGTGATAGGATTCCAGTGCCAGTTCGGAGTGCCTTGATGGACATTCCATCTGCTGAAATACGTAAACGTTCCCTCGCAGATCCGGTCGGCCTGGTTCAGAAGCTCTTGCTCCGATGCCCCCAACGCTTTTTGAAGAACCGGCTTCAGACCGTTCAGTTTATCCGGATGAAAGAAAAAAGGCCGTGCTTGAGCCCTCCACTCCCGGACGACTTGATCGGGTGAGGCGGCATGAGACGACCAGCGTTTCAAAAATTCCTCTTCGGTCATGGACACGGCCGGAAACTCTTTTTCCAGAAAACCTGCCCGTTTCTTCAGCTCGTACTTGATCCGGAATAACGTCCACCCCAGCCCCATGTTCTGCATCATCCGGAGTTGATTACGCATATTCCGCCTGCCTCCGCTGTTGCTGCCGCTCCTGCTCCCGCAGCTGCTCGACAATGTCCAGGCAGGCTTCCGTCACTTCGTAAATCTCGCTTAAAGGTATCGGGGAGCCCGATCCGGTCACAACAGCATCCACAAATGCTTTCATTTCTTGTTTATGGCCTTTGTCCTGGGACCACAGCTTCATCTTGGTAAACCCGTTCCAGCCATATCCGCGGAGTTCCTTGAAGTTGTTCATCTCCAGGATTTTGCCTGCCGCGAAAACCTCAATGCGTTCTTTCGGAAACGATTTGTGACCATTCGCAAAATAATGAACCGTTCCGAGTGAACCGTCTTCAAAGCGCAACGTTATGGTCGCTTTGTCTTCTATGATTTTAACGCCCGGCTGTCTTCCGACCGTATGGGAAGTTACTTCCGTTATGGGGTGCCCCACCAGAAATCTCAGCGTATCGACAAAATGACACGCTTCTCCGATGATGCGGCCGCCGCCGACTTCCGGGTCCTGGGTCCAATGTTCGGCGGGAATATCGCCTGCGTTGACGGTCATAATTAGCGTTTTCGGCTCCTTAACCGTATCCAGGAGCTGTTTCATTTTCACGGTAAAAGGCGAAAAGCGCCGGTTGAAACCGACCATAAGGATCTGCTTGGGCTGCAGGCGCAAGTTTTTGATATCCTGCAGTTCGTTCCGGTTCAAACAGAGCGGTTTTTCAACAAACACATGTTTACCCGCCTTGATCGCTTCTTCTGCGTAACGCGCATGCGTGTTATGGCGGGTCGTGACGAATATGGTGTTGATGGCGGGATCGGCCAGCATGGCTCCCGTGTCCGTCGTCGTCTGAACGAATCCGTGTCTCCGGCCCACATGAAGGCCGTTCACTCCCCCGCTGCTGGCGATCGTGTGAAGGGAGGCTTTCGTTTGTTTTAAAGCCGGCAGCAGCACCTGATTCGTATAGTTCCCCGCTCCGATAATGCCGACGGAAGCTTCTCCGGTCCGTGCTTCATCGGCAGGCGCCAAAGCGAGCTCGACCGTCTTCCGGTTTAGCAGGGCTTGAACGTTCTGCTTCGGATCATAATGCAGAATGATGCCGAGCGAAGATTTCCCCTGGCCCAGGACCTCATACGCTTCTACCGCCTGCCCGATCGGAAACCGGTGAGTAATGAGCGACTTCAGATCGAGCTTGCCGTCGGCCAGCATATCCAGAATCGCTTCGAAGTTCCGCTGCTCAGTCCAACGCACGAAACCGACGGGGTAATCCTGCCCCTTCTCTTCGTATTCTGGATCATAGCGCCCCGGACCGTAAGAACATGAGACCTGGAAGCTCAACTCTTTCTCGTAAAAATCCGCCCGCGAAAGCTCCAGTCCCGTTACGCCGACAAGGACGATACGGCCGCGTTTGCGGCACATATGCGCGGCCTGGTGAACAGGCTCGCTGCTTTTGGTGGAAGCGGTAATGAGGACACCGTCGACACCGCGGCCCTTGGAGAACGTTCGCGCCGCCGAAAGAGGGTCCTCCCCTTTGGACAAATCCACGATTTCCGCTCCCAGCGACTTCGCAATTTGCAGCTTACCTGGGTCGAAATCGGCGCCCAGTACCCGGCACCCGTGAGCCCGGAGCAGCTGAACGGTGATCAGACCGATCAATCCGAGTCCGGTTACCACGAACGTTTCCCCGAGTGTCGGATTGGCCAGCCGGATTCCCTGCAGTCCGATCGAGGCGATAACCGTAAAGGCTGCTTCCTCATCGTCCACTCCGTCAGGAATTTTAGCGCATAATTGCTTGGGCACATGCACAATTTCCGCATGAGGACCGTTAGAGATGACACGGTCACCGACAGCGAAGCCTTCGACTCCCCTGCCTACTTCCACCACGGTCCCCACGTTGCTGTATCCCAGAGCCAGCGGCTGGTCCAGCTTCGTCCTCACAGCCTCCAAGGTAGGAGCAAGACCATCGGTCTTGATCTTATCCATCACCTGCTTGACCTTATCCGGCTGCTGCTTCGCCTTCTCCAGCAAGTTCGCCTTGCCGAATTCGACAAGCATTCTTTCCGTACCTGCCGAAACGACACTCATTCTCGTTTGAATCAATAAGTGCCCCGTCCGGACTTGGGGACAAGGGATATCGGCGATCTCCGTCGCCCCGGTTTTTAAATTTTGAAGGATCTGATTCATAATGGGTTAGCCATTTGTCTCCACACAAACGGCTTCATTCACCTCGTCTTTTTTTATTGGGCCTGAACTTGAATCCGGGAGGATTTTAGCGATTCGAACACCTTTATATACTGCCTTGCCGCGGTATCCCAGGAAAAATCCCGGGCCCGTTCTAACGACAATTTGGAGTAATGCTCCAATTTGTCTTTATCCGAAAGCAGTTCATACACCTGCAAAGCTGTCTTCTCGATATCCTCGACATCAGTCAGCAGAATCCCATGCCCGTTTATAATCTCGGGCATAACGCTCGCGTCGTTGACCAGGACGGGCACCCCGCACGTCATCGCTTCCACGATAGGCAGACCGAACGATTCCAGAGAGGAGAGCGTGATAAAAATGCTGGCCTGGTGATAATAACGCGGCAGTTCTTCGTTCGGCACAAACCCTTCGAAAATAATGTGCTCCGCCATGTTTCGTTCCCGGATTATGTTCTCCAGCCTTCTCGCTTCTTCGTGATCCTTGTTGCCGACGATTCTTAACTTGTTCCGTATATGACGGGTTTCTTTCAGGTGCATGTATAGATGAACCAGTTTATCGATGTTCTTGTGTTTGGCAAAGCTCGATACACAGAGAATATCGCCATCCGCTACCGGGAAGCCGCCGGTTCCGAAAGAATGGTGGACTCCTTCATAAATAATGCTGATTTTGGACTCGCACGCCTCCAGCTTATCCGAGAACGAAACGATATTCCGGGACGTTTCCTCGGAGACCGCTATAACTCGGTCGGCCGCGATGATCGAACGGGGGGTAAGATTTCCGAAATAAATTTGCTTGATACGGCCCAGTACATTCGCCGGGCGCTGTTCCTGCTCTTTTTGGAAATATTTAATGTTCTGAATAACGAGCACGGTTTTGGTGAAATTCACAAGCGGCAGCGTATCCGCCGGGCCCACTAGCACGTCGATATCCAGCGCCTTCAGTCTGAACGGAAGATAGACACTCTCGTACAAAATGCGGAAGTGGGGTTTGCTCGTGATCTCATGAGCTTCCGCAAACTGGACGTGCTCCTCGATCTCACCGAATATGGAGCGGTTCCGTTTATTAACAAGAAGCACGTACGTATTGATCTTGTCGTTTGCAATCAAATGCCGGACCAGGTTTTTGATAAACACTTCTCCGCCGCCGTTTCGATTAGGAAGCACGGAAAGCGTGTTGATTGCGATTCTCATCCCTACCATCCTTTTTAGAAGTTATCCGGTGCGTTGTTCTTTTTCTATATTTCTGTGACTAAGATTGAATTTGGCGAACTCGCTAATCAATTTTTCCTTCTCGTTATCCCAGTTATGTTCCTCAACAAATCTTCCTAAATTAGTTTGATATAGCGGGAGATTTTTTGCTATTTCCTTGATGGATTCGGCAATTTTTATTGGTATGGCATTTGGCCGGTCTTCATCCACAGCAACTACAGCACCCAGTCTATAAGTTTCAATATAATGTTTAAGCGGAGGCTGGTCTGTCGCAATAACGGCAAGCCCCGCCTGGGTATATTCATATAGCTTGTTCGGCGCACAGTAAATATTGTTCAATCCTTTATAGGGATAACTGATAATCCCTAAATCAAAGGAGGGCAGCATGGCCTGCAATTTATCCCTGGTTACTTTCCCTATAATATGAACCGATTCTTGCAATCCTTCTGTCACTACCAATTCCTTTATCCGGGGCAAATCTGTACCTCCGCCAATAAGAAACAATTTGTATGGAGACGGCAGATACTTAAAAGCAAGCAAAAATTTTAACAACCCTCTTTCCAGACTCATATCCCCTTGATAGACCAGTTTAAAATCCGGTTCGGTATCTTCCCTGACTGCCGCTTGCTCTTCCTTAATAAAATGCTTTGCGGCAGGTGGAATATTCCGCACAACAAGCGGTGAAGTTGTTAGTTGGTAGAAATCTTGCATTAGTCGTGCACGTTCTTCGTTAGCCGCAATGATTTTATCCGCTCTATGTACGACCCATTTTTCCAAATAAAAAAAGAAGCGCTGCCGCTTCCCCAGCTCTTCTCCTTGGTCCGGTATAATAAGTTCATGAGCGTCATACACGTATACACTCCCTGTCAGTTTTGAAGCGATCCAACCTGGAAATGCCATGAAATAATCATGTGCGTAAATGACTGCCGGCTTACTCTTTATCGAATAAATAATGAACCAGAGACTGAACAAAACAAAGTGTAATTTTTTTAGACGGGCCGGACGTTTCCACAACCGCGTTTTAAATAGAGCGTTATGGTAAGGATGATTGGAATCGACGGAGCAGACGGTTACATCAAAATTTTGTCCTATGGCTTCGGCAGCCCTCTGGACTCTCCCGTCATAATCGATTTCATTAAATACAGGCATTAGCACTTTAGCCGACATAATGCCCTCCTCTGTTGGATTGACCGGATGTATTCCCATCCGACTTCATTATATTTAGAACACAGATCGTTATGGCCGGCAATAGCCATGTAATCCCCATTCCCGCCACGGAGCTGGATTCGATACATGAAACCGTAAATACCAGCAGAGAGAAGAAGAGAGGATACATATAATGGGCATTAGAAGTCTTTTGAAGAAGACTTTTGCCGATCAGGAATAAAGAAAAAACCATAAATAAAACATAACCGCTGAAAACAAATATCCCGTAATTCGCCAATATTTCTATCCACCAATTATGTACATTCACTATCCTTCCCACATTCGTGCCAAACTGGTCCAGATAATATTCGATATTCCCGGCACCGACACCAAAGATATTATTTTGGGCTATATTCCATGCATCGGCAGTCAATACTCTTCTTACTTCCACTGAACCGTCGTCGCCTTTTAAAGAGATGATTTGCTGCCAAAAGTCTGTTAACTGCTTCAAAAAAGCTAAACAGAATACAAGGACACCGGCTATTATGGACAATACTATTTTTATTTTGCGGTAGAAGATGAGATACCCCATATAAAGAAAAATCATGCCAATCAGCAGAATATAGATCATCCTGGCTTGAGCCAAGTAAATGAAATAAACCGAGCTTAGCATAATCAGCCAACTAAAAGCCTTCATCCCTACGTTTTTGTCACTGATACTAAAAAATAAAACAGGTAAACTGACGATTAGGAAAAACGCAAAATCATTCGGATTATAAAAAGCCGCCGTAGCGACTTCATCCAGTTGATATTGAAGTGCTCCCGACTTGGGCAGATGGTTTCCTGTAAGGACCTCCCACCAGCCGATACCAATCATCAGAACGAGGCTGAATAACCAGGCGTTATAAACCGTAATCAGTTTCTTGAACGTCTGGACATGTAAACTGAAAAGAATGACAAGCCCGACACCATAAACTAAGTTTTTGACATATTTTATCGTGTTTTCCGTCATAATGATCCATTCCATCTGAATAACCGCATAAAGCAGCCACCCGATGAAAAAAATTAGGCCTATTTTTGCCACTGTATGAATTTGAGGTTGATTCTTTGAAGTTATCAGGCGCAAAGCGATGTAATAGCCATAAACAAGAAGAGTAATTAGCCAGGTCCCGTAGAGCGAAAATAATGCCAAACAAACGGTTAAATAAATCATTGCCGTATCTATCTTGTTTATCCTTAGCAAAAACACCGCGCCTATAAATCCAATGGCTGCTCCTGTAGTCTGCAAGGGAAAGTAACTTGCCCCCAAGGATGTGAACACAAATGCAAATGTAAGTAGGAGCCAATATATAATCCTGGGCCATCCGCTTATACTCATATCTTCACCTGTTTTCATAGGTATGTTTCAGGCTTAAAGAATAATCCCGGTGTTTCTTATTTGTGTCGATCAGACTTGCGTAAATCCCCTGCATTTGTTCCTTGTACCTGTCTGCCGAAAAACGGTTCTCAATCGTCTGTCTGATTATACTGGAATCGTAAGTTCGGTATCTTGCGGCCATTAACAGCATGCCTTCACAAAGAGCGTCCACAGATTCATTCGCCACCAGCAATCCCACACTATCATCAACAAAATCTTCAGGTCCGCCCGACCGGGTTGCCACGACGGGCAAACCGCAGCTCATCGCCTCGATCAAAACAACACCGAAAGTTTCCGTGCGGCTGCTGGAAACAAAGAAGTCGGCTTCCCAATAAAACTCTTGGAGTTTATCGTTGGCTACACTACCCGGAAAATCGACATTTTCCGTTATCCCATGTTCATCCCTCAGCGTCAGAAGGTTGTCCTTGTTGGGCCCTTCACCGATAATTTTACATTGAAAGGGAATCCCCTTCTCTTTAAGCTTAGCCAGAGCTTTTATAAGAATTTCATATCCCTTTTTGTCGTTTAATTCAAAGCTGCCTACCGTAAGGATATTCAGAGCTTGCTTAGGCTGCTTCTCTTCGTGTTGTTTACCATCGCGCAAACTGAACTTTGCCGTGTTAACTATATTGTGCTTAACCTCTATAGGTCGAGATATATACTTCAACATAGTGTCCCGCAATGAACGGCTTACGGCAAATACCATATCGGCTTCTTGTAAGGCCATTTTAATTTTTCTGCCGAAATAAAACGTGTTCACTCGATGTTCAAAGAAAGTGGCGTGCTCGGTAATACAGAAAGGAATATGAAGTTTACGAACTGTATCTGCGACGATCCAACTGTAATAACTTGAAAAATGAACATGAATTAAATCGGGTTGTTCCTCTTTTATCAGCTGCTCAAATACTTTCTTAACAAGAGAGTTATAAAGAAATAAACGCACTCTTGGAAGATTGGATTTTTTGATCTTCAGGAGAATCATTCTGTACCCGTCTTCCTGAATAATCTCATGAACATTTCTATTTTTTTCGTTAATATCAACCTTGATAACCGATAGTTCACAAACTCCTTTAATTGCTTCCACTCTGCTTTTAATAAATGAATAATAAGTCGGTTTTTCTCGAGAAGGATAGTCAGATAGGATAAAAATTTTCACAGGTCAGGCTCCTTCTTTAATTCTTGAATTGCCTAATTTGCCCTTGATTTTATGCAACAGGTCCGGACTGTAAACAAGGATCGTTACTGCATAGACGGCTATTCCAGTTAATATTTGTATGGCCAATGCAATTCCGGCGGATAAATAGTCTGTCGTTACCAAACCGGATAAATACACACCTATACACATGATGACACTTGCATACAGCGGTTCCCTTAAACTGCGCAGCAGGTCAATGAAGCAAGGTCCTAACATGGTCTTGAGCATGACGAGATAATTGGTTATAAAATAGACTGATTTTAAGCTTAGAAAAGCGACAGCGACTCCAATAACTCCTCCCGCATAAGCCCCGAATATAATCACAGGAATTTGCAAAACGGTTTTGAAAGAATTATAAAGAAACCCGCGACCTACCTTTCCCGTCGCCATAACCAAGGAGCCTACCGGGTTAGCAATAGATCTTAGTATCCCTACGCCGCATAGAATTTGTGTGATAAGAATGCTCGGTCCCCATTGCGCCCCGAACATGATGGGAATGAATAAAGGTGCAGTTGCGATCAGCCCGAAATATAAGGGAAGGTTTACAAGACTCAACGTATTTATGACTTTCATATACCCCTTCTTCATCTGTTCCCGGTTATCTTGAATCTTCGAAAAAATGGGGAAAGCAACCCGGTTTACGATAGGATTTATCCGAATCAACGGAATGATAATTAAGTTAAATGCGATCGAATAATATCCTAAGGCTTCTGCTCCCAGAAACCGGCCGATAATAATTTTGTCCAAGTTATTATTGAAATACGTGACGGTACGATCACCCATTTGAAACATTCCAAAGGAAAGATACCCTTTTAAATCGGATCTGCGGAAATGCATTTGAGGTTTCCACTTTTTCCAGCTCAAGGTGATTAAAAGGATCGAATTCACAGCTGAAGTACTTAATTGACCTAAGACCAAGGCAAAAACACCCATACCGAAATAAGCGGCGCTGATACTTATTACAGTTCCTGCAAGCATGGATAAAATGGATAGTTGTGAAATCACCTTAAACCTGAGTTCTTTTTGCAGCAATACCTGAAACTGCTGACCGGATGCGATAATGGGAAATAAAAAAGAGGACCAAACCAGCAAATCAGCCAGCTCAGGACTCTTATAGAAAAATGCAATAGGTTCTTTAGTCATCCAGACAACAAATCCTGCAACGAGTCCGGTAGCTATGTTTAACCAATACAGACTGGATAGCTCATTCCGCGTTGTTTCTTTTCTCTGAATGATGGCACTTGAAATGCCCATGTCGGTAAAAGATTGAGCAAACCCGACAATGATCATGATCATACCCATTAAGCCAAATGCTTTTGCGTCCAGAAATCTGGATATAACCGCAATTTGAGCCATTTGGAGCAAGACGATGGACAGAGTCGATATAGCTGTCCATTTGCCTCCGTTTAATGCTTGCTGTCTTAAAGACATCGTTTGCACCTGATTTCTAAACAAAATTAAACCAGGGTGAGCTCTTTTGCTTCCTGATTTGATGGACGGTTATAGGTAGGCACAATGTGTTGAAGAACAGAACGAATATCATCCACTGAATCCCCAAGCAGCTTTTCCAGTTTCTTGACTTCGAACTGAATATGCTCCCGGTTTAAATTAGCCGGGCGTCCGATAAATATCCGATTATGCAGCGTCGAGGTGAGCCCCTCTTCACTAGTCAAGAGTTCCTCGTACAGTTTTTCCCCCGGCCGCATGCCCGTATATTGAATCGCAATATCTTCGTTGGGAACGAACCCGGACAATCTGATTAAATCTTTGGCCAAGTTCAAAATTTTTACGGGTTCTCCCATGTCGAGAATAAAAACTTCTCCGCCTTGGGCGATCGCCCCCGCTTGAATCACAAGCTGAACCGCTTCGGGAATGGTCATAAAATAACGAATCATCTCGGGATGAGTAACCGTTACCGGTCCGCCATGTGCGATTTGTTGCTTGAACTGGGGAATGACACTTCCCCTGCTTCCAAGAACATTCCCAAAACGGACAGCGGCAAATATAGTTTTGCTCGTCATATTCAGGCTCTGAATATACATCTCTGCAATCCGCTTAGTTGTGCCCATCACACTGGTCGGATTTACAGCCTTATCTGTAGAGATTAAGACAAATCGCTCCGATCCGAATTTGTCCGCACAATCAGCCACGTTTCGGGTGCCTAATACGTTATTCTTGATAGCTTCCGTCGGGTTCTTCTCCATTAGTGGCACGTGTTTATGAGCGGCGGCGTGAAAAACGACCTGGGGTAAAAATTCTTTAAATATGGTTTCCAACCTTTTTTGATCCTGAATATCCGCAATGATGGTTCCCAGTTTAATTTTAGGGAATAGCCGGCTTAATTCCATTTCGATCGCGTAAATACTGTTTTCTCCATGGCCGAGCAATAAAAGTTTAGACGGATTGAAACTGGCAATCTGTCTGCATAATTCAGAACCTATTGAACCTCCCGCACCTGTTACCAACACGCTCTTATCGGATAGATAATCCGCAATTCCATGTAAATCAACCTTAACCGGGTCTCTTCCCAGCAGATCCTCCACATCCACATCCCGAATCTCTTGAATACTGACTTTCCCATGAATTAAGTCACTCAACTTAGGGATTATTTTCAGCTTAGCTTTGGTCTTTTTGCAAATCTCAATAATTTCTGTAATTTGTTTTTTGGTTGCAGATGGAATTGCAATTACGATGTCACTGATATCATGGGCTTCCGTTACATCAATAATGGCTTCTCTGTTTCCCAGCACAGGCAGCCCGTATATTTGGTGTTTATGCTTTAATAAATCATCGTCAATAAAAGCAATCGGGTACATCTGGGAAGCGGAATTGTGTTTAAGCTCTCTGGCAATGATTGTCCCGCAGTCTCCCGCTCCGATAATTAACGCCTTATGCTGTCCCTGCTTCTGTTTGTAATAGTTATCTCTGAACAAGCGCCATGCAAAACGCGCCCCTCCCATCAAGAAAAGCATCGATTGGAAAGTACCGAGAAAAATAGAAATGGGAACACCTATTCCGGATATAAAATAAGAAACGATATACGATAAAGAGCTGCTGACGACCACCGCTCTGAAGATCGATAACATTTCGCCCACACTTGCATATTGCCAAATACGGTTATACAGCTTGAAGAAGGACATACTGACTACACTAAAAAAGACCGTGACGGTCATATAGATAATCATTTGTTTTATGTAAATAACCGGCAAGTCACCATCGAAACGAAGCATATACGCCACGTATACACTGCCAAGCGCTATTAGAAAATCCATACTGAACAAAGGAATAAATCTTTTACGATAACTCAAAATTTTCCACTCCCCTGCAACTGATTTTACATATGAGGCTAGACATTTTGCGGTTTGGCCTCTCTTTGCAGAATTTCTTCCAAAGCGTTTAGAAGCGGAGTTCGCAACTCATTGTTTCGCAAAGCAAAATCCAAAGTAGTTAAAATGTATCCCAGTTTCTCGCCCACATCGTACCGAATTCCTTCAAAGTGATAGGCATATACTTGCTGAAACTCATTCAACGCTTGAATGGCATCCGTTAATTGAACTTCTCCGTTAGCCCCCTGTTCTTGGTTCTCCAGCAAATCAAAAATTTCTGGAGTTAGGATATACCGTCCCATAATGGCGAAATTGGAAGGCGCTTGTTCTTTTGTCGGTTTTTCTATTAGCTGGTTCACTTCTAACAAGCGTCCCTCCGTCTCTTTGGAGCCTATAACACCATAGCGATGAATCTCTTCAGCAGGTACGGGCTGCACTCCGATTATAGAGCGCCCTGTTCGTTCGAACTGGCCTATTAATTGCTTAAGACATGGAGTCTTCCCTTCCACAATGTCGTCACCCAGCAGTACGGCAAACGGCTCATTCCCGATGAATTTTCTCGCACACCATACGGCGTGGCCAAGACCTTTGGGAAATTTTTGACGGATGTAATGAATTTCCACTTTAGCTGACAACTGCACTTCTTTTAGCAGATCAAATTTACCCTTTTCCATTAAATTCTGTTCTAAGTCAAACGCATTATCAAAATGGTCTTCGATTGAACGTTTGTTCTTGCCCGTAACAATTAAGATATCTTCAATACCTGATTTAACCGCCTCTTCTACGATGTATTGAATGGTAGGCTTATCGACAATAGGAAGCATTTCTTTCGGCATAGCTTTCGTAGCGGGTAAAAAACGGGTCCCTAAACCTGCTGCCGGGATAATGGCTTTTCTGACTTTATGCATGACGGTTCCTCCTCGAACTCCCAAATAGATCTATTTTTCTATAAACATAAAAATACGAGGTCTATTGTCTATTTCGAAACAACATAGCTCGTATTTTTATGCAAAATAAGTAAGAAAGCAGGGCATTTAACCCCCCCTCACATCACACCTTTGACAATGAATGTCTAAGGCGACTAGCGCCCACGGCATGACCGAGTGCCTACGGTGATAAAGGTGCGGTAGGCATGACCTTGTTTCGGAAGATCTTTTACTTACTTTCGCCGTAATAAGAATAGTAAGAAGAACTAGTTTTAGTATTCGTTTTATTATTGATAACAACGCCTAGCGGTTTAACTCCTACATGCTCCAACCTATCAACTGCTCTCTTAGCTACTTCCCTTTTTACTTTTCCATGATTCAGAACAAGAATCACACCCTCACATTTAGTCGCCAATATTTGGGCGTCCGTTACAGCCAAAATGGGAGGGGAATCAATTAAGACGATATCGTATTCCGCTTTTGCCTGTTCTATAAACTGCGTCATACGTTTGGAAGCTAACATTTCAGCCGGATTTGGGGTAGAAGGCCCAGAAGGAATCAAATACAAATTGGGCAGATGAGATGGAATGGCGACCTCACGAACGGGGGCTTCACCCAGGAGTAAATTAGTCAGTCCGCTTCGATTCGAAATACCGAATAACTTATGCATGGTAGGTTTACGCAAATCAGCATCAATTAACAACACGTTCTTCTCTTCCTGCGCATAAGTTATGGCTAAATTTGAAACTGTGGTAGACTTTCCTTCCGCAGGCTGAGCCGAAGTTACCAAAATGGTTGTGATCTCTTTATCAATGGAGGAGTATTGAATGTTCGTTCGCAATACCCGGTAAGCTTCTGAAATTTGAGATTTGGGATTAACATCCGCGATCAATACTTTGCTATTATTGGTTGACGCCAGCATAAGCCGTTTCACCTGCCATTTTTTTATGAGGCTCCGAAGGAGCATTATTTTTGAGATCCGCTGTTTTAATTTTTGAGATTACGGCAAGAGTAGGAACCCCCAGAAATTTCTCTACATCTTTCTCCGTTTTAACCGTGTCGTCCAGGTGCTCGATTAAGAAAACCAGACCTACGGAAATCAGTAAAGATACAATGAAAGCCGCCGCCACGTTAAGCTTAATATTGGGAGTGACGGGACCGACGTTATCTGTGGTTTTGGCTTCGTTTAGTATCGTTACGTTATCTACTTTCATAATTCCGGAAATCTCAGCTTTGAATACATCCGATACGGCATTGGCCAACTTAGCCGCTGTTGCATAATTATCTGCGGTTGCCGTTATGGTCATAACCTGCGTATCCGCTATGGAGGTAACTTTGGTCATACCCGCCAACATATCGGAGGTAAGTCCTTCACCAGTGAATCGGGAAGCCACCTTTTCCATAATGGCAGGCGTCTTAATAATTTCCTTATAAGTATTCACAAGCATGATGTTAGTATTAACCGCGTTATAATCCAGAATGTCATATCCTTGGTAACTGCTCGATTTATTAACTACCAGCTTCGTACTTGCCGCATATTGCTTGTCGATAAAGAAATAACTAATGATTCCGGACATTACGGTTACAACGAAAACGGTAATAATGATCAGCCAAATTCGTTTGCGGAGAATTTGGATATATTGGTTTAAGCCCGATTCCATCTTTTTGCCTCCATATTCAAAATGTTACATTTTGTATCAATACAGACACATTTATTAGCTTTTAGCAACCTCAAGGTTTCCTGTACATGTCGTTATCAATCCGTATTGGGATAAATCATGCAAAAATACGTTCACATCATTTAGTCCTTGATCCGTTGTAAGTTCATATTCTTTAGTTAACTCCATTACAAGTTCCTCTAAGGTCTTGGGAGCATCGAGCAGGGACCAAATATACCCGCCAACTTCATTTAGTTTTGTTATACTTTGATGAAGAGTATGAACAACCAAGAAGTCGCCTTCCGTTTCCCAAATCTCTGTGTCTGCATGCCGATGATACCTTTTTTCCATTAGAAGTTCTCCCGCTTATTTTGATGTGAGAAATATTCTTTTGATCGTACTCCTCAATATACGCCAGCGGTATCGGTAAATTTGATAAACACCGGCCTTACTTGATGCTTTTGTATGAACATTTTTAGAAGCGCTAGGAATAATCATCTTTTTTAGAAGTAGCCCTATGTAGCTCCAATGATCAATCGATTTCAATCTAAAAAAAAAGGTTTTGAAATAATAACGAATTCTTTTGTTCTCCGTGGCTGCTGCTCTCATTTCCCTGTATTCCCAACCCGCCGAACCTTTACGTATAAACCTCTCATCCATACAGCAATTCTTAAAAAGAGATTTAGTTTCCGTACAAGCTAAGATAATTCTGTTCCGGGTATGTTCTGCCTCCATACGCCGGTAGATGACATCCCAATCGAAAATTTGTGGTTTTATCTGTGTTAGATGAAGAATATCAAGTGAATATCTGGGAGAAATCATGTAATGCTGAGCTCCATGCAGGCAAATCATGTAGAAAACGTCTTCCGGCGACAGCTGCCTCACATATGAAAAATCAGATAATGGCGAGCTCCTCAGCCAAAATGATTTATGATCGATTTTGTAGAGTTCATTTCTTGCCAAAGCCCAGTGGACTTCGACATCTATCTGGATACGTTGAGCATTTGTTTTTTGTAAGACGATATGATGATCCGACCCATATGTTTCCTGGATGCCATACCCTGCACTCTCTACAATTTCGATCGCTTTGTTTAAATGATCCGGTTCTACTAAAAGATCAATATCGGTGGTTCCTCGGGCGCCTATATGCCCAAAATAGGTTTCCGCAAAATGAACTCCTTTCAAGAGCATCACGGAAAGTTCCGCTTCCTCAAACAACCGGAGCAGCCGGTCCGTCTCTGTCTTGAGAAGCAAGTTCTGGAACAGGGTCGCTTCCGCCTTGCGCTTCAGACGGTCCTGGAGAAAGAGGGGGAGCTCACCGAGTCTCCCTTTCTCTTTCAGCATGTGGTACACCTGAGCCGTGATGGAGAATAAGTCCAAGTCTTCGGCGATCTGCCCGTATTCTTCCTCAGTGAAGGAGAATGCACCGTGAACCACATACAGGTCGTTCATAAATCGGATGAGCGGCTGTGTCATTTACATGTCGGACTGCCTGTGTGACCGCCGTTATCGCACGGATGCGGCTTGGACGGCTTGGTCTCGAAAACGATCTGCTGATGTTTTAAAACAGTAGGTGCGATATACGCCTTCTTCACTAGCTTCACTCCTTGCGGATAATTATTTATGAAAGGGACTCTGCTACAACGAGTATCCGTTTCACACCAAACCGATACAATTCGTATCTACAACATTAACTTTATGATACGATATGTATCTTGTCAAGCGAAAAATGACCAATTCCTACCCTTTAACTCGAATATTGAAAGGCCAGGGCCACAGGGCCCGCGATAGCGACATTTTATGAGCCGGAACAGCCGGCACAATGACTTCGTCACGCGCGACATATTCCGCGTTAGCCCGGTAGGCCGCGACCTGTTCCGGCCCCACCTTCCGGGCTGCGAGCGCGTACGCGTCCGCGAGGTGCCATTTCCTGACGACGACGTCGTGTGCGTCGGAGGCCAGGAAATGGACCGCATTAGCGCGGCACAGGCTCAGCGCGAATGCCTGCATCCGGCGGCCGTACTCCCCGGTGAGGGCTCCCGCCGTCACCTGGAGCAGCAGGCCGCCGTCCATCCACTCGCGCAGCAGCTCCGGCCGGCGCTGAATCTCGCCGCTCCGCTCGGGGTGCGCGAGAATCGGGACGATTCCGCGCACTCCCAGCTCGTGGAGCAGCTCGGCGAAGCCGCCCGGCACGCGGCCGCCGGGGAGCTCCAGAAGCAGATAGCGGGAACCGCCGAGGGTGCAGAGCCTGCCGTCCAGCAGATCATCGAGAAGCCGGTCGTAGACGCGGATCTCGTGTCCGGGCAGGACGGTCAGGGCGATGCCCCGGCGGTCCAGCGCCTGCTGCAGGAGCTCCACGGCCTCCCGCACGGCCGGGGCTTCGTTGTCGTAGGCGCCGCCGTGATGAGGCGTTGCCACGACACGGCTGATGCCCGACGCCGCGGCGTGCTCCGCCATCGTCAGCGCGGCCTCCAGATCCGGAGCGCCGTCGTCCAGCCCCGGAAGGATGTGGCAGTGCAGATCCGTGTACATATGGCCGCCTCCTTCATCCGGATTCCGGTCTGGACCGGTTAAGTTTTGCGTGATTTTCATGAAATTTTCATGAAAGTCTGCCTTCATTTTTTCATGAGTGGGCAGAAGTAACCCGGGCTTGGGACGATAGGATGATAGTTAGCGTATGCTTTCCATCTCAAATTATGATACAATCCCAAACATTACATAAGTGGGTAACCACCGAATATAATGTATAAAGTTCTTTAAATTAAGGTAAAAACGGGGTAAAAAAAGGGTTTATTACGGCCTGTGGAGAAACATTTTATCGACAAATAGTTGCATTTTGTATCAAAAAATTTATAATTTCAGTATATCGACCTTTCAATGTAATCTCTGACGGGTAACCGATTGAGCCCAATTCAAGCGAGCGGTTGTTAGGTGATACCGGTTTAAACGATTGGCCGACGTGGTTATACTGGTTATTACTTTCTAGTGGAATGAGAGGAATTCTAAGATGAATAAACATGGGGATCGCATTGCTCAACTGCGAGAAAAGCATGCTTTGACTCAAGAAGAGCTGGCCAACAAACTCGGCATATCACGCGCAGCATTATCGCATTACGAGACGAGCCGGCGCGAGCCGGATTTCGAAACGATGAACAAAATCGCGACCTTTTTCAAAGTGTCCGCCGACTATCTGCTCGGAAGAACGACCAACCCGCATGCGGTGCTCGACGAAGATGTAAGAGACTTCGTGAACAGCCTGGAGCTTTCCGACGATAAGATTCTGGAAAAATTCGCGCTGTCCATTGACGGCCGCAAGTTGACTGCCGAAGAAGCCAAGCGTTTTATCGCTTTCGTGAGGGCGGAACGTTCGATGTCGGAGTAGGCGGATCGGTTCCGTCTCCCGGACCTCTCGTCTGAAACGAGCTTAGTATAGCCGGGTTCAAGTTCAGCTGGTCCACTAGTTTATGCAGATCGATAACAATTTCATCCGTCATTTTTATGGCACCCTCACCGGTTCCGAAATGGTAATCATACCGAAGCGTTTTGCTCATGAATTTAATTTATGATACATCTTGTATCTGTGTCAAGCACATTTTGTATCCTTTTCAAACCTTTCGACTCCTCCATCCCGGGTGTCGATTCTTTGTTTAGCCGGGATCTTTTATGTAACCGCATACATTACCGGATTATCTGCTGTCGCAGGTCTTTCCGACTCTTTTCAGAGCCTCCGGAGTAATGAAAAGTAAACGCTCAACCGCTGTTTCTTTTATCGATGCCGATGTATTTAAAGGTTACGGAAGGAGCCGAATGGTTAAACAAGTCGCGAAGGACGGAAATATTCTTCGTACGCTGATAGTAATGGTACCCGAATGTCTTCCGCAGCGTATGCGTGCCGATGTCCTGCAATCCCACCCGTTTGGCGGCTTCGTTTAATATCCGGTAGACGCGGATGCGCTTGATTGGTTTGCCCGTTTTTTGCGAAGGAAACATATAGTCCTCGTCGTCCATATACTGCACATACTCGCCGATGTAGGACTTCAAGGCGTCATCGATCCAGAACGATTTGCTCTTGCCGGTTTTCTCCTCGGTGATGCTGATTTCATTGCGGTCTTTCACGTCTTTTACTCGGAGTCTCAAGATATCGTTGAGATGCAGACCCGAATTAATGCCGATCGTAAAAAGAAGCCAGTCCCGCATGGAATGATTCTTCAGGACGTCCTGAAGTTCTGTAATTTTTTCGGGGTCACGAATAGGTTGGGCCACTTGCATGTAAGAAATCCCTCCATTAAATTAGTTAACCCATGGTATGATACATTTTGTATCAAGGGCATTATAGCACACCACATTTCGTATGCCTAGTCCCTTTGGCGATCTTTTATCATTACTTAATCCTCATGTCCGCCTGTGGGAATGAATCTTTGTATCTAGGTCTAAAGACTATATTTTGGTACGAATTGTATCATAATATCTAAAATAAATCTTCTTTTATTTTTTTGACGGCCTCGGAATCGGGAATCCAGTAGTACAAATTAGAGCCGACAAGCGGGTCTTCATCACGTCCGCTGTGCCCCGGAAGCTGAGTGTAACGGAAGTTGTCCTGGCCGACCCCTTTGAAAAGCCAGGCGAGGCTGATCAGATCGGAATCCGAGAAATTCGTATCGAGAATGTCCTTGCGCAAGGAAGGCAGGAGCGTCGCCAGCTGCGGGATTTTATCCGGCTTTAACAGTTCGATGGCAATGGAACGAAGAACTTTGGACTGCTCTTCCTGCCGCCCGAATTCTCCTCCTTCCGCTCCGTAGCGTTCCCGTACGACTTTCAGGGCCGTGTCTCCGTCGAAATGCTGCTGCCCTTTCGGAATCGTCGTTTTCTGCCATTTCAGATGCAGGTCTTTCTCCAGCGTAAGGTCTACGCCTCCGACTTTGTCGACAATACGCTTGAATCCTTCGAAATTCGTTTTGGCATAATAGTTGATCGGCACGCCGAGAAAATCGCTGACCGTCTGCGTGGCCGTAAGCGTTCCCTGCTGGTTGCCTCCCTTCGACTCTCCCACGATGTGCGCATGATTCAGCTTCGTCAAACCGACTCCCTTAACGGGCACGCGCGTATCCCGGGGCAGGGACAAGATATTGACCTTGCGCTCGGTCGGTACGACATGAACCGCCATCATGACGTCGCTGCGGGAAGGCTCCCCGCTTCGTGAATCGACACCGAGAATCAGGATGTTAAACGACTTCATGTCCGGTTTGGGCGGTTCCTGAACCGGTTCGGGTGTTGCCCCTTCGGCAGTTTGCGGCTGTGCCAGTACGGGGATATCCTGATTCTCGAAATGCCTGGACGGGTCCAGGCTCCAGTAAGCCCAGCCGCTGGCCGAAACCCCGATTACGAGAACACTGAGCGCAGCGATTTTCCATTTGGTTTTTTTCTTCAAGAAAGGTCCTCCCTCACTCTCGTCATACGATACAAATTGTATCATCAAACCTTTTGGAAAACAACTGCCTGAGGTTCGGATATTTCCTGAAATTTGGGACTTAAGGTTCAAGGGAAACCTGTCCCCTGCTTCCCGCTTCCTCTCTGCTTGTTCGCCTGCCCGGCGTCCGGTCTTTTCCCCCTTCCTCGCCGATACACAAAAAGCCCGCATCCTTCTCCGGAAAGGACGCAGACTTTTGCTTCCGCCAAGCGGTCTCGCGCTTAGCCTTTAATAGAGCCGGCAAGCAGGCCGCGGACAAAATATTTGCCGAGGAAAATATAGACGAGCAAAGTCGGAAGGGCCGCCAAAATGGCTCCGGCCATCTGCACGTTCCACTGCACGATCTGGCTTCCCGACAAATTTTGCAGAGCGACCATGACGGGCTGCTGCTTCTGGGAAGTCAGTGTCACCGCGAACAGGAACTCGTTCCAGATGTTCGTGAACTGCCAGATGCCGACGACTACGAAGCCGGTAATGGACAGCGGCATAATAATATAGCGGTATACCCCGAAGAAGCCGGTGCCGTCGATCTTCGCCGCTTCCATGATTTCACCCGGCACGCCCGCGTAGAAATTGCGGAAGATCAGGGTGCAGATAGGCAGACCGTACACGACATGGACAAGGATAAGGCCGGGAATCGAATTGTACAGGTGAATCGTCTGCAGGAACTGAATGAGCGGAATGAGAATGCTCTGGTACGGGATAAACATGCCGAACAGCATCAGGGCAAACAGGGTGTTCGATCCGCGGAACTGCCACTTGGACAGCACGTAGCCGTTAAGCGATCCGAGCAGAGCGGACAGCAGTGTCGCCGGTACGGCAAGATACAGGCTGTTCAGGAAATTCGGCGCAAGCTTGTCGAAAGCGGTCTTATAACCCGAGAAATCCGGATGAGACGGCAGCCTCCACATCTGATCGAGCGTAATCTCGTTCAAGCCTTTGAAGCTGGTCACCCCGAGCACGTAGATCGGCACCAGGTAAAGGCAGGCCATGACGGCGAGCAGCATATAGAGCAGCGAACGGTTGATCTGCGCGAGACGCATCAGCCTTCCTCCTTTTTCAGACTCGAGAAGAGATACGGAACGATCAGCAGCGATACGAACAGGAGCATGATAATGGCGATGGCAGCCCCCTGCGCGTAATGATTGCCGCGGAAGGTCGTCTCAAACATGTAGACACCCGGCACGTCAGTCAGGAACATCGCCCCAGGGCCGGTCATCGCGAAGATGAGATCGAAGATTTTGAGTGAAATGTGCCCGAGAATGATCACGACGCTCACCGTAACGGGCCGCAGCTGCGGCAAAATGATTCTCGTGAACACCTGCCGCTCCGCAGCCCCGTCCATCCGCGCCGCTTCCCGCAGCTCGTCCGGAATCGCGCGCAGCCCGGCGAGATACATCGCCATCGTAAAGCCGGACATCTGCCATACCGCGGCAATGACAACGGCAATCAGGGCCAGCGGCAGGCCGAAGTCGATCAGTCCCCAGGCGATGCTCGGCACGATTTCCGTGCTTGTGTACCACTTCGGTGGGTCCGTCACTCCGAAAGACTTCAGGATGAGGTTCACCCCCGTCGACGGATTGAGAATCCACTGCCAAACGACTCCGGTTACCACAAACGAGAGCGCCATCGGGAAAATAAATATGTTGCGGAACAGTGCCTCCGCTTTAATTTTCGCGTCCACCATCATCGCCAGGAAAATCCCGATCGCCATCGTGGCCGCGATAAACAGGACGGTAAACATCAGCGTGTTGCGGAGATCCGACTGAAAACGGAAATCGCCGAACAGAAATTTGAAGTTGCTTAAACCCGCGAAGGATAAATCCTTCACCAGTGTATTCCAATTGGACAAAGATACGTATCCCGTCCAGGCGATAAAGCCGTAGACGAACACCAGGATAGCGGCAAAAGACGGCAGCACCATAAGAAACGGCACCCACCTGCCGCCTTTCCGCTTGCGCCGGGGCTTCACACCCCGCTCTGTCTCTGCGGGCACACGCACCGCCGATTCCGTTTGCACAGCCTCCAGCCTCCTTCCGGAAAAAGAAGGTCAGATGGTCGCCCACCTGACCGTTTTCGTTATTTTTTCATGCCGCTCGCGGCTGCGGCCTGCTGCAGCATCTTGGCCGTTTGTTCCACATCGCCTTTCGTGACGAAGATGGTCATCGCCTGGTTGGCTTGAGTCACGAAGCCTTCCGGAGCCGCTGAGCCGTGCGCCATGCTCGGCGTGAGCTTGCTCTTCTTGAACTCTTCGATCGTCTGCTTGCCGTAGGCGTCATACTTGCCCGTATCGGCATCGGTGCGCGCCGGGATCGAGCCCTTCAGCGGATTGAAGACGTCCTGTCCTTCGACGGAGCCCAGCACCTTCAGGAATTCCTTCACGGCTTCCGGATCTTTCACGCCCTTCGGCAAACCGAAGGTATCCGTAATGACCATGAAGCTGTTCTCGGTGTTCGGCGTCGCCGCCCAGCCGAAATCTTCATTGGCCTTCAGCTTCAGATCGGTGGTGAAGTAGCCCTTCGCCCAGTCGCCCATGATATTCATGGCGGCTTCGCCCTTCGCCACGAGCTGGGCCGCATCCTGCCAGTTGCGGGCGGCGTGGTCTTTGTTCGTGTAAGTAAGCATCTTCTTGAACGTTTCCAGCGACTGCTTCACTTTGGCGTCCTCGAAGGAAATCTCACCCGTCCACAGCTTCTTGTAGTCGTCCGGACCGAGCGTGCCGAGCAGCACGTTTTCGAAAATCATCGTGGCTGTCCAAGGCTCTTTATCGCCCAACGCCAACGGAGTGATGCCTTTCGCTTTCAGCGCGTCGGCCGCCTGGAAAAACTCATCGAACGTCTTCGGCGCCTTCAGGCCGTTTTCGTCGAATATTTTTTTATTGTAAAAGAGGACGTTGCCGCGATGGATGTTCACCGGAACCGAATAAATGCTGCCGTCCTTGCTCACAAGATCGATCAGATCTTTCGGGAATTTATCCTTCCAGCCTTCCTTGTCGTACAGATTGTTCAGCGCTTCCATCTTACCGGCCGCCACCCAGCCCGTATTCAGCTCGGCGCCTCCGTGCACCTGGAACGTACCGGGAGGATCGCCGCCCTGCATCCGGCTGGCAAGCACCGCTTTGGCATTCGTGCCTGCGCCGCCCGCTACGGCCGCGTTGACCAGCTCAATGTCCTTGTTCTTCGTTTTAAAAAGATCAATGAGCCCTTTAAGGCCCGCTTCTTCGCCGGCACCTGTCCACCAGCTGAAAATTTCCACTTTCTTGGCGCCGGCTGCCGCTGCCGACGGGGCCGGTGAAGACGCTCCGGGCGTTGTCTGCGCTCCGTTCCCCCCGCTTTCTCCGGACCCGCAGCCTGCGAGCAGTGTCGTACCTATCGTCATGACGGAGAGTACGGTGACCATCTTGCGTTTCATAGGATCGATCCCCTTTTTCCTTATATTTATGAGCCGCATCATCGTTGTATCCGCTTACATAGATATCGTAGCATGGGCTGACGGCCACCGGCGGGGGAATCATCTGCACAAGTTTGTGCGGGTTCTGGAATGATTTGCGGTTTGTGATAGCACTCTCTGTCTGTTTTCAAAAAACAGCATTATTTTGCGCTGCCATGTCCTCATCTCCACAAAAAAATCCATCCCGCTATCAAACGGAATGGATTTCGCCGATCGGCTTCCGCCTTCCCGGTCTGTGAACAAGCGTCTAGGTCTATATTTGGCAAACGTGACGCCGCGGCGAATGATTCTTTCTCTCATGGAAGCATGCGTACCGAGCGGCACACGCCGCAGCTGCCGTCCTTCACGGCCTGACTTTCCGCCGCATATCGAGGAAGGAAC
The DNA here is from genome assembly GCF_000411255.1 of Paenibacillus sp. HGH0039. Lineage (GTDB taxonomy): Bacteria > Bacillota > Bacilli > Paenibacillales > NBRC-103111 > Paenibacillus_F. The sequence continues at coordinate 472,689 of NZ_KE150413.1, read as the reverse complement.
CGAAAGGCGCGGATCGGCCCGCTTCCTTCATTTTTCCCGGTCTAGTCGTCCACTTTGGCTCCATATGCGCGCAGGAAAGCCGCTCCCTGATGGGCGTCCATGCGGGCCCCTTTTATATCGAGCGACATAAAATCGACCCCGTCCATTAGAGCTCCGCGCAGGTCCGCCCCCTGCATCCGGGATTTTCCCATTCTCGCCCTTGTAAGATCGGCGTCCCTCAAATCGGCCTTTTCCAGGTTGCAGGAATATAAATCGGCTTCGACCAGCCGGATTCCCCTCATGGCCTGCTTCGATAAATTCGCAAAACGCAAATTCGTGTAAGACCAATCTCCCCCGGCAATCGTAATTCCGTCCAGAGAAGCCTCGTTAAAATCGGAGCCGATCATCTTACACTCCTCAAATTTGGCAACAAAAAATTTGGCTCCCCGGAACCGGCAGTTGGTAAAAGCGCTCCTCTTATGCGAGGAGGCGTTGAACTGCGCTCCAGAGAAGTCACAGTCGATAAATTGACAGCTTTCGGTCCAGGCTTCTTCCAGACGGGTGCCGATAAAGCGGCATCTTTCGAACGTGCAGTTCCGCAGCTCTCCCTCTCCCAAATCGCGCCCGCTGAAATCCGTACCTGTGTAAGTTTCTTCTATATAAGAATACATAAGTCCTCTTCCATTCTATGAGTGTATACTTGTCAAAAAATCCTGCTTTAGCACGCAAGTTGTGCAGGTTGTGCAGGTTGTGCAGGTTGCGCAGCTTGCTCGGTTTGCTGCCGGACCGCCGATGTATTCCTTCGCACGCCGCGGGCTCCCGGCTCGGCGAGGCATCGCATGACGGTCGTCAGCCGCAGAAAACGCCATGGAGCTAACGCCCCCGGTATCCGGTCGGGGATATCCCGGTTACTTTGCGGAATACCCGGCTGAAGTAGTTGGGGTCCTTGTAGCCGACCTCGAAGCAGACTTCCTTCAGACTCAGTTCGTCGTTCTTCATGAGCTCTTTGGCCCTATCGATGCGCAGGCGGGTGACATAATCGATGAACGACTCCCCCATATGCCGCTTGAACATTTTGCTGAAATAATGGAGGCTCAAATGCACCCGCTCCGCCGCCTGCTCCAGCGTAATCTCTTCGACGAAGTGTGCGTCGATCCAATCCTTGGCCTCCTTCAGCACGGAGGTCGTGCGCTCTTCTCGCTCGCTCAGCAGCCTCTGCGCGGCAAGCTCCAGCTCGCTCGGAACGCCGTGACCCGCCGCCGCGTTTCCGGCCGGAATAGGCGGGCCGTCTCCTGCAGGCTCGCCGTCATAAACGCGGACAAACGCAGATTCGTCCGCGTTTATAGCAGCGGCGCAGGCTTCGGCGTAGGACCGGCGCAGCCCGGTCAGGCCGTGATGCGCTCTGCCGGCGCCGACGGTCGCCCGCCGGCCAAGCCGGCCGCTCACGTAGCCGTGCAGCTTGCTTGCGGCTGCGGCAGGCTCGGCGGCCTCCGCCGACGCGGCAGGCGGGACGGGCTGGCCGTGACACGCCTTCGCCGCGGACCCGGCAGCCCCGCAGGCTGCGGTTGCAGCTGCGGCTTCACCGCAGGCCCGCGCGCCTTCTTCTGCCGAAGCACTCTTCGGCTCGCTATGCGAAGACCGGCCGGCGCCGCCGCTCTCTTCCGTCTCACCGGGCCGGATCACAAAAACAGCCAGGTGACGGCCCATAAGCGGGCTGACCACGCACGTGTAACGTGAGCGGCACCAGCTTTTGACCGCGTCGTACATATGCTTCCGGGAAGCGGTGTCCCCGTTCTCTCCGCCGCCTCCCCAGAGTCCCGGTCCGCCGCTTACGCGATGCGGCTCCTCTTCCTCGAATGAAAGAACCAGCGCGTAACCCGAAGGATCGGGGGGCAGGGCCAGCAGCTCCAGCAGATCGCTCTCTCCGGTTTCCGAAGTCCGCTCACGCATCAGATGCATAGCCAGTTCGCTCTCCGCCAAAGGTTCCAGACGGGCCAGTTTTTCCGTTGTCTTCAGTTCTTCTTCCCGGCGGACATGCTCTTCTTTTAATTCTTGCACAAGTGAAGTCAGGAGTCCAATCATCTGCTCCCGCTTCGCGGGTTTCAACATATAATCCCGGACTCCGATCTCCAAGGCCTGCTTGGCATACGAGAAATAATCATAAGCCGTGACGAGCACAAGCTTCATCCGGGGATGTATGTCTTTTATGCGGCGCAGCGCTTCCAGCCCTTCGATTCCCGGCATTTTAATATCCATCAGCACGATATCCGGCCGGTGCTGCTCGGCTCGCTGAATGGCCGTCCGCCCGTTTGCGGCATGTATCACCTCGAATACGCCGGGCATGGAGCGCGATATCATCCACTCCAGCCCTTCTCTTTCCAGCGCTTCGTCATCCGCGATCAGCAAGCGGTACACAGGCATTCCCCCTTGTCCCGGCACGCTGTCCGGTCACTTCCGGAAGGGTAAGCACCACGGTCGTGCCTTTTCCGGGAACACTCTCAATTTCAATTAATCCGTCCGTTCCGTAAAAAAGCTGCAAACGCCGGAATACATTTTGCGTCCCGAGGCCCGTGGACGGTTTCCTGCCCGTGCGGCTGCGTTCATACCCGGCGGCTGCCTCCGCCAGCGGCGAACCCTCCCCTCCTCCGGGTGAGAAGTTCCCTTCACGCGCAGCAAACCCCGCCCCGTCAGCGGACTCCGATCCGTAACGAAGCAAATGAAGCCGGGTTTGCTCATCCATCCCCGCTCCGTTGTCCGCCACGGTGACGCGGATGTTCTCTCCGGCCTTCTTGATGCCGAGCCGGATGAAAGCTCCCTCCTCCATGCTTTCGATCCCGTGCATGAAGGCATTTTCCAGCAGCGGCTGAAGCGTCAGGCACGGAATCTGCTGTTCCAGGGCCCGCTCGTCGATGTCCGTCTCGAACGAGATCCGGTCCCGGAAACGGGACTGCTGGATCGCGAAATACTCCCGCGCGTGATCGACTTCCTCGCGAAGGCTGACCGGCTGATCCAGCTTGCGGAGATTATAGCGGAGCAGATTGGACACCGACACTGTCAGGTCGCTTGTTTTCTCGGCTCCTTCCAGAAGGGCCAGCTTGGACAACACGTTCAGCGTATTGAACAGGAAGTGGGGATTGATCTGGCTTTGCAGCGCTTTTATCTCCAGCTCTTTGACAAGTCTGTCCTTCTCCATATTGGCCTGATTCTTCGCGATGAGTTCCTTCAAATTGACCTGCATATGCCCGAAAGCGAGCGTCAGGATGCCGATCTCGTCTTCGTTCTGCACGGGCGGCGGGGCCGCGTCCAGATTGCCTTTGGACATCTGCCTGGCGGCGTGCACCAGACGCCCGATCGGCTTTGTAATGCTCTGGGACAGCCAGATGGCGAAAACCAGACTGAGCAGCATGTTCACCGCAACAAGCGTCTGGCCGAGCATGTTCATTTCGCCCGTTTTAAGCAGCATCTGCTTATAAAGCGGCTGGTAGAAGCTCAGCTCCAGATCCACCAGGTTCTGGTGTTCCGCTTTGATATAGCCCGCGGTTTTGTCCGCTTCCTCGTACCTCTGGAGATACCGCTGCATATCCTTGCTCTCAACCGCCGTAAGAACGGAATCCGCCGCCGTCAGATAGGTGCCGAGCATGTTCGCGTAATTTCTCCGCGCGAAGCTGTCCTCCTCGCTTCTGGCGTCCGCCTCCAGCTTGCCCTGGAGGCTGCGCAGCTCGTTCTGGAGCGCGACGAAAGCTCCGCGGCCTTCTCCGTTAAGGTCGATCAGATAACTGCTGAGGGACCGCAAGCTTTCTTCCGTTTTATGGGCGATTTCCTTGTACAGCAAAATCCGGTCCATCGTCAAATGGTAACTCTCCTGAACCGTCCGTCCGCTCTGATAAATAAAAAACGTAACCGAATTCATCAAAATGACAAGGGCCGGAATAAACAGGAACAGCTTCATGCGGATACTCACGGCGCCACCGCCACTCCCGCATTTTGCGGATTCAAGATATCTATTCGGGTAAAAGCAGCATCGGGCAGCGTTTCCCCCTGAAAATAGCGGTTCAGCATTTCGACCGACTGGAAGCCCATCGTATACGGCTTCTGGATCACCGACGCTTCAATTTCCTTGCGGGCCAGCGCTTCGCGCGTCTCCGTCAGGTCATCGAATCCGAAAATACGGACCTGCTCCTGTTTATTCAAGCTTTTGGACGCCTGCAAAATACCGAGCGCATCCAGCGCGCTCGTGCCGACCATCACATCGATGCCTTCCCTGCTGCGCAGCATGTGCTCCGCGGTCTGGGTCGCCTGGATGCGGGAGATGTTGGAGACGCCGACCTCCACGATTTTGAGATTTGGCTCGGCGTCCACAACCGACCGAAAACCTTCCAGCCGCTGCTGCTGGTTGCCGGCCTCATAGCTGCCGATCACCATGCCGATGGACGCGCTTCGGCCTTCATAAGCTTTTGCCACAAGCTCGCCCAACTGCCGTCCGGATTCCACATTGTCGGTGCCGACATAGCTCAGCCTGCGGCTGTCCGGGCTGTCCGTATCGACGGTCAGAACGGCGATTCCTTGTTCGACGGCCTTGTCGATCAGCTTGTTGTAAGCTTCGCTGCGGATTCCCTGGATGAGAATCCCGTCCGGCTTACCGGCGATCGCCTTGCCGAAAAGTTCCGTCTGCTCTTCAATATCGTTGCGGTAAGGACCGCTGTACTCCAGCTTGATGTTGTAATGCTCCGCGGCGTCCCTTGCGCCTTTCTCAATCGTCCGCCAGAAAGGGTTGTCCAGCTCCTGGGAGATCATGACCACATGTTTCGTCTTCCCGCCTGGAACCGGCGTATGGCCGCGGTCCTGTATGTCCCGGACAATCCCGTTGATCTGGGCGTTTGTATAAGCAAACCTGCCGAGCAGCAGCACGAACAGCGCAAACAGTACGGCGAGGCCGACGGTCCACTTGGACGGGGCCCATTTCTTCATGTTGCTCCTCCTCCGAAAAACCCGGTTTTAGCGATGCCATCGCCCCGCCTGCTTTAATTTGTATACGGTTACAATTTGATGGGTATGCCTATTATAGCAAATAAATTCTCCATTTGGTCGAGCGGGGTCGGGGACTTTTTTGTACCAAGGTCGGGCAGCAAACCTAGACCTGAGTCGGTGTGACCGGACACGAACGGTCTATATAATGAGAAACCGAGAGCACTGCACGAGTGATAACGGATTACGGATTTTTTGGAGGTAGAGAAAAAAAATGAACAATCAACCCGTATTGGAAATACGCGGCGTCAACAAGACGATACGCGGGAAAAAGATTATCCAGGACCTGTCTTTCGAAGTGTATCCCGGCGAAGTCTTCGGATTTCTGGGACCGAACGGGGCCGGTAAAACGACGCTGATCCGCATGATCGTCGGTCTGATGAAAATGAACAAAGGCGACATCGTGATCCACGGACAGTCGATCCAGAACCGCTTCGAAGACGCCATCAAGCACGTGGGCGCCATTGTGGAGAATCCCGAGATGTACAAATTCCTCTCGGGGCAGAACAACCTCGTGCATTACGCCCGCATGTTTCCGGGCGGCATCCCGCAGTCGAGAATCGACGAAGTCGTCGAGCTGGTCGGGCTGAAAAACCGCATCAAAGAGAAGGTCAAAACCTACTCGCTCGGCATGCGCCAGCGGCTCGGCGTCGCTCAGGCCCTGCTGCACCGGCCGTCCCTGCTCATTCTCGACGAGCCGACGAACGGTCTCGACCCGGCAGGCATCCGGGAGCTGCGCGACTACCTTCGCCGGCTGGCCCGCGAAGAAGGCATCGCCATCGTCGTCTCCAGTCACCTGCTGTCGGAGATGGAGCTGATGTGCGACCGTGTCGCCATCATCCAGCAGGGCAAGCTCGTCGACGTGCAGGATCTGCGCGGAGAAGGGGCTGCGCCGAAGGAGACGTCCTACTTCTTCGAAGTTAACGATCCGGCGACGGCGCAGGCTGTGGTGCAGGAAATTGATCCGCACCTGCACGTGACTCCGCATCCGAACGGCATCGAGCTCACGATCGGACGCGAAAGAGCCGCCGACATCGGCGCTCTGCTCATCCAGGCGGGTCTTCGCCTGTACGCGATGAAGCCGCTCACGCAATCGCTCGAAGACAAATTCTTGCAGATAACGGGAAGTGATCAAATTGCTTAACCTCATTCGTAATGAAAATATGAAAATTTACCGCCGGCTGACAACTTGGATTATGGTCATTCTGCTTGTCGGACTGGTGGGGCTGATTTCGTTCCTGATCCACTACGACTCCAGAGGCATGAACAGCGCGGACTGGCGTCAGGCACAGACTCAGCGCATCGAGCAATTGGAGAAGACCAAAGCGGACTTCCCGGACAACGCGGCCGATCTGGATCAGCAGATCAAGCTGGCCCAGGAACATCTGAACCGGGATATATCACCGAATCAGGCTGCCGTATGGCAAGCCGTCGGCTCCATGTCCAGCCTGATCGCGGTCATTACCGTCTTCACCGTGGTCGTCTCCGCCGACGCCATGTCCGGCGAATTCTCGAGCGGAACGATCAAGCTGCTGCTGATCCGGCCCGTATCGAGATCGAAGATCGTGTTCGCCAAATACGCGGCAGGCTTCCAGTTCTCCATCTTCATGCTGCTCGTGTTATTCGCTTCGGCCCTTGTCATTAACCTGGTGCTTTACGGAGGCGCGGGAACAAGCCCGACCGTTCTGGAGCTGAACAGCATGGGAGCCATCGTCGAGAAAAACATCATCACCGACATGCTGAGCACCTACGGGTTCAAATGCGTGGAGCTGATCATGATCGTCACGCTCGCCTTCATGATCTCCACCTTGTTCCGCAGCAACTCGCTTGCGATCGGGATCTCGCTCTGCATCATGTTCCTGGGCAACACGGTCAGCATGATTCTGAGCCGGTACGACTGGAGCAAATACCTGTTGTTCTCCAACATGGATTTGACCCGCTACCTGCACGGCCAGCCTCTTGTTCCGGGCATGACGATGACCTTCTCGATCCTCGTGCTGGCCGCTTACTTTATCGTCTTTAACGTACTCACCTGGACGGTGTTCCGCCGCCGGGACGTCATGTAAGCTCCTATTCTTCCATGGAAAAAGCCCACGCAGCCTTCGCTGCCGGCCGCTGACGCGGACCCTGGCCTCCGCCACGGAGCCAAAAAAGCCGCACCCGTTTGTTAAGGGTGCGGCTTTTTCGTATGCCGGGCGTCCGGCTGTATCCCGCTTCCTCCTAAGAGGAATTGCGCCGGAGCCAGCGGTAGCTTTTGCGTACGCCGTTCAGAAGCGTGTCCGGCATCGGGATGGGGTGCTTGGACAGAAGCGGCAGATACAGGCGGTAGTAGGCTTTCTTCATATCCTCCCACATCGTATCCGGCGTGTCGTCCAGAAAATCGGAAACATCCAGCACTTTTCCCCGTCCGTCTTCCATCATGACATTCTTGGCATGCAGATCCTGCGGTACCAGACCCAGCCTGCGCGCATATTCACACGCTTCTTCGATATCGAGAATGACCCGCTCCGGTATCCGTATCCCCGAACGGATGCAATCGTACAGCGTCCTCCCGTTCATCCGTTTCAGGATGAGATAGGGCTTTTTCGCATAATGGCAGCGGGAGTAAGCGGGGTGCTCGCCCAGCTTGCGGTAGACTTCGACCTCGTCTTCCCAGCCGTCTCTTCCGGGGGCGTATACTTTAACGACCAGCCCGGGCATGTCCGGATGCGAGACGACAGCCGCGTAATTGCCCGCACCGACTAACTGCCAGGGGGCGGGAAGTTTATGTACCACGACGGGGTCATAGGGATTTTCGCTTTCAAAGTCGAGGCCGGGCAGAAGCTCCCGTTCGATCTTTTGTATCCATGCTTCCATTTTAGTCTCCCAACGAGTTCTTATGCTCTTATTGTAGAGGGTTCCGGGTGCCGATACAATGGACCTTCCGCTTCCGTAAACAAAAAAAGAGCACGGCGCGCCGCACTCTTCCGGTCCAAGGCCGTATGTGCGGAGCTAAACCGGCATGCTTTTATCCGGCGTCTCCGTCTTTTTCCTGCGGCTCTGCCGCTCCAGCAGCACTCTGCGCCCCAGGGTCAGAGCCAGGACGAGCATAACCGTTCCCGTTCCTGCGGCAATTCCGTACTGCTGAACCCAGAGCGGCAGCCCTTCCGCCTTTTCGTACAGCATGCCCCCGAGCAGAGGCCCCAGGAAAGCCGCCAGTCCCGTCAAGGTGTTGTACATGGCGATAAACATCGGCCGCTCGCCCCTCGGCGTATCCCCGATAATGAAATTGAAAGCCAGTTGGTTGAATCCTCCGGTCCCCGCTCCAAGCAGGATGTGAACCGCAATCAGCACCGGAAGGGCCGGTAGCCAGGCGAGCATCCCCCACAGCAGACACGACAGCGACAGAAGCGGGAGCGTCCAGAACAGAAGCCGCCGGTTGCTCCACCGCGCGTTAAGATTTCCCCAGACGTAGAAAGAAATCATCATCACGGCCGTCTGCAGCACCGTCAGCACGGAAATCGTCTCATAGCTTATCTGCAGCAGCTTCAACATGACATATGAGAAGAGCGGCACCGCAATCCCCTGCAAAAACAGCCAGAACGACAGGAACGCCGTCGCCCTGATATACGAAGTATCTTTCATAGGGCGCGTAAGCATGGGCAGGAGCCCGCTTTCCGCGGAAGGCTCGAAGGGCGGATTCGGATAAAATAGGTAAGCGATTACATTGAGCACAGCAGCCGTGCCGATCACCAGGTAAAGAACCTCAAATCCCGCTTCGTTACCGAGCTTGTCGAGTATTTGTCCGCCCGCAAACAGGCACAGAGCTCCGAGAGCGTTCAGCATCATGTTCCGGATGCCGAAATAACGGGCCCTCACCGAAGACGGCACCATATCCGCCATCAGCGTGGACCAGACCACACCCCCGAAGGCGTTCGAAAGAAAAGCCGACGTATACAAGGCGATGTAAGCCGGAATCCACAAATCACGGTCCAGCAATAGCGGAATCAATCCCGTTGCCGCCCACAGAATCCGGTGAAGCCCTCCGAAGATGAGAATCTGCAGCTTCCGGTTTTTCCATCTCTGCATGAAAAAAGCCATCAGGATCTGACCGGCGTTCACGATCGTCGTCATGGCGAGCACAAGTCCGATCTGTGCGGACGTTGCGCCGAGATAAAGCAAATAACCCGTCAGGAACGGACCGTTGAGAAGGGTTTGAACTACCGTGGCCGGAGCCCCTTCGAGAGTCGCGATCCAAAGATGTTTACGGGTCGGGGTAAAACGGTTCCAGGAGCGGGTCTTGGCCTGCACGTCGGTAGCTCTCCTTTGAGCCGGTGCTGTTTTCCGGCTTCGTCAGCAAAATGGTTGCGCTTACGCGTTGGGTAAAAGAAGACGGACAAAAGAAGAAATCTTTTATCCGTTACAGAAGTTCAGGTCCATTATACTGCAAAAATCCTCCGTCGTCTGGTCTAAAATCCGGCGAATTTTCTGTCCGAATTAAGGCTCAAATGATTCGCCTTCCTTGCGCTTTTCGCCCGGGGCGAAAACCCACCATTTACTGGCGGCGTAATTCACCAGAAGCAGCAGAACCGTCACCGTCAGCTTGCTAAGCAGCATGTTCCATCCCAGCACATCGCTGCATACATAGAGCAGCAGATAGGACAGCCCCAGACACAGTCCGTTGACCATCAGGAACTTCAATGCCTCCGATACCCGCACCGGTTCTTTGCTGGCAAACGTCCATTTCCGGTTCCAGAGGTAGCTGTTCAAGGTTCCGCACAAGTACGAGACCGTCTGAGCCGCTCCGTAATGCAGGTGCAGACCCGAGAACAGCAGCCAGAACACGGCCCAGTCCACCGCCGTATTGCCGACCCCTACTGCCCCGAAGCGGAGCAGGCGGAGCATTTCCGGGTTAAGCCGCTTTTTTTGCCCGTTGTTATCGTTTGTCACGTGTCAGTTCTTCCCCTTCTCCCGGATTCCGGTCATCCAGTCGGTAATCGCTTCGGCCGTCCGGCGAGTCTGTTCCTCCGGTGAGATCGAAGCCGCATGGTCGCCCTTCTGAGGGCCGTAACTGCCGAATTGGCCGTGGTTGCCTCCCGGCAGGGTCAAAAGCTTGGCGTCCTGTGGCAGGTTCTTCTTGTTCTTCTCGAAGCTGTCGCGGTTCAGAACGCCGTCCTCCGAACCGGTCACGGAGAGAACCGGAAGCCCTTTGTCCCGGAGGCTTCCTTTGTCATCGGCGTACGACGCCAGGAAAAACACGCCCCGCAGCCCTTCCGGATGCTCCGCCGCATAACGGGCCGCCATCACGCCGCCGAGCGAGTGCCCTCCGATGACGAAGGACTCCCCGGGACGGGCCGCTATCACTTCCGAGGCACGGCCGCCTCCCAATACCGCCAAATTCAGCGGCATTTTGACGACCACCGTGCGGTGCCCGCGCTGAGCCAGCTCCCGGGCCAGAGGCGCGTAGCTCTCCGGCTTCACCAGGCCGCCCGGGTAGAAGATCACGCCCGGCTCCTTCGGCTCTGCGCCTTCGTAGACCGTTACATCCTTGCTGTCTGTAACGGTAACGCCGCCACCGCTTCGCATGGCTTCGACCGCCGTGCGGTCCGGCCCGTACGGCCGCAGATAGAACGCCGCCGCAATTCCGGCGGCGAGTATAAAGATCGCCAGCGCCAGAAGCCACTTTCTGCCGCGCGATCGTCTTTTTCCAGTCATTCTCCGCCTCCTTGAATCCGTCCAGAGAAAATCGTCTTCTCTCCGTTCCGGGCCATCTCCGCTTTGCCGATCCGAACCAATGGATGTCCGCTGTCCTTCTCCGGCCGTTTCCGTCTTCTTCAACGCCTATCGTATCACAGCTCCGCTTCCCGGCCTACCTTATCCCCCGGTTAAGTTTCCGGCAGCCTCGGCGGCGGTCTTTTTAAGGGCATCCAGGCTCTCTCTGCCCACTTCATATACCCCGCCGTCTAACTCCATTCGGGGAGAATCTCCGCCGTCTTGAAACGGTACGTAGAGCCTGCGGACATCATGGACCGCCGTGGCGACCGGAAACTCCTTCCTAATGCGGACCGACTGACCGGGCGGCAGCATAAGAAGCAGCCCGGGCTTGTCCGGCACATCCCCGGTCAGTTCAGCCGTACACTTGCAGGGCCCCTTCCCGGTAGATTCTATCACTTTCTCGGCATCGTCTATCAGACGTTGATAGCGGGAATCCGCTTGCGGCACCTCGTTGATGCGGCCATTCCAGTTGAGAACCACTTTCTCCGGGGTAAGCTCGGCTGAAGGCCGCCAAAGCGAGGCGGCCCCGGCCACAGCCATAGCTAATATAACGAGTCCGCTGGATAGCCCTATCCATTTATTCCGACGCATAAGACACCCCCTGTACCTTTCTTACCCAGTTAAACGGTGTGAGGCGATAAATGTTGCATAATCGGTAGAAGGATGGAAGGCAATGTAAAAGCCGGGTATCGCTATTCCTGGTTCTAGTAGGGCCGGACGCTGTATCCATCGCGGCCACAAAAAAAAGCAGCCTCCGTAAAGGAGACTGCTTTTTCTGAATCTTGTAAGCGGGTGATGGGAATCGAACCCACGCTACCAGCTTGGAAGGCTGGAGTTCTACCATTGAACTACACCCGCAAAGGTGTTTGGAGCGGAAGACGGGAATCGAACCCGCGACCCTCGCCTTGGCAAGGCGATGCTCTACCGCTGAGCCACTTCCGCAAACTTTTCGTTCGAAACATTTCCGAATCGACAAGAGATATCATAACAAATAATTCATGAAAACTCAATCCTTTTTCTACTCAAATTTCAATCCAATTTTTTACATCCCCTATAAACAAGGAAAAACCCTCATTTCCGCACATAAAAAGAAGGACCGGAGTAGTCTTCTCCGATCCTTCCTCTTTACCTGAATGGCTCGCCTAGCCAATTGCCCTCTTCTCTTTTCAAACCGCGCGCAGCTCCCAGTGCGCGGTGTGGGTCGCATAAGACGCGGTGGTCAATCACACACCGAACGTCCGCCTCGTCCGCTGCGCTCAGGAAAGAGCCGCTTTAGCCTCCTTGAAAGCCTGCGTGTACTGGGCCGCTTTCTTCGCAATTAGGCTGAAATCGCCGGTTTTGGACGCCTCCGTCGTCAGATCCGATCCGATCCCGACGGCGACGGCACCCGCTTTGATCCAATCGGCCAGATTGTCCAGGGATACGCCCCCAGTCGGCATGATGTTTGCCTGCGGCAGAGGCCCCTTGATGGCCTTGATCACGGACGGCTCGTACAAGTTGCCCGGGAACAGCTTCACGATATCCACGCCGAGCTCCAGCGCTTCCTGGATCTCTTTGACGGTCATCGTGCCCGGCATTACCGGCACGCGGTACCGGTTGCAGAGCGCCACGGTCGCCGGATTCAGGGAAGGCCCCACCACGAACTCCGAGCCGCTCAGAATGGCCGCTCTCGCCGTTTCCGGGTCCAGAACGGTACCTACGCCGATAATAGCGAATTTGGAGGCGTCCTGTGCCGTGCTGCTGTATGTATTGGCCAGCTTTTCAATGGCTTGGAGCGCAAAAGGCACCGTCATCGTCACTTCGATGACTTTGATGCCGCCTTCGATGGCCCGTTCGGCGGCTTCGACGACTTCGTCCGGCGTTTTGCCTCTCAGAACGGCGACTACGCCCTGTTCCGTAATTTTTTGAATCAGCTGTATTTTTTTCATGGGTCAGTTCATCCTCTCTCTGTCGGTAAAATCAGTTTCCGCAAGTAAGAGGCGGCGGATACGCCTTCTATCTGATTCGCCGTATGAACCTCAATCAGACTTAACGGCAAGACAACTCAGCGCTCGATATGACGGCTTCCCTGAAGCACGGCATCGACTTCCTCACGCGTCGGCAGGCCTTCCCAGTCTCCCGGAGCCTGAACGACCAGCGAACCGAGCAGACTGCCCAGCTCCACCGCTTCCAGGTGGCTCTTCCCCTGCAGAATGCCGGACAGGAAGCCTGCACAGAAGCCGTCCCCTGCTCCAATCGTATCGACCACCCGCTCCGCTTTGACAAAAGGAACGGAGGACACGCGGCCGCCTTCGATCAGGAATGTTTCATCGTTGCCGCCTTTAAGCACGGTCACGGCACGAAGCTTGCTCAGCTTTTCGACAATCCCGTCGAAATCCTCCGTTTCGTAAAGGAGCTGAAGCTCATCCAGACCCGGAAGAAAATAATCGGCCTCCTCCGCCAGGGCCAGCAAAGTCTCTCTGGCTTCCCCGATCCCCCAGAGCTTAAGCCGCAGGTTCGGATCGAAGCAGACTTTCACCCCATGCCTTTTGGCCGTGCGGACGGCGGCGATCACCGCTTCTTTGCAGCTATCGCTTAGCGCGGGCGTAATGCCGGTTACATGCAGAATTTTGGCCCCGGCTATATAATCTTCATCGAGATCGCCCGGCTTCATCAGACTCATGGCCGAATTTTTGCGGTAGTAGTAGACAGAGGCTTTGCCCGATACCGCTTCCCGCAGCATCAAACCCGTCGGCGCCTCGGACGATAACACGGCCCTGGAGACGTCCACGCCTTCGCCGCGTATTTTTTTGAGCACCATCCGGCCGAAAGGGTCTTTCCCCAGGCGTCCGAACCACCCGACACGATGCCCGAGCCGTGCAAGACCGATCGCCACATTGCTTTCGGCCCCGCCGAACGAAGCGGTCAGCTGCGGTGAATATTCAATTCCTTTTCCCGAATCCGGCATCAGTAGAGCCATCGACTCCCCGAAAGTCACCACATCCGGATAAATAGGGGACTGCACATTGCCTTGCTCCATCGTTCATCCACCTCGACCGTTAGATTCTCGCAGGCTCAGGCATCGTCCGCAGGCGGCACCCGGCCCATGCTAGCTTCCTTTATTTCCCTGAAAAACGATCCCTTGTCCGCACTATCATGCGCAGAAAAAACTTTTCCTTATGGGATCACTCCGTACAGGTTTGTATCTCATCCTTGAATCCGTCATCGGAGAAAGCTAAGCTCCGGTTCGGATTGGTTAATTAAGAAGAATCCGTTCCCTCTTCATTATAGCAGAAACGACTTCCTTTTAGGTATGAAAATGTTCATTCAAACGAAAACGAACAAAAAAAACCTCTTTGCCACATTCCTGCTCTTTAATAAAAAAACAAAAAAAGCCTTGATTGCTCAAGGCTTTCTTCGTTGTTGATGCGTGATGCGGACGAGAGGACTCGAACCTCCACGGCTGTTACACCACTAGAACCTGCTAGCCTCGAGCCAGCAGGTTCTGTTTTGGCGTATGGGAATGTTCACTGCTCCATTATTTCAGATACTTAATAAGCTTGGACCAAAAGGCCGAATAGTGCTCCCAATTCATAAACTCCAACGATCCCCAGTGCGGCGAACAATCGCTTGCAAACGCCGCCGTCTTTCCCTGGCCATAAGTTCCAAGCGTCAGAATAGCATCGCCTTCATGGCTTAGCAGTTCCTTTGCTCCCGGCTTAGCGGACAACTTATTATAACCTAGCAGCCTAGGCCATTCTCCCAAATCGTTTACCAATGGATGCGGCTGCGATACGACAGGCGAGAAGCCGCTCGGCATCTCTACCCGATCATCTTTATCCATCATGACAACCGGCAGCACATCGGCCAATATCGTATTTCTATAATTGGCTTTTCCTTCTATCCCCATGAAGGTCAGGTAACCGCCAACCATCAGCAGGCCACCTCCTTCAGCGACATACTGCTTCACAAGCTCAAGGGCGTTCGGAATGATTTGCATTTGATAGAAGGTTGGATTTTGGAGCAGGAATGTGTTTGCACCTACGTCACTCAGCACAATCGCATCATAGGTTTTGAGCTCTTCCAGCGATTGAGGAAAGCGTACCTGCACTTCATGCGCAGGCATGTAGGTGACGTCAATTCCCTCCTGACGCAGACAGGACAGCAAATAGGTTGCTCCCTCCTCGTACTTGGTCGAGGTAAAACTGTCATAACCTTTCGTATGAATCATATGCACAACCCAAGATTCGCCAACAAACAAGATCTTCATCAGTTCAAGCACCTCCGTATTTTTTATATCACCAGGCCCTACACCTACAGGCCGTCTTGTTCCCATTTTTACGCTTCCTCGATTTCACACCAGTCCACAATCGTTTTGGCAATCATCTTGACCGCTTGAATCACTTCATCGACAGGTGTAAATTCGTCGCTATGATGGGCAAGGCTGGGGTCGCCAGGTCCAAAATTAACGGTAGGAATGCCTACGTTCACCGGCCAGCCCATATCGGTATGGAAGCCCAGTCCTTCGATTTTGCCTTCCTCTCCAATGGCCTTCAAGGATTGTACACAAGTCTGAACAAAGGGATGTGCTACATCCGTTTCTGCACAATCGGCATCCACCAGCCATTCGATTTCCGGCTTATGCTCACAAAGCCAAGGATCCGATTCCGATATCTCGCGTAGAAAGTCAGTCAATTCCTTTTTTACTTTGCCGCCTACAAGCTTCTCGTCCCGCTCCGAAGGCAAGTATTGCGCATTGAATACGATTTCCGCCTCATTCGCGAAGGAGGTCGGGTATTCCCCAGCGCTTAATTGAGCGACATGCACCTGACAAGGGATCGACAAGTATGGATGGGTCTTGCTGACAGCCCATTTCTCATTCAAGCGGTCCAGATGCTCCAGAATATATCTCGCTTTCTTAACCGCATCAACCGCGCCGCCGTCCCGCCAATCCGCTTGCGGCATCTCAATATGGCCGCTGCGACCTTGGATCTTGATTTTTCCCCATAAAATCCCGCGGCAAAGCGGGGCAATCGTCAGCGAGGTCGGTTCCGTTAAAATGCAAGCATCCGCTCGATAGCCATGGTGGATAAAATCAAGTGCCCCCATGCCTCCCGCTTCCTCATCGACAACCGTACCGACGATAACCGGCCCTTTAAGCTTAAACCCGCTGCGAAGTATGGCTTCGACAGCCATAATCATGGCTGCGACTCCGCCCTTCATATCAACGGTGCCGCGGCCGTACATCTTCCCATCGATAACTTGGCCCTCGAACGGATCGACCGTCCATCTTGAGCCTGCCATGACGACGTCAATATGACCAAACAAGAGCATGGACTTGCCTTCCGTTCCTTTGCCAAACGTAGCCGCCAGATTGGGCCTGCCCGTAAAATCTCTTCCTGGATAATAGCCTGCCATGCCTTCATATTGCTTCAGCTCATCGGCGACGGGCTCCCAGATTTCGATGTCCGCGCCGAGCTTCCCCAGCTTGCCGGCAATAAATTGTTGAAGGTCCTTCTCTTTGGATGGCGCCGGTTCCTCGAAAAACCAGGGGTTGACGCTCGGAATTTGAATGAGCTGCTGTAAAAAATGAATAATTTCACCTTGATGATTCTCGATCCATTCCATCACTCTCTGTTCTTGGTTCATCTCTCTCTCTCCTTTTGGCTGCACTCTCCTGATACAGCATGAATCCGCAACTGCCGTAAGCAAGCGTATCAGGAGCCATGCCTGCTCGCTTATTCGAATCGAACGGTGCTTCCGTTAATAAAATCAACCCACGGATTAATCATTTCATCGCCGAATTTATCCTTCTTCTTCTCAATGCCGAACATATAACGGGCATCGTCCGCAGCCGGGTAAGCCGGACTATGCCAGACCCCCCGATGGATGACGATAGCTTGTCCAGGCTTAATTCGAAAGCACTTGACGGTGGATGGGTCAGGACTTTCATCAGGATCGTCGATGTCCATGCACAATGCTACAGGCTGTACAATCTCACGATCAAAGGTAAGCAGCAGCTCTTCACGGCTGACATGCCTCTCCATTGCCGTTACGGCAAATTCGCGCCGCTTGGTGACCACAAGGCCAAATCCGATTGGCTCCCATACGTCCAGCATTTGCACGTAGCTCCAGCAATCCCACCCGTCCCCGGATTTGGAGGGATCAATCGCCGGCATATCCACTACTTTGCCATAGGGAGCAAAAGCCTCCTCCGTCAACTCTTCTATCTGCACCTTATACTCCATTAAAGCCGCCTCCTAACAGGGGTGTTATTAGAAATCAAAGCTGTCCACATTATCGTTCGTGACTTCAAGCGTGCCAATAAACACACTTTGTCCGTTTACTTTCACAGTCCCTATCGTCGGAATCTCCATGCCGTCCTTGATTTCCTTGCCTTGAGCCAGCTGATCCATAATATAGACCGTTACATAAGCCAGCTTGCCCGGATCCCAAATAATATCCGTTTTGATCGTGCCGTTCTTGATATAATTTTTCACGACGCTCGGCACGGCAATGCCTGTAATGGCAACTTGGTTTTTCTTTAAAGTGCCTGCCTTTACAGCTTGCTCTACTACCTCTGCAGCAGCCGTAGGTTCGCCGCCTGCAAATCCGATAATGCCTTTCAGATCAGGGTAAGTTTGAAGCAGGTTTTGCGCATTGGCATACGCCTTCTGTTGATCGTCGTCGCTCGCAACAGTCGTTACGACCTTAATATCCGGATACTTGGCTGTAAAATAGGCTTTAGCCGCATTGGATTTCGCAATCTGGTTTTGTGAGCCAAGACCGGCTACCATGAACGCTACCTGTCCTTTGCCGCCGATTTCTTCTCCGATCGTTTTGGCCAGAAGCTCCCCCACTTCTTGGTCAGTGGCCGGAGCTACATAATATTGGCGATCTGTACCCGGCGCATCGCTGTCCCAAGTCACAATGTTGACGCCTTGACCTGCCGCTTTTTTGAACACAGGGCCTACCGCTTTCGCATCATTAGGCGATACGCCGATGCCGCTTACTTTGCGGGTCAGCATATCCTGAATCATATTAATTTGCTTGGAGGAATCCGCCTCTGTCGGCGCATTGAACAGAACTTCTACCTTCAAATCGGCTGCCGCCTTCTTGGCACCCTTTTCAGCCGCCGCCCAATAAGCAGGGCCGATGGACTTTGGATTCATAAAGTAAGTTTTTGAGCCGGCAGCTCCCTGGTTCGGTTTGCCTCCGTTATCCGTTTGGTTCCCGCTTGTACTTCCGCATGCTGCCAAATTCAGAGCCAATACACCCGTCAGTAACGTCAATGCTAGCTTTTTCATAGGTTTCACTCTCCATTGAATTTTTTATTTCCTACAGCAAGCAGAAGCAGCGCTCCTAAAATGACTGCCTGATAAAGCACGGATACACCTAACAGATTCAAACCATTACGCAAAAACACAATGATCAGCAGCCCGACAAATGTGCCTGAAAGACTTCCCCTCCCCCCAAAAATATGTGTGCCTCCTATCAAAGTCGCTGTAATCACGTCCAGCTCTATATTGGTACCCGATGTCGCCTCTGCGCTTGCCAGACGCGACACCAGAAATATACCCGCCAAGGCCGAAAACAATCCGCTAAGCATAAACAGGATAAACCGGATGCGTACGACCGAGATGCCGGAATAGCGGACAACCTCTTCATTGTTGCCAATCCCGTACACATAGGTGCTGAATCTGGTTTTTTTCATTACAAAGCTGGCCAGCAGGAACATCACCACAAGGAAAATCGCATTAACCGGAACAACGCCGATATATTGCTGGCCCATAAAGTAGAAAGCATCCGGAAAACCGCTTATGGGTCTCCCCTGATTGATCACGTAGACCAGCCCCCGCAGCATCACGAGCATGCCAATGGTGACGACAATAGCCTGCATGCGGTGTCTCGCGATCAGATAGCCATTAACGGCCCCGCACAGCAAGCCGGCCAGCAGTCCAATGATCATACTGATCCATATATCGATCCCCCGCTCATACGCGACTCCCATACATACAGCGGAGAAAGCCAGAATGGAGCCAACCGATAGATCCATCGCACCGGATATGATGATCATGGTCATCGGAATGGCGATCAACCCTACTTCAACCATCTGGTTCAGCACATTCATAAAGTTGTTGACGGTCAGGAAATAGGGAGACAAGAAGCTGAACAGCACGATAATGACGAGCAACAGCAGCATTTGAACGATTAGCTTATTTTCCCTAAGCGGGAACCGGCTTGTCCATGCACTCATACCAAATCCCCCTCTTTTCCTTTGTTTTGCCGTATACGCTGCAGCGTGTTAATAACAATTGACAGAATAATCAGAAAACCAGTTGCGGCATCAACCCAGAACGGAGAAACCTTGGATATAATGAGCCCGTTTTTAACGATGCCCATAAAGAGTACACCCAGCATCGTTCCGGCTATAGTACCGACGCCCCCGAATATACTTCCTCCGCCGATAAGAACGGCTGCCATGACTTCAAACGCCAAACCGCTGCCTGCTGTCGAGGCTTGCACACTTCCTACCTTTGCTGCGAAGATAACGGAGGCGATCCCGACCAGCAAGCCGGTTAATACATAAACCTTAAACTTGGTTCGGGCTACGCTGATTCCCGCAAGCTTGGCTGCCGGACCGTTCCCTCCAATCGAGTAGATTCTTCGGCCCACGCGGGTGAATTTCATTAAATAGATGAAGACCGCTATGAGAATGACGGCTGTCAGCAGCGGAAAGGAAATACCGAGCAAATATCCTTGTTCGAAGAATCGAAATCCTTCCGGAAAGTTCGTCATCCAGGTTCCCCCGCTGATGCCTACCGCAATGCCCCTGAAGATGTACATGGTAGCCAGGGTGACGATGATATCCGGTATCTTCCTCACAGCGATGAAATAGCCATTGACCATGCCGCATAGCACCCCGATGCATATCCCCATAGCGGCTGCAAGCCATGGATGAATGCCATGGCTGAGGAACAACCCGACAGATGTTGCTGTCACAGCCAGCACGGAGCCGACCGATAAATCCATGCCCCCCAGAAGAATGACCATCGTCATCCCTATCGCCACAATAAACATGGAGATGTTCTGATCCACAATCAGCCTTATATTTTCGAATTGCAAAAAGTCAGGTGAAATGATTGAAAACAACAGCGTGACGAGAATGGTAAATAAGATAATAGGCGCTTCATGCACATTTAGCAGGCGTTTCATAAGAGGCCTCCTTCCGGGAGCGGATGTGAAGCACGCTGCAGCAATTGTTCCTGGTCTGCCTCACCATGTGCAAATTCATGAACGATTGTGCCTTTGTATAGCACCAAGATCCGATCGCTGAGACCAATCACCTCCGGCATTTCGGACGAAATCAGCAGGATGCTCAAGCCTTCCTGGGCCAATTGATGAATAATATTGTAGATCTCCGCCTTCGCTCCGACGTCAACTCCCCGAGTCGGCTCTTCCAGAATAAGAATATCTGGGTTCGCTGCAAGCCATTTGCCAATCACGACCTTCTGCTGATTGCCGCCACTCAGAAAATCTACGCTTTGTCCGTCACTGGGTGCTTTAATCCGAAGCTTCTCCATATACTCCCCGCTCATCTCTTTAATTCGCGCCTCGTCCAGCACCGTGTACTTTGAAAGCTGGGGCAGCATCGGGAGCGATAGATTTTGCCGGATTGACATCGGTTTTATGATGCCTTGACGGTGACGATCCGGCGGAACGTAAGCAATCTTCTTCGCTTTGGCCTGGCTCGGGCTACTGATTTTCACCGCTGTGCCATGAACAATGATGTCACCCGTACCCCGCCTTAGACCGAATAAACGCTCGGCAATCGTATGCGTGCCCGAACCCGGAACGCCGAACAGCCCTAAGATCTCTCCCTTTCGCAGCTCAAAAGATACACGGTGCGCGGAATCGAGCGACAACTGCTCCACCTTCAGCACAACCTCTTGTCCGTGCTTCTGCTCTCTTACCGGGTATAACTGGCCAACCTCTTTGCCCACCATCATTTGAATCAAGTTCTGTTCGGTAACCTCTTCGATTCCTCGGGTATCAATCTTGGCTCCATCCCTCAATACCGTTACCTTATCCGCAATTTCAAATATTTCCTTCATGCGGTGCGAGACATACACGATGGCAACGCCTTGCGCCCGAAGCCGGTTAACCACGTCGAACATTTTTTTCACTTCGTTTTCCGGGAGCGCCGCCGACGGTTCATCCATAATGAGCACATCCGCCTTAAAAGAAAGCGCTTTCGCAATCTCGATTACTTGCTGGCTGTGGACTCCGAGATGCCGGACCTCCTTGCGGACATCAATTTCCCCTCCTCCTATCGAATCAACCAAACGCTGCGCCTCGTCATACATTTTGGACCATTGTATCCGTCCGAATCTGCCAACCATTTCCGGGCGGTCGATAAATATATTTTCCGCGGCTGTCAGATTGGAAAACAAATTGAATTCCTGATGGATAATGGACACGCCTTGCCGTTGGGCATCAAGCGGGTTGCCGAATGTTACTTCCTTGCCCTTAAGTCTGATCGTTCCTTGCGTCGGTGAATATACGCCGGACAAAATTTTCATCAGTGTAGACTTTCCTGCTCCGTTTTCCCCCATAAGCGCATGAACTTCGCCCGGATACAGCTCAAAGCTAACATCGGATAACGCTTTGACCCCCGGGAACTCTTTGTTGATGCCTTCCATTGTCAAAACCGGATGCCTCATCTTTAGACCTCCTATTCACCTTACCCAGCTGCTTTTTGGATAACTTTAACAAGACTAAGCGTTAAATCATCAAAGCACGATACTACAGGTGTCCCTTTCCAGGAAAGAAACCCCGTATATTGCCTTTTTATAGCGGCCTTATTGACCTATTGTTCTATGCCGTAAGAAACGACTGTACCTGATCATCTGTCGGAATCGAGCTCTGAGCGCCTGGTTGAGCTACAGCCAGCGCCGATGCCGCTGTCGCGTAGCGCAGGCAATCATGCAGCTCCGCTCCCGTTACATATTTAGCTGCGAATGCTCCAATGAAGGTGTCTCCTGCCGCTGTCGTATCCACTGCGTCAACTGAAAATGCGGGAAATGTGATTTGACTTCCCGATTGATCCATATAGATAGACCCTTTGCTTCCCAAAGTAATAATAAGATGAGGAATGCCGTCTTTCAGCAATTTCTTCCCAGCCTCCAGCGCTTGGCTGCTTCCTTCAATACGTATGCCGCTCAGCACCTCCGCCTCGACCTCATTCAGAATGAGGAAAGCAACCTTGCGCAGTTGGCTCCGGTCAAACCCGTCAATTGGAGCCGGATTCATAAATACCGGAATATGCTTCTCTGCCGCTTTATCCAGCACCCTTTGATTGGCTACCGATGATATTTCATTTTGCAGCAAGATGACGTCAAAACCTGAAAGATCCAATTGGTCAATCTCTTCCGTGCCATATCTTCCATTAGCGCCGGAGGATAATATAATGTTGTTCTCGCCAGCCTCATCTACTGTAATCAAGGCAAGCCCCGTCATACAGGGCTGATCGGCAACATAATCAAGATTAATTTTATCCTCCGCCAATCCCCTGCGTATGTCGGCGCCAAATGAATCCAAGCCCAGTCCACCGGCCATAGCGACCGAAACTCCAGAGCGAGAAGCGGCAACCGCCTGATTAGCCCCTTTGCCTCCAATGAAGAAACGGGTCTCGTTGCCCTGTATCGTTTCGCCGGGAATCGGGTGACGTTCAACCTGTGTGACGATGTCCATATTCATGCTGCCCACTACCAAGATCTTCGCCATGGCTCTCCCCCAGTGTTATGCCTTCAGTCTTTTGACTGAGCCGAATTTCTTCAATTCAACATCCAATATCATTTTCTTCAGCTTCGTCTGTTCTTTAGGCTTTCCCTTGATTTTTTGAATGAGCATCTCCGCCGCTTGAATTCCCATCTCTCTTGTCGGTCTGCTAACCACGGTCACTCTTGGCTGCACGAATTGAGCAAGCTCGTTCTCATCAAACCCAATTAAAGATATATCCTCTCCGATTCGGAGATTCAAATCGCGTATCGCTTTAATCGCACCCGTGCAGATGACGTTATTAGCCGCAAATATAGCTGTCGGTGGCTGCTCAGATTGCAAAAGCTCCATCGTAAATCGGTAGCCATCCTCTTCCAGCCAATTCCCCTGCTTATGATAGGTAGGATCGGGTGTCAGGCCGCTCTCATGCATGGCTTGATGATAACCCCAATAACGGTCCTTGCCGTCGTTAAAATCATGCGCCCCATCTATAATGGCAATGCGTTCATGACCATAGTCCACGAAGTGCTTGGTCGCTTCGTAAGCGCCGCGGAAGTTATCGATTAAGACGCCGTCGTGGCCGCAATCGTTGATATAACGGTCTACAAGGATAGTTGGCTTGCGAATATTCCGATAAAAATCTGCATCCTTATGCGTACCGATTAAGATAATCCCATCAACATTTTTCCCTAGGAAGCTTTCAAAAAATTCTTCCTCCTCCGCCTCGTCATTATTCGTAGCGACGACTAGAGTGAAGAAGCCTTCCTTCTTGGCTACCTCTACCATACCGCCAATGACTGCAGTGTAAAAGGGATTCTGAATCTCCGGCACCACGACGGAGAGCATGTTGGTTTTTTTATTGACCATCGATGCCGCCATCGTATTCGGCACAAAGTTCATCTCTTCGACGATTTTGAGTATTTTCTTGCGAGTGGCTTCACTTACGCGATCCCGTCCATTCATCACTCGGGATACCGTAGCTACAGATACATTTGCTTGCTTGGCCACGTCCTTAATTGTAATTTCCTTGTTCGTCTTAGCCACCCCCCTTCCATAAGTTTAATGTCATAACGTTTTCTCAATATTTTTCCTTTGACATTAAGCGCTACGAATATAATCTATCATTTAATCGATGAAAACGTTTACGCAATTTCTAGTTTTATTCTAGTACGTTCCCAATAAGATTACAATAGTTTTTTATAAAAACAAAAATAATAAAACGTTTACATCTTTAATACATAACCTTTTGTGTCAAGTATTTATTCGATATTTAACTAAATTCTCATTAAATCTTGTAAATACGTCATATATTCTTACATAAAATCAAGATTTTCATTGGTCTTGAGAGAGCCTTAGGAAAAATCATACGACTTTTATTAAAATCCATCTATCAGCCATTCCTCAAAAACTAGAAACGGTTAACCGTTGTTTCCCCTCGTTTAAAACTTCCTTTTTTGACCAATTCTTTGTTAAAACGTTTACGCAATTTGTTTGAAAATACACATTGTTAATGTAAAACAAAAAAAGCCCGGAGCAATCAGGAATAAAAACCTTTATTGCCACCCGGCTTGCTGACTCTTATTTTAAGGATACATGATATTTCTTGGGTAATGAGCACCAACTTAAAGATAATGAATAATAAAAAAGGTTCCTGTTCTGCCAGAAAAAGCAGATCAGAAACCTTTCGTTGATGCGTGATGCGGACGAGAGGACTCGAACCTCCACGGCTGTTACACCACTAGAACCTGAATCTAGCGCGTCTGCCAATTCCGCCACGTCCGCATGAGGATTTGATGGTGCGGTCGGAGGGATTTGAACCCTCACGCCCATTGGGCACTACCCCCTCAAGATAGCGTGTCTGCCGTTCCACCACGACCGCATAAGACACTTGAAAAGTGAGCCATGAAGGACTCGAACCTTCGACACCCTGATTAAAAGTCAGGTGCTCTACCAACTGAGCTAATGGCTCTTAAAAACTGGTGGAGGCTGATGGATTCGAACCACCGAACTCGTCAGAGAACAGATTTACAGTCTGCTGCGTTTGGCCACTTCGCTAAGCCTCCATGAAACTGGTGCCGTCGAGAGGACTTGAACCCCCAACCTACTGATTACAAGTCAGTTGCTCTACCAATTGAGCTACAACGGCATATAAGGTTGTTTAAATGGTGGCTCGGGACGGAATCGAACCGCCGACACGAGGATTTTCAGTCCTCTGCTCTACCGACTGAGCTACCGAGCCTTGCATGGTTTGCACCAACCCAATCGGAATATGCGGGATCGATGAACGGTTGTGAAACTTAAATGGCGGAGCTGACGGGATTCGAACCCGCGGTCTCCTGCGTGACAGGCAGGCATGTTAGGCCTCTACACCACAGCTCCAAGTAGTATTCCCCAGTCCCAGGAAAATTATGATTGTCGGACTCATAAAATCTGGATGGTGGACGCTGACGGGATCGAACCGCCGACCCTCTGCTTGTAAGGCAGATGCTCTCCCAGCTGAGCTAAGCGTCCATATCTTCTAGTAGGAATAGAATGACCCGTAGGGGATTCGAACCCCTGTTACCTCCGTGAAAGGGAGGTGTCTTAACCCCTTGACCAACGGGCCTTGATGTTTGTCTTTTTTGGCGACAAGGATTATTGTATCAGAAATTTAAAAGATTACAAGCTTTTTCTTCTATCCAAAATATCCTAGAAATTTCCGCTATATGGGCATGCTGTTTTTTACGGATAAAACCGCAGTTTTCCCAGTAAAATCAAGGGTTCCGGAGACACGCTTGAAAATTGGCAGAACGTATCCGGGTCACTAGATGTAAATTCACGAGCCTATTACAGGAACATAAATTCGTATACTCGAGCATGACTTTCATTGTGGCCGACCACCGTCATGTGACGCCAAGCATCTTGAGCTGACGTACACTGGCACACGCGTGCATGACTCTATTCCTTATTCAGAGAGCGGATAGTTAACGCAGGCTCATTAATGGTTAAGGCCGTAAAAAAACACGCCCTTGCTTACAGGAGCATCGGACGTGTTTGGTTTGAAGGCGTTCTTGCTCAGCTTATGCCGCCGGAACGAAGCGCCGCCGCTGTCTGTGCAGGATGAGCATCGCCGGATAAAGGCTTGAGCCTTACCGCAAACCGAAAAGCTTGCGGCTCCAGCACATGCGGCGGAAGCTGCTTCGGCCCGCAGCTGTTGCTGCCCAGCCCGTTCTGCTTGTAATCCAGATGAAGCGTGACATAATCGCGCGGAACGAGATCGCACTCGTGGGAGGCCGCTTCCAGATCCTCCGGCGTGTAGCGGCTGGCACCGAAGTCAAAGGACGGCTGCCCGGCTGCCAGAAGCCCGGAGCCCTGCACGCCGCGCATATACGCCCAGCGCACATTGGAGCGGTTGCCGCTTTCCTGCGGCTTGACGTACGGAAAGCGCAGGTCGTCGACCGCGGCGTCGTACAAGCCCATCCGCGCGGCTTGTCTGCTGTCCGGGTAAGATTCCCCCGGACCGAGCCCGTACCAGGTTACGCGGTCCGTGCTGCCGGGCAGCTCCATCCGCAGGCCGATGCGGGGCAGCATCTCCGGCGGCGTGCCGTCCGGTTCGCCCTGCACGGTCAAGTCCACCGTCCCGTCGGCACGAACGGTGTAGGCCCACGTGCAGGAGAAGCCCCAGGCGTACACGGGCGGTGCCGTGCGGATGGAGATGTTCACGCGCACGGAGCCGTCCGCGAGCCGCTCCCAACCGCTGCCGCGCACATCGTCGGCCGCCATGTGCACGCACGCCTTGCGCCAGTCGGCGACAACGTACATGTCGTTGTCGATCGGTGCGCGCCACAAGGCGAGCCGCGGTCCGCCGCCTTCGGCGATCACCGGGGTGCCCGCGTGCCGCCAGGAGGCGATTCGCCCGCGGCCCCGGTCGAAGACGAGCGTGAAGTCCGCTCCCGTCAAGGTGAGCAGGCGGTCCGCTTCTTCGACTCGGATGGCGGCTTCGGCTGCCGGGGCGGGCTCTTGATGCCCAAGGGCCGCTCCGGGTACGCCTGCTGGAGCGGCCGCGCTATCCGCCGCAGATCCTTCTCCTCCGCGTGCTTGTGAAGCCGCTATTTGGCCTTCTGAAGCTCCTACGGAGCATTCGGCGGCGGAATCTATCGCCGCTCCTGTCGCTTTTTCGTTCCCTGCCGCCTCTTCGGAGCAGGCATGAAGCGGAAACTGCGCCCACGCAATCTCGTGGCCTTCCTCCGCCCAAGCAGCCGGGGAGGCCAGCACGATGCGCACGGTCAGCCAGTACTCGGCCGGGCCTCTTTCATCTGCCGCAGGCACAGGAAGGGGAATACGGAGAGTTCCCTCTTCTCCGGCGGCCAGGTCCGGCAGCTCGGCCGGGCCTCCGCCGACGAGGCGGCCGTCCGCCTCCAGCTTCCACGTGCAGCGGAAGTTTTGAAGCGAGATAAAATCGTAATGGTTCCGGATAATCAGATCGGCGGCACCTTCGTTTTTGCCCGGCTCCCCTCCTGCGATCTCTACCGATACCGGTTCAATCGTTTTCTTGTATTCCATCAGACCCGGAGACGGCGTGCGGTCCGGCGTTACGAGTCCGTCGATACAAAAGTTGCCGTTGTTCGGCTGATCGCCGTAATCCCCGCCGTAAGCGAAATATTCGCGACCGTCCGCTTTTTTCCGCCGCAGTCCGTGATCGATCCACTCCCAGACGAATCCTCCCTGAAGCCTCGGATACGTTCTGAAAAGCTCCTCATAGTGCTCGAGCCCGCCGGGGCCGTTCCCCATGGCATGGGCATATTCGCATAAGATATGCGGTTTGTCCAGGTCCTTCATTTCCCCGAACCCGCGCATTTTCTCAGGGGAGGAGTACATCGTGCTGAACACATCGCAGGCTTTTCCTTCGCGGTCTCCTTCGTAATGAACGAGTCTCGTTGAATCGTAGGAGCGGCACCACTTGTACATCGCCTCATGATTGCAGCCGAAGCCCGATTCATTGCCGAGTGACCACATGATAATCGAAGGATGATTTTCGTCGCGCATAACCATTCTCCGCATCCTGTCCACATAGGCATGCTCCCACGCCGGATCGGCGCTGAGCCGGTTAGCGTCCCCGATCAGTTCGAAGCCATGCGTCTCCAGATCGGTTTCGTCCATGACATACAGGCCGTACCGGTCGCACAGGTCGTAAAAGCGCGGGTCGTTCGGGTAGTGAGCCGTCCGCACCGCATTGATGTTGTGCTGCTTCATCATCCGGATGTCCTTCTCCATCGTTTCCGGTGTGACGGTTCTGCCTGTATCGGGGTGATGGTCGTGACGGTTCACTCCGCGCAGACGAATCGCTTTCCCGTTAACGAGCATGAGGCCGCCTTTGACCTCGATGCGGCGGAAACCGGTTTTCAGCGCTGTCGTTTCCAGCACTTCTCCCTCTTCGTCCAGCAGAGTGACGATCAAGTCATACAAATAAGGCGTTTCCGCGGACCATTTGCGGGGTTCCTTGATTTCCGCTTCAATCGTAAATGACCGTTCCTTCTCCGTTCCGGCGATTTCGTCCGTTTTCCCATTGTTTGCGAGCCCGATTTCTTCTCCTGAGACGATAAGATTCCCCTCACGGTTCTGGAGCTTCCAGGCTAAAGTGAATGGACGTCTAGCCGTGTCTGCCGCTGACACCGTCCAGGTCTGAGAACCGTTCCGGGCCCCGATTTGTGCGCCGTTTTCTGCGCCGGTTTGCGTGCCGTTATGTTCGCCGGTTTGGCCGTCGATCCGGGCAGCGCATCCTGCGGCTTCAGCTACCGTCACAGCCAGACGGAGAAGTCCGTGCCTGCATGCTTCATCCAGCCCGGCGTGTACCCGGATATTTTGCAGATGCAGCTTGGGCCGGGCCGTAAGGACGACATCGCGGAATATACCGCTGAGCCACCACATGTCCTGGTCTTCCAGGTAACTTCCGGCCGACCACTGATATACCTGCACGGCAAGAACATTCCGTCCGCTGCGGATAAAAGGCGTCAAATCGAATTCCGCCGTCAGCCTGCTCCCTTCGCTGTACCCGACATACTCCCCGTTCAGCCAGACGTTATAGGCGCTGTCTACTCCGTGAAACCCGATAACAATGTCCTTATCCGTCCAATCGTCCGGCAGGGTAAATTCTCTCAGGAAGCTGCCTGTAGGATTGTCCGCAGGCACACGCGGAGGGTCAACCGGGAACGGATAGTACAAATCCGTATAATGGGGAGCGCCGTACCCGTGCAGCTGCCAGCAGCTCGGCACAGGAAGCCGGTCCCAGGCGGACGCGTCGAACTCCGGCTCATAAAAACCGACCGGTGCTTCCTCGGGCGAGCCGGTGTACTGGAAAGCCCACGTGCCGTTAAGAAGCAGGGTCCGGTCCGAACGTTCTCCGGCGTAAGTAAGGGCCTCTTTTTCTTCTCCGTAGGGAATAAAACTGGCCCGGGCCGGCAGACGGTCCCGCTCCAACACGTCGAGATTTTCCCAATCCCGGCGCTGCAAATGTAGTTCCTTCATGTCTATGCTCCTCCTGCTTGGGGCTCACCCCTTAAATTGTCATCCCGTTTGATGATTAAAGGCAGCACACGGCTGCGGAAATACATAAAATTCACGATCAGCAGCACGCCCGCAATGAGAAACGGAGTGTGGTAATCGCCTGCATTCATAAAAAAACCCGCCGTCATCGTCGACAGAGACGATCCGACACAGCGGAAAACAGCCCTCATTCCCGCGTACAGATTGCGGTCCTCTTCTCGCAGCGAAGACATAGTTTCGCTGTCGACCAGATTGCCGAGCAGCGAAAAGCTCCCGCTGCGGAGAACGAGCAAGGCCGCAAATACTGGCGCCGGCTGCGCGATCAGGAGCAGAAAAGCCAGTCCCGCGTTTCCGAGGAACGCGCCTGTAAAGGCGGCTTTCGCTCCCCAGCGCTCCATGATTTTGGGAGCGGCCAGCGAAGCGGCAAACAGCACAAGCCCGTTGACCGTATACACGTAAGAAATCAGATCGTCTTCCCATGCCGCCCGGAACTTCAGATACACGTTCATGAACGGGCCGATGAACGAGAAGACAAATCCGATCAGGCAGGCGTTGGCGGCGAGCAGCCAGAGCGACCGGTTGCGGAGCAGCCTGCGGAATCCCTGCGGCAGACGCGGCAGCGAATCCGCCTGCCGCCTCCCGCCTGATACGGACGGCTTCGTCGGGCAATCGCCCGATGCGTGCTTCTCCTCGGCGCTACGCGCTGCGCGGCCGGATGCATCCGCTGCCGCCGGTTCCCTGCGGTCGCTGTCTCCGGGGCCGTTGTCCGTGATGTCACGGCCCCTGCTGTCAGCTTCTGCCGCATCGCAGCTGCCGTTTGCGGCTCCCGCAGCGGCTTCGGCTACTGGGCCACCCATCGCCGGCGAACTCTCTCCGCCGCTGCCGCCCGCCGCCCGTTCCGCCGGAAGCAGCCGCAAGCGCAGCAGAGACAGCACCGCGATGCACACGGCGGAAGCATAGAGCGACGGGGCGTGGCCTGCGGCCGAAGCGTCCGCCCGGGAGAGGATGCCGCCGAGCAGATTGCCGAGTCCCGTGAATGCGGTGAACACCGCGAACATCCCGTGAAAAGCCCGGCTCTCCTCACGGCGGGATCGGCAGTACCGGAACAAGAGCTGGATTTCCGTGGTCTCGATACACATAAATCCGGCTGACGCAACCGCTTGGGCCGCATACCAGACCGGCAGGCTGCGTCCGGCTGCGAATAGGGCCGCTCCCGCGGCAACGAGCATCGAGCCTGCCAGCAGCATGGGCTTGCGGCCGATTTTTCCCGCAAGCATACCGGCAGGCAGCGCGCCGATTCCCATGATGAGAATACCCACGGCGGAAATGCTCGCGATCTGGCCGCCGCTTGCGCCGAGCGCCAGCAGGTGAAGATTCAGGGCCAGCGAATACAGCCCGATTCCGATCCCATACAGCGCTTCCGTCGCCAGAAACCGCCTGACTCCGATTGTCATGCTTGTATTGCTGCTGCGAAAACTAAACACATCTGTCCAATCCCCTTGCTGTCCGAAACTCCCGAGTTAACTTCCTCGCTCACCGCTTACTGCTTGATTCTAATAGCTCAGCCCTAGTTCCCATTCACTCCAGCTTCACAGGAACACAAGACCTTACTTGATGCCCGTCATCGAAATACCTTCCACGATATACCGCTGGGCAAGGAAGAACACCGCAAGCGGAGGCAGACAGATGATCGTCGTTACGGCCATAACCGAAGTCATGTCGACGCCGAACATCCCTTTAAACTGCGCCAGACCGAGCGTCAGCGTATACATGCTCGCATCGTTCAGGAAAATGAGCGGCCCGAGATAATCGTTCCACGTGTCCAGCATATTAAAGACGCTGACAAGCACGAGCGCCGGAAACATCAGAGGAATAATGATTTTCGTAAAAATTTTCAGATCCCCCGCCCCGTCGATTTTCGCCGCCTCTTCAAGCTCCGTCGGAATGGTCATAATAAACTGCCTCAGCAAGAAAATGTAAAACGCCGAGCCGAACCAGGATGGGACGATCAGAGGCTTCAGCGTATTGATCCAGCCCAGGAAATTAAACTCCATGTATAGCGGGATCATCGTCACGTCCCACGGAATCATCATCGTGGCGAGCACGACCATGAACAGAGCGTCCCGGCCCTTGAAACGAAACCGCGCAAATCCGTAGGCAACCAGCGAGGACGAAATCAGTTGGCCGATGTTGCACAGCACGGTGACGGTCAGGGAATTTTTCAGAAACACGTTAAACGGCTGTATCGTCCACGCCTTCGCGAAGTTTTCCCAGTGAAGTTCGGACGGGATCCATTTGGGCGGATACATGTAAACCTCTTCCGGGCTTTTCAGAGCCGTCGTAACGAGCCAGAAGAACGGCATCAGGAACAGCAGCGAGAAAAACAGCAGCAGGGCATATGTGAGTACTTTCTTCATGTCTTCACCTCGCAATCGTCTTTACAGCGCTTTGCGCTTCGTTTTCCGGGCTTTGTTCTTCTTCAGTTCACCCTCGTAATAGACGAACATGGAGGTGGAGCGGAAGACCATCATCGTCAGCGCCAGCACAATTACGAACATGACCCAGGCGTTGGCTGCGGAATAACCCATTTTGAAATATTTAAAAGCGTTCTCGTACACGTACATGGCGTAAAAGTAAGTCGAATTCAGCGGTCCTCCGCCCGTAAGCGTCAATGCGAGCGTAAGCTGCTGGAAAGCGGCGATAATCGACGTAATCAGGTTGAAAAGCAGGGTCGGCCCCAGCATGGGAAGCGTGATGCGGATAAACCGCTTGAACGCGCCCGCACCGTCCAGTTCGGCGGCTTCGTACAGATCGCCGGGGATATTTTTCAGCCCGGCGAGGAAGATCAGCATCATGGACCCCTGCGCCCACAGGCTTGCGGCGACCATCGCGATCATCGACCAGTTCGGCTCACGCAGCCAATCCGGTCCGGTAATTCCGACCAGGGATAGGAAATAATTGAGAATCCCGTATTCCCCGCTGTACACCCAGGCCCAGATCATCGCCAGAGCAACGCCCGAGATGACGGAAGGCAGGTAGAACACGGTGCGGAAAATACCGCTTCCCCGGACGTTCTGATTGAGCAGAACAGCCAGCAGAAGAGCGATAGCGAGATTCAGCGGCACGAATATGGCGGCAAACCGGACCGTTACGCCCAGGGAATGCCAGAACAAAGGATCGTTTGTGAACATATTCACATAGTTTTGGAAGCCGACAAAGGTTCGTTCGCCGACTATGGGCCAATCGTAAAAGGAAATGACGAGCGAAAACAGGAGGGGTCCGAGCGTAAAGGCCACGAACCCGATCATCCAGGGAAGAATGAAGAGGAAGGGGGTTAGCCTGCCTCTTCTCCAGATGCTGCGCCGCACGCCTTTTTGAAGCTGCAAGGTGTTCGGTTGCATGGGCTCACTTCCGTTTCCCTAACGGGTTATTTGAAAAACTTTTGCGAATCGCGCACGGCCGTATCCATCGAATCCTGGGCGTTTTGTCCAAGCATAATCGCGTTGATGGCCGACGTTAAGTTGCGGTTGACTTCGTTCCATTTCGGGCTGAGCAGGAAAGCCGGGGTGTTGTCGCTCGCTTCGAGCATCGTGTAGAACGCCTTGTACACCGGATCCTGGTCTAGCTTGTTGCCTTCCACGATGCTTTTGCGCACTGGCAGGTCGCTTGTCCGCAGCTTGATCGCTTCTTCGGAAGCGTAATATTTGATAAACTCCCACGCTTCTTCCTTATGCTTGGAGTTTTTGGACATCGAGACCGCAGATTCGGCGATTACGCCTTTAACCGGCTTGCCCGGGAAGACCGGCATGGAAACCGTTCCGACATCGACCTTCGCTTCCTTGAAGCCGTCCAGCGGCCAGATGCCGCTCTCCCACATGGCGATTTTGCCCGCTTTGAAAATGTCGTCCCCCGACTGCTGGTTCTTGCCGCCCACGATCACGGCCGTCTTGGACTTGACGAGGTCGCCGATCATGCCGATCGCTTCGACCGCCGGCTTGCCGTTCATGTAGCCTTCGATCGTTTTGCCGTCATCCGAGATAAAGCTGCCGCCGTTGCTCCAGACGATGCCCTGAAGATCGTACGGATCGTTCTCCGCGCGGACTCCGAAGCCGTACTGCTTTTTGGCCGGATTCGTCAGCTTCTGGGCTGCGGCTTTGAATTCGTCCCACGTCCAGCCTTCTTTAGGCTGAGGGACGCCCGCTTCGTCAAACAGCTTTTTGTTGTAATACATCACCCTTGTCGTAAACCCTGCCGGTATTCCGTAAGCGGTTCCATCGATTTTGACGTAATTGAGCAGTCCCGGGTAAAAATCGTCCTGCTTCAGCGTCGTATCGCTTTTCATCCGCTCATCCAAAGGTTCGAGGTTTTTGTAATACGTCGGAAAATCCCACATGTACATCACATCCGGCGCATTGTTGGCCCCGATGGAAGCGGCCAGCTTCTGATCGAATCCGTCTCCGTAAGCTTCCACCTGCACCTTGACGTTCGGATGCTTGGCTTCGAAGTTTTTGGCGATCGTTTCCTGGATTTTGAGCAGATCGCCGGTATCCCAGGTCGCGAAGCGCAGCGTCACCTTGCCGCCGTCGGCGCCGGAGTTTCCTCCCCCCTGGGCTTCTCCCTGCTTGGAGCCGCAGCCCGAGAGGGCAAGAGCGGTAACCATCGATCCGGTAAGCGCGAGAACGAGCGTCTTTTTCATAAAGTTCCCCCCATAAACATCTTAGGTGTGATGAGATGAATGCGTTGAATTGACTTCAGTTTACGGCAAATAAAGCGTTTTCAAAACGGAAGAATGTCCGAAAAAAAGTGCCGCTTTGCCCGCTCTCCGGACAGCTCCCGAGGAAGGTGCCAATACGTCCGGCGCGAGGGGGTGTTTTTATCCGGCGATCCGTTACCGGGGAAAAAAAGAAGGCTTCCCTTCTGGGAAACCGCACTGGCAGAGCCGGCTAGCGAGCGTCCGTCATCCGCTGCTCCGTGCGGTAATGACTCGGGGTCTGACCCGTGCAGCGCTTGAACCATTTGCTGAAATATTTCGCATCCGGCATGCCCACCCGGTCCGCGATGTCCTGCACCGTCAGCTTCGAGGCGGCGAGCAGCTCCGAAGCGATGCCCAGCTTCGTGCGGCAGGTGAACGCCACGAAGCTTTCGCCCACCACGCGCTTGAAGAGCGTGCTGAAATGGCTGCGGCTCAGGCCGACCTCATGGGCCGCTTCCGCGACGGAGAGCTGCGAATCCGCCTGCTCGACGATCAGGCGCACCGCCGCCGCAATCGGCTCGGGCCACTCGCCGATGCGCACGCGGTGGCGCGTCTCCAGCTCGATGCGGCCGTGCAGGCGGCGCACCTCCGCCAGCCAGCCGGACGCGCCGGAGAACGCCGTGCCCTCGGTCCAGCGCAGCTGCGGGTCCGCCGCTTTGCGCGCGCATAGGCGGGCGTTCCACGCCTGCCGCTCTTCCTGCGGGACGAGAAGCAGCACATGCTGCCCGCTGAGGGCGGCCGCCGCGCAGAGGCCCGCGGAGGCGAGCCCGGCCGCCAAGCGCGCGGCGCAGGTGGCGGGGCCCGGTGCGGCCGAGGGGCCGGGCGCTTCCGCTTCGGCCGACGCCGGGCCTCCGCAGCCGATCAGGTAAGGCACCGTCGGCTCGCGCATCCACCGCCACTGCCCTTCCAGCAGCCTCTCCAGCTCGGCGGGAAAGCCGTCCCGGATGCCGTGCAGCCATTCGCGGAGCGCTCCTTCCACGCCCGCGGATTTGTCCGCGGCGGATGCCTCGGCTCCCCCGGACTGTGCGGGCGCCTGCTGTCCGGGCCTGCGGAGCTCGCTGCGGAAGCCTTCCAGATAGTCTCCCAGCTCCTCATCGCTGAAATCGGTTTTGAGCAAATAACCGGACGCGCCGTACTTGATGCCCTGCTTGGCGTATTCGAAATCGCGGTGGCAGCTGAGCAGCAGCGCTTTTGTCCGAGGGGCGTACTCCTTGATCTTGCGGATTAGCTCGATTCCCGTCATTCCGGGCATCACGATGTCCGTAATGACCACCTCCGGCTCGTGCTCCAGGAAAGCCTCCCAGGCCCGGGTCCCGTTCGGCGCATCCGCCACAACTTCCATGCCATAGCGTTCCCAGGGCACCGTGCTGATCAGCCCCCTGCGGATAATCACTTCATCGTCGGCAATCAGTACGCGTATAGTCGTATCGCTCATCCCGTTTCCTCCTCCTTCGGAAGCCTAATCCCGATGCATGTTCCTTTTCCCGGCTCCGACTCTACATCCAGCCCGTATTTATCGCCGAAATGCAGCTTGATCCGCTGATCGACGTTATAGATGCCGATGCTGCGTTTCTTGCGGCCTACCGCGTCTCCGGGATCGGCCAGAAGCTGCCGTGCCGTATCGGGTTCCATTCCCTTGCCGTCGTCGCACACACTCAGTCGGATCGCGTTTCCCTGCTCACGCACTTTGATTTCGATCGTGCCCGCCCCGTCCTCGAACGCATGAAAAAAAATATTTTCCACCAAAGGCTGCAGAGTCATCCGCGGAATGCGGACCTGGTCCAAGGGGATCTCCTCCGTATCGATGCGATAGCTGAACACATGGCCGAACCGGTATTCCTGGAGATTCATGTAATGATGAATCACATCCAGCTCCTCCTTCAAGGTTACCAGCTCACGTGTGTAGTTCAGGTTACCGTCGAGTACCTTGGTCAAATGCAGAATCATCTGCTGCACCTCGGCGTTGCCGGCTATTCGCGCTTTCCACTGGATGGAAGCGAGCGTATTGATCAGCAGATGGGGATTGATCTGATGGTGGAGTGCCCGGAGCTCCGCTTCTTTTTTCTGCCGCTCCACGCGTTTGACCTCTCCGAACAAATCCTGCAGCTGAACAACCATGTGGTTGAAGCTGCGGCCCAAACGCCCGATTTCATCTTCAGAATCGACGACGATCCGAGTATCCAGGCGCCCGAGCGAGACGTCCCGGATGGAATTTTTCATTTTTTTAATCCGCCTAAGGAAACGCAGCGAACTGAAGTACGCCAGAACGAAAGCCAACAGAATGGACAAGCTGACGGCCGTAAACGTAAATGTCCGGACGAGCAGAGACGACTGGTAAAACTGGTGGTAAGGCGTCCGCACTTCGATCTTCCAATCGGTCTCCTCCGACTGCTTCGTCCAGACGACATCGTCATCACGCTTTGTATAGGCCTTCGCCGTCTGATACAGAATGCGCCCTTGATCCGATATGGTCAGGAAAGCGCCCGTATCCCGTTCGTACTCGTGGAACATATCCAGCAGCTTTTCGGCTTTTACTTCGATCAGCACCCTTGCATCCTCCAGCGCCCCGACCTGATTGTGAATCTGAAAAAGCAGGCCGATCACTTTTTCGCCCGGAATGTTGGAGGTGCCGCTGTACTGCTTGGGCTCGTAAATGCTGAACCGGTACCCCGTGCGCTCCTCGCCGAACCAGGGGCTTTCCTCCACGAGATCCGTATTGGCGATGCGCTCGCCGTAATAATAGCCGGACTTCGTCAGGATAAAAATGCCTTTCGTATCCAGCGTTTTATGGGCTTTTAAATACTGTTCGAGCTGCTGCTCTTCTTTAAAGCCCAGATAAGTCGTCGGAATCTCCTCATGCAGAACCGTAAAATTGGGATCCAGCAGGTAGGACAAAATATCTCCGACGGTATATTTCATCTGAGCCAGCGTCGAATCGATCTGCACCTGCAGCTGGAATACCGTATTTTCCCCGTAACGCCCGAACTGCTCGTTTATCGTCTGCGATGACTTGGTATACAGCACATAGCCCAGAGACAACAGAGGGATAATGGCAACCAGCAAAATCAGCAGCACCAGCTTTCCCTGCAGGCTCCGGCGTAAACGAATCGGCAGTAGGCCCAGGTGTCTAAACAACGTAATCTCCCCCGCATGCAGTAAAGTAAGCGCTTCCGTAAAATGATTATAGCACGGGAAGGCTGTGTGCACATGCCTCCCCGCGCTCTATGGAATTTGAAATATAACCCAGCAGGGTCCGCTGTCTGAACGTCGTCAGTACGGAGCCCCGCTTCCGTGCGCGGGACCTTTTAGCGGGCGGCCCCGGCCGGCTCGGTTTTTTTGAGATAGGCCCGCCACGTAATGCACCACTCTTTGGGATCGTCGAAGCTGGATTCGTCGATGCGGTGGACGGTGCTGTTGTGGGGGGCGCTTTTTACGATCTCCGGATTTTCGTACGCTTCCCGCGAAATATGGCGCAGCGCATCCAGGTACTCGTCAAGATCTTCTTTGGAGTACGATTCCGTCGGCTCCAATGTGAAAGGCTGCGGAACGATATACGGATGATGACTGGTCCAGTAATGCAGCCCGAAGTCGCACATCCTGCGCTGAACATCCTCCGTCGTCACGCCGGTCTCCTTCGTCAGCTGTTCCCAGCTGTAGCGTACCTGCTCCAGGCGTCCGCCTTCCACATAAGGGGCGCTGGCGCCTCTGATTTTCAGAATGTTCGCGTACAAATAGTTGTTGTTGAGTACGGCTGTTTGAGCCACGTCCAGCAGCCCTTCGGGCCCCAGCGCGCGAATCCAGGCATACGAGCGGAGTACCGTTTGAGCCACGCCGTGGAACATCCGCACTTTGCCGATGCTTTCCGGGGTTTCCCCGCTCAGGCTGTATCGGCTGCCGTCGTATTCCACGACGGGACCCGGCAGGAACGGCGCCAGCTGTGCCGTCACGCCGAGTGCTCCGGTTGCGGGTCCGCCGCACATATGAGGCGCCGCGAACGTCTTGTGCAGGTTGAAGAAGCACATATCGAAGCCCGCTTCTTTCGCCCGCGCAATGCCGAGCAGCCCGTTCGCGTTGGCCTGGTCGTAGAAGCAGATTCCGCCCGCTTCATGCACGACGTCCGTAAACTCACGGATCCGGGGATTGAAGATTCCGGTGTCCTCGGGGTTCGCCACGACAAAACCTGCCGTCCTCTCGGACACCGCGTTTTTCAGCGCCTCCAGATCCGGGAAGCCGTCCTTGTCCGGGTACAGCGTGATGATTTTGTACCCTTTTACCGCGGCGGTTGCGGCCTGGGACGGATGAGAGAAGATCGTCGTGATAATCTCGTCGCGCTTCTCCCCTTCACCGTTCGCATCGTGATAGGCCCGGACGATGGACGCCATGGCGAAAAGCGCCTGCGTACCGCTGCTCGGCTGGAAGGAGAACCGGTCCAAGCCCGATATTTCCCTCATCGCCAAGTCGAGGCCGTGATAGACTTCGAGCATGCCCTGAACCGTGTCCGCATCCTGCAGCGGATGGAGGTCCATCATTTTGGGGCTGCGGATAAGCATCTCGTTGATCCGCGGAATGTACTTCATGGTGCAGGTGCCTTGACCGATTTCAACGTTGAAATCGGACCCCAGCGTTTCCTGCGACAGGCGCAGATAGTGCCGCAGCACCTTGGCCTGGCCGATCTCGGGAAGAGACGGGGCCGTCTCTCTGCGCATGGACGCTGGCAGGGCGGACAGACCGTCGCCCACCTCGGCTTCCACCTCCGGCTCCGCCGCCGGTACCAGAATCCCCCGCTCGCCCGGACGGTGCAGTTCGAATATGACAGGCTCATCCCATTTCGCCTGGTGGAACTTGCGGACCTTGCTGTTTCGTTCGATTCGTTTGATCATGGTGCCGATATCCCCTCTCATCGGTGGTTGATTCTATGGGTTGGTTCTGTTGCTTGGCTATTGCTTGGTTCTATTGTTTGGTTCCATTAACCGGTTCGATAGTTGGTACTATCGGTTGGTTCTACCGGCCGGTACTGTTGGTTAGTCTTATAATCCGGATTTATAAGCGGTGCTTTTCCGGATCGCTTGCCGTAACACGTGTTTCATTCCTTCGGTATCTTCTCCGCCGCTTCTGAACAGAGGATCGTCAGGCCCTTCCCAGCACTTTTTTCAGCGCCTCCGCGAGGGTATCGATATCCTGCTTCGTGTGGATTTCCGTTACACAGTAGAGCGCGCACTGTCCCCATTGCGCAAACTCGGCGGACAAATCCTTGCCTCCGAAAATACCCTGCTCAAGCAGAAGCTTATTAATCTCCGCCACGCTTTTACCGGTCGAATTAAAGTCAACGACAAATTCCTTAAACGTGGACACGTTGAATTTCATGCTGACTCCCTCTATCTCGGACAACCGCTTCTTGGCATATTCCGCCTGCTGAACGATGGTCTTGCCCACCTCAAGCATTCCCTGCGGCCCCATCAGTGCCAGATAGACGCCTGCCGTGATCCCCCACAGCGCGGTCTGCGTGCCGACGGACTCTTTCCCTTTTTCCCGCTTCGCAAAAGAAGTCCGCTCATACGCCACGTCCCCGAAGCCGTACTCGCCTTCCACCGAAGTCGGCGCTATGCCGAACAGGCGTGACGGGTATTCCATCACGTAAGCTTCTTCGTCACGCGAAGCGATGAAACCGGCCTGGCCTCCGCCGTAGTTCATGCGGATGCCGAGAGGCTGCAGGTCGCCGCAGACAAGGTCCGCGCCATAGCGGGAAGGCGGCTTCAGGACGCCCAGCGAGATCGGGTCCACGCCGACCGCAAATACGGCGCCCGCCTCCTTCGCGAGCTTGCCGATCGCCTCTCCCTGGACCTCGATGTGACCGAGGTAGGAAGGGTTCTCGATATAGACGGCCGCAGTATCCGGGCCCAGCTTGCTCTGCAGATCGCCCAAATCCAGCAGTCCTGTCGCGGGGTCGCAGCCAACGAGGGTGCAGCGGATTTGCGGCGACAGGTAGTTGCGGATGATAAGCAGGCGGTCCGGATGAGTCGTCGCCGGCAGCAGCACCTCGCTGCGGCCGTTCATGCGCGCCGCCATGCGAAGAGCGGTGGAAGCCGCCTGGGCCCAATCGAACGTCGGCACGTTGACGACATCCATGTCGACGAGCTCGGCCAGAAGGCTCTGATACTCGAACAGCGCCTGAAAGCGCCCGTGGTCCTCGTACGGCTCTCCCGCATACGCGGTCACGAACTCGGAACGCTGGCTGATCTCGTCGCACACCGCAGGCACATAATGCTGCCAGCAGCCCGCCCCGAGGAAGTTGAGCCGCTCCCGCGCGTGAAGATTGCGGTTCAGCAGCGTTTCGATGTGGCGCTGCAGCTCGTATTCGTTCAAAGCCGGACCGATTTGAAGCGTGTCGCGGTAGCGCAAAGATTCCGGTACCATGCGGTACAGCTCTTCGATAGTAGCCGCTCCGATTACTTGGAGCATGTCCTTTTGTACGTCGGATACCGTGTTCGGTATATATGGATGGGATGAAGACTGCCTGGTTGCCATCGGTAAACCTCCCTGTGTGTGCTGAATGATGGAATAGTAGAATCCTGATGAAAAAGTTAGGGGTAACATGCCGGTCAAAAATTGCTCAGGTATGGTGTCTAATCGCAAAAGCTTTTTTTCTATGCCAGTGTCACAGATCATACGGATCAGTCGATGTTCAGGCATCTGCCCATGCTGCAAACTTACTGGATTACTGCTGTTTCCGGCATCTGTACGTGTCACGGACTTACTGCTTATCGTTGTCCAGATCTGCCCGTGTTACAGACTAACTTACCTGCTTATCTCTGTCCCAGATCTGCCCGTGCCCAAGCTCTCAAGCTCAATCCCCCAAATTCTTTGCCGCAAAAAAGCTTACGCCAAACCTCCGCCGTCCACCACGAGAACCGAGCCGGTAACCCACGCGGACATCCCGCTTGCCAGGAACAGCACCGCGTTGGCAATATCCTGAGGCGTCCCCAGCCTGTTCAGCGGACGCTCCGCGGAAGCTACGAGGAAGCTTGCCTCGTCCCGGCGCAGCTGCTTGGCTTCATCGCGCAGAAGCGGCGTATCCGTATCCCCCGGACAGACGCAGTTCACGCGGATTCCGGCAGGGCCGTGGTCAATCGCCATTCCGCGGGTCAGGTTCACCACGCCTGCCTTGGCCGCGCAGTAAGCGGCCGCCTGGTCGCCGCCTTTCAGCCCCCAGCCCGATCCCGTGTTGATAATGCTTCCGCCGCCGTTCTTTTCCATCACCGGGATCGCGTATTTGGACAGAAGGAAGGTCCCTTTCAAGGAAACGTCGATCACGAGATCCCACTGTTCTTCCGTCAGTTCCACAACGGTTTTCCGCCGGATCACGCCCGCGTTGTTGAAAACGATGTCGATCCTGCCCGTCTCCCGGACCGCCGCTTCGACTGCCGCTTGGCAGTCTTCCGATTGCGTAACGTCGCACGGAATATAACGGGCGAAATGCCCCTGCTCCGTAAGGAGACGTTCGGCTTCGCGGCCGCCGGCTTCGTTCATGTCCAGCAACATTACCTTGGCCCCGTTAGCTGCCAGTGTTTGAGCGGCCGCAAAACCGATTCCCGAAGCGGCTCCCGTCACCAGGGCCGTCTTTCCGGTTAAATCCAGCGGAGAAGTGTTCGTTGTCATCTGATTTACCCCCTTGGTTGGCTTCGTGCTTGATATGCTTTCGTGCTTTCGTATCTGATCGCTTTCGTGCTTGTATCTCTTTCCGTTCCCGTTTTAACTGTCACTGAGGCGCGAAGCAGCCATCCTTACTGCTCCGGACTGCCTGCGGACGCCCCGGCAACCATCTCTTCTTCCCTGCATCTGCCGGCCAGCAGAAGGAAAACGCTCGACGTCCACGTGAACGCCCGGTCGCGCAGCCCCTCACCGGTTACGGCGTCGAAATTCTCCGCCATACCGGACTTTGCCGCCATGCGGCAGAACTTGCGGGCCACCTCCGAGGCAAATTCCTCGTCGCCCGCTCCGCGAAGCCCTTCCACGATCAGCATCGTGGAAGGGGCCCAGATCGGGCCGCGCCAGTAGCCGTCCGCCGCGTAGTACGGGCTGGACGTGCTCTCCGTCGCCAGCCCGTTGCCGGTCAAGAACCGGTCCGGCTGCTTCAAATCCGCGATCACCTTCTCGCGGATAGGGCCGGGGAGCCGGCTTCCCAGCACGATCGGGACGAACGACAGCAGGCTGTCTCCGGCCGAACGCTCGTGGGTACCGGAACGCATGGCCGTGAAGCGGCCCTCTTTCTCGTCCCAAAAGTGCCCGATCAGCTTTTGAAGCAGCTCGGTTGCCCGGGCCGACCAGCGCTCGGACTCTTCATCCAGGCCGAGCCTCTGCGCCGCGACGGCCAATACTTCCATCTGGATGACGAGAAACGCCGAAAGATCCGGGCTCTCCACGGGAATATCCGTCAGGAACGCCGTGCTGTTGTCCCAGCCGCTGTCATTGCCGTGATTGTACTGCGGAATTCCGTCTCCGTCGTCATCGCGGTACCGGAACCACCACGTCGTCCATTTGCCGAGCGGTTCGTAAATTTCCCGAAGCCGATCATCCGTGACCGCCGACGAATTTTTCATCATCCAATCCAGTGTCCACCCGTGAATGGGCGGTTTGCAGCAGTTCCAGAGCGCATATTTATCGTTTAAAAAGTCCGGCAGCATCCCGCTTTCATCCTGCCGGTCAAAAAATATCGCAAACTGATCCCAGGCTAAATCCGGGTTCGTCCCGGCCAGCGCCATCGCATTGAAGCAGTGATCCCAGCTCCATATGTTCGTCATCCAGTTCTTCGACATGTACATCGCGGGACGGGATAAATAGCCGTCCGCGCGTACGACGCAGGACCATGTAATGTACGCGGCAAGTGTCCGCGCTTCCTCCCAGTCCCCAGGAGTCCGAATCGTGCGGGAGAGCCACTGTTCCCAGTCCTGGCCCGCCATGGCCTCGGCCTCTTCGTAAGAATATGCGCCGCGCTGTCCTGGGACCGTCCGGTACTCTTCAAGAGACAAATCGAACGACTGACT
The DNA here is from genome assembly GCF_000411255.1 of Paenibacillus sp. HGH0039. Taxonomy (GTDB): domain Bacteria; phylum Bacillota; class Bacilli; order Paenibacillales; family NBRC-103111; genus Paenibacillus_F. The sequence goes on along the minus strand of NZ_KE150413.1, from coordinate 429,855 downwards.
TTCTCCGCCGGGAACCATCACGAAAGCAATATGCTTGGCACGGAGTCCGCCCCAGACTACATCCGGCTCGAAATGGCCGAGCAGCGGCGAAAGCAGAATCCGGACCTCCCGCGAAAAGCTGTTAAGCTCCCATCCTCTTTCCTGATAAGGAAGGGCGTAATCGTATGCGCTTAGCTCCGCCGTCAGCTTCAGTCCGATCCCTTCGCCTCTGACGCGAATGCAGTCCGGCTCCGGAATGCACCATTCCATCCAGCCCGTCCCACTTTCCAGACGAACCTTGACGGGGGAAGCTTCCACCCTGTAATCGGTCAGCGCTTCCCTGCTCTTCGGATCAATGGGGGTGATGCCGAACAGGACACCGGCCTGCTCGTCGCCCCCGCGGATCATTCGTACGTAAAGCCCTTCGCTGCGCTTTTCGCTTTGCGGCAGCCTCGATAGGGCGAAATAGGAACCAAAGCGGCTGAATGGCACCACAGACAGATCGAAATTCATAGTTGCAGCCCCCCGTTGCTCCTTGGATTCGTAGTTCCTGCTCATGAAGAGAGCGTTTACATAAAATTGTACCGGAAAGAGGAGAATCCCCACACCGACGCTTGTTGGTATCTTCGTGTCATTTTGCGCCTGCCGCGCCGCGGTTTTCAGCCGGAGGCTCTAAAGGTGCCATTTTGTATGCGGAGATTCGTCTTTTTGTTCACTGTTTTCCTTTATTCCTACCAAATAAAAAACCGCCCGGAGGCGATCTGCCTCTAAGACGGTTACTTTTAAATACCAATGCTTATAAGATCCTGTCTCTCTTGTGAGCGGCCGCTGCTGCCGGTCCTCTTATCCTTTAGTTCCTCCCTGCAGCCCGAATCCTTTCGACATGAATCTCTGGGACAGCATATACAGAATGACGGACGGAACGGCATATAGGACGGAAAATGCCGCTAATTTGCCGTAGTCGGCCATCCCGTACTGCCCGAAAAACTGATACAACTTCAAGGACACCGGGAAGTTTTCAGGAGATTGCAGAAGGATATACGGAACGAAGAAGTTCCCCCAGCTTCCCGAAAACGTAAAAACCGCTACCGTGCAAATGCCGGGAACCATCAGCGGCGCCACCACCTTGCGGATGCCTGTAAACACGGACGCTCCGTCAATCCAGGCCGCTTCTTCCAGCTCGCTCGGCACCGAGTCCATGAAGTTCTTCAGCATCCAGATGCCGTACGGCATGGACGAAGCCGCGAAAAATAAGATGACGCCGAAAATATTGTCATACAGCTTGGTGGTCAGGAACAATTGATACACCGGAACCATAACCGCCGTAATCGGAAGCGAAGTCATGAACAACACGGTAAGCATAAACGGTTTTTTATACTTTAATTGATAGCGCGACAATGGGTAAGCCGCAAGCAGGGCCAGAATAACGACGAGCATGGCTTGACCCAGAGACATGATGAGGCCGATCATATAGGCCCGCTGATTTTCCGGATTGGCGATCACCTCCGCATAATTCGTCCCAGTCAGCCGCGTGGGGACCTTAAGCGACTGCATCGCGTTGGAATCGACAGATGCCACCAGAACCCACAAAAGGGGAAGAATAAAACAGATGCCGATGAAAACAAGAATCGTATAAGGCAAGATGCGATACATCCATTTACGCTGGCTCGTATTCATACGGTATTCTCCTTGTAAGTTTGTTTACTCTCTCATCGCACGGATATAGAACAGGCTGAGGATAATGCCGAGAAGCAGCAGGAGCAGCGATATGGCCGTCCCGTACCCGAGCTGATAATTCACGAACGCCTGATTGTACATAAAAATAGGCAGGGTTGTCGTCGAGGTTCCCGGTCCTCCTCCGGTCATCGCGTAGATGAGCCCGAATACACCCAAAGTCTGCAAAGTAACCAGCATCATATTGGTGGTCAGGGTTCCTTTTATAAGGGGCAAAATAATTCTCGTCAAGATCTGCCACCTGGACGCACCGTCAACAACGGCCGCTTCTTCGATCTCCGCAGGCACGTCATCCAGCGCCGCTTGAAAGACGAGCATGGAAAACGCCGTCCCGTGCCAGATGTTCGCCAGAATAATCGTAATCATCGGAACGGTATACAGCCATGTAACGACCGGAATGCCGAAAAACACCAAGATCGCATTCAAAGTCCCCTCATCCCCGAAAAAGCTGTACAGACATAAAGCGCAAACGATTTCCGGGGTCACCCAGCCTGCCAGCACGATGGTTCCGATCACCCGCCGGAAATGCTTATTTTTGTGCTTCATCAGAAGCGCAACCAGAAAGCCCAGCACCTGCTGGCCGATAACGGCCGATCCGATCAGAAAAACGAGCGTATTCCAGATGCTGATCCGGACCGTAGGATCTTGAAACATCCGCACATAGTTATCGAAGCCGGTAAACTTCAGTTCTTTCGCAGCTTCCCCCGTCAACGCCAGATTCGTAAAGGAATAATAAAAGGTCAGCAAAATCGGATAAATAAAAAACACCAGCATAATCGCTATCGAAGGAAGCAAAAAATAAAACCACGAAGAGGTTCGTTTTTTCCTATAAAGATCTTGGACCGCCACACTACTCATCCGCATCCCCCTCCCGTACTTTAACGGTACAAAAAACCTGCTCAAGCTTGGTCCAGGCAGCCGGAGTGATGAGTGGCGTCGCATGACGGATGAGTGATGTCGCATGACGGCAGTCACCCTCTTCATTCCCGTCCTCCCTGCCGTCTTCCGCATGTGCCTGAGCAGGCAGCCTGTCAATTACTTTTCCGTGATATGCTCCGCGCCTGCAATACGGGTCACATCCTGCGTATATTTATTTAAAGCAGCCGCGGGCGCTGTCCCCGTTGCCACCGATTCGACCATCGTTTGAATCTGAGTGGACACTTCCGGGTATTTATCCTGCGCGGGCCTAAACTCGGCATTCTTCAAATATTCCGTTGCCAGCTCATTAAACGGCATTTTCGTGTACCCCGGGTCTTTCGCTACGTCTGCCCGGACCGTTATATTGCCGGAAGCGATCACGAGCTTCTGCGTATTTTCTTTATTCAGCGCGTATTTAATAAAATTCCACGCTTCGTCTTTATGCTGCGCATTGCTGGGAATCGACAAGGCCCATCCTCCGGCTAGCGTGATCGAACCCGGGGCCTGACCTTTGCTTGTCGGCATGGGCGCAAACCCGAGCACATCTTTATAAGCCGGCCACGGTGCCGCCCCGCCCTCCAGATAATTGCCGGTGATCCAGGACCCGTCGAGCGAGATCCCGAGCTTGCCTTTCGGCAAATATTCACGCGTAGCCGTGTTTCCGGCTTGGCCGTTCAGCACTTTAGACAGCGGCGGTCCGAGCTTTTCTTTCGTCACCGTTTCGATAAAACCGAGCGCATCCAGAATCCCCTGGCTCTTCACGATCCATTTCCCGCTCGCATCGTCGTACAACCTATCTCCGGTACCATAGAGAAGCATTTCGTAAGTCTGCATCGAAGTCGCTTCTCCCGTAGCCTTTCCCATATTCATCCAGATCGGAACCACATCCGGCGCTTTCTCCTTAATTGTCCTTGCCGCATTCAAAACCTCATCCCAGTTTTTAGGCTGCCAATTCTCGGGAAGTCCGGCTTTTTTGAAAATCTCCTTGTTGTACCACAGTCCCCTCGAATCCGTATTGTAAGGGACCCCATACACCTTGCCGTCGCTTGCCGTTACCCCTTTTTTCATAGCTTCGATAAAAGAGCCGTTCGTCCAATCTTCCCACCCCTTCAACCTGTCATCCAACGGTTCCAGGTACCCCGCACTCGCATCCGAGTTCAGAATGAACGTGTCCTCCGTCACAATATCCGGTGCTGTATCCTTCGATTTCAGTGCCAAGGCTATTTTGGCAAAATAATCTCCCTCGGACGCCTGAATCGGGGTAGGCTTGATTTCCACGCTTTTATCCGGATAACTGGAAGCCACTTCCTTGATCCATTTAAACAGAGCACCCTGCTCGCCAATTCCATCGTCTCTATAAGTAATGGTTATCGTTTTCTTAGCGGCCGGGGAATTTCCCGCATCCTTTCCCGTCTGGGTCGGTCCCGGTGTCGTTTTTACGCTCTGGCCGGAACATCCGAACAGCAACGCCGAACTTAACAAAACCGCCGTGACACTCCACTTCTTTCTTCTTCCGTCTGCCATGGCTTGCCCTCCTTATTTTTGGATACAGTTGGCTGCTTCAGACAAGATTTTTAAGCGCTTACACAAAGGTTTATTTCACTATATTTTTATAATGCGCTAAAAAGAACTTTTATTTATTATTATCACTGAAAAGCAAAAAGCCGCTCCCCTATAAGTCAGAGAAACAGCTGCTGCAAAATGAACAAGTATGAAGGTAGAGAACAGCGCACAGTTGGTCGACTTGCTCGATCTTCCGCTCGATCTTAACCAGCCGTCAGATACTTCTTCGCAGCTCCTAGCGAGTGGTGTGGCATCCACATGACGGTGGTCGCCGATAGACTTGTCCTACCGTTCGATTAGCCCTCACAAGGGGCATAGTTTCCTGGTAAGATTCGACTATGCCTCCTCTTGAAAGCATCAAAAAAAGAGCCTTTCGGCTCTTGGTTATATGTATGGCTCCCCGAACAGGACTCGAACCTGTGACAACTCGATTAACAGTCGAGTGCTCTACCAACTGAGCTATCAGGGAATAAGATGGTGGAGCCAAGGGGGATCGAACCCCTGACCTCATCGCTGCCAGCGATGCGCTCTCCCAGCTGAGCTATGGCCCCAAAATGTATCCTTATGTGGTTATCAGGAAAATGGTGGGCCCTAGTGGACTCGAACCACCGACCTCACCCTTATCAGGGGTGCGCTCTAACCAGCTGAGCTAAGGGCCCATATGTAACACCTATATAATAGGTAGAAACACGATAAAAGGATAAGAAAAGCCCACCGTTAAGTGGGCTCTTGCTTGGCAACGTCCTACTCTCCCAGGACCCTTCGGTCCAAGTACCATCGGCGCTGGAAGGCTTAACGGTCGTGTTCGGGATGGGTACGCGTGGTTCCCTTCCGCCATCGTCACCAAACAGGTGTCTATTCAGACACA
>NZ_KE150413.1:161130-419313 GCF_000411255.1 Paenibacillus sp. HGH0039 | reverse complement strand
ACCGATTATCCGGTCTTAGCTACCGTTTCCGGTAGTTATCCCGATCTTACAGGCAGGTTGCCTACGTGTTACTCACCCGTCCGCCGCTAACTCTCAGAGAAGCAAGCTTCTCATCAAGTCCGCTCGACTTGCATGTATTAGGCACGCCGCCAGCGTTCGTCCTGAGCCAGGATCAAACTCTCCGATAAAGTTGTGCCAGCCTTACGGCCAGCGGTTTATCTCAAGCTGATTAAGCTCAAAAATTCGTTGCTGACGAGAATTTCTTCTCATTAATGTCTCAATTACTTGAGACGCTTCAATCACTCGTTGTTCAGTTTTCAAAGGACAATCTTGTGTATGTTACTCGTTTGTACCAGTCGTTCTCGCGACCGGAATTTCATTCTAACACATTCATCTTAGCAATGCAAGTGTTATTTTTAACATGTGTGTAGCAAGTTATCTAACATGAATCTAACATGAATCTAACATGAATCTCACATTCAACCACGTTTCTTGCGGCCGAGTTATAATATATCACATTAGTTGTTAGCTTGCAACATCTTTTTTTCAAGCATTTCCGACTGCCTCTCAGCGGCCGGAAGAACAATATACCACGCCTGCAAAGAAACATTCAACAGGTATATTTTTACATGTATGAACAATTAACTTCCTTTATAGGCAACCCTGTATAGTTTGGTCTTCATTCAGCAATCTTAAACGTAACGCAAAGCTACGATGAAGACGCCGTCAGCCAGCTTCCGAGGTGTTAATACCGGGCTTATATTTGACGGGTTGCAGCGCTCACTCTTCCTTCTCTCTCTCCTGTTCCTGTTCGGCTGCGGCGATTGTGGGTAATACCTTTTTATAAGTTGAAAGCGCCAAACTCACATCGAAAGGAGCATCAGCATGATAAGCGCCCAAACCATTCTTACCATTATCGTCATCAATATCGCTTATGTCTCTCTCTCCACGATCCGCATGATTTTGGTGATGAAAGCAAGAAGGCTGCTCGCCGCAAGTATAAGTACGGTGGAAATCTTCATTTATTTAATGGGTCTTAATATTGTGCTCAAGAACATCGACGATCCTGTCAATATTATCGCTTACTGCGTAGGCTGGGGGGCTGGCGTCTGGCTGGGGATCCGCATTGAAGGCTGGCTTGCGCTCGGATACACCACTCTGCAGATTGTCGTCGATTATACGGAAACGACTCTGCCGGACACCCTGCGGAACAAAGGCTACGGAGTCACTCACTGGGTGGCGGAAGGACGCGACGGTCCCCGTCTGGTCATGCAGGTGCTCGCCAAGCGTTCGCTGGAAAAAAAGCTTTTGAGCACTCTTCATGAACTTGCTCCGAAAGCTTTTGTAATCTCTTATGAACCGCGTTTTTTCCGCGGCGGTTTCTGGACGAGGAGACTGAACCCTTGACCGGTTGGTGATTCATTTTGTCTTCTCCTGTTTATATAAAAGGTTACATAAGTAAATTCCACGCTTTTACTTAGAGAAAAAAGGGGTGCTGCATAGAATGATTCGTCTGGAAGGTGTTATCAAAAGATACGACGATGGATTCGTCGCACTAAAAAATCTTAATTTAGAGTTCGCCGAAGGCCAGCTCCATGTCCTGATCGGACCAAGCGGATGCGGTAAATCCACCACGATGAAACTGATCAACCGCTTGATCAATCCCTCCGAAGGGAAGGTTACCATTAAAGGGAAGGATATTTCCCAAATGGATCCGGTCGAGCTGAGACGCAACATCGGCTATGTAATACAAAATATCGGCCTATTCCCCCACATGACGATCGCCAAAAATGTAGCGGTTGTTCCAAAGCTTCTGAAATGGGACCAGCAGCGCATAGATACACGGGTCGATGAACTGCTTCGCTTGGTATCCCTTGACCCGGACACGTTCCGCAACCGCTATCCATCCGAGCTTAGCGGAGGACAGCAGCAGCGTATCGGCGTTATCCGCGCTCTGGCCGCGGAGCCCGATATCATTTTGATGGATGAGCCTTTCAGCGCGCTCGACCCCATCTCCCGGGAACAACTGCAGGATGAGCTGGTACGGCTTCAACAGGATCTGAAGAAGACGATTATTTTCGTTACCCACGACATGGACGAGGCCGTGAAAATCGCGGACAACGTCGTGCTTATGAAGGACGGCGAAATCGTTCAGCACGGCAGTCCGGAGCATATCCTCCGTTATCCGGCCAATGAGTTTGTAAAGTCTTTCGTCGGTAAAAAGAGGCTGCAGGCGGATACCGGATTCGAGGAAATTCCTACCGTCGATGAGGTTATGGCCGAACATCCGATCACAGCCTATCCTACACGCGGTCTTGCCGAAGCCATTAAAATCATGGAGAAAAACCGGGTCGATTCCCTCTTGATCGTAGACAGGCAGAACCGTCTGATCGGTACGACGTCCATCTTCCAGGTGCTCGACAAGTATAGGCAGGAAAATATCACACTCGCCGATATCGCCAAGCCTTTTCATCATACGGTCGAGACAGGCACTTCCTTATCCGTGGCAATCCAGCTTATGAACGAGCATAACCTTCCTTATATTCCGGTTGTCCGCGAGAACAACACGTTCGCCGGGCTCGTTACCAAAGGGAGTGTAGTCCGTCATATCGCGGATGTATATACGCCGGCCGAGTCTGACGAATTTGCCGAAACGGCCGAAGCGTCGCTCCAAGCTTCAGCGGAAGACGGGACGCAAGTACCGGTCGGCGGCAGCGGAGGTGCTTAAATGGACTTCCTGAACAGCTACGGTCAATTTCTTAGCGACCGGTTGCCGGATATCTTGGTCGCTTTCCGGGAGCATCTGATCATTTCGTTCCTGTCTATCCTTTTCGGCTGTATTGTCGCCATCCCTATAGGCGTCTATTTGGCCGGAAACCGGATTAAATGGATCAATTCGCTTGTTTTCGCTTTATCGAATCTGCTCCAGACCATTCCCAGCCTCGCGCTGCTCGCTATCCTGATCCCGCTGATCGGAGTCGGTATGAAGCCGGCCATCATCGCCCTGTTCCTGTATTCCCTGATGCCTATCATGCGGAATACGTTCACGGGTTTCCAGGCGGTCAATCCGCATCTGATCGAGGCCGCAAGAGGCATGGGCTACAGCTCCATTCAGCGGTTAGTGCGCATCCAGCTTCCGCTGGCTCTTCCTTACATCATGTCCGGCGTTCGCGTGACAACGGTCTATATTATCAGCTGGGCTACACTGGCGACGCTTATCGGAGCCGGCGGTCTGGGCCAGTTGATTGTAGCGGGGATGGGCGTGAACAAGAAGGAGCTTATTTTCACGGGGGCCATTCTGGCTGTCATCTTGGCTCTGATCGCCGATTTCGTGCTGGGAGCTTTGGAAAAATGGCTCACCTCACGCACCAAAACATCAAGCGCTAAAGCGGCTTAACTTTTTTGGAGACTATCATTAAACGAGCTGAATAAAAGCTTATCACTATAAAAAACGGCCGCGCTGTGAAGGTCGTCTAAAGGGGATTTCGAATGAAACGTGTGAGAAGACGCTTACTGGCAGCAAGCCTTCTCGCTGCGGTTGTTGTGTCAGCAAGCGGCTGCGGACGGGGAGATACCATTCTGATCGGGACGCAGACTTATTCGGAGCCGAAAATTTTGGCCCAAATGTACAAGCTGCTGATCGAAGACCGTACCGACCTGAAGGTGGATGTCCTCCCGGACCTTGCGTCAAGCGGAGTAATCATCGATGCCATGAAGAAGGGCGACATCCAGATGTCCACCCTTTATTCCGGAGAACTGCTCAACAAGCATTTCCCGATGGAAGACAAGAAAAGAAACCGTGAAGAAGTGCTTGCGGAAGCGCAGGCCGGTTTCGATAAATATTTTAACTTTAAATGGTTTAATCCTTACGGATTTGAAAATACGTATGCCTTTACGGTGCGCAAAGAATTGGCGGACGAGAAGGGCTGGAAGAAGATCTCGGACATTATTCCGGATGCCGGCTCTGTCAAGCTTGGCGTGGACACCACCTGGCTGGAAAGAGAAAGCGACGGGTACAAGGCATTCGCCAAACATTACGGGCTTCAATTCGGGGATACGCTTCCCATGGAGGTCGCGCTCGTCTACAGTGCCGTAGCCAGCAAAAAAGTGGATATCGTATTGGCTTACTCAACAGACGCCCGGTTAAAAGAATACAATCTGGTGACACTCGAGGACGACAAACAATTCTTCCCTCCTTACGACGCCTCACCGGTTGTGAAAAAAGAACTGCTGGCCGCTCATCCGGAGCTGAACGATATCATCGACCTGCTTATCGGGAAAATCGATGCCAAGACCATGATTGATCTGAACTATGAAGTAGACGTCAAAAAACGCAATGAGAAAAAAGTTGCGGAAGACTATTTAAAACAAATCGGACTGCTGAAATAAAGGTCCTGCAGGCCTTCTAAGGGGACATGAATATGGAGCTTTTCTTTCAATATGTTAGTGAAAACTGGCTGGATTTGCTGGGACTGACTTACGATCATATCGTAATGGTTCTCCTCGCCATTCTCATGGCGCTTATCGTCGGGGTGCCGCTGGGCATTTTGGCCGCGCGTTACCGCCGCCTCGGTTCCGTCATTCTTACGGCCGCGAACATCATTCAGGTGTTTCCGAGTCTGGCGCTGCTCGTGCTGCTGATGATCGTGTTCGGGCTCGGCTTCAAGACTGTGGTTATCGGCCTCTTCCTCTATTCCCTGATGCCGATCATCCGCAACACCTTTGTCGGTCTCACCCAGGTAAATCCGGCGATTACGGAAGCCGGACGGGGAGTCGGCATGAGCCAGCTTCAGCTTATGTGGAAGGTACAGCTTCCGCTGTCGCTGCCCTTCATCGCGACAGGCGTCCGGGTAGCCGCGGTCATCGCCATCGGCGTGGCTACCATCGCTCCGCTGATCGGGGGCGGGGGCCTGGGCCGGGAGATTTATTCCGGCATCAACATGGACAACTCCGCCCGTTTGTATGCGGGAGCTATCCCGGCGGCGCTTCTCGCGCTGCTGACGGATTTTGTCCTCGGCCAAGTGCAGAAGCGCATGCACATCAGCCGGTAGTGTAAATAAAAAGAACGCGGAAGACTGCCTGTGCAGCCTCCGCGTTCTTTTTATTTGTTGGAAAGGGCGTGGCCAGCGCCCGTGAATCGGCTGTACCGCCCCCCGCTTTGGGGGAGCAGCAACCGCCTATCGTCGTACTCACAATGCGCGTCGCGTCTGAACAGCGGTTCGTATTCACGTAACGAACGAGAAGATTCTGCGCTGAAAACAAAAAAAGCCGAAAGGGCCCATTCGGGCTTCTTTCGGCTTCGCGGTTGTTATTTCGCCTGCCATACCTGCGGCTCGGATTTACCGCTGTAGTACTCGATACGGCCAGGGACAATCTTCAGAATAACATATTCCGGATCGTGCGGACCGTCAAACCATTCTTTGAAGTCGTCGCGCCATACTTTTTCGCGCAAGCTTTCATCGGTACTCACGCTGCCTGTCGCTTCGATTTGAAGGATATCGGAAGAAGTTTTGCCGTCAAAGCCCACAAGAATATGTACATGGGGGTTGTCCCGCAGCTCTTCCACCTTATCGGTTTTACGGTTTGTCGCCAGATAAATCGTCAGCTCATCGTGAAATAAAGCCATGTAGCGTACACGCGGTTTCCCATTCTCAACAGTACCGAACGAGCAGAACTCATTTTTATCCAGAACGCTTACGATCTGCTGTTCCAAAGACGGATTCGACATGCTCTCTCCAGCTCCTTTCGAGTAAACACATTTCTCTTTCTATGTTTAGATTACCCGAAATGATGAAGCTCCAAACGAAGGAGAGCCGCTTTGGACAAGCGTTCCTATTGGACTTTTCCCGCCTCATCGGTCACGGCGAAGTTGTAGTTCACGGAACGCGTAAAAGGTTCCTGCCGCTCATTCACTCCGTTGATGTCGAATGAGATATTATAGACCCCGGGCTCCGTCGGCGCTTTGAAGTTTAAGAGAACTTCGTTCTTCGCGGTTTGAAGATTAACTTCTCCCGCTTGCTGAAGGCTCTTCGCTATGCCTTTGCCTCCGGAACGGGTCAGCTTCGCCTTCTTCGCTTGAGTGTCTTCCAGCTTGCCCGCTCCGTCGAACGAAACGGCAATTTGCGCATTCTCACCTTGTTTGTATTGTTTGCGGGCGTTCTTGATTTGTCCTTTTACACGGCCTTCCGGACGAGCCAGCATAAAGTATGCATCCCCTTCTCCCGACAGCTCCAAGGTCCAGTTCCCCTTCTCCGGGTTCTCGAGCGTCAGCGTATGATGAACGGCATCGGAGAACAGAACGGCATCGTCTTTCTCCGCACTTTTGGCCGGGTTAAGCGGAATCTTTTTGCCGGATGGGCTTGTCAATGTGACTTGTGTCGTTTCTTTAGCCGTCAACACATCCAGTGAGATCGTGCCGAGACCGCTTTCAAGCGGGAACACCTCTTTTGCGGATCCTTTGGCGAGACTGCCCCCTTTCATAATGAAAGAAGAATTCTCGGAAACCGCAGGAGCTGCTTGGGGGGCGGCGGAGAGGTTCTCTTCCTGAAGCGCCGCTGCTGCAACCGTCGTTTTGCCGAGTGCCAGTTTAGGCTGAACCAGGCTCCAAGTCTGGGAAGCCGTCGTCATCGCGCTGTGGGAGATGTTCTTTGTAAAGCTTTTAATGCCATAAGGCAATCCGAGCGCGGAAGCTACGCTGACCGCACCGTCATCCTCACCCGGTAGGACGGCATGAGCGAACCAGTAAGCAGTGAACCAGCCGTCATCGCCTTCTCCGCCGGACATGTAGGTCTTAGTAGCGGAGACTCCGGGCTTGCTGTCTGTTTGTGTCCGGAAATTGGCCATGTAGGAAGTTTGCAGGGAATAGACCGCATCATCTTTCTTGCCGAGAATGTCGGCCAGCCAGCTTGTCCAGTCGCTGTAAGCCATGTCAGCCAGCTCGGAGCCCTTATTCGGCGTAGAAAGCTGATGAACGACGTTCACGTACGGCGCGGCGCCGTAATGCAGGAGAGCGGCTTGCGTGTCGATTCCGCCCTTGGAGTGAGCGATGATGTTAATTTGGGAGACACCATAATAGTTGGCGACCTTCTTGATGACCTCGGCCAGCTTCGGACCGTTGGTCCACATGTCCCCGCCCGTACCGTCCGCATCTTTCAGTTGTACGAAAGCCGTGCGATACCCGGCCTTATAAGCCGCCTCGTAGTATCCGTCCGTTTTGAGCCAGGTGTTATAATTCGAGTGAAGACCCTGAACGAAAAGAATCACGGGCTTGCCATTGGAAGCCTGCGGCGGCACCGCCCCCGTGTACCAGTCCCCGAAATTACCGGACGGGTTGTCATCATGTAGAGCCGGAGCCGGAGGCTGAGCGGCTTGGACCACCGAAGAACACGCAAGAACGGCGGAAAGACCTAACAAGGGGATCATACGGGCACGAACTTTTTGAATCATTTAATTCCCTCCTCTGAATGGATAATAGCTTACTCCACCATTATATGGAAGAAATTACAATTCAGCATTAGCTAGATGTTAATTTTAAGAAAATAAAATAAAAAACCGGAACTATTTCCGGACTAAAGTGATTCTAACCCACCTATTTGACCGTCCGCCAACACAAATCTCCTTTTTCAGACTTCCTCTCCTATTTAAAAAGGAACTGTTCATCGACATCGGCTCCTTACTGCGTCCGGCTGCCGGTATATCTGTCTTTATTTCCGAAGCTTCCGACCTTTCGACATCCGCATGATGTATTTGATCCTTTGTCGATGAATCATCCGGCACAAATAGACACCCGTCTCACGGTTCGATATTTCTCGGGAAATATTTCTAAAAAAATAAGAGACCCCGCTGTATTCAGCAAGGTCTCTTATTTAATGAGGTATGCGGTCGGAGGGATTTGAACCCTCACGCCCATTGGGCACTACCCCCTCAAGATAGCGTGTCTGCCGTTCCACCACGACCGCATGTGAGGTAAAGAATGTGAGCCATGAAGGACTCGAACCTTCGACACCCTGATTAAAAGTCAGGTGCTCTACCAACTGAGCTAATGGCTCTCATGGTGACCCGTAGGGGATTCGAACCCCTGTTACCTCCGTGAAAGGGAGGTGTCTTAACCCCTTGACCAACGGGCCATGTCAACTCTTAGAACATGATGTCGTTTTTGACGACAAGTGTTATTATAGCTTAACCTTTTCAAAATGACAAGCCTAATTTGCAATGAATTTTCTGGCACAAAATCGTTTGGCCCGGCACCCGTGCCGCTTGCGCAAAGGCCCTTAAAAAGCAAAAAAGCCGCTGTATCTAAGCGACTTTCTTCACATTACTTAATGGCGGAGAGAGAGGGATTCGAACCCTCGCACCACTTACGCAGTCTAACCCCTTAGCAGAGGGTCCCCTTGAGCCACTTGGGTATCTCTCCAGATATGGCTCCCCGAACAGGACTCGAACCTGTGACAACTCGATTAACAGTCGAGTGCTCTACCAACTGAGCTATCAGGGAAAGACAATAATTAATTTATCATGAACGTTTGGGAAAGTCAAGCGTGTAAAGTTTCAGCTTTCCCCGGCATTTTCCGCACGAGTATTTGCGCACATCCATCTTTCTTTTCCGGTAATATTCGGTGCCGCAGGCCACGCACTGGAGCTTGTACTTGTAAGGCGTCGGTTCCTTGCGCTGAGGCAAAGCCCGGCAAAATCGCGTCCCTCCCACTTGCTTGAGCAGAATTTTAAAGTCGGCATCCCGGTGCTGATAGCCTCTTCTCTGCAAATGAAGATGATAGTGGCACAGCTCGTGCTTAATGATTTTTTCGACATCGTCCCTGCCGTAAGTCTCCCATTGATGCCAACTGATCTCGATATCGTGGGACTTCGTAAAATACCGACCGCCCGTGGCACGAAGCCTGCGGTTAAACCGCGCACGGTGACGAAACGGCCATCCGAACGCCTGCAGAGAAATCTGCTCCACCCACTCCTGAAGCTGCCCGTCGTCCATAGCAAGCGACTCCTTTCCCCGCCTCGGCACGGGATTTCCCGTATGCTCCCGCGGATAAGTCTCTCTTGAATTTGTACCTAATGAAGGGCTATACTGTCAAGTAGAAAACGAGAACGTGATGCGCGAGAGGAGCACCGCCGCTATGCCGACCAGCGTTATGAAATATGCCGTATTGAAACTGAAAGACCAGCTTGAATTTGTCGAAATGCCCGCTACGCACATGTACCAGCTTACAGCCCTAAACGGCCGTCTGCACAAAGAAATCGAGAAGTTGACCGCACACAATGTGCCTGAACTGCCGGTCGTTATCGCCGAATGCGACAACCTGGAACCGGTGGGTACCGCTTTTACGGTAACAGGAGGTCTCCACTATATCAATAAGCTGGAAGCATCCTTTGCTTCCATTCAGGAATCCGCCTACCCGATCGTATCGCTGCTCACCGAAATCCGGGCGCTGCAGGCCCAACTGGAGCAGTGGTACGAAGAGTACGAGGAAGATCAGCAGTAAATCTCCGCTTTTCCGATAAAAAAAGTTGCAGGACCTGCACGCCGGGCGCCTCTTCCCCATATGCTGTAAGTAGTCAGTCAGGAAGGGGATGGCGTTATGCCGCAATGGCTCTGCAACCAGCTGATGCGAGCGTTTCAGAACAAAAACCCTCGGCAGATTCGTTTACTTAACGACAGTTGGTTTTTTTATCGGACACGGAGGTCACCCGACGAGCTGTCGGGATCCTTTGAAAAAAGCAGGTAGCTCCGCAATGGCGGAATTACCTGCTTTTTTTGTCACGTCCCGAGGCTTCTATGGAAGACGGGCGTCCAGGACCCGGCCGATCTGCTCGTTGATTTTGCCGACGTCCGGCTGCGGAGCCGGGTGATCGGCTAACGTGTACTTGTATTTCAGCTTCAGAATCCGGTAAACGCTCTCGTCGATTCTCCGCTCCGAGAGAACGCCGGTTTCGGCGGCCTGCTTCAGCGCTTTTACGACACGGACCGTGTTGTCGAATTCATGACAGACGAGGGCTACGTCCGTGCCTGCTTTCACCGCTTGAACGGCCGCCTCTCCGATTCCGTAGCTTTTGACGATGGCGCCCATCGTCAGATCGTCGGTGAACACGACACCGCCGAAATTCAGCTCTTTGCGCAGCAAATCGGTAATGACCGCCGGGGATAAGGAAGCCGGATAGGTCGAATCCAGCTTCGGAAGCAGAATATGCGCAACCATGACCGCATCCGCCCCGCTTTGGAAGGCTTTGATGAAAGGGACGAGCTCAAAAGAACGCAGACGGCTCGCATCGTGCTCCACGACAGGCAGTCCGATATGGGAATCTACCGCGGTATCGCCATGTCCCGGGAAATGTTTCACGACGGGAATCACCTTCTGCGCGGCGATGGCTTTCATCATCTCGACGCCGAGATTGCCTACAAGCTCGGGCGTCGACCCGAAAGAACGGTCCCCGATGACCGGATTCTTCGGGTTGCTGTTGATGTCGAGCACCGGAGCGAAATTCGTGTTAAATCCGAGGGAGGCCACTTCCCGGGCCAGAATATCCCCGATCTCCGCAGCGAAACGCAGGTTCTTCGTACTGCCGATCACCCGGCTCGCGGGTACGTTCATATACTCGTCCGGCATGCGGCTGACGCGTCCGCCTTCCTCGTCCACGCTCAGCATAAGCGGTATTTTGCTGCCCGTACGGGCATTCTCTTCTTTCAGCGAATTCAGGAGGGCTGACGCCTGCCCCGCGCTTTTTACGTTCGGCTTGAATAAAATAAAGCCTCCGACCTTATAGGTATCTATCAACTGCCGCGCGTGCTCGTCCATCTCCAATCCGTCGACTCCGCTGATGACCATCTGCCCGATTTTCTGATCCAGCGTCATCCTCGCAATCTGATCCTTCAGCGGGTCCTCGACCGTAGGGATCGGACTCGACTGCGACTCCTTGCCGCCGCTTTGACTATTCCCCGGACCTGCTTGCGGTCCCGATGTGCTGCAGCCGGCCGAAATGAACAGCAGTACGGCAAGCGCCAGCGTTCCTCCCTTGCGTAACCATGTGTGGAGCATGGACCTTCCCTCCGCTCTGATCGTCTGCCGGATTCCAGCGGCAGCTATCTTTTCTGTTTTTGCCCATTCGAGTAAGAGTTATTCCTGCCCTGCCTGATCGAGATGTCAGGACGGCACTAAGATGCAAAATTCAGGTGAAAAAGAGAACCTCAAGCTCTTTGGGATCTTGAGGTTCTTTAGGGTCGGTTCCGTTTATTGCGGCTGTTTCATCGTCAGGCCGACACGGCCCTTCTTCACATCTACGTTCAATACCCAGACCGTTACGTTGTCACCGACGGATACCACATCCATCGGATGTTTCACGAACTTGTCGCTGAGCTGGGAAATATGGACGAGACCGTCGCTTTTGATACCGATATCGACAAAAGCGCCGAAATCGATCACGTTGCGCACGGTACCCTGAAGCTCCATGCCCGGCTTCAGATCTTCGATCTGCAGGACGTCAGTCCGGAAGATCGGCGTCCCAAGCTCTTCGCGGGGGTCGCGGCCCGGACGCTGCAGGCTGTCCAGGATGTCGCGCAGCGTAGGAACGCCGATGCCGAGCTTCGGCCCAAGCTCTTCGGGCTCCTGGCGCTGAAGCAGTTCCTTGAGCTGCTGGGAGCCGATCCCGGCAAGCTCGACTCTCAGCTCGGCCAGCAGCTTGTCCACCACGTCGTATGTCTCGGGGTGGATCGGCGTGTTGTCGAGCGGGTTGCCGCTTCCGGGTACCCGGAGGAAGCCGATGCACTGCTCGAACGTCTTCGCGCCAAGGCGGGGAACCTTCTGCAGCTCTTTGCGGCTGCCGAACTTCCCGTTCTCCTCGCGGAACTTCACGATATTCTTCGCGATCGTGCTGTTGATTCCGGAGACGTAAGAAAGCAGGGACGGCGATGCCGTGTTCACGTCGACACCGACATGGTTAACGGCGGATTCGACAACCGCTTTGAGGCTCTCGTCGAGATGCTTCTGCGAGACGTCGTGCTGGTATTGGCCGACGCCGATCGCTTTCGGCTCGATTTTGACAAGCTCCGCGAGCGGGTCCTGCAGGCGGCGCGCAATCGAGATGGCGCTGCGCTCCGCCACGTCGAGATCCGGGAACTCCGTCTGAGCAAGCTTCGATGCGGAGTACACGCTTGCGCCGGCCTCGTTCACGATGAGGTACTGGAGCTTGCGCGCTTTAAGTTCGGCGATCAGATCCGCCACGAACTGCTCGGTTTCACGCGAAGCGGTACCGTTGCCGATAACGATGAGGCTGACATCGTACGTGTCGATCAGGCGCTTGAAAGCCGCCTTCGCTTCCGCGACTTTGTTGTTCGGCGGCGTCGGGTACGTCACCATGACCTCCAGCATCTTGCCCGTCTCATCCACGACGGCCAGCTTGCAGCCGGTCCGGTAAGCCGGGTCGACGCCGAGCACGGTTTGGCCCTTAACGGGCGCCTGGAGAAGCAGATTCCGCAGATTGCCGGCGAAAATCTGGATCGCGTGCGTCTCCGCCCGTTCCGTCAGCTCTCCGCGGACTTCCCGCTCGATGGATGGCGCGATCAGGCGCTTGTAGGCGTCTTCCACAGCCGATTGCAGCGCGTCGCGCGTCACGGACGGCCCCTGGATGACCTGGCGGCCGATGAATTCGTGGATCCGCTCAACGGGAACGTCGAGCGCCACTTTCAGCACGTCCTCGCGCTCACCGCGGTTAATCGCCAGCGTGCGGTGCGGCGGCATTTTTTTCAGCAGTTCCTGGTAGCTGTAGTACATCTCGTAAACGGACTCTTCTTCCTGCTTCTTCGCTTCCGTACGCAGAATCCCGTTGTCGTGCGTAAATTTGCGGACCCAAGCCCGAATTTTCGCATCGTCCGCGAGCTGCTCGGCGACGATATCCCGCGCGCCTTGAAGAGCTTCTTCGGCGGTGGCGACGCCTTTGTCTTCACGGACATACTTCTCGGCTTCTTCCTGAAGAGAACCTTTCTGAGGCTGTTTCAGTATAAATTTCGCCAGCGGCTCCAGCCCTTTTTCCTTCGCGACGCTCGCGCGTGTTTTGCGTTTCTGACGGTATGGACGGTACAAATCCTCCAGCTCCTGGAGCTTTACCGCTTTTTCAATGGAAGCCTGGAGCTCGCCGGTGAGCTTGTCCTGCTCGTCGATAAGACGCAGCACTTCCAGCTTGCGGTCTTCCAGGTTGCGAAGGTAATTCAGCCGCTCCTCGATATCCCGCAGGAAATTCTCGTCGAGTTCTCCCGTCATTTCCTTCCGGTACCGCGCGATAAACGGGATGGTGTTGCCTTCATCCAGGAGATTTACGGTCGTTTGAACCTGCGAAGCCTTGAGCTGAAGCTCGCCGGCGATTTGTTTGACGATCCGGGCAGCCGTAGCCGCCGTTTTTTCCTCGGTCCGTTCGTAGCTCTTAGGTGCTTGCTGCTTGTCTGCGTGCTGGACATCCGTGTTTGCCATCGTTATTCCCCCATGCGTTTTGTAGCTTTCTTCCGGGCAGATTGTGCTCGACCCGATCCTTCCCCCGAAAACATCTCGATCTCCGCCGCATTCGCGTGCCTGGACCTCGTTTCCGTGCCGACCTTTGTAAAAGAAACGAAAAAACGAGGGCTGTTAGGGCCCCTCGCTCCTCATTTCATCGCTAAAAATCAATCAGTCCCACGCTGACCTGCAGCGCTTCGTCCACCTTGCGCATTGATTCTTCATCCAGATGCGTAATTTTGTCGGTCAGCCGCTGTTTGTCGATCGTACGGATCTGTTCCAACAAAATGACGGAGTCCCGGTCAAAACCGTGCGTTTCCGCATCGATTTCCACGTGCGTCGGTAGCTTCGCTTTCTGAATCTGCGCCGTAATTGCGGCGACGATGACCGTCGGGCTGAAGCGATTGCCGATGTCGTTCTGGATAATCAGCACCGGACGGACGCCGCCCTGTTCGGAACCGACAACCGGTGAAAGATCTGCGAAGTACACATCGCCACGTTTTACAATCAAATTATTACACCCCGCTTACTAAGCGTACCAGCGTATTGTCCGCCTCTTCCTCCGCTTGAAAAGCTTCGTCCGCTATCGTTAGGTTGATTTTAGCCATCTCCATGTAGCCTTTCTGCATGGATTCGCGAAGGCTGCGTTTTTTGCGTTCAAGCAAGTACAGCTTCATGGCCTGGCGAATAAACTCGCTTCGGTTGGAGTTCTCCTTCTCCACAATGCCGTCGACCTCCTGTAATAGGTTGTCTGGCAAACTGATCATGATCCTCTTCGTGTTATGAGCATTATTCACCGATTTCGCACCCCCAAGAAACATCCGAAAACACTTTACTACCATTATGTCGATGCAGTAGTAAATTTATACTACTTCAGTATATATGCGTGTGGTATATCATTTATGCCATACGCATCGTCAAGCTCCCTTGTAATCTATTCGAGGGCATACCCTGAAATCCTGTTTTTCCTTCGGGAAAAATTGTGGAATTTTGATTAAGTCCTGTCGATTCGTTAAAAAAGATGTCTGAACAGGGAGTTGACCGCCTTCACTCTGCGGCCGCCGCTTACGTAAACGCGGGGAACCCGGTGAGAGATCATGCAGGTTACTTCATAATTAATCGTGCCCAGCTTAGAGGCGATTTCCTCCGCGGTTATGCGTTCTCCGCCCTGCTCGCCGAGCAGGACGACCTCGTCACCGAATGCCGCTTCCGGAATATCGCTCGTACTCAGCATACATTGATCCATACAGATCCGACCAACGACCGGAGCTCTTCTGCCGCGGACCAGTCCTTCCGCTTTCCCCGTCAGCAGACGCGAGAAGCCGTCGGCATAGCCGATCGGCAGTGTGGCGATCCGTTCATCGCCTTGCGTGTGATAAATGGTGCCGTAGCTGACGCCCGATCCGGGTGGAAGAGTCTTCAGATGGACGATCCCCGTTTTGAGGCTCAGTACGGGTTTCAGCCTGATCTGCTCTTTGTTTACCTCTTCGGAAGGATACAGGCCGTACATTGCAATGCCCAGACGCACCATGTTGTAAGTAAGTTCGGGCAGATCAATGGCAGTCGCGCTGTTGCCGGCGTGAACAAAAGGAAAACGGGCTCCCGGCAGCTCACCGGCCTTCCGGACGATCCCGGCGAATTTCGCGTGCTGTTCGTACGTATAAGCTTTGTCGCTTTCATCCGCATTGGCATAGTGAGTAAACAGCCCCTCGACCCGGATTCCCCGAGTCTGCAGCGCTCTCGCGATAAACGCGACCGCTTCGTCCTCGTCGTGCAGGCCGATCCGTCCCATGCCGCTGTCGATTTTAATATGAATGTTAAGCGGCGGTTTGTTCCCGCCCGCTGCGGCGTCACGCTGCGCGTACCCGGAAGCCGCTTCAAGCAGTTCTTCCGTATAAACGGTCAGCGTAATGTCGTGTTCCAGCGCAAGTCCGATCCCTTCCGGCGGCGTATAGCCCAGAACCAGGATAGGCGCCGTGATGCCGGCGTTCCTCAGCTCCATCGCTTCGTCGAGAAAAGCTACGGCCAGATAGGTCGCGCCGCATTCCATTGCCACTTTCGAAACCTCTACGGCGCCGTGGCCGTAGGCATCGGCTTTCAGAACCGCCATCATGTGTACGCTTCCCGGCAGCACGCGCCTGAAAGTCTCCAGGTTGCTGCGGAGCGCATCCAATGAAATTTCCACGTAAGTCGGACGGTAAAAAGCATCCACGTCAAAGTTCACCTTCTTCAAGACTGTACACGGGACAAGGGAGATCCCGAATAAACAGGGTCTCCCTTCCCTAATTGGCCGGCACTTCCGCCGTCCTCCGATACACCCATGTTAAAGGGTCCGCTGGATGAAGTCAATGCATTGTTCCGGGCAAAATTCCCCAATCCATGGGGCTTTGCGGGTTATTTGCCCGCTTCTTCAGCAACGGACTGGGCGATTTTGACAAGCTCGTCGTGCGGCAGGTCGGCGGTCGCCAGTCGGAATTCGATGCCCTCGTACGTCCACGTCAGCGTCTTCTTCTCGTCGCCGGTGACCACGCCGAGCGTGTAGCCCAGGTCGACGATATCGCCGGGCAGCACGGATACGGTCTGCGTCTGCGGCGCTAACTCCAGCAGCGTGTAGTTGTAGGTCCCCTGGTAGCGAACCATAATGCCCGTGTTCTCGCCGAGCTTCACATCCCGGATGTCCTGCTGCGCGACACCCTTGGGCATGTAGGACGGCTCGATGAGGCCGAAGCCCGCGCTGCTGTTGGCCGCGGCGTTTTTGTCCGCGCCGGCCGCACCGGTCGCGGCAGTGCCCGCCGCCGCTGCCGGAGCCTTCGCGGAGCCGTCCGCGGCTTTGTCCGGCGACGCGGCCGGGGCTTTGCCGCCGTCGGCGGTGGCGCCAGCGCTTGCGCCGCTCGCTGGAGCGCCGGCAGCCGCGTCCTTGCCGGCGGCGCCTGCCGTGCTCGGAGCTGTCCCGGCTGCGGCCGCTTTGCCGTCCGGGGACGCTGCGCCCGCGATCGGCTCTTTTACCGCGCCGGAGACAGGCGCGTCCTTATCCAGCGATTTCAAATCCCAGCTGGTCATGTTGCGCTGCATGTCGAAGCTGTCTTTTTCCAGCTTTTTTCCAAACTCGAACTGCGTGAAATCAAGCTTGACGAGTACGTTCGAGCTGCTGTCGGAAACTTCGACTTTCTGCGGCGCGAGGCTTTTTTGATCCAGCCATATCTTCTGTCTCGCCATCTGTCCGCTGTTGGCATAATTCGCCGCCACGTCGAAGACGAACGAATTGCCCTCTTTCGTAAACTGGCGCTCCGTGTCCAGCAGAATGCTTTGAGCCAAGGACTGGAACAGGTAGACCTGACCCTGATTCTCCGGCCAGTCGCTCTGGAACCGGAAGCTTTTATGCAGATGAGGCGTCAAAACAAAAACCCCGTCATCGTTTCGCAGCACAACCTGCGTGATGTCTTTTTTCTCATTGGTCAAGGAAATGCGGTAATAATGCGGTTGCTGGTACCACACTTCCACCTGGTATTCCTGCGGTTCCTGCCCGGTTTGAAGAACCATGCGTCCCGTGCCCTGATAACTTTCGAGCTTGCCGATCACATGATCCAAATCTTTTACTACCGATCCTGCATCCTTTTTTCCACAACCGGCCAGAAGCAATGCTGCACTCATCACGATGGCGAGTATCCATGTGACCCGACGCATGTCATCATCCCCTCATCCTTAAGTAAAATGTACTGATACATGTCTATGAAGGGACTTGGCCGATTATGCGGACTAGTTTGACAAGCCGTGATCCTGTCCTTGGCCGGCCGGCTTATTCTTTTGCCCCGGTAAAAGGATCGTCCACGTAAGGCCCGCGGGTCGCCAGGCGCATTAACTTCTCCGCCATATAGGAGGCCGTATACGGCATGCCGCTTTGAAGCCACCACAGGATGACGCCGAGGATAGCCGAAACCACGTAGCTCACGAGCATCTCCCTGGGCACCGCAAGCTGCCGCTCTTCCGGAGCTATCGTTCCGACCCCTTTGGTCACAAACCCGGTAATCACGTCCGTCAATCCGCGGGTAAAATAAGGCATCCGCTGTTCCCCCAGAACCACTCGATAAAACTGCGCATGCCTGGCAATTTCTTCGAACAGCCAGACAAAGGTAGGATGCGGCTTCCCGCCGTCAAAACGAAACTCCGACGCATCTTCGAATAGAGGCCGGAGTCCGTCCACCAGCTCCTTTAATGTATCATCCATGCTCTGTTCCATGAGATCCTGTTTGTCCCGATAGTGGAGGTAAAAGGTCGCCCGGTTCAGTGCAGCGCGGTTCGCTATATCCTGGACGGTAATTTTCTCGTACCCTTGTTCCCCGATCAAAGCAATCAGCGCATCCCGCAGCATCAGGCGAGTCCTTACCACTCTCGGGTCCAATTTATTTTTTATCGACATAACTGCTCTCCTTGTATAAGATGTCGCGTTTTGACAACAATGCGCCAGGCTTTGTCCACTAAGCGACAAATCCGCCAAAGCTGTTGGTTGAGCCTTCATGGCGAGCTCGTTATTATTATAAATAACAAGATGTCAATTAAACAACATCGTGTCGATAATAGTTTGCGGATACGGAAGTTCATCTCGATGAATGCGCTTCCAAATTTAGCCGGAAGGATGGTTATGCAAAATGGGACGCTTAGAGGATAAAGTTGTCATTATAACGGGAGCCGCGATGGGTCAAGGGGAAACCGAAGCCAAGCTGTTCGCCGCGGAAGGTGCGAGAGTCGTCGCAACCGATCTACAAGAAGAGCCGTTGAACCGGGGGGTGGATGAAATACGCCGTGCGGGCGGCCAGGCCATCGGCCTTAAGCATAACGTGGCTTCGGAAGAAGACTGGAAGCGAGTGGTTCGGAAGGCCGTCGAGCAGTTCGGCAAGGTCGATGTCCTCGTCAATAATGCGGGCATCAGCACGGACAGCACGCTTGATACGTTCACGATCGAAAACTGGGACAAGGTCATGTCGATTAACTTGACGGGCTGCGTCATCGGAATGAAATACGCCGTACCCGAAATGCGGAAAGCCGGTGGAGGCTCCATCGTCAACATCTCCTCCATCGCGGGTATTGTCGCCCTTAATTTCACCAACGGCTATACCGCGGCAAAAGGAGCCCTCCGCTCCTTATCGAAAGCATCGGCTGTCGAGCTGGCCCCGGACAAAATCCGTGTGAACTCCGTTCACCCGGGCATTATCGTGACGCCGATGATTCAGGAAGCCCTCGACCAGGGCGCGGGACACATGTTCGAAGCGGGTACTCCGCTGCCCCGGCTGGGCAAGCCCGAAGACATCGCTTACGGGGTCCTCTACCTCGCTTCGGACGAGTCCTCGTTCGTGACCGGCACGGAGCTGATCATTGACGGCGGCTGGACGGCAAGATAAGAAGGCTTACCGGATGCCCCTCCGGTAAACCGCCCAAATTGAAAGCCGCCGAAACCGGGAAGACCCGCTCGGCGGCTTTTCTTTTATTTTTCCCCTCATTAGTTCACCAGGTAAAGAAACCCGCCGATAATGACCGCCCACATGACGGCTCCCATCAGCACTCCGATGATCAGGCCGCGCCCCATTGGCATTTGATCGTCCCGGTAAGCGTCTTCATGATCGATCATAAAAAAAACCTCCCCGTTACCAAGATATGATCCTAGTATCGGGAAGATGCGGGCGGAATATACTCAATAGGCATTTTTGTTCGTAAAGCCGTTTACGATCGTTTTCCAGATAATCTTGATGTCGAAGAGGAACGACCAATTTTCGATATAGAAAATATCGTGCTGAATCCGGTCCGAAATCGAGGTGTCCCCACGGAGACCGTTGCTCTGCGCCCAGCCTGTAATCCCCGGACGAATATGATGCTTCACCATGTATTTCGGAATCTCTTCTTTAAACTGCTCCACGAAAAACGGCCGTTCCGGACGCGGTCCGACTACACTCATATGCCCGAAAAGCACATTGAAAAACTGAGGCAGCTCGTCGAGGCTCGTTTTGCGGAGAAAGGCGCCCAGCTTCGTTTTGCGGGGATCGTCGGCCGTCGTCCAGCCGGTGTCGGACGTGTTCGCCGTCTCCTGGCGCATCGAGCGGAATTTGTACATATAAAATTTCCGCCGGTTTAACCCTACCCGCTCCTGCTTGAAAATCACCGGGCCGGGCGACGTCAGTTTGATTGACGCGGCAATCACGATCATCACCGGAAGGGTGATCAGGATGGCCGTGAGCGAAAACGCAAGGTCGAAAGCCCGTTTGATCACGCGGTTGCTGATCATATCGAGCGGAATATCGCGCACATTGATGAGCGGCATGCCCGCAAAGTTATCGAAAAACGGCCGCGCCGGCAAATAATCGAAGAAGTCGGGAATGATCAGCGTCCGCACGCCCGCCTTCTCGCAAGCCGCGATAATACGCGGGAATTTGTGATGGACGTCCAGCGGCAGCGCGATAATGACTTCATCGATCAATTTGTCCTGGAGAATTTCGTCCAGATCGTCCAGACTGCCGATGACCGGCTTGTAGGGAGCCGCAGGAAGCTCCTTGTGCTCCGAATGCTCGCCGTGATCATCGAGAAACCCGATAATGTCATAGCCCAGCTCCGGGTGCTGCAGCAGCTTATCGTGAAAGCGCCTGCCCAGCGTACCCGCTCCCAGAATGAGCACAAACTGTTTGTTGTACCCTTTCTCGCGAAGACGCTTGAGGCTTTCCTTCAAAACGTAGCGGTATACGGTGATGAGCACAATATCCAGCACGATATACATCGCCAGAAATTCACGCGAAATATGCACTTCTTTGAAGAAGAAGAGCAAGCTGAGCTGGATGAACAAGCTGATCAGATGCGTCTGCACGATTTTGATCAGCGCATCGGCAAACCGTTTCTTGCGGTTTGGCCCGTACAGCCCGACGAAAAAGCCGACCGCTACGGCGACCGCACCGTAAACCGCACTCCAAACGGCATATACGGAGATGGGAATCGGCTGGTTGGCATCCAGCCAACCGCTCTCGAATTTAACCCACCAGGCGATCAGGAAGGCGGTCTGAATCACAGCGAAATCAAAAATCGCATAGACCTGGGTTAGAAATTGTTGATTTCTGCGAAGCATGGAAGATTCACCTCAAACAACTTTCATCCGTTGTAAATTTGCGTTCATCTTACTCTCTCGTCTCTCTTGAGCCTCTTGACCCTGCATCCTGCTGTTTCTCAGGAGCTGCGAACGCTGGCAGTACCTTGTTCTTCAAAACCGCAAACGCAAATTTCACACCGATTCCGACATAGACCGCAACATTTGTCAGCAACGAATATTTATTCTTGTAATGCTTACGGTGAAAAAGAAACATGGCACGATGAAATTCATAGATGATTTTGAACGGTTTGCGAAGGCTGCTAGCTCCTTTGTAATGTGTAATCTCCGTCTTCGGGTAATAATAAATCTGCCACCCCGCCTGCTTGATCCGGTAGCACCAGTCTACATCCTCGCCGTACATGAAAAACTCTTCATCAAGCAGTCCTACTTCGTCGATCGTGTCCCGTCGAACCAGCATAAAAGCGCCCACTAGACAATCGACCGGATACTCTTCGTCCGGGTTCAGATGAGATAACTGATAACCGTTGAAGCGGGGAATATCCGGAAAAAGTCTGGCGACTCCGAACGCATAATAGAAGGATGCTGAAGGCGTAGGAAAACCACGCTTGCATGCTTTGTCGAGCGTGCCGTTCGGAAGGACAACTTTGCAGCCGGAGGCTCCGATTTCGGGACTAGCTTGCATGAAGTTAAGCATAATTTGCAGCGTGTCTTGCTTTAGGATCGTATCTGAATTAAGCAATAAAATATACCGACCGATCGCTTCTTTTATCCCTTGATTATTGGCCCTGGAGAAGCCGACATTTGTCTTATTTTTAATTATTCGTACTTTTGGGAAAGTATTCATTACAGCTGTAGTCGTGCCATCAGTAGAACTATTGTCAACCAAAAAAACTTCAAACGTATAACCTACAATGGAAGAATAGATAGATTGGAGACAATTTAGTGTAATTTGTCTAGTATTGAAGCTAACGATAATAATACTCAAATCCATGAGATTTACTCCAATAAACTATAATTTCATAATCTTCTTTTCTTCTTTTCTTAGAATATAACGGCTCAAAAGAAAAACAACTGGAATAGAAAAAGAAGTAAGCAAGGGTACAAAAATTTCTTTCACATTAAATATTTCAACACCAATTTTCGGTATTGAATAAGCCATTAGTATTTGCACCAGGTATACAAGCGGAAACTTAATAAACTTTTTAAACGTGGGTCTGACTTTATAAGTGAAATAACAGTTCAAATAAAATGACCCTATCATGCTTATTATAAACGCAAACACATTGGCAAAATCATAATTCAAAAAAACACCGAAAACAAAAAACCATAAGTAGTGATGAAGCGTGTTGAATACTCCGACGATTCCAAAACGTATAAACTCAGCACTAAAGAATCTACTTTTTAAATTCAAACGTTCTCACTCTACTCTCAATATGCTCTCTAATAAAATAATGGGGCCTATGCTTAACCTCGTTAAATATTCTGCCTAAGTATTCACCAATTATCCCCAAGAAAATACAGTGTATCCCGCCAAAAAAAAGTATTAATGAAATCGTTGAAGTGTAACCGCTGACCGAATTTCCAAAGAGCAGGGTCTGAATGATCGTTATCCCCATATAAATAAATGCAGCAAGAGCCGTTAAAATTCCTACAAAAGTAGCGATTCTAAGAGGGACTATTGTAAAAGATACAATTCCTTCGATAGCATAATGGAATAATTTGCTGAAATTCCAACTTGAATTACCCGCTGCTCTTTCTACATTTTTATATTCAATACATTTTGAATGAAATCCTGCCCACTCAAACAAACCTTTTGAGAACCTATGTCGTTCTCTTAAACCTAGTATACTATCTACTACCTTTCTATCCATTATACGGTAATCCACTACTCCATCAACTAATTTAACATCACTTATTTTATTTATAATGCTATAAAATTTTTTTGAAAACCAGCTTCTTAAAATAGGTTCTCCCTCTCTATTAATCCTTCTTGCATAAACAACATCATATTTTTCAATCTGCCATCCTTCAACCAATTGCGGAATTAATCCAGGGGGATGCTGCAAATCAGCGTCTATAATAATTACAGCATCCCCTTTAGCATGTTCTAAACCGGCAAACATTGCGGATTCTTTTCCAAAATTTCTGCTTAAACTTATAAAAGAAATACTGGGATCTTCTTTGCAAAGTCGCCTAATTATTTCTGCTGTTGAATCTTTGCTCCCGTCATCGATAAATATGATTTCATATAACACATCTATCTGCTGCATTACTTCTAGAATTTGTTTGTAAAAACTATTAATTGTTTGTTCTTCATTATAGCAAGGAACAATAAATGAAATAAATTTCATGCTCTCACTTCCATCTTTTTCATTTCGGGGTCTCAACTAATTCATTAAAGTTCCTAATAATCAAATGCGGATTTTCGCCTTCAATCGATATCTTTAACACATTTTTATCTACAGAATAATTAAGTATCCCTAAAACAGGTTGAATATTTTTTCCTAGCTTATCCATATCAATTTCTTTGGCAACACCATTCTGATTTATCACTATTTTTTCAATAGTAACATTTGCATTAGCTGAGGCTGGAAAGTCAAGTCGCAATTGTTTTATTTCAGTTTCCGGGTAATTAAAATACAATTGATTTTTGTCTAATGCTGTTGCATGGATCACATAAGTGGATTCCTTTTCCCTGAAAGAATGGCCACTGTCGTAATATATTTTATACCACCCAGCGACAGAATCATCCGTTGTATATACTTTTAGATAATCACCTTCAAGAACAACAGAATCAAGATCGTAATACTGAGCATAAACACCATTCGCGATGTAATCAGGACTCTTATTAATTTCATACACAAAAATGTATTTGTCGGTTGCTAACGGCATTTTTGGGAGTGACACAGAATAAATTCCCTTTTGTTTACTTTCCGTTATTAAAGCTTCTCTAACAGTGTGGGTCTTATGAATTTTATTGTAATCAAGGTATACACGGGACATCGACATCACTAACAAAATTCCTAATATAAATAGAGAAATCACTTTTATACTGTTATTAATTTCAGTGGAGATTACACGATAAAGCATTACAATTGAAATCACAACAAAGGTCGCTGAAGCAAAAAAAGATCTTGGCGGAAATTCCGGGGATACAAGCATAGGAATTATAGATACACATGCAGCTGAAAAATATATTAACACTTGAATTATTGCTTTATTGTTTTTAACGCGGCTCCTTTTACTTGTCCATACGTATATTAAAATTAAGAAGAAAAACAAGACAAAAATAAATTGCGAACTTTTCAAAATGTATTTAATACTTTCAAAGCCTATCTTGACTTGTCGCCACAGATCATAATTATCTGTATATCCCATGCTTTTAACTCTATTAAAATTTGCAGGCGCAAGGAATAAAAACAAGGCACCAATAATAAAGGATAACGCTCCCGTATATAAATATCTTGCTATCTTTATTTTTCCAAACCAGAAATATAAAAAGATAAAAAATAGAAAGCATCCAGTAAGCATTGCCGTGTTTTCGTGTGACCATCCTGCCAATAAACCTAAAACTAACATTAAAATATGTGCTTTTTTGTTGTTGTTTAACAACTCTTTTCCCTCTATTCCAAAACGAAACGGAAGTAAAAAGGAAAGAGAGAAAACGGCAGTCCAAAGATAATTCACGGAACCGGAAAGCCAAAAAATAGTATCACCAATACTTGGGAGTCCGAACCAAAGAAGTATTACAACCAAAATAAAATGAAAGCCTACAAATCTGTTTATTTCTTTAAATCCGCTGTGAATCAAGATCAATACACATAAAGATATGAAGACAAGAGAATTTATTATGTTAAACAATTCCTTGCCTAACATCATAAATAATTCTACAAATGCATGAACAATCGCCCTTCCATTTACTACCTGATAAAAATAATATTGTGAGTAAACTATATCCCATATATTTGTTATCTTTTTTCCGGTATGTGACACGGTTGCTCTAGAAAAATCGTCAGGAGTTAAGGGCATTAAGATATTTATAATCAAAAAATAAAAGAAAAATAAAAGTAGTATGGAGTAAAGAATATATTTTGTAATGTTTTTATACGTCAAAAACTACACCCCTAGTTTTTTAATTTTAATAGCAACCCAACATTTCTAAGAATACCATGTTTAAGAAACCTATTTTTTATAAGTTTGAATCTTATTATTAAAAAAGTACTGTCTTTAAGACTTAAAAATTGTTCAAGTATATACCTTTTACTTTCGTCCATATAGTCTGCATAATTATTATGGAATGATCGAGCCTGGTACATATTTTTTATTAAGGTTACTTTATGGGTTAGCCTCTCCAAAAGGTATCTTATATCGTATTTCTTGGCGCCTATACTATTCCCACTATGCTGTCTATAAAGAATAGTTGTACGGTTTAAGTAAACGACTTTTCCAAAAACCGAAGCCGTTAAGCCTATCCACCAATCGTGCATAATTGCAGAAGAGCTTATTGGAAAACAAACTTTAGCTAACTCTCTATTGATGATAACCGTACAACCTGTGATAACATTCTGCATTAGCAAATTATTAAACATTACTTTTTTCGGATTTAATTTTTGGTATTCAAAAAATGATAGTCCGATCACCTCCAACTTCTGATCTACGACTGTCAAGTCAGTATGCACTAGCAGCGGCAGTTGTCCTGAATTTTCTTCCTCTTTTTTAAGAGTGCTTAGAGATATTTCAATTTTGTCAACTAACCAAATATCATCTTGGTCTGCAAACATAAAATACTTGATATTCTTATTCTCTAAAGCAACCTCCAACAACCTGTTAAAACTCAAAATCGGCCCTAAGTTATTATTATCCTCTAGAAAAATTAGATTTTTTTTGTCTTTTTTAAACTCATTTATAATTTTTCTAGTGTCATCTTTCGAACCATCATCCCTAATATATAACATAAAATCATCAACCGTTTGATTATAAAGAGAATTCAAGAATTCTTTTATGTAATCCTGACCGTTGTATGTAGAGAGCAAAACAGCAATATAATAATTAGCTTTCATTTTTAAATTCCTTTAGAAATCTAGCTAAGGATTCCTCCCAAGGTCCGAGTTCCCCTAAATTGTTGATTCTAATAGCCATGGAATCTAATACTGAATATTGAGGTCTTTGGGCAGGCCTAAGAAATTCGTCAGTTTTACACGGTAGAACCCTAACATCAGTCATCCCAGTTTCTTTAAAAATGGCTTCGGCAAATTGATGCCACGTACAGATACCAGAATTAGAAGCATGGTATATACCATAGCATTCGGTTTCTATCAGTACTTGCAGAAATCGTGCAAGATCCGAGGCAGAAGTCGGAGAACCAAACTGATCATCTACAACTTTTAAAACTGATTGTTCCCTGCCTAAATTTAACATGGTCTTCACAAAATTTTTTCCTGTTCTTCCATAAACCCAGGAAGTACGCACAATAAAATACCGGCTGCATAAAGTTTGAGTGATTATTTCACCGGCTCTTTTTGATTTTCCGTACACGGTTTGAGGATTCGTATTGTCATACTCGGTATAAGGAACATCACCTTTTCCGTCAAATACGTAATCGGTACTAATATAGCAAAATTTAGCTTTAACTTTCTCAGCCTCAACTGCTAAATTTCTGGTACCCATAGCATTGATTTCAAAAGCAAGGTCTGCCTCACTTTCTGCCATGTCCACTGCTGTATACGCACCACAATGTATAATTGCATCCGGTACAATATCCTGGATAACACGCTGACACTCTTTTTGATTAGTGAAGTCCAGCTGCTCACGTCCATATCCGTATATTTTTTTCGAGTCGGATTCAAAAATTCTGCATACTTCGCTCCCAACTTGCCCATTTGCTCCTGTAACTAAAACTTTCATAGCGCAATCCCCATCCCCTTTACTCCTTGTATTGACGGGTATAGTAATCTTGATAAGTGCCCGAACGAATATTTTCCCACCAACTTCTGTTTTGTAAGTACCAGTTGATGGTTTCCTTAATACCCGATTCAAAATGATACTTCGGCTTCCAGCCCAATTCCCGCATAATTTTAGAAGGATCGATTCCATATCTGCGATCATGACCCGGACGATCCGGCACAAATGTAATCAGATTCTCCGATTTTCCCAGTTCTTGCAGAATGGTTTTTATAATAGCGAGGTTAGTCCGTTCATTATTGCCGCCAATATTATACACTTCGCCATTACGCCCATGATGAATCACGAGATCAATCGCCGAACAATGATCTTCTACATAAAGCCAATCCCGGATGTTCTGCCCATCTCCATATACAGGGAGCGACTTATCGTCCAATGCATTAGCTATGATCAAAGGAATCAATTTTTCGGGAAATTGGTAAGGCCCGTAGTTATTGGAGCAGCGGGTGATGTTAACCGGGAGACCGAACGTTTCATGATAGGCTCGCACGAGCATATCTCCTCCAGCCTTACTGGCCGAGTATGGGCTGTTCGGAGAGAGAGGAGTTTTTTCAGTGAAAAGACCGGTTTCCTCCAACGAACCGTAAACTTCATCTGTAGAGACTTGAACGAACTTCTGGACCCCATACGCTTTAGCCGCGTCTAGAAGCACCTGGGTACCCATTACATTTGTACGCACGAAAATTTCGGGATCTAAGATACTCCTGTCCACATGAGATTCGGCTGCGAAGTTAACTACAACATCAATCCCCTGTTCAAAAACCTCTTGAATGGCTATTCGATCCGTAATATTCGCTTTTACGAAGCGGTAGTTAGGATGGTTCTGAACCGATTTTAGATTCTCTAAATTACCGGCGTAGGTTACAGCATCCAAATTAATGATTGTGTAGGTAGGATACTGCCTTAGCATATATAGAACAAAATTACTGCCAATAAAACCAGCCCCACCTGTTACCAGAAGCTTCATGGATGCAGCTCCTCCTCGTATTCAAAGTTTAACTCCGCATCTTGCAAAAGTGGATGCCGCCTGTCTTTGTCCGATAAAACCGGTGTTGAAGTAGGCCAATCGATGCCAAGAGCCGGATCATTCCATAAAATCCCTCTATCGTTCTCCGGCGAGTAATATTCATCCACTTTGTACAAAACTTCCGTGTTAGGAACTAGCGTACAAAATCCATGAGCAAAACCTCTTGGGACAAGAAGCTGCCGCTTATTGTTCGCACTAAGGATAAAACCTTGCCATTGGCCAAAAGTTGGAGATCCTTTACGTATATCCACAATTACATCGTAAATTCCGCCGACAAGTACACGTACCAGCTTCGTCTGCGCTTTTGGATTAAGCTGATAATGAAGTCCGCGAAGAACGCCTGTTTCGGAAGATAGTGAATGGTTGTCTTGGATGAAGCTGTAAGTTATTCCTAAATCGTCGAATCTTTTCTGGCTATAACTTTCCATGAAAAAACCACGGTTGTCGCCATGCACCGTGGGCTCAAATAGTAGAGCTTGAGAAAATTTTGTCGGAATGATGTTCATGATTTAGAACTCCCTTCTTACAATTTCAGTTTACCAAATTCCTCACCAAAGATAATGTCTTTCGCCAGCTCATTTGCTTTGGCCAACGATGCATGGGTCCCGGCATCCGTCCACCAGCCATTCAACACATCACAGGTAAGCTGGCCTCTCTCTATGTATGCATTATTTACATCCGTGATTTCTAACTCACCGCGTATGGACGGTTTCAATGTTTTGATAATGTCAAAAACCAGACTATCATACATATATATTCCCGTTACAGCGAAGTTGCTTCTAGGATTTAGCGGTTTTTCTTCAATCGAAACAATATGGTTGCCTCTTAATTCAGGCACACCATAGCGCTGAGGATCATGAACCTCTTGAATCAAAATTTTAGCTCCGGCTCCCTGCTCTCTAAAATTCTGTACATAAGTGGAAATATTATCTTCAAAAACATTGTCACCTAGTATCACAACGACCTGATCGCCAGATGCGAAGTGTTCTGCTAAACCTAAAGCTTGCGCTATACCGCCAGCTTCGTCCTGAACTTTATATGTAAATGTAACTCCCATCTCATGCCCACTACCAAGCAGATTTACTACATCCCCCATATGGTCTTTGCCTGTTACCACAAGAATATCAGTAATATTAGCTTGTTTAAGCTTTCCTACAGAATAGAATATCATGGGGTATTTGCCCACAGGGAGTAAGTGTTTGTTGGTGACTTTGGTCAAGGGAAACAATCTAGAGCCTGTACCGCCAGCTAGAATAATGCCTTTCATTTGGAGCACCTCTTTATCCCGAAATACAAATGAATATTTTACATTTGTTAGTTAAAAGATTCTAAGCACATATCTATTGATTATCTTCATTTTACTCATTTAATTAATAAGTTTTTTAACAACCTTTTTTATCCCTTTAACGAAATTCTCTTTTTTTACTATTTGTTCAGAAGTTGTATTTATCTCGGCATTACTATTGGTAAACGGGTCTTGAAACTTATACGGCATTTCCAAGTTGTCTCTATAGGCAATCCTGGTAGTTCTATCGATCTTTTCACCACTATTAAAATAATCATACGACCACGGAATCGCACCCAATTCCTCTTGGCCCATAATGTTCATCTCATTAACATACTCATCTCTCAACTTATAGATAGCATTCTTTTTATCGGGTACGTATTTATTTATCATCCCCTCATTAGCTCCGGAATCAAAACCGGAGAAATGAAAAAATCTAAGAAGCTTATCATTCACAATGTACTCATTATTAGAATTTATATGGATTTTTCTTTTGGATACATTCCATGGAGCCGCATTATAACCAGGATGTTTTAGTATATAGACATCAAAGAAGCACGGGGCTAAGTCCATCCATTTTTGATCTGTAAAAATTCCACGCGGAATGTCATCATAGCAGAACATATTCAGCCTCGAGGCCCACCATTCAATAAACTTTTTCGACTCTTCCGATCTGCTGACGGCTAAAAAGCCTAAATTGAACGCACCATGCTTTAATGCGCTAAGTTCGTTATCCATCACAGCATCCATTATATCCTCGGGGATTGTTAAATGAGGAGTTAAAACAATCGCATTTGATTCTAAAGCTTCTTCAAGCTCAGTCAAAGAACTTAACACTTGGATATCTGGATCTAAATAAACAAATTTTGTTTCTTCCTGATAATTTTCCATAAGATATAAGAACAATTGCCCTTTAACCGCTGTAGAGGCTTCAACTATAGAGTGTTTAAAAATAAATTTTTCGAAATTTTCAAAACCCAAATCTTTCCCTAAAACGATATCATCAAAATACTCAAAAGCCTGTGCTTCAGGGGTTATTTCTCTTTCCAACAAACTGACAACCACTTTTATAGTGGGATCAGCTTTTTTTATAGACTTTGCCAGAACCATAGCTTTGGGCAAGTAATTGGCACAAATAGAAGTAGTTATGATCATGCTTATCTTCTCCTTTTTAATCCAACTCATTATATTCTAGTTCATATAAGTTCCTTGTTCTATTCAATAAATTTAACATCCTATTATTATCTGATAGTAAACCCCATAGTTCTTTTTCATTATTAAGAACAACACCGATATCTTCCGAGCTATGCTGTACACTAAAGGCTATGTTGCCACTATTTTTATTAGTGATAATCGGAATACCGGCTGCTATGGACTCATAAAGAGTATACGAGTAACTTTCAGGCACAATGGACCATAAAAGCACTACATCTATGTTCTCTTTTTTCAAAAGATTTGTGGCTGCCATCCGCCCGTCCTTTATAAAAGAGTATTCATGTGAACGTACATTGGTATTATAGTGCTCAGACGAACCGATATGATGAAATTCATACAAATCGGCAAATTGCTCGTTATTGATCATCTTTAGCCATGCAGACCATCCCTTGTTCTCCATCTTGTACCCAAGATAGGCGATTTTGATTTTCTCATTTACTTTTTCTTTTTTTATAATTCCATCTTTTATGAGACGCAAGTGGCCATGCACAAGAAATTTATCTTCCCATTTGGGATATATTAGCTTAAAAACCTCAAGCACATATTGAGACGGCAAGACTATTTTTTCACACACGGTAAAGATATCGTTAAATATTTCTTTCCGTTTCTCCAAGTCAGTATAATGATCACATTTGAAACAGACATTTTCAGTACCGTATGTCATTAAATCAGGTATGCAACCTTTTTGGCCATTCGAATCAGAATACATCATATGGTAACTGGAGCAACAAGCGAAAAAATCATGAGCGACAAAAAAGGAAGGAATCCCCTTAAAACTAACTGCCTCAAATATATCTTTGAAATCAGAATATATCCAAAACAGTAAATGATGTATATACGTTTTTTTGTATTTATAGGCGCTATCTTGAATGAATTCGACTATTTCTTGAGCTGTCAAATATCCCAGAAATGTATCTCCAACATTAATACCATAAAAACTCTCTTCTTCCGCATAAAAATCATATCTATTAGAAGGAAAAATTTGAACAGTCCCTATACCACTTCTTGCGTTATAGCTGGCTTGCTCATAAATATACTTCTCGGTTCCACCCATGGAATTTAAATAATTCGTATGAGAGAACACCAAAATATACCTTTCTTTATCCAATAAATTAATCATTTCTTTTTTATTGCTTTTTTTTTTATACTTTACGATCCTGTTCTTGACTCTATGCTTTGCACTGTTTTTTAACTCTCTTAAGGAGTTCATGGCTGCTCTAAAAAATCGGGTATATTTCCATGAAGTAGAATTCAGCAAAACTTGTAATTCATTTAAAACTTTTTCTGTAGCCTCTTCTCTCTTTTGTAGTTCGTTCTCATAGTTCTTTCTGTGCTCCTCTAGGGTCACGTTCATTACTTCAAGTTGAGCTTCTAGTTGCAACACTTTATTTTTAGATGTCTCTACATCTTTCGTATACTTTTCCTGCAAAAATTGTTTAATATGTTCTAACTCAAACAGTAATTTATCTTGTTTTCTCTGTTCTTCTTCCATACTCATATTGAGTAGCCCTAAGCGCTCAGCTTCTCTCTTTATCTTAGAATATTGTTGGTTCATTTCTTCGATAAGCTCACTCATTTTAACAGACACACTCATTTTAACTCTTAAAAAATATGTTTTATCTTTTTTTATTTTGGTGGTAGGATTTAGTATAATATAAGGATCATTGTTTAAAGATATAAGAGGTTCCCTGCCTCCAAAATTCACAAGATTATAAAAGTGGCATCCTTCAAAATTATTTTCATTTGACCATTTTTGTATGTACGAAGGAGTACCATTTTCATTATCACACACTGTCTCTATTAAATAAATTTCAGATAGTTTTATTAAAGCTAGTTCTGAAATGGGATCCAATCTTAATTTGTTTATCTCGTTATTAAGAGGAAGCGGTACGTCATATGTTATAGTGCTGCCGTCTATATGTAACGGCAAATGAGCTGAATCATACTCTGTAAATTCTTCATTGGCGGACCAAAATAATTGAAGATAGTAATTAGATAACCTGTATCTTTGTTCTATCATTCCTTGATTAAGTTTTCCTGCATCCTTACTCTTTTTACCGACCGTTATATATTGGTAAACTTCTCCTTCCGTTCGTTGTTGTAAGAAGTCCCTTACCAAGGGGTAATTTTCATAACTTTGTTTGAACTCTGTCTGCTCTGGCATCATATACGTCGCATACCATTCAATCGGTTGCAATCCGGCATGTTCATATAACTCAAGAATACTTGACTTTGTAAAGAATCTTAAATGGGTATTATCCAGCAAACCTAAAGTCTTATATTCAAATCTTCCAGAAAGAAGTTCCATAATAACAGCGTTATTTGAGATATTGGGTATTGAAGTGATTAGAGTGCCTTCCTCTTTAAGAAACTCAACAGCAATTTTCAAGACTCTCCAGGGGTCTTTTAAGTGTTCAAGGACATCTACAAAAATGATATGATCAAATTTTATATCCTTAAATTTAGTTGCCCATGTTAAGCTTTCAACATCTCCTATTTCCATATCGACCGTAAATGCACTAGCCACTGTAGCCGCACTTTCTTCTATTTCTACTCCGTACACTTCACATTTAAGTTCCTTGAACATGTATTCTGTCATATATCCGGTAGCCGTTCCAAATTCGAGAACCGTTGTTTCAGGCCTGATATGTTGGAGAACTACGGTGTGTGCATTCTGAATAGAAGTATTTATTTTAAAGTCGTATTTCATCGTACGCTTCCTTTCTTGAATTCCAGTTATGGGGAATACAAGTTATTCCTTCGGCAAAATATTCAGAAGTACTGATAGTGAAAAAATCCATTTTCTTTTTAAAATCAAGTCTTACAATTCCCGAACTTTCAAAGAAACCGACATCAACAAAGTAAGATCCGGGTAACAAATTCATTTGTTCATAGTTGAGAACCAACTGATAATCACCTGGTTCAGACGGTAAGGGATACTTATCTAGTTTTGTATTTAATCCGCAGATATAATTATCTTGGGAATCATAGAGAGCGATTCCTCCCACTATCCCTTCTACATTCTTCTTTAACGTGTAATTAACTACAATAGAAAGCTTTTCGCCATAATTGAATCTTTTCTTGTCCGAAAATTGTGTATCATAAAATTCAATTCCATTAATATTTAGCACATCATCTTGCTGATTTTCTTCAATTTCCTCTTCTTCTATATGTTGGGATGGACTTGTCTTCATGAAATTTTCGTAGCTATTAGAAACTGAATGAACATCGCCGCGCATATGGATTTGCCCATCCATCATCCAAATGGCTTGATCACAAAAATTCTTTATAGAATACAGGTCATGGCTGACAAAGATAATAGTTTTTCCTTGTTTCTTAAACTCTTTCATTTTTTCAATACATTTTAGTTGAAATTGTATATCTCCAACAGCGAGCGCCTCATCGATAATTAAAATATCAGGATTCACATTTATAGCACACGCAAAGGCCAAACGTACAAACATACCGGATGAATAGGATTTAACCGGCTGATCAATGAACTTTTCAATTCCGGAAAAACTTATGATATCGGGTAATTTTGCTTTTATTTCTTCGGCATTCAACCCTAATATAGCTGAATTCATAATTATGTTTTCTCTACCAGTAAAATCAGGATTAAATCCACTGCCAAGTTCCAGCAGCGCCGATATCCTTCCATTCACATCCACGCTCCCACTGGTGGGTTGCAATGTACCTACAATAATTTGAAGCAAAGTACTTTTTCCTGACCCGTTCTTACCAATTAGTCCTATCGTTTCGCCTCTATTAACCGTTAAATCCACATTTTTTAAAGCCCAAAATTCCTTGGTAAATTTATTCTTGTTTGATGAAAAAAATTGTTTCAACCTGTCTTCAGGTCGATCGTAAAGTTTATATAATTTACTGACATCAGTAATTTTAACTGCAAAATCATAAGACATCAGCGAATCCTCCTTTGGTCTTTACAAACCAGATATACCCCAAAACAACCATTATTGTACTTAGGAGCAGACTGGTACCCATGAAGCTCCAATCGGGCATTTGACCCCAAATCAAAATTTTTCGGATGTCTTCAACAACGTAGCTCATGGGGTTTAAAAATAGCAAAGCTCTAAATTTTTCAGGCACAGAAGAAACGGGATAAAAAATTGGACTTAAAAACATTAGACCCTGCATGAATAAAGTAATAATATGTCCTATGTCCCTAATGAATACTCCTAATGAAGCTAGGAACCAAGACAAACCAAGTGCAACCAATAATAAAGGCAATAAAACAAGTGGAAGAAAAACAACAGTCCAGTGTATCGTTGAATAAGTAAACAAAATACCCAACAAGAGAATTAGCAACTGGATCACGTAATGAAACAATGCACTTCCAATCAAGGTTAAAGGAAGAATTTCAAGTGGAAACAATACTTTTTTAACATAATTTACGTTTCCTATAATTAAGCGTGGAGATTGAATTATAATCTCTGAAAACAAATTAAAAACACTAATGCCGCAAAATAAAATAAGTGCAAATTCAATGTTGTTGTCATTTGATGTTCCCCATCTTGCCTTAAAGACAATACTAAACACAAATGTATAGATCACAAGCATAAGTATCGGAGTTAAAAAAGACCAGAACATCCCTAGTTTAGAGCCACGGTATCGAACAGCTATTTCTCTTTTGATTAATTGATAAATTAATAATTTGTTTAATTTTAATAGTGAAGCTAGTTTCTTAATCTGTAATTTTAAGTTCCTCATTAGAGGATTTGATTTTAAAAAAACATCTTGTTTGGACATAATATTAATTTCTTTCCTCTCGTTAATAAAAATCTCGTCCTCTAACTGTACCCCATCCAATGATAAATTGGAATATTTTCTCCGCTATGATAAAATATTGTCGAGATTTATCGGAGAGGGAGACTGTGATGTACGCGTATAAAAAGCCAAAGCTAGACGAAAGAGAACAGGCTGAAAAGAGTTCTATCATCTTTTGGCTGTTGATCGGGTTCGTAACCCTGTTTTTATTCTGGGCCCCTTTTCAGAAGGCCTTGTTTAACGGAAATTCGCTGAATTTCGAAAGACCTATTTATTCCGCAGTTATATGGGCTTCCATTTTTCTGTTCCTGACGGGAATCTACTTCTTCTACTTCTGGAAGCTGCGGGAACGTAAAGATCTGCTGAGTTTGTTTATCTTTTTAATTCCACTCACTTATCTGATTTCCTTGCTGCCGGCCGCTTCCAAATATTCGGCGGTTAACCTCCTGCTTATTCAGATCGTGCTCGTAACGCTGTTCCTGATCGGAGCCTATCTGACCAAATCGGCATTAGGGAATAAAATTATCCAGACTGGTCTTTTGACTAGTGGCTATGTCATCGTCCTCTTCGGGATCATGAATTGGCTTGGCAACGGGAAGGTGGCAGGTGCAGTCATTGGATGGTTTTCCGAGTTAGACGCTGCAGGGTTATACAAAGATGCCGTCATGACTGATTCCAACGGTTTGCGTCTTACTTCCGTATTCCAGTACGCCAATACCTATGCGGGCTTCTTGATCGCTCTGTGGGGCACGGGACTATTCCTGGTATCGAAGAACCGCGGCTGGTCCAAGGTTCTGGTACACGCACTGTTCCTAGTGCCAGTTCTGGTGTCCTTTATGCTGACCCTGTCACGCGGAGCGATTATCTTTCTGCCCATTATTTTCTTTCTTATTCTAATCTTTCAGAAGCCATCTAGGCAAATCCTCCTGCTAGTTCATGCGATATTGTCAACTCTAGCCTCCTTCGCCGTTTTAAGCAAGATTACAGCGATCGGTATCGATGTGAACAAAGAGTTTTCGGCCTCTCTTTCGGGAAAAGGCTGGATGCTGCTTATCGGAGCTAGCGTGATTTACGGAATCCTTGCCTTGCTGGTTCAGCGGTTCCTTGCTCCAGCTTTGGAAAGCAAGCTCGGAAATTTCTACACCAAGAAGTGGGCTCCCTTTGCAATTCCGGCTGGTTCCATTGTACTGGGGATTCTGGGTGTCCTGATTGTTATGGCCACTCCGCTCAAAAACCTGCTTCCCGAAAATGTGCGGATCCGCCTGGAGACGATCAATTTCGGCCAGCACAGCGTACTTGAGAGGATCACTTTTTACAAAGACGCCTCCAAGCTTTTTGCGGATTACCCGCTATTCGGCGCAGGCGGCGGCGCTTGGTCGAGCTTGTACGAGCAATACCAGAACAACCCATATACAGTCCGTCAAGCTCATAACTTTTTCATGCAGTATCTGGTCGAAGTCGGGGCTGTGGGCATCCTGATTCTGGCTGTACTGCTGGTTGCGATCTTTGCGATCTACATTCGTAACTATATCCGCAGCACAGAACAGGAACGCGACAAACATTTTGTTTATTTCATCTTTGTCATTGCTATCCTGGGGCATAGCGTGCTCGACTTTGATATGAGCTATGTGTACATTGGAGCGCTTGTGTTCCTTTGCCTGGGCGCCATGATTGCAGACGTCAAAACAAAAGAATTTGCCAAACAAGCCGCACCGGTAAGATACGTGTATCCTTCGGTTATACTTGTTCTTTCAATCGTTACCCTCTTTGTTTCCGCACGCTATCTGAGTGCAAATAGTTCTTATAATAAAGCGCTGGAAGTGGCGAAAACTTCTCAGAACTATATGGAAATTGTAACCCCTTTAAACAATGCGCTTGATCTGAGACCAGCACATCCGGAGTTTGTATTGTTCAAAGTCGATATGCTTTCTCAACTTTATACACAAACACAAGATAATCAGTATTATCAAGAAGAGATCGCCCTTATTAATCAAGCCAGAAATAAAGAACCTTATAACAAGTTGCTGCTTGATCGTGAAATAAAGGCCGCTCAATCAAAAGGAGATAATACGAAGGCGGCTGAATTAATTCAATACGGAATGAATCACTTTATTTGGGATATTTCATTCTATGAGCGCAGTATTCAGTATCAAGTATCTGAAGGCTTGAAAAATTACGCAGCCAAAGATAAAACAGCAACAGAAAAGAACTGGAAGCAAGCCATGGAAATTTATAATCAAGTACTTGCCAAAATGAATGAGTTATCCAAACTTCCCAAAGGTCAACTGCAAGGCCGTGAATTTGATGTTACGAATCAGATCCGCTCAAGCATAGGTCAGATGCAGTTTGTTCAAGGCAAATACACGGATGCTGAAGCAATGCTGCTTCCTTTCACAACTATGGAGCTTAAAGATGCTCCGGAACAGATAGGCATACGCTATTATTTCGCTGCGCTAAAAAAACAGAATAAAACTAATCAACCGGCTTTGGAAAAAACTAGTGTTCAGTTACCTAATATCCAGCATGATATTGATCAAATTATTACAAGTACACCTCCTTTACAATAATCTTTTCGCTAACCGCATCTTTTAAAGATGCGGTTGTTTTTTATTTGCAACTTATAATCAATCCACATAACAAGAAAACTTTTGTTTCATTTTTCCATACTACGGATAATTATGATTGTTAAATACTTACAAGCCCACTTTTTCATCATAAAGGAGGTGAATCGACAAAGATGAAACGTAAAACCATAAACACAGAAGCAAAAATAAAGAGAGAATGGAGCGTTGCCCAGATGAACCGATGGTTTACCAAAACTGCACAAGTGCTGTGCTTCTCGTTAGTAGTTTCGGCTTTCACACCAATCCTAGCTTTTGCTAAGACAGAATTCTCTACTCCCGTTTCTTATACGGAAGGGACAGTAAGCGGCACTGTCTATTTGGATGAACGCGTTGCGGGAGATCAAACACAAATTCGGGTTTACGGACCAAACGGCAACTTACTCAATGTCATTGATGCAACATATACAAGTAAATTTGATGCCACAAATAATCGTTACGGGTATGATTTTTCGACTCCTGTTTCGAGCACTTATGAATATATAAATCTACAATCCGTTGTTGATTCCGTTTATCAAAGAGTTAACAATGCAAATTATACTAACGATTCCGATAACGGTTCCACTACTCCGGGCGGAAGCACAGGCGACGGTAGCGACAATGGTGGAGGCACGACCACTCCTGGTGACGGAAGCACAGCCGTGAACTCCATTAAAGCAAGCTCTGATGGCTCTCTTGACGCGAAGGCGCTGCAAGATGCCCTTGCCAAAGGCGACACGCTGGAAATTGCTTTAAACGGCAGCGACATGGTAAATATCCCGGCATGGGTGCTAAAAGATAACAGCAACTATAAGCAAATCACAGTTAAAAACGGCAGCGCCGTTTATTACCTTCCTCTGGCGGCATTAAATTACGATACTCTTGCTTCTTCCTTGAGTGTTGGACTCAATGAGCTTTATATCCGTGTCACTGTGAAAATGGTTTCTGAAAGCATGCGCAGTACGATGCAAACGGAAGCGGCCGCTATGGGTGGCAAAATCATCGGTACACCTGTAGATTTCAACCTGGATGCAACTACTGCTGCTGGAAAGACAACCATGATCAACACCGGTAATGTGTACGTGCCTCGCAGCCTGAACTTCGACACCGTGCTGAATCAGGCAAAAACGACGGCTTTCCTGTATAACGAAACAACTAAAACCATGACGTTCGTTCCCGCTTTCTACTCGTTTAGCGACGGCAAAACAGACGTAATGGTGAAGCGTCAAGGCAACAGCATTTACGGTGTACTGGAGCTTAACAAGACCTTCTCGGACATCAAGGGACACTGGGCGGAGTCCAACATTACGATGCTGGCTAACAAGCTCGTTGTTGACGGCGTAACCAACACAACCTTCCAGCCGGATCGCAGTGTAACCCGTGCTGAATTCGCAGCTATGCTCGTCCGTTCTCTGGGTATTCAGAACACCGGCGGAACTTCCACGTTTAAAGACGTTGCTTCCAACCAGTGGTATGCGGACGTAGTGGCGACAGCAGCCAAGCTGAAGCTGGTAGACGGCTATGAAGACGGCACGTTCCGTCCGAACAA
The DNA here is from genome assembly GCF_000411255.1 of Paenibacillus sp. HGH0039. Taxonomy (GTDB): domain Bacteria; phylum Bacillota; class Bacilli; order Paenibacillales; family NBRC-103111; genus Paenibacillus_F. The sequence goes on along the minus strand of NZ_KE150413.1, from coordinate 380,317 downwards.
CCAGATTACCCGTGAAGAGCTTTCGGCTATGGTCGTTCGCGCTCTTAGCTACGCTGGGGTAAACACCAGCACTGAAATCACTAAGGGACAAGCCATGCTGACTAAGTTCAATGATTCCCATAAAATTATCTGGGCTAAAGATGAGATTGCTGCGGCACTCAGCCTCGGTATCATCGACGGCATGACTTCGACTACGATTGAGCCTCTCCAGCAGGCTACACGCGCACAAAGCGCAACGATGCTGAAGCGTTTCCTGACGGCGGCTAAATTTATTTAAACAACCCAAAAAGACAGTTCCTGAAAAGGAACTGTCTTTTACTTTTTCTACGACTACTCCACTTTCAACTTGATCTTCTTGCCGGTAAACCCGCCGCTTGCTTCCAGAACAAAACCTTTAGCGTCTGCAGGTACGTCAAACACTACGTAACCGGTAGCGGATAGACCTGGATTCAGCTTTTTCAAAAAGAAAGAGTCTTTCTTATCTTTAATGGAAGATTCCAGAGCGATTTGTGCTTCCGTGGAGTAAGAAAACTCACGTTTTTGATCATCTATCAGTTTAAAACTGTTGCCATCGATCGTAATCGCGTCTTTTTGATTATTTGTAAGGGTAACTTTCACAATTTTAAAAGCACCTTGCGCTTTAGCTTTACTGAATTGGTTATCTCCAACTTCAGCTTTCGATTCGAAACCGTCTACTACGATTTTGACGTCAGAAGAAACGCCCTCTTTAGACAATTCCTGCTGAACCGGTGCAGCATCCTTTTTAGTTTCTGTGCCCGCTTTCGTAGAGGCTTCCGTAGTCGGCTTATCCTTACCCATATTTGCAATGATCGCTATGACGATAATAAAACCTACTACACCAAGAATAGCTTTCTTAAAAAAGCCGGCCTTTAACTTTGCGCCACATCCCGGACAAACTTTCGCCGACGTTGCAACCTCTTTCGAACATGTCTTGCAAGTAACCATCTTTGCCATTTCATTGCTCCCCTTTTTTGCAGTTAAAATTTACCTCCTCCATTATAACACTTACATAATATTACACAATTCTTTTTTTTACGACTTTAGGGCACATAACAGGTTCTCAAAAATTAATTTTTATAGGACTATAGTCACACAAAAAAAGACCGCCTCTGTATCCGGCAGTCTAATTCGTATTTTCTTCCCGCTGGGGCACTTTCCAGTTGGTCTTGTCAATCTTCTTCTGCAAAAAGAAATGGCCTACGGCCAGCAGCAGATTGCTGATCAAGGGAATTATTCCTTTGATGATTTCCGTCATCCCTACGCGCCTCCTCTGCTTTCTTACTCCTTTTATTATACCAGAAAAAGCCATATGGGATCCAATGAAACCCGCCTCGTTACTTTATCTCTTTTATTCCTTACGCGAAATTTCCCGTTATCGTTCCACTTTTGCGACGAAGAATAATGAGTTCAACTCAACAAAAAAGCAGACTTCCCGATTTCTCGAAAAAGTCTGCTCCGGACCTTAATCCGTAATTCAGCGGAAGGCTGAATTACAGCATACCGCCCAAGAGGGACACGAATGCCGAAATCATAGGCACGCATTGACCAATGATCGGCGTAGCCAGTGGAAAGCGGTATGTCTTCTTCGTCTTCTTCGTCTTTCACCGCCTAAACGAGCAACACCGCGGCAGCCTCTATCCCTAAACTTCCAAAGCATGCATGTACATGCTTTCCCCGCTTTTGAATACATGGGTTACTCGGCGAAAAGCAGAGAAATCCGCTTCGGGATCACCTTCGAGGAGAATGACATCGGCCCATTTCCCGATCTCCAAGCTGCCGGTCTCCCCTTCGATGCCGAGCGCTTCGGCAGCCATGTAGGTAGCGGCGTGTATGACGTCTTGCAGGGACATGCCTTCTTCTTTCATGAGCTCAAGCTCCGTTGCAAAATCTCCATGCAGGTTAAAGGGGGTACCCGCATCTGTACCGGCGGCAATTTTTATTTTCTCTTTATGTGCTTTGCGAAAGCTCTCACGATGAGGAATCATGGCCTCCTCATTTTTTTTTACCGCAAACTCCGGTATGCCGGCAGCCGTTCCATTCTTTACAATCTGATAGGGAGCCGCCAGTGTCGGGACGAGATACGTGTTACGGTCTTTCATCAATTGGATCGCTTCATCATCCAGCTCGACTCCGTGCTCAATTGTTGTCACGCCTGCGCGGATCGCATTTTTGATCCCCTCGTTGCCTTGGGCATGTGCGGCTGTTCGTTTTCCGGCCTCTTTGGCAACTTGGCAAGCGACAGCTAATTCTTCTTCAGTTAGTTGGGAAGCTCCTGCCTTTACCCCGCGTGTTAGTCCACCGCCTGTAGCCATGAGCTTAAGAAAGTCGGCCCCTTCTTTTATCTTGCTCCTCGCTGTTTTTCGAACTTCCTCGATGCCATCTACCTCTGTACCGAACATATGGCAGTGGCCGCCTGTCATCGTAATCGGTTGACCGCAAGCAAAGATCCTTGGGCCTTTTACAATCCCTTCTTCAATCGCTTTTCGCAGTTCAATATCTATATTGTATTTGGAGCCACAATTTCTAACGGTGACTACGCCTGATTGAATCTGTTTCCCTGCACTAACAAGTGCGCGATAGGCAGCAACACCGGCCGAGTCCGCGATTGTTTTACCCATGGAATCGGGACTGCCATCCATTGTCAAATGAACATGCAAGTCAATGAGACCAGGTAGTGCGGTTAATCCTGTGCCATCAATGACCAGATCAGCTTGACTCGTCAGATCATAGGTACCTAATCCAAGAATTCCGGTTTCATCAAAAAGGATATTGGCGCCTTCCGTTTTGTTGCCTCGTCCGTTATATAAAGTAACGTTCCGAATGTAGGTTTTCATGTTAAGCCCCCTTCTCTAATCCGACGTTATTCATAGGAATAGTTTGTTTGCGTGTAAACATACTGACGAGGATTAACGCTGCAGTATTTAGAAGTACGGCGATGAACCCGATATTTAATTCTTGAATGGCTTGCGGCAGACCCGGGAATAGCTGAGCTATCGTAAGGTCGTTCAGTGTAATAATGATGACAGTGAGAACACCGACGAGCATTCCGGCTGCAGCGCCTTGCTTGGTGAAGAATCTCTTATTGACCAGAGAAGCGAGTAAGGGCGGGAATAATTGGGTTACAAAATTATAGCCCATCAGGAGCAGGGTCATGATCGTGCTGCTGTTGAAAATGGCGTAAAACATGCAAACGAGAGCGATAATCGGAACGATCATCTTGGCAACCCTGCTAAGCCCCGCATCTGTGGTTGCAGGAAAGATTACTTGGTAGATGTTTTTCGCGATAGCTGTAGAAGCGGCCATGAGCAGCAAGGAGCCGGGAACGACCCCTGTTAACAATCCTGCAGCTCCGATTAATCCAACGAGCCAAGGGTCGAACGTTTGGATCGATATTTTTAACAGCGCCAAATCTCCATTGGGACCGGTTAATCCGGGGACCTGTAAGATAGCCGTGAACCCAACGATTAATACGAATGGCAGCATCAGTGTATAAAGGGGCATGATGATCGTATTTTTCTTAAATACGTTCGTGCTTTTCGCGGAAAAATAGGCTGCGAAAGTATGGGGCCACATGCTGAAGCCGATCACAGTGAGCAAGGTTGTCGAAATGAACCAAGAGAAGGATAACCCCTTTTCAGGAATAAGCAAAAAGTTCGGTTTCGCTTCATTCACTGCCTCAAACATCGATTGAATACCGCCATAATAGTGGTAAGGGAGATAAATACCTAAAAAGAGAACGATTATAAAGATTAATATATCTTTCATGACTGCCGTCCAAGCCGATCCATGAATACCGGAAACGCTTACATAAACCGTGATGACGATGGTAGAGATGACAATGGCAAGAGAGGGCGAGATCGAACCATATGAAGCTGCGGATACGATAATCCCCAATCCTTTAAATTGCAAGATCAGATACGGTATGAGTGCCAAGACACCTACAATCGCTACCAATACACCTAAACCTTTGCTTTTGTATTTGATGGCAAAGAAATCAGATTGTGAAACGAGTTTGTGCTCTTTTGCATATCTCCAAATCGGCGGCAGCAGCCAATACCCCAGTAAATAGCTTAAGGAAGAGGTACATAGGATATAAAATGCGGGGCCGCCTTTGGAGTAGGACCAACCGCTTGTCCCAAGGAAAGTAGAAGTGGTGTAAATCTCCCCGGCGAGTAATAGAAAAACGAATACGGTGCCAAATCCCCGTCCCCCTACAGCCCACTGTTCCATATTCATATCTTTTCCTCTTCTCGCCATTAACCCGAGAAAGAGAGACAGCAAAAGAAACCCAAGCATAATGAGCAGAGCCGTATTCATTAGTCATCGCCCTCCTTATCGAGCAATCCGTTTGATTTATCCAGCTGATAAATTACCAGCATCGTAAGCGAAGAGAGAACAATCCACAGCAAGATCCAAAAGAGCAGGAAAGGCAATCCTAATACGTAAGGAGTAACTTGATTAAAGACAACGGCACCTCCGAGCATTCCAATAAACGGAATGATAACCAGCCAATAATAATTTCTCATTCTAGTTAACCCCCTCAAGCTTTTTCTATGATCAGAATCAGCATTCCGCAGAATTGGTATGAACGAGTTGCCCTCCTTTATAGACCCGCTTGATTCTCGCTTTATCTTGAAGGATTTTGATATCCAGCAGCGGATTCCCGTCGACGACGATCATATCTGCGATCTTCCCCGTCTCAATGACCCCTAGTTCCGTTAAACGAAGGGCTTCTGCGGCTACTTGCGTAGCACTTTTAATCGCATCCATTTCAGACAAACCGTTTCTCACGAGACATTCCAGTTCATACGCATTTTCCCCGTGATAATTAAAAGGGGTTCCCGCATCCGTACCGGCGACAATCTTGACGCCTGCCGCAATCGCCTTTTGTAAATTGGCTTCATGGGCAGTTTGGTAGTATTCCACTTTTTTAAGATGGTGTTCGGGGACTCCACCCGCTCTGCCGTATTTAATCGTTTTAAAAGCAGACAGTGTAGGAACGAGATATGCGTTTTTCTCCAAGAAGAGTTCAATCCCTTGATCATCTAAGAATGTCCCATGCTCAATAGTTCGAACACCCGCTTTCAAAGCATTATGAATTCCCTCGACACCAATGGCATGGGCGGCTGTGACTTTCTCGAATTTCACCGCTTCTTCTACGGCAGCTTGCATTTCCTGAATGGTTAATTGGGCGATCGTTCCCGGACCGGGGGACATTCCTCCGCCCGTAGCCATCATTTTAATATTGTCGGCACCCAGCTTTAATTGCTCTCGGGCAGCTCTTCTTGCTTGGTCGACACCGTCCAAGACGATGCCGATTCCATCCACACTTACTCCTTCAGGAAACATATCTCCGTGCCCGCCTGTTATGGTCAAGGCTTTTCCGCTGGCAAAAATGGTGGGTCCGACGATGATTCCTTGTTCGACTGCCTTTTTAATGGCGATATCAATATGTCCCTTTTCGCCCATGGTGCGAAGTGTCGTAAATCCTGCTTCGAGCGAGCGTTCGGCTCTTTCTACCCCTTTAATTGCGGCGAACGCCGGTGTATCCATGACCATGTCGGTGAAGGTGCTCGGCTCGCCTGCCATACACAGATGCACGTGTGTATCAATCATTCCCGGCATCAAGGTCATGCCTTTTAGATCGAACAGCTCCGCATCACCGGCTTGTTGCACGATGGTTTCATCGTATAAGCCAACATACGTGATTCTTTCGTTTTCCACCATTACTAGAGCTTCTTTTTGTACCGTGTTACTTTTTCCGTCTATGAGCAATGCGTTCTTGAAAATTTTCTGGTTAGCCATCTAGCATTTCTCCCTTTTTCTTCATAATTAAGATTGGATTGCACCGTAAAAGTAAGCGCATACAATCACGATTTCAGTTCATACAGCGTATCAATTGCAATAGCCACTTCTTCTTTTTTATTATAAAAATGGGGTGCAATCCGAATGACGTCATTGCGCGCCGACACAATAACTCCTCTTTCCCTCATTTTCATTTCGATCAGGGATGCGTTCGGGCAATGAAATGCCGTATTCGCTGCTTTTCGCTTGAGATCTAGCGGGCTTGCGATGGTTAATCCCTTTTCTTGTCCATAAGAAATGGCAAAGCTCGATAATTCGTTAAGATAGGACTCAATTCGATTGACACCTATCTGATTAATCAGTTCCAGCGCTGCATGAGCGGCGTAAGCGTTGATCATTGGAGGAGTTCCCGTATCAAAACGTCTTGTTCCTTCCGCATAATCCAGCGATTTAACATCAAACGAAAAAGGATCTATTCGGCCGAACCAGCCGGTAATGGAAGGCTGCAATTCATCGGCAAGTTCTTTCTTCACATATAGGAAGGCGATTCCCGGTATCCCCAGCAAATACTTCTGAGCTCCTGCCGCAAGAAAATCTACGTCCATCTCCTTAACATCTATAGCAACACAACCCGCTGACTGATACGCATCAACAAATAGCCGTGCCCCTTTATCGTGAACAATGGAGGAAATTTGTTTTAAATCTTGTTTAAGTCCATTATAATAAGCAGCATGCGACATGGAGACGATCAACGTTTGTTCATCCACACATTGATCATAAAATTCAATGGGAATCTCGTTGTTTTCACTTGGAACAAATGCGACTTGGGCCCCCCGAGATTGTTGAGCCAACCAGACGTGCCCGATTGAAGGGAAATCCATTTCGGTGGTCACGACTTTATTCCTGCGTGTTGTAAATTGCAGCGCGGATGCAACTGCCGCCGCCGCTAATGAAACGGACGGAAGCACCGCAATTTCATCGGGTGACGCATTAATCAGTGTGGCAAAAGATTGTTTAGCCATCTCTACCCGATGCACCCAGCCCGTCCAGTCCATGCCTTCTGCTAACCAACCGTCGGTATACTCTTTTACGGCCCCTTCCACTTGAAGGCTCATCGCGCTTTGCGAGCAACTGGACAGCTGAATCTTGTTTTTCAATATCGGAAAATATTGTCTTTCCTTACCAAAAGGATAGTCCACAGAAATCGCTCGCTTTCAATTTATATTTGAGGAGATTGACTATGACCAAGATAGAAAGCGCTATCAATTCTTCGGTAACATCTTGGCTGGAGAGCTTGGCTTTTCATTGGCATCCGCTCCCTCAACTTGGACAAAAACTGGTTTTTCAAAAAAATGCTTTTATCTTTTTGGAAAATCAACCTGATGATTTTGTCTATCTGGTTCTGAACGGACGTATTCGATTATATGTGACCTCCCTTAACGGCGTCGAAAAAACGATCGCAATCATTGGAAAAAACGGAATGATTGGCGAAAACGGCATCTTTGATAACGTTGCATCGTACAACCATAGCGCTATTGCCGCCAGTAAAGCTACTTTAATTAAAATTGATCGAAAAAAACTCGAAGAAACGTTGAAAAGCAATTTTGAACTCACGCGACAAGTTTTGCTTTTGGTAAACTTAAAAATGAGAATCATGTCATCCCAATTATTGCAATTAAGCTCTTATTCCGCCATCCAGCGAATTTGTCACACGCTTTTACAGTTAGTTGATACGTACGGGTTAAAAAGCGGTGAAAAAGAGTTCATCGGAATCGGCTTCACACACCAAGAATTGGCCAATCTAGTGAGCACATCAAGGGTGACAGCGGCAAAAACCCTGAAAAAATTGGAACTAACCGGCGTCATTTCCAAACAAAACGGCAAGTACGTGATTGAAGACAAGGCGCGCTTGATTTCTTTAGGAACCACTCACAATTAATTGGGTATGCATTTATTTTATTAATTACTTTCTAAATATTCTGTAAAGTAGTTTACAAGATATAAAATTTCTCACATCTAATCAACATTTTTTAAAACCTTATCCATACAGGATGAAAAAGACGCACGCAAAAAGGCCTCTCAGATATGAACTCTGAGAGGCCTTCATTAACAAATCTGGTTAAACGGTCTTCCCCTTACGGGAAACCTTAATTCACAAGGCTTTGGAGTATTAGATTTTGGGTATGTCGAGACATAATCGCAGACCTGCTAACTGGCCAGGCATATTTTTTAGAGGTAATTGCAGCTCGGTCAATAGCATTGCCCATTGCGAAGGGTGTTGAAACGGGTAAAATCCGGCAGCGCCTCCACGAACGATTATTTCATCGCTCGCTCCTCCAATGCGGGTGAATGCCGCAATGGCGAGACCTGCTATGCCAAAAATATTGGAAGCTGCTTTATTGAGCCTGCTATCACCAAATTGTGTAAGGCAGATGTCATCGGATAAATCTCGTGATGGAATTTCTTCTCCACAAATGAACAAATTATTCTTGAACTCCTTGGAGATATACTCCCACTCGAAATCCCATGGCATTCTATACCCTGTTTTTTCCAAAAAAGACTTTGCTTCTTGTAAGTTAACATAGGCGGGGAATGGGCCGTCTTCGCTATAAAAATCAGGCCGTTCTTCATCATTTGATAGATTAATATTCTCCTCTAATACCCACTCGTAAACAGGGAAACGGCTCATAAGGAATGGGTTTATACGAGTATTTTCATTATCCTCAGATTGATGGATAAGTTGAGAAATCATTGACCAATCGTTAGGTGTGCCTATATTTCTGATGCTTTCAATATGTTGAGAGGATGCACCATAAATAAAGTCTCCTCCAAATATTAAATTTAAAGGTGTTTCGTAAAGCTCATCATAAAAACATGGTATTTCTATTTCTTCACCATTTTGAGGATTTTTTATTATATGTGGTTTAACGAGTTTGAATCTGCCTGGTAATTTATTGATTATCGAATTGCAAATATCTTCGCGGCGTTCACGTGAAGCATTTTGCCAGTTTTCTAGGCTATTGATTTCCGTAATGTTGGTCATTGGGTGCACCATCCTCTTCAGCTTATTTTCCTCGGACCCTTATTGCCGTTCACTGCCGCTGGAGACCGAAATATATTGAACTGCTTATTAATAAGGACGAGTGGGATCTATTATTGAATACTGAGACTTTTCTATGTAAATATCAAAAGCATCTATACCTTCTTGTAAAATTATACGTGCTTCTTTATGAGTAATTGGTACAACCCACAAGACACTAATTATTTCTTCACCTATTTTTATTTCTTCTAAATCCTCACTTTCTCCTCTTAGTTCATCAATCAAAAGGGCTTTTGTAGTCCAGTTCTCTGGTGCGAGTGCGCTCTCAGTCATTACTCGTGGTGCTTCCGAAGATTTTATATTTTCAATATTATGGGCAATCAGGTCGCAGAAATAGGAGAATATACGATCAAGGCTTTCTTGTCCCAAATCGGGTTTTAAAGCCAGCATCCATTCAGTCTCAGTAGGTTTTCCAGTTTTTCGAATGGAATTAGATAGGCCGACTGTTGCGAATCTTGCAGGAATTTTATCATTAATTGATGGAAAATAATAGATCTCAATATATACGCCAATCTCCGGTTTTGTCATTATGACTCTATATTCTGGCATAGACCATTCTTTAATATATAAATTAAGAATGATTGTTCTTCTGATGTCGAAGTTCAGAATTTTTTCTTTGCTTGACTCTCTATTGATTTGCACATCCATCACCTTTTTTTATTGGTTTTCTCGGTTTAAAGTTTGGGCCGGTCTAGAGTGTTAATATACGAAGTTACTTAGTTTCCTTTCGATGATTGGTGCTTCATGACAGCTTCTTTTGCTCTAAGGACAATATCATCCACATCGGAAAACTGACGCTCAATAGATGCTAGCGCCTTCAGTAAAAAAAGGCCAAGATTTTTATCTCCTAAGCATAATTCCGTTTCGGCGAAAAATTCGATGTCTTCGAGTTTTTCTATATTTTTTTTATTATTGATGTTTTCAGGAAATTCGATGTATTTATGGAGGGTTAAGACCGCATCTTCGCCCTTGGTTTTAAAATCGTGAACAATTCCATTGAATATGGTGTCTTTGAATCCTTCCTTGAGCCTGCCTTTTTCATTCAATGCATCCGGATGAAATGTCGCCAAATATTTTTCGTTTCTTATGGCTTGATCATTAACGATGTAGGATATTTTTTCTTCGTCAAGAATCTTTATTATTTCATCAATTGACTTAAACTTTAGTCTTGCAAATCTTGCCGGAGAAAATTGCTTGCGCAAAGAATCTTCATTTTTTGAAAGATATGCCCTAAAAGAAATTTGAGAGTTTCCTTCCAAGAGTTCTTTGAAATAAACAAGATGCCTTTCATCTACCATATCTGCCTCCTGCACTTCTTGAGCTTTTGGGTAATATTATGGTCACGCATCATTTTTTTGATCTGGGATTGGAGAATCTGATTGAAAAAATCGGGGGTCGCACTAAGTTAATAAAATAGGCTTTTCACGAAGTTCGATTTGAACTCGTGAGAAGCCTATTTTTATTTCTATGTGGTCAAAATGTGGTCACTGGACGCTTTCCGTCCAGTCGGCAACGAAATCTACCGTTTAAGCGCGGTTGTTCATCATCGAATTACTTCGACAATGATTTCATTACATCATGCCGCCCATACCGCCCATGCCGCCCATGTCAGGCATAGCAGGTTTGTCTTTTTCAGGCTTGTCGGCGATAACCGCTTCGGTTGTCAGGAACATAGCCGCAACGGATGCCGCGTTTTGCAGGGCAGAACGCGTTACTTTCGCCGGATCGACGATACCGGCTTCGATCATGTTCACCCACTCGCCAGTAGCGGCGTTGTAGCCGATACCGATCGTTTCTTTCTTCAGACGCTCAACGATTACGGAGCCCTCTTGGCCAGCGTTCGCGGCGATTGTGCGAACCGGCTCTTCCAGAGCGCGCAGAACGATGTTCACGCCTGTTTTCTCATCGCCGTCGGAACCTACAGCGGCAACAGCATGGTACACGCTCACGAGAGCCGTACCGCCGCCTGCCACGATTCCTTCTTCAACCGCAGCGCGAGTAGCGTTCAGTGCGTCTTCGATACGCAGTTTGCGCTCTTTCAGCTCGGTTTCAGTAGCGGCGCCGACTTTGATTACGGCTACGCCGCCTGCAAGTTTAGCCAGACGCTCTTGCAGTTTTTCTTTATCGAACTCGGAAGTGGTTTCTTCCAGCTGCGCTTTGATTTGGGAAACACGCGCATCGATGTCTTCTTTGGCGCCGGCGCCATCGACAACGATCGTGTTTTCTTTGGTTACACGGATTTGACGAGCCGTACCCAGTTGTTGCACCGTAGCGGATTTCAGCTCAAGGCCGAGTTCCTCGGTGATCACTTGGCCGCCTGTCAGGGCAGCGATGTCCTGCAGCATAGCTTTGCGGCGGTCGCCGAAGCCAGGAGCTTTGACAGCCACGCAAGTGAACGTACCGCGCAGACGGTTAACGACCAGCGTAGCCAGTGCTTCGCCTTCTACGTCTTCAGCGATGATCAGGAGCTGCTTGCCTTGTTGAACCACTTTCTCAAGGACCGGAAGGATTTCTTGGATGTTCGTGATCTTCTTGTCGGTGATCAGAACGTAAGGGTTCTCCAGAACGGCTTCCATTTTGTCCGTGTCCGTAATCATGTACGGGGAGATGTATCCGCGGTCGAACTGCATGCCTTCAACCACTTCAAGCTCAGTCGCGAATCCTTTGGATTCTTCAACGGTGATAACGCCGTCTTTGCCGACTTTCTCCATCGCTTCGGCGATCAGTTCGCCAACTTCGTCGTCAGCAGCGGAGATAGCCGCTACTTGAGCGATGCTTTGCTTGCCTTCGATAGGCTTCGCAATGCTTGCAAGCTCTTCGACAGCCGCGCGAACGGCTTTGTCGATGCCTTTGCGGATAACCATCGGGTTAGCGCCCGCGGTTACGTTTTTCAGACCTTCGCGAATCATCGCTTGAGCCAGAACCGTAGCCGTAGTCGTACCGTCACCGGCAACATCGTTAGTTTTGGTCGCAACTTCTTTGACAAGCTGTGCGCCCATGTTCTCGAAAGCGTCTTCGAGTTCGATTTCTTTCGCGATCGTCACACCGTCATTGGTGATGAGCGGGCTTCCGAATTTTTTCTCAAGTACTACGTTGCGGCCTTTAGGTCCGAGTGTTACTTTAACTGCGTTCGCCAGAGCGTCCACACCACGAAGCATTGCGCGGCGCGCGTCTTCACTAAACATAATGTCTTTTGCCATCGTTAAAACCCTCCCTGAAATGTTTGATTCTGCTTACAGGTTCATGTGCATCTATATCGATTCCGATAACCGGCCTTGGCCGAGGCTTCAGGCGGTAAGTATTCAAATGAGTGGCTTAAGTATGTGAATCCGCTAAATTAGGCTAAGATAGCGAGGATATCGCTCTCACGCATAATCAACAGCTCGCGGCCCTCGTATTTCACTTCAGTCCCTGCGTACTTGGAGAAAATAACGCGGTCGCCTTCTTTAACTTCCAGCTCAACGCGCTCGCCGTCTTTCAGCGTGCCGCTTCCAACTGCTACAACTTTGCCTTCCTGCGGCTTTTCTTTAGCTGTGTCCGGAAGCACGATGCCACTAGCAGTCGTCTCCTCTTTCGCAATGGCTTCAATGATAACGCGATCACCCAACGGTTTGATCATGGATAAATAGCCTCCTTCAGTTTAGTTTGTAGTCAATGGATTTTTAGATTTTAGCACTCAAACATCTTAAGTGCTAACAACACTTTTAATGATAATGATTTTACCATCGTTTTGCAAGTGGGTTTTGTTAAATTTTATTGTTTTTGCCGCAAAAAGCAGAATGGAAGTTGTTCCCAAGGAAACGCCTCACCCATTGTTCCCCGACTGCCGGAATTTCATTCGTCTTGTACACCGATTTTACCGGCCCGGGCGAAAAAACGATTCCAACTTCGTATCCTATGCGCTGCCGGCTCTCTTATGACGAGGAATACGGCACTTTTCCGGCAGAATTGCGGTCATTCCAAGGAACGCCCAACCCTACCTCTTCTGACCCGATCCGAAAAAAAAGGGGCCGTCTTCCGACAGCCCGTTACTTTTGTTCCCCGTATTCCGCTTCCCAGGCCGCGTCCTGGACAAGCTGTTTGCGATAAATAAAGCCCGAAAGCAGCACGCTGAACTCATACAGCACAATCATCGGCAGCGCCACAAGAATAGCGGAGATCGCATCCGGCGGCGTGATGATAGTCGAGAGGATGACCAGAACCATATAAGCGTAACGCCGCATTTTGGCCAGCCGCTTGGGGTTCAGAATGCGCAGTTTAGTCAGAAACATCACCACGATCGGAAGTTCGAACAGAACCGAAAGCGGCAAAATAATGTTAAACATGAACGAAAAATACTGGGCCGCCCCGTAGAGCTCGGTAATTCCCATGGAATGGCTGATCGCCGTCGTAAAGTAAAAGGCCATCGGAAACACGACAAAATATCCGAAAGCAAGACCCGCCAGGAACAGGACAACCGCTCCCGGAATGTAGAGAATCGACGCTTTCTGCTCGCTTTCCCGGAGCCCCGGACTTACAAACGCCCAAATGTGGTAAAGGATCACCGGCAGTGTAATGAGCAGAGCCACGACAAAACCGAAGTTCATGTATAAACGGAGCGCATCCCACGGTGAAAATACATGCCACGCGATTTTATCGGCCGGAGGCACGGATTTCAGGAAAAGGATGACGTTCTTGGCGAAAACAAGGCCGATGACGAGGCCGATGATCAGGACTCCCAGCACCCAGAAGATCCGCTTGCGCAGCTCCGCCAGATGCTCGACCAAAGGTTGTTCTTTATCCATGCAGCACCAACCTATCTACGTATAGCTTCACTGAACCGGAACCTTAGTCGGGAAGCCGGCGGGGGTTGTCCGAAACCGCCCGTTCACTGCTCGCCGCCGGTGCGGGAGCGGCTTGCGTTAAAGAGGCCGGCGCCGGAACTTCTTCGGGCGCTGCAGCGGCAGACTTGACCTCGGCCGCTTTCTTGTCCGCCTGGTCATGCTCGGACATCATATCGCGCGCGCCCTTCTTGAACTCGCTCAAGGTACGTCCGAAAGCTCTCCCGAGCTCGGGAAGCTTGTTCGGTCCGAACAGCAGCAGACACACGACGGCAACCAGCAAAATTTCGGTAAAGCCTATATTTTGAAACATCCGGAATGTTTCCTCCTCAAAATGTGTAATCAGCAGCCGAGCAGGCCGCCGTATCCCATCTCCGTAATATCTTCGCGGAAAATCTCTTCCCCGGCGCAGATACGCGGGAGAAGCACGTCGAAGGACGTGTACGGATCGTGCATCACGCAGCCCGGCAGCCCCATTACCGGGACGCTGCCGATATAAGCCATCATCAGCATCGAGCCGGGCAGCATCGGCGTCCCGTAGCTGACGATGCGGGCGCCCGCCCGGGATATGGCCCCGGGCGTGCGGTCGTCGGGATCGACCGACATGCCGCCGGTGACCAGGATGAGATCCGCGCCGAGTCCGAGGAAATACCGGATCTCGGTTACGATCGCATCCATGTCGTCCGGCGTGAACCGCTGGTCGATCACCTTCGAGCCGAGCGCCTCGACTTTGGCTCGCACGACAGGGCCGAATTTGTCCCGGATTCGGCCCTTGAACACTTCGCTGCCGGTGGTGATCAGCCCCGCCCGCAGGCTGCGGAACGGCTTCACGGCGACAAGCCCCGCCGCTGCCGCCGGAGCTTCCTCCGGCGAAGCCGTGGAAGCTCCGGAAGGAGCCGCACTCTTGCCGGCCGCATCCGCCGGGCCGTCGTTCTCCGGCTTCAAACTCCCGGCGTCCAAGGCTTGGCCGCTTCTTCGCTGCGCAGCCAGCCGTTCCACACGGGCGACAGGCTCCTCCTCGATGACGAGCGGAATGACCCGGGTTCCCGCGAGAGGCTGCCCGGGTTTAACGACCGTATTCGTGCGGATGGTCGACATCACGATGCGACCTATGCCGTTGACTTGATCGACGAACACTTTGTCGATCTTGGCCAGCCCGTGAATCGCCGATTTCAGCGTCACCTTGCCTTCGTGCGGTTCCGTCCGTTCGGTGTTCGCTCCCCGCACGGCGCTCGCCAGACGAAGAGCCGCCTCATCCTCGTGAAGGTAGCCTTCGGCAAGTTCCAGCACGTAAATATGCTCCTTGCCGATGCTTAGCAAAGCGGGAATATCTTCTTCCGAAATCTGGTGGCCTTTGCGGAACAAGCGCCCCTTGAACTCCCCCGGAATAATCTGGGTCAAGTCGTGAGCGAGGACCAGACCGACCGCATCCTCCACTTTTACTTCACGAAGCATGGAGTCAGCTTTCATCCGCATGTTCCTGCTCCCGGCCCGTTAGGATCGACAAGGCATGAGGAAGCACATCAATAATGGCCATGAGACTTTCATGGACACCCTTGGGGCTTCCCGGCAGGTTAATGATCAGCGTAGAGCCCCGGATTCCGGTCACCGCTCGCGAAAGCATAGCCCGAGGAGACTTCTCGATCGATTTCATCCGCATGGCTTCGGCAAAACCGGGTGCCGAACGGTCGATGACGCTCAAGGTCGCTTCCGGGGTAACGTCCCGGGCCGCAAGACCCGTTCCGCCTGTCGTCAAGATGAGATCCGCCTGAAAGTAGTCGGTCATTTCTATAAGAGCCGCCATAATTTCGTCCATTTCATCCGGTACGACGCGGTATTCAATGATATCTCCTTGAATCTCTTCCTCTACCAGCTCGCGGATGACTTGGGCGCTCGTATCTTCCCGTTCTCCCCTCGATCCGCGGTCACTGGCAGTTAGAATCGCAACTTTCCAGCGCATTCCTCTCACCTCTTCCTCTACTGTAACAAAATTTGATTAAGAATGGGTATCAAATCTGTGAAAATCTCCATTTTTACCGCCGGTTTTGGTTACGAGCATCGTAGGCCCGATCACCATGTCCTTCTGGAGTGCTTTGCACATATCATACACGGTCAGGGCCGCAGCCGATACGGCCGTCAGCGCCTCCATTTCCACGCCGGTCGGTCCCGTTGTGCGCACTTCGGCTTCGATGCCGAGTTCCGTCCCGCTTTCGTATACGAAGCGGATGTCCACCCCGGACAGCGCGAGCGGGTGGCACATCGGAATCCAGTCGGCCGTTTTCTTCGCCGCCATGATGCCGGCCACCTGGGCGACAGCAAGCACATCGCCTTTGGCAAGCCGCCCTTCACGGATGCGCAGCAGCGTTTCCGGCAGCATCGTAATGCGGGTACGGGCAACGGCTGTCCGCTTGGTCTCCTTTTTATCGCTGATGTCGACCATTTTGGCGCGCCCTTGTTCATTAAAATGAGTCAGTTTATCCGGCTGCTCCATCCGATCCCTCTCCCCTCTTCCGGTCCGCTGCCGGATCCCGGATATATGCGGCGCTCTCCGTAATCAGCACGTCCAGACGGATATCGTGCGGTTCCACGGGAAGGCGCTCTACAAGCTGCACGTCAAAGGCCGCCGCCGCAAAAAGCGGCGCATCCCGTCCTTCCTCGCGAGCGGTTTGCAGCAGCTTTTCAAGAAAGCGGTCGTAATAACCGCCTCCATATCCGAGCCTTCCGCAAGAGGTATCAAAAGCAAGTCCGGGTACGAGAACAGCGAAAGCGGTGAGGGGATCCTGCAAAGTGGGGCTCAGGGGGTCTGGCTCCATTATGCCGTGCATTCCTTTCTGCAGGTCTTTCCACTGCCTGATTTCGTGAAAAAGAAGCTCTCTCGATGCATGCAGCGAACGAGGCACAAAAACGCGGATGCCCGCTTCCCAGCAGGCCTCGATGGTCCTGTGAATCCCGCATTCCGTGCGGAAGGGGACATAAGCCAGAACGATCGGAATGTCCGGCAGACGGGAAGAGCCGCAGCTTCCGGCCGTTTCCCGGCCCGTGGACAATCTTGTGCCGGAGTACTCGTGACTCGGACAGTTTTCTTCTGAAAGAGCCGTTTCTTGCGGCTGTTTCAACGGCAAAGGCGCCGTACCGCCGGAGGTATCGGGTGAAAGTTCCCGGCTGGCGATTATGCCTTTCAACCAGGCGGTCAGCCTTTCGTTGACCCGGCGCTCAAGGCTTGCTCTCTCCTTAGGCGTCAATTGCGACCGGAGCGTTTCGACGTGCCGGCGGATTTCTTTTTTATCGGAACCGTTCATGTATAAAGCTGCAACCTCTTTCCGGCTGGGGCTGTTATTTTTGGACTGACTGGCAGGATTTCGTAGATGGTTGTCTGCCTGCGGGGCAAAGAGCTCTATTTTAGATAGAAGGCATATGCAGACAGTAGTATATATTATTTTATCACATTGCCGGGAAGTTTGAAAAAAATGTGTTCAGTTTTCCTCGAGGCGTTTTTCCTGTACACTAAAAAGAGTCATTCTTATCCGCGGCGGAGCCTGCTTGCAAATCTCGCCAGGTTAATTCCCGCGACTTTGCGAAGCAGCCGTATTAATGAAGAAAATCGTGCAATCATGGAGGTAATAACGAAAGATGCTTCTCCAAGTAAACGGAATCGGTAAAAGCTACGGCACTTCGTCCGTGCTTTCTAACATATCCCTGCAAATCGAAGACCGCGAAAGAATCGGTCTGGTCGGTGTGAACGGGGCCGGCAAGTCGACTCTGCTGCAAATTATTGCAGGCGACCTTTCTTACGATGAAGGCGACATTTTTAAAGCCAAAGAAACCCGGATCGGCTATCTCCGCCAGAACGGCGGTCTGCAGACGGACAAAACGATCCTCGAGGAAATGCGCACGGTCTTTACGGCGCTTTATGCCGTCGAGAGAGAGCTGCGCGAGCTGGAACAGCAGATGGCGGATCCCAAGCTCATCGATAACGCTAAGGCGTACGAGGACACGATGAACCGGTATTCCGCCAGATCCGAGTGGTTCCGTGAGCGGGGCGGTTACGAGATCGAAGCCAGAATACGCGGAATCCTGCACGGTATGGGGTTTGGGGAGTTTCCTCCCGATACGCTGATCCAGACGCTCAGCGGCGGGCAGAAAACCCGTCTCGCGCTGGCCAAAATGCTCCTGGAAGAGCCGGACTTGCTTCTTCTCGACGAACCGACCAACCATCTGGACATCCGCACGTTGACGTGGCTGGAGTCCTACCTGCGCGGGTATCCCGGCGCTATTCTGGTCGTATCCCACGACCGCTATTTCCTCGACTCGCTCGTTACGGCGATCTACGAAATCGAGCGCACGTCGTCCAAGCGCTACACGGGCAACTATTCCCGTTTCGTCGAACTGAAGGAAGCGGACTATGAAATCCGCATGAAGCAGTTTGAGAAGCAGCAGGAAGAGATTGCCCGCATGGAGGACTTCGTGCAGAAAAATATCGTCCGCGCCACGACGACCAAGCGCGCGCAGAGCCGCCGCAAAGCGCTGGAGCGGATGGAACGGATCGACAAGCCTCTCGGCGATCTCAAGCGTGCCAGCTTTTCCTTCCAGATCGATCAGACCTCCGGCAAGGAAGTTCTGCAGGTGAGGGAGCTGGCGCTGTCCGTGGGCGAAGGCAAACGCCTTCTCGATTCCGTCTCGTTCGAGCTGAGGCGCGGCGAAACGGCCGCCCTGATCGGCCCGAACGGTATCGGCAAGACGACCCTGCTGAAAACCCTGATCGGCAAGCTGTCCCCCGATACCGGCGCCATCCGCTGGGGAACCAACGTCAAGATCGGCTACTACGATCAGGAACAAACGACCCTGAACCCGCAGAAGACGATCCTGGAAGAGGTCTGGGACACGTTCCCTACTATTGAAGAAGCGCGCATCCGCTCCGTGCTCGGCAACTTTCTTTTCAGCGGCGAGGATGTGTTCAAAAAAATCGCGTCCCTAAGCGGCGGTGAGAAGGCGCGCGTAGCGCTCGCCAAGCTTATGCTGCTTAATGCGAATATGCTCATCCTCGATGAGCCGACCAACCATCTGGACTTGTACAGCAAGGAAGTGCTCGAATCGGCTCTGCTCGATTACGAAGGCACCCTGCTCTTCATTTCCCATGACCGTTATTTCCTGAACAAAATGGCGGAAAGCATGCTGGAACTGGAACGCCACGGCGTGACCCATTATCTCGGCAACTACGACGATTATCTCGAGAAAAAAGCGGAGCTCGCCGAAATGGAAGCCGAACGCGCCCGTGAACAGGCGGCCCGCGACAGCAAGGCCAAGGCCTCTTCGGCGTCTGCCGCGGCGCAGCAGACGGATAAACCTTCGTCTTACGAAGCGGACAAGCAGGCCAAACGGGAAGAGCGCAACCGCCAGCGGCGGATCGAGCAGCTCGAGCAGGATATCGCCCGGCTGGAGGAGGAAGTGACCGCTCTTGAAGAGGAACTGGCCGATCCGGCGGTCTACAACGATTATGTGCTTGTCCAGGAGAAGAACGCCCTCATCGAGCAGAAAAAAGGAAGCCTGCAAGCGTGCTACGAGGAGTGGGAGACTCTTGTGGGCTGAATTCAGCCCCCGCCCAACAAAATAAATGCAAAAAAGAGGCCTGGCGGGCCTCTTTTTGTTATACCTGCAGTTATCCCGCTTTATGCGAGAAGCCGACGAACCGGAGCGGAAGAATCAGGTTAGGCTTGATTAGTCCGACGAACCGGACGACAGGCCCCTGTAGGTCTTCCTGTCGTTCGGACTTTCGCCAATTACAGCTTAAACCGGCTGATGCTCTGCTTAAGCTCCCGGGACATATCGCTCAGCGCACCGGCCGAAGCGGAAATATCCTCCATGGAAGCGAGCTGCTCTTCCGAAGAAGCGGCAACGGTCTGGGAGCTTTCCACGGTCTGCTGGTTCATATGGGACAGCTCCGAGATGGACGCGGCTACTTCTTCCGTTCCGGCGGACATCTGCTGGGAGGACGAAGAAACCTCCAGAATCTGCTTCGCAAGCTCGTCCATATGATTGACGATGCGCTGGAAGGCTTCCCCGCTCTCGGAAACGAGCTTGGTCATCTCCGTCACTTCTTCGGCCGTATGGCTCATCGTGCCCACGGCCTGACCCGTACCGGTGCGGATCGTGACGACCAGCTCGGCGATTTTGTCCGAGGACTGCCTGGACTGCTCGGCAAGCTTGCGGATTTCATCGGATACGACCGAGAAGCCGCGTCCGTGTTCTCCTGCGCGTGCAGCCTCGATTGCCGCATTCAGCGCCAGCAGATTCGTCTGGTTCGCGATATCCGAGATCAGCGCCGTAATGCCGCCGATTTCCTCGGACAGCTGCGCAAGCTGGTTGATCGATTCCACGGAACGCTGCACCGTATCGTTCATCCGGCTCATCTGCCTCACATTGTGCTGAATCATCCCGTTGCCCCGGGCCGCCTCTTCGGAAGCGGATTCCGAGGATTGCGCCGCATATCCCGCGGATTCGGCAATTCGCTGAATGCCCGTCGCCATCTCTTCCATGGCGTTCGAGCTTTCCTGCGTGCTCTGCAGCTGGCGCTCCGCTCCGGACGCTACCTGCTCGATCGCCGTCGCGATCTGATGCGTGGCCTGCGTCGTCTGTTTCGCGTTGGTATCCAGCACCTCTGCGGCATGACTCACCTGGTCGGAAGACTCCCGGATATCTAGAATGAGGCTGTGGATGCTCGCCGTCATCGCGTTGAAATTCCGGGCCAGCGTTCCGAACTCGTCTTCGCTGCGGACCGGAATGGACACGGCCAGATTTCCTTCCGCCACTTCCAGCGACAGGCGGGAAAGCTCCCCGATGGGTTTAAGAATTCTGCGGGTGAATACACCCAGAAGCAAGGCGAACAACACAGCCATGCCCACGTAAAAAGCCAAGCTCATCAGCAGCCTTTTGTTCAAATCCCAGGATAGCATGTCATAGTCAAAGTCAATGCCGACATAAGCCATTGTTTTGCCGGCCTCGTCCGCAACCGGGCTCAGAATGGTCACCCATTCTCCCGCCTGATCGGTATATACCGGCGTTACGCCCTGGCCTCCGGTCTTTTTAACCGTTTCGAAAGCTTTCGTGTACTGCTCGGAGAAGGCGTAGTCCGTCAAAGGCTTAAGCCCCGCCTTATCCAGTGTCTCATTGGCCGCGACAACGGTCAGAGCCATCTTGCCGTCCGCCGTTTTTTCCTCCGGATAGTATAGGGCGACGTTGGACATATCTCCGTCTTTTACATAATGCTCCATCATCGTGCGAATCGCTTCCATCTCGGCTGCTGCGGCGTCCGGTTTCCCCGTGCTTTTCATCTGATCCATTGCCTTTGTAAGGACAGGAAGCTGCTGCTCCCATCCCAGTTCTACGACCCGCTCAATCGATTTGAGTCGGCTGTAGTAATCGTTTTTCTGCTGCAAATAAGTCAAGGTCATGATCAACGCGCAAAGGACCACCACCAGTGCTGCCATCATCGTGATCATTTTCGCCGTCACGCTTCGTTTTAAGTATTTCATAGTTCCCCCCAAATAGTTAGATAGGAACTATATCGACAACATTCGACTATTTTTTTAACGTTCTATATAAAATTCTGTAGCCCAGTTCCTCCAGCTCGATATGCATCACGCCGTCCACCGGTCTGACCTCTTCCTGCGAAAGCGCATCGCGCCAATCTTCCGCCACCATAGGATGCTGCAGCGTAATCCGCTCCTCGGTATTGTTCATCCAGATCGTAAAATGCGTATGGGCGTCGATCCGTTCGTAAATGATGCAGGGATCGCCGTGGTCCGCTTTCAAAAACCGGAAACTCCCTTCACGCAGTGCCCGGTTTTCCTTGCGAAGATGGATCAGAAGTTTATAGAAATCCAGCAGCTCGCGGTCCTGCATATCGGGATGCCATTCCATACACTGGCGGCAATCCGGGTCGCCTTCTCCTTGAAGCCCCACTTCGTCCCCGTAAAAAATACACGGCGTCCCCATGTACGTCATCAGGAAGACTACGCACAGCTTCAGTCTTCTTTTGTCGCCGCCTACTCTCGTCAATACACGCGGAGTGTCATGGCTGCACAGCAGGTTGAAGACGACCTCGTTGGCCTGTTTCGGATATCGCATGAGCAGGAAGCCCATGCTGCTCGCGAAGGAGTGGCCGTCCATGCCCGGACCCGAGAAGAATTCCAGTACTTTGTCCGAGAACGGATAGTTCATGACGGAATCGAACTGGTCGCCCAGCAGCCACATCAAGGAGTCGTTCCATACCTCCCCGACGATGTAAGCTTCCGGATTAGCTGCTTTGACCACCTGCCTGAATTCACGCCAGAAGCGGTGGTCGATTTCATCGGCGACATCCAGCCGCCAGCCGTCGATTCCGATCTCCTCGATCCAGTACTTGGCTACGTCGAGCAGATACTTTTTCACTTCGGGGTTGGCTGTATTGAATTTCGGCATGCCTTCGAAAAAACCGAATGTATCGTAAGTGGGAATTCCGTTTTTTACGGCAACCGGGTATTCGTTGATATGGAACCAGTCGGCAAAGGCGGACTCCTCCCCTTTCTCCTTCACATCCTGAAAAGCCGGAAACTCCAGTGCGCTGTGGTTGAAAACCGCATCCAGCATGACCCGGATTCCGCGCTCGCGGCAGGTCGCGACCACTTTCTTCAGCAGAGCGTTATCGCCGAAATGAGGGTCCACCTGCATATAGTCCAGCGTATCGTACTTGTGGTTCGAAGGAGACTTGAACACCGGGGTGAAATAGATCGCATTGATGCCCAGATCCACGAGATAGTCGAGATGATCAAGCACCCCCTGCAGGTCTCCGCCGAAAAAGTTGTCGCGCTCCGGCTTTCCGCCCCACGGCTGTACGCCTTCGGGATCGTTCCCCGGATTTCCGTTGGCAAAGCGCTCCGGGAAGATTTGATAAAAGATCGCATCCTTGGCCCAGGCCGGGGGACTGAACAAGTCGATTTCATGAATATACGGGAACGCGTAATAGCCCCCTGGCGGATGAGGCTGTTCGGAATGAATACCCGTTTCCGTCATCCACAGCTGCTCGCTTCCTGCACTCAGCCTGAAGCAGTAGGACAGGCGTTTGTAGCTGGGCACGACTTCCGCCTCCCAGTAATCGAACAGCGAATCCGAAGCGGTTTTCGCCATGGATATTTCCTGATAAAAGGTGTCCCAATCGTATTTATCGCTGGCGATCACCGTAATTTCTTCCACGTCATCCCTTTGTGTACGGACTCTCAAATGAATCGTTTTGTTATCATACGCATAAGCCCAGTTGCTTCTCGTCCCGTGATAAAAGGCTTCTCTATTCATTCAGGCTCACTCCCTGTGGATCAGTTTTGCCTTTTATATAAACATTTTTTTCCATGGCCGAACCACGTTTTTTATCCACATCTTCATCCACAGATAAAATATAAAAAAGCGCCGGATTTTCGGCGCTTTAAGCACTTATAAACAGATTTATCCACATTATCCACAGATTCTGCTGAAAATGTTATCCGAGAGTTATACGGAAAAGGAAGAAAAAGCGGAAGCCTGAAAAATACGGAGTTTTTCAAGTTATGCACATTATCCACAGGGGGTGTGAATAAGTTCTTCACACCCATCCTGTTAATAATTTAAGCCATTAAGGTTACACCTTGTGAAGCACTCGGGTTGGCCCGCACGGCCTGGTTGCAGGCCGACAGGAAAGCTTTGGCGGTCGCAAACAGAATATCGACATCCAAGCCGGAGCTTTTGTAGGTCTGCGTCCCGCAGGAGACCGTCACGGTCGCTTCGCCGGTCGCCTTTTCGCTGGCGGACAAGGAGTACAGCTCCAGATCGGCGAACGTCACATCCATCGGAACCGCTTGACGGATGCAGTTGACGATCGCTTCGATCGGTCCGTCTCCGGTGCCCGACCAGGTTGCCTCTGCGCCGCTCTCGTTATCGCGGATGGTGGCCGATGCCACACGGCTGCGGTCGCTGGAGCTGACGACTTGAAGCTGTACCAGCGAGAAGCGCTCCGCCGCGGAAGCTCCCGCGTCACCGACCAGACTCATCAACTCGTCGTCCGTGACGTGCTTCTGCTCGTCGGCCATGTCCTTGAAGCGGGCGTATACTTCTTCTAAGGACTGGGCGTCCAAATCGACACCGTACTGGCCGATCCGATGCTTCAGAGCGTGACGGCCGGAATGCTTGCCCAGAATGATCATCGAACGCGGAATTCCAAGCTTTTCAGGCTCCATGATTTCGTAGGTATTGCGGTTTTTCAGCAAACCGTCCTGATGGATGCCCGACTCGTGCTGGAAGGCATTGCGGCCGACGACCGGCTTGTTGAACGCGATCGGCATATTCATCATCCGGCTAACCATCGTCGACGTATTGTAGATTTCCTCCAGAGCGATGCCGGTTTCCATGTTCAGCGTGTCTTTGTGCGTCTCGATCGCCATAACGATCTCTTCCAGGGAGCAGTTGCCCGCCCGCTCTCCGATGCCGTTCACGGATACTTCCACATAGTTCGCCCCGTTACGGATGGCCGCCAGGCTGTTCGCAACCGCAAGCCCCAAGTCGTTGTGGCAGTGGGTGCTGAATTCCACCTTGTCGGCGCCTCTCGCATGCTTCCGTACATCCGAGAACATTTTGCCGTAATCTTCCGGCATGGCGTAACCGACGGTATCCGGCAGGTTAATGATTGTCGCGCCCTCGGCGATGACCGCTTCCACCAGCTCATACAAATACTCCCGGCCCGTACGGCTGGAATCCATGGCCGTAAATTCGATCCGCTCGCAGAACTGCTTCGCGTAGGCAACCATCTGGCGCGCTTCCGCCAGCACCTGCTCGCGCGATTTGCGCAGCTGGAAGTCCAGGTGAATATCCGACGAGGAGATAAACATATGGATGCGCCGCAAAGCCGCGTCCTGAGTCGCCTTCACCGCGGCGTCGATGTCGATCTTGACCGCACGCGCGAAACCGCAGATTTCCACCCCTTGCAGCTCACGGGAAATCTGCTGCACTGCGGCGAAATCGCCGGGACTAGAGATCGGGAAGCCCGGTTCGATCGTATCCACGCCCATTTTCACAAGCTGCCGCGCGATGCGGACCTTTTCTTCCGGATATAAGGAACATCCCGGCGCCTGCTCGCCGTCTCTCAAAGTCGTGTCAAAAATTTTAATTTGCCGTTTCGTCATTTCGTTATCCTCCTGATTACCCGTTTCGGGTTTATTAAAAACTCCGGTTGGGAGTTTTTTGTGACATGCCTTCCTCAGCCGCCCTGAGCATGCAAAAAAGCCGCCGTCTCCAGAAAGAGACGACGGCTGTGCCGGCGCGGTACCACTCTTGTTGACCTTCCCCACGGGAAAGTCCGCTTACGGCAGCGAATGCAAAAGGGATTGAAGCCTAACATTCGCTGCGCGCCCGTTAACGGAGGCCAACCGTTTGTAAGCTTGAGTCACGGCCGCTCATGCGGCATTCGTAACATTCGGCTCCCGGCTCCCAAGCGAGTTCCGATCCCTTACGGACTGCGTCGCACCTCCCCGCAGCTCTCTGTACCGTTACCGGATCGTACTACTCTTGTTCATTGCCTTTTTGGATATACATGTTGTTCGATGTTTCCCGGACACCGGCTCCTGCCTGAATGTCCGCTCGTTTATATTTGCGATGATCGCAGGCTGTGCCTGCCGCGTTCTTGCTTCGCTTATACGATCGACCGGTGGTCACCGCCGTTCCGCCCTGCTTAGCCTATGCCCATCTATCTCGCTGTTGTTTATCAATGCTGTCTGTGCACATCCGTCTGCTGGAGAGGATGCAAAAAAGACCTGCCGTCTCTAACTTAAGAGACGACAGGCCGTTAGCCTTCCGCGTTACCACTCTCATTGATCCGCCGTAAGGCGAATCCACTCGATGCTCTTGGAAACAAGTCGGCCGGTATCCGGATACCGGGACGTTCCAATCGCTGCCCGATCACGGGGGCCAGCCGTTAAAACTTACTTCGCCGGATGCTTCGAAGACTTCTGACCCGACCGATGGGACATCTGTCTCACGGGTTCGGGACGGGCTTGCCGGCGTTGTTCAGTTTTACCGCTCCCGGGCGAGTTCAGGGTTCATCCGGCTGCGTTGCACCAACCCGCAGCTCTCTGTGCGACATGAATGACCTTACTTTTCCCGTTCGTTGCGTGTACGTTTTGAACTTGTTGTGATTATAATATGCGCGAAAACGCAAAGTCAATACAAAATGTCAAAATGTTCAAAATTTTAAGCGGGAGCGGAAAAAATTCATCAAGGAAAACTCGCCCATTGTCGGCGTTTTCTCTCCTATGGTACGGTTAAAACAGGGGATTTCCCCTAAGATCGATAGGAGGGCGTTTAACATGGTTATCCACTTCATGCGGATCAGGTAATGCAGGCGGACTGACACCCTACACCTGTTCTTTTTTTCAAAAAGAGAGATCAGGCTTATTTGTGCTGCCCCCGTAAGGATGCTTTCATGAGATTCGATTACTTGATTAAAGATGAAGAGGTGCTATGAGATATGAACGACTCCGTAAAAAAATCAATACCGTTAACGGAACAAGAACAACTCAACCATTTCCGCCTGTTGGCGGCAAAATATAATCTGGAACTGGACCCGTCGAAGCCCCTGGAGCTGAACGATTCCGGGCTGGACTTTCTGGCGGCTTCCGCCCGCTCGACAGACGATTCCTCCTGGATACTCCGTATCCCCAGGAGATCGGACGTTATCCAATCGGCCGCTTACGAAGCTAAAGTGCTGGAGCTTGTCGGCCGTTCGCTGCCCGTTGCCGTTCCCGGCTGGCAAATCAACCGGCCCGACTTCATTGCCTACCGCAAGCTGCCCGGGACGCCGGCGGCCACCGTCGATGCCGCCGCCAAAACCTATAAGTGGCACATAGATCCCGAGGCTCCTTCCCCCGAATTCGTTCAGTCGCTTGCGGCAGTAATGGCCTCCCTGCACCGGATAGACGGCCGTGGCGCCGAACAAGCGGGCCTGTTAGCCTTAGAAGCCGTTGACCTGAGAGCAGCCGCTGCGGCTCGTATGGAAGTCGTCCGGCAGGCCTACGGCGTTTCGGACGAACTTTGGGAGCGCTGGCAGGCTTGGCTCGCGGACGCTTCCTACTGGCCGGAGCATACGTCGCTGATCCACGGCGATCTGCATCCGGGCCATATTCTGGTCGACGGAAACGAGCGGGTTTGCGGGCTGCTGGACTGGACGGAAGCGGAATGCGGAGACCCGGCCACGGACTTTACTGCGTTTTACACCGTTTTCGGCGAGGAAGCCTTGTCGGTACTGCTGAAGGAATATGAAAAAGCAGGGGGACGCGTTTGGCCGAGGATGAAAGAGCATATCGCGCAATTGCAGGGGGCCTACGCCGTCACCATCGGCTTGTTCGCCCTTAAGTCCGGGCTTGAGGAATATGCCGACATGGCACGCGAAGCTCTGGGAGTCACTGTTCATAAGTCGGCGGATTAAATTCATTGATGCTGCATCTGGAGTTTGGCGAATTGTCCTTTTATGAATCCCCCTAACCTCACCCCCTGGCGCGCAGCGAAATGGCGTGATTAATAAACAAAGACAGCCCCGGTTGCTTAAAACTTCCCGGAGGCTGTCTTTGTTTGTTTATTTTGTTATCCCGCTAAACGAAGCTGGGGTAAATTTTCAACTATTCGTGATAGGCCTAAGCTCAGTATCCCCACTTCTCCAGGCTCAGCACCGGCTCCGCCTTAAACTCCGGCCCCGTGATATCCCCGCGGTTCCATTTGAGGAAAGCCGCGGCGCCGATCATGGCGGCATTGTCGGAGCAGAGATCCATCGGCGGCAGCAGCAGGGGCACGCCAAGCTCTGCACAGCGCTTCGTCAGCTCTTCGCGCAGTCCGCGGTTAGCCGCCACTCCTCCCGCGAGCAGAAGCTGCTTGGCGCCGTACTCCCGGACGGCCCGTGCGGCTTTCTCCACCAGCACGTCCACCACAGAGGACTGGAAGCCTTTGGCGACATGAGCCGCCACCGGCTCCTCTCCGCGCATACGCGACTGGTTAAGGACGTTAAGGACCGCCGATTTCAAGCCGCTGAAGCTGAAATCGTAGGAATCGTCCAGCCAGGCACGGGGCATCGGAATTTCTCCGTCCGCTTCCTGGGCGAGGCGGTCAATATGAGGACCGCCCGGATAAGGCAGTTTCAAGGCGCGCGCCACTTTGTCGTACGCCTCGCCGGCCGCGTCGTCACGCGTCTGTCCGATGATCTTGAAGCTTCCTTCGCTCTCCATATACACAAGTTCGGTGTGGCCGCCGGAGACGACAAGCGAAATCAGCGGATATTCCAGCTTGTGGACAAGCTGATTCGCATAAATATGCCCGGCGATATGATGCACGCCGATCAGAGGCAGGCCGAGCGAGAAAGCCAGCGCTTTGGCCGCCACTACGCCGACAAGCAGCGAGCCGACCAGACCGGGCCCTTGGGTGACCGCAATAGCGGACATGTCTTTCATCGCAAGCCCCGCCTGATCGAGCGCTTCCTGCAAAATCCAAGTAATGCTCTCGACATGCTGGCGGGATGCGATTTCGGGCACGACGCCGCCGAAGCGCCGGTGGGTTTCGATCTGGCTGGAAACCACGTTGGACCGGATAACGGTCCCGTTCTCTATCACGGCTGCGGACGTCTCGTCGCAGCTTGTTTCAATGGCCAGAATGTACACAGGCTTTGTAGTGTTCATGACGTTTTTTTCATTCCCTTTTATCGAATGCGAACAGGACGCTGCCGCCGCTTTAGGCGGGTTGATTCGTGTCGGGCAAATCCGCCCACATAATGATCGCGTCTTCGTTATTATCGGTGTAATAGCCTTTGCGGACGCCGACGTACCGGAAGCCCATTTTGTCGTAGAGGCGCTGAGCCACGTAATTCGACGCGCGGACCTCCAGGGTCATGCGGACCGCCCCCAGCGATCTTGCCTTGGATTGCAGCTGGTGGACGAGCGAAACGCCCAGCTTGCGGCCGCGGAACCGGCCGGATATCGCGATGTTGGTTACATGGGCCTCATCCATAATGAGCCACATGCCCCCGTACCCCGCAATAACCCCGTCTACCATCATTACCGTATAATGGGCAAAATGATTGCTCGTCAGCTCGTTGTGAAAAGCTCCCGCCGACCAGGGTGTCGTAAAGGCTTCCTGTTCGATTTCGCAAATGTGGGGGATGTCGTCCAGCCTCATCACACGGAAAATCGGGGTTGAAACAGGCTGCTCCCATCTTCGTTCGTCCAAAGAGCCCCTCCCCTTTCCGTCAGGATTTGGCCTTAGCCATCAGATTCACTTCAGCTTCCGTAAGCTGCGTATAGTTCGGAACGAACGTATACTTGTCGATCGTTTCCCCGCGTTTTAACCGGGGCAAGCCAAGCAGACCCACTTCGGCCGCCGTCAAATCGTAAGGGAGGACACGCACAGGGATGCTTAGCTCTGCCGCGGCCTGACCGATCGTTTCTTCGAAAAAGGAAGTCTCGCCGACGAAAACGATCTCCTGGGGTTTTGCAAATCCGGAAGGCACGACAACAGTTCCGCCGTCGCCCGCGGATTGCCCCCCGGTCGTTCCGGCGGCTTCCGCTCCCGCCATATCGTCCCCAATGTGCCGCGTAAAATCCGCCACAAGGCGGATGCCGTCCGGCTGAAGCCGGGCCCATCTGCTGCCGGTGTTATCCGACGACGACGCGCCGCTGATGTCTTCCGCGCCCAAAAGCTCATCGGCCGGTTCATTCCCTGCCGATGCATAAACCGCGGTAAATGCCTGCCCCCGCCGGGCATTCATCAGGGGCACGAACCAGCGCACGGCACCGTCCGTACCGCCCCCGCCCTCATCGGCGAGCAAAGCCGTTCGCCCGCCCAGCGCCAGCGCCTCCAGACTGGAGACGGCCGCCGCCGGAATGCCGAGGGACCAGGCGAAGGTTTTCGCAACGGTAACCGCAATCCGTACGCCGGTATAGGAACCCGGCCCCTGGCCCGCCACGACCGCGGTAAGATCGTTCGGCCGGATGCCGCGGGAAGCAAGCAGCTCCTGCAAATGAGGCATGAGGTGAATCGAATGATTGCGTTCCACGATCGTGTGCTTTTCGGCGACTACGCGGCCGCCCTGAAGCAGGGCAACGGCTAGCGAAGCCGTGGACGTATCCAGTGCAAGCACATACCCGTTTCCGTCGAATCCGGACCGGCTGCTTTCACGGCCTTCACTATCCCCGGCAAGCGGAGAGACCTTCACCTTTTCCCGCTCCTGCGTACTATTTCCGTTCCCGCTGCTCATACCAACCATCCGTTCTCTTTCAAATTTGCGCACCAGCTCTCGTAAGGCTGTCCGGACGGATTCAAGCGGAACACCCGCTCGTCTCCCCCGCTGTGCTCGATATAAATTTCAAGCCGGTTCGGCGGCAAAAGCTCCTCCACCAGACTGGCCCATTCAATCAAAGTCAGACCTTCCCCGTAAAAATATTCGTCCAGCCCCAAATCCTCGGCTTCTTCCAAAGAAATCCGGTAAACATCCATATGATAGAGAGGGAACTCTCGTCCCTCGTATTCTTTAATCAGCGTAAAAGTCGGGGAGTTGACAACGCCCTGCACCCCAATCGATTTAGCCACCGCCTGCGAAAAACGCGTTTTGCCCGCGCCAAGATCGCCGTCCAGCGCGATTACGGCGCCGGGACCCGCAAGCATTGCAAGCTGGGCCGCCAATGCTTCCGTGTCCCGTTCGTCTGCGGCTTTATATTGGTAAGCCATCTCCGTCGCTTCCTCTCATTTCGCAGCAAAGTGATTGTAGCCCCGCTTCGGCAGCGGCTGCACGGTCCCGTCCGGGCGCTGCAGCCGCACCCCTTCATCCGCGGCCGTCACACGTCCGATGACGTGCAAGGGCAGCCCCTCGCCCGCGAACGCCTCGCGCAGGGCTGCCAAATCCGCTTCTGCGGCCGTGCCCAGAAGCTGGTAGTCCTCGCCGCCGTACAGCACCCACTCCAGCGGGTCGGCGGCCAGCTTCTCCGCGCAGGCGCGAAGCCCCTCCGCCAGCGGCAGCTTCTCCTCCGCGATGAGGAGCCCGACTCCCGAAGCCTCGGCGATTTCGCCGGCTTCGCTCGCGAGCCCGTCGCTGATGTCGTTCAGCGCCCGGCACAAGCCCGTGCGCTGAAGCAGCTCCCCGGCCGCAGCCTGCGGCAGAGGCCGGGTGTGGGCGCGGACGAGCTCCGCGGCCTCTGCGGGCAGCTCGCCCCAAAGCGCCGCGTCCGTGCCGCGGTGCAGGAGGTAGCTCAGCCCCGCGGCCGAGCCGCCGAGCGGCCCCGTCACGAAGACGGCGTCGCCCGGCTTCGCGCCGCTGCGCAGCAGAGCCCGGCCAGCGGGGACTTCGCCCAGAATCGTGACGGTCAGCACGATTCCGCCGCGCGTGGACGTCGTGTCGCCGCCGATGACGGCCACATCGAACAAGTCCGCGCACTCATACAATCCGGCGTAAATGCGCCGGATCTGTTCCGTGTCGGCATCCTTCGGTAAAGATAGCGCGACAAGCGCATAACGCGCCTTCGCGCCCATCGCGGCCATGTCGCTGATATTCGAAGCCATCGCCTTGAATCCGATGTCCTCGTCCCGCATCGTCACAGGCAGGAAATGAATCCCTTCGGTCATCGTGTCGCAAGAGGCGACAAGCTGCATGCCGGGAGACAAAGCGGTAACGGCCGCATCGTCTCCGATGCCGACTACCACTCCTTGCGAACGCATTCCGTCCGCCTGTTGTCTGTCCCCCGTCAGCAGGCGGATCAGGCCGAATTCGTCATGCTGCATAGATGCCGCTCCTCCGGTTTGGTTTGCCTCCTATTATAGCCCTCTATCCTCCCTCTAGCAACCGGATATGCGTGCCCCCGCAAGGCGCGGGCGCTCTTCCGGCTCCTTTCCCGCCCAGCAAAAAAAAGCGCCTGCATGTGCTTTCCTCCATGCAGGCGCCGTCCTCACCCTTCCTCATCCCTTGCGGATTCGGGATATCCCATCGTATCCGTGGTGGATTCCTCGATCAGACCGTTATGAACCGTAACCTGGCCGCCGCCGAGCCCTTCATTGATCATCCGGTCGATGTCCATGTAATAGTCGTCCCGGCCCTGATGGTTGCCGTCTTTGGCTTCTTTTTGCTGCTTGTCGTCTCCCATTTCATTCACCTCCACTCTCCGGAGTAAACCTGGCTCCGGTTAGCGTGACACAAATCGCCCTAAAGCATTCATATCCGGCGAATTTTTTGGACATACTGATGCTAAAAAGAAGTTTGGTCACTGAGCGGCCGGTCCCATGCGGATCAATAAAATAAGCCCGTTACGCGGGCGCCCTTAGGAGGTTTCCCCTCATGCATACGGTCTGGAAAGGCGCTATCAGCTTCGGTCTGGTACACGTTCCCGTCAAAATGTTCTCGGCTACGGAAGAGAAAGACATCTCCATGCGTTACATTCATAAACGCTGCACCACTCCGCTTTCTTACGTAAGAAAATGCACCACCTGCGACACGGAAGTGGAGTGGGGAGAAATTACGAAGGGCTACGAATACGAACCCGGCCGCTTCGTTCTTTTTGAGAAAGAAGAACTGGAGAAAATCTCCGGTGAAGCGACTAAAGAGATTAAAATCTTGGATTTTGTCAACTTGACCGACATCGATCCTATTTATTTTCAGAAGACGTACTACCTCTCCCCCGGAGATACGGGTGCCAACGCCTATAACCTGCTGCTGGAATCCATCAAGCAGACCGGTAAAATCGGGATCGCCACCATTTCCATCCGTTCCAAAAGCAGTCTGGCCGCCGTCCGGGTTATCGATAACTGCATCGCTCTGGAAACGATTTTCTACCCCGACGAGATTCGCGCGATTAGCCAGGTTCCCAATCTTCCGGAAGCCTCGAACGTGAACGACAAAGAGCTTACGATGGCCAAAATGCTGATCGAACAGTTGTCCACGCCGTTCGAGCCGGAGAAATACCAGGACGATTACCGGACAGCGCTGATGGAAGCGATCCAGCAGAAAGTAGCCGGCGAAGAGGTCCAGGTCGCTCCGGAGCAGAAGCGCACCAACGTGATCGACCTGATGTCCGCGCTGCAAGCGAGCCTTGAAGCCGTCAAGCCCGTCGCGGCGGACAAGTCGGACGCCAAGGCCAAAGCGAAGCCCAAAGCCGCGGCCAAACCGCGCAAGCCGAAGGAAAAGGCAAAGGAAACGGTATCCTGAAGAAGCCTTCCTCAAGAGAACGACAGCAGAAACGAGCCGCCGGCATCGGGGGCTCGTTTTTTTCGGGCTGTTTTCAGACTGTCTTCACTTTTCCCGCAGGAACGTACATTCCTCAGGCACGACGGATAGAAAAGCCTGGATACTCGGCTGCCTCAGGGTCAGATACCGGGTCCATTCCATGAACCGGATCTTAACGGTAAGCCGCGGCTGCAGCCAGGCGGCCTCCCTGCTCCGTTCCGGTTCGTTGATAAACGGCCTCTCCGGCACGATAAGCGGCTTCGTTAAAGCCGTCAGGTCGATCCAATCCTGGCGGCTCAGCTTGCCTGTCCCTGCGTGTCCGATATACACAAGCTGCCCCTCTTCGTTGTACAGACCGAGCAGAATCGCATTCACAACTCCCGAGCGATAAGTCACGCCCCCGATTACCGCATTCACGTCCAGGTAGTTTTTATGCTTGCGCCAGCGGTGATCTTTGCCTTTGAGCGCGTAAGTGCTTCCCAAATCCTTGTACACGACTCCTTCCAGACCGTGCGCCTGGGCAATGCCGAACAGTTCTTCCGTCTGCGTAAAGCTTTGGACGATTTGGACCCGGTCATCCGGGATGATCAGTTCTTCAAGAAGCGCCTGCCTTTCCGAAAGCGGCTTGTCGATGACCCATTCGTCGTTACAATACAAAATGTCAAACAGCATGTAGACGACCGGAACTTTCTGCACCGAGCCCGCCAGGGATTTGCCGCTTCGCAGGCCGTCCCTTTTCATGACTTGATGAAAGGAAGGCTTCCCGTTTTCCAGCGCGATGATTTCCCCGTCCAGGATGACGCTCCTCGCTTGGCAATAATCCGTGACGACCTGATATTCCGGGTACTGGAGCGTTCTTTCGTTGAGCTTCCGGTTAAACAGCTGCACGCCCGTTCCGTCATAGTAGGTTAGCACACGGACCCCGTCCCATTTGAACTGGGCAATCCATTCCCCGCCCGAAGGCGCCTGATCCGTGGAAACCGGCTCGAATGGAACAACCCGCGGTAGATTCATGTAAGGTGCCTCGCTTCCGGTACTTTTTATGTTCCATTATTGCCAAAAGCTCCACGCGGAATCCCGCTTAGGGCCTTGTTCTTTGACCTCCTCCGGAAAGACGCCGCTGCCGCAAAGAATAGCCCGCCTCTTTTTCGTCCACAATGGGGATAAATGCTTGTACGTCCGGAAGGAGTGCACAGGATGCCCACAGGGTACAAAAAAACGCAAGGCACGATCATGGTCGAAGGGCAGGAACTGACCATTACCAACCCCGAGAAGCCTCTCTGGCCTGAGGCGGGAATTACGAAGCTTGATTTCCTCCAGAAGCTGATTGAGCTGTCCCCCTATTTGCTGCGCTACTGCCGGGACCGGCATTTGACGACGATCCGTTTTCCTCACGGCATTCACGACAAATCGTTTTACCAGAAAAATACCCCGGAGCCCGTTCCGGATTTCGTGAATCTCGCTCCGCTGGACGGCATCCGGTATGTCAATCTGGATTCGCTTCCGACGCTGATCTGGCTCGGTAACCTGGCCTGCCTGGAGTTTCATCCCTCGTTCCACCGCATCGGAGAGACACTGCCGGCCGAGTGGCTCATTGATATCGACCCCAGCCTGGAAGTCGAACCGCGGATTATGGAAGCGGCTCACCTGATCGGAGAGGTGCTCGATTCCCTTCATATCCGGTCCGTGCCCAAAACGTCCGGAGCGACCGGCGTACAAATTTACGTGCCCATCCAGCACGGGTACACCTTCGAGCAGCTTCGCAAAATCGGCTATTTTATCGGCTCCTTCGTCGTCAAAAAATATCCGAAGCTGTTTACGATTGAGCGCCTGAAAAAGAATCGCGGCGATCTCATTTACTTCGACTACCTGCAGCACTGGTGCGGCAAAACGCTTTCCGCTCCCTACACGCCGAGGGCCAAAATCCACGGAACCGTCTCCACCCCGCTGCTTTGGGAGGAAGTCGAGCGTCGCTGCGATCCGAGGGACTTTACGCTGCACGTCATCGTGGAACGGATCAAAAAGATGGGCGATCTGATCGAGAAAGTGCCTCCTCAGAACCTCGATGCTGTTTTGTCTCATCTGGAGTAACATGGCGGGCCGCTTGGCCCCCAGTAAGATCTTTCACTTTTCAGTGGGAGATCTTTTTAGCATGAATTCTGTAAAATTCTAAAATTTCTTTTCCAATGACTGCATATATGGGGTAAAATAACAACATACATTAAATGACAATTATGGATGTCGAATAGGACGCTTTATTGATTTATAAACTTTTATCTGGAGGCGATGGCTGCCATGAACTTTAAAGAGGTATTAAAGGGCAGAAAGCTAATGCTGCTCGGTTTGCTGGTTCTGCTGTTCATTTTGTTTAAAATGGTTCCGCTGCTGGATGCCGGTCAGCCTACCTTCTGGCCCACCCTAATCTTCGTTGGATGCATTCTAATGAACATGTCATGCGACATTTTTTTATCTCCATTCCTTAAACAACCGGATGAACGGATGAAGGCGATCCGGTCTAAAGCTTATTTCTATTCCTATTTTGCCACTCTGATTTATATGGCGGCGGCTGCGGTTCTTGTTCTCATGGAAATGACGCCAATTCCCCTTCCCCTGATTTTCTTGGATCTGATCGCTTTTGCGGGCCTGACTCCCAACCTCCTCCTGATTCTGTTTTTCAAACGGTCCCCAAAGCTCTTATCTTGATGTTTCCGGATTGATGCACCAAAAAGCCCCGCTTCACTTTTTCAAGCGAAACAGGGCTTTTTTACATTTGCCTTGCCTCTTAAAACAAAGGCGACAGCAATCTTCCCAGCACTTCTTTGCCGCGCTGGAAGCGGGAGCGTTTTTCGAACTCCGACAGGATGATCCGCTTGCTGTTTTTCAGATCCTCCAGGAAATCATGCTCCAGCCGCTCGATCGATTCTTTGTCGTAC
The DNA here is from genome assembly GCF_000411255.1 of Paenibacillus sp. HGH0039. Taxonomy (GTDB): domain Bacteria; phylum Bacillota; class Bacilli; order Paenibacillales; family NBRC-103111; genus Paenibacillus_F. The sequence goes on along the minus strand of NZ_KE150413.1, from coordinate 344,395 downwards.
AGGATGGCGTTCAGCTCGAAGTTGCTGTAGAAGCTGCGCATGTCCATATTGGCCGTCCCCACGGTAGCGAACAAATCGTCGATGATGGTGACCTTCGCATGCACGAATCCGGGCTGGTACTGATAGAACCTCACCCCCGTCTGCATGAGCTCATGAATATAGGACAGCGAAGCGTAGTGGACGATCCAGGAATCGGGAATTTGCGGAAAAATGATTTTCACATCGACGCCGCTTATGGCTGCCGTTTTGAGCCCCATGATCAGACTCGCGTCGGGGATAAAGTACGGGGTCGTAATATAGATCCGCTTCTTTGCCGTCGTAATGCCCCCGAAATAGGATTCTAAAATGGAGTCCCAATGGGCGTCGGGTCCGCTCGCCACGATTTGGACGGGTTTGTGGCCCTCACACGTGTGCTCAGGGAAAAAGTTCGTGTCCACCAGCTTCTGCCGGCATACGAATTCCCAATCGGACAGGAACGTACTCTGCAAATAGTACACGGAATCCCCTACCAGCTTCAGGTGGGTATCTCTCCAAAACCCGAGAACCGGATGCTTCCCGAGGTATTCGTCTCCTATGTTGATGCCGCCTACGAAACCGACCGTCCCGTCTACCACAATAATTTTGCGGTGATTGCGGTAGTTCATCCGCTTATCGAAAAAAGCGATAAAGGCCGGAAGGAAACAGTAGGTATCTATTCCGGCTTCGATCAATTCGCGTATGTAAGAAGAGGCAAGCTTGTAACTGCCGATTCCGTCATAAATGACGCGGACTTTAACGCCTTCGCGCGCTTTCCGGATAAGCAGTTCCTGAAACTTTTTACCGGTGTCGTCGTGCCGAACGATATAAAATTCGAAATGAATATGGTGCTTCGCATTCTCCATCGCCTCGAACATAGCCTCATAAGCCGCCTCGGCGTTGGTCAGCACTTCCACCTCGTTGTTACGGGTGATCGGCGAGCTGGGAATGTTGCTCAGCAGGCCGAACAGACGCGGTTCTTTGACAATGCTGGGGACGGGATAATCCCGGCCTTTTTTCGTGTTCTCCAGCTCGCGGCGCATTTCCCGCTGCATTTCACCGAGCACCCGCCGGTTTTTACGCTTCACGTGGCGCCGCTGCGAGTATTCTTTGGCCAGAAAATAGTACATAATAAATCCGATGACCGGCAGGATAAACAATATCATAAGCCAGGCGACCGTCTTGGTCGGGTTTCGGAATTCCACCACAACGATCGTGACGATTTGAAAAATAAATAACAGCAGCGCAATGACAAGCCACAGCATCGGCCGGTTCTCCCCCTTCTCTACTCCATGGCCGGCCCTTGCCGGCCGGGATTGCCGTATCTTTAGGTTTTACGTACTTTTAATCCACTATTCGGATCCTATAAACATAAGCCGATCACGTTGTCTTGTAAAGCTGGGTTATCTACACCGGACATGGTATAATAATCGTTAAACCTATCTACAGAGACCAGGAGAGAAAGCACATGAGACAAACCATTTTGTTCGATCTGGATGACACCCTCATTCACTGCAACAAATATTTTAATGTCGTGATTCAGCAGTTCGTGGATACGATGCTGACCTGGTTCGCGGGTCACCGTCTTACGGATGAAGACATTAAACACAAACAGCTTGAAATAGATTTGGCGGGTGTGGAAATCCACGGTTTCAAAGCGGAGCGTTTTCCGCAGTCGTTTATCGAAACGTATCATTTTTATTCCGATTTTTATGACAGAACTCCTCGGAAAGAAGAGGAAAAATGGCTTTATCAGCTCGGCAACAGCGTCTACGAACATTCGATTGAACCGTATCCGATGATGGACACGACTCTTCAGTCCCTGACGGACCAGGGGCATGAGCTGTACCTGTACACGGGCGGCGACGCAACGATCCAGATGCGTAAAATCCAGGAAGCCGGGCTTCACCGCTACTTCGGCGAACGGATTTTCGTCGCGCTGCACAAAACCCGCGAATTTATGGAAACTCTTATCCATACCCAGCAGTTCGAGCGCGCCCGCACCTGGATGATCGGCAACTCCGTACGGACCGACGTCCTCCCGGCCATCGAGGCGGGAATCAATGCGATCCATATTCCGGCTCAGCTGGAGTGGAAGTACAACATCGTCGATATTACCGCTACGCCGAAAGGCGCCTTCTTCACGCTGCCTTCCCTGACGGAAGTTCCGCAGGTCATATCCGACTACAGCGGCAAACAGGCCGTTAGCCTGTAAACGCAAAAAAGGAGCCATTCGGCTCCTTTTTTATTTACCTTACGGAAGGTTCGAACTGCCCATCAGGAAACGGTCCACTTCGCGTGCCGCTTCCCGTCCTTCGTTAATGGCCCAGACGACCAGGCTCTGTCCGCGGCGTACGTCACCGGCGGCGAAGATGCCTTCCACGTTCGTCTTGTACTTGCCGTACTGCGCTTTCGCGTTCGAACGCACGTCTCTTTCAATGCCAAGCTGGTCGAGCAGATTCTGCTCGGGACCCGCAAATCCCATGGCCAGGAAGACCAGCTGAGCCGGATAAACCTTCTCGCTGCCTTCCACTTCCTCAGGCACAAGACGGCCTTGGTCGTCGCTTCTCCAGCGGACTTTGACGGTTTTAAGCCCCGTCAAGTTGCCGTTCTCGTCGCCGACAAAGTTTTCGCTCAGCGTCAGGTACTCACGCGGATCTTTGCCGTGGACAGCTTTCGCTTCCTCGTGACCATACTCCAGCTTGTAAACCTTCGGCCATTCCGGCCAAGGGTTGCTCACCGCACGGGTTTCCGGCGGCTTCTCGCGGTATTGGAACTGCACGACGCTTTTCGCTTTGTGGCGCACAGCGGTCGCCACGCAGTCGGTACCGGTATCGCCGCCGCCGATGACGATGACGTCTTTGCCTTCGGCGTTGATATACTCGCCGTCGGCCAGGTTGGAATCGAGCAGGCTCTTGGTATTCTTGTGCAAGAACTCCATCGCCGGGTAGATCCCTTTAAGCTCGCGCCCTTTAATGTCCAGTTCACGCGGACGTGTGGCGCCGATAGCCAGAATGACGGCATCGAACTCGTCCTTCAACTGATCGACCGGCACATTTTTGCCGATTTCCGCATTTGTAACGAAGTTAACGCCTTCCGCCGCCAGCAGGTCAACCCGGCGCTGCACGAGATGCTTCTCGAGCTTCATGTTCGGGATGCCGTAGGTCAGCAGCCCGCCGATCCGGTCGTCACGCTCGTAAACGGTCACGGTGTGACCCGCTTTGTTGAGCTGTGCCGCCGCCGCAAGTCCGGTCGGACCGGAGCCGATGACGGCGACTTTCTTGCCCGTACGCGTTTTCGGCGGTTCCGGTACGATCCAGCCTTCTTCGAAACCGCGGTCAACGATCGTTTTTTCGATGTCCTTGATTGTAACCGGAGAATCGATCAGCCCCACCGTACAAGAGCCTTCGCATGGAGCGGGACAGACCCGGCCGGTGAATTCCGGGAAGTTGTTCGTCTTGTGAAGCCGGTCAAGGGCTTCGCGCCATTGACCGCGGTAGACGAGGTCATTCCATTCCGGAATGAGATTGTTTACCGGACAACCAGTCGTTGATCCGGCAATAATTTTGCCTGTATGACAATACGGAATGCCGCAGTCCATACAGCGTGCTCCCTGAACCTGCAGTTTCTCTTCGGAATTTTTATTGTAAAATTCCTTCCAGTCCTGAATCCGCTGCAGAGGGGCGCGCTCGGTGGGCAGCTCGCGTTGAAACTCAATAAATCCGGTAGGTTTTCCCATTGCGCTTCCTCCATCGTATAGAATCTGTCCTGCTCGTTATGAATTAGTTGCCGCCGACACGGGCCAGATCGCGCGTGTTTTCCTCGAACGCCTTCATAACGGCATCCTGCTGGCTCAGTCCGGATCTCTTCATCCGCTCGATAGCATCGAACATCCGTTTATAATCCTTCGGAATGACTTTCACGAATTTCCAGATATATTCATCCCAACGGCCCAGCACGCGGTGTGCGATCGAGCTGTCGGTAAAGGTTGCATGATGCTGAATCATCAGCTTCAGTTCGTTGATTTCATAGCTTTCTTCCACCTGCTCCAGCGACACCATCTCGGTGTTGCAGCGGCTGGCCATCGTACCGTCCTCGTCGAGGACGTAAGCTACGCCGCCGGACATGCCCGCCGCGAAGTTGCGGCCGGTCTTGCCGAGGATGACGACGCGTCCGCCCGTCATGTACTCGCAGCCGTGGTCGCCCACGCCTTCGACAACGACGCGCACGCCGGAGTTGCGGACAGCGAAGCGTTCGCCCGCGATACCGCGGATATACGCTTCCCCGTCGGTAGCTCCGTAGAAGCCCACGTTGCCGATGACGATGTTGTCTTCCGGCACGAACGTCGATTCGCTCGGCGGGAAGATGACGACTTTACCGCCGGATAATCCCTTGCCGACGTAATCGTTGGCATCGCCTTCCAGCGACAGCGTCACGCCCTTCGGCACGAATGCGCCGAAGCTTTGACCGGCGGAGCCGGTGAAATGCAGGCGGATCGTGTCGTGCGGGAGCCCTTTCGCGCCGTAACGGCGGGTCACTTCGCTGCCGAGAATCGTGCCGACAACCCGGTTTGTGTTGTTGATCGGCAATTCGATGCGGACGTGATCCTGGTACTCCAGCGCAGGTTTGCAGAGCGGAAGAATCTCACGCATGTCGAGCGATTTCTCCAGCCCGTGATCCTGCTGCATCTGGTTGTAGCGGCCGACCTCTTCCGGCATCTCCGGCTGGTGAAGCAGCGGGCTCAGATCGAGGCCTTCGAGCTTCCAGTGCCCCGCTTCTTCTTCCTGGGCCAGGAATTCGGTGCGGCCGATCATCTCTTCCAGCGTGCGGAAGCCGAGCTCCGCCATCGTTTCGCGAACATCTTGAGCGATGAAGTGCATGAAGTTCACGACATGCTCCGGCTCGCCCATGAAATGCTTGCGAAGCTCCGGATTCTGCGTCGCCACGCCGACCGGACATGTGTCAAGGTGACACACCCGCATCATGATGCAGCCCAGCGAGATGAGCGGAGCCGTGGAGAAGCCGTATTCCTCGGCTCCCAGCAGCGCTGCGACGATCACGTCGCGGCCGGTCATCATTTTGCCGTCGGATTCCAGCACAACGCGGCTTCTCAGGTTGTTCAGGATGAGCGTCTGGTGAGCTTCGGCGAGGCCCAGCTCCCAAGGAAGTCCCGCGTGGCGGATACTCGTCTGCGGCGAAGCGCCCGTACCGCCGTCGTAGCCGCTGATCAGGATAACGTCCGCCTTGCCCTTGGCCACGCCGGCCGCGATCGTGCCGACACCGACTTCGGAGACGAGCTTCACGCTGATGCGGGCCTGAGGGTTCGCATTCTTGAGATCGTGGATCAGTTCCGCCAGATCCTCGATGGAATAGATGTCATGGTGCGGAGGCGGGGAGATCAGGCCGACGCCCGCCGTCGTACCGCGCACTTCCGCTACCCAAGGATATACTTTCTTGCCCGGCAGTTGCCCGCCTTCTCCCGGCTTGGCGCCTTGGGCCATCTTGATCTGAATCTCGTCGGCATTGACGAGGTAATTGCTCGTTACGCCGAACCGGCCGGAAGCTACCTGCTTGATGGAGCTTCTGCGCAGATCGCCGTTCTCATCCGGCGTGAAGCGGTTCGGATGCTCCCCGCCTTCGCCGGTGTTGCTGCGGCCGCCGATACGGTTCATGGCGATGGCAAGCGCTTCGTGCGCTTCCTTGCTGATGGAACCGAAAGACATGGCGCCGGTCTTAAACCGCTTGAAGATCGCTTCGATCGGCTCGACTTCCGACACCGGAACCGGCGAGCGGTCCGATTTCAGCTTCAACAGGCCGCGCAGCGAAGCCGCTTTCTTGGACTCACGATTGATGAGCTCGGCGAATTTCTTGTACATGGAATAATCATTGTTCCGCACCGCGGTCTGCAGCGAGTGGATCGTCTCCGGCGTGAACACGTGATCCTCGCCGTCCTGACGCCATTGCAGTTCGCCGCCGGCATCCAGAACGCGGTCGCGTCCGTCGCGCGGAGAATACGCCCGCTGATGGCGCTGCAGCGTCTCTTGTGCCACTCCGTCGAGGCCGATGCCTTCGACAGGCGTGTAGGTCCAGGTGAAGTAACGGTCCACGAATTCCTGACTGAGGCCGACCGCTTCGAAAATCTGCGCGCCCCGGTAGCTCTGGATGGTCGAAATCCCCATTTTCGCCAGGACTTTGACAACCCCTTTGGTTGATGCCTTGATGTAGTTATAGGAAGCTTTCTCTTCCGTGATGTCTCTAATTTGACCGTTGCCGATCATATCTTTAAGCGTCTCGAAAGCGAGATACGGGTTGATCGCGCCCGCTCCATAGCCAAGCAGCAGAGCAAAATGATGCACTTCGCGCGGTTCCCCGGACTCGACGACCAAGCTCGCTTTGGTTCTTGTTCCCTGACGGATCAAATGATGATGCAGTCCGGCAACGGCCAGCAGGGCCGGAATAGCCGCCTGTTCCCCGTCCATGCCTCTATCGGAGAGGATTAGGAAAGTAGCTCCGTCTGTAATCGCTTCATCGGCAGCCGTATAGAGCTCCTCCATCGCCTGCTCAAGCCCTTGGCTTCCCGACGATGCCTGGAAGAGAGTCTTGAGCGTGACGGATTTAAAGCCTTCACGCTTGATGTGGCGCAGCTTCGCCAGTTCCTCGTTGGAGATAACCGGAGTCGGAATACGGACCTGACGACAGCTTTCCGCTTCCGGACGGATCAGGTTGCGCTCCGGTCCGATCGTCGTTTCCTGTGCCGTGACGATCTCCTCGAAGTTGGAGTCGATCGGCGGGTTCGTTACTTGAGCGAACAACTGCTTGAAGTAGCTGTAAAGAAGCTGCGGGCGTTCCGACAGAACAGCCAAAGGCGCGTCATAGCCCATGGAACCGATCGGATCGACGCCGGTTTTGGCCATTGGCTCCAGGAATTTGCGGAGATACTCGAATGTGTAGCCGAATGCCTGCTGGCGCTGAACGAGCAGATCGTGATCCGGCTGCGGCTCGGAAGCGGCTTCCGGCAGTTCCCCGATGGAAACGAGATGTTTCTTGAGCCATTCCTGGTAAGGCTGCTCGTTAATGATCTGTCCTTTGATCTCTTCATCGGTCAGAATACGTCCCGCCACCGTATCGACGACGAGCATGCGTCCCGGCTGCAGACGTTCTTTGCGCGCAATGCGCTCCGGTTCGATGCTGAGCACGCCGACTTCGGATGAGAGGACGATGAGATCGTCATGCGTGACATAATAACGGGCCGGGCGAAGACCGTTGCGGTCAAGCAGGGCGCCGATAATGCGGCCGTCCGTGAACGAAATCGCGGCAGGACCGTCCCAAGGCTCCATCAGGGTGCTGTGGTATTCGTAAAAGGCGCGTTTGGCCGGATCCATCGTTTCGTGCTTGGACCACGGCTCTGGAACCATCATCATGGCCGCGTGCGGCAAAGAACGTCCGGAAAGCGTAAGGAATTCGAGCGTGTTATCTAGAATTTGAGAATCCGATCCGTCGTTATCGACAATCGGGAGCAGACTTTGGAAATTTTCACCGAATAAATCCGTTTGGATCATAGCTTGACGGGCGTGCATCCAGTTAACGTTGCCCCGCAGGGTATTGATTTCACCGTTGTGGATGACGTAGCGGTAAGGGTGGGCGCGTTCCCAGCTTGGAAAAGTGTTGGTACTGAAACGGGAGTGAACGAGGGCCATAGCTGTCTCGAAGGACGGGTCTTGCAATTCCGTGTAATAAGCGTCTACCTGCTCGGGAGTGAGCATGCCTTTGTATACGATGGTACGGCTGGATAAGCTGGGGAAGTAAAGCGGCGCGTTATCCAGGGCGCGGGTTTCATTCTCCATCCGCTTGCGGATGACATACAGTTTGCGTTCGAAGTTCAGTTCGTCTTGAATATCTCCGCTGCGGGCGATAAACAACTGACGCACGAAAGGCTCGGAAGCTTTGGCCGATTCGCCGAGGGTGGCATTGTCGGTAGGCACCGTTCTCCAGCCCAGGAACTGCTGGCCTTCTTCCTTGATAATCCGCTCCGCGATGCGCTCGCACTGCTGTCTGGCTTCCAGCTCCTGCGGGAGGAAAGCCATGCCGACGCCGTAAGTGCCGGCTTCCGGCAGAGATATGTTTTCTTCGGCGCAAACCTTGCTGAGAAATCCGTGCGGAATCTGCAGCAGGATACCGGCGCCGTCACCCGTATTGGCTTCGCTGCCCTGGCCGCCCCGGTGGTCCAGATTGCAAAGCACATTCAACGCCTGCCCGACGATTTCATGGGAAGGCCTGCCTTTCATATTCGCAACAAAACCAATGCCGCAGGCATCATGCTCGAACCGCGGATCGTACAAACCTTGTTTGGAAGGGGAAGCGTTTCTGTTCATGATTGTGCAACCTTTCCTCTTGTTTATTTGGGTAGAGCAACGTTTCATGCCTGCATTAAAGGGGTGAATTCCGGAAATACGCGCGTAACTTGCCAAATTCGCCTGTATTTGCCCAAAAACCGAATCTTTTAGCGATTCGCCTCGATATTTTTCTATTATATTAACATTAGACTTTCTAGAGTGCAATTTAAAAAAAGGTTATGGGTTGAAAAAAAAATTTAATGGGAAACCCTGGACAGGGCTTGAAACTCAGAGATTCCGGGGAAAAATATCGTTTTTTTCGAATCTACAAATCTACCATTTAATGTTAGTTTACAATATTTTCAAATCCGAAAGTTAACATGGACTTACCCTTCAAATGTTTGTGTTTGGACAAGGAGATTTATCCGATTCCGATCGTCTTCAAAAGGCGTTCGCCCATAAAATATGTAATTCCGGCGCATTCGCGCAGCGTATAATAGTAGATCGCCACGGGTTTGATCCGGACCGGCTCAGCCGTTACGTTCATGTTTAGGCTCCTTGCCATAAGCAGGGAACGGTACGTATGAAAGCCGTGCGTTACGATAATCGCCGTCTCCCACTTCTCCCTCTCCATGATCTTACGGCTGTTGTCCAGATTCTCTATCGTGGATGTAGACTCATCCTCCAGAAAGACCGCCGACTCCGGGATGCCTTTGCCGACGAGGTAGCTCCGCATCACACTGGCTTCCGTCGGTTCGCTTGTCGTCGTTCCGCCCGTTGCGATGATGTTCTTGGCCAGCCCGCTCCGGTAGGCCTCGACCGCGATATCCAGCCGCTCTTTCATCGCGTTGCTGGGCTTTCCGTTCCAGACGGCCGCGCCCAGAATAATGATCGTATCGCTCTCGGTTCCGTGGGAATTCTCTCCCACATAATGAATCCATCCGCTCATTCCTACTATATATAATAGGATAACTCCCATGCAGGACAAGAATCCGTACAACCGTCGTTTCCACCGTTTGTTCTTCCGTCTGTCTTCCCGTACGGCCTTCATTCCGCCTTCATCCTGCCTCTCTCCTCCGGTACCGCTCCACCGAACGGAGGCCCGTCCCGAGCGGCCTCATCTTGATTCTTCTATCATAACGTGCCGTGAGGAAGTTAGCTACAGAAAAAGGCAGGTTTTTCCACTTTCCTCCAGCGATCGGATTCCGCTTCCATTCATGCCCTTTTTTCTGACGCATAAAACATGCTATGATAGCATATACCTGATGGTTATTGGTAACAGAGAGGACGACACCTGTGGCTAAATTATATTTCCGATACGGAACCATGAACAGCGGCAAATCCATTGAAGTGCTCCGCACTGTTCACAACTACGAAGAACAGGGTAAGAAAGTATTACTCTTCACCCCCTCGGTGGATGACCGGAGCGGAGTCGGTATCGTTGCCTCCCGCATCGGCATGCAGAAGAGCGCCATCGTCATTCAAGACGGGGTCAATATGAAAGAACTGGCGGCTAAAGAGCGGCCGAACTGCATTTTGATCGACGAAGCTCAATTTCTTAATGCCGGACAGATCGAGCAGCTTGCCGAAATCGCGGACGACCTTAATATACCGGTTATCGCCTACGGGCTGCGGGCGGATTTTATGGGACAGCTTTTCGAAGGCAGCGCCAGCTTGTTCGCCATCGCCGATAAAATCGAGGAAATCAAAACCGTGTGCTGGTATTGCGATAAAAAAGCTACGATGAACATGCGCTGCAAGGACGGTGTTCCTATTTTTCACGGGGAGCAGATCCAGATCGGCGGCAACGAGAGCTACATTCCCGTCTGCCGGAAATGCTACACAGATAAGAAAAGAGAGGCGGAACAGCACTGACCGCCGAACACAGAATGCCCGATCCGGCGCCAGACCTCCATCCAGAATTCAGAGCCTGCACGCGCGCTTCCCGGCTATTTTGTCGATTAAGGAAAGGTGAGGTTTCTTGAGAAAAAAACGAATTCTGCTCCTTTCGGAGGGATTCGGATCCGGACATACCCAGGCGGCTCACGCATTAGCGTCCGCTCTGCGCAGGACGAATCCCGGGCTGATCATCCGCGTGCTGGAACTCGGTGCGTTTCTTCATCCGACGATAGCACCTTGGATCTTTACAGCTTATCGCAAAACAGTCGTTTCCCAGCCGAAGCTATACGGGAAGCTTTACCGCTCCCAATCGAAAAAGCCGCTGAACGGTTTTTTGCAGCATGCCTTGCACCGGATTTTCTACCGTAAGGCGGAAGCCGTGATCGAACAGCTGCGGCCGGACATTATTATCTGTACCCATCCTTTTCCGAACCTGATCGTGTCGCGCCTGAAAAAAAAGCTTGGGCTTAATATCCCGCTCTGCACGCTGTTGACGGACTATGATGCACACGGGTCGTGGATCAACGATGAAGTGGACAGGTATTTCGTCTCGGCCCCCGACGTCAAACGCAGACTTGTGGCGAAAGGCGTCTCTTCCCGCAGAATCAAAGTGACGGGCCTGCCCGTTCACCCCAGTATCAGCGAGCAGTACTCGGTCGATGAGATTTACCTGGAGTTCGGACTCCGGGATATGCCGACCGTGATGCTGATGGGCGGCGGCTGGGGGCTGCTCGACGAGAAGCTGCTGAAGCGCATCGTGCAGTGGCGCGACCGCGTTCAGCTGCTCTTCTGCCTCGGCACGAACGAGAAGGCGCGCCAGCAGCTTCAGTCGAGCGAGCTGTACCGGCATCCGAACATTCATCTGTTCGGATACACCCGGGAGATCGGCAAGCTCATGGAGGTGTCGGACCTCCTGATCACCAAGCCGGGCGGCATGACCTGCACGGAGGCCATGATCAAAGGCGTGCCGATGCTCTTCTATAATCCGATTCCGGGCCAGGAGGAAGAGAACTGCCAATACTTCACGGAGCACGGCTACGGGGAGGAATTGACTTCTTTGAGTGAGCTGGACGGCTATTTTACCCGCTTTATGGAAAATAGACGCGATAAAAATAAAAACACCCGTAAAGGCAGCAGTCGACGCCTGTCCAGCCTGTTCGCCAAAAGTGTCATGCAGATGCTGCGCTGACGTACTTCTGTCTTGGAATTCACACTATACTCACATCATATGGAAGAGCTATGACCACTCCTTCAAAAAGGAGAAGTCAGGCTCTTTTTTCGTTTATCTTCCTTTTTTTCAGGTTCTGTTTCTAGCGTAAGAACAGGCATTTCCGTCTCTTTGCCCGTTATTTGTCCGAATTTATGCGGCATGTACGCCAAAAGTCCTGAATACAATTCGTTAGGGGTTCGGTTTCGCGCGAAAGGAAGGTTCATCGCATGAAGACCAAAGAGGACAAGAAAGAACTGACGCTTATGTTCATTCCCGGCGCCGACAAGCGGGTCGTCCGTTTCAGGATCCCCCGCATCAGCCTGTATGCCGTTCCATCCGCCGCCGCCCTTGTCATCCTCGGCTTCTCCCTGACCATCTACGTCCAGAACACCAGCCACCGGAGCACAACGGAGCAGCTTACCGAAACGTTTACCGGTCAGGAAAAGCAGCTTACCGAACAGTTGATGCTGAAAGATACGGAGCTTGAAAAGCTGCAGATCGAACTGATCGATTTATCGAAGCAGGCCGAGCAGTTCAAAAGCAAGCTGGAGGAAATCCGCAAGTTGGAGAATAAGATAAGTCCGGGTACTGCGGCTTCTTCCGGAAAAGGCACCGCTCCCCCGCCTTCGCTCGCCCCCGATGTCGGCGGCACGGAAGCGCCGGCCGGTACCCGCGAAATGAATGAGCTGGCGGCGCAAACGCGGTCCAGCCTCTCCGGAATGATCGGCGATATCGACGGTCTGCTTGTCCAACTGACGGAGAGCGAGCGAAAGCTGCAGGAGGCACGCCGGCTGAAACGAATCACCCCCACCATCTGGCCGTCGGATTCCCGCACGGTCACCTCGGCTTTCGGGGTGAGACAGGATCCTTTCACCGGGAAGCCCAATGTGCACACCGGCCTCGACATCGACGGCGAGCTGAACGATCCCGTCTATGCCGCCGCCGACGGCACGGTCACTGCGGCCGGTTACGATTCCCAGCACGGGAATCATATCCGCATCGACCATACGAGAGGCATCGAAACCGAATACCTCCATCTGAACAAAATGGAGGTACAGGCGGGCAGCACCGTCCGCAAGGGCCAAATTATCGGACGCGTCGGAACGACCGGACGAAGCACGGGAACTCATCTGCATTACGAAGTCCACAAAAACGGCACGAAAATCAACCCCTCTCCTTACCTTATTTCCGATCGAAAGGATGATAACTGACATGGTATTCGATAAAAAACGGAATACGGACAACAAAACGACCGACACGATCATCGGAGAAAGCACGGTCTGCGAAGGAAAGATTCTTTCGGAAGCCAGTCTTCGTATCGAAGGACAGGTACTGGGAGACATCGAATGCGCAGGCGATATCGTCATCGGGGAAAATGCGGTCGTTCACTCGTCCATCCAGGCGAGAGATGTCACGATCGCGGGCAAAGTGAACGGTAATGTAGCGACCAAAGGCAAGCTGACCGTGATGAGCACCGGAGAGCTGATCGGAAACATCCAGGTCCGGGCTTTCATCATGCAGGAAGGCGGCGTTTTCCAGGGAACGAGCACAATGACGGCTTCCGGGCAGGACGACAAAGCGCCGAGCCCGATCTCCAGCGCCCCTTCGGCCAAGAACCGCAAAGATGAGCAGTCCCTCGCCAGCGCCAACTAATAGAAGAACTGCATCTCAAGCGCACCGTCGCGCGCGGACCCTGCGATTACCGATCAGGCATACCAAAGAACGGGAGGTTTTACGGTGGCCCCAACACCCAAGCTCAGCGTATGGACGGAGCACCGTTTCTGGCTAGGCATTCTTTATGATCATGCGACCTTCGTATGGCAGGCCCTCGCACCGAGCGAGCAGCCCCTTATTCAGACGGCAAACGGATTCCGTCAGGCTTTCGCCGCCCTTGTCAAACAAGTCGAGCTGACTCCGCAGGATCTGCCGGTATCTTCACCGGTAATGATCAAACTGGCCCAAGATATCCTTCCGGCCGCAAGCGGCTACTATCAGTTCGAAGGACATATCCAAAGCCTGCGGATAAGCAACAAAATCGTACTGGAGCTGACCCCCTCCTACTTTAACGGAACGTTAATCGAGAACGAGGAATATCTCCGGTTACTGTCGTTCTGGACCCGGGGCGTCGAGGCGGAAGAATTGACGCTGTACGGACTGCTGGATATGTGGCTGGAGGATCAGCTAGGCCATGCCGTTCTGCTCTGGGACCACCTGGACCCCGTAGAAATCGAATTGTCGGAGCAAGCCCGCCGATATTCCAATACCTTTCAGGCATATATGGTCAAAAATCGCGCCATGGGCGGCTATCTCCGCTTCACCCCTCCGGGTTTCCCGGCCCAGCGCCGATTTGCGGCGGATGTGGCGGTAGCCATTATCAATTTCTATGACTTTGTCGTGAAAGTCATCGACATGTATGTCGATGAAGAACTTCTCAGCCGCCTGACGCTGCGGTTCCTGGACCACCATCTGCCGGAAAGCTGCTATTTCCTTAATAAACTGGCCGTCTATGAACCTAATCTGAAGATTCCGGGCAACTGCTTTCTCTACAAGCCGTTAGCTCCCAACGAAAATATCCCGTATCCGGAGCTTACGCCTCCACAGCCCCGGGAGGATTAATCCGCGCTTCCCCGGGGTAAAGGGGTATAGGTGCGGGTTTGGCAGCGTCCCCCGCTTATTTAGAGAAAAGAGGCGGTGGAAATAGTGAACGATTCACAATTCGATACGCTTATTGTCGGCTCGGGCCTGGCGGGCCTCAGCTGCGCATTTGAGCTCGCCGAACAAGGACAACGCGTACATATTATAGAAGCGGCGCCTTTCGCCGGAGGCCGCACATCGAACTGGTCGGATGCCGGCATGGAAGTCGAATCGGGCTTTCATAAATTTATCGGATTTTATGAAGCGCTCCCGAATTTGCTGAAAAGAGCAAGGATTAAACCGAACAGCATGCTGACTTGGGAAAAAACGTTCGAAATCCGGCTCCCCGACGGGGAAACGGCCGGAGAATTCGGAATCGCCCCTTTGAAATCCCCCATTAAAACGATTGCGGGAGCTTTCACCAACAACGATATTATTTCTCCGGCCGACAAAGCTTCCCTGATGCCCTTTGTGGCAGAGGGCCTCAAGCTGCTGTCGGAGAACCGGATGGAGCTGGATACGTACAGCGTAGCCGAATTCGCCCGCAAGCACGGCGTCAAGGACGAGGCGCTGCGTCATGTGCTGGGGCCGCTTACGTCCGGCGTGTTGTTCCTCCCGCCGGAGGACTATTCTGCGCTCGTCTTCTTCGGGCTTTTTGCGCCGGGGGTGCCGAAGTTTTACAAGATGCAGATCGGCGGGTTTAACGGCGGTATGACCGACGTGATGATCAACCCTCTGCTCGCGGCGCTTGAAAAAAGAGGCTGCCGGATCAGCCTGAGCACTCCGGCCGAGGGACTCAGCCTTGAAGACGGCCGGGTCACGGGCGTCTCCCTGCAGGAAGGCGGGACCCTGAGCGCCGCTCACGTCGTCATCGCCACGGAAATCTCGGCGGCCAAGCGGCTGCTCCAGCCGCCGTTCGGAGGAGAGGCATGGTATCAGCCTCTCCGCGAACTGCCGACGATGCCCGACGTGACGATTCAGTTGGAGCTCAGCGAGCCGCTTCTTCCGCAGGACCGGGTAACCTTCGGTCCCGGCACGTGCATCGGCAGCTTCAGCGAACAGTCGCGCACGACGTTCCCGCACGTACCCGGCCGCGTCTCCATGATCCTCGCACCCCCGGACGAATTCATCGGCATGCCGGATGATCTCGTTTTCGAGCGGGTGTGCGCGGATGCGGACAAGCTCGGCCTCGACCTGCGCGCGAAGGCCAAGGATTACCGGGTGATCCGCAGACCGGATCACTTCTATTCCGTCCGGCCCGGAAGCGAGAAGCTCCGCCCCGAGCAGCGCACGCCTGTGCCGGGCCTCGCCCTTGCCGGCGACTATACGCGCCAGCCGATGTTCGCGACGATGGAAGGCGCGGTCCTGTCGGGCCGCAAGGCGGCCGAAGCCGTGCTGGGCCGGGAGCTGGGCTGAGTCGGCTTTAGCAACGCGGTGCCGTACGCTTCACGGTTCCGCACTTCGTGATGCTGCGCTTGGCTGAACTTCGCGACGCCGCACTTCATGTGCTGTGTTTGGCGGTGCTGCACTTCGCGGTGCTGTCATTAAGCTTTGCCAGGCCGAACTTTGCCGCAGTCATTTCCTGCACGTGCGTGATCGAACCCGGCTATCGTTGTCAGCTTTACTGCTCTGTGCAGAACTTGACTGGATCGTCTTATTCCGTGATGTACTGTATCTGTGCTGTGTTGAGCTTGGCCGAGCCAAGGGGCAGGCCCGGCGTCGCGGAGCGGACTTCGCCTTCTAACCAAAAAAGGACAGCCGATTAACCGGCTGTCCTTTTTCCAAACTCTTTTTCACAAGAATTATTTTTTCTCTTTTTTCACTTCATCCAGAAGCGACAGATCCAGGAACTTGCTCAGATCCAGTTCTTCTTTCTTCACGTTCTTGATGAAGCCGGCATCGATCGACACTTTTGCCATTTCTTCAATCGCTTCCTTGTTCACATCCGCCGTCAGATTGAGGCGGGAGAGCGCCGCTTTGATCAGCTCGTTATCCAGACCTTTGCCGCTCAGTTTTTTAAGCTGATTGTTGATCAGGTCGTATGACTTATCGGGACTGCTTTTGATGAAGTTAATGGCATCGATATTCGCCTGGATCGCGCCTTTGGCCATATCGCGGTGATCTTTCAAGAATTTATCGCTCGCGACCAGGATCGTCAGCGGGTAGTTGCCGTTGTTCGGCGGGATTTTGTCCCAATCCACGAGAATCTGACCGATGCCTTCCTTCTCCATCTGGGTTCCCCACGGTTCCGGGATAAGCGTAGCGTCGACTTCCTTCTGGCGCATCGCAACCAGCGTATCCGCCGGAGCGCGGGCGATAATTTCCACGCCGGATTTATCCGTCGTCACTTTCAGCCCTTCCTGCTGGAGAAGCAAGCGCAGCGAAATTTCGTTCGTGCTGCCGCGTGTCGGGATGGCGACGGTTTTGCCTACAAGATCTTTTACGCTTGAGATCCCCGCGTCTTTACGGACAGCCAGTACGGCGCCGCCGTTGTTGGAACCGGAAATCACTTTGAAGTTTTTGCTTTTCAGGTATTGGTTGGTGGATGGCCCGGGACCGACGAAGCCAAGGTCAATCTGATCCGTAGCCAGAGCGGTCGAAAAGTCCGAGCCGTTATCGAAAGCCGTGACTTCCACTTTGACGCCCTCGCCCCAATATTTCTCGAAATATTTATTTTCGAGCGCCACATAACCGGCGGCATGCGTAACGTTTTTGAAAATACCGACGCGGACTGTTTCCGGCTTCTTGCCGTCGCCGCTTCCGCCGGAGCTTTTGGAATCCCCGCCGCCGCATGCGGTGAGCACCGTACCGACCAGCAGAATGAGTGCAAGCAGCCAAGCTGTTTTTTTCATCGTAAACTCCCCTTTATCTGTTCGTCTGTTTCTTGCTTATTTACCGCTTGAGGCAAGACCGTAGCGGAGCAGGATTTTATCCTCGAGCTTTTTGAAGCAGAGATGGTCGGAAATCGTGCCGAGCACCGCAATGATAATGACGATGCAAAGCATAAGAGCCGTATCCGCAATATCGCGGCCCTGCTGAAGCAATTGGCCCAAACCGACGCCTTTGGCGATCAGTTCCCCGGCTACCAGCGCCCGCCAGGCGAACGCCCAGGCTACCCGCACCCCGTTGATGAGATGAGGGAAGGCCGCCGGCACCATGATCTGCCAGAACATCCGCAGCCCGTTGCCCGTGCCCATTGTCTGGGCCGCTTTCAGATAGATCGGCGGAATGTTCATAATGCCCGTGCGGCTCGACATAGCCATCGTCCAGGTGGCCCCGAGCGCCGTAATGAAAATAACGGAGGTGTCCGTCAATCCGAACCAGATGATCGCGAACGGCAGCCAGGCGATGCTCGGAACCGTCTGCAAGGCAACGACGACAAAACCGAGCGTATCGTCCAGAAACCGGAAGCGGGCAAAAAGAAAACCGAGCAGAGTCCCTACAACGAGGGAAATACAGAAGCCGGTCAGCAGCCGTCCGAGCGATCTCAGCGTCGCTTCCACAAGCTGCCCGTCCGTCAAACCGAGGCGGAAAGCATCCAGGGTCTGGAACAGAGACGGGAATTTCCATCCCCAGTCGAAGATTCTATATCCCGCCTCCCACGCTATCAGCAGAATCACGAGAAAAATCGTTCTTCTTAAGGCTGTACTCATCGCCCATCTCCTCCTTTACCACTTTCTCGAGCTCCTCGGCAAGAACGTCCATGATCGCACTCTCGACATGATGGATAACGGAGTCGGCATTATCGCGCGGGCGCGCGGCTTGTACGGCGAATTCCTTTTTGATGGTTCCCGGACGGGTCGACATCACGACGACGCGGTCGGACAGGATAACGGCTTCACGGATGTTATGGGTAATAAACAAGATCGTTTTGCCGGTTTTCATCCAGATTTCTTCGAGTTCTTTATGCAAAATGAGACGAGTCTGCTCATCGAGCGCCGCGAAGGGCTCGTCCATGAGAAGAATTTCCGGGTCCATGGCAAGCGCACGTGCAATAGCGGCACGCTGCTTCATGCCTCCGGACAGCTCGTGCGGATAACGGTCCGCAAATTTGCTGAGGTGGACCGTCTTGATCTGCTCCATCGCTTTCTCGTACCGTTCTTTCTTCGGAATGCCCTTCTGCTTAAGGCCGAAGGCGACATTGTCGAGCACGGTCAGCCACGGAAACAGCGCATGCTCCTGAAAAACGACGACGCGGTCGGAGCCCGGTCCGGTCACTTTCGTCCCGTTCACTTCAATCGTACCTTCATCATAGCCTTCCAACCCGGCCACCATGTTGAGCACCGTCGACTTGCCGCAGCCCGAGGGGCCGAGCAGAGATACGAACTCGCCTTTTCTGATGGTCAGCGAAACATCGTCAATAGCGGTAAATGATCCGCTGCTGCGCTGCTTGAAGGTTTTGCGAACATGCTTGATTTGTATCATCGCTTGATCTCTCCTTCAGGCTCGGACGAAAGCAGAAGCTTCGTATATTCCGTTCCTATTCTTATACCAACTTATTTTATCGGAATTATGTTATTTGTCAACCTTTAATTGCATAAAATTCTAATAAAAAAAAGCCCTTGTGAAGGGCTTTCGGGCTGATATAAAAGGTATAGGCCGGTTCGCGTGGTGCCCCGGAACTGTCCGTGTCAGTTCGGCGGGATTTCGATGGAGCAGCCGTGACGACGCCAGACAACCTGAGCGCCGGGCCTACAAAGTTGAACGCGGCTCCGGATGCGGGCCCCGGCAGATGCGCTTACCCGCGTGCTTGCCGCCCCCGCCATCGGGACTGCGCTCACCCGCGTGACTGGCGGCCTCGCCGTACTCGGGCGGACTCGGACTCCGCCACGACGAGCACGTCCATGCTGCGCGCTCCGCGCATGATCCGTTTCACGATGGACCCGTGAAACAGCCGCTCCCACAGCGACTCGCGCGCCTGGCCGATGATGAGCTGCGTAGCGCTCAGCTCCAAGGCCCGCGCGAGCAGCCCGTCCGCGGTGCGCCTCCGCCCCGCGGCGCCCAGCACTTCGAAGCGGCCGCCGAGCCGCTCCGTCAAGGTCTGCAGCGCGGCGATCCGCGCTTCCTCATCGCCGACGGCCGAGCCGCTGCGGATGTAAGCGACGTGCCAGCGCGCCTTCAGCCGGTAAGCGATGCGGAAGCCGCGGCGGATGATGCGCTCCGCGTGCTGGTTCAGCTTCACGCAGACGAAGATCACTTCCTCGCGCCGCCAGGGGCCGCGCAGGGAGCCGACGCGTTCCCACGCCTCCAGGCGTTCGTCCACGTCGTCGGCGATTTCGCGCAGCGCAAGTTCCCGCAGGGCAATCAGATTAACGGTTTTGAAAAAGTGGCCGAGCGCCTGGTCCACTTTGTCCATCCCGTAAATCTTGCCCTCCTTCATGCGCTGCCGCAGCGTTTGCGGCGTGACGTCGATGAGCTCCACCTCATCGGCCAGCCGCAGGATGCTGTCCGGGACCGTTTCCCGGACCCGCACGCCCGTCAGCTGCTCGACGGAATCGTTCAAGCTCTCGAGATGCTGGACGTTCACGGTTGAGATGACGGAAATGCCCGCATTGAGGATCTCCAGGATATCTTCGTATCTCTTCTTGTTGACACTCTGCGGCACATTCGTGTGAGCCAGCTCATCCACAAGAACCAGATCCGGCATCCGGCGGATCACCGCCTCGGTATCCATTTCCTGCAGTTCGGTTCCCCGGTAGGTACTGATTTTCCGTGGAATCAGCTCCAGATCGCCGACCTGATCCGCCGTTTCTTTACGGCCATGCAATTCGAGAAGTCCGATGACCACATCGATATTTTTACGCAGCAGATCGTTTCCTTCCCGCAGCATGCTGTAAGTTTTGCCCACGCCCGGCGCGGCCCCGATATAAACCTTGAAACGTCCGCGCCGCGCTTTACGGATTTGACGTTCCATCTCCTGGGGACTCGGGCGGCGGTAAAGCTCGACCGGCGGCCGGGCATCGCTCTTGCGTTTAACCGGAAGAATCCGCTCTCCGTCCCGCTCCGCCCGGTCGGCAACCACGAACAGATCGATTCCCTGCAGACGGCTTACCGCATCGTTAAGCACCGAGCCCTGCCAAAACTCCTGCCAGCGGCTGTGCTTGGAGTGGCCCAGCACGATCCGGGTCACTTTGCGGTCGATTCCGTAACGGATGAGCGCCTGGGCAAGTTTCCGCCTCCCCGGGAAAGGAAGTTCCTCGAAAGTACCGCCCACTTTCTCGACCAGTTTGATGATCGAACGGCGGAACGTAGCCGCATCCTTGGATAGAGCTTTCCCCGGGGCGGTAAAAGAGACGACGAACAAATCGCCGCTCAGCCGGTCCGCTATCTGCTGCCCCCGCCGGACATAAATCGACCCGTTCCAATGGTACTGGGCGGAAACCAAAATCCGCTCGTCGGCCCCCGAAGGTCCGGTCATCCCCATTTCTCCCCGGTGCTTCTCCAGAGATTCGTTGACTCCTTCCGCCACGAGCCGAAGGGCCAGCTCACGCAGCACGCCGATGTTCCCCCGTTCCAGCACCTTGCGCTCGTACCACTGGCAGCCCCTCATCCCGCCCTCCTCAAGCCGGTTGAGGATCGTTTCGGGCGTGGCATCGATAAGCCTCACTTCATCGGCCAGCTCCAGAGTATCCGCCGGCACCGTATGTTCCACTACGATGCCCGTCATTTTACGGGCAAGCTCGCGCACACCCTCCAATTCATACACGTTCACCGTTGCCAGCACGCTGATCCCTTTGCTTAGCAGAAACTTGATATCCTCCAGCCTCGTCGGGTAGAGAGCCCCCGGCCGGTTACGATGAGCAAGTCCATCGGTCAGCACCACTTCCGGATTGCGGGCAGCAAGGTCATCCAGCGGCAAATCCTGCTGCCTCACCCCGTCCTTCATCCATTCGATGCTTTCAACCCGTTCCAGCCCGCCGGCCTGTTCCATCGTCTCGGGACGTCCCTCCATGGAAACCGCGCACAGCACGACATCGATTCCTTGTTCTCGGAGTGTCTGCCCTTCCCGCAGCATGTGATACGTTTTCCCCGAACCGCTGACGGCCCCGATATAGATTTTCAGCCGGCCCCGGTGGATTTCCGAAATCGACAGCAAAATTTCTTCGGGGGTTTTTCTCCGGAAATTATCCATCCTCCGGCTCCTTTCCCGTTCCTTGTCCCTTATACCTCACATTGTTCTCCCACGGAATTCCCGTTGTCTTGTAAGCATCATGCAATCTTTTAGAGAGACAGCAACTTGATCCGGCTCCTCTGCCACAAAGAAGTATATATAATAGTAGAAACACAATTTTTCATAAGAGTAAATCCCGCTTTTCCGCATTCCGAAAACCCGCAAAACGCATGCCCTCCTTACCGGAACGAGCATGCGTTTATGAGTGGCTGCCGGCTTCTGGAATCTTGCCCGGTCAGGCGCTTTATAGTTACCGTATAAATGGCTCCCGTTTTAGCGATTACCGGTTATTTCCCGGCTAATTTTTTCACATCCAGGTTCAGTTCCAGCACATTCACACGAGGTTCGCCGAATATGCCCAGATCGCGGCCGTCCGTGTTCTTTTTCACCAGTTCCTGAAGCTGGGCTGTGGATACTCCCGTTACTTTGGCAATGCGGGGTATCTGGACTTGAGCCGATTCCGGCGTAATATGGGGATCAAGACCCGAAGCTGAGTTCGTGAGCAAGGAAATCGGCACCTGATTGACGGGTACGTCCGGATTTTCCTTTTTCCATGACTCGATGGATTCCTGCGTGCGTTTTACCAGTTCCGGGTTGGACGGGGCATAGTTGTTAGAGCCCGAAGCTTCCGCTTTATACTCAATGGAAGAAACGCGGCCGTGGAAATACTTCGGATCCGCAAACAATTGCCCGATCAGCTCCGAGCCGACGACTTCACCCTGTTCGTTCTGGATGACGCTGCCGTTGGCCTGTTTGGGGAAAATGACCTGCGCCAGCCCTGTCGATACGAGCGGATATATAATCCCGCACAGGACGATTAACAATATGCTGACACGGACGGCGATAGACAAGACGGACCCGTTCCACTCGCCGTTTTCTTTAGGTACCGAAGCGCCTGGATTCATCCTTTTTCAATCCTCTCTCTTATACCGGGGGAAGCCTGCGAGAGGCATTCCCGGCATGTGGTTGCTTGGTTTACAGGGCATTTTCATGCCGTTTACTTAAGCGTTTATGTGCTTCCGTTTTCACGAAACGGGTCCCTAGATCCAGACATGGACGACAAGGTCAATGATCTTGATTCCGATAAAAGGAACGACGACCCCGCCCAGCCCGTAAACAAAAAGATTGCGGCTGAGCAGCTTTGTCGAGCTCATTGGGCGGTATTTGACGCCCTTCATCGCAAGTGGAATGAGCAGCGGAATGATGACCGCGTTGAAGATGAGGGCGGACAGTACCGCCGACAGGGGCGACCCCAGCTTCATGATATTGAGGGCTTCCATCTGCGGGATCGCCAGCATGAACATCGCCGGAATGATCGCGAAATATTTGGCGATATCGTTGGCGATCGAGAAGGTCGTGAGCGCCCCGCGTGTCATCAGCAGCTGCTTGCCGATGCCGACCACTTCAATGATCTTGGACGGATCGGAGTCCAGATCGACCATGTTGGCCGCCTCTTTGGCGGCGATGGTTCCGCTGTTCATCGCCAGACCCACGTCGGCCTGGGCAAGCGCCGGAGCGTCGTTCGTGCCGTCGCCGGTCATCGCGACCAGCTTGCCCTCCGCCTGCTCTTTGCGGATCACGGCAATCTTATCCTCCGGCTTGCTCTCGGCGATAAAGCCGTCCACACCGGCTTCCTTGGCGATAGTAGCCGCCGTCAGCGGGTTGTCGCCGGTGCACATGATCGTTTTGATGCCCATTTGGCGCAAGGTATCGAACCGTTCCTTCATGCCGGGCTTCACGGTATCCTTCAAGTAAATGAGGCCGTACACTCTTCCATCCACGGCAACGGCAAGCGGGGTCCCGCCTTCCGTGGCGATCGCATCCCCGTTAGCCTTAAGATCGGCGGGAACCGTTCCGCCCTGCTCCTGCACCCAGCGGACGACGGCGTCTACGGCGCCTTTGCGCACTTTTCTGCCGTCTTTCAGGTCGATGCCGCTCATCCGGGTTTCCGCTTTAAAGTCGATGAACTCCCCGCCTTCCGCGAGAGAGGCCTCGTAAACCAGGTTCTGCTTCTTCATCAGCTCCAGCACGGAGCGTCCTTCCGGCGTTTCGTCTTTGATCGAGCTGACGGCCGCCCAGGCAGCCGCTTCACCCGCGGAGGCGCCGCCTACCGGGATAAATTCGCTGGCCATCCGGTTTCCGAACGTGATGGTCCCCGTTTTATCCAGAATGATCGTATTGATGTCACCGGCCGCTTCGACCGCTTTCCCCGACATCGCCAGAACGTTGAACTGGGTGACCCGGTCCATCCCCGCGATCCCGATTGCGGACAACAAGGCGCCGATCGTCGTCGGAATAAGACAGACGAGCAGGGCGATCAGTACGGCCGTATCCAGCTCGACATTCACGAACCCCGCAATGGGCTTCAGCGTAACGACCACGATCAGAAAAATAAGCGTCAGCGTGATCAGCAGCGTGTTCAGCGCGATTTCGTTCGGCGTCTTCTGGCGGGACGCTCCCTCGACGAGGGAAATCATCCGGTCGATGAAAGATTCGCCGGGATCGCTCGTAATCCGTACCCGGATCGCGTCGCTCACGACCCGTGTGCCGCCCGTAACCGAGCTGAAGTCTCCGCCCGCTTCTTTAATGACCGGCGCGGATTCCCCCGTGATCGCCGATTCATCGACAGAGGCCAGACCCTCAATCACTTCGCCGTCGCCGGGAATCATTTCTCCTTGGGCGACGGTAACGATATCGCCCTTGCGAAGCTCCGTGGACGGAACGACTTTAATGCCGCTGCCGACCACTTTGTTAGCCTGGATTTCCTGCTTGGACTTCTTAAGCGAGTCCGCCTGGGCTTTCCCCCTGCCTTCCGCCAGCGCCTCGGCAAAGTTGGCGAACAGCACCGTGAAGAGCAGAATCAGAAACACCGTCAGGTTGAATCCGATCCGGTCCTGCGTTCCGAAGTAGCCGGGAAGTACCGTCATCAGAAGGACAATGAAGGTTCCGATTTCTACCACGAACATAACGGGATTTTTCATCATCGTAACCGGATTTAATTTAAGAAAGCTTTGCGCGACCGCCTGTCTGACGATATCTCCGCTCAGCATCGATTTTCGTTTCGCTTGAGAAGCATTTGAACTCATCCGTTTTCACCCCATCGTTTTTAACGCAATGTCAAATATTCGGCCACCGGACCGAGCGCGATTACCGGCAGGAAGGTGAGCGCCCCAATGATGACGACCGTACCTACCACGATTCCGGTAAACAAGGCATTGTCCGTACGGAACGTACCGATTGTTTCCGGGACCCACTGTTTACGGCCCAGGGAGCCGGCCGCACCCAGAAGGGCGATGATCGACACGTAACGGCCCAGCAGCATCACAATTCCCGTGGAAATGTTCCAGAACGGCGTATTGTCTGCCAGCCCCTCAAAGCCGGAGCCGTTATTGGCCGCAGACGACGTGAACTCGTACAGCACCTGGGAGATTCCGTGGAATCCCGGATTGGTGACGGCTCCTTTGCCAAGCTCCGTCATGAAAGCGATCGCCGTCGGAGCCAGGATGATAAGCGGATGCGCCAGAATCGCAACGGCGATCAGTTTCATCTCGCGGGACTCGATTTTGCGTCCCAGAAACTCCGGGGTCCGGCCGACCATGAGGCCCGCCAGAAAGACCGCCAAAATCGCGTACATGAGCATATTGACCAGCCCGACTCCGTCCCCGCCGAATACGCAGTTCAGCATCATTTGAGCGAGCGGAACCATTCCGCCCAGCGGGGTGAGCGTGTCGTGCATATTGTTGACGGTTCCGGTCGTCGCCGCCGTCGTTACCGTAGTGAACAGCGCGGACTGGGCAATGCCGAACCGCACCTCTTTGCCTTCCATACTGCCGATGGACGAATCCGCGCCAAGGGCGTTCAAGGCAGGGTTACCGGCCTTTTCCGAGAAGAAAGCGACCGACAGAAAGACCAGGAACAAGGTCATCATCGCGGTGAAAATGACCCATCCCTGCTTCCGGTTCTTCGCAAACCGCCCGAAGGTATAGGTTAATGAGGCCGGAATGCACCACATGGACAGCATTTCGATCACGTTAGTCAGCGGAGACGGATTTTCAAACGGATGGGAAGAGTTCACCCCGAAGAAACCGCCGCCGTTCGTACCCAGATGCTTGATGGACACAAGCGACGCTACCGGACCGATGGCGATTTGCTGCTCCCCGCCTTCAAGCGTCTTCGCGGCCACGGTCGGATCCAGCGTCTGCGGCACCTTCAGGCCGACAAGCACCAGTGTGACCACGATAGCCAGCGGCAGCAGCAGGCGAGTGTGTCCTTTTACAAAATCCGTAAAAAAGTTGCCGATGGTATTGCCTTTGGACGTCAGTCCGCGGATAAACGCAATCGCTACAACGATGCCCGTTACGGCGGACGTGAACATCATCATCATGATGACCGCCATCTGCGAGAAATAAGACAAGCCCGTTTCCCCGCTGTAGTGCTGCAGGTTGGTGTTCGTCATAAAGCTGATGATCGTATTAAACGACAGCGTCGCTTCCATATTGTCGATCCCGTTCGGGTTCAAAGGAAGAGCACGCTGCAGACGGAGGATCAGATACCCGACCGCCACAAGCACAATGTTGGTCAGCACAAGGCTGCCCGCATACTTCTTCCACGTCATGCCGTTCTCGCTGCGGATACCCGCAAGCTTGTAAATGGGCCGTTCCAGCCAGCCGAACCATTTGTCCGTCCGGTTTCTCTCATTCGAAAAAACATGATAGATATAAGTTCCAAGCGGTTTCACCAGCAGGCAAAGCGCCGCGATTACGATTACGATTTGCACAATCTCCATGGATTCCTATCCTCCTCAACCAACTCCGCGCTAGTCGTTCACCGGCTGCCCGAAGGCGCCCTAAAATTTTTCGGGATGTATGAGCGCGTATATCAGATACAGGAAAAGCCCTGCCGTAAAAAGCGCGATGATCATCATGTACGGCCGCCTTCCGAGCCTTCCACGACATGGTCACACCAGGTCAGAAAACCATAAAAGATGAGATAAATGACTGCCAGCAGCAGAATCATATAAAGGTCCGTCATGTGTGTCGGCTCCTTTCTTTCCTATTTATAGGTTCGTTTTATAGGTTCATTCATGATCGTTCGGACAGTGAATTTAAACGTCAGCGCAAAACTTCCTCGGGCACTTGGCCCGGTGCTGCTCCAAGCAGGAAAGAGACCTGACGGGTATTCGTATGCACCACATGGTCGGCGCCGAGCGCTTTATAAATCAACCGCGGTGTGGCATTCGTTTTCACCACGAAAATCGTTCCGGTTGTCCAGCTGCGGACCATCTGAAGATACCGGCAGCAGAGCGGCAGGCTGTCTTCGAAAAGATAAACGTCACCGATCGGAAGCTCGGGAACTTCCCAGGCTTCGTGGCGCACGGTGTCCACTTCCACGATGTGCCGGACTCCCAGCTTCTTCATCCGCTGTCCTTCTGCGGGATTGTTCACAAGCGCCGCGAAGGGTCTGCGGTAAATATTCAGCAGTTTAATAAAGTTCTCGCCGGTGACATTCGGTGCGGAAACCAACGTATAGGTTTGGATCTTTCTCTCGTCCACTTTTTATCCCTCTTTCATGTTTTGGGCAGCAAAAAAAGAAGCCTGCGGAAGAGGAACTCTTCACGCGGCTTCTTGACGGTCACAGCCTAAAAAGACTATAGCCGAAGCGCGATAGCAGTCGCCTCTCTCGGTACGCTTACGAGGTTAGCTGTCGGATTCGGGCGTGAGAGTCGCCCTACCATGACGGCACGGATGCCGCTTCTGGATTCACCCCATGAGGACTGGCCGTCAGGCCTGCAAGTCCTCGTTGGTTCCCCCGTTTTCCGCTTCACACGGAAACTCAGCGATAAAAACGCATGTTCATTTGTTTGGCACATTTTTCATTTTCGGATGTTTTTGAACATAACAAAACCACAGCGAAACGAAGTCCCTGTGGTCGATGCCGATCACAAGCTTCTTCAACCCCTCCCGAACTCATGCGCTTACGAGGTTAGCTGTCGGATTCGGGCGGTGAGAGTCGCCCTACCTGATTGCCGGGTCCATGGGTTCCGGCGCTTCAGGATTCACCCCTGCAGACACGGCTCCGGCTCTCACACCGGATCAATGCTGCGATGGTTCCCCCGCTTCCCCGGATGGGGAAATTCAGCGAAAGCAAGAAACTGTTTTTTTCAATTGATGGAATGAATGTTACACCTCCGCACGTGCTTTGTAAAGATATGGGGAGATTGGTTTTAAACCGATTTAAGCCAAAGAAATCCCCTAATGCGCTTACATTTCTACTTTTTGTGCGCTAGCTTGTTAATACGTCGAAAATCTCACGTTTTTGAAAACGGTTTGGACATCCAGCCTCTTCCCACACCGGAAAAACCTGCTATACTACTTGTAAACGTTCCCATATTAACCAGTAAGGAGGCATGTTTATGAAAATCGGATGGAAATCAATCTTGCTCTGGGGGGTGATTTCCATTGTCGGCGCGTTCGCTTTCGGGCTTGTCGCACTTAATCGCGGGGAAACGATCAATGCCGCCTGGCTCGTTATCGCAGCCGTCAGCTGCTATGCGGTCGCCTACCGGTTCTACAGCCGTTTTCTCGCCCGCAAAGTGTTCGTGCTCGACGACAACCGGAAAACACCCGCAGAGCTGAACAACGACGGCAAGGACTATGTGCCGACGAACAAATGGGTGCTGTTCGGGCACCATTTCGCGGCCATCGCCGGCGCGGGTCCTCTCGTAGGCCCCGTACTTGCCGCCCAGATGGGCTATCTGCCCGGAACGCTGTGGATTATTCTCGGCGTTATTCTGGGAGGTGCCGTCCAGGATTTCGTGATTCTTTTCGCTTCAACACGCAGAAACGGTAAATCGCTGGGCGATATGATCAAGGACGAAATCGGCAAGGTGACGGGCACGATTGCCATGCTCGGCATTCTGGGCATTATGATCATTCTTCTCGCCGTGCTCGGGCTCGTCGTCGTCAAAGCGCTGATCGGCAGCCCGTGGGGCATGTTCACGATTGCCGCCACCATTCCGATTGCCCTCCTGATGGGCGTGTATATGCGCTACATACGGCCCGGCCGGGTCGGGGAAGCATCGCTCATTGGCGTCGTGCTGCTCGTTCTGTCGCTGATCGGAGGCAAATTCGTCGCCGAGAGCGCCGCTCTGGCCCCGCTTTTCTCCTTCAGCGGGGAAACCATCGCTCTGATGATGATCGCCTACGGCTTTTTCGCTTCGGTCATGCCGGTCTGGCTGCTTCTGGCGCCCCGCGACTATCTCAGCACGTTCCTGAAAGTCGGAACAATTATCGGCCTCGCGCTGGGTATTATTTTCGTTCTGCCGGATCTGTCCATGCCGGCCACGACCCGGTTCATCGACGGAACCGGTCCCGTCTTCGCCGGGAATTTGTTCCCGTTCCTGTTCATCACCATCGCCTGCGGCTCCGTTTCGGGCTTCCATGCGCTGATCTCCTCCGGGACGACGCCCAAAATGCTGGAGCGCGAATCCCACGCGCGTCCGATCGGCTACGGCGCGATGCTGGTCGAATCGTTCGTCGCCATCATGGCGCTGATCGCCGCCTGCATCATCACGCCCGGCACCTACTTCGCGATTAACTCGTCGGCGGCGGCCCTGGGCGGTACCGATGTGGCGACCGCGGCGTCAACCATCACGAGCTGGGGCTTCACCATCACGCCCGAGCAGTTGACTACGCTGTCCAAGGATATCGGCGAGAGCACCATCCTCTCGCGGACGGGCGGCGCGCCGACCTTCGCCATCGGCATGGCGCAAATCTTGTCCGGCGTGATCGGCGGCAAAACGATGATGGCGTTCTGGTACCACTTCGCCATCCTGTTCGAAGCGTTGTTCATCCTGACGACGATCGACGCCGGTACCCGCGTGGGACGCTTCCTCATCCAGGATCTGCTCGGCTATGCCAGCAAGTCGCTGGGGGACACCCGGTCCACGGTAGGCAATCTTATCGCTACGGCTCTCTGCGTGGCGGGCTGGGGCTATTTCCTCTACCAAGGCGTTGTGGACCCTCTGGGGGGCATCAACTCCTTGTGGGCGCTCTTCGGCATCGCCAACCAGATGCTGGCCGGCATCGCGCTTGTGCTGGGGACGACCATTTTGTTCAAAATGGGCAAAAAGGCGTACGCTTGGGTCACGCTCCTGCCCACAACGTGGCTGCTTATCGTGACCATGTCCGCAGGCTGGCAGAAGCTGTTCCACGAGAAAGCGAACATCGGCTTTCTTTCTCACGCCAAGCAGTTCCAGAGCGCGCTGGACAGCGGCAAAATCGTCGCTCCGGCCAAAACGGCCGCGCAGATGAAGCAGATCGTGATGAATGATTACATCGACGCGGCCTTGTGCGGATTTTTCATGATCGTGGTGCTGATCGTGTTTATCTCGGCCATCCGCGTCTGGCTGAAGGCGATTTCGAACAAACCGCTGGACCTTTATGAAGCCCCCTATATCCCGCGCAGCGGGCAGGGCAGATCCGAGGCGACGAAATATGTTTAAGCGCCTGAAACTCATCTGGAGCTACCGCAATCAGTTTATCCATCTGATGGTGGGCGTCCCCCACTACGAGACATATGTGGCTCATATGAAAAACGCCCACAAAGACCAGCCTGTCCTGAGCCGTGCGGAGTTTTTCCGGCAGGCCCAGGACAACCGATATGACGCCAAGGACGGGAAAATCTCCCGCTGCTGCTAGGTGCGGCAGCACGCTACGGCAGCACGCTACGGCAGCAAAAAAAAAAACCAGCAGCCTTTGGGCCGCTGGTTTTTTCCTTTTCCCTCGCGTCTGCAGGGGAAGTTGTTTGCAAGGATCAGTGGATATCCTTTTTCTTGAATTGTCCGCCCTTCACATCGTGAATATTGCCGACGGCAATAAAGGCGTTTTCGTCCCATTCTTCGACGATGGATTTCAGCTTCGCTTCTTCCAGACGCGTAATGACGGTGAAAATCACCTTCTTGTCGTCGCCGGTATAAGCGCCTTCCCCATGAAGGTAAGTCACGCCACGGCCCAGACGCTGAGTCAGCGCATCGCCGATTTCTTTATATTTTTCACTGATGATCCATACGGATTTCGACTGATCGAGACCTTCGATCGTCACATCAATCATTTTCATCGCAATGTAATACGCAATCAGGGAATACATCGCATGATCCCAACCGAACACAAACCCGGCGCTGCCGAGAATGAACAGGTTGATGAACAAGACGATTTCACCGACGGAAAACGGTGATTTTTTATTGATCAGAATAGCTACGATCTCCGTACCGTCAAGGGAACCGCCCGAACGGATAACGAGTCCGATCCCGACGCCGAGAATAACCCCGCCGAAAACGGCGGCCAACAGCGGATCGATTGTGACAGCCGGTACCGGATGAAGAAGGGAAGTTCCGACTGACATTGCGATAACACCGAACAACGTCGAAATGGCGAACGTTTTACCGATTTGTTTGTAGCCCAAAAACAGGAACGGAAGATTCAGAAGGGTTAAGAAAATACCGAGAGGGAGATGGAAGAAGTGGGACAGCATAATCGAAATACCGGTGATACCGCCGTCGATAATATTGTTGGGAACGAGGAACACTTCCAACCCGATCGAAAATAAAGCCGCACCTAACGAAATAAATACGATTCGTTGCAGAAGCTTTGCCGCAGTAGCCGTACGTTTACCTGGTTTTTCGCCTTGAAAAGTCGATTTTTCTACACTCAATGGCCGACACCCCTTTTTTTGTATGTATCTAAAGTCTGCCTTAATCCGAAAAAGGAGCCTGTTTGCAACAGACTCCAGAACAGCGGCCGGCAAACAAACATCGAATACATGTATTATACCATATTATTCGCCTAGGATCACTGAATTTACCGAAATACGGTCAAAAACGGCGATCGACATCCTTGACAAGCGTGCCGGGCCTCTCCTGATCCGCTTTAATTCTTCCGAAAAGCAGGGAATACCGGGCAGGGAATCATGCGTAACACCAGTTACAGGCCGCATCTAAGGTTCCGCAAGCTGAGTTTAGTTTTCCCGCCGTTCTAACTTTCATTCCACTCGGCACCGCCGTATTGCAGAATGTGCTGCTGCATTTTCTTGCTTAGACTCCCTCGTACGAGCTGGTAGGAAACGTCCACCATATCCATGATTTCCTGCGGGTCTACGCTTCCGTCCAGCCGGACGGTATTCCAGTGGCGTTTGTTCATGTGATAACCGGGCTTTACGGCCTCCGGGTACTGCATGCGCAGCAGCTCCGCTTCCTCCGGCGGACATTTTAACGTTACACTTCCCTCACCCGGAGCCGCTCCCGAAGGCAGCAGAGCGAACATTTTGCCTCCTACGCGCAGCACATCGGTCTCATTGTCGAAGGGACGGTCTGCGACAGCCCCCGGTTTGGATAAAGCGTATTCCATAACCTCATTTGTATTCATAGCAGAAATGCCCCTTTCACGATAAAAGTTTTGTTTAACACCGGATTCGCTTTCGTAAAGCGGAATTCCTTTTCGGCCAAAAAAAGAACACCCCTCGTCCGCCTCAGGCCTATGCCTTTCGACTTGTCAGGGGTGTTCTTGCCGTTGACTTTCATCCTATCCTTGCGGATGTTATTTCAAATGCAGGTGCCTTTATAGGTTAGCCGTCTGCCGATCTTGGCATTACGCTTTCGGCTGATGCCCGTTTACGAGCGCCACGACTTCCTCCGCCGTCGAAAGCTCGATCGCGCGGGCGGCGAGCTGCCGCATCTCCGACAGAGAGAGCTTCACAATCTGGCTGCGTGCAGGCAGAATGGAAGTGGCGCTCATGCTGAACTCGTCGAGACCGAGTCCGAGCAGAAGCGGAATCGCGGTCGTATCTCCCGCCATCTCGCCGCACATGCCGGCCCATTTGCCTTCGCGGTGAGCCGCGTCAATCACCATTTTAACCAAGCGCAGAATGGCCGGATTATAAGGCTGATACAGATAAGAGACACGCTCGTTCATCCGGTCGGCCGCCATCGTATATTGAATGAGGTCATTCGTCCCGATGCTGAAGAAATCCACTTCTTTGGCAAACTGGTCGGCCATGACAGCCGTCGACGGGATTTCCACCATGATACCGAGCTGAATCTCGTCGGATGCCGGTGTTCCCTCCTCCGCAAGTTTCGCTTTCTCTTCGAGTAGAAGAGCTTTCGCTTGACGGAACTCATCCAGCGTAGCGATCATCGGGAACATGATCCGAAGGGAGCCGTGCACGCTGGCACGCAGCAGGGCGCGCAGCTGGGTGCGGAAGATATCCTCGCGCTCCAGACACAAGCGGATTGCCCGGAAGCCGAGGAACGGGTTCATCTCCTTCGGAAGCTGCAGGTAAGGCAGCTCCTTGTCGCCGCCGATGTCGAGCGTACGGACCACAACCGGCTTGCCCTCCATTTTCTCGAGGACCGCCTTGTAGGCCTTGTACTGCTCTTCCTCCGTCGGCAGCTGATCGCGCCCCATGTACAGGAACTCGGTCCGGTACAGGCCGACAGCCTCGCCGCCGTTCTCCAGCACGCCTGCCACGTCGGCAGGTGTGCCGATGTTCGCCGCAAGTTCGACATGGTGACCGTCCGGAGTCACCGTCGGCTCATTGCGCAGCTTGGCCCATTCGACGCGCTGCTCCGCGTAGCGCTGCTGCTTCGCGCGGTATTCTTCGACCACCGCAGGCTCCGGATTGATCAGAACGTCGCCGTCCAATCCGTCCACAATCAGCAGGTCGCCGTCCTTGACAAGATCGAGCACGTTCTTCGTCCCGACGACGGCCGGGATTTCAAGCGAGCGCGCCATGATCGCGGAATGGGACGTGCGTCCGCCGATGTTGGTCGTAAAGCCTTTTACGTACGTGCGGTTAAGCTGGGCCGTATCCGACGGAGTCAAATCCTCCGCCACGACAACCGTCTCCTCCGAGATCGACGACGGGCTCACGAATTTGACGCCGAGCAGATGAGCGAGCACCCGCTTCGTCACATCCCGCATATCCGACGCACGTTCTTTCAGATAATCGCTATTCATGTTCTCGAACATTTCGACGAACGTCATCGCAACTTCGTTCATCGCAAATTCCGCGTTGACCTTCTCGTCGCGGATTTTCGCTTTCACCGGATCGACCAGCTCGGGATCACCGAGCACAAGCAAGTGAGATTCGAAAATCTCCGCTTTCTCTTCTCCCATCTCCCGGAGCGTCTGTTCCTTGATAGCCTCGAGCTCGGCGCTGGATTTCTCCAGAGCCTGCTCGAATTTGGCAACCTCGGCTTCCGTATCCTCCACGGTTTTGCGGACGACGGTCAAGTCGGGGTGTTCCAGACGGAACGCCCGGGCGATGGCAATTCCCGCCGAAGCGGCAATGCCACGTATATTAGCCATGAAGCTCGCCCAGCCCTTCTTTAGTCATAATTGCTTCCAAAGCCGCGATCGCTTCCGCTGCATCTTCGCCTTCTGCGGAGAACGTAATTACATCGTTTTCTTCCAGCCCCAGGGAAAGCACGCCTAGAATCGATTTCATAGTCACTTTCTTGCCTTTGCTTTCGGCGAATACGTCCGCTTTGAATTTATTGGATGTGTTGACAAGTGCTGTAGCCGGACGTGCGTGAATTCCTGTATCGCTGGTCACTTTAAATGTTTTTTGCATAGTTGGTCATCTCCACTCAATAATTTAGTTGCATACGTCTATCTTAACCGAAAAAGAGGGGGTTAGAAAAATACCGCCCTTCTCCCTCAGTCCTTTTACTTAATCGTAATAATGTTTTTGTCGCCCGATTTAACGTCGCCCTGTTTATTCAAACGAATTTCAGTGCCTTCCGGCAGATTCGTAAAAATAATCGGTGAGATGATGGAAGGAGCATGCTCTTTCACATAATCGAGATCGACTTTCATGATCGGCTGGCCGGCTTCCACGATATCCCCTTCGGAAACGAGCACTTCAAAGCCTTGTCCTTTCAGTTTTACCGTGTTAACGCCGATATGAACCAGCAGTTCTTTACCCGCATCGGACTGGATGCCGATGGCATGCTTACTCGGGAATACGTTGAAAATTTTGCCGTTTACCGGGGAAACGATCGTCCCGTTTTTCGGCAGGATAGCAAACCCGTCGCCCGTCATTTTCTGGGAAAAGACTTCGTCCGGAACGAGCGTGATATCCATCAGTTCGCCGTCAGCCGGAGCTACGATCGTTTCTTCTTTCATCAGCTCGCTGCCGCCCGTATCGGGAGATTCCACAACCGGCACGCTCGCCGTGGAAGGAATGCGGCCCGCCATAACGTCTTGAATCTGATTTTTCAAGGAATCGGAACGGGTTCCGAAAATGGCTTGTACATTGTTGCCGACTTCAAGAACGCCCGAAGCGCCCAGTTTTTTGAGACGCTCTTTATCCACGGCGCCTTTGTCTTTCACCTGAACACGCAGACGCGTGATACAAGCGTCAAGGTTCGAAATGTTCGGCGCGCCGCCCAGTGCCGCAAGAATGCTGGTCGGCAGGTCGCCCGTACCGCTGGCATTGCTTGCGCCGCTGACGGGAGCATCGTCCGTGTCGGCTTCCGTTTGAACTTCTTCGCGTCCAGGCGTTCTCAGATTGAACTTGGTAATCGCGAAGCGGAACACCACATAGTAGATGACCGCGAAGACAAGGCCGACCAGAATCGCGAGCCACCATGGCGTACGGTTTGGCAAGACACCGAGCAGCAGGAAGTCGATCGAGCCGCCGGAGAACGTAAAGCCGAGCTTAACCTGCAGCAGCGTCATAATCGCGAAGGAAAGACCTGCGAGCAGGGCATGGAAAACGTAGAGAAGCGGTGCTACGAACAAGAATGAGAACTCGATCGGCTCCGTAATCCCCGTAAGGAAAGCCGTCAAAGCGGCGGAGCCCATAATACCGGCAATCAGCTTTTTGTTCTCGGGACGCGCCGTGTGGTAAATGGCCAGACACGCGGCCGGCAGACCGAACATCATGAACGGGAAGTTCCCGCTCATAAACGTACCCGCCGTAAGCGGTACGCCGTCTTTCAGCTGAGCGAAGAAAATTTTCATATCCCCGCGCACCAGAACGCCCGATTTATCGATATATTCACCGAACTCGTACCAGAACGGCGCATTCCAGATGTGATGCAGACCGAACGGAATGAGAGAGCGGACACCAACCCCGAACAAGAAAGAAGCCAGAACCGGATTCGCGTCGAGCACGGAACGGGAGAAAGCGCTCAGTCCGTGCTGTACCGGAGGCCAGATAAAGATCAGGATAAGCCCGGTCAGCAGCGCGGCAAGGGAGGTAATGATCGGAACGAACCGCTTGCCCGCAAAAAAGCCGAGGTACGACGGAAGTTCGATTTTATGGTACCTCTTGTAGAGGAGTGCCGCTATGACACCCATGATAATCCCGCCGAAAACGCCCGTTTGCAGAGTCGGTATACCCAGCACGCTCGCGTAAGAAGGATCTTTCAGCGTCAGCGAGAAAGGGGTTACACCCGCCAGAACGCCCATCGTCACGTTCATAATCAAGTAACCGATCGTGGCTGCGATACCTGCAACGCCGTCTCCGCCCGCCAGACCGATCGCTACCCCGATCGCGAAAAGCAATGCCAGGTTGGCGAAAATAATGTCGCCTGCGCTCGACATGAGGTGAGCCGCAACCTGAAACCCGTTTCCGCTGAGGAAAGGCATAAGCTCAATCGTATCCGGGTTTTGCATGGCCGAACCGAACGCCAGCAGAAGACCCGCGGCAGGAAGAATGGAAACCGGAAGCATGAGCGCCTTACCTACTTGCTGGAGCGCGCCGAAAACGCCTTTTAACATGTGCTTCACTTCCTTTATCTGGTCATAGTGTCTATGGATTATTCAACCCCACAGGCAAGGCCGAAACAGCAAAAAAGGCATAAGCAATCAAGGAATGCCGGAAGTAGCTGCCGGATATGGGTTAATATAACCCAACTCGGAGCGTTTCCATTCATTCTCTTTCTTGCTCATGCCTGATCGTATCAGTCACACGCGCATATCGCCTGTTCAGTTGTATAATACCTAAGCTCCGTCATTATAGCATGACAAATCTCAACAGACAATACCATTTTTCGCACTTTCATCCCGTCAAAAAGGAGACCCCCCAAACGGGAAATCTCCGGTTATAAAACGGAAGTGGGTGCGTTCCGTGAAAGGAACGTCGCCCCTTCCAAAGGGGATATCGGTCTATAAGATACCTGCAAGATACTTGCAAAATATCTGAAAGGCAGCTGCATAAGTCGTCTGTGGAAGTTGACTGCCCGATAAACAAAAGCGGAGGGCCTTTCGGATCGGTCGGGTCCGTCGGTCGGGTCGGTCGGGTCCGTCGGATCTCTCGGATCGCTTGGATCACTCGGCCCGAGCGCCGCCTTAAAAGGCTCGGCGGATTCGGGCGGCATGAGTCTACCCGGCCGGTTTCCGAGGATAGTCCGGAGTGAGAATAAACGCCGTCTCCTCCGCATCCAGAGGGGGCTGCCGGGGAAGCACGCGGTCGATAAACGGAGTCGTATCCAGCTTGGCAAGCTTGACGCGCCCCGGTCCCCAGCCGATCTTCTCTCGCCAGCTGCCGAGTACGCCGGATTCCGCAAGCTCCCGCTCATCGACGCTTACCGCCTCGTCGCCGTATGGAGACACGTAAAGCGCGTCAACCGGGCAGTAAACCTCGCAGATAAAGCAGGTCTGACAGTCGTCCTGCCGGGCAATAACCGGTACCCGGTCCGGTCCTTCGTCGAACACGTTCGTGGGGCAGACCTTGACGCACATGCTGCAGCCTACGCAGCGGGTGGAACTGACCAGCTCGATCATGCCAGCGTCACCTCCTTCCGCACGGCATCTCCGCCGGATGGCTGAAGCGGTTCATGTCCCCGCTGCCCCGGAGGCCCGGAATGTGCCGCCGGGGCGACCGCCGTCAGGGGCGGGACTTCCCCGCCTCCCTCGAACTTGACCCGGATATCGTCCAGCCCCGACACAAGCAGACGGCGCTGGTAGGCCGGATCGGTATGCGGGTATTCCGCGAGCGTGTGCATGCCGCGGGTTTCCCGCCTCGCCAGTCCGGCGGTATGAATCCAGCGGGCCGCCGCCACCATGGCGGCCGCTTCCCTGGCACGGACGCGCTCCCTCGCATCGCCGCCGGGGATACCGCCCTGGACGAGGGGCCATAGTCCGTGCAGCCTTTGAAGAGACTCCCGGAGCACGGGCTCGCTCCGGAAGTAGTTGATCTCCAGCGGGAACACTTCCCGCTGGATGGCCCCGATAATCCCCGGGACATCCCTCAGTGCGGATGTCCCGGGCGCCCCTGCGAGCCCGGCGCCGCCTGCCGGGCGGAGATGGCGCTGCCCGGCCCGGCTGCCCAGAGCCAGCGCATACCCAGCGGCGGCTCTGCCGGACCAGGTCCCGGACGAGATCGCCCACGAGGCGTTGAAAGCGCCGCCTCCGGATTGAGCGCCCGTGACTCTCTCCCGGGTAGCCGCATCGCCGGCGGCATAGAGCCCGGCCACGGTCGTCGAGCAGTCTTCGCCGACGAGCCGGATGCCGCCCGTTCCCCGCACGGTTCCCTCGTACCGGAGGGTCAGCGGGAACGGCTGCGTGAACGGATCAATGCCGGCCCGGTCGAGCGGCAGGAAGAAGATCGCGTGCGAGCTGCGCAGGATTGCCCGCTTCTCCGGGGTGTCCGCCTTGTCCATGATGGCGTACACGGGCCCTTTGCTCAGCATCTTCGGCAGGAAGTCGTGCGGCCGGGGCCCCTCGGAATGCAGAGGCGTGCCGTCCTCGGCATAGAAGGTCGCCCAGTTCAGCAGACGGCCGCGCGTGTTCGTGCCGAAGGCCGCGCTCGGTGCGTACTGACGGCTGAACTCCATGCCGGAGAGCTCCACGCCGAGCTCGGCGGCCATCAGCAGGCCGTCGCCGGTCAGGACGTTGCAGCCGAGGCCCTTGCTCAGGAAGGCGCAGCCTCCCGTGGCGATCACGACGGCGCCCGCCCGCACTTCCCAATCCCGGTGATCGAGCCGGGATACGCCTCTGGCTCCGCCGACGCCATGCTCGTCGACGAGAAGCTCCAAGGCCGGAGACTGGTCCAAGATGCGGGCTCCCGCCTTGATGACGGCCCGGCGCATAAGCTTCATGTACTCCGGCCCCTGGAGGTGATCCCTCATGGGCACTCCGTTCTCGTCCCTGCGGAACGGGTAGCCCCAGGATTCCACCAGTTCCAGGCTTTCGTACACCTGATCGAGCACGCCGTGAATCCAGGACGGTTCGGACAGGAAGCCGCCTCCCTTCATCCGCTTCCTGACCGCTTCTTCCCTCAAAGCGGGATCGGGCGGAAGGTAGAGAAGATTGGTTCCTCCGGGCGCCGTCGCTCCGCTGGAACCGAGAAAGCCCTTGTCGGCCACGACTACCCTGGCACCGCGTGAAGCCGCGCTCCATGCCGCCCAGGCGCCTGCGGGTCCGCCGCCGATCACCAGGACATCGGCCGTTAATTGAAGCGGCTGTTTCTGACTCATGGTTCTCCCTCCCTGTTCTGCCGCTTATTTTGCTGCAACCGGTTTTGATGACCGGCTTATTTCACCAGCCAGTCATCGACGTTGAAATCCGTGTCCGCCAATTTATCCTGGACCAGAAAATCTTTGGTCGCCTTTAGAGCCTGAATGCCGCTGTCCGTGAACGACTCTCTCTGAATACGGGAAACGGCGCTCGTTTTTTTAACCAAATCCAGCGGAGTTCCGGTATTCTCGACGACAAACGCATAATAAGCGTCTTCCTGCGTTTTCAGATCGTCCAGTGCTTTAATCCTCAGGTCATTCCACACTTTTGCGATATCCGGCACTTTCTTCAAATAGCTCTCCGATACCACCGTTACCCCCGCGCCTACGAGAGCGGGATGATCCTTGGCCGCTTCGTCCAGAACGGGAAAGCCTTGCGGAATCATCTTGAGCCCGCGTACTTCCGTGGTGGCGATAGCGTCCACTTCTCCTCTGACCAGAGCGGCATCGGCGTCTTCATCCAGCAGATGGATCAGCTGTACGTCTTTAATGCCCTGCTCTTTGAGCAGACCTGCCAGATAGCGGTGCATGTAGGAGCCTTTTTTCACGGAGACTTTCTTGCCTTTCAGTTCGGCCAACGTTGCTGGACCGTTCTTCTTCCCGAGAATAAACGCATTGCTCCCGGAGGAATTCAAGGTGATGACTTTGGACGGGGCTCCTGCGGAACGGGCCAATATGGCCGGCGTATCCCCCAGCGAGCCGATATCGATCCGTCCGCTGATCAGCGATTCGCTCAAATCCGGGCCGTTGGGAAAACCGACAAACTGCACGTCCGTGATCCCCAATTTTTTCAGCTCCTCCTTCGCTCCGCCTTTGTAGAACCCCCAGCCTTCGGCGCCGCTCGGAAGGTTCAGCTTGTTCGCGCCGATATAGCCCACGCGCAGCACGGAAGGCGCCTTGCCTCCCGGGTCCGCTCCCCCGGACGGATCGGCTTCCGCCCGGCCGCAGGCCGAAGCCAGCAGGACCAGCGCTGCCAGAAGCAGAACAAAACCGATGAGATGCGTGTATTTTTTCGTGTATGCCGTATGTGTCATGCTTATCCCCCTCTGTATGTAGAAATCCTCTCCGTCATGCTTTTCGCCCCGCCCGGCTTTAAGCCCAAACGGCACTTATCAGCCTTCAAAACTGTCTCTCCACTGCAGCAGCTTCGCCTCCAGCAGCCGGACGAACGTATCCACAAGCTTGCCGACGACCGCAAACAGAATGACTCCGACGAAAATAATTTCCGTCGCCGAATTCTGCTTCGCGAAGTTGATCAGGAAGCCGATGCCCGATTGGGAGCCGATCAGCTCCGCTACGACGAGTCCCAGCCACGAAACGGCCAGCGAAAGCCGCAGCCCGAGCAGGATGTTGGGCAGGGAAGCGGGAATGATCAGCCGGAGCAGCTGTTTGTACGGACTGAACCGCAGCACTTTGGCTACGTCGAACAGTTTGTTATCCACACTCCGGATGCCGAGGTAAGTGTGGACATAGAGCGGGAAGAAAGCTCCGTTCGCGATAATGAGCGTTTTGGACGTCTCTCCGAATCCGAACCAGAGGATAATGAGCGGAGCCGCCGCCAGATGCGGCACGAGCCGGATCATCTGCAGCGTCGGATCAAGCAATTGCTCGGCTTTGCGGAAGTACCCGGTCAACAAGCCGAACAACAGCCCGAGACTGCCGCCGAGCAGGAAGCCCGTCATAGCCCTCCACAGCGAAATTCCCACATGTTCCGTCAGCTCGCCGCTCACGGCCAGTTCTTTGAGTGCGGAGCCGATCATCAGCGGAGTCGGCAGAAAAAACGTCGAAATCCAGCCGAGGTCGCCTGCCGCCTGCCACACTATGAGCACAAGCACCGGAAGAACGGCACCCAGGGCAAAATCGCCCGTCTTGGCTTTCAGCAGCGTTTGCCCGTATTTGCGCAAGCTTCCGGGCTGTTCATGTGTTCCGGTGAGCCGTCGAAGCGCTTCCCCGCCACCGTTCATAGTCTCTCCCTCCTTTTACTTGCCTCCGTAGCTGTCCTGCCATTGCAGAAGACGCCTTTCCAGCAGCCGGACCCCTGAATCCGCCGCCTTGCCGATCACGGCAAACAGGATAATGCCCACATACACCACGGCGGTCTTGTTGAACTGCCGGGCTTCCGACATCAGATAACCGAGCCCGGACGAAGCCCCCATCAATTCGGCGACGACCAGTCCGAGCCAAGCGATGCCGAGCGAAACTCTTATGCCGAGAAAAATGTTCGGGAGCGCCGACGGCACAATAAGGCGCACCAGTTGTTGATACGTGCTGAATCCCAGCACCCTCGTCACTTCAAACAACTTTTTATCCGCGCCGCGTATCCCCAGAAAGGTATTGATATATAGCGGGAAAAAAGCCCCTTTGGCAATCAGCAGTACTTTCGAGGGCTCGCCGAATCCGAACCAGAGAATGAATAAGGGCGCAATCGCCAGATGGGGAATCATCCGGATCATCTGCACGGAGGGATCGAGCACTTTCTCCGTTCTGCGGAAAAATCCGACCAGCATGCCCAGCAGAAGACCGAATCCTCCTCCGAGCGCAAAACCTGCGGCTGCCCGCAGCATGCTTATGCCCACATTCTCCGCAAGCGCGCCGGATTCCAGCAGACTGCGAAGCGACTTCGCGATGGTCCAGGGTGTCGGAAAAAGCAGCCGGGAGATATAGCCCGCGTCACCCAGCACCTGCCACAAGATGAGCGCGGCCGCAGGCACGATCGCTCCCAGCAAGAACGATTCCAGCCGCCGCCTCCGTTTGGAAGAGCCGGTGGGAGCAGGATCGGCCGGGACAGATTCAGGAGAAGCAGCCAATAAAGTCGAGCCTGTACCTTGCAGCAGATTTGAAGGCTTGCTCACGATACTGCACCTCCTTCGTCAGATTCCTGCGCTTTCAACGAGCTCGAGTTCATCCAGCTTCTCGAATTCGTTTAAAATTTTGTAGCGGATTTCCTGAAACGACGTGCTCGTTTTCTTCCTCGGAAAAGGCAGATCCACCGGAACGATATTCCGGATCGCCCCGGGGCGCGGTTTGAGAATCACAACGCGGTTCGCAAGGAAAATCGCTTCATCAATGTCGTGCGTGACGAACACCATAGTCGTCCGGTTGGCCTGCCAGATATCGAGCAGCACCTCCTGCATATGCGCTCTTGTAAAAGCGTCCAGCGCCCCGAAAGGTTCATCCAGCAGCAAAATTTTCGGATTTCGGAGCAGGGCCCGGGCAATGGAAACACGCTGGGCCATCCCGCCCGAAAGCTCCCTCGGATAAGACTTCTCGAACCCCTGAAGCTTAACCAGCTCGATCAGATTATCCACCTTGGCGCGTACCTCCGGGTCTTTGAGCGAAAGATCGGCCGCGATATTCTTCTCGACCGTCAGCCACGGGAACAGGCGCGGTTCCTGAAAAATGAACCCTTTATCAATGCCGGGCCCCGTCACTTCCTCGCCTCCAAGCCGGACGTTCCCGTTGTGATCGGTATCCAGACCCGCCACGATTTTCAGCAATGTGCTTTTTCCGCATCCGCTCGGGCCGATGACCGTTATAAACTCGCCCTCTTTTATATCCAGATTGATATCGTGCAAGGCATGGACAAGCCCCTTCTTCGTCTCAAAAGCCTTGTTCAGCCTTCCGACTTCGAGCAGCAGATTTCCCATCGTGCATCCCCCTTCGTTTTAGGACAAAAACAAAAAAAGCGCATGCCGTACGGACGATATCTCGCATCCGGATCGCAGGCGCTTCTAGTTGACTAGTCAGCAGGTTTCAATTGTGGTTTTTATTTCATACTATTCTTATAGGATTAGACAAATATTATCACTATAGCCCAGATCGGTCAAGACTGTTTTTCAAATAAAAATGACCGCAAAAAAAACAGGCCGCACGCAGCCGCGCCAACCCGTTTTAATAACTCCGGTCTTTTAGGGAAAACAATTTGGCCTTAAAATGCAGGCGCTTCGGGAATCAACTGTCTCCTGCAGGTTTTTCCTTCTCCAGGGAATCGTCTTTCTGCATCAGGCGGATCAGATGCATGGTCAGGTAAACGGCCTCCGCTTCGTAAACCGGCTGCCGCAGCCGGCGCTGCATGACTTTCATCAAAGTCCAGGCGATAGTGTAAATCTCCGGGTACTGCTGCTTAAGCAGTTCGCCGAGCTTGTCCGGCTCGTGAACCGATTCTTTGCGCTTCACCCGTTCGATGGCAAAACGGAGATGACGCAGAAGCCGGGAGTACGCGATGGTCCTGCGGTCGATCGTAATATGCATTTGCCGTTCGATCAGGCTAATGAGCTCGCCGATCAGGCGGG
This sequence comes from Paenibacillus sp. HGH0039, assembly GCF_000411255.1. GTDB lineage: Bacteria > Bacillota > Bacilli > Paenibacillales > NBRC-103111 > Paenibacillus_F. The sequence goes on along the minus strand of NZ_KE150413.1, from coordinate 301,320 downwards.
AGTATTCATTGACCTCCGATACCGGCCGGTTCGTGATCGCGCCATGAATATGAAGCGTTACGAAACCGACCTCCGCCGGCGGCAGATGCACGTTCATTTTATCGTTAATCGTACGGATGACATAGTCGGCTATAGCGTATTCCTGGGGATAGAGCTCACGGGTTTCGAGCAGAAACGGATTCTGCAGCACGATGCCCTGCTCCAGCCGTTTAATCGCAAACGCGATATGGTCCGTCAGGGCAATATGAATATGTTCGTTCAGCGGCGCCCCGGCATGCTCCGAGATATACAAAATCACCTCGTTCATGACCTCGATCAGCTTCTCGTCGATTTGGGGAATCAGCTGCTGGTATTGTTCTTTTTCTTTTTCATTGGTCAAAATGAACAGCTTCTCAACCGCTTCCGAAGGAATGAGATCTTTGGCCTTCCGGTTAAACCCGATGCCTTTGCCGATCACCACAACTTCTCGATAGACGGGATGCGCTGCAATGATCACATTGTTATTCAGCACCTTGACCACTTCTATGCTGCTGTTCTTCACTTCCGCACCTCTTCCGTGCACCCTGTTGATTCCTCCAGATTACTAGAAAAAGGCGCTTGCATCAAGTTGCCGGAACAAAAGCAGGCAGGCAATCCCCGGACTCCCGGAATTACCCGCCTTTTCCCGCCACTCCTTCCGGAAGTTCTTGAAGAACCGCACCGTAAGCTTCCTCCGGGTAATAGGCGCCGGAGGAAGGCTCTGCCGCGTTCAATCCGGGAGCATAACGTTTCTTCATCTGGCTGACCGACATCGCGATAATGCGCGGATTCAGCCGGGCCGTGTTCTCCTGCAGGCGTCCGAATCCTCCGGGGTGAAGCATCCCGAGCAGAACACGCAGGTACAGCGTCGAGGACCAGCGCCACAGGCGGTTATGCAGCGGCAGGACGGTAAATCCGAACTGCCTGGTGCCGCGGTGGATCATGGAGATGCCATACACGCCCTTAAGATCGGCAAGGGCCGGGTCCGTCAGCAGGCGGTGCGCCAGTCTGGGCATGGAATGACCCATGGCCCGGATCATCTGCACGGCCAGCTTCATCATGGAGGAGCTTTGCGATCCGGCCCGGCGCAGCCATTCGTTGTCGAGATGAAGCTCCGCCACTTTGTCGCCCGGGCGAATGATCTCCCCGTCCTCGAGAATCAGCTCCTGCCCGTGGTACGTCCGGATGCGGTAGTGGAGGAAGCGGTGCTCGGGATCTCCGGGCTGTACCCGGTACAGCCGGTGGAACAGCCGCTCCCACAGCATCCAAGCGCGCAGGGCCAGGCCCCGGTGCTTCTCCGGCGGCGGAGGCGGCTGGCTTTGCGGCGCTTCAAGGGTGGGCGCCGCTTCCATCACGGGCTGTGGGAGCTGCGCGCTCTCGGCCCGCGAGCTGTGCATGGCCGCCGCCTCATCGGCAGCCTGCGGGTCCTGCACGGTCGCAGCCGCTTCGCCTGCGGCTGAGCCATGCGCGGCAGCCGCCTCTCCGGCCGCCTGCGCGCTCGTCGCTGCATCGCCTGCAGCCTGCGATGCCTGAGCGCCCGGCGAGGACGCTGCCGGCAGAGCGGTCCGCTTCTCCGCGCCGCGGCGGACGAGCCGTTCCGGAAGCTTCCGGCCCGGGAGATGCTCGTCAATACGCGCAAAACAGATGCCCCGCCGGCGGGCATCCTCCAGCACATCCGCGAGTGCCTCGATCATATAACCCGGCGCGTCGGGGTTCGCGCCCAGTGTGTCGCCGCTGTCGTGCAGGAGAATGACGGCGCCGTCTTTCACTTTGCCGATCAGCTTCCGTTTGATCTTGTCGGTCCCCCCTCTGCTGCGCCAGTCAAAAGCGGCCATGGACCACAAGACGATACGGAATTTGCGGATCAGCAAAAAGTCGAACACGTTGAAAACGCCCCACGGGGGACGGTAATGAACCGGCCGTATCCCGGTAATGCGTTCGATCACGTCTGCCGAATGTTCCAAGGTGCGGCGCACCTTCCAGGGTGTCATGAGAGCATTGGAATGGTGCATATAGTTATGCAGCCCGACCAGATGCCCTTCCTCGTGCATACGCCGGATCAGATCCGGGTAATGCTCCGCCTTGGCGCCCAGCACGAAAAAAGTGGCTCTCGTGCCTTTCCGGGCAAGCAGATCCAGCAGCTGCGGCGTATACTGCGGATCGGGGCCGTCGTCAAAAGTCAATGCGGCGCACGGGCTCTCGGTTCTGCTTTTAAACACGCCGTATCCGAGGCGCCGGATCAGGAAGGTAGGCACAAGTGTGTAGACAAGGTAAAAAATAAAGACCATCCAGATCATTCCTTCAACCACGGTAGGTCACCCCCTTTACGGCGGCTTTGCCGTCTGTCTTAACTGAAGGCTGAAGCGGTACTAGTATGTACCACAGAGCGATGGCTCCCAGCAGGACCGCGCTTGCCGAAATCACGAAAACCTCGCTGTACCGGTCGGCCAGCCAGCCCCCGAGAACCGGCCCTATAAAAGCGCCAAGTCCTTCGACACTGGAAAGCGTCCCCCAGCCCATCTCCTGGTGCCCTTTGGGAACGTAGAGAGCCATCAGCGCATTCCAGGCCGGCAGCACGCAGGCGTAGGAAATGCCAAGCAGCGCAGCCGTCAGCAGCGCAAACTCCAGTTCTTTTATAAACGTCATGACATACAAGGCCGCCGCCAGAAACGCAAACCCGAGGATCAGAAATCCGCGGAGCCCGAAGCGGTCGGAGAGTTTTCCCATCGGCATTAAACAAATGACCGTGCACAGCCCGCCGGCCAGCAGAACCATGGAATATTGCGCATACTGCAGGCCCATGACTCCGGAGGCGAACCCCGGAAGAACAGGGACAAGCAGACCCGCCGCAAGAGTCTGCAGCATCATCGGAGGCAGGAGCGGTTTCGCTGCACCGAGCTGTTTTTTGAGTACGCCCGCCTGAACTTTCCACGTGACGGTTTTCCTCCGCGTTCCTTCCGCCCTGCCCCCCATTCCCATAGAAAGCAGACAGCCCAGCCCCCACAGTCCGAGCAGGATAAAATACGTGACCGACAGACTGTAATCCAGCACAAAATTGATAACGACGGGGCCGGCACCGAGTCCGGTGAGCCAGACGGTATACAGGACCCCCATTTGAAAAGCGCGCTGTTCGGCCGTTATACGGCTCAGACAAACGAGCCAGATCGGGGAAATTCCGACCCCGAACAAAGCCGCCGACAGGAGAAAAATAAACACGTTGTGCGGTCCCTGCAGCAGAATAAGCCCGATCAGAGAGAAGAACATCCCTCCGCCGACGATAACCCGGGCGGGAAACCGGTCGAGAAGAAGCCCAGCCAGCCCTTTTACAATCATATCGACTACATAGTGAATGGAAATCGCCAGTCCGACAACCGTCACGGGATAATGAAGAACATTCGCCGCATATACGGGCAAATAAGACAGCAGGTAAGCGCCCCGGACGAATTCCACGACAAATAGAATGAATGCGTACCCGATTAATCGGGCGGAAAGCCGGCGCTGTTTGTTCTCATCCATCGTTCTCACCTCGCTTGTTCGCTGCTGCGGGCAGGATGATGCCCGATCTCTTCTAGAATATGCGAGACAATCGTCTGGCCCGCATTTTTTTTGTGCAGATTGCGGGCGGACGTGCGGGCCGACTCCGGCGGCCATTCTCCGCGCATAACCCGTCCGACCTGCCGGACAAGCTCATCCGGGTTAAAAGCGGCCAGCGCCGCGCCCTTTTTCACGAAATAATCGGCGTTTTCTTTCTCCTGGCCCAAAAACGGGCGGTAAACGATAACGGGAACATCCAGCGCAAGCGCCTCGGACAAAGTAACTCCGCCCGCTTTCGTAATCATGCAGGCGGAAGCCGCCATCAGCCGGTGGATGTCCTCCACAAAACCGTGCACGCACACGCGCTCCTGTCCGGCGAAAGCCGTTTCAAAATACCGCTTCAGGCGCTCATTGCGGCCGCATACGAGAACGATTCTCACGTCCGGAACGTCCCGGAGGAGTTTGGCGCAGAGCCCGCGCAGACCCCTCAGCACGCCGTACGCACCGGCCATCATAAGCACAAAGGGAGCCGCCTGTTCGGCCTCTCCGCTTGTTAACGCGGCGTTCCCGTCTCCTGCGGTCTGAAAGGAAGGCCGCAGAGGGATGCCGCTGACTTTGATGTTATCCGCCGGTACGCCCTTCGCGACCAGCAGCGTTTTCAGTTCCTCCGAAGGAACGAAATAATGCTGTACATCCGGGTGAATCCATCGGGAATGAAGATCGTAGTCCGTCACGATCGAGAAAGTCGGAATCGTCTCCCCGCAGTGCGGTCCCGTATCCGGCATCCCCTTGAGGGGGAAAGTGTTCACCACCGCCGCCGGCTGATGCTCGCGGATCATTTGGCGGAGCTTGCGGTCTCCCAGGGAGTGAAGCCATCTGGAAAGCAGGGCGTCCGCCCGCATATCTTGCGTCAGGTAGTAGCTGAGGCCGTACAGGCCGATGGAAGATGTTTTCAGATACACGAAGCGGGTGAAGGAATTGAACCAGGGATGCGCCTGAGCGAACAAGTCCACAAGCTCTACGTTGCTGACGCCTTGAGTTTCAAAGCTCTGCCGCAGGGCCCGGGATACTTGCAGATGGCCGTCTCCGTAACTGGCATAGAGGATAAGTATTTTCGCATCGGGGTTCATGGGCATAACCACGCTTCCTGTTATGGAATAGGGTTATTATACGAAGTTTGCATAAACATTATTGTCGCTTTTACCAAATTTCTTGTAAAGCCGCCGCATAGCGCCGTTCGCTGCGGGTTTCCAACACGATTCGCACCGCTTCGGCCGATGCGTTGGACCGGCGCGTTCTGCCCAGGTTCTCCCGCATGGTATACAGCAGCGACGGACTTCTCAGCAGAATACCCAACTGTCCGATCAAATCGTTCATGTTCTTCGCTTTTACGGCGATTCCCGCCTGCAGAAGGAAACGGGCATTGTCCTCTTCTTGTCCCGGAAGGGACTTGTAGATCACGATCGGCAGCTTCATGGCCATCGCTTCCGAGATGGTAAGGCCCCCCGGCTTCGTAACGAGTATATCCGCCGCGGCCATCCATTCGTGTACGTTGTTCACGTAACCGGTAGCGAGAATCCGATGGCGGGAATGAGCCGCCAGCTCCGTAATCTGCGCGCGGAGCTTCTCGTTGTTCCCGCACACGACGACCAACTGCGTCCGGACCGGCAGCGCCTCGAAGGCTTCGAGCCTGTTCGCCAGCTCGCCGCCCATCATCCCGCAGCCTCCTCCCATGAACAGGATCGTCGGCAGCTCGGGGTCGAGTCCGAGCAGGCGGCGTGTCTGGGCGCTCTCGTAGGTGCCCTGGAACTCCGGCCGGATCGGAATGCCCGTTACTTCGATGCGCCCCGCGGGCACACCCGCCTGGATCAGGCCGTCCCGGACGGTGTCGGAACCGACCAGGTACTTGTCGGTCTCCGGGTAAACCCAGTAACTGTGGTCCGTATGGTCCGTAATGACCGTGGCCGTAGGCACATCGTACAGCCCGTAAGCCCGTACGGCGGACATCGCTCCCGCAGCCGGAGGGAAGGTGGACACGACCACCGTCGGCTCCACTTCACGGAGCAGCTTCATCATGCGGCCTAAGCCGAACCGGTTGAACTGTTTCAAAATGTACGAGAAAAAGTTGGCTTCTCTCGTTTTATTGTATACATATCCGTATGCCGACGGGAACGTCTGGAGTCCTTTCAAAAACATGTACCGCCCGATGGAGTTCATGAAGGGATGCGTCCACTCCATAAAATCGAGCAGGACCGTCTCCGCTCCCGGATACCTCTGAGCGATCTCGCGGCGGATCGCTTCCGCCGCCTGTTTATGCCCGTCTCCATAGCTTCCCGAGAGAATCAATACTTTATGTCCGTTCTTTTTCATGGTCCGCAACCCTTTCCGTTAACCTTGTTCTTGTCACTATTCTACTCGGTCGGGAGGGGGAATCAGAACCGACTCACGACGGTTTTTATACCTGGTCTTAGGTCCAGGTAGCCCAGGCAGCCCAATTCCCCTACCGTCTCTTCGGACATCCGGCAAGGCCGGACAACAAAAAGCCTTCCGGGCAGCAGCGGCTGCAGAAGGCTTCTGTTCTAAGAGGTTGCGCCTGGTTGAGTAAGCTTCTGTGCCGTCCATCCCTAGTCCGTACCGTACGGGGATAACACGGATGCTTCCAGTTAAACAGACTCGGTTTGTTCCGATAGACGCGAGATCACCGGCTCTCCGTCCCATATAATCGTGGATGGGGCTTCTCTTTGACGCATGTGCGGTTTGTCCAGCAGGGTGAAAAAGTTTTCCGAAGGCAGTTCACCCAGACCGTGCTTGGCACACAGCCTGCCGAGGTATGGGTTCCCTTCCTGCCGATTTCCCGAAACGTTATCCCCTTTCAGCGAAAAAGCGTAGAGTACGCTCGCGACGGGAACTCTGACGATTTTATAAGAAGCGGCGGCTCGGAGGAAAAAGTCCCAGTCCCAATAATGATGCACATCGGGGTCGTACTCGCCCAGGGTGTCGTGGATGGCCCTCCGGTACAGGGTGCCCGACGGCACATACGTCGAAAATTTCCTCATCTCCGCGAGATCGAACTCGTAAGCGAACAACCGGCGGCTGACCGGAATACGCGTGCGGCCTTCCACCCGGTAATCAAACAGCTCCACATCGGAATAGGCAAAGTCCGCTCCGGTCTCTTCTAGAGCGGCAAGCATGCGTCTGATATGCCCCGGGGTCAGGAGATCGTCGTCGTCGCAAAGCAGAATCAGCTCGCCCCGGGCAATCCGGAGCGCTTCATTGCGGGCATGCACATGCTTTAAATTAACCGGCTGGTTAATGACCGTAACAGCCAACTCCGGGTAAGCTTCCTTCACAAAATCCACGGACACGCCGGCATCGTTCACAACCAGTACTTCCAGGTTCGGATAGTTCTGTGCCGCCAGCGTCTCCAGCAGCTCGCCCAATACGTAAGGACGGTTATATGTAGGGACAATAGCCGATATAAGCGGCTCTTTGGGTATTTGCGGTGATTGCGATTCTCTCACTTGGGAATCCGTTCCTTTCCGTTGCAGCAGGAGTCATCAAATCGTTGCCTCTTTACTATACATGATGAAGCCCGTCCGCGTCTGTATGTTCATAAGCCTGTTGATAAGTATGCCGTTCTATGTCATTATGAATAAAGATTTTAGAAAATAGGACTTAGTGCCTATATATACTACCTACTCATTTGCGAAACCAAGGATTTTTTCTTTCATTTCAGGCAAAAAAAGGATAGAATGTAGGGTATAAACCTTTTTTGTTAGGAAAAAAGTAACGGCTTGTCAAGTCACACTTGGAGTTTTTTTCCTTTTTTAAGCACGGGCAGCAGCTAGGAGGTTTCTTCATGCAGGCAAGTAAAATTCTTGTTGTCGACGATGATCACCATATTTTGGAGATCGTTTCCCTGTATTTACGGCGCGAAGGCTTCGAAGTCATTACCGCCGATCACGGGGATCATGTGCTTCAACTGGTCACGGAACAACGTCCCGACCTTATTCTTTTGGACATTCTGCTTCCCGGCATGGACGGTATAGAACTGTGCCGCCAACTGCGGAAAACAAGCGACATCCCGGTTATTTTCCTGTCGGCGAAGAGCGAAGACATCGACATCATTCTCGGTCTGAGCATAGGAGGAGACGACTACGTCACGAAGCCGTTCAGCCCCGCACAGCTTGTCGCACGCGTGAAAGCGCTGCTTCGGAGATGCTCTTCATCCCGCAATCCCGCGGAGCAGCACGTGCTGAAATTTCCCGATCTGGAGATTGATCTGCACAGTCATATCGTGAAAGTTCAGGAGCGGCCTATCGCCCTGTCCGCCAAAGAATTCGATCTGCTCAGCCTGCTGGCGCAAAATCCGAACCGCGTCTACCGGATCGAGCAGCTTTTCGAACAGGTATGGAGCCTGGAGAGCTTCGGCGATCCCCGGACTCTCATCGTTCACATCAGCAACCTCCGCAAAAAAATCGAACCGAACCCGTCGGACCCCCGGTATATCATTACCGTGCGCGGAGTCGGTTACAAATTCAACGGAAGTCCCGTCTGATCGGACGCCGGTATGTTAACGGAGGGCACGGCACGACGGAAAGGTGCTCTCGGCTGTACGCCAAAGCGGTACGGCCTAGCACCGCGGCACGAAAAAACGGCGTAACCGAACGGTTACGCCGTTTTGATATGGACAGGCAGTATGATATCAATGGTCGTCCCGAGACCCAAACGGCTGGAAACCCGCAGGATGCCCGCATGGTTCTCGATGATTTTATTACTGACCATGAGGCCCAATCCCGTCCCGTTCTCTTTCGTCGTAAAGAACGGTTCGCCGATCCTCGTAAGGTGGCCGGGCTCGATTCCTTTTCCCTGATCGGCGAAACGGATACCCACCTTGTTCTTGGGCAGCGCGGACACCGTAATGTGCAGCAGCCCGCCCTCCGGCATCGCTTCGATCGCATTTTTCACCATATTAATGAAGACCTGCTTAAGCTGGTTCGGATCGCAGTCTATCTTCGGAATCGCGCCTTCTTCCTCAAGAATGGCGCTCACCCCCGCCTCTTTGCGCTGGTTATCGAAAAGCTGGAGCGTTTCCCTGAGCAGAGGCAGCACTTCGTGCCGGTCAAAACGGCTGTTTACAGGCTTGGACAGCAGCAGAAAATCGTCGATGATCTCGTTCATCCGGTTGACTTCGGAGCTCATCATGCCCAGATAAGGCGCATCCGGCGCCTGTTTCCGCGAAAGCTGCAGAAAGCCGGAGATAATCGTCAGCGGATTGCGGAGTTCGTGAGCCATTCCCGCGGCCATCTGACCGACGAGCGAAAGTTTCTCCGAGCGTTTGAGCTGGAGCATGATGTCCGCAAACTGGCGGAAGAGCAGCACGATCAACAGCAGGATAAAGACGGAGACGCCCAGATACGTCATGGGCGAGAACCGGATCATGATGTTCAGCCGGTTCTGGAAAATATCGATCAGGCCGGTCAGGCAGATGACCCCGATTCCGACCAGAAGCAGCTTAGCCCCCCGGTTTCCCTTCATTGCGCAGACCGCCGCCCGGACGATCACAAGCGGCATGCTTAGAACCAGCAGCAGCTGGTACCAATCGACGATTTCCACGACGGAGACGACGCGGCATGCATGCAAAAGCAGGACCCCCGCGCTGTATGCGAGATGCAGCTGCCAGGCTCTTCTTATGTATGCGCCCCTGCCGGAGCCGAGCAAATGCTCCACAAACATCAGGATGCCGATTACGCCTCCGAACAGGGCGATCAGCTCCGCATAAGTCAGTATGGCCGGGTGGTCGAAAACGAGATAGACGACCGACGAACGGCAGATGCTGTAAATGCCGAAACAGAAGGAAAATAAGCTGAAATCGAGAAAAACTTTGTGGCTCCGCAAACCGAGAGAAACACAAAAAGCCACGATTCCCGCCAGTATATAGCTAACCCCCAGCACGGCCCGGAAAAATTCCTGCCGGACCATCCGCTTGATAAAACCGCTTTCGGAGCCGTACATGGCCCCGTCCTCTATCCCGATATTCCGCGACTCCGACTGGAGATGAACATACAGCATCCCTTGCGAATTTTCCGGCAGCGGAACAATTCTTCTGGGCGTTCCGTAATAGCGGTATTTCCGCCCTTCCTGCCAATCCCCGAAACGGTAGGCGAGCCCTTGTTCCGTATACACTTCGACGTTGTCGAAGGCGCGGATAAGCAGGCTCGGATCAGTCGCTGTATGAGAAGGGAGCGGAACCCGCAGCCACAAATGGCTTCGGCCCATCCGGTCCTGCGGATTCAGCAGTCGACCGGCCGTTTTCCAATCTCCGCTGCTGTGCGGCGGCCCTTCCGTTCGTCCGGCCCCCTCTTCCTCCGCCCAGCAGTACTCCCAGTTGTCCAACAGGACGGGCGGGGCATTCACGCGCATAGGCGGAGAAGTTTCGGCCCGGACGTCTTTCACCCCGATGAATAAGAAAAGAGCCGTAAATACGAGCCCTAATGCAATAGCTTGAATGAACTTAGTCATGTTCTACCCTCTTGCCAACCTCAATTGCCGAATTTTCAACAATTCTTGGTTTTTCTGTAAGTAGATGTGGTTCTTTACCTACTTTTCGATTCGGAAGGACGGTTTCCTGTCCCTCTATCAAATTTTTATGATTTTCAACAATTATCGACATATTATGCGAAAAAGATTAGCGTTCTCCCGAATTTTTTTGTCGAAATAAGGACCATATTATATGAAGAGAAAGGAGTGTGAGTCATGTCCAAAGACAAAACCATGGACCCTATGAGCCACGAAACGGTTGAAACGGACGGCATTTATGCGGATGAAGCCGGCCGGGAAGTCACGTTGAAACGGGGCGACAAGTTCCCCGCCGATCTTGTACTGGGCGAAACGACCTGGGAGATGAAAGGCTTCTCCCTGAACGAAGCGGAAATCGATCACCAGCAGAAAGAAAATACGCCGCCGCGCCAACATGTCAAAACCGGCGACCGGTAATTGCCGAACAGCGGGCCTCCGGGCCCGTTTTTTTGTACGCCTCTACCCAATACGGGCCCAAGCAAAATAGGTCGCAAGCTGCCGCGTCCGTATTGTGTTGCCCTACAGAATTAAGCTGGACCGAAAGATTCGGCTGCCGCTCCGTTTGAACCTAGGGCTGTAGGCTGCCGCAGGCCGTCCCCTTCCGCCATGCTCTGCCGGTACGCACGCGCCAGTGTACACGTCTCTGCGGAATTTTGCCGCCGCGCCGTTGTTTCCATCACGTGCTTCACATGCTTCACGTTCGTTCCCGGTTATCGGCCGCTGTGGTATAATAAAACTTCCATTTCAAAGAACGGAAGGAGCCGTTGTGCCGTTATGACGCTTACGCAGCAGCGGATTTTCATTGTCACCGGGGGAGCTTTCGGCCCTTGGGCGGACGAGCATCTGAATACGCTGAATCCCGGGACGGATCTTCTCGTCGGAGCCGACCGCGGCGCTCTCCATCTGGTCCGCAGCGGTTACCGCCCCCGGCTGTCGCTCGGGGATTTCGATTCCGTCACACCGGAGGAACTCGCCGAAATCCGCCGCGGCAGCGAGGAATTAGTGGCCTGCGACCCCGTGGACAAAAACTGGACGGATACGGAGCTGGCTTATACCTGGGCGCTTGACCGCAATCCGTCGGAAATCATTCTTCTCGGCGCGCTGGGCACCCGTCTCGATCATACCCTGGCGAATATCCACCTGCTCCGCAAAGGGGCGGAGGCCGGAATCCGCTCCCGCATCATCGATGATCACAACGATATCGAGCTGGTACGGGACCGCATCGCGATTACAGCCGGGCCTTACGCACAGGTTTCTCTTCTCCCCTTAACGACGGAAGTAACCGGCATTACGCTGACCGGCTTTCAGTATCCGCTGGAAAATGCGACTCTCCAGATCGGACAGTCGCTCGGAATCAGCAATGTGCTTCAAGCGGGGCAGGGGTCGATCTCCATCCGCTCGGGGCTTCTCCTCGTAATCAGAAGCAGGGATTAAAGTCCCGACCGGACCGTCTCTGAACTCGCAGTCCCGCGATTGGAATCATATGTAATCTATTTGAAGGCAATCCGCTCTCAAATACTTATAGGACAAGCTTTCGGACAGCATCCCAATTGGAACATTTTAGTACGTACCGGCTTAAAAATCAAACAAGCCCCGGAAGCGGCAGGGATTTTCCCGCCGCTTCCGGGGCTTGTTTATGCAGGCTGCGCCCGGGTTTATACACTTTATTTGAAGAATGTGTCGTTTTCTTGAATGTGCAGGGGTCTGCAATTATTTCCTATTAAAAGGGAGCCGGCCTGTGCTTACCTGCCGAGCCGTCAGTGCCAGTTCATCCGCTCTCTGAGCGAGGTGATATGAGCGGTGTGATGCTTGCCGTGCCAGACATACAAACCGAGACCGCGCGCCAGTGTAGTCGGCCCGTTCGCCGGATGCAGGAACGTCCGGGCCCAGCCCGCTTCATCCAGAGTCCGGAGCCACCGCACCCAGCGGTCGTGCAGCGCGTCCAGCAGCACCAGCGAAATCTCCGGCGGAGCCGTCTTCCCGTCTTCGAGTTCCGCCCACAGCTGCTCTTCATAGGGCTTAATGACAGGCTCATTCTCCGTCGCGCCCAGCTTGAAGCGGACATAGCTGTTCATATGGCTGTCCGCCACATGGTGGATAACCTGGCGAACGGTCCAGCCGCCGGGGCGGTACGGCGCATCGAGCTGCTCCTCGGTCAATCCGGAAACGGCCCTGCGCAGCTGAGAGGGGGCGGCCGCAAGTTCTTCGAGCCAGTCCTGAATTTGTTCCGGGGAAATCTCTCCCTCATAAGTATAAGTTCCGATCGGATAACGCAAATCTTCTCCCATATCGTTAACGCCTCCTCCGCTTTTGGGCCATTATAGCACAGGCCTCTGCCGCCGCTGAACCACTCTTCCCTTTTCCCTGGACATTACAAGGGTCAATTCCCTCCTCGTCTGCCATGAACTGGCATATAAACGAACAAAGAAATCCCGTTTCCATCAAAAAGTTCGGCTTTTCGACATTTTCTTCTTTTCAACCCTCCGCTCTCTGGAGTATAATGAAGCCATCATTCAACAAGCCAACCGAAAATCAGCCAGCTCGTATAAAGGCAGGAATAGGCCTGCCAGTCTCTACCCGGTCACCGTAAATGACCGGACTACGGGTGATGACAAATTCCGGATCCACGGACGGTTTTTATCCGCAGGAAGGCCCTTGCGCCCTCTCTGGGAGACTACCCGCTTCCGCGGCATTTGCGGTTATTTGCTTTTCACTCGATGAACACGGCCCTGTGGGGTACGGTGCAGATTCGGGTTTTTTTGCGTTTTTCGTTTCAACTCATTATTTCATTTATGGGGGATGCCAGCATGGAGCTTTTAAAAAGAAAAATCGAAGATGAAGGAACGGTTCTGTCCGGACAAGTTCTGAAAGTGGACGCTTTCCTGAATCACCAGATCGACCCGGTTCTGATGTTTGAAATCGGCAAAGAATTCAGCCGTCTCTTCGCCGGCGAAGGCGTAACCAAGGTTCTGACGCTGGAATCCTCCGGCATTGCCCCGTCCGTGATGGCGGCGCTCGAAATGAAGGTGCCCGTCGTGTTCGCCCGCAAGCAGAAATCGCTCACGCTGACCGACAACCTGTATGTGGAGCGCGTCTATTCCTTCACCAAACAGCAAACGAACGAAGTCACTGTCTCCAAAAAGTTCCTATCCGCCGATGACCGCGTTCTCATTATCGACGACTTCCTCGCCAACGGCGAAGCCGCTCTCGGTCTGGCCAATATCGTCAAAGCGGCCGGCGCCGAAGTAGCGGGTATCGGCATCGTGATCGAAAAGTCGTTCCAGCCGGGCGCGGACAAGCTCAAGGCCGCCGGCTACCGCGTCGAGTCGCTTGCTCGTGTAGCTTCGCTGGATAACGGGAAAGTAACCTTTCTGAACAGCAGCGTCTCCGAGGAGGATACTCATGTTCAACTGGTTTAAGACCGGCTCTCTGGGACTCCAGCATGTTCTCGCCATGTATGCGGGCGCCGTGATCGTACCGATCATCGTGGCAGGCCAGCTTCATCTCCCGCCCGAGCAGCTCTCCTACCTGATCTCGATCGACCTGCTCACCTGCGGGATCGCGACTCTCCTCCAGGTGTGGGGCAACCGCCTCTTCGGCATTAAGCTGCCCGTGATGCTCGGCTGCGCGTTCCAGGCCGTCGCTCCGATGATCGCCATAGGCGGCCAGCACGGCATGACGGCGATCTACGGCTCCATCATCGCGTCGGGCCTGATCATCTTCGTGTTCGGCGGCCTGCTCGGCAAGCTCGCCCGCTTCTTCCCGCCGGTCGTCACCGGGTCCGTCGTCACGATCATCGGCCTGACGCTCATTCCCGTCGCCATTCAAGACATGGGCGGCGGTCAGAACAGAGCCGATTTCGGCAGCCTGCAAAATCTGGCCCTGTCTTTCGGAGTTCTGCTCTTCATCCTGATCATGAACCGCTTCTTCGGCGGCTTCATCCGGGCCGTTTCCATTCTGCTCGGCCTGATCTTCGGCACGATTGCCGCCGCCTTCATGGGCAAAGTCAGCTTCCAGGGCGTGCTTGACGCTTCATGGTTCCACATGGTCCAGCCGTTTTATTTCGGCGTCCCGACCTTCCATCTCACGTCCATTCTGACCATGACGCTCGTGGCCATCGTTTCCGTCATGGAATCGACCGGCGTGTTCATGGCGCTCAGCAAAATTTGCGACAAAGACCTGACGGACCGGGACCTCGCAAGAGGCTACCGCGCGGAAGGGCTCGCAAGCATTATTGGCGGCCTGTTCAACTCCTTCCCTTACACGACTTACTCGCAAAACGTCGGGCTTGTCCAGCTGACGAAAGTCAAAAAGAGAAGCGTGATCGCTGCCGCGGGCGTGATTCTGATCCTGCTCGGCTCCGTGCCTAAAATCGCGGCGCTCACCATGCTTATCCCGACCGCCGTACTCGGCGGGGCAACGATTGCCATGTTCGGCATGGTCGTGTCCTCCGGTATCAAACTGCTTAGCTCGGTAGACCTGAACCAGCATGAAAATCTGCTGATCGTCGCCTGCTCCGTAGGCATGGGTCTCGGCGTAACGGTAGCCCCGACGCTGTTCAGCCACCTTCCCGAGAGCGTGCAGATTCTGACCGGTAACGGCATCGTAGCCGGAAGCTTCACGGCGATTGTGCTGAACCTGGTTTTTTCCATCGGCAAATCCCGTTCCAAAGCTCAGGCAGCCCACAGCACTCCGGATCAGGAAAAGCATGAATTCAGCCTGAAGGCGTCCAACTGATTGGAATAAATTCAACCCGATCCGGGAGTTCCGTGAACCCCAAGCGTGATCGGTTTAGAAACCGCTTCGCTCCACAGAGCCGAAGCGGTTTTTTGGCGTTTAATCCGACGTCCGCCCCTCTGCTGCGGCTTTAGCGCCCGGTCCCGGCTGCGTCCCTCTGCTGCGGTTTTTGGCGTCCGGTCCGGGCTCCGCCCCTCATCGACGGAGATTGAGTCCAGCCAGCCTCGCCCTTTTCTAATAATTGCGGGTGCTTCAGCCGATATAAACGATAAGTGAAACGGACCGCCGTGTCCGACGCTTACACGTATTTGTACGCACCCATCACTCGATATGAAGAGGAACCCGATATGAAAACGAAACTTTTATCTTTGAAAATCATTCTGGCTATTCTACTCATTCTGCCGCTGTTTCCGGCAGGGCCTGCGCGCGCGGGCTTGACCTCCACTCCGTTCCCGGACGTGGACAGTGCCAAATACAGCTGGGCCGTTCAGTCCATCACGTTCATGGCCCAAAGCGGGATTCTGCAGGGCTATCCGGACGGAACCTTCAAGCCGGGACGTTACGTAAACAAAGAGGAATGGGCGGTTATGGTCTACCGGCTGTTCGACAAATACCGGCCGAGCCTCAGATCGGACGCATTGAATTACAGCCGGCCGTCGTACGTCGATGTCCCTTCTTCCCACTGGGCTTACCGGGAAATCAGCGATACGTTCGTCGCGGTAGGAGATATGACCGTAACCGCACGCAACGGCAAATCTCTGTTCAATCCCGAATATGCGTTTACGCGCTGGGATTTGGCCATGATGCTGTACGGACTTTACGGGATAGACGGGGGACCGGAATCCACCAACGTATGCGGCGACATGAACCGGTTTAAGGATATTACGACCCGGCTGTTTAATACCGAGAACGAGCTGGAATCTTTCCGGAGTAAGGACAACCGCTACAATTCGGAGCTCCCTCCGGGCGGGATTTACCCGATTCTTTTCCTGAAGGAAGCGGACGGGACGTGCGGCGCCAATTACGACGACTACAGCGCACTCGCCGCCGGAGCGCTGATTGAGATGAACAAAACGGGCATCCTGACGGCCGACGCGGCCGGAAAGTTCTATCCTTCGGCCAAACTGACGCGAGCCGAGGCGGTGACGGTGCTTCACCGGATTCTCGACCATCTGAAGACGCGGGGAGTGCTCGGCAATTATTCCAGCATCAACCCGACCGGTATTCTCCGTCCGGTTCCGATGCCGGCCCCTAAGCCCGGCGAAGCGGCGGAAGGTCCGGGATCGTTCGACCGCGATCTCCAGCGGGACGGCGAGTTCAACACGATCGTTTACCCGAACGGGAAAAAATATATGCGGCTCGAGCTGACATCCAAAGACGCTGCCGATCTGTACCTGTATATGAACGGAGACATTGCGTTCCTTCGTCAGGAAGAGCTGCCCCGGTACGTCCAGGTAGACCGCGTCAGCCAGATCGGGATCAAGTCCCAGAGCCGCAATCCGGAGAAACGGTCACCGCTAGCCGCCTACCCGGCTACGCTTAAAGTGACGTTCCACGACGAGATTCCCTCGACGGGAACCGGAACGGGCACGGGCAAGCCGGGCAAAGACAACGGCGGACAAACCGGCGGCGTAACGGCACCGCCCGGAGCGGCGGCCGTGCAGGACTTGAAGAGCCAGGGCGAGATCAATCAGACTTTTGCCCCGAATGGCTCGAAGTACCTGAATGTTAACCTGATCTCTCAGGATAAAGTCGATCTTTATGTGCAGCTCGGGACAGGCACCGCTTTCCTTAAGCAAGAGGAACTGCCGGCCAAGATCAATGTGCAGGGCATGTCTTCCGTTACGGTCAGAACCCAGAGCCGCAATCCGGAGAAACGCACCAGCCAGCAGACGTACAACGCTTACCTGTATGTGACTTTTTCCAACTGACAGCAGGTCCCTTAGGAGCGTTTGCCGGAACGAAAAGGCTCCCTCCTCCCCGGCAAGAGGCAGAGGCAGTTCTAAGGAAATTAAAAAGCCGTAAAATCCAAAAAAACGCAAGGTTCTCTTCTCGAGAACCTTGCGTTTTTCATAGGTGGATTCGGGTTTACGGCTGCCTCCAGAACCTACGTCCGTCAATCCGTTTGGCGAACGGATCGATAAGACCGCGGACTCCTGCCGGCGTTCAGCGTCATCCGCCTACTCCCCGCTGTTGCGGTTAGCGTGGTTCACCGCCGCCAGCAGCTGTTTCACCTGCTCCAGCAGCTCGCCGGCCTGTTCTTCCGTTCCGCCCGCGCGGGTCATAAGCTGTGCCGGTATGCACGTGCTGGGCTGCTCCAGCGCGTGTCCTTTGTCCGTCAGCGTGATGACGACACTCCGCTCGTCGCGGCTGGAGCGGGTACGCTTCAGGAGGCCGGAAGCTTCCATTCTTTTGAGCATCGGAGTCAGGGTGCCGGAATCGAGGAAGAGCCGTTCGCCGAGCTCTTTTACGGTCGATTCGTCTTTTTCCCACAGCACAAGCATCACCAGATACTGAGGGTACGTCAAGCCCAGCTCTTCGAGCATGGGATGGTACATCCGCGTAATTTCACGCGAACAGGCATATAGCGCAAAGCAAAGCTGATTCTCAAGCCTAGGCTTAGATGGTGAATTCATAGGGCCTCAATCCTTATTCTGCTTATTCCGCCAGCAGCTTCTCGATATCTCCTGAAATTTTGGACGGTGCGGTCGTCGGCGCATACCGGCTGACCACGTCGCCCGAACGGTTAACGAGAAACTTGGAGAAATTCCATTTGACCTCTTTGGACAAAATCCCTGCCGTATGGCGGGTTAAATAGTGGAACAGCGGATGCGCGCCGCTTCCTTTGACATCGATTTTAGAGTACATCGGAAACGTAACGCCGTAATTGACCTGGCAGAACTGCTCGATCTCCTCATCGGTCCCCGGTTCCTGCTCCATAAACTGGTTGCTGGGAAAACCGAGTACGACAAGACCTTGGTCCTTGTAGGCGTCATACAGCTCCTGCAGTCCTTGATACTGCGGGGTAAAGCCGCACTTGCTCGCCGTGTTGACGATGAGCAGCACTTTTCCCTTATAGTCTTCAAGCGATTGTTCTTCTCCGTTAATCCGTTGAGCCGTAAACTCATACACACCCATCTTCATAACCTCCCGGGTTCATTCGACTGCTCCATCTATTAGATTGTGCAAAATTAAAACATCTAAAATTAATATACGTCTGCGGGTAGAAAAAGTCAAATCCCCTTGGGAATGGATGTGCCTAGAGCGTGTGCCGGCTTTCCTTTCCTCGCGGGGTGCTGTTTCATTCAGGGACAGGAGACCGGGGCCCGGACCTGTGCCGTTCATACAAGTCCGGCGTGCCACTGCTGACGTGTTCCGGCGACGCGTCTGCTATACGCTGAAAGTCAGCTTCGCGGCTTCATGGATCGTGGTGCCCGAGTGAATGCCGCTCACGATCTTTTTCATGGAACCCGGCTTATCGAAGTTAAACACGTGAATGGGCATCCCATAATCCCTTGCGAGGATAAAAGCGGACTGGTCCATTACCCGCAAATCATTCTGAAGCACATCGTTGTAATGCAGCGATTCGTACATGCGGGCATCCCCGTATACGTTCGGGTCCTTGTCGTAAACGCCGTCCACCCCCTGCTTCGCCACCAGAATGGCATCGCAGTTAACTTCGATGGCCCTCTGGACCGAGGGATAGTCCGTCGTAACGAAAGGCTGGCCGTTGCCGCCCGCGAAGATGACGATGTAACCTTTTTCCAGATGGTGAATCGCTCTCAAACGTATATAAGGCTCCGCCACCGACGTAACGGGAATCGCGGTCATCACGCGCACTTCGGCATTCGTTCTCGCTTTCAGTACGCCGCGCAGCATAAGGCTGTTAATGACCGTAGCCAGCGTGCCGATGTTATCGGCCTCCGCCCGCTCGATGCCCCAGTTCTCTCCCATATTGCCGCGGAAAATATTCCCTCCGCCGATCACCAGCGACACTTCCACGCCGAGCTCCAGCACCGACAAAATTTCACGGGCGATATGCTCCAGCCTCTCCGGGTCGAATCCGAAATCGCCGCTGCCGGCTACCGCTCCTCCGCTCAGCTTGATCAATACGCGTCTGTACTTCATCCCTTCACCTCCGGAAAAATAAAAAACACCAAAGCCTGAACGGCCTCAGTGTTCCAAATAGGAAATAGAAAACGATGCTTGCTTCTGAACATTCCGGTTCCACCGCTTCATATCCCCACACCTTTCCCAATGTCTCAACAAACTATTATAAACGTATGAGCAAAGATTGCAAACATGAACACGGCCCGCCGGATTTCTTCATGAACGATTTACAAAACCGACTCCTTCACAGGCAGAATCGGCGCCTGAGCGAGCGGCGAGGATAAGACCACGAGCGTGGACGGCTTGCCGAACTCCATAGACGCGTCGATAAAAGTCTCCAGTTCGCGGACGGAGCTTGTCACCAGCTTGGTCAAATAACTGTACGGTCCCGCAATGCGGTGGCATTCGGCAACTTCCGGAACCTGACGGACAAATTCCACATACCGGCGGCAGTGCTCCGTTTCCATCAGGATATAAGCGATGACCGCTTTACCTACGGCTTCCGGGGACACGACGGCGCGATACCCCGTCAAAACTCCCTTATCCTCCAAACGCCGAACCCGTTCGGCGGCCGCCGGCGACGTAAGACCCACCTGCTTGCCGAGCTCCGTCATGCTCATTCTCCCGTTCTCCTGAAGCAGCGCGAGTATGCTGCGGTCTGTCTGATCCAACTCTTTCTCCCCCAGTTCTTTCTTTTTTAAAATGCGGCCGTTCAAAAGCTTTCAAAGTCAAGGCGAACGAACACTTTTCCTTTCAGTATAACCTGTAATCCGAGCGCACCGACAAGTAAAATGAATAGCAACTGCGAAAGGAGCTGTCAACCGATGCAACTAAACGATAAAGCGGTTCTGCTAGTTATTGATGTCCAGAAGGCGTTTGACGATCCGCGCTGGGGCAGGCGAAACAACCCCGAAGCGGAGAGCAACATCGCCCTGCTGCTGGAAGCCTGGAGAGAGACCGGACGGCCGGTTATCCATGTGCAGCATATCGGGGTGACGCCGCAGTCCTTGTTCCGAGCCGGCAGCGCTGCGGTAGAGCCTAAGCCCGAGGCGCTGCCTCTGCCTTACGAAGCCGTTATCCGCAAGTCGGTGAACAGCGCCTTCATCGGAACGGACCTGGAGGCGCGTCTCCGCGTGCTCGGCTGCACCGAGGTGGTCGTCACCGGCCTCACGACCAATCACTGCGTGGAAACGACCACCCGCATGTCCGGGAACCTCGGGTTCCGTACGATTCTCGCAGCCGACGCTGCGGCGACCTTCGATCGTACGGGCCCGGACGGACGCGTTCATGCGGCCGAGGACATCCACGCGATGACGCTGGCGAACCTGCACGGCGAGTTCGCCGAGATCGCGGACACACGCACCTTGCTGGAAGCGGTGAAGTGAGCGGGCTGCAGCGGACGGACAGCGAAGCCTGTTCTTCTTTTAGGTGACAAAAAGTCAGCGGCGTGTATGATTAAAGCAGCAAATGTTTTGCGGGGCTGATGATTTGCATTTTCAACCATTTACACGGTGAGATAGAAACACGCGATTCCCGAGTAAATACCGGCTTCTTACAGCCGACTGCATCTCTTTATTCCAAAGAAGGTGAACGTATGAAAAGAGGGATCAGCTTTCTGCTCCCCGATCCTTACGGGACTCCGCTTGCCGACTTGCTGTCTCCCGTTGAGCTTACCGCGTACAATTGGCTGGTTGATGGCGTAGAGTCCTATGTCCTGGAAGAAGACGGACTGGGGCCTCCCCTCTTCCAAAACCCCGACGAAATGACGGACGGCGGCCGTTTCAAGGAACGGATCGGCACCGGCAGGCATTACCTGATTTTCGTGGACATTAAAGCTTTCCCCGCAGGATCGACGGTGCAGGAGGTTACGAATTACGAACAGTTTAAAGCTTGTTCCTGCGAGCTTGCCCTGATTATCGTGGATTCGGTTTATGCCGCTCTCTACTGTAAAGATCAGGAGCTTCTGGCAAGGCTCGAGACAAACGCGGTGGAGCGGGGCTATGAAAATGTCGTCTCTATAACGGACGACAACGATTTCCGGACCAGATTGGCGGTGTTTTAATTGGCAGGGCTGCTATTCGTCGAAGCGGCGGTGTGCCGGATATTTCTTGGCCGACGGCCGCCTCCCTGCACACAAAAAGAGGTTCCGGATAACCCGGAACCTCTTTTTCTTTTATATGGAGAGCACATGCACTATGCCGTATGGACGGTCTTGGCCGTTTTGCCGCCCATTGCCTGAAGCGCCTGGAGGCTGATAAATCCGCACAGCCCGATGAGCCCGTATATTATCCACGGCCAAACCGTGCCGCCATACTCGCCGATGAGCCACGTGCCCAGGTAGTTGCCGATCGTCCCGCCGACCGCGTAAGAGAGCCCGAAAGCCCCGTAGAAAGCACCCGTATCCTCGTTCATGCTGTACTCCGCAATTGCGATGTCCACCCCCGGCAGCACAAGCGTTTCGCCCGAGGTAAACAGCAGCACGCAAAGCAGAACCCAGAGTACCGAGGGAACCCACGGAACCGCGAGAAGGCCGAGCCCGATAATAAGCATCCCGTATTTGACGATCACGGCAGCGGAATTTCTCTGAAAAACGCCCCGCAGCAGAAACATAAACAGAACCGCATACAATCCGTTGAAAAACACGACGCTGCTGACCAGGCGCCCGTTTTCGCTCAGCCGGTAAACTTCGAGCGGCAGCGAGACGGATAACTGTGTGAACATGATCCAGAACATCACCATCGCGCCGGAAAACGCGAGAAACGGTCGGTTTCGCAGCACTTTTTTGTAGCTGTCGAGCATTTTGGCCGAATGCCGGCCTTTCGGAAAGCTTTTGGCTTGGGTCAGAAGCAGCACCGAAACCAGGAGAAACAAAACGCTTCCGAAAAGCATCGGGTACGACGTATGAAAACTGACAAAAATGCCTCCCGTTACGGCTCCCAGAACCGCACCCGCGTTCAGCGCCTGATTGAAGTAGGTGAACGCGCGTCTTCTCAGAACATGCGGCAGGTTGCCGAACAGCGATTTGATGGACGGCTCGTACATGGCCGGGCCAATGCCGATAAAACACGCAGCGAGCACAAGTCCGCCGAAGCTGTCCAGCGCGTAAATCCCCAGATACCCCAGCGCAGCCAGAAACGTCCCGGCTACCAGCATCGTACTGTAGCCGATCCGGTCCCCGATCATGCCGGAAAAGAGCGGGACCGCCTGGTTGATCAGCAGAGCGACCGTCAGGACGGTTCCGGACTGCCAGGCGGGGAACTGCAGCGTATGGGTCAAGTAGACGGCCAGAAACGTAAATACGGAAAACCGGCCCATATTAATGAAGACGGTGGCCGCTATGATTTTCCGGGCGAAACCGGGCAGGGTCATGTTGTTCTTGTCTTCTGGCATCGTGATCATGTCTCCTTCCGGCTGATCGTAGAAATCCGGCTGACTGAGGCCGTGCGGCCAATGAAACCGGGCAAGTATCCGGACAATATAAAAACGCGACCCCTCGAAAGCGAGAAACCGCGTTATTCCAATGGTTGTATAAAGATGCTGGTGAAGGGAATTGAACCCCCGGCCTACGCATTACGAGTGCGTTGCTCTACCCCTGAGCTACACCAGCATATTCCGAAGCGAATCGTACCGGGCAAAACCGACATGTATAAGAATATACCCGGCCGCAAAAATTGTCAAGACTCTTTCCGACCTCTTTCGGCTGACAAAAACAAGATCCGACAAAGCTTGTCCCGCTCCGGTAAAACAAGGAAAAAACAGCCCTGTTCCTCCCCGTATGAAGACCAGTTCAGGTATGCTATACTAAATACAAACATATGTTCTGTATTGCTATTCTAAAACGGGAAGGTAACCTGCTATGAACCCTGTCCGCTATGAAAAGATTACGGCCAAACAAGTGCTGAATCCGGTGAAAACTCCGGCGATGCCTTTCGAACATTCCATCAATCCGTACCGTGGCTGCCAGCACGGGTGCAGCTTCTGTTACGCACGGGCGATGCACGCCTTCCTCGGGCTGAACGGCGATGATACCTTTCAGACGAATATCCTGATGAAAGAGAACGCGCCCGAGGCGCTGCGGGAGCAGCTCCGCAAAGCCGCGCGCTCCCGCAAAGGCCTGGCCGGGATCGGCCGCGTCGCCATCGGAACGGCGACCGATCCGTACCAGCAGGCGGAAGGACGCGCCAAGCTGACGCGCGGCTGCCTCGAGGCGCTCACGGAGTACCCCGTGCCGCTGACGATTACGACCCGATCTCCGCTGATTCTGCGGGATCTGGATCTGCTCCGGAAGCTGCCCGTATACGCCGTGAACATCAGCCTGAACACGCTGAACCGGACGACCTGGCGCAACTTCGAGCCGGGCGCCCCTTCCCCGGCGAAGCGGCTGGAGACGGTGCGCGCATTGACCGATGCCGGGATACCGACCGGCATCTTCATGGCCCCCATGCTCCCTTACATTACGGACGGCCGGGATGAGCTCGAAGAGCTTATTGCGGCCGCGGCGGAGCATGGCGCGCAGTTTGTGATGGCGTCGTACCTGCGCCTGAGCGCCTCGGACGTCAAGGTGTGGTTTTTCGAGACGATCCGGCGGCACTACCCTCAGCTCGTCGGCAAGTACGCCGGTCTGTATGCGGCCTCCGCATACGCGCCTCGCGAGTACCGCGATCCCGTCCGCCGGTACGTCGACGAACTGCTGGAGCGGCACGGGCTGCGCGACATGGACGAGGAGGAAGAGGCGCCTCGTCCGGGGAAGCGGGCTGCCGCCGGCGCCGCAGCCTCCGGCCGTTCAAGCGGGAAGCCGCTTGAAATCGCCTGGGAGCCTCCCGCGGACAGTCCCGGCGGAGCCTGCGGCGGCTGCGCTGAAGCGGGCGCGGGTGCTGCAGGGGACGGCGGATTCACCGGCCCTGCCGGAGACAGCGCAGGCCGCAGGGAATTCGCCGACGGCTCAGGCACGGCGCGGCGGGGCGCCGGAACACCCGGCGCAGCCCAGGCAGGCGCGACCGCGACCGGCACGGCAGCCGAGGCGGAGACGCTCTTGCCGCTTGCGCCCGACTCGCCTCCGGCGCAGCTCGTCTTCTCCTTTTGAACGGCGCGCTCACAAGGAGCGCCTCCTTTGCCGGCACTTGAAGAGCCCGGGTTGCTCCGGGCTCTTTTTTCGTTTACGCTTCAAGATAAGACACCGGGTGGAGCCGCATTCCGGATCAACACAATAGAAAGAGGGAAATTCCATGACTCCCGAAATGTTCGATATTTACGACGAAGACGCCAACCGGATCGGGACCGCTTCACGCGAGGAGGTCCATACGGCGGGATACTGGCATCAGACCTTTCACTGCTGGCTCGTCCGGCCCGAGGGAAACCGCCGCATGGTGCTGTTTCAGCTCCGCTCGTCTTCTAAGGATACGTTCCCGGACCGGTTCGATATTACGGCGGCGGGCCATTTGACCTCAGGTGAAACGATCCAGGGAGCGTCCCGCGAGCTTCAGGAAGAGCTGGGCCTCTGCGTTCCGTTCGAGAGGCTTTCCCTTCTGTTTACCGTGCGCACCGATGAACGGGGAACCGTGCGCGGCAGAACATTTATCGACCGCGAAATCAGCCATGTATTCGGCTATGCAAGCGATTGGCCCCTGGATGCGTACACGCTTCAGGAGGAAGAAGTCTCCGGGCTGTACGAGGCCGAGCTCCACGAACTGGCCGCTCTTTTCGAAGGCACGATCGACTTCCTGGAAGTCCGCGGCGTTCTGGCGCAGCATGAGAACGGGCGCACGGACAGCAGCTCGTCCCGCTCCGCTTTAACCCCCGAATCGGTCCGTACCGTCGCCAAGAAAGACTTCGTCCCCCATCCGGACGACTACTACCTGCGCGTGTTTGAGCTGCTCGGGAAGATCTAGGCACTCGAACGGGCACAGAGGAATACGATGGAGCATGATAATCGCCTATCCTTATTATTCAGGAGGTTCAGCATGTATCCCATCTATCCTTATATAGGCAAAGAAACGAAATGCGAGGAACAGCCGATCCCGTTTCCCGCACAGCATCAGCCCCGCCAGCCCGGCATCGAATCCGAAATGATTCCCCGGCCGATCGCCGAGAATCCTTATTACACCGGCAGCAGCAAGCTGCTGGACCGCGTGGCCCTCATTACGGGCGGAGACAGCGGCATCGGTCGTGCGACGGCCATTTCTTTCGCCAAAGAAGGCGCAGCCGTGGCTATCGTGTTTCTGTACGAATGGAGCGATGCCGAAGAGACGCGCGCCCGGATTGAGCAGTTGGGCGGCCGCTGTCTCCTGATACAAGCGGATCTGCGCGCGAAAGCGGCAAGCTGCGAGGTCGTCGCCAGAACGTTGTCGGCGTTCGGCAGATTGGATATCCTGGTGAACAATCATGGAGTTCAGTTCCCGCAGCAAAGCATCCTGGATATTTCCGAGGAACAGCTTTACGATACGTACCGGACCAATATTTTCCCGTTCTTCTTCATGACCCAGGCGGCTCTGCCCCATCTGTGCTGCGGATCTTCCATCATCAACACCGCCTCCATTACGGCTTACAGAGGCCAGAAGGACCTTATCGACTACTCGTCCACCAAAGGCGCCATCGTCTCCTTCACGCGCTCCCTGGCCCTCTCGCTCGTGGACGATGGCATCCGGGTGAACGCGGTCGCTCCTGGTCCTATCTGGACGCCCCTCATTCCCTCCAGCTTCTCGGCGGATGAAGTCCGGACTTTCGGGACGGAAGTGCCGATGAAGCGAGCCGGGCAGCCTTTCGAACTGGCTCCCGCCTACGTGTATCTGGCCAGCGACGACTCGAGCTACGTGACCGGGCAGACCATTCACGTCAACGGCGGAGGCATGATCACATCGTAGGCCGGTAAAGCCGCCGCCCCCTATATGGCGACGCGACCGCTCCTAAATAACCCAGGAATCCTTTATTGCTTTATCAGAGTAAAAGATCTATAATACTTCCCTACACTAAATTTCATGCACATAAGCAATAAAGGAGTCCTCATTTATGTCTAACGAGCCGCGCAAACTCGGTTTGCTCCCTCTCATTTCCCTTGTCGTAGGTTCCATGATCGGCGGAGGGATTTTCAGCATGCCTGCCGATATGGCGCAGGATGCGGGAAGCGGCGCCGCCCTGATCGGCTGGGCGCTGACCGGCATCGGAGTCATCATGCTCGCCCTGACCTTCCAGAGTCTCGCCAACCGGCTGCCAAGCCTGGACAACGGCATCGTCCGTTACGCCGAAACCGGCTTCGGCCGCTTCGTCGGTTTTATCAGCGCCTGGGGCTACTGGCTCGCCAATATGATTACGATCGTGGCAAGCTCGGTTCTGCTGTTCGGCTCCCTTGATTATTTCATTCCCGTATTCGACGGCGGCAATAATGTGCTTGCCATCGTATGCGCTTCGCTGCTCGTATGGCTGCTCCACAGTTTACAGCTCTCGGGAATCCGGGAAGCGACTCTCGTCCATATCGTAACGACGATGGCCAAGCTTATCCCGATCCTGGTCTTTATAGCGGCGCTGGCGACCGTCTTTCATTCGCCGACTTTTATTGCGGACCTGTGGAAAGCCGCAACCGCAACCGCCGGGTCTCCAATCGGGCTATCGGATATTGGAAGCCAGGTCAAACAGGCCATGTTTATTACCGTCTGGGCGTTCCTCGGCGTAGAAGGCGCCGTCGTGCTTTCCGGCCGCGCCAAGCGCAAATCGGACGTCGGCAGAGCAACAGTCATCGGTCTCATCGGTACGCTTGTCCTGTATATGCTCGTGTCGCTGCTTTCTTACGGGGCGATGAGCAGGGCGGCTCTCGCCTCCCTTCCTACCCCGTCGGCCGCCTACGTACTGGAAGCGGCTGTCGGCAAGTGGGGCGCCGTCCTGATCAACGCCGGCCTCATCGTCTCTCTGCTCGGGCTGCTGCTCGGCATGTCTCTGCTTTCCGCGGAAACGCTCTACGTAGCCGGGAAGCAGAAGCTCATGCCGGCCTGGCTGTCCGGCGAAAACAAGAACGGCGCCCCCAAAGGCGCCCTCTGGATGACGACGGGGGCGGTGCAGCTTTTTCTGATCCTGGTCGTCACCGCTTCGTCCACCTACCATGCGCTTTACCTTGTCGCGACAACGGCGGCGCTTATGCCTTACCTGCTGTCTTCGCTCTTCCTCGTTAAAACGGCGATAGGCGGAAAAGCCTACGCTCCGCAGGATTCGACCGGCGAATCCCCCCTCTGGGACGGACCGCGCAAGCGCGAGCTGGCTTACGGGGCGGCAGCTACGCTCTACTCGCTGTTCCTGCTCTACGCGGCAGGGCTGACGAATCTGCTCTATGTGTGCATGCTGTACACACTGGGTCTTGCCTTCTATTCCTTCTCCGGAAGGGAAAAAGGCATCCGGGCCATGTACGAGCCCGCCGAAGCTTTCGCCGCGGCGGCCATCGTAGTGCTGGGGCTCTACTCGGCTATCCAGTTCATATCCGGAAATGCCGGATAAGCTCTTGCGGCACCTTGTGAACCCTGGCCTAATCATCGCGACAACCGGACAAACAACGCAGGCCCCTTGATCGGGGCCTTATTTTTTTGAAGCGGCAGCTTATGGAAGGAAGAAACGGTGGAGCCCCGTTCTATAAAAGATTGCACAGCTCCCGGTACGCGCTGTTTCGCCCCGCATGACGGCGGTCAATCACATGCAAAAAAACCGCCCGGCCTCCGTAGAAGCTCGCGCGGTTATTTCGGCAGGCCGCTTCGGCCAGCTTTTTTTGTAAGGGTCTATTTGATTGTAAAAGCGGAAGCCAGCTTCTGCATCTCTTCCGCCATGGAGCTTAGCGATTCGGCCGACGAGGAAATGTCGTTCATCGAATGAAGCTGCCCGTTCATGCTCTGGGCGACCTGCCGCATTTGATTCAGCGTCTGCTTCGAAATATCGACCATTTCCTGTGAAGAAGCGGACACTTCTTCCGTGCCTGCCGAGATTTCCTGGGTGGCTGCGGACACTTCTTCGATCTGAGCGGACACATCCAGGATGGCCGTCTGAATGGAGCGGAACGACTGCTCCATCGCGTTCATCAGGTCCTCGCCCTGGGCCACCTCTTCCAGGCTGCTTTCGATGGACTGCGTGCTTTTGCCCGTTGCGGCGACGATTTCATCCAGAATCTCCTGAATCTCTACGGTAGAATGGCTCGTTTGTTCCGCGAGCTTCTTGACCTCACCCGCCACGACCGCAAAACCCCGGCCATGTTCGCCGGCTCTGGCCGCTTCGATGGACGCGTTAAGGGCAAGCAGATTCGTCTGGCGGGCAATGTCGGAAATCGTGCTCGCAATCTTCTGGATTTCCGCGGATTTCTCCTGCAGCGAATAAATCGTACCCGCCGAATCCCGCACATTGCTGCCTACCACTTTCATCTGGTTCAGCGTCTGCTGAACCGTCTCGCTGCCCCGGTTTACCTCGGAGCGTACGCTGTCCGTCGTTTCGGCCACCTGCGTGGACGAAGCCGCGATCTTCTGGATACCGATCGCCATCTCCTCCATCGCTTGTGCGGTCTGCTGCGCCGCGTCATGCTGAGTCTCGGCTCCCACGGCAGTGGAGTTGGCCGTCTGGGACGTGCGGGATGCGACTCCCGCGGACTCGGCGGAAATGGCCGTCAGCTCTTCGCTGGACGACGCCATATGGTCGATCGCGTTTTTCATCCGGTCCAGGATGGAACTGAAGGAATCCATCATGCCGTTGATGTCCGCGTTGAGCAGGCCCATTTCGTCTTTCCCTTTCACGTCGAGCCTTCCGGTCAGATCGCCGGCAGCGGCTTTGCGCATCATCCCCGAAATATTCATCAGCGGGCGCAAGATGGTGCGGGAAGCGAGGATCGAAATCAGAATAACGAGAAGGACGGAAACCGCGATGATGATGCCCGCCAATGTTTTCGCTTTGGACACCGTGCTGTAGACCTCGGTTTTCGGAGCGCTTATGAACAGCTTCCAGCCGGTCTTCTGCACTTCCGAGTAAGCGACGGCCGCCTCTCCTACCGTTCCGTCGTCGGCGTATAAATAGCCCGTTTTGTCCGAAGAAGCTTCCAGCTTGCTATCCAGTAACGGCGCGATATCCTTGGCGGGTTTTCCGATATCGGCCGCATCCGGGTGCAGAAGAATATTGCGGTTGCCGGACAGCAGGAAGGCATAGCCTTTTTCCCCGAAATGAATCCGCGATACGAGCGAAACGATCTGCTTCGGACTCACAATCGCTTGAATAACCCCGGCGTATTCACCCGTCTTGTCCAGAATCGGCTGGTCGATAATGATAATATCTTCTTTGGAGCCGACATCTTTCAGAATATCCGTGACGGCCAGCTTTTTGGACGATTTCGCGTTTTTAATGTTCTGGAAAGCGGAAACGTCCGTTACCCCGCCTTTTGTATCGTGGGAAACGTCTTTGCGGTCGATGTAGGCAAAAAAGAACATCTCCGGATCGCTGTCCTGCAAATATTTCAGATAAGGAAGCACTTCTTTCTCCGAAGACGCGGTCGCAAATTCAGGATGGGCCTTTACGAGTCCTTCCACGGCGTTTATTTTCTGTCCCATCCACAAGTCGATATCGCCAGCCCCCATTTCCGCCCGTATTCTCATGTTTTCTTCCGTTTGCTTGGAGATGTAGCCATTGGAGTTCGACATCAGGATCAGGGTCGCCGCTATTAAGGGAACCGAGGTAATCACGAGCAAAAGCAGGGAAATCTTGATCCGCAAAGACAAATCGCGGAAATGTAAGGTTAAACCGGGTTTCATCCATTTCACTCCTTGACAGGTTTAATAATCTATGTCTCTCTATCCCCCCATTTTCGACAGTATTCTACACGCCTCCTCTCCATTAAGTTCCATACCTTAAATTTGGATAAAGTTTTCTGGCCTCATACGGCCCGCAGGCATACAAAAAAACGGAAAGCCGTACAGGCCTCCCGTTTCGTAATCAAACTATGATTCGCCCGGTTTCAGGCGTGCCCCTTGTTGGTCAAGTTAAGCAGCGCCACCCCGGCAATAATGAGAATAATGCCGATGACACCGGCCGCGCTCAGTTTCTCTCTCCAGACCAGAAAACCGAGGATGGCGGTAAAAGCGGTCCCCACTCCCGACCATATCGCGTAGCTGAGGCCCAGCGGCAATGTTTTGAGCGCCAGGGACAAGCAATAAAACGCCGTTCCGTAGCCGAGAATGACACCCGCGCTCGGGAGCCATTTTGTAAAGCCTTCTGAAGATTTCAGCAGGCTGGTCGCAAAAATTTCTCCTAAGATGGCAATGGCCAAGTAAACGTATCCCATTCCAGTCAAACTCCCCTGTTAAATTATCTAGCCGCTAATCCCTTCATTATACCGCAAAATCACGTAAAAAATGAAAACCGGCACCAGCCGTATAGGCCGATGCCGGTGCAGACCGGAAAAATTCCGGTCCTCACTTTCCTTTATTTCCGGACGGGTATTTTAAATTGCGCTTCCGGAATCCACTTCTTGGCGTAAAAATCCCGGCCTTGAATCGATACCCGGTCTTCATACACTTCTACGTACAAGCCTTCGCTTTCCTTGGCGTCCTTAAGTTTTTCTCCCCCTTGGCCGTCGGAAGTCCACGGACGTTCCACGGAAGAGGAATTGACCATCGTAAACTTGTCCCTCACGAGGGTGTTCGGCTGCCTAAGCTCCCAATGCGTGTGACCGCTGAAAAAGATCACTTGCGGATACTTCGACAAGATGCTTCTCAGCTCCTCATGCTGGACGACCGGACGCTTGTTGGAAGCCACCGACGTTCCGGCTACCGTCCCGGGAAGCGGCTGATGCAGGAAGACGAAAATCGGCTTCCCCGACTCTTGTCCGTGCCTGGCGAGCGACTGCTCCAACCAGTTCAGCTGCTCCTCGGAAAGATAAGCGTCCTCCATGTTACCGGGATTGGTCTGCCGATACTGCTCCGAGCCCAAAAATATAAACGGGTATCCCTTGATTTCCTCTTCATAGTAAACCTTCTTCTCCCCGGTAAAGGACAAAAACCTGCCGATGGACGCCGCTTCGGTTTCTTTATTGGGGAAGCTGTTAGGGCTCCAGTTTCCTTTGGCGTTCAGCCAGGCGGAATAAAATTCATGATTGCCGATGGTTGCGAATGTTTTTTGCGGATGCGGAGTGCTCTTCATCAGTTCCTTAAGCCGCGTGTAATCGCGGGCGGAACCGCCGGTTAAATCCCCGTTGATCACCAGAGCGTCGGCACCCGGATTGACCCGGTTGAGATCTTCCAGAGCTTCCGTAAATTTACGCTGGGAATCTTGCTTGGCGGCGTCGACATGCACATCGCTGATCACCGGAAAAGTCAGCACCGGCTTGTCCGCTCTCTCCTGTATCGCACCCGCGGGAACGGTGGAGAGTACGAGCAAACTCGCCGACAACAGAAGCGTCAAACCTGCTTTATTCTTCATACACATTCCCTCCGTTTCATCTCAGGACGGGGAGAAAAGGTCAAGTCAGGAGGGGCTGAAACGTTTTACGATGGAAAAGAAAGAAGCACGTTCAAAAAAGACCGTGCCCCCATCCGGTTTTGTGCCGACGGCGTCTGAACAGCCTTGCCGGAACAGTCCTCGCCGTCTTCTATATCGTGAGACAATCTTTCTGTCTGACTCTGGTCCCGGTTCGTTTCTCTTTATTAATCTCTCCAGCCGTCCGACTCGTCCATTCTATTTAAGGTCTCTCTCCTACGAAACAACAGCGGCAGATCCGCTAAACTTGTGTCAGGCCTGACCTTTTCTCCCTTATAATTGGAAAATCGTAACTTTTATTACCCGCTCGGAATGAAAGGTAAACCCTTCTATACCGCGGGATGCGAACTTTCCTGCATCCAAATTGTGCCTTTTATGATTATATAGATTCCAGACAAAAAAAGACACCCTTGCGGGTGCCTTTCAGAAAAGAATCTTTCCAAGAACCGATTATTGGCGGTCATAATCACTATAAGAGCCGTCCAGATTCAGGTCACGAGCAAGGCCCAAATTCAGGGAGCCGCCGCTTCCGCGGGTCTCTATAACGACATACGCAGCATACCTAAATTCAGATCACCGTTTCGGGAAGGAAAACCGGCGCCGACAAGCCGCAGACCGACAAATATCAGGCTGGTCACCCAGCATTTGGGTCCCCCTAAAGTTGCTATAGAGGAAAATATATGGTAAAATGAGTTATTCGTATATTTTTAGTTCTTAGTTCACATATTACAAAGGATATCACGGAATGGGTGCACTTTGTAATGTGTGAACTTTTTTCCTAAAAGGATATGGGTAAATCTTTAAATTTCCGGGAGGTTTTACAAGCATGGAAACAGGAACAGTTAAGTGGTTTAACGCAGAGAAAGGCTTCGGCTTCATTGAAGTTGAAGGCGGCAAAGACGTTTTCGTCCATTTCTCCGCGATCCAAGGCGATGGCTTCAAGTCCCTTGACGAAGGCCAACGCGTCCAATTCGACATCGCTCAAGGCAACCGTGGTCCACAAGCCGAGAACGTTGTAAAACTGTAAGCAACTACACAAACTTATAGAAGGAACTGCCTTTCCTAGGATTAGGCAGTTCTTTTTCATGAACTTCTATAACCTATACGGTCTTGCGTAGACTATAGAGAAGGCCGACTATCTGAAGGAGGGTCACTATGCATTATTCCAAGAAGAACATGGAACCTGTTCCAGAAGAAGAGATTACCGTTTGGGCGTGCAGCCAAGAAAGCTGCGTATGCTGGATGCGGGAAAATTTCTCGTTTAATCAAGTCCCTCTCTGTCCGATTTGCAAATCCGAAATGGTTAAGCAAGTCAAGATGCTTCCTGTGCTTACAAACCACAACCATAACGCCCTGGGTTAACACCGTCCCGTTTCATTAAAATCAGCAAAAAAAGCCGAGACCTCACGGTCTGGGCTTTTTTTGCGTTGATGCGCTCATTCGGCTATCTGCAAGACGGCTCCGCTAGCTGATGCGGCCCGCCCGGCTCAGCGGAGCCGCTTCGTCGGCGTAAACGTGAGCGGCAGGCTGCTCACGCCGTGGACGATAAACCCGCGGGCGGGCGTAAGCGGATCTTGATCCGCCCGGGCCAGATCCGGCAGGCGCTCCAAGATAGCCTGAAGCGCTACACGCGCTTCCAGGCGGGCCAGCGGAGCGCCGAGGCAGAAGTGCATGCCGTGGCCGAAGGCGATGTGCGGGTTCGATTCGCGCGCGATATCGAACTTGTCGGCATCGGCGAATTTGCCGGGGTCGCGGTTCGCCGAGCCCATCCAGGCCACGACACGGCTGCCGGCCGGGATGACCTGGCCGCCGATCTCCACGTCCCGCGCGGCGGTGCGGAACATCGCCTGCAGCGGCGACCGGAAGCGCAGCGCCTCCTCGATCGCGGACGGCAGAAGCTCCGGCTGGGCACGCAGCTTCGCCAGCTGGTCCGGGTTCTCCAGCAGCGACAGCACGGCGTTGCCGATCAGGTTCGTAGTCGTTTCGTTGCCGGCCACCAGCAGAAGCGCGCAGAAGGAGAGAATATCGCCTTCGGACAAATGCGTGTTGGACTCCTCGGCGGCAAGCAGCGCGCTGATCAGATCGTCCCGGGGCTCTTCGCGGCGGAGGGCGATGATTTTACGGAAATAAGCGTTCATTTCCTCGTGCGCTTGCTGGGATTCGCTATTCGTCGCTCCGACGACGGAGTCAGCCGACGCCACAACCTCATCCGACCAGTGCTTGAACTGCTCGCGGTCCTCGCTCGGGATGCCGAGCATCTCCGCGATGACAATGACGGGAAGCGGGTATGAGAAATCGCGGATCAGATCGATGCCCCCCGTTTCCGACACCTCATCGAGCAGCTCGTGAGTAATCGCGGCAATACGCGATTCCAATGCCGCGACCGCCTTGGGCGTGAACGCCTTGCTCACCAGAGTCCGCAATTGAGTATGCCGGGGCGGGTCCATCGTAATCAGGCTGAACCCGCCTTCCCGGCTCTCCTGCTCCGTCCCTTCCTCAAATTTCGGGCGATGCTCGGAAGAAAATTGGGCATGGTCGAAAAGCACCTGCTTGACGTGTTCATAATCGAAAACGGACCAGATTCCGAGCGGTTCCATAAACATGACCGGCTGATTTTGACGAAGCTGGGCGTAGAGAGGATAAGGATTTCTCAAAAAATCGGGCGAAAAGAGCGTACTCATGATTATACCGCCTCCAAATAAGGTTTAAAGAGAGCGACTCGCTCTCCCGGACGGGAATAAGAACGAACCAGCCGGACTTTGCCGGTCTGCTTGCGCTTGTTGTCTTCCTATTTGGCTACCGTTTGTCCGTGCCCAAGGCAAGCCGCAGCTGCGAAGCCATTTCATCCAGCGCTTCCTGCGCTGCGGGAACGAATTTATGAAAGTTGGCGAAGCCGTGAATCAGGGTCTCGTAATTCTTGTACACCACTTCGACTCCCGCCCCGATAAGCTTGTCCGCATAAGCCTTGCCGCTGTCCCGCAGCGGGTCGTACTGGGCAGTCACAATCATCGCGGGCGGAAGTCCGCTAAAATCTTTATAGTGAATGGGATAAGCATAAGGATTGCGGATTTCTTCCTCCGTGTTCAAATACTGCTTCGAAAACCATTCCATCATCTCCGCGGTCAGCAGGTACCCTTCCTTGTTCTCGCGCAGCGATGCCGGGTCCTCTTCGAGAAAGCCTGCGGCCGGATAACAAAGCAGCTGGTAAACGATCTCCGGTCCGCCCGCTTCCTTCGACTTGATGCAGCTTACGGCCGCGAGCGTTCCTCCGGCGCTGTCGCCGCCGACGGCGATTCGTGCGGGATCGATGCCGAACTCGTCCGGATGGGAAGCGATCCAGTGAAGGGCATCGTAAGCGTCGTCCACCGCCGCCGGGAACTTATTTTCCGGTGCTAGGCGGTAATCCACGGAAATCACCCGGGCATGAACCGAGTTCGCCAAGTTCCGGCAGATGGAGTCATGCGATTCCAAATCTCCGACCACAAAGCCGCCCCCGTGGAAAAAAACGAACGCCGGCCACGGGCCCTGACCTTCAGGCGTATAAATCCGGACGGAAATATCCCGCCCCTTGAGCGGAAGCTTCCGGTCCTCCACCCGTTTGACCTCCTCCACCCCGAAGGTGAAGGCCGCATTCCCCGTACCTTTACGGAGATCTTCCGGCTTCAGGTCCTCCAAAGACGGCAGTGGGTGCGAATTCATCTGTTTAAGCATCATGGCAATACGCGGTTCCACCGGCATAACACGACTTCCTTTCGAATTAAGCGTTCCCCCTTGAAACGGAAGCTCTAGAGAGGGGGACAAAAAGGAACTAGGGTTCAATCGGATACGAAGCTCAGAAATTGGTTTCACTGTGAAATATTTAAATACGAAACATTTCACTTATCTAAATGGTAAATGGCCGGGAACCGAAAGTCAAATTTAGCCGGCTTTCCTAGTTTCTAAAGGGCTTTACATGTTTTGGCGCATACGAAAAACAACCCGCCTCAGTTTGTTCGAGACGGGCTTTTTATATTTCGGCGCGTATACGTTGAAATATGCTTGCCGGATAGAGCGGGGGCTTGGCCGTAAGAATCCGTGTGAAGCAACCGTGCTTCCTTCGTCCCTCAAATCCAAGTCTTCGCCGGGCGCTTCACTCGGCGACAAAACGCCACGGATAGTCCACCGCCTTGGTGATGCCGATCCTCGGCGTGACGAGAATCGGGCCCGCAGGAGGGGCTCCGCGCTCCAGCGCCAGTCCTTGCGGCGGTTCCGCAAGCAGATCGCAGCCGTTCAGGTCCCGGGTGATCCCGAGGCCCTGCGCCAGCTTGCCGGGACCGTTCAGCAAGTTCCGGTCCGGGGCGTCCCCGCGGTTCCCGCGGATCAGCTCCAGCCCTTCGAGTGGCCTGGCCGCACGCAGCAGCACTGCGCCCACTCCGCCGGGCTCGTGGGCCACGACGTTGATGCACAGGTGCATCCCGTAGATGAGGTACACGTACAGCCGGCCGACCTCGCCGAACATAAGCCGGTTGCGCGGGGTGACGGCCCGGCTGGCATGGCTGGCCGGATCATCGGAGCCTCTGTAGGCTTCCGTTTCCGTAATCGCCACACGAATAAGCCCCGCCTCCGTCTGCCGGACGAGCTCGCATCCGAGCAGCTCTTTCGCTACCGTAACGGTATCGCGTTCCAGAAATGACGCGTCCAATTTTCCGCCCCCTCTTAATTGCCGTATTTCTCCCGCCACGCCGTACTCCAATCCGGATAAGAGACGGAATGGACTTCTTCCAGCGTTTTACCGTCCAGCGACCAGCCGCCGCCGTCCACGCCGTATTGATCCTGAGGAAACGAGGTCCCGCCGAACGGCTTCCCTTCCGTCTCGTACACATAAACGTCGACCTTTCCTTTGGAGAGAGGATGTCCCTTGACGACGAATTTCCGGACACGGATCGTTTTACCCAAATACTGTTCAGGATCTACGGTTTGAAGGCCCCAGTACATCATCCCGGGCAATTGACTGAGCACATCCTTCGTCAGCTCGTAGCTTTGGACCTCGCCCTCGTAAGTCAAAATGCGGTAGCCTTTGTCCTCCAGATAGCTTTTGGCCAAACTGTGTTCCCGCGGGACCTGGACTTCCCTGCCGTCTTGACATGCCGTCAGCACAAGGAGAATCAGGAGCGCGGCCCATCCAGCTTTCATCGAGTTACCTCCTTTCAACACTTTATGAACTTAACCGGCATTCTTTTAACGCTGCAAAAGTCAGGCCCGCTCCACGACCGCGGCTCGGGGCCCGGCAGACGCCCGGTTTACGGCAGCCTCCCCTTTGCATATATAAACAGGAAGAAGAGTTTTCCTCTGGGGAAGGAGGCAGGCGCGGTGCGGCTAAAACGGAAGAAACGAATCCGCAAGACGAAACATTCGGGCTCCCTGCGCATTCTTCAGGCAAAAACGGCCGTTTTTGTCACGTTTTCCGACGGAATCCGGCGTATTTACAGAAACCGCGACCAGGACCCCTCCTACGGTCGGGTACGAATACCGGATCCCCGCACCGTGTCCTACATGAACCTGTTCGTAAACGCGGTCCTCCAGCCGTCCAGCGTCTACCGGGTAAGCCGGGGGAAACTGAGACTCCGCTCGCCTGAATTGCCGGAAAAAGGCGTGCCGATCATGCTGCAATTCGTCACGATTTTGGGAAAGCACTCCCGCGGATGCCGGGGGCGAAAGACCGCGACAACCTGCCGTTCACCGCATAAGGTAAGGTAAACAAGCAAAGAGGTGATCACGCATGCCCCCATCTTTAATCAAACTGTTCGTTGCAGCGAGCAGCGTTATTACGGGAACCGTCACCACAACGACCACGACGGCCGTGAACGACAGCGTCAGACGGTTCGATGCGGTCGTAACCGCGCCGATGATCGACGCGGGCGCAGGCACGACGACGATCGCGGACACAAGCTTCCGGGACGACTCCGGCACTGCCGTGGCCGCAGGCGCGCTCCCCGTCCCGCCCGCGGGCGGTTACTATAACCTGTATGCGAACGGAATGCTGCAGGAAGGAGAGCTCTCTACACTGTCCGCGACAAATCTTGTCATCACTACGGCCGCGCTGCTTCCCGGTACGCCCGTTATCGTGGAAATTCACGATTATACCGGCACGACGTCCGCTTCCGCTTCAACGCCGAACCTGACCGTAACGACGACGGTGAACACGTAAACGGCTCCCCCTCTTCAGCGGGAAACATCCGGCCAAGCAGTGCGGCCGCCCTCCGGATAGGGGGATTTTTTTTAACGGGGCGCCCTCTGCAATCTTTGAAGCTCCGACCAGCCGATGAGACGGATTCCTTCGGCGGCAAGCAGTCCTTTTATTTCGGGATCGCGGAAAAGGCGGAATTCCCACTCGCGCTTTTGCCAATGAGGGTTGATCGCCTTCAATTCCTCGGCGGGCAGAGCCGGATGAAGGATGAACTCCGAGACCCCGGGCTTCAGTGCCTTCAGAAGCTGCATGACGCTTCCCCGGAAGCTCTCGTAGGTCTCCCCTTTTTCCGTATGAAAAGGAAGGCCCAGCAAATAATCCAGAATCACCACGCCTTTGGCATCGGCCTGGGCCGCGCGCAGCCCGGCCATCTTGGCCGCTTCGGCCGGCACCTCCAGTCCCATATCCACGTACCGGGGAATCCGGAAAGGCAGCCCGTAGGCCGCGCAAATGTCAAACACGATGCCGAGAAAATCCCGGCCGGTGCCGAGGCCGTACAAGCTTCCCATGTGATTGTCCAGATGAGTCGGCATAACGCCCATCCGCATCGCCAGCTCGATCTGGCTCACGATTTCCGTCCGCACCTCTTCGGGGTCGGCTCTCCGCTCGAATGACGCGGAATCCGCAGGGAAGTAACCTTCCTGCGTAACGAGCGACGCCACGCTTCCATGCCGGGTAACCGGCCCCCATTTGTAAGGCGCCCATTCGCTCGTAAACGTCAGATGGACGCCCACATCCGTCTGGGGATGGGCCGCCGCCCAATCCGCGGCTTCTTTCGCCCAGCCGCACGGCATCATGACGGTCGCCGACGAGACCGCCCCTTCGGTCAGAAGCTGCGCGATTCCTTCGTTCGCCGCATGACACATGCCGTAATCGTCCGCGTTGACGATAAGCAGTTTTTCATCCGGGCGGTAGCCCAGCGCTTCCGCAAGACTCATCTTTTCCCCTTCTTTCCGAAAGTAAAGATTGACGAACCCACTTTTAGTACTATACAGTAGTAGTATGAAAACGACTAAACGGACTTCCAACCGGGACAAAGCCCTGAATACCGCCGAACACCTTTTTCTGACAAAAGGGTTTCTTCTTACCAGTATGGACGAAATCGTAGCCGAGAGCAAAGTATCCAAAACGAATATTTACTATCATTTTAAAAGCAAGGAGGAGCTTCTCGGGGCCGTTACGGAAAGACTCGTCGGGCGTTACGAGGAGCTTATCCGCGAAGCCGGTTCCCGGAGCGGACTGACTATCCCGCAGAGAATTGCGGCGATCGGCGATCTGCTGATGCGTGGAGAGGACGATTTCCTCGGAGGCTGCCCGTTTCTGACGCTGTACGTACAAACCTCTCGTGAGGCCGGATTCGTCAGGGAGCGGATCGGACGTTTTTTCCGGGAACAGACTGTGTACCTTGAAGCGCTTCTCGCGGAAGGCGTACGCAGCGGAGAGCTAAGAGCAAGTCTGGAGCCGGGTCCTGCGGCCGCACTGATCGTTTCCGGTATAGAAGGCGCGCTTTTCCTCCAGCATGCCAGCCCTGATTCTACTTATATGCAACAAGTGCTTCCCGCTTTAGCCCAGCTGCTAAAGTAATTTTTTTGAGTATTTTTAGTACTAATTAGTAGTATATTTTCAGAAAGCAGAGGTGTTCATGATGGCGCACATCTTTATTACCGGCGGAACCGGCTTTATCGGCCGTCACGTTCTCCGGGCTTTATCCCTTCCTGGGTCGTGGGCCCCCCACCAGCTTACCGTCCTTGTCCGGTCTCTCACCCGGTTCCATTCTTTCCTGCACAAGGAGGGACTGGAGCATTCCCCTTCTATCCGTCCCGTGAAAGGCGACCTGTCTCTGCCTTCGCTCGGACTGGACGATACCGGCTTGGAGCTTGCCGGGCAGGCGGATATTCTCTTGCACATGGGCGGGCCCATGGATATCGGGCTCGGGCCAGAGGAGGCCGAAAGTGTGTTTTTTCGCTCCAGCGAAGAGATGGTATCCCTGGCGAAACGTGTCCATCAAAACCGGGGACTGAAGCATTTTATCCATCTGGTGGGCTTCAAGAGCCCTTACCACGAAAAAAACGCCGATCTCCCCGAGCACATCGGGCATCCCGGCGAGCCTCCTTACGAGAACCGGAAGCTGGCCGCAGACCTGTATATCCGCAGGGAGCTGTACCGCGAAGGAATTCCGCTCTCCGTCGTAAATCCCGGCGTCGTGATCGGGGATTCCGCCACCGGCGTCACCGAGCAGACGGGAGGTCTCGGCATTCTCGTCGACTCGGTCCGGCGCGGTCTGATGCCCCTCTCTCCCGGCGGTGCCGGGCACTGGCTGCCCTTGGTGCACGCCGACCATTCCGCCGCATTCATCGCAGCGCTGGTCCGGGAAGAAAAGCCCGGGAACGGCACCTATTTTCTGCTGGACGAAAAAAGCGGCAGCCCCGATATGCGTGACTTGGCAGGAAGCATCGCCAAAGAAGTGCGTGTCCGGGAACCCTTCGGCGCGATGCCCCTTCCCCTGCTGACCAAGGCTCTGAGGACAAAATGGGGCCGTAAAACCGGCATTCCGGCGGAGTCCATGAATTTTATCGCGGACGGCGATTTTCCTCTTGCCTCCAAGCAAGCCGTGGAGCGGAAGTACAAGCTGGTTACGGGGCTGAACAGGGATATCCTGCCCGGCACCATAGCCGATCTGGATTACCGGCTCTCTCACGGGGAGGCGGGACTCCCGGATGCGGGCTTTAAACCGGGCCGTCTGGGCAAGCTCGCCGTATGGTCCCGCCAGGAAGGCTCCGGCATCCCGGTGGTGCTCCTGCACGGGACATTCAGCGGGGCGTTCCCGCTGCTCCCGGCCGCTTCACGGCTGACCGGCCATCCTGCATACGCGGTCGATTTGCCGGGCTTCGGGCGCTCGCCCTATCACCACGGCTGCGATGTAATCGCCGGTTATGTAGAGGCGGTCACGGGCGCATTAATGGAGCTTGGACAGCCCGTTGTGCTGGCCGGTCACTCCTTCGGAGGGCTTATCGCCGCCAAGGTGATGGAGCAGCTGCCCGGCTATGTCCGCGGAGCGGTGCTTCTGCAGCCGGCCCTTCATGCGGCTCATGCCGGCGTCCCCGCCTGGATCGCGGGCACCTATATGAAGCGGATGACGGAGCGGAAGCTGGTCCGGAAGCTGCTGGAATCCGGAAGTTTTGCGGACGAGGGGGAAATCCCGCAGGAGTACGTGCGCTATGTGCTCCGCGATTTGGCTTCGCCCCGGGTCCGCAAAACGAACGCGGACGTATTCGCCGCCCTCGGTAACGCCGGAGTGTTCGGCCTGAGTCCCGGGAAGTGGGACACGGGCAAAGTCCGCCTCGTCTGGGGAGAGCTGGACCGGCAGTACCGCCTGCCGCAGGCTTTCCGGCATTTGCCCGTAACGCAAATCCTCGCCGGGCACCAGTTCCCGATTTCCCATCCGGACCGGACGGCCGAGTTGATTCTGGAGCATGCGGGACATTGCGGATCTGAGCGGACGGTAAGGGAACAGTAACCGCTTTAAGACAATCTCCTGCTTGTCTGTTTTCCTCAAACGGCTTGCTGCGCCATGAAGCAAAGTGCCCCAAACACAAGGATCATAACTTATCCATTCGTTATGATCCTTGTGTTGTTCCCTTCTATTTTGTGAGCGGCGGATTTGTCTGTATTCTAAATTGTGTCGCAGCTTCAACCTTCCCCAAATAGGGGGCGGCGGCGGCCGTGTAGATCGTATTCGTTCCCCCGCTCAATTCCCGCAGGGTAAGCGTACGCCGGAGCACGAGGCCCGGCGGCCTTCCTTGAATCCCTCCGTTATCGTTCCATACCGTTTGAAAGGTACTCAGCGGCAGCTGACAGTTGTCCAGAACGACTGAAATTTGAGGATAAGTCCCGATTATGCCGGGAATAGGCTTCCTTAAGCCGGAAAAGTGCACAAGAAGTTCAAAAACGGAAGGATTTCTCTGTCCCATAAGAGGACGCAGCAGAATCAGAGCATCCGCATAAACCATGCCAAGTGATCTCTCAGAAGAGCGGTTAATTTGAAAATCAGCGACAATACGCGGGATGGAAGCCTGGAATTCGGCCACCTGTTGCATTTTTTGAAGAGCGGGGGCCGCTTGCGAACGCAAACTCCTGTATTGACTCTGCAAAATTCTTACGGGTACGGCTTCCCGAATGGCACGAACCATGTGCTCCGGTGTCAGGGTAACCCCGAATGGAATTTGCGGATTGCCGCCCGGAACCGGAATGAGCTCCCCAAGACCGGCATTTTTCAGAATTTTATCCAGGGCTTCACCAAGGCTTTCATCCCCTTTTAAGATTCCGCCTAAGTCGCCAATCGCATCGCCTAACCCTCCTATTGCATCCCCTAAGCCCCCTAAGTTTCCTAGACCCCCGCCTATACCGCCGAATCCCGCCGGCCCTCCCGTAAAAGCCGGACCATTGAGCGGGCCAGGAAGTTTAATCGGCACTTTAATACTTAGGTTCAGATTTAGATTCGAACGCTGGAGCTGCTGCAAAATCTCTTGATACAGATAATCCGTGAAAGCGGGGAAGTTCCCTTGACCCGTCATCGTATCCAGTACCTTTTTGGGATCTAAGGTTACTTTACTGAGTCCGTTCATGATCGGATCTAATACCGCATCGGGATGCAAACTATTGACGGCGGCGTCTATCCCGCCCGCTATAAGGGATTGAATGCGTGGAGGTAAATTGCTTATTGCTCGACCGACGAGTTCGCGGATAATACGTCTGAGGGGCTCTGTTAGTACGGTCCGAATATAATTTCGGAGGGCTTCCCAGGCTTCGTTGAGAATACGGCCAAATTTATCGATCAGGTCCCG
The DNA here is from genome assembly GCF_000411255.1 of Paenibacillus sp. HGH0039. GTDB lineage: Bacteria > Bacillota > Bacilli > Paenibacillales > NBRC-103111 > Paenibacillus_F. The sequence continues at coordinate 258,792 of NZ_KE150413.1, read as the reverse complement.
GAGCTCCTGCAGGAGAACTTCAAGGAAAGCTTGAAGCACGACTGCGATAATTTTTGAAGTAAATGTCGTTGCTCTAGTCAAAAGGATGTTCAGCAATGTATTTGCGACATCCGACAGATTCTCGGCTCTCGGCGTCCAATCCGTCTTCCGCAGATTCTGAACAAACGAAGCCGTAGATCCGGCATCTATCGGGGTAAAAATAACAAGCATCTGATCGAATGCCCGCTGCGGTATAAAATCCGCTAACTGAACAGCAGCCTCTCTGAAACCTGCCTGCAAAGGCCGGATGAGATAACGGTTAGTAGGCCCGGTCAGTTCAAGCAGCTTCACGACAGCAGGGCTGGACAATTGATTGGCCGCGCCATTGAGCAGTCCGCCGAGCTGCCCCTGGATATGCATGGTAATCCCGTTAAATATACGGACCAGACTTCTTCCGACAACGGTCAGCAGCGCGGAGGAAAGAGCCTCTCGGACGAATGTCCGATCATAGCCGCCTTGATTCATAACATAGGGAAGTGCGACACTGGCCGCAATCTCCAGAGCGGGAATCAGACCATTCTGTAAAATAACGCCCATTTCCCGGCTGCCCGAAGCGACTTGCTGAATAGCTTGTTTAAAAGCCGGTGTGTTCAGCTGCTGCCCTGCATAGGCTTGGAGTCCGGAGGTTAGTCCCGCTAAGAGGCCCGACGGGTTCGTATTGCTGCCGGTGTAAGCAAAGATGGCTCCTGCGCTTGTTTGCGGATTGCCCGGAAAAGCGGTTTGGAAGATGTTCAGGATGAGACGCGTTTCTTCCGATTGGGAAAGCAGTGTTTGAAGCGGCTTGCCGGTTAAGTAGGCTATCAAATCCGTTTGGGAAAGCGGCGTGCCCGGGCTTCGGCCTAATTGAGTATTTACGTCATTAGCTATGTTTGGCGGCACTTGAACTTCCAAGGGTCCGCTGAATGGATAGGGAGACACCTTACTCTCCATATGTTTGTTTAACGACGTTAATAGATGATTGGCGATCCATTGTACGGTGCTGTTCGAACCTGTCTCCAGAAATCGTTTCAGCAGCCACCGCTGCCCTTCCAGGATAATGATCGCGACACTTCGTTCACCGGCCTGTTCTCTTGGCAGCTCACCGATTTCATAAGCAAGCCGTGCTCCAATGATTACAGGTGCCTCTAGAGAACGAATCAGGGCTAATTGTTCCGGGGACGTACTCTGACCGGCCAAAGCAATCATTTTGATGATAGCGGCTTCTGCGTAACGATTAATAAGCCTGCGCGGATTATCAAAATTTACCTCAACGAAAGCACGGTACCCGCCGCCCACCTTAAAGCCGTAACCCGCTTCGAAAATATACTGGAACCCGGGTTTGCCGAATCCGTCATTGCCCAGAAAAGTTCCTGAGGCTATGAGATTGGCATAGGCCATTATTGCAACAGCCGCTTGGGCATGCATCTCTCCTTGTATCGTAATTTCCCCCAGAAGAAGCTGGAACATCTCCATCGGAGCCCCCTTCATATCGGGCAATCCTCCGACGGCGTCCGTAAGATCTCTGACAGACATCCTTGGCCGCAGTCCAATTCCCGCAGCAAGACGGGCAATGGCTTGAAGCCGTACCGCTAATCCGGCCTCTTCGAATAAATCCAGGGGAGCTTGCGCTTGCGCTTGGAAAGTTACTTCACCGCCGGCTTGAGCAAACACGGGCACGTTCTTCATTTTGGCGACGAACGTTTCCGCAGCTTTCACGTTTAAGTTCACCCCCCTCCGACGGGTAGCGGAGTATTCGACTTTCTGGTTTCCTTTAACTTGGTCCCACCGAATAACGGAACCGGATTGATCGCTAAAGATTTGCCGGTTGGGTTGATTCTCTGGCAATAGTGACCACTCCTTTCTACTTTCATTGATTCCAGTATATGGGAATTGCGATCATTCATGTTTCCAAGTGTGTGCCGGGTTTGGCCGCAGATTAAACGGACAAGAAGACGCATATCCTCTTTGGCCCGCCGAAAAATACAACCCTTACCCCAGAACTGTTCCAGAACGACCTACTATGTAAATCATCCGTCCAGTAAATAATCAATCCGCTAACGACTAAACCCCTGCATCCGCACGTCAGTGGGCTGCAGGGGTTAAAAAGAAGGATGACGGCGTCATCCTTCCGCAGGGATCTGGCCGGACCCGGTCAAATGGTCCAACACCGTCTTGGGCGTCCGGCCGGGGATCAGCCTGCCGCCTTCGCTGTAGCCTTCCTCCCGGCCTTCCAGTTCGGCGGCAAGCCGGGCCCGCCAGTGCTCCAGACGCCCGGCATATCCAGCATCTCCCGCCAGATCGGTGATCTCGCCGGGATCGGCGCAAAGATCAAACAACTGCTCCCGACCGCTTTGGGAGAACCAGATGTACTTCTCACGTCCGTCGGTCATGTAATGCGTCGACAACGCGCCGTATTCATGCTCGCCGTGAATGGCATCCCGCCAGGGGACCTTGAGGCCCCGGCTCAGCGGAAGCAGACTGCAGCCGTCCACACCCGGGGGAATCGGCGCTTCCGCCGCATGAAGCAGGGTCGGCATCAGATCGCGCAGCTCGACGACCTCGTCCACCCGGCTGCCCCGGCGGATACCGGTAAAGCCACCGGGGTCGGAGACAATGAGCGGCACCTTCGCGCTTCCTTCATACGGAAGCGCCTTCCGGAACAGGTGGTGGTCTCCGAGCAGTTCCCCGTGGTCCGACGTGAATACGATCAGCGTATTGTTCAGCACGCCGTATTCGTCCATCGCGCCGAAAAACCGGCCGAGCTGATGATCGATATGCGTGATCAGCGCGTAGTAAGCGGCGCGTGCCTTTTTCAACCGGTTAGCAGGCACACGGCCCCGGGCGGTCACGGGATTCAGACCGCTCAGGTCTTCATCGTCCCGTTCCGCCCATTCCCCTACGACGGGACCCGGCAAATCCATGCCGTCGTACAGATCCAGATACGCCTGCGGAGGGTCGAACGGCGGGTGAGGCCGCACGAACGACATCCACAGGAAGAAGGGCTTGCGCGGATCGCGCCTGCGCAGAAAGTCGATCGACTGCGTCACGACCCAGTTGGTCGGATGCAGCGCCTCGGGCAGATGCCAGGGCCTCGCCACCGTCGAGGCGTTGCAGTCCAGCCCGAGATCGGTCAGATCCGCATCGGCTCCCGCCCTTCGGCGCAGCCACGGCAAATAATCGTCGCAGTGGTCGAACGACTCCGTCACCAAATTCCGGTCCTTGTACCGATTGTGGTGGAGGTAGCCGTCGTGCAGCACAATGTTGTGAAACCCGCACAAATTCCTGGCGGGATACACGTGCATCTTGCCGACGCACTGCGTGTGGTAACCGGCCTTGGCCAGCTCGCCCGCTGCGGTGTGCTCGTAATCCCACGGCACGCAGTCCTCGTAGCCGACCCTTCCGTGGGAGGCCTGGCTTTTGCCCGTCATGATGGCGGCCCGGGCGGGAACGCAGCTCGGCGTCGCCGTGTAGGCGTTGCGGAACAGCGCGCCGCCGCGCGCGAGCTGATCCAGATTCGGCGTTTCGATCACCGGATGCCCGAGAATGCTGAGACAGTCTGCCCGCATCTGATCGACGGTGATGAACAAAATATTCGGCTGCTGCATAAGGAACACGCTCCTTCACCTGTTTGTGTGCAGGAGGCCGCCCAACCTCGTCCAAACGAACAGCCTCCATGCCAAGCTATATCCCGGCGCATGCACCGCATAATGGCATGCATGCGTCTAAAAACCAGAGCGCGGACTGTTCATCCGCGCGCCTCTTTTACTCTCCCGTGAAATTCAAGATGCTCTGATCCACGGCGGCCTCCGTTCCCAAATCCGGCTTGTCTTCCAGCCGGACGGAAAGCCGCTTCGTGCCGTGAAGCTCGAACAGGACGATCTCGTTCGTCCCTTTGCGCAGCAGAGGCCCCGGCACATACAGCGATTTCTGCGGGCCGCGCTCCCAGTAGCGTCCCAGGTTGAAGCCGTTAACGTACGCGACGCCCTTGGTCCATCCCTCCAGCCGGAGGAACGTGTCGGCCGCCTCCTCCGCTTCGAAGAAGCCCCGGTAGAACGCGGGCCTCTCGCCTGTCACATCCGCGTCTTCCGGCCCTGCGGCCGTCCCGAATTCAAGCCCTTCCAGCGAATCCAGTGGAAGCGGATAAATGTCCCACCCGTACTGGAACTGGTTATCGAGCCGCACGCCTTCCGTGATTCCCTTATGGTCGCGAAGCAGCGGGCCGTAGTTGACGCGCCCCATATTCTCGACAAGAATGTCGAGACGCGCTCCTCCGGCCGGCACATCAAGCTTAAGCGGCCGGACGTCCCACCGCTCGACGGCGCCGATATAGCTGCCGTCCAGGAACACCTGGGCGCGGTCGCGCACGTCCTGGATATGCAGTTCCTGTCCCCGGCGCGGGCCGGTCACGTGCGTCGAGTACAGAATAAAGCCGTAATTCTGGCCCAGCTTCTCCATCGGTTCCGGCGTTACCCGCCGGACCGGCTGCGACAGCTTACCCAGCTGCGCAAACAATTCCGCGCTCTCGGTCATCTTAACCTCTCCGTAGCTCCTCACCGGAAGCGGCTCAGGCAGCGCGCTGCCCGATTCGCCTTCGTGCTTGGAGATGACTTCACGGAACGCTTCGTACTTCGCAGTCAAATCTCCCCTCTCCGTCAAGGGCGCGTCATAGTCGTAGCTCGTCACCGTAGGCTCGTACGTCTTGATATGATTCGCTCCGCTGTAGAAGCCGAAGTTCGTCCCCCCGTGGAACATATAAAAATTGACGGAAGCGCCTGCGCCGAGCATGTCGTCCAGCACCCGGGCGGCGTCTTCTCCATCGCGCGTATGGTGTTCTTCCATCCAATGATCGAACCAGCCGTTCCAGAACTCCATGCACATGAGCGGTTCATCCGGCCGGTACTCCCTAAACTTGGCGAAAGATTCTTCCGGTCTAGAGCCGAAATTCACCGTGGCGAGCACGTCCGGCAGCGTTCCGCCCTGCAGCATCTCATCGGTCGGCCCGTCCGAGGTGAACAGTAGCACGTCGATGCCCCGGGCGATCATACCGTCTCGCAGATAGCCCAAATACGCCTTGTCATTGCCGTAGCTGCCGTATTCGTTCTCCACCTGCATGGCAATGATCGGACCTCCGTTCGTGCACAGAAGCGGAACGAACTTCGGCAGCAGCACGTCATAGTAGGCGTCGACCTTCGCCAGAAACTTCGGATCGGAGCAGCGCAGCTGCATCTCCGAGTCCTTGAGAAGCCAGGCCGGCAGGCCTCCGAACTCCCATTCGGCGCAAATATACGGACTCGGCCGCACGATCACATGGAGGCCCAGTTCCCCTGCAAGCTCCACGAAAGCGATAACATCCGCAATTCCGCCGAAATCGAATTTCCCTTCCTCCGGCTCGTGAACGTTCCACGCCACGTAAGTTTCGACCGTATTGCAGCCGCAGGCTTTCATCTTCAGCAGCCGGTCGCGCCAATATTCCGGCACGACCCGGAAATAGTGAAGAGCTCCGGAAATAATCCGGAGCGGTTTATCGTTCAAGAGAAATTGGCTGCCCTGCACTTTAAAGCTTGTCATGAGTTTTATCTATCCTTTCAAGCCGCCCACATTGATGCCGGCGGTTATTTTACCCTGTAGAAGAGCGTACAGCACGAGCGTCGGAATCATTAACAATGACGAGGCCCGCGAACAAAGCGCCCCAGTCGGTCGCGTAACGCTGCACTTCCATCAGGTAAGCGATGCCGAGCGTCAGCGTTCTTTTGCTTTCCGTCGTAATAAACGAAAGCGCCATAATGTACTCGTTCCAATAGGACATGAAGTTGAAAATCGTAAACGGGATGGTCGTAGCCGAATAAGCGAGCACGAGTCCGAGCAGGCTGTCGAGCAGATGATTTTGCCCAGCAGCATAAACAGCGGAACGATTTTAAACGCCACCGGGAAGAACAGAGCGACTATGTACAGCTTTTTCATCCAGCGGAACAATTTGAAATCGTAGCGTGCGATCACATAAGCGGCCATAAAGACAGCGTAATGCAGATCGCCATCGACAGAACGGTCACGAGCACGGAATTGAGAAAATAGGAGCCGATACTCGCTTCTTTGAAGGCGTTCACACAAGCAGATACAGTACGATGACGCTGTAAATTAACAGTACCACCCGCGCAGGCACATTGGAAAGAAATGTGTTCAGTTTCATGTCAGCCGCCTCCCTAATATTGGACCGAATCGCGGCTCATCACCGGGTACCCCGGGACAAAACCTGCTGTCAGCTGCGCAGCCAGACACATTCCGGCGGATAACGAGACCCGTTTTCATTTTGTCGATGAGCTGGAGCGTCGGGATATCATATCGCCTCGATATCTTTTGGTTGATAACGTTTACTTTTTTTTCGGCCGTTCCGTGTCTTCACCTCCGTTCCCTTCTACCATACTGAATATCCCGCCGCTTGAACATGAACAGAAATGACCGATGCCTGCACTTTTTTTACTTGTTTTCGAGGCAGCAAAAAGAAGCTCTGCGGCAGGGCTTCTTTTTACACGGTTCATGTACGGCGCGCACATTCCGTCCGGCTATTTGTTTTTCGCGTAAAGCCAGTTGCAACAGCCCGCATGTTTAATCTCGTCCGTCCTAATTTCGAATATTAAGTCCCGGTACGGTCAGGAACCCCGCCAACCCGTCCGATTTCGGAACACCTGCGCCTGGGGAACATTTGCTATAAAATAATGGCTTGCGGGATAGGGGTGAAAAAAATGGACAATGAAGAAGGTAAACGTATTGTCACGTTGCTCATAGAAGCGTTAATACGGAGGGGTTAAGACTGTGGGTATGGCGCTTTAATCAAGGAGCCTAAACCGCTCCAGCTGGTCGTGAATGCCTTCTTTCCGTAAAATTTCTTTCTGCTTGGGGCCGATCAGGTCAAAATGCGGAAACGGGGACCGGTTATGAATATACCGGGGATTCAGCCCGTGGGAGATGCACCAGTCGGACAAGCGGTCGAGGTCGGAACAGCCGACTTTCGTGACCGTCGTGATGCCGGGAAAGCGCGGCTCCAGCCAGTAATGCGTCAGGTAAGCGATGTCTCCCCGGGAAACCGCCGCTTTCCAGCGCTGCAGTTCCTCTCTTTTCACTCCAAAAGCCACCGGTTCTCCCCCTTTCCGGGTAGGATGATGTCATGCGTTTAAACGGCTATAAGCGCCGGGCGCGTGCCGCCAACCAAGAAACTAATTATACCGCAAAAAACCGCCGGGCAACATACGCCCGGCGGTTGTTCTCAATACGTTGCGCCGTTATTGCGCGGCCGCCCATGATTCGGCGGCGGCGCGCAAATAATAAGACAAACCGGTCTGCTGGCTCTCCAGCATCTGCCGGTGAAAATCGTCTTCCATAAAGAACTTCGCCTGGTTGACGTAGTCTTGAGGTCCGAATGCGTGACCCGCTTTGTTCAGGAAATCCAGATGGTCCCGGAGCAGCGTCCGCACGTCTTCGTGATCGAACTTCACTCCGTTTTTGAGGGCGCCGGCCATCCCGTCCGTAAATCGCTTTGCCTCCGCAGCCTGTTCGTTCAATGCCTCCACGTCGATCTTTTCTTTCTCCAGCAGATCGTACCCGTACGTTTCTTTCAAATACTCGTTCTGCTCCGTCAGCGCCTCTTTCCATTCCTCTTCTCTTCCGAATCCCTTGAACATGTCTGCCATTTCCATTCTTTCTCCCTCCGAGGCGTACCGGATGGACTGCCGCAGCGTCCGGAGAAGCTGTTCCAGCCTCACCTTCCGCGCCGTAAGAAGCTCCTCCTGCTCCGATAAAATAGCTGTCCGCTGCGGCTTTTCTTCCAGCGCCCTCCCGATTTTTTCCAGCGGCACATCCAGTTCCCGGTAAAACAAAATCTCCTGCAAGCGCTGAAGCTCCTCCATCCCGTACAGCCGGTAGCCCGCTTCACTGATCTCCCGGGGCGGAAGAAGACCGATTTTGTGGTAATGATGCAGGGTTTTTACCGTTACACCCGACACCCGCGCGGTTTCCTTGACGGTCAAGAGCTTGTCGCTGAGCATGGTATTCCTCCTTTCCTGTCAAAGTCTAAAGGCTCCTCCAAGAGGAGGGTCAAGACGAATCCGCAAAAAAATTTTATATCTTTCACCGGGAACCGGGCATTAGCAGGGGATACGGCAGCTCTAGGTTTGCGACTTTTTGGCTCTATTTCTCCAGAAGAGGAATAAAACCGCCGCGGTGCAGCCGATAACCAGGACGAGCTTCGTTTCCGGGACGATCAGAAGCTGGGACAAATTGTAGCCCCATTGCCGCCCGATTCCGTAAAAAATGAGCGTCCATACCCAGGCTCCGCTATATGCGTACAGAGCGAATTTAGCATAGCGTGTGCCGTATGCGCCCATAAAAATCGGCACGATATACCGGACACACGGGATAAAACAACTGATGCAGAGCGCTGCCGTGCCGTACTTATCGAGAAGCTGCTCGGAAGACGCGAAATACCGGGCGAATCTTTCCTTTCCGCGCAGCCGGTTAATCAGACGTTTGCCGAATACCCGGCCGATCGCAAACCCGATCGTAACTGCCGTGATCAGCCCCAGAAAAATACACAGATAAACGAGCCAGGGATTAAGCAGCCCTTCGGCTCCGATAGCTCCGCCTGTCATCACGGTCACTTCATTGGGTACGGGAATGCCGAAAGGCCCCAGCGCCAGGGCCGCATAAAAAAACGTATATCCGTACTGGTCCACCAGCTCCAGGATGAGATCCCCCATCGCCCTCCGACCCCCTTCGTGTATCTATTAGGTACCTTTACGACTCCAATCTTAATCTAAAATTGTTACGTTTTTTTGATGGAGGACCTGAGAAATACCGGGAATACCGGTGCCCGCAAAAAAAAGGATACAAATAAGCGAAACGTCACCTTGGGACAAGGATCGGTTTCGCTTTGTCGACGTTATGATTTAACTGGAAGCGGCCTGCTCCCGGAGATTCCATCCGAGGATGCCGCATTGGCCGTCTCATGCCGCCGCAGCCGTTCATTCCGCGTGTAAAAGCCTCTTCCGGTCAAGGGGCCGCTCCGCATGGGCAGGCCTCGAGCCGCCGGTCAAGGGGTCGGTCCGGACGGCAAGCGGAGGCTAAGCGGACCCGCCCTTAGTCCGCTCCGTACCGGAGCAGCATACCGAGCGCCGGTTCGCTGCCGCGGAAGTTTTCGTACGCTTCCGCGGCCCGGCCGAACGGAAGCGAGGTCAGCAGCGGGGCCGCCGAGATGCGGCCTTCCGCGAGCAGACGGATGTACTCCGCGGTATTGCGGCCTTCCGTCCAGCGGACGTAACCGACGGGGTAATCCCGGTTGTCGCGCTCGTACATCGGGTCGTAGCGTCCGGGGCCTCCCGCCCGGGAGATCAGCACGCGGGCCTCCTTGCCGAACATCTGGCCGCGCGAGAAATTCGCGCTCACGTCGCCGACAAGGACGACCGAGCCGCGGTCCCGCAGCCAGCCGAACGCGCGGTTGATCAGCGGCTCGCCGTCGCCGCCCACGCAGAGCAGGACGCTGTCGGCGCCGAGGCCGCCGGTCACCCGCGCGAGCTGCGCTTCCAGCTCATCGGCGTCGGCGAACGCCTCCACGCCGCCGGTGCGCAGCCGCTCCGCGCGTCCGGCGTCGAGGTCCAGGCCCGCCGTCCGGATAGCGGCGGCGGAGGCGATCTGCGCCGTCAGGTTGCCGAGGATGCCGAGCCCGACCACGACGACGGACTCGCCGAACCGCAGGTCGGCCGTACGCAGCGCGTGGATCGCGATGGCGCCCAGCCCGGCGAACGCCGCCTCCTCCGGCCGGACGTGATCCGGCACCGGGGCGGCCAGGTTCGCCGGAACGGCCAGCGTCTCGGCGTGCCGGACGTAAGGGGCGCCGTAACAAGCGACGCGCTGTCCCGGCTCCAGACCGCGGACGCCCTCGCCGGTCTGCGCGACGATGCCGACCGCGCTGTAGCCCAGCTCGACCGGCGTATCGCCGGACCGGCGGAGCATCGACAGCTCCGTTCCGGGGCTGATCGCGGAATACTCCGTCCGGATCAGAATATGCCCCGGAAGGAGCTGCGGTTCCTCCAGTTCACGCAGAACAATTTTTCCGTGTTGTGCCGCAACGCATTTCATTTGCTTTTTCCTCCATACCCTTCGTCAGCTTCCCGTATGTCCGCCCGATTGCAGCCTGCTTATGGAGAGAGTGGTATTCGGGCGGGGTATCCCGGGGACAAGCGCTGTGTCGTTATTCGTTGTCTCGTTATTCGTTGTCTCGTCATTCGATGTCTCGTCATTCGCAGTGCATGTAGTTTCGTTATTCATGTTCTCGCTAATCTTTATGTCTTTAGTTAGGGCGTTTTTAATTACGCTTCATTAACTATTGCGCCGTGAGTCATTGTGCCGCGTTAAGGTTTGGGTAGTTGTTTTATCCGGATGGACATAATCTTGGCCTCATTAAACTTCATGTGGAAGATAAGCTTGCTGCCTTTAATCCGGCCGCCGTTAATCTTCATTCAGCTATCTTATACACTTTCATCTTAATGCCGCTCACTATCGCCCCGGTCAACCTTTCTCCAGGCAATCTTCGTTCCTCGCTTCAAGCGATCCTTGACCACCTGAACCTCTTTCCGCATCCCCGTCAGGAAATCGACTTCCTGCGGTATTCGCTGGGCGAAATGCCGTTGTATTTTTTAAACGTGCTTGTAAAGGTCGACGAATTGAGATACCCCGACTTCTCGCCGATTTCCGCAACCGACCAGTCGGTCGTTTTCAGCCATTCCTTGGCGTGCGCCATCCGGACCTTGTTGAGATATTCCACGAAATTGATGCCGAACGCTTTCTTGAAGTAGTTCGAGAAATATTTCGGGGTCGTCCCCAGCAGCTCGGCCATATGATCCAGGTGCAGATTTTCCTTGTAATGCATGTTGATATACTGTGCGATGAATTCCGCTTCCAGCTTCGTGTCTCCTGCCGGTTTCCGCCATTCCGCAAAGCGGCGCGCGGCATATTCCAGCGCGGTTTCGATCTCCCGGTAGTCCACCGCGTGATGAACCGACCGGATGAAGCCGTCCTGCATTCGGATCAGCTCCTGCTGGTCGACTTTGCCCGGCTCCACATATTGCTGCATGTGATAATACATGCACTCGGCGACGGGAACGAGCTGGTGATGGTGGACATGCCGCTCCGCATTCTTCACCAGAATGTCGCGGATCATCGCTAGGCATGCCTCTACGTTCCCGCCCGCGAGATGGTTGGAGAGCTTCTCGATTTCATGCAGCGGGAAATACACCTTCCACGTATACCGGATCGCCTGCGTATCCGTGACGGGGCTTGCCTCCGAGAGATCCCGGTACATCAGGCCCCGCTTAACCTCGCGGTAAGCGTCCTGGCAGTACTGGATCTTGGAGGCGTAAAGCCTGCTGACGGCCGCCATGACGGCGACGTCCTTCAGCGGTCCGCTCCCGGCCTGCTTCAGCATCTGCCCCATGCGCCGGATGACCGGCTCGCGGTCCGAAGGCCGGTCGAGGCCGATCAGCGCCAGGAACTGCAGGCTTCCCGCGTGGAAAACGGCGCAGTGGCCGCCGGCCTCTCCGGCCGCTTCACGCAGCACGGCCTGCAGCGCCTGCTCCAGGGAAGCGGCCCGCAGCGGCGCCGGCGGTTCGCTTCCGGCTTCCGGGCTTTCCTTCGGCCGCAGATGAATGGCGGCCATCATGAATTGGCCCGTCTGGAAGAAATCCGCGAAGATGTGCTGCATCCGGTTCTCGAATTCGCGCGAATGCGAGAATTCGTCGAGGGCATGCAGGAACACGCCGCGCCGGATTTCGGAATGCACCGTCTCCATCTGGATTTTGACGGAGGCATTCTCCAGCTGGATCTGCTCGATGCCGCTTCGGATACGGCTGTAATCCGCCTGCGGTCCCGAGTTTTTGCCGCCCAGCAGGCGGACCAGATCCCGGATCGGCCGGTACAGGTAGTGACTGAGCAGGATGGAAAGACCTACCGCCGCCAGAATGGCGATAATCATGATCATCCGGTTCCAGGCGACTACCGGCGCGGTGCCCGCCAGTTCCACCGGCATTTTATCAATATAAATAAAATCGTTATAGTCGGATTTATAAAACAGATACTCGTAATCCCGGCTTTTGACCGTCGCTTCCTGCCCCGGGTTAAAATACACCTCGTTCAGCATTTCCACGAGATCCCACTCCGGGTCCGTACTCAGAATACGGTTGCGCTCGGAATCCATCACCATCAGGGAAGTGCCCTGCATCATCGCGGTCTGGTTGACATGCTTCAGCAGCTTATCCACGTCGATCAGCAGCATAATGTTGTAAGTCGAAATCTGATTGCTTCCCATCAGCACGATGAGATTGCGGTTCTGGACTAGCCGGTCCGCCACTTTCACCTTGAATACGCTTGCAGGAATCACTTTCTGCGTCCGGTTCGTCTCGGCAAAAGACTTCCAGTACTCCGCGTTGTACGTATCGTGCCGGTACTGCTCGTTGAAGAGCGCCTGCAAATTCGTCGTCCCTTGTGAAGTAATCGCAAAGGCGGACCCTTTCTCGAACAGAACGACTTCTTCCAGATAATCCATCGATGACACCAGGGTCGTCATGTTTTTCTGCATCAGATACACGTCGTTCATGTTGATCCGGTCATCCTCCATCACCTCCCAAGACTTGTAGGGCAGGGCGTGGATCGAATAGATGAGGTCGTTCATTTCTTTGAAAGCCTGATCGAACGACCGGATGACGTGCTTCACAACCAGTTTGTTATTCTCGCTGACTTGACGATAAATACCCGAGATCGAATTCTCGAAGACCAAGTAATTGGATGCGAACATGACAACGGCCACGAGCAGAAGCGAAAAGAAAATCTTCAGCAGCCCCATGTTCACTTTCCAGCGGATCCTCGGCATATTCCGTCCCCCTCGCTCTTTAACGGAAATGACGCTGTTAGTTCCCTTAATCTTCGACATCCGACCGGGCATCCCTTCTAGCCTTTTTCGGAGCCAAGCATAATGCCCTTGGCGAAATATTTCTGGGCGAACGGATAAATCAGCAGCACCGGAATCATCGAAATGAAGATGGTGGCGTTTTTCATCGCCTCCGGTGTCAGCGCGGCTTGGTCCACCAGCCCCGATTCCTTGGCCTGATCGAAGATAAGCATATCCCGGAGCACCACCTGCAGCGGATAGAGGTTGGCGTCGTTGAGATAAATAAGCGGCAGGAAAAAGCTGTTCCAATGGCCCATGAAGTAGAACAGGCCGATGGAAGCGAGTGCCGGCTTGGACAGCGGGATAATGATGCTGAACAGAATCCGGTACTCCGAGGCGCCGTCGATCAGAGCGGATTCACGCAAGGACGAGGACATCGACTCGTAAAAGCTTTTGAGAATCAGCAGTTCGATCGTCCAGATCGCGTTGGGCAGCACGAGGGCCCAGATGGAATCCAGCAGGTGGAGCTTCTGCACGACGATGTAGGTCGGGATAATGCCGCCGTTCAAGAACATCGTGATCACAATCGCGATCATAAAATATTTCCGCCCGAAGAACGTCTTCCGGGAAAGCGGATAAGCGGCCACCGCCGTCATCAGCAGGTTGATGAAAGTGCCCACGCCCGTGTACAGAATCGTATTGAGGTAGGCGCGCGGAATACGCGGATTTTGCAAAATCTCCTTGTAAGCGTCCAGGTTGAATCCGCGGGGCCACAGGAACACTTTGTTCTGCACGATGTAAGCCGAATCGCTGAACGAAATCGCGATGATGTAGAGCACCGGATAGACGGTTGCGGCCGCGACCAGGCTGAGAATGATCACATTCATCAGATCGAAAAGACCGAATTTGCGGAGTTTGCTTCCCTTTGCGGTTACCATAAGCTGCTGCCTCCTGCTCTCCGGCTGATCATATTGCTGACCAGCAGCATCACGAGCGCGACTAGCGCTTCGAACAATCCTACGGCAGCGGCATAGCTGTAGTTCGTTTCAAGCAGACCTTTGCGGTAGACATACGTGGAGAACACGTCCGCCACATCGTAGGTCATCGGGTTGTAGAGCAGAAGCACCTTCTCGTAGCCGATCCGGAACATCGCGCCCGTTTTCAGGATGAACATGATCGTAAGGGTCGGCAAAATACTCGGAATCGTGATATAGCGCATCATTTGGAATCGCTTACAGCCATCCACGCGAGCCGCTTCGTACAAGGTCGGACTGACGCCGGCGATTGCAGCCAGATATATAATGGCGTCGTATCCGATCGTCGCCCAAATTTCCGAGGACACGTAAATCGTACGGAACCATTCCGGGTCGATCAGGAAATAGGTCCTGGTAAAGCCGAGCGCCTCGATAATCGTATTGAGCAGCCCCCGGGTCGGCGACAGGAAATCGATAATCATGGAGGAGATAATGACGACGGACAGGAACGCAGGCAGATAGCTTAAAGTCTGCACCGTCTTTTTGAAAAATTGCAGGCGCACTTCGTTGAGCAGCAGGGCGAACAGGATCGGAAACGGAAAGCCCCACAAGAGAGTAAACAAACCGAGCAGGATCGTGTTGCGGAACAGCATCCAGAAATCTTGGCTGGAGAAAAACGCTTTGAAATGCTCCAGTCCCACCCATTCGCTGCCCAGGATGCCTTCATAGACGTTGTAATTTTTAAACGCGATAATCAGCCCGTACAGGGGGCCGTAGCGAAACAGGATGAAGAAGACGATACAGGGAATGAACAAAAGCAGGAGCTGGCGGTCCCTCTTGATGTGCCGCAAAATTTCGGCTCCTTTGGAACGTTTCGATTGGCTGACCGCCGTCGGGGCCAGCTCGGACTGTGCCGGTTGCATGCAGGGTACCTCCTTCAAGGCGGAGGGGCACCCGCCAGAAACGCGGATGCCGTCCGTCTTTGCTCTGTTTCTTTATGAAAGGCGTGCTTATTTGCTGTCAAACCGTTTCTGCGCGTTGTTGTAAGCTTCAATGTAGGCGGACGCGCCCATTTTCTCGGCCGTTTGCAGCCATTCATTCCACTGCGCGTCCCCGTAGCTCTTGTTCAGAATGTACTTGGTACTGAACTCGTTGGCGGATTTCTGCAGAGAGGTCAGGACATCGGCGATTTTCTTCGTTTCGGGATCGGTAAATTTCAGAACGGGGTCCAGCGCGTCGATCTTGTTGTTTTTGACCATCTTGTCCTGGGCCTCTTGCTCCTTCTCCGTAAAGTTGTAGTACACGCTGCGGCTGTCCGCGCGGACGTACATCCCTTCCAGCCACAGCCCGTAGCGGTCCTTGAGGACGCCGATGTCGACGTTCGGCACGTCTTTCAGCTCGGGATAGAAGGCCTTGCCGCCTTCCATCTTGAAGGTCTCTCCTTCGACGCCCATCGTGACCAATGCCGCTCCGGACGGGCTGGACAAGTAATCGAGCAGCTTGAGCGCCACTTCCTTGTTCTTGTTGTTGGATACGACGATACCGTAATTGTCGATCTTGGAGAGCTGCTTGATTTTGCCTGTCGGTCCTACCGGATTCCCGTAGCGCAGGTTGTAGTCCGGGTTCTGGGACTTGACCTGGTTATGGAACAGATCCAGACGGCCGATCCAGTCGAACGTGACGAAAGACTTGTTGTTTGTCGTCATTTTGGCGGTCCAGGACGCATCGGTGTCGGTGACGAATTCGGGATCGAGAAGCCCCTCGTTGTACAGCTTCTTCATGAAATCCAGCATTTGCTTATATTCCGGCTGGATAAAAGCAAGCTTCCACGTCTTCGCATTCTCGTCGTAGGCGGCCGGATAACTCGCTCCGCCGATCCCCCAGCCCGGCGCCCAGTCCCGGAAAATATAATCTTTCGTTTTGGACGCGTACGGATAAGAAGTCGGGTACGCTTCTTTCAATTTTTTCAGCGCCTGATAAAATTCCTCGGTGGTGTTCCATTCCGGGATGCCCAGCTTGTCGAAAATATCTTTGCGGTACAGAAAGCCGTGATTGACATCCCGGTTGATGTTGTAAATCGGCCACGTATAGAGGTTGTCTTTGTCGTCGGACCAGGACTTCATCACCCAGCTGCTGTCTTTGTTATCTACATAAAGGCTTTTGAAGTTAGGCAGCTTGTCGAGGTGGGAATTGATCGGAGTCAGAGCCCCTTGCGAACCTAATTTGTTGGCTTCCGCCGGTGTAAGTCCGTGAAACACGTCCGGCAGCTTGCCCGAGGCCATCACTACTTTTAATTTATCTTTGTAGTTGGCGGTGGAATAGGCCTGGATGTTCAGCTTGATGCCGGTCCTTTTCTCGATTTCCTTCACGATGAGCTTGTTGCTCAGATCCGGATTGTCGCTGACCAGCATCCAGTTCAAGGTAACGGGTTCGTCTACCAGCGGAAGCTTGAGCCCGCCCGTGTCCCCGTAGTCTGCCGCGGCGGCGCTACTCGGTTTCGTACTTGCAGAAGATGCCCCCTCCTGCTTGCCCCCGGCGCACGCCGATGCGATCGTCGCAAACAGCGTCAGGGATAAAAACGTCGATAGAAGCTTACGGGTCATACTTGTGCCTCCTTGACCTCAATGATGGATTTGCGCTTGAGGCGTTCCGGCTTTCCGGTGTTCGGCTTCTGGCGCCCTCAGCACATCCCCAGTATAGAAAGCCGGGAGAGATTCCGTAAATAAAGCGTTTTCATAAATCTGCGGATTTTTCTCGCCTCCTCCCCGAAAAATGATCAAAGTCCTTGACAGACAAGGGATGGAGACGATGTGGAAAATGATAAAGCGGTAGAAAATAATAAAATTTCCGTTCTTTGCGCAGATGTCCGCGGACATCAAAAAGATCGGGGATTCCTCCCCGACCTTGCTTCTGCATCTTGTTCCTCAATGCGGTTCTCGACCGCTTTACTTCGCTGCTTGAGCCGTTCTTACTGGACTAAACCGACCGCCCGGCCGTCCAAGTTCCAGCTGCTGCTGACCGGCACGCCGAGATGTTTAAGAGCCGTGACCATAACGTCGGCCTGATAGGTCGCTCCCGTCAGCTGTCCTTTAACGGTGCTTGCTCCGCTCGCGATCAGGAAAATGGTCGTTTCTTCACTGCTGCCGCCGCCGTGCGAAGTGCCCTTGCCTCCGTGATCGGTACTGACGAGAATGAGCCAGTCTTCCTGGGCGTAAGTGCTGCGGGCTTTAATCGCGTCCAGAATGGTGCCGATCTGGGCGTCCACGCCTTCGATCGCTTTTGTGTACTGGGACACTTTCGGACTGAAGCCGTACGTATGACCGGCGTGATCAATGTCGTCGAACTGAAGGAAAATAAAGTCCGGATTTCCCGTTTTCAGCAGATCGACCGTATTGGAGGCCACTTCGGCATCGGTAGCGACGGTTTTCTCCAAGTCGATGCCTTCCACCAGTTTGTCGTTGATCGGACCCCAGTGTACGATGGAGGCCGTCGACAGAGCCGGATTGTAAAGCTCCGCACGCTTCATCAGAGACGGATACGGGCCGAATTTGCTGCCCGTCCAGTTGTTGTTGGTGACGCCGTGCTTCTGGTACCAGACGCCGGTATGGATCGTCGACCAGCCGGTCGCGCTCCACGTGTAGTTGGAGTTGGCTTTCGTCGTCCAACTGTAAGCGCCGTTGGCGGCGAGCGCGTCCAGATTGACCGCGTTGGCGGCTTGCAGAGCGTTCGGACGCGTGCCGTCCAGCCCGATCACGAGAACCTTCTTCTTCTTGGCCGCCGCAGGAGCAGCCTGCCCTCCCTCGGGCTTCACCCCGGCATGCTGTACCACGCTGCTCTCCGATCCTCCTGCTGTGCCCCCGGCGATGGAAGGCGCAACACTCGTCTCCGGCGGGGCGGCGGCTCCGGCAAGCGATGCCGGAACGAGCAGGCCCGCAAGCAGGATGCTACCCGCCGTTTTTTTCCAATCGTTCAGCACGTTAAACATAAATTCCACTCCTTTATCCTTTTCATTTAAACAAAAAAAAACATATCATTTTCCGGTTTTTTAATGGAATTACGTGTTTTTCCTTGTTTTTACCAGTATATGGACTTATTGTTACCCCCGTTTTAGCCGGGTTTTAATCTTTCATGTAGTTGAGAAGGAGTCTCCTATTGAATTCCCAGTTAATATGGAGTTCATAAATGCATGATAAATTTACGGCATGGAATACAAACCACAGAAAAAGATTGTGTGGCCACACAGTTTTGCGGGAGGAGAACATTTGAGATGAAAGAAACTATACAAGACAAGAAAAAACTGGGGAATTGGCGGCTGTTTCTCCGCATGATTCAGGATACCCATCCTTCGAAGCTGCTTTTGATCGCCGCTCTCGTGATGAGCGTGGCAACGACCGGGGTCGGCTTTATCGTTCCCCTGTTTACGAAGAAGCTCGTGGACGGCTTCTCGATTCAATCGCTCGATCCGTGGCAGATCGGCCTGCTTGTGCTGGCATTCGTTCTGCAGGCGGTGGCCAGCGGCCTGTCCATTTACCTGCTTAACCGGGTCGGTCATCATGTGGTGGCGAATTTGCGCGACCGTTTGTGGAAGAAGCTGCTCCACCTGCCGATCTCGTTTTACGACACGAATGAATCCGGCGAAATGTTAAGCCGGGTAACGAACGATACCGCTGTCGTCAAAGAAGTCATCACGGAGCATCTCGCCAACTGTATCACCGGCATTTTATCCATTATCGGCTCGATTATCATCCTGCTTTTCCTCGATTGGAAAATGACGCTGGTCATGCTGCTGGCGGTGCCGCTGGCCATGGTCGTGCTCATGCTGCTCGGCAAAAAAATGTTCACCATTTCCCGCGGTATGCAGGAAGAAACCGCCAAGTTTACGGCGGTGCTCAACCAGGTTCTGCCCGAAACGCGTCTGGTCAAAGCGTCCAATGCCGAGGAAATCGAATACGAGCGGGGAAAAACGGGCATCACGAATCTGTTCCAGTTCGGCCTGCGCGAAGCGAAAATCCATGCGCTGATCAGTCCGCTCATTTCATTCGTCCTGATGGCCGTGCTTGTCGCCATTATCGGATACGGCGGCGTCCGCGTATCGTCCGGAGCGCTGACAGCGGGTGATATGGTCGCCTTCATTCTGTATCTGATCCAGATCATTATTCCGGTCACCCAGCTGACCATGTTCTTTACCCATCTTCAGAAAGCGATGGGCGCTACGGAGAGAATGATGTCCGTCCTGGAGCAGGACGAAGAGAAACTTTACGACGGAGCGGTTTTGAAGGACGTCTCCCGGCCGATTCATGTCAAGGACGTCGATTTCGCTTATGGAGACGAGCGCATTTTAACCGGGCTGAACTTTACGATCGAGCCGGGCAAAGTAACGGCCATCGTCGGTCCGAGCGGCGGCGGCAAAACGACGACGTTCTCGCTGCTGGAGCGCTACTATAAACCGACGGGCGGCGCCATTACGCTGGGAGACACGCCGATCGAGCAGTTCTCGCTGAACTCCTGGAGAAGCCATATCGGCTACGTCGCCCAAGAAAGCGCCCTGATCTCGGGAACGATCCGCGATAATATCTGCTACGGGGTCGAGCGGGAAGTGACCGACGCCGAGCTGAACAAGGTCGTGGAGATGGCGTACGCGGGCGAATTCATCGCCGAACTGCCGCAGAAATTCGACACCGAAGTCGGCGAACGGGGCATCAAGCTGTCCGGCGGCCAGCGCCAGCGGATCGCCATCGCCCGCGCCCTGCTCCGGGACCCGCAGATTCTGATGCTGGACGAAGCGACATCCAGCCTGGACAGCCAGTCCGAGATTTATGTCCAGAAAGCGCTGGACAATCTGATGAAGGGCCGGACGACACTCGTCATCGCCCACCGACTCTCCACTGTCGTGGACGCAGACAATATCCTTTTTATCGAAAAAGGACATATTACCGGAAGCGGCACGCATGAGCAGTTGTTCCAGACCCACTCGATGTACAAGGAGTTCGCTTCGCAGCAGCTGAGGCTTCAAGAAGCGTAAATTTCGCAAAGCTAAGACGATGACAGACTATTCTAAAGGAGGCACAGCCGATGGCGAACATTCTGGTGGTCGACGACGATGCGCATATCCGGGAGCTTGTGCTGATCTTTTTGCAGGCGGAGGGACTGCAGGTGTTCGAGGCTGTCGACGGGATCGACGCCCTCTCCAAGCTGGAGAATCACAAGATCGACATGGTCATTCTCGATATTATGATGCCGAAGATGGACGGATGGCAGCTGTGCCGCGAAATCCGTTCCCATCACGGCGATCTTCCCCTGCTTATGCTGACCGCCAAGGGCGAAACGAGCCAGAAGGTCAAAGGCTTCAATCTGGGGACCGACGACTATCTCGTCAAGCCGTTCGAGCCGGCCGAGCTGGTGGTCCGGGTAAAATCGCTGCTGAAACGGTACCGGATTTCGGTTTCGCAGGCGGTGGAAGTCGGCTCGGTGACCATGAGGCGCAGCACCTACGAGCTTCTATGGAATAACGAGAGCCTGACGCTGCCCTTGAAAGAATTCGAGCTGCTGTTCAAACTGGGAAGCTATCCGGGCAAAACCTTCTCGCGCGACCAGCTTATCGAGGAGATTTGGGGCTACGATTACGCGGGCGACGAGCGAACCGTAGATGTGCATATCCGCCGGCTCCGGGAGCGGTTTCCCGAGGAGGACTGCGGCTTTAGAATCCGCACGATACGGGGGCTGGGCTACCGCCTGGAAACGGCGGAATGAGGAGAAGCTTCGCGGCCCGGGTCCGTGGGACTGTCCTCGTTCTGCTTGCCGCCGCAGCCATTATGCTGCTGTGCACCTACGTGGCGTACACCGGCTTGCCTTTCCTGTATTCCCTCCTCGGTGCGGAGCCGGGCCCGTACTGGAAGCAGGCGGTTTTCACCGCCGTCGTCTTCATTCTCTTCATCGGCTGTGTCGGAGCGATTTCTTCCTTAATGAGCAAAAGGCACATGCTCGTCTGGGATATGATCCAGGACGCCATGCGGCGCATCGCCAAGGGCGATTTCACCGTCAGCATCGATTTGCCGATGGACGAGAAGGATCGGCTCGGCACGATCGTATCCAACGTGAATCAGATGGCCGTAGAGCTCGGAGCGCTGGAAAAAATGCGCCAGGAATTTATTTCGAACGTCTCTCACGAAATTCAGTCTCCTCTGACTTCCATCCAGGGCTTCGCCAAGGCGATCAAACGGGAAGATCTGTCGCCCGAAGCGCGGCTGCGCTATATTACCATCATCGAGGCGGAGAGCGAGCGCTTATCCAAAATCAGCGACAATCTGCTCAAGCTGACTTCGCTGGAATCGAAGCATCACCCGTTCGAACAGGTTACGTACAGGCTGGATAAGCAGCTTCGCAGCGTCGTGCTGGCCAATGAACCGAAATGGCTGGAAAAGAAGCTCGACATGGAGGTCGAGCTGGAGCCGGTAGTGTGCCGGGCCGACCGGGATCTGATGAGCCAGGTGTGGATCAACCTCCTGTCCAACGCCATCAAATTTACGCCGGAGGGCGGCACGATCCGTATCGGGCTTTCCGCCCGGGAAGGCCGTGCCCGCGTGACCGTTGCCGACACCGGGATCGGGCTGACGGAGGAAGACCGGCAGCATGTGTTCGAGCGCTTTTACAAAGCGGACAAATCCAGGACCGCCTCCGGCGGAGGAAGCGGACTGGGCCTGTCGATCGTGCAGAAGATCATTGAGATGCACGGCGGTGAGATTTCGGTAGAAAGCCGGCCTGGCGAAGGCACCGTTTTCTTAGTGGAGCTGCCATTGGAGACTCAGGAGCCGGACGCGTGAAAATTCCGTTTTCCGCTTGTCCGCCCTTGGAAGCACAGCGACCCGATGAAACATAAACTCCTCTTTTTAAAAGCATACCTGTACCGTGACAGACCCCATGCCCGGAGCCGTGTGTGCCGTTTTTTCCGTGTTGCAGAAAGACTCCCGCCAAGAAAACCGTTGTTCAATTCTTCCGATTCCACTACAATGTTGATAATCATTCTCAACAAGTGGAGGCGTATCGGATATGAACAAGGTGATGAGGCCGGAGTCTTTTTCAATTTTTGACACCTACTTTGAAGCTATGATCCGTCATCACGGAACTAACGGGACTGAACGGACTGACGGCAAGTCCGGGCACACGTTGTCCCGGCTGGAAATCGTCCGGACCGACTGGACCATCCGCCGCGAACGCGAAATCCGCTGCGCCTCTGAAGCCGCCATGGTCGAACTCAGCTTCTGTTTCGAAGGCTGCGGACAGGTAGAGGTTTCGGGCAGCGCCCACGACTTGCAGGAAGGCTCGTGTTCCCTGCAGCTTATGCGCGATTTCAGCGCATCCTTCCGATATGAGCAGGGGGCGCGGGTGCGGACTCTGGCGTTCGGGATGCCCGTGTGGCTGTTTAATGCGTACCACGGACCCGTTGCCGCGGCTTCCGCCAGTGCGTTTGACCGCCTGCTGGGCACCGATTCTTTCCGGCAGTTCCGCTGCCCCATTCTGCCCGCTACGAGGAGGCTGCTCCAGGAATTGGAGGACTGTCCGTATACCGGAGCGATGAAGGACATGTATCTGGAAGCCAAAGCGTTGGAGCTTTTTGCCGTTTATACAAACCGGTTTTTGTATGAAAGCGATTCGCAAGCCCCCGTATCCGGCACGCTAAGCCGTACCGACCGGCAGAAAATCCGTGAAGCGAGGGAAGAAATCGTCAAACGGATGGATGCCCCGCCCTCCTTGCTTGAGCTCTCCCGGATCGTCGGGATTAACGACTACAAGCTGAAGCTGGGCTTTAAAGAGCTATACGGAACCAGCGTATTCGCCTATCTGCGCGAACAGCGGCTTCATAAGGCCGGCGAACTTCTCCGCACGGGCGATATGTCCGTCAGTGAAGCGGCGGCCCGGGTCGGTTATATGAATTTCAGCCATTTTGCCGAGGCTTTCCGGCGCAAATTCGGTGTGAATCCGTCCGTTTATAGAAAAGAACCGCGATAAAATCCGCGGAAGGGCCGTTTCATCCGTCGCAGGGTAGCCGCTCCTCCTCACCCGTTGTATGATCATTCTGAGTTTAAGTGAGAATGATTATCATTTGATGAAAGAGAGGAATTTACCTCATGCGGTTTACCGGAAAAGATTTTCGATTAGGCGGCGCCCTGCTCCTGCTGTTGTTCTCAGCAGCTTGCGGAACCGCCGGACAGCAGTCAGGGAGCGGTCAATCGGCTGCGGAAGGGGCGGACGGCGCCTCCGGCCAAGCCGCCGTCCGGACAGTACGGGACGCCGGCGGCGAAGTCGCTATCCCGGCTAAACCTCTGCGCATAGCGGATGTTTCCGGTTCCACAGAGGAGCTGCTTGTCCTCGGTTTCACCCCCGTCGTCACGGGCAACACGGAGATGAGCGCGCCGACTCAACTGACGCCGATCTTGCAGAAGAAGCTGGGAGACGGCATCGTGAAGGCAGGCTGGTTCCAGAGCGAAGTCAGCCTGGAAGCCATTGCGGCAGCTAACCCGGACTTGATCCTGGCCGGACCGGCACAGTCGAAGATTTACGACCAGCTCCGGACAATAGCCCCTACCGTTCGGGTCCCATACGGGTTTAACGCATTCCGGGAACGCTTGTCCTTCTTGGCGGAAACCTTGGACAAGAACAAGGAAATGGAGGATTGGAGCAGCCGGTATGAAGCGGAAAGCCGAAAAATACAAGAGCGGATCACGAAGCTTACGGGGCGTGAAACTTTTGCCGTGATCGAAGCGACACAGAAAGAAATCCGCGTCTATGCCGAGACAGGCATCGCCGATATGCTGTACCGCGATCTCGGGCTGCCCAAGCCTCCGGGGACGCCCGATCCCGATCCTTGGGGCGGGAAGGTGCTGAGCCTGGAAGCACTGCCCGCCATCGATGCGGATCATATCGTCCTCTTGGCGGACAACGAGCAGAACGCGCTGGAGCAGAGCCGGCTGTGGAGCGGGCTGCGCGCCGTAAAAGCGGGCCATGTCTACCGGGTGACGAGCCGGCAAAGTTACAACGAGGCGTTCTTCGCACTCGGCAAAGAAAATCTAATCGGGCAAATCGCCGAAGATATTCTGGAAAAAAATAAGCGTTAAGTACACTGCTGACGCCGAAAACGCAAAAAAGCCGGATCTCCGTAAAAGAGAAAATCCGGCTTTTTGCTTACTTCCTGGCTTTGGGCTTTGGGCTTTGGGCTTTGAGCTTTGGGCTTTGGGCTTTGGGCTTCGGGCTTTGGGCTTCGGGCTTCGGGCCTCTGGCTCGGCTTCTTTCCGTGCTCTATGTCTCGCCTCTAGCGGGTTTTGCCGTGTGCTCCCCCGCCTTTCAGCACGCCCGGTAACCGGCAAGCGGTCTCCCGCAGCTTCGGCTAGTCTTCAAGGTACTCCAGCAGCAGCTCCTGCAGCTCGCCCACGGCCGATGTCCGCAGGCTGTAACCCGTGACGGTTTCCCCCGTCACATGGGCTTTGAGCAGACCCGCGCACCGCAGGCTGAACAGATGCTCATGGGTGATCCCTTTGGATATACCCAAGTAACGCACCACCTCGATAAAGCTATGGGGTTCGCTGCGCAAAAAGCGGAGAATCCGCAGACGGCTTTTCTCGCTCAGGCTGCGGAGCATCCGGTACAATTTCGGCGACGGCCCTTCCTCGTGGTCGTGCCCGGGCAAACTGGCCGGGTACTGGCAGAGCGTAACGGGCCCGAAGCTGTAAAACACATTCCCCGGCACAAAGTGAAACTGCGGGGTCAACACGACCTTCTCCAGACTGCCTCCCGGCTCGAAATACATGCCGCTTGTCGTCTGCTCCGCCAGTTCGACGGCAGGCATCCGTCCGATGAGGGCGCGGTTCTTCTCCGCGTCCTCTTCGAGAGCGGTTACGATGCCGGGCTCAATCTTGGCGAAGTACTGGCTGTTCCACTCCGACAGGAGGTGGACAAACTTGTCCCGCACCGCCTGCATGTCGGCGGGAAAATTCTGGATGTACGGCGACAGGAGAACGTACAGATCCCCGAGGGACAAGCTTTCAAGCCACCGCAGGAAGTCGGGCACGCTTTTCTTTTCGGGAGACAAATAGGCGAAAAGAAAGATCAGCCGCCACTCCGGCGATAAATCCGTCGAATCGAGCTCCTGCCGGAAATCGTCCGTGAGTCCCGTACGGATTTCGGGGGCCCAGTCCGGGCCGAGATCGATTCTTTTATACCAAATCTTGCACAAATACGTATGCAGGCTGACGATCAGTTCGTTCGCAGGCTGAAACGAAAATTCAACTTCATATGCCAATGCCGTTCACGCTTCCCTTCGAACCCAGGCTGTAGCTGTCTGGTCGCCTGTACTGTATGCGCCCGTTCAGAGGAGGGCGATCAGACAGCTTGCACGAGATACCCGGCGGATAATCCACTCGAATTCCACTCAAGTATACGGACTGCTAGAAGAAGTGTACATGGCGTCAAACCAAATGGCAAGCGACATAATGCTCGCCCCCCACGTTGCGGTATTCCGGAACGGCCTCCTTGCATACCGCCTTCGCGAACGGACACCGGGTATGGAATTTGCAGCCGGAGGGCGGATCTACCGGGCTTGGAATATCTCCGGTCAGCACGATTCTCTCCCGGCGGATCTCCGGATCGGGAATGGGAATGGCCGAAAGCAGCGCCCGCGTATACGGGTGAAGCGGATTCGCAAATAGCTCGTCGCGCGGAGCCAGCTCCATCAGGGAGCCGAGGTACATGACGCCGATCCGGTTGCACAAATGCTCCACGACACTAAGGTCGTGGGAAATAAAGAGATAAGTCAGATCCTTCTGATCCCGCAAATCGCTGAACAGATTAATAATCTGGGCCTGAATGGACACGTCCAGGGCGGATACCGGCTCATCGGCGACGATGAAATCCGGGTTTAGAATAAGCGCCCTCGCAATGCCGATCCGCTGTCTCTGCCCGCCCGAGAACTCGTGCGGAAACCGGTCGATATGATGCGGAGCCAGTCCGCATACCGACATGATCTCCAGCACCCGTTCCCGGATCTCCGCCTTGGAGGCGAGCCCGTGGTCAAGCACGGCTTCCCCGATGGCGTCCCCTACCCGGATGCGTGGATTCAGGGAGCTGTACGGGTCCTGGAAAATGATCTGCATGTCGGTGCGGAGCGTGCGCAGCTCCGGCTTGGACAGCGAGAAGATATCGCGGTCCTTGTAGATCACTTCACCGGCGGTTTTGTCCGTCAGACGGAGGATAGCCCTGCCGGTGGTGCTTTTGCCGCTTCCGGATTCTCCGACCAGGCCGAAGGCGTCGCCCTTGTTGATCGTGAAGCTGATATCGTCGACCGCCTTGACGTGATTTACCGTCCGGTTCAGGAAGCCGCCGGAAACCGGGAAATATTTTTTTAAGCCTTTCACTTCAAGCAGTTTCGTGCTCACCGGACTCCCTCCTCGTACAACCAACAGGCCGTTCTGTGGCCCGTGCCCGTCTCGAGCATCGGAGGCTGTTTCGTGCGGCATATCTCCATGCAGTGCTCGCAGCGGTCGCTGAAATAGCACGATTCCTGCAGATCCACCAGCTTCGGCACCTGCCCCGGAATCGTGTACAGCCGTTCCTTGCGCTGGTTGACGACGGGCTTGGCCCGCAGAAGCCCCTGCGTATACGGGTGCTTCGGATTGCGGAACAGATCCAGCACCGGCGACTCCTCGATGACCTGACCGGCGTACATGACGACGACATGGTCGGCCATCTCCGCCACGACCCCCAGATCGTGCGTGATCAGCAGGATCGAGGTGCGGCGCTCTTCCTTGATCTTGCGCAGCAGATCGAGAATCTGCGCCTGGATCGTCACATCGAGCGCCGTTGTCGGTTCGTCGGCGACGAGCAGCCGCGGATTGCAGGAGAGCGCGATGGCGATCATGATGCGCTGCAGCATACCGCCGCTCAGCTCGTGCGGGTAGCTGTCGTAAATGGACTCGGCGCGTGCGATGCCGACCATCGTGATCAGCTCCAGCGCCTGCTTCTTCGCCTGCTTCCGGGAGACGAGCTGGTGCTCGATAATAGGCTCGATCATCTGCTCGCCTACTGTGAGCACCGGGTTGAGCGACGTCATCGGCTCCTGGAAGATCATCGCGATCTCATTGCCGCGCAGATGGCGGATGTCTTTGGGCCCCGCCTTCAGCAGGTCCTTGTCGTCGAACCAGACCTCTCCCGCGACCGTCTTCCCGCCCGGCTCCTGAACGAGCCTCATCAGCGACATGGCGGTGACGCTTTTGCCGCAGCCGGATTCTCCCACGATGCACAGCGTCTCTCCTTCTTTCAGGCTCAGACTGACGTTGTCTACGGCTTTCACCGTTCCTTCATCGGTATAGAAATGCGTACTCATCTGTTTAATTTCAAGCAATGGCTTGTTCATTGCGCTCACCTGCTTTTCATTTTCGGATCCATGGCGTCTCTCAGTCCGTCACCCAGCAAATTCACGGCAATAACCGTGATAAAGATGGCGAAACCCGGAGGCGCCCACAACCACGGCCGCTTCTGGAAATCGATCAGCGAATTGGCCGCGTCGATCATGTTCCCCCAGGAGGCCGTCGGAGGCACGACGCCGAGCCCGAAGTAGCTCAGCGTCGACTCGCCGATGATGGCCCCGCCTACCCGAAGCGTCGCGACGACAATCAGCAGCGGAACCGTATTCGGCAGCAAATGGTGGAACAGTTTGCGCCGGTCCCTCAGGCCGAGGGCATCGGCGGCCTGGATGAATTCGCGTTCGCGCAGACCCAGAATCTGGCTGCGCACCATCCGGGCGAGTCCCGGCCAACCCACCAGGCTGAGCATGATCATGACGATGTACAGCCGGTAATCGGACGGCACTTTCCATTCGGACAAGACGGCGCCCATAATGAACAGCATCGGCAGTTCGGGAATCGTCATCAGCACGTCGGCGACGCGCATAATGACTTGATCGACGACTCCCCGGTAAAAGCCCGCGAGGATGCCGAGCACCGATCCGATCAGGACGGACAGCACCATGGACGCGAGGCCGACCGTAAGCGAAATCCGGCCCGCCTGCATAAGCCGGGTCAGAATGTCGCGGCCCAGCTGGTCCGTACCGAGCCAATGCTTCAGGCTTGGCGGCGCCTTAATCAGAGCGGCATCCACTTTGCCGGAGCTGTACGGCGAGAAAAACGGGCCGATGAAGCAGAGCAGAAATATAAAAATAAGAACGCCCAGACCGAGCATGGCCATCTTGTTCTTCCTGAGCCTCAGAAACGACTGTTTCCACAAAGAAGACTTAGGAGCCGACGGCTGTCCTGCCGCCGGGTTTATCGTATGTTGAGCGCTGACTGGCATGCAAGAGCCCTCCTATTTCAATCTTACGCGCGGGTCCGCCACGCGGTAGAGCAGATCGGCGATCAGGTTGCTGATCACGGTCAAGGTCGCGATAAAGATCGTGAACCCCATCAGGACCGGATAATCCCGTACGGAAAAAGCCTGCATGTACACCTGCCCGATCCCCGGCCAGTTAAAGATTTTCTCCGTGATGATCGCTCCTCCGAACAAGGAAGGGATCTCGAAGCCGAGCAGAGTGATGGCGGGCAGCAGCGCATTGCGCAGCGCGTGCTTGTATACGACCGTCTTCTCCTTGAGCCCCTTGGCTCTTGCGGTCCGGATAAAATCCTGCTTGATGACCTCCAGCAGATTCGTCCGGAAATACCGGGTCAGCGATCCGACGCTCAGCATCGTCAATACGGCAACCGGCAGAGCCATGTGTCGAACGACCTCCCATGCGTAAGCCAGACCGGTCGACGTGCTGCCGGTCGTGGTTTTGCCTCCCGGCGGAAACCAGCCGAGGTCGACCGCGAGCAGCTTAATAATGAGCAGCCCCACGAAGAAGGCCGGAAGCGACATGGCGGCGAAGACCAGAAACGTAATCAGGGCGTCAAACCAGGAATACTGCTTCGTAGCCGAGAAAACCCCGATCGCTATCGCGATCAGCCACGTGAAAATCATCGAGGTGAACGCGATCAGAAAGGAGTTGCCGATAAAGTTGACGACCAGCGAGGTCACCGACTGCTGGTACTGCAGCGAGAAGCCCAGATCGCCCTTGAGCAGATTGCCCAGCCAAATAAAATAACGCTCGACGACCGGCTTATCCAGCCCGTACAGCTCTTTCAGCTCGATTTTGCGCTCCATGGACAGCTTCGGATTGGAATCGACGAAGTCGCCGGGCGTCAGCGCATACAGCATAAAAATGAGCATGGATGCCCCGATCAGGGTGATCAGCATATAAATCAATCGTTTGATTACGTAAGACTTCATTGTGTACCTCCCAAGAAAGATGCCCAGCCTGTAAGCTGGGCATGACTCTTTCCGCTATTGATAGGATAGAAAAGACTACTCGATCTTCAGCTTAGGCAGGCTGGAGGAAATGCCCGTGTAGCCGTTCGGTTTGAAGCCTTCGATTCTCGCGTTGTGCGCGGAAATGATTTTCCGGTACGTCAGCAGAATGTACGGCGGATCGTCGGACAGTTCCTTGTACAGCTCTTTATAAGTCGCTTTTCTCTGCTCGATGTCAAAGGAAGAGATTCCTTTCTCAATCAGCTCATCCACTTTCGGATTCGCATAGCCGTTCGTATCGGTGAAGCTGCTTTTGTTCTTGGAATAGAAGCTGATAACACCGTCGGACGGATCGGGCAGCAGCGTGGTCGAGAAGGAAGCCAGATCGTGATCGCCTTTGCTTGTTCTCGCCAGCAGGGCGTTATAGTCCATCAGTTCCGTTTCGAGCTGGATGCCGATGTCCTTGTAATTTTCTTTGGCAATCGGAACGAGCACGTCGCTGAGCGGGCCTTTCGTCGTGAAGTAATGGACGACCAGCTTCGCTCCGTCTTTCTCCCGAATGCCGTCAGCTCCCGGTTTCCAGCCCGCATCATCGAGAAGCTTCTTCGCTTTTTCCTGATTGAACTTGAACGTATTGACGCCTTCTTCGGTATAAGCCCAGGAAGCGGGAGAAATCGGCACGTTCGCTACCTGACCGTAGCCCTGGTAGGCGGCTGCGACGATTTTCTCGCGGTCGAGGCCGTAAATAAACGCCTGGCGGACGTTTTTGTCTTTAAAAATCGGCTTGCTGTGGTTGAACTTGATAAAGCTGTAAGCCGTAGAAGTATAAATGTTTACGTTCGCGTAGCCGAGACCTTTGAGAAGCTCCAGGCTGTCGTCGTTGGCCGGATAAGCGCTGTAATCCACTTCTCCGGTCTGGAAGAATTGCGTCGCGTCACCGGAGGTCGTTTTATAAATAAAATGTTCCACGGACGGCTTGCCGCCGAAGTAGTTTTCGTTCGCGATAAAGCGGACTTCCTGTCCCGGAATGAATTTCTCCAGTTTGTACGGGCCCGTTCCTACCGGCTTGGTATGGAGCGTTTTTATATATTCGAGATTGCCCGGCGTGTAGTTTTTGCCGTAGTAGGCTTTGGAAAGAACCTGGCCGCCCAGCAGTTGAAGCGCTCTGGCGTTAGCTTTCTCCGTCGTGATTTCGATCGTTTGCGGATCGATAACCTTGATGCCTTCGATTGTGGAGGCTTTGCCCTCTTTATAAGCCTGACCGCCTTTAACGGCCGTTTCCGTAATATCCGTTTCGCCGTCGTAAGCTTTGTCGTAGAGCACGCTCAGGGTGAACGCTACGTCATCCGCGGTCAGCGGGGAACCGTCGCTGAATTTAAGGTCTTTTCTAAGATGGAACGTATACTTCAGCCCGTCCTGGGAGATGTCCCATTTCTCGGCCAAAGCCGGGATCGGCTTACCGGTTTCGTCGATGTCGACCAGCGGCGAGAACATGACCGAGGTTACATTGCCGTCATAGCCGTTGTGATAGAAATAAGGATTGAACACTCCGCCGGGTTCCGTGAGCGTAACCACGACCGTATCCTTCCTTGCGGTAGCGGCGGCCGGCGACTTGGATTTATCGGTTGCGGCAATAAATTGATCCGCACCCGTCTGCTGTTTGGCCTGCTCGTCCGTTTTCGGCGCTTCCGATGCGCCAGGTGTCCCGGAGCTGCTGCAAGCCGACAAGGCCAGTGAAGCTGCCAAAATCAGACTAACCGCGTATGAAGCTCTTTTTTTCATGATAGTTCCTCCCCGTTTTTCAGCTGCATCCCATCCGAATGCCAAATTCTTAATATCCCATTGGTAAAGTAGGAATTAATCTTATCGCCATTATAGGAGGATTTTTCGGTTCTGTAAATAGGGAACTTAAAAATTTTTCTCCGAAAACAGTACCAATAAACACTTGATAGGTTAAAGGCTTAATTGAGAGAGATTCAGATTTTTTTATTTTAAGCGGGATGTAACCTAAACTCATCCGAAGCGCCGATAATTCATGTGAGCTAACGCTAGCGTATACAACGGTTAAAATGTTAGTGCTACGCCAAAAGAAAAGTCGTGCAGCGTTATTAGCGCTGCACGACTGAAGGTTACACAAACTATAAGACCTAAGATGAAGACGTGATTCAAAGAAAGGCTAGACATTCGACTAAATGCATTGTGGGTGTTAAGTATATAATGATAGTTGAAAAGGAGGTGCTGTATCTAAATGGAATTCATAGAAACAGGACTAAAACTATTTGTTTTTATACTAGTTATTTCACTATTCTTTACTTTGGTAGGGTTCCTAGTTAAAAAATATCTAAGTGACTTCTTTCAAGTTTTTTCTATAATAATAATAAAAATATTTAGTTCAATTAAAGAAGTTTTTAGAAAAACGGGCTGACCCTATTGTTAGCCCGTTGAACTTATCAATTTGTCTCCTCCTTTTTGTAATATTGCAACATAACGGTTGTGAGCAATACACTTTGTTTAACTTCTCTATTGCGTCTATTTTTTCCTTAATACGTTCCTGACAGTTAAGACAATACGCAGGCGTTCTTTTAAACCGTTTTCACATTTTATGATTCGCTTACGCCGAATGATAACCGAATAAAAGCGGCACAAAAAAAGACGCCCGGCCGTAAAAAGCGGGAGTCTTTGTTTCGTCGGCGGGCGGCTTTCGAAAAGAGCGCCTGCTTATTCAATTTGCGGATTCGGGCGCGTCTGGGTACACGTTCGGGCCGGTATTCCTCTTGGGTTTCCGGTCCTGCCTCCGGTCAGCCGTTACCCCGCGGCCTCTTCCGAACCGGGCGCAAGCTTGCTCCCACCGCGGAAAAAGGCCGGCAGCCGCATGTGAACGAACTCGGCCGCCAGCAGCGTTGCCGTCAGTCCTGCCAGGGACACGGCGACCGCGAGCGGAATATCCCAGATGCGGGGAGTCACCGTAAAGAAAGGGATCAGCGAAACGGCGAGAATCGGCGGCGCGTTCCACTTGGCCCTATTTAGCCAGATGATGATCAGCGTATTGACGAAGAGCGCGAAGATGCCGGGAATGAGGTGGTAAATCAGAGTGCCGACGACCGAGGCCAGCACCGCACCCGCCGAGATAGATCTCATGGCCTTCGCGGTGAACGGGCGGGAAATAAACAAAAAGCTGAAAGCGCCTAGCGCCGGAAAAAACAGTCCGTGCATAGCCGGGTAGTGCTTCGAAATCCCGTAGATGAGCATGATGTAGAGCGCTACACCGATTATTTTCACATTCATGACGGACGGTTCCTTTCTCAAGAGAAAAACACCAAGTCCCGGAAGCGGGCTTGGTGTCTTCCTCTCCTTTATAGGTAATTTCAAGGGCTTCAGGAAGATTTACGAGTTTCTTTGAAGTTCATATTCGTTCTGATGCAGCTCTTTAATCATGTTTCTCAGAAAGCTGCTTTCTTGCATACCGAGACCTTTCGTATTGTCTTTTGCAATCATGTCTCCGATGGTACGCTTTAAAATTTCACTGCGCCGTCCCAACATTTCCGCATACGTCAATCCAAGTCAACTCCCGGTTCGTTTATTTCGTGTGTAAAACACTCTTATAAGTATAAAGAAGGAAGCCGGTTTTGGAAAACGGACTCAGCCCCCCTGACGCAGGCTCACCCGCGCTCACCCCCGAAGAGCCTTACTGAGCCGTGACGTTCGGAAACATCCTCCGGTATCCTCCCCTATCCTGCCGAGAATCCCGCGGGTACGGACGCAAGGCGAGCCGTAAACCTACTGGAGTCCGCTTCTGAGCCGCTCCACAAACGTCTTGGAAACCCGCGGGAAATGACGCCCTTCCGAACGTACCCAGCCCAGGTAAACCGGCTGCCCCGCCTTGAACTCCAGTTCCGCCGTCATCATGTTGACTTCCGTGGACAAGGAAGCCCATTCCCGCCGGAAAGAATAATCCATCCCCACGGTTACCGCATTCTGTTCTTCCACCGCCTTGCGGATGGCGTCCGTGTTGTTGGTCGTGAATAAAATGTCCATCTCGCCGTGCTCCGCGGCGAACCGGTTCATAAACCACCGCACGTACTCGTCGTTATACAGCACGACAGGCTGGGTGCGGAGCATTTCGGGCGTGACGGCCCCCCGGTAAGCCAGCGGAGACTTATCGCTCATGCCCACGACCATCTTTCCTTCCAGCAGCCGTTCGAAGGTCAAGCCCTCGCTTTTTTTGAGCAGACTCTCGAACAAAATGA
This sequence comes from Paenibacillus sp. HGH0039, assembly GCF_000411255.1. Classification (GTDB taxonomy): domain Bacteria; phylum Bacillota; class Bacilli; order Paenibacillales; family NBRC-103111; genus Paenibacillus_F. Next base: position 225,298 of record NZ_KE150413.1, on the reverse strand, counting down.
TAAACCCGATGTCCAGCCGGTTATGGCGGATATCATCGAGAATTTCCTGCGAGCCTTTCTCCGCGATTTCCATCCGCACAAGCGGGTAATCTTTCTTGAACCCCGCGACGGCATCGACCAGAAGGGACATCGGCCCCGGAATAGTGCCAATGCGCAGTTCCCCGCTCAGCGTCTCGCCCCAGCCCCGCGCGGCTTCTTTGAGCTCGTCCAGCTTGCCAAGCACTTCGAACGCCTTACGGATGATTACCTTGCCTTCGGCTGTCGGAACCGCGCCCATCCGCGAGCGCACGAACAGAACGACTCCGAGTTCGCCTTCCAGATGAGCGATGGACTGGCTGACCGCGGACAAGGACACGTGCAGATTGCGTGCGGCGCTAGTGATCGATCCCGTTTTTGCCACTTCGACGATGTATTCCAGCTGCTCCAGATGCAAAATTCCGCCCCCTTCCTTAAGCACAGCTTAAGTATAGCTTACTAAGTTTAAATAGTTCTATAGGAATAAAAGCGATACAATAAAAGCAAGATGATGAGGACTTGCCCTATGGCAGGACCTGGATTACAGAGCCATAACGGCCGTAACGACCGTTCACCCTACTTGAGAAACGGAGAGATGCCTCATGAGATTTACGGACAAAGTAGCCATCGTAACCGGCGGCGCCAGCGGAATCGGGGAAGCGACGGTCCGCCTGTTCGCCCAGGAAGGCGCCAAAGTCGTAATCGCGGACTTTTCCGACCGCGGTCAGACCGTAGCGGACGAGTTGAAAGCCGAGGGCCGCGAAGCCCTGTTCGTCAAAACCGACGTCACCAAGGAAGACGACGTTAAACATATGGTTGCCGAAACGGTCAAACAATACGGCAAGCTGGATATTTTATTTGCCAATGCGGGCATTGCCAAAGACGGCCCGGCCGACAAGCTGAGCTGGGAAGCCTGGCAGAAGACCATCGACATCAACCTGTCGGGCGTGTTCCTCAGCGACAAATACGCGCTGGAGCAGATGCTCGCCCAAGGAACCGGCGGCGCGATCGTCAACTGCGGCTCCATCCACAGCCACGTCGGCAAAGCCGGCGTCACCGCGTACGCTTCCGCGAAAGGCGGCGTGAAGCTGCTCACGCAAACGCTGGGCATCGACTATGCACAGCACGGCATCCGCGTGAACGCCGTATGTCCCGGCTACATCGACACGCCGCTGATCGCCGGACGCACCCAGGCCATCACGGACCACCTCACGGCCCTGCATCCGATGGGACGTCTCGGCAAGCCGGAAGAGGTCGCGAAAGCCGTGCTGTTCCTCGCCAGCGACGACGCCTCCTTCGTGACCGGCACCACGCTGCTCGTGGACGGCGGATACACCGCTCAGTAACGCGCCGCACTTATTAACCGGATTGATATTTCCTGACAGGAAATATCAATCCGGTTCAGTTAACCTTAAACCTCCTTAACCGTTTAGCCGGTTAAGGAGGTTTTTGCGCGGGCGGGCCGAGTTCGTCTTCCCGGCTCGTGCAGGCTCTCTCGGCGCGGCCAGTACAGCCGCGCCAAAAAGGGCTCTCTCCCGCCAAAGCGGGATGAGCCCCGGTAAAGCGCCGGAGACAGCCGACGTATAAGAGCCCGGGCATCAGCCCCGGGCTTGCGATGAGGCGCTGCTCCGGACACCCGCCCCGGCTTGCGACGAGGCGGCAGGCCCTAACCCGCGGTAAGGCGCCCCATGACGGTGACGGGCCCGGGCTCCGACGAGCCCGCGCATGAAGGCGGGCCGCCCAGTGGCCTGTTTTTCACCGCTAAGCTTCTTCGTGCTCGTCCATAAACGGTTTGTTCACGTAATGATACATAACCGCCATCAGAACACCGCCCCCGATAAGATTGCCGAACGTCACCGGGATCAGATTATGGAGAACTCCGCCCCACGAAATCGTATCCGGATGCTCCACCACCAGCGCAATCGCGAACGTACACATATTGGCAATGCTGTGCTCGTAACCGGAAATGAAAAAACAGAACACAAACAGCATCATGGCGAACAGCTTCGCCCCGTCCCCTTTGAGCGACATCGGAATAAAAAAGGCCAGACACACGAGCCAGTTACAAAGAATGGCCCTGAAAAAAAGCTCTAGCGAAGGCGCGTTCATCTTTTTGGCCGCCACGCTCAGCAGGAATCCGTTCACATCATGCTCCCTGAAAAGCCCCGTTGCCAAAATCAGCAGCGCGAACGCCACGGCTCCGAGAATATTGCCTCCGTAACTGGTCAGCCATAACCGGATGACCTCCGGCCAGCGGAGCTTCCGCCTTAATGCGGCAAACGTATAGTAGAACGTATTTCCCGTAAAAAGATCCCCGCCGCCGTACGAGATCAGAATGATCGCGGCGCCGAAAGTGATCGCGGCCATCGGATAGGTGAACGGGGAATGCTCCAAATAGAAGAAACTTCCCGTCTTGAACGCGACGATCACCCCGAACCCGATAAACATGCTCGCCAGCGCGGAACGGGATAAATAGCGGAGCTTGCTCTGCTTATAAATTTTCATTTTTTTCATAGCCAGCTTCTCTACCTGCAGCAGCGGCTGTACTTCCATAATCCGGTCTCTCCCTTCCCGGCGACTGCACCAGTTGTTCATATTTTCCATTCATTATGTAGCTTATTATGAATCCTGTTTTTAATAAAGGGCTATATGAAGAACTCGTGCCAGGCGATTAATCGGGATAAGAGATAATGATATAAAATCTAACCAGTTCATCCGTAGAATTAACATAAATGTGTTCGGTATTCGCGTTAAATTTAATCGTTTCGTCGGGGGTTAACTCAAACTTCTCACCTTGAACATCCAGTGTAAGAACACCCCGTTGTATAAGTACATATTCCTCGCCTAAATGCTTTTCGGAGATATGATTAAAACCGGGTTTCAGGTCTACAGTGAAAACTTCAAACTTTTTTTCCGGATTAAAAGGGAACATGGAATATACAAGATAATTCCCATCATCATCGATCAACGGGTTCAATTGGTTGATGTTTATTTTTTCGATTTGCGGCTTATCCGTTTCCTTTAAAAAGGCGGAAAAAGATACGTGCAACCCATTGGCAATTTTCCAGAGAGTCGTGACAGTCGGATTTGATTTTCCGTTTTCGATTTGAGCCAGCATCGCTTTACTGACTCCCGTCAATTCCGCTACGTTATCTAAGCTCAACCCTCTCTTTTTTCTCAACTGGGCAAGATTATGGGCGATAACCTCTTGAATAAACTCCATACAACATCTCCTTGACTCTCTTATTCGTTTAATATAGCATACAAATATACAATATAACATACAAAAAGGTGGGGAAACGATGCATGAATTATCTCATGAAATGACGGATGAAGAAAATCTCTCTACCTTCTCCCAAGGCGTAAAAGATTGCATTCCGACTTTATTCGGTTATATCAGTGTTGGGATTGCCATGGGCATTGTCGGGGTATCGTCCAATCTAAGTATAATAGAAGTTACCCTTTTATCGGCATTAGTTTACGCCGGAGCGTCTCAATTCATTATTTGTGCCTTATTCGTTTCGGGAAGTCCTGTGTCCGTCATTATATTTACAACTTTCGTTGTGAATCTGCGGAATTTTTTATTGAGTATGACATTGGCTCCCCGTTTTGCGAAATATTCTTTATTAAAAAATATCGGGGTTGGAGCGTTCGTAACGGATGAATCGTTCGGTGTAGCCATGAACAAGATAGCCAAAAGAGAACCGATCAATGTCCAATGGATGAACGGACTGAATGTAACCGCGTATATCTTCTGGATTTTATCTTGTATGTCGGGGGCTTTCTTTGGCAAATGGATTTCAAATCCGGAAGTATTCGGTTTAGACTTCTCTTTGACCGCTATGTTTTTGGCGCTGCTTGTTCTGCAATTACAAACTATTAATAACGGAAAGTTGAAGTTTTATTTATCCTTAATTGTTTATGTCGTTATATTGATGCTGGTTCTGTGTATGTTTGTTCCTTCTTATGTAGCCATCATTTTATCAACGATTATTGCTGCAACTATCGGGGTGGTAAAAGACAAATGAGTATCCGGTTATCCTTTTTACTCATCATTTTAGGGTGTACCGCCGTAACCTTCCTTCCAAGAATTATCCCGTTTATCGTTATACGAAATATTAATCTTCCGAAAGTTGCAGTCAAATGGCTTTCCTATGTTCCCGTTTGTATTTTTACTGCGCTTATCGTTGAGAGTTTCATTAAGGAAGATGAATCATTACCGGCGATTGATTGGAGTGTTCTTATGGCTATTATACCGACTCTTGCTGCGGCCGTATGGACGAAGAGTTTATCCGTTACGGTTATAGTCGGAATAGTGAGTATGGCTGCTGTCAGGTTTTTGATTTCGTGAAATCCGATTCTTCTATTTTATATAACCTTCTTCTTGTCATTTGCCGCACAAAAAAAGGATAGGACAAACAAAATTTCTGTTTGTCTCTATCCTCTTTATGGTGTCTTTCCCTTATTTCAAGTGTTTTAGGGCTGAATCGGGCTTCCGGCAAAATACCGGGCCGGAGCGCTCTGAAACGCTATTTCCTTGCCGGTCCGGGCGGATTCGTAGGTTCCGAGTATGATCTCCAGCGAATGCCTTCCCTCCGTTCCGGGCACGATGGACTCTCTGCCCTCCCGGACAGCGAGCGCCATGTCCCGGATCTGGATCCGATGACCGTCGGGAATGACCTTGAACGGTTCGAATTCCGGGAGTTCCACAGGCTCCCCGTCGATTTTAAGCGCCACGATGTCGTCGTCTTCGATCACCAGGGAGCCCCTCTCCCCGTGAATTTCGATCCGGTGCACAGGCCCCAGATGCGCGGTGGTCGTAATTTCAAGCAGTCCCAGCGCGCCGTTCTCGAACTGAAGCACCGATACCGCGGTATCTTCCACCTCGATATCTCTCAGAACGGCTTTGGCTTTGCCGTACAGGGAAGCGACGGGGCCCGCCAGCCACTGGAGGAGGTCCACCGTATGAATCCCCTGATTCATCATGGCCCCGCCCCCGTCCATCGCCCAAGTGCCGCGCCAGCCCGCGCTGTCGTAATAATCCTGGCTGCGGTAAATATTCACATAGCCCGAGCATAGGCTGAGCTTGCCCAGCCGGCCCTCCCGGATCAGCTCCCGGGCATACCGGGCCGCCGGGGACATCCGGCGTGGGAATACCGTCGAGAGGAGAACACCGTTCTCGCGGCTTACCCGGATCATGTCGTCGAGGTCGGCCATCGTAATGGCCATCGGCTTTTCGACGAAGACATGCTTGCCCGCTTTGGCGGCCTGCACGGCCTGCCCGGCATGAAGCCCGCTCGGCGTACAGATGCAGACCACGTCCAGATCGTCGCGGGCCAGCATCTCTTCGAGGCTCTCGTAGACCGCGGCCGAGTAGGTCTGTCCGAAACGGGCCGCGGTTTCCGGCACGAAGTCGTACACGGCGGTCAATTCCGCTTCCGGGGTCTCCTGGATTCCCTTGGCGTGAATGTCGGCGATGATGCCGCATCCGATAAGGCCGAACCGGACTGGCTGCGCCGTAACCGGTGTTGTCATAAGAAAGTCACTTCCCTTTCGATGGTAGGCTAATTTCCGCCGGAGCGGACACGGATGAAGAGGATGGAGATGCCGGTGTCGGCGCTGTTGGCGATGCAGTTGGCGATGCCGGTGCTGTCGTTGTCGGTGCTGTTGTCGGTACCGTCCTCGGTACCGCTGCCGACGCCGTCTCCCGGAGCAGCTGCCGGACCGCGTCGCGGTCATGGGCAAGCTGCTCCAGAGGCGGATACGGGGCGAAGCATTCGAGCGTCACCCAGCCCCCGTATCCCGTCTCCGCCAGCGCCTCGAAGAGCTCCCGGTGGTCCACTTCCCCCTCGCCGAGGCGGCACTGGAGGAAATGCTCTTCCCCGTGGCGGGTGATGTTGCGGAACGTCCCCGGCCCGCCCGCCTCGGGGATTCTTTTCTCGTCCTTCACATGGACATGGAGCAAGCGGCTGCCCAGCCCCGTAACGGAAGCGCGGCCGAAATCGGTGTCGCTGATGTACATGTTGCCCGCGTCGTGAATCAGTCCGACGTTGTCTTCACCGATCATCTCCAGCAGACGCAGGGAACTCTCCACGGTCTCGATCAGGCTCACATTGTGAATCTCCAGCAAAATTTTCTTCTCGTGCTTGCGGGCTTCCGCCGCACATTTTTTCAGCCAGTGGGCCGCCTTCTCATAATGGTAATCGGCAGCCAGGAAAGCGTTGGGCCCTCCCGGAAAAATCCGGATCATATCCGTTTCCAGATAATCCGCCCGCTCCAGCAAGCCGAGAAACTCGTCGTAAGCGGCTGCGCATTCGGGATCGCCCGATTCGGAAAACCGCCCCATGTAGCCGCCGAGCACGGGGATATCCAGCACATGCTCATCGGCGAGCCTGCGGATCTCTTTAACCCTCGGAAGAGAGGTCTGAGGCGAAAGATGGGGCTCCCGGCACGCGATTTCGATCCCGTCGAAACCGAGATTCGCCGTGATTTTCATCGCTTCCTGAATACTGTACTCCATGAGAGCCCCGCTAAATGCCGCGATTTTCATAAGGGAGCCGTCTCCTTTCACTTAATGCCCGAGGCACTGTGGTTCTGCACGAAATATTTTTCCGCGAACAGGAAAACAATCAGAATCGGCACGAGGCTTAGCAGAGCGGCCGCAACCATCAGCTGCTCGTTGCCGAACCACTGGCCCCCGAGGGAAAGAATCCCGATCGGAAGCGTAAACTTATCGTTCGAGGTCAAATAAATGACCGGCGTCAAAATTTCGTTCCATTTGCCCATAAACGTAAAGATCGCCAGCGTGGCCAGGGTAGGCCTCGCCATCGGCATGAAGATCCGCCAGTACACCTGGATCGGGTTGCAGCCCTCCAGCTTCGCGGACTCCTCGTACTCCTTCGGAATGTTCATGAACGCCTGCCTCATCAGGAAAATACCGAACGGCTGCGCGAGCCATTCGATCACCCATAGAGGCGTCAATGTATCGAGCAGTTGCAGCTTATTGAAAATAATAAAATGCGGGATGATGATGACGACCGGCGGGATCATCATCGTTCCGAGCACCATGACGAACAGCGCGTTCTTAAGCGGAAACCGGAGTCTGGCGAACGCATAGCCGACCATGGAGCACGAGAGCAGCGCCCCTATCACCGACAGCAGGGCAACGGTAAAGCTGTTCAGCGTGTACCCGCCGATATTGCCTAGCTTCAGCACCTCCGCGTAATTCGACCATTGGAAAATTTCCGGTATCCATTTCGGTGGTACGGTTGTGTACTCTTTATACGTTTTGAGCGAGTTCATCAGGGCCGTCGCAAACGGGACGATCATCACCAGCGACGACAAGATAATGGCCGTATAGCGAAGAATCGTCGGCAGCCTTTTATGTTTCATACAGGGTTCTCCTTTCCGGCGGCGGAACCGCACCAGAGTCCATTCCGGAGGATACGGGTCAATCGTAGTGGACCCATTTTTTCTGCACCTTCATTTGAATCAGGGTAAGCGTGAACAGGATCATGAACAGCACCCAGGCGATAGCCGAGGCATAACCCATCCGCATGAAGGTGAAGCCCTCGCGGTACAGATACAGCATCAGGACGAGGCTCGAATTGTTCGGACCGCCTGCGGAACTGATATCTCCGCCTCCCGTCAGAACGTACACCTGCTCGAAAGCCTGGAACGTGCTGATCGTACTCAGAATGACGACCAGGAACGTGGTCGGGGAGATGAGCGGAAACGTAATCGACAGAAATTTACGCAGTGTACCCGCTCCGTCTATTTCAGCCGCCTCGTACAAATCCTGGGGCACGCTCTGCAGTCCGGCCAGATAAATGACCATGATGTAGCCGATCCCCTTCCAGACGGCGATCAGAACCAGCAGCGGGATAACGAGCTTCCCGTCCTGCAGCCAGCGCTGCGGATCGAGACCCAGCGAAGCCAGAATCGAGTTGGCGAAGCCGAAACGGGGATTGAAGATGGCGTCAGACACATACAAAATGACCGTCCACGAAGAGATCACGGGGATGAAATGGGCCATCCGGAACAGCTTCAGCCCCTTCAGCTTCTGATTCAGCACGACGGCCAGGATCAGCGCCAGAATCGTCTGGGCCGGCACGAACAGAACCGCGAAATACAGCGTGTTCCACAACGATTTCCAGAAGAGAGCGTCTCCGAACAGACGCCCGTAGTTGTCCAGTCCCGTCCATTTCGGAGGGTTCATCATGTCGTACTGCGAGAAGCTGAAATAGAGCGAAGCGATAAGAGGCCCGGCGACGAATACGATAAAGTGAAGCAGGTAAGGGGAGACGAGCAGCAGTCCCCACTTCCCCTCCTGATCAAGTTTTCCAAGCTTTCTTGCCGGGGTCTGAGCTTTCGCATAGGCTTTGCCGCTTACGGTATCGTTCATAGAAAGCCCGACCTCCCTTCCGTAAATTGCGGTTTACTTCTTATAAAAATCATCCAGCACCTTCTGCACCGCCTTGTCGGCATCCGCCAGCGCGGCGTCTATAGGGGCGTCTCCGAGGAAAGCCCGCTGCGCGTTCTCGTTGAACTTCCCGACCCACTCTTCCCATACGGCGTTGTTGTCGAGCGTCTTGGCGAAGTCCAGGCTCTCGAGGAACGCCTTGCGGTTAGCCGGCTTCTCGCCCGCTTTCAGGAATACGTCGGAATTCGCGACGGATTTCTTCACCGGAATCGCTTCGCCGAGCGCCGCCCATTCTTTCTGGACGTCGTCCTCCGTGGCCCAGTATTTGATCCATTCCCAGGCTGCCTGCGCCTTGGCGTCCGCCGACTTCTGGTTCACGACCCAGGAGTTCGCGATAACCGGCGACACCCGCTTGCCGTCGGGCCCTTTGGGCAGCAGCGTGACATCGTAGTTCAGCTTCGCTTCGTTGGCGGCCAGCACGCGGGCGTAGATGCCGATGCGCATCGCCGCGGAGCCGCTCGGGAATACCGCCATGGAGCTCTGGAAGCTTTTCAGATCCACCGGGTCGGTAATAATGCCCTTCTTCATGCCGTCCACCATCCACTCGAACGCCTGCTTGTTCTGCGGGGTGTTGATGATCGACTTCTGTGCCGTCTCGTCCAGAACGCCGCCCCCGTAGGATTTCATCACCGAGAACCAGCCTTCCGTAATGCTGAAGAAGGTCAGCCCGAATTGGTTGACGTTCTTCGGATCGAAGCCGGATTCGTCCGCCTTCTTGCCCTTGGCGTCAAGCGTAAGGAGGGCCGCATTCTTCTTCAAGTCTTCCCACGTCCAATTCTCATTGGGGTAGGCCACTCCGGCTTTGTCGAACAAGTCCTTGTTGTAGAAAAGCGCTCCCACCTGAATGCCCTGCGGCACGGCCCAGTACTTCCCTTTGGCGTCTTTGTTGAAATCCAGCCCGTAGTAGTCGTCCTTCTTCAAATCTTTGCCGATCCATTCGGTGAGGTCTTTAACCGCGCCCCGCTCGGCGTATTTCATGACATAGACTCCGTCCGAGAGCCACACGTCCGGGGCCTGGCCGGCCGCGATCTGCGTATCGAGTTTCTGGTAAAACTGCCCGTAAGGCGCACTCTGGGTGTTCACTTTGATGTCCGGGTGCTTCTTCATAAACTTATCGATCAGTTCTTTCATCTTCGCATCCGACTTCCCGTCGGAATAATAACCGAGCAGAATTTCGACCGGCTTGCCGCCGTTGTCTTTGGATTCGCCGCCCGTTCCCGTCGTTTCCGCCGTCCCTTTCGAGCAGCCGGCACCTACTACAGCCAGTGTCAATGCCGATAGAAGCACGGTCGTCCAAGTCTTTCTTCTCATCTCTCGTTCAGCCCCTTGTCTCTTCAAAATGAGGTTGTTCGTTTGGTGGTTGACCACCGTCATGCGACGCCAAGCATCGCCCGCCGGGAGCCGCGCGCGGCATTCATTTGCGCGTTGAAAGCATGTCTTATAAAGTCCGCCGTCCTCGCGGATGCGGTTCGCGGTACGCCGGTTCGACCGGCCTTCGGTTCCGGCCGGCCGCCGCGGAATGCCGCAGCGCGCGCCTGCGATTCGCGCACGCCGCTTAACGCCGGAAGCCCGGAATGTCCGCCCCTACTCCCCCGCGCCGCCCCAGACGGCCGAAGCTTCACGCGGCTTATCGTAGGCATGCGCCCAGTAATAGCCGCCCGCCATCACCCGCCGAGGCGCGAAGCCGATCTCGCCGGACGCGGCCTGGACAAGCTCCGACACCGCGGTGAAAGTCCCGTCGCCGGCGGACCGGCCGTCCACGTACTTGCCGCCCATCCGCGTGAATCGCCCGTGGACCGCGGCCGCGACGGGTTCGCCCGTCCGCATGTCCGCCGTCTTCAGCCGGACCGTGGCTTTCGTGCCGTCGTATGTCACCTGCATGCCATCCACGATCATCGGCTTCAGGCCGGTGACGCCCGTCTTCGCGGATACTTCCGGCGAGGCCGGACCTTCGTTCCCCGACACGTCGACCGCCGCTACACGGTAGTAGTACACCGTGTCCGGCAGGAGACCGTCGTCCTTGAACGTCAGCCCGCGCGCGGTGCCGGCCAGCAGCTCCTCCGCAGGCTTGAATCCCCGGACCGTGCTCCGGTAGATCTTGTAGCCCTCGACTTCCATGTTATCGGAAGCCCGGCCGTAGGCCAGATCGATCCGCTGGTAGTCGAAAGCGGCCGCTTGGGGCTTGCCTTTCACTCCCGAAGGAGGCCGGTTGTCGGCAGGCGGCTGCCAGAAGCGGGCGCCGGGACCCCAGGCGGAAGGCAGCGCGCGCAGCGTATCGTAGTGATGCAGCGCGATTCCGCCGAATGCGGCGTTCCCCTCGAACGCGGCGTACACTTTATCCAGCTCCCGCTCCATATAGGAGCGCCCTTCCTCGCTGAAGGAGATCGTTTCCGGATCGCCTCCGTCCGCGATGTCTTTGGTCTCTACGCCGAGGATGACGGAGTTCGGCTTCCCGATTTTATTGGCATAGTCAATCTCTCCCTGCGCCTGCTGGATGATGCCGACGCTGCCCTCGGCCTGATCCCGGTAATCCATGATGGCGATATAGTCCGCCGTATCCTGGATATGCTCGGACAGCCATTTCGTCGAGCCGTTCCACGTAATGCTTTTCGCCGTGTCCGACGAATCGTACCATCTCGGGATAGCGGGACCGACCGGCAGAGACAGGCCCGACGCCTCTTTACGCTCCATCAGCGCGGCAAGCATATCGAGGTATTGAATCTGAACGTCCGGGTAGCCCGTTTTAAAATCAGGCAGCGAATACGGCTCCGTGTCCACGTTCACTCCGTCAAACTGTTCCGCAGACTCGGAAGCCAGGTTATAATTCAGCACTTTCTCGAATTCCCGGAGCGCGTCTTCCCTATATCTCGGATAAGTTCCGAAGTACGGCGGAACCGTGCCTCCCGCTATCAGCGCCTGCACGCGGTAGCCTTGGGCATGAGCCCATCGCACGAAATCCCGCACCTTGGGCCTCTCGTCCTCCAGCATGTCCGTGCCCCCTAATTTGTCGACCCCGAGATAAAGCGTCGTAACGGGGTCCTGCCCGAACGTCTTCGTATCCTTCGCCATCGCATCAAGCACTTGGCGGGAACCCGGCGTCCGGATGAGGTTGTAGGACGCGTTCTCCCAGATCCACATGGAGCGGTCCTGGCGGGGCAGCACGGTAACCGGCTTCGTTCTTTCCCCTCCGCCCGTCTGAACGTAGGTCGTCAGACTCCGGCCCGTATGGCCGCGGACGTCAGTCGCCCGGGCCTCGATGCTGTTCGTGCGGCTCCCCGTTTTCTTCGTGTCCCATTTGTAGATATAGCCGCTTCCCTTCTTCTCGGCCCGCTTCCAGTTCCCCCCGTTTATGCGAACCTCCACGGATTTAACCGGACTCGCGCCGTACACATTCACTGCTACGTCGGCAGTGCCGCTCACCTTGTCACGATCCGCAGGGCTCAAGATCGTTACCTGCGGGACGCCCGCGGCCGGATTGTGCACCGTCAGCCTGGTGAAGGCCGACCAGGCGTTGTACCGGGTCGCCGTATCCTTCGCCCTGGCGATCAGCTCGACTTCTCCGTCGTATGCGGTCGTATCCAGGTCATAATACCAGGTACCCGCATCGTCTCCGTCGGGATCGTCCATGTGCGCATCCGCCACTTTTTGTCCGTTGATCACCAGCTCGACCTCGTAAGCTCCCGCATAAGAGCCGCCGATTCTTACCGTACCGACCTCCAGCCAGCCTCCGTCCCTGTGGGAATCGATCGTCAGCAGGGAAGCCGCATTCCCCCTGGACACCGGAAACGTCATTAAACCAAGCAGAAGAACCAGTACGATAAGAGAACCTTTTTTCCAGCCGTTCCATACGGATGTCACGGGATCAACCTCCTTGTCGGATTCATGTTCGTTTTACGGCCCCCGGCAGGCGTGTATCTTGTTTCGCGCTTACCGACAGGCCCTTTTTTAACGGGTCCATAAAAATAAAGCGTTTTCAATGTGTAGTTGTAGTATACGAGATGAAAAAGCGGCCCCGCATGGTTTTTTATTTACAATTGGTGTTTTTTTGCTACACTATTTTTAACTTGGACAATGAAAAACGGAAAAGGGGTGTGACGATGAAGACCCGGAATTCCCAACGCAAAATCATTTCGATCCACCGGCGGCTGTTTATTCTGATCATTTTCTTCATCGCTCTGCCCGTCTTGGTGATGGGCTGGCTCTGGTACGAATCCTCCACCCGCACGATCGAGCAGTCCGCCATCGAAACGAACCGGCGCTTTATCGAACAAACCGGTAAAAACCTGGACTTGTATATCAAGAACCTGGAAAACTCCACCTACCCCATCGTAACCAGTCCCTTGACCCAGCAGTTTCTGGCGCCCGCTCTGCCCTCCGCTTACCCGTATTACCAGCTTACGGAAAAAGTCGAAAACGATCTGTTCGCGCAAATGATCTACGGACGCTCCGATATTGTCGGCATTTCCCTGGTCGGCAAAAACAGCCTGCAGATCAACGATTTCAGCGAGGCGAAAGAAATTCTGGATATGAACACGATCCGCAGCCGCAACGCGGACCTGCTGAAAAGGCTGGACACCCTCGGCAATTTCGAGATCCTCGGTTTAAATCGGGTCGGCTCCAGCCCCGTTCTGACCGTTGCGCGCAAGCTGCACAGCAGCTCGACCTATTTGTACGAGGGACTTCTGATCGTCGACCTTAATCTGGAGCAGATCGAAAATATATGCAAAGACGAATCGCAGGGAAGCTTCAGCGCCTGGGTCTCCTCCGCAGACGGAGAGCTTGTCTACCATCCGGACGCCTGGAAAATCGGCACGCGCATTTCCGGGGAGCAGTTGCTTCGGTTTCAGGGAGGGGAACACGCCTCCGCTTCCTTTTCCTTCCGGACGGATACGCCTCAGGGAGAGGAACTCGTCATTTATGAAACCTCCCGGGTAACCGATTGGATCGTCGGGGCCAACATTCCGATGGAGACCATTATCGGGAATCTGATCCGCCTGCGGAACATCTCTCTTGCGGCTGCGCTGCTGCTGTTCATGATTGCGCTTTCAATCGTGGGCGGCTATTCGCTCTCCATCACACGCTCCCTGACTTATTTGCAGCGATTGATGGCAAAGGTCGAGAACGGCGATTTTAATGTCCGGCTTACCTCCACGCGGGAGCGCAAAGACGAGATCGGGCTTGTGTTCCGCAGCTTTTCCAAGATGGTCAGTGAGCTCAACCGGCTTGTGAGGGAGGTTCATTCTTCCAAGCTGAAAGAACAGGAGCTTATTATCAAGCAGAAGGAATCGGCTCTGCAATCCATGCAAGCGCATATCAACCCTCATTTTCTGTATAATTCGCTGGAAATCATCAATTCTCATGCGATCCTCGAAAATAACCGCAGCATCAGCAAAATGACGGCGGCTCTGGCGCATATTTTCCGCTACAACACGGGAAACGCCGGACCTCTCGTATCGCTCGGCGAGGAAACGGCGCATATCCGCTCCTATCTGGAGATCCAGACTTCCCGCTTCCGCAATCTCCAGGTGGAGATTGACGTCGAGGAACCGTGGGTCCGTACCGTCCCGGCCGTCCGGCTGACGCTGCAGCCCCTGGTGGAAAACGCGTTTATTCACGGCTACCGCGACAAAAAGCCTACGTATATCGGCATTGTCGGAAAGCCCCGCGAAACGTACTACGCCGTCGAAATATCCGACCACGGCAGGGGCATGAGCGCGGAGGCGACGGGGAGGCTGACCTCGCTGCTTGCCGGTGTCACCGGGGAAGGGCCGGCGTACCCGGAACCGGGCGGCGCTGGTCCGGTTGGCCCGCGCGAAGCTCCAACGGCCGCTCCCGGCCATGCCTCTGAGGCAGCCCAGGAAGCGGCTGCGTCTTCCGCTGGCCGGGATGCGGGGGCCGCTGCCGGGAACGGGCCTGGAGCAGCCCCCGTGCCCGTGAACGATCCGGATGCGCCGCAGAGACCTGTCGCCGGGAACGACCCGGCTTCGGAGACCTTGAGCGGCCCGGGGACGCCTCAGAAGCCTGCCACCGCAAGGTCATGGCCGGATGCGGCCGGGACGCAGCCGGACGAGGGCGTCCGCCAAGGCGGAATCGGCCTGCTCAATGTGCATCAGCGCATCCGGCTTACGTTCGGGAAGGAGTACGGAGTCTTCCTCCTCTCTTCCTCTCCCGGCGCCGGAACCTGCTTCGAGATCCGCCTGCCGTATACCAACTAAATCAAGGAGGTCTTGCCATGTATCGGATGATGATTGTCGACGACGAATACATGATCCATTTGAGCGTCCGCAAAATGGTGGAAACTTCCGGACTGGACATTATCATCGCGGGCGAAGCGGAAGACGGTGAGGAAGCGCTCCGGCTTCTCGGGAGCTGTTCCCCGGACATCGTCCTGACGGATATCCGCATGCCCGAACTGGACGGGCTCTCCTTCATCGAAGCGGCGAAAAAGCGGAATGAACGGACCCAGTTCATTATTTTGTCGGGCTACAGCGATTTCGAGTACGCCCGGAAGGCAATCCGCTTCGGCGTTTCGGATTTTCTGCTGAAGCCCGTCGATCCCGACCAGTTCCGCGAAGCGCTCGGACGGGTGTACGATCAGCTCGCGAGCAGCGAGACGAAGCTGTCCCGCCAGCATGAATGGCTGCTGACGCTGCAGGGGCTGAGCGAAGAACTGCTGGAGCAGATCTGGGCCGCCTGCGAGGACAAAGCGCAGCTTCTGGCCGGGGAGGCGCTCCGGCATTACATGAGCTCGGGCCCGGCCGAGCTCAGCCCCCCGCAGTTTGCCCACCATTTCACGGGCATGCTGGAGACGGAGCTGGGCAAACGGGATTTCCGGTTTGCCCGCCCTTACGCAGACCGTGAATGGCCGGGCCGTGCGGCGGATCTCGGAGAGGCCCTGCGCGATGTCTTGAGCGCCATGATCCGTGAAATCAAAGGGACCCGCAACCTCGGGTCCCGGCAGAACATCCACCGGGCGATGCAGTACATGCAGGAGCACTTTGCCCGCGAAGATCTCTCGCTGAGCGAGGTGGCGGAGGCCATCGGCATGTCCGATGCGTATTTGAGCCGCACGTTCAAGGAGGAGACGAACGTGAACTTCGTGAAATACCTCATCCGGCTGCGGATGGAGAAAGCCAGGGACCTCTTGGAGCATACGGATTGTCCGACGACGGATGCCGCGTACCAGGTCGGCTTCTCCGACTACTCCCATTTCAGCAAAACGTTCAAAAAAACGTACGGGCTTACGCCTTCCGAGCTTAGGAAACAAAGCCGGCAGCATCCGAACGGATAGTCCCGCATAAACAGAAGCCGCAAACGGGCCCCACCGCTTGCGGTTTTTTTGCATGGTAATCAAGTGGGAACACCCAAAGCGAACGACCCATTTCCTGGTAATTTGATTACATTTTCTGGTATCTTGATTATAACTTTTTAATTAAATTCATGAAATTATTTACATTTTTACTGGAAGTGTTAAGCTTTTTTTGAAAGAACCCATAAAACTATAAAGGATGTGTGCCGTTTGAAGAAAATGAAGACCGCTCTCGCTTCCAGTCTCACTCTGCTGTCCCTTGTAGTCTCTCTCGCCCCCGTATCCGCTTCGTCAAATAACCGGGACCTGGAGAAAGAAGTCGCCGCCGGAATTACCGGTCAGGAGCGTCAGATCATGATCGACGTCATGAAGAACCTTCCTAAAGAAGAGCGCGAAAATGTTATTTACATCGACGACAACGGGCAAATTCATGCAAACAAGACAGAATTGAAAGATGTCTTCGGCAAAGTAACGGTATCCGAAGAGAATACCATAGCCGTCAGCAACAATGAAACCTTCACCCTGCCGACAAGCACCGACTCGCCGACACTGAACAAGAGCGCTTCCGTTACCCCGCTGGCGGGTTATGCCTGCGGAGAAGCGGGCGGCCCGTACAGACGCGTTTTCTCGAATCCCGGTTATTCCTGGTGGTCCGGCAATGTATACCTGCCCTCCAGCGCCAACAATGAAGTCTACGTGAACAACGCTTCTTCCAACGATACTCCTTACATTTATACGGGTGGACACGCCAGCAGCGGAGCCTCCGAAGTCGATGCCGGATTCCAGTACAGCAAAACTTACAACAACTGGGCCCACTCGATCTTTACTGGCGGTGTCTACTACCATAACAACTCGTTCCGCTTCAAGGCCGGACAAAATCTTACGTTCAAATTCTACGTACCGGCAGACGGACAAGTCGCTCTATATGCCGCAGGTATCCGGTATGACACGAATACGGCGGACAACTACACCGTTGTAACCAATGTGGCCGGCTGGAAAAAAAGCGGCGCCGGCAACGAGCTCAAACGGATCACGGCCATCGCGAGCAACGCCCCTAAGCCCTACAACACCGGTACCTACCTGAAAAACGTCAAATGGTCGAATTCCATGATCGGCACCAGCTCGACCAGCAATCATCAATGGCTCGCGTCAGATACGGGCGGCTACTGCACCTATCCGAACTCCACCCAGGTCAGCGTGAACTATGTCAACGCGGGTGAGGAGACCGTCAGCATCAACATGAACTAGCCGGACCGCTTTCGATTCCATTCGTTCCCGCACTATTTCCATAAACTAATCCCTTCGGACAGGGCTTAAATAAGATAATCGGCCCTCCGTACGAAAACAGAAAAGGTATATCCCCCGTCTTGAGGAGGATATACCTTTTTGCTTGTTGGTTTACCGAGCAGAAGAAAAATTATTTCTCTATTTGAGACCATCACGCGTATCCCCGTAGAATACCGCCCACCTTATTCCCATATAGTGTAAACGCAACCTGATTTTAAATCCCACTAAAAACAGAGGAGATGAGTTGATGAGAGTAAAAAAATGGGTGCTCGGTTTAATGACAGCCGCCCTGCTGTCGTTAACGCTGTTAATCAGCGGAGCAGCCGCAGCGCCGGTAACGAGTGTACACAGTATCTGGTCTACGAAACCTATTCAGGTCATAGACAACGGTACCGCTTACAAAGCTAAGGCGGGAAATGTCATCATCAGTTGGACGAATGAACCCCTGTCCTCGGGTGACAGCGGTTTCTTCAACGCTATCGTTCAAGCCAACGGCAGCCAATATGAGTTCCGGCTCGTGTCGTTCGGCTCCAGCACAAACGATGAGATTGTAGGCAAATTCGACATTTACAAAAATTCCACCTTGGTCGCCTCTGTGGCCGGAACCGCTTACGGATTGAGCCAGCCGGTCGGAAACTATTTCAAGTTCTACGACACGACCCAGCAGTGGCATGTCTCGGCTTATATTACGAGCCGGTTCGATTATTAAAATCCCGATGAAAAAGAGAGCCGTGTAAACCCCGAGCTCCGTCACCGGAACAAGGGCTGCCGTGTAAAAAGGTACATTTCCCTTCATGTTAAGGGAGATGTACCTTTTTTAAATCGCGACATCCTGATAACCGACTTCCGTTACTTGTTAATAAACGGAGCCTTCAAACTCTCTCATTTTATCCATTTTAATTCTATCCGTTTCATCTTGGGGTACAGTATTCAGGTACTTGCTTTCCCAATATTCCAACCTGTCTGAAGGGCCAAAATCGGATTCTCCCCATTTTGTGTAATCATATTCTATATTTAGTTTGCCTTCAGAAGTAAGTTTCATGGTTATTGAGAACCAAGGCTCTTGTCCATCTTCTAAAAATATATTTTTCAGATCATTGGTAACTTTAAATAGCCTTCTCATCGTTTTTTTATAGATCTCTGAATCAACATTGTATTTCTTTAAAATACCTCGACAATAAACATAACCATGCTTATTTATTGGCTTGAAGAAAAAGAAAACCCCTCCTTCTCCATTTTCTACCTCACCATTAAAATAAAAATCTTCCCAGTCTTCTGGTATCAATTGATTGATTGTTTCTGCTATCTCTCTATATAAATCATTCATCTGCTGTTCCATCCTACTAACCTCCCGGATGCCATTTGCCCAATCAACAGCGTTTCTCTCATCTTAGAAATAATACTGTACATATCTTTCTTTTGAAGGAATTCTTTCATCATGCAGCAGATCTACTTGCAGCAATTTAGTTTTATTCTCTAGCTTGGCAATGAAAAGCGCATAAAAGTCACCGGAGGTCGGATAGGAAAATAACCCGTATCCCCTTTTCGATATAATTTTATTAGCTTCCTTTATCTTGTCAGGTAACAATTCATATTCAAACTCTCCAAGCTCCTCAAGTTCTTCTTGTAAAGCTAATTCAATGTTACGAGCAAATTCATAATCTAAAATATAATTCACGATCTCGCGATCATCCTCGCCTTTATAATCAACATAGAGAAATTTCTTCGTAGACAGCCCATAATTTAATATACACTCGTGTACATCGAATGCTTCCGGGTCGCCTAAAATCGCTTCTACATCTTTCCTATCATCAAATATGAGCCGCACGATATCTTTATCTGACATGCTAATTTCCTCCGTAAAAATTATTAGAACAATTCCCCGTGTTTATTGGGAATATATTCGGGATAGTTCTTGCGATAGAAGGTATCGATAAGACGTAGTAAAGGGGCCCATTCGGATAAGGTTCGGGATCTTGAACAGCCATTTTTGCTTCCGGCGTATTCATTAACAGATTGTCAAAATGCTCGGGGACCGGTAAGCCCATCTTATTTCTTACAAATATAAGGAACAAAATTTCATATGGGTAGAACTGTTTCCTCAACCACACCTGCAATTCTCCCTCTCACCTTGCTTTTTGCTTACTTAAATTGGATTATCCGGGAATTCCTCGGAGTACTTAGTTATTAGATTTTGTAGAGCTATATCTTGAGGAATTTCGTTTAAGTACTTGTATTGCCAGATAATAAGTTGGTCACTAAAACTATAATTGGTAGCAAACCATTTTGTATAATCAAAGTGAACTTTAAATTTACCTGTTCTTTCTAAACTTAAAGTGAAAGAATACCATAATTCCTGTCCTTCATCTTTAAATATTTCTCTCACTTTTTCTGATAATGACAGAAGTTTTCTTTTATTTAATTTGAATTCCCTCTCGTTAACTTGATATTTAAAAGGAATCTCAAGACTGTATTCATACCTTTCCGGGCTCGTTTCTGGCTGGTAGAAAAAATACGTACCTCCACCATCATCAGAAATTTGAGCATAAAAATAAAACTTCCCCCAACTTTCCGGTATCATTTCATTGACTGTTTCAGCTATCTGCCGATATAAATCATTTAGTATTTTCTCCAATTATTTCAGCCTCCCGATTGATTTTTTATCGTTTTCTCAAAAATTCCTTTGCCTTTAATTTACGCACGCTTCTCGCTCCAACCTGTCTATGAATTGAAGTACTTACCACCATTAGGAGTTGTAATATTGTGAATACCCTAGGACACTAACTGCATTTTCCCCGGTACTTCAGTGTGATGCCATGTATACATTCCGTTGTCAACCATTTTCATTCATCAAATTTCTTATTACCTGACAAGAAATCATCAACGTTTTTTAAATAAGCTGGTTTAGTACCACTGTTACCTTGTCCCATCCCTTAAGTTGTAAAGCTATATTAGACAACAAAAAAGCAGTAACTGGGTTACCAATTACCGCATAGCGATGCCAAACAATTGGTGTACTATATTATCACAATTATTTTATTTTCAACGATGGTTCTAAAATTCGAATAATTTCTCATCATATTATTACCGTATGCACTTACAGCCTTATTGCCATTTATCATACTCTCATAATTTTCTTTAAATTCTTTTTTTATCGATTCGTCTAAACTAGCATAGTATCTTTTAGTGGCTTCTTCGGCTAACTTACGTGAACCATACGTTAAGATAAAACTAATATCAACCACATAACCATTCGGAGGATAAAATCCTCTCACAGCAACTTGTTTAACAAAGTTATCCAGATCATTCATACAGCATTCTACAATCGGTATTAATACACTATCTAACCAAGTAGTGAATTCTTTAACGGTACGTTCCCAATTTTCCTCATTTGCGATATTCCAATATAATTGACCACTCGGAACATTGCATTGACGGGTATTAATATGAAATATTTTGTCTTTCGATTTTAATGGGATAATTGCACATTCACCATAAAATGCTACATTTGTATCAGATATATTATTCCAACTTGTATAAAAAAACAACTTGTGCATGAAATTCTTATCTTTTTTCGTCATCCAATGACCTGACTTAGAATATTTCCATCCACTGGCCGTATACTTTTCAGATATTAAACTGCATACGTTATCAAACGCTTCGTTTGCTTTCATATTTACACCTCAGTCTAAATAGTCTGCATTCATTAAAAAGGGGCAATTATGATAATATACGACCATAATCAATCTGTTCGATGCAACGAAATAGCGTTATTTAACGCTCCACCAAACAGTAGCCCCTTCAAAAACTTCTTACCTGTTCGCTGAAGACTAGGTGGAAACAAAGAAAAAACAGGTCAATCATAGTAGCAACTCACCATAACCGACCTGTATATTTTTAATGAAGAGATTACTGGTAAGAATTTATTACACGTATTCGTTCAGAGATTATTGCCGACGCATGAGCAACCCTCTCCGAACCTAATTTTCGAGATAAATGCTTTACGAAATCATGAATACCTCGATTCTCAAGCGTGACTGTTATAGACTTTTTGTTCGATCTGATAACAATGGCTCCACCGTAAAGCGTAGTGCTCTCAACTCTAGTAATATCGGCAAAACGTATTGTTTTCTTTCCATACCATTTGTACGTACGAATTGCCTCTTCATTTATAACCATCTTAGAGATCGCCGCTCCAATCGAACAAAATCCAAGAATCAGCGCAATCATTCCACATGCGGCAACTGCTTCTTCTTTTATCACTGGGTCAAAAAGTAATACAACTGTAACGGCAACAAAGACTAGAGCAAATAGAAAGACTCCCCATTTGATAAACCAGTGAGGGGAAATCACCATCTCCCCATTTCGATTTATTTTGGCCGGTTTTAGGCAGGATGCCCACATTCTTATTTTCATCTTATGTGAAAGCTTCTGAACCAAATTGTGTTCCAATATGATTTCTCCATTTCAAAATTTGTTGATTAGTTGATGATAATGCCAAACATACCCTGCTGGTCGATTTGTTGGAGAAGCTAACTTCATTGTTCTCCTTCTAGGCTTGCATCTCTTTTTACGTAGGGACTACAGTACTTGGTTTTATCCAAGCAACTATTCCTCCTCACTTGATTTTGGACATAGCGAAGACGGCCACCCAAAGGTAACCGTCAACATGAAGTTTATTATACCATCTTTAAAATCTCTTCTCTAACAGCATCATCGAATATGGCTCCCTCTACAATAGCGCCTTTCCAAGAAACATCGTTAAGTTTTACATTTGTACAATTTGCCCCTGTAAAATTCCCGTTACAAAGTATGGCTCCTGTTAAGTTCCCACCTGTGAAATTAGCATAACTAGCATCTACCTCAGATAAATTCGCACTTATAAAATCTGATTCTTCAAAATCGCCATTTACAAGATTAGCCCCTCTCAGATCTGATTCATCAAAATAGGCTTTTGAGGCACTTATTCCATGTAAATTGGCTTGACGGAAAGTGGCTTTTATCAAGGTTGATCCTGACAAATTACCATTACACAGTTCAACTTCATCAAAACATGTCTCTATGCATGTACTTATTTTTATTTCAGCATCTTTCATTTGTGCATTACGTAGAGTTGCTTCGCTCAAGACACAATCAGCAATATCGGCACCCTCAAAATTACAGCTATCAAAATTAGCTGAAAGAAATTCACAGTCCCGAAAGGACGTTCTAATAAGAGACGAAGCTCTTAAATTTGCACCGTTAGCAAATATACGATTTGCTATGACCCCCGTTAAATCTGAAAACGAAAGATTCATACCACTCACTTCCAAGCCATCGATAAGTTCATTATTGTATCGGGATTTATTTAGTATTCCCAATATTTTCGATCTTTCATCATTTTGATTATTCATTTCCCACACCACCATTCAAACACATTTATCCTTCCAAATACTTCTTCCATGCGGAACTGGGACTAAATGATACTCCCATGTGATCTTCATCAAAACTGGGCAAAGCAAGGACATGAGCTGATTGTAAATAATTCATTACATTCAACCACTTATCTAGAAGAACCTCTTTTTCTGCCTCCCAAGGTTTATCCATAATATCAATACGGACTCCTCCCCAGCTAAGTTCAGTTACAATTCCAGGAGATTTTTTCAAAAAATCTCTTCCAAATAAATCTAATATGTGACCTCCAAAATAGGTTCGTATTCCTACACCCAGCGGCCCGTTAGGAAGAAATTTTACCGGCACAGGCTGTGAGCATAAATTCATCCACATATGCTGACGCTCCCTCTCAGAATTCCAGGGATATGTTGGAGGCCAAAAAATATGAGTCACTCCCCATCGAGGTTTAACATTTTCGGCAATTTGATCGGATAGTTCAAAGAAAACTGGCCACAATTTTTGAGGCATAGACTTATTAAACTCAAAATCCAAGTAAGAACGTGGATTTGTCAGCAAACTAAAACTCCCAGAATACTTGACGGATTTATCCCTATGAAGATTAATTTCAGATACCCTACGTTCCATGATCGCTTTTTCAATGATTTCATCACGATTATATTCTACACGTATCGTCTCACTATTCCCCCATTGAGTGGGGGTAAACTTGGCATTATTTTCAAATACACTTAGTAAATTACCAAGAACCTGTTCATCGCATATAGATACTGTTGGATACATACTTATGGAAAATAAATTTGGGTCTTTCCAGCTTATCATTTATAATTGCCTCCTTTTTCATCCATAAATCTCAAGCCATAATTAACTATGACTATAGTTTATAGAGTTTTCCAACGTCCACCATTAGGTAAATCCTTATTGTATTCCCATACATGCGTTATTTTTCCTGTTTTAAGATCGGTATAAAATACATCGCTATCTTTTCCTAATGGATTTCCAAATTTGCAATGCTCATGAATTTCTGAAGCTGCACAGCGTTCATCCTTTCCCACCCCCTCATTGGGTGGTTAATATATGGGCCATTCACTAAGGGGCTAGTATTGTTAGCTCCGCTTGTTACCTTATCAACTTCACCCGTTGACAACTGATGGAAATCGCTTGGTAAATGCCGTTATTATATACTGAGCATAGCTAGCCAGTGTTTCTGTCTCAGTGAATTTGTCTATCGGCAAGCGTCTTTCGTGAAGTCTCTGGAATCGGGCGGTAAACGCCTTGTAATCCTCGCTCTTGACTATCCCCTGAATCTACAGCGTCAAGTCTTTCTTGTTAACCTGTTTCTTTACGCTACCAATGAACTCATAACGTCTTCTCCGATAGGAGCAAGTACGGGTGAACATGCAGATAGTTCGGCAGATAGTACGTAACCTGAGACGTTACCTCACCTATTCTAGGTCAACTGATCGTCACCAGATTGTTCATTCACTGTAACCATCGCGGCAAGTAGCCAGATTGTTGTGGACAATTTGCAGATAAGTCCCCTGACAATATTAATGGTCGGGCTATCCTAGCTTTTTGTTGCGATGTTCTTGACACTGTATCTATCGGGGCGGCGTATGTTACAGTTGCGTAGCACTTTGAAAAATCCTGTGAGAAAACCGACATAACAAAAAACAGGTCAATCATGGTGGCATCTGACCATAATCGACCTGTTCGATGTAACGGAATAGTAATATTTAGGGTATAAAATTAATCTTTATACGGGTATAGCATGGGCTGTATGCGTTATTGGTTGGATCTTTAATTCATTCGGCAATGGGCACCGGCTATTTCAGTATTAATGCAAAATGTGTAGTTTTCGCTTTTTAATTGTAACAAGAAATATTAACTTTATTCATCATCGTACAAACTATCAATAAATTCTTGGATATTTTTCGCCAAGAAATGCATGTTATCCATAGCATCATCATACTCTTCATCATGTATCCAGAAAAAAATCTGATCATGAAACTCTTCTCTTATACCTAAACAAACTTGATTACCCCCAGAATCTCTCGCTATGGGAATAAATCCAATTTCTAGTATTTCTTCAAAAAATCCAATTTTCTTTTCAAGATTATTTTTCATATTACCAATACCGTAAAAAACATTTAATGCACTTTCACCCTCATCAGATGAAATTTTAAAAACATTCGGTTCTACACGCCCCCCATTATACTCCAACAAAAAATCTTTATATAACTTAGGTAATTCAATCTCATTAGTTTTCTCAAAGTTCTCTACTTGCTCTAATGATACCGTTTCATGGATTTTTACAATTTCAGCCATTCTTATTACTCCTCACTTTTTTTATTTTTACCATTGACATTAGATTGTCCACCTCTATGTTTAAACTCATCATGAATATCAGAATCCACTAGAACCATAGTCTCTCCATCTTCGTGGTGATGCCAAGTATATCCTTCAGGAGGTTCGTTTTTGCTTGGTACTGGTGGATCAGAATCTTTAGTTAAACCTGCTTCTAAGTTCGCATTTTCAAAATCTTTTTTATTATTTTTCGGAGATGCTACTTTTATCTTTACTGGCTCTATAGTAGGGTGATAAAATGGCGAGAAATCAGGATATCCATTAGGATAACTGACTGATATCCCCTCTTTATTAGTATAAGTCCACGTTCCATTCTCATCAATTGAAATAGTCCCGCCTTTATCATACCATTTTTTAGGGACAGGTGAATTCTTCGGCTTTGTTTCCATTACTTGCTTGGTAAAATCCGACAATTCTAAACGTTTACCGTTACCCGCTCCCCCGGTTCCCCCGCCGCCAACCGTACGAGTCACAGCCTTAGAAGAACTTTGTAAGACGTTCGCACTGTTTGTAACGGATTTCCCAAAATGATTGCCTATTTGATTGGCAGGCAACGGTGGACCATCAAAAGCCAATTCATAACCGAACCTTGGCATCTGGACGCTATTCTGAATTTTCCGACCCAGCTCTTTGCCCATTTGGCCTAAATCGGCAATGTCCTTGGTTAATCTGTTGACGGATTTATTAAGTGCTCCGGTTACAGAACCCGCTATACTTTGAGCAAATTGCTGGGTTTCCTTCATGTAGCCCTTGCCCAAACTCGTACCCCAATCATTTAAATTCCCTACAAATTTTCCAAAACCTTCTCCTATTTTGCCAAACCCGTCCGCTATCCACTTAGGGGCTATTTTAGTGGCTCCCTGTGAGATATATTCGCCTATCGTCTTCTGGGCTATCTTGGCATCCAGCAGACCTGCCGTTCCAAACCCGACCCCTGCAGTGAACAGCACTTGTCCCCAACTGAATCCCGGATCGCCGTCGGTAAGTTGACTGACGATACTTTCGGCGGCGCCTGAGACGCCCCCTACAACCATCTTGCCCAGTATCGGGGCGCCTGCGCCCAACGGTCCGAATACGGCCCCGGATACGGCTCCGATAACGGATTCTCGGAAAGCATCCGCCGCATAATCTCCAAAGTCACTGACTTCCCCGCGCGAAATATCCGAGATGGCCTTAGCCGCTACCGCCGCTGTTCCGGCCGCCACCGCTCCGGCAGCCACGGCGGCAATGACAACGGTACCTGCCCCTAATGTCGCTACTGTTACGGCCGCTACAACAGCTACGACCGCTACAATGGCTAGGGCGCCGACAACATTTCCAAGCAGCTTCCCCCAACTGAATTTCTTCTCCGGCGGCGGAGGTGGCGGCGGTGGCGGCGTCCCCTTCTGCGGCTCATCGTTGTACGGCGGGTACGCAGTCTGGTCCCTTCCCTCCGCAAGTACGTTCTCGCTGAGGAAGTGGTACTCGCCTTCAATGGCAAACCCGCTCTGCGCCGCCAGCTTCTTCGCCATCAACTGGCTCGTCGCCTTGATCACGATCCGTTTGGGCGTGTACAGCGAGATGTCCTCTCCGGCATTTAGCGTCAGCTTCTTGTGGCTCGTAATGGTGACGCCGCTCGCATCGTCGAAGCTCAGCTTCAGCGGCTCTTTGCTGCCGCCCGCCACGTTGACGGCCGTCGGCGTCAGCTCGACTTCGCTTCCGTGCTCCGTGCCGAAATACCGGTTGCTCGGATTGCCCGTCTTGGCGCAGCTGTCTCCGTTCTTGCGCACGCAGTCGAGCACCTTCGCATTGCTGCAGCTGTCGTCGGGCAAGTACAGGCTCGCATCGGTGCCGGCCTTCGGCATGCAGTACATCGCATTGCCTGTCGGCGGCGCAAAAGCGAACCAATGCGCCGAGGCTTTCGGCTGCTCCTTGTCGATCGTCAGGTGAAGCTTGACGAGCTCCCCTTTCACGTCGAGCACCTTGCCCTCCAGCGAGATACCGGTCAGTTTGTCGTTATGCAGGCTCGGCTGGTACATGCCTTCCAGACGTGAAAGGCGGTACGTGTATTTCAACTGTCCCGCTTCCATCCGACCGGATGCCTCACTGACCCGCATCGGCTTGTCCTTGAATCGAAGCTCTTCCCCGATGGCATAGCGGCTGCCGCTTTCGAACTCATAGCCGAAAAAATCCGTATCGTGCAGCCCCGCTTCGCTGCCGCCCGCTTTCTGATACGCCAGCAAATCCTTAAAAGCTTTGTAGGATGTATCGGAAGGCAGCGTACGGCTTTTAAGCTTCGGGATGCCGAAACTGAATTTGGGTTGAACGCTCCAAATATCGCTGATGAGCACCGTGTGAAAACGGCTCGCCAGCCGCTTAAGCAGCTCCCAGTCCGTCTCATCGTACTGGATAACCGGAGCGCCGATAGGCACGCCCGCGCCCGCTTCGCAAATGACATCGTGGCCGGGATAATCCGCCAGGATGGCGGCAATCAGAGCGGGATAATCCATATCCGCCTGCTGAAAAGAACGCCGTTTCCTGCGGACATCCAGCAGATAGCTGCCGGCCATCGCCTCGATTTCGAGGGTGTACACACCATGGGTAAACACGGCCTGAACGTCCGTGATTAAACCTTTGAAGATAGGCTCTTCCCCATCTTCGCCGTTTTCAACTACTTGTATTTCATCCTTCAAGGAAGCTTCGAGTACCGCGCCGACATGATCCGCATCATCCACGATGCCGCGCAGTTTCATCCGCCCATGTTCGCCCGGCTTCCAGGTAATCTCCACATGATCAATCCGCTTCATCCGGTAGGGAGATGTTACTCTGATTTGGTCGTACCCTATCATACTCCGTCAGCCTCCGATCGGATTAATTGTCATGCTGTCCGTCGTTTAAGAATTTAATGACCCCCTGCAACTCGCAGTGCAGCTCGGAATCTGTCGTTAAGGCCGGTTTGCCGGCCACCTTTGTAGTTTCTTTGGAATGGGTCCATTTGGCCAATATAGACGGCAGACACGGTTTCCCGGAAATGGTCTCCCCGCTCTCGCTGATCAAATAAATCGTTTCCCCGCTCTGATTGAGCGGACTTATACAAATACCGAAATGGGAAATATTATCCGGCTTATAGTCCTCTTCATTCATCATAGGTTTCTCGTTCACGTAAGAGCCGTGGCTGTTAGGCAGATTGATGTGCCTTTTATGGGATCCGCACTGGCATTGAATGTACGCTCCCCTGACCACATACCGGGGTCCTGTCATGACGTGCCACCTCCTCGGTCAAATGATTTATAACCGTTCTATCTGTTGCTTTTGCTTGGCTAAGGCTTCTACAGCCGCCCCGGCCCGTTCCCTGCCGAGCTTCTCGCTCAGCTTGTCCACAAATTCCGCGGACCCCACGCTCATTAGGGGAACCTTGACGGCTTGGCTCGTCCCCTGCAAAATAAATCGGCCGCCGAAAAAACGGGAGTAGCCGACTTTCTCAATATCCGAAAAGGAGATCGTTTTACTTGCGAACCAGCTATGAGAACGTACTTCATGATCGGTCACGATCGTTTTAGACAACAGCAGGAAAATAGCAAGGAATCCGAGAATGAACGCACACGCCCCGATAATCGCGATGAACTGCCCGCTTTCTTCCGCATCCATCTCCATAGACGGCATCAGAAGCAGAGCACTTACCGCACATAAAAAACCAAGGCTCACCAGCCAGCGAAACATTCCCAATCCGACCAGTTTCAGGTCTCCTGCAGAGTTTCTTTTCGCGGGTCCAAACATGAGATTGAGCATTTTTTCTGTCATTTTTCTTACAATTGAGATGTACATGGTCCCAAATAGCCCCGCTTTCTATGAATAATTTCTGGTTATCCCAAGTTTCCCGTATCCTCTTCAACCGCCGCGCGTTCCAGCCGGATTCCGGCGAAATCTCTTCGCAGCAGGCTTTCGGCAACATCCAGACGGACGATGATCAACGGCTTGGCGCTTTCTTTGATCTTGAAAATTTTGCGTCCCGCTAGCTTGCTTCTCTGAAGGACCAGCTTTTTGACCACGGTTCCGTCACGGTTGAGCTCGCTGGAGGGGCTCAATACCTCCGCCTCTTCAAAGAGAGGCAGATAGTAATTGCTCTGCTTCCGCTGGACTCTGTCCATCAGGGGAATGAGCTTGACCGGCAGATCCGGCTCATAGGCGGCCGCGATTCGTTTCAGCCGGTCGGAGATCAGATACAGCTGCCCGTCCAGCACATCCGGGTACTCCGTTTCCAGGGTCGACTTCACCTGCATCACAACCGTGTCGGCAATCCGGTGCGCCCTATCCGGACGAATATCCCGGAGATCGATCCGGCTTCTCACATCAAGAAGAACCGGCGCGTCCGTGCAGCGTTCGTCCTGCTTCAGCACAAAGTAATCCATCATCCGCTGAGCGCCTCCCCACTTGCGCCGTTTTGTGGTCCCAGCGAACCGTGCAGAAGCTGGCACTCATCCCGGTATTCTCCGGCAAGCAAGGCGATTTCCGGAACCTTATTCATCTGTTGATAGCTCTTGCAAGCAAGAAGTTGCGGCACCATATTCCTCATAAATTCCACGGTCAGCAGATGATATTTCACGGCTTCAATCTGCATGATGCGGTCCAGATCTGCGGAAGTGATACGCCTTGCATAAGATTTCTTCGTCTCCTCCAGCTCTTCCATGCGCCGGAATAACGGAGCAAATATAAAATCCGCCCTCCACTCCGACCGGCAATCCGCCGTATCCATCAACCAGTTCTCATCGTAAGCTTCAATCCGGTAACAAGGGTTGTTCTCCATTACGCTTGTCCGCATAAGGGAAAAGTAGATGTAGCGGATAGTTCCCTTACATCCTTTGGCTTGAAGTGCGGCGGCTTGTCCGCAAACCGCCTCGAAAGCGGCAAGAAACTCCTCTTCTATACGCTGCCGTTGTTCTTGGTAGGCGGCATCAACCGTCATCAGATCATCCTGCCACTTGCCGAATATATGTTTCTCCAGGAAGTCCCCCAGCGCCGCCTCTTTATCCATCCGTCTGCTCATTCGATGTTGACCTTGGCGCCGCTGATTTTGACTTCATCCATAATACTCAGGCTTGCATCGGCCTGCTTCAGGTCAATGCCTTCTTCCCCTTGAATGAGCACCTTGCCGCCCCCGGTAATCTCGATGTCTTCCATCGCCGATATGGATATTTTTTTGTGGCTGTTGATCTCGATTCCGCCGTCGTCGGTTAGCCGCATCAAGAGGCTGCCGCTGCCGATAATCTCAACGGATCCGGGTTTGAATACAATTTGCTTACCGTATTTGGTGCTGATGCTCTTAACGGAGGGATCGCTGCGCTTCTGGGGGTCGGAGGAATCGGTATCCACGGAACTGGCGGCATAGGCGTTCTTCTCCTGCTCGTCCGGGAAATACAGACGGACCTCGTCCCCGACCTCGGGCATGCAGTACCAGCCGCTGCCGTCGGGAGACGAATAGACCGTCGAGTACGGGAACCACAAGGCTTCGTCGGAAGATGATTTCCCGTCGATATGAAGCTTGACCTTCACCTTGTCTTTGGATACGTCCTTGATCGATCCGAACAGTGAGGTGCCGGCCAGCTTATAGGCATACAAGGTCGGGCAGCTGAAGCCCTGCTTGTCTCTTAATTCATACCGGTTGGTCAGCGTGCCGCCTTCCATCCGCGTGCCGGCCCGGTATACATACAGCTTCCTCCGCTGAAACGTAACCGGACTGCCCAGCTCCAAAATCATGCTGCTGCTGACCTCGTAGCTGATGCTGTTCTGTTCGTCGATGCCGGAGACGCCGTTTTCCGACTTCCGCTTGAAGTCCTTCAAATTTTTGCGGATGCTGTAGTTGTAGGCGTCGAGCTTATGGGGCTCTCCCAGGTCCGGCACGCCGACATAGCATTTCATGCCCTTCTGCGAACAGAGCGGAATCAAAGGCAGATGCAGACGGGAAGCCAGTCTCCTGGCGAATTCCCAGTCCGTTTCCTTGTATTGGACGACCAGTCCGCCAATGCTTGTTCCTCCGGCAGCTTCCACGACAACGTCCGAATTCGGATAAGAACCCGCGATGCGATCTAACAACCCGCGATAGGTCAGCTGCTTATTTTGAAAAGAACGGGTGACCTTCCGGATGTCCATCAGCAGTGTCGAGCTCTGGGCTTCGATGGTTAGAGTGCGGACATTGTGTACAGCCTTTACAGCCATGTTCGTTACGATTCCTTGGAAAATGACCGTCGTACGCTCTCCGTCGCGCACCGAAACGGCAATCTGTTCATTCTCATCGGCCTGCTCTACGTACCGGTCCAGCATCTCTTCCGGAACGATCCCGCTGATCGTCAGCTTGGCATGTTCATTGACTGCTTTGTCCATATGGAGGTCCATAATCTTCTCGAATTTGTACGGCGCAACGGAAATGTCGGCAAATGAAAACACCGTTTGGCTCATGCTGGCTCCGCCCCTTCCTCCACTTGAACGACCCGGACGGCCCGCACGATCTGAAAAGCTACGTCCCTCCAAGCCTCATACTCGTCGTATTTGCAGCTGAAAGTTCCCATAAGGGTCTTGCCTCCCAGCTCCAGAAAAAACATCAGATTATAGAGAAAAGCATCCAGCGCCGGACTCTTGAACTCGAAATAGCCGACCTGTTTTCCGTGGATTTCCTCGACACCGTCCGTAAAAAACACGTTGGAGGGATTCACTTTTTTCAGGATCGTTTTCATTCCCTGAGTCAATTCTTCGACCCATCCCTCTTCCAGGTCTTGATCGATCCGGTTAAGCGTAATATTGATGCTGCCGTCCTCATTGGTTTTGATCGTTTCCGGCCGCTGGGAATGAGGATATTTGATGGCACTTAATGCTTCGGGCATGTCTGTGAAATCTTTCGGGATAAAGACCAGAAGCTTGTCATCGTAAAAAGCCTGCTGCTCAAACTCGTAATAACGTTGTCCGATCCGCACAGGCCCTTCGCCAATGGTGTTTGCTTTCTGGGATTCTTCCATCTTGTTCAGCATCGCAATAATCTTCTCGTCCGAAAACGCCACGGCACTTCCCGCCCTTTCTTCTTTCTGGATTAATCCACGATCATCCGTTGAGGCGCCCCGAATCTTCCCCCGGGTACCGGCCGGCTTCCGTTCCCCGCTTCCTCCAGAATGCGGGACAAATGGGCGTGGATCTGTTCATTGGTATAAGGCTTGTATTCCCTGCCCAGCCGTACCGCCAAGTAATGAAGAATCGCTTCCCGGTCAACGGACTGCATACTCAAGCACTGCATGGCGAAGGCGAAATCCTGGGTGCCGGCTGCCCGGCTTTTCAACATCTCCGCCGCAAAATGCCGCGTGATCTCTGGATGGAGCGTACTCTGCCGGAAGCCCGCATATTGTGCACGAATCCGATTAAGCGTGTTGTACTCGGTCGCCAAGTCCGCGAAATTGCGGTAGTCCGAGCGCAGCCTCGCTCCTTCCTTCAGCTTGAACCGCGCCAGTTCCAGTTCCCCGGGAGAGACGGATACCTGCTCGTCCAGCAAGGGCTCGGCCCGGCAGACGGTAAAATCGCCCTCGGTTTCGGCCGGATAGAACCGGATTTTCACTACGGTTTCACGCCCCGTGGCCGCGTAGGGAAGCTCAACTTCACGGGTCAGCGTGTAGATAAGCCCTCCGTGCTTAACAATTCCGGGTCCGATGCACAGACTGTCTTCGCCGACCCGGATTTCGGTCCCGGCTACGATACCGTCTGAATAATCCCTGAGAAACAAATCCGTCAGCTCGTGAGGGAAATCCCTCAAATTTTCGAGCATCTCTGTTTTCAAAATCCGCCCTTTGGCGAAATTCGGATAGGTACGGGTAAACATAAACACCCCCCTTTCGTCCGCGTTTCTTACTTCAAGCCGTCGAAGAAATCAATTTCCGACAAATCATTTTCAAAGGCAAAAAATCGTTTGGTGCCCACATACAGCTGTTCCTGGCGGCGCGCTACCGGCACGACGTGGAACCCCCAATTTTGGCCCCCTCCGAAGACGAAAAATTTCACTTCTTCATTGACGATGGAATCGGTCTCGTCCTGAGGTATGTTGCGGCCGTAAGTCTCCGCGATGTCTTCGTAGAGCACGGATTGGAAGCTGTCAGGCCGGCTCGGATAGCTGTATTTCTGCCGGAGCTTCCCGTTCATATCTTTGAGGCAGAACTCGATCTCTGCGGCTCCCCAAGGTCTCGAAATCGAGCCTTGCGCGGTATTGACGCGATCCAGTGTGCTGATCAGCACCTTTTCGCTGCGGCTGTGGGTATAAGCCGTGACCGCGTAAGGGATAACGGCGGCCTGATGCGTCACGTGAGTCTGGATGATTCCGGCCTTCTTGTCCCCCAGATAACGGATAGCGCCTCTCAGACAAGCCAGCTTCAAATCCGGCACCCGATCGGTTTCGCCTGCCTTTTGCGTAAATTGAATGGTTCTGCCGGGGACAAATTCTTTCAGCGCTTCCCGGAAAACATCGATCCGGCAGGACTGACCCGTCAGCTTGATGATGGAGTAAGTCTGCAGCTCGCCGCTCTGGTAGAAATCTTCCAGAAATTTGCGTACAATTTCATAAATATCCGCTTTGATCAAATGGTTAATTTCCTGAATGGTGAACACCACATCGGGGAATTCATACCGGTCCTTGAACCTTCCCTGCTCACGCACGGACAAATACCACCGGTCCACTCCCGTGATTTTGAGGTCATGCTCGCGGACATCTCCGCTGCCAGAGTGAAACCGGTTCCTCAAGATGCCGGTTTTGCGGAAAAACTCCGTCTTCATGTTCTCCGCCATTTCCCACAGGAAATGAAAATTGTTACGAACCCGGTTATAGTCCTCCCGGGTATGGCTGCCATACTCCCGGAAACGGGTAGGAAGCAGCAGTTCCGCTTCCCTGTACCGTTCTTCCAGCCGTTCGTATACCGACGCCACCCCAACCTCATCGACATGCCGGAAAACATCTCCGCTCGGAATCCCGATAAGACTGTCGATGTCCGTCACTGTTTCTCCACAGCTGTAATACTCGGCGAACACGATTTTCATGTACTGCATGATGCGGTAAGTCAGGTTATTGCCCCCGAAGTTGGTGTCGCCGTTCTCATACGTAGTCTGGACGTCAAGCCTGTAAGACATATGGCCGTCCTCGATACGGAACCGGCAGGAAGACAGGTCCGTCGTGCCCCCGCCGCAATCGATAACGAGAGCTTTGTAAGTTTCTCCGTCTTCAAAACGGTTCTGCCGGAAGCCGTCCGCAATCGTGTTATAAAGGACAGCCATCCCTTCATCCAGCGAATCTTCCGTTTCCAGTCGGTATTCCGGCAAAATATCCGTATACATGTCTAGGAACTGGGCTTTGAGCTTGACCGGGCTGGACATGTGCAGATTCCGGAAGCGGCATTTGAACTGATGCTCGGCGGTCTCGATAATATACGCGAGGTAGGCGCGGATAATATCGCTTCTGCGCACATGCGTGCTGTTGCCGCTCGCATCGCTTACTTCCTCGGATCTCGCGTAATCGTTCACCCACCGTTTGATCCCGTGAAATACGGTCGCCTGCGTGCCGGATCCGAGTTTCTTCCGGTATAGAAGGGCTTCGTGTCCGAACTGGTACCGGGGATTCAAAGGATCGGAACAATCCGCCACGCGGACGACCGTCGGCAGAAGCTCGATCCATTGACCGTCCGGGGCGGCCGGATCGGGGAACGCCGCGTAGTTAATCGCATCGAGCCGGACCGTTCCGTTCAAGAGGTCCTGGCTGCAGGGCGTTCGAACATAGGCGCCGTCGAGATAAGCCCCCGCCGTCGTATTGGAGGTGCCGAAGTCTATGGCCAATACGGCCTCGGTCAGCTCCGGCTCCCGGATTTCCAGATCGGCTGCCGGCAGGCGGCAGTAATGCAGATTAACCGGGGGAAGGGGCTTGTTCTGGTGGTAGATCCGGTACAAATAATCGGAGTCGTGCCGGCTGAAGAAGAGTAAGCTGTAGTTGCGGTTGGCCGAGCGCTTCAGATAGGCGTCCCGGTTCCTCGTCAGACAGAATGTGCCCGGCTTCGATACACTTTGGACCACATTCAGTATGCCGCACAGCTCCATCTGCTCATTTACAAGGAGGGCGTTCGTTCCCGAGAAAGCGGCAGCCCCCTCCAGCCTGCAGCCGTCCCGCTCATCGAGACGAAATCCCTCGTAGAGCGTGATTCTGGCCGGGACTTTGGTGCCCCTCTCTCCTAGAGGCGTACGCAAATAGCGCCGGATCGCCGTTTGCAGCCGTTCTTCGCCGCCCGGAACCGGGCTTCCGATCAACAGGCATTCTTCCGTCCCCCTGTATTTGAGGATGGTGGCAATGAAGCCTTCACGGTCCAGCGTATTGGCGAACCCTTCAATCAGTTTCTCTTTACTGCAAATGGTCCGGAGCTGATACGTCGTCATTTCCGTCAGCTCCTCACGGCTGTAGCGTACGGCGCCCGGATCGGCCATTCTATCCTCCGGATGTTGATACAGCCTGTATGAGTATCCCTTCATCGTTGTCCTCCTTCACGGCTGGTCAATACATCGCAATGCGGTCCAGCCGCATAGTCTCTTCTACGCCCAATATGCCGAAATGCCGGTTCCAATACAGCTCGGTATGAAAACGGACGGGGAGCAGCAGATCCAGCAGCAAGCTGATCTTGGCCCGGCCGGACTCGCTCTCCTCCTGGTTGATATAGAAGAGAAGTTCATTCTTTTCCTCGCAATTTGCATAAATAGTAGACCCGGGAAACAAAAGGCGGGCTGTCCGCTTCAAGGTAAAGAGCGCATCCCCGGTCTGAACCGTCTGCAGAACGCTTGCCGCCACAATATCCTGCTCCTCCTTGCCGCACCTCTGGAAGTTACGCCGCACCTTGTCCCCGAAAATTCCGGCTTCTATGTCACGGCGGACAAACCGGATGTAAAATTCCCTTTTGTTCATTCCCTGGAGCAGATCGATCTCACCCAGAAAATGAATGAGAATATCGAACAAGGCACGTCTGAATTCCGGGTACTCCGTGTAATTAATATCAAGCATCCCCCGGAACATCTCGTCAAAACGATAGAACGGATTAATTTCAACCTGTTTCTCGACGTGACTTGCGTTCATATGTTCCAAGCTCAGCTCCATATACGGGGAGTACACGGAAGCGGCGGAGAATTGAATGTCTTTCTTGTCCAGACCGCACTGCTCGGCCCGGATCAATAGATCCCATATGTAATTCAAACCCATACCCCTTCGCATGTGTATTCGGGCAGGTACATTTGAACCTCCGACACGACAAAGCTCATGAAGTCGTTTCTTATAAACTCATCCCTTCCGAACGAACGGCCGGGCCGAAAGCTCATACACAGCGCGGCCCTGCCGCTCGACGCCCGCACCTGGTCACTGATGAAAGGGTTCATTTCGTACGTAACTGCCGTTGAATCCGCTTTGTCCACGATCCGGATATCCTCCAGCGTCAAATATTCGGAAGCTTCAAGGGAATGCACAATCCGTGCCACTTCCCCTTTGGAGCGCACAATCGTGGCCTGCTTTCGTGCATACTTGCCGACAAAACTGCTGGCGCAGCGGTTCGAGACAAGCGCGTATTGAAGTCTCCCGATCTGGATATCTACCGGCTGCACAACCTTCAGCACGTTCCAGACTCCCGCTTTCTCTTGCGGCGAAACGATCGTCAGCTCTTCCCCGGATCGTTTGATGTACCGGATATCGTCCGTGTGCCCATCCACCAGATACCCATGCTCCATCCCCGTTTTTCTCAGTGACAGAACATGTTCGAAATTAACCTTGTCCGAAGCGGGAACCGGAAACCCGCTGTTCTTGATCTCAAGCCGTTCCATATTCCAAAGCGGAATCCGGTCCGTCCGCTTGTACGCTTCGAACTCTTCCAGATTCACTGAAATTTCCGTAACGGTTTCGTCTTCCCCGGGTATTGCGGCGCATTCCGTCAGGACGACGTCGATAAATTTATAGGCAAAAGGATGGTTGATTGTCCGCCATGGAATACCATTTTTCAGGAATATCTGATACAGATTCTCGATCTCTTTGATGTACTTCTCGCAAGGCCGAAGCGCTACTTTAATCGGATAAGTTCCCGAAAGCGTCTTGAGATGTCCGTCGAACAGCCTACCGCTCTTCGTCAGATCCCGGATACGCACGGAATCACATTCCAGGAACAGAGAGATCAGCCGTGCTTCTCTGCCGTCCCTCAGCCCTTCGATAACGTGAAGCATATCAATCAAAGTATTCTCCACATCCTCCGGGCACATGGGATACAAAAATTCATGGAGAGGGTCCCATTCATCCCGCGAACATAAGCTGGCGTAAATATCAAACCGGCCTTCCCAATCTTCAATCTCGTCAAATACCCGCTTTTCCAGCTGCCGGTTCATTTGCTCCTGATAGTCCACCAGATTCAGAAAAAGCCCCGTCATCAACTGCTTGAGCATACGGCGCTGCTCCAAATCCTCCATTTTGTTCAGCCGGTCCAAAATAATATCCTTCATGCGGGAGAATTCCCTCCTTCGCCCTTAGCGGGCCGAGACTGCTCTTCTCCGCCGGCCGGTGACCCGGATGCTCCCGCCGAAGAAGGAGAAGATTGTCCTCCTCCTGCGGAGGGTGGTGTCTGCGGCTGAGCCGGCTGATTCGGTCCGGATGGATGATCCCCTGATCCTTGACCCGGAATAGCTTGTCCTCCTTGAGCCGCAGGAGCTGCGGGCGGTGCCGCCGGGACAGGATTTTGCTTTTCCTCGGCTTTGGTAATCTTCCTCTCCATCCCAAGCACCCGTTCCAGCATCTTGATTTCCTGATAAATCTCCTGGGCCGAGGCAAAAGCCGTGATCGCCCCGGCGTAGTCTTGGGCGGCCATGCTGCGGTCTCCCTTCTTGTCCAGCTTGTCCGCTTCAAGAAGCTTCGTCTCTTTCTCGAGACCGGCGATCTTTTCCTGAGTCTCATCCAGCTTTCCCTTAATGAGCTTGTCCCCGTCCGGAAACGAAGCTTCCGCGGATGCCTGCTTCGCTTTCTGGTAAATCTCAAGAGCGCCTATGTAATCGAGAGCGGTAAACTTCTGGTCCCCTTCTTTGACCGTATTCATGACAGCCGAATAAGCCTGGACACGCCCTATGCGCTCTTCCAGATGCTGAGGGTTAAAATCAGCCTGATTTTTGATCTCGGACTGGGCTTTAGTAAAACTCGCCGAGGCTTTATCGTAATCCCCTTCCTTAAGGAAGGTGTCCCCGTCCACGATATACTGGGCCGCACGCTGTTTTTTGGTAAAGAGCACGGTGTGCACCTTATCTTTGATCTTCTGGGAATCGCTGCGCGCTTCGCTGTATTCCTTGAGCGCCTTGGCGTAATCCCCCTCAGCCGCATAGTCGTCCCCACTCTTGCCGTGCTCCAGCATGCCCTGGGCCGCTTCCGCTTTACGCGCGGCTTCTTTGGCCGCGTACACATAAGCTCCGCCTCCGACCAGCAGCAGAGGAATGAGAATCAACGCGATCCGTTTGGCCCACTTCCGCTTTTTTCCCTTCACTTCTTTGTAGACTTTATTGGCATAAACAGCCGCCGCCGTATAGTTCGGAACCATCCGCTTTTGCCTGCTCAGAAGAACTTCTTCCAGCAGATCCGTAAGCTCCGCAGGCCCTTTCGCTTCCTCGACGGCGTCCACCATCTCGGCGGATGCGACGTTTTCCCACATGCCCGGAGTGCTCATCAAGAGCACATCCCCGTCTTCCAGCATGAATTTCGGAGAGACGTACGGTTCGAACACATCCGGTTTGCCTGCATAATTCAGCAGGTTATGCCTTTCTTCATGCCGGTCCACGGCTTCAAGCGGAATACGTTCTTCATCCGCCCAGGATTGGGCCAGGCTCTGGTCGCGGCTCCGTTCCACGAGCCTGCCTCCCCGGATCACATATAATCGCGCGTTGCCCGCAACGGCCCACACGATTCTTGTGTAGTCCGTCACGACGATCAGCACGCTCGCCTTAAGGCGGACCCGGCGGCTTTCCTCATTCAGCCATTCGCTGGCTTCCTGCATGTAGCGTTTAAGCCGGGTGGCCGACAAAGCGGGCTTATTCAAAAAGCGGGACAAAATACTGCGGACAACCATTTCCGCACTGTTTACCTCGCTGTCCGAATCAAGACCGTCCGCCAGCACCCAGCAAGCCATATCTTCAAGCTCGACAAAGGCGAAGTAGTCCCTGTTCTGCACAAAGGTCCCCGCTTCGGTAACGAAACCGGTCTTGAAATCGCTGTTTTCTTTTCTCATTCGTCCCCCCGCTCCCTTTGGTCAAAACCGGTTTCCTTCATCCGGCACTGTCAGCCCTTCTCCAGAATGATGACCGTCGCATTATCCTGCTTATGAAGCCCCTTGGCTTCAATCGCATCGATCATGCCCTGTGCGGATTCCTCCGGCGAGCTGCTGCCTGTCAAGATTTGCTCCATTTCAACCTCTGTTAACGTGTTATACACCCCGTCGCTGCAAAAAATGATTTTGTCCCCTGTCTTTAGCCGGAACGGCGTCTCACTGATTTCCATGTTCTGAAACTGCTCATACCCGAGGTAGTTAACCAACTGTCTTCTCTTGGGATTGGCGGCCATTTCATCCTTTGTAATTTCACCCGACAAATATTTCTGCTCCAGTACGTTCTCATACGTATGTTTAGGATTAACAGGAAGAAACTCCCCCTGCCGATAAATCAGAATCACGCTGTCACCTACAGCCCCCCAATACAGGTTATCCCCGTTGATGATTCCCGCCACAAGAGTCGTACCGCCCTGAGCCCCTCTCAGCTGTTCGACTATCTCGGCATTCACCCTTCGAGCCGTTTCGCTTAAAAAATGAGGGATATGCCGCACATGCTCCACATTCAAGAAATTCTTCAAGAACGCGGACACCGCAAGTGTACTGCACATTCTGCCGTTCGCCAGTCCGCTGATTCCATCTGCCAGTACGGCCAAAGTTCCGATGGTCGTTGTGGTGCTGGCGAAATAATCATCCTGCTCGTTCCTGGCTCCGATGGTCTGTCCGTTCCCTATCCGTACCGCGGGCACATCGGGCTTCCGCTTGTACAGCCGGCTCCGTACATACAGCATCAGCAAAATGAGGAGAATGGCAGCTCCGACAATCAGATACGGTGTTCCATTTGATCCCGCCGGCATTAGCCGATCCCCGCAGCGGCCGTATTATTCCACTCGAAATGCGCCCCGCACAGCGGAATGAAAACAAATTTGCTCCGTCCGAGCTGGAGCAGATCGTAAGCGGTTAATTCCACCGGCGTATAGACCGCCTCGTTATTGTGGTACGCCAATCCCGATGCGTCTCCGGGCAGCAGATAAAAATTCCGCTTCTTCGGGTCATAGACAATGACCGCGTGGTTCCGTCTGGAAATCGCGTTGTCTCCGATAATCCGGATGTGCATTTCTTCCGAGCGGCCAATAAAATTTTTCTCAGCCATGATGCGGTAATCTTGTCCCATTTGCGGCCCTTCGATGCAAACCAGCCATCCCGCAACCGGCTCAATGCCGGTCGTCTCCCCCAGAAACGGCATCGTCTTATCGTCTTCCTGCACTCTCTGCGGCCTTGATTCTTCGGCTCGTGAAGCCGGCGGCTCGACCACAACGCTGCAGTAAGGGCACGTATTGCCATGTTTTCTGGTGCTGAACATGTGTCCATTGGCGCATCTTGTCAAACTCATCCTGTTCATTCCTCCGTTTGTCCTATCGGATCGGCTGTCAGCTTCTTCTCCGCTTGCTCCTTATTTGACCAAAAGCCTCGTATTGGCTATGTACACAATATCTCCGACATCCAGCTTGTGAGGCTCCTCGACTTCTTGCTTGTCTCTGGGACCCCTGCCGCTTTTCTGGATGCCCACACCGCTTTCGGAATCGATGTCCTCAATAAACCACTCTCTGCCGCTGCGGTTTAACACGGCATGTTCGCTATGGATCAGCGATGCGTATTCGGCATCGGCCAGATCTATATCAACCTCGTTTTGACCGGAGCTTTTGCCGATCAGCAAGGATGTTTCCCCCTGGATATACCACTCCTTCACGCTTTCCCCGTCCTCATTAAGCAGAACAAGCTTCGCGATCGCCTCCCGTTCCGGCCTTTCTACCGGCATACGGTAGTATACGAACCCCAGAACGGACAGCCCTATCGCCATTAGAAGACTGACGAACATTTTCAGCGTATTGTCGGTATTAATAAAATAGACATAAATCAAGACGGCTGCCGCCAGCCCTGCAATAAGAACGTCTAGTAGAGTAATCCATCCGGATTTTCTGCCTTTCACGCCGGTTTCCCCCATGTCCTTCGCTTTATTGCGTAACAACATCCGCGCCATCGGGAACGCAAAAAAGTTCCCTTCCTGACGGCAAGATGTCTCCGACACATCCCGTACACCGTAGAAGTGGAACCTACTGCTTCATTGGCACCCGCCAGCTTCTTCACCAGAGGGGTATCCCGCAAGCCGACTTTGCTTACGCGTTGTTACCGAAGCAGACTACTTCTTCTTCGCATCGAAGAACCGGTTAAAGAGGTCTGTCGTATCCATCGGATTTTTCTGAGATGGTTTGGCTTCCCCGCCTCCGGCTTTGCCGGCAAAACCGAAAAAGCGCTCAAAATTCTTTCTTACGTCGCTTGGATCAAATTCAGCCTGCTGTGCTCCGGCACGGCTGCCTGCCGCTTTTTCTTGCGAGCCCTTGCCGCCGCTCCCTCGCCGATCCCGCCCGTCGAGCTTATGATCGTAAGCGTTTCGCGACGCTTCAGCTTCCAGCGTCTGGTACGCTTCATAGATCTGCTTAAACTTGCGCTCCGCATCCGGATTGCCTGGATTAAGATCCGGATGATGCTTCTTGGCCAGCAGCCTGTACGCCTTCTTGATCTCCGCTTGCGGAGCGTTCCTTGCCACGCCAAGCACCTGGTAATAATCCATTCTGACCTCGTCCCTGCACATATGAGATAAACCTCTGCCAAGGTCTTCCGAAAATAAAGGACCGCGGTGTAGAGGTAGTTTATTCGCCAATCAGGATCGCTTTCCGATGCATACATGGTACATGCCGGAAAATTCCGGAACAGAATTCAAGAGGCATAACGCCTCTTAAATTCTGCTCCGATGAACGGCCGGAATTTATACGGAGTAGCCGCCTTCGACTTTCGCGAATTCGGTTTTGTCCTTTTTCTGCTTAATAAACAGGCTGAAACTTCCAACGCCTTCGGTGTCTCCGAAATTCTCGGTGTAGTCCACTACGAAAGCATTCGGGAAATAAATCTTACGGACAACTTGGTCAGCCGCAATGACTTCAAGCGTCACTTTTCTGTAGCAGTCCGCTTTCTCGGCCGGAACCAGCGACCACAGACCCAGCTTCAGCGTGTCATCCGCGCTGTCGCCGTCCGTAGCCGTAATAATTTTGCCCGAAATTCGGAGCGTTGCCCCTACATCGGTCGATCTTGCATTGGAATCGTTTGGCGTGTCGGTATCGTAAGTTACCGTTTGAATGTTATCCATGCCCAATTCGAATGTTTCTGCGCCTTCTACTTTAAGTCTGAAACCCATTTGTATTACCTCCTTGAAATTGGTTGATAAGGTTCCCGCAGGCAAGGATTGCTTACGGGATTTATGTATAAAGGCAGGTATGGGAAACCATGCCTTTAACATACGCTTTAGTGCACCGATCATACTTTGACCGGCGACGTACCCTTCGTAATCGTCACTTCCAGGTTCTTCACGTTGCCGTTAAATACAAGATCGATATGGCACAAGTTGCTCTTGTCGTCGATGATGTAGCTCATATCGTCTCCATCCTGAATGATCGAGTTTACGAATCCCCGGGTGCCGAGCCATTTGCTCTTCTGGCTGCTTGGATTGTTGCTGAAAAATTTAACGATATTTTCATGTTTGAAATCACCGGTCTGGAAACGAAGAATCCGCTCTATGTAAGTGCTGACCAATGTTTTATAAATGGAATCGAATCCGTCTTCCGCCATCGCAAGACTGCGGGCCTTATACACGGTAATTCGTTTGATATCCCGGTCCTGTAGCTGGGCATTCTCCGAAGAGAAAATGAATCCGAAGTTTTTGCGGTTAATGGCATCCTTGATGTTGTTGGTGAAGCCGGATATTTCCTTGGCCATAGTGGACACGGCCCGCAGACTATGGTCCCCCGCCTCGATATCGAAGCGTACGCCCGGATAGTCTCTGCTGACGCTCTTAAACTGCTCCCGCAAATATTCCGGGCACTGGTAAGCGGATACCAGACCGGCCGCCACGTAACTCGCGCCGATATAAACGCCTTCGATCCACAGCCTCAGAATGTCTTCCTTCTCCTGAGACAGACGCGCTCCGTCTTCGGTATGCAGCATACGGCTGTCGATCACCACACCCGATTTGTCTTTCGGGATAATGGTAAAGTTCGGTACGCACGGGACAGCAAACTCGCTGTACTCTTTGCGGACAAGCACACCGCATTTATCGATATATTTATCGATTCCCGCTGTCGCCATGCTGTTGAAGGTGGTGTCTTCGCCCGATTCGAAGCTGAAGAACAGCTGCACTTTATACTCCTTGAGAACTTGGAGCAGCATGGACAGCGATTCCATTGTGTTTCCGTCAGGCTTCATGACCTTCTCGTTGCCTTTGAAACGCTCCCGGCTGACTTTGACTTTGCCGGCCGTTTCGAGTTCAACGGAAGGTACGATACCGAACCAGATCGTATCGCTGAAATCGTTTTTGGAGTTGACTGTGTTGAGATAGGTCTCCAGACGCGGAATATTGCTGCTCTTCACCGTCATGTCCAGCTTACTGTTCGTCACGAGCAAAGTAGGCTGCATGCCCTTGTTCTTCGTGGCGTACTGTTCGAAAAACATTTTGACGCCCAGTATCTTCTCAACGAGAGGCTTTACCGTTTTGACGAAGTCGTCCTTGGCGTTTTTGTAGAATTCCAGATAGGTGTTGTAGTTCTGTACTTCCGTCTCCACATCCACGGTGCTCTGCACAGCGGGAAGCGGGCAGAACGTGCGGACAACCAGATCTTTCACATATCCCGACGGCGTTTCCGTGATGGACTCATAATCTTCCTCGAACAC
Source organism: Paenibacillus sp. HGH0039 (assembly GCF_000411255.1). GTDB lineage: Bacteria > Bacillota > Bacilli > Paenibacillales > NBRC-103111 > Paenibacillus_F. Next base: position 181,362 of record NZ_KE150413.1, on the reverse strand, counting down.
GGAAACGAGCTCGTTAGAGCTGTTATCGTCGAGCAGCATAAGCTCCGTGCTTCCGCTCTTCGGCGCCTCGATAATTTTGAGCTCGCCGTTATTGCCGATGGTCAGCATGCCGATCTGGAAAGCCTCCGACTTGTTCTCTTCTTGCGCGCTGCCGAGCAGGAGCCGGGTTTTGATATCCTCGATAGCAAGCGGAAGCATCGCCATGACGTTGTTATAATTCTTGCTCGCATCTTCGAACATCCCGTTGAGCTTGTCACCCAGATCGAATTTCTTCGGATCTCCTTCATCCAGCTTTTCGTACTGCCCGTATAAATAATGGATTTCTTTCCGGACCTGGCGGATATCGTCCATCACTTTTTTGGGGGAAATCATATCGAGCAAATTCTCGAATTTAAAATCCACATTGGGGATACCCTGGCTGCGTTTGGTGTCGATCAGGGTGAAGAGCATTTTAAGAAAGTCGTTGTTCTGGTCGATCCTGATTTCAGAAATGGCGTCATCCGCCAACCCTTCCGGCTTTTTTAACGTGTACATCACTTTCTGATTAGCCGCATTGTAGAAGGAGTAGACCGTGGGAGAAAATTTGTCGAGAAACTCATCGAAATTACGTACAAGCAAATGCCTGTTAATTTCCTTGATTTTGTCATCGCTCAAGCTGTCAATGGCTTTGACATCTCCTACGATGGTCACTAGGTCTAATTTCTCAGGATTAATTTCCTCAAAAAGCATCGTTCGGTTCGTTTGATTGATAATGTCCATAGCGGTCAGCGGAAAGTTTACCTGATCAAGACCTTAGGCAAGGCTTGTTTAATGGCGAAACAGTAAACCTGCCGCCCCCTCCTTCCTGTGAGTTTAGTACTAGTTTCTTCTAATTAAGTAGTTATAAAGAACTATTTATGTAAAAACATGACTTCACAAACCGAGAATGGAAAAATATCCGGTTTGTGACTTTAGAAGTATCATAATGATCTGTGTTTGAATTTGTCAATATTTATGAAAATAGGGATAGAACACCTTTTATATAAGTAAAAACGTAGCTTAAAAATAAAAATTTACTTTTTTTAACCACGATCTAACATTTTTCATTTTTAAAGCCGATGAACTATTCTGTGGAATAAAAGAAAATTTACCAATTATTTGTATATTATTAGTAGTATAGTCCGATATCTCTACAAAAAGGTGATGTCATGTCTCTCGTCCGCAAGCTTATTCACTCTAAAAAATGGCTCCAGGCCGCACTACTCGTGTCTCTGGTTGCAGGTCTGTTGATTTATCCCCGGCCGCTTTCCGCCGCAAAAGTGGAAACCCCTCAAGGACTCGATGCCATGTTTGTGCTGGACACGAGCTTTTCCATGAATGAAACAGACAAAGACGGCATTGCCGCCGAAGTCGTCAAAATGTTCATGGATCTCGAGGGAACCGGCCATTCCCGGATCGGCTACGTGGCCTACAACGATAAAATTGTCTCTTCGCTTCCGCTTTCGGACCTCGGATCGAGCGAACGCTCCAACGCCTGGAAATCAACACTGGACGGAATCAAACGCCGCTGGTACTCCGATATGGGCCTTGGTCTGCGCAAAGCGGCCGAGCTAATGGAGAACGGTTACGATCCCGCCCGGAGACCGTTCCTTATTCTGCTGTCCGACGGAGGGACCGACTTCGGCAAGCACGCGGGCGGGAGAAACGCGGACATTTCGGGCCGGGACGTTGAAGACTCTATCGGCATCGCCAGAAAGCTCGGCATCCCGATTTATACCGTGGGATTAAACCGGGACGGGTCCGCCCGTAAATCGGAACTGGAAAACATAGCCGCCGAAACCGGAGGCACCTCCTTCATGGCGGGCAGTGCGGATGATTTGCCGGAGATTTTCAATCTCATCTTCGCCAAACAACTGCAAGCGTCCCTTATTTCCGTATCTGCCGTCTCGGCAACAGGCGAGCTTCAGGAAGTAACGGTACCCGTTGCGAACTCGAGCATAAGCGAGGCAAACCTTATTCTTTTGTCTCCGAATCCTCTAACAGAGGCGCAAGTCTATTCCACCTCCAAAAATGTGAGGCTTTACAAGTCGGACAATTATACGCTTATGAAAGTGATCGAACCCCAGAAGGGCAGTATGAGGGTCATTTTCCGGGGGAAACCGGGCGATCTGGTGAAGGTGAATCTCCTCGCCGGCTATAAGCTCCAAGCGGGGGTTGAACTACCGGAGGAAGCGCAAAAGGGAGTCGCCTTCCCCTTCACAGCGCGTCTGTATCATTCCGACGGCAAGCCTCTTGGGGATTCAGACCTATACGGTTCTATGAAAGCGGAACTAGTCGTGACAAATCCGCAAAAGAAAACAGAGGAGCGTTTCCCGCTTAAGCAGGAAGGAAACGGCTTCGAGCTTGCGCATATTTTCCCGGCGACAGATACTTATCCGTGGAAAATCGTTATGACCGCTCCCGATTTTTACCGGGAAACCACGACGGCCGAGCTGAAAGTGCTCAATACCCCGCCTGAAGCGAAACCCGGAACGATCAAAATCAGCCGGGAGGACGGCGAACAGAAGATTGACCTCGGGGAATACTTCCATGACGCGAACGGGGATAAACTTACGTATTCCGTTACCGCTGACGACGGCCGGAATTCTGTGGAAGCAAAATTCCAAGACGGCTTTCTGCTCTTAAACCCGCTGAATACCGGCAACAGCGAACTGCGGGTTACGGCAACCGATGAAGAGGGCGCGAGCGCAACAGCAATCCTGGCTGTAACCGTCGTTTCGATATGGACGCTTATTACGAAAGTCCTGCTCGGAGTTGCGGCCGCGGCAGCCTTAGGCGCGGTTCTTTACTTCACCCTTCGTCCGAAACCTAAATTCACGGGACGTCTGGAAGGTTATTTTCTGCAAACCGCCAGCGGCAATGACATCCCGGTAAAATACTGGCCGCTGACTTCTTTTGATACGCGGAGCATCAGTCTCCAAGAGCTGTTCCTCAGCCTGAATGTGAACGAATCGCTTCCCGAGGCTGACCGCATCTTCTTCGAGGCACGTAAGGACGGCAGCCTCCTGTTCCGTCACAGCACACGCTGTGCGGTGCAGAAAGGCTCGTCTCCGCTAGGCAAGAAGCAGAAAGACAAGCTGGAATACGGGGATAAACTCTACATCACTTTCGAAGACGGTGTCACGGAGATCGAGCTTCGTTATAAAGCCGTCAAGGCCAGTTACCGGCCGCAAACACAAGAAGCGCAAACCGTCCGGACATAACCGGACGGTTTGCGCTTCTATAAATTAGGGAGCAGGCTGCGAGTCACGAGAATCGGCTTTCATTGATGAAGCCAGGCGGGTGTTAAGAAGAACTAGATTTCTGACTTAACCAGATCCTTCTTCTTACCGGAGGCGGCAGCGTCTCCCGGCGGGGACTTTCGCCCGGGGCGAAAGTTTGCACGCAAACCCTCTACCGCTTTCCACAAAAGCGACTCCGCTTTTAACGCGGTTCTCAAACGCTGCAAGCTCCCCCTCTGTCCGGCATCCATGGACAAGCAGTTCATAATGCGGCGGGACAGCAAAGGCGTCACTCTACCGCCCCGCTTACGTAAAACTTGTTCAACCGGGTCATGGAACAATCTCCGGCTAGCCTCGACCGGTGCTTCTCCGCACAGGCAGTAATACAGAGTCGCACCCGTGCTATACAGGTCGGAGAAAGGACCTTGGCGGGATGCGGCCGAATAAAACTCCAAAGGAGAATATCCCGCCGATGTAAAAATAGGCTTGTCCTCACTCAGCGAGTGGACGGCCGATCCGAAATCAAGCAGCTTAGCCTGACCGTCCGGGCCGACGATAATATTGGAAGGTTTGATATCGCGGTGCAGCACGCCCTGCTCGTGAATATACTCAAGAGCATCTAGGAGACTGGGCACCGTCGTTGCATAAAATCGGCTTTTCGAGCGTAAACGGTTTTTACGGATACAGCGTTCCAATGACATTCCGCGGCAGCGTTCGAGAATGATATAGGCCGTCCCGTTTTCCTCCACATGTTCGGTAAGCCTCACAACGTTCGGGTGCCGCAAGTGCCCCAGAATCACCGCTTCATTCAAAAAGACGGACTTCAATGTCTCGTATTTGCTTCTTAGAGAAGGAGTCCGGCACAGCACGGACCTTCCGTCCACATCCCTCAAAGCCAAACTTTTAGGGAAAAATTCTTTTACGACGCACGCTTCGCCTGTTCCGGTTTCTCGTGCCGCATAGACAATGGACAACTCGCTGCAAGCAAGTACCCTACCAATCCGGTAGGCTCCGTCGTGAAGGAATGTCTTCGACGCCAGCCCGCAATCAATTCTTACCGACATACTCCCCGCTTCCTCGCTCCCCTGCCAAAACGGCGGCATTCTAATCGATTCCATAAAGTCTCAAATAATATGCTCATATTAACATATAGCCCACCATCTGGATAATACTAATTTTGTTAAAAGAGCTATCTACATAAAAAGGCTCCCTCCGGAAGAAGGGAACCCGTTAGATCGTGTAAAGTCCGGAGCTGCGTTCAACCCAGCAATCCCCGCTCATACCACCGTCACATGATGCTCCTGCCGGTATTCCGTAGGCGTCTGCATAAATTTCTTGCGGAACACCTGCGTAAAATGCCGCACATCCTGGTAGCCCACCCGCTCGGCGATTTCCGCCAGTTTCAGCTGCGGGTTGCACAAAAGCTGCTTGGCCTGATCCAGCCGCAGGCCCGTTACATACTCCTTGTAGCCCTGGCCGGTCTTCTGCTTGAACAACTGGCTGAAATAGACCGGGTTCAGGAAGACGACGGAAGCCATCTTCTCCAGGGACAAGTCCTCGGAATAATGCGCCTTGATGTATTGAAGCGCAACCTCGATGGATTTGTCCCCGCTTACTTTGATGCTGTCGTACTCAACCGCAGCGGAAGCCTGCCTCAGCCGGGTGACGGTTTGCGGTACGCTTTTAAAATCATGAAGCAGTCCCGAGTTCAAAATCTGGAACGGTACCTTCAGATAGTGCTTGAGATGACTTTTCAGCGCGTCCAGCAGGGTATCGATCCGGATTCCGTCGTTCAGCGCCACGAGACCGAGCAGGCTCTGGCGGTCGTAGCTGACGACAAACCCCTGGCCATGCGTCTCGATCATCTCGGAGAGGACATTTTCCACGATAAAATGCTCCAGATGAACGCTCTTGCTCCCCGCATCCATTTGAACGAACACGAGGTAATAGTCCGGGAAATCCTCCACGAACGACTGGATATCGAGGTTGCCGGTATCCAGCCCTGCCGCCAGCCGTAGAAAAACCGCTTCGCGCAAATATTTCAAGCTCGACTTCAGCCTTACGCTCTCTTTGCTTTGAAGGTTTTCGCGTCTGATCTCGCCGGTGAGGCTCTCGATCAACTCGATCAGCTTAGGCTTGCCGATCGGTTTCAGAAGATAGTCGCGGGCGCCGAGCCGGACCGCCTCCTGCGCGTAAGCGAATTCGGAGTGGGCGGAAATGACGACCCACTTGATGGCCGGATGCTTCCGCTTCGAAATCCGCATAAATTCGAGGCCGGTCATGCCCGGCATAATAATATCGGTAAGCACGATGTCTACGTGCTGTCCGCTGAGGATCTTAACCGCTTCCTCGGTAGAAGCCGCCAAGAAAACGCCGTACCCGGGATAGGCGTGCTCGATGGTGCGCTTGACCCCTTCCCGGATGACGCTTTCATCGTCCGCAACCAGTATATTCATACGTTTCTCTCCTCCTTCGGAAGCGGGACCCGCACGATGACGGTCGTCCCCTCGCCCGCTGAACTTTCAACGGTGACGCCGTATGCTTCGCCGTACATGTGCTGCACGCGCCGGTGCAGATTTTGCAGTCCGATGCCTCCCTGGGACGACGCATCTTCCTCACTGCGGCTTATGTCCGGCCGGGGAGGGAAGCTCGCACCGGGCGCAAGGACCGGGGGACCGGCATGTGCCGGAGCCTGCGCCGGGCCGGAGGAAACACCGGCGGCAGCGACAGTTCCGCAGGCGGACGCACCGGCGCCTGAAGTGGCGGATGCTCCGAAGGACACGCCATCGACGGTACCCGAGGAGGCTGTGTCGGCACCGTAGTTCGCTCCGGTATCCCGGGCAAGGGATGCATCGAAGGCAGCCCTCGCGCCGCTGCCCGAGTCTGCTGCGCCGGCGCCCCAGGCCGCTCCGGCACCCGGGACGGGGGATGCCTCAAAGGCTGCGCCATCGCCGGTACCGGCGTCTTCCCGGCCGCCCGGCTCACCTGCCGCAGCGGCCGCGTCCGCTTGCGCTGCACCGCCGCCTGCGCCCGGACGGTCCGCGCTCTCCGCAGCGCCCGGCGCCCCTCCCCCGCTCCGCCTGCCTCCTGCGGTGCACTCGCCGTACAGCGACTCGCGCAGCCCGCGCAGCTTCTCCTCTTCGATGCCGACACCGTTGTCCTCGATTCGGATCGCCAGCTCCCGGCCGTCCGCAAACGTCGAGATGGTGAGCATCCCCCGACGGTTAAGCGGCTCCAGGCCGTGCTTCACGGCATTCTCGATAATGGGCTGGAGCGTCATCTTCGGGATACGGATGTCCATGTACCGTTCATCCGTCTTCAGCTCCACCTCCAGACGGCCTTCGAGCCGGATGAGAATAATGGTCAGATAGTGGTGAATCTGCCGGAATTCTTCCCGCAGCGTAACCTCCGCCCCTTCTTCCCATTGGCTGCTGTAGCGGAACATATGAGAGAGCGAAAGCACGACTTCACCCAGCTTGTCGTTGCCTTTCTCGTCCAGCATCCAATAAATCATATCCAGCGTATTGTACAGGAAGTGGGGATTGACCTGGGACTGGAGTGCATGAAGTTCCGCGTTCTTTTCGCTGACCGATGAAATCTTCACCCGTTCGATAAGCTCCTCGATCCGGTTCACCATATGATTGAACGATCCGACCAGAATGTTGATCTCCCGGTAGGACGTCACATTCACGATTCCTTTGAAGTTGCCCTGCTCCACCTGCTTCATCTGCCGGATCAGCCGGATGAGCGGCATCGAAATCCGTTTGGATACGATGGACGCGATAAAAGCCGAGACAAGAACGAGAATCGTTCCGATCAGAATAATATAACGCTGCATCTGCACGAGTTCGACGTTCAGGTCTTTGTAGGGCGTAAGGCTGACCACCAGCCAGTCGGCAAAAGGCAGCTTGGAAGCTACCGCCAGCCGCCCGTTCTTCTGATCGACGGTCATTTCCTGGGAATCGTCCGGCAGAGGGACATCTTGGAGAGAAGGCAGCGATTCGGCCGAAGCCGTGGAAGACACGAAACGCCCCTTGTCCGAGACGAGATACACCTCGCTGTGTTCGCTGAGCTTCAAATTATTCAATGCGGACAAAATCGCCTGCGGATTCGCTTCGTAAAGCACAATCCCGATCGGCTTATGCTCGTTGAGATCGTAAATCTGGCGGCCGAAGGCAAACACGGTCCGTTTCTCGTTCTGGTCGATCAGGGAGTGCGGAAACACGCCCAGCCAGACCATTTTGCCCGAAGATTGACGGACGTCCCGGTACCAGTCGGAACTGCGGTATTCGGGATCGACCACATTCATGTAGTTGCCGTAGTTGTAGATCTTTCCTTTGTCCATGATGACGTGGATGCCGATCAAATCTTCCCGGGAGTAGAAAATCGCCCCGATCATGTTAGTGACGGAGCGAGTGTTAATATAATCGAGCGCAGGCTCTTGCGGCGATTCCGTCAGCAGACGGACCAGATCGAAATTGTTGCCGATCGTTTTGGACAAGCTGTCGTAGCCTTTGAGCAGCAGGTCGAAGAGGTCGACGGTCTGCGAGACGTTTTTCCGGGAAAGGTCGCTGATCTTCGTCTGAAACTGCTCGGTCGTGCGGCTGTAGAACAGTAGGGAGATGATGATCAGAATACCGGACATGCAGAACAGGAACAGAAAAAACAACCGGTGGTGGATGGATTGGAAGCCGCGTCTCAAGGATTCGTCCCCTTTCGTTGTTTCGCCCGGTTCCCCATGCCGTCCGTGCGGCGCCTACCCTTTTACCGCCCCGGCAACCATACCCTTCGTGATTTTTTCCGAAAGAATGAAATAAAGGAGTATGACGGGCACCGCCCCCATGACGAGAAAAGCCCCGATGTTGCCGTAGTTGACGGAATACTGGCTCACAAAGGTGTACACGCCGAACGGAAGCGTCTTCAACTTCTCCGAGGAGATGAAAGTCGCCGCCAGGATGTATTCGTTCCAGATGTTGATGAACGTCAGAATGCAGACCGTCATGACCGGCGGAACGGAAATCGGGAGGATGATGCTCCGGAAAATGCGATACACGCTCGCCCCGTCCATGTAAGCGGACTCTTCGATTTCGTGCGGAACGGATCTCATAAAGCCGCTCAGGATAAAGACGGCAACCGGCGTCTGGAACGCGATGTAGGGCAGAATCAGGGACAAGTGCGTGTTGAGTATGCTCATGTTTTTGAAAATAATCATTAGAGGCAGCAGCGTAGCCTGCAGCGGAATCATCAGCCCGATCAGGAAAACGAGCATGACCGCGGGGGCCAGCTTCCAGCGGAACCGTGAAATGGCGTAGGCCGCCATGGAGCTCAGCAGAATGACGCAAACCATCGTAACGACGGTGACGAACACGCTGTTGAACAAATACTGCAGATAGTGTCCCGCTTCGTACGCTTCTTTGTAGTTGCCCCACCTCGGCGATGCGGGCAGGGAGAAAAAGCTGCTGCCGAGAATCTCTTCGTTGGTCTTCAGGGAGTACGTAAGCAGCCAGAGAAGAGGATACATCTGAGTGACGATCAGAATCGCGAAAAGCGCATAGACGATTCCTTTTTTGACGGATTTCACAGGCGTTCCTCCTCCTAGCTTACCTTATTTTCCAGACGTTTGAAAACTACGTTAATCAGCACCGTAAACGCCAGGCACAGGATGACCAGGAAGGTGGCAATCGCACTGCCGTACCCGTATTTCTGGGACAGGAACGACATGTTGTACATATGCGTCGAGATGACGTCCGTAGAGTGTGCGGGCCCCCCGCCCGTCATGACCATCACGAGATCGAACGCCTGTAGGGAGCCGATAAAAGCGAGCACGAGCGAGATTTTCAGAATGGGCACGATCATCGGGAACGTGATGTAGCGGTCGGCCGTGAAGCCTTCCGCGCCGTCGATGCGGGCCGCCTCGTAGATCTCGGCCGGAATGTTCTGCACCCCGGTGAACTGGATCAGCAGATGGTAGCCGAAATACTGCCACAGAGACACGATGTACAGACAGAACATGGCAATGTTGGGCTCGGTCAGCCAGCTGTGCGTCCATTCGGTCAAGCCGAACGCGGTCAGCATCCCGTTGATCATCCCGCCCATCGAAGCCGGGTTGTAGACGGTTTTCCAGAGCTGCCCGATAATGACGACCGACAAAATAACCGGCAAAAAGTAGATCGATACGAGTGAGTTGGCTTTCTTCACGTACCGGTTCAGCAAAATCGCCACCATCAGGCAAATCGGAATCTCGATCATGGAAAAGACCGCGTAAAGCAGCGTCCGGCGGACAGACGGCCAGAAGACCGGGTCGTCGAAAAACATCGTCTTGAAGTTGGCCAGGCCCACGAATTTGGAGCCGGATATGCCGTTCCAGTCCAGCAGACCGGTATAGAACGAGACCAGGATAGGAACGAACACCATGCAGACGTACAGCAGCAGGCTTGGAAGCACGAAGACGGCGACGGTTCGCGCAGGTACTTTTAACACATTCATTCTAGTACGCCTCCAGTAGACAAACGGCCGCTTGCTCTTTCTCTCTCCGCTGCGGCCCTTGCAAAAAAAATGTCGATGAAAAAGGGGTCCGGTCCGAACCCCTCCATCCCAATGCCTCGTTTTATTTGATGTTGGCCTCGAAAGCGCTCTGATGTTCCTGTGCGACCTGTTTCGGATCGGCCTTCTGGATGAACAGGTTCTGGATGCTGCCCAGGTGGACTTGAGCGGTGGCCGGGTTCATCGTGTTGTCGAACGCGAGGTCGCCGCCTTTGACGTTTTTGAACAGATCGAGGATGGAAATCGCCAGATCGGAGTAACCCGCGGCTTTAAAATCCCCCTCTACCTTCTGCCCGATGCCCACGGCGTTCTTCAGCTCGAACTGGACTTTCGGCAGATTCAGCGTGAAGTAGTTCAGGAAGTCCTTCGTCTCCTGCAGATGCTTGCTGTTGGCCGAAATGGCGAAGGCGCTGCCCGGTGCGATCATGTACTGGTTCACGTCGCCCTTGCCGCCTACCGTCGGGAACTGGAACACGCCGACCTTGCCGCCCACGGAAGAAGCGTCGATAGCGCCCGTTTCCCATGTACCTATAATGTGCATGGCCGCTTTGCCCGTTTTGAAAATGTTGCCGCCCGCATTATAGTCGACGGACGTCGCGCCTTCGTTAAAGGCGCCGGCCTGCACCAGCTCCTGGAACTTCGAAACGGCCTCCGTGAACGCCGGATCGTTGAACGTCTTCTTCTTGTCGAGCACGTCCTGGAGGAAGCCCGGACCGCCGTTTGTGCGGAGCAGCATATTCATAAACAGGAACGAACCTGTCCATGAATCTTTCTCCCCGATGGCGATCGGAGTAATGCCTTTGGATTTCAGCAGCTTCACGTCTTCCAGCAGTTCCTCGAACGTTTTCGGCGTATCTTTGATGCCTGCCTGGGCGAACAAGTCCTTGTTATAGTAAACGACCTGAATGTTATTGCCGTCCGGCAGGGCGTACACGTTGTTGTTAAAGCTGTAGTAATCGAGCAGCCCGTCCTGGTAAGTCCCTTTCAGACCGTTCTTGTCCAGCATGTCGTTCAGCGGAGCGAGAAGCCCGGCATCGACGAAAGGCTTCATCTGGGCCGCCGGGTTCACGATCGTGATGTCCGGGATCTCTTTGGAAGCGGCCTGGGTTTTCAGCTTCATTTTCTGCTGGTCGGTGTTCATGGAATCAAGCTCGATATGAATATTGGGGTTTTCCTTCTCATACTGTTCCACAATTTTATGAAGCATTTTGTACGTAGGCGTCGTCGGATCAGGGTAAATGTTCTGGAATGTGATGGTGACTTTCTTGTCCCCTCCCTTTGATCCCGTATTCGTATCCTGCGTGTTCGTACCCGCGGATTGATCGGCGCGTCCGCAAGCCGCCAAGCCGACCGCCAAGACACCGGCCAGAGCCGCGGCGGAGATGCGAGCTGTTTTTCTGCCCATTTTTCCTGACCCCCATTAAGTTCGAAATGTAAGTTTATTATCATCGTTTGGAGCGCTTTCAACAATGCAAGAAATTAAGGTTTGTGGTTTACTTTTTCAAGATTGTTAACTTTTTCAACTGAACAACCAGAGTCAAATCCTCCGGCCAACTGGCAAAGCGCAGTAAAACGTTCCCCGTCACAGCCGTGCTAAACTAATACAAAACGGCCTTGATCTATGCCGGGGAGGATGGTTATACAGATGGAAGTTGTCCGTATCGGAATCATCGGATTAGGTAACATGGGTTCGGCGCACGCGAAATATTTGATTGAGAACAAAGTAAAAGGCGGGGTGTTGGCCGCCGTGTGCGACCCGCGTACCGAGCGGCTGGAATGGGCGGCCCGGGAATTCGGGAACGCCGTGGCGCGCTTCACCGGGATCGAAGAAATGTACGCTTCCGGCACAATCGACGGCGTGATCGTCTGCACGCCGCATTACGGCCACCCGGCGGAAGCCGTCGCGGCTTTCCGGCACGGTCTGCACGTGCTGACGGAGAAGCCGGCCGGCGTCTACACGAAGCAGGTCCGCGAAATGAACGAAGCGGCCGCGGCGTCCGGCAAAGTGTTCGGCATCATGTACAACCAGCGCACGCAGCCGCTTTACAAGAAGCTCCGGGAGCTGATCAGGCAGGGCGAGCTCGGTGAAATCCGCCGGATCAATTGGATCATCACCCTCTGGTACCGGTCCCAGAGCTACTATGATTCCGGCGGATGGCGCGCCACATGGGCCGGAGAAGGCGGCGGGGTGCTTATCAACCAGTCGCCTCATCAGCTCGACCTGTGGCAGTGGGTGACTGGCATGATGCCCAAGCGGCTGCGCGCCTTCTGCGCTTTCGGCAAGCACCGGGACATCGAGGTCGAGAACGAAGTGACCGCCTACGCGGAGTACGAGAACGGAACGACGGGCGTATTTATCACGTCCGCCTGCGAAACGCCGGGTACGAACCGGCTTGAAGTGGTGGGTGACCTGGGAAGAATGGTCATCGAAAACGACAAGCTGACCTTCTACCGGCTGCGGCAGTCGGAGACGGAATTCAACCGTACCTATAAGGGCGGCTTCGGGGAGCCGGAGGTGTGGAAAATCGACATTCCCGTCGGAGGCGAACGCGGGCAGCACCACCTCATCACCCAGGATTGGGTGAACGGCATTCTTCACGGCACTCCCCTGATCGCTCCGGGCGAAGAGGGCCTGAAGGGGCTCACGCTCTCGAACGCCATGCTGCTGTCCGCGTGGACGGACGAATGGGCGGAGCTGCCGTTGGACGAAGACCGGTTCTACGGGCTGCTCCAGCAGAAAATACAGGCTTCCGGAGCCGTGAAAAATGCGGAGGAGAAGACGCTCGATACGACAGGTTCTTACTGACAGGAAGAGGACGATGAAGAGCAGAGTTCATCTATGAAGTACCGGCACAAGGAGCCCGCCTCCGTCTGTGGGATTCATAGCGAACTGCCGTGATGCGCGGTGCGGTGCGGCTGCGGACACTTGTCTCGTGCCCTGTGATTGACCGCCGTCACAAAGGACGGCGCTCCATAGTCACACCATGTGCCGCAAACGTACGAAGCTCTGGACACACATTGTCTGCGAATAGAAACAGGAAGCGCTTCCATGCTACACTGAAGACAGAAAGGCCGCTTCCGGGCGGCCCTTACATCCCGATAAAGCGTGGTGCTCTCCCGCATGTTCATGAACCTGCACGACCGCGAAGATATGCTCGGCCTGAGCTACCGCAACGAGGGGAAGGTCGATTCCGTTTTTCACTCCCATGCGTATTATGAAATTTATTATTTCCACGGCGGAAGCTGCAATTATCTGATCGGCGGCAACATCTATATGCTTCAGCCCGGGGATCTCATCCTCATGAACGGCATGACGCTCCACTGCCCCAAGGTCGACACCGCCGTCCCTTATATCCGGACGACCGTGCATTTTGAGCCGGCGGGGCTTAAGCCGTATCTTGAGCTGCCTCATGCGGTCAATGTTCTCCAACCTTTTCAGGAATTAAAAAACTGCCGCCTCACTCTTCGCGGCCCCGAAAAGGAGGAAGCGGAGCGCATCCTGCACGAAATGAGCGTCCACTGCAAGAAGGACGGTTTGACCGCCTACAACCGCCTCCACCTCTCATTCCTGGACCTGCTGTATTTTATTCACGAGCAGTGTCAGCGGACGCTGCGTGCGGGGCGTGAATTCTCTTCCGAGAAAGAAAAACACGTCCAGCGTATCGTCAGCTTTCTTGAAGAGCACTTTGCGGACGATCTGCACTTGGAGCATCTTCAGGAGCACCTAAACTTCAGTAAATTTTATTTATCTAAAATATTTAAGGAAATCACGGGACTGACTATTTTTCAGTTCGTATACCGCCGCAGAATCAACGAGGCCAAAACGTTGTTCCTGCACAATCCCGGCCACTCCGTTACCGATGTGTGCCTGCAGGTCGGCTTCAAGCATCTCGCCCATTTCAGCCGCTTGTTTAAGCAGCAGGTCGGACTGACGCCGGAAAAATACAAGAAAACCGTCCGCGAGCAGCTTTCTTCTTAACGGTCGGCCTCCGGATTGGCCTCATTTGAGAAGGGTTCACACAGTCGGGGGATTCACACCAACCGGTTCGGCAAATAAACCGCGAACCGGACTTGGTCTGCGCCAGCACAGGCCATAGCCATGAAAGGAAGGGTTTCTTTTGCACAAAAAAGACGGCATGAACTACGCTCCCGAAGGAAAACCGGCGCCGGTCGTCACGCGGGGCGACTTTATTTTCGCCGCTGCGGGATTGGAGCACGGCCATATTTACGGCATGTGCAACGGACTGCGTGAAGCCGGGGGCGAGCTGAAATGGGTCTACGACCCCGACCCGGTAAAAGTAAAAGCTTTCCTCGCGGCCTATCCCGGCGTACGCCCCGCCACGTCGCTGGAAGAGATTTTGCAGGACGAAGAAGTAAAGCTCGTAGCTGCCGCCGCCATTCCGTGCGACCGCGGGCCCCTCGGCGAGAAAGTCATGCGCAGCGGCAAGGACTACTTCACCGACAAAACGCCGTTTACCGCGCTGGACCAGCTTCAATCGGCCAAAAAAACGGCAGCCGAGACCGGCCGCAAATACGCGGTCTATTTCAGCGAGCGGCTGCATGTCGAGAGCGCCGTCTTCGCGGGGCAGCTCATTCGCGACGGAGCGATCGGGCGCGTCGTGCAGGTGCTCGGCCTCGGCCCGCACCGGCTTAACGCCGCTTCGCGGCCCGGCTGGTTCTTCGAGCGGGCCAAGTACGGCGGCATCCTGTGCGATATCGGCAGCCACCAGATCGAACAGTTTCTGTTCTTTGCCGGCTGCCGGGATGCACAGGTGCTGCACAGCAAGGTCGCCAACTACAACAACCGGCAGTATCCGGAGCTGGAGGATTTCGGCGACGCGACCCTGCTCGGAGACAACGGGGCGACCCAGTATTTCCGCGTCGATTGGTTGACGCCGGACGGCCTGTCCACCTGGGGTGACGGCCGCACCGTCCTCCTCGGCACGGACGGCTACATCGAGCTGAGGAAATACGTCGATATCGCCCGCAGCGCGCAGGGCGACAACCTGTACCTCGTGAACGGCGAGGGCGAGCGCCGGCTTGAGCTGAGCGGGAAAGTCGGCTATCCGTTCTTCGGGGAGCTGATTCTTGACTGCCTGAACCGCACGGAGCATGCGATGACCCAGGAGCATATTTTCAAAGCGGCCGAGCTCTGCCTGTTTGCCCAGCGAGACGCGGTCAGGGCCGAATTTCCCACTTCAAACACTTGGGGACCTTAACTGATGATCTGGGCTGCCTGACAATGGATTTAGCACTCGCTGTCTGATTCCCGGGTTAATGTTTTGGGCATTCAGAGTTTGACTGGACTAGGTAACCCTCAGCCCTATAAACTCCCGACCACAGTCATGAGATACCTCGTCGAGCGCTGTTAGCTGAACGCGGTATGGCGATTTACACATAACCAACCTATCCGACCGGAGGTGTCCTACCGAATGAAACTGTCCGTGTTTACCGTCGCTACACCCGAGCTGTCCCCGGAGCAGCTTGCCGCCGCTGCCAAAGAAGCCGGAATCTCCGGTATCGAATGGCGATACAAAGAGATTCCGCCCGAGATGGCCGGTGAAACGCCGTCCTTTTGGCGCAACAATCTCTGCTCCATCCCGCCGGAGTGGGACGATGCCGAGCTGAGCCGCTTTCGAGACGCCGCCGCGCGTTACGGGCTGCGTTCCCTCAGCGTGACGCCTTACCTGGGCGCCGGCGATCTGGAAGGCACGGAGCGCGTGCTTGACGCCGCCCGGCGGCTCGGCGCTTCCTTCATCCGGCTCGGCGTGCACCGCTATGACCGGACGCGTAACTTCCGCGAGCTGTTCGAACTGCAGCGAGCCTATCTGCGCGAGGCGGAAGCCTTGTGTCGGCAGTACGGCGTGAAAGGGCTTGTCGAGACGCACCACGTCACGATTGCGCCGAGCGCCTCCGCCGCCTACCGCCTCGTGGAAGGGCTGCAGCCCGAGCATATCGGCGTGCTGTACGACCCCGGCAACATGGTCTACGAAGGCTTCGAGAATTACCGGATGGGGATGGAAATTCTCGGCCCTTATCTCGCTCACGTGCACGTCAAGAACGGGGGCTGGGCGCCGGGTGCCGATGAGAACGGCATGACCCGCTGGGTTTCTTCCGCCCGCCCCATGAACCGGGGAATGGCCGACTGGCGGCAGGTCGTCGCGGACCTCCGGGCGGTCGGCTACACGGGCTGGCTGGGCGTCGAAGATTTCAGCGGCGAGCTGCCGGGCCCGGAGATGCTGAAGAAGTTCAGCGCTTTTATGAACGGGCTGATGCAGCCTTCCGAGGCATAGAGACGCCGTTCGAGCAATGAAAAACCAGCCGTTTTTTTTCGGCTGGTTTTTCTGTTTCGGGGGGGGCGAGGGGAGTGGGAAAACATGCGACTCTTTTTCTTGCAGACCGCCCCCCCACTCTATTTATCCACACTATTTAAATTCCATTATTATCCATGTACAATAGAGATACTTCGGTTCCTCGTGTGATGTCATCCCCGTACAATTCAGTGCCATTCAAAATCTTACTTGGGAGGACGCCCGTGAAGAGAATTTTCTTATTAATCGTGCTGATTTTATCCGCGGCAGGATGCGAAAGCCGCCCGGAAGCCGAACCGGCTCCAAAACCATTAGCAGATTTTTACCAAACCGATTGGGGCAAAATCGATCGGATCGATATCCGCAACGGCGCCACCGGCGAACTGAAAACATTTAAGGAGAAAGAAATTCTCCGAAAATGGATCAATGAAGCCCGCATTATAGAGATAACCCCCGATCCAAATCAGGAAGCGAGAACAGGTTTTAGATATTCAGCCAATTTATATGAAGGCGATCAACTGAAGTTCGGCTTTACGGATAGCCACATCGGAAACGTATATATACTTCCTTCCGAACAGCTTCATAATCTGCTTAAGAATTTGTTCGAATCCTAAAATTTTTAAAAAAGGCGTCCCCTTTGTTAGCTAACTAACAAGGAAGACCGCCTTTTCTTCATTTTCCAGCGCCAAACCCGCGCGTCACCTCTCTCCTCCTACCTCGCCTCTCTGCCCAAAAACCGCCAGAAATTGCGATGATACAGGTCATCGAAGTCGCGCTGTATCTCTTCCTCCGTCACGTACCAGCCGCTGCCGTGCAGCTTTTCGTACTTGTCCGCAAGCACCCGGCCGATGATGGAGCGGGAGTGTTCCCACTTGTAAATAAGCTGCTCGAGAACGCGGCAGTCCGAGTGCTGCGGGATGACGGAGGTTCCGAGAAGCTCCACCCGGAAGCGGGTCATCTCCTCCACGATGGATTCCACGTGAAGGAACCACCAGCAGCCGAAAATCATCAGATTGCGGAATTTGCGCGCAAGCACCGCAAGCTCATGCTGATTTTCGCGGGCCAGCATCGTGACCAGGAATTTCTGGTCCGGATAGCGCCGGCAGAGGGCTTCCACCGCGGTCACGTCCGAGTGCATGCTCATGTCGCCCGCCAGACGGAGGCCCGGATTGACCGAGCGCCGCACTCCGATCATGAGCGCAAAAGGAATGCCGTACTCACGGCACACCGGGATCATCGCTTCGTCAATCATCCGGCTGCGGTGATCGTCCGACGGATACACGAAATCCCCCGGCATGGAGACCGCCAGATATAGCGCATCCATCCGCCGGATCCATTCCGACAGGAAGCGGCGGACTTCCCCGCGCGTCTCCTCCGTCCATGCCTCCTCCACGCGGTATCCGAGCTGCTTCAGCTCGCCCACTGCCTGCGGCCAGTTGTTCAGCAGCGCATCTACACGCAGAGCCGCGGAGAAACGCGGATCCGTATTGCCTCCGCGGTCCAGCCACACCGTTCGCTCGGCCGCATCGAACGGGTCGTTCGTCATGACGATGTGCTCCACCTTGGCGAGCTTCATGACCGTGTCGAGCTGTCCGCGCAAATCCCGACCTGCCAGGTTGCGGCGGTATTCTTCCAGGTTACGGCTGGAAACATCCAGTCCGAGCCGGTTCAAAATCGTGATCAGTCCGCTTGCGGCCTCGCTCACCGGAGAATGATCGACGAACAGCTTTTTCCAGATGGTATCCGCCTGTTCCCTTTTCGACATCGTCCAGAAAGCCTCGTATGAATCTTCCGACCAACGGAAGGACTCCGAAATGAGATAGTGATAAGTCAGCAATTCATCGATTCCCCAGAGCAGAGAGTCTTCAAAATCCGCAGAATACATATGGGTATGCATATCGGTGACCGAGGTGGAGGCGGCCAGCCTCCCGACGATTCTTCTCAGCTCCGCCGCGTTTTGGATCGTTTGTGCCTTCATGGTTCCACATCCTTTGATAGGGGTAGATTTCGCAAAAAAAAGTCCCGACAAGAAGCGCTATGTTCTAAATCGTCATGGCCCCGAATCCCCCGTCGACCCGCAGGATAGAGCCGGTTACGAACCCCGAGGCCGCGGATGAGGCCAAGTACACGGCGGCGCCTTGAAGCTCGCGCGCTTCACCGAACCGGTTCATCGGCGTATGGTTCATAATGGAGGAAATCCGCTCCTCCGAAAGAATTTTGCGGTTCTGTTCCGCCGGGAAAAATCCCGGTACGATCGCATTCACGCGCACTCCGGCCGGAGCGAACTCCCTTGCCAAATATTGGGTCACGTTGTTCACACCGGCCTTTGAGGCGGAATAGGTGAACACCTTCGACAACGGCGGATCGGCCGATACGCTCGAAATGTTGATGATGCTGCCGCCGCGACCGCTTTCCACCATATATTTGCCGAAGACCTGGCAGGCCAGCATGACGCTTTTCAGATTGACGTTCATGATGCTGTCCCATTCCTCTTCCGTGATCTGGAAAAAAGGAGTCGCGCTGTTTTTGCCCGGACAGTTGAGCAGGATATCCACTCTGCCCGTCCAGTCCAGCACTTCATCCAGGACACGCCGCAAATCCGCCGAGGACGTCGCGTCCGCCTGGAAGCAGCGGGCCTCGCCGCCCCCTTGCTCTATGCGGTCGCGGACCGCAGCGGAGGTATCCGGATTGCGGCCCACAACGGCCACCTGCGCTCCGTGTCCCGCCAGTCCGGCCGCCATCTCCCCGCCCAGCGTGCTGTTGCCGCCGATGACGACAGCCGTTTTGCCCGTTAAATCGAATAAGTTCATATGAGTGTGACTCCTTTGGGGTGCTCCGGCTATGACGGATTGTCCGATTACATATAATAAGGACATTAACTATCTTCTCCCACGCATAAGCCGGGCCTTTTAGTGAGACAAACGGATTCGCTTTATTGATCTGCTTCTACCGTACCATGAGATGCTGTAGAACGCTTTCTTCTCGTTATGCACCTGCCTTTACTTATTTATATCTGGTTGGTGTGATTTTCGGAGAGGGCATGCTAAACTCTGTATAAGATTAGGTTGATTAATTAACTGACTGAACAGATACCCGCAAACCCGGAGGACAGCCTTATGAGCCTGATGGAAACCTTTACGAGGCCGATAGAAGCCCTGTATAACACATCCCGCATTCCCGCCGGCTTCCATTCCCATCTTTATTATGAGCTTTATTATTTTCACAGCGGGCAATGCAGCTACCTGGTCGGGGACCGGATTTACAATCTTTCCCCGGGCGATCTTCTTCTGATGAACGGTATGACTTTGCATTATCCCAAAATCAATCCGGCTTTCGAGTACTGCCGCACCATTGTGCACTTCGATCCGGCCTATGCCGAGGGGCTGTTCCGCGCGCCCTTTCACACTCCGGTGCTGAACCCGTTTAAAAGAACGGATAACCGGCTGATTTCTCTGGAGCCTGGCGAACGGGCGATTTTGGAACCCATGCTGGAAGAATTGTGCTCCCTGTCCGGAGAAAGCGATTCTTTATGTCGCGACCGGTTCCTCGCTTCTTTTATGCGGATCCTGCTTCAAGTGTATGAAATCGCCGACAAACCCCGTAACCGGAGCCACGAGCCCGCCGGACCCAGACAGCAGCATGTGCAGCAGCTCATTTCTTTTGTGGAGGCGCATTACACCGAGGATTTGTGCCTGGATGACATCGCCGCCGCCGTCCACTTGAACAAGCACTACCTCGTCAAAATATTTAAGGAAAAGACCGGTATCACCTTGTTTCATTATTTGTACCGGCGCCGTATCAACCAGGCGAAAGTTCTTTTCACCCTGGAACCCGAAAAAAGCATCACCGAGACCGCCTATGAGGTCGGCTTCAAGCATTTGTCGCACTTCAGTCAGACGTTTAAAAAGTTTACCGGCCTGACGGCGGACGAATACCGCAAACAGGTGCTGAACACCTATCCGAAGGAGTAAGGTGCCGTTTAGGGTCTTCTTCGCGTTAAAATACAAGAAGGCACCGCAGTTACTTGCTGCGATGCCTTCTTGTTCCGGCGGGTAAACCTCCCCGGCAAAGGGTTTGCTCTTGCTCTTGCTCTTGCTCTTGCTCTTGCTCTTGCTCTT
>NZ_KE150413.1:126214-161120 GCF_000411255.1 Paenibacillus sp. HGH0039 | reverse complement strand
TTGCTCTTGCTCTTGCTCTTGCTCTTGCTCTTGCTCTTGCTCTTTTCCCGCTTATACAATCCGCTATTCCGCCAAGCTTCCGTCCCTTCTTCGCCCCCGCGAATCCGTCACGATACCGGCGGCCGGGTCGATCGCTTTCACAATGGCTTTCAAGCGGGCTTCCTCCATAAAATGAATGGTGTAAGAAAGGCTGCGGTCTCTACTGCGGCTGAAGCTTTCGCTCATCGCTTCATTCGGCGCTCCTTCGTCCGGCCCCGGGCCGCTCCCGTTCGCCCATCCTCCCGTAGGTTCACGAGGCTCTATAGGCCGGAAGTTTGCCATGATCCGCCTGGATCGCCTGCTGAAAAAACGCTCGGCGGCCCGCTCCAGCCCGTAAGCTTGACGCTCTTCCGGTATCGCTCTTTTTGCAGCCGCCTCATGTTCTTCCGCCCCTTTAGCTTCGCAGTCAAATGCCTTCCGTCCAAGCCTGGCCTCCATCTCTTTCTCGATTTCAGCGCAGTGGCCGCTTACAATCGTAATCCGGCGGTGCACGGAAAACCCCCGCAGGCTGAAATGCACCGTTTCATACGCAAGCAGGTAAGCGAGAATGGAGTACATCGCCTGCTCCCAGCCGTAAATAAAGCCCGCTCCCGCCAAAATAAAGCAGTTCAGCAGCATAAAATCTTGATCTTTGAAACCGAATTTCACCAGTTTCTCAGTGTGGTCCCGCGTTTCCAACGTATCCAGGGTACCCCCGTAGCGGATGACCAGACCGATTCCCAGCCCCAGAGATACTCCTCCGAGAAAAGCCGCCGACATCGGATTTTCGATCAGAGCCGGTACCGGATGCAAGATAAGGGCGCTGAGCGAAAATACGAGCAGGCCGAGAACCGTGAGCACCGCGAAATTTCGCCGGACCTGCCGGTACGAAAGCAGAATAAGCGGCAGGTTCAGCACGAACAGAAACAGGCCGAGCTTCATCTCCGTAAAATGAGCCGCCAAAGCGGACAGGCCCGTCATTCCCCCAACCAGCATGCGGTTCGGAATCAGGAACAGCTCCAGCCCGACTGCGGCCAGCACGCTCCCGCAAATCACCATCAAGAGCTTGAAACACCACTGCGCCAAGGACCAGCCTCCCATTGTTTCTCCGGCCGGACCGATGCGGACATTTTGCAAAAGTTTCATCGGAATTCCTCCTCATCGCTTAGATTCCGTCCTTACAGGACCGTACAATCAGCCAGCGTCCGAGTGCGAATATCCGGCGGCATTACCCGCTTCCTTCCTTTTGCAGAACGGTTTTGCCCTCCTTTTTGCCGGACGCGTCTTTGAAAGGAATCACTTTATTCATCCACTTGTAAATGGTTTTGCTTTCCTTGGTAAGCAGCGGCCCGAGAATCGCCATGATGAGTACGTACAGAGCCGCGAAGGGCTGTAAAACAGCCAGCAGTCCGCCCGCTTTGCCGAGATTGGCCATAATAATGGAAAATTCGCCGCGCGATACAATGGTCAGGCCGATGTTGGCCGAAGCCTTCGAAGGCAGACCGGCGCTTCGCCCCGCCAGCATCCCGGCGGCCAAGTTGCCGATCAGGGTAATCGCGACGGCTCCCAGCGACATCCAGACGGCTCCGCCGAGCGCCAGGGGATCGATGGTCAGCCCGAAGCTGAAGAAGAAAATAGCGCCGAAGAAGTCCCGGAACGGCATGATCAGATGCTCGATCCGCTTGGCGTGCTCCGTCTCCGCCAGGACAAGCCCGACGAGCAGAGCTCCGATCGCTTCCGCGACATGAATCGTTTCGGAGAAGCCCGCTACGAGGAACAGCGCCGCGAAAATCACGAGCGCGAACAGCTCGTTGGAGCGGATGTTCAGCAGCCGGTTCAGGAGTGGAACGGCTTTTCTGCCCGCTACGAGCAGCACCAGCATAAATCCGAGCGCGATGAGCGCGGAGAGCAGCACGCCTCCCAGCGTTGTGGAACCGCTCAGGACGAGACCTGATAGGATAGAGATATAGACGGCGAGGAAAACATCTTCGAACATGATAATGCCGAGGATCATTTCGGTTTCGGGATTGGCCGTTCTTTTCAGATCGACCAGAACTTTGGCCACGATGGCACTGGAGGAAATCGTCGTAATTCCGGCAATCACCAGAATTTCGGCTAGAGGAAAACCGAGCGCCCAAGCGAATAAGACGCCCAGCGTAAAATTAATGAGGATATAAATCGTACCGCCCACGGCGATGGAACGCCCCGACTTGATAAGCCGGCCTACCGAGAACTCCAGTCCCAGATAGAACAGAAGGAACAGGACCCCGATCCGGCCCATAAACTCGATCAGCGGCGCGCTTTCAATGAACCGGAAATCAAAATGCCAGAACTCCAGCGCGTGCGGACCTACGGCCATCCCGATCAGAATATAGAAAGGAATGACCGAAAAGCGGAGTTTGGCTGACAACAACCCGGCCGCCGCAATAAGCGCGATAGCCAGACCTACCTCAAAAACCATGTAATTCATCTATTCAACCACTTCCATTCTTTAAAATGTGCCGGAACAATTTTTGCTGCTGTCTTTCCCCGACCACGATCAGAGTCGAGTCGGCGGACAAGACATAATCCGGTCCCGGATTGATCTGCTTGCCGTGATTTTTGTCGACCACCGCAATGATGGTCGCTCCCGAATTTTGCCGGACGTCCAGCTCGCCGATTGATTGGCCGATGCACGCATACTCCGGGTCCATCTTGTACCATTCGATGATCAAATCGTCCAGAGCCACTTCGATCGACTCCAGCGCCTTCGGTTTATACGTCAATCCGCCTACGATTGCGGCAAGTTGACGGGCTTCATCGTCGTCAAGGGTGACCATGGACAAGCTCTCGTCGGGATCGTCATAGTGAAAATGGTACATTTCACGTCTGCCGTCGTCATGAAGGATAACGACGATCTTATCTCCGCCGCGGGTATTCATCAGGAACTTCTTTCCTATCCCCGGCAAATCGGATTCTCTTACGTACATAGCGGAATAGCCTCCTATAAATGAGTGTAATTAGGGACCTTTCGGTCCTGCTTCAAACCGCCCGCGCCCTTCCCGGCCGTAAGGAGTCCAGGAATTCGGGCAGACGGGGGCCTTGCCGCCCGGCTTATTTTTTCGCCGAGGCTCATCATCGTCTCCAATATTATCCACGTTATTTTTATACATGTTTATGCATTATTTATACATTCAGGTAGTTTTAGACAGACTCAAAGAAACCCTTAACAAGCGGCCGAAAAATTGGACAGCAGGTGCTTTCGTTCAACATTCGGATGAATGGGACTATACGTTTTGCCGGATAACGGCAGAGAACTTAAGCCACGTAATTCGACGTGAATTTGATGGGTAGAAGAAGTTGTTTGCGCCTTAACAGGCAGAAGAAGGGTTTGTACCGGAGCCCCGGAACGGGAGCTTTAAAGAGGGTAAACAGGCACAGCACGAATAAAACCACGAGGGTGTTGGCCGCCTTCATCATTTTGGCAAAATGATGGGTAACGGCTTTGCGGATCACATACTTGGATTTGTGTTCGCTAAGCGGAGGGACAGACTCATACGTAGAGGATGACTGGCTGGCCGCGGCCTCCTGAGTCAGAGGCACGGGCGCGGAGAAGCTCAGCAGGAAGGACAGTGCAAGAAACAGGCACCAGCGAATGATCGCGTTCCGTTGTTTCATCGTCTCCCCCCTTTTGTAATCTGTTACAACTATGATAACACATTTTGCGCGATTCCGAAACAGTCCGGCGCTTATTTTATGCATTTTTTTGTTTGATTATGCAGAAGCACCGGCGTTCTGTCCTTACTTTCTTGCCGAATCTGTAACTTTCCAACTCGTCCCTTAGCCCGTACAATAGAGAAGGAGATAATTGGATACCTGTTAGAGAGAGGAGACATACAACAATGGCAGCAACCCGACAGGAGCGTCATACAAATTTACGCGAGGCGGAAAAGAAAGCCCTCGCGCTTTTCGAAATGGCCGAAGCGAAAGGAATTCTGCGCAGCGGCGTTACGGAGAAAGAATTGAACCGGGAAATTTATCAGTTCGCCTTCGAGCTTTACGGGATCAAAAAGTACTGGCACAAGCGGATCGTGCGCGCGGGAAGCAATACGCTTCATCCGTACCGGGAAAATCCGCCCGACAGAATGGTGGAGCCGGGAGACATTCTCTTTATCGACTTCGGCCCGATCTTCGAAGATTGGGAAGCCGATTTCGGACGCACGTATGTGTTTGGAGACGATCCTCTCAAAAATAAACTGCGGCGGGACGTCGAACTCGCCTGGCATGACGGCAAGGCCTTCTTCGAATCTCGTCCGGACATAACGGGCAGCGAGCTTTACGATTTTATGACCGCTTTGGCCCGCGATTACGGTTGGGAGTATGGCGGCCCTCACGCCGGTCATCTTATCGGAGAATTCCCTCACGAGATCGTACAAGGCGAAGAGGTCGAGAATTATATCCATCCCGACAATCACATCAAGATGCGGGATAACGATAAAAACGGCCTGCCCCGCGACTGGATCCTGGAGATCCATTTTGTGGACCGCGAGCGCGAGATCGGCGGCTTTTTCGAGCAGCTGCTGACTGTGGACTAATCATCCGCAAAAAAAAGGAGCCTGCACGGCACTCAAACGAGTACCGTGCCGAGCTCCTTTAATTTTTGCAGGATATTCTCCTCCGTCCGGTCGTCGACGGCGATTTTCTCCTTGGCGAGTTCAGCCAGCGCGTCATGGTCCCCGATCAGCACCGAATGCTTCGCTTTCCGGAAAAGCGGCAGATCGTTGTTGTCGTTGCCGAAACAAATGAACTCCTCCAGCGGGAGCCCGCAGCCGCTCAAGGCCGCCATCTTGTTAACGCCTTGGCTGGTTATATCCAGAATGCCCTCCGAGGAGTGATGATGGATCGTAACGTCCAGGGCTCTCAGCTTCGCGGACAACTCCTCAAACCGGCTGCAGGAGAGCACGACGATTTTGACAAACGATTGAATGTCGTCCAGCTCCACGCGTCTCGCCAGCCCATGGGGGTCCACATTAGCCAGGAACGGATGCTCGGGACTCAGACGGTAAGCATAGTTCCATGTATCGTCAATAAGATATTCGGCCTCATAATCATTCAGCAGGTTAACGATTTGCCCGGCTAACGGCCCGGGAATCGGCTGGTACGCCAGCGGCTGCTTGCGGTAAAACGTCATTGCGCCGTTGGCCCCGATCAGCAGATGTCCGCCGAATCTTTCGTCCAGGACGGGAAGCATATCCCGGCAGGGCCGCGCCGATGCGAAGCCCACAA
Organism: Paenibacillus sp. HGH0039; assembly: GCF_000411255.1. GTDB lineage: Bacteria > Bacillota > Bacilli > Paenibacillales > NBRC-103111 > Paenibacillus_F. The sequence continues at coordinate 155,837 of NZ_KE150413.1, read as the reverse complement.
AGTGCCCGGCATCCTCCAGCTCCAGCAAAACATCCAGAATGCGCTTCGAAATCGGCTGTCCTTTGAAGCAAATCGTTCCATCCAGGTCAAAAATAAAGTTCATGTTCACGCCCACCTTACTCGGTTGATGTACCTAATCGTAACGGGTACGGTCCGTCCGTTAAAGGGACAGAACGCGCAAAGTGAGCAGGACACCCGGCAGGCGTCCGGCAAGCAAGCGGCAGGTTCCGCCCGCCATGTAATGACCGTTCAAGCCTGTGAGCCGTAAGGGGCGTTACAGGCTTCGGGCAGTACGGCACAGCTGCGCCTTCCGGTAATGCGGTGCGAGGCCGGACGTACCCTGGACAGCTGAGCCTTCCGGTAATGCGGTGCGAGGCCGAGTATGCGGGCACAGCCGCGCGTGGCGCAGCCCTGTCTTCCCGCAGAGCCTGCGCAGCGGGAGCAAGCGTCCGCCACCGTCACAATCCGGCGGCTCAGAACCACGCTTCCGCCAGCGCCTTCACGCCGGCGGCAATTTCCTCCCGGCCCAGCGCCCCGTATCCGAGCAGCACGGTCGGATACTCGTCTCCGGGCCGCAGCCAGTACCGGGCGGTGCCGTACACCCGCACGCCCTTTTCCAAGGCCGCTTCGATCAGCTCGTCCTCCGACCGGTCCGTCCGTACGGTCAGAAAAGCGTGAAGCCCCGTATCTTTTCCCTCGGCCTGCGCTTTTCCCGGCATATACCGTTCGAGGGCCTCCGCAAAATACCGCTGCTTCTCCTCGTAAAGCCTCCGCATCTGCTGCAGATGCTTATACCAGTAGCCGTCGGACAAGTACCGCGCGAAGGTGAGCTGGTCCAGTCTGGAAACCGGCTGGTCGTACTCCGGGACTTTCGAGTGAAACTCGGAAAGAAGTCCGGAGGGCAGCACCATGTAGCTGAGATTGAACACCGGCAGCAGCGCCTTGGAGATCCGGCCGATGTAAACCGTCTTGTCCGGGACCATGCTCTGAATCGCGGGAAGAATTCCTTCCTCGTATTTGAACTCCCATTCGTAATCGTCCTCGATGAGATATTCGCGGGAGCGGGCCCAATCCGCCAGCTCCGTTCTTTTGTCGGCAGGCATCGTCATCCGGTTCCTGAACTGCTGGGAGGGGCTTACATACATCACGTTCGCGCCGCTCCCCGTCAGCTCCCGAAGCGAGACGCCGCTGCCGGTCAGTGGAATCGGGCGGACACGAAACCCCAGATTCAAAAACGTATTCCGGGCCCCGTCGTATCCGGGATTCTCGACGCCGATCCTATGCTTCTTCACGTCGAGAAGCTGGCTTAACAGCATCACGAGCTGCTGGGGGGCCGCTCCCACGACAATCTGGTCCGGGGTAGACAGAACCCCCCTGGATTCATACAAAAGCCTGGAAAGCTCCTTGCGGAGCAAATATTCCCCCTGATTCGTTCCTTCGACGGCATAACGGCTCTGATACTGCGCGACCAGGAGATTCCGCACCTTGTTCCAATGCCGGAAGGGGAACGTCCCCAGCTCAATATTGCCGTAGCGGAAATCCGTCGTGACCGTCCGTTCGGAGATATTTGCCGCTTCCGCCCCGATAACCTCGCGCGGGGACGCATCCGGTTCGTACGTCACGCAGTAGCCTTTTTTGGGGATATTCCGCAGATACCCTTCCGATATCAGCAGCTGATAGGCGTTTTCCACGCTATTTTTACTGACGCCGAAAGACCGGGCACTGCTGCGGAGCGAAGGAAGATAGTCTCCGCTGCGCAGCCTTCCTTCCCGGATCCCGTTTTTGAAATAGGTATATAACTGGTGAAAAATCGGCTTTTTGCTGGTCGAAAAATCCAGCGTAAATTCACGCATGACGCGACGCACCTCCTAAGCTTCGATGCTTCCTCCGGCTAAATCGGAGAACGTTTGGCATACGGCATCCTGATCGTTAAACGATGCCGCACCTCCTAATTTTTGTCGTGCATATCCTGCCTGGCCAATCCACAATTTCAGTCCTATCTTCCCAAACTTCATTTGAACTTTCAAGTGAACATAATTTAATAGAAATTTGTCGTTATTTGTCTTAAAAATTTACATTATTTTACCGATATACATGTAGAAAGGGGAGAATTCCTGAATGACAAACGTAACAACCACCAAAGAAGAAGTTATCGAAAGAATCAGCGGGATCATTTCATCGGAGCTTGCGCGTGTTAAAACCGAAAATCCGTTCTTTTTGAATTTCCCGGCGGAGAAAGATCCGCAGTATTTTGTCTGGTGCAACAACCTCTATCATTTATCCAAACATTTTGGCGAGCTGCTGAAGCTCAGATGGGAACGGTTCCCGGATGTGAACCACGATGTTTTCTCCACTCACTATGACGAAGAGAAAGACCATGCCGAGATGCTCCGCAAATGGATGATCGGCATCGGCTTGGACGATCCCGAAAACCATACCGCCAATTACGAGACGGAACACTTCATCTCTCTCCAATACCGCGCCGTTGCGGCCATGGATGAAAATATGTCGCTGCTGATCATCAACAGCACGAGCGAAGGCTTCGCTCACGCCGTCTATCTTCACGCCTACAAAATTTTGCAGGAGACCGGCTTTACGGATCTCGAATACTGGGCGATTCACTGCGAGGCGGACGAGGAACACAGCCAAGTGTATCATCTCATCCAGAACATGACCGAAAAACAGCTGCAGGAAGCCGAGCATCTCGTTAAGTATACCTGCAACACGCTGGACGTCATGCTCGCATCTTGGTTTAAATAATTAGCGAAGGGGTAACAAAATGAGCGTTCTACTGAAAGATAAATTCAGCTCCAACATGGATAAAGCCAACCTGGTTTTTGCTTGGCAGGTCGTCGATAACCTGACGGTCGAGGAAGCCCGGGAAGCGGCTCGCATCATTACCGAAACTGTGGCAAACAGCGCCAAAGCGGGCAAAGTCAAGCTGCTCGTCGACAACCGTTTTATGGAGCGCGACGGACGTCCGATCGTGTTCACACCGGAGGTCAACAGCATTTGGGAAGAAGCGCAAAGAACCGTATTCCCTCATGTTTCCCACATTGCCGTGCTGTGCAGCGGTTCGATCATGAAGATGCAGATGGACCGCATCTCCAGAAACTCGAACATTTCCGATATTCAAAAAAGCTTCTGGAACAAAGAAGATCAGGCTATGCTTAAAGAAGCTTTCGATTTCCTCGGCATAAGCTCCAACGATCTCGTCAAAAACAAGTAACGGCCGAACGACCCGAGTCCCGCGTTTCCTCCCGAGGAAACCGGGGCTTTTTTCGCGTTTCCGTCTTCTCCGATGAAAAAAAGCGCACAGATCCCGCAGGATCGTGCGCTTTTCCCCCTAGCGTAAGCTTCCAACGCGCGGTTCGAAAGAACAGGTTTCGGTCAGCTCGGTTCTTTAATTTCCCGAACTTCCAGCGTGATGGGCTGCGTGTACAAGTCGTACTTGCTGCCGCCGTCGATGACCGCCGTATATCTCAGAAGAGCGTGAGCTTTGCCCGGTCTTTTCGCCGTGATCCGGCTTCCGTAAGCTTCCACGCTGCTTTCGCCGTCGAGCAGAATCACATCGGCCGCTTTCTCCAGCCGGTCGCCTTTGAACGTTTCTACAAGCACGGACAGGTCCTTGCTTTCGTAGTTGCCGACGACGATATGGTCCTGTACCGGTTTAACGTAGGCCGCCCAATCCGAAGCCCAGAACGCGTAGTCCGTCGTAAGGCCGAACGCGCCGTAACAGAAAAATTTCGCAAAATTGCTTTTGTCGTTAAACGTCCAAGGAGAGATCAGAACTCCCCGGTGCTTGGCGGCTTCCATAAAGTTCGGACCCAGCCCTTTGTAAGTGGTATTGAAGGTGGTATTTCTCAGCTGCATCAGCCGCAGCGTGTTGGTCAGCGACCCGTCGATATTCGCCTCATTGGCGGTTTCCCCGGTCAGCAGCCCCATCGGCATTTCGGGCATCAGCTCGGAGAGACGTTTCAGTTGGTCCGGATTGAAAGCCATCGTGTTAATCAGATCTTCGGCGCCTTTATCTTTAACCACCTTAACAAAAGCATCCATCGCCGCCGGGTTCTTCGATTTCATCTCAGCCATAATCATCTTGCCCTGGCTGCGGGCGAGATCGATCTGCTCTTCGAGCGTCGGTATCTGGACGTACGGGAATCCGGCCGGATATGGTTTGTTGGCGTTCAGCTTTTTCAGCTGGGCCAGGGTAAAGTCCTCGACCTTGCCTTTGCCATTGGTCGTGCTTTCGAGCAAAGGATCGTGAATGATCACGAGCCGGCCGTCTTTTGTCAGGTACATATCGTTCTCGATAAAATCCGCTCCCGCCTCCAGGCCGAGACGGTTGGAAACGATCGTGTTCTCGGGAGCCTTCGACGGCATTCCCCGGTGACCGATGATGTACGGCTTGCGGATCAGTGTATTCCCGTGAGAATACACTTTCAGGGCTTTGTAGGCCGCCTTGGGCGAATCGGTCACAATCCCGTTAACCCCCGCCGTAATCAGCGTGTGCAGACCCAGCTCCGGGCTGGTTTTCGTCCCCGCCTCCTTCGTCCAGACGACGATCAGCCTTTGCTGAAGGTACGCGACGGAGGAACGGGAGGCCGAGGCCCCGGGCAGAATGGCGATCTTGGCCAGACTGGCCGTCGTTTTGCGGCGGATGTTCAGCAGATCGTCCGCCGACAAATTCCCGGCCGAGCTGAAATCCACGATGCCGCGCACGGCCGGATAAAGCGTTCTGGCCCGCTTGACGAGCTCGCCTTGGTCGGACACGACGAAAGCGTCCTCGATGCCGCTCTTCTTAAGCAGGCCGGCCACGCGGTCCGCCGTCTCTCCGTCCCGGACGTAGAAAGCCGGGATCATCCGGCGGCCCAGCCCGTCCAGGACGGCCTCGAGCGTACCCAGCTCCGTTTTGCCGGAAGGGTCCGTAATCCGGAGTCCGCTGCTCACATGGAGAATGACCGTGGCGGGCTTCGCCGGACCGGACAGCTCCTCCAGCTGCTCCTTGCTGCGCAGCTCCGTCACGATAGTCGGCGCGATGGCGATGCCCGTCTCCGGCTCCGTGACCTGCACGAGCCTGCTTCCGGGTGCCGGAGGCGGTTTCACCGGCTGCGCTGCGACACCGGCGCCCGCCCCGACGGGTGGAGGCGTCCCGCCCCTTCCGGTGGAAGCTGCCTCTGTTGCAGCTCCGGTTTGTTTCGTTTTATCTGATAAGATGTTCGGGTGATCCGGGGTTCCGCCTGCAATCGTCGTGCCGCTTCCAAGCGCCTGACTTCCTGCATCGGCCATGTGAGCCTGCGGCATCCCCGCACGAAACGGAACCGCCATGCCCACCAGTGCCAACGTAACTCCCACATAGAAAATGTTCCTACGACGTGTCGACTGTTTGCGCTCTTTCCCTGTGGAAGGTTTCAGGTACTTGAAAAATCTTGCCGGTTGCTGCACGGCTCTCCCCCTTACATGTGGTGAAATATTCCCCACCCCGATAATCCCGTGTGTATTTGAAGATTATGGTGGATACACCTCATTGTATCAAGTTCTCATTAGCGAGTAATGTATTCTTTATAAAGAATGTTTGAATTTTCCTTAAACTTTTCTTACAAAAATAAAAGACTTCCCGACGTGGATCGTCGGGAAGTCTTTAGAGCAAATCCGCGCTTACCTGAAGACGGACATTAAGGCAGCTGGTTAAGGAAAGGTTTGACCGTTTTCGCGAAGTTGTAGCTGTTCATGCCATCCCAGTTGATGGACCAGGTCATGGCGCCGCGAATGTCCGGATATTTCGCTACCGGCTTGTAGGTTCCGCAGCTGTTGCCGGTTGCCAGGCAGTTCAGCGCGTTGTTCACGACCGATGCGGATACATAACCGCCGCCCGCAGCCGAAGAGGTTGCCGGAACGCCGATACCGAGCTGGCTAGGCTGTACCCACTGGATCGCGAGGTCCGTAAGAGCCGTCAGGAAGTCGACGGTTCCCTGCGAGTAGCACTTGCCGTCACGGCCGAGCATACAGCCGGAATTGTAGAACTGGGTGTTGATGACTGTCGTAATGTCTTTCACATTGTTGTAGAACTGGATGTAGCTCGTTTGGTTGTTCTGCATGTCGATCGTTTGCGGAGCCATGGTCAGGACGAAGCCGGAACCGACTTTCCCCTGAATCTGGCGGACCGCCGTGGTCAGGTTCGGAACGTTGAAGCCGTGCTCCAGATCCACGTCGAGGCCGTCAAATCCATATTCCGTAATAAGACCGGACATGGTGCTGACAAAGTTGGACACGTTCGGCGAAGCGCTGCCGAGGTCGATGTTGCCTTTCTCGCCCCCGATGGACAGGATGACTTTCTTGCCCTGCGCCTTTTTCGCTTTGATATCGTTAATCAGATCCGCATTGCTGTAACCGCCGAGAGCTTTGGACAGATCGGGATCAATGCCGAAGGTGACGCCGCCCGGCTTGGTGCGGTCCATCTCCGCGAAAGATACGGCAATGATGTCGTACTCGGCCGGCACTTCGCTCAGCTTGAGGTTCTTCGCTCCGTTAACGAAGTTCTGCCAGTAACCGGTCACGATGTGCTTCGGCAGCTGTCCGCCTCCGCCTCCGCCGGTCGGCTGGGTTTTGGCCGTAACTGCCGCACTGGCCGGAGATACGTTGCCGGCCGCGTCTTTCGCCTTCACCGTGAAGGTGTAGGAAGTATCGGCCGACAAGCCCGTTACGGTAGCGGTCAAGCCTGTTACCGTCTGCGCGAGGGCACCGTTATTGTACACTTCGTATTGGGTGACGCCGACGTTATCCGTTGCAGCGCTCCAGGACAAGGAGACGCTGGACGTGGTCGAGCCGGTCGCAGCCAGATTGCCCGGTGCTGTCGGCGCTTGTGTATCGGAGCCTCCGCTCGTAGGCAGTGTAGTCACGCTGAGCGCGCTGCTTGCCGCCGACACGTTGCCTGCGGCGTCTTTCGCTTTCACTGTGTACGAATATGCCGTATTCGGGGTCAATCCCGTGTTCGTGTAAGTCAGCGCACTTCCGGAAACGCTTCCAACAAGCGTAGTGTCTCTGTAAATATCGTAGCCCGTAACACCGACATTATCGGTGGACGGATTCCAGGCCAGCGTGATACTGGTGGAAGTCGTCGTTCCGGAAACCTTCAGGCCTGTCGGCGCTGTAGGAGCCTGGTTGTCGACTGTTCCTCCGCCTTGAACTTCTTTCCACAGGGCGGGAACGTTAGGCGGCTCCCAGCCGTTTAACGACGTATGCGGCTGTACGACCTGATAAGTTTTGCCGCTGTATGTGACCGTATCGCCCACCGCGTAGGAAATCGATGCCGCCCAAGCTCCGCGATCGGCCGCCGAAGCCATTGCGGGAATTAAAGAGGCGAACAAAGTTGCGGTCAGCAGAAAACCGGCGGTTTTCTTCACAACCGATTTTGGACCGGTTAAAATCTTTTTCATAAATGAGATCCCTCCTGAATTGGTTGATCTGCGTTCCGGGGAACGCGGAATGGAATGCATGCTGCATCCGAAGTGCGGAGCGTCTTCCCACCTCCTCATGGATATAAAAACGGTTGGCGAAAGGAATGAAAGCCCTTTCCTACTTCCATTTAAACACGGGCAGATAACCAAAAGTAGGGATAAATCTATTGAATTTAGGGAGAAGATTAAAGAATCGGCCCACAAAAAAAGCGCCATTCCGTCTGGAATGAACGCTTACGTCAAATTGCCCGGGAACCATTCCCACGGCCCCGTTCCAAATCCTGTTCCCCGATGCAAAATACCCGCCGGGTACACATGCTTTCGCCGCTAAAGTCTATTCTTCTTCACGCCGCCAAATATCGTGATATTCCTTGTGCCGCTTGAAAAGGGCGTGCGCGTACGAACAGGCCGGAACGACCGTTTTGTTCTCTTTCCTTGCCTGATCGACGACAGCCCGGACCAGCTCTTCGCCGACTTTCTGGCCCCGCAGGGATTCGGATACGAAAGTATGATCGATCACCAGCGACTCTTCGCCCAGGGGCTGATACGTAATTTCAGCGACCGCTTCCCCGTTTTCCATCACCGCGTAGCCGTTGCCTTGTTTGATCGTTTCTCTCATGTTTGGCCTCCTCCTAATCTGTTCTTTTTATTATTAACCATTTTTTAGCCTTTCTATTTTCCGAGAATCTTGGCAAACTCAAATGAGAACGGGAGGCGGCGGAAAAATGAAAGAAAAAAAGGTCAGGGAAATCCGATTATCCGATTATCCGGCTATTTATGTGTTAAACCAAGACTTCAATCCGACCCTGCATTCATTTTCTGAACAAAAAGTAAAAGAAAAAATTGAAATCATCACCAAAAAAACAAACGATATCATTTTTGTTTGTGAACAAGACGAGGAAGTTATCGGATATATCCATGGAAGCCCCTATGAACTGCTTTTTTCCGATTCATTAGTCAACGTCTTGGGATTTGTAGTGAAAGAAACGTTCCGAAATCAGGGCGCAGGCCATATGTTGATCGAGAGTCTTGAAGCCTGGGGGAAGACCAACGGATTTTATGGAATCAAATTATTATCCCATCCGAGCCGGACAGCGGCTCACAGATTCTATGAAAACCGCGGCTATGCGTTTACAAAGGATCAAAAGAATTTTATAAAAAAGTTCGACTGCTAGCAAAAAAGCCTTAACCCATTTCCGGGTCAAGACCTTTGTTCGTGAATTGTTTAATGCCCTAAATTATTTCACCAGCTGAAAATCGCCGGAACCGGTTCTTACTTTGAGCTTCACTTCGCCGCTGCCGAATTTACCTTTCAGCCGGTCTTTCTTATCGTTCTTCTCTTCATAAGAGAAGGCTTCCCAGTCGACGCTTCCGTTGCCGCTGCCGCCCTCGAAGTCGACGGCCAGCGATTTGGGCTCCTCGGTCAGTTCTATCTTCACGCTGCCGCTGCCGGATTTGAGATCCGCGTCCCGCAGAAGCTCGCCCGCTTCCACGCGGATGTCGCCGGAATGCGTCTCCCCTTGCAGAGAGGCCTTGCCCTGCTTAAGCTCGACATTGCCACTGTGCCCTTCGAATTTCAGGTCGTTCGCCGCATACTGTTCGGCTCTGATATCGCCGGAGTCCGCTTTTAGCGTAACAGCGTCTCCCTGAACGTCAGCCACGTAAATATTGCCGCTTCCCGCATTCGCAACCAGCTTGGTGGATTTAATCTCACGGAAAGAGGTGTCGCCGCTTCCCGCTTTGGTTTCAACGGAATCTCCTTTCAGAGATTCGAGGTCGATATTGCCGCTCCCGGATTGTACCCGGACAGACTTCCAGTTTTTCTCCGGCAATTCCACTACCAGCTCTACGTTGATAATCGTCACGCCTACTCCGATTTCGTTAGGTTCCTCAATTCCGACCGATAACGTATCGCCTTTGGCATCGACCTTGAGCTGAAATTTCTCCGCCTGGTTTTTGCTGACACTGCCGTCCAGGCGTACATTCACTTGGTCCCCTTCGCCTTTGACGATTCTGGTATCGGCGCTTCCTGTCTCTACGGTAATATTTTGTAGGGAAGCCGCTTCCGCCGTTTTTTCTAGATGTATGTCCTGCGTTTTGAAAGAAAGTCCGTTCCAGGAGAACACACCCACCGGATTAAAGTAATACAGCAGCGCCAGCACCCCCGCGCCAATCAGCAGAAAACCCATATTTCTTCTCATGTAATCGTTCCACTCCAATCAACCGACATTGTTCTTGAATCCAGCCGAGCCTTACCTCGCTTTCCAAGTATATCACCAGATATTGACTGTCCGCATTGGACCTGCGAAGGTAATTCTTCCCCGTCTGAGGTCCAGGGGGACCGGCGGGACACCAACCCCCCCGATTTTTCATAAACTGAACAAAAGAACGACCGAAAAGGAGTCTGTAAGCATGTACAGCCCCCCTTATCCCTACTTTCCCCACGCGTTCGTGCCGACCGTTCACGGTTTGCCTGCCGGACCGGGCCCGTTTCCCCGGCTTCCGGAAAATCCCGGATACCCGCCCGTCGAACCGAAGCAGTTGATCTCGTCCGCCGCTTCTTTGCGCAAGCTGCTCGCCGACGGCAATGTGGTCCTCGCCCGGCTGTCCGACGAGCCGTTCGCCCGCCGGCTGATGACAGCGGCGCAGGCCGGCCGCAAGCAGGAGGTCGACCGGCTTATGAAGAGCATCGCCATTTCCTCCGTCCTGGCTGCCCGCTACACCCCGAGCGGACTTGTCATGACCGTGACTCCAGGCGATCAAGACCTCGCATGCTGCGTCCTTACGATGTCCCTGAAGTGGGGACAGTAAGGAACTCGGCGGCGGGTGCGATCGGGCTCCTTGCGGGGGCAGTTCCCGGACAGGACGGCCGTAGGCGGGACGCCTCAGAATGAGCGGCCACGGAGCGCCGCAAGCTTGCGTTCAAAAATGCCTGCACGCACATGCCGTCCGGCAGTGTCTGCGGCAAAGGCCGTGGGTTCGGGCAGCTTTCAATCCTGGCAAAGCGAGGCCTGGCAGCTTTCGGCTGAACCAACACCGGACCTGACAGCTTTCGGACCGGGCCGACGCCGGGCCTCGATTCTGCGGCCTGCGGCCCGGACCGCCGAAACGCGGCGCCACACACTGCGGGCCCCGGGCTGATCGCGGTACGAAACAGGCCCGACCGCCGCGCAAACCAAAAGGACCGGAGGCGCATACTCCTCCGGTCCTTCCATCAGCTGGCGCGCTTAATTCCCTTGCGCCAGACTGGCTTTAAACCCTTCGCGCCAGCTCGGGTACACGGGCTCCCAGCCGTATTCGCGCCGGGCCTTGGCATTGGACGCTCCGCGTTCGCCCCGGCCCTGGCCCGGCTGGAACTCCGGCTCGGGGGCTCCGAGCGCCGAAGCGTAAGCGGGCAGCCAGAGCGTGCTCGGGGCCGGCTCGTCGTCCACGATGTTGACCGCCCCCGAGGGCCACCCCAGCGCAGCCAATGCGGCTCTTGCCGCATCTTCCACGTGAAGCAGGGAGCTGACGCCTTCGGTCGCCTTCACTTCGCCGCTGCGGACCTTGCCGGCGACAGCCCCGTCCCGGTCATACCAGGTTCCGGGGCCGTACAGCAGCCCGTACCGCAGAATGACGGACTCCGGCATCTCCGCCGCCGCACGCTCCAGGGCGGCTACGCCGTCCACCGTCGTCTTTCTCGGCTCCGGAGCCTCCAGATCAAGAGGCACATCTTCTCCGGCAGGCCCCTCCCCCGGCTCATACATCCACGAAATGCTCTGGGCAATCATTTTCCTGGCGCCCGCCTCTCTTGCGGCGTCCACCAGATTGCGCGTGCCCTGCTTCCTGATCCGGGCGTTCTCTTCCAGATTATAGTCGCTAAGCGCCGTAAGCTGATGAATCACGACCTCGGGCTGTATCCTCCGAAGCTGCGCAATCAATCCTTCCCGGTCGAAAGCATCCGCCTCCATCGGGACAGCCCCTTGCGCCAGCACAGCATCCTTCCCCGCCTCGCTGCGAACCATGGCGTATACGGTATGCCCTTCCTTTACCAAGAGCGGAAGCAAGGGGCGTCCGATTACTCCCGTAGCGCCTGCCACAAAAATGTTCATCTCCAGCCCTCCTGTACGAGTTCCCTAAGCGGGATTCTTTCCCTTACTAAACAAAGGAAGGAGCGTTTTCGTGACAGGCCGAAACCTGTTTAAGATAATCAATCATTAAGGAAGCGAACGATCAGCGGAGCGACCGCCCTCGCCGTATCAATCCCTCGTTAATTCTTTACCCGGTAAATCCGGGCCTCGTACGGCTTCATTTCGCAAGAAGAACAGTCCGGACCGCTCCCCTCATAATTCGCAAGAATCAGCTCTTTTTCCGCCGAAGCTATGAACCCCGGCAGCGTGCAAACCGTACTCTGATCGGAAATATTCAGCAGGACCAGCCATTTCTCGCCGTCCAACTCGCGCAGGAAAGCGTAAATCCGGTCATCCTCTTCCAGAAGAGGCTCGTAAGTCCCGTAGATCATCACCGGGTTTTCCTTGCGGAGACGGATCAGCTTCTGATACGTGTAAAAAACGGAATCCGGATCGGCGAGCGCCTGCTCCACATTGATTTCCCGGAAATTCGGGTTCACCTTGATCCACGGGGTGCCTTCCGTAAAACCGCCGTTGGCCGAGCCGTCCCACTGCACGGGAGTTCTCGAATTGTCTCTCGCCAGGTGCAGCAGGCTCCGGAAAACTTCCTGCGGCTCGCGGCCTTTTTCCACCTCTTCCTTATACTTGTTCTTTAACGCGATATCGTTGTAATCCTCGATCGAATCGAACCGCACTCCGGTCATGCCGATCTCTTCCCCCTGGTAGACGTAAGGCATTCCGGGAAGGGTGTGAAGCAGCACGGCAAAGCATTTGGCCGATTGTACGCGGTACTCCTTGTCGTTGCCGAACCGGGTGACAAGCCGGGTATGGTCATGGTTGTTCAGGAACTGGGAGTTCCAGCCCCGGCCCCACATGCCGTCATACCACCTTTTCTGAATCGCCTTGAACTTGTCCATCTCCCAGTGAGCCATATAATCGCAAACCTCGAAATGGAACAGGGTGTTGAGCTCGCCGCGGTCTTCGCCAACATAAAGCAGGCCGTCCTCCGGCGTCACAAACGGGATTTCTCCGACCGTAAAAACGTCGTAATGCTTCAGGACCCGCTCGTGCATTTCCTGCAAATACTCGTGTATCCCCGAATTATTTCCCAGATAGGAGATATTCTCCGGATGCTCCGCATCGGGAAAACCCGCCTGCTTCGCGAGCAGATTGATGACGTCCATCCGGAAGCCGTCGATGCCTTTGTCGAGCCAGAAGCGCATCATCTCGTAAATTTCCTCGCGCACCTGAGGATTTTCCCAGTTTAGATCAGGCTGCTCCGTTGCGAAGGAGTGAAAATAATACTCGCCCGTCCGTTCGTCGTATTCCCAAGCGGAAGGCGTGAAATAGGATCTCCAGTTGTTCCCTTCCCGGCGCCAGATGTAATAGTCCCTCTTGGGGTTATCTGTCGACGAGCGGGCTTCCGTGAACCAAGGGTGCTGATCGGACGTGTGGTTGACCACCAGGTCCATGATCAGTTTCATGCCGCGGGCATGAACTTCCCGGAGCAGCCTCTCGAACGTCTCCATCGTGCCGGCCTTGGCCATTACGGTTCGGTAATCCGATATATCGTACCCGTTATCGACATCCGGCGATCCGTAGATGGGATTGAGCCAGATTACGTCCGCACCGAGCTCTTTTATATAATCCAGTTTCCGGATAACGCCTTCCAAATCCCCGTACCCGTCTCCGTCCGTATCGTAAAAACTTCTCCAGTACACTTGATAGACAACCGCTTCTTTCCACCATGTTTTTTGCATGCGCTTGCACTCCTCGCTGATAAAAGTCGGTTTCCAAATCTATAATTCGGCGCCGGGACACTCCACCCCTTCAAAAGCCGCCGAATGCCTGGCTCAATAAAGCGCCGCCCCGGCCACGTCTTTCCGGATTCATCATAAAAAAATATATTTATTGCGTAAATCGTGACAGATGTGTGAACGGCACTGTCAATATTATACCCGTGGTCAATAACCTTCGGTCAATTCCAACTGCCTTCTTTCGCCCCTTTCACGGCTATCCCATCGTTCAAAATTGCCAATTTTAGTTAAATTTTATAAAAAATGTTTGACAAGAGTGTGAGCCCATTCTATACTACAGTTACAAAAACAAGTTTTCCTACCCGTTTACTTGCATATTGATTTTACCGGTCCTTCATGGTCCCGCCGTTTCCCGTACGGCAGCTTTTTGGACCCACTTGGAAAGGGGTGATGCCACTCGGTTTGTAAGGCTGTTTGCAAGGCCGCAGCTAAGATTAACCGGCTAACGCGTTTTGCCCAGGCGCCGCATAGCGGCCATCAACCATTTCCTAGGAGGGATTTTTTATTATGAAAAAGAAGCTGACTTCGCTCGTACTCGGAGGAACACTCCTGATTGCATCCGCTCTGCCTGCAAGTGCAGCAACCGCCGAGGTTGCAACGCCGAAATCCGTAACCCCTAAATTTATCGGGGAAACTTGGAAAGCGCCGGCAGGACTTTCAAACGATGAGAAAGTGTGGGGCTTCCTCGATCACAAGAAAGAAGCGCTAAGCCTTAGCGGCAGCTTGAAAGACAATCTGAAGATTGTCTCCAAGCAGACCGACGCTGCGAGCGGAACGAATCACTATCGCCTGAAGCAATACGTCAAAGGAATCCCGGTCTATGGAGCGGAGCAGACGGTGCATCTGGATAAGAGCGGAAACGTGACTTCTTATCTCGGAAGCCTGCTTGCGGATTCGGAGCAAGAAGTGGCTAACGGAGTTAAAGCCAAAATCAGCGCTTCCGATGCGATCAAAACCGCTATTGCGGACACCGAGAAAGCCGTCGGCAAACTCGGCCAGCAGCAGAAGCCCGCACAGGCGGAGCTGACGATCTATCCGCTGGAAGGCAAAAACGTGCTCACCTATGCGACAGAGGTGAACGTATTGGAGCCATCCCCGATTCGTACCCGTTACTTTATCGACGCGGTTGACGGCTCTATCGTGAAGAAGTACGACCTGCTCGACCATGCGGTCGGTACGGGCACAGGCGTGCTGGGCGATACCAAACAGTTCATTACGACACAGAGCGGCTCGACTTTCCAGCTGAAGGATACCACGCGCGGCAACGGCATTGAAACATATAGCGCCAACAACGGTTCCTCTCTGCCTGGGGTACTTAAAACAAACACCAACAATACCAACTGGACCGACCGGGCGGCCGTAGACGCTCACGCTTACGCGGAGAAAGTCTACGACTTCTACAAAACCAAGTTCGGTCGCAACAGCCTGGACGGCAACGGAAAGCTGATCAAATCAACCGTTCACTACGGACAAAACTATAACAACGCCTTCTGGAACGGCGTACAGATCGTTTACGGAGACGGTGATGGCGTCAACTTCCTGCCTTTCTCCGGCGACCCGGATATCATCGGTCACGAGCTGACGCACGCCGTAACCGAATATACGGCCGGCCTGGAATATTACGGCGAGTCCGGCGCCCTGAACGAATCGATTTCCGATATTTTCGGAAATACGATCCAAGGGACCAACTGGCTGCTCGGAGACGATATCTACACGCCGGGCAAACCGGGCGACGCGATCCGCTCCCTGTCCAATCCGGAGCAGTTCAACCAGCCTAACCACTACAGCAAACGGTACACGGGCACTTCCGATAACGGAGGCGTTCACACGAACAGCGGCATCAACAACAAAGCGTTCTACCTGATCGCGCAAGGCGGCACTCATTATAATGTTTCCGTAACGGGCATCGGCCGTGACAAAGCCATCAACATTTACTACCATGCCCTGACGTACTACCTGTCCCCGTATTCCAACTTCTCCAACATCCGTGCGGCCGCCGTACAATCCGCGGTAGACCTGTACGGAGCCGGCTCCGCCGAAGCCGTATCCGTAGGCAAAGCCTACGACGCGGTGGGCGTGAATTAAGCGAACGGCTTAGCCTCAAAGTGTAGTCCGTCGGGGCCATGACCGCGAAGCATGCGGCTCCCGCACCGCCGGTAATAAAGAAACCGCAGTCCTCCTTAGGAGACGACTGCGGTTTTTCAATTTTTTCGGAAGCTGCTGCACGGCGGGGAGGTAACGCCCGGCGTACTTGTTCTTTTTTTACCGGAAATACGTGTGCCTGGTTTTCCACTGCTCCAGCTTGATGCCCGCCCAGAAGAAATAAATGCCTAACGTGACAAGGCCGAGCAGGAACCACTTGATCCACGAACCGAAAAGTCCGACCGCCGTTCCTTCAAAGCGCAGACGGCGTCCTTCAATGACCGTATGCTCAATCTTCCAGCGGTAAATGATGACGAGGCTCCACGGGTAACAAATCCCTGCCGTTAGACCTGTGATGATGGCCCCAAGCAGATACAGGCCTATCAATTCCAGCAGGCCTCCGTCAAAATAAGATTCCCCGCCCTGCGGCTTCCGGTTGGACTCGAAATCGAAATCCTTCGGGAGTGTCACGTTGATCGTCGTATTGGCCATGTCTTTTGGGATCTTCCCTTCTTATATTGAGTTAGAAAAACGTTTATTTGCCGGACATCCACTTGTCAACTTCAGCCTTGGGCACTTCACCTGCGGGAACTTTTCCGATGTAAGCGGTAGACGAAGGGCCGTAATAGTTGACCGGAAGCTCAAGAATGTCGCAGGCGGCTCTCATCGGAACATACGTCGTCCCGTCGTAAAGAAACGTACTTGCGGCGATGCGTTCCCCGTGAACCTTCACCTGCACACGATCCAGATAAACGTCGATGGTTCCGCCGCCCCGCACGAGCGTTCCGGCTGCCGCATCCGTATCCGTACTCTCATCCGAGCCCTGCTTCTCCCATTCGTCGATAACCTCGTCGGGCACTTCTCCGGCGGGCAGTTGGCCGATGTAGGCCGTCTGGGCGGCCCCGTAATAATTCACGCTTAATCCGAGCAGGTTAGCCAGATCCCTTATAGGCAAATATGTAGTCCCCTCATACAAAATATTAGGCGCCACGAACTCTTTGCCGTTCACCTTGATGTTCATCCGGTTAAACTGGACATCGAGTCTTGCCTCCACGGCATTATCTTCCGTCTCTTGTCCTCCGCTTCCTTGTCCGGAACAAACCGGCGTGTCCGGAAAGTCTTCACAGAAATTTTGGCACAGCTGATCACCGGGATCTTCTTCGCAGATCTCGATATAAGTGCTGTGGGGCAAAAGATAATCTCTCGCCATTACCGCCCCCGAGAAACTTGCCACGACGATTGCCAAAAGAAGAGCCGCCAAGAAAGATGTTTTTTTCAGCACGTTTTAAATCCCCCTTTCTTCGTAATAGCAACCTTCCTTGTAAAAAAGGTTGCCTATCAATAATAGGCTTATCCTCCTATAATTATCGGTTTTACCAGAGTTATTAGTGAGCTATTTGACCTACAAAAACAAACCGACTTCCTGATAAGGCGGTCAAATGAAAAATTTATTCCTGGTTAAGTACATAATAATTAACCTTTTGCAATGATGCTGGTAAGTATTTTTTTACTTTCGATATCTTTGGGTCGTAGCGTTCGACCGATTTGCTCGTACACTACCTTTTCTTCGAGCAATTGATTTGGGCTTATTACGGATGCTGATATTCCGTTCAGGTTGAATTGTTTCAAGGGAAGCGAATCTGCTCGCCACACCCATTCGGGTAGTCCATTCAGAATAATATTTCCTTCACTTGATCGAGTTACATAAAGAAATTGAATATCCACGTTACTCTTACGGAAATCCGTCTGTCTATCACTTACAGGCATCCTTTCGAAACCTGATTCTATAAGTGCCCGTTCCAGACTTTCTCGATACTGTACCCATGTGACTAAATCGAGGTCTTCATGCGGTCTGGTAATCTTACCAAGTAGAAAGTCAATTGCCCAACCTCCACGCAACCAAAAATCCTCACCAATCGAATAAAATATTGCTTTAATCTCACCAAGTACAATCAATTGGGATAGGGTTTGATCATTAGTAA
Source organism: Paenibacillus sp. HGH0039 (assembly GCF_000411255.1). Lineage (GTDB taxonomy): Bacteria > Bacillota > Bacilli > Paenibacillales > NBRC-103111 > Paenibacillus_F. The sequence continues at coordinate 138,330 of NZ_KE150413.1, read as the reverse complement.
CTTTTTGCGACATGTAGTTGCCTCCCACTTATATCTGCTTATAATTATAATTTGCTGTTAATTCAGCAAAAAAAGTTAGCATTTTCTTCTTATTCGGTGCAGTATTCTTATATTCCTTGCTGTCTAAATAGCAGAACAACGCCCAGTAATGTTGCAAACACTTTGCTTCTACGCCATTAAAGCGGTCGATCCAGCGTTTCAAACGGTTGCGGGAGCTTTATACTTTCTGAATGTAGTACACGCTTTTTACACGAAGTTTCCGTCAGACTTGAAGCGGTAGTGCTCTATGCCCTTCGTTTTTGCAATATGAACTGAAAACCAATTGCTTCATCCAACTTAGACGTTCGAATTCGTCCACTCTAAGAACGCCAGAGAATTTCATCTTCTGACTGTTACGGGCAACCAGTATACATATTGATCGTTACTGACGCCACGCCACTTAGCTTTGCCCAAGTTTAAGTGACTTGCGTTCGGTGGAGTGTATTCGAAAATGTAAAATATCAACATTGTAATTTAACATAGCCTTAAATAAAATGGCCCCCGATCAAACTCATCCGGCAGCCCCCTCGTGCGGTATGGCGTTGCATGAAGGGAGCCCGTCACTCTCTGCGCAAAACCTTGCATGTAAAAAAACCTGCGCAGAAATTCTGCGCAGGTTTGGGATCGGTGCTTTCGCTTGCGTTAGTTGATGAAGCCGGCGGTGACAAGGAACCGCCGCAGCATCACCGCGGACTGAGCGCGGGTCGCTTCGCCTTCCGGCGCCAGCGTGCCGTCCGTCATGCCGTTCATGAGACCGGCATGAACGGCTGCGGCTACTTCCGCCTGCGCCCAGCCGATCTTGCCCGAATCGGTGTACCGGGCAAGAATCTCTTCCTGTTGCGGCTTCGTGACCGCCGCAGCGGATGCCGCGCCCGCATAAGGCAGGGCGCGGACGAGCATGGCCGCCTGCTCCTCGCGGGTGATCGGGCGCTGCGGACGGAACGAGCCGTCCTCATAGCCGCCGATCAGACCCGCAGCCGCCGCAGCGGCCACATCTCCGGCGAACCAGTCGGCGGAGCCGACGTCGCCGAAGGCTGCCGGCCCGGCCGCTTCCGGCAGGCCGAGCGCCCGGACAAGCAGCGCCGCGAACTCGGCGCGCGTAACGCTGCGCTCGGCGTCGAACCGTCCGCCGCCGCTGCCTTCCACGACGAGCTTCGCCGCAAGCAGCTCGACATCGGCCTGCGCCCAGTGGCCGGCCATGTCGGCGAAGACCGGCGCGCCGCTTACGACCGCGTAGAAGCCGCTGCCGCTGCGCTTAAACGTCACGGTCGTCTTAGCCGTGCCTGCCGGTGCGAAGAGGGATGGCGCGAATGAGATTGTCTTCTCATTCGGGTAAGCGCGCACGCCTGTCGCTCTCTTCGCGTCGAAAGTCCCGTCCAGGGTCAGCTCCAGCTGTCCCTGCGTCTCCAGCGCCGCAGAGCCGCCGGACTGGGCCTTTGCGGCGATTTCGAGCTGCACCGGGGTTCCAGCCGCCTGCAAACCTGCCGCTTTCACGGCCGCTCCGATTGCGGCCGCATCGCTGTCCGCCGCATAGCGGAGGGTGTAGCGCACGTTCATGCTGCGGCTTTCGCCTCCCAGCTTGCGCGCAGCTTCGTCCAGCTTCAAATCCGCGAGCTGTACGGTGTACTTGCCTACCGGACCCGCGATGACGAGTGTCCGGCTGCCTTGAGGGACGTCCATCAATGCGGACGCCGGGATTTCGACCGTGTCGCCCGTGTAGGCGATTTCTACGGTCGAGTGGGTTTTGAGCGCTTCTCGCAGAGCAGAAGCGTCCACTTTACCTTCGGTGGCCGTCACCTTCCCGGCAGAACCGCCATTGTTACCGTTATTGCCGTTATTGCCGTTATTGCCGTTATTGCCGTTATTGCCGTTATTGCCGTTATTGCCGTTATTGCCGTTGTTTCCGTTATTTCCTTCGCTTCCATTGTCGCCACCGCTGCTGCCTCCATCGTTTCCGCTGCTGCCGCCTTTTACTTCCAGCGTAACCGGCTGAGTGTAGAGGTCGTACTTGTTAGCGGCATCGATAGAAGCCGTGTACCGCAGGAGAGCATGGGCTTTTCCCGCTTTTTTGCCTGTGATTTGGCTGCCGCTTACGTCCACGACATCCTGTCCGTCCAGCAGGACGATATCCGGTGCGGTGTTCGTTTTCGTCCCTCTATAGGATTCCACTTCCAAGGAGAGTGTCGCTTTTTCGCCCGGAGACAGGCTGTACGAGTTCTTTCCCGGTTTAACCGAGGCGGCCCAATCTGCGGACCAAGACGCATAATCGGTCGTAATGCCGAAGGCCCCAAGCCCGAAAAACTTAATAAAATCGTTCTTGTTGTTGAATGTCCATGGAGAAATGATTACGCCCCGGTGTTTGGCGGCTTCCATGAAATTTTTACCGAGTCCGCTGTAACTCGTGTTGAACGTCGCGTTCAAAGGCTGAAGCACCTTGAGCGTTTCCCTCAGCGATTTGTTGACATTGGCTTCGTTGGCATAGCCGCTTGTCAGCAGACCCGAAGGCATTTCGGGCATCAGCTCGGCAAGCCGCTTCAGTTGATTCGTGTCGAAGGACATCGCATCGACGAGGTCTTCGGCTTTCTTTTCCTTGATGATTCTTACAAAAGCATCGACTGCCGCCGGGGTACTGGTTTTAATTTCGGCCATTACCATGCGGCCCTTGGATCTGGCCAGGTCGATCTGTTCATCCAGTGTCGGTATTTTCACATCGGGATACCCGGTCGGGAATGGTTTGTTCGCGTTGAGCTTTTTGAGCTCGGCGAGGGTAAAGTCTTCGACTTTGCCTTTACCGTTCGTCGTGTTTTCTAAGACCGAATCATGAACGATGACAAGATGGCCGTCTTTGGTCAAGTACATATCGTTTTCGATAAAATCGGCTCCGTATTCGAGGGAGAGCGCATTGCTTTCGATGGTATTCTCCGGAGCCTCGGAAGGAATGCCCCGGTGGCCGATAATATACGGTTTACGAATCAGAGTCGTTCCGTTGGAATACAGCTTCAGCGCCCCGATAGCCGCTTCCGGCGCATCCGTCACGATACCGTTCGCTCCGCCCGTAATCAGGTTGTGCAGGGACACGGTTTTATCCGCTTGAGCGGACTGGTCCTGCGCCCACACCACCAAAGTCCGCTGCTGGAGATAAGCCATACTCTCACGCGTAGCCGCTTTCTGGGACAGGAGCGCGATTTTGGCCAGATTTACGGTCGTTTTGCGACGTATTTCCATCAAATCTTCGTTGGTATCCGCTTTGGCCTGGCGGAAATCCAGAATGCCGCGGATAATCGGGTAAGCCTGACGCGCTTTTTTGACCAGCTCGCCTTTGTCGGACACGATGAACGCGTCTTCGATGCCTCTCGCTTTGAGCGCCTCGACAAGCTTGTCGGTGCTCGGCTCATCCCGGACATAGAAAGCCGGAATCACTTTGTTGTTCAGCGCTCCCAAGATGTCATCCAGGCTGCCGATCTCGGCGCCTCCGGGAGCGGTGATTTTCAGATTGCCGTTCACGTACAGCATGGCCGTCGCAGGCAGGGAAGTTCCCTGCAGCTTAACTAGGTCGGCGGAGGATTTCAACTCCGTGACCACAGTAGGGGCCAGTGAAATCTTCGTCTCCGGCTCCACGACCTGCACGAAACGCTCGGAAGGCAGCGGAGGAAGCGCATCCTGCTGCAGGGTGACGCGGATGTTGTCCACCTTCATGCGGCTTCCGTTCGCCTGGAGACCGATGCGGCCCTTCTTGTAAGCGCCGGCGTTATCGGTATCGACGAGAAGCTTGTCGCCGATCCATTCCTGTACCCGGTCGCCGTAGGCTTTGACGGTGTAACGGTACATTTTCGCGGGGTCGATCGCTTCGGTGTAAGAGCCGCGGTCCATCACATTCCACTCGTTAGCAGGCGTCCGTTCCGCGAATTCAACCCCGTTCACGGCTGCCGCATTTTGCCGGACGGCCATCTGGTAATAGGGGACATTGTCATTTTGGATACGGAACATAATCGAATGCCATCTCGCTGCATCGTTAGCGGAGAGATGCGTAATATCCGCCTCGATTTTGTAATTCCCGAACAGTCCCAGATACTCGGGAAGCAGTACGCGGGAAGGATTATCCGGGGCGGCGGAGGCGTTCAGTTCAAATGCGCCCGACTTGACGGCCGCCGCTGAAGCGGTCGTTCCTTCTTTACGCGTCCAGTCCTTCGGAAGAGTGCCTTCGGCCGTTTGATCGAAGTTTTCCTCATAGAGGGTGTATTCCTTCTCCCCCGGATTCTTGGCAATGACCATTACGGTAAGCGACGCGTTATCCTTCTGAACCGTAACCGGATAAGCGCCTTTTTTATTCACCTGCAGAGTACCGTTTCCGGTTGAAACCTCTTGACCTGCCGGTTTCCAGAGAAGGTCACCGCCTTTCAGTGTCCCTTTGGAGAAATCGCTGAATTCGGCCTGGAAGCTGAGCGTATTAAGATCCAGTTTCATACCGGTATCCGTCAGCACATAGCCCTCCGCATGCTGCAGCTTAACGGCTTGCGCGCCCGTCGCCGAAGGAGTGACGGTGATTTCACGCGCCGTTTCCGCATTGGCGTAGACGGCTTTTACGGACGCTTTGCCCGCTTTTACCGGATAGAGCTGGTTATTCACGATTTTCACAATCGTCTCATCGGAAGAGTACAGGCGAATGGCGTCCTGGGCCGGCACTTCCGTTACCCCGTCCGAATAATACACGCTTCCCGTAACGGTCGCGGGACCCGTCAAAGCTTCCAGCGTGCCCGGCAGCGTCACATCCAGCCGATCGGCCGTTACCCGCGTCACCTTCAGGTTATCGAACGAAACTTTGCTCTGATCGGCCTGAAAGCCGACTTTTCCTTTTTCCAGAAGATTGGAAGAAAAATTCTGATCCATGAGAAGCGTAAAATCCGCCTCGTCTTTGGCTTTGATGTATTCTTTGACGTTGTTTCCGACTGCGCGGACCTTCAACGTATAGTCCTTATTGAACTCCAGCGGTTTCCACATGCCGCTTACGGGCGTAGGCGAAGCCCAGTTGTTATTGGGCATCCGGTAAGCCAGCTCGAAGGTTCCGTTGCGGCGGACCGCCATCTGGTTGTACGGATTTTTCCCGTCGGCCGCTCCCCTGAACATCAGGGCCGCCCACCTCGCATCGTTAAGCACCTCTTCAAACCGCATGTCCGCTTCGACGATATAATCGTCCCACTGGACAGGCGCGGAGATGCGGGCCTGCTGCCCGGAGGTTTTGCCGTCGAAAGCCATGCGGCCGTTGCCGTATGTATCCTGAACGACGGTAAAGGGAGAGCTTCCCGCATTCACATCGGAGATCCATCCGGCCGGAATTTGCCCCGGCGCATAGCCGTCGAAATGATCCTGAAGGAGCACGGGATCGATTTGAGCCGAAACCGGGTTCTCGTCTTTCAGGTTGAGAATTCCGTAGCCGGCCGTGTCGTTCCAGAACGATTTGGAGTTAAACGCGCTCCAGTAGCTTGTGCGCTGCTTGCTCGTGTCAGCCTCGTAACGGTCCGTTACACCGATCTCAAAGCCGAGCTGCTTCTGCAGACCCGGGTCAAAACGGAGCATGTCCCACGGAATCGCGGTTTCCAGCGTCCATCCGCCCTGTTCGGTGCCGACTGCCCTCAAGATTTTCTTCTCGTCTTTGCCGCTGTGGTTGCCCAGCGCCGCCCCGAAATGAAATTCCGGCGTAGAGCCGGGTTTGTACACGAATCCCACCTGCATATCATCGGCTGCAAAAGGCGCCGACTGATGCAGGGTCGGATCGAAGAAGAAATTGATATTGTCCTGCTCGAACCAGTACCCCGTTCCGCTTGGGACCAGCGTGTCGTCCTCGGCTTTCACGCCGATATACAAATACTTGTTATCCCACAACAACCCGAACCGGGCGTTTTTGAACGTGCCTTCGCCTGTCCGGACATTCATCGTTTCGCTGAGGTTCCAGAGCGACTCGTCGAGCCTGCCGTCGATTACGGGCGGAGTCAGCGTCTTGCGGACATCCAGCGCCTTCCTCCCCGGGTCGGCAGCGTATGCCGCCGCATCGAACAGGCCAAGCGGAGCCGTACCGCACAGTAAAGCGGCGGTTAGAAACAGGCTCAAAAACCGGGAGAATCTTCTCATTTCTGATCCATTCCTTTCGAATGAGATATCCGGATCGGTTCCGGACGGCCAGGGGCGAGAACAACAAAAAAACCCTCTATCCATCAAACCGGAAAATGCCGAAGCAAGACATTTTCGTTTGTGCATAAAGGGTTTTCTCCTGGACTCTTACCCTTGGATATTCAGTTGTTCCTGCATGTCTCTTACTCTACCAGTACTATGTCAGCGCTGCGTTAAGTATGCTTGAAGATTTTGTAAGCGTCCGGGAGGAGGCGGAACGGGGACATGGGCGCGAAACGAACGGAAAGAGTCACGGATTGACTTATCAAAACCTATCGGTTAAGTTGGTTATACAACTTTAACGACTCGTGAGGTGATCTTCTTGAAAGAAATCCCTATGTCCTATATCAAAGCGAATCAGGCCGGCATCGTCCTGTTCGCTGTACTTACGTTCGCTACCCGTCAGCCTTGGCTGCTCGGCCTGCTGCTTGCCATACAACTGGCGGGTCTGCTGCTCCGCTGGAACTTGTTCGTGCAGGCGGCCAAGCCTTTCCTGCGGACGGACGGCGAAACCCAGGCGGCGGAGCTTCAGCGCTTCAACAACGTGCTCGCCGTGCTGTTCCTCCTTCTGTCCGTGCTCTCGTTCTCCGTCGGCTGGACGGCTGCGGGCTACATATTTGCCGGCATGCTGCTGGCGGCCGCCGGAACCGCTCTGCTCGGCTACTGCATCGGCTGCACGGTCTACTTCCAGTACAAACAGCTCCTGGCGAGAAGACGGCTGAACCGCTCCTAACACCCGATCAAAAGAAAGAACCCGCCGGTCAACCGGCGGGTTCCGCAATAAGACGTGACGATCCCTCCGCCAATTTAACGGCGGCCGGACAACAGGAAGGAGTGCGGCTCCTTCCTGTTTTTTTTATTTTAAGCGTACAGCATAAAGAAGTTCAATTCATGACCGTTCTGCTTCAAATAATTGTACAGCTGCGAACGATGGTGGAAAAGATGCGTCACGATTTCGATCAGCCATTTGATTTGAGGCATACTGTGTTCCAAATAGAAAGCTTTCGTTTCTTTGTTCAAAAGCTCGTCTTCGCTCAGCGAAACCATATAAGCTTTCAGCGTATCGAAGTGAGTCCGCAGCCGCTTCGCCAGCTGTTCCGGGTCCGTCACGTCCTGCGCGCCGTTTTCGACAAGTTCAACCTCCGGCTGCGATTTTTCCTGCAAAATTGCCAGGTCCGAGGCGGGCAAAGCGGCAATATGATGGACGAGCTGCAGAAGCGTCCGCATGTTTTCTCCCGGGGTGAACCCCCACTCCTCCGGTCTGATCCGCCGGATCAGCGCCTCGCTTGTCCGGACCGACAGCTCCAGCTCGTCCAGAAGATGATCCCTGATTTGCATAACTCCGCTCATAGGTAATTCCATCCTTTCTTGTTCCATCCGAGATACCTATCAGTATAACCAAACCCGACCGCTTACAGATAGGATAAATCGGACATGCCCCGGTATTCGGCTGCCGCCTTTATCGGCGATGCCCCGTAAAATCTCTTGAACTCGCGGATCATATGAGCCTGATCGAAAAATCCGCGCTCTGCCGCCGCAGCCGCCCAATCGGTGACGGAACCGGCCTGAATGTCCCTGAGGAGCGTTTGAAACCGCACCACTTCAGCGAATTTTTTCGGGCTGAGGCCCACCCATTGATTGAACGAACGGTGAAGCTGCCTCGTGCTGATGGTTTCGGACCGCGCCAGTTCGCTTACCGTCTCCCCGCCGCCTGAAATAAAAACGCGGTACAGCACGTTCTTCATCCGATTGTCCCCGTCCGTACCCTTGTCGCTCAACTGCCGCACCAGACACGCTTCGACCGCTCCGATTCTTTCCCGGAAAGAACGGGCCTCCCGAACGCGCTCCTCTGTTTCTTCCCCGATAACCGGGCCGATTTGCCCGGCCGCAACCGCCTGATCGTGAAATTCGGACAAGGCCGTCCGCAGGAACGGATACGCGCCGCCGGGCAGAAAACGGATTCCGAACTTTCTCATGGGCTCCCCCTCCTCATAAGAAACGGTAAAAGCTTGCTGGAAAGTCCCGCAGTACCTTACGTCCATTTCACCCGTTTTCAGATTCTCCGTAAAAATGATATCCGTGCAGCCGTCGGGAAGAACCCGGTCCACCGCATCCGGTCGAAGAAGCAGCGGCGCACCCTCAACTCCGCGCGGTTCGGACTGCCAATAGCAGCATACGTACGGCTTGAGAACGGGGGACGGCCCTTTTTCTTCATATATATAGGTAGAAACTCTTCCGTTCGCCTGAACGGGCCGGAATAAGTCGTGCAGTCTCGCATCCATCTTCCCCCAGAAGCCCCCTAACCCTTTTATCCTCTATCTCCCACTATAAGCCCGCAAGAAAAGCCGAGCAAGGCTCATTTTAAAGGCAAATTCCAACCCATTTTTCATGAAAAAAAATATTTTCTGTAAAAAGGCTGAAATTATCCATTTTTTATGGAATAAATCCCCTTTAAGAACTGTCTTACATATTGTACAGGCCTAATCTTGATAAGGGAGGAGGTTCCGGATCGTTCACTAGCTCGTTTATTGTTCAAATATGAATGAAAAGAGGGAACTAGTTGAAAAATCGCCATCTCATCCAAAAATTATCCGTGATGTCGCTCGCGTTTGCATTCGTTGCAGGCACGGCGCTGCCTCATGCCAGCGCAGCCCAGTCCGGCAAAAGCATCCAACCGCGTACCCAGCTCAATGGTTCTCTGAATCCCGGTACAAACTCGCTCCCGGGCCAGGTCAAGGGGTATATTTCCCCGAAACTGAATACGGCCTCCACGAATTCCGTCCGTGTTATTGTCCAGCTGCAAAATCAGCCGGTCGCCGTAGGCAAATACGCCGCTAAGCTGGGCATGTCCGCTCTGGCAGCCGAATCTACCGAATCGGCCATCACGCAGGAGCAGACCGCTCTGGTCAGCGCCGCCAAAAGCAGCGGAATTAACCTCCAGGTTAATTACCAGTATAATACCGTTTTGAACGGACTGGAAGTAACCGTTCCGGCCAATAAAATTCCCGCGCTGGCAAAACTGGCCGGCGTCAAATCGATTCACCCCAGCGCCAACTATTTCCCGATCCCCGTAGACGAACCGAAAGGGCTCGATGTAAGCAGCCCCAATTTTGACATCACTCCGCTGAAACAGATCGGCGCGGATGTCGCCTGGGCCAAAGGCCTCACCGGCAAAGGCCTCAAAGTCGGCGTTATCGATACCGGAGTCGACTATCTTCACCCCGACTTGAAGGATGCCTACAAAGGCGGCTACGATTCCTTCGAGAAGGATAACGACCCTTACGAAGAGCCTCCGCTTACTCCGGAGGAAGACCCTTACGGCACCGGATTTGAAGGGACGTCTCACGGCACCCACGTATCCGGAACGATCGTAGGAAGAGCATCCAACCCAAGCTCGGACATCGTTCAAAAAGGCGTCGCTTACGAAGCCGATTTGTATGTATATAAAGTACTCGGCCGGAATCCCGAAACGGGCAAATCGTCCGGCTCCTCGGCTCAGGTCATCGACGGCATCGAGCATGCGGTTAAAGACGGCATGAACGTCATTAACCTGTCGCTCGGCTCCGACTCCGAGAAAGACCCTAACTCTCCCGACGTCGTGGCTATCAACAACGCTGTGCTCGGCGGCGTAACCGCCGTTATCGCGAACGGCAACGCGGCGGACAAAGGGCCTTACTACTATTCGCTGGGATCGCCCGCGACTTCGCAGCTCGCTATCTCCGTAGGCGCCGTAACCAGCCCGAAAACGCAGTACACGGCATCCGTATCGGAGGCGGTCTATACGCCTCCCGTTTCCCTGGGCGCCGCTGCGGTTTCGCCGGTGACGCCCGCCGCCGGATACAATCTCAATGTGATGGCTTGGGAAACCGGCCAGGAAAACTTCGCCTCCATTCTGGGCACCAACCCTAGGGACGTCGTGTACGTCAACCTGGGTCAGCCTCAGGATTATGAAGGCAAAGACGTAACCGGCAAAGTCGTGCTGATCTCCCGCGGTAACCTCGCCTTCGTGGACAAAATCGCCAACGCCAAACAAAGAGGCGCGAAAGCGGCGATTATTTTCAACGGCAACACCGAACGCGGAGATGCGACTAAAGCCGATCTTTCCGAGTCGGTCATCGGCCGTGACGGCTTTGTCGGTTCCGCCGCTTTCCTCGGCGACGGCTTCGAGTACATTCCGACCTTCGACATGAAAGGCACGGAAGGACGCGCTCTCGCCAGAAAAGCGTTGGCCGCTCAAGGCCAGACGCTGAAGCTCGCTTTCGGGGCCAACTATCCGAAGAGCGAAATCCCGGGCGATACGATGGCGACGTTCAGCTCCCGCGGTCCGAATGTGGACGGCGACCTGAGCATCAAGCCGGATATCAGCGCACCGGGTGTGAGCATTCTGTCCACATGGCCTGCCTACGGCAAGCAAAAACCGGATGCGAACTACAACACCGCCTACAGCCGCATCAGCGGTACCAGCATGGCCACTCCGCACGTAGCCGGACTTGCGCTGCTGCTGAAACAGCAGCATCCGGACTGGTCGCCGCTGGATATCCGCGCTGCGCTGGCTAACACGTCGGACAAAATCAGCGACCTGGACGGCAAGCTGTACGACGTCTACTCGCAGGGCGCAGGCCGTGCGAACGTGGGCACTGCCGTGAAGACGCAGGCGCTGCTCCAATCCGTGGAGCCGATCACCATTCTCGATAAGTATTGGCAGCCTCAAGCCGTGACGAATTACAATCCGTCCGTCAGCTTCGGCCTTCTGGCTCCGGGAACGAACGCCCAGAAGGAGCTTCAGCTGAAGAACGTATCGAAGCAAAGCGTGACGTACTCGGCCAAAGTCGTGCTGCATCCGAACGTAACGTCGGATCCGAACGCTCCGACCAAAACGCCGGATGTCACGAACCTGACCGCTCAGCTGCTCGGTCTGCAAAACGGTAAACTGACCGTTGCGGCCGGCGCTTCCAAAGGATTTTATTTGTCCGTAACACCGAAGAACAATGCGGTTAAAGGCGTTTATGAAGGCGAAGTGCTTCTGGAAAGAAGCGGCCAGCCTTCGCTGCACCTGCCTTTCGCCGTTCACGTCGGCCAAGATAAGCCGGAAAACGGATTCGGTCTGCAGGAACTGGAGCAAACGGAAAATGCCATTTATCCCGATAATCGTGACGGCTCCCCGACCACAACCGACCTTTCCTTCCGCCTGACGGCCAAGGACGTGAACGCGATTTCCCTCTGGGCCGTGGGACTCGATGACAAAGAAATCGGCATCCTCGACGAAATCACACAGACCGACGCTAACGGCCGTCTCAAACTGATCGAGCCTGGCGTTTACTCGTTCGAAGGCATCGACGGTTCTTATGTGGACGGAGAGCTGGATGCGAACGGTAACCTGAAGGTGAAACAGCTTACGGAAGGAACCTACAAGCTCTCCGTAATCGCTCAGAAGATCGATGAGTTCGGTAACAACGTGGACGGTATTTCCTACACGGCTTACAGCTCCCTGCGTATAGCCAACCTGGAGAACGACCGCGTCGCCAAAGCGAAAGACGATTTTAAGGCTAAAATCGTCAATACGCGCAAAATCAACCAGCCGGTTCTGCAGCTCCCTAAAACGGACGGAATCGTGTACAAGGTCACGAACAGCTCCAACAAAGCTTATGTCGACAACAGCGGTGTTCTGAAGTTCGTCCCGAACAGCGGGGTCGTCAACGTCGAACTGACCGTCACCATCTCATCCGCCAAGAACCCGGCCGTCAAAACCACGGTCAAAGTTCCTGTCGTGCTGAGCAAATCATCCATTCCGCAGCGCCAGACAGCCGATGAGAGCGCGCTTGCCGAATAAGGCGGATCGGCGCTTCAACGGAATAAGCTTCGCGTAGCGGCGTCAGCGGCGTCAGCGGCGTCAGCGGCGTCAGCGGCGTCAG
>NZ_KE150413.1:0-126204 GCF_000411255.1 Paenibacillus sp. HGH0039 | reverse complement strand
GGCGTCAGCGGCGTCAGCGGCGTCAGCGGCGTCAGCGGCGTCAGCAAAAAAAAGCCATCTTCCGGCTGCCTCAGGGCAGCCGGAAAGATGGCTTTTTTTATAGTCCGGCATGTGCCGCAGGCTGACAACTTCAGCAAGGTCAGCTTTAGCGGCAGACGTCTTTTATCGACATAGCCGTCAAATTTAGCTTATGGAAAAGGGGCCTGCCGGAACTCCGCGGTTCCTTTACACGTCACCCCGGTTTATTTAGTCAGGGGATTCCCTCCGCCGTTCCACCAGAGGCCAAAAAGCATGTCCGCCCATTCCTCGGTCGGCACATTCAGCCAATTCGGCGTGTCGATGGCATGAAAAAAAACGGCCGTGATCACCGGAAGAGGAATATCCGCTCTCAGCGCGCCCGCTTCCTGGGCTTGTTGGAACAGAGCGGTCAACTTTTTTTTCAAGTCCGCATGGCCTTCATTCAAAAATTCGAGATCCCTTCTCGCTTTGTCCGAGGCCGTTTCGTCGATTTTGGGGGCCGCCAGCATCAGCGTATGGAAGTTCGACAGCTCCAGAAAAATAAGCAGCACTTTTTTTATGGCCGCTACCGGTTCGAGTTGCTCGATGCCTTCGCAAGCCTCGATCGTCTGCTCCATCGTTCTGCGCATACAGGCCGCGACGATCTCTTCCTTGTTGGCGTAATATTCGTAGATTGTGCTTCTTGCGCCCGACAGCATTTCGGACAAGGCTTTCAGATGAAAGCCGTCATAGCCGCGCTCCATCAATAAGCGCTCGGTCGCATCCAGCAGCTCCGATTTAGTAAACGCCCGTTGTCTCGCCATAACCCTCTTCCCCTTCCTCCCCCTATCTTATCACCGCGTGGATAGACAGACAAACCCTAAAGGAAGCCTTTCGGGACGGACGTCCGGGAAGCTGCCGATGCCGGTCCTTATTCGCAAAAAGGCCCTTGCCGCTTATACAGCTGCTAAGGACCGGGTAATATAGTTTTCTACATTTCAGTTATTTGTTCGTCTTATAGATATTTATTCGTTTAAGAAGACGGTCATAGGGATCGTAAAGGATCAGATTTCCAACATTATCGATGGTGAAGTCAGGGTAAGTGATTAATTCGAGAGGCCCTGTCAATTTCTCCCCCTGATGAGTAACGTTATTTTGGGGGAAATTCACATAACCATCCACTCCGGGTACCATTCTTTCATAAGTTCCGCTTTTGGGCTCATATAAACCTTGATTATAAATCAATTCACCCAGTTTAAAATAGTTTTCAACTTTACCGTCGGTATCTATCCGGTAAAAACCTTTTTTATCTACTGCGTAGAAATACCCGTCACGGGCAACCGCATTATTAATTGATTCTAAATTTACCTGGGCCACTTCTACCAGATAACCATCTTCCCGCACACGGCTTATTTTTTTATTAGCCCGGTCTAATAAATAGATCGATCCGTCTTTGACTACCGATGTTAGCCGTTGCTTTGTTCCTTCTTTTAAAAACCCCGTGGTTTTCCGTTCTTTGTTTGTTTGAGTGTAAACCCTCTCCATAAACGTGTTACTGTAAAAGAAAGTTTGTCCATCTAGGGTTGTTAAGAAATCGTTCATACCTTCTTCATCAGTTTGTTCTAGATGATAGGTAATCACTTTGATTTCCGGCAAGATTTCATAAAAAACCGTAATGATCTCCTGTCGACGAGTACCGGCATTGGCAAGCATATAAAGTTTATCATTGATTTCATCATAAAAAAGTTTTATGGGTTTAATATCCCGATAGCTTATTTTATGGACTTGATCACTTTTATCCGTATACTCAAGGTTAAACTTTTCATTTATAGCAACCGCCTCTTGTAATCTTCTGTTGTCTCCATGTTTCTGGTTATACACGGATATTCGGTAGCCGCTGTCGCCCGAACGGCTCGAATTAAAATCAATCATGTATACATTCCCAGTTTTATCCGCCACAAAGCTTGAAACAGATTCTTGCTGAAAAATGCTGCCTGTTCCGTCTTCGTTTCGCACAAAAATAACCGTTTTCCCAGGCATAAAGGTTAAATTATCTACAGACGGCTGTGACAGCTTTTCCTTTATGGGAGCTTCCGGCTTATCAACCGGAATTGGCGGTTTCCCACCCTCGTCCTTCCCTGTAATGCTGATTGTTTTAGTATCATTATCGTAAATAACCGTTCGGTTTAAACTTTCAGCAATAAAACGAAGTGGCACAAGGGTCGTATCATTAACGATTACTGGCGATTGCTCCAATTCCGTTACAATCCCATTAACAGTTGCTGTAGGTTCACCCACATGTAATAGGATCGCCTTCTCGGACGTAGTCAAAATAACCTTTCTCGAATCGTTTTCCCACTTTACTTCTGCTCCGAAAGACTCTCCGATAAAACGGAGAGGCAGCATGGTTGTATCATTAACTAAAACAGGTGCCGCTGGCAGTTCCGTAATAGAACCGTCAATTAAAGCTTTTATGCTGTTTAATGTAAATTCCAGTTTTAAAGGAATACTTTCGGATTTAACTTTTGAGAACGTGGCACTTGAGGCAAATCCTGAACCAGCAAATGAGACGATACCGAAGATGATCATTAAAAAAGTTATAAATATGCTCTTTTTATTCATATAAACTCTCCTTGGAATGAATATTACTCCAAGTATAGTATGCTTTTCGAAAGCTGTATCTAATTTATTCCATTAAATTTCACAAAATAAGGACTTACATTGTATTCTTCTGTAAGTCCCCATTTGTGTGCAAATACAAACAAAGCGTAATAATCTTCTAACCCTCCCTACACATCCCCCACCGACTCGCCCTTCACCAGCGTGACGTAGATCCGTTCATGCTCGACCTTCTCGCCGGCGATCAACTTCAAAAGCTGTTCCGCCGCCAACGCGCCCCACTTGTGCTTGGAATAGTCGATCGTAGCCAGCCGCGGGCTGACGTAAGCCGACAGCTCGATATTATCGAAGCCGATAATATGGATGTGCTCGCCGATGCGGTAATCCGATTCCGCCACGGTATTATAGACGCCAACCGCCATCTCGTCGTTGAGACAAAGAACGGCAGCCGGCTCCTTATAGGCCTCCAGGATGTGCCGTGCGGCTTTCTCCCCGGACTCTTTATCGAAGCTGCCCGGCAGCTCGGTGCAATCCACATCCTTGTAGCGCCCTACGGTTTGCCGGACGGCATGTAAGCGCTTGTCGGAATCGTAAGAATCTTGCGGCCCCGCTACCACATATAGCTTGCGGTGCCCTTTTTCCAGGACGTAATCGGCAGCCAGATTGGCCCCCGCCTTGTTGTCCAGAAGCACTTGATTGATGTTCGGGTGAATCAGCTCGCGGTCGAGCACGACGATTTTATGGCCCCGGTCCGCATGCTGCAGCAGTTCTTCGTCGGTAAAAGCGGCATCCAGGATAATGGCCCCGTCGATCATCCGTTCCGGCAGGAAGCGGTGGGACTGGGACCCGCTGCAGACGATAAGCTCGTAATCGTGCCCGTTTAAATACTCCTTGATTCCCTGCAAAAGATGTCCGTAGAAAGGTCCGCTGAAATCGGTCAGAAAGACGCCGATGATTTTACTTTCCCGCTTTTTTAGCGTACGGGCTGCCGCATTCGGAGTATAGTTCAGTTCCTTGGCGATCGCCAAAATCCGGGCGCACGTCTCGTCGGTTACCTTGGGGCTGCCGTTCAGCGCGTAAGATACCGTCGAAATGGATACGCCGGCTTTTTTTGCGATATCTTTAATGCTTACCACTATTCTCGCTCCTAACCTTGTTGCATTCGCTGTTTTCTCCGGTTTCGTTTAACCTTCTCACACTCCGTACTCACGCTTCTATTTATTTACTATACCATTAAATGAACCGGTAAAAGAGATACAAAAGGGCGATCCGTGAAGATCGCCTTTCGCTTCGCCTTTAGCTGTAAATTTCGATCACGTTCGGCCCTTCCTCGGTCAGGCTTTTCAGCTGCTCGCCGCTCAGACGGAGTCCCCCCGTCCGGTAACGGTTGGGCAGCCGCTGGGCAGCCGCTTCCCGTCCGTTTATCGTGACGCGGGAAACTTCACGGTCGCTCAGGTGGTACACGAAGGTAACAGGCCGGTCCAGAATGCGGAACCGGAAGCAGAGACCGTCCAGCTCCTCGCCCAGCACGGGGTCCACGATGAGACTTCCGGTGTCCATCCGGATGCCGAGACCATTCGAGATGAGCTGGTTCATGTAAATTCCCGGACCGCTGGAGTAGATTCTCCAGCCGCCTTTGACCGGCACGCTGCCGTCGCGCAGCTCGTTAAAGCGCTCCTGCGCCTCGTAGCGGGTGTTGAATTTCCCGTCGGAGCTGCTGAAGTACGCGTTGCTCTGGCGGAGCTCCGCATTCGGCACCACGTCCTGCAGACGGACGGGGTTGATCATCTGGAGCCCGCGCCATACTTCGCCGGTCTTGCCCAGCTTCGCCATCGCTTCGACGAAGCGGATATGGGCGTGCACGTACTGGAGGCCGACTTCGCGGCCGAAGTTCGCGGCCTGCTCCGCGCGCTTGAAGTTCGTGCTGATGCCCCCCGCGTAATTCGCGGGCCGGTTCATGAGCCGGACGCCGTCCGGACAGTACATTTCCGCCTTGATGAGGCGGTAATGGGCTTCCGCCTGCTCCGGCGTCAGCAGCTCGCTGATCATGCTGCGCGTCATCGGCAGCAGCCGGTAGGTGATCCCCGTCTTCGTATCCTCCGGATGGAGCATCTTCTCGGCTTTGCCGGGCTCCTCCATGTACAAGAAGCCGGGGATCACGGACGCTTCGGACGGCAGCATATAGCGCATGTAATCGGCCTGGATGCCGTCCGCCATGCCGCGCAGCTCCGCCGCCAGCGCGCCGCGGCTGTCCGCCAGCACGGCAGAGAGCTGGCGGAAGACCTGGTAGGTCAGCGACACGGTCCAGGAGCTGACCATAAACTGCTTCAGCTGGGCGTTAGCCGGCTGAAGGGTGTCGTCCCAGTCTCCGTCCCCGTAGGAGGACAGATGGGTGTCGTGCAGGAAATGGCTGCGGATGTAGCCGATTTCCTTGACGGCATGCTCCAGCAGGGAAGCGGTCTTTTCCGTAAAGTTCCCTCCGTGGCGCCGCGTATACGGAAGCTGCTCGTCCAGGACAGAGAAATCCCCGGTGGCGCTCAAATAATCGGCGAGCACCTTAAGCGGCCAGACAATGACGTCCCCGTGGCTTTCTTCCTGCTGAATGCGGGAATACCGGTCGAACATGAACCACTGCGGCCAACTGCCGTCGTCTTCGAACTGATGGGAAAACACGGTCCGGAGAATGTCCCGGACCTCGCCGTATTTCCCCGTCGCCAGGAAGTATTCGGACGGGCCTTGGCATACGTCGCGCGTTCCCCAGGCGGCTCCGCCGTACTGTTCCAGGCCGTGCGGAACGGAGTAATGAACGAGCATGTTGTGGGTGTACCACCAGGCCAGCACGTTCATTTTCGCCAGCTCCGCATCTTTTTCCCCATTGGCCCGGTACAGGTGGAAGCCGTTCATGACAGTACCTAGGAACGCACGGTAACGTTCCGCTTCCAGATCCGCTTCCCTGTCCGCAAAAGGCATCTCTTCCCCTCGCAGAAGACCTTGAACGGCCATGCTCCAGGAGGCGCTTTCCCCCAGTTCCAGCACAGCCAAGGAAGCGGAGCCCGGCTCAGCTTTCGGAGCAAGACGCGTTTCGTCGGTCAAGCGCAGCGGAGCGCCCGCGACCTGCATCCGGTAGGTAAGATCCGGCCAAACCTGTGCACTGTCCGAGGCCTCGTCCGCCGTAAATAGGATCGTTTGACCGTCTTCTTGTACCGACAGATGAAACGGAACTTCATATTCGTTGTTGTTCATCGAAACCTGATGAGTGACCAGATAACGGTAGGTTTTGCCCTGGACGGAACGAAGCTGGAGACGAATCTCCGGCGCGTCCGCCGCCGTAAAGACGGTTACGATGACCGTGTCATCGGCCAGTTTATAATACCAGCGGGTATAGTTGAACCCGATCTCGAACAGGGACGGCATCGTCAGCAGACGGTATTCCCCGCCGGTTTCGATATAAATGCGCTGTCCCGACGTTTTGGAGACGTTGAGAGCGCTGCGGGCGTTCGTCAGCATTTTGTTAAACGATGTATTGCCCACTGTCAGCTGGGAGTTGAACAAGCCGTACATATAAGCGGTCGATGTCAGAACGGATTCCCGGAGACGGGCGTTATCCCCGCTCATCAGAATATGCCCGTGCGGACGCTCGACGCGGAGCTCCTTGGCTTTCAGCACGACATGCTCATTTGTCTCTGTGAAAAAAGAAAGCAGCTCGCCTTCCAGCGTTTCTTCCAGACGGCGGTCGGGAAAATATCCGGCCACTTCTTCCGCAGTCATCGTCAAACCGGTAAGCGGCGCTCCGATGTCATCCGACAAACGCGCCGGTTCCAGAGCGCCGGAGCCGCTTACGATGTCGGTGTCGGTGCCGCTGCCGCTGTCGCCGTTGCCGTCGGCAACCGCGTTCAAAGCCTCGGCCTGCTCCCAGGCTGCGGAAACTTCCTCTCCGAACTCGAGAGCGGTAACGGCTTCGGGGTGATTCTCTTTGAACAGTCCGTAAAAAACGAACCGGACCGGCTCCTCACCCGGAACGACACGACCGGATTGCAGCGCCGTATAAGCGAACTCGTACTGGTAAATCTCATTGGCGAGATGAGGACGGGCTAACGCCTCGGGCTTATCCGTTTCTTTATAGGAAAGCCCGTAAAATTGGAAGCCGTCGGTGGAGTATCCATCCGCTCCCGTCAGCGAACCCTGCTGCACATACGGAAAAGCCCCGCCCTGCGGCTGGTTCTGTCTGGAACAGACGGCATACCCGCGCTTTTCGTCTTGGAAAACGCTGTGGTCGATATATTGGGACATGTACGCTTCGTTGCTCCGCACCGCTCCTTTGTCCGCTAGACCGAGATCTTGGCCGTACAGGACATCAACCGGGGTATCCCCGGCTCCTCCCGTCACCTTTACGTCCCAAAACCAGATATTTTGCGGAGTCAGCGTAAACGTTATTTCATAAGAAATGCCCTCAATTTCTCCGTTCCAAGCGATGCCGGACTCCTTCCGGCTCATGTGGCTGGCCGAGCGGACTCCGAGCAGAGGATACGCCTGAATGCCTTCTTCACGGTGCAGACGCAGATACAGGTTGTTCATGGAACCGTCCAGCGGATTACCGATCCATTGGTTGATCAGGGTAGAACCGGATACAATCTCCGCGATATCCCCGCTGTTCAGGAAGGAGAATTGCAGGCTGCCCGATTTCAGTTGTAACGACCGATCCTTCAACTGGGTCATGGTGATGTTCACTCGCTTTCTTTACTTCGTTAGTCGGAACCGGAGCTCTGCGGTATCACGGCTGTTCGGGCCGACGAAGACGGCAAATTCTCCCGGATCGCTTGCAAAACTCAAGTCGGAATGATGGTAACGGAGCTGTTCTTCGGTTAAGTCGAACCGTACCTCGGCCGTTTCACCCGGCTTCAGGAACAGTTTCCGGAACGCTTTCAATTCCTTGACCGGACGGACGACCTCACCTGCCATGTCACGTATATACAGCTGGACGACTTCTTCTCCTGCGGTCTCTCCCGTATTAGTCACATTGACTCGTACCGTCAGCGGCTGTTCCGCCGTCATCCTTGCAGAGTCAAGGGTCGGAGTGTCGTAGGCGAAGGTCGTGTAGCTTAAACCGAACCCGAACGGAAGCAAAGGCTCGTTGGGAATATCCAGATATTTGGAAACGTAATGTTCCTGGGCGTCCTGCGCATCTTTGGGGCGTCCCGTATTAAAGTGATTGTAATAGACCGGCACCTGCCCTACGCTGTGCGGGAAGCTCATGGACAGCCGTCCGGACGGGTTCGCCCGGCCGAAGAGCAGATCGGCGATCGCCGCGCCGCCTTCGGTGCCCGGGAACCAAGCCTCCAGCACGGCGTCCGTCTGATCGATCAGGCCGTGCAGGTCGAGCGGACGGCCGTTGAACAGCACGGCCGCCATCGGCTTGCCGAGCGTCCGCAGCTCGGCGACAAGCCTCAGCTGCGCTTCCGGCAGCCGGATGTCTCCGCGGCTGCAAGCCTCGCCGCTCATGCCGGAGTGCTCGCCCAGCGCCAGCACGATCACATCGGCGCCGCGCGCCGCTTCCAGCGCGGCCGCGGTTTGCTCCGGCGTGCCACTCTCGATGCCGCAGCCTTCCGCAACCGTGATCCGGGACGGATCGGTGTGCGCGGCCAGGCCGTCGTACAGCGGCACCGCTTCGTCCTGCGAGCCGAGCCACGACCACGGCCCGAGAATGTCGCCGCTCTTGGCGAACGGGCCGATCAGGGCGATGCTGTGTTCCGGCTTCAGCGGCAGGACGCCTTCGTTCTTGAGCAGAACGCACGACTTCTGCGCCAGTTCCCTTGCCACGCTGCGGTGTTCCGCGCAGAGCACCACTTCCCGCTCGCGCTCTTCATCGGCGCCGCGGTACGGGGCGTCAAACAAGCCGAGTTTCTGTTTGAGCCGCAGGATGCGGAGCACGCCTTCGTCGATGAGCGCTTCATCGACTTCGCCGGAGGCAACAAGCGCCGGGAGATGATGCACGTAGCACGCGGTCATCATCTCGATGTCGACGCCCGCCTCGATCGCCCGGAGGGCGGCTTCGGCTTCATCCGCGGCGGTTCCGTGCGGAATCAGCTCCTTGACGGCTCCCCAGTCGGAGATCAGGACGCCGTCGAAGTTCCATTCCCCGCGCAGCAGGTCGCGCATGAGGCGTTTGTTGCCGCTGGCCGGAATGCCGTCCACCGTGTTAAAGGACGTCATAACCATCTCGCAGCCTTCCTCCAGAGCGGCCTTGTAAGCCGGCAGGTACTGCTCCCGGAGCTGGCGCTCCGACATGTCTACCGTATTGTAATCGCGGCCCCCTTCCCCCGCGCCGTAGGCGGCGAAATGCTTGACGCAGGCCGCCACCCGCTCCTTGTCGCCGGTCAGGTCCGCGCCCTGGAATCCGCGCACGAAAGCCCGCGCGTATTCCCCGTTCAGGTACGGGTCTTCGCCCGTCGACTCCATTACGCGTCCCCAGCGGGGATCGCGCACCAGGTCGACCATCGGGGCGAAGGTCACGTGCACGCCGGATACGGCGGCTTCTCTCGCCGCGATTTCCGCGCTTTTCTCGGCCAGCTCCATATCCCAGGAGCAGCCGGTGGCCAGCGGTACCGGGAAGATCGTCCGGTATCCGTGCACGACGTCCGCCATAAACAACAGCGGAATCGCTTCCGGTCTGCCGCGCAGGTGAGCTTCCTGGACGGCCTTGACCTGCCCGGCACCGGCTACGCCCAGAACGGAACCCGCGTGGGCCGTCATCTCGCCGGTAATGCCCATGGAAGCCATGGGACCGGTAATCTGCCCGTCCGCCCCTTCAAAAAAAGGACCCGCCAGCTGCAGCAGCTGAGCGATTTTTTCCTCCAGCGTCATTTCCTTTATCCTAGCCAGCAGCTGTTGTTCCGTCATTTCGCCGCCTCCTCGCGCAGATTTTTTTCTTGCTTTAGTTATAGAAGTTTTAATGGATACGAGCACCGAAGCACTTCGCAAAATGATTACATAGAACGTTAAGTGAAACGTTTCGATTTTCTTTGATTTGAATTATAACCCTCCCTTTTGAATGAAGTCAAACGGAATTTGTCAAGAAAAAAGAGTTTTGTAAGCGGTTTACACTTCTCCAAAATAGAACTTGAATACGGTTCCAGGATGTTTTATAATGATTTCGAAACGTTTCGATTGTTTTTCTGTTCACATTTAACCTTTACGATTAAGGGTAAACTATCACCATAATAAGGATTCCTACGGGAGGCAGACAGTATGAAACGGAAAAATTGGGCGGCAGGCATTGCGACTACGGTTCTTTTGACAAGCGTTCTATCGGGTTGCGGAGGAAGCAACGCAGGCGGCAGCGATAAAGGCAGCGGAGAGTCCGGAGGTAAGGTGACACTGAATGTATGGGGAATGGGCGAAGAAGCCAAATCCCTTCCGAAAATCGCGGAGCAGTTCGAGAAGGATAATCCGAACATCAAAATCAATGTGCAGGCGCTGCCTTGGGCCTCGGCTCACGACAAGCTGCTGACGGCGGTCGCTTCCAAGAAGGGTCCGGACGTTCTGCAAATGGGAACGACCTGGATTCCGGAATTCGCGGCGGCGGGCGCTTTGATGGACCTTAAACCGATGACGGACAAATATCCCGAAATCAAAGAAGACAACTTCTATCCGGGTTCGATCCAAACGACCAAATATGAAGATAAAACGGTAGGCGTACCGTGGTACATCGACACCCGCGTTCTCTACTACCGCACGGACCTTCTTAAAGAGGCGGGCTATAACGAGGCGCCGAAAACGTGGGAAGAGCTTCAGGACGCCGCCCAAAAGCTGACCAAACGCGGCAGCGGCAAATACGGCATCTCGCTCGATCCGAAGGAGCAGTCCCTGACCTTCATGTTCGCCCGTCAAAACGGTTCCAAGCTGCTGGACGGCAAACAGCCTTTGTTCGATCAGCCGCAGTTCGTTGAAGCCGTGGATTATCTCAACAGCTTCTTCAAGAACGGCTCGGCGCCGAAGGATCTCGGTATCGACGCTGTGCAGGGCTTGAGCGGAGACGGCATCGTGCCGATGTTCATCAGCGGCCCGTGGATGGTTAAGCTCATCAACGACAAGGCTCCCGAGCTGAAAGGCAAATGGGCTACGGCCGTCCTTCCGAAGAAAGAAAACAACATTTCCGCGCTGGGCGGCTCCAACTTGTCGGTTTTCCAGCATACGGAGCATAAAGAAGAAGCGATGAAATTCCTGGCCTATATGAGCAAGCCGGAAACCCAGCTGAAATGGCTCGAAATGACACAGTCGATGCCTGCCGCCAAGAAAGCCTGGGAAGACCCTGTTCTGAAGGAAGATCCGAACTATAAAGTGATCGGCGAGCAGATGAAGGCTTCCGAGCCGATGCCGATGATCAAACCTTGGGAAGAAATCGCCCAGGCTTACCTGAAAAGCTTCGAACGCATCTACCGCGGTCAGGCGGAAGTCAAACCGGAGTTGGATGCTTTCAACAAGCAGGCTCAGCAAATTTTGAACAAGTAACCGCACGGACGGGGAATAACCCCAAGCTGACCGGCCCGCAGGGGCCGGTCCGGCTATTAACGGTCCATCCTTTATACCGGGCTGGACGACAGTGAAAGAAGGGACATGAGATGAAGGGCTTCAGCAACAGCAAAGCACCGTACTTTTTTATTGCGCCGACTCTGATCCTGCTTACGGTTTTCTCGCTGCTGCCGATCTTTATTGCGCTCGTTATCAGTTTCACCGATATGGATCTCGCAGGTCTTGCCGATTATTCCAACATTAATTTCATCGGCTTCAAAAACTATATCAGCGTCCTGCAGGACCCGATTTTTATTAAATCGATTACCAACACGCTTTTTTACGTGATCATCGGGGTTCCGTGCGTCGTTATTCTTTCGCTCGGCATCGCGCTGCTGATTAATTACGGAGCCTCCCGCGTTTTCAAAGCATTCCGGGTCATTTACTACCTCCCTTCCGTTACCAACGTAGTCGCGGTAGCTGTCGTCTGGAGCTATTTGTACAACCCGGCGTTCGGTCTGTTCAACTACGTGCTGGAATCGGCCGGTTTCGATAAGGTTCCGTGGCTGACCGATCCCCTGATCGCGAAAATCTCCCTGATCCTCCTCGCCTTGTGGCGGGCCGTGGGTCTGAACATGATTATTTTCGTCGCCGCTCTCCAGGGCATTCCGAAAACGTATTACGAAGCCGCACAGCTCGACGGAGCCAGCACATGGAAGCAAATGATCCATATTACGGTTCCCATGCTGCGTTTCGCCATTTTCTTCGTGTCCATCACGACTATGATCGGCTGGCTGCAATTCTTCGAAGAGCCGTTCGTCATGACGCAAGGCGGACCGCTGGACGGCACTACGTCCGTGGCCCTGTTCATTTACAACAACGGCTTCAAGCTGAGCAACTTCGGTTACGCCGCGGCGGGTTCGTTTATCCTGTTCGTCGCCATCATCATTATTACGCTCATTCAATTCCGGTTTCAGAATAAAGATACGGACATGTAAAAAGAACGGAGGAAAAGCTTATGGCTGCAAAAGCTGCAAAATTACGTCCGGCTGGCGCAGGGACATCGGGATCGAGCCCCTTTTTCCAAGGACTCGTGTTTGTCCTGCTCGCCTTGGGCGGCATCGTCTTCCTCATTCCGTTCGTTTGGATGATTCTGTCGGCGTTCAAACCGGAAAGTGAAGTGCTGCGTATCCCGCCCACCCTGTTTCCCGAGACGTTTACGATGGAAAATTTCAAAAACCTGTTCGAACGGATGAATTTCGGCGTCTACCTGAAAAACACTCTGATCGTCGTGCTGTTCTCTTTCGTCGGCCTGTTCCTGAACGCGATGGCGGGCTTCGGCTTCGCCAAATACCGCTTCAAGGGACGCGAGGGTCTTTTCTACCTCGTGCTCGCCACGATGATGATCCCCGGACAGGTCACGATGATTCCCGTGTATCTGATCCTGAACTCCATCGAGCTGACGAACACGCTGGTCGGCGTCGTGCTGCCCGGCCTCGTCGGAGCGTTCGGCGTCTTCCTGTTCCGCCAGTTCATGTCCACGATTCCGGACGAACTGCTGGAAGCGACCCGGCTCGACGGCGCCAGCGAGCTGCGCACCTTCGCTCAGATCGTGCTGCCGATCTCCAAGCCGATCCTGTCGGTGCAGGCGATCCTAACCTTCATCGCGGGCTGGAACAGCTTCCTCTGGCCGCTCATTATCGCCAACGATGAGAAGCTGTACACGCTGTCCGTCGGCTTGTCGCTGCTGAAAGGCCAGTATGACAGCAACTTCGCCTTGCAGATGGCCGGTTCGGCCTTCATGGTCGTACCGATTCTGATCATCTTCGCGATCTTCCAGAAGTACATCATCGACAATTATTCGATTTCGGGGATGAAATAAGCAGAACGATTGAAAAATCATATAGGTTCGAGGATATAGCCGGTACTGCTTGCAGTATCGGTTTTTCTTTTACCATTTTAATGGTTAATTTCGTAAAATTAGGTATCACTATTTACGGAAAAGCGAGAACCGAAATGAAATTAATGAAATGGGGCATCTTATCCCTCCTTTTATTGATCATTTCCTGTTCAACTGTAGAGAAGCAGTTATGTTACTGCCTCTAACGGCATACATTAATTTCCAGGACCATACTTAAAGATAAAAGGAGATGGACAGTTTGAAAAACATCATTAAAAAGGTTTCAACGTCTTTGTTAGCAATAGGATTATCTCTAACCATGTTAACTACAGGCGCATTAGCTTCTGAGAATCAAAAGCTCAACAGTATCACCTCCCAAGATGAGGTTAATCCCCTCGTCGGAGTAGACTATTCAAACTTAAAAAAGGGACATTCAAAACTTCTTGGCGGTTCTTCATTTTCAATTGTTTATGGCTCAAATTATGTTTCAGTTTCTCCAACTGGCTGGACTACAGGTTTGGCAGTTGGAGACGCAAGAGTTGACGCTTACGATGCAAATGGAAATCATTATTGGACATTTTATATTCATGTAACTAATTAACAATTGAATAATAAGCCTGGGAAATAGCCTGAACAGCACAGTCGTGATCAAAGAGGTTCAAGGCATAGACGCTGACGGTAAAGTCATTTACCGCAGAGGCTGGTGAATCTTCAACTTCATCTTAACCGACAAAAAGGCCAGAACCGGGGGAGCTTATGCCCGCGGTTCTGGCCTTTTTTCTTGCTTCATTAAGACGGCTAACAGATTGGCTTTCTTTACCTTACCTTGCCGGATCGGAAGCTCAACACTGCGTGTCCAAGCTCCTTCGCCAGCCTCTTTACACAGAGCTTTTATGGATAGAGATTCCCGAACCGCGTCCGCTGCGCTCTTGTTCCTTGCCCAGTTCCTCCTGCTCCCCGTCTTCCTGCTTCATTTCCCGCTCCAGCAGCAGGAGGAAGTACATCGCAAGCGTCATAAGCAGCCCGATCACCGCATGCCCGTGGAGAGGCAATTGAACCGGAGCATGAAACACCGCGCTCAAGCAGGCCGTACCGGCCGCCGTTAGCAGGGCGTACAACAGTGCGCAGCCTATCCGCTGAGCGGCTTCCTCTCCGTACACCGCCCTCCTGATCAAAGGACTAAGAAGCACCGTGATTCCGATCGATACGGAACCGTACCAGACGAGAGCTTCTTTGGATTCGGGCAAGCCCAGCACCGGAAACGATTTGGCTAGAATAGTCCCGACGAATAGGAACTTGCCCAGCACGACCGCTACCGACAAAAGAGCGATCCCTGCCGCCTTTGCCGTTTGCATAAGCGGATGCGGCCCTTCCTCCCGCAAACTCCCTTTTTTCCAGGCTTCCACTAACTCGCCCAGCATAACCAATACAACAGCCGTTCCTATCCAAATCAAAGTACCGGCGGGCATTTCCCCGCGTACCAAACTCACAAAAAAAGCTCCTACTGTTCCTATCGCTGCACTTAACATACTTCATTCCCCCTTAAACTGTAACCGGATCGTATCGGGTGAACTCAGTATACCAAGGGAGACAGGACGAGTTTTGACCGTTCTTGCTTTTTCGGGGATTTCAGCGCCAAACACGACAGCGGAACCAGCAGTACAGCCGGTTGTGCAATTGCCTAAGCAAGTCCGGGTCCGCTATTTCGTCACTTCCTCCACGTCCTTCGCGCTCACCTTTTCGCCGCCTTTATCGAAGCGCGCCACATATTTTACATAGCTGTTCTTGTGTTTCTCCCCCTTGTCATCCATCAGGTTCGCGTTAATCGTGACGCGCCCGTAATCGTACCCTCCGGCATCCAGAACGGCCGCGATCTCACCCGCCGCTTCGGCGATCTGCTGCTTGGAAGCGCCCGCCGCATCCGTCACCACGTGGATGTACAAAGGTTCATCCAGCTTCAGGGACGGAGTCCAGGCGGTATTCTCCGCCAGTTGTCCTTTGACGACCTCAAGCTGGACAGTGACCTCGCGGACAGCAGGAACCCGCCGCGCAAAAGCGGCCTGAAGCTCCGCCTCCGCTTCCCCGCTCAGCCGCTCCATCAAAACCATATCGAGATTGGCGGACCGGATGCCGTCCACCTTCACCCGGGGAATCCAGCCTCCTACGGAAAATTCGTATTCCGGCGGCTCCCCTTTGTCCGCTTCCGCTCTGATTTCCTTCACCCGAAATTCATAATGCTTGAATTTAAAGTTATAAAACTCTTTCTCAATCCTCAGACGCTTCTCCGGATAATGCTCCACCATAAACTGCTGCAACTCGCGCTGAGCCAGCCATTTGCTGAGCGGATTCCCGTTCAGCGAGTTATACAGCGAACCGACAAGCAGACCAAGCAGACCAAGCAGCACCAGCAGGGCGATATACATGCCCTTTTTCTTCTTACGTGTCTTCATTCGGACTCTTCCCCTATCTTTCTGATCTTTAATGCCAACAGCCCCATCAAACTTCCGATAAAGGCAAACAAACAATGAATGGAGGCCATCACAACGGCTGCCAATACAGGCGAAAAGACGATCACGCCCATTCCCCCGTCCCCCGAACCGTTTACGATCTCATAAATGCTGTCTCCTATAGACCATAAAAAAACAGGCGCAAACGAGAGGAAAAACACAATCTTCATCTGCTTATAAAACAAATACGTGACGAAGCCGAGCACGGCATACCACAAAACAAACTCGAAGCTTTCGTTAAGCAGCGACGTGCGGATGGCCAGCACAAACGAAATCGCCATAAACAGCAGTTGATAAAGAGACAGCTTCCGGTTGATCTTCGCCATCATCTTCGCATAGTCTTCGGTCGGCTCCGGCAGCTCCGGCTTGGGCAGGCTCTGTCCCGACAAGCGGACGAGCTTCTCGTAATCGGCGTCGTCCGCGGTCTGCGCTTCCAGCCACCTGGCCGTCTCTTCGCTCAGCAGGCCTTCCTCGTAAAGCGGCAGCAAATCCTCGATAATGTGCCGTACCGTATGTTTATCGTTCATAATATCCCTCCAGCTCTTTGTGCAGTTGGAGCTTGATCCGGTGGAATCTGACCCGGACGCTGTTTTCCGTAGCGCCGATAATGTGTCCGATCTCCCGGAAAGACAACTCGGCATACATGCGCAGCGTGACGATTTCCTGGGAAACCTCATCCAGCCGGAAAATCCGTTCCAGCAAAATATCGCGGTCCTCGCGGTCCAGCACCTGCTTCTCCGGCGTGACGGATTCGCGGCTTTCCGCCGCAAGCTTCGCCGCCAGTTCCTGCCCGTATTTTTTGGACCGGTAATATTTGCCCAGCTTATACTTCGCGATTCCGAACAACCAGGTCCGGACCGTCGAATCTCCCCGGAAGGAGCCGTGCCCTTTGACCGCTTCGTAGAAAACCTCCTGGGTCAGGTCTTCGGCCGCCTCTCTGCTTTGCGTTTTCACATAGAAAAATGCGTACATTTGCGGTTGAATCTCTCGATAAAGCTCTTCAAGCCCCATGCGCCCTCCCTTATCCGAAGCCTCATCCGATGGGCGTGCTTTTGTCGTTCTTCTTATTTGTACCAGACAGCGTCCGTTCGTTACAGGATTCAGGAAATTTTTTTCGTTTTTGCGCAAAAAAAAGCCCCGGGGTCCGAATCGAAATTCGGTCCCTGAGGCTTTTAAAGAAAGTTATTTGCCGCCGGTAAACGTGACGCCTTTGATGAAAAAGCGGTTGAACACCGCGTAAATCAGCAGGGCCGGAAGCGTGAAAACCATAGAGGCGGCCATGATGTAGTTCCAGTTGCTGATGTATTGGCCCTTGAACGTGTTCAGACCCAGCGTCAACGTGAACATCTTCGCATCCGAGATGAACATGAGCGGCTTCAAGAATTCGTTCCAGGCGCCCATGAAGACGAAGATCGTCTGGGCGGCCAGGGCCGGAAGGGCCAGCGGAAGCGCGATCCGGAAGAAGATGCCGAACCGGCTGAGACCGTCGAGCTGCGCCGCCTCTTCCAGTTCCTTCGGAAAGCTGACGAAGAACTGGCGCATCATGAAGATGAACGTGGCGTTCGCCATCATCGGCAGCGTGAGCGACGAATAGGTGTTGAGCAGGTTCAGGTTCTTCATGATCAGATACGCCGGGACGATCGTCAGCTGCGCCGGAATCATCTGGACGGCCAGAATGAGCACGAACATCAGCTTGTTCCCGAAGAAATCGATCCGCGCCAGCGAGTAGCCGGCCATGGAATTGAACAGGATGTTGCAGACCGTGGCAATGACGGCGACGAGCGCACTGTTTAACATCCACCGGCCGAACAAAGGCTCTTTGACGAAGATGTCGTAATAATTTTGCAGGGTAAAATTTTTCGGTATGAAGTTAATGCTGCCCGACACGATCTCGCCCAGTGTCTTGAAGGACGAAGAGAGCGCCCATAGAAACGGAATGAGCGTAATGCACGCGTAGACGAACAAGATGGCGTACAGCAGCACCTTCACGAATTTGGATGATGAAGTCGTCATGAGTACGCCTCCCTAGTTTTTGTCTTCGGTGAACAGCCTGCGCTGGATCAGCGTAACGATCAGGATGACGGCCGCCAGGACGACCGCAAGCGCGGAGGCGTAGCCGAAGTCCAGATTTTTGAACGCGTACTGGTAAATGAGAAGCGCAACCGTCAGCGTGGAGTTATTCGGGCCTCCCGAACCGGCCGAGAAAATGTACGACTGGTCGAAAAGCTGGAACGTCCCGATAATGCCCATCACCACGGTAAAAAAGGTCGCCGGTTTCAGCAGCGGCAGCGTAATGGACCAGAACTGGCGCCATTTGCCCGCGCCGTCAAGCATCGCGGATTCATACAGCGCGTCGGGAATGTCCTGAAGCGCCGCCAGGAACACGACCATAAAGAACGGGGCCGTGGACCAGATGTTCATCATCATGATCGCTTTAAGCGCTACGGCGGGGTCCCCCAACCAGTTGTAGCCGTGCAGGCCGACAGCCTCCAGGATTTTGTTCAGCAGGCCGTTCGTATTGAAAATCCACATGAAAATCAGCGTCAGAACCGCTGAGGATGTAACGGTCGGCACGAAAAATACGACCCGGAAGAAGTTCTTAAACTTGAGTTTGGCGTTCAGCACAACGGCAAGCAGGATCGCGAAAGCCGTCTGGACCGGCACGACGAAAAGCACGAACGAAGCCGTATTTTTCAAAGCGATCCAGGCCCGCTCGTCGTGAGCCATACGCGTGAAATTATCGAGCCCCACCCACTTGTAGCTGACCTGGCCGAGCAGGCTGACTTTGTGGACAGATAAATACATCGAATAAAAGACCGGCAAAAATAAAAAGGTTCCCAGCACGAGCAGAGTGGGAAGCAGAAACAGATAACCGGTCACCGTGTTGCGGAGTTTCCGTTTCCAGGCCGCGTGAACGGTCATGAGCCTTACCTTCCTTTCGCGGAAAAGTTAAAGGGCGGCAAGGAGGAGCATCACCGCTCCTCCTCTCTTCCCTTCTTGCTTTACTTGGCGGCCGAGATTTCCTTGTTGGCCGTATCCTGGGCTTTCTTCATCGCGTCCTCCAGCTTCGCCTTGCCCGAATACGCTTCGATGAACTGGTTGTTAAAGTTGTTCATGATCGTCGGCAGGGTCGCTTTATCCACCCAAGGCGTAGCGTAAGAGGCGCCCGCCACGATAGCCGCGCGGAGCGGGTCCTTGTCGTAGCCGAGCTCGGCCGCGACAGACTTGCGCGTCGGAAGCGCAAATCCTTTGCTGGTCCAGGTTTTCATGCCTTCTTTTCCCGTCAGGTAGGAGAGCAGCTTCCAGGAAGCGTCCTTCTGCTTGGAATCCTTGTTCATCACGTAAGCAACCGGGAACGCCATCGTGCCTTTTTTGCCGTTTACCGTCGGAAGCTCTGCCGTGCCGTATTCAAGGTCCTTGTAGTTGGTTTGCAGGAACGGAATCGCCCAGTTGCCTTCGAATACGATAGACGCTTTGCCCTGGCCGAACATTTCGCCGGTCCAGCCTGCGCCGACTTCCTTCGGCTCGCCGGACGTTTTGTCGACATTGTGCATATCGGTTACGAGCTGGAGACCTTTGAGCGCTTCGGGGGAAGCGAACGTTGCGCTGCCTTTGTCGTCCGAGACTTGGCCGCCGAACGCTTTCATCATGTACATTTGGCGGGCGATTTCCGGAGCGGCTCCGAAACCGTAACGGACCACTTTGCCGTTTTCGGTTTTGGTCAGCTTTTTGGCGGCGTCCTGAAGCTCTTCCCACGTCTTCGGCGGGTTCACTATGCCCGCTTCTTTAAAATCTTTTTTGTTGTAAAACATCGCCAGCGTCGAGAAATCCTTCGGGAAGCCGTACGTTTTGCCGCCGTTCTGGAAAGCCGCGAGAAGCGGCTGCTCGAAGTCGGCCGTATCGAAATCGGCCGTTACGTAGCCGTCCAGCGGTTCGACGACACCGGTCTGGATCAGGCCGGGCGCTTCGAAAGCGTCCAGATAGAACACGTCCGGTCCGTTTCCGCCGATCAGCCGGGTTTTCATGACGTCCATATACTGGTCCGCGATAACCTCGTAGTTGACTTTGATGTTCGGATTTTTCTTTTCGAACTCATTTAGAGTCTGCTGCAAAAGCTCTTTCTCGTCCGCGCTGGACGTCCAGCCGGCCAAGGTAACGGTTACTTTCTCGCCGGAAGCGCCGCCGGACGGCGTTCCGCCCGGAGCGGGCGTTCCCGTGGAAGAATCGCCGCTGCCGCAGGCGGAAAGCACGACGACGGAGCCGAGGAGCACGGACGTTAAGGTTGCGAAAGATTTTTTCATCATAAACAATAAACCTCCCTAAAAATATCTGTAGGCATATATTCATTCGGATTTATTCAATCGAAGGGAGCTGCCCGCAAAAGGTTTCGTTACAGCGCTTCTTCGTGCCGCTGAAGCCGCTCTGTCGTGCAGGACATTCCCTTCGGCAGTTGCCGGTCCTATTCGTTTCACAAGATTTCCAGCTCGTAGCCCGTATCGTTGCCCAGCACGCTCACATCCACGCGGCCTGTTCTCGCATCCCGCTTCAGCAGCAGGTGCAGGCGACCGCCGCCGATTCGCAGCCGGTCCACCTCCAGCTCGCTCATGTCCGGCAGAAGCGCCGGTTTCAGCGTCACGCGCCGTTTCAGCGCATCCGGCACGATACCGAGCATCGCCTGCACGAACGTCAGCGAGGTGCCCGCTGCCCAGGCCTGCGGCGAACAGGCGACCGGATACTTCACCGGGTATCCGAGCGAATCGTCATAGCCGCAGAACAGCTCCGGCAGGCGGGCGTACTCGAAAGCCTGCGAGGCTTTCAGCAGCCCCTGCATGACGGTGAGCGCTTCCTCCCGATAGCCGCTTCGGCTCATGCCGAGCAGGCAGAGGGAGTTATCGTGCGGCCAGACGCTGCCGTCATGATAGCTCATCGGGTTGTAGCCCGCCGCCCCCGTGCTCATCGTGCGGATGCCGTAGCCGCTGAACATGTCGGCCGCCACAAGCCGCTTCGCAACCGCTGCCGCTCTTGCTTCCGAAGCTATGCCGCTCATCAGGATGTGACCGGCATTGGAAGTCACGGAGTGCACCCGGCTCTTCGCTCCGTCCAGCGCAATCGCGTAGAACTGCTCGTCGTCCATCCAGAAATCGCGCTCGAAGCGCTCTTTAAGCTCAGCGGCCTGCGCTTCCAACCGCTCCGCCCCGGCCTCCCGGCCAAGCGCGCGGAACAAAGGAGCCAGACGCGTCTTTGCCTGGTACACATACCCCTGTACCTCCACCAGCGCAATCGGAGCCTTCGCATACTCCCCGTCGGCATGGACCACGGAATCCGCCGAGTCTTTCCAGCCTTGATTCGCTATGCCTTTGGACGATTTCTGGACGTATTCGACGAAGCCGTCGCCGTCCTCGTCCCCATAGGAGTCCACCCATTCCAGCGCCGCCTCGATATGCGGCATTAGCTCTTCGATGAGCGGCGTATCTTCGGTCCAGTGGAAGTATTCCGCCGCAAGCAGCAGAAACAGGGGCGTGGCGTCGATCGTGCCGTAATACGGCGTAAACGGTACTTGGTTCGTTCCCGCCAGCTCGCCGTAGCGGATCTCGTGCATGATTTTGCCCGGCTGCTCGTCACGCCATTCATCTTCCTTCGTCCCCTGGTAGGAAGCCATCGTCAGCAGCGTTCCTTTCGCGATGGCCGGATTAAGCGGCAGCATCTGAAGCGCCGCGATTAAGCTGTCGCGTCCGAACGGAACCGCGAACAGCGGCAGGCCCGCCACCGGAAACGGCCCGTGGCCCACGTCCGTCAGCAGGACGCGCAGGTCCTGGACACTCCGGCCGTACAGCTTGTCGAAGGCCGGAAGGTCGCTGCGCACGCCGGTGCTTCCGCCGTTCCACTCCGCATAAGACGCGTCCAGCTTCGCCATCGCTTCCAGCGGATCGTGGAGCCGGGGCTGTTCGCCTTTAATCGAAGGACTCACGGTAAAGGCGATTTCACAGGAT
Source organism: Paenibacillus sp. HGH0039 (assembly GCF_000411255.1). GTDB lineage: Bacteria > Bacillota > Bacilli > Paenibacillales > NBRC-103111 > Paenibacillus_F. The sequence continues at coordinate 104,683 of NZ_KE150413.1, read as the reverse complement.
TCCCCGTGGTTAAGCTTGACGGGAAAATGCACACGTCCATCGCCATCCACCGTATGGACCGGACCCTGCCAGCGAATACGGGTTTCCCGGTCCACATTGTCTGCCCCGCGGTATTTGATGACCCGGCCGTTCGAAGAGAAACTGTCACCGGTTTTGTGCCCGATTTCTCCGTATTGGAAGCCGCGGACCACAAACATGTCTGTAAAATCGGCGTCCATCGCCACGGAAAAAACAAATTCAACAGCCTTAGGATAGTAACTGGTAATCCGAAACGTTTCGTATAGAGATCCATCGTATATAAAGCGCTTTCTTTCAATTTCGACCGATTCTCTCCATAAAATAAGCTCTCCGTCCCGCTCCATATGCGGATTCGTAAGCCGGATGACCGCAATGTAATTTTCATCCGCGACCGACGAAAGCAGGATGGGCTTCTCCCCGTTGATTCCGATCTCGAAACGGCTTAAAAACCGCGTGTCGGAAGTATACAAGCCGTTTCCCGTCTCGGGGTTTATATCTCCGTTTACATCGGTAATCAGAAACAAATTGTTCTCTTTAATCACACGGTAATCCAAAATATGACCTCATTTCTCTCGTTGACTTCATGCCGATTCATTTATCCGAAGCGTTTCGGATAACGAGCAAAAAAATACGAGACCGAAGCCTCTTTTTCCCAATCAGCCCTTTCCAAAACGTTTCGGATGAACTATAATTGCATTATAAGCGAACGTGTAAGCATTTACAACCCCAATTTTAGACACCGGTTATAACCAGTCGTTCGATAACGCCCAAAACGTTTCTGAATAAAAGGAGAACAACCATTGGTCACTATCAAAGATATTGCCAAAGCCGCGCAGGTTTCCGTCACCACCGTATCTCGCGCGTTAAACGGGTATGACGATGTAAACGAAGAGACACGCAAGAAAATCAAGCGTTTCGCCGACCAGCTCGGCTACAGCCCCAACATGGCGGCCCGCTCCCTCGTATCCAAGAAAACCAAAACGCTCGGCCTTCTGCTTTCCAACGTCACACGCGCGAGTTCCAAAGATAATATCGCCTTCGAAGTGCTCTGCGGAATGAACGACCGGGCCGGAGAGCTGGATTACGATCTCGTGCTGTTCAGCACGACTCCCCAGAAGCAGAAAATCAAATCCTACAAGAACTTGTGCCAGGAACGGGGCGTCGACGGCGTCATTATTATGGGCATCCGGCTGGACGATCCCTATTTGGAGGAGATCGTTTCCTCGGACATCCCGTGCGTTCTGATCGATATTCCGCTCCAGGGTCCGAATGTCGGCTATGTTACCTCGGACAATATCAAAGGCGCCTATACCGCCGTAAATCATCTGATCGAGAACGGCCACAGCCGCATCGGCATGATCAACGGCCACGCCCAGGCGGACGTCAGCATCCAGCGGTTGAAAGGCTACACGGACGCGCTGAATAACAGCGGCATTCCGTTCGATCCGACCCGCGTCCTGGACGGCTCTTTCTCCGAATCCGGCGGCAAAGAAGCGATGTACAGGCTGCTGTCGCTGCATCCGGAAACAACCGCCGTGTTCTGCTCCAGCGACCTTATGGCGCTGGGAGCCGTGCAGGCGGTCAAAGGGCTGGGGCGGCGTGTGCCTGACGATATTTCGATCATCGGCTTCGACAATATCGATCTGACCGCGTACACCTCGCCATCCCTTACTACCGTCAACCAGCACAAGTACGAGTCCGGCTATCAGGCCGCGCAGCTCCTGGTCGATTTGCTGGAAGGCCGGAATGTAAGCCATCATATCGTCCTGAATACGGAGCTGGTAAAACGGGAGAGCGTTAATCGCCTGCCGCTCTGAGGCAAAAATAAAATCCCCTTAGGGACCGGGGAAGCATGAAGCTTCCATCGGTCCTCAAGGGGATTTTTGCGGCAGCCCGCCGGCATTCTTCCGTGCTATGCGCACCTCGCAAGGCATCGGCGCCGGGGTACCGAGCCGTATGACGGGCGACCCGCCGTCCGGCCGCTTGCAGCCGCACTCGCGAGACCACGCAAATGCAGACGCAGGCGCAGGCATTCAGCGGCCGGTCATGCGCCGGATGATCTCGCGGCTTTTTTCCAGATAGCCCACGGATTTGTCGTATTCCCGGCTGGCTACGCCCAGATACAAAATATCAATGACATTCAGCTGCGTCATCCGCGATGACATGGCTCCGCTGCGGATTTCGTTCTCCGTCGAGGAGGTATACAGCGGATAATCCGCATGCGAGCTGACCGAATTGTTGCCGTATTTCGTGATGGAAATCGTTTTTGCCCCGCATAGACGCGCTTCTTTCAAACATTCGATGACATGATCCGTTTCGCCGGAATAAGAAATGCCGACAGCCACGTCGTCCTCGTTCAGCATAACGGCGGAAGTCAGCTCAAGATGCGGATCGGTAAACGAATAGCTGGTCTTGTTGATCCGCAAAAACTTATGCTGGGCATCCTGAGCGATCAGATTCGAAGCGCCGAGGCCGTAGAAGTACGTCCGGTTCGCCCGGCTGAGGGCCTCGACCGCTCTTCTCACCGTATCCGCATCCAGAATGGTCACCGTATCTCGAATGGACTGGATATTATTGGCCGATACCGTGTGGATAATCCGGTCGATGGAATCGTTCGGACGAATTTCCCGGTACTCGTATCTTTCCTCGCTCTGGTTCAAGTCACCGGCTACTTTGAGCTTCAGCTCCGGGTAGCCTTTCACGCCCATCGACTTGCACAAACGGATAATCGCCGCCTGGCTGCCGCCGCTTTCGGCCGCTAATTGCGCTACGGACATTTCCAGCATTCGATGCGGATGACTGAGCACAAATTCCGCCACCTTGCGTTCCGATGGCGTGATATCGTCCAGAATCTCGCGCAGCCTGACTAATCCTCCGTTCATAATTCCTCTCCTTTGCCTGCGTGCCGCGCTTTAGAAAAATTGTACGCGTTTCGAAAGCGCGCCCGTCGGTACCGCGAACGCTTGAGCCCGCTTGAAGTTAGCCGGTGCGCCGCGCACGATCGTCAACGCTTTATAGTATTCGATGAACGGAAATCCGTAAGTTTCACCGCGTGCGTAGGCATACACATTCATCGCTTTAACCCAAGTCTCGTATGCTTCATCGGGAATGTCAATAAAAATTTCAGGGTTGAAATCGTACGGATCTTCCCAGTTATCCGCGTAGTAGAGATGGTTCGCATAGTGGGACGGAAGCTCGCGCTCGATCGTCTTCAATCCGGCGTAAAAACGCGCGTCATTGACAATATAATGCGTATTCGCGTGGTCTTTATGAATGCTGCCTTTCCAGTGGGTAAGAATGATATCCGGTTTCACCTCGCGGATCACATCGGCGACCTGGTATTTCACTTCTTCGTCGACCGGAAGTTCGGCGTCTTTGTAAGCCAGAAACTTGACGTCGGCTCCGACGATATCGGCGAATTTATGGGCTTCTTCGATTTTCTGCTTCGCATATTCTTCCGGAGTCAGACGGGGATGCCCTTTCTCTCCCGGCGTCAGATGCAGGAAGGTAGCTTTATGGCCGGCCTGCGTATATTTCGCGATAACGGCGCCCGCCGTCAGATCCAAGTCGCCGGCGTGACCGCCGATCGCCAAAATATGATGCTTTTGCTCTGTCATGTGAAATCGCTCCTTTGGGTTGGATTACTCGATTTACCGTCCAATCAAAATCTTTGATTCGTCACGACCGCTGCCGCAAGCGCGTTATGCACGCAAGCGCGAAGCACCTTCACCGTTTTGCCCCGTCCGTAGTAGACCCGGTTCGTCAGCAGCACGACGGCCAGATCCCGCTCGGGGTCCAGCCACAGGCTGGTGCCCGTGAAGCCCGTATGGCCGAAGCTGCGCGGCCCCATCCAGTCGCCCGAGGCATCCAGCGGGTCGCCCTTGAGCGCCCAGCCGAGGCCGCGGCTCGCGCCGGGGATGCTCTCCGTGAAGCTGCGCACGGAGGCAAGGGCCGCCGCCCGCGAGAGGAGACGCGGCCGGGGCGTTTCCGCTCCCGCCGCGTCATGACGCGCACCGGCGGCCGGGGCGGGGACGAGCCCGCAGCCCAGCCACATGCGGGCATAGCGGACCAGGTCGCCGGCCGCCGCGCACAGCCCGGCGTGGCCGCTTACGCCCCCGAGGGCGCGGGCGTTCTCGTCGTGGACGACGCCGTGCAGGCGGACTCCTGCGGAGGCGTCGTACTCCGTCGGCGCTATGTCCGCCGCCCGCCCGGCAGGCGGGCAGAACAGGGCGCTGTCCATGCCCAGCGGCCCGAAGATTTTGTCGCGCGCCGCCTCGTCCAGCGGTACGCCCAGCATCTCCTCGGCTATGCGCCCGAGGGTCATGTAGCCGACGTCGCTGTATGCCATCCGCGTGCCGGGTTTGGCCTGCAGCGGGGTGCGGTACACCGTCTGCCACATCTCTTCCCGCGTCAGATGAGACGAGTACAGATTGACGAGCGGCGGCAGTCCCGACGTATGCGTCAGAAGCTGGCCTACCGTGACTTCTTCTTTGCCTCCGCTTGCAAACTCAGGCAGCAGGGAAGCCGCCGGTGTATCCAGGGTCAGCCTGCCCTCGTCAATGAGCCCGAGCACCAGCGGCAGCGTTACGGTCACCTTGGTGAGCGAGGCGCAGTCGTACAGGGTGCCGGCATGTACGGCCGCCGGTTCGGAGGCGTCCGGATCGGCAACCCCCGCCGCGTATACGAGTTCCTCGTCTCCGCGTACGACGGCCAGCACCGCTCCGGGAGTAACGCCTGCCGCGATCTCGCGGTCAACAGCCCGGCAGGCGGCGATTACCCCTTCCGGCGAAAGGCCCAGTGCCGAAGCCCCGGAAGCGGCCGCCTCATACCCCATTGCCACGGGCCTCCGTGGCGGAAGCCCCCGCTGCCGCTTCCGGTCCATAGAGCAGATACTTGCTGCGAATGCCGGCCCATTCCTTCCCGTCGCGTTCCCAAGAAGCGATAATCGCTTCCAGAGCGCCGGGCTCGTGCAGGGTCAGGCGAATCCGGTCGCTGCCGCTCAGCAGGTCGATGAAGGTGGACTGGCCTACCTTGAAAGGCGCCAGCCATTCGAACTCATCGGGATGAAGCCTTTGGATCCTACTCAACAAGTGAAGGCCGGTGACGGCCGATTTGTACACTTTCGGGTCCGTAACGAACGTCATCACGCCGTTGCACAACTGACCGGCATGCTTCGAGAAGGTCGGCGTAAACGTGACCGGGTGGAACCGGACGCCGGGAAGATTCAAGGCATTCAGCTCACGGCAGGTTTCCTCCGCCTTAAGCCAAGGCGCTCCCACCTGCTCGAAAGGCTTGGTCGTACCGCGTCCTTCCGACAGGTTCGTTCCTTCGAACAGACAGTGCCCCGCGTAGATCCGAACCGTATCCATGGTCGGCATGTTCGGGGACGGCGGAAGCCACGGCAGCCCGGTATCGGGAAATTCCATCTCCCGGTCCCAGCCCTCCATTTTAACGACATACAGCTCGCAAGGCGTCTTCATTTGATCGGCCGCCAGCAGAGCGAATTCGCCGATGGTCATACCGGTACGGGCGGGCATTCTCCACGCGCCTACCATCGACAGCAGGCTTTCGTCCAGCAGGCCGCCTTCCCACTCAAGTCCGCCCAGCGGATTGGGACGGTCCAGCACAATCACGCGGACACCGGCTTCGGCGCAGGCTTCGAGCGTATAGATCAGCGTGCTGAGATACGTGTAAAACCGGACGCCGAGATCCTGGATGTCGAAAACCATCGCCTGAAGCCCCGAAAGCATGTCGGCCGTCGGTTTTTTATGCTTGCCGTACAGGCTGTAAACCGGAATCCCGAGCTCCGGGTCGATTTCATCTTCGAACCGGACGCCTGCCTGGCGCTCCCCCCGGATACCGTGCTCGCAAGCGAACAAAGCGCCGAGCTCCGCTTCTTCCAATGAAGCGCAAACCTGAATGGTGGACTGAAAGTCGCGGTTGATCCCCGTCGGGTTCGTCAGCAGTCCGAATTTACGGCCTTTGAGCAGCGCGGGCGCCATTTCCGGAAACCGGTCGGCTCCCGTTTTCACCTTCCCTTGCATGAGGTTCCCTCCCCTGTTGGATAATAAAATCGGGTCTTCTTTTTCCAATTATCTGTAACCGCTTTCTATGTGTCATTATACCGTTTACGAAATTTTATTTCAATTATTTTTTACAATATAAAATTTTGTTTCCTGTACGTTTTAAAGAAACTTCCCTTTGTTAAGCGACGATTTAGGGCCTCCGGAAAATGACCTGCCGGCCTCTTTTCAATCAAAATTTTATTTCAGAAATTTTAAAAATATATAAACTTTTATTTTACAACTTTCCTGTGCTTCCGCTATACTATTGTCAGGGACTTCAACTGCATTCCCCTTTTTTTCCTCCAGTTTCCACGCCACACTTTTCTTTGACGGCCTGGAACTTCTTTTTATGTTTGCCTTACAGCCGTTCTCAACAGCGAATATCCCGAACCCGCCCGGCTCTGACCGCGGCAGGCAATCGGGCTGAGTTTTATACATCATGCTGGCATTCTTTCAGTTTCTACAAAAATAACGGAAGAAAAGGTGACTCCCATGGATTATGTCATCGGCCTTGACGGCGGCGGCACCAAAACCGAAGCCCTCGCAATCGACTTGAGCGGCGCAGAGCTCGGCACTTGGACGGGCGGCCCGGGAAATCCTCACGCCGTTACTTTCGCAACCGCTTCGACGGAACTCGGCCGGCTTCTCGCCACGGTCAAAGATGCTCTGCCGGGACGCAGATGCCTGGCCGTTTGCGCCGGCCTTGCCGGAGTAGACACCGCCGAGGAACGGAGCACAATGGAGCGGTATCTGACCCAAACGCTTACGGGAAGTGCTTACGAGGGTGTATCTCTTCTGATTAAAAACGACGCCGAAATTGCGCTGAAAGCCGCCCTTGGCTCCAGCAAAGGCATCATCGCCATTGCAGGCACCGGTTCCATCATTTACGCCTTCGATTCCGAAGGGAACAAGTACCGTGCCGGAGGCTGGGGGCATTTGCTCGGCGATCAAGGCAGCGGCTACGACATCGGGCTCTCCGTTCTTCAAACCGTCATGAAAAGCTACGACGGCGTACTTCCCGCGACCGTGCTTACAGAAGCCGTCCTTCAAAAACACGGCATCCGGGACGCGGCGGAGCTGCGCGGAATCGTTTATCGGCCCGGCGTGCAGAAGGCGCAGATTGCCGAGCACGCGGAGCTCGCTGTCCGTGCAGCGGCGGCGGGAGATATGCTCGCCCGCCAAATCATCGTGCGCTCAGCCGAAGATCTCGCCGACCTCGTCGTTGCGCTCCGGAACCGCCACTCTGGGCTTGACCGTCTGAAAATTGGCGCGGCCGGGTCGATTTTCGCGCACTGTACGCTCTTCTACGATACTTTCCGGGTGAACGTATCGCAGGAAGACGATTTATCGGACGTCGTCTTGTCCGGACGTCGCTCATCTGCAGGTGCCGCCGATTATGCCAGGGAGCTTGCGGCCTCCCAAGGGGTGAAGTAAGCGGCCGCCTAGTATGCCGCATTGCGACTGCCTTTATATCCCTTTTCAACTACCGGAGGTACCTTATGAAAGAAAATATACACAGTCTCACGACCGAGCAGCAAAATCCCCGGACCCGCCAGTTGGACCAGAGATCTGCTTTGGATATCGTCACGCTGATCAACCAGGAGGATTTAACCGTCGCGGAAACGGTCCGGCAGGTGCTTCCAGCCGTGGCCGAAGCGGTTGATTGGATCACACAGCGGCTTTCCGCGGGCGGCAGACTCTTTTACTTCGGGGCGGGAACAAGCGGCAGGCTCGGAATTCTTGACGCATCCGAATGCCCGCCTACTTACGGAACCGATCCCAAGCTGATTCAAGGAATCATTGCCGGGGGACCCGATGCGATTTTGAAAGCCGTCGAGGGAGCGGAAGACAGCGAGCAGCTCGGACGCGACGATGCGGATGCCTGCGGCGTCAGTTCCAAGGATGTCGTTGTCGGCATCGCGGCAAGCGGCAGAACGCCCTACGTGATCGGCGCCATGAAGCGCGCCCGCGAACAAGGGGCAAAAGTCATCGCCTTGTGCAATAATCACGGCACCCCGATGGCAGCCATCGCCGATCTGGCCATTGAGCCTGTTGTCGGTCCGGAAGTCGTCCTCGGGTCGACCCGCATGAAAGCGGGCACCGCTCAGAAAATGGTACTGAACATGCTCACAACGGCCTCGATGGTACGTCTAGGCAAAGTGTATGATAATCTGATGGTGGACGTTCAGCCTTCCAATTACAAACTGGTCGAACGCGCCAAACGCCTCATTGCGATGGCAACGGGCTCGGACAGCGAAGAAATTTCCCGGGCTTATGCGGAATCGCAAGGTCACGTCAAAACCGCCATCGTCATGATTCTGGCTAAAATGTCCTATGAAGAAGCTTCACGCAGATTACAGGAAACCGGCGGCAAAGTCCGCATGGCGGTTGAATCGTCCGAAAGTGCCTCATAAGCGTTTATTTCTCAGCGAAAGGTTGCATGCACATGAATGTCCGCTTAGTGAAACCTGATGAAATGACCGAAGCCGCGGCGCTTGCCGACTCGATCTTCCGGGACGGCGAGCAGGTATCGATGGCCGCCGGCTTCCCTTATTTGTTCTCCGCCGTCACTTCCTCCTCGTTCGGAGCTTATGGAGAAGACAGCCGCATGACGGCTTTTATGGGACTTCTCCCGTCCGCCGTCCGGATCGGCTCCTCGCAGCTGAACGTGTTCTCCGTCGGCGCGGTCTGCACGGCCCCGGAAGCACGGGGCCACGGGGTTGCCGGCAAGCTGCTCGATGCCGTGAAGGATCAGGTCGCCGCATCGGACGGCGACCTGATCCTCGTGTCCGGCACGAGAAGCCTGTACACGCGCGCAGGCTGCCGCGAGTTCGGGACGATCCGGCGCTACACGCTTACGCCGGAAATGGCCCCGGCGCTGCGGGAAGCAGCCGCTGAGGCTCCACAAGCCGGCGTAAGCGAGGGCAGCACGGCCTCGCTTACGGGTGCGGGAGCCTCTGCCCGTCCGGCCTCGCAGATCGGCGCCGGCGCTTCCCGCGGCACGGATGCGGCCGGACCGCTCCTCTGCCGGGAGTGGACGCACAGCGACCTGCCCGCTCTCGCCAAGCTGGCCGCTTCCCGCGAAGTCGCCTTCGAGCAGAGCCAGTGGGACCTGGCCGTGCTCATTGACGCGCAGGCTTACGCGCGATGCGTGAAGCTTGGGCATCGCGTCTACGTTGCGGAACGCGGCGGCGTCCCAACCGCGTTCCTGGTCGCCGCGCTTCCGGGAAGCCTCCGGCCGAAGATGACACCGTTCGCCATCGAATGGGCGGGCGAGCCTTCGGCCGTAGCCGCTCTGCTCGCGCATGCGCTGGAGACAGCGGCCCCGGAAAAGCTGGACGTGCTCGCTTCCCGGCACGATGCCGGACTGGCCGCTCTGCTGCAGAAGCATGCTCCGTACGCGGACGAGCGGATTCTGGGCACCGTCTATGTGCCCGATGCGGCCCGCCTTTTCCACCGGCTGAAGCCGTACTTGGCTGCTCTTCAGCCGGAAAAAGCTCCCCTGCCGGAAGGCAGCTCCGGCGCGGCCGAACGCGGCATCCGGCTGTCCTATCCGGGGCTGGACGACCTGGAACTGGATGCGGACGCGTGGATCGCGCTTCTGTTCGACGGTCCGTTCTCACTGCCGGCAGCGGACGCGAATGCGGCGCCGGTCCTTCCCGAAGGTACACCGGCACAATGGCGTGAGGCGCTGACAGGTCTGTTCCCTGTCCCGTTTCCGTCGACCTCCGGCCTCAATTACATCTGACGCGCACTTTATCGCCTCCCCGTCGATACCGGAGTTTTCATTGGGGCGGCGGGATATGCGGTATTGTGCTGCCTATACAAAAAAAGCGCCACCCCTTTAACGGGCGGGCGCTTTTTTCCGTTCCTAACGTTACGTTCGGCACAAACATGTACAGGCGCTCGCCTCTTGCCTAAATTCCCCCAGTCGCTGAAGTTTCTCCGTGAACACATGTTTTGACGGCACTGCTTGTACTGTTCATTGCTTGTACTGCTCATTGCTTGTACCGTTAGTATTGCTAGTACCGCTTGTACCGCTAGCACTGCTTGCATTGCTTGCGCTTCTTGAATGACTTGCCTCTCCCTCCCCACTTGCCAGATCATTCAACGTTCCCCGCGCTTAACCGCCAGTACGAAAATACCGTCGCCCGCTCCGTTTGCAGCGGCCATCATTCGTCCTTTTCGGTTTACCCGGTGTGCGGGAAGCAGCCGGACGGAACCTTTTCTGTCCAGCACAAGCACGTTTATAGCCCTGTCCGGTTCCAGACCGTCCGGCAGCGGCAGGGCCAGCTCTATATCCGGCAGGTTCTCCAGTTTCCTTTTCTTATCCCCGCAGGAAACGATGACGGCAAAATCGACGGGCCCCGAAAGAAGGCGGTATCGTCCTGAACCCGCCTCCCCGGTCAACAAGGCTTCCCGTTCTTTTCGGCCCATGCTAATCTCGAACGAAACAGTCATCTCCGACAGCCGGACTCCCGGACCGAACTGTCCCGTGGCTGCACCAATACCGATTTGACCGGCGGGTATGCGGAAACTTCCGGCCCAAGTATCCAGTTCAATAGATGCTTCCCTTATTTGGAGCAGCCGGATCATATCCCCGGCTATGCTCACGGATGCGTTTTCCGCTTGCGGCGGCAGGTTTACATGAACATCCCATACAGCGTTAGAGAAGGAGGAGGGCTGTCCTCCGTTATATTTCCCACCCGGCTTCGCCTGCACAATAGTTTGCTCTCCCTTCACTATAGCTTGGTGAGCCCGCTGCCTCCATCCGGCACGAAAACTCGCGGCAAGTTTACTAAGAGCTAATGAAATTATCCATTAACTTAAGTTAACTTGGAGCTTGTTTTTTTATATAATGATACAAAACAGATTGGAAACGACCGCGGCTGTCTGCCGCTTCTGGAGGACTTATGACCGATACGGCTTCCGATGCCCCCGTCATTTTAAAAACCAAAATAGCCGCGCCTCTTCCAAAGCCGAATCTGGTTGCCCGCGAGCGGCTGACCGATTCTTTATCCCGGGGAATAAACGGGCGGCTTACGCTTGTGTGCGCCCCCGCCGGATTCGGCAAAACGACCCTGCTTACCCAGTGGGCCCACAGCAGCGGGCATACCTGCGCCTGGCTGTCCCTGGATGCCAGAGATAACGATTTTATCCGCTTCTGGCGCACGCTCATCCGCTCCCTGGCCGATAAGGCCGGAGACCCGGCCGGACAGCGGCTTGCGGCGCTTACGCTATCGCTGCAGGATATTTCCTCCTCCACTTTTCTGGATGCGCTTTTAAACGAGCTTTATGAGATTCCCGGAAAAACGGTGCTTGTTCTCGACGACTACCACCTGATCGGGGACGCGCGCATTCACGACAGCCTGGCTTATTTTATCGAATACCTGCCGCCTGCGCTTCACGTGCTGATCGCAAGCCGCAGCGAGCTTCCTTTTTCGACTGTAAAATGGACCGCCAAGCAGGAACAAAACGAACTGCACACGGCCACTCTCCAATTTACGGCCGATGAAACCGCCGCATTTTACCGGGACATCCACAATCATCCTTTGACGGATGAACAGATCCGGCATCTCGCCGCACAGACGGAAGGCTGGGTAACCGGCCTGCAGTTGGCGCTGCTGTCTCTTCAATCCGGGGCAGACGCGGCCCGTTTCCTCGAGGAATTCCGCGGAGACCACCGGGTTATCTCGGATTATTTATTCGAAGAAGTTGCCTCGAAATTGCCGCCGGACCTCTATTCCTTCGTGCTGAAAACGTCCGTTCTTCAAGAGATGGATGCCGGTCTGTGCGATGCGGTCACGGAAAGCGCCGACTCCCGGGTACTGCTCGAGCGGGCTAAAAAATCAAACCTCTTCCTAGTGCCCCTGGACGAGCGCGGCGCCTGGTTCCGGTACCATCATCTGTTTGCCGGATTTCTGCAGGAGCTGCTTAAACGCAAGCAGCCGGAGGAATGGCGGCGGCTGAACCGGCTGGCAAGTGCAGGCTGCATTTCGCGCGGATTTATGAATGAAGCGATGGAATACGCCATAGCCGGCGAAGATTATCCTCTGCTGGAAAGCTCCCTGAGAACCCACATGCCGGCCGTATTGGAAAGCGGAGAACTGGGCAACCTCCTGCGCTGGTTCCGCAGCTTCCCTCCGGATTATGCCGTGCCGCCCGCATTGTCTTTGCACCATGCTTTCGTCCTGCTCATGACGGGTCATGCGGAGCAGGCCGAGCAGCTGCTTGAGCGGGTGGAGTCGTCACTGGACGCTTCCATGGAGCCGGAAGAACGGAAAGAACTCCAGAGCGGGCTGCTTTTCGTGCGTTCGAATCTGATGTTTATGACCGGCATCTTCGATAAATGGTTCACTCATATCGGGACTCTGCTGCATGAGATTTTACCGGCCGATCCGGCTTTTTACACGTTTAACTATAACCGGACCGAACCGCTGGTCAGACGGACCCCGCTCGGCCTCAAAGGCGTACTCTCGTCCGATACGGAAAGGATCGGCGCCTTGTTCACCAGTCTGCTGGAAGCCAGGGGATGGCACGGTTCCTACATTTATCTGTACGTCATGCAGTCGCTCAGCGAGGGCTACTACGAGTGGAACCGGCTGGAGGACAGCCGCAGATTGGCGGTCCTGGTCTCCCGTTCCGCCCCAGCCAGGGAGCTGCCCGGCTTGTATGTGCCGATGCATCTGACGCAGGCCATGCTGTATGCGGCGGAGGGGCGCTTCGAGCTGGCCCATGCCGCTGTGGACGAAGCTTTCGAGGCAGCTTCCGGGCTGAGAGACAGCCGCTGGCTGCAGCTTTTGCAGGCGGCCAGAATCCGTCTGTATCTTAAAGAAGACCGCTCCGCAGACGTGAAAAAGGCTCTGCCGCAGCTCGGTTTGTCCAGGAAGGACAAGCCCGGTTTCCGGCAGGAGTTCGAATACGTCACGCTGGCGCGCGCGCTCGGCAGCCAGCGCAAGGAGAAAGAGGCGCTGCGCCTGTTGGAGCTGCTTAAACCCCAGTGCGAGCGGGAGCAGCTTCTGTCCGGCATCATCGAAATCGGCATTCTGCAGGCGCTCCTGGAAAATCAGCGGGGTCAGCGTACGGCGGCTCTGCGCCATCTTCACGAAGCGCTGGAGCTGAGTGCCCGGAACGGCTACATCCGGAGCTTCCTCGATGAAGGCAAAGCCATGGAAACCCTGCTGCGCGCTTATGCCAGACAATACCGCTTGGCCCGGGAAGCGGCAGGACAGGGAGGCGGGATGCACGATTACGTATTGAAGCTGCTTAGCCTGTTCATGCCCGCCTCCCCCCAGCGCAAACCTGCAGCCCCGGGGCTCGTGGAGGAACTGAGCCGCAGCGAGATCAGTCTGCTCCGCCTTATCCGCCGGGGCGCTTCCAACAAGCAGATGGCGGAGCAGTTGACGCTTTCCGAGGGTACGGTCAAGGTCTACCTCTCCCGCTTGTACGAGAAGCTGGGCGTTTCCTCCCGTACCCAAGCGCTCGTTACCGCGCAAGAGCTTAAGCTACTGGATGCGGAATAGCATGCCGGCTTGGCTGAAACGATGCTTGTTTCGGCTCTTTCCGGCCCGCTGTGCGCCAAGGCCGCTGCGCCGCCTAACCCCTCCGGGTCATATCCGGAGGGGTTTTTGTGTGGCTCTTGGTTCTGCTCTGTTCTGCTCTTGGTTCTGCTCTTGGTTCTGCTCTTGGTTCTGCTCTTGCTTCTGCTCTTGCTCCTACTATTGCTTCTGCTCCTGCTCCTGCTTCTGTTCCCTGTGTCAATCTTCGGCCCGTTCTTCGCCTCGCTCTTCTATCCGCACTTCACACCCGTTTTCGAATTTACTTTCCCGGCTGCTCTATACTGTTTTTTGCTTTGCAGTCTCCCCTTCAGATTTCAGAGCAGATTCAGGTTGATTTAATCCCGTTTTAAGAAGTGCCGGATACAATGGGTTCAGGACAGCGGATCAAACGTTTGCCTCAAACCGTTTTAGAACGAAATTTGCCGGGTAATAATTCCGGCCGCGCAACGGAAACCCGTGTGCTTCGTATAAGACTTAGAAGACGTCCTTTCAACTTACATACGAATTACTCCATTCGCTTATCTGCCTACTTACGCTTATAGATACCGTTGCTCGTCTGATCCCACCTATTCGTTTACAGAAAAGAGGAAATACACATGAGACCCAAACATATTTTAATCGCAGGCACTGTCGCTTTTGCCATCACAATCGGTGCGGGATTTTGGAATGAAGAAAGCACCGCGGAAGTACAAATTATGATCCCGGATAATCCGGCCGCATTCGATAAAGTAAAAACCGCAGCCACACAAACCGCAGCCGTGCCCGTCCAAGACGAACTGCATCAGGCCCTGGGCGTCACTTCCGACGAAGAGATTTACGACGCTTTGTACAACGGGCAGTCTCTCGCTGAGGTAGCGGCCAGCCATTCGCGCGATGTGCAGGATGTCATTGCCCTGCAAACGGCGCAATTGTCCGCACAGCTGGATGACCGTCTCGCCGGTGGAAGCTTGTCCCGGGAAGCTTATGAAGCCCACAAGGCAGAGCTGGTCGAGGTCATCACCCGTAGCGTCGCGAACGTAACTTGACCGGTCTTTGCCGGTCCGCCGCCACCCCCTCAAGCATCACACGGTTAAAAAGAGAAAAGGCGCCCCCCGATTTTACGGGGGCGCCTTTTTTGATCGAATCTGCCGCATGCCTCATCGGCACTGCGGTTAATACTACTCGCCGGCACGCGATCAAGACTGTCACCGGCGTAACCGCGTAACAAGACCGAGCCTGCCGCAGCAGATTGATCACGAGACTTACGTCTGCTGGAAGTGGGTTGCGGCGACTTGGCATTCCTTGCATACGAACGCATAGGTAATTCCTTCGCCGTAATCATCCGCATCCTCCCAGGAGAATTGGGCCAGGAAGGTCATTTTCCCCGAGCACCTGGGACAATCCGGGTACTCCGCGTCCTGAATCCACGTGGGATAGCCCCCCACCTGCGAAGCCACCGCCGGCTCCTGAGTCCAGACGGCGGCGTAGTACGTTCCCCGCTCCTTGCCGGAGAACCGCAGAGCGGGCCGCTCTCCGGCCTCCAATGGCCCGTCCTCTTCCGGTACCGGCGAAACGGCGGGGGCGGCATTGTACCGGCTCCATCTGCTCCCTCCCTTACCGTCTATATCGGTAAAAAGAAAGCCATAGCAGGTGCAGCTCAAGCAGGTCGCAATCTTCAATCTCTCGCCTTCCATACCCAGGAACCGAAGCGAAGGATGTCTGAGGTCCAGATCGAACAGAACAGTCATTTCGCCGCCACAGCCTCTGCAAAACTCTTCGGTTTTTCCGAAAAGCGATACAGGTTCGCCGCCGGAGGGCATGCCTTTTTCAAACGTCCGGCACTCCCTGTAAAACAAGTCGCTTCTCGAACCTTCCTCGTTCAGCGTCCATCCTGCCTCAAGCGAGTACTGGTGTGGAGGAACATACAGTTCTTCGGCCCAGACAGGCGGAGTTTCCCTCCATTGGTTAAAGCGGGCCGCCACCGCCTCATCCCCGATCCAGGCCAACGCGAGCAATAGGAAATTGCGGTTCTCCGCATCTTTTTCCACTTGGTCCAGCAGAAAGTCCCGGATAGCGGCGGGAGCCTGTTTGTAGAGAATACCCGGATGGTAACATTCCTTCCGAATAAGCGCGGGCAGACAATCGTGCACCGGTATTCCCGTGAAGCATGCCAGCGATAACAAAATGTCTTCCGCGATATCCGGCTCATCTTCCGATAGCAGCGCCGCCGCGTAAGCTTTCATCCTTTCCGCATCCGATGCGGACAAAGAGGCATACAGCTCCTCGGCCGTTTTCTCGTATGCCGTATAGCGGGTGAGAGGGTCCGGAACCCTCGGCTCGCACATGATTTTCAAAATCTCCACGGGGTCCGTTATCCCCTCGTAGAGATTCACATCCCTGCGGTTCCGGCGGATGAACTCCTCCCGCTCCAGCCGCTGCCGGTTCTGTACGCAGGGCATACAGTAACCGCCCGTCTTCTCGGCTGTCCGGGGAAGAATCGTCGCCCGGCAATCCGCGCTTTTGCACGGAATACGCTCCGTCATCGCACTTCATCCTTTCACCGTCCGGCGAGCTTACATGGAGAGCGCCGCCGGATTTTTCGCTTGAAATTCTTCCCGAGAACAGGAAGCCTGCCTTCCGCGCTCCTATTCTTTCTCCCGGGCTGCTAAGCTTTACTGCGGATTTCTTCGAGAATCCGCCCGCAAATCTCCTCAATCGATTGCGGGCCCAAGTCCCCTTCCCCGCGTTTGCGGACGGCTGCCGTGCCCGTATTTTTTTCGTTTTCGCCGAGGACGAACATGTACGGCACTTTTTCCAGCTGCGCTTCACGGATCTTGTAGCCCAGTTTCTCGTTTCTCAGATCGGCTTCCGCGCGGATGCCCGCTTCGTCCAGCGATTTCTTCACGAGCATGGCGTAATCGGCGTAATGGTCGGACACCGGCAGAAGCTTCACCTGCACCGGCGCCAGCCAGAGCGGGAAAGCGCCGCTGTAATGCTCGGTGATGATGCCGATGAAGCGGTCGACCGAACCGTACACGGCCCGGTGGATAACGACCGGCCGGTGTTTCAGGCTGTCCTCGCCGATGTACGTGAGGTCGAATTTCTCCGGCATTTGAAAATCGAGCTGGATCGTCCCACACTGCCAGCTGCGCTTGAGCGCATCGAGAATATGGAAGTCGATTTTCGGCCCGTAGAACGCGCCGTCGCCTTCGTTGACCCGGTATTCGATGCCCCGGTTATCGAGCACGTTTTTCAGGGAAGCTTCCGCCTGATCCCACAGCTCCTGGGAGCCCATGGAGTCTTCGGGGCGCGTGGACAGCTCGATTTTGTACTCGAAGCCGAAGACGCCGTAAATATAGTCGATCAGTTCGATCACCCGGCCGATTTCTTCTTCGATCTGATCGGGGCGGACGAACAGATGCGCATCGTCCTGACAGAACGTGCGCACGCGCATCATGCCGTTCAGCGCACCCGACATCTCGTGCCGGTGCACCTGCCCGTACTCGGCAAGGCGGATCGGAAGTTCCCGGTAGGAATGCAGGCTGTTTTTATAAATCAGCATATGGCCCGGACAGTTCATGGGCTTCAGCGCAAAACTCGTATCGTCCACATCGGTAAAATACATGTTGTCCTTGTAATGGTCCCAGTGGCCCGACTGCTCCCAGAGGCGTCTGTTCATCATGAACGGCGTACGCACTTCGTCATATTCCCGCTGCCGCTGCAGTCCGCGTGCGAAGCTTTCCAGCTCTGTGCGGATCGTCATCCCTTTGGGCAGGTAGAACGGCATGCCGGGAGCTTCTTCGGAGAACATGAACAGGCCGAGTTCCTTGCCCAGCTTGCGGTGGTCGCGTTTCTTGGCCTCCTCCAGCAGATGCAGATGCTCGTCAAGCTCCGCTTTTTTCGGGAAAGCCGTGCCGTAGATGCGCTGGAGCATCTTGTTGGCGGAATCCCCGCGCCAGTAAGCGCCTGCCACGTTCAGCAGCTTGAACGCTTTGATCCGCCCCGTCGAAGGCAGATGCGGTCCCCTGCACAGGTCGAGAAATTCTCCCTGTTCGTAGACGGAAATTTCCGCATCCTCCGGAAGGTCGCGAATCAGCTCCAGCTTCAGGGGATCTTCCATGTCGCCGAAAATGCGGAGAGCCTCCTCCCGGCTTACGACCCGGCGGATGATCGGCAGGTTTTCACCCGCGATTTTCTCCATCTCCTTCTCGATGGCGGCGAGATCTTCGGTCGACAAGGGCTTTTCGAGATCCAGGTCGTAATAGAACCCGTCTTCGATAACCGGGCCGATGCCCAGCTTCACGGCTTTGCCGCCGTAAATCCGCTTGATGGCCTGCGCCATGAGGTGCGCCGTGCTGTGCCGGTAAATGTTCAGCCCCTCGGCGCTATCCGGCGTGATAATCTCGACCGCGCTGTCCCGCTCGATGGACGTGTTCAGATCGACCGGTTTGCCGTTTAGTTTGCCGCCGAACGCGTTCTTACGAAGTCCCGGACTGATGGACTGGGCCACCTCTTCAATCGTCGTCCCTCTGGAGTACTCCCGGACCGATCCGTCTGGCAAGGTTACTTGAATATTCATCGTCTATCCCTCCACGAGTGTTTTTTGTTGAACGCAAAAAAACGCAGCTCATCCACAAAGGGACGAGTGCGTTCAGCTCGTGGTTCCACCCTCATTTGATCTGCCGCGAAGCACGCAGAATCCTCATTTGGCATCCGGTAACGGAGATGATCCGGTGTCATCTACTGCCGCTCGGATCTTATGCGGGTTCGATGCCACGGCTGCAAAGGGGTAATTCCGCATCCGTCGGCAGGAGAAGCTTTCAGCATGCGCTTCTCTCTCTGGGCAGCCCGTGAAGGGAATCGTGTCTTTGGTCAATGCCTGTATGGGTAGAAATTATAGAATCGGCCGGGAAGGATGTCAAGCCGCCGATTTCTATTTTTCTCCATGCCAGGTCACTTCGTGCCGCCTGCCGTGCTGATTTCGACCGGTTCGGAATTATTTCTTCCCCCGACGGCTTTAACGACAAACTCATAGGTTTGCGCGGAGTCGGTGCCGCTCAACGTATAGCTGTAGGCGGTCTGCCCGCTGACGGCCGGAACGTAGGCGCTCCAGTTGATGCCCGCCCTGCCGTTCTTCTCGTAAATGCGGTAGCCTCTAACCGGCTCGGATGTGCCGGCGGGAGCTTTCCAGGAAATAACCGCCTTGCCCGACTGTTTGACGGCGCTCGCATTTTCCACCTTGGCGGGCTTGCCGTCCGTCCGCTTGATGCTGTAGGACTCATAAACAGCGACGGGTTTGTCTTTTACGGCCGTATAAGACGTGAATTTGAGCACATCGCCGGTGATCGACACATCCACGAACATCTTCTTGTTCGGCTGCTCGTTCTTGGCGGCGAAGAACGTATCCGCGTTCGGGTTCAATTCGTAGAACTTCGAAGCGGCGGAGTTGCCCATCAGGTACACGGTGCCTTTCGGATTCACGACGTGGCCCTGCTCGTCGATAATGACGTTTTTGATGGGAACGTTATTCAGCATCTGATAGGATCTCATGTACATATGGTCATGCCCTTCGAAAACCATGTCCACGCCCAGTTCGTCGAATACCGGAATGAGATACTTGCGGTAAAATTTCACCCGGTCGTCTTCCGCCGACGCGTTGTCTCCCGAGGAATAAGGTCCTTTATGCATAGAAACGAACTTCCATTTTTTATCCGACTTGGCCACCTGATTCCTCATCCATTCCAGCTGCTTCGTAAATTGGGGATCGGCCTTGTACGGGGAAACCTCCCCTTCGTACTGGGAATTGATCTGCATAAAGAGCGCATCGCCGTATTCAAACGCATACACCGATCCGTCATGGGCGCCTGTCCCGACATCTTTGGGCAAATTGAAGTGGTTGTAAAAATTGTTGTTCGGGTAGTCCTCCACCTCGTGATTGCCGATAATCGGGGCGAACGGCACGTTGGCGAACTCTTTTTTCGGAACGCCCAGGAACCACTGCCACAGCTGCTCCAGATCCCCGTCATCCGTCAAATCCCCCGTCAGCAGGACGAATTTGGGATCTACCGTCTTCTCGATGGCTCTCTTGAACGTATCCTGCCACAGCTCGAAGTTGGATTTGCTGGAGCCCTGCGTGTCGGTCACGTACAGGAAGTGAAAGTCCTGATTGTCGGCCCGGTCCGTCGTAAAAGATCCGGTCTCGCTCCAGCCGTCCGCATCCCCGTTGCCGGCCCTGTAGACGTACTTCGTACCCGGCTTAAGCCCGCTAGCAGTCGCTTTGTGACTGGCGAATTTCTTGTATTTCTTCGAGCTTCTGTCGCCCTCGGTCATCAGCGTGTCGATGACGGTGACACTGCCCGTGTAGCTCTGCGCCAAGTCAGCCGGGAACGTGCCGCCCGGGGCTTTGGATGCTTCCACCACCTGGACAACCGTGCCTTTCACCGTTTCGGCCGTATACCAGTCGAACGAAATGCTTGTTTTCGGGTCGCCGTTGAACGTCATGTTCAGCAAAGACGGCGTTTTGATGCCGGAGTCCGGCAGCCTCGTCGTGAAGCTCCACGTAATGTCGGCGGACGGGGCTGCGCCATCCTGGGCGCCTTTTACGAGTCCCTTGGGAACGGTGACCTTGTAAGTTTTTCCGGCCGCCAGATCGGGATGGCTGATTTTGAGGACACTGCCGTTCACCGCCGACGAGACGCCGGAAAGCGGAGCGCCGCCGCTGTCCGTGATCGCCGCTTTATACGCGTTGTCCTGTACCACGGCTTTGTTGAAGGTCACGCTGATTTCGGTGTTCACAGCCGCGTCGGCCGCACCCGGAGCGGGAGTTCTGCTTACAGCCGTCGTCGGCTGTTCCCCGGGTTCGCCGCTGCCGCGTTCGCCGGTCACGAGCACATCTTTGATCCGGCTGGAACCCGAGCTGGATACCGTGCCGCCGCTTACACTGGCGGTCGAGCTTACGACCCAGCGGATGTAGAGCACATCCTGATCGCCGGTCCCTTGCGGCAAAGAGAGGTTCGTTAATTTGCAGGTATTGTTCGGACAGCTGAAATTATTTTGGGCAAGGACCAGCTTCCCGTTCGGAATGTCCGTCCACGTCTGCTGATCGGTGCTGAATTGAACTTTGAAGTCACGCGGACCCGTGCTTGAGGAAGTGTGCTGCGATGATAGGGTGATGTTCTCGTACCCTTTGGTGGAGAGTGCCGCGAGCCAGTATTTCTTGCCGCTGCCGTCGTGCCAGCCCTGATTGCGGACACTGTTTTCGCCGGATTCGTATGTGTACTGGTCGGTATTGGTACCTATGTCGCGGATCGAAGAGGCCGATTGGAACACGCCGCCCGTGGCGGGAAATACACCGTTACTGCCTTTGTCCTTGAAAATCCACTGCGCCAGCGTTTCTTTAATCGCCGCCGCTTCCGTCCGTGCGCCATTGCTCGCTCCCGCCGTACCGCTTGCCGAAACGGCTCCGGCCAAGTCGAGCGCCAGCAGCAGGAACACGACGAACAGACTGATGGAACGCGTCATTCTTTTTCCGGGAAAAGCTCGATACTTCCGCATTTCGCTTCCTCTCCTCATGTGATCAGATGGGTAAAGCGGTGCATTCACAAAATTAAAGCGCTTTAATTTTGCTTCATTTATCTTATCACGGATTCCAAATTTTTGTAAATTATCAAAGATAAGCGAGTAACCAAACAAAAGGGCGCGGGCATGTTCATTCTCACAGTGGCGCAGCACAAAAAGCACGGGTCCTCGCGGACTCGCGCTTTCGACAAAGCCGTGCGGTTGTAAGGCTCCTCTGCCTTTCCTATAAACCGAGCGGGCCGCCCGGCTCGTCAGCCTTTCATAACACTGTCGGAACTGTACGTATCCGAGTATTGAGTCTCGCCTTCCTTCAGCCACACATCCGCAAATTCGTCCGGATTTTGCTTAAATTGCTCCAATACGTACGAGCAGGCGGGAATAATTTTTCTGCCGTTCTCGCGGGCCTCGGCTACGACATAATCCAGCAGCATTCGACTCAGGTTACGGCCCCGGTACTTGGGGTCGATAAACGTATGATTGACGATCCATGTGTCCACGTCGACCATGTGGTACGTCATTTCTCCCACTGTGCCGCCTATGCCTGTCAGGATATAACTGGTTCCCTGCTTCTGGACCACAACGTCCACATATCCCTCTTCGCCCGTCTCGCGAGGGACGGAATTCTTATCCTCCGGCGGGTTCTGATTCAATTCACTCATTTTATCGCACCTCCTGAAAAGAGTTCTCGTTCTGTAGGCAAGCGGATGAAACCGCGCTATAGAACCTCTTTACCCTAAGAGGGGGGTTGTGAAGCTGATTTTAACCGATGACAGCCTTCCAAAACCTCTCTTCAACTCTCCGAAAAGAAAGGGGATTTTTGGCGAAAAAACGAAGGTTCCACGCCTCTATTCCGCATTCGGTGTCGAATGGAGCTGATTTCTACAAATAAGGACAAAAACTGAACAAAAATTGTCGATTACTTTTTTAATTGGTTATGGTACTATAATTTGTAAAATACTTTATCTAAGTAAAGCTTTAGGATTCATGATTTTTGCAAGCGCTTCGATTATCTGAAAATCACGTTTCCCCCCAATTAACGATGAAAATGGATGAATGGACATCTTATTTTAGCAAGGAGGTGAAAACAGTACTATGTACCTTCCAAAATGGAGCGGCTTGTACGTCCACGTCAAATGGTTTACCGAAGACCACGTCTGGAACCCGCAGCCCATGACCAAAGTCATCACGCCCGCTTTTCTGCTGTGGCTCGGGGTCACGCTGGCCGCTCTGCTCGTCTGTGTCCTCTTCAGCGAATCGTTGGAGCGGATCGGTCTTGTACACCGGGTTCATCAGTTTTTGAACGGATTAAAGCGCTATCAATTGCTTATTCTGCGCGTCGGTGTCGGTTTGGGTCTGCTGATGCAGCTTTCTACGGGCACGTATCTCGCGCCGGCTTTCGTATCGGACCATGTCTGGGTATACGCCGTGCTGATTCTGGCTATCGCCGGGCTTCTCCACCGCAGGCTGCTGGTCGTGAGCGGTGCCGCTCTCGCTGTCCTGTATGGGTATTCCCTCATTACATACGGGCTCTTCCACGGGCTTGATTATTTTTTCTACGCCGGCGTTATTTATTACCTGCTCGTCACCGAGAGCCGCTGGAAGCAATCGGCTACACCCATTCTCTACCTATGCACGGGGCTGTCCCTCGCCTGGCTTTCCATGGAAAAAATGACACTGGCCAAGCTCGCCTGCTCGCTTATGCACGAGTACGGACTCCCTACGCTCGGCTTCACGGTTGAGGATTTCGTGCTGATCAGCGCGTTTATCGAAATGGGGCTCGCCTGGGCTTTTATCATGGGGATCATGAACCGCTTCACCGCTCTTCTGCTTACCGGCGTTTTCCTCATGACGACCACCTTTTTCGGGTTCAAAGAAATCGTGGGCCACACCATTATGCATACGATTCTTATTTTGTTCATTATCGAAGGGAGCGGTGCCGCCAAAACGTTATACCAGTTCCACCGTACACCCGTCATGCGATGCTTGTTCGTTGCCGTTAACTTCTGCATCGTCGTGTTTGGTTTGATGGGCATTTATATCTGGCTGGGACAATTTAATCTACTCTAATTTTCGGAAAGAAGGAAACTGATACCTACTTCTCCCTCGACAAAAAAAGGACGCAGGCTGATCGGTTGGAACAGCCCCGTCCTCTTTTACATGTCCGTTATCGGCCCCGGTTGGCACGCAGCCCCAGACCCTCCAGCTCCGCCAGGGCGTCTTTCGCGCTCCGCTGCGGATTTAGCGCCGCTATAAGCTCTTCCGTAACAGCCGCATCCGCGAATAGCCCGCGTACCGCTTCAAGATCGACCGGTTTCTCGTAGTAGGACACGGCCCATTCCGCATGTTCTTCCGGTGTATTCTTCAGATAGCCGAGCAGAAAATCGGACCCGTCGTCCTCCCCTTCGGCTTCCTGAAGATCTCCGGTCTTCCACGCCGAATCGCTGGCCTGCCGCCAGATGCAGAACGTAACGTCCTCCCGTTCGAACAGGTCGTTGTCCAGATAGGCCAACAGTCCGGCGGGTGCCGTCTCATACATGCCCGGCCATACGCCATACTCCTCACGGGCATGCGGGCTGAGGGGCGACATGTGGTCAAAGCCCTTAATGATAACTCCCTCTTCCGCGAAAACCACGTACACGTCATCGCCCGCCCCGTTCTCGACGATCCCTAGAGCGGCGTCTGCTTTCCAGTCCGGCACGTACCGGTACACTCTCAGCCATTCTTCCCCGCTCATGATTACATCCAAAGCGGCCATATGCAGCAGCTGCCTTTTCAGCTCAGCCGGTTCCGGCAGCGGACGTTCCCAGTTTTTCATTCGTTCTCCCCCTGTCGGCAAGGTTTCTCCGGCTCCTCGCGTGAGCCTTTTTATCCGAATGTCCTATTCCTCGTTCTCTGTTCGGATCATCCTTATCGTACAAAAGTCTTCCTGCCTGTACAAGCCGCAAGGTCCTGTTGAGTATCCCCGTCTTATCTCACCTCAAACGACGCACTCCAGACCTCGCACTTAACGCTTGAAAAGCGTTATTCGGCAGCAGCCCGGTGTTCCACCGAGTCCGCTTGAGCACGGAATACGCTCATTTTAATCAGGATCAGGAAGAACGCCAGGACAGCGAACAAGATCCCGCTCCAGACAAGCTGATGCACACCGAGCCGGAAAATAAACCAGCCTCCGGCCGCGCTTCCTATCGTAATCCCCAGATTCGAAAACGATACGAAAAGACTGTTCCCGAACTCGGGAGCTTCTCCCGATTCCTTCATCATCCATGTCTGGCTGATAATGAGCCCGCCTGAGTGTACAATCCCCCACAAGACAATCATACCGATCATGGGAACCAGATAGGACCCGAGCCAGTAGTTCATCAAATAAATGACTACGTACAGAAGCGGAAACAGCAGAACTGTCTTCGTTACGCTCTTCTGCAGCAGAACACCGAACAGAAAATTTCCCATAATCATAACGACACCGAACACCATCAGCATCGCACTGATTAACGAACCTGTCATCCGGGTCACTTGGCCCAGATACTCCGCAAAGTAGCTGTAAACCGAGAACATAGCCGCAAACAAGCACATCACGGCAGCAATATTCAGCCATAAACCCGGTTTCCTTAAAATACCAAGCTGTTTGCCGTACGACATTCTTTCCTTAACCGGCATGGACGGCAGCCAGAAAAGGATGCCCATAAATGCGGCCCCGTTCACAAGCGCCCCGAACAGAAACGCCGCTTCCAGCGAAAGCTGCTCCGCCAAATAAGAAGTGAGGGGAACGCCGAAAGCGAACCCGACCGTAATGCCGGCAAAAACTTTGGTCACCGCTTGGCCGCTCTTTTCCGGGGGAACGAGTTTGGCTGCAGTCACCAGCGCTACCGAGAAAAACACCGGGTGGAAGAGCGCCGGGAGGATGCGGAACAGCAGCATCACGTTGTAGCTGGTCGTCATCATATAAACGAGGTTGGAAATCGTGAAGACAAGGACGGAAAGAAGCAAAATCCGTTTGCGATTTATTCCCGAGGCAAGCAGTGTCAGGAACGGTCCGGACACAGCCACCACGAGGGCAAACAAGCTGACCAGCAGGCCGGATTGGGAGGCCGTTACCCCGAATTTCTCTGTAATTTGGGGCAGCACTCCGACCACGCCTATTTCTGTCGTAATAATGCCGAAAACGCCCAAGGCGAGAATCACAATGAGCAGCGTATTTCTCTGTTTCATGCAGTAAACACTCCTGTCTGACTCGTATTTTGTATCTATGTGGAATGAGAAGTGAATTCTCATGAATAAGACGAATTCATACTTTTATTCATATATCTAAATATATAGATATATTTAAGTAAAAAAAAGCGCTCCTTCCTACAGTTCATTCCGGATATAATCGGCAAACTCCCGGATTGTTTTTTCATTGCGTCTGTAAAACGTCCACTTGCCTATCCGTTCCGATTCGACTAGACCCGCCTTCTGCATAGTAGCTAAATAGCTGGAAATTACCGATTGCGCGAGACCCGTCTTCCCCTGCATATCCGCTACGCAGACCCCGGTCTTGAATTCGATGCCGTGCTGGATGTACGGCGCCGGGTCGAAATGTTCGGCAGGATTTTTGAGCCAGTCGAGAATTTGCCGCCTTGTTTCGTTGGCCAATGCTTTGTAGATCAATAAAGGTTCCATGTTCCCTATTATATCTAGAATTGTAGATTTGTAAACCCGGGACAGATATGATTATACTCTTTAGAATTTAGTTCTAAACTACCAATTTTTTTATGTTATTCATTGGATATTGTCCTACAAAATTCCTGTTTTATCATTTTAAAATTTGTAAATATTTGCATTTATATTTAAATGTGGTAATCTATGCGTAAGCCTATTTAATAAAATTAATAGGTAGGAACTGGCCAGTTTCTAAAAAATAGTAGTGGAGGCGTTATTATGAAAAAAATACTATTAACTTCATTAGCTACTCTCTCTATCGCAGCCTCGATTGGCGGAAGTGCCCTGGCCCAAGAAGTACAAGTCACTCAAACAAACCTTACTGCAAGTAATGTATGGACAATCCACACCTACCATGTCGTCGGAGGCACCAAGGGTTGGAGCGTTCCCAGTTTCGGAAAAGTTTCTTTCCAACTGGTTGAAGGGTCTTCCAGCGGCTTAAAGTTTGAAGATAATTATATTTATTTCCTCAAGCCCGGTTACTATGTCGTTAACATTTACAATTCTAGCGG
The DNA here is from genome assembly GCF_000411255.1 of Paenibacillus sp. HGH0039. Taxonomy (GTDB): domain Bacteria; phylum Bacillota; class Bacilli; order Paenibacillales; family NBRC-103111; genus Paenibacillus_F. The sequence continues at coordinate 78,274 of NZ_KE150413.1, read as the reverse complement.
CACTCTTATTGAGATCAATCAATTAACTGTAACTTAAACAACTCTATTCTTCAAAATTTAAGATAAGAAAAGCTGACTCCTACCGTGGTAGAAGTCAGCTTTTCTTCTATGAAATTTTTCCACACGCCTCTCCTTCCTAAGGCGCCAAACACCCCCTGTTCACCAACTCCGCGGCGGGCTATACTTAGGGAAAAAGCGGTAAAGGGGCAATCTACGTTGAAAAAAGCGCTTGTGATCATCGACATGCAGGAAGTGTTCTACACGTTGCCGGAGAATCACCTGTACCGGAAAGACGAGCTGGCCGGCCGGATTAACGTCCTTATTGACAAAGCCCGCTCCGCCTCGGTTCCCGTCGTATTCATCCAGCACACCAGCTCCGATCCCGGCGATGAATTTTACCCGGGCAGCTCGGATTGGCAGCTTTATCATGGATTGGCGCGGCGTGAAGATGACACGGTGATCCGCAAAACGACGTGGGATGCTTTTCACGAAACGGAGCTGCCGGACTTTTTACAAAAGCAAGGGGTCGAACAGCTCGTGTTTGCGGGCGCCCAGACCGAATTTTGCCTGGATACCACCCTGCGTTCGGCTTACAGCCACGGATACAAGTGCAATCTAGTCGCAAAAGACTGCCACAGCACCCTGGACAGCTCCGTCCTGCCCGCATCCAAAATTATTGAGCATCATGAAAATATTTGGAACGGAAGGTTTGCTTCGCTGCAGCCTATGGAAGCCATCGCTTTTTAACCGCCGGCAAAAAGCAAAGAACCGCCCGCTTCTCCGACTCCGTGTCCTGTGCCTTGTCGTCGAAACCCCAGTGCTCACGCCGGAAATGCGGCGGCATCTCCGCACAAGATGACGACATGATCGGCCCGGTCAAGCAGCGCCGGATCGATTTTGTCCGACGTCTGGGCCGAAATGTCTACGCCCGCTTCATTCACGCCAGAATCCTTAACCAGAAGTACAGGCCCAGCAGGGTAATAAACAACGTAGGAACGGTAAGAAGAATCCCCGTTTTAAAATAAGTGCCCCAGGAGATCTTCAGTCCTTTGGAATTCAGGACATGAAGCCAGAGCAGCGTCGCCAGGGAACCGATAGGGGTAATTTTGGGTCCCAGGTCGGAGCCGATCACATTCGCATAGATCAACGCTTCTTTGGCGGCGCCCGCCGAGCTGGTTGCATCAATGGCGAGGGCGTCAATCATGACGGTAGGCAGGTTGTTCATGAGCGACGATATCAAAGCGGCAAGAAAACCCATCCCCATCGTCGCCGCGAACATCCCCTGGTCAGCCGCCGCCTGAATAACACCGGCCAGCAGATCCGTTAAGCCTGCATTGCGCAGCCCGTATACGACCACATACATCCCGACGGAAAAAAAGACGATCGCCCACGGAGCGCCTTTCACCACTTCCCGGACCGGAACGGCAGAGCTTTTACGCGCCATCAACAGGAAGAAAACAGCAATAGCGCCGGCGATAACCGACACGGGAATGTTCAGAAACCCGCTGACGAAATACCCGGCCAGCAGAACTCCCAGCACCGCCCACGACAATCGGAACATGGCGGGATCTTTAAGCGCATCCGCCGGTTTTTTCACCTGCTCCGCGTCAAAATGCCGGGGAATACTTTTCCGGAAGAAAAGATACAGCACCAGAATGCTGGCAGCCAGCGAAAATACATTCGGCACGATCATCCGCCCGGCGTATTCCATGAAACTAATCCCGAAATAGTCTGCCGAAACGATATTCACCAGATTACTGACGACCAGCGGCAGCGACGTCGTGTCCGCAATAAAACCGCCTGCGATAATGAAAGGGAACACTTTCTTCTCGTCGAAACGCAGCGCCCGCACCATGGCCAGCACAATCGGAGTCAAAATCAAAGCGGCTCCGTCATTGGCAAAAAGCGCCGAGACAAACGCTCCGAGCACCGATACATATATAAACATGCGAAGACCGCTGCCTTTGGCCGCTTTGGCCATATGCAGCGCCGCCCACTCAAAAAAGCCGATCCGGTCCAGAATCAGCGAGATCAGAATAATCGCCACGAATGTCAGCGTTGCGTTCCAGACGATATTCGTGACATCCCACACATCCTGAAAGGTGACCACACCCACAAGAAGAGTTGCCGCCGCTCCCCCGCACGCTGACCAACCGATAGACAAATTTCGGGGCTGCCAAATAATCAGCGTCAACGTAATCAAAAAAATGAGACACGCCCACACTACAGTAATCACCGATCCAACCTCCAATTTAACGCTTCGTTCACGGTTACCAATAATTATTCATTATAAGAGCCCTGTAATCCGGAATATCCTAAAACAATTTCGAGCCGACATTATTATATAACCATATACTTATATATACAACCTCTTTTTCTTGATTTCAAATATACTTGCAACTTGCAATAATTCATTGTATAACAGATTCAGGAGGTGATTCCTTTGCAGGATGAACGGGAGCTTTTTCAAAGGATGACCCGGCGTTTCGGGCTGCTGAACAAAAACTGCTGCACAGTCGGCGGATGCGATATTTCCCTCGTCCAAAGCCACATTCTTTATGAAATCGACCGCCGGCACAAGCCTTCCATGCAAGAGGTAGCCGAAATACTCGGAACCGACATCACAACATTCAGCCGGCAGGTGCAGTCTCTGATCAAAATGAAACTCGTTCAGAAAACACCCGATCCTGTCGACCGGCGTATCCACACGCTCTCTTTGACCACGGAAGGAAAATTCGTCGCGACCGCGATCGATACCCAGATGAACGATTACCTCGAAGAAATTTTTTCTTATATGAGTGAATTTGAAAAGGAAACGCTGATCCGCTCCATTAAGCTGTTTAACGACGCAATGGGGAAATCAAGCCGCTGCTGTACCCCGGTTTCGGGGTAAGCTTTTCCAACAAATAGTTGCATTTTGCAAGTATATCAACAGACTATTCATTTATTCAGGAGTGATTATAATGACAAAAGAAAAACGCGACCACGATCTGATTCGTCACAATGTACGCAGCAAATACAAAGAAGTAGCCGTCAAATCCATCCCGTTGACCTCCTGCTGCTCTCCCGGTGCGCCCGCGGAAAGCCAGGCAGAAAACCAGACGGAAAGCTGCTGTGATACCCCCGCCGATTTCGATGCCATCTCGGCCAGGCTGGGCTATTCCGGAGAGGAACTGACCGCCGTGCCCGAGGGTGCCAATCTGGGTCTGGGATGCGGCAATCCTCAAGCCATGGCGGCTCTGAAGCCCGGCGAAACCGTGCTGGATTTGGGCAGCGGCGGCGGATTCGACTGCTTCCTGGCCTCCCGGCAGGTAGGTGCCGCCGGCAGAGTCATCGGAGTCGACATGACTCCCGAGATGGTCACCCGTGCGCGCCGCAACGCGGAGAAGGGCAATTTCTCCAACACCGGCTTCCGGCTCGGAGAAATTGAGCACTTGCCTGTCCGCGACAGCTCTGTCGATGTGATTATCTCCAATTGTGTCATCAACCTCTCGCCGGATAAACAGCAGGTATTCCATGAAGCTTTCCGCGTCCTTAAGCCGGGAGGCAGACTCGCCATTTCCGATATTGTCACCACGGCCGAGCTTCCGGAGGAGATCAGAAACGACATAAACGATCTCTACTCCGGCTGTATTTCCGGCGCTTCTTCCATCGCCGATTTGGAGCGTCTGCTGCAAAACAGCGGCTTTACCGGTATTTCAATCGAGCCGAAAGATCAGTCCAAAGCTTTTATTAAAGACTGGGTTCCAGGCGCGGCGATTGACCGGTACATTGTCTCGGCGGTCATCCAGGCCGTTAAGCCTTCAGGCGCAGACAGTTGACAACAGGAATGCTTCAGCGTCTCTCCATACGGCGGATGCTGCAAGAATCAGATGTTCCTCGTAAACCATCGGCATCCTGCCGAGCCCGGCACTATGCCTGCCTGGGCTTGCCCCGAAAGCTGCCTACCACCGGATCCGCCGGATCAGATCGAGAACCTTCTCCCGGGCCTCCGGTTCCATCGGCCACTGCTTGATCTCTCCGGCAACCCGCTCCAGGCTCGTGTAGCCTTTGGCCAGTCCGTTCAGCCTCGCCGCCAAAGTCGAATTCACCAGCTCGCGGTGAGAAGGATACAATGTGCCGAGTTTGTCGACGGCATCGGGAAATCTTTTCAAATAATATTTCTGGTGCCGTTCTTCAGCCGGATAAAAAACCGAATAGGGAGCCGCTTCCGTCTCCCTTTCCGTGCTTCCCTGCTTCTTACGCCGGGAAATCACCGCTTGTATGGCCTCCTGCTGCTCCCTGTTATGATACAAAATCAGCGACAAATACTGCCGCCCTTTATACCCGTTAATGTTGACGGGATTGTGGTTGTCCCAAAACACGTCCAGAATATCCTCAAACGTAATCACCGCCGGGTCAAACTCCAGCTCTACCGTCTCCGAATGGTCTCCCATTTCGCGATAAGTCGGCTGTTCGGTCCTTCCTCCGGCATAGCCTGTCCTGGTGCGGATTACACCGGGCAAATGGCCGAACAAGGCATCCGGGCTCCAGAAACAACCCATTCCGAGCGTTGCCGTTTGCAGATTGTTTTGCGGAAGCGTACGCTCCGCCGTTTCCTTTCCGGCACGACAATCGTTCATTCAATCCGGCCTCCTCCGTATGAATAAGTCTATCCGGGCTAATGTTCCCCATCCGCAGGTGCAGCTAATAAAAAAACACCTATCCAGGTGTTTTTTACCGCTCTAGCAGCTCGTCTATTTCCTTTTTCAATAAAAGGTACCTATGAACGCTTCTCATGATCGGCACCTTGGTCAGCGTGCTTTTATCTACATAAGTCTTCATCTGATCTTTGGACAGCCCCAGTAAATTTCCCGCTTCCGTGACCGTCAAAACAACCTCGTTACTCGTCGCATTGAACGTCTTTTTTACCTTTTGATTCCAATCCTGGAATGCTTGCATAGGGACGGCAACCTTCCTAATCTTAGCCAGTACATTTCTTGACTTATTGTTTAAGTATACCACATGAATGGAGGTTTACCTAAGCTCATCGGAATTTGGCAAAGCCTATTTTACATCCGTCTAAGCACCAGTTATGACAGAAGCCCATACAATACCAAGGTCAAATACCTACACCATTAGACAGGGAGGCAGCACATATGAGTTTTCACGGAGGATTCGGAGGCTTTGGACCCGGTGGTTTCGGGCACGGCGGCTTTGGGCACGGAGGTTTTGGGCACGGAGGTTTTGGAGGCCCGTTCGGGTTTGGAAGTCCGTTCGGATTTGGAGGATTTGGAGGATTTGGAACTCCGTTTGGGTTCGGGGGATTTGGTAGTCCGTTTGGGTTTGGAGGCTTTGGAACCCCCTTCTTTAGTCCTTTCTTTTTCCGCGAACATAATCAAGGAACAGCTAACCCGTATTTCCCTGGACAATCAACCCTATCTTACACAGGAGCTTCTCACTACACATACCCCGGGCAGCAAACGGCACCTCAATTTTACACCGATCAACTATGACCGCCTTGTGAAGAAAACAAAAAAAGGAGCTGCCGCCGCAGCTCCTCTACTCATTTAACCGGCCAATTTCAACCCGCCGACAGAGAATATAACGCCGATAATACAACCGATCCGTATCCAGCCTCTCGGTTCCTTGAAAAATAACATCCCCACTACGGCGGCCCCGACCGTTCCGATTCCCGTCCACACCGCGTAAGCCGTCGCCAGAGGGATCGTTTCCATTGCCCGGACAAGCAGTTGGAAGCTTACGAGAAATCCCCCGATAAGGATAATGTTGTTGGTGACATTGTTCTTTTGGGCGACCCGTTTAATCCCGATCACCCCGATCACTTCCAGCAGGCCCGCCGAAATGAGCAGCAGCCAATCCATCACGCCTCACTTCCTTTACCCGACAATTTCAAACCGACGATACACGTCAGCAGAAGAAGTATAAAAACAATCCGTACCATGCTGACAGCCCCTCCGGACATGACGATTTCCACAATCGTAGTCCCGAGCGTCCCCATACCTGCAAACACGGCATAAACCGTCCCCACCGGTAAAACCTTGGCTGCTCTAATGATTAAATCGAAGCTCGTCAACAGGGCGATAAGCACGACAATACCCGGGATAGCCTCATATTTGAATCCGCTTGCCCACACAATCTCCAGCAGTCCCCCCAGAATCACATAGGTCCATGCTCTGGCCTCACTCATCCGCACTTCCGATTTGGCTCCCATTCTACGACTGCCCCTCCTCCAAATGCTGTAAATGCCAGTCGACAATCCGGTCGATATAATCCATCACGTCGGCTTCCATTCCGTACACCTTCGCTTCTTCACCTTCTTCGGGACGGATTAATGCCCAATATTTTTCGATGAGCTGCTCATCCTGCTGAAACCAATCCATCGAAATTTCTACGATCCGAGCCGCAAGCTTTTGAGAAACGGCCGCAGACGGAGGCTCATGCAGATGCTCCTTGACCTCCCGGATCAATTTAGCCCACGCCATATTCCGCGGATCGTCTGCACTCAGGTCCGGTAAACTTTCAATGATCCGGATCTCCTTTTCCGTAAAATGTTGAGCCAGGAACGTTTCCCGGCCCTCGGATGGAGAGCTTAGAGACCGGATGAATAGAAAAATGTCCTCCGACTCGACATCTCCCTTCATCTCGAACGCGTGCCGTGTGATCTGGAGCAGTTTTTCCATCTCATCCAGCCGCCTTCTCTCTTCCGCAACCGCGGCCAGTTCAAAATCCAGATAAGCTCTCCAATTAATCTCGCTTGTCTCTTCCTCGGAAGAGAGCATTTTTTTGATCGAGGCCAGCGTAAAACCCAGCTCCTTCATCGCCGCAATATGCTGGAGCAGCTTAATTTCCCTGCCGGAATAGTACCGGTAGCCCGAATCCGCTACCTTTGCTGGCTTTAGCAGCCCGATTTCATCGTAATATCTCAGCGTTCTTATCGATATGTTCGTCTTCTTGGACAACTCTCCGATACTGTACATCTATGTCCCTCCCTACCCCATAATTATACAGTCTCCAGTATAGGAGAGAGTCAAGGGAGCTATCTATTAAAAATTGAACATACAAAAAAACCAGCAGAGTTACTCACTGGTCTTTTAGATATTTCGTTGCTGCTTCATCATGAGGTTGGAGAAAAATCAGGGCCGAACAATCCGCCTTTACTTTATCTGCGAACAACTTAAGGCTTCTCCTGATCTTTAACGTCTTCCCTTACATAAGTTACTCTGTACTTCGTGACATGGCCAAGCTCTTCAAACACCAGCTTATTTCCCTTTAAAACATACTTATCTTTATTACCGTAAAAATCCCTCGTTAGTGTATTTCCTGAGATTGCAAGATCAAAATTTAAAGTAGCAATATCGGAAAATTCCACCATTTTATTGTTATAAAAATCGATGTCAATATAATCATAAAATGGTTCTTTGCCGAAAGGACCATAGGTTTTATCAGATTCTACCGTTCCTCCAACCCATTGGTCATAACGGATTTTATACCATCTTCCATGCCATTTAAGTGCGGTTGACATGTTTTCCGCTTTTGCGGCCGAATCCTTATAATTGCCCAATTCTTTGAATATTTCTCGTGCTTGCTCAAGCTCTTTACGGCTACCTTTCATATTGGCGGCAATCTGATATTTACTTTCAATCAGTTGGTTCTTACTATCCTTGTAGTCTCCAAGTTTTTCAAAATTGGCAGCCGCTTCGTTAAATTTCTCTTTTTTAAGATGAACAAGCGAGAGCTGATATACACTTTCCGTGTATTTTTCGGTAGCTTCTTTGTAATTTTTGATCGGGTCGAACTGTGCTACCGCCTTATCATATTCCTTATTTTCGAAGAAAGAATTCCCTAATTGTAGCCGACTCTCTTTCTCTTGTTCCAAACTATCACGATAATCGCCTAGTTGATAGAACGCTGTAATGGATTCGGTGAATTTACCCGTTTCTCTAAAATTCAGTGCTTGGCGGTAATCCGACTCCCTAACCATATTTTTCGCTTCCTTGAAATCCCCTAGGTTTTTAAAAAGCTCTTTTGCCTCTTCATAATTTCCTTCTTCAAGCTTTTGATTGGCCATAGCAAATTGGATTCTAGGCTCGGCTATTTTATAACCTATATATACTATTATACCAATCACTACAATTAGAGAGCCTATCCAAACAATTCTTCGTTGCTTTTTTACATTTGCTAATTTATTCTGTTTTTCTTTGTCAGCCTTTAATTTTTCATCTTCTATCCGTAAACGCTCTTGCTCATTCCTCTCTTCACGTAACTTTTCTTTATACTCGTTAAGGGAGTTTTGCAAAAATTCATGATTCACTTTTTTTAATTGCCAATCTATTGCCCTTCCACATCGTACGCAATTTGTCCTTTGATACTCATTAATCCTTCCACATAAACATGTCCAGGTACCATCGGCATATAATTGTGGTTTGACTTTTTTCTCAAAAGAATTCGTTTCGGGAACTATTCTTTCCAGTTCTGTAACAAGCTCTCTTCCTAAATCGTCTAGTAGTATTTGGCTTGGATACGCCTTAGCGTCAGACTCTTCAATGATTCTAATTTCTCCATCCGTAAACATGACCTTACTAAAAAGAATATTTACCTTGCGTACCCTCGGATCTCCCAAAAAAATAGGATTCTGTTCACCAAAGGTAGTTCCAGAGCCTATATTCAGATCTTGAAAAGCAAACTCTACTATATTGTTTTCCGAAATTGCTTCACCAGTTTCATCAAAACACATCACTTTAATATGAACAGATGAGATATTTTTATCGGAAATGTTGCATAACCTTAGCTGCAGTAGGACCTTCCCTTCTATTTGGTCAATCAAAATGGCTCCTTTGATCACTTCTACAAGAGACGTAGGGCTCCACGTTAGAGGGTGGTAATCCGCGAGTTTTCTATACCTGGATTCAGTCATGTTGTTCACCTATGCCTTTATAAAGGAGGTAATTCGTGCGAGATTATTTTTTCTTGATCTATACCATTGCTTCTAACTTCGGATAATACTGCCCTTTCTTGATCCTTGGATCTTAGATAAAGAGCCGTACAAAAAAACATGGTCGCGCAAATAAAAGCCGAACAACCCAAAACGCCATACCCCGTAAAATAATTGGAATTTATGATGTAATTGTAAGCATCGCCGCCAACATAGGCATTTCGATTTAAATCGGTAAACTTTTCGCTACTGTAGTAATTAAACTTCTTATCGAACCCTAAATAAATCAGCAAACATCCGGCTGTTAAAAGTATTGCCGCAAAAGTAAAACAAAGGCGGTATGTTTTTACCATCTCTTTCTGCTCCCCTTATACTAGTATCACTCGCTGTACAATCATGATTCCCTTAAGTCTGGTTAATACTGCATCCTTTTCCTTGATAATACGCCTGACGCCCCTCCTCAGTTTATTGATTTAACTATTATCGTCTATTTGGTTTTAAGTTTTAATAGTTATGCCCTTATTTAGTTCTTTATTTAAAAATTTCCTCATTATCACTATTATGATCCTATAGTCCCAGCTGTTGCATTAGCTTTAACAATAACTCTAGTTGCCATAAAAAAACACCTCCAAGTTGTCTACCGCGTCGTAAGACGTGGGAGCATTCTTCTTGAAGGTGATTTGATTTGTTTCACATTAAGGGTCAGTCCGTCTTCATCGGTTTTATACACAGGGTATTTATTTTAATTGTCCATAAGGGGTGCACTTCGTTTTCCCTCCAGCCCTTCATCTGAGACACTCTGCTGGGTCGGAAGGCGAGACGGCACGGGATTCGACACCCATCGTAGTCACATGACTAAACCGAACTCCCGGTTTCATTGAAATTCAATCGTTCCAACCGATCAATGAGCTGCCGTAGGCTTGTTTGGTCCTTACCGTAGGACCTGACATCCTCTCCCAGCATTTTTTCTGCCTTTTCCCTTGTGAGCGTAAAGCTGTACGCCGGGTCAACATTCGGACTCGTAGGGTCCGCAATCGAATAGGTGATCCAATCGACGTTATCAATCAGGCTCAGTAGCAGGACGGAATTCCGGTAAAAAGCTTCTCCGCTGATTGTTCCGTCTTTTAACACAACCGTATCGTCGTTCACGACATAATAGACCGTAACTCCGTAAGGCTGTGCCTTCGTTTGAAGCTCGATGCCCCTGCCTTCCAAGCCGCTTGGCCTGGGCATTCCGCCGATGAGGCCGCCTACCTTTATGTGGTTGCCGACATAGAGCGTTTTGTTCCCCATAAGCATGTCCATATCATACCCGGAATAGAGCGGCTGCGAGGATAACTGGGACGAATGCGACAAAGGCTTGGGATCGGCCGCACAACCTAGTACCAAGGCTGCAATAACAAGTATGGAGCCTATGGCTATCCAAGAGGAGGGCTGACGATAGGCGAGAATATTTTTAATCCTTGCCTTAATATTCCCCTCCCCAAAAGCAAGCGGACTACCGGTCCGTAACCCACTCCCCCTTACCGCAAGTGAAAGCAGAGTTGTGGAGTAGCTTCCTTTAATCTGGTCGCCCATCTTGTCCACGACACACTCATCACAGGACATCTCCATGTCCTTGCTCATGAGCGCATAAGACAGCCACATAAGAGGGTTAAACCAATGGACAGTCAGAATCACGAACGCCACAGGTTTTATCCAATAATCCCGTCTCCGGATATGTGTCTCTTCATGCAGTAAAATATACGACAGCTCATGCTCGCTAAGACCGGTCGGAATGTATATTCTCGGCTTCAGAAAACCGCATACAAAAGGTGTGGTGATCCGGTCCGTTTCGAAAATATTATCCTTTACGAGTGTCGCCGTTTGGATTCTGCTCCTTAATTTCAAATAAGACAGGACGCTGTATAAAAGGAGAACGAACGTGCCCGTTACCCAGATTATACTTGCAATCCACAAGATGATTTGCATGGGATTTGCGCTTGACGAAGGCGCGGCAGCCGGGAGAGTCGAGTTAATAAAATGGCTTATTCCGCTTATTCCGGCATCCACCACAGGATGTTTTTGCATCCCCATATCCTGCGGCACAAACTCCATGAAGCCTGTTCCGGACCTGCCTTGGGGCTGTACCAGCCGTAACAGGCTAAAGCTTGAAGTGAAACTAACGGGAATGACCAGTCTTACGGCTACGGCAAGCCATAATAGATAAGAAAATATCTTAGGAGCTCGTTTCAAAAGAAATCTCGTGATAATAACCGCAATTGCGACATAGCTGGCCGTAATGCTCATATTAAGGATCGTAAGGAACAGGCTCGTCATCGGGTTGCCTCCTCAATAATCCGCTTCAGCTCCTCAGCCTCCTTCTCCGACAGTTTCTTTTCACCCAGAAAAGCGGTTAAAAACTGCGGCAAAGATCCGTTGAAGGCTTTATCGACAACCGTCCGGCTTTCGTATTTCTGCGCGTCGGTTTTCTTAATGATTGCGGTGACCGTCGCTCCCTCGTTTTTGAGGATCCCCCGCTCACAAAGCTTTCTTAACACGGTATAGGTTGTGGACTTCTTCCAGCCAAGCTTTGTTTGGCTTAGCTTTACCAGATCGGTAGAGTTGACCGGCTCATGATCCCAAACCAGACAGGCAAATTTGTATTCGGCATCGAACAATTTGTACGGTTCCAATCGGATCGCCCCCTTGCGGGTTTATTATGATAAACCTTGATGTAATGAGTTTATTGTAGTAAACCTCTGTTGTCAAGAGTGGGGGCAGCAAAAAGACCCAGCCTGTCGGTCGGGTCTCTTGTATGTATGGGGCGGTTCGTAAAGTGTAAATTCAAAATCCGTCGCCGCGTAAGGTTTGAAATATTCTGGGATAGCGCAGCTAAACCCCCGCGCCCACAGTCAATTCTTTAGAATTGATCACTAACCCCGCAGCCTGGATGAAATCAAAACCTAGTATTCCGTCAATTTCCAACCCGTAATTCATTTCTCCTATCTCTACTTCAAAAACTTCCAAAGAAACCTCGCCTGTCCTCACGAAGTCAAAATATTTAGAGTAAACGACTTCTACTCCCCCTACACCCCTTATCTTATTCAGAACATCCTCAGGTTCAACCTTAACTCCGATCGCATCTACTACATCTGCACTGAAAATTGTTCCCGCCGAACCAGTATCGAGCAAAACGTGCTTCAAATGAAGTTGTTCGCCCCGATAACAAATCACAACTTCTATAAATGGTAACCCGTACTTTACCTCAATATTCATCTGGGCCCTCTAACCCCCGCCCACTTCTCGCGAAGCTTCAGCTTTTCACGAGATGTGTGAAAGAAACCATACTCCCGGTAAGGCTGTTCCCGATGCAATTCGTAATAACGCTTCATTGCCACTGCGGAATCGTCGAATCGATCAATAAGTGCCACTTCATCAATGAGCCAGTAACCGTCTTCTGAATGAGACTTCAAAGCCTCACAGACCACCCACTCGTCTGGAAATTGCTCTCTAACCTCTTCCCAACGCATCTTCGTCACCTCTGAAAGTTAGTACTTTTTTACTTTAAGTATAGCACACTAAAAGCTTTGCTCCTCTCAATTACTAATAACCATTCATGTATAACTCAACCTTATTTTGAATGTTCTCGATAATATGCTGTATTTGTGAAACCGAGACTCCGAGGTGCCTAGATATCTTAATCAAATCGCGATCTTCTATTAAATGGAGGACAACTCGCTTCTCTATTATTGACAAATTCTCTATAAAATAATTCACTTCAAAAACAGTTTCATCGTGAGAGTTTGAACCTAAGAAGTTAGACAAGGCGGAGAAGGTACTATTGTTGTTGAACAACGGGGCGTCTAGAGAGAGCAAAGACTCCAACTTCCTTGCCTTCCATGCCTCTTTATTTTTGTCCCTCATAATGAATTTCAGTTGTAAAAGCATGTATTCTTCAAAACATCCATACTGCACCTTATATGTACGTATTGCATGGATTAGGGCAAGTGCACCTTCTGCAATTCGGTCCTCTAACTCCAAGCCTTTATAGGAGTCTTTACATTCCTGTGTGACAAGAGATATATAATGTCTCACAACATCATCTTCAGTAATTTTTTCCATTGCCTTATTTCTTCTTTGGAAGCATAGCTTTAAGTCCATTTGTTCTTGGTTTTTTAGGAGTCGCTCTTGGAGTTGTTGGTGCAGGGGTAGAGGGAATTAACGTGGCTAGCCATAGTTCATCTATTTTTTCAACTGAATATCTAGCGGGCAAACGAATCCCGCGTTCCTCAATGCAATGAACCAAGTACTCATCCCTGACTACTCCATTCTTCGGAATGCGATACCCCTCTTCTGGAAAGCCTATCAGTCCCAGTCTGGTACCATCTGAATTGACCCCAATTTTAATTTTTTTGGGGATATTTTCACAAAGGTTCTTATTAAAAGTAATCGTTTTCTCTTTTGATATTGTTATATATAAAACCGGCTTAGGAGGACGTGGTAAAAACCATTCAAATTGTGGTAAATCAATCTTTATATTATTTTCAAATCTACCAATCATTCACTCTTCCCCTTTTAGGTAAAATTTAGTATTTATAAACTTATATTACCTTTGAAGATGGCATGTATCAAATGTATAATAGATATATACATCGAACATATTTGATAAAATAAACCATCTATATTATGCTTGGATTGTCGGATAGATGGTATTTATCTTTCTGCGGATTGAAATGATGTTTATATTTATTCGGAATAGGTCAAAGAAGCTACCTCGAAAACAGTAACTCTCTGTCCGAAGTAGCTTTTTGATTTATCGGGTTAACCTATTAATTGTAGAGTCACTCCATTTCCGTATTCCTTCACTCCGCTTCGTCCATGTCCATGTGGCTTCTACCTCTGTCTGAACTCAGCAAACTTCATGTTATGTTCACGCCTCCATCCCCTTATAACGAAAAATCGGTCACGCCCTTCTTGTAAGCATATTTCAGGGTGTAGGCGTCTCCGTTCTCATAGGGCATAGCTGCAATTTTAATGCGAGTATAATCCAGCCTGTATTCTCTTAAAACTCTCTTGATCAAAGCAATACCGCTTGCTTCATCCGTAACGACGCAAAATATGTTAAGAGCATAAGCAGTCGGGTCGGAAACGCATTTTCCCATATCAAACCCGTCCACATAGCCCAGCTCGGCATCCGATAAAAAAATCCCCAGATACTCCGTCACTTTGTCTTTTAACCAGTGGTCGCGCTGGCTGCCTTTTACGCTTTTTAAGGGAAACTGCACGACTAGCCAACTTTTTTCATTCATCTAAGTCACCGCCTAAACACTAAGTTAATTATCCCGTTTTGCGCGGGAAAATACTTCCCCCGAAGATTTCTATATATTAACAAGTCTTATAGTCAAGTTTACACGCAAGCTATATCCAACGCGACCTATTTTTGAGTTTAAAAGAGTTTGATCCCGCGCGCTTACCTCCCTGCTCCCGGAACAGCAAAAAGGCGCCGTTCCGCCGAGACCTTCTGCATGGTATAAAACGAGACTCAGCTCGGTAAATCCATAAACTCGCCGCAGCCATGACAAATGTCCAACTGCATCCTCCCCTATTCGTGCACTTGACGGAACATATCCGCTCCTGTGACATAGCGATATTTTTTCGTTCCACCCTTACCGGTGATCTGAAAAACTTGGTTATCCGGGTTATAAGTTACCGCATCTCCATATCCAGCCTTCAACGCCGCTTGAACATCGACCGATTGGATCTGGCCTTTTATATTTTTGTAAATATAGATTTCTTTGGCATAGGTCGATGCGACAACCTCGGTTACCCCATCCTTATCCAAGTCTTGTTCGTAAATGGTCCATGCATCCATTTGTTCGTAGGCCACAACCTCATCTTGGTTTAAGGCAATCCAATACACACATCTTCTTTCGGGGCCGCATTTGCCATCCAGTCGAAGATCCATCAAACCAAAAGCATCACTTTTTTGAAGTTTCGCTTCACTCATTTTTCCATAGCCAATCTCGTAAAACTCATCCTCGGTAGAACCAGGATGGTTGAAAATCTGAAATCCGAAATAAGAGATTGAATCCTCGTCCGATTTAATGTAATCCATGTACTTGCCGATTCCTTCAATAGACACCGTCTCTTTTACATGTACAGACGTCAACGGCAGCCGCGACAAAGTATATCCCCTAATTCCCTTATCTGTATCAGGGATGGCAGACAGTTCCTTTGCGGGCTCATAATGCAGGGCGATGTCTTCGCTGGAAGTTCCGTTGGCTCCCATTATCGACTTCTCCATTGTTTGAAAGACTGCCGGCAAACTATCAAAGACCGGAAAGAGCAGGAGGCAGATCAGAAGTCCTGCCAGCGGAGCAGTCATATAAAT
Organism: Paenibacillus sp. HGH0039; assembly: GCF_000411255.1. Classification (GTDB taxonomy): domain Bacteria; phylum Bacillota; class Bacilli; order Paenibacillales; family NBRC-103111; genus Paenibacillus_F. The sequence goes on along the minus strand of NZ_KE150413.1, from coordinate 62,966 downwards.
AAACGGGATTTTCAGTTTCTTTCTTTGATTCTGTTCAACCCGGGTAAGCACCGTTTGTTTCATCTGTTCAGTGAATACGTCTCTTCCGACGGAGCTTGCCTTAACCAACGCTGCCCAATTCGGTTTCTCACGATTCATGGTTCAGATTCCCCCATCTCTTTTCAACTTCCTTACGCGCTCTGCTCATTCTTGACTTTACCGTTCCTTCAGATATGTGAAGTAATTCCGCTATTTCTTGAATAGTCAACTCATGTTCCAAACTTAGAATAAGAACCTCTCTTAGTTTTCGAGATAAACCCATAATAATTTCACGGAGATCTGCAGCCGCCTGATTCGCCATATAGGAAACCTCGGCTGACTGTACTGTCCGAGTGCTTTTCACATTCCCAAACAGCAAAATCCTTCGAAAATAACTGGATTTCATTTCATTAATCGCAATATTTCTCGTAATGGAAAACAACCAGGTTTTGAAAGAGGATTGTCCTCTAAAGGTAGACATCTTCAAATGAACCTTAAGAAAGACTTCTTGCGCAATATCATTGGATTGTTCGTAATTACCGGTCAATGCATAGGCATACCTCCACACATCGTCCCCATATTGAGTCATCAGATTGTACAATTCCGTATTATCGACTTCTTGAAAATATTTTAGGTACTCCGTTTCCATCTATCTCCCCCCTCCCAACCTATTAGACAAGATAGCGTGCTCAAAGTTCCCTAAATTGAATCAACGCTATGAAAATATTTCTAAATACGGAGGAGAGTCTACGTACGAGTGGTAGTATGAGGCAGAAAAATTGCCATGAATGAGCTCCTGACCTGCTAAGGGGCAAAATAAAAACGCCTCACTCGGATACAGTCGGCTTACACGCTTAAACTCAGCCAAGTGTGCCGAGCAGCTCCCACTGCGTTCATGACTTCATAATACATAAACTCGCTTCTCCTCCCACCACCCAGAACAGCAAAAAAAACCCAGCCTCTCGGCTGGACCTTCTGCTGTGTATGGAGGCGAACTGCAGCTTTGTAAAACCACAATTCGCCGCAATATGCTGATTCGGATGTTTTTCTAACGGCATCTCTTTTGCTGTCTCTAAAAGACTACCAGATTCACAGAAGCTCTGCCCATGCTCTTCTAGCCATGCAATCCCCCCGTTAAGCGGGGGCTATGACGATAGGATCCTATCGGGATTTGGATTAGGCTCGTTAATCCTTGCGAAGTCATCTTGTAGATCTCATCACATAATCGTGCATCAAATCCGAGGAGCGGATGTCCTCCTAATCCGATAGCCGATGCTGCTAACAACAGACGCTGCAGGAGCATCCCCGCTTCCATCTGTTGGATGCGGTATCCCCTATACCCCATCGCTGTTGCAAGATGATCCTTGTCCCCTGCAATATGAAAGCATAGCGGTACTTGGAACAGGTTCACATTATCGGAAGGCATTCCTTCCTGCAACTGGAGCCGATGATCCCCTTGACGTATTGATCTTAACGCATGAGCAGCACTGTCATAATGGTAAGCACCCTCCGGAATACCCTCAACGTTATACAGACATACGTATAGCGAGACGCGGGAAACAGGGTTTTCACGCGCTCCATCCAAATCATTCCGATATCTGAAGGAGGCCGTGGCCTCCCGCAGCAGTAAGGCCAGTTGCTCTTGGCTTACCTGGCTCATCCTAAAATCACTGTCCGGTGAATACCGCCTTCGGCTTACTGACGCCAGATCATACGACAATCGCTTCACATAGGGCAGAACCACCACATGCCCCCCGCAGTGAGCGATCTTCTTCTCTCCGGGTCGCGGTATCGATCGAAGCGATTCCAATAGGGATGCTTCGTTCATTTTGATCAGCATCGGAAATTCATTAACCCTCCGGGACCGGACGTAATGGTCATGCTGAACCGTTGGCAACTCCCGGCATAATTCGGCAGCGGAGACACTCCCCTCTCCCTCATTCCCATTGGCAAACCAAGAGATCGCTGGCTCCACAGACAACGGAATTACCGAATAAACACTTTCCTCTTGTTCGGATATCCCGAGAAGATAACTCACGGCCCGATCGAGAAACCGGAAATACACTCCCGACGCAAAGCCAAACCGTTTGGCTACCTCCAAGAGCTGCCCGATCAGCGCACCCGCATCCAGTCCTTGCAGGCGGTAGGAAAAATCATTGTATTTAAAGAAATTTTTCCAAAACATGGTCGATACAAAAACAGTGCCAAAGCAAGCCGAAGCGTCATAGCGATTACCCATAGCCCCGGCTAAATATGAATCGAAGTTGCCTTCGCGCAGCAACACTAAGCGGTGGTGTGCCACATCATAATGATATACCCCTGCAGGCAATTCCTCTATCTTCAGATACACATATAATTCATTCGGATATAACGCTCCCCCGGAGGGAGCAAACCGTCGGTACATCTGCAGTAGGCCCATCGTTTGTACCATGGAATTCGAGGCAAGAACGGACTGGGACAATTGAGTGAGCCCGAATACATACCAGAGGAAATGACCCACCCGGCGAAGGTCGGGCTTCATTGGAGCTTCACCACCTTCGAGCGTCAGCGGGATTTCCGGAGATAACGGAACCACAGGCAAACCGCGATAGAGCTTATATGCAAGCGGCCCGTCTTCCCAATCCACCGCCAAGTCCGGAGGTTTGGTCTTGTCAATGTCATAATGCAAATTGTCCAGAAACGCCTCCAGACTCATCCTTGTCCCTCCTTATATGAACGAGGGTGGCTCACCACGCCACGTTTTTATACCTATGGAAACGGATGCGGATGTGGATTGAGATCTTCCAGCCTCAGCGGCTTCTCCGCATACCCGAGTTCCACGGGTACCCGGAGCACCCGCTCCAGCCCTGCTAAGCGGGTAAAGTGATGTCCGAATGTCATCGGCAGCATCCCGGGGATCAGCACCTTCACGCAATGCAGTCCATTACGCATGATTTCCGGCGCTGTCACATCCACCACGATCACATCAAGATTCAGTCGGTGGAATGCCTTAAGAAGGTCCTTCAGATCATCCGTTAAATCGGCATGCCTTGCCTCTCGCTTGAATTCCTCTTCAAACGTTCGCAGCGGGCGATTGTCATCCAGCAGAAATTGCAGGCGCTCCTGCGCTTGCGGCAGTCCGTAGAGCAGTGAATGATCCTCCATCTGCTGCACCAGGGATGAATCATGGAACATTCGAACATACGTCTCTCGGTTCGTATCCAATTTCTCGTCGAGCGACTGCACCATGCCGGCCAACTCATGAACCGCGCTTTTCACGGCCCGTACCGGATCCGGATGAGCCCCGGCCGCACAGATGAGATTCACTCCGGTTTGTTTCCTGTTTTTCGCCACTCCCCAAACGCTTGGGATTCCATTCTCCATCGTTGAGTTAAAGAAATGCACATCAAACCCCGCCACCGCCCGCAAACGATCGATCATCAACTGCAATTCTTGGTCATTAGCGGAATAAAGGTCAAGGCGCGGGAGCGGCAGCTGCGCATACCAAGTCATCAGAAACGAATCCCGCTCCACCACTTCCAATATGCCGTAAAAAATAGCCTCCTCCAAACTTCCGCCTAATGCGCATCCGTTGGAAGTTTCAAACACAAAGCTGTGCCCGCAGCCCATACTGTAATAGGCAAGCTGTTCCGGAACTAGAATCGGACGCTCTTGCAAAAACGAATACCCCCATACCCAATCGATTGGGTGGTCAGGATTAAACGGTGTATACGGAGCCCCCGGTTGAGCATACTGTTCTCTCGTGTGCTCCCCCACTTTCACAGGATCGAACGCTTGATCCTTCAGATTGCGGTAGCTATCACGGATTACCGTCCGTTTGCTTCGGGGTGCCAGACCGCAGTACCGCTCCAACCCTTCCAATATAGCGGTCAACTCGCTCACCGCATAGGAATGTGTCCGACCTGCCGTTCCCACGTCCTCTGCAAGCAACGGCAGATTCACACTCACATCAGCAAACGGCGACTTGAGGTCAACCATTTTCCCATTCAAAAAGCCGGTCCGGTAATCCAGATAGTCTTGGGTCAGAACTTTATTCAGCTCATCCATCCCGCGGCAGCGGTAACTGTCTGCGCTGATCTTCGGACTGGGCTGCAACGAGATATCCGCTGCCGCCGACGAATCATCAAGCAATTGACTGCAAACCGGACACAGCGGGTCAGGGAGAACGAGGTGAAGTGTACTCTCCAGTGTTTTCAGGTTGATCAAAAACACCCTCTCTGCCGAGTGAACCGTTTGGCCTTGTAACACCTTCCGTGCCTCCACGGCCAGCAAGTGACCCACCTGCAAAAGTCCTGTACGTGACGCCCATGCATCACGCTCTACTCCCCCGCGTGTCATCAGTCTCTGCTGCAGCCCCAGCATTTCCTTGCGTTCGCGTCCCGCCATGAGGCGCCGCGTGTCTGCACATTGGGAGCACCCTCGTGTACCCGGACGAACCAGCGGTCCGATCACGCCCTCGCCAAATGAAACGAAACCGCGCAGCCAAGGGATGCCGGCTGGCTGCAGCAGCTCTTCTGCCTTTTGATGAATGTAAGGATTCCAGGCATCGTTCAACACCAGAACCAAATCCGCCGCTTCCGGTACTCCTGCCTCGAAATCGCTCTGACGAACGACCTCAAATTGGGTTGACAGTTCTCCGCACACACAATCCGCCAATACCCCTTCTCCAACAATCACAACAGCAGCGCTCACCGGGATCCCTCCTCTCGCAGCACTACACCAAACACCCCGGCCACTTCCTCTTTCAAGAACGGTTCTGCCGCCAGATCGAAGACCAGGAGCCTCTTACGGTTTCGATTCAAAACTTGTAAGGCGGACTGTAGAACCTCTGGTTGTGACGTTGCTTCACATGCAGGGATCTCAAGATTTAGCGGTGCCTGTTCTTTTAAACGCACGGGCGAAAACTCCAATGCTTGCGATTTGAAGCCATCCGGTTGGTTTTGCGCCCCCAGCAGAGCCTGCTGCAATGCTTTCCGCAGCGCCAGGGTCACATTTAAGCCTACACTGCGATACCAGCAATCACTCGTACGGACCCACACCACAGGAAACCCAGACACTTCCTCTCCCAAGGCGATCACCGGCGCTCCCTTCATCGTCGTCAATGCTTCCAAATAAAAAAGACAGTGTTTATCTTCTACCGTACGCAACTGTACCCGAGAAACCAAAGGCAGCTGAGACGCCTGTTGCTTGCCCAGCACTTCCTCCAAACACCTTTGCAACCCTCGGCAAATGCCTTCCGCAACCACCTCTCCCGCTCCGATACCGATAAATTCCTGCGGTTCTATCCTGCCGGCCTCTTCTCCCTGATGGGAAGGAAGCATTGAAACGAGCAAACCGGCCATTCGCGACACATAGGCTTCAATCCCGGCCAGCCCCGCTTCCCGTCGCGCCTCCTCATGCGTCAGATCGGTACAAATCATATCCGGCAGCAGCCCAGCGGGTCCTTCCGATAACGGATCGATGGCCTGAACGCGACACTGAGAGAGCGGAAGCTGCGTTAAATCCCCCTCCTCCCAAACATGAAAAATCCCTGATTCCGCCGAAGTCAATCGGCTGAAATAAGGAATCAATCCATGCTCACTCTTGTTTGATCTCCGTTTGAGCTGAAGATCGAAATCTTGAATCCATTCAGGTGCGCTAAGTCCGGTCACAAGCGGATGGGGCAGGAAAGAATGCCATTTTCCTTCCAAAGTCTCCAGATTAAGCAGAAAAAATCGATTGTTCTGTTCCGAATCGTCCGCTCCCGTCATCTTTTTAAACAGCTCAAACACGCTCACATTGGCCAACATCGCTCCCGCTGTTGAAGAAAAGGTATGCAGTTCCGGGTCTTTAGAAATTGCGGATTGGTGCAGGCGACGCCACGCTGACTCCCAACATCCCTCAAAATCCGGATGAACCAACGGTCCCACCATACCCACCTGTTGCAGGCATACAGCAGAAAGAAACAACTTCTGCTCCTCCCGGCAAGCTGCATGAAGAACTCTAAGTTCCCGGGCATCGTTCTCCCGTGATACAAACAGAATCGAATCAAACGGCCTCACAGCCTCCCGCCAGCAACTCTCCCCCTCCTTTTGCAAGGTAACCTCCTCTACTCCCACCTCGGAGTCCGTTATACGGGCATGTGCCACCAGCTCTGCCATCCGCTGCCGATCAGTCGAATCCGTACCCGAGAGCAGTACATAAAACTTGGGCAATCCGGATTCAAGCAGCGCAGAAATCGCCGAGATCAAAAATGGACCCGAGCCGACCAGCAATACTTTGGCCTGACGATAAGACTGAAACCGGTACGCGCCCGAATCACCGAAATGATCCAAAAATTCAATTTGAGAAGCATACTTTGTGAGAACCTCTTCCGGCAATTGATGTGGAGTATCCTGGCTCACATCCCGAGCAAAACCGTTACGATACAAAACTTCTGCAATTTCATACACCTGGTTCCGGTGTTGGTCCGGCAATCCGTCAGTCAAATCCTCCAATCTATGCTCCCCATTGAATATCGGTATCAGTGTTTCAATCCACTGATCAATCCCCTCACCTTCCATGCGGAACGAGCTTACATTATTTCGAAAATACACACCGCTCAAATCTGGAAGAAAAAATGTATCCCTTTTAACCTTTAGACGCATCGAAGGGTTCAAATTTGTCATTCTACTCCTCCTCCGTAGGCTGTTCGCAATCTGCTCCAGCACTTCACAAATAATCTTATGTACAGCTATTTGTCCCTCATGACTGTAACGTTGAGCTTCTGTCTTTTCGTCGCCAGCGCAAAACACCCCTAAAGTAGATTAGATTAACCCAAGGGTTTTTCTAACATCTATTTTAGGGGCGCACATCAAAGTGATTCAGGGTCTTTTTCTTCTCATTAGACAACCGCTGTTTCAAAGAGAAATAAGTAATATGGGACACAAATATTTACTTATCGGCAATAAATACCTTATTGTCCTCCACGGTGACAGTTGTGACAATTGGAGCAGTTGTGACAATTGGAACACCTGAAGCAACTGGAGCAATTGAAACAACTGGAACAGTTGAAACAATTGAAACACCTGAAACAATTGAAACAGTTGAAGAAGCATAAACGAGCCGATTGTTCGTTTTGAGCGTTCCAAGGAGTCGTCTCACTCGCCGTAAATTGGGAAACATTCAATTTCGCTAAATCATTTTTGAAATCGTTCATAATAATATTACCTCCATTTTTTATAAACAATTTGATTGGCGCATAAACCGGCACTGGCAAGAAGAACAGAAACCAAGACAATCAAGTAGAAACGACTTCGTTGTCCTTTTCAAAGCACGACGGTGTTTTTGCGAAAAACAATTGCCCTGACGTGATCCGCCAATTCTAATACTTCATGACAACATATGAATCGAGCTCCGCTCTTGTTACTGATCTAAATGCCTGTATATTTATTTTTCTTCGTCCATTGAAAATCGCTTCTCCGTGTTAGCTGAGACAGGAATAATAAAAAAAGCTTTCCGGCTGAACGGAGTCATGCAGGGAAATACAAAAAGGAGCCTGCCACCATTACAGTGACAAGGCTCCTTTGACTGGAACCATATCGTTGCCGCGAGCCCATGCGAATTCAAAGATTGAAAGGGGTTGTTTAATGACTATCGGTGAAGCAACAAATTATTTTGCGTGAAATCCTATAGAAGTTAATAAACTGGGAATTATATTATAGCGGAGATCTTATATTGGGAATGATTAGAGCGTGAAAAAAATACCCAAGCTTCTATTGATGTGCGTTCTCAGCATTATGTTTTTGCCTTCACCGGTTTCTGCGGAGCCGCTAAAGGCTTCAGAACATAATATTACCGATGCATTTTTAGCAACTATTGCACCTGCAATTGGCAATGCTCTGACTGGTTATTATGGCAAACTTAAACAGTTCGAACTTTACGATGCAAAAGTCGTAAGTCTGGAAAGAAAAACACAAGGTGGGTTCGACTTCATTTGTAAAGTTGCAGTGACTACCTTTGAAGGAGCCCACAACCCTCCATATGGAGACGACATTCTTACATTGGATATTTCGGGAGGGAAAATACATGTAATAAAATTTGAGCATAAAGATAAAAGAAAAGATTGGCCAATATGCAATTAAGTACAATAAATAAAAAACCTCCAAAAATCGTTATAAACGATCATGGAGGTTTTTTCTTACTCTAAGCCGCGAGTGATTGGAAGCATCTCCTTGCCGCAGTGGCAAAATTATGTTTCAAGCCACACAGCCTCTCGGCTAGCACCTTTTGCTGTTTGATGGAGGCGAGCCATGGCTATGCAAACCACAATTCGCCGCAGTGTATTAGTTAGGATGTTTGGGGAGGTGGCGTCAGCGATTTAATCTTATTAGCAACCCCAAAAGGAACATGTGCGGTTGGAGAAACACTCGACACTCCCTCAATATGACCTACCTGATCGTCGAAAAAGATATGAGGACGAAATACCTTTAATACTCTCCCCTTCTCTATTCCACCAAGGAAGAAAGCTTCATCAACTAGTATACCAAGAGTTCTTAGTGTCGTTACTACGCGTTCATGTGCAGGTGCATTTCTAGCAGTTACTATAGCTATCCGGACACGCGGGGAATAAGCATTATCCTTCTGCTTTTTTTTCCACTCACGGCGCTGAAGAGTGGCTATTTCACCAAAAAATTTAAAAAGCGGTCCGGGTGGCAGAGCTTCGCTTGCCTTTTGCCTCTCATTCTCATGAAAGCCTTCCATTCCAAGAGCCTGATAGATCCCTTCCGCTGAATCGTCTGCAATGATACCATCAAAGTCAAACGCAATCCGAAGTTCCAACTCTTTCTCATCATCAATAAATCCAGTAGGAAACACCTGGGCGGCTGGCAAACCCATTTCGATGGCAGATCGCACATCGTTAGGATCTGCCGAAAGAAATAATGAAGCGTTAAATGCATTCATGTAAATGAATGGATTCGATCCTGCAACGAATGCAGCACGAGATATCGAAAGTCCATAATGTTGAATAGATTTGAAAACACGAAGACCCGTATCGGGATCATTCCTCGACAATAGCACGACCTCAACCGGTTGGCCGGCTGGATCATCACCGTTGATCATGAGTAGACGTTTGATCAAAGGGAAAGCAACTCCCGGTTCTAGCACATCCTGTTCATGATCATGTTGATATTGGCGATATTCTTCCTCTCCCTTTTCCTTAAATACCTTGTCGGACTCCTCCAAGTTAAAAAGGGCACTTGAGGCGACAGCTACTACAAACTTATCTTCTATAGGAAAAGGCATGGTCTCCCCCTCACTGTTATATGTGAGATAGTAAATTCCAGTGGGGAAAAGCCAGTCCTTTCCCGCTGATTATTATCTCAAATAATACTACATCAATATTCGACTCCATCTTCCAAATCCCTCCACTTACAAATAAAAAAGTACCTACTCAACGTCGCATTGACGTAAGTCGGGTACTTTGCTGTGCAAAACCATAATTCGCCGGAGTATGATGGCTTGAATTTTAAGTGAGTTAAAAATTATCTAGTATGCTTAGAATATAAAAACTTCCGCATATTAATTGGGTTACAATGATTTTTCAGAAGAAGCAGCAACTTCATCCGTTACTATAGTATGCTCTGAGTCGATTACCTTTGCCCCTGATTGAATATCTCTCATCAAATCATATACCTGCCCTGCATCCCTGCTTCTGCTTAGATAACTTTGATATGTGCTTGCATCGCATTCCGAATTAATTCAGAATAAAGTACTACACGTGCGTCTTGACTCTTGAGTTTAGCAACGTCCTCTACTCTTTTACGGGAATCTTCCCACCCTCGCATAGGTTTTCCCAATACGCAGATGAATTCAAGTGATTCCTTGGCTCCTGTTTCATCAAGAATTCTTTGCATAGCGGACCTATACTTATCTATTTGCTTACCTAATTCCTAATAGTCCACGATACATTTTTATACCTAATATCTAGCCTCGCTCGTCTTTCTTCGTCACTTAAGTCAGCATCAAGAGCACCAAAAACTTAGTCTATGCGTTCTTCCATGTAATCGGAATCTGTAGCCCTTTCCCATGAAGGATCTAATAACCAAAGGTGGTTGAAAAAATGTTCTTGAATAACCTTTTCTAGATCGTTAGCATCTACTTTATCTTGAAGTACTCTAATTACCTCTATACGTTCCTTAATAATCTGATAGTAAAGAAAGGCTTCTAAATCATCCAATCTACCAAATACTTCACTCAAAGCCTGTAAGTTTTCCACTGAGATTTTATCTAAAGCATCAAGATTATCACGGTACCTTAGACTTTCGAATGCTAAAACCGCATGGCTAGAAAGTGTACCTCTATCTTCGCTTGATTCTGCAGTCATTTGGTTAATACGTCCGAACAATTTTGTAGCTGATGATTTATAATCCGGTGATAAAGTATTAAACCTCTGGTTTGGTTTATCCCTAATGTGCGTAATTATAGGTGAATGGTTGCTTTCGCAATTGCTAGCAGCATTAGCAGTTACTATTGGTGGTGTAGCATATGTGGTAGTCTCAGAAATTGCAACGACTTTAAGAAACGATAATCGATATGACCATTATATGGCTAATATTATGCAAGGAAATCTTTGGATTGGAAATTCACTAACTTTACCACAGGCTGTCGGAAGACTTGTTAATCCTATGTTTGTAAGTGGGGGAGAGGACGTTTGGTCTAGCAATTCCACATTAGCAGCAGAAGTAGCGAAAGTTGCTGGTGGGAATAGAATTCCTGTTGGCCCTGAGTTAACATTCAATCAAATACCTGGTAATTTTTACTACACTCACTATCATACATGGAACAGAGTGGGTGGACATCTTTCTTTTAATGGGGAATCTTATGCGAATAGAAGAACTTGATAAGCTTTTAAAGAAATCCAAATTGCCATTCAGGTATTCATTGAAAGATGCGGAGAAAATACTTAGAGACAAATATAACACAATCGAGATCGATAAAGAAATAGTTGACGATTTGAAGAAAGATCCCCTTGTTAACTATGATAACATCATGAAGTGTTACAGGGTAAATGATAGTAAAATTCTTTCTGCTCTCTTTAATGATAATGAACGGAGTATGCACGCTGAGATTCGGCAGTGTAATGCTAATGAGCCAATATCAAATTCTGAGATTACGGAATCTGAGTTACTCTGGAGAGATATTCAAGAAGGAAAGTTCCTCCAACTAGTACTCGAAAGTACAGATAGGGAGTATATTTCTTCGTTTACTATACAAGGTTTAAGCGAAAAAATGTTAGATGAATTGATCATACTTAAGGGTATTCCACCAGAAGAAGGTTACATAGGGAATCCCGCATATGAATTTTATTTAAACGTTTTGCACAAAAATGATTTAATTTAAATCGGTCGAGCTCTATTTAACAAGAAGCATCGTTTAAGAATCCAAAAAGGAGATCCTTGAACGATGCTTTTTGGCGTTTGTCGTAAAGGTCCCTCCTCAGCAGCAATAGGATCGCCAGTTGTAGCTATTCCGCATTGCAGGTGAGGGGAGAGAATTACACATCTGTAGGTCAGGTTCCTGAAATCTAGAAGTTCATCGGCAGCCATGTGGAAAAGGTGATCGTCTACGAAGAACTCTATCCAACCTGCTCACGCAGTACCCCTACGCGGACAATTCCAGCGGTTGATTGCAATCCCGTGCTCCTTCGCTTCGCTCCGTCCGCGCGGACTGGACCCGCGGGCTTCTCCTCCTCTACGCGGAACAGCAAAAAGGCCCCGGTCTCTCGGTTAGGGCCTTTCTGCTGTGTGTATGGAGGCGAGCCATAGCTTGATAAATCCACAATTCGTCGCCGCGTGATGCTCAGGATGTTTGGGGAGGCAGCTTAACCTAAATCTCCTAAAGTACCACTCACTAATGTCAGACTGCTCAGATTCGTATTGCTGGATCCGGACGTTGCGCTTGCTTCGTTGCAACAGCCATTGCTGGCTCCCGCGTAGTTCGCTTTGACTGCAATAATAGGGTTTTACCGTTTGCCAGCCCCGTTACGCAGTAAGTTACACTGCTAAACGTAGCAACCGGAGTCGTTCCATAAGCGTCTGCTGTCGTTCCCTGGCTTAAATCAGGCCGGATTTTTGCAAAAGTCCCTGAATAATTTTGGAAACCTCAGCCCTAGTAATGTAATCCTTTGGCGCAAGCTCATTGCCGCTTCTTCCTGATACAATGCCAGCCTGTACATTGTCCGCGACGCTGCTCAGCGCCCATGCAGATACTGCTGCCGTATCTCCATAAGGACGAAGTATTACGTCTGTCGATTGAACAGAACGCTCGGCTTTCAGTCTAGTGATCGTCATCGCTTTGGAGAGGACAACCATCGCCTGTTCCCGCGTAATCCTGTCCATCGGACGGAAAGTGCCATCTTCAAAACCGCTGATCAAGTCATACGCATAAGCAGTATTGACAACACTGCTATACCAATCTGTCGATTTTACATCCGAGAATGGTGTTGCTCCATTCTCCGGCTTGAGTCCCAATCCGCGAACAATGACGGCTGCAAACTCAGCGCGGGTAATATCGCGGTCAGGGCTGAACATACCGTTGCCCGTACCATCGATGACCATCCGCGATCCCATGTCGTCCACTGCTTGTTTTGCCCAATGATTCGCCACATCTCTAAATTCGAGCGGATGCCAGACGAGAGAATACGTGCTATTCGTCAAGCTGTTGATTTGGGCGTAATATTTGCCGCCAATCACGACAATCTTGGTCGGTACATGACGAACGGTTCCGTCCGTTTCAACAACAATCCCTGTGGTAATCTTGCCGGGATCAACACCATCTGGAATCGCAATAGTTCGTTTTACATAGGCATTGAACTTCGATACTTCGATAGTCTTATCTCCGTAGGTGCCTTTCACCGTAAAGTTTAGCGGCGGTGCGACAAGCGTGAACGTTCCCTTGGCTGCCGCGTTCTCAATAACTTTCACCGTATCTGTTGTTGGTGCTGCGATTTCGATTTGAACCTGAATGTCTTGCAAGGCTACCGACTTGCCGACTTGTTCGGATAGGGTGTTAATATTGATTTGTTGCGCCGGAATCGTATAGGTCGCACGATCGGTTTTGATCTCAAGAACAGCTTGCTTGTCCTCCATGTTTTTCACCATCTGACCGTTCAGTGAGCCAACGACCACATCGGATTTATGGTTTACTAGAATCGCAACCACAGCATTTTGACCTTCCGCCGCGAGCTTGTCCTCCAGCTTTTTCTGATCAACAAACACGGTTGTTAGGGTTTGACCGTTTCGTTGGGTTCTCGTTACGGTCCCCGCATTCTCCACTTTACCGTTGACAAGTATATCCACATCAGCATTCGTTTTCTCCGGTGTTGTTGGAGTACTAGGCGCGGATGGCGTATCGTTAGAGCCCGTGCTGCCACTGGATGGCGTTTGCGGAATGACCGCATTCGTATTAGCGGAAGGTACACTTTTTCCTACACCATTGATCGCTTTCACCGTAAACGTATAGCTTGTTCCATTCCTCAAACCTGTAATAACAATCGGGCTTGCTGCTCCTGTTACGACTACATTCCCTGATGAAGCTGTTACTTCATACCCCGTAATCGCACTTCCTCCGTTATCGGTTGGAGCCGTAAAGGTAACGGTGGCTTCTCCGTTTCCAGCTACTGCCGAAACATTCGTTGGTGCTGCCGGAACAGTTGCTGGAGTTGCGTTTGCCTGATTCGATTCCCCACTCATGCCTCCTGAATTACCTGCTTTCACCGTAAAGAAATAGGTCGTGCCGTTTAGCAAGTTTTGTACATGGTAGGTAGAGGAAGTGACGGTAACAACTGAAGCGTTACTAAACTGACTTGAATCAGTCGCTATATAAATGTTGTAATACGTCGCTCCCGTTACCGTATCCCAATTTAGTGTAACCTCACGGTCTCCTCCGGTAGCCACAAGATTTTGCGGATTCGCGAGAGCGTTCGGCAAGTTCACAGTTTGTGTCACTGTAAACGTCACACCCGTCATATGAGTTGCCGATAACGTTAACGTTGCGGTATAGGTGCCGGCTGGCAAGCCGTCTTTCGCTTTAACCGTAAAGCTTGTCGGAGCCGCTCCGTTTATTAAAGTCGCACTTGGTTGCGTAATCACAAAATCGCTAGCATGATTGCCGCTAACCGTTGCCGACAGATTGGATATATCGCTCGTACCGGTATTTGTTACATGGATGGTTTTTGTCTCTTGGGTACCCGGAGCGTAACCTTGAGTAAGTGCAGTTAACGTTTGATTAGTAATAGGAGCAATCGCATAGGTAGGCGCGATGTTCACCGTGACCGCAGCAATGCTGCTCGTTGCCGTTGCCGTCTTCGTGCCGCTCACGCTGTTGTTCGTATTCGTCACGACAACATAGTAGTAGGTCGTGCCGACCGGTGTCGTCGGTGCGGCATAGCTTGCGCTTGTTGCACCCACGATCGTCGTGCCGCTGTTCGTGCTGTTCGCCGTATTGCTGTACCACTGGTAGGACAGCACTCCGCCGTCGCTTACGCTGGCTGCTGCGCTCAAGGTCGGGCTGCTATCGCCTTCGTTTACCGTGGCGCCCGTCGGCTGCGTATCAATGCCCGGTGTGGCCGCGTTGGTCAGCGCATTCACCGCGACCGCAGCGATGCTGCTCGTTGCCGTTGCCGTCTTCGTGCCGCTCACGCCGTTGTTCGTATTCGTCACGACAACATAGTAGTAGGTCGTGCCTGCCGGTGTCGTCGGCGCGGCATAGGCTGCGCTTGTTGCGCCGCCGATCGCTGTGCCCCCGCTCGTGCTGTTCGCCGTATTGCTGTACCACTGGTAGGACAGCACTCCGCCGTCGCTTACGCTGGCTGCTACGCTCAAGGCCGGGCTGCTGTCGCCTTCGTTTACCGTGGCGCCCGTCGGCTGCGTATCAATGCCCGGCGTGGCCGCGTTGGTCAGCGCGTTCACCGCGACCGCAGCGATGCTGCTCGTTGCCGTTGCCGTCTTCGTGCCGCTCACGCCGTTGTTCGTGTTCGTCACGACAACATAGTAGTAGGTCGTGCCGACCTGTGTCGTCGGCGCGGCATAGCTTGCGCTTGTTGCTCCCACGATCGCTGTGCCGCCGTTCGTGCTGTTCGCCGCATTGCTGTACCACTGGTAGGTCAGCGTTCCGCCGTCGCTTACGCTGGCTGCTACGATTAAGGTCGGGCTGCTGTCGCCTTCGTTTACCGTGGCGCCCGTCGGCTGCGTGTTAATGCCCGGCGTGGCCGCGTTGGTCAGCGCGTTCACCGTGACCGCAGCGATGTTGCTCGTTGCCGTTGCCGTCTTCGTGCCGCTCGCGCTGTTGTTCGTATTCGTCACGACAACATAGTAGTAGGTCGTGCCGACCGGTGTTGTCGGCGCGGCATAGCTTGCGCTTGTTGCACCCACGATCGCTGTGCCGCCGTTCGTGCTGTTCGCCGCATTGCTGTACCACTGGTAGGTCAGCGTTCCGCCGTCGCTTGCGCTGGCCGCTGCGCTCAAGGTCGGGCTGCTGTCGCCTTCGTTAACCGTTGCGCCCGTCGGCTGTGTAGCAATGCCCGGCGTGGCCGCGTTGGTCAGCGCGGCTATTGTTGGTGATTGCAAAATCATTCCACCTGATCCCACCACCACATATGTGTCGTTGCCGTAGGTGATACCATAAAGAGCATTCGAGGTACCCGACACGCGCCCCGTCCAGCTCACCCCGTCACTGGAGGTCAATATCGTTCCGCCTAACCCCACCACAACAAACGTGCCGTTGACGTAGCCGACGCCACGAAGTTCATTCGAGGTGCTCGACGTTTGGCCCGCCCAGCTCACTCCGTCACCGGAGGTCAATATCGTTCCACCTGCTCCCACTGCCACATACGTGCCGTTGTAGTAGCTGACGGCGTAAAGAATATTCGTAGTGCCCGACGTTTGTCTCGTCCAACTCGCTCCGTCACTAGAGGTCAAGATCGTTCCACTTGCTCCCACCGCAAAATACGTACCGTTGATGTAAGTAATGTTCCATAGATCATTCGTAACGCCCGATGTACTGCTCGTCCAATTCGCTGCGTCACTGGAGGTCAATATCGTTCCGCTTGCCCCCACCGCCACATACGTGCCATTGCCGTAGCTGACGCTAGAAAGATTATTCGTGACGCCCGACGTGCGGCTCGTCCAGCCCGCTCCGTCACTGGAGTTCACTATCCTTCCACCATACCCCACCGCCACATACGTACCGTTGCCGTAGCTGACGCCATAGAAAGGAAACGTAGTGCCCGACGTGCGGCTGGTCCAGCTCGCTCCGTCACTGGAGGTCACTATCGCTCCACCTAACCCCACCGCCACATACGTGCCGTTACCATGGCTGACGCCGTAAAGAGGATTCAAGGTAGCACCCGACATGGATCTCGTCCAGCTCACGCCGTCACTGGAGGTCAAGATTGTTCCACCTGCCCCCGTTGCCATATACATGCCATTGACGTAGCTGACACCAACAAGATGATTTGTGGTGCCCGACATGCGGGTCATCCAGCTTACGCCGTCACTGGAGGTCAATACCGTTCCACTTACCCCCACCGCCACATACGTGCCGTTGCCGTAAGCGACGCTAATAAGATTGTTCGTGGTTCCCGACGTGCGGCTGGTCCAGTTCGCTCCGTCGCTGGAGGTTAAGATCTTTCCACCTAACCCCACCACCACATACGTGCCGTTGACGTAGTTGACACCATATAGGCCATTCGTGGTTCCCGACGCGCGGCTCATCCAGCTCGCTCCATCGCTGGAGGTCAATATCGTTCCAACTGCTCCCACCGCCATATACGTGCCGTTGGAGTAGCTGACGTCAAAAAGATATTGCGTGGTGCCCGACGCGCGGCTCGTCCAGTTCTCTCCGTCACTGGAGGTCAAGATCGTTCCAACTTGCCCCACCGCCACATACGTGCCGTTGCCGTAGGTGACTCTACGAAGATCATTCGTGGTTCCCGACGTGCGGACCATCCAGCTCACTCCGTCACTGGAGGTCAAAATCGTTCCAGCTGCCCCCACCGCCATATACATACCGTCAACGTAAATGACGCTAAGAAGATCTCTAGTGCCCGACGAGTGTGTCATCCAGCTCATTCCGTCACTGGAGGTTAAGATCGTTCCAGCTTGCCCCACCGCCACATACGTGCCATTGCCATATGCAACGCTATTTATATTTTGTCCCGTAGACCGTACGTACCAATTATCAAGGGAACTCGTTACAGGTGCTGCATTTGCTTCTATCCCCCAATTGATCGACATAAATGTGCTAAACAGCAACAAAAACGACAATTTTAGTCGAATGATCTTAAAAGCCATTTGCCTCCAAGCAGGAAAATTCGTATTGAATTTCCTTGCTGTTTTTCCTTTATTCAGCAACTTTCATCTTCCTTCCCCAAGTCTCATACTTTAGCCCGTTTGACCATATCACATCATTCTGAACAAATTCTGAGCAACAAAAAAGCGGCTCACGCCTTCGACTCATCGTCGGCATTGCCGCTGTACAGCTCGGAAAATAATCGAACCGTGGATCTTAACGGAGTTGTTCCCAGTTCTTCTTGCAGTAGCTTCGTAAATCGTTCATGATGCCTCATCATGTGTATGAAGGCGAGGGGAGTATCGCAATCCTCATCCAACCCGCTCACGTAGCTTCCCTCCGCCGACAACCCTAGCAGTAGATTGCAATCCCGTGCTCCTCCGCTTCGCTTCGTCCGCGCGGACTGAACCCGCGGGGTTCTTCTCCCGCCTCCCCAAACAGCAAAAAGGCCCCAGCCTCTCGGCTGGGACCTTCTGCTGTGTGTATGGAGGCGAGGGGAGTCGAACCCCTGTCCGAAGATAACGACACATAAGCTTCTACGGGTGTAGTCACGGGTTTGATGTCACCCAAGCAAGCGCCCCGTAACCGGCTCTCGCTAAGGTCAGCCTGATTGTCTTCTTCAGCACACCCCAGGCGGAGATGTGACAGCGTATCCCACTAAAGGTTAGCCCCTACATCCGGCACATGGGCGATACAGGAGAGGAGCACGCTCACAGGTTATTAAGCTGCGAAAGCGTAGTTTTGTTGTTGTTTGCCGTTTAATAGGCTTTAGCGTTGATGAAGCGGACGCGTCCCCACTACCCGCTACCCATGCTCGAACTACCCCCGTCGAATCCAAAAACGCCCCCGTAATAGAAAAGGAACTCGGATGCAACGGCTCATCGAGCCGGATGCTGTGTTCTTCTTACTCTTTTATTATACCACATTTCCCGTCAAAAGCAGGTGCTGATCCATGGAAGTCCAGGATCGGTTTCCCACCCGCTCCGCAAGGAGCAGCTAATAAACAACGTTGTTACCTGGCGACCTTCTGCTTCTCACGCAGAGCCCGCTGAATATCGCGCTGAGCATCGCGTTTAGCCGCAGTATCGCGCTTGTCGTACTGTTTCTTACCTTTACCGAGTCCGATCAGCAGTTTCGCATAGCCGTTGCGGATATAAATCTTAAGCGGGACCAGCGTATAGCCTTCCTGCTTGGAAGCGCCGATCAGCTTGTTGATTTCCGCTTTCTTCAGGAGCAGCTTTCTCGCTCTCGTCGGATCGGTCGGATTGTTCCGGTTTCCCTGTTCAAACGGACTGATGTGCATATTATGCACGAACGCTTCGGCATTGCGGATGGTTGCGAACGAATCCGAAAGATTCGCCCGGCCGTTCCGCAGGGATTTGATTTCCGTACCCGTCAGCACAAGCCCGCACTCGTAAGTGTCTTCAATAAAGTAGTCATGCGAAGCTTTCTTATTCTGTGCCAGCACCTTGCCGTCCGCTTTCTTGGTCACGGTCATCCCTCCAGTCGTCCATGCTATTAATACCCCATCCGTGCCTTTTTGAAAAGGCGGAGTGTTCTTTATTGTAGCAACTTCCCTGCCAAAAATCAAGAAACGCCCGGGCCACTGCATGTCCGTTAAAAAGACATGCGCATGTCCGGGCCGTTTCCTTAATTCTCATGTATTTATTTGCCGCTGTAAAAATTCAACGGGCTTAACTTTTAGGCATGTAAGCTCTGTTTATGCAAAGGGGTAACCCCCTCACCGGCTGCGTACGATCCACCAATGGAATGTATGCCAGACCACAACCGTCAGGGGCGCGGATTCCTACATATCATCGCGCGGACCATAAGCCCATTGCAAATCACAGCGGGTTTACGATTGTCAGCTGCGCTGCGTTGGCAGTTCTTTCCCCGCTTGCCCCTCACACGCGCCTTGCTACCGGCGCGGACGTCCACCACGTCGCCCGCCCGGCTCGGACGGATCGCGGCCGTCGGGCGTGTGACGGTCGCCGCGGACCGTCTTCGTCAGCGCGTTTACGGACGACGCCCAGTTGCCGGAGTACGTCGACTCCGTCCGCGGGCCGCCGTTCTCGCGGCCCGACGCCGCACCGGCGCCCGCTTCGCGTCCCCGCCGGCCGCGGCCGCCTTGTCCGCCGCCTTCGCCGGACTCACCGCGCAGCGAGACGCCGCGGGCCGGAGCGGCGCCTTTGCGGCGCTTGCCGCCGCCCTCCGTGCCTGCAGCCGGCGTTACGGCCGCTTCGCCTTCGGCTCCGCCGCCCTTGCGCTTCCGGCGCCGTCCGCCGCCATTCTCGCCGGACTCGGTCACAAGTCCGTTCTCACGGCCTGTATCGGGCGCTGCAGCCGGATTGCCTCCCTTGCGGCGCTTACGTCCTCTGCCGGCTCCCTGAGCCTCCTGGGACAAGCTGCCGTCCTCAGACGGCGTGCCGCCCGGTGCCGCTGCAGGTGTGATTCCGAGCGGCGCTTCACCCGACGCGCCTTTCTTCTTCCGCCTGCGGCGCTTGGTTCCGCCGCCCTCGGATGCTCCTGCCGCTGCCGCATCGGCAGCACCGGCTGTTCCACCCGGCGTACCGGGCTTCACGATGACATCCCGCACACGGCCGCGGTCTTTACCGCGTCCTCCTTTGACAGGACGTCCGCCTGCGACGCGCTTCTTCTGGCCGCCGCGGCCGCCGGACTTGCTTCGGTCGAGCATACTGAACTTGTTGGACCGGGGTTTCATATCCACCATTTCAAAGTCGATGGTTTTCTCGTCCATATTGACCCGGCCTACACGGACTTTAACTTCGTCGCCGATCCGGTAAATTTTCGACGTGCGTTCTCCGATAAGGGCATGCTGCATCTCGTGATAGTGATAGTAATCGTCCGTCATGTCGCTCAGGCGGATCAGGCCCTCGACCGTGTTCTCCAGCTCCACAAAGATACCGAAGCTCGTCACGCTCGAAATAATGCCCTCGAATTCCTCACCGACTTTATCCAGCATGAACTCCGCTTTTTTCAGCGCATCGGTTTCACGCTCGGCATCAACGGCCACACGCTCCCGCTGGGAGGACTGCTCGGCGATATCGTCCATCCGTCCGCGCAAATATTCGCTGCGCTTATCGGTCAGAGCACCATCGTTTTCCAGCACTTCCCGGATCACACGGTGAATGATCAAATCCGGATAACGCCGGATCGGAGACGTAAAGTGGGAATAGAACTCCGCCGCCAGACCGAAATGCCCGATGCTGTTGGAATCGTAACGGGCCTGCTTCATGGAACGGAGCATCACCGTACTGATGACGGTCTCCTCCTTCGTCCCTTTGATCTCTTCAAGAAGAGACTGGAGCGCGCGCGGGTGCACGGTATTGCCCCGTCCGCGTACGACGTAGCCGAAATTCGTAATGAACTCCATGAAATGCGCCAGCTTCTCCGCATCCGGGTCTTCGTGAATCCGGTACAGGAACGGCACCTTCAGCCAATGGAAGTGCTCGGCAACCGTTTCGTTGGCCGCCAGCATAAACTCTTCGATGATCATTTCCGCGATGGAACGCTCACGCTTGACGATATCGACCGGGGTTCCGTCCTTGTCGACAATGATTTTCGATTCCTGGAAATCGAAATCGATCGCGCCGCGCTGAATACGCCGGTTGCGCAGCTTCATGGCGAGCTCTTCCATCAGTTTGAAATCATCCACCAGGTAGCCGTAACGCTCCAGAAGGTCCGCATCGGGCTCTTCCTCGGTCAGCAGCTTGCGGACGTTGTTATAGGTCATTCTTTCGCTTGTTTTGATCACGCTCGTAAAAATGTCGTGCCTCACCACGTTAAGCTCGGCATCGAACTCCATCTCGCAGGACATAGTCAGGCGGTCTACCTGCGGGTTGAGCGAGCAGATTCCGTTGGACAGCCGGTGCGGCAGCATCGGAATGACCCGGTCCACCAGATACACCGAACAGCCGCGGTTGTAGGCTTCGCGGTCCAGTGCGGAATTTTCCGTTACATAGTAGCTTACGTCCGCAATGTGGACGCCCAGCAGGTAGTTGCCGTTCGGCAGCCGTTCCACGTTTACGGCATCATCGAGATCCTTTGCATCCTCGCCGTCGATGGTCACGATGCGTTTACCGCGCAGATCCCGGCGCTTCTGGCTGACAATTTCCTCTTCCGTGATGGAGTCCGGCACACTTTCCGCTTCCCCGATCACTTCTTCGCTGAACGCTTCCGGAAGCTGGAACTTGCGGATGATAGACAAAATGTCCACACCGGGGTCGTCCTTGTGACCGAGAATTTCGATCACTTCGCCCTGGGCAGCCGCGCGGCCCTCGGGATACTGGACAATGTTAACGACGACCTTCTGTCCGTCTGCCGCACCGAGGAAAGCGTTTTTCGGAATAAAAATATCCCGTTGCACACGCTTGTCATCCGGAACGACGAACCCGTAGCTTTCGTGATTCTGGAACGTTCCCACGATTCTCGTGTTGGCGCGTGTGACGACGCGGTCCACTTCCCCCTCGAGCTTGCCTCCGGCGGCGCCTTTGCTCGTAACGCGGACGAGAATAATGTCATTATTCATTGCCGTATTCATATCATTGGCATGAATGTACACGTCGGGGTGATCCCGGTCGTCCGGAATCAAGAATCCGAATCCTTTGGGATGGGCCTGCAGCCGGCCGCGGATGAGATTCATCCGTTCCGGCACTCCGTAACGGTCGTTGCGCGTGCGCAGCACGTGTCCGGATTGCTCCAAGTCGTTAAGCAGCTTGACGAAATCTTTGAATCCCGCAGCGCTCTCAATGCCGAAATGCTTTTCAAGCTCCTGGTACGTCATCGGCTTGTACGCATTCTCGTGCATAAAATTTAATATATCCTGCTCTGTCACCATAGTTGTCACCTTCTTATTAGGTTGAGCTTCTCCGTATTCATACCCGATAACCATTTCTTTGAACAGGCTTAGCCGCTGCTGCAAATCGCATCCTCTACCCGTTTCCGGGACATCAAGGGAATTTCCAGGTGCCTGTTCTTCCGCTTTTCCCCCTGCCTCCGGGGCATCTCGGTCTGGCGGATGTATGATTGTGTGCGAGTGTCCCTATCGGCCTGTACGACCGCGGGTAACGGGTGTGCCTTCGTTGGGTCTTCTTGCAGCTTTCCGGTCGTTGATTCGTTTAAGCTTCTGCCTTATCATTCCTCACGGTTCCCGGCGAGACCCACATTTAACCGGTTGACAAGCAGGTGCAAGTTACTAACCAGTATATCCTGAAAAGACAAAAACATAAACAAATCAATTCTTTTCACCGCTGCGTCCCTCGATGCATCCACAATCGGCAAAACGCCATGAAAAAACAGCAGGAGTAGCTTCCCCCTGCTGTTTGCAATTTATGTGCACCGTCTGTTCAGTTGTTAATACTTCACTACGTAGGCCACGATGACCGTCAATACAATAAAAATAGCCGCCAAAACCACGGTAATCCGGGCCAGAACCAGGTCCATGCCTCTAGCTTTCGTTTTGCCGAACAGATGCTCGGCACCGCCGCTGATCGCACCGGAAAGTCCCGCACTTTTACCCTTTTGTAGTAATACCGTTACAATTAAGCCCAGCGAGGCGATAACCAACAAAACTTTTAACAGGATAACCAATTCGACACCTCATTAGCATGTTCTTATTTTTAGAATGTGCATAAAAAGTCTATCATAAAAGGCCTTTTTCTGCAAGATTCTGGTTGGACAACCTCACTTATTTTCCCCGCTTTATAAAAGAAAACCCGCCGACGGAACAGAGCTTCCATCCAGCGGGTCGTTTATTGCGATTTAACGACAGGGTTACCGTTCACCCGGCCCCATCGGGTAGGCTCTTTCGGACCTTCGGGCTTTCCTTCGCCTGTTTGCATCTCCGCCCAGAAAATACTGAATGGCCGCTTTGGCGCACCAGAGAGAGAAAATCAGGAAAACAACGCCCCAGATCAGAGCGGGTACAGGCGTAATGGAAGCCAGATTCGTTGCGTCTCCCGCTTTGTTCGGATTACCTGCTGCCAGCAGGGCTAGCGTCAGCGGCCCGTAGACCGACTCCTCCAGACAAAGGAAGGCGACGAGCAGATAATAGGCGTTGCGGATAAACCCGCTCGTAAAAGCGAGCACAATGATGTTCAGCGCGATGAAGCCGATCAACCAGCCCACGCCGAATTCATTGCGTACGAACAACACCAAAGACAGCACGGCGATCACCGTCGTTATCTGGAGTCCTAGTCTTTGCTTCCCCCGGGCATACGCCCAGAAAAGAAAAACCGCAAACAAGGACGCCGTCACATAGCCTGCGATTGAAATCGGCAGGAGTTTCCACGAGCCGCTGACCGACGAGTAAGTAACCCCGCTGTGATCGGCATTGAGCACGATAGCCATGACTTTTCCCGACAGGATCATCGTCACGGCTGCGTGCCCGAACTCATGGACCATGGTGTCCAGGTTGCGGAAATAGGCCGAGAAAGGGATGAACTGAGTTAACAAGGCCGAACCGATTAACAACAAAATCGTTTTTACCCAAGCACTCATATTCATAACCCTCCCCGACGTTTAAAAGGCTAAATCATTCACTTTGTGAAAGGTTTTCTTACTTGAATTTTTTCAAGTTGTAGAAAGCTTCTTTGCCGGCGTATTGAGCAATGCCTTCCAGTTGGTCTTCGATGCGAAGCAACTGGTTGTATTTCGCTACGCGGTCCGTACGGGACGGTGCGCCTGTTTTGATTTGGCCGGCGTTAGTTGCCACGGAGATGTCGGCAATCGTGCTGTCTTCGCTCTCACCGGAACGGTGGGAAATAACAGCCGTGTAGCCTGCGCGTTTCGCCATTTCGATCGCGTCGAATGTTTCGGTCAGCGTACCGATTTGGTTTACTTTGATCAGGATGGAGTTACCGATGTTCTCGTTGATGCCTTTGGACAGACGCTCGGTGTTCGTTACGAACAGGTCGTCGCCGACGAGTTGTACTTTGCCGCCCAGCTTCTCGGTCAGCAGCTTCCAACCTTCCCAATCGTCCTCGGAACAACCGTCTTCGATGGTAAGGATCGGGTATTTGTCTACCCAGGAAGCGAGCAGGTCAACGAATTCAGCCGGTGTGAAGGATTTGCCTTCGCCTTCGAGCTCGTATTTGCCGTTCTTGAAGAACTCGGTGGAAGCTACGTCCATACCCAGGAATACGTCTACGCCCGGCTTGTAGCCAGCGCGCTCGATAGCGGTGATGATCGTTTGGATCGCTTCTTCGTTGGAGCTCAGGTTCGGTGCAAAACCGCCTTCGTCGCCGACAGCCGTGTTCAGGCCTTTATCTTTCAGTACGGATTTAAGGTTATGGAAAATCTCTGCGCCCATGCGGAGAGCTTCTTTGAATGTAGGGGCTCCTACCGGAAGCACCATGAATTCTTGAACGTCAACGTTGTTATCGGCATGCTCGCCGCCGTTGATGATGTTCATCATTGGAACCGGAAGAGTTTTAGCGTTGAATCCGCCCAGGTATACGTACAGAGGCAGTTCCATTGCTTCAGCGGCAGCGCGGGCAACAGCCATGGATACCGCGAGGATCGCGTTGGCGCCCAGCTTGCCTTTGTTATGCGTGCCGTCCAGCTCGATCATTTTCTTGTCGATGGATACTTGATCCAAGGAGTTCAGACCGATAATTTCAGGCGCGATGATCGAATTGACGTTGTCAACGGCTTTCAGTACACCTTTACCCAGGTAACGGCTTTTGTCTCCATCGCGGAGCTCGACAGCTTCGTGAGCGCCTGTGGACGCACCGGAAGGTACGATTGCGCGGCCTACAACGCCGGATTCCAGATATACTTCAACTTCAACAGTCGGATTGCCGCGGGAGTCAAGTACTTCGCGAGCATAAACGTCAGAAATGATAGTCATTGTGTTTGAACACTCCTTAACAAGGTTATGTGTATGAAAAACTTCGGGAACTCATTCCCATAAAGGGCAGCGGCGCACCTTACCGATCAAAATAAGATGCTGTATTCCAAGGAATGGTTCCCGAAAACTTGCTGTCTTAATCAAGAAACGAGCGGGTTACTATTTCTTCTCTTCAATGATCGACAGTCCTGTCATTTCCGGCGGCTGCGGCAGCTTCAGCAGATGCAGCAGTGTCGGGGCGATGTCGGCCAGAACGCCGCCTTCGCGCAGAGTGACGTCGTTCGATGTAACGATGAACGGCACCGGATTCGTCGTATGAGCCGTGAACGGACGTTCGGCATCGTCCAGGACGAGGTCCGCATTGCCGTGGTCGGCTGTAATGCAGACAACTCCGCCCTTTGCGAGAATGGCTTCAACGACTTGGCCCAGGCACTCGTCCGTGGCTTCAACGGCTTTGATAGTCGGCTCCAGCATGCCGGAGTGGCCTACCATATCCGGGTTGGCGAAGTTCAGAATGATGACGTCCTGCTTGTCCTCATTGACTTCCTTCACCGCTGCCGCGGCAACTTCGTACGCGCTCATTTCCGGCTTCAAGTCGTAAGTCGCGACTTTCGGCGATGGAATGAGGATACGCGTTTCGCCCGGCAGTTCCACGTCACGGCCGCCGCTGAAGAAGAAGGTAACGTGCGGGTACTTCTCGGTCTCGGCGATACGAAGCTGTCTCTTGTTATTCTGGGCCAGAACCTCGCCAAGCGTGTTATCGAGATCTTTCGGTTTATACGCGACGTATCCTTCGACCGTTTCACTGAACAGCGTCAGGCAGACGTAGTACAGATCTTTCGGAAAAAGCTCGCCGCGGTCAAAACCGCGGAAATCTTTATTCGTAAATACCTGCGACAATTGAATCGCACGGTCCGGACGGAAGTTGAAGAAAATAACCGCATCGCCGGATTCAACGAGTCCCACCGGCTTGTCGTTCTCATCCGTGATGACAGCCGGCATCACAAATTCGTCGAATACGGATTTCTCATACGATTCGGTGATCGCTTTGACCGGGTCCGTGTAGTGCGGGCCGTCCCCGTACACCATGGCACGGTAAGATTTCTCGGTCCGCTCCCAGCGCTTGTCCCGGTCCATCGCATAGTAGCGGCCTTGTACCGTCGCCACTTTGCCGACGCCGATTTCGGCGATTTTGGCCTGGAGCTGCTCCATGTAGTTCTTCGCCGAATCGGGCGCGACATCGCGTCCGTCCAGGAAAGCATGGATATAAACATCTTGCAGATCTTCTTTCTTCGCCAGCTCAAGCAGCGCGAACAAGTGCGCGATGTGGCTGTGTACGCCCCCATCGGAAAGCAGCCCGTACAGATGCAGCTTCTTGTTGTTCTGCTTCGCATGACGTACGGCGCCGATCAGCGTGTTGTTGTCGAAAAACTCACCGTCCCGGATCGACTTGGAAATACGAGTCAGGTCCTGGTAAACCACACGGCCGGCACCGATGTTGAGGTGCCCCACTTCAGAATTACCCATTTGGCCTTCCGGCAAACCTACGGCTTCGCCGCAGGCAGTCAGCGTCGTATGAGGGAACTGGTTCCAATAGCGGTCGTAGTTCGGTTTCTTGGCTTGAGCCACGGCATTGCCGTGAACCTCGCCCCGAAGTCCGAAGCCGTCCAGAATAATCAGCGCTACCGGTTTAGTCGCCATCTTACTTCGCCCCCTCAACGAGTTGGATATAAGAAGCCGGCTCCAGGCTGGCGCCGCCGACAAGAGCTCCGTCGATATCCGGCTGAGCCATGTACTCGGCGATGTTGCCCGGTTTTACGCTGCCGCCGTATTGAATGCGGACCGCATCGGCTACGGAGGAATCGTACAGGGAAACGATCAGCTGGCGGATGTAAGCAATAACTTCGTTGGCGTCTTCAGCCGTGGAAGATTTGCCTGTACCGATAGCCCAGATCGGCTCGTAAGCCACGATGACTTGTTTCGCCTGATCGGCGCTGAGGCCTTTGAAAGCCGCTTCCGTCTGTACGCGGCAGACTTCTTTCGTTTGTCCCGCTTCGCGCTCTTCGAGCTTCTCGCCTACGCAAACGATCGGGGTCAGACCGTAGTTGAAAGAAGCGAGAACCTTTTTGTTAACCGTTTCGTCGGTTTCGTTAAAATAAGCCCTGCGCTCGGAGTGACCGATAATCACATACGTTACGCCGAGATCTTTAAGCATAGCGCCGGAAATTTCCCCGGTGTATGCGCCGTTTTCTTCCCAGTGAAAGTTCTGTGCGCCGATTCCGATCGACGTGCCTTTCACAGCTTCGACAAGCGCCGGCAGATTGGTGTAAGGAGCGCAAATTACGCTCTCCACCCCTGCCACTTCCGCCTTGCCTTTTATATCATTCACGAAGCTTGCCGCTTCGGAAACGGTTTTGAACATTTTCCAGTTACCTGCAATAACGGGTTTTCTCATGATCTTCAAAACTCCTCTCTGTATCTCTTACTTATCGTTAAGAGCGACTACGCCAGGCAGAACTTTGCCTTCCATGAACTCCAGGGAAGCTCCGCCGCCTGTGGAGATGTGGTCCATCTTGTCGGCGAGGTGGAACTTCTCGGCTGCAGCCGCGGAGTCGCCGCCGCCGATGACGGTGTAAGCGGATGTGTCGGCGCAAGCTTGGGCCACCGCACGCGTACCGTGGGAGAAAGGCTCGATTTCGAACACGCCCATAGGCCCGTTCCAGACGACAAGCTTGGAGTTCTTGATAACGTCCGCGTAAAGTTCACGCGTTTTCGGACCGATGTCGATGCCTTCCCAATCGGCCGGAATGGAATCGATTCCGACGATGTTGGTGTTGGCATTGGCACTGAAGTCATCGGAGATGACGATATCTACAGGCAGAAGGAAGTTCTTGCCGAGTTTCTTCGCCTTTTCGATGAAGCCGAGCGCCAGATCAAGCTTCTCGTTGTCCACGAGAGATTGTCCGATTTCATGGCCTTGCGCCTTAAAGAAAGTATAGGAAAGGCCGCCGCCGATAAGGATGTTGTCGGCGATTTCGAGCATTTTATTGATGACGTCGATTTTGTCTTTAACTTTGGAACCGCCGACAATCGCGGTGAAAGGGCGCTCCGGATTGTTAAGCGCTTTGCCCAGCACGTCCAGTTCTTTCTCCATCAAGAGACCGGAAACCGCCGGAAGCTGATGAGCGATGCCTTCCGTGGAAGCATGCGCACGGTGAGCCGCTCCGAAAGCATCGTTCACGTACAGGTCGGCCAGCGCCGCGAACTGTTTCGCCAGCTCCGGATCGTTCTTCTCTTCGCCCGGGTAGAAGCGGACGTTCTCAAGAAGCAGCACGTCGCCGTCTTTCAGCTCGTTTACTTTCGCTTGAACCGCTTCGCCGACAGCTTCGTCCGCTTTCGCTACCGGCTTGCCGAGAAGCTCGGACAGGCGGGCTGCTACCGGAGTCAGACGAAGGTCTTCGTTGACTTGGCCTTTCGGGCGGCCCAGATGGCTCGCAAGGATAACTTTAGCGCCTTTGTCGATCAGGAACTTGATCGTCGGCAGCGTTTCACGAATACGTGTATCGTCCGTAATTTGACCGTTTTCGAGCGGCACGTTGAAATCGACGCGTACAAACACGCGTTTACCGTTAACTTCTACATCGCGAACACTTTTCTTGTTCATGAAATATCCTCCTCTGAGCTTTCCGAAGGAAAGCTGTCGTCGTAAGCATTAGCCGAGCTTTCGTTAAGAAAGCTGGCGTCGTAAGCATTAACTGAACTCCCAGTAAAGCTGTCTAAAGCTGTCGTCGTAAACTTAGGCCGAGCCTCTCCCTTTCACGGGAAGGGCCGACGATCGAAACGGAAAAGCTTTCGTTCAGGAAAACCTTCTTCGCAAGACCTTTGGGGCCAGGCTTTCCTGAGGAAAGCTTCGTACATTCCGGGGACTTATGTAAAATTCATGCCCCGATAAGCAATGGGAAGAGGAGAATTTCTTCTCCTCTTCTTGCATGGCTTATTTAAGGATTACAGACCTTTTTTAGCGATGAAAGCGGCCAGGTCAACGACACGATTGGAGTAGCCCCACTCGTTATCGTACCAGGAAACGACTTTCACCATGTTGTCGCCCACTACCATAGTCGACAGAGAGTCGATTGTGGAGGAAGCAGGGTCACCGTTGTAGTCGCTCGATACAAGCGGCTCGTCGGAGTAGTTCAAGATGCCTTTAAGCGGGCCGTCAGCAGCTTCTTTAAGAGCATTGTTCACATCGTCAACGGTTACGTTAGCGTTCAGCTCGACAACCAGATCCGTTACGGAAACGTTTGGAGTCGGAACGCGCATAGCCATACCGTTCAGTTTGCCTTTAAGCTGCGGCAGAACCAGGGAAACGGCTTTAGCTGCACCCGTAGTGGAAGGAATGATGTTCTCGGCTGCCGCACGAGCGCGGCGAAGATCCTTATGAGGCAGATCAAGCACTTGCTGGTCGTTCGTATAGGAGTGAACAGTCGTCATCATGCCTTTTACGATACCGAACTTCTCATCCAATACTTTCGCGAAAGGAGCGAGACAGTTAGTCGTACAAGAAGCGTTAGAGATGACGGTATGAGCGGAAGGATCGTATTTCTCTTCGTTAACGCCCATAACAACTGTGATATCTTCGTTCGTAGCCGGTGCGGAAATGATAACTTTCTTCGCTCCGCCTTTCAAGTGAGACTCGGCTTTCGCTTTGTCTGTGAAGATACCAGTGGATTCAACGACGATTTCAACGCCGTACTCAGCCCAAGGAAGGTTTCCAGGGTCACGCTCTGCAAATACCTTGATGGATTTGCCGTTTACTTTCAGTTCGCCTTCGCCAGCTTCAACCGTTGCGTTAAGTCTGCCGTGAGTCGTGTCATACTTGAGCAGGTGCGCAAGCGTGCTTACGTCCGTCAGATCGTTGATTGCTACGATTTCCACTTCAGCGTTGTTCAGAGCGGCGCGGAATACGTTACGTCCGATACGACCGAAACCGTTAATACCCACTTTAACCATTGTAATTCCTCCCAGTAGAAAGTTTATATTTCAAGACGCGCCTAAGGCCCGTCAAGATAACGTGTAATTTAACATCTCCACGGCTGCAGCCTCATCCGTCACCAGGATGTCCTCCTGGCCGTATTTTAAAACCGAAGCTACAGCCGCACCCTTGCTTTTGCCGCCGGCTACGCCGATCACGACTTCGCAGTGCTGGATATCTTCCAGCCGGAGTCCTACGGTCGGCATCTTATGGACAACCTTGCCCTCGGGGTTAAAATAGTAGCCGAACGCTTCGGCGAGCGCCCCTTCGCCTCGCAGGCTGTCTATCGTCTCGGAGTCTACCTTGCGCCTCTGCGCCATGACGATAGCATCTCCAATGCCGTGAATGACGATGCGGCTGCTGCGGACCACGTCCATCATCTCCTGGATGTTCGGTTCCTGGATCAAAGACTGATAGGCCTCCTCGCGGAGATGATCCGGAACATGCAGCAGGCGGTACTGTCCGCCGGTCTTCTTCGCCATCTTGGAGGCGATCATGTTCGCCTGCAGCTCCACGCTTTCGCCGAGCCCTCCGCGGGCCGGGACGAACAGGCTGCCCTTGAGGGCGCTCGTCGTGGACAGGTGCTCCGCCACTTCGGCCATTGTGGAGCCGCCGGTAACCGCGATCACGTCATGCTTCGTGACGTGCTTGCGCAGCATCAGTGCGGCCGCCCGGCCCAGCTCCTTCTTCGCAAACAGCGAAGAATCCGAATCGCCGGGAACGACTACGACCTGCTCCAGGCGGAAGTGGTCGCGGATCCGCTTCTCCAGCTCGTTAAGCCCGAGCATCTCCTTGATAAGCGGCTGAAGCTTCTCCAGCAGTTCCCTGCCCGATTCGCTGATGCGCATGCCCGATGTTTCCGTTTCAATCAGGCCTTGGCCTTTCAGAAACTCCACTTCGCTGCGCAAAACCCGCTCCGTCATATCGAGAGCGCCGGCCAGGGTTCTGCGTCCCACGCTTCCCAGCAGAAAAATATGCTGCAGAACGGTGTAACGCTTGTTCAGAACCTCCAGCAAGTCCGGCAGGAGCTGTTTCTGGACGTCGAGAATATCTCTCATGCCATACACTCCTATTGATCGTGTTGGGACTCAATATGTCCCGCGAGTGCATTTTAAGTCCCACCTGGATCAAAAAAAACTTCCCTTGCACAACCCCATTATACCCCAGTTCCTATAAAAGAATCAATGTGTGCAAAGTTTGATTTTTGTAAATGGGCGTCGAAAAAAAATCTAAGCCACAGGACTTGCTTTTTTCATACCTCTATCATATAATAACCTTTGCTGTTACTTAATGAAACATGCGCCCGTGGTCCAATGGATATGACGTAGGCCTCCGGAGCCTGAGATCGAGGTTCGATTCCTCGCGGGCGCGTATAATGTTAAACAAGAGAAAGCTCCCGTCTTCGGACCGGAGCTTTTTTATTTTCCCCTTAAGGTTGGGCCGCTTATTCCGCCGATCCCATGAACATCTTCTGAATACCGGCATACCGGGCGCGAAGCCATCCCAAAACCGCTTCTTTGTTTCTTTTTACAACCAGGAATCCCGTCAAAGCGATAGCGGCAATAATAATCGCAATCGTTGAGTATTGGGCAATCACATGCAGCAGCTGCTGAATTTTCGTGCCGAACAAGAAACCTACCATCACGTACGTGAATACCCACAGAACGCCGCTCAGTCCGTTAAAAATCAGAAAAGTCTTCAGGCGGATTTTCAAAATCCCCGACACATACCCGGTAAAATGCCTCAGTCCCGGCACAAAGTAACTGACCAGAATAATTTTGTCCCCGTATTTATCAAACCATTTCTTAATTTTGAGTAGTCTATCCGGGTTAAGAAGCACATACCTGCCGTACTTATCAAAAAAAGGCGTCCCCAACTTCCGTCCAAGCACATACGTAAAGATAGTTCCCGCAAAAGCTCCCGCAAATGAAACGCCCATAACGCCAGCCATATTAAACGTGTTCACGTGCACCATATGTCCCGAAATCATCATAGCCAGTTCCCCGGGAAAAGGCAGGGCCACCGATTCTGCGAAGAGGCCCAGGAAGAGCACCAGATACCCGTATTGTGCGAAAAGATCACTAATCCACTCCATAGTCCGCTCCTTATTCCACTTAATTTCCTGTCTTTGTTAGCCAGTATACCTTTTAAGGAGGAGTTTCATAATGGTCCCCGGTTTAGTTTGGAAACTGGACTTTGGTCGTGGCAGGAACCAGACCCTCTGTTAATTTATGGGTATAGCCTGTGGATTTTTTCACCACTTTGACATACAGGGGACTTTGCGGGTGCATGAGATGTTTCACTAATTCCGCTTGAGGGGAAAGAACGAGAGAGGTTTTTCCAAATAAGTTTGACCTTTCTTGACCTTTTGACGTTTTTTCGGTATCATATTTGTAGATACTGAAAATTAACGCAGTTATAGCGGCGTATTATCGAAGGAGGTAACATTAATGAGTTTTATTCCAATGGTTGTCGAGCCTGATGCAAGAGGAGAACGCGCTTACGATATCTACTCCCGTCTTCTTAAAGACCGTATTATTTTTCTGGGTACCCCGGTGAATGATCAGGTCGCCAACGCGATTATCGCCCAACTGCTGTTCCTAGATGCGCAGGACCCCGACAAGGATATTCATTTGTACATTAACAGCCCCGGCGGTTCCATCACAGCTGGAATGGCGATTTACGACACCATGCAATTTATCAAATCCGACGTTTCCACGATCTGCGTAGGGATGGCGGCTTCCATGGGCGCTTTCCTGCTTGCGGCAGGCGCCAAAGGCAAGCGTTACGCCCTGCCAAACTCCGAAGTCATGATTCACCAGCCGCTCGGCGGCGCGGAAGGTCAGGCGACGGACATCGAGATTCGCGCGAGACGCATTCTCAAAATGCGCGAGAACCTGAACAAAATTCTCGCGGAACGTACAGGCCAGCCGCTGGAGCGTATCGATAAAGATACCGACCGCGACTACTTTATGAGCGCGGCTGAAGCCAGCGCCTACGGTCTTATCGATAAAGTGATCGAGAAGACGACCGAAGGCGGCAAAGAAGCTTAAGCAGCCCAAAGAAAAACCCCGGATCATCGACTTACGTCGGTAATCCGGGGTTTCTTTTTTAATGCGGGCGAAATGAAAACAAATTAGTCCAGATCCGCAAGCGGATAGAAAATCAGATCGATCGGGAAAGCCGAACCGGCCGGAGGCGTAAACTCGATATCGAGCGATTTCTCCGTTCCTGTGGTGCGGTGGAGAATTTGCATGCCGTCAAAAGCGGTAATCACGCCGGAATACGGAATCGACTGGATTTCTCCGTTGATCTTGATCGGCCCTTTGAAGACACCGCCGCGGGCCAGCAGCATAATCGCCATTTTGCGCGGTTTGTCCGCGTGAATCTTGTAGACAACGCCGTAGTTGCCCCCATTCTTCACGTTTTCCTTACGCATCACGTCATAACCGTCCACGAAAGGATCGGTTTTCCCGTCCCCAATGACCAGCTTGGAGGCTTTCGTGAAGGAAGAAGCATCAATATTCCAGTTCACCTCGGAAACATCGAATGAGCCCCTTACGTGCCCTGTGAAGCCGAGCAGCTTGCTTTCGGACAGCGTCGTGTTCGTCAGCTCGTCAGCCGCCAGGAAGGAGAACTGAACTTCTCCGGAAGTTTCAAGATCATAGAACAGATTCACACCTTGGCCCGGATAGAAATCCGGAAGCTGGCGGTAAACGAGCGTATCATGCGGCGGAATGGTCAGTTTCTCGTTATATGTATTGCCCAGCAGGAAGTCTACGGAAGCCTCGCTGCCGATCAGGTTCGCATATACGGAAGGCCATACCTCGCCTTTGTTGGTCGTTTTGACCGTAACGGGCTTATCCGTCGTATTCGTTGCCATAATGGCGAACGTCACTTTGTTCTTCGTTCCGTTGATGTGGTCCGCATACAGACGGCCTTTGCCGTTGATCATGTCCTGATACAGGATGCCCGGCTCCGTAAATTCTTCGGGGCTGTCGCTGACGAGCAGCTTGCGGCCCGGTACGTTGGTCGCTTCTTTGGGAAGCATTGGCAAGTTATAGAAGTGGGAAGTCAGCGTATCCCAGCTCAGTTTGTAGAAGCTGCCGATCTCGTTGTGATATACCGGATATTCGGCTTCCGACACAAGCGGTATATCTTCGACAATGACATTTTTGGTGAACACCTTGCTCACGTGTCCATGCCTGTCGTAAACCTTAAGACTAACCGGATAGGAGCCCGGCTTGAAGAATGCGTCTTGTTTGCCCGTCCATTCGTACTTGGCGATCCCTTCCGCATCCGGATCGTAGCAGAGGTCAATGTACTTGACGGTCTCGCCGAGACGGTATTTCTCTTTGTGGGTCGTAAATTTGGCAACGGGATTCGAATTATTCGCTCCATTGTCGTAAATGCCTTCCGGCTTCGGAACGTAGACGATTTCCACTTTGCGCGATTCGTGGTAGTACGTATACTTGGCGCCCATATAATCGGCTACCCAGGTCAATTTGACGAGCAGCTTGCCTTTTACGATGGCCGCAACCGAATCGAACGGCACTTCCTCGCCATTGATATAGGCTTTTTTCAGATCGCTGCTCAAGACGATGTTATAGCCCGGAGGCTGCATTGTGATCGTTCTGGCCGCATTGTCCCAAGTAACGGGGAACCCCAGACTGTCACCGATAAATTTAGCCGGAACGAACGTTTTGTCCTTGATGATGGTGGCCGGCGACTCCAGCTCCACCTGATCTTCATTGACGAACGCCTGCTTGTTATCCAGGTACAAAACAATTAACGACGATGAGGACGAGATTGCACGCGCCTGAATCGGCATCAGGAAAGCTGCGAACAGCACCAGCGCCATCAGAAGCGAAACCTCTTTCTTCCATTGAATCATGCTCCTACTCCTTTTCCTTCCTTTTTCTAAAAAACGACATGACAAAAAAGCCTTCTCCCGAAAAATCGCCCAATCTTTAGACGTTTTCTGCTGGAAAAGGTTTCTGTTTGACAAAAATAAAAAAGCTCCCTTGGCAGGAAGCCTTCCGCTCTTACTGATTTTCAAGTTCTTCTTTGCTGACCAGTGTGACTAAAGCGTTTACAGCCTGTTCAGCGTCCGAACCTTCTGCACTTATGTAAATTTCGGTTCCCGTGCTGATCGCAAGGCTCATAATTCCCATAATGCTCTTGGCGTTTACTTTCTTCTCGTCCTTCTCTACAAAAATTTCAGACGAAAATTTATTCGCTTCCTGGACAAATAAAGCAGCGGGTCTGGCGTGAAGGCCGGTTTTCAATTTCACCACTACTGGGCGTCTCGACATGGATTGGATTCCCCCTACGTTCTTAATTTGCAGTCTATAATGCATCCCCGGCAATATCGCTCGGAGGTTCCCCTTACGTGTAACTTATGTCGGTTAAGCATCAGGCATGATGATTTCTATCCAATTCATGTTGGATGTTCATCGAACGGGGACCTGGCACCGGGCTGCGCTTGTCCGTTCAAGAACCTCGAGTGCCGTAAAATGCGTAATCTGCTTCATATTATACCATTTTACGGCGAAATACTCTAGGAAAAAGTTCCCGTATAGGTCTAACGGATGGCAGCGCCGTTGCGAATTTTGTCAGCCAGTTCGTCTATTTTACGCAAACGATGATTGACGCCCGACTTGCTGACGCTGCCCTTCAGCATGTCCCCGACCTCTTTAAGATTCAAGTCGGGATGCTTCACACGGATTTCCGCGACTTCGCGGAGTTTCTCCGGCAGGCTCTCCAGGCCGACTTCCCGTTCGATGAGACGGATGTTATCGATCTGCCGGACAGCCGCACCGATGGTTTTATTAAGATTCGCCGTTTCGCAGTTTACGATTCGGTTCACCGAATTTCGCATATCCTTCATGATCCGGACATCTTCGAAACGCAACAGGGCCTGGTGTGCGCCAATAATGCTGAGAAACTCAATAATCCGTTCGCCTTCCTTGATGTAGAAAACGAACCCCTTCTTGCGCTCGATGCATCTAGCGTTCAAATCGAAACGGTTAGCAAGCTGGCACAGCGCCTGACAGTGTTCTTCATACATGGAAGCAATTTCGAGATGATACGAAGAACCCTCCGGATTGTTGACGGAGCCTCCCGCAAGAAAAGCCCCCCGAAGGTAGGCCCGCCGGCAGCAGTTTGTTTTTACAATGCTTTTGTCTATGCCCGGAGTAAACTGGAAGCCTTCCGACACGATATAAAGGTCGGAAAGCAATTCCTGCACCTGGTTCGGCACGCGGACGATATAGACATTATTCTTCTTAAGACGCATTTTCTTACGGACGAGCAGCTCGGTGTGAAGCTTATACCGCTTTTTAAGCAAAGAGTAAATCCTCCTGGCAATAGCGGCGTTTTCCGTTGAAATATCAAGAATGACGCGCTGATTCGTCAGCTGTACGGAACCGTTCATGCGGATAAGAGCCGACAATTCGGCTTTCTCGCAGCAATCCTCCGCTTCGATTAGGGTCAATTCCTTCTTCGTTTGCGCCGCAAAAGACATGGGGACTCACCTCTTCCTGAGCATCCAGCTCTCCACGATCTGATAGATATGCTCGCTTAATTTATCCGCATCGTGGCGCAGATAGGTCCGGAAAAGCACCAGCTTGTCGGCGATGACGCGGTATCCCCGCTTCGTCACCTCGTCCAGATCCAGATGGACGGCTTTGGCGCCCTTCTCGGCATATTTATTCTGTACCTGAGGAGGGATCTCCCCGTTATTTACAATGACATAATCAAACAGATGATGGCCTATATGGTTATGAATGGCCGTCAGATGATCCCCGACGGAGTAATCGTCCGTCTCGCCCGGTTGGGTCATCACGTTACAAATGAACATTTTGACCGCATCGGATTTAAGGATCTCCTCCGCTATTCCGGGCACGAGCAGGTTAGGAAGAATACTCGTGTACAAGCTGCCGGGACCGCACAGGATGGCATCCGCCTCACGGATAGCCTCGATCGCTTCCTCCAGCGGTTCGATATCCGCCGGCTCCAGCATAACCCGCTTGATGCGCCCTCCGGCCAGTGGAATCTTCGACTCCCCTTCCACGATCGTGCCGTCCTCCATTAACGCCCGCAAATAGAGCTCCTGCCTCGAGGCAGGAAGCACCCGGCCGCGAACCGCGAACACGCGGCTCATCTCGCGAATTCCGGTGACGAAGTCACCGGTGATGTCCTTCATCGCCGCGAGAATCAGGTTCCCGAGACTATGCCCCGCGAGCCCGGTTCCGGCCGGAAAACGGTACTGCAGCATCTCGGAAAGCAACGGCTCCACATCCGCGAGCGCCGTAAGTACATTGCGGATATCGCCCGGCGGCGGAATTTGCAGCTCCGAACGCAGAATGCCGGAGCTGCCTCCGTCGTCGGCTACCGTAACGATAGCCGTGATATCCAGCGGTTTCTGCTTCAACCCCCGAAGCATGACGGACAATCCTGTTCCGCCCCCTATGACGACTATCCGGGGGATATCGGCAGGGCGGTAAACTTTAGACATGGTTTCACCCTCTTATGGTCGGTCGCGTTCCGCATCTCGATGATTGACTCTGACGATCTCCGTCTCGCTGTTTCCCATAACCTTGCCCAAATACTCGGCAATAGCCACAGACCGATGCTTGCCGCCCGTACAACCGATGCCTACGACAACCTGGCTTTTGCCTTCTTTTTTGTACTGGGGAACAAGAAAGTGAAGCATATCGAGCAGTTTCGTCAGAAACTCCTGCGTCTCGTTCCACTTCATCACGTAGTCGTATACATCCGCATCCTGCCCCGTATTCGGGCGAAGCGTCTCCACATAATGCGGATTCGGCAGGAAACGTACGTCAAAAATCAGATCGGCATCAATCGGGATGCCATATTTAAAGCCGAAAGAGATGACATTTATAGATATGCCGCCGCTACCCATATTGGTGAAGCGGGAGGCGATTTTTTGTTTGAGCTGCGCCGGTTTCAGCGCACTAGTGTCGATTACCTGCGAAGCGTGACCCTTTAATTCTTCCAGGAGCTTGCGCTCCAGCAGAATGCCCTCTAGCGGCGCATCATTGGGAGCAAGCGGGTGGCGGCGCCTGCTTTCTTTGTAACGCTGAACCAGAGTGGAATCCGTTGCGTCGAGAAACAAAATCTCGTACGTCAATGTGTAATCTTCCTTAATGGAACGCAGCGATTCCTGCAGCGCCGTGAAAAATTCCCGGCCGCGGAGGTCGATAACCAGCGCCACCTTGCCGATTTTGCCGTGGGACTGCTCGATTAATTCCGCAAATTTCGGAATCAGAACAGGCGGCAAGTTGTCCACACAGAAAAATCCGAGATCCTCGAGACTTTGTACGGCAATTGTTTTCCCTGCACCGGACATGCCGGTAATAATGACAAGCTTGGCCGCCGCTTTGCTTTCTTCCATGAGTTCACCTTCCTCATCCGTTATAGGGTACCCTTCCGGGTGGAAGCCGCATTGTAAGCTTTGGTTGCTAATGCAGGTTTAAACCCGCCGCTCCTACGATGCCCGCATTGTTGCCCAGTGTGGCCGGCACGATTTCAACGCCTGTATAAGCGCGTTCCGGAGTCAGCTTGCGGAATGTCTCGCGGATCGGATTGAACAGGATTTCTCCCGCTTTCGATACGCCGCCGCCGATAATGAACCGCTGCGGATTAACGGTTACCGCTACGGCCGCCATGGACTTGCCGATATAATAGGCGGCACGGTTAACGATGCGCACGGCGACCTCGTCTCCCGACTTCGCCGCATCGAATACGTCTTTCGCCGTAATCTTCTCGATCAGCGCCAGACTCGTACGGTCGCCGCGCTCTTTGGCATCGTTGGCCATTCTGACGATACCCGTGGCGGAAGAGACCGTTTCCAGACATCCGGATTGTCCGCAGTTGCAGGCAATCGCTTCAATATCCGGAACAACGGACATATGTCCGAGCTCGCCTGCCATCCCATTGAAACCTTGGTAAATTTTTCCGTTTATAATAATGCCTCCGCCCACGCCGGTTCCAAGCGTATAGCAGACCAGGTTCGGGATTCCCCGTCCGGCTCCGCCCCACGCCTCACCAAGCGCCGCGACATTGGCGTCATTGTCGATTTTTACGGTTTTGCCAAGCTTCTCCTCAAGGGTCTTCTTGACTGCGACATTGCGCCAGCCCAGATTAGGCGACAATTCCACAAAGCCTGTCGGAATGTCCATAAAGCCAGCGATTCCGGCCCCGATCCCCGCTACTTGTTCCCATTCGTATGGCGATTCGTCTACGATCCTGTGGACGTACTCAACAATACGGTCAAGCACAAAATCGGGACCGTGCTCGGCTCCGGTAGGACCTTCATAAGTCTGAATCAATTTTCCTTCTTCGTCGCAGAGGCCTACCTTGATGCTGGTGCCCCCTAAGTCCACTCCGACATAAATCCGTTGTGTCATGCTAAATGTCACCTCAGTGAAGAGTTAAGTTATTTCCAAATCTTTCGCGATGGGTGTTGCTCCTGTACCCACTATAAGCGAACCCTATAGGAAGGTCAAGGACGGCAAATTGAAAAAACGTGGAAGGGTGTAGGCCGTTCCACGTCTTTGCGTATGAGTCTAATAATCCGTTTTACAGGGACTGGCTCCAATCGTGAACCATGTGGCCCTCGAGGAATTTTTCGCAGTCCAGAGCCGCCATACAGCCGCTTCCCGCCGCCGTAATGGCTTGACGGTATTTCAAATCCTGAACGTCTCCGCAAGCGAACACGCCAGGGATGTTGGTTTCCGTCGTTCCCGGTTTAACGAGGATATACCCCGTTTCGTCGGTCGTGATCTGTCCGCCGAGGAACTTCGTGTTCGGAGTATGGCCGATAGCCACGAAAATACCGTCGGTTTCAAGAACCTCTTCCGCACCGGTTTCGTTGTTAAGAACCTTAAGGCCGGTTACGCCTTTGTCTCCCGCAACGACTTCAAGCGGAGTGGAGTTCAAGCTCCACGTGATTTTCTCGTTCTCACGCGCACGATCCTGCATAATCTTGGAAGCGCGGAGTTCGCTTCTGCGGTGAACCAGTCGAACTTCGGAAGCGAAACGTGTCAGGAAGTTCGCCTCTTCCATTGCAGAGTCGCCGCCGCCGACGACGATGATTTTCTTGCCGCGGAAGAAGAATCCGTCGCAAGTGGCGCAAGTGCTCACACCGCGGCCGATATTCTCGCGCTCGTTCGTGATGCCGAGCAGCTTAGCGGAAGCGCCGGTGGAGATGATCAGAGATTCAGTCTCGATCTCCCCAAGACCTTCCACATTGAGCTTGAACGGACGCTCCGTAAGCTCTACGCTGTTAACCCAGCCGGTTTTGAACTCGGCGCCGAAACGCTCAGCCTGCTTGCGCATGTTAGCCATAAGTTCCGGCCCCATGATTCCTTCCGGGAAGCCAGGGAAGTTTTCGACCTCGGTCGTTGTCGTCAACTGTCCGCCCGGTTCCGGACCTTCAATAACCAAAGGGTTGAGATTGGCGCGTGCCAGATAGATGGCTGCTGTTAATCCGGATGGTCCGGTTCCTACCACAATTGTTTTATACATGGATCGATCTCTCCTCCTTGGGAACAAATCAGAATTCGTATGATCGCGGGCTGAGTGTTGAGTCATCACTGCCTACAATCATTCTCTATTTAAAATAATTCTAATTAAAATTATTCTAATTTGCAAGTGTGATTAATCCCGGCCCTTCTTTTCCACGTTCCAGAGCTTCGGCAGAATCGCATCCATCTTCTCCTTAAGCCCGCAAGCTTCGTCAATCAGCTTCACATTCTTGCTTACGGTCGAAACGGTCGTATGGTAGCGGCTGGCTACCTCGTGATAGGAAATCGACCTGCGGTGCATTTTGGCGACCAGGTATTCGAGAGCGGCGGACCAGCCCTCCACTTTCGTAATCCTCGGCACGCTCGGATACACTCTGCTCAAATATTCTACCCATAGAGTCTGAAGGTCATGCTGCTGGATCATGTCGTACCGCTGGTGCATATGCCGGTGAGCGGTCTCCATGACGGTCTGCCATTTGGGCTCCCATTTCGGAAGATCGGTCGTATGCACGGAGTTTTCCACGGTTTTTACGGCACCGTCCAAATGAGCTTTCAAAGGCTCTTCGACTCCGATGGTCCGCAAAACGAAGATAGCTACCTTTTTGAGGTAGTCGTCCTCTTTAGGGTCACCGATAAACTCGATGAGGGCTTCTTTCACTTCATTGTCGCCGATATACACGAACGTCTGAAGCACCTGCAGCTTCGTTTCCACATCTCCGTGGCGCAGCGCCCAGAAGAAGGAGCTGCGGACAAGCGGGTCCTTCGCAATCTGATCTGGGATCGATTCAGGAGACTGCTCCAATTGGCGGAACTGTTCCTCGAACGGAAGGTTATAGTGGTAACTCAAGGACAGCGGGCGGTCATCGGAACGGCGGTTCAGCTGCTCCAAATAAAAGCGGGCGATTTCCGACCCGTTCTCCAGCTTATCCACCTGATTCCAGAGAACCCGAGCTTCCTGAAATCTGCCGATATTGCAAGCGGCCACGGCCGCATAATGGTAAACGCACGGATCCAGACCGCTGTCGTTGGAACGGGAAACCCTCCTGAAAAGCTGATAGGCTTTCTCATGATCGCCCAGAATCCCCATGGTGGTCGCAAGCTTGAAGACATGCTCCTGCTGGAAAGGATACGTTTTGCGCAAAGTTCCCATCAGTTCGGCAAGTTCTTCCTTGCGTCCGAGATGCTGGTAGAAGATCGCCATATTGCACAGCGCGTGAAGGTTCCCGGGATCTATGTTCAGCACCTCGACAATAGCATCCAGCGATTTCTGAAAATGACCGGTGTAATAATAAGCCAGCGCCAGGTTATTACGGGCCGCCAGAAAATCGCCATGCTCTTCGACGAGTTCTTCCAGAACACGCACCGCTTCCGCGAACTTGCCTTCTTCCAAAAGCAGACGCGCCTGGTCGTGCTCATATAAGCCCTCGCGGGATTTGATGGTCTTGAGTTTGGCGGGACGCTCCAACTCGTAGCTGAGAAAATCAAGCATTTCCTCGGCTTCTTCCAGGTAATGTCCGTTTGTATCGTTCTCCAGATAACGGACAAGAGCGCCCTCCGCCTGTTCGTACTGGTCCATGTTGGCGTAATTGTTCGCCATATAGAAGTAGCATTCGGTCATCGAGGGATCGATCCGGTCGAGAACATCTTTTAAGATGTCGTTGGATTCCTCGTACTTGCCCAATTCGGAGAGAACCCCTGCAAGGTTGCAGTGGTTCACCGGGTTATCGTATTCGTATTCTACCGCTCGCCGGAAATATTTCAACGCCTTATCGTAATGGAAACGATCGAGCGACTGAACCGCTCTTTCAAAAAAGAACGTGGCATCCATGCTGATGGGAATAATTTTCGGTTCCGGCTTTACGGAGACACGCTTTTTCTTTTCCATGACTAGGCACCTCCGGTACTTTGAGATCTATGATCAAGTATAGCACAGTCCCCGAGGTTTCAAAAACACGATTTAAACGCCGCCGTATTTAAACAGCGAAGAGAGAGAGCCGCCGTCGCTGACGATACGTACCGCATGCGAGAGCAGCGGAGCAACGGAGAGCACCTTGAAACGTTCCGCGTGATCGTCCGGAATCGCCAGGGAATCGGTGATTACGACTTCACGAATGTTCGGGTGATCCAGACGCTGGAGAGCCGGGCCCGAGAATACCGCGTGAGTGGCGCAAACGTAGATATCGTTGGCTCCGCGTTCCTTCAGTCCTTCCACAACGTTCACGATCGTTGTGCCTGTGTCGATCAGATCCTCGATGATGATCGGCGTACGGCCTTTAACGTCCCCAATTACGTGAGTCACGACCGCTTCGTTGTGAGCGGGACGTTTCTTGAACATCATAGCGAACGGAGCATCGAGAATGTTGGCAAGACGCTCAGCCGTTGTAGCTCGGCCGGCATCCGGAGATACGATGACCGGATCGACGATATTTTTCTTCGTGATGTAATCGCTGATAAGATCAAGAGCGGTCAGGTGATCCACCGGAATGTCGAAGAAGCCTTGGATCGCCGGTGCATGAAGGTCGATGGTAATAACACGGTTCGCTCCTGCGGCACTGACCAGATCGGCGACAAGTTTCGCGGAAATCGGTTCGCGCGGCGCGGCTTTTCTCTCTTGACGGGAGTAACCATAGTAAGGCAGGATCAAGTTGATCGTGCGGGCGGATGCACGCTTGGCAGCATCCATCATAACCAATAGTTCCATAAGGTGTTCATTGATCGGATGGGAGAACGTTTGTACTAAAAATACATCGCAGTTACGGACACCTTCTTCATACAAACAATAAATTTCCCCGCTTTTGAAGCGAGACAGCTTGATTTTACCGAGCGGAACGCCCAGGTCGTCGCAAATGCTCTGTGCCAGCTTCGGGTTGGAAGAGCCGGAGAAAATTTTAATGTTGTTGAGATCCATGGTTATGGTTACCTCCGAAATGTTTTTGATTATTGGGACTGCAGACGGGTCAAACTTCTGTATAGAACGCTTCGCATACGTTTTCATACGAAAGCGCTTTTTAGCATGTAAGCGAGAAAAAAGATGCCCCCTCTGTCTAGTATCTAGTACCAGGGACATTCTCCTACCCCACCATTATACATGAAACTTGTCGAAATGAAAAAGCACAGAGGGACGCCAAATCGAGGTAATTGTGGCTAGTTTATGAACTTCGAAAACAAAAATCGGCACCCGTTCCTCTAGATGGCATATTTGCCTATAGAGTCGGATGCCGGTCCCTTTATTTGGATTTGCTCATGTGGCGCCGCTCCAACTCCGCCATTACATCGTCAAGCGGAAGCTTGGACTCGCGAAGAAGAACCATCAAGTGAAAAATCAGATCGCTCGTTTCGTACCGGAGCTCGTCGTGGTCCCGGTTTTTGGCCGCGATGATTACCTCTGCCGTTTCCTCGCCTACTTTTTTGAGAATTTTGTCGATTCCTTTCTCGAACAAGTAGGTCGTGTAGGCGCCTTCGGGTCTTTCCGCTTCGCGGGAAGCAATGACGGATTCCAGCCTCGACAAGATGCCGAACCGGTCGGCGGAAGCTGTCACGGCTGCAGGTTCTCCGGTTTCAGCGGAATCTGCGCCGGCCACCGGGATTTCACTGCCGAAGCAGGTGTAGGATCCGGTGTGGCAAGCGGGTCCGGTCTGCTCCGCCAGCACCAGAAGCGTGTCCGCATCGCAGTCATAGCGGAGTGAAACCACGCGCTGCGTGTGCCCCGAAGTCGCCCCCTTGTTCCAAAGCTCCTGCCGCGAGCGGCTCCAGAACCAGGTCGTGCCGGTGGCCACCGTTTTTTCAAGCGATTCTTTATTCATATAAGCCAGCATCAGAACGTCTTTGCTGATGGCATCCTGTACAATAGCGGGAACGAGACCCTGCGAGTCGTAGCGGATGCTGTCCAGTTGTATGCCTGTCATCGAATCTCCACTCCTTTATTCTTCAAGCTCTCTTTAACGCCCTGCACCGTCAGTTCTTTATAATGAAAGATCGTCGCGGCCAGACCCGCATCGGCACGGCCTTCGGTGAACACCTCGTAGAAGTGTTCTTCATTTCCGGCACCTCCGGACGCGATAACGGGGATTCCGACAAATCCCGATACCGCCTTGGTCAAAGCCAGATCGAACCCGTCCTTCGTCCCGTCCGCATCCATGCTGGTAAGAAGCAATT
The DNA here is from genome assembly GCF_000411255.1 of Paenibacillus sp. HGH0039. Lineage (GTDB taxonomy): Bacteria > Bacillota > Bacilli > Paenibacillales > NBRC-103111 > Paenibacillus_F. The sequence continues at coordinate 18,028 of NZ_KE150413.1, read as the reverse complement.
CCCCGGCGCCCGCCGTCTCCATCCGCTTCGCCCACTCGACAGCCCGGATACCGGATGCCGTCCGGCCCCCGTGCGTATAGACTTCCCACTCGCCCCAGGCCGGGTTGAACTTGGCGTCAATGGCGACGACGATGCACTGGGACCCGAATTTGCGGGCTCCGTCCGATACAAGCTGCGGATTCTTGACCGCCGCCGTGTTGATGCCGATTTTATCCGCACCGGCACGGAGCAGATGCTTCATATCATCGGTAGTCGAAATTCCTCCGCCGACCGTGAACGGAATCGTGATTTCGCCTGCCGTTTTCTTCACGACCTCCACCATCGTCGCCCGTCCTTCAACCGAAGCCGATATGTCCAGGAAAACGAGCTCGTCGGCACCTTCGCGGTCATAAATGGAAGCAAGCTCGACCGGATCGCCCGCATCTCTCAAATTCACGAAATTTACACCCTTGACGACCCGGCCGTCCTTCACGTCCAGACAGGGAATAATCCGTTTAGCCAGCATTCTGACTTCCCCCTTCAACTCTGTACCACTTTATATCGGAGCATCTTGATGCGTTCATTATTTCTTAAGGCGTTGTTCTTTCACAGCGCTCTCCGGCCTAAACCAGCTTCAGCGCTTCCTCAAGCCGGATGCTGCCCGTGTAGAGCGCCTTGCCGACAATCGCGCCGCCCACGCCATTCGCAGCCTCGGCGGCAAGCCGCTCCAGGTCTTCCGGTCGGCTCACGCCGCCGGAAGCGATAACCGTCCGGCCCGAAACCTTAGCCAGGCGTACGATAGCCTCCACATTCGGCCCGCCCATCATGCCGTCCCGTGAAATATCGGTGAAAATAAACGTCTTGGCTCCATGCTCGGCAAGCTGAACAGCCAAATCCTCCGCTTTTACCGAGGAAGTTTCGAGCCAGCCCCGGGTCGCGACGAAACCGTCCCGCGCGTCCAAGCCGATGGCGACGTTCTCCCCGTGTTTGGCCAGCAGAGACTGGACGAAAGCCCGGTCCTCGATGGCGGCTGTCCCGAGAATGACACGGGATACGCCCAGCGACAGCAGACGATCCACATCCTCTTCCGTACGGAGTCCGCCCCCCACCTGGACCGGAACTTTCACCGTGCGTGCGATTTCGCCGATCAGCTTGTCGTTAACCGGCCGTCCTGCCTTCGCGCCGTCCAGGTCGACCAGATGAATCCACTGTCCGCCTTGAGCTTCCCAAGCTTGCGCGACCTCGAGAGGATTTTCGTTATAGACTGTTTCCTGATTATAATCGCCTTGAACGAGACGGACGCATTTGCCGTCCCGGATATCGATTGCCGGATAAATAATAAAGGACATTTTTCGTTACCTCCACCTGATAGGCCGCAGGGCCGGTTAATCTTAGACCCCTACCTTGCTTTGACAAAGCCCTACGAAATTTTGAAGCAGCCGCATGCCCAGCTCACCGCTTTTTTCCGGATGAAACTGCATGCCGAAGACGGAACCTCTTCCTACTACAGCCGTAACCGGCTGATGATAATCCGTGACCGCCAGAAGATCCTCCTGACGCTCCGGCTTCACATGATAAGAATGAACAAAATAAACGTGGCCCTCTTCAAGCCCTTCCAGAAGGGGGCTGCCCTGCTTGAACTCCAGCCGGTTCCAGCCCATATGAGGCACCTTGTAGTCCCCTTGGAATCGCACGACTTGACCGGGAAGCAGATTGAGGCCTTCATGCTCTCCGTATTCTTCGCTGGAGGTGAAAAGCAGCTGCATACCGAGGCAAATACCGAGCAGCGGCTTCCCTTGAGTGGTCTGTTCCCGCAAAAGCCGATCGAGACCGAGCGAGCGGAGCTGCTCCATCGCGTCGCCGAACGCTCCTACTCCGGGCAGAATAAGCCCGTCGGCCTCGGCCAGAATCTCCGGATCGGATGTAACCGTGGACTCGCATCCGAGACGTTCCACGGCCTTGCTCACACTATGCAGGTTGCCCATGCCGTAATCGATGATGGCAATCATGCTTAGAGAACTCCCTTCGTCGAAGGTACTCCCTTAACACGGGGATCGATGGAAGTGGCTTCATCCAGAGCGCGTCCTAGCGCTTTGAACACCGCTTCGACCATGTGATGCGTGTTCCGGCCGTAATGAACAATGACATGAAGGGTAATCCGGGCCTCCAGGGCAAACTTCCACAAGAACTCGTGAACCAGCTCCGTCGTGAAACTTCCGACCTGCTGGGACGGATACTCCGCCCGGTATTCGAAATGAGGCCGGTTGCTGACATCGATAATCACCTGCGCCAGCGCCTCATCCATCGGGATAAATACGCTGGCGTAACGCTTGATGCCCTTCTTGTCCCCAAGAGCTTCCCTAAGCGTCTGACCGAGACAGATTCCGATGTCCTCTACCGTGTGGTGATCGTCTATGTCAACGTCTCCGCGAGCTTGAACTTTAAGATCGAACTGTCCGTGCTTGGCAAAAAGATCGAGCATATGGTTCAGAAAAGGAACATCCGTCTCCAGCTCCGAGACACCGGTTCCGTCCACGCCGAACGAAAGTTCGATGTCGGTTTCATTCGTTTTGCGCGCTACACTGGATACGCGCGCACGCGAAACGGGTTCCGTGACGGACAAGCCTTCACCTGCGCCCGTGTCTACCGCATCCGCGTTAACCGATCCACCGGAGTATCGGCCTTCCAGTCCCGCTTGTTTTGCATTCTTGTCCACTTGTTCAGCCATGAAAGTTCCCTTCTTTCTGCAATCGAACTTGTATCGCTCTGGCATGCCCTTCGAACCCTTCGTTTCGGGCGAGCGTCATAATTTGCTCTCCGTTCGCAAGGAGCGCTTCCTTACTATAAGAAATCACACTGGATTTTTTAATAAAATCATCGACGTTCAGCGGCGAGGAGAAGCGGGCCGTACCGTTCGTCGGCAGCACGTGATTCGGTCCGGCGAAATAGTCGCCCACCGGCTCCGGGCTGTACGCGCCGAGGAAGATCGCCCCGGCGTTCTCGATCCGCGGCAGCACCGCGAACGGGTCGTCCACGAGCAGCTCCGCATGCTCCGGAGCAATCGCGTTGACGACGCGGATGCCCTCGTCCAGATCCCCGACGAGGACGATCGCGCCCTTGTTCGCCGTGGACACCTCGGCGATCGCTTTGCGCGGCAGCGCCTGCAGCTGCCGCTCCACCTCTCCCCGCACCTGCTCGGCGAGCTCGCGGGACGGTGTCACCAGAATGGCCGGTGACAGCTCGTCATGCTCCGCCTGGGCCAGCAGGTCCGCGGCGATGTATTCGGGGTCCGCCGCCTCGTCGGCCAGGACCACGATGTCGGTCGGCCCGGCAATCATGTCGATATCGACGACGCCGAATACGGCGCGTTTCGCGAGGGCGACGTAAATATTGCCGGGTCCGACGATCTTGTCAACGGCACGAATCGTATCCGTGCCGTAAGCGAGCGCCGCGACGGCCTGTGCGCCGCCGATGCGGTAGATCTCCCGCACGCCGGCCTCGGCTGCCGCCACCAGGATGTGCGGGTTGATGCCCTCTTCCCCGGCTGTAGCCGGCGGCGTCACCATCACGATCTCGGGAACGCCGGCGACGACTGCCGGGATGGCGTTCATGAGCACCGATGAGGGGTAAGCCGCCTTCCCTCCGGGGACGTACAAACCGACGCGCTGCAGCGGCCGGATGATCTGGCCCAGCAGGGACCCGTTGTCCTGCAGATCCATCCAGGACACGCGTTTCTGCTTTTCGTGAAACGCGCGGATGTTGGCGGCGGCTTGACGCAGCGCCTTCAGAAACTCGGCGTCCACCCGGTCGTACGCCGCCTCGATCTCGGCTTCGTCTACGCGGAGTTCGTGAAGGTCGACGCCGTCGAACTCCTTGGACAGCCGCCGGAGAGCCGCATCGCCTTCGCTGCGTACAGCGGCGATGATCGATTTTACGGCGTCGTTCTGCTCCGCCGTCCCGTAGTCCACTTCCCGGGCGAGTTTAAACTCTTCCGCAGGCACGATTTTCATGCGCAATCACCCTTTCGTAACGCCGGCTTTCGCCTGCTGATCGTTTTTGTTTTATAACGCTTTATGTCATCCGTCAAGGGATAGCAGCCTCTTACTCCGGCAACGCAATCGTTGTCTGCAGAGCGTCGCAAAGCTGCTGAATCCGGTCGTTTTTCATCCGGTAACTGACGCGATTGGCGATAAGCCGGCTCGTGATCGGAAATATCTCCTCATATTCCACCAAGCCGTTTTCCTTCAAGGTCTGACCGGTTTCGACCATGTCGACGATACGGTCGGCCAAGCCGATCAGCGGCGCCAGTTCAATCGAGCCGTTCAGCTTGATGACTTCGACCTGCTGTCCTCTTTCCCTGAAATACTGGGAAGCCACCCGGGGATACTTCGTCGCGACGCGGGGATTCAGAACGGGCTGCCAGTCCGGCAGCGCGATAACGGACATCCGGCAGCGGGCGATACCGAGATCAAGCAGTTCGTAGACGTTCCTGTTTTCTTCCATCAATACATCCTTGCCCACCACTCCGATATCCGCCACCCCGTATTCCACATAAGTCGGAACATCAACGGGTTTGGCGAGAATGAATTCCATGTTGGCTTCCGGAAAGGTAACGATCAGTCTTCTGGAATCGTCACCGCTATCTTCAGGCATCGGCAATCCCGCTCGGCGGAAAAGTTTGAATGCCTGTTTATATATACGCCCCTTGGGCATGGCTACCTTAAGCATTTCCTGCATGCCTTCAGCCTCCTGTCAACAGCTTCTGTCGAAGCTAAATGATTGCGGGCCCCCGTTACGACGCGTAAGCCGCAAGCAAGGCCCGCTGTATAACCGCGAAGGCCGGTTTGAATGGCCTGAATCGTTTGTTTTATCGCATCGTCAACCGGTTTAGGCTGCCGCATTCGTTGGTTTAACAACTCTACACCGGCCGGCGAATTTATCAACTCGGACGTTGAAAATTAATCCGTTAGGTAGAGCAGGATTTCCGAGTACACGTTCCCTTCGTACCGGTAACGGCCCTGTCCCAGTTCGTGCAAAGCTGCCGGATCCCACGACGCACAGGACCCGGTTCCATTGCCGGCGTGGCGTGTCACAACGACCTTTCCGGGAAGGGTTCTCAGCTCCCGGGCTTTGCCCAGCGCTTCGCCGCGGCGGGATTCCCCGTATACGATCAGGACCCGCTCCTGCTGCTTGCGGACCGCATCTCCAGCCGCTTCCAGAATGCGGTTCGTCTTCAAGGCAAAGCCCGTTGCCGGTGCGGGACGTCCGAACTGAGCGAGCAGATTGTCGTATCTGCCCCCGCTGCACAGCGGGAACCCGAGATCCGCCGCGTACCCTTCGAATGTAAGACCCGTATAGTAAGAAAAATTCCCGATCATCGTCAAATCAATCAGCACATGCTCGCTGACTCCGTAAGCCTCCAGAACGTTCCATACCTCGCACAGATGGGCGATGGCCGCTTGGGCCGTCGGGTCGGAAGTGACGCTGAGTGCCTGTTCGCAGATGTCTTTGCCTCCGCGCAGCCGGAGGATGCTCTCCAGTTCGCCGCGCCGGGCTTCGTCCACACCCATACGCCGGATGGCCGTGCGGTAACCGACGTAGTCCCTGGCGAGCAAGCAGCTCTTGAGCTCTTCCTGAGCTTCTGGATGGTCTTTGAGCGTTTCGCCGAACAAGCCGTGTAAAAACCCGACATGCCCCAAGGCAAACTTAAACGCTTTTACGCCTGCGGCCTGTAAAGAAGCAATCGCCAAAGCCACTACTTCGGCATCCGCTTCCGCGGACGGGTCGCCTACGAGTTCCACACCGGTCTGCAAGAACTCCGAATCGCGCCCGGCTTCTTCCTCCATCGCCCGGAAAACATTCCCGTGATAGCTGAGACGGAGCGGAAGAGGCTCATCCCGCAGAAGAGAGGAGACCACCCGTGCGATAGGGGCCGTCATGTCGGAACGAAGTACAAGCGTTTTCCCGTTGCGGTCCAGCAGCTTGAACTGTTTCCGGTCTTCGATGGAGCTGGCCATCCCTACCGTATCGTAAAATTCCAGCGTCGGAGTCACGATTTGGCGGTAGCCCCACCGTTCCATGCAGTCCAGCACGCTGAATTCGATCTCACGGATTCTCGCTACCGATTCCGGAAGCAAATCTTTAAAACCCGTAGGTTTTTCAAACACTTTAGGTTTAGACATTCATGTTCCTCCTTGCCCTGCCGGTACACCTCTATTTTCAAAACGCTTTAGCACGCTACCATACTACCAAATTGAAGGATATCCGTTAGTTTATCACGGAATGTCAGAGGCGTCAATTTGCAGATTCATTCCCATTCGTTTCTCTGCAGCCAATGTCCTCTTCGCTTCAAATAAAAAACAGTTCACCTTCTTAAGAAGATGAACTGTTTGGATTGGTGCTGTTGCCGGAAGCCGACTCCGGTCCGGATATTTCCGCTGACGCTCCGAAAGTCCGGGCTTCTGCGGAATCGGGAGTTCCCGTCCGGATAACCTGAAGCGGATTACCCGCTACGAAGCTGTATGGTTCCACATCCTTGTGGACGACAGATCCTGCACCGATTACGGCGCCATCCCCTATCGTTACACCGGGCAGAATGGTCGTGTTCGCCCCGACCATCACATTCGATCCGATCCGCACTTCACCCAGACGATACTCCTTGGTCAAATACTCGTGAGCCAGAATGGTGGTGTTGTACCCGATGATCGAGTTGCGGCCGATCTTTATTTTTTCCGGAAAAAATACATCCACCATCACCATCAAAGCGAAAGCGGTGTGTTCTCCCACCTCCATGCCCAACATGCGGCGGTAGATCCAATTTTTAACCGGAAGCGAGGGACAGTAGCGGCTGATTTGTATCCAAACGAAATTTTTGACCGCTTTCCATTTGCTGACTGTCCGGTAAATCTGCCATAAGGCGTTAGGTCCGTCGACCGGGTATCTGTCGGTTTTCCTCAAACACTTTCCTCCGTAATCCCGAAAATCATATACAGTTCGCGCATATCCGCGATCATATGCTCCGGATGGTACTGTTCCAGGTAGGCCTGGCCCTTAAGAGACCAGTTGACCGCCACGGCTTCAACGCCTGCGGCTTTGGCCGCTTCGATATCGTAATGGCTGTCCCCCACCATGACGGCTTCCTCCGCTGTTGAGCCCAGTTCATGGAGAGCCTTCCTGATTCCTTCCGGGTCCGGCTTCGCGTTCGTAACATCATCGACGGTCACAATACTTTGGATATACGGCAGCAGTTCGCAAAGCTCCAGGCCCAGCATGGTTGTCAGCCTGATTTTGCTGGTTACGACGCCGATTTTGACTCCGTAGGCATGCAGCTTGGCCAATACCTCTTTTACATAAGGAAAAGGTCTCACCAGCTCGTCGTGGTGTTTAAGATTATAAGACCGGTAAAGAGTCAAAAGATCCGTCACTTCATCCAGGCCGCTGAAAAACTGGAGCTGCTCGATGAGAGGGCGCCCCATGTGGGGAATGATGTTGTCTCTTGTAAACAGCTCGGGCGTCTTTCCTTCCAGCGCATGCAGGAACGACTGGATAATGAGCTCGTTGGTGTCCAGAATAGTGCCGTCCAAATCAAACAATACCGTATGCTTCATGCTGTGCTCCTTATTATCAAGAGTTCTGTCTGTTTTCAATGGCTTGTGTTGGCCGAAGCCGGTGTCCCGCCGATTTTCTCGATCGGATCGCTGTACTTGGTTTTCGCATAGCCCATACGGCGGCGCAGGACGATGATGATGATAGCCGCGATGATGATAAGCACGGCAAGAAGCTGGGAAATGCGGATGTTGCCGCCATAAGTCATCGTACCCGCTTCACCGAACAGCAGGGACATCGGCGACCACAGCCCGTTCAGCAGGGAAGCCAGCCAGGCCGGTCCCGTGAAATCGAGGCTGTCCGTACGCAAGCCTTCGATGAAGAAGCGGCCCAGCGAATACCAGATAAAATAGCTCATAAATAACTCGCCCGCACGAAGGAACGGACGGCGGCGCAGCCAGAAGAGCAGCAGCAGACCGACGAAATTCCATACCGATTCATACAGGAAAGTGGGATGATAGAAAATGCCTTCGATGTTCATCTGGTTCACGATCCAATCCGGCAGATGAAGCGTGTTTCGCAGGAAAGATTCGCTGACCGGGCCGCCGTGGGCCTCCTGGTTCACGAAATTGCCCCAGCGGCCGATCATTTGGCCGATAATGAGTCCCGGAGCGCAAATGTCCGCGATCCGCCAGAACGAATATCCTTTGCGGCGGACATAGATGAGCGCTGCGATAATGGCCCCGATCAGGGCGCCGTAAATGGCGATCCCCCCTTTCCAGATGGCGATAATTTCGCCCAGATTGTTTTTGTAGTTTTCCCATTGGAAGGCCACGTAATAAATACGAGCGGCCACAATGGCAGACGGTACTCCGATCAGCAGCAGATCCATGAAAAATTCGGGCTGCAGCTTGAAGCGCTTGCCCTCCCGAATGACAAGCAGCAGCCCGATCAGGGCCGCCATTCCTAATATGATGCCGTACCAATGCACGGAAATCGGGCCTAGCTTAAAAGCGACTGGATTTAGCATAAACGGTCGATATCCTCCTATTCCTTACCTGTCTGGGTATGAACCGGCTCTCAGTCCATGTCGTCCAAATCTTCGGCCAGCGTTTCCGTCAGCTTGTTGGTGAACTGCAGGGCCGCGTTGAAGCCCATCCGCTTGAGCCTGTAGTTCATCGCCGCAACTTCGACGATGACCGCCAAGTTCCGTCCGGGACGAACCGGGATGGTGATCAGCGGCACATCCGTTTCAATAATCCGGGTCGTTTCTTCGTCCAGTCCGAGGCGGTCGTACTGCTTATCCTGCTGCCAAGTTTCCAACCGGGCAACGACGGATATTTTCTTGACGTTCCGCACCGCTCCCGCACCGAACAGCGTCATTACGTTAATAATGCCGACGCCGCGGATTTCGAGCAAATGGCGGATCAGGTCGGGAGCGTTCCCGTACAGCATATAATCGGCTGTCTGACGGATTTCAACGGCATCGTCCGCTACCAAACGGTGGCCGCGCTTGACCAGTTCGAGCGCCGTCTCGCTTTTCCCGATTCCGCTGCCGCCCGTAATAAGCATTCCGACGCCGTACACATCCACCAGTACACCATGAATGGTAGTGGAGGGAGCAAGCTTGTTTTCGAGGAAGTTGGTCAGCCGGCTGGCCAGAATGGTGGTCGCCACCTGGCTGCGGAGAACCGGAAGTTGGTGCTTCTTCGCTTCCTCCACCAATTCCGCCGGAATATCCAATCCGCGGGTGACGATAATGCAGGGCGTCTCTTCGCTTGCACAAAGCTGCTCGGCACGATGCAGCCGGACCGTTTCATCCAGCGTTTCGAAGAAAGACATCTCGGTGCGTCCCAGCAGTTGAACGCGTTCCTGCGGATGATAATTGAAGTAGCCCGCCATTTCCAGACCGGGCCGGTAAAGATCGGCAACCGTTACAGTCCGCTTTAACCCGTCTTCGCCGCAAATGACTTCCAGGTTGTAATGCTCAACCAGCTCAGACACTCTCACTTTTTTGCCCATCGTTCATTCCCCTTTGTTTTCCCAATAGTTCCATCGTAATTCAACTGCCGGGTGAAAATCAACCTGCCGCCAGGCCAACCGGTATCCCTGCAGAGGTGTAACTTCTGCAGCATACCCACAGGCCGCCTCATCATTCCCTAATACGTCAAAAAAGCCAGTCACGATGGACTGGCTTTAAATTAATGATTCTTACGAGTTCAGAAGAATGGAGTTCGTTGTTTCTTTATCGAAGAAGTGAACTTTGTTCATGTCCAGAGCAAGCTTCACGTTAGCGCCGTCTTTCAGACCGGAGCGGCCGTCAACACGCGCCACGACTGTACCTTCGCCGATACCGGCAAGGTGAACTTGCATTTCGTGACCCAGGTTCTCGGACACTTCGATCAGAGCGTTAACCACTGTCTTAGCGGAAGCTTCGAGGAACACAGGCTCATCGTGGATATCTTCAGGACGAATGCCCAGAATAACTTCTTTGCTGGCGTAGCCTTTATCGCGAAGAACTTGAGCTTTGCCTTGCGGAATAACAACGTCTACGCCTTTGGCTTTGAAATGAAGCTCTCCGCCTTGGTCACTCAGCGAGCCGTTTACGAAGTTCATGGAAGGAGATCCGATGAAGCCCGCTACGAACATGTTGACCGGGAAGTTGTAGATCTCTTCCGGAGAAGCCGCTTGTTGGATGATGCCTTTGTCCATAACGACAATCCGGCTACCCATTGTCATAGCTTCGGTTTGGTCATGCGTTACGTAGATGATCGTTACGCCGAGACGTTTGTGAAGTTTGGAAATTTCGGCACGCATTTGTACACGAAGTTTAGCGTCCAAGTTGGAAAGCGGTTCGTCCATCAAGAAGACTTGCGGTTCACGGACGATTGCGCGGCCCAGGGCGACACGCTGACGCTGACCACCGGAAAGTGCTTTCGGCTTGCGGTCCAGAAGGTGTTCAATATCGAGAATTTTAGCCGCTTCACGCACGCGTGCGTCGATATCGGCTTTTTTGAATTTACGGAGTTTAAGGCCGAACGCCATGTTCTGGTACACGTTCATGTGCGGGTACAGGGCGTAGGACTGGAATACCATCGCGATGTCGCGGTCTTTAGGAGCCACGTCGTTCACGAGACGGTCGCCGATGTACAGTTCGCCTTCGGAAATTTCTTCAAGACCGGCAATCATCCGCAGAGTTGTGGATTTACCGCAACCGGATGCTCCTACCAATACGAGAAACTCTTTATCTTGAATATCGAGATGGAAATCCTTAACGGTTGCTTCTTGGTTGCCTGGGTACCTCTTTACGATATGGTTAAGACGAACGCCTGCCATAGTTCATTCCCCCTGGTTCTTGAATGTTCTTAATTTGGAATCTGTACATTTATCTTAGCTTAAATGCCCGAAGACTGACTATGCACAATCTTCACAAAAAACTCACTTTCTTTTTGTTACTTTGTACAATACGAGCGCCAGCTTTACCAGAACGGCGTCGTGGAAAGTTCTTACGTCCAGCCCCGTCTCGTTTTTGAACTTGTCCAGCCGGTATAAAAGCGTGTTGCGATGAATATACAGCTTTTTAGCCGTCTCGCTCACGTTGCAGTCCAGCGCAAAAAAACTTTCCAGCGTGGACTGCGTCTCGGCATCCATGGAATAGTCCTTCAGCACGTGCTCCAGAAACTGATGTTTCTCGGAATCGGGGATCGGATGGAGCAGCTTTTCCATTTGCAAATGCCAAGGCGTGTGAATGTTGTTCGTCACATTGTATAACCGGCCGAGCATAATCGTCGAACGTAGAGAAAGCATGGACGCCAGAAGCGTCTGGGCAGGCTGGATAGGGTAGTGAACCCCCAGGTGGCTTTCTCCTACCCATTCGGTAGCCAGCATATCATGAAGTCCTGACGCCAGGGCGTCGAGCATCTGCTCGGTGCTCTCTTCCTGGGCGTCCGTCTTGTCTTCCTGCCCTACTGTGAGCAGATAATCCGGCGCGAGAATCAGCCATTCTTTATCCAGCAATGGAATCAATATAATTTCCGCGTCAAAAAACGTCTCCAGCAGCCTTTTCAGCTCCCGGTAAGACGCCCGTACGTTGGAAGAATAATCTCCATACAGGAGAAAAGGTATCTTGGTCGAATAAAGCCCGGCCTGGGAAGAAATCGTGTCGGGAACCTCCGCTTGGGAGTCGGTTTCGGCATGCTGCAGCAGCCATTCCCTGAGCGCGGAAAGCTTTTTCTCTTCTTCGAGCAGAAGAGTGCCGCTTTGCCTTTTCTCCGGCTGTGCGGATTCAATGAGCCACTCGACCAGATGACGTTCGTCTCCGGCCATGTTCCCCGCAGGTATAGACAAAGCATGGACTTGATTCCCTTCCCTGCCCAGCAGGAAATAAACATCTTTGCCGATCAGCATGCTGCTTTTATTCAGGGCCTGCCTGTCCCCGTTATTTTTCCCCGCGTTTCTTGTAAGGGTTTCCCACTCTTCCGGCGTCTTTGCAATCAGTCGGACCGGCCCTTTGCCGATCGATTCCAATTGTTCTTTCAGCCTTTCCCAATCCATCCGCATAGCTCCCTATCTGTGTAATATCGAGGCTGCCATGGTGCTTCCTATTATTGTAACACAGCTAAGGTAAGCGTTTCACTTAAAGGTGGCTTTAATAAGCCTCGGGAGCGGGATGCGGTTCATACGCCCATGAGCACCACAATAATAGAAAGCAGGGAGAACAGAGCGCCGACCAGGTACAAGAAAGAAACGGTTTGGGTTTGGGACAGCCCCCACTGCATAAGGCTGTGATGAGTATGAAGCTTATCGGCCCGGTGCAGCCCTCCGCCTTTCAGGAGCCTTCTCGTAAACACGATGACCGTATCCAAGATAGGAACGCCCAGCGCCAGCACAGGAACCAGGAGGGAGATAAAAGTCGCGCTTTTGAAAGCTCCGTCCACAGCAACGACCGCAATTGTGTACCCCAGGAAAATCGCCCCGGCGTCACCCATAAAAATTTTGGCGGGATAAAAATTGAACGCCAGAAAAGCCAGGCAGGCTCCGACCAGAATGCCCGCAATCAATGCGGAATCCTCCTGCCTTTTGACTAGGGCCGCCACAAGCAGCGCCAAAGAAGCGATCGTTACGATCCCCGAGGCGAGACCATCGACCCCGTCAATGAAATTGATCATATTGGTGATCCCGAAAATCCAGGCCATCGTGCCGAGCCAAACAAGCCAGACCGGGAAAAAAATCATGCCGCTGAAATGGAGATTCGACACTCCGATTATTTGAATGCCGAATAAAAGCGGCACCGCGGACACCGCAATATAAATGATCAGCCTGGGCCAGACGGGAAAGTCCTTGCTCCGGGTTTTAAACCAGTCGTCCGTCAAGCCGGTCAGCATAAGGACCGTTCCGCCGATCAGCACCGCATAGGAAAGATTGCCGTTACGGCTGAACAGTAAAATAGCCGCCGCGCAAGCGATGTAAATCGCCACTCCTCCGAGCAAAGGGATAGGAGCGGCATGAATTTTGCGGGTAGACGGCCGGTCGACAAACCCTGCTTTTACAGCGATCCGCTTCATAACGGGTACCAGCAGCGCCACCAGAATAAAGCTCGTCAGCATAGGGATTAGATAGTGCATACGCTTGATTCCTCCTGCCTATCGTTACCCTTACGGATGACGATGGGTAAATGGCTTTTTCACCGCATCTGTTAGCGTCTCCCAATCGAATTCCGGCCATACTTACCCCGTTTGGTAAAGGTTTGGTCGACTAACCCGCTCAAAACCTTGAGAACATTTTGTCAGAAGCGAGTTAACTCCTCCCTTTATGGAAAAAATAAGAAGGAATTCAACCATTTAAGCGGATGTTCAAAACGAATCAAAGGAGATCCCCCTACGATGATCTGGAACACCTGGACGTTAGACCGGTCCGTTATTTTGTTTACGGCTTTCGCTTATTTAGTTATCGCGGCTCAAGTGACCTTGTCCCATTACCGGCAAAATTTTCACCGCAAAGTCATGCTGGTTCCCGTTATTACCGCCCCGTTGTACTTTCTGGTTGGGCTGCTCGCGGTTCTCCTTAACCGGCCCTGGTTTCTCCATCTTTTTCATATGGGCATGTGGCTGGGAATTTTGACGGGCTTATACGGGCTGTCCCTTCATACCCGGGGAGTGGGCAAACGCGTCGGGTCTTATGCGTTCCGCAATTTCCTTATCGGACCTCCCGTTCTGATGCCTCTGCTGTACTCGGCTCTCGGTGTCCTCGGGTTAATCGCTGTTTATGGAAGGTGACTTGTATGAGAAAAATGCCGAAATACCCTTCTTTCGATGTCATGAAGGAGCAAAACCACTGGGATCCCCACACGCGGTCTATCGTCAGCTCCCGTATGAGGCGGCGCCGTGAATATCGGCTGTTAACGCTGTTAGAAGCGGAACAGCTCAGAAGCGTATGCTCTCTTCTTGTCGCCGACGACAGGTCCGAAATCTTGACTTACGTGCTGGAGCATATAGATGACACTTTGTGCGGGCAAAAGGAAGAAGGCCAGAGAGGACCCGATACTCCTCCTCAGTCCGACTTAATCCGGAAAGGGCTGGAGGCGCTTGAGACGATGTCGCACGGGTTTCATGCGAGGCCCTTTCAACAGCTATCTCCGGCGGAACAGAAGGAGCTTCTCACGAATGTAGCCGAGGTTCGCCTACCCTTGAGGGGCGATTGGCCGGATGCCGTGCAGAAAGCCTTCTTCAACAGGCTGCTCGCGCTGACCGTGGAAGCTTACTATTCTCATCCCCAAATTTGGTCCGAAATCGGGTACGCAGGTCCTGCTTATCCAAGAGGTTACATCCGGGCAGACCGGGGGCATCTTGATCCGTGGGAGGCGAAACCGGAACGATGAAATGGAACACTCAATCGGAAACCGTTGATGTGGTCATTATCGGCGCGGGAGCGGCAGGCGGTGTGCTTGCACAGGAACTTAGCGAAGCCGGGCTGCAGGTCGTGGTAGTGGAAGCCGGACCGCTGCGGGATCCCCAAAGGGATTTTGCGAGCGACGAGCTGTCCATGCAGTGCCTGGGCTGGCAGGATACCCGTCTTGTGGACGGAGAGCATCCTCTTGCTATGGGGCACAACAATTCGGGCTGGGGAGTAGGCGGCGGAACCCAGCATTTTACCGGAGTGTTTTTGCGATTCCATGAATCCGACTTCAAAACGAGATCGATCGACGGAGTCGGCGAGGATTGGCCGATCCACTATAAAGATTTGGAGCCGTATTACTCCCGGATTGAAAAAGAAATCGCGGTTTCGGGTCCCCGCCATTTTCCATGGGGAAACTTCCGCGGGCCTTACCCTTATCCCGAACGGGACCCTCTGAGTCCTAACGCCTATTTGTTTCAAAGAGGCTGTGAGAGTTTGGGGATTCGCTCCGTTACGGCCCCCCTGGCGATTCTGTCTGCGCCTTTTGAGGGCAGGCCTCCCTGTATTAACCGTGGTTTCTGCCAGCAGGGCTGTATGCCTAACGCCAAATTCAGCACCCTTATTCAGCATATCCCGAAAGCTGTACAAGCAGGTGCTACTGTGCTTACCGATAGCAGGGTCACTCAGATCGAGACAGGGCCTGATGGAAGAGCCTCAGGTGTGCTTTTTATGAAGAACGGGGTCGAATACCGTCAAAAAGCCAAACTCGTGATCGTATCGGCCTATGCGGTCGAAACACCCCGATTGCTGCTGAATTCTGCGAACAGCCGTCATCCGGACGGACTTGCCAACAGCAGCGGCTGGGTAGGCAAAGCACTTATGACGCACAGCAGCCATGACGTGTATGCCAAGTTCGAGGAGGAAGTGCGGCTGTACAAGGGGACCCCTGTGCTGGCTACTACTCAGGAATTCTACGAATCCGACCGGAGCCGCGGCTTTGCGCGCGGGTATTCCCTGCATGCCCATGGCACGCGGCCTCTCGCTTTCGCCCAAGGGATTGTCAAAACAGGCGAATTTCCCATCTGGGGAGCTCCGTTACGGGAGGCTATGCTGGACTACAATTATTACGGCCGTGCGACACTGGTCGGAGAAGTCCTTCCTCAAGAGCATAACTGTGTCACGTTATCCCGGGAGAAAGACGCTTTCGGTTTGCCCAGAGCCAAAGTATCCTTCAGCTTCGGGGAAAACGACACCAATCTCATCGAGCATGCGGTCTCGAACATGAAATCTATTCTTCAGGCAGCGGGAGGAACACCCGAATTTGTGGTACCAGATACCGCCCACCTAATGGGAGGCTGCCGGATGGGAAGCGATCCTTCGCGATCTGTCACAAATTCATTCGGGCAAACGCACGATATCCCGAATTTATTCGTATGCGATGCGAGCCTATTCGTCACGTCCAGCGGAGTGAATCCCACTAACACCGTAATGGCTTTAGCAGCGCGAACAGCCGATTATATCGTAAGTGAAATCATTTAATCACCAAAATGAAGATATATGGAGACATTCAGCCTTTATCATGCGAACTGTTCATTTATGTATACTGAGCTACGAAAAAGCTCTAAACTCATATGCCGGCTGGACTTGGCCAAGTTCCTGATAACGCTTATAACGACCCAGGGCTCCCCTGCTTGGTACTCGATGCGGCAGTCTCTGATCGGGCGTTTGCCTCAGCTTCCCTTTTCTTGTTACAAATGCGCTGATGGTAACCCAGGCGCTTCCGCCTTTTCCAAGCAGCAAGTAGCCACCGGGCATCGTTTCCATTACAATTAAAAACAAAGCTATCTCTAACAGAGGAGGATCACTACTAAATGGCTATTGCAGAAATTACGGTTGTTCCTATAGGTACAAGCTCTACAAGCTTAAGTGAATATGTAGCTCATCTCCAAAAGGTGCTGGACAACCAGCCTCTCCATTATGAGCTTACTCCAATGAGTACCATCATCGAAGGCCCACTGGATCAACTCATGGAAGTCATCCTTAAGCTACACGAAAGCCCCTTTGAAAACGGCGCTCAACGCGTCTCCACCTCCATCAAGATAGACGACCGGCGTGATAAAACGGCATCCATGCAGCAAAAACTCCAGTCCGTTGCCGACAAACTGGAGCGGCTTCAATAGCTCGGAAGCTATACTCAACTACTCCCTGAAAACCTTTTTCGTTCACCTTGAACACCGGGAGTCCCCTAAAAAATCGAATTCACACCAGCGAATATTAGGGACTTTCCGGCACGGCTAGGTCGCGAGAGTTGGATTCATGCAGCGATTTAAGACATTTTTCCGTTCGCAAGCCAAAAAGACAACAAAAAAAGAGACCGTTAAGGTCTCTTTTTATATGAAGAGAATTGTTCACATGGCATGTGAGCCATGAAGGACTCGAACCTTCGACACCCTGATTAAAAGTCAGGTGCTCTACCAACTGAGCTAATGGCTCTTGGAAAAACTGGTGGAGGCTGATGGATTCGAACCACCGAACTCGTCAGAGAACAGATTTACAGTCTGCTGCGTTTGGCCACTTCGCTAAGCCTCCACATTACTGCCAAGCGCCGTTACGGACTAACTTGACTAAAAGTGGTGGCTCGGGACGGAATCGAACCGCCGACACGAGGATTTTCAGTCCTCTGCTCTACCGACTGAGCTACCGAGCCATACTATGAAATTGTTATACAAACTAAAATGGCGGAGCTGACGGGATTCGAACCCGCGGTCTCCTGCGTGACAGGCAGGCATGTTAGGCCTCTACACCACAGCTCCGTGCATAAGATTGTATGGTGGACGCTGACGGGATCGAACCGCCGACCCTCTGCTTGTAAGGCAGATGCTCTCCCAGCTGAGCTAAGCGTCCTTATGTAGTTGTTATGGTAGCGGCGGAGGGGCTCGAACCCCCGACCTCACGGGTATGAACCGTACGCTCTAGCCAGCTGAGCTACGCCGCCATAATACTGGCGGAGAGAGAGGGATTCGAACCCTCGCACCACTTACGCAGTCTAACCCCTTAGCAGAGGGTCCCCTTGAGCCACTTGGGTATCTCTCCAATGTGTAAACAAACTTTTCAGGTTGCTCCCTGAAAACTAGCAGCGAAACGTGCAGTCGATCCATCCAAAGATCTTGTGGTGCATATGTTGCATATGCTTTCGATGCGGTTTTTTCCTGTCGGAAATAACCTTGTGGTCAAGCCCTCGACCGATTAGTATTGGTCAGCTCCACACATTGCTGTGCTTCCACCTCCAACCTATCTACCTCGTCGTCTTCAAGGGGTCTTACTAATTGGGAAATCTCATCTTGAGGGGGGCTTCACGCTTAGATGCTTTCAGCGCTTATCCCTTCCGTACATAGCTACCCAGCGATGCCTCTGGCGAGACAACTGGTACACCAGCGGTACGTCCATCCCGGTCCTCTCGTACTAAGGACAGCTCCTCTCAAATTTCCTGCGCCCGCGACAGATAGGGACCGAACTGTCTCACGACGTTCTGAACCCAGCTCGCGTACCGCTTTAATGGGCGAACAGCCCAACCCTTGGGACCTACTTCAGCCCCAGGATGCGATGAGCC
>NZ_KE150412.1:3080841-3272876 GCF_000411255.1 Paenibacillus sp. HGH0039 | reverse complement strand
ACCGATTATCCGGTCTTAGCTACCGTTTCCGGTAGTTATCCCGATCTTACAGGCAGGTTGCCTACGTGTTACTCACCCGTCCGCCGCTAACTCTCAGAGAAGCAAGCTTCTCATCAAGTCCGCTCGACTTGCATGTATTAGGCACGCCGCCAGCGTTCGTCCTGAGCCAGGATCAAACTCTCCGATAAAGTTGTGCTGACCTTACGGCCAGCGGTTTATCTCAAGCTGATTAAGCTCAATTTTAAATCTATGCTGGTTGTAAATTAGTTCTGTTCAGTTTTCAAGGAGCTTACTTAATGTTTGCGTCACTTGCGGTGACAAGAACTAATATTATCAGGCTTTTTAACTATTTGCAACCCCTAATTTAAAAGAATTTTCTTCCAGGTGTTTAACGAGGTTGAAAAATGGGTACAAGCATGAAATTCAGGCTTCCAAAGCCTTTGAAATAACCCTGAATAGCCGCTGCTTTCTCCTTACAGCGCGCGGCGCTTGGCATCCACGACGATGGTCAATCACATGGTCGCTACCGCAAAGATCCCGCGGGATAAACCAGAAAACTGGTGGAGTTCCTCTCTCGAACTTCTTCTATATACAAGAGTAAAGACAAGGCCCGTACGAACGAGCCTTGTCTCTTGTATCCAAACGGCGTCTAGCTACTCTCCGAGCAGAGCAAGAAGCTCCTGCTCATCATCTATAATGCGGATGCCAAGAGATTGGGCCTTGGCAAGCTTGCTGCCGGCACTCTCCCCGGCGATCACGATGTCCGTCTTCTTCGAGACGCTGCCGGTTACTTTGGCGCCGAGGGCTTCGAGCTTATCCGCCGCTTCGTCCCGGCTCATCGCGCTGAGTGTACCTGTCAGCACGATGGTTTTGCCGAAGAGGGGGTGGCTCTCGTCCGCCGCGGCGGCCGGCTTTTCTTCCGCGCGAGGTGCGACGCCCGCCGTAAGCATGCGGGAGATGCTGTCCTGCATGAGCGGATCGCGGAAGAAGCTGTAGATGCTGTCGGCGACGATACCGCCGACATCCGGCAGCGCGATCAGTTCTTCGATCGACGCCTCCATGACCCTGCCCAGGCTGCCGAGATGCTCAGCCAGCACTTTGGTCGTGGTTTTGCCCGTATTCGGAATGCCTAAAGCAAACAGGAAGGACGAAAGGTCGCACTCCTTGCTTTTCTCGAACGCGGCAAGCAGCTTGTTGGCTTTTTTCTCGCCGAAACGTTCCAGCTTGATCAGATCGTCATAAGTGAGCCTGTACAGGTCCGCAGGATCGCGTACGCCTACCTCCTGATAGAGCTGTTCCGCCGTCATGACACTGAACGTATCGATATCCATCGCGTCGCGGGAAGCGAAATGAGTAATTCTGCCGATCATCTGAGGCCTGCAGCCCAGGCGGTTCGGACAGAATAAATGGGCCCCGCGCTGTTCAAGCGGAGTTCCGCAAGCCGGGCAATTTTCCGGGTAAACGATCTCTTCACCGTCAATCTCTTCCGTGGCTTTGCCGAGTATTTCCGGGATCACGTCGTTCGAACGGCGGATATAAACAAGACTCCCTAGAGCATGCTTCAAGTTTTTGCGTTCGATGTCACCGATATTGTTCAGCGTACAGTTTTGTACGGTCACCCCTGCCAGATCGACCGGTTCCACACGCGCTACCGGCGTTATTTTGCCTGTGCGTCCCACTTCCCAGGATACGGATTCCAGAACAGTTGTAACCTCTTCGGCCTCAAACTTGAATGCGATAGCCCAGCGCGGAAATTTCTCGGTATAGCCCAGCACTTCCCGCGTACGCATATCCGCGACTTTGACTACCGCTCCGTCGATGAGGAAGTCATAGGTTAGGCGATTGCTTCCGATACGCTCCAGTTCCTCCATAACATCGTCGATAGAGTCGAAAAATTTGATGTCCGGATTAACTTTAAACCGATTCACTTTAAGAAACTCCACCATCTCCCGGTGGTCGGTGAACCGGAGGTTATCGGAATAGCCTACATTATAGAAGAAGGCGCTCAGTTTGCGTTTCGCCGTTACTTGGGGATTCAGGTTGCGAAGAGCCCCTGCGGCCGCATTGCGCGCATTTTTGAACGGTTCGGCCGCCGTCTGATTATACTGATCCAAAACGGACAGGAACATCAGGCCTTCGCCCTGCACTTCAATGGTCCCGTCTTTGTACGGAATCTCCAGAGGGACGGAACGGATGGTTTTCACCTGCTCCAGGATTCCCTCTCCTACCGTTCCGTTGCCGCGGGTCGAAGCTTGGACAAGTGTCCCCTTGTCATACGTCAAATTGAGGGTGAGACCGTCGAACTTGAGCTCAACGACGAAGGTCGGATGCGGCAGAGGATTGTCCGGATTCTGTTTGTTGTACTCGCCAACGAGCTTCAATACTCGCGTCAGCCACGCGTTAAGGCCGTCTTTGTCCCGCGTCTTGTCCAGACTCCACAGCCGGGAGAGATGACGGTGGGGTTCGAACCCTTTCAACAGCTCGCCGCCGACACGCCTTGTAGGAGAATTCGGAAGAGTCACTCCTGACTCCTGCTCCAATTCCACCAGCCGGTCATACAGCTTATCATATTCGGCATCGGTAACTACCGGGCGGTCCAGCGTGTAATAGTTGTAATTGTGCTGCTCGATAGCTTCGATGAGTGTCTTCATCTCCGCAGTGAAGTCGGCCATCTATTTTCTTCCTCTCGTCTCATCTATTCCTTAAATTAGGGTTATTGCTTCGTAATCGGTGCAAACTTGGCCAAAAGCCGTTTGACGCCTACGGGCGCCGGGAAAGCGATCTGGAGCTCGGTATCGTCCCCCTTGCCTTTAACCGCCACGATAACGCCTGTACCCCATTTGCCGTGGGATACCTTGTCGCCCATCTTGAAGTCTCCTGGCTGACTTCCCGCTGCCGCAGGGGCCGTACGAGGCGTACTGCGCACAGTCGAGGCTCCCGGAGAAGACTTGCCGAACGAGGAAGTCTGGCTTCCCCAGGAAGAACCGCCCGCGGCCGATTGTCCGAAGCTTGTGGAGCCGGAGCTGCCGAAGCCGGAGGATGTGCGTCCCCCGAAGCTCGTACCGCCGCTGCGGGACCAGCCGGAGAATGTGCTACCCCCTCCGCCGGACGAAACGATCTCCATGAGCTCCTGCGGAATCTCTTTGAGGAACCGGGACGGCGGGTTGGCGCTTGTCCGGCCGAAAAGCATCCGCATCCGGGCGCAGGAAAGGAACAGGTTTTCTTCGGCACGCGTGATCCCTACATAAGCCAGGCGCCGCTCTTCTTCCAGTTCCTCGTTGTCCGTGGCAGCGCGGCTGTGAGGGAAGACACCTTCCTCCATGCCTATGATAAAGACAACGGGGAACTCCAGGCCTTTGGCGCTGTGCATAGTCATCAAGACGACCGAGTCCTGAGGGCCCTCATCTTTGTCCATCGTATCTATATCCGCAATAAGCGCGAGATCCGTCAGGAACGCGACAAGGGATTTGTCTTCATTACGGGTTTCAAACTCGCTGGTAACCGATAAGAACTCGTCGATGTTCTCCAGCCGGGACTTGGATTCCAGCGTATTCTCACGCTGCAGTTCCATCCGGTATTGGCTCATTTCCAGAACCTTCTCGGTCAGTTCCGTTACGGACAAGTAGTCCACCATCCGGTGAAGGTTATGGATCATCTCCCGGAAGTCCGCAAGCGCGTTGCGCGTTCTCGCTGAAATTTCAAGCGATTCCACTTCATCGAGCATAGCGAACATAGAGATTCCCCGTCTGGCCGCGAAATCGGCCACCTTATCCAGAGTAGTATCCCCAATTCCCCGCTTCGGAACATTCACGACCCGCGTCAGGCTGATATCATCGTCCGGATTGGAGATGAGTCTTAAGTAAGCCAGAATATCCTTGATCTCTTTACGATCGTAGAACTTGACGCCTCCCACGATCTGATAAGGAATATCGGATTTAATTAAAATTTCCTCGATGACCCGGGATTGGGCATTGGTCCGGTACAGGATCGCGTGATCCCCGTATTTTTGCGCGGAACCGACGTTCTTATTGATTTCACCGGCGATAAAATACCCCTCGTCATGCTCGGAATCCGCCTGGTATACCCGGATTTTGCTGCCTTCGCCTTTGTCGGTCCAGAGATTCTTGGCTTTGCGGCCCGTGTTGTTGCCGATCACCTTATTGGCCGCCTGCAGAATGGTCGAAGTGGAGCGGTAATTCTGCTCCAGCAAAATGGTCGTGGCGTTCGGATAATCTTCCTCGAAGTTGAGGATATTCGTTATGTCCGCTCCCCGCCAACGGTAAATCGATTGGTCGGAGTCACCTACGACACAGAGATTCTTGGATTTGTCCGCCAGCATCTGGCACAGCATATACTGGGCGCGGTTCGTATCCTGATACTCATCCACGTGAATGAAGCGGAATTTATTTTGATAAAAGTCCAGAACTTCAGGCACATCGGTAAAAAGCTGGATCGTCGCCATTATGAGATCGTCGAAATCCAGGGAGTTGTTGCTTTTAAGTTTTTTCTGGTACAGGGTATAGACTTTGGCCACCAGACCGTCAAAATAATCCCCGATCTTCTGCTCAAAACGCTGAGGGGTGATCAGTTCGTTCTTGGCTGTGCTGAGTGCGGCCTGAACGGCTTTGGGCTCGAATTTCTTTGTATCGATGTTGAGCTCTTTCATGCAAGTTTTAATAACGGATAATTGATCGCCGGAATCCAGGATGGAAAAATTCGAAGTGAACCCGATCCGGTCGATATCGCGGCGGAGAATCCGCACACACATGGAGTGGAACGTGGAGACCCAGATGTCGTTCGCGGACGGGCCCACAAGCTGTTCGACCCGTTCACGCATTTCACGTGCGGCTTTGTTGGTAAACGTGATGGCCAGAATGCTCCAAGGGGCCACCCGTTTCGCTCCGATCAGATACGCGATTCTGTGGGTCAACACCCGGGTCTTGCCGCTCCCCGCTCCCGCCATAATGAGAAGAGGCCCTTCGGTCGCTTCCACGGCTTTACGCTGCTGAGGGTTGAGCTTCTGAACGGCTTGCTGTATATCAATCATGAAATTACCTTCCTTCCACGGCTGAGCGGCCGAAACCGATCCCCGCTTGTTTATATCAACGCCCGCACTGTTTCCAGCGCCAGGTCCAAATCTTCATATATAAGGTTGCCGACCACAATCGTATCGGCGGCTTCGGCCGCCAGCTTGGCTTTCTCGGGACCGTCAATGCCGCCGCCGTAGAAAAGCCGGGTGCCTTCGAGGACACGTCTCGTCCTTCTGACAAGCTCCATATCGCCGAAAGTTCCGCTGTATTCCACATAAAAAATGGGCAGCCGCAACAGATGCTCCGCCATACGGGCATAAGCCACAACGTCACGCTCGGTCAGGTCCGTACGGGCTGACGTCACTTTCGCGGCGGTAGATTCCCCGTTCAGAATGACATAGCCTTCGACTAGAATTTCATTCCAGTCCATGATAGCCCCGTATTCTTTGAGCGCCTCGTGATGCCGTCCGAGAATCCACTGGGGATCTCCGGCATTAAGCACCATCGGGATAAAAAACAGGTCAAAGCCCGGCACAATCGCTTCCGCATCGGACACTTCCAATATGCAGGGCACTTCAAATCCGCGTATCCGAGCAAGCAGATCCACGGTATTGTCAAACGTTACACCGGACGAGCCGCCGACAAGAATGGCATCGGTGCCGGACAAGCAAATACGCTCCAGAGCCTCGTCGGCTATTTCCCGGTCGGGGTCGAGCTTAAACACATGTTTCCAGGTTGAGCTGTCTACGATCAAAACGTTTCTTCCCTCCGCTCAAGCATAGGCGTAAATAAGCCGCCTGTCTGCACTTCAATACCCTCAGTCTATGCTACGCGTCCGGGTGTGTCAAATCAGGAAACAGACCTCTTTTTATTATAAAACAGGAATGTACGTTCGCGAAAGAGGAACTTCCATTTTGAGAGGTGGGAGTGAAAGGAAGCCCACGCTTAAAGCCGGGAAAAATAAAAAAAGAAACCGGTCCGAACGCGAGGTTCGTCCGGTTTCGGCTTCTCGGGATACCCGGTTATGTAGGCCTTGAAAGGTCCGGTTTACTTTTTAATCGTTACATCGAATACTTTTTCCACATTTAAAGGAACATGATCGTTCTGCTGGAGGGACAGTTTGATCGTATGTTTGCCCGGAGGGATGTTTTCCAGGCGGACCGGGGCGTCTGTCTTCAGCATGGCTTTCTGAACGCCATCCACGTAAATGTGGAGATGGCCTTCGCCTTGTTTGGGCGCTGCTCCCATGCTGTCGCCTGCGATCGTCAAATTGCTGACCTTGTAGGAAATAACGGCGGATGTGCCTTCCTGCGTTAAGGTTGCGTCAATAGTCGGGGCCGCGCCTGAAACGGCCGAACTGCCGACCTGCTCCGATTTGTTCTGAAAGCCGCATGCCGTTAAGGCCCCGCTGCAGGCAAAGATGAGGAGAAGCATGAGCACAAAAGATCTTTTACCGCTTATTTTACGCATGATTTAGACACTCCTTTGATTAATATAATGGCCGGGAGGGACATCCCTGTAACTTGTATATGTGGCGCAATGAGGAAACATGCCAGCATCTTCGGCAAGGGAATACTGTAAACGGCGAAAATGCACCGGAAGGGAGAGGTGAATATGGTTAAAAAGAGAGAGCAGGGAACCTGCGAATTATGTGGACGCCACGAGGTGAAACGGACCGAACATCACTTGACTCCGAAGGAAAAAGGAGGCACCTTTCTGCCTACGGCTATGCTTTGCATTCCTTGCCACAAGCAGATTCACGCCCTGTTTACGAACGAACAGCTGGAGCGGGATCTGCATACGCTTGATGCACTGCGCGGCGATGAACGGATGCGGGCTTTCCTGAAGTGGATCCGTAAACAGCCATCGGCGTCACTTCCCCGAGTCCGCAAGTCCCGGGAATTGCGGCAATAAAAAAAACGCCTTTCGAGGAGGCGTTTTTTTTGACGGCACCTTGTATTGTGCCAGGCTGCCGACAGGATTCGAAAAACCGGGGCCAGAGCGGTTAACCCAGCGGACGATATGCAGGCGGCCTGCCGCCGCCCTCACCCCTATACGGGGAGTTGTAAGGCTGCTGTGCAGATGGCGGCGTGATTGGCGTCGGGCTGGACTGCTGCGGCTGGCGGGCGTAAGACTGCCCGTACCGCTGGGGCTGGCCGGCAGAGTAAGCGCCTGGCGCGGGCTGACCCGGCTGCGGCCGGGACTGGCCGTAAGGCTCGCGAGCCGAAGCCGGGGCCGGACTGCGGAAGCCGCCGTAGGACGGCCCCGGCCCGCCGGAAGCGTAGGCAACGGGCGGCGCTGCCGCGGCAGGCGTGCCGTAAGGCACCGCTCCGCCTGTGGCAGGACTGCCGCCGTACGGGGAGCGCGGAGCTGCGTACGGCTGGGCGGCGCTTGCCGCCGGTGCGGGAGCCGGCTGCTCGGGCGCTGCGGAAGCGGGCGCGCCTCCAAAGCGCGACGGCGCCATCGGCGCGGGGGCGGCGCTTGCCGCCGGTGCGGGAGCGGGCTGCTCAGGCGCTGCGGAAGCGGGCGCGCCTCCAAAGCGCGACGGCGCCATCGGCGCGGGGGCGGCGCTTGCCGCCGGTGCGGGAGCGGGCTGCTCAGGTGCAGCGAGCGCGCTCAAGCCCGTTTCCGCCGCTTCCGCGGAAACGGACTCTTCCTCTTCCGAGACTGACGGCTCGGGATGGTAGACGTCTCCGTATGAAGAATCATAGACGGAAGACGAGGAAAGAGAAGAATAGTAATCGGGACGTTCTCCGAATATTTCAAGTTCTTTCTCTTCGTATGTAACAGGTTCTAAGGCTGTGGTTTTGTCCGCCTCTGCTGTATACAGAACCGCTTCCGGCGACGCCCCTGTTTCAGCTTCTTTCGCTTCTATTCCGGCAAAATCTTTCCGGATAGCGGCTTCCAGCTCGGAGAGCGCCCGGTCGTGGCTGGCAATCTCCTGCAGCACGTCTTCCCCACTGGCGTTTTGAACCTTCTTCTTGTCCCCGCGATCGGCCAGAAGCCTGTACAGCTTATCCTGATCATCCAGCGTCTGCTGGAGAAGCTGGCGGTAAAGAGCGCGAATGCCGGGCTGCCGGGCATCCCATGCGGCCGATGCGTATCTGGACGCAAGCCTTTTAAAATCGGCCATCGTCCGTTCGGCAGCCCCCCATTGCTTCTCTCCGGCTTGATCCGTTTGAAGTTCCTGTTTCATCTACAGCCACCTCCATTTAGTTCATACGGTCTGTTCATAAAGATCCTCTACAGCTTAGAGCCTGAGATTTAAGGTGCCAGTCATAATTCCGTGCTTCTCAGCGCGGCCAGAAGCTGCCGGGCACAGCCGAGCCGGAGCACGGCCAATTGCTCTAGCACTTCCCGCAGCTCTACATCCGTGGAAGATTCCGCTTCTTCGGCACAGCGTTTGGCCAGTGTATGTTCAAAACGGATCAGGTCACCTAACGACTGAAGCTCGGGAAGAGTGACCCTTTCCAAATGTTCTTCTTTGTAAACGACACGATGCTCGCCGGCATGACTGATTGCCATTCCCTCAACCCCCTGATCGGATATTTTTATTAGCATGCCCATTTTTTACCCGTCCTATGTGATTCATTTTCTCTTAGCACAAGCAGCTCGCAGCAAAAAAAAGAATAAAAGCATCGTGCGCTTTTATTCTTCAGGGTCTTCCGTCTAATAAACGGAGGGAATGCAGACGGCATTCTCTATTCCTTTTTCACATTAGAAGCCGCTGCTTCTTCCATAGCCGCCAGCGGAATGGCATAGGCCCAATCCCCGCCCTGCTTGGCAATCCATACGGATTTGCCGTCGGAGCGGCCGCTGTACGTATCTTTCATCTCTTTGCCATCCACGGTCCGGACAATTTCCAGCGTCCATTCCCCCGGCTTAATCGCCTCATCGGCGGCCCGTTTCGGCATTTCTTCCGTTTTCATGAATAGCAGCTTATCCAGAACCTGGGTCGCCTCCGCTCCCTCGATCTCACGATCCGGCAGCTTCCATTTAGACTGGGCCGCCGATTTATCCGGTTCGTTCTTCGTCAGGGACCATTTATGATCCTTCCAGGAGAACGTGACGCTTTTTACCTGATCGTAATCGAATTTCACCGGACTCGTCTCCACGAAATCCAGCGGCGACTTATTCAAGACGGACAGCGAGGATTCTCCCACTTGATAGACGGCAGGAGAGCTTCCCAACTGCACATAGACGTACCCTTCCACCGGCGTCGGCGAACCGGCCTTCACTTCCTGAGAAGTACCGTCTGCAAGATTTACTTTATAGACGGATGAAGGCTTGTCGAGCCCGTATTTGGCCAGATCGGACGCCTTCTCTTCGACGACCCTTTCCTGTGTCAGTAAATTAAAAGAATCCATCCAGCCTTCGGTCAAGTTAGGATTAAGCGGGGCAGCCGAGGGCTTGGTCATCGACCATTCGCCGTCCTTGCGGACCAGTTCCGTCTGCTGGCCTCCGCTCAAGATAGAGAAACTTTGGACATCCGCAACATTTACATGGACAAGAGGCTTGGATGTCTCCGCTTGTTTTTCCTTGAAAAAATCCTGGCTCCAGGCATACCAGAGACCGCCCAGAAACACGAGAATCAAAAGCAGCGCGGGCGCGAATTTTTTCACCCTTTTCTCCTCCTCCACCAGATAAACCCGCCGAGCAGCAGGAAGATCAGCGGCATAAAGACGATCGCCACGAAAAAGATCGTTTTGGCCTGCCCCGGCGTTAAAGCAGCGGTTTGATACGCTTCATTCTGTCTGGGGCGGATCGTCACCTGATCTTTTTTCTCCTGAAGCCATCCGATGCTGTTCATCGCAAAATCACGGTTGCCCTGCACGTTGATCTCTTGGTCCATCAGGAAAGTGGAACCGCCGAGTATGACGGCCTTAGGCTTGCTGTCTTTATCTTCTACGGCATAGCCCAGGTTGAGCGGGCCTTTCACATCTTTGTCGTCCTGATTCGTCTGGGATTTCATCAGCCCGGCGATATCCGTTTCCCCGTAAGCCTGTGCCGACGTCTTCAAGATCGGCGTGCTTTTAAAGTCGCCCTCTTCCTGAGCATTCAGGGCAACTGCCAGCGACATCATCGTCAGGAGATTGTAGTTTTTCAGCTTTGTCGTGATGTCGTGATCCCCGTACTCGGGAATAATCGTAAGCGGGTCGTACAGAGTGCTCTGCTTCGCTTCGATGGCGACCGCATGCTGGTCCTTGACGCCGTATGTGTTCATGAGGGCATCGATGTTTTTCCATTTGGACGCCATTTCCTGGCTGAAGCCCAGGGAAACGTACAGCTTCCCTTTTCCGCTCAGGTACTGCTTGATCAGTTCGGCCTCTTTGTCGTTCAAATCGGTTTGGGGACCGATCAGAAACAGCATGTCGGCATCGTCCGGAATCTTGCCTTCCCGGTATAGATTAAGGTCTTTAACCGTGTAATTTTCGCCCTCCAGGCTTGATTTCAAAACGGTCATTTCCTGGAGCGTCATTTCCTGGTGCCCCGATAAGAAATAAACCGTATGTTTTTCGGTGCTGGTCAGGCTTTTGACGGCCTGGGTCATCTTCTCTTCCCCGGCAAACTGATATGATCCGGAGCCTTGACCGGCCGTGAACATCTCCTGGAAGGTGATCACTTTTTTCTGGCTTCCGCTTTCAAAAACAAGACTGCTCTGCTGAACACCGTACTGCTGGACTTTGGAGGGCTCTTTCAGCATGTCGTACTGATTATACGTAATCTTGCCCGTACGTTTGCTGTATTCCTGAACCATATCCGTCACTTCGCGGGTCAGCACGCCATCCGGATCCTCCTGAGGATTCGTAAAAGCCGTGACATGAATGTCCTTGCCCAGATCTTTGAGAGTTCCCAGCGTTTGATCCGAAAGTGTGTACATTTTGTTTTTGGATAAGTCGAGCTGAAAATCTTTCAATGAATGGAGAAAGAAGGTCAGCAGAATAAAAATTCCGATGACGGCGATTGAAATCACCGCCGTATTTGTACCGCGCAGCCATTTCTTCATCGCTGTCACCTCCACCGTTTTCTTTCAAGGGTCTGCATGCCGAGAATAAGGAACACGGCCGCAAGCGTCACGAAGAACAGGATATCCGCTCCTTGAAGAATTCCCTTCTGCATATTGGCCATCCGGCCGCTCATCGAGAATTGGATAATCCATTCCCGGAACTTGCCGCCGAATCCGTCGGCCATCCAGTCGATCAGCCAGAAAAACAGAAGAAAGGCAAAACCCGCAATCCCGGCCACCATCTGGTTGTTGGATAACGTGGAGGCAAACAGGCCGATCGCCATCATGGCCGCTCCCAGCAGGAACATGCTGAGGTATGACAGCCACAGGACCGGCTGGTCCAGCGTGCCGAAGGCAGACATGATCAGCGGATAAACCAGACTGCATATGGTAAGCAGAAACTGGACGATAAGCGCGGCCAGGTACTTGCCCAGCACAATTTCGCCGATTCCGGCAGGTGAAGTAAGCAGCAGCTCATCCGTACCGTGACGGAATTCATCCGCCACCAGACGCATCGTAAGCAGCGGGATGATGAACAGGTAAATGAACGTAATATTACCGACCACATACCGGATATCGATCAGGCTGGGCTGCACCATGACAAAATTCAAGTAAAACATGATGCCCGACACCAGCACATAAAAAGCGAATGCGACATACGAGGTCGGCGAATAGAAAAACAGCTGCAGTTCTTTCGAGCAGATCGCCCACGTTCTACGCATCTTCGCCGCCTCCCTTCGACTGGCCTGCCGCCGCGCTTCCGGACTTGTCTTTCAGCGGCAGCCATTTGCTTACACGATCCAGCCTGGACGACTGTCCCGGACGGCTCTCCGGCTCGTCTTCGGCAGAGCCGGACAAGCTCTCGTCGGTCGTCAGCTTGAGGAAAATATCCTCTAGGCTGAGGCTCTCCCGCTTCATCTCCAGGATGGGATAACCAGCTTCCGCCAGACGGAAGAAAAGCGGCTCGCGGATGTCCGTGCTATCGGCTGACGAGACGAGCAGCTTGACCGTATCCGGGGCAGTTCCCCCCGGAGAAGCGGTCTGCTGCCCGCCGGTCTTCGCCTGCGGTGCCGCCGAGGCGTCTGCTCCGGCTGCAGCCGGCTCTTCGACGTCCTCCGATTGGGGCCGTCCGGGGCCGTCCGTCTGCGCGGCGGAGCCGGAAGAGCCCGCCGGCTCTGCTGCTGCATCCGGCGAGGCCGGCGTCACAGCCGCTGCCTCTGCAGCCTCACTCGCGGGGTCGCCCGCGCCGCCGGATGCCGCTTCCGCTTCCGCGTCAGCCGCTTCGCCCGCTCCAGACGCCGCAGCCTCCGGGGCACTGGTCAGGCCAAGCGCCCCCGCAGCGGGTGCGCCGTCCGCCAGCTCCCGCACAGCGGCAATGCCGGCGGTAGTGCCCAGCAGGGAGATGATTTCCTCGCGCGGGCCCTTCACTTCCAGCGACACCTCGAAGGTGTCGCCCATCGTCGCGCCGAGCATCTCCGGCTTCTCGTCGAGCACAATCTGCCCCTGATTAATAATGAGCACCCGGTTGCACAGAGTATTCACTTCGGGCAGAATGTGCGTGCTGAGCAGCACCGTATGATTTTCGCCCAGCTCGCGGATCAGACTGCGGATTTCAATAATCTGCTTCGGGTCCAGCCCCGAAGTGGGTTCGTCCAGCACAAGCAAATCGGGTTTGTGGACAATCGCCTGCGCCAGTCCCAGACGCTGCTTATACCCTTTGGACAAGCTGCGGATGATCTGGTTTTCGCGTCCGTTAAGCCCCAGCTTGTCAATAATTTCGTTAACTCTGCCTTTTTGCGCCCGGACAGGTACGTCTCTGAGATCGGCCACAAATTTCAAGTACGACCGTACGGTCATTTCCGGATAAAGCGGCGGCGTTTCAGGCAAATATCCGATCTTGCGCCTTGCCTTGCGGGGATGATCGGCCATAGACAAGCCGTCCACCAGGATGTTCCCGCCCGTCGGATTCAAGTACCCCGTAATCATCCTCATGGTAGTCGTTTTGCCTGCTCCATTGGGCCCCAAAAAGCCCACGATTTCCCCGCGCTGCATGGAGAAATTGATCTCCTTAACTCCCCGGGAGTTTTCGTAGAGCTTGCTGACTCCGTTCACTTCCAGCAATCCTGCCCCCTCCTTTTCAACGGTCAATTAGGTGTTCACCAGTCACATGTTCTGGGATGGATAGACAACGTTCTTTTGTAGAAGCCGTACTCAATATATCCAGGGCACAATAAAACAAGCTTAAACAAAACTGAATTTCGGATTAAAAAAATGTGTCTAAATTGTGACAGAAATATTTTTGCCGGATCGCCGACGATCTTCTCTCCCGAACCGTCTAATACAATAGAACTGGAAGGAGGGACCTTTTTCTGGACACCGAAACGCTTGTCCGGGCTGCACGAAACGGGGACGATCAGGCTTTTACGCGGCTTATGGATGAGGAAAAAGCAAGGCTGTACCGGATCGCCTACGCCTACCTTCACAGCCGGCCGGACGCGCTGGATGCCCTGCAGGAAACGGCATTCCGGGCATTCCGCAGTATTCGCAAGCTGCATGATCACGCACTGTTTTCCACTTGGATTACACGTATTCTGCTGAATTATTGCGCCGATGAACGAAAGCGCCAAAAACGTACCGTTCCACCGGATTACGCCGCACCGAAAGAAGTATCCGGCCCCCAGCCCGACAGCCTGGATTTATATATGGCCCTGGATTGCCTTCAACCTTCCGAAAAACAACTCGTTATTCTCAAATATATGGAGGACTGGACCTATCCCCAGATCGCCGCTCTGCTGCAAATGCCGGAAAGCACCGTCAAAACGAGGGCGCGGAAGGCGCTCGATCAGTTAAAATCGATTCTCGGAAGGGAGGATGAAGCTTATGGATGAGCACGATTGGCTGCAAAAAGAACTGCGCGGAGCGGCAGAAGGGGAAATCCCCGCCGAGGCGGACCTTGCCATAGCGCAAGGTATTCAGAGAGCCAAGGCCTTACGGCGTCGGAAGCGGACGTCCTTAACCGCTGCGGCTTCTTTTATCTTGCTGGTTACGGTATTTGCGGCCATGGTCCATGTGTCTCCCGCCTTTGCCTCTGCGATCCGTCAGATACCGGGCATGGAGGTTTTCGTCCGGATACTGAGCACACAGGATAAAGGGTTGGCGCAGGCATTCGATAACGAGTTTTTTCAGCCGATTAACATATCCCACACGCAAAACGGAGAAACCTTCACGCTCAACGGCGTCATCGCCGATGAATCACGGATCGTGGTTTTTTATTCGTGGAGCAATGCCCACTCCACCTCGAAACGCGGCCCTGAGGTGAACCTGCACCCAGCTGACGGGAGCCATATGCCGGCTATTATTGGTTTTCAGCATTCGCCAGTCCCTGCCGAGCCTGTATCTTCAGGCAGCGACTACTTGGATGCGATGCTGGTAGAGGGGGCACCGATGCCGGAAGATTTCATTTTCGAAGCCAGGCTGGCGGGCGATGACGGTCCGGTTTGGAAAATACCTTTCAAGCTCGACCGGGAGCTGTTCATGAACCGGGTGGAAACGATTCCGATCGGTAAAAGCGTCGTCATACAAGGTCAAACGGTTACATTTAATGAAGCTAAGCTTTATCCGACCCGCATTTTACTCGACGTTTCGTACGAGGAAAGCAATACTAAGCAGCTTTTCGGGCTGCGCGACATTCATTTGGTCACCGAAAAAGGGGAACGTCTTCCGAACTGGGGCGCATCTAACGACACCGAGGATAAAAAGATACTCACCTTCGAAAGCCCCTACTTCACCCAACCGAAGGAACTGTATGTGGAAGGCAGCCTGGTGACCGCTCTGGACAAAGATCAATTGACCGTGAAGCTGGATGTGGCGAACAAACAGATCGTATCTCCGGACAACCGGCTTCAGCTTCTGAAGCTAACCGACATGGGCGACAGCTACGCCGTGTCCCTCAAATTAAGCGGGCTCGATTCCTCCTGGGACAATATGAACTACACGACATGGGACAGCTGGAAAGATGCGCACGGAAACACTGTCGAAGTGTCAAACCATACCTCAAGCAGGACTTTAGGAGAAGATCCCGAATCCAACGCATCCTTGGAATCTTTTACGATTCCCAAAAAAGACTACGGAGGCGTGCTGACCACAACCCTGCACGAATGGCCGAATCCTCTAAGAGAACCGTACCGCATTCGTATCAAGTAACGACACCTATAATCGAAAAAGGCCCGCCGGTTTCCCGGCAGGCCTTTCTTTGTTCCGATCCGTTGCTTATTCCATCGTATCCACGCGGCCCCATTTAACAAGCTGACCGCGGGTAACGCCGAGCTGATTGGTCGCTTTGAGCGTCTTCCATACCTGCGTGCCGGTAATGTTGCCGCGTATTGCACGGCGGTACAGGTCCAGCACTTCCTTGACCTTCTCCGGCGATTCCTCCAGGAACTCGACGCGGTAGGAGCGTACGCCCAGTTCAAGGAAATGGTTCAAATATTCGGCGCCGGACTGCTCAATGGCGTTGTAGACCGTGTTGCGGCAGCCTTCATCCACGCGAACCGGATGGGACATGCCGATCCGGTCCTGCAGGGAGGCGCGGTGATCCTCGCAAGGGCGTCCGCAGTTCGTGAAGTCGGTGCCTTCGCTCATAAACGTGCAGTACACGCAGTGCTCCGTGTGGAACATCGGCATATGCTGCTGGATCACCATCTCCATCTTCGACGTATCCGTGCGCGACAGCATATCCACCATCTGCTGGATATTCAGATCGTACGACGGAGTGACCATGGAGCATCCGGCATCTACAAAGAGCGAAGCCGTCTTATGGTTGGCGATGTTCAGCGAGAAATCGCCGATCAGCTCCGGCTGGTACTCCTCCGGGTTCTCCGCGCGGTACTTCATGAAGAAGTACATCGCGCCGGTGTTCCGGATAAGTACCGCATCCGGCCGCAATTTCAAAATATTGCGGAAGTAGCCGGTCTCGCCGGGCATATGAATGCGTGGAGTCGCCAGCGCAATCTTCTTGCCCGCGGCATGAGCGGCCTCCACAGCGGCCGGGAACTGCTTGATGAACTCGAAATCGGCGTAGATCATATCGACGTCGGTTTCGACAGCCGCAAGCACCTGCTCGATGCCGCGGCAGAGTGCGGTCAGGCGCACGCCGTAAGGCTGCGCTGCCTGTCCGCCAGCGGCTCCGGTGCCGTCTGCGGTCTTGCCCGCCGCGTCAACCGTGTGCGCAGGGGCCGCATCCGTGCGGCCGCTTACCCGGCGCTCTTCGGCGCTCACCGGCGCCTGGAGCAGCTGCTCGTCGGCGTAAGCGTCGACCTCGCGCTTCATGTACCGGCGCGGCTTCTGGCGCTCGGCTTCGAGCAGCTCCACGGCGCGGCGGCGCAGGGCGTTCAGCTCGCGCATCGGGACGATCACGTCGCCGCTAAGCTGGACGTCCAGTCCGGCCAGCTCGAAGATCGTGCCGCCGAGACGTCCCAGCTGCTCCGCCAGCACCTCTTCGCCGAGAGGGCGCTTCAGGGCCGCTTCCAGCAGCGCTTCGCTTTCCACGAACACACTGTGGTTCGAGGAAGGATCGCTCCACCAGGTCTTCAGCGGCTGGCCTACCGCTCCCGTGACGCGAAGGTGGACCGGGAACGTACGGTACGGCTTCTCCGTTTCGTACGTCTGACGCAGACGCTTGTCGAGCGCCGGATCGCTCGTCTTCCAGATCCGGTCTCCGACGCGGACACGTCCGAGGTCCACATCGTTGCGCCCCGGCACGATTTCGATCAGGCCGCCTTCGGCTTCGCCTTCCATCTTGACGCCTTTGCGGCGCAAGTCGTACACGCGGCCGCCCTCTTCCTTCTTCGTCGGGTCGCCCGCATCGAACACGATCCCGTCTCCGCGTTTGAGCGGCGCCTCAATCTCGCAAATGACCGCATCGCGCAGAACCTGCTTCACGCGGCCGAGGAATACGCCGCGGCTCTTCGGGAACGTGCCGTCCACGAGCTTCTTGTTGTTCGTTCCTTCGAGGAACCCGCTCGTGAATCCGCGCGAGAAGCTCTGCTGGAGTTCGCGGATATCTTCCTTGGACGGCTTCGCATCCTTCCCGTCGAAATACGCGTCGATAGCCCGGCGGTACTTGCTCACGACGTTGGCTACATACTCCGGACTTTTCAGGCGTCCTTCGATCTTGAACGAGGTGACGCCCGCTTCGATAAGCTGCGGAACCAGCTCGATAGCGGCCAAATCCTTGGGCGACAGCAGGTAAGCTACGTCCCCCATCGGTTTAGGCTCTCCGTCGACGATCAGGTCATACGGCAGCCGGCAGGCCTGGGCGCATTCTCCACGGTTGGCGGAGCGTCCGCCCCACATTTCGGATGTCAGACATTGTCCCGAATAGGAAACACACAGCGCACCGTGCACGAAAACTTCCATCGGAAGCTTCGCCTGATCGCCGATCGTTTTGATCTGCTTCAAGTTGTTTTCGCGTCCGAGCACGACACGTTCGATATCGAACGGTTTTGTAAACTCCACCGCTTCCGGTGAAGTAATGGTCATCTGCGTCGATCCGTGGATCGGGAAATCCGGGGAGATGTCGCGGATCATTTTGACAAGGCCCAGATCCTGTACGATTACCGCGTCCACACCCGCATCCACGCAAGCCTCGATAAGTTCTTTCGCATCGCGAAGCTCGTCCTCAAACACGAGAATGTTGAACGTCAGAAAGCCTTTGACGCCATATAAATGTAGAAACGACATAATGTCGGACAGTTCATCCATCTTGAAATTGTGCGCGCGTGCGCGGGCATTGAATTTTTCAACCCCGAAAAAAATCGCATTGGCGCCGTTCGCTACGGCCGCCCGCAGACAATCCCAGTCGCCGGCAGGAGCCAGAAGCTCTATATCTTCTCTGCGTAAAGATCGCATGATTCATATCCTTTCATTGTGCAAATCAGGTAACATAACTAGTGTACCTTTGTGAATGTTCGCCCGCAACCCGCAAAAGCCCCCGCGGCGCCCTTTTTTTGTCATAAGGTTAACAAAAATAAGCCTCCGGACAAAATTCTTCCGCAGGCGGCTGGCGGCCCCGGCCATAAGGAAGTCGTTCACCGCTGCGTACTGCCTATTTGAAGCACATCTACAGTCGTATAAGAAAGCGAAACGGAACCGTTCCAGCGCACCCATTCCATAGAAAAAGAGCGCCGTCATAAGACAGCGCCCGCTTTTCTTCCTATAAAAATCTCCAAATGGATAAGTGCTTAGTGAGGCAGATCGTTGGAAACGACCGTTTGCAGCGTTTTGTTGCTGTCGGCTTCCAGCTCCCAGAACATGACGCCGCGCAGCCCTTTGGACTTCGCATATTCGTTCTTCGCGTGAATCGAAGCCTCGTCCTCGTAAGTGATAAAAATTTTGCTCGTCGGGTTGTACAGGTAAGGTGTCTTGGTCACGTCGTTCCAGTAACGCGTGAAGCCCAGGCCGCCCACTGTATATTTGCCGCTTGCGTCTTTCGTCAGGTAGCCTTTGTTCTGCAGGTACGAGAAGTTGAACGTGGAGCCGTCCGAACCCGTGTTGGAGGAGCCGGAGCAGCTTTGGTACAGGCCGTCGCCTTTGGCTCCCGCGTTGCAGCCGTTCCAGCCGTAGCCGTAGAACGGTTCGCCTACCGTGATTTTGCTGGCCGGCACGCCTTTATTCAGATAGATTTTGACGGCGGAATCCACATTGAACTGCGGAGTGCCCGACGGATCGCTCGGATCGTTGTAAAGCGGTGCTACGTGATTGCTGGAAGTATCCCAAGGACCGTGGAAATCGTAAGTCATGATGTTGATCCAGTCCAGATAGTTCGCAGCTTGGGTGATCCAGTTCGAAGTGCCGCCCGCATCCGCCACGAAAGTGGAATTAGCTCCGGACGCGATCGTGATATAGTACTGCTTGCCGTCCTTCTGTCCGGCGGTGTCCAGTTGTTGGCGCAGAGTTTGCAGCAGCAGGATGTAATTGGCTTTATCCGCCGAGCGCTGGCAGGTTTGACCGGAAGCGCAAGGTACGCCGATGGCGTTCGGATATTCCCAGTCGATATCAATACCGTCAAAATTGTACTGGCGGAGCAGGGAAACCGCCGAAGTCGCAAAGTTTTGGCGGGCTGTCGCATCCGCAGCCGTGTTGGAGAACTGGTTGGACCAAGTCCATCCGCCGACGGAGAAGAACAGTTTCAGCTTCGGATTTTTCGTTTTCAGCTGAGCCAGCTTTTTCAGGCTCTCGTAGCCGCCGCCTTCGCCGACATCATCCACATAAGGATCGCCCAGTACGATGGACCCGTTCGGCGCGTTGTTTGCCGCTCCGTTGCCGTCCTGGCACGGCCAGGTTTGAGCATTCGGATTCTCGGGATCATTGGAAGGGTTGCCGTGTCTGCCGTTCCAGCAAATATCCAGGAACGCGTAGTTGATGGCGGATACTTTCGTTGCATCTACGTTAGCCGGTGTGAAAGAAGGCGTATTGTACGAAGTCCAGCTTGGGAAGTAACCGATAATCTCGTTGCTTCCGGTCGGCTGTGTCGTCGTCGTTGCCGTTACAGCCGCGCTTGCAGGGGACGCGTTGCCCGCCGCATCTTTGGCTTTCACGGTGAACGTGTACGCCGTGTTCGCCTGAAGGCCCGTCACCGTGTAGCTTGTCGAGGACGTGGAGCCCGCGAGTGCTGTGCCGTTGTATACGTCGTAGCTTGTTACACCGACGTTGTCGGTAGCCGCTGTCCAGCTTAGCGCTACACTGTTAGCGGTTACATTTCCGGCCTTTACATTAGTCGGAGCAGTCGGCGCCTGCGTGTCAGGGGCTGCCGTCTTAACCGTAACCGCCGCACTGGCTGCGGACACATTGCCGGCAGCGTCTTTCGCCTTCACGGTAAACGTGTAGGACGTATTCGGCTGCAGGCCGGTTACCGTATACGAAGTCGTCGTGGAAGTTCCGGCCAGGGTCGTGCCGTTGTACACCTCGTAACCGCTTACACCGATGTTATCGGTAGAAGCCGTCCAACTGAGTGCAGCGGAATTCCCCGTTACGGTTCCCGCGTTCAATCCCGTGGGCGCTGTCGGCGCTTGCGTGTCCGGAACGGCTGTCGATTTCTTCCACAGCGCCGGTACGTTCGGCGGCTCCCAGCCCTGCAGTGCCGTATGCGGCTGCACACATTCATAGAGCGTTCCGCTGTAACTGACGATCTCACCCTTCTTGTAAGCCGTTCCCGGTGCCCATTCCGACGCGCCCAAAGCGGTCAGCGGCAGGGATACGAGCAGCAGCAGGACGACCAGAGCGAACGCTAATCCTCTTTTTGCTTTTCCATTCATCCGTTAATTCTCTCCCTTCATAATTAGGAAACTTTCCGGGACAACCCGTTTAACCCGTCCGGGCACAGCCGTTTCCTTGACTGTCATTCGTATCTTGCTCGTCAGCCTGTCGTTCTTTCGTTTATCTCCTCCTCCGAGTCTCTGTAAAAGTTAAATGGCTTTAACTTTACAAGCTGCAAAATGTGCATCTGCGGATGCATGCGTCCGGGTCATTTTTATCGCCGCAGTTCTCTTAATACCTAAACAGTTCGACTCTCAACATTTATTTCCTTCCTTTTCCATAAAAATATTTTGCGTCCCGGCTGCGCATCTGCCGCATTGATTTTTTTGCACAACTTAGGTAAACTATTCCCAACTGCATACGATGCGGCCGTGAAGGACCAATAGTACCTGAATTTCCTTCGAATCAGCGATCCGGGAATGGTGGAAGCCCGGGCAAGGAACCAGCGAAACGGCAGTCCGGAGCCGCGTGCGGCAAGAAAGGGGATGCGCCAGCCAGGCGCCATTCACCGCAATCCGATCCTTTGTCCGATGAGCAAGCGCCGGACGGGTACGGAATGACGGGGAAAGGCGGATATCCGGGCGGAGCATCAACTAGGGTGGAACCGCGGGTGCTCAAGCTCTCGTCCCTAGGCATATCGGATGCCTGTGGGATTGGGGGCTTTTTCGATTGGGCGGCGGAGGGCTCCGTACGGATCTGCGGAGTCTGCTCAGACGGAAATTCCCATGACCCGGGCAGCGATCAGGCGATTTGGCTTGCATCATGTTTTACCCATTCCCGAAATACGCAAAGGAGCGAACAAAAATGAGCGTCAACATGGATCAAATCGTAGCTCTGGCCAAGCACAGAGGTTTTATTTTCCCGGGTTCCGAAATTTACGGCGGCCTGGCCAACACGTGGGATTACGGCCCTCTCGGCGTAGAACTGAAGAACAACGTGAAGCGCGCCTGGTGGAAAAAATTCGTCCAGGAGTCTCCGTACAACGTCGGTCTGGACGCCGCTATCCTGATGAACCCGCAAGCATGGGTCGCATCCGGCCACGTCGGCAACTTCAACGATCCGATGATCGACTGCAAACAGTGCAAGGCCCGCCACCGCGCGGATAAAATCATCGAAAACGCTTTGGATGCCAAAGGCATCGAGCTCGTGGTGGACGGCTTGTCCTTCGATCAGATGAAAGCGCTGATGGACGAGCACGAAATCGCCTGTCCGGATTGCGGCAGCCGCGATTTCACGGACATCCGCCAGTTCAACCTGATGTTCAAAACGTTCCAGGGCGTAACGGAGTCCAGCTCCAACGTCGTTTACATGCGTCCGGAAACGGCGCAGGGTATTTTCGTGAATTTCAAGAACGTACAGCGCACCATGCGCAAAAAGCTTCCTTTCGGTATCGGCCAGATCGGCAAAAGCTTCCGGAACGAAATCACGCCGGGCAACTTCACCTTCCGTACGCGCGAGTTTGAACAGATGGAGCTTGAATTCTTCTGCAAACCGGGCGAGGACATGAAATGGTTCGAATACTGGCGCGCATACTGCCGCGACTGGCTCTTGAACCTCGGCGTGAAAGAAGCCAGCATCCGTCTGCGCGACCACTCCGATGACGAGCTGTCCCACTACAGCAATGCCACGACGGATATCGAGTACCGCTTCCCGTTCGGCTGGGGCGAGCTCTGGGGCATCGCCGATCGCACCGATTACGACCTGAAGCAGCATATGGAACACTCCGGCGAAGATTTCAACTATGTGGATCAAGAAGCGGGCAACGAGAAGTACGTGCCGTACTGCATCGAGCCTTCGCTCGGCGCCGACCGCGTAACGCTGGCCTTCCTGATCGACGCCTTCGAAGAGCAGAAGCTGGAAGGCGACGACAGCCGCACCGTGCTTCACCTTCACCCGGCGCTTGCTCCTTTCAAAGCGGCGATCTTCCCGCTTTCCAAGAAGCTGTCCGAAGGCGCGCAGGCGATCTTCTCCGATCTGGCCAAAAGCTTCATGGTCGATTACGACGACACCGGCTCCATCGGCAAGCGTTACCGCCGTCACGATGAGATCGGCACGCCGTTCTGCATCACGTACGACTTCGAGTCCGAACAGGACGGCCAAGTTACCGTGCGCGATCGCGATACGATGGAACAAACCCGGATGCCGATCAGCGAGCTGAAGGCGTTCATCGAGAGCAAAATTCAGTTCTAAGACAGCATGGAGCTGATTAAAAGCCCCTTATGGAGCGGAATACAGCGTGAATCTAAAAAAGCTGCGCTCCGCCCCGCAAGGGACTTCCTACATGAAAAGCCCGGCCACCGCAGGATGCTGCGTCGGCCGGGCTTTTTGCTGTGCGGTTTATCGATCCGGTTCTACACCTTGAACTTCGTCAGCGATTCGCTCAACTGGCTGGAAACGTCCTCCAGCTTTCCGGACAGGCGTACCAGCCCTTCGCTCACGCTCTGCTGCTCGCTGCTCAGGGAAGCGACTTCTTCGCTTGTCGCGGAAGATTGCTCCGCAACGGCACTCACGTTGGCCATCGCATCGGCAAGCGTCATCTGGGACTCGTTCAGATCGTTGATGGAAGTCGAGACCTCATCCAACTGGATGAGCAGATTGTCCATCTCGTTTTTCACGGAAGAGAACATCTGGTTCGCCTCCTTCACCGACTCCGTCTGTTCGCGGAACAGCGGATAAGCGGCCGACAGCGCTTCTACCGTAGCGTCCATCTCGCGCTGAATTTCCTCGGTGATCTGGGCTACGTTCACGATCGATTCTCTGGATTGGTCCGCCAGATTGCGGATCTCTCCGGCAACGACCATGAACCCCTTGCCCGCCGCTCCGGCACGCGCCGCTTCAATACTCGCGTTCAACGACAAAATATTCGTCTGCGCGGTGATTTTCGTAAGCACATCGAGAATTTTGCGGATGGAACTGGTGCTCTGCTTGAGCGTATCGACCCGGTCTACGAGAGAGTGGGTCATCTGCTCGCTCTGCAGAGTTTTCTGCGTCAGTTCATCCATCTGCTCGATGCCCCGCTCACTCATCTGCTGCACTTCGGAAGTGGCGATAGACATCCGGATGTTTTTCTCGATGACGTATTTCATCTGCTCGGAAATTTGAGATGTCAGATCGTTTCCGTTCTCGGCCGCAACTGCCAGGCTTGTCGCCCCTCCGGCGATATCTTCCGTAGCCGTCGCGATTTCCCGCGCCGAAAGCGCGGTTTTCTTGGATGCGTCCGTAAGCTCCCGCGCCGTTTCGAGCACGCTGTCCGCCGAACGGTTCGTCTGATTGACGAGATCCGTGATTTTGCTCATCATGCCGTTAAAGCTCTTGCCCACTTGGCCGATCTCGTCCTGACGCTGTGTGAAGAGAGTGCGTACCGCCAGGTTGCCCTTCTCTCCTTCGTTCATCAGATGGCCCAGCTCGACCAGCGGTTTGCCGATCATGCGGCTCATCAGCCAGCCGACCACGACCGCAAGCAGAGCGGAAATAATCGCCACCCAGACGGTCAATACGAAAATGCCGTTCGCCTTTTCCGTGATTTCATCCAGCGGCGCAAAGCCGTAAATGAGCCAGCCCGTCTGTTTGCTTTTTGTATAAACGATCAGATTCGGTTCTCCGCTCACATCGGCCTTCGTACGGCCTTGATCCTGCAGCTGGCCTTCCAGTTTAACCTGTGCTTCCTTGCCGATCATGTCGGATTTCTCGGTCACCATCAGCTGCTGTTTGGCATTCATCGCTTCGATCCTGCCCGTTTGTCCGACGTGAACGCCGGAAAGCTGATTGTAGAGATAGTCCGTCTTGATCTCCAGCAGGACCATATAATTCCCTTGTCCGTAATCGTTCTTCATTACACGCGCGACACCGAATGTAGGGAAGGAAAGCTGTGTAAAATAGCCGTTGATTTTCGAATCGAACCAGATGGCCTTACCGTCTCCATCCTTCACGCTCTTAATGAGAGCGGTATTCTCCTGAATCAGCTTTTCCTGACCGTAGCCGGTAGGAACCCCTTTTTCCGTTACCGGAATAATGTAAATGCCCGCCAGATTCTCGTCCGTTTGCGAGTATTTCTTGAGGTTGCTGTCCAGATTCATCCGGGCGATGGCGACATCCGAATCGGATATATTCGGGCGTGCAAGCTGATCCACCGAAGCGCCGACCGTTTTGTCGATCATAATATCCAGCGACATCTTCTCGTAAGTCCGGAAAAGAAAATCAAGCTTTTCTCCCGTCTGGATAACGGTCTGTTGAGCCGCTTTCGATACTTCTTCTTCCACAACGCTGCTGGAAGTCTGGTAAGACAGCGTTCCCACAATCAGAACGGCGATCAGAAT
Source organism: Paenibacillus sp. HGH0039 (assembly GCF_000411255.1). Classification (GTDB taxonomy): domain Bacteria; phylum Bacillota; class Bacilli; order Paenibacillales; family NBRC-103111; genus Paenibacillus_F. The sequence continues at coordinate 3,248,208 of NZ_KE150412.1, read as the reverse complement.
GCTGAGAAAAAAGATGACGAACAGCTTCGTTCCTACGGCTTTTAGCGCGGGAATCGAATTCCCGCCTCCCCCCGGGCCGGAAGGGCCGCCCGCCGCAGTCTTGGCCGGCGCAAGGTTCTGTATCTTTTTGACCGCGCTCCGCCAGCCTCCGGCTATCTTCTCACTCCACTTGTTACTCATAGCAACTCCCCATTTGTCAGAATGATTTCGGATTGTAAATATTCACCTTTCCTATATATCGGCGCTTGAGGTTTTATTTATGAACCTATTTTTCGGCAAAATTTTTCGGATTCGGCGAATGCGCGGAACCGCGGCGCAGCCGCTCCCAAAGTTAACAAACGGAGGGAGAAGTGCTATAATGGCAAGGATCATATACAAAAATCGAGGGATGAATTTGTCGAAAAAAAGAACCGCCATAGCGGTATTTTGCCTGGCCGCCCTTCTCTTGGCAGTCGGAGCGGCAGCCTTCCTCACAGGGAAGAAAGAGCAGGTCCGCCTGCTGTACGCAACCGGCGGCGATCGCTATGACACGGCGGCATTCGAACAGTTCCGGCAGTCGCTGGCGGCGAATCTGGAGCTTGAACGGAAGCCGATGGATGAAGTGTCGGCCCGCAAGCTGCAATCGTACGATGCGGTCGTGCCGGATCCGGAGCTCGCAAACATACCCGACAACGGATACATCCAGAAGCTCCAGGACTATGTGCAAAACGGAGGGCATTTGCTTCTCGACAATGCGTTCGCAAGCAAGTTTCCCGCCGATTTTCTGGGAGCCTATCAGACGCAGCTCATAGCGCCGCCGCAGGCCAAACCGCAGTTTCAATATCCGGCCGTGCCGGTGAACGCTCAAGGCATGCAGGAAGTCATCAAACTTTTCAGCGATAATTTCTTCAAACGGGAAACGATGGACAATCTTCCGGGCTTCTATTGGGGCTACGGCCTTGATCCTTCAACGGCGCAGCCGCTGGTTACGCTGAACGGACAAGCGCTCGTCGCCGTCAATAAGGTCGGCGAAGGAACGGTACTCCTGAGCAGCACCTTCCTGCCTAACCGGTACTTTATTACGGGCTACGATCTTCAAAGCGGCATGGACCCCACGCAGGGGTTCGGCAGCCTGGCCGCCAAGTACGATCAGCAGCGGAGCCTGAAACCGGGCACCGCCTTTTTCGACAAGAAAGACCTGAAGCTGGAGCCCTACTTCAACTTCGCTTTCTCGGCGGCCAACGCCCAGTTCCGCACGGAATTCGTCACTTACGTGTCCAAGGAAACCTTCGGGTACAGCGTGACCAAAGTACTCGGGCCTTACGGGCGTCCGGCCATGTCCTACCAGAACCATTTCGAAGCCATGCCAGCGTTCAAGGACAAGGAAGCGATCCAATGGGCGGAGCTGACGAAGAAGTACAATCAGATCCCGTCCTTCTCGCTGGTCCGCTCCGCCTTCTATTGGGGACAGTGGAAAGAGAGCGTCTCCGTCCACCTGAACGGCGGATCCAACGAGAAGCCGCAGTTCAGCGGGGAATCGCCCGCTTCGTATTACAGCAGCGGCATGCATCTGCAGTCCGAGGAAGGCGCCATACGCCTGGCGGAGTATCCGGACTACAAATCGCTGGCCGATCCCGTAGAAGGCCCGCACCGGCTCGTACCGGCGTTCGCGGACATCAACGGGGACGGGAAGGAAGACCTTCTCGCCGGCAGCAGCGACGGATACGTCTACGTGTATCCGAACCTCGGGCCGAAGCCGGAGGCTTACGAGCGCGATCCCGCGCCGGGCGGCCTCAAGCTGCCGGATGTGTACGGCAAGCCGGAGAAGCTGCTGCTGACGAGTGGCCAGCCGCTCAAGACCGGTCCGCATGCTTCCGTGCATGCGGTGGACTGGAACGCCGACGGGAAGATCGACCTTCTCGTCAGCGATGCCACCGGGGCCGTGCAGATCGCGCTCGGCCAAGGCGGCGGGCGGTTCGCGCCGCTAACCGCCCTGCAGGACCCGTCCGGGCCCATCAAGGTGCCCGGACCGGCTATCGCGGCCGCGGGAGATCTCCGCGGCCAAGGCTTTCCGGACCTGGTCGTCGGAGACGCCGACGGCAAGGTCCGGGTGTACCGCGCGCCGCAGGCAGGCGCGCTGCGCCTCTCCGCCGGCGCCGTAGTCGCGGACGTCGGCGCCAAGTACGCCGCGCCGTCCGTCCGTGACATGGACGGCGACGGCCGGGCGGACCTCGTTGTCGGCAGCAACGAGGGGGATCTGCGCGTGTTCCGCCAGGAAAGCGGCGGAACCTTCACCGCCCAGGGAAGCGTAAACGGCGCCACGCTGAATCAGATGGGCACGAACGCCCTGGTCGGCGGGCACAACTCCGTGCCGGTCTGGCACGATGTGAATCACGACGGTGTCGTAGACCTGATCGTCGGACAGCTGGAGTTCGGATCGCCGGTTCCGGTCGATTCGCCGGCCTTCCCTTACAAGGCGGAACTGCAGGAGTTCCTGCAGTATACGAAGCAGAATCATCTCGAATTGTATCCGCACATATATGTGCACAATTTCGTCAGCGACGCCCAGGAGAAGCAGGAGATCGCTCTGCACAAGCAGGCGTTCGAGAAGCTCGGCCTTCCCTGGACGATGCCCGGAACGAACCAGCACACCTGGCGGATCAACTTCCCGGACCGGCTTCAGACACTCCGCAACGAGAACGAGCAGGGAATCTGGTTCAACTTTGGCTTTACGCCGTCACATACGCCTACAGAGCCCCGGCTCGGTACGGATTACATCTGGGGGCTTCCTTTCCTGCTGACGAAGGACAAGAGCGGCAGCGATCAGCCTATGCTGATTTACACGCCGGCTCCGGTGCTTCGCAAAACAGGCGAAAGCTCTACGGTCGATATTTACGATTCTTATATCAAACGCGATATGCCCATTGATTACTTCGAACACATTGAGTATCACTTCCCTGCTCGCGTAGGGGAACTGGAGGATTTCGCTTCCTTCCTCGATGACATTCGGAATCAGTACGATTATAACTTTATGACGGAAACCCAAATGGCCCGTTCCTTCCTGACTACCTTGACAACGCAGGTTACCGTGAAGCGCACCTGGGCCGACTATATCATGGACGAAGTGAAAGACCGGATTTCCGGCAAAGGCCTTCATCTGTCTCTCACGATCGGAGCGGATACGTCCGCCGTGCCGAAACAGGCGGCCGAGTACGCCAATACGCCGGGCGTCGTGGTGGAAAAAGGCGAGAAATACGCGCCTTACTCCCTTGCCGCCAAGTCCGACGTATACACCGAGCGCAGCGGCAAGCTGTACCTCGGCCTTGCCCGCGAGGCGCAGCTTCATATCGGCAAGCCTGCCGGGGAAGCTCACATTGTCCGTGCCAATGTGCCGTTCGAGCTGGATACCCACGAGAGCGGCACCTGGAAACTCAATTTGCAGGCGGCCGGTCTGCAGCAAATTAAAATCTACAGCCCGGACGGGCTGACGATCCCGGGAAATCAGGCGGATATCAAGCTTGAACAAGATGCGGCAACCGGCATGTATACACTTACGCGTTACGGAGATAAGACGACCATAAGCCTGTCTCTTAAAAAATAAACGGAGGGGCCGGTTAACGCCGTCCCGCTCCCGAGTACAGCCGGTGCCTGCCGTTCCTACGGCCCATCCGGCTGTACGCCTTCTTTACACCAATCTATTCCTGCCTGGGAGGCCCGACTGACTATGGAAGAAATCATAAAGCAGCTGGAAGAACACATCAGAAGCCGCTATGAGATTGAAGAAGATGATGACGATTTCGGCGTAGATGTTCATCTGTTCGATTACGGCTTTATCGACTCGATGGGTGCTACGGCACTGATCGCTCATATCGAGCAAACGTACGGCATTCAAGTGACGAACCAAGATCTGATGCTGTATCCGATGAATACCGTTCGCGAGATCGCCCAATTCATTTCCACGAAAACCGGGAGGTAACACCATGGAATGCAAAATATCGCTGGAACGGCTTTCCGAAAGCCAGCACGGACAGGTTAAATACGCATCCGCTTTCGTGGATGAGCACATTCAGGAAATTTCTTTGGAAGACGGACATCTCCGGATCGTCCATACGTCCCCGAACGGCGACGAAGCGATCCGCGAACGCGTAGAGCGTCTTATCGAACGCTTCTCCAAGGGCGACTTCGGTTTTAAAGAAAACATCCTGTTCCGCAACGAAGTTTCCGTTCCATACAGCGGCGACATTATCCGCGAACTCGTGGAAAGCAAGAGCATTAAGGTGCTGGAGCCGGGCCTGTTTATTTTCCGCGAGCCGTTCTCCTCTCTCATGCGCTTTCTCGACTATTCGTTCGTTACGAAGATTGCGAATCGCTTCCAGGTGAAGGAAGAGTCTTACCCGGCCGTGATTCACTCGGAGACCTTGAACAAAACGAATCACTTCACTTCTTTTCCGGAGCATATCCACTTCCTCACGCACCTACGCGAAGATTTGGATGTGATCGAATCCTTCTCCGACTCAATCCGTGCTACCGGCGGCTGGAAGGACGAGCTTCCGCTCGATCTGAACGCCACCATGCCGAAGCCTAAATTTACGATGAACCCGTCCACGTGCTACCACTGCTATGAAGGCCTGCAGGGCGAGACTCTCGAAGGAGACGGAATCGTAGTAACGGCTGTCGCGAAGTGTCACCGGTTCGAATCCAAGAACCACACCGATTTCGGCCGTCTGCTCGATTTCTCGATGCGGGAAATTATTTTTGTGGGAAAACCGGATTTCGTGAAAGAAAATCGTCTGAAATCCATCGAATACATTAAAGAGCTTGCCGTAGAGTGGGAAGTCGACAGCTTGCTTGAAATTGCGAACGATCCGTTTTTCACCAACGATTTTCAGGTAAAAGCGTCCTTCCAGCGCAATCAGGAGATGAAATATGAACTGCGTTTGACGATTCCGTACCTGGACAAGTCCATCGCCTGCAGTTCCGTCAACTTCCACAGCAACACATTCGGCAACGCCTTCGACATCAAAGTAGGCAAGCGTGCCGCCGTTACCGGCTGCGTAGGATTCGGCATCGAGCGCTGGGCGTTTGCATTCCTCGCTCAATACGGCATGAATGAGGCCAACTGGCCGGCGTCTTTCCGTGAGCAGTACCATGCTTGGCAACAAAAATCCCTATAAAGAGTGATCGTGTGAACATACTCGCTTTTTTCAAGAAGAACAGCTTCGTCCTGGGGCTGCTTCTTATTTTTGTGGTCGCTGAAGCTCTTGTCATGTGGTGGAATCCTCTTGAGACGAGCCGTCGGTTCGGTAAAGACGACTTTACGAAGACGCTCTACCATCACGGCTGGTCGCGCAGCGGAGCCGTATTTTACGGCAATTCCTCCGTTACGGGGGCGTATATCGAGGAGAAGTCGGCAGCCAAGCTGGTCGAAATGGGCTTATCCTACGGGAAGCTGACGGATTTGCAGCAGATTCTTCAGCGCGGGTTATACTCCGTGAAAGATGAGCTGGTGATCGGCATCGATGTGCATACGCTGCTGGACAAGATGGAAACCGACTACCGGTTCCCGTGGAACAAGCCCTGGTACAAGCCGTACGTATACGCGTACCGGGCCGACTTCCTGGATGCGGGCAAGGAACTGGTCCGCAATCTGGCTTTTCAGGGGAGTCTCGCTTATGAGCCCCGCTGGATCGACAAGGAACTTTATCACGGGTACGCTACGGAAGACGCGATGACCAAAGGCTGGGCCCGGTACGAGAAGGATTACAACTGGATGACGCTCAAGGACATGCAAGATAACCTGGACGCGCTCCAATGGGTACTGGATGACGCTAAAGAGAAAGGGATACCGCTTCGCGTCGTTTGGATGCCATTCCGTCAGGACCATGTAAAGCCACCCTATACCGCTGCCATGAAGCAGGAAGTGAATGCGCGTCTCAAAGCCGCGGACGTTCCCGTGCTCGATCTCATGGACCGTTATGCGCCCAAGTACTTTCACGACCTCGTCCACCTTAACCGGGAGGAAGGGGCTCCCCTGTTTACGAAGGAGGTTGACGAATGGCTGCTTTCTTTAAGAAAACCTTCGAAATCCTGATTTATGTAGGAATGCTTTATTTGGTGCTCGTTTATTTTACCGGGCAAGGTTTGTTTATCTATGAAGGGTTTTAGCCCCAGCCTCCCCATGAGGTCTTACCTGTCCGCTTATGTGTGGACCCACTCATTCTCCGTCCGTTGAAGGAGTCCTGTTATGTTTTATTTGAACATGAACGCGCTGCTTGCCATGTGCGGCATGGTGTTCGTGCTGATGGCGACGAGAAAATGGCCGCAGAACAAACGCATCCTGATGCTGCTGTTCAACCTCGGCTTTCTTTTTCTGTGGAGCGGCAAACTGTTTGCGTTCTATATCGCCTATACGCTGCTTAATTATATATTCTTCGTCTATTTGTGCCGTACACCCGTCTGGCGGAAATTTGCGTTCGCGCTGTTCATTCTCGCCAACATAGGCGCCGTAATCCTGTTTCACATGCTCGGCAAGCAGGGCTCGGTTTCGCTTTTGGCAGACGGCGTGATGACACTCGGCATCATGTTCAACGTGCTCAAAATCATCGATGCGCTGTATTTCGCCTATTTCTTCGGCAAAGACGGGCAAGCCAAGGTTATCGACTATGTGAACTACATTCTGTTCATTCCCACGTTTACCTCCGGTCCGATCTTAAAGTTCCGTGACTTCATGGCCGATGTAAAAGTGCCGTACAAAGTCGATGCGCCCCAGTTTGAGGCGGGCGTGAAGCGGATTGTTTTGGGCCTTTTCAAAAAAGTCGTCGTGGTCGTCTGGATGACCGATCTGTTCAACAAAGTGATGGACCAGGAGCTTCATACCCATCAGAGCCTCTTCTTGATGATCTGGTTCTACCTGATGATTTACATGGACTTCTCGGGCTACTCGGATATCGCCGTCGGCTTCGGCCGTCTGATGGGCTTCACGATTCCCGAAAACTTTAAGAAGCCGTTCCTCTCTCCCACTCTTACTCAATTCTGGCGGAACTGGCACGCTACCTTGGGGGATTGGTTCCGCGATCATATCTTCATTTTCTTTTCCCGCAAAACGCCATCCAAGCTCATGACCGCCGGGCTTTCGATTTTCATTATGACGCTGATGGGACTGTGGCACGGCTTCTCGTGGCTGTTTTTGATCTACGGGGTTTATCACGGGGTGATTATCGCGATTGAGAATCTGCTCGGCAAGACGACCGTCATCCGCAGAAAGGTTTCCAAGCCTTACTTCTATATGCGATGCCTGCTAACCCAGGCTCTTGTCGTCGCGGCCATTATTATTAACTTGAATAACCCCGACGTGGTCTTACGCGTTTACAAAGGTCTTTTCCATCTCCCCTTCTAAAAGAGGCAGGTGGGAAGACCTTTTTGTTTTTCCGAAAAGCAAGCCGGTTTTCCCTGACTGGAACTTGTTACGGCTGTGCGCTTCATTTCCCGGCAAAGCGGTGATATAATAAGTGTACGCGCGTTCTTTTTATAATTCGTGGAGGTGTACAAAAATGAAACTAGGCGTGTTTGCCGTCCTTTTCGGACAAAAACCTCTAGAAGAAGCACTCGATTACATTGCAGAAAAAGGCCTTGAAGCGGTTGAAATCGGCACCGGCGGTTACCCGGGTAACGCTCACTGCAAGCCCGAAGAACTGCTTGCCGACGAAAGCAAGCTAAAGGCATTTAAACATGCGTTCGATTCCCGCGGCCTGACGATTTCCGCTCTCAGCTGCCACGGTAACCCGCTTCATCCTCAGAAGGCGGTAGCCAAACAGTTCCACGACGATTTTATCCGTACGCTAGAACTGGCTGAAAAGCTTGAAGTCCCGGTCGTAAACGGATTTTCCGGCTGCCCGGGCGATCACGAGGATGCCAAATATCCGAACTGGCCCGTAGCTCCCTGGCCGAACGATTTCCAGGAGATTCTCGACTGGCAGTGGACAAATAAAGTCATCCCTTACTGGACCGAAACCGGTAAATTCGCTTCGGACCGCGGTGTGAAAATCGCCCTTGAACTGCACGGCGGTTTCTCCGTTCATACACCGGGCACCCTGCTCCGTCTGCGTGAAGCAGCCGGCGAAGTGATCGGCGCGAACCTGGATCCGAGCCACATGTGGTGGCAGGGGATCGACCCGGTTCAAGCTGTTCAAATTCTCGGCCGTGAAAATGCGATCCATCATTTCCATGCCAAGGATACTTCGATCGATCCGATCAACGTGAATAAGCACGGCATCACGGATATGCAGTCCTACTCGCTTATGCTGGATCGCGCTTGGCAGTTCCGTACCGTCGGCTACGGCCACGACATGAAGACATGGGCGGATATCATCAGCGCCCTGCGTCTGGTCGGTTACGACTATGTCGTGAGCATTGAGCACGAAGACGGCCTGATGTCGGTTAACGAAGGCTTCACGAAAGCCGTCGAGAACTTGCAGCAGATTCTTATCAAAGAACCGCTCGGCGACATGTGGTGGGTGTAACTGAACAAAAAGAAAAGCCTCTTATCCGCAGATAAGGGGCTTTTCTTCATGCGCTGCATATTTGTAAGCGGCAGCTTGTTACCAGCCTTTGATCATGACGAAATCCATGAAAAGGAATACAGCCAAGCTAACCAACGCAAATGCGATCGCGAAAACGTTTTTTCTTTTGGCCGCGAACAGACGGACCAAGCCGATTGCGATCAGGATCGTAAAAATGATCACAAATGGATCGAATCCGGAAAAACTGGATGCTTGTGCTGCCTCTTCTGCAAATAACATTGTGAGAGACCTCCTTCATTTATCCAACCAGGTAACTTAACGAAATAGCCTTTTACTCTCTATGTTAGCTCTATCGGGGTCAAGATGCAAGGCCCTAGTCTTGATGTTAACAAGTTTGTCACGATTTATTCATTTCTATGAATAGGAGGGTAATTATAAACAAAACCTGTCTCTTTCATAATAATTGTTTATACCCGCTTTTGCCCTGCACGGATTTACGCCCTGACCTAAATATGATACGATCAACCTATCCTATTTCACACTTTTTCTATCGGAATTACGTATAAAAAGGGAGGTCCCACGCATGGCTTATCAACCGATCTGGGCTCAAGACACGTCGAAGCTGAACAAAATGGAACTCGTCAAGCTTCAAAAAGACGGACTCGATGTGATTCGTACCATTATTGAAAAGTATGCTCTGGAAGGATACGATTCCATTCCTGAAGACGATATGAATTTGTTCAAATGGGCCGGTGTTTATCAACAAAAGCCCAAGGACGGCCATTTTATGATGCGCGTCCGCATCAACTCCGGCGTATTGACCAGCGCTCAAGCTCGTGCACTCGCCGGCATTGCGGAAGATTACGGACGGAATCTGGTCGACGTCACCACGCGTCAGGCGATCCAGTTCCACTGGTTGACCGTTGAGAACCTCCCCGATATCTTCAAAAGGCTGGAAGAAGTCGGCCTTTATTCTTATGAAGCTTGCGGCGACTGCCCGCGTACGATTGTCGGCAATCCGCTGGCAGGTATCGATCCCGATGAGCTTATGGACACGACTGCCCTGGTAAATGAAGTAAACGATTTCTTCTTGATGAATAAGGATTTCTCCAACCTGCCGCGTAAATATAAAATGTCGATTTCCAGCAACGTATATAACTCCGCTCATGCTGAAATTAACTGCCTCGGTTTTACACCGGCCGTTAAAATCATTGACGGAGAAGAAGTGCTCGGCTTCCATGCTTGGGTCGGCGGCGGTCTTTCGGCGAAGCCCCATCTGGCCAAACAGCTTGACCTCTTCGTGCGTCCGGAAGAAGTGCTGAAAGTCGCTACCGGCGTTACGGTTATTTTCCGTGACTTCGGCTATCGTGAGAAGCGCCACCATGCGCGCCTGAAGTTTCTCGTGGCCGATTGGGGCCCGGAGAAATTCCTGGAGAAGCTCATCGAGCTGATCGGACCTATGCCAACCCGCGGAGAGGAGAAAGTCGCCGGCTGGACAGCCGCTTATTTTGACGGCGTTCACCCTCAAAAACAGGATGGCTACAGCTATGTCGGCTTGAACGTTCCGGTAGGCCGTCTCAATGCGGAAGAGCTGCGCGAACTGGCCCGCATCTCGGACCAGTACGGCCAAGGCACGATCCGCACGACCATGTCCCAGAACATCATTCTGTCGGATATACCGAACGACCGGGTGGACGATGTTCTCCAGGAAACCGTGCTGCAGCGTCTGACGCCGTTCCCGAAACGTTTCATGAGCCGGACGGTATCGTGCACAGGCAACGAATTCTGCAACCTGGCGATCGTCGAAACCAAGGAACGCGCACGCCGCGTTGCCGAGTACCTGGACGCCAATGTGGACCTGGACGAAGAAGTCCGCATCCACTTCATCGGCTGCCCGAACGCCTGCGGCCAGAAGCAAATCGCGGACATCGGCTTGCAGGGTACGCTCGTTAAAACGCCGGATGGCCCGGTAGATGCGTTCGATATCGCAGTCGGCGGTATCCTCGGTCCCGGCGCCCAGTTTAACACCGGGCTGAAAGGCCGTGTTAAAGGGGACGATGTAGGCCCGGTGCTCGCCGAGCTTATCCGTTTCTACAAGGAGAACCGCAGTCCAGAGGAAACGTTCCATCAGTTCTTCCTCCGCGTAGGTGCACCTGCATTCCAGGCGAAATTGACGGAAATCCTTACGGTAGCTTCTTAATTCGAAAGGATGGGAATGCGCTGAATTCGGGTGCAGCTGCCGACCACAGCATCCCTTATGCTCGTACAGAGCTTTCATGATCATGAATCCCATATATTCTTAAAGAACTACAGAAAACGGGCAGGATCGTTCTAAAGCGATCCTGCCCGTTTTTCTTTTATTTACTTGTCGTCCAACGCAAAAGAAACAGGAGCAAAGCGAATCACCGCTTTGTTCCTGCTTCCTTTTTGCTTCGAGGCAAGGTGCCTAAGAGTACGCCCGACGCCTGCCTTAGCTGACCGCGTCCTCCAGCAGTTCCTTCGCGCGCTCGGCATAGTCGTCCGAACGCTTGCGGTCGCGGTCCAATATCGGTTTGAGATATTGGCCGGTATAGGAGCCTTCGACCTTGACGACGGCTTCCGGAGTACCGGCTGCGACGATTTCACCGCCGCGGTTGCCTCCTTCTGGGCCCAAATCGATCAAATAGTCGGCTGTTTTGATTACATCCAGATTATGCTCAATAACCAGAACCGAATCGCCATTCTCAACTAGACGGTGAAGCACTTTCAGCAGCCGGTCGATATCGTGAATATGCAGACCCGTTGTCGGCTCATCCAGGATATAGATCGTCTTGCCTGTACTGCGGCGGTAAAGCTCCGCCGCCAGCTTCACACGCTGGGCTTCCCCGCCGGACAAGGTCGTTCCGGGCTGTCCGAGCTTCATGTAACCCAAGCCTACGTCCAGAAGGGTATAAAGCTTGCGGTGAATCCGCGGTATATTCTCAAAGAATTCGCAGGCATCTTCTATCGTCATATCCAGGATATCGGAGATGCTTTTACCTTTATAGTTGACTTCAAGCGTTTCACGGTTGTACCGTTTGCCTTTGCAGATTTCACACGGCACATAGACGTCCGGAAGGAAGTGCATCTCGATTTTGATAATCCCGTCGCCTCTGCACGCCTCGCAGCGTCCGCCCTTCACGTTAAAGCTGAAACGGCCCTTCTTATAACCACGGATTTTCGCTTCCGTCGTGGAAGCAAAGAGATCACGGATATCATCGAAGACTCCCGTATACGTTGCCGGGTTGGAACGGGGCGTCCGTCCGATTGGCGATTGATCGATATCAATCACCTTGTCCACGTGCTCCAGACCCTTCATTTCACGATACAGACCCGGACGTACTTTGGCTTTGTTAAGATCGCGTGCCAGGGTCTTATACAGGATCTCGTTAATCAAGGTACTTTTACCCGATCCCGACACGCCCGTTACGCACGTAAATACACCCAGCGGGAATTTCACACTTACGTTGCGGAGGTTATTTTCCTTGGCTCCTTTAATCTCGAGCCATTTCCCGTTCGGCTTGCGCCGCTCGGCCGGGATCGGAATGAATTTTTTACCGCTCAAATACTGGCCCGTCAGGGAGTTGTCATTGTTCATGATCTCTTCCGGCGTACCTTGAGCGATGATTTGTCCGCCGTGAATACCCGCACCCGGACCGATATCGATAATATAATCGGAAGCCATCATGGTGTCTTCGTCATGTTCCACAACGATCAGCGTGTTGCCCAGATTTCTCATATGCTCCAGCGTCTGAATCAGGCGTGTATTATCACGCTGGTGGAGACCGATACTCGGCTCGTCCAGAATGTAGAGGACACCCATCAGCGATGACCCGATTTGGGTAGCAAGCCGGATACGCTGGGCCTCGCCCCCGGATAACGTTCCCGCCGCCCGGTGCAAAGTCAAGTAATCCAGCCCTACATTTACCAGGAACCCTAGGCGTGCTTTGATTTCTTTAAGAATCAGGTGGGCGATGGTCCGCTCTTTCTCGGACAGCCCTCCGTCAAGACCCTCAAACCAGTTCTGAGCGTCTCCGATAGAGAGCTCTGTCGCATGGGCAATGTTGGTTCCCCCTACCGTTACGGCAAGGGTTTCCGGTTTAAGCCGCTGTCCTTTACATTTCGGACATGGCTTGGAGCTCATGTACGCCTCAATGTGTTCGCGGATCCCATCCGAGAAAGTGTCGCGATAACGACGCTCCAAATTCCTTACGATTCCCTCAAACGGGACGTAAGCGTCCTTGACGGTTCCGAATTCATTCTGATAACGGAAGCGGACACGCTGCCCGTCTGTGCCGTACAGAATGATTTTGAACTGCTCCTGGCTCAGTTCCGAAACCGGAACATCCATCGGAATCTGATAGTGGCTGCAAACGGCCGCCAGGAATTGAGGGTAGTAAGTGGACGTGCTTCCCGCCCAAGCTTCAAAAGCTCCCTGGTTGATGGTCTTGTTCGGATCGGACACCAGAAGATCCGGATCTACAATCATCTGGCTGCCAAGACCGTCACACTCCGGGCAGGCTCCGAACGGACTGTTAAAGGAGAACATGCGCGGAGACAATTCATCAATGCTGAACCCGCACTCCGGGCAGGCGAGATTCTGGCTGAAGAGCAGTTCTTCCTGGTCGATAATATCGACGATAATGCGGCCTTCGGACAACTTCAGCGCCGTCTCCAGGGAATCCGCCAACCGGCTTTGAATATCGTCTTTAACGACGATACGATCAACAACGACTTCAATGTTGTGCTTTTTGTTCTTCTCCAGCGTAATCTTGTCGGAGAGATCCATGATTTCTCCGTTAACACGCACGCGGACGAAACCCTGCTTCTGAATATCGGCCAGCAGCTTGGTGTGCTCGCCTTTCCGTCCGGAAACAAGCGGAGCCAAGATTTGAAGCTTCGTCCGTTCCGGATATTCCATCACCCGGTCGACCATTTGTTCGACGGTCTGGGAAGTAATCTCAATGCCGTGTACGGGACAGTGCGGTTTCCCGATACGTGCGAAGAGAAGACGCAGGTAATCGTAAATCTCCGTAACGGTTCCAACCGTAGAACGGGGATTCCGGCTGGTGGTCTTCTGGTCGATCGAGATCGCCGGTGAAAGCCCTTCGATGGAATCGACGTCCGGCTTGTCCATTTGTCCTAAAAATTGCCGCGCATAAGCAGACAGCGATTCAACGTAACGGCGCTGTCCTTCCGCATAAATGGTATCGAAGGCCAGGGACGACTTCCCGGAACCGCTGAGTCCCGTAAGCACGACGAACTTGTCGCGCGGAATGGTCACATCAATGTTTTTCAGATTGTGTGCCCGTGCCCCTTTAATGACTATGTTTTCTGTGGCCACCTTGTACGTACACCCTCTCTATTCGCAGGCCGTCCAGTCCTTTCCCCGGAACATCTGGAAGGTTCCCTTCCCGGGTTCTAAGGCTGAGCTTCCTGTTAGTTAATCTCTTTGATGCTCCACACACTTCAAAATCCAGTCTCTATTGTCTGTTCCGGCTTGTACATACCGACTCTTCGAATATAGCAGAACAGATTTACACCAAAAAGAAATCTATGAACAAAACCCTTCGTCCAGCTGTCGCTTGAACGCGGGTCCCATTAAATATTAATCAAAACGTATATACGTCAATATATACGATAATCTATCAATTGTGCAACTGTCATCCCCAACTATACGGGTGCAGGTACTCTATTTACCATATTTGCCTCGCTTAGTACCAGTTATGCCCCGATTGGGCCGGATATAAGCAGACAGACAGGCAGGATCCCTTTCTGTTCTCCTGCCTGTCTGTGCCGCATCGTTGCTATCCTAACCTTCCGCTTTCAGTTCAAGAAGAGCATCGCGCAATTCCGCAGCTCTCTCAAATTGCAAACTCTTCGCCGCATCTTTCATCTCTGCCTCGAGACGTTCGATTACCGCGGCGCGATCTTTCTTGGACATCTTGCCTGTCTTCACTTCTGCCAGGTACTCCGTCTTCTCCTCGGCGACTTTCGTCGCCTCGATTACGTCGCGAATCTTCTTGGCAATGGTTTGCGGGGTTATCCCGTGCTCTATATTGTAGGCTTCCTGTATGGTCCGGCGGCGTTCGGTTTCCTTAATCGCCTTATCCATGGAATCCGTAATTTTATCGCCGTACATAATCACGCGTCCATCCGCATTCCGGGCCGCCCGGCCGATCGTCTGGATCAGCGAACGTTCCGCGCGGAGGAAGCCTTCTTTGTCGGCATCCAGAATAGCCACCAGCGAAACTTCCGGCAAATCAAGCCCCTCCCTAAGCAGGTTGATTCCCACAAGAACGTGGAAGGTACCGAGCCGCAGGTCGCGGAGGATTTGCATCCTCTCCAAAGTCTTGATATCGGAATGCAGATAACGCACCTTAATGCCGATTTCCTTGAAGTAATCCGTTAAATCCTCGGACATCTTCTTCGTGAGGGTCGTCACGAGAACCCGCTCGTCCTTGGCGATCCGGTCTTGAATCTCGCCGATGAGGTCGTCGATCTGACCTTTGGTTGGCCTCACTTCAATGATCGGATCAAGCAGTCCGGTCGGACGGATAATCTGCTGAACCATCTCCGGACAGTGTTCCAGCTCGTATGGCCCCGGCGTTGCCGAGATATAAACGATCTGATTCACCTTGCGTTCGAACTCCTCGAACTGCAGAGGACGGTTATCCAGCGCGGACGGCAGACGGAATCCGTGCTCGACCAGCACTTCCTTGCGCGCCCGGTCCCCGTTGTACATCGCACGGATCTGGGGCAGCGTCACGTGGGACTCGTCGACCATCACCAGCATGTCGTCCGGGAAATAATCGAGAAGCGTATAAGGCGTCGCCCCGCGTTCGCGGAACGTCAGCGGCCCGGAATAGTTCTCGATCCCGGAGCAGAAGCCCATCTCCGCCATCATTTCGATGTCGTAGCGCGTTCTCTGTTCCAGTCTCTGCGCTTCGAGCAGCTTGCCCTTGCCGCGCAGTTCCTCGAGCCGCTCCTCCAGCTCGCGCTCGATGTTCACCAGCGCACGCTTCATCGTATCTTCTTTCGTTACGAAGTGAGACGCCGGAAAAATCGCGATATGGTCGCGTTCACCCAGAATCTCGCCCGTAAGCACGTCGATTTCGGTGATCCGCTCGATCTCGTCCCCGAACAGTTCCACACGGACAGCCTGTTCGCTTCGGGAAGCCGGGAAAATCTCAATGACATCGCCACGGACACGGAACGTGCCGCGCACGAAGTTCATATCGTTGCGCTGATACTGGATGTCCACAAGCCGGTGAAGAATCTCGTTGCGGGACTTCTCCATTCCGGTGCGCAGCGACAGCAGCAGCGATCCGTATTCCGCAGGTGAACCGAGGCCGTAAATACACGACACGCTCGCTATGATGATAACGTCTCTGCGTTCAAACAAAGAACTCGTCGCCGAATGGCGGAGCTTATCGATTTCTTCATTGATGCTGGAGTCTTTCTCTATATACGTATCCGAAGAAGCTATATAAGCCTCCGGCTGATAGTAATCATAGTAGCTGACGAAATAAGACACGGCGTTGTTCGGAAAAAACTCCTGGAACTCGCTGCAAAGCTGAGCCGCCAGCGTCTTATTGTGCGCAATAATGAGGGTCGGACGGTTTAGCTGGGCAATGACCTGAGCCGCCGTAAACGTCTTTCCCGTACCCGTTGCGCCCAAAAGCGTCTGGTGCCTCGTCCCGTTCTGTATGCTTTTGACGAGCTCTTGGATCGCGGAAGGCTGGTCTCCCTGAGGAGAAAAATCCGATACGAGTTCAAACTTGTTCGTGCTCTTGATTATTTCACTCAAAATTTATCACCCACCGTCAGGTAGTCAAATTTAAAAGCACGCGGCGGCTTGCACCCCGTATGCCTGTCTTAATACCTATAAACTTTTACCCGTCTTGCTCCGATATAGAACATATATACTTACCTACAACGGAGATATTCGGGCTGCCGGAAATAAGAATATGTGTTCCCGTATAATTATACTCTTTTTATGATCCGGTTGCAAATATTCAGACTCATTTTCATTTCCTTATTTTAGGCGGCAGCCTGGTCTGCATCATGAACATATTTCGATTCTAGAGGTGGTCAATCGTGGATTTGGCAACATTGTTAGGGCTTATACTCGGCTTGGGGGCACTAATCGGGGGATACATGTGGGACGGCGGTCATCTGACCTCGCTCCTCGTTCCAAGTGCCATGCTGATCGTCTTCGGAGGCACCTTCGGTGCAGTCGCGGTGAGTTTCCCGGTAGCAACACTCAAAAAAATTCCGAAAGCGCTCGGAATCGCATTCAAGCAAACCCAGCGGGACACGACCGCCACCATCGACGAAATCGTCGACATGGCTTCCATCGCCCGCCGCGAAGGCGTACTGGCCCTGGAACAGAGAGCCCAGGAGCATCCCAATCCTTTTCTGAGAGACGGTCTTATGATGGTCGTAGACGGAACGGATCCGGAGCTTACCCGGCAGATTCTGGAGCTTGAAATGGATTCCATCGAACACCGCAACGACGGCATGTCCAAAATGTTCGAAGCCGCAGGCGGCTACTCTCCGACCATGGGAATTATCGGAACGGTGCTCGGACTTATTCACGTACTCGGCAACTTGTCCGACCCTTCCACACTCGGTCCGGCCATCGCGGTCGCTTTCTCCGCCACCCTGTACGGCGTTATGTTCGCCAACGTGGTCTATCTGCCGATCGGCAACAAGATCAAGCTGCGCGGCAAAGAGCAAATTTCCGAAATGGAACTGATGCTGGAAGGCATTCTGGCTCTACAGGCCGGTGAGAATCCTCAGTTGATCCGCAAAAAGCTGGCTTCCTTCGTTCACGAGAAGAATGCCGATAAGCAAAGCAGCGGAGAGGCGGGTGCCGTTCTTGCGGAAGAGAGGTAAGAAACAAGAAGAACACGTGAACCATGAACGCTGGCTGATTACTTATTCCGACTTGATTACGCTGCTCCTGGTATTTTTTATCGTCATGTACGCGATGAGCAAAGTCGATATGAACAAATACGAGACTATGGCCAAGGCCCTGAATTCGCAATTTATGAAAAATGAATCCCTTCTGCCTCAAGGCAGCGGAATTTCCGGCACGATTATACCCACGGCGAGCGACGGAACCAAGCCTAAGAAGGATACCTCCGCGGAAGAAGCGGCCAAGAAAGAGCAGCAGCTCAAGGACATGCTTCAAGCGATTCAGGCGTACATCAAAGAGAACAACCTGGAAGCTAAAGTTTCCGCATCGGATACACCGCGGGGCATCGCCATTACGCTGAACGATCTGTTCCTGTTCGATCTGGGTAAAGCCGATCTCAAACCGGCCGCTTATCCCGTACTTGAAAAGCTCGCTACCCTTCTACCTACGCTGAGCAACCGGGTCAGCATCGAAGGACATACCGATAATATTCCGATTTCATCCGGATCGGCTTACAAAGATAACTGGGGACTCTCGTTTGCGCGGTCGCTTTCCGTACTCCGTTATTTTACGAATACGGCTAAACTGAGCGACGATCATCTGATGGCGACGGCTTATGCGGATACCGTTCCTAAAATGCCTAACACAAGCGAAGAGAACCGCGCCAAGAACCGGCGTGTGGAGATCGTCGTATTGAGGGAGTTCCAAAATGACGAGCAGCAGCCGCAGCCACAGAAAGAAGCGCCGCCGGCAGCTGTCGCGGAAGCGGCTCCAGCAAAAGCTAACTAGTTCACGCTCCTATTGTTAAGGTTTGGGAAACTTTTCTTCCCTCCCGCCTGCATCGCAGCGCTAAAAAAACCTCGACGGTCACCATAAGGTGATGTCGAGGTTTTTATTTGGATGAAGAGCCCGCAAGCCGGTGTGCCAGTTCCTGCAGCGTCTGCTTCCGCCTGTCTCTAAACTGCTCGGCAGCGAGCAGAATGCGGACATGCGCGTTTGAGAACCGATTTCCCCGTGGAACTCGCTCCGTTCGCTCCCTACAAGATTTCTTCCGAACGTTTCGTCAACAGCCCCGTCAGCTTTCTCGTAAAATAAGTCAGCAGCGGCAGCTGCCGGATTTCGACGTAATAAACGGCATCCTGATCCGGACAAATGACGATGCCCAGCTGATGATGTTCACCCGCGAAGACGGCCCGCTTGTGAAAACGGATCTCGCCTTCCATGTCGACGATCTCCAGCTTGCAGTACGCCGAGCTCACCTGGATCGCCTGGTGCAGCTCGGTTTTGCTGTGGACCCGGACGCCGTTTACCTTGTGTACAAGCTCTCCGGGTCTCAGCCCCAGCTCGGCGGCGGGGCTGCCGGGCACCACCGCCAGAATCTTCAGCCCGCGGGGCTGGTTGATAAAGCACGGGCTGCGCTGCGCTTCTTCCCATCGTCCGTACCAGATCACCGCTTCGTGCAGCACAATTCCCAGCACGGCAGCGACAACGGTGAACGGACTCCAGACCTGCGCAAGCAGCGCGGAGAGGAAGAGCACCGCTGCATAGACCAGCAGCATAGCGGAGCTTCGCCCCACCTTCTCCTTCGGAAGCCGGGTCATCGTCAGCTCCGTAAACCCGATCATGGCGGGGAATGCGAGCAAGCTCCAGCCCGCCATCAGAGCATCGCCGGTAAACAGCGGCGACCAGGGAAAATCAACCGCTCCCGTACCCGCTTGAACCGGAACCGCGAGGAAAAGCGGCACCGGCCAGAATCCCTGGAGCTGGTAACCTCCGACGATCTTGCCCCGCTTGCCCTCGTAGAACATGGGGCTCGCCATCCGGGCTCCCTGTGAACGGATCAACAGGGCCTCCGCCGCATGTAGGACAGCCACCAGAGCAAGCAGGGACGGAACGTCCGCATTCCTTACCACAGCAGCCACGCTGCTCCAGAAACCGCCCCCTCCAGGGGCGGGCAGTCCGGCCAGCACAACCTGCAGAATACCGAGGAGTCCCACCGAATAAGCGAGGCACAGAAAACGGATGCGGATGAGAATCATCGCGACGGAGAGGCCCCACAGCAGCAGAATCGTATCGGCTTGCAGGGAGACGCCTACGAACAGCATAACGACCGATACGCCGAGTCCCGCGACCCAGCCCCATAAATAAGTCCGCCAGGTCTCCCCGATTAGGGAATGAAGGCGGGTGGCAAACAATTTTCGTTCAAATTGAATTTGTTTCCGGTACTGCAGAAGGACGAGAAGAAGTCCGATATACGTAAAAGGGTTCAGCCATAACCGGCCGAACGCCGTCAAGAAACGTCCGGCAATTTCCGCAATAATGTCCATAACTCACTCCCTCGAGGCTCGAAACACGCTTCTTTTTTGTAAAAAATCCGACGGTCCGACTTAGTTATATACATTCGACCCGCCCCTTTCATTTCCTTCCGTCCCCATGCAATTGGCAAAAAGAAGAGGACGGCCGGACCCGCGCCGGAGCGCGCAAAGTCCTACCGTCCCTCTTTTATTTCGAAAGCTGGGTCTGCAGCTCTTTAACGGCCGCTTTCAGCTGGTTGTCGTTCTTCGGAAGCTTAACGGCTTCCAGAACGGCGCTTTCCAACTTCTTGGCCGTCGCCGCATCCACATTACCGGTCACGGGCAGACCGCTGCTCTTCTGGAACGCCTTGACGGCATCCGCCGTTTTGCTGCTGTAGTAGCCGTCTGTCCGGCCCGGTTCATAGCCTACACCGGTCAGCATCAGCTGCAGGTTCTTCACATCGTCGCTGTTGCTGTCCGGCTTTAAAGTATCTTTCTTGGACAGAATCGATGCTTTGAAGAATGCCGGCTGCTCGACCGCGATATCCGGTTCGATCCCCTTCTTGTGGATCCAGTTCCCGTCCGGGGTCAGCCACTTGTAGACGGTCATTTTGATATTGCTGCCGTCTCCCATTTCCTTCACATACGTTTCCTGCACGGTGCCTTTGCCGAACGTAGTTTCGCCAACGGTCTTGCTGCCGACCGCTTCTTTAAACGCTCCCGCCAAAATCTCCGAAGCGCTGGCGCTTCCCTTATTCGTCAGCACGACAACCGGATACTTCTTGCTGCCGTCCTTGGACGTAGTCGCTTCCCGTTTGCCTTCCCGGTTTTCGATCTGTACGATCGGTTTGCCCTTCGGCACAAACGGCTCGACAATATCTATCACAACGTTGAGAAGACCGCCGGGATCGTTCCGGACGTCGATTACGAGCCCTTTCATTCCCTGCGTCTCCAGCTTCTTCAGCTCCTGCTGGAAGTGCTCCGTGGTATTTGCCGAAAACTGGCGGATTTCGATCTTGCCGATGCCGCCCTCAAGCATTTCGCCGAAAACCGTCTCAATGTCGATTTCGTCACGGACTACAACCACTTGAACCGGCTCCGTCGAACCCTGCCGCAAAATCTCCAGTTTGGCCTGAGTGCCTTTCTGGCCGCGGATTTTGACGACCGCCTGATTAACGGTTAGCCCGTCCAATTTTTCACCGTTGACAGATACGATTACATCGTTAGCCATGATTCCGGCTTTCTCGGCCGGCGATCCCTTGATCGGGGAAACGACTTTGATTTTGCCGTCTTCCGACGTAACCTCTGCCCCGATCCCTTCGAACGAAGAATTGATGCTCTCGCTGAACTGCTTCGCTTCATTGGAATCCATATACACGGTATACGGGTCTTCAAGCGACTCCAGCATTCCGTTGATGGCGCCGTTCATAATTTTGTCGTGATCGACCTTATTCAAATACTTGTTCTCGATCAGCTGGTACGTCTTTGCAATTTTGCCGACGTCCTGACTGCTGAGTCCCGAACTTCCTGCGGTTGCCGAAGCTCCGACGGATTTGCTCCCGAGAGGCAGCAGATTTCTGCCCGTAAAGGTCAGCGTCAGAATGCTGCTTGCAAACATCCCCAGCAGAACGAATGCGATCACCGTACGCCCTTTGAATTGC
The DNA here is from genome assembly GCF_000411255.1 of Paenibacillus sp. HGH0039. Taxonomy (GTDB): domain Bacteria; phylum Bacillota; class Bacilli; order Paenibacillales; family NBRC-103111; genus Paenibacillus_F. The sequence goes on along the minus strand of NZ_KE150412.1, from coordinate 3,226,814 downwards.
ACTGCCGTTCACCACCTTTGTACTTGCACCCTTATGAGCTGCTCTTGTTAGTGTATGACAAGCTCTTCCAATTTATGAGTGCCAGTCGCCGAAAACCTTAATAACCGATATAGCTGGACGGATTGACCGGTTTCGAATTGATCCGGACTTCGAAATGCAGGTGATTCCCCGTTGATCTTCCCGTTGAACCTACCTCTGCGATTTTCTCGCCGCGTTTCACGGATTGACCTTTGGAAACCTTAATGCCTCCGTTACGTATATGTCCGTATAGGGTCCAAACGCCGCCCCCGTGATCGATAATGACACAGTTGCCGTAGCCGCTCCACTCGGAAGCAACCAGAACGGTGCCCGATTCCGCCGCATAAATATCGGTTCCTTGCGGTGAAGGCATGTCAATTCCCGTATGACCGGCGAAGGATCCGTTGATCGGGTCTACACGGCCTCCGTAACCGGATGACAGCGAAACTCTCTTCGGAAGCGGATAGCCCATGCTGCCTCCGGAACCCGTTGCCGGACCGCCACCGATGCCGGAACTTCCGGACGACGAAGAATTCTTTGCGGCTGCCGCAGCAGCAGCAGCTGCAGCTTTCGCATCGGCTGCTTTCTTGGCCTGAAGTTGGGATTCTTTCTTCGCATATTCCATAATCGCCTGTTCCTGATCGCTGCTAATCTCTTCCAAATGCTGCTGCTCGGCGGACAGGGATGCGATTTTCACTTCTTTTGCTTTTTCCTTGACGAGGAGATCCTGCTTAAGATCTTCCGTCTGCGCGTACAGATTTTTCACATAAGCCAGCTGTTTCTCGATCTGCTGTTTCTTTTCGGCCACAAGGGCGCGGTCTTTCTTGTTCGCTTCCAGAATCTCTTTATCCTGGCCCACGATAGATTTCAGCGCCGACATCCGGTCGATAAAATCCGAAAAGCTCGTGGAGTTCAGGACGACTTCCAGATAAGATACCGAACCGTTCTCATACATAATGCGCATACGCTTCTTCAAAAGCTCGTCCCGGGTTTCAACCCGCTTCTCCGCTTCGTCCAGCTGCTTGGCATTGTCTTCGAGGTCCTCGGTCGTGTTCTCGATCTGGACGTTCAAGCCGGAAAGTTTGGCCGTCGCGCTGTCGAGCTGGTCCATCAAGGTTTCGATATCCTTGGCGGTTTCCTGTTTTTCCTGTTGAACCTGTGTAAGCTGATTTTGAACGTCCTTCGCCTTCTGTTCGGCTGCGGACTTCATTTTCTTCATATTCGAAATTTCCTGATCGATTTTGGCCGAGTTGGAAGCCCCGTTGGCCACCGCATACGGCAGCAATGTTGTCGAGATTCCGAGTGCAACCACTAAAGGCATGAGTCTTTTCTTCAAGTGTTGATCCTCCTCTTACACATTGTGCATGCGCCCATTCACGTCTACACTTTGAGAAACTTGCGCACGGAGATGATGCTGCCCCAAATTCCGATAAGGAAACCCAGGCATAACAGCAGTCCGGCAATGACATAACTGATTTCGGCAAAAGGCTTTAATTTGATAAAGACCATACTCAGGTCCGACTTGCTGGACTCCACCAACTTGTTGTACCCGTACAGGAGCACGGCCACCGGTATGGCGGAACCGCCGATTCCCAGCAGAGCCCCTTCGATAAAGAACGGCCAGCGGATAAAAGCGTTCGTCGCGCCGACCAGCTTCATGATCGAGATCTCTCTGCGTCTGGCGACAATAGTAAGCTTGATGGTGTTGGCAATCAGAAATACGGATGTAAAAGCGAGAAGCGCTACAAGAACGAGTCCGACGTTGCGGACAATCTGCGTAATTTTGAACATGTTCTCAACCGTGCCCTGGCCGTACTTGACGCTGCCGATCGGCTTCGGTTCCTTGCCTTCGTTAAGCCCATTGATTTTATCTGCAACTCCCGCCACTTGCCGGGGGTCTTTAACCTCGACTTTAAAAGCAGGCGGCAGCGGATTCTCGTCGCCTTCGAAACCTTCCAGGAACCCTTTTCCTTCTTCCCCGAGACGGTTCCGGAGATCTTCAAGCCCTTGCTCCTTCGAAACGAAAGTGACCTTCTGGACTTCGGGCAGGGCATTCAGCTCCTGCTTCAACTGGTTGGTCTGATCTTCCGTAATGTTCAAATCCATGTACACGCGGATTTCGACTTGTTTCTCTATTTGATCTGCCACATAATTCACATTCAATGACAGCAGCAGGAATAAGCCCAGTATAAAAAGCGAAATAGTGATGGAACTGATCGACGCGAAGGTCATCCATCCGTTGCGAATGATGTTGCGAAAGCCTTCCCGCAGATGGCGGGCCATTGTCCTACTCTTCATAACCGTACTCACCTCGCAGCTCGTCACGGGCAATAATCCCGTTCTCGATAGCGATAACGCGTTTGCGCATCGTGTTGACGATTTCTTTGTTGTGGGTCGCCATCATGATCGTCGTTCCACGGAAATTGATTTCTTCCAGAAGCTTCATGATTCCCCACGAGGTTTCGGGATCCAGGTTGCCTGTCGGCTCATCGGCGACAATCACGGCCGGGTTGTTCACTATTGCCCGGGCAATTGCGATCCTCTGCTGTTCACCGCCAGAGAGCTGTCCCGGTAAAGAATTGGCCTTATCCTTCAAGTGCACGAGGTCGAGTACTTCCATCGTGCGCTTTTTGATCAACTTCTTCGGTGCCTCAATAACTTCCATCGCAAAAGAAATATTTTCATAGACGGTCATCTTCGGCAGCAGCCGGTAATCCTGAAAAATAACGCCGATGTTGCGGCGCACATACGGGATTTTCCGTTGTTTAAGCTTCTCGATGTTAAACCCGTTCACAAATATTTGCCCTTTTGTAGGTTTTTCCTCCCGATAGATCATCTTCATAAAAGTAGATTTACCGGCGCCGGACGGGCCGACAATATAAACGAATTCGTTGCGGTCGACCTTGACATCGATCCCCCGCAGCGCATGAGTTCCGTTAGGATACGTTTTCCAGACATCCTGCATTTCGATCAAAATCATCACTTCCTGTTAACGGCGGATTGATCCTAGCTCATACAAGTTCGACAGCCATCTTAAAAATCCTTTTAAAAAAGGGAATATTCAACATCTTTTCACAGCGGACGCGAATTTTGTTGGGGTTTGCCCTATTTTCGACTCAGGCATATTTGTCCGATGAATCCATAGACATGTAGAACAGGCATCCGTCTGAATGTTCAAGTTCAACTTGAGTCCAAAGTGTCAGTGCGCCAAATTCTTTGAAGGAGTTTACTTATGAAGCCAGTTAAGCGTGTGCTAACGACAATTGCCACGGTCCTGCCGCTGGCGGCCGTTATAGCTCTGGGTTCCATTGCCTTTTACGGCTCGCGCCCGGCTTTTCCGGAGCAATTCACCGTATCGGGGTGGAAGGTGGGCGGAATGGCTTACGCCGATTTCCCCGGACAGTTAAGCCGTCAGGTTGCGCTTCTGAATTCCGTTCCCGTACAGCTTGTGTCCGACCGGAAGGAAGTTCCTTCCCGCTCGCAGAAGCTTCAGGACCTGGGATTGCGCATAGACGACCGCGAGCTTCAGACACTCCTTCATGACCTTACGGAAGGAAATTTGCTGGATCGTGCGCGCAACCGCTGGAAGCTCCGCCATTACCAAGCGAACATCGGCTTGTTCATAGAAGCGGATCAGCTCGAAAAGAAGCTGCGGATCCTATGGCCCGATATCTATGCCGTACAACCGGTATCCGCCCAGCGCATCGTTACGCCCGATGACCGCGTGCAGTATAAAGCGGGACAACCCGCCCTCCGCATCGATGCTTCCCGCTTGAAGGCGGACATAGAGCGGCAGATCAGGCAGATAGATCCTAGACGGGCGGAGAATCCGCTTTCCATACAAGTCCCATTTCGGCTGCAGGAACCCGAGGTGACGGAAAAAATGCTGCGCGACCAGCATGTGGACCGGCTTATCACGCAGTTCTCGACCCCGCTTAACCAATCGTCGCCGGGACGCAAGCATAACGTCCGCTCGACCGCAGCAACGCTTCATGAAGTAATCCTAAAGCCGGGCGAAATTTTCGATTACGCCCCTATTATTGAACAGACCGGCGTTAAATTCGGCTTCCGGGAAGCTCCCGTTATCCTAAACGGCAAGCTTGTTCCCGGAGTAGGGGGCGGAATTTGCCAAGTTTCCACCACGCTCTACAACGCGGTTCTGCGCGCCGGTCTGGAGATTGTCGAACGAAGAAACCATTCGCTGCCGATCAGCTACGCCCCTTTGGGGCAAGATGCCACCTTTTCGACAGGTTTCATCAATTTTCGCTTCCGAAACGACACAAAAGCCCACCTCCTTATCCGAACGGAAATGTCGGATACGGCGCTGACTATTAAACTATTCGGGAGCATTCCCTCGGATACGACGTATGAGATTATGTCGAATACCGTTGAGACGATTCAACCGCCCGTCAAATACGTACACAACTCCGGGTTGAGAGCCGGCGAACAGGTGGAGCTAAGTCCCGGTAAGCAAGGGTTTGTGGTCGATACCTACCGGATAAAAAAGCAGGGCGGCAAAGAAGTCTCCCGTGAAAAAATTTCCAGAGACCGCTATACTCCGCAAGCGAGAGTCGTCGCGTCTAATACAGGTGTACTCAAGCCGCCGGCGGATTCCGCTCCTCCGCAAAAGAACGTTATTGAAGACGGAGTCACCCAGAACGGCAAGACACCTTAGTGCCTGCGTGACAACCCGTCCACCCGGCAAAATAGGGACAGGCCGAAACAGGAAAGGCCCTGAATAACCCGTGCGCGGCACAACGGCCAAACGCATGAATTTCATGAGCCTTTCGGTTATTTCCCCATTATTTACTTTTATCGAGCTTGCTGTCAACCCAGTTTACAGTTACTTCCAGGTTCTTCTCCGCACGCGAAATAGCTCCCTCTACCTGGCTGCTGGCCGTGCCTCCGTATACGTTACGGGCGTTAACCACCTGCTCCGGCTGAAGCACCTCGTAAATGTCGTCGCCAAACAGTTCAGAGAACTTGTTGAACTCTTCCATGGACAGATCGAGCAGGAATTTACCCTCTTGGATGCAGTAGAGGACTGTCTTGCCGATCACTTCATGAGCCTGGCGGAATGGCAGACCCTTGTTTACGAGATAGTCCGCAATGTCCGTGGCGTTAGAGAAATCCTGATTCACCGCCTGGCGCATGCGGGCTTTGTTCACTTTCATTGTCGAGATCATCGGCGCAAAAAGCTGCAGGGCGCCTTGAAGGGTACGGACTGTGTCCAGCATGCCTTCTTTGTCTTCCTGCATGTCCTTGTTATAGGCCAACGGGAGCGCCTTGAGAACGGTCATGAGACCGAACAGGTTGCCGTAGACGCGGCCGGTTTTGCCGCGGACAAGCTCGGCGACATCCGGGTTCTTCTTTTGCGGCATAATGGAACTGCCCGTACAGAACGCATCGTCCAGTTCGACGAAGTTAAATTCGGTGCTGGACCACATAACCAGCTCCTCGCAGAAACGGGACAGGTGCATCATGATGAAGGATGCATTGGCGAGAAACTCCAGAATAAAGTCGCGGTCGCTGACGGCGTCCAGACTGTTCTCGTACACTCCCTCGAAGCCAAGCTGTTCCGCTACGAAGTGACGGTCAATCGGGAACGTTGTGCCCGCAAGAGCGCCGGCCCCCAGCGGCAGAACGTTGATCCGCTTGTAGCTGTCCTGAAGACGCTCGATATCACGCTGGAACATCGACACGTAAGCCATCAGATGGTGGGCGAACAGAATCGGCTGCGCACGCTGGAGATGCGTATATCCCGGCACGATAGTATCCAGGTTGGCCTTTGCCTGCGTCAGGAGGGCTTCCTGAAGCTTCTGGAGCAGGCTGACGAATTCCACCACGCGCCCGCGCAAATACAGGTGCATGTCGGTCGCCACCTGATCGTTACGGCTGCGGCCCGTGTGCAGCTTGCCGCCTACCGGCCCGATCTCATCGATCAGCGTCTTTTCGATATTCATATGAATGTCTTCGTTGGCGATCGTGTATTCCAGCTCGCCGCGGCGGATCATGCCCAGTACGCGGTTAAGACCGTCCTTGATCGTTTCGACATCCTCTTGAGGCAGGATGCCGCATTTGCCGAGCATAGTCACGTGGGCAAGACTGCCCTGGATGTCTTCTTCCGCCAGTTCTTTATCGAACGTGATGGAAGCTGTGTATTCTTCTACTAATTGGTCGGTTTGCTTCGTAAACCGGCCGCCCCATAATTTCGACACGTTGCTGCCTCCTTCGATTTTAACGGAACAACGGGCCGCTTCCGGCCCGTTCCCCGTTTCCTGTTTCACAGGTATATAAACAAACGATTGGTTTCCCGTTTATTTCCCGGATTGCTGCTCTACGCCGGAACTTACTTTCAAACGCAGCGCATTGAGACGGATGAAACCTGCCGCATCGCCCTGGTCGTAAGCTTGGGTCGGGTCCGCTTCCATCGTCGCGATATTCGGGTTATACAAGCTCACCGGACTCTTCACGCCGGCGGCAATCACGTTGCCTTTGTACAGCTTCATGCGGACCGTGCCCGAAACGTTTTTCTGGCTCTCGGTTACAAGCGCTTGAATAGCCAGACGTTCCGGAGCAAACCAGAACCCGTTGTATACGAGTGTGCTGTATTTGGAGATCAGAGAGTCGCGCAGATGCATGACTTCACGGTCCATGGTCAGGGATTCGATGCGGCGGTGAGCCGCAAACAGAATCGTGCCGCCCGGCGTCTCGTACACGCCTCGGCTCTTCATGCCCACGAAGCGGTTCTCGACCATGTCGATACGGCCGATGCCGTGCTTGCCGCCAAGCTCATTGAGCGTCTCCATCATTTGCAGCGGGTTCAGCTTCTCGCCGTTGATAGCGACTGCATTGCCCTGCTCAAATTCAAGCTCGATGTATTCCGGCTGATCTGGCGCGTCTTCCGGAGATACGCTGAGCACGTACATATCGCGGTTGGAATCGGCGCTTGCGTCGAACCAAGGGTCCTCGAGCATGCCGCTCTCGAAAGAGATGTGCAGCAGGTTGCGGTCCGTCGAATACGGTTTCGACGCGGTCGCCTGCACCTGGATGCCGTGCTTCTCGGCATACGCGATCATTTCGGCGCGGCCCGGGAACTGCTCCCGGAACGCTTCCAGACGCCATGGGGCGATTACGCCGATTTCCGGCGCAAGCGCAGCGGCCGTCAGCTCAAAGCGCACTTGGTCGTTCCCTTTGCCGGTTGCGCCGTGCGCAATGGCCGTAGCGCCTTCGGCGCGGGCGATCTCGACCATGCGCTTGGCGATCAGCGGGCGCGCGATGCTCGTCCCGAGCAGGTATTGCCCTTCGTACAGCGCGCCGGACTGGAACATCGGATAGATGAAGTCGCTCGCGAATTCTTCGCGGAGATCATCGATGTAGACCTTGCTGGCGCCGGTCGCCAGCGCTTTTTCTTCCAGGCCGTCGAGTTCGTCCTTCTGCCCGATATCCGCTGTAAATGCGATAATTTCAGCGTCATATGTTTCTTTAAGCCAAGCCAGAATAACGGACGTATCCAAACCGCCCGAGTAGGCCAGCACGATTTTTTCTTTAGCCATGTTTTCCCTCACCTTTGCTGCCATAATTTTGGTTACATAATCGAAGCCATAACGGCTTTCTGTGCGTGAAGGCGGTTTTCCGCCTGATCGAATACAAAAGAATTCGGTCCGTCGATTACGCCTTCGCTGACCTCTTCTCCCCTATGCGCCGGGAGACAGTGCAGGAAGAGGTAATCCTTCTTCGCGTAGCGGGCAAGCTCCTCGTTCACCTGGTAGCCGCTGAAAGCACGCTCGCGCTCCTGCTGCTCCGCTTCGAAGCCCATGCTCGCCCATACGTCCGTATAAATCACGTCCGCATCCGCCACCGCTTCCTTCGGATCCTGAGTAACCAGCACGGAGCCGCCCGATTGGGAAGCAAATTCCCTGCTGCTGCGGACAAGCTCTTCATCCGGTGTGTACCCTTCCGGGGCAGCGACCGTGATGTTGAGGCCGAGTTTGGCCGCTCCGACAAGCAGGGAGTGGACCATATTGTTGCCGTCGCCGACATAAGCGATTTTAAGCCCTTCCAGGCGGCCTTTATGCTCTTGAATCGTCATATAATCCGTCAGTGCCTGACACGGATGAGAAAAGTCCGTCAACCCGTTAATAACCGGAATAGTCGCGGCACGCGCCAGATCGACCACGTTGCGGTGGGCAAACGTACGGATCATGATACCGTCCAGATAGCGGGACAACGTCTGCGCCGTATCGGAAACCGTTTCTCCGCGTCCGAGCTGGATGTCGTTTTTGCTAAGGAACAAGGCTTGACCCCCGAGCTGAAACATCCCCACTTCAAAAGAAACACGCGTCCGCGTGGATGATTTCTCGAAAATCATGCCGAGCGTTTTGCCTTTGAGAAGCTGATGGGCTTCGCCGGCCTTTTGTTTGGCCTTCAGATCGCGGGCCAGCGTGATCAGGTGATTAAGCTCCGCGGGTGTGTAATCGACCAGCCCCAGGAAATCTCTTCCCTTAAGCTGCTGCTGCATTTCTTCCTGTACCGTGCTGGACATGGGAATCCGTCCTTTCTTCCTGCAAAATGTCGGAGCGTCCGCAGAGCTGCGGACGACCTTCTTGTCTATTGTACTAAAGCAGAGGCTTTTCTTGCCAGTACATCGCAAACGACGTCCAGGCCCTTCTGCAAATCTTCTTTCGGAATAACGAGGCTTGGCAGCAGACGCACCACTTGCGGGCCGGCCGATACGACCAGAACACCCGCTTCATGAATCTCGGCTATAAGCTCCGCAGCGGGCTGCTTGCACACGATGCCGATCAAGAGGCCTTCGCCGCGCACTTCTTCGACGATCGGATTGCCCGCAAGCTTCTCACGAAGCGTCTTAACCGTCCATTCCCCAAGCTCCGCCGCGCGCTGAGGAATTTTCTCGCTCAGCATATATTCAACCGTTGCTATAGCTGCAGCCGTAGCGATTGGAGTTCCCCCGAACGTGCTGCCGTGGGAACCTGCCGAGAAAGCCGGCGCCACCTTGGCATTCCCCAGCATAGCCCCGATCGGGAAACCGCTGCCGAGGCCTTTGGCCAGAGTAAAGATATCCGGCTCGATGCCGTAATGCTCATAGGCGAACAGCTTGCCGGTGCGGCCCATACCCGTCTGAATTTCATCGACGATGAGAAGCAGGCCGCGCTCCTTGCAAAGTTCGGCCAGAGCCTTCACGAAAGCGGGATCCGCCGGGATTACGCCGCCTTCGGCTTGAACCATTTCCAGCATAACGGCGCACGTACGCTCGCTGATCAGCTTTTCGACGGAAGCAAGGTCGTTATAGTCGGCGTAGACAAACCCTTCGGGAAGGGGATGGAAGCCTTCCTGCACCTTCTCTTGTCCGGTTGCGGTCAGGGTAGCCAGCGTACGGCCGTGGAACGACTGATGGAACGTAATGATCTCGTAACGGTTCTCGCCCAGTACTTTCTGCGAATAACGGCGCGCAAGCTTGATAGCCGCCTCGTTGGCTTCTGCACCGGTCGAGCAGAAGAACACGGCGTCCGCACAGCTGTTATCGGTCAGCAGCTTCGCCAGCTTTTCCTGATTCGGGATATGGAACAGATTAGACACGTGCCAAAGCTGATCAAGCTGCGCCACAAGCTTCTCTTTAACAACTTCCGGAGCATGCCCTAAATTCGTAACGGCAAGACCGGCCATCAAATCGATGTACTCCTTGCCTTGGTCGTCCCACAATCGGCTGCCTTCTCCCTTTACCAGTGTGATTGGAAACCGGGCATACGTCGGAAACAAACTGCTTGCCTGCTGAACCATGTTCTTCACTCCCATCATTTAATTGTTAAAGATAGTTGCCGCTAGCGGATAATCCGGGTCCCGGCCTGCGCTCCGTCCAGAACGCTGCTGAGAATACCGGGGACGGAACCGTCCACGATCACGACTTCCCGCACGTCCCCTTGGATGCACTGGATCGCCGCCCGTACTTTAGGGATCATGCCCCCGTAAATATCTCCGCTCTCGATCATCGCCTCGATATCCGCAATGGTGACGGTCGGAAGAACCCGCTTCACCCCGTCCTCCACCTTCATAATACCGGGTACATCGGTTACAACGATGAGCCGGTCCGTCCCGATCCGGGATGCGACCGCACCCGCTGCCGTATCGGCATTAATGTTGTAGCGCTGGTTCCCGTCGCCGCCGAGACCGATCGGTGCAATGACGGGCATGTAGCCCATCCCGACTACGCCTTGAATCAGCTCCGCGTTCACATCGGTCACGTCGCCTACGAGTCCTACTTCGGAGGTGTTTTCCACCGGGCGGGCCGTAATCAGGCGTCCGTCTACTCCGGACAATCCCAGGGCTTTGCCTCCGGACAACTGGATGCGTCTGACGATTTCTTTATTGATCCGTCCGGCCAGTACCATTTCGACGACGTCGAGGACAGCCTCGCTTGTTTTGCGGAGCCCGCCCACGAACTCACTTGCGATACTAAGCTGATTCAGCGTCTCTGAAATGGCAGGCCCCCCGCCATGCACGATGACGGGGACAATGCCGCGGTCCTGAAGCTGCTTTAAATCCGTGAAAAAAGAATCCGGCAGTGCAGCCAGGGTACTCCCGCCGCACTTCATCACAAAACTTTCCATGTCTCCCCTTGCCTCCGTTCGTCTCCCTAAGCGGGTCCTGGCGGCCTAAGTCCGGTACGCCGCATTGATGCGGACGTAATCATAGGTCAAATCGCAGCCCCAAGCAGTCGCTCCGCTCTCACTCATATTTAAGTGCACGTCAATCTGCACGATATCTCCCTTTAAGTAAGCTTCCGCCCGGTCCTCGTCAAACGCAACCGGTTTGGACTGCTTAAGTACGGCGATGCCTCCAAGGCTTACATCCACCGTCTCCGTATTCACCGGCTGGCCCGCGCGTCCGACGGCTGCAATGATCCGCCCCCAGTTGGCATCCGCTCCGAAGCACGCCGTCTTCACAAGACTGGAGCCTACGACGGTCTTGGCAATCGCGCGTGCAGCCTCCTGTGAAGCGGCCCCGTGCACGTTGACTTCGATCAGCTTCGTCGCTCCTTCGCCGTCTCTGGCGATCGCTTTCGCCAGATGCTCCGACACGTAGCGGAATGCGGCCGCGAAGTCTTCCCAGTCCGCTTGGCCGGGCTGCAGCGCTTCCCCGCCGGCCAGTCCGCTTGCCATCACGACGACCATGTCGTTCGTGCTGGTGTCGCCGTCCACCGTAATCATGTTGAAGGTGGAGTCGGTCGCTTCGCCAAGTAGCTGCTGCAGGTGCTTGCCCTCGATGTTCGCGTCGGTGGTGACAAAACCGAGCATCGTCGCCATGTTCGGATGAATCATCCCCGAACCTTTGGCCGCTCCGGCGATATGCACCTCGCGCCCGCCGATGTTAACACGCACGCAGATGACTTTCTTCACCAGGTCGGTCGTCAGAATCGCCTGGGAAAAGTCCTCTCCGCCTGCGGCGTGAACCTTCTCCGGCAGCGCATCAATGCCGGCGAGCACTTTCGTCATCGGCAGCAGCTCGCCGATGACGCCTGTCGAGGTGACGCCGACCAGCTCTTCGGCGATCCCGAGGCGGCGTGCCAGGGCATCGCGCATAGCGCGCGCATCCGCGAGTCCCTGCTCGCCCGTGCACGCGTTGGCGTTGCCGCTGTTGACGAGCATCGCCTGGAGCCTGCCGCCTGCGGCTATGCTTTCCTGCGTCACGCGAAGCGGTGCGGCCTGGAACGCGTTAAGCGTGTAAACAGCCGCAACGGCCGCCGGGACGTCGCATACGATCGCTCCGAGATCGTTGCGTTCGGTTTTCTTTAAACCGCAATGCAGGCCGCCAGCGCGGAAGCCTTGAGGTGTAGTCACCGTGCCATCCGGCACGACGGTAAAACGGCCTAGCAGCGTCATGGATGCTCACCTGTCCTTTTTGTACATTATCCCTGGGATATCTACTATCTGTTAAATTAAAACTATCATTAAAACGATCGGAACTATTACGGATAAACCGGCGTAAGTTGAAGACCCGTCGTTTCATCCCAGCCAAGCATCAGATTCAAGTTCTGCACGGCTTGCCCGGCCGCGCCTTTCATCACGTTGTCGATAACCGAAACGACGGTGACCCGGTTCGTCCTTTCATCTACGGCAAAACCGATATCGCAGTAATTCGAGCCCCAAACTTCTTTGGTAGCCGGCCACTTGCCTTCTTCGCGAATCCGCACAAAACGGCGTCCTTCGTAGAAATTACGGTACATTTCAATAAACTCGCGGGTGTCATGCTTTCCGTTCAACTGCGCATAACAGGTCGCCATAATTCCGCGCGTCATCGGCACAAGATGCGTCGAGAAAGTGATGATGACTTCACGTCCCGCGGCATCGCTCAGCACCTGCTCGATTTCGGGAATATGCTGATGGCGGTTAAGTTTGTAAGCAGAGAGGTTCTCGTTGGCTTCCGCGTAATGAACGCCGAGACCCAGTCCTCTGCCCGCGCCGGAAATGCCGGATTTGGCATCCACAATGATCGTGGACGGATCGATCCATCCCGCTTTCACAGCCGGAACTAGACCAAGAAGTGTAGCCGTCGGGTAACAGCCCGGGTTGGAAATAAACTCTTTTCCCGGCACCTGCTCTCCGTAAATTTCGCACAAACCGAAAACCGCCTTATCCAGATCTTCCTGGGACGCGCCCTCGCGCTTGTACCACTGGGTGTAGATCTCCGGGGTTTTCAGCCGGAAATCTCCGGACAGATCGATCACTTTGAGACCGGCCTCCAGCATTTGAGGCGCCAGCTTGGCAGCCACACCCGCCGGTGTCGCCAGAAAAACGACATCCGCTTTGGACGCGATAAGCGATACGTCCACAGCATCCAGTGAATCGTGTATAATGCTGTTCAAATGAGGAAATCCGTCCGAAATAGGCGTTCCTGCACTCGAAGACGAAATTACCGAAGTGATCGTTACAGCAGGATGTCCGAGCAGCAGCCTGATCAGCTCCACTCCTCCGTAACCGGTTGAACCTACAATTGCCGCTCTCACGTGTTCCGTCATTGCTTTTTCCCCCAAACGTCCTAAAAATGATATGTATTATTATACAGACATAGGTATAATAATTCAACGACTTTTTTGCCTGCCTAGGAGCCTCTCTTCCACAGTATAAAATCACGCGCAAGAAAACAGCTGTCTATATAGACAGCTGTTTTCTGTTACAGGATACATGTTCGAAGTTGAGTGATATTGGAGAGCATCAGTCTCCAAGTCTTTTATCTTTTATGCAGAATGTTTTGTATATATGCAAAGTTATACCGCGCGTTTGAAACCTTCCCCCAGCACCTCGTTCGCATTGCTTAAAATGATAAACGCTTGAGGGTCGATTGACTGTACCAGCGCTTTGAGCTTGCTGACTTCGCTTTGACTGACGACAACCATAAGCACAAGCCGCGCATCACCCGTGTATCCGCCGGCTCCGGTTAACTGGGTCAGACCACGGTCCAGATCATGAAGAATCGCTTCGCGAAGTTTCTCCGGATCATTCGAAATGATGTAAGCCACCTTTGACGTGTTGAGCCCGACTTGCACGATGTCAATGGTTTTCGTGGTCACAAAGAGACCGATCAGCGCGTAAAGAGCTTTTTCAGGACCGAAAAAAAGACCGGCCAGCAAAATGACCATTCCGTCAAAAACGGCAACCGATACACCCAGGCTCAAGCCGGAATACTTATGTAAAATTTGCGAGGAAATGCTGAAGCCTCCCGTTGAACCGCGGCCGCGGAACACGATCCCGATACCGAGTCCCAGCACCATGCCGCCGTAGATCGTTGCAAGCAGAATGTTATGAGTCAGAGTGGGCAGATGGCTGGTCAGCATGACGCAGAGCGGCAGGACGATCGAACCTACGACTGCCTTAAGACTGTATGAGCGGTCCAGAAGCCACAAGCCGAGGAGAAATAACGGAATATTCAAGCCCCACTGCGTTAAAGCGGGCTGCCAGCCCAAAGTTTGCTGGATAATGGTCGACAGGCCCGATACCCCTCCTGAAGCAACCTGATTGGGATTGAGAAAGACGTTAAAACTGATGGAAATAATCAAACAGCCGATCAACAGCATCGCATATTCGTACACTTTCTGCTGCGGACTGTTCAGGACAAGACGGGCTTTTCTCCGTTTGCCTTTGGCCATAGCCATGGGGCGTTCCTCCTATCTTTTACCGGCCGTTTGCGCCGGTTATCTCTAGTTTTGCCTGATGAAGGTCTATTGTTGTATGAGTAAGGTACTGGAATTATTATGGCATCAAAAGAAGAGTTTGCCTACCTCTAATTAACCGTAGGTCAAAATAATTCGGAAGCGTTGCATACCCAGAACCTTGTATAGGACTGGTTCGCACCACTCGTCCAGTATCCTTCTGATTTGAAGAGATTTCGCTTTTTCAATGGCGTGCCACTCCGGTTTTTCAGCTGTGACCAGTTTGTGATTAACCACAACGCTTGGGCAGCTCCCAGCCCGCCGTGTAGCAGCGTATGACGGTGGTCGCCCAAACAATCACCACGCGTCGCCTTACCGGCGCGTCGGAAGTTCGCGCATCGGCGCGGGTAGTCAGCATGGGCGGGCTCCATGCGGTGTTCACGCAATCCGAGGATGCACAGCCTGGCCTGTTCTTACCTCTCTGGCTGCGGAATTGGCTGAGCGCTTGAATCCTCCTCGGTCATCCTTCCCCGGCACACAAAAAATGCGGGGCCGCAGGCACTTGGCCTCCTTCCCCGCACGCTTCTTATTCTTCTTTCTTCTGGATCTGCAGGCGCAGATATGCATCGATGAAAGGATCGAGATCGCCGTCCATCACCGCTCCCACATTGCCTGTCTCTTCCGTAGTCCGGTGATCCTTGACCATGCTGTATGGATGGAAGACGTAGGAACGGATCTGGCTGCCCCACGCAATGTCGGACTGCTCTCCGCGGATTTCCGCGAGATGCTTCTCCTGCTCCTCGATCTTCTTCTCGTAGAGCTTCGATCTCAAGTGCTTCATGGCCCGTTCCCGGTTCTTGATCTGGGAACGTTCCGTCTGGCACGTCACCACGACTCCTGTCGGCAAGTGCGTAATCCGCACGGCCGAATCCGTCGTGTTGATGTGCTGGCCGCCCGCTCCGCTCGCGCGGTACGTGTCGATCTTCAGATCCTCCGTGCGGATATCGACCTCCACGTCGTCTTCGATCTCCGGGACTACGTCGCACGACACGAAAGACGTGTGGCGGCGGCCCGAGGCGTCGAATGGCGAGATGCGCACGAGGCGGTGTACGCCCTTCTCCGCTTTAAGGTACCCGTAGGCGTTGTAGCCCTTAATGAGGAGCGTAACGCTCTTCACGCCGGCCTCGTCTCCGGGAAGATAATCGAGCACCTCGACCTTGAAGTCCCGTTTCTCGGCCCATCGCCGGTACATCCGCAGCAGCATCTCCGCCCAGTCCTGGGACTCCGTCCCGCCCGCGCCCGGATGCAGCTCGAGAATGGCATTCAGCCGGTCGTACGGCTGATTGAGCAGCAGCTGCAGCTGGAAGTCTTCCAGCTTGCGGAGAACGCCTTTCAAGCCGTCGGCCAGTTCGGCCGCCATGTCCTCATCGTTCTCCTCGTCAGCCAGCTGCGCCATAACGTCCAGGTCTTCATATTCGTTATTCAGCGCCTGGAACTGATCCACAACGCTCTTGATGGCGTTGAGTTCGCCGATGATTTTCTGGGCCTTTTCGTTATCGTCCCAGAAATCCGGCGCCGCCATTTTCACTTCATAATCTCCGATCTCTTCGAGCTTATGATCTAAGTCAAAGAGACCCCCTTAATTCCGTTAGTCGCTTCGCAATTTCGCGCAGGTCCTGTTTTACTTCCGGTTCCAGCATACCAACACCTCGGAGTCCTCATATTTGTTCTAGCAGTTAGTTCTAACACATGGTAGTAAAAAATTCGCCGGTCCCGGCTGCTCTAAGCTTATCATAACCGGGCCTGTGCCAGGATATAAGCGAATATGCAAGGTTATGCATGAAAAATGCATAACCTTGCATAAGATACAGCTTATAAAGTCCCGGACGGATGCGAATTACGCTCCGTGGCACTGCTTATATTTCTTGCCGCTTCCGCAAGGGCAAGGATCGTTGCGGCCGATTTGCTCTTCTTTTACGATCGGCTGTTTGCCTGCGGATTCCACTTTAGGATCCACGGCTTGGCCTTCGGCCACGGCTTGACGCTCCAGATTGCTTTCGACATGGGCCTTCATGATATAAGTGGCCACTTCTTCCTGGATGCTATCGACCATTTCGTGGAACATTTCGAAGCCTTCGAATTGATACTCACGAAGCGGGTCCGTGCCGCCGTATGCACGAAGGTGAATCCCTTGGCGCAGTTGATCCATCGCGTCGATGTGATCCATCCATTTGGAATCGACCGCACGCAGTACGACGACTTTCTCAAATTCGCGCATAAATTCAGCGCCGATCTGTTCTTCGCGCTCGTTGTATTTTTCTTTGACTTTCTCATCAATAAATTCAATGATTTCGTCGATCTCTTTACCCCAGATATCTTTGCTGTTCAGCGCATCTTCGGAAAGGAAGTTGTTATTCACGTAATCGACAACCGCCTGAAGGTCCCACTCTTCCGGAATTTGAGATTCGCTGCAGTGGGCGTTCACGATACGCTCAATGCTGGAACGAAGCATCGTTTCCACGATCTCACGGATATTCTCGGACTCGAGCACCTCACGGCGCTGTTTATAAATAATTTCACGCTGCTGGTTCATAACGTCGTCATATTGGAGGACGACTTTACGCATGTCGAAGTTGTTGCCCTCTACACGCTTCTGAGCGGACTCGATCGCACGCGTGATAAGCTTGCTTTCGATCGGCTGATCCTCTTCCATGCCAAGGCGGTCCATCATAGCCATGATGTTCTCGGCGCCGAAGCGCTTCATGAGTTCATCGCCAAGCGACAGATAGAACTGGGAGGAACCCGGGTCGCCCTGACGACCCGCGCGACCGCGGAGCTGGTTATCGATCCGGCGGCTCTCATGGCGCTCCGTACCGATAATATGCAGTCCGCCGATTTCGTGGACTTGGTCGCCCAGCATAATATCGGTACCTCGGCCCGCCATGTTCGTTGCGATCGTTACCGCGCCGGCTTGTCCCGCGCGGGATACGATTTCCGCCTCTTCGGCGTGGTACTTCGCGTTAAGCACCTTGTGCTGAACGCCTTTTTTCTTCAGCATTTCGGATAGCAGCTCGGAATTCTCGATGGAAACAGTACCTACCAGTACCGGCTGCTTATTTTTATAGCGCTCGACGATTTCTTCCACGACCGCTTTGAATTTGCCCATCTCTGTCTTATAGACAACGTCAGGCATATCTTTACGGATCATCGGACGGTTAGTCGGTACAATAATAACGTCCAGACCGTAAATCTTCTTGAACTCTTCTTCCTCCGTCTTCGCCGTACCGGTCATACCGGCCAGCTTGCGATACATACGGAAATAGTTCTGGAACGTGATCGTCGCCAGCGTCATGCTCTCGTTCTGCACCTGGAGCTGCTCTTTCGCTTCGATCGCCTGGTGCAGGCCTTCGCTGTAACGGCGGCCGGTCATCAGACGGCCCGTAAATTCGTCAACGATCAGAACTTCATCGTCCTGAACGACGTAATCCACGTCGCGGCGCATAATGACGCGTGCTTTCAAAGCCTGGGTAACGTGGTGGTTGAGGGTCACGTTCTGATGGTCGAACAGGTTCTCGATCCCGAACGCTTTCTCCGCTTTCTCCACGCCCTGCTCCGTCAAAGATACGGAACGCACTTTGATATCGACGGTGTAATCCTTCTCCGCTTCCAGCTTGCTCACAAAACGGTCCGCCGCATAGTACAAATCCGTAGATTTGGCAGCTTGTCCCGAAATGATCAGCGGTGTTCTCGCTTCATCGACCAGAATGGAATCCACTTCGTCGATAACGGCAAAATAAAGCGGACGCTGAACCATCTGCTCTTTGTAAAGCACCATATTATCGCGCAAATAGTCGAATCCGTATTCATTGTTCGTACCGTAGGTTACGTCGCAAGCATAGGCACCCTGCTTCTGCTCATGCGAAAGATCATGAAGATTGACCCCGACGGTCATCCCCAGGAAATCGTAAATTTGGCCCATTTCGCCGCTGTCACGCTGCGCCAGATAGTCGTTGACGGTAACCACGTGCACGCCTTTGCCCGCCAGCGCATTCAGATAGACGGGAAGCGTACCGACGAGGGTTTTACCTTCACCGGTTCTCATCTCGGCGATTTTGCCTTCGTGCAGAACCATGCCGCCGATTAACTGCACGTCATAGTGACGTTTGCCCAGCACCCGTTTGGAAGCTTCACGTACAACGGCAAATGCTTCCGGCAGCAGGTCGTCCAGGTCTTCGCCCTTTTCCAGACGCTCGCGGAACTCGACGGTTTTGCCTTTTAATTGTTCGTCGGACAGAGCGGAAATTTCCGGCTCGAGCCCATTTATAGCATCGACTGCTTTCCAATATCGCTTGATTTCACGTTCGTTGGAATCACCAAACATTTTTTTGACCAGTCCTAGCATCGGTGAACCCCTTTCCCTTACACTCAGTATCCTTAAATTGTATCAGTTTGCTCGTCAAGCCGCAACAAAACAAGGCTTCAGAGCGGGAACATTTCAGTTTATCAGATGTGCTTCTCTGTAGCAAACCTACTCCTTTACATACGTAAAAGCTCGCGCTTTGTTGCAGTTGTTGTCGGCAAAGCCGCTGAAAAGCCGATTTTCCGTTTCCAAAGTTGGCGAAATTTTACCGGTCGACTGTTGAACAGACGAGAGCCTTTAGAATTGTTTTATTATTCGTAAACGAGCGCAAGATCTGCGAGCTTCTTTCTACTATTAAAGAGAAGATAACGTAACGGCGGCTTCCACGTCAAACGTCAGCTGTTTTCACCCGATTTTTTGTGCCGGATAAGCTATAAACAATTAAAAAGCCTGACCCTGTCGGATCAAGCTTTGGTTTCCTATTTTCAGTTAGAAGTTCGTCTGGCACTTGCGCAATCAGTAAGACGGGTTGGGGTCAAATAGCCGGTTCGATCAGACCGTATCTGCCATCGTCCCTTTTATAGACCACGTTCACTTGCTCCGTATCCATGTTGGAAAAAACGAAGAAATCATGACCAACCATGTTCATCTGCAGAATCGCTTCGTCGATATCCATCGGTTTCAGCGTAAACCGCTTCGTCCGGACCAGCTCGTAATCCTCCTCTTCCTCATCCATGGTGAGAACCTGGCTTTCCAGCTTGCTCAACTCGCGTTTGTTGCCTTCCAGGCGGATTTTACGATTCATTTTCGTTTTGTGTTTGCGGACTTGACGTTCCAGCTTGTCGACCACCAGGTCAATAGCCGCATACATGTCTTGATCTTTATTCTCGGCACGGAGCAGGACGCCCTGGAGCGGAATCGTCACTTCCACCGTGTGGATGTTTTTGACTACGCTAAGTGTCACAAATCCTTCCGAGTTGAGGGGGGCTTCAAAGTACTTCTCCAGTCTGCTCAGCTTTTTCTCCACATACTCCCTGAGGGCAGCTGTTATCTCGAGATGATCTCCTCGAACGGTGAATTTCATATAAAACTCCTCCCTTCTGTCTCTATTATACACCAACTATTTTGAATATTCAAAAAATCTTAATATACGTTTTGTGTCCGTTCTGCGGCTAAACTGTGAACTCCGAGCGCATGCAAAAAAACACCCCGGATCGCAATCCAGGGTGCTGGTTCAAACATCTTTACCATGTTTTATGAACCGGCCAAACGGCCGAATAATTACAGCTTGTTTACGTTAGCTGCTTGTGGTCCGCGAGCGCCTTCCACGATGTCAAACTCGACAGCCTGACCTTCTTCTAGTGTTTTGAAACCGTCCGTTTGGATTGCAGAGAAATGTACGAATACGTCTCCGCCGTCCTCGCGCTCGATGAAACCGTAGCCTTTTTCCGCATTGAACCATTTTACTTTACCTTGCATCGGACACATTCCCTTCGTCTTCAAATAAATGTAAGCCTTTGCTTACCTTTTGAATATATCACCACGGAAATAATTGTGTCAATCTGATGACAAGATAATCCTAAATATTTTGAAAATTTAGGTATTCACATTTTCGACAGCATAGGCTTTAAGCCCTAGATCCCTTGTCGAAAGCGGGATTTAAGCACTTATTCACAGAGTTATCAACAAAGTTATGCACATTGTCCACAGGGAGAGATTTGTGTTAGTTTTGGAATTCTAACAAAACAAATGGATAGAATTCGAAGGCTGCCAGATCCTTTAACGTTGTTTCCACAACTTCGCCTTCTTTGTCCAGCAGCGTGAGACGTGCTCCCCGATTTGTAATTAGATCGTTGATCAGATCAAGGAAAGGACCTTCATCCGCTCCAAGCATCGCTTTATTCCATTCGAATGTGATTTTCTTAATCTTCCGGTCTTGTATCAATTTTTTCATCCCCAGAAAAGCATGATACTCTCCACCCTCGATATCGATCTTAACCAGATCAATCGTATCCAGTTCTTGCAACTCGTTATCTAAGGAGACAGCTTCGACGTCCCGGATCGTATAGTGATCGATTAAATTGTCGTCTTTAGGCTTCTCCTTCCACGAAGAATACCCATGAAATCTTTCCGAGCTCCGAAATTGCAGCGTCTTATTATCCGAATAAACTGCTTTGTTTATAACGGTCACGTTCTCTGTAAGCCAGTTCATTGCCAAATTGTCCTTCAAAACAGCGGCCGTGTTGGGATCGGCTTCGTATCCGATAACCTTCCCCGTATTTCCGACTACTTTGGCGGCCAGTACCGTAAAATAGCCTATGTTTGCTCCCACATCCACGACCGTATACCCGGGTTTTAACTGGGTAAGAAAATATTTCGTTAACGGGACTTCAAACATTCCGGTGGTAACTAGTGTAGGCATAAGGCTTAAGTCATTAGACGGAATAGTTATTACAGCATTGTAAGCCAGTTTAACCATCATTCTATTATTTCCAATGTATGTTCCATGCATCTCATGATCGCTCCCAAAATAATATTATTATCTACCTATATATTGTTTCTTTCAAAAATCAGATGCTCTATATTAGTGAAAAATTCAGGATATGCAACAGCATCGTCTAATAAAGAAATAGCTGTTAGGATCTGAGTTAAATCCTCTTTAGATTTTCCGCTCATCACATTAAGTAAATAATACATATACAAAAGATCGCTATTGTCGATACTTCTTTTAAACATATCATTAAGAATATCTAATGCTTGCGGATCTCTTTGAAGTTCAATCAAGCATAGAACAATCCATTTGACATAAACGCTTTGTGTGCTAATAGAATCAGTTTCCTGATAGAATTGAATAAACTGATTTAAAGCTGCCTCATATTGCTCTTCTAGAAAATAAATATAAGCTTGGTAATACGGAAGATGTTGAACATCTCCTCCCTTCACCTTGGTATAGCATTTCATTTGCTTCAAACCAGAATCATCATTATTCTCATGATTTAGACGCTTAGCAGCTATTTCCCACCTCGCAATTTCGTGTCCTTCAATCAGAGGATACAGAACTGGAACTAATATTTCACTTGCAGTTGAATTTAAAAGTAGCTTTCGAAATTTCTCCCAGTCATCTCTACCTGAAAAATGCTCTTCTCTAAATGAAACGTCCCAGTCATCAAAGTCATTATTTGGGCGCTGCTCTAGTTTAGCTATATCCTTATAGAACAATAAAAGTTCTGGAATTATTCTATTCCACCTGAAATTACCCGCGGTCTCCAAACCATTTAACTTTAACTGCTGATACAAGTCAGGATTGTCTATAAGGCTCTTAATTTTCTGCGCTTGATCATCTGAATCCCCAATTCTCGAAAATAATGAATTCACACTATCAATTGCGTACTCCTTAACCCCCACATTCTCAGTAGTTACAAGAGGACAACCACAGGCCATTGCCTCCAAACCTGGTAAAGAGAAAGACTCATAATGAGATCCGGACACATAAATGAATGCTCCCCTATAAAGCTCAGCAATTTGAGTTTGAGAAGGACTCACGAAAATCCTGGTGATTTCCGGATAATTTCTTGCCGGTTCATAGGGCGTTATCCATATTAGATCTAATTCATAACCAGCATCCTTTAATGTACTATAGGCTTTGATGATATCATTGATTCCCTTGAATTCCTGCTCCTCCCCCCCCATCATTAACAAATACGGAGTATTCGTTTTATAGCTATTTCCTTGTAAAGTGAAGATTTCATCATCCAAAGCGTTGTGAAAAACAACGGAGGCCCGAGAATATACGTTCTTAATATAATCGGCGCTCCTTTCAGAAACGGTTGTTATATACGTTGGAAGCTTAAATAGCTTTCGTATAGTCTCCAGCGTATCTTCATCGATTTGTGTATGATCAAATAAGTGAAAATCCCCCTGTTCAAAATAGACTACGGGTGCTATTCCTGTATCTATACAGGCTTGAATATGATCCCAATAGGTAGATACAATAACATCGCAATCAGGGATTCCTTGAGCAGCATCAATCCCGAATGGAACTTTTAAATATTCGGCTTCAATTGGGAACCAATCCGGTTTTACAAAGTGAGAAACGATTGTAACCCGGGCTCCCCATCTTTTTAAGTTATTTGCATGTTCAAAAATAATCTTGGTACCGCCGCACACGCTAACATGAGCCATCACATAAACAATATGAATATTTTCGCTTGGGGTTTGTTCTTTTTCTCTCAAAATCTCCGGTACAGCATATTTCAGATTTCTTATCCTATTTTGATATTCATTAGCGCGAAGTTGTTTAATCATTCCTCTACCCTCTAACTTAAGAAATCTTAATCTTTAACCATTAATGAAATATGAGCTAAGGAATAATAATTGTTTCTTTTTAACTCTTCTATTATTGAAGTAATGTAAGTGGCATTATGTTCAATAATCTTAGCAAAAGATTGAATAGTTCTTAAAACAACATCATCATTTAGACCTTGATATTTACCGGAAACCCCGACAAGATGAACTTTAAGCATAGCATAAATAGTCGAAATGATTGCATAGCCAAGGAACAGAGAGTCATTTTCCTCAGATAACACAGGGAATAATATATTAAATAGATAGTTAACTATATAGTTCTCCATAATATATTCCTTGGTATTCATATATGGAGAATAAAAGTTTTTAAAATTTTCTTCATAATTAAATTTAAAGGAGTTTAGTGTGTATTTTTCTTGATTTATTTTCAAGCCTTCCATCATTTCATTAAATGTTAATTGATATCTTTCACTCGAAATGCCCATTTCTATCCGTGACTTAATTAATTCAAATAATACCTGCAGCTGTAATTCTAAATTAACTTGGATTTTCTCGATAGACCCCAAATAGTCTGTATCTAGCAATTTTTCCTTATACGAATTAATTACATTTGGAATAGTGTGCCCTTTATTTTCATCAATATCTTTCTGTAAGGCGTTTATAAATAACCCCAATAACACCATTCTGTCACCTAGTGATATTTGACGATTTTGAACTATTTCAATAGATAGCATTCTTATCGGCCAAAAATATTGTGCCAATCCTCTTTCTGAGCTATTCCTTTTTAAAAGTGTCCACTGCTGTTCTATTTCAATCTCAATTTCCTCAAACTCAATTCCTTTAGTTTCAAACAATACTAATCTAGCAATTTCAGGACAAGATACTCTTCCCGATAGTTCATAAGTCCCATCCAGTTTGTTCAAGTTTCGGGGATAGGTCGTACATGTTTTGGATAAGGCTTGCTCTCCTATTTCTTTTTGGATCATACACCACTTATCAACTGTAAGCATGGGGCAGGACAAATCATCTTTTAGAATAAACCTTGCGTAGTACTGCTCTGGGTCTGAATTATCTTTACTTTTAATTCTTTTCGTTCCATCTTTTATTTTGTTTCTCAGTGTGGGATCATTTATTTTTTGATAGCTCTTAAATGTTTTCTTATCCAATGATACTGTCCAACCTGCGCAACAAGTATCTTCACATTCCCCACCAATACATTTAAATTTTTTCATGTATTCTGGCATTAATGCTAGTTGCTTCATCTTCATTACCTCCACGAATAACCATTTTAAGCTAGAATTATTTTCTCAAGGCGAGCAGTAGCTAATTTGAAATTTTCTGATGCACTAAGACGATATTCAACTACAGCTTTATCTATCTGATGGGTTAACTCATAATATAAGCCCAAATTGTAACGAGCTTTAAAGGAACCTACCCCCTCTACAGTTTCATATTTATTTGAATCAGGTTCGCCCAGTTCAATACACGTCTGAAAGGTCTCTGGAATCAAATACACATATTCCGCTGATTTCATTTCAATAAGTGTACATCCAAATAAGTAATACAAATCCGTATAATCCGGATAAAGTTCTATTCCTCTTTGTAATAAATTAAATAACTCCGAATAATTTTTTTCTTTTAATAATGCCCATCCATAAATTTGAATAACTGTGCTGTAATAGGGCTGATTTAATAGCTCTTCATGATAGACTTCTTTTAAATAATCAATAGCTTTTTTATTTTCCCCCATTACATAATAAGTTCGGCCAATTTGAAAATTAATATATGAACCATTTCTGGCATTTTTCAATTCGTTAAACAACAAAGATAGATTTCGTTCATATTTGTCTTTTGCTATTAAGCTTGAGTTGAGATATCCCTTGTGTTCTAAAGTAATACCCGATTGAAAATAGGTTGTATTGGAGCTTTCACTTTGTATTTGCTCATGAATAGCACCCGCGTAGGAAAAGCTGCTAGAATTTTTAAAAATTCTAGAGATACTTGATTTTAACGTTTCCTTATTTTCTTGTTCATTTAAAATAGTTACCCTGCCAATTTTATCATGATCATCAAATAGCAGATTACACGTATCCCTAAAACTCTCTTCTTGATTGGGTAAAACCCGTTCATCTGCATCTATCATCAAAATAATAGGCTGTGTAGCAATTTTAATCATTTCATTTCGTACTATTGAAAAATCATTCTTCCATTCCATCTGATGTACTCGAACATTTTTACTAATGGCTATTTTTACTGTGTCATCTTCAGAGCCAGTATCAACTATTATTATTTCTTTCACATAAGGTTTAACCGAATCAATACAGGCACCAATGTTATCTTGTTCATTTTTAGTCATTATGCAAGCGGATATAGGCTGACTCAAGGTTGATTCCCCCTGTGATCTAATAAAAAACAGGTGCCTATAAGGCATAGGCACCTGTTTTGGCTTACTGATACGTGTACCCACCAGTAAGCGTAACTGTCTGGCCATCGGGATTGATTACTTTAACGTCTACGGGCCCTAGTTTGGCAGAAGAAGGAGCCCTGAATCGGATTTGATTAGCACTTAAAAAAGTAACATCAAATGGAGCTCCATTGTTGAAAGAAACCTTAGCGCCGCTGACAAAATTACTTCCGTTAATATAAGTGAAATCGCCACCTGATTTTGGCCCGCTATTAGGGCTAATCGTGGTTATAGTAGGTGCTGGTTTCATCGGTTTAGGATCAAAAGTAAACCCAGCCTGTAATAATGTCGCTTGTCCATCAGGATTAACTACCTTGATCGAAACAGTCTCAGCTTTACTCCAAACTGGCGCCCTCATTCTAAGTTGTTTGTCACTTATAAAAGTGGCTAGCACTTCCTTATCACCAAAGAAAACCTTAGAACCCGTTTGGAAGTTTGCACCGTCAATTACAACAAATTCATTTGCGTCGATTACCATATGATTCGGTGTTAAACTCGAAATTACAGGTGGTGGTGGAAGAATATATTCCAGACCGCCTGTACGCGTTGCAATTTGTCCATCAACATTCGTTACTGTGATGTCGACTCTTTCTGCTCTGGGCCACACAGGAACTCGGATTCGAAGTTGCTTATCTGAGACAAACGTTGTCACAACTTGCTGATTACCGACTTTAACGACTGACTGAGCTGCAAAGTGTTCTCCGTTGATTGTTACAAAAGTACCGCCAGTTATTAAAACTTGCTCTGGTGTTACACTAGTAATTTCAGGAGCAGGTCCTAAGGCCGGGCGAATATAAGTAAATGGGCTGCTGACTTCTTGTCCGTCCGGATTCATAACTTTAAGATTAATAGTGGCCTCCACTTCCCATTGCGGAGCTCTGACACGCAATTGAGTGGCACCTAGGAAACTAACAGAAACTTCTTTATTTCCAAAAAACACTTTTGCACCATTCTTAAAAGACTGCCCATTAATTGTAACGAAGTACCCGCCTGGCATTTCTCCTGTATCTGGAGATAACGAAGAAATAACCGGAGCTGGGTCAGCAGGCGGATTTATGAAATGAAGACCTGCCGCCAAAGTACCCGACTGATTATCCGGATTTACTACCTTAACATCGACAAACTCTTCTTTATCCCAACTAGGCGCTCTAAGACGTAATTGTTTGGAATTGACGAAGGAAATAGATGTTATTTTTCTGTCATTTAGCCAAAGAACAGCTCCATCTTGAAAATTGTCTCCGTTTATAAGCATAAACTCGCCGCTCGTTCTTACCACCTCTGCTGGATCTACACTTGTGACAACAGGCGCGGGTGGTGGTGGTGGTGCAAGGTATTCATACGCTTCTTTTAACGTAGCCTCACGTTTATACATATCCACAATTTTGACATCGACTTTACCTGTTACCAGTCTTTTTGGTGCAATGATATTAATTTTCTCTGATGAAATCAAAGTAAAGGTAACTTTCGCACCGTCCAGATAAACAGATAGGTTATTATCAAAATTCTTACCTTGGATGCTTATTGTATTTCCTCCTGCGAGCAATCCGCTATTAGGTACAACAGAAAGCAATTCAAATACTTCAGGGAGGGTATAAGAATAAGCTTCTTTAGCCGTAGCCGATTGGCCATCTGGATTCTTAACAGTAATATCTACTTTCTCTTCTTGCGTCCATTGTGGGGCCCTGACTCTTAAATGCTGCTTGTCTATAAAAGTATAGGAAACAACTTTATCTTTAAATAGCACTTTGGAATCGGCAAAGAAATTTTCCCCTGTAATATTTACAAAGTCTCCTCCCGCAGCAGGACCTGCATTAGGAGTAACGCTTGTTATTACTGGTGCAGGGTAATTATAGGTATAGCCTTTACCAAGGACTGCTTCCTGCTTATCTGTATTAATAACCACTACATCAACGCTCTCTGCTTTAGCCCAAGAAGGCGTAGTGATCCTCAGCTCAGTTGCCGACACAAATTCAGTCGGTACCACACTTTGATTAAATTTAACGATAGCTCCTGATTTAAAATGTTCCCCTGTAATTGTCACGGTATCTCCACCGGTTGTTAGCCCTACAGCAGGTTGGATACCAAGCACTACGGGTGCTTCAAGATACTCATAGGCATTCGTGCTGGTTACGCTTGTCCCATCTGGATTAATAATTGTAACGTCAACAAACCCTGCTGCAGTTCCAGCTGGAGCCGTCACTTTAATTTGTTCATAAGTTGCAGCTTTAACAGTTGCATCGTGCTCACCAAATTTAACAGTAGCCCCATTCATGAAGTATTTACCGGTAATCACAACTTCATTGCCGCCAGAAAGCTTACCTTGCTTAGGGACTATTGAAATAATCTCAGGATTCGCATAGTAATTATAGGAATAATTGGCAAACTGGCCATCTGTGTTAGTCACCTTAACTTCCGCAATACCCTGTGGTCCTGGAGGAGCAATCACAATTAACTTAGTAGAGTCAATAAATTGCACCGAACTTACTGCAGTATTTCCGAAGGTTACCTTGGGATTAGCCCTAAAATTCGCTCCATGTATGGTTACTGTTTCTCCACCTTGAACCAGACCTTTATCTTCTACTAGAGAAGTGATCTGTGGTGCTGGATACATCACGTCTATTGAAGGATTGGGTACTTTAGTTTGATGAGGAGTGCCCAAATAGTCTTTGAAAGTAACATCAATATCTGCACTTCCGACGGATAGATGTCCAACTCTCTCTCCAGTCTTATGTCTGATCTTGTAATTAAAGGTGAGCGTTTCCTTTTTCAATTCGTTAAAAGTCCATGTTAACGTATTTCCAACCACAGTTGGTTGTGGAATATTGTCTTTATAGGATCCGGGAACAATTTCGAATTCAGGAGCAACTGAATCCTTAACGGTAACATCGTAGGCACTAGCCATCCCTATTTCTTCAACAATAGCCCGATAAATCTCAGCTAATCCTACTGAGCCGAGTACGAAGTGATGATGTTGAGCCGTAGTCGCCATGTCTTTCATTAGCAAATTCGGCGCACTGGTATTGGGATTCTCGTTCTGTTTTAATAAGGCAATCGTATAAAAAACAATTCCTTCACTTTTTGCCCCATTTGCTTGTTCTAGAGCTAGTTTTCGTGCATTGTCAACTGGGGCCGGTTCAGTAGCTTCTCCGTCTGTAAGTAATAAAATGACCGGTTGTGCCTCGGTTCTATGCCCACGTAATAATTCACGAGCCTTTTCAATTGCCAGCTTTGTATTAGTACCGCCAGATGCCTTGATCCCACTAATATAACTTTTAACATCTGCCGGGTTAGAGGATAGATCTTTAAATTTCACATCACTCGCAAAGTCTACAACACCCACGCGATGTTTAGTAAAATCCAATAAATCTATAAATCCAGTAGCCGAATTTTTGGCGTTTGTCATTTTATCTTCGCCATTATTATTCTTAGGATCCATACTACCGGATCTATCAATAATCAATATGATATCATTGGGCTTAACAACGTTAACGCTGTCTGATCCTTGTATATTAAGAGTAACAGTCGATTCTCCCCCCTCTAAAATTTGAGTCGGGTTAAGTGTTTTCGTTACTCTAACAATCTCATCAGCACTTGCCATTGCACTATAAGCAGGCAAAATAGCAAACACTAAGAGTAAAGACAAAAATAAATTGATGGTTCTTACCATCGTTTTTTTCATAGGGCAACCCCCTCGGATTTAGTTTTTAATATCCACAAAAAAAGCATCATTGATGTAAGATGCTTGTTTAATATAAACATTTGAAGCGTTTTTCTTTTTTTCTATCGCCACAATTTGTTTTTCGAGAGTTTTCTTTTCTAATTCTAAGGCTTGCGTAATTTCATCATGCATATTTTTAATTTCTTTCAACTTCAACTTATCTTCGTCCGTGACGCTCCTTTGTTCTAGCGAAGCATATAATTTATTAATCACTTCAGAATATTTTTCATAAACTTCAAAGCGTGGTGATTTAAGTATGCATGTATAGTTTGCTGAAATTTCATCAAGTATCTGTCGAGTACTAAGCATTAATTTGGCTCCCGCTGGTTTTTAGTGAAAGCAGAGCCTGCTTCCATGTATCAACCATTCCTCTAGCGAAATCAAGAACCTCATTTAACATATTCTCATCTTTTTTGATAATAAATTCAGCAATATATTGATTATAAAACATATACAAATTACTTAAATTTTTAGATATATCATACTTCATATCTAAGGTTACAATTAATTCCCCAAGTATAGTCTTAACCTTATACAAGGACTGGTTCATATCTTCGTACTGACTTTGAGAATACAACTGCTTCGCTTGAAGCAATAATTTGACCATTTCCTGATATAACAGCAAAGTCAATTCTCCCGGGCTTGCCGTCTCAACACGAACCTTCAAATATTGCTGTTGTTTAGCGTTTTGCATTTGTTAACCTCTCTCATCAGTTGTAGTTTGTAAACAATCATTTACCGCAGCTGCGATGAAATCCACGAACCCTGACTGTTTAATTTTTGAAGCGCCTTCTCCATAGCACCAAATTTCTTATAGTATCGATTTTCAATATCTAATAATTTGCGCTCTAGGTCTGTTTCCCTTTTACTAAAATCTTTTAGCTGTTTTCCTAGCACACTCTCATCTAATGCTTCGATAGATCCTGAACCAATCTTCTTAGTAAATTTAGTGAGCTGTGCACCTATAGTCTCATACAAACGATCAGCAAAACCTAATTCACTTTTTCGTTTTTTCATATTTTCAGGGGTATCATTGGGCGTATCAGAAGACTTAGTAAACAATACCTTAACTTCATCAAATCTAGTATTAATCGCCTCTTGAAGTTTCTTCTCATCAATCTCAAG
Organism: Paenibacillus sp. HGH0039; assembly: GCF_000411255.1. Classification (GTDB taxonomy): domain Bacteria; phylum Bacillota; class Bacilli; order Paenibacillales; family NBRC-103111; genus Paenibacillus_F. Next base: position 3,196,657 of record NZ_KE150412.1, on the reverse strand, counting down.
CTTACCATTCTCACGGAAATCATTTATCACATTAATACCAATTTGTGAAAGGAGTCTTAATTGACTCTTGGGATCCGGTGGATCAGTAATTCCTTCTAAAGGTATGTTAAGAGCAGATCGCATAGAAGCTAATGTATCTTTGAGTAAACCGTCGTTATATAGATCCCCTTCACGGGCCTTTTTCTCCCATAATGTAATCTGGGAATCCGTCATGGCCTCTTTTTCCTCGCTAGTCAACGGTTGATAGGCGCGATTCTTCTTAGCCGTGGTTGCTTCGGAAAATTTATCAACTAGTTCATTGTACTGTTTCACAAAATTTTTGACTTTATCTACTACCGATGAACGATCCGCCATAGCTCCGATAGAAGCCTCACCTTGACCTCGAAGAGTAACCTGAACTCCATTAATGGTTACACTGTTTGAATTCGCTGTAATATTAGTGCCGTTGACACTATATGCTGAATCTTGCCCTTGTGCACTCAGTGGTGTACCTGTTCCGAATACATTTGCAAATGTACCACTGGCATCTGTGACTTTAACTTTTGAACCAGCGCCAGTTGCTGTAGAATTTAGATACAAAATACCACTGGACCGATCAAAACTAGCCTTTACTCCTGTATTCGCTGATGCATTATTAATATCCTTAACAACAGAATCAATAGTGGAGTCGGCAGTAATTGTAATTTCAATTGACTTAGCTGGATCTGAACCCTCAATAGTAAATGAACCACTGAGGTTTAATTTCTCCGTCGGCAGCTTATTTACTTTTTCGCTAATTATAGAAGCAGAGTTGGCCAACTGAGTTACCTTAACATTGCTTACGCCGGGATTTGTACCACTGGATGCAATATCTAGTACAGCTGTATTAGATGATGTTGATTTGACTGTTTCAAATTTACTCTCAAACCTCAGCTCATTCATCGTATTACGCAGAGCAAGCAAAGATGTGTTCATGGAACGATAATCTTCCCTCTGCCATAATGTCAGCTGCTTCTTTTTTACCAGATTATTTAGTGGCACTTTCTCAGTATCCATTAATTTCTTGATCAAGCTATCTGTATCCAGTTGCCCACTAAACCCTGTTAGCCTTGTTGGTCCGCTGATACCCGCCATTATACCCCTCCATCAAATTTTTCTATCTAAAAAAACTCCCACATTTACACACATGTTATACATCATATCCAACATTTTCTCCGAGGGAATTTCTCTTATAACTTCTTCGGTATCATCATTAACCACAACAACCATAATTGTGTTTGTCTTATCATGAACTTTCACTTTTATGTGCGTATCTGAGTCTGCTAAAACTGTATTTACCTTTTCAACAAGCTGGGGTAGAGTAAAGCTTTCTTCTAGCTTGGGATTTGTAGTTGAGTCGGCTTCTATCAAGCCGGAGACAGTCGAAGCAGAGATAACGTTTAACAACGGCGCAAGAGAACCAGGTATAGAGCTTTGATTAACCTTCATTTAATACTCTCCTAACGTAAGTATTAAAAAAACCGGCCGGAATCCCGGCCGGCCCTATGCTGGTCTTAACGAAGCAATTGCAGAACGCCTTGCGGCTGTTGGTTAGCCTGAGCAAGCATTGCAGTTGCAGCTTGTTGAAGAATACCATTCTTCGTGAATTCGCTCATTTCTTTAGCCATGTCTACATCACGAATACGGGATTCAGCAGCTTGAAGGTTTTCAGCAGTTGTGCCCAGGTTGTTAATCGTGTGCTCCAGACGGTTCTGAACAGCCCCCAGGTTAGAGCGTGTTTCGGATACTTTGTTGATAGCATCTTGTACGGCAGTAACGTTCTTACCTGCGTTTGCGTTGGTATCAAGAGCTGCAAAATCACCCTTGCCTACTTTCAATGTTCCTGCGTCCATTTTCTCTAGCGTCAGAGAAATAGTCTCGCCTTCGTTAGCACCTACTTGGAAGTTTAACGTTGTAGTAGAACCATTCAGCAATTTTTTGGTGTTAAATTGAGTTTGGTCCGCGATGCTAGTAATTTGATCTGACAGAGCGTCTACTTCTGTTTTAATTTTTGCTGTGTCTGCTGTAGTTAAAACTTCGTTAGCTGCTTGTGTAAACAATTCACCCATACGTTGCAACATTGCATGAGTTTCATTCAAAGCACCCTCAGCTGTTTGAATCAAGGAGATACCATCCAAAGCATTTTTGGAAGCTTGCTCCAGACCACGAATTTGGTTGCGCATTTTCTCAGAGATTGCAAGACCTGCAGCATCATCAGCAGCACGGTTGATACGGAAACCGGAAGACAGTTTCTCCAGAGATTTGCTTTGTGCCGAGTTGTTAGTCGACAGTTGACGTTGTGCATTGTAAGAAGAGATATTGTGGTTAATACGCATAATAAAATTCCTCCTTGAATGTAGGCAGTGATCGCATCCTTGCGTTCACCTAATTGTGGATTCAGCGAGTTTAGTCGGCCGCCAAAGCCCGCTTGCCTCCCATAATATATATATCGGATCACAGGGATAGTTACTTTAGAGCTATTTTGATAAAAACGAAAAAAATTATTTGCCTTTAACGGCTTTTAACAATGATGCCGCATTGAGATCCATTTTAACCGCCGCTTGGTTTTCCGCCTGAATAGCCTTGTAAATCTCCTCACGATGGATCGGGATATCCTTAGGTGCTTCTATTCCGATCCTCACCTGATCTCCAGCAACATCTAATACGGTGAGGACGATATCTTGACCGATTATAATTTTCTCACCTTTGAGGCGGGAGAGAATCAGCATATCATGCTCCTCCCTTGATTAGAGAATAACGGATCGGATAATTCGTGCTTTCCAATATAACCTGGGCCGCTTTATTGCGTTTTTTATTCAAAATGATTGGTGCCTTCAGATTCATCGTAACATTATCCTTGGCTCGCACACTTACAATACCAAATACTTGCGTGTCCCCTTCGTTCTTTATTTCAAGCTGCTCACTGACAGCCTTGGGAAGCTCGAACTCATAGGCAGGCTCAAACAGAAAGGGTTCCGCGATAACAAAGGCCAAATCCGCATCACTCAACGACTGGAGTACGTGGAAAGTGGGATCACCGTTATCTAATTGCAATAACGCATAGCGGCGGTTAGTCTCAAATCCAAAGATACCTGCTTCAAATGTAATCAGCTGCTCATCCGAAACGTCAATTTCACCAAATCTTGTAGATTGTACGATCATTAAATTTTCCTCCTAATAAAAAGAAAGAATAGCTATAAAATTATAGCTATTGTCTCATATGCTCTAAATAGATGCATCCCATTTTCCCCCGACTATGGAAAAAGAAATTGCATTTTTTTGAGTAACATAGGCTTCTAATTTAGCGGCTTCATACTGAATACGCGGAGAGTTCAGCTTGGGATCAAATGTAATCTTACCGTCTTGGACGGTTGTATGGATTACACTCGGTGCATATTGGATATCTACATTATCGTAAGAAGGCTCGGCTGTTACCTGTACGGGCCGGTCTTTAAAAGCATTCTGCCGGGCGATATCCGCAAATGCATTGGAATGATTAGTTATCTCCATCATTCGGTCACCGTTCTGGGCAATCTCCGCGATATTTTGCATAGAAATATCAAAAGCGCTTTGTGCGATAAAATCTCTCATTTCAATGAGTTTGGAAGAACCTAAAGCGGACCAAGCTCTCGTGGAGTCAATCTCAAGGTTTGACTTCTCCGTCTCCATACTAACTTTGGTATTGTCCTGCTGAAGGTTTAATTCCGCTTTAGGTTGTTCGATAGACAACTTCCCCTCTGTGGTAGAGAGTCCGATTTTGGCATACTGTTGGCTGATCTGAATACGCGGAATTTGCATATAAGGCTCCTTTTATCTCAGGAAGTCGAGCAAGCTCGGACGAATAATCCGCCCCATCGTATCAAGAGAGGCCTGAAATATGCTTTCCGCAGTCTTTAAATCGGTAATTGTTTTGGGTACATTTACATCTTCGATTTTAGATTGTAAATCGGTGTAGTTTAAAGTTAGATCTTCCAAACGGTCGGTTGTAAATTGAAGGCGATTTTGGCGGGCACCAACATCTGCTTGTGCGAAGAGAACCTGATCCATAGTCGTCTGAATCTCTTTTATACTCTTTTCGATGCCGGCTGTATTATCGCCATTTAAAGCAGCTTTAAGGTTATCCAGTACTTTAAAAACATTCGCTGCCTTGGTCGGATCAGCCGGATCTTGAAAGGGTCCGAAAACATCCTTTCCCAGAGAGTTTACATCGACATAGATTCCTGCACCTATCTGATAACGCATAATTCCTTCGTCGAGGCTGTAGGAAGTGTTTGCCGGATCGTCTGAAAAAGGTTTCTGATCTGTTGTTTGTCCGTTAAATATATATTTCCCCTTAAATTGGGAGTTGCCGATAGCAACCATTTGTTTGTAAAGCTCATCAATTTCCTGTCCAAGAATCTTTCTGGCTTCGGGGTTATTGGATTCTGTTGCTCCTTGTACCGCTTTTTCAGAAACCGTTTGTAGGATTTTCACAGCCTCGTTCATCACAGTATCCGAAAAATTCATCCAAGAGTCCGCATCCTTAGCATTTTCCGAAAATTGATCCGTCATACCGATTTCGCCTCTATAGCGAAGCGAGCTGGATATTCCTACGGGATCGTCGGAAGGTCGATTAATTTTTTGCTGAGTTAGCAACTGCTCTTGATATTTATCCAACCTATTATAGTTCGTTTGGAGATTTTTCATCATCGACGAACTCATCATGTTCTGTGTGATCCGCATTTAGCTACCCCTCCTATCTGCCGACAACGCCGGTCCCGTTAATCAATTTGTCGAGCATTTCATCTACAACGGTGATAACACGAGCTGAAGCGTTGTAGGCGTGCTGGAATTTAATGAGGTTGGCCGTTTCCTCATCGGGCGACACACCGCTGATCGATTGACGCAAGCTGTCTGCATGGTCGGTAAGCAGCTCGCCGTTTTCGAGCATTTTCTTGGCATGATCAGTCTGAACACCCAATTGGCTCATTACCGCTTCATAGTAACCGCCGTAGGTCGAAGATGCTGTCAAGGCTGTACCGCCGAAATCAAACGTCTTCTCCGCCAGGCCGCCGATAAGAAGCGCCAGATCGCCGTTGCTTTGCACCACTTTGTCGGTAGGTGCCGCAGGCGGTTTGCTGACGGTTTCGATACGCAGCGAAGCCGCGATCTTCTTCAAATCTTTGGCAATGTCCGGGTTAACCCGAATGTTCTCTGCCGTAAATTTCCCCGATCCGTCGGAAGTGACGAAGAAGTCCTTCCCGTTGGTAGCCGGATCTTCGAGGGTGTATCCGAGCCTATGAAGCCCATTCAAGCCATCGACGGTTACCTTCGCGTCGGCAGCCAGTTTGCGCGGATTGGCCGGATCCATTTTCGCTCCTGCCGGAGGCGTCATCCCTTTAGGCAAAATGCTTCCCGCCGGAAGGGTGACCTCGATTTTGCCGGTAGCCAGCGTATTGGCCATGAGATCGATTTGTTTGGTGTATTCGGCAATGAACGTATCCCGGGACTGTACATAGCCGAAGATCTCACCGGATGTGACGCCCGCGACATCGGCCTGCACAATAGAATCCGAGTTGAGATCGTCGATAACCTGTTTCGTTCCGAACGTGATCTGGTAAGTCTGCGAAGTCTCCGTTACTTTCACGTTACCGAGCTTGGACAGCTGATCGACAAGGTAGTCACGTTTATCCCGGAGATCGTTGGCATTATCCCCACCGGACTCAATGTGTTTAATTTGCTTCGTCAGGTCGGAGATTTCGGTCACATAGCTGTTCGCTTCAGACACTTTGACGTTGATTCTTTCCGTGATGTTGTTACCCATCGTCGCAAACTGATTAGCCATGCTGTTAAAAGAATCGGCCATCGCCATCGCCTGCTGAACGACTGCGGAACGGGCGGCCAGGTCTTCCGTGCTCGGGTTTTTGCTAAGCGTCTGCCAGGCTTTCCAGAATTCCGTGATATTCTTAGCCAGACCGTTGTTCGACGGTTCGTTAACGACGCCCTCAATGTTGCCGAGCGTTTCCGAAATAACTTTCGATTCGTTCATTAATGAGTTCTGATTCCGGTATTCCACGTCAAAATAAATGTCCCGTATACGCTGAATCGCATTGACTTCAACCCCCATGCCCAGCTGGCCGGGAGAGGTGGAATTGGTTACAGAAGGATATTCGAGCGGACGGGCGGCAACCATCTGGGCCACCTGTCGGGAATATCCCGGAGTATTGGCGTTGGTAATGTTGTGACCCGTTGTATTCAGCGCGACTTGCTGTGCGATAACACCCCGCTTGCCGAGCTCCAGTCCATGAAATGTAGAACGCATAAATTCACTTCCTTTGCTGTAGGGCCTTAAACGGCCGGAATATGTGCCGGGCTAAGCCCGTGTATCGAAGTAAGCGTTCTTGCGTTTGGCCTGTCCCTGCTGGGTCGGGTTCGCATAGATCGCGTCCTGCTCGGGTGTTGCCGTTAAGAGGTCGAGTGAAAGGTCGATGAATCCGAGTGACTGTTCCACCAGCTGCTGATTTAGAGCATTGAGTTCTTTAAGTTCTCTGATTTCTTTTAAGAGCCGTTCCTGACAATCCATCAGCTGCTGTTTTTCTTCCGCTTTGAACACCAGCTTAACCAATTCTCCGACGGTTATAAAAGGGTTCGTTTTATAGCAGCGTGTTACCATGTATTCATTGATCTTGACTACACGGCGCTGATCCAGCTCCTGGATTTCTTTAACGGCCTTGGATTCTTTCTGGACAATAGCCGACAGCTCTTCTATGGAGTTCTGAAGAATCGCTTCTCTCTTCCTTGTCCCAAGCTCCCGAAGTTCCTGGTGGCACTCAATAATGCGATTCAAAACGTTGACGATTTCGGATACGGACACAGCTTTTCACCCGTTTCTGCCGGTCTTATTTAAGGTACGGAAGGAGCTTCTCGGCGATCTTGCCCGCTTCCACATGATAGGTTCCCGATTTAACCTGCTGTTTCAATTCTTCTACTCTGCGCATTCTATTCTCATCCCCTGCGGCTCCAAGCAGCTCTTTGGCTTCCGTGGAAATTTGAACCTCGTCTTTGGGACGGTTACGTTTATCAGCGGCAGCCGTCTGAAACTGTTCTTTATGCTTGGCATACGGATTTACATTTCCGATACGATGGCTATCATTAATTTTCATAGTTATTCACCTCTTGTTATCTGATGGAGGATCCTCTACTTTCCAAGGCCGCTTTACGGCTCGATTCTACAAAAAAACCGATAATGGTTATTACTATTATCGGCAGAAGGATATGATCTTTTTAGTTAAATACAGCTTTTCTGATTAGTGCCGGTCTTTTAAGCGGTCCGTAATGCGAAAATGATGAGCGTCTTTTTCCGCGTTTGCGCTGTTTTTGCCCTCATCCATCATCTGATTCACATCCCGTACAAGGCGCTGGCGACAGGAGTCGCACATGGTATGTTCACGAATAGGGTTTCCGCAAACTTCGCAGGGATAGGTCAGATTCGGTGAATCCGCTATCGAAATACGGCCTTCGCGGATAAAACGGATAATCTGGCGCATAGGGACTTCCGTCTCTTCATGCAGCTCCTGAAGATCGCATTTACGATTCTGCCGCAGGTAGTCCGCACATGCAACATACTGAGCCTCAATGTCTTTTACGCAGGCCGGGCAAGTTTCGGCAAATCCTTTCACAAAAAGCTTTCCGCAGCGCGGACAGTTTTGAACGTTCATGCTCATTATAATCACCTTATCAAACTTCAAGTATAGTATACGACTAGTGTAACGTATTGGACTTGCGTTGAGAAGGGGCCTTCTGAAAGAGTTGGAAATATGTTTATTTCTCTCCATATCATGCACCTTGGCAGAATTAACGCGCCCACATCAGCCCGTAAACCTCTACCGGTAAAGATTGCGTTATAGTCTCGGCGCATTGGTTTAGAGTACTCCCTGTTGTGTAGACATCGTCAAGCAGGAGGACGCGAATCGGCCATCCTTGACCCGCAGCCCCCTCCTGCAGCCGCGCAATCGATCCTGTGGCTTCCTCAAGAAGCTTGAAAGCTCCCTGCAGATCGTTGAGCCGCTCCCCCCTTGACTTAAAACTCTGCTTAGCCGTATGCCTTGACCGCTCAAGCAGGGGCATCACAGGCAGCGAGAGCCGTCTTCCCAGTTCTACGGCCATGGCCTCGGCCTGATTGAAGCCTCTTTCCGCCAGGCGGCTGACATTCATGGGTACGTAACTGATGCAGTGAAAGCCGGAACCTTCGTGCCCCGCCGCCACCAGTTCTTTGATCAATTGATGATAGGCATGTACCATCATCCCGGAGAAAAGAGGAAGCAGGCGCTCATTGCCCCTGTATTTGTAGGAGGCCAGCCATTCTTTCATCAGGGAGTCATAGCGGACTGCACTTCGGCTGTACCGGAAAAAACACGTCGTTCGTCGGATACAGTCCGGACAATCATCCGGACGGCCGCAAACCGGACAACGCACAGCCATTATCCAAGGAATGGCGGTAAAACAGGTCATGCAAAGCCCGAGGCTCTCTTGGGCGGAGCTCCTGCGCCCGCCGCAGCAAACACAATTAGCCGTTTCTCGATCACGTGCGTTTATCTCGGCTTCAGGAAACTGAAACCATCGTTTCACCTTGCTCCACCATGCCGCAGGCGGCTTGGGGTTGGATAGACCGATCATTCGTTTATCCTTCCTTTCACTGACTTAATTCAATAAATAGCCTCTTTTCCGTGCTGTCCGGTTCATTTTTTTGATTTGCCGGATTGCCCCTGTTTGCGAGACGGTATTTTCCAATCCTGCAAAAAAAACAAGTCCTCGGGGGTCATCCTTCGATCTTCCCGCACGGCCTGCCATTTGAACCAAAGCCGCTTCGTTGAACAAACTGGAATCCGCGTCGAGGATGAATACGTCCGTTTTAGGCACGGTCACGCCACGCTCCAAAATCGTTGTGGTGACCAGGATGTCCGTAACCTTGCCGCGGAAGTCGGTTACCTTCACCGACCTTTCGCGGTCTTTGGACGATGTGCCGGCGATAACCTTGTCCGGCCAGAGGCCTTGAAGCAGCCCGACAAGCGGGTCCACCAGCTTGATCTCCGGCACGAACACGAACAGCTGCGCGCCGCGTTCGAGCGAGCCTTCCAGACGCGCACGCAGCGTCTGGGGCAGGGCACCGCTGCGGAGGATACGCCGCAGCGGAGGCACCGGCACCCGCTTGGGCACAGGCAGCGGGTGCCGGTGAAAGCGCACGGGCACGGTGACGTGAGGCAGGCGTCCGGACGCCGCCTCGCGCTGCAGTGCCCGCGGGGGCGTCGCCGAGAGGAGGACGTAGCGTCCTCCCGGCGCGAGAGCTTTGCGCGCGGCGAATTCCAGCGCCGCGCTGTTCAGGTACGGGAAAGCGTCGATCTCGTCGATAATCACGGCATCAAAAGCATGCGCGAAGCGCATAAGCTGATGCGTGGTTGCGATCGTGATATCGCCGTTTTCCCAAGTCTGGCTGCCGCCGCCGTACAGCGTCACGATGCTGCGGCCCTCAAATGCGCGCATCAGGCGCGGCTGCAGCTCGAGTACGACGTCCCGACGCGGCGTGGCAATCGCGACCTTGCGTCCGTGCGCAAGTTCGTATTGGAGGAGCGGGAAGATCATTTCGGTCTTTCCCGCTCCCGTGACTGCCCAGATCAGGAAGCTGAGCGCTGTTTTGCCGCCTTTCTCTCCCGCATCCAGGTCTCCGCCGCTTCGCGGCAGCCCCGCTTTTCCTGCCGCATCTTTGCTGCCGGGGGGCGATGTGCTGCTTAAAAACGCAAGCGCCTCCTTTGAAGCTGCTGTTTGAGCCGGACTCAGACCCCAAGGGGTTAAATAAACCTCCAAAGTAGGATCGAATGCAGATTCTCTTGTACTATTTTTAGGATAACGGTTTCCCCTTGGGCTTTCTTTTACATCTCCAGGCCACCGGTAAACATCCTCCTCACCCTTGTAGTTTCCCTTAACTCCTTCAATGAGCAAAGTACAGGAGCGCACTCGCCCCATAGTCAGACATTCTTCACAGTAGGCGCAATCCGTTCCGCAATGATAACAGGGAGTAAAATGAAGTTTGCCGCTTCCGCATCTCTTGCAGCTATAGGTGGTCTGCCGCCGCCAAAAGGCCGGAAACTTTCTCATCTGGTTGCTCTGTAATCCATTAGTCAAGGTGATATCCCCGTTTAAATAAGCCAATTGGATGTAAGCTTTCCAAACACTATTTTCCAACAGCTCTGCCATCCCAGAAGCCTCCAGCAACCGGATGACTTCTTCACTCAAAAGGCTTCTGCCGTTTAGTGCTTCTATAATTCGATCATATGTGGTGGAATTGTCAGGAAACGCAGATGGACCGCAAGTAAGCCAGCTGTCATAATCTATCGAACGGGAAGTGAGGGATTGAACGATTTCTGAAGGAACCGGCGGGGACGTACGCATTAATTTTTCTGGGAGGAGTGTGTTTTTTCTACCGTCAAGCGGCGGAGAATGGTTTAAAGTTGCGGTTGATTCCGTTAGGGTTGCTGCTTGTAAGTAATCATTTAAAGACGTTGATGAAAAAGGTATAGGATGAATTACATGAGGGGGGTTGAAGAGATCAGACTTGGTTTCGGGGGTACTTCTTTTACCTGTAGAATAAGAGTGGGGGATTAAAAAATCGGTTTTCAGCCAATCAGGGTCTTCTCGTGAGGAAGAAGGTGTATAAACAGACGGATGAATTTCGGGGAAAACATGGGAGAATCGCTTCATGCAGGAGGGAGAGCTCAACACATCAATCAGGGCCAGAGCTTGTCCAACTGAGACAGGAGGCTCCAGCAGCACAATCCGGACGGAACGTCCGAGCCGCTCGAACCAGTACGTGAAGTCGACGGCCATTGCAAGGGAAATGTGCCATTGCCAACCATTATCGTCGGCAGCAGCGTAAACCTGAACTTTCATGCCTCACCTACTTCAACGCTTATTCGGTTGTAAACGATTACGTAAACCACAGACGATACAGAGCCAATGAAGAATCCTAGGCGCTTACTCAAACAACGGAAGTTTAACCAACTGTTTCTGGTTGCTCACATGCATAACCACCAGGTTATCGCGTTCGGGTGATGAAGCCCATTCTTCCCAGGAAGATTCGGGCAAAACCGTTCTGATCTTAAGCTCGTAGGAACGTGAAAGCTTCTCGGCAATCCGCAGCGTATCGTCCGTAGACCCTTCGTCAATTACGGAGACGGTCAGCGATTTTCCGCTGAACCTCGCCAGAAAAAACAAAGAACGGATATACCACTCGATGTGCAGTTGGTTATCCTTGGTCACTAAAAGCAGGTGGTACGAACGTACCTCTTCATTGGGGCGTTTTAACGCATGGAGCATACATACACAGAAGATGTAGCTCCCTACAAATAACATCAATCCGGTCCACATGACGGCTCCCTCCCTTAGCATACTATATGCCTTGGCGGGAGGGTTGGTTCCTAGAGAGTCACCCAGCCGTTTTTGATGGCAATAATAACGGCCTGTGTACGGTCGTCTACTTCCATCTTTTGCAGAATGCTGCTCACATGGTTTTTTACAGTCTTCTCGCTGATATAAAGGAATTCTCCGATCAGCTTGTTGCTTTTGCCTTCAGCCATCAAACGCAAAACTTCCGCTTCACGCTTGGTCAGCGGGCTTGTCGGAACATGAATATATTTTAGTCCGGATTCTTGAACACCGTTGCCGGAACCCATAACACCGTTATCATCCAGATATGTCATACGACGGAGCTGGTTGATCAATTTACCGGTGACTTTCGGGTGAATATAAGCATGCCCGGCTACAACGGAGCGAATCGCATTGATCAGCGCCTCCGCCTCCATATCCTTCAGCAGATATCCGGAAGCACCTTTGCGAAGTGTCTCAAACACATAACTTTCATCGTCGTGAATCGAAAGGATGATCACCTTAACGTCGGGAAAAATAAGCTTTAGCCGCTCAGTAGCAACAACGCCGTTTTCCAGCGGCATATTAATATCCATCAGGACTACATCCGGCTGCATTTCGTTGCAGAGCTCGATAACCTGAATACCGTCGCCGCACTCCCCGATGACTTCCATATCGTCTTCCATATTAATGATTCGTTTGAGGCCTTCGCGAAACAGCTGATGATCGTCCGCAAGAATGAGTCTTACGTTACGCTTGGGACTCCCCTGGTTGTCCATTACCAATTTCCTCCTTGTTCTCTGCGCGAATGGGAATCAACATCGTAATCTTCGTTCCCACGTCCTTTTCTGAGTAGATGGCCATGTCCCCTTCGAGTAGCTTCAACCGTTCCCGCATCCCGATGATGCCAAAATTGTTGCCCTTGGCAATCTTATGCTCCGTTAAGTCCACATTGAAACCGATTCCGTTGTCATTAATGAAGATACTCACCAGATCCTCCTGGAAAGACAGCTCAAGTGTAACGAACGTTGCGTGGGCATGCTTGAGAATATTGGAGAAGGTTTCCTGAATCAGGCGGAAAATAGCGACCTCCATCCCGGATGGAAGTCTTGTTTCTTTGCCCGAAATTTCAAGCTTCGTATGTACCTGGGTCTTATCTTCAAAATCCTGTACGAATTTACGTACGGTCGGAATCAAGCCAAGATCGTCCAGTGCCATCGGCCTGAGATTGAAGATCATTTTGCGAACTTCCTCCAGCCCGCACCGCAGCTGGGACTTAAGATCTATGAGTTCTTCCTTTGCCGCCGTATATTCCTGTTTGGTCACCATGCGCTCCGCGATTTCCGTGCGAAGTACGACGTTCGCCATGGTCTGCGCTACCCCGTCATGAATCTCACGGGCCATGCGCTTGCGCTCGTCTTCCTGGGCCAAAATTATTTTCAGCCCGAGCAGTTGGCGGTTTTTGGCCGACTCAAGAATCCGGGTGACCTGATTAAGATCACCCGATAAATATTCGAGAACGACATTCATCTGGGAGACGATCATTTCCGCCCGCTCGAGCTGTTTGTCTACATTTTTGATTCTTTGTTGGATGTCGTTGCGTCTTTCTTTCAGGTGATTCTCTTTTTCTCTGGATACCGTAAGCTGCAGTTGGAGCGATATAGCCGCCTCGTAGGCGGTTTTGATGTCATTTTCCCGGTATCTGGCAAAGTCACGACTTACTTCCGTAAGACGGATACGCGCACGTTTGTAGCCACGTTCCAGGTTGTCCACCAGCTCGATCGTCTGGGTAACTTCATCCTTAACTTGACTTAATTCCCTAAGAAGCGACTCTCGTTCGCCCCGGGCGCTCTCGCAAATTTCGAATACCTGGTACTTGCTGCTCTCCATGACTTCGATGGCGTTCTTGATGACACGGTCTAATGCATCCACCTGCAAATCGCTCCAAACCCCTTTTCAAAACAAATTGGTCTGCCTTCTATAGTACCATACTTTGTGCTGTTTGAGAGTAAACTAATAGAACTATTTATTGCAGGTTAACGATCTGTTCGGCCTGATTCCACGTGACTTTCCAGCCTAAAGTTTCAGTCAGCAGACGCAGCGGAACCATCGTTAAATTGTTCATGATACGCGGCGGAACTTCGGCGGTAACCCGCTTGCCGTTCGTGATTAAATCGAGCTCATTGTTCCACATATCGACGATGTTTCCGTCTTTTACAACCGTTGCCCGGAGCGCCTCCTGATCCCACAGCACTTTCGCTCCCAGAGCTTCCGAAACAAAGCGTGTCGGAACGAGCGTGTTTCCGCGGTCGTTAATCGGAGCTTGCTCCAGCCAGTACGATTTTCCGTTAACGGTTGCCATCTGATTGCCGATTTGCAGGGTTACTTTGTTCAGGCTGCCGGACGGTGTATCATAATTCGGATAGCTGAAAGAGATGTCGTCAAGCTCGATCTTGCCTTGCAGCGCACGCTCGTCCTGACCTTGCTCCGGATTAACCACATAGATGCTGCGCAAAGTCAGCGGGTATTTCAGATTAAGGCCGGACAAGTTGGCCGAGATGGACTTCCAGCCCTGCCAGTTGATGTTTTTGGCGAGCTCAACCAGTTCTTTTTTACCATCCGCATCGATCACTTCGGCGCGGAGCCAGTTCTGGCTTTCGTCACCTTTTACCTTAAGGTTGATCGTTTGCGGGTAGCCGTACAACTGCGCTCCGGTATTGTTAAAGACCGCGTAAGATGCCTTGTTGCCGCTGCCTTTGGTAAAATCGTAAGCGAGCTGCAGACTGTTGTTGCCGGACTCGTTCTTCACGATGCTCAGCTTCGTACTGACTTCAGCCGGGAAACTTTCCGAAGTGGTCAAAATTGATTTGTCATCGAGGTTGTACCACATGGACTCATTGCCGAGCGGGATGTTCAGCATACTGCTGTACCCATCGTACCGGGCGATAACTTGGGCATTCTTGCTGCCCTCCAGGCTGTCTACTTTCAGGACGCCGTTCTTGACTTCGCCCTTCACACCGAGCACTTCCCACTCAAGCGACGCCGGGGAAATTTCCTTGGTTTTGCCGCTCTTGGTCGTCGCGGTTACGCTCAAATTGTAGCTTCCGCCCGCAACAAGCCCTTGTCCGCTCGCTTTCGAAACCTTCATTGAGCTGATATCCGCACGGCGTATTACTTTTACGTCCAGGTTCGATGACCCAGCGCTGGTTGTCGCCGTAATTTTACCGCTTCCGAAGCTCGTAGGAATGAAGGCATTTCCATCGAATTTCCCAAGATTGTTGGAAACGCTCCAGGTAGGCTGGACGCTGTCCGAAACAATCGGGTTGTAATATTCGTCATAACCACTGAAGGTAAACGTCGCTTTCTCGTTCAGGAACAGTTCTGTGTCGCCTTTCATAGTGAAACCCTTCGCTTGGCCTTTCGGTGCCGTTGAGAAGACTCCCAAGGCATTCACGACAGCCCTCTGCGTGCCATATTCCGTTACATGAGCCAGTTGGATATTGTTCGTGCCAAGAGGACGTTCGACCATTTGCGTGGAACCGCCGCCGTCCAGATTCATCGCTTTGTAAGCACCGATCTGAATTAGGAAACGCTGGAATTCCTGCAAGCTCATTCCTGCGCTGTTGTCGTTCTTATCGGCTGTAACCAGATAGGCCTTCTTCATATCTTGGGAGTATCCTACGCCGGTACGGGAACGGTAACCACCCAGGGAAGAGACATCACGGGAGAAGGAAGTGGCTTTAGCTCCGTCTACGAGAATGGAGTGGCCCCCGATCATTGTTTTAAAAGCATCGTTCGCATAGGCCGTTCCCGTACGCTGGTTAATAAACGCGTAATCCGCCGTAAGAGGGTCTCCGACTTTTAAATGTTCTTTGACGAATTGAGCGGATTTGCCCGCGGCTCTTAAAATGTACCCGTTCTTAGGCGGCTCGACTTTAATAACCGTATCCGGTGCGATTTGTTTGATAATCCCGTCTTGTACCAAGACCTCGGTCGGCACGGATTTTCCGTCATTGGAACGGTCCACCTGTCCCCAAGCATCGGTATACATGAACAACCCGTCCGTATGGCTGTGAGTACCGTCATCATACCAATAGTACGTTTTGTTGATGCCTCCGAGTTCGAAAGAAGTGCCGTCCTTGGCTTTTACCGCACCCTGGAAAGCAAACAGGTCAATCACCGGCTTGTT
This sequence comes from Paenibacillus sp. HGH0039, assembly GCF_000411255.1. GTDB lineage: Bacteria > Bacillota > Bacilli > Paenibacillales > NBRC-103111 > Paenibacillus_F. Next base: position 3,181,053 of record NZ_KE150412.1, on the reverse strand, counting down.
ATCCTTTGTTATCCCAAAAGCGTACAACCCGGACATTTTGTTGGATGGGGTCGACATAATTTGACCGTTGGTGATTTGCGGGCCCAAGGGCACGCCCTCCGCTTGCGTATTAAAAAAGTCCCCGTTAACCGCCGCGACTGCGCCGGCCGCTTTGGCCATCGTCGCCACCGTCTGCTTGTCGGTAAACTGATTATTTTTCCCAGCGATTACATCCAGTTTTACATACGGGTTCGTCAAATCTACCTCTACTACGTTGGCAGTTGCCGAGACCTTCTTATTGTTTCTGGTAAAGTTCCAAACGTACTTCTTCATAACGGCACCCGAAGTTAAAATGCTTTCCGACTTCAAAGTAACCGTAGGGTCAGCGGCAAATGTGGGAACAGGCAGGGATACGACTACCTGAAAAGCAACGACGAATGCGAGTGTCGATCTCCACAGCTTGTTGGTAAACCTCATTCTTCTTTCACTTTCCTCTCTCCTGAATAGGTAAAATCAACTAGGACACACAATAGTATAGACTCTTAAACTAGCTAAAAAGTTACGAAATTTATGTGATTTTTCCTAGAGTATTTGAGAAAAGAGAGCAAAAGGCTCGGAATTTGGTCCAAACTGGAATAATCGGGTCTAAAATCGGTCTTTTTATGCTTTTTTGAGGGCTTAAGAGAATTAGATGTGCTTAAGGAGGTAGTGATTCAGCGACTATTAAGGTGAGCGTCGTTGTACTGTTGCGATTAGGGTTTTCCATAAATTCTGTTCAACATATTTGCCGCTGTTCCCGAATATCGCTATTTTCTCGTTCCTAGCCACATAGCTTCTTAAACTTAAACTCTACTTCCTCATATATTTAGCGAACAAAAAAACACGACCCGATCCCTTAGGATCAAGCCGTGTTCTTCACGTCTTGTCAGACAATGGTTGAAAAGTAAAACCTCAGTTCTACAGAGCTTCCGCTTTGAGCAGTTCAGCTTTGTCTGTACGTTCCCAAGGAACATCCAGATCGTTACGGCCAAAATGACCGTAAGCAGCTGTTTGCTTGTAGATTGGACGACGCAGGTCGAGCTGCTTGATGATACCGGCAGGACGAAGGTCAAAATGTTTGCGGATCAGCTCAACGAGCTTCTCTTCGCTTACTTTCCCTGTGCCGAACGTATCGATGCTGATGGAAACGGGCTTAGCAACGCCGATGGCGTATGCAAGCTGTACTTCGCATTTTTCTGCGAGTCCTGCAGCAACGAGGTTTTTGGCGACATAACGAGCCGCGTAAGCGCCGGAACGGTCGACTTTTGTCGGATCCTTACCGGAGAACGCGCCGCCGCCATGACGAGCGTAACCACCGTAAGTATCTACGATAATTTTACGGCCAGTCAGACCGGCATCCCCTTGAGGTCCGCCGATTACGAAACGGCCCGTCGGGTTGATGAAATAGTTCGTGTTCTCATCCAGGAATTGCTCCGGAACGATTGGCTTGATAACGTGTTCTTTGATGTCTTTTTGGATTTGCTCCAAAGTGACCTCTTCACTGTGCTGTGTAGATACTACGATCGCATCAACACGTACAGGCTTGTCCCCATCGTACTCAACCGTCACTTGAGTCTTACCGTCCGGACGGAGGTACTCCAGGGTGCCGTTCTTGCGGACTTCAGTCAGTCTGCGGGAAAGCTGGTGCGCCATCGAAATCGGCAGCGGCATCAGTTCCGGTGTTTCGTTCGTTGCGTATCCGAACATGAGACCTTGGTCGCCTGCACCGATCGCTTCGATTTCAGCGTCGCTCATTTGGCCTTCGCGGGCTTCAAGAGCCTGGTCTACCCCTTGCGCAATGTCAGGGGATTGTTCGTTCAGGGATGTAAGCACAGCACACGTTTGGTAGTCGAAACCATACTTCGCGCGTGTGTAACCAATATCCTTAATTGTTTTTCTGGCAATGGCTTGAATGTCCACATATTCGGAACGGGACGTGATTTCGCCGATGACCAGAACCAAACCGGTAGCCACAGATACCTCACAAGCTACACGTGCGTTCGGATCGTTCTCCAAAAATGCGTCTAACACCGCATCGGAAATCTGATCGCAAATTTTATCGGGATGACCTTCTGTCACGGACTCGGATGTAAACAAACGTCTGCCGCGTTCTAGTGCCAATGTCATCGACCTCCTACTGGATTTAGTATGTAGAAACAAGTGCGAACTTACACAAAAAATGAACCTTTTCCTCGGTGGAAAAGGTTGCTTCAGGACCTTCTTGAAGTTATGTTACTTCATTTGTCGATGAATGTCAACGAAACAGGTATGAATTATAAAGTGAAAAGAACCTCTTCCGCTTTGCGGATTAACCGGCTAGTGATAGCCCCTCCAACCGCCCCGCTGTCCCTTGAACTGATGTGCCCCCAGTAGTCCTCTTTTATCGAAGTTGCGGGGATAGAACCAAGCTCCGATGCAAACTCCGTGCTTAAATCCAAGCTTCCCAAAGCTTGTTTCCCAACAGGCAGCCCCATCTCTGCAGCGATTTCGTATTTAAGTAGGTCTAAAGCTTTATGCGACTCCGGTACCACCTTATTGTTGTTCTTCGACATCTTTTTCACACTCCTTCACTGGTTATGCGATTAGTATCACCTTTCGACTTCATTCGACCCGTATAAGTTGTTGTCAGCTTGGTTAATTTATGGAGGAGTTTACGTTCATCATAGATCGTTTTTTGGATGAAAACAAAAAACATTTACAAAAACAAAAAATGGCATGGACTCCAAATTTGGAATCCATGCCACCATTAATGTTATAAAAATGTACCAGTCTAGGGTTCTCTTTATTGAGGAACCTTAGAACCATCCGCGTTCTGAACCACATATCCACCACGGACCATTACATATACGTCTGCCGTCTCCTTAAGATCAGGCTTAACACCACGGCCGTCTCTCGGGAAAATTAGCAGGTGATTGTTTTGTACCACTGTACCCGCAGCCAGATCTTTGCCGGCCGTTACATCCGGAATGCCATTATCGTCATTACTCACGGCCAGAGTCTTACCATTACGTACAATCAGCTCAGAACCTGCGTCCGCCAAAATAGTTTGTCCGGCTTTAAGCGTAACAACTTTCATGGCATTGCCTTGACCTGTGGATGACGTTCCGCCTCCACCGTTGTTCGTTGGCAGCTTAGCGATTTCTTGCGCAATGATTTCTTTAATCTTGCTCTCTGTTAAGCTATTGCTTCCCCCGCCAGTACCAACTGACCCGCCAAGCCCTTGAACGTATTGTTCCAAATAGCTCTTGGTTACGACCGGGTCATCTGCGGAGCCGGGTGTGGGAGCGGCCGCCCTAACATTGGGAATGCCTATTAGTAAAACACCCAATCCGATTGTTGAAAGGATACCTCTCGTATAGCGCATTAGAATTTCTCCCTTATAACAAAAAGAGACCCCGAAGGGTCCACTTTTTGGTTGTAAATACTACTCGATAGTGAGGTAGATTGTTTTGCTAACACCACTAGCAGCAGTTGCTCTTACAGTCAGCTTCGTAGCAGATCCAACTGTAATTTGGCCTGTTTTGCTATTTACGCTAGCACCGGTAGCTGTGTTACTATCATTTGTTGCTTCTTCAAGGATGTAACGAACTCCAAGAAGATTGTCGTATTCGCTGATTTTTGCTTCCTTGTATTCTACACCGTACTGATCAACAACTTTAAGATCCATGTATTCATATGCATAGGTCTTATCCGCTGCACCAGTGTAGGTTTCTTCAGCAGTCATCTTATCTACTTTTACAGCTTCGTTACGTACAGTTACATCATAAGTAACGGTTTTATAGTTATCTTTGATGTCCTTGTAGTACACAGAAATCTTGGAAGTTCCTGCTTTGTTACCAAGTACATAACCTTTACCATTGGCAACGTCTGCAACTGCAACTTCATAAGTAGAAGAAGTTACTGTTTCGATACGGTTTTCTGGAATTGCAACTTTATCACCAGCACCGTCTTTAGCAGTTACTTTAATGGATTTGGCAACCGCACTGGAAGTCGGTTGTTTTTGATCTGTAGTCAGAAGACCGCTATCTTTAGCTGCGAACAGATCTTTAACTTCAGTTACGGAGTAGATCAGATCTGCATTTTTGTCGATTGCTTCGATAGATCTTGTGGCATTCGAGCTAGCATCTTTCCAGCCGTCTCCACTGTTCTTTTGCAGCTTAGCAGTGAAGGAAATTTTTCCTTTAGGCGCGCCATTCGCTACAAATTTGAATCCTTTGTTGAAAGCAGTGAAGTCAGTCAAACGAACTCCATCTCCACCAACTGTTAGATTTGCGCGTGCATCTTTAGCAGTAACCGAAAGGTTCTCAGGAGCCGTTACAACATCAGCTTCAAAGTAAACAGCGTAGCTAACGGACTTGCCGTTTTCAACAACTGGTCCACCTTTGATTTGGTCAAGCTTCTTGCCGTACTGGTCAAGAACTTCGAATTTGAACTCAGACTCTACAGTTTTTCCAGCTTCACTATAGATCTTAGTTGCAGCTTCGTCTTTAATCTTGAGAGCATCAGCTACACGTGCTTTATTGATTTTGAATTGTTTAGTCTTGTAATCATTTACGCCTGGCTCAGTGATGGAAAGCGTCACTACTGCAGTAGCGTTTTCTGGAGCAGTAACACTTGTAATCTGGATTTTACCTTTATGCTCGCCGGATTTAACAAGTTTAGTTGCTACATCTACACCAGAACCACTAACACGAATACGAGCAAGGTTCGTATCGTTTACAAGGTCATCAACGGAAAGTTTGTTGCCTTGCTCGTCGTAAGCATTAACTGGGATGTATTTGTTCGTATCACGGGAAGCAATTACATCGTCATACTCGCCAAATTCAACTTTGTTAGCGACTTTAGCGGAGTTAACACTTACTTTCTTAGTTGCGGAGGAACCACCAGCGTATACGTTGATAGTATATTCTCCACTCTTGTCTACTGCACCGGTCAAGGATACACGAACTTCTCCGAAGTTATTGTTGTCAAAGTCACCGTATTCGCTCTTAATTTCTTGAACGTAAGGTTGAACGTTTGTGAAGACATTAACAATAGCATCAGTGTCGTCATAAGCAACCGGGTTACCATATTGATCGTACTGAGTCAGAGAAATTGTAGCTGTGTCACCTTTGCTGTTAAGAGCCGTTTTACCGGAAGCATATTTAACATCGCCGAGTTCAACTTTAGTTACGAAAGGCTGAACGCCGAGTTTAAAGTTTTTGCTTACAGTTACACGGGAATCGTTGTCGTATACATAAACAGGAACGATTGTTACTCCTGGAGTGGAACCACCAGTAGCATTCTTAGTGTTGATAGTCAGAACCAAGAATCCATCGGAATCTTTTGTCAGGTTGCTGTCGAAACCTGGAGTATTAGCTGTGAAACCGCTGGAGTTAAGGGAAGACTTCTCACCGTATTGGTTTTTAGCAACCAGTTTCACACGAGCTTTTGCAGATTGTGCAATCGTGTCACTAGCGTTAACAAACTCAAGGGATTTGATTTCTTCTTTAACGCCTTGGAATTCTACGGATGCTTTATCGATTGCGTTAGCTTCAAGACCGGAAAGAACTACAGTGTAAGTTGCTTCGCCGATTTTGACATTGTCGCTAAGAGTGAGTACAGCGGATTTTTTATCAGCTGCCCATTCAGTAGTTGTAGCTACAACAGTGGATCCTTTTTTCAGTTCAAGCTTAGCTTTAGCTGTGTCAACAGGACCGTTAAGTTTAACTTCAACTTTTTGAACGCCAGTTGCTTTAGCTTCTGCAACCGAAACCTTATCAGGTACGATTTGTTGTTTAGCTGCATAAGAAGAAGTCACGAGCAGATCGCGAGTTGCAGGGGAAGTACCGTTGAACGGTTGACCTGCAGGAGTTTCAAACAATTTCAGTTCTTGAGCCAGTTGAACGTATCCTTTAGCCCAGTCGGAAACTGTTTTATCGGAAACGCCTGGTTTTGCTTTAGCTTCAGCGTCTTTACCCAGACCACGGATCAAGAAAGCTGCGAGTTGTTCTTTAGTTACATCGCCAGCAGGGTTAAATTTACCTTCTGCATAGCCATCAGTGATTTTAGCATTGTAGATAGCTTCGATGTAAGGAAGAGCGTAACCGTTAGCAGGATCGCTGGATTTTACATCATCAAAGCTGGAAGTTGTAGCGGAGGATTTCAGATTGAAAACCAAAGCAGCAACTTTAGCGAATTGGGCGCGGTTCATTTTGTCATTCAGGCCGAAACGGTTAGTTTCCACACCGTCAAAAATACCTGCTTGAATCATTTCGTCGAACTTGGCTTTTGTAGCCGCGTCCAGATCTTTAAGATCAGTGAAATCGTCAGCTTTAGCTGCGAATGCTACGGAAGAAAATACGGACAATGCCATAGCTGTGGAAAGAATTACGGATAAACTTTTTTTCATAACCTTTTTGTCTCCTCCTTGAATATCTTTCGGGTTTTGAGAGTGATTAGGAATTCTTGAGCTCATATTACTCATCGAATGATTCACCCCCTTTCCAGAGTGGTTGAGCCTAAATGTATAACTAATTCATCTGCAGTCTGAAGACCACATAGAATCTAGTAACGAAATAATAGATATGTAGACATCTAACACCACTTTAAATATTATACATGGGCGTTATTGCTACGTAAAGAAGAATTTTGAGAAATGATTCCAGAAAACCTTGCGTTTTTGGAGCTCTCTTGCTCTTCCAATGTATTAAACGAGCGGTTTCGAAAAAAGTTGCGGCTGTTGCGATTTTTTTTATTTTTTTTGAAATCTTTTTGTAACTTTTTTTATTACCCTTATGTATTATAGCTTGGGATAAAGAGGGATGTCCAATTTTGAAGACTTTGAAAAGGATTGCCTTGATTTAAGAGAAGACACGACAGCAATCGGCTGCCGTGTCTTTTCTGTTATCCACTTACTTCAGTTTGCCTTGCTGCTTCATGACACGAATCGCAACAATAGCCGCCTCGGCTCTCGTGAAGGTTTCCAGCGGATCGAAACGGACCGTTTCTTTCTTCTGGCCTTCGATAAGAACGTTAGGCTTGCCTTCGATCAATTTAGCCTTTACAACGGCCTCTACGGCCGGCTGGGCATAATAATCGATTATATTCGCGTCGGTAAATGTTTTTTGAAGCCCTGCAAGAATCTTTTTGTTGTCGGTACCCAGCTTCAAATCTGCCGCACGGGCAATCATCACGGACGCATCCTGACGAGTAAGCGAGCTGTCCGGACTAAAGCGGTTGCCCGCAGTACCCCTGACGATACCTGCTCTTGCAGCAGTCTCGATGTACTTGAAGTCATACAATCCGTACAGATTTTCAACCTTAAATACGTCGATAAAGGTCGGCGTGCCGCTGTAATTTAAAGGAAGATCGAAAATGCGAACGAGCATGGTAGCGAATTCGCCACGGGAAATCGGTTCGTTCGGGCTGAACGAATAGTTCGTTTTGCTGTTCATGATCCCTTTGGAGAACAAGGTTTCCAGTTCATTTCTTGCCCACGGGTGGCCCGTTACATCATCGAAGCCCTTATCCATGTACATAACTTGATAGTAACCGAATTTCTCAAACGGAACCGTGACCGTGTTGCTCTTCACATCCACAACGCCGCCAAGATTAACCCAACCGCGTCCTGTTAATGTGTTGTACTGCTCATACGTATCAAAGAAGAAGACGGAAATATACTTACCTGCGTCATCACGGATAGCTTGGTCGAACTTAAGAGTCAGCGTACCGCGTTTGGTAGGAACTACAGTTTGATCAACGGAACGGGTATAGAAGTTGTTTTTAAGATCAAACGGCTCCATCCCTCTTCCCCGGAGAGCGTTTTGCAGGTAATCTTCCGTCGATTGTCCGCTTGCTTTCTCGGGAATCGTACCGGAATCGATGTAGAACAATTTGCTCGCTGCGCTAAAGTTATCGCCCTTGCCTTTTCTGGCAAGTAAAGACTTGGCATAGTCGCTGCTGAATGGATTGTTGATCTTGTCTACACGGCCGTCAACAGTATCTGCAATACCGAAGTACACTTTGCGGTCGGCAGTGATGTACTGATTGTTATCGAAAGTCGGTTTAAAGCGCATAAGTTTGGTGTCTTTATCGAACTTCAGTTTAACGTCACCGTTAAATACATTGAAGTTGCTGGTCATACCGTCCAGATATTCAGCTCCGACAACCGGTGTATTTGTGTTGTAAAGCACGATGGTACCATTTGTTTTCGAGGTTCCACGGTTGACCGTGAACTTGATCGTGTTTTTGCCTGCCTTGAGATCTCTCACTTCATAAGAGAAACGATCGACATCGAGGCCGTTTTCGTTCAAGGTTTGCTTGCTTGCCGTCTCTTTACCGAAAGTAACGCTGTCCGCTTTCTCGGCGTCGATCACAATCGTGTAGAAGTTGCTGTTGATGTTCGCTTGGTACTCATGCTTTTCGTTCTCGATAAGTACCGGCTTTTTCACGACATACGGAAGCGGTTCGCGTGCAATGGTAACCGTTTTGGAAACACTCATGTTAGCTTGGTTCGTAACGGTGAACTGGAACGTCATTTCGCCTTTTTCAGGAAGCTTAATGGCATTCGTTCTGAATTCAACGCCGGAGCTAGGCATACCGGTGAAGAATCCTCCGCTTACGTTCGTACTGGAGCCGGAAACGCTGTTCCACACGTGATAGTCGGCGCGCGGATTGCCGTCTTTATCTTTGGAGTACACGTTCAGGGAAACCGTAACGTTGCCTGCGTTAGTTGTGTTAAAGAACTTTCCGTTCAATTGAACGGTACGTTCATTCGTGGCATACATGTCCGGCTTTTGAGCTTTCGGAAACTTGCTCTTGCCAACCGAATCTTCATTCGGTACGAAAAGAACGATTTCCGGTGCTTCAGCCGTGATCAGGTTTACGTTGTAAATCGCCTTGCTGATCAGAGAGTTGTTTACGTACATAAAGAATTTGATCTGGTTAGCGCCTTCGCTGAACAGTTGGGCAGGCGTAATGCCGTATTTCGTTCCCAGTCTGGCCAGATCAAACTTAAATTGACGGTTGGCGTCAAAGTCGCTCGCTTGAAGCTCGATCATTTTGTCGTTAACATAAAGCTCGACTTTGTTACCGGCGCCTGTAGGCAGGTAGTTAACTGCTTTACCCGAAAGACAAGCGACATCGGATCCGCAAGTCAGTTGTTTAACGTCACGGAGCGTGATGCCCGTGTTGCCCGGGCTAGCGATTTGATTCGCGATAATATACGGTGCGTTGTTAATTTGAATCGTATACTGACGGCTTCCGTTCTCAACTAGCGTGCCAGAAGCATCAACCGGAACAAACTTGATGTTTTTTTGGCCGTCGGTGATGTTCTCCAGTTTGTAGATAAATTCATTGTTAGACGGATTAGCAACCTCTGCGAATTCTTTGCCATCCAGGAAAACTTTGATCTTAGCTGTATGTCCGTTAGCTTTAATCTTCATTTCTACCGGCAGTTCGTTAACCTCGGTCGTTGCCGACTCGGTCAAAGAAGTGTAGATGTTCGTGTTCGTAGCGGCGTCTTTGCCCGTTACCATCGAAACATCGAGAATGCCGGCTTCGTTCGGGTTGGTGTAGTTAAAGGTATACGAAGACTCCCCTTGTCCAGCCGAACCTGTTGCATCCTTGAAAATAAATTGAATCGTTTGCGGATTACGCGCCGCTGTCCAATCAGTCAGACCGGCAACGTTCAGATCTAGAACAAGATCATAAGCCGCATATTCATTGGCACGTGTGAACGTGGAGTTTGGAGTAAATTTCTTGACTGCGCCCCCTACGGAGCTACTTGGCGTATTCAGATCAAGGCCCGCAGCCACCTGCTGTCCGTTGATCAGTACGTCAACACGATTCTGACGCAGAGCGCCGGTTGAATCATAGTCAACTTTAAGGCTTGTTTTAAGCGTCAGTTCTTTTACATCGAAGTTAGGCTTGTCCAGCAGAGACTGTGTAGTACCCGCGCTCGTAACGCCCATCTCTACCCCGAATGCAAACGGTTGGCCGTTATCGTACACGAACCGTTTTTCCGTCTGGTAGGAGTTTGAATCGTTGCTGGAATCGAAAACAATCCGGTTATCCCCGGCTTTCAAACAAATTTCCCCCGTGGAACCGCAGCCTGCGGCGGCATCTCCCCCACGGAAATATACCATTCCCTCAGTCCGGTTCAAAATACCGATTTTAGGAACCGTGCTGCCTGTTTCATAAGCCTTCACTTCGTTAGCGTTGGAAGCTTTGGCTTTAATGTCGACAGCCGTAACACCCAGCTTGATGTTGCCGCGGTCAACCGGATAAATTTTGCCGTCAACAAGACCGGCGTTATTTACCGTAAAATCAGTCAGGTTGGTCGTTGGTGTGTAATAAATCCAGCCCGGTGCGGAAGATAACGTGTTGGTATCTCCCATTTTTACGATGATGCGGTTAAGTCCTTCGGACAGCGTGATATTCGAGAACGTAATCTCGTTCGCGCCCGTTTGTGTAGGTTTGTGGGATTTCTCCACCGTAACCTGCTTTGTATTAACGTTCATGATCTCATAGTAGATCGAGCTGATCTGCGAATCGCTGATGTTCGAAATGCTCGCCTTCAGAGTGAACGGATTGCGTGTTACGCGTGTAACGTTGTTGTAATCCTGTGGAGCTTCCTTGTCCGTACCGAAATTTACGGTCTGGTTGTACATGTTTGTGATGGAAATGGTGGAAGCCGCGTAAGCCGTAAGAGGCGGAAGCAGGCTAATCAGCATCGAAAAGAGCACGAGAACGCTGAACCATTTGCGGGTATGCTTTTTCAAAACAAAACTCCTCCTTATATAAATGGATGAAATCTACAAATGGAACGTACAATCTTGCTGCCTGCGGGCCCCCTTCCGATATTAGGCGAAGCTAATCCTGGTGTCCTTTAAACAGTTGTATTTTAAATATCGGCCCGGATCGCCGAAATGTTTAGCCATTTCTCATTTTTTGGAATAAAAAAGGCACAAAAAAACCATTCCACGGATGGAATGGTTAGGTATTTTATTGGATAAGTTCAGTAAAACTATTCCGGAATACGTGCCGTCATTTGGGTAAACGGCTGTTCACGGAAGGTTTAAAGAGCAGCTTCTGGAGAAAGCGGATGACCGGCTTCTGACTGCTGCTGATGATGCCGATCGCTTCAGCGCCGACTACAAGTACAAAGAGCAGAATGACGACAATCAATACCGTCAACCAGGCGGAATCCGTGTAGTTATTCAAAATGATAGCTACCGCACCGAACATCGCCGCAATTCCGTAAATAATCAGCACCGTAGTGCGGTGGCTGAAACCCAGCTGAAGCAGGCAGTGATGCAGATGGTTCTTATCTGCTTCCGAGATCGGTTTCTTATTGAGAAAACGTCTCATGATCGCAAAGAAGGTATCGGACAACGGAACACCCAGAATCATGATAGGTGTCAACAAGGAGAGAACGACGGATACTTTGAACCCGAGTATCGACAGTGTAGCCAAGGCAAAACCGAGGAACAAGGCTCCCGAATCTCCCATAAAAATCTTGGCCGGATGAAAGTTGTAGAACAGAAATCCGGAAATGCTTCCAAGAAGTATCGTACAAAGCAAGATTACGGTAAAAGCATCGCTGAACGGTGTCAGCAGCGCAAGAACCAGAATAGTACCCGTACCGATTCCGGATACACCGGCGGACAGACCATCCAAACCGTCAATCAGGTTCACCGCGTTGGAAACCCCGACGATCCAGAGAACGGTCAGAGGCATGCTCACGTAATCAGGCAGGGAGAAGTGTCCGCCGAACGGGACATTGAATTCATTGATCTTCAGTCCGCATGCCACTACGATACAGGCCGCAACGAATTGTCCGAGAAGCTTCCATCTGGGAGAAAGCTCGAAACGGTCATCCAGAGCGCCGGTAAGCACAATAACAAATCCTCCGAGCACCAAAGCCAGCGCCGCGTTTCCGTTAACATCGGACAAGGCCGGTGAGATGACAAAGTATGCTCCGACAAAAGCCAAGAAAATCGCCACTCCACCCATACGCGCCATGATTCTCGTATGTACCTTGCGGTGATTCGGTTTATCGATGGCGCCTACCCAGAAGGCAAAACGTTTGACCAGCGGGGTCAACAACAGTGCAAACAGGCAGGATACAACAAAGCCCAGCACATATAATCCATACATAATCGGTTTTTCAACCCCTCTTGTCGCAAGTAACTTGTACTGCCGACAAAATTATACTGCTACTTTATAAACATTACCAGTCCTATTTTACACCCAAACAGACGGACAACGCCAATTTTCAATGGTTTTCATCGGTTTTTAACACATTTTCTTTGTCGCGAATCACTTTCCACGCAAATTTAGGCAGAGCCAGCATGCGTCCGAAACGGGACGGTTCCTGAAGCAGGCGGTAAAACCACTCCAGCTTAAGTTTTTGAAAAATCTTGGGTGCACGCTTCAGCTTACCGGCCAAAACGTCAAAACTTCCGCCTACGCCCATTATAACAGGAACGTCCAGGTCCCGCTTGTATTTCGAAATCCAAGGTTCCTGCGTCGAGGAAGAACGGCCGACGAGAAGGATGTCCGGCTGCAGCTGCCGAATGCTGTCCACAACCTGCCGGTCTTCCGCTTCTCCGAAATAACCGTCCCTGAAACCGACGATATCAATGAGAGGATAATCGCGCGCCAGTTTAGCCGCAGCCGCCTGAATTGTATCCGAAGTCGTGCCTAACAGGTAAACTTTCCATCTGCGCGGCTCTCCCGCTCTCATCAGCTCATGAATGAGGTCGATGCCCGGAACGCGTTCGGCGACAGGCTGTCCGACGTAGCCGGCGGCCCAAACCAGTCCGGCGCCATCCGGGACAATCAGCTCCACTCTGCGCATCATCTCCATATAGGCCGGGTCCTCGAGAGCCGACATGATCATAATCGGATTGGCGGTTATGATCTGATGCGGAATACGGGACTCGATCGCTCCCGTCAAATACTTGACGGTATCCTTCATGTTCATTTTGGAAACGGGAACGCCGTAGATCCGGACAATCGGCACGCTTGCGTTTGCGTTTGCATTAGCAGTCATTGGTCTTCATCCCTCTTAACGGTAAAATTGCATGATTTGTTGCGCCGGCAGCTGCGCCTCTTTTTTGAGCCGGTCGATGGCGGCTTGCTTGCCTTCCGCCCACTCGCGGCGGCCGTCCAGCAGCCGCCCGATTTCGGCGGCTACCGCCGCGGCGTCGAAGCTCTGCGTCGATGCCGCGGCTTTCATTCCGAGCCGGGCGAGGAATTGGTCGATCTTCGGGTCGTAGGACACGCCGACCATGGGCACGAACTGCGAGGCGGCATAAATCAGCGAATGCAGTCTCATGCCGACGAGCACATCGCAGGCGCTCACCTCGGCGAGCATGTCCTGCGGATGAGTGACGCCGCGCACGATGCGGACGTCGCCGCCTTCTCCCGCGGGAGAGAGACGCTCCGCCACATAGGCGGAAGCTTCCTCGTCCGAAGGGAGATGGAACGGCAGAAGCCGCACCTCGACGCGGCGTCTGTCCATCACGGCGCGCAGCGCCTCGGCGAGAGCGTCCAGCTCGGAGCGGTCCGCGTTCCAGAAGCGAACGGATACGCCCACGACGGGAACGCGGCCGGTTTCGCCGCTCGCATCGGCGGCGGTTCCGGCTTTGCCGGAGGCTGCCTCCCCGCGCAGCGGGAGCCCCATAACCGGGTCCGGCACCACGCTGACCGAAGAGGCCGGTACGCCCATGCGCCCGATGAGAGCCGCGGATTCTTGGTCGCGGACCGTGATCATGGCGCATTTTTTGAAAGTGGACCGGATCCAGGAAAAGAAGCGCGGATTATTCACCGGACCGATCCCCTGCGAATAAATAAAGGTCGGTTTACGCATCCACTGGGCCAGTTTGAGGACCAGCAGATAATAAGGAATGGTGCGGGAGCTGGTCGCATCCTGCAGCAAACTTCCGCCGCCGCTGATCAGTCCGTCGGACGATTTGATCGCCCGGAACAAATCCGGCACCTTCATCCGGTGGCAGGCTTCGACTCCGTACATCTCCCTTGTACGCTGGGGATTGGCGGACAGCACAACAGGCTCGATGTGGATGCCTGCCGTCTCCCCCTGTTCTTTTAGCGCAAAAAGAATCGATTGCAGAACGGCTTCGTCCCCGCTGTTGTCAAAACCGTAATAGCCCGAAACAACTAACCGTTTGCTCTTGTGCCCGATTTCGCGGCCCATGCTTTCCAACTCCTTGATGCAATTTCCCAGACGGCGATCAGCACGAGTCCGATCATAGCGCCGAATACGATTCCGTACGTAATCCGGATGCCCGAGATCTCAAGCGGCGTGTGCAAATGTGCGAATGTATCCACGATGGACAACTGTCCGACCACACCGATCAGCAGCAAATAAACGGCGTTCCGGTATTTGACCGACAGATAAGCTCCAAGCAGGAAGAGCGGGTGTGCCAACATAAATTCTTTATTCCGCGGGCGAACACCCAGCGTATTTTCCAAGAAGGAGCGGAGATAACGCTCAATCGCTGAAGTTTGACCTTCATTGCCCGTACGCGACAGGTAGTAGTAGATCACTCCGGCCCCCGCGGCTGCAGCAATTATCCAAAGCACGCTAATGTTAGTGAAAAGAAGCTTCTTTACCCGCTCTCCGCGTTCCCGATAGTTTAAGGTTTCCCGGAAGAACAGCAGGTAGAGACCGACAATGGCGATTGGCAGCAGGTGCAGAAGGCTGACACCGCGGAACTGCTGAAGCACCAAGAAGTACGAAATATGATTGAGCAAACCGACCAGGTAAACGACTCCGATTAAGGAGATCAATGTCGTTTTAATCAGCAGGCCCAAAGCATAAAGGACTGCCGATTTCGCCTTAGCTGCCCGGCCCGATTGAATAGAGCGGATCGCCTCGATTACTGCGATGCTCGGGGCCGATATCGCACAAGCGAGCGCAAGTCCCTGCGCGTACAGATCCGGCGATTTTAAGAACAACCCAGCTGCTCCTAACAGGCCGATGATAAACAGCGCCAGTATGGCTTCGGGAACGAAGTAGCCGATCAGCAGAACAATCAGGCTGACACCGCCGATCAGTGTAAAGAACCGGGCGACATTCTGGTAAGCGTTGTACGTGTAGTCGAACTGCTTGGCAGGCTCCACTTTGAAACCGGCGTCTTCGATCCTTTTAATCGCCCCGTCTTTGCCGCTCAAGCTCTCGTACAGGCCATCCAGCGGAGTGAGGATCGCTGCCTTGTCCAGATTCTTGACGGCGCGTCCGTTAAGGAAGATCATCCGGATATTCCGGTCTTTAACCGCCAGCACAAACCGGTCCGCCGTTTGTTGAATACGGGCTTCCTGATCCTCTTTGGTCAGGTTCTCCGTCAGTTTCTCGCCGTCTTTCTCCGTAAAAGAGTGCAGGCGGACGACGTTATAGTCGGTATCTTTGGCCAAAGAACCGAAGCCTTTTTGCGGTTGTTTCAACATCTCGATATTGGCCAGGCCCATATCGTATTTTTTGAGCAGAATCCCCATCTTGTGGAGAGTGACCTGTTCAGGATCATCCGAGTATCCCGGGGCGTAATCTCCGTCAATGATGATACGGCGGGCACCCATTTTGTATAATTTCGCGAGCAGCGCATCCATCTCGTTCGTGACGAATTCACGTTTGTTGCCGAGACGTACCACGATACGGAAGCCTTCATCCTTCATCATTTGAAGTGCAATAGGATCCGGGTCCATCGGCTTCATATTGGCTTCTTCCATGTTCATTTCGATAATCATGCCCGTCTGGTTCTTGAAGCTCCATGGGCTTGTCTTAACACCGAGCTTGTTAAAAGCCGTCTCGATCATCGGTTTGATCTGGGACTCTGATGCCGGATCGGTGAACAGGATATACGTAAAATTTTCGTTCGGCGAGATCGGCTTTTGCGTAAGAGAAGTCGCATCCTTGGAGGAGAACACTTCAATACGTCGGCTCAATCTTAATTCGGAAAGCGTCGATTCGTACACGGAAAGCGATCCGATGCCGGCTTTTTTCATCGCCTGAAGCTGTTCCGAAACAAATCCTTGCGGATTCGGCCGCACGTCGGCCATCTCCAATAAGTCACGATAATCAAACACAAACTCCACTTGATTTGCGGACTTCTCCGTCTGTTCGCGGAAGAAGGCAAGCGGCAGGGAAGCCAGAAGGCCGATAATGACAAGCCACCATAAAAGCTTGCGCAGCAACCGGTTTGCCGCAGTATACCTGTGTACCAATCTGTTCAACTCCGTTTCTTGAATCATGCGTCATTTGTACCCGAAAACCTCTCGGCCCCGGCACCGTATGGATGCAGGGGCCTTGGAGAGGTTCGGTTGTTACTGCTCTACTCTGCCCAGAACGAAGCGCACCAGACCTTCCAGCTGTTTCGCCGCCTCGTCGCCTGTCGTTCCTTTTACCGCAAAGTAGAATTTGATCTTCGGTTCCGTTCCGGAAGGACGGAGGCAGAACCAGGAGCCGTCTTTGAGCTTGAATTTCAATACATTTTCTTTGGGCAGCCCGTTAATGCCGCGGCTGTAATCTTCTACTTCCGCAACCTCCACGCCTTCAATGGAAACCGGCGGGTTGTTTCTCCAGTCTTCCATCATCCGTCCGATCTGCTCCACGCCGTCTTTGCCCTTTAGCGTCTTGGACTCCAGCTTCTCCAAGAAGAAGCCGTGCTGGCGGTAAAGCTCCTGCAGAACGTCGTATAGTGTCTTACCCTGACTCTTGTAGTAAGCAGCCGCTTCACAGATCAGCATGGCCGCTACGACCGCGTCTTTATCCCGGGCATAGGTTCCCGCCAGGTAGCCGTAGCTCTCTTCGTACCCGAACAAGAATTGGTGCTCACCGGTCGACTCGAACTCGGTCATTTTCTCCCCGATGTACTTGAATCCCGTCAGGGTGTTTATGACTTTCGCCCCGTAGCTTTCGGCAATAACGGCTCCCATCTCGCTCGTTACGATGGTCTTGATCACGACACCGTTAGAAGGCAGTTGTCCGCGTTCTTTTAACGAACCCAACAAATAATTGACGATTATAGCGCCCGATTGGTTTCCCGTGAGTACGAAATATTCGCCTTTATCGTCTTTCACAACTGCGCCCATCCGGTCGGCATCCGGGTCCGTTCCCACGATGATGTCGGCGTCCCACTCTTTGGCGTCTCTCAGAGCCAGCGTGAAAGCTTCCCGCTCTTCCGGGTTAGGCGATTTGACCGTAGAAAAATTGCTGTCCGGCTGCTCCTGTTCCTTCACGACGCGCACCTGCTCGAAACCTATGCGCTTGAGGGCTTCGCGGACCGGTTTGTTGCCCGTCCCGTGCAGCGGGGTGTATACGATACGGAAGTCTCCGCTCGTTTGCTTAATAACATCGGGATGTTGACTCACGGATGTAACGGCCGCATAGTATTTCTCGTCCATCTCTCCGCCCAGCCATTCCAGAAGTCCTTTCTCTTCCGCCTCGGAGCGGGAGATTTTGCGGACGCTGTCAAATCCCTTGATCTTCTGGATGTTCGCAAGCACTTGTTCGGCATCGTGCGGCACCAATTGGCCACCGTCGGCTCCATATACCTTATACCCGTTATATTCCGGAGGGTTGTGGCTGGCCGTTACCACGATTCCGGCGGAAGCTTTCAGCTCGCGCACGGCAAAAGAAAGCTCCGGCGTCGGTCGCAGTGACTCGAACACATAGGCCTTCACTCCGTTGCCCGCAAGAACAAGCGCAGCCTCCAAAGCAAATTCCGGCGACTGATGGCGCGAATCATACGCAATCACAACGGAAGGATGAGCTCCCCCGTTTTTCAAAGCGAATTCAGCAAGTGCCTGCGTAGCTTTTCCTACCGTATATAGGTTCATCCGGTTCGTACCCGCGCCGATTACGCCGCGAAGACCGCCGGTTCCGAATTCAAGATCCTTGTAGAAACGATCTTCGATCTCTTTGTCCTGTCCTGCAATGGATTGAAGCTCTTTTTTCGTTTCTTCGTCGATAGACGGGTCCTGCAACCATTTTTCATAAAGATTCTGTACACGAGTCATCGTTCATCGTCCCCTTATTAAAATGATAGGATCTTTTTTATCCGGTTAGGCGTTTGCCAGCGCAAACATGATTTCACCTTCGGCTACCAGCTCTTCTCCGACTTTAGCGGTCGCCTGGCCTTTGCCTATGGTACCCTTCAAGCGGGTGATTTTCACTTCCAGCGTCAGCGTGTCGCCAGGAGTTACCTGTCTGCGGAATCTGAACCCATCCACACCGGCCAGCAGACCGATTTTCCCGCGGTTGGCTTCCACATTCAAAATCGCAAACGCTCCGACCTGTGCGAGTGCCTCCAAGATAAGAACGCCCGGCATAACCGGATAGCCCGGAAAATGTCCCTGGAAAAAAGGTTCGTTCGCCGTTACGTTTTTGAGGCCCACGGCACGGACGCCGTCCTCTACCTCCAAAATACGGTCTACCAGCAAAAAGGGGTAGCGGTGCGGGATAATCTCCTGAATCTGCTTGTTGTCCAACATTGCAATCTTGCTCCTTCCGACGCTTTCCGTTTGTATATTTTGGTTTGAAACAACTCACACTAACCCTATCCCTTCACCGCTGCAGAAGTGAAGGTTGATATAAGGGAGCGTATTTTGCGGCCACCGAAATGGTCGTGGAATATGCTCTTTTTTTGCTTCCCTATCCTTTATAAACAATTTTTCAAGGTTCGAACAAGGTCTTTACGACCCTTTTTTTACCGGACTTATCTCTTCCGTACTTAATCGCCTGGTTTTACGATTGACCGTATTGAACTGGGCCACGTAAATAATAGAGGTGACGAAAGAAAACAAGATGACGGCCGCCAGGTATTCCGTTGCATAAGGAACGTGAAAGAGGATAAGCAGGACAGCCAGGTAGTACAGGACCGTCGTCAGCTTGCCCATGGCGTTGGCCGGAAGCGTTTGTTTGCCGCGGAAATGAAAAAAAGCCGACCCTGCGATCATGCCGATATCCCGGATGAAAAAAGCCGCTGCGGCCAGCCAGGGAATCATCCCGGAGCTGAGCAGGGAGATGATGACCGCGATCATCATCAATTTATCCGCAAGCGGATCGAGCATAATGCCCATCTGGGTAACCAGATTCCGTTTGCGGGCGATATATCCGTCTGCGATATCAGTTATGCCCGCTAGGACGACAACGAGAAAAGCCAGTTTCGTATAGCCTGCATAGAAAATGTACAGATAGACGGGAATTAGAAAAAAACGGCTTATGGTAAGCAGATTCGGTAAATTCAATCGTCTCTCCCTTTCTACGGCTAAAGCTGGAACAGGCGCGATTCCTCTCATTTTCATTGGTTTCCATTATACCGTTTCTCCGGGCAAAAAGAAAACTCCCTTGCGGGAGCCCACGCTCAGTCTGCAAACACCAAATCGAAGAGATGTTTCCAGGTGCTGATTCTGAATATGTCTAAAGTCGGCTGACCGCCGATTCCTGAATACCCGATCCAAAGCCCGACAATCAAGGCTCCCAAAAAAATGAGCGGAACGCGCAGTTTCTTCAGGACGCGAAGCGCCCCCGCGGATCTTGAAGTCCCTCCCGGTTTGCCCGTGTCCGGTTCTTTAGCCTGCGTAGATGATGCTGTTTCCGTCTCCTTGCTCTCTTCTTCCATGGACACGAGAATCGCCCCTCCTTCACGCATCAGCCGCGCAAGTTGTTAGCGAGCCCCATCATCGTATCCGCCGAGGAGATTGCTCTTGAATTCAATTGGAAAGCACGCTGAATCATAACAAGTTCGGACATTTCCTGCTGCAGATCCACGTTGGACTGCTCCAGGAAGCCCTGCTTGACAGTTACGCCGTCCGTATTGGCCGCGAAAACGTTATTCTGTGCCACGTTCGCCGGAAGACGGAAGTAGTTGCCGTCGGCTTCGCCGAGCAGCTGCGGATTAATGACTTTGACCAGCTTAATCTGGCCGACTTGTCTGCCCGTACTCGCGGGGTTGGCTTCGTTGTAAACCACTACCCGCCCCTGCTCATCCACGCGAACGCGGCTGTTCTGCAGGGTCGGATCGGCCGGATCGATCGCGATCTCAATCGGCTGATTGCTGGCCGTGTCCTTTACGAAGTAACCGTCTTTGGTGGCAAGCCCCATGGCTTTGGTCACATTGCCCGTAGCCGGGTCCACTTTGTTGTACGCGCTGAGCTTAAGAGCCCCGTCGCGGGTCCAAGCCGGTGTGTTGGAACCGGGAATGGTCACCTCGAACAGACCATCCCCTTCGATAGCCAGATCGAACGGCTCATCCGTCGGTTTCAGGCTTCCCTGCGTCATAATATTCTGCAGGCCGACCAGCTTGGCGCCCCAGCCTTGAGGAAACCCGAGAGAAGTCATCCGTCCGGTTTTCATAAAACCTTGCGGCTGATTCATGGTGTTCGTCAGTACATTCTCGAAGCTGGCTTCCTTCTTCTTGTATCCGACGGTATTGACGTTCGCCATGTTGTTAGCCAACACATCCAACTTCTGCTGCAGGCCCTGCATCGTGACCGATGCGTTAATAATCGAGTTGTTCATCGTGATCTCCTCCAAGCTTTCCGGAGAAAGCTGCTTCGAAAGCATTCCCTGAGAGGGATTTTATCATGCCCACTGCTTATACCCGGCCCACGTCATTTACTAGCTTGTCCATACTGCGGTCATAGAATTGGACCATCTTCTGGTTGGCTTCATAGGCACGGGCTGCCGTCGTCATATCGACCATCGCTTGAGTCGGATCCACATTGGAGCGTTCCACGAAACCCTTGCGGACCTCAACTTGATCTCCTGCCGCCAGCGCCACAACTTGTCCTTCGTCATTCGCGCCGACCGTGAAAAGCCCGTTGCCCTCCGGAAGAAGCACATTCGGATTCTGGACTTTCATCACGAGCGGAATGGGCGGATTGGCCGGATCGTAACGGACTGTCTGGCCGTTAGCCGCCACAAGACGATAACCGTCCGCATTGGCGACGAAACCTTCCGCATCCACCGTGAATTTGCCGTTGCGCGTATAGTGGCGTTCGCCCGCAACTTGCGGATTCTCGACCACAAACAACGCTTCCGGTTGGTAAACGACCGTACCGTCCGGGCCTACAGCCTTACCGCCGTTGTCGAACTTCAAGCCGTTTACCTGAATATCGGAAACAAGCGCATAATCAAGCGGATTTCCCGTTTGTTGAAGCGGACCCTGCGCCATGAGTCTGGCGGTTTCCTCGGCAAATACGCCCGTATTCATTCTGCCCACATTCACCACGGTACCGTCCCCGGCTTCTCCCCCGCGGATACGCGAGATAAGAACTTCCGGAAAGGAACGCGCCGAAGTGGTTTCCTGTTTGAAGCCCGGTGTATTGAGATTGGCAATGTTGTTCGTCACGGTATCGTGTTTACGCTGCTGCATGGTCAAGCCGGATGCCGCCGTGTATAATCCCCTAAGCATGAGTCACCTCTATACGAATTTTCGTTTGGTCACTTTGTCCAGGTTGTCGAGCATAATGCCCGTACCTTTGACGACGCAGTGCATCGGGTCTTCCGCAATCAGAACGGGAACCTTGAGCTCGTCCGCCAGAAGCTGATCCAGACCGTGAAGCATGGCACCGCCACCTGTCAAAATAACCCCTCTATCTATTATATCGGCAGAAAGTTCCGGAGGTGTACGTTCCAATACACTTTTTGCGGCAGTTACGATAGAAGAAATCGGATCCCACAGAGCTTCCTGTACTTCACTGGAGCGAATCGTGATCGTCAAAGGAAGACCGGATACCATGTCCCGGCCGCGGATATCCATTTCATTCTGAACACTGTCGGCTTGTACCGTACCGATTTGGACCTTAATGTCCTCGGAGGTGCGTTCGCCGATCAGCAATTTGTATTTGTTCTTGATGTACTTGGTAATCGCCGTATCGAATTTATCGCCGGCGATCTTAATGGAGGAAGAGGTGACGACATCACCCATGGATAACACGGCCACGTCCGTCGTCCCTCCACCGATATCAACGACCATATTGCCGCTCGGCTGGTAAATATCCATTCCGGCGCCGATTGCAGCGGCTTTCGGTTCTTCTTCCATAAACACTTCGCGTGCGCCGCTGCGTTCAGCCGCTTCCCGAATTGCTTTTTGTTCCACAGAGGTAATGTTGGTAGGCGCACAGATGAGGATGCGAGGATGTGAGTACCAGCTTTTGCCCCCAACTTTGGAAATAAAATGTTTCAACATCGCTTCAGTAATTTCAAAATCGGCGATTACACCTTCGCGAAGCGGGCGAATAGCCACGATGTTACCGGGCGTACGCCCTACCATTCTCCTGGCTTCTTCACCGACCGCTAGAACGCGTTTTGTATCGCTTTCGATCGCCACAACCGAGGGCTCATCGAGCACTACGCCGCGTCCTTTCACATGAATCAAGACGTTCGCAGTGCCCAAATCGATTCCGATATCCTTACTTAACATGAAAAATAATCCTCCCTAAACTAACCGTCCATCCCCATAAACTGAAGCGGTGCTTCGAATAGTATACATATTTTTCATTATAAGCTAATTTCGCAGAAAAAAACAGAAATTCCTCTTTTTTCGGGACAATTTCGACAATTTTCCGGAAGGAAGGGCGGGCTTGGGAGTCAGGATTTAACCGTAACAAGCGGTTCAGCGGATTTGACAGGTTTGGTCTTGCGGTATTTGATTTTGGTCGCTTCCCCTCCCCTAAGATGGCGGATCGATTTGTGGTATTCGAGGATCGTTTTGACCTGATTGGCCAGCTCCGGGTTGATTTCCGGCAGTCTCTCCGTCAAATCCTTGTGCACCGTGCTTTTGGAAACGCCAAACTCCTTCGCTATGGTGCGAACCGTATTTCTCGTCTCAACGATGCAAGTTCCGATCTTAATGGTTCGCTCTTTGATGTAATCGTGCACTCCCCTCGCCTCCCTACTCGGATAGTTTGGTACATTATATGAGGGGTAGGGCCTAATATTCGTTGTTTCCGCCGCTGACAAGCTATTTCCGTCCAATTATTTTGACGGACAAGGTGAAAGCTAGTCCCCCGGACGTTTTCCGCATGCAGGCAAAAAAAGACGGATAGGGTTCTCCCCATCCGCCGATATGGTAAAGATTTATTGCGGTTTGAATTCCGGAAGCAGCTGCTCCGGCAGCTCAGCTGTGCCGTCTTCCGCTTTGCGTACTTCAAAGTGAAGGTGGACGCCTTGGTCCTTCTCCAGCTCGTTGCGGCCGGCCTGTGCGATAACATCGCCTTGTTTAACGGCGGCGCCTTTGGCTACTTTCACTTCTCCAAGGCTTTGATAAACCGTTACAAGCCCGTTGTCGTGCGTAATCTCGACCAGATTGCCTACAACCGGATTTTTGTCCACCGCGGTTACTTTACCGCTGAGGGCCGCGCTTACATCAAACGCCTGCTTGTCTGCACGGACAAGATCGACGCCCACGTGAGGGGTAATCGTATCTCCGTATTCGATCATCGCCGCTTGCTTGGCTTCATTGCTGCCTTTGCTGTCGTAGGACGGAAGCGAAATCGTTACTTGGCTGCGGTCTTTTACCGGCCATTGAATGCTTTCGGTTTTGGCACCTACGGGAACGGCATTGTCTTTGTTAGCCGTTTCACCAGCAGGTTTATCGGATTGAACGGAATCAGCCGGCGTATTCGTTGCGACCGGTTTCTTAACCGCATCCTGATAGACCCACATTAAGGTTAAGATAATTGCCGCTGCCGCTACATAAGTTGCCGGGAAAACCCACTTTTTGGCCAAAAATCTCTTCCATGCGGAGTTAGGGACATTTCCTGCTCCCGTTACAGTTTGGGGAGCTTCTTCCTTGTTCTGAAACTCTTGTTTACCATCTCTCATATGGTTATCACCTCAATAACCATTGTTGACACGTTTGAGAGTTTTATACATTTGCCCTAAAGAAATTCTAGCAGGTCTTATTTTTGAGTTTTCTTGTTCAGTAGAGTGGAAGCGGAAGTCAGCTTTGCGCCGGGATAATAATAAGAGGCGATTTCCGCGGCTTTCTTTCCTTCTTTGGCCATTCCGTTCGCTCCCCACTGGCTCATTCCGACTCCATGTCCGTACCCTTTTACCGTAAATGTCCAATCCGATCCGCTCAAAGCCGCTTCAAAATCGGTAGAGTTGAGACCCAGTTTCTCTCTTATTTCTTTTCCCGTAAATGCTTTGCCCGCTATCATGGCGGTCTTGACCCGTTTGGATTCCGTCCGTTCCAGAACTTTTATGCTGCCCAAATTTAAGGACGATGAAGCCGGAAGCCCCATCTTTTGAAGAATGTCTTTATAGGAAAGGGTTACGGTTTGTTTGAATTTGGGCGAAAGCTTCTCGTCCCATGGGCTGCTGACCGACTTCAGATAAGGAACATCGGACCCCCACACATTGCGGACATCCTCCGTATACCCGTTGGAAGTGGAGAAAAATGTGGCCTGAATGGGCTTCCCCTCGTAGGTAAGAATGAGATCGGCCGTAGCCTTTACGGCGGCGTCGATCTTTTTGCTGTTCGACTCGTACGCCTTGCCTGTCCATTGTTTCTGAAGCTGGTCATCGGTCAGGTAGGCCTGATGCTGAATCGTGTCCGTGACCCATGCTTCCTTGACGGGGACGTTGCTGAAATCTCCCGTTAAAATCCGGCGTACGATATAAGTACGCGCCGCAATCGCCTGAGCTTTGAGAGCCTCTTCCGAAAACTCCGCAGGCATCTCCGCCGCCACAACTCCTTTCACATACTGCTCCAGACTTACCGTCTGAATCTGCTTCTGCTTGGAGAGGTAGACCGGAACCATAACCATGCCGGCGGATGAAGAGACTGCTTCGGTGTCATGAGGATCCGCAAAAGTGCCGGTTTGCTGTTTGACGACCACGGCGGGAAGCAAAACGGTGACCAGCAGCAAACCCGAAACCGCAATGCCCGTCCAAAGCAGTGCCGGCTGTTTGAGCTTTGAACGTCTCTTAAAGTTCATAGATGGCCTCCGTAAATGTTCCGTTCCGTCTTAGTATCGAGAAGGATAGCCAGGAGCCGCCCTTAAGGAATGGATGCTCCAATCGTCCTCTCTCTGCGGAACGGGATTACTCTCATCTTATGAAGGTATTTACTAGATTAGAACGAAAAAACCGGCCCTCCGATAGGAGAGCCGGCTTTCCTTATATCTGATTGGATCCTTTAACGGATCATGAAAGCACAGTGCTTAAGCCCAGGTGGGCTGAACGGCGAACAGTCCGATTTCTTGCGGTATCTCCTGTTCTTCTTCCTGCGGGACGACCCGTTGAATATCGGCACCCACTGAACGGAGCGCGGAGGTAATATCCACGTATCCCCGGTCGATATGGTGAAGTCCGGTAATCTCGGTCTCTCCCTCGGCTACAAGAGCGGCCAGAATCAAAGCGGCACCCGCGCGGAGGTCGGTCGCACAAACTTTGGCGCCCTTAAGCTTATTGCTGCCGCTCACGACAGCCGTACGGCCGTCGACTTTAATCGAGGCGTTCATGAGCATAAATTCGTCCACGTGCATGAACCGGTTCTCGAATACCGTCTCGGTAACCAGGCTCGTGCCGTCCGCAACCAGCTGGAGCGCCATCATCTGAGACTGCATATCCGTGGGGAAGCCGGGATACGGCAGTGTCTTGATGTCGGCCGCGCGCAAAGGTTTGTCGGCACGGACGAGAATTCCGTTCTCGTCCTCTTCCACGTGTACGCCCATTTCCTGCAGCTTCGAAATCACAGGGCGCAGGTGATCGCCGATGGCGCCTTCCACGTACAGTTCACTGCGTGTAATCGCAGCGGCGATCATATAAGTACCCGCTTCGATACGGTCCGGTATGACGCTATGTACCGCGCCCTTCATTTTTTCCACGCCTTCAATGCGGATGACACCGGTACCGGCACCCCGGACAACTGCGCCCATCGCATTCAAGTAGTTGGCCAGATCGACGATTTCGGGCTCTTTCGCCGCGTTTTCAATAATCGTCGTGCCCTCGGCCAGAGTAGCGGCCATCATGATGTTCTCGGTAGCGCCTACACTAGCGACGTCGAGGTAGATCTTCGCGCCTTTGAGGCGTTTCTCCACCCTGGCTTCGATGTAGCCTTGACCCAGCTCGATCTCCGCTCCCATGGCTTCAAAGCCTTTCAGGTGCTGGTCGATCGGGCGCGTGCCGATAGCACATCCCCCCGGAAGGGAGATACGGGCTTTGCCCAGGCGGGCCAAAAGTGGTCCCATCACGAGAAAAGAAGCCCGCATTTTACGAACGAGCTCGTAAGAAGCTTCGCACGTTTCGATCGCTTGAGCGTTTACTTTCACGCTGTGATTATGATAGCTGAGCTGCAGGCCCAGGCTTCTAAGTACTTTGTTAATTACAAGTACATCGTCAAGCGGAGGAGCGTCATGTATGACACTTTCTCCTTCCGCAGCCAAAATTGATGCCGCAATGATGGGCAGTACAGCGTTTTTGGCGCCGTTAACTTTAATCTTGCCGGCTAATTTACGGCCACCGCGGACGATAATTTTGCTCATCTCGGTCCCTCCGCGTCTTAATTTATCGTTCTAAATCGGGTAAAACGTGACTGTCGGTCTATGTCGTCATGAACACACCATTCATACAGTTCGGAATGGGGTCTGGGTTTGGCACCGTTGTACTACCATTGTTTACAAGTCTAAGCGATGTTATTCGACAAAATGTCAAAAAATTCCGTTTAATCCTACAGACCATTCCAGATACTTCAAGAAAAAACTGGCTACCAGGTAACCGAGTCCGATGGACATAAACACTTGCAGCATCTTGGCTGCGGGACTTCGCGGCTGCTTCAGCAGCACGTCGAATCGGAACTGCTGGAGTGCCCACCACGACAGTCCCACGGCGGCTAAATATACAACAATATTGATCAGGGGCATTTGCGGAACAACAGTTGTCAGTTCTTCCATATTCGACATGTTTCTACCTCTTCCTCCCGAAAACATTCGAAAACCGGGACAAAAGGGCTGCAAATTCGGCCCGGGTCGCTTGATTGTCAGGGCGGTAAGTCCCATCCGGGAATCCCCGAATCCAGCCGTCCCCGGACATTTGCTTCAGAATGCCGACGCCCCAATACCGGTCGTTAACGTCCAAGAAAGGAGAACGCCCGCGGTATTTGCCTGCCATTTGCATCGTATTCGCAATCACTTGCGTCATTTCCATCCGGGTCAGAGGCTGATCCGGCCGGAAATGCCCATCCTCATACCCGTCCATGTAACCGGCCATTGTTGTCCTTGCAATGGAATCATAGGCCCAATGGCTGCTGCTGAGATCCGGATAATCGACCGGCCTGTTCTTATCCAGGCGGAATCCGTTCGCCAGCATTACAGCGGCCTGTGCGCGGGTGATCGGCAGGTCAGGGTAAAATTTGTAGCTCCCGTCTCCGTCGATAACATGCCTGCTGGCCAGGTCTGCGATAGCCTTCTCGGCCCAATGTCCGTGAATATCGGAAAATCCGGCAACGAGAGGCTGTGCGGCCGCATTCAGCTGATACATCTGCTGAGTCGCAGCCCTGTCACTCTGCAGCTTGATATAATACAAGCCTGCCGGCAAGCGCCTGTCAAGAACGAGATTCTCGGCAGACCCTTCGCTGCTCTTGCTGTCGAGCTCCTTCAGGGTGTGATCGTACAGCGTGAACGCCATATCGCATCCCCGCTGGAGAGAGCCGAACTTCAGCTGCACCAGACTTTCCTGCTCCAGCCGGAATTGAAACCAATCCAAATCCGAAGCACTCTCTATAACGCCGGGACGATCTTCATGAAGTGTCAGTGTCGTAGCCTGGTAGGGCTTATTATTGGGTTCATTCGGGTCAATCAGCTTAGGTGTATAATCAACCGATAGCGTATACTCCCCCATCACCGGCTGCGTATTGTCCTTCACATTGCTGATCCGGATGTAATAGTCGCCTGGCGTGACATTCATAAGAGGGGTCGCCTCGGTCGCTCCTTCTCCAAACTGGTCAAAAGTTGTCGATTTTTCTCCCTTTTTCTGAATCAATACTACCGGGTCTATTCTAGCGGTATCCACGGAAGTTTTCAAGCGGAGAGTACCGGATTTCTTAAAAGAAATCATAAACCAATCCTGATCGTTCTCCTGATGAAAGGTGCCCTTCACAATCTGGCTTCTCGCAGGCAGGGAAGTCGCTTTATACTGATGGTCGTTATCTTCAAAAGCGTCTTGATAAATCTGGAAATCGGTCTGCAGCGTATACAGGACTGCCCCTGCTCTACCCGGATCCAGAAGACTTGCCGCGATTTTGCTCTTTCCCTTCTGAACAGGCAGAGTCACAACCGGATTCTGAGGGTCCGTGGTGAAAACCTCTTCTGCCTCTTTATTATCCCGAAAGTACCGAATAGAAACAGGACTAGCGTCACTTGTTTTTAAGACAAGCTTCACAAAACCGTCGTAAGGACTATCCAGTGTAAACCAATCGGTATCTTTGCCGGAGCTGAAATCCGCATGGATGAGAGTGTGTACGGGCAGCATGGGCGCATGACCCGAATCGTCGTTCGGCTCGAAACGGTCGCTCAGAAGCGGCTCCTTCATCAGCCGGTCTACCCGCAGGAGCCCGAAGCCTGTTGTCGCATCCCATCCGGGCGATTCCAGATCCTCCGCCGTCTGCTTGATGAGCTCCCTGAGCTGCCAGGGCTCCAGGTAAGGGGCGCGGCCCCATAACAGCGCCGCAGCGCCCGCCACCTGCGGAGCGGCCATCGACGTGCCCTCCTTGCTCTCGTAGCCTCCGCCTTTGGCGGTGGTGTACACCTGCCAAGGCGCCACGAGGTCAAGATCCGGTCCGTAGTTCGACCGGTCGTCCGCGAGGCGCGCGGAGGTCATGCCGCCTACCCCGAGCACCGTCGGGTACGCGGCGGGATACTTCACGCTGCCGCCTTCGTTGCCGGAGGCGGCGACGAGAAGCACGCCGCGCTCCTCGGCGTAGCGGACCGTGCCGGCCATGAAGCTTGAATATTTGTTCAAGCCCAGCGAGAGCACGACGATCTTGGCTCCGTGATCGACGGCATAACGAATGCCTTCGCCGAGCTTGGTCTCCCCGCCCGTACCGTCCGCTTCCAATGCCTTGATCGGCATAATTTTCGCGTTGGGCGCGATGCCGGCGATGCCTTTGTCGTTGTTCATCTTGGCGGCGATAATCCCGGCCACGTTCGTACCGTGGCCGTTATCGTCCTGGGGCTTCTCCTGCGGATTAAGCAGGTTCGCTCCGGGGACGAGTCTGCCTTCCAGATCGGGATGCGTCAGATCGACGCCCGTATCCACGACCGCCACGATGACGGGTTCATCGCTATCGCCTGCCTGCGCCCAGCCTTCATCCATATGTATGTCATCCAAATAGGTTTGTTTCACCCGCAAAGGATCGCTGGAAACCGGATACGCCTGTACATTCGATATGCCGACGGTCCATACGAGCAGTACAATCCCGAGCCATCCATACATCCATTTATATCGAAATTTTCGGTTCATTTAGAGAGTCCTCTTTCGGTCATTTTAAAAAAAATAATAAGCCCGGATAGTTTTACGCCGTCTAATCGAAGATAAAAACAATAAAAATAAGCCCCTCCACTGCCCAAACAGCGGAGAAGCTTATATTATATCAAATTTATGACAGGATTAGGAGGTCCCTAGTCAAACTGAATATCCGATCGATATAAGCGAGCAGATATCCGGGAACGAGTCCCAGCAATAACGTCAAGCCGGCACATATCCAAAGGGTGATTCCGAGGGGGACCGGCACGCTTAC
Organism: Paenibacillus sp. HGH0039; assembly: GCF_000411255.1. Taxonomy (GTDB): domain Bacteria; phylum Bacillota; class Bacilli; order Paenibacillales; family NBRC-103111; genus Paenibacillus_F. The sequence goes on along the minus strand of NZ_KE150412.1, from coordinate 3,151,282 downwards.
GGGCCGGTCTTCAAGGTCAGCGCGCATGAACATTTGCCGGATAATGCCGAAGTAATAATAAAACGAAATGACGCTCGTGATCATCATAACGGCACCGAGCCAGTACAGATGCGCTTGCATGGTGCCAAACAGCACATACAATTTTCCAAAAAAACCCGCAGAAACCGGAATACCCGCAAGCGACAGAAGAAGAATGACAGCGGCCGCAGAAGTCCAGGGGGCACGGTAATAAAGACCGGCAAACCCTTTAATCTCCTCGTCTCCGGTCGATCTTTCTATAATCAGAAGGACCGCGAAGGCACCGATATTCATCAGAATGTAGGCAGTCAGATAAAAGAAAAATTTGGAAAAGTTATCCACCTGCACCAGGTTGATGTGGACGGCCAAAGGAACAAGCAGATAACCGGCATTGGCAATTCCGGAATAAGCCAGCAGCCGTTTAACGTTTTTTTGCCGCAGCGCGACTGTATTGCCCCAGATCATGGCGGTTGCCGCTACCACCGACAGGGCCAGGAAGATGTCCTTCTGAAGCCCTTCGTCCCCGAACTGTCCTAAGGCAAGAAGCACATAAAAGACCCTGAACAGGATGGCAAAAGCCGCCCCTTTGGATATAACGGCGAGAAAAGCGGCGACCGGTGTCGGGGCTCCCTGATAAACATCCGGTGCCCACGAGTGGAAAGGCGCGGCCGCTATTTTGAAACCGAATCCCGCCAAGAGCAGGAAGAAAGATACATACAGGAGCGGTTTGTAGCTCTCGTAACCTGCGACGATGGCCGCCTGTATCGCCCCCAGGTTCGTTGTTCCCGCAATTCCGTAAAGGAATGACATTCCGTATAAAATAACGGCGGACGATATTCCGCCCAATATGACATACTTGAAGGCGCCCTCGTTGGACCGGGTGTTTTTCTTTTTCATGGCGACAAGCACGTAAGAAGTAATACTCAGAAGCTCCAACCCTACGAATAGCGTGATGAGATCGGCGGAGGAAGCCATCACCATGGCACCCAGCACAGCCGGCAGCAGGAAATAATAATATTCCCCGACATGCGGTATCTCCCCGTCTTCCACGCTTCCCAGACTCATCAGAATAATCAGCGCGGTTCCGCCGAGGAACGCCAGTTTCAGCAGGTTTCCGAAATCGTCTACGCGGTAGCTTTCGTTAAGGAGCACAATTCCCTGACCGGGATTAAGCTGGGCAATGACAAAGGCGATAGAGACCGCAATACCGGCGAGGGAAAGCCAGCCGATCCATTTCCGGTTGACCCCCTTCGGCAAAAACAGGTCGAGCACCGACAGCAGGATAGCCGTGATCACCAGCGTCATTTCCGGGAGCAGATGCGTTAAATCCTGTACATGAATTCGTATCGGTTCCACGTTCTATCCCCCTATCTTCCCAGCTAAGCTGTGAATCGTCTGATGAAACCCGTTTACCGTCTGCTGCAGAGGCTCGCTCAGTATACCCGGATACACGCCTAGCAGAAGAATGAAAGCGACCAGCGCAATCATCGGCACAGCTTCTATAAACCGGGCATCCGGCAGTCCCTTGTACCGTTCCGGCAGAGGTCCGTAAGTCATCTTCATGACCCCCCGCAGCACATAAGCGGCCGTCAGGATAATGCCGACTGCACCTATAATCGCCAGAATCCGGGCCGAACCGAACAAGCCGATAAACGCCAGCAGTTCGCTCACGAAGCCGGAGAGCCCCGGCAGACCGAGGGAAGCAAGCCCTCCCACAAGCAGAATAGCGCTAAGAAAAGGCATGGATTTCGCCAGCCCGCCCAGCTTGCCTAGTTCCGTCGTGGAGGTCCGTTCGTAAATACTGCCGACGAGCAGGAACATGAGAGCGGAAATTAGGCCGTGAGAAACGAGCTGGAAAATCGCTCCCTGCATGCCGATCGGATTAAAGGCCGCCAAGCCCAGCAGTACAATGCCCATGTGGCTGATACTGGAATATGCGAGCACTAGCCTGAACTCGTTCTGGACAAAAGCCAGCAGGGCTCCGTACAAAATGTTGATGACACCCAGCAGGGCGAGTACCCATGCCCAATCCTGCGCTTGCGCCGGAAACAGCAGGATGCCGAAACGGATGAGTCCGTAAGCGCCCATTTTCAGCAAAATACCTGAGTGAATCATCACCACGGGAGGCGGAGCTTCCGTGTGCACCTTGAGCATCCAGGTGTGAAACGGAAAAATCGGCAGCTTGATGCCGAAAGCGATGAGCAGCATGACCAGAAGGGCCGTTTTCATGCCCCCGCTCAAGAAGAACGGATTTTCCGCTTGAGGATTAGGCGACACCTGATTTACCAGGGCGGCCGGGTCCTGCAGCAGGTTATGTACAATCGTCTGGATATCGCCGCTGTAGAATACGGTCAGCTGATTGCCCGTGATCTGCTGGGAAATTCCCGCCGTCGTGACGAGAATAACGAATGCGACAAGCATGATGGCCGAGCCGAGTCCGTTGTAAATCAGAAAGCGGCCGGCTGCCTTTTCCCGGTCTACGCGGCCCCAGATTCCGATCAGGAAAAACATCGGAACGAGGGTGACTTCGAAAAAGAGGAAGAACAGAAACAGATCCTGGGACGTAAACACGCCGAAAACGCCGACTTCCAGCAGCAGTAGCCAGATCGAATAAGCCTTCCATCTTTTTTTGATGTAGATCGAAGCGAGGGCGGCCATTGTAAACACTAACGCGGTGAGGAAAACGAGCGGCATCGACAAACCGTCAACGGCCAGATGGTATTGAACGGTCCAGTAGAAGCTGGCGAGACCTTCGATCCCTTCTTTGTTGAGGGGGATGCGGATCCAGTCCAACTGCTCTTTGAACTGCATCCCTGACGCTCCGTTGGAATAAGCCGCATACAGCCATATGCTGAGCAGAAGCGGAATTCCGGTCGCCGCCATGCATACGGCCTGGAGCGCTTTCTTGTTCTCCTTCGGCAAAAAAAGGAGGACGAGCACGCCGAGCAGCGGGGAAAACACGATCAGACTAAGCAGGTTAGCCGACATGGATAAACCTCCTTCCGGCTACAGCAAGGATGAGAACAAGCAGGCCGAGCAGGGTAATCACACCGTAAGTCTGGACTTGGCCGTTCTGCAGGCGCGAGCCCGTTCGGCCTAGTCCGACGGCGGCTACGGCCACGAGCCGGACGACACCGTCCACGATAAACGTGTCTACGGCCTGCAAGAGATACCCGATTCCCCGCAGCGGGAGGACAATGACCGTCTGGTAAATTTCGTCGATATAATATTTACGACTCACGAGATTGTACAGCCATGGAAACTTTGCGGAGAACACAAAGCTTCCCGGCTTCCTTGCGTACAGCAGGTAGCCCAGAACGAGGCCCAGAACGCCCGCCGCCGTAGAGAGAAGCATCACGCCCGCGTGAACGGCCTCTTCTTCGGTCCTGCCTGTCAGCCAGTCGCCGAACCACCCGCTCCACGGGGTGTAGAGAAATCCGGCAAGAGCGGCGGGAACCGCCAGCAGAAGGAGCGGGAGCGTCATAGAGACCGGAGATTCGTGAACCTCTTGACCGCTGCGCGGTTTGCCCCAGAATACCAAGAAAAAGAGCCGGGCCATATACAAGGCCGTAAAGAAAGCACCGACGATGCCGACCCAGAACAGCAACGAATTCGTCTCGTAAGCCTGGGACAGAATCGCGTCCTTGGACCAGAAACCGGAGAACGGAGGAATTCCGGAAAGAGCCAGCGTTCCGATCGCGAAGGTCCATGCCGTAATCTTCATCCTTCCGCCGATTCCGCCCATTTTGGTAATATCCTGCGTGTGTACGGCATGAATAACGCTGCCCGCACCCAGAAACAGGAGAGCTTTAAAGAAAGCGTGCGTAAACAAATGAAATATTCCCGTCGTATACGTAGCGCTCACTCCAAGCGCCATCATCATATACCCCAGCTGGGATACGGTCGAATAGGCGAGAATCCGCTTGATATCGTTCTGCGCCGTTCCGATTGTCGCTGCGAAAATCGCCGTAAAACCGCCTACATAAGCGACGACCTGCATCGCCGTATCCGACGCGAGGAAAACATCGAACGTACGGGCGACCAGATAAACCCCGGCCGCCACCATAGTCGCGGCATGAATAAGCGCACTGATCGGAGTAGGGCCTTCCATCGCATCGGGCAGCCAGGTATGCAGTGGGAATTGCCCCGATTTTCCCATGGCCCCCATAAAGAAGAGAAGCGCGATCCAAGTTGCTGCGGAGCTTTCCACCTGACCGCTTGTAAACGCATTTTGTACCGAATTAAAATCCAGCGCATGACCCGGCATGCTCCAGAACAGAAGAAGAATTCCGATAAACAATCCGAAATCACCGATTCTTGTCACGATAAAAGCTTTTTTTGCGGCAGCCTTAGCCTCGGGTTTCGTATACCAGAATCCGATCAGCAGGAACGAGCAGACTCCGACAAGTTCCCAAAATAGATAAAACTCCACCAGGTTGACCGAAATAACCAACCCCAGCATCGAAAAAGAAAAGAGCGCTATGTAGCTGAAAAACACATGGACCCGCTCGTCGTCCTTCATATATCCGATCGAATAGATATGGACCAGCAATGATACGAGAGTGACAACAATGAGCATGATCGCGTTTAAATTATTGACCTCGAAGCCCAGGCTCACCGCAAAATCGCCCACCCGCAGCCACTGGAAACCGTTCCAGGTGTAGTCTTGAACGCCTTTTCCAAGTCTCTCAATAAGAATGAGAAGGGCCACGACAAACGAAGCGAAGATGGCGGCCGTGCTCAGATAAAGACCTGTTCTTCTTGCCGATCTGCCCGAAGCGGTTATCAGAACATAGGCCAGGAGCGGAAACAGCGGGATGAGCCAGGCATATTGCGAATAAACGGAAATCATATTTTTCCTTTCCTCCTTCAAGGCCATGACGTTAGACAGCTCTGCCAATCAAAGATGAGGATAAGAGCCGCACCGTTCGCCGCTAATGCTTCATGGAGTTCATTTCATCCACGTTGCCCGTTCCCTTATTGCGGTAGAGAGCGATCAGGATAGCGACGCCAACAGCCGCTTCCGCTGCCGCTACCGTGATGGTGAACAAGGAAAAAACTTGCCCGGTCAGCGCAGGTTGCGCGCCCATTTTGGCGAATGCGACCAGATTCAGATTCACGGCGTTGAGCATCAGTTCGATGGAGAGAAGAACGATGACACCGTTCCTCTTGGACAAAGCCCCGTACAAACCGATACAGAACAAAATGGCCGCCAGAGTCAGATAAGGCGTCACGACACTTGTCACGTTAATCCTCCTCTCTTTTGGCAACGACAATCGCTCCGATAAAGGCGACCGTCAGCAGCACGGACATAATTTCGAACGGAATGACGTATTCGTTGTACAGCAGTTTTCCGATCTCAAGCGTATTATCCTGCCCGGTTTGAAGAGAGCCTGAGGCCGACGGAAAGGTCGTATTTTGAATCGCATAGAAAAGGTTGCCGAAGAGCCCCAACGACCCGATACCGAGCAGAATCTTCTGAACCGGCCCGCTCTTGGCCTTCTCCTCAGCCCGGTGGTTGGTCATCATAATGCCGAAAATCATCAGGATCGAGATGGCTCCCGCATAGATCAGAATCTGGACAAAACCGACAAACTCCGCTTCCAGCAGCACATAGAGCCCGGCCAGACTGACGAACGTAAAAGCAACGGACAGCACCATATGAACGACTTTCGTGAAGGTGATCATATAGATGGCGCCTCCGATCGCACAGATGGCAAACAGAAGGAACCACCAGTTCTCCCCCTGCGACAAAAAGCTTCCTAACCCGCTAAACATCTTTCTTCGCGCCTCCTTTGGGAAGGGCGGAGTTGTTTTCTTTACGCACCAGCGTGTTGTTGTCCGTGAGCCACTGCATATCTTTAAACAGCTCGTCACGGCTGTAGGCGCTCAATTCAAAGTGGTTGGTCATCACAATCGCTTCGGTCGGACAAACTTCCGTGCAGAGATCGCAAAGGATGCAGATTTCAAAATTGATATCGTAGGTGTCGATAATTTTGCCCTTTTTATCGGGATCGGGATTGGGCTTCCCTGTCAAGGTAATACACTCCGTGGGACACACTTTCGCGCACATATTGCAGACAATACATTTGTCCGGTTCGAAATGCTGGATTCCCCGGAACCGGTCCGGCATTTGCAGGGGCACATCGGGATAAGCGTAGGTCACTTTTTTCTGAGTCATCGTTTTGAGTGTAACGCCTAATCCTTTGATAAGACCTTTCACTGGCCCTCTCCTCCTTTACGACTTCATAGAACGGCAGCGGCCGCGTTATCCGGTAAGACCCATGTAGAGAGCCGTTATAAAAATATTGAGCAGCGCCAGAGGCAAAAGAACCTTCCAGCCGAGTCCCATCAGCTGATCAATCCGGATTCGGGGCAAAGTCGCCCTGATCCAGAAAAAGAAGAAGACAATGAACGAGAATTTAAGCAGAAACCAGACAATGCCGGGAATAAAAGTGAGAAAAGCAAAAGGAGCGTGCCAGCCGCCCAGGAAAAGGACCGTCGTTAAAGAAGCGATCGCAAAGACGTACACATATTCCGCAAGCATGAAGAAAGCGAAACGGAATCCGCTGTATTCGACATGGTAGCCGGCTACAAGCTCCGATTCGGCTTCAGGCAGGTCAAACGGGGTGCGGTTCAGCTCGGACACGCCCGCAATGACGAAGACGATAAAACCGACGATCTGGGGGAGGAAGTTCCAGTTCCAGAAGTTATCGCCCTGGGCTTCCACGATTTTATGAAGGTTCAAGGTGCCGGTCATCATGATGACCCCGATCACGGAAATGACGAGAGGAACCTCGTAGCTGATCATTTGGGCGGCTGACCTCATGCCGCCGAGCAGGGCATATTTGTTGTTGGAAGCCCAACCGCCGAGAATCATTCCCAGGGTAGAAATACCGGACAGCGCTACGTAATAAAGAAGGCCGACATCAAGATCGGCATGAATGAGATTCGCCGTGAACGGAATCGTCGCCACAACGACGAACGCCGGGATAAACGTAAGCACAGGCGCGAGAATGAACAGCTCCCGGTCCGCTTTGCGCGGAATGGTATCTTCCTTGATGAGCAGCTTAAACACGTCAGCGACCGTTTGCAGCAGTCCCAGCGGGCCTACACGGTTCGGGCCGTATCTCCCCTGCATCCAGCCGATGACTTTTCGCTCAAAGTAGATGGCATACGTTACGAATCCCAGGATGATAAGAAGCAGCACAACGCCGTAGGCCGCGAAAATAAGCCCCGTCGTCCATGTCAGCGGTTGTCCGACCAGATCCAGCATCAGCCGTCCACCTCCCCTACAACGATATCAATCCCGCCGAGAATGGTAATCAGGTTCGTCATGGTTTCCCCGACCAGCAGCTTCGGTAAAATTTGAAGATTCACGAAGGAGGGGCGGCGGAACTTCAGCCGGAACGGTTCGGGCCGCCCTTTGGACATAATAAAACAGCCGATTTCCCCCCGCGGTGATTCGATCGGCGCATAAATATCGCCTTCCGGCGGCTTGATGACCCGGGGAGCTTTTCCCATCGTATCGCCTTCGGGAATCTGATCCAGCGCCTGTTCGATGATACGCAGGGATTGAACGATCTCTTCCATTCTAATGAGATAACGGTCGTAGCAGTCACCATTGGTTCCCACCGGTACGTCAAAATCGAAACGATCATAGATGCAGTAAGGCTGATCCTTACGCAAGTCCCATTTCACGCCGGTACAACGCAGGTTCGCCCCGCTTAATCCGTAAGCGATAGCCGTATCGGCATCGTAACGGCCTACGCCTTTGATCCGAGCGAGAAAAATTTCATTGCCGCTGACAAGACGGTCATACTCTTCCAGCTTACTCTTCATGTAAGGAATAAATGCCCGGATTTTGTCCAGCCAGCCTTCCGGAGCATCCCATTTGACCCCGCCGACACGCATATAATTGTAGGTAAGCCTGGCGCCGCACAGTTCATTGAAAAAGTCGATGATCATCTCCCGGTCGCGGAACGCATAAAGAAACGGACTCATCGCCCCGATATCCAGCAAATAAGTTCCCCACCAGACCAGATGACTGGCAATCCGCTGAAGCTCCATGACCAGAATACGCAAATATTCGGCTCTTTCCGGTATTTGCAGGCCAAGCATCCGTTCGACCGCATTGACCAGCACATAATTGTTTGTCATGGCCGAAACGTAATCCATCCGGTCCGTATAAGGAATAATTTGTGTGTAATTGAGATTTTCCGCAAGTTTCTCGGTACCGCGGTGCAGGTAACCCATTACCGGGATCGCCTCCCGGATAATCTCCCCGTCCAGCTTGACGATAATCCGGAATACCCCGTGGGTACTGGGATGCTGAGGCCCTACGTTAAGCAGCAGTTCTTCTGTCCGTAACAAAACGCTACACCTCCGGGTCGTACGCTTCGTAATCTTTGCGCAGCGGGTGGCCGACCCACTCGTCCGGCATCATGATGCGCGTCAGGTTGGGATGGCCGGGAAAATCAATGCCCAGCAGGTCATAGATTTCCCGCTCGTTCCAGTCCGCGGTCGGCCATACGGAAGCGACAGAGGGAACGGACGGAGCCTCCCGCTCTGTGCGCACGCGGACTCCGTATTCTTTGCGCAGCGGGATAGAGAGCAGATGGTAAACCACTTCCAGCTGGCTGCCGAGGTCTACGCCGCTCACGCTGCGCAGGTAGCCGCACTGCAGCTCCTCGTGCTGCAGGAAGACCTCCGCGGCACGCACCCAGTGCTCGCCGTGGATAACCACGAAGGGACGGTGGCCGTCGATCTCGTTGATGAACGCTTCATCAACGGCGTTTTCGGCCACCTCTCCCTTCAGGATCTCGACCAGCCGGTCCAGCAGCGGCTGGTTCGGGGACGGCGGCTTCGGCGGGGCATCCTCCGCCGGAGCCGCGGTTTTGGCGGCGCGGGCCGCCGCACGGGCTGCGCGAGCTTCGGCGGCGACTTTCGCTTTGTCGCCGCCGTCCTCGGCCGCTGCGCCCTCAGTCGGAGCAGCGCCGCTCACCGCGGCCGCAGCGGTGCCGCCGGCTTCAGCGGCAGCGGTGCTTCGCGCTGCCGCACGGTTTGCGTCCGGGCGCTGTGCAGCACCGGACGCCGGGGTCTCCGGCGCCGATTCGCCGGTGCCCGCTGCCGAGGCGCTCTGCTCGGGCGAAGGGACCCGAGGCGCCGTGCCGTCCCCCGCTGATCCTGTGCTCTCTAAACTTGTATGTAACTCGTCTTTTTCCTCTTTCGACAAAATCCCTTGTTTTTCCTTATATTCAATTGTATTCGCTTCCAATTTTTCGTCTGATTTTGTCGGTTTTGATCGAATATCGGTTTCCTGCGGATTTTCCTTTTCCTTATCGGTCACAGGTTCGTCACCTGCTTTCCGGTTTTCGCCTCGTAACGGATTTTCTCCTGAAGCTTATTGATTCCATAAATCAATGCCGCCGGATTCGGCGGACAGCCCGGAATATAGACATCAACCGGAACCACCTGATCGACGCCTTTTACAACCGCATAAGATTTTACGTACGGACCGCCCGCTGTAGCGCAGGACCCCATCGCAATGACCCACTTCGGTTCCGGCATTTGATCGTACAGACGGCGCAGCAGCGGAGCCATTTTCTTCGTCACCGTGCCGGCCACGATCATCACATCGGATTGGCGGGGAGATGTCCTGAAAATAACGCCAAAACGGTCCAGATCATAATGCGATGCGCCCGTACCCATCATTTCGATGGCACAGCAGGCAAGACCGAAAGTGAGCGGCCACAAGGAATTGCTCCTTGCCCAGGCTTTGACCTGCTCCAGGGTTGTCATAAACACGTTACGATCCAGTTCAGCACGATCCTCCGGAGTTATCGACTCTAAATTGAAGTCCATTGCAGCACCTTCTTCTTCCAAGCATAAAGTAGCCCGACACCGAGAAGCAGGACAAAAATACACATTTCCACCAGTGCAAACAGCCCCAGCTTGTTATACGCCACGGCCCACGGATACAAAAATACGGTTTCTACATCGAAAATGACAAACATTAAGGCGAAAAGATAATACCGGATATTGAACCTGACCTGACCTTCCCCTACCGGCTCATTTCCGCTTTCGTAAGTGGTCGCCTTGTCTTCGTTCGGCTTATTGGGTCTAAGCCATCTGCCGATCGTAAGAGCTGCAACCGGAAGCAAAATGCCGAGTGCGACGAAAATGGCTACGATCACATACTTTACCGCGTACATCTGCTTGAAACCGCCTCCATTTTCATAAGAAATCTTGAATCATCTCATAAAATTTGGTAATGTAACGCCTTTCCAATTATAGCATACGCTCAAAAAATGTGTCTAATGAAAATGATTTTAGATGTAAGCGTATACTTTCCTGAGAAAATAAAAAACAGAAGACGCATGAACGTCCTCTGTTCTTCTTGCTTATTTATGCTCGTAAACCCCGATCCGGTTCAACGCCCGTTTAAGAGCAAGTTCGGCGCGCTGGAAATCAGCTTCATCCTTCTTACCCGTTAAACGTTTCTCGGCGCGTTCCTTCGCAGACTTCGCACGTTCGATGTCAATGTCGCCAGGCAGCTCCGCACTTTCCGCCAGGATGACAACCTTATCTTTGCGCACTTCCATGAAACCGCCGTTCAAAGCGACAGTTTCTTGTTTGCCATTCTCAAATTTGATCGTGGCGGGTGCGATTTTCAAGGGTGTCACAAACGGAATGTGGTTTGGAAGAATGCCAAGTTGGCCTTCGATGCCGTCGACACTTACCATGTGAACATTCTGGGTATATACGATGCGCTCCGGAGTTACGATTTCCAAAAGGAAAGTACTCACGCTCATTCCTCCCCAGAACTTTCGCTAGAAAGTTCGTTCGCTTCGTAAGCTTTTCACCTTGTCAGAAAGAAGCGCTCTGCGAGAGATCCTCTCCCCGACTCGGCTCAAACCCGGGAAAGCAGGCAGATGCCCGCATGACCCGATTGCTTATACCATCGTTCTTGCCTTTTCAACGGCCTCATCAATCGAACCTACGTTAACGAAAGCTGCTTCCGGCAGATCGTCATGCTTACCGTCAAGCAGTTCTCTAAAGCTGCGTACGGTTTCTTTAACCGGGCAGTAGAGACCTGGCATACCGTTAAACGCTTCGGCAACGTGGAGCGGTTGGGACAGGAAGCGTTCTACGCGTCTTGCGCGGTTAACGGCAACCCTGTCTTCTTCGCTCAACTCGTCCATACCGAGGATCGCGATAATATCTTGAAGTTCTTTGTAACGCTGAAGCAGACGCTTAACGCCTTGCGCCACTTCATAGTGCTCTTCGCCTACTACCTGAGGAGTCAGGATACGGGAAGAAGAGGCAAGCGGGTCAACCGCCGGGAAGATACCTTTCGCGGCAATGGCACGCTCGAGGTTAGTCGTTGCGTCCAAGTGGGCAAACGCGGTTGCCGGAGCCGGGTCAGTGTAGTCATCCGCCGGTACGTAGATCGCTTGAATCGACGTTACGGAACCTTTGGTCGTGGAAGTAATACGCTCTTGAAGCTGACCCATTTCGGTTGCCAGCGTAGGCTGGTAACCTACCGCGGACGGCATACGTCCGAGGAGGGCGGAAACTTCGGAGCCCGCTTGTGTGAAACGGAAGATGTTGTCGATGAACAGAAGTACGTCACGGCCTTCCTCATCACGGAAATACTCGGCCATAGTCAGACCGGAAAGAGCAACACGCAGACGCGCGCCTGGAGGTTCGTTCATTTGACCGAACACCATTGCAGTCTTGGCGATAACGCCGGAATCACTCATCTCGTGATAAAGGTCGTTACCTTCACGTGTTCTTTCACCTACGCCGGCAAATACGGAGATACCGCCATGCTCCTGCGCGATGTTATGAATAAGCTCTTGCATGGTTACGGTTTTACCTACACCCGCACCACCGAAGAGGCCGATCTTTCCGCCCTTCATGTAAGGAGCAAGAAGGTCGATAACCTTGATACCCGTTTCCAGCATTTCAGCTTGAGTCGTCAGGTTGACATACTCAGGAGCTTGCTTGTGAATCGGGGATGTCAGGGTCCGGTCCGCAGGACCTTTGCCGTCGATCGGATCGCCCAGTACGTTGTATACACGACCCAGCGTAGCAGGACCGACCGGTACGGAGATAGCGGCACCGCTATCGATAGCTGCCATTCCGCGCACGAGACCGTCCGTGGAAGACATAGCTACACAGCGTACTTGGTTGTCGCCAAGGTGTACGGCAACTTCAACTGTCACTTCGCTGTTTTCTTGATCAGCGGATTGAGCAGTTTTTTGAATTTTAATGGCATTCAGAATCTCGGGAAGATGTCCACGTTCGAACTCGATGTCGACAACCGGTCCCAAGACCTGAACAACACGTCCTTTGCTCATTGTATTTCCCTCCTGTACTCAAATGCTTAGTTCCGCACTGCGCATTAGTTCAATGCGTTGGCACCGGCAACAATCTCCGAGATTTCCTGGGTAATTGCCGCCTGACGTGCACGGTTGTAGGAAAGTGTAAGCTCTGCAATCATCTTCGTCGCATTCTTCGTCGCGCTGCCCATAGCGGTCATACGCGCGCCGAATTCGCTCGCTTTGCTTTCCAGCACGGCGCTGAAAATGACCGTTTCCGCATACTTCGGAAGCAGTACTTCCAGAACGCCTTCGGCGGAGGGCTCATATTCGTAAGAAGAGACAGCGCTGCTGCCGGACTCCGGCTGCTCGAGCGGCAGCAGCTTTTTCTCAACCGGCGTTTGCGTAATTGCGTTATGGAACTGGTTGTAGTAGACGTACAGCTCGTCGTAATTGCCGTCGATGAAGTTCTGTACAGCGGACGAAGCGAGCTGCTTAATATCGGCAAACGTCGGAGAATCGCTGAGACCTGAGACTTCGTCAAAGACCGGGATGTTTCTCCGCTTGAAGAAATCCTTGCCTTTGCGGCCAACAACGAAAACCGCATATTCATCCGTAGATTTATGCCGCTCACGAATAGCATTTAACGCCTTCCGAAGCACGTTGGCGTTAAAACCGCCAGCGAGTCCGCGGTCTGAAGTCAAAACCAGATATCCCGTGCGTTTGACTTCACGAACCTGGAGCATCGGATGCTGAACGCCCTTCGAGCCTGCAGCCACACTAAACACCACTTCGCGGATCTTATCCGCATAAGGACGGGATGCCTCCGCATTGTTCTGGGCGCGCTTCAGCTTGGAAGCCGCGACCATCTCCATCGCTTTAGTGATCTGCCTCGTGTTCTGTTTGCTCTTAATCTGACGCTTAATCTCGCGTATACCCTTAGCCATACTGTTTCACCCCCTGCAGCTTGATTATGGAATCGCAAATTCTCATAATTATTCGGATACCGAGAATCCTTTGAGGAATGTCTCGATAGCTGCAACCAGCGCTTTTTCCGTGTCGGAAGTAAGATCCTTCGTGTCACGGATGGAGCTGGCGATTTCCGGTTTGTTGGCATCGAGGTATGCAAGGAATTCTTTTTCGTAACGGGTAATGTCTTTAACCGGCAATTCGTCCAGGAAACCTTTAGTAGCGGCATAGATGCTGATAACCTGTTTTTCGAAAGGCATCGGCTCGTTAATACCCTGCTTCAGGATTTCCAATGTACGCTCACCACGGTTCAGACGGGAAACCGTTGCTTTATCAAGGTCGGAACCGAACTGCGAGAAAGCAGCCAATTCGCGATATTGTGCAAGGTCAGTCTTCAGGGTACCGGCAACTTTCTTCATGGCTTTCACTTGAGCGGAGCTACCTACACGGGATACGGAGATACCCACGTTGATGGCCGGACGCTGACCGGAATAGAACAGGTCGGATTCCAAGAAGATTTGACCGTCCGTAATGGAAATAACGTTGGTCGGGATGTACGCCGATACGTCACTCGCTTGAGTTTCGATGAATGGAAGCGCCGTGATGGAGCCTCCGCCCAGTTCGTCGTTCAGCTTAGCTGCACGCTCAAGCAAACGGGAGTGAAGATAGAATACGTCACCCGGATAAGCCTCACGGCCCGGTGGACGACGGAGGAGCAAGGAAAGCTCACGATAAGCGGCAGCTTGTTTGGACAGATCGTCATAAACGATCAGGACATGCTCGCCTTTGTACATGAAGTATTCGCCCATTGCGCAGCCGGAATAAGGAGCCAGGAAGAGCAATGGAGCCGGTTCGGATGCACTCGCGGTTACGACGATCGTGTAATCAAGAGCGCCGTTGCGGCGGAGTGTATCCACTACGTTGGAAACGGTGGACTGCTTTTGACCGATGGCCACGTAGATACATTTCACGCCGTTGCCTTTTTGGTTGATGATCGTATCGATGGCAATCGCCGTTTTACCGGTTTGACGGTCACCGATGATCAGCTCACGCTGGCCGCGGCCGATCGGTACAAGCGCGTCAATCGCCTTGATACCGGTCTGCATAGGCTCGTGTACGGATTTACGCGCCATAACGCCAGGAGCCGCGGATTCAACCGGACGGTATCCGGAAGCTTCGATCGGTCCTTTGCCGTCAATCGGCATACCCAGTGCGTTAACAACGCGTCCGAGCAGCGCTTCGCCTACAGGCACCTGCATAATGCGGCCTGTACGCTTAACTTGGTCACCTTCACGGATGTCGGAATACGGTCCGAGAATGATGATACCTACATTGTTTTCTTCCAGGTTCTGCGCCATGCCCACAACGCCGTTGGCGAACTCGAGAAGCTCACCGGCCATGACGTTCTCCAAGCCGTGCACACGAGCGATACCGTCACCGATAGTGATAACCGTACCGACTTCAACGACTTGCAGATCTGCTGTATAATTTTCGATTTGCTGCTTAATCAGCGTGCTGATTTCATCAGGTCTGATACTCAACGAACCTCACCCCTATCTACATTGCTTGAGCTTGTTTCAGCGATTTTTCCAAACGTTCGAGTTTGCCAGCCAAACTGCCGTCGTATAGACGGTCACCGATCCGAACAGTAATGCCGCCAAGCAAGCTCGGGTCGACTACCGTCTGTACACGAATTTGTTTGCCGGTCATACGGCTAAAGTTGTCTGCAATTTCCTTGACTTGTACTTCAGACAGCGGCAGGGCTGTGTAAATCGTAGCGTCTGCCTGGCCAAGCGACTCGTTGGAAATCTGAACAAAGTCGGACAGTACAATAGGAAGCAGGGATTGCCGTCTTCTATCGATCAGGAGTTTAATCGTATTCATAACGAGCGGAGAAATCCGATCCGCAAAGATGTTCGACAAAAGCTGACGTTTCGCAGGCACGTCGATATTCGGATGATCCAGAACGCTGCGCAGTTCCGCATGATCCTGGATCGTCTGAACAATCTCGGTCAGTTCAGTTTCAACTTGAGCGACCGTGTTCTGCTCCTTCGCAGCTTCAAAAAGTGCTTTCGCATATCTTTTCGCTACCACGATGTCACTCATTTAGATCCCCCTACCTCATTCAGGTAATGGTTCACCAATTCTTCCTGTGACTTTTCGTCAACTTGCTTTTCAATAATTTTAGAAGCGATCATAACGGACATAGCGCTAACTTGACCGCGCAGTGCTGCAACCGCTTTGTTTTTCTCGCTTTCGATCTCGCGTACCGCTTCTTCTTTCACGCGGTCCGCTTCGCCTTTCGCTTTATCGACGATTTCTTCGGCTTGCTTGGAGCTCGTCAATTTAGCTTGCTCGATCATTTGGTAAGCTTCTTTACGTGCCTCTTGAATTACCTGCTTCTGTTCTTCGAGCATTTGCTCGGCTTGAACACGACTTGCGTCAGCAGAGTTCATCTGGTCGGCAATCAGCTTTCTGCGCTCTTCCATCGTTGCGAGCAACGGACCGAAGGCGTATTTGCTGAGCACCCAGTATAGAATTCCGAACGCGACAAGCGCGAATACGAACGATTCCCAATTCCAAGACATTCGAGTCACTCCTTTCCGTAACTGTGTGCTGGGGCGATTCTTCAAAAACCTAATTCATAGCGAAGGCGCGGATGGCTCAGGCCTTCCCCGCCCAACCGAGGCTATGCGAATTATTTGAAGAAAATCAGGAAGCCCAGAACGACACCGATAATCGGAACAACCTCGACGATACCAACACCGATAAACATAGTTGTTTGCAGAGTACCACGAAGCTCAGGTTGACGAGCGATACCTTCTACTGTCTTGCTTACGATCAGACCGTTACCAATACCAGCGCCAAGTGCGCCCAAACCGATTGCTAATGCTGCTGCCAGGAATTCCATGAAAAATTTCCTCCTCAGAAAATAGGTTTTGTACCTGTAATGTGTATATGGATCCCACGCCTTGCGGAAGCCGCGCAGAGCTGCTAATCGCAGCTGAGCCGATCATTTAGTGATCTTCATGATGAACGGTAGCCTGGGAAATGTAAACCATGGTAAGGATGGTGAACAAGAATGCCTGGATGGCACCTACGAAGATACTGAAGCCCTGCCAAACGGCGAGCAGCGGTATCCCTACAACACCCAGCATCATAATGGTGGAGATCAGAACCTCACCCGCAAAGATGTTCGCGAACAAACGAAGAGCAAGCGTCAACGGCTTGGAAAGCTCTTTAATGATGTTCAGCGGCAGGAAGAACCAGAACGGCTCAAAGTAATGCTTCAGATAATGTTTCGTGTTCTGTGTCAAACCGAGTGTATTCGTCATAACAAACACCATCAGGGCGAGTGCGGACGTTACGGAAAGGTCGGCTGTCGGTGATTTCCACCAAGCCACAGAAGCATGCTTGCCTGCTGCCTCCAGCTCATGAATACGGGCATCCGTCAAGACTTGCTGACCGAATAGCGTAAATCCATTATGATGGTCGGTTACGATACCGAACGGAAGACCGAGAAGGTTGGAGACAAAGATAAACATAATTAATGTCAATCCTAACGAAATGTAGGACTTTGCCTTGCTGAGCGGCATCGTACTCGCAATCGTGTTATGAACGAACTCAACGACCCATTCCATAAAGTTTTGCAATTTGGAAGGTTTGTCGACGGACAGATTCCGCACGGACAGAAGAGCCAGGACTAACACAACCACGCAGGATACGATAATCGCCAAAAAGGTTGAAATGTCAATATCGATACCATTTTCGAAGTGTAGCACGGGAAACTCATGCATTTTCCAATTTCACCCCTTTCCATGCATTACGGTTTGTGTGGACGACTCAAAATGCCGACTAGCAAAAGTATAAATGGAACCAAAAAGCAACCAATAATGGTTGAGGCGATATCAAGATGTTGTGGAAATTTAAGCGCAATCATAACGGCAAGGAGCACGGTAGCCAGACGGCTTAAAAATCCGAGACTCATGCGCTGTGCGCCCCGCTCTGCAACAGTTTTGCCGATCAAATCGACTCTGCGCTGAAGGAGCAAAGCATTGATGCCGCTTGCAACCGCACCTACTGATAATCCTGCAACTACCGTGCGTACGGAAGGGACAAGCGCCCAGACCAGTAAACATGCGGCGAGAAGCAGAAGTGCGATACGCATAGCTTTCTTGAGCAGGTCATTCATCGGGTTCCTCCAGAAACTTCTTAAGCAGCATGATAACCGAAGCGATCCCCGCGAAGAGACCAAGCATCACGCCTGCTACTATCCAGCTTCTCGGACCGCCAAAACGCTGGACTGCGAAGTTCGCGGCGAAGTAGCCGAGCAGTGTACAGATAGCGATATCAAGCCCGAGTGCGCCTACAAGGCCGGCCGCCCTCCAAGGATTATCGCGGTTTCCTTTGTTTTTCATGGCTTTGACCCCTATCAATCCTCATATATTGTATCGGAGCAAAGTCTACTTTGTCAATTCGTATAAAATCAAACATTTCGTGAACAGCACTGCCGAAATCCCTTGTATATCAAGGGATTTCAGCATTTAAAACCAAACAGTGGAACTGTACAGTGTGACCTTTGTCATTGCATCGTCACAATGTCGAAAGAGTTGCGTCAAAAAGAGTCCGGTTTTTCCGTTTTATAGCCGAAATGGTGAAGGATTCCCTGCACGATTCTGCGGGAAGCTTGTCCGTCCCCATAAGGGTTCACAGCGTCTTTCATACGATCATACGTTTGCGGATCGGTGAGCAATGCGCGTGCGCGCTCGTAAACTTTTTCCCCGTCTGTACCAACCATTTCCAAGTTCCCGGTTTCTACGCCTTCCGGACGTTCCGTAGTGTCACGAAGAACCAAGGTCGGAATTCCGAAAGACGGGGCTTCTTCCTGCATACCTCCGGAGTCTGTCAAAATCATATAAGTATGCGGATAAATATTATGGAATTCGAACACGTCGAGCGGATCAATCAGTTTAATTCTCGGGTGGTTGCCCAGAATCTCATAAGCCGGTTCCTTAACGGCCGGGCTCGGATGAACCGGATACACGATCGCGACATCCTCGAATTCGTCCGCAATGCGCTTGACCGCGTTGAAGATCTGGCGGTGCGGCTCGCCTTGCGCTTCCCTGCGGTGGGCCGTCATCAAGATGAGACGCTTGCCTTCCGCCCAGTCCAGAACCGGATGGTGGAAGTCCTTCTTCACGGTGTACTGGAATACGTCCGTTACGGTGTTGCCGGTAACATAAATCGTGTCTTCCGATTTATTCTCTTTGCGCAGGTTGCCCGCCGACAACTGGGTCGGAGCAAAGTGCAAATCCGCGAGGACGCCCGTCAACTGACGGTTCATCTCCTCCGGATACGGCGACATCTTGTTCCAGGTCCGCAAGCCCGCTTCCACATGGCCGACTTTGATCTGCTGCAGGAAGGCCGCATAGCTCGCAAGGAAGGTGGTCAGCGTATCGCCGTGCACCAGAATCAGGTCCGGCTTCGCTTCGCGGAAAACAGGCTCCAGGCCTTGAAGAACCCGGATAGTAACTTCGTTGAGTGTTTGACGGTCCTTCATGACGTTGAGGTCGAAATCTGGCTGGATATTGAACAACTCAAGCACCTGATCCAGCATTTGACGATGCTGGGCCGTTACGGCCACGAGTGATTCAATCTGTTCCGGATGCTTCTGAAGCTCCAAAATAAGCGGAGCCATCTTGATGGCTTCCGGTCTTGTACCGAAAATCGTAATGACTTTCAACCTTTTCATGAACGTACGTCCCCCCAAAATACTTTATTTCGTACCGAATAAACGGTCGCCCGCGTCTCCCAGACCGGGAATGATGTAACCGTGGTCGTTCAGATAATCGTCGATAGCGGCCACATAGATGTCAATGTCCGGATGCTCTTTCTGGACGGCTTCGATCCCTTCAGGAGCGGCGATCAGGCACATCAGCTTGATTTGCACGCATCCTCGGTTTTTCAAAGCGGTGATAGCCAGGTTAGCGGAACCGCCCGTCGCCAGCATAGGGTCCACGACGATCAATTCTCTTTCCTGTACATCTGTGGGTAATTTCACATAATACTCGACAGGTTGAAGCGTCTCGGGGTCGCGATACAGCCCGATATGGCCTACCTTCGCAGCCGGAATCAGATTCAGAATCCCGTCCACCATGCCGAGTCCTGCGCGGAGAATCGGGATAATCCCGAGCATGCGTCCGGAAATAATCCGGCAGTCCGCAGTCGCTACAGGCGTTTTGACCTGGATGTTCTCCAGCTGGATATTACGCGTAATCTCGTACGCCATCAAAGTGGCGACTTCATCCACCAATTCACGGAAATCCTTGGTTTTCGTATTTACGTCTCTTATGTATGTGAGTTTGTGCTGAATCAAGGGGTGGTCGCAAATGAACACCTTACTCATAGTATTCCTCCCGAATATCGATCTGGCTGATCTGGATGTCTTTCCAACTTTCCACAAACCTCGTCCATTATATCATATGTCTGTTTATATATCCTCCCCAAAAAGCACACTCTCTTATGACAAGAATCTGCTTTTGTATGAACAATCCGCCCTCTTTTTTTTCATAAAAAAAGGAACCCTTTACGGGTTCCCCGATTCACAAACCGCCTACTGGAAAGCAGGCTATTTTATATGGAAGAATTAATATTCCAATCCCGTGTACAGCGGGAATTTGGAGGTAACTTCTTTAACGAGTCCGCGGGCTTGCTCGTGAACGGCGGAATCGCTCGGATTTTTAAGCGTAAGGGCGATAATCTTGGCGATTTGCTTCATGGCTTCCGTATCCATTCCACGGGAAGTCGCGGCAGGCGTACCCATACGGATACCGCTGGTTACGAACGGGCTGGTCGGATCGAACGGAATCGCGTTCTTGTTGACGGTCACACCCACTTCGTCAAGCAGATGCTCGGCGTCTTTACCCGTGATGTTCAGGCTGCGCAGGTCGATCAAGATCAGGTGATTGTCCGTACCGCCGGAAACGAGGTTGATGCCTTCGGCCGTCAAGCCTTCAGCCAGCGCTTTGGCATTATCAATAACGTTCTTTCCGTATGTTTTGAAGTCGGCTTGCAGGGCTTCTCCCAGCGCAACGGCTTTAGCGGCGATGATGTGCATCAGCGGTCCGCCTTGGGAGCCCGGGAATACGGCTTTGTCGATTGCGGCAGCCCATGGCTTGCGGCACAGAATCAAACCGCCGCGCGGTCCGCGAAGCGTTTTGTGAGTCGTTGTCGTGACAAAATGGGCATGCGGAACCGGGTTCGGATGCAGACCTGCCGCAACAAGACCCGCGATGTGAGCCATGTCAACCATAAACAGGGCGCCGACTTCGTCCGCGATTTGGCCCAGTTTTTCGAAATCGATGATGCGCGGGTAAGCACTTGCCCCTGCAACGATCATCCGTGGTCTGTGTTTGAACGCGGCTTTGCGGACATCGTCGTAATCGATGCGGGAATCCTGTTCGCTTACGCCGTAAGCTACGAAATTATAGAGGATACCGGACGCGTTGACGGGGCTGCCGTGTGTCAAGTGTCCGCCATGCGCCAGGTTCATACCCAGGACTGTGTCGCCCGGCTTCAGCGCGGCCAGATAAACGGCCATATTCGCTTGAGCACCGGAGTGAGGCTGTACATTGGCATGCTCGGCCCCGAAAAGTTCCTTCGCACGGTCGCGCGCGATATCTTCGACGATATCCACGTACTCGCAGCCGCCGTAATAACGCTTGGACGGGTAGCCTTCCGCGTATTTGTTCGTCAGCACGGTGCCCATAGCTTCAAGAACCGCCTGGCTTACAAAGTTTTCGGAAGCGATCAGCTCGATTTTGTCGCGTTGACGGCCAAGCTCCAGGTTCATAGCCTCAACGATTTTCGGGTCCTGTTTACGCAAAAATTCTACCATCTATAACAACCTCCCATTGATTTTAAAATCACAATCAGTTTCACTTTGTACAAGCCGGATAAGCAGGAAAAAAGGTCCCCCGCTTATCTCGGCTCCAGATGCATTATTCGCAGGCGCCGCTGTCTGCCGCACTTCCCGGACTTGTCCGGGCAGGAGCAACAGCGCCGACGAGTACGGGAATGCCCGGGCTCTCCGAGGCAGCTTCGTACACCGCCCGTTGTCCGCCAATCAGCTTCGGACGCGTATACGCCATCGTCACGTGCGCCTCACCCACCCGTTTCACGGGCGGGCGCACAGGGACGGCTACCCGGCGGAGGTGCATGCCGATCAGCGTGTCGCCGATGTCGATGCCCGCATGGGCGGCGATCTCTTCCACGACGCATGCGCGCACTAGGTGCCGGTAAGCATGGGCGGCCATCGAGCCGCCCGCCTTGGGCACCGGCACTACATTCACCGGCTCTAGCCGGGAGTCTTGCTCCAGCAGCGCTTCTTCGACGACAAGCGCGCGGTTTAAATGCTCGCAGCACTGGAAGGCGAGCCGCAGCCCGTGTTCTTCCGCCACCCGGACAGCGGCGGCGAAAATGCGCTCGGCCGCTTCCGGCGTACCGGACGTGCCGATTCTCTGGCCCCGGACCTCGCTGGTCGAGGTACCGAACACGACGATCTGGCCGCGCTTCAAGCCGCCAGCTTCGATCAGCGCCCGGAAATTGGCCTCAACCGCAGGCCCTATTCCGTCCAGCCAGGCTTTCTCACCGTCATTCATACGATCACCTCCATTTAAAATAGAGCTCCTTACGGATGAATCGTATTCTTCTCTTCCAAAAGCTTCACTTTGTTCAGGCGGTTCTCATGACGTTCGCCGTGCGAAAACTCGGTCTCAATCCAGATCTTGACGATTTCCTGCGCCACGCCGGGTCCGATTACGCGTTCTCCCATAGCAAGCACATTCGTGTCGTTGTGCTCCCGGGTTGCTTTCGCGGAGAACATATCGTGCACAAGCGCGCAGCGGATGCCCGGCATTTTGTTCGCGGCAATGGTCATGCCGATGCCTGTACCGCAAATCAGAATACCTTTGTCCGCCTGCCCGTTAAGCACCATATCGCAAACCGGAACGGCGTAGTCCGGATAGTCGACCGATTGTTCACAGTTGCAGCCTACATCCTTCACTTCATGACCTAACGATTCCAGGTAAGGAACGATAACATCTTTAAGCCGGTATCCGGCGTGATCGGCGCCAATTGCAATTTTCATTGAAAAGCCCTCCTCGGGTGGGAATAAACTGCGTTTGGCTCTATTATAACCCAAACCGATCAGCCGGAGAAAAAAACCGGCAAATTCCGACTTAACCTGCACCTCTATAATCGTTAAGAGACAATGAAAAAAAGAGCATGACACGCGTAAATACGCATGTACTGCTCTTTTGCCCAGGCGACCGGCCGTATACCCCGATGCTCCACTGTGGTTACACCCACTCGTCGCCAGTTACACCGGGTCTTCTTTTATGCCCCTATCTTACCGTATTCCCGCAAAACTGTAAAGCCGCTAAAAAATGAAGATTTTGTTAGGCCGGGCAGAAAGATACTGCGACCCTTTGACGCTCATCGGCTTTCCTTTAGCTTTTGAACCAGTTTAACGAGCGCTTCTTCGATTTCTTCCGCCGTATGGCGATAAAGCTCCAACGAACCGCCGTAAGGATCGGAAATATCGTAATCCGGGAGTTGTTTTTCCAAGTGGATGAGCCGTGTCCGCTCTTCTATCGTGATTTCTTCGGAAAGGGCATGCTTAACCTGCACTTCGGCAATCAGCTTCTCCCATTCCGCGGCAGCCGTGACAACCTTGGGATCGTCTTCTACAAATTCTTTCAGTGTATGTGTTTTATCCGCCGCCTGCGGGAACCGCTGAATAACGGCGCGTTTATGATCTTGTGTCATCGTTAAGATGAGATCGGCCCAATCCACGTCTGCGGATCTGAGAAGACTGGAGCTGATAGAAGCTTCACAGCCTTTTTCACGCAAAACGGAGGAAGATTGCCGGGAAATCGGACTGCCGTCGGAAGCAAAAACCCCTGCAGAACGGATATGGACTTCCAGGTTATCCTGCTGGGCCATATGGCGCAGAATCCCTTCAGCCAGCGGGCTGCGGCATGTATTTCCGGTACAGACAAAAAGGATCTGTTTCATGTTTCATCTACCTCCTTACAGAGTATTCCAACGGGTTATTCCGCTCTCTATATATTGTACCGTTTTTTTGAAATCAGGGACACTTTACAGCAGAAATTTCAGACCGAACAGCAGCAAAATCACACCGCCCAGCGCTTCTCCGTATTCACCGATCCAGCTTCCCACATGACGCCCGAGCATAAGCCCCAGAATCGACATGCCTCCGCCCAGCAATCCGAAAAGCAGCACCGTCAAAACCACATCCGTTGCGAAAATCCCCAGCGAAACGCCGACAGAAAAAGAATCCACGCTCACGCTTAACGCAAACAGGACCATTCCCCAGAAGGTACGATGATCGAATGCATTGGAATCTTCTCCCCGGAACGAGCTGTAAATCATATGGGATCCTAACAAAATGAGCAGTCCGCCCCCGGCCGCCACGGCAACTTGTCCGAGTAAAGAACCGAGATAATGTCCCGCATACATGCCGAGCAGCGGCATGAGGATATGAAAGAGACCGATCACGATGCTGATTTTAAGAATATGCAGCAGGCGTATACCCCTCATTCCGATTCCAATCCCTAAAGAAAACGCGTCAAAACCAAGCGCAATAGCCATGATGAAGATCGTCACCAGTTGGCCCCATACGAAAGGTGACACGCCCGCCAGTGCCGCCATTGGTATTTCCCCCTGTCCACTTTTTCTCTCTCAAGATATGCGGACAAACCGGGAAACATGCTATGGACTTGTACTTGTCTGCATAACCGATACAGGCGGCTGCTTTTCGGAACGGAAAAGAATAAAGACGTTCCGTGGGACCTGCAACTGTCTGAAGCTTTAGCTTCTGACGGCAGTTACCTTATACGAACCGGAGAGCTTAAGAGCCCGTTCTACGGGCACCGGGTTTGCCCTTGTGTGTTTAAACCCGGATGACTTCCTGACCCGCCGCTTTCAGCAGACGGTTCATGACGGCACGGCCTATTCCCGTGTCCGGGCAGCCTTCCGCGAGAATATACGTCGCTCCCTCGCGGTCGAACTGCCGGAGCGCGGCATACAGCCCGCGCGCGATCGTCTCCGGCTCGGCCAGACGGCCGGAGGAGATTACGGCGTCCGCGTGATGCAGACCGCGGCGCTCGTCATAGGTGAGCACGCCCGTGCGCTCACCGCGGGTCTTGGCGGCGTCCAGGTCACGCCGCATCCACTCGGCGACGGCCTCCGGATCGTCGCCCAGCACCACGCGCATGCTCCCCTTCGGGGCATAATGCGCGTACTTCATGCCGGGAGCCCGCGGTGTCCCGGCCGGTTCCCCGGTGCGCACAGGCTCGCGCACCGGCACGTCCGACAGCGCCTCGCGCAGCTGCTCGGCCGTCACCCCGCCGGGGCGCAGGATGTAGACCGCCCCGGACGCCCACTCCACGACGGTCGACTCTACGCCGACGCCCGTCGGACCCCCGTCGACGATGCCGCCGATTCGTCCGCCGAGATCATCGGCGACGTGTTCCGCCATCGTCGGGCTGGGACGCCCCGAGCTGTTCGCGCTCGGGGCCGCAACCGGGCAACCTGCGGCGCGCAGCAGCGCCAAGGCGACAGGATGGTCGGGGATGCGGACCCCGACGGTAGACAGCCCCGCCGTGACCAGCGGGGAAACCGCGCCCGCGCGGACCGGCACGATGACCGTCAGGGGCCCGGGCCAGAAGGCGTCCATGAGCCTGCGCAGGGGCTCGGCCGGCGCGCCCTCCGCGAACGCGTCCATTTGGGAGCGGTCCGCGATGTGGACGATCAGCGGGTTGTCCGACGGACGGCCCTTGGCCCGGTAAATGCCTTCGACCGCAGCGGAATTCGTCGCATCGGCTCCTAAGCCGTATACCGTTTCGGTCGGAAACGCTACGGTCTCTCCCTGAACGAGAAGACCGGCAGCTTCGGCAATCGCTTTATCCGCCGTTTCTCTTGTCCCCGTCCCCGTTCCGGCTTCATCGTGAATCTGCCATAGTTTAGTCGTTGTCAATGCTGTTCACCCTTACTGGTTTCCGAAATTTATCTGAACAGATTCAGGAAGAATCCGATGATACCTTGAAGCAGTTCCCACAGAAAAAATTTCACTTCCGTATCTCCGCCGGCAGTTGCAGCCGCCGCCGATCCTTCGGCGGGAGCATCGGCCGTTTTTTTCTGCATGCCAGCGGTTTTGGCTTCACCGGGTCCTTCCCCGCCGTCTTCAGCAGGAGCCGCCTGGGCCACCGCTTCGCCCGACACGCCGTCTACAAAGCAAAGTGGAGGAAAAAGCACGCACCACCAGTTCTGGCCCTTCCCTTCGCCCAGAGATACACGAAGAGCTTCGTAATCCCCGGCCGGATAGACGCGGTTGCCGTACATTTTGGTCGGGAACGGCACCTGTCCGAGCTCCACTGTGTAAGGAAGTCCTCCCAGACCGCGGGATGTCAGTGTATCGCGGACGACTTTTTCCAGAACCGGAAGGTTTTGCCGCACAATTTGCCTCGCTTCGTCAATGGAATGCGGTCCGGTGACCCATTCGTTCATCTGAGCGACAATGGCGTCCCGCACCAGCCGCTTGATGGCCTGATCCTCCGGCTTATCGGAGTTGGCCAGTATGCGAAGACGGATCGACTGGTCCGGGATAGCCCCTTCCGCCAGAGCCGCATTCGAACGTGTACCTTCCCAGCTCATCATCATGATGGCAAGAGCGAAAAACGTATAAAACAAGTGCTTGTATGATTTGCGGATGACCATAATAATTCCCTCCCGTTTCCCGGAAAAACAGCGCCAGCTTCGAAGCTGTTCTCTGTTTCTTCCTCTGTAACGGTTAGTATGGTCAAAAGGCAATTCTTTTAAACTAGCAATCTATGATTTTTTCACGTGGAACAATTTGTGGGTGTGAAACATAGAAACCTTTAGGAAAGTGACCGGCAATCGCAGCGACGTTATCGCAGCACAGGACTTTCATAGTGGGCCTGTATGGCGAACGTGCTGATATCTCTTAAAAAATTGATGCTCGCTAGATACGAGGTTTATAGATTTCCCGTTAGGGGAAGGGTAATAGCAAAGCCTTCAGCATCTCTCTGTTTAAAAGCTATTCTTTCGCTATACCCACGTCAAAAATGGGGTTCGCCATCCTTCCCCCCCGTTGCACGCAGTCGGTTTCCTAAGCAAGCGGATTTCTCACAGCCACACGCTATTTGCGTACGACGATAAATCCTTTGAGCTACCGGTCAGACTAACGTTTGCCGATACAAGACGCGGCCCAAAGTCCTTTGTTAACCCGGACAGTCATGAAATCGACATCAACTCACTGAATATCTCCGACGTGGTCGTCTAGGACTTGGGCTTCGCCGCTCCAATCAAGGATTCATAGCCTGTGACCGGCCTCTGACTGCTTTGTGCGGGTCCTGCCAGAGTCAGGCTTCTGAGGGGTCCTGTATCGCTATGACATGCCGGTCGATCCCAGCCAGGTCCTTAACGAAGCGGATCTCGCTCCACTCCCCCGCTGCGCGCAGCAGGTCCGCCACTGCCTCCGCCTGATGGATGCCGACTTCCAGCCCGACCAGCCTCGGCTGCTTCGGCAGCAGAGGGATCTGGCCGGCCAGCCGCCGGTACAGATCCAGCCCGTCTTCGCCTCCGAACAGCGCGAGATGCGGCTCATAGTCGCGCACCTCCGGCTGCAGCGACGGCGAATCCCCCGCCGGAATGTACGGCGGGTTCGAAACCAGGATGTCGACGGGCAGCCCCCGTTCGACGCAGGGCAGGAGCAGATCGCCCTCGCAGAAGGCGATCCGCTCCCCTACGCCGCATCGTTCGGCGTTGCCCTTGGCGACCTCCAGCGCCTCCGGCGAGAGGTCGCATGCCGCCGCGCGCCAATCGGGGCGCGCATGCAACAGGCTCACCGGGATAGCTCCGCTCCCGGTGCCGATATCCGCAAGGAGCGGAGCGCCTTGCGGGAACAGGCGCGAGCCCTCGCGGAGGATTTCCTCCACGAGGAGCTCGGTTTCGGGACGCGGGATCAGGACCGCGTCCGTGACCCGGAGCGTTAGGCCGTAGAACTCCTGCTCGCCGGTGATGTACTGCACCGGCTCGCCCGCGGCCTTACGCTCCACGACCTCGCCCCACTGCTCCGCATGCGCAGCGGGAAAGGGCTCTTCCATCCGGAAGAAGAATTCCGTCCGACTCAGACCCAGCACGTGCTGAAGCAGAATCTCCGCACAGATAGCCGCGTCCTGGATTTGCCGCTCTTTGAAAAAAGAAGAAGCCTGGGTATAGGCTTCTCGGATTGACATGCCGGCTTGATAAATAAGCCTGTTCATGATGGTTTTATTGCTCCCCTTTTTCAAGAAGCTCGGCTTGCGCCGTCATAGTCAGAGCATTGACGATTTCGTCCATGTCTCCGTTCAAGATGGTATCCAGTTTGTGAAGCGTAAGACCGATGCGGTGGTCCGTTACGCGGCTTTGCGGGAAGTTGTAGGTCCGGATGCGCTCGCTGCGGTCACCCGTGCCGACCTTGCTCTTACGCTCCCCGGCATACTTCGCTTCTTCTTCCTGACGTTTAACGTCGTAAATGCGCGCGCGCAGAACCTGCAGCGCTTTCGCCTTGTTATCGTTCTGAGACTTGCCGTCCTGGCAGGTCGCCATAATGCCTGTCGGCACGTGGAGAACCCGGACCGCGGACTTCGTCGTATTAACGGACTGGCCGCCCGCTCCGCTGGAGCAGAACGTATCAACCCGAATATCGCTGTCCTTGATCTCGATATCGATCTCTTCCATTTCGGGCATTACGCCGACCGTGGAAGTAGATGTATGAATACGGCCGCCCGATTCCGTAACGGGAATCCGCTGAACGCGGTGTGCGCCGCTTTCGTATTTCATTTTGCTGTATGCGCCCTTGCCGTTAATCATGAAAATAATCTCTTTAAATCCGCCGAGGTCGTTGAGGTTCGCTTCCAGCACTTCGGTTTTCCACCCTTGGGCGTCCGCGAACTTGGAGTACATGCGGTACAGATCTCCGGCAAACAAAGCTGCCTCGTCACCGCCGGCCGCGCCACGGATTTCCACGATCACGTTCTTGTCATCGTTAGGATCTTTAGGCAGCATGAGCACCGTCAGACGCTCTTCCAGCTCGTCTTTGCGGCCGGACAGTTCCTCGATCTCCATTTTCACGAGGTCCCGCATTTCGTCATCAAGCTTCTCAGCCTGCATCGCTTTCGCCGCATCCAGCTGTTCCAGCACGTCTTTGTATTCCACATAAGCATCGTAGGCTTCTTGTAGGTCGGATTGTTCTTTTGAGAATTCCCGGAGCTTCTTCGTGTCGCTCGTTACATCCGGGTCACAGAGCAGCTCGCTCAGTTTCTCATAGCGATCCGCCAGAGCCTGCAAACGATCCAGCATTTGGACCACTCCTTACCATAATGTCAAAATAATCAGGGCCTTGCGCTGCTTTTGCAAACAGCTTAAATACTAAACGCACCTCTCGGCAGCGGTCAGGATAGTTTACGTAGGTGACCGGTTAACCGTTCAAGGGCCTCTATACCGCCGAGGGATGTACGTTCCCGCCTGTTCTATATAACACCGTATCAAGCTAAGGACACAGCCGTATCTGCACCCTAAACGTTGAAACGGAAGTGCATCACGTCGCCGTCCTGTACGATATATTCTTTGCCTTCCAGACGAAGCTGGCCTTTCTCTTTGGCCGCGTTCATCGAGCCGGTTGCGGTCAAATCTTCATAAGATACAACTTCCGCCCGGATAAAACCGCGTTCGAAGTCCGTATGGATGACGGCAGCCGCCTGCGGAGCTTTCGTTCCTTTGCGGATGGTCCAAGCTCTTACTTCCTGAACACCGGCCGTGAAGTAGGTGTAAAGACCGAGCAGCTTGTAGGCCGCTTTAATTAGACGGTCAAGACCGGACTCCTGAAGACCGAGCTCTTCCAGGAACATTTCTTTGTCTTCACCTTCGAGCTCGGCGATCTCGGATTCAACCTTCGCGCTGATGGCCACAACCTCCGCGCCTTCTTGAGCCGCAAACTCGCGGACCTTCTGCACGTAAGGGTTGTTATCGCCGTCCGCCACTTCCGCTTCGCTCACGTTAGCGGCATAAAGCACGGGCTTCATGGTCAGCAGATGAAGGTCGCGCACAAGCACACGCTCCTCGTCCGTCAGCTCCACGCTGCGGGCCGGCTGGTCGTTGTACAAAGCTTCCTTGATCTTCTCGAAGCATTCCACTTCAGCGGCATACTGCTTGTTGCCGCCTTTCATATTTTTGCGCGAACGGTCGATGCGCTTCTCCACGGAATCCAGGTCCGCCAGGATCAGCTCCAGGTTAATCGTCTCGATATCGGAGATCGGATCGACTTTACCGGACACGTGGGTAATGTTCTCGTCCACAAAACAGCGGACGACATGCACAATCGCATCCACTTCGCGAATGTTTGCCAAAAATTTATTCCCAAGGCCTTCGCCTTTGCTCGCGCCTTTGACCAGACCTGCAATATCGACGAATTCAAAAGCAGTCGGCACGATCCGGTTCGGATTCACAATATCGGCCAGTTTCTGCAATCTTTCGTCAGGCACCTCAACTACACCGACGTTCGGATCAATCGTGCAGAAAGGATAGTTTGCGGATTCGGCACCCGCTTGTGTAATCGCGTTAAATAGCGTCGATTTTCCTACGTTCGGCAACCCGACGATTCCTGCTTTCAAAGCCATGTATGTGACACTCCTTGGTTCTCAAATTAAAAAAATGCACCATATTCTATTATAAACCATTCGTCAAGGGGTTACAATTTGCTTAATTCAGGGGGATTAAGGAGGAATTCCGCTTAACCGATTAGGGTTTTTTGCCGATAGACGACCGAACATCCTGACCCCATTTTAAGAAAAAAGGACAGGATGTTCATTTAGCCTGCTTTCGTTTTCCGCTTCCTTTGAAAAGCCGATTCTGATCTTCGTTACCCGATTCTATGTATGAATTCCATTCTGTCATTTATATTTCAAGCCTTTGAGCAGACCCGCCGCACACAGTCCGACAAACAGAGCCGTCCCATGCAGTAAGATCGGGACCCAGGCAGCGGCATCTACCGGAAGCACCATCCCCCACAGAAAAACGGGCGGAAGCTGAATCAGCACAAGAACGCCCGCTATTCCGGCCAGGACGATACAGCTGAGTCCGCAAGCTTTTCCGGGCCGGATCAGTCCGACCAATCCGGCCAGCAAGATGGCCCCCAGACCGATGGAAAGATAAGCCCAGAGCTTTAACCCGCGGGGTTCGGCCACGATTTCGTGTGCAATAAACTGAATGGAGAATGCCGTTTCTCCTCCCCATATCGGGGTATATAAAATACCCAGCAGCAAGCTGAGCAGACAAGTTCCAAGGATGAACAGGAAATGACCTTTGGCGAATTGCTTTTGTCCCATTGCTTCACGGTTGGCTGACAACCTGACCCCCTCCTGAAAACGCTCTTAGTTTTATAACGACCGGAAGTCCTTAAAAGTTCCAGATCGGGCTTCCAAAAACAAGGGTTTTTCGTAAATTTTACTGAAAATAAAAGAAGGCAAGTCCGGACTCCATTTCAGAATCCGTCCTTACCTTTATAAACGTTTTGTTCATTCAAGAACCGGACTTACAGTTCAGACTGAGGATTAATGCTGATTCCGGCGCTATCGGAGTTCTTTTCGGGAAGCGCGTTTTTCCGGTGATATCCCCTGCTGTAGTAAACGACAACGAGAGCGATCAGCCAGATCGGCCCGACAATCAGCGCGACGCGCGTATCCTCGGAGAAGCCGAGAAGAACAATGACGAGCACGAGGAATGCCAAAGAGATATAGGATGTATAAGGCGCCAGCGGCATCTTGTACTTAAGATTACGAACTTGATCCGGGCTTAGTTTCTTACGGTATCTCATTTGGGAGATGAGAATCATCGCCCATGTCCATACGGCTCCGAAAGTGGCGATACTTGTTACCCAGGCAAACACTTTTTCCGGAACGATATAGTTCAGAATGACGCCGATAAGAAGCGCGATGGCCGATACGACGATGGCCTTGCCCGGAACGCCGCTTTTGGAAACCTTACGGAAGGAATCCGGCGCCTCGCCCTGCTGAGCCAGGTTGAAGAGCATGCGGCCCGTACTGAAAATACCGGAGTTGCAGGAAGACAAGGCTGCAGTCAGGACAACGAAGTTGATAATGCCCGCGGCTCCCGGAATTCCGATTTTCTCGAACGTCATCACGAACGGGCTGCCGGCTTTGCCGATTTCATCCCACGGATAGATGGACATGATGACAACAAGTGCGCCGATGTAGAAAATAAGAATACGCCAGAAGACAGTGTCGATGGCTTTTGCCAGGGTTTTCTCAGGGTTCTGGGCTTCGCCCGCGGTTACCCCGATCATCTCAACGCCCAGATAAGCGAACATAACCATCTGGAAAGAAAGCAAGAGACCCGTTACCCCGTTAGGGAGGAATCCTCCGTGGCTCCAAAGGTTGCTGAATCCGACCGCGATGCCGCCGTTGCCGAGTCCGAAGAAGATCATCCCGGCTCCGATAACAATCATGCCGATAATCGTGACAATTTTAATCAAAGCGAACCAGAACTCGAATTCCCCGTAAGCTTTAACGGCGATCAGGTTAATGGCGCTCATGAGAATAAGCGCACCAAGGGCCCAGAGCCAGCGCGGAGTTCCCGGGAACCAGTACTCCATATAAATGCCGACTGCCGTAATTTCGGCCATACAGGTGATTATCCATAGGAACCAATAGTTCCAACCGGTCAAATATCCGAAAAGAGGTGAAATATGATTTCTCGCATACCGGCTGAACGAACCGGCTACGGGATTTTCAATGGCCATTTCCCCGAGGGCTCTCATAATGAAGAAAATAATGAGACCTCCGAGCGCGTAAGCCAGCAGAATGCCGGGACCGGCAAGTTTGATCGCGGATGCGGAGCCGAGAAACAGGCCTACACCAATGGCGGCACCAAGTGACATCAAGGTGATATGTCGTTGTTCCAATCCTCTTTGCAGTTCATTGGGCTGAGTTTTTTTGGACATAGGTACCTCCTGAAAAATTCGTCTTAAACGTGTACTGATTATACCCTCCCTAAGGGCGTGAAGTCTGTCCACCAAAAGTAGCTAATTTCTGTAAAAGTAAGCGTTATCATTAGTTTTATGTTTATTGAAAGCGCTTCATTTACAAAAAGAAGTGTAGCATATTTGTGTAGGCTCTGTTTTTGTGTGATTATGAGAATGTTTCTTCCGCGATTTGTGCAAATGCACAAACCGGCGCATTCCGTCTATGGCTTTTCGCACAATCGTTTTATAATAAAAGTACCGACATTAAATGAACCTTACTTATATAAAATAAACCGCTTCGCAAGCCAAAGGAAATGGAGTCAAGACCCGCATGAGCAACGAATTAAATCCGTTCGACCGAAGTTTTGAAAGTTTGGAAGCACTGGCGGATACCATCAGCGAGGTGCTCGGCTGCGCCATCACCATAGAAGACGCCAACCATCGGCTGATCGCGTACAGCACGCACGAAGCTCAGACCGACCCCGTACGGATCGCCACGATCGTCGGCCGCCGCGTGCCCGAGAAGGTTATCGCCAGCCTCTGGCGCGAGGGGTTTATTCAGCAGTTGATGAAAAGCGAGGATCCTGTGCCCATCAAAGCGCTGGACGACGTCAAACTCGGCCGCCGCATCGCCATTTCCATCCGCAACAACCGCGAGGTGCTGGGCTACATTTGGGTGCTGGAGGATGCACGCTTATTGGAAGAAGCCGATTTCCTACAGCTTAAGCACGCCTCCCGCGCGGCCAAGACCAAGCTGCTGCAGCTGCAGCAGCAGAAACGCAAGGAGCAGGAAGGATTCGAGGACTTCTTCTGGCAGCTGCTCACCGGCCATATATCCTCGGGCGACGCCGTCCGGCAAAAGTCCGATAAGCTCGGCATTCCTCTCATGGACTGCTTCCAGGTCATGGTCGTCGAATTCGATTCGGATATCAGCGAGCAGAGGGCTCAGCAGATCCGGTACCTTATCAGTACGACCCAGCGGATCCGGATCGCCCTTCATATTGTCGACCGCACCCAGCTTGTTCTGCTCGGGACCTCTTCTTCCCGTAATCAGTTTGCGGCGGATTCCTCGGAGTTCCTGCGGCTCTTTGCCCAGCAGATGAAAGACCGGTTCGGTGTCTCCCCCGGACAAACCGCTATCGGCAATATCTATGAAGACTACGGCCTTGTCGAAAAAAGCTACCGGGAAGCTCTCTCCGTTCTTCAGGTGAAGCGGCAGTTTCCCCAGGAAACGAAACGGTTTGTCCATTACCGGGATCTCGGTTTCTATCGCTTTCTTCCTCTTATGGCCGAGGAAAACCGGATTCACGCCCACACCAACCCGTCCTTGCTTAAACTGCGGCAGTACGACCGGGAGCATAACGGCAATCTCCTGCATACACTGGAAATATTTCTTCTGCAGGACAGCAACGTCAAAGACGCCGCCGATGCTCTCCACGTTCATACCAACACGCTAAACTATCGGCTGAAACGGATTTCCGAGATTGGCAACATCGATCTGAAAGATATGGACCAGAAAGTCAGCCTATATCTCGATTTGAAAAGCGAAAAACTGTAGCGCCATTCGGCATTCTGTGGCAAGCTTTGTGGATTTACACAAAAAGCGGGCGCTTTTTTCTGGAAAGTACACGAAGCAAAAAAGCGTTTTCAAAACTATACTAGCCTTAGATTTCCTAATCTAAGGAGGCAGTTCTTATGCGGATAGGTGTTCCTAAAGAAATCAAAAACAACGAAAATCGTGTCGCCGTAACTCCTTCGGGCGTTGTGGCTTTTGTTAAAGCAGGTCATGAAGTTCTCGTGGAGAAGAATGCCGGTATCGGAAGCGGCTTTACGAACGAAGAATACTTAACAGCAGGAGCTTCCCTGATCGATCAGGCGGCAGATGTATGGGCCGGAGCGGACATGATTATGAAGGTTAAAGAACCTCTTGCTTCCGAATACGAGTACTTCCGCGAAGGTCTCATTCTCTTCACTTACCTTCACCTTGCGGCAGAGCCTGAGCTGGCTAAAGCACTCACGGCTAAAGGCGTAACGGCTATCGCTTACGAAACGGTCGAAGTGAACCGTACGCTTCCGCTGCTTACTCCCATGAGCGAAGTGGCCGGACGCATGTCCGCTCAAATCGGCGCTCAGTTCCTGGAGAAGCCGCACGGCGGCAAAGGGATCCTTCTTGCGGGCGTACCGGGCGTACAGCGCGGCAAAGTAACCGTTATCGGCGGCGGTGTCGTAGGTACGAACGCGGCGAAGCTTGCGGTCGGTCTGGGCGCGGACGTAACGATCATCGATCTTAGCCCTGAACGCCTTCGTCAGCTGGACGACCTGTTCGGCAATCAGGTGAACACGCTGATGTCCAACCCGCTGAACATTGCGGAAGCGGTTGCGGCTTCGGACCTCGTGATCGGCGCCGTTCTCATTCCGGGTGCCAAAGCGCCTAAGCTGGTTTCCGAAGCGATGATCGCTTCCATGAAACCGGGCTCCGTAGTCGTTGACGTGGCCGTCGACCAAGGCGGTATCATCGAAACCGTCGACAAAATCACGACGCACGACAATCCGACTTACGTGAAGCACGGAGTCGTTCACTATGCGGTTGCCAACATGCCGGGTGCGGTTCCGCGCACGTCTACTCTGGCGCTGACCAACGTCACCCTCCCTTATGCCCTGCAAATCGCAGGCAAAGGTGTACTGCAAGCCGTGAAAGACAACGCCGCTCTTCAGCTTGGCGTCAACGTTGCCGGCGGTTCCATTACGTATGAAGCGGTTGCCCGCGATCTCGGCTACGAATACGTGCCGGTCGGCAAGGCTTTGGACAAAATTTCGGTTTCTTCCTAAACCGGTCCTTTTCTTAGAGCCAGCCAAGCGCATCCGTCACTTTAACGAAAATATACCGCGGTTTCCGCGGCTTTCATCCCCTCGAAGCTGCTTCGGGGGGATTTACCTCTTTTCGGGTTAGTTCTCGTCAAAATGTTTTTGGAGGCGAATTCTGCATGCATCCTGCCAGTTACCGCGATACTTGGGCGGAAATTTCGCTAGACGCGATCGAACACAATGCCCGTACGTTCAAAAAAAATCTGCAGCGCGACTGCAAGCTGATGGCTGTCGTCAAAGCCGACGGATACGGCCACGGGGCCTACGAAACCGCACGTGCCGCTCTCCGCGCAGGCGCGGAATACCTCGCCGTCGCTCTGCTGGACGAGGCGCTGGAGCTGCGTGCGGCCGGCATCACGGAGCCGCTGCTTGTACTGGGCTATACGCCGCCCCGTTCCGTCAAGAAAGCCGTTCGCGCCGGCGTGACGCTCACGGTGTTTACGGCCGACGTACTGGAGGCGGTCGGAGCCGCCGCGGCGGTGTCGTCCCGGACGCCGGCACGCATCCATCTCAAAGTAGATACCGGCATGACCCGGATCGGCGTGAGAACAGCGGAGGAAGCCCTCAGCTTCGCCCGCCAAGCCATTCAGACGCCGGGAGTAGCTCTTGAAGGGATCTTTACGCACTTCGCAACCGCCGACAGCGCAGACGATACCTTTACCCGCGAGCAGTTCCGGCGGTTTATGGACATCGTCGATCACCTCTCCGACGACGGCATCGACATCCCGCTGCGCCACTGCTGCAACAGTGCCGCTACGATGCAGTATCCCGACATGCACCTGGACATGGTCCGTGTCGGGATCAGCTTGTACGGCCTGCTGCCCTCCGTAGCCTCCGAGCGGGACACTCACCCTCTGAAGCCGGCGATGCAGTTCAAGACTCGGCTCGTCCAGGTGAAAGACGTCGAGATCGGAACGCCGGTCAGCTACGGCAGCACCTTCGTCGCCGAACGGCCCACCCGGATCGGCACTATCCCGGCCGGATATGCGGACGGCCTCTCCAGGTCCCTCTCCAACCGCGGAGATATGCTCCTGCACGGAAGACGCGTCAGAATCGCCGGCAGAGTGTGCATGGATCAGACGATGCTGGATATCACGGACGTGGAGAATACCGAGGAAGGCGATCTGGTGACGATCTTCGGCAAATCCGGAGACGCGTTTCTTCATGTGGATGAAATCGCGGAACTGATGGACACCATCAATTACGAAGTCGTTTGCCTGATCGGAAAACGGGTCCCCAGAGTGTACCTCCATAAAGGGAAGCCCGCAGCCTCGGTCAACAATCTGATCGGTGAAATACCTGCTCAGGATTCTCCGTCCTGATAGGTTTGAAAATAGAAGAGCCGGTTCCTCCCCGTATTCCGGAGCCCAGTTATAAAACAGTACGAACCCGTTCCCTCTTTAAGGATCGGGTTCTTTTTTTCGTGGTCAAGCCATGGTATATTCAATAAGTTAGTCACACACTATCCACAGATTTATCACTTGTTAACATCGTTATCCACAAGTTGTTAACAAATATTCACCGGAAAACGTTATCCACTTGTGGGTAACGTTTGAGAATTCTCGGGTTTCCCGATGAGTAGAATTTCGTTCTTTTTCACCGTGTTTGAATTTTCCGAATTTTGCAACTAAACTGAATTTTCCTCAGTATTCACGCGGGTTTATGCTTCGCACTTTTCTCTTCTTTTATCTACTATCCTTAAATACGTTGTGTTTATTTATCCTATTTTACAAATAGCGTTGTTTGCCTGCGTCGCTCATTTTGGATAGACTAATGTACGATTCACAGGTACAATGAATGAAGTTATCCACACTTTTATCCACAACATGTTAACAAAGGGAATGAACGTTCGGGGCATAACTTCATTTTCTTCCCTCATAACTGCTGTAACAGGCCGGACAAGGAGCAGAAACAACTTTATGGAAACCGTACAGTTTGACCATGATTCTCATAATCCTATACAAGCCGAACACGAAAAATGGATGCGGGAAGCCATGCTCGAAGCGGACAAAGCAAAAGCGCTGATGGAAGTTCCCATCGGGGCCGTGATTGTCCGCGGCGGCGAGATCATCGGACGCGGCCACAATCTTCGCGAAACCTCGCTTGATCCTACCGCTCATGCGGAGATTATCGCGATACGCGAAGCCAGCGAGAAGCTGGGAGCCTGGCGGCTGCTGGACTGCAGGCTCTACGTCACGCTGGAGCCGTGCCCGATGTGCGCGGGCGCCATCGTCCAGTCACGCGTTCCCCAGGTGATCTACGGCACGCCGGATCCCAAAGCGGGCTGTGCCGGAACGCTGATGAACCTGCTGCAGGAAGAGCGCTTCAACCACTGCGTTGACGTGATCAGCGGGGTGCTGCAGCCCGAGTGCGCTTCCCAGTTGACTGATTTCTTCCGGGAACTGCGCCGCCGGGCCAAGGAAGCGAAGAAGGCACTTCCAGCGGAGGAGTAACCTCGCTCCTCTAAGGTTTTGCCTTGGAGATTCTTCCTCCCTCAAACCATTCTGTGGTATACTGAATAACGGAATTTATTTGCGCCCGTAGCTCAGCAGGATAGAGCGACAGTTTCCTAAACTGCAGGTCGGAGGTTCGAATCCTCTCGGGCGCGTTCTCTATTCGCTCAAAAACCCTTGGTACACAAGGGTTTTTTCCTTTTTACGGCATAGATTAAACTCGGCATTGATTGCGCGTTTTCTTGCGGGGTTAATTTGGGCAGCATTTCTCTTTGGTAGAGCCGGTTTTTCTTTTCTCCCTCCAACCGACAAATTATTTTTACAATTTATTACAAATTTTAACTCAGATTAGAAATATATTCCCCTCCCGTTTCGCTTCCCTCCGCTTCTTATATAGCGAAATTGATCCTTTATTGCCGTTCTCCCCCCTTCGTCCCCTTACTCCAATCAGGGTTTCCGAATTCATGCATCATTCGCATCATTTCCTTTCGCCATTTAAAAACAGCCAGGCCAAAATTAAATACTAAAACTTAATTTAAAGATTTTTGAGCAATTTAACGAAATTTTAATTTACTTTTTTTGTCTAAAAAAGTAAAATCATAGTTGAAGAGATGGTTATGGATCTTTATGTATCTATTTACATTTCATCCATTTCGAATCTATTGGCCTACTTCCTCTTTTCACCCCTATCTTCCGGATTATTCGTACTGTGACAAAAGAACGATTTTTTGAGATCCTCACTTCAAGACCATTCATAACATTCAGCAACAATCTTTTAGCTTGCGCTTTTCGGCCTGTCCGGTATCACTTCCATTTTCGTACAGTTCAGAGAATGGGGTTCTTTCTTATTTTGCATGTTCATCGGAAAGGAGATCTATGTATGAGTAAATTGCTGCGTCTTTCAAAGATTTTTCATCCGAAATCCGGCCGCGCTTTCATGCTTCCGGTTGATCACGGCACCACCTACGGACCTCTTAACGGAATCTCCTCCATGCCGGCTTTGCTTCGTATGGCCAACCGGTTCCGACTGCAGGCTATCATTGCTCATAAGGGAGCCATCCGTCGTGCCCTTGAAAGCAGTGAATCGCCGTGGGGAACCGAATTTATTCTCCATCTCTCGGCGTCCACTCAAATGTCACCGGATATGTCCAATAAGCAAATCGTATCGACTGTCCGTCACGGCCTGCAAATCGGAGCTATCGGCCTTTCCGTACATATTAACCTGGGCGTCCCCCAGGAACATGAGATGCTGCGCGACCTCGGTCTTGTCTGTGATGAGGCTTATGCTTGGGGCCTTCCGGTCCTGGCAATGATGAACGTTCCTGAAGAAGATCTTTCGGGGGGAGCGGCGGCGACCAACAAAATAGCCCATGCGGTCCGTATTGCCGGAGAATTGGGCGCGGATCTTGTCAAAGTCCAGACGCCGGTTACTCCGCAGAGAGCGGCTGAAGCCGTAGCCGCTTTTAACATCCCCGTACTGATGGCCGGAGGAAGCTCGGTCGGCGACAAACTGGCTTTTTTCCGTGGGATCAGGGAAATGCTCGATGCCGGGGGCAAAGGTCTGTGCATAGGCCGGAATCTGTTTGAGGATTCCCGCCCCGATGATATGTGCCGTGCGCTCGGAGATCTTGTTCATAAGGACTGCAGCGCGGAGGAGGCTTACGAGACCTACTTAGCCGCCTCCTCCCGCATGCCGCTTATCACGAAGCAGACCGACCCCGGAATTGCCGCCGTACAATTTGACCCCTGGGAGGAATACGCATGATCATTGATGGCCACGCCCACATATCGAGACAAGATTACAGCAGCCCCGAACGGCTGCTGGACGATATGAAATCAGCGGGTATAGACAAAGCCGTCCTGGTGCCGGGCGGCATGCTGGACGTTAGGCGCATGACCCGGTACATCACCGGAGAGGAAAAGCCGATCCTGACGGATCCGCCCAACGATACCGTGCTGGATATTATCCGTGAATACCCGGACAAATTTTACGGAATCTGCTGCATTAATCCTAACGACGGGGCTCCGGCGGCTCTGGCTTCCCTGGAGAAGGCCTATCGAGACGGCTTCAAAGGCCTCAAGCTGTCACCTCTTGTCCATCAGATTTCTCTTATGGGAGACGTCGTTAAAGAGCTTGCCGCCCTGTGCGGGGACTATGGAATTCCCTTCTATACGCACCTAGTCATTCAAGCAACCGCAAACACGGCCGCACTGGGTTCTCTCGCCGAAGCTTTTCCCGGTACTAACTTCGTTATCGGCCATATGGGATTCGGCCCGCTCGATATAGATGCCATAGAATTAGCGGCACGAAGGGAAAATGTTTACCTGGAAACGTCTACGGGCAACCCGCTGGCGATTCAGACCGCTGTTAAACTGGCGGGGCCGGATAAACTTATGTTCGGTTCCGAGTTTCCCTTGTCGGACCCATTCGTAGAAAAGGTCAAAATCGACCGTCTCTCCATCTCCGATGCGGATAAGGAAACGATTTTGCATCATACCATTTCACGCTTGCTTGGACTATAATATTCGCCGTATAAGGAGGGAAAGCACGTGGCCGTAACAGCCAGAAGCCAAATGGAATTGATGTCCGGACAAAAAGCGGCGGACAGGTTCGAGCCGCACGTCCGGTGGCTTAACAGCCTGACCGAGCGCGGAATGTCGGTAGAGAACCTGAGCCAGGCGGAAGTGGATGCTTATCACCGGAGGGCCTTACGCAGTTTACTTCAATTTGTGTATGAAACCAACGAGTTTTACAAACAGCGTATGGATATCACTGGTCTGACTCCCGAAGAAGCATCCAATCCGGCTTTATTTGCCCAGCTGCCTTTCCTGACAAAGGAAGACTTGCGCAATGATCCGCGCTGCATCATTTGCTCGCCTGATCTGGCTCATATCCATACTTCGACCGGCACAACCGGAGGCAAGCCGATCTTTATCGGCCATACTTTGAATGATCTTTATCGGCTGGATACGGCCCCCCGCTACCCATCCCTTATGCAGAACACGCGAAATACCGTAGTCGGAAACGCCTTACCCTACGAAATGAGCTCGTCCGGGCTTTCATTCCACCGGGTGTTCCAATATATGCAGGACTGCTGCGTACTGCCTGTCGGCAAAGGGGGAGCTTATTCTCACCCAGATAAGGCTCTTGAATGCATGCTGGCCTGGGATATGCAAACCTTGATTATTGCTCCTTCCTACGCCGTGACCCTGGCTGAACATGCGCAGAAACTGGGAATGGACCTTCATCGGGATTTCAACTTGCAGCATTTGTTTTTGACCGGTGAAGGCGCTTCACCCGCTCTTCGCGAACGGATCGAACGGATCTGGAATACACCGGTGACAACCTGGTACGGGTCGCTTGAGGTAGGTCTGATCGGGATCGAATGCCTGGAGCACCAAGGTTACCATTTGGCAGAAGGCCATATCTATACCGAAATCGTTCATCCTGTTACGGGGGAGCCCCAAGCTCCCGGCACCGTCGGCGAAGTCGTTCTCACTACCCTGATGCGCGACGGCATGCCCATAATCCGGTACAAAACCGGAGATCTCGGCTGCATTGAGGAAGGTCCCTGCCCTTGCGGCTGCCGTCTGCGCCGTTTGCAGCTGAGAGGACGTATGGGCGATCAGCTCGCCCTTAACAGCGGGAATTTTTCTCCCCTGTATCTGGAACAGCATCTCCTGCAAATCGGCGGAACAGGAAACTGGTACCAATTTATCGTTGAAAACGGGGAGCTCTCCATACTCGTCGAAGCTTCCGATTCAAGCGTAGACCGGGCGGAGCTATTAACGGAGATAAAGCTACGTATCGAAGCGAGCATCCAGCAATCCTGCGACGTTCAAGTCGTGGATTACGTGGAGCGAGACGCGGGAAAAGCCCGCCGGGTTATTCGACTATAACAAGAGGAGATCTGCGAAATGAGTAAAGCGCTGAAAGAAACGCCTGATATTAATCCGAAGGCACCTAACGATTCCACCACCCAGCCAACCGAAAAACCGGCCGAAGCGAAAGCAAGCGGTACAGCCACTCCGGTTTCCAGCCTTAATCAGGCCAAAAATAAACCTATCGCGCCCGTGCGCAGCAAATACGCGTGGTTCGATATCAGTTCTTTAACGGCTCCGGAGCAATGGGGCGCTATCGTACAAGCTCTGCCTCACCAGAAATTCACCGGCGTCGTAGCCAACGAGCAGCAGGTGAAGCAGCTCCCTCCGACTTTGGATAAAATCACTTATGTCGAGGGCACCCCTTCTCCCGATAAGCTGGCGGCTTTAAATGAAGCCTACAACATCATTATTTTGGAACCGTCGGTGATCGGCAGCAGTTGGTTCAGACGCAACCGTGAAGCCATTACCTGTAAAATCGGCACGAGTGTGAATGTAACGGACCCTGAGTCTTTGCAGCTCGCCGTAGCCATGACCCACGAGGTGTCTCTGCTAATTGTCGAATTCCGCGACGATACAAAAATTCCGCTTGAAATCGTTCTGGCGGACGCCCAGAATTTCGGTACCGAAGTGGTCATGAAAGTACGCGACGATATCGAAGCGAAAGTCGTCTTCGGCGTACTCGAATGCGGGGCGGATGGCGTCCTGATCGCGTCGGGCGATCTCGGCCAAGTGTATGCGGTCGGCGAAGTAATTACTTCAACGGGCCAAAAAGGCGGTCAGCCGCTTCAGAAGCTGACCATTGTACGGACGGAGCATGTCGGCATGGGCGATCGCGCCTGTATCGACCTGACGAGCTATCTCGGCCTCGACGAGGGTGTGCTGCTCGGTTCCTTTTCCTGCGGGGGCATTCTTGCCTGCAGCGAGACACATCCGCTTCCGTATATGCCGACGAGACCTTTCCGCATCAACGCGGGCAGCCTGCACACCTATGTGCTGGCGCCGGATAACCGGACCTGGTACTTGTCCGATCTGCGATCGGGAATGGAAGTCCTCGTCGTCAGCACATCCGGCAAAGCGAGACGCGTTTCGGTCGGCCGCGTGAAAATCGAACGGCGCCCTCTGCTTTATATCGAAGCCCGGGCGGAAGATGGAACGACTCTTAATGTCATTATGCAAGAGGACTGGCACGTGCGCGTATTCGGCACGGAGGGCCAGCCGATCAACATTACGACATTAAAGCCGGGCGACCAGGTGCTGGGCTATACAATGGACCCCGGAAGACATGTCGGCGTGAAAGTCGACGAGCTGATTATCGAACAGTAAGCGTCGTCTCTAAAACCAGATTCTTCGGATCTGCAAGCCCATACCCATTTAAGGGGGAACATCCTGTGTCCGTGAAATTTACCGCCCTTATGGAGCGATTGGAACAATCACCTTTCTATAGAAAACACCTTTCGGCAGAGGAACGGGAAATAAGAGATATTTCTCGCATCGGCGAGCTGCCGCTTACGACCAAAGACCACCTCCGTGAAGCAGGTCCCTGGAATCTGCTGGCGGTGCCGCCGGAGGAAGTCTGCCAGTACTTCGAAACGTTCGGAACGACCGGCCTGCCCGCTTCGGCTTGGTACACAGTCCGGGATCTGGAAGCGGGAGGCCGTCAGATCGGCGATTCCGGCCTGCGCCTTAGACCCGGGGACCGGCTGCTTAACCGGTTCCCTTACGCGCTGTCCCTGCCGGCTCACCTGGTTCAACAGGCCGCGCGGCAGGCGGGCGCATGCGTGCTTCCGGCCAGCAGCCGGAATACGATGACACCATATCCGCGCATCATTGAACTGCTGCGCAAGTTGAATGTAACGGTGATGACGGGCCTTCCCCGCGAGATGGAAATATTGGCGGCAACCGCACGGCTGCACGATCTCGGCTGCCGGGAAGATTTCCCCCACCTCCGGGCCATCGGCGTCGCGGGAGAACTTCTGGCCGAGTCGCGCCGAAAGAAGATTGAAGAGCTTTGGGGCGTGCCGGTTTACAACTTGTACGGCTCTACGGAGACGGCCAACATAGCCGCGATGTGCGAGCACGGCATTCTGCATGTGGCCGAAGACGATTTCTTCGTGGAAGTGCTGCAAGAAGACCTGTCAGCGGCGGTTGAGCCCGGCGGGGGCAAAGGTCTTGCCGTGATCACAACGCTGACCCACGAGGGATCCCCCCTTCTCCGTTATTTGAACGGGGACGTGATCTCCCTCGAAAAAGTCAACTGTCCGTGCGGGAGAAGCGGACGCAGGCTGACCCATTACGGACGGCAGCTGGACAGGCTGGAGGTTGCCGGCCGGATACTGGAACCGGCGGACATTCACGACGCCGTGTATTCGCTGCCGGATCTGCCGGATGCCTGGAAAGTAACGCCTGCGCAGGACGGGCTTCACTTCACGTTCGAATGGCAGGGCAAAGACGCCGGAGTGCTCACGCGTTTTGCGTCCATTCTCACCGAACGGCTTCAGCTTCCGGTTGTTGTGGAACCAGGCGAGCCCGGAGCCCTTTTCGACCGCCGCCTGCTTGTTGAGCGCCAGGTCAGCACCAAGCCGCTTTACATCGTAAAGCCGGCAGAGGTTATGCTTTAAACCGTCGTAACGTTCGGCGTCTACTCCCGATAGGGTCGAATACAGCAAAATCCCCCGTGCCTTACTTGGCCGGGGGATTTTATTTGTTTGACGGCGAAAAGTCTTCAGACTTGAACAAATGGCTGTTTCCTGCTTAAAAGCTCTCCAGCCTTCTCGCTGGGTAACGGAGGACTGATGAAAAAGCCTTGTCCGATCGTGCATTGATGCTCCTGGAGGAAATGAATCTGCCTCTCATGTTCGATGCCTTCTCCGATAAGCTGGAATTTTAAATGCCGGCCCATATCGATGATGGTTCGGACAATAGCTTCCGTGTTGGCATTGAACGTGATTTCTTCTATGAAGGTGCGATCGATTTTAATATGGTCGATAGGCAGTTTATCCAATAAGAAGAGGGAGGAATAGCCGGTTCCGAAATCATCGATCGAAAGCTTGACTCCAATCTTCTTCAATGCGGTCAAAATCACGAGAGACTGATCCAGATTCTGCATGATGCTTTCGGTAATTTCAAGCTCCAGATGAGCCGGGTTCATGTCGAATTCTTCGAGGACGCTTTGGATGGTTGAGACGAGCTGTTTATCCTGGAATTGTCTTACGGAGATATTGACGGCCAGACGGATT
Organism: Paenibacillus sp. HGH0039; assembly: GCF_000411255.1. Taxonomy (GTDB): domain Bacteria; phylum Bacillota; class Bacilli; order Paenibacillales; family NBRC-103111; genus Paenibacillus_F. Next base: position 3,106,404 of record NZ_KE150412.1, on the reverse strand, counting down.
TCCGGCAGCCCCGCTTCCCTCCACTGTTTGTACTGGTGACAGGCTGTGTGAAGCACCCATTTGCCGATAGGCACGATAAGCCCCGTTTCCTCGGCGATCGGAATGAACTCCCCTGGCGTGACAACCCCGAGTTCCGGGTCCATCCAGCGAATCAGGGCTTCCATTCCTACAATCTCTCCGCTGGCCAGGTTAATTTGCGGCTGGTAGTGAAGGGTAAACAGCTGCTTCTCCAGGGCTCTGCGCAGCCCGTTCTCCAGCTTAAGCTTCCGGGCGAGCCGGTTGTTGTGCACCCGGTAAAACTGGTAATTGTTTTTCCCGTTTTCTTTGGACAGGTACATGGCCATGTCCGCATGTTTGATCAGTACATCACGGTCCATGCCGTCCTGCGGGTAAATACTGATGCCGATACTTGTGGTCGTATAGACCTCGTGCCCGTGCAGCTGGAATGGCTGCTTGAACTGATCCAGCACCGTCTGGGCCTGGACACGGACGCCCTCTTCCGTCACCCCTTCAAGCAAAATGACGAATTCGTCCCCGCTGTGCCTGAATACGGTATCGGACGTACCGAGACATGCCTGCAGCCGTTCGGCAACCTGTCTCAGCAGAAGATCGCCGTATATATGACCGACGGTATCGTTAATATTTTTAAACCGGTCCAGGTCCAAAAAAAGCACCGCCAATTGCGATCCCGTCTGCCCTGCTCTCTCGATCGCCATATATAGACACTCGTTGAGGTAGCTGCGGTTAGGCAGCCCCGTTAAGGTGTCATGGTAAGCCATATGATTAATCTTTTCCTCGGCCTTCTTGCGTTCCGTAATGTCCTTGCCGATACTCATGCACGCGGGCTTGCCCCCGTAATTAGTTGCAACGAGTACCAGTTCGCAGCTCCTTACCTGACCGTCCAAACGGACATACCTTTGCTCCATGCGGGCGGAAGCCCCTTTTTCCAAAACTTCGTTCACATGCTCCAGGGCATTCTTGCGTGATTCCGGATGGAGAAACCTCAAGGCCGACCGCCCTAAAAGTTTGTTCACGTCTTCCGCACCCAGTGATTGGACGGCAGCCGGATTAGCATAGACGAGCTTGCCCTTCTGCTGGACCACAATCGGCTCCGGGCATATTTCGATCAAACTCCGGTAACGGTTCTCGCTTTCTTTAAGCCGGTCGCGTTCTATGATCATCTGCCTGAAGAAATAGCTTAATGCGGCATAAACGACCGTATTAAATACGACACCGACCAGATTGGCCCGGAGATAATCGAACTGGACCGTGCTTGAATAGGTGAGCAGAAAAAGCAGAAAGCCCGCTCCGACAATCGTCGGCACCCACAAACCGGGAAGCAGGAAAGCATACAGCAGCAGAAGAGTATACATGATGGAAGGAAGTTTGAAATAGTCGATGTTGTGAAGCAGAGTAAACAAGGTAATATAGGCTATCGAAGCGAGGATATGTTGCAGCACAACTGATTTTCTCAGGAATACGGCGGATAGAACGGTCGTCAGGAATATAAACACTTTAATCATGTGGTCCTGTCCGACCGAGAACAAGTTGTTCACGATAGTGAGTACAAGAAGCGTTAATAAATAAGCCTTGCCATTTCGGATAATGTGCCGATATACGGGACTAGACCTCAGCTGCCTCATTCAAGTGCTCACTTTCTTATGGAATTATAATCTTTATACATTTACCAATTATTATCATTATAGCAGATATCTACTAGCCTAAAGGGATACATTTCTCTTGTTTTAGTATAAATTTATTTTTGTAAAAGAAATAAAACCGGCCGCACATCACGACCGGTTCCGAATATGACTCATTTCGTTTTCCCTGCACTTTCTACTACCGGTAAACGACCCCGGCTTGGGCTTTAAGCACATCACGCAGCAGCATATAAGCTTCTCCGTTGGTCAGCTTCGATTTGTTCTCGATCGCTTCGAAAGTCGCCGGTTCGACCAGCTTCTGTTCCAGCACATAAGCGGCCGATTCGCTCCGTCTTACTTTAGCTCCCACCGCCTGGGATATGGTCCAGGCCGCCTGATCCCACGTCAATGCAATGTCTCCGGGTTTGGTCAATCCCTTGACCGCCGCATCCGCGCTGCCGCTTACGGCTTTGGGGTAGGTCCGGCCAAGCACCGTCTTCATCGTGTTAAAATGGTTGGCAAACCGCCGCGGGTTGGACGGCTCGTCCAGCTGAAACTCGTTCTTCTCGCCTCCCGCGGCGATACCGAGACTTACGGCAGCTTTCAAGCCTTCGTAAGCTTTATGTTTGGTATACGTGGGCGCAGCGAATTTGTAAGGCTCCAGGCGCACGCCCTGCTTCACCAGGGTTTCCTGCAGCTCGGTAACCATCGGCTTCGACAAGGACAGCTCCCGGAAGCTGACCTTGTTTTTGGCCGCCACCGCGGCCGCGGCACCTGCCGCTTGGCCCGACGCCATCCCGACCGGGACGGTCCGAGCGGATCCGTGGGGCAGCGAATCAAAGCTCGCCGAACGTCCGACCACCAGCAGCCCGTTTATTTTCTGCGGGACCAAAGCCCGGAACGGGATGGCGTACTGACTCGGCTTCAAAACGATATCCCCGCGATACTTGGCGTCCGTACTCTGAATATCGAGGTTGTAGGAGCCGTAAGCTATCTTGTCCCACTGATCGCGGTTATCGAGCGCGTCTACCATAGTAAGCCGGTATTCGCCGATCATATGGCGCGTTTCCCGGACATACAGCTCGGGAGCCGAGCCGTCCAGTTCGAGCGGCGCAAGTTCCGGGAATTCTTTCTTCATATAATCCAGCACATGCGGGAGCTCGGCACGGCCGATTTCCATTCCTTCCTTGACGGAAGCGGGGTCTAGCGGATTAACCCCGAAGATCTGCAGCGCATTGATCAGAATCGATCCGTCGTTCTGGCGGCCGATGTTCAAGCCGCGCATGCGAACCCGCTCGGGGTTCGTCGATTTGTAATCCCACATGGCCGAGTATCCCCAGCCGCTCATGGCATCGGCGCCCATGCCTCTGAGCAGATGCGGGTCGTTCTCGCCGTTCTTTTTCATCTGCTGCCAGATTTCTTCGGTCATTCCTTTTAAACGGAATACAAGCGTAACGGCCATGAGCGATTTGTCATCCCCAAGATCCTGACGCCCGATTGTAAAAGGCACGCCGGCGGCCGCAGCCACGTCTCCGTCCTGTGTGGCGTCAATGACGGCCCGGGCGTTCACTTTGTGTTCTTTGCCGTCCGCCGTCGTGATATTCAATCCCGTTACGGTCTGCGATCCGTTCACCATCGGCGTAAAGCTCTTGGCATGCATCAGCAGGTCGATTTTCTTCTCCTTCCGCACCAGGTCGTAGAACGCGTTGGCTGCGGTTGTCACGTCGAACGAAGTGCCTTCAATCCCCTTGCGCCATTCCAGGAAAATTCCCTCATTCAGAAACTTGCCGGCGTCGGATTTCCCTTCTTCGTTGGGCGCGAAACTGTTGTCCAGGCTGTTAAGCCAGCCCTCGGTGAATAAGCCGCCCAGCACATCCCGGTCGCGGTTCTCCACGAGAAGCGTCTTCTGCCCGTTACGGGCCGCCGATACGGCCGCGGTGATGCCTTCCGGGTCCGTACCCGCGACGATCACGTCGTATTCGGACTCGGGCGCTTTAATCGAGGCCACTTTCTTGACGGATTGGGACTGACCGGGCTTGACCGTATCCGTCCCTTTCCAGGCCGACCAGGCCCACCAGCTTAAACTGATCAGCAGCAGAAAAGAAAAAGCGCTTATTAATCCCATTCCCTTACGGGGATAAGTACGTGATTGACTCTCTTTTTTTCTCGAATCCGTCGTTTGCGTCATCTTCAACCTCATCCTTCTGCGAAATAGGTTCCCCTCTATCCCCTGGTGAATAAGCCGTCGATAAATCTCTTATTTAGACGAAGCTTGGCGGGGATAGGTTTCATTTTGACTGCCCGTAAGCGAACCCGCGGGGAGACAGCCCGCCCCTTCCGTTTCTTAACCGGAAAAAAAGGGTTCCTTCTCAGGAACCCGTCGCTCCACGGGTCTTCCCGCAGGAGATGAGATGCACATTACGTTATCTCGGTGTATAAAAGTTTTGTGTGTAATATACGTTCATGGAGCCGCCGAAGTAAACTCCGACGCCCAAGCGGGTGGTATCGCCCATTATGTTTTTGCGGTGTCCGGAGGAATTCATCCAGCCGTTCACCACTTCAATCGGTCCCGAGTAACCGGCCGCGATGTTTTCCGCCGCACTCCGGAACTTCAGCCCGTCCTTCTCCATCCGGTCGAAGGGAGAGAGTCCCTGCTTGTTTGTATGATCGAAATATCCGTTCACGGCCATATCTTCGCTATGCTTGCGGGCCGTCGAGGCGATGGGCTCGTCCCATTCGAACGGCGCCTTGCCGTGACGGACGCGAATGGCATTCGTCAGATCGAACGTCTGCTTCTCGTAGGCGATCCGCTGATCCGCACTGCGCGAGGCTAAGGTGCCGGAGCTGCTTTTTGCGGCGGACATGGACGTATCCTGGACGAGCATGCCGATCAGTTTCCCGCTATCGTTTGCATCGAAGTAGAAACTGACGTTCACCCCGCCCGATTCGAACGAAACCGCACCCTTGCCCGAGTCGCTGACGGCTTTGGCGCCCGCCATTTTCTGGCGGACCGTCTCCTCGTTCATAGCCGGCGTGACTCCGTTCGCTTCCGTCCAATTACCTGTGACCGTATACAGCGCGGCGACTTGGCCATTCTTGATTCCCGCCTGCAGGTAGTGTTTGTAGTCCATGGTGTTGTAAATGTACCAGGTCAGCCCGCTGCCTCCCGTATCTTTGCGGGCGGGTTGGCCCAGCCGCTTGGTCAGGTCCGCTTCCGTATCGCCTACGGCCGCACCCTCAATCATAAAATGCCGGGCTCCCAGGCTTTCCGTCTTAGGGCTGCCGTTACTACCCGAATTGTCCAGCACGGCGACCGTTCCACCGGGTGCGGCCCCGCCGGCGCTGCCGGAATTATTCGGGATTTCCGAATAAGCGACAGCGACGAGATCGCTCTGTACGCCGAGCAGATTTTGCAGGAACTTCAACGCTTCCGCGCGGGTTAAAGCGTCATCGGGGCGGAATCCGTTCTCGCTCCCGTCCGTTTTGCCTTGAGACAAGCCTTGATCCAGCAAACGCTGCACCGCTTCCTTGGTCGAAAGCAGATTGCCCTGCGTAGCCGCAATCAGTCTGGCTGCATCTCCCCGTAAATAAGGGGAGGTTGTATTTTTAAGCAACGGCCAGGAATAAATAGCCGCTTTGGTATAATAGGGATCGAACCATTGGGAGCCTGCCGCCGTTCCGGACCCCACTTTGTTGTAAGCGCGCAGCAGCAATGCCAGAAACTCCGGTTCGGTAACGGCCTTATCCGGCCGGAACGTGCCGTCCGCATAACCGTCCGTCATCTTGTGCTCATACGCCCAGCGGATCGTTTCTTCAGCCCAGTGGCCCTTGGTGTCCTTAAACGCGGATTTATAGGAAGGGGACGTCTGGGACGCCGCAGCGGCCTTATAGCCATTCCCGCCCAGTCCTGAAGCCAGCAGAGCTGCCGTTAAAAAACCGCCGATCAACATTTTGCCTGTTCTAGTTCTCATACCCTCACTCCTTGATCGGAATTATGATGCCGCTCTTCTATTCTAGCGAATCATGGGGACGGGGTAAATTGATAATTTGATAGATTTTGGCGATTGAAGAAGTTTTTTCTTCGTCAGGCGGGTCGGAACCCTCTTTCCCGGCATACTAAAAAGACCGCCTGTCGGCGGTCTGTATGTACATGTATTAGAGAATGAGCCAATTCATGGGGGAAATGATGGTCGAGACGACAGGATTTGAACCTGCGACCTCTTGCTCCCGAAGCAAGCGCTCTACCAAGCTGAGCCACGTCTCGATTACTCGGAAATAGATCAATTCGATACTAAATATTATAGCACAGCGGCAAAAGAGTTCAATACTTCTCTTCCGCAAAATGATCGGTAAAAAGCTGGCAATCACCCGGCCGTCCAAACTATTTTACATCTTCTATCGTTGAAAGAGTACATACGCGTAAAGTAAACCTTCACAAAGGAAGATCCTCATGATTGAGATCCGCAATTTATCTAAACAATATAAAAATCACCCGGCTCTCACCGGGGTGAACCTGGAGATCGGACAAGAGATGTTCGGCCTGCTCGGGCCGAACGGCGCCGGCAAAACAACGCTCATGCGCATTTTGTCCACTCTGCTTGAGCCTACGGAAGGTACTGTTCGCGTGGGAGGCTTGAACCTGCTTTCGGATGCGGAGCATATCCGCAAAATCACGGGCTATCTCCCCCAGTATTTTCATCTCTACCCGCAGCTCACAGCCTACGAATTTCTGGACTATGTGGCCGTCATGAAAGGCATCAAAAGCGCCCGTGAGCGCAAATCCCAGATCGGCGAGATTCTGCAGCAGGTCAATCTGACCGACAAGGCGCGCGCCAAGATCAAAACCTTCTCCGGCGGCATGAAACAGCGTCTGGGGATTGCGCAGGCTCTCCTCGGGGACCCCAGGGTGCTCATCGTAGATGAGCCCACGGCGGGGCTGGATCCCGAGGAGAGGGTCCGCTTCCGCAATCTCCTGAACCGCTCCAGCCTGAGCCGGACGGTACTGCTGTCCACGCATATCGTCGCGGACATCGAGAGCAGCTGCAGCCGGGTAGCGGTGCTGCACCGTGGACGCGTCGCCTTCGCGGGAAGTCTCGCCGGCCTGCAGGAGTGCGCCGAGGGTCTGGTCTGGGAAGCGGAGCTCAGCGAGCGGGAATTTGCGGCCTATGAGCCGCATGAGGTCGTAACCGCCCGCCGGACCGACCACGGCATGCTCTGCCGCATCGTGTCGGCGACCCCGCCCGCGGAGAATGCCGCAGCCGTGAAGCCCACGCTGGAGGACGGCTACCTCGCGTTGATCGGAGGTGACCGGCGTGCATAGATGGCTGCGCGCTTTTTCGCTGGAACTGCGGCTGCTGCGCAGCAATCCCGTTCTTCTGGTCCTCCCGGTTCTGTTCGGAGCCTGGATGGTCTACTCTCTCTCAGGAATCGCTCCTCCTGTATCGCAGGACCTTTATTTGTACGTGTATGACTTTCATAAGGTGAAGCACACGCTTACTTTGGGTGCGGCCATGCTGCTGGGCATCCTGCTTATCCGCAGGGATACCGCCAAAACGGCCTACGAATGGACGGCGGGCCTTCCCGTCTCACCTGCGGTCCTTTTCAGCGTGAAATATGCGGCCGGGCTCTTGTATCTTTCCTTGTTTACGGCGGCCATGGCAGTCGTGTATGTGTGCTTTGCCCTTCACTACGGCATCGGCAGGCCTATCATGCTTCGGGAGCTTTCCTTTTTCGCAGTCCAGTACGAATGGTCCTATATGGTTACTCTGGCCTTGGCTATGCTTCTGGCCATCTCCATCCGCAACCGCATCGTGTATCTGATCGGCTTTTGCGCGTGGGTTTTCGGCACGTTTTTTATCGATCAATTCATTATCGAACGTCTCGGCATTCTGGAGCTGCGGGTACTGAAGCCCTTCCATCTCAGCGGGATAACGCTCGATTCCTTCTACGCCAATGAAGCATGGGGACCGTGGATAAAAGAACGGGAAACTTGGCTCGCCAGATGGTTTGTACTCAGTTTCACCCTGGTCCTGCTTACCGTTTGCGTTACGATTCTGAAATGGGTCCGTCCGAGCGGAACACGCGCCAGATGGGCGGGCGCCCTGATTCTTTTTACCGTCTTGTCCGCGGGCTCTTATTACACCTATGTGGGATTCTGGACTCCGCATTTTGCGGCATACCGGGAACAACTTCGGAACGCACCGACAGAATCGGTCTATAATCAGCGCGCGATTACTCAGTTTACCGTCTCTTCTTACAAAATGGAGCTGGCCCCTGCTTCTTCGGATGGACTCAGAGCCTCTGTAGAAGTGTCGCTCCGGCCCGCGGATTTGCCCCAGGGCGACGTTTCATTTACCCTGCATGATTATTTTCACGTGGAACAATTGCTGCTCGATAATCAACCTGTATCGTTTACGCGCCACGGCAATTTGGTTTCCGTCGAGAGTCGTCATTTTGACTCCTCCAAAAGCAGCCAGACGCTTACCTTCAACTATGAAAGCAAAGGAATCAATTGGACATACGGACCGCAGCAGGGTGAGCAGATTATTTCTTTCGTCATGGACCCTTATCTTTACCTGCCCAATTCGGCAGCATGGTATCCTTTACCTAACAACGGACCGCTCTACCTTACCGATGAGCGCAAAAAAGGGCTGTTCTACGGCGGACCGCAACCCCTGGCTCAGCCGGCCGATTTCGATGTCACTTTTAAAGGGTTTTCCAACCTCATCTACGGTTCTATTACGGAAAAACAAGGTGCCGCGCGCATCCAGCATTTTGAGCAGAAGGGTGTAAAACATCTGACCTTCATAGCGGGAAACCTTATTCAGTTCAGTGACCCCAAGGGCAGTCTCAAGCTGCAAACAACTCCGGGCAACCGGCTGGAAGCCGACCTTTTTTGGAAAGATATGTTGAGGATGAAAGCTTATTATGAAGCTCTTCTGCAGACAAATCTAAGCGCCGTGCGTAACATCGTGTACCTGTCTTACGGGAATCTGATTTCTCCGGACAGCCGTCAATCGGCGGTTGCGGGAAGCAGCTATTATATCAACGAATCCAGAAATCACAACCTGGACGATTATCAGCGTATTCGGACCACTTATGCTCTCCTGTTCGGAGATGACTCCTACCAAAGCAGTTACGCTGAGGTTTCCAAAGATGCGAACGGTAACACGGACGAGACCGTCAAGCCTTCCATTTTCATGGAAATCCGTGCCGCGTTTTTATATCTGTATTATCGGGACGGACTTCAGCTTACGGAGGAGCAAATCAGGAGCGTTCAGTTCTCGGACCAGTTTCTTCCGAAAGATCGAATGACCGGTGACCGGGGTCTCGGCCAACAGATCAAGAACCATATTCTCCTACAAGTCCGTGAGGCGTTGGATGCGGACAAAACGGAAGAAGTGAAAAAAGTGCTGGCCTCTTTTTATAAAAAAGGGCTTAGCGCTCCCGACGCCCCTTTCCGCTATCCGGTAGTCACCCTTGATGATTGGAACCGGGAATGGGCAAAGGTGTTCGGATCGTGAGCCTATGGCTGCAGGACCTCAGAGGATTTAAAAGCATGTGGGGCTTGCCTCCGCTTCTTTATGTACTTATGCTCGGATGTGCTATCTGGAGCTCGGATCCGGAGCAGCCGGGCAATGCATTGTTTTACGGGGAGCTTGCCTTCTACCCGCTCGTTGTCATGCTTTGTGCCGCGCTGTTTCATCGGGAGCTCGGAGGGCCTATGGAAATTTACGCGACCTTTCCCCAGTCCCTGACAGGGATGGCGGCCCGTAAAGGACTGATCCTGCTGGCCGTCTGCACAGGTTATCAGGCTGCCTGGTTTACGGCCTACCAAGCGAAATTCGGTGCCGTAACAACGCTGGTGTATTCTTACGGCCCTGCCGGTAAGTCTTCTATACGTACCTTGCACAGCTTCATGCCGCTTCTGCTCCAGATGCTGCCGGCTCTGCTGTTTATCGCCGTTCTTACCCTTACAGTTATGCTTACGGTCAAGAAGCTCTACGCCGGACTTTTTGCAGGACTCGCCCTGTGGATGCTCGATATTCTTTCACACGGGAGCTGGCTTCCTTACTTCACCATTTATACGGTCCATATTCAGGAGCAGTCTAAGGAGATCCCGGATCTTTTTCTTCCGAACCGCCTTGTTCTGCTGTCTGCTGCACTCGTTTTAACCGTAATCTTGAACTATACGGTTCATGACCGCAGCCGCTGGATTGTCTCCGAAGAAGAATAATATAGCCGGCCTCATAGACGTGACCGGAGAAAGGAAACGACAGATGCTTACGGATGAAGAGCTGGCCCAAGCCATGGCCCGCGGCGATCAGGCCGCTTTTGAGGCCTTCGTTCACCGCTATCACGCGCCGCTTCAGCATTATCTCGAGCGGACCCTGCACGATCCCCGCAAGGCGGAAGATCTGGTCCAGGAAGTATTTGTGCGTCTGCTCAAGCAGCTGCAGCAACAGAAAATTCCCGATCACATCCGACCCTGGATGTACCGGGTAGCCTTAAATCTATGCCGGGATTACTGGAAGAGCCTAGCTTACAGAAACGAGCAGCAATTGACGGCTGAACCGCCCGAGGCTCAGGATACCCAGCCTTCGGTTGTTGAAATTTACGAGCGGCAGGAAGCTCGCAAAGAAATTATCGGAGCCCTCCGCTCCCTTCCTGAAGTTCAGAAGGAAATTGTCATTCTTCGTTTCTTTCATGATCTGAAGCTTCAAGAAATTACGGAAGTTCTGCAAATCCCGCTCAGCACGACGAAGACTCACCTTTACAGCGGCCTTCGTAAACTCAAAGCTCTCCTCGGCCCCAAAGCCGGGAGCTTAACCGATACCGGCGGCGGAAGGAAAGAAAATCGCGGCAAACCGACCAAGGAGGGGACCCCTTATGTATGAACCTGACGACAAAGAGCTGGACCAACTGGAGAAAGATACGGCTGTCCTGCTGAACGGATACCTGGTTAAAACGCCTGACCGCATAGATACTGCGAACCTGCTCGGCAGGCTTCAAAGCCACTTCGATGCCATACGCGAGAACAGTCCGGGTACAACCCGGCCTGAACATTCGGCGGACCTGCGGCCGTCCCTGTGGAAGCTTTGCCGCCACCAGCTTTTTATGTACAACAAGTGGTTCTGGCTGCTTAGCCTGCTGCTCTTTGCCATGCTGCTGCTGCTGAACTCGCCTTACACCATAGCCGGCTCCTTGCCGGGCCGCTCGTCTTATTCGCTGGCTTTCCCGCTGCTGCTCGTTTGCGGCTTTCTGTACCAGTACCGAAGCTGGAATGAAGGGATGCGCATGATCGAAAGCGTCACGCCTTATCCCCCGGCGCTGCTCATGTTCAGCCGCTTAATCGTTCTGCTCGTTACGAATGCGGTGCTCGGCCTCATCGGCTCTCTCTACACGTTTGCAACCATGAGCTATTCAAGGTCCTGGATGACGCTTCCTTTTCTTTTCGACTGGATTGCTCCGCTTCTGCTCGTCACGGGGTTAACCGCATATTTTATGATGAAGCGCGGCATGCTCTCCGCTATAATGGCCGCTCTGACAGGCTGGGGTGTAGAACTGTTCATGGAGGAGTGGCTTCGCCGGGAACTAACCGGACCGGACTGGAACCGGGCACTGATTCTTCAGGCGGTGCTTATCGCGGCGGGTGTTCTTTTCCTTCTATCCGCCTATCGGAAAAGTCTGCGGCTGACAAGCGTGCAGGGATGGCGGTCGGCATGATCCGGCTTAATCAGCTCGTCCGTCTCTACGAGGGTCATATCCGGCTGCACGTAGATCAACTGACGCTAGCTCCCGGCCTGATTCTGCTCGTCGGAAAAAACGGAGCAGGCAAGTCCACTCTGCTCCGCCTGCTGGCTACCGCTGATTTTCCCGACGGAGGGGAAATCAGCTATCTGGAAGGGACCGTCAAGGAACAGCTTCCCCAGATACGGAGCCGGATCGGTTATGTGCCGACTGATGTGGAGCTTCATGAAGACATGACACCCATCCGGCTGATGAACTACATGTGTCTTCTTAAAGGAGCCGATCCTTCTCAAGGAGAACAGCTGATGCGCGAGCTGCATCTGGAGGATGTCAAACGAAAGCGGATCGGATCGCTTTCCCAAGGAATGAAGCAGCGGCTGGCAATCGGGCAGGCTCTGCTCGGCTCTCCCCGTTATCTGCTGTTGGATGAGCCTCTCAACTACCTGGATTCCATCGAGCGCAAAACGGTTATCCGCCTCTTGTACCGGCATGCCCGCGGCAGTATCGTGCTTATCGCGGCCCATGAGCTGAACGAGTGGCAGGAAGCCGACCAGCTCCTATGGCTGAACGCCGGCAAGCCGGAATTTTACGGAACGCCTGGAGCCTGGAGGCAAGTTCCTCTCGGTGTTTGGCAGGGGATTCTTCCCCGTGCTGATGCCTGCCCCTTCGACGAGGCTTGCGTGATGATCCGCAAGCTGGTTGGAGACCATATCGAATGGCGGGTGTTCAGCCGCGAATGCCCTGCACCGGGGTTTGTCCAAGTCCCGCTGACAACCGAGGACGCGTACTTTATCCGCTCCCGGCGCCTATTGTAAAATTTTTTATAAAATTCCGCCCTTGGTTCGACCGGATGGCGGTTTTTTTGTACCTGGAAAAATATTTTTACCGGAAGTGCAGAACTCGAATCAAATCGTTTCGTCTATAGTGATGGAGAGGGGAGGGAGAAAGACATTTTAACGCAGCAAGAGGAACTGCTTGTCCAAGGCATGCTTGCCGGAGATGAGGAAGCCTTTCGTGAGGTTGTCCGGACTTACCGGAATTACGTGTTTCAAATTGTGTTTTCGGTCGTCCGGCATCCCAAAGATGCGGAAGACGTCATGCAGGAAGTCTTTCTCAAGATGTATACCTCCCTCCCCCAAACCGAGGTAAAAGGCTTGAAAGCTTGGATCTCCCGCGTGGCCGTCAACAAAGCGATCGATTACAAACGCAAAGCCTACCGCCAGCGGGAAACAGCGACCGACGGTATGGAAGAAGCAATGCCCCCTCCCTCCCTGAGTGGGTCCGATACCGAAGATCCGCTGTTAAGCAAAGAGCTTCAGGCGCTTGTTATGCGCAAATTGGAGGAGCTTCCCGAAAACTATAGAGATGTCATTATTGCCTTCTACTACGAAGATAAATCGTACCAGCAAATTGCCGACGAGCAGGAAGTCACCGTGCAGACCATCAAATCCAAACTATACCGGGCAAAACAGTGGATTAAGCAGCACTGGAAGGAGGAAGAGTTCGAATGAGTCATAGAAGCCGCGATGAATGGAAGCTTTACATTGCCGGAGAAATTACGGATGATCGTCAGAGAGGCCTTTGGGAGGATCACTTGTATGAATGTGACCTTTGCCTGGAGCTATATACGGAATGCCTGGAATTCTTGTCACCGGCTCTTCCCCTTCCGGATGAGGCCGATACTGAACGCATGATCGATCAAATTCTAGCCCGAAGCGGCAGCCTGCCGGTTGTACAGGAAGCGGCTCCGATGGCTGCACAGAAACAGGAAGAACCCGAAGAAAGCCTTGACCGGACGGAAGCGAAAAAACACCGGAAAGCCCGCTCCCCGAGACGGACGGCCTTGACCCATTACGCTATAGCAGCCGCGGCGACGTTCCTGCTTATGACCACCGGCGTGTTCGGACGCATGACGGACCAGTTCTCCCTGGTCCACACCGAACAGAAGAAACCGCTCGCTACACCGGTGTCCGATAAGCTTATGGAACAGACCTTCGCTTTCTTCGATTCTCTGCATGCCCAGAAACCAAAAGGAGGACATCCCCTTGAACCCTAGATCCAACACAGTCGCGCTGCTGCTCTCGTTTATACCGGGACTCGGGCATTTGTACTTAAAACGCATTTTCAGGGCCTTCCTGTACGGAGCCGGTTTCTTCGGTCCGGTCGCTTTGGCCTTTCTCATTGTTGTGGATGGGCACGGCTCTAAAGACTATGCCGTCCTCCTCCTGCTCTTTGCGGCCGCATGTTGGGTCGTTAACATGGTCGACATGTTTATTACACTCGGCAGCAGGCCTTCGTATCCGCCTCCCGGTTACCATGAATATGGAAACCTGGGACACGATCTCGGCCATGGTCATAGTCATGGTCCCGGCCCTGGCGCCGTTCCGGAATTCAATCCGGCACTCTACGAATGGCAGCGCAGGGAGGAGCGCCGGAAGATTATCCTGGCTTCCTTTATTCCCGGCCTGGGCCACTACATGCTGGGCATGATGTACCGCGGGCTCTCCGCCATGACATTCTTTATCGGGGCAGCGATTGTGATTTTCTTCGGGGCATCGCTCACCCATACCGGAGAATTTCTCTTCTTCCTGCTCGCGCTGCCCGTGCTTTGGATCTATATTCTTTTTGATGCCGTCCGGCAGTTGGAAAAGAAACAGGCCGGCATGGAGCTGACGGACCGGACGTTCTTCGACGACTTCAGCGAAAGCCGTCAGGAAGGCAGACGGAGCAAGACGATTGCTACCGTTCTGGCCGTATTTCCCGGCGCCGCCCACTTGTATCTCGGGCTTCAAATGAGAGGGCTTCAAATCATGGCAGGCTTCCTGTTCTCCATTTATATTATGGATGTCCTCCGCCTCTCGCTCTTTTTGTTCCTGATTCCGATCTTCTGGTTTTACAGCTTTTTCGATGCCCTGCAGCTGATTTCCCGGCAAGAATTCGGATATGTCGAAGACAAGCCGATTTTTAAAGGAATCAAACGCCATCAGCGCAAGATCGGCTTTCTCATCATTCTGGTCGGCCTGTACTATCTGACGAATGAAGTACTGCTCGACGTATTACGGAGATATTATCCGGATTGGCACTGGCCGTATTCGATCTCCTCATACTTCCAAACGTTTATCGTCGCCCTGGTTTTAATCGGGGGCGGGTTAACCCTGCTCTTCAATTCCCCGAACCGGAAATCTTAAAAATTCCAACGCCAAGCTCCGCAGAGCATATTGCCCTGCGGATTTTCTTTTTTCATGAATTTAGAGACAAGAAAAGCGCACCTATCCCCTCGGTTAGCCATTCAAACCAAGTCGCAGGCTTCCTCCGGCATCCAGTGCTTATCACGACCCTCCCATTTGACATTGCAGCCAATTGGGTTAGTGACAGGGATAGGAACAGGTTTGCCTGCCGAAATCGCTTCTAGAGCCTCCTGGAGGTTGTTTACGGTCATGTTAGCGGTTTCCCTCGGGTTATCGACTCCGCGCCCTGTGTAGACCAGCTTACGTCTGTCGTTAAACACAAAGAAATGAGGGGTACGGAGAGCGCCGTAAGCAAGTGCAACTTCCTGACCCTTGTCGTGAAGATACACCCAGGGGAATTTCTTTTCCTCCATGCGTTCTACCATGTTCTCAAAAGAATCCTCCGGGTTAGTCTGGGAGCTGTTGCTGTTAATCGCAACAAAAGCGACGCCTTGTTCGGTAAATTGCTCCGCCGTGCGCCGCGTGATCTCCTCTGAACCCAGGACATACGGACAGTGATTGCACGTAAAGAAAACAACCAATGCCTTCGCGTGCCGGAAACTGTCTAATGTGTAAATATTGCCGTCCGTACCCTGTAAACGAAAATCCCTGGCCCCGTCTCCAATTCCTAACGTAAATCCCATGATTCATCCCTCCTTGACTATAAACTATACCTTATCAGTACCTCTTATGACGAAGTTAGAATCGGTTTGTTACCAAATTGTAAGAAATTTCATGCATATCAAAATGAAAAAGGAACCCCTAAGGGTTCCTTTCCGTCGGTGATTACTTGGATGATCTTCTACATCTTGCTGTTCACAAACCTTCACAGTGAAACGGCTTTTAGAACACGTCCCGGTGTCTTTGGCACATCTCCTCCAGTTTGGCTTTACAAGCTCGAATGACCTTCAGATGATTGTTCTGCTGACTTTTCCAACGGAACCACACCTCTCTGTGTTCACCGACAATCCTAGTATGTCCCGGTTCTCAATTGCTATGCACTCCGCGCGAAGTTTTTTTTATCGTTAACTTCCTTCTCCCTGATTTTGACGGGAATGATTCCGTTTCTTCGCTTTCTTCGATCCCGACAGAGGCTCATTGGCAGGAGTGTTGTATCTCTCCCGTTCCTCCTGCGTCACGTTGTCCCCCACGGGTTGCGCCTTCGGCTTGGACATCTTTTTTCACCCCAAACGGTCCGTTTTCGGAATTTTTCGCTTCTATTCTTCGTGATTCAAAGCATCCTGATGACGACGGTCATTGGTCTGCTGCTGAATTTGCTGGGCATCGTGACTGTTTACAGCCGATTTATTCAAATCTTTGGCCACATTTTGCAGATTCTTATCCCGCGTTCTTTGTCGGGTCATATCAGTCCACCCCCATTTCGGCTACAAGCAGTTACGCATGCGTGAGCTCTTGCAACACTTGAGCACATTCGTGAATATGCCGGACATAATCCTTGACCAGGCCCTGAATAATTTCGCTGGTTTCATCCGCGTGCACGTCATCACGCTCCACATCCACCAGTTCCACCTTCACTTCCCGCGAGTCCACGTAAGTACATTTAAAGTCGAACGTGTAATGCGTCCTGCCCGCGTTCGTGATATGAATCCGGATTGCCTGCGGGTCAGCCTCATCGGGCCATACGCGCGCATGATCGGACTCGGGAAGCGTATTAGGCAGTTCCTCCATCCAAGCTTTGGCGAGCTGATCTCTTTCCACAGACGGCTTTTCCGTCTTGATCATCATCCTACACCACCCCCTACCGTTAACATGCGTCAAGGCGTGGTCCGCTTATTCTTTTGCCGTTGCGACAAAAGCTGGGTGATTTCCGTGCTGCAACCTTTCTTCAAAGCAACCAAAGCACTTCCAATGGTTTAAAAGAATATACATGAACGCAAAAAAACTGCGGCGCTTAAGCTCGCAGTTCGTAAGGTCTTATTGTATAAGAGTTGAATGGCGGAGAGGGTGGGATTCGAACCCACGGTGCCCTCACAGACACGGCGGTTTTCAAGACCGCTGCCTTAAACCACTCGACCACCTCTCCAGAAAGCTACCGACTTCCGATCACAGAAGACAGTAACTGTAACAGAGAAATTTTATCACAATCAAAGTTCTATTTACAAGTGTTAATTTTTACGCAGCACCGTAACGCCATTCATGTAAGGAACCAGCACTTCCGGAACCGTAACCGAACCGTCTTCCTGCTGGTAATTTTCAAGGATGGCCGCTACCGTCCGTCCGATGGCAAGCCCCGAGCCGTTCAGCGTATGTACGAATTCCGGCTTCGCTTTGGCATCTCTGCGGAAACGGATATTGGCGCGGCGCGCCTGGAAGTCCTCGAAGTTGCTGCACGAGGAAATCTCCCGGTAGGCTTCCGAGCTTGGCAGCCATACCTCAAGATCGTACGTCTTAGCCGATGTGAAGCCGATATCGCCTGTACAGAGCGTCAGAACGCGATAAGGCAGCTTCAGAAGCTGAAGCACGCGCTCCGCGTTATGAGTGAGCTCCTCGAGCTCCTCGTACGATTCCTCGGGCTTGACGAGCTTGACCAGCTCCACTTTGTTAAACTGGTGCTGGCGGATCAGGCCGCGGGTATCCCTTCCGGCAGCTCCCGCTTCGGAACGGAAGCATGCGCTGAACGCGACGAATTTACGCGGAAGCTGCTCCGCGGCAAGAATATCATCCCGGTGGTAATTGGTCACCGGCACTTCCGCTGTCGGAATCAGGAAATATTCCGAATTCTCGATATGGAACACGTCTTCCTCAAACTTCGGAAGCTGCCCGGTTCCCGTAAGGCTGTCCCGGTTTACGATATACGGAGGAAGCATTTCTTCATACCCGTGCTCCGTACTGTGCAGATCCATCATAAAGTTCATCAGAGCGCGCTCCAGACGAGCGCCCAGACCCTTATAGAACACGAAGCGTGAGCCCGTCACTTTACCGGCCGCTTCAAAATCCAGAATTCCCAAATCCGTGGCCAGATCCCAGTGAGCTTTCGCCTCGAATCCGAATTCCGGAACGTTCCCATTGCGGCGGATCTCAATGTTATCCTCTTCCGTGGCCCCCACCGGGACGCTTTCATGAGGAACATTCGGTATAGAAAGAAGCAGGTGATTCAACTCGACTTCCAGTGTCCTGAGCTCCTCATCCAGTTCTTTGATGCGGTCACCCACGCCTTTCATTTCGGCGATCAGATCGTCCGCATCCTCTTTTGCCTTCTTACGCATCGCCACTTCCTGCGATACCGTGTTCCGGCGGTTCTTCAGCTGCTCCACTTCCTGCAGCAGCTCTCTGCGTTTCACATCAAGTTCCGCTATACGCGTAACTTCTTCGAGCTGCTTGCCTCCGCGGTTTTTCATAGCGGTTTGAACCGTTTCTATGTCGGTACGGATTAATTTAATATCGAACAAGGAGACTCCTCCTCCTAAAGTTGTAAAAATGGAACAAAAGCACCCTTCTCTCGTATGGAGCAAAAGAGGTGCTTCTGCTTTTGGATCGATTAACGGGTTTCCCGGATCATATCCAGAAAATAAGCGTGCATGCTTGAATCATCCGTCAGTTCGGGATGGAACGAAGCCGCAAGCAGATGACCCTGTCTGGCGGCCACGATTTGCCCGTTGTACTCGCTTAACACGTCCACGCCGTTTCCGACCTGATCGATAAGCGGCGCCCGGATGAAAACGGCCCTTACAGGCCGATCAATGCCCTTAACGGGCAGATCGGTTTCAAAGCTTTCCTGCTGCCGGCCAAACGCATTGCGCTGCACGGTCATATCCATCAGTCCCAGATGGGCTTCTTCCTGACCCGCAATCTTATCCGCGATCACAATCAGTCCGGCACATGTGCCGAAGACCGCTTTTCCCTGATCGGAAAAATCCTGAATCGCTTCGATAAAACCGTAGCGTCTCATCAATTTGCCAATCGTGGTACTCTCGCCTCCGGGAATGATCAGGCCGTCCAGTTCGGCAAGCTGCTCCGTCCGCTTCACAACGACGCCTTCTCCGCCAACCGCCTCGATCAGGCGGATATGTTCCGCTACGGCTCCCTGCAGAGCCAATACGCCAACTTTCATCGTTCTTCCCCGCTTCCTGCCTCGGCTGATTACCAGCCGCGATCCTGCATCCGCTCGGAAGCATGCAGCTTGGAGATTTCGATGCCTTTCATCGGGGCTCCCAGGTTTTTGGAAACCTCCGCAATCAGCTTGTAGTCTTTGTAATGTGTAGTCGCTTCTACGATCGCACGCGCGAACTTCTCAGGGCTGTCCGATTTGAAAATACCGGAGCCTACGAATACACCGTCCGCGCCAAGCTCCATCATAAGAGCCGCATCGGAAGGAGTCGCTACACCGCCTGCGGCGAAGTTAACGACCGGCAATTTGCCGTTCTCGTGAATATATAGAACCAGATCGTATGGAGCACCCAGGTTTTTGGCTTCGGCATACAGCTCGTCCTTCGCCAGGCTCTGGATTTTCCGGATTTGAGATTGAATAAGACGCATATGACGAACCGCTTCCACAATATTGCCTGTTCCCGGTTCACCTTTCGTACGAAGCATGGAAGCTCCTTCGTTGATACGGCGCAAAGCTTCGCCGATATCTTTCGCTCCGCATACGAAAGGAACGGTGAAGTCCTTCTTGTCGATATGGAACACTTCGTCTGCCGGTGTCAGTACTTCGCTCTCGTCAATATAGTCCGCACCCAGCGCTTCCAGCACACGTGCTTCTACAATATGACCGATACGCGCTTTAGCCATTACCGGAATGGAAACAACCTTCATAACCTCTTCCAGAACAGTCGGATCCGCCATGCGGGCTACGCCGCCTGCCGCACGGATATCGGATGGTACCCGTTCCAGTGCCATAACCGCGGAAGCACCCGCAGCTTCTGCAACCTTAGCTTGTTCCGCATTCATGACGTCCATGATGACGCCGCCTTTTTGCATTTCAGCCATGCCTCTTTTTACGCGCGAAGTACCCGTCTCCATATTAAATCCTCCTGGAATTTATATCCCTAGCTAGATTTTTCGTTCATGAACTTCTAAGCTAACATTTTACATGAACCTGTTCGTGAAAACAATAACTTTTCCTGAGAGAACCCGCTTAGAATAAGCCTTTAACCCCGTTGAACAGATCTGCGAACAAGTTTTTGATCGCCCGCATCATCATCCGGAACCAGCTTGCTTTTTCCATATCGTTTTCGGCCACCAAATCAACCGTTTCGGAGTTTTTACCGAAGGACAGGGTAGCTGTACCCAGCTTGTCTCCCTTTTTGAGAGGGGCAACCAGTTTGTCCGCTGCCAGCAGATCAACCTTCGTTTCCAGCTTCGTATCCGCGGTTCCCTTCTTCACGGCAAAAGCTACATCGTTTTTCAGGACAGCAGGCGCTTCCAGTTCTACGCCTTTTGTAATCGGCACGGTTTTCTGCGCGTCGAGAGCAGTTCCGGCTTTAGCCAACGTTTTGAATTCAAAATTGGTAAATCCGTAGTCCAGCACTTTGCGTGTCTGGTTAAAACGTTCCGGCTCCGTTTTCGCACCCATCACAACGCTGATTAAGCGCATGCCGTTGCGTTCGGCCGTACCAGTAAAGCAATACTTGGCTTCATCGGTATGACCGGTTTTAAGGCCATCTAGACCCTGATAAGCATACTTCTTGAAATTCACATTGCTGCTGTTGCCTTCAAGCATCCAGTTGTAATTAATCATCGGACTTTTATCCGATTCGCGTAGTTTTTTTGAAGGAACCTTTGTATACTCCAGCACTTCTTTATGCTCTGTAACCAGATGTCTTGCGAGAATGGCTACATCCTTCGCTGACATCACCGTCTCCCCTTGAATACTTTTAGGGGCATTCTCCTTAATATCCGCTCTGGATAGGCCCGTCGCATTAATGAATTGGGCTTTATCCGACATGCCGAGCTCTCTTGCTTTGTCGTTCATCAACTTGGCAAAACCTTCTTCCGACCCGCCAAGCTTTTCCGCAAGAACAATAGAAGCATCGTTGGAAGAATAAATCGACATCGCATAAAACAAATCTTTGATGGTCAGGGTTTCGCCTTCCGCGATTAGCTGGCCGGACCCGATTACGCTGGCCGCGTACTTGCTTGCCGTGGCGGTATCTTCCCACTTAAGCTTGCCATTGTGAATCGCTTCCATAACGAGGTATTCTGTCATCATTTTGGACATACTTGCCGGAGGCAAGACTTGATCGGCATTTTTCTCAAATAAAATCTGTCCTGTGCTCGCTTCCATCAGAATAGCAGAACTAACATCCAATTCGGGTTCGCCGTCAGCCGCCAACGCGGTAACCGCAAATATGTGAAGGAAGGATACTTGTAGCATTGCAAAAACGAGGGCCAAAGATACTTTTCTTTTCCAGAAACCAAATTTTTTCAACTCACACACTCCTATTTGTAAATTCATGATGAGTCTTATTGTACCATTCCCCAGGCATAAAAAAAAGGAGACCCCGGTCCTGAAACCGGGGTCCCCTATATGGCTCGAAATATTCTAGTTACATCGAGTAGTTGGGGGCTTCTTTCGTAATTTGCACATCATGCGGATGGCTTTCGCGTAGACCCGCACCCGAGATACGAACAAACGTTGTATCGTTGATCAAAGTGTCGATGTCGGGAGCACCGCAGTACCCCATACCGGAACGAAGACCACCAACGAGTTGATAGATGGTATCGGCCAGCGGCCCTTTGTAGGCTACACGTCCTTCAATACCTTCCGGCACCAGCTTGGTTTCGTTCTCCTGGAAATAACGATCCTTGCTGCCTTCTTTCATTGCTCCGAGCGAACCCATACCACGGTAAACCTTAAAGCGTCTGCCTTGATAGATCTCCGACTCTCCCGGGCTTTCCTCCGTACCTGCAAAAAGGCTTCCCAGCATAACGGCGCTTGCGCCCGCGGCGATCGCCTTTACTACATCACCGGAGTACTTGATGCCGCCGTCTGCGATGATCGGTACGTTGTACTCACGTGCAACGGACGCACAATCGTAGATAGCGGTGATTTGTGGAACACCGATACCGGCGATAACACGGGTTGTACAAATTGACCCAGGGCCAATTCCAACTTTGACGATAGAAGCGCCTGCTTCGATCAGATCACGCGTTCCGTCTCCGGTAGCCACGTTACCGGCAATAAGCGGCAGCTCCGGATATTGGTTGCGAAGCTTTCTGACCGTCTCCAGAATGTTGATATGATGACCGTGAGCCGAATCAACAACCAGCACGTCCGCTCCGGCTTCTACAAGTGCCGCGGCGCGTTCCATCACGTCTTTGGAAACTCCTACTGCGGCTCCGCACAGCAGACGACCGAACTCGTCTTTGCCTGCATTAGGGAACTGAATAGCTTTTTCGATATCCTTAATCGTGATGAGACCTTTCAGGACAAAAGAGTCATCCACCAGCGGCAGCTTTTCGATCTTGTGCTGTTGAAGAATTCCTTCCGCCTGCTCCAGGGTTGTCCCAACCGGAGCCGTCACCAGATTTTCTTTTGTCATGACTTCCTCAATTTTAATGGAGTAGTCATGAACAAAACGCAAATCACGGTTGGTCAAAATCCCAACCAGTTTCTTATTCTCATCGACGATCGGCACGCCGGAGATTCTGAACTTCGCCATGAGTGCTTCCGCATCGTATACATGATGCTGCGGTGTAAGGTGGAATGGGTTCGTAATAACACCGGACTCCGAACGCTTAACCCGGTCTACCTCGCCGGCTTGCTGCTCAATGGACATATTCTTATGAATAATTCCGATTCCGCCTTCACGGGCGATTGCAATCGCCAGAGCGGCCTCTGTCACCGTATCCATCGCTGAACTGAGGAGAGGAATATTTAATTTCACTTTCGGGGCAAGCTTGGTGGAAACATCAATCTCTTTACCGAACACATTTGATTTACGAGGCACCAGAAGTACATCGTCAAACGTCAATCCTTCTTTTGCGAATTTAGCATCCCACACAGGGTTTGCCCTCCTCTTCTGTCTTTAGATATTATTGCAATCATACATAAGGCGTTTTTTCATGTCAAGAAGCAGAGCATGACAATCTTGGCGTTCCCTGCTAGCATGTCTCTTTTCTATAACAAAAAACCTTTTCGAACTCTCATTCGAAAAGGTTTTATTTGTGCTTGGCAACGTCCTACTCTCCCAGGACCCTTCGGTCCAAGTACCATCGGCGCTGGAAGGCTTAACGGTCGTGTTCGGGATGGGTACGCGTGGTTCCCTTCCGCCATCGTCACCAAACAGGTGTCTATTCAGACAAATCAGGGTTGCTCCCTGAAAACTAGCAGCGAAACGTGCAGCCGATCCATCCAAAGATCTTGTGGTGCATATATAGCCTATGCTTTCGATGCGGTCTTTCCTGTCGGAAATAACCTTGTAGGTCAAGCCCTCGACCGATTAGTATTGGTCAGCTCCACACATTGCTGTGCTTCCACCTCCAACCTATCTACCTCGTCGTCTTCAAGGGGTCTTACTAATTGGGAAATCTCATCTTGAGGGGGGCTTCACGCTTAGATGCTTTCAGCGCTTATCCCTTCCGTACATAGCTACCCAGCGATGCCTCTGGCGAGACAACTGGTACACCAGCGGTACGTCCATCCCGGTCCTCTCGTACTAAGGACAGCTCCTCTCAAATTTCCTGCGCCCGCGACAGATAGGGACCGAACTGTCTCACGACGTTCTGAACCCAGCTCGCGTACCGCTTTAATGGGCGAACAGCCCAACCCTTGGGACCTACTTCAGCCCCAGGATGCGATGAGCCGACATCGAGGTGCCAAACCTCCCCGTCGATGTGGACTCTTGGGGGAGATAAGCCTGTTATCCCCAGGGTAGCTTTTATCCGTTGAGCGATGGCCCTTCCATGCGGTACCACCGGATCACTAAGCCCGACTTTCGTCCCTGCTCGACCTGTATGTCTCGCAGTCAAGCTCCCTTATGCCTTTGCACTCTTCGAATGATTTCCAACCATTCTGAGGGAACCTTGGGGCGCCTCCGTTACTCTTTAGGAGGCGACCGCCCCAGTCAAACTGCCCACCTGACACGGTCCCTCTACCGGATCACGGTAGTAGGTTAGAACTCCGATACGATCAGGGTGGTATCCCAACGGCGCCTCCACCCAAGCTGGCGCTCAGGCTTCAAAGGCTCCCACCTATCCTGTACAGATCGTACCAAAGTCCAATATCAAGCTGCAGTAAAGCTCCATGGGGTCTTTCCGTCTTGTCGCGGGTAACCTGCATCTTCACAGGTATTAAAATTTCACCGGATCTCTCGTTGAGACAGCGCCCAAGTCGTTACGCCATTCGTGCGGGTCAGAATTTACCTGACAAGGAATTTCGCTACCTTAGGACCGTTATAGTTACGGCCGCCGTTTACTGGGGCTTCGGTTCACAGCTTCGGGTTACCCCTAACCGCTCCCCTTAACCTTCCAGCACCGGGCAGGCGTCAGCCCATATACTTCGCCTTGCGGCTTCGCATAGACCTGTGTTTTTGCTAAACAGTCGCTTGGGCCTTTTCACTGCGGCCCCCTCGTGCTATTCACACTACCGGGGCACCCCTTCTCCCGAAGTTACGGGGTCATTTTGCCGAGTTCCTTAACGAGAGTTCTTCCGCGCGCCTTAGAATTCTCTTCTCGCCCACCTGTGTCGGTTTGCGGTACGGGCACCTTCGCCTGGCTAGAAGCTTTTCTCGGCAGTGTGAGATCAAGACCTTCGCTACTGTAATTTTCGCTCCCCATCACAGCCCAGCCTTCACGATGTGCGGATTTGCCTACACATCAGCCTCACTGCTTGGACGGACATCCATCAGTCCGCGTCCCTACCCTGCTGCGTCACTCCATTGCTCATAACGGCTTACGGTGGTACAGGAATTTCAACCTGTTGTCCTTCGACTACGCCTTTCGGCCTCGCCTTAGGTCCCGACTTACCCTGAGCGGACGAACCTTCCTCAGGAACCCTTAGGCTTTCGGCGGATCAGATTCTCACTGATCTTTTCGTTACTCATACCGGCATTCTCACTTCTGTACAGTCCAGCAGTCCTCACGATCTACCTTCACTCCGTACAGAACGCTCCCCTACCCATGCACGCTAGGTGCAAGTCATAGCTTCGGTGGTGTGTTTAGCCCCGTTACATTTTCGGCGCAGAGTCACTCGACCAGTGAGCTATTACGCACTCTTTAAATGGTGGCTGCTTCTAAGCCAACATCCTGGTTGTCTGTGCAACTCCACATCCTTTCCCACTTAACACACACTTGGGGACCTTAGCTGATGATCTGGGCTGTTTCCCTCTTGACAATGGATCTTAGCACTCACTGTCTGACTCCCGGGGTAATGTCTGTGGCATTCAGAGTTTGACTGGACTTGGTAACCCTTGGCGGGCCCCGTACCCAATCAGTGCTTTACCTCCACGACACATCCCCCGAGGCTAGCCCTAAAGCTATTTCGGGGAGAACCAGCTATCTCCGAGTTCGATTGGAATTTCTCCGCTACCCCCACCTCATCCCCGAATTTTTCAACATTCGTGGGTTCGGGCCTCCAGTGCGTGTTACCGCACCTTCACCCTGGACAGGGGTAGATCACACGGTTTCGGGTCTACGCCTGCATACTATAGTCGCCCTATTCAGACTCGCTTTCGCTGCGGCTCCGCCTTTTCAGCTTAACCTCGCATGCAAACGTAACTCGCCGGTTCATTCTACAAAAGGCACGCCATCACCCATTAACGGGCTCTGACTTCTTGTAGGCACACGGTTTCAGGTTCTTTTTCACTCCCCTCCCGGGGTGCTTTTCACCTTTCCCTCACGGTACTGCTTCACTATCGGTCGCTAGGGAGTATTTAGCCTTGGCAGATGGTCCTGCCGGATTCCGACGGGGTTTCACGTGTCCCGCCGTACTCAGGATCCGTCTAGGCATACGTTCACTTTCGGCTACAGGGCTGTTACCTCTT
>NZ_KE150412.1:2956489-3074356 GCF_000411255.1 Paenibacillus sp. HGH0039 | reverse complement strand
GCAAGCTTCTCATCAAGTCCGCTCGACTTGCATGTATTAGGCACGCCGCCAGCGTTCGTCCTGAGCCAGGATCAAACTCTCCGATAAAGTTGTGCCGGCCAAAGGCCAGCGGTTTATCTCAAGCTGATTAAGCTCAAAAATTCGTTGCTGACGAGAATTTCTTCTCATTTAATGTCTCAATTACTTGAGACGCTTCAATCACTCGTTGTTCAGTTTTCAAAGGACAATCTCGGCTTTATCAGCCTCGTCGTTGTCCGCTTCGTTCCAGCGGCGACTTAATTAATATACCACATTCACCTAGTTGATTGCAAGCTTTTTTTTCGATGAATTTTTTCAGGTTTTTAATTTGTCGCTTCTTTCGGAAGGCGGAATACTAATATACCATCCGCTCGATACCATGTCAACAAAAAATATCTTCCCTAGGGAAGATATTTTTCATCGAACCTATTTGTCCCTAACGAGCTTCGATGACCTCTTGAATGTACAGGTTTCTTTCCATCGTAAGGTTAACGATTGTTCCGTTAATGTTGACCCAAGGACGTGTCGGGTACGACCGATCCGAGAAAACAATTTCGCCTACACGGTTATCGTTCAATTTTACAACGGTCCCGATATGAAAAGAAGTCACTTTGTCGATGAACGTATTGACGATCGCCGGATCGACTTTGCCGAAAGCATCTTTGCTCAGCTGCTCCAGAACCACATAAGGAGATGTGGCTTCCTGATGATAACGAACGCTTGTCATGGCATGAAAGATATCGGCTACTGCAACCACTTTGGAATAGATGTGAATCTGATCGCTTTTAAGACCAAGCGGATAGCCGGAGGCGTCCTCCCGCTCATGATGCTGAAGAGAACAAAGCTTAACTCCCTCGTTAAGGGCTGCTATCGGTTTTAGCACATTGTAACCGTATAGGGTGTGCTGGCGCATTTCCTCAAGCTCTATAGGTGTTAACTTGGTCGGTTTAACGAGAAGAGCCTGATCGATTTTGGCATTGCCGATATCATGCAGGAGTCCGGCGAGGGCTATCTGCATCCAATCCTTCTGAGGGAGTCCGTGCCATTTAGCCAGAAGATAAGATGTCAGAGAAACCATGATGCTGTTGTGATAGACGAAATCCTGAAGCTGAAACTGCCGCGGTGTAAACGTAAGGACCTGATACCCTTCTATATGCTCGATCAGCTTGTGAAGCTCATTACGCATCTCCAGCACCGGCAGGGCAGAATTGCCCAGCACAAGACCGAACGCTTTCTTTAGAAGCTGCAGCATTTTGTCGTAAGAAAGATCAAAGGATGAAATTTGTTTCGTATCTATATCCAATGAAGCAACCGCACCGGCCGATTCTTGACCCGAATTGCTTGTCCCATTATCAATGGTTACGGTAGAGATCAGGAATGCTTTCAGAATCTCCGCATCTCGCTCTGTCAGGATTCTGCCCTTATAAAATAATGCATTGCCGAAACGGCTGTTTACAGCCTCCAGAAGCTTATCGCCGGCTTTAATTTGTGAGACAGAGACTGTCCGCAAGGTGTTTCCCTCCGTTTTACCTAAGTTTGTCAATTTTATTGTAAAACAAAAAAGATGGGGATGTAAGTCCCCACCTCCGAATGTATTTATTAAATTTCAGTATCCTCTTCAGGATTTTCCACCTGTGTGTCTGTTTGTTCAGACGCTATCTGTTCCTGATCTTCTTCGTTGAACTCATCATCCTGGCTCTCCTCGCTCTTGGCCACATGAGTGACAGTTGCGACCTCATCATCCTCGCGGATGTTGATTAGACGAACCCCCTGCGTGTTACGTCCCATTTCAGAGATGCCCGAGATGCTTGTCCGGATAAGTGTCCCGCTCGCGGTAATGATCATCAGGTCTTCTTCGTTGTTCACGACTTTAAGACCTACTACCGCACCGTTCTTGGTGGTAACGTTGAGCGTTTTGATCCCCTTGCCGCCCCGTGATTGCACGCGGTATTCCGCTATCGGCGTCCGTTTGCCGAAACCTTTGGAGGTCACAATCAGGACACTCGCGTCTTCGTCAACCACGTCCATATCGATAACGGTATCTTCCGAACCGATTTGAATGCCTTTGACACCCGTGGCCGAACGGCCCATGGATCTGACATCGTCTTCAGGGAATCGGATGGACATGCCGTCACGTGTCCCCATGATGATGTGGCGTTTGCCATCCGTCAGTTTAACGCCGATAAGCGAGTCATCGTCACGGAGGTTGATTGCGATCAAGCCGCCTTTGCGGATATTGATGTAATCATCCAGTGGAGTTTTTTTCACAATTCCCCGCTTTGTGGCAAAGAACAAGTAGTTGTCCGCACTGAATTCCTGAACCGGGATAACGGCACTTACGGTTTCGCCCTGTTCAATCTGAATCAGATTGATGATCGGGGTTCCCCGCGCAGTCCGGCTAAGATCCGGAATCTCGTAGGCCTTAAGCTTGTACACTTTGCCTCTATCGGTAAAGAAGAGAAGGTAGTGATGCGTGTTGGTTACGAAAAGATGGTTTACAAAGTCATCCGTCTTCGTATCCATACCGACGATTCCGCGGCCTCCGCGTTTCTGGCTGCGGTACGTGTTTACCGGAAGGCGTTTAATATAGCCCGTGTGGGTAATAGTAATGACAACATCTTCTTGAGGAATCAAGTCTTCGTCTTCGATGCTGTCTTCGCCTTTGGTAATTTCACTGCGTCTTTCATCGCCGTAACTTTGTTTAATTTCATTGAGTTCATCACTGATGATAGCAAGAATAAGCTGCTCATCCGCAAGAATAGCTTTCAATTCCGCGATCCTTTGAAGAAGCTCGGCATACTCTTGTTCAATCTTCTCCCGCTCCAGACCTGTAAGGCGCTGCAGACGCATATCCAAGATGGCTTGCGCCTGATCGTGTGAAAGGTTGAAGGTTGTCATCAAGCCTTCACGCGCAGCTTCGGTTGTACGCGAAGAACGGATCAGGGCAATGACTTCATCCAGATTGTCGAGCGCGATACGCAGACCTTCGAGAATATGAGCACGGGCTTCGGCTTTGCGCAGATCGTATTCGGTACGTCTACGGATAATGACTTTCTGGTGCTCCAGGTAATAATAAATCATCTCCCTCAGGTTCAGAACCCGAGGTTCTCCATTTACGAGGGCCAGCATAATGATACCGAAATTGGACTGCAAAGCTGTATGCTTATACAAATTGTTAAGAACGACATTCGGATTCACATCACGACGCAACTCCATAACGATGCGCATACCGTTACGGTCCGATTCGTCACGTAAGTCTGTAATGCCGTCGATTTTCTTGTCGCGGACGAGTTCTGCGATTTTCTCAATCAAACGGGCTTTGTTTACTTGATAAGGAATTTCATGCACGATAATCCGCGCTTTATTATTCACTTCTTCAATGTCGGCTTTCGCTCTCATGGTAACGGAGCCTCTGCCTGTGGCATAAGCCTGCCGAATTCCTTCGCGGCCAAGTATATACGCACCCGTCGGGAAGTCCGGCCCCTTGATTGACTGCATCAATTCCAACGGGGTTACATCCGGGTTCTCGATCATTTGCTGAATTCCGTCTATAACCTCTCCAAGGTTATGCGGCGGAATATTGGTGGCCATACCTACGGCAATCCCGGAAGACCCGTTAACAAGAAGGTTAGGGAACCGTGCCGGCAGTACAACCGGCTCCTGTTCCTCTCCGTCATAGTTCGGAATGTAGTCAATGGTCTCTTTATTGATATCGCGGAGCATCTCCATAGCAATTTTGGAAAGGCGTGCCTCCGTGTAACGCATAGCTGCCGCCATGTCGCCATCGACGGAACCGAAGTTTCCGTGCCCGTCAATGAGCATGTAACGCAGCGAGAAGTCCTGTGCCATCCGGACCATCGTTTCATACACGGGAGAATCCCCGTGAGGATGGTACTTGCCGATTACTTCGCCGACGATTCTGGCTGACTTTTTGTGCGGTTTATCTGAATACATGCCCAGCTCGGACATTGCGTACAATATACGCCGGTGAACCGGTTTGAGGCCGTCCCGGACATCGGGAAGCGCACGGCTGACGATGATACTCATGGCGTAATCTAAAAATGAGGTGCGCATTTCCGAACTAATATCAACCTCAACGACTTGCGAACGCATTTCTTCGGTCATGATTTATCCTCCTGAAACGTGCATCCTAGACTGGAATAAATCCAGCCCTCTATCTCTTGAAGCTTTAAATATCCAAGTTCTTTACATACTTAGCGTGCTGGTGAATGAAATTACGTCTAGGTTCCACGTTGTCTCCCATCAGCGTATCGAAAATAGAATCGGCATCCATCGCATCCTGGATAGTGACTTGCAGCAGAGTGCGAGTTTCCGGATCCATGGTTGTATCCCACAATTGTTCCGCATCCATCTCCCCGAGACCTTTGTAACGCTGAACGTTGACTTTGGCTCCTTCGCCAAATTCTTTCATGATCTCATCCCGCTGCTTGTCGCTGTATGCATAGCGGGCTACTTTGCCCCGCTCCAGTTTATAAAGCGGCGGCTGGGCGATATACACGTACCCCACTTCAATCAGCTTGCGCATGTAACGATAGAAATACGTAAGCAGCAAGGTACGGATATGGGCTCCGTCGACGTCCGCATCCGTCATAATGATCAGCTTGTGGTAGCGGGCTTTGGTAATATCGAAATCGTCGCTGATGCCGGTACCCATCGCCGTAATAATGGCACGGATCTCAAGGTTCGATAAAATTTTGTCCAGACGCGCTTTCTCCACGTTCAAAATTTTACCCCGGATCGGCAGAATGGCCTGGAAGTGACGGTCACGGCCCTGTTTGGCCGACCCGCCGGCGGAGTCCCCTTCCACGATGTACAGCTCGCTGATAGACGCATCCTTGGACGAGCAGTCGGCCAGCTTACCCGGAAGGGAGCTTACTTCCAGCACGCTCTTGCGGCGGGTCAGTTCTCTCGCTTTACGGGCCGCTTCGCGCGCACGGGAGGCCTGGAGGCCTTTCTCCACGATCTTCTTCGCGATCGCCGGGTTTTCGTCCAGGAACTCGAGAAGCTTCTCGGCAAACAGAGAATCGACGATTCCGCGCACTTCGCTGTTGCCGAGCTTCGTCTTGGTCTGTCCTTCAAACTGCGGCTCGGGTATCTTGACCGAGATAATGGCGGCCAAGCCCTCACGAACGTCGTCACCGGACAGGTTAGAGCCGCTTTCTTTGATCGCATTCGTTTTGCGCGCGTAATCATTCAGAATCCGCGTCAATGCGCTTTTGAAGCCGGACTCGTGGGTACCGCCTTCGTGGGTATTGATATTGTTGGCAAACGAATAGATGTTCTCCGTATAGCTGTCGTTGTACTGAATAGCCACTTCAACCTGGATGTTCTCCTTGCTGCCCTCCACATAGATCGGAGGCTGATGAAGGGCTTCTTTATTGCGGTTCAAGTGCTCGACGAAAGATTTAATTCCACCCTCGTACATAAAGCTTTCGGACGTGTCCGTGCGTTCGTCGATCAGATTGATTTCGATACCTTTATTCAAAAACGCCAGTTCACGGATTCTGGATTGCAGAATCTCGTATTCGTATTCGGTCGTCTCCGTAAAAATCTCCGGATCGGGCGTAAACGTAACCGTTGTTCCGGTCTCTTCCGTTTCGCCTATAATCCGAAGATCGTATTGCGGTTTACCCTGGCGATATTCTTGTTCGTGGATTTTGCCGTGAAGCTTGACTCGTACGAGAAGATGCGAGGACAAGGCGTTTACAACGGAAATACCTACCCCGTGAAGTCCGCCGGAAACTTTATAGCCCGAATCGTCTCCACCGAATTTGCCGCCTGCATGGAGCACGGTGAGAACCACTTCAAGCGCGGGACGCTTCATTTTGGCATGTTCCCCTACGGGAATTCCGCGGCCGTTATCAATAACGGTTATCCGGTTGTCTTTATGAACGATGACGTCGATACGGGTACAATAACCGGCCAGCGCTTCGTCGATGGAGTTATCGACAACTTCCCACACGAGATGGTGGAGGCCGCGGCTGCTGGTCGAGCCGATATACATGCCCGGTCTTTTACGAACGGCTTCCAGCCCTTCCAGTACCTGAATCTGATTCTCATCGTACGAATTTTGGTTCAAAGTCATACACCCTTCACCTGCTTTTACATAGTCAAATCGCTCAGTTCGTCAACAGCTGATTTGCGCGTTTCTTCAAAGTCATTGAGGAGATTGGGGAATAAAACACTTTGCTTTGCGTCACGACAAGCGATTTGCATTCCTCTTCGCCAATGATCTCGATCTTCTTGCTGCGAGTAGCCTCTGCAATAAACTGCTTGGATATCTTCGAAGACTTCTCGATCGACAGATCGAAAATCGCGATGAGTTCCGAGGAACGAATAATCTTTTCGCCGCCTAAATGGATAAACACAATCTCTCAACTCCTGTCGATGACGCTGCCGCTCGAAACATGAAAAACGGCCGCATGGTCTAACTGGTCCAAATGGACGCTTTCGAGTCCGGTCGTTGTGATAAACGTTTGCACTTTCTTCTGGAACGTCTGGATGAGTTGGGTCTGTCTATATTCGTCAAGTTCGGAAAGAACATCGTCGAGGAGTAAAACAGGGTACTCGCCGACCTCCTCCCGGATGAGTTCGATTTCGGCTAACTTTAAAGAAAGAGCAGTCGTTCTCTGCTGCCCTTGGGATCCGTACGTTTGTACGTCTTTGTCGTTAATGCAGAAAAGAAGGTCGTCCCGGTGCGGACCGATCAATGAGACGCCTCTTCGCATTTCCTGTTCTTTTATCTGTGATAACTTTATCATAAATCGGTCCAATAAAACAGATTCATCTTCAAAGTGCCCGTCCGCAAAGGAAGGAGCATACTCCACCCGGAGCATTTCCTTGCCGTCGGTGATTCCCTGATGAATCTGCTCCGCCCAGCTTTGGAGTTTCTTTATAAAGCTTTGACGCTTTTTCATAATTTTAACACCAAAGGCCGCAAGCTGTTCATTCCACACATCAAGCATGGAGCTATTGGCCGCGGAAGGGGGGTAAGACTGCTTCAGCAAATTATTCCGCTGCACTAGCACCTTCTGGTATTGAGTGAGGTCGTAGAGGTAGCTGGGGTAAACCTGCCCGATTTCCATATCGAGAAACCTCCGGCGGATGCCGGGGCTTCCCTTCACGATTTCCAGGTCTTCGGGAGCGAACATCACCACATTGAGCGCCCCGACGTACTGGCTCAGCTTTTTTTGCTCAAGCCCGTTTACTTTCGCTTTCTTGCCTTTGCCCGATATCGCAAGCTCGAGCGTACTCATTCCGTATTTTCGTTCCACCTCGCCGAAAAGTCTGGCATGGTCCTCCTGCCATTGAATCAATTCCTTATCCTGATGGGTACGATGAGACTTGGTCAGTGCAAGCACATAGATGGATTCCAGCAAGTTGGTCTTTCCCTGCGCATTGGGACCTACAAAGATGTTAACATTCCGATCCGTCGAGATTTCCACATGTGGATAATTTCGATAATGATCCAACAACAGCCGTTTGACAAACAATGGCGTTCCTCCTGTGCTTCTCGGGCCTATTCCCGGGACACGACGAATTCCCCGCAGCCTTCTACGGCAACTTTGTCTCCGGAGTACAGCTTCCGCCCGCGGCGGTTTTCGATTTCTCCGTTTACTTCGATATGGGCTTCCTGAAGAAAGGATTTGGCCTGTCCCCCGGTTTGAATGCAGTCCGCCAATTTTAAAAATTGACCCAAGGTTATATATTCCGTACGAATGGTGACCTCTTTCATCGA
The DNA here is from genome assembly GCF_000411255.1 of Paenibacillus sp. HGH0039. Taxonomy (GTDB): domain Bacteria; phylum Bacillota; class Bacilli; order Paenibacillales; family NBRC-103111; genus Paenibacillus_F. The sequence goes on along the minus strand of NZ_KE150412.1, from coordinate 3,066,579 downwards.
GTCTCCTCCGTTTGTTTGATTTAATTGTCAGTTGCCTTAGTTTGTCGTGCGGTACGGGAGAATAAGCTGCAAAATATTTTGCTGTTCTTCCGGACGAATAATAATCGGCTGCATAGCGCCGGTAAACCCGATGTGAATATGGTCGCTATCCATGACTTTAAGCGCATCGAGCATATATTTGGAATTAAACGAGATCCGCAGGAGATCCCCGTTGATTTTCTGAAGCTGCAGTTGTTCCGTTACTTTGCCCAATTCGGACGAACTTGAAGAAACCTCGATGGTTTCATCTTCTTTCATCACGAGTTTAACGATATTGGTCTTATCTTCTCTGGAGAGAAGGTAGGCACGGTCGATCGCATCGGCCAGTTCTTTGGTGCCCACAACGAGTTCTGTCTGGAACGATTGCGGAATAAGCTTGGATGTATCCGGATAAGTTCCGTCCAGGATGCGCGTATAGAACAAAATCGAGTTCATTTTGAACAACACCTGATTATCCGCAATAACGATATCGATCAAGGAATTCTGATCCGGCAAAATTTTGCTCAGCTCGTTAAGCGTACGTCCGGAAATAACGATCGGATGGAATTTTTGCCCCGGCTCCAGATCGAGGTTAATCTCACGGGAAGCCAGTCTGTGGCGGTCGCAAGCGATAAATTTCAGCTTATTGTCCGAAATCTGCCAGAGTACACCGGTCAGAATAGGCGTAGTTTCATTCGTCGAAACGGAAAAAGACGTCTGCTTGATCATCGTTTTGAGCAGATCGCTTGGAATCCGGATCGTACGGCTTTCTTCGATTTGGGGCAGAAGCGGATATTCTTCAGGGTCGAGACCCATAATTTGTACTTCGGAAGATCCCGAACGAATCGTCGTTTGAAAATGGTCCTTAACTTCGATCTCGATCGTTTGGGAAGGGAGCTTGCGGATCATTTCCATGAAAAATTTAGCAGGGAGCACAACGCTTCCCGGTTGAAAGAGCTCAATTACTTTCAGCTCAGCAGTTTCGGTCGGCATAAAGCTTTGGATGGAAATGTCGGTGTCACTGGCAGTCAGTGTTACACCCTCTGAAGTGGCGTCTATTTTGATTCCGGTCAAAATCGGAATAGTCGTTTTACTGGAGATTGCCTTGGAGACGTGCTGAATGGATTCATTAAGATAATCTTTCAATATCGTTAATTTCATGTTTTCACTCCTGTGGTTCTAAATTCTAGCCGGACTGCATACCCTTATATAATACCTTTTTTTTATTAGTAATAGTAGTAGAGGCACTGGATATGTGGATATGTGGACGAAAGCCACAAAAAACAAGCCTATCCACATGTGCATAGTTTGTGCATAGGCTTGTAGTTATTAAGAGGACGGATTTTTGATTTTTTCCGTCAGGCTATGAATGATTTTGAAAAGTTCCTGATCTGTTTTCAGGGCTTCGCTAATTTTTTCGTGCGCATGGATGACGGTCGTGTGATCGCGTCCGCCGAACGCCTCGCCAATCTTGGGAAGAGAGAAATCGGTCATTTCCCGAGATAAATACATGGCAACCTGCCTAGGAAAAGCAACGGCTTTGGTCCGTTTCCTCGCTTTGAAGTCCTCCATTTTCAACCCGTAGAACTCTCCGACTTTCTGCTGGATATCCTGCATCGTAATGACCCGCGGCCGGCTTGAAGGGATAATATCTTTCAGCGCTTCCGCAGCCAGATGAGTCGTAATATCCTGGTTGCTCAAGGAGGAATAGGCGACGACCCTAATCAATGCACCCTCTAGTTCCCGAATGTTCGTATCGATCTGATTGGCGATATACACCATCGCTTCATTCGGAATTTCAAGATTCTCGGCCTTGGCTTTCTTGCGGAGAATGGCAATACGCGTCTCCAGATCCGGCGGCTGGATATCCGTAATGAGTCCCCATTCAAAGCGCGAACGCAGACGGTCTTCGAGCGTCGGGATCTCTTTGGGAGGCCGGTCGCTGGAAATGATAATCTGCTTGCCTTCTTCATGAAGGGCGTTGAATGTGTGGAAAAATTCTTCCTGCGTCTGTTCTTTACCCGCAAGAAATTGAATATCGTCTATAAGAAGCACGTCGATGCTTCTGTATTTGTTGCGGAATCCTTCACCGCGGTTGTCCCGAATCGCATTGATGAATTCGTTCGTAAATTTCTCGGACGAGATGTAGAGAACGCGCGCCCGCGGATTATGTTCGAGTACATAATGCCCGATTGCGTGCATCAAGTGGGTTTTCCCGAGTCCTACGCCTCCGTATAGAAAAAGCGGATTGTATGCTTTGGCCGGAGCCTCCGCAACGGCAAGAGAAGCCGCATGGGCGAACCGGTTGCCGGCACCGATAACGAACGTATCGAACGTGTACCGCGAATTCATCATATGATGAAAAGTTTCTTCTTGAACGGGAGCGGCAGGCTCCTTCGGAATTTCCGGGGGCGGGGCTTGTACCGCGACGGGTGATTTCTCGTCGGACTCGTTTATGAATTTGACCTCGACTTGTTTGCCGAGAAATTCATAGATCGTGGTCCCGATCATTTTCGCGTAGCGGCTTTCCAGCCATTCTTTCGCAAAATTGTTCGGTGCGCTGATGACGACAGTCGTATCCGTAAAGACGGTAGCTCTTGTGGATTTAAGCCAAGTATCGAAGCTCGGCTTGCTTAATTTTTTTTGTATGATAGACAGGACTTGCTGCCATGAGTCGGTCGTATGGCTATCCACAACAGTTCACTCCTTTAAACATAAAAAAGACTTGCGGAAAACGCCATGTCGCCTTGCTTCATGTCAATTACCACAAAATCTTGTCGATTCTTATCCACACGAGTCAGGTTATGCAGAAGAGACTTGCTCGAATAGAGGGAAAATTGTTCACAATGTTATCCACAGGCTGTTGATAAACGAAGGGTGTCAGGAGAATATCCACAACAGAAACAATACTATATTAGCAAATGAGAGAGGGATTATCAACGCAATGTTTTAATTTATCCACATATTCAACCCCTTGTGTAAAGTTAATATTAACACCACTAGATATTGTTGATAATTTGTTTGTTTTCGACAAGTTCTGCACAGAGGCCTGAAAAATTTGTACACAGGTTGTTCCGACCGAGCTTCCACCTTGACTTATAGCCTCTCTTTGTGCTTTAATTGAAAAAGACATTTTTGGGATTAGATAGATCCTCAGGGAGGTGCAAATAGATGCGTCCTACGTTTAACCCGAACACAAGAACACGGAAGAAGAACCACGGTTTCCGTAAAAGAATGAGCACGAAAAACGGCCGTAAAGTGCTGCAAGCACGCCGTCAAAAAGGTAGAAAAGTACTGAGTGCTTAATTGCCAGGCCACTTGATGTGGTCTTTTTTTCTGGATTTTTATAGGCTTGTGAGGGTTTCGACCGATTAAACCGCCCGTTACCGGTGAAAACTAAGTAATGGGCGGTCAAAGAAGCGGTTTTGTTTGGAGTGCTTGCTTGTGGAAAAAAAGCTTAGGCTTGCAAAAAGAGAAGATTTTCAAAAGGTGTATCGCTACGGAAAGTCGGCAGCGAACCACCAGTTTGTTCTATATTATATGCCTCGTCGTGAGAATGAACATTTCCGGCTGGGGATCTCGGCCAGCAAAAAGATTGGAAACGCCGTCATCCGCAACCGGCTGCGCCGCGTTTTAAAGGAAATTATCCGGCTGAACGAGGAACGGTTTCCCGGTGGCTACGATTATATTGTCATCGTGAGAAAGCCGGCCGTCGAAATGGATTTCCACGAGATGGAGAAGAGCATCTACCATGTTTTCAAACGGGCGGGGCTGCTGCGAAAAAACAGCTGATCCCGGCTCGATTTGAACATGCTTTAATTTCCAAGCAATTATTTCCTTGCCGGATTAAACTATGGTATAGTTTATGGTGGAATAGAAAACTGGGAGGACCTCAATTGATTCGTCGAACCTACAAATATGCACCACTTCTTTTGCTGTTGTTCGTGCTAACGGGTTGCGGCACGTCGCCTACCTCGTATCCTCCATTGGATCCCGCGACAGCAGGATTTTTCACCAAATACTTCATTATCCCTCTGTCTGATCTGCTCGATTTCTTTGCCAATTCGATTGGCAATTCGTACGGTATCTCTATCCTGATCGTGACTATCATCATCCGCCTGATCGTTCTGCCGCTGACGCTGAAGCAGTACAAGAGCTCTAAGCGTATGCAGGAAGTACAGCCGGAAATGGCTAAACTCCGCGAGAAGTTTAAAGATAACCCGCAAAAGCAGCAGGAAGAGACAATGAAGCTTTTCCAGAAGCATGGTGTCAATCCGCTTGCCGGATGTTTCCCGATTCTGATTCAGATGCCGATTTTGCTGGCGCTTTATCAAGCGATCGTACGGAATCCGCACATTTTTTCTCACCAATTTCTATGGATGGAACTCGGTAAACCCGATCCGTTCTATGTACTGCCGATCCTAGCGGCGGCTACTACGTTCATTCAGCAGAAAGTGATGTCGGCTCAGAACCCGATGAACAAACAGATGCAGAGCATCATGTTTATTTTCCCGGTGATGATCTTCGTGATGTCGATGAGCTTCGCATCCGCTTTGCCGCTGTACTGGATTTACAGCAACGTCTTCACCATCGTTCAGACCTATTTCTTGTACGGTCGATCTCCTAAAACAAAAGGTGGACAGGCTGCATGAAAAAAGTGATTGCGACGGGAAAAACGATTGATGATGCAATAAAGGCCGGTCTTGTGCAGTTAAGCACTACGCAAGACCGGGTGCATGTCACCGTCCTGGAACAGCCGTCCAAAGGTTTTCTCGGATTGATCGGCACGAAGGAAGCGAAGGTGGAGCTCGAGAAGATCCCGGATCCGATCGAAGAAGCCATTGCTTTTCTGAAAGAGCTGTTCGATACGATGGGGCTGGCTATCTCCATTGACCAGAAGCAAACGAAAGAAGGCCATTTGTTTAACTTAAGCGGATCCGAACTCGGAATATTGATCGGTAAAAGAGGACAAACTTTGGACGCGCTTCAATATTTGGTCAATATCGTCGCAAATCGGTTCTCAAATGCGCATGTCCGCATCCTGCTCGATGCCGAGCAGTTTAGAGACAGACGGAAGCAGACGCTGCAGGAACTGGCACACCGGCTTGCGGGCCGTGTCGTCCGTTCTCGGAAGGAATTGATTTTGGAGCCGATGAACGCTCAGGAGCGCAAAATCATTCATGCCGAGCTACAATCGCATCCGTCGGTGAAAACATACAGCAAAGGCGACGAGCCGAATCGTCGCGTTGTAATTACGTTAAGATAACTGTCTGCAATGACCCTGTATTTTCTAGGCGTCATTGCTTTTTTCATAATTTGAGCGGTTACCGCTCCGCTTACGGGGTGTTTATTTTATGATTTCAGATACAATTGCCGCCATTGCCACTCCACTCGGGGAAGGCGGTATAGCGGTTGTGAGAGTCAGCGGCGACGAAGCCGTCAAGCTAGTGGAGCCGTTATTCCGGTCTAAAGTGAAATTGTCCGAGGCTCAGACACATACCATTCATTACGGGCATATCATTCACCCTTCATCGGGTGATAAAATAGAGGAAGTTCTTATCAGCGTCATGCGTGCACCGCGTTCTTTTACGACGGAAGATGTCGTTGAAATCAACTGTCACGGGGGAATTGTCTCCGTCAAACGGGTGATGGACCTCCTGCTGGAGCAGGGGATACGTGTTGCCGAGCCTGGTGAGTTCACCAAGCGCGCTTTTCTGAACGGACGGATCGACCTGACCCAGGCGGAAGCGGTCATCGACCTGATCCGGTCCAAATCGGACCGTGCTTTTCAAATTGCGCTGAAGCAGGTGGACGGCAATTTATCCAAAGCGATAGGCGAGCTGCGCTACCAGCTGGTTGAGCTGATGGCTCATATTGAAGTGAACATTGATTATCCGGAGCATGACGTTGAGGAAATGACCAATGCGTTTATCCGCGAACGCTGCATTCAAGTGAGTTCCCGTATCGACGAGCTGTTAAGAACGGCCGAACACGGGAAGATTTTGCGTGAGGGCATTGTGACGGCGATTATCGGCAAGCCGAACGTCGGAAAGTCCTCGCTGCTCAATACGCTGGCGCAGGAGAACCGCGCTATCGTCACGGATATTCCGGGGACAACCCGGGATGTGATCGAGGAATACGTCAATGTGGGCGGTATTCCGCTCAAGCTTCTTGATACGGCCGGTATCCGGGAAACGTCGGACCTTGTAGAGCAAATCGGGGTTGAGCGTTCCAGGACGGCTTTGTCCGAAGCGGATTTGATTCTCTTGGTGTTAAACAGCAGCGAACCGCTGCTGCCTGAAGAACTGGCCATGATAGAAGAACTGCGACAGCGTCAAACTATCGTCATTTTGAATAAAACGGATCTTCCCTTACAAATAGATAAAGATGAGATCGAAGCCAAATTCCCGCAGGGACGAGTGGTTTCTCTATCTCTTCTGGAAGGAAGCGGCCTCGCGGAGCTGGAAAAAGCGATCTCGGCTATTTTCTTCGAAGGTAATTTGGAGTCCACGGATTTGACCTATGTCAGCAACGTCCGGCATATCGGACTGCTGAAGCAGGCCAAAGGCTCGCTTCGTGAAGCAATGGAAGCCAATGATGCCTATGTGCCAATCGATATGATTCAGATTGATATCCGTGCTGCGTGGGAGCATCTCGGTGAAATTATAGGAGATTCGGTTGCCGAATCGTTGATTGATCAAATTTTTTCACAGTTCTGTCTTGGGAAATAAGACGGTATAGGAGGTAGAAAAGATGGGCTACTCAGCCGGGAACTACGAAGTTATCGTCATCGGAGCGGGCCATGCGGGTGTAGAGTCGGCGCTGGCCGCAGCCAGAATGGGCTGTGAAACGCTTCTGCTTACCATCAACCTGGATATGGTTGCTTTTATGCCTTGCAATCCCTCTATCGGAGGACCTGCAAAAGGGCATGTTGTCCGGGAGATCGACGCGCTTGGCGGAGAAATGGGACGCAATATCGATAAAACGTACATTCAGATGCGGATGTTGAACACAGGAAAAGGGCCGGCCGTTCATGCACTGCGTGCTCAGGCGGATAAATTTCTGTATCAGCACATGATGAAAGAAACGATTGAAAGCACTCCGAACCTGACGTTACGTCAGGGGATGGTGGAAGAACTGCTTGTGGAGGATGGCGTCTGCAAAGGCGTAGTCACGAAGACTGGGGCCGAATATTACGGCAAAGCGGTCGTTCTGACGACAGGTACTTATCTGCGCGGGAAAGTAATTATGGGTGAACTTATGTATGAAAGCGGCCCTAACAACCAACAGCCTTCTGTCCGGTTGTCCCAATCTCTGCGTGATTTAGGTCTGGAACTCGTTCGTTTCAAAACGGGAACTCCGCCGCGTGTGCACAAGGACTCCATTGATTTTTCCAAAACGGAAATTCAGCCCGGGGACGAAAATCCAAGATTTTTCTCCTACGAAACGAAAGAGGGCACTCAAGATCAGCTGCCATGCTGGCTGACTTATACGACCGAGAATACTCACGAGATTATTAACGATAATCTGCATCGTGCGCCGATGTTTTCGGGAGCCATTGAAGGAACGGGTCCCCGTTATTGTCCGTCTATCGAGGATAAAATCGTCCGTTTTGCGGATAAGCCGAAGCATCAGATTTTCCTTGAGCCGGAAGGCCGTAATACGTCCGAGTACTATGTGCAAGGACTGTCGACAAGCATGCCGGAAGATGTGCAGCTCAAAATTTTGCGTTCGATTACAGGCTTGGAGAAGGTTGAAATGATGCGTACCGGTTACGCTATCGAATACGATGCGGTTGTTCCGACGCAGCTGAAACCGACCCTTGAAACGAAACAGGTTGAGGGTTTGTTTACGGCAGGGCAGATCAACGGAACCTCGGGTTATGAAGAAGCGGCCGGGCAAGGCATCATGGCCGGTATTAATGCGGCCTGCAAGGTGCAAGGGAAGGACCCGGTCATCCTCGACCGTTCCGAAGGCTACATCGGCGTGCTGATCGATGACCTGGTGACCAAGGGGACGCCGGAGCCATACCGTTTGCTCACTTCGCGTGCGGAGTATCGTCTGCTGCTGCGTCACGATAACGCCGATCTTCGGCTGACTCCGATCGGTCATAAAATCGGGCTGATTCCGGAAGAACGTTACCAGCGTTTTATGGAGAAGAAGGAACAGATCGAACAGGAACTTCAGCGTCTTAAAACGACCAAGGTCCGTCCGGAACCTCACGTTCAGGCTATTCTCGAGGAAGCGGGCACCGTTCTGCTGAATAATGCCGTGGATCTTCTCACCCTTCTGAAACGCCCGGAGATCAACTACTCTCACATTGAGGGTATGCTTCCTCTGCCGGTAGAGCTTTCCGATGAGGTAAAAGAGCAGGCCGAAATTCAAGTGAAATATGCGGGGTATATCGAAAAACAGCTGGCGCAGGTAGAACGGCTTAAAAAGATGGAAAAGAAAAAGATTCCGGACGATATCATCTATGAAGATATTCACGGAATTGCAACGGAAGCAAAGCAGAAGCTCGCAAAAATTCGTCCCGTATCCATCGGACAGGCGAGCCGGATCTCTGGTGTAACACCGGCGGATATCTCCATCCTGCTCGTGTACCTGGAGCACTATAACCAAGTTATCGCTGCAAGGGGATAGAGGAATTTATGACCGATTTAATACAAGAGCAGTTTGTTAGTCATTTGCAGCCCCACCAGCTGTCTTTCTCCGATGAACAGCTCCAGCAGTTCGAGACGTATTACCGTTTGCTCGTGGAGTGGAACGAGAAAATTAATCTAACCGCGATCACAGAGCGCGACCAGGTTTATTTGAAACACTTCTACGATTCGCTTTCGCTTGCCTTTTATGTGGATATGGAAAAAGTAGATACCCTGGCGGATATCGGATCTGGTGCCGGTTTCCCCAGCATCCCTTTGAAAATCGCTTTTCCGCATCTGAAAGTTACGATTGTGGATTCTTTGAACAAACGGATTGTTTTTCTGAATGAGCTCGTAAAAGAGCTTGGACTGACGGATGTAACGTGTGTCCATGCCCGTGCGGAAGATGCAGCCCGGCTGCAGCAGCACCGTGACCGGTATGATCTGGTTACGGCGCGGGCAGTCGCTAGGCTCAGCGTGCTAAATGAATTTTGCCTGCCTTTTGTGAAGGTAGGGGGATTGTTTGTTGCAATGAAGGCCGCGGATGCGGAAGAAGAGATGAAAGAGGCAGCCTTTAGTATAGGCTTGCTCAAAGGCCGGCTTAAACAGGTAGAACGTTTGGAATTGCCAGTCGAGAAGTCCGTACGGCATTTTATCCAAATCCAGAAAACAGCACCTACACCCGGTAAATATCCTCGTAAAGCTGGATTGCCTTTAAAGCAGCCCTTAGTGAAATAGGATGTTTCACGTGGAACATCATTACCAGGAATTTCATGAATTCTTACCTTTATTGGCAGGAAAAAGATGGGTAGCTGACGAATATCTTATATAGGGGATTTTTACGCAATTAAAGATCTATGGATAGAATTGTCGTGACAGGGGAGTCTGCGACCCTTCTTTAATTCTTTGGTTTCAGATAAACGGGTTGGTAGAATGCCGAAGCTTTGCTTTCTCCTTCCTGTAAAATATCGGGGAAGAGTTGGGTGGTATTATATTCATGAAAGAGCAGCTGTCAAAACTTTTTGGTTTTACGGAGCGAAGCAATATGGATGAAGTTAAAAACATTCCCGTACAAAACATCAATCCGAGTCCGTACCAGCCAAGAACGATTTTTGATGATGATCGCATTGATGAACTTTGCCAAACGATTCGTACACATGGCGTTATTCAGCCTATCGTTGTAAGGGTACGTAATAATACTTTTGAGTTAATAGCAGGGGAACGCCGATTAAGAGCGGTCAAAAAGCTCGGTCTGGAAACCATCCCTGCCATCGTGCGGGAATTCAACGATTCTCAAGCTGCGTCTATTGCTTTAATCGAAAATCTGCAGCGTGAAGGTTTGACGGCGATCGAAGAAGCGGCCGCTTATCAGCAGCTTATAGAGATGCATGATCTCACACAAGAAAGTCTGGCACAACGACTGGGCAAAAGCCAATCGACTATCGCCAACAAGATTCGTCTGTTGAATTTGAGCGAACCTGTTAAAATGGCACTTATTGAGCGGAAGATCACGGAGAGGCATGCACGTGCACTGCTTTCTTTGGATCAAGAAGAGCTTCAGGTAAAAATTCTTGAAGAGGTTATTGCTAAAGAGCTTAATGTGAAGCAGACGGAAACACGCATTCAATTTTTGAAAGAAGCTACGCAGATTAAGAAAAGCAAACGTGTTTCTTATTCGAAAGATGTACGTCTGGCGCTAAATACCATCAGACAGTCCGTTGAGATGGTGGCCAGTTCGGGTCTCAATATTAATACGGCTGAACAGGATCATGAAGATCACTACGAAATCATCATTAAAATTCCTAAACAGCATTCGGCAAAATAATCAAGGGATTAAAGCATAATCCTCCTGTATGACAAAGGCAGTCTCCCGTAAAGGAAGCTGAATTTGTAACAGGAGGTTTTTTTGTTAGGAAGATTGGAATGTGGAATTAATTGAGGGGGATACCAGAAAAGGTTTTTAAAAATTCAGCTGCAAAATATCAGGAAGAGTGCAAACTTTTTAGGTGCGAGATACGTCATAGGTTTGTTCGTTATTTACTGCATGCATTCTAAGTGGGAAAGAGCCGCATGTGTATAGTTTAATTGACGCTTGGAAACCGATTTGAAACTACAGTCGAGCAATCTGCCAAATTTCTTCATTTTGTTGTCGGAACCTGCATTTTTATTAGTTTCGTTCTCTTGATTATGGTAATATAGTAGTATTCTCTTTGTTAAATTTTTAATGAGAGGTTTTAAGGTAGTGGGGTGAATGAATTGTCCAAGACAATCGCGATAACGAATCAAAAAGGCGGCGTAGGGAAGACAACGACATCTGTCAATCTGGGTGCTTGTTTGGCTTCGCTCGGCAAAAAAGTACTGCTGGTGGACATCGACCCTCAGGGTAATACGACGAGTGGGATTGGGGTCAATAAAGCAGATGTGGAATACTGTATTTATGACGTCCTAATTAATGATATTCACCCGAAAGACGCTACAGTTGCTACTAAAATTCCGAATTTGAACATTATTCCGGCTACTATCCAATTGGCGGGCGCCGAAATTGAATTGGTTCCAACGATATCGCGTGAAGTTCGGTTGAAAAAATCGCTTCAGCTTGTCGAGCATATGTACGATTATATCCTCATCGATTGTCCTCCGTCGTTAGGGATTTTGACCATTAACTCACTGACGGCTTCCGACTCCGTGATTATCCCGATCCAGTGCGAGTATTATGCGCTTGAAGGATTAAGCCAGCTGTTGAATACAGTCAGACTTGTGCAGAAGCATTTAAACACATCACTGCAAATTGAAGGCGTTCTCCTAACGATGTTTGACGCCCGTACAAACCTAGGTATTCAGGTCATTGAAGAAGTGAAGAAATATTTTCAGCAAAAAGTGTATCAAACGATTATACCGCGTAATGTCCGACTCAGCGAAGCGCCGAGCCATGGACAATCCATTATTACTTATGACCCGCGGTCTAAAGGTGCGGAAGTATACTTAGAGCTTGCAAAGGAAGTGATTAGTCTTGAGCAAACGACTAGGTAAAGGTCTCGGAGCGCTTATTCCGGAGCTGGAGATCGGGGAAGAGGACAAGGTCATTGAGATCCCTTTGAATCAGCTGCGGGCGAATCCATACCAACCTCGTAAACATTTTAACGAAGACGGTATTCAAGAGCTGGCTTCTTCCATCAAGGAACATGGCGTTATTCAGCCGATCATTGTTCGTACGGTTTTAAAAGGCTACGAGATTATTGCCGGGGAGAGAAGATTCCGCGCTTCTCAGGCAAGCGGTTTAGCAACCATTCCAGCGGTTGTGAAAAAGCTTAGCGATCAGCAGGTTATGGAAATCGCATTGATCGAAAACGTTCAGCGTGAAGATTTGAATGCGATGGAGATTGCAATCGCTTATCAAGCCATCATAGATCAGTTTTCATTAACGCAAGAAGAGTTGTCTGTAAAAGTAGGCAAGAGCCGTTCTCATATCGCGAACTTCCTGCGTCTTCTTCATTTGCCTGAATCCATCAAGCAATATGTTTCACGTGGAACACTGTCCATGGGACATGCCCGTGCGATTGTAGGGGTTAAGGATGACAAGGTGAAGAAAGAACTGACGGATGCTTGTATTAACGGTCAATGGAGCGTTCGCCAGTTAGAGGAAGAGATTAAGCGGCGTGAAGAGCTTGCTTCCGAAGACAAGGAAAAACCGAAAGTGAAAGACAAGAAGAAAGATCCTTATCTTCATCAGGCGGAAGAGCAGCTTCAGGATCATTACCGTACGACGGTCCGGATCAAGCATCAAAATTATAAAGGACGGATCGAACTGATGTATTACTCCAAAGATGATTTGGAAAGATTGCTGGAAATGCTTCAAGGGCAGATTTCCTGATTGTTTATCTAACTAAACCATACATAGCATACAAATCTTTGGCTTTCTGTCCGTAAAGAAAGTGAGAGAAGGTATGCTATCTTTGTGAGGAGGGGCCGGCAGTGACGAAGCCGTTTTTATATTTCGATAATGCCGCTTCCTCTTGGCCAAAACCGCCGCAGGTCGGAGAGGCTGTGCTGCGCTGCATCAACGAATATGCGGCTAATCCCGGCAGAGGCAGCCATGCCATGGCTGTACAGGCAAGCCGGGTTGTGTTCGAAGCACGCAAGCACGCAGCGAAGCTGTTCGGTTTTAAAAATCCAAATGATCTCGCATTCGGTTCCAATACAACGGAAGCCCTCAATTTGGCTATCAAAGGCCATGTGAAAGAGGGAGAGCATGTTATCTGTACGGCAGTAGAGCATAACTCCGTCCGAAGACCCCTTGAATATTTGAGGCGTACCAAAAACGTGCAGGTCACCTATCTGGAAACCGATGAATTCGGGAGAATAAACATAGACGCCTTAAAGGAAAATATTCAAAGCAACACTTCGCTTGTCGTTATCAACCATAGCTCCAATTTGCTCGGAAGCATCCTGCCTGTCGCTGATATTGCGCAGCTCTGCAGAGAGAAGGGAATATGCTTGCTCGTAGATGCCGCTCAGACGGCCGGAATCCTTCCTATTCACGTGGAGCAGATGGGGATCGATATGTTGGCGTTTCCGGGCCATAAAGGTCTCCTGGGGCCTCAAGGGACGGGAGGCCTGTATATCCATCCCCGGCTCGATCTGGAGCCTCTTATGCACGGCGGAACAGGCAGCCAGTCGGAAGCGATCGACCAGCCTTCCGTAAGACCGGACAGGTACGAAGCGGGCACGCCGAATACCCCGGGATTAGCCGGGTTAAGCGAAGGCCTGAAGTTTGTCCTGCAGACGGGTGTGGAGAACATTCACGCGAAGGAGTGGCGGCAAACTCAGCGGATCATGGAAGCGCTCCGTGATGTGCCGGATCTTCGGCTTCTCGGTCCCGGAATCGGCGAAGAACGGACGGGCATCGTGCCCTTCGTCCTGGAGCATATGGATGCGTCCGAGGTGGCGTTCATCCTGGACCAGCATTACGGCATCGCGGTCAGAGCCGGCTATCACTGCACGCCGCTTGCGCATGAAACCGCAGGCACAGGTAAAACCGGTGCCGTCCGGGCAAGCGTCAGCTATTTTACGACAGATGAAGAAGTGGATACTCTAATTGAAGCGGTCAAAGAAATAGCGGAATCCGTTATTTTATAAGCAGGAACGCAGCCGACTGGAATGAACAAGAAACAGCGAGACAAGATAGCAGAGGGGAAGAAGGACATGGGTGAAAACAACATCGGGCTGCCGGTTGAACCGATTTTATCGGTTCTTTGTTTGCTTGTCTTGTTGCTGTTAATCGGAATGCTTGCGTTGTGGATTAAACTGGGCAAGCTTCGCAAACAATATAAGAAAGTCATGAATGGCGCCGGAGAGGTTAATATCGAACAGCTGCTTGTTCACATGCAGCAGCAGATTGAGGATCAGATCATTCTGCAGGGAGATACGGCGGACCGGCTGAACCGGATCAGCCAATCCATGAAACGGATGAAATCCAAGGTCGGCATTCACCGCTATAACGCCTTCTCGGACACGGGAAGTCTTATGAGCTTCACGGTGGCTATTCTGGACGAGTATGAAGATGGGATTCTCATCACCGGCATTCACAGCAGGGAAGATACATACATCTATGCCAAACCGGTCGAGAAGGGCGGTTCTCCATACTTGCTTTCTCCCGAGGAGAAAGAAGCGATCAATCTGACGTTAGCGCAGAAGTAGGGGAAGACCGCCGGACGGAACAAAGCGCGTGATGGAGGGAGCCGGCGATAACGTCGGCCATATTCATCACCAGATTGAGGCGGGTATTTTGAAGCACGAAATACTCCATAAAACCGCCGACGTTTACAATACCGGTAACATGGATATCGCCAACCGACGGAAGTTCCTTATTTACGCCTGCTCCCGGCTTAAGCGGGCCATGCCCGACTTGTATAGAGCCGACACTGGATACCTGACCGAGACAAGCGTCAATCGCCACGATGAAGGGATAGCGGTGGGCAGTCTCGACAGCCGTAATCGTATCCGACAAATTCATGGCATGTACCGGCTCATCCAAGGTTCCGTACAGGGAGTAGGAAGCGCCGCTTCGTCTCTTTAAATTGCTGCCAACCAGGGGGCCTAGTGAATCGCCTGTGGAACGGTCCGTACCGACACACACGATCACAATAGGTTGATAGGAGGGCAGCTTTTTTAGAATCTCGGAAAAGTATGCGGATAGAGCTGCAGGCGTGCTGCCGTCCGAATGAGAAAGTTTAATAGAAGCGGGCTGCTCGGCAGCCGGTTTCGCGGAAAAGCCGAATGGTTTCATTGAGGATCCCTCCGGGTTTGTCTTCTTAATCGTGGAAAAACGCTTTGGCAGGCATTAGCTGGGCGCTTAGAAGTTTTTACTAGTATACGGAGAAAGTCGATAAAATATACGTAGTCGATAGAGAAGAAACTAGAGTGAAGAGAGGGATGAAGAATGGGGGAATGGCTGCTCATTGCATTCGACTCTACCCAGCAGGCGCTGCGGGCCGAAATGCTGCTCGAATACGCGGATATCGAAATCGACCTGTGCCCGACTCCCAAAGGCGTAACGGCGGGCTGTGCGCTTTCCATTCAATTTCCGGCAGAGGACTATACGGAAGTGCAGCGGATCATCGAGACGGAGAAGGTGGAAATCAGAGGCATTTATTTCAAAAAAGAATCCGAATATGTTAGGATGGAAAAGTAAGGGCGGTGGAAAAATGACTAACATGGGGAACAGACTGGCTGCCATTACGGGACTGCAAAATCCTGAAGAAACGGTGACCCATTTCGTGGATGATATCAAAAAATATTTGCTGGATTCCCAACAGCTGATCAAGTACGGAGCTACGATCGTTGAAATTATCGTTATATACGTACTCTCGCGTTTAATTATTAAAGTGGCCGACAAGCTTGTTAACCGGATGATGGAAACGAGGGAGAAGAGCCCTCTTAAGTTCGATCCGAGACGCACAGCTACAATCGGCAAGCTTATTCACAACATCATTTCTTATGTAGTCAATTTTATAACCATTCTGCTTATTCTGGCCCAAGTAGGCATTAATCTGGGACCTATTCTCGCCGGAGCGGGTGTGCTCGGACTGGCGATCGGTTTCGGAGCCCAAAGCTTGGTGAAGGATGTCATAACGGGGTTCTTCATTATTTTCGAGGATCAGTTTGCCGTAGGGGACGTTATTCAAGTCGATACGTTCCGGGGAACCGTAGAGCAAATCGGCATCCGGGTAACCCGGCTTCGCAGCTGGACAGGGGAAGTTCACTTTATTCCGAACGGGAATATCAAACAGGTTACGAACTATTCGATCAATAATTCGCTGGCGATCGTCGATATTTCGATTGCTTATGAATCCGATATCGATAAAACGGTGGAGGTTCTCCAGAAAACGGTTGACCGCATGGCGGAAGGCAACGAGAACATCGTAAGCGAGCCGAAGGTGCTTGGTGTCCAGTCTATGGGACAGTCGGAGATTGTTCTGAGGATTACAGCGGAGTGCAAACCGAATATGCAGGTGGATGTGCAGCGTAAAATGTTCGCGGAAGTGAAAAAGCAGCTGGATGCGCACGGAATCGAGATTCCGTGTCCGAAAATCGTGACCTATTTCAAAGGGGAAAGGGGAGCCATATAGCCCTATGGAGAAGAAGCAGTACGAACTCGGGGATATCGTGCAGATGAAAAAACAGCATCCCTGCGGAACGAACGAAATGGAAATTATTCGTATGGGCATGGACATCCGGATCAAATGCGTAGGCTGCAAACACAGCGTACTGGTGCCCCGCGCCAAGTTCGAAAGCAAACTGAAGAAGGTGCTCCGGTCCTCTGCAGATAAGGGGGCGGAAGCCTCCGAAAACGGAGTGTCAGGTTCTTGACGCTCCTTTTTTTCTTGCCGAATTTCCCTCTTGCAGACTAACCACAGCTTGTGCTACAATAAAAAATGTTCTCGATACGGAAAGGTACCCAAGAGGCCCAAGGGGGCTGACTCGAAATCAGCTAGGCGGCGCAAGCCGTGCGTGGGTTCGAATCCCACTCTTTCCGCCATAACTTTACCAATGATAACCTCCTGCTTCGTTATGAAGCAGGAGGTTTTTGCATGCCATTGCGGTTGCAGCTTACATCGGCTTGCCGAAGCAGGCCCAAAGTTCGTTCTGCGAAGCGACGGACTTCGTCCGCTTTCAGGCCGCCCCGCCGGTACGTCCCTGCCGTTCTTTCCGCACAACGGAGAAGCGGTCGATGACGTAACCGATAAGCGCCCAGGAAGCTACGGTAAGCACGTAGATCACGAACATTTTACCCATGGAGATCTCGTAGACATTCGTAAACATGGGAGCAAACCAGGCAGGAACGCTGAGGGAGTAAAAGAGCAGATACAGCGAGTCCTGGTCATGGCCGAAATAATGAATCAGACAGAGTAAAAGGCCGAAAACCGTCCCGTATAGTGTGAAGGATTTCTTCATAAAGGCAGAGCTCCTTTTTAGTGGTACAGCCGTTTCCATTTGCGGTTGTGATTTTTGGTGTCGGGAAACGAGTCACCTTTCTTCAAGTGAACGATTTCCGGGTTGTTGATCCCCATATGAAAGGCATTCTCGCCGATTTCGATGTAGCGCCCTTCGTTGGGCGCCTTGTCGCCAGGCACGAACTGCGTCTTCTCACCCATGCTTTTCACCTCCAAGCTTTTAATTACGGGGTTAGTATGTCCCTCGCTTAAGAAAGCATGTGCCGCGCAGGGAGCCTGCCGGTAAGCATACATTGGCAGTTCTGGCGGATGGACAGGTTGTGACTTGTAATGGGGAAAGCAATCTGCTATAGTATTTAGGTGCGAGTTTTGTAATTCAACTAATTCTCGCTCCTTGCTCCCGATCAGAATTGGGAGCCGCTTAGTCCAAAAGGAGGTGACAAGCATGCGCAAATACGAAGTGATGTATATCATTCGTACAGACATTGAACAAGAACAAGTTCAATCTACTGTAGAGAAGTTCCAAGGCATTATCACCAACGGTGGTGGCGAAATTACGAAGCACGACCTGATGGGTAAACGTCGCCTTGCGTATGAGATCAACAAGTTCCGTGACGGACACTATGTGCTCGTACATTTCAACGCAGAACCTGCAGTTGTAGCAGAGCTTGATCGTGTAATGAAGATTTCCGACGAAATCATTCGCTACCTGATCGTTAAAGACGTAGCTTAATCAGCGTGTTAAGTAAGGAAGCATCGGAGGGATGAACGTTGTTAAACCGTGTAATTCTTATCGGCAGACTGACAAGAGATCCTGAGCTGCGTTACACACCTGCGGGTGTGGCCGTAACCCAATTTACACTGGCGGTGGATCGGCCGTTCGTAAGTTCGCAATCGAAGGAACGGGAAGCCGATTTCATACCTGTCGTAACTTGGAGACAGCTTGCGGAAACTTGCGCCAACTATCTTCGCAAAGGCCGTTTGGCGGCTGTGGAAGGACGCATGCAGGTACGCTCTTACGACAATAACGAGGGACGTAAAGTTTACGTAACCGAAGTCATTGCCGATAATGTGCGCTTCCTGGAATCTGCTAATTCCGCTAACCGTGAAGAGGGTTCTTACTCCGGCGGTTCAGGCGGTGGATATGGCGGCGGCGGAAGCGGCAGCGGCCGAAATACGCGGGATCAACAGCAGGATCCTTTCCTCGACGACGGGAAACCGATCGACATATCCGATGATGATTTGCCATTCTAAGTAGAAAGGACTGACTCAAATGAGCGAACAACAAACAAGCAGCCGTCCGCAACGTTCGGAAGGCGGTGATCGTCCGGAGCGTTCGGAGCGTAAATTCACTCCACGCCGCGGTAAAGGCGGTAAGCGCCGTAAAGTTTGCTACTTCACAGCAAACAAGATCACTCATATCGATTACAAAGATATCGAGACCCTTAAGAAATTTATCTCCGAAAGAGGTAAAATCTTGCCTCGTCGTGTAACAGGTACTTCCGCGAAGTATCAGCGTATGCTGACAACAGCAATCAAGCGCTCGCGCACAATTGCTTTGCTTCCATACACTACGGAGTAGTTTGTATAGAGAAGAAGACAGCCGGTTCTGCCGGTTGTCTTTTTTTATCGGTAAAAAGGCAAACAGAGCCGGAAGCGGCGGCGGCAACAAGAATGATTCAACAAAAAAAGGATAGAACGAAGGAAGCCGGAGAGAAATTTCCGGTTTTTTTGCGTTCCGGAGGGGAACAGGGTTGTGGATAACCGCCAAAGTTAGACAGTCCACAGGAACTTTTATAGAATGAAGATAGGACTTGGGGACATGTGGAAAACACGGTGACTAAATCCGGACGGAAAGTTATGCACATGTGGATAGAAAACGAACGAAAGTTATCTACAAAACCGGGGAGTGGCGGATGATTTGAAAATCAGCAAACAAAACGCCGAGCATTACGTATGGGGAGACGGATGCGACGGCTGGTATCTCCACAAAGGGGACGAGACGATTATTCACGAACGAATGCCTCCGGGAACGAGCGAGGAGAGACATGTGCATGAGCGCGCGGCGCAGTTCTTTTTCATTTTAACGGGGCAGGTTGTGATGGAGATGGACGGGGAATGGCATGAGCTGGGGCCTCAAGAAGGGCTTCGGATCGCACCGGGAACCCCGCACTGTATTCATAACCGTTCGCATGATGCAGCGGAGTTTCTAGTTATCTCCAAACCGGGTACTAAAGGAGACCGAATCCCTCAGGCAGAACTCAAACCTGACTGAAATTTAACGTACCCTGAGCCCGTAAAGCGCCAAGTTCAGGAAACACAGCTCAAGCTGTTTTGTGGTATAATCGTGTATAAAGCTTGTAAGGGATAAGGGGAGGAGCGGCGTTGTCCAATCGGGAAAGAGAGGTTGATCTCGCGAAGCGGGTCAAGGTCATTGAAATGGCTCAAAACCGAGGTTGTCGATCAGGTAGCGCATCTGTTGAAAGGGATATGGGAAGGCAATCTAGCTAAAATTATAGATGGCCTTGCCAGTCTGATTTCCAGCGTATATATACTTGGCCGCCGGCTTGGGGTCTCTTTTCGAAGTTTAGATGAAGCAATCATGGATAAAATGAAAAAGCATAGAGAAGAGGGTCACCAGCTCGAGGATTGGTATGGAGATATCTCGGCACTGGAAGATCATCTTCGTAAGAGGTGAACGCGTTGACAAAGAAAAATTTGCAGTTCATCGGATGGGGTCTGCTGTATATACTCTTTCTGTTATCTTTTATGACGTCCTATTTGGTGATTACGGCCAGTTTCCTGATGATTCCGGTCTTGATTCTGTTCGTGAAGCTGGACGCCAAACGATTTACAGCTTTCTATCTGGGAATTCTCCTGGTTGTGAATTTATTGCTCGGGTGGACGGGATTCGTCGTCTTGGCCATTTCACTATTCCTGCTGCCGCCGGTCATCGTAATCGGCACGCTTTATAAGAAGAAGGCGCCCGCACATCTGGTCATCACGTACGGTACGCTTACTTTTCTGGCCGAAATGCTGCTTACGCTCGTGATCGGGTTCCTGTTCAAATTGAATTTCATTAAGAAATTCAAAACGGTCATGCTGGATTACTTAAATAACATGCAGCCTGCCGTAAAGGGAATGCTGCCGACCCAGGGCGACATGCAGTGGTATGTGGATGTGCTCGTACAAATCATTCCGCTGGATATGATTCTGTTCTCGCTCTACTTTATCGGAGTTACTCATCTGATCGGACGCCGTCTGCTTAATCGCATGGGAGAGGACATCCCCGGCATGCCGCCTGTGAGAGAGTGGAAACTTCCGAAAGCGTTCGTCTGGATTTACCTCATCGCGTTCGCGGCGGATATGCTGTTCGTATCGGCGACCAATTCGCTGATGTCGGCTTTGCTTATCAATCTGCTGCCGCTGCTTATGTTCGCGTTCGCCATCCAAGCAATTTCGTTTCTTGCGTTCGTGGCCCATTATAAAGGTTGGGGTAAACTGCTGCCGGTGGCCGGCACGATTCTTCTGATCGTGTTTATGCCGTTTTTGCTTGTGCTCTACAGTTTACTCGGCGTGTTCGATGTGGCTTTTCCGTTGCGGGAAAGGCTCTTCAAATCTAGATAAGGGTCAGGGGAGAATAAATGCCGAAATTCTTGTCGAAACGATGGCATGGACAACATATGGTATGGACGTTTGCGCTGCTCGGCGCTTTAACGATCGTACTGTTTCTGTATGAATGGGTATTGGGTGTCGCTGCTCTGCTCGCCTCGGGACTTGTGCTGTACTTCTCGTGGAAGGCGGAGAGTGCTTTTCGTCACGATTTGAATGCTTATCTGGGCACCATCACGCATCGGGTCAAAAAATCCGCCGGCGACGTGATATCGGAGCTGCCGATCGGCATGATTCTATATAATGAAGAAAAAGAAATCGAATGGCACAATCCGTTCGTCGCCAAGCTCGCCAAAAAGGACTCCGTGATCGGGGATTCCCTGGAGGACGTGCTTCCAAGCTGGAAGCCGGGCAAGGAGAAGGAAAAAGAAGAGACGCATGAAGTCGAGCAGGACGGCCAGGTGTACAAAATATGGCACCGTCCCGAAGAACGTCTTCTGTATATCCGCGATGTGACGGATTACGTCCGGCTCGTTCAGAAGCATGACGAGGAAAAAATCGCGATCGGCATCGTTCTGATGGATAACCTGGATGAAGTCACCCAGGGAATGGACGATCAGACGCGGAGCATCATGCTCGCCCGGGTAACCGGTGAAATCACGGAGTGGGCTCACCGGTACGGAGTGTATCTGCGCAGGACCTCATCCGACCGTTTTCTGATTCTGATGAATCAGAAGGCGCTGCGCGAGCTGGAGCAGAACCGCTTCGATATCCTCGATGAAGTGCGCGATCTCACGATGGAATACAAGCTGCCGCTCACGGTCAGCGTGGGGATCGCCTCCGGCATCGAGGAGCTCGAGGAGCTCGGCCGGGTCGCGCAGACTAGCCTGGACATGTCTCTGGGCCGCGGAGGCGACCAGGTGACCGTCAAGGCGGGCCAGCGCATCTCGTTCTACGGCGGGCGAACTAACGCCGTAGAGAAGCGCACACGCGTGCGTGCCCGCGTGATCTCGCATGCGCTGAGAGATCTGATCAAGGAAAGCGACAAGGTCATCATCATGGGACACCGCTTTCCGGATATGGACTCTATCGGCGCGGCGATCGGCCTGCTGAAGGCCGTGCAGATCAGCAACAAGGAAGGCTACATTGTGCTGGAAGGCATCAATCCTTCGATCGAGAAGCTGATGGCGATGATCGAAGAGGACGAGAAGCTGAACCGGTGGTTCATCACACCGGCGCAGGCGATGCAGATCACGACGCAGCGCACGCTGGCCGTCGTGCTGGATACTCACCGGGCTTCGATGGTCGCCGAGCCGAAGCTGTTTAACCTGACACACCGTGTCATGGTCGTGGATCATCACCGCCGCAGCGAAGAGTTCTTCCACGACGCCGTGCTCGTGTACATGGAGCCGTACGCATCTTCGACCTGTGAGCTGGTAACGGAGCTGCTCCAGTACTTCAACGAGAAGATGTCGCTGGATGCGCTGGAGGCCACCGTGCTGCTTGCCGGGATCGTGGTCGACACGAAGCAGTTCAGTCTCCGTACGGGCTCCCGTACGTTCGAAGCGGCTTCGTTCCTGAGACGGAACGGAGCGGACCCGACTCTCATTCAGAAGATGCTGAAGGAAGATCTTCAAGCCTATATCGATAAAGCTGAGATTATGAGATATACGGAAATGATGTATGATCATATTGCTCTGGCGGTCGGCGAACAGAATCACAAATATTCTCAGTTGATGATTGCCCAGGTGGCTGATACCTTATTAAATATGACCGGCGTTTTCGCCTCCTTCGTCATCTGTGAACGGCCGGACGGTTTAACCGGCATCAGCGCGCGCTCGCTTGGCGCGATGAACGTTCAAATCGTGATGGAACGGATGGGCGGCGGCGGCCACCTGACGAACGCAGCGACCCAGCTTGAGCTGACTCCGCAGGAAGCGGCGGCGAAGCTGAAACAAATATTGCAAGAGATAGAGGAAGAGGAGGGGCTTTTCGAATGAAAGTCGTATTTCTGAAGGACGTTAAAGGGCAAGGCAAAAAAGGGGAAATTAAAGAGGTATCCGAGGGCTACGCAACGAATTTCCTGATCCCCCGCGGATTGGCCGCAGCAGGAACGAACGGGGCGGTTAAGCAGGTTGACCAGCAGAAAAAAGCCGAACAGAAGCGTAAAGATCAGGAGAAAGAAGACGCGGAAGTTCTGGCAGGCAAGCTGAACGAAACAACGGTGACCATCAAGACGAAAGCCGGCGAAGGCGGCCGTTTGTTCGGGGCTATCACAAGCAAGCAGATCGCGGAGCAGTTGGAGAAAGCCGGCTATAAGATCGATAAGCGTAAAATTTTGCTGAACGATCCTATCCGCTCCCTGGGCGTAACGAAAGTGCCCGTCAAGCTGCATACGGAAGTAACGGCTACGATCAGCGTGCAAGTGTCGGAAGAATAGACGGTGTTATTATTCCTTCTAAGTTTGGACAGGATAGAAACTAACAATAGAACAGGTGAAGGTTCATGAACGAAGAAATGTTCATGGGACGTGTTCTGCCGCAAAATATAGAAGCCGAACAGGCCGTTCTCGGCGCCATCCTGCTGGACAGCGACTCGCTGATCACGGCGATGGAGCGGATGAGTCCGGACGATTTCTACCGTCCGGCCCATCAGCACATCTTCGAAGCGATGATCGAGCTGGCGGAGGAAGACGAGCCGGTCGATCTTGTGACGCTGACCGCCCGGCTGCAGAACAAGCAGCAGCTGGAGGAAATCGGCGGCGTCGCCTATTTGTCGGAGCTGGCCAATGCCGTTCCGACGGCAGCGAATATCGACTATTACGGGCAAATCGTAGAAGAGAAGTCGCTGCTCCGGAGGCTCATCCGGACTGCTTCGCAGATCGTATCGGACGGCTACGCGAGCGCCGACGATGTGGGCATGATGCTCAACGATGCGGAAGCCCGCATTCTCGAAATTTCGCAGCGCCGGGCTTCCAACGGCTTCATCTCCATCCGGGACGTTCTGATGGAAGTCTTCGAGCGGGTGGAGTTTCTTTATTCCCATAAAGGCGGCTCCACGGGGATTCCGTCGGGTTTCAACGATCTCGACAAAATGACGTCCGGCTTCCAGCGCTCCGACTTAATCATTGTGGCGGCCCGTCCTTCCGTAGGTAAGACGGCATTTGCTCTTAACATCGCACAGAATGTCGGTGTGAGGGCGAAGGAAACCGTCGCGATCTTCTCGCTCGAGATGGGCGCCGCTCAGCTTGTGCAGCGGATGATCTGCGCGGAAGCCAACGTCGACGCCACCCGGCTCAGATCCGGCTTCCTCGAAGGCGACGACTGGGAGAAGCTGACGATGGCGATCGGTTCGCTTTCCGAAGCGGACATCTACATCGACGATTCGCCTTCCGTCACGGTAGCGGACATCCGGGCGAAGTGCCGCCGTCTCAAGCAGGAGAAGGGGCTCGGCATGATCCTGATCGACTACCTGCAGCTTATCCAGGGCAGGGGCAAGGGAGACAACCGTCAGCAGGAGGTCTCCGAGATCTCCCGTACGCTCAAACAGATCGCGCGTGAGCTGAACGTGCCGGTCATCGCGCTCTCCCAGCTCAGCCGGGGTGTAGAGCAGCGTCAGGACAAGCGTCCGATGATGTCCGACCTTCGGGAATCCGGTTCGATCGAGCAGGATGCCGACATCGTGGCGTTCCTGTACCGGGACGATTACTACGACAAGGAATCCGAGAAAAAGAACATCATCGAGATCATTATCGCCAAGCAGCGTAACGGCCCGGTCGGCACGGTAGAACTGGCGTTTCTCAAAAACTTTAATAAATTCGTCAACATGGATCGCGCTCATCAGGAGATGCAGACAGGTTGACTGAAATATCCGAACAATCATACTAGAGATAGTATGATTGTTCGCGTTTTGTTGACTTTGCTTCATGCGGTCTGCTACACTAAAGTGGTGTGTAAAAGAAGTAAGCAAAATGAGTGGCGATGCAATTCGCCTAACGGAGGTAATACAGAATGTCAACAGTGGTTGTAGTCGGAACCCAATGGGGAGACGAAGGGAAAGGGAAAATCACGGACTATTTGGCGGAGTCCGCGGAAGTGGTCGCCCGCTACCAAGGCGGCAACAATGCCGGCCACACCATTCTGATCGGAGGCAAGAAGTACAAGCTGACGATGATACCGTCCGGTATTTTCAATCACGATAAAATGTGTGTCATCGGAAACGGCATGGTCATCAACCCGGCTGCTCTGGTAGACGAACTTCAATATATTCGCGATAACGGATTCTCGGTAGACAACTTGAAAATCAGCGACCGCGCCCATGTGATTATGCCTTATCATCTGCTTCTGGACGAGCTGGAAGAAGACCGCAAAGGCGCTAACAAAATCGGCACGACCCGCAAAGGCATCGGCCCTTGCTACATGGATAAAGCGGCGCGCAACGGCATCCGTATCGCGGACTTGATGGACGCGGGAGAGTTCGAGCGCAAACTCCGCCATATCGTCGAAGACAAGAACACGCTGCTGAAGCAGGTGTACGGACGCGACGGTCTGGATGCGGACGCGATTCTAAAAGAATACCTCGGTTACGCCGAGCAGCTCCGCATGTTCGTAACGGACACGTCCGTGGTCCTGAACGATGCGATTGACGCCGGCAAGCGCGTTCTGTTCGAAGGCGCGCAGGGCGTTATGCTCGACATCGACCAAGGCACGTACCCGTTCGTGACGTCGTCCAATCCGACGGCCGGCGGCGTATGTATCGGTTCCGGCGTAGGCCCGACGAAGATCAACCAGATCATCGGCGTAGCGAAAGCCTACACGACCCGTGTCGGCGACGGTCCTTTCCCGACGGAGCTAAGCGATGCCATCGGCGACCAAATCCGCGAAACGGGCCACGAATACGGCACCGTTACCGGACGTCCGCGCCGCGTCGGCTGGTTCGACAGCGTCGTGGTCCGTCACGCCCGCCGCGTGAGCGGCATCACCGGCCTGTCCCTGAACTCCATCGACGTGCTGACAGGCTTGGAGACCGTTAAGATTTGCACGGGCTACAAGTACAAAGGCGAGATCATCGAGCACTATCCGGCGAGCCTTAACATGCTCTCCGAGTGCGAAGCGGTGTACGAAGAGCTTCCGGGCTGGAGCGAAGACGTCTCCAACGCGAAATCGCTCAGCGACCTGCCGGAAAATGCGCGTCATTACCTGGAGCGCGTTTCCCAGCTGACCGGTATTCCGCTGGCCATCTTCTCCGTCGGCCGTAACCGTGAGCAGACGAACCTGGTCCGCCCGGTTTACGCTTAATCGGTTCTTACAAGATCATATTGAGAGGACGATTTCTTAATCATCGTCCCTAAGACCTCACGCAACCGGACTTGCTTCCGGCTGCGCGGGGTCTTTTTTATTGTCCGGAAGGAAGGAATGGCAGGGGCCGGGTGACCACCTTCATGCGACGCTGCGCCGCGTTTGGAGCTGCGCGCTGGAGGTTCTAAGGTTTTTTTGGGAAATAGCGGGTTGATCCGGGTCTAAACCGTCAATACTGGGCTTATAGAGAAACCAGAATAAACGAGAAGTTTCAAGGCGGTGGATGAACGAATGAAATGGTTGGGACGGTTAGGCAGGTGGACGGCCGGTGCGGTTGTGATGTCTTTTTTGTCCATTTTTACGACGTATGTGATTGTGACTACGATGGTAGATGAAGTGCTCAAGCAGTTTCAGCTGCCGCCGATAGGAAGCAAGCTTTCCTTCTCTCAGATTACCGGGAAGCTGGGCGAGCAGTTCGGTATAGGCGCGATAGGCAAGGGAGGATCGGTTAACGACCGGGTGGAGCGCATAGCGGCTTCCTCGTCGAAGCCCAGCCCAAGCCCGAGTCCGACCCCGTCCGCAACCCCCGGAGGAGCGGAAAAGCCCGTGACGGGCAGTCTGGACGGCTCTGGGACGCCGTCACCGTCCTCTTCCCCCGTACAGGGAGGCGTCTCTTCGCCGGAGCCGAGCGGAATGCCGGATGCCGTCGCCGTAATGGGCGAGTTAAAGGAGGGGCAGGCAAGCCCCGATCCGAAGGATGCGCAGAAACGGGACGTGGTCATGTCGACGGATGACTTTTCCAAGAAGAAGGACGCTCTGTCGAGCGGCGACAAGCAGAAAATCTTCTCCATTCTCGTCGCGAAGCTGCCTGCGGAAGAAGTTCAGAAGCTTTCCGCGATGGTGGAAGACGGCATTACAGCCGAGGAGCTGAAGGAAGTGGACAGCAAGCTGAAAAAATACCTGAATCCGGCCGAATATGAACAGCTTTCGGGGATTTTGAAAAAATATGGGGGCTGATTAAACCCTTTTGAATCTCTTTCAATCCTGATTTTTGAGCTTCTTCCAAACCGTTCCTAATAGTGGCAACCCCCTGTTTTCTTGAAACCGCAAGAGAAGGTGTGGTAAATTATTAAGGAAGTTTTATGC
Source organism: Paenibacillus sp. HGH0039 (assembly GCF_000411255.1). Classification (GTDB taxonomy): domain Bacteria; phylum Bacillota; class Bacilli; order Paenibacillales; family NBRC-103111; genus Paenibacillus_F. The sequence continues at coordinate 3,039,411 of NZ_KE150412.1, read as the reverse complement.
GCTGGTAGAGTTGGAGATGATCGGCTGGGCCTATCATTCTCTTGCCACGTAAAGAAACAAACGGATAAGGAGAAGGATATGAAAGGTTTTAAAGCAGTAGATTGGGCCAGGAAGTTGTGGAATCAAAGCCGGGCTCAGTGGCATAGCTTGACCGGGAATAAAGCGGAACCTTCCACCGAGCTTGCGGCTGGTCCGGCAGTGCGGGGAAAAGGGTTCTTCCTATATAGCGTCAGTTCCATAGCAGTAATCGGATTTTTAACCGTTAGCGGTCAGCAGTATGTCAAAGCGAATCTCGCGGACATTTACCCGGTCAAAGTCGGTCAGGAGACACTCGGTTATATCAGTTCGAAGGAAGTTTTGCAGGAGTACAAACAAGAACGTGAAGAAAAGCTGGAGAAGCAGTATCCGGATGTACATATGGCATTACCCGACATCGAAGAACCCAAACCGGAGAAAGCTTTCATGAAGAAAACGGACGATCAGCAGGTGCTCGCGCTGCTTGACGAGAAGCTGAAGCCTGTCGCATCCGGTGTAGAACTGGTTATCGAAGGCAAAACGTATGCGATCGTCAAAGATCAGGCCACGGCCGATCGGGTGCTGGCGGAGATCAAGAAGCCTTTCGAGCAGAAGGAAAAGGAAAGCAAGGTCGCCGTTCTGTCGGCGGACGGCAGTCCGTCTGCGGCTCCGGCCACGGTCGAGAAGGTGGAATTCGTCCAGCAGGTCAAAACGGAGGAAGCCGTCGATATCCAGCCTCAGGATGTGATGAAGCCCGAGGAGCTGATCGCCAAGATCAAGACGGGCGGCGTACAGCCGACGAAGTATACGGTGGTAGCCGGAGATTGTGTGGGCTGCATCGCCCAGAAGCTGAACATCCCGAAGCAGGTGATTTATGACAAGAATCCTTGGATTCATGACGATATGATCCGCGAAGGCGATGTGCTCGACCTTACGGTCATCCAGCCGGCTCTGTCCGTCAAGACGGTCGAGAAGATGGTGGAGAACGAGGAAGTCCACTTCGAAACCGAAGTCGAAACGGATCCGACGATGAAAGAAGGCATTGTGGAGACGATCTCTCCGGGCAAGAACGGATTGAAACAGGTCACGTATGAGCTGACGAAGATCAACGGCCAACTGACGGACGAGAAAATCGTCGGAGAAGACATCGTTGAACAGCCGGTAACGGAGAAAGTAAGAAAAGGCACCAAGGTTGTAAAAGGAGAAGGCACAGGGACATTCGCATGGCCGGTTCTTTCTCAATCCATCACCTCTACGTTCGGTACACGTTGGGGCAAGATGCACAAAGGCATCGACATTGTAGGCAATCACACGATCATGGCGGCGGACAACGGGAAAGTGGTGTCGGCCGGTTATAAATCGGATTACGGCAATTATGTTCTTATCGATCATATGAACGGATACGAAACGATGTATGCTCACATGAGCAAGGTAGAAACCACTGCCGGCACCATCGTGGAAAAAGGAGAGCAGATCGGGATCATGGGGAGCACGGGCGACTCGACCGGCGTTCATCTTCACTTCGAGGTCCACAAAGGCGGCAGCCTGGAAAATCCTCTGAAATATTTGAACCGGTAAATCGCGATGCGAATCGCCTATCATAGACGCAAGTTTTTTAAGAGAGATGTGGCCTTCCGGGCGGGGGGCTATGTCTCTTTTTGCGTACAGGTATGTTACAATAATAGGGTATGGTTTTCTAGGTGAAGGACAGGTGATGAGAGAGACATGTTCGGCACAAATGGCAAAATACTCGTGGTCGACGACGAACAACCGATTGCAGATATATTGAAGTTTAATTTGGAAAAAGAGGGCTACCAGGTCGTCTGCGCTTATGACGGCGGAGCGGCGGTAGAGCTGGCTTTTTCGGAGCGGCCGGATCTTATTCTCCTCGATCTGATGCTGCCGGTCAAAGACGGGATGGACGTGTGCCGGGAAATCCGCGCCAGGCTGAATACGCCTATTATCATGTTGACGGCCAAGGACACGGAGCTGGATAAAGTGCTCGGTCTGGAGATGGGGGCGGACGACTATGTGACGAAGCCCTTCGGCAACCGGGAGCTGCTTGCCCGCGTCAAAGCGCATTTGCGCCGCCAAAGCAAAACCACGCCGCTCGGACAAGCGGAGCCGGAACCGGAGGAAGCCAACGGAATCCGGCTTCACGGGCTCTTTATCGACAGCGACATGTATGTCGTCTACCGGGACGGAGAACCGCTGGATTTGACACACAGGGAGTTCGAGCTGATCCACTATATGGCGAAGCACCCCGGCAAGGTGATGACGCGCGAGCACCTGCTCCAGGCCGTATGGGGCTATGACTATTACGGCGATGTCCGGACGGTGGACGTCACGATCCGGCGTCTGCGCGAGAAGCTGGAGGCCGATCCGAGCAAACCGGAGTATATCGTGACCCGTAGAGGGCTCGGTTACATGATGCGGGGAACGAAAAACGGAGGCTTCTGAGATGAAGGTGATCCGGTTTTTCCAATCCATCCAGGCGAAGCTGATTATTATTTACGTCCTTCTGATCCTGATCGCGATGCAGCTGATCGCGGCTTATTTCTATCAGACGCTCGACAGCCATTATAAGAATGAATTCCGCGATTCCATCAACAGCCAGGCTACGCTGATTGCGGGGCTGGTGGAAAGCCAGTATTTGAACGAGCCGAGAAACAGCGATACGAAGAACTTGTCGGAAGAGCTGACCTACTTCGTTAACAGCCTGTTCGCGCCGGGAAATACGGAAATACAGATTATCGACGCCGGCGGGGTTGTGCTCAGCACGTCGCTGGAAGCCAATAAACAGATTGTGAATCAGAAAACGACGAAGACGGAAGTGACCCGCGCCCTTCAGGGAATCCGGGATAACGACCGCATGTTCACGGACGTGGACAATACGCGCAAATTCGCGACGGCCAAGCCGATCGGCAGCGGCGTCCGGGTGCTGGGCGCGGTGTACATCGTCTCCTCGATGGAGGATCTGTACAAAACGATGTCCAGCATCAACCGGATTCTCATCGTGGCGACGCTGATCGCCCTTGCGTTTACGGCCGGGCTGGGCGTCATTCTGTCCGGTACGATCACGAAACCGATCAAGGAAATCACCCAGCAGGCGACGGCCGCCGCCGAGGGGAATTTCGACCAGAGCGTAAAAGTCTACGGTAAAGACGAGATCAGCCAGCTTGGCCATACGTTCAACTTCATGATGAACCGGCTCAAGGAAGCCATCTTCATCAATGAGGAAGAGAAGGAGAAGCTGGCCTCGATTCTGACGAATATGAACGACGGGGTGGTCGCCACCGACGAAGCGGGGCAGATCATCCTCATGAACCGCCGGGCGATGCAGATCCTCCAGGTGAAGGAGGAGCACTCCGCACAGCGGCACATTTCGGAGCTGCTCGGCCTCACCCGTGAGGAAATCGACCAGTACGTGCACGGCGAGCGCAACACGACGCTGATCGATGTGCCTCTGCCGGATGACGAGGACGTGCAGACCGTGCGTGTGACGTTTACGACGATTCACCGCAGAGGCGACGGCGTAACCGGAGCGATTGCGGTGCTCCAGGACGTCACGGAGCAGGAGAAGCTCGAGCAGTCGCGCCGGGAGTTCGTCGCGAACGTGTCTCACGAGCTGCGGACGCCGCTGACGACGATCAAGAGCTACCTCGAGGCGCTGGAGGACGGCGCGATGGAAGACAAGCAGCTTGCTCCGCGCTTCCTGAGCGTGACGCGCAACGAGACCGAGCGGATGATCCGGCTCGTGACGGATCTGCTCCACTTGTCGCGCCTGGATTCGAAGCAGGCGCTGCTCACGAAGGAGCAGACCGATATCGCCGACATGCTGGAGGAGGTAGCGGACCGCTTCTCCTTCCAGCTGAGGCAGAAGAGCATCCGGATCCGCATCGTGGCGGAGCCGGGAATCCGTCCGGTGGCGCTGGATCGCGACAAGATCGACCAGGTGCTGGACAACCTGGTCTCCAACGCGATCAAATATACGCCGGACGAGGGGGCCATCACCATCTATGCCCGGATGGCGGAGGGAGATCAGCTCGAAATCTCGGTGCAGGATACGGGCATCGGGATTCCGAAGAAGGATCAGCCGCGCATTTTCGACCGGTTCTACCGGGTCGATAAGGCGCGTTCCCGCAACATGGGCGGCACCGGCCTCGGGCTCTCGATTGCCCGGGAAATAGTAAAAGCCCATGGCGGCGCCATGTCTCTGGAGTCCGAGCCGGGGTCCGGCACGAAAGTCACCTTTATGCTGCCGGTCCTGCCGGAGGAGGAGAATGCGTCATGATAGAGAAGCTGAAGTCGGTCACGCTGACCGTACTGATTCTGCTGAGCCTGCTGCTCAGCTATCTGCTGGCGTACAGCACACCGAACTACGACCCGCTGCCTCCTTCCGAATATATTTCCAGCGAACTGGAAGGGACGAAAGCGAAGCTGGAAGATCTGCTGTTCCCGGATCAGATTGTGCTGCATTTCGGCAATCAGCAGCATACGGTCCTTTATCCGGATTCGACGTCGTACTCGACCATTTTCGAAAGCGTCAAGCAGCGCAAAATGGAACGCTTCCGCAAAGTTACCTTGAATCAGGAACGGACGAACTGGGACGAAATCCGCGAGAAGCAGGAAGGCGTCGAAGTTCGCTTCCGCGACGGTCTTCCGCTGAGCGTGCTGCAGAATACGTTCCAGATCAAGGGGGATATCCCGGACGACACGGAGCTGATTACCCGGATCTGGATTTTCGCCAGCAGCGATAAAAAATCCGCCGCCACGTACCTGTTCACGGATTCCTCGAACACGGCTTTCGAAGTGCTCGGAGCCGATTTTACGGCGAAGGATGTAGAGAACTTTACGGCGATTGCCGGAACCAATCCTCCCTATGCGGCGGCTTCCGGCGGAGAGTTTTATTTGCCGGTCAATCCCATTCCGGCGACTTCTTATGACTTTGGCTATAAGGAATTTCCCACGGAGCAGCTGAAAAGCAGCCTTTTCGCCGATCCTTCCCTGACGAGGAACCTCAAAGACCGGGACGGCTCGCAGATCTACACGGACGCGAAGCGGGGGCTGCAGATCAACCAGGAAAAGAAGTGGATGAAATATACCGATCCGCTGGCGGTAACGGACAGCAAGAACAGCATCAAGGAAAATCTCGATGCGGGGGTTCAGTTTATTAACCAGCACGGCGGCTGGAACGGGACTTACTCGATCAGCAAGCCGCAGCAGCAACACGCTTTTTCGAATCAGATGTTTGTGTTCCGGCAGGTTTATGACGCGTTCCCGATTCTGACCGAGCAGAAGGAAGGCTACGGGGCCATTCATATTACCCTGCAAAAAGGAGTCGTCTCCAACTACGAGCGCTCCGTCGTTTATTCCGATTTGAAAATCATCAATCAGCAGAAAACCGAGCTGATCGGCGGTGAAGCGCTGAACGCGAAGATTACGAATCATCCGAAGCGCTACAACATCGTGAACGTGTTTCCGGCTTACCGGCCGACGCTGGGCGTCAAAACCGTCAATCTGTCCCCCGTGTGGGCGATCGAATTTAAAGACGGGACTTACGAGTTTTTCCGCTGAGTTTTACGAGGAGCTTGTAGGAGCTCAAAAATCCAATCAACAGATGAGGCGTTAACGCGACGCAAGTATCTACTATATTTTATGGGAAGGAGGCTGCGCAGTTGAACTGGGGAAGAGCCAAAACCATTCTGATTCTTTCGTTTTTCTTTCTGAATGTGGTGCTGGGGTATCTCGTATGGACGGGAAAAGCGAAGCAGACCGAGCTGGCGACGGATATGACGGGCGTGCTGGAAGAAACGAACAAGCTTTTGAAGGGAAAAAGCATTCAGCTCAGCCACGAGCTGCCCAAGGAAGCGCCGAAGCTCAAGGAAATCACGTTTAAGTTCGTGGAGTCTTACCAGCCTAACGTCACACTCAAACTTCAGTACCCGTTCAAAATCGCCAGCCTCCTGAACCGGATTTCTCCGAAGGACGATTTGCCGAAAACCGACATTCCCAAACTGGACGCGTACAAGCACGACCCGATACTCAGCAAGAAAGGGATGTACGTGCTGAACCAGATGTACAACGAGTATCCGATGTTCGATGTTCAATTAAAGCTCTATGAAACCGATGCACAAATTACCAGTTACCGGCAGGCGTATGTTGAAGTAGAATCAGGTGGAGAGGACAAGGAGCAGAAGGTGATTCCGGCTTATATTGCGGTGCGCAGTCTGGTTGAGAAGTTTCTGCTCGACGGTTCGGTAATTACGGATGTAAGGCTCGGTTACCATGGGCAATTGTTTGATTCCCAGACGCAATATATGGTGCCGAACTGGCGTGTCACGATTAATAACGGCGATATTTATTATGTGCATGCTTTTAACGGGGCGGTCGAAATGCAGTCGGCCTCGGCGGAAGAAGCAGCTGCGGATACTAAAAAGTAATCCGGTCTTTCGGGACGGGATTTTACGATAGAGGAGTTAACGCTTATGGGTTTACGATTTACGGTGCTCTCCAGCGGATCGACGGGCAATGCGACCGTCATCTGCGACGGGGAAACGAAGCTGCTGGTAGACGCGGGACTCAGCGCCCGGAGAGTCGAACAGCTCATGAAGGAACGGGAGGTCAGCGGGGATCAGATCGATGCGATTCTGGTGACCCACGAGCATTCCGACCATATCAAGGGCCTTGGGGCCATTGCGCGGAAATATGACCTTCCCGTCTATGCGAATACCAAGACTTGGGAAGCGCTTGATAAACATATCGGGACGATAGCGGAACCGAACCGCCGGATTATGGAGACGGGTACGGAAGAGTATTTCGGAAACATCCGGGTCGAGTCTTACGGCATTTCCCATGATGCTGCGGAGCCGGTCGGATACTGCTTTCACTGCGGAGGCCAAAAGCTCGCCATGGCGACGGACCTGGGCTACATGAGCACTAAGGTCAAGGATGTCATCGGGGACTCGGACGCCATTATTCTGGAGGCGAATCACGACATCGAGATGCTGCGGATGGGGCGTTACCCGTGGAACATCAAACGCCGGATTCTGAGCGATCTCGGCCACTTGTCCAACGAAGCGGCCGGAGAAGCGCTGCTGGATATTATGACGGCCCGTACGAGAGCCGTATACATGGCGCATTTGAGCCAAAATCATAACCTGATGGATTTAGCCAGGCTTACCCTGAATAGTGTATTAGAAGACCGGGGCGTCTCCCTCAAGGAGCGCAATATCCGGCTGATGGACACGTATTTTGACCGTCCTACGAAATGGGAGGAGTTGGGTGCGGACTGAAGCTGCTGTCGAGCTTGTCCATCCGGTTTTGAAGCTCCTGCGTGGTCAGTACGCCTTTATCGATCAGAACGTCGATGAGAGCGGTAAGAATGAGCGAATTGCGGTAATGGTCTTCCTTGAGATCGGCGAGCTTGCCGATGAGCTGGACTTCATCCAAGTGGGTGCGGATACGGTTATTCATGGAGGGTAGCTCCTTTACGGATTAGTGGGCCGTCCTTGGTCTAGCATTCTTATAAAATTATTTACTATTATTGTAGGCGGTTTGGTCCGGAAACATTCCTGTTTTCTCCGTATTTTCCCGAATGAAGTGCAACATGTACAATAATCCGCCGATAGAGCGAGAGGTGTGATCGCGTGAGTTTGTTCGATGACGAGTTCTATTCTACGAAGCAGCGCAAGGATCGGCGGAAGCAGGAGGAGGGGGGCTGGTCGAAGGGAAAGCCTTTCGCCTCGGGGGACCGGCCGTTAGCGGGCCTGAGAGGGCTTCCAGACCTGCGCAGCCGCACGGTGTGGCTGGCTGGTGGAGCGGGAGCCGCTGTCATGCTGGTCGTCGTCCTGCTCGTGCAGGCGCTGGCCGGGACCGGCAGCGCGAAGCCGGCTGCCATGTCCGCCAAGCAGATGGAGGACTCCTACAACAACGCTGTCGTTCAGGCCGCGGAGCGGGTGAAGCTGGCCATCGTCAGCATCGTCAATCTGCAGCCGAACGACAAGAACGAACTCAAACAGACGGGCATCGGGTCCGGCATCGTGTTCGAGAAGAACGGCTCGAAGGTAAGAATCGTCACGAACTACCATGTGGTGGACGGCGGCAAGCAGTTCGAGGTGTACACGGCATCCGGCGAGAAGAAAAAAGCCGAGCTGCTCGGCAAAGACCAGATCACGGATCTGGCCGTGCTGGAGACGGACGCGTCGAACTTGACGTCCATTGCGGAATTCGGCGACTCCGCCAGCCTGAAGGCCGGAGAGACCGTCATCGCGCTGGGCAATCCGCTGGGACTCGGCTTCTCGCCGACCGTCACCAAGGGCATCGTCTCGTCGCCCAAAAGATCCATCCCGATCTCGTTCGCCATGGACGGCCAGTACGATTGGGAGATGGAGCTGATCCAGACGGACGCCTCTATTAACCAAGGCAACAGCGGCGGCGCGCTCGTTAACCTGAACGGTCAGGTCGTCGGAATTAATTCGCTGAAAATCTCCGACATGGGCGTGGAGGGTTTGGGCTTCGCTATCCCGATCAAGGATGCCGAGCCTGTGATCCGGTCGCTGATCGACAATCACAAAGTCATCCGCCCGCTGATGGGCGTGTCGACCCAGGAGCTGCAGCTTTTCCAAGGGACGGAGGAGCTTAAACTGCCTGCCGACGTGAAAAGCGGCCTGATCGTCATTGAAGCTTCGGGACCGGCCAAGAGCGCGGGCCTCAAAAGCGAGGACGTGATCGTGGCGATCAACGGGAAGAAGATCGAGACGACCGTCCAGCTCCGCAAATTTTTGTATAAGGAAAGCAAGATAGGGGATAAAATTGAAGTTGCGTATTACCGCGAAGGAAAGAAGCAGAAGACCGAGCTGACGCTTGCCGAAGCGGGAGAGAATTAAGGGAAGAAGGGGCCGAGCAATGTATTCCGTCTGTAAAGAGCACCTGGAGCTGGCCATTGACGTATTCGTGGACGAATACGAGGACGCACCGGACATCGTGGATTTGGGCAAAGTGAAGTTCGCCGAGTGGGAGCCGCCCGCTCATTGCGAGCATTGCAAGGAAAAGCCGGAGTATCTGGTCGTTTGACGATAGAAAAAGAGGCCTCTGCACAAGGTTCGCTGAGAAGCGAGCTTGGTGCAGAGGCCTTTTTGGTGTGGGGGGCTAAAATAAAGCAATGTAATTTGAGAAAACTTTTGGCTTCCAATAATATAGAATATGGGAAAAATTTCTTGTTGAAGGAGTGTTGGGTTGAAATCTTTTCTAGAAACTTATAAAAGAATAATGGTTCCTTCTACTGCGTTTTTTATTTTTGTTCTTTTTGGGGTGGGAATTTTATATTTTAAGCAGGATGATTCCACGGAGGCTAAACGAAGCGCAAATCGGTATTTGACGGCAGTTATCAAACATAATGCGGAGGCGGTTGAACAGAACGTGGTATATGAGGTACCGCTTACGTCCAGGGAAAGGTCAGACTTTAAAAATTACATTTGGACAAGTGATATCAGAGACTTTGAAATAAAAGACGCTGTCTTGTCAGAACCCGGTAAGTATGAAATGCGGGTTCTTATCATGAAGGAGGCTAGTCAGGAAGAGAGCAGAATTACGGTTGTAAAGGCGGATAGCAAGTGGAAGGTTTTAATAAAAAAGCCCGTTTAATAAACCAAGAGACCGTAAAGACAAAGGAAATTTGTCCTGTACGGTCTCTTTTAGTTTCATTTGAAAGCCGTTAGAGTAATGGCTTATTTGCTGGTCGTGCGGCGCTGGTACTCCGCGATAATCGAGAACTCCTGCTCCAGCTTGCGGTAGACGCGGTCATAGAGATAATAGAGCTCGATGTACGTAGGCGAAATCTCGATGTTCGGCTCCTGGCGCTCGGTAATCGGGATGAGCTTGTTCACGTCCTCCAGACGTTCCAGCGCGCCTACGGCGTACATGGCGAGCACGACGGCGCCGAAGCTGGAGCTTTCGTGGCTCTTCGGAATGTGCACCGGATAGCCGAACATGTCGGACATGATCTGGCGCCATTCCGGGGAGCGGGCGAAGCCGCCGGACGCCCGGATTTCCGTCGCCGGACCGGCCAGGTCGCGCAGGGCGATGCCGATGCCGTAGACGGCGAACAGGATGCCTTCGAGCACGGCGCGGATAAAATGCGGCCGCTTGTGGTGCAGGCCGATGCCGAAGAAGCTGCCGCGCGCGTCCGCGTTCCAGTACGGCGCTCTTTCGCCGGATAGGAACGGCAGGAAGAGCAGGCCTTCGGAGCCGGGCGCGACTTCCTTGGCCGCCGCAATCATGACGTCGTACGGGTCGCGGCCCGTGCGGCGGGCTTCCTCGACCTCCGGCCAAGAGAACTCGTCGCGGAACCAGCGGAGCATAAGGCCGCCGTTGCTTGTGGCCCCGCCGATGACCCAGTGATTCTCCGTGAGCGCGTAGCAGAACGTGCGCTCCTTGGCATCGGTAAGCGGCTTGGGCACGACGGTACGGACGGCGCCGCTTGTCCCGATCGTGAGCGCGACCACGCCGGGCTCGACTGCGCCGACACCGAGGTTGGCAAGCGCTCCGTCGGCCGCGCCGACAACGAAAGCCACTTCGGGATCGAGGCCGAGCAGGTCTGCGAATTCGCGGTTCATGCCGCGCATAATGTGCGTGGTCGGAACGAGCTCGCTGAGCTGATCTTCACGGATACCGGCGATGCGCAGAGCGTCGGGGTCCCAGCTCATGGTGTTCAGGTTGAAGAGGCAGGTGCCGCCCGCCACCGAATGATCGACCACGTAACGGCCGAAAAATTTGTAGAGCACATATTCCTTGATCGATATGTATTTAACGGCTTTTTCGAAAATATCCGGACGCTCTTCTTTCAGCCACATGATCTTCGGAAGCGGGGTCATCGGATGGATCGGGATGCCGGTTTTATGATAAAGCATGCTGCTCAGATTCTCGTCTTTCAGGCGCTGTACTTGGGCCACACTGCGGTTATCCGCCCAAATGATGCTGTTCATCAGGGGACGTCCGTCGGCGTCCATCGGAATCACACTGTGCATCGCAGTGCTGAAACCGATCGCTTCGAGCTGCTTGCCGTCGATGCCTGCGCGCTGAATCGCTTCCTTGATGGATTGAAGCACGGCTTCGAACATCAGGTCCGAGTCCTGCTCCGCCCAGGAAGGCTGAGGTACGGCCAACGGATATCCGGCTTCCCCGGCTCCGAGGAGGGTTCCTTTTTCGTTCGTGATGATGGTCTTGGTGCTCGTCGTTCCAATGTCAATTCCCATGAAATAGGTCAATTCTAGTTCACCTCTGCGTCGGTATGGTCGATCTCCTTGCCTCAATGGTCAGCATCTCTATCTTCATTATAAGGCTTATCGGGCAGACTTTCGAAAATGCAGCTCTTTTTTATCTGTCTGGTGGCTGCAAACCGCACTCCAAGAGGGTTTTTCCGCGGCAGGAGCCCTGCTGGAAATTACCCCCTACTGGCATCATACCTGCTTGGGGGGAAACGTCAAGTGTGTTTTTTTCGGATCGGGCGGCGTGAAAATACGGGAATTGGCCGGACGGGTGTTTTCCGGGACGGGACAGGTTGGATTCGGGTTGGATTCAGGCGGGATTTGGGGTACAGTAAGGGAAGATTAAGCCACTGACCGGTAAAAAAAGGAGCGACTTCGCCATGCACATCACGATTGCCTCTGTCGGCAAACTGAAAGAGAAATACCTCGTCAACGGGATTGACGAGTACGTTAAGCGCCTTGGCCCGTATGCCAAGGTGCAGCTTGTGGAGGTGCCGGACGAGAAGGCACCGGAGAGCATGAGCCCTGCGGAGGAGCAGCAGGTGCGGGCCAAAGAGGGCGAGCGGCTGCTGGCCAAGCTCGCCCCGGACGCTTACGTCGTGGCGCTGGCCATCGACGGCGAGATGTGGACGAGCGAGCAGCTGGCGGGCTCGCTCGATAAGTTGGCCACCTATGGGCGCAGCCAGGTGGCCTTTGTCATCGGCGGCTCGCTCGGGCTGTCGAGCGAGGTGCTGCGCCGCGCCGACGCGAAGCTGTCGTTCGGGCGCATGACCTTGCCGCACCAGTTGATGCGGCTGGTGCTGGTGGAGCAGGTTTATCGGGCGTTTAAGATAAACCGGGGGGAACCGTACCATAAGTGAGGGCGAAATTTTTATTGTATACCTTACGGCATATTCTTTTATTCATTGAAGAAGGGGAGGACCATGATATGGGTTCAAGAATAATGCATGTGATTATTGCTAATAAAATTGCAGAGCGTCTGTCGATGGAAGATCGAACACCGTTTTTACTCGGAAGCATTGCCCCAGATGCGGTTTCAACTAAAAACGAATCACATTTCTTTATAGGTGAACATCAAGACTATTCAAGAAGTGTTGACTACAAAGGATTTTTAAATAAGTATAGTTCACATACAGATAATCATTATATTCTGGGATACTATGCACATTTAATTGCTGATGAAATATGGATGAAAGGGTTTTATCTTGCTTGGTTGAGAAATAGAATGGATGCAGATAAAGAATTACATGGTTTATACCATAATGATTTCAGATTACTAAACGGAAAATTATTGGAACACTACGGTTTTAGAGATGAACTGAGAAAGACGCTGTATTACATTCCTACCATCATTGATTTACAAGAGGTTATGTCCCAAGATGTCGAAAAATTTATTCCGTATGTATGGGGAGATATGGATTACGAAAAGGAAGTTGTGCATCAAAAACTTAATGTTTTTACTTTTGATCAGATAGTAGGTTACATAGAAACATCAGTTGATTTAGGATTATTGAATTTAAAACAGGCTGCCGTCTTACACCGGATACCTCTGCTCGCGAATGGTCGGTTAACCCCCATCCTTAAAGAGGGAGAGTTACGAAGGTAAATCAAAATGAAAATTCCACGACATCCGAAATGGATGGCCTTAAACGAGCCGCTATAGACGGCTCGAAGAACACCATAAGTGACGGCAAAATTTTTTGGAAGTGGCAAGTACAGAAGCCTGTCCGGCAATCGGGTAACATAGCTAAATGTTACAAATACTCGGATTTGTTGGGATCGATCCTCAGGAGATCCTCGACATACTGACTTTTTCGTGCAGAAAATGCAAGGTAATTATTTTGTATCTGCCATAAAATTTATCTAGAAAGGAGGGGAAACGATGGATTGGTTGGACAGGATGAATAGCGCCTTGGAATATATCGAAACAAATCTAGCGGACAATATCTCATATGATGAAATAGCGCAGAGGGCCTATTGCTCCACATATCATTTTCAACGAATGTTTCCGTTTATTACTGGAGTAACGTTATCTGAGTACATTCGACGTCGACGGTTGACATTGGCAGCATTTGAACTGCAGACAACGGACGCAAAGGTTATTGATGTGGCTATGAAATATGGATATGATTCGCCAGAAGCGTTTGCACGGGCGTTTAAGAATCTTCATGGGATAATGCCGATATCTGCGCGAGATAAAGGTGCTTCTCTAAAAGCCTATCCTCGAATGTCCTTTCATATTTCAATAAAAGGAGATGTCGAAATGAATTACCGCATCGAATCAAAAGGTCCTTTTGAGATGTTTGGAGCTTATGGTCTGGTCAATTCCGATCCCCAAAAAGTATATGCTGAAGTTGCTCAATTCCGTCAACAATGTGATGTGGATGGCAGTGTTGAAGGGATGAATGGATTACTGGGACGCTTTAGTAACACCATCTTGCACGCTGCCTTATATGATCATACTGGAACATCTTTTAAATACATGGTGAGTTATTTTTTACCAAAAGGGCTTGAAATTCCGGAGACATTTACCAAACTTTCTGTTCCAGCATTAACGTGGGCGGTTTTCCCAGAACCGCAATGTGATTTAATAAAGTTATGGGGACGTATTTATTCCGAATGGTTTCCGACATCGGAATACGAACAGGTTGAAGGTCCTAGCTTCGAAATGTATTATGGAACAACAGGGTATGTTACTGGGGAAATTTGGATTCCGGTGAAGAAAAAATAGTTTTTACTCGAGTGAATGTATTGCACTAACGAAGATGAAAGCGAACAAAGTAAATCAAAGGAAGGCCATCCACAAAGGATGGCCTTTATTCAAAACTTGTCGTTACAGACAACTCGGTGAACCGTATCATAAGTGACGGCGAAAAATTGGTATTGTTGGTTAGTGACCTGAGTACCGACTCTGAAAGAAATAAACAAAATGGATATATGGATGTATTTGCTGGTTCAATAAGGAAAACATTACCAAAGGGTTACCTAGAGTTACGGGTCTTTATAAAGATGAAATGGTATCAAAGGGCTGCACTCCCAATTATTTGCCGGAGTTCATTGCGATTGAAGTTAACAAACGAAATAATAATTAGTTACCCCTGCAAAAAGGATCTGAAAGTAAGCTTCCAGATCCTTTTTGCTTGGAGGGCAATTTCAAAAGTTTCATCCGTAACAAGGTTTTCGTCTGTCGCAATTATCATGTAGTTTTCGATACTTTGAGATGATGAAAGAATTTCTCAGGGAGGAAAGTAAGGAACCCATGCTAGGTTGCCCAAATCCCGCTTAATCGCGAGACCAGTCCCGCCGCAGCGAGAACAACTCCCGCAGCGCATCCGTCGACAGCTCGGTAATCCAGCCCTCCGAGCTGGAGATGACGTTGTCGCTTAGCTGCTGCTTGTTCACCAGCATCTCGTCGATGCGCTCCTCGAGCGTGCCGAGCGAGATGAATTTATGCACCTGCACGTCGCGCGTCTGGCCCATCCGGTAGGCGCGGTCGGTCGCCTGGTTCTCGACGGCCGGGTTCCACCAGCGGTCGAAGTGGAAGACGTGGTTCGCCGCGGTCAAGTTAAGCCCGACGCCTCCCGCCTTGAGGGAGAGGATGAACACGTTCGGCTGCTCGGACGGCGGAAGGTCGCGGGACTGGAACCGTTCGACCATCCGGTCCCGCTGCGCCTTCGGCGTGCTGCCGTTCAGGTATAGCACGGGTTCGTCCAGCTCGCGCTGCAGCACATCCTGTATCATCTTGCCCATGCCGATGTATTGCGTGAAGATGAGGCAGCGCTCGTCCGCCTCGCGCAGCTCCTTGACCATGGCCAGCAGCCTCTCCAGCTTGGAGGAGCGGGCGACGATCGCCTCCGTATGTAGAGGGCCATCCTCCAGCTCCGTTCCCATATCCTCATTCAGTAGAGCTGGATGGTCGCAAGCCTGCTTGAGCCGCGTCAGCGCCCCGAGAATAGCGCCTTTGCGCTGGATGCCGTCGAGCTTCTTCAGCTTCTCTAGCAGCTCCTTAACGCAATTGTCGTACAGGGCGGCCTGCTCGGAGGTCAGTGGAACATACGTCTTCATCTCGTTTTTGTCCGGCAGGTCGAGCTGGATGGCGGGATCCTTCTTCTTGCGTCGCAGCATGAACGGTTTCACTAGCCGCTTTAGTTCAGCCGTGCGACGCCCGTCCTGCTCGCGCTCGATCGGAGAGGCGAACCGTTCCTGGAACGACTTGGCGGCCCCGAGATAGGTGGGCACGATAAAATCATAGATGGACCATAGCTCCGCCAGCCGGTTCTCGATCGGCGTCCCGGTGAGCGCGATGCGATGGAGTGCGGGAAAGCTCTTAACCGCCGCAGCCTGCCTGGTCCCGGCATTCTTAATGTTCTGGGCCTCGTCCAAACAGACGGCGCCCCATTGGAATCCGGCGAGCGTCTCCTGGTCGAGCGAGGCGGTAGCAAAGGAGGTCAGTATGACGTCAACGCTGCGGGCCTCGTTCCGGAACGCGTCGCCGCTCTTACGCCCGGAGCCGTAATGCATGGCCACTCGCAGCGACGGGGCAAAGCGGGAGATCTCCTTCTGCCAATTGCCGAGCACCGACGTGGGGCAGACGATAAGCGAAGGGAGTCCCATCCCCTCGTCCGCCTGTTCCTTGGCGTAGAGCAGGTAGGCAATCAACTGGACCGTCTTGCCGAGGCCCATGTCGTCCGCGAGACAGGCCCCGAGCCCGAAGCGGCGGAGAAAAGCCAGCCAGGTGAATCCGTCCTGCTGGTAGCTGCGCAGCTCGGCACGCAGACCGGCCGGCGGATCAAGCCGCGGCCATTCGCTCTGCTGATTAATCTTGGCGAATAGCCCGGTCAAATGCGCGTTCAGCTCGACATCGAGCTCAACGCGAGCAGCATCGGCCCCGAATGTCTCCGGGCCGGCATCCGTGACCCCGCCATCCGCACCGGCGTCCGTCTCGGCCTGCGAGAGCAAATGCAATTGCAGTACATCCTGGAAGCTCAATCCCTGGCTCTTGTCCATGCCTTCCATCATGCGGCGGATCTGGGCAATCAGCGCCGGGTCGAGCACGATCCAGCGGTCCCGGAACTTCACGAGACGCTCCCCTCGCGCGAGCAGCTCGTCGAACTCCTCCTCGTTCAGGTCGGCGCCGCCGATAGAGATGCGCCAGTTGAAGCTCAGAATCGCTTCCAGCCCGAATAAAGACTTGCCGCCGCCACGCTCTTTGGACTCGTCCTCCGACTGCACCGCCGCGCGCAGCCGCGGTTTCTTGCGGCTGGCGGCTTCCCACCATGCGGGCAGCAGCACCTGCCAGCCGGCTTCGAGCAGCCGGCGGCTGTCCTCGTTCAGAAACCGCCAGGCCGCCTCGTCGTCAAGCGGCTTGCCGAGCACGTCCTCGCCGCGCGACAGCCGATCGTGCGGAAGGCTGGCTTGCAGCCGTTGCAGCCAACCGTCCGAGCGGCTGCGGATAGCCTCCGCCCATGCGTCAGGCCACTTGCCGACCGCCGAGCCGTCGTCGCCGAGCCGTACTCTGCGGAGCTTAGCCGGATCGCTCTTGTCCTGCAGCACGAACCGCAGCCGCCAGCGGGAGTGCTCGTCGCCCTCCCATGGCTCCAATAGTTGCAGCAAGGGGCGGAACGGCGCGACATCCGCTTTCCAGCCAATCTGCACGAGCCAGCTCTCGTCGTCCAGTCCCGCCGTCGCGGCCGCCGCATTCTCGTGCGCGAACAGGGCCGGGAATTCGCGGCGCAGATCCGCCTCGTCCGGCTCCGTTCCGTAGAAGCGGCTCATGACGGCCGCCGAGAAGGCCGCCTTCAGCCCGTCGCGCGCCTCATCGCTCCAACTGCCGCTCTTCAGGTCCAGTTCGTCGCGGCGCGCCTGTCCGAAGGTCGCACCGACCGCCGCCGCATCCCAGCTCCAGCGCAGCGAGCCGCTGCGGTAAGCCGCAAGATCGGGCGCGTACAGCCGCTTCTCCAGGCATTCGGCCAGCAATGGCGCCAATTCGGCCAAGCGCACGGCATCGTCTTCCCACTTCCACTCCATATGCGCCAGTAGAGGTCCAGATGCAAAGAAGGGGATGACCTCTTCGGCGGGCAGCACAATGGCTTCGAGCTCCCCGACCTTGACGAGCTCCAGCTCGGTGCCATAGAAGGACGGCTCGTGCCAGGCGAACAGGCGATGCTTCAGTTGAAGCCCGGTCCACTCCCGCAGCGAATCCGGGTCCGCGAAGAACAACGCGTCGCCATGCGACGTCAACACCATTCGAACCGCGATGGTATCCAGATTATCGATCGTCGTCGTCATGGAATCAGCTTTCCTTTCCGCAGCTCTTCCTGGAGGGCCCGCAGCCGGCTATGCCGGCTCACGAATGTCTCTATGTACACGTCCCACCGCTGCTCACGCTTTAGCTTCTTGTACAGCTTGGCCAGCCGTTTGAGCAGCTTCACCGCTCGCTTGTAGCCGTGGCGGTTTCTTAACAACACGTATTTCTCTGTGCCTTGGTGGTAGAACGGCAGCAGCGCCTCCGGGGCCTCCTTCTCGATGGGCTGCAGATCCTTCGCCCGGAAGTCGAGCGGATCGCTGCCGAGGCTAAGCTGATAATCAACCCACTGACGCCAACGGCCGAAGCGCATCAGGCTCTCCTCGTACAGGCTGCTGGAGTAGGGAAGCAGGCTCGTAATCGCGCTCCACATGTTCCTCTCGGCCTCCGGCAATTGTCCGACGACGGCTTCCCAGTAGCGTCTATATGTATCCAGGCTGCCGGGGCTGCGACCGACCCGCTCGGTGGCGCAATGGCTTAGCCAAGCCTCTAGCCGTATCCATTCGCCAGCCTCCTCCAGCACGCGCAGAAAGCGGAACACATGCCCGGGATTTAGCCGATGCCGCTCCGCTGCTTCGAGCAGCCGCCAAGCAGCTTGATCCTCTTGAAGCCAGAAGTGAATCCAAGCGCGGGCGACAAGCGGGAAGAGCTTATTTTCCTTGCCGAATCCATCGGTCAAATGGGACAGCTCCTCCTTAAAGAGGCGAGGGCTGTCCGCATCGGATGATACCAGGATCAACCACAGCTCCACATAGATATCCAAATAGGCTGGAGGGAACCACGCATTCGCCTTTACCGTTTCGCGGATGTAAACGGCCGTCTCCAGCAGTCGCCCTTGATGCTTGACCGCGATCTCCGGCGGCAAGCCGCTATTGAGGTGAGCCTCAATCGTATCTATCGTCTCGGATGCCGCCACCTGGGCGAAGTAGCCCGAGTGGCGGTCGGTCGATTGCTTGCGAAGCAAAAACAGCCCGATGTTCAGCTCGAGCAGCCAGGCCTCCTCGGGTGTCAATTCGGACAGAAAGAGACGCACTTTGGAGCGCACTTCGTTACCGTAGTTTATTTGAAACGGGCTGTTCACCGCTTCCTCGGTGCAGCCTGCGATCAGGCCCTGACACTCTTCAATGCTCAGCTCGCTCAGTCGATTTGACTCGGTTATCGTCATAATGCCGGACATTCCTTTCTTGAGCTTTGGCCGCTCGTAAATCCCTCCCTTCATTATAACGATAAATGGTAAAGATGGCATACAGCCCAAAGACCATTGATCTAAGACCCAATTAACGTCGGCTTAAAAACGACCACCCGCCACAATGACAGGTAATCCAATAAAGGCCACAGGGGATACAATGGGATTGAAGTTGGTTGTAAACAGTGTTATTCTGACAGCGGTAAATTCAAAATCTATGGTTTGCAATACATCTAATAGCCACTATTTTAGTGATAAAGAAAGGTAATACTATGATAAAACTCGATAACTTATCCTTCTCGTTTCCTCAAAAAGAACTATTTAACAACATTTCATTTACGTTAGAAGAAGCACAACATTGCGCTTTTATCGGAACAAGCGGCAGTGGGAAAAGCACATTGATAGATATACTGATGGACCCGGAAAGATATCTTTTCGATGGTAAATTAGAGATGGACCCCGATTGTACAATTGGATACGTAAGTCAGTTCTCAGAACTAGACAACACGAAAGAAACAACCGTTTTTGAATATATAGGAGAACCATTTATAAAGCTTCAAAATGAAATTCAATCGATTTGCACGGAAATGGAAACCTCAACAGATATAGAACCGTTACTGGAAAAGTATCAATTCGCTTTAGACGCATTGGATGCTATTGGTGGGGATGATTTTGAAAGCAACATTCATAAGCAGCTAAATGTAGCAAACCTTATGAAGCGAAGAGATAGTAAGGTAGCCGACCTGAGCGGCGGGGAATTCAAACTTATTCAAGTGATGAAGGAAATGCTTAATCGTCCCGACATATTGATTATGGACGAGCCTGATGTATTTCTAGACTTCGAAAACCTAAATGCGCTTAAAAAACTTATTCATTCGTACAAAGGCATACTACTGGTTGTTACGCACAACCGATATCTATTGAATCATTGTTTCAACAAAATTATACACCTTGAAAATAGGGAGATCCAGGAGTTTGATGGGCGATATATCGAGTATAACTTCTCATTGCTTCAGACAAAAATGGAGCTGCAAGAGCTCGCGGTCGCTGAACAAGAAGAGATGGAGAGAAACGATACGATCATCAACAATCTTAGAGTTATCGCAACTTACAATTCAGACGCTTCGAGAGGGAGAGCGTTAAAAGCTAGAGTTAGATTTCAAGAAAGACTGGAAGCGCGTCGAATTAAAGCGCCATTCGTTGAAATTAAACAACCGAATATCAGTTTTGGTGTGGATAATGAAATGGAAGACGCTATTGTTGTAAGTGTCCATCATTATAGTGTTGGCTTTGATGAGCTGCTGCTAGACAATGTTAACTTTGAGATAAAATCTACGGATAAAGTAGCTATTATCGGCGCAAACGGTACCGGGAAAACGACCTTACTTCGAGACATCTTTAAAAATAATCATGCTTCCATTGAAATCAATGCTGATGTTAAAGTAGCTTATTTGTCTCAGCTTCAAGGTGAAATGCTAAAGGACGCTAATACAATACTAGAAGAATTCTTCGATGCAGGGTTCAAAACTTACGATGAGATCGGATTGTATCTTTCCAACTATGGCTTTGAAGGAGAAACCCTTAGTCAAAAGATAGAATCTCTATCTGGTGGAGAAAAAAATTTACTTCAATTGGCTAAGGTTTCCGCCAGTAAAGCAAACGTATTGCTTCTTGATGAACCGACAAGTCATTTAGATACCTATACACAACTAGCACTGGAGAAAGCCATTGAAAAATTTAAAGGCGCGATTCTCATGGTTTCCCATGATTTCTATTCTGTTGTAAATGGTATGGATTATGTTTTAATTATTGACGATAAGACGATTAGAAAAATGACTTTGCCAAAGTTTAGACAGATGATTTATGAGAGTCATTTTGATAAAGATTATTTAGAAACGGAACAAAAGAAAAAATCAGTTGAAATGAAAATAGAATTGGCTCTAAAAAATACTGATTTTGAACTTGCAAAAGGATTGGTAGAGGAGCTGGAAGAGCTGATTAAATGGCTTTAAATGACAACCTTCGAAGTGAGGTCAGTTAGCAATAAAACATGATGATAGTGGAAAAATATCAACGATGTAACCCAAACAAACCACTCCATTCCCGGAAGTGGTTTGTTTGAATTCCCCACTGCACTAATAATGTATTCAATGCGACGCAGGACGTTGCCGCCATCTTCCCCCAATTATAGGCAGTTTGATGATACAATAACGGGACAAGATTACGGCGAATACGGAGGGATGCGCATGGAAAATAATCCGAGTCGAAACAAAGAGAACTCTCTTTCTCATTCCGAACAGAAGCAAGAACATGAGAATGACCACCCATATGCAGACGAGGAGTGGGACTTTGAGTCGGAAGAGGAGGACGACGACGGGGGTTCATCGGCCAACCGACGGAAGTGGATCAGAAATACGGTCATATTCCTGCTCGTTGCCGCTCTAGTCGGAAATATATTGGCCTTCTGGCCGCAAATCTACAACATGAAGACGCTCCCCCTCTTGTTCGGGTCGAGGGAATTATCCAGCCAAGCTGAAATCCAAAGCTATAAAGAAGCGGTTGTTACAGTCAGCACGGACAACGGCAAGGGCACCGGATTCCACATTAACGGCGGCTATATTGTGACCAACTACCACGTCATCGAAGATAACGGCTATATTATAGTGAAATTCCCGGGGCAAAGTCAGATTTATAAAGCGGAGCTGTCGGGCAGCGATCCCGATCTGGATATCGCCATACTGAAGGTGGACATCGGGGATCAACGGCTGCCGTTTATTGAAGTCGAGCGAGACAACAAACAGTGGGAGCCTGATGAACAAATCTACGTGATTGGCAATCCGCTTCATTTCACGCAAATCGCCATCAAAGGGGCTATTATCGGCTTGGTCCCGATCCAAGGCCGTCAGACGCCGGTCATGGCCCTTGATGCGCCGGTCTATAACGGCAATAGCGGCTCTCCCGTCATTAACAAGCGTGGCAAAGCCATCGCCGTTGTATTCGCCACTGCCGATGTCGAGCATCAAGACCAAATGATAGAGGCCGGTTTGGCCGTACCGATTGCCGACATGGAGACCCTGCTGCGAACTTCGCTGCCGCCAGTAGAATAAAAACTTTAATATTTTCGACATCTTGCTAAAGTAAGGGTGATAGCCATGAGCGTAATACGTTTGGAGAACGTCACGAAGAAGTATGAAGGGTCCATGATCTTTCGCGATATTTATTTTCGAGTTATGCAAGGGGAACGTATCGGCCTGATCGGACGAAACGGTGCCGGCAAGTCGACGGTATTTAAGCTCATTATGGGCAAAGAGGAGCCGACTTCCGGCAGAGTAGAAATAAATCCTCAGTTGAAAATCGGATATTTCTCTCAATTCTCGGAATTGAGCGGAAGCCTGTCTGTTCAGCAAGAACTGGAAATGTGCTTCGAGCAGGTTGCCCTTATCGAACGAGAGCTACTAGAGGTAGGAGATAAGCTGGGTTTGGTTACAGATAATAACGAAATGGAGAGGCTGCTAGCGAGGCAGGCGGAGTTATTCGAGCAAATGGATCATCTCGATGGCTGGAACGTGTCCGTCGAGATTAACACAGTGCTCACGAAGCTAGGGTTCAACGACAGATCTCGCAATCAGCCGATCGATGAGTTGTCCGGGGGATGGCGTAACCGTGCGGCGCTCGCGAAGTTACTAATCGAGCTGCCCGATGTCGTTCTGCTCGACGAGCCTACGAATTACTTGGATATGGAAGGCATTGCATGGCTGGAGCAGTGGCTGTACCGGTTCAAGGGAGCCATGATTCTGGTGTCGCATGACCGGCAATTCATCGATAAGGTCGTCACGCGTACGATCGAGATCGAGAATTATCATTTTCAGGAATACGAAGGCAACTACACCGATTACGTCCGTAAGAAGAAGATGCGCAAGAAGGAGCTGGACCGTCAGTTCGAATGGGAGGAAGAGCTGCTGCTCATGGAGTCTGAGGCGATCGACGACCGCGCGAGCAGGAAATCCGCTTCCAAGGACCGTCTCACACGGAAGCTGGCGGATAACAAGAAGCGGATCGAGCCGCATCCCGTTAACGTACTGATTACCGATATATACGAGAGGCTGCGTTTCCCGGATAAGCTATGCGAAGTGAAGAAGATCGGACAGACCTACGAGGGCAGACAGATCTTCGAGCACGTTAGCTTCGATATTCAGAAGGAAGATCGCTTGGTCATCGCGGGGCCGAACGGAAGCGGGAAGTCCACGCTCATCAAGACGCTTACCGGGGCGGAGAAGCCGGAGTCGGGAGAGGTTATCTGGGAGAAGGGCGTTAGCTACGCCTACTTCAACCGGATGTGGGAGGAGCTTGATCCCAAGGATACCGTTAGCCACGCGGTGAATACGTATGGATTGGGGCTGGACGCCCCGCGCAAAAAGGTGGCCAAATTTCTATCGATGCTGCAATTCTCGGAGGCGGATCTGAGCAAGGAGATCGGCAATCTGTCCGGCGGACAGAAGGCTCGGGTGGCGCTGGCCAAGTGTCTTCTATCGGGTGCGGCGGTTATCATCTTGGATGAGCCTACCAACCATCTGGATCTCATGAGTATTCAGGTCATGGAGCAAGCTCTAATCCATTTTCCCGGCGCCGTCATTACGGTCAGTCATGATCGCTTCTTCATCGATAAGATAGGGACGAAAATGCTGACCTTCGATCCGGTGACGGGAGTGACCGAACAAAGTCTATAAGGGAGAATGGTTCTCTCGATACCTCTCAACATACATGTTACAAAGCAAGGGCACCCAATTGGGTGCCTTAAAATTCGCCGTTAGAATGGTACGGTGAGCCGTATCATAAGTGACGGCAACGATTTTTGAAAAGGAGATTTAATTGTTTTGTTGAGGAACGTATAGTAGATTTAAAATATATATGTCAAGAAACGATGTAACTAAAGGGAGGCTAGTTTATGAGCAGTTCTCTGGACATTTTAAGACAGAGTAATGAATACCCTGTGGTATTTGTTGGGTCGGGTCCAATAGGTACTTAGCTAGCTTTCCGAGTTGGGAAGAGTTGCTTCAAAGGTTCTGGCAGCAGTTAGATGAAGGTGTGGATTTCTACGCATTTTTAAATCAACTCAGAAATAAAAGATTTTTTCTCACTCCTTAGCTAGACAGACCCAAAAAGGGGGGGAACGATTGGTATTTAAAAATTTATTACGTTTATTTATTTTATCTATATGCTTGATTGCTGTTGTCGGATGTAGCGAAAGCTTCACATTTAATCCTTCTGAAATTACCGGTGTTAAAGCTCAAAAACATAGTAGTAAAGATGTTGGAATAGATTTATCCGAAGATCAAGTTGCCATATTCCTCAAAGCCGTTAAAAAAGCAAAAAAAGTTACTGAAGGTGTCAGTACTACAATAGGGAGTTCGGATGAGTTAGTTCTTACTGAGAAAAGTGGAAAGAAAACTGCCCTGCAAGTATTCTATTTTGATTCTTATACCCTATTCTCAGATGGTGAGTTCGATTATAAAACGACTGGGGAAAGTGCTGATGAGCTTATCACCCTATGGAAGCAACTTGGACTTCAAAAATAATTTGGTTTTTGTGCTAAACAGGCCCTTTGTGCCTGTTTTTTTTTCATATTGAGGAACCACACACTAAAGTCACCGTTAACCCAAGGATAGAGAGAAAGCCACACATACATTATCTGACTTGAGACGAACTTGCCGGGCATCTTCGGGACTGGCGACTTCGTTAATTACGAAAGCAAGCTCAACCTCATAGCGGGGGCGTTCAGGGATGCGGCCTTAGCGCTTAACAGCGCCAAACGCTACATGGACCCTGAGGCGCCGAGAATGGCTTATGTATCGTTACATAACTAAGGTTTAAAGAACGGAACAAAGCGCTTGGCATCCGATAAAACGCAATAGTCCGTTTTAGCCGCGGCGTGGGTACCTAGTGATATGGAGCCTATACCATGCCGCGGCAGTTCCTTTCACATTTTTCGCCGATGGAGACTTTAGGCTGAGCCTTATCATAAGTGAGGCGAATTTTTTTAACAGCGAGGGGGCTTCATATGTTTTTCAAAGCTATAATGCACTAATATTCACTAAGCCACAAAAACCTTTCGTCCGGTTAGCGAAAGGTTTTTGTTTAATGCCTTTAATGCTAGATGATTCTTCGCGCGGATGCAGGTATTGGTTATAGAATAACCTAAACTCTTCAAAACTTGCCGTTACAGACAGCACGGTGAGCCTTACAAGTGACGGTGAAAAATAGGGGTTACCTGGCACTTTCATTTGTCTGATATTGTTCTCTCATTAAAAGAAATTTTCATGTTTTTCAATAAGGAGCACGAATGAAATTCCTATTTTTGGAGCGAGCATTTTACCGGTGAGTGTATACAAACCATGTAATACTTGCTGTTAATAATGCTGAAATCAAAGCTGTAAGAAAACTATATATTTGGCAAATAAGTATCGTTGACCAATCTAATGCACAGCACTTATACACTGGACAATCGTAGCAATCAGCAAATAGGTGTTACAATTATTTGCTTTTTGTCATTATCTGTTGCTTATTTGTAATACTAGGAGAAAGAACAAAAAGCCAATAGACAAAGAATAATTGTGGCAGACGACAAGATGATGTCGCTGTGTGCTGCTTATAGGGGTAGTGAAATGTTGCGCTCGGTTATAAAAGGGATTAATTTACGAAATGCTATGGTGCTTGCAGCCTGTCCATCCCGTTGATATGCATGATAATCGTTCTCGAAGATTTCCTGCATTTCCTCCGATAAGTGGCGGATGTATCGATGCGCGCATTCACGTATTTGTACAGGTGAGCCGAAATCAACCACCAGGTCTAGAACGTCAAGCACATAGAATTCCATTGGATTCGCCTGCGGCAAAAACCATCCAGTCTGGATGACCTCCTCAAGGATCTAATCAAGATTAGTCTCATGCTTGTCCATCAATGGAGCGACCTTATTTTGAATCAACGTGATTATTTCTGCCAATTCCCGCTCTCGGGTGGCTTCCTTGGCCAAATTCCATACCTTGCCTTTGTGCCGGAAGTTGCTCAAGCTGATCTCCCAGTATACTTTTCCGCTATGCGTATTTATGATTCGGGAATTGGTATCAAACTCCAAATAACTGCCTTCTATATTGGAAGAGTGACTTAAAAAACGTATCTCAGCTGTAAAGGAACCGAGTGGTTTGATCATTTTTCTTCTGGATTTATTGTATTTGAACCGCATGGCGCGCAGGCCGCGGCAATCCTGGAACAACATTCCCGAAAAATATCCTTGCCAGTAAGATAATCTGTCATATCGCTTCATCTCCATATAGTTTAATCTAAAAAGGTAAAACTACACAGCAGTTTTCATTTGTCTCCAAGCCTTTAGTTCCCGTATATATCCTATTATAATCTTACAGGTATAACAAAAAACGCCTGAAGCCTTTCGTTATGATATAGTAAGGAGTAGAGGGCACCCAATGGGTGCCTTTCGACTTCGCCTTATAGATGTTATGGGGAACCGTATCACAAGTAACGACAAGTTTTTTTGCGGAATTCCTTTCCGAGCTTAGGTTTGATATCTGTCTGTAGGTACCTGCTATTGCCTAATATGTGCGGAGCAGCGACAAAACTTGCTTACTTGACCGATGAATCTTGCGGTTGGATTTCGTCAAATAAATGTAAAAGAAAAAAACCAAAGCAATTAAA
Source organism: Paenibacillus sp. HGH0039 (assembly GCF_000411255.1). Classification (GTDB taxonomy): domain Bacteria; phylum Bacillota; class Bacilli; order Paenibacillales; family NBRC-103111; genus Paenibacillus_F. The sequence continues at coordinate 3,012,932 of NZ_KE150412.1, read as the reverse complement.
ATAATCCAACTATTGGAGGCACTCAATCATGAGAAAAATTATTGTGCTAGAACACGTCTCCCTTGATGGTGTCATACAAGCCCCAGGCGGACCAGACGAAGATAACAGTGGCGGTTTCGCGTATGGCGGGTGGGTAGCGCCCTATTCTGACGAGATCCTTGGAACGCTCCTGAGCAGGCAGATGAATATGCCCTTCGACTTGTTGTTAGGGCGAAAAACCTATGAAATTTGGGCGCCATACTGGCCGAAGCATGCGGACGTATGGCCAGGGGCTAACAAGGCGACTAAGTATGTAACCTCCAATACCTTGACATCCGTGGAATGGAAGCCGTCCGTGTTATTAAGCGAAGATATTGTGGAAAAAATTACCCAAGTCAAGCAACAGCAAGGGCCGGATTTGCACGTATGGGGAAGTAGTGATCTCATTCAGACGCTTATGAAGTATGATTTGATCGATGTGTTCTGGCTGATGATTTACCCGGTAACTTTGGGCAGTGGAAAGCGATTGTTCGCTGGGGGTACGATCCCGGCGGCATTCAAGGTAACGGAAAGCAAAGTTACCCCTAATGGCGTTATAGTTGTGAATTACGAGCGCGCAGGTGAAATTGAAAGCGGAGGTTTTTAACTATTCGTATAAGTAAAGGGACTAACTTGCCGATACAGACAACGCGGTGAACCTTATCATAAATAACGGCAAGCTTTTGTGGAATTGCTTACGTGGCACGAATTTGTATCGGAGCAGTTGTCGAGCACGTGAACGCTTCGGCATACAGTTGTCCGAGGAAGTGCTTGGGCGTATCGAGATATTTCTAGCATAGGATTGGCATACAGTAGAGGAAAGCCCGACCGGTAACCGGTCCGGCTTTCTCTGTCTAATGGGGACGCAAATTCCTAGTTTATATCAAGGGATGAAAACAATTACCGCGTATATGATGAAGTTAAAGGGCAAGGCGAATTTTCAGACCCGATGCAAATCTAAGCATAAAAATTAATAATTAGGGGAGTGAAAGATGAAAGTTCTCATTGTAGAAGATGACAAAACCATTGCAGACGGACTGCATTATTCGCTTTACAGCGAGGGATATGAGGTTTCGATTTGTGAAAATAAGCAGAAGGCATTAGACATAATCAGACAAAAGAGTTTTGACATCTATTTACTCGACCTTACTTTACCGGACGGTAGTGGTTATGAGATTTGCGAATATGTAAAAGAAAATCAGAATGCTCCTGTCATTTTCTTGACTGCATGTGATGAGGAGATCCATGTAGTTCGAGGTTTAGATATGGGAGCGGACGATTATATAACAAAACCATTTCGCATTCGTGAGCTGATTAGCCGAATGAAATCATCACTTAAGCATTATCAAAAAGAATTATCTTCGACTGATATTATGAAAATTGGAAATATTGCCGTAAATACAAAACTGGCTAAAGTGTATAAAGGAACAGAGGAAGTGGTACTAACCTCGTTAGAATACCGTATGCTGTTAACATTTATAAATAATAAAGGTCAAGTTTTATCCAGAAATCAGCTGTTAGAGGGCATATGGGATCTAGAGGGAAACTTTATTAATAACAATACGCTTTCTGTATATATTAAACGTCTGCGAGAAAAGCTGGAGGACGATAGCCAGAATCCTAAAATCATTGAAACCGTACGCGGACTTGGATATCGTATGGGTGGCCGTCATGGTTAAAAACAAAGAGGTAAAGCTATTCTATATGAGTAGTACACTCATTTCAGCTATCGGAATGGCAATTATTTGGATGATTGATTGGAAAGCAGGGGGTGTAGCCATTCTTATACTACTCCTTCTCTTTTCATGTTTTTTCTTATTTACTCGAAAACGCTATCAAGATATTAAAAAGCTATCTGATTATTTAGCCTCCGTTTATTCAAGTCAACCCACTATGGATATTCGGGATAACGTTGAAGGTGAATTGAGCATTTTGAAAAATGATATTTATAAAGTTACTTTAACTTTATCAGAGCAGTCTATGCTTCTAAAAAAAGACAAATTATATTTAGCAGAGACACTTTCAAACATTTCTCATCAACTAAGAACCCCACTTACTTCAATGTTTGTCATGGCAGATTTGTTGAATAGTCCTAGTCTGCCTCAAGACAAAAGGGAAGAGTTTTTAGTCAATATCATGAATCAATTAAATCGTATTGAATGGCTCGTGACCTCATTGCTCAAGCTATCCAAAATCGATGTCCATAGTGTAGCTTTCAAAAAGGAAATCGTATCTGTTAAAAAAATGTTAAACAAGGCTTTAGAACCACTTCTTATCCCGATGGAATTGAAAAATCAACAGCTTTCTATATCGTGTGATGAAAATCTGTTTGTGGCTGTAGATGAAAACTGGACAGTTGAATCGATCTTAAATGTGATTAAAAACGGGATAGAGCACACACCAGTTGGAGGAGAAATAGCCATTTCGTGTAAGGAAACACCTTTGTATACGCAAATTATAATTGCAGATAGTGGTGAGGGAATTAGTCCAGAAGATGCACCACACATTTTTGAACGATTTTATAAAGGAAAAAATGCTGGCCCTGACAGTATTGGAATAGGCCTAGCTATGTCCAAAACAATCTTACAAAGTCAAGGCTACGATATAGGAATGGAAAGTCAGCCCGGTATAGGAACAAAGTTTATTATTAAATTTTTCAAGCAAATTATTTAGTGACTAATCTGTAAGAAAAAAGTCACCGACAAGACATCTTTGTCAGGTAATTTAATACGTAAGAATCAATCTAGGAGGTTTACTATGGAGATTTTACGAGTAGAGCACCTGACAAAGACATACGGCAAAGGCGAAGCGGCTGTTACAGCACTGGATGATATATCTTTTTCCGTACAAAAAGGAGAGTTTGTAGCGATTATTGGTCCGTCTGGTTCAGGCAAGTCTACACTGTTGCATATTTTAGGCGGCGTAGACACGCCTACATCTGGTAAGGTGATTGTTGACCAAACAGATATATACGATATGGATGAAACAAAACTTGCAATTTTCAGACGCAGACAGATTGGTCTTATCTATCAATTTTACAATCTCATTCCTGTCCTTAATGTGAAAGAAAATATTACCTTACCTTTACTGTTGGATGGGAGAGAAGAAAATCGTGATAACTTAAATAGCATCGTAGAGGTTTTAGGTCTAGGGCATCGATTAAAGCATTTGCCAAATCAACTATCTGGTGGACAGCAACAGCGTGTTTCAATAGGTCGTGCGTTAATTAACAGTCCCGCTATTGTATTGGCTGATGAGCCTACGGGGAATCTGGATACCAAAAACAGTGAGGAGATTGTAAAGCTCTTTAAACGATTCCATAGAGAACGGGATCAAACACTGATCCTTATTACACATGATGAAAACATTGCGTTGCAAGCGGATCGGATTATTTCTATCCAGGATGGCAGAATTTCAAGAGATGAGGTGAACCGGCGATGAATATCGTCAATCAGCTCACCTTGCGTTATATGAAGCAAAATAAAAGTCGTACTCTTGTTACGATCATCGGTGCTGTGATTTCGGTCGCGATGCTAACAGCAGTTTTTACAATCAGCGGTTCTTTCATGGATATGATGCAGAGAAGCACCATTGCCTACACTGGTAAATGGCAAGCAGCTTTTAAAGATGTTGCTGGGGAAGATGTAACGAACATTACAAATACAGAAGTGATTGAAAGATATGATATCGAGCACCAACTCGGTTTTGCACGACTCCCTAATTCTAAAAACGGCAAGAAGCCCTATTTGTATGTTTCTGAACACAGTAATCTTGATGTGATAGGGGTGAGTCTAATCGATGGCCGCTTGCCTCAGAATGAACATGAACTGGTGCTTTCATCGCAATTTGTAGAGACTTCCGGTGTCCACTGGCAGGTTGGTGATGTAATCACATTGGAATATGGAGAGCGTAGCGGAACTGTGGATGGCAAGAAAATGTCATTGGGTAATAATTCTTCTTATCAAGCAGAGGAATTCTTTACGCCGAAAACCACTAAAACATACACCATTTCTGGGATTATTCAAGCACCTGCTAGAGAGCAGGATGCAACTGCTGCATACCGTGCATTCAGCGGTCTTTCTAGAGAAAATTTGAGATCCGGTTCTCCCTACACAGTAAGCGTAGAATATATGGATTATAAAGAATTAGGGAATAACATCTATGATAGTAGTAAAGCGATCGCTAACAAAGTAAATCAAGTTAAATCAAACGAAGTGAAAATCGAGTATAACAGAAATCTTTTGCTCTATTCCGGGATTTCGAATGATTCTCGGTTTGTTATGACTATGTATTTGACGGTATTTACCATTGGATCCGTCATTCTAATTGGATCTATATCGCTTATCTACAACGCGTTTGCAATCTCACTTTCAGAGCGCAGTCGAACTTTGGGGATGTTATCCAGCGTGGGGGCGACCAAACAGCAAAAGAGGGCTTCTGTATTTTTTGAAGCTGCTGTGATCGGAATCACCGCTATACCTACTGGTATGCTTTTAGGGTCTTTGGGGATTGGTGTTACTCTTCATCTACTCAATCCGTTCATTCAAAAAATGTTTTCTGTCAGTGAGCAGATGCGTTTGGTGATAAAGCCGTTCGACATTATTGCTGTCATCTTATTTTCTATTTTGACACTACTGATTTCGGCTTGGTTACCAGCCGTAAGAGCATCAAGGATTACTGCGATAAATGCTATCCGTCAGACAAAGGATATTGAAATTAAAGGAAAAGATATACGCACATCTAAAATCACCCGTAGGTTGTTTGGGTTTGAAGCTGTACTTGGATTGAAAAATCTAAAAAGGAATAAACATCACTATCGTGCAACCGTTTTTTCCCTTGCGATCAGTGTAATCTTGTATTTATCTGCCTCTTCTTTTTCGATGTATTTGGAAAAATCCTTTAACATGGCACAGGCACCGATACCATACGATGTATCAGTCTCGGTAAATGGGGCCGATCCAGAAAACATGAAGCCATTAACGAACGAACTGATGTCTGTAAAAAACGCTACTACAAAAGTGAAAACCCAAATTTTTACTGCCGAGCTAAGTCTCAAAGAAAACGAAGTCACCACGGACATTACCAGTCGCTTAACGCCTTATCAGGGTACTTACGAAATGAGTGCGAACATTATTTCGCTTGATGACGCATCTTTTACTTCTTATCTACAATCAGCGGGAATTAATGAAAAGAAACTCGAAGTGGGTGATACCGTTTCAGCGGTACTTGTAAATCGATTCACTTTGAAAGACAAACATATTTTTACGGATATCTCCCAGCTCACAGTTACAGAAGGAACAGAATTACCCTTCAACGTAAATCCGCTTGATGGAACTAAGACACAAGGAAAAGTTCGAATTGCATCGATCACGGATAAACGTCCACCGAATATGTTTCGCTATCAGGAAACCCCTTCTACTGTGACACTTATTGTTTCAGAACAAGGGTTTGACAAGCTGCGACAAGAACTAGATAACGATAAGTTGTCTAGTCTAATTTCCAGTGAGGTGCAATTTACTACCGTACAATCTGCTGAATTGGAAAAAGAAACAATATCTATTCTTAACGAATATCCAAATGTAGATGCCTATACTACCAATCTGATTGAGATTCGTCAGAATGAAAAGGATCGGGCTACAGTCATATCCGTTTTCCTCTATGGTTTTGTGATTCTAATTGGACTTATTTGTACGGCAAATATAATCAATACGATTTCGACAGGAATGGCCTTAAGAAAACGTGAATTTGCGATGTTAGCTTCTATTGGCATGACTCCGAAAAGCATGAAACGAATGATACGCTATGAAGGATTGTTTTATGGAATGAAGTCACTGATATACGGTTTACCCGTAAGTCTGTGCGTGATCTTTATCATTTACAAAATCCTTAGCCGCAATTTTTCATTTACTTTTACTTTACCTTGGGATGCTTTCTTACTTGCAGGAATGGGTGTGTTTTTCATTGTGGGGACGACCATACTATATGCGAATAGAAAACAAAAAGAACAAAACATTGTTGAATCACTGAAGAGCGAAAATTCTTAGATCATTTAAGTTGCAGATAGTACTACTTGGTTTAATGAACAACAAACAGCGGAGAGGATGCAGGTAGTCCTTTCCGCTGTTTGTGGTTTATAGAAACCGTTGTGGAGAACCGTATTTGAAAGGTAGCATCTTGTAGCAAGGGTTACCTCGAAGCGCTTATATCTGCGGATGATCCCTTTTTCCTACGGATGAAGCGCCGATCGATGAAAAAAGCGATGAGCAAGGACAGGACGCCGAGCAAAACCGGTAGGCCAAACGCTTCAAAAGAGAAGGAGCTGCCCTCCAGCTTCAGGTGGTCAGTGGCGCGATATTCGAGCCGCTTGGCGGCAAATTTCGCCGTCTGGATATCCTCCTGCCCGGCCAAATCCTCGAATGCGGGATCCATTGCAAACCGATTCGCCGCGTCGCGGTGCAGGAACAGCAGTTTCGCGCTGTTGCCGCTGCTCTTCCATTGGTTGATGTCTTCGGCGGCTGTAGACTCGGCATCGGCACCGACAACAATCATTTTCGACAGCTTCGGCACGTCTTTTATCTGATAACGCGCGACTAGGTTCAGGCCGTGCTTCGTTACGATCGGTTCGTTCGCGCTGGAGACGGTCAACGTCGTTGTCGTACCGGAAGCGGCGTACGTATCGAATGCGGCGGACAAATCCAGTTCATCGGCGCCGTTATATAGCAGCACACCCGCCTTTACTTTGTTCCATTGAAAGGCGTTATTCAGTACGTACGTTATATCGCTCAGCCCGGCAACGAACGGTTTCATTTGCGGGTTTGTCACATAATCGTAAGAGGGATAGTTCATCTCTCCCGCCACTTTCTTCGCCGCCGCCTCGCCCAACTGCTGGGAGATGACGTATAGCACAGCGTCGATCCCCGATGTCAGACCGGCAGAAGATACAAGATTGCCTTGTGGGACGTAGCGCCGATCTTTCACCCACTGGATTTCCGGATAGTTTTTAATGAGCCGGTCGATGTCTCCCCAGTGCGTCGCAGCCGATTTGCCGTTCAGCAAGCCGGTATCCGCCAAGTTTTCAGCCCCATTGCAAATGGAGATCAATGTCGTCTTGGTGCCCGAGTGCTTCCGAATCCATTCGCGGATGGGCGCATATTTTTTCTCGTCCAAAATCGGCATAAACGGGATGACGATAATGTCCGGGCTTTTGCCGAGCATCACATCCATCTCGTCAAATGAATAATGCGGGACGACATCGAGTCCGCCAGTTAGTGATTTAATTTTGCGATCGGGGGCAACGCCGTATACATTGTAAGCTTCAGTCATCGCAAACATCTCGTACGGGACGAGAAAATCGAACACTTCCGTCACTTCGTTCGCCAGCAGCACGGCCACTGTCGGTTTGTTCGCGTCATATTTCGGTACCTTCACATCCGTCAATGAAGGGGCGGCTTTATCGTAAACCGACATTCCGGCATTCATTGTATTGACGTACCCGATGGCGCCTGTCCCCCCTACGACGACGACAAAAACGATGAGATAGATAATGATGCGTAATAAAGTTTTCACTTGCTGCGCTCCTCCCAGCTAGATTGCTTACCCGTAAAGCTTAACAAAACAAGATGAACCTATCCTCTGTCTGTGGTTCGGTAGAGGGGCCCTCCTAAAGTTTGAGCGACCACTGGACCTTGGTCTGTATTCTTTTTGCGGCATGACTCGATAGGGCTATAATGTTAACAAAACGGTGACAAATGCGCTGCTCGGAAATGAGACTCCTGAAGAGCTAACTCTTCTCATCCTGGCGGAACCGCTAAAAATCAAAAAGACATCTGACTATTGAAATTCGGGCAGACGTCTCTTTCTCGACAATATGGGCAATGCCTAACTGGGCAACTTCATCCGCTAAAGCATCGTTTAATGATAAGAAACAGGCCATGATTCCCATATTTCGTCTTTTGGGCTTTAACCGTTATCGGTAGTAGAGCGAGAGGGCGTTCAGCTAATGGGCAGAATAATGCAACTATTTGATTAATCATTACGTCTAACATATGGAAAAATGAGGTATCAATTTACCGTCTACAGTTCGAATATATTGCAATTTTTGCGGGATTTCTTCGTATGACGGGAGTATATGGATTGAGTGAACACAGGGAGGATAACTGGGATGAGAATGCCAAGCGACAGCGAGCTGACATTGCTATTCGATGGAGATGGGCGACAGCTTCAACAATTTATTGAGAAGCATCATGAAAAACTGAAGCGCTATCAATTGATGGATGATGAGAATGAATTGGCGGACGAGATCGCGATCAAGGAGCAAATTCCGATTGTGTTTGCTTTTGTATACAGCGTCACTGTAGATTGGGGAGAGGATGACGAGGAGATCGTCCGATTGTTCGGCAAACGGCTTCCAGATGAAACGGTCGAGGTGACGTCTACGGACAAAGGACTGGACGTTACCTACAATGGACAACTGCATTCGATTGCGCTTACCCTTACCGGAAATGATCGCTATATCACGATTCGCGGCATTCAGGAGCTGATCCGGGACAAATACGAAATTCGACTATTTGAGGCCTCGTATCTTTCCGATACGCACGACTTTTTGATTTTACCGAAGCGGCAGTGGGAGGAACTGGATGCCCGGTATCCGGTGCGGAGTAGGGAGATATTCCGTGTCATCGATGATGAGCTGGATTTTCCGTAACCAGGATGTTTTTGCCCTGATTTGCTTGGGATAAGACAAAAAAAGCTATAGCTGCGACAATAGTTTCATTTTTATAGCGGGTCTTATGTCAAACAAGAGCAATCAGGGATTTATTCTCTCGCGCCGAATTGGATCGATTACAGTACAAGGGAGCTGACCGCGACAGCTCCTTTTCGCATTTTTCGCCGATAGACCCGTTAAGCTGAACCGTACCATAAGTAGGGCGAAAAATAGGGGGTGCCTGGCACTTCCTTTTTGCTGATATTGTTCTCTCATTAAAAGAAATCTTCGCGTTTTTTCAATAAGGTGAACGAATGAAATGCTTATTTTCGGAGCGAGGCATTATATCGGTGAGTGTATACAAACCATGTAATGCTTGTTGTTAATAATGCCGACGAAATTAAAGCTGTAAGAACACTATATGTTTGCCAAATAAGTATCGTTGACCAATCTAATGCACAGCACATTATACACTGGACAATCGTAGCAATCAGCAAGGTAGCTGTTACGATTATTCGCTTTTTTGTCATTGGCTGCCGCTCATTCGTTTTCCTTCTGCGTAATCCTAAGAGAAAGAACAGAACAGCCAATAGGCAAAGAATAATTGTGGTAGACGATAAAATGATGTCCAAAAGCTGTGTGCCGCTTATTTCATATGACTGCGTCAGATTGCCGTCTAATATATCTTTAACTTTTAGTACCATGCTTCTATTGATATTTGCGCCGTTGGTCAGCAAGCAGAAGGCTGTTCGTTCATTTGGCAGTATGGCCACTTCGGTTCCGAAATTGGGATTGCCCCCTGGGTGCTCTATAATCGTTTGGTTGGCGTTTACCGACCAGCCCGCCGCATAATACATTTCGTTGACAGCCGGAACAGACATATCACCCTGATGTGATTTTTCGATAACCGTATGGAATATTTCGGGTATGTCCTGCACGATACCCATCTGTATGCCCATCCAACGGGCCATATCTTTTGTACAAGAAATGATGTAGCCTGCGGGTTTATTCCCGGAATAATCCGGCGCGTTATATGGAGTTGTCATAAAAAAGGAAGAACGGTAGCCCTGTGCCAACTGTCCGGTGGCTTGAGCATCTTCTTTATAAACATACGTATGGTGAAGACCTAACGGCTGAAATACCTGTTCCCTCATAAAGTCTTCATAGCTTTGTCCTGACACAATCTCAATAACCAAACCCAATACGTCATAATTAACGGTTCCGTAATCATACTGCTTACCAGGATAGAACGACAATTCAGAATCTACGAGCATTTCTACGGTTTTTTGCAACATATCCGGCGTATTGCCTTGTGGAATGTTTTGACTATGACTGCCATTTGTTAAGCCGCTAGTATGGTGTAAAAAGTTATTGAGTGTAATACTTTGCATATCAACGTGTTTCCCCTGATACTTTAACGTAAACCAAGGCAAGTATTTCTGGATAGGGTCTGACATTGACAGCAGTCCTTGTTCTTCCATCAGCAGAATACCCATGCCGGTAAAAGCTTTACTTACCGAAGCCAGCTCATATAGAGTATCTTCACTTGCCGGCAGTCCCTTTTCACGATCTGCGTACCCGGAAGAAAAGTAGAGCACTTCATTGTCCGCAAGTATTGAGATTGACATTCCCGGTACACCTGATATACGGCTTGCATCATCCAACAATGATTGTATTGAATCAGATTGCGAATCTGATAATGCATAATTTGGTGTTGCGAATCCGGTGAACAGTATAAGTAATGCAATCATAAAGACAATAATTTTTTTCATAGTCTCTCCATTCCGAAAAACTCCCGTACGGAAAATAATCCGCAGTACGCCTTATTCCCCTAAAGTGTAATAAGATTTATATTATGAAGCTTATTAGTGCAAAGTCTTATTGTATGTGAAGAATCATACGATATAAAAAATTCGATTGCTAGCATAATCTTCTGCTTACTACGAACTATTTTGCTAGGAACACAAAAAGCCCCCTCTGCTTCATTAGCGGAAGGGGCAATAGTTTAGAAGTATTCCTCAATCTTCTCATCAAAGGTTAGCTCGATCTCTTTGTGATGCACTTATTTACTGCTACAGTCAGATAGAAACACTGCATTTGTCAAACTTGAATAGCTCAGAAGACTGGGAGATTATCCTGTGGCACGAATCCAATAAATCAATTAGCGGAGCTTGAGATAGAAGAACACATGCGCCGTTAAGGTGAACTGTATCATAAGTAACGGCAACTATCCTGGGAGGGAATTGAAATGAAGGACTTAATTAAGGAGTATGCCTTAGGCTATGCAATGCTTCGGGATGCCATCGAAGGGTTGACGGAGGAAGAGCTTCGTTTCAAACCTGCACCAGACAAGTGGAGCATTCACCAAATCCTCATCCATGTTACAGATTCAGAGATCTCGTCCACATCTCGACTAAAAAAAGTTTTGGCTGAAGATGAGCCGACATTGAAATCATTTGACCAAGATGCATGGGCGAGTAACTTGGGGTATGATTTATTAGACCGGGAGCAATATTTGCTTCTGTTTAAAATGCTGCGTTCCAGCATGCAAACCATTCTAGACAATCTAACTAGTGAACAAAGCGAGCGGGTGGGAGTCTATATCGATCAAGGGAGGTTCACATTTAAGCAGTTGATGGAATTCCGCGTCGAACATGTCTGCAACCATCTTGCTCAAATTGAAAGGGTAAAGAAGGCATACCACGATGAAGCTAAAGAGACATGATAGCTAGATCAACAATAATCAGGCCGCCGATACTTCGGCGGCTTTCTGTGAATGTATGAAGCTTGATCATAGCCCCTGGATCGGGTATTGAAAGGTAGGTAACTATGCGCCGCGGCATGCGGCAGTTTTAATAAATGCTGATCAATATATCATGACCTTGGGCAAGGCTTTGTTCATAAAAATGGGTTAATTGGTTGAGTTCCGTTATGAGCTCCGTAAAACGTTCCTCAGCTTCATCGTCCACCCAAATATCCGGGTAAATCTGTTTGGATCTAAAATCGGCAGGGTTGAAATGCTGCTTCAAGACGGTCCTATCCACAGAATGAAGGGCTTTGAGAATGCGGGGAAGCTCATCCGAACCAATGGCACTTACGAATTCCTCCGTATCCAGGACATGGACTCCTACAATAGCCTCGCTTAATGGGTGATCCTCGATCGGCTGTGAGGCGGAGTTTCCGGTTAGCAGATAATGCAATCCGTCCCACAATTTATCCATCTCATATACTGGACAGCGTTGTTTTTCCATAAGTTCCTCGATCTTCTCGATGATATGGGCATTGTCTAACTGGGCAACTTCATCCGCTAAAGCATCGTTTAATGATAAGAAACAGGCCATGATTCCCATATTTCGTCTTCTCCTTTATTTTCGAGGTGATTCGACAAAGGTGATCCTTTCAGGTGTATGAGGTTTATAAAACATTTTATCATTATTTTACAATATAAGAAAAGCTCGATTACTACTAAGCCCCGGATCTACAGTTTTACTAGAGGAAGTGTTATAGTTTAACTATGAATAAACAAATAAACACGAAACATCAGCGTAAACAGAAGCAATGGGGGCAAGAGAACAAAGCGCCAACTGAAATACTGAGGCGGGAATCGTTGTTTAAATTTCTTGGATTTGCTGCAGTGGTATCGCTTTTTGTGTCCCTTCTTTTAGTTGGAATATTTTCGGTTCTGATCCTTTCGGTCAAATTTCCCCGCATGGGATGGTTGTCCTTTCTGTCGGAAGATCTGAAAATGCTGGCGATCAATGGCTCAGCTGTGTGTCTGGGCATTTTTTTATTCATAAGCGGAACAGCGCTATCCGGCTACTTACGGCCACCGTATTCCATCGTAATGTCGCATGATCGGATTCAATTCTCGAAATGGGGCCGCCGCTACGATGTGGCATTCGAGGAACTGATCGGGGTCGAGCAAAAATTCAGAATCGCACGCTTTAGTTTTTTCTGGCTGCAAGAATATATTCTTTATACGCCCGAGCAGGTCATCAAACTGCCTATTAGATCTATCGAGGGCCATTATAAAGTGGAGGATCGGTTGTTGCAAAGAAATGAACAGCTGAATAATCAGAAATTGGAGGCACTTGAAGCAACGGCGCAGTTACAATTAAGTACAGATTCTTCCATATCTCCCGCGACTCGATTAACACTTACTTACAGTACAATAAAGACCCAGCGGATCGTCGTAGATTCTGAACAAAACCGAATTATTTTTTCCGAAAGAAATCAACTGCCCGCAGACCAAATCAGGAAAATCGTCGTAGATTGCCATGCAACTTTGGAAAATGTCGGAGGCAGAAAGATCACATTCTGGCAGCAGGATGGCAGGAACTTTACCATCAAAACGAAAAATTATGCATGCTGGGACGCTGAATGGTTCACGCTGCTGCAAAATTTGCATATAGCCGCAAGGAAGCTGAACATTCCCCTTGAGGTCGATATTCCGCCGAATCGACCACTTCATATCTTTTCAGTCAACGACGAGAAAGAGAGAGCGTCTTAGAAAAGCAGACCTCGTGCTCTTTAGACGGATTTGTGAGGAAGCCCAAAAAACTCTAAAACGCTACTGACATAAGTTTGTCAGTAGCGTTTTTTTATAATTGGGTAATGGAACCGACCACGATGCCGTGGGGGAACCGTTCTATGTTGTTCCGCGATCCCGACGGCAACCTTCTTAACCTATTCGAGCCGGTGACCGAGGATGCGATTAAACGGTTCGAAGGTAGGTACTGAAGGGCAGTAAAAGATGGCCTTCAAATTTGCCGTTACAGACAGCGCGGAGAACCGTATCATCGATAGTGGTAAAGCAGAAGATTGAATTGAACATTGATGTTGCAATGATAAATTTTCGAATTGGAATTTAATTGCTCGACACATATTGAATAAGCAAGTGTCAAATATTACACTCCTATGGCGACCTGTAAAACATGAGATAAACTTCCTCAGAATATTTTGAGCTGTCAGTGTATAATGGACCCTTGGCCCATGCTGATCAACCTTGATGCGCAGCAACCGGCATTGGTAGGGCTTTACTGGAAGGCGGATCTATTTGTCGTCCAGACCTGTGTTGCTTGCAGTAGTAACGATACGGTGTATATGGAGACTGATAGGGCAGGGAGAGCCCGTCTGGAGTGAACATAATGCAATGTCGTAAGGAGCGGGAGAGATTTGCGCGGGCGCCCCGACATCCGTTTCATGGCAGCGAGTGGGACGTGCGGTTGCACACATCGATTTTTCGAAGATAAGGGAGAGGACGAGCGGAACATGAATGTGGAAGTGTATACGTTAAATGCGTTTGCGAAAGGGGAGCGTGGTGGTAACCCAGCAGGCGTTGTTTTGGAAGGCGGCCTTTCGCTGTGTGCTGCCGAAATGCAGCTTATAGCGAAGGAATTGGGCTTTTCGGAGACCGCATTTATGGAAAAATCCCTGTTTGCGGATTACAAAATCCGCTATTTCACCCCCGCCAGCGAAGTTGATCTGTGCGGACATGCCACGATTGCTGCATTTGGACTCATGCATTCGCTGGGTTTGGCAAAGGAAGGGACCTCCTATAAGATAGAGACCAAGGCAGGGATTTTGGATGTTGATATTAGCTCTGAGGGTCTTGTTTATTTGTCACAAGCCTTACCACAATTTCTTGAAAGGATATCCTGTGAGGAAATCGCCCCATCTTTGGGGATGGATGCCGAGGATCTGGAAACCGGATTGCCCATCCAGATTGTTTCGACGGGGCTGCGGGACATTTTGATCCCGATCCGCAGCAGGAAGCTCTTGAATGAAGTTCAGCCAAATTTTGATGCTATAACCGCCATCAGCGAAAAATATGATGTGGTTGGATATCATCTGTTCACGATGGATACTCCAGATGATGCTGCTGCGGAATGCCGGAATTTTGCGCCGCTGTACGATATTCCCGAGGAGAGCGCGACAGGAACATCCAACGGTGCCCTGCTCAGCTATTTGTACCAACATGGCCAACTATCTTTGCGGGAAGTGGAGCACGTCATGTTCAGGCAAGGGTATTCGATGAATTGTCCTTCTGAAATTAAGGTAGGATTGCGCCTGAGCGAGAGCGGTGAAATCAACCAGGTTCGGGTCGGCGGTGCAGTGGCTGGTATTGAACGAAGACATATCACGATATAAGTGAAATCAAACAGGCTGTTTGCAGCTGCTGTACCTTAAGCTTCCTCCGGTGCATCGTATCGGTTGCTTATGGGCAAGTACGCCCCTTTGTAAGTGGCAGGGTTTCTTCATCTTCGCTCCATTCATCCTTGGAAGCCTCATCTTCTTTAAACGCGTTGCCACAACAGCTTCAGTAATGAGCTAAGAAGGTTGGCGGTTAAACGCCGCGGCAGATTTTTCGCCGATAGCCCCGTTAAGCTGAGCCGGTTCACAAATAACGGCAAGTTTTATAATTTTCTATATAATCCAAGAAAGTACAGGGCATTCGCCCTGTACTTTCTTAATAGATGGAGATATACACGTAATGAGTTTGTATTTCAGCCGAGGTTTACAGATCGACTCTCCAGTTGCCCATCATCTTGGCGACTTCCGGATCGCGGTACGATAAGAAGAGACTTTCCCGCGTATCAAGGGTCGAAATTTGTTCCATATCGTCCGCGCTTAACTCAAAGTCGAAAATATCGAAGTTTTCTACGATCCGCTCTTTGCGTACCGATTTTGGAATGACGACGACTTCGCGCTGAACAAGCCAGCGCAACACGACTTGAGCGACGGATTTGTTGTGTTTTTCAGCAATCGAGGTCAGCACTTCGTTGCCGAACATGTTACCCCGTCCTTCAGCGAATGGCGCCCACGACTGGTGTTGAACCCCCTGCTCTTTCAAAAAAACGGTGGTCTCCGTCTGCTGATAGAATGGGTGCGTTTCAATCTGGTTGAGGGCGGGCACGATTTCATTATGCACGATAAGATCCATCAGACGGTCGGGCAGGAAGTTGCTGACCCCGATTGCCTTCATTTTGCCTTCCCTGTACAGCTCTTCCATTGCGCGCCAAGCACCGTAGTAATCGCCGAACGGCTGATGAATAAGGTAAAGATCGAGATAGTCGAGCTGCAGCTTCTTCAAGGATTTAGCAAACGCCAGCTTGGCACTCTCGTAGCCGGCATCCTGAACCCAGAGCTTGGTCGTGATGAAAAGCTCCTCACGCGGTATGCCGCTGCGCTTAATCGCGCGTCCGACCGCTTCCTCGTTCAGATATCCGGCAGCGGTGTCGATCAGGCGGTAACCGGCCATCAGTGCTTCATATACTGCGTTCTCGCATTCTTCGGCATCGGGAACCTGGTAGACCCCAAAGCCGATGATCGGCATTTTCACTCCGTTGTTCAATGTTACGGTTTGCATTGCAATTCCTCCTATTGTTCAAATGAATAGCGGCAAACGGCTGCGAATCCCGGGGGAACGGTACTGCAAAGCGGGGATTCCGCTTATAGCCGATTTGCATTACAATCAGCTTAGAGCCTTCGTGTTACACGAAGTCAAGCTGTCTTTAAAAATTTTTTTTCCTAGGAGGATTTCACATGCATACGGTTAAAGAAGCCGCCCAGATAACCGGACTCACCGAGCACGCCGTGCGCTTTTACACAGATAAAGGTCTGGTACCAAGCGTACAGCGCGACGAGAATAATATCCGGTTGTTCAACGAAGAATCGATCAACTGGCTGCATGGCGTCAAGTGTCTCAAGCAATCCGGGATGCCCATTGAAGTCATTAAAAAGTACATCGATTTATGTCTCGAAGGGGATTCGACCATTCCACTACGTTATACAATTATGATGGAGCATAAAGAAGCGGCGCTTGTTAAGCTTGAGGAAGCCAAACGGCACGTTGCCCATTTGGAGGAAAAAACAACTCTATATCAGGACATTCTAGAGCACCGTTCTCCAGACACGACTAATCCCGGCAACTGGGACAAAATTCTGCATATGCATAGTGACGTGTTTTATTCGTCCTCTGTTCGTGAAGCATGAGGGACATATATAATTCAAGAATGGCCATTCATGAAGGCTGGCCATAAAGCTTGCCGTTATAGACAGCACGGGGAGCCTTATCATAAGTGACGGCGAAAAAATAGGTATGCGTATGATGGGTAAGTGTACATGATATAAAGGATTTATAGCCTCTGAGTCCTTGAGTTTCAGGGGTTTTAGTTCGTTTTGACTAGAGAACAGATCGCGGCTGATTGCCCTTCCTAATTAAGACTTGCTCTTCATCATGATGGCTGACGCTTTAGCTCTCTTTAAGTAGGGAAGCAATGAAATCAAGCCCAGGATCGCCAGAATAAAACCGACCCATAACGGAGAGTGGAGCCCGTATCCGCTGTCGATGGTCAGTCCTCCGATGGAGGATCCGACGACGACGCCGAGGCTAATAATCGATCCGTGAACGGTCGTAACAAGCGTGCCGGTCCCTGCAACGCGGGTGATGCGGGTCGACATAGCGGGATTCAGGGTCACCCCCGTTAGGCCGATCATAATGACTGCAAGGACTGAGATGTACGGACTGCGTGGATAGAGTCCGAACATCAACAGCGCTGCAGTTAAGAGCATCAATCCTATGGTTAGGGTTGGCATCATATATCGATCGGCAGTTCTGCCGGTAACAAGGTTTCCTGCGATAGTGGCTATGCCGTATATTCCTAATATAAGCGGAACCATAGCGGTGTCAAAGCCGGAGAGGTCGGTAAGGATAGGTGTAAAATAACTGAATGCGGCAAATGTCGCTCCGATAATGAGAAGACTGGTCGCAAAGGCAGCCCATAGATTTGGATTTTTGAAACTCGCCAGTTCACTGCGCAAACTAACGGACTCCGAATGCGATGCGGTGGGGATCACTTTCATGCCCAACATTCCAGACAGCAAAACCAGTACGACAACTGCCCAGAAACTGGACCGCCATCCGAAGTATTGGTTGAATAGCATCGCCGCGGGCAATCCCAGCGCGGTAGCAACCATTAAGCCACCAAGGACGATGGAAGCGGCACGACCGCGGTACTGAGGACTGACTAAGTCAAAGCAAATACCCAGCGAAATGCCGAAGCAGGCAGCGGAGGAAACCCCAGTAATGATCCGGGCAACCATCATCATTTCATAACTGATGGCTGAAGCGCCAAGAATCTGACCGAACAGGAATATGGCGGAAATCAATAAGAAGGCCCTCTTCTTCGACACTTTGGACAAGCCAATCGCTAACAAGGGCCCCCCCACAATCATCCCTGCAGCATAAGCGGTTATAAGGTAGCCGACGGAAGCAATGGATACGTCAAATTCATTCGATAACGAAGGCATAATTCCGGCTACCGTGAATTCGGCAGTGGTCATGGAGAAGATCATCATCCCCAGTACATAAATAGCAAACGGCATAGCAATTACCCCCATTTCTTAATAAATTGTAATGAACAGTACAAAATAAGACGTGATAATGCTTCTAAGGTGATCTGCTCAGATGTCTTTAATTCTTTATTAATCAGTACAAAATAAGCCATAAAAAAAGCGCAACGCTAAAATACGATTTCCAACGTTGCTTTGGCCATTTGAACAGCCCTTTCACGATTCTGAGCAGCATTGAGTACCCGGAGTCCATAATAATTGCCTAGAAAGAGGTGGACTAAATCCGAAGCCTGATGTGTCCGCGAGATCTCTCCCGACATCTGCCCCGTCTCAATAGCCTGCTGCAGAGCCTGCTCCAGCAAATCCACGTGTCGTTTGAATAGGCGTTCGACCAACGGATCTCTTTGCGCACGCTCCATTGCGGCATTGATCAATAAGCAGCCTCTGCGATTCTCGTTTGCAAAGTCCTCTTGGATGGCCCAATCCAATAAAGCACGAAGGCGGTCTTTTATAGGCCCCTGTCCCTGGAGAATCTCAATCTGGGCTTGGATGCCGATTTCATGGTAATGCAAGAGGGCTTGTTCATAAAGCTCATGCTTACTTCCGTATGCATTGTATAAGCTTCCTCTTCCAAGACCGGTTTGTTTACACAAATCTTCTGTCGAGCAAGCCTCGTAGCCAGTTTCCCAGAATAATTCCATAGCCGAATCGATCACTGCGGTATCCTTAAATTCTCGTGGTCTTCCGCTTTTCCTCACTTCATTGCCCCCTTCCTGCTCTCTAATAAAAACATAATAATCATTTTGTACTGATGTGTCAAATATACATTTGAGTTCACCGATAGACCTATTAAGCTGAATCATATCATAGTTTATGGTAAAGGAAAGATGGGAATTGAGTATAGATATAAATCATATTAAGCAGTACTTTGATTATGTTTATTGATAAAATAAAGCAATTAGATTGACAAAAATCACGTTTTTGGTAAAATGAATTTATAAAACCAAAGGCGCGGGTGATCACATGGTTAAGCAGGATTTATATATATCGATGGCTGATAATCATAAGACGGTAATCATCGATGCGATTAGGAATGCCAGCAAAAAGGACATAATGGAATTTAGAATGGAAAGAAAGGTCGAGACGTTCAATAGTGTTCATTTTTTGAAATGGGACTTCATTAACACCAATCTTATTCGAACGCTTCCGACAAGCCAATTCCAGTGTGTGAAAATTAAAAGAGGCCCTTTATGGGAACTGGTCTTGATTTATGACAAAGAAACACAATACTTATATGCTGCTATGCAAGAGAAGCGTTTTCATCAATTAAGCGAACGAACTTATAAAGAAACCGTTCATTATATTGATGCGCTTTCTTCAATAAACTGTGACTTGGAAGCTAATGTAAAACTTAATCCCGCCAAGCAACTTTCTCTTTTTGAGAGTGAGAACGATGACTGGAATGCACAGGTTGAATATGAGTTAAATTCGATGCTACATATGCTTGAAGGCGAGGTAAAACGGTTTGTCCTCATTACCTTTTCGACAGAAAAAGGTGAAATAGCGTCTGTTAATGCCATTATGCCCAACGCTAAATTGGAAATAACGTATGAGGAAAATTGGAATGAATTTATTACGGCTGACTTTAGTATAGCACTTGAATCCCAAGGAGCTATTGCTGCTGAACAGGAAGAAGAAATCTTTGTTGGTCTTAGAGAAGGAGTTATTTCTCATCAGCAAAACGATGACCTAGTACAACTTAGAGATGATGAGACGGAGAAGGAAGGTTAAAGTTCTTTCTCTTAGGAGGAATTAAGTATGTCAGTTTTAAGGGTTTTTAATGGTGATAGGTTGAAAGCAGCACGAGTATATAGAGGCAAAACTATTGCTGAATTAGCTGATGAGGTATCAGTCAGCAAGCAGTCAATTTCACAATACGAAAATGGAAAAGTAAATCCTAGCTTAGAAACATTACTAAAATTAATTAGCGCCCTTGGGTTTCCAAGGGAGTATTTTTATGAACAGGACAATGAAAATATAAAGGTTGGCACTACATATTTTAGAGCCCTCCTATCGACTAATAAAAAAGATCGTCTTTCACAAGAAGAAAAAACGAAAGTGTTAGCAAAGATCTACCACACATTAAATCAGTTTGTACAATTTCCGAAAATAAATATTCCCCCGAAACGGGAAGGATTAACTGACATTGAATTGATTGCTCAATATACACGAGACTATTGGAATTTGGGCACTGACCCAATTCCTAGCATGGTTTACGTGCTCGAAAAGAATGGATTTATTGTAACCTCGTTTGGTACAGACAATACGCATATAGATGCTTTTAGTCAACGACAAGAAGTTGCTGGAGCAGAGTATTTCTTTATTGTTCTTGGAAGCGACAAGAGTTCAGCAACAAGAAGACAATTCGATGCGGCCCATGAGTTGGGGCATATAATGTTGCATGATTGGAATAATGATTTGGAACTTGTTTCTCGCGAAGAGTTTCGTCAAATTGAAAATGAAGCGCATCAATTTGCAGCTTCATTTTTACTGCCAAAAGAAGCCTTTTTGAAGGACTTGATTTTGCCGAACAACCTAGATTTTTATATAGAGCTAAAGAAAAAGTGGAGAGTGTCAATATCTGCAATGATAGTTCGGGCTTACCAATTAAAAGTGCTCAACTATAATCAGTATCAGTACCTAATGAGGCAGATATCGAAAAAGGGTTGGCGTACTAAAGAACCTTTAGATAATGTAATTCAAGTATCGAAACCAACCGTGCTTAGAAAGGCTATTGAAGTCTTACAAGGTAATAGAGTTCTAACTGGAGATCAATTTATGAAACAGTTATCTAAAAACAATATAAGTTTGAATAAGGACGAAGTTGAGGTTCTTTTAGGACTGGACCGTGGAACCTTGAATGATAGTAAACAAAATTCTGTAATTTTAAAATTAAAAGATGACAGAAACTAAACTCTAAGAAGGTGAATATTATAGTGAACTATACTGAGTTGCGGTCACTGGTTATTGAAGAGAAAGATAAAATTCTCTTTGATGAAGCTATTTCATGTTTGAAGGGAAATGCTTTGAGAGCAGCGTATATAACTGCTTGGATCTGTGTTGCTGAATCTCTAAAGAGTAAATTTTATAAGATGGCTACAAGAGATCATGAAGTAGCCAGAAAGGTAATTTCTCAACTTGAAAAAAGAGAGGAATCCGAACGGCCTACTGACACTGCGCTGATAAATTATGCTGATGATTATGGGTTAATAACAAAGGACCAAAAAAGGAAATTAGAGCACATAAAAACAATGAGAGGGATCTATGCACATCCTTTAAATAATGCTCCCACGATTAGTGAAGTAGAGTTTGCACTGGAAACAGGAGTCATCTCAGTGCTATCTAAACCTGCTTTACTAAAGCATGCTTTTGTTCAGGATTTATGTACTCAAATATTTGAAAACTATCACTTTCTTGATGATGAAATGACGAAGGTTGAAAGACATGCAACCTCAACATTAAAACATATCAATCCTATAGTATATCCGTACTTTTTCAAGAAACTTGTGCAAGGTTTAAATCAATCAGTAAATGATTATACAAAAGAGGTTTTTTACCGTAGAGGAATGGTTTTTGCACGTACTCTTTTAAAGGAAGTCGGAACACAATTAGCTGAAAGAGAATGGGCTATTCCAGAATTACTGAGAAACCAAACTGGTATTATTTCTAAAATATTTGTTGATGAAGAATTTTGGCCAAAAATTAGTGAAGAAACACAAGATTCAATTCTAGGTTATGAATTAGAACCGATTAATAATGGGGAACCGACAACCCCTTCAGTTGAGAGTATCGAATACTTCAAGATACTTTTTGACAAAGAATTACTAACCGAAAGGCAGTTAGAGAGATTTAAACTTGCTGTAAATAGATCAACATTAAAACAAAGAGTTCAGTCTGAAATTCCATTGCAATGGTATATGCAAGATTTCATTGAGGACTTAAAATCCCGCAATTGGTACGTTCAAAATGATGTTATTGAAGCCGTTATTCTATTAGGGCCTGAGAAATTGTCCGTGGCGAATAATGATTTCTTAATACAACTTGGCAGGAACTTTTTACAAGCGGCAGACGGTGGTGCAAGAACAGCAGAAGAATTTATTAAATCGCTATATAAAGAAAGCAACAACTGGCCTGAAGCTTTTGTGGAGGGTATGTTTTTAGAAACATTTATCAATGATGATGAAAGGCTGCGATTCAAAAAATATTTTCAAAGCTCTTTGGTGGCAGTACTTAGATTAGAAAAGTATGCTAAAATAATAGCGCGAGCAATTTTATTACTAAAAACTTGTACCCCAAAAAACTGGATTACCGAAAAGACTTTTGACAAAACACTGGAGAGCCTACAAGTAGCAATAGATAGTTTGAAAGGAACAAAACAAAAATCTGTTGAAAATTTCAGGGAAGCAATGGAACAAACAAAAATAAGAATTTTAAAAGATCAAGAACTTGAAGAGTAACGTTCATAATTTATATTTTTACAACAAATTTTATATAAACTTTAAATGTAAACTTATGCCTTTCCGACCTGCGGAATGGCTTTTTATTTTTTTCGAAAGAGTGAATTCTTCATGTCGAAAAACGAAATCAGTGAGTTTGTAGGACAAATCAAACAGGAGGAATTGAAACTGAAGGAGGTCGAGGAGCGGATTGAGTCTTTCTCAGCAAAGGCACGTGAATACCGAAATAGTGCGCAGAAAAGTGAACCGAGTCCAGAAACGCCTGCAAAGGTTGCAGAGTTGATTAGACAAGCAATTTATTATAAGTCGCTTGCAGAAAACACAATGCATACCGAAAGGTATACCCAACTCCAAAAACTGGACATGGCAAAGGAGACCGCGACGAGACTGGGCAACCCTGCTCTTACGGTACATAAAGAATTTTTGGTTATCGATGAATCGGTGATTGCATCAGAGTGTATGTTTAAAAGTGTTACAGAATTTTGCGAAAAAATTATCCCCTATTTATTGAATAAGAAAAATGAGTCGTTATTTTATTTGGGGAGTACTATGATGCGGAGAAGGATAAGATGGTGGACATGGATGATATTGAAACAACTTATTCCAAACCCGGACCTTTCTAAAGGCTGGGTTTGTTTCGCTTATAACGGTATTTTAAATGCCCCTGTTATCGAGCAACAACAGAGATAACAAAAGATATGAAAATCTATATGATTTTAATGATAGGTGAAACTAACCTGAATTTTCAAATCTCTATGTTTGTCTCCAAAAACTCAAGATATTTTGGGTCGTCTTCCATAAAAATCTCAATACCGCCGCCCATGTAAGCCCGGGTTAACTCGTCAGCTGCCTTTTCAAAGTTTTCCTGTTCGTAATATAACTGCCCCAGCCGAAGATGAATATACGGATTCCCCAACCCATTCGGACACTGGACGGCATTAAAAAAGCACTTGAAGGCCTTATCGTAATTCTTCAAACGATAGTGGACATCCCCAATAGCTGCATATATCCAGGTAGCGGCCTCCCATTCTTGATGATTTTCAGGCAATAAGCGAAGGGCGGCCATATAATTTTGCTTGGCGGCGTCAAAATCGCCTGTCTTCACTAAATCATCGCCTTGTTTACATAGAGCCCTAATTGCGGAATAAGTGGAATCTGTGAGTTGCAACGCAATCTCTCCTGTTCTATTGATTGATTGGATAAACAAATGCGTTCGGCACAGTCTTTGACTTCAGGCAAACAATCCCATAGTTGTAACAAGGGGAATTTATGATGAAAAAAACTACAGCACGTGTTTTGATTCTAAGTTTAATTGTTTTATTGATTGTTTTGGCTGTTCCATGTTTTCAGTTTTATAATTCAAAACAAAAAACACAAGAAAAAATTGACGGTGATTTTGTTATGTCAATTGCTAGAATTTCTGCAGGACTAAATAAGCCCCTGTTGATGGAATTGATTGGATCTGTAGCTCGCGAAACTCGTGAATGTCCCTCATGTTTGTAAGTCCATAATATGGGATTATAATGCACCTTCCATGATATAATGTACCGCATACAGCACTGCTCGTCATCACCAACCAGCCGCTCTACATTGGAAAGACAGAATGCTCTTCGCAGAGCTCTGCTATGGCCGGACATTTATCGAAATGATGCCGAATGAAAATAGGACCTGGAAATAGCCCGCCGAACCATTGACGCGATGAAAGCCGTTTACACCGAACTCGAATACGAAGCAGTTGAGCTTCCGCATTGCACAGCATCGAAGACCAAGCCGAATACATCCGGTTGAGCATACGCTGACGAAGAATGATGAAGTGTTAGGCATTAGCAATGAAATGTAAGTAGAATGGTACGGGATCAAAAAGTGAGCATCGGATTAATGGTAAACGGGAACGGTAGTTCCAATATACTGAAAAAAGAAGGGAAATGTAGCATGGGGGTTTCTGTTTATTACACTTGTATGAGAAATCATAACCTTACCAACAGTGAGGAGCAAGAGATAACAGCCATCATTGATAAATACAATGCGGGTTTTGAAATGAAGGATATTGGAGAAACATTTTGTGTTTATGACTATGATCAGGATGAACCAACCGTGATCTTTGCAGGTTCGACAAAGCTACCCTTTTCAGATGATTTTGAAGTGATATTGAATGCGCTGAATTATTGGTTGACCTGTTTGACGAATATTAGAAGAAGTATTTCTAATGGGGATTGGCATGTGCATCTAGATGATACAGATGCCATTTGGGATGAGGAAACGGGTTGGCAAATGCCAGAATATTAGTACTCTTATTCCCAACAAAGTAATGGAGGGATCTTATTTAGGTACCGTTAGAAAAGGGGGATTCTATAATTTTCCTGCATGATTTGATTAAGTTGAATTTATAGCTTTGAGATAAAAGAGGAAAAAGGAGCTTTAAATGATTTACAAATTTACAGAAGTGCTGAATGATCTGATAGACTATTTCATTCTCGGGGATATTTTGCTGCTGGAGAGCTGGAAACAGTCCAATCATCTTTCGGACAACTTAGCCATGGAGTTTACAACAAACGAAAGCGGCGATCATGCCGTGCTTGAACTATCCCTATACAATTATATTTAATCTTTCTGGTGATACACCGGAGTTGTTGAGATCAGATAGCCATTTACAATTTAGACGTGGTGGCTATTCGCTTAAAGTTGAAAACAACATACTGATGCTGTTTACTTGGCGAATACTAGAACAATTCACTAACGAAAGAGTCAACGCTTTACTTAATCATTACCGGCAATACAAAAAGCCGATGATTGAAATTGAAAACGGCTGGTACAGCATAGAAGTATTGGGTGGAGAAACGTTGCAGGATTCATATTATGAACCCACATTTGAGTTTGTTTTGCAAAAGACAGAAAGGAAGGGGCCAGCGGAATTTGACATCAATTTAGATTTTAAGATTGAAAGTACCACCTACTAAATAGAAGTTTGCCAGCCCTCGCATCGGTAAAGCATTTAAGGGACGATCTTCATAAGGTAGACTATTCTGGAGATAAGGGAGCACGTGGTATGCTTAACCGGGTATTGGGTAAAGAGAAAGATATCATTCGGGCGTTCGCAAAAGAGATTGTTGACTCCATCGCAGATGGACGATATGAGGAAATTGCTCAAAAAGTTGATGATATGCAGGATTGGGACGTTGAGCTATTAAAAGAGGTCATTGAGAGTTTTAAGGAAGATAATGAGTTGGGGCAGATCGATAGGTTTGATGTAGAATGTACCTTTAGGCCTGTTTATAAAGATGGCAGTGTTTATCAACAAGAATCCTTCTATTACTTTAACGATGGAAGCGGAATTGCTTACGAATATGCATTGACGACAGATGGCGAACCCAATGATTTGACTTTGAGTTTTGAGTTTCACTTTGAGGGTGACTCTCTGAGAGTCATTTTTAAGAGTGGGATTACTGTACTTTAATGACATCGTATTTTATATGAAAAATATTGTTTTGGGTCAACCCAATTGAATTCGCTAGGAGCTGTCACGCCGCGACAGGCTCCTCTTTTCATTTTTCGCTGATAGCCCCGTTAAGCTGAACCGTATCACAAGTAGGGCGAAATTTGGGGTACTTAAGCCTTCTGGAGAATAACCAAGTAAAGTGGCATACTCTTATCTATATCTAAGAGGAGCAAAGGAGGAGCGTATTAATATGATCGTGCTCAATGATTCAGACACTATGCGAAAATACCTTCGGGGAGTGCTTGCGCGAGCTGGTCACCATGCCCCAAATGTAGAGGCTTGCGTTATTGCTCTCTTTGGTGGAGTAATAGCATACAAGGATAAGGGGACAGATTTGGAAGTGAAGGAGCATGAAGGGGATATGAAGAATGTCCTCTGGACACAAATAAAGGGAAAGAGATACGCATTCACTTATAATCATGATAAACAATGTATCGATATGCGAGAAAGTAGCACACATGGGCCAGCCAGAGAAAGCTTCGACGATACATGGACGCTCAGCCGAATTAGAGCTTTGTTTTCATCGCTATAATCAAATTGTTAAGCATAGCTAAATTGTGATGGTCAGATTTTGTGTTAAACGTGGGGCTTTTCCCGACAAAGGAAAAGCCCCTTCCGCCATGTTGTCAGCGGAAGGGGCTAAGCTTAAAAAATGCTTCTCGGTCTCCTCGTTGAAGGCGAGCTCGACGCTGCCGACGCGCTTTCTTTCGTCCAGCGTGATCCGCTTCACGAGATCAGGTGCATCAGGGTTTTGCGCTGCGGGAATGGCGAGCGGCGGAGCAGTGCGTCGAACCTGCCCACAAGGGAGCGCACGAGGTCGTAGGAGACGGGCTCAGACTGGTCGTCGCGCAGCTCAAGCTAGAGTGTAGTGGTGGTTTTCCTCATTTTCATTGAATGATTTAGAACTGGCTAGCATAATCCAAACGGTTCCATCGCCATTTTCGGGATTCTGTTCAAATTCTGCTTTAAGGCGTTTTATGATGAGTTTTTGTATAATGTCCATTAAAATCGCTCCTTAATCCTCACGAAATTTTTCATCCAAAAACCCCATGACGTCTTGAGCGTCATGGGGTTAGATTGCTACTACTGAATTTCAATTAGAAACTCATCTGTAGATCCAAGAACCTGAAAAAGAGTAAGGTGTTTCTCTAACAGATTGCGATTGGCGATAAGTTTCTTGGCATTACCCCATAAGAGATGGGTCATAGGCTGCCGTTGCTCATACGTTTTGGTATCAGTTCTTGTATCGTGCTTAAGTTCCAATTCGTATTCACCGTAGTTAATTCCCTCAATGATAAAGTGAAATTTTGCTCTTGCGTACTCAAAATGGCTTTCCTTTCCTGATCTATTACCCCAGTTGAGGTTTTTAAATACATCCACACGAAAGTAAGTCTGCTGATCAATATCATATTGACCCTTTTTTAAGAGCATGGAGCCGGTAACATTTGTTGTAGTACCGGTAGGAACATTCAAATCCCTTTCTTTTAGTTCTTTACTTACCCATACCTCTTTGAGTTGCATACCTTTATTATCCAAGATCACAATAGCGGGGTCTAAGACTTCTGTATGTTCTATCTGTTGCTTGTGATCCATTTTATTAGCTGCTCTCCTTGCCTTAGCAGGCAAATAAACCTTCTCACGTTTTAGCGGCATTACAGGGGTTACTTCGTCACCTTTTTTATTTCTGCCGACATTTGATACCGTTTTAGATTCTGATTCATCAATAAGTTTTCCTTCTTCAAACAACTGCTGGATAGTTTCTCTACTAACGATTTTTATAACATTCTCTGGGAAGTTAGTTTTCAACGCAGCAAATACGTTAATGAAGTCTTGGGCATATTGCATGTCATCAGCATTATTTTTCAAATCGAGTTCCGTCACGGAACTTGACTCCAAATTATTTACTAAACCGCCATAAGTTAAGTTTGCACTTCCAACAATAGAAATCGCCTTGTTAGGGTTCATTGACAGGAAGGCTTTAGGATGAAAAATAAATCTGCTGCTTCCCGTGTCAACAGCGTAAGTTTCTACACCTAGTTCGAATAAGCTCTCAAAACCCTGCCTGGATGTTATACCGTTTCTCACCCCAATAAAGGCTGTTATTTTATCATTTGCAGCCTGCAGGGACTCTCTAAGCAAATAAACCCCTTCACTGGTTAGAAAGGCCGTGCTAATGATAATTTGGTTGGTATTCTCAAGCGTCAGTAAATCCTTCACTGCTTTTTTGTGATTAATTTCAGCACTCATTCCTTGCATTAAAAATTGCATCTTAGCCATAATCGCATACCACCTCGCATGTTATCTGTAGGAAAATCATATTACATACTACAGTAAAAATCAAATGGTTTTTGAGATATCTGGAGAAAAAATGCGATTATAAGGCATTTTAACGTGATAAAATCGCTATTTACTGTAGAAATTTGAATAAATAATCTGCAGTAATTAAAATAAATTCTGTAGTTTAAAATTTACGAGAATACATAAAAAGAGTCCTCTCCGTTATGGAAAGGACTCTTTGAATGGGTTGAATAATATATTGTGGGGTTGCTATCGGTTCCTTCCCCGCTGTAACCTTCTGTTTCGTAATAATAACCACATGTCCCTGAACGCAGTGACAGTCTCCATTGGTATATTTAATATCTCAACAAGTATTCGACTGTCAATCTCAGGAAGTATACCGAGTATGTCATCGTTCTTTTTTACATGGTCATCGATCAAATGTAATAGTTGTTCAATGTAATCGTCTGTTAGTTCAATTTGGAACAGATTGGGGACAAATATCTTTTCGACTTCACCCGGTAATATCTCTAGTACGCCACCACCGTAACTTCTCCCCTCAATTTCAGTAAAGGCAAGCGTTATACTGTTATAGTAAGCTAAAATAGCTCTTCTACTATCAATACCATCTGCAAATCTTATTCTATGCATTGTATCTGTACTTACAGCATTAAAATCATTAAGAACGAATTTTGGATATAAGTAGTTCCTTCTCAAGAAGAAAGCGTCCGGCGTCCAAATCGATGGGACCTGGTACCACCTATTCCTAATGCGACACTTATATCCAGTGTTTTCGCCTCGCTTCTCACCTTCAATAATGTAACGTCTTTGCCCTTCGGGGTACTGTTCAAAGTCAATAGTTGGGAAGTCCAGCAAATATGCTTTTGCTCCCCTATCAACATTTGCTTGCCAAACTTGTTCATTGAAATATATTCCGTCCATACTAACACTTCTAGCTATTAAGGGCCTAGAGATATCGATCAATCCGTAATCTTCGGCGGTGGCACGGTCAACGCAAAAGAAATTATTATTGCCAGTTGTAATTCCAATGTCTACTTCCGCTATCTCATTAAATTGAATAAAATCAGTACTTTGTCTGATTTCATTTATTAAAACATTGTCCTTTGTGCTTAAGAAATATCTTGTCCATTTCGTATTTGTAAATTCAATATCTACGAAAGGAACGGTATTGGTTTCGAAGTTTTCAACAAGATCTATTATGTTGTCGAATTCGAGAATTCTTATCTGATGTTCTTCCGCATGCTCGACGTCCTTCTCTCCTAATAATAAAACAACCTCTTGTTCAATATCTTCGAAAACTAACTCACGGAACGTAACAATAGTTATATGCTGCAAGTTTCTCATTAAATAGTTTCTTAAGTCTTCTGAGTAGGCAACCTGTAGGAGTTCGGCCGGTATAACAAAGCCGATTTTACCGTTTCTATCTAGCAGACTTACACAAGCTACTACAAAGGAAACCCAAGCGTTGATTAACTTATTTGATCTCATTCCATTGGAAGTTAAGATTCGAGATTGCTCTTCTCTTTGGTCTTCCGATAAATACTGGTATCTTATATATGGAGGATTTCCGACGACAAGATCATATCTCTCGCCATTTAAATTCTCCCTGTACCACGAATAGAAATCTTCGTGTATCACATTAAAATGATCATTTCTGGTGGTCATGTTCTGCACTTTAATCATTTCGTCGTGAATAATCTCTATAGCAGTACACGAGAAAGGTTGTTCAACTGCTAAGAGACTTTCAACAAATGCTCCATCACCACAACTTGGTTCCAACACTCGGCGAACATTATTATCGGTAAAGCCCCATCTAGTAATAAAATCAGCTAAAGCTGTTGGGGTATAATAGCCTCCCCTTAGCTTTTCAGCTGTAGCATTTTCTTTTAATAACATATAACTCACCACCCGCAAATATTTTAACACAAATATAGATTCCCAACGTGTCTTCGATAAAACTATCTATAAGAAAACGGGGCTTTAATAGCTGTCAAATATACGAGTAAACATGGCAACAGTATTAAAGGGTGGAAACCGTTCTCCCCCTCATTTGCAAATATAAAAAGCACACGCAACCAAGGGAAACCCTTAATTTACGTGTGCTTCACGTTAGTTCAGCTTACACTATAAATGGGGGTATTGTCAATAAAAATAGAAACATTTGTTCTGCTCGGGGGAGGATGAATATTTCGCTCTATAGATGATACGGTGAACCGTATCATAAGTAGCGGCTAAATTTCTAACATATAATCCTTACCGGGAGTTGAGCGAGAGGGCGTTTCAACTAACGGGTAGGAAACAGCTAAGTTACACTTACAGGGTTATTATCCTATATATGTAAAATAAATAATTTAGATTTCAAGGTCTTGACGCTAAAACAGAAGTTAGATTAGGATTATAGCTCATTCTTCCAGGATTAACTGTAATGTTAGGGACATCGTACTTAACGTCTTCTGTATTATTGGCATCTGTGCTCACGGTAGGAGTGATCACATTCCAACAGCAGGATGGCAGGAACTTTACCATCAAAACGAAAAATTATGCATGCTCGGACGCAGAATGGTTCACGCTGCTGCAAAATTTGCATATAGCCGCAAGGAAGCTGAACATTCCCCTTGAGGTCGATATTCCGCCGAATCGACCACTTCATATCTTTTCAGTCAACGACGAGAAAGAGAGGGCGTCTTAGAAAAGCAGACCTCGTGCTCATTAGACGAAGTCCTTGGATCGAGTAAAAGGCTGGCGATTATGCGCCGCGGCGGATTTTTGGCAGATAGCCCTGTTAAGCTGAGCCTTATCATAAGTAGGGCGAAAAATCTCCTTGGTGGGACGCTTGGGAATGTTATATGCGTGTGATATAAAGGATTTTACAGAACCTCTGAGACCTTGAGTTTCAGAGGTTTTTTAGTTTCTACTGACTAGAAATAACCCACTATTTTCCATGTTATAGTACGGATGATGTTCCAATACCTTTCTTTCTACTTGCTGCGCATAGGAATACCGAGTGAGCGCCCAATTTGTCCTGCGTTAAAAATGGTGAAGCGAAGCTTTAGCTCCGTATTGACTTGAACTCCTTATAACCATGTTGCATTAGGGTCGCAAAATCAACCGTCCGACGGGGTGTACTTACCCACGTCCGGCTCGAATGACGTTCCACTCGCCAGGTCCAGCTCCACGTGGGTGGTTCCGCGATCATCGATCAGCACGATCATTCGCGACCCGACGACGGGAACGCGGTCGACGCTGGTGCGCATGTGTGCTGAAACGACACGAGGAGCACCGTCAACGATATAATTTACCTCAACCGTGAACATCGGGAAATTAAAGAGCCAACGGTTAGTAAAATGCACGGCGGTCAACGTCCCGGTGCATGACGAACCCTCCACGCGGAGTCGCTCGATGTCCGCCTGACGCCGCCGAGCGTGGGCGATAGAGCCGGGCAACCGCAGGAGCGCGATGGCGGCCCAGAGGGCGAAGCTAGCTCCGACGACGGCGCCGAGCTCTAGCGGGATCGTCGGCGATGTCGCTATGGCCTCGAGGTCAAAG
This sequence comes from Paenibacillus sp. HGH0039, assembly GCF_000411255.1. Lineage (GTDB taxonomy): Bacteria > Bacillota > Bacilli > Paenibacillales > NBRC-103111 > Paenibacillus_F. Next base: position 2,980,999 of record NZ_KE150412.1, on the reverse strand, counting down.
GGTCGCGACTGGTCGCTTGTCAGCGTCCAGAGCAGGAGGACTCCCGCGACTGCTGCGAGTCCTCCTGCTCTGGATAGCGTCGCGAACAGCCCGGCCACCCTGGTCTGTCCGAACTGCTCATTCGATAGCGAGTACACTGCACCGGTCGTACCGATCGCGACGAACAGCAGCAAAACGGCGACGCCCACTGTGACCGGATGACCGAGGAGCATGCTAATCGCCGGTGTCGGCGCCATGCCGAGCAGTGCGCCGAACGGCACGGAGCCTGTCAGCGCCCACAGTGCAGCGGCTGTAAGCAGCCACGGCATCAGCGGAGCCGCGCGTCCGACGCGACGTCCCGGCCGGAGCATAGTCATCCGTCCGTTCTTATCCGTGGTGGAGAACAGCGGCAACGTCTCGATATGTTCTTGCTGCCCGTGCTTCTGCTGACCCTCCGCAGCATCCCTCATTGGCATCGCCCTCCCGAGGAAGATACCCGCACCCTGAGCGGCGGAGGGGGATTGCCCGCGACGCGGCCGGGACGATCAACTATAAAATGGAGGAGTTTCTTCCCTTTTTCTTCCTCATTATTGAACGTTTTTTTGTAGGTGTTATGATATTCTAGGTGCTGTAATAGAAAGTTCAACTTCCTATTATCTTTGTACTCAGCCATACACACCTTCACCCCCAATATCTCATATCTATATTTTACCACTATAAGGTTGTCCACTGTAAATACCCCCAAGTCGACAACTTTTTTTGGAATTCCTTGCGGCGCAAATGTATACGGTCATTGATCGCATGAAAACGGGGCTAAGCAGAAAACGATGGAATTGACCGACTGGATCATCGAAACGGCGAGTCGGTAGCTGCCCAGAGTATGGTTGATCGAACAACGGGAATATCTCTATTCCATCAACAATCCGCAGATTCGTTCTAGTTGCCCCACCCTTCAATAATGATAACTATATTAAAGTGAAATATTGTGTACTCTCTGTAAATTGCTGAACTGCTTGGTACAATCGTCCCCAAAATCAACCGTTGCGTAGACAAGGCGTTAGCACTCGGGAACAAGGCCGTTTTCGGGGAAGAGCAAGCTTCGGACAGACCCGCCATTATAACGCCTGAAGCTAAAGTTGGGGTCATTTCGCTAGCTTACCAAAAACCAAAAGAACTGGGCTACTCGTATGAGGTCTGGACGCAACGTCTGCTCGCGCAGCATGTACGACATCACGCGGTGTCTGAAGGACATGGATAATCAGCTTAATTTAAAGGCAGTCGATCATGATGAATAATGATCGGCTGCCTTTTCTACGCTAAAGAAGAAGATGGGGAAGCTTTTGGCCGAATATGCTGTCAATCAGCCGAATCCGCCTGAAATTCGCGCGGTTTCTCCTCGGGATGCTGCTAGTGAATGAAACCGGAGCGGGTGCAATCTCGGGATGGATGGTTGAGACCTATTGTTCATAGAGGTTGACAATGAAAATCATTATCAATAACCTAAAAGTAGACGAGAGTTCTCATGTCCACCTTTCTGTATGGCAAGCATTACGCGGTGGGAAACGGACCTTAAAATCGGTGCTTGATGCCAATGGGTCCATCCTTGAACGCTATGATTGTATTTTACTGGATGCTTATACATGGAAGGAAGGATCTGCTTGTGGTCAAGAGCTGCACAGGGTGTACAAAGAATGATCTTAGGATTATCGGTCAATAACCATTGAAAACGAGGGATGCAATGTGAAAATCGACGTTAATCAGTTAGCAGAGCATCTGGCACACATTCCTTTTCAAGTACAAGGAGTATATCGATATGCTAGAAATCCAGGTGTGCCTCACGCTGACTATACAGATTCTTTTCCTGGATTTGTGTTTCCTCTTACAGGGAAAATACAATTTCAATTTAATGGAACCCCCTATATCTTTTCGCCAGGGAAAGTTGTACATGGGGGTGCAAAAATGAAACTATCCCAAAAAGTGTTTGGTAAAACTGACTGGGAATACATCCTTGTTTTATACCGGATATGTAACTCAGAACTAAAAGAGTCAAGCTTTTTGCATCAGCATTTTGAATTATTAACAGGGCAATCTCCTCGACTTCTTGAGCTAATTATGCGTCTTTGGCATGTTTATAATCAGCGTGGAGGCATTTCGAAGTTTCAGACCGAGATGTTATTTCGCGATGTACTGAATGAAGCTTTATTATGTGTCGATAATAGGCAAAATAGTTGTGGAACGCATACATTATTCGAACGGGTATCTAATTACATTCAAGAATACTATTATCAAAGCCTTACAATAGCATCGCTTGCAGAACAAAATAACGTTAATCGAAATCGGCTTTCTTATGTATTTAGAACACATGCAGGTATGGGACCAGCAGAGTATTTAGTAAACTATCGTATAAACATGGCGCAAAGAATGTTATTTACAAGTGATGCGCCTGTACAACAAATTGCGCAAGCTGTTGGAATTGCCGACCCCTTTTATTTTAGTAGAGTGTTCAAGAAACAATTTGGTATTTCTCCCACTGAATATCGAGAGAAGTTCATCAATAATCCATGCTGATTTCAGCAAGCATCCATTCTAATTTAAAAATTACTTTACTATAATAGTGTCAAATCAATGAAGATATTATGTTGGAGAAATTTCATATGCAACAGACTACAGGCCTGTTTACTGTAAGGGTATATTTAGAATTAAAGAAATAAGGAGGGGTTAATATCCATTGCCAAGCTATTAATCTGAATGAGAAGCTATCCAAATTCAACGACTATTGGTCTCTGAAAGTCATTGGTGAAATGAATGATTATCAATTTAAGCTTATTAAGATTGCCGGGGATTACGAATGGCACGTTCATCAAGATACCGATAAGGTATTTATCGCACTCGAAGGGGAGATGACCCTTGATTTTCGTGATGGCCAAGTGAAAATTTCCAAGGGCGAGATGTATATTGTCCCGAAAGGAATAGAGATGAAGCCTTCCGCCGAAAAAGAATGCCATCTCATGCTGGTGGAGCCTAAAAGCGTTATAAACACTGGCGGTCCTGAGACCGAAATAACAGCAGCTGTAATATCTTTGTAGGAGTAAGGCGCTTCTTTCTTCAATTCTTCTTCCCATTTTTTCAAAATATCGCTCCGTCCGCGCAAGTCCGCTCGCTTGGGATCAATCGGATTGATAACTCTGAATTGGGCCAGAAACTCGCGAAACTTGGCATCGTCCACTTTAACCGAACGGGGCAGAGGCACCTATGAACAACGCAATTATCCGTTGATACATCGCGTAAAAGGCATCATTATGGAGTTGGAGCTTGCCGAACAGGCGCTCAGTCACCCAATTGCGGAATTCCTTGCGGCGTATGGCGTATGGGGTTGATATGTGTGTAGGCTACGCGCTAAGGAAATGCGAATCACATTCGATTATCCCTTAGCTTTGCTGGCTGAGGCATGGGTTTGAATCTGAGATACAATGCATGACCGAGGAGGAGGCCCCCAATGGCGTAGACGATGGACAGGTAGATGCCGCTATTACTCGTGGCAAGATAAGACGGGATGAAGACGTTTATGGCAACTTTTACAATGACAAGCACAACGATGACGCCGATAATCCATAGTCTCTTCTTGTCCGGTGTGATGAGCCCGAGTCTTTGTCTGACGACTGCCCAGCGTTGAACGAGACCCGCAATAATCCCTAGGACGATTCCTGACAGCAACAATAACCATTCGCGCATTCCGATCCCGTCCAATAGCAGACCCCACGCAATCCCGATCAGGATCAAGATGATACCGACCACAAATGTTTTATTCAACCTCACCAACTCCTTTGCTTAATGGTGATGGGTAAAGCTGTTCAAACCTTGCGTGCAGCCATTTGAAATATAGTAACGAGCTCTTTAGCATAAGCGTCCAGGTCAAGATCAAGACTCGCTGCTAACTGAAAGCTGAGTCCATCGATGGCCGATCGGATCGTGGCCGCCAAGACACGAGCGGAGAAATCGGTAAATTCCCGGAAATCCCCTTCCATAGTGCCCCTGTGCAACATCTTCACAAGCACATTGATTGTCGCATCAGTATCGATGTTCCTGAAATGGCGAGGCTTTCCCTCCTCGTCCCTTGCATGAAATATAATCTCCGTTACGGCAATAACATGCTTCCGATGCGATTTCATGAACATGACATTCTTATCGATATAGGTGTTAATCCAACCCAATGCTGTCGTCTGCGCCGCAAGATAAGGTGTCATGAACGTAGAGCCGGATTCGTATAAGTCGGACACAATCTGTTCGATCAGATCGTCTTTGCCGGAGAAATGGTAGGAAATCACCCCTTTGCTGATCCCAGCCTCTTTGGCGATTTGTGCCAAAGAGGCTTGTGCATAACCTCTTGAGGAAATAAGCTCGATTGCGCACGTCATGATTTGGTTTCGCCTTGCTTCTTCGATGAATGACAACTTTTTTTGGCTGTTCATTTTGGTTTTTATCCTCACGATTTAATTTTAGCTATATCGGTTTGATTTTAGTGCGATCGGTCAAAAAAATCAAGAGCACTTCGAAGGTTTCATCAACCTGAACAACATCGTTAGGGTTATGTGGAAAACTCGCCGTTATAGATAGTGCGGAGAACCTTATCATAAGTGACGGCGAAAAATAATGTTTACTGGTATAAAGTTTGTAAAATTCCCCCTAAAAAATGCAAGTAGCCAAAACAGTAAGCACTTTACGCTCTGATCTGGGGGATATATTTTGGTAGGAAGGACGGTCTTTGTGTGGCAAAAAAGAAAATCGTGAAAAGAATCAACAAGATTCTTCTGACTGCGATAGGCGGCATTATAATTATCTTGGGTGTTTTGGCAGGTTATGTTCATTTTTTCATACTTGAAAAGCCTGCTGAACCGGATAAATGGGCTGCTACGGAGAGCTATGTCTGGAATAAAATCAAGTTTGACCAGGATGCACAAGTAATTTCTGCCGACAGTTCAGAATACTATTTACTTGCCAATAAGGGAGCAACTGCTGAAGATAAATTGATCATTTACTTTTCTGGGGGCGGTGTGGCTTGGGATGCGGTGACTGCCGCGCAGCCGATCAGTCTGAGTAATGTAGTGAAGAACGGTGAGATCAAATATTACTTTCCCAACATTCCATTCTTTAAAGTAAGTACGCTTGGCGGCCTGTTGAAAAATAATAACCCTGACAATCCGTTCAAGGATTGGAATATTGTATATATCCCTTATTCTACTGGTGATTTGCATATCGGGAATGCATCCAAGGAATATACGGACGCCAAAGGCAAGCCGTTTACAATGCGTTACAACGGTCAAGCCAATACGCGCGCAGCATTGGAATGGATTGCAAACCATTTCGCTGCGCCGGAAAAGATCCTCATTGCGGGAGAAAGCGCCGGAGGATTCGGAGCTGCTTTCTGGGCGCCTGAGATTGCGAAACGCTACCCGGATGCCCGCATTTATCAATATTCGGACAGCTCCTACTTAAATGCCGACCGCTGGCCGGATATTATCGATAACGAATGGAAGGCCAACTTTGCAGCAACCTTTGGTTATGAAGTCCAGGTCGATTTGATTTCGTCCGTATTCGCGGCGAACCGCAAGCTGCTCCCGGACAACGCGGTACTTTTGCAGTCCAATACGCTTTATGACGAGCTGCTGTTCGACTTTGAAAAGGATCTGAATGGTGACGTTTCGGACGATAGCGAATATGTGCATCGCTGGTCGGCCCGCATGCTGCAATCTGCCGGAGAGCTAACTGAAGTATTACCAGGCTACTATTATTACATCACTGATTACGGTCTTAACGAGAAGACGGGCAGGACACCACATACACTCTCCCCATTAAATCATTTCTACAAAGCCGAACAGGACGGGGTGAAGCTGATGAAGTGGCTGGACGATGCCGTGAATAAGGATGAATATTACTCCGTGGGGCGGCATTTTGTAGAGAAAGAGGGCTGACGATGTCGGTCCAGCGTCTTCGTCTGCTTCTTCATGAGGGTCATATGTCGCGCCGACAAGAAGCTGTCGTTTGGGCGGGTGACTTCCCCGCATAAGATGATGCGGGTGATGCTTCTCGAGCAGGTTTATCGGGGGCATTAGAATAACCGGGGAACCTTATCACAAGTAACGGCGAAAATTTTGATAGGGGCATTCGGCTAGCAAGGGGAGAGCGCGGTGAGGTCGGGGCTAATCGATAGGCTTGTCAATGTGGTCCCGATAGTAGTCAAAATACAACTGATTTTGCGTACCTCTCACGGCATAGAACACGTCGGATACGGACTTGTTCCGCTGCCGCAGCACCTGCTCCAACCATTGGACGGTCAGCCCGTTGTGGACGAGATTGTCTTCCATGATTATGCCGTCCATAATCAGCTCGACAGGGAACGACTGGACGGCCGCGGCGTGTAGCTTCAGATCTTTGCGCGTCACCCACTCATAATCGCTTTTCTTCTTGACGGATAGCTTCCCGTGATCCTCCAAGCAAGCGTACTCGACTTCCGCTATATTGAAAATATCTTTTTCACGCAAAGATTGGGCTAGGGAGTCCAACGTGTAGCGGATTTTTCGCATGTTGTCCTCGAGAATTTTGCCGTTCTCGATGATGACGGTCGGAGTGCCGGATACCAACCGGTTCCATGCCTGGTTTTTGAGCGCGATCTTGGACACGAGGAAAGAAATGACGAAGAACATCAGCAGCGATACGACGATGGGCCAGTGGTTGAGCTTATCGTTAAACGCCAAATTCGCCGCAATGGCGCCCAGCGTGATGCCGCTCACGAAGTCATGGAAGGTCATATTGGATATCGTCTGCTTGCCGAGAATTCTCGACGTGATCATGAGGAGGACAAAAGCGGCGATCGTTCGAAAAATAACTTCCACGTATGCTTGCAATGGGCGGACTCCTTGTTCCAATTTATGGGATCTGGCGTACGGCTCGATAATAACACTATTGACGGTTGGAGCCGGTGTTATAACTCTTTCGCATTGCGGGCTGCAAAGAAAAGGCCATACCATAAGAATGGACTTAAACTTGCCGTTATAGACAGCACGGAGAATCTTAAAACCCGTCTGTTCAAAGAGGCTACGGGTCAAGTATCGCTCCAGTACTTGAATGAAGTACGGATTAATCAAGCCAAGAAGCTACGCCCGGCGTAAAGAAACGATTGAGCGCGTATTCGCAGATATGAAAGAAAGCATGGCATGCGATGGACGACTTTGCGGGGACTGCGTAAAGTTTCGATGCAGGCGATGCTCGTTTTCGCTTGCATGAACCTCAAAAAGTTACCCGCCTGGCTCTGGAGGCTGGGTGGTGGCAGGTCTGCCCTTACTAAAATTCTGCTCTTGTTAGCTGAAAAAACAAACAAATTCCCTCGGTTTCGATGGAAACCAGGGAATTTGTCTGCAATCTGAGAGGGGCAATTAGCCCCTCTTTTTCTTTTACCCTATGATTTTATTTCTCTTTGATAAAAGTCATATAATTGATCAATAGAAGAACTTGAGAAGATATGACTGGCTTGTTCAATTTTCTCACGTTCCCAATCGAACCAACGCATTTCCTTTAACTTTTCGATTTCTTTGTCTGAGAACCGTTTTTTTATCTCTTTGGCAGGGTTGCCGCCTACTATCGTATAGGGTGGGACATCTTTTACAACAACCGATCCTGCCGCAACAATGGCACCCTCACCTATTTTCACACCGGGCATAATCATTGCATTCATGCCAATCCAGGAGTCATTTTCGATGATCGTATCTCCTTTTGGTTCGTAAGAGGTTTCAATCTGCTCCACAAACGGATACACGGTAATCCATTCAGGATGATGATTGTGATTTCCACCCATTAAAATAATTACACCACTTGCAATGCATACGTAATTTCCTATTATCAATTTATCTAAAAGCCAACCATAGTTCTCGATGGGGTTAAATAATTTTCTTGATTTTTCATCTCCCCAAAGGTATCTAACACACCCATCTTCAAAATCATGATTATCGTAATAACCAGAGTAGTAGGAATATTCCCCTACTTCAATCATTGGGTTGGTAACAATATCCTTTAGATACTTAATTTCAGACCAGTGGTTAAATCGATGTTGTTTCATTCTTACCCCTCGCTTCTAAGTAATATAGATCATTTTTTTACTTAGAAGCTTGATGCGCTAGCAACATTCTTAAGCCGTTTCAAACGACGAACCATCGTCCTCATCCTTTTCCTTTTTGATGGGGACATTGTAACAAACGAATTTTCTGTTCGTCAAATCATACCTCACTGTTATAACTAACCATGACATAAAAAAAGTAACTAATTTGGATAAACATCTTAGGAATTGACAGCCTCCTTGTATATACCAATGCGTTTTATAGGCTGCGTCGGATTATATAAGGACATCGTACGTACTCAACCTAATCATTGTTAAGGACGAGAATCAGTTCATATTCTTAGCACCTCTCAATTAACGTAGCACATTATTGACATTAAAATTTGACAATTTGAGATACAAGATGTCTTAAGTAGATCGAAAAAAGAGTGGCTTGTCTTAGCCGCCCTAGTCATAAGAGCAAATGTCATTCCTGTGAAGGTTTGTACTCCCTGTCTAGTCGTCACATGTCGAATGCCTAATATTGATGGTGCTGAAAGAATAGATGAGATGTGACAGGTTGGCTCAAAGAACAAATTCGGTAAATGAATCATTGTAAACAAGACTTGCGAAATCTCCCAGTCCAAGCTAACATCAACAAAACTTGTTGACTGGGAGGAATTTACTTATGATCGCAATAACTGAAAAAATCGTATCGCCTATCAATGAAGCCGCATCCGCTAATCGTTGTTCGCTGATCGGGCTGATCATTGACGATGCGACATCGGCTCAATTACTGGCGGTCGCAAGACGCCATTGCAAGCTCGCCCCCGAACATGGCAAAGCTATTACGACCGCAGTACGGCGGCGGGAAATCATCGAAGAAATTCAGAGTTTACGTTCGCTGCGTGGTGGTCTTATTGATGAACTTCGAAAGTCACAAAATAATGGTGGAAAACGAGACCTTTGTCAGCGAAGTGCGTAACCGGCTGCCCGGTCGGCCAACTGCCGGCTGCGCTGCTCCGAAGTCACGTAGCGGGTATCGGACGGCAAAACCCTGCTCAGGTCAGCCAGCTTCACGACCTGTGTCTGTACGGACGGCCCGCCTGTTGCAGGCGGTTTATCGGGCAGGTTCTGCCAGCGAACCATAATCGTTCCCTCATGCAGCCCTACAGGGTCAATCCAGTTGGCTACGCCAGGGTCTTTGACCGATACTACAAACGTATAGCTGCCGTTGGCATTCGGCGCTGCCTGAACGTTGTTAAGACTTGATTGATGACGGATAGGGTCTACGGTTACCATCCACGGATCTGTAACCGGAAACACTACATAACCTGCTCCCCCGGTTGTTACCCTTGCGACCAGCGCTTCGTCATCCGCCAGTTTGAAGTGGCCGAACGAACTGGCCTGCGTGACCAGCGTGCCTAATGTGGATGATACGCTCGGACTGGAGAGTGTATTCACCGGATTGGTGTGAGTCTTTATGCCCAAAGCACCATAGCCATAATCGACGATGGATTCCTGCAGATTCGCCCAAGCTTCGGCAGCAATGGCAAGCTGACTCTTGGGCGTACGCTGGCTGCCGTCGGGCAGCCGCTCTACCGTAAGCGCATCGGGCGTTTCGGTATTCCAATTGCCAAGGTTATTGCGGACGAATAACTGCACGGCCGCGCTCGTGGACTGTATATGGTTGGCACGTCCGTTAGCGGGATCGCTATCTACGGTGATGGCGTAGCTCCCGTCCGCATTCACTACCAGATCTTTGCCGGACAGAAAGGTGATGGTCTGTTGCGAATTGGGGTTGCTGATCAGGGAGAACGTTACATCGGTCGGCCCCGGAAAAGTACGTTTCCCATGAATGATGTACTTCGACGAGCCGTCAATCGGGATGGTACGGTAAATATTGTCCGGGTTATCATAAGAATACCGTCCTCCCGGCACGTTTAGACCAAGCCAACTGCGTGGTGGAGTGTTTAACCAGTATACTTTAGGGAAATACGGATCGTTGTTGACCGCTTTCTGAATTGCGCTGAACGCGAGCTCGTTGATTGCGTTATCGAGACGGCTCTCCGCTTCTGTGCTCAATGAGCCGCCGTAGGCGAGCTTGTACGCCGCCTTGGCTTGAGCCTTCAGCAAAGGGTAATTGTTGTTCTGATTGATCTGAATGCTCCATACATCCAGCGCCTGTTGATCCGCGGTTGCCAGCACCGATGCAGCCGCTTGAGCACCCTGCACCGTTACGGAGCTAAAGGACACGAAAACCAGCGCGCATAGCCCCAGTTTAAGCAACCGCTTATGAAGCTTTCGGAAAACGTTCCGCTTTTTCTGTAAATGCCTATTCATAGTAGTTGACATGCTCCCTCCAAAATAAATTTTTACAAAGCTAAAAGAGGCATACTTTTAACCCACGGTAACGGGTTTTTATCAGCATGCCTCTGGTTAAACCAGTCGGGTGTAATAATTTAACATATAATACAAAAGATACCCTTGTTTTAATTTAAATTATTCCTATGTGTTTTGTCAACAAAATAGTTGGATTGAATTGTATAGTGTCTATTGAGTTCATCCCCCGTATCCTTCTTCTAATCAAGCAGTCTGGATTGAGGATTTTTTTCCGTATGCACCATACATGGTTATAGGAGATTGATTGAATCTTTATTGTCAGTAATGAACAGCATTTGCAAGGACCTATCTGTTCCCCATGCTAAAAATATGCATTCCGTATCGAAGAGGGCTAGCCCTAGATAATTTTTTAGGCGGATACACATTCCATAGTTTGAAAGCAAAAGTAACGGAGCCATAGTATAATATAGGAAAAAAAGAAAGAAAGAACAGCAGGTCGCAGGGGGTAACGGGAAATATGAGAATCAACCGAAGCAGTATGTTGAAAGCGCTCAAATTTCTTTTTCCTGAGTATCAACTCGTTGAATTGGTTCGGGAAAAAGGATTTATCGCCAAAAAAGAAGACCCTCCGGCTCCAACGAGGCAAGTGCAGCCGACGCAACAATATCATGCAGGATCGGGAGCCAGAAGTGCAGGTCCGAGCTATTCCGAGCAGGCCGCCGCGGGACAGAACATTTCTTCACCGACTTCCCGACCTGTTCAGACCCCAGCATATACGTCGCAGGGAGAAGGCCGGAATGATGCGCAGAGTGCTTTATCTCCCAAGCAATTGGATCAACTGTTCCGAGAAGTGGAAAAGAACGTAAATAGTCAAGTGATCGGACAGGCGTTCTTCGTAGACGATTTGGTTGCGGGATATAAGCAGGGATATATGAATGGGCGCCAGAGTAATAAGCCAAGGAATGTGATCTTACTGGCCGGGGCTCCTGGTACGGGCAAAAAAACAGCCTTGGAATGGCTGGTTCGGGAGATGCATGCACGTCGGGTAACCTCCCGGCCACATATTGCAGAAATTGATTTACAGCGTTATGAGGCGGATGAACTATCAGGAAATTTTATTAGTGATATGGCGGAGGCTTTCCGGCATTCCGAGGGCACGGTGTTATTCCAGGGGGTCAAAGGGGCTGACCCGGCTATTATCGGCCTGGTCGCTAAGCTCGCCGCGGAAGGCAGCTTCCGAACCAAAGAAGGGGTTCGCATAAGCGCCGCCGATTATTTCATCATCTTCTATATCGATGAACATGCAGAGAGAGAAAGCGAATATGGCCAAGTTCCGTCCGTGCTGGCAAGGCATCTCCCTGCCTCTATCTTGCAAACCATCCTTGCGGCGGCAATATCTTCACCATTAGAGCAGGAGACGATGCGGCAGATCGCCGGGATCTTGCTGGGGAAAGCGATAGACGATCTGTCAAGGGATATGCAAACAGAGATTACCGTCCATCCTTCCACGTATGAGGCGTTGGCCGATATAGCCGCAGCAAACAAAACGTTCGGCGAGGCAGTGCAGCATTGGATTGATAAGGAGCTTACTGTTGTATTGTCCGGTCTACGGGCCCGCAATGAGATTCGTGGCAATGAGAGTGTGCGTATCCGTTTCAAGAACGATTCTTTTTTTGTGGAGTCGAATTCTCTTGAAATTCCGATCAAAGCACTATCTTTCGTTCGTCAGGAGTCGATTGACGATGTTCTGGAAGAATTAAATGCATTAACGGGTCTGGAACCCGTGAAAAAGTTTGTCTATGAGCTCATGGAGACGGTACAGGTTAACAAGCTGAGGGCCAGGGAAGGCGAAGGCTCTGTGGCGATGTCGCTTCACATGGTGTTCACCGGGAATCCCGGAACCGGCAAAACGACGGTCGCCCGCTTAGTCGGCCGTATTCTGAAGGCGCTCGGATTGCTGCCGCAAGGTCAACTGATCGAAGTGACGAGACAGGATCTTGTAGGCCAATATGTGGGCTCTACCGCTCCCAAAACGATGGCACAAGTCAATGAAGCCTTGGGAGGCGTATTGTTCATCGACGAGGCCTATACGCTCGCTCGTCACGATCACGATACGTTCGGCATCGAAGCGATCGACACGATTGTCAAGGCGATGGAGGATCATCGGGATCATCTGGTTGTTGTGCTGGCAGGGTATACCCAGGAGATGGAGACTTTTTTGCGATCGAATCCAGGTTTGCGTTCAAGATTTCCTTTCATCGTGGAATTCCCGGATTACAAAGCGGCAGATATGCTGGACATTATGATTCAGATGGCGAACAAGAATGGTTTCCGGATAGAAACGGATGCTTATGAGGGTTTGATCGAGCTGTTTGATCAAAAGCAAATCCCTGGCCGCAATGACAGCGGCAACGGCCGGCTTGTCCGCAATTTGTTCGAGGAGGCTGTCCGCAAGCAAGCGACTCGGCTTAGAGGGCTGATGTCAGGGGCAACTTCAGATACAGACTTGCAATTATTGACGGGGGCAGACTTCGGGATCGGAGAGAAAGAAGCATTTAATATCGAGAATGAGCTCGCCGGAATTGTCGGATTGGAGAAAGTCAAACTATTCGTCCGAACGTTAGAGAAACAGCTTATCGTTGATCGAAGGCGGAAGGAAGCCGGGATTCACGTCGATACCGGACAGACTCTCAACATGATTTTTTCGGGCAATCCCGGCACGGGCAAGACGACGATGGCGCGGCTGGTGGCAGGGATGCTCCGGTCCATGGGCTATTTGAAAAAAGGACATCTCGTTGAGGTGGACCGATCCGATCTGGTAGCGGAGTATGTCGGCCAGACGGCCAACAAGACCAAGCTGGTTGTCGAATCTGCTCTTGGCGGCGTGCTCTTCATCGACGAAGCCTATGCGCTTGCGCAGGATGGCGTGCAGGGCGGGGGCTTCGGTAAGGAAGCGATCGATTCACTGGTTCGTCTTATCGAGCTTCATAAAGACAATCTGGTTGTCATTTTGGCGGGATACACAGAGGATATGCAGCGGTTTGTTCAAGTCAATCCGGGTCTGTCCTCGCGCTTCCCGCTGCAGATCGAATTCCCCGATTACACGGCAGAGGAAATGCAGCAAATCGCCTCTATTATGGTGAAGGCGCGCGGTTTTGCTTTAGCTCCGGATGTGTCAGGTTTGCTCGAATCCTATTTTAACGAGAAGCAAATCCCGGGCAGAAAGGACGGAGGCAACGGACGACTCGTCCGCAATACGCTGGAGGAGGCGATACGCAAGCAAGCGGAGCGATTGGCCGATCACCCCGATATTGCGGCGGATCAGTTAAATGAGCTGACTGTGGAGGATTTTGGACTGTCGGCACATGTAGACCTTGCGGGGAAGCGGGCGAATGCGCTTGGAGCGCTCGATGCGGTTGTCGGTCTGTCCTCTGTTAAGGAATTTGTGAAAAGCCTATCGGCTCAAATTGAGGTGGCCAAGCGCCGTCAAGAGATGGGGCTGCCCAAGGCTTCCGCCCAAGCTCTTCATATGGTATTTAAAGGAAACCCAGGAACCGGCAAAACGACCATTGCCCGTATTTTGGCCCAACGATTTAAAGAACTGGGCGTGATTAAGGCCGACACGCTGGTAGAAACCGATCGGTCCGGCCTGGTTGCCGGTTATGTGGGGCAAACCGCGCTCAAGACGAAAGAGGTTATCGAACGCGCTCTTGGCGGGATCTTGTTTGTGGATGAGGCTTATGCCTTGGCGGAAGGGGATCAATTCGGACAGGAAGCGATCGATACGCTCGTCAAAGCCATGGACGATTACCGGGACAGACTCATCGTTATATTGGCCGGCTACGACGAAGATATGGAGCGCTTCTTGAACCGCAATGCGGGACTCCGCTCCAGGTTTCCCAATATGATTACATTCCCCGATTATACAGCCGAGGAAATGCTGCAAATTGCGCGTTTGCTGGTAAAGGCGCAAGGATATGTGATCGTCCGGGAGGCCGAAGCTACGCTGCTCTCCATTTTGGAGACCTATGAAGGAGATAGGACCGCAGGCAATGGACGGCTCGTTCGAAATTTGGTAGAGAAAGCGATTCGAGACCATGCCTTGCGTATGAGCAAGAAAGCCGACGCCACGGCCGAGGAATTATCCGCTTTGATGCCTGAAGACTTCAAGGAAAGACGGGGGTGATGTAATGAAAGTCCTAAAATGGCTGCTCGCCATTGTTTTTTATCATTCCTTCATGCTCGGGGTCATTATCGTTACGCTTTTTATGCCTTTCATGATATACGGTGACATAAGGAATCTTCTGATTAACGAGGTTCCGGTCGCAAGCGGCGGTGTGATCGTAATAAGCCTTTTGGCTTTCTTTATTTACTTGGCCATGAGAAGTCAATTTTTAGGAATCCCCTATCGTAAAATAACGATATTGCTTCCTTTCCTGCAAATGCTCATCTATACCAGTTTCACTCTATCGATAGGAGTCATGATTCTTAACAAATGGGCTGACGAAGGACTTTATTCCAAAGGATGGGCCATTACGCTTATGCTGCTTGCGATTGTGGCTATCCGATTATGCATGTCGCTGCTGTACTGGAAGTATCCGATTGATCGGCAGACAAATCGATATATGGAATAGTGAGGAGAAGGAAATTGGCAAATCACGAACAAAACGAGCAAAAGCCGAAGTCATACGCTCCAAATCAATATGAGCCTCGACAAAGGGAAGATGATGATGTTCCATTGGAAGTTACAGGGTCATCCGTCAATCGCAAGTCATCATCTAACGGAAAAATAAGCAATAAACACCGATTTTGGATCGGAATTACGGCGTTGATCACGTTTGGGATGGGCATGTATTTCCAAGGTTCAACCGGCAGTATAAAAGATGTTCAGTCGAATGGAATCGGTAAAGGGATGAAGGCGGGTATCCAGCTAGCCGCGGCAGATGATTCGGCGGGACTCGAGGCCAGGGACTTCGAGATTGAGATGAAGAAAAATACGACGACAAGCCGCATGCTGATCTGGGATTTCGCCGCGGAAGACGGCGATGTCGTTACAGTGAAGGTGGACGGCAATATCCTTCAAGCGAACATAAATATTATGCATAACCCGGTGTTCCTTGATATTCCGATTCCGAGTGTGGTTGAAATTACAGGTGTCAAGGATGGCGGAGGCGGGATTACATACGGGGTTAAGTTCCCCGGAGCCGTTCAGAATAACGCTTATTTCAATGCGGCGCCGGTAGGCTCCTCTAACGTCTATACGATAACCGGACAGTAGTTTGATCGACAAGTGAACAGGTACGCTGAACTACAACCATTGCCGACTTTTATGTCACCAATGGTTTTTTTCTCAGCCTATCATTTTTCGCCGATAGACCCGTTAAGCTGAACTTATCATAAGTAATCGGAAAACGAACCGATCATCATTCCGATGAGAGTATAACTGCCAATCGTCCCTGGGAAGTTGAAATCCACGGCATCCATGAAGAGAGAAATTTATCGAGAACTAGGCACTACAAAAAAATTTGATCATATATAGGTGATATCCATTCGGATTTGATGAGGAGGATATCATGCCACCTATATTACCTATAGAAAAATATTTTGGGCAGTTTGAACTGGTGCATGCTTTTTATGAGGCTATGCCTACAGGTGTCAGCGTTTCCGAAACCGGTCGTATTTTTGTTTGCTTTCCGAAATGGGGAGACGACGTTCAGTTTACTGTGGCGGAAATTGTTGCGGGTGAATTGCAGCCTTATCCCAGTTTAGAAGCCAATGTGGTTAATACGGGACATATTACGATGTCTTTCGTCAGTGTCCAAAGTATCGTTGCGGATGGAAGAGGAACACTTTGGGTACTGGATACAGGAGCACCAAACTTTTCTGAACCTATTCAAGGGGGAGCAAAATTAGTTGCTGTTGATTTAAGCACGAATACAATAAAGAGGGTATATACCTTTACGGAAGATGTTGTCTTGCCAACCACTTATCTGAATGATGTCCGTTTGGACTTTCGGATTGGAAGTGCAGGCTATGCATATATAACGGATTCTTCTTCCAAAGGGCCAGGGGCTATTATCGTCGTAGATTTAGAAAATGGGAACGCGTTTAGACGGTTAAATGGGGCCCTATCAACTTCACCTGATCCTTATTTTTTACCGAAAGTAGAAGGTCAAATTTTGATGAATCGAAACCCGGACGGCTCGACTTTCCCATTTAGATTGGCTTCCGATAGTTTAGCGATTTCTCCTGATGGAAAGGTTTTATTTTATGCTCCGCTAACCAGCCGTCAGCTGTTCTCGATCTCAACAGAAGCCCTAAGAGACAGAAGGATACAGGACATGGATTTATCCCAATATGTGCAGTATTGGGGGGAAAAAGGTGCGTCTGATGGAATGATCACCGGCGCAAAAGGAACCGTTTATGCGGGAGACTATGAAAACAACAGTATCCGGAAGATATTGCCGGATGGCGCAATGGAAACCATCGCACATGACCCCAGAATTTTATGGCCGGATACTTTTTCGATTGGCCCCGATCAATACTTATATGTCATTGTGAATCAATTACATCGGCAGGCGAGATTCCATTATGGAAGAGACCTGCGGGAAAAACCATATAGTTTACTTCGTATGAGAATTGATGAATTCCCTGCTCCTACCTTTTCATAATGAAGGCAGCTATCCCTCATCAGGGAGCTGGCCATCACCAGCTGCTCTCGTATTTTTCGCTGATGACCCCGTTAAGCTGAACCGTACCATAAATGACTACGAAAGATTCGGTGTATATAAGAACAACTACAAAGTTTCTTCAAGGAGAACTTTCAAGGAGAACGGCTTCAAGAGCGCAGGAGATAGTTAAAACGCCAAAACACCCCCAAAGAGGAGGTATTTTGGCGTTTTAAGCTAAAGGTATCTTTACTTATTTGGACTCAGTGAGTCGCCCTACAAGCAACACGTACATCAATAGAGCGAACAAGGTAATTATAGCCAGGATCCATAACACCGTTCCAAAAGAAACTACATCCATTAGAGACGCGGTATAGGTGATGCCTATAGAAACGGCCACGTTCAACACCAAGTTGTAGAATCCAATGGCTGTTCCTGATCTTTCTACAGGAATGGAGCGTATACATGAATCAAGCATAGGTGCGTACATGAATGCGAATGACCCCGAGAACAGCAGCATGGAGAGAACGTATACGATAACCGAGCCTCCAATAAGGCCGGGCAAAGCCAGGCTGCACACGATAATGATCATAGCTATGGAAACCGCTTGCTTATTGGTCAATACTTTTGCTATTTTTCCTGACAGCGATCCAATCAGTATCGCGGTTACATAACCTGGTATCAGCAGTAGTGAGATCGTGTCGAGCTGAAGATTATACATTTTCTGAAGCAGGAATGGGAAAATAAAGATGTAGCCCAGTTGAACGGAATAAATCACAAAAGCGATGGCAAGAACCGCTGCAAACCGTTTATTTTGGAAAAAGGAAATCCCGATGAACGACTTCTTACTCTTGCTGATATAGCCAAGAAATAGTCCTGCTGCAGCTATGAAGATCACAATAAAGATCCAGTTGAAATCCGTTAAATACATCATGACGGAAGTAGTAATGGCGGATATTAGAAGCAGTCCGATAAAATCAACATGACTCTTCCGGGATTGTTCCTTCGGCAAATATTTAAGAATGAAGGGAAGCAGGATTAAGGACAGCAGCGGGATTAAGAATAACGTGGACCAATTTAAATAGGTGGACACGTAACCCCCCGTAATGGAACCGATAACAAGAGAAAGCGAATAGCTGCTTGTGCTGAGTCCCAGGAACTTTTTCTGCTCCTCTTTGGGCAGGTGTTTCGTTACATAGATCACATATAAAGTTTCAGCCGCGGCCAGGCCTGCTGTCTGGATCATACGAGCGATAATAACGAGCAGATAAGAGTGTTGAAAAATAAAACCGATAACAGAACCGATGCAGATTAAGATAATCCCTGCACTCAGCAGCTTTCTGATACTGATCGTGTCGGCCAAAGAGGCATAGATGACAGCGCCAATTCCAATCACAAGTCCCGCTAATGAGGCTTGCCAGCTAACCGCAGCTGCCGAGATTCCCAGATCTTCGGCTATAGCTACCGAAACCAACTTGAATGAGTTGTCGACGATCAAGGCAAAAACGAAAAAGAGCAGAATCACAGGCACTGCCCTTTTCGCCTGAAAGGATGGGGCAGTTTGCGGTGTTTGTTCAGTTATTGCAGCCATTAGCCACATCCCCTTCTTGGAATCAAATGATTAAGCAAGTTCCAGTGCAATTTCCATCATTTTAGTGAAAGCTGTCTGTCTTTCTTCAGGGGTCGTGGATTCATGTCTGAAAATATGATCGCTGATCGTCAAGATACACAGTGCGTTAACGCCCGCATGGGCCGCGTTCATATACAGGCCGGCCGATTCCATCTCGGCGCATAGAATGCCCATTTCACTCCATTTCTTCAGCGCCGTTGGATCCGCATTATAGAAGATGTCACTGGAGAGCACATTGCCTACATGAACCTTCTGCCCCTGCGCATCCGCTATTTTCTTGGCTTTTTCCAACAGCTCGAATGAGGCCGTAATCGAATAGTGACCTGGGAGATTGTACTGGTGTCCATAATTGGAATCGGTTGCAGAACCCATTGCGAAAACAATGTCATACAGGTTCAAATGATCTTGAATCGCCCCTGCGGAACCGATTCGAATGAGATTCTTAACACCGAATACATGAATCAGCTCCCACGAATACAGACTCATGCTTGGAGTTCCCATTCCGGTTCCCATCACGGATATTTTTCTACCCTTGAAAGTTCCCGTGTAGCCCAGCATACCGCGGACTTCATTGAACTGGACGACATTCTCCAAAAAGTTCTCCGCAATAAACTTCGCTCTTAAGGGATCGCCCGGCAATAGAATCGTCTCGGCGATCTCTGCTCCTCCAGGTTGAATATGCGGCGTTTCTTTAGTGGATGTACTCATTTTAAATCTCCTTTTCTTTACGAATTGGTATAGTTGTATAATAATTTGTCTAATTGGTATACGGATAAAGTAACATACATCGCATTCCTTTATCAACTAATTTTTTCTGGATAAATTTCTAATGTTCTATCCCTTTAGGCGGTCCTATGCAAAAAGGGCAGTGGTCTCTCCTTTATGGAGAAACCACTGCCCGGCAATTAGATTACGTCCTATTTCCTCGAAGCGTTGATCACAATCCGGCTAAATTCTTTAGGAATATAATATTTATTGTATACAAGAGGGTACTGTTCATTTACATATAGACTTTCCAGCAGCAAGTCACACCCCTCGCCGGCATTAAGTTCAAATTTTTGAGACGAGGTATTCATCACCGTGGAATGTTTGACCTCCACCGTTGCCGAGTTAGCCAACTCGTATACCTTATTCTCAAGCATGTCCAACAACTGCTCTTCATTTTGGAGGTCCAGGTTCAATTCGGTTACGGCCTCGATTGCCATAAAGGTAAATCCGAAAGCCACCGCCTGTCCTTTACTCATATACCAACGCTCAACGGCCACCACAGCCGTGGCTTTCCTTTTCAGGACCTCTTTGGTGTAGTCACTCTCCAAGTCCAGTCTGAACTGGATGTCGACACGGTCAATGTCCTCTGTATGGCACTTATAAATAGGATTTCCGATTTTATCCAGTCCATCATTTCTCTGCACCATTCGAGATGGGGTAACAAAGTTTCCTTTACCGTGAATACTCTTTACCAGCCCGTCATCCTGCAAGAGAGCTAATGCTTGTCTTAACGTCATTCTGCTTACATCGAACATTTTGGCAAGTTCAGGTTCAGTAGGCAATTGACTATTGGGGGGAAACACACCACTCATGATTTTTTTGAAAAGTTCATTATATACGGTAAGGTATAGCGGTATTTTTGCTTTGGCTGGATGTTCCGGCTTTACTTCCATCGGTCCACACACCTATTCTCTAAATTCATCAGTTAGAGCCTATTATATCACACCTGTAATCGTTGAGTTTGGGCGGACCTTCCTGTCGAAGGTTGATTCTTAACCCAAGCGAAATAGGCGGCTATTAGGTGAAATAGCCTTGTTCATTTTATTAAATTGTCTGTCAGAGTAACACATCCGCTTCGCCTACAATATGATGAGTCTAGGAAATCTAAAGAGGTGATCCAATGGCAGTCGTAAAAGCCAGGGACCAGGATATTAATATGTTGGCAAGGTTGCTTCGAGCCGAAGCTGAGACCGAAGGCGAAACGGGCATGCTCCTTGTTGGAAATGTTGGCATTAACCGAGTAAGAGCGAATTGCTCCGATTTTAAAGGAATCCGGACAATTCCCCAAATGATCAACCAGCCGCATGCGTTCGAAGCCTTGCAACATGGTCTGTACTATCAAAAGGCAAGGGACAGGGAACGCCGTCTGGCACGACGGGCTGTGAATGGGGAGCGGAATTGGCCGGGTAAATTCTCCCTGTGGTATTTCCGTCCAGGAACGTTCGAAAATCCCGGACCCTGTCCGCCAACTTGGTATAATCAGCCGCTCGCAGGACGATGGAAGAAGCACTGTTTCTATGAACCGACCGGGGAAGAATGTGAAAATATATATAACACGTTTTAATTTTATAAACGAATAAGAGTTCAGGATCTCTTAAACCTGACTTGTTACAGCCTCGGGTGACAAGAACTTTATCTCATTTAATGCCGCGTATATCGCGGCTTCTTTTTTATTTTGAAGGAGACAAGTCGAGTCCAAATTACAAAAGGTCATCCCGCCAAGGATGGCCCGAAAACTTGCCGTTATAGACAGCGCGGCGAACCGTATCAGTTGTTGAAGGTTGGGTTGAACTCAAGTAGTCGCTACCGGGTCTTTTTATGGGATCGAATCCTGGTATTTGTCGATATATAGCGTCCCGTCCAACTGGAGCTCTGCGTAAAATACTTGATCCAAAGAATGAATGCTGGCTTTCTTTAATTGTTGGTTGAGCCAGGCAGCGGAGACATCCATTTTTATAAGATTTTTTTCTACGATTTTGCCATCAACGATAAGTTCAGTCGGGATTCTTTGAATAGGCGTAACGGTTGCTTTTATATCTTTTTTTGTAGCAGGCAGTAGTTCTTCTTTTCTCAACACACTGAGTTTACCGTCAGGTTCCAGAATTGCAAATTCGACTTCTTCGGGTGAGAAGACATCCTTGTTCCGAAGCAGCATGATTAAATCGTCGATGTTGAGGTGCTGTTTAGCCAATGCCTTTTCCATAATCATTCCTTTTTTGACGAGAATCGTAGGCTGGCCGTCGAGAATCTCACGAGCTCTGACGGAGCGCAATCCGGTCAATGCGATGATGAACGTCAAGAGCGACCATAAGACCAAGCTGGATATTCCTTGCAGCAGCGTGATTTGTCTGTTGACGATAATCTCGGCAGTGGTGGAGCCGAAGGTGATCCCTGTTACATAATTGAAAAACGTTAGATGTCCGACTTGTTTTTTACCGAGCAGACGCGTCAAAACGAGTAGAGCAACGAAGGACGTTGCCGTACGAAATAGAATTTCTCCATACGTCATGTGCCGAGCTCCTTGCATAACAGATAGTTTTAGATTGGGCCTTATTTCAGTGTCGGCAAAAATAATGTTGTGGAAACCTAGGAGAATGTGTTGGGCGTGTGGAATATTTTAGAAGGTGATGAATATGAACAAAAAAATTGGCGAATTTATTATTTGGGCTAATGAAAACGGTTGGGATATAACCCCAAAATCGGGGTTTCAATTAAATTTAGATAGCAGCATTCTATCTAGATATAAAGAAATCCCAAATGAATATTTGGATTTTTTAAGTGTGGTTGAAAAATGTATGACACCAAATGAAGAGACTTGGTTTATTTGTGAGAATGAGTTCAATAATAGCTCGGATAGTGCGTTTAAATGGAATGAATATGAATTGCTCAGTTTAGAAGCAGCCATGGATGATACTATCTGGAAATCAGAAATAACCGCGTGGTGGGATAATTACTTGCCCATAGTTATGTCAGTTGATGGCGGATATTCCTTCTATGCGATTGATTTAACCAATGATAAAGGTGCTATTGTACGTGGATATGAGCCCGAATTCGAAGAAGTTGATAAAGTGGCCAACTCTCTTGAAGAGTTTTTGGAATTAATTATGTCGAGTTCAATAGGGTTCCAGTGATACATAAAGGTGTATTTCGATTCCGCTAATCCTCATATAACTCAAACGCAAACGGCAAAAATGCCGTTTTTTTGTTGTCAGAAATATCATTCTTGACTTGGAGTTAACTCCAAGTTGTAGAATACAGTTAATCCTACGTAGGGAGCTGTTAATAAGGTGAGTGACACTTTCACAATTAAAGAAATATCGAAGATAAGCGGCTTAAGTGAAGATACTATTCGCTACTATGAGAAAATTCAACTCCTGCCCCGAGCAAAACGAAAGGATAATGGACATCGGTTCTATAGTTCAACGGATAAAGACATCATGTCTCTAATTACGTGTATGAAGAAGACGGGAATGTCACTAAACGAGATGAAACCATTTTTATCTTTATCACAAGAGGGAGACGTTCAATTAGATCCTGATTTATATAATCTTCTGCAAACCCACAAGGAGAAAATCGAAGTTCAAATCAAGGGGATGCAAATCATTTTGGAGTTCATCAATAATAAACTGAAAAAGGGTGAAGGTTTCGGAAAGACATTTTACGCTGAATAAAAACATGGAGTGTTGCTCTTTGGATACTAAACTACAAAATAAGGTAGCCCTTATTACCGGTGCAAAATCCGGAATCGGGTTCGAGTTAACAAAACGGTTGCTTTCGGAGGGAATACAAGTAATAGCTTTGATCCGATCTGATCTTCAAAGTAACGATTCTCTTGTTCGAGAATCTCTAAAGAATAACCATCTTCGAGTCTATAAAGCCGATTTGAGCGATTTTAAAAGTTTGAAAGCAGCACTGAATGAGATCAAATCGAGCGAAGAACGAATCGATGTGATTTTTAATAACGCAGGTATTATGCCGGAGAAAATAAACTACTCCAAACAGGGGCGGGAGATGCAATTCGAGGTACATGCGGTAGTTCCTTATATCATTTTTATGGAATTAAGAGAACTACTGTTAAAAGGAGTGATGAAAACGATAGTCAATACTTCATCCAATGCTTTGCTAATGGTGAAACAGTTTGAACTAGAGACGCTAGAGAAACCGGCCAAATTCAAAAAATTAATGGGTGGATATGCAACTTCAAAGCTGGCTCTTTCTCTCTGGACGCAAGCAGTATCACAGACAGCTTCTGCGGAAGGGATCGAAATAAGGAGTATTTGCCCGGGACCCAATAAAACCCCTATGAGCGGAAGTTCGGGCATGCCCCTATACATGATTCCGATTCGTAATCTTTTCTTCTCCCCTCCAAGCAAGGGGGCTGCGCGACTTTATGAAGCTGCATTCGGAGTGAATAGGGGTAAAACGGGTGTCTTTATCAACAAGGGAAAAATTACGCCTGTGAAATTCATGCAGGAAAGTCGAAGTGTACTGGAAAAAGTAGATTTTATTTACAAGCTGGAGTTTCTCAACAGTTGATGAAACTCCTAACAGTCTGCACCCAAGACATGTGCCTAAAAACAAAAGGACATCCGCTCTGAAATTCAAAGCGGATGTCTTTTTTGTAGAATCTCCATTAGCGACGGATGACAAAATAAAGCAAGTTCTTCAGTGGCTTCGTTGCGCGGAGGGCTTCATTTCTTTCGCGATCGACGGGCTCCGTTTCGCCCCGCCAGCATCAATGCCAGCGGCAGGATGAGCACCGTGACGGCGGCCAGCACATTTAGGCAAATGTTAAACGCGTCGGGATAGGCGGATACCGAGCCGGTATGTGCTTCAAGAGCGCTAAGCCAAACGATGCCGATCAGGGCGATTCCGATCGTAGAGGCGATCTGTATGCTGGTTGTCATGACGCCGGATGCGGAGCCGATATCCGTTGTGCGGATTTTCGCCAAAACGATATTCGTCAGCGGCGCGGCGACGAAGCCTTGACCGATGCCGAGCACAGCTAGAGCCGGGATCCACACGCCGATATCGGA
>NZ_KE150412.1:2644231-2953964 GCF_000411255.1 Paenibacillus sp. HGH0039 | reverse complement strand
GCGGAGCTGCTCTTGGAGAAGCAGCTCGCTCCGGACAACCAGCGCGGGTAACGGACGATATTCATTTCGCGGGAGGCAATATTACGCTCGGATATATGTACAACCTGAAGAGGACCGGAGGCAACGCCTCCGGTTTTTCTTAATCAAGGCAGTTAAAATAGATGAACGATTCTAAAGGCCATCCTTTTGCAGGATGGTCTTTAAAACTTGCCGTTGCAAACAGCGGGAAAGCGTATCATAAAGACGGCTGTTCTTTTTTCTTTCCCGAAATGCCGCCTGGTTCGAGATCGTGGTACATTAGATCCGTAAAAAGAATTAAACGTTTAAACAAAAACGAAAGGAGGGGACCTCCGTGGATCAAGAACTGGCGGCTGCTATCGCCATCGAATTTAAGAACAATCAGAAGGTGTTGAACGCGATCGGAGACGAAACCCGACAAGCCATTCTCATGACCTCTTGAGGTCAGTCGGATTGTCGAGAATTTGCCGGTTCTCCTTCTTATCCGGCCGCAATCGGAAAAATGAGGAGGGTTCCTAGCAGCCTGAGCCGCTACACAAGCGGCTTTTTTTGAGTGATTGGAGAGGGCGATGATTTTGTTCGGTACCAGGCAAGGGACTCCCTTATGATATTGAGGAGTGCAAACAACACGATGGCGTTTATGAGCCATTCTTTCACCCTGGGCCAGGTCGACACTAGGGTTTTGAAGTTATTTCCTTCGGCGGGCATAAGGTTCGAGGCGGTCAAATCCTGGACGAAATGGGGATTCCATAGAGTTTGATCCGAAAGCATGATGCACACAAGCATCGTTGTAATAATCGTCATCACGATATGGAAAGCCAGCAGCTTGCTCGATCTATAACGCACAATAATTCGGGCGATTTGCTTCGTAATGGAAAAGGCGGCGACGATCCACAGAAGCGGCCAATAGCGTCGGAATACATCGTTGTCCAGAAAAGGAACGCTCACGAGCACGCCATCGTGGTACCTCCAGATCCCGAGCAGATCGGTCAAATAGAGACAAATCACCATGACCGCAATGGTAAAAAAGATGCTTAAGATTGGCCTGATTCTTTTGATTTTCAACTTTGCGTCCGGAATCAGCGGTAAATCGGAGGGCCTCCACGCTTTATTCCTGCTGCCGTTACCGGCGATATTTATTCGCTGCCTATACTCCATCCAAGCGAATACAACGGTAACCCAAGCGAATCCTTGTGCAGCACCCGTAACTAGGGAGCCCAGGTAGCTTGTAACCGGGTCTAGCTTCCCCGAATGTGAAAGGAATGTGTCGATGATGAAAACAGCGGTTAGTCCTATGACAATCGAGGCCAACACAATCTTTAGCGTAGTCAAGTAAGCGTCGATCAGCATCGGACCGATCAGGTAACGCTCGTACCCGCGATACTTCGCGGCCAGCTCATTCGGAGGGCCCAGCTCAAGCAGCACGCTTTCGACATCCTCTTTAGATGCTTGGCCAGTTGGTATGCGCTCCTCCAGCATATCTTCAATGAGGCTTTGCAATTCCCGTTTAATATCCTCTCTTTGCTGCTCAGGCAGACGCTGCGTCGCCGCATAAATATAACGGTCAATTACTTCCATGCTGCTCTCCTCCTCCAAGATCAGTCAAAATGCCTTCCATGCTGGCGACTAGCTTGCGCCACTCCTGGCACAGACCCGCATATACTTTCTTCCCGAACGGGCTGAGCAGATAGTATTTACGGGGGCGCGATTCATTCGTATCCCATCTGCTCTCCAACAGCTCTTGCTTCTCCAGTCTGCGAAGCAGGGGGTACAAGGTGCCGGGATCGACAGCGATTCCTTTTTCCTCCAATAAGGGTACGAGAGAATAGCCATACCGCGGTTCGGATAATTGACTGAGCACGCCAATGACAATCGTGCCCCGTCGCAGCTCACTTAATAACCCCATTATCGTTTCATTTACATCCGCCATATGATCAGCTCCTGGAAAATATTATACTGTATGACACACACTATTGTAAATGGAACAATATTATTATTTTTTGGGTGTTGATTTTGCTAGCCGTGGGCGTGAGTGAATGGAGGAACATGGTTTGGGGGAGTAACTCTTTTTTATTAGCCCCGTGCCGTGCAGAACAACCCTCCAAAGATGTTTATTTTTCACGTTTGACTTGCATCTCCTTTGATTTTTTGATATTTTTGTTACTAACAGATTATTATTATCAAAATGATACTAAGAATATGCGAGCGATTATTGGACCGATCAAATATCTGAACGGCAATGAAATAACATAGAGCAAAGAAGGAGGCGAGTACATTGGGTTTGTTGGATCGCGATGGCCTTACGGAACGCGAGTTTTTGGAACAGTATCGGGTGGAGGATTTCGAGCGGCCCTCGGTGGCTGCAGATATGGTCATCTTCACCGTCACGAACACGGAGGCGGCCAGCTACCGCAAGCTTCCGGAGAAGGAGCTGCGCGTCTTGCTTATCCGACGGGGAGGGCATCCGTACATAGGCAAATGGGCGCTTCCGGGCGGCTTCGTCCGGTTAGGCGAGACGACGGAGCAGGCAGCAACGAGGGAACTGCGCGAAGAGACCGGCGTGGATGATGTCTATCTGGAGCAGTTGTACACATTCAGCGATATTGGGCGTGATCCCCGAACTTGGGTGATGAGCTGCAGCTATATGGCTCTGATCGACAGCGATCAGGTACAGTTGAAGGCAGGGGATGACGCTGCCGAGGCTACCTGGTTCAAGGTAACCTACCGGCTGCTGCGGGAACGGAAAGAACTGCTCGAGAACGGGTATGTAAAGACGTATGAATATGAGCTCAAGCTTAGCAGTGAAGAGGAGGAGCTTACGGCCGTTGTGGATCGGACAGTGACGGTAAAGCCTACCTCGGCGTCTACCGTATACTCCATCGTATCGAATAATGGACTGGCTTTCGATCATGCGAAAATTATTGCCTGTGCCTTCGAGCGACTAAGGGGAAAAGTGAATTATACGGATATTGCCCTGCATTTGATGCCGTCCTTGTTTACGCTGACGGAGCTGCAGCAGGTCTACGAGGTTATTTTAGACAAAGAGCTGTTGAAAGCTGCCTTTCGGCGTAAAGTGGCCGATCTTGTGGTAGAGACCGACCACTACACTGAAAATGCGGGACATCGCCCTTCCCGCTTATATCGAAGAAGATTGGAGGATTAGAGATGATATACACGATCGAAGAGTTAAGGAAGGCTTATAACGAGGGAAACAAATTCAAATTTGTGTTCTTCTGGGGCCATACACCGTCAAAGGACGGCAGCGTCGACAAAAGTTGTTTTAGCCAATGGTGGAAGAGCCCGTTTGTGGTAGAGGGGACTGCGTATTCCTGCACGGAGCAGTTTATGATGGCTGAGAAAGCAAGGCTGTTCGGTGATGACGAAATGCTGGATGCGATCCTCAAGGCCCATCATCCCAAGGAGATGAAAGCTTATGGGCGCGCGGTTAGAAACTTCGACAAGGACGTATGGGACCAAGAATGCTATGGCATCGTTAGAAGAGGCAGTCTGGCCAAGTTTACGCAAAATCCGGATCTTGGCGGATACCTCAAGTCGACGAAAAACCGTATTCTCGTCGAGGCGAGCCCGCGGGACCGCATCTGGGGAATTGGCATGGGCCAGTCCAACCCGGACGCGGAGAACCCCATCAAATGGAGAGGCAGGAATCTGCTTGGATTCGTGCTAACCGATGTGCGGGACGAATTATTGCGCGATTAACTTCAGGCGGAATCGGTACGGATGCAAGAAGGGGCAAAAATGAACCGAAAAGAAATTGCAGAATGTCATGAACCTCTTCGACGGCGAAAAATCATTGATTTGCTTTTTTGTTTTTCTCTAACTCGGCATTTAATTTAGCATTCTCTCTCAATAAACTTGCATTCTCTTCCAATAAATTTTGTACGTCTGAGGCATCCTTGCCGGAAATCCAGCCATACAAATCGTCTCTTGCTGCATACTCCCGCAATTGATCACGAAGTACCATTTTAATGTGCCGTACATCTTCAACATAAAATGTAGGTACTGTTTCGAATACGGATTGCCTAAATTCTTGGAACTTCTGATAGTATTCAATTGCTGCGAAGTCGTATGGCTTTTGTCTTAATGCTTCATCTGTGACAACAAAAGCAAATCTAGGTTTGCCCGCTTCTCCGGCATACTCATATTCCCAATGTGTATAGCTCTTAGATTCATCAGGAAGAGTTAAACCATAGAATCCTCCGAGAATCAGGATATATACATCGGACTCGTCGATCCATCTCTTCCTAATTTTCATTGGACTTTCCTTGAAAAATTGCTCGATTCCAGCAGGGATATGACCGGCTTGAAGTACGGCTTCAACAGCGGTATGTCTTTCCTCAATAAGATCGTTGAAAGTAGACGATATGTAGACTTGTAATTTTTTTCTCATAGGCCACCTATATTAAGTGAAATTATTATAAATTGTACCATCGCCTTGCTTTATTTATCAATATTTGCCGAAGTAGCCGAGGTAATGCGTGATCCGTATTACAGGCGACAAAGCCGACTTTTCGAAGTGCCTTGGCACCGAATCGTCAATCTGTCGTGCAGATCATGAAAATAAAAATCCATAAGAACATCAACGAAGGAGCGTGCCGCGGCAGCTCCTTTCACATTTTTCGCGGGCGGACACCGAGCAACATGTTTACATTGTAACGGAAGCGGGCGGCAATGGAATCCGCATAAAAAATTCATAGTACGGTCCGGTTCGCCGCAGCCAGATATCTCCTTCATGCAGCTGCATGATGCTCTGTGCAATCGAAAGGCCAAGACCCGACCCGTGCGGCATCCGGTGGTCGTTCCTCGATTCGTCGGCTTTATAGAATCGGTCGAACAGCCTTTTTTCCTGCTCAGGCGTAATGGCCAAACCCGTGTTGGCGATAGACAGTACGACCCATGGGTGCTCTGCATTCATTACGATATCGATGCTGCCCGGTTTTACGCTGAATTTGAGCGCATTGGTTAACAAGTTATCGATGGCCCGGACGATTTTGTCTGCGTCGATACATACATCCACTTTCCGATCGGGCAGCGTACTGTTCACTCTGATCTGATGCTGCTCAGCGAGCGGAAGGAATTCCATGATGATCTGATTCAGCATTCCGACCAGATCGACCCGGCTTTTGTCCAGAGCCACCTGATTGTTTGTCAGCCGTGTGTACTCGAATAAATCGTCAATTAATTTTTTGAGCTGGTTGGATTTGTTCAGCGCATTATTAACGTAATTCTTCAGCACGCCGCTTGTCTCCGGATGTTCGATCAGGACGGTTAAATAGCCGATAATACTCGTCAGAGGAGTTCTCAAATCATGAGATATGTTCGTTATAAGCTCACTCTTGGCTTGCTCGGCCAACCGCTCTTTGGCGATCATCTCCTCTAGCTGTCCCGCCATCTCGTTGATGCTTGCGGTGAGGGTTCCGAGTTCATCCTTGCTTTTGACCGGCAGTCGTATGGATAGCTTGCCCTCGGCAATTTGCTGGACTCCTCTGCTCATGGTCCGGATTTCTTTCATTTTGCTGTAGGTGAGCAAATAAAACAGCAGCAGGAATAACAGCAGAAACACAAGCGAGCTGTACAGGGGAGGATTCTCATATACATAACCTCGTTCTGCAAAGAGCGGACCCGATACGACAAGAAACAGCTTCTGACCCTGATATTGGATGGGTGTAATCGCCGTATACATAGTGCCGGACTCGGGCTGATTCTCCGTCTCCCTCTGCTCATAGATAATTTGGTATAAATCGATCTTATCCTCTGTAACCGATGGGGAATGATAGACGATAGTCCCTTGCATATCGGAAAGCAGAATGCGCAGCCGGCTTGCTTCGCTCTCGCGCTTTAGCAGCGGATCGATCCCCTCCGGACCGGAGAGCACGGGTATCTGCCGCTCCATGTCGCTCAAGTGCTGTTTGACGTTCTGTTTGCTTGTTTCAAAACTGGTGAAGTAGACCTTACGCGATTCCCGCGTCACATAGTCGAAGAGCAGGCTCAAAATCGTCGTGAGCACGAGGGTCGCTCCGAAAGCCAGCATTAGCTTTACCCGCAGACTCTTGATCCAATCCGGTCTTTTGAGTCTAATCAATTTTATAGCCCACTCCCCAGACGGTTTTGATATATTTGGGCTCCCGGGGATTGTCCTTGAGTTTTTCGCGAAGATTCCGGATATGCACCATTACCGTTTTGTCGGATTGCAACGCGGGGTCCTTCCAGATCGTTTCGTAAATTCTGTCCACGCTGAATACATGCCCCCGGTGAGTGGCGAGCAGCTCCAGAATATCGAACTCCAGCGGAGTAAGAGAGATATCCTTGCCTTTGACCGTTACCTGGTGGCGGGGGATATTCAAGACCAAATCTCCAATGCTAAGCTCTAGTGGCTGCCGCTTATCCTGCGTCTCG
The DNA here is from genome assembly GCF_000411255.1 of Paenibacillus sp. HGH0039. Classification (GTDB taxonomy): domain Bacteria; phylum Bacillota; class Bacilli; order Paenibacillales; family NBRC-103111; genus Paenibacillus_F. The sequence continues at coordinate 2,947,532 of NZ_KE150412.1, read as the reverse complement.
CTCATCCGGACCCGCCGCAGCTGCGATTTGACCCGGGCGACAAGCTCCAGAGGATTAAACGGCTTGGATAAATAATCGTCCGCACCGCTCGTTAAGCCTAATATTTTGTCCATGTCTTCGTTCTTGGCGGAGAGCATAATAATGGGGGTATTCCGGGTTTGCCGAATTTGAATGCAGGCCTTGATCCCGTCGAGCCTCGGCATCATCACGTCCAAAATGACCAGATCGAACTCCTTCTTCCGAAGCAGCTCCAAACCCGCGGCCCCATCTTCGGCTTCCATGACCTCGTACCCTTCATTTTTGAGAAAAATCTGGACAATGTCGCGGATTTCCGGCTCATCGTCAATGATTAGTACGGAGGCCCCTTTCTCGTTCTTCATTCGGAACACACCTTCTTCTTTTTACGAATGGCTTTGATAACGGCGGCACTGATTATGAAAATAACGGCTGCAGCCAGGCCATAATACCCGTATTTATACACATTATTTCCTATCCGCTCGATGTTGCCTCCAAAATAATAACCGATAATAAAATAAATCGTCGTCCACAGCAGTCCGGTCGAGTAGGAAATCATCGCGTATTTAGGGAACGGCATTTTATTGACTCCCACCAAGTAAGGCAGAACATGACGAACTACCGGAAAACAGTAGCTGATCACCAGCGCGAACGACCCGTATTTCTCGAGCAACCGATCGGATTTTTGAATGTAGGGCGCGATTTTTTTCTTCTCGCGCAAACGCTCGACGACGTGCGGTCCCATCACCCTGCCTAAAATATAACCTAATGATAACCCGGACACTACTCCCAGGTAGGTCATAACATAAGCCGGAACCGTCTGCAGCAAGCGCAGCGAACCGACCATTCCCCCCGTCATGACAACCACTTCGTCCGGTATCGGCATCCCGACTATACCCAGCCATAGCGAGAAAAAGAGCGCGAAATAACCGAAGTGATGAATGCCATCGAGTATGGAATCAATGCTCATGATGTCTCCTCCAATTCTAATTTAATAATGAACAAAAGGAAAATCAGGAAATTTTTAGGCTAATGGCATTTATTTGCATGTATAGACGAAGGCCGGAGGGAGGTTCCACGGAACAAGTGAGATGCTTACCTCGTCGAAGACAGCCTGCAGCATGGTTTTCATCTGCAGCGAATATTGGAATGTAATGAACAATCCGTCTTCCCTTAACGTCTCGCGAACTTGCCGGATGATCTTCTCCCGATCCGCTTGCGAAAAGTTGGCGAAAGGCAGCCCCGAGACGATACAGTCCACTCGGCCCGCCCCGATGCTGCTCAAGCTGTCTTTAAGCTCCAGCGCATTGGGGAACATATGGAATCCGACGAACTCTCGCTTGAGTAAATCCCTCATCTCCTCTTCCTTCTCAAAGACGGCGACTTGGCAATCCGGACGAACTAGGTCATAAATCATTTGGGTGAATACCCCTGTTCCCGCTCCCAATTCGACTAACGTGTGCACATGATTCCAGGGCACAGGCTCCAACATTTTTTGCGTCAATCTGTTCGAGCTTGGGGCAATACTCCCGACGTCGTGGGGATTTTGAATAAATTTTTTGAGGAAGCGCCATCTATCGGTGATCTTGGTTTTTATAAAGGTGTTAGCCAGCATATGTTCATTTCAACTCCTTAATGTACTTTATCGATTACTGGCCTTATCTTATCGAAAATTTATTAGCATTTACGTCAGTAAACAATAAAGATTTTCTTAAGATCTATTGAAAAAAAGACATGCCCTTACTTCAAGGACATGTCCTCGCCATGCGAATTTGCCGCCACATACAATACAAAAAAGGAGCCTTAAAAGGCTCCCATGCGGGGCAGTCGCATCATTATGAGGGGATCGAGTGTGGAGAGACTCACTCCATGACAAGCCCGCCGGTAACGGGCGTGTATGTTCCCGTCAGGAATCGCGCGCCGTCTCCGGCGAGAAAAGAGATAACCCCCGCCACATCTTCCGGCTCGGCAATCCGGCCCAGTGGTGTGAAGCTGCCTATCACGCGAGCCTCTTCCTCAGAGATCATAAGAGTCTCATCGGCTCTAACGAAGCCGGGAGCTACGACATTTGCCGAGATCCCGCAGGGGCCGAATTCTTGTGCAATATATCGCGCAAACGTATCGAGCCCGCCCTTCGCCGTACCGAATGCGATATATTGAGGGGTAGGATCTTTGCCCTCCGTGCTGGACAGATAGATGATCCGGCCGAATTGCTGTGCCGTCATCGTCGGGATAACTGCCTTCGTCGGCTCGAATGCCGCCTTCAATTCATCGGTCAGCTGCCGTTCGAATGACTCCCAAGAGAGCTCGGCAAAGGTCGCGGCTGTAGCGCCGTTACTGGCATTGCATACGAGAACATCAATACGCCCGAATGCGTGCTTCACGGCTTTCACGAGCTGTTCCATTTGTCCCGCACTGCGGGCATCCGCCGGAATCGACACGGCCTCGCCGCCATCCGCAACAATCTCGGACACGACGGATTCGGCGGTCAACTCATTTCCGAAGTCGTTGACAACAATCTTCGCTCCCTGTTTAGCCAACTGAATGCACGTCGCTCGCCCGACCCCCCGAGCGCCCCCGGTAACAATCGCTACTTTTCCATCTAAGGACATCATGAGCCAACCTCCCTCTCTGAACTTATTTCGTATCCGACACGCCATACTGTCCCGCAATATCCAGAGCAGTCTGCCTCACTTTTGCGGCAATAGAAGCGGGTTCAAGCACAATAACATCCGTCATATAATGGAACACAGTACGGATCAGCCAATGTTCACTCGAGTAGGTCATGCGCACAATAAGCTGTCCATCCGACAACCGTTCAATATCCTTTTCATCAAAATGGTCCATCACGGACACGGCAGCCGATGCTTTAAATTGAAGGACAACTGCAATCGCCTCATTTGCCTCGTTTATCTCAGGTTTCTTCCACCTGTCATTCAACTGCGCAAGCGACTCCGCTCGACGAATGAAGGTGCCGGCTTGTATGCCCAATTCCCGAATACGCGTCAGCTTGAAGATGCGATAATCGCCGCGCAAGCGACAATAGCCGTGAAGGTACCACGCGTAGTTCTTGAGCACGAGCGCCATCGGTTCTACCTCGCGCTTTTGTTCATCGCCCGTTCTGCTCGTGTATCTGAATCGGATGAGCTTCCGATCATTCACGGCTTGGCGAAGCGAATTATACCGACTTTGGTCCTCTTCGCTATTTTTCCAAGGGGTAAAATCTATATGAATACGGTCTCCTTCTCCTGCCCGGCCCTGCTCGGCTTGCGCCACCATTGCGCCGACTTTGCTGAGGAGGAGATCCATATTCGAGCGATCGTAGGCCTTCGTAGACTCAAGACCGCGAAGCGCAGTGGAGAGAGCGGTCAGCTCATCGAAGGACAGCAACTGCCGATCCAGGCGGAAGCTGTCCATAATCTCATAACCGCCTTCCATGCCGGTATAGGAGACGATGGGAATGCCGGCTTGACCGAGCGAATCGAGATCGCGATAAATGGTGCGCAGAGACACTTCAAGCTGGTCCGCCAATTCCTGCGCTTGTACCCGCTTTCGATTGAGCAGCAAAATCGTAATGGTCATTAACCGTTCAAGCTTCATTGTCATCTCTCCTAAGTCGGCCTGCTGCAGCTCGCCGATAGATGAATTAGTGTGCGGTGGCGAATTCTTCGCCTTCGGCAGCGGGATCCATTTTATCCTTCGTCATCAGGAATGCCGCAATCAGCGCCAAAACAGCGGGAATGAGGCTCCAGGCAAAGGTTGCTCCGATGGAGCCCGACAGCCCGGCGGTAATGGTATCAAGAAGCTGAGGATCGACGGATTGCCGGAGCGCCGGATTCAGCAGCGAATGGGGATCGCTTAAGTTCAAGTCAACCGGGACCGCTATGTCGCCCTTGCCAAGCGATTCGGTGAGCTTCGAGAGCAAGCTGTGGCTTTGTACCATCCCAAAAATGGTAATGCCAAGCGCCATGCCGAGCGAACGATTGAAATTCAAAGTCGCGTTTGCCGCCCCGCGTTGCGCCGCAGGGAACGAATGAAGCACAGAAGTGCTTAATACCGAGAAGGAAGCGCCAATCCCGAGACCGATCAGAATCATAATCCCTGTAATGGCAAGTCGAGAAGATTCTACCGTAATTTGTGAGAGGAGGGCAAGGCCTGTCAGCAGCATCGCCAGCGTCCCTATCATGATTGTCCGGTATTGCAGTTTCGTCATCAGAAATCCGCCAAGCGTTGCGGTGACAACCGAACCCAGCATCATCGGCAATAAGGTCAACCCCGAATTGGAGGCGGAACCGCCAAGCACGCCTTGCACGTAGATCGGAATAAAAATCGCCGCGGTCATGTATGCTGCGCCGCTGAGCATGGCGACCAGATTGCTCGTCGTGTACAGTCTGCTGCGGAACAAGCCGAACGAGATGATCGGTTCTGCGGCTTTTTTCTCGACTATGACAAGCATGAAAGCAAGAACCGCGAATCCAGTGAACAACCCGATAATTTGCGGGGAATCCCAGGCATATGTTTTGCCGCCCAGCTCAAGCCCGAAAATAAAGCAGACGACAGTCCCTATGAGAAGAATAGAACCCGCCCAATCGATTTTTTGCTGCGAATGCTCTGCCGATTCTTTGTAGAACAAGGCAATCATCAGCAAGGCAATGAAGCCCAGCGGCAGATTGATGTAGAAAATCCACGACCAATTGATGTGATCCGTGATGTACCCGCCGAGCAGCGGACCAACCACACTGGACAAACCGAATACCGCTCCGAATGCTCCCATCATCTTCCCGCGATCCTTGGGTGACACGACATCGAACAAAATCGTGAACGCAATGGATACCATCGCCCCGGCTCCGACCCCTTGCACAGCCCGATAGATACTTAACTCTACGATAGATTGCGCTATTCCGCACAACGCGGAACCGATCATAAACACGATGATCCCAAAGATGAAAAAACGTTTGCGCCCATACATATCGGACAGCTTGCCGAAGATCGGCATGCAGGCCATCTCTGTAACCATATATGCTGTGGTGACCCATACGAACTTGTCGAGTCCTCCCATCTCTCCGACGATCGTGCCGATCGCCGTGGATACAATCGTATTGTCCATGGACGCCATCAGAATTGCAAGCAGCAGTCCTCCAACGATTGCGGACAGTTTGTTTCTCATATACTCCCATTCCTTTCATGTACCTGAATTGATTGCTGAACAATCATCTGAGATCATCATAAGCTACCCTTGTTGACATCTGTATGTCAGGGAAGAAATGCTCCATTGGCGTTTTTCGAAATAAGGTTCCAAGAGGGCTAAGGCTGGGCCCGTAGCGGCAGACCACCGGGTGTGCGGGACTAGTTCAATCCGACGGCTTATGTAAAGCACCATATGGAAGGGGCGAAGTTGCAGAAGCCGGTATTTGTGGAAAGCGCGGTACGGATGCTCTATGCGGTTAGCCGAGGGATTCCCGGGGGTGTCCTTTTGGTTAAAGCTTTGAGATTTCCAGAAAATTGTAATATGATAGACTTGTTTCCATTATTTTCGTAGAAGGCGTTGCTCTTACGCGATTTAGAGAACCGTAACCTAAGGAGTGATAGAAATGGCACGGGTTTTATTTATTAATGCCGGCTCGGAGGGACATATCAATCCGACGATCGGCGTTGTGCAGGAGCTTATTTCGCGTGGAGAAGAGGTGGTGTACTTCTGTATAGGGGCTTATCGGGACCGCATAGAGAAGACGGGGGCTTCGGTACGAATTATTGACGATCAACAATTTATAGAAGCCTTTACTTCCGGTGGAAAAGACTATGTACTCGAAAGAGCCATCGGTCTTTTGCTTACGGCGGATGTAGTCATCCCGGCCGTCCTCGAGCAGATTCGGGGAGAACATTTTGATTACATGATCCATGATTCCATGTTCGGATGCGGGCGTATGCTCGCTCAGATTCTTAAGCTTCCCGCCATCAGTTCTTGTACTTCTTTTGCGCATATCGAAGAAACGTTCGATGCCCTCCTGGAACCGCCTCCCGTAAAAACCCCCGAAGAAATCGTTGAACGGTTTCATAGCCTGACGAAAAAGGTGGGCGAAAAATACGGTGTAGAGGTCCGTACTCCTTATGAGGTGTTTTGTAATCCGGCTCCGTTTACCATCGTATATACAACAAGGGACTTTCAAACGAATGAGGAGAAATTCGACCAAACGTATAAATTTGTCGGTCCGTCCCTCTCGTCGCGGCCAGCTCAAAAAAATTTCGATTTGACCGCAATCAAGGGGAAAAATCCGATCTACATTTCGCTGGGGACGGTTTTTAACCAGGCGATTGAATTCTACAAGCTCTGTTTCGAGGCGTTCGGGAACACGGAGCATACGATTGTCATGTCTGTAGGGAATAACACCCTAATTTCCGATTTGGGGGAGATACCTGATAATTTCATCGTCAAAAATTACGTTCCGCAAACGGAAGTTTTGCAACACACGAAGTTATTTATCACACACGGCGGAATGAACAGTACCCATGAAGGTCTTTATAACGGGGTCCCACTCGTTGTCATCCCTCAAAACGCCGATCAACCGATGGTTGCGGGGCAAGTCGCCAAAATCGGAGCAGGCCTTGCCCTACAAATGCAAGGGTTGACTGCACATCAACTGCGTGAAGCCGCCGATCAAGTGTTAAGCCTCCCATCTTTCAAAGAAGCTGTTGCAAATATCGGCGAATCTTTTCGGAAATCAGGCGGGTATCGTCAAGCCGTTGATGAGATTTTCGAGTTTAAAAATCGATCTTATATTTACCAGTGAATTTGATCCGATGGCAGGTCATAGAGATAAGCTCCCCCGATTAATTTCGGCGGGAGCTTATTTTTTTGCGACAGCATAATTAACTAACGGTGAGTCTATCTCATTGTTTAGTCGTTGAGGCGGCATACGAACTGAACTTCGCTATGTCAGGTACAACCGGGTTAATTTATGTTAGTGATGTGCAGGTCTATGGGGACAGCGCGGTGAACCTTATCATAACGGCAAATTTTTTCGAAATAATGAAATAAAAGGAGAGATTCAAATGTCGTATATCGTTGATTTTAAAGATGTGTCTACGGTTGGTTTAGAGTCTTCACCTGTAGCAGAAGCGCTTGCTGGATTACGTGCTAATGAAGCCCGTTATTTTATGAACAAATACAAGCATGAATTTACGGTTGTACCCGCTAGCGAAAGTCAGGAGACCCTTGATTAGTTAGATTGGAGGAATTACTATGCTGCTGAAAGATACAGATCAAATGGACGATCTTAAGGAGTTTCTAATCGATTGGTATGGAAAGCATGAAAGCTCCTACGGTGTGCCGGTGGGCGAGCTTCCAGCCTATCTTCCAAAGGCGCTGCATGAATTGTATGCGTTTGCGGGTCGCTGGAAAGATGGTTCGGACGATCACCTGGAGAACTCTCCAGAGATATTTCAACAGCAGGATTGTCTCTATTCGGTGGAGCGAGTGAAGAGGGAGGGGGATAAGATTACGTTTCTTGAGGAAAATCAAGCAAACTGGACTTGCCAGGTAGAGGCAGGCAACAACAATTCTCCTGTCTATTGCGACGAACGTTTGCTTTGGGATGACCATGCAGAGGGACATATCATCGTAAATGACTCTCTATATCATTTTCTGAAAAGTTTTTGTTTACAGGAGGTTGTTTTCGGCTGCAAACACCTTTATATAGTAGAAGGAAAATTAGATCCTATACAGATGTTGTTTGATAAGCCGATTGAAGATGTGTGGCTTAATGGGTACTATATTAGCCCCAAAGAAGAGAAATCTACGCATTCCTTTTACCGATGTGGGGACGTGCTGGTTATGGAGCGCTATGGTGACTTTTGGTTAGGATCTAACCGTGATTTGCCTGCAGCCTTGAATGATGAAGCCCTGTCTTCAATTAAACTGAGAAAGATTAAACCTGATTGAGTCGGTTGCAAAAGTCGTAAGTCCATTGGGGTTATAGGTGTCTCTTACGAAAGCATCCGGAATAGCAATTTTACCTGGGAGGGATTTTGTTGCAGCAGCTCTTTAACGATCTGATTAAGCAGGATGTAAAGCCGTTCCTTTCTAAGCACGGCTTCGCAAAGAAGAGTTTGAATTTCAGTAAAACAACAGATGGCCTCATCTACCTATTCAATTTTCAAAAATCCTCCGGTAATTCGGCGGACAATGTCATGTTTTATGTGAACTGCGGCATTTATTCGGCGGAGCTAGCGCAGATCCAATCGAAAGAGATATTGACGGCGCCTCAGGAAGTGGAATGTCACTTCAGAGCAAGAATCAAGGAAATTGCCCGGGCTGTTCCGGATCGATTCGCAATCACTCCCGATACGAATAGGGATGATTTGAGAAAAACGCTGCTAAGCGGATTGGAAGAAGTTATTCATTTCTATGAGACGATGACCAGTGCCAGATCCATTGTGGATTATTACATTTCGGGTCCATTTTTGCATCTGGGCGAAGAGAGCTTTCATTTGTTGTTGCAGTCCAACGATGCAGCAGCGGCTAAACGTTATTTGAAGGCTTTGCACGAAAAATACGGAGCAGAAAATCGATGGACCCTATTCGAAAATAAGTACAAGGCCATCTTCGATAAATATGGAGTCGAATTTGATACGATTCGTTCATGAGATGTGACAGTTCCGCTCAACGGTATTGAAAGAATTCGCATGCTGAACTACTGATAAAAGAAACGGAACTTTAATTCTTGTAGACATTTTTAAAAAAGAAAGCAGCCTGCATAGTTCACTGCAGGAGCTGCTTTCTTTGGCATATCGGCAATTATTTTTTCAACATATGGAATACTTGTTCGACGTCCTTATCTCCGCGTCCGGACAAATTAATGATAATAATTTGATCCTTGCTCATCGTTGGCGCGAGATTCTTAGCGTAGGCTACCGCATGTGCGCTTTCGAGCGCAGGGATAATACCTTCCGTACGGGACAACTCTTGGAATGCCGCTAACACTTCCTCATTGCTAATTGTCACGTATTCAGCACGCCCAGTTACCTTCAGATGGCTGTGCTCCGGTCCGATTCCAGGGTAATCAAGGCCTGCGGCAATCGAATAGGTCGGCTTGGGATTCCCTTGCTCGTCAAGCAGCACTAAACATTTGAAGCCGTGGATCAGGCTTGGAACACCTTGAGTTAACGTTGCCGCTTGATCCGGTTCTACGCCGATTAACCGCACTGAAGGCTCGTCCAAATAGTGCGCGAAAGCGCCGATCGCATTGCTTCCTCCGCCGACGCAGGCAAGTACCGCATCGGGAAGACGCCCCTCTTTCTCTAGGATTTGTCGTTTCGATTCCTCGCTGACGATGGATTGAAAGTGTTTGACCATTGTCGGGAAAGGATGCGGACCCACAGCTGAACCGAGTAAATAGAACGTGTTTTGATAGTTTTGGACCAAATCGCTCAGTGCCTCGTCTACCGCGTCTTTTAATCGGCCTTGTCCTTTATTAACTGGTACGACAGTAGCCCCGAGCAGCTCCATCCGGAATACGTTTAAAGCTTGACGGCGCGTATCTTCCGCTCCCATGTAGATCACGCAGTCCATGTTAAACATGGCGCATGCCGTCGCAGTTGCAACACCATGCTGTCCTGCTCCGGTTTCGGCAATCACTCGTTTGGCGCCCATCCGTTTGGCAAGCAGAATTTGTCCGATCACGTTATTGATTTTGTGTGCACCGGTATGATTAAGATCTTCGCGTTTTAAGTAAATTTTAGCTCCGCCCCACGCATCCGTTAATTGTTTGACGTAGGTTAGCGGATTTTCACGACCCACATATTCTCTTAAATAGTATCGGAACTCTTCATTAAATTCGGGATCATCCTTGTACTTGTTGAATTGAGTGCTCAAATAATCCAGCACTTCCTGCAATTCTGGCGGTACAAAGCTGCCTCCGAACTCACCAAAGTATCCTTCATTCAAGTGCTCTTGAATCATTGTGAAACCGCCTCCATTTAGCTGGATAATGAACAATTCGTTTCTATGCTATCATAGAAAGCGGCAAAAATCTTGTCAACAGTAAATCCTTTGAATTAACGGCGCGGCTTCAACCGCTCGATGGCTCAAAGCGGCAGCACAGGCCCTGTCATTCAGACGGTCGTGCCGTCGCCGGAAAGTATGTTTTTGCGATAGGGAAGAGGTGAGGCTGTCCCGAAGAGGGCGGCCTTTTTGCTTTTTTCCGTTGAGGCCTTGAATGCCGGTGTCCTTCACTCCAAGTGGAGTTCGCCAAGTGTCAAATTCACAATTCGTCACCGCGTGATGTGGTGGTTGTTTGGGGAGGTAGTTCTTTCCTTGATAGCTCTTGTATATACTTTTCTCCCCAATCGCACATAAAGGTTAGTAGCGGTTTAAGTGACCACCCCAACTCACTAAGTTCATAAACCACCTTCGGAGGCACTTGATTGTACACGGTCCTGATTACTATCCCATTTTCTTCTAATTCTCTAAGCTGTTGAGTTAACATTTTATGAGTAATAGCGGGCATATTCTTGCTAAGTTCGTTCGTTCTTTTAGGTCCATAAGTCAGGTGACAGATAATCAGTGTCTTCCATTTTCCTCCGATTACGTCCAGTGTGGCTTCGACGGGAATGTTATAAGTCCGATTTGCAATATCTTTCATAGCATTTTTCCTCTCTTGATAAATATCCGTCTACAGTTATACGTACTTTTTAGTGCGTATCATACTTTTTGGTATCAATACAACAAAAAAGTGTGTACTTCTATATTTTTATTCTATCCTCCATAATAACGTTATTACAGTATACAACAAAAACCGGAGGGGTTTTCATATGAGCTCAGATAAAATAGGAGTCGGTATTATAGGTGCAAGCGGTTGGGGGAAGATGGCACATATCCCTGCTCTTCAAGCATTGTCAGAATTCGAAATTATTGCAGTATGTACCACACGACAAAAAAGCGCCGAAGAGATTGCTCAAAGTTTTGGAATAAACCACTTTTATACAAACCCGTATGACTTGGTGGCAAATCCTGATGTCGATTTGGTGGTTATTACCGTCAAAGTACCAGACCATAATGAGTTGGTACGTGCAGCTTTAGATGCCGGGAAACATGTATATTGCGAGTGGCCGCTGGCACTGAATACAGCAGAAGCATCCGATATTTTCCGATTGGCCACAGCAAAAGGTGTTCGTCATATCACAGGTCTACAGGCTCGTGCCAATCCGGCTATTAATTATGTGAAGGATCTTCTTAGTGAGGATTACCTAGGGAAGGTTTTATCCATAAATGTAAGCTACTCCATGCCAGGATTCCCTACTAAAGGGAGCACGATTGATCAAGCCCATGCTTATCTTCTCGATAAAAAAAATGGAGCTGACCAGTTGACCATTACCACTGGACATCTTTTAGATGGAATCACTTACTCGATGGGTAGCCCCTTTACTAAGATATCAGCCTCATTAGAGACACAATACAAAGAAATAAGTGTTATGGAAACAGGTGAAGTTATTCAAGCTAATGCACCTGATTATGTTGCAATTAATGGGGTGTTAAAAAGCGGCGCACTCCTGTCCGGGCAAATTCGTAATTCAAAGATAGCAGGATTATCTATAGAAATAATCGGTGCCAAAGGTGAAATCTCTATGAAATCAAAAGACGGGTTAATGTTTCAATGGGATGCGTTCAACTTACAGGCTGTTCTTGGAGAAAATCAAGCTTTTCAATCTTTAATTGTTCCGTCACATTATTATTACATCAACCCGCAGGAAGTTAATCCCATATCTTATAATATCGCTCAGCTTTATACCCAGTTTGCTAACGACTTGCGAAAAAACACTTACACCACTCCTGATTTCCAAACAGGGTGTAGGCTTCATTATTTATTGGATCAAATAATCAAATCCGCCGAAACAGGTACAGTTCAGTATTTGACGGTCGAGGAATAAGGATAGTCCGAAATGTTGTTGAGACCCAATTGCGCATCTCCGGCAAAGGATGGTCCTTAACAAACTTGTCGTTACATAAAGCTCCATGAACCGTACCATAATAGCGATAAAACAGAAAATTGAAGTTCTAATCGGATCTAGTATAATTAGGGGGATGAATTCCTAGTTAAGAGAATAGCTATCAAGTTCTCTCTTCAGAGGGAGACCGCTGCGAAAGCAGCGAGGTAGGAAGGTTTCAAAGTTACGCGCTGGGAGGCGATCCAAGGCTATGCAGGAAACAGAGAAAACCTACAACACTGCGGTGGAAGCCACTCTCGAAGTGATCGGAGGCAAGTGGAAGCCGGTCATTTTGTTTCACCTCACGTTCGGTAAAAAGCGCAATGGCGAGCTGATGCACCTGATGCCTGCGGTAACGCAAAAAGTGCTGACCCAGCAGTTAAAGGAACTGGTGGAGGACGGGATAGTGTCCCGTATTTCTTATAACCAAATGCCGCCGAGAGTCGAGTATGAGTTGACGGACTATGGCTGGGGCCTGAAGGGTATCCTTCATCTCATGTGCAGATGGGGCGATATGCATATTGAAAAGGTGTACGGGGATAGGGGAAGGGTGTTATTCGAACCGCCGCAATCTGACGAGTGAGGTAGATTAGGTAGAAAAAAACCGGTTCCTGGACATGAGGAACCGGTTTCGTGCGTTTATCCCTATATTACGGGATTACCTTACGCTTACGGAAGTCTTCAAAGATGTCCATAAACATCTGTTCCGTATCGATGAAGTCATGGAAGCCGAAACGACGCGCTTTGGTCCCGTCGGCAAAAAAGTCATAATCCCAGGAGAATACAAAGTCCCCGAACCGCCAGGAGGAAACGTCTTGGAAGCTGTTTTTCGCCAAATCATATTTCTCCACCATGGTGTTCCACAACGTCTCCTTGTCAGCCATGACCACATCCAAAGACATCGGTAATGGGGGGGCTGTCTCAAGCTCGAAAAATGCCGCAATCTTCGGCCAAAGCTCATTCCAGCGGAACAGGTCTCCGTTCGTGATGTTAAAGGCCTGATTCGCGCAGCGTTCATCTGTTGCCGCCCACACAGTCGCCCGAGCCAGCAAGCCTGCATCGGTCATTTCCAGCAGGCTGTGGTAGGCGCCCGGCTTCCCTGGAAAACGGAGCGGCAGACCGAGTTCTTTAGACATGGAAGCATAAATCGCGATAACCATGGCCAGGTTCATCGGATTGCCCAATGCAAACCCGCAAACGACCGATGGACGAAGGGCCGACCAAGTCCACTTGCTGCCAGGCTGTCGTTGTTCGAGGAATTGCTGTTGGTCAACGTTGAACTCCGGCGGCATATGATGGGCATCCGTTTCCTTCGCAGGTGTCTTAAAGGGACCGAGATGCGCACCGTACACCTTATAACCTTGCATCAGACTGATATGCTGCAGTTTAGGGGCGATCGGTTCGATCGCATTGACCGTGTTCACGAGCATGGCCAAGTTGGGTGGAACCAGTTCGGCCCAAGTAGGGCGATCTTGATAAGCTGCGTAGAAGATATGAGTGACTTCGGTTAGATTGCCGAGCTTATCTCGGGTATCCTCCTCGTTTAGCAGATCAACCGCCACATACCGTACCTGGGGAGTGTCCTCTCCGCCGCGTCGAGAAACTCCAATAATATCCCACTCGGGAAGCGTCATCAAATGCTGGATGAGATTCCCTCCGATTACTCCGTTAGCTCCAATGACAAGAGCGGTTTTACGTGATACGGTTTCTTCTGGTTTCATAGGGCTCTCCTCCTTCTTATAGGGTCTATTATGAGAGGGAAGAAGGAACTTGAGAAGTACGCACTTTGGACTCACCTAAGCACTTGAAAGTAACATAAGGGCCCGGAAGCCAATGAAAGCACTTAGGTCACGACTGGGCAGGGCGAAAATCTGTGCCGTACAGAATGAACCGTATCATGATCATAAGCAACGGCAAGTTTTACTACGACTAAACATAAAAACAGCTCCTCCATCTTGCTTGGAAGAGCTGTTGATTGCACTTATAAATGCGACCCGCCGGTGGCATCGACCATCTGTCCGGTAACCCAACGGGCGTCCGATGAAGAGAGGAAAGCCACGATGTCCGCAATATCCGAAGGCTCGCCGACTCTGCCGAGGGCAGACATTTCGGCCGCATGTTGCTGTCCTTCCGGTGTATGCAGCCATTCTGCGTTCACGTCCGTATCGACGATGCCGGGGAGCACGGCATTAACGGTAATCCCACGAGGCCCTAATAGCTTCGCAAGATGCAGGGTAAACGTGTTGATGGCACCTTTCGTCAAGTTGTACGCCATAATATGAGGATATGCAATTCGCGTAACGCCTGAAGAGGTATTGATAATTCGCCCTCCGTCACGCAGAAGCTGCAAGGACTGCTGGACGAGGAAAAACGGCGCTTTTACATTCACGGCAAATATCGCGTCGAAATCCTCCTCTGTGGTTTCCTCCAATGTTTTGGAAGTTCCTATGCCGGCGTTATTAACGAGGATATCGATCCGGTTCTGACCTGTTAGGCGAAGGAGCGTTTGCTCCATGGTTTGAACCAAATCCGTTACCCCGGCAAAGGTTTCGAGATTTGCTCCTAGGGCCAAAGCCCTTCCGCCTTGGGCTTCAATGGCCCGGACAACTTCCTCTCCCGCAGCACGGCGGCTGCCATAGTGAACGATAACCAGAGCACCCTCTTGCGCCAGTCGCAGCGAAATTGCTTTTCCGATACCGCGGCTTCCGCCTGTGACTAATGCAATTTTTCCTTCCAATCGTTTCATAGCTCTCACTCCTTTATGATGTGTAGTGCTACTGTACACCTTCCCGTAAAGGGGAGAGTCAAGACGAGTTTATCCAAGCTCAAGGGGAATGAGCAATTCAGCCAATCTCATTTTTCCGTAAATATCTTTGTCCGAAGTTAAATAAGTTTCACGGATCGGCTCTTTAGAGGATCGGACATAGCCTTGAGATGAGATCCACGAAACTAGCTGATCGGCGGCAAGGCAAAAGTTGTCGTAAGGATTGCAGAGGTGCACAAGGGAAGCGGCCGCTTTTAACTCGGGCATAAGGCGGACGTTCACTCTTCCGTTGCTTGGAATAGCCTTTGTTAACGGTACGGCAACCTCAAGATCGGCTTGTTCCGTATCTGAGTTGTTAGGATCGTGCCATAAAATCGTCAAATCTCGTCCTTCGTCCTCCCCATAGGAATTGACGTACCGGGTGAGCTCGTCAAGCAGAAGGCATAGGTGCGTACGTGGAACAATATCACGAATAGAAGCCATAAGTTGAGGTTGTACGTTACGAACGGTTATCGGCGTTTCCTGCCGGCGGTTATCCGCTTCTTCAACACGGGTAATCCTGTTATTGATTTCGTTCAACTGCTGCTGTGCTTCCAGGATGGAACGCTCAAGTTCTTTCTTTTTATCGACTAACTTTAGTTTTACGTCGGGTATTGCGTCCTCATCCAGGAAGTGTTTGATTTGATCCAGCGTAAATCCATGTTCTTTAAAGGCGGTAATGCGCTTAACGGTTAGAAGCTGCTTTTGAGCATAGTACCGATAGCCGTTAGCAGGGTCTATGGCAGCCGGCTCAAGCAGTTTTAAACGATTGTAAAATCTTAGTGCTTTGACAGAAACACCGCTCAACTTGGAGAAATCACTGATCTTTAGCATTCTATAATGGCCTCCTTTCTTATCCTCAAATGTTCTATAGGGTATTCGGATTATCGTGCAGATCAGTAAGGCTAAGCCAGTCTCTCCCCGTTGACTTTGACGCCATCCAGTATCGTATTTCCCCAAACTGGAAGCAAGTCGGTCTCTCCCGTAAAACGGCTTCCGGCTAACGAGCCGTTATGAAAAACAGCCCCTTCAAAGCTGCATTCCTCAAACCGGCAATACATAAACATAGCGCCGCGAAAATTAACATCGGAAAAACGGCATCGTATGAACGATACGTCGTTTGCTATGGCTTTGCTTAAATTACTTCCCGTAAAGTCGCAATCCTCAAATCGTTCGCTGATCCTGGCATTATTAAGCTTGGCTCCCCGAAACGAGCAGCGGCTGAATTCACGTGTCACATACCGGCTGTCCAGTTTTATCATGTTAAAGCCGCAATTCGTAAATGTTGAGGTGTTTAAACTTGCAGCTTCCGCGAAACGGGCATAAGACAGATCGACTCCCTGTACGGTCAGGTACTGAATCGTCTCTGTCAATTCGACTCCCCGAAAATCCTCTAACCCGGCAGCTGTCTGCCCGAAAGGGGAGGAAGGGAAAAGGCGTTCCTTTTTATGCAGGTTTGATTTGCCTGTAACAGCGGCCAATGCCCGGTTCGCTTCAGCGATTTGAGCGTCGTTCCATCTTGCAATGAATTGCTTTTTGCTCAAATTGACAACCTCCTCGTTTCACCGGTGAAGTGCGGCTTCGTAAGAATCTCTTTTTTATAAGTTCAGTTAATAGTAACATAAGGAGAAGCCTTGAGAACATGTGGGGAAAATAAAGGGTTCTGATCACTAGTATTGCATAGGGCGGCCGTTCTAACAGAAGAGCAATGTGTATAAAAAAGGGACTTATTGAAGTAAGTTATAGGTAGAGATCATTAAATGACTTTCAGAGAGCAGGATCGATTAAATGACAAAGAATAAACAACGTTACCGCTTCAGTGAAGCGCCTATATGGAATATCCAGCGAAAATATTATGAAGAAGCGGGAACGAAGGCTTGGAACAACGACCAAGTCCCTCAATATATAACGAGCAATCCGATGATCGCCGCTGCCTATGCGGAAATGATTTTCGGGTTTCTTCAAGACCGGGCGAATAAGGAATCTGGTTCCGAGCCTGTTTTGATTGTGGAGCTTGGAGCTGGAGCGGGACGTTTTGCTTACCATGTGCTGCATGAGTTGTGTCAGTTGAGAGACTACGCGGGGATATCGCTTCCTCCGTTCCGCTATATCATGACGGATTTGGCGATGAACAACGTTATGGCTTGGAAGGAACATCCGGCTCTACAATCTTTTATTACCGAGGGATTGCTGGATTTTGCGCAATTTGATGCTGTCCATGACACGGTACTGAACCTCGTTGTATCAGGTACAACCATTAGCGAAGGAGCTTTAAAACAACCGGTAATCATTGTGGCCAATTACTTTTTCGATGGCATTCCACAAGAGTTGATTTATGTGAGTGAGGGGCAAATTTATGAAGCGGATGTTGACGTCGAATATCCCGAAAATCAGGATTCCCTTAAACCATCGGAGTGGTTAGATCAAATCACTTTACACTATGAGCATCGACGGGCGCCTGAGTACGAACAGGATACCTATCCTTACCGTGATGTCATTTCCATTTATCAGGAACAGCTGGAAGACTCGCATATTTTATTTCCTGCCGCGGGAATAACTTGTTTACAGCGTTTGAATTCGTTATCTCAGAAGGGGTTCCTGCTCATAACAGCAGACAAAGGAGATCACTTACTGGAAAATTGGAAATTCGCGGAACCGCCGGAGTTGGTCTTACATGGAAGTTTTTCTTTAACGGCCAACTACCATGCGCTTCTACATTTCTTCGAACAAAGAGGAGCCGAGGCGTTATTTCCCCCCCACCATTATAAAAATATAAATGTCGGCTGTATCCTCCATTTGGACAAACCAATAGACTATCCCAATATGAGATTGGCTTATCGTCGATGCATCGAACGCTTTGGTCCGGATGAATTTTTTAGTATGAAGGGGTGGGTAGATCGCAATCTGGACAGAATGCGGCTGGAGCAGATCTTAAGCTTTTGGCGATTGGGCGGATATGATGCGGAATTTTTCATTCAGAGCACGAAACAGATCTCCAGTCTGTTACAGGATGCAAGCGATGAAGAAAAGCAGGATTTGTTGAGAGGCATAGAGCTGATGTGGTCCTCCTACTACGTCATGGAGCAGCGTTACGATCTGGCGCTCGATGCCGGATTGATCCTGTTTGAGATGGACATGTACGAGCACTCCAAACGATATTTGGAAATTTCGGTAGAAGAAGAGCAAGACGAGGTCGTATCAACCGTGTTTTATTGTCTGGCCATATGCTGTTTCGAGCTGGAGTTAGTTGAAGATGCCTTGGGGTACATGCGAAAATTATTAGAACTTGAGCCTGACCATGAAGAGGCATTGGCGTTGATCAGCCATTTTGATAAACCCTAATCAAGCAGCAGTAGTTGAAAAAAGTTCTGCACACGATTTGTGCTATAGCTGACTTGGGGAAAACAAAGTTGGCTATAGCAGAAAGGGGCTGTCTCCCGGTCATCTGAGATGACGGGTGGGGACAGCCCCTTTCTATATATACATAAGAGTCAATTTTGCATATGTTAGATTATGAAAATATTGGTTCCATTGATATAGGAATCGTCGATTTATCAAGAAATTTTGATGAAAAATGCTTTATTTACACATTTTTAATACGTATGTCATTGAATATGTCAGTGACATTAAGTAAGCTCATTTTAGATCACCTAAAGCGGTGACATTTACAGTAAGCAGCAAGGAACAAGGAAGACAAGTAAAGTGACGCCCAATAACCCAGGAAGGGGAAAGTCCGACACCTATGGATAAATATGCCGACAGATATACCATCAATCACGAGAGATCACTGGCCCGGGAAAACCTTAGATGAAAAATGTACAGGCGTCAAAGAAACCGAATCTGCTGTATCTGCAAATTGCCGATAAGGTCATAGAGATTATCCGGAGCCGCAGGCTTCAGCCGCATGACCCCGTTCCTTCAGAAGGAGAGCTTGCGAAGCTGTTCGGCGTAAGCCGGATGACGAGTAAGCTGGCGCTGGAACAATTGGCTGAGCAGGGTCTGGTGTACCGTTTGCCGAGAAGAGGGACCTTCCTTTCCGGAAACCAGGACGGAGTGCTTGAAAGCGGACTGCTCTCGGCAGATAAGAAAGCGCTTCCAATCGCAACAAAAGAGAAGCAGTGTAATCAGATAGCTCTCATCGTGCCCCATCTATCTGATTACACTTCAAGAATTATTGCGGCGGCCGAGATCGAAGCGCGTAAGCACGATTGCGATCTTATTCTGAAGATCAGCCAGAATAAAGAGGATGAGGATCGCTGCCTGCAGAGGCTTGTCGATGGGGGAATAAGCGGCATCATTTTATTTCCCCAGGGACGCAAGACATGCAGTGACCAAGTGCTGAGGTTGAAATTGCAGCAGTTTCCAATTGTTATTATTGACCGAATTTTTCGTGAGGTTCAGATTGATTGCGTGTATCACGATCATTACCTGGGCTCTTACCAGATGACCCGGTATTTGATCGAGAAGGGACACAGGGAAATCGGATACACGTCGAACTCGATCGATAATATCACTAGCAGGGAGGAGCGGTATCAAGGTTATATCCAGGCGCTGCTTGATCATGCGATTCCTGTCAAAAACCAATCTATTCTTTTTAAAAGCGTGCCTTGCAATCCAAGTCATATTAACGAGGGCGACCCGGAACAGGAACGGTTTATTCATGAAAATCCGCAGATGACAGCTCTTATGTGCGGGGATGATCATGTTGCCATTTCAACCTTATATACAGCTTTGCGTATGGGGATTCCTGTCCCTGACAAGCTTTCTATTGTCGGGTTCTCTGACATCCAATTATCCGCGTTAGCTCCGATTCCTCTTACAACGGTCAGACAGGATACGGAGCAGCTTGCCCAATCGGCATTTAATCTTCTTATGAAGAGGGTTAAACATTCTCTTGAGAAACAGATTACCATCAAAATTCAAACGACGATCGTAGAGAGGAAATCCGTTCTTTAGGATTGACCGAAGGAGTTTATATGAAAATTCATTTTCTGGGAACCGCGGCTGCAGAGGGCTTTCCGAATGCATTTTGCCGCTGTGAGTACTGCCTCAAAGCACGAGAGCTTGGGGGAAAAAATATTCGTACGCGAAGCTCGGCCATCATTGACGATGTAATCAAGTTCGACTACGGTCCCGATTCTTATATGCAGGCGCTTCGGGACAACATTGATTTGGGCGCAATCCAGCACCTGCTCGTCACCCATACGCACTCGGATCATTATAACGCTTATGATTTGGAATGCCGAAGAGCGGGAATTGCTCATGACCTTCCGTATCCGCTGCATATTTACGGAAACGATGCCGTGATGCATCATACGCGCGCTGCCATCGGCCGATTTGAGGGAGAGCGGTTTGCATTTCATCTCCTTCGCCCATTTGAGACGATAACGGTAGGCGATGCAAGGGTTACACCCCTGCTGGCGGACCATGACAGGATGGAAACATGCTTGTTGTACGTGATCGAAAAGGAGGGCAAAAGCCTGCTGTACGGACATGATTCGGGCTGGTTTCCGGAAGCGACGTGGGCATGGTTAAAGGGAAGAAATTTGGATGGTGCCATACTCGACTGCACGCACGGGTACACCGGGAAATCTCGTGATCGCAATCATATGTGCATCGAGACGGTGCTGGAGGCTCAGCGTGAGTTTCGGAATGAACATATTTTAAAAGAGGAAGGGCACATCATCGTCACGCACTTTAGTCATAATTCCAAACTGCTTCACGATGAATTTGAAGACATATTCAAACCCGCGGGGATCGTGGTGGCCCATGACGGAATGATCTTTCACATCTAGCCATACAGAGGCGGAACAAAGGATTCCTTCGAGTCATGCTCCGTTGCGAATTACCATGGTTTATAAAAAATCCACCTACATGAATAGGGAGTGTGACAAAGAATGTTTAAAAAAATGGTAAGCGCATCTTTACTAACGATCCTATGTCTGGCGGTAACGGCTTGCGGTGGCACCAATAACAACGGGAATGCGGATGGGACTACCCCTTCGACCAATGCGCCGTCTGCATCTGCACCGGTTAAGAATGAGAAGCTGATTGTTTATACAAATGCGAATTCGGATGGCCGCGGCGAATGGTTAGTCGAGAAAGCGAAAAGCTCCGGCTTCGAGATTGAGCTTGTCGGCGCAGGCGGTGCCAACTTAACCAACCGGTTGATTGCCGAGAAGAACAATCCGATTGCAGACGTTGTGTTCGGCTTGAACAACATGCTTTATGAAAATTTGAAGAAAGAAAATGTCCTGTCCAAGTATGTTCCGAAATGGGCCGGAGATGTAGAGCCGGGCTTAAACGACCCGGACGGCTTTTATCACGGTCTAGTGAAGCAGGCTATTCTGCTTAGCTACAATCCGAGTAAATTTACAGCCGAAACCGCACCGAAGGATTGGACGGAGCTCTACAAAAATCCAGCGTTTAAGGGCAAATATGAAGCCCCTACCCTGCTTGGACAAATTACGCCGCAGCTCGTAGTCGCGGGAATTCTGACCCGGTATCAGGATCCGAACGGTGAACTCGGCATTTCCAAGGAAGGCTGGAATGAAGTTAAGCAATTGTTTGACAACGGGGTAAGAGCGGTAGAAGGGGAAGACTTCTACGCCAATTTGGCAAGCGGAAAAACGCCCCTTGGAGCGGTGGTTTCCGGCACACTGAGCAAGAAGGAAGAACAGTATAAAGTGAAAGCAAGCATCGTAAGTCCGCAAATCGGCGTGCCTATGATTGTGGAGCATGCGGCTATTATTAACGGTACGAAGAAGAAAGCAACGGCAGAACGGTTCGTCGAGTGGATAGGGACCGCTGAAGTCCAAGGGGAATTTGCCTCTAAATTTAATTCTATGCCTGCGAATACCCAAGCTGCCGCAAAGGCTAATGAGTCCGTAAAGGCCTTATATGCCAATTTAAAAGCACAGCCTATGGACTGGGGCTTTGTTGCCGGCAACATTGGAAAATGGGTAGAGAAAATTGAATTACAGATCATGAAATAAACAAAGCGAGATGAACGACAGACTGCATATTGGGGGGCCAATATGCAGTTATTCTTTAAGAACATAAGGATAGGGGTAACTATGATAACATTTAATGAAATTCAAATTAAATTCGGTCATTTCCACGCCATCAAAAACCTCAATCTGCAAATAAAAGAAGGGGAGTTTTTTACCTTTCTCGGTCCGTCGGGGTGTGGAAAAACAACGATTCTTCGCAGCCTGGTCGGATTTATTAAACCTACGAGCGGACAAATTATGCTGAACGGCAGAGATATTACCCATGTGCCTATTGAAAAAAGAGAGATCAGCATGGTGTTCCAGAGTTATGCCCTGTTTCCGACGATGAATGTTTATGACAATCTCGCTTTTGGCATGCGTGTCAAAAAGGCTTCGAAGGCCGATATAGACCGGGAAGTGAGGGACATTGCACAGAAGGTGGATCTGAAGGAGGACCAGCTTTTTAAGAAAGTGTCGGAATTGTCCGGTGGTCAGCAGCAGCGCGTAGCTATTGCCAGAGCGCTGGTCCTAAAGCCGAGTATTCTGGCGCTGGATGAGCCTTTATCCAATTTGGACGCCAAGCTAAGGGTGCAATTGCGGAATGAGTTGAAAAATCTTCAGAAGAAGTTCGGGATCACAACGATCTATGTCACTCACGATCAAGAAGAAGCGTTAACATTGTCTGATCGCATTGCGGTCTTCAATAATGGAATCGTCGAGCAAGTCGGCAGTCCTCAAGAAGTCTACAATCAGTCCAAAACGGAATTTGTGTGTAATTTTATAGGCGATATCAATAGGATCGACCCGTTGATTATCCAAAATAGCCGGTTGAAGGATTGCATCGACGCTAACAAAATAGCCTATATCCGCAACGAAAAAGTGAGCTTACTGCCCCTGCCGAGTACAGATGCCGTACAAATAAAAGGCAAAATTGTAGATCAGGAGTTTTATGGGCTGTACAGCAAATATTTAATAGAGATTGCCGGAGGGGGACTCATAAAGACCATCGAGAAAGAAAGCGGGTTTGCTCCCAATAAAGTCGGTGACGATATTGATATTTATATCCGTATCAGCGATATTCTGCAGTACTAAGGGAAGGAGGAAGTGTGTTGAACGCAGACAAAATTAAAAAAAGGCTGGCATCCATCAATCCGACCGCATTCGTTTTTTACGCTCTGATAGCCTGGTTTGTCACAGCCTTTCTGATTTATCCTAACCTGAATACCTATTATGAGATCTTTTTTAAAGGCGGCAAATTTTCGTTCGAGGCGGCGGAGAAGCTTATGTCATCCGAACGTGCGATGAGAAGCTTGTATAACAGTTTTATTCTGGCCGTATCCCTTGTTTTTACGGTAAACATTGTTGGCGTTACTCTGGTTCTGATCTCGGAGTATTTTGATATCAAGGGTGCGAAAATTCTAAGGCTTGGCTATTTTACAACTCTGATCTATAGCGGCGTCGTATTAGTGTCCGGTTATAAATTCGTATACGGTGAAACGGGTTTCATGACCAAGCTGCTGGTCAATCTGTTTCCTTCCTTTGATACGACATGGTTTCACGGCTACTGGGCCGTTCTATTCGTAATGACGTTCGCCTGCACTTCCAACCACGTCCTATTTCTAAGCAATGCTGTTCGTAAAATTGATTTTCAAACCGTAGAAGCGGCAAGAAATATGGGGGCATCCACCTTTTATATCCTGTGGAGGGTTGTCCTTCCGGTCTTGAAGCCTACGATGTTTGCGCTGACCATTCTGATCTTTCTGACGGGTCTCGCTGCAACATCCGCTCCTCTGATCTTAGGCGGAGTAGAGTTTCAAACGATCACACCGATGATTTTAACCTTCTCGAACAGCTCGTCCTCCAAAGATCTAGCTGCGCTGCTGGCGCTCATTCTCGGTCTGGCTACTTTAATTCTGCTGACCCTTATGATCAGATTTGAACGAAAAGGCAACTTCATGTCCGTTTCCAAAGTGAAGTCGGAGCTGGTTAAGCAAAAGATCAACAATAAGTTCGGAAATATTGCCGCCCATATTCTGGCGTACTTCCTGTTTCTCCTTTATATCATTCCGGTCGTTCTTATTATTGTCTTTTCGTTTACGGATGCACACAGCATATCTACGGCAACGCTGAGTTCTCACAGCTTCTCCTTAAGCAATTATATGAACGTGTTCTCCAACATGTCCGCGTTCAAGCCTTACCTTGTAAGCATTGTGTATGCCGCTGCAGCATCGGTAACCGTTGTGGCCCTGGCTTTGGCGGCATCGCGGATTTTGCATAAGTTCAAGAACAAGTGGACGATGGCCCTGGAGTATGCGCTTCTGATCCCGTGGATGCTGCCGTCGACATTAATCGCAATCGGGCTCATCGTAACTTTTAACACGCCGAGATTGATTATCGGGAATTCGATATTAGTGGGATCGGTCTGGATGCTATTTATTGCCTATGTTATCGTGCACATACCATTCACTCTCCGGATGGTAAAAGCGTCCTTCTTCAGCCTGGACAGTAACCTTGAGGATGCGGCGAAAAACTTGGGCGCCAAGTCTTTTTATACATTCACTAAAGTGTTGTTACCCATTATACTCCCGTCAACGCTAGCCATTCTTGCTTTGAATTTCAATGGTATTTTGGCGGATTACGATCTTACCGTATTCCTCTATCATCCTTTGTATCAGCCTCTTGGTATCGTCATTAAGAACAGTACGGATGCACAAGCTTTGGCTGACACGAAAGCGTTAACCTTGGTATATTCCGTCATATTGATGATCATGTCCGCTATTACGTTATACTTTGTTTATGGAAGGAAAAGTAAGGCGTGAAAGGCCGCTTGATAAAGAAGATCTAGAATATGGGAACCCCCTGCCTTAGCAAGGGGTTCTAGTTAATATCATGCCGCTACAGACAGAGGGGGAATCGTACCATACATAACGGCGAAAATAATGTTCCGGGGAAAACAGGAAGACATGGGGAGTTGTGGAATAGGTAGTATCAGACTATTAGATGTGAGGATTGCCAAACAGATAGCGTATCACAAGTCTACATTTGGCGGTGAGATAAATGGATCGATTGAAGCACAGCGGATTTTATAAACTTAAATTCTTTGTAACACCTGAGGAATTTAAGGGTGTCTGGGAACTCTTTGAGCCCAAACATGCACAATTCCATCTTACTAATCATGCCCGGACAAAACATGATCAACATCAGGTGGTCGAGGCTTATACAACGTTTTATCAGTATTTTACAGCACAAGAAAAGCCGAATTACTATCCTTTCTTCGTATACTCTATTTCTTTTGCCGCGGGCAATGAAAGCTCCGGATTCTTTGTAAGAAATGAAGGGATCAGCTTTCCCTATCACGGACAGTGGGCAGAAGATGAATTACCGTATGTCATGCTATCCCTTCCCAAAGGCTTTCAAATTAATTTAGAGGATGAAAAAGGAAAATATTATATATACGAGGATATCCGGGAACATCAGCCATTAACTTATGCATTTTTTGATGAAATAGCGAACGACATGAAAAAAATCACAAAGCCGCTTCGTTTCTCGGCCTACGCGGCAGATGCTTTGCAAGAGCAGAAACCGCCTGTTCGTATAAGCGCAAATGCGGCGAATGATATGATGAACTCTTGGATGTTCAAGAAATATAAGCTCGTTATGAAGGGCAAGCAGTAGACATCTTCCATGAAAGCCTTTCTAAAAAAAGCCGCGCTACGCGGCTTTGAATAGGATGCCGTCGGCCGTTTTAAGCGTCGGCATCCGGCGTTTATTTTCCGGCATTTACAGCCGCTCCGACAAAATCCGGATCACATTTTCCATATGTTTAGTCCAGTCCGAATCTCCATCCCTCAGTTCATACAGTTCGCGATCTCCGCCTTTATTATCGAGCACCTGCCGAACCAATTGCTTCAACTCGCTCAGATCCTCTGTCTCCCAGACAATTTCCGCCAGTCTTCTCAGCTTTAGGCTTATGACGTTGTCATTGGCAAGGTCCGAACGATTTCTGCATGGCAGACATCTCGCTTCCTTCCCTGATATAGGCAGCTCCTTTTTACTGTACTTTTACCTTCTCTTTGGTATTCTAAAGTTAAGATTCTGTGCTCGGCGGTGAAACGGGATGAATATTCTGCTTGCTGAAGATGATAAAAAACTGGGGAAATTGGTCAAGTATGTGCTGGAGAAGAAAGGCGGCTATCATGTCGATTGGGTAGAAAACGGCGAAGATGCGCTCGATTATGCCAGAGCGTCCTTCTATGATGTGCTGATTCTGGATTGGATGATGCCACGTACGGATGGTATCGAAGTTTGCAAGGGCTTACGCGCTGCGAATTACGGCCAGGCCATCGTCCTGTTAACGGCCAAAGACGCCTTACAGGATAAAATACTGGGATTAGACGCCGGGGCCGATGATTATCTGACAAAGCCGTTTGAGATGGACGAGCTGTTGGCCCGTCTTCGTACGCTCACTCGGAGAAATTTTGCCCCGATTCAAGCAAATATTGTAGCGTTCGGGGTGTTTACGTTAAACCGGACGTCCCGCCGATTATTCAAAAGCGGGGATGAGATATTCCTCAGCCAAAGGGAATACCAGCTGCTCGATTTGTTCCTTCAGAATATCGGCCATGTGCTTACGAGGGAAGTCATTCTGGATCGCGTATGGGGAATAGGCAGTGAAGTATCTTACAAAAATGTGGACGTCACGGTTAAAATGCTCCGGGACAAATTAGAGGCTGCGCAAGAAGAGCCGATGATCCACAGCGTCAGAGGGGTAGGCTACCGGTTTGAAAGATAAACGCATGAAAAAGGCAGACTTGTTTGTTCAAACGCAAAAGAAGCTGACCTTCACCTATACTTGGCTGATCCTTCTTTTCTTGGTGCTGTTTTCTTTCATTGTTGCTGTGTTCTTTCTGGGTATGGCGTACCGGGAGCAGCGCCAAACTCTTCTGTCATCCATGTACGCGACGGAGAATGGAAGGGTGGCGGTTCCCGACTTGTCCGACTCGCGCGGTGAAGATCTGTATTTTTTCTACGTCTTGGATGGACGCGGGAAGGTGCTGGCGGGCAGCGAAGCTTTCCCGCAGAACGGAAGCGCCAATCTGGAGAAGATCGGCCGCTGGCAGCCGCATCGGGACGAATTCCGTTTGGAGTGGATCCCGGCGTCCGATGACCGCCATGATGCTCGGAAATCCAGGGAAAGGGACCGGCTGCTTTTTGTAGGCGCGCGTCCGCTGATGGCGGATGACGGAAGATCAGGCGCCATCTATGCGGCGAAAGATGTGACCTTTTACTTCGAGGTGTCTAAAAACCTTCTCCTGGTGTTTCTGATCATCCTCGTCCTTTTTATTATCGTTGCCATGCGGTTAAGCTATTCCATGTCCAAGAAAGCGATGATTCCGATTCAGCAGGCATATAGGCAGCAGCAGCAGTTTTTGGCCGATGCCTCGCATGAGCTCAGGACTCCCCTGAGTATTATGAATACGTCTTTGGATGTCATCGAGCTGGAGAACGGGGAAGACTTTACTTCCTATACCCAAGAAGTCGTGTCGGATATGAAGGAAGAAGTCGGACGGATGAGCCGAATGGTCCAGCATCTGCTGTTGTTGGCACGCTCCGACTCCGGCTCGGTTGAATTTGAGATGGTTTCTTCCGACTTGGTGCCGAAAGTCCGCCAATGGATGCTTGCTTTTGAAGCCGTCGCACATCAGAAACAGATCGAGCTTAAGGCCGAGCTGCCTGAACGGTTGACGGTTACCGGAGATGTCGAGCGCGTCAAGCAGCTGGTGTACATCCTCCTGGACAACGCCATCAAGTACACGCCGGAGAACGGAACGGTTGACGTTGCCATGGGAAGCCATTCTAAACACTGGTATCTATCCGTTCGGGATACGGGTGTCGGAATTCCGGAAGAAGAACACCAGCGGATTTTCGACCGGTTTTATCGGGCGGAAAAGCATCGTTCGCGGGAGGAAGGAAGCGCCGGGCTTGGTTTATCGATTGCGAAGTGGATAGCCGAATCGCACCGCGGATCAATCGAAGTGGAGAGCACGGCCGGTGGAGGAAGTACCTTTGTTGTGAAGTTTCCCCTTGTATAAAATGCGATGTCCTCTTTTCAAGTAGAAAAGGGGGCATTTTTTTGTGTGCATTTACCGTACTTTTACTTTTCGGGACTATATTGATCTATGTAGAGAAGATACTCGTAACGAAAGGACGGATAAGCATGAAACCCGGTAAACCATGGATTAAGAAACTATTACTCACAGCCGGCATAATCGCCATTATTGGAGTCGGAGTGAGTTGGGCGGCAGGAATGAACAAGTCCAATTATAAGCAGGCATTTGAACATGGGAAGCAAATTGCCGAACCGTATTTTTACAAAGGCGGCGGCAAGGATTTGGCCGGACCGGCCGATCGTCACGAAAGAGGGATGCGCGGAGGGCAGCATCACCGTGGAGGAGATGCCGCGGCAGCCGTAGGCGGAACGATCCTTGCAGGCGGGCTGCTGTACTGGGTCATCCAAAGAAGGAAGAAAACAGGCGCAATGTCGGCCGCTCAGACGGCTCCCGTGATCCCGGCCACTTCCGACTTCTTGGATCAATGGGAAAAAAATCAGACCAACAAAAAGGAGACGAATTAACATGGGAATCTTGAAACGGGTAAAGGATGTATTTTTAGCGGAAACGAATGGGCTCTTGGATAAGTATGAACAACCCCTGAACATGGTCAATCAATACATTCGGGAGTTCGAACAAGAGCTTGCGAAAGGACAGAAGGCTCTAGCCAATCAATTGTTTATTGAAAAAAGGCAAGCCGCTCTGATCGCCGAGACCGAAGCAGCCATAGAAAAAAGAGAACGCCAGGCTAAGCTTGCCGTGAAGCAGGATGAGGACCATATCGCAAAGCTGGCGCTGCAGGAAAAATTGCTGCAAGAGAAAAAACTGGCCGCCTACCGTACGCAGTACGCCACGATTCAGGAGCAAACCAAAGTGTTGGAAGAAAGAATCGGCCAACTGCTTGTACAGTCGGAAGAATTCAATCACCGCCGGCTTCTGCTCGCCTCCCGGGCAAACGTCGCCAGTTCCCTCAAAGAGATCAACGGGAGTGTGGTTTCCTTCCAAACGGAGAATGTAACCAAAGGGTTTGCGCGTGTGGAAGAAAAAGTGCTGATGATGGAAGCGGAGGTGGAGGCGACGGCTCATTTCACCTCACCGGCCAAGCGTTCCGCGCCTCAATATTTGGATCCGAGTCTGACTGTTGATATCGAGAAAGCCTTGGAGGAATTGAAGCGGCAAGACCAGAAGTAGACGATGCTTAAATATTCATCTCCTGCTAGCTTTATAAAGTAGACATGCAGACATTTTGTTGAGATTCCGGGGCGCCCTTTACGGGGGCCCTGTTTCCCTGCTAGAACCGTTACCCTAATTCCTGCCCTAAACTACAGCGGAAACTAGAAGAACTCACAAAAAACAGCAACCAAACTCCTTAATTCTGCATAAACTGAGTTAAGGACTTGGTTTTTTTTGTTTTTATGGCTTTTGGAAGTACTTAATGGTAGATATTTTAGTGTAAAAATAATTATAATAGAGTAGATAGGGTTATAGTGGAGACAGAATCGGTTTGTTCCTAGGTGAGGCCTTGCTTTTTTTTACTATTTAAGCAGGCGTGCCTGCTCTTTTTTTATAAATATAGAGGATAAGGAAGGTTATCATGAAAACAGACGTTATCTTAATCGGTGCCGGGGTCATGAGCGCGACTTTGGGATCGTTACTGAAAGAGCTAGTGCCGGAATGGGAAATCAAAGTGTTCGAAAAACTCGCAAAGGCAGGAGAAGAAAGCTCTAACGAATGGAACAATGCGGGTACGGGGCATTCTGCCTTGTGCGAGCTTAACTATACTTCCGAAAAACCGGACGGGTCTGTAGATATCAGCAAAGCGATACAAATTAACGAACAGTTTCAGCTTTCCAGACAGTTCTGGTCTTATCTTGTAAACAGCCAGCTGATTAGCAATCCGCAGGACTTTATTATGCCGATCCCTCATATGAGTATGGTGCAGGGGCAAGAAAATGTAACGTTTTTGAAAAAACGGTTTGAAGCGATGTCTAATAACCCCTTGTTCCAAGGGATGGAATTTTCCGATGATCCGGAGAAATTGAAGGAATGGATTCCGCTCATCATGGAAGGCCGTACCTCGAGTGAACCGATCGCGGCTACAAAAATCGACTCTGGGACGGACGTCAACTTTGGCGCTTTAACGCGCATGCTTTTTGACTACCTGCAGACCCAGAATGTGGAGATGCATTACAAACATAGCGTGGACAATATTAAACGTGCCGCCGACGGATCGTGGGAATTGAAGGTGCGCAACCTCGATAACGGCAGCGTCGAGCTCCATACGGCGAAATTCGTCTTTATCGGCGGCGGCGGCGGAAGCCTGCATTTGCTGCAAAAGTCCGGTATTCCCGAAGGAAAGCATATTGGCGGATTCCCGGTAAGCGGGCTCTTTATGGTATGCAACAATCCGGAAGTGATCGAACAGCACCATGCCAAAGTATACGGCAAAGCCAAAGTCGGAGCTCCGCCTATGTCGGTTCCGCATCTGGATACACGCTATATCGACAACAAAAAATCGCTGCTGTTCGGGCCTTTTGCCGGCTTCTCGCCTAAGTTCTTAAAAACGGGTTCCATGTTTGACTTAATCACGTCGGTGAAACCGGATAATGTCTTGACGATGTTAGCGGCCGGCGTCAAAGAGATGTCCTTGACCAAATACCTGATCCAGCAGGTCCTGTTATCGAATGAAAAGCGCGTGGAAGAATTGCGCGAGTTTATCCCGAACGCCAAAGGCGAAGACTGGGATATCGTCGTAGCGGGCCAGCGTGTGCAGGTGATCAAGGATACGGAAGCCGGCGGCAAAGGCACCCTTCAATTCGGTACGGAAGTTATTACGGCCGCTGACGGCTCGATTGCCGCGCTGCTCGGCGCTTCTCCGGGGGCTTCTACTGCCGTTCACGTGATGCTGGAGATCTTGGCAAGATGCTTCCCGCAGCATATGAAAGAGTGGGAACCGAAAATCAAAGAAATGATTCCTTCTTATGGCTTGTCACTCTTGAACAATCCCGAGCTTTTCCAAGAAATTCTCACGTCAACGGCTCAGACGCTTGGTCTGGTCGAAAAAGAACTGGTTTATAGCTGATTGCTTATAAGGAACCTTTGATCCGTTCATGGATCGAAGGTTTTTTTGCATTTGCGGCAGGAGAAATAGGAATCGGACGGACGGGCCTTTTCAAGTCGTATACGTAAGGGGGATGATAGAATCGTTCCCAAATATAGTATAATGGAGCCAGACTGCATGGAATCTAAATTGAAAAGTTGTGACACAGGGGGGAAGATGCATGTATCTGGTATCTCGGCCAAAGCCGCTGTCTGACGACAACAACCAAGCGCTTGCGAAAGCAGAGGCCGTTTCTTTTCCACCGGGCTATCTCCGGTTTTTGCGGTCCTTCGGCGAAGGGACCTATAGTGGATGGATGAATGTGCAGCTTCCGGACCCGGAGGTGCTTAAGCCTTTTGCCGAGTACGGGTTATGGGAGCATGACGCGGACAGCCCGATTACCGAGCGGCAGATCGGAGAGTGTGTCGCTATAGGCACGACGGTGGACGGCGATTTTCTGGCGATGCATCCCCGGACGGCTCAGCTGCTCTGGCTGCCTCGTCACGCGGTACAAGTGACGGCGATTCCCCTTCAGGCGCGGGAGCGGGAAGATGAAGCGACGTACGCTTCGGTGCTGGACGAAATCTATCGTCAGGTGTACGGATGCGGCCGGGAGGGAGCCGTTTATTACGAACCGTGGACGGGGTCCCGGGGCCATCTCTTTTTGCGGCTGCCGCCGGGTCAGGATCAGCTTTCGCTGCCGGATCTGGCCGGAATGTGCCGAACGGCTTTTTCGCCGGATCTGTCCATTGAAACCGACTATTCTTGTTACCTCTTCTATCAGACACTGGGCGGTTATGTGAGATTTAATTACGCCAATAAGCAAGAGGTGGCTGTCATGTATGAACAGGAGGAAATACAGGCGTTCGCCGCTATAAAGCAGTGGCTCGTATCGAAAGGATGCGAACCGTATCCGGAAAATAAATGAAATTTGCAAACCGCAGCAAAGGAGCTAGGAATGGAACTATCTTTTTATTTAGATACACATGGAACGTGTGTGAGTCAATTGAGAGATGAACTGTTGCCGTTAGAAGAAGCGGCGAAAACATGGGAATTTCCGTATGCCATCGTTGTTGTATTTCGTGTTTTACCCGAAAGTTATGAACGAAGGACATTCAGACGTTTTGATAGCGGAGACAACTTTCTGGGGTTAGACATCAGCCTAATTTATGAGCAGTATCTGCGAATGTCTAAAAACGAGCAGCGTGAGGCTTTGGGTATTTATTTCTATAACTATCTGTCGGAGTCTGTTGCTAAATATAAGAAGCATGCGGATAAGGACACTCAGAATCGCTTCTTGGCCCATGTGAAGAGTTGGATGCTGGAGAACAACTGGCTCCATGGAAAAATAAATAAAGCGCGGGAGCTTCTTGCACAGGACAGGGGACTTTATGAAGTCAGCCAAGAATTGAAAATGCCCTTAGAAGAAATCGAGTATATCTTGCTGCGTATGAATGAAAATAGGGGGATTTAAAAAGGTATGGTTGAGAAAAAAGTCACCTGGTTGGAGCTTTTTTATGATCTTCTTTTTGTCGCGGCAGTCTCAAAAGCCACTCATGTCTTATTGCATGCAGATCACGGAGTCATTCCCATTGAGTATTTAGTTAAATTTGTACTGATTTTTATCCCGATCTGGTGGGGATGGGTAGGACAAACCCTCTTTGTAAACAGATTCGGTCAAGATATCTTTATACATAGAATATTAAGCATCCTCCAGCTCTTTTTTATTTTAATTATGACAGCGAGCTTATCTCCTGATTTTGATCAATACTATATTCCCTTCTTTATAGGATATATAGGTTCGAGAGCGCTGACTGCCATTCAATATCTGTTGGTGCATAAGTCCAAAGCCGCTCATCAACAATCGACCGCTTCTTATTTGGGGACCCACTTTGTGATCGGAATATTGATATCCGCTTGTTCACTCTTCTTTGACTCGTGGATCCGGTATGCCGTTCTGTATATGGGAATTGCCGTCGATATTGTACTTCCCCTAATCGGGCGAAAACACCTGGTAAAAACACCTATACATACCCCTCACTTATTTGAACGGTTTGCCTTATTTACGCTCATTCTATTAGGCGAATCCGTGGTCAGTATTCTGGCCGTGCTGCAGTTCAGCAGCTGGGATCTGTCATCCGTTTTGTTTGTCGCGTTTACAAGCGCGTTAGTGATCGCCATATGGTGGCAGTACTTTGATAATGTTGAAACCAAAGTGAGTAAGGAAATACAAACGGCCGGCCAAACGATTATTTATGGACACTTATTCA
This sequence comes from Paenibacillus sp. HGH0039, assembly GCF_000411255.1. GTDB lineage: Bacteria > Bacillota > Bacilli > Paenibacillales > NBRC-103111 > Paenibacillus_F. The sequence goes on along the minus strand of NZ_KE150412.1, from coordinate 2,914,260 downwards.
TTTATTTGTCCATGAGCATGATCGCCGCTGCCATCCAGTTATTATATCAAGAGAAGCTAAATTATTCTTTCATGTTGGTATTTGTATTCGGGTCCGTTCTTCTTTATTTTTTCTCCACCTCTTTGGTGTTCCACCTGTACAGACCCAAACATCTGCGTTTGAGGCCCAATCATTTGGCCGTATTATTGGGAATATTGGGCTGCTGTATGGCATTTGACTTGATTTATCAAGTACCTAATTATGCGATCGTCGGGGAGATTATGGTCTTCTTTATCGCTTATGCGAAACTGACAACTTGATTTATGGAACTATCAGGAATCCCCAAAAAGGTAAACCATCCCGGAATAGTTAAATTCGCGGGATGGTTTTGTTTTTACAGCAGAGATCAACTTTCTTGCGCGTGTAGTGCACCCAGGCTCTCCCGACTGCATTTAATGAAGGCTGCTCATAGAACCTGTTTCTTTTCCGTGGCAAAATAAAGCAGGGCAACGATCGGGAAAGCTATTCCGATCCATAACGCGGCACTCCAGCCCCCCGTGGCGTATAACCACCCCCCGATTGCGGATCCGATGGCACCGCCAAAAAAGAAAATAGCCATAAAAAGCATTTGAAGGAATCCGTTCTACCTGAGTCGTATTATCGCGGAATTTCGCCCGGCACGCTCGTCGATCCATAGACCGGCATGCGGCTATCCCTTTGGACCGAATATAAGAGCAACATTTCAAAATTTATCCTGTGCTATATTCTTCTTGAATTCGGACAAGGAGATGAGAGCATGAGGAAACTAGAAGGTAAAGTCGCTTTGGTAACCGGAGCAAGCAGGGGAATCGGCCGCGGCATCGCACTGCGTCTGGCCCAAGAGGGCGCGTTCGTCGCCGTGCACTATGGACAAAGACGGAACGAAGCGGAGGCGGTGGTTCAGCAGATCGGCCAAAGCGGAGGGAATGCGTGCGCAATCGGTGCCGACCTGAGCACTCTCGGGGGCATCGAGCACTTATTTGTGGCGCTGGATGAGGCGATCCGGGAACATACGGGCGGCAACGGGTTCGATATTCTGGTCAATAATGCCGGGATCGGTCAAATTCTCGGCCTGGAAGAGACGACGGAAGAGTCTTTTGACGAAGTGATGAAGATTAACGTCAAAGCTCCGCTTTTTGTTACCCAGCATGCTTTGCCGCGTATGAAAGACAACGGGCGCATTATTAACGTTTCTTCCTTCGTAACGCGCGTAGCCTCTCCAAGTGTGTTTACCTACAGCATGTCGAAGGGGGCTATCGACACCTTTACCCTTCTTCTGGCCAAACAGTTGGGGAGCCGTAAGATTACGGTAAACGCCATTCAGCCGGGCATCATTAACACGGAGATGAATGCCGGAACGCTGCAGGATCCGAACGGGCAAAAAAATGCGGCCGGCCTTTCCGTCTTCGACAGATGGGGAGAACCCGACGACATAGCGGATGTGGCCGCTTTTCTCGCTTCGCCGGACAGCCGCTGGGTTACCGGCCAGTTGATCGACGCAAGCGGCGGATCGCACCTGTAGTAAAGTATCCCGGTTAAGCTCGCCTTTCGGCTGCTCCCGGACAAAGGGGATAGCGGGTCCGCCGATCCCGAGCAACTGCTCGTACGCTTTGTAGTCGGTTTTCCGGAAGCTATAAAGGCTGCCCTCGCCGCTGAAGGCGTACGCAGCAGGCGATTCCAACGGATAAGCCTCTTCCTTCCCGGACTAATGGCCGCAACCGTGCCCCTGGCAGAGTCCCTGTTGTTTTTTGCCAAGTGCTTTTCTATATTTAACATAAGACTTTGGGTAGGAGGGTAACGGATGATCCAACTGAAAGATATCGGGAAATTCGAGAAGCTGCCGGAAATCGCGCTGCACATTTACCAAGGAAATATCCCGGCTTTGCGGGAGGCCATTGCGGCAGGCTGGGATATCGAAGAGGGCATCGAACTGAGCAAGTATACCACGCTGAGTCCGCTCGACTTGGCGCTTATATCGGAGAGACTGGACGTTGTAAAGCTGCTGGTTGAGAACGGCGTCAACCTGAATGTCCCTCATAATCCGGCCTTTCTGCGGGCTGTCCGCTATTGCAAGGAAGACATCGTCCGCTACATTGCAGGGCAAGGCGCTAAGCCGGACAAGCTAAATCATATCAAGTCAGGTGCATATTCACAGGCCTATTATGGAAATAAAAACAATATTCCGCTCCTCCATGAGCTGGGATTGGATCTAAAGAAGCACGGCAGCGCCGTATTGCGCCAGGCCGTGTCGGACCATGATCATAAGACACTCGCGTATTTACTCGATCATGGGGCGGACATTAATTACAATAAGCCGGACCAAGTTTATCCTTATCAAGCGACTCCTTTAACCGTTGCGACGAGAATGGGCAATGCGGCGATGGTCAAGTATTTGATTGAACGCGGCGCGGACGTTACGATAACGGAAAAGGACGGCGACCGGGCGTATACGATTGCGGTCGGAAATAAGAATGCCGCTTTGGCCGACTATTTGAAATCCCTGGAGCCGGCAGAGCTTCATGATAGAGAGAACAAGAAATATGAGCTGACAAAGTATAAGCTGACCGATGAACTGGTCACCTTTCTAACCGGGGATAAGCTGCGTCTGGAGTTGGCGCCAAATGATTATAAAATCGGGTATATCGACTTTTTCACCTTAACCGATACGATTGAGATGAAAGCCGGCCGGCAAAAGCTGCTTCGTCTGTCGGCCGACATCGACAACTACTCGGATCTGCAGCTTGTGTGGAATCCGAAGAAAAAAGGCCTGATAGGCTGTTATGACGTGGAGCATCAGGAGTATGCGGATTTATGCGGCTTTACAGAATTCCTCGCGCAGCCTGAAACCTACCTCATCAAATTTCTTGAGGGAGAGCTGCAATAATGGACCGCTATTTGTCACACATGCAGGGGAGCATGTGTATGTAGGGAGCTATTTTTGTGCCATGCTCGCGGACATTATCCGCCGGAAAACCTCACCAATCAAGCGACTGACGCGCCCTGCGGACGTCGCTTTTTTTATATCCGAATAGCGCTCGCGTTGTTTATCTTTTCCAAAGTCGTAATACTTTCGCCCTGTTGGCATGCCGGGAAGTATGGGAAGATGGATTCAACAAAGGTTTGGAGTCACGGACTGTGAACCTTGAACTTCAGGCTATTGCGATCCTTCCTTCTACTTCATTGGGCGAATTAGGGTCGCAGCTTTCCTGAAGGATTTCTATACGCGAGAGGAGGCGTCCAGGCTATCATATTCCTTCCTTCTAAGGATTCTTCCAAGACAGTAGGGATATGGCTTTCCTGGACTCTTTTTTATGAACATAAACACGATTTATTTACGCAGAGCGGGCAAAGTGATTGTGGAGCAGGGAGAAGGCGAGGACCGTCTTTCTAAGGCTTATCTGGCTGCTGCCTTGAAAAATATCGAAGCTCTTGGATTTACGTTCTCCCATCGCTTGATACGTGCCGTGTGTACCTTATCCAAGGAGCAATTTGAAGCGTTCTATCGTGAGCTGATCGGCGATCTGAAACGGCTGGTCGGCGCCCATGTGGAGTATAAGCCGATGTATCCCGGCTTTCCGGCGCAGGTGATGGAAGGGCATGATGCGGAGCTTTATTTGAATGCCGTTTATCATTATCTAACGCTGGATTTGCCTGAGTATGAGACGGCGCAAAGACTTCCGCTGCGGGATGCGGCAGACCTGAAAGTAATTGATCTTGGCAGCAAAGCGGAGTTTCATGTCAGGATAAGCCGGCTGATTCAAGCCAAGACATCCATCTCCGAGACGGACAAGGAAGATATTGACGCGGCTGTTGAGTACGCGGACCCGGATGAACTGGACGCGATTCTTCCGTCCGAGATCCCTTTCAAGGAGAATGCGGCCTTCGTGGCGGCTTCCTTATTAAAGCATGATAAAGCCGGCTTGGAGCGGGTCGGGCGATACTTTAAAACCGCAACGGATATCCTTCGTCTGGCCGCAGCCTGGTCGGATGGCGATGTCAGTCTCGCCGAGCCCGCGCGTTTCCGCAAATTTAAGCGCAGCGAGAGACGGCTGCTGCTAGGATTGCTGGAACGCTGTCACTCCATTACGGAGGATATGCTGAGATACAAGGATCGCTGGATCCGGCTGGGAGAAATCCTGCATCCCTCCGAGTACAAGAACCGTTTTACACGTTGTCAGGAGGCTTTCGGAATATTACGCAACAATAAGCCCTTTACGACCTTCGGCGGAAGCGTGGAACTTGCATTCCAGTTTCAGCAAGTCTGGACTTTGATCGATCTGTTGATGCAGCGCCCGGGTGAATTTGCAAGAAGGCTGGATCAACTGCTGCGGTCCACCGAACACACGGAGTATGTCGTGCTGGCATTCGGCGAAGTGGCGGATCAGGTATCGACGCCTGTGCTGCTGCAGGTGAAGAATCATTTTGCCCGCCGCCATGAGCGTCCCGAGCTGCGCGTCTTCTTCCCGAAAGGCAATGCGGCCAAAGCGTTTGCGATTCCCCATACGCTCCCGGAAATCAACGAAACGGCATGCCGAGACATCGTGGAGGTATGCGAGAAGACGTTGGTTCAGCGATTTTCCGATCTGCCTCCCTTGGGGAAGACCCATGTCGATAAACGTTTGAAGGACTATCATGTCCCGTTTTCCCAACGATCCGCAAGCAAAGCGCTGCGTACGCTTGTACGGGGAAGCCGTGTGCCGATGACGAAGGGGGACACGATCCGTTTCTTCAGTTGGTGGAAAGAAGGAACCGTTGACGGTAAGCCTACGGGCCGGGTGGATATTGACTTGTCGGCAGTCATGTATGACCGCGACTGGCAGTACGTGGAGCATATTTCTTACACGAATCTGCGATCCTCCAAGTACCAAGCCGTCCACAGCGGAGATATCGTGTCGGCTCCTCAAGGAGCCTGCGAGTTCATTGATCTGCACATTCCTTCTATCGTTGATTACGGCGGGCGTTATATTGTGGCTTCCCTTCATTCCTTTACGGAACAGCCGTATTGCGATCTGCCGGAGTGCTTCGCAGGCTGGATGATGCGCAAGAAACCCGGGTCCGGGGAAATATTCGAGCCTTCGACGGTGGTCAACAAAATCGATGTCACCGCCGATACGCGGATTGCCATTCCCGTCATCCTGGATTTGGTGGAACGTGCGGTCATCTGGACGGATCTGTCCCTAACGAGAGATCCTCAATACTTTAACAATGTGGAGGGAAATCAGAAGGGAATGGTGTTGATAGGCAAAGCCATGACAACTTTGCGGAAGCCGGATCTGTACGATTTATTCACCCTCCATGCGAAAGCAAGAGGGGAAGCAGTGGATACTGCGGACCAGGCAGAGGCACTATTTTCGGTGGATAGCGGGGTCACTCCATACGATATCGAGCAGATAATGGCGGAATATATGGGTTGAGCCGGAGCGCTAACGCCGGGAAGCCACATGATGGATTAGAAAAAGGATAGACTTAACTTATTAGCCTTATAATCAGGGATGTAAAAGGGGAGCAAGCGCTCCTCTTTTTGCGTTATCTTGAATTTTTAATGAACTTTTCCATTGTTCTCCGTTGCAGGCGGGAAAATATTTTGTTACTATTTAGACATATAATATTTCGATATCTAAATATTATATCGCGCGCATATCATGATTGTTCCTCCAGGAAAGGAGCCTGGCGAGCATCGGGAGAATGAACGGCATGATAGGCTTCGCCATTTGTGAGAATGGCATAAGGCAACATCATCTTATGTTGGAACGGATATTAGAAACGGGGAGCGAAGAAACTTTATGAGCCAAAACAAGAGGAAAATTCACTATGCTTGGTGGATTTTGCTGGGGCTTTGTATGATGGTCGGCTTGGGCAAAGGCAGTTTAAATAACTCCGCGGGTCTATTCTTAAAGCAAGTTTCCAATGATCTCGGAGTCGGAATGGGGAGCTTGTCTTTATATTTCAGCGTCTCCGCTATTATTACCATGTTCTTTTTGCCGATTGGCGGGAAATTAATGGCGAAGTACGATACCCGGCTCATTTTGAGTGCCGCAATCATTTTGCAGGCCGGAGCATTTGCCATGTTCGGTTTAATGAATTCGGTATGGGGCTGGTACATCCTTGCTGTTCCGCTCGCGGTTGGCGGAGTCTTTATTACCGTTATAGCAGGCCCGGTATTAATTAACCAATGGTTTAAAAAGAGTAAGGGACTGGCGCTCGGAATCATGGGAGCCGCGGGTGGAGCAATCGGCGCCATTTCCCAGCCGATTGTCGGCAATCTGATCGCTAACCAGGGCTGGAGGACCTCCTATATCATCGTCGGGATTGCGGTCATCGTTCTCGTTGTTCCCATTGTGCTCTTACTGATAAGGAAGTCACCTCTCGAAAAGAAAACGCTTCCTTATGGAGCGGAAGCCGCGGGTAACACGAGCGCCGGTGCAGGCGCAGGGGCGGAAAACAAAGGAGTGACGCTGGCTGCCGCCAAAAAATCGTCGGCCTTTTATGCACTGCTTACGTTTTTCTTCCTGATCACGTCGGTGGCAAGCTTCTCGGTACACATTCCATCGTATCTGATGAACAAAGGATTCGATGTATCCTTCGCGGGTAATGTGATGGCGACCAACATGATCGGCGTGCTGATCGGCTCCCTGGTCATCGGATTTGCCAGCGATAAAATCGGCACCAGGAATACCGCGATGCTGGCCATGATTCTGGGCGTGCTGGCCATCGGGCTGTTGTTATTCGCGGCTTCCAGCACGCTTGTCATCTCGCTGGCTGTGGGACTCTTCGGTCTTGTCTCCGCCTCTATCGGAACATTGGGGCCTGCTCTTACATCAAGCTTGTTCGGGAACAAGGAGTACAGCCAGATCTATTCTAATGCCTCCCTGGGCCTCGCGATCTCTTCGATCATCGCTCTGCCTGCTTACGGGTTTGTGTTCGATTTTACGGGAAGCTACACTCCTGTTTTGTATGCCATCGGCATCATGCTGATCCTTAACATCGTTTGCATAAGCATTGCTTTTGGCGGGAAGAAGAAACTGGAGCAGGCGGGCTTGTGGAATTAATCAGCCAGTGAATTCATCATCCGGAGAAATGAGGGACCTACACATGAAATTACAAGGCAAAGTCGCCATCATCACAGGCAGCGCTTCGGGAATCGGCCGCGGTATTGCGCTTGCGATGGCTAAAGAAGGCGCACATGTCGCCATTGTCGACGTGAACGAGCAGAAGGGGCAAGAAACCCTTGCGGAAGTCAATCAATACACGGAAGGATGCCTGTTTATCAAGGATATTTCCGTCAAAGAAAACGCCAATGCAATTGTGGAAGAAGTGGTCACAAAATTCGGCAAGCTGGACATTCTCGTGAATAATGCGCATGCTTCCAGACAGGCTTCTTTCGTAGAGACGACGCAGGAGCTATTGGATCTATCTTTCGGAACCGGCTTCTACCCGACGTTTCATTTCATGCAGGCCGCTTACCCTGAGTTGAAAAAAACGAAGGGCAAGGTCATCAACTTCGCTTCGGGCGCGGGTCTTGACGGACAAGTGACGCAAACCTCGTACGCGGCCGCCAAGGAAGCGATTCGCGCCATTTCCCGCGTTGCCGCGAACGAATGGGGTCCGGACGGCATCAACGTCAACCTGATCTCGCCGATCGCACTGACGCCGGGCGTGGAGCAATGGCGTGAGAGCGCCCCGCACCTGTACGAGGCGATGATCGAGCGTATTCCGCTTCGCCGTCTCGGCGATCCGGAGCAGGATATCGGCCGTGTCGCCCTATTCCTGGCAAGCGACGACTCGAATTATATTACCGGCCAAACCATTATGGTGGACGGCGGTTCAATCAAACTACGTTAGGAGCATGTAAAATGGGACAATTGGATAACAAAGTAGCGATCATTACCGGCGGAGCTTCCGGTATCGGCGAACGTATGGTAGATCTTTTCGCACAGGAAGGCGCCATCGTTATCGCAGCGGATATCAATGAGGAGGCGCTTGAGAGAGCCAGCCGGAAGCAGAATGTACACGGGATGAAATTGAACGTGGCTTCCGATGAAGATTGGGCGGCGCTTGCGAAGGAAGTAAACGACCGCTTCGGCAAAATCGACATCCTCGTGAACAACGCGGGCATCTCTTCGGAAAAACCTTTCCAAGAAATCGACGCGCAGGATTGGCAGAAAATGCTTTCCATTAACGGCTTCGGTCCGTTTGCCGGTATAAAGCAAGTTACTCCGTATATGGCTGAACAGAAGCAAGGCGCCATCGTAAACATTTCTTCTTATACGGCTCTGATCGGACAAGGCTTCAACCACTACTCCGCATCCAAGGGTGCGGTACGCGCTCTATCCAAAGCGGCTGCCGCGGCATTCGGCCGTCAAGGCATCCGCGTGAACGCTCTGTTCCCGGGGATCATCGAAACTCCGATGACTCAAGCTCTGAGCACTTCCAAGGATTTGTTGGGCCGCTTGATTCAAATGACGCCTCTGCAGCGCCTGGGACAACCGGACGATATTGCCAAAGCGGCCCTGTTCCTGGCTTCCGACGCTTCTTCGTATATTACAGGTTCCGAGTTAGTGATTGATGGTGGATACTCTGCGCAATAGCGTGTAAGATTATGACAGTCCTTAATTTTCATTAAGGGCTGTCGTTTCTTTTATCAAGGAGGATTTTATGGAAGAGCAAACGGTTTTCGAACTTATACATAACATGGACAAATTCACCAACGGTCTGATTATCCAGTGGAACAAAACATTCAATGAGGATCTCGGGGTTTCTCATGTTCTTGTGCTCGGTCATCTCAAGCAAAACGGGAAAAGCCGGCCTTCGGACATTGCGAAAATATTGGGCCTTACTCCGCCCACGCTCAGTTATTTATCGGAAAAGCTCGTCGCGAAGAAATTAGCCGTCCGAATGGTGGATGAGTCCGATCGCCGCATTATTTATTTGGGCATTACCGACCAAGGCGCCGAAGTCCTTAGACGGGCCACTTTGGAGGGAGAAAGACTGCGCAGAAATTTATTCGAAAAATTAACCGACGAGGAGAGGGCGGAACTGGCGAATCTATTTAAAAAGCTGAACAGCTAAGATTACATCGCGGTGAGCCTTAGCATAAGCAGGGTAAGAAGCGCGGGGAAATTGTCCGCTGCGTGGCCCGGAAGCATAAGTTCGCTAGGCAATGGAGCTCTATGACTAGTCTTGGATGGTGACAGAACAGCAGCTATGAAACAACTATTGCTCAAGTATTTAACCCGATATACGTCGCTTAACGAAGCAGAAAAACAGGCTGTCCTTGATGAGATCCTTATTAAGGAATATAAAAAAGGAACCGTGCTCCTTAGACAAGGAGATGTTCCCACGGCCTGTTATTTCTTGTTGAAGGGATGCGTAAGGCAGTAGCATTACCCCGGAATCCTTAAGCAGAATTAAGAGGCGGGTTCATCAAGATAAGATTTAAGAAGAGCCCGCACCTCACACAGAGCTTTGTCCTCCTCTTGCCAGAAGCCATACTCCAAAGCCCAATTCCCCTGCAATCATAGGGATCCTAAAACCAACATTAAGCAGCATCGTAAGCGTCTCGTTGTCCGGAAGTAACAGGTTACACAGATGAATGGCCATATAGCCTAGGGAAGCAATCAACAATAAGATGCCAATGACTTTAGGTATCCGGTCAGATTTTAAAGCCAGAACGCCTATAATCAGCAGATGCACGCCGAAAATAATCAAACCCATAGACCAGATCAGCTCGAACGCTTCCAAGTACATCATCACATAGGCTTGAAGCTGCTGGGTATTAACGAAGGATAAATAGCCGGCACGGCCGGAAAGAAGCAGCACAACGATTAAATTCAGCAGGGCGGTCCCCAAAACAGCCGTTTTCCGCTTTGAAAAGGTTTCTCGATGATGTGACGGCTTGAAAGGTGAGGCTAGCATCGCCTTGCACCAGAAGACTTTCATGGACAAAGCCATAGGAAAAAATGCGGCAAGCGTCATAACGATCAGTGCGATGCCGGCAGTCAGAGCGGCTGTTCGCTGCTGCTTTAGCTCTATTCTTGAAAGAACCATCCCCTAACCTCCTTTAGTTTACATGGATTTCATTGTAATAGGCCGGATGGGAAGGTTCATTGACTTAAATCAAGGATTCTGCTCCTTTCGCCCAAAAAATCTTGCGGTTGAACGATTATTTCGCTTGCAGCTTACGTTACGTAAGCTTTTATAATACAGTTACCGGTATATAGCTAGCGCTAATGAAGCGGAGATGATGCATGAAGAGGCATTGGAAAGTAGGAGACCTCGCCAAGTTGACGGGTCTTACCGTACGTACGCTGCGTTATTACGATCAAATCGGTTTATTCTCTCCATCCGCCCAGACGGAATCCGGCCACAGGCTGTACAGCGAATCGGACTTGTCGCGCCTGCACCAGATCTTATCGCTTAAGGAGATGGGCTTATCTCTGGAGGAGATTAAGTCGGTCCTAACCGGCGGGCAAATCGGCCCGCTTGAGATCGTCCATCTGCAGATGGACCGAATCAAAGAGCAGATCAGGCGGCAGCAGAAGCTATTGGAGCAGCTCGGGCATGTATCCAAGCTTATGCAGGGAAAGGCGCAAGTAACGGTAGAGGATTTCACAGACCTTCTGCAAGCGATGCAAATGGGATTTGAAAAGCCTGTCATTGAGCGGCAAACGAGCTGGGAACGACATTTGGACCGGTTGGGAGACTTCCTTGCCGGGGAGAGCGGAATGCCGAAACTTGAGGAGGACAAACAATGAACGAACAATTCGTTAAACATGCGACCTTCGTCGTCGAGAGAGTTTATGCCGCTTCGCCGAAGCGGGTTTATCACGCCTGGTCCGACCCGGACGCCAAAGCGAAATGGTTTTCGAAGCCGGACGTCTTCGATTTTCGGATCGGCGGACGCGAGTACAGCAGCGGCGGACCGCCGGAAGGCCCGGTCTTCACCTTCGATGCGAACTACCAGGAGCTTGTTCCGGACCGGCGCATTGTCTATACGTACACCCTGGATTCGGGGGACACGCGCATCTCCGTCTCGATCACAACGATCGAGCTGATCGCGGTGGAGGACGGCACCAAGCTTATTTTCACGGAGCAGGCCGCGTTCTTTGACGGACACGATACGCCGGAGGTGCGGGAACACGGTACAAATGCGATGCTGGACGCACTGGGCAAGGTACTGGAAGGGGAGGAATGAGCATGGCGATCGGCGAAAATGAACTTGTTACCACGCGCGAGTTTGATGTTCCGCGGGAGCTTGTTTTCCGGGCATGGACAACCCCCGAACTGTTAGCCCGGTGGTGGGGACCGAAGGGCTTCACGAATACGTTTCACGAGTGCGACATCAGGCCGGGCGGCACGTGGACCCTCATCATGCACGGACCGGATGGCACGGATTACCCCAACCACAGCGTCTTTGTTGAGGTTGTAGCGCCGGAGCGGGTCGTGCTGGATCATTTATCCGGCCACGAATTCCGGTTAACGGGAACCTTCGAGGATCTGGACGGACGCACCAAGGTTACCTTCCGCCAGCGTTTCAAGCTAAAAGAGGACTTCGAACAGGCCAAGCCTTATTGTGTGGAAGCCAATGAACAGAACCTCGACAGAATGGGCGAGGTTCTGGCGGAATTGGCCGGAAGCTGAGTAAGCTTGCAGCGGGCATTGCCCGGTAACGGTAACCTTTAATCCGAAAAGTAATCCGAAAAGCCGGTGAAAGAAAGGAAGCTTCGCGCTATGCGAAGCTTCCTTTTGTATGTTCCGCGCGCAATAGCGCAAAATCATGGACAAGGACTGGTTAACCAACGTCCTGTGACGCCAAGCACCGCGCGCTGGGAGCTTCGCGCCGATGCGGCATCGCTTTAGGCAAAGCACGGATTAAGCTTAACTCGCGGGGCTTTCGGAGCTTTCCGTTTGCCGGTCTATCCGTTTGGTTTATATAAAAGAGAGAATGCGCAAAATTAGGGAACCGGCAGATGGTTCCATCTTTATACCGACAAACTCGTGAAGGAGATGTTACAATGAGCGCGTATGAAAAAAATCAGGAAGCTATCGAGAAGGTCCGGGATTTAATCAAAGGCATCGACGTCGCCATGCTCACGACCATAAGCAGCGAAGGATTGGTATCCCGGCCGATGAGCACTCAGGAAGTGGAATTCGACGGGGACCTGTGGTTTATGACCATGAAGGATAAGAGCGTTTATCGGGAGCTTCTTGAGAATAAGAGCGTCAATCTGGCTTACGTGGACAAATCGTATGTATCGGTTCGCGGTGAAGCTGAACTGATTGAAGACAGGGCCAAATTGAAAGAGCTTTGGAGTCCTATGTACGAGAAGTTTTTCGGGGTTTCGAGCGATGATCCGGGTCTCGTCTTGATTAAAGTCAAAGCGGAAACCGCCGAGTACTGGGAAGCCGGCAACAGAATGAAGCTGGTGAAGAATATGTTCAAGAAACTGACGGGAAAAGAGAATGACGAATCCGATCTAAATAAAACCGTCGAATTGGATTAGGGTTATACAGAACGGGCTCCTCACAATACGGATAGCATCCCTTTTAAGTAAAAAGTGCTTAACTAGCACTTTACCGTTTACTTAGAGGGGATTTTTTTATGGGGAAATTAAGAGGACCTATTACAGAAACAACGGTTGAATCTCCAGTTACAGGAGGATTTATACTTTGAGCTGCAAGCAGCCAAAACTGTAAATGGAGGGTTTTCTCTTATGAGGTCTTTTGAAATGCTGGTTACCGTCTTTAATATCTTATTGCTCGGTTGGTCAATAATGGCCAAGAACAAGCCGCGGCGCGTGCTGCTTATTGGTTCCGGAATTTCCGCCCTATTGGCGCTGACGCAGGGGCTTACCGAGGGCATGCGTTGGCAAATGATCCCGGTCTATGCGATGACCTTAATCCCAGTCGCGATTTTTGCGGTAAGGTACAGGATCAAACCAAAGGAAGAGGAAAAGAAGGCAGCCCGAACCCGGAGGATCATCCTGATCACGGCGCTTGCCGCGCTTTATTCTGCCGCAGCCGTGGCACTGCCCGTCCTGCTCCCGGTATTCACGTTCGAGAAACCGTCCGGCCCGTACCAAATCGGAACCGTCTCCTATCATTGGAAGGACGATCGGCGAGAGGAGACTCATACTCCCGATTCCGGCGATAAGAGAGAATTGATGGTACAGATTTGGTATCCGGCGAACATGAACGCAAAGGGAAAAACGGCTTCTTATGTGTCTCATGCGGATATTTTTGCAGATGGATACGGCAAAGCGCTTCATCTGCCTAAGCTGTTATTTACGAGCATCGGATTGGTTAAAACTCATGCGATTGAAAAAGCGGAACTATCCGATAAGGAACCGGCCTATCCCGTGCTCGTGTTTTCGCATTCCTTAAACGGAACCAAAAATCAAAACACGTTCGAGGTCGAACAATTGGCCAGTCAGGGTTATATCGTGGTAGGCATTGATCATACTTACCGTAGTACAACATCGGTCTTCCCCGATGGCCGCGTTGTAAATTTTGTCCCTCAAGAAGGGAATACGGTCGCCTATTTAGATAAAATAAACGGGGAATGGGTGGAGGACGCAAAGTTTGTGGTCGATCAAATCGAGCGGCTTGCCAAGAACGATCCGGACAATCGTTTTACAAACCGAATGGATCTGGAGAACATGGGCATGTTCGGTCATTCCTTCGGCGGAGCGACAGCCGTCCAAATGCTGATGGCGGATTCCCGGATTAAAGCGGCGATCAATATGGACGGCGGATTATACGGCGAGCTGCGGATTCCGGCGGAAGGACTGAGAAAGCCGTTTCTGATGTTTAGCGCAGACGACACGCTTTCCGGTACGAAGAATATGAGCGATGAGAATATCACTTCTCAGGGCACGACAAGAGAGGAACTGACTAAGTTTTTTGACGAAACATTAGCGCGATATAAATATATAACCACTGGCGGAAATTACTGGATCAAAATGAATGCCATGAAACATATGGGCTTCTCCGATATGTATCTGATTTCACCCGTGTTTGAAAAGATGGAAGGGGTGGAGGTACGAAAGGCGCACCGGCTGATCAACGAATACTCGCTTGATTTCTTTAACCATTATTTAAAGCAAAAGCCGTTTAATCTATTGGAACAGACTATCGGCGAACATCCGGGGTTCACGCTGGAGAAAGGCTGATCCTGAATTTCCGCCGTAGTTAGCGAACGGATGAGGGCGAATAACCCTCGTCTTCTCGTTAAAGGGCTACATCTGTTCAAGCCTCCACTTTATACCTTGAAGCAATAAGAGATTTCCTTGAGAAAACAAGCGGAATTTAGGGCTCAAGAGGGAGCACAGCGTATTGAAGCGTTCGATGCGCTCCGATCGGGTTCTCTGTGAATATTCGGCAAAGTAGCGAAAAAACTCTTCTTGATCAACCGATTGCTCCGAGTTCGCATACAGCATGGCCGTATCCTCTACAATGGCCTGTACAAAAGGACTTTCGGCACATAATTTGCGCTTCAAAGCCGTATTTAACCGGGTGTGTATTCCCTCAAGGCTCTTGATCCATGCGTCCGCACCCAATCGAGGTTGATGGACCATATTAAAAAACAGAAACTCATCTTGTCTAAGGTCCGAAATAAACTCAGGATCGTTAATAAGCTCCTGTAACTCGTTCCAAGCAACGGTTTGTTTGGCTGATGTTTTCGTCTGATTTACAATGTACTTGTTAAAGTTATAAAGAAGCGAACTTCTCCATTCCGCAGGAATGCCCTCTAAAAATTTGGATTCTTCCACTCTTTTTGCGATGAAACGGCTTCGCTTCTCGTTATTGATGGCCCGTTCATGGACCAGATCATAGACATACTGTAGGGAATCCCCTTCATTCTCCTTCGCCAAGCGCAAAATCGAAATCATATTCGACAGCGTGCTTACCTGTAACTCCAAGGACTCGATCTGCCAGTCCAGCGCTTTATCAACGGGTGTTTCCCGGGAGATGATTTGCCTTATTTCATCAATTCCAAAATCCAAGTAACGCAGAGTTATCGTCAGCTCTAAACGCCATATATCTTGCGTCGTGTATAACCGGTGCCCTCCTTCTGTGTAGGTAGCGGGCTTTACTAATCCGACCTCATCGTAGTAACGCACGGTTTTGATTGTGGATCCGATTATTTTGGCCACGTCCCCGATCGAATAAGTCCGCTCTTGGTCTGTAGAATCAGAAGCTTGTTGCTTCTGCGAATCCGTGCCGCTTTTGGAATGCAAACCACTCACCTCCGAAAAGTTAGTTTACTATCTCCTGTAACTGGAGATTCAATGGGAGTATACGGGTCTTGTTAAAATAAACCGTTCCTTAAGATTATAACCGAACAGAAGGTTGTTGCTCTGCTGAGGGGAATGCAGCTCCTCGCCATTAGGTCCCTTATTGGGACGCGCGCTGTTTTGTGGTTTAATGGAGGTGACGCCAAGGCGTTTGCACAATAGGGAGGGATTTTCCCGGATGAACAAAATTATGATCGTCGAAGACGATCCCAAAATAGCGGAATTGTTGAAGTCGCACATTGAAAAATACGGGGACGAAGCGATCGTGGTGGATGATTTCCAGCGCGTGATGGAATCGTTCGAGGAGCAGCTCCCGCAGGTCGTACTGCTGGACGTCAACCTGCCGAGCTACGACGGTTACTATTGGTGCCGCCAAATCCGGACAGTGTCCACGTGTCCGATTATTTTCATTTCCGCCCGGAACGGGGAAATGGATCAGGTGATGGCGCTGGAGAGCGGGGCGGACGATTATATCACGAAGCCGTTCCATTACGAAATCGTGATGGCCAAGATCCGCAGCCAGATCAGGCGCGTCTACGGCGATTATGCGACGAAGGAACGCATTGTGGAACGGGACGGGCTGATGTTGTATCCCGAGCGGATGGAGCTGCGGCTGAAGGAGCAGTCCACGCTTTTGACGCGCAAGGAATCGCTGCTAATGGAGACGCTGATGCATCATTGTCCCCGGATTGCCAGCCGGGAGACTATTCTCGACAAGCTGTGGGACGATTACAGCTATGTCGACGATAACGCGCTCAGCGTCAACATCACGCGGCTGCGCAAGAAGCTGGCGGAACTCGGCATGGACGATGCCATCGAAACGCTGCGCGGCGTCGGGTACCGGCTGCACCTCACATGGAAGGGCGAAACGAAGCGATGAGGTTGTTTGTACGGGACCATGTGCCGCTTATCGGGTTCAGTCTGGTGCAGATGCTGGTCATTCTGCTTATTTGCTGGCTGGACGGGTACAACCATCTAGGGACCGCTTTGTACGCGCTGTTTCTCGGCCTTTGCGTGCTGCTTGTTTATCTGATGTACCGCTACGTCCGGCTTCGGGCGTTTTACCGGTACATCTCCGACCCGAGCGACGTCCTGCCGCGGGAGCTCAAGGTAAGCCGTGCGCCGCTTGCAGCGTCTTTAACGAAGATTCTGGACGCCCAGTACCGCGCGAATAAACAGCGGGAGCACGTGTGGGAGGAAAAACAGCGGCAGCACCTGACGTTCATGAATCAATGGGTTCACCAAATGAAGACCCCGCTATCGGTCATCCAGCTCATCACGCAGAACGGCGACGACGAGCGGTTTGCCAGTATCGCGGAGGAGTCCGACCGGCTGCGTCACGGGCTCGAAATGGTGCTTTATATGGCACGGAGGGAGACGTTCGCTCAGGACTTCCATATTTACCGAGTGCAGCTGAGAGAGCTTGTGAACGAGGTCATTCAGGATAACCGGCGGTCGTTCATTCGGCATTATGTGCATCCGGAGCTTCTGATTGACGAGAGCGTCACGGTCGAGAGCGACGCCAAATGGCTCCGGTTCATCGTCCAGCAGCTGATCTCGAACGCCATTACTTATTCGGCCGGCAGCAGGACGAAGGTTGCCTTCAAGGCGCATGCGCAGGATAAAGCCGTCATTCTAAGCGTCACGGACCGCGGCGTCGGCATACCCCCATCCGATTTGAAGCGGGTGTTCGATCCGTTTTTTACAGGCGAAAACGGGCGGAAGTTTAAAGAATCGACAGGCATGGGCCTGTATCTGGTGAAGGAAGTGGCGGACCGCTTGCATCACCGGGTGGAGATCGAGTCCGAGCCCGGCAAAGGGACGACCGTCCGCATCATTTTTCCGTATGCGACCGAACAGGGCGAATAGTGAGCGATCACTCTTCGCCTTTTTGTGTACAGACCGGTGTGTATACTTCGCGGAGACTTACATCCCTGTAAGATTGGCGCAAGATAGCGATATAGGAGCGGCGGATCGCTTGGGGTATGCTAGAAGCAAGAAGGGACGTGTTTTGCTTGGCTATTTTGAAGGTCACGAACTTATGCAAAATTTACAATGAAAAGATGCCGTTTGAGGCGCTGTCCGATATTAACCTGACGATTGAGAAGGGGGAGTTCATCGGCATCATGGGACCTTCCGGAAGCGGCAAAACGACGCTGCTCAATCTGGTGTCGACCATCGACGAACCGACGTCCGGGGAGGTTTGCGTGGACGGCAACTATCCGCACCGGATGAACGCGGACGAGCTGGCGCTGTTTCGCAGACGCAAGCTGGGCTTTATTTTTCAATCGTTCAATTTGCTGCCTACACTGACCGTGAAGGAAAATATTTTACTGCCGCTTACGCTTGAAGGAGTCGCGCTGGATCAAATGAAAAGCCTGCTGGAGCCGATCGCGGAGCAGCTTGGCATTACGTCGGTCCTGGACAAGCGGACCTATGAGATTTCCGGCGGACAGGCCCAGCGGACGGCCATCGCGCGCGCGTTGATTCATTCGCCGAAGCTGGTGCTTGCCGACGAACCGACAGGCAATCTGGACTCCAAATCGGCCCGCGATGTCATGGAACTGCTGACGACGATGAACAAGCGGCAGGAAGCGACGATGATGCTGGTCACGCACGATGCGATGGCGGCAAGCTACTGCGACCGCGTGGTATTTATCAAGGACGGCAGGTTTCATAATGAGATCACGCAGGGAGGAAACCGTGAAGTCTTTTACCAGAAGATCATCAACGCCCTTTCGCTGCTAGGAGGTTACAGACATGACTTTCCGACAGTTCGCGTTTAATAACGTCATCCGCAACAAACGGGTCTATCTGGCGCACTTCTTAAGCAGCTCGTTTTCCGTCCTTGTTTTTTTCGTCTATGCCCTGCTGCTGTTTCACCCCGATTTGCAGGGAGAGCTGAAATCGACGAGCAGAACGATCAGTGCACTCGCGACCAACGGCATGCGCCTCTCGCAAGTGATCATCTTCATTTTTTCGTTTTTCTTCTGCCTGTATTCGGCCGGCACTTTTCTGCAAACCCGCAAGCGGGAATTCGGCATTCTGATGATGCACGGCATGTCCCCGCGGCAGCTGCGCCGGCTCGTTTTCATCGAGAACTTGTTTATCGGCGGAGCCTCGATTGTAACGGGTATTGCCGTGGGGCTTATTTTCACAAAGATGATCCTGCTCGCCATTGCCAAGCTGCTCGTCATCAAGGTGGGCTTGACCTTCTACATGCCGGTGCTGGCCATTGTTACGACCGCTGCCGCATTCGTTCTGCTGTTTGGCGTTGTCGCGCTGGTCACCTCCCGGATCGTGAAAGCCGGCCGGCTCGCGGATTTGTTCCAGTCGGATGAAAAGCCGAAGCCCGAGCCTGCGCCTTCACGGCTGCTGTCGGTCTTGGCGATTGTCCTGATCCTGGCCGGATACGGCGTTGTGATGTTTTACGTCTACAGATACTTTCACTCGTTCTGGCTGCTCTTTGCCGGCGTCGGCTTGGTGGTCGCAGGCACGTACTTCCTGTTTACGCAGCTCAGCGTGTACGCGCTCAAGAGCTTGAAGCGGAGGGACCGCGTGTTCTTCAAACGGACGAACCTGCTGGTTTTATCGCAGCTGGCGTATCGCATGAAGGATAACGCGACGATGTTTTTCATGATCACGATCGTTTCGGCGATTGCCTTTACCGGAATCGGCACAGTGCTCGCGATGAATCATCCGGGACTGAAAGAGATGGAGAATCCCTATGCCTTCACGTACAAAACGGACCTAAGCGTTCAAAAGGAAAAAGAAGTTGTTTCACGGATCAAAAAACAACTGGATGACCACGGCTTCGCTTACGACTTAAACGTTGTCCATGCAAAGCGGCTGTGGGGACGTCTTGTCCTCGTCAAGCAGAGCGAATTCAACGCTCTGGCCAAAACCTTGGGATTGCACGATACGGAAGAACTGGCGGACGGGGAAAGCCTGCTGCTGCCCGGCAGCCTCTTTCTGGCTACTCAAATTAAAGAGAAGAAGGAAATCGTGCCTGACTCCATTGACCTCGGAATAAGTGAAACCTGGCAAAAGAACGTAACGGTAAAGCAGTATGTGCCGACCGTCATCCTGCCGGACGGCCACTATACCGTTGTCGTTTCCGATCGAATGTTTGAAACCGTGCCGGAGATTGAAGACACGCAGCTGCATTTTAACTTTTTCTACGTGGCCGATTGGCAGAATACCCGGGATGTCGCGAGTGTGCTGACAGAAGAAATCGGCAGGGATGAATTCGGCCGATTCGATGCGTTAGTGCTGGACTGGCTGTCCGATAAGCAGACCAATGGACTGCTGTTCATTATCAGCACGATGGTAGGCGTCGTATTTTTCACCTTTGCCGCCAGTTTCCTGTACTTCCGGCTGTACGCTGATATGGAGCGGGACCGGGAGCAATACCGGATGATCGCGAAAATGGGCTTGCTGAACAAGGAGCTGCGGCGGATTGTGACGAGGCAGCTGCTGCTCATGTTTTTCCTGCCGATCGTCATGGCGCTTGTACACAGCGGGGTAGCGTTTATCGCTCTGCAGCATCTGGTGGATTTCTCCGTCTGGACGAATTCGGTGCTCATTTTCTTGTCCTTCATCGGGATTCAGGTTGTTTATTTCTTGCTTATCCGCTGGCGTTATTTGCAGCATATGTATCCGAAAAACGGATGAAAATCAGGCAGCTCCGCATCATGCGGGGCTGTTTTTTGTAGGAAAGATCTCTTTGCCGGAGATGGAAGGGGAAGGGCGATCCGGTTAAAGCAGAAAATAAGCTGGAAAAAGGAAGCCTTGGACAGCGCCAAATTTTTTGCCATCGTAACGGTACTCTTATGCGGCCAGCCTGATCGAAGCGAACTTGACGCCGGTCATGATGAACTGGGCACGCTGATTCTCCAAGACAGCTAAATAGACTAAACAGGGCTTATTGCCGGATTTGCTAGAGTCAATAAGCTCTTCTCGTTTAAAAAAGATTTGAAATTTTGTCCCGGATGAGAGAATAATGAAGTAAGCCTCTCCCAGCTTGAGGCGGAAACAGAGACAAGCACAACGTTCACACCCGCAAGGTACACGTGGTTACATAAAGACAGCTCGCTTCATCCCATAGGCGGCAGGGAGTGATTCGGGTATAGAAAGGGTAATATACGTTTATAAAAGGACAGGACTTTACGAGGAGACGCAGCTGTGTAGAGGCGCACTCCTATCTGCAAACCCGTTAAGCGATCCAACTAAATGATCGAGAACAGAAGGAGATAAGATGACGGATAAAAAAGCAGGACCGGAAACCGGTTGGAATTTTGACAATAGTTATGCCCGTCTGCCGGAAATATTTTTTACCAAGACGAATCCGACTCCCGCAGCTTCGCCGGATTTAGTTATTTTTAACGATGCCCTGGCGGCATCTCTGGGGTTGAACGGTCAAGCGCTTAAAAGTAACGAGGGGACCGAAGTGTTTGCCGGCAACCGGATTCCCGAAGGCGCGGAACCGCTGGCCCAAGCTTACGCAGGACATCAATTCGGTCACTTTACGATGCTGGGCGACGGCCGTGCCGTGCTGCTCGGAGAGCAGATCACTCCCGACGGCGAGAGGGTGGACATCCAGCTCAAGGGGCCGGGCCGGACGCCGTATTCCCGCCGGGGCGACGGCCGGGCCGCTCTCGGGCCGATGCTGCGCGAGTACATCATCAGCGAGGCCATGCACGGGCTCGGCATTCCCACTACGCGCAGCTTGGCTGTGGCGACCACCGGCGAGCCGGTCTACCGCGAAACGGAGCTGCCCGGTGCGGTTCTGACCCGCGTGGCCGCGAGTCATCTGCGCGTCGGGACCTTCCAGTTCGCCGCAAAATGGGGCTCTGCCGAAGATCTGCGGGCGCTGGCCGATTACACCCTGCAGAGACACTACCCGGAAGCCGCCGCCGCAGGCAGCGGGAACCGCTGCCTGTCGCTGCTTCAAGCCGTCATCCAGCGCCAAGCGGCGCTGATTGCCAAGTGGCAGCTTGTCGGCTTTATCCACGGAGTGATGAACACCGACAACATGGCCCTCAGCGGGGAGACCATTGATTACGGTCCCTGCGCCTTCATGGACGCCTATGACCCCGAGACGGTGTTCAGCTCCATCGACACCTACGGGCGCTACGCTTACGGCAATCAGCCGCACATAGCGGCCTGGAACCTTGCCCGTTTCGCCGAAACGCTTCTGCCGCTGATTCATGCCGATCAGGAGCAGGCCATCAAGCTGGCCGAGGAGGCAATCGCGCAGTTTGGCGTGCTGCATAACCGGAGCTACCTGGCCGGCATGAGGGCGAAGCTCGGCCTCTTTAACGAGGAGGAGGGAGATGAGTCCCTCATAGAGGATCTCCTCGGTTTGATGAGGAAGCAGGGGGCCGACTACACCAACACGTTCCTTGCCTTAACGTTCGGCAAGCTTGAAGACACGGCTTTGTCCGGGGATGAAGAGTTCACCCGTTGGCACGAGTCGTGGCAGGCGAGACGGGGCAGGCAGCCGGAATCGGCAGCCGCCTCGCATGAGCTGATGCGCAGCAGCAACCCTGCCGTAATCCCCCGCAACCACCGGGTGGAAGAGGCGCTGGAAGCCGCGGTGGAACAGGGGGATTACAGCGTAATGGAGCGGCTGCTGGGCGTTCTGGCGAACCCCTTCGCGCATTCGCCCGAACAGGCCGCATACTCCACGCTGCCGGAGGCTTGCGACAGCCCTTACCGGACGTTTTGCGGCACGTGACCGCAGACGGGGTAAGGCTTGTGCGGCCCGTTGTTTAAACAATCGGGCCATAAAAGGCCGCAAAAAGCACCGTTCGAAAGAACGGTGCTTTTTTTGTATGCCGCCTTGCGGATGGAGGCGCCACCGGGAAACTCTCGGCTGCCGTCTTCCTATCGCCGTAAGCTTAAGTATCCAAACTCCGGCGGCTTACGAATTCCCGCGCGTTCTTCGCTCTCACCAGCTTGGCATTCCTCTCCAAAAGCTGCCGGTCGCTTACGATCCACGTGTGATCTTTGGAATTTTTTCTGCGGATCGCCAGAAAGTTATAGGGGCTGCCTGAATAAATGGTAAAACCTTTTGCCGCGCTGTCGGAACAAAATTTCACGCATTCGCTCCGGTTCTGATCGGGGAATCCGACTTTGTCGAACACGTGCCGCTTCACGAGAAGGGTCGCCCCTTGCACCAGGGAGACATATTGATTTTCCCGGGCGGGATAACGAAGAAGGAGGGTCTTTGTCCCGTTCAGATACATATAATGGGCCCGCTTCCCTACGATGTCGGCGCCGGTTTTCGCCATAATCCGCATACTGTCCGTCAAATAGTCGGGAGCATAGTAATCGTCGTCGTCAAATTTGGCGATCCGGTTGTATTTCGATAAACGGACGCCGAAATTGAGGCAGGTTCCGAGAGACATATGCTCCGGCAAGCTGTATATCCGGACATGTTTATAGGCTTTTGCGGCTTGCATATACTCGTTCACCTTGAGGTCGTCCTGATTGAGGATTACGATCAGCTCTTTGTTTCTGAAATTTTGCCTGCTGTAGTTTTGGAAAAGAGCCTCCAGGCAGTCCCGCCGTTTGGTGCAAGTGATAACGGAAACGGCATGTTCCGGCCGAACGGCATCCGGGTTCGCCATTAGAGAACGCCACCCTTAGGTTTTCTTTGCACAAACTTCTTGTAATTGCTCACGTTGGGGATTTTCTTGTGATGGGTGATTAGCTCCTTATCGCTGATGATCCAGGTGTGGTTGCTGGAGTTTTTTCGGCGTATGGCGACGAAGTTGTCTTTTCCCGCGGAGTAGACTTTGAACCCCTTTTTCTTGCTTCTTAGGCAAAAAAGATCGTCTTCCCCCACGTTCCGGTCCGGAAACGGCACCTTCTTCAAAACGTCGCGTCTAATGACGAGAGTAGCCCCGGGCAATCGGGTGACGGGGCGGTTTTCATCCTGCGAAAAACGAAGGATAAGCGTCTTCGATCCGCGGAGATACATGTAGTGGGCCCGTTTTCCTATAACATCGGCTTTTGTTTGCCGGAAGGTCTGCAAGCTTTCGGTGAGATAATAGGGGGCGTAATAATCGTCGTCATCGAACTTGGCAATGTAGCCGTGTTTGGCTTTCTTGACTGCGTAATTCAAGCAAGCGCCGAGAGAGGTTTGTTCCGAAACGCGGAAAATGCGGATATTCCGAAGTTTTTTGGCTGATTCCCGGTAGGGGGCAAGCGGTATCTTATCGTTGTTCACAATGATGATAAGCTCTTTAGTCGGGTGGTCTTGTCTCTTGTAATTATCCAACAGATTTTTTAAATAACTGCGGCGATTGGTGCATGTGACAACGGAAACTCCCAGCTTTTTTACAGATTCTATTGAGCCGTCTTTCATTTTTCGTTCCTCCTATCCGTAGACTTCCAAACGATCTCAATTTACGATATGTAAAATGCTAGTAATAGGAACGGCACAGCAGGAAAATAGAGCAAAAGCACAACCTTGCCGGTATCTGTTAAGAGAAAATCAACGTGCCGCGAAAAACGGTAGGGATGCACATATAAAAGAAGACGCCGGGCAGCCGGCGTCTTCTTCCTGATTTATCTTCTCGAAATTATCATCAGCCGGACTCAATGCGCTTTCTCGGAAGCCTGCTTGGCCTTGCTCTGGTCGATCGTGAACTGCGCTTTCCAGCTGCCTTTGGTGGCGCCGATACGGTCGATATTCACGTTCAGGCGGATAGATTCAGGCAGCTTGGCTCCGCTCGTGACGAAAGCAAGCACGCCTTCCGGCTGGTCTTTCTCGGCGATGCCCGTGTGGATCACGTTTCCGGCCGCGTCCGTCAAGGTGAACGGAAGCCGGTCCTTTTTACCTGTGCCGATAAAGCTGAGGACCGAAAAACCGTCCAATCCGTTCTCCTGGTAGGTCGGATTCTCGACCTGCTTGCCGTTCTTCTTGCCGTCATAGAGGACATTCAGGCCGCGGGTATCGAATTCGTAAGGAACGAGCTTCCCGTCTTCTCCGGTGATCTTATAGTGCACGAGCACTTTGCTATCCTCTACGTATACTTCGGAGAACTGGACGGTTAGGCCGTGATCGGTAATTTTCTCGTTCAGCGGAACGGATAAGCCTTCGGAAAGGGCACGCTTGGTGCCTTCGTTGACCAGCCCGTTGATGTTGGCGGATTCTTTGAAGAAGTAAGATGATCCGCCCAAGGAGGCGAATACACTCGTAGGAATAAGGATAGCGGCGGCGATACTGAAAGCGATAAGTCTTTTTTTCATGGGTTTGGACTCCTTTTTCTTATGAAATTCGAGGAAAGACTGGCGGACGCGCCGATCCACTTCTTGCGGAACCTCGGCGTTTTCGATCTGATCTTTCAGCGCTTCTTTAATGTTTTCTGGAATAGACATTCGGATAAGCCTCCCCGTCCAATTGAGTGTCGAATTTGGCGCGCAGTCGCTTTAAGGCCAGATGAACTCTGGATTTTACCGTGCCAGGCGGAATCGCCAGCAGTTCGGCAATCTCATCGTACGTATACTCGTAGAAGTAGCGGTATATAATGACCACCCTGAGTTTATAAGGCAGCCTGTTAATGGCATCCCGCACATCCTGCCGGAGTTCGTTACCGGCCAGAGCTTCATCCGGTGTTTCCACATGCGGCTCTTCGCTCAGACGGGAAGTTTTGTCGGTCAGACGGAATCGTCTCCAGAGCTGACGGCGCCAAGCTGCTGACCTGCCGGATGACAATTCCGTTCAGCCAGAAATGAAAAGGACGGCTGCGGTCATAGCCGGGCAATGCGCGCCACAGCTGGCAGTAAATTTCACTGACGATATCGTTAACGTCTTCTTTATTGGAAACGAGCACGGCGACGGTTCCATAAACTTTGCGCCGGGTCATGCGATAGATCTCTTCCATCGCTTCCTGATCCCCGCCCGCCAGCCGGTCGAGCCAATGTTCGAGCTGTTCGTCATTCATTCGAGGGCCCCCTGAACTTGTATACATGAGAGATTGGCTCTCTGGACTGAAAAGGTTCACTAGTTTCCCAAAAATTTTGCGAAAGGGTGAAAAGGTGAGCCGGATGCGCCCTGCGGCGGATTTGCTTCCACGGATAGTAGGACGAATAGGGGCGGAAAAGGTTAGGGGAAAGCCAGGGGAGGAAAGATATGCCGGATATTAAGTACCGAGTCCGCATAAGCATGCAGAAAATACCCCGAGCGATTTGTCGGCCCTTCCGGGAGGAACGCCTTCATACGCAGAGGGTACAGTCATCCGGGTTCTATAAAAAGCGTGAAGAAACTATTGTCGGGTTTCGGAGTAAATTCTAAAGGTAGCTCCGTACTCATCCGTCACCATTGCGTAAGCGGGGCTGAAAGGAGTTTTTTGCAGCGGCGTATTCACTTGACCGCCCTGCTGCAAAGCTTCATACAAAAGGTATTATACCGATCAGAGGAGGATGAACGATGAAACAATGGCTTTTCGCGGCCCTTCTGCTAGGTTCACTTGCCGCATGTTCCGAAAAGACGATAGAGGACAAAGTTACGAAGGAGTCCATTGCAGAAGTATCCGCCGGAAATCATACAGTCGTTAATCCGCTAAGTGACGCAATGGATCGCGGCCAGCATGAACTAGAGAAGAATGTGGCGGTAGATACCTCTTATTACAAATCCCGGGACATGGCAAGAGGGGACATCGTGTACTATGGGGATCATGACGTGTCCAGGATCGTCGCGCTTCCGAATGAAACAATAAACATAACGAACGGACAGGTTTATATTAACGGGGCCAAACTTACCGCATTCTACGGGGCTGCCCATATTCGGGGATATGATTACAAAGCGTTCCAAACGAGTGACATGGAGGAGCTGGCTAAACAAAATCTGATCGAAGAAATCTATAAGAAACAGGTACGAGAAATCACTTTGAGCGGTAATGAAGTCTTCGTCATCGGTGATGATTGGTCCAGGAGCAATACCTCGACATTCCGCAGCTTGTCGTTACAAGAATTAAAGGGCAAGGTTATGGGAGTTTGCAAGAAATGCAGCAACCCGTAGCGAGTATTCGGTCTGGAACACCTCCGCTATGAATTCGTGGAACCAATAGCCGTTTATCTCCGTTTGTATTTTCTTTCCCTGAGCATACTACTCCTTAGAATTTTTGTTCCGAATGGGAGGAAGTATGAGAATAAAAAGGTTTATATGGATGACTTTGTGGCTCCTCATGGTATCCGCGCAAATCGGGGCGGCAGAAGGAACAACGAGAACGAATCCGGTTAACTCGTCGTTACTGGATTCACTTCGTCAGGGAGGATACATTCTGTTCGTCAGGCACGGAGAAGCAACGATCGGAGAGGATCAGCCGAATCTCATCTTCCGCGATTGCTCCACGCAAAGAAATTTGTCCGAGGCCGGCAGAGCTCAGGCCTTGCTTTTTGGGAAGACGCTCAGGAGTTTGCAAATTCCCGTTCAATCTCCGGTTGCCGCCAGTCCCTTTTGCCGGACACGGGAATCCGCAGAGGTAGCTTTCGGTAAGGAACAGGTTGAATTAGATCCGTTCTGGGTCCGTATTTACAAGCTGAGCAGTCCGGTATCCGCGACCGAGAAGGAGAATACACTAGCTGCCCTGACTTCCGTTTTGGAAAAAGTGCCGCTTCCCGGAACCAACAGGGTTATCCTTGCTCACAGTTTCCCTAAAGGGATCGGTTTGGGAGAGATTCCTTACATGGGAACCGTTGTTGTGAAACCGAAAGGAGAAGGCAATGGATATGAAATTGTAGGTAAGTTTTCTTTAAACGAGCTTGAAAATTCACTGCGGGAACAGTAACTGGTACAGACCGGCCGGTGAAGAAATTCTTGGAAAATCCGGCCTTATCCGGTTCGTCCCTAGCAAGAGACTGATGGAAAAGCAGAACCTGCCTCCGACATAGTCAATCAAGCCAGGGCCATCCGCACAGGATGGCCTTATTTTGTCTTTAAGCCGTGCGGTATTCCTACATTTGAGTGAGGAAGCTCCGTGAGGCAGGCCGCTTCTTCCATCCTGGAGAAAACTGCTTTCCTGCCCTGACCCATCCCGCACTACCCATGACGCCTGCGGAAAGTTATAATTGCTTTATTGGGGAAAGGCAGGGTGGAAAGGCATGAACATTAAAGGGAAGGTGTGGTTGGGAACCGCCGTTTCGATCCTGGTTATAGGCGGCTTAACCGCGATGGCTTGCATATTTTTAGACGGAGTGTTTTTGGCTCTTTCTTTGATTTTAGGGTTGATCGGTCTTGCTACGGGCGTTTATCTTATTACCGGTATTCACCGGGGGATTAATAAAGGCATGCACAGAGTCTCGCAGATCGTCGGAGACATAGCGCAGGGCACGGTAAATCCTTCCGACCGTTCCGCCGAGGCGGGAGACGAATTCGGACAACTGGCGCAGTCCTTCCGCTCTCTCGCGGTGGATTTGTATACCAAAACCGAAGAAGAGCGCATTCTGCGCTTGGAAGCGGAGGAGCAGGCGTGGATTAACGTCCATGTCACGGAGATGGCGATTCTGCTGCAGGGGTCCGTTCAGATCGCGACGGCCTCGCGGATCTTCATCGGCAAGCTGGCTTCATGCGTACAAGCGGCCTACGGGGCTCTTTATGTACAAAAAGACGGCCTGCTGCAATTCGCGGCCGGCTACGCTTACGATGATACGGCGGCGGAACGGCGGCAGCCGATCGCTTTGGGCAGCGGGCTTGTAGGCCAGAGCGCCCTGGATAAGAAGACGATCCTGCTGCATGATCTTCCGGACGGTTATGTGAAAGTTCATTCGGCGCTGGGCGATACGAAGCCCGCGGCGTTAATAATCGTCCCCGTTTGCTATGAGGATGAAGTCGTCGCTGTTATCGAACTGGCTTCGCTGCGCGATTTTACGCCCAAAGAACGACAGTTAATTGATCTGACCACCGCCAACATGGGCATTCTGCTGAATACACTGGCGGATGTGGTGCGGATCGGCGAGCTCCTGAAAGAAACCCAACTGCAGAAGGAAGAGCTGGAGGCCCAAACCGAGGAGCTTCAATCCCAGACCGAGGAGCTGCAGGCTCAGACCGAGGAATTGCAGATGCAGGCGGAGGAGCTCGAGAGCCAGACGGAAGAGCTGCAGGCTCAAACCGAAGAACTCCAGATGCAGGCGGACAGTCTGCACACGTCCAACGAGCGGCTCCAGGAGGAGATGAAGCTTACGGAGCTTCAGAAAGAGGAAATCAAGCAGCAGGCGGACGAGCTGAAAGCACAGGCGGAGGAATTGTTCGAGTCCAACAAGCAGCTTCAGGAGCAGATGGAACTGACCGAACTGCAGAAGACCGAGATCTCCGAGCAGGCCGACGAGCTCAAAGAGCAGGCGGAGGAACTGCTGGCTTCCAATGAGAATCTAAAGCAGCAGGTTGAGCTGACCGAGCGGCAGAAAATCGAAATTAAAGAGCAGGCCGATGAAATTTTCATGGCGGCTCAATATAAATCCGAATTCCTGGCGAACGTTTCGCACGAGCTGCGGACGCCGCTTAACAGCCTGCTGATTCTGTCCCAGATCCTTGCGGAAAATAAAGAAGGAAATCTTCATTCCAGGCAGCTTGAATATATCCATACCATTTTTTCGGCAGGGAAGGACCTGCTTACGCTGATTGACGAGATTCTGGATCTGGCGAAGCTGGAAGTCGGCAAAATGACGGCGGTCGTCGAGCCGACCTACCTGAAGGATGTCAGCAGTCACTTGTACCGTCATTTCGAACAGCAGGCGAAGGAGAAAAATATCCATTTCGACATACACAGCGATAGACGGCTTCCCGAAAGCATCCTGACGGACGGGCACAGACTTCAACAAATTTTGAACAACCTGCTGTCCAATGCGCTTAAATTTACGGA
This sequence comes from Paenibacillus sp. HGH0039, assembly GCF_000411255.1. Taxonomy (GTDB): domain Bacteria; phylum Bacillota; class Bacilli; order Paenibacillales; family NBRC-103111; genus Paenibacillus_F. The sequence continues at coordinate 2,885,075 of NZ_KE150412.1, read as the reverse complement.
AAAAGGGGCCGTCACGCTTTCCATTCACGGCGCATCCGCTCCAACCGGCCGAGAGGGACAGGCCGCCGCCGAGGAAATCGTCTTCTCCGTCACCGACACGGGGATCGGCATCCCCGCCTCGAAGCTTGAGAGCATCTTCGAGGCGTTCCAGCAGGCGGACGGCACGACCAGCCGCAAATACGGCGGCACGGGCCTCGGCTTGACCATCTGCCGGGAGCTGGCGGCGCTGCTGGGCGGCCGGATCGAAGTCAGCTCGGCGGAAGGGGAAGGCAGCACCTTCTCCCTGCATCTGCCGGCTGCGCAGCCCGGCACCGCCGTTTCCCAAGCCGCCGCGGCAAGCGACACCATGTCCGCCGCATCTGAGCAGGCCAAGCGGGGGAAAAGCAGCTTTCAGGAATCCTTCGTGCCGGATATCTCCATCTCGAATCCGAAGCTGCTCCAGCTCGCGGAGATGGAAGACGACCGCGACAACCTGCAGCCGGGCGATACGCTGCTGCTGATCATTGAAGAGGACGCCGAATTTGCGTCCACACTCCTGAATCTGGCACGGCAGAGAAATTTCAAGGCCATTGTCGCCTCCCAGGGAGACCAGGGACTGGCTCTGGCTCACGCGTACAAGCCGGATGCGATTCTGCTCGACATCCAGCTTCCCGTACTGGACGGCTGGTCCATTATCAGCCGCTTGAAAGGCCGGCCGGAGCTCCGCCATATTCCGATTCATGTCATTTCGACGGCCGAAGAGAACCAGCAGGGGCTGGCCATGGGGGCGCTCGCCTTCTGGAAGAAGCCGAACGACGTTCACGAGCTGGAAGCGGCCTTCCTGCAGATCGAATCGTACATCCGCAGGCGTACCAAAAGCCTGCTCATTGTGGAAGACAATCCTGTTCTGCGCAGCAGCGTAGTCGCTTTTATCGCCCATCCGGACGTGAACATCGTCGCGGTCGCAACGGGCCGGGAGGCGCTGGAACAGCTGGCCTCCCATCATTTTGACTGCATGGTGCTCGATCTGGGTCTGTCCGATATTTCCGGCTTCGATCTGCTTGAGCAGGTGAAGACCAACCGCAAGCTCCAGACGCTGCCGGTCATTATTTTTACGGGCAAGGAATTAAGCAAGCAGGACGAGCAGCGCCTCCATCATTACGCGGAAAGCATCGTGATCAAGAATGTAAGGTCCATGGAGAGGTTGTACGATGAAACGGCTCTATACCTCCACCGTAAACATGCGGATCTGCCTGCGGACAAGCAGGAGCTGATCGAGAAGCTCCATAATCCGGAAGCGGCGTTCCAAGACAAGAACATTTTGCTGGTTGACGACGATATGCGGAATATTTTTGCTTTGTCCAGTGTGCTGGAAGGGTATAACATGAATATACAGTTTGCCCAGAACGGCAAAGAGGCTTTGATCATTCTCCGGAATCATCCCGAAGTCGACCTGGTATTCATGGATATCATGATGCCTGAGATGGACGGCTACGAGACCATGAGGGAGATCCGCAAAATGCCGGAGTTCGAGAAGCTTGTCATCATCGCGCTGACAGCGAGAGCTATGGACGAGGACCGGGTTAAATGCCTGCAGGCGGGCGCCTCCGATTACATCTCGAAACCGATTAATACCACACAGTTAGTCAGTATGCTCAAGACCTGGTTGATCACTTAGATCACTTGAAGGATCTGTGCGAGCTTGTTACGGGGGATTAGAATGGAGTATCCGATTCGCATTTTATTGGTCGATGACCGGCCGGAAGATTTTCTCACGATACAAGCGCTGCTGGTTGATACGCCTTACCAGTTAATCCGGGCATCCTCGGGTATGGAGGCTTTGAAATTTTTGCTGGAGAGCGAATATGCCCTCATCATTATGGATGTCCTCATGCCCGATATGAACGGGTTCGAAACGGCGGAACGAATCAAGAGACGTAAAAAGTCGGAGGACATTCCGATCATTTTCCTCACCGCCCTTACTCCGGAAGTCGAGGATTATATGAAAGCTTATACGGCGGGCGGAATCGACTATTTGACGAAGCCTTTCCATTCCGGCGTTTTAAGAAGTAAAATCGAAGGTTTTGTACGGTTATACAAAGCGCGCAAAGAGCTTCAAATCAAAACAAGCGAGCTTCAGAAACAAACCTTGGAGCTGGAAGACGCGAACCGCGTGCTTACCCAGCTTAAGGAAACGGCGGAGGTTGCTTCGAGGATCAAATCGGGCTTTCTGGCGATGATGAGCCATGAGATCCGCACCCCGCTGAACGGCATCATTGCCTTGTCGGATATTTTGATGGCTTCGGATTTGAAGCGGGACGACGCGGAAATGGCCGAGATTATTCACACGAGCGGACACGCTCTGCTCTCCGTCATCAATCATATCCTCGATTTCACCAAAATCGAATCGGGCAAGATGGAGCTTGACTACGAGCCGTTCAATCTGACAGTCTGTTTGAAAGAAACGATGGATCTGTTCCGCGCTCTTGCACGCGAGCGAAATCTGCTTCTGGAGACGCACATAGAGCCCGGAATTCCCGAGATCCTTATCGGAGACTCCAACCGGCTGAGACAGGTGCTGAACAACCTGATCGGCAACGCGGTCAAATTTACGGAAACCGGCAGCGTTAAGGTAAAGGTGAGTCAAAAAAGCGTGGACGATAAGCTGATCACCCTTGAATTTATCGTGGAAGACACCGGAATCGGCATTCCCGCCGACAAAATGAATCACTTATTCCAGCCCTTTACTCAGATTGATGCCACCATTAGCCGGAAATTCGGCGGCACGGGCCTTGGCTTGTCGATCTGCAAAACACTGGTCAATTTGATGGGCGGAACTATTTATGCCCGGTCGAACGTCGAAAAAGGAGCGGTCTTCGTGTTCACCATCCAGACCGGCATCCCTGTGGGCACGTTAAACAGCCCGCAGCATTAAAAGCACCCCTTACAAGTTCACGGTTTTTCCCGGAAAGGGAACGGTCCGTGATCGGGTAAGGGGTGCTGTCTTTTTCGGAGAGTAATCGGGGCAAGTCAGTTCCGGACGGGATTACTCCTGCCGGAATGCGCCTGGAGACACGGGGTCCGGAATCCGGGCCTGCTCCAGGAATTGAAGCAGTTCCTCGTTGAATTTCTCCGGCTCATCGAACATCATGGCATGCCCGCTGCCCTCGAAATGCACGATGCGGGATTGCGGAATACCCTGGCGGGTAACGTGTGAAGGGCGTTTACCACATTCAAAACGACAACAGCTATCACTGCCGCCTAAAAAGATGGATTGACCGCTTTAACGGTGTCGCAACCAAGTATTTGCAACATTATCTGGCTTGGTTTCGTTATTTAGACAGCAACGAGCATGAGAACACTGCTTCGAAAAAGAAAAATATGCTTATCACGTCTTGCTTGTTTACTGTAAAGGCGACAAATACCAAGCTTCGGCGTCCGTCTTTTGCTTGCCGAAAGGGCAGCATAGTGGAATGACTTACTGACTATTTATTATGAATTGAAACAAGTAACCCTTCATAAAATGAAATTGGTCATTTGACTAATTTATCAAAATGTGGAGGTCAAAAAATGTTAAGTTTTCATACAGAGCGACAGATGATTCCTCATCCAATTCTTTTGGAGGCAAGACAAAGTGCTTCGAATCAAATTTTATTGACATATGATAAGCGAACTGATTTAGCGTCAGCAACAAATGTTTCGAATTATTGGATTAGAAGTAATATGAGTCCTGTTGGTATCGCGAGCGTAGGAATGAAGGATGCACTAACAGCAGAGAATGCAATACGCCCCGATATGGCAATGATAACACCTGCTGACAATTCCATGATGAGATACGTCATGGCATTTAGGGTAAATGCTATGTCTGGTATAATGTATACTGTACTCCCTTGTTTTGTTAACTTAGAAGGCATGACTGGGTTTAGAGGAGAAAACTGGGCTCCTTTCAGCAGAAATATGTTTATTGGCATGTAATTTAGATGTTTGAACCGATATTTAAATTATCCGCCCTTTCATTCAATGGGCCGCTTTTATTTGGTTCTAAATCAACATTAAGATTAAACACAGCTTATTTTTAAGGCCTTCCTTAAAGGTCCCCGGCGCCATTTTGTGCGCATACATACCCCGCAATCAACCCTTCAACCGCTTCTCCAAGCTCATCTTCATGCCCGGGAATCAGCCAATGCTCGGGAACGATCAGATAGCTGCGGGCGCTTCCTTGCAGAAAACTGTACAGAATCTGCGCTTCGTCAATATCGTGCCGACTGATTTTGGGGCGGGGGGACAGCGGTTCTTCCAGGCGGAAGGTATCCAGAATCGCGGAGCGTATCCGCCTGTGGAGCGTATGCGGGGCTGCCGGCCCGTTCCGGTCCGTGTCCGGAGCCTCCACTTTGGTATCTCGCACAATCCGGTTCCCTTTAACGAGAATGAGTTTAGCCTCACGGCCGTTAACGGGTTCCAGAATGACGATGTTCCGGCCTTCTTCGGCGAATCCGATCACTTTCTCTTTGTGGATCAGGGAACCGAGGGTTTTCATCAGGTCCCGGTATTTGGCTGCGGCTTCGAAGTTATGCTTCTCCGCCGCTTCTATCATCCGCTGTTCGAGATCTTCCAGTACAGCCGGATGGTTCCCGTTCAGGGCAGTGATGATTTTATCGAGCACGGAGTTGTAGGCGCTTAGAGCGTCTTCGCTGCCGGTACACATTCCCAGACACAAGCCGAGAGAATGATTGAGGCAGGGCGAGTGCTTGGCATAAGGACTGCTGCAAAGGATCCGATAGCTTTCTTGGAGCCCTTGGACGGCTTTTTCCACCGTGCTTCTGCTCGTATAGGGCCCGAAAAAGAGGTCCCCCTCCTGTCCGGCGGGGTCATTCGTAATATCGATCCGACGGCGGCCTTCACGGCTGCAGCGGATGACGAGATACGTATACGCGAGCGGATTTTTCATTTTTTTATTATACAGAGGCTTCAACTGCTTGATTAACCGGCATTCCAGCATAAAGGCCTCGAATTCCGTATCGGTCAGACGAACCTCGAAATCGCGGATATTGCTTATGAGTCGTTTGACTTTGGGAGAGTGGGCTTTTGACTGCTGAAAATAAGTTTGGACTCTTTTTTTGAGAGATTTGGCTTTGCCCACATATATAATATGGCCCAGACGGTCTTTCATCAGGTAGACGCCGGGAGTTAAGGGAAGGGCTTTTACTTTTTCCGCGAGATTCATAGAGATTCCTCCATTGCTCTTGCTCGGCCCTGTCATTATATCAAATGGCTGTATGGACAGAAAGCGAGGCGGACACGGGAGAGCGAACTTCAAGCTGCAAGACGGAAGGAAATTAATCTGCCCCAAATAAACTGTTAATATTTACCAAACATTTCTTTGCTAGGATGAAGTGATTTCATTCTTGTTTGAAGGGGTGTGTATGATGTACAAATTCAGCAAGTCCAAGTGGCTCGTCGTGCCGATGGCTGTTTTCATGGCGGTGTCCGTCGTTTTGCCGGGAGCGGGCGCCGGAGCTCTAGGAAGCTCCGCAGCGGCAGCGGCAGGCTCCAAGGCTCCAACGGCTTTGGCGCTGACGTTCAACGGGGATGCCAAAACCTCGCAGGGCTTCGCGTGGTACACCGATCCCGCCGTTACCGGCACGAAGCTGCAGGTGGTGGAATCGTCTCTCGTTACCGGCGGCGTCTGGCCGTCGAGCGGCGTCATCTCCTTCGAGGGGAGCTCCGCGCCGATCCAGGTTTATCAGTCGAGCTCGGACAAGAGCGCGGGCAAGAAGACCGCTTACGCCGATCATAAGGTTACGGCGACGGGCCTGAAACCGGGCACCGAGTACACATACCGGGCCGGAGACGGCCAGGAGGGGAACTGGAGCGAGACCGGCACGTTCAAGACCGAGGAGCAGAGCGGCGGAGCGTTCACGTTCCTCTATACGACGGACCCGCAGGGTACGACCGAGCGGGAGTACGCGACCTGGAACCACACGCTGGAGGAAGCGGTCAAGAAGTTTCCCGCGTCCCGTTTTATCACTGTCACCGGGGATCTGGTAGACAACGGGGACATCGAGAATCAATGGTTTTGGCTGCTGGGCAAGCCGCAGGCCATTCTGAAGAAGATGCCTCTCGTGCCTGCGCTCGGCAACCATGAGAGCAAGTCCAACAACAACTTCTGGTACCACTTCAACCTGCCGAACACCTCCAATACGGGAGCGAAACCGGACGGGTCGGTGTACGCCTTCGATTACGGCTCAGCCCGTTTCCTGGTCATCAATACCGAGTACAACGAGGCGAAAGGAACCGACGCCGTGTACCGGAAGCAGGAAGAGTGGCTGAGAGCGGAAGCGGCCAAGACGGACAAGAAGTGGAAGATCGTCTTGTTCCACAAGTCGCCTTATTCCGTAGCGAATCATTCCTCCGACAGCGATGTTCTCTTCTTCCGCAAGAAGCTTGCGGCTCTGTTCGATGAAATCGGCGTTGACGTCGTGCTGAGCGGTCACGATCATACGTATACGCGCACCTATCCGATGTACAATAATGTGCCGCAGAAGGACACGGCGGTGGACAAAGACGGCAACCTGATTAATCCGAAGGGAACCCTTTATCTGGTCAGCAACGCCGCCGGAGACAAAAGGTACACGCCGAAGTCCGGGCCGTTCCCTTATGCGTTTAAATACGGCCAGCCGGGCAAGGAAATGTTTACGGGCGTTACCGTGGCGAACGATAAAATCACGTTCCAGGTCTATACGACCACGGAAACGGGCGCGACCGCTCTGTACGACCAGTTCGGCATCGCCAAATCGGATACGAAACCGAGTCCGGTCCGGTAAGCGAAGCTTAGTCCGATTCGGCAGGGGAGGCCGTGTTAGCCTGGCGGGCGCCGGAAGAGCGCAGCAGACCATGTCAACGGCAGGATGTCGTAAAATAGAGACTGGAAATAGCGATAACGCCTCGTCGAATCCGATTCGAACGGGGCTTTTTCTTTATCGCGCTTTATTCCCGAAGACGCTTGTTCCCTCCGGGTAACGGCCGCCGCTATCCTTGAATCGGTTAAAGGATCGAAATGTGAGGGCCGTTTATACAGCGGTTATTTTGCTCTGCTTCAAAAAATTAGCGGTTCCCCGGCTCCCCTTTAATCACTTTGAGGCGGGCGAACCGTGGAATGGTTTGTCAGGACGATGAGAGTGTGGCAGAATATAGGGATAGAAGGTACCGACCAGCGAATGGAGAACACGAACCTATGTCGAATTTGCCAAACTGTCCGGCATGCAATTCCGAATATACCTATGAGGATGGAAACCTTCTGGTTTGCCCGGAATGTGCCCATGAATGGAATGTAGATGCCGAACCCGGGAACGGGGAAGAAGAAAAAGTCGTCAAAGACGCCAACGGCAACATCTTAAAGGATGGCGATTCCGTATCCGTCATCAAAGATTTGAAGGTTAAAGGAAGCTCTTTTGTTCTGAAAATAGGCACCAAGGTAAAGAACATCCGTCTCGTTGACGGAGACCATGATATCGATTGTAAAATCGACGGCTTTGGAGCCATGAAATTAAAGTCGGAATTCGTCAAGAAAATTTAATGCGGGATAGAATAAAAACGAACCTGTATCAGGAAGCCCTCTGACTTGGAGGGCTTTATTTTTGCATCGTCGTATGGGCAGGCCTCCGTTGGGACAGGCGAGGCTCGGTAACTATAGAAAAAATCTTAATTTTAAGATACAAGGGACATATCGAAAGGAAGGATACGTATGAACAAGGAGCAGTTTGATGAAGTATTTGAATTAATGGAGGCCTCTTTTCCCGATACGGAAATAAGGACTTGCGAAGGGCAGCGGGCGCTGCTCGCTCATCCCGCTTACCGGCTTAACGTGAGCCGGAACGAGGACGGGGAAATCCTGGCTTTTATGGGGGTCTGGGAATTCAAAGCGTTTCGTTTCGTGGAACATATCGCGGTCAATCCGAAACAGCGGGGCGGAGGAATAGGCAAAAAGTTGATGACGGCTTATACGAGCGGTTCTTCGACTCCCGTCATACTGGAGGTAGAGCCCGCGAACGATACCGATTCCAAGCGGAGAATCGAGTTTTACGAGCGCCTCGGCTTTCATTTGAACGCCTTCGACTACTTTCAGCCGCCCCTCAGGGAAGGGCAGCCGGAGCTTGCTCTGCAAATCATGAGTTATCCCGATCCGATAAGCGAAGAAGAATTTCAGCCGTACAAAAAACTACTGATGGCCGAGGTCTATAAACAGGCCTGACCCCGGCCGCCAAAGCCAACTTCGTAAAGACCAATTTAATCAGGAGGCTGCAAAATGGAGATAGGGATAAGCACGTTTGTGGAAACGACGCCGGACGTTCATACCGGCGAGGTGATCAGCCACGCGCAAAGGCTGCGTGAGGTTGTGGAAGAGATCGTACTCGCCGATCGTGTGGGGCTGGACGTGTACGGGGTAGGGGAGCATCACCGCAAGGATTATGCGGCGTCTTCTCCCGCCATCGTACTCGCCGCGGCTGCGCCGCAGACGAGCCGTATCCGGCTGACCAGCGCGGTCACGGTGCTCTCTTCGGCGGACCCTGTGCGCGTGTTCCAGGATTTCGCCACGCTCGACGGCATATCGGGCGGCCGCGCGGAAATCATGGCGGGCCGGGGCTCTTTCATCGAGTCATTCCCGCTGTTCGGCTACGATCTGGACCATTACAACGAGCTGTTCGACGAGAAGCTGGAACTGCTTCTGAAGATCCGGGCGTCCGAGCAGGTGACCTGGCAGGGCGGCCACCGGCCCGCTATCGACAACCTTGGCGTGTATCCGCGTCCGGTTCAGAATCCCCTGCCGGTCTGGATCGGCAGCGGAGGCAACCAGGAATCCGTGGTACGCGCGGGACTGCTTGGCTTGCCCCTTGTTCTGGCCATCATCGGGGGCAGCCCGGTGCAGTTCGCGCCGCTCGTGCAGCTGTACAAGAAAGCGGCCGCCCACGCAGGGCATGACGCCTCGAAGCTGCCGGTCGCCTCGCATTCGCACGGCTTCATCGCCGAGACTACGGAGCTTGCGGCCGACAAGTTCTTCCCGTCCACGCAGGCCGTCATGAACGTGCTGGGACGGGAGCGGGGCTGGGGGCCTTACGACCGATCCAGCTTCGATTCCGCGCGGAGCTTTAACGGAGCCCTGTACGTTGGGGACCCGGACACGGTCGCTCGCAAGATCGTTCATCTCCGCAAGAACGTAGGCATCACCCGGTTTCTGCTGCACGTGCCGGTCGGCACGATGCCTCATGACGAAGTCATGCGAGCCATCGAGCTGCTGGGGACCGAAGTGGCTCCGCGGGTACGCGAGGAAGTTGCCGCATGGGAAGCGGAAGGCGCAGAGAGAGCTTAGCCGGCCGCACGGCTGTATAGTAGCGTAAGAAGACTGCTTCTGCATGGGACAGACCCGCAAGCCTGTTTGGCTGCCGGTCGCAAAGCTCTAATTGGAATAGAAAAGGCCCGGTTAGCTGGTTATAGAAGCTAAGACGGGCCTTTTTTTGTTCGGCATCCGACAACTAGCCGGGATGCTTGGGCTGCATTCGCCTTTACCAACCGCTTCTCGCCTAACAATACGCTTTAGGGTCGGTTTCATGTAACGAAGCCGGGACGAACGCCTATATACAGGGGAGTCGAGCGGGAGTATGATACTAGTGTGGAAACTTATGGAAAAAGGGGTTGAACATCTTTATGGGCAGTTGGAAGTCGGTAGAACCGGAACCGGATAGTAGCATGGAGGAAGTCATGTCCAGACCTCGTGCGATGAAGATTTGGCTGCCTCGGGTATTCGACTCTTCCCAAACATAGGTTTTCATGTGACTTTCTCGCATTTGTGAGGAGGTTGGAGGCATGGAGAAGAAGCCTTATTTTCAATGGAAAAAAGAGCCTGAAGACGCTTCGAAAATTCAAGGGTTCGATATCGAACTTAACCGGGAAAGCACCAAACGGATCGATCGGCTGGTGGATCATTACGAAAAGAGCATTCTTTCTCATTTAGATGAGGAGTATGTCAAGAAGACGAGATGGTCGGACCGCATTGCGGACCGGATCGCGTTCTTCGGCGGCAGCTGGAAATTTATCATTTATTTCGCTCTATTTCTGGCGGTTTGGATTACCTGGAACACGCTTCCGTTTACGCCTTTGCATTTTGACCAGGCTCCGTATATTTTACTGAATTTATGCTTGTCCTTTGTTGCCGCTTTTCAAGCCCCGGTCATTATGATGAGTCAGAACCGGCAGGCCGCAAGAGACAAGCATGAATCCGTCATTGATTTTGCCATCAATTATAAAGCGGAGCAGGAAATCGACGCCATGCAGAGCCACCTGCACCGGATTGAAAACGAGCTGATCGAAGTCAAACAACTTCTGACCGCCCTTGCCTCGCAGATAGATAACGGGGATGGCATAGAATAACCGCAAGCAAGGAGCCGCTGTCAGCGGCTCCTTGCTGCGTCTTCCTGTTTACTCTCTCCAGCCTCTATTTGACCTGAACCCAGGCATCCCCTAACCACGTACGGATGTGGTACCAGTCCTCCATCTGCTCAAAAGCCGTTACCGTCTGGGGGGAAAGCTCCGACAGAATGCCGGAAGATTGACGGGGTTCACGGTACATGCGGGTGTCTTCGGTCAATTCGATCTTCGATTCTTTGACTTCGATCTTCCCCAGCAAGGGCTTGTTCACATGAACCCACGATTTGCCGAGCCAGGTATTGACGCGGAACCAGTTGCCGAGGCGCGCATCCGCTTTTAACGGCTGCGCTGTCAGGGAAGCGCCGGTTTTATTCCGGCTGTCCGCTTCCGAATAAAGGGGAAGGGGCTCCGTCAGAATAAGATCGAAGGTTTTGTACTCGACGGGAATCCGTTCCTTCCAAAGCTCGAATCCTTGCTGGGCGACAAACAAGCCCAAATCCCTGTTTTCGTTCCAAATGCGCGGGAATTCCGACAGGGGCAGGCTTCCTTCCCCGGCATATCTGCCGATTTCGGGTGTCAATCCGGGACGGCCGAGGGATTGGATAAACCAGTCGGTAAAGCCTCCGCCTGACGGGTTGGACTCCGGTTTTACCGGTGTATACCCGGTCATTGCGGCAACCTGGGACATGATTTTACGGTCTCTTTCCAAATTTTTGTCCAGGGTATGGAAATTCCAGTACAGGATGCTTCCGGAGGAGTGGTAAGACAGCTCCATATCCGGATCGACTTCTTTGGTGAAGGCGACCATTGCTTTCGTTTCCGCGGTCTGGAGCGGCTCGTCCCCTTTGAAATTCTTATAGTACGGCCGGCCGGAATCGTTGCGGATGGATTTCCATTCCGCCGGATATTGGCGGTTCAGGTCAATGCCCTCGGCATTTGCCTTCCACCGCGAGAAGTCGGAGCTCTTCTCGTTCATGGCGAGAAGGCCTGCCCGGGCTTCGCTCGGAAAAGCGGATACGCCCTTCTGCTGGAGTGTGACGCCATCGGGGTTGACCATGGGCACGAACCAGATGGACGTGTTGTTCAGAACGGATTGAAGAGCCCGTCCGTTCATAGCTCCGTTGCGGACATAAAGCTGGGCGTACTGGTCGATCATGTTCATGACCAGGTTGGTGGTCATCCATTCCCTGGCATGATGCGAAGCGTTAATCAGCACTTTCGCGTCGCCCGTTCCGAGCCGGACGGCCCAGATATCGCGTCCGTAGCGCGTTTTGCCGATGGATTTATATTCGATAAGTTCGGGATAAGACTTGGCAAGCTGCCGGATATCTTCTGTCATTTGTTCATAAGTATACGTCTGATTGGGGTTTACGATATCCGTCGTTTCCGCCGCATGGGCGGCTGCTGCGAATAGGAACGGAACAAGGGCAAAGACAACTAGCAGCATTCCCCGCATTTTTTTAGGCATGGCACGGCACTTCCCTTTGGATAGATTCAGGTGGTAAAAAGCAACGATCAGACTTCGGGGAGCAGGCTGATGGCCTGACGGCCCATTTGTTCCCAAGCCTCTTTAAAAGGCTGCTTGGCCACGCGGCCTGTTTTGTTATGCGGGTCGCGGATGTAGATGTAATTTTCGTCGTATCCGACTATAACGACGGAATGTTCCTTCTTCGTCAGCCAGATCGGCCCGTCCGGAGTCATCCACGTCTGGAAGTGATAAGGTTCCAGCTTACGGAACGTTACGTTGGAAATGATCCATACCGGAGTGCCCGTTCCCACGAAATGCAAAACATCTTCGAACTCCGTGCCGGTAAGGTCGACAACCCGCTCGGGCAAGTAGTGTTCCGCCAGCTCGTACACCGGACCGTGATAAACCCCGAAGCCGGGATTGTTAAACGAGTACATATCACCGACGAATCCACGGTGCGGGCTTCCGAAGGAAATGACGCCGTTTTTCTCGCTGTAGGGAGTCGGGTCCTTGCGGATTTCAGCCGCCAGCGTCATTTTGTCGACCGGCACCCCGGCGAACTGGAGCAGCGAAGCGAGCGCTGTCACTTCGCAACCGCGGGGCAGCTCCGGGAGTTGACGGATAAGCGGGACGTTGATATAGACGGGCTGCTTGGAAGGACCGCCGAATGTCCAGACGGGCTTCGCGGCCGTTTTGTAGGCGACGAAGCTGTTTGCATATTTCTTGGCGTGGCTGATCGCATCGGCATAGCTGTCATAGTAGGCCAGAAACTTATCGCTCTGGTAGATCCGGTAAGGAGGGAAACTGTCCCATACGACGGCATCCTTACGATTTTTGACGGTTGCGTTCGCGTACTGCTTCGCAAAGGATACGGCTTCCTGCCGGGTAGCGAAACCGTCCAGGAAGTTGGCATGCTGATAAACCCGGTAAGACATGCCCTCCTTCAACGCGGTATTCTTGTCGATAGGAGCATCCGGGACCGGGCCGGAGCTTGATGCGGTCGTCCGTCTGCCGGAGATCCGGATGAATCCGTCTTCATAGTCGACATGGCTGCCGAGAGATTCGGCGATGCTGCGCAGCGGCACGAACGTCACGTTGTTCCGCAGAATGGGATGAACGGAAAGCGGATGATCCTTCCCGTTGACGGTTATTTGCCTGCTGCCTACGGCGAACAGGATCTGGCGGTCGTAGGTGGCCATCGTCACCGTCTGTGTCGCCTGTTCCCACTCCACCTTGGCGCCCAGCGCTTCCGATACGAAGCGGAGGGGGACGAAAGTCGTGTCCTGCTCCAGAAACGGCACGGCTGTGGCGTCCTCCGGACTGATAGGAACAAGCTCCCGGTCTATGGAGGCCAGGCTGCTGTCTATTCTCAGCACGATTTCTTTTTCACTTTTGGCGGCAAAAAGCGGTTGAATAGGCAATAAGACCTGCACGGAAACCGATAAGAGCAGGACCCATCCAATACGCTTGCTGCCTTTTCGGGGGCGGGTATGTTTTCTCATCGCAGTCGTCCTTTTTCGTTGAAATTGCTTGGGTTTACAGCGCTTAGCGCCTGATAATTCTCGTAAAATACAGGTATTCCACTCGTAAACAGCATGGATAAAGGCACAAAAACTCCCTTTATGGTAACAAAGTGAGGGTTACAGCAAGGTTACAAAAAACCGGAAATATTCGACAAAAACCGGAAAATTTTCTTGCCCGGAAGGAGGCACAGCCTTTAAAATAGGAAAAAAGACCTGCGTTACGAGTTTGGGGGAATAAGATGCAGATGCATGTTGAAGACGGGGCAACCGTTCATGACAACAAATATCCGCCGGAAGAAGGGAACGGCCAGACCCTCGTTTTCCTGCATGGGCTCGGCTTGGACAGGACGATATGGAACGGGCTGATTCCTTATTTCGCCGCTCATTACCGCATTGTGCTTTATGACCTTCCGGGACATGGGCTCAACACGGAGTTAGAGGAAAACAGCTTAGACTGGGATTTTGTGACCGCCGATTTGCGAAGAGTTTTGAAAGCGCTTGAAATTACGTCAGTTCATCTCGTAGGACACGGGATAGGGGCAAACGCAGCGGTCCAGTTCTGCCGTTCCTATCCTGAATGCGTGGATCGTCTTGTGCTGATTTCACTTCCTGTTAAAATACCGGCGGATCTTATCCGCAGAAAGATATCGGAGCGTAAACGGCTGATAAAAGAGGGGGTAGATGGTTTAGCGGCTGAACTGGCTGCCTTTAAAACTTCGCTCCCTGTTCATACCTCCGCATTTCAGGTAGTCAGGGAGGCTTACCGGCGGATGAATCCGGATGTGTATGTTGGCTTTATGGAGCTTTTTATGGAAGGAGACGGCTGGAAGGAATTAAAATTCATCGCCCACCGTACCCTCGTTCTGGCGGGGGAGTACGATCCTATTTATGTAACGGCGGCTTCGCTGGCGGTCGGGGTTCTGCCCAGCGCGTCCTTTCTGATCGTGCCCGGTGCGGCGAATATGCCCTTTGTGGAACAGCCGGGTACGACGGCGCTCTGGATCGAACGATTTTTGCATCGAAAAGACAGCCGGCCTTTAGTGGATGAGCCGCTCGTCAGGGAACTGCGGGATACGCTTCAGCTTTTCCTGGACGAAGGAGAGAAGCAGGCGGCGATTGCTCAGGTGCTTAAGATCGACCTGCTCGGGTCTTTCCGGGTGTTTTTGAACGGAAGGGAAATGGTGGACGGGTGGAACCGGCGCTATGCGAAGAGTCTGCTGGTGTACATGATCTTCCATCCGACTGCAACGCGGGAGGAGCTGTGCGACGCTCTGTTCCCGCAAATTTCCGGCAAAGCGGCTCTGCGGAATCTTAAGGTCTATCTGAATCATTTCAAAAATATGCTGCAAAGTTTCGAAGGAGGATCTTCCATTGTTTCCGTCGATCGGGAATATGTCAGACTGCTGTGTTTCCTGCGCTGCGATTTGCTGGACTTTTTAAAGGAACTGGAAGAGATCCGCACTATCGACGAAAATCGCCGGTATGAACCGGCCGGCCGCCTGCTCGCCAGGCTGCCGGACCCGTTGATGCCGGGTCTGTACGATGAGTGGTTTGTCGAGAAGAAGAATTGGCTGGAGATGGAGGTTGCCGACCTGGCCTCCTGGATGGCGGAGAAAGAGGAGCTGCGCGGCAGCCGCCAGCGTGCGGAGGCATACCGGCAAATGGCGGCAAGGTTCCTCTTTGATCGGGAACCTGAATACAGAGAGGGTGCGGCGGTGAACGGGAGACGGGGAAAAGCAGCACAGGAGCGCAGACGGAAGAACGGTTAAACAGCCGGTTCTATGGGTGCGTTTTCGGTTGAGCGCTCCGCACCGGATCAGGCTGGACGCAGCGGCGCCTTTCCAGATAAAAGCTGAGGCCCAGCAGGACTATGGCGCCCGCGCACAGCCAGACGTTGATTTCAAAAACCGAACTCAACGCGCCGAGAAGCCGGTCCGGTTCCGAAGAAGCGGACTGAGCCGCCCCTTGGACGACTCCGAGCCCCAAAGCCGCTCCGACGACCATGCCCAAGTTGCGGGTTAACGCGATCATGCCGCCTATAGAACCTACGTGCTCTTTTGGCGCATGATGGAGAATGGTGCTGTTGTTCGGCGAAGTAATCAGGCCCATGCCCAGGCCGACCAGTGCCAGAAGGGCAACCAATCCCGCCATAGGCAGCACACCGAGGCCGAGGGAGAAAACAGCCGCGCCGCCGCCCATGGCAAGCAGTCCGAGAAGGACGAGCAAACCCGAACCGAAGCGGTCCGATAAATGACCCGCGAACGGACCGGTAACGGCGAGCAGAATCGGATAGGCCGTCATGACTGCTCCGGCGGCTGACGGGGACATCCCGGATACGCCGGACAAGTAGAACGGGAGAGTCACCAGAAAGCTGTTGGCGAGCACGAATGCCACGCAGCTGATGACCAGGCCGGCGGACAGCGCGGGAATCCGGAAAGCCCGTACGGGGATAAACGGATTCGCCTGCCTCCGCTCCCATATCAGGAAGCCGGCCAGCAGGAGCGCCGCCGAAGCCAGCACGGCCGCCGTTACCGGAGACAGCCATCCCCGTGAGGAGCCGCCGGATATCGTCCATATGACGGAGCTGATGATCGCCATGAACATCAAGCCTCCCATGGTATCGAAAGGAGCGGATGGCTGCTTGTCCACAGCGGGAGCGGGCGGAATGAAGCGGAAGGCCAGCAGGGTAGCGAGGGCCGCCACGGGCACGTGGATCAGGAACAGCCAGTGCCAATTGAGCCACTCCGCAACCACTCCGCCGGCGATAGGTCCGCTCATGGCGCCGAGAGCGACGGCGGTATTGACCGTGCCCAGCGCACGCCCCCTATTTTGCTTGGGCAGGTGCTGGGTGATCAGGGCCATATTGGTCGCCTGGAACATGGCCGCGCCGACCGCCTGCACGATTCTGAAACCGAGCAGCGACCCGATGTTGGGGGAGAAGGCCACCAGTACCGAGCTGATGCCGAACAGGATATACCCTAGGTTATGGATGAGGCGGAAGCCGTAGCGGTCTCCAAGCTTGCCCATGACAGGCAGCAAAGAGGCGATAACGAGCAGATATCCGGTTGTGATCCACTGGGCCGTACCGAGCGTAGTGCCGAAGATAGCGGCGAATTGGGGCAGAGAGACATTCACGATCCCGGCCGTAAAATGCGAAATAAAAGCGCCTAGGCAAATAGCCGTTACCATGAGCGAAGGACGCAGTTCCTTTGTCCGTGATCCTACTGCTTGCATAATCGGTCACCTCCGATAATTGGTATAGTTACTAAACTAATTGGACAAAAAAATAATGCTCCGTCCTGAAGATTCTTTAAATTTTTATTTTTTTAAAAAAGTGATCAATTTCTCGATACAGGTATCGAATACTTCGATTTCCTGCTCGGTCAGCTGCTCCTGGAGCTGATTGTAGAAGGCGCGATGCACTTCTTCGTGGGCCGCATGCGCGTCCTTCCCTTTACCGGTAAGCGAAATCAGCGTTCCCCGGGAATCTTCCGGATGCGGTGAACGCGCCACCAGGTCCTTGGCCTCCAGACGCACAATAAGCTGAGTCACCGCTCCCTTTGTGATTTCCAGCCTCCCGGCCAGTTCGCTCATAAGAATGCCGCCCTCGGTTCCGATCGCCTCGATCGTGTGGATTTCACTGGGAGTGAGCGGGCCTGCGCTTCCGAAAGTCTGAGGCCGCCGTTCAAGCCGGTGGAGCTGCAGGATCAGACGGCCGAGGCTGCGGCCGCCGCTATTGTCGCCCGTTCTGTTGTTAGTCTGAGAAGTTCTATTCTTTTCCATAAAATTAGTATAGTTACTAAACCATCTGCTGTCAAAGATAATCTGCTATAATAGGTGAGAAGGGCTTACGCTTCTTCCATATAACCGGCAAGGAGAACTGCGGACCATGATCATCCAATTCATTCGCTATCGTTAATGAAAGGTACAGCTAAGCCAAACTCTCCCGTTTTTTTGCGAACGGTCCAGGGTTTGTTTATCTGTGCCTTTTTCATTCAACTATTCGAATGAACGGGGTGTTTTTGGCATGTCCACTCAAAGAAACAGAAACGAGGCTGCTCAGCTCTTGGCGGCCCATGAAACGATATTCAGTTGTCCGGTCTGCGGCGGGCAGATGACGATACTGGAGGGAAAAAGCCTGCGCTGCGGCGTGGGGCACAATTTCGATCTCGCGAGAGAAGGATACCTGAATTTGCTGCCGCAAGCCGTTAAGACCAAATACGGCAAAAATCTTTTCGCGGCCCGGAAAACCGTCAACGAAAACGGACTTTTCGATCCGGTACGCGATTATATCGGCGAACGGATAACGGAAGCCGTGTTACCGGATAAACGGCACCGTAAAATCCGGCTATTGGATGCCGGCTGCGGGGAGGGGTCGCTTTTATCCGGCATAAGAAAGCGGCTGAGCGGCCGGACGGGCGCCGATTTATTGGCGGTCGGCATGGATTTGGCGAAGGAGGGGGTACGGCTTGCGTCCAAAGGAGATGCGGGTGCGCTGTGGTGCGCCGCAGATCTTGCGAACGCGCCGTTTAAGACGGCCGGATTCGACGTGATTCTGAACATCCTGTCGCCTTCCAATTATGCGGAGTTCCGCAGAGTACTGGACGAAGACGGGCTGCTGATCAAGGTCGTCCCGGAAGAAAACTATCTGCGTGAAATCCGCCAAATGTTATACGCCGGCACGGACCGGGAGTTTTTCACGAGCGGCCCCGCCGTTGAACGGTTCCGCGAGCGCTTCAGGATACTGGACAGCCGGCGCCTCCGGTATTCCTGGCGGTTTGGCCCCGAACTGCTGGAGCCTCTGCTGAGCATGACGCCTTTAGCCTGGGGAGCCCGGGATGAACGGCTGCGGGAAGCTTCGGCCATGGCGATGGATGAAGTCACGGTGGACGTCACCGTTCTCTGGGGCAAACCCTTATAACCCGGATTAATTCCGCCGGAATCCGGTAAAATACAAGCGGCTCTGCGATCTGGCAGGGCTGCTTTTTTTTGCAGAGAAGGGAATAATACGGACACCCCAATCACATTCGGATACCGGAGGTTTTTATGAGAAAAATGGTGTTGACCTGGCTGCTGTTTACGCTATTTCTGGCCGCCGAATCGGCGGAAGCGAAGATGAACGTCTACTCGCCTCGGCAGGTATGCAATGATTCGGATACACGTTCAAGCAAATAACGCCTTTGTACCCACGCTTGTGTCCATGCAGCCGCTAATTTCCAATATCTGAAACTGACCCTAAGAGCCTACCTCCACGGGCGAAAACTTGATATACTTAAAAAGTTTTTTATCATATCTGTGCAAAAAATAACCGACAAGCGAGGTACTCCATGATTGATTTTTTACAAGGTATGATTAATCTGTTGAACGACCTTCTGTGGTCCAAATTGTTGATTGTCCTGTTGATCGGCATCGGTCTTTATTTTACGTACCGATCGAAATTTATGCAGTTTCGCATGATCCGGGAAATGCTGCGGGTGCTGTTCGAGTCCAAAAGCGGCTCCGGCGACAACATTTCGCCTTTCCAAGCGTTCTGTATCAGTATGGCGGCCCGCGTAGGAACCGGGAACATTACCGGGGTGGCCATCGCCGTCGCTTTGGGGGGACCCGGCGCGGTATTCTGGATGTGGGTCATCGCGCTTATCGGTTCGGCTTCCAGCTTCGTCGAAAGCACGCTGGCGCAGGTCTACAAAATCAAGGATAAGAACGGCTTCCGCGGAGGACCGGCGTATTATATGCAGACGGGGTTGAAGAAGCGCTGGATGGGAGCGTTGTTCGCCGTCCTGATTACGATTTCTTTCGGTCTGGTGTTTAATGCGGTCCAGTCCAATACGATTACGATCGCGTTCGAAAATTCCTTCGGCACGGACCGTCTGACGGTCGGCATCATTATGACGCTGATTCTCGGAGCGATTATTTTCGGCGGTGTCAAACGGATTGCAAAAATGTCCGAGTACATCGTTATTGTGCTGGCGGTCCTGTATATCGGGGTCGCCGTGTTCGTGGTGCTGATGAATATAACGAAAATGCCCGAAGTCCTCGCTTTGATCGTGAAAAACGCCTTCGGTATCGAGCAGATAGCGGGCGGCTCGCTCGGAGCCGCGCTGCTCCAGGGAGTGAAGCGCGGCCTGTTCTCCAACGAAGCGGGGATGGGAAGCGCGCCGAACGCCGCGGCGACGGCAACGACGTCCCATCCGGCGAAGCAGGGGCTGATCCAGTCTTTCGGCGTGTTGACCGATACGCTGATCATCTGTACGAGCACGGCTTTTATCGTGCTGCTTTCCGGAGCGTACACCGATCCGAGCCTCAACGGCATCGAGCTTACGCAGGCCGCCTTGAGCGTCCATATCGGGTCGTGGGCGTCCGGCTTCCTCGCGATCATGGTGTTTCTTTTCGCGTTCAGCACACTGCTGGGCAACTATTACTACGGGGAAACGAACATCGAATTCCTCCATTCCAATAAAGCTTGGGTCCGGCTTTACCGGATCGCGGTTTTGGCCATGGTTATTTTCGGCTCCGTCGCCAAGGTCCAGGTCGTCTGGGATCTGGCCGACTTGTTTATGGGCCTGATGGTCGTGGTCAATCTGATTGCGATCACTTGGCTATCCAAAATCGCTTTTGCGGTATTAAACGACTATGTGAAACAGAAAAAAGCGGGCAAAGATCCGGTCTTCACGAAAGACCGCGTACCCGGTCTGGAAGAGATCGAATGCTGGGAATCGGCCCCGGCTGCGTCCGGTTCGGATCAAGCGCGTCCGTAAAAGCGTCCGACAGGCTCCGGCTCTGTTAATCCAAGCATCCTAGTAAGGCGTCTGGCATTTATGCCCGGCGTCTTTCTTGCGTTAAAAAGGTGCGCCGCCCCATTGACTGTTTCGTTCGAGAGGTTCTTTAACTAGATACTATTTACTAATAAATTATTAGATGTTAAAATATATGCATGGGAGATGAATATTATCGTGTCTGAAAAATTACAAGGCAAAATCGCCATAATAACAGGCGGAGCTTCCGGAATCGGCAAAGGTATGGCTCGCGATGCCAATCAGAGAAGCGATCCGGGCGATTTCCCGCGTGGCGGCTGTCCGAAATCCCGATGAGAAGACTCGGCGAACTTGAAAACGACATCGGCCGTGTGGCCGTATTCCTGGCCAGCGAAGATTCGGCTTATATTACGGGACAGACCATCATGGTTGACGGTGGGGCGACGAAGCTGAGATAATCGGCGGAGCCATCCTAACCTGACCCGATGAAGCAGCCCTGCTTGTATGACTACCCTCTATCAAGGAGGCTACTTTGGATAAAAACGATATTTTCAAGCTGATTCATACAGTCGAGCTGTTCACGAACGAAGCGATCATCCGCTGGACCAAATCTTTTGAGCCGAACATTGGGATTTCTCCCATTATCACTCTGTCCGAGCTCAAGCAGAACGGCCCTCAGAAGCAGAGCGTGCTGGCAAGCAAGCTGGGATACACGCCAGGAGCCATGACCAACATTGCGGGCAGGCTCACAAAGCTGGGACTCGCGGAGCGGCGCTATAACGAGAATGACCGGCGCAACGTGTTCCTGGCGATTACGGACCAGGGAATTACCGTCCTCCGGGAAGCTCAGCAGAAAGGCAAGGAACTCCGAATCGAGTTGTTCCAAGTGCTGAACGAGGAAGAGATTCAACAGTTCCTATCCATTTACGAGAAGCTGCTTAAGAACATCAAGGAGCAAGAATAACTAACTGCAGGGGGTCAACAAGATGGGAAGAGTACAAGGTAAAGTGGCTTTAGTGACAGGCGGGGCATCCGGCATTGGTCTATCCGCGGCGGCACTGCTTGCGCGAGAAGGGGCTAAAGTCGTCATCGGTGATTTTAACGCCGAAGGCGCGAGAGAAGCGGCCGAGAAGATCAAGAGCGAGGGCGGCGAAGCGGCAGGCGTCTTCCTGGATGCTTCCAACGAACAGTCGATCCGCGATGCCGTTGATTTTACCGTCGAGCAGTACGGGGCTCTGAACGTTCTTTTTAACAACGTGGGCCTGACCAATTTAAAAAAAGACGTCGACGTCGTAAACATGGATCTCGAAGAGTGGGACCGGCTTATGAACGTGAATACAAAAAGCGTCCTGCTGGGCAGCCGGTTCGCGATTCCGCATATGATCAAAGCCGGAGGCGGCTCGATCATCAATACGGCTTCGATGGCCGCTTTCGCCTCGGATGCCGTACGTTCGGCGTACGGAGCCTCCAAGGCGGCCGTAGTGAATCTGACCCGGTATATCGCGACCCAGTACGGCAAGGACAACATCCGCTGCAACGGAGTCGCGCCGGGTCTGATTTTGACGCCTGCCGCGAAGAACAACATGCCGCAGCCGGTGCTGGACATTTTCGCCAAGTACAATGCCCTGCCGTACCACGGTGAAGCGGACGATATCGGCTACACTGTGCTGTTCCTGGCCTCGGACGAGTCGAAGTTTATCACCGGCCAGACGATCCAGGTAGAGGGCGGGCACTATTTGGCGAATCCGACCGTTCCGGATTTTAAAGCGTTTATGGCCCAGGCCGCAGGAGCTCCTCAGTCCTAAGCGGCCGCAGACGGCATCGTGCCGGGGCCATGCGGCCGGTGCCGTTTTAGCGGGGCTGAGCGTGTTGATGTAATGCGTTGGCGCTGAGTAAAAAAGAAAAAAGCTGACACTGCTGAATTAGCGGCGTCAGCTTTTTTTCTTTGGAAAACTAAAGAATCTTTAATTAAATAATAGATAAAATGCGATCTCTTACCTAAAGTTGCTCCTTTGGTTAAACCAGAACACCAAGATGCTGCTTCGCGTCGTATTCCTCCAGCGGTTCCCCGTTCTTCAAGCGGTGAATAAAGTCCGGATTGGAAAGGAGGGGACGGCCGAAAGCGGCCAGATCAATCGTTCCCTCGGCTAAAGCCTGCTCCGCCGTTTGGGAGTCCAGCGTTCCGACTCCGACGATAACGCCGTCCCAATATTTGCGCACGAGCTGGTGCATCGTCTTTCCGTCCGCAAGTACCCGGGTGAACTGCATGGTGGAAGGATGGATCATGGTCGCGCCCGCTTCCCGGAACGCCTCTGTGAAGGTACGGATGGCGCTGTCCGGATCCGGCCACATATAATTCGGGTCATCGACTTTGAGAGCGGAAAAGCGGATCAGCGTTCTGTCCGAACCGATCGCGTCGATAACCGCCTTCAGCACTTCTTTCGTCAGCGTTAATCGCTGCGCAAGGTCGCCGCCGTACCGGTCTGTCCGGCGGTTGCTTGCATCCGAATTGAACTGGTCGATGAGATATCCGTGCGCACCGTGGATTTCGACGCCATCGAAGCCGGCTTCAATCGCGTTTCGGGCCGCCTGTGCGAATTGGCCTACCAGCTCTTGAATGTCCGTGAGGGTCATCTCTTCGGGAGTGTCATAAGGCTTGCGCAGCCGGGCTACATTTCCTTCCGCCCGAATGGCGGACGGGGCCTGCGGCGGCAAATCGCCGGCAAGCTCATGATGAGACAAGCGGCCCACGTGCCAAATCTGGGCGATAATCGTGCCGCCCTCCGCATGTACGCCCTCGGTTACTTTCTTCCACCCTTCGATCTGCTCCCGGGTGTAGAGGCCGGGTACCCCGGGATTCCCTTTGCCGCGGGGGCTGACCACAATGCCTTCGGAAATGATCAGACCGACTCCGTCCGCCGCCCGTTTCCGGTAATACCGCGCCACGTCTTCTCCGACGACGCCTGTCTTGTCATTCGCGAAACAGCGGGTCATCGGGGCCATGGCCGTGCGGGTTTGAAGGCTCCAGGCTCCGACTTTCGCCGGTTCGAACAGCTTGCTCTCCGGACCGTCCTGCAATTTCCCCCAAGTGCTTATGCCGGTTGCTTCAAAGATTTCTTTGTCTTCAGCCATCGTAACTCTCCTCCGTTTTTTTAATAATTTTATATTTTTGCAAATACCGAAGTAAAAAGTAAAACGGTTTACTCGTGGAGCAGATAAGGCGCGTACCGTTCAAGAACGTGCTTCTGTACGTGGTAGTAACGGAACGTTCCCTCCTTACGGACGGCAATCACGCCGCATTCGAGCAGCGGCTTCAAGTGATGCGTCAATGTGGAGGCGGCCGTGATCCTTAACTGCGCGGCCATCTCCTGACACGCGAGCTCGCGCCGCTTAACCAGCGTCTTGACGATCTGCAGACGCGTGATTTCACCGAGAGCTTTGTAGACTTTAACCGCACAATCATCGGTCACTGCGTAAAACCCGCTTTCAGGAAGTCGTTGTATTTTAGTATTTCTGGAAATAGCGTAATCCAATAGGGATTAAATGTAAATAGTTCTTCGATACTGGTAAATGGAAGATTGCAGGAAAAATTGGTTAAACGATTGCGGTTAATGCGGCGGGACAAAGTGAGTTTGGGGAGGATTCCGGACTGGCGCTTATCATCTCCGAAAAAATAAAAAAACCTCCGGTTTGGGCCGGAGGTTCGCCGCAAAATCTTATTTTACACCCTTCATGTAGCCTTGAATTTTCGGAGACAGCACGTAGAGCAGCAGGCTGAGCACAATGGCGGCTCCGCCGATGACGCCGAAATAAAGCATCTCCGTCTCGGGCGTATAGAACTTGACGATCTGCGCGTTGATCGCCTGGGCCGCCGCGTTGGACAGGAACCACAGGCTCATCGTCTGGGCCGTAAAGGCCGCAGGCGCAAGCTTCGTCGTAGCGGACAGGCCGACCGGCGACAAGCACAGTTCGCCGACTACGACGATGAAGTAGCTGAGCACCAGCCACAGCGGGTTCACCAGAGCGTCACCGCCGAAATAGGCCGGCAGCAGGATGACGAGGAAGGACAAGCCGGCGAACAGCAGGCCGAGCGAGAACTTCTTCGGAATTGTCGGCTGGCGGTCGCCGAGCCGCATCCAGAGCCACGCGAAGACAGGCGCGAACACGATAATGAACAGCGGGTTGAGCGACTGGAACCAGGCCGGCGAAATGTTCAGGCCCATGAAGTCCAGCTGGGTCCGTTTATCCGCGTAGTTGGCCAGAATCGTGGAGCCCTGCTCCTGAATGGCCCAGAACATGATCGACGCGATAAACAGCGGGATATAAGCCACGAGCCGCGAGCGTTCTACGGCAGTGGTTTTGGGGCTTCTGTACATAACGATGAAGTATATCGTCGGAATCAGAAGACCGAGCACCCCGATCAGCTTGATAAACGTGGAGAAGGTCAGCAGGCCCGCCGGGATGGCGATGGCAACCAGGATGGCCACGACGACGATTCCGATTCCCATAATCGTGAAGACTTTCTTCTTCTCGGCCGGCGACATCGGGTTGGCCACAATGGTTCCGGCAAGCCCGAGGTTCTTTTTCTTGGTCAGAACGAACAAGACCAGCCCGAGGAACATCCCTATAGCCGCCAGGCCGAATCCGAGGTGGAAGTTCTTCATTCCCACCGTTCCCACGATAAGCGGAGAGAGGAAGCCGCCGAGATTAATTCCCATATAGAAAATACTGAAGCCGGAATCGCGGCGGGTATCCTGTTCGCTGTAGATTTCACCTACGACACTGGATACGTTAGGCTTGAGCAGCCCGGTGCCGAGCACGATCAGCACCATCGAAACGAAGAAGAGAGCGACGTTCCCCGGCACGGCCAGCACGAGATGCCCGAACATGATCAGAATCCCGCCGTAGAACACGGCCCGTGAAGTCCCGAGCAGCCGGTCGGCGAGCCAGCCTCCTATAATCCCCGACATATACACGAGGGAACCGTAAATGGACACAATGGCCAGTGCGGTTCCTTCCGGGAAGCCGAGACCGCCGCGGGTCACTTCGTAATACATGTAGAAAACAAGGATGGCTTTCATTCCGTAATAGGAAAACCGCTCCCAAAACTCGGTAAAAAATAAGGTGAACAGTCCCTTGGGATGTCCGAAAAACCCCTTTTGGGGTACACTTTCTACGATTTTTTGCTTGTCGATAGCCGGCATATACCAATCTCCCCTGTTTAAACGATTCTCTTTTTGGGCGGAGCCAAGTAAGTTTTTCCCACAAGATATAATACCCAGGTGTCATAAGTTACAATCTCGGAGGGCAAAGAATGCTTATAATGACGTGATGGGTGCAAGAGGGCACTCTATCAGATTACTAGAAAAATGCTATTCAAGTCAAAAATGTAAATTATGGAAGTAAAAATTAGACCAATAAAAGTAAAAATCTTGCACGTGTAAGGATGTATAATCCCGTATGATGGAAAAGATAACGCTTTCATTAAGTTTTGATAAAATGGTGGAGGTATGCCCATGTACCGTCGGACAAAAACATCTTATCTTGCCGTGATCCTCTGTTTTTCCCTTGTATTGACGCTGCTCGGCGCAGGCGCGCGCCAGGCCCGGGCGGAGGACCCTTATGACGGCATGCGTTTGAAGCTGCTGCATTTGATTCTGGGGGACGATCAATACTCCCTTCCCGTTTCGGACCCCGTGCTCCGCAGCAAGCTCGCCAAAATGGACAGCGCCGTTTCTTCGTGTGCGGCGGCTTCGGCTCCCTGTTCCAGCGGTAAAGGAGTTTGGGATATCCTGAACCGCGGTGCGGACCGGACTTATTTGTGGGTCGACCTCCCTTTTACCAGCACGGACAGTTATACAAAATCGGGCGACATCACCAATTCGTACAACCGCCTGCTTTCCATGATTACGGTTTACTACACGCCTGGTTCTTCCTTTTACGGAAATCCGGCTCTGAAAAATGACGTTCTGAGCGCTCTCGACTGGCTTTATGCGCAGAAGTACAACACGACCGTGGCTCCTTACGGCAACTGGTACCACTGGCAGATCGGCGTGCCCCAGGCGCTGACCAAGATCGGCCTCCTGATGCGGGACGATTTAACCGCTGCCCAGCTAACGAATTATATGAGTGCGGTGAACCGGTTTATTCCTGACTCGGCGGCAAGAACGGTGAGCGGAAGTCCGGTTATGACCGGAGCCAATCTGCTCGACCAGGCCATTTCGGTCGCATACCGGGGGATTCTGGTGAAGGATGCCGCGAAAATAACGAACGCGAGGGACGCACTCGGCAGCGTCTTTGCGTACGTGAATCCGGCTTCGGCTCCGAACACGACGGCCCGCGACGGCTTTTACCAGGACGGTTCCTTTATCCAGCATGCGGCTATGCCTTACATCGGCGGTTACGGAACCGCTCTGCTCAACGATATCGGAATCCTGTTTTACGCGCTGGAGGGTACCCAGTGGGACGTGACTGATGCCGGCAAATGGAACGCCTACAAGTGGGTGTTCGATTCCGTGGAGCCGTTTATTTATGACGGCAATGTGATGGATATGGTGCGGGGAAGGAACATTGCCTTCGGGCCTGCACCGGGAAATGCGGACACCGGGCCGGTCTTGACCGGCAAAGGCCTTATCGCCTCCATAGGTTACCTTCTGCTCACGGCTCCGTCCACGAATGAACAGATGGGGGAGAAGTACCCGGACAACCCGAAACAGGCCATTCAGGGCATGCTGAAATACTGGTTAAGCAAGGATACCTCCAATCAGATTCTGGACGCTTCCTCGATGTACCAGTATTTGCAGCTCAAGCAGATTGTGAATTCGGCGGTTCCGTCCAGAGGGGAGAAGACGGGAACCTCGATCTACGCGAACCAGGACCGAGCCGTGCACCTGCGCCCGGGCTTCGGCTTCGGGCTCAGCCTGTCGTCCAACCGGGTCGATAAATACGAATCCGGCAATAAAAACAACGTACAGGGCTGGTATACCGGGGATGGGATGACTTACCTGTATAACGCCGACAGCGGCCAGTACGACAACTTCTGGCCGACGGTAAACCGGTACCGGCTCCCGGGGACCACCGTCGATACGCAGAAACGCACGAACAGCAGCAACTGGACAAGCTACTTGAGCCCTAACCGGTGGGCGGGCGGAGCGGAGCTGCTGGGAACCTTCGGCGCCGCCGGAATGGACCTGAAATCGCCGGGCGATATCGGAAGCGGAGGAGCCATTCTGACTCCGTCCAATCTGACGGCGAAGAAATCGTGGTTCATGTTCGATGACGAGATCGTATCGCTCGGGGCGGGCATCACGAATTCCGGCCAGACCGGCAGCGGCTGGGACGGCTCTCCCCGTAAGGTGGAGACGATCGTGGAGAACCGCCGAATCACCGGCGGCAACGAGTTTACCGTGAACGGAACGGCCCAGCCTGCGGCTTCCGGTTGGACGGCGGCCCTGCCCGGAACGAACTGGGCGTATCTGCAGGGCAACACGGACGGGGAATCGTCCAGCGTAGGGTACTATTTCCCGGGATCGGCCGCCTTGAAGGCTTCCCGTGAAACTAGAACCGGCTCCTGGAACGAAATTAACGAAGCGACCCCAGACGTGTACAACGTGATGGGGACGGAAGATTCCTACGTCCGTTCCAATGAAGGGAATCATGGCGCAGAGCCGACGCTAGTTGTCAAAAACGACGCCAACGGCTACGCCAGAGAAACTTACCTGAAATTCGATTTAACGAATTTCGTGCCCGGGCAGGTCCAGTTCGACAGCGCGAAAGTTACGCTTGTCCCTACTGTGATCGGACCTACGGCTAAAGCGGTCCAGCATACGGCGGAATGGGTTCCAGGCAACTCCTGGACGGAAACCGGCCTGCTCTGGACGAACAAACCGTCTTCGAATCCGTTTAGTCCGGTCCGGCAGTGGTCGGGCATGCAGGCGGGAACTCCCGTCACGATCGACGTGTCCCAGCCGCTGCAGAACGCCCTGGCGAACAACCAGAAGGTATTCTCCCTGCGCATCTATGCCTCGTCGCCTGCGGATCCGGACGGAACAGTTGCCTACGCAAGCCGTGAGAATCCGAATTCGAGCTACCGCCCCAAGCTGGTCTTGAGCGGCTACAAGGAAATAAAAAGCGCCGATTACCTGGCACTTTGGCTGGACCACGGCGTGAATCCGTCGAATGCTTCCTACAGCTATGTCACACTGCCGAATCGCGGCCGGGCGCAGGTACAGAGCTATGCCGCCAATCCGGACATTGCTATTCTGGAAAACACGACGGCGGCGCAGGCGGTTAAAGAGAAGACCTTAAACCTGGTCGCCGCGAATTTCTGGCAGGACGGCATGAAGACGGTCAAGGCGGACGGAGCCGATTTCCTGACCGTGGATAAAAAGGCCTCTGTTCTGGTCAAAGAAAGCGCCGACGGACTGGATGTCTCCGTATCAGATCCGACTCAGCAGAACAGCAGCAAGATCCAGGTCGAAATCAACCGGAGCTACAGCGGCGCGGTCTTCATGGATCCGGGGATTCAGGTTACGCAGTACAGCCCGACGCTGAAGCTTTCGGTGGACGTGAGCGGTTCTTACGGCAGAACGTTTCACGCGAAGTTTTCGAACGCCGCCGCCACCCTGCTTTCGTCCAAAGGAGACGCGACCGTACGGGACGGCAGCTATGCCGGCACGAACTACGGAACCTCCGGCTTCATGGAAGTGAAGAACGAAGCGGCGAGCTACAACCGCAGCGCGCTCGTGCAGTTTGACCTTTCGTCTTATACGGGAACGGCCGGTCGCGCAGCGATTGTCCTGACGCCCATTGACGCACCGGCCAAGGCCGTCACCCATCAGGCGAGACTCGTTTCCGCTCAGTGGGACGAGAATACGCTGACATGGAGCACCAAACCTGTGCCGGGTCTGCCTCTGGCCGAATGGAAAGTGCCTGCCGCCGGGAGCCCCGTCATGATCGACGTTTCGGAGGCGGTGCGGCGTGCCCTGGCCTCCGGGGACAAGAGGATTGCCGTTGAAATCCGTTCTCTCACCAACGGCTCCGATACGTACGCCAGCTATGCGAGCAAGGAAAATGCGGCCGCCGCCAGCCGGCCTGTTTTGAAAATCACGGCTCCATAGCCATAGAAACCAAACTTCTGTGTATACCGTCCAAGTCTCTCTTTTGAATAAAAGAAGAGCTGCCCCGTGGTCATCGGACCTATCGGGGCAGCTTTTTATTTTAGGGGCCTGCCGTTTCTTCTAGTCATTTGAGCACACAAGAATGTTGAAACGATTGCGGCCTGCCCCTACGGTCCCGAGGACTGCACCGGTTACTTGGAATCGAGCTTAATTTCTTGGACAGCCCCTCTAGCCTCTGTACCGCCGTCCACTGACGAGATGATCGTGCTGAAGAGGGAAGCCTTCTCGGCGGCCGCAAACAATCCGTTCTTTTTCACAAATTCGATGGCTTCTTCGACGGATTGTCCGTTTGCCTTGGCGATGGCGCCCAGGGTTCCGTCCTCTTTCAATCGGGCGATCAGTTCGTCGACGGTCAAGCCTTGCGCCTTGGCGAATTCCTCGAAGCTCAAGCTTGGAGGGATCGTGATATCCTCGACGGTCTCGGCTGTTGGGCCGTTGCCGTTCGTCACGTTTTTTTCTAAAAGCACGGCTTTGATGGTGTTCCTTACAGTGCCGTCCGTTTTTCCGTCTCCCTGCTCCGCAGGGGAAAAAGTACTGATGGCCAGAGCGTTATGGCTTGCGGCGAATAGTCCGTTTTTCTTTAAAAACTCGGCGGCCTCTTCAACGGTTTGTCCCTTTGCTTCGGCCAAATGGTCAAGCGTGCCGTCCTTTTTCAATTTTTCGATGAGCTGTTCGGCGGTCAGGCCTTGCTTTTTGGCAAATTCCTCGAAGCTGACGCCCTGAGGTAATTTAACCTCCTTGAAGACAGCTGTGCCGCCCTTTACTGCGGAGATCGAAGTGGTCGCTTTCGTGAATGCAGGGGTAGAAGCCTCAGGCTGCGCCGCATAAGCGGAGCCCGCCATTGCAAAAACCGCCAAAGCCATCGTTCCCATTGCCAACTTCTTTTTCATAGTGATTCCTCCCGAGTTTGGATCGCATCGCGATCGGATTGACCGGCTCTCTATCTGTGAATGTCGACTGTCGGGGCCGGCTACAGGTAAGACTATACAGGCCCATTGTGTTGGGAATATGGCAGCGGAGAAAGATTGCGGCAACGAAGAGAACGCCCGGAAATGGGCCGGAGCCTCAGGGCTTTAAAACTTCCAAGGCAAAAGCCGTTCCGGCTTCGGGAAGCGGAACGGCTTGGTCGGGACGGGTATGAGAAGGAGGATCAGACGGCAGGCAGGGTGAGCTTGAAAACCGTTCCTTTGGGCGATGTCTCCTGAAGGGCCAGCTCCCCGCCGTTGGCCTGGGCGAGCAGCCTGCTGAGGGGGAGGCCCAGACCGAGCCCCTGCTTCTTCTTCCTCCGGCTGTCGCCCCGGTAATATCTCTCGAAAATATGCGGCACTTCGGATTCCCTGATTCCGCTGCCGTTGTCTTTCACATCCACGTGAATCATGGAACCGAGGGGATAGGCGTGCACGGTGATCGAGGTTGAACCCGCCGCCGTACTGTTCATAATCAAATTCATGAGCATTTGTTTAAGCTGCCCTTGATCCGCAAGCAGCCGGATTGTCTGCGCAGGGAGGACCGTCTCGACGCGAACATTGGCGCAGACGGGCAGGGAGCTTAGCTGCTGCGTAAGATGAGTCACGAGCCGGGAGAGATCCACCGTTGTCCTCTCGGAGTGGACAGCTCCCGCTTCCAGAGACGAGAACTCCAGCATATCGTCGATCATTTTCTGCATCCGCTTAGTTTCTTCGAGAGAGATCTCCAGAAATTCGTTCGCTTCGCCTCCGGTGACCACCTTGCCGTGGACGGCCTGGACCATCCCGCGAATGGAAGTGAGCGGGGTGCGCAGCTCGTGCGACACTCCGGCGAGGAGATCGGTCCTCATCTGTTCCAACTGCCGGAGCCGGGAGGTCATTTCGTTAAAGGAAGTAAACAACTGCATAAGCTCCCTTTCTTTCATGGGGGCGACCGGCAGGACAGGAGCATAGTGCCCGTCGGCTACCTGCAGAGCGGCATTGGCTAGCTGCCGGAGCGGCCTCGTGAGCTTGCGGAGCAGCAGGTAAATGGCGGTCCAGCCGCCCAGCGCAAGACCCAGCGTAATCAGAACGGCGATCACGTAAGTCTGCCGGGTCTGTTCCGCATTGTCGGGTGTGGGCGTGCTCAGATACAGAGCGCCTATTACACTGCCGCGATCCATTAACGGCACGCCTACCCGCAGCCAGGTCCGGTCGTTCAGGGAGAAGCTTTCGCGGTCGGTCTGCCCTTTCAGCACCGCAGCGTATCCGCCGGGGCGCTCCGCGTTGTTGTACTGGGCACCGCTGCTGCTGTACGTATCGAGGTTACCCTGCCTGTTAACGATCTGCATCATTTCATCGCCCAGAGGCCGTGCCACTTCAATCGGGCTGATGCTACTAACGGAAGTGGTGGAGGGGGAGACTTTGGCGGCCGGGTCCGCGCGCACTTCGGTGCGAATGCTTCCCTGAGTCTGAGCAGGGGAGCTTAATTGATAAAGCGTCATCACCCGGGCGTAGGAGTCGGCGAGCTGCTCCGCTCTGGCCTGGAGCACCTCGTAACTTTGCCGGTTCGCGTTGCTTGTGATCCAGACGCCCACAATAAGACTGACGATGAGCAGGGTGATAAACAGAATCAGCGCATAGCGCCAGGTCCAGAAACGCAGCATGGGCATCGTTTGCGGTTGTGTTTGCGGTTTAGTGAACATGCAGCGTGTACCCCAATCCCCGTATGGTAAGAATTTCCCCTTCGGAAGGAGGCCAGTCCTGCAGGCACTGACGAAGCCGTTTGATCGTCGTGTCCACGGCGCGGTCGCCCCCTTCGTAGTCCATGCCCCACACCCGGTCGAGCAGCTGCTCGCGGCTGAAGCATTGGTTGGGATGCTTGATCAGAAAGGCGAGAAGGCTCCAGTCGCGCGGATACAGCGGCAGCAGCTTGTCATGCAAATGAACCGTGCACGCCGTAAAATCGATGACCAAGCTGCCCAGCCGGACAGTCCGGCTGTCCGCCATATAGGCGGAGCGTCGGAGCACCGCCTGCACCCGGGCAATCACCTCGTCGGGATCGAACGGCTTGGGGATGTAATCGTCCGCTCCCTGCTGGAGCCCTTGAAGCCGGTCCGGTACGGAACCGCGGGCTGTCAGAATAATGACCGGACAGCTTCCGTGCTGCCGGATCTGTTTCAGGACGTCCAGTCCGTCGAGGTCGGGCAGCATCAAATCCAGGAGAACCAGGTCCGGCTTCCAGGTCAGGAACAAGTCCAGCATGCCGCCGTCTCCGGGATTCCATTTTACGCTATAGGGTTCACGCTCCAGATAAGCCTGCAAAATGCGGGCAATCGGCGCTTCATCTTCGATAATCAGCACTTTTTTCATAGTCGGTCCGCTTCCTTTCTATCACCGTTAGTATATCAGCGGGAGAAGGCGGACGCCCTGGTAATAACTATACGGCGCTTCCTGCTCTCTAAACCCCCAGTTTAAAGATCTATTGTGTCAGAAAGATGGCAGATGGTCCGCTCAATATTTTTGCGATTTGTATACTTTTCTTCATTTCGATAGTTTAATAAGTGCAAATTCAATTGGTTTTTCTGGTAGGGCAGGTGAACTATGGAAGATGAACTGGTACGGATGTTTTACGTCAAAGGAAGAGTGATTTTAAAGATTTTAATTAAAATGGGCGCAGGAAAGGAGGATGCGGAAGACATTTTGCAAGATACGGTGCTCAAAGCTTTCACCTATATCGATTCTATTCCGGAAGAGCAGATGACGGCTTGGTTATACCGCGTGGCCGTTAACAGTTACTATACGTTGCATACCAAAAATAAGCGGCATATGACCTTTGCTGCACAGCAGTTTACCGAATGTTTGGCAGGAGAGGAGAAGGTGGAGCAGCATATTCTGCGGAATGAACACCGGCAGGAAATTATAAGCATATTAGATTCCCTCAAAGAGACGCACCGAACTCTCCTCGTTATGAAATATGGAATGGAACTGACGTACCGGGAGATTTCCGAGCTTTTGTTTTTATCCGAGCACCAGGTAAGAACCTACATGTATAGAGCCAGAAATCAATTTAAAGCAAGATGGGAGCTGAACCATGAATACGACGGAGAAAGATGAAAACGAGACTTCGGTTGAAAAACGATTAAGTGAAGGGTTTAAACACACTTTAAGGAAAGCAAAAAAACGGACCTTGCTGAGAACCGTTCTCGTCAGTTTTTGTACAGCTCTTGTCCTATTGGTTTCTACGGTATTTTTTGTCGTCCCGTATGCTAAAGAGCAGGTCGACAGGAACGGCCGAAAGCTGCTTGACCAATTAAAAGCACGGTATCTGGTCAAAGGGGCAAATCAGTTTATGGATTCATTCAGATGGCAGAATGGAGTATTTAACGGGGAAATGGAATTCTATACCTTCAAATACGTGAACGGCAAAAGGGTATATACCGGTACTTGGCATTATATGTACGGTATGCAGACGCCCGACGATACGTCGGGAGAAATAGCGGGACAAAAATTTTCTTCGGGAGGAGGCAACTCGTTAGAGTACACTGCAATGACTCAAGAGCAAGAAGATTATCTGCCCAGGTATAATCATGCGGGAGTAAAACAAATGGAATTTTACGATCCTTTTGTGGATTACAACAATCATTATAAGGATGACCTCAAGCTTCTGGATCAGATAGGGAAGGACAAATATGTGGAGATGGCACTCTCGTTTGATAAATCTTATTCCTTGGACGAAGTCCGAACGATGATGTCTGCAGGGCCTAATCCTGTCTGGTATTGGGCAAATTCCCAGAAGGAAGAGGCCAGAAAAGCGAATAGCTATCAGCGGTACACAGAGAAGGGGAAAAATGGAGAGGACGTTGTTACTGAGAACTTCCCGTCTCCTATTTACGAGGATAACGCGATCGGCTTCCATGCGGTTAATCATTACGGGGAGCAGCTCCCCGACCCTGAACAATTTTTTATTCCGGCCTTAAAGAAAGCCAGAATGCAGTCCGATTACGATATAATGGCCGGTTCGGACAAAATACTGAGCAAGGACGATATCCGTATTTTGGGGGTTGTGGTGACGGGAGAGCCGGAAACTTTAAAGCTTCTTCGGAACCGGTCCTATATTAAAGCGTCTTCTCTTGGTGTGGTAACCGATAAATACTAGATGCCGATACTAGCAAGCTGCAGGCCGAAATATTCCGGCACTCCCGAGCCGGGATGTTTTTGTGCCGCCTTGAAAACATTTTCTTTTAACCTAATCAATTATTTGAATACGGCTGGAGAAGGACAATGCGGCGGCTTGTAGAACGTAGTATCTGGGTAAAAAAACGGTTCCACGCTTTTCCCGGAGTTCATGAAGCTGCTGACTCGATGAAACGGTGTAAAGAGCTTTCAGTCATCGGAAGATTCGGTCTTTATGCCCATACAAAAAGAGAAACCGGCCAAGCCGGGAACAGGAAAACAATTGGGGAGGAAACCGCTAATGAAATTGCGTTTCGAAGGAGATTTGACAGGTCTCCAGCCGGGTCTTCAGGTATTGCTGCAGGAGCTTTCCGTCACGGAAGCGGAAGACGGGTTGAAAGTTGCCGTCGGGCCGTCTTCCGGCGATTTGGAAGTGGGCCTGGAGCCGGGATCGGCTTACATCCGTTACGGACAAAAGCATCAGTTTTACCGCGCGCTCGGTCTTCTTGTACAGCACGGAAGCGGCGGAGAGTCGTTCAGCATCCGGGAGAAGCAGCATCTGGACGTTGTCGGGCCTATGTTCGACTTGTCCCGCAACGGAGTACTGACGCTCGAAAGCTTTAAATTCATGATTCGCAAAATGGCGCTGATGGGCATGAATACGGTCATGCTGTATCTTGAGGATACGTATGAGATCGAAGGACAGCCTTATTTCGGATATATGCGCGGTCGCTACACGCAAGCGGAGCTGAAAGAGATCGACGATTACGCGGATCAATTCGGTATCGAAGCGTTCCCTAGCATCCAGACGCTTGCCCACCTGGAAGAGTTCCTGAAGTGGGAGCCCGTCAAGGAATATAAAGACACGAAGGGCGCCCTGCTTGTCGGCTACGACAAAACGGACGAGCTTGTCGAGAAGATGATCGAAGCGGCCAGCGCACCGTTCCGCAGCCGTAAAATCCACATCGGCATGGACGAAGCGGAAGAGCTGGGCCGCGGCAAATATTTGGACAAGAACGGATTTGCGAGCCGTTTTGACATTATGGTCACGCACCTGGATAAGGTGCTGGAAATAACGCGCCGCCGCGGGCTGAAAGCGATGATGTGGAGCGATATGTTCCTCAAGCTGGCTTCCGGCACGGGCAGCGAGCATTACAACAAAGACACGCAAATTCCGGCTGAGATGGCCGCCCGTATTCCCAAAGACGTCGACCTGGTGTATTGGGATTACGTGCATACCGAAGAAGCAGACTACGAAAGCCAGATTGCCCAGCACGCTCCGCTCGGCTGCAATCTCGTATACGCAGGCGGCGTTTGGGTGTTCAATACGTTCGGCGTGAACTACGGCTTGTCGCTGAAGGCGACCGATGCCGCGCTGCGCGTGAACAAGAAGCACGGCATCCGCGAAGCCTACGCGACCATGTGGGGCGACGACGGGATGGAGAGCAACCCGTACATCGCGCTGCTCGGCCTGCAGTTTTACGCGGAGCACGCGTATACGGAGGGCTCCCCGGACTGGGCCGTGCTCGCCGAGCGTGTGAAATTCTGCACCGGCCTTGAGGCGGACGCCTATCTCCAGATGAAGTACCTGGACGAAACGCCGGGTTCGGAGCCGGACAACCGCAAACAGAGTAACCCGTCGAAGTTCCTGCTGTACCAGGACGTGCTGCTCGGCTTGTTCGACAAGCAGATCGAAGGGCTGGAGATGTCCGCCCACTACGCGAAGGTGGAGCAGGACATCCGCAGCAGGCGCGACCCGGCCGCGGCGCTCGACTACATCTTCGACGTGCCGGAGAAGCTGGCCGGCGTGCTGAAGCGCAAGAGCGAAATTGGCATCGAGCTGAAGAGCGCTTATGATGCGGGCGATAAAAGCACGCTGAAGCGTATCGCGGAAGACGTGCTTCCGGAGATTGCGGAAGCGGTACGCGCCTTGCGGGCGGCCCACAGGAGCCAGTGGCTGAGCATGTTCAAGCCGTTCGGATGGGAAATCATCGACATCCGGTACGGCGGGGTGCTGAGCCGTCTGGATACGGCGTCCGTGCGGTTGCTGGACTACGCGGAAGGCCGGATCGGTCGGATCGAGGAGCTGGAGCAGGAGCGCCTGCTGTACAGCACGTCGAACCGGTTCACGAACAAAGGCGTCGGCTGGTGCAGCTTCTACTACCGGATGGCGTCGCCAAACGTCTTTTTCCACGTCATGAATCCGTTCTAAGCCAAGTCGGAATCTGGAATGGCCAAGATGTAAGGAAGTAACGGAAGACCCGTTCTCGTCAGGAGAGGGGTCTTCTTTTTTTTGCGGGAGACCGTGTTTGCGGCTTTTCTTAATGTCGCCTTATGTCAAATTTAATGGAACGGGCATTGCTTTGATTTGTGACTTTGTGGCAGTATTAAGAAAGTAGAATATTTTGGCAGGGAAAGCGGATTTTAAGCTTAAACATAGATAACGGTGATTTAATGAGATTCGGAATAAAGGAAGTGACGGCTTGAAGAAAGGAACCGTGATCATGCTCGGTGTCGTTCTGTGTCTGATTCTGTTCCTGACGGTCAACCGGAAAACAGAAGACGCTTCTCCGATGCCGGCCCCTTCCGGGGAACCGGCCGGGCAGAATGGAAAAATCATCAACGTGCAGAATGAACGGCAGGCGTTGTATGCTTTTATAAAGACCCGCATGACGGGTCCATTCGGCGTGTTTACGAACCTCAAAGAAACGGATGAAGCCAAGGAGACGGCTACGGGCCACGAAGTGCTCAGCGAATCCGCCTCGCTTCAAATGAGGGAAGACGCACGATCCAAGCGAAAAGAAGAATTCGCTCAGCACTGGGCGCTTGCCAGACAGACGTTTGACCTGAAGCAGGGCTTTAGCTACCGGTACAGCCCCAAACAGCAGAAGAAATACCCGCTCAACGCGGCGGTGGACGATCTGCGGGTGATCCGGGCTCTGGCCGAGGCGGCCAAAGCCTTCGACGAACCGGCTTACGCCAAGGAAGCGGAAAAATACGGCAAGCGGTTCTACGAAACGAACGTGAAGGACGGCAGGCTTTACGACTTTTACGATGAAACGTACGGGATCACGAACAAGTTCGTGACGCTTTGTTATATCGACCTGCGGACGCTCGGCATGCTGCCTGTGCCCGATGCTTCCAAGCAAGCGCTTTTGGATAATATGAAAAGCCTTATCGCAAAGGGATATTTGTCGGACGCGTTCCCTTTTTACGAGACACGGTTCGATTACGAGAAGAACGCCTACACCTCAGAGGGGATCAATATGGTGGAATCCCTGCTCACGGTGCTGCATTTGGCGGAAGCGGGTGAACCGGCTCCGGCCAGCATCCGTTACATCAAGGAACATGTCAAAGCGGGGACCTTGTACGGCCGCTATACGAAAGAAGGCACACCCGCCACTCAGGTGCAATCTACGGCAATCTACGCGATTACGGCGATGATCGGCTCGGAGATCGGCGATGCATCGCTCTATCAGGACAGCATTCAGAGAATGAACGCCTATCAGGTGAAAGACGAAGGCAGCCCGCTTAACGGAGGCTTCGGCGATGCCGCATCCGGCCAGGCGTATTCCTTCGATAATCTCATGGCCCTGTTGGCTTATACCTACTAACTTACACAAAGGAAGGTGATCCGGATGACGACGGAAAAATCCATCAAAGAGCGGCTCCGTCTAGGTTTTATGCTGGCGGGACGTTATATTTCCCCGGCTCTGCTGGCCGCTTTGGGTGTTCTGCTGATCACCGGCTTCGCCTTGTTTGTTCCTCCTTATATCGGAGTAGCCGATAACGGGGACTTTTTCCGCAGCATCTACAGTGAGGGCCTTTATTTCAATCTGCCGGATTACGACAGCCAGCGCTTCGGCTATTTCGTCAAGCAGTACGGCATTTACCAGTACTTTAACGAAAACGGCACGACCATAGTGTCATCCCAATCGCTCTTCATCAAAGCGGCGCTCCTGCTAAACCAGCTTCTGTTCAGCTCGGTTGTATTCGACATCCGCTTTCAGGCGCTGCTCTTTACGCTGCTGCTGACGGCTGCCGTGTATTTGCTGGTGGAAGCTCTGACCTGGAAAATAGCCAGGAAACACGGCTATCTCATCGCGCTCCTGGCCATTTTTATGTTCGGAGACACGGGGTACACCGCCTACTTCAGTTCCTTCTTCGGGGAAAGCATCGTGTACGTCATGATGCTGTTCGTCTTCGCGTCCTGGCTGCTTTTGTACCGCAAAAGATACAACGATTATGCGCTGCTGGCTCTGTTCGTAATAAGCACGCTTATCCTGACGACGTCCAAGCAGCAGAACGCCCCGGTCGGCATTATCGTCGCCTGCATGGCCGTGGTTCTCCTGTGGGTCCGCAAAGAGAAGCTCTTCCGGCTGCTTACGGCGGGCTCGCTGGTGCTGCTATTCGTATCGGGGGTGGCGACTTACGCCATGATTTCCAAGGAATTCGTGAACATCAACCAGTATCACGCCATGACTCGCGGGGTTCTGATGCAGTCCGCGAATCCCGAGGACACGCTGAAATCGTTTGAGATCGACAAGCAGTACGCGATCCTGAAAGGCAGCATTTTTTACGAACCTTACGCTACCGTGGACGTGAATTCACCCATGCTGGAAAAAGATTTTTACAGCCGCTACGGATTCGCTTCCATCCTGACGTACTATGTCACTCACCCGGACAAGCTGAGTTCCATGCTGAATGTCGCGGCCAAGGACGCTTTTACGATCCGGCCTAACGCGATGGGGAACTATGAAGCCTCCGCCGGAAAACCGTTCGGGACGCATGCGGGTTTCTTCTCCGGCTACAGTGTGATGAAGAAAGGATTGTCGCCGAAGACTTACGGATTCATCGTGATCTGGATTGTCGTGCTCGTGGGTCTGTACATGCCTTCGTTTCTCGCCGCTTTCCGCGCCCGCGATCCCCGTCTCGCCCAGCGCCTGATTCTGATCGTCACGATGATTTTTATCGGCTTGGCGGGGATTCTCGTCTCGATCATCGGGGCGGGGGACGCGGATCTCGCGAAGCACGAATTTCTGTTCACGGTCGCGTTCGATCTCGTCACCTTTATGGCGGTATCGGATATTTTAAGCCGCCGCCTGATGCGTAATCACGAGTACGCGGCGGATGAAGCGGATAAGATCCGCACCGGAACCGGGAAAGGTGGGAACGCGCTTGCGCAGCATCCAAGCCTATAAAATCAGCCTGCCGCTTCTGCTCCTGCTCGTTCTGCTGCTGATTCCGTGGCCTCACGCGTCCGCTGCCGGGTCCCAGCCCGTCAAGGTGCTGCTGCTCTACGACAGCCTGGCCAAAGGGACGCCGCGCGAGGGTAATGTGACGGTACTCCAGCAGCTGCTGGCCTCCTACCGTACGCAGGTTACCTTGTCGAGTATCGACCGGTACAAGCAGGGGACGATGCAGGCTTACGCCAATGTCATTACCGTCGTCAACGACGGGGATCTCCGGATAAGCAACCAGGCGTATCTCGACGATTTGTCCGCATATCCGGGAGCTTACCTTCATGTGGGGTATCAACTGCCGGCCCAAACGCGCGACAAGCTCTCCGCCGCAACGGAAAAAATCAGCCGCGACACCGCCGAGATCGCCGCGGACAAGCGGACGCAGGCGAACATCCCGGTCCGCGATATCGAGGTGCTGACGCAGACGGGCGGAAGCGCGTATGGCACGATTACGCTCAGCGGAAGCGGGCGCAAGGCGCCCTTTAGCGCCGAGGCGGGCGGAACGGCGTATGTCCCTTATTTTCAGAAAGGGAATTTGAGCGAGCTTGCCATGGCCTCCGTGTTGAAGAAGTGGCTAGGTATAGAGGAGGACGGCCATGCCTATGTGGTCCTCAAAGAAATATATCCCTTCTCCGATCTGGATCTGCTGGAGGAGACGGCGGACAGGCTGTACGGAGCGGGAATTCCCTTTACGATCAGCATCCGGCCCGTATTCGGCAACACCGACTTCCCGGCTATGCAGCGGTATGCGGAAGCGCTGAAATACGTGCAGACCCGCAACGGAAGCATTCTGATCAACGCTCCGGTCGTCCTGGACGGAGTGAGCCGGGAGGGCGGTACCCTGCGGGAGAAGATGAACGGGTTTATCTCCGTTCTGGCGAAGGACGGGGTGGCTCCGCTCGGCGTCGGCACGGAGATGTACTGGGCGTACGACAAGGAGTACGCGAAGTCGGGTCTCGGCTTCTTCGATTCCGCGGTTCTTTTCCCGGACGTAAAGACGCTGTACATCGATCCGTCCGATACGTCGAAACCTTTCGCGTCCGCTCCGTACAGTATGCCGATGAGCTTTCTCCGGCAGTTTGGCGCCGCGGACCGGTCGGTACCTGCCTTCCCGATGGATACCGCCGTCGTTTACGACTTTTTCGGGAGCAAAGAAGAGATGGAAGAGGCTGTCGGAACGCTGGGGTCCTCCGGGATCCCGTTCGCGGATTATAAATCCGGAAGCCATGAGGTGAAGGCGGGAGATACCGTAGTCGCTTCGTCCCGCGGGACCGTTACGATCAACGGCAATCCGGTCAATACGGAATACACACCCCAAAAAATCAGCGCCGATTATGAATACGAGAAGAAACAGCAGCAGAGCCTGGCAGGGGCATTCAGCGTTCAGAACCGCATTTTTATCATCATTATTATGGTGTCCCTGGTTGTCTTCGGAGGTTTGATCGTGGTCGGATATCGTCTGTACCGCAAAAAATATTTGAAATAAGGAGCTCTCCATGACTATCTCAGACTACCTGATGGTGATAGCGGTCTTGTGCATCTGGTCCCTTCTTCTTGTTAACGTTCTGCTCATTATCGCGGGCTACTTCTATTACGTGCAAACCGAGAGAGAGCCTATGCCGGACATTCCGGCGGGAGAAGAGCCTTTCGTCACGATCATGGTCCCCGCTCACAACGAGGGCAAAGTGATCAGCCAGACGGTGGAAGCGCTGCTGGCGTTCGATTACCCCCACGACCGGTATGAAATTATCGTGATCAACGACAATTCCTCGGACAACAGCGCGGAATTGCTGGCAGGCATCCAGGCGAGGAATCCCCGGCGCAATCTCATCATTATCAATACCGATTCCGTAACGGGAGGCAAGGGGAAATCCAACGCGCTCAACCTGGGATTCGCGCAGAGCAAGGGCGAGCTGATCGCCATTTACGACGCCGACAACACGCCGGAAAGAAAAGCGCTGCGGTACCTGGTGGCGGAAATCACGAACGACGCTTCCCTCGG
The DNA here is from genome assembly GCF_000411255.1 of Paenibacillus sp. HGH0039. Taxonomy (GTDB): domain Bacteria; phylum Bacillota; class Bacilli; order Paenibacillales; family NBRC-103111; genus Paenibacillus_F. Next base: position 2,843,384 of record NZ_KE150412.1, on the reverse strand, counting down.
GGCCGTCATCGGCAAGTTCCGCACCCGCAACCGGGACGTGAATCTGCTTACGCGCTTCATCAACATCGAGACGCTGTCGTTCCAGTGGATGGCGCAAGCTGGCAGGTGGAAGCTGTTCAAGCTGTGCACCATACCCGGCACCAACTTTATTATGCGGCGGCATATCGTGGAGAGCATCGGGGGCTGGGATGTGAAGGCGATCGCCGAGGATACCGAGATCAGCTTCCGGATCTACATGATGGGCTACCGGATCAAGTTCCAGCCGAAGGCCGTCACTTGGGAACAGGAGCCGCAGACCGTCAAGGTGTGGTTCAAACAGCGGACCCGCTGGGCCAAGGGCAACATTTACGTGATCGTGAAGAACTGCAAGCTGCTCTTTCACCCCGAAGCGAAGAGGATCCGGTTCGATATCCTCTACCTGCTGTCGATCTATTTCCTCCTGGTGACGGCGCTCGTGACCTCCGACGTTCTGCTTGTGCTCAATGCGCTGGGTTATGTACATACGACCATCGCAAGCTTCAGTACGTTTTTATGGCTGCTGGCGGTCACGCTCTTTGTAGTAGGCACTTATGTTACGTTAACTACCGAAAAAGGTGAGATGAACCTCTCCAATGTCTGGATCATCATGCTCATGTACGTATCCTATTGCCAGATGTGGATGGCGGTCGCCGCTTACGGCCTTTATAACTATTTCAAGGATCAACTTTTCGGCCGGGAAGTAAAATGGTATAAAACCGAACGCTATTAAGGCGCTTAGGAAGATTTCAACGAAAAATCGAGTACAGGAGAATTTCATGATGACTATGAAAAAATGGCTGCTGTTCATCTGCCTCTTATCGATATTCGCGGCCCAGTTCGGCCAGGGCGCCGCGGCTGCTCCCGCGAATGGGGAAGCGCGCACTTATCAGACTGCGTTCACCGAAAGCGAAGCATCCTTGTCGGGTGCCGTAAGCTCCAAGCAGAAATATTTTGAACTGATGGATTACTGGAATGTGGAGACTGTCAAAATCAATCTGGACTATCAGGCCACGCAGCTGGCTAAAGAACTGATATCCAGTGTCACTTTATCCGTAAACGGTCACGCGTTTCATTCCTTCCGCCCTGTGGCCGCCGATAACGGGCGCCAGCGGTTGTCGGTATCCGTGCCGAAAGAATGGCTCAAGAAGGGCAGCAACATGCTGGAGATAACCGGCTACATCCGTACGGTCGATAACGAGGTGTGCGCGCCGGACGATGCGCCCGATCACTGGCTCAGTCTGTTTACGACATCGAGCATCGATGTGGCCTACACGAACGCCGAGTTGAAAGCGGCCATCAACGATTTCAGTCACCGTTTCGCGGGACTGGATACGGTCGGCGCCGGACAGAGCGTCCTGACGGTACCGGATAACAGCGATCCCGTCGAGCTGGAGACGGCCGTATACGCGCTCTCCGGCTTCGCCAAGGCCAAGAAAAACGCGGACAAGGATATTCCGCTGCTGCCTTACCGGGCCGATGTGCTGGGGAACAAGCAGGCGGTTGTCCTCGTCGGGCTGTATGACCGGCTTCCGGAAGGAATCAAGGGGCTGCTGAGCAAGCAGGATTACAACACGAAGGCCGTCGTCCAACTGGTGAACAAGGACACGCAGCCGACGTTGGTCGTGACCTCCCAGAATCCGAAGCTGCTCGTTCAGGCCGGCCGCTTCGTCGCCAATCCGTCCCTGATGGAGCAGATGGACAGCGACCTGAAGGTCGTCGAGGAGAGCACCGATGTGGCGACTCCTCCCGTTGCTTACAGCACCCAGGTGACGTTTACCGAGACGGGTGACGAAGTGAGAGGGCCGGGCCATCAGGAGAAGACTTATTTCGTATCTCTGCCGACGAATCGGTCCATCGCGGATGCCGGGCAGATCACGCTCGATTTCCGGTATGCCCAGAATCTCGACTTTAACCGTTCCCTGGTAACGGTCTCCATTAACGGAATTCCGATCGGCAGCAAAAAGCTGACGAAAGAAATGGCGAACGGAGACAAAGCGGTTTTCGCGATTCCGTCCAACGCGGCGGTATCCGGCAACTTCTCCGTGACGGCCGCTTTTGACCTGCAGATGGTCAGTGCCGCCTGTACGCAGAACGGCAATCAGACGCCATGGGCCTTCCTTACGAAGGATTCCATGATCAATTTCAAAACCAAGGACCGGACGGATATGCTGTTCAACAACTATCCGTATCCGTTCCTGCGTGACGGAGTGTACAACCGCGTAGCGGTCGTGCTTCCCGAGGCGAAGGATGACTACACGTACCGTTCCGTCTCGAATGTGTTTAACCTGCTGGGCCAATATGCCAGCGGCAACACGGGGGACGTCCGTTTTTACAAGGATACGGCAGGCTCGGACCAGCTGAAAGATTCCAACATTATCGCCATCGGCACGTTTATCGACAACAAGCTCATTCAGGAAAACAACAAGAATCTATACTTTAAGTACGATCCCAAGGGCGAAGGCATTCTGTCCAACGAAAAAATTAGCATAGAAACCGAGTACGGAAAGCGGCTGGGAACGCTCCAGCTTCTTGCCTCGCCTTTCCAGGCGGGCAACGGTTTTCTGGCCGTAACGGGAGCTCGTGCCGAAAACTATTACTTGGCTTCCAAGCTGATCGCTAACGAGAAGGCCAAGTGGAAAGTATACGGAGACGGCGTCATCACCGATAAGGACGGCAGTGTCAGCGCCTACCGCTTCAAGAAAGAAGCGGGCGAGGGAGACCAGTCCCTGGTGAAGGACGTGCTGCAGCGCGGCGACGTCCTCGGCTTCCTGGTCGCTTTCGTGCTGGTCGCCGCTCTTGCGGTTCTCTCGCTGATCCTGCTGATCCGCAAACACTTGAAGAAGAGAGGTGGCCGCGATGAAAGTTAATCGTAGTTCGCTTCTATCCGATATCGCTTTTCTGGCGCTGCTGGTGCTGTGCAACGTTTGCGTCGCTTTCACCGCCGGGGACCCGAACAGGTACGTGGAAAATCTGATTTTCCTCAATCTCGCTTTCTTCTTTGTGGTAGTCACTTACTTCACCACGGTTACAGCCGGGCTCATCCTGAACATCGTGTTCATTTTCGGGTACGGGACCTACATTCTGTATGAGACCGTAACCCGCGGAGAGACCATCGGCATATCGACTTACTTCTGGCTGATCATGACGCCGGTCCTGACGGTGGTTATCTGGCTCTTTACGACGGCGACAAGGCAGCTCCAGGCCGAGAATGACGATCTACAGAAGCAGAAGGCCCGGCTGGCGACGCTGGACGAGCGGACGGACCTCAAGAACAGCATCGCGTTCCGGAAGGATGCGAGTGTGTTCGCGGGGATCTCGACCCGGTATAACATTCCGCTGACGCTGCTCGTCATCAAGGTGAAATACTGGAACGAAATCCGCCCGCTCATCGGCGATGAGCAGCTTGCGGAAGCCATTATCGACGTCTCCAAAATCAGCCAGGCCAGCATCCGGACCAACGATGCCCTGTACTTGCTGGACAAGGAAGACGCCACATGGGGGCTGCTGCTGTTCACGGACCGTGACGGGGTCAAAGTCGTAATGGAACGGATCAAGCAGAGCCTGGAAGAGTTCAACACCCGGGATTTTGCCCAGAAATACAAGGTCGACCTCAGTTTGAAAATGGGCGCGGTCCAGTATCAGGCGGAAACGATCGACTCGCCGATCGACTTTATCGTCCAGGCGAAGAAACAGCTGGAGTATGACGTTTAGGGGATTGGTAATAAAAACACGGCACGCTGAACGACTCAGCGTGCCGTGTTTTTGTATAGAGGCCGGGCTTCGGGGAGAGATTGACTCTAATCGCCTGGAGCCTGGAGTGGGGAAGTATTTAACTCAAAGCATTTTCCCGAAGAGCATTCCTGCCTTCAAGCAGCAAGCTCCAGCCGGTCAGAACAACGGCGGCCACGACCATGATGCCGCCCACCCAGGTGGTATGGATCAAGCCCATCCGTTCGGTGACGATCCCGCCCAGGTAAGCGCCGATGGCGATCCCGGCATTGAACGCCGCGATATTGATCGCGGATGCGACATCAACTGCTGCGGGAACATAGCGTTTGGCGAGCGTCAGCACGAAGACTTGAAGCCCGGCCACGCTCATAAAGGCGAACAGCCCCATCAGAATGACGGTGATCAGTCCGGCTGCCTTGTACGGGGCCGTGAAAGCAAGCGCGAACAGGACAACCGCCTGCAGAAGGAACGTGACAAGCAGGGCAGGCAGAGGCTTGCGGTTCGCGGCTTTGCCGCCGATCACGTTGCCTACGGCAATGGCGACTCCGTAAACGAGGAGCAGCAGGGTGACGGTATTCTCCGCGAAGCCGGTGACGGTATGAAGCAGCGGAGACAGGAACGTGAACACGACGAAGGTGCCGCCGTAGCCCAGCGCCGTAATGACGAACATCAGGAGCAGCCTGCCGTTCGTCACGAGCTTCAGCTGATCGCGGAACGTGGTGCGGACTCCCTTCGGCAGTGTGGAAGGGATGAGCACGCTGTTCGCGATGAAGGCGACGACGCCCACAACGACGATGGCCGCAAAAGCGAGCCGCCATCCCCACTGCTGGCCGATGAAGGTGCCGATCGGCACGCCGGTGATGGTCGCCACGGTCAGCCCCGTGAACATGATGGAAATCGCGCTGGCGCGGCGGTGTTGGGGGACGAGATCGGCCGCAATCGTCGAGCCGATAGACATGAAAACCCCGTGGGCCAGCGAAGAGACAATGCGGGCGGCGAGCAGGACGCCTATGGTCGTCGCGCCGGCCGCCAGGCTGTTGCCGATGATGAAGACGACCATAATCCACAGGAGCAGCGTTTTCCGCGTCATCGTGGAGGTCAGGGAAGTCAGTATCGGGGCGCCGAGCGTGACTCCGAGCGCATACATGGAGACGGTAAGTCCCGCTGTCGTTAAGGAGGTCTGCAAGTCCTCCGCAATCAGAGGCAGCAGCCCTACGCTGATAAACTCGGTGGTGCCTATGGCAAATGCGCTAATGGCCAGGGCCAGTAGAGCGAGCGTGCTTTTATGTGAATCGGCAATCATGGTTCCCTCTCCTATCGGTTCAGAATTCCGGGTATAATTGGAAGTCTGTGATTTGAACGAACGGTATGGTGCATACCGGCCGGTGAATGCTATTATGGGGGATAGAGTCTTGCATGAAAAGAACGTACTTTTAAGTATCATAGGTACCTCGGAGTACCGTAGTATCTTTGGGGAAACCTATAAAGGGAGGTCCGTAACATGACGACAAAGAAGAAATACAATATACCGGTTGAAGCGACTTTGGAGATTATCGGGGGAAAATGGAAGTGTGTGATCCTTTGCCATCTGACGCACGGGAAAAAGCGAACCAGCGAGCTGAAGCGCCTTATGCCGGCGATTACGCAAAAAATGCTCACCCAGCAGCTGCGAGAGCTGGAGGAAGACGGAGTTATCAAAAGAACGATCCACCAGGAAATTCCGCCTCGCGTGGATTACGAGCTTAGCGAATACGGGTGGGGGCTGCAAAAAATCCTTGATTCTCTATGCGCGTGGGGCGAGAAACATATTATTAAAGTATACGGGGACAAGTCCGCCGTCCTGGAAGACAGCTTTTTAAACGAGAAAACCTTTGATAAGGAAGAAGAGTCGCCGGCAAGTTGACATAACATAGGAGGAAGTCTAAAATAGTTCTATGACTATCGAACAATTAACTGTGGAAGACGAGCGGCGGGTCAAGATTTTTAAGGCGTTGGCCGAAGTGAAGCGAATCGAAATGATCCGGTATCTTCATCGTCATGACCGCAGCAATACGTGCGGGGAAATTGGCGAGTCCGTAGGCATGGACAAATCGAACGTATCGTATCATCTGAAGATTTTGTACGAAGCCGGCCTCATAAAAGTGATCCGCAGCGGCCAGAATAAAACGAGCGAACTGCGGAGAGACGTGTTTCATCAGTTTTTGCCGGGTTTCTTGGACAGTTTATAAATTGTCGGGAAGCCTGTATTTTTTGGCCCAATAGTTTTAAAGTTTTAAAACTATCAAAATCGGGTAAAAAGCAGGTCACGCCCGATTTGGTGCAGCTAGTTTGTGCGATAGTCTTATTTTTTATTAACCATTGTTCAATAAAACTAATGAGAAATGAGTGAATTCATGTGCCGATGAATAAACAAATCGTACTCCGTTCGCGTCCCGAGGGGATGCCGACCGTTGATCATTTCGAATTCAGGGAAGTTCCCGTATCCGATCCTGCCGAGGGCCAGGTTGTCGTGCGTTCGCTGTACTTGTCCGTGGACCCGTATATGAGAGGCAGAATGAACGACTCCAAATCTTATGTGCCGCCTTACAAGCTGAACGAGCCGATTAGCGGCGGGATTGTCGGAGAGGTCGTATCGTCCCGTTCGGAGCAGTTCGAAACCGGGGACAAAGTGCTGGGGATGCTGGGCTGGCAGCTGTACAACACGGTAGACGCTTCCGCCGTCCGCAAAGTGGACGAAAACCTCGCCCCGCTGTCCGCTTATTTGAGCGTACTCGGACTAACGGGTATGACGGCCTACTTCGGTCTGCTGGATATCGGCAAGCCGAAAGAAGGCGAGACTGTCGTCGTGTCCGGCGCGGCCGGAGCCGTGGGCATGATGGTCGGGCAGATCGCGAAGCTGAAAGGAGCGCGCGTCGTCGGTATCGCGGGCTCGGACGAGAAAACCGCCTACCTGGAGAAGGAGCTCGGCTTCGATGCCGCGGTTAACTATAAAACGGCGGATAACCTGGATGAAGCGATCGCAAAAGCTTGTCCAGACGGAGTCGACGTTTACTACGACAACGTGGGCGGACGAATTTCGGATGCCGTGATGAAACAGCTGAACGACCATGCTCGCATCCCGCTTTGCGGCGCTATCTCCTCCTACAACAGCACGGACGGCGACCTGGGTCCCCGGATTCAGCCTCAACTGATCAAGACCCGCTCTCTGATCCAGGGCTTTGTTCTGAGCGATTACGCCGCCCGTTTTCATGAAGCCGGAGCTGATCTGGGCAAGTGGCTGTCGGAAGGCAAGCTGAAGTACGAAGAAACGATTGTGGAAGGCTTCGACAACGTTCCTAAAGCGTTCCTGGAACTTTTTAAAGGAACCAATCTGGGAAAAATGCTTGTAAAAGTAAGCGAGGCGGACGGAGAGTAACCGAGATCGGCGGCCGCGCAGCGAGATGGAAGCAGAGCTAACGAACATGTTGCATGAAATAAAGGTTAAGTGACGGATGGAGGGGGACTATGTGTCCTCCTTCTCTCGTTAGACGGAAATATAGAAAAGGAAGTGTTCAAGATGGCAGCATACGAGGAATTGGTCACACGACAGCGGACGTTTTTCCATACCGGACAATCCTGGGAGTCCACGACCTAGCTTGATCTACAGAAAGTACTTATGGTTCTCTAAATCCTAAAAAAGCCATACTTAAAAAAACTACTAGTAATCCTACAACCATAACAAAAACAATTAAGATTCCAGTGAATATTAAGAATCCTCTCTCACCTGTTAAAATTCCTATAAAACCTAAAACAATGCTAATAACCAAAGAACCTAGTGCTGAAAAAAATAATGATTTAATTATAACTAATTCACTGGAAGTAGGATTAGTTGAAATGGAGTAACTGATAATAAGCATCAATGTTCCTGCAATACTAAGAATGGTTGACAACACTCCGAAGATCCTCTTTTTAGAAGTCAATATGTCCCTCCTCATTAGACGGCTTGAAATTTTAAAATTATCAAAACCCACCTTTTTATTCCATTTTATATTAACACAAATTGAATAGGACTCTTTTAATTTTTTTGATTAATTTCCCGCCAAAACTAGACATTTTATATAGCCCTCCCCTATCACGGACAAGGGAACTTCGATACGTTTTCTCCTAACAAAAGTGTCCTAAAGCGCAAGGCGTAAACGGATAAAGGAAAAACCTCCAGTCCCGCAAGCTGCGGTTCCGGAGGTTTTGAGTTTTTGTGGGCTTACAGCCGCTCGTTAGGGAACGGATTGCTCGTTTTGGACGTGATGATTTCACGCTGTGAGCCGTCTTTCTTAACACGGCCGAGAGAAAAAACGATATCTGCGTAACGGTGCGTTTCGGAACTCTTTGTTTCATAAGTCATGAAATAGATCCAATCTCCGATAACATTTAGCTGAACAAGAGTGTTGTCTATCCGGAGCTTTTCCCCGCCGCCTTGCAGATCGGTCAGGTAGACTTTCCGGTTCAGGAAGCTCAGCGCCTTTTCCAGAACGAGATAGTCGGGCCCTACATAATAACGGCTTAAGGGCACGTTGTCCACGGCCACAGACTCCTCGCCGGTCTGTACGGACATTTTCAGCAGCTGGTTAGCGTCCTTATGGTAGTAGATAAAGCCGTTGGCCGCGCGCAGTTCATGGACGAATTCCTTGGTGTAGGTTTTGCGGTTTCGGCCGTTAAGGTCAATGGAATAAAGACCTCCGATGCTTCGCTTGTAATAAATGTGTCCTTGATAAGGGACGAAATCCATCACATCTTCATCTTTTTGCGAAAGCTCTTGTTTGCCGCTTCCGTCAAGCTTCATCTTGAAAAGAGGGCCTGAGCCGAAACCCGCCGTAACGTTATAGTAAATCCAGTCCCCGGTTACATAGACTTGTCCGGCTTTTTCTTTGCTGAGCTTCGTGCGTTCGCTGCCGTCGGGCCGAATCCGGTACACTTCTCCCGCGTCGGTCCGTTCTCCCTGAGTAAGAAGCCGATAGTATACCCAGCCCCCGGTCACTTGGATCTGAGCGGCGGGGTCGTCCGAAATTTTTACAGACTCGGACCCGTCTTCTTTCATCCGGTACAGCTTGCTTTCATCGCCCACATTCTGATAATACACCCACCCGTTCGATTGGGTGACGAATGCTTGATTCAGAATGTTCTGGACGTCGTTTCCTTCCCCTGGAGCAAACACGGAGGCAGGTGCCGGCGTATCGCCCAGGGTTACCGTATGTGTATCGGCATTCCAAGCGATCGCAATGCCGAGTGCCTCGGCAATGAAACGGACAGGCACCATGACCCGGCCGTTTTCTTGCTCCGCGGAGGACTCCAGCACGGCCTCGCGCCCGTCAATGTGCGCCAGAGTGCTCCCGACCGTCAGGTCGATAAGGGTGGCGCCTTTGCGCACGGTGGCGGTCTTCGTCGATTGGGACCACTCGACTTCCGTGCCAAACGCCTCTGACAGCGACCTCAGCGGGACGTAAGTCAAGCCGGACTCCGTTTGAATATAGGCGCGGGAATCCGGGAACAGTTCCGCGCCGTTGACGACGATCGACACATCCTGTCCCGGCGATGCCGATGCGGAGGAAACCCCTGTGAAGCAGTCGAACAGAGTAAGCCCGATCAGCGCGGGAACAAGGCGCAAGAGCCGTCCTGTTTTACTTTTGAAGCGTGAAGAATTACCGTTTTTGCTGTTCCTGGTATGTAAGCCTGAAGAGAAGAATACGTTCATTCTGGATGCAACCGACCTTTCCAAAGAAGATAGTTCTTATATCGGACGATGGGGGCGATTCTTGCAGACCTGTTCTCTAGGCCCGGATATACAGGGTAAACTCCTGGCCGTCTCTAACCGGCTCCTGAGCCATCGTATAGCCGTGCTTCACCACTTCTTCCGGTACGTTGCGGAAAGCGGCCGGGCAGTCTGCAATCACCTGCAGGAGCTGTCCTTTTTTCATATCGCGAAGGGTTTCCAGCGTATAAATAACGGGATATGGGCAGGATTCGCCTCTGATATCGAGTGTGTAATCAACGGACATGAGTCGTGTCCCCTTTCTTGAATCCGGTTCCGAACCGGTAGTTTTTCTGCCAATAAGCCGCCACGGCAAATCCGGCGGCCAGCAGCGCGAGCGTAGCGAACAGGGCGCCGTAAGGGCCCATCAGCGGGATGAGGTTAATCTTCGAGCCGCTCTTGGCGAGCAGGTTGAAGACGCCGAGATGATCCCAAGCGTAAGCGAGTGCGGTCGCTCCGATAATGTTGCCGATAAAGACCGGCAGAAAGACGACCTGGCCTTCCATCAGCCGGTACATCATGCCGGTTTCGCAGCCCCCCGCAAGCACGATGCCGAGGCCGAACAAAATTCCGCCGACCAGTGTGCTGGGTGCGGCGATTTTGGTGATGGGCTCCAGCCCGTACACGAGGATGATGATCAGCGTGGCCACGGAGCTTATCGCCATGCCTGCGGTAATGGCCTTGGTCATGGCGGCGCGGCCGCTGATCCAGAGATCCCGGAACGCCGAGGTGAAGCAGATCTGCCCGCGCTCGATCAGAATGCCGAAGGCTGCGCCGAAAATCGCGGCGGCGCCCAGCATGGTTTTGCCCGAGGCGAAGAAATAAACGATCAGCGCCGCGTAAGCGAGGGCAATCCCCGCCCCCACGTAGGGCTGTACGATCCGTTTCTTCACGGCTGAAGGAGAAGCGGCCGTATTGCCCTTGCTCAGCACGGGCTTGCCTTTCCACCAGGCCGTGTTCACGACCTTCACGCCGAGATAAGTGCCGATCGCGGTAGCCGCGATGAAGATCCAGGAGTGCAGCGAGAATTGCGGCACGCCCGTGAAGAAGGCGGCCAGGTTGCACCCCAGGGCCAGTCTTGCGCCGAATCCGGCGATAATCCCTCCGGCGAACCCCTGCACAAGCCGGCGTTTTTGCTTCGGAATGCGGATTTTAAAATTGTTGCTGAGCAGAATCATAACGAGGGCGCCGATAAACATCCCCCAGACGATCCATCCGTCGGTGCGGGTCAGCGTAGTGCCGTTCATGCCGACCAGTTTGAAATAAGCCCAGTCTGACACATCCACGCCGAAGAGCTGGAGAATGTGCCCGCCCAGACGGGTGAATTCCCCGGTTACCGCCCAGACGGTTTTCGTGATGCCGAAGTACAGAGCGCTTAACACGCCGGCCAAACCCATGGCGATATAAGGACTCCAGTAGTGAGTGAAAATTTTCTTGATGGTCCCCTGCATACTTCTTCTAGCCCCTAACTCTAAGTAGTCAATCTTATCCATTCTTCATTCTACTCCACCCATTCTACTACAACCTCCGAAACAATGGGGGAACCCGCTTTATAAAAAATTCCAGACAAAACAAAAAATCAGGGCAAAAGTTTCTTTTGCACCTGATCCGAATTGTGACTTTATCCGTTCCATGAGGGGAACCCGTTATAGGCTTCCGTTTTTAACGAAGTCAAGCAGCTTCACAAGCCATTCCGACTCCAGCTTCATCCGGTTATGGATATAGTCCTGAATGAGATGAACGCTCGGCGGCGTTTTGTTCTTGAAGGACTCCCACTCCTGATTCTGCTGCTCGCTTCGGTTCCTCATCTTGTCTATAACTTCCTCGATCAGAAAAATAAGCTTGTTCTTATCGGCATGCCGCAGAAAAAGGGTAGACGAATAGAGCGATTCGACTCCGGTGAAATTCCGGAAGCTCGCATAGATTTCCTGCTCCAGAAACTCGCGGCCTTTCGGTGTAATTCCGTAGGTCGTTTTTTCGGGGCGGTTGTCCTCACGGATAACTTCGCGTTTTTCGATATAGCCCTTTTTTAACAGGACGTCAAAATTGTAATAGAGGGTTCCGTCGTTGATCTTGTGAACGTCCTCTATGTTGTTCTTCTTGAACATTTTCTTTATATCGTAAGGGTGGTGATTGCCTTCGCATAAGATTCCCAGAATAAAAATCTGCAGTGACATCGGAAAGTCTCCCCTTTGAACCATCATGTTGAAAAACCGGGGGTCCATCGGACCCCCAAGCCTTCTTATTGTACACGAAGAGGGCTCAAGAAGCATCCGCCAGCGCTTTTTTCTTGAATCCGGGAGAAACGAACAGGTAGGCCAACTGTCCGACCACAAGCGACGCAATGGCCATACCGGCGAGACCGAGAAGATTTTCCCCGATCTTGCCTCCGCCGAAGAGCAGGCTGAAATCGGTTTGTACGGTGTAGTACATGATGGAGATGTGGCTTATCCATCTGAACAGAGCCGGCATCATATCCTGCGTCATGATGGCGCCGCTGCTGATGGTCTGGAACAGCATAAGCGTCAGGTTCGCGAAAATCGCGGCGTCTTTGAGCAGGTAGCAGAAAATAGACATAAATTCGATCGCCGCGAACAGCTCCAGCGCATGAACGAGCCACACCTGAAAGAAGACGCTGGCTTCGTAACCGCCTTGAACCAGGAAGTAAATCGTCAGGCCGATCAGCGGAGAGAAGAAGGCGACAAGCGCGTTTACTCCCTGTGCGTACCAGAAAGCTTTGGCGCGGCCGAGGATAGGGGTATAGGCCCGGGTTGCGCCCGTAACCATCATGGAGAAAACCATGGCTCCCACATAGCTGACCATCGACAGGAAGAAAGGCGCCATCTGGTTATGCATCCCTGCAGGCACTTTATTGATATTGATCATGTTAGGCGCAAGCTTAGTCGGGATTTCAGCCGCGAGCTGCTTGGCCTGCTCTTCCGGCATGTTCAGTTTTTGCAAAATGCCCTGGGTGTTTTGTACGGCGAACTGCTGGTTCAGACTGCCGGTAATTTGCGTAACGACCGACTGCATCGTACTGGTAACCGTCGCCGGGTTAGACTGGTTGATCATAAAATCCATCGGAGCTTTCTCGTTCTGTTGGGAAAGCTTCTCCGTAAAGTTCGCGGGGATATGGATGACCATATGCACGTCGCGGTCGTTCAGCTCTTCCCGGGCCTGCTCCAAAGAAGCGCCCGTAGTAATGTGGAAGGGCAGCTCTTTCTGCAAGCTGGCGGCGATTTCCTTGCCGGCCTGCGTATCTTCGTTGACGATCGCGATCTTAAGCTCGTCGATATTCTTGGGAATCGCGCTGTATCCGGACATAAAAATGGCGATAAACGCGACCTGGTAAAACAGGATCATCGTTAACCCGCCGATCACGGCTTTGCTTTTCATAAAATTTAAAAATCCGTTCACGTGCTCTCACTCCTAGAGAAATTATATTCTAATCAAAGTACTCTAATTAGAGTAATTTATTTTTGTAATTCTACGCTTGGCAGTCCGGCTTGTCAAATGAATAAATGATGAACGGATTCTAATCGTGAAACTAAGTCAGAAGACTCAAAATTTATGAAAAATTTATCAAAGAAAGTCGAAAACCCCATGTTTTAAAACCTCGATTTCAGGTTTAATAGGAGTTAAGACCTAAATACTACATAAAAATGAGGAATCTTATGAAGTTCAAACAAAAGCTTGCGCTCAGCTTTGCAGCGGTATTGCTGCTGACCTTCGTAGTTGGGGCCATTGGTTTATACCAACTTACTTCGGTGAACAAGGTTTATCAGAGTCTCATTAACGACCGGGTAGAGAAAATTCTGATTATCAAGGACTTGGGAACAACCGCGGCCGAAGAAACCAAAAACGTGCGGGGCTACCTTCTGACGGGCAATGATGAACATTTTAAAAGTTACGAGCAGGACAGACAGACATTTAAAGCGGATTTGAGCAAGCTGCAGGCTAACATACATCAGGACAAGTCGAAAGAACTGGCCGCTCGTTTAAGCAGTCTGGAAGAACAGTATGCGGGCATCGTGGCCGAAATAGCGGCATACAAAAAGGTGGAAGATATCAAGAACTACACCCGGCTGGTAGAAGAAAAGTGCGTGCCCATGGCCCGCCAACTGGCGGATACGGCCGCGGAGCTGGAAGAATTTCAGCAGTCGCAGCTGAACCAGTCCGTGCAGGAGACTTCACAGAAGGTAAGTGACATCAAGACGCTTCTACGGGCCACGCTTCTTGCGGCGCTTGTCGCGGGCGTCGTGCTCGCTTATCTGATCACCCGGATGATCGCACGCCCTGTAACGCTAGTGGCCCAAGCGGCCAAGCGGATCGCGGAAGGCGATTTGACGGGCGACGATGTGCGGCTCAAGCAGAAGGACGAAATCGGTCAAATGGCGGGGGCTTTTAATGAGATGAAAGCGAACCTGAGGGCGCTGCTCGCCAAAATCAACCGGAACGCCGTTGAAGTGGCTGCCGCTTCCAAGGAGTTGTCGGACGGCTCCGAACAGGCGGTCACGGGCGCGCAGCAGGTGGCCGAATCGATGCAGGATATTTCCGGGACGGCCGACCGGCAGGTGAACCAGCTGCGTGAAAACAAACAGGCGATCGAAGAAAGCGCTCAGAGTATCCAGCGCATTGCCGAGTCGGCTTCGATCACGGTGGAGTCATCGGAACAGGCGGCGCTTCAGGCGGAAGAGGGAAGAAAGCTTCTCGGGGAAACCGTCGTCCAGATGAAACAGATCCGGACCACGATAGAAGAATCCGCCGCGGTTATTCATGACCTGGGCGAACAGTCCAGAAACATTGAGAAGATCACGGCCTTCATCAAAGATATCGCCCAGCAGACGAATCTCTTGTCGCTTAATGCGAGTATCGAGGCCGCGAGGGCCGGAGAACACGGCAAAGGTTTCGCTGTCGTGGCGGGAGAAGTGAAGAAGCTGGCGGAGCAGACAGGGGAAGCTTCGGAGCAAATCGCGAAGGGGATTCAGCGGATGGTGCAGACGGTTGCCCAATCGGTAACCGCCATGAACAGGGGATCTGCCGAGGTGGAGGCCGGAACGCGTGTTATGAACCGCACGGGTGAAGCGTTCAACGGCATTTACCGGGCGATCGGGACCGTAACCGGACAGGTGCAGGAAGTCTCGGCCGCAACCGAAGAATTGTCGGCCGCTACGGAGCAGCTGCTTAAGGCGGAGGAACAGCTTGCCGGCTTGTCTGGGGATATTTCCGGCCATTCCCAGAGCGTAGCGGCTGTCTGTGAGGAGCAGCTCGCTTCCATGGAGGAGATTTCCGCGTCTTCCGACGCGCTCAGCCACATGGCGAAGGAGCTGCAGGACGAAATTCAGAAATTCAAATTCGAGGGCGATGAACCGGGGGCGGCAAGCCAGCCGAACGTTCATTACCGAGGACACGGGGAGCAGGCTGCAGCGGCTTCCTAAAGCGTTCCGGCCTGCCCGCAATAAGAACAGCCGTCAGCCTCGGAAGAAATCTCCGCGGCCGGCGGCTTTTTGGCGTACCGGCAGAAGCTAGGGAAGAGCGGCAGCCCATCGTTCACGGCATCAGCGTAAGATGTACCCGCCGTCCGGGAAAAGAGTGCTTCCGGTCGTGTAGCCGTTCGTCATCAAGTACACGACCGTGTGCGCCACTTCGTCCGCGTTTCCGGTTCGGCCGAGCAGGCACATGTCGTTGTACGCGTTGTACGACTCTTCCCGTTTCTCCCGAGAGGCGCCCTCCCAATTGAAATGGGTCACAATTGTGCCCGGTGAGACCACGTTGACGCGTACGGGAGCCAGCTCGACCGCAAGCGCTTTGCCGAGGCTTTCGATGGCTCCGTTGCAGGCGGCATAGGAAGCCCCGTCGCCAAGCGGCCGCTGGCTGAAAGCCCCTGACATCAGCACGACGGAGCCGCTGCGGGACAGATAAGGCAGCGCATATTTGACGGCGTTATACTGCGGCCAAAATTTTCCCTCGAAGCAGCTGTGCGCGGTCTCCGCGTCCGAGGTGATCGGTCCCCGTACATAAGAAGCGCCAGGGGTGAACAGATGATCGAAAGCTCCGACCCGTTCGAAGAACGATTGCAGCTCGTCTTCGTTCCGGTTGTTCAGCCGGAAGGTCCGCACACGCCCGGCCGGTTGAATAGCCTCATGCGACGACACGCCGCGCGCTGGAAGCTTGAGCGCTTCTTCGGCCTGTTTCAGCCTTTCCGCGGAACGTCCCGCGATAATCACTTCCGCTCCCTGTTCGGCAGCCTGACGGGCTGCCGCCAGCCCGATTCCGGAGCTTCCTCCGATAATCACGACACGCTGGTCTTTTAACGTTGACATCGCATCCATCTCCTCGTTTCGTAGTTAAAGCTGAGGGCAAACGCGCTTGATTTTCCGGGATTGTCCGTAGCGGATCGCCAGATCCAACCGGAACCGGATGTCCGGATCATGGATATCCGTCCGCAGCAGCTCCCGGATTCTCTCCAGCCGGTACAAGACGGAATTGCGGTGGATGAACAGCTCTTCGGCCACCTGTTTCGTGCTGCCCGACTTCAGGTAAGCTTCGAGCGTCGGCAGCAGCTCCGTCCCGGCTTCGCCGTCGTAATCCAGCAGCGGCTGTATGAGCTCTCCGTGAAGCTGTTCCAGGAGCGGGTGGCCGGCGACGTCCATGAGCAGATGCTCTACCAGCCTGTCATGGAAATGGAGCACTTCCGGCTGATCCGCCGCCTGCTCTCCGAAAGCCAGCGCCTGCCGGGCTTCCAGGCAGCTCGCGTGCAGGTCCGCGTATTGGCCGCGGACAGCGCCGATGCCGCACCGGACGATCATGGCGGCTGCGTCCGTCCCAACGATCCGGGAAGCTCTGGCCTCCAGCTCCGCCTTGTACTTGCGGGCGGTTTCCAGCTGCTTCCCGGTCTCCGGCCGGTCTGCCGCACAGATAAGGAGCAGGCGGTCGTTGATCTCGACGGCCAGCCGTCTATGCCCGCCGCTGTCGCGGTTCACTTCTTCGGCCAGGCGGGAGTGGAGGGTCTTAACCGTCTCGGGATCCGTATCCGCAGGACAGGAGGCCCGGAGCGCCATGACGTAAACGAAGCCGCCGTAAGGGATACCCAGATGCTTGGCCCTGTGCCGGAGCAGGTCTTCCTGGCGGGAAACCCCGCCAGAGAGAAGCTCCGCCGCAAAAAGCTCCTGCTCCCGCGACCGGTGAAGCTGCTGGGCCTGCCGGATCGTAAATTCGATGGCGAGAGCCATCACGGCATGATCCAGGCACATTTTTTCGAAATGGTCCCCGTCTTCCAACTTCCGCGTAAGCGAAAGCGTTCCGAATATCCGGTTCCCCGTAAAAACGGGACGGTTTTCCACACCGGCTGCCGCGTTATAGTCCGCTGTGCTGCTCTCCACTTCGCCTTCCCGGTTGAGAATGGCCACTTCACAGCGCAGCAGCTTCCCGATAAGAATCACGAGCTCCGAAAATTTGCGGTTCAGGACCATGCCGGTGAACTGCTGGTTCACTTCGTGGACTTCTTTAAGCAGATAAGCCTGCCGCTGCAAAATCTGGTCCATAATGGAGCGCGTCATGTCCATGAAAGGCACGTCCAGCGGAATATCGAACAGCGGAATGCCGTAGCGGTTGCTCAGCTCGATCGCTTCGGGATGCACTTCCTGCAAATACCGCTTCGTTTTGATGCCGACGGCAGAGCCTCCGACCCGGTGCATTTCATCGAGAAGCCTGCACAGCATGGACGGTTCGAACCGGAAGGAGTAGCCCGTGGTCAGGATAAGCTCATTGGGCCGCAGCCAGCCTGTGAGATCCGGCGTCTCCATGCAGTCTACATAAAAAATTTCGTTGGACAGCCCTTGTGCCCCCGCCAAAACCTCGGCTCCCCGGAAGAGCGGCATATCGAGCAAATTTTTAACCGTAAAAGACGTCGTCATCGACTCACCTCGCAGATAGATCATGGCTTGATCGTACCACAATCTTCCGGAATGCAGGCAAGAAGTCCGCCCTCTTGCGATTAACTATACCAGAGGCTTTTCACGCTTCGTATGGGCCGCAAACTAAAAAAAGTCCGGGGTGTTAGGGCGGCGGCACAAAGGAAAAAACGTTTTTTCGCTGCATGATGGCCTGTGAGGGTGTATGCGCCGGAAGCTCGCTGCTTGCTTCGCCATCCGGCGGCGATGCGGAATGGAAGGGATTCGGGAGGTTAGCAGCGAACGTAATTTCATAAAAAGCTTTGGAACCCAGATAGATTTTATAAAGCCTTGGTGTCTGTATAAAGGAAAGGAAGAAGTGCTCCGGGGAGCGGGAAAAGGAGAAGGACATGGAGATAACGGAACACGGGGGAAGCAAAAGGGGAACCGGACAGCCGGACAAGGGGGAGATTCGGGAGATGTCCCCTGTATACGCCGTACCGGGTTTGTTTGTCCGGCGCAGGGAGATGACGCCGGTACCGGATCAAGGACCGCCGGAACCGGAGGCGCCGGAAGAGCACGAGCTGATTGACCGTGCCCGCCGGGGCGACCAGGAGGCGTTCAACGAGCTTGTCCGCAGGCACAGGGCCCAGGCGCTCGGACTAGCTAACCGCCTCGTGGAAGACCACTCTCTCGCAGAGGATGTCGTGCAGGATGCGCTTATCCGCGCTTTCCTGCACTTGGGCACGCTCGCCGATGCGGGCAAGTTCGGCCCCTGGCTGCGCCGGATCGTGCGCAATCAGGCGCTGTTGAAGCTGCGCCGGGGCGGACCCTTCGGCCGGGAGCGGCCTTTCTCCAGCTTGCCGGAACCGTCCGCCGTCCGCCATTCGTCCGCCTCGGCCGGTGCCGGCTGGGACGATGTCGACGCGATCCTGTTCCGGCTGGAGAATGCGGCCGCTGTGGAAGCGCGGCACCGCGCCGATCCGGCCGAGAGCCTGATGCGCAAGGCGATGCTGGAAGGCCTGCGGTCGCTGCTGCACGGCCTGAGCCCGCGGGAGCGCGGCATCTTCGAAGCGCATTTCTTCGGCGAGCTGCCGCCTGCGGAAATAGCCCGGCTGCTCGGCACAGCGACGGCGAACGTGTATAACTCGCTGTCCCGTTCCCGCGCCAAGGTGCGCAGGGAGCGCATCCGTGTCTCGCTCCAGGACTACGTGCGGAAGCGTGCGCAGCTTGGATTGCCCGCCCGCCATATACTGGCTCCCCCTCCCTGAGAGAGTATCGGTTAACGAATAGCAGGAGGCGTTGGGAATGACGAAAACATTCGAGAAGGATTGGTCGAAAACGTTGACCTCGGCCGCGAAGGCCGTTCATGGAGCCGTGAGCTATACGGATAAGAAACATCTTACTCTTGTAGACGTCATGGGATTGACGGGGCACGCGTTTCGTATGAACATGGACCCTGTTAAAGTCGGGATCGAGTCGCCCACTTCATTTCCCGGAGGGTACATTCTCCGCCGGAATTTGTGCAATTTAGGGTTTATCAGCTCCATGGGAGAGGCTGCGGCTCCGATTACTCCGGAGAAACTGGAACAAACCATTGCCCTCGTTCAGGAATCCGTGGATAAAGGGTATCCTGCCATCGCATTTGATTTGTTTGTCCCTGAGTTCGGACTTATTTACGGTTATGACGACGAAAAACAACTTTTTTACGCCAAAGATGCGGAGCGGGAAGGAACCGTTACCTACGCCAAGTTCGGGGAGCCTAAAATCGGTCTTCTGTTCCTCGTGACCATCAGCGAGAGCCTGCCCCATTCCAAGTACGAAATGCTGCGGATGGCACTGGATATGATTGTCGATCATACCCGCGGCCGGGAATGGAATCATATTTTCAAAGACCGCTTTGTGACGGGGCTGGCGGGTTACGACTGCTGGATCGACGCGATCAAGGAAAGGAGAGCCGATGAGCTGGGCCATGCTTATAATACGGCCGTCATCGCCGATGCGCGAGAATATGCGGCCCGGTTTCTGAGAGAGCTGACGGTTAAATGGAATGCGGGTAATTCCGTCGAACGGTATGTGCGCGAAGCCGCTGCCGAAGCCGCAGCGCACTACGGGGCGGTAGCGGACGCGTTCTCCTCCCTCCGGGAGATGTTTCCGTTTCCGCAGGGAGGCGCGCTCAGGGACGGCGATACGGCCGGACGTGCCGTGACTTTACTGCTGAAAGCGAAGGAGGAGGAAACGAAAGGCATTGCCGTACTGGAAAAGCTGCTGAGTTTCATGAAAGCTTATCATTCGGAGAAGTGGGTGCACTGAGCGGGTCCCCGTGTGAAAACCGTCCTTGGGAAAGGACGGTTTTTTGCCGTTCCGGCTGAGATGGATTATTTTCAAAAAGATATTTCCCGATTCCAAAGAAAAAGCATTGACGCCATATACTTATCGTTATAATATTTATCGTAATAAATAAATGCAGGAAAGGAATGCCATGAAACTTACCGATTATTGCGTCAAGGTGGGCGAGCTGCTGCGGGTGATCGATACGAAACACACTAAAATCGTCAACCAGCACTATTCTCCGCATAATCTTACGGCTCCGTCGATCAACATTTTGCTTCTTCTCGATAAGGAAGGGGCCATGCGGGTCAGCGATATCGGGTCGGCGCTCAATATGGTCGACAGCAATGTTTCGGCCATTTGTTCGCGGTTGGAGAATATGCACCTGATCGAGCGCTTCAGGACGAAGGAAGATCAGCGTGTGGTGAAGATTCAACTGTCCCCGGAAGCGGAGGACAAGATGAAGGATATTATCGCCAACGTGCATGAGTTTCAGGAGCTTTTCGTTAAAAACTCGTCGCAGGAGGAGCTTGAAGCTATCGTCCGGGGACTTTCCCTGCTGGAACGGCTGCTGGATAACGTTTTGAAAGAAAAGATGAAATAAGATGCCCAAGCTTCCGAAGATGTCCTGGTGGACATCAAAGATGCGGCATGGGTTGCGGATTGGGGCAATGGCTCGGCAAGCGTCATGAAGGCCAAGGAAGACATCGAAGGCGCTGGAGACCTGCTCGATTAACCTAGGCCGGGTGTTCCGCTATCGTTTATCCGACTAAACAGATGGGTTTAGATGTGAACAAAAAGTTCGCCGGAATTCCGGGATTTCATTCTTTATCAGGAGGGATTTTTATGAAATGGTCCAAAAGTTTAACCGCTGTCCTCATGTCCGTCGTTCTTCTATCGGCAAGCGCGTGCAGCGGAACGGGAAGCCCGGAAGGGGCGGAGAGCTCGTCCGCTTCGAAAACCGGCGGCAGCCTTATCGTGGCGATCAAGGACGATCCGAAAACATTCAATCCGCTCTACGCCGGGGACCGCATGTCCCTTACGATCGGCAAGTCGCTGTTTGCGCCGCTTTTCAGCATCAATGACGGCAAGAAAACGTTCGTGCTTGCGGAGAGCCTGACGCCGTCCGCGGACCTCAAGTCATACGTGCTGAAGCTGCGCAGCGGCCTGACGTGGCATGACGGGCAGAAGCTGACGGCCGACGACGTCGTGTTCTCCTTCGAGCAGGTGCTGGACGAAAAGCAGCACAGCTATTTCCGCAGCCTGTTCGTGCTGGACGGCAAGCCTATCCAGGCGAAGAAAATCGACGACCTGACAGTGGAGTTCACGCTTCCGCAGACAACGGCCGCATTCGAGGGCGCGCTGGTACAACTGATCCCCGTTCCGAAGCATATTTTCGCCGGAGAAAGCGATCTGGAAAAAAGCTCCAAGAACAACCAGCCGGTCGGCTCCGGGCCTTTCAAATTCAAGGAGTACCGTCCGGGAGAATATGTGACGCTGGAACGGTCCGACTCTTATTTTGCCGGGAAAGCGAAGCTGGACAGCATCACTTACCGCGTGGCCAAGGACAGCAGTGCGGCAGTACTTGCCCTCCAAAACGGGGAAATCAATATGATGCTGATCGAGCCCCAGGACTACAACAAAGTGAAGGGCACCGGGCAGGCGAACGTCATTACGTTCCCTTCGGGCGGAGTCACGACGATGGTGTTCAATACGAACATCGAGATTATGAATAAGAAGGAAGTCCGTCAGGCTATCGTGCACGGCCTCGATAAGAAGGAACTGATTACGACAGGTTTTTCGTCACAAGAGTTTGCGGAGCCGGCTTCTTCCATTTTTTCGCCGGATACTTTGTACCAGCAGAAAGATCTGAAGGGGTATGACTATAACCCTGAAAAAGCGAAGGAACTGCTTAAAGCGGCCGGAGCCGAAGGGCTGAAAATCCGCTTCGCGTACTTCAACGGCAGCAAGGCGGAGGAGAACATGTCGCTTTACTTGCAGCAGAAGCTGAAAGCCATCGGCGTCACGGTAGAGCTGATTCCCCTGGACGGAGCGGCGCTCGGCAAGAAAGCCCTGAACAAAGACAACAAGGAATACGATATGTCCTTCGGCGGCTACAGCATGGGCTTCGAACCCGATGCCTACAAACCGCTCTATCTCAGCAGCGGATCGTACAATTATTCGCATTACAAAAATAGCGACTTCGACGCGCTGTGGACGAAAGCCGCCGTGGAGACGGATCCCGCCAAACGCGCGAAGCTCTACCAGTCGATCCAAGAGCTTTCCGCCGAGGAAGTCACGACGTATCCGATCGCTTACGGCAAGTCGATCGTGGCGGTAGACGCGAGATTCAGCGGTCTCGAAGAGGCTGTGCCGAAACAGGTTGTGCTGTTTGACGATTACTCGAAAATCTACATGAAATGAAGCCGGTAGTCCGGACGGAATCGACGACAACCAGGCGTCATTGACGGAGGAATTTCTTTTGGGAAAATACGTGCTGCACCGCATCCTGCAGTTGATACCTATCCTGCTCTTTATTTCGATTGTCTCGTTCGCGCTGATCCGGCTGGCGCCCGGAGATCCCGTTCTTTCTTTTGTAACGCCGAATATGAGCCCGGAAGATGTGGAACGGATCCGGCAGAACATGGGGCTTGATCAGCCCCTCTATATTCAGTACTTGCTCTGGCTGAAAAATGTGCTGGCGGGCAATTTCGGGTACTCGCTGAACAATCACAGGCCCGTGCTGACCCTGATCGTGGAACGCCTTCCCGCAACAATCGGGCTGATGGGCTCCGCATTCCTGCTCTCGCTGCTTGTCGCGGTTGTGCTGGGACTGATCTCGGCCGTGTATAAAAACAAGCTGGTGGACCGTGTGCTCAGCCTTCTGTCGTACATCGGCATATCCCTGCCGGGACTATGGTTCGCGCTGATTCTGATCTATGTCTTCACCGTTAAGCTGCACTGGCTTCCGAGTATGGGGATGCGGACGATCGGTGTCCAATCCGCCTGGGATGTCATCAAGCACGGCATCATGCCTTGTCTGGTCCTGTGCATCACGCATGTCTCCGTGTTTATGCGCTATATCCGGTCGAGTACGATCAGCCAGTTGGAGGAGGATTACGTCCAGATCCAGTACGCCTACGGCTCGACCAGACGTACGGTCCTTTTCCGCCATATTCTGAGGAATGTGCTGCTGCCCGTGATCACGCTGTTCGGCTTGTCCTTTGCGGAGATTATCACCGGCGCTTTTATTGTGGAAAGTATTTTCTCATGGCCCGGCATGGGCTCGCTCGGCATCAACGCGGTCTTCGGTCTGGATTATCCGCTCATTATGGGCATGACGATGATGTCGTCTTTCCTGCTCATTTTCGGTAATTTGCTGGCCGACGTGCTGTACGGCCTGGTAGATCCCCGAATAAAAACGATGAGGTGAGGACGAAATGAACTCCATGAGATGGCGCCTGCTTAAGGCGCAGCTGCTCCGGCAGAAGTCGGGCCTCGCGGCGCTGATCCTGCTCGCGCTGTACGCGCTGGCGGCGGTATTCGCTTTCGCCGTTCCGCATGACCCCAATGCCATTCATCTGACGGAGCGCTTGCAGCCTCCGAGCGCCGAGCATTGGTTCGGGACGGATGACAACGGCCGCGATTATTTCGCGCGGGCCTTGTACGGCGGCCGGGTTTCGCTCAGCGTCGGCTTCCTGTCAATGATCTTGTCCGTCATTATCGGGACGGCCGTAGGCACGATCAGCGGGTATTTCGGCGGCAAAACGGACAGTTTGATTATGCGCGGCGTCGATATTCTGCTGTCCATACCGTCCTTTTTCCTGATGCTTATTCTGAACGCCTATTTAAAGCCGAGTATTCTGACCATCATTCTGATTATCGGCCTGCTCAGCTGGATGTACATCTCCCGGATTGTGCGTGCGGAGACCATTTCCGTCAAGGAAAGGGAATATGTGCTGTATGCCCGTGTGTCCGGGCAGAGCACCTTCCGGATTATCGCCCGGCATATTATTCCGAGCATTGTCCCGACCATTATCGTGGCCGCCACGATTTCAATAGCGGGTACGATTATGATGGAGTCCGCTTTGAGCTTTCTCGGGCTCGGCGTAAGACCGCCGTATGCCTCCTGGGGCAGCATGCTAAACAACGCCAAGGGCTATTTGGGTGAAAATCCCTATCTGGCCTTGTTTCCCGGTTTATTCATTCTGACGACAGTTCTTAGCTTCAATTACCTGGGTGATGTGTTCCGTTCGGCGTTCGAACCGAAGGTGAACCGGCGCTAATTTTTCAGCAACGGAGTGGAGATGAATGGCTTCCTTATTATCGGTTCGTGATTTAAAAACCTCGTTCTTCACCCGGGAAGGCGAGGTACAGTCTGTCCGGGGCGTAAGCTTTACGGTAGAGAAAGGCGAGATGGTCGGCATTGTAGGCGAATCGGGAAGCGGCAAAAGCGTGGCGGCCAAGTCCCTGATCCGTCTGATTCAGCCCCCGGGCAAGATCGTGGGCGGCGAGGTGACGCTTCAGGGGACGGATACGCTGCGGCTGCCGGAAGAAGAGCTGAGGAAGCTCCGCGGCAACCGGGTGGCGATGATTTTCCAGGACCCGATGACCTCGCTCAATCCCGTTGTCAAAGTCGGGGCGCAGCTCACCGAAGTGATCCGCCGCCATCAGAAGCTCGGCCGCAAGGCGGCCCGCCTACGGGCGATAGAACTGCTCCGGGAGGTCGGCATTCCGTCGCCGGAGAAGAGAATCGACCAGTACCCGCACGAATTCAGCGGGGGGATGCGGCAGCGTGTGATGATCGCGATGGCGATTTCCTGCCGGCCCGAGCTGCTGATCGCCGATGAGCCGACCACTGCGCTGGACGTCACAATCCAGGCTCAGATTCTGGATTTAATGAAGAACCTGTGCGATACGACAGGGACGTCCGTTCTGCTCATTACTCACGATCTGGGCGTGGTCGCGCAGGTCTGCACCCGGGTCGTTGTCATGTATGGCGGGCTCGTGATGGAAGAGGGACCTGTGGAAGCTATTTTCGAGACTCCACGGCATCCGTACACGCAGGGTTTGCTGCGGTCCATCCCGAAGACGGGCGGCGGTTCCCGGGAGAAGCTCGTGCCTATCGAGGGCACGCCGCCGAATCTGCTCGATCCGCCCCCGGGCTGCCCGTTTATGGAGCGCTGTCCCCATGCGATGGAGAAGTGTCTGCGGCTCCCGCCGTATTACGAAGCGCAGCCGGGACACCGATCGCTGTGCTGGCTGGCGGAAATGCCCGGCAGCCGCGATAGCGGGAGCGCGCCGCAGGCGGCCGACACGAAGCGAAAGGAGGGAGACTCGTGAGCCAAGAGCGCCATACAACGGCCCCTGATGCGAGTCTTGCTGCGTTAAAGGGCAAGGACCGGGGGGCGACCGGAGCGGCAGTGAAGGATGAGGTGCCCGGTTCCCCGGACAAAAACCGGGACGTGTTGATCGACGTCCAGGGGCTCAAGAAATATTTCCCGGCGTCCCGATCTTTGTTCGGGCGTACCACCCGGGAACTGAGAGCGGTCGACGACGTCAGCTTCCGCATTCACCGCGGCGAAACGTTCGGACTTGTCGGAGAATCCGGCTGCGGCAAGTCCACGACAGGCCGCTGCATCATCCGGCTGCACGACGTCACTTCCGGCGAGATCCGCTACGACGGCCGCGATATGGCCGCTATGACCGAGAAGGAGCTAAAGCCTTACCGGAAGCGGATGCAGGCCATTTTCCAGGACCCGTATTCCTCGCTGAATCCGGGGATGAACGTCCTCCAGCTGATTTCCGAGCCGCTGGAGATCCACAGCGCCTTTTCACGCGCGGAGCGGCGTGAGCGTGTGCTTGAGCTGCTGGCCAAGGTCGGCCTGAAGAGCGAGCATGCCGACCGCTACCCTCACGAATTCAGCGGAGGCCAGCGGCAGCGGATCAGCATCGCCAGATCGCTGGCGGCCAGCCCGGAATTTGTGCTGTGCGATGAGCCGATTTCGGCGCTTGACGTGTCGGTGCAGGCACAGGTGGTCAATATGCTGGAAGAGCTTCAGGATGAGTTCGGGCTGACCTACTTGTTCATCGCCCATGATTTATCGATGGTGCGGCATATTTCCACCCGCATCGGCGTGATGTACCTGGGCAAGCTGGTGGAGGTCGCCCCGAGCGAGGAACTGTACACGAGCCCGGCCCATCCTTATACGAAGGCGCTGCTCTCCGCGATACCGGTTCCCGATCCGAAGGCCGCGCCGGCAGGCGGCCGTATTCTTCAGGGGGACCTGCCGAGTCCGCTGGAGTCGATAACGGGATGCAAATTCCGCTCCCGCTGTCCGTTTGCGATAGGCCGCTGCGCGGTGCAGGAGCCGGAGCTGCGGGAGATCGCCCCCGGGCATTACGCGGCCTGCCACTTGCATGAGTAGCGGAGTTTTCTATAAACTGAGATAAGAATAGACGATGATGCGGCAGGCAGAAACAGCGACAGCTTACGAATAGAGGTGTTTCTTATGGAGAAAGAGGCAAGATTTTCGCAAAAAACGGCTGTATTACTGGAGCGTGTGCGCCGGTTAGGCCTTTCCGACGAGGTGCTGCTGGCCAGTGCGGCGTCCGGAGATGTAAAGCCTTTACAGGAAGTATCCGGCAGCGATTCCGATTACGAAGATTTTTTCGTTTACGGGGAGGCGCACGGAGAACAGATTGCCGAAGGCATCCGAAACGGCTACCGGATGAAATTCAATACCCTCGGCGGGCTCCATGCGTGGCTCAAAGAACGGCTCGGCCGGGAAGCCGAAACGGATTTCACCGCGTCCGTAGGCCGGATCGACGGACTCTCGCTGACGGTGGACGAGGCGGAGCTGCTCCGCGGTTCTCTGGCTTCAAACTGGCTCCTGCGGGAGGTGCCGCTACAGGCGGAAGGGCAGGCGGACCAGGCATCGGCGAGTGGGGATGCTCCGGCACTCTCCGCACCGGGACAAAACGGCACTTATTCGCTTCTTCTTAAATTTTTGCTCGAGAGGGACTGACACACAAGTAAAGGCTGGAACCGTGCTTTACGCGGGGTTCCAGCCTTTTATTGATGCGAGCGGGCGCAAAAGAGTAAAGCATACGGAGAAGGCAGAAGCGTTACATTGCTTATCCGAAACAAGCGGCTTGAACCTATCCCTCTTAGAGTCACAGGTTCTCCTTGGCATAAACTAGCAATACCCGTAGCAAACCGTGCGTAAAGCCGAAATAACGTAACGGGCCGATCGGGCCGATTCACCGTAAAGGGTGGATCACGTAAAGTCCGGATCACTGAAAAGGGGAATCGCGTAACATTTGGTTCACCCCCAATAGAAAGGAGGCCAGCCTGACATGCTGCCGACAAGTGAGTTCCATACGTACAAGCCCGCTATTCTTTCACTGCCGGCGGACCCGCTTACCAAAGAAGACCTGCTCACGGACGACTTTCTGATGAAGAGAAGCGGCCGGCTGGCCATGTATTACGCGCCTCACAACGAATTTGTCCGCCCGGCCGCCCAAGTCGTGATCGTGGGGATTACGCCGGGCTGGACCCAAATGAAAACGGCCTTCGAAACGGCAAGGGCCGGTCTGCTCCAAGGACTGCCGGACGACGAAATCGTCCGAAAGGCGAAGGAAGCGGCAAGGTTCTCGGGAAGCATGCGGCGCAACCTGATTTCGATGCTGGACGGGCTTGAGCTGCACCGCTATCTGGGATTGGCTTCGAGCGAGGAGCTGTTCACGCAAGGCATCGGCTCCGTGCTGCATACGACTTCTCTGCTGCGGTACCCCGTTTTCGTACAGGGAAAAAACTACACGGGCGCGCAGCCGCCTCTTCTATCCAATGAATTTCTGCGGGAAACGGCCTTCGCCTTCACGAAGGAAGAAGTGGAGCGGCAGCCCGGGGCGCTGATTATTCCGCTTGGAAAGACGGTAGAAGGCCTGCTGCAGCGGATGGAAGAGGAAGGATTGCTCGGGGAGTGCGGTATTTTGCACGGGTTTCCGCATCCTTCCGGGGCGAACGGTCACCGCCGCAAGCAGTTCGCCGAACACCGGGAAGCCATGAAGCGGCGGCTGGAGGAGAAGTTCGGACGCGCGTAGATTACCAGTTCCGGTAAGCGTCGATAAACGACCGGGACGCCCGCGAAAGCCACCCGTCCCTCAGGCCGATCAAGGCCGATTGCGCCGGAAGGATGTCGCCTTCGAGGGGAATATACCGAAGGAGCGGGCCCGGATGCAGCTTCGGCACAGTTTCCGGCACGATTCCGGCTCCGAGTCCCGAAGAAACGAGCTGGAGCAGGGTGGACATGTCGGAACATTCGCACACGATGTCGGGTTCGAGCCGCCTTTTCGCGAATTCTTCGTGGATCATATGATGAAGCCCCAGCCCCTCCGTACTCGGAATAATCAGCGGATACTCGCGGATCTGCTCGAACGTGATGGGGCTCTGCGCCCGCATGTCGTCGGCCGCCGTTACGAAGCAGTAACGCTCCGAACGCACATAATGCACCGTAAAATCCTGCAGCGGCAGGGGAAGCGGCATGCGAACAATGGCCAAATCGATGGCCTGTTCTTTGAGCAGCCGGCAGAGGAGCGACGATTCGTTCTGATGGATTTTGAACGTAAACCGGGGATAGTTCTGCCTGAATTCGCCCAATATACGGGGGAGCAGATCGTCGGACAGTGTATTGACCCCGATGCAGAGCTTGCCCGACCAGCCGCTCCGGACGGCATGAATCTCTTCTTGCGCTTCTTCCATGGAAGAGATGATTTTGACCGCATGTTTGTACAAGGTCCGGCCTTCTTCGGTGAGCAGCATTCTTCGGCCCTCTCTGCGGAATAAAGCGGCGCCGAGCGTTTCTTCCATCGCTTTCAGCTGCTGGCTGAGCGGAGGCTGGGCGATATGAAGTTTTTTGGCGGCGGCCGTAATCTGTCCTTCTTCCGCGATGGCTTTGAAATAATGAAGTTGTTTCAGATCCAACCTAATCGTCTCCTTTTTCCATATGAAAATCATATAGGAAACAAATTTTATTGATATTATTTATATACTTCCCATCATGATACCATGGAAATGCCGCGTTAAATCCGAATCATGGAAAGAGGGAACTATCCGATGGATTCTACTGATGTTTTTATAAAGCGGGCCGTAGAGCTTGCATGCACGAATACCCGTGAAAAAAAGGGCAAGCCGTTCGGGGCCGTTATTGTAAAAGACGGCCGGATTATCGCCGAAGGCGTGAACGATGTGCTGGAAACGCACGATCCTACCGCACATGCCGAAATCCAGGCCATACGGGAAGCAAGCCGTGTGCTCCGGCAGCCGGATTTATCCGACTGTGAGCTGTATGCCAGCGGCGAGCCCTGCCCGATGTGCCTGTCCGCCGTCTACTGGGCCAAATTCAAGGCCGTGTATTATGCGTATACGGAAGAGGAAGCTTCGCGAATCGGAATGAGTACGAAATTCGTTTACGATCAACTGGCGCTTGCTCCCGAGAAAAGAGTCGTCCAGCTTGTCCGCGTGGAGCCGGATTGTCCGGATCATCCCTACGCGGTCTGGAAAGAAAGCCAGGCCTGAACATGCGAGTGACATTAACGCCCAAGATCGGTCTGGCGGGTCTCCAATGGATGTTTTTCATTCTGATGAACACGATTGTGGTACCGCTCACACTGGGGCACGTCTTCCAGCTGCCGCCAGGTCAGATCGCCTTCTCTCTGCAGGTGTCCTTTGTGCTGACCGGTGCCGCCTGCATGCTCCAAGCGTACTGGGGCCACCGGTTCGCCCTGATGGACGGTCCGGCCGGCGTCTGGTGGGGCTTCACGCTCAGCATCGCCACAGCGGCTGCCGCAAGCGGCGCGGATATGAAGGCGGTCGGCGGGGGACTTGCCGCCGGGTACCTCCTGTCCGGCCTGATGATGGCCGTCCTCGGGCTGCTCGGTTTCGCGCGTATTATGCGCAGGCTGTTTAACCCGGTCGTCATCAGCGTCTCTCTGTTCCTTCTGTCCGCCCAGCTTATGGCCAGCTTCTTCACAGGCATGCTCGGCGTCGGGGAGGACGGGCGGATGAATCCGCCGGTAGCCCTTCTGTCGGTGCTGATCGCGCTATTTGTCGCGGTGCTTTATTTGAAGGGGCGCGGATGGGTAAGCAACTTTGCCATGCTCTTCGGCATTCTGCTGGGCTGGGCCGCTTACGGGCTCACCTTCCAGGCTCCCGGCAGTATGCCGGACCACGCTGCGGCCGTACAGGGGCTTTTTCCATGGGGGAGCCTCCGGGTGGATGCCGGGATCATGGCGGCTTCTTTCATCGTCGGTTTCATCAATATGTCCAACACAGTGACGTCTTTAAAAGCCGCGGAAAAGCTGTACGGCGAAGCCGCCACGGAGAGCCAGTACCGCCGCTCGTTCCTGATCACCGGCCTGATGACCCTGTTGACGCCGGTATTCGGCCTGATCCCGTTCGGCACCTTCACCTCTTCGATGGGGCTGCTGGAGAGCATGAAGATCCTGCACCGCCAGGCTCTCGCTATCGGCGGCGGGCTTTTTCTCGTGCTGGGGCTTATCCCGCCTCTCGGAGGATGGTTTTCCGGTCTGCCGGTCAGTGTCGGTAGCGCGGTTCTTTTCGTCGCTTATCTGCAAATGTTCGGTACGGCCGTCCGTTCGGTGGAGGGAACAAGATTCAATTCCAAAACCATTTACCGGCTGGCCTTGCCTATTCTGCTCGGTGTCAGCATCATGAACACGCCCTCCGTTGTATTCTCGGCGCTGCCCGTTTATATCCGTCCGCTTGCGGGCAACGGTCTGGTGGTGGGGATCTTGATGTCTCTGTTCCTGGAAACTTGCATAAACTGGACAAAGCTGGATATCGCGAAGGAAAAGGGTTACGATTAAAAGATCCTGCATAAGCTGGAGATCAAACGGCCGCAATCGGGTAATAGATAACAAACCGGACAGGGCGGTCTTATAATTGAAAGACACGGCAGGGAGTGAGAATATGGTTCAATTCGATTACTTGTTGAGGGTGCTTGTCGCCGGGATATGCGGAGCGCTTATCGGCTACGAGCGGAAAAGCCGCTCCAAGGAAGCGGGGATCCGGACTCATTTTGTTGTGGCCGTGGGTGCGGCGCTTATGATGACGATTTCCAAATACGGCTTCCAGGACCAGCTGGACTGGCCCAATCTCGGGTTAGACCCTTCCCGTGTGGCTGCGCAGGTGGTCAGCGGAGTCGGCTTCCTGGGTGCCGGCATGATCTTCATGCAGAAGCAGACGGTGAAGGGGCTTACGACCGCTGCCGGCATCTGGGCTACGGCCGGGGTGGGGATGGCCGTCGGTTCTGGCATGTACGGGCTCGGAATCGGCGTCACGCTGCTGATCCTGGCTGCGCAGAAGGTGCTGCACGGCCGGTTCAACTGGCTTGCGGCTCCGAAAAGCGAGCACTTGTTTATGCGTCTGGCCAACGAGCCGGATGCTTTGGAGAACATGCTGGCGGCCATCCGAGGCAGAGGCATCAAGGTGCTCAGCTTCACGATGGACAATGCAACCAAGGAAACGGACGAAATAGTTCTGGAGATCACCGTAAGGCTGCCCGAATCGTACCGCATGGAGGAACTGCTGAGCCTGACTCGCGAGGTTCCGGGCCTTCTTACCATCGAGGTTCAGTAAGAACGCATTACCGAATACCGTCCTCCTTCATGGAGGGCGGTATTTCGCTTGAACGCGGAAAGCCCGCACTGCATATACTGTATAACCGGAGCAGCAGCACCGGAAAGTTTTGCAACCGTTCGCAGAGTGGATATCCAAACTTTTTCGCCGAGGTGAGGCTGGTGGGAACCCGATTATTAGCCGAGCAGTTGATTCAGCAGCGCTATCCTCATTTGAGATATGTCCGTGTTCATACAGACGGTAAAAATACGGCGGTCATCTACGCGTGGAACGAAGAACTGCTTCTGACTGCCGAAGATATGGCCAATCTAAAAGAATTCGCTTCGAGTTATTTGCTTCCTCATGTTTGTTTTAAAGTAAAACCTTACGACCAGCTCAAGACGGACAGTATTCCCCAGGCCCGCATCCAGGAACTGCCGGAGAGGATCTGGAAAGCGGCGGTAGCCCGGGAATCCAACCAGTACCGCATTGCGGCGGCGCTGAACGATTTGTTCACGATGAGCATCCGCTTTACGTTCAGCCGGTACGACTCCGTCACGGGCACCGTCCATTTTGTGGCCCGGGCTTCGATTCCCGTCACCGATGCGGTCAAAGAGAGGGTTCAGCGCTACCTCTATGAAATGATTCCGCTCGGGACCCGGAGCGAGGTTACTTACTATTGAGAGGCCTTCGGTAAAAACAAATCACCCCTGTACGGAGCGTTAGCGCTTCGGCACAGGGGTGATTTGTTTCCGGATCAGCCCCCTATTCCGGGCGCAAACGGGCTTGCTGGACGGATGAACGGGCCGGCTTTATCCGGTTACATAAAGCGGGATGGCTCCGGTTAGCTGTCCGGCTCCAGCTTGAACCTCTTGGTCTCGCCGATTAGATGCTGGGCCGTCGCTTTAAGCTGATCGGACATGTCGGTCAGGGCGACGACGGCCGTCCGCTGCTCTTCCATCGTGGCGGCAACCTCCTCGGTTCCGGCCGCAGTCTGCTGGCTGATCGCGGAAAGGTTGGAGATGGAATTCAGCATGCCGTCCTTTATCGCCGTAATCTTATCGATGCTCCGGGACATCACTTGTATCCGGGAAGTGGTTCTTTCGACCGCGTCCGAGATGCCGGCAAAAGCAACCTTCGTATATTCCAGGGACTGATTCTGCTGGCTCATCAGCTCGTTATATTGGGAGAAAGAAGAGAGCGTGCTGCCGATTTCCTGCTGAATGTCCATGACGATGGAATTGATAATGTCGGCGGACTGCTCCGACTGCTGGGCCAGCTTCTTCACCTCGTGGGCGACCACCGCAAAGCCTGAGCCGTGTTCGCCGGCCCGGGCAGCCTCGATGGAGGCATTCAGCGCAAGCAGGTTGGTTTGCGAAGCGATTTCCCGGATAATCCGGATGATATGGCCGATTTCCTCGGACTTCGTTTTAAGCGCGTGAACGATGGCGTAGGTATGCTCGTTCTTCCGGGTTCCTTCCGCCGCAAGATCCTGCAGAGAATCGAGCTGCCGGAGCCCGGCCGCGCTCAGTTCTTCCGTATCCTGCGCAATGGCTACCGTCTCTCCGGTATCTTCCCGGAGCCGGAGCATCAGCGAGTCGATGTCGTTCACCATCTGGCTGTTCTGCTCGGCTACGGCCGCCTGCTCGCCCGCCCCGGTGGCGATTTCCTCGACGGACCGGGTGACCTCCAGCGAAGAGCCGGAGAACGACTTCGTCTGCTGGAACACTTCACCGGCAACCTCCGTCACGGTGTGCGCCGAAACCGATACCTGCCGGATCAGCCCGGCCAGGGAAAGGGCCATGTCGTTGAAGCTTCTGGCGAGATCGGCGATCTCGTCTTGTCCCTTCAGTTTCACCTTATGCGTGAAATCGCCGGCCTCCAGTTTGTGCATCCCGCTGCGCAGCGCCTTAATCCGGGCGGCAAACTGGCGTACAAACAGGTAGAGGCCCGTCATGCCGATAACAAAAGTGATGCCGAGAATCCAGAGGGTCTGGATCTTGATATTGTCGCGCATCACGCCGGCCATGGCGTTCAAGCCGAAATCAAGCCCGATGACGCCGATGACGTTGCCGCTTGCGTCCTTGACGGCTTTGGACAGCGTCATGGTCGAGATGCTGGTGTTCACGGCGTCCAGGTAAGGTTCGGTCCAGTTTACCTTATCGGGGTTGGCGATGGCCGCTTTGTACCAGCCGCGCTCCCTCGTGTCGAAATTGGTAAGATCCACTTCAAGGGGGACCTTGGGGTAGATGTAGGACTGGCCTTTGACCGTCGAGTAGAACATGCTCAAATAATAGCTCTGATCGAGCAGGGTAGGGAAAAAGTTCACGTAAAAGTCGTTTTGACGGACATCGTTCACTTTCTGCATATTCTGGTAGTCGGTCCGCTTGGGTTCAGGGAAGGCGTATTTATCAAGCTGCATTTCGGGCTTGGCGGCTGCTTCCAGTACAAGCTTCTCCGCTTCGGAGAACATTTTGGCGAAGCGGGGAGACAGTTTTTCCAACTCTTCTTTTTTGCCGGTTACTGCCGTGTAGTTGACGAATTCGGTCTGTTTGTACGTGAGATAACCGAGCAGAGACGCGGGCAGCAGCAGAGCCGCGGCTATAATGATAAACAATTTTCCCTGCACGCTGCGCAGCCGGTTTAAACCCTTCATAGATGTGCCTCCCTTAACGATATCCTTTTAAATTTCCCTGTATAGTGCGAAATAAAATTGCAAGCAGGCGCTGCCTGAAAAGAAAGCCGGAATTTTCAGCATTCCGTTGCTGCTCATAACTTGAAATTCAGCTAGAGTTCCTGGAGATTATGAGACAACTGTAAGCGTATACATTACTGCCTCGACTTCTTTCATCGCGGCCAGTTGTTCCTCGGCTGCTGCGGCATTCCGTGTTTTGGAGAAGGCGCCGATCTCCTTCGAGCGTTCGGCAAGCTGGCAGCCGACTCGGCCGACTCTTTTGCGGGTTAATGGGTGGCTCGGCAGTAAAAGGTCAGGTCTTTTTTTGCATCGCTCCTTTGAAGAGACTCATGTATGGCCATTACATGAAATGTAATCTTTTAAAATGCAGTTTACATTTTGTTTTCGTATTTCGACAAAAAATTACACCATCCTCTCAATTTCGATATGAAAAGAAGGATTTCATAAAAAATTTCGTCAGTGGAAAGAAATGTCCAGCTTTAAAGGCATACTGGCGCAAAAATCATGTGTGGTATCTATAGAAAGGTCTTGGGAGAGGGACGGCTTGTCCGGAAGAGGTGAAACTGAGAACCGTGTGGGCTACAAAAAGATCAAGTTGGAGCCGCCTTATGGTATACTATTGTTAAATTATCCCTGTCAGTTCTGGAACGAGGAGATTTACCATGAGCAATAAGCCAGACCGCATCACGTTTCAAACCCGGTTCGAGGAAATGGTCGGAACCCTCCGCAAAGAGATTTTATCTTCTATCCGGCCTGCGGGCGATTACCTGCCTTCTGAACTGGCTTTGGCCGATCAGTATCTGCTGAGCAAAAAATCCGTCCGCAAGGCGCTGGATATCCTGGTGTCCGAAGGGCTGATCGAGAAGGTGCCCCGGGTGGGCAACCGGATTATTAAGCCGGACGCGGAGCACGCCGTCACCGTCAGGATCGGCTGCTATCCCTCGCTGGACAGCGAAACCGGGCTGCAGGAGCTTTTGCGGCAGTTTCAGCTCCAGCACCCGCATATTCAGGTAGAGACGGCGGCGCTGCCCTATACGAATTATCCCGATTCGGTCCGGGGCTATCTGAGCAGCGGCTGGCTGGATGTCATGTCCCTCAATAATTGGAACTTTCTTGAGATGGCGGACCGTGATGCGCTCGACCTGTTCGAGCCCCGGCCGCCGAATCCGGCTCATTATTCTTTTCTGCCGGACGTATTTGTCCGCAGCGGAAAGCAGGCTGCCCAGCCCATGCTGTTCTCGCCGGTCATCCTCTGCTATAACAAAACGCTGTTCCGGCGGCTCCGGCTTCCCGAGCCGGACAGCAGCTGGTCTTGGGACCGGCTTTCGGAAGTTTCTGTGCGGATCAAGGAGGAGCGGGGCATTTCCGGCTTCTACGCGCATATCGCATCCACCAACCGGTTTCCGGTCTTCCTGCTGCAGAACGGGTTTAAGTTCCGGCGCACGGAAAACGGCTGCCGGTTCGACGATCCGCTGCTGTGGGAGAGCCTGGAGACTTTCCGGGATCTCATCCATACTCAGGGGCCGGTTCCCTCCTTCTTGTCCGAAGGCGACGCCGATGCGGAGAAGCTGTTCGCCCAGCAGAAAACGGCGATGATCATGACGACCTACTACGGATTGAAGTATTTAAATGACCTGCCGTTCGAGTACGATCTCGCCCCTTTGCCCTACACGGACAGGGCTAAGACGCTGCTGCTTGTGACGGGACTTGCCGTTAACCGGGCGTCCAGGCAGAAAGAAGCGGCGGGCATGCTGGTCGACTTCCTCTGTTCGGAGGCGGCGCAGCTGTCTGTCCGGCGGAATACGCTTAGCATCCCGGCTTCCAAGTCCGCGGCGGAATGGGAAGGGGCGGAGGCGTTATACAGGCCCTCACGTTACCATATGTACCGTGAAATCGTTCCGACGTTCGGCGGCTATGAAGAGCTGAACATCACGATTGAAGAGCTGGACAGACTGCGCAGCGAATTGAAGCTGTTCTGGTCCAATCTGGAGCAGCCCGAATCAGTGATTCAACGTCTCGGCAAGTAAGCCGGGCGACTCCGTGCGGATTTCCGGCAACACGCAGGGGAAGGTTGTACCCGCAAGTCTTTTAAGGTGTAGTAGAATGAAATTGCCTCTGAAGTACGGGGTCTCCTGGTTGACAACCTCTACCGGATTACGGAATTCGGGATGAAAAAGGCAGAGAGCGAACCGGAAGAAAACGGAGCGCTCTCCGGAGCCCGCAGGATCCCGTCAGTGCCGCCGAAACAGGCGAAACAGCCGGGAAGATGCTGCAGGGGGGAGGCGGGCCGCCAGAGGCCCCTGCAGCCCCTCTGGCGGCCGATTCCGGCGCGCCGCTCGCCGGCAGCCGGACGGGGAGGCGGTTCTGCCGCTGGGGAAACCCGTTTTCCCGGAAAATCAACAAGACGTTGAAAAGCATACTGACGATGGTGGTCCTATTCGCGGCGACGGCGGGACTGCTGTGGCTGTTGAGGTAGTAGCTTCCCGTCTCTTTGCCGGTTTAGGGCTGCAAGGCGCTCGCTGATACGATGGGCGGCCAGATTGTTTTGTAAGAAAAAAAAGCCCCACCGGCCTTAAAGGCGGTGAGGCTTTTCGTGTATATGTCCGGGCGTATGGAAGATTAAATGATGCCTTGGGCGATCATGGCGTCGGCCACTTTCTTGAAGCCCGCGATATTCGCGCCCACGACAAGGTTGTCCGCGTGGTCGTACTCGGCGGCCGCCTGAATCGAAGCCTGGTAAATGTTCTTCATAATCTGATGGAGCTTCGCATCCACCTCTTCGAACGTCCAGGATTGGCGCATGCTGTTCTGCGACATTTCCAGCGCGGAAACCGCCACGCCTCCGGCGTTGGCCGCTTTGGCCGGGCCGAAGAGAACGCCTGCCTGCAGGAACGCGTCGATGGCGTCAAGCGTCGTCGGCATATTCGCGCCTTCCCCGATAGCTTTTACCCCGTTGCCGATAAGAGTTTTAGCGGACGTGATGTTGATTTCGTTCTGCGTCGCGCATGGGAGGGCGATATCGCACGGAATCGTCCAGATCTTGTCGCAGCCTTCATGATAGAAGGAGCCGGGATGGAGAAGGGTGTACTCGCTGATCCGTTTTCTTT
Organism: Paenibacillus sp. HGH0039; assembly: GCF_000411255.1. Taxonomy (GTDB): domain Bacteria; phylum Bacillota; class Bacilli; order Paenibacillales; family NBRC-103111; genus Paenibacillus_F. The sequence continues at coordinate 2,806,186 of NZ_KE150412.1, read as the reverse complement.
CGACTTCCTTCAGCTGACGGACCGTCTCCACATTGATTCCGTTCGGATCATAGATATAGCCGCCGGAATCGCTGCAGGCCACCACTTTCGCACCGAACTGCTGGGCTTTCTGCATGGCGTAGATCGCCACGTTGCCGGAGCCGGATACGACGACGGTGCTTCCCTCAAAGCTCAGGCCCTTGGCCTGCAGCATCTCGTGCACGAAGTAGACGGTGCCGTAGCCGGTCGCTTCCGGACGGGCCAAGCTGCCGCCGTAAACGACGCCTTTGCCGGTCAGGACGCCCGCTTCGAAGCCGCCGCGGATCCGCTTGTACTGTCCGAACATGTACCCGATTTCGCGGGCTCCGACACCGATATCTCCGGCCGGAACGTCCGTATCCTGACCGATATATCTAGAAAGCTCCGTCATGAAGCTTTGCGTGAAGCGCATGACTTCCCCGTCGGATTTGCCTTTGGGATCGAAATCCGATCCGCCTTTACCGCCGCCGATCGGCAGACCGGTCAGGGAATTTTTGAAAATTTGCTCGAAGCCGAGAAATTTGATGATGCTCTCGTTTACGGAAGGATGGAACCGGAGTCCGCCTTTGTAAGGCCCGATGGCGCTGTTGAACTGGACGCGGAAACCGCGGTTTACCCGAACATTGCCTTGATCGTCCACCCAGGGAACACGGAACGAAACGAGCCTCTCCGGCTCGACGAGTCTTTCGAGAATGCCGGCTTTCATGTAATGCGGGTTTTTAGCAAAAACGGGAACGAGCGATTCCACGATTTCCTTAACGGCTTGCTGGAATTCATATTGATTCGAATTACGCTGTAAAACAGTCTGATAAACTTCTTCAATATACGTTTTTGCCGCCACTTCGTTTACGGCCTTGCCTCCAAGCGATACTCCCATTCACTTCACCAGCCTTGTTAGGTGTAATTTTCTAATACTATTACATGTTTTTAATGGGAGAGCAACCATATTTCCATAAAAAATGCTTTATAGGGCGATAAAAAAGGTCGATAGCAAAATCCGAATTTTAATTGACCACTGGATGTTTAATGTACGATTTTAGCGTCGGATATGCTCTGTCGAGGGCTGCGGAAGGGCCGGAACAGGGGGCGGATTCTGCGCGGGCCGAGCTTTTGGGGACTGTTCTTTTTGGACAAGCGAGCGTCTTTTTCCGGTCAGTGCCTTACCGAAGGAGGCCAGCGGCATAATGATGCCGAGCACGAGTAAAATTGTGAACAAATTTTGATAAGCTCCGAGAAGCGCCGATTTTTTCACCTCCGCGAGAAGAGTGGAAGCCGCTGATTTTTTCGCTTCCGCGGGGGAAAAACGGTCCCCCGACCAGAGGAACGGCCGGACAAGCCTGATTGAAATTACTCCCCGCGGCAGGGAAGTTTTCAGAAAAGTCCCTAAAGCGGGCATCGGGGCGAATTCGGAAATTTTGGGGAGCTGGCCCGAAGGGGAGCTTTCCCGGCTGGAAGAAACATTGGAGAAACTGAATCATTCTCTCGCGGACTGGGAAAAGAAGTGATTCAAAAGGCTTCCTGTCCGCTAAACCTGCTATAATAGAGCCGGAAGAAACTGCCCGCCCGCGAACAAACGGCGAGATCGATAAACGAATAGATCCGATGAGTCCCTTCTTAAGACATGGTGCTGACCGGAAGGTTGCATACGCGCCGTCAGGAGGGATTTTTTTGTGCTGTATTCATCGGATTTGAACCCGGAGCCGTTCGCTTGCGACTATAGTGTAGCGCGCTTAATACGGAGTATGAGAGGTTAGCATAGGAATGAAAAATATAGTTTTGGCAGCCTGCGGCATTTTTTTCGGGGTTCTTCTGATTTTTACGCTTGGATGGGACCCGAATGGACGGGAGAATGCGGCAGGGCCGGTTTATTACGAAAATAAAGCCATCGTTCTGCTGTACCATGATATCCGCAAAACGGCCGGTAACCGTAAGGATCTGCCTTCAACCGTAACTCCCGAGCAATTTGAGGAGCATATGGAGATGCTGAGGGACCGGGGATTTCATATCGTTCCGATGGAACAGTTTGTACAGTTTATGCGGGAAGGCGGGAAATTGCCGCCCAATGCCGTTGTTCTGACCTTCGACGACGGGTACGAATCCTTCTATACCGAGGCGCTGCCGATTTTGAAAAAACACGGCGTGACGGCTTCCAATTTTATCGTTGGAATTTCCTCGGACCTGTTTAATCCCAACGCCGATCCGCATTTGAACTGGAATCAGATCCGCGAGCTGAAAGAAGCGGGCATGGGCATCTATAATCACACCTACGATCTTCACCGGAAAATTCCGGAAGATGAAACGGACCTGATGACCCCGGCGCTCACCGCCCGGATGTTCTTGGAGCAGAAGAAGCGTAACGAGATTGACGGAGAATATCGGAAAAGGATTCGAAGCGACATCGCTTTTCTGGAAAAGAGACTGGATGACGAAACGGGCAAGCACCGCCGTCTGCTGGCCTTCCCTTACGGGGCTTATACGGACGCTGTCGCGGTAGAGGGCCGGCGGGCGGGGATCGAGCTCTTTTTCTCGATTGAGGACGGGATTAATCAGCCGGGCAGCGAGATTGTCCGCCGAATAAACGCCGGAGAGCCTTATATAACGGCAGACGCCTTGTGGAGCATGCTGAAAAAAGTTTTTTGAGCTTTTTTTGAACCGCAGCCGGACTTCTTACGCCAGTAGATAGAGAGAGTGTGGAAGGAGTGTCAGCATGGAACTGGAAACCGAGCAGCAGCAGCTGGAAGCCATCCGGCAGGGAGACAAGGACGCATTCCGTGCCTTGGTCAATCCCCTGATCGCGAAGTCATACCGGTCCGCTTTAGCCATTCTGGGCTCTAAACAGCTGGCGGAAGAGGCCGTACAAAATACATTGATAGAAGCGTATTCGACGATTATGAGCGGCAGGGAGATCCGGCGTTTTCAAGGATGGTTCAGCCGGGTGGTAGCCAACCGCTCGATCGATGTCGCCCGGAAAGAACAAAATTACAGGCAAAGCCTGGACATTGACGACCTGATGATCCCCGATCAGGGTTCATCCCCTCTGGAAGACTTGCTCCGCAAGGAAAATTCGCAGCGGGTGATCGAAGCGGTTCTGGCTCTAAAGCTCCAGCAGCGGATGGTCATCGTGCTGTATTACTTTCAGGAGCTGAGTATCGAAGAAATCGCCGAAATGCTGGGATTGAAGGCGGGAACGGTGAAATCCAGACTTTATCATGCCCGTTTGAAGCTCAGCCGGGATCTCCATCTTACGAGACCGCAAACAAAGGAGATAATGATATGAAGAGCGATCATGGTTTGAAGCAGGCTTTGGACAAGTCGTTTGACAATATCGCCGTGCCCGAATCGCTCTATCAGTTTGCGGGCGAGCTGCCGGAAAAATTCGACGCCGGGGAGCTGGAGCACACGCCCGCCCCCGGGCAGGTTCCTTCCGTAAGGCCCCGCCGATACCGGCGTGTCGCTGCGGGAAGCGCCGCGGCTGCGGTGCTGGTGCTTGTTTTCTCCTTCGGCGTGAAAATGTCCCCCGCGTTCGCTTCCTTCGTCAAAGGAGTACCCGGTTTCCAGATCGCGGTGGACTGGCTAACGGATGTGCGGAAGAAGGACGGCGTCCAGAACGCGATCGACAACGGCTATTCGCCTATCGAGCCCGTGACGAAGCAGTTCGGAGGCACGACGATTACGATCGGCGATATTTATTTGACGGAAGAAGAGCTGATCTACAAAGTGTTCGTCCGCACCGATGAGTTCGATGTATCCGACGAAGACCGGAACATGGATATTTGGGTAACTCCCCGCGATTTGCCTGCCGGAGGTTCGAGGACATCCGCCTCCGTTACGACGGAAGGAAACAAGCCGGTTCGGCAGGAGACGTACAAGTTTCAGCTTTCGCCTGGGGAAGATTCGGCAGGAGGGCTTCTTGATTACGGCAGCGAGCTTCAATTCACTGTGCAAAAACATACGTCCGACCCGGCGCTCCGTAAAACGGATATAGACGAAATCGGGAAAATCGGGGTTCCCTTCGATTCCAGTAAAATTTTGCACAACAAAGTGTTCCGGCCGGAAATAGCCGCAGCCGTGAAAGATAGGGATTGGAAGGAGCTGAAAGTGGATAAACTCACCATTCAGCCGACCACCATGAATGTTATTCTTAAAGGCCGTGAAGGCTGGGGATACGATTTCCCGAGGGAGGATGAAGAGGGAGCGCCTTATCTCAAAGACGATAAGGGCAGCGTGTACCCCTACGATCCCTCCGGTCCGGGACTTGTGCTGAAGGACGGCTACCTGCAGCTTCCGTTCTCCACCTCGGTGTTCTTCGACAAGGACGTGCGGAAATTGGTTCTGCACATCGGCAAAGTCACGGTGACGGAGCAGAAGCCCGAAGTGGCATTTAAGCTCTCTATGAACGAGAAGTTCCCGAAAACAGTTACTTTCAAAAATCAGGATATCGTCATAGAGGGTGCGGAGTACCACAAAGAGGGCTACCTTCAACTGAAAGTCAGAAAAGGCACACTGGACAAAAAGTTGGAAAAAGAAACCCGCTTTATCGGGGAAAAACTGCCGGAGAAGTCGGTTGATGAGTATGACGAGTTTATGCGGCAGGAGGAGTCTATCCGCGAAGGCTTGGGTATTCCCGGCTACGGAAAATTGGAGGACAACGAGCAAAGCTCCTCGTTCAACGTGTACCTGCTGGCGGAGAAAAAAGACAGCTACGGGCTCTCGCTTGTCCGCTCCAACGCGGAAGTGATCGTGAATCAGGATCTGCCGATCGACTTGCAGCCGTAAGAGCGGGTTCTCCGCAGAGATGCGATGCGCCAGCGGTGAGAAGGAGCCGAGGTGCCGGTGGGACGAACCGTGTTCCCGCGTCTAGGAGACCGCATTGCAAAAGAAAGCCTTCGGAACCGCTTGGAGAAGCGGCTCCGAAGGCTTTTTTGGCGTTAAATGCTACAAAGCGGCATACTTGGCGATACCGCCGATAATGGCCGGCCAGTCGGCTCGCGGAAGCTCGTGCCCGGTACCCTGGAGCGTTAACAGCTCCGCGCCCGGAATGGAGTCGCTCAGCGCTTTTCCGTGTCCGTAAGGGATGATGGGGTCTTCTGTCCCGTGAATCACAAGGGTGGGCGCCTGGATCTCGGCACTCCGGCCCAGATAGGCTTCTCCGCCTGTCACATAGCTGTGATTGAAAGAGCTCGCGTAGTGAAGGGCCCTCGCAATGTCTCTCTCGGCCAGGGCGGTTACCCTTTCCTCGTCAAACAGATGCTTGGACCCGGCAAGGATGCGCCATTTGTCAACGGCGTTCCGAAGGAGCGTTTGCGGATCGGACCCGTCCATCTCTCCCATGGAATTGAAGAAAGCTCCACTTTCGCTTCCATCGGGGGCAGTTCTTCCCATCCCGGACCGAAATACATCGTGCTCAGAAGCGAGATGCCCTGTACGCGATGAGGATGCCTGAGGGCAATGATCTGGATGAGCATGCCTCCCATGGACATACCCGCGAAATGGGCTTTTTCCACCTCGTAGGCGTCCAGAACGGCGATGGCATCGTCCGCCATGTCCTCGAACGTATACCCGGGCTGGCCGGGTTCATAGCTTACGGAGCGCCCGGTGTCGCGGTTATCGTAGCGGATCACTAAGAAGCCTTTCTCAGCCAGCAGCCTGCAGAAATCTTCTTCCCACCAGAGCATGGAAGCCGTTGCCCCCATAATGAGCAGGACTGCCGGGTGTGCGGGATTGCCGAAACTTTCCGTGCACAATTCCATATCTTTGACGCGTATCATTCGTTCACTCATGTTATACACCCTCCGATTCATATAAAAAAATAAAAACACAGGCGCTGCCTGTGTTCGGGTGACCGGAAAGGAATGCGAGTGCCCCGCATGTCCATGCGCGTGTATGCGTAAATTCCCCCTCGCTATAGAACAGCTTGTCACGCCGCAGGAGACTTCCGCTCCACCCGGTCAAAATACCGGGAGGCAGAAGCGGGTCTTGCAGTGAAAGCGTTCAGCGAACGAACGATGCGAGGGCAAGAAACATGCGGCGGATAAGCCGTTCCGTTACCGGAGCATCGAAGGGGGCCTAATGCAAGCCATGACGGGCTTGCATTAGGCGGAGGGCATAGAAAAAGAGGGCGGAGAAGTCCCGCCCTCTTTAGCCTATGGCTAATTGGGTTATGAAGCAGGCAGACCAATCCCGATCACCCTGCACAGGGCAGGGCCTTTAAGCGCTATTTAGTTAGCTGCGTAAAGTCGATCGAAATTAACTGTTCCCACACATAACCCTCCGTTCTTTATAAGATAAGCATATTTTACCAGAACTTCAGGGCGAGAGCAATAAGAGCGGCACACCGGGCGGGCAAGAAGGGCGGGCGGTATACAAAGCTGAAAAGCTGTAAGGAGCCTATCACTCCCACCATTTACGCAAGCCGGACAAGTCGCCGTCCCTCCGGCTGCTTACTCTTCGACAACGACAGGCAGCGAATTCAGATTATGGTTGTTCGGAGGCAAATGGTCCTGCGGCCGGAAGTCGTCCGGTATCGAGTAATCCGAGAACCGTTCCACGAATGTTTCCAGCGCCTTTACCGCTTCCATCCTTGCGAGCGGAGCCCCCAGGCAGAAATGCTGGCCGCTGCCGAACGTAAGGTGCTTGATGTCCTTACGCCGCACGTCGAACGACTCGCCGTCCGGAAACCGGTTCTCGTCCCGGTTGGCGGACGAAACCCAGGCGATGATCAACTGGTCCTTCTTCATCTTCGGACCGAATACGTCCGTGTCTTCCCCGATTCTCCGGTCCAGAGAAGCCGCAAACCGGTAGCGCAGCGTTTCTTCAACCGCCTGCGGCACCAGACTGCGGTCTTCGCGCAGCTGCCCGTAAGCACCGGGCTGGTCTTTGGCCAGGCTGTAGAACATGTTCGTCAGCAGCGTGGTCGTGGTCTCGTTCCCGGCGCCGAGCAGGCCCATCGCGGTTTGAGCGACCTCGGCGTCCGTGAAAGAGGCCCCTTCGTATTCCGCAAGAATCAGATCCGAGATGATATCGTCTTGGAGCTGCGTGCGTTTTTGCCCGACAATGGGAAGCAGATATTCGACGAACTCTTTGCTGGCGCGGGCTTTGGCGGCCTGCATCTCCTCGATACGCTGAAAATCGTGGGGCATGAACAAAATGTCCGACCAGTTTTTAATCTGCCGCCAATCTTTCGAAGGCACTCCCAGCAGGTCGGCGATGACCGTGACGGGCAGAGGAACAGCCAGCTCTTTAACAAGATCGACCGATCTCTTCTCCGCCACGTTGGCTACAAGCTCGTTCACGATGTTCTGAATCCGCGGTTTCCAGTCTTCCAGACTGTGTGGAGTAAAGGCTTTGGAGAGAAGCCCTCTGCGTTTGCGGTGATCCGGCGGATCGGAAAAAATCAGATTCACCTTATTGTCGCTAAGGGGAACCGGAATCAGGCTCCGGTCTCTTTTGCTGGGAAAAAGTTTGTAGTCGCTCAGAACTTGCTTGGCATGGTCATAAAGAAAGACATTCCACGTATCCTGCCGCTCGTCGTAAAATACCGGTGATTCTTCACGCATCTTCTTGTACCAGGGATAGGGATTCCAGAACTCGTCCTTCGTTCTAAAACCGGTAATTTCATGAATGAACAGCTGTTCTTTAACCGCCATAAAAAAGCCTCCCTCATAAGAATGAAAGTATGGTGTACAGGCCATCTGGATTTTTACCCTTTTTTGGTTAAAAGGAAACAAATGTTAATTAATATGAGAGAGACAAGCGGATTATCCTTGTTCCACGTGAAAAAAAACCGCCGGCCCGGAAAGGGCACAGCGGTTTGGGTGATGCAGCTGCGTAACGCCGCAAGCGGCGGGTATTGTTTGACCGGCAGCCCGAAAAAGTGCCGACCGGGTGCGTTAGTCGGTGCCTATGCGGCGCACAAAGCTGGGGATGGCCGGTTTATTGTTCCCCGGCCGCCTCGGCCAGAAGCTCATAGGAGCGCAGACGCGCCCCGTGATCGTAGATCTGCGAGGTGACGATGAGCTCGTCCGCCTGCGTCTCCGACAGCAGGTAGTCTAGTCTCTCCCGCACGGTTTCTTTCGTTCCGGCGGCCGTGATGCTGAGCTGCTTCCGGACGATGGCTTTCTCGTGCGGGCTCCACAGCTCATCCATGTTGTCCACCGGCGGATTGAGCAGGCCGGTCTGTCCGCGGATGAGCTTCAGGAACTGCTGCTCGTGGGAGGTCGCCAGCCTGCGCGCCTCCTCCTCGGTATCGGCGGCGAAGACGTTGACGCCGATCATGACATAAGGCTCCTTCAGCGCCTCGGACGGGCGGAAGGAGCTGCGGTACAGCTCCAGCGCCGCGATCAGGTAATCCGGCGCGAAGTGGCTGGCGAAGGCGAACGGAAGGCCGAGCTGGCCGGCCAGCTGCGCGCTAAAGCCGCTGGAACCGAGTAGCCAGACCGGGATGTTCAGCCCTTCGCCGGGCACGGCTCTTACACGGCCCGGGGAAGCGCCGGGTCCGGGGTTCAAATAGCCCCGCAGCTCTTCGAGCTGCTGCGGGAAGTGCTGGCCGTCGCTCTCGGGACCGCGGCGCAAAGCCCGGGCCGTCAGCTGGTCGGAGCCGGGCGCCCGTCCGAGGCCCATGTCGATGCGGCCCGGATAGAGCGACTCCAGCGTGCCGAACTGCTCGGCGATGATCAGAGGCGCGTGGTTCGGCAGCATGATGCCGCCCGAACCGACGCGGATTTTCTTCGTACCGCCGGCGACGTGGCCGATCACGATCGAGGTCGCCGAGCTTGCGATGCCCGGCATATTGTGGTGCTCGGCCAGCCAGTAGCGGTGATACCCCCACTGTTCGGCGTGCTGGGCAAGGTCGAGTGTATTTTTTAACGAATCCGCCGGTGTTGCCCCGAGGACGACCGGGGCCAGATCCAGAATGGAGAGCGGGATACGGGTGATGCTTTTTGCCGGTTGGTTGGTGTCAGCCATAGGAATCAGCCTCCTGTTTAAATGGTGTCGGAACGAGTGATCTTATCGGGCCGGATAAGGAAACCCCGCCTTTGGTCCAAGGTAGGGGTTAACGTCGATATCCGGTTTTTGCGAAAGTCATCTATTTCTGCTGCCCGGTTTCCGGATCGGGATGGAGAAAATGAAATTGTTAAAGAATAAACCGACTGTACCTGTTATTATGAAAGAGCATATAACCCGATGCAAGTACCTACTTTTAAGTGATATAGGTGCTTTAAGGATACTAAAGGAGCCAGGCCAATGGGAGATCAGCTTTTTAAACAGTCTGTGGAATTGACGCTGAAAGTAGTCGGGGGCAAATGGAAGCCGGTCATTCTCTGTCATTTGACGGAAGGCACACACCGTTTCGGGGAGTTAAAGCGGGAAATGCCGGACATTACCCAGAAAATGCTTACCCAGCAGCTGCGTGAGCTCGAACAGGACGAGATTATTCACCGCAAGGTGTACAAACAGGTTCCGCCCAAAGTGGAGTATTCACTCACACCCTACGGGCTGACCATCAAGCAAGTATTGAACGTGATGTCGGAGTGGGGAGCGAATCATCAGAAGAAGATGCACACGGCTCCGGCCGGGCCGCCGCATACCGAAGCGACCGAGTCTTGACTCTTATTCGGTTTAGGCCGCCGATGCCGGACTGGAACGAGCGCGTCGGAAATCCGATTTTTCAACTGTCCCGAACGATTTATACGGCGGATCAGCCTATTGACGGCGGACGGCTCCTCTTCGGAGGGGCTTTTTTTGCGTTCCGCGGAAACGAATCATGGCGGGTTTTGCTGCGCATTAGTATCCTTTTGGTTACTACGTTCCCTAATAGTGCGTACTTTCTTTTCCGCTGCCGAAGACCTAGAATAAGCGCATGGCAATCAACAAGTTCTAACTGACATCCTAGGAGGAATCATACATGGAATTGCAATTGGCGCTGGATCTCGTAAACATCCCGGAAGGGATTGAGCTGGTTAAAGAATTGGAACCTTACATCGATATCGTTGAGATCGGAACACCGGTTATCATCAATGAAGGCTTAAGAGCCGTCAAGGAAATGAAACAGGCTTTCCCTAATCTGAAAGTTCTTGCCGATCTCAAAATCATGGACGCGGCGGGCTATGAGGTCATGAAAGCATCCGAAGCGGGCGCCGACATCATTACGATTCTGGGCGCGGCGGAAGATATGAGCATCAAAGGGGCCGTTGAGGAAGCAAGAAAGCAGAACAAAAAAGTTCTGGTCGATATGATCAGCGTGAAAAACCTGGAAGAACGCGCGAAAGAAGTCGATGCGTTTGGTGTCGATTACATCTGCGTTCATACCGGATATGATCTGCAGGCTGTCGGTAAAAATTCGTTCGAAGATCTTCAAACGATCAAACGGGCCGTTAAGCGGGCAAAAACGGCAATCGCCGGCGGCATCAAGCTCAGCACACTGCCGGAAGTGATTAAGGCGCAGCCGGATCTCGTTATCGTGGGCGGGGGCATTACCGGACAGGACGACCGCAAAGCGGCCGCGGCCGAAATGCAGCAGCTGATCAAGCAGGGGTAACCTCTTATGCAGACGACTCAATATTTGGCGGAGATCCGGGAGGAGCTCCACCGTACAGCCGAAGCTGTCGTGAGCCGCGAAGCGGAGGAACTGGCGGATGCCATTCTGAATGCCGGCAAAATTTTCGCGGCCGGAGCGGGCCGCTCCGGACTGATGATGAAAGCTTTTGCCATGCGCATGATGCACCTCGGTTTCGACGCATACGTCGTCGGCGAAACCGTCACCCCGAATCTGACCAAGGACGATGTGTTCATCGTCGGCTCGGGTTCAGGCGAGACGAAGAGCCTCGTCTCGATGGCGGAGAAAGCGAAAAATCTGGGCGCTTCCGTCGCCGCCATCACGATTTATCCGGAATCGGCTCTCGGCCGGGTGTCGGATATCGCGGTTAAGCTCCCGGGCTCGCCGAAAGACAAGTCGGACAACCCGTATCCGACGATTCAGCCGATGGGTTCCCTTTTCGAGCAGACGCTGCTGTTGTTCTGCGATGCGATTATTCTCCGGCTGATGGAGAAGAAGGGGTATACGTCCGAGACGATGTTCGGGCGCCATGCCAATCTGGAATAGGCTGAAACGAAGCGGACCTGTTCCTGAAGCGGCTAAACTTTAAAACGGAAAGCCGTTACGTTTCCTCCGGGAAGCGCAGCGGCTTTTTTGCTTGTCTGGGAGGGGGTCTGTCCGCCGGAGACAGTTCTTGCCGGGCGCCCTATTCTCCGGCTGACGAGAACGCCGTCTTACACGTAAGCGCAGCGTCTTTTCCTTCTCCGGCATTGTAGAATACAATGATTGTATTACCCTCTTTAAGCACAACAAATAGAATGGGGCAGCGTACGGCGCAATTCCGGAAAGGATGACCTTAGTGAAGATAGACCGACTGCTTGCGATGACGGTGCTGATGCTCAACCGGGGGCGGATAAGCGCCAAGGAGCTGGCCGAACGGTTCGAAGTGACGACGAAAACGATCTACCGCGACATGGAGACGCTCAGCCGGGCGGGAATTCCGGTTGTCGCCCACCAGGGCGTGTCCGGCGGATTTGAAATTATGGAGCCGTATACGCTGGCCAGGCAGCTCGTCTCCCTCAAAGAGATTTCGTCCCTGCTTGCGGCCGTCAAAGGAGTAAGCACGGCTCTCGACGATCAGACCTACGCTAATCTGGCGGAAAAGGTGCAGGGACTGCTTTTACGGACGGATACCGCGGACTGGGAGCGGCGCAAGGACGAGATCGTTTTCGATTTTCATCCGTGGGGGCAGGGGGAGGCGGCGAAAAACAAAGTCTCTCTCTTGAAGCATGCGATTGAGGAAAGCCGGCGGGCGGCTATCGCCTATGTCAACACGAACGGGACCGAGACCGAAAGAGTCGTTGAACCCGCCGCCCTGATCCTGAAGGGTTCCGTCTGGTACCTGCACGCTTACTGCACGATGAGAAAAGAGTTCCGCGTCTTCCGGCTCTCCCGGATCGCGGATTTGACCGTCCTTTCCCAAGCTTCGGAGCCTCGTGAAGTTCCTCCTCTGGAGGGTTACGGCTGGAACCGGCAGTGGCTCGCTCACAAGGAAGTGGAGATGACGCTGCACTTTCGTCCGGAGGTGCGGCACCGCGTGGGAGATGCTTTTCCACCCGGTCTGGTGAGTCTGCTGCCGGACGGAAGCCTGTGCGTCCAAGGGGTTTTTGCGCTGGACGAGTGGTTTTACGGGATGCTGCTGAGCTTCGGTGACAGCCTCAAGATCGAGCATCCGTCCAGCCTGGCCGGCGAAATCCGGGAGCGGGCCCGCAAAATTTTGCTCCGCTATGAGAACTAGGACATACAGCTGTCCACTTTTCCCGGCTACACTGCTCTTAAACAGGGAAAAGAGGAGAATGAACCTATGAATATGAAATCCGTTTTTGCAAACAAACCATCCTTGCGACTGGCGGGCGTGAGTGTCCGAACCACGAACGCCGCGGAGGCGGGACCGGAAGGAAAGCTGCCGCAGCTCTGGCAGCAGTTTTTCGGCAGCGATATTGCGTCCAGGCCGGGCATTGAGAACCCTCATCTGATTTACGGATTGTACACGGATTACGAAAGCGACGCGTCGGGAGAATATACGGCGCTCCTTGGACATGAAATCAGTGAAGAAACGACCGGCAGCGCATTTTCCGGTCTTCAGTTTGCGGATGTTCCCGCAGCCCGATACATGATTTTCGAAACGCGCAAAGGCCCGGTGAAAGACGTGGTGCCGCAGCTGTGGCACGAAATCTGGGCGTATTTCCAAAACGCTGCGGAACAGCGGACTTACACGGGAGACTTCGAGGTGTACGACGGACGCGGGTTTGACCCCGAGAACTGTGTCGTCCAGGTTTATATCGCCATCCGATAAAACGGAGACGCCGGCGCACCAGCCGGCGTTTTTCTTTACCTTGACATGCAACCGTAAGGTTTCCTATAATCTAATAGGTAACCAAAACGTTTCCTAAATTAACGGAGGGAATCCATCCATGTCAGAAGAATTGCTCAAAAAACTTCGTTATAAAGAAGGACCGGCCCTCGTCCTGAATGCGCCTGAAGGGTACCGTCTCGGCATCGAAACGGAGGCTGCCGACCGGGAGGAGGATAAGGCTGCATTTCTCCAGCTGTTTGTGAATCACGGGCAGGAGGTAGACGAATGGGTATCGAAGGTGATCCCCATGCTCCGGGAGGACGCCGTTTTCTGGATCACGTACCCCAAGCAGAGCTCCAAGGTCAAGACGGACATTAACCGGGATACTTTAGCCGCGAAGGTACAAAATAACACGGAATACCGGCCCGTCAGCAATGTGGCCGTCGACGACAAGTGGTCGGCTTTGCGTTTTCGCCGTTCGGATCTGGTAAAATCCAAAAAATAAGCACCTGCATACAGGAGGAACTATAGATGACTAACACGCCGAATACTCTGCCGGATATCCGCCAGACTCAGCTTTTCAATGCCCCGATCCAGAAGGTATGGAACGCCGTGGCGACGTCCGAAGGAATTGCCGCATGGTTTATGCCCAATGATTTTCAGCCCGAACTCGGATATGAATTCCATCTTGAAGCGGGGCCCTTCGGGAAGTCTCCCTGCAAGGTGACCGAGCTGGACCCGCCGAACCGGCTTTCCTTCCGGTGGGGCAAAGACTGGACGCTGACGTTCGAGCTGGCCGACCTGGACGGTAAAACCGAATTCACCCTGATTCACGCGGGATGGGACCCGGAGAAGGTGACCGAATTCGGACAGTCTCATGCGGAAGTCCGCGAGCGGATGTCCGGCGGCTGGGTAGGGCTGGTCGAGGCGCTCCGCAAGCAAGTCGAGGCCTGATATGGGCGCGGCCGAACCGAATCAGGACGTATTTCAGGCCATTGCGGACCCGACCCGCCGCAAGGTCCTGAATCTGCTTGCCGGGCAGGAGATGCCCGTCAACGCGATCAGCGGCCACTTTCCGATGAGCCGGACGGCCGTTTCGAAGCATCTGCGCATTCTCGCCGATGCGGGCCTTGTCCAGGAGCGGAAAGTCGGCCGCGAGAAGCGGTACCGGCTTCAGCCGGAGCCTTTGCTGGAGCTGAAGCGGTGGCTGGCGTACTACGAGCGGTTCTGGGAGAACCGGCTCTCCGTGCTCAAGCACCTCGTGGAAGCGGACGAACCCGGCGAAAGCGGCGGAGAGCCTTCCGGGCTCAAGGCGGCGAAGCCGGGAAGCCGGCCTTAGCCGTCCATGCTTGCCCGCCCCCGCGGCGGACGGTGAATCCCGTGTCCCTCTTTGTACCGAGGGGCACGGGATTTTTTGGTTCGGCAGCCGTATGGACCGAAGCGAGGGCATCGCCAGGGCCGTTCAGCGCCATGCCCCTGACCGGTTAAAGGCAGCTCTGAGGAAATGACGGTAAAATGTTCCACGGGAAACATGTCGAATTAGCGGGAGGAAGAGCGAACCGGATCGGGCAGACTGCCGGCTAAGCGGTTCCCCACAAAAAAAGTAAAGCTGCTAAAAGTTAAATAAACTAAGATTAATTAAGAGGATATTAGGTCAATATTGGAAGCATCTCAAAACACTTTTTTAAATTGGCCAATAAGGATATTAAAAGATTTTGTTGCGAATACGATGAATTTTGAATCGGATGCGTGAGTTGAATAACAAAGGACATAACGGATTAGATGACTAATCCGTTATGTCCTTTAATTTATAAATCTTTTTTCGTCCGGTGCCCGCGCGTCGCATCAGCCCTCGTCCGGCTGCGCCCAGACGGACACGCTTCCCCCGTTCACCGGGAAGTCGGCAAAACCGTCCTCGCCGATGGTGATTTCATCTTCCCGCGTGCCGGTCATATCGAGCCACACCTGGCCGGCTCGTTCTTCGCCGACGAACATGCGCTTCTCGCCGTCCTCGCCGTTGGAGATGACGACCGCACAGCCGGAGCCCTCGATCTCGGCATCGCCGCGGCGGACCCAGCCGATCGTGTTCGGATGATCGAAGTAGTCCTCCTGCTCGCCGTAGGCTTTGCGCTGGCGGGCATAGAGCAGCGGATCGATGGCCGCCGCCTTGCCCTCCGCCGGCTCCTCTCCGCCTATGCCGAAGTAATCCCCGTAGAAGACACACGGGTACCCGTCCTTGCGGAGCAGGACAAGGGCGTACGCGCTCTGCTTGAACCAGTCTTCGATCCACGATTCCAGCGATTCGTTCGGCTGGGAGTCGTGATTGTCTACGAAGGTGACGGCGTGCAGCGGATGGGTTTGAACGAGCGTGTCCTCGAACACGGTCGTAAGGTCAAAATCTTTGCCGGCCTGCGAGGCGGCATGGAGCTTGTAATGGAGGGCGACGTCGAACAGGTCGATTTTGTAATCGACTTTATCGAGAAATTCGCGGCAGGCCGCCACCTCGGGGTTCCAGAACTCTCCCACGATGTAGAAGTTTTCCCCGCGTTCCTTGATCATTTCGCTTGCGAATTCCCGGATGAAATCGTGATTGATATGCTTGATGGCATCCAGCCGGTACCCGTCGCACTGCAAAGTGTCGACAAGCCATTTGCCCCAGGTGATCATCTCTTTTCTCACGCCGGGATGGCTGTAGTCGATGTTGGCGAACATGAGATAGTCGTAGTTGCCGAATTCGTCGTCCACATTGTCGTTCCAGCTCTTATTCTCCCCAAGGATGCGGAAAATGCCGGTTTTATCTTCCTTGGCATCGTAATCGGTGCCGTTAAAATGCCCGAAATCCCATTTGAAAGCGGAGTATTTGTCGCCCCGTCCCGGAAAAGTGAATTTCGTCCAGCCTTCGATATCGAAAGGCTCGGAAATCACCTCGTTGCGGTTCTGGTCGTTCACTTGGACCACCTTGAACAGTTCTTTCTCGTCCGCACCCGCTTTATGATTCATCACGAGATCCACGTATACGCAAATCTCGTTGTCCTGACACGCTTTGATGGCTTCCAGCAGTTCTTCCTTCGTTCCGTACTTGGTCCGGACCGTTCCTTTCTGGTCGAATTCGCCCAGATCGTACAGGTCGTACACGCCGTAGCCCGTATCCTGGTCGGACTGTCCCTTGGTAACTGGGGGAATCCAGACGGAGTCGAACCCTTTCTTTTTCAGCTCGGGAGCCAGCTCCTTAAGCCGTTTCCAGTGAGAGCCGTCCGCGGGGACGTGCCACTCGAAAAACTGCATCATCGTATGATTCCTTGTCATTCCTTTTCCTCCTAATCGACTATGGGCCTTTTGTAGCAAAGGGTCGCTCATCTCTTTTGGTCTAAGGAATGGTTACCCAAGTGGACGTCCTGTCTAAACCTGGGTGTTTTAAATAGGCTGCTGACGGGATTGACCGTCGGTTAAATACAGGACTTAAGAACCATTTTAAGCGTTTTCAATAAATTTATTAAATATTTTACACACGGTTAATTCCGAACCTGCTAAAATCGGTAAGTAACTATTTACAGGAAGGTGGAATTCTCGTAATGGGATCCAGGAAGTTCAAAAGAATGAAGCAGCTCGCGACCGCTTCTCTAGCATTCGGCATCATTTCATCCCAGTCTTTAGGAGGCATTGTGCAAGCGCAAACATCCGCTTCCCCAACCGTTAATCTTCGTATCATGGAAACGACGGATTTGCATACGAATCTTGTAGACTACGATTATTACAAAGACGCTGCCGCGGCAAGCGTAGGTTTGGCCAAAACCGCCACGCTGATCAAGGAAGCGCGTAAAGAAAACCCCAACACTTTCCTGGTCGACAACGGAGACTTGATCCAAGGCACTCCGCTGGGAACGTACGTGGCCCAGATTAACCAGCTCAAAGAATCCGGCGCTATCCATCCTGTATATAAAGCTATGAATCTTCTGGATTACGATGCGGCTACCTTCGGCAATCATGAATTCAATTACGGCCTTGATTTTCTAGACAAATCGATCAAAGGGGCCAAATTCCCATACATTAACGCGAACGTCTACATAGACGACAAAGATAACAATCCGGACAACGACGTCAACAAATTCACGCCTTATCTGATTATGGACAAGACGTTCAAAGACGAGAACGGCAACGACCAGAAAATCAAAATCGGCGTAATCGGACTTGTAACTCCGCAAATCATGGAGTGGGATAAAGTGAACCTTGCCGGCAAAGTCGTGGCCAAAGATATCGTCGCGACCGCCAAGAAATTCGTGCCTGAAATGAGAGCCAAAGGCGCGGACATCGTGATCGCGATGGCGCACTCCGGTTTTGACGGCACGGCCGCTGCGAATGATCAGCTCGCCGAGAACGCGGTTCTGCCTCTCAGCAAGGTGCCAGGCATCGACGCGATTACGTTCTCGCACTCCCACAAGGTGTTCCCTACACCTGACGTAAAGAAGCTTGACGCGCTGTTTAAAGACGCGAACGGAAACCCGGTTGCCGGCGTAGATAACGCGAAAGGCACGATCAACGGCGTTGCGGCCGTGCAATCCGGCTACGGCGGTTCGAACCTGGGTCTGATCGACCTGAAGCTCGTGCAGGAGGGCGGCAAGTGGAAAGTTTCCAACTCCCAGTCCTCGACTCGGTATATCTATGACAGCACGACGAAAAAAGCGCTTGTGGATACCGATCCGGCTATCGTACAAGCGGTTGCGGCCGAGCACGAAGGCACGAAAAAATACGCGAACCAGCCGATCGGCGAAACGACCGCTCCGATTCACAGCTATTTCGCGCTGGTGCAGGACGACCCTTCGGTCCAAATCGTCACGAATGCTCAGAAGGAATATGTGAGCAAGTATATTTCGACGACTCTGCCGCAGTATAAAGATCTTCCGATTCTCTCCGTGGGCGCTCCGTTCAAAGCCGGACGCAACGGCCCGTCGGAGTACACGGATATCGCCAAAGGTCCTATCGCGATCAAGAGCGCGAGCGATCTCTATCTGTACGACAACACGCTGAAAGCCGTCAAAGTCAAAGGCTCCGGCGTGAAAGAATGGCTGGAAATGTCCGCGGGCATGTTCAACCAGATCGACCCGGCCAAAACGGACGAGCAGCAGCTGCTGAACTCTTCCTTCCAGGTGTTTAACTTCGACGTGATCGACGGAGTGACTTACCAGGTGGACGTGACCAAACCGGCGAAATACAAAGTGGACGGAGCCGTTAACGACGCTTCCTCCAGCCGGATCGTGAATCTTCAGTTCAACGGCAAGCCGATCGACCCGAACCAGGAGTTCATCGTGGTCACGAACAACTACCGCGCAAGCGGCGGCGGCAACTTCCCTGGCCTCAAGAACGCGGAGCTGATCGTAGATTCCGCCGACGAGAACCGTCAGGCTCTGATGGATTACATTTCCGAACAGAAAACGATCAACCCGGCCGCGGACAAAAACTGGTCCATCGCACCGGTTGCCGGCAATGTGAAAGTCACGTTCACCAGCTCCCCGAGCGCGGTTACGTATCTGCCGGAGAACCCGCATATCAAGAGCACGGGCGCAACGACGGACAAAGGCTTCAGCGTCTACTCCATCGATCTGAGCGGAAAAGGCCAGCCTCAGCCGGACAACAAGAACGTAAAAGTCCAGCTGCTGGGCATCAACGATTTCCACGGTCAGCTCGATACGACGACTGAAACCGCGTCCGGCAAAGTGGGCAGCGCCCCTTACCTGGCGACTTACTTGAAAGAAAGAAAGAAAACGAACCCGAACACACTGCTTGTTCATGCAGGTGATTCCGTAGGCGCGACCGCGCCGGTTTCCTCGATGGAGCGCGACAAACCGACCCTGGAATTCATGAACATGCTGAAATTCGACGTAGGTACGCTGGGCAACCACGAGTTTGACCAGGGCGTAGGCGCTATGCTCGCTCAGATCAACGGCGGCACCGATACGAAGAACAAAGACGTGACCTTCGATAAATTGAACTTCCCGTACGTGAACGCCAACGTGGTGGACGAGAAAACGGGCGAGAACATCCTGCCTTCTTATGTCATCAAAGAAGTGGGCGGCCAGAAAATCGGATTTATCGGCGTGGCTACGAACTCCACTCCGTCCAAAGTATCTCCGGACGGCCTGAAAGGCGTTAAATTCGTTGAGCAGGCTCCTGTCGTCAACAAAGCCGTACAAGAGCTGAAAGCCAAAGGCGTAAAAGCTATCGTCGTTCTGGCGCACGATCCGGCAAGCGTGAAAGACAACGTGGCTTCCGGCGAGGCGATTGATCTGGCTAACGCGATCGACGATGAAGTCGACGTTATTTTCGCCGGTGACAACCATGCCAAAGTCAATACGGTCGTAGACAACAAGCTGATCGTTCAAGCGTATTCCTACGGCACCGCTTTTGCCGACGTTGACCTCGAAATCGATCCGGCTACCGGCGATATCGTGAAGAAAACGGCGGAAATCGTAGACGTGAAACAGGAAGGCGTAACACCTGACGCGGATACGGTCGCTCTGATCAACAAATATCTGGACAAATATCCGGTTCTGAAGCAGCCTGTCGGAACGACCGACTCCGTGATTTCCCGAAACAACGCCTACAACGAAGAAGCTCCGCTGGGCAACCTGATTGCGGACGCTATGCGTGACGGTATGAACACGGACTTCGCTTTCATGAACCCGGGCGGTATCCGTGCCGACCTGCCTAAAGGAGATATCAAATTCTCCGATCTCGCTAAAATTCAGCCGTTCGGCAATACGCTGGTTAAAATGACGCTGACAGGCGCACAGGTCAAAACGCTTCTGCAGCAGCAGTGGGGCAAGAAATCGGACGGTTCCGCAGATACCAAAACGCTGCAAATTTCCGGTCTGAAGTACACGGCCGACTTTAGCAAACCGGCAGCCGAGCGCATCGTGAAGCTGACGAAGGCGGACGGCACTCCGATTGAGGATGCCGCCGAGTACACCGTAACCGTGAATAACTTCATGGCTGCGGGCGGAGACAACTATAAAGTGCTGGTTGAAGGTAAAAACTCTCAAGCCGGCCTGATCGATCTCGATGTGTTCTACAACTACATCACGAAAACGTTCAAAGGCGGCAAAATCACGGCGTCTCTCGACGGCCGTATCGTGAACCTGAAGTCGTTCGCGGATGTTCCGCAGGCGCACTGGGCTTATAAAGTCATCCAGGAGCTTTCCGGCAAGCAAATCATTGACGGCATAGCCGACAACCGTTTCGAGCCGGAGCAGGATGTAACCCGCGCCCAGTTCGTGAACATGATCGTGAAGCAAATGAAGCTCGTTTCTTCCAAGCCGTCCGCGTTCAAGGACGTTCCGGCCGGAAGCTGGTATGCGGAAGCCGTTGCCGCCGCATCCGAGAAGGGCATCGTGGAAGGCAACTCCGCAGATACCTTCGCGCCGGATCAGAAGATTACGCGTGAAGAGATGGCGGTTATGATTACCCGCATGTACGCGCAGCTTCAAGGCACTACAGGTACGCCTAAAGCTATCTTTACGGATGGCGGGGAAATCAGCGCTTGGGCCAAAACGGCTGTGGAAACAGCGGCCGAGAAGGGCCTGATGACCGGCCGTGCCGATGGCGTATTCGCACCGCGTGCGAAAGCGACACGTGCGGAAGCGGCGCAAGTGATCTACAACGGAATTACGAAGTAATCGGACGGCGTTCGCATCCTTGCGTTAAGCTATCCGGAAGAGCCGCCGGGGGATTTTTTCCCTCGGCGGTTTTTGTTTGATAATTGGCATTTTTATTATCGTTAATATGTATAAAAAATCAGTGAATTTAATAGCTAGATAGAGAATTATCCCCTTCCAGTGGATAAAAACATCCCTGTTAACCTTTTGTAAAACCATTATAATTATTAGTAACTTACATAATAACTTCCACATTTTACCCTCAGTTTTCCCCCACTTTCAGCTTGTCGTCATTCATAATTCATGATTCAAGAAGCACTCATTTTACGTCGTTAGGTCCTTTCCTGTCTCCGTGCAGTAGCACGTATTTGTCTTTCATCGGCTTTATGTAACCGTTTACCAAGTTTTCTGATGAGCTTTATAAGGCTTCACGAGTTTGTTTTAAGTTCAAGCCAAGCGGCTGAATTTAGAAGCAGTGCCTGCGAAGAGAACGCACTGGAGGTGAGAAGGATTCCTCTTTGGAATGGCATTGTATAAATTTGATGAAATTGGGGTGTAGTATGAAAGCGCTTAAGCAATCTTTTGTTTGGAGATGGCTTGTTTTACTTTTATGTACAAGCATGGTCTTTTCAACTTATCTGACTGTTGTTTCGGGACAAGCAAGCGCCCAACCGGCCGATATCAAGGGGCATTGGGCAGAGAAAGAGCTTGGCGAATGGCACGATAAAGGCCTGATTCAGGGCTACTCGGACGGTTCTCTTCAGCCGGACAATGCCATTACGCGCGCAGAGCTTATGGCGCTTATTAACCGGTACTATAAATTAACGGCTTCCGCTCCGATCCAATTCACGGACGTTACGGCGGAGCAGTGGCAGTATGAACAAATCAGCAAAGCGGTGGCAGCCGGGTACGTGGACGGCTACAGCGACGGAAGCATCCGTCCGGACCAGCCGGTGAGCAGACAGGAGTCCGCGGTCATGCTTTCCAAGCTGCTCAAGCTGGGCGAGGCTTCCGAAGACGCGCTGAAGAACATCAAAGACGCGGCGTCGATTGCCGATTGGAGCAAAGGCGCGGTAAGCGCCATGGTAGCCAAGGGAGTCATCGAAGGCTACGAAGACGGCACTTTCCGTCCCGCAGGCAAGCTGACCCGCGCAGAAACGGTCGTTCTGCTGGGCCGCGCGCCATCGCTACAAACCGTTTCCTATGACAAGGCCGGCACGTTCGGACCTGCATCGGGAACCGAAACGGTTAACGGGGACGTTGCCGTAAATGTTTCGGGCGTTACCCTGCAAAACACCGTCATTCAAGGCAATCTCCTTCTGGGTAAAGGCATCGGAAACGGGGATGTTACCTTGAAGAACGTGAAAGTAGCGGGAACCGTTACGGTCAACGGCGGCGGAGAAAATTCCATCCACCTCGTAGATACGATCCTGGTGAAGGTGATTGTCCACAAGGAAACCGGCGTGGTCCGCCTTGTGGCTCAAGGAAACACCTCCGTTCAGCAAACGATAGTCCAGTCTTCCGTTAAATTAGAGGAAAGTTCTCTGACGGGAGCCGGTTTTATCGACGTGATCTTTCCGAAAGAACTGCCTGCCGGTTCTACGGCACAGCTGATCGGCGCGTTTAATTCCCTTCATGTGCTGGCTTCTGGCATTAAAATCGAGATTTCCAAAGGCTCCATCGGCAAAGTAACCGTGGACGGAAGCGACACGACACTGGCCGTTGGCAATGACGCCAGCATTGTGTCTCTCGTGCTGAATGCCCTGGCCAAAATTACCGGCTACGGCTCGGTCGAAAGCGTGACGGTAAACGAAGGCGGAAAAGGCTCCTCCTTCGAGAAAGCTCCCGTCAAAGTGGATGGCCCGCAGAAAGGCTCCATCATAATCGGATTGCCGATCGGCGGCGGCTGGGGCGGTTCTGGCGGCAGCTCCGGCGGCGGTTCCACGGAAACGGCCAAGAAAGTCATCGCGTATGTGCCCGGCTGGAAAAACTGGTCGGCCTCCAACCCGATCGACGCGGCCAAGCTGACGCACATCAACTATGCGTTCACGCATGTGAAAGACAATAAAATCGTCTCCCTACCGGCACAGAACGACGATGCCAACTATGCCTATCTGCAAAGCTTGAAGAAAGACAATCCGAAGTTGAAAATTCTTCCTTCCGTCGGCGGCTGGGGAGCGGACGGTTTCTCGGATGCGGCATTAACGGAAAGCGCGCGCAACACATTTGCGGACAGCATCATCGAGTACGTCAAGAAGTACAAGCTGGACGGGGTCGACCTGGATTGGGAGTATCCAACACAAAGCGCTGACGGTGTTATGAAGGCGCGGCCGGAGGATAAACAGAATTTCACGTTGATGCTGCAAACGATTCGTGAGAAGCTGAATGCTCTGGGAAGCCAGGACGGCAAATATTATGAGCTGACGATTGCTGTCGGCGCTACGCAAAAATACCTCGACGGGGTTGAAATCGAGAAGATTACCCCGCTGCTCGACAATATTAATTTGATGACCTATGACTTTGCCGGTCAGTGGGTCCAAAATACGGAGCACCATACGAATTTGTATGCCGGTAATCTGAGCGTAGATGCATCCGTTAAGCTGTATCTGGCCAATAAAGTTCCGGCAAGCAAAATCGTAATCGGCGGCGCCTTTTATGGCCACCTGTGGACGGATGTAGAAGCGGTAGGCGGTAAAATTTTGGGTCAAAAGGCGGTCGGTAACGGTGCGACACCGACCTACAATGAAATCATTTCGAATTATAATGAAGCTGGCGGCTACAAGCGCTATTGGGATAATGAGGCCAAAGCACCTTACTTGTATAGCGAGCAAACGAAAGTATTCCTTTCTTATGACGACCCACAATCCCTCCACGAAAAAGGGGGCTATGTGCTGAACCAGAAACTCGGCGGTGCGATGTTCTGGGAATACAGCCAAGATCAGACGGGAGCTTTGCTGGACGCACTGGTGAAAGGTGTTCAAGGAAAGACACTGAACCCTGATACGACAACGGTTCCGGCGGCACCTGCAGTTACAGGCGTAAGCGAAGGACAAACTTACAAGACAGGCGTACTGCCCAACTGGAAGGATGCGGCGGGTACCGCAAGCGGCGCTACGCTGAACGGAGCCGCCTACACCAAGGGAACCGGAATTACGGAAGCGGGCGAGTACACGCTCGTCGTTACCGCAGCTCACGGCAAAAGCGGCAAAACGGCTTCCACGACCGTGAAGTTCAAAGTTGACCCGCAAACGAAGGTGATCGCTTACGTGGGCGGCTGGAAAAACTGGTCCGAAGCGAAACCGGTGGACGCATCCAAACTGACGCACATCAACTATGCGTTTACGCATGTCAAAGACAACAAGATCGTGCCGATCGAAGTGCAGAACGATGATGCGAATTACGCGTATCTGCACAGTCTGAAAGCTCAGAACGCCGATCTTAAAACTCTTATCTCCGTAGGGGGATGGGGGGCGGACGGTTTCTCGGACGCGGCATTAACAGAAGCTTCCCGTCAAACATTTACCGACAGCATCATCGACTATGTGAAGAAATACAACCTGGACGGCGTCGATCTGGACTGGGAATATCCGACGCAAAGCGCCGACGGCGTAATGAAGGCACGGCCGGAGGATAAACAGAACTTTACTTCCCTGCTGCAATTAATGCGCGATAAGCTGAACGCGCTGGGTCTTGAGACCAATCGCTATTACGAGCTGACCATCGCGGTCGGTGCGGGAAGCGGTTATCTGAAGGGCGTTGAAATCGATAAAATTACTCCGCTGCTGGATAATATGAACCTGATGACCTATGATTTGTCGGGCGGATGGGTTCCGAAAACGGAGCACCATACCAATCTTTACGGATCCGGCAACAACAGTGTCGATCAATCCGTGCAGCTTTATAAGAAGAACGGTGTACCTGCAAACAAAATCGTCATCGGCGCCGCGTTCTACAGCCACTTGTGGACGAACGTGGAATCCTCCGCCAACAACGGACTCGGACAAAAGGCCGTAGGCACCGGCGCAACCCCGACCTACAGCGTAACTCTCGCGACTTACAGCGAAGCCAACGGATATACCCGTTATTGGGATCAGGATTCTAAAGCTCCATACCTGTATAACGCTCAGACAGGAATCTTCATCTCGTTCGACGATCCTGAGTCCATGGCTGAGAAAGCGGCTTATACGCTGAAAGAGAAGCTCGGCGGCGCTATGTTCTGGGAGTACAGCCAGGACGAAACGGGCGCCCTGCTGGATGCGCTCGTTAACGGTCTGAAAGGCAACCCTTACACGCCGGACACGACTTCCGTGCCTGCCGCACCGCAGATTGCCAACGTAACGGACGGACAGACCTACACGACAGGCGTACTGCCGAACTGGACGGATGCCCCGGGTACGGTGGGTGTCGCTACGCTGAACGGAGAGGAATACATCAAAGGAACAGGGATTACAGAAGCAGGCGACTATACCCTGGTGGTCACGGCTGTTCACGGCAAAAGCGGGAAAACGGCTTCTACGACCGTGAAGTTCAAAGTAGACCCTAGAAAGAAAGTGATCGCCTACATCGCGGGCTGGGAAGACTGGTCCGTCACGAATTCGGTTTACGCCAACAAACTGACGCACCTGAACTACTCCTTTACGCTGGTAAAAGACAACAAAATCATCACACGTCCGGAGCAAAAGGACGACCAGAACTACCAGTACATTCACAGCCTGAAAGCACAGAATCCGAACCTTAAAGTGCTGTTTGCCGTAGGCGGCTGGGGAGCGGACGGCTTCTCGGATGCGGTTCTGACTAACGAAGCCCGCGACACCTTCTCGAACAGCATTATCGACTACATCAAGAAGTACAAGCTGGACGGCGTGGATATCGACTGGGAATATCCGACGATCAGCGCGGACGGCGTAATGAAAGCAAGACCGGAAGACAAGCATAACTACACCCTGTTCCTGCAAATGCTCCGGGACAAACTGAATCAGCTGGGGCTTGCCGACAACAAGTATTATGAATTGTCCATGGCGGCAGGCGCCGGACCAAGTCATCTGAAAGCTCTCGAAGCCGCTGAAATTTCCAAGTACCTGGATAATTTCAACATCATGACCTATGATTACTCAGGCGGATGGGTTCAGAAGACGGAGCATCACACGAACGTTTACGGACCGGGACTCAGCATGGAAACCGTGGTTAAACGGTTCATAGACGCGAAAGTGCCGGCTAACAAAATAGTCGTCGGCATCGCTTTCTACAGCCATCTCTGGACCGATGTGCAGTCGACTGCCAACAACGGTCTGGGACAGGCTGCAACAGGCAGCGGCAATACTCCGACCTACAACGAAATTTTGGAGAAATATAACGCGGCTAACGGCTACGTCCGTTACTGGGACGATGCTGCCAAGGCACCGTACCTCTTTAACGGCAGCACATGGCTTTCCTACGACGATCCTGAATCCATAAAGGCGAAAGCCCAGTTTGTACAGGATCAGGGATTGGGCGGAGCGATGTTCTGGGAATACAGCATGGATAAATCGGGCGCACTTCTCGACGCGCTGATCAACGTAATTCCCGTTAAATAATCGCGGCTCGCAAGGCATGCAGGATTAACGGATAGGCGTATATCAAAAAAAGAAACCGGCGGAGGCTCAGCCCTCCGCCGGTTTTTCTTGTTTCCGAACCGTTATTTAAAGTCCCTTGCCTGACCCAGACTCGCGCAAGGGGGGATATCTTTGGACTTTTTTGCCTTGGCGGCAAGAAAAGACCGGGGCGGCACGTTCACGAGCACGATGCTGACCACGATGAGGATCAGTCCCGCCAGCAAGTTGATCGTAATCGCTTCGTTCATGAAAATAGCGCTGACGGTAATGGAGATCAGCGGAATCAGGAAGGTGAACGAGGCGACTTTACTCGCTTCGCCCGAACCGACCAGCGTGAAGAAAGCCAGCCACCCCATCGCAATGACGAATACCGAAATGAAGAGCAGGCTGAAGATGAAAGGGCCGGTCCATGCGATGTCCGAGACGCTTTCTGTGGAGAGGCCTGTGCCCGTCAGGACGACTCCGCCCATCAGCAGCTGCAGCGTGACCATCCAGATGGAGTCGACGCGGTCGCCTGTTTTTTTCATAAAAACGGTACCGAAAGCCCAGCTTACCGCAGATCCGAGCGCCAGCAGAATGCCGATAAAGGAGATATGCCCGCTCAGTCCGGCCGAAGTAATGGTCGCCACCCCGGCGAAACCGAGGAGCAGGCCGAACATTTTCAGCCCGTACATGGATTCGCCCAGCCACAGCCAGGAGAGGATTCCAAGCAGCACCGGCTGGAAGAAAACGATAGCGGAGAACAGCCCCGAAGGCAGGTAACCGAGTCCGACGGTCTGCAATCCGTAGAACAAAATGATGTTCAGCACGGCGGAAATCAAATAAATGTGCCACGTTTGCTTGAAGTTGAGCTTCTTGTATCTCGGAATTGCGACGAACAGCAGCAGGAAGCCGCCGATCAATGTACGAATACCCGCGAATAGCAGGGGCGGTGTATAAATGAGCGCGTGCTTGGTCAGAGGCCAGTTGATCCCCCACATCAAGACCAGAAACGCGAGCAGGAAAGCCGTTCGTTTACGGGAAGAACGTTCCATCTAAATCACTCCTTGGTTAGAACTGCTTTCTTATGATACGATGGGCTATAAGATAAATAAAATGAATAATTTTTATGAGGAGCATAAGTGAAAGGTTATGACCATTACTCAATTTCAGGTTTTTGTGAAGATAGCGGAGACGGGAAGCTTCACCAAAGCGGGCTTGGAGCTCAACATGACGCAGCCTGCCGTGAGCCACGCCATCTCCAGTCTTGAGGCTGATCTCGGCATCCATTTAATGATCCGGGACCGGAAGAACGGCATTACCCTGACGCATATCGGGAAAAGGGTGCTCATCCAAATGCGCGAGATTTTGCAGCGCGTCGAGAACATCGAGCAGGAAATCGCGGCGGAGAAAGGGCTGGAGGTCGGAACCGTCCGCATCGGCGCGTTTCCTACCGCCGCCGCTCATTTTTTGCCGAAGATCATGAGCACGTTCAAGCAGAAATATCCGAATCTCCAGCTGGTGCTTCATGAAGGCACGATTGCCGAAGTGAAGGAGTGGCTGTCGACGCGGTTTATCGACGTGGGCCTCGTTATTTTTCCCGATGCGGATATGGAGATCGTTCCTCTTTTTAGAGACAAGATGGTGGCTGTTCTTCCGGAGAACCACGTGCTGGGGAGCCGAAGTTCTCTTACAATCTCCGATTTGAGCGGAGAACCGATGATTTTGTGCAGAGGAGGGTACGAAGCCCCGATTATCGATTTGTTTCAGAAGTCGGGCGCGGATCTCCGGTTGGCTTTTGCGGCGTCCAACGTCGCGACGGTGCTGAATATGATCCGGGAAGGGCTGGGACTCGCTATCTTGTCCCGCTTGTCCTTATCCTCCCTGCCTCCGGGGCTCGTTACGCTCGACCTGGAGCCTCGCGTCTGCCGGGATATATCCGTAGCCGTGCCTTCTTTGAAAGAAGCATCGCTGGCGGTACATTTATTTATTCAAACGGCCAGAGAGCTTTTTCCCCGGGAATGAAGGGAAGATTGACGTCAGAGGCGTTTAAAACGGAAAAGAAGCGAAACCGGTATTTTCGGGTAAAGAGCATGTAAAAGGTCATTGGAGCGAAAGGGGAACAAAATGAAGAGAATCCGTGTGATAGGGCTCGCCCTACTCCTGACATTTCTTACCTGTACGGCTGTGTTTGCCGCGGCGGTGCCCCGGAATAACGGAATCGTTACCGATCCCGTCGGTTTGCTTACGCAAACCCAGGCCCGTCAGGTGGAAAGCGGACTGAAGAACAAAGATTACGAATTGTTTGTGCTTACCGCCAAAGGCTTAACCGAAAGCGAGGGAGAGCGCCTCGCGAATGAAGCTTACGATCAATGGGGGCTGAACCGGAATCAGCTGATGCTGGTCATCACGACTCAGCCGAATTTTGTCCATCTGGTTTATGAGAACGAGCAGCTGTCCGCGGCCGTTTCGCGAAGCAAGGCGAAGGATGCGAAGGGGATTGTCGATCTTAAGTTTGTGCCTGCTGCCGGAGAAGGCAAGATTGGAGAAGGTATTCTGGCGGTCAGCGGTTACGTGAACTCGCTTGCCGGAGCGGGAGCATCGGGAGCCGGTGACTCTTCGGGCAGCATGGCCTCGATTATTCTGGTTGTGCTGGGGCTCGCCGTGATTGGAGCGGGAATTTGGGCTTTCTGGCAGTACAAAAGAAGAGCCGCGGCCCGGAAACGGCTGGCGGAAGCGAAACAGCTGCTCGACGGGACGCAGCCGGTGCTGAACGGAATGCTGTTTTCGGAAGTTTTTCAGGACCTGGAGAAACAATTTTTGCAAGGGGAAACAAAACAAAAAGCCGCCGAGCTGGAGAATGCGGTAGTGCGGCTGCAGGGAGAAGCCGAAGAGCTGAGGGGACGCCTGGCGGCTCAGAAAATTCCTTTTCTCCTTAACGCCAAGGGAGAGGCCGAGACGAGAAACCTTCTCCAATCCGTGCAGGAATTTGTCAAAAAGCTGGAGCCGTCCAGGACGCAGCTCGCGGAGATCGAAAAGCAATCCACGGAAGTCAGAAAATCCGTGAACCGGGCCAAGACCGGCATCGCCGAAGCGGAGGAAGTTGTCGAAGCGCTTGCCCGCCGGACAGGTTACCCGCTGACTGCCCTGAGGAAGCATGCGGAACAGGCCAAGACGGCTTACGCCAAGGCCGACGAGCTGGACGAATTCGATTTTATACAGGCCGCAACGTCGGTCGAAGCCGCTCTGAAGGAGCTGGATTTCATCAAGAAGTCGGTTAAGGACTTCGAAGCGCTGGAGGCGCGGCAGCCCGGATTTTTACCGGGGATTCAAGCCATGGAACAAGAACTCAGGGAAAAAGCGCGGCGGGAAAGTCTGCTGCTTACCGATGGCGACCCATATGCTCTGCTTGAGCAGGCAAGGGAGGAGACTGCCCGTCTCGGTACGCTGCTGGAAGCGGGCGATACCGAAGAGGGCGGCCGGAGCGCGGCCGCCATAGAGGAGAGCGTGGGGGCCGCCCGCAGCCTGGTGGAGGCGATGATTGCCGACCGGGAGTCTGCGCGGAAGACGGCTCATGAGATCGAGGAGCTGACGGGGGACCTCGGCTCATTCGACCGCGTCTATCCGGAGGAATCCCTTAAAGTCGCCCGCGATTACGCGGAAACGCACCGGCGGGAGCAGCAGGCCGACTACACCCGCATGACGCGGGCGCGCGAAGAGCTTGGCCGGCGGCTGACGGAGATCCGGTCCGGACTCGCTCCGGACGTCCAGGAGTACCGCTCGGCCCGGGAGGCCGGTACGGAGGCCCAAGCGCTGATGACCGAGATCCGGGAGCTCCGCACGCGGATTCTCGGGTATCACGACAGCTTGGACGCGCGGGTCCGGACCGTCCGGCATGCGCTGGACGAAGAACGAAGCCGGCTGCGGCAGGCGGCTTCCGCTTTCGGGGAGCTGCAGGTGGAATCACCGGAGCTGTCCGCGATGATCGGCGACGGCGAAAGCAGGCTGGCCCAGCTGGAGGAGCTGGCGCAGGCACCGGTGCTCGACGTGGACGTGCTGGAAGAGCGCCGGCGGGGGCTGGCCGTTCAGGCCGGGCAGGCCGCGGAGCGTGTGCAGCAGCTGCTGCGGGAGAAAGAAGAGACGCTGCGCACGATCAGGCAGCTCGAAGGAGAGTACCGGAGCCGGCATGCCCGGTACGGCGGCAGCATAAGCCTGTCGCCCTATTCCTCCGGCTACGAGACGCTGATGGAGGAAAGCCGGCGGCTTATCGCCCGGGGGCTTTTCGCGGAAGCGATGCAGCGCATCTCGTCCGGCCAGCAGCTGCTGGAGCAGATGGACCGGGACTATCAGCGCCGGATGCATGAGGAGCAGCTTCGCCGCAGAGGCCCCGGCGGGCCCGGGGGCGGCGGCAACTCCTCGGGGGGCTCGAGCTGGGGCGGAAGCGGAGGGCGTTCCTCCGGCAGCTCGAGTTGGGGCGGCGGCTCTTCCGGAGGACGATCCTCGGGATCGTCCAAGTGGTAAGGCGCCGCGCGGCACGGTAAGCGCGGACCGGTTGGGAAAATGAACGAAAAGAAGGAGGGACCAGATTCCTCCTTCTTTTTTTGCATGCTAACGAAGGGGGGAGGTTCGCTATCCCCGACTTTTCGGGTAAGAACTGACCCGGGGAGATATCCTGCTCAATCTGAAACGTTCTCCTTGCCTTCGCCGTATAGTACACCCAAAAGGAGGTATGGCCATGCTAAAAAAATTGCTGACTAAACTTCTTGGTGCCGACAAGCACAAAGGTTCCCACTACCGCTCCCACAGCAGTAGTGACGATTTCCACAGACATTCTCACAAGAACTACAACGGGCACAATCACTACGGTCACAATCACTACAAGAAAAAACGCTCTTCCAGCTCCTACAGCAGCTGACCCTCATCCTTCAAGTTCCGCCAGAATTCCATCGATATCGTTTTGTATCTCGCTCGCTCGTTCATAAGGCTGTTCCGTCAAAAGCAACCGGCGGAGCAGTTTTTTCGTTCCGGGATGCAGAAGCAGCTCCTTTTCCCAGCTCAGTCCGGCGCCTTTGGCCGCGCTTTCGTCTTCCGTAGAATAGGTGCTGTACAGCAAAAATAAGAGCAGATGACCGGCCGCGTAAAAATCGCCGGTCACATGAACGGCCCGCCGGAATTTTTTCTCCGAGGGATCGTCGTCGTCCACATCCGCGTCCCAGCGGGGAAGATGTTCTCCGGCAGGGCTGTCCGAAGCGCTGCCGCCGGAACTTAGGGCCCGGGCGAGCCCGAAGTCGATCAGCTTCACCGTGTCCCCATCCAAAAGCACGTTGGCGATTGAAATGTCTCGGTGGACGACTCCCTGTCCGTGAAGCATCCCGGCAAGCTCCAGCAGCCCCCGGACAAGCAGTAAAGCCTCCTTCTCGGAGAAAGCCCTGTCCTCACGGAAAAGCAGCACATCCAGCGAGCTTCCACGTACATACTCCATCGCAAAGCAGAACTCGCCCCTCCATCGGAAAGCCTTGTAGAATGCCGGAATATCCGGATGCCGCAGCTGCCGGAGCATGGCGGTTTCCTGCCCGAAGATGTATTCCGCCCGCTTTTTGCCGCCTCTTACGGGCGATACCCTTTTCAGCACCACCTGCTGTCCGTTATCCGTTTTCAGCGCCAGATAGGCGACGCCGAAGCTGCCGGCTCCGAGTTTTTCCACGATTTTATAAGTGCCCGCTATCACCGCACCCTTTCGAAAAGGCAAGCCGCGTATAGACCGGAGGCTTTTGCCGAAGCATTTATGCAGATAGGTGTACAGGTGTTTGAAACGCTTGGGCATCCTCATGGCAAGGCCTCCTTTTCCGGCCGGTTTAATGGCCGCAGATCAGAATCCAGACAGGTAGAGTAACGATCACCAGGCGGGGTGCGGCATTTTCCTATCTACCGGTCCCCTCCGCATATTCATAAGCATGTTATACGTTAAAAGGCGGTTTGAAGTAACGGTTCCCTTTTGACAATCCGGCGAATGTCTTTGTAAAGTAACGGTAGCGAGACTGGAAGGAGTTAGTATCATGGCCGTTAAACAAATTTTGTACATTGAGGACGATCCCGAAATCGGCAAATGGGTCAACAGCCACTTGATTGAACGGGGCTACGAAGTGAATTGGCTGAAATCCGGAGAGAAGGCGGCGGAATTCTGGGAGAAAAGCGACCTGGTCATCCTGGACGTGATGCTCCCTGGTCTGGACGGCTTTTCGATCGGGCAGCGGATGAAAAAGAATTACCCGGATACGCCCGTTCTGATGCTCTCCGCGCGGACCTCCATCGACGATAAATTGCAGGGTCTGCAATTCGCGGACGATTACGTGACGAAGCCGTTTCATCCGGATGAGCTGGCGGCCCGTGTCGAAGTGCTGCTGCGGCGTACGGGTAAACTGGCGCAGGCGGAGCTCACGCTGCATCATTTGCAGGTGAATATGGAGGAGAACCGGATCGTGGACACGCGGACCGGAGAAGAAATTATTTTGACGGGGAAACAATTTCAGATTTTCATGTATTTCCTGCGTCATCCGAATCAGATTCTTACAAAAGAGCAGCTGTACGAAGGGGTCTGGGGAGACCCTTACATCGACGGGGACAAAACGCTGATGGTTCATATCCGCTATCTCCGCGAAAAGATTGAGCGCGACCCCAGCCAGCCCGAAATCGTGGAGACGATCCGGGGCATCGGTTACCGGGTGAGAGCATGAAGTGGCGTCACTCGCTGCTCGTAAAATATTTGTGCATCGTGGTGTTCGCGATGCTGATTTGGCCGGTTATTTTTCCGATGGCCGCTGTTCTGTATTATTTGCCGCATTCGTTCAAGACCCAGGAAGAGAACCGGAAGACCAATCCCTATGCGAGGGGAAATGACATCGAGAAGTTCTGGCACGGGGAGGCTAAGAAGCTGCAGGGCGCCGGAGATGAGGGAATCGACAAGCGGATACGGGAACTGAAGGAGAAATATCCGAAGGCGGATCTGTTCTGGGTCGACGGCAGCGGGAAAACGCGCTTAACCCTGCCTGAACGATCGGACCTTCCTACCGTATGGGAAGCGGCCGATACGATCGCTTTTATGAAAAAAAGCTATGACGGCGATCCTTATACAACGGTCGCTTTCGTGGGAGAAGACGCGTCTCAGGGATTTATGGTGATGCAGATTCCGCGGGTGCTGATGAAGGAGGAACGGCCTATCTACAGCGACCGGTATGTCATCGGCATTGTTCTGCTGGCCTTCGGCTTGTTCCTGTTCACGTCGTGGCTGTTTTTCTACCGCATCCGCAAGCGTCTCGTTCATCTGGAGGAGGCGATGGGGCTGCCGGACGGCCGGGACATCCCCCATCCGATAGCCGTCAGCAAGAAGGACGAAATCGGACAACTGGAGCTGGCCTTCAACCGGATGATCGAGGAGCTGACGACGAGCCGCCAGCGGGAACGCAAAGAGGAAGGGCTCCGAAAGCAGCTGATCGCGAACCTGTCCCACGATCTGCGCACGCCGCTGACGATTATCCGCAGCCACGCCTACTCGCTGCAGAAGGAGCCGATCTCCGCGTCAGGCAAGTCTTCGCTGGCTCTGATCGAGACGAAGTCCGACGATCTCAACCGGCTCATCGACAACCTGCTGTCGTATACGCTGCTTTCCGCCGGAAAGTACCCGCTCCAGCGGACCGAGATCGACGTGGCCCGGCTCGTCCGGGCATCCGCCGCCGCCTGGTACCCGGTATTCGAGGAGGAAGGCATGGTTATGGACGTCGGTGTGCCGGAGCATCCCGTCTACTGGAAAGCCGATCCCCAGTGGATGAACCGGATTCTGGACAACCTGTTCCAGAATGTGCTCCGCCACGCCAAGTCCGGCGGATATATCGGCCTCCGCACCGAGGAAAGGGAAGGCGGGACTGCTCTCGTGATTGAGGACAAAGGCCCTGGCATGAAGGCTCCGTCGGCGGAGAAGGGGGCGGGGATCGGTCTCACGATCGTCGCGCTGATGGTGAAAGAAATGCATCTGGGCTGGGATGTCGTCAGCTCGCGGGAAGGAACGGCGATCTATTTGTTCCCGCGCGACCGGTGATTTTAAACGAATTTTAAACAAGCCGCACCCTGGGATTAACCTTCGCTCTTTAACATAAGGGGCGAGGTGATTTTCCATGAACGAAATGATTATTCAGACCTTCGGGTTGTCCAAACAATACAAACTGAGATCTGCCGTGGACAACGTGAATCTCCAAATTCGCAAAGGAGATATTTACGGCTTTCTGGGGCCCAACGGCGCCGGGAAAACGACAACCATACGGATGCTGCTCGGCTTGATCCGCCCGACGAAAGGAACGGTGCAGCTGTTCGGCAAAGATCTGCGCAAGGAAAAGCTGGCGATTCTGCGCAAGGTCGGCTCTTTGGTGGAGTACCCTTCCTACTACGGTCATCTGACCGCTTACGAAAATCTGGAGGCTATCCGCCGCATTCTCGATGTGCCGAAACAACGGATCGACGAAGTGCTGGCGATTGTCCGCCTGACGAAGGAAGCGAAGCGCCCGGTGAAGGGCTACTCGCTCGGCATGAAGCAGCGTCTGGGCATCGCCGCCGCGCTGCTCGGCAGCCCGGAGCTGCTCGTGCTCGACGAGCCTACGAACGGGCTCGACCCGTCCGGCATCCTGGAGATCCGGGAGCTGATTAAGAGCATGCCGCAGCAGTACGGGGTGACGGTTCTGGTATCGAGCCACCTGCTGAGCGAGGTGGATCAGATGGCCAGCCGCGTCGGCATTATCCGCGGCGGCTCGATGATCTTCGAAGACACGATCGAGAGTCTTCGAAGAAAGGCGGGCGGCCAGATCCGCATTGCGGTGGACGCGCCGCAGCAGGCGCTGCGTACCGCCGCCTCGGCCGGCTGCTTCGCGGTGGCCGACGAGTCTTCGCTTCTTCTCGAGGAAGCTCCCGATGAGAAGATCGCGCAGGTTGTAACCGGCCTGGTCCAGGCGGGGCACTCCGTCTACCGGGTGGAAGAGAAGAAGAAATCGCTGGAAGATTTCTTCCTGGACCTGGTAGGGGAGGGAGACAGCTTATGACCGGCAGAGTACTGGCCGCGGATTTCCTCAAAATCCGCCGGACGCTCGTATGGTTCCTCGTGCTGCTGGGTCCCGTGGGCGTGGTCGGCCTCCAGGCCGTCAACTTCGGCCTGCGTTACGACTATCTGACCAAGCAGTACGCGAATGATCTCTGGTACGCGCTGCTCTCAAACATCCAGTTTCTCGCGGCCCCGGCCCTGCTGCTCGGCATGACGCTGCTGACGTCGATGATCGCGGGCTACGAGCATCAGAGGAATTCCTGGAAGCAGCTGCTGGCCCTGCCGGTTTCCCGCTTCAGCGTCTTCACGTCGAAGCTGCTGCTCGTATTCATCCTGCTGCTCGTGTCGTGCCTCTTGCTGGCGGCGGGGTCCGTGCTGCTCGGCTTCCTGCTCGGCTTCGGAATGAACGTTCCCGTTATGCACGTCATCCGCATCAGCCTGTTCCCGCTTCTTGCCGGAATCCCGATCCTGTCTGTTCAGCTGTGGTTGTCCGTAGCGGTCCGAAATCAGGCCATTCCGCTGACGGCCGGAATTTTGGGAACCGTGCTGAGCCTCTTTTCCATCCGGCTGCCGGACTGGTTCCTGTGGAAATGGCCGCTGCTCGTGAACGAGGTCGGACGGCCCGAGCTTAACGTATGGCTTGGAATCGGCACGGGTATCGTCGTGTTCCTGATCGGGCTGACTCACTTTACAAGACAGGATGTGAACTGAGATGGCCGCTTTCTTTAACATACTGGGTGCCGAATGGCTGAAGCTGCGCAAAACGAACATCTGGCTGCTGATTTTCATCTCCCCGCTGCTCGCTTTTGCGACCGGTCTGGCCCTGCCGGTGCCGGCGAATGAACCCTTGATCGCATGGACGCTTCTGCTGAGCACGATGGCCCTCATTCATGCGATGCTGTTCCTCCCGCTGCTGACCGGCGTGTTCGCGGCGTACGTGTGCCGCTACGAGCATACGGGCGGGGGCTGGAAGCAGGTGCTTGCCCTGCCGGTGTCGCGCTCCCACCTGTTCATCGCCAAGTTCCTGCTCGTCACCGGGCTGCTCGCCGTCACTCAGCTGCTGTTCCTCGGCGGCTTGATCGGAGCGGGCTTCATCAAGGGGCTTGGAGCAAGCATCCCTTGGAGTCAGCTGCTGTGGCCCGTCTTCGGAGGCTGGCTCGCTACCTTGCCGCTGGCGGCTCTGCAGCTCTGGGTATCCATCGCCTGGGTGAGCTTTGCGGCTCCGCTCGCGCTCAACGTTATCTTCACGCTGCCGAACATTCTGGTAGCCAATTCCGAGACGTATGGTCCGTTTTATCCGTGGGCGCAGCCGTTCCTGGCCATGCTTCCGGCGAGCGAAACCAGCTTGGGAGGGCTTCATGTTTCTTTCGAAACGCTGATCTATGTCATTCTGGGAGGCTTCGTCGTTTTCTTCCTCTCCGGTCTGGGTTATTTTCAAAGAAAAGAAATTTGATGAGATTTTACGGATTTCTCCCAATTTTCTGGATAAATGATAGAATGAGAGAAGGTGCCTGAAAGGTGCATCTTCTCTTTTTTTTCGTTAAGGAAAGGCGGAGGTGCACGGGGCGAAAATTTTCGGAAAAGCTCCGCAAGGTGTGATTCGATTAAAGAGGTGTTGGCAGTTGAACGGGTTAATCGGACTTTTATGCCTCATTTGGGGTTACAACTGGGTTATCATGAAGCTCGCTAACGGCGTATTTCCTCCGGTGTTGTTCGCCGGGTACCGCTTCGGGGTGGGGGCGGCCGCTCTGCTGCTGTTCTGTCTGTTCAAGAAGGTTCCGCTTCCGTCACGGAAAGATTTGAAATGGTTTATCCTGTGCGGAATTCTCCAGACGGCCTATTTCAATCTGGCGATTCAGATTTCGCTGGAGGATATAAGCGCGGGGCTTACCTCCGTGCTGACGTACAGTATGCCGCTCTGGCTGACGCTGATGGCGCACTTTCTCATTCCGGGCGAAAAGCTTACGACCCGCAAAACGATCGGGCTGATCGCGGGAATCATCGGGATGTTCTTCGCTTTGGATGTGCGTCTCGGAGGAAGCTTCTGGGCCATGCTGCTGGCTTTGTCGTCAGGGCTTGCCTGGGCCGTCTCCAACGTGATCATCAAGCGCAAGCTGGCCCACTGCGACAATCTCCAGTTTACGACCTGGCAGATGGTAGCGGGAGCGGCGGGGCTGTTTCTGTATTCGGCTGTTTTTGAACACGGGGAGAGCCATTGGGGACTTATGCCCGCGGTTTATGTCGGCTTTGCGGGGATTGTCGCTTCCGCGTTCGCTTTCGTCCTGTGGTTTCATATTTTATCGCGCGCCGAGGCGGGCAAAGCTTCCGTATCTCTGCTGCTGGTACCGGTCATCGGCGTTCTGTCGGGCGTTCTTTTCCTGGGTGAGACGTTGAGGGCGGGCACTGTGACGGGAATCGTCTTCGTACTGATCGGCATCTGGTTCGTCAATTCGAAAAAGCCGGTCCGCAAGGAAGAGCGTGCGGCTGGATAGCGGGATAGGAGCAAACGGGATCTCGAACCCGGATTCCTTTTTTTAGAAAAGGTGGTCCGAATTTCTGGATCGGGGTAAGTACAGGCTAGAGATGGAAATTGGCGTAAGCGGAGGAGGCGGGGATCATGTTCGGAAAAGCGATTCTGATTCATAACGGCAGCGCCGGTCAGGCGGAAACGGGCAGCAGGCTAGGAGCGGTCATCGGCCCGCTTGCGGCGGGAATTGGAGAGCTCACGCTGGTGCAGACGGAAGAGCCCGGAGATGCGGAGCGGATCTGCCGGGAACGGGGGGAAGAGACGGATCTTCTCCTCGTGCTGGGCGGCGACGGGACCGTCCATGAATGCGTGAACGGGCTGGCACCGCTGGCCGATCCGCCCGTTGTCGGTATTCTTCCCGGCGGGACATGCAACGATTTCTCCCGGGCGCTCTATATTCCCCAGGAGCTGGATCGGGCCGCGGAGACTCTTATGCGGGGGAAGACACAGCCGGTAGATATCGGACGGGCGAACGACCGGTACTTCTCGAACTTCTTTGGTATCGGCCTCATTACCGACGCCTCGGTCAATATCAATCCGCAGCTGAAAGGGACGATCGGCAAGCTGAGTTATTTTATCAGCACGCTCCAGACGGTAACGTCCGCAGATCCGTTCCGCTTTACCCTGGAGCACGACAGTGGGCGGACAGACGGCGAAGCGGTGATGTTATTCGTCGCCAACGGCCGGTTTCTCGGTACGAGGCCGCTGCCCCTGACGCCCGATGCTCTGTATGACGGCGTTCTGGATGTGGCGATTATCCGCGAGGCCGGGCTGCCGCTGCTGAAGGAACTGTTCAAGATCAAAAATTTTGAGGAATGGGATTCCGAGAAGAGCAGCTTCGAGTTCATCCGCACCACTTCCTTAAAGCTAACCACGGATCAGCCTATGCAGGCGGACATGGACGGGGAAATTTATGTGCATACCCCGGCGAGTATCTCGGTTCTGGGGAAAAAACTGACTTTCCTCGTGGGGGAAGAACAGCCGTGAAAACAAGCGGCAGCTGCCTGTAAACAGACTGCCGTCTTACTGTGTGCGGACACCGCTGCGCAACGCCGTACCGCGCACCGGGAGCCCTGCAGCGCAGTATGAATAATCGGTGCATGAAATTGTAGAGCGAATGCCTCTGAGATCGAACCGCTGCTTTACCAGGCATTCTCTCCCGGTTCCCGCGTTATTGAATTGTACGCAAGCTCTTATTCGGCAGATAAAAACGCCCGGATCTCCTCAAAAGAGACGGGCGTTTCTCCATTTTTCAACCCGAATCCGGAAACTTCTATGACCCGCTTCGTATGAATGGAGTATAAGGAAGAAATCTCATGATTACGGAGGCTGCCATGGAATCGAAAAAAAAGTTCGGAACCGGTTCTACGCTGTTAAGCAGTCTGGGCGTTCTGATGCTTGTCGGGAGCTACCTGATCTCGGAAAATCCTGCCGGAGGCGAGTCGGCGGGCATTCGGCTGCTTTTTTATACCGCCATCGGTTCGCTCGGCGCAAGCCTTGTGCTGGGTTATGCAGGCATGCTGAAAGAGGAGCGAGGCTTTCTGAAATTTGCCGGAATGGGGAGCGTCTTTCTGATTGCCGCGGCTTTGATTGCGGCCCTGCTGATGATGGTTTTAGCCGGGTTCCGGGAGCCTTAGTTTAGCTCGCTATTCCTGGAAGTTCCGTGCTTTTCCGTTGCCGCGAGCTTCTTTCCAACCCAAAACGCGCCTCTTTCTCATCCTCCGTTTGGTTGTGAGGCCCTCAAGACGGGGAAGGGGCCGTTTTTGTGACAGAGCGGCGGCGCGAATTGCATCCGATTATGGTACAATACAGGCATATAAATCGGTGGGGACTCACAACCTAACAGGCAAAAGAAGGGGATAGCAGCTTCATGCGGATCAATAAATTTATTAGCGAAACGGGTATTTGCTCCCGACGAAAAGCGGATGAGCTCGTTCAAGCCGGGCGAGTGACCATTAACGGGGCTCTGGCGGAACTAGGCAGTACGGCCGAGCCGGGAGACGATGTGAGAATCGACGGCAAGCCGCTGGGGACCAAGAAGAAGTCCGTCTATATAGCGTTGAATAAACCGGTTGGCATCACGTGCACGACGGAGCGCCATATTCCGGGCAATATCGTCGATTTCGTGCGGCACCCGGAGAGAATCTTCCCGATCGGCCGGCTCGATAAAGACTCGGAAGGCCTTATCCTCATGACCAATGACGGGGATATCGTCAATAAAATTTTGCGCGCGGAAAATAACCACGAGAAAGAATATATCGTCACCGTGAATCAGCCGATCACGAACTCCTTTGTGCAGGGCATGTCCACGGGCGTCCGCATTCTGGGGACGAAGACGAAACCGTGCAAGGTGACCCGCATCAACGACCATACCTTCCGCATCATCCTGACGCAGGGACTGAACCGGCAAATCCGGCGTATGTGCCAGGCATTCGGGTATCAGGTGCATCGGCTGCAGCGGGTGCGCATCATGAATATCAAGCTGGACGGACTTCCCAAAGGAAAATGGAGAGACCTGAGCGAAT
This sequence comes from Paenibacillus sp. HGH0039, assembly GCF_000411255.1. Lineage (GTDB taxonomy): Bacteria > Bacillota > Bacilli > Paenibacillales > NBRC-103111 > Paenibacillus_F. The sequence goes on along the minus strand of NZ_KE150412.1, from coordinate 2,765,925 downwards.
CCGAGTTTAGCCGGCTGACGGAGCTGCTGGATTGAAAACGGCGGCAGTGAAGGGCAGCATCTTATCTACATCCACAGGAAGAGGTGCGCGATGGAACAGGCGTCCAGTCCCGGTCAGACTTATAAAATCGTAGATGTATGCCTGCTGGCGGGAAAAATCATGCTCCAGAACGGAGCGGAAACGTATCGGGTGGAAGATACGATGACCCGCATCGCGGCCTCTTACGGCCTTCATCATACCCACAGCTTCGTGACCCCGACGGGCATTATCTTCTCCGTGGACGGCAGCGATCCGACCAAGCTGGTCCGGATCTCCACGCGGTCAACCGATTTGCACAAGGTGACGCTGGTCAACGGGCTCTCCCGCAAAATAAGCGACGGACAGCTTGACCTTCAGGAAGCGCACCGGCTGCTTCTCAAGGTGGATAAGGCCAATCTGGCCTACCCCGTGGCTATCCAGATCGCGGCGGCGGCCGTGTCCAGCGGCTGTTTTACGATCATGTTCAACGGCGGGTGGCCCGATTTTCTTCCGGCCGTCGTCACAGGCGGTCTGGGTTTTATCGGGTTCCTTATTTTTCACCAGTATGTGCTGATCAAGTTCGTAGCCGAGTTTCTGGCTTCCTTCATTATCGGCATGCTGGCCTCTCTGTTTATATGGACCGGGCTCGGACAGGAGCTGGACAAAATCATCATCGGCTCCGTCATGCCGCTTGTTCCGGGCCTGCTGATCACGAACGCCGTGAGGGATTTGATGGCGGGCCATCTCGTGTCCGGCTTGTCCAAGGGCGCGGAGGCTTTCTTGACGGCGTTTGCCATCGGAGCCGGTATCGCGGTCGTCTTTTCATTTTATTAACGGAGGAATCCCTCAATGATTGCACAACTCGTGACGAGTTATATCGCCTCCGCCGCCTTCGGCATTATTTTTAACGTTCCCCGGAATACCTTGATCCAGTGCGGTTTCGTCGGGATGATGGGCTGGCTCGTATACGTCGCTCTTGTGCGGAGCGATACCAATGCCATTGTGGCCACCTTGGCCGCGGCGTTCTTCGTGACGGTGATATCCCGGGTTTTCGCCCGTCTCTACAAGACCCCCATTATCGTTTTCAGCGTGGCGGGGATCATTCCCCTCGTTCCGGGAGGCATGGCCTATGACGCGATGCGTTCTTTCGTGGAAAACGATTATAATCTTGCCGTTCAGCTCGCCGCCAAAGCGTTTATGATTTCCGGTTCGATTGCCGCCGGTCTTATTTTTTCCGAGGTGATGAACCAGCTTTTTAAAAGGCCGAAGGCCTAGCTCGGGCAAGAAAATGAAGGATTGCCGCTTTTGCTGCCGCAACCGAGACCATCCGTTGAGTTCACGCGGGTGGTTTTTTCATCTGAAGGGGCGGCTGGCTTACGGTATGGGGCCTGCCCGCAGCTTTTACCTATCACCCTCTCGCGGTCCGGCAGAGGCCGGTTTTGATAAAATTCTTTCTCGAAGACCTGTCCCTTCTGGCAATAAAATCCGAGGAATTATTGGAATAAACAAGCATGTATACCTGCTTAAGGAGCGGGGGTGCAGAAAGAAGTGATTTTTGTCACAAATTATTCACATGTGTAAAAAATTGTTTTTCTCTTGTCAGCAAGACGGAGGTATAATAGGAGTACATAGGGTTCCGTTTCGACCTGTTCGACATTTTTCCCGATCTTGCAAGTAATGGACTCGCAGCCAAGAAAAACCTTCTTCCTTTTATGTGAAAAATGTTACAATCTTATCAGGCCGCGTGGGTTCATTTATCACGAATAGGGAAACTTATGCGAAGACAGAAGACGTCTCGATGGCTAGGCAGGGATCGAAAAATAAACGGGCTTCTATTTCAAAGCAAAGGAGGACGTTAGCTTATGTCAGAAACATCCAATCAAACCCCAAGCACTACCGAAAAAAGGGAAACGCAGGATGTCCTTGATCAGTTGATGAAGCCAGAGGTTCAGGAGTCTTTAACCGTTCTCGTGGAGAATCTGCCGAAATTGGCGGAAATGGTTACGATTCTTACCAAAGCTTACGATTTGGCTCAAAGCGTTGCGAGCGACCAAGTTCTGATCGACGACCTCAAAGGCGGTATGAACGAGTTTGTTAAGCCGATCACCGAGAAAGCCAAAGGCGTAGCTGCCGCCGCAATCGAAGCAAGCGACCGCGCTCAAGCGGAACATTCCTCGATCGGTCTGTTCGGACTTCTCAAAATGCTGAAGGACCCGCAAGTACAAAAGACATTCCGTTTCGTACAGGCATTCTTGGATGTTCAAGCCGAACGGCAGCAACAGCGTTAAATCATAAGGTAAGCTGAAACAAGAATGGAGGATGAGTATGTCCAAGCATATTTTGATCTTAGGTGGCGGTTACGGCGGCTTGCTCAGCGCACTGACAGCCCGTCAACACTTGACTGCGGAAGAAGCTACGATTACGGTTGTTAACCGTTTTCCTACGCATCAAATCATTACCGAGCTGCACCGCCTGGCTGTAGGTAATCTGCATGAGAAAGCAGTTGCCCTGCCTCTGGAAAAGCTCCTGCGCGGCAAAGACATCAACCTGGAAATCGGCACGGTCGAAACGATTTCCGCGGACAGCAAGCGCGTCATCCTGTCGAACGGCAAATCGTTCGATTACGATAAGCTCGTCGTTGCCCTGGGCAGCGAAACGGCGTTCTTCGGCATTCCTGGCCTACAGGAATACAGCTTCACGCTGAAATCGGTTAACGACGCCAACCGCATCCGCGAGCACGTGGAAGCACGCATCGAAGCTTACAGCCAGACCAAAAACAAAGCGGACGCGACATTCGTAGTCGGCGGCGGCGGTCTGACCGGTATCGAGCTTGTGGGCGAACTCGCCGACATGCTGCCTGGCCTGTGCCGCAGCAAAGGCGTCGATTTCAACGACATCTCCCTGTACTGCGTAGAGGCGGCTCCTTCCATCCTGATGGGCTTCCATCCGGAACTGATCGAGCGCGCTACGACAAGCCTGCAGAAGCGCGGCGTTACGTTCCTGACGGGCGTTGCGATCACCGAAATGCAGGAATCCGTCGTTTCTCTGAAAGACGGAAGCACAATCGAAACCAGCACGCTCGTCTGGACAGGCGGCGTACAAGGCACTCCGGTTGTCGCTAACTCCGGCATCGAAGTGAACCGCGGCCGCGCGACGGTCAACGAGTTCATGCAGTCCACGTCCCACCCGGACGTATTCCTTGCAGGCGACTGCGCCGTGGTCTTCCCGGCCGGCGCCGAGCGTCCTTATCCGCCAACCGCACAGCTGGCTTGGCAGATGGGCGAAGTGGTCGGTTACAACCTCTTCGCAGCACAGAAAGGCGCACCGATGGACGTCTTCACGCCTGTATTCTCCGGTACACTCGGAAGTCTGGGCCGCAAGGACGCAATCGGTTCGATCGGCGGCAACCAAACCCGCCTGAAAGGCCTGCCTGCATCGCTCATGAAGGAAGCAAGTAACATCCGTTACCTGTCTCACATTCATGGCCTGTTTGCACTGGCTTACTAAGAGCGGTCTGGAATCTTTCCGGAATCAACCGGTCTGACATAAGTCCCGGCATTCTCCTTCGGGGGAGTGGCGGGGCTTTTTTTCATGCTTATTTGAGGGAAGAAGACTTGTGGGGTTCAGCAAAAAAAGCCCGCTTAAAGAGCGGAGACGCTTCTTTAAACGGGTTATATAAGGGGGATAGTCCGGCGCCTGTAAAGGCCTGTTTTTATTTAATCACGAGCTGATCACCGGTTACGGTGACGTCGGCCTTCAGCACCTTGGAGAAGAAGGCGGCGGGCACATACATATTGCCGTCTTCTTTAATGACGGCCGCTTCGCCAAGGGAGAACGGAGCCATCTTGTTGATGGTGTACGCATCTTTTCCCTTGTAAACGCTTGTCCATACCGCGCCTTTGGACAGCTCGGCGGCCCATTGCTCCTGGTTCCATTTAAGCTGGAAGCCCAGCTTCTCGGCCGTAACCCGCAGGGGAACCATGGTGGTGCCTGCCGTTGTGGTGTAGATAGAGCCCTGCTTCTCCGACAGTGCTTCACCGCCCACTACGAGACGTGAGGGTGCGGAGGCATTTCCTCCCTGAGCGATGGGGACGGAGAACTCCTGGATGCCTGCCGCATAAGGGGCAATCTCGTAAGGCGAGAACACGATCACCGCTTTACCGTCCTTGATCTGGAAGGACTGCGTGTCGGTAATGCCGGAGAACGCGTCCTCGAAGAAATCATCCGGATGCTTGGCGATTTCCTGACTGATCTGCTTGTCGATAATCGCTTTATAATTCTCCCCGAATAAATCTTTCAGCTCAATCTTCTGAGCTTCCTCCGCATTCAGGACGTTATAGGTGTCCACACGAGGCATTCCGTGAGCGCCCCCCGTATAAACGGAGGTTACCACTCGCATCGACAGACGGTTCGCATCTTCCTGACCGCCCGATGCGCTTACTTCAACTACCGAATCGACCGAATAAGGCATTGCCAGCTCGCTTGCGGAACCGTTGGCGGCAGCCAAATCACCTTGAGCCTGTTTGCGCACTGCCTCCACATCTTTCATGGCATGACGGTAAATAATATCGTTAAGCTCGTCCTGATATTGCGTATCTTTCATTCCCTGTATAACGGGAATCTGAAGATTTACGCTCAGTTCGGGGGATTCTTCCTTTATTTCTTTGGTTGTCACCTGTACAGCTCCATTTTTAACTGAAGCTGGTGCGGAAACGGGTTCCGCCGCAGCGGACACGGAAGCGGCCGCAGGCGCCTGTACCGCGCTGTCCGCGTAAGAAGTTCCGGCTGATGCCGCTAGCAGACAGGAGCCTGCCAGACCGAGTGTCAGAAGCTTGAATGATTTTTTCATAATAAGTATCCCTCCTAGGTTGTCCGGTTTTATTATAGGCACCCCTTGCATCAAGGTGGGTTACAGAGAGGTAACATTACCCATCTGGGGCCAAACTGTAACCGGATTTTAACTTTTTGAGGATACGGACGAAGGGTTCCGGGATGGTCGGTCGTTAGATGATTTCCGGTGTCTTTCTCCTGAAAGTTTCAACATTCGGAAACAAAAGTTCAATGGAGCAATCTGGAAAGGACATGCTATAATCGGTTTTATGGACTTTGAATAACGGTGGATTTTTAAGACCACGGCGCAGCTTCCCGAAAGGGGGTGAGGCCGATGGTCGCACTTGTGGCGTTTTATGACGTACTGCGCTGGATCGTAACGTTACTGAGCCTTGTGCTCGGTATCCGTAAGCTCTATCGCTGGGTACGACGTAAATTCCGGAACAAGCGAAAAAACCACCGCTAGTAGGTTAGGCGCCTAAACGGTGGTTTTCGCTTGCATTACATTTAGTTGTGCTTGCGCGCCGTGGTGTTCCACAGCCTTTCGGGTCCTAAAGAGTTTTCACCGTTGGCGCGGTGAAGGCTCTTTTTTAGTATAGATAGCAAGAAGAAACTTCATACGTTAATTGAATCCTACGTTAAACGCAGTGTTACACACAGTATAGCATAATTTTTGGAAAGAGAAAAGTTGGTTGAATGTGCAGTTCATATAAAAGATCACCTTTGTTACGGGCATGAATGGACTTGAACGAGATGTATAATATCCCCCGTCATTGTCGATTTTGAAAAATAGGCTATTCAAGCCGGAGTTGACAAAACCGATAACCTGTAACTATAATAGTTACATGTAAGAGGCAATGTACTACGAAATCATTATTCGGGAGGAATCCGTTATGAAAATAGCTATTATCGGCGCAAGCGGCAAAGCCGGCAGCCGTATTTTGAAAGAAGCGCAGGACAGAGGGCATGAGGTTACCGCAATCGTAAGAGACGCGGCTAAAGTAAGCGCGGAAGGCGCAGCCCTTCTGGAAAAGGACGTGTTCGATCTGACCGCGTCCGATCTGAAAGCATTCGATATCGTCGTTAACGCTTTCGGAGCGGCGCCGGGCCAGGAGCATCTCCATGTTGACGCGGGCAACGTGCTGATCGAAGCACTGAAAGGCGCGCCGGAGACGAAATTGATCGTCGTCGGGGGAGCGGGCAGCCTGTTCGTGGACGAAGCGAAAACGACGCGCGTGCTGGAAACGCCGGATTTCCCGTCCGCTTATTTTGCGACGGCTTCGAATCAGGGCAAAAACCTGGAGATTCTGCAAAACACCAAGGGAATCAAATGGACGTTCGTCAGCCCGTCCGCTATCTTCGCACTTGGCAAGAGAACAGGGCAGTACCGTACGGGCAAGGATAACCTGCTCGTTAACTCCAAAGGCGAAAGCTATGTGAGTTATGAAGATTATGCGGCCGCTGTTTTGGATGAGATTGAACAGCCGAAGCATGAAAATGAGCGTTTTACTGTCGTATCCGAATCTTAATGAAATGTCAGAACCGCCCGTGCACTGCGCACCGGCGGTTTTTTTGCTTTTGCCGGGAATACGTAAAAAAGAGAAGCTCGTGACTTTTGAAAAGGAGGGGAATATGGTGGATAATAGAACTATTCCATAGGGGTTTACTTATCGTTTACGAGGACGGACAGGTGAGACAGAATGCCCATTTCACGAAAATATATAAGCAAGTACTGGAAGCCCTTTAGCGCCGCGGTCGCTTTTCTGACACTGGAAGCCTTGTGCGATCTCACGCTGCCGACGCTGATGTCCAAAATCATCGATGTAGGCGTAGCGGGCAAACAGATGGATTACGTGTGGCGGATGGGCGGCGTTATGCTGCTGGTAACCGCGCTGGGGGCCATTTCGGCGTCGATCCGCAATGTGATCTCGAGTCATGTTTCGCAGAAGTTCGGGGCCGAGCTTCGGTCGGATTTATTCCGCAAAATCCAGTCCCTGTCTTTTGAAAATATCGACCGGTTCGACCGCGCCTCCCTGGTCACCCGGTTAACCAACGACGTTACGCAGGTTCAAATGTTCGTGAACGGCCTGATGCGCGTATTCGTCAAAGCTCCGCTGCTCTGCATCGGAAGCTTGATTATGGCGGCGCGTCTGAATCCGCCGCTCTCCGTCATTCTGGCTGTTGTCGTTCCCTTGGTCGGCATCCTGATCGCAATCAATATGAAGGTGGGCTTTCCTTACTTTATCAAGGTACAGCAGGCGCTCGACCGGGTTAACGGGATTATGCGGGAGTATTTGTCCGGTGTCCGGGTCGTCAAAGCTTTCAACCGGTTCGATTACGAAGTCGGCAAATTCGGCGGAGCGAACGAAGAGTACCGCTCCCGGTCGGTTACAGCCACGCGGGTCATGTCGGCCTTTAACCCGGGGATTACGCTGACCGTTAATTTCGGGATTGTGGCTGTCTTATGGCTAGGAGGTCTTCGTGTAGATCAGGGCCAGATGCAGGCCGGGCACATTATCGCTTTCGTCAATTACATGACGCAGATTTTGTTCTCGCTCATGCTGATTTCCATGGTGTTCAACATGTTTGTGCGCGCGCGGGCTTCCGCGGGCCGGATCGGCGAAATTTTCGCGGAGGAGAATACGATGGCTGCGCAAATTCCGGCCACAGCGGCAGCCGTCGGAGGCGCGGCAAGCTCCGTGGATCAGCCGGCATCAGGCACACAGACGGGAATGCGGACCGGTGCGCATTCGGAGGCGCGGCCCGGCTCGCAGCCCGGCGGGATAACGGCCGGACAGACAGCCGCACAGCCCGGGGCCTTGGCTAACCCGGCCTATCCGGGAGGCTTCACGGCCGGCGGCCGAAATCCCGATGCTGCGGCTCCATCCGCCCCGCAGACCGGGGGAAGCGTCGAGTTCGAGAACGTCACGTTCTCGTACGAGGGAACATCCGGCGAACCGGTGCTGAGACGGATCACCTTCTCCTGCGAGCCGGGACAGACCGTCGGCATCATCGGCTCCACGGGCTCCGGCAAAAGCACGCTCGTCAGCCTCATTCCCCGGTTCTATGACGCGGTGTCCGGAACCGTCAAAGTGAACGGTACCGATGTCAGAGAACTGGAGCCGAGCCGCCTGCGCGAGAAAATCGCCGTCGTGCCCCAGAAAACCGTGCTGTTCACCGGCACGGTGGCCGACAATCTCCGCTGGGGCAAAGAAGACGCCTCTCCGGAGGAGATGGAACATGCGGCCCGGATGGCCGAGGCCCACGAGTTCATAGCCGCTTCGCCCGAAGGCTATGAAACCAGGCTCGGGCAGGGAGGCGTGAACTTCTCCGGCGGCCAGAAACAGCGGCTTTCGATTGCGCGCGCCATCGTGAGAAAGCCGGAGATTCTTATCCTCGACGACTGCACTAGCGCCGTCGATGCCGCCACGGAAGCGCGGATCAAGGACGCGCTGAAGAAATACGCCGAGGGGCTCACCTGCCTGCTGATCGCCCAGCGGATCACGTCCGTCATGGACGCGGACAAAATCGTCGTGCTGGACCGCGGCGAGATTGTAGGCTCCGGCACGCATGACGAGCTGCTCGGAAGCTGCCGGGTCTACCGGGAAATCTTCCAGTCGCAAATGGGAAAGGAGGTCGGCTGACATGGCAGCTTCCCAAGAACGGCCGGGCGGCCAGAACCCTCCCGGCAGCCCCGTGACAGTCTCGCCCAGAGGAGGGCCGGGGCACGGGGGAATGCGCGGCCGCGGACCTGTAGTGAAGCCGAAGAACTTCAAGGGAACTTTGCGCAGGCTGTGGGCTTATTTCGGCAGCGAACGGAAGCTGCTGACGGTCATTTTCGCCCTGATTCTGATCGGAGCGGCTCTCACTCTGGTAGGGCCTTATCTGATCGGGGTCTCCGTGGATGCGATGTCTCATCCGGAACAAGGCGTCGATTTCGGCATCCTGAAGACGATGGTGCTGGTCCTCTTGCTGGCGTACCTCATCGACGCGGTGTTCACCTTCCTCCAGAGCTGGCTCATGGCAGGCGTATCGCAGCGGATTGTGATGCGGCTGCGGGGAGCTCTTTTCGCCAAGCTTCAGAAGCTTCCGGTCGCTTACTTCGATACCCGGCCTCACGGGGAATTGATGAGCCGCTTGTCCAACGATATCGACAATGTGAGCAGCACGATTTCGCAGTCCACCACGCAGCTTATGAGCGGCGTCATCGCGATTGTCGGCTCTCTGGCGATGATGCTCGTGCTCAGTCCGACACTGACGCTGGCCAGCCTGGTTACCGTGCCGATCCTGTTCGTGCTGACCCGGACCATTACGAAGAAAACGAGCGTCCTGTTCAAAAACCAGCAGATCCAGCTCGGCAAACTGAACGGACATATCGAAGAGACCATATCCGGTCTCCAGGTCGTCAAAGCGTTTAATCACGAAGAAAAGGCGATTGCGGAGTTCGAACAGGTTAATGCGGAGCTGTGCGAGGTAGGGCTCAAGGCGCAAATCCGCTCCGGATTCCTGATGCCTCTGCTTAACGTCATTAATAATATCGGCTTTGCCGCTGTAGCCCTGGTGGGGGGGATTCTCGCCGTGCGCGGGGATATTACCGTCGGGGTTATCGCGAGTTTTTTAAGCTATTCGCGGCAGTTTGTCCGGCCGTTGAACGATCTCGCGAATATTTTTAATATTCTCCAGTCCGGTGTGGCGGGGGCGGAACGAGTGTTTGAGGTCATCGACGAGAAAGAGGAGCCCTCCGATTCCGCGGAGGCCGTCGAGCTTCTTCATCCGAAGGGACACGTCGTTTTTGAAAATGTAAGCTTCGGCTACCGCCCGGATGTGCCAATTCTGAAAAACGTAAGCTTCGATTCCGCCCAAGGCAGCTCCACGGCGCTTGTCGGTCCGACGGGGGCGGGCAAGACGACTATCGTCAACCTGTTGACAAGGTTCTACGATGTTACCGGGGGCCGCATCCTGATCGACGGGCGGGATATCCGCGAGTATACGCGGGACAGCCTGCGGAGGACGTTCGGTATCGTACTCCAGGATACGTACCTTTTCTCGGGGACGATCAAGGAGAATATCAAATACGGCAGGCCGGATGCTACGGATGCCGAGGTCGAAGCCGCAGCCGCCATGGCTAACGCGGACGTGTTCATTAACCGGCTTCCCGCGAAATACGAAACCCTCCTTTCGGAGAACGGCGGGAATTTAAGCCAAGGCCAGCGGCAGCTTCTTGCGATTGCCCGGGTCATTCTGGCGAAGCCTTCTATCCTCATCCTGGACGAAGCGACCAGCAGCATCGACACGCGTACGGAGCTTCATATCCAGGATGCGCTGCTCAAGGTTATGCAGGACCGGACCAGCTTTATTATCGCGCACAGGCTGAATACAATCCGGGATGCGGATACCATTATGGTCATCGACCACGGAGAAATTGTGGAAAAAGGCGCGCACGACACGCTGATCGGACAGCAGGGCGTGTATTCCCGGATGTTTTACAACCAGTTCAAAAATATAGAAGGCGCCGTCTAAAAAACGATGCCCGGGTACATGTTCTGAAAACGATCCGGGAGATAGTGAAAATGTTCCTTGTGGAACAATTTATGCCGTTAAGGATCGAAAGCTTGCCAATCGGAAGGAGAGAGCTGTTATGCTGTTTTATTTCACTGCCGCCTTGGTTGCAGCTGTCGACCAGTTTGCGAAAGCTTTGATCCGCGCCACGATGGCGGTCGGGGAGTCCGTTCCGTTCTGGGGGAGCATGGCGCTTACGCATTATGAGAACAGCGGGATGGCCGGAAGCAGGTTTCAGGGATACGCGCGCGTATTCGCCGTGCTGGCGGTTGTGTTCATCGCCATTGTGCTTTACTATCGGCGCAAAGGGGAAATTCAGGGCCCGCTGATGGATGCGAGCATGGGATTTCTAACGGGAGGCGCAGCGGGGAATGCCATCGACCGTTTCTGGTTCGGCAAAGTGACGGATTTTCTTGAATTTCGTCCCGGCGGGGGCATTCTGAATCTGGCCGATATCGCGATTAACATCGGCGTTGTTCTTTTCCTGATCGCGGGCGTTCTGGACTATTACCGGAAAAAGCAGAACCCGCTCGCCGCCGGGGAAGAGCAGGGGTGACCCGGTCTGCTTTTCGTTTGATTTCTGTATAAAGACTTTTCCGTCTGCGGAGGAGTCTTTTTTTACGAACAGGGTTTGGTATCTTGTCTAAAGGTCTTGAATCAGACAATGGTCATCGCTCAGTTCCTCCCGGTTTCCTATGGTTGGGAAATAATCCGGAGGATGATATAATCGGCAGATAGAACGAACGTTCGCGGAACGGGTATTTATAAAAAGGGCGGTGAGGGAATGAGCGGTGAAGTAAGAATTTCAGTCCGTACTCTGGTGGAATATGCTTACCGGAGCGGAAGCATCGAATCCGGCTTCCGGACCGCTACGGCATTAACCGAAGGAACCAAGGCCCATCAGAAGGTGCAGAAAACTTACGGGGACAGCGACCGGAAAGAAGTTTTCCTGCAAACGGAAATCCTCTTGGACGGGATGGTATTTGTGCTGGAGGGCCGCTGCGACGGGCTGCTTTTCGAGGATGACGGCGGTGAGGTTACGATTGACGAGATCAAATCTTCGACGGGCGATCCCCGGCTTGTGGAGGAAAACCGCCATCCCGTTCACTGGGCCCAGGCGGTCTGTTACGCCTATATGTATGCGCGGCAGAACGGAAGGGACCGCATGAAAGTCCAGCTGACGTATGTTCAGGTCGGGACGGAGGAACAGCAGCGGTACGTCAGGGAATATTCCTATAACGAAATGGAGACCGCCGTGCTGGAAGCCGTGCGTCTTTATGCTCCTTACGCGGCCATGCAGCTGCAAAACCGCCGGGAACGGGACGCCAGCATCAGGGAGCTGCCTTTTCCCTATCCGGCCTACCGGGAAGGACAGCGGCAGTTCGCCGGATCGGTCTACAAAACGATCAAAGACGGCCACAAGCTGTTCGCGAATGCGCCTACCGGCACGGGCAAAACCATTTCGACCCTTTTTCCGTCCGTTAAAGCGGTGGGTGAAGGACTGCTCCAGCGGATTTTTTATCTGACGGCGAAGACGTTGACGCGTACGGCCGCGGAGGAAGCTTTTTCCCTCATGATCGAGCGGGGTCTTCATATGCGTACCGTCACGCTGACGGCGAAAGACAAGATTTGTTTCCGTGAAGAGGTGGATTGCAGGAAGGAAATGTGCGAATTTGCCGACGGGTATTATGACCGGGTGAACGGGGCTGTCCTGGACATGCTGTCCCATGAAAAGCTGATGAACCGAAGTGTCATCGAGAAATACGCGCGCAAGCACAAAGTGTGTCCGTTCGAGTTTTCGCTTGATGCGGCTTATGCGGCCGACGCGGTTATCTGCGACTACAATTATATTTTCGATCCTAAAGTATATCTCAAGCGTCTTCCGGAGGAAGTGAAAAAGCAGACGACGCTTCTGATCGACGAGGCGCACAATCTTGTGGACCGCGGCAGAGAGATGTTTTCCGCCGAGTTGACGAAAGCCCCTTTTCTGCAGCTGAAAAGGGATTTCAAGGGGCGGAACTCCGCCGTGGAAGCCGCGGCCAAGGCCGTGAACGACTATTTCATCGCCTTCCGCAAGGAACAGGGCAGCGGCGGCAGCTTCGTGCTCCGGGAAGTGGCGGAAGAGCTGCCGGTCCTGCTGGAAGCGTTCGCGCAGCAGGCGGAGCGGGAGCTCTCCGCTCCCGGGCAGGGCGGCGAGGCGCAGGAGCTCCTGCTCGACACCTACTTCGCGGTGCAGAGCTTTCTGCGCACGGCGAAGTATTACGACGAGCGGTATGTGACTCTCGCCGAGGTGCAGCGCAGCGATGTGCGGCTCAAGCTGCTCTGCCTGGATCCTTCCGCGCTGCTGGCGCAGATGGGGAAAGGGTATCGGGCGCATGTGTTCTTCTCCGCCACTCTGGCGCCTTTTTCCTACTACATGGATATGCTGGGCGGCGGAGAGGATGATTACACGGTGGCGATTCCGTGGCCGTTCCGGCAGGAGCAGCTCGATGTATGGATCGAGCCGCTTTCCACCCGCTACAAGGACCGGGACAAGACCAAGCTGCCGATCTCGCGGCTTTTGGGAAAGCTCGTCCGCGAGAAACCGGGCAATTATCTCGTCTTCTTCCCTTCTTATGAATACATGCGGGAGGTGGCCGCGCTTTTCCTGGAACAGGAGAGAGGGCCGCAATCCGGTGCCGCGGTTAACGGAGAAGCGGGCGGCACTGAAGCGGCTTCAGAGACTGCTTCCGGAGACGGCATTGGCCTTTTCGAAGCGGTGGAAGTCTTGCTTCAAGATCGGCTGCCGGCTTTGGATGAGAGCGACGGCGGGTCTACCCTAGCGGAGGAAGCGAGTTCCGGCGGCTCCGGCGATGAAGCCGGAAGCGGGGACCGAGGCAGCCGCATCCTGCGCATCCTGGTCCAGCAGCCGTCGATGCCGGAGGAGGAGCGGGAATCCTTTCTCGCATCCTTCCGGGCGGACTCTTCCCGCACTCTGATCGGCTTTGCCGTCATGGGCGGGATTTTCTCCGAAGGCATCGACCTGAGGGGCGACCGGCTTACGGGCGTGGTCGTGGTGGGTGTAGGGCTGCCCCAGGTAGGGCCGGAGCGGAATATGATCAAAGAGCATTTTGACCGGGACGGCCGAAGCGGCTTCGATTACGCGTATGTATTCCCGGGCATGAATAAAGTCATGCAGGCCGGCGGCCGTCTGATCCGGACGGAGAACGACTATGGGACGCTGGTCCTGATCGACGACCGCTTCCTGCAAAGGCGCTACCAGTCTCTCCTCCCGCCGGAGTGGCGGCATTTTACGATCCCCCGTCAGAAGAATGAACGGACTCAATAGCTTTTAGACTATTTGTTAGTCTTCTTCTCATATTTATCCTGGTGTTCTTTCTTCATGCGGATATAGTCTTCGTCCGTTTTCGCGATTTCCCATTGAGCTTTAAAAATAGCGGCGGACTCCGCTTTTACGGGATCGTTCTGGTAGGGCAGGATCGAACCGTCTTCTTGGGAATATTTCCGGCCTCCCTTGTGGTTCGTGTAGCGCCTTGCGCGCGTGTAACCCATCTGGAGAAATTTTCTCGCCATGTCCATTCCGATAAAATCACCTGCTTTTTTATAGTCCAGAAACAGGTCATAAATTTTCCCGGAAGATTCCTTCGCGATTTCCGGCGTTTTAAACCGCCAATACGGCAAAATCTCGCTCTTATAAGGCTCGACGAGCAGGACGCCTTGTTCTCCGCGGCCTACGGTGTACAGCTCCGGTTTTTTACGGAGGTCCAGATGCTCGTAATCCAGCGAATAGTCGAATTTTTTAGCCATGGGAAACAGCCTCCTTCATTTTGGACAGACTGGGGATATGTCTCTCCTTACCCGAACTGCCGCATAATGCCGCGAAAAAAATCCCCTCCAAGTAATGATTAGTGCGAAGGTTGCTCGGCACTGTCTACTAAAAGAGGACCGAATTTAATTACAGTCAACGCTCCTTATGTATTAATTTGAAAGATTTCTGCGGACAAAATAATTCCAAAAGTTGCAATCCGCAGGAAATGCGCTGTAAAAACTGCAAACAAAGTGAGATAAAAGCACAAAAAAAGACCACGCGAGTGTTTCGCGTAGTCTTTTTTATCCTGTAAGTCAGGTTAGCTTAGGGTTAAGCCCGTTTGCTTCCCATAGAACGCAGGATCAGGCTGACGATGAATACCAGTACGATACCACCGATCAAAGCAGGGAAGAAGTAGAAACCTCCGACTTCAGGACCCCAGTTGCCAAGCAGCAGACCGCCGAGCCATGCGCCCAAGAAACCTGCGATAATGTTGCCGATAATGCCGCCGGGAATATCTTTACCGATAATCATGCCGGCTAACCAACCGATGATACCACCGATAATTAATGACCATAAGAAACTCATCTAGATTACCTCCTAAAATGTTTATGTTTTAGTTTGTGTTACCTGGTTGCTTAGTATTAACCTCATTGCTTTTTCTTTAATCAGGTTTGCAAAAGTTACCACGAAAATTGTTTTTCTAAAAGAATTGGAAAATAACTTGCACTTGGAAATTGCCTATGGTAAGATGAAGTCAATCGAGTATTTGAAACCTGGAATTCACTTATTATAAAGGGTTATCATTTGTGAGATGGAGCCTTTTATAATATGTGAATTTTTATTTGCTTCAAGAGTAAAAAGAACATGTTAAATTTAATTTCTAGGAGGTACCACACATGCAAACTGGTACAGTTAAATGGTTCAACGCTGAAAAAGGCTTTGGTTTTATCGAAGTTGAAGGCGGCAACGATGTATTCGTACACTTCTCCGCAATCCAAGGCGAAGGCTTCAAGTCCCTGGACGAAGGCCAACGCGTTGAGTTCAACGTAGTTCAAGGCAACCGCGGACCGCAAGCTGAGAACGTTGTTAAGCTGTAATTTCAGCTAAACGAGAGAAGCTGTTCACAACCTTATGTTGTGGACAGCTTCTTTGTTTTATCCCGGGAAATGATGGGGGCCTTATTTGATTTTGCCGATGGATAAACTGACTTTATAATTGCCGTACTTCAATAAATCGTCGAGGAAGGCATTGAGATCCTCGTTGCTTCCGACCTGCACACGCAGCCAGTAGCAGCCCTCTCCGCTGACACGGTGGGCTTCCAGAATGCGGGAGTCGCGGGAGGCGAACATTTGCAGATCACCGTGGGCGTTCTGGGATTTCAGAAATACCGTGACCATGGCGTGCACCGTAAGGCCGAGCTTTTCCGGATTCCACTTGAGGGTCCGTCCCTCGATAATTCCCCAGTCTTCCAGCTTCCGTATTCTTGCTCCTACCGCCTGGCCGGTCAAATGAACCTTGAGGCCGATCTCTTTATTCGAGCGGGTCGCATCCTCCAGAAGGCACTGCAAAATCTTGTGATCCGTCTCATCAATGCTGAACATGTCCATCCGCCTTCCGAATACTTTCATGGTGAAAAAGGGACTGCCTCAGATCTTTCACGGGGTCCTTTCCGGAGCCGCTCCTCTTTTTATAAAATTGTATCAAATCCTTTTTTAAAAAGATATTGGTACTTATGGAGGCGATTCTATGAAAATCCGTTTGATACGCAACGCAACGCTGTGGCTGGAATACGGAGGCCGGCGCATTCTCGTGGATCCGATGATGAGCGGAGCCGGGGCCAACCCGCCGATCCCGAACACGGCCAACGACCGGCGTAACCCGCTCGTGCCGCTTCCGGTACCCGCGGAAGAGCTGCTGGAGCCGGACCTGGTGCTGATCACGCATCTGCACCGTGATCACTGGGACGCGGAGGCCGCCGGAAGGCTGCCCAAGGGAACGCCCGTCCTGTGCCAGCCGGGGGATGCGGAAACGCTTGCGGAGCAGGGCTTCACGGCCGTATCGGCCGTAGAGGAGGAGGCGGCCTGGCGCGGTCTGAGCATCGCGCGTACATCCGGACAGCACGGAACCGGCGACATCGGCGCAGCCATGGGTCCGGTGTCGGGCTTCGTGCTCCGCGCGGAAGGGGAGCCGGCGGTGTATATCGCCGGCGATACGATCTACTGCGCCGAAGTGGCGGAGGCGCTGGAGAGACATCAGCCTGCGGTAACGGTCGTGAACGCAGGGGGTGCCGTTTTCACGGCCGGCGATCCGATTACGATGACGGCCGACGATGTGGTCTCCGTTTGCCGCAAGGCGCCGCAAACGCGGGTGATCGCCGTGCACATGGAGGCGATCAATCACTGCCTCCTGACGCGCGAGGAGCTTCTCGCGCGCCTGGAGGAGGAGGGGCTGTCGGAACGGACCGACGTTCCGGCGGACGGGCAGTGGCTCGAGGCCGCGGGAGCCGCGTCCAACTAAACAAAGCATGCCCGGGTCTTAAAACCGGGGCATGCTTTGTTTTTCTTTTGCCGCCGCTGCTTCTCCTGCCGCCGCATAGAGGGGGTTACAGAATCACGAGAGCTTCAGGCAATTAAGCGGCACGCAGGCAGCAAGCCCGCATGCAAAAATAGTACGCGGCCGTGCGGACGGTTAGAGCCCGCTACCGGGCGGTAAAGGTGTACCGGTATGTAACGAATGTGTTCGACGTGTAGTAGCTGTCGAGCTTTTTTTTCTCGCCGGGTGCGATTATTATGACGTTGTCATACGATTTTTCATGAACGACTTGTCCCTGGGCATCATAGGTAGTGAAGGGTAGGCTGCTCTGGAATGTATACGAGGAGCTGTAATTTCCGACGTATGCCCGGATATCATAAGAGTCGTCATCGGAGAAAGCGCCCGCGGCAACGGCCAGACGGTCGATATCTTCCCGGACCTCGGACTTGTTCATCCGCTCCCGGTAGTGGCTATCAGCTCCGAACGCATCGACTCGTCGATTTTATGCGCTCCGTGGGTGATGGTGGCGATGGCGATCGGAATGGTGGAAACGATGTACAAAAGGAGCACGGCTCCGCCGCCGCTGCGCAGGATCGTCCGCTTGTAATAACCGCCCGCGATAAGTTCGATAAAAATTGAAACAGTAAAATTTGCGAATGTCAGGCTTGAATAAACCGAGAAGGAGAAATTCCGATGGCTGTTTTAAGACCGTATTTGTACAGTGAAAATGCGAGGGAGCAGGGGGCGTTTTATGCCCGGGCCTTGCGGGGAGAAATTGTGAACATTCAAACCTTCGGGGATGCTCCCGCCCAATACGGGCAGGATCGTGATCGGGTGATGCACCTGGTGCTGAAGGCGTGCGGGTTAACGTTCTACATGGCGGACAGCGATCGGGTAGAAAGGGGCAGCGGGCTGGACCTTACGCTTGAATTCGGCACCGATGCCGAAGCGGAGCAGATCTTCGGCGCACTTTCGGAGGGCGGCAAAGTCCTGATGCCTCTGCAGAGGATGTTCTGGGGCACGATGTTCGGCAGGATCGAGGATGCCTACGGTGTCCGTTGGCAGATTGCGACGGAGTCTGCGATTAATCAGGTGGAGGCTTGACAGGAAAACCAAAGTCAGCTAGACTAACTTATATAACAAGGTAGTTATCGAATAAAGACTCCTTGTTTTCTTTCTGGGTTACTATATTGCAATGCAAGTTAGTTAGGTGCGCAATGAATAAGTGCGGATTGAGGGGATGATTTACATTTCTACGTACACACAGATGTTAAAGGGGATCCTGGAGGGGTGTATTCTCGCAATCATCTCGCAGAATGAAGTCTACGGTTACGAACTGTCCCGGAAGCTTCAGGAAAGCGGATTCAACTATGTCAGCGAAGGAAGCATTTATCCGGTGCTGCTCCGCATGCAGAAGGAGAAATGGATTGAGGGCTATATGAAGGCCGACACGCGTTCCGGAGGACCTCCAAGAAAATATTACCGGCTTACGAAAGCGGGCGGGGAGGTGCTGGCTCAGTTCCATGACAACTGGAGCGCAATGAAGCGGAGTGTGGATCACATTTTAGAAGGAGGGCAATCCCGATGAATACAAGTCAAATGAGTGCTGAAAATGCCAAGCTACAGCAGCAGCTCAATGAGGAAAATAAAAAGTACTACGGAGGCATGCTTGTTTATATCCGCACGAGCGATATCGATGAGAGACAGGGGGAAGAACTGCTCCTGGAAATGCTTCAGCACTTGCTGCAGGCGCAGAAGGAAGGACGCAGCGCCCGCGTCGTATTCGGAACCGATCCTCTCGCATACTGTAAGGATCTTGTTTCCCAGCTGCCTTCTCGGGGCCGAGCGGAGCGGTTCCGCATGGTTGTTATGATCCCATGGATCACCCTTACCTGGATGTTCCTGGCCTACGCCGTTACCGGCTTTTTAACGATAATGGCGGGTGCCGGGATCGGGCGAATGAACGAAGTCAGCCCGACTTTTCTGTTTATTGCCGCCGTTGACTCCATCCTTGTGGTGAAGGTGATTCTTGCTCTGATGAATAAAACCGCCTTTAACGGGAGCGAGCGTAAATTTCGTCTGCTTTTCCTGCTGCTGTACATCGTAAGTATCGGAGCGGTGACTGCTGCCGGGATGCTGTTAAAGCCTTACCTGCCTGTTTTTACCGTATCGCCCTGGATTTCTTTGCTGATTTTTGCGGGCGGATATGCCGGACAGAAAGTGATGTTTGGGGGCAGGGGAAAACGGGGAGGAGCGGGGGCTGCGGGATAGATTTCGTTCCGATGCTGAAATAAACCGTAACGGAATTATCTATTTAAAGGATGATTCCGTTATTTTCTTAGTAAAAAAATGGTCTGTAAGCGTTGACATAACCGATTTTACCGCTTATGATATGAAATAAGTTAATAATTTGTGACGGAGAAGTGGAGATTCACGTAAGTTGCAAGGTCCAGGCGGCCTTGCAATTTATGTGAATCTTTTTTCTGTCGGATTATAACGGCTATCCGTCGTTTTTACCTGATGCACTCCTTCAAAGAGAACTCCATCGGTAAAGCCGGGAACCGGTTCAAGCTGCAGATGAACCTCCGGACGGGTAGGGTACAGAGCACGATTGAGAGAGAGGGGTATGCCGCTTGCCAAGTCATGAAAGCGTTTTATCAAAAAAGAAAAGATGGCGGGAAAACGCGCTTGCGTATTTCTTTCTGGCGCCGTCCCTGATTATTTTCGCCACCTTTTTGTTCTACCCGATGCTGAGATCGGTTTACCTGAGCATGACGCTCACCGATCCGAGGGGGCGTGTCGCTGAATTTGTATGGTTTGATAACTTCGTCGATTTGTTCCAGTCGGGCCAGTTTTATTCGGATCTGAAAGTGACGCTGCTCTTTATTTTATATACCGTACCGACTAGTATCATCTGGGCTCTGCTCCTGGCGGCCATTACACACAACAAGCTGAAAGGGATGAAGATTTTCCAGTTCGTGTTTTCCCTGCCCCTCGTCATTTCGGTAGGTACGGGCTCGATTATCTGGCTGCTGCTGTTTCACCCTACGGCCGGCATGCTCAACTACTTCCTGAGCCTGGTTCACATTCAGGCCATTCCGTGGCTGACCGATCCCGCGTGGGCGCTGATTTCCGTTTCCCTCATGACCGTCTGGATGAACATGGGTTTCCTGTTTATCGTCCTATCCAGCGGTATGCAAGGGGTGCCGGAAGAAATTTACGAGAGCGCCAAAATCGACGGATCGGGTCCGGTGCGCACCTTCATCCAGATCGTTCTGCCGCTGCTGTCCCCGACTCTGTTCTTCGCTCTTATCATATCGGTGATCGGAGCATTCCAGGCGTTCGGACAAATCAACATTCTGACTAAAGGCGGACCGATGGATTCGACGAATGTGGTCGTCTACTCCATCTACCAGGAAGCCTTCGTCAACTTCCGTTTCGGAACGGGCAGCGCCGAGGCGCTCATTCTCTTCTTTATCATTCTGATATTGACCGTTCTGCAGTTTACGGTTCTGGAAAAGAAGGTGCATTATCAATGATCGCACGGAGACTGAACAACACGCTGCTTTACCTGCTTCTTATCGTGCTGGCCCTGGTGGTCTTGTACCCGCTCCTCTTCACGGTGCTCTCTTCGTTTATGACGGAGCAGGAGGTTTCCAAGTTCCCGCCGGCAATTGTGCCGAGCCAGCTTTACTGGGGGAATTTTAAAGCCGCTATCGACAATGTTCCGGTCTTTCAGTTCATTCTGAACAGTTTTATCGTGTCGTCCGCGATTATGGTCAGCCAGGTTATTACGTCCGCCATGGCGGCTTACGCGTTCTCTTTTCTGAATTTCACCGGAAAAAATGCCCTGTTCATGGTTTTCCTGGCCACCATGATGATCCCGTGGGAAGTCACCATCATTCCGAATTACCTGACGATCAAGTCTTGGGGATGGATGGACAGCTACCCGGGCCTGATCGTGCCTTTCATGGCGGCGGCCTTCGGCGTGTTCCTGCTCCGCCAGTTTTTCCTCCAACTGCCGCACGAATTGTTCGATGCGGCGAAGATCGACGGATGCGGACACTGGCGGAACTTCTTCTCCATCGTGCTGCCGCTCTCCAAGCCGGCTTTGTCCACGCTTGCCGTCTATGAGTTCCTGACGCACTGGAACAGCTACCTCTGGCCTTTGCTCATCACGAACAAGGTGTCCATGCGGACCGTTCAAATCGGCGTCGCCATGCTCCAGCATGCGGAAGTCATGTCGTGGAACATGATTCTCGCGGGAATCACCATCGTCCTCCTGCCGTCCTTCCTGCTGCTCGCGCTGGGCGTCAAGCAGCTCGTAAGAGGGATTACGGCGGGTGCGGTCAAAGGCTGATGGAGCTTCACTCTGATGTTTGATCTGCCGCCGGTCTTCCGGCGGCGGATGATTCATAAATAAACCAAACCAATCTTGTTTAACTAGGGGGAAGAAATAGCTATGAATAAAAAAGGGATGGCTGCTTCTTTATTAACGGCGGTTATGCTTGTCTCCGCCGGCTGCGGCGGATCGGACACCGCCGGTACGGGCGACAAAGGAGGCGCGGACAGCGGCTCCGGCAGCGGACCGAAGAAAGTCGTTTTCTGGCACGCCATGGGCGGAGCCAACACGAAGGTCGTCGACCAGCTCGTGGCCGATTACAACGCTTCCCAAGACAAAATTAAAGTGGAAGCGATATTCCAGGGCTCCTATGACGACCTGCTCAGCAAGCTGAAAGCTTCGATGGGTACGAAAGAAGGCCCATCCGTCGTACAAATGTACGAAATCGGAAGCCGATTCATGATCGACTCCAAGATGGTTACCCCTATGCAAAATTTCATAGATGCGGACAAATACGACCTCACGCAGCTGGAGCCGAACATTACCGGCTACTACACGTTTAACGACAAGCTGTTCTCCATGCCGTTCAACACGTCCAATCCGGTTCTCTACTATAATAAGGACTTGTTTAAAGCGGCCGGACTCGACCCGGAAAAGCCGCCGGCCACCTACGAAGAGTTTCAGAAAGCGGCCGAAGCCATTTCGAAAACGGGCAAGGCGACTGGCGGTAACTTCGCGATTTACGGCTGGTTTATGGAGCAGTTTTTCGCCAATCAGGGAGCGGAATATATCAACAACGACAACGGCCGCAAAGAGCTGGCGACCCAGTCGCTCGTCAATTCCGAAGCGGGCGTCCAGACGCTGACCTGGTGGAAGAACATGGTGGACAGCAAAGCGATGAACAACCTCGGACGCAAAACAGACGATTCGAAGAAAGCTTTCTCCGCCGGTCAAGTCGGCATGATTCTCGATTCTACGGCAGCTCTGAAGGGCCTTGTGGACAGCTCCAAAGGCAAGTTCGAAGTCGGAACCGGCTTCCTGCCGAAACCGGCTAACGCCAAAGACGGAGGCGTCGTTGTAGGCGGAGCGAGCCTGTGGATCATGAACGACCGTGCGGACGACGAGCAGAAAGCGACCTGGGACTTCATCAAGTTCCTGACTTCGCCTAAAGAGCAGGCGTACTGGCACATCAACACCGGCTACTTCCCGATCACGAAGAAGGCATACGACGAGCAGAGCGTCAAAGACAACATGAAAAGCTTCCCGCAGTTCCAGACCGCTGTCGACCAGCTGCACCAGACGAAGCTGAACACGGCTACTCAGGGCGCCGTCATGGGCGTATTCCCGGAAGCCAGACAGATTGTCGAAGGGGCGATCGAGGAAGTGCTGAACAACAAGAAGTCTCCGAAGGACGCCTTGGATGCGGCCGCGAAGGACATCACGTCGAAGATCGAGAAGTACAACAAAACCGTCAAATAAAAGACGGGATACAGCCTGGTGGATTTCCATTTCTTTGTTAAAAATAGGTCGAAAATCCGTTGACAGATGAAGTGGACCGAACTATGATAGGGTACAAGTTAATACTATGTGACGGAGACTAGGAGACTCACATAAGTTGCTTGTCTAGCGACAGGTGGCTTATGTGTTTTTTTCTATTCGCCGCAAAGAGCTTAACGATTTTGTAAAGCCGTATGGAATTGCCCGCGAGAGGATATTTTATCCGGGAAAGAGAAGTACACTTAGGAAGACGGCGGATTACGTCCACAGATTCCATCACAACGACGCTTCGGAGGGAGTAGGGAATTATCATGACAGCAAACAAACCGATGATTATCGCGCATCGCGGGGCCAAAGGCATGTCGCCCGAAAATACGCTCGGCGCTTTCAAGCTGGGACTTGAGCAGGGCTGTGAAGGTATTGAGCTTGACGTCCATCTGTCTGCCGACGGGGAACTGATCGTTATCCACGACCATACGTTGGACCGGACCACGGACAGAAAGGGAGCCATCGCGGAGAAAACACTGGCCGAGATTAAAGAAGCCGACGCCGGCTCCTGGTACTCGGAAGCTTACAAAGGGGAGAAAGTGCCTACGCTGGCGGAAGTCTTCGATCTGGTGCCCGCCTCGGTCATGATCAACATCGAAATTAAGGCGCCCGGCAACGGCATGGAACAGAAGCTGGCGGACTTTCTGAGCGAACGCGGGCGGATCGACAACGTTGTGACTTCTTCCTTCGATCACAAAAGCGTCAGACGGCTCAAGCTGATCGAGCCCAAGGCGAAAATCGGCCTGCTGTATGCCAACAACCTGCTGGACCCGACCGCATACGCGCGAAGCTTCGATGTAGAGGTTTATTCCCTGCATCCGCACTTCCGTGCGATTGACGCGGAAGACGTCGCGAAAGCGGTGGAGAACGGGCTGAAAGTCTATCCGTACACGGCGAACGAGGTTCATGATTTTAAGGAATTGAACGAGAAAGGGGTATCGGGGATCATCACCGATTTTCCCGGACGGTTGAAAGAATGGCTCCAAGGCGGAGCGGCGGAGTGAGTACAGCATGAGTTACATTTTTCTTCAAAAGCTTTTTATGGCGCTCATCCTCGGTGCCTTTATCGGGATCGACCGCCAGCTCAAGCATAAACCGCTTGGCCTCAAAACGAGCATGGTTATCTCGGTGGCCAGCTGTCTTATCACCATCGTGTCCATCGAATCCGTCCATAAGTATGCCATTCCCGGGACGACGAATATGGACCCGATGCGTCTGGCCGCGCAGATCATCAGCGGCGTCGGTTTTATCGGCGCCGGGGTTATTCTGCGGCGCAGCAACGAGATCATTTCCGGCCTGACCACCGCGGCGATGGTATGGGCGGCTTCGGCGCTCGGCATCGCCGCGGGCGCGGGTTTTTACAAGGAAGCGGCTACGGCGGTCGTGCTGATCATTATGGCGATCAACCTGATTCCGCTCTTCTTCAAATGGTTCGGGCCCCGCAAGCT
Organism: Paenibacillus sp. HGH0039; assembly: GCF_000411255.1. Classification (GTDB taxonomy): domain Bacteria; phylum Bacillota; class Bacilli; order Paenibacillales; family NBRC-103111; genus Paenibacillus_F. Next base: position 2,741,840 of record NZ_KE150412.1, on the reverse strand, counting down.
GAGCGAGCGGAACCTGGCCATTCTCATCATTGTAAGCCCCAGCGCCGACCTGTCCTACGTCATCGACGAGCTTCATCAGGAGTTCCTGAAAGTGAAGCACATCAAAATCAAGGACTTGAAGGATGAACTGAGGCAAATCCAACTGGTCGTTTCCGCGCCGGAGAAGCACCGGACCACGGTCATTTATTCCAAGATCAAACACATCACGGACGTGGTGGCCGTTGAGGTCGAAACGATCAGCTCGTAAGTCCGCAGTAAAGGAGTTAAGCCCATGTCGTTTAACAACCAGAGGGTTCTGCCCGCTGTTCGCAAAATCAAGGATTTGGAGAAGCTGCTGACGTCTCCGTTCCAGTACATCGTGCTGCTCGACTGCCATATCGGCATGCTGAAAAGCCTTGTGGACCTGGCGAAATCCCACGGCAAAAAGCCGCTTCTGCATGTGGATCTTGTGGAGGGGCTGAAGAACGACGAGTACGCGACGGAGTACCTCTGCCAATACATCAAGCCCACCGGGCTGATTTCGACGCGTGCGAGCGTCATCATGAAGACGAAGGAGAACGGACTGCTGGCGATCCAGCGGCTCTTTCTCCTCGACTCCAGCGCCCTTCGCAAAAGCTACACGCTTCTGGAGAGGACGAAGCCGGATTACATCGAAGTCCTCCCGGGGGTCATGCCCCACATCATCAAGGAGGTCGGCGAAGCTACCGGCATCCCTATCGTTGCCGGAGGCTTGATCCGGACCGTAAGCGATGTCGAAAACGCGCTGGAGGCGGGCGCCACGGCCGTGACGACCTCGGACAGCTCGCTCTGGAAACACTATCAGGCGTGAGCCCGTTTTGGCCGTATTGCTTTCAAGTTCGGATGGAATATGGTAAAATGATCACATAAGTTCATACATTTGGTTGGAGATCAGGAGAAACCACGACAGCCGTTACGTCTAGGACGTAGCCGGCATGTTTGTGGTTTTTTTGTTTATCTCAGAGGGGAGAGCAACATGGAGACAGCTTTTTCGGGAGATACAAGAAAAGAAAGCCTATGGAGAATGGAAGACCGGATATTTGACGTGCTCGTGATCGGCGGAGGCATTACGGGCGCGGGGATTGCACTCGATGCCCAGTCCCGGGGACTGAAAACGGCGCTGGTCGATATGCAGGACTTCGCGCAGGGCACGTCGAGCCGCTCGACCAAGCTTGTCCACGGAGGGCTGCGTTACCTGAAGCAGCTGGAAGTCAAGGTTGTGGCGGAAGTCGGCAAGGAGCGGGCCATCGTATACGAGAACGGCCCGCATGTAACGACGCCCGAATGGATGCTGCTGCCCTTCTATCAGGGCGGAACGTTCGGAGCTTTCTCGACGTCCATCGGCCTGCGGGTGTACGATTTCCTGGCCGGCGTGAAGAAGAGCGAGCGCCGCAGCATGCTGAGCCCGCAGGAAACGCTGGATAAAGAGCCGCTGCTCAAGGATAAGCATCTGAAAGGCGGCGGCTACTACGTCGAATACCGCACGGACGATGCGCGGCTGACGATCGAAGTGATGAAGAAAGCCGTCGATTTCGGCGTGCAGGCCGTGTCCTATGCGAAAGTGGAAGCTTTCGAGTACGAGAACGGACGGGTGACCGGTGTCCGCGTGGCCGACCAGCTGTCCGGCGAAACGCACCTGATCCGGGCGAAGCGGATCGTCAATGCGGCCGGACCGTGGGTGGACACTCTCCGCGAGCGCGACGGCTCGAAGAAAGGGAAGACGCTCCGTCTGACGAAAGGCGTCCACCTTGTCTTCGACGGGGAGCGGTTCCCGCTGCGGCAGGCGATTTACTTCGACACGCCGGACGGCCGGATGCTGTTCGCCATTCCGAGAGACGGCAAAACCTACATCGGCACGACCGATACGAACTATAAGGAGGATATCGCTCATCCGGTCATGACCACGGAAGACCGGACGTATATCATCCGTGCGGCTAACGAGATGTTCCCGAGCCTCCGGCTGACCGAGCAGGACGTCGAATCCAGCTGGGCCGGTCTCCGTCCGCTCATTCACCAGGAGGGCAAGGACCCGTCGGAGATCTCGCGCAAGGACGAAATTTTCGTTTCGGACTCCGGCTTAATCTCCATTGCGGGCGGTAAACTGACCGGGTACCGGAAAATGGCCGAAACCGTCGTGGACCTGGTCGTCCGCCAGCTTCAGGAAGAGGGCGGCATTCAGGTGTCCGAATGCCAGACAAGAACGCTCCCCATCTCGGGAGGCGACGTAGGCGGGTCCGCCCGCTACCCGCAGTTCGTGGAGCAAAAAGTCGCGGACGGGCAGAAGATCGGCCTGACGGTGATGGAAGCCCGTCTGCTTGCCCAGCGCTACGGCTCCAACATCGACAAGGTGTATCGTTTGATCGAAACGAAGCGGGGAGAAGCGGAGACGTTCCGGATGCCGGCCTCGCTGTTAGGTTCGCTCGTGTATTCCATCGAGCAGGAGATGACCGTCAAGCCTTCCGACTTCTTCGTCCGCCGGACGGGCGCGGTGTTTTTCAACATCAAGTGGGTGAGAACTTGGAAAGAACCGGTGATCCATTACATGGCATCCCGGTTCAACTGGACGGAAGAGCAGCGCACCGCTTATACGGCGGAGCTGGAGCGGGATCTGCATGACGCGACTGTGCCGATTGACGAGAAGACTCCCGAGCTTGTACGTTGATAGAACGGAAACGGATTGATCTTATCAAATAAAAGCAGAAGAGACTCCTTGACGAAAGGGCCTATCGAACGATAGCTGCCTTACGGGTGAGGAGTCTTTTTTTGCTTGGCTAAAATAAAGGAGACACCTGGGGCCGTCCTTTCACCCGGCTTTTGTTGACGGCCCAGGCAATATTTGTTATAGTTCTCTCATTGAATAATTCTATAGTAGAACTATATGACAATAGAACTATATAGAAGGCACAGCAGGAACTTCGAAAGGGGTTATTATGGACGAAACCTTACTGTCACAGATTATCGACCGTTACGAAAGCACGATTTTTACGGTGAACCGGCGGCTCAACGCCATGATCAAGGACCGGATGCCGGAGGAACTGACGCAGGAGCAGTACGCCACCCTCCGTTATTTGCAGAGCCGGGGTCAATGCACCTCCTCTGAGCTGGCGGAAATTTTTTGCGTGGGCAAAAGCTCCATTACGGCGATTATCACCCGTCTTGCCGACAAGGAGCTTATTGTCCGGATGCCGGACGACAAGGACCGCAGAGTGACTTATTTGGCGCTGACGGACAAGGGAACCGCGGCCGTGAACGAAATGCGGCTTCGCATTCAGGAATTGTTGGCCGGCGTGATTAAACATTTTGACGGGCAGGAAGCAATAACGTTTATAGAGACCTTTGAGAAACTGGCGGACGTTTTGGTCCAGCAGCCGGATGAGGGGAGCAGACACAAGGGATGAGAACCGTATTGAAGCTCAGATGGCTCGTATTGGTGCTGTGGATCGCCGTAGCGGCGGGGCTGATGCTCACTGCGCCGAACATGGAATCGCTGGTCCGGGAGAAAGGCCAGATTACCGTACCGGAAGGGTATTCTTCCACGAAGGCGTCCAAACTGATCGAGGAAATGAAGAAAGGCTCTCCGGAAGCCGAAGGCGAGCAATCATCGGTGCTGGTCTTTCACGGCACGGAGAAACTGACGCAAGCTCAGCTTGACGAAGTCAAGCGGGGAGTCGACAAGCTCAAGAACGCCAAGGATTCCGCCGGCGTTACAAGCGTGATGACGCATTTTGACAAGAAGGAACTGGAAAAGCAGATGGTATCCGCGGACGGGAAAACCGTGCTCGTGCTGGTGAACACGGCCAAAGACGGCCGGGAAGCCAAAGAAGTCCGCGACGCGCTGTACGGAACGGTTTCCGACGTTAAGGTGGAGCATTATTACACCGGAAACTGGCTGATCCAGGAAGACGTGATGGCAAGCTCCCAGGAGGGACTGAAGAAAACGGAATACATCACCGTTATTTTCATTCTGGCCATTCTCTTCATCGTATTCCGCTCGGCCGTAGCGCCGTTTATTCCGCTTTTGACGGTGGGCTTCAGCTATTTGGTCTCGCAATCCGTCGTGGCTTTTCTCGTAAAATATGCGGATTTCCCGCTGTCGAACTTTACGCAGATATTCCTCGTCGCCGTTTTATTCGGGATCGGGACCGATTACTGCATTCTGCTCATTTCCCGCTTCAAGGAAGAGCTTGCCCATTCGGGAGATAAAACGGAGGCGATTCTCGCCACATACCGGACGGCGGGACGGACCGTATTTTTCTCGGGTCTGGCGGTCCTGGTCGGGTTCGCTTCCATCGGCTTCTCGACCTTCGTCCTGTACCGATCGGCGGTTGCCGTGGCGGTCGGCGTGGCCGTGATGCTGCTTGCGCTGGTCACGCTCGTGCCGTTCTTTATGGCCGTTCTGGGCAAAGTGATTTTCTGGCCGGCCAAAGGCTCCTTGGAGCATAAACCGAGCCGCCTGTGGGGTGCCGTAGGTTCTTTTTCGTTAAAAAAACCGCTTTGGTCCCTAGTGATTCTCGCGGTCATTATCGTTCCTTTCCTGGTCGCGTACAAGGGATCGACCTCCTTTAACTCCCTGGATGAAATCGGGGAGAAATACGATTCGGTCAAAGCGTTTAACCTGATCTCCTCCAGCTTCGGCCCCGGAGATACGCTTCCTTCAACCGTCGTCGTGAAAACCGACAAGCCGCTCGACAACTCGGAAGGGCTGGCGGCCGTCGAACAGATCACGCGCGAGCTGGCGAAGGTAGACGGCGTCAAGAACGTCCGCAGCGTAACCCGCCCGACGGGAGAAGCGCTTGACGATCTGCAGGTAGCCACCCAGGTCGACAAGCTTGAGGGCGGCCTCGGCCAAAGCGGCGACGGCCTCGGAGAGATCGGCAAAGGCCTCTCCGAAGCGAGCGGCGCGCTAAGCGCCAATGCGCCTAAGCTCAACGAGGCCGTGAGCGGCGCGAAGCAGCTCGTGGACGGCACGAACGCCCTCAAGACGGGCGTTGTGCAGCTCGGCGACGGGTTGGAGCGTCTCGAGGCGGGTCTGCGCAGCGGTTCCGCCGGTGCGGGCGAGCTCCGCGCGGGGCTTGCGCAGGCCAAGGCAAGCGCGGATCAGCTCGCCGCGGCGAGCAGTGACCTGCTTGCCGGTTACAAGCAGGTCGGCGGCGGTCTCGGCCAGCTGACCCAAGCTTACGGGGACGTCGCCTCGCAGGCTTCCGGCCTGGCCCAAGGGCTCGGCGATGTCGGCCAGGGGCTGGGCGGCCTCGCGCAGAAGTACCCCGAGCTGAAGTCGGACCCCGACTTCCTCAAGACGCAGGGCGCGGTGACCCAGCTTCAGACGGGCGCGGCGCAGCTCGGCGAAGGGCTGAAGCAGCTGAACCAGCAGCTTGCCGGTGCCAGCCAGGGCCTTCAGCAGGCCAACGCGGGCTTCGAGAAAGCCGCCGCCGGGCAGGCCGCACTCGCGCAGGGGCTGGCTCAGCTCTCCGACGGCATCGCCAAGCTGCAGGCCGGCATTGATCAGGCGGCCGACGGCCAGGGCCGGATCGTCGCGAAGCTGCCCGAGCTGACCAAGGGCTTCGACAAGCTGAGCAGCGGGCAGAAAGAGCTTCAGCAGGGCTTCGCCCAACTGAACGGCCAGCTCGGCGAGCTGACGGGCGGCCTCGACAAGAGCGTAAACGGCTTGTCGCAGGTATCCGGCGGCCTGAAATCCGCTCAGGACTACCTGAAGGAGCTTTCGGCCGCGCCGAACAAGCAGATCAGCGGCTGGTTCATGCCGCAGGACGTCATCTCCGGAGCGGACTTCCAGCCTTCGCTGGATGCGTACATGTCCAAGGACCGCAAGATCGCGAAGTTCGAAGTCATCTTCGAAGGCAACCCGTACGAAGTCGAGACGCTGGAGCAGTCCGGCGAGCTTACGGCAGCCGTGGAACGCGCCGTCAAAGGCACTCCGCTCCAGAATGCGGCTTATGCCGTAGACGGCGTCACGAGCATGAACAACGACTTGAAAAACATCTCCGCAGCGGATTACTCGCGTACCGCGATGCTCATGCTGATCGGAATTGCGCTTATATTGATCGTCTTGTTCCGTTCGATTGTCATTCCGATCTATCTGATTCTTTCGCTCCTGCTGACGTATTACACGTCCATGGCGATTACGGAAGTGATTTTCGTACGGATGCTCGGATACTCCGGGATTTCCTGGGCCGTTCCGTTCTTCGGTTTCGTGATGCTGATGGCGCTCGGAATCGACTACAGCATTTTCCTCATGGACCGGTTCAAAGAATACCGCCATCTGTCTCCGCAGCAGGCGATTTTGGAAGCGATGAAAAACATGGGGACGGTCATTATGTCCGCAGCCCTCATTCTGGGCGGAACCTTTGCGGCCATGCTGCCTTCGGGCGTCATGTCCCTGCTGCAGATCGCCACGATTGTGCTGTGCGGACTGTTCCTGTACGCGCTGATCATGCTGCCGCTGTTTATTCCGGTCATGGTGCGGATGTTCGGTCCGGCCAACTGGTGGCCGTTTATGGGCCGCAAAGAACGCGGAGAAGACGCTTCTTACAGCGCCGATTCGGCTTCACACAGCTTGCATTAAACATATAGGAATCGCAAAGAACCTCCGAATTCGCTTTCTTCAAGCGGTCCGGAGGTTTTTTTTATAGATGTAAAATACGCACGACCAGCGCGTAGTCAATAGTTGATCCGTCATCGTTGTACATGTAAACCGTATAAACCCCGTGTACTCCCGGCAGATCTTGACTGCTTTTTTGAAAAGTAAAGGAATGTGACTCTCCGGGTTGAAGAATCGTCCTCTCTACCAGATTTTGCCCGCCGGGATAGATCACGCGATAAAACAGGCGTTGGGCGCCCTTGTTCTCCAGATAAAACTGAAAGCCGTCCCCGGCTTTAAAATCGAAGGCCGTCATACCATCGCCGGCAATAGACCCGCTCCCGTCTGCAAGTGTTCCGGACTTGCCCTTTTCCTCTTGAGTCGGAGGCTTCGCCGGAATGGAAGACACCGAGGTGACGGATGGAAGCTCCACAGGCTTTGAGATGGGCGCAGTAGTGCCTGCAATGCGGGATGATGGCGTAACGGGTGCGGACGTTTCGCCCGTCCCGGACGAGGGCGTTACGGGGGTAGAAACCGGAGTCCCCGCGGTTTCAATTTTCTCTCCCGTGCCCGTACTATCGCAGCCCGCAAGCAGAATAAGCGCAGAGGTCAGCATAAAAACCTGTTTTTTCATCTTTAAACCAATCCTTTATCGAAATAACGTTTCTCTATCTTGAAGTCATTCCTATTCATCCTATAACTTTCCAGAAGGCTTTGTCCAGCTTCCGGTCTTCAATATATTGGCGAAAAAAATCTGTTTTTTTAGGTCCGAGAAATGAAACCATAAGGCTGGAGTCCACGTAAGGAATGGTTATCTTTATATTAAGGGAGTAGATTACCGAAATGGAAAGTGACAGTTATTTGTTAAACCTTTTTATGATTGCCTTATTGATTGGACTCTCCGCGTTTTTCGTGGCAGTGGAATTCGCCGTCGTACGGCTCCGGGGCAGCCGGGTGGATCAGTTGATCGCCGAAGGCAAAAGCAACGCGAGGGCCGTGAAGCAGGTGCTTACCAATCTGGACGGATATTTGTCCGCGTGTCAGCTCGGCATTACCATTACGTCTCTGGGTTTAGGCTGGTTGGGTGAACCGACGGTGGAGAAAATCTTGCATCCCGTTTTCGAATCCTTGCATCTGCACGAATCGTTAACCGGACTGCTTTCGTTTCTTATCGCCTTCATTATTATCACCTTCCTTCACGTCGTAATCGGCGAATTGGCTCCGAAAACGATCGCTATCCGCAAAACAGAGGCTGTGGCGCTGCTTACCGCACGTCCGATCATCTGGTTTAACAAAGTCATGTATCCTTTTATCTGGGTGCTGAACGGTTCCGCCAACCAGCTTGTCAAGCTATTCGGCATTAAGCCGGCAACGGAGCATGAAGAAGCGCACTCGGAAGAAGAGCTTCAGATTATTATTAACGAAAGTTTTGAAAGCGGTAAAATTAACCAGGCCGAGTACGGCTACGTCAGCCGGATCTTTGCTTTTGACAATATGCTCGCCAAAGATATTATGGTGCCCCGCACCGATATGATCTGTCTGTACGCGAATAAGACCCGGGAGGAGAACCTGGCGATTATCAAAGAACAGCAGTATACCCGTTTTCCCGTTGTCGAAGAGAGCAAGGATAACGTGATCGGGATTGTGAATACGAAGAAATTCTTTCTGGCTTACGAGGATGACGAGGAGCTTGATGTCACTACGCTGATTCAGCCGGTTATGGCGGTTTCCGAGGTGATTCCCGTCAATGCGCTCTTGAAAAGGATGCAGAAGGAAGGCACGCATATCGCGATTCTTATCGATGAATACGGCGGCACCTCGGGTATGGTTACCATCGAGGACATTCTGGAGGAAATCGTCGGCGAAATCCGTGACGAATTCGATATGAAGGAAGAGCCGGAGATTCTGGTAAAAGGCGAAGGGCATCTCGTATTGGACGGTAAAGTGTCCATTCCTATCGTGAACGACCGACTGCTTGTGGAGCTTGAAACCGAAAGATGGGATACCATCGGCGGATGGCTGTACGGTCATCGCGACGACCTCGCCGAAGGAGAATCCCTGACCTATGAGAACGTGAAATTTACGGTGCTGGAGCGGGAAAAGAACCGGTACCTGAAGCTCGAAGTGGTGCGTATAGACGATTAACGGCAAGTCAGACCTTAACCGATACATGTCTGAAAACATTCAGCTGCCGATTAAGGGCTTGCGTAAAAGAGTTGGATTGCTGCATGGAAAAGCATAGACCGGCCTCCACGGCCGCCATCATTCCAGTAACCCCATGAGGGGATTAGGATGACCAGCGGCTGCGGGGGCTTCTTATTGTTTACTTGGCCCTGCGAAAAAACCTCCGGCCTCACTTCTATAAGTGAGCCGGAGGTTATTTTGTCGTGCTTGCGGTTACACCACGTCGCGGAATTGGCTGCTGTACAGCTCGTAATAGAATCCTCCGGCGGCCAAAAGCTCTTCGTGCGTTCCACGCTCGAGAATCTTTCCTCCGTTCAGGACGAGGATAAGATCGGCGTCGCGTATCGTACTGAGACGGTGCGCAATAACGAAGCTGGTCCGCCCTTTCATCAGCAGGTTCATGGCCTCCTGGATATGCATCTCCGTCCGGGTATCGACGCTGCTGGTAGCTTCGTCCAGAACGAGGACGGCCGGATCGGCGAGAATGGCGCGGGCAATCGTGATCAGCTGCCGCTGGCCGTGGCTGAGATTGCCGCCTTCGGAGGACATCAGCGTGCCGTAGCCTTGAGGAAGCTTGCGGATGAAGCTGTCGGCGTTCGCCAGTCTGGCCGCAGCCTCTACTTCCTCGTCGGTGGCGTCCAGCCGCCCGTACCGGATGTTCTCGCGGAGTGTATCCGAGAACAGGTAGGCGTCCTGGAGAACGATACCGAGCTGGCCGCGGAGGCTGTCCTTGTCGAGCTCCCGGATATCGGTTCCGTCGATCCGGATCTCCCCTCCGTCAATCTCATAGAACCGGGTGAGGAGGTTGACGATGGTCGTTTTGCCGGCTCCGGTCGGTCCCACAAGAGCAATCGTATCCCCCGGCTTTGCGGTAAAGGAGATATCCGTAAGAATAGGGGAACCCGGCTTGTAAGAGAAGGAGACATCCTCAAAAACAACTTCACCCGCCACATTCAAAGGACGGCCGTCAGCGGAACTGCCCTTTTTCTGCTGCGGGGTGTCCGGATACTCCGTTGTCGCATCGAGCACTTCGAATACCCGCTCGGCGCCGGCAATCCCGGACTGGATCAGATTGTACTGATTCGCCAGATCGTTGATCGGGCGCGTGAACTGCTTGGAATAATTCAGGAAGCTGACAATGACCCCGAGAGTCGTCCAGCCGCTGATCACGAGCCATCCGCCGATTGCGGCGATAAGAGCGAAGCTGAAGTTGTTGACTACGTTGTTGAAGGGGCCTACCATGCCCGAGTAGATCTGAGCCTTCGTCCCGGCTTCCCGCAGCTCGTCGTTGATCTCCTTGAAACGGGCGGCTGTCTGGCGTTCCCGGCGCAGCACTTGAACCACTTTCTGGCCCGATATCGTTTCCTGGATAAATCCGTTCAGCTCGCCCAGGCTTTTCTGCTGGCCCTTGAAATGGGTACGGGTCCGCCGGGAGATCTGTCCGGTTAAATAAATGGTCACCGGCACGGAAAGAAGCGTGACCAGCGTGAGCCAGATGTTCATGGTCAGCATAAGCACAAGCGAGCCTGCAATCGTAATCACGCTGGTCATGAGCTGAATGACACTTTGATTTAACGTGTTCGAGACGTTCTCGATATCGTTGGTCGTGCGGCTCATCAGCTCTCCGTGCGTCCGGCTGTCGAAGAAATGCAGCGGCAGCTTCTGCAGATGGGAGAATAAGTCATGGCGCAGATTCTGCACCGTGCGTTGAGAGACGGCGGCCATAACGTACGTCTGAAACCAGGTCATCACGGAGCTGAACAGATAAATGCCGAGCAGAAGAAGGCAGAGTTTCAGAAGGCCGCCGTAATCCCGCGGGAGAATGTAGTCATCGACGGCCCGTCCGAGCAGGTAAGGGGCGATCAGCCCGGCACCGGCACTGAGCACGGTCAGCAGGACGACCGCGGCCAGTCCCTTGCGCTGGCGTCCGAGATACCGGCTCAGCCTGCCGAGCGTAGCGCCCGTGTTCTTGGCGCGTACTTTCTGCGTCATGCGCGGGCCCCCGGGACCCGGACCCCGGCCGGCAGGACCGCCTAGGCCCATCGGGGGTTCCGGTGCGGAGGAACCGCTGTCTTGGGGTTTATGCGCCATGGATGACTTCCTCCCTTCCCTGTTGGGATTTGTAAATGTCGCGGTAAACGGGGCTTCCCGCCAGCAGCTCGGCGTGCGTGCCCCTGGCGGCGATACGGCCGTCTTCCAGCACAAGAATCTGATCGGCGTCGACGACCGACGAGATGCGCTGTGCGATAAGCAGGCACGTACTGTGCGCCATCCGCTCTTTCAGCGCCTGCTGGATGCGGGCTTCGGTCGCCAGGTCCACCGCGCTCGTGGAATCATCGAGGATGAGGACCGCCGGCCGGACCAGCAGGGCGCGGGCGATCGAGATGCGCTGCTTCTGGCCTCCGGAGAGATTGACGCCTCTCTGGCCGAGCAGGGTGTCATAGCCTTCCGGCAGACCGGCGATAAACGCATGAATCTCGGCTGCGCGGGCTGCCGCTTCGATTTCCTCCTGCGTGGCGTCCGGCTTGCCGTAGGAAATATTTTCGCGGATGGTGCCGCTGAACAGAATAGCCTGTTGGAGGACCATGCCTACACGGCTGCGCAGGTGCGCCAGAGCGATGTCCTTCACGTCCGTTCCGTCAATAAGGACACGTCCGGCCGCCGGGTCGTACAACCGCGGAATGAGATGGACGAGGGAGGTTTTGCCGGAACCCGTCGCGCCCAGAATGGCCAGCGTTTGGCCCGGTTCGACCGTGAAGCTGATGTCTCTCAGGGCAAGCTCTTTGCCGTCTTCGTCGTAAGCGAAAGAAACGCGTTCGAAGACGATATGGCCCGCACCGATGGCATTGGCGGAAGCGCTCGGTTTGTCCGCGATTTCCGGCTCTGCTTCGAGCACTTGATTGATACGCCCGGCGGAAGCTCTCGCTCTCGTAACAAACATCATCATCATGCCTACGGTAAGCAGGGAAGTGAGAACCTGGGTTACATAGTTGAGAAAGGCGATAAGATCTCCTACGGGAAAAGAAAGATTCCACGTCTGGGCGCCGCCGTACCAGAGCACGGCTACCAGACTGACGTTCATGATGAACGTCATAATGGGGGCGTTCAAAGCGATCGTCCGCGCCGCCTTCAGGGCGATATCCGTGAAATCCCGGTTTGCTTCGCCGAAGCGTTTGCGCTCGAAATCGGAACGTACGAAAGCCTTCACCACACGGATTCCGCTCAGATTTTCCTGAAGGACCGTATTCACCCGGTCGAGTTTTTCCTGAACCTTTAAGAAGAGGGGTTGGGACACGCGGATGAGCAAATACAGCACGAGAAAAAGAACGGGAATGGCCGCGGCCAGGATCAAAGCAAGCCGCGGATTCAGCATAAACGACATAATGACGCCGCCTATGGCGAGAAAAGGCGCCCTGACGAGGACCCGCAGGGTCATCTGAACCAGGGTCTGTACCTGCACGATGTCTCCGGTCAGCCGCGTAATGAGCGACCCCGATTTGAACTTGTCCAGATTCCGGAAAGAAAATGTCTGGGTTTTCCGGAAAAGATCGTCCCGCAGATCGGCACCGAAATTTTGCGAAGCGATGCTGGAGTATACGGTGCATCCGGCCCCGCCGATCAGACCGATCAAGGCCACGCCGAGCATAAGCAGCCCGGTGTTTCTTATCGTGGCGAGATCCCCGGCCGCTACGCCTTGATTGACGATGTCGGCCATCAGCTTGGGCTGGAGCAGGTCCATGTAGACTTCAAGAAGCATCAGAAGCGGAGCGAGAACGGCCGCTTTCCAGTAAGGTTTTAAATATCGGCTCAAAGCTAACAGAGCGGTCACCTCCTTTTAATTTGCCGGCTAATCGATTTCTTCCTCGATATCTTTCAAGTTTTCATACATTTGGAGCAGAAGGCGGCGGAAAAGAAGCTTCTCTTCCGTCAGAAAGCCCTTCAGGCACGTTTCCTCGATTTCGCGGAGGGCTTTTTTCACGGCGGTCGTTGCCTGATGCCCTTTATCGGTCAGATAGACACGCGATACCCGCTGGTCCTTGCTGTCGGCTCCGCGCCGGAGAAGTCCGGTTTTCTCCATCCGGGTAATCATGACGGTAAGCGTGGCGGGCTTTACGCGCATTTGAGCGGCCAGTTCGTGCTGGCTCTGGCCGTCTCTCTCGGACAAGCGGATCAGCAGAGGCGGTTGCCCCGGGTAAACCTCGTAATTTTGCAGCAGCTCGTGCAGGTGACGGCGGTGAAGCTTGAATACCCGAGACAAGATCTGCATGACGGAATCCGATTGGTAAATATCCATGATGGCTTCCGTTCCTTCCTTGATTAGTTAGTCGACTAATGATTAGTGTACGACCATTTCCGAAACGGGTCAATGGACAGAATCCTTGAAAATGAACTGTCGCGGGTATACATGTGAAAAAATGTGAAAAAAGACCTGCCCGAAGGCAGGTCCCGCTTCTAATGAATAAGCTTGCTTTCTTTGGCGCGGCTCACGAATTTGGCGCTGGATTTGTTGATCACTTTTTTAAGCGCAAGTCCGATCAGCAGGGTAATTCCGATGTAGATAGCCATCATAACCAGGTCTTCCATAATGATGTCCCAAAGGATGCCTCCGACGGCTTCCCGCATCATGCTGATCCCGTACGTGAAGGGCAGATAAGGGTGGATCGCCTGGAAGAACGGAGGGGTCACCTGGATCGGGAACGTACCTCCGGAACCTGCCAACTGCAGCACGAGAAGCACGATGGCCATCGCTTTGCCGACATTGCCGAATACGGAGACGAGCGTGTACACAATGAGCATAAAGACCGCGCTGAGCACCATTCCGAACAGGACAAACCACAGTTTGTCGACGACATAGGTTTTCAGGATGAACATATCACCCAGCGTGACCATCAGCGACTGCATAACGGCCAGCGTACCGAACGTCAAATAGCGGCCGAAAAATACCTGGTAGCTCTTGTAGCCCGGCTCGTGCACGTCTACCGTCAGCAGCGACACGAGAAGCAGAGCGCCTACCCACAGGGAAAGCGTCGTAAAGAACGGCGACATGGCCGAACCGTAATTCGGAATCGGGAAGAGCTTGTTTTCTTTGAGCTGTACCGGCTCCGAGAAGAACTCGCTTTCCTTCTCAAAGTTGTTTTTCAGAAGGTCGATCAGTTCCGTCAGGTTGCCTTCCTTCTCGAAGGCGCGGATTTTATCGGCCAGATCCTTGATTCTCGTCTCTACCTCCGGCAGGCGGGCCTGGATCTCTTTGAGCTCCTTGTCCCCGACAGCCAGTCCTTTCGCCGCATCCCCGAGAATTTTCTGCAGATCGGGGATGCTTTTGACGGCTTCGCTCAGCACGGTATGGGCGTTCTGGGCGGTCTTCTTCGCCTTGGCGATTCCCTGGAGAATCTGCGGCTGGATTTCGCTGTCGTACCGGCCCAGAATGTCGCCGATGAAGCCGGCCGCTTCCTTCGAGAGACGGTTCAGGTTGTCGACCAGCTCCTGCGCCGGTTTCTCGCCTTTGTCGATCGCGTCCCTGATCTTGCCGACCGTGGTCAGCTGCTGCTGGAAGCGGTCCTTGACCGACTTCAGCCGGTCGATCACCAGCGGCATCACTTTGCCGCCGGTGTACTTGTTCAGCTGTTCGAACAAGCCGATCATCCGGTCCGTCACATCGACCGCAACCGTGAGACGCTGCGAAACCCGGTCGATCGCGGCCTTGGCGACGGCTGGGTCGAAGTTGGCGTCCTTCAGAATGCCGGTCAGCTCCTGCGTGGCCGTGGCCGTCTGCTGGAGCAGCAGGAGGTCTTGCTTGATGTTCGGACCGAGCGCTTCGACGGCTTCTGAGCCTTTGCCGAGGAAGTCGCCCAGCTTGTTGGTGAATGCTTCTCCGTCCTTGGCAAGCTGGGTCACGATCGGCAGGTTATCCTGCGCTTTTTTTACAATGTCATTCGACTTATGTACATCCTCAAGTGCAACGCCGACAGCCTGATTGAGCTCCGGGAACATCGTTTCGAGTTTGAAAACGAGCGTTCTCACTTTCTCGATTGTCGGCAATTCATTTTGGAGCTCGACGCCGATCTCATTGAAGATCTGAAAGATCGTTCCGTTTGCCACTTTGATAAAGTTGCGGCTGACCTCGTCAATGACGCCCGTGGCCCCTTTGGACGTGATCTTCGGCGAGACGGCGTTGATTTTCTCGTTCACGTAGTAGAGAATGTCCGCTTTTTGCGGATCATCGGTCAGCACGGTAGCGATTTTGGCGGAAAAATCGGCGGGAATGATAATGCTGGCGTAATACTCCCCGTGGTTGACGCCTTTCATCGCTTCTTTCTCGTCGACGAAAGTCCAGCCGATCTTTTCGTTTTTTTTGAGCGAGGCTACGATTTCGTTCCCCAGATTCAACTGCTTGCCGCGCAGCGTGGCCCCCTCGTCGTTATTGGCGACCGCGATGGCAATGCCCCCGGTCTGACCGTACGGATCCCAGGAAGCTTCGATATTAAACCACGCGTAAAGCGAGGGCAGAAATACAAGTCCCAAAATAATGACAGCGGCCACCCAATTGGTCGCGATGTTTCGGATGTCACGGGCGTAGATGGACCCAATTTTTCTCATAAGCGTTTCTGTGTCTCCTGTCTCCATACAGAGTTGATGTTAGTA
This sequence comes from Paenibacillus sp. HGH0039, assembly GCF_000411255.1. GTDB lineage: Bacteria > Bacillota > Bacilli > Paenibacillales > NBRC-103111 > Paenibacillus_F. Next base: position 2,726,401 of record NZ_KE150412.1, on the reverse strand, counting down.
TTGCTTAGCTGCCTCCCAGACATACCCATTATCGGCCGAAGGCTCCCTCTTTTGTATATTTAAACAGGGAATCACGATGTTAACAACTCCGGACGGGTTTTGCAAGCGGCGAAGAGGAACACAGGGAGGGACAAAAAAGAGCCGGGTAGAGGCCGTCTTCTCTCGATTTCATGCGATAGGGGGAAATAAAAAAAGAGCAGACCGGAGTCTGCCCTTCATTAACGTCCCGCTTAAGCCGGGTTCAATTCCAATTCGTCTTCTTCGTCGCGGTCAAAGGACGCGCGGTCGAATTCGCCTTCGGAGTTGGCGACGATCAGCGTGGACACCGTAGTACCCGTCGCGTTCACAGCCGTGCGGCCCATGTCGACGATGGCGTCGATAGCCAGGGTCAGGCCCAGACCTTCGAGTGGCAGACCGAGAGCGGTCAGAACGACCGTCGTCGAGATGGCAGCCGGTCCGGGTACGCCGGCAACGCCGACGGAGGAGATCATGCTGACGAGCACGATCAGAATGTAATCGGACACGGTCAGCGGAATGTGGTAGACGCCTGCGACGAAGATCGCAACGACAGCGGGCCATACGCCGCCGCAGCCGTTCATGTTGATCGTCGCGCCGAGCGGAGCCACGAAGCTGGCGATACGCGGAGATACGCGCAGTCTTTTCGTCAGGACTTCCAGGTTAACCGGGAGTGTCGCGTAGCTGCTGCGGGTCGTGAAAGCAACAGCGATCGTCGGGTAAGCCTTGCGGAAGAACTTGAACGGGTTGACCTTGGCTACGAACGTAACCAGACCGCCGAACGTAATGATGAAGTGAAGCAGAAGCGCCGTGTACGTGGCCAGAATGAGCATGATCAGCGGCTTGAGGGTATCCACGCCGTATTTGGCGGCCATAGCTGCGATCAGCGCATATACGCCGTATGGAGTCAGGCGGATGACGTACTTGATCACCTGGTGAAGCACTTGAGCCAGCGAAGCGATCAGGTCCTTCACGGGCTTGACGGCGTCGGGCTTCTTGGAACCGATATGGACGATGGCAACGGCGACGAAGATCGCGAAGACCAGAACCGGAACGACTTTGCCGGTCGCCATTTCATTGAAAGGATTCGACGGGACGAGATCCAGGATAACCTGGGAGAACGTCGGGATTTCTTTCGGTTTGAAATCTTTAAGCGTGCCTTGCGGAATGCCGGAACCCGGATCGAATACGAGGGCGACAAGCAGCCCGATTAAGGCGGCGATACCGGTGGTCGCCAGGAACAGTCCGATCGTTTTCAGCCCGATTTTGCGGAGCTGTCCGAGGTTGGAAAGACCGGCGATGCTGTTGATGACGAGCACGACTACGAGCGGAATCACCATCATTTTGATGAGATTCACGTAGATCGTACCGATCGTGCTGACACTTTTCGCGTCGATTTTGTAGGTGTTGAAGATGAATCCTACGATAAGACCGATACCAAGACCGATCAGGACGCGGTAGCCGAAGCTGACGCGTTTTTTGGCCAAGAAATAAAGAAAGCCGATAATAACCAGAGAAACAACCAGGGAAATCCAGTTGGTCTCGAAAGCTTTGATCAAGTTGTTATTCATGGAGCCTGTTCCCCCTTAATGCTCATAAGTTTAGTCGGGATTAATGATATGTATCGTACTACCGGATTTCCTAAACGTCAAGGGTCAATTTTCAAGTTGTTTTCAAATCTATGTAAGGGTTCATCGGAATAGAAGAGGGTAGAGAGCGGCGGGCGGGGGAAAATATTTTGAGGGGGGTTAAGGTAATGCGGAGCCAATGCCAAAAAAGACTAGATTTCATTTCATCTTTTGTAAATAAATTCTAATATCCATTATAATGAAGAAAAGAGTTCAAAGGAGCCCGCGAACATGTCCTTCTTATATAGCGATAAATGGAGACAAAGCGCGCTGCTGGGCCTGCTGGTTCTGTCGTTGGGAGTGTCCGCGTGTGAGTCGGCCGGTTCCGGTTCTTCCGGGCCGACTGCCAAGCAGGCGGGGAAAGTGGCTGGGAGCGAGAAATCCGCAGCCGGACAGAAGGCCGCAAAGAACGCCGCCATCGTGACGCCCGAAGGCGTTACTTTGCAGGAACGGTTCAAAGCGCCGAAGGGGTTTGAACGCACCGCGGCCGAGCCGGGAAGCTTTGCGGCGTTTTTACGGGGGCTGAAGCTGAAGCCGGACGGTTCGGTCGTTCATCTTTTCGACGGGCGTGAGAAAAACAAGCCGGGGGTCTACGAGGCCGTGGTCGATATCCCGATCGGCAGCCGCGATCTTCATCAGTGCGCCGATGCGGTTATGCTGCTGCGGGCCCAATATTTATTCGACCGGAAGCAGTACGGGAAGATTCATTTTAACTTTGTGAACGGGTTCAAGGCCGAATATTCAAAATGGATGAACGGATATCGAATTAAGATGAATGGAAATCAGGCATCGTGGGTAAAAAATGCTGGAGCCGATAACAGCCAGGAGGGATTCCGCAAGTTTATGGATGTGGTTTTCGCCTATGCGGGAACGTTGTCGTTGGAAAAAGAGCTGGTGCCGGTACAAAAAAGCGAAGTGAAGCCGGGAGATGTGTTCATTATCGGAGGATCGCCGGGACATGCGGTCATTGTCGTGGATACAGCGGTGAATAAGTCGACGGGGGAGACCTTGTTTATGTTGGCGCAAAGCTACACGCCCGCCCAGGAGACGCAAATTTTGGCGAATCCGGCAAATTCCGCTCAAAGCCCGTGGTACACGCTTAAAGAAGGAGGCGGTCTGAAAACGCCGGAGTGGGAATTCGGTGAAAATAGCTTGAGGAGATTTCAGGAGAATTAGGAAGTAAAAACCGTTTTCAAGTCTGAATTGCTCGATAAAATGAAATTTTATCCTTAAAGGTTGTAAATTAGAACCTTTATTAAGTAAGATAGACGTAAATCCATCCATTATGTGACATAGGGAGCGCTTTTCATGCAAAACTTTTGTTCGAAATGCTTCGTTGGGGAGCGCGGCTACACGGTCTATTTTGGCGGAAGCGAAACTTCCTCGTTTCTGGATGCCTATTTGCCGGAATACCCGGCGGATCAGTGGGATAAAATCGATTCACGGCTGTACTGGATGCACGAATCTCTGTTCAACGCCATGCTCGATTATGTGACCGCGCATCTGGAATATGCCAATATCCGGGCCGTGCGGGCGGACAAGCATGATCCCTTGCAGGGGCTGGACAAGCTCAAGCCCGTCCAATTTTTCAAGGAAGAACGAGACGCCCATTGGATTGACGATGTCATTACGAACCGCTCTATCCGGACTTTTTACCAGCCGATCGTTTCTTTTGACGGCGTGGATAGCTCCATTATCGGTTACGAGCTGCTGTCGCGGGGTGCCGGGCGGGACGGCGGGCTGATTCCGCCGGTGCAGCTGTTTCAGGCCGCTAAAGCGAGAGACCGCCTGTTCGCGCTGGACCGCACATGCCGTCTGGAAGCTGTCCGGAACGCCGGCGGTCTGGATGACGGGCTGATTTTCATCAACTTCCTCCCGACGTCCATCTATAATCCCGTTCATTGTCTAAAATCGACGGTTGAGATGGTGGAGAAAACGGGCGTAAACCCCGAATCGATCGTTTTCGAAGTGGTGGAGAGCGAAGAAATCAACAATATGGACCATCTGAGAAGCATCTTGGCTTTTTACAAAAAACATGGCTTCCGCTATGCACTGGATGATGTCGGAACGGGTTTTAACAGCTTGCAGGTTCTTTCCGAGCTGGAGCCCGACGTCGTGAAACTGGCGCTTGAATTTTGCCGGGGCGTCAGTAAGGACAAAGGAAAACAGCGCGTGGCACGCGCTGTGGCAAGAATGACCCAGGAGCTCAATTCCCGTGCGCTCGCGGAAGGAATCGAAGACCGCGACGATCTGGAATGTCTCCGGGATCTCGGTTATGAATGGTTTCAGGGCTACTACTTCGGCAAGCCGGAGCCGCAGCCGCTGAGGGTTCTGCCGTCTTGGCCTGCATAAATATACAGGCTTTCTTCAAAAAAACAGGCATCCCGCCTTAGTCCATCTCGTAAATCGAGCCGGACTTGCTCGCGTAAAGCTCGGCGGCGACTTTCTCCGCGTACGCATCGGTCATGCCGGAGATATAATCGGCGACCAGCCGGGGCCAAGACCATACGGAGCGATGCCGCTCGTAGTTCTCGATCCAGTCCGGCGGAATAATGAGCTGTCCGTGATCCGGCACTTTAAAGCTGTCCCACAACCGGCGGATGATGATTTCGCTGCGCTTTTGAAGCCGCTGGACGCGGAAGTCCTTGACGAGCGTGACCCAGGCCAGCTTCTTGATAATCTCCATCGTACGGAGAAGATCCAGGTCCTGGCGGCCTTCACGTACGAACGTGACGCGCTTCCAGCCTTTGTCCGGGTCGTCGATGATGCCGACTTTGCCGGCGAAGGAACTGACCCAGCGGGCTTTCATCTCTCTGCGCGTGCGCGAGGCTTCCCGGTCGCACTGGGCATAGATGAGCTCCCACTGCTCGAGGTAAGAGGCAAGCACCTGCTTCACCATCGCGGCGATGTCCACCTGCTCCCAGCCGACCTCGAGGTTGCCCTGATCGTTCACGATTTCCTGAACGAGGTGCCCGATCAGCCGGTCGTCTTCGAAGAAGGAGCGGTTCATCTGGATTTTGCCGGCGCGGATGCCGTCCTCGATATCGTGCGTGGAGTAGGCGATGTCGTCGCACAAATCCATCAGCTGGGCTTCCAGCGTCGGACAGCCTTCCGGCATGTTCCACATGTCCCGGAGCTGCCGGATGCCCTCCCATTCCATCCCGTACACGCCTTTGAGCCGTCCCGGCTCTTCGAGGCTGTACGGGTATTTGTTGATGGCCAGTAGCACGGCGGCCGTCAAATCCAGGCCGCTGTCGCTGCCGGCGCGCTTCTCCAGAAACGTCAGAATCCTGAAATTCTGGGCGTTTCCTTCGTAGGAGAGGCCGTGCTCTTCCCCGAGAAGATGATTGAGCACTTCCTCGCCTTTGTGGCCGAACGGAGGATGTCCCAAATCGTGCGCGAGCGATGCGCACTCCACGACGGCAGGGTCGATCATCAAGCCGGGATGCTCCCCGCCGATGCAAAACGCGTACTGTTTTCTCATACGCCGGGCAACCTCGCGGGCAATCTGCGAAACCTCTATGGAATGGGTAAGCCGCGTCCGGTAATAATCCCCGGTCCCCGCACCGAATACCTGTGATTTGCCCTGCAGCCGGCGGAACACCGGTGACTGAATAAGACGGGCGTAATCGCGCTCGTATTCGTCCCGTTCCTCGCTGAATGTACCCAGTGCGGGTTCATCCAAACGGTACTTGCGCATATCCATCCGTTTCCCCCCTTTCTACTTTCTCTATATGTGAATAATCCTAACACGTGAAGACGTTTTGCAAATTGTAGCACATCCGGTCCCCGCGAGAAAAGAGGACAAAGATTCAGGAGGACCTTCGTCCAGACCGCAGCGGGCGGGGTAGAGGCAGTTATCGACGGGAGTTCCGGGGGTAATGCCCGTATCCGTTTTATTTATAAAGGATATCGCCCCTCAGGGATTCCACCTTCTCCGTGATTTGACGGATATCGTCTCCCGTGACTCCGAAATGCGCCAAGGAGGCTCCCAGATGGTTGACGATGCTGTCGAAATGCTCGGGCTGCAGGTTCAGTCCCGTATGGGCCGCAGCCATAGACCTGCCGGTGTAAGGAGCGCCGCCGAGCGCATAGCTGATGAAAGCCGTCTGATGACGCAACTGTTTCGCCATATCCGTATCCCGGAAGAAATGATTGACCGATTCGTCCTCTATGACACGCTTGTAAAACTCCTCTACGACTTTTCCGATCGCGTCTTTTCCGCCCAGTTTTTCGTATAAGCTGGTTTCCATGGTTTATCGGCCTCCTAGGTATGGGGTCCTGCTCTTTTATATTACCCTTCGGAGCGCTAAAATCTCAAAAAATCCCTGTCCGTCAATCAGGGATAGGGGATTAAAGTCGTGCAGATTCGGCTTCCTTCCCGATTGTAACGGAAACAGAGAAAAAGCAGCCTCCATTTGAGAGGCTGCCGCTTCGTCCGATAACCGGCCGGGGGTCTTACTAGCTGACGTCTACCGCGAGGATGTCTAGGGGACCTCTTTCTGCCGCGATGGGAAGCAGATCGTACACCGAGATCGGAAACATGGGAAATCCGACGTAATAGGGAGTGATTTCAAGCAGATCGAAATATACCACCAGCGCTTTGTCCGCCAGATAGAAGTTTTGATCGGGCCAGACGGATTTGAACGGAGGGTTCAGCAGAGGCAGTTTCCGCCGCTGAAGCTGTACCCTTACGTGCTGCGAAAGCAGTTCCACGTAGCCGCTTCCGGACTTGAAAAGCTGTGAAAGGGTGAAAAAATTCCCGGAATTCACATCGCATGTAAGAGATTCCGCAACGGTGTACCCGTGGGCCATGGGGGCCGAATAGGCATAGTTGGTGGCGATCAGACTGAGCAGCCCTCTTTGGTTCGTTTTCACCTCATAATGACCCGTCATCTCACGGAGAGTGCCGGTCTGGTATTTGTTCTGTTCGTTAACGAGCGAAGCCGTAAGGCCGGAGAATGCTGCGTTTAGCTTTTTCTGAACCGCAGGGCTCTGAAGGCCCGAAAGTCTCGGCGTATAGATCGTCACACCCGGAGATGTGACGGTTTCGGTTTCCACCTGCACGGGAAGCTGAAATAAGGAGGTCATGCTCTTCTTCCTTTCCGGGTGTCGTCTCATGCTTAACCTATTGCGGGAAAAAGGTTTTTAGACGTCCGGTCCGGCAAACCGGCTCCAAAGTCCGGGATCCCGGCATTCGTGTCAGCGGGCAAGCCGGCGGATAAGAGCGGAGAGCCTCTGCAGCCCCTTTTCCAGATCTTCGAGCGAAGCGTAGGAGTACGAAAGTCTGAGATAAGGACCGGGGAGAGGGTCGTACAGGCTTCCCGGATTCAGAAGGATGCCTGCCTGGAGCCCTTTCTCAAACAATTCTCTCATGGAGAGAGAACGGGTAAGTTTCAGCCAGATGTAAAAGCCCCCGGACGGGACTTTCCAGGAGGCGATATCCTTGAACCCGCTGTCCAGCAGCTCCAGGGTCCGGTCGCGGCGCCTCCGCATCTCCGCACGGACCGTCTCCAGATGCCGCAGGTACAACCCGCCGGAGAGAAGTTCGGCGGCCGCCCACTGCGACAGCGAGCTGGAGCCGTAATCCGTCTGCATCTTGAGGTCGGCCAGCCGGTCGATGACGGCTTCGGGTCCGACCACCCAGCCGATGCGCAGGCCGGGGCTCCATGTCTTGGACAAGCTTCCGAGGTGCAGGACAAGCCCGTTCTTGTCCATCGCTTTCAGCGGCGGAGGCGGGGGCTCGTCGAGCCACAACTCGCGGTACACGTCATCCTCGATGACGGGAAGCTGCGCTGTCTCGCACACCTCCAGCAGCTCTTTTCTCCGGTCCTCCGGCATCAGGATGCCGGTCGGGTTATGAAAAGAGGGGATCGTGTAGAGCATGGCTCCCTTGGCGCGCTTGGCCAGCTCCGGAATGCGTCCGGTCACCACTCCGCGTTCATCCATCGGAAGACCGCACAGGCGGACCCCGGCGGATTGGAACATATGGAGCGAGAACAAGTAAGACGGCTTCTCCAGCAGCAGGGTGGAGCCGGGCTGTGCCAGGCCGAGGGAAATGAGCTGGAGCGCCTGCAGCGCTCCCGAGACGATCATAATGGACGAAGGTGAGGCATGGATGCCGCTTGTGCTCAGATAAGCGCTAATCCTCTCCCGGAGAGGGAGAAGCCCCTTCGGCTCCTCGTAGCCGAGCGAAGTCATGCGGCCCGGCAGCCTCTCGAGCACTTTTCTCGTCATTTCGTGGGGGTGAAGAGCGGGAGAAAGCTCTCCGGTTCCCAGCCTGATCATGCCCGGGGTGAACTCCGCCCGGTTGATCTCCTGGATCATCGCCCGGTTGGGCCGGTGGACGCCCGACTGCACGTAAGAGGTCCAGTCCGGAGCGGCCGACGGCGTGAGCAGCGTCCAGGAATTGTTGACGACCCGTGTGCCGCTTCCGCTGCGGCCTTCCAGGATTCCGTCGGCGATCAGCTCGTCAACGGCGGCTACGACGGTGCTGCGGTTGACTTTGAAGACGGCGGCCATAGCGCGCTGAGGAGGGATTTTCGTGCCTACGGGCCACTCGCCGTTTTCGATTTTGCTTTTAATATACTGTTTGATTTGAACGGATAAGGGGATGGAAGAAGCCTTGTCGGGTTTCCAGCTGCTGTCCTGCATGAAGGGTTCCTGCTTTCTTGGAGTATGTCCGGCTTTCTGAACGGTCCTCTGCATGTAGCCGGTCCCGGGTCGCTTGTTCCAGTATAACGTTTGGTTGGCCCGGGATCCATCCAATTGGATGGAGACAAACGGTTATCTTTCTATATCATGAGGAAGTAAGAAAAGAGACTAACGGCAGAGATGGAGGAACCGGCATGATGTTAACGGCTGCGGCCGCCCTGCACGGCCTAATTCTGGCTATGGGGCTTATTTTGCCTCTCGGGGTGCAGAACGTATTTATTTTCAATCAAGGGGCTTTGCACAAAACATATACCCGGGCGCTTCCGGCCGTTCTGACGGCTTCGTTTTGCGACACGCTTCTGATCGGTTTGGCGGTTTTCGGCGTTTCCGTGCTCGTACTGAAAATCTGGTGGATCAAAACCGCGCTCATGACGGCAGGCGTGATTTTTCTCGCTTATATGGGCTGGACAACGTGGAAGGGCGCTTCACGCAAGGACGCGGACGAACCCGCAACGGGTGATGAAACACGTTACCCCGCACGCAAACAGATCGCATTCGCCGCTTCGGTTTCCCTGCTGAATCCTCATGCCATCCTGGATACGGTCGGTGTCATCGGCACGAGCTCCTTGCAGTACACCGGAACGCATAAATGGGTGTTCGCCCTGGCGTGCATCCTTGTTTCCTGGCTTTGGTTCTTCGGTTTGGCCGCGCTGGGCTGGCTGACGGGCCGGATAAGCGGGTCCGCCCGGTTTACGGCGGTTCTGGGCAAGGTGTCGGCGATTGTGATGTGGCTGTCGGCTGGCTATATCGCATTTTCTTTTTAATGTTCGTGTTTTGGCGGATAAATCGTTTGATTTTTAGATAAATTCTTCTTTTACAAAAAATAAACCGAATATTTAATGGGATATAGGTTGACTTCGAACATAATTTTCGTTAACCTGTTTATGGGACAAACGTCTCCGTTAACAACTAAATTTGCGTTTTACCTATTCGTATATCTTTGGCAATACGGGCCAGAGGTCTCTACAAGGAACCGAAAATTCCTGGCTACGAATGGACGGTTTTACCGTACCATTCGAAGGCCGGGATTTTTTTGCGTGCCCGGCTTAAGCCTGATACCTTTCATAACTGACTGGGGGATACGATCGTGAGCAACCGTTACGATGTCATTATTGTGGGGGCCGGACCGGCCGGGATATTCGCTGCCTATGAATTTTCGTTAAAATCACCGCACCTTAAAGTGCTGCTTGTAGATAAAGGGCATGACATCGACAGCCGCCGCTGTCCGATTCTGGAAGAGAAAATCAAGCTGTGTCCGCCTGCCGCGGGACGCAAGGAATTTGCGGGCTGCCTGCCCGCCTGCTCGATTACCGCCGGTTTCGGCGGAGCGGGGGCTTACAGTGACGGCAAGTTCAACATCACGACGGAATTCGGAGGCTGGCTGACGGACTATCTGCCGCCTTCGCGCGTGCTGGATCTCATCCGGTATGTGGATGACATCAACTTGAAGCACGGTGCCCAGCAGACGCTGACGGATCCGCTTACGGACGTCGTGTCCTCCATTGAAAACCGCGCTTACGCGGCGGGACTCAAGCTATTAAGGGCGCAGGTCCGCCATCTGGGGACGGAGCAGAATCTTGAAATTCTCCGCTCGATCAACACGTACCTGAAAACGAAAGTGGACATGCGTTTCAAAACGGAAGTAGCCGACCTGCTGACAAGCAAAACGGCCGATGGCCATAAAATCCGGGGCATTGTGCTAAACAGCGGGGAAGAGATCGAAGCCGATTCCGTAATCGTGGCTCCCGGCCGCGACGGTTCCGCTTGGCTGACGAGCGTTCTGCGCAAACGCCGCCTGAAAATGTACAACAACCAGGTCGACGTCGGCGTCCGCGTGGAAACATCCGATGTCGTGATGCAGGAAATCAACAAGCATCTTTACGAAGGCAAGTTTATTTTCAACACGTCGGTCGGCACCCGCGTCCGCACCTTCTGCAGCAATCCTTCGGGACATGTTGTCGTGGAAAATCACAGCGGCGTCATGGCGGCCAACGGCCATGCGTACAAAGACCCGGCGCTCGGTTCGCGGAACACGAACTTCGCCCTGCTTGTCTCGCACCAGTTTACGGAGCCGTTCGATAAACCGAACGAATACGCCCGCGAGATTTGCAAACGCGCCAACGATCTCTCCAACGGCGGCGTCATCGTTCAGAAATACGGCGATATCATCCGCGGCCGCCGCTCTACGGAAGGCCGGATCAAGGAAGGCTTTCTTGAGCCTACATTGAAAGAAGCCGTTCCCGGCGATCTGGGGCTCGTTCTCCCTTACAACACGATGAAGAGCCTGGTGGAGATGGTGGAGGCGCTGGAAAAAGTAACGCCGGGCATCGCTTCCGAGCACACGCTGTTTTACGGCGTGGAAGCGAAGTTCTACTCCGCCCGTCCGAAGCTCACCGAGCAGCTGGAAACCGAAATCGCGGGCCTGTACTGCGGCGGGGACGGCGCCGGCGTAACGCGTGGACTGGCCCAGGCGGGGGCGGCGGGCGTATGGATCGCCCGCGCTGTGGCGGAACGGGCTCAGGGCTAGCCGAGCTTTAGGCCGAGCGAAGCTGCTGAGCCGGCCGTAATCGAGCCGCTTCAAACGGGAAGCATCGAGCTCCGCTAAACTGCTGGGGCGCACGACGCGCGAATCGCACGATCCGGGGCTGGACTCGGCGCGTGCGTTCTCCAGATTGTGCGGCTTTCTGTGTTTAATGAAGGAAGCCCTGCAGACGGAATATCGTCTGCAGGGCTTTTTGGTGCGCCCGCTGCCGGGCTATTGGTCCGGGATGGCTGCCGCCGGCAACGCCGTTCACACTGGACGCACCGCCGAAAACCGCCGGTTCCCGGGGAATAAGCGGAGGGAGACAGCTTCAAACGTGGAACGCGACAGTTTATGTTCCCGTTATGCTCCCGCCGGCATATGCAGCCACCAGACCCCGGCGCACTCCGGCAGGGTGACCCAGTTGTTCCGCGTTGTTTTCGCCGCCAGATCTTCTCCGAAGAAGAAGCGTGCCGTTTCTTCGGCTTCCTTCAGCGACTCGAAGGTGTAATCCAGGCGGAACGTCTCGTGGGCAAAGCCGTATTTTTGCGTCAGCAGCGCGTAGTAAGGCTTCAGGAACGCGGGAGGGTCCGGAACCTCCGTGCCGGTGCCCATCGTTTCCAGTAGGATGAGAGTACCACCCGGGCGCAGAACCCGTCTCATCTCGGCAAGAGCTTGCGCCACATTGGCTTCCCAGCCCGGGACGTCCGGGCCGGCGAGGTAGCAGAGGCTCCAGCCGCAGACGAGAAGATCGGCGGAGCCGTCCTCCAGAGGGAGGCTGCGGTGGTCGGCGGCTGTGCAGCGCCAGTTCGTCAGCCCCGCCTGCCGGAGCTTGGAGGCGGTGACCTCCAGCATGCCGGACGAGGCGTCCAGGGCGGTGACCGATGCGGCCTTAGGCGCCAAAACGGCCGTCAGGCGGCCCGTCCCCGCTCCAAGGTCCACGATATCCAGCCCTTCATGCGGGCGGATGCGGTCAATCCTTTCCGCCAGACCGGGTTGTCTGGAGATCATCCGGTCGTACAGATGAGTCTGATTGCGGTAAATATCGGTATGGTCGGGCATGCGGTTCTTACCTCCATTTTGCGGAATTAAAATGTGGAATCGGTTCTCCCTCCATACCCTAAGCGTTCACGCAGCGGCAAGGTCAAGCGGATTTTCGTTTCCTGATCGAGCGAAAAACTCATCGGGCGTTCTCACGCGAACAGTCCTGTCCGGTCCGTAGTCCACGCAATGCTTTCTCCGCCGTTCCGCAAAACCGGTCCATGCCTTCTCTTCTTCATTCTCTAGCAATTCATTTCAGGCAAAACTCTCTAAGCAAAGCTCTCTAAGCAAAGCTCTCTAAGCAAAGCTCTCTAAGCAAAGCTCTCTAAGCAAAACCTTCTCCGCTTCGGCAAACCGAAGGCCGTTAATTGCCCTGGCAGGTATGCTGATGCAAGATGCCGGTATCCCGCCCGGTACAGGCCGGGAAGATGCTGGATCGTACAGCGTTTCCGGCGAAGCCTCTGATTTACGGAAGCCTGCGCCGGGCGGCAGCCAGATAAAGCTCGGGCGAAAGCCTAAGGCACTTGCTTTCAAACCCGTTTGGACCAAACCAGTCCAAAAAATCCAACACGCCGGCCGGTGAATCCGAACGATGCTTGTCGGTCGGGGCTCCTCCATCGGCATTCCGGTTTATAAAACCCGCAATCGCGATGCGGCCCTGCGGTTTCAGCACCCGTGCCATTTCGTTCAGCGCCAATTTTTGCTGCCTGCCGGATAAATGGTGAAACGCAAAGCTGGTCACCACGAAATCGAACTGTCCGTCCGTATAGGGAACGGCAAGGAAGTTGCCGATTTTGGCCGTCATGCCCGGGAATTTGGACCGGCAGATACGGAGCATCTCCTTGGACTGGTCGACTCCGTTCATAACCGCTCCGCGCTCCATAAACAAACCGGCGAGGTTGCCGGTCCCGGTGCCTAGATCAAGTCCCGTTTCTCCGGGTGCCGGATTAATTTCCTCCACGGTCCGCTCAAGCGCTTCGCGGTAACCGGGATAGGCCGAATCCCCGCTCCATACCCGCTCGTCATGAGAAGAAGCCAGCTCGTCGAAGTTCCAGCGGTCCTCCCAGTTTCGCAGCTCCCGGACCTCTCTGGAATCCTGCGCAAGCCGGTAAAAGTCCTCCAAGGGAAGCCCGCGGCTCCCCTGCAAAAGCCCGATCATATGGTCGGTCGTTTGAAGCGTTTGCCTGGTCTCCAGCAGACGGGCGTAGAGGACAGAACGCTGCAGCTCCAGATAATGGAGCAGTTCATCGTGCTCGCCCCGTTCCACTTGCTCCAGAGCGGCCTGAATACCGCTGACGGACATGCCGGATTCACGCAGGGCGACGATCGTCCGCAGCCTCCAGATTTCTTGTTCGGTAAAAGAGCGGTACCCGCTGGAGAGTTCCTTACCCGGTGCGATCAGCCCTTTTTCTTCGTAAAAGCGGATAGCCCGGGCCGATATTCCCAGCCGTTTGGCTGCTTCTTTAATGTGCATAGCGGTCTTCCTCCCGTAATTCAGCCGGCAGCTCGCCGGAATTTCGTCTATCTCCGCTTCTAGCTTAAACCTTTCCGTAACGGGAAGGTAAACCCTTCTTTTTGCCGGGCAGTCCGCTGCTCTGGTCCAAAAGTTTAATTCTGCGGTTCAGCCTCTTATACTGGTTAGTAGAGGGTTAAATAGAATCAGAGAGTAAGACCGGTTTTTTCTTCCGAACAGAACCCACCGTTTAAGGAGGTCCAAACGATGCGAATCGTATCAGGCGAAGACATGTACGAAATCGACCGTCATACCGTGAACCTCATCGGAATAAGCGCCGACACGTTGATGGAAAGCGCGGGGAGGGCGGCCGCATCCCTTCTGCTGGAGCGGATTCCGCCGGAAGCGGAGGTTGTCGTGCTTTCCGGTGCGGGAAGCAACGGCGGGGACGGAATCGTGCTCGCTCGAGTCCTGAAAGCGCACGGCCGACGGGTTTCGCTGTGGCTGATTCCGCCCCGGGACAAAATCGGGGGCGCCGCCGCGGCCGCGTTGTCCGTCTATGAAAAGTCGGGCTATGCCGCCGCCGATTACATAGGTTCGGAGGCTGAGCTGGAACGCCGGCTTGAGCGGGCGGACGCGATTGTCGATGCGCTTCTCGGCATCGGAGTGAAGGGCTCTCTCCGCGAGCCGTACCGGAACCTGATCGGGAAGATTAACGGGCAGCGTGCGGCCGTTTACGCGATCGATCTTCCGAGCGGAGTTCCCGCGGACGGGGGCGCCGTGGAAGCGGCCGTCCGGGCGGATGTCACCGTGACGATCCAGTACCCGAAGCTCGGTACGTTCACGCACCCGGCCGCTTCTTACTGCGGCGAGCTGCTCGTCGCCGATATCGGCATCCCGCCAGCCGCAGCCTCGGGCTTGCCCCGCCGCTCCCTGTGGACGCTGCCGGATGTGCGGAGGACGCTGCCGCGCCGGGAAGCATCCTCGCACAAGGGGACGCACGGCAGGCTGCTGGTGGCCGGCGGGTCCCTGCGGATGCCCGGAGCCGTCGTCCTCGCGTCCCGTGCGGCGCTCCGAAGCGGAGCCGGGCTCGTGACGGCGGCGGTGCCGGACTGCATCCACGCGATTGCGGCGGGCCATTACCCGGAGGCGATGTACCTGCCTTCACCGTCGGAGGACGGTCACTTCCGGGGCGAGCTGCCTCTGGAAGGCGCCTCCTTCGGCGCAATCGCCGCAGGGCCCGGCTTGGGCCGCACGCCGGGCGGCCGGGCTGTCGTGGAACAGGTGCTGCGCCAAGATGTGCCCGTCCTGCTGGACGCGGACGCCCTGTTCCACGCCGCAGAACTTCTGCCGCTGCTGCGGAAGCGCCGCAAGCCGACGGTGCTGACGCCGCATCCGGGCGAGATGGCCCGGCTTACGGGCAGCACCGCCGCGGCGGTAGAGGACGACAGGTTCGGCGTGTCCGCCCGCTTTGCGGCCGAGAGCGGCGCCTATGTCGTCCTGAAGGGGCCGCATACGATCGTCGCGGCCCCGGACGGCACGCAGCACGTCAACACGACGGGCAGCGCCGCATTGGCCAAGGGCGGCTCCGGCGACGTGCTGACAGGCATCGCGGCGGCGTTTCTCCTGCAGCACGAGGATGTTCTGCAGGCGGTCAGCAATGCCGTGTACATCCATGGCCTGGCTGCAAGTCTGCTGACGGAGGAACGCCACTCCCTTGCGGATGTTCTGGCCAGCGACGTAATCGAAAGCATCCCGGCGGCATTCCGGCATATTTATGGGGATGAGGGAGGCGCGGAAGGGAAGGCGCGGAAGCCCGACGGCCGCTTCTTTTAACCGTTATCCCGCAGCTTTCAGAAACTTTGTTGCGGATTGTCGGCCTCAGGTCCGGATGAGACGGCTGAGACACGCGGCATACTGTTATCCGCACTTCGCGAGCTGTCCGCGCGCGGTGCGGCGCTGTATGGCGATAGCCGACACATGCCGGCCGTTTACCAAAGGCTGAGGAAGAGCGGAAGAACTTTTTATGCAAGACACGATGTAACTTCTGGAGAATATCCCCATAATGACGTCTCTGTAGAGAGATTGCATGGTTTTCAGCAAGATTCAGGGAGGATTCTTTTTTAATATTCCGTTTATTTACAAAAGTGGGTGTGCGGCAGGAATTCGGGAACCGGAAGCGAATGCCTAATAAGGATCGCGATGTGAGGTTTGGAGGTTTTTTTGTATGCGAAAAATAAGTCTGCTGGTGCTGGCCGCGCTATTGGCCTTGAGTCTGTCTGTCCCGGCGTTCGGAGCGGAGCCTTCGCTTTCTTTGAAGAAAAACGGTTCGACTCCCCGATATGAAAGACCGCAGGCTTTGAAAGACGCGCTGCCCGGACAGGTTATCGTCAAATACAAAGAAAAAGCGGATACGATGAGTATGCAGGGACTGATGGGTCCCGAGAAGAAAGCGGACCTTCCCGATCCGCCGAGTTCGAAATACAAACAGCGTGTAGGATCGAAGGGTCTGGTCACGATGGAATTTCCCAAGTCCGAGCCGGTTTCGGACGTGCTTGAGGAACTGGAGAACGACCCCGACGTGGATTTCGTCGAACCCGTTTATCCCGTATGGGCCGCCGAGACGAAGGCTGCCGTACGTAACGGTCGCGCCGGGCAGGGAGCGGCGGCGCGGTCAACGACCGGTGCCGCAAGCGCGACGGATTCGCCCGCTAAAGCGGCTTCCTTGCCGAACGACCCTTATGTGGAGCAGCAGTGGTGGTACCGGGCGATCCAGTCGGATCTCGCGGATACGGGTACGGCGGACGCCAAACTGTCCGGCGTTGTGATCGCCGTTGTCGATACGGGCGTGGATTCTTCCCATGACGATCTGAAAGGGAGCCTCGTGGACGGGTACAATTTCGTCAGCAACACGCCGGACACCCGGGATGATAACGGCCACGGTACGAATGTGGCGGGCATTGCGGCGGCACGGAAAGACAACGGAGTCGGTATAGCCGGAGTGGCCAGCGGAGCCAAAATTATGCCCGTTAAGGTACTCGACAGCGAAGGCTACGGAAGAACGGACGTGATAACCGAGGGCATCTATTGGGCCGTAGATCACGGAGCGGATGTGGTAAATCTCAGCTTGACGTCGGCAAGCTCTTCCCGGGTCATGGAGGAGGCGGTCCAATACGCCCTGCAAAGAGGCGTGATCGTCGTTTCCGCCGCAGGCAACGAAAGCAACCACTGGACGGGCAACGATACGGGAGAACTGGACCAGGTAAAAGGCAGCGAAGATCCGTTGGCCCACCGGTTCGTGAAGGATGTGGCCTTTCCGGCCAAGCTGCCGGGAGTCCTTGCGGTAGGCGCCGTCGACTGGTATCCCCAAACGGAATTTATCGTGGCGGATTTCTCCAATTCCGGCAGCAGCCTGAGCGTAGTCGCACCGGGCGTGGACATATACAGCACGAACAAAGGCAACGGATACACCGGACGCAACGGAACTTCGATGGCGGCCCCGATGGTGTCCGGCCTTGCCGCTCTCATTCTCGCGGGGGATGCCGGTCTGGATGATCTTTCTACTTCCGAAAGGGTGGAGCGAGTAGGCCGTATCATTTCCGAAACCGCCAAGGACCTGGGTCCTTCCGGCTTTGACGATGAATACGGGTCCGGGCTGATCGATGTCAAGAAAGCCATGGAAACACCGCGTGTAAATATCCAGGCGGCTAACGGCAGCACGAATTTGACCGGAACGGGCGAGCTTCAAGCTGACATCCGGCTTCTTGACAAAGACGGTTCTCTCGCGGAGAACGCCAGCGGTGCCGGTAAGGCGGATTTGTTCGCTTACACGCCGAACGGCACGGAGCCCCAGTTCGTTAAAACGTTAACGTTTCAAGCCAGTCAAGGAAAAGCTTCTCTTACATACAAGCCGGATAAAGCCGGCAAATATTTATTAGTTGCCTACAACGATGAGAAAAGTCCCCTTTGGGTGAGCGGCGAGCTTACGTTCCAGATGAAGCCTCAAGCTCCCCAGGCCAGTCTCCGGAGCGGAAGCTACACGGGTACACAGAAAGTCACGCTGACCGCATCCGACCCTGGCGCCAAAATATACTACACCTTAACCGGAGCGGTGCCTACCGTACAGTCCGCCGTCTATACCGGTCCTATCGAGATCTCCCGGACACAAACGCTGAGAGTTATCTCGGCCGCAGGCGGAGCCGTCAGCGAAATCCAGACCTACCGCTATGAAATCGCGGCAAGCGGCGGGAATACCGGAGGCGGGGACGGTACCGGACAGCCCTCGGAAGAAACCGTTACCCCCGTTAAGGCGGACTCAACCGTAATCCAGGAAAAAGGCTATGCCATGCTGGATGTGAAGGTTACCGACGAGAATTTGCAGCCGCTGCTTAAAAATCCGGATGTGTCTCTGATCGGGGTACAGGCCGTTTCTTCCGGAAAAAACAACACCGCCGGAGCGAAAGTTCATCTTCCGGCATCCTTCTTCGGCGGCGGCCAGCCCAAAGGGCTGCTCATTACGACGAGTGAAGGGACCTTAAGGCTGGATCCGGGCTCTCTTCAAGTGGACGGCAGCGAGGAAGCGGTTATTTCTCTCCGCCGGACGCATGCCACCGAGAGCCTGACGTCGGCTTATCCAGAAGGCGCATCGCCTATGTCTTCCATCCTGGAGATTAAAATAATGGCCGGAAGCCGGACGATCGGCAATCTCCAAAAGCCCGCGACCGTGACTCTCACTCACGCTGCGGCGTCCGATTTGGGAGTCGACCCGGAGAAAATGGGCGCCTTCGTTTACTCGGAGGACGATTCTGAGTGGAAGTATGTGAAGGGGGCCCAAAACGAGGGCAGCATGACGTTTGCCGTCGACGGCTCCTCGTACGCGGCTGTCTTCGCGGTCGACCGCACGTTCGCCGATATGAGCACCCACTGGGCGAAACGACCCGTGGAAGTTCTCGCCGCCCGGCAGATCGTGGACGGCATGGACGCCAGCCGCTTCGTTCCTCAGGCGGGCGTGACACGGGCCCAGTTCGCGGCGATGCTGGCCCGCCTGCTGCAGCTTCCGGCGGCTGCGGACGGCAAGCAGCAGTTCCGTGACGTCGCGAAGGGCGCTTGGTACGCCGATGTCGTCGCCCGCTCCTACAGCGCGGGGCTCGTCTCCGGCGTCACGGACGACCGCTTCATGCCGGACGAGCCCATCACGCGTGAGCAGATGGCCGCCATGCTGGTTCGCGCCTTCGCTTACGGCAGCGGCATAGCGCCGGACGAGCTTCCCGTGCCGAAGACGGCTTCTTTCGCCGACGAAGGCACGGCGGGGACCTGGGCGGTGCCGTATATGCGGAAGGCCGCCGGGCTCGGTCTGATCGACGGCTATGAAGACGGCACCTTCAAGCCGTTGAACGGCGCCACGAGGGCGGAATCCGCAAGCGTGATTTACAAGCTGAGCGCGAGCGAGTACTGATTTTTCACATACTGAACGTTGAATGTGCTGTTAATAACACCCTGCAACTTCCTATTAGAACCGTCTCGGGCTTCGGCCCGTGGCGGTTTTTTGGTTCTTGGGCACTGCGGGAAGCCGGGGCGGCACCGGCGGCATTTTTAAGGGGAAGCGATATTTAAGGTGTCGTCAGGCTATACGGGTCGGCAAAGGAAAAACGGGGAATTTTACGCGGGAACGGTCATAAGAGGGAATAAAGAGTGAGGAAGACGCGAAAGGCAGGAAAAGGTTGGGGGCTTTTCGGGGCGCCGATCGTCTTTTGCAGGTTGAACTCTCCGTTTGTTATGGGTATGATGGAATACAAATACCGAATTGGACTGCGGCAGCGATTTCCGATAAGAAAGAAAGGTTGATCCGGATGGAGAACAAAAGCGTCACAACAAATACAACCAACACCAATTTCATTAAAAACATCGTGATCGAAGATCTTAACGAAGGCCGTGTGGATACGGTCGTCACGCGTTTTCCGCCCGAACCGAACGGGTATCTGCATATCGGGCACGCCAAGTCGATCTGCCTGAATTTCGAGCTTGCGGACGAATTCAACGGTAAGACGAACCTGCGTTTCGACGATACGAATCCGGCTAAGGAAGACGAGGAGTTCGTCAGAGCGATCAAGGAAGACGTGCAGTGGCTGGGCTTCGAATGGGACGGCCTCTTTTTCGCTTCCGATTATTTCGACTTTATGTACGAAAAAGCGCAGTTTCTGATCCGCAAAGGAAAAGCGTACGTGTGCCAGCTTAATGCGGATCAAATCCGCGAAGGCCGCGGAACGCTTACGGAGCCGGGCAAGGAGAGCCCGTACCGGGACCGTCCGGCGGAAGAAAGCCTGGATTTGTTCGAGCGCATGCGCAAAGGCGAGTTTAAGGACGGGGAAATGGTCCTCCGTGCGAAAATCAACATGGCTTCGCCGAATATCAATCTGCGCGATCCGGTCATTTACCGCATTTCGCATGCGCACCACCACCGCACGGGAGATGCCTGGTGCATCTATCCGATGTATGCTTTCGCGCATCCGCTGGAGGATGCCTACGAAGCGGTTACCCACTCCATCTGTACCCTGGAGTTCGAGGACCAGCGTCCGCTGTACGACTGGGTCATCCAGGAATGCGAAACGGAACATGTGCCGCATCAATACGAATTTGCCAAGCTGAAGCTGACGGATACGATCATGGGCAAACGCTACCTGAAGCAGATGGTGGACGAAGGGGTTGTGGACGGCTGGGACGATCCCCGCATGCCGACGGTGTCGGGCTTGCGCCGCCGGGGCTTTACGCCGGAATCTATCCGCAATTTCTGCCGTGAAATCGGCGTGACGAAGAGCGACAGCACGGTCGATGTGAAATACCTGGATCATTTTATCCGGGAAGATTTAAAATTGAAGGCTCCGCGCACGATGGGCATTCTAAAACCGCTGAAGGTGGTTATTACGAATTATCCCGAAGGCCAGGTGGAAATGCTGGATGCGGAAATCAACTCGGAGAACCTGGAGATGGGAGTCCGCCAAATTCCGTTTTCACGGGAGATTTATATCGAGCAGGACGATTTCATGGAAAATCCGCCGAGCAAATATTTCCGCTTATTTCCCGGCAACGAAGTGCGTCTGAAGCACGCCTACTTCATCAAATGCGAAGAAGCGGTTAAGGATGAAGCGGGTAACGTGATCGAGCTCCGCTGCACCTACGATCCCGAAACGAAGAGCGGAAGCGGGTTTACCGGCCGCAAAGTGAAGGGAACGATCCACTGGGTGGAAGCGAGCCGCGCCGTGCCGGCCGAGTTCCGGCTCTACGAGCCGCTGGTCCTGCCGGAGCAGGAGGAGAAGGAAGAAGGAAGCACGTTCCTCGACCGGATTAATCCGAATTCTCTGGAGGTCCTGAGCGGATTTGTGGAGGAGAACATGAAGGATGCCGAGGGTAACGACAAGTTCCAATTCTTCCGCCACGGGTACTTCAATGTGGACCCTAAAGCGTCCACGAAAGATCATCTGGTCTTCAATCTGACCGTATCGCTGAAAAGCTCTTTCGATATCAAGCAAGCTTAAAAAGCGGGAACAACAGACGGGCCCGGGTTTGCCGGGTTTGGCTCCGCGAGCGGGCTCTGTCCGTCCGAGTTCGCCGCTTAACACAAAGAAAGCAGGTCCAGGAGAAATTCCTGACCTGCTTTCTTTGTGTGGGCTTCAAGCGCCTAGCTCTTCGCGGCCGCCGCTTGAAGCCGGGCCGCGAGCAGCTCCCCGAAGGCGTCGGCGCTCCTCGGAGGGTCGATGCCTTCCCGCAGCGCGCGGGGGAGGGAGCGCCACAGCCGGAGGAGCATGGGCAGCTCCAGACCGATGCGTTCGATGGTGTCCGTCTCCGCGAAAACCCGCCCGGGCGTCCCCTGCAGCAGACAGGCTCCCTGGTCCATGACCAGGACTTCGTCCGCCCACGTGTAGGCCAGGTCCATGTCGTGGGTCGCCATGACCACGGTGACGCCGCTCTGCCGGATGTCCGCCAGCTCATCCAGCAGAAGCCGCTCCGACGCGCGGTCGAGATACGCCGTCGGCTCGTCGAGCAGCAGCAAGCTCGGTTCCAGCACGAGAACGCCGGCCAGGGTGACGCGTTTCTTCTGCCCGAGGCTCAGGTGATGGATAGGGGTATGGGCGAGCTGCTCCAGGCCCATTCTCTCCAGTACGGCTTCGGTCCGGGCGCGGATTTCGGGCTCGGAAACGCCGGCGTTCCGCAAGCCGTAGGAGACGTCTTCGTACGGCGTACCGAGAATGAGCTGCTGCTCGGGGTCCTGGAACACGAGTCCTATCTGCCTGCGCAGCTCCTGCAGATCCTGGCGCTTGTAAGACACAGGGGCGCCCTTCCAGTGCACGGTCCCCGATTGCGGCCGGTGAATGCCGACGGCATGCAGGAAAAAGGTCGATTTGCCGGAGCCGTTGTGTCCGCAAAGCGCGATGTTCCGGCCGGACGGAATCGTGAGACTGAGTCCGGCCAGGGCCTTTTTTCCGGTGCCGGGATAGCTGTAGACGACGTCCGCCAGTTCCATGATCGGATTCATGCGAATCCCCTCCATTTCAGCCAAATCTGTGCTGCCGTCAGCATAAAGATCCCGGTCACGCCTTCGGCTTTGTAGCGAGGCGGAACGGGGGCCGCTTCATAGGGGGCAAGTTCGATCCGTTCCGTGAAGCCGCGGGAGGTTAGCCCGTAGGCCAGACCGCGGTAACGCTGCATCGTCCGGCCGAACAGATGAACGATCAGCAGAGCGGTATCGCGCAACCCGCCTGCGAATCCGTTCTGTCCGCCCCGGCAGCGCTGGGCGGTCCGCATAGCGTGAGCCGTATCGGCGAGCAAAAAAATAAAGCGGTACATAATCAGGGTCAGCTCAATCACGATCTGAGGAACGCGGATTTTTTTCATCACCTGAAGAATTTCCAGCAAGGGCGTCGTGAACAATACAAATTGCAGACAAGCGAGGCAGGCGGAGACCCGCATAAACAGCCCCGCTGTGCGGGATAAAGATTCTCCCGTGACGTAAACGGTCCACGGACCGGCCGTTCCGATGATCCATCCCGTAGAAAGGGGAACCCCGGTCCCTGTATTTCTTCCGAATTCCAGCAGGAGAGCAGGCAGGCTGGCCGCGAAGAACAGCAGCGAGCCGCCGTATACGAGCCAGTAAAGCTTGCCCGGGACACGTGCGTAAAGCAGGGTCCAAAGCGTCATCCATCCGAAAACGGCCGCTTGAACGGGCGGAGCGCCGGCATAGGACAGGATAAAGAGACAGCCGGCAAATCCGCATTTCCAGACGGGGGAGATTCCCCGGAAAGCATTGGCATAGGAAATCGTGTCGATCCGCTTGAGCATCATGCTTTGGGCTTCGGTTTGGAGGCTTTCCCCTTATACAGGCCGATCACATACCCGATAAACCCGGCTCCGAGCGCGGCTTGCAGCGCGAAAAGCATGCTTTCGGTTTCAGCCGGAGGCTCCATCAGCGACGCGAACCAAGGCTCGTAAGTCGGAGCGATTTCCTGAATCGCTTCCTCCGCGGCTCCGTCCGCTCCTCCGAACTCTCCTTTAACGAAAATGAGCGGCAGCACGGCAAGCAGGACGACCACGACCAGAATCCAGACATTCTTCTTCCACGTTTTCACGAACGGTCAGCTCCCTTCAAATTGCGCTGCAGAGCGGAAATTTCATGCGGCGTATAGGCTTGCAGCCAGCCCAGAACCAGCACGGTGAGCAGCCCTTCGCTGATCGCGAGCGGAATTTGGGTGACGGCGAAAATACCCGCAAACTTGGCAAAAGACGCGAGCATGCCCCCGTCGGCTGCGGGAAATGCCACCGCCAGCTGCACGGAGGTGACCAGATAGGTGGTCAGATCGGCGAGCGCGGCGCCCGTAAAGACGGAGAGCTTCTGCCTGCCCGTCGATTTGATCATGAGTTTGTACACGGCATAGCCGACAAACGGTCCCGCAACGGCCATCGAGAATGCGTTGGCGCCTAGTGTCGTAAGCCCGCCGTGGGCGAGGAGAAGAGCCTGAAAGAGAAGGACAACGGAGCCGAGGACGCTCATGGGAAGCGGTCCGAACAGGATGGCTCCGAGTCCGGTACCCGTCGGGTGGGAGCTGCTTCCCGTAACCGAAGGGATTTTCAGGGCGGACAGGACGAACGTAAAGGCTCCGGCTAGACCCAGCATTAGCTTGAGCTCCGGCGTTTCTTTTGTAATTCGGATCAGAGCGCGGACGCCCAGGATGAAGAATGGCAGGAAGACCACCCACCAGAATAAGGCCCAGAAGGGCGGCAAAAAGCCCTCCATGATATGCATGGCGTAAGCCGACTCCGGCTCGTTTACCAGAAAGAAGCAGACGATTCCGGTTATAAGCAGAAAAGACGCCAGGGTTTTACGGATGTTCATCGGAAATCCTCCTTCATAAATGTGGGTCCGCCGTAAGCGGCGGCCAGTGCGGCAGAACGGGGCCATGCCCCTGCTGTGCTTTCGGACGCTGATTCGTTAAACCGGCCGTCCGGTTGCCAGTTCCGCAAGCTCTTTCCGATGATTCCGATGCGGCAATTCCCGGCTCCGGACCTCTCCTCCGCACACAAAAAAAGACATCCTTCCCTTCGCACGGGAACACGATGTCTTATGCACGCAACAAAAAAAGTTTGCGATCTCAAACACCTCCCTATTCCTCGTAGGTCGTATCAGTGCTGTCAAAACAGGCAGGTCTCCTGGCTCGGGGCGTCCATACCGGCTCCTTCCCGGAACGTCTTAGTTCCAGTGGCTTCGTGCCGGATGTGAATGAGAGTGTTTCCCCTTACAGTGGCGGGACCGCGACGGCATTTCACCGTTCTTCCCTTTTAAATTTTAGAGTGGCTCTAAAATACCTGTTTCCACAAATATGCGGTTTTCCGTGATAATACTACAGGATGTCCCAAACCTTGTCAATTGCGGAAAAAGCATGAATTTCAAGGCTGAAACACTGCCGGAATCGGATTCGGAATCTCTTTTTTTCCTTGTCTTTGACATCGCTCTCTTTTGTTTGCGGAAAAGAAAAACGAGAGGGGTATCTGCCCTCTCGCTGAAATTTATTTTATAGACTAAAACCTGAACCCAAACTCTGAACTTATAGGACGAAAATGCCGACCACGCCGGTTACGATTCCCGTAAGGGCAACCATACCGGCTGTGAACCAGAGCACTCTCGCGGGAAAAGCCTTGCGCACCATAATGAGGGACGGCAGGCTGACCGCAGGCAGTGTCATGATTAGCGCGGCGGCCGGTCCCGTGCCTAGGCCCAGGGCCATCATCGTTTTGGCGATCGGAATTTCCGCGGCGGTCGGGATGACGAACAGGGTTCCGGCCAAAGCGAGCCCGATCAAGGCGACGAGGCTGTTGCCGATCGCGGGATCGAGGGACGGGAACAGCCAAGCGCGTGCGGCGCCGAGAATGAATACGGCGATGAAGTAGACGGGAACCACGGTCCAGAACATCGTCCAGAGCGCTTTCAGCCAGCGGACGACGACCGGCCCGGACTGCGGCTGCACAGCCGGCGTCTGCGGAAGCTCGTCGGTCACTGCATCGTCCTTCTTGACGAGGCGCTCCGCCCAGTACGAGACGCCGAACACGAGCACGATCCCCGCGGCGATTCTCAGAATGGCGAATTTCCAGCCAAGCACGAAGCCCATGAAAATGATCGTCGCCGGGTTCAGTACCGGGTTGCCGATCCAGAAGGCGAGAGCGGATCCGATGGAGCCCGACTGCTTGCGCATGCCGACCGCTACCGGAGCGGCGCAGCAGGAGCACATCATGCCGGGCATGGCGCTAAGTCCGCCGGCTACTGTGCTGCCGAAAGTGCGCTTGCCGAACACCCGCTTCAGCCAGTCTTGCGGGATCAGCACCTGGAGCAGAGAGCCGAGGATGATGCCGAGAATCGCGGCTTTCCAGACGGCTTTGAAATAGACGACGGAATAGTCCCAAGCCGCGGCCAGCGAAGGCTCGGCGGAGCCTGCGAGAATCGACTTCCCGATGTCGTGCTTGGCCGCCGCGGTAAGCGCTTTGTGGAAGTAGGGCTCCCACTTTACGTAAAACAACCCGCCTATGAGAATGGCGATAAATATAAAAGGCTTCCAGTAAGCAGAGCGCGGTCTGCTTTTGGTGGAAGCCGGAATTGGAGATGTATTCACGTGATGTCCCACCTTTCTAAATCCACTTGCAACTATACCATAGTCACCGGTGAAAAAGAATGGCCTACTTCTGTCAGAAATCCCTGTTCCAAGTAGAGAACTAAGGATTCAGTAAGTCGTAAATCCGAGCATGTCCTGCAGATGATAGACGATTCGCTTGAAGCCGACCAGCTTATCCTCATAGGCCGGATACTCCAGGGAATACTCGGCATCCCGGTTATTCCACAGGCGGTCCCAGTAGCGGTCGAGGTCCCGTGTAATTTTGCTGCCTGCCGGGGCCGTTATCTCCACGTTCGTTTCCAGATTAAGATCATCCAGATTACGGGGCGTGAAATTGGCGGAGCCTCCGTTAATGACGGCGTTGCCGTCCGGATGACGGATGTCGATCAGCTTCGTATGAAACTGCTCCTGTGCGGTGTTATACCATTTAACGGCGATTTTACCGCCCGTTTTCTTCCTCAGCTCCGCGGCGACCGGACGGTTCGGAATCCCGGTCTTGCTGTGCCCGAACGCATTCTGGTTCGGATCGAGCAGCAGTTGGATGGATACGCCCCGCGCGGAAGCATCCAGCAGAGCGTCGATGACCTTGCGGTCGGCCAGATAGAACATACCCATGCGGATCTCGCTGCCCTTGGGCGCTGCCGAGATACTGTCAAGCAGGCGGGAATAGATTTTTCCTTCCGTAAGCAAACGTACGGTCACGGCGTCCTTGGAGGACGCAGCAGGTTCTGGCGTTCCGTTTCCGGACGCCGCTTCCGGACGTGCGGGTTCCCCCTGCTTATCGGCCGCCTTCGGCTGAAGCTGCGCGGGCCCGCCTGACATAACGGAAGCGGCCTGCTCCGTTCCGACGACTTCGGAGATGAAATCCTTGCTGCCGGTTATCTGAAACCCGATATTCGAGTTGTTGAAGCTGGCGTCATGCGGGTTGGCGGACAGCACCAGCGCCGTATTTTCGGTGGCGACCACTTTGCGGTGATTCGCTTTGACATTGAAAAGCTTCAAATAAGAGCGCAGCGTCACTTTGGGGGCGGAATCCGCCAGAGGGTTAGGCAGCCAGCCCTTGCCCGACTGTCCGAACCACTGGAACCCCATCCGCCAGACGGCGGAGTACAGCGGGACGGAGTCTCTCAGCGGGTCCGTATCCGTGAGTACGACCCCGATACCGGCCGCCTTGAGCCGCTCAAGCTCCGGAGACGGGTGCGAGCCGTAGGTCGTGTTCACCTCATCGGAAACGACCGTGATTGGCATGGCAGGGTGTCTCCGCCTCGCGTCCAGGAGGCTTTCCGTCAGCTGTCCGCTCAGAGGCGGGAAGGACTGGTCGTTGTCGTAGTACCCGCTGTACAGGAACATGTCGACCACGATAAATTCCTTCGCTTCCGCGATAGCTTGGTTGACCCGGTCGAAAATCATCTGTTCCTGATGATAGCCGCCGTCTTTTTTATAAGAAAGATCATAGAGAAAATCCACGCTCTCCGCCCGGTAGGCTTTTCCTTCGAACGACAGGCCCGGAGGCAAAGCTTTGTGTGTATGAACGGCGGCCACGATACCCGCCCAGATGAAAAAGACGAGAAGCAGGATACCGCTTTTCAGCCAATTCGAGGAGAGCCAGCTTTTTTCGGTTTGCTTCCGTGTATCTTCCGAAGAGCGGACCGGGGGTAAAAGTTTTCGTTCGGTTCGTTTTAAGGGCTCCATGCGCATTCTCCCCGTACTTGTAATGGACGTAACGGAGCCTGTCTTTCCGCCGGTGCGGGGAGTTTATAGACTCCCGCAGGGGTAGGGGCAGGCCGTTACAGGCTACCGACTATTTAACGCCGGGAAGGGGCATATGAAGCAGGGGAGTTTTGGAACAGGAAGAAGAACGGAACCGAAGACAGCAGCAGTCGTGCCGCGCATGGAAACGGACCGGAGACCGGTCAGGGTGCGGAGGGGCCCGGAACCTGCATCGCCTCATGAGCGCCGCGAACTTTCTGGACGAATACTTCCAGTGCCTTCGAGTTCTCACCCGCGGCTCTGCGCACCATCGTCAGCGTCCGGGTCAGACGGCGGCCGCCGGCTCCCAGATGGACGATTTCTCCCGATTCCAGCTCCTTGCGCACGATCCATCTCGACAATAGAGCGATCCCAAGGCCGGCGGACACCGCTTCCTTCACGCTCTGGGAGCTGCTGAACATAAAGGAGCGCTTCACGTTCAGCTGCCATTCGGCGATCAGCCTGTCGCTGTAATCGCGGGTTCCCGACCCGGGCTCCCGCCAAACCCACGTCTGGTTCTGCAAGGACTGGAGCTTGAACGGTTCCCGTGTAAGAGGATGATCGCGGGGAGCGATGAGAATCATTTCATCTTCCATAAAAGGTTCGATCTCTACGTCCGGAGCGTCCGCGATCCCCTCGATCAGCCCGATGTGGAAATGATCTCGGCGCACGCCTTGGACCACTTCGACGGTGTTCGCGATCGTGGACTGGATGTCCACCTTCGGGTAATGCTTGGCGTAATCGGCCAGCAGGCGGGGTAGGATATATTCGCCTATCGTAAAGCTGGCGCCGATTTTAAGCGATCCCGTCACGACGTGCTGCAAAGCGTTGATTTCCTGACGGGCTTCTTCGTAGAGGCGCAAAATTTTTTTGGCTCTCGCATAAAGAAGCTCTCCGGCTTCCGTCAGCTTGACCTGTTTGGGAGAGCGGATCATCAGCTTGGCGCCGAACTCCTGCTCCAGATTCCGGATATGCTGGCTGACGCCGGGCTGGGAAATATTCAGGGCCTCGGCGGCCCGGGAAAAATGGCGCTGCTCCGCCACGGCGGCAAACACGCGCAAATGATCGACGATCATCGTAAATCCCTCCGCAACGATTGAGTGTAGGAAGACAGCCGGAAAGCGGCTGCATGTGGCTGAAAACCTGGCGGTTCAAAAGCCCTTTTGTAAAAGCGAAAAGAGCGTCCGGCCTTTGCCTCCATTGTATCATAAGTTTTTGTAATGATTGGCATCGCGTATTCGTATTTCCGTTCCCCCGCACGTCCTCTTATAGTGAAAATAAAGAACGCGCTCGACAGCCGTGTGAACACGAGCCAGAAACGAACTGGAGGGGTCGACAGATGAAAACTTTCACGCAGCGGTTAGGAACCCCGGCTTTAAGGGAAACGGGAAAAGCAAAGACGGATGCGAGTGAAAACCGCTCTCTAATAAACAAACGATTAAGCACCGTTTCTCAAGACAGAACAGCATCTCCTGTTATAGAAGAAGAAACACGGCCGGAAGAGACACACCCGGCTGTACCGGCAAGAAAAGCCGATACGCTTGCCGCCTCGGATTTCGCAGCCGGGCGCGCGGCAGGCACTTCCGGCTCCGGCGAAGCGGGCAGCGCGCCCGCCATCCCGGCAGCGGCCTCCGGCAGCGCAGTCTCCGGGTCATCCGCCTCCGCTTCTGCTGCCGAAGCTTCCGCCGAGGCCGCCGCCGAAGCTGTTCGGGCTGTCTCCGCAGCCGTGCAGCCCGGGCCCGGGCTCGGCAAAGCCGCCGCCCGCCTCGCCACAGGCCTCGGAATGACGCTTGCGCTGGCCCTCGCGGCCAAAGCGCTCGCCCTCATTCCGGGCCTGAATGTCATCGGGCAGCTCGTGCTCGCCCTGCTGCTCGGCATCGCCTGGCGTGCCGCCGCTCCCGTGCCGGCATCCGCCCCGGCCGGGCTGGCCTTCGCCAGCAAGAAGCTGCTCCGCGCGGGCATCATCCTGCTCGGCATGCGCCTCAGCCTGCTGGATGTGGTCCATGCGGGGCCGGCTGTGTTCGCCGCGGCGGCGGGCAACATCCTCTTCGCGACCGTCGTCGTATACGCCATCGCCCGGCGGATGAACGTAGGCCCGCGCCTCGCGATGCTGAGCGCTTGCGGCACCGGGATTTGCGGGGCGGCGGCTATCGCCGGCATCTCTCCGCAAATCAAGGCGGACGACGACGAAACGGCCGTCGGCGTCACGGTTATCGCGCTGCTCGGCACGCTGTTCACCGTGGCCTACACGCTGGTGTATCCGCTGCTCGGCTTCTCGTCCGCCGAGTACGGCTTCTTCTCGGGCGCGACGCTGCACGAGATCGCCCATGTCATCGCGGCCGCCGCTCCGGGCGGCAGTGCCGCGGTAGACAGCGCGCTCGTCGCGAAGCTGACGCGCGTGGCCCTTCTCGCGCCGGTCGCTCTGGCGCTCGGCGTTTGGGCGGCGCGGCGGGAACGCCGGGGCGCCGGCGAAGGCGCCGCCGCCGTATCAGCGGCTTCCGGCGCAGCCGGGAGCGCCGCTCCCCGCAAGGCGGGCGTGCCGGTCCCGTGGTTCATCGTGGGCTTCCTGGCGGCCGCCGCTCTGAACACGATCGGGATCGTACCACAGCCCGCCGCGGCCGCCGCCGTTCAAGGCGCTTACCTGCTTATCGCGATGGCGATGGCGGGGCTCGGTTTGAACGTGAACCTGGCCGTGTTCCGGCGTCACGGCCTACGGGCTTCCGCAGCCGTGCTGCTGGGCTCGGTGCTGCTCTCGCTGCTTGGCATCGCGGAGGTCTATGTCCTGCGTCTGCTTGGCTGAGAGATCAACAATAGATCATGAACCCGCGATTTAGATGAAGCCCTTTGAAGCGGACAGATGCTTGGCGATTACCGCCGCCTGTCCGTGCAAGAGGGCTTTTTGCATACCCGAATAGTTGTATTCGCCTTCCAGTTTGGGGTTTAATAGAGACAGGGAACCGAAAAATCCTGTTTGAACCGGCGTTCCGCTGGGCACACTTCCATTGAAAGGTCTGTTTGCAGGCCGCATTTTATACATACACCTACCGGTTATAATGGATGTTTCGGAAGCCCGTCAACGGGGTAATGAACAAGTTGAAACTTGAAGGAGGCGCTCATATGCAAATTACTTATCACGGACACTCGTGTTTTTTGGTAGAAAACGAAGGATACCGGGTACTCTTGGACCCTTTTCTAAGCGGAAATGCACTGGCTGTAGCCGATCCGGGAGAAATTCAAGTGAACGCCATCCTGCTTACACACGGCCATAGTGACCACATCGTGGATGCCGAGGAAATCGCCCGCAAAAATGACTGCGTCATTATCGCAAACTTTGAAATTGCTTCTTATTTCGCATCCAAGGGACTCAAAACCTTTGCCATGAACATCGGCGGCAGCGCCAAGTTCGAATGGGGCACCGTCAAATATACGCTCGCTTTCCATTCCTCCAGCATTGAGGTAGAGCCGGGCAAATTCGTGGACGGGGGACAACCCGGGGGCATTCTGCTGACCATGGGCGGCAAAACGTTCTATCACGCGGGAGACACGGCCCTTTTCGGAGATATGAAGCTCTACGGAGAAATGTACAACATCGATGTGGCGGCGTTGCCGATCGGAGATGTTTTTACGATGGGACCGGATGAAGCGGTGCTTGCGGCTACATGGCTGCGCGCCAAAAAATACATTCCGACCCACTACAATACGTTCGACGTGATCAAGCAGGATGCAAGCGAATGGATTCAAAAGCTGAAGCAGGCGTATCAGGAAGGCGTTCGGCTCGCTCCGGGCGAGACCTTGGACGTCTAGGACCTGCCGGGGCAACGATAAGGGAACCAAAAACGAGGGGGCTGTCTGCGTACATACGTACAAAGGCAGCCCCGCTTCGGTATCCCGGGCGGCGGAGTACGCACCCTCTGGAGTTCATAGGAAAAATCGGCGATAATGCTGTTAACGATAAAAACCAGGAAACCGGCGGCATCCGTTTGCCCAGCCGGTTATGCCCTGTCGGAGGGATTCATCTATGCAGGAACTTCAATCGAGAGAGAAAAAACCTAAAGAGACCAAACATATCGCGACGGTTTCGCTCGGTGTGATGGGAGCGGGCTTCCTGGCCACGCTTCCTTTCGCTCCGCATACCGCGGGAGCCTTTCTGCAGAGCGGCTTCGAAGCGGGCCTTGTCGGGGGACTCGCGGACTGGTTTGCGGTCACGGCTCTTTTCCGGCACCCTCTGGGGATCAAGATCCCGCATACGGCGCTGCTGCCGAACAACCGCGCCCAGATGACGAAGGCGGTCGTTTCCGCGGTGGAAGACAACCTGCTGGGCAAGGAAAGCATCGCGCTGCGGATCGGCCAAATGCGCCTTGTCGAGACGATGCTCGTCAAAGCGGAAGAAGCGCTCCGCTCGGAAGGCGCGCGCGAGGCGGTGCGCAGCGCCTGCCGCTACGCGCTGGAGCGTCTGCCCGCCGAGCAGATCGCCGCTTTTGCCTCGCAGCAAATCCGGCAGGCGGCGGGCAAAATGGACCCGGCCGCGGCCGTGGGGCTGGCGGTCGATCAGGTGCTGTCGCACGGCTACGAAGAGCCGGCAATTGATTTCCTGATCGACCGTGCCGAGCGCTGGGCCGTGCGGGCCGAGACGCGCCGCCTCCTCGGGGAGATCGCCGAAGGGGTTATCCAGGGAATCGAGATGAACGGGCTGATGGCCTTTGCCAAGAATGCATTCCTCGGATTTCTGTCCGGGGACAAGCTTGGCGGCATGCTTCAGCATGCGCTGCTCGATAACCTGGCCGCCCTGCGGCTTCCCGGCCACCGCAACCGCGCGGGCCTGCTCGACATCGTCCGCCGGGAGCTGGCCGGCCTCAAAGACAACGAGCGGCTGCACGAAGCCGTCGGTAACCTGGCGCGGCAGCTGCCGGACCGGCTCCGGCTGGAGGAGCGGCTTACCGCTATGATCGAAAGCTGGCGCGACCGGCTCCTGGAACAGCTGCAGGAAGGGCCGCTGCTGGACGAGACCGTCATGCCGCTGCTTGAAGAAGGCGTCCGCCGCCTGCGCAGCGATGAGGATACCGTGCGTAAGCTCGAGGAATGGCTGAAGGCGCAGATCACCGAGTTTGTGGAGCGCAACCATTCCAAAATCGGCGCTCTTGTCCGCGAGAATATCGACAAGATGGACAATGCCACCTTGATCGAGTTCATCGAGAACAAGGTTGGCAAAGACCTTCAGTGGATTCGGGTCAACGGCGCCGTCTGCGGATTTATTATCGGGCTCGCACTCGAAGGGGTGCGCATGCTCTTCGGACACTAACGCCGACTGCTCCAGACGGGTAGCACCGGGTGAGCGCACTGCCCGTGCTTGGCTGCACAATAAGGGGCCGTGTCATCTGTCCGATAAGGGCCGCCGGCGACTACGGTCATGTTCCCTGGGACAAGAGCGGAAAAAAGTCTCCGCGCAATAGGCAAGTGAACAGGCATAAACGTCTCTCCCTCCGTATGCTGAATTAGAAATATCCGAGAGGAGAGGTTCAATATGAGTCATCATCATCACCACCATCATAATCACTGTCTTTGCCCGGAGAAGCAGGTATTCGATCCGCCTACGAGAGTATATAGAGATTTCTATCACCCGCAAATCGTAGAAGTCGTTCATCCGATCGAAATCGTCAACCGTCATCACTGTGTGCCCGTGCCTAAACACGTTCACTGCTACACGGTGAGAGACGAATTCTGCCCTTCTCCAATCCGTTAACGATCCAGCCGATACTAGGGAAAGCGCCGGGGAATTGTTCTCCGGCGCTTTTTGTCCAGTCTCGTTATTGGGATTATTGGCGAATGCTCTTGTTGTCATAAGGCACTTCAGCCCGGAACCTTGAGCCGGGTGGGGCAAACGGGTAGGATTCGGGTAATCGTACATATGTGTTAAAATGGAAAAAAAGCGGTTGATTACAGCCGGATAAAAGACGCTGCCGGAGGAGGGATTGGCATGATACGAATCGGATTGGCAGGCTGGGGAGATCATGACGATCTCTATACGACTCCTGCGGACAAGAAAGAAAAGCTGAGAGTGTATTCCTCGCATTTTCCGGTTGTAGAGCTGGACAGCTCCTTTTACGCCGTCCAGCCCCTGCGCAATACCCGGAAGTGGGTGAAGGAGACACCGCCCGGTTTCGGGTTCGTCGTCAAAGCGTACCAGGGTATGACGGGACACCTGCGCGGGAAAAATCCCTTC
This sequence comes from Paenibacillus sp. HGH0039, assembly GCF_000411255.1. Classification (GTDB taxonomy): domain Bacteria; phylum Bacillota; class Bacilli; order Paenibacillales; family NBRC-103111; genus Paenibacillus_F. Next base: position 2,692,908 of record NZ_KE150412.1, on the reverse strand, counting down.
GAAAGCACGGAGCAGATGTTCCGGGCTTTCGCGGAGTCCATCGAGCCGATGCGCGAGGCGGGCAAGCTGACGGCGGTGCTGATGCAGTATCCGCCCTGGTTTGACTGTACCCGCGAAAATGTGGACGCGCTCCGTGAAGCGAAGAGCCTCCTGGACGGGCTGCCGCTCGCGGTGGAGTTCCGGCACCGCAGCTGGTATGCCCCGGAAGTGCGGGAACGCACGCTCGGCTTCCTGGAACAGGAGGGCTGGATTCACACGGTCTGCGACGAGCCCCAGGTCGGCAGCGGTTCGGTGCCGATCGTGCTCCGCGCAGCCAATCCGGACCTGACGCTGGTCCGGTTCCACGGCCGCAACGACGGCGGCTGGGTCGGTGCGCCTCCGGGCAAGAGCTGGCGCGACGTGCGGTACCTGTACCGCTACAGCCGGGCCGAGCTCCTGGAGTGGAAGGAGCGTCTTAAGGTGCTGGAACGGAGCAGCCGCGAAGTCGCGGTTATTTTCAACAATAACTCCGGCGGAGATGCAGCCGCCAACGCCAAAGAGATGATGGAGCTGCTCGGCATCGAGGACGAGCAGGGACTCGCTCCGAGACAGCTGGATTTATTCTAATTTACGGTCTATACGAAAAGCCATGTCGTCTTTTGAAGACAATTGGCTTTTTTTGTCGTTTAATGAAGGAGTTCGAGAACGCGGCAAAGAATGTGACTCGTGACATTCGGAAGGGGCGGACAAGCTCATGTAACGTTATCGCTTTAATAGGCCAATAATTTTAAAGCGGTCTTTATCCGAACCGGAACGTTCAATAAGTAAAAATTCAACCAAAGCGGAGATGAAAGATGAGAAAGAAACGTAAGATTCCACAGGTTTTATCTGTTTTGATGGCAGGCGCTCTGGCAGCTTCCGCCGGAACGGCGGGAGGCTCGCCCGTAAGTGCCACCCCCGCAACCCAGAAAGCCGGCTTTGCCGATCTTTCGGGGATAACCGGAAATCCGCTGCAAAATATTCAACGGGCGGTCGAGTTGGGGCTTTTCGATGGTGCTGCGGAAGCTTTCCGGCCGAAAGATCCGTTGACCCGGGTGGAGATGGCGGTTCTCCTTACACATGCACTGGAGCTTCCGCTTGACGCATCGTCTTCGTCCTTTAAGGATGTTTCCGCAAGCAGCTGGGGAAGTCCGTATATTGAGGCGATCCGCAAGGCCGGTATTGTCCAAGGCGACGGAGAGGGGAACTACCGCCCTCAAGTTCCCGTAACCCGCCAGGAAATGGCGGCGATGCTGATGCGCGCAGCCGAGCTTTCTTCCGAAGGCGGCAGCGAGTCTGTTTTGCCCAGAGACTGGGATCGGACCGCTCCGTGGGCGAAATCTTACGTGCGGGCCAGTCTGGAACAAGGTTCCATGAAGCTTGCCGGAGGCTCATTTCTTCCGACAGGGTCCGTCTCCCGCGGCGAAGCGGCCGAAATGCTGCTGGCTACCTTTTTTTCCGTCGAACATGACATGATCCTCCAGGAAATCAGAGATTCCCGCCACATCAAACTGAACGGTGTCGTATATGAGTTGTCTGAAGAGACGGCGGCCCTTTTTACGGAGAAGAACAAGGCGGTTCTTGCTAAAGCCAAGCTGAAATTTCATGCGAACGGCCGAAAGATCGACGCGATTACGTCGCTTGAACTGCGCGCATCCGGAAGTCCGGCCGGGGACGGGGAAGAGGAATTTTCGCGCAACCTGGTACTGGAAGGGAACGGGGCCGTCCTGCCGGGGGATCTGATCGTATCCAATAATTATTTGTCCGTGACCGGCCTGCAAGTCAACGGCGATTTGACCGTTGCGAAGGGGCTGGAGAACGATTTTTACGCGAGCGGTATCAAAGTTAAAGGGCAGACGAGAGTAGCCGGAGGAGACGACAATACGGTCGTTTTCGAAAATTCCGAGCTGAACGGCCTGACTATTCTTAAAGAAAATGTGCGGATCGTGGCCTCGGGTAAAACCGTCGTCCAGCAGATGGACATCCGGTCTTCGGCCCAAGTGGAAGTCGGCGCGGAAGCCCGGGTACCGGATATTACCCTGTCCGACGGCTCCGCCAAAGTGGATCTGCAAGGATCGCTTCAGCAGGTTACCGTACAGAGCTCGCAGCCCGCGCAGATTACAGGAAGCGCTTCGATCCGGCAGCTGAACGTAACGGGTTCCGCTTCCGTAAGCATCGACGGCACGGGAACGATTGACCAGCTGCAGGTCACGAATGCGACTTCCCAGGTGGTTATCGGATCGTCGTCCCAGGTAGCGGCGGTTTCACTGGGGCAGGGTGTACCTGCCTCGGCGGTTACGAGAAGCTCGGCCCCTGCCGGCGGCACCGGGGGCTCCTCTTCCGGTCCATCCAACGGCGCACCGGTTCAGGTAACTCCTTTCCCTGAATATATTTTCATGGAGAGGGGCACGGGGGCCTCGATCGACCTATCGGCATTCTTTACAGATCCCGATGGAGACACGCTGAAAATTTCGGCCATCTCCAGCAGCAACAGGGTCGTGAGCGTATCCACGAGCGGGTACACGGCAACTTTGACGCCTGCGGCAAGCGGGACTGCAACGATTAAAGTATCCGTCGACGACCAGCACGGCAATAAAATCAGCGGTTCCGTCAAGGTCACCGTTTACGCGCTGCCGGTTGCCCAGCCTATTCCCGATCAGCTTGTCCAGTTGAACGGCGGGGCCGGCACGGTGCGGCTGAGCGATTATTTCAGCGACAAGGCGCTGCGGAATTTGACCTATTCCGCTTCCTCGGCAGACCCGGCAATCGCGGATGTGTCGGTAAACGGGGATGGGCTGAGTCTGACCCCTCTCCGCTCCGGGCACACGTCCGTAAAGGTGACGGCCCAGAACGATATCGTGGCGAATGACGGGTCTCGCGGTGAAACGTCGGTCACGTTCGAGCTCACGGTAAATACGGCTCCGGCGGCATCGCAAAATCCGGCTGACGTGTATCTGGCTCCGGGAGCCGCCGATTCGTCTCTCGATCTTTCGCAGCTGTTCACGGATGCGGATGGGGACGCGCTCACTTACGAAGCCGAGTCAGGCGACCCGTCGGTTGCGACCGCAAGCGTCCAGTCCGGCCTGTTGACCATCCAGGCTAACCAGCCTGGAACGGCCGTGATCAGACTGCGGGCAAAGGACGGAAAAGGCGGGGAAGGCACCGCGGATCTGACCGTTCACGTCAGCCCCTTCAACCAGTCTCCGGTTGTGAGCCGGCAGCCTGCGGACAGGCTGCTTGCCGTAGGCCAGACGGATACCGCTCTGGATCTGGCGCAAGTATTTACCGATCCGGACCAGGATGCGCTTGTTTACGAATATACCGTATCGGATCCTTCCGTCGTTGGGGCGGTCCGGCAGGGCAACTCCCTGCTGCTGACGGCGCTCCAAGGCGGACAGGCCGTGATTAAACTGACGGCCAAGGACGGCAAGGGCGGAGAGGTGAGCGCCTCTTTCACCGTGTCCGTTAACCGTGCGCCGGCGGCTGTCCGCAATCCGGACGATGTTTACCTCGTGGCGGGCAGAGCGGACGGCGAACTGGATCTTTCGCAGCTGTTTACGGATGCGGACCAGGACCCTCTGACCTATGAAGTTCTGTCATCGGTTCCGGGTACGGCGTCCTGGGAGGTAGCCGGGCAGAAGCTGAAGCTGCACGCCCTTCAGGTAGGCACTTCCGCTTTCCGGGTCACCGCCAAAGACGGACGGGGCGGCGAGGCCGCCGTGACCTTTACCGTCAACGTGCGTATGCCGAATATGCTGGGTACGATCCCGGATCAGACGGTGGAGCTCGGAACGCCTAAACTGCTGGATCTGACCGCCCTTCTGGCGGGCTTTGATGCCGCTGCTACGGTAACGGCCAATACGTACGACACTTCTATTGCGACGATTCTTTTGGCGGACAGAAAATTGACCATGACGCCGATAAGCGAAGGTACGGCTACGGTCACCCTAAGCGTGTACCACCCGGTCGAGGGCGATCAGAGTACACAATTCGCCATCCGTGTCGTCCAGCATCTGAACAGCGCGCCGACGGTGGTTAAAAACATCCCCGATCAGCTCCTTACACCGGGCGTTACGAATGTGCGGACGTTCGATCTCGCTTCGTACTTCGCGGATGCGGACGGAGATGCTCTGTCGTACACGGTGTCGGGTTTTTCTCCGGCCGTTGTTTCGGCTGCCGTGTCGGGCAATATCTTAACGCTGAACCCGGGCACGGGAAGCGCGGACGGACAGGTGACGGTTACGGCAGACGACGGTAAGGGCGGGACCGCCGAGTTCCGGATTAACGTGCGCACGGCTCAGCTCGTGAACAACGAGATCGTTACCGTACGGACCAAACAGGGCATAAAAGACCCGCTCACTTACGATTTGGCCGAGCTGTTTCCGGGTGAGACCTCGTTCCGCTTGTACAAAGGCACGGCGGATGCCATCATCAGCGGTCCTACCGTATTGAACGGAAAAACGCTTGCGCTGGCTAACGAAACGTCTTATTTGTGGGTAATCGGCGCTCAAGGCAAAGCGGCCGTATTCCAGGTCGTCACCGAAGCCCAGGGCGCTCCGCAAATTTTCTTCTCGGAATATTTGGACGGAGGGGACGGACGAATCGCGTTTGAGCTCTATTACAGCGGGGATATGGATCCGGGCAAGAAACCGACTGGCTATACCGTTGAGGCGCATCAATATATGAAAAAAACCGGGAAAATGAACGTGATCAGCAAGGCGCTTCTTGATCAGGGGCCCGGCAAACCTCTTATTGTTCCTTATATTTTCATCGACTCGATCTTTTACGATTTCTTTGATAAAACCACAGCCGTCTATTATAACGAGGACGGGATCAGGTTCTACAATCCGGCTGAATGGAACACGGTGGCCCTGGTGCTGAAAAAAGACGGCCAGGTCGTCGATGTGCTCGGAGATCCTTCTTCGACGGCGCAGTTCCTGCCTAACGGCGGAACGCTGATTAGAAAGTCCGGCGTTTCTACCGGATCGAAGCAGTTCTCCATATACGGAGAATGGAATGTGCACCCCAAAGGAAGTTATCAATTTATGGGCAGTCACACGCCGTAAGAACGAAAAGGACTTTGGAGACGAATGGGCTCCAAAGTCCTTTTGCCGCTGCGGGGATACCGCGATTACCGTTCGAGCCTCGTAACCCGCTGTTCCAGACGGTCGAGCCGCTGATCGAGCCGGTTGACTTCCCGGGTGAGTCTGCCCACTTCCCGGTTCAGCTGGTTGAATTCGCGCTCCAGCCGGTTTACGCGCTGCTCCAGGTTCCCGAAGCCAGGGCCGGGTCCCGGTCCTGGTGCAGGTCCGGGACCTGGTCCCGGCCACGGACCCGGACCCGGCCCCGGTCCAGGGGCGGGAATATACAGCGTCTGTCCCACATAGACATAAGGGGTGGACAAGTTGTTGGCGCGGAGCAGAGCTTCCACCGTTGTGTTGTAGCGGTTTGCGATCAGATACAGCGTGTCGCCGGGCTGCACGACATAAGTATTCATAAAGGTTCCTCCCATGAACGGAGTTAGGATAGTAGCTGCCGTATTGTATGTGCCGGCTGGGCATTTGGTGCCCGGCAAACGCCCGGGCGCGAGATGCTTTGACATGAAAAAATTCCATTGCCGACCTTGGGAGGAATGTGCTAGATTTGAAGCGGAATATATAGATTACCAAAATTTTCATGGGGAATGGGGTCTACCAATGCTAAACCGCAATACCTTCCGGCTGTGCGGAATTGTGCTGGCAATCATGCTGGCAGCCGCTTCCGGCTTCGGGTTCGGCACGCCTGTGCGGGCCGCGGTCGACTCGGACGAGCTGCCGCAGATTATCGCGCGCACATCGCCGTCCGTAGTCGCCATCATCGGCAAGCCTACCGGCGGTAAAACCGATAAAGGCACAGATAAAGACCGCTACGATCTGGCGCACGGCACGGGAGTGATCATTAAATCGAACGGGGTCATCGTGACCAATGCGCATGTGGTGAAAAGCATGAGCAACCTGGTCATCGTGACATCGGACGGAAAGTCTCATACCGGCAAGGTGACCAATCTGGACGAACAGAGCGACTTGGCTCTGGTCAAAATTGAAGCGACCGGCCTTCAGACGGCATCGTTCGCCGATCCGAAGAGCCTCCGCGTGGGTGAAACCGTCGTCGCCATCGGTACGCCGGTTTCCTTCGCGCTGCGGAACTCCGTCACCGTAGGGATCGTGAGCGGCATTGACCGCTCGGTGAACGATCAATACCGACTCATCCAGACGGATGCCGCCATCAACCCGGGCAACAGCGGGGGCGCCCTCGTGAACATGAAGGGCGAAGTCGTCGGCATCAATACGCTCAAATACTCGGAATACGGAGTCGACAATCTCGGATTTGCCATTCCCGTAGATACCGTGGACTACGTGCTTAAGCATTTCGAAGCTTACGGCAAAGTGAAACGCCCGTTTCTGGGGCTGAAACTGGAAGAAAGCTGGGAAGCTGCCGTCGGCCTTCCTTCCGATGACGGCTTGACGGTTTCACACGTGGAACCGGGATCGCCGGCCGAGAAGGCGGGCATCGCAGAGGGAGACACCCTGGTGTCTATCGGTGACAAGGCGGTGGACACGACCGTCCAGTACAACGAAGTATTAAAGCAGTATTTGCCCGGACAGAGCGTAAAGCTGACCGTGCAGGCGGGAGGGAAAACGGTAACCCGCGAGGTCGCGCTGGGAGAAGAGAAGTCCGAGGATGCCCGTCAGACAGACAATACCGACAATACGGGACTGAATACGGACCGGGGCAAGACGAAAATCGGAGACAGCAACCAGAATTGGTCGATGAAATATCCGAGCGGGCTGATCAAGCAGTTCCAGAGCGCGGACGGCACGATGGTGCGGTTTGCCGACGCCAAAGGCGATTTTACGTTGTCCGTCTCCGTCGAAGATCAGGGCGACGAGCTTTCTCCGGCCATGCTGCTCAAGACGGCTGCGGAGCTGAAAATGGGCACCATTCTGGAAAAGCAGTACGTAAAGAATGGCGCGCAGCCGTACGCCAAAGTAACCGGTAAGCTGGGAGGCATGGTCTACCAGATCCGGCTTTATCAGGACCATGACAAGCTGTACTCGCTGGCTTTGACCTACAGCCAGAGCAAAGAGAACGGCACGAAAGCGGGGCCGAACAGCTACGCCGATCTGCTGGACAGCTTCCGGACCGTTTTCGACCGGCAGGATGCCAAGCTCAAGGACATTGCCAAGACGAAAAGTGGCAGCGGGGACGAGGTATCGAACGAATACGGGCTTACCTTTGCCCTGCCCGATAAGTGGAACGAGTCGCCTTACCGGACCGATGTCCAATATTCGAACGATACCATGAGCCAGGGAATCTCCATCGAAGTGACTTCCCAAACAACAGGGGATACGCTCGATGCCTGGGTGAAACGGGACAAAACGGATTTCGAAGAAACCTTCGCCGCGTCCTACAGAGAGACTTCGGAAGTCAAAAAGGGAACGCTGGACGGTACGGAGTCCCGGGAGGTTACGTTCTCCGCGACGATGGGCGACAAATGGGACAGCATCCACCAGGTTTATCTGGTGAAAGAAGGGTATAAATACAAGTTTTCGATCCATTATCCGAAAGACCTGAAAGCCGACGAGACCGACAAGCTGCTCGGAACCGTTATTTCCTCCATCCGGTTGGATGTGAAAAAAATGGACGCCGGCGTAGGCTTCATTCAGGACGAACAGGAAATTTTGGACAAAAACCGGACGATCCGGTATGCCGATGAGGACTACGGGTATACGGTGAAAATACCGGAAACGTGGACCCGCGAATACGCGGAAGATTACGATGATCCGGATTTCGAAAAAGGCGGCGCTTCCTTCTATACCTTCACCGGCGGATACTTTGCCGTAGACGCGGAGGAGGGAACCGACTGGCAAGAGAAAGCCGCTGAAATCAACGCCGGCCACGAGAAAAGCGCCGAGGCCGATGCGGACTACAAGGTCAAAGCGGAGGACGTCAGCCTGCTGGGTACGACAGTCCGTAAATTTACCGTTCATTACTCGGTAAAAAAAGTCGGCTACGAAGAAACCGAGTATGTGCTTTCCAGAAACGGGAAAGTCTACGTGATTACGACAAGATTGAACGACGCGGTGCATACCGAAGCGAATGCCGAGCGGCTGAACAAGGCCGTCCGGTCGATGGTTTTCGGAAAATAGTCGGATTTGTGTGACTGGAATGATTGCATGTCCATCCGGCATCTCTTACAATGGGCATAACAGGAACAGACGGCCGGGAGACGCGTTCTCCTGCCCGTCTGTTTTCGTAACCGGAAGAGGAGAGGACACAGCAGATGCGTACATTAGGAGCAATTGAAGCAGGCGGAACCAAGTTTGTCTGTGCGATAGGCAGCGAGGACGGAACGGTACTGGAAAGGGTAAGTTTCCCGACGACCACTCCGGAAGAAACGATGGGCAGCGTCCTTTCATTCTTTGAGGGCAAAGGGATCGAAGCGCTTGGCGTAGGCTCGTTCGGGCCGGTAGATCCCAATAAGAAGAGCCCGACTTACGGGTATATTACAACGACCCCCAAGCCGCATTGGGGCAACTATAATATTTTGGGTGAACTGAAAAAGCATTTCAACGTACCGATGGAGTTCGACACGGACGTGAACGGGGCGGCGCTAGGGGAAGCGACCTGGGGCGCGGCCAAAGGGCTGGAGAGCTGCCTTTATATTACGGTGGGAACCGGCATCGGAGCCGGAGCCGTTGTGGGCGGCAAACTCGTGCACGGGCTCACGCATCCGGAGATGGGCCACATCTTCGTACGCCGCAATGCGGAAGACACTTATGAAGGAAAATGTCCTTACCATAAAGACTGCCTGGAAGGACTGGCGGCAGGTCCGGCTATCGAGGCGCGCTGGGGAGTGAAGGGAACCGAGTTGGGCACGGCTCACAAAGCCTGGGAACTCGAAGCCGATTACCTGGCCCAGGCGCTGATGAGCTACATTCTGATCCTGTCGCCGGAGAAGATCATCATGGGCGGGGGCGTGATGAAACAGCAGCAGCTGTTTCCGCTGATCCACGCCCGCCTGCAGGAACTTCTGAACGGCTACGTTCAGAAAGAGGAAGTTGCGGCGGGGATCGCCGACTACGTCGTATACCCGCAGCTCGGCGACAACGCCGGAATCTGCGGCGCTCTGGCGCTGGCCGCTCGCGCGCTCGGATCGGAAATCCGATAGCGGGTCCGCAAAGCCGTACCCATTCTCCCGAACCCGGGGCGGATGGGTATTTTTTCTTAGATAAGAATAAGTATAAACGTCCCGGATTTTGTCACGGTTACCTGTGATAATGATTATCAACTTCATTGACATTGGGCGGGGTGTATTTTACACTAAGGGAAGAATAGGGAGAGGGCGTATAGGGTTTGTCCGGTATGCCCGCTACTCGCAAAGGGGTTTGCCGATTTGCCTCTAAGATCAAACACTTTCAAAACCATAGGACTTCTGACCGGTGTCGCCCTTCTTATACTTGCTATGGGATGCAGCATCGTTTACGGATATACGGGCACCAACTGGCATACCGCCTGGGATGCCTACCGTGCTTTTAACGGCTCCAACGAGCATCTGATCATCCGCGAAGCGCGGATGCCCAGAGCGCTGATCGCGGCCGCCGTCGGTTCGAGCCTCGCCATTGCGGGCGTGCTCATGCAGGCGCTTACGAAGAATCCGCTCGCTTCGCCGGGGCTTCTCGGCATTAATGCGGGAGCGGGCCTGCTCATCGTGATCGCGATGTCCCTGCTGTCGGTCAGCTCGCTGTCCACGCTGGCGTGGATCGCCTTTCTGGGCGCGGCCATCGCTTCGGCGGTCGTGTACATGCTCGGCTCCGTCGGCCGGGGAGGGCTCACGCCCATGAAGCTGACGCTCGCCGGCGCAGCGGTCGCGGCCTTGGCCAACTCGCTCACGCAGGGCGTGCTGCTCTCCAACGAGACGCGCATCCAGGACGTCCTGTACTGGCTGGCCGGATCGGTAGAGGGACGCAAGCTGGACATTCTGCTCCCGGTGCTGCCTTATCTGGGCGCAGCCTGGCTCGTCGCCCTGCTGCTGTCCAGCCAGATCAACGTCCTGATGATGGGTGAGGACGTGGCCGTCGGGCTGGGACAGCGCACGGTCTACATCAAGCTGATCGCGGCCGTCGTCGTGGTCTTCCTGGCCGGAGGCTCCGTCGCCGTGGCGGGCCCGATCGGATTCGTCGGCATTATCGTGCCGCACCTTGTCCGGTCGCTCGTCGGCTTCGATCACCGCTGGGTCATCCCGTACGCGGGAATCTGCGGCGCGCTGCTGCTGGTGGCGGCCGACACGCTTTCGCGTTTCATCATCATGCCGCAGGAAGTTCCCGTCGGTGTGATGACGGCCTTTATCGGAACGCCGTTTTTCGTCTATATCGCGCGGAGGGGGTTTAAGACTTCCTCATGAGCCGCTACAAACATATTCGTCTAAAATGGCCGTCCATTTCATTTGTACTGGATAAACGGGCCCTGCTCGTCACCGCGGTTCTCGCGGTGCTGCTCTTCCTCCTCATGCTCGTCTCGACGGGCACGGGTGAGATCAAAATCAGCCCGCTGCAAGTGCTCCGCACGCTGCTGGGGATGGGCACGCCGCAGGATGCGCTCGTCATTCACACGTTCCGGCTGCCGCGGGTTCTCGTGGCGGTCATGGTAGGGGCGGCGCTGGCTATGGCCGGAGCGATCCTGCAGGGCGTCAGCCGCAATCCGCTGGCGTCTCCGGATATCATCGGCATCACCGACGGCGCCGGCGTGTTCGTCGTCGCCTTCATCGTGATAACGACCGGCACGAGCAGCACGTTCCTTTCCCAGGCCCAGTGGCTGCCGCTTGCGGCCTTCGTCGGCGCTTCATTGACGGCGCTGGTCATCATGGCCCTGGCCTGGAAGAACGGGCTGCCGCCGGTAAGGCTCGTGCTGATCGGCATCGGAATCGCGGCTTCTTTGTCCGCGGTGAACACGATGCTGATCCTGCTCGCCCCGCCGGTACTGACTACCCAGGCCGTTACCTGGAAGGTGGGGAGCGTCTACGGCTCGAATTGGAGCCATGTCGGAGCGCTGGCCTTATGGCTGGCGGTGCTGATTCCGATTCTCGCGTACATGGCTCGCAGCCTTAACGTCCAGGCGCTGGGCGATTCGGTCGCCACTAGCGTGGGCAGCCGGGTGAACCGCCAGCGCGTCGTGCTGATTCTGCTCAGCACCGCTCTTGCCGGTTCGGCCGTAGCCTTCGGCGGAGGCATCACCTTCGTCGGGCTGATCGCGCCGCATATGGCGCGGCGGCTTGTCGGAAGCGCGTACGGCGCTTTGCTGCCGGCGTCGGGGCTGTTCGGCGCCCTGGTCGTGCTGGTGTCCGATTATATCGGCCGCACGGCGTTTCCGCCGCACGATTATCCGGCCGGGATTTTTACGGCCTGCGTCGGGGCCCCGTATTTTATTTATCTGCTGTACAAATCCCGGAACACATAAATGAGCGATCCGGTATATAGATAGGAAGGCGCTGCGCCCAGATACGGCTACTGTCATCCGCATTTGCGGCGGACAGTTCTATCACACGGGAGGTACGCAGCGCGGACTGCCGCCCGGAACGATTAGCCGCCTCTCGTCATCTGGATGAACACCACTTTTCTTGGCAAAGGAGATTGAGCGTATGTATGGGATCGAAACCAAGTCGCTGACGCTTTCTTACAATCAAACGGATATTATCGAGGATCTCGATCTGGAGATTCCGAAAGGTCAGATTACCGTGTTGATCGGCTGCAACGGCTGCGGTAAATCGACGCTGCTGCGCTCCATGGCCCGGCTGATGAAGCCCAAGAACGGCGCCGTGCTGCTGAACGGCCAGGAAATCGCGAAGCAGTCCACCAAGGAAGTGGCCCGTCAGATGGCGATTCTGCCGCAGGGTCCTACCGCTCCGGAAGGGATGACCGTCTTTGAACTCGTGAAGCAGGGGCGCTATCCGCACCAGAACTGGCTGAAGCAGTGGACCCGGGAAGACGAGGCGGCGGTAACCAAGGCGCTGGAAGCGACGGGGATGGCTCCGCTGGCCGAGCGTCAAGTGGATTCGCTGTCGGGCGGACAGAGACAGCGGGCCTGGATCGCCATGACTCTCGCGCAGGGGACCAACACGATCCTGCTCGACGAGCCGACGACCTATCTCGACATGACGCATCAGATCGAAATTCTCGATCTCCTGTGGGAGCTCAACGAGAAGGAGAACACGACGATCGTCATGGTTCTCCACGACCTCAATCTGGCCTGCCGTTATGCGCACCATATCGTCGCTATTTGCGACAAGAAGGTCTACGCCGCGGGCAAGCCCGAGGAAATCGTAACGGAGGAACTGGTCCGCCACGTGTTCGGCCTGAACTGCCGCCTCGTCCGCGATCCTATTTTCGGAACGCCTACGTGCGTGCCTTTCGGTAAAGGACGGAGACTTCCGGGCTGCGAGGAGATGGTGAACTTCGTAAACGCCAAATCGGTCTCGTCTCCGGATTCTCCTTTGTCCGAACCGGCGCCTTTGCCGGTTTAATCGAATAGATTGTAACGCGGCGGCCCCTTCGGGCGGCCGTTTTTTATTTGGCCGCTATAGTCCTCAAGAACTTATAGTGATTTATTGAACATAGGTCAATAATAACTGGACACTCTCTCGCCTTTCCGATAGAATAAACCTCTGTTTATATACAGACCGTTAAAATCCTAGACCAATACAAGCAGGTGACAGCATGAGCAAACAAGATTTAAACGGGGGAACTTCAGGCCCGGCAGCCGGTGAAAAGGGCGGGGAACGCTTCTCTTCCCTCGGTTTCATTATGTCGGCGATCGGGAGTGCGATCGGTCTCGGCAACCTTTGGAAATTTCCTTATATAACGGGGATATACGGCGGAGCGGCTTTTGTGCTGCTGTTCATTATCTGTCTCGTCATCGTCGGCATGCCGGTCTTGCTGGCCGAAATGGCCATAGGACGCGCGGGACGCGGGAACGCCTCCACCTCTTTTCTTAATTTGTCGGGTTCCAAACGCTGGAGCTTCTTCGGTTTTCTCGGGGTGTTCGGTTCCTTTATGATCACGTCTTTTTATTCCGTCATCGCGGGCTGGACGCTGCATTATGCGCTTAGCTCCTTTACGGGGGCTTTGTACAAAGGAACGGATTACGCCGTTCAGTTTCAAACCTTTACCTCCGGGTACAGCCCGATAGCCTGGCAGTTCCTCATTCTGGCACTATCCGGCTGGGTAATTGCGAGAGGAGTATCCGGGGGTATTGAAAAATTCAACAAGGTGCTTATTCCCGCGCTTGCGGTCGTGCTGCTCATTCTGATGGCGCGTGCCTTGACGCTTCCGGGAGCCGGAGCGGGCATCGAATTTTTCCTGAAGCCGGATTTCAGCAAGCTGACGGGCGAGTCTGCGCTCGTTGCCCTGGGACAAGCTTTCTTCTCGATGTCGGTCGGAATGGGCGTCATGATCACGTACGGCTCCTACGTGCAGAAAGAGCAGTCTCTGGGAAAAGCGACCGTTGCGGTTACGGGCGGCAATCTGCTGTACGCCCTTATCGCGGGCCTCATCGTGTTCCCGACTACGTTCTCGTTCGGCCTGGAGCCGGCTCAAGGGCCCGGACTTGTCTTCGTCGTGCTGCCTGCGGCGTTCTCTTCGATGCCTTTGGGCGCGGCCTTCGGCGGCCTGTTCTTCATCCTGCTGGCCATCGCCGCTTTCACGTCGATCCTGTCGCTGCTGGAAGTGCCGGTGGCTTTTGCGATGGATCGCTGGAAATGGACACGGCTTAAGGCGACGTCCTGGACGACCGCGGTTTGTTTTATCGTTGGGGTGCCTTCGGCCTTGTCGGTCGGCGGTGTTCTGAGCGATTTCAAAATCGGCGGCAAGACGGTGTTCGATTCCTTGGATTTCGTCACCTCCAACATTCTGCTTCCTATCGGCGGCCTGGTCGTTACGCTCTTTATCGCGTACGCCTCGAAACGCGCCATGGAAGAAGCCGGGCTCAAAGGTACACTGCTGCGGGTATGGGTATTCCTGCTCCGCATCGTGATTCCGCCGCTGATCGTTCTTATTTTCCTGTACTCGGTCGGAATCATTTCTTAGTCCGTAAAAAGCCCGTTAGCATAAACACCGCAGGGTTGCCTCATCCTATAGGAGTCTGAAATTCCTATCGAGATGAAGGAGGCTTCAATCATGACCGAACGCGATTCCAGTCTGCAGTCGCAAAACCCGATTTCTCAAGCGCAAAATTCGCTGGAAAAGGTCCACAACGCCGTCTCCCAAGCGCTGTCCCACCCGACAGCCAAGCTTGAAGAGCAGGCGAATCAGGCTATCCGGCATGCCGAACGCGCCGTGGAGGACGCTTCGCTGAGCTTTAACCAGCCCGCATTCGAGGAAGTCGAAAACGGCCTGCGGCAGGAGATCGAAGACCTGCACAACGGCACGCGTTCCTGAGGCTTTCCTGCCCCGGCAGGATCAGAAGGCGCTCCTTTCCCTTCAGTCCAGACTGAGGGGAAAGGGGCTTTTTTTGATGTAAACAAAATTGTTGAGATGGAGCCTCATCCAACCAACATAATTTTATGCATTCTTTATACTTTTCGACTTACAAATATGTAAAAAAATAGTACTGTTATATGGGGAATAATTAGGGAGGGGGCCGCGCCTATTCAAATTAAAAATAAACGTGTCGGACAGTGCCGGTGTTTCCTGGTCAAGTTGGTTGCGCTGTCAAGTATAGTGGCCGCTTCCGGCTGTTCTCACGAGCAGTCCCTGAATCCGCAACTTGCTACCACTCCAGATTCTCTAATCTCAAAACATAAAGCTAAACAAACGGTCTATCCTCTGGTCTTGAAGGATGCTTGCGGGGCAGAGGTCACCATCCCGAGTGAACCACAACGGGTTGCCGTAGACAATGCTGAACTTAACGACTTTATGAAAGTCATTGGGGCAAGCGATAAAATCGTCGAAGTAACGGAAGATTCGGCAAGCAGTTTGTGGGGAGCAAGGGAACGGATTATCGCAAAATCGAAACCGGATTTTTTCCTCTATCCAGCCCCTTCCGTTCTGGTTTATCCAGGTTCGGAGATGTGCATGAATATACAAAGCTTTCGGACGTTGGGATTTCCTATCTGGGTAACAGGGCATTCCGAGATCGACCAGATTGCTTCGGATATGCTCACAGTGGGGATCATTTTAAACAGGCGAGAGCCTGCGGAGCAAGCATCGGACAAGCTTGGGAAGACTATTGTGCAAGTGAAGGAAGCCCGGAAGGGAATGCCGGTGAAAAAAATTTACTGGGAGCGCGGCTACAATCGTTCTTATTCCAAGAATGATCAAGTGACCAGTGTAGGCGTAGGAAAAAATACGTTGGAAGATGATTTGCTTTCCACGGCCGGAGGAGAGAATATTCTACCGTGGGTAGACAACCAAAGCCCGGATAGCATCCCCATTACACTGGAACAACTGCGCAAGGCTGATCCGGATTTGATTCTATACCAAAATTACTTTCGGTCACCTGAATATGTTCCTCTTAAGGAACGTGAGGAGTGGCAAAGCCTGCGCGCCATACGGACTTCGCAGCTGTATGCTTATCCTTTTGATGAAATGCGCTACAGTGAGCTGTCAGAAAATTTGATGACCCTTCTTAAGGCGATTCATCCAGAAGCAATAAGCCGAATTACTGAAAATAAATGAGATGAGGGAGGGATTAATTTGATAGTGAAAAAGGTTAAACTGGCCATCGTCTTTTTTACTGTAATGATAGTTGCTTTTGGAAGCACTGTTTTTGCAGTGACGAACCATTCAGATGCCTGGTTTAGAGAACATCTTAGAAGTGGGGTTTCATACTCAGCAGATTTTAACTCAGGGACGGATGGTAATCATCTGTTTCCTTATAATTGTCTTGCGTATGCAATTGATGAAACAACCAAGTGGGTTTGGCCTTGGAAGAGTTCGGGATATGACCGTGATGCTACGGCAGCTGAAATGACATCCTTCTTAAGAAGTTATGGATACTCTGATCGGAATACTGGAAATCCCAACAATCCCCCTAAGCTTATTGCTTATGGCAAATCGCTTTCATCGGTGGGTCACATTGCGAGAGTTCTTGATTCTAGTACGACTAAATCAAAATGGGGAATTGCTGAGTTAGTCACCACTTATTCACTAAGTCCCTATAATAGTTCGGCCGGATATGGTCCCGCAGTCCAATATTACTATTAGGAGGCACATGTGTGAAAAAAACAATAATGGTCAGTGCACTCACGGGACTACTCTTAGGCTTGGGTTATATCCATCTATTCAGTCCTCCTACCTCAGCATCATTGCCGACTAAAACCTATATAAATTTATCCGATATGCGGAAAGAAATCGACCGATTAACAAAAGAAGACCCTACGTTAGGTCTTAGTTCGAACCCTTATGTATTTATCAAAAACAATAAAGAATATGAGAGAATCGTTAAAATGGGGTACCCGGCATTGCCTGTTATTGAAGAGCGGATTATGGAAGGAAACAGTTTTGGACTGGACAAATATATTTTGGCGGCAGCAGCCGAAGAAATTGCCAGAGTTGACTTGAAGAAAAGTGAATTTAAATGGTCGGATCCCGAAGAGTTTACACGATCCTGGCAACTTCACTTAAAAGCTGTTCCCGGTAAGGTAGAGAAAATCGTGAATTCTAAAGAGTCTGCGGAATGGAAAAATGAAAAATTGACGGAACTCGGTGCTCCTGCAATACCTTTTATTCTGGAGAAAGTGGAAAAGGGAGCAAAAGAACTGGAGACATCGCTGCAAAAAATAGTCAACTCAAGCGATCTTCCATCTATCTCACCTTCAGATTTTAATGCTCAACAATGGAAAACCGACCATAAAGAAGATGCCAGACTTTTAAAAACAATGGTTGATAAAGCGGCGGAGCAAGATGTTTCCACACAATTTCGAATGAACCCAAATAAATAGTGTCCCTATTAAAGGAGCTGTCTAAAGGAAGATTTCATCACCTTTCGGACAGTTCTATTTCGTTATATCGGCTCCAACCAAAAGGCTAAGTCAGGAACTGTTGTACTCCGAGTTGTCCCCCAACGCATACTTTCTTCCTTTTTGACCCATATTACAGGAAGCAATTGGGCCGGGTGGCTACAAAAGGAGTGTGGATCTATGGATACCGTCGTGATGGCGCGGGCCTTGTTCGGCACGTCAATGGCGTTTCATATCATTTTTGCGACGCTCGGGGTCGGGCTTCCGATGATGATCGTGTTTGCGGAAATTATGTATCATGTCAAAAAAGACCGCGACTACGTGGTGCTCGCCAGAAGGTGGACGAAAGCTTCGGGTATTCTGCTCGGCGTAGCCATCCCGTCGGGAACGATCGTCGGCGTGATGCTCTCTCTGCTCTGGCCGGGCTTCATGCGGATCGTCGGACAGGTGATCGCCCTGCCGTTTCAGATCGAAATGTGGGCCTTTTTCTTCGAGGCCCTCTTTATGTCGATCTACTTGTACGCGGCCGACCGGCTGCCTCCGATCGCCAGGATCATCAGCGTCATCTTCGTCGCGATCGGGGCGAGCGCCTCGGCGGTGATGATCACGGACGCACACGCGTTTATGAACACGCCGCGGGGATTCTCCATCAACGCGAACGGAGACTTCGTCGACATCCGCCCGTGGGAGGCCGTGTTCAACCCGAGCCTCTGGTCGACGGCGCTGCACGTCCTGTCCACCGCCTATATGACAGGCGCTTTCGCCGTCGCGTCCGTGGCGGCTTACAAGCTGCTGAAGGCGCGCAAAGCCCCGCGCGAAGCGGATTACCACCGCAAGGGCCTGTTCCTCGCGCTCATCTTCGGGGGCATCATGACCGCCTTCACGGCCGTCAACGGACATGCGACGGCCCAGATGCTGCATCATCACATTCCCGAAAAGCTCGCCGCCGCCGAAGGGCTGTTCGAGACGCAGTCTCACGCCCCGCTTGCCATTTTCGGCAAAGTCGATGAAGCGACGCAGTCCATCAAGGGAGCGATCGAGCTGCCGGGCTTCCTCAGCTTGCTGGCAGGCAACCGTTTCGACACCGTGGTCCGGGGCCTGAACGAGTTCCCGCGGGAGAACTGGCCGCCGCTTTACATTCACACCCTCTTTAACCTGATGGTGTTCATCGGCATGTTCCTGCTCGCCTTGGCCTTTCTGGGCCTGCTCATCCGCATTTGGTTCAAAAAGCCTTACCCGCGCTGGCTGCTGACCGTCCTTGTCGCTTCGGGGCCTCTCTCCATGCTGGGGATCGAGATCGGCTGGATCTTCAGCTGCACGGGCCGGCAGCCCTGGACGGTTTACCACGTGCAGCGGACCAGCGAAGCCGCTCTGCAATCCCAGGGCATCGGGACCCTGTTCGTCATGTTCGTGTCCGTCTACGTGTTTCTGCTTGTCGTGACGTCGATTGTCATGCACGTCTACTTCAAGCGGCATCCCGTCTCGGAAGCGCTTGGACTTGCAGCCGCTAACGGAGACCAGACCCGTGCTGCCGAGGGGGCGAGTACATGAGCGACGTAACCTTGGCGGTCAGCGTACTTTGGGTATTCCTGTTCACGTACTCGATTCTCGGCTCCATCGACTTCGGCGCCGGTTTCTGGTCGATGTACTTTAGCGGGCAGCATCATACGAAGGCGGGGGCTCTCGCGAACCGGTATTTGTCGCCGACCTGGGAAGTGACGAACGTGTTTCTCGTCCTGTTCGTCGTGGCTCTTGCGGGTTTCTTCCCGAAGGCGACTCATATGCTCGGCGCGGCCCTGCTCGTGCCGGTCTCGCTCGTTCTCCTGCTGCTGCTCGTCCGCAGCACGTTTATGGTCTACGCATACTCCGTGGCGAAGCACGGCCGCCTGCTGCGGGTCGTTTCCGGGATTACGGGTCTCCTTATCCCGGGTCTTCTGGTCAGCGTGCTGCCGATCACGCTGGGGGGCTTCGTCACCGTTGAAGACGGAGTGCCGGTCCTTCACCTCGGTGAACTGTTCACCAGTTTGACGGAGTACGCGCATCTCGGCTTCGGGCTGTCGACCGAGCTGTTCATGTCCGCGCTCTTCCTGGCGGACTACTCCCGCGAAGCGGGGGACGAGGAGACGTACCGCGATTACCGCAGGCTCGCGATTATCTGGGGGCCCATCAACCTGTTGATGGCCCTGCTCACCGTCAGCACCTTTTCCGAGCATGCGCCGTGGATGGTGGAGGGTTTCAAGCGGTACGCCTTCTGGTTCGGTCTTTCCGTAGCGGCCTTCATCGCCGCCTATATTTTGCTGCTAAAAGGAAGACCGGACGGCCGCAGCGGCTACCCGCGGGCTTCGATTATTACGGTCATCATCCAGTATGGATTGGCGAGCTATGCGTATTTTTCCGCTCACATGCCTTACATGGTTTATCCTCACTTGACGTTCGACGAAGGGATTACGAACCCGACGATGTTCCGTTCGCTTTTCATCGGGTATATCGTGAGTTCGGCGATTCTGGTTCCCGTGTTTTATTTGTTTTGGAGGCTGTTTCTCAAAGATAAGCGCTATGTGCAAAAGGAATAAGCGGAGCAAAAAGGGCCGTTCGGGCGGCACTGCTCCATTTTGGTTATAACTATTTTCTCCGGCTTGTTCGGGTTGACATTCCTTTCCAACGGGTGATACAATCACACCAAGTTGACGCGAAAGCGCAGAAAAATGACCGGAGAAGAAAGGGTGGTATCGATGTTTAGAATGTTGCCTGTCCATGGACTACGTCCGTATGCAGTGAACAAGGGAACAGCTGAATATTCGGTACCCCCGTTAAACCGCACATCGGGATAGCGGCGTCCAGACGCCCGCATTTCCGTAATCATGGCTGCCCGCAGCCGGTTTAATGGGCGCAGGCTTTGCCGCGCTTTTGAGGACGTACCGTTTGTTAGTTGAACGGTGCGTCCTTTTTTCATGGTCCCGCAAGGAGACCGCCCTCATTTTTCTACAGAGACACGATTACGGAAACATAGGAAAAGAAGCTTTTCGTGGACAAAGAAAGAAGGTGACCTGTTTGTTCAGTATTTTACAGAAACTCGGCTGGTTTTTTAAAAAGCACTGGATCCGCTACACGGTAGCGATTACGCTGTTGATCGTCGCCGGTATCGCGGAAATTATTCCGCCGAAGATTCTCGGTTACGCGGTCGACGAGATCCATATGGGCTCGATTACGGCGGATCGGCTAATCGCCATGATTTCGTGGACGCTAGGAATTACGGTCCTTATTTATTTGATGACCTATGTTTGGATGTACCAGCTGTTCGGAGGCGCTTTTCTGGTGGAACGCGTGCTGCGTTCCAGATTTATGCGGCATCTGTTGAAGATGACTCCGACTTTTTTCGAAAAGTACCGGACGGGCGATCTGATGGCCCGCGCCACCAATGATTTGCGGTCCGTTTCCGCTACGGCGGGCTTCGGTATTTTGACGCTGGTGGACTCCAGCGCGTTTATGCTCGTGATCCTTTTTACGATGGGCATCACGATCTCCTGGAAGCTTACGTTTGCGGCCCTGCTGCCGCTTCCGTTCATCGCGCTGGCCATGAAGTTTTACGGCAAAACGATTCATGAGCGGTACACGACCGCCCAGGATGCGTTCGGCCAGATGAACGATCAGGTGCTGGAAGCGACGGCGGGCGTCCGGGTTCTGCGGGCGTATGTTCAGGAAGCCAACGAACAGGAGCGCTTCCGCGAGCTGACGGAGGATGTGTACGACAAGAACATTGCGGTTGCGAAAATCGACGCCCTGTTCGATCCGACGATCAAGCTGCTTGTCGGGGCGAGTTACCTGATCGGTCTGGGCTACGGCGCGTATCTCGTGTTTCAGACCGAGCTTACGCTGGGACAGCTCCTGTCCTTCAACATCTATCTCGGGATGCTGATCTGGCCGATGTTCGCGATCGGCGAGCTGATCAACATCATGCAGCGGGGCAACGCTTCTCTGGACCGGGTCAACGAAACACTGGGGTACCGGCCCGATGTGCAGGACGTCCCGCAGCCGGCGGCGGATGCGAAGCCGGGTACCATCGGCTTCCGGGAAGCCGCGTTCAAATATCCCTCCTCGGGTACTCCCAATCTGGAGGACATCGGCTTCACGCTGCGTCAGGGGGAGACCCTCGGCGTGGTCGGCCGGACCGGCAGCGGAAAATCCACGCTACTGAAGCAGCTGCTGCGGCAGTATCCGGCCGGCAGCGGCTCGATCACCATCGGCGGCGTGCCTATCCAGCAGATTCCGCTGGAGCAGCTGCAGTCGTGGATCGGCTATGTGCCGCAGGAGCAGATTCTGTTCTCCAAGACCGTAAGGGAGAACATCAAGTTCGGCAAGTCCGACGCAAGCGAGGACGATGTGCTGCAGGCGATCGAACGGGCCGCCTTCACGCAGGACATCGATACGCTGGCGAACGGGCTCGACACCCTTGTCGGCGAGAAGGGCGTAGCCTTGTCCGGGGGACAGAAGCAGCGTGTCTCGCTGGCGAGGGCCTTGATCGCCGATCCGGAAATTCTGCTGCTCGATGATGCGATGTCGGCCGTGGATGCGCGGACCGAAGCGAGAATCATCGAGAACATCCGGCGGGAGCGTGCCGGCAAAACGACGCTCATCTCCACGCATCGGCTGTCCGCCATCGAGCACGCGGACCGGATTCTCGTCCTCGACGAGGGCCGGATTGTCGAAGCGGGAACCCATGAAGAGCTGCTGGCGCTGGGCGGCTGGTACAAAGAACAGTACGAGCGCCAGCAGGTCGAATCCAATTTGACGGAAGCGGGGTGATCGGCCTTGCACACAGGCAAACGTTTGGTGCAGTACGCACTTCATCATAAAAAATTGTTTATTCTTGCACTTCTTATGCTTACGGTCGCGGTAGCGGCAGAGCTGTCGGGTCCTTTTATCGCCAAGCGGATGATCGATACGCATATCATCGGGATTGAGCAGCCCTGGTACAAAGTTCCGCGGGAATCCGGCAACGCCGGGAATACCGTGGAAAACGGGGACACGGTGTCCTACGCGGGCGACGTCTACAAACGCGGGGACCGTTTCGCGGAAGGCGAAGCGCGCGGGGACGAGGCCAGGCTGCTTCAGGTCGGCACGCGGTTCGTCTTCGTTAGCGGACCGATCGCCTTTGACGGCCAGCGGTCCTGGCAGGACGGCAAGCTGACGGTTGCGAGAGGCGGAGAGAGCGCCGAATACGAAGCGAAGTCGCTGACCAAAGGCGAGCTCTATGTGTTCTATCGGCCGGAGTTGGCCCAATTAATCCGGCTCGCCCTGCTTTATCTCGGGCTGCTGGCCGTAGCGGCTGTCTTCACTTTCGGAGAGCGGTATATGCTACAGGTTTCCGCAAACCGTGTTATTCAGAAGCTGCGGCTGGATGTGTACAGGCAGATTCAGCGGCTGCCCATCCATTATTTCGATAATCTTCCGGCCGGAAAGGTCGTATCTAGGGTGACCAATGACACCGAGGCCGTCCGCGACTTGTTCGTGACGGTTCTGGCGAACTTTTTCACCGGCTTCGTGTATATCACGGGGATCTTTATCGCCCTCTTCCTTCTGGACCCGAAGCTGGGCGCGATCTGCCTTCTGATCGTTCCGCTGCTGGTCGTCTGGGTCATCGTTTACCGCAAGTACGCTTCGCGGTACAACAAAATTATCCGTTCGCGCTTAAGCGACATCAACGGGATGATCAATGAAGCCATCCAGGGGATGACCATCATCCGTGCGTTTCGCCGTCAGAAAGAAACGATGGAGGAGTTCGAAACGCTCAACGAGGATTACCTCAAGCACCAGCAGAAGCTGCAAAGCTTGAACGCCCTCACCTCCCATAACCTGGTCGGAGTGCTGCGGAACATATCTTTCGCGTTGCTGCTCTGGCATTTCGGAGGCGCCGCAATGGGAACGGGAGCCGAATCGGTGATCTCCTTCGGGGTGCTGTACGCCTTCATCGACTACTTGAACCGGCTCTTCCAGCCGATCACCGGGATGGTGAATCAGCTTGCGACGCTCGATCAATCCATCATTTCGGCGGGACGCGTGTTCGAGCTGATGGATGAACCGGGCGAAGACGTGACCGAAGGCCGTCTGCCCCGCTACAAAGGCGATGTCAGCTTCGAGCAGGTGTCCTTCGCTTACAAGGAAGATTACGTGCTCAAGAACATCTCCTTCGAGGCGAAGCAGGGGCAGACCGTGGCGCTCGTGGGCCATACCGGTTCAGGCAAAAGCTCCATTATGAACTTATTGTTCCGGTTCTATGATCCGCAGAAAGGAACGATTCGGGTGGACGGCCAGGATATCACGGCCATGCCCAAGCAGCTTCTGCGTCAGCATATGGGCATCGTGCTGCAGGACCCGTTCCTTTTCACGGGCACGATTGCCAGTAACGTCAGCCTCGGGGACGGCACGATTTCCCGGGAGAAGGTGGATGCGGCGCTGCGAGATGTCGGCGGCGAGCGCATATTCGCCAACCTGCCGGGAGGCTTCGACGAGCCCGTGCTCGAAAAAGGAAGCACGCTCTCCGCGGGCCAGCGGCAGCTGATCTCTTTTGCGCGTGCGCTTGCTTTCGATCCGGCGATTCTGATCCTGGACGAAGCGACCGCGAACATCGATACGGAGACGGAGGCCGTGATTCAGGCCGCGCTCGATGTCGTCAAGAAAGGCCGGACCACTTTCATCATCGCGCACCGGCTGTCTACGATCCGCAGCGCGGATCTGATTCTGGTCCTGCATCGCGGCGAGATTGTGGAGCGGGGGAATCACGAGGAGCTGCTGGAGCTGGGCGGCCGGTACTCCCAGATGTATCGTCTGCAGCAGGGAGGCTCCGCTGCGGGCGCTGCGCCGGGCGGCGTCACAACCGGTATCGCGGCTTCTACGTAAAAGCCGCTAAGCTTCGGAGGGGACCCGGGCTGCTATTGCTGCCCGCCCTGGTTCACGAGGATGAACGTGCCGCGGCACGTTCGAGACTCCGCGGGGCTTACCATGGACCTTTGGGAGACGGTTTCCCTTCGTCTTTTTCTATTTTCTATCGAGCCCGGAGAAGTCCGGGTCTTTTTTTATAAAATTTTTAAGGTATAATTAGGAAGAAAGAAGGCGGACGCATGAAACGCGAAGACGCCTCGGTACGTAAAATAAGCTTAAGGGCATAAAAATCCGGTGAAACGATCTGCATGATTCGCGGACTGCTCCCGCGCCTAATAAGATTGTCCGGATCGAGAGTTACACCCTGCTATGTGTAAAATTATATAGGACGGGGCGTTTTCACCACACGCCGCCGCCTTGCGAAAAGAGGGATTTATCGTGAGTTCGGAAACGAAACGCGTTTTGAATGTGATTCAGCTTATTGTGGAAATTGGAATTATCATCGGCTACGTAGTCGGCCTTATCCCGTTCGGATTTCTATGGTCCGGCGGCTGGGTAGTGCCTCTCGTATTCGTGAGTGCCGTCATCGGCCTGATCAACAGCAACCGGACGCTGCTTCCGGCTGTCGTCAACATCGTGCTGGCCTTCCTCAGCTACATTCCGCTCGTCGGCTATGTCACGAGAATCGTCGGTCTGCTGGTGTCCGCGTACAACATTTCCCTGATCAGACGCGACCAGTACTAAGCCCAGCTCCCTGTCGGGACGCTGAAGCGCTTATGCACGAAAGGAAACCCGTAAATCTTAGGATTTACGGGTTTTTCTCTGTCCGGGGACAAGGGAGGGGCTTCATCCCTGCTATTTTTTCAAGTCGTTTCGGACTAAAACGTCCGCGCTTTTTCCTGTGCGTTTTTAATGGCGTCTTGCTTAATCTGCTCGGCGCGTTCGGGGAACTGGGCCATTCCTTCCACATAAAGCGTTTCAAAAGACGGTATTCCGAAGAAGGACATGATCGTTTTCAGATACGGACTTCCGAAGTCCGACCCGGCTGCAGGGCCTTCCGAATAAATACCGCCGCATGCGTAGACGTGCAGCGCTTTTTTGCCGGTAAGCAGGCCGACCGGGCCGTTTTCCGTGTACTTGAACGTTTTACCCGCCGTGCAGATCGTATCGATATAGGCTTTCATAACGGGAGGGAAGGAGAAGTTCCACATCGGAGTGACGAAAACATATTTGTCGCCCGCCACAAACTGATCCGTCAGTTCGCCGAAACGGGTCACTTTTTTCTTTTCTTCTTCCGAGAGCTGATCAAATGAACTGCCGGAACGCAGCTTGCCCCAGCCGCTAAAGACGTCCGTGTCGATGTGCGGAATGTACGCTTTGTACAGGTCCAGTGTCACGATAGGGTCTCCGGGGTGATTTTCGCGGTAAGCATCGAGAAACGCTTTGCCGACGGCCATGCTGTAAGAAGCCCGGTCGTCATGCGGATGTGCCGTAATATAGAGAAGCGTAGACATGAAGGAACCCTCCTGAGAATGTGCGGTCAGATTTGTGGTTTATTGAGGCGTCCGGTTCCGGAAGGTTCCGGCTGACAACCATACGGGGATAATATCTGCCGCCATCGGAAGGGGTATGCCTGCCAAATTCGCACAACCTCTTTATTCAGAGATACAACCGGGAAGCACCGGGGTAAAAAAAATTTGGCACGGGAAACCTGTAGAAGAGGTGAAAAGCTTGGAAGTTCGCATCGGCTATGTAGCGCAGGCGTTGGCTATTTATCACAACACACCGAGCTCCACGTTTACGTATAAACGGTTCAAAGAAGGGCCTTATGAAGCATCGCTGGCAAAGGCGATCGAGGTGGGCCGCCGCAATCTGGAAGCTACGCGCAGAATCCTTTATTATAATGCGGCGCACGGGATCCGTCTGTACCGGCTCAGTTCTTCGCTGATCCCGCTCGCCACCCATCCCGATGTCCATATCGGGGTCAAAGAGGTGTATAGGGAGGAGCTTGCCGAGCTGGGCGCTTTTGCCCGTCGCCACGATATCCGGCTGTCGATGCATCCCAACCAATTTACGCTGCTCAACGGTTCGGATGCGGTGGTGGATGCCGCGATACGCGACCTGGACTATCATGCGGACATTCTCGACGGCATGGGGATGGGCAGCGATTGCATCATTAACATCCATGTGGGCGGAGCCTATGGGGACAAGCGTGCTTCGGCCGAACGCCTTGTCTCGAACCTGCCGCGGGTTCCGGGGCGCATTATGAAGAGGCTGACTTTGGAAAATGACGATAAAACCTACACGGCCGAAGAAACGCTGTCCGTGTGTAAACGAAGCGGGGTCCCGATGATGTTCGATCTTCATCACGACTGGTGCAACCCCTCTTCTCACCCGGGTATCGAGTTGCTCCCGCAAATAGCGGAGACATGGAAGGACCGCCCGATGAAAATTCATGTTTCCACGCCGAAGAACGCCAAAGAGTTTCGTTCCCATGCCGATTATGTGGATGCGGGGCCGCTGCTGATTTTTCTGAAAGCATGTAAGGAGGAAGGACTGGACCGGCTGGATGTAATGGTAGAGGCCAAGCGGAAAGATCACGCATGCCTGAAGCTCGCCGAGGATCTTTCTTCCGTAAGGGGAATCAGGCGCTTGGACGGCGGCGTTCTATCGATGTGACAAGGGAGGAAAAAGGCCCTTAAACCTCAGAGAAATGACAAAAAAGTAACAGGTTATGAAATGGGGAATTCTTCCGCAACCTTTGCCCGGATTTGTCCGTCTCAGATGGTGAGAACTGGAATCCAGTATGTTCCATTCCACCTATTCGAAGGAGGCAGGTCCGTTTGAAAATTATTCTGAAAGCAGGTACGGCAGTGGTCACTTCCGCACTGCTGTTCGGCACGGTTACGCCGGTTATGGCGAGCAAAGCGGTTACGGGGGCGTCCGCATCTGTTGCGAATCCGGTTACGGATCAAGGGAAAGAGCAGATCGACATTTCCCAGGAGGAGGTAAAAATCACCAAGGAGCAGGCCGTCGAGCTGGCTAAAAAATACGTTGCCCTGCCGGAAGGCTTCTCTCTCCAGGGGGCTAATTTAAGCGTATCCCGGGGATTCGGCGGCAAGCCTGCAAAAACCTGGAACTTGAATTTCAGCCACAAAGAAAAGAAAGACTACTATTCTTATTTGTCCTATACGCTGGATGCGGATTCCGGCGCTCTTCTCGGGTACAATTTCAGCAGCAAGAACCCGGACAGCAAGCCCGTTTATCCGCCTAAAACCAGCTTGGATCAAGCTAAAACCATCGCATCCGATTACATAGCTAAATTAAGTCCCGAGCTTCAAAAGCAGGTGAAGTACTACGACCTGCGCGAATCTTCACGCAAAACTCCGCTGAATGTATACGAAGACTACCGGTTTTCTTTCGAAAGAGTGGTGGACGGTGTTCCGTTCCCTCAAAATAACATCACGGTGGCCGTAGACAGCGAGGGACATCTTTCCGATTACCGCGTGTACTGGGATAAAGACGTGACTTTCGATAAAAAAGAAGGCGTCATCACCTCGGAGCAGGCTGACAAAGCATTCCGCACGCAAGCGGAACCGGTGCTTCAATACCTCCTTCCTTACCAGTCGAAGGAGCTCAAACCGGCGCTTTCCTACAGCATGGCGGCGCTTCAGATTGACGCCAAAACAGGCAAGCCGCTGTATGAGAGCAAAGCACCCGCCACCGTCAAGACACTGACCGAGCAGCCTCAAAGCGGCACAGGAACGGCAGTGACGACGAAGGATGCCGCGCTTAAACGGGCCCAGCAGCTGGTTAAAATCCCGGCGGATGCCAAGCTCGAAGAGGCGAACTACAGCGAATACGAGAACGAATCCACGAAGCAGACGGAAGCTAACTGGAATTTCCAATGGGCGCTCCCGGGTAAAGACGGAGCGAAGGATAACAGAGGTTACGTGTCGCTGGCTATCGACGCCAAAACCGGTGAACTGACGAACTTCTCCAGTTATGACTATAGTTCCAGCCGTACGGTCAAGCCGGAGGAAGTTAAAGTTTCCTTTGAAGAAGCCAAAGGAAAGGCGGTTGATTTCGTAAAGAAAACGAACCCTTCCTATACGAATCAGCTTGTGCTGGAAACGACGGAAGCTCCCAAAACGGACAGCAAAATAGTCGGGGTCGACCAGGATAACGTGTATACCTTCCTGTTCTCTCGGTTCATTGACGGGGTCCGGGTAGAGAACGACAATATTCATGTAGGCGTGGATAAACGTACAGGCGATGTTCAGAACAGCTACGTGAATATAAGCAAGCTAACGTACCCGGCCAAGAAGCCGGCCGTGCTGGATAAAGATAAGGCGAAAGAGCTGCTGCTTTCCCAATACCAGCTTCGCCTGGTTTACCAGAGCGTCGGCATCGAAGGCCAAATTCCTCCGGGAATTCCTATTGAGCGCTACAATATTCTTGTCGCTTCCGGCAAATATCCGGCGGACAGTCAAAATCAAAAAGCCCAGCTTGTTTACACGCTGGAGAACAAATACGAAAACATCGCTTACTTCCTCGATGCGGAGAGCGGCAAATGGCGCAATCGGAACAACGGCGAAGTGATCTCCCTGGAGCCGGTCAAAGTCGACGATATCACGGGCCACTGGGCGCAAAACGAGCTGCAATTAATGCTCGATTACCAGGCCCTCGAAGTGAAAGACGGCAAAGTTAAGCCGGACCAGTCCATTAAGCGCGGGGAGCTTATCAAGATGCTCGTCATCGCAGACAGCGGAGGCGGGTATTATCCGGCCGGAGCGATGGACAGCCGCAAGAACTCGTTCAAAGACGTGGAGAAAAGCAATGCGTATTTCTCTTACGTGGAAACGGCTCTGGACCGCAAGTGGATCGACCGGACGTCCGACGAGTTCAATCCGGAGCAGCCGATTACCCGCGAGGAAATGGCTTCGCTGATCGTCCGTGCGCTGAACTACAAGAAGCTGACGGAGTTCGATAACGTCTTTAACCGTAATTTTACGGATGCTTCCGAACTTAAAAACATCGGAAACGCAGCCATTGTGACCGGAATGGGCATCATGAGCGCGGACGGGGGCAAGTTCAGTCCGAAACTTGAGGTGACGCGCGCGCAGGCGGCAACAGCCTTCTACCGGTATTTGCAGAAGCGTTAACCTCCCCGTTATACACAATTCCATAAAAAAATTAAGAGACTGCCGGGTTCGGCAGTCTTTTTTTTGGGAAAAAAGGAGAATAGGCAGGAGACCACCGTAACGGGCCGGAATTGAATCGGGCACCATTTGCTCAGGGAGATTCGCAGGGTTACCCTTATTTAAGGAGTCACTGTTTTTACGACACACATTCAGACGAACAGACAGGAGTGAAAATAGTGAGAGGGATTATCCGGTATTCTCTGAACAATAAGCTGGTTATCTGGCTGCTTACGATTCTTGTGACGGCCGCGGGTATTTACGCCGGTCTCGGCATGAAGCAGGAGACGCTTCCGAATCTGGAAGTGCCTGTTCTTACCGTCACAACGGTATATCCCGGCGCCGCACCGGAAGAAGTGGCCGACCGGATCACGGGCCCTCTCGAGCAGAAGGTCCGGAGCCTGGACGGTGTAGACGTTGTAAGCTCGACCTCTATGGAAAACGTATCTTCCATAGTGATGGAATATTCGTATAAGAAGGACATGGACAAGGCCGCTTCCGAAGTGAAAGA
This sequence comes from Paenibacillus sp. HGH0039, assembly GCF_000411255.1. Lineage (GTDB taxonomy): Bacteria > Bacillota > Bacilli > Paenibacillales > NBRC-103111 > Paenibacillus_F. Next base: position 2,663,306 of record NZ_KE150412.1, on the reverse strand, counting down.
AGCAGTCGCCGATTTTGTGCTTCCCAGCGGGGCGCAGGAAACGAAAGTGTCCAAAATCAACATAAACGCATTTCCTGTCGTATCGCTGAGCGTAGCGGGGGACAAACAGTCGCTTGACGAGCTGACCCGGCAGATCGAGAGCGATCTGCTCCCTGCGCTCGAAGGGGTTCCGGGCGCGGCAAGCGTGGAGATCTCGGGCCAGCACCAGCAGGAAGTCCGCCTGACCTTTGACCGGGACAAGCTGAAGACCTATGGGCTGAGCGAAGATACGGTTAAAGGGATCATTCAGGGGGCGGCCGTCCAAGTCCCCCTGGGCCTCTACGAAGTCGGGCGGACCGAGAAAACCCTCGTCGTCGACGGCAACGTGAAGAGCCTGGATGACCTGCGGAACCTGGAGATTCCGCTCGTTCCCGGCGGAGCCGGTTCGGCGGGCGCAGCAGGCCCGGCAGGTTCCGGCTCGGGAGCGGCAGCCGGGGGCGCAGGAGGAGCACCCGGTGCGGCGCCCGGTGCGGGTGTTGCAGCGGCTCCGGGCAGTGCCGCAGGCGCCGGCAGGGTCGGCGGCGCAGTGCCGACGCCTGCGGGGGCGGCCGGTCTGCCGACCGTGAAGCTTGCCGAGCTGGCGGCAATCGAGCTGGCCGACCGGGCCGACTCGATCTCCCGCACGAACGGCAAGGAGTCCATCGGCATCCAGGTCGTGAAGGCGCCGGACGCGAACACGGTGGACGTCGTGAACGCCGTCAAGGCGAAGGCCGACGAGTTCCGGCAGGCGAACAGCGGCGTGGAGACCGTGATCATGCTCGACCAGGGCAAGCCGATCGAGGATTCGGTCAACACGATGCTGAGCAAGGCCGTATTCGGCGCTTTGTTCGCCGTACTGATCATCATGCTGTTCCTGCGCAACTGGCGGACGACGCTGATTTCCATCGTCTCGATTCCACTGTCGCTGCTCATCGGCATTCTGCTGCTGCAGCAGATGGACATCACGCTGAACATCATGACGCTGGGAGCGATGACAGTCGCCATCGGCCGCGTGGTGGACGACTCGATTGTCGTCATCGAGAACATCTACCGGCGGATGTCCAGTCCGTCCGAGCCTCTGCGGGGCAAAGCCCTTATCCGCGAAGCGACGCGGGAGATGTTTATGCCCATCCTATCGTCGACCATCGTGACGATTGCGGTCTTTCTCCCGCTCGGCTTCGTGAGCGGCCCCGTCGGGCAGCTGTTCCTGCCCTTCGCCCTGACGATGGTATTCGCGCTGCTTGCCTCGCTGCTCGTCGCGATCACCATCGTGCCGATGCTCGGGCATTCCATGTTCCGCCGCAGGCTGGAGCGCATGGGTCCGGCTCCGGTTCCCGCCTATGCGGAGGGAGGCGCGCCCGCTGCCCTTCCGCTTGGCGTCGACCCGGCCGAATCGATCCGGTTACGCGTCCGCGGCAAAGGCCAAAACCGGCGCGGCCCTGACGAAACCGGCCGTCTGGGGCGTTTTTACAGGCGGGTCCTGGACAAGACGTTGAATCATAAACTTATCGCTTTCGGCACGGCTATTCTTCTTCTGGGGGGCAGCCTTCTGCTGGCTACACGGGTCGGCGTCAGTTTTCTTCCGGAGGAAGAGCAGAAATACGCGATGGTGACGTACACGCCTTCTCCGGGCGAGACGCTGGACGATGTAAAGCGGAAGGCGTTGGAAGCGGAGAAATATGTACTTGGACGCAGCGGGGTCCGAAATCTGCAGTACTCCGTGGGCGGCCAGAATCCGATGTCGCCCGGGCCGTCCAAGTCCGCGCTTTTTTATGTGGAATACGATCCCGAATTTGCCGATTTCACGGCTGAGAAAAAGAGGCTGGTCCAAGGGTTGACGGACACCGTTCAAGGAAGCTGGAAACCGATGGATATGGGCGGCGGCGTAGGGGGGAGCAAGCTGAGCCTCTACGTATACGGAGAGAAACTCGACGAGATCCGAACCGCTGCGGATAAAATTCAGGCTCTGATGAAGAATAGGCCGGAATTCGATAAGGTAGCCTCCAGCCTGTCTGAATCGTACGGTCAGTACACGATTGTCGCGGACCCGGCCAAGCTCAGCAAGCTCGGTTTGACGGCCGGTCAGATCGCCATGGCTTTCAACCGGGATCGCGAGCGTCCCGTTCTGACCAAAGTCGGCGTCGAGGACAAAGAGGTCGACGTTTACGTACAAGCCGACAAAAAAACGTATGCGGATCTTTCCGCGATCGAAAACAGCACCATCACGTCCCCGCTTGGTGTGGAGGTCCCTCTGAAGGACGTGGCCAAGGTAGAGGAGGGCCAGTCGCCCAATGCGGTTACCCACCGGGACACGAAGCTGTACGCCGAGGTGTCGGCCGATATTACGTCCAAGGATGTGGGCGCGACCTCCACAGGACTGAAGAGCGAGATCGACAAGCTCGGTCTCCCTTCGTCCGTACGCATCGATTTCGGAGGGGTAACGGAACAGATCAATGAGACCTTCTCTCAGCTCGGTCTCGCCATGATCGCGGCCGTCGCGATTGTGTATCTGGTTCTCGTAATGTTCTTCGGAGGAGCGCTGACTCCGTTTGCGATCCTGTTTTCGCTGCCTTTCACGATCATCGGCGCCATTGTGGCCCTTCTGGTGACAGGGGAAACCTTGAGCGTGTCGGCCATGATGGGGGCGCTCATGCTGATCGGCATTGTCGTCACGAATGCCATCGTTCTGCTGGACAGGGTGATTCATAACGAAAAGTCCGGCATGAGAACGCGCGAGGCGCTCCTCGAGGCGGCCGCCACCCGTCTGCGGCCTATTCTGATGACGGCTCTCGCTACCGTCGGCGCGCTTCTGCCGCTGGCTTTCGGATTCGAAAGCGGCGGTCTGATCTCCAAGGGACTCGCCGTTACCGTGATCGGCGGTCTGATCTCCTCGACGCTGCTGACGCTCATCATCGTACCCGTCGTGTACGAATTTCTGGCGAAATTCCGGCGCAGACGCCCGGCTTCCGAACTGGAGGACTGACGCATCGCTCAGGCTTAAGCTTCCGCAGGCAGTCGTCGCCTTCCGAAAAAAGAAACCCTGTTCCCGGCCCGTTAAGCGGGGGAACGGGGTTCTTATATTTTTCGGCGGAGACAAGCGCTAAAAGCCCGACTTGTGCTACAATAATCGGAATACCATTACCACATCGGAAAGGAAGACCTGTCGTGAGCAATCCGAGCACTGTCACAGTTGAAGAAATTATACGCGCCAACCATGCGCTAAGCCGGGTGATTGAGCCTTCGCCGCTTCAGCGCAGCGAGCTTCTGTCCAGGCAGTACGACTGCAATATTTATTTGAAAAGGGAGGACCTTCAGGTCGTCCGTTCTTTTAAAATACGGGGTGCCTACAACGTCATTCAAAGTTTGACGGAGGAGGAACGGAGCCGGGGCGTCGTATGCGCCAGCGCAGGCAATCATGCCCAGGGAGTCGCTTATTCCTGCAACCATCTGGGGATCGAGGGCAAGATCTTTATGCCGACCACTACCCCGCGCCAGAAAATCTCGCAGGTCAAAATGTTCGGAGGCCCCTACGTGGAAGTGGTCCTGATCGGCGATACTTTCGACGATTCGTCCACCCAGGCCCGTATTTACTGCGAACGCGAGAATAAAGTCTTCATCCACCCGTTCGACGATGCTCGGACGATTGCCGGGCAGGGGACGGTCGGCCTGGAAGTGCTGAATCAGATGCCGGTGTCGCCTGATTTTATCTTCACCTCCATCGGAGGCGGAGGACTTGCGGCAGGAGTCGGCGCTTACGTCAAGGCAGTCTCCCCGGAAACCGCCGTGATCGGCGTGGAGCCGGAAGGAGCGGCCGGTATGCAGCGCTCCATGGAGGAGGGCCGGGTCGTGACTCTGGAGACGGTGGACAAGTTCGTCGACGGAGCGGCGGTCAAGCAGGTCGGCGAGATGACGTTCGAGATCTGCCGGCACGTGCTGGATGACATCGTGCTGGTGCCGGAGGGCAAGGAATGCACGACGATTCTGGATCTGTACAACAATAATGCCATTGTCATTGAACCGGCCGGAGCCCTTCCCGTAGCGGCGCTGGATGCTTACCGCAGCCAAATTGCGGGTAAAAACGTAGTATGTGTGATTAGCGGAGGCAACAACGATATCGACCGGATGCAGGAGATCAAGGAGCGGTCTCTCATTTATGAAGGCCTCAAGCATTACTTCCTGGTCAACTTTCCCCAGAGGGCCGGAGCGCTCCGCGAGTTTCTGGAAGAAGTGCTGGGACCGACCGACGACATCACGCGTTTTGAGTATATGAAAAAAACGAACCGGGACAATGCGCCCGCCCTGGTCGGCATCGAGCTGAAAAACAAAGACGATTACGAAGGCCTCATCTCGAGATTATCCAAAAAAGATATCAATTATGTCGAAATTAATAACGACCCTACCCTGTTTAATCTGCTGATTTGACCGCTGAAAAGAGCCGTCCCCCATGGGGTGCGGGACTCTTTTGCCGCCTGGCTTGGCAGCGTTTTCTCAGTGACAAAAAAATTTAATTAACCGTAGTATATTTAGTTGTGGATTTTGGATTACCCAACATGTATAATCGGTTACGCGGTATAATTAAACCTAGTCCTCTCGACATATTTTTACAATTCGTATCCAATACTATGATGCAGGGATTAGGCGTACAAAAACCAAACAGGGGGTTTTACTTTTATGAAGAATTTTTTCAAGCTGTCGCTGGTCATGATGCTGGCATTCACGCTTGTATTGGCAGGCTGCGGCAAGAAGGCTGACAATGGCGGCGCGGCGCCAAGCGGCAATGCGGCCGGCGGCGAGAAGAAGTCCGATGTGAAAATCGGCATGGTAACAGACGTTGGCGGCGTAAACGACAAGTCCTTCAACCAATCCGCTTGGGAAGCGCTTGAGAAGCTGAAGAAAGATACAGGCATTTCCACAAAGTATCTGCAAAGTAAAGCGGATTCCGACTATGTTCCGAACCTGAACCAGTTTGTACAAGGTAAATACAACCTGACTTGGGGGATTGGCTTCGTTATCGCGGACGCTATGAAAACCGTAGCTCAGCAAAACCCGACGGCTAACTTCGCCATCATCGATAACGTGGTGGAAGCACCGAACGTTCAATCCATCACTTTTGCCGAAAACGAAGGTTCCTTCCTGGTCGGCGTAGTAGCGGCGAAAATGACGAAATCCAATAAAATCGGTTTTGTCGGCGGTATGGATATTCCGGTTATCAAACGTTTCGAAGCCGGTTTCAAAGCAGGCGTTGCGGCTGTAAATCCGGACGCTAAAGTCCTGATCAATTACACGGGCGCATTCGATAAGCCTGACCTTGGCAAAGCGGCAGCCGCCACTATGTACAACGACGGCGCGGACATCATTTTCCACTCCTCCGGAGCAACAGGAAACGGTGTATTCAACGAAGCGAACGACCGCATCAAGCAAGGCAAAAAAGTATGGGTTATCGGCGTAGACAAAGACCAATCCCTGGAATTCGGCGATCAAGTGACTCTGACTTCCATGGTTAAAGGCGTTGAAGAAGCGGTAACGAAGTACTCCAAAATGGTCGTTGACGGCAACTTCAAACCGGGCGCTCCTGTAACACTGGGACTGAAAGACAACGGCGTAGGCCTTGCTTCCACTTCCAGCAAGAACGTTCCTGCGGATGTGCTGAAGCTTGCTGACGAATATAAAGAGAAAATCATCAAAGGCGAAATCAAAGTACCTGAGCAATAAGATTTCGTTTAGGCTGCACCCTTTTCACCATGTACCATGACGCATGTTTATGTACGTTTTTATGATGGAGCATACAACAAGGCTGGTTGCATAACTGGCCTTGTTCTTACTTTCCAGACCTTCTACCAATAACCTTAGTAAGGGTGATTTCATGAGTGCAGCGACCCCTGTCGTTGAGTTGAAGCAAATCACAAAGCGTTTTCCCGGAATTGTCGCAAACGATTCCATCTCTCTTAAGCTGCAAAAAGGGGAGATTCACGCCCTCCTCGGAGAGAACGGCGCGGGTAAATCGACCTTGATGAATATTGTTTTTGGCTTGTACCAGCCGGATGAAGGCGGTATCGAAGTCAATGGCCAGCCGGTTCTGATCGACAGCCCCAATAAGGCGATCGAGCTGGGAATCGGGATGGTGCATCAGCATTTTAAACTGGTTCAGCCGTTTACCGTCACCGAGAACATCATCTTGGGGATGGAACCGAAGAAAGGCATGAATATTGATTACAAATCCGCAGCCGAGCAGGTCAGAAAGCTATCCGAGCAGTACGGCCTTCAAGTAAACCCCCATGCTAAAATACAGGATATTTCCGTCGGCATGCAGCAGCGTGTCGAAATCGTGAAGACGCTTTATCGTGGTGCTGACATCCTTATTTTCGATGAACCGACAGCGGTTCTGACTCCCCAGGAAATCACTGAGCTGATGGATATCATGAAACGTCTCGTTGCCGAAGGCAAGTCTATCATCCTCATTACGCATAAGCTCAAGGAAATTATGCAAATTTCCGACACGGTTACGATCATCCGCAGAGGTAAAGTGATTGATACCGTCAAAACGTCCGAGACGACGACCCGCGAACTGGCCGAGAAAATGGTAGGACGCAGCGTCTCCTTCAAAGTCGACAAGAAGCCGGCGCAGCCGAAAGGCCCTGTTCTTCAGGTCCGTGACGTCAAGGCGAAATCGCATGACGGGCTGCCGGTTCTGAACGGATTGTCCTTCGACGTGAAAGCCGGGGAAATCCTCGGAATCGCCGGTGTGGACGGCAACGGACAGAGCGAGCTGATCGAAGCGCTGACCGGTCTGCGCAAAGTGGACAGCGGATCGATTAAGCTGCTGGACAAAGAAATCGTCAACAGGTCGCCGCGTCATATTTCGGAAGCGGGCGTGTCCCATATTCCCGAAGACCGGCATAAACACGGGCTTGTTCTTGACTTTTCCATGAGTGAGAACATGGTGCTCCAGACGTACCATCGTCCCGCTTTTAACCGCGGCGGTTTCCTGAATTACGAGGCGATCGATAAACAAGCCGAGCGGCTCATCGAAGCGTTCGACGTTCGTACGCCGAGCATTCATACGAAAGCGCGTTCTCTCTCCGGGGGGAACCAGCAGAAGGCGATTATCGCCCGGGAGATCGACCGGAATCCGGATCTGCTTATCGCGGCGCAGCCGACCCGCGGACTCGATGTAGGCGCTATCGAATTCGTGCATAAGCAGCTCATCGCCCAGCGCGACCAGGGTAAAGCGGTACTGCTTATCTCCTTCGAGCTGGATGAGATTTTGAACGTATCGGACCGGATTGCGGTCATTTACGAAGGGGAAATAGTCGGGGAAGTTCTGCCGGAAGAAACGAACGATCAGGAACTTGGTCTGATGATGGCCGGCAGCATGAAGCGGGAAGGTGTGACCCATGAATAAAGTCATGAAGTTTTTTATGCGGGATTCCGCTATCATTCCTCTCGCGGCCATCGTGCTCGGATTTGTATTCGGCGCCATCGTTATGCTGGCGGGCGGGTACAATCCCATAACCGCATACTCCTCGTTGTTTTCGCGGGTGTTCGGGAATATGTACGATTTCGGCGAGACGATCCGCGAGATTACCCCGCTCATTTTGACGGGGCTTGCGGTCGCTTTCGCTTTCCGCGCGGGTCTGTTTAACATCGGCGGAGAGGGCCAGTTTATCGTCGGGATGACGGGAGCTTCCTTCGTCGGCATCAAGCTGGGCGGTCTGCCCGCCATCATTCACGCACCGCTTGCCATTATCGTGGGTGCCGTTCTCGGCGGACTATGGGCGGCTATCGCCGGCTATCTGAAAGCGAAGCGCGGTGTAAACGAAGTTATCACCACGATCATGCTCAACTGGATCGCCCTTTATCTGGCGAACTACACGGTTAACCATTTCCTGCTCCTGAAAGGGCAGCAGCGTTCCGTTGACATTGAGCCGACGGCTTCGGTCAGCTTAGGCTGGCTGTCCGCGATGTTCGATAACGCCCGTCTGCACTGGGGAACGCTTTTTGCCATCCTTGCCGCCGTATTCTTCTACTTCTTCCTGTGGAAGACGAAGCAGGGGTACGAGCTCCGTGCCGTAGGCCACAACACGAATGCCGCCGAATATGCGGGGATGAATGTGAACAAGAACATCGTCAAAGCCATGTTCATCAGCGGAATGTTCGCCGGTCTGGCCGGCGTGTTCGAGGTGCTGGGCGTGTTCCACTACCAGACCGTGATGCCGGCGTCGCCGGGTTACGGTTTCGACGGAATCGCGGTTGCCCTGCTGGGACTGACGAATCCGTTCGGCGTACTTCTTGCCGCTTCTCTGTTCGGTATCTTGACTTACGGATCCGCGGGAATGAGCTTTGGCGCCGATGTGCCGCCGGAGTTGATCCGGATCGTTATCGGTTCGATCATTTTCTTCGTAGCCGCACAAGGCATCGTGCGCTGGGTGATTGCCCCTCTCTATTTCAAGCGTAAGAAAGAGAAGGTGGTCTAGATGAGTTTGGATATTTTGGGTCAGCTGATCAATACAACGCTGGTATTTTCCACGGCGCTCATTTTTGCGGCCCTTGGCGGTATTTTCTCGGAGCGTTCCGGGGTCACCAACATCGGACTGGAAGGCCTGATGGTATCCGGCGCGTTCGCCGCGGCGGTCAGTACGTTTTACGCACAGGAAGCCGGCATGGGAAGCATGTCCCCGTGGATCGGACTTCTGGCGGCGCTTGTATTCGGGGTTCTGTTTTCGCTTATCCATGCCGTTGCGACCATCACGTTCAAATCGGACCAGGTCATCAGCGGTGTGGTCATCAACTTCCTGGCGGCGGGCGTAACGGTCTACCTCGTCAAGCTCCTCTTCGAGGGTGCCGGACAAACGGAAACGCTGACGGAAGTATTCAGCAAATGGGCGATCCCGGGTCTCTCGCAAATCCCGGTACTCGGTTACGGTATTTTCACGGCCTACCCGACCACCTATATCGCGCTGATTCTTGTGGCCGTATCCTATTATGTGCTGTTCAAAACGCCGTTCGGTCTGCGTCTGCGTTCCGTCGGGGAGCACCCGAGTGCGGCTGACACCGTCGGTGTCAACGTACGCCGCATGCGTTATATCGGCGTTATGCTGAGCGGCGCGTTCGCCGGGCTGGGCGGAGCGACGATCGCCCTGACGACGACAAGCAACTTCTCGCATAACACCATCTCGGGACAGGGCTACATTGCCCTGGCGGCCATGATCTTCGGTAAATGGCACCCGGTAGGAGCGCTTGGTGCCGCCGTCTTCTTCGGTCTTTCCCAGGCGATCCGGAACTATGTTCAACTCTTCGAATGGTCGCAGAGCATCCCGCAGGAGTTTATCTTTATGCTCCCGTATGTCTTGACCATTCTGGTGCTTGCGGGTGCGGTCGGCCGTGCTTATCCGCCTGCCGCCCTCGGCGAGCCTTACGATCCGGGCAAGCGTTAAGCCGCACGGGATCAACGACGCAAAAAGCTGCTTTCCTTTTAAAGGAAAGCAGCTTTTTTTAGTTTCCTGCGGGTAAGAGCGGCAGGAGCAGTTGTGCTCAGTTAATTTGGCTGGGCTAATGGGGAGGAGGTCCCCGTTTTACGTATTTTTGTCTTCGCCGCTAAGTATACTTTCTCGTAAATCAGGGTCTGGTTCCAGCGGTCCCAACAGTTGGCCTGCCCTGCGCAGCAGCAGAATAATGGAGATCCCCGACAAAAATCCGATTATGCCTAATGCAATCAGGAGATATTGCCAAGCTTCCGGCATATTTAATGCCAGAGGACTTAGTATAAGCGTGGCGCCTGTAACCGCTAAAAAGACAGACCTGCAGATATGGGCGCTTTGTGCCAGCTCGGGAAGGCTGCTGCGGGCAGCGGCAGAAATAATGCCGGTACAAAGATAATAGATGAAGGCGAGCAAAAGCGCCGAGTTGACCAGTCCAAGGGAGAACCAGAAGAAAGAAAATGGTTGGTCTGTAACCGGAGCCCCGCCGAGATTGATTTCGTTAGGCAGCGATAAAAAAATAAGCGGAATAGCGAACCCACGCGCTATCCGGAACGCTTGCTCCCGCTTTCCCAGCTCGCCGAGTGCGGAAGCGGCCATCCAAAATCCGATGAAATCCGGAAGCAGATCCACGGATTGAATACGAAAATGGAGAAAAGTCAGGGTCAATCCCCACGAGATCCGAAAATAGAGGCGACTCAACTAAGGCAGCTCCCTTCTGGCTTGAACGATCTTTTGGATGTCGGAATCGCTTAGATCGGACTCAAAGCGTATATGTACGGCCATGTCGTCTTTAAAGCCGTCGGGAGCCTGGGCTTTGAGCCGTACGGCTTCTTCGATTTGATTAAATTCTTTTGTGCCTTTGTGTTCCGATGTAGCAGTGTTTGCGTCTTCGAAACGGTAAGATAAACGCACGTAGCTTCCCTTTTTTACGGCTAAAGGAAATGAAATGTCCTCGGCGGGCAGCCCCTCCACCTTATCTCCGGATCGGAGAGAGGTCAGATAACCAGGTTCCTGTTCCAAAGAGAGAGTATCGATATACAAATTCATTCGCGGGGAGCTCTGAACCGGATTAGGGTTTTCAATCCCTGTCAGTATCAGATCTTCCTTGGTCGCCGCAAGAGTATACCCGGCGTTCTGATTGGAAGAGCCGCCGCTTGAAAAATCGAACAAGGAGCGTTTGTCGGGATTTTTACCTGTTGGCGTGAGGGTAACGTGACCGATATCCAGCATGCGAGAACTTCCGTCACTGAACCGGGCGCGAACCTGCGCAATGTGCAGAGGTGATGTAGGCTGTTCTGCTTCTTGGGCCGGCTGTTCCAGAGCGATCAGCACCGTTTGGTAATTTTGATAGTTATACTGGTTTTTATTTAGAAAATTGATGGATGCATGGGGCAGCTCAGGAACCTCTACATTTACAATGTGAAGACCTCTGTGATTCTCCAGATAAGAAAGCGGAAAGCTGGTTCCCTGTTCAAGGGGGAGATCAATAAAATGCGAAAGAAAGACAGGCTCCGGCAGCTGATTTTTTTCATAAACCCATAGGTTTCCGGCCCAACTGCCCAAAGCCAGAAGAAAGACGATCACCAACGGACGTTTTTTCACCTAGCGGCCTCCATTCCGGCAGTTTCTCTATTCCTCGCTTCCATCAGAGGATCAGCCCAAGCTAAACATGACATAGCCGAAACAAGCGGCATTCAAAAGGAACGTTATTCCCGCTCCTATAAGAATCCCCTGAACGACGGCCGCCCGTTTGCTGAAAATAAGGAGAAGCGGCAATACGTAGAGCATCTGTACGATGCCGATCCCAAAGTACATCGGAATGGCAAAGAGCCATAAGAGATGGCCGAGCGCGACAAAGCCGATTCCTTTCCACACATCGAGTCCTTTCCACGGACGATGGGGCCGGTCGGACCCGCCATGTTCATGAGAAGGTAGAGAGGAAGTTTGTCCGAAGCCAGTATCCGCTGCGCGATCCCCAAGTTCGGAATTCGTTGTTGATTCCGTTTCTTTTTCCGTTCCGGATTTGGGCGAAGTTCCCTCCTCCGATGGCGTACCGCTCTTGGCCGGATCGTTTTCATAATCGCTCATGCGAGCCCTCCTGTCTCCGCGCGCAGCTCCTCCAACAGTGCTTCACGGCCGTCACGGTAAAATAAATTATACGTATCGAAGGGAATGATTCTTCCATCGGGATGGGCGATATGCACACAAGATTTTTTTACGGAACGGACATCGAAATTGTAAGGGTCCAGGAACTGCATAATCAGCACGCGGAACACATTGTCATACCCGATATGCTCCGGTACGGCGACGGACGGCAGGCAGCAAAGCAGATTTTTCAGCGAAAGCGCCGACGACTCGGGAGAATGAGCGGTCGAGAAAAGGTCGAAGACTTGATCCTTTAACGTCTGATCCTGCTCGAATACGATCGTATTGCGCCCGCCTTCCAGCAAAATTTGAGGGTCGATCATCCCGGTTAGCGGTATGGCCTGTCCTCCCAGCTTCAAAGCATAACCCATCGCTAAGCAATCCGGATGACAAGGAACCGGTATAATATCTTCCGGCTGAAAAATGCCGGATTGTTCGATAATCATCCGGCGTACTTCGCTGAGTGTCAGCCGGTCTTTGGCCGGATCGAACGCCTCGGTGCGGCCGGCCACTTGAACCGGCTGGAACGTTACGCCCCGGACCGCGCGCTGCTGTAACCCGTAACGGATAATATCGCCGACCTCGGAGTCGTTGAGTCCTTTTTTCAGAGTGACTACGAGGGTGGTCGAGATATTAAATTCATTGAGATGTTCGATCGCACGCCGGCGCACATCACGCAGATCTACCCCGCGCAGCTCGCGGAGAGCCTCTTCCTCAAAGCTGTCAAACTGGAGGTACAGCTCGAATCCCGGCATATACTGGGACAGCTTCCGTACGAACTCCCGGTCCTGGGCGATTCTCAGTCCGTTGGTGTTTACCATAAGGTGTTTAATGGGTTTCGTTTTGGCCAGATCGAGAATTTCGAAAAATTGGGGATGGATCGTCGGTTCGCCGCCGCTAATCTGCACGATATCCGGTTCTTCTTCGTTGCGTACGATAGCGTTAAGCATCGTTTCGATCTGCTCGAGAGAGCGCCAGGTCTCCCGTTTCGGAGAAGATTCGGCATAGCAGATCGGACACTGCAGATTACATTTGTCCGTAATTTCAAGAAGCGTCAGGCAGCTGTGCTGTTCATGATCCGGGCAGAGCCCGCAATCGTACGGACATCCGTAACGGATCGGAGTGTTCCAGTGCTGGGGCATTTCAGCGGGTTTCAAAAATTCGCGGCACCGTTTGTAATACTCCGCGTCATCCGAGATCAGAACCTTTTCCCGGCCGTGCCGGCCGCAGTATTTAAGCAGATAAACGTTCTCATCCTCAATAATGACCTTCGCCTCCACTTTACGGAGACATTGGGAGCAGATGCTGTTGGTGAGTTCGTAGAACAAATAAGGACGGTTTTTGGTAGGCATGGAAGTCAGGTTCCTTTCCCGATTAAGGTAGGTTTCGCGGAAAGCTTGCGCCACAGAAGCAGGGTGTAATAGATCAGGCCCGCTATGCAGGCGAGCTGAATGTTATTCAGTCCGGCATACGGGTGGGGAGTCGGCTTGATAAAATCGATCAGCAGGCGGAAAAGAAGGTAGCCCCCCATGAAGATAATGAACGACATGCCGTCCGGCAGGGGAACGGATCGGTGCCTGGCACGGTTTTTCAACGCCAAGATCGTGATGCCCAGAAGAAGCAGGAAGGCGATTTCGTAAAGCTGAGTCGGATGACGGAGAATTCCATCGCCAAAGTCGACACCTGTTACCCAGCCTGTCGGGGTTCCGTAGGTATGATCATCGAGACCGGTCAGAAAGCAGCCGATTCTTCCAATCATCATCCCGGTAAGGAGCGGCAGCGCCATATCATCTCCCGTGGAACGGGTGTGCCCGATTCTTTTTTTGGTCCATTCCACGCCAATTAGCCCTCCCAGGAGCCCTCCGACAATGGTCTTACCTTCCATTAGATACGACACGTCGTTCCAGCGCTGCAGGGTCAAGGCGGGGTCTTCCAGCCAGTAAAGCGCCTTCGATCCGGCAGCGGCACCTAGCGTGGCACCGACGAGGACCCAGAGGGCCTGACTTGCCTGGAGTTTTTCCTTGCTCCGGGTATAGAGATAAAGCCGGAATCCGATAAAATAAGCAAGCGCTTCAAAAACCAAATGGGGATGCAGCCGGATAAAACCGAGGTTAATATAAACTGGAAAAGTCATAGGTTCCTCCCCGATAAAGTTAAGGTAAATTATACCACACGAATATTAAGAGAGGGGATCGGATCGGGAGCGATTCTAGCGGAGGCCAACCCGGAACTCCCGCGGAAAGGCCCAATTTCGCGCTACTACATACGTATCATATCGCTGCGATATTCCGTAGGGGAGAGGCCGTACCATCTCCGAAACTGTTTGGAGAAGTAGAGCGGGTCACGGAATCCCACGGAAAAAGCAATCTGCTCGATCGTCAGCTCCAGCCGTTCCCGCAGAAGCTGCCGGGCTTTATCGACCCGGAGCTTGGACAAGAAAGACACCGGCGTCTGACCCGTGTGCTCCTTGAACAGCCGGGACAGGTAAGCCCGGTTGTAGCCGAGCGCCTCCGCCATGGACTCGATCGAGATGTCCTCGGCATACTGCGCGGACAAATAATGCAGCATCTGCTGCACCGTCACTTCCGTGCGGGAATGCGCCTTACCCGGCTCGGGTAAGGGCGGCCGCGCCGCATCGGCATATTCGGCAAGCAGCAGATGAAGATAGCCGAGCGCACGAAGCGAAGCCGTGCCGCTCTTATGCCTTAGCGCGCGCTGCAGGCGCCGGAAAAGCGCCGGAACACGGCTGCCCGCATGCGCCGTGTGAATAACCGGCTGCTCCGGCGTGAAGCCGGCCTTGCGCATGTGGGCAGCCGCTTCCGCACCGGTGACGGCGAGCCAGCAGTAGCGCCAGGGATCGGCTTCGTCGGCTTCATAGCCGACGAGCTGCTCCGGCGCGATGCAGAAGCTGTCGCCGGGGCCCAGAAGCCGCTCCCGGCCCGCTGCCGTGAACTGCCCTCTTCCGGAGATAACCGTATGGATGAGGAAATAATCGTACACCTTCGGGCCCAGGCGGTGGAGCGGTTTGGTCTGGCTTTCCCCGGAGAAGAGTATATGAAGGGCCGTATCTTCCGGCGGCTCCGGGTTGGACACGACATAGTAAGTGGGTTCTCGCTTCATTGGACTTCACATCCTCCTGTTTGCGATAATGAGTTAAGAAAAAGCGGCGCCGGACAAGCAGTTCTTTTCCCGTACTCCTTCTGACAAGAAGCTTGCCTTCGCCGGAACCTGCACAGACTCCGCTTTTCCTTCATCCTATCATCTCCTGCGCGCTTCCGACATCACATTTTTCCATATGATCCTTACATCATTCCATAGGACTTCAAATGGTTCGCGCTTATACTGGAGGTAGAAGAACAAAACAAGAATGCGTTAACAATTCAAGGATAGTATGACTCTACTTAAAGGCGGTGCCGAGATGGCCGATCTTAATCTCCTTAAAACACAATTTACCGAACTGTACGGAGGTGCTGAGAAGGATATCACAGTTTTCCATGCTCCCGGCCGTGTTAATCTGATCGGCGAACATACCGATTACAACGGGGGCTATGTTTTTCCGGCTGCCCTGACTTTCGGCACTACCCTTCTTTTGCGCAAAAATAAGGAAGGCCTGCTTCGCATGGCTTCCACCAATTTCACTCATAAAGGGTCTTGTTCCCTGGAAGATGTAGTCTACCGGGAAGAAGACGACTGGATGAACTACCCGAAGGGCGTCGTCGCCCAGCTCCAGCAGAAAGGCCAAGGCCCCCGATCCGGCTACGATATGCTGTATCACGGTGAAATTCCGAACGGGGCGGGGCTTTCGTCCTCGGCTTCTATTGAGGTGGTCACGGGGTACGGATTGCTGGAAGCGGAGGGATATCCGGCAGACCGGGTGGAGCTGGCGCTGCTTGCCCAAAAAGCGGAAAACGAGTTTATGGGCGTAAATTGCGGCATCATGGACCAGTTTGCCGTTGCCAACGGACGCAAAGATCATGCGATTCTGCTCATGTGCGATACCCTGGAGTATGAACTCGTGCCTTTTCAAAGCGGAAGCTACAAGCTTGTGATCGGCAATACGAACAAGCGCCGCGGACTCGTAGATTCGGCATACAACGAACGCAGAAGCCAGTGCGAGCAGGCCGTCCGGGACCTGCAAACCCGCTTTCCGGACTTGACTCTTCTGGGCCAAATCAGTCTGGAGCAGTTCGAGGCGAACAAAGATGCCATTAAGGATGACATCGTCCGGCGCAGAGCGCAGCATGTCGTGGAGGAAATCGACCGCGTGCTGAAATCCATAGATGTGCTGAAAGCCAATGATCTGGAAGCCTTCGGACGGCTGATGACCGGATCTCACGAATCTTTGCGCGATCTTTACGAAGTTACGTGCCGGGAACTCGATGTGATGGTAGAAGCCGCACTGTCCGTGCCGGGCGTCCTCGGATCACGGATGACGGGAGCCGGATTCGGCGGCTGTACGGTCTCTCTCGTGCATGAGGACAGCATTGAGGCATTCCGTGAGAAGGTCGGATCGAGCTACAAAGAACAAACGGGACTCGCGGCGGATTTCTATGTTTGCAGCATTGGAGACGGCGTGAGCAGAATACAAGGCTAGGCGGAAAGCCGAGCTTTTGAGGAAAAAATGAGCAAGTGAGCTCTTTCTATAGAAACGAAAAAGCAACTATCGGGAGGCGGAAAAAATGGCGATTATGGTGACAGGCGGGGCCGGATACATCGGTTCTCACGCCGTAGCGGAACTGCTGGCTAGAGGAGAAGAGGTTGTGATTGTCGACAATCTCCAGCAAGGTCATCGCGATGCGGTATTGGGCGGCAAGCTTTACGAAGGCGATCTGCGGGACGAAGCGTTTCTGGACACGGTATTCCGGGAAAATGAGATCGACGCGGTTATCCATTTTGCAGCGAACTCGCTAGTCGGAGAAAGCATGACGGACCCGGCGAAATATTATCACAATAACGTTTACGGGACTCTCTGCCTGCTGGAAAAAATGAAAAAATTCGACGTGAAACGAATCGTGTTCTCTTCGACGGCGGCAACATACGGCGAGCCCGAAAACACGCCGATTCTGGAAACCGACCGGACCGAACCGACGAACGCTTACGGGGAAACGAAATTGTCCATGGAGAAAATGATCAAATGGTTCGATCACGCTCACGGGATCAAATCCGTTTCACTGCGCTATTTCAACGCGGCGGGTGCTCATGAAAGCGGCCGCATCGGGGAAGACCACCATCCGGAAACGCATCTCGTTCCGCTCATCCTTCAAGTGGCGCTTGGACAACGAAGCCATATCTCCGTCTTCGGAGAAGACTATGCGACACCGGACGGGACCTGCATCCGCGATTACATCCATGTCAGCGACCTGGCCGACGCTCACGTGCTTGCCGTAGAGAAGCTGCGCCAGGGCGGGGAGAGCGGCGTGTACAATCTCGGTAGCGGCAACGGATTTTCCGTAAAAGAAGTGATCGATATCGCCCGCGAGGTGACGGGTCATCCGATTCCGGCTGTTGTGGAAGCACGCCGTTCCGGAGACCCCGCGGTTCTTATCGCCTCTTCCGACCGCGCCCGTCAAGATTTGGGCTGGAAGCCTAAACGGGACAATCTCCAGGCGATTATCGCCAGTGCCTGGGCATGGCATCAAGCGCATCCGGAGGGATACGCGGACAAGAAATAGCATCTGGAGATTACCTGCCTGCCGGGCGTAAGGAGTGAGTGAAGGAATGAATACGGACTTGGAACGGGAGAAAGCACAAAATCAGGCTGATCAGGCGGCGCTTGTCGTCGAACGCCTGGTGTCGTTTGCCCTTGCGAAGGGAATGATCGGGTCCTTGGATGTAAGTGCGGCGAGGAACGCGCTTTTGGACGCGCTGGGTCTGCCTGAGCCGTATCAAGGCGCGGACGGAAACGCAGAAGACGAAACGGTGGCCGCGGAGCCTGGAGAAATGCTCGAAGTTTTACTCGACTTCGCTTATATCCGTGGACGTTTTGAAGAGGATACGACCACTTACCGTGATCTTTTTGATGCCCGTTTGATGGGGCTGCTGATGCCGAGACCGTCTGAGGTCGTCCGGCAGTTCGGGGAAATCACAAAGGAACACGGAGTGCGGAAGGCGGCGGACTGGTTTTACGAGCTTTGCATAAACAGCAATTACATTCGCATGGACCGGATACGCAAAAACGGGTATTGGTTGGCCCCGACAGAATACGGGAATCTCGAAATTACCGTCAATCTGTCCAAACCGGAGAAAGATCCGAAGGAGATCGCCCTTTTGCGGACGCTCAAACAAAGCGGATATCCCCAGTGTCTCCTGTGCGTGGACAATGTCGGCTATGCGGGCAGGCTGGATCATCCGGCCAGGCAGAACCTGCGCATTCTTCCCCTTACGATTGACGGGGAGGCCTGGTGTTTTCAATATTCCCCATACGTCTACTATAACGAACACTGCATCGTTTTGAACGAAAAGCATGTCCCGATGAAAATATCAGAGCGGACTTTCCGCAGGCTGTTTGATTTTATCGAACAGATTCCGCATTATTTTGTGGGCTCAAATGCGGACCTGCCGATCGTCGGGGGCTCGATTCTGAGCCATGACCATTTTCAGGGCGGGAATCATAAATTTCCGATGGAGCTCGCTCCCGTTGAGCGGAAGTTCGCTTCGGACACTTACCCCGGCGTCTCGGTCGGCATCGTCCGGTGGCCGATGTCGGTCCTGCGGCTCGAGGGAAGCGGCCGCGAGGATGTCCTCCGCGCCGCCGATATGCTGCTCACCGCATGGCGTGCCTACAGCGATCCGTCCGCGGACATCGCGGCGTTCACGCAGACAGCGGACGGTGTACGGGTTCCCCATAACACCGTCACACCGATCGCCCGGTTCAACTCATCCGGGCAGTACGAACTGGACCTCGTGCTCCGCAACAACCGCACGAGCGAAGAACACCCGGATGGCATCTTCCATCCGCACCGTAACCTTCACCACATCAAGAAGGAAAACATCGGCTTGATCGAGGTGATGGGTCTGGCCGTCCTTCCTGGCCGTCTCCAGGAAGAGATCAGCCGAATCGCCGGGTTCCTTACCGGAGATTCCGCATGGAACGGCGCGGAAGGCCTGGAGGCGGGCCATCCGCTGGAGAAGCATGCCGCCTGGATCGGCGAGCTTGTCGCCGCCGGCGGCACGGCCCTTTCGCTGCAGGAGGCGCACGAACTCCTGCAGCGGGAAATCGGCGGCATCTTCAAGCGGGTGCTTGAAGATGCCGGCGTGTTCAAGCGGACTGATGCCGGTCAGGCGGCATTCGGCCGCTTCCTGGGCAGCCTCGGCTTCGTCCCCGCCGAATAGGCCAAAAAAGCCTTTCGTCCTCCCCCAGCGGGGAGAACGAAAGGCTTTTTTATACGCCGCGGGCACCAATACGCCGCGGGCACCAATACGCCGCGGGCACC
>NZ_KE150412.1:2636895-2643996 GCF_000411255.1 Paenibacillus sp. HGH0039 | reverse complement strand
ATACGCCGCGGGCACCAATACGCCGCGGGCACCAATACGCCGCAGGCGCTTACCCGGCCTGTGGCCCGGTTGCGCCTGCCTTGGCCGGGCGGCTGCGCCAGACGGACATCGCGATGACCGCGATGAGCGCCAGGCCGGCCGCGACGGCGAAAGGCAGTTGGGCCGACAGGTGGTGGGCGATGTAGCCCGACAATACCGGAGCGATGGCCGCACCCAACCAGCGCACGAAATTGTAGGCGCCGGACGTTATGCTCCGTTCGAATGGAGAAACCTCCATCACGTGGCTTGTGAACAAAGCATTGTTCAATCCGCAGAACAAGCCGATGACGATAATCAGCAGAATCTGCAGCCACAAGGTGTGAACCAGGAACAACAGCAGCAGAATGAGGCAGAATGCTCCCAAGCTCCACGGAATGATTTGGGAAGGCTTGAAACGTTCCTCCAGATTGTGAGCCAGCTTCGCGGAGCCGTAAGCAAGCATGAGGCCCCAGCCGAAGAAAACGAGGCCGAGCTGGATGGCCGACATATGAAGCATCAGCGGCGAATAAGCCAACACGACGAAGAAGCCGTAGTAATAGAACATCGAAGAACCTGCGACACGCAGGAACGGCTTATGGGTCGCCAGGTGCAGAAGCTCCTTGAATCCGGCCGCTTTACGGACGGATTTTTTCTCCGGCTCCTGAATCATGAACAGCACCAGCAGGAACGCGATAAGCACAAAACAGCCTGTGGCGATAAACGGCAGCCGCCAGGAAATGCCGCCGAGCAGTCCGCCGACAAGCGGTCCGCCCGCCATTCCGAGGCCGATCGCCGCTTCATACATGCCGACGGCCGTATTGGCCGAAGGCGTCAAGGCAATGAGCAGAGTCATCGCGGTGGCGAAGAACATCGAATTCCCGAAGCCCCAGCCCGCCCGGAACAAGGCTAGCTCGGTAATACCGCCGGATGCGCCGCACAGAAAGGCGAAGACGGTCACGACGGCGAGGCCGGCAACCATCATTTTTTTGTCGCCGAAGCGGGTCGCTGCAAGACCGGACGGAATCATCATAATCGCCATGGTGAGGATGTAAGCGGTAAAAAGCAGCTCGATCTGCGCCGGATTCGCGCCGATTTTCTCGGCTATAATCGGAAGAATCGGATCGACGACCCCGATTCCCATAAAAGCAAGAAAAGTTGCAAACACCGTGACGTAACGTGCGCGTGTTTGCTTTTTTATTCCCTGATCCATACAAATATGCACCCCTCGCACAAGTCTGGCCGGGAAATGGGTGCCATGAGCACAGCTATTGTCCGGAAGACGAGATCTTGCCGGAGGACGCCGCCGGTTGAGGCTGGCCAATCGCTTCGCGCACCTTAGAGAGCAGTTCTTCCATATCTTTGCGGAACGCCTCCATCTTATGAATCTTGAGATCAAGCATATCCACCTGTTCGGCGAGTCCGTCCGCTACGCGCTTGAGCTCCTCCTGCTTCTTCAGCTCGACGGCGTAGCCGTCGGAACCTTCGCGGTAGGAAGCAAGCAGCGTATCGATGGCCAGGAAATGCTGCAGCTCCTGCAAAGAAAAGCCGAGCACTTCGCGAGCCAGCAGCACTTTCTTCAGACGATCCACGTTTTCCTGGGTGTACAGCCTTACGCCTCCCTCGCTGCGCGTAGGCGGCTCCAGAAGGCCGATCTCTTCATAATACCGGATCGTACGCTTGGTCAATCCCGTCTCCTTGGCGACATCATCAATTTTTAACCGTGTCATGTTTACCACTCCCAGTCGCTAATATCAAGATTACTCCTAACTAACGTTAACGTCAACGTTAACTTTATCCCCGTAGTTGAAAACCTCATTGCACTTTTTGAATCCCCTCCTGAATAACCGGGGTTCATGTCCATTGACTTTCCTCTATAAGTATATCGTTTCCCGGCTCTTCTAACCAAATCGGCGCGGCTTCACGAAACAGCTAAAAACCGCCACAACCTTTGTTGTGACGGTTCTGATTTATAGAAAGCGCGTTGTCTGAACCTTGGATCCCGCTGCCACCGTGGGAACTAAAGCCGTCTAGAGCTTTTTAGCCACCAAAGTGAACGATTTCGGAATGCCTTTATCGTAAACATCCGAAGATCGGTTAGGCTCTTCTTCCAGAATCTCGATGAACAATCCCGAAGAAGCGGCGGCCGTAACGATTTCCCCGAGCGTCCATTTGCGGTGCCGTACTTTGATTAAGGCCGATTCGTCCTGTCCCGGCAGGAATTTGGAGTAGGCTACATCCGTCTCTTCTATAGAGGTATCGAAATAATCGCCGGTTACTTTGTGTTTCCGGACCTTGGCGGTAGAACCGCGGGAGGAGATCAATTTGGTCGTCACGGGATGAAAATCCTGCAGGATCAGCCGCCCGCCGGAAGCCAGCAGTTTGACCACCACGTCGAATAGCGGCTTCAGCTCCAAGAAATAATGAAGAATGCCGAATTCCATAAGCGCGAGACCATAGTCGCCGGTCAGCTCTTCTTCGGGAAGCTCCAGCACATCGGAGACGATGTAACGGACGTGTACTCCGGCGGCTTCCGCCAGTTCCGTTCCGTATTTGGCGTTTTCCGCCGCGATATCTACAACCGTGACTTCGCTTGCTCCCAATAGGGCGAGAGCTGCGGCTTTACTGCCGTGGGAGCCGAGCAGATTAACGGCTTTGATTCCGCTGAGGTCCCCGAGAAAACGACTGAAAGACCGCACGGTCCCCTCCGGGTTCCGGCCGATAAGCGCAGCTGCTTCCTCCGGGGTTCCAAACCGGTTCAGCCAGGCCTCGTAAGCGTGCTGGTTCCAGGCCGTCTGATTGTGTTCGCTGAATTGTTTTTGCACGGGGGATTCCTCCTTTTGTTCCACAATCATTCATCATATAATAAAATCATCGGCAAATCCATCCGGTTCATACGGGTTTGCGGACAAGTTTTTCCGCCTAAGGAGGAGTTCGTTTTGAAATTCAGAGTTTCCGCAGTCCAGCATCATCTGCATACCATTTCGAGCTTTCAGGAGTTTGCGGATCAGGTCGAGCATTACGTCAAAACGGCGCAGGAATTCGATTCCGATTTCGTGCTCTTTCCGGAGCTTTTTACTACCCAACTGTTGTCCATTCGCAATCCGGGGGAGGGAGCGCTGTCGATCAACGATCTGCCCTCCTTTACCGACTCATATATGGAGCTGTTCAAGGGACTCGCCAAGTCGACCGGTATGCATCTCATCGGCGGCACTCATATCATTGAAGACGGCGGACGCTTGTACAACTCCGCGTTTTTATTTTATCCGGATGGCAGGATAGGGGAGCAGAGGAAGCTGCACATCACCCCGACGGAAGTGAAAGAGTGGAACATGGGAGCCGGTGACGCTCTTCAAGTGTTCGATACGGATAAGGGCCGCATTGCTATTCTCGTCTGCTACGATATGGAGTTTCCCGAAATCGTCCGTATGGCCAAAGCCCGCGGCGCCGACGTTATTTTCTGCCCTTCCTGCACGGACGATCGTCACGGCTTCCACCGGGTTCGCTACTCCTGCCATGCCCGTACCATCGAGAATCAGATCTATGTGGTCGTGACCGGAACGATAGGGTCGCTTCCAACCGTTGATTTTATGAGAGGGAATTTCGGACAAGCCGCCGTGCTTACCCCTAACGACGTGCCCTTTCCACCGCGCGGCATACTGGCCGAAGGAGAAATCAACGATGATATGATCATTACCGCCGATCTGGATCTGGCTCTTTTGGAAGAAGTCCGGGAGAAAGGTTCCGTTACCACGTGGCGCGACCGCAGAACCGATTTGTACACCGATTGGAAATAAAGATGCATGGTTTGAATCCGGCAGCGGATTGTTGAAGCCGGTACTAGAATTTTGACGGAAGTGGGGCCCGAAACGAGATGAATGCGACACCAGAATCCGAATCACCCAAGTATATGAAGAAAATGTACGTTTTCGACGGGGAGAAACCGGTTCCCGCCCTGATCAGAAGCTACTCGGAAGCGGATGTCGAAGCTCTGATCGAAGTGCAGCGCCTAAGCTTTCCGCCTCCGTTTCCCGAGGAACTGTGGTGGAACGAAGAACAGCTCCGCAGCCATGTCCGGCTATTTCCCGAGGGGGCTCTCTGCGTGGAGGTCGGAGGCAAAATCGTCGGCTCCATGACGGCGCTCCGCATCCGGTTCGATCCCCTCCATCCGGAGCATACCTGGGAAGAAGTCACGGACGGAGGGTACATCCGCAACCAAGACCCGGAGGGGGATTCCCTCTATGTAGTGGATGTTTGCGTGATGCCGGCGTACAGAAAGCTGGGGCTGGGCAAATGGCTTATGTTCTCCATGTACGAGACAGTCGTCCATCTGGGGCTTCGCCGTCTTTTGGGCGGGGGAAGAATGCCCGGTTACGGGGCCCAGGCCGGCAAAATGACCGCCGATCAATATGTCGATGCGGTTGTAGCGGGACTGCTCCACGATCCGGTTCTGAACTTCTTGCTCCGGTGCGGACGGATGCCGGTCGCCGTGCTGCCCAATTACCTGGAAGACGAGGAGTCCCTTAATCACGCTCTGCTGATGGAGTGGAGGAACCCCTTTCTATAGAGGACGCTTCCTTCTTTCTGGAGATGGCCGTCACGTTTTAAGCAACAACACTTTGAGAGGATGAGGCCCATGGAATACATACGTATTACCGATATCAACGACCCTTTATTTGCGAAAATGCATCAGCTCATGCAAACCGTTTTTCCCGCTGAAGAGGTGCTTGACTATGACCTGTGGAAAGAACCGCTCGAAGACCCGGGCATTCGGGTGTTCGTCGCCGTTCACGACGGGGAAGTTGTAGGAGCGACCGAGTACCGCTATTACACCGATCTGGGAATCGCAATGACCGACTTTACCATCATCGGCCAGCCAGGCCTTGGCATCGGCAGATTCCTGAGCCGCAAACGTCAGCATGATCTGGCGGATCTGGCCGCTCAAAGCGGGAAGCCTATGATCGGCATGTTTGCCGAGATCTACGATCCCTACCGGGTAGAAGATCATTCGTTTGGCGGCGTTAAGCCGATGGATCCTTTCGTGCGCCGCGAGGTTCTGTCTCATTTAGGTTACCGCCGTCTGAACTTTCCTTACGTTCACCCTTCCTGGCAGAACGACGGAGAAGCCGTAAGCGAACTGGATCTGTGCTTCATGCCTTCGGATGAGAATACGGAATACGTGCCGTCTTCCCTTATCGCCGATTTTCTGACCCGGTACTACTCCGTGCTTGAAAACAAACCGCCGACGTGGCAGGAGATGGTCTCGCGTCTCCGTAAATCGGAGCGCACGGCGCTTCTTCCCCTGTAAGCGGGAAACGAGGATGAAATGACTCTTGATCAGGAACAAGCCCAACCGGGTGGTGCAAAACCAAGCAATTCCCTTCGCGGTGTCGGAAGTTTGCGCATAGCGGCTGTTAGAGGCGGTCTTTCGCAAGATGATCTGAACCAGCTGGATTCACTGGCCGATACTTGCCTCAGCCACGACCGCTTCACTGTGAAGCTCAATAGAAATATGCTGAAAGAGCGGGCGCGGACGAGATCAACGATTTTGCGGCATTCGACGGCCCTCGCCTCGTCGGTTATTTAGGCATGTACAGCTTTCAGACCTCAGAAGTCGAGATAAGCGGGCTGGTCCATCCCGATTACCGCAGGAGCGGCCTATTTACGCATCTTCTTCAACTTGCCGCGGGCGAAGCCGAAACGCGGAGAATTCCCAAGCTCGTCTTTATTGCGCCAAGATCGTCGTCCGGTGCAGGCCCTTTTGTAAAAAAGATCGCAGGTTACGCGTATTCCGAATATGTGATGGAACTGCTTCATGAAGGACGTCCAGAAGCCGCCGCCGGAGCGGATAAAGTCGGAATCAGGCCCGCTGGTCCTGCCGACAAAGAACTGCTGATCCGTCTGAATCAGGACGGATTTCAAATGACGCGGGAAGACGCCGCCTACTACGTGGAGTCTACGCTTGCGAAAAATAATGACAATCATACCTTTATAGCCGAAGCGGGGGGAGAACCTATCGGTAAAATCGGTTTGATCTTACTGGGAGATACGGCGATGATCATCGGTTTCGTCATTGCTCCCGAACTGAGGGGACGGGGCTATGGCAGAGCCGTACTGTTCAGGACGATCCGTCATATTCGGCAAAGCCTGGGCTGCAAGATCATCAAGCTGGGGGTTGCCGCCGCTAACGATCATGCGCTGGGACTTTACCGGTCCTGCGGTTTTGAAGTGACGGATGCGAATGACTACTACGAATGCGGAACTTCTTCTTACTCCTATGCTTGAAGCAGCAGGATTTCCCGCACAATTATAAAAAGGGCTCCCGTAGGGGCCCTTTTGTTTTACCGCTTATTCCTGCGTTTTTGCATCCGGTGCTTGCGTGAGCAGCTTGTCCTTATTTCGGATGGCGCGCTTATCTTCAGCCAACTCCAGGGTGTCATTCGCAAACTCCATATCCTGATTCTCTGCATTCATGTGTGTTGTTCCCTTGTAGTTCCCGCTGTGTGTTTTGTTCTCCATGGGTTGCCTCCTCTCTGCATCATTAGATAGATAAAGTTAGCTTTGGTCTGCCGTCCGGAGAATATGCGCACATACTTCTCGAAAAGAATGGTTTATGTACGTATAGAAAAATCGCTGCAAGGATATGCTGATAGCATTGTTTCGAGCATGCAACACAACTGGAATAAAAAACCTGTTGCAAAGCTATTGCTGACATGGTACATTAATTTAGCTGACACGGACGAGCCCTTGAAAAGCAAGGCCGGAAGCGAAAGCTGAGAAATTAATCTTAAAAAAAGGTTGACTTCGAAAAACGGATATGTTATTATGGAATTCCGGCCAAGAGAAACGGGCCGATACAAAACGAGTAACATAAACAAGATTGTCCTTTGAAAACTGAACAACGAGTGATTGAAGCGTCTCAAGCAATTGAGACATTAATGAGAAGAAATTCTCGTCAGCAACGAATTTTTGAGCTTAATCAGCTTGAGATAAACCGCTGGCCGTAAGGCTGGCACAACTTTATCGGAGAGTTTGATCCTGGCTCAGGACGAACGCTGGCGGCGTGCCTAATACATGCAAGTCGAG
>NZ_KE150412.1:2569132-2635320 GCF_000411255.1 Paenibacillus sp. HGH0039 | reverse complement strand
AACCACGCGTACCCATCCCGAACACGACCGTTAAGCCTTCCAGCGCCGATGGTACTTGGACCGAAGGGTCCTGGGAGAGTAGGACGTTGCCAAGCAGTCCCACAACTGTGGGTTTTTTTATGGGATTTTGTCTCGTATGCACAATGGAGAGGTGTCCGAGCTGGCCGAAGGAGCACGATTGGAAATCGTGTAGGCGCCAAAAGCGTCTCGAGGGTTCGAATCCCTCTCTCTCCGCCAGTATTAAGGCGGCGTAGCTCAGCTGGCTAGAGCGTACGGTTCATACCCGTGAGGTCGGGGGTTCGAGCCCCTCCGCCGCTATAGATACATAAGGCCCGTTGGTCAAGGGGTTAAGACACCTCCCTTTCACGGAGGTAACAGGGGTTCGAATCCCCTACGGGTCATTTACCTTTCTTAAGGTAAGAAGTAGTACAGCAAGATTCAATTATGGACGCTTAGCTCAGCTGGGAGAGCATCTGCCTTACAAGCAGAGGGTCGGCGGTTCGATCCCGTCAGCGTCCACCATATAAGTTTTTTTACTGACGCGGGGTGGAGCAGCCCGGTAGCTCGTCGGGCTCATAACCCGAAGGCCGCAGGTTCAAATCCTGCCCCCGCAACCAATTTATATGGAGCTGTGGTGTAGAGGCCTAACATGCCTGCCTGTCACGCAGGAGACCGCGGGTTCGAATCCCGTCAGCTCCGCCATTTTTAACAACGCTAGTTTTTGTGGCGGTCGTGGCGAAGTGGTTAACGCATCGGTTTGTGGATCCGACATTCGGGGGTTCAATTCCCCTCGTCCGCCCCATTACCTTGATATGAGTTTTAAATATTGGGGGTTAGCCAAGCGGTAAGGCAACGGACTTTGACTCCGTCATGCATAGGTTCAAATCCTATACCCCCAGCCATTTAGTTATGAGCCATTAGCTCAGTTGGTAGAGCACCTGACTTTTAATCAGGGTGTCGAAGGTTCGAGTCCTTCATGGCTCACCATGATTGTTTTATGTGCGCGTGTGGCGGAATTGGCAGACGCACTAGACTTAGGATCTAGCGTCTTTGACGTGGGGGTTCAAGTCCCTCCACGCGCACCAGATTTATGCGGAAGTGGCTCAGCGGTAGAGCATCGCCTTGCCAAGGCGAGGGTCGCGGGTTCGATTCCCGTCTTCCGCTCCATAATTTCATACGTGCCCTTAGCTCAGCTGGATAGAGCGTTTGACTACGAATCAAAAGGCCGGGAGTTCGAATCTCTCAGGGCACGCCATTATTACTTTCGGGACGTAGCTCAGCTTGGTAGAGCACCTGGTTTGGGACCAGGGGGTCGCATGTTCAAATCGTGTCGTCCCGATACGTCTGTCCCAGTAGCTCAGTTGGATAGAGCAACGGCCTTCTAAGCCGTGTGTCGGGGGTTCGAATCCCTCCTGGGACGTCACGGGAAGCGCAGATCTTACAGGATCTGCGCTTCTTTTGTTATCGTCGTTTTTTTCTTGAAAGATGCTATTTGTTTTCCTCTTTTCCTCAGCCTGTGACTTACTTTATGCAGCTCTTTCCAAGTTTAAGCGAGGAGCTGTATATTTTTTAAAACGAATAATGAAAGGGTTATCATACATTTATTGATCGGAATTTTAGAGTTTTTCTGTCTAAAAAACCTCACTTCCTATGTTATTTGATGTAAATTTTATGTTTATTTTTTGACCATTGTTCAAAACTTTTAACCCAATTAAACCGATATACTTGATTAGGACATAGAAAATGGATGTCATCTCTTTTAAGTAAATACATAGACGTTAAACAGGAAGAGGGGGATTAAAGAGATGAAAAAACAAATGATAACAAAAAGTTTTAAAGGATGGAACCGGAACTCGCTAAAGGTGAAGATTCCGCTTCTTTTATTAATTTTGGCTTTGGTTCCGCTGCTTGTCTCGGAATATTTTCTCAGTAGTCAATTCACATCGGTACTCCGGAAAAGCATAGAGGAGAATCAAGTGAAGATAACCACGTATACGGCCGATTACATATCTTCCACACTTGTTCAGAAAGTGTCTACGGTTCAGAGTGTGATCCAAAATCATACTGAAATTGGCACTCAAACGGAGGCACAGAAAATCGCGATTCTTAAAACGATGTCGGAGAACGACACCGAGGTGAAGATTGCTCTGTTCGCGGATAAAGACGGACAAGCGATCGACCAGAACGGCAAGAAAAGCAGTCTCGCGAATGACGAGACGTTTAAAAGCGTCAAAGATACGAAGAAACGGGTTGTATCCGATATCATTAAGGATTCCAGCTCCAATCAATATTCTTTGAAGGTTAGCGCGCCTGTCCTAGGGACAGATGGACAATTCGCAGGTATGCTGCAAACCGCAATAAATCCGAGCCGGATGATCAGTCAGGTCAACAAGGTAAAGATTGGCGAAACCGGATATGCGTATCTCATGTCCAAAGAAGGCATCTATATGGTTCATCCTCAGGTGGACCGTATCGGTAAGCCGTTATCGGATATAGCGACTTCGGAAAGACTGGAGCTCTACAAAAAAACAGTCCTTGTTAAAGAGCAGGGGCAAGTGGCTTATAAGGAAAAGGATAATACGAACAAGGTCGCGGCTTACGAAGAAATCAAGGTTCCTGGCTGGCGCATAGTCGTAACAGGAAACTCGGATGAAATTTACTCGCAGGTCGATCAGGTAAACTTCGTGGCCAAGATCATCGTTCTCGTATCCGCTGTTGTAGTAGTAGCTGCCGCTATCTGGCTGTCTACGTTTATTTTGAAGCCTCTTCTCGGTATTTCCGCTATGATGAAACGGATCGCCGGAGGGGACTTGTCCAGAAGGTTAAAGGTACAATCGCAGGATGAGATGGGAGAGGTGCAGCAGAACATCAACGAGATGCTAAATTCCTTTTCTGCGCTTCTTCAGAAGTTAAGCATGGCGATTGAGCATATGGCGGCATCGTCCCAGCAGTTAAGCGCTATTGCAACCCAATCGGCGGATGTTTCCCAGAATGTGAATCAGACCGTCCTGGTTATGGTAAAAGGGGCCGAGACCCAATTCGAAACGGCTGAACAGACAACGGAGGCCATGAATGAAATGGCGGCGGGTGTGACCAAAATTGCGGATTCCGCCTCCACGGTGTCGGAAGTCGCGCAGGGAGCCGTGCAAAGAGTAAACCAGGGCTCCAGAGACATGCAGGATGCGATTCACCAAATCCAACAGGCAAGCGAAGCAGTGGAAGCGACTTCCCTGACTATAAAGGCGCTGGAGGAAAGCTCAGCCCGTATTCATCAAGTAGTCGGGTTTATATCCGAAATCGCCAAACAGACGAACTTGCTTGCTTTAAACGCTTCTATCGAGGCGGCGCGTGCGGGAGAGCATGGAAGAGGGTTCGCTGTGGTTGCACAGGAAGTAAAAAATCTTGCGGAACAAACCTCCGGGGCGACAGTCCAAATCAACGACACGATCAAACAAGTCCTGTCGGCCACCCAACAGGCTGCTGCGTCGATGTCGCACGGCAAAGCCGAAGTGGACCGGGGCGTAGAGCAGGTACGTAATACGGATAGGGTGTTTGAGGATATTCTCGAGACCGTATCGTCGATTAACGGACAAATCCAGGAAGTTTCCGCGGCGGCACAGCAAATTTCGGCCGGTACGGAAGAAGTTGCGGCTTCCATGCAGGAAACGGTTCAAATTTCCAGAGACTCGCTTGGCAAAATGAACGGCATGTCGCGTTCGACGGAAGAACAGCACGCCGGTATGAAAGAGATCGTCATCTCCGCATCCGAGCTTACCCGGTTAGCTTCCGAGCTCCAGGAACTGTCCGGCAAGTTTACCGTAGAGAGGAACGCAGCCGCAGACAACGAAACCGACGACAAAGAGGTCAGGAACAAAAAGATCAAACAGCCGAAACAGAAACGGCAGAAGCCGGACAAACCGGTCAAACCGGCCAAGAAAGGCAAAGTAGATAAGGGCAATACATAGAAATAGAGTGTAACCGGTAGGATTAGGGTTGAAGCGGTAAAATGCCGACAAGGGCTTACATGGGCCTGAATATGCCCTTACAGAGCTACAGAACACAAGGCAGAGGACAGCTAGGTGTATGAGCTCTTCATGCGGAATGAAGAATCGCAGTCAAGGTGAGGCATCAAGGGAGTTAATCCGAAACAGACGAGTCTTCAAGATTTATCCAGGTTGGCCGCAAAAATAGATCTGAACGCAGCCTGCGTACAATCAACGACTGACAGATCAAACAACAAAGAAGCTATCACCGGACCACCGGGATAGCTTCTTTGTTGTTTTCTTTTAAAATACAGGGTCAGGTTTCCTTCTCTTCATCTTCCGTTTCGATCTCAAATTCAATGGTGTCGGCGTTTACTCTGACATCATGTACTTTAATTCCGTTACGCGCCAAGGAGGACGTGATCAGATTGCGGTCTTGCGACGGAAAAACGTAGGAAGGCTTGTCCCTGTTGCTGAGAAGATCCTGAGCGACTTGAATGAGTCTTTCCATGGTGAACGGCTTCCGCATGAACTTCTCGATATCTTTCTCGTGGTAATCGAGAGGCGGTTCCAAAGCGGTGGAGACAATGACAGGCGTCCGGTTATAAACGGGATGGTGGTAGAGTTCCGAAATGAAATCCCATCCCGTCAGGCTGCCTTCCAGATGAATGTCCACGATGAAGAGCAGCGGCGCTTCCGTCGTTTTACGCTTTAAGGAGAGAATGCCTTCCTCCGCGGAACGGAGCTGAACGGAAGGAAGCTGAAGCTTCGCAAGCGCGACCTGGATCAGTTTAGCGAGGTTGTCGTCGTCCTCGAAAATAACGATTTTGTTATTTAGCGAGACCATTTCAAACGGAACCAGCTCGACTGTAAAGGTAGACCCTTTACCCATCTGGGAACGGAAGGTGAGCTTACCCTGGTGGCCTTCCACAATCTCTTTGACGATGGCAAGTCCTAGTCCGGTACCGCCGATTTGCCTGCGGTCGGAGTTATCTACCCGGTAGAACTTGGAGAAAAGGTGTTCTTTCGCCTCTTCCGGAATTCCGAGTCCGTAGTCGGTCACATCAATGAAAACGGAACCGCCGCTTTCGCGAATCTGCAGATCTACCCGTTCCGCACCCGGCGAATATTTGATCGCATTGCTGAGCAGGTTCTGAACGACCTGGCGGAGCCGGTCGCTATCCCCGCGGACCCAAACTTCTGCCGGCGAAAGGACGGATACCACAATGTCATGGTTTTGTTTGTCCTGCCATTTCTCGACGATATCGTAAACGAGTTCTTTCGTATCCACCGGGGCAAAATGATACACCTGGCGGCCGGATTCCATCCGCTGGAGATCGAGAAAATCGTTAATGAGATTGGCGAGACGCGTAGCTTCTTTAAAAATGGTATCCAGGTATTTCTGCTGTTTCTCGCGTGGAAGCTCACGATGGATGAGGATCTCGATGAATCCGAGCACGCTGGCCAGCGGCGTACGAAGCTCGTGAGACACGATACTGACGAACTCGTTTTTCATGGCATCGATACGCTCTTCTTCCGTCCGGTCGCGGAACACGAACAGATAACCGGATTCATCGCTATCGTTCTCGCCGACCGAGGTGGCGTAAATCTCCGTGAACTGCGGCTCTTCTCCGTTCATAAAGGTGAAGCGCTCGTTAAGCTGGTTGATATCGCCGTCAAACAGCGCTTTAATGGACTGCGAAACGCCGATGAATCCGCTTGACGCCGCGGCGATTTCCTGGCAGGAATCCACGAAGTCGTGTCCGATCTGCTCGTCCAGATGGAAAAACTTATGCATCTGATTGTTTGCAATCAGAATTTTACCGTGTTTGTCGCACATCATCATGCCTTCATGCGCCGCTTCCAGAATCCCTTCGATAAGATCGCGCTGGGACTCGATATACTGCTTCTCCAGGACGAGCTGATCGTTAAGCTCTTCCAGATGCGCAGCCTGCTTGCGGCGCTCGTCGTTCATAATCTGGGCGTAAAACGCCAGATCGAACTGACGGATCAGACCCAGCGTCAGGCGCTCCTTCTCTTCATGCCGGTCAAAGCCGTGGAAGTTGGTCAGGAGCAGGAAGCCGATCACTTGCTGCTGGTCATCCTGTAGAGGGAAGTAATGATCGACGGCAACGGAAATGCCGTCATGAAATCCCCGCTCCGCCTCGGTCGCTTCCCGTTTCTGAACAAAAGCGCAGCCTTCGTCGAACACACGCTGAGACGCGCCGTAAAGCTCGCTCTGGGCTTTGGAGGCGAAGCTGCGCGGATAGCCGCTGGAGAAGAGAACCTCATAGTGTTCGGCCTCCCTGCTTTTCAGAACGACAAGAGCCGCGTCATAGCTGACGGAATCGAGAAGGGCAGGGATCGAATGCTGCAGGAATTGCTTCAGCTCCGTAAAGCCCGTCAGCTTCTCCTGATAATTCGAGATCAGCTCCAGCTCCCGTTCGCGGTCGGACAGCTTAGCCAGCGTAATCTGCTGCTCTTCCTGCTGGGCGATAATTTCCTCGTTCTGGGCTTCCAGACTTTCCGCCATGAACCGGTAGGTTTCCTCGCTCTTGCGGAGCTGAGATTCGGCACGGCTGGCGCGCAGTTGGATCAGGCCTGACCAGATTCCGATCAGGATACCGAGAATGCCGCCGCTCAAAATGATCATCCGCGAGACGGACCCGGCTTTCTTAATGGAGTCGTGGGAAGATTCGCTGATTTTGTTCAACACATCCAGGATGCTCAGGTGCAAAGTTCTGTACTGGTCCATATACTGTTTGCCGATATTGATCCGCCCTTGGGCTTCCTGTACTTTACCGGTCTTCACGAGTTCAATCTGGGAGGTGTAGAATGCAAGCATTTTCTGGATATGCGGATTCACTTGTGTCTGTATGAGAATACGGAGATCGTTATGACCCGATTCAAGCGTGTGAATGACTTCCAGGTCTTTCTGAAGTGCCGCTTTGCCGTTCTCGTAAGGCTCCAGATATTTCGGATCGCTGGAGATCAGGTAGCCGCGTATGCCCGTTTCCTGGTTGAGCAGGTCTTGAAGGAGATTGTTGGCCGCCGATATGACGGGAATGGCGTCTTCAATAACCGCATCGCTCTGCCGCTCCATATTCAATGAAGAGATGTAACTGGACGTTCCGACGAGAGCAAGGAGCAAAACGATGGCAATCACGTACGAAAGAGATAAGCGCGAGCGATTGAATTTCATGCGTTCACCTGGTTTCTGAAAATAATTCTGGAAAAATCCAGCAACAGTCCACATTCGACATGAAAAGACGGAATCCTGCATAAAACGAGCGTGCTTTTCGTCATTGTTCTCCAGAGCGAAATGGGGTAAAATGGAAGTAGGCCAAGCCGTAATGCCGACCCGGATTCAGGGATTTAAGGAAGAATTGATTTTGTTTTGCCGATGCACTGTGTTAAAATACGGGTAACTAACGTATAGATGGATTATGTGTGCGCGTGCAGCCGTGGCACTTTTGTATTTTTATGCATAAGCTATACCGTTCTCCATGCCAAAAAGACCGCGGATGCGGGGGCATCTGCGGTCTTTTTCAATAGCTCGCCCTTCAAGGGTGATCAGCTGCATATGGTGTGACGAAGATAGACCTCCAAGGCCGGTTGCCCAAGGGAGGTCTATTTCTTCTTCTGTGAAAGAATGAGAACCACTAAGCTCGCAAATGAGATCATCAGCGTCAAAGCGTCTTTAACTTCCACAGGGCATCACCTCCTACTCGAGAAGGTTAGCCGACCACCCTTGAAAATGCCTAGTCTATTGTAACTTTAGTATACCACCAATGTGGGAAAAGTTATAGCATTTTTTACCATTTCACCCATTCATCCATTCCATCCGTAAAGAAAGCAGATCGCGCAGCTCGTCCGTAGACAGCTCCGTAATCCAATTTTCCCCGCTGCCCACGATTTGCTCGCTCAGACCGAGCTTTCTCTCGATCATTTCATCGATTTTCTCTTCCAGCGTACCGAGCGTAACGAATTTGTGCACCTGTACGTCCCGCGTCTGTCCGATCCGGAAAGCGCGGTCCGTCGCCTGGTTCTCCACGGCGGGATTCCACCAGCGGTCAAAATGAAAGACGTGATTGGCGGCCGTTAGGTTCAGACCGGTTCCGCCTGCTTTAAGCGACAGCAGAAAGACGGAGAACTGCTCTTCCAGGGGAAGCTCCGCGTTCTGAAAACGGGCGATCATCGCATCCCTTGTCTGCCGCGGAGTGCCTCCGTGCAGGAAGGAGACGGACTCGCTTAGCTCGCTTTGCAAAATTTCCTGGAGAAGATGGCCGGTCTCCACGAATTGGGTGAAGATCAGGCACTTATCGCCCTGCTGGCGCAGCTCCTGCACCATGTCGAGCAGACGCTCCACTTTGCCGGAGCGGTTGCGCCAATCGGTGCGAGGTCCCTCGCGCATAATGAGCGCAGGATGGTTGCAGATCTGCTTGAGCTTCGTCAATGCGGCAAGAATATGCCCTCTGCGCTCCATCGGAGACATCGCGTCGACTTTCTCGAAGAGGTCGCGGATGTAATGCTCGTAGAGCGTACCCTGCTCGGCTGTAAGCGTCACGAACGTCTTCGACTCGTTCTTCTCCGGAAGATCGAGCTGAATGGCGGGGTCTTTCTTGATGCGGCGCATCAGGAATGGCCGCACAAGGCGCTGTACCCCGGAGATCAGGCCGCTGTCGCGGGATTTCTCGATCGGCGTGACGAACCGGCGCGTAAACTGCGTGAGCGTGCCGAGATAGCCGGGATTGAGGAAATCGAAGATGGACCACAGCTCCGTCAGCCTGTTTTCCATCGGTGTACCCGTCAAGGCGATCCGGTGGAGGCCCGAGAAACTGCGGATAGCAGCCGCTTGTTTCGTGTACGGGTTCTTGACGTTCTGAGCTTCGTCCAGACAGATGGAGCTCCAGGACACCTCGCGCAGTTCCTCCTCGTCGAGATGGGAAAGCGTATACGAGGTGATGACCAAGTCAGCGCTTTCTACGGATTCCGGGAAGAAGCTTCCTTTGGCGCGCTGCGGCCCGTAATGAATGTGAACGCGGAGGTTCGGCGCAAAACGGCGCAGCTCCATCTGCCAGTTCCCGATTACGGAGGTCGGACAGATGAGCAGGGAAGGCGCCTCCGGGGCTTCGGTTTCCTTCACCTGAAGCAGATAGGTGATGTACTGGATGGTCTTGCCGAGACCCATGTCGTCGGCAAGACAAGCCCCCAGGCCGAAGCGCCGCAGGAAGAGCAGCCACGTGCTGCCCTCCAGCTGATAAGGCCGCAGGGTCCCCAGGAACGAAGCCGGGGTATCGATTCGGGGCAGCTCGGCCGTGCGCGTGAGCTGCTGGAACAGCCGGCGGAGCTGGCCGGTCAGCTCGATCTCGACCGCAGGCGGCCGGTTGTCGGGATCGGCGGCTTCGTCCGCCGGTCCTTCCGGCTCTCCGCCCGTACCGCCGCCCAGCAGCTGGAGCTCCAGCACCTCGCGCAGCGTAAGTCCCTGCTGCCGGTCCGCTCTGGCGAGCAGCTCCTCCGCCTGGCGCAGAAACTGCGGGTCGAGCTGGACCCAGCGGCCGCGGATGCGGATGAGCTTGCGCTTCTCTTCGAGCAGCTGGAGGAACTCTTCCTCGCTCAGCTCGAAATCGTCGATGGCAACGCGCCAGTCAAACTGCATGAGCTGGGTAAGCCCGAACATCGACTCGCCGCCTCCGCCGCCAAGCGAATTTTTGAGCTTGGCCTGGAGCTTGGGGCGCAGCTTGCGCGCCCGTTCCCACCAGGCGGGCAGCATGACGGCGAAGCCCGCCTCCACGAGCCGCACGCTGCCTTCCGCGAGGAAGCGCCACGCCTCCTCGTCGCTCAGACGCGTGCGCAGCTGCGGCGGCTCTCCTTCGTCCGCCGCGTTCAGCCACGGCAGAAGGCGCAGCCATCTGCCGACATCCCGCGGGACGCGTCCGAGGTCCGCGATCCAGGACTCCGGCAGGGCCAGCTCGCCTTCCAGCGGCTCGCCCGCCGGAGTTACGGCGCGCAGGACCGTGTCGTCGGAGCGGTCCTGCAGCAGGATCTGCAGCCTCCAGTCTGGGTCCCCTTCGGGTTCCATCAGCTGGAGGCTTGCGCGGAACGGCGTCGGATCGTGCTTCCAGCCGATCGACACGAGCCAGTCCTCTTCGTCCAGCCAAGTATCGGCCGGACGTGTGCCCAGGCGCAGCAGAGGATGCGCCTCTTCGAGCCGGCGGAGCGCCGCTTTGCGGGAGCCGTCCGCTTCGATCCAGGCGGGGATGAGCTGGTCGAGCCACAGCTCCGCCTGCGAGGTGACGGACGCGGCGGCTTCCCCTTCGAGCTGCAGCTTCCAGCTCAGGGTGCCCGTCTTCCACTGCTCGTAATCGGGAACGAAGCGTCCTGCGGCAAGCGCTTCCTTAACTTCGGGAGCGAGCTTCCGGAGATTCGTGGTGTCCGTATCCCAGCGGATGGAAAGATGCTTCACCGTATGCGGATCGCCGAAAAAATCCAGCGCCGTTAGTGCGGGCAGGGACAAGCCTTCGCGGTGTCCCCATTCGGTCGTTTCAATAAAGGTTCCGTAAAAGGAAGGGGCATGCCAGGCGAAAAGCAGGCCCTTCAGATCTTGTGCATCCCAGATGCCGCCGTTCTCCCGGGTTCCCCATACGAAGAAGGCGCCGGACGGCATCCAGACGGCATGAACCGTCAGCGGACTCGTTTCTATCATGGCAGCCAGCTTCCTTTCTCCAGTTCTTCCTGAAACGCGCGG
The DNA here is from genome assembly GCF_000411255.1 of Paenibacillus sp. HGH0039. Classification (GTDB taxonomy): domain Bacteria; phylum Bacillota; class Bacilli; order Paenibacillales; family NBRC-103111; genus Paenibacillus_F. The sequence goes on along the minus strand of NZ_KE150412.1, from coordinate 2,624,589 downwards.
AGGCGGACGAAGTGATCCGACAACCGGTTAATGTATGTCTCCCATTCACGCTTCCGCCCGAGGGTCGTGTAATAGCCGTGAAGCTTTTTCAGAAGGCGGACAGCGGTTTTATAAGACGTTCGGTTCTTCTCCAGCACGGACCGTTCCACGGCCTGATGGTACAGGGGGAGAAGGAGGGACGGATCGGATTCCTCTACCGATCTCAGCTCCAGGGCATACAGGTTCTGGGGGCCGATCCGGTTGGCGATTTGCAGATCCACCCACTGCCGGTAGCGCTTCGTTTGAAGCAAATAGCCGGTGTAAACATAGTAGGAACGCGGAAGAAGCGTCTCCATGATACGAACCCACTCGTCGTCCGCATTGGCATGCTTGGCGGCGTCCGTCCAATACTGGCAGAGCAGGCGGAAGTCGTCCTGGGCCGCCGACTGCATGGTCGGAGCGAGCCAGCGGAGCCAGCTCAGCAGGGTGTTCCATTCGGCGCGTTCATGGCAGCGTCTCATATAGAGGATAAAATCTCTTGCTCTGCGCTGATGCAGAGCCTCCAGTCTAAGAAACGCCGCGTCCGGACTGTTCTCCATGAGGTCGAAATGAGCCCGGGCCACAAGCAGAACGTCCTGCTTGCGGTTCCGGCGGCCCTCCTCCCGTTCCTGGAGCTGTTTATCCAGCCGTTCTTTCTCGCGCTTGATCCATTCCGCTTTCTTCGGCAGAGCCCACCATACCGCCCGGTAGGCATACAGCCAGTCGTTCGGTCCCTCTTTGCCCTGGAGGGCCAGAGAGGCCAGGCGGTTCAACGCTTCCGTCCAGCGTTTGGGGTGCTCTTTGACCGAGACCGGAAGTGCCGGCGAAGCCAGAAGCCGGTCCAGACGGGACAGGCAGTCCGCCGCGGCCGTTGTGGCGTTGGACTCATGATAGCCGGATAAGTAGGAACTTTTCGTATCTCCAAAAAACTGTTCCATGCGGTGCATTACAAAAAAGGTCACGTGCAGGTCGTATAAAAGGCGGATGCCGTCCGGCCAGCCGGAGGCATAAGCTTGAAACCGCTCGAAAGCGGAAGTGACAAACAAATCGAACGAATACTGATGAGAAATCGAAAAGCCGTGATACTGCGCTTCAAAAAAACGGTGCCAATCTTCGGGAGAGCCTCCTGGCACCGGTTCGGAAGTGCGGCGCTTGGACTCGCGGTCGGCGTTCTTGGCGGGCTTCCGTTTCGTCGTCATCGCGCGCTTCAACTCTTGAACAAGCAGTTCAGGCCTGCCGTGAGGAACGTACAAGGCAAATATGACCGCTGCCATGTGTCTGCACGGTTTATCGAACGAGCAGGTGCAGTCGCCTGCACTGAAGCTTTCCAGATCGATCGTGGTATGGTAACGGTCGTTGCCCCGTACCGATGCATGCACGACCGTTCCTCCCACAAGTTCCACGCCGCTCACGCGGCCTTTGTGGTGAAACATCCAACCCCGTTCCATATCCTCGGGGTCCATGTGGGTCTGCATCTGCTTGATCAAGTAGTTCATTCTGTTCTTGGGTATTTGCAGTTCGAGCATTCCTTCTGAACCTCCGGGGTATCCTTATCTCTCCATAGTACCAGATTTTTTCCTGTTTTGCCCATTGGTTTAGGATTGGCTAATGGAGGATTTTTTAGACGTGCCATCAAGATAGGCGAAAGGGGCCTCAGCCTTGTAAAAAAACCGCATCTGCCGGGAGGCGGCAGCCCTCGCTTGGGAGCACGCTTGCGCATGCTCCGGCATGTAATAAAAAGATTGAACCGGCAGGGGAAAAAGGGTGAGGCCGCCGAGGCCTTCCTACCATTTTACCACTATACGTCTGCTGATTCAGGAATTCGGTTAAAATAATAAAAAACGAACGCAGGTTTGGAAATTCAAACATCCCGGTGGTATACTGGGAACACAAGAGCAAGGCTCCGGAGCAGGAGCCTTTTCCACTTAAGGGAGGCACTCGAAACGTATGGGGATCAAGTTCGGCAGAGAGTACGAAGACATCATCCGCGATTTGATGAACGGGCTTGGACATGTGGACGGGTTTTACGGATTTTTTGAAATGAGCGAGGCGGACTGGCATGAGCTTCCCGAGGAAGACCGTCAGGAGTGCCTTCGTACGCTGGCCGACGATGTGTTCTACGGACTCGGTTCCGAGCCGCTGCTCCAGATTGCGGACGCGAAGGTGCGCTATATGAAGGATAGACACCTTATTCAGATCGACCATGACGATCAGGTTGTCACGATTGTGCGGCTGACATCCGCGTAAGCACGGATACGAAAGAGGTTCCGGCCTTTGAAGGCCGGGCCGCCCAGGAAAAGAAACAAGAGGTGCAATCTAACATGCTAGCCAAAGCGCAAGAGCTTCTGCAGCAGTATTACGGATATCCGGAGTTCCGGGAAGGGCAGAAACACATCATTTCCGCCCTTCTGGAAGGACGGGATACACTTGGCATTATGCCGACCGGCGGCGGGAAATCAATCTGCTACCAGATCCCGGCGCTGATGATGGAGGGCGTCACGCTAGTCGTCTCGCCTCTCATCTCGCTGATGAAGGACCAGGTCGATGCTCTGCATACGGTCGGCATTCCGGCGACCTTCCTGAACAGCACGCTGGAGGCGGGAGAAGCCGGTCGCCGGATTAGGGAGGCGATGCAGGGCAAGTACAAGCTGCTGTATATCGCCCCCGAGCGGCTTGAATCCGACTGGTTCCGCCAGTGGATGCATTCCATGAATATCTCCTTCGTTGCGATAGATGAGGCGCATTGCGTCTCGCAGTGGGGGCATGATTTCCGCCCCAGCTATGTCAATATAGCTCCGTTCGTACAGGACCTTCCGAGCCGTCCGCTCGTTGCGGCTTTTACCGCTACGGCGACAACGGAGGTTACGCAGGATATCGCCCGGCTGCTGGAACTAGACGACCCGGAGGTCGTGGTAACGGGCTTCGGCCGGAGCAATCTGGAGCTGTCCGTACTGCGGGGCGTCAACAAACGCGACTTTGTTTTCGACTATGCCAAGGCGCACACTCACCAGCCCGGCATTGTCTATGCCGCCACGCGTAAAGAGGTAGACGAGCTGTACGAGCAGCTGCGCCGTAAAGGGCTGGCCGCCGGGCACTATCATGCCGGACTTTCCGACGAGGAGCGGGCCCGCAATCAGGAGGCCTTTCTCTACGACGACGTGCGGGTGATGGTCGCCACGAACGCATTCGGGATGGGGATCGACAAGTCCAACGTCCGGTACGTGATCCATTACAATATGCCGAAAAACATGGAGGCGTATTACCAGGAAGCGGGCCGTGCGGGCCGTGACGGAGATCCCAGCGAATGCATGCTGCTGTTCAGCGCCCAGGACATTCTGACGCAGAAATTCCTTATCGAGCAGAATCAGCTTTCCCAGGACCGTAAGAGCAACGAGTACAAGAAGCTGCAGACAATGATCGACTACTGCCACACACCTCGCTGCCTGCAAAATTATATTTTGCAGTACTTCGGAGATGAGGGCGAGCTTGTTCCCTGCGGCAACTGCAGCTCGTGCAAAGATGACCGTGAAACCGTCGATATTACGGTGGAAGCGCAGAAAATCTTCTCCTGCGTCCGCCGTATGCAGGAACGGTTCGGCATCTCGATGGTTGCCGGCGTCCTGAAAGGATCGAGAAACAAGAAGGTGCTTCAGTACAAGTTCGACAATCTGCCGACCTACGGCATTATGAAGGACCGGACCGAGAAAGAAATCGCCGATTTAATTAATGTGCTGATCGCCGAAGGGTACATGGGATTGTCCGAGGGGCAATATCCTGTGGTCCGGCTTCAAGCGCCGGCGGTTGAGGTTTTGCAGGGGCGTGTTCAGGTGTTCCAGAAGGTCACCCCGAGCCAGCCGCTGGAGTCCGCCGTGGACAACATGCTGTTCGAGCAGCTGCGCCTGCTGCGCCGGGACATGGCCGCGAAGGAAAAAGTGCCGCCGTACATTATTTTCAACGACAGCACGCTTCGTGAAATGAGCGAGCGCTGCCCGACGACCGAAGCCCAGATGTTGAAGATCAAGGGCGTCGGCGAGGTGAAGTTCCGCAATTACGGTCTTCCTTTCCTGGAGCTATTGCAGGAATATGTGCGGGAGCAGGAGGCTTATGCGGGGGAATTTTGATGTGAGGTAAGGGACTTATTGTTTATAGGTATTTATATGGCATTCTTTAAGGATTTGTGGGGAGCGGTTCGGACTCCACTACTCCTTAAAGAATGCCTTTTTTGCTTATAAAGATGGTTGGCGCTTCTTGCATTCGTTTCTCGTTCATGCCTGACTTGATTTCATTTACCCAAATTTGAGGATTCTTAGTAGAATCATTAGCAGGTATATATAACCTTTTGTATAATATAAATGGTAAATGTTCGAATAAAAATAGCCTCTAAAATTAGAGGCTATTTCCAAGAAGACGTATCCAATTGTAATCTAATTAAATTAAATGGTTAGCACCATGCTAGTTTATAGATTTTATTTTTCTCCAGTTGGTGCTTTAAGATTTCTTCGATACTTAAGCGTGCAGTAGAATTGTTATTCTTCAACTTTTCTGACCTGATTTCTTTCTTCAATTCCGGCGACCATAAAATAAGAGTTTGATCCATGCCAAAACCTCCTTTAATTGTTAGAAAATATAAGTAATTATAACATTCTGTAGAGGTGAAGTATATTGACTAAGCGAAATCTTATCATTTTTTTATGTTTTTTAATATTTGTAAGCTTACAGGCTCGCTTTCTCAATTTGATCTATACGAATCCTTACTTAGGGATCTATTTAAAAGAGAATTCTGAGAAAAAATGGAGTGTCGATTCGTTCGATCCTCTGGGTGTGGGTAAATATTATGATTTAAAAAATGGGGATGTTATACAACAAATCAACGGCAAGGATTCGATGGATCATACAGAGTTCAGACTATGGCGAAATATAGAGAAGGCAAATGCTCTGACTGTTGCCAGGGGTTCTGAAGTAATAGACATTCATTTTGATCAAAAAGTAAATATTCAGATACATGATTTGATTGCACTATTTTTTGAAATGGTTTGCTTTTCTTTGGCCGGCTTCATTTATCGTAAAGGAAACAGTAATAATCAAGAAATGTCTGCAAAATACCTTGCCCTTGTTTTTTTTGCAATCGGGGCAACATTTATGGCTTTGGGAGCTTCCAACAGAGGAGATATTTCGGCGAAGATCTTAATATCCACTTTTATTGTTCTTATCCCCTGTTTTTTCTTGCATTTTTTAGTCTTTTTCTTCAAACAGAAAAGGATAAATATTCCGTCCGAGTGTGCTTTGCGGTTTTGGTATAGTATCATCATTTTCTGTACGCTTATCCGGATGTTATATTTTATCGATCCTCTTGCTTATGATGTTTATATATGGTTTAACCTGATAGTTATTCCATGTTTTTTGTGCTGCTTGTTCAATAATTTCTGGCTTTTACACCAAGTCAATAAAAAAGTTAAAAGGAACAGGGAACTAAATTCTTTGCTGAAAACGATCTGGTATTCTTTATTCATCAGCTTTGCGCCGTTTGCTCTGCTTTCTTTTCTTCCTGCTTTGATTATTCAAAGGGAACTAGTACACTCTTTTTACACAAGCTGGTTTGTATTCATTTTTCCTGTTTCATTTGCTTATTTGATCTTATCTAAGAAACTTTACGATTTGGATTTATATATGCGCCGAATTTTGTTTTCAGCAACGATTTCAATTGTGCCGAGTGTTATTACTATATCTTGCATTACTTTTATTTTTCATAGACATATTTCATGGATAGAAATCACTTATATATTTACAGTCATCCTATTTATTTTCTCCATCTTCGCTTACTCCATGGAATACTTCACTACAAAACTCGAAAAATTCATGTTTCCTCGTAAGTACTTTTTACAGCAGTCCCTTAAGAAAATTTCCAAAGCTCTTGGAACGATCACCAATTTTAACGCACTTAAGGAAATCATCCTCAACGATATTGTCAATACCCTCGACATCCACGGCGGAGCCATCGTATTTGTAGAAAAAGAAGGCATCCAAGTGATCACGGCGGGTGACATTGATGAAGAAGATGTTAAAACCTCTATGGAAAATGGAGTCTACAAAGGGGACAAGTATACGGCTTTTGAGATCAACCGGCACGAAGAGTATCGAAGTTTCCTGGTTGTAACCGGCAAAAAGTCCAACACGCATCTCGGCCAAGAGGACCGGCACTGGATCAATTTAATCGTGACTTATCTGTCCGCAAGTCTGGAGAACGTATACCTCATCCGCAAGCTGACGCTGAAAATGTACGAGCTGATGGCTAATATCCCGAACGAAGAGGCAACGCCGGAATTTGTGTGGCTCCGCAAAACGATGTACGACATCCAGGAGAAGGAGCGCATCCGCATTGCGATGGACTTGCACGATACGACGATGCAGGATCTTTTTCTGCTCAAAAGAAGGCTGTACCCGATTCTTCAGCGTTTCCCCAAGATGACGGACGAGTACGGGCAGTTGACGGGCATTCTGACGCATATCGATTTGATTAATGAAAACTTACGGCAGAGCTGCTTCGAACTGAATCCTTATGTGCTGCAAAAGACGGGGCTGGTCGGCAGTATCCGCAAACTGGTCGATGTGGAGAGTTCCTACAGCGAATTTCAGGTTAATTTTATCGCCGACTGTACGGCGCAGATCGAGCTGCTTGAGGTCGAAAGGAAGAAGCACCTGTTCCGGGTAATTCAAGAGCTGCTCAATAATGCGAAGAAGCATTCGCAGGCCGAGCATGTCACGATCCGTCTGGTGGAGGAGAACAGCAGCATCAGTCTGTTGTATGAGGATGACGGTATCGGGTTCGATCGCCAGGTAAAAGAGATGAACCGCAAGAACCGGATTATTTCGGGGGCGGGCATCGGGCTCGATCAGATGCAGGGAAGGGTGCTGCTGATGAACGGTGAGTTCTATATGGATACCGAGCGTGGAAAAGGTGTACAAATCGAGATTCGAATCCCATTCCTGGAGGGTATTTCTGCTTAGAGGGGAAAGGAGGGAACACAATGGCTGCTGCAAACAAGCTTTCGTACGATCAGGTGGCCGTGAAGCTGGCCGGATTGAACGGCTGGAATTTGCGGGACGAACGTACAATCGAGAAGACCTATGAATGTCGTGATTTCAAAACGGCCATTGATTTTGTCCGCCGGGTGGCCGATGTGGCAGAGTCTCTAAAGCATCATCCCTTTATCAAAGTGGACGACAGACGGGTCACGATGCAGCTCAGCACGCATGATGCGGGCGGTCTCACAGACCTTGATTTTACTTCGGCGGTACAATACGATGGTGTGCTTCCCGTAGCTTAGCTTCCGGCTCCGGCCGGAGGATAGATAGAGGACCGCTGTCTTGCGGTCTCTTTTTGTGGGAGGGCATGGCCCTTTGTTAAAATAGAAAAAAAACCATTCACATGAAAAAACGTTAATCACGTTAACGATGAAGCGGGAGGAGTAGGCCGGTATGGAACGTAAGAACAACTGGCTGTCGGCCGGGTTCGGCAAGAAGCTGAACCGGCTGCACGCCTGGAATGCCTGGGTCACGCTTGTTCTGGCCCTGACCGGCATTGTGCTCAGCATCGGCTGGATCCGCGGCGACCTCGGAGCTTTGCGTGTGGTGCTGAAGCAGGGGCACATCTGGCTCGGCGTCTTCTCCATCCTCCTGCTGGCGCTGTACGTGCCGCTGCTTCCCAAGCATCTGGGGCAGCTGCGCAAGCGCAGGAAAGCCGGGCAGCAGGGCAATCTCGCCGGCGTGCTTGTGTTTACGGCCGGCTGGATCGTCAGCGGCGTCATCCTGTGGCAGTTCCGCAGCCTGCCGCCGGTGTGGAGCAATACGGCCCTGTTCATCCACGATGCTTTTACGTGGGTGGGCGTGCCGTATTTGCTCTACCACTCCGTCACCCGCAGCCGCTGGGTGAAGAAGCGCAGCGCGGAGCTGCCTGCCTCCGCATCCGCGTCGAGTCCGCCTGCACGGGCAGCCGAAGCCGCACGTCCGCAGGCGGATGCGCGGCAGCCTATCCTGCGCGCGGATACGGGCGCCGTCTTCCGCGACGAGACGCGGGATGCCGGCGGGGCGGCGACTCAGGCGAGCGCGTGGAGCGAGTCGCTGGGAAGGCGCATGACACGGGGCGCCTTCCTGAAGCTGGGCGCGGCGGCGGCGCTCGCGGTCGTGATCGGCCCATCGTTCGTCAGGTGGGCCCGGGGCAATCTCTTCGGCGGGGGAGGGCTGGAAGAGGCGGTGCGCGCGGATGCGAACCGCATGCTTCCGGCCCCCGTGCCGCTGGCGGAATCGTCGCCTCCCGTCGGCGGCGGGGCGAAGGGGGATTTCCGGATCTATACGGTAACGGAAATCCCCGCGTTCTCCTCCGACAACTGGGCGTTCAGTGTGTCGGGGATGGTCGACAAGCCGCTCCGATTCACCTGGGAGGAGCTGCAGCAGGTGGAACGCCTCGTCCAGGTCAGCGACTTTCACTGCGTGACCGGCTGGTCGGTGAACAGCGTGACCTGGGAGGGCATCCGGCTGTCCGAGCTGCTCGGACGGGCAGGGGTACAGCCCGGAGCCGGATTCGTGAAGTTCATCTCCGGGGACGGGGTTTATACCGACTGCCTCAGCTTGGAGCAGGCCCGCATGGATGAAGTGCTCGTCGCGCTGCTCATGGACGGCAAACCCATCCCGCAGCAGCTTGGAGGGCCTGTCCGCCTTATCGTCCCGAGTATGTACGCCTACAAATCGGTCAAGTGGCTTCAGAGCATCGAGCTGATCCGCGATGAGCATATCGGGTACTGGGAAGTGCGGGGGTACGAGAAAGACGCCTGGGTTCCGGCTTCCCGGCTGAAGAGGGGCGTCTAGTGGAGCTTGCGGACTTTTGGAAACCGGTGCACCCGTTAGAAAGCAAAAAAGGGAAGGGGCTTTATCCTCCCTTCCCTTGCCGGACAACCGATTGCAGATCGTTACAGGATGTACAGCTTCTATATCCGGTAGGCGACGATGGCGTCCGTTTAATTGTAAACGCTATCACGACAAGGCGGCAACAGGCCCATGCCGAAAGAAAGTCTGCCGAGGAGATGGTCGGAGGCGCAGCCGGATAAGCTTACGCGGGCTCCGCTCCGTGAACCATACAGTGCATCATAGCCATGCCGGTTGGCGTCATCCGCTCGTACGTATCCGTGACGGCAAACCCCGCTCGGATGTAAGCTTTTATGGCACGCTCGTTGCGTACGAGTACTTCCAGGTCAATTTCGTTGCCGGGATTCCGTCTGCGCGCTTCGGCAACCAGGCATTCCACGTACGAGGGTCCGAGTCCCTGCCCGCACAGATCGGGACGGATTCCGAGTCCTAGGCGGGTCACGCCCGTCAGAGGGAAAAATTGCGCAAACCCGCACAGCTCGTCCCGCTCGTCGACAATGGCCGCATACTGCTTCTCACGGATATCGGGATCTGCGAATTCTTCCGCTCTCGCTGAAAGCTCTTCCCAGGAAGGCCAATTGTACACGCTGTAGGGGGCCGGATAGGACCAGGCGCAGATGGCTTTTCCATCGGTTTCGGTAAAAGGGCGCACGCGCCATGAGGTTGCAAGAGTCATGTTTTGTCCGCCTTTGGTTAAAATAGGATTGGGTCTATTATAGAACAGAATTCTGTATTAGAACAGGCTTGAAGTTAACCTTATACAGACTAAGAACAGCCGCACGGAACGAATGCTGTGGTGAGGGAGGGGAATCTCGGAATCATCCGCTGAAAAGTAAAAACGGCCCCGTATCCCCGTTAATTTTTAAAGGAATAGGCCGTTATTCTGTGTAAATTATTCGGATGCGGAACCGCTTGCGCAGGAGAGACAGCTATCGGCAAACTAGTCTGCCGTTTCTTCTCCTTTATCGAGGTTGTCGATCATATGAGCGAAAATCCGCGACATATGGGTCATGTCTTCGTCGGTTAAGCCTTGCATCATGCGCCTGATAATGCCGAGCCGATACTCACTCATCACTTTTACCATCTCGCGGCCTTTCTCAGTAACAGCCAGGAACACCACACGACGGTCTTCTTCCGTCCGTATCCGTTCCGCATAACCCCCGGCAATCAGTTTGTCCGACATTCCCGTAATAGCTCCCGCCGTAATAAACAACGCTTCCGCCAGGCTCGATACTTTCTGGGGTCCTTCTTTAACCAGCGTTTCCAGAATAAGAAACTGCGATTTGGAAAAAGAGCGATCGACGTACTTCGTCCATTCATTGGACATTTTCCTCAAGAGTTGTCTGAAGGACTTTTCCATCTCAAGATAACCCTGATCGGGCATGATCCATCTCCTTTACCGGGCATAAGATTCTAAAAAATATTTTAGAACTAAATCATATACCGCTATAGGTATTTTTCTTATGGGGTTCCATATGGTAAACTTATAGTTACCCCCGTTTATTATCTCTATTATAAAATACCTTGTCTATAAGGGCAAAAAGAAATCCCACATTTTTTGTCGATAAAAATCAAGTGACAGGAATGGAAATTTAAGGAATACTAAGGGTTAGAAGAGGAGGTTGTGTATGAGCCGTGTTGAAATACGTGAGGCGGAGCTGAACGACCGTGATGCTCTCCGCGGGTTGATGAATACTTATATTTATGATTTTTATCAATATCCGCGTCCGGAAGAAGAAAAGTTGGAGAACCTGCTGGATGTCTTGTTGGAAAAGAAAGCAGGCACGCAATTCGTCGCCGTGTACGAAGGGGAGTTAGTCGGTTTCGCCACCTTATATTTTACATATAGTACGCTACGCACGGGCAAAGTCGTCATTATGAACGATCTGTTCGTGACGGAGAAATGCCGGATTCAGGGCGTCGGTACCAAATTGTTCCGTGCATGCAACCAGTATGCCGCTTATAATGGCTATGTGGCCATGCTTTGGGAAACGTCTAAGGCCAATGAGAATGCCCAGAAGTTTTATGAGAAAATGGGCGGAGAACGCGAAGAATGGTACCCTTACTCCATCAAGCCTGTCATCGGCGTAGGAGATTAGGCGGCCGGCCGGTTCCATAGCCGGGACGGCCGCGGTTCTGCCGGAGAGGGGCCCCGTTCTTCCCGCTCCGCCATGCGGTTTTAAACTCATTATGCAGCCTGCTAGGGCGGGGAGGACATTGATTCGGATGCGGAATATTGTCAGTTTGGAATGGCTTTACGAACACCTGCAGGACCCCGATCTTCTGATCGCGGACTGCCGGTTTGCGCTGGGTGAGCCGTGGAGCGGCCGCCAGGACTACAGCATCGACCATATCCCCGGTGCTTTCTACGTGGATCTGGAGGAAGACATGTCCGGCGAGAAGCGGGAGCACGGCGGCCGCCATCCTCTGCCGGACCTGGGCGCTTTCTCCATGCGCGCGAGCGCGCTCGGAGTTGACGCCTCCAAGACGGTCGTCGCTTATGACGACCAGGGCGGAGCGATGGCAGCGAGGCTGTGGTGGATGCTGCGCTTTCTCGGTCATGAGCGCGTTTACGTGCTTGACCGCGGCTATTCGCAGTGGAAGGCGGCCGGTTACCCGGTAACGGCCGAGGCTCCGCAAGCAAGCCCGGCGACCTTCTCGCCGAAGGTTCAGCGGCACATGCTGGCGAGCATGGACGAGGTGAAGGCGAAGCTCGGCGAGAAGGGCACCGTCCTGATCGATTCGCGCGAGGGAGCCCGCTACCGCGGCGAGCAGGAAGCGATCGATCCGGTGGCGGGACACATCCCAGGCGCTCGGAACTGCTTCTGGAAGGACGCGCTCGACGCGGAAGGCTCCTGGCGGAGCGCCGAGGAGCAGAAGGAGAGATTCCGCGGGCTGGAGAACGCGGAAGAGCTGATCGTGTACTGCGGCTCCGGCGTCAGCGCCTGCCCGAACGTGCTCGCGCTGGAGGAAGCCGGCATCCCGGGCGTGAAGCTGTACGCGGGAAGCTGGAGCGATTGGATTAGTTATGAGGAAAATCCAATTGCGGTGGGGGAAGAGGAGAAGGCGTAAGCAGTTATACAGGTTGTAACACGGAGTACGTCGTCGCTCATGTGACGATGTGCTCCTTTGCTTTGTGTCAAAGAGTATCGAGGTCAATTTGCACGTGCATGCGATTCCACTTGATTGATTCACAACCTCACGCGCGAGAAACAGCGGGGTCATCCCTCATGTGGTCCTTAAAACGGGAGAGTCGACAAGGGACTAATTCGCTTCTTGATTCCCGATTGATTATTTCACTTGCAGCCAGACGCGCAATCAGCGGCGCCAGCGTAATTGCAGAATGCATCACTGTCAGATAAAGTCCCTTTATGTGATCATGGAAGCCCACGATCGGATAGCCGTCTTCAGGCATTGGTCTCATCCCGACCCGGATGCTTTCCAGTTCCAATTGATTTCCGCCCTTCAGACTGCGACGCAACGTCTCGAACGCTCGCTTGCCGACCGCCTCTGGCCCGTTTTCTTCCGACTCGTCGATATAATCTTCCGCAGCCAGCAGCGTTTGATCCGTCAGTTGACGCGCTTCAAATTGCGCATTTGAGATTAAGGTGCGTATCAGCTTATTCGCAGTTTTCATCCGAATCAGAATGGAAGGCGACGGCGTTACCGGCACGGGACAACCTACCGGGTTGCAAAGTTCGGGTATGCCTGTACCTGCGGCCAATACCACGACATCCGACTCCAGAAAACCCTTGGACGTGTGGACGCCGACCAGGCAGGAATTTTCTTGCTGCAGCTGTGTAACGTTGGTACTGAACTGAACCTTTGCTCCGTACTCCCGCGCTTTGCTCAACAACAGATCCGTTAACCCTATCGGGTCCACCGCACCTTCTTCGCTGACAAACATCGCTTCATCCGGATATTCCTTCAGATTCGGTTCCAATGCCTCAAGCTGCTCCCGGTTTAATTTTTGAAAACGGAGTTGCTCCCTTAAGGGCGGATTGTCCCAAGTCAGCGCCCCGTGCCAATGAATTTGCAGTTCGGACAAATCTTGCTGAAGCGCATGATATTCTTCACAAGCCGCATCGTACAAATGCCAGTATTCGGGAGCCACACTATGCGTCGTATGTATCCAGGCAAACGATTTTTCCGTGACTTCACGCGCCGCGGCGGAGTGTCGTTCAATAACGGTTACATCTTGATTTCGTTTGGCCAGATGATAGGCCACGGACGCCCCGACAATTCCTGCGCCAATAATCACGATTTTTTGTTTACTCAATAATGTCGCCCCCTTTGTCACCTTATTGTAGCATAGGCGTCCTAATAATCCGACGTCATAACATAGGAAGACAGCTGGAGCGATTGGGTTTCCTACGCAGAGAATCCGATTGCGACAGGAGAAGAATAAGAGCCGAAAGACCTCGTCGGACGCGGGTTTGGGGGGCTGTGACAGGTTGCCGATAGACAGTCTGTCACAGCCCTTTTTGGGCTTTCCGTTCGATAGTTTGCAAACTTAAAGTCGAAAAAGGCAGTTGCGGGTATGCTTTAAACAAACAACTTGCGTTTATGGAAATTTTTTTCTATAATCAATAATGAACGGAGGTTCATTTATGGTTCAGGTTTTGAAAGAGGAATTGAGGCAAGCGGTTATCAAGAGTGCTCAAGTTGAGTTTGCTCAATTCGGATATGCGGGGGCATCCATGAAAAGAATTGCGGCCCAGACAGGTATCTCCGTTGGGAACTTGTACAGATATTATAAGGATAAAGAAGACTTGTTTGATTCCGTTATATCGCCGGTGTACCATGAGCTGGAAACGCTGATAAGCAATCATCATGCTCAACCACATGGTCAAGGGAATATCTTTGAACTTATCGTTGAAGCTTTAACGAATATCGTCATTGAATACCGTACACCACTCTTGATTTTAATCGATGGTGCTAGAGGCACCCGGAACGAAAACGCCGTTCAGAAATTTCACCAAATGATGGCGGATAATGTAGCTGTGCATTTAGCGGATTACAGCAATAAGGGCGGGGAGGGCTTGAAGCCGCAAGTCGCGTGGCCTGTTTCTGTCGCATTTCTACAAGGATATTTTGAGATTATTAGGCTCCATGAAGGAACCGAAGATTGCAAAAGAATGGTTCGCCAATATTTGTTGGTTTGGTTTCAAGGTCTGCAAGCCATTCTTTAAAAAGGATTACGATTTTTTGCTTCAATAACGAATTTAAGTTTATTTATGGAGGGTGTAAATGAATAAGTCTATTCGTCAACACCAGACAAAAGACGGATTTATCTTAGAGTACAGCATTGTCGGCCAAGGAGAACCGGTTTTGGTTCTGCACGGGGGCCATTCGAGTTGCTATGGAGAATTAGGCAGAAACGAACTCGCGGCTCGTCACTTCTCTGTCATTACTCCTTCGAGGCCAGGTTACGGCAGAACATCCAAGGAACTTGGAGAATCGCTTATTGTCGCATGTGATTCATATATCGAGTTGCTTGATGAGTTGCAAATTCCCCAGGTCAATGTTATCGCTATGTCCGCCGGAGGCCCGAGCGGAATTCATTTGGCATCCAGATTTCCAAATCGAGTAAGAAGCCTTGTCTTGCAATCCGCCGTAACCCAATGCTGGTTAAGTCCAGACGACAAGCTGTATAAATTTGCTCAATTCTTGTTTCGGCCTCCTATAGAAAAATACGTTTGGACTATGATTCGACTTTTGAATAAGCTATTTCCGTCCTTTCTGTTGAGCAGTATGATTCCCTCTTTTAGCAAACTGCCGAAGGAGAAGGTATTACCGCAAATCAATGATGCCGATCGTAGGAAATTTAAAAGCATTATAGCTCAACAGCGGTCAGGACACGGCTTTCTGATAGATGTGGTTCATACCGGTAAAGATGCGACTTCAGCACTTGCTGCCATCAAGTGCCCTACTCTAATTATGCATAGTATTCATGATGCATCCGTAAGTGTGGATCATGCTCGGCATGCTAGTCGACTGATACCGAACTCCCGACTTTGCGAGCTTGACTTATGGGGACACTTGATTTGGCTTGGAACAGGTGCCGATGAAATGAATCGACAGTTGTTTTCGTTCCTTGAAGCTGCAAACGTTCATCAACAGTCTGCAAACAGCTGAGTCTTGACCGAACCACAACCCCTCAATCCCTTTTGCGAGAAGGCTAAACATCGTTGCTTCCTGTCGAAAGTCCTTGTTAAAACAATAAGCCAGGCTGCTGATCGAAGACGATTCGTTCAGTGCCTGGCCGCTGCCGTAGGTGATGAAGTCACCGCGCCGAAGATGCCCGACTGGCTCGTCCGCATTTTCGCGTCGACGGTGATTCCGTAATCTTCACGCTCCAGTCCCCATTTCACGAGGTTTCCGAAATCACGATCATATCCGTGACTTACGACGACTTCATCCACTTCGATTTCATCCGACGCCCCGGTTTCCGCATGAGCAAGCGTGACCCGTTCGATTCGATCAGCAGTGCCGTGCAGGCTTAAGTTGCCGTCTCTTCCGTACTAGAGCAAAGCAGCCCATCCTCTGATAAGGAACGAGCTGCTTTTACTTTGTCATCTACACCATTCCCCAAATCGAGACATCTGCAGGTCTCTCTGTTCAGGTGCTGAAAAATGCGAATGGGTTGTTATGTTCTCGTTTTAACGGCAAGCCCGCTGAACGATATAGGCCCGACAACATCTGCTCTTGTATTTGCAGTAAGGTTTTCTGCTGTGACTGTATAAACATGGGTGCCCGTTCTTACATTTCTATCTTCCGCCTGGAACGTAACCGCATAATTTTGCTCAGAACCAGCAGATTCGATACCTTGCTGTGTGTTGAAAATCTCTTTCCCATCGCGGAAGATTCTAAATAATATTTGGGCAATGCCAGTGACACCTCGAACACCGACGGTTGCTACCAAATCTACCCGATTAGGTTGAGAATTCCTTGGAATAAGGATTGTGATTGTTGCAAGACGAGATCTTGCTGGTGAACGTCGGATAACAAATGAGTTTGCTAAGTTGAATTTGCGGCGCGGCTGAACGGCAGCTTTATCGAGTATACGTACCAAAAGATCAACTCCTATTGATTGATATCTGTAATATATTCTGGGCAAGCAGAGAAAGAGTGGGCAATTCTTTAATCTGCTTTGATTTGAGGCAAATACACTCACAACCCATCCACCCCTTAGGGTGCTGTCAGCAGCGTTTTCATTCCTTTGGCATTGCAGGCATCGCTTATTGTTGAATTAGAACCTTCCATGTTAAAATTACGTTAGAAAAACCGAGCATGCGGACATTCAGCTTACATAATCGGTTTTTGGATGGGATATTCCTTCAAGATAATGACTGGAACCCAAACTCACCTTCGGCTGCTACCTATAGGGTGGGTTTTTTGCTTTATCTTACTGAAGATGGCTTTCAGGTAAAGGAGAACGATCGTCTTGATCATTGTGCAGCTCAGCTACTTCGGACTCTTGTTTTGGTTCGGCTTATACATGGTTAATCGCGATGTAAGAAACATTCGGCTCTTGCTGGCCGGTCTCGGCGTAATTGTTTGCTCGCTTGGTTTCGGGGTGACTTTACTGATGCCCTATAGCCAAGGGGACCCGTTTATGGCGCCGCCGCTCAGCACGGTACGGGACATCTGCTTTTATCTGCCCTTGGTATTGTGGCAAGGTGCCGTTCTATCTACTGTCTCCCGAGAGGAGGGTGAACGGAACGTATTATGGCAGCTATGGAAGTATGTTCTGACGGGGTTGACAGTAGGCATCGTGATTTGGCTGGCCTTCGCTGCTAATCCGGACATATACTTCGTTTCCAGCAAAGCAGCAGTATATGTGTTTTTTATCCTGGTAACGGTGCTTTCCATATGGGGGGTGGTGTCCGGCGGGACAAAACGGTCTTTTCCCTTCTATGTCTTTAATTATGTGCCGCTTTTTGTATTTGCCTGTATGACGGCTTTGAATCTGTTTTTTCCTGAGGTTGTATGGAATAAGTGGACGCTTGTGGCCAACAGTGCCGGAATGCTGCTGTTTGGCGCATATACGATAGTCAAGGAGATCAGGGAGCAGGGGGAATCCTGGCTGCCCGATTTGTTCCGGTCCCTCGATTATTCCGTCTTTTTTACACTCATTTTTTCCGGTCAGGTCGCGCTTGTTATTTTACTCGGAACGGGGACGGGATTCGATTTTGCGACGCTGTTGTTATTGATGGTCAGCATAATGGTTTCCATTGCATTCCAAGTGTTTGTATATCCGATTCGGGCTTTGCTCGACAACATTGCTTTAATGACGTTCCCGAAGCTGCGCACGGAACGCTCCAAACTGCGTTTGGTCGAAAGCGTTCAGGTCCGTATTGATGGCGATGCGAATCCGGAGGAGATGGACAATGAGGAGTTCTACCGTCATATCCGGCGAGCGACTAGTAACTTGGGGAACTTGGAGCGATTGGCGGCAAGTCCGCTGGCGCAATTGGCGCTAATTGACGAGCGGCTTCGGAAATCCGGGGCGGCGGATGGTGTAGTGGAACGTGCTAACGAGCTTAAGTCTTTGCTTATCGAAAGTATATTGCAAATGAAGCCGCGCCCGGATGAAGCGTTCGGCACGACGGACGAATGGAAATTTTATAATGCTTTGTACTTTCCTTACGTCGCCGGCATTAAGCCGTATAGCGTGCGTTATTCGAACCATCAACTGGACGCTCCTTCCAAAGAAGCTTTGGAGTGGTTCCGTACCTGTGTGCCCGAGCGCACCTGCTATAATTGGCAGAACGCCGGCGCGCGTCTTATTGCGACAAGTCTAAAGGAGAAGAATGCCTTATTAAGGCGGAATAAAAATGAATGACATGGATGGCGGTTGTTTCCTTGGGAATACCCAGGGAAGCGGCCGCCTTTTTTTTGAACGAAAATAGGCAAGATTGGCACCAAACGGCAGTGAAAAGCATGGTTCTGGCAGTCGTTTGTAGGCTAATCTCGGTGTTGTCAGGCACAACCCAACCATTAGGAGGAATGTACAATGTCACAAGCAAGCATCCAAACCGCAAAAACGGCTCATCAATTGGTTATCGGATCCATTCAAGCGATTCAGGAAGAAATTTACGATATTACGCCCGCAGGATTCAATAATACGGTTCGTTGGAACGCCGGCCATATCGTTACCATGCTGAATTGGTTTCTCTCCGCAGGTCCGGCGTTAAATACGAAGCTGCCGCAAAGCTATGCCGGCTTATTTATGACCGGAACGAAGCCGTCGGACTGGACCGTCACGCCTCCGTCGAAGTCGGAGTTGATTCAATTTTTATCCGCGCAGCTTGACGATTTGTCCAATCTAGACATCGAGTCGTTGAATGTACCTTTGAGCGCGCCGTTTGAAATGGGGCCGCTGAGGTTCGAGACGGCAGGCGAGTTGTTTAACTTCGCTTTTATCCACGAAGCCGTGCACTTGGGAATCATTTCTTCACTTGTGAAAGCCGTACAAGCCGTACAAGCCGATCAATAATCGCCCCGAAAGAAAGAGGTGTGCAAGATGAAACCAAATGAAGCAATAACGCCGACAGGAGAAACTCTCATCCGTAAAGTTTTGCTGACGAATGCCGTTTCGTCCGGGATATTCGGGCTGCTGTTATTGGCCTTTCCCGGGTATGTCGCCGAATGGACGGGACTAGAAAGTAGAACCGCCTTGGTCGAAACCGCGGTTTTTCTACTCTTGTTTGTCGCATTTCTCGTTTGGACCGTATCCAGGAGTATGGTTCCTCCATCGGCGGTGCTTGTCATTGCCGTGATCGACATTCTTTGGGTCGCCGGCAGTGTGCTTCTGCTGGGGGATAAAGGAACTACGGGGAAGATGACCGTTTTCGGTATCACGGTAATTCTTTTGGTTGCTGCGGTAGTTGGCGTATTCGCGATTTTCGAGGTGTTGTATTATGGGCGCAACCGTTACTTCCGAAGAAATTAAGCAATCCGATAAACGGCAGCCTGCCGGGTCTCGGGGAAAATGGAAAGGAGCCGCAAATCTTGCGGCTCTTAAGTCCCGAACGTTAATCATCATGGTTTCGAAAGGGTCAATTCCCGTATAATTTCGATGCCGTCCCGGTCTACTTCTTCAAAACCTAATGAAGCATATAAATGGGACGCCCGTTCGTTTTCGGCCCGATGCCCGAGTACGATTTTGTCGCAGCCGTGCTTTTCGTGGATGTAACGTACCAGCTCCTTCATGCCGGATCGCCCTAAGCCTTTATGCTGGAACTTATGATCGATCATATAGGCCATGATCCAGTAGCTCCCATCGTCAGGATCGACGGCGTAGACCGCAAATCCGATTAACTGTTCGCCATTGTACATGGCAAGAGGAGTGAAGCCGCAATAAGCCGACTCTGCAAGCCAATACACAACCGGAACAGGAAATACGTTCTTCTGCTCGTCCGTAACTACAAGCTCGGTGCAGTCATACCAGTTGTTCTCATCAACAGGCTTGAGTTCGACGGTCGGTCGGTAACGTTCACCTATCCGATCGCATGCCCCTATGAGCTTCTCTTTAAGCTCAACGGCCCGCTCCGGTGAGTTAGGGTCCTCCATATCCTCATCGCTGCGGAGACTCTTTGTATTTTTGTTCCTATTCAAACAACATCAGTCCTTCAGGTCATGTGGGGATATAAAGGCTGCATGCTGATTGTCTGTTCCCCCATGAACCATCGTCGGATAATTTTGCATGGTTATCAAGGTTTAGTTTAGACTAATCCAATTTATCCAAAACCAGTCTGCAACAATGCCGGTTCCCTTGACATTCCACCAAGTTTTTAAGATAATAAAAGTGAAATTGTTGATATATCAACTAATAGGGTCAGGGTGAACGAATGGAACGGGACATGGAAGAACATATCGGTTTAATGATCCATATGGCGGATTTGGAGATTACCAGCTACTTGAAGAAACGGCTGGCTCCCATGCAGCTTGCTCCGGAACAGCATCTGGTGATCGCGCTTCTCATGAGGCAGGAGGGCTTGTCG
The DNA here is from genome assembly GCF_000411255.1 of Paenibacillus sp. HGH0039. GTDB lineage: Bacteria > Bacillota > Bacilli > Paenibacillales > NBRC-103111 > Paenibacillus_F. Next base: position 2,604,643 of record NZ_KE150412.1, on the reverse strand, counting down.
CAGAACGAGATCGCGGAACGCCTCAGCAAAGACAAATCCGGCATTACGCGAATGCTTGCTAGTCTGGAGAGCAAAGGATTTATACGCCGTACTCCCAGCGCGAGCGACCGCCGCTCGATTGAAGTGTATTTGACCGATGAGGGACGGGCGCTAAAAGCAAACGTGGAAGAGATCAGCAGCCATATGAAACAGCATCTCAGAGCAGGCTTTACGGCTGAAGAGACGGCCGAGCTGAAGAGGCTTCTTACAAAGGTCCGCGAGAATGTGCGTAAGTGGTAGCCCGTCTTGCGCTCCTGTTCATCTTTTAGTTGATATAGCAACTAAAACTATATATCGGAGGGTTCGTTTATGAAAATCGCAGCAGTTATCGGAAGCAACCGCAAAAACTCATATAATCTGAAGCTTGCAGAGTATGTGCAGAAGACCTTCAAAGACCGGCTCGACGTGGAAATCGTCCGCGTAAACGATCTGCCGTTTTACAACGAAGATATCGAGTTGACTCCGGACCAGTCGGTGCTGGATTTCCGCGGCAAAATTGCGGGCGCCGATGCCGTGCTTTGGGTTACGCCCGAGTATAACTACTCCATCCCCGGCGTGCTGAAAAATGCCCTGGACTGGCTGTCGCGCGGTGACCGGGTGATGATCGGCAAGCCATCCTGGATCATGGGCGCTTCGATGGGAACTCTGGGCACTGTGCGGGCACAGGAGAATCTGCGCGATATTTTGTTCTCTCCCGGGATTTCCTCTGTACTGCTCCCCGGCAACGAAGTGTACGTAGGCCTTGTCCATGAAAAAATCGATAAAGACGGCAACCTGCATCACGCGCCTACTATTGAGTTTCTAAATGTGGTCGTGAACAATTTTATGAACTGGCACGGCAAGCTGTACAAAAATTAATCGGTAGCCGGGATTATCCCGATCCGAGTTTTGGGGGTCTTCTCTCCTAAAAGGCTGCATGAGGTACGCAAAGTACCCCATGCGGCCTTTATTTTCCTGAATCCCCATTGACAGGAGAGAAGATTATTTGGTAAGTTTTTATTGTCAATAAAAACTGACAAGTCAAATGGAGCTGACATGTATGGAAAAACAAAATGACATTATGGTATTAACGAATCTCGAACAGTTGAAATCTTTGAGCGATCCGCTGCGAATCGAAATCCTGTGCCTGCTGGTGGAGGAGGCGCGGTCGGGGCAGCAGCTTTCCCAGCAGATGGGGGAATCGCGTTCGAAAATCCACTACCACCTGCAGGATCTGGAGAAGAACGGCTTGATTCGGCTGGTGGAGGAAAACCGCAAGGGGAACATGACCCAGAAGCTGTATCAGGCCGTGGCGAAAAGCTTTATTCCGTCTACGGAGCTGCTATCCTTTCACAATGAATACGGGGAGAGCCGCCGGCTGATGACGCTATCCACTCTGGACCGGGCCAAGAGCCGTGCCCTGGCGGCTCCGGAGAGCGCCTTCCTGACGGATTCCGAAGACCACAGGAAGTGGCACCGCATAGCCAGTCAGACTGAGGTGAACATTCCGAAGGAAAAGTTTAAGAAATGGGTCGCGAAGTATCACGAGCTGATCCAGGAGCTGAACCGGATGGCGGAAGAAGAGGTTTCGGAAGAGGAGATGGAAACTTTTTATCTGATGACGGTAGCGTTCCAGATCGACGAGCCGTATTTCAAAGGGGAGAAGGAAGATGAGTAGCTTGGAGGCCCGAATCCAAGCGGAGAGGATGCCCCGTCCGGCATCGTCGCTTTTCCGGGAAAGAGCGTTCGCGATGTTGTGGCTGTCTACGATTTTCTCCGGCCTCGCCTTGAACATGTTCTATTTCGCGGAAGCCTGGTATGTGGTGAACGTCTTGAACATGGAGGCTTCCCTCGGCGTTATTTATCTGATCGGGACGCTGCCCCGCGTCTTGTTCATGGCGATCGGTGGCGTGCTGGCGGACCGGATCAGCCCGTCGAAGATCATGTTCGTGTCCACGATAACCAAATCGGCGCTGCTCGCCGTCCTGGTTCTGGTTCTGGTGGAGGGCGGGGGACTCGGATTGGGAGCCCTGACCGCTTTCGCGCTGCTGTTCGGCATACTGGACGCGTTCTTTTGGCCCGCTTCGGGCTCCATCGTCCCGTCCATCGTCTCCAAGGAGGAGCTGACGAGGGCCAACTCCATTATCCAGACGACGAATCAGTCCACCTCGATATTCGGGCCGATGATCAGCGGTTTTGTCATCGTCGCTCTCCGGTATGAAGGGATCTTCGGCCTGATTACCGTGCTGCTGGCGCTGGGTGCCCTATTCGCGCTGCTTGTCCGCGTGCGGAAATCCCCATCGCCGGACGCGAAAGCGGAACGGATTCCGATGCTGACCAGCGTCAAGGAAGGGATCGGCTACGTCCGTCAGGCGCCCGTATTGAAGGCGTTTGTGCTGAAAACGCTGTTTTTGAATCTGTTTTTTACCGGCCCTTTTGCCATCGGCATCCCGGTTTTCGTCAAACACGTTCTGCACGGGGAGACACTCGATTTCAGCATGCTGCAATCCTTTCTGGCGGGAGGAATGCTGATCAGCTCGATTGTGCTGGGCATTCTCAACCTGAAGCGCCGGAGAGGTTTGATCAGCGTACTGGCCCAGTTAGGCCTGTCGTTCAGCTTTCTGGCGTTGAGCATGGCTGGCACACTGTGGACCGGAGCCGTGTTCGCCGCTTGTATGGGAATCTCAATGGGAATCTCCAACATCTGCGCCACTTCCGTGATCCAGAATCATGCCGACAAAGCCTATATCGGTCGTGTGATGAGTATTCAGACCATGTCTTCCATGGGACTTACGCCTATTTCATACGGTTTGACTTCACTGCTTCTCAGCGTTGGCGTGGGAATACAGAACATTGTAATGGGCGGCGCTCTTCTCCTGCTCGCCTTTACCTTCTGGCTGATCGTTAAAATCCCGTCTTTACGGAAAGCGGACTAAAGACTACTTTCAGAAAGCGGCCTCGCTGAATTGTAGAGTGCTTCCAATCGCTAAATCGGCGGGCCGTTCCATTTTTTTATGCAGCTCTGCCGAACTAACCTTGTTTACCGCGCACGTACTCCTCCGGAGATTTGCCGATAACCGTTTTGAAATCTTTAATTAGATGTGCCTGGTCGTAATAGCCCAGATCTACCGCGAGCTTCGACCAGTCCGGCGATTCTCCCGCATCCGCCGATACGGCGGCATCCTGCAAGCGGTATCTCTTGATAACCCATTTTGGGCTGACGCCGACATACTGGCTGAACATCCGCTGCATCGTTCTTGCGGAGATGCCGAACCTGGCTCCAACGTCCTCAACCCGGTTGATTTCCCTGTGTCCCGCAATATAATCGATCACCGAATTGACGATTTCGATTTGTTCGTCAGCCGGCGGCCGCTCTCTAATGAAAAAGTCATCCACGAAGCGGACCTTCGCCTCTTCATCCGGTTCGGAGAAAAGGGCTTCTTCCAGCGGAAGGCAGCTTCTGCCGAAAACCTTCTGGAAGGGAAGGCTGCGGTTGACCAGCTCCGAAGCCGGCTGCCGGTAAAACGGATAAAACCCGCCCGGCCGGAACAAAACGCCGAATACTTCTCCTTTGCCCTCAAGAAGCTGCGATAGTTTCCCCTTGTTCGTCCCGTAGATCCGCGTGTTGTCTTTTTCGAAAACCAGATTAAAGCATGGAGGCTGGAGCACCTCCTGGGTATGGGAAGGAAGTCCTCTCAAGTCCCAATGAATCAGCCAGTAATGCCGGATAAAAAAAGCCAGCTCCGGAGCGGGCAATCTTCGGGAAATGTTGAACTTTTGCCGGCCCTTTTCGTAATTCAAAATGCCTTTGTTGACGATGACCGGGTTCTCCTCGGGTTTCATGCGGAGCCGCCTCCGTTCCAGATGAAGTCTCAGGGAAGATGTCGCTTTTTTACAATCGCTTTGCGCCGTGGCCCTGTAAAGTTGATGGTAGCAAAACGGCCAAGCTATCACAAGACGCCGACACTAGGCTAGGGAGGAATTTTCAATGGATCTCATTTATCATTTTTATATCGACGGCAGCCCTGAGCAGGTGTGGGATGTTTTCGTAACGCCGGAGAAAACCCGTAAAATCTTTTTCGACTGTGTGATCGATTCTTCTTATGTCCCCGGTGAATCTATCCGGTATATCGGGCCCGGCAATGACGGCGAGCAGACCGTCCATATTTACGGAGAAGTGCTGGAATACGAGCCGAACCGTATCCTGAGTTACACGGAACATCCCGGGCCTTCCTATTATCCGAATCATGCGGAGATCACAACGCGGGTAACCATTAAGCTGGAGCCGGTCGGCGGCTGCACTAAATTAACCCTGATCAACGATGAGTGGGTCGACAATCACCCTTCCTACGAGAAGGCGGACCCCGCATGGTGGATGCTGCTGAGCGCCATCAAAACGTTTGTGGAGACCGGAAAGAAACTGGATCTCGGCTGGTAAGGCGGAGAAGGACGGGATTCCGTATAGAACCAACCAACCTGCAGGAGTAAACGAAGCGTGTCCACACAAAAAAAGCCGGGCAGGATGAAGCCTGACCGGCCTTTAATCACCCGCTGATCTCAGCGGGAATATTTTGTAAGCCGACAGCAGAGGAACTCTACGGTTCCTCTGCTGTCGGCATTTTCATTTTTTAATGAAACGTTTGATTGAAATTAGTGATGATGACGTTCCTCGAAAGTTTGACAGCAGGTGTCGGTGATGCCCTCGGCGGAATCCTGATGCCCGGAATCGTAAGGCAGACCGTCCCGTTCTTGCGGTTGTGGCTTGTTCGAATGAGCGTTTACTTCGATCATAATAACTTCCGCACTGCAGTTATTGCCCTGCTCCCAGTATTCGCAGTTGGCAATGCTGCACTTCACCATTGGATTTTCCATGTTTATCACCTCGTACTTCTATTTACCCGAAGAACGGAGCTTTAAACAGGGGGAGAGTCATCCGGAGAAAATCCGGCCGGACCCGCACCGGCATCAGGTTTAGCCTCTGCCAGCATGTGCTTGTAAATCTCGATCGCTGCCGCGCGGGAGCTCTTCAGATCGACGATCGCGTCCGCCTGCGGTTTGTGAATCTCCTTATCGCTCAGATGAGCGAGCCGTGGAAGCCACCGCCGGATGTACATGCCCGTCGGATCATGCGTCTCCGACTGGGTGACGGGATTCATGACGCGGAAGTACGGAGACGCGTCGAAGCCGAGCGAAGCGCTCCACAGCCAGCCGCCCCGGTTGAGCACGTTGTCGTAATCGGCGAGCTTGCGCCGGAAATACCGTTCACCCAGCGTGAAGGGACACCGCAGGTTCTTGGTCAGGAACATGGCCGTCACCATCCGCAGCCGGTTCGGCATGTGCCCTGTGGCGTTCAGCTCCGCCATGGCCGCATCCACGACCGGAATGCCGGTCTGCCCCCGGCACCACCGCTCGAAGAGCGTGTCCTCCAGGCCGGAGAAATCGAATTTCTTCTCGTAGACGAAGAAATCCGGGTTATAGACGGCCTGGTACAGGTAGAAGTCGCGCCACGCCAGCTGGCGCGTCCAGGCTTCGTGCCGCTCGCTGCCGAGAGCGGCTTCATACGCCCGGCGCACGGAGAGCGCGCCGGTGTTCAGGTGGCGGCTGATCCCGCTGGTCGTCTCGAAGGCGTACCGGTCTCTTTGCGCTTCATAAGCGCGGAGACCTCCTTCGAGAAAACCGCTCAGAGTCTGAGCGGGATCAGGCGCCGTGCCTGCCGCTTCCGGGTCCAGCGGAAGCGGAAACCGGGCGGACCAGGCTTCGCGGTCCGGCAGCGGCCGTGTCTGCAAATCGCGCACGGTGACGGCAGACGACGGCCGGAAAAATAGATGCATGTAAGCGTTCCATTTTTTATAAAAAGGGGTAAATACCTGGTAAGGGGCGCTGCGCTCCGCGAAGTGCTGGAAGTCTCCGAAATCGGCGAGCGTATGGTCGATCAGCGTGGTAACCGGAACGCCGCGGGCGGAAGCTGAAACCTTCAGTTTGCGGTCACGTACTAATGCGTAGGGTGTAACGTCGCCGTGCAGGACGATTTCTTCAATCGGCAGCTCGGCCAGCAGCTGATCGACCACGGCATGAGGCTCGCCGGCAAGCACTTCCAGATGAGCGCCCGCTTCCCTGTATTCGCGGATGAGCCTGGAGACGTGACGGAGGAAGTTGACTCCGCTGTGTTCCCGGTCCCGGCCGTCGCGCAGAAGGAAGGGGTCCAGAATCAGGATGTGCAGGCTTGGACGCCCCAAGCTGTGAATGTAATCAAACGCAGTGAGGTCGTCAATCCGCAGATCTTTGCGATGAATAAAAAGGATCATAATGAAGGGACGCTCCTTACTTTTTCGTCTAACTTCATAGTAACAGGAAATCCGGCGCAAATGAAAAGAAGCCCGGCAAGCCAGGCGGCAACCTGGATTACGGGGCTCCCTTTCGGGTATATGCTGCGTTCCATTACGAGTGCGTCTTACTAGTCTGCAGTGATCTTGTTAAAAAGGTCATCGCCGATAACGCGGCGTGCAGAAACGTATCGTTTCGCATAGTAAGATTCGCTCAAGTCACTCTTTGTAACACCTTTGTTCGTAGCGGAGTGGGCGAACTTGTTGTTCCCGATGTAAATACCTACATGGGAGATGCCTTTTCCGTCGGTGTTAAAAAATACAAGGTCACCCGGTCTCAGATCGCTTTTCGCAACCGAGGATCCTTGGCCGTTCTGTGCTTTTGAAGTGCGTGCCAGATCAATGCCGAACCGGTCGAATACGTAGGACGTGAAACCCGAGCAATCAAAACCGCTGGTCGATGTGCCCGAATACTTGTAAGGCGTCCCTACCAATCCGTCAATCGTGGAACTGAGCGTCGACTTCGCGGAAGCGCTGCCGATCTCCACACTCAAAAACAGGGTCAAGCTCAAAACAAACAACAAGACTTTCTTCAACTGTGTTGCTCCTTCCTGTGCCTACGAGGTTAGCTGGAGGGTTCGGTAGAAGGTCCCCTATGATCCCTTTGTTGCAAGATCAATTCACCCAGAGTGGATCCCCCGTTCTCTTCCTTTCGTCTAAGAAGAAATTCGGCAATCTTTTTCTGTTCGACACTAAATATTCGCCATAGGTCCAGAAATTCCTTCCAAAAAACTAAAAATAGTTACAAAAAAGTTTCAAAAGCAGTTATTTAGTCGGATTTCAGGGCAAAAAATAGATCAAAAAACCCGCCTTCTTGTATAAAAAGGGCGGGTTTTCCATGTCTTTCAGCTTAGAGGCCATCTAAGTTTTCGGCTGATCCGGAAACTTCACGCGCAGCCCCGGTTTCGTTTCGGCAAGCAGTTTTTCTTGCAGGGCGTTGAGGTCTTCCTGCGTTTTCAGCTCGCCTTTTTTGACGAGGTACTCGATCGTCTTTTGCTGGAGGAGATATTTGGCGTACTGGTTGACGGTTTTAGGATCGGTCCAGTAGGTCGCTTCGGTCAAGCCGGCGCTTTTGTAGAGCATCTCTTTCAACTGAGCCGCTTCGGGACCGGCCGCTTCCAGCGCTTTGCGCTGCTGGTCGATAGCCTGCTTCACTTCGGCTTCTTTGACTTTGACTCCGCGCTTCTGGCCGTAACGGACGAAGAGCTCGTCCTTAAGCATCAGATCGAGAAGCTGATCGTTGGTCAAATTGTTTTGAGCGCCCTGCATTTGAAAGGCCAGGTCGACTTCGGCTTTCATTTTGTCGAAAGCTTGGTTGGAGATGCGGACGTCGTGACCGATCGCCACAACCTCTTTGGCTTTAACGTCGGACTGTCCGTAAAAGAACGACCCGGCGGCGACACAAAGGCCAATTACTGCCGCCACGACGGTGCTTGTCCGTGGGGATATCATCGGTAATGCCTCCTTTTATCTTCTATCTTTCCATGATAGCTGAAAAAAACGCAAATGGAAACTAAAAACCCCCTGGCCGGTGAACGGCAGGGGGAGACGGATATCGCGCCGGAACAATCCGGAAAGAGCACGGTTAAGAAGAGGGTGGCGTTTGTGACTCGTCTGTTTTGCCGCCCGGCTTACGGGCAGAAAAACAGGCCTTTCTAGGTGCGGTAGCTTTCCCAGATTTCACGCTGCGCGGCGATGGACCACATTTTGACAAAGGTCCGGACCAGAGGGTATATCTGGTGGATAATGAGGGCCGTCAGGCCCGCCCATATATAGGAGGCATAAGTCGCCGCGACGGCCAGAAGGAAGCCGAGCAGGACGAGCAGCAGGGCATTGCCCGCGATCCGTAAGCCTTGGCGGAAGACGACCGGAAGCACCGAAAGAAGTCCCCGTCGATCCTCGGAGGCCCTGCCGAACTGCAGGAACAGGAAGAGGAGCCGAACAAGCAGGGCATACACGGCATAGAGAGCCGTCCAGGGAAGCATGGACAGAAGGAGCTGCTCGAATCCGTAGGCTTTGTTGAACAAAGCAAGCGCTTTGGGAGCCAGCCAGTAGAGCGGCGCAAGCATCAGGACCGTTTGAAGGAGATAATAGAGGAAGAAGGGCAGCAGCAGCTCGCGGATTCCTTTCATAAACCGGTAGCCCGCATTCATCTGCCGGTGTTCCAGAGAGTACAGCACGCCGGCGTTCAGCATGGGGCTGATCAGCATCCGGACGGCCAGCAGGATGAGAAGCCATTCGAGATACGGCTGGATGAGATCCGTTTTTACAAGCCGGAACTGGCTTTCCATCAAGAACAAATGAACGGCGCTCTGGGGCTGATCGCCGGCCGGATAACGGTGGAGCAGAGGGACGATAATGGATTGGACCCATTTATAAAGCAGAATCCCCCAGGCAAACTGGTACACATACAGCACGCAAACGGCGAACGGCTGCTTGAGGGCGGCCGTCAAGCCTTGTCGAAGATAGCGGAGCATCTCATCACCTCACCAGGCTACAGTATCGAACAGCGTTTCCAGCAGTTTGACGACGCCGAGGGTCCAGCGGATTCTCCACGTGGTGTCGACTTCGGTTTTCATATAATTGTTGATATGCCGGTTTTCGAGCTTCAGGGTGTATTTGGGATCCAGGGAAACCCAATCCACCGGGGATTTATGGGTCAGCTTGTATTCGATCTGCTCGCCCTGTCCGTCCCAGATCTTCTCTGTCGTCGAACCGTCGGCAAAATGGAACCGGATCGGCACAGCCGGTACAGTGCCTCCGAACTTGCGGACCAGCACGCTGCTTTCGTACAACGTCTGTCCCGACTCGTTCGCCTGGCGGATGCGGATGCTATCGACCGCATAGTCGGTCATCATGCTGCCGTATACATACTGGTCGAAAAACTCCGTCCATTTCGTTTTGGTGATTTCCTCCACGACCGTTTGGAAATCGCGGGTTCCCGGGTGCTTGAATTTCCAGCGCTGGAAGTATGTTTTCATAATGCGGTCCATCGTGTTCAGCCCGACACGGTTTTCGATTTCCTTGAGAACCAGCTTGGCGCGGGTATACACGTTGTCGGCGTACTCGCCGTGGCTGCGGTAACCCCACGCATTTTTCTGCAGCGCGGCCGGAGAGGTGATATAGCTGGCTTCGACCGGGAGGTTGGGTTTCGACCCGTATTCCAGTTCCATCAGCTTATCCTCGGTGTAGGAAGTGAACCCTTCGTCCAGCCAAGCTTCCTCGAACTCGTTGGTGGCGACGAGTCCGTACCAGAACTGGTGGCCGATCTCATGGACGACGACCCGCTCGAGTTCCAGGTCGGGCGTCCCCTCGGAGGCTCCCCAAGCGGTAACGAGCGTGGGATACTCCATGCCGCCCGCCCCGTTAGCCCCTTCCGGAGGCACGACAACGGATAAGGTCGAGTACGGATACGTACCATACCACTGGGAGTACCGGCTCAGCGCTTTTTTGGCGGCGATCATATAGCGGGACTTGTACGGTTCATGCTTGGGATCAAGGTACAGCTTGATCTTGACTCCCGGCAAATTGGGAGCGGCATAGGGCTCCTCAAACACCTTAAAGTTGGGCGAAGCGGACCAGGCGAAATCGTGCACGTCATCCGCATAAAACTGATAGGTTTTCTTGCCGGCTTCGACGACCGGATTTTTGGTCGGAAAACCGGTGGCGGCCACGATGTAATCCGCCGGGACTTTCACACGGACATCGAAAATGCCGAAGTCCGCGTAAAACTCCGAATTGCCGTGGTACTGGTGCAGGTTCCATCCTTCCGCGGTCCGTCCCCGGGTGCCGGCAGGTTCGTACACGGCAAGCTTGGGAAACCACTGTCCCGCCATAACGAAATCTTTCGTTACGCCCATGCGAGCGAACACTTGGGGAAGCTTGACCGCAAATTCCGTATGCAACGTAATGGCGGCTCCTGCGGCGACAGGCTTCGGAAGCGTAATCTTGATCAGCGTCCGGTCGTCGGGGTTTCCGTCATCGGGCTGGACGAACTGCATGGCGGAGCTGAGGTCGGTTTCGTCCCCGGTTTTGATGCTGCGCAGTTCCATATCTCCGAAGCTGCCTTTTTTGGCTTCGTCTCCCCGCAGCTTGCCGCCGGATTCCTTCATAAAAGTCGTCTTTTCCGATGCGAAGGCATTCGGATAAAGATGCATGTACAGTTCCTGCACAGGCTGACTGCCCGGGTTTTTCCAGGTGACGGTTTGCTGACCGAGGAGCTTCTGGTTTTCCGGGCTGTATTCCACATTGATGTGATATTCGACGATGCGCTTGCTGAGAGGCTGGTGGACACCTTCTCCTGTCGCCGGCGGCTGACCGATTGAAGAAGAAGGTTCCGCATTCACCGGGGAGACTGGATTCTGAGCGGTTCCGGACAGAACGGCCCGGCTTGTCTGGCCCGTCCTTTCTTCAGGGGAAGAAAGGAGCGAGTTGGCGAGGAAAGCTGCGCCCAGGAACGCGGCGGCTGCGGATACGAGCCAGGCTTTTTTTCGGTTGGCCATCTTTACTTTCATGATTTTCACCCCGTTGACAAGCATCTACAGCATGTATATGTTTGCATTCCGGGGATTATTAGCTAAAATAAATGAAGAAGAGCAGAATTATTTTTCTAGGAAAGCGTAGGTGCCTTTCATGGATTCCCATAAAGAAGAACCGAAGAAAAAACCGGCGGCGCTGAATATCGTCAGCACGAAGGTGAATCACAAAGGATTCGGGGCGGGTTCGATTGATCTGAGCAACGTATCCAGCCTTATCCTCGACGGAGACGAAGCTTATCTCGACATGGGCGCGCTGCACGCGAAGAGCCAGGTGGAGAAGCGGATTAAATTCTCGACGAACAAAGAAGACGTCCCGGACGGACGCCGCTGCTGGATCGTATGGGTGGCCGTGGACCGCTCCCCGGAAGGAACTTCCTACGGCGGAGTGACGGCTTGCGAGATGCTGATCGATACGGAAGCGCGCAGAGGCTGGAAAATCCTAGCCGATCACGTGAACCGGATGGACGCCGCAATGAAGCGCAAGATCATGGTAGAAGGTCTGGATGAAACGGAAAAATCCGCGCTGCGCAAGGCTTTGATCGAACATAACGAGGAATGGTGGAACCACTCTTCCGAGGAGCTTAAACAGGCGCTAGCCTAGCCTTGCGGAAAATGTGTACAAATTGTGTCATGGATTGTGAGACCCAGGGGAAGCGGGTATACTAACACTAGTGTATGTTACACTCATATACTAGGACAGCAAAAAGGCAGACTAAGGACGCTTAGTTCTGCCTTTTTGCGTTGGAGATAAATGACTGTTCACCCGGTTATTTCCTGTAAAAGGGCTTTCGCCGCTTGGAGAAGCTTCAATAAAAGAACCTGCTTCAAGCTTCGAAAAAAGCTGAACACAAATCCTCACCGGCCGGTATTAATCCGGTTGGAAAACAAATAAGGCAGATGGGAGCCCGCGCTCGCATCTGCCTTATTTGTTTTTTTCGGGAAAGGGTTGCGGGTGTTACCCTCAACGGAGAGAGTCTGCCGGCATCGCTGCCGATGCTGCCTTCCGCTTCTGTTACTCGTTCCACCAGCGCTTCACATCTTCCCACCAGGAGCGCGCTCCGCTGCCGAACCCTTTGCCTTTGGCAGCCCGGTTCGTGCAGTACTCCTTCGGCTCCGTGCCGGAAAGGAACGCCTCGTTGCGCGCGCCGGTCGTACAGTCTTCATTGGCGAGCTTGCCGCTCTTAGGATCAATGTAGACGGTCGTGACTCCCTCCGGCACCGGGAAGAGCTTAGGCGGAATCGCCTCCAGGACGGCTTCGGTGTAGCCGGCGAAGATCGGCGAAGCGAGATGCGATTCCGCCGTGTTGATCGCACGCCCTTTGTCGTAGCCGACCCAGACGGCGGTGGCCAGCTCGGGCGTGTAGCCGACCATCCACGCGTCGGCGTCGGTCGTGCCCGTCTTGCCCGCGACGGGCCGCTTGATCGTGGCGGCCACCCGGCTGCCGGTACCGCCATCCTCGAATACGCTCTCCATCATATGGGTGAGCACGTAAGCGGGCGCGGCATCGGCGACGCGTTCGCTTTTCGGCGCAGCCTGATAGAGGACGCTGCCGGCCATATCTTCGATCTTGATAATGGCCGTCGGCTCGACTCGGACTCCCTGGTTGGCCAGGGCGGAGAAGGCGGCGACCATCTCGTACGGACTGACCGGATAAGTGCCCAGCGCGAGGGAGGGCAGCGGCTTCAGATCGCTTGTAATGCCGAACTTCCGCGCGTTGTCGATGACCTTCTGGGGACCGACTTTCAGGATCGTATCGACGGCGAAAATATTGTCCGACTTCGCGATCGCCCGGCGCATGTCGATGTCCGCATTTTCGTACTGGTCATTGTAGTTGCGGGGCGTGTAAGACTGCCGGCCCTCATCGTATTTGAAGACGGTCGGTTCGCTTCGGACGGTGCTGAGCGGCGTAAAGCCGTTCTGCAGAGCCGTCAGGTAGACGAACGGCTTGAAGGAGGAGCCCGGCTGGCGGGTCGTCGCAAACACGCGGTTAAACTGATTCGCTCCGTAATCCTTGCCGCCTACCATCGCTTTAACGTAGCCGGTTCGCGGATCGAGCGAGATTAGAGCGCCCTGAATCTCGCTTTCTTTAGGCAACTGTTTGGCCATCTGCTCTTCCGCGATTTTCTGCGCTTTCAGATCCAGCGTCGTGTAAATATTCAGGCCGCCTTGTTCGAACTGGTCTTCCGTGATGCCGAGCTTCTGCACGGCCAGCGTTTTGATATAGTCGCGGAAGTACGGGGCCTGCGAAGGTTTCTTCTCTACCAGCGGCTGAACGGTCAGCTTCTCCTGCTTGGCCGCATCCGCTTCCTGCTGGGTAATGAAGCCTTCCTTCGCCATCGTCTGGAGCACGACGTTTTTCCGGTCCATCGCATTCTCCATGTTATAGTAGGGCGAATAAAATTTCGGCCCTTTCGGCACGCCTACGAGCATGGCGCTCTGCGCCAGGGACAAGTCCTTGGCATGCTTGCCGAAGAACAGCTGGGAAGCCGCCTCGATTCCATACGTGGAATGGCCGTAGTAAATCTGGTTCAGGTAGCTTTCCAGAATCTGATCCTTGGTCAGCTGCATCTCCATCTGCACGGCATACACCGTTTCTTTGATTTTACGCGTCCAGGTGCGGTCATGATTCAAATACAAGTTCCTTGCCAGCTGCTGGGTAATCGTCCCGGCCCCCTGCACCTTGGACATGCTTTTCAAATTGACGATGGCTGCGCGCGCAATGCTTTTGACATCAAAGCCCGGATGACTGTAGAAGTTCTGATCTTCTATCGCGAGCGTCGCTTTAACCACATACACGGAAATGTCGCTGATCGGCACGATCTTGCGGTTCTGGCCGGAATCCAGCGTATCGATTAAAGCTCCGTTAACGTCAAAAATTTGGGACGTCTGGAGTACCTTCGTGACCGGAAGCGCCTGTGAGCGCAGATAGAGAAGGAACACTCCTCCCAGTACGCACAGGACCAGAAACGTCGTAAAGGAGAAAGTGAATCCCCGTTTTAAACGGCCAGGCCAGTTCTTGTCCGCTGGACCTGGCGGCTTTTTGTCGGGAGCGGCATTGTTTTCGGGTTCGTTCTGTTGGTCGTCGGCCAAGAGTCACTCACTCTCCTTTCTTGTCGGGCCTAGCGGGTTCAAGCATGAGCTTAGGATAAATAATAGCGGCATATTACACAGTATGGAAAAGCTTTCCGGCCCCTATTCAGGTATTCTCCCTTCCGCTTCCTAAAATTTCGTAAAACGGCCCGTCCGTCCTGCAAATTTCTTGCATTTCGGGTTCAATCCTCTATAATACAATTTGTGCGTGCAAACCCTCAAGGCGCAAGGCTCATTCCGCGCATGGATTTACCCGCTTGTGGTACAATGATGAGGATACTATTCAGTACGAAATAATGGAGCGGTCGGTCTCATTTCCGGGCTTGTCCGCATGCACTCCTTACATCACTATACTTAAGAAAAGAGGCTGGGAATATGGAACTTTGGTATACCGAGAAACAGACGGAAGACTTCGGCATCACCGCCAAGATTAAAGAAACGCTGGTGACCGAGAAAACCGATTTTCAGGATCTGGCCATGATCGATACAGCCGAATGGGGCCGCATGCTCGTTCTGGACGGCATGGTCATGACGACCGTAAGAGACGAATTCGTCTATCATGAAATGGTTGCGCATCCTGCCCTGGTTACCCACCCGAACCCTAAGAACGTTCTTGTGGTAGGCGGCGGCGACGGCGGCGTTATTCGTGAAGTGCTTAAGCATCCGAAAGTGGAAAAAGCCGTTCTGGTTGAAATCGACGGCAAAGTAATCGAGTATTCGAAGAAATACCTTCCCGAGATTGCCGGCGAGCTGGACAACCCTCGTGTCGAAGTCATCGTCAACGACGGTTACATGCATATCCACGATCACAAAAATACATACGACGTGATCATGGTGGATTCCACCGAGCCCGTCGGTCCGGCCGTGGAACTGTTCTCGAAAGGCTTCTACCAAGGCATCTACGATGCGCTTAAAGAAGACGGCATTTTCGTGGCGCAAACGGACAACCCTTGGTTCAAAGCGGACCTGATTCAAACGGTTAACCGCGACGTTCGCGAAATCTTCCCGATCGTCCGCGTTTACGGGGCGAATATTCCGACTTACCCGAGCGGTCTCTGGACGTTCACCATGGGCAGCAAAAAATACGATCCGCTTCAAGTCGAAGAAGCTTCGATTCCCGAATTCGAAACGAAATACTACACGCCGCGCCTCCACAAGGCCGCGTTTGCTCTGCCTAAATTCGTTGAAGATCTCGTAAAATAAGGACCGTTTTCGAACAGAAAGGTGCGATGACCGCATGCGTTTAGACCAAGCTTACTCCGGCAACATTTTTATCGCCGCCTCCGAGGACTACGCGTCCTCCCGTGCCGTACTTTACGGAATGCCCATGGACTACACGGTCAGCTTCCGTCCGGGCTCCCGTTTCGGCCCTGCCCGCATCCGTGAGGTTTCCATCGGGCTGGAAGAATACAGCCCGTATCTCGATAAGAGTCTCGACGAGGTGAAATACTTCGACGCCGGCGACCTGATGCTGCCTTTCGGCAATGCGGGACGCAGCCTCGACATTATCGGCGAATATGTCCGCGGCCTTCTGAGCGACGGCAAGTTCCCGCTCGGTATGGGCGGCGAGCACCTCGTGTCCTGGCCGGTCATCCGCGAAGTGTACGCGAAGTACCCAGATCTGGCGCTCATTCACATCGACGCGCATGCCGACCTTCGCGAGCAGTACGAAGGCGAGCCGCTGTCTCACTCGACGCCGATCCGCAAAGCGGCCGAGCTTATCGGCGGCAAGAACGTGTACCAGTTCGGCATCCGTTCCGGTATGCGCGAAGAGTTCGAGTACGCGCGCAAGAACTTGAACCTTTACCCGTTCGAAGTTCTGGAGCCGCTCAAGAAGGTGCTGCCGGAACTTGCGGGCCGTCCGGTTTACCTGACGATCGACATCGACGTGCTCGATCCGTCCGCAGCGCCGGGCACAGGCACAGCCGAAGCGGGCGGTATCACAAGCAAGGAATTGCTTGCGGCTATTCACGCTATCGCAGGTTCCGAGCTGAACATCGTAGGCGCCGACGTGGTTGAAGTGGCCCCGGTATACGATCCGTCCGAACAGACACAGATCGTAGCGGCCAAGCTGATCCGCGAGATTTTGCTGGGTCTGGTGAAATAGCTTTTAATCGTCAACAACATACGATGCGTAATCCCATCCTCCAGGCCTTGTGTCTGGGGGATTTTTACTCTTCGGGGTTTTCACATGCGACGGTGCCGGCGAATAAAGGCTTTGGGCCGAGGCTGCAATGATCCATTGAAAATACCCGTATGATACTATACACTTAGAGCTAACTTTGCTTTTTGCCGGGCCGCACGGGGGAAGACGGTTTTGGCCGGGGAATCCCCGGAAGCGGCAGGGCACAGTCAAGAAAGAACGGAGCGTTCGGGCCATGTCCAACAAGAAAAACGTCCGTATCCGCATAACAAGCGTTGCCGGACAGGAATCGATCATACAGGAAGCCCGCGGAGAGCTGTACATCCGGGAGGGGAAAGTATATGTCCTCTACCAGGAGACATCCGAAGAAATGGGCAGCACTTCGACGATGGTAAAAGCGGGTCCCGAGGAGCTTAAGATTACGAGAAAAGGGCAGGTCGGCTCCGAGCAGACGTTTGTCGCGGGTCATTCCCGGACAGGCTGGTACCGGATGCCCCAGGGCTCTCTTCCTATGGAAACCCGCACGCGGACGTACGTCCGGAATCTCCAAGACGGCATCGGAGTCATTGATTGGAGCTACGACCTGTATGTAGGCGAGGAACATGCCGGTTTATATATATTATCGTTAACGATTCAGGAGGATGTAAGATGAATGTGCTCGAGCAGGTAAAAGAAACGCTTAAAGTAACGATAGGCGAGGCCGCGGTCGCAGCGGGACTCGTACAGGCTTCGGAGCTTCCCGAGATTGTGCTGGAAGTACCGAAAGATAAGTCTCACGGTGATTTTGCAACTAACCTGGCCATGCAGCTTTCCCGGATAGCCAAGCAGAATCCCCGCGCGATTGCGGAACAGCTGATCCAGAAGCTCGACAAAGAGAAGGCTCAGATCGCGGATGTTCAAATCGCGGGTCCCGGTTTTATCAATTTCCGTATGGACAAAAGCTACCTCTATCCGATTCTTGCCCAAGTGGCGGAGCAGGCGGACGCCTACGGCGCAGTAAACGTGGGACAAGGACGCAAGGTGCAGATGGAGTTCGTCAGTGCGAATCCGACCGGTTCCCTGCACCTCGGACACGCACGCGGCGCGGCGGTGGGCGACGCCCTGTGCAACGTACTGGCTCTTGCCGGTTACAACGTTACGCGCGAATACTACATCAACGATGCGGGCAACCAGGTGAACAACCTGGCCAAATCCATTGAGGCGCGCTATTTGCAGGCTCTCGGACAGGATGCCGAAATGCCGGAGGACGGCTACCACGGCGAAGATATCAAAGGATTCGGCAGCGAGCTGGCGGCCGAAGAGGGCGACCGTCTGACCAAACTTGGACAGGACGAGCGTTTGGCTTATTTCCGCCAGTACGGGCTGAAAAAAGAACTCGATAAAATCAAGCGCGACCTCGGACGGTTCGGCGTTAAATTTGATGAATGGTTCTCCGAGACTTCGATTTATGAGAACAACCTGATCGACGACGTGCTCGGCAAACTCCGTGAATCCGGTTACGTGTACGAGTTGGACGGAGCAACCTGGCTGCGTACGACAGAGCTTGGCGACGATAAGGACCGTGTCCTGATCAAAAACGACGGTTCCTTCACGTATTTGACGCCGGACGTGGCTTACCACCGGAACAAGTTCCAGCGCGGCTACGACGAGCTGATCAATATTTGGGGAGCGGACCATCACGGCTATATTCCGCGTATGAAAGCGGCCATGACGGCGCTCGGTTACGACGCGAACCGTCTGACGGTGCTTATCGCTCAAATGGTGAGCCTGTTCCAGAACGGCGAGAAGGTAAAAATGTCCAAGCGTACCGGCAAAGCAGTCACGATGGAAGACCTGATGGACGAAGTCGGCGTCGACGCCATCCGTTATTTCTTCACGATGCGCAGCATGGATTCGCATCTTGATTTCGACATGGATTTGGCGATTTCCAAATCCAATGAGAATCCCGTGTTCTACGTGCAGTATGCACATGCACGGATCTGCAGCATCTTCCGGCAGGCGGAAGAGCAGGGTGTGGAGCTGCGCGAGCTGGCTCAGGTGGACTTGTCCCGGCTTTCGACGGAAGCCGAGTATGAGCTGCTGCGCAAAATCGGCGAGCTTCCGCAGGAAGTCGCCGTCGCGGCCGAGCTGTATGCGCCGCACCGCCTGATCCGCTACGTGTACGATCTGGCCGGGCTGTTCCACAGCTACTACAGAGCGGAGCGCGTCATCACAGAAGATGCGGAGCAGACGCAGGCCCGCCTGGCGCTGCTGGGCGCGCTGCGCACCGTTATCTCCAACGTGCTGACGGTCGTAGGCGTATCCGCTCCGGACCGGATGTAGGCTCCGGCGGGGCCGGAGACAAACTGCGCAGCCGCGTTCATGCGCTTCCAGCCCCTGTGCACAGGGGCTGTGCGTCAAGCACGGCGCTAGCTGCCAGCACGTCGTGGAGCGCCGCTTGGCGGCGGCAGAGCATGGGCGGCTTCCCTCGGCTGGTCCGGACCACGCTGTCCATTCCCGTTGAATGGGACAGCCCCCGGCTGCGTCCCTCTCTACGGGGACGCAACCGGAGCAGCCGCCCTGCTCCGCAGCTCGCGGCCTTGCCGCTTCACGGCGCACCAAAACAAACCAAACCTGACGCTTTCAGCGGTGTCAGGTTTGGTTTGTTTTGAGCAGGGCGGTTACGGCGCGCCTCGCATGGATGAGGCCGGGAGCATCCGTGCCTTCCGGCTGCTTCGCTCTCGTGAGCGGCGTTGCGCTTCGCCGGAGAATCTGCTTGATCTGCTGCGGCCGCAGGGAGGGCCTAACCGACAGCATAAGCGCGATGACGCCGCTCACATGCGCCGTCGCCATCGAGGTGCCGCTGAGCTCGTTGTACTTGCCGTGGAGCCAACAGGAATAGATGCTCTCCCCCGGCGCAAAAATGTCTATGCGTTTGCCGCGGTTGCTGAAGGGGGCGACTTTGTTGACCTTGGTCGTGGCTCCTACGGAGAAGACACTCGGAAAACGCGCCGGATAGTCAATCGCAGCCCCTTTGCCGTCGTTGCCGGATGAAGCGACGACGATGGTGCCGGATTGATAAGCGTTTATCACCGCTTCCTCCAGCGCCCGGCTGTACGTTTTCATCCCGAAGCTCATATTGATGATGTCCAGGCCGTTGCGCACGCACCAGTCGATCCCCGCCACAATGTCCGAAACGAATGCGCTCCCGTTCATGTCGAATGCTTTAACCGCGTGGATGATGGCCTTTGGAGCCACCCCGACAATGCCTATCCGTCCCGCCGCGGCGATGGTTCCGGCTATATGTGTACCGTGTCCGTTGTCGTCATAAGGGGGCTGGTTGCGGTTGAGCAGGTTGATGCCCCGGGCGACCGAAGCCTGCAAATCCGGATGGTAGTAGTCGATGCCGGTGTCGATAACGCCGATCGTGACGCGGCTTCCTTTAGCTTTTTTCCATACGTCCGGAGCTTTGATCTGTTGGACGCCCCAGGGGATAAACTGAGAGCCTTCGGACGTTTTTTCGACGATTTCCGATGTCTTTACTGTCTTTCTGGGCCGCAGTTGGATATTTATGGACGCATCCTCTTCAATAGAGAGAACGGCGGGATGCTTAATCAGTTCCGCACGGTTACGGATAGGGCAAGAGATCCCCCGGATCAGTTTCAGATCATAGACGGAGGACAGGCTGGAATGTGTATCTTTGTGCAGGCGGATAAGCTCGGTGACCTGGCGGTAATCCCGATCGCTCTGGAAAAGAATGATGTGCCGGCGCTCCCCCTGCGATGCCTGGATTTCTTCATGCAGCATCATGAGCAATCGTTTCGAGTCCAAAGCCCCATTCCTCCCATAAACCGAAGGTGCAATTCTGGCTTATTATATGTACAGGTCGGGGGGCCCGACTGAGATTAAGGCCCCTTTCCAAATAAATAGGTGCATTGCCGTGTCAACGTGCTCTTGCCTACATAACATAAAGGGAGAGGTGAAACATCTCTCGGTTTCAAGGGGCGGAGATGGGCGGATCGGCGATTCGTTCGTAACCGCAGGATACAGTCGGGAAGCGGAGGGAAACCTTCGCTTTTACTCTTGTTTCGGGGGACAGGCGGGCGGGAGTTGCATTTTTACATAAAATAGGTTTTACTTAAGGATGAAATGGGATAAGGTAGTTAAAGTATTGTTAATACGGTGAAGGGAAGTGCCACAAATGAGTAGCCCGTACACACTGAAAATCAAGCCGGAAAAAGCCGCGGAAATGCCGATGGTGGATCTGGCGTTTGAGGTGCTTAAAGCGGCCAACACGCCGTTCTATTATCGCGACCTGATGCAGGAAATCGCGAAAATCAAAGGCTTGGCTGAAGATGAAACGATGAATGTCATTGCCCAACTATATACAGAGATTAATATCGATGGCCGTTTTGCTTGCGTCGGAACAAACCTGTGGGGCCTGAAGCGTTGGTATCCGGTCGAGAAATCGGACGATGCCGTAGGCAACGCCAAGCGTCCGCGTATCATCAACGACGAGGACGACGATCTCGACGAGGATCCGTACTCCGAGGAAGAAGAATACAAAGAAGAAGAGTACGATACCTTCACGGCGGACGGTTTCGACAAGAATGACGCCGAAGAAGAAGAAGAGGAAGAAGAGGAAGAGGAAGACACCGAATTCTTCGAGGAAGAAGAGCTGGACGAAGAACTGGAAGACGCCGAACTCGACGAAGAAGTGGATGAAGAATCCGACGATGAATCCGACGACGATGAAGATTTCGAGGCCGACGACAAGAAGGATAAATAATTCATCGCGGCGGTTCTTGACAGAGGATGTCGTTCTTAGTAAACTATTGCATGGGCTTTAAAAAGAACGACCAAATTTACGCCATATAAAAAGTGCCCCGTATACCACGGGTGTCACTTTTTTTTGTTTTTTCAGGGACATTATTTGATGTCCCGGAGGTTTTGGTGGAAGCCTAGAAGGGACCGGCCGTTTTCTTGGACTGCCGCATATGCGGCAGGCACTCAGGCGTTCGGTCCCCCACTTTTGTACGGCGAACCTTTATGCACCCAAGAATTTAGATATGCTCGAAAGGAGTTCTCAGATGACTAAGTATATTTTTGTAACCGGGGGTGTCGTTTCCTCGCTCGGTAAAGGCATCACGGCGGCTTCTCTGGGCCGCTTGCTCAAAAACCGGGGTCTGAAAGTGACCATCCAGAAGTTTGATCCCTACATTAACATCGATCCGGGGACGATGAGCCCTTACCAGCACGGGGAAGTTTTCGTAACGGACGACGGCGCCGAGACTGACCTCGATCTGGGTCACTATGAACGGTTTATTGACATCAATCTCTCTAAGAACTCCAACGTAACGACGGGTAAAGTGTATTCTTCCGTTATTACCAAAGAGCGCAGAGGCGAATACCTGGGCGGAACGGTACAAGTTATTCCTCACATTACAAATGAAATCAAGGACCGCGTGTTCCGTGCCGGCCGCGAAGCGGGTTCGGATGTAGTGATCACCGAAATCGGCGGAACCGTGGGCGATATCGAGAGCCTTCCGTTCCTCGAAGCGATCCGGCAGATCAAGAGCGACATCGGCCGCGAGAACGTGATGTACATTCACGTCACCCTGATTCCTTACATCAAAGCCGCGGGCGAAGTCAAAACGAAACCGACCCAGCACAGCGTAAAAGAGCTGCGCAGCCTCGGTATCCAGCCGCACGTGATCGTCTGCCGTACGGAGCATGCTCTTACGGAAGACATGAAGCGCAAGATCGCCCAGTTCTGCGACACCGATCCGGAAGCGGTCGTGGAATGCCTGGACGCCGAGACCTTGTACGAAGTGCCGATGATGCTCAGAGAGCAGGGGCTTGACGATATCGTCGTCAACCACTTGAAACTCGGCGGCTCGGCGCAGCCGGACATGACCGAGTGGGAACAGCTCGTCCAGCGCGTCAAAGGCTTGAAAGAAACGACCGAGATCGCCATCGTAGGCAAGTATGTCGCCCTTCATGACGCTTACCTCAGCATTGTAGAATCTCTGGGCCATGCCGGCATCGACAACGGAGCCGAAGTGAAGATCCGCTGGGTTAACGCGGAAGAAGTGTACGATCACAACGTGGACGAGCTTCTCGGCGGCGTGGACGGCATTCTCGTTCCGGGCGGCTTCGGAGACCGCGGCATCGAGGGCAAGGTTATCGCCATCCGCCATGCGCGCGAGAAGAAGATTCCGTTCTTCGGTATCTGCCTGGGTATGCAGGTTGCGGTGATCGAGTATGCACGCGCGCTTGCCAACCTCGAGGGAGCGAACAGCTCCGAGATCAACCCGGTCACGCCTTACCCGGTTATCGACCTGCTGCCTGAGCAGAAGGATATCGAGAACCTTGGCGGAACGATGCGTCTGGGACTCTATCCTTGCAAACTGGCGGAAGGTTCCCTGGCCATGCAGTGCTACAATGACGAGCTTGTGTACGAACGTCACCGTCACCGGTACGAGTTTAACAACGAATACCGTGAAATGATCGAATCCGCAGGGCTGCGCATCTCCGGTACTTCTCCGGACGGCCGTCTGGTCGAAATCGTCGAACTTCCGGACCACCCTTGGTTCCTGGCCGTTCAATTCCATCCGGAATTCACGTCCCGTCCGAACCGTCCGCAGCCGCTTTTCCGTGAGTTCGTGAAAGCAGCCTTTACTTATAAGCAAGAATCCCGGGCGTAATAGCCGGGATTTTTCTTTTTTTTTACTTATTTGTTCATTCTCCCGGATAGTAGGGAGGAAATTGGCAAGTCGATAGCGAAGTAGGGGGGAGTTCGAGTTCGCACGGCTGCAAAGTTCATATTCGGAACTCAGCCTTGAGCTTGTGGAAGGAGGCTTTCCCGTGAGTAAAAAAATCCTAATCGTGGACGATCAGAATGGAATCCGGATGCTTCTTATGGAAGTGTTCAGCAACGAGGGTTACGAAACCTATCAAGCGCCTAACGGCAAAACCGCTTTGGAGATTGTTAAAACGCATTCTCCCGATCTGGTCCTTCTGGATATGAAAATTCCAGGCATGGACGGTTTAGATATTCTGAAGCACGTCAAAAGTATCGATCCCTCCATCAAGGTCATCATGATGACCGCCTACGGAGAGCTGGATATGATCAAAGAAGCCACGGAACTTGGGGCCATCATGCACTTTACAAAACCGTTCGATATCGACGAATTGCGACTGGCTGTTCATACGCAATTGATTGAAACTACACCGCTGGGATCCTGATTGCAAGGGTCCTTTTTTTGTGAAAACTTTCACGTCACCCGGCAGGCTCGGTTACGTTTTGTCAGGGAGTGTGCTATAATAACACCGTATGACAAAAAGAGCGGCAGCGCATCTTAAAAACGATCAAGCCAACACACACAGTAGGAGGAAGAAATCATGCCATTGGTTTCAATGAATGAATTTTTACCTAAGGCTAAAGCAAATAAATTTGCGGTAGGCCAGTTCAACATGAACAACCTGGAGTTTGCCCAAGCGATCACGGAAGCGGCTATGGAGCTGAACTCTCCGTTCATCTTCGGTGTCAGCGAAGGCGCGCTCAAGTATATGGGGATCGAATACACGGTAGCGATCGCGGAAGCGGCTGCCAAGCAGTCCGGCCTTCCGATTGCCCTTCACCTCGACCACGGCAGCTCTTTTGAAGTGGCCATGAAATGTATCCGTGCCGGCTTCAGCTCCGTTATGTTCGACGGTTCCCACTACTCTTATGAAGAGAACGTACGCCTGACCAAAGAAGTCGTAAAAGCCGCGCACGCAATGGGCGTTTCCGTTGAAGGCGAGCTTGGAACGATTGGCGGCGTTGAAGATGATATCTCCGTAGACGAAGCTGATGCTAACCTGGCTAAGCCGGAAGAAGCGATCCGCTACTATGAAGAAACCGGAGTCGATTGTGTGGCAATCGCGGTCGGAACTGCACACGGCATGTATGCAGGCGAGCCGAACATTCACTTTGACATCATCGAGAAAGTTTCGCAGGCGATCCCGATTCCTGTCGTTCTTCACGGCGGATCCGGCGTTCCCGACGAAATGATCAAGAAAGCGATCGCAGCAGGCGCAGGCAAAGTTAACGTGAACACGGAGAACCAAGTGGCCGCTACAGCCGCTATCCGTGAAGTTCTCGGTGCCGACGCTAAAGTATACGATCCTCGCAAATACCTCACTCCAGCACGCAAAGCGATGGTTGAAGTCGTGAAATCCAAAATTCAACTGTTCGGCAGCGCTAACCAAGCTTAATATCGATTCAGATAGAGACAGAGACGGGAAATGCATCTTAACGGATGCATTTCTCTCTTCTATTTTAGGTTCCGTATCCATCCCAGACGCCCCATACTCCCTTAAAAGTTGACAACGCACGCAAACTGCGTTTTATTTAGATATGTACGCTTGATTTCTATCCGTTATGTTTATTTTGTGAGCCGGAAGCCAGCCCCCGATTTAACGGGCGGCCTTCTATTTTTGTATGCAGCCAGACACGAGCTGCTTCTAGTTGTTGCAGCAGGTCACTTTTGATTTTTTTACAAATTGTAGTTAAGCAGCTAAGCTATCTACCGGAAGCAGGGGGAAGATAACGCATTATGGAAAAATTAATGATCGCAGGCGGACGTCCGCTCAAAGGGACAGTAACAATCAGCGGGGCCAAGAACAGTGCCGTTGCTTTAATACCCGCCGCGATACTCGCCGAATCGACGGTTACCTTGGACAATTTGCCGCACCTCAGCGATGTGGCTATCTATACAGAAATTCTTAGCGAACTCGGGGCTTCCATCGAATGGAACAACGAGCAGATGATTATCGATCCGAGCGCCATGAAGAGCAAGCCCATGCCCAACGGCAACGTAAAGAAACTTAGAGCCTCCTATTATCTCATGGGAGCCATGCTGGGAAGATTCGGCGAGGCCATAATCGGTTTGCCGGGCGGCTGCAACTTCGAGCCGCGTCCGATTGATTTGCATATCAAAGGGTTCGAGGCGCTGGGCGCCGAAATTTCGAATGAGAACGGCTCGCTGCATATTCGGGCCAAACAGCTCCGCGGAGCCAAAATTTATTTGGATATGGTCAGTGTAGGCGCAACCATCAATATCATGCTTGCCGCCTCCCGTGCCAAAGGCTTCACTTTGATTGAAAATGCGGCCAAAGAGCCTGAAATTATAGATGTAGCAACACTCCTCAACTCCATGGGAGCGAAAATCAAAGGAGCCGGAACGGAAACGATTCGCATCGAAGGGGTAGACGAGATGCACGGCTGCCGTCACTCCATTATCCCTGACCGCATCCAGGCGGGGACCTACATGATTGCCGCAGCCGCAACGCGGGGAGACGTAACGGTAGACAATATTATTCCGAAGCATATGGAAGCCATGACGGCCAAGCTGCAGGAAATGGGCGTTGAAATTCACGAGATGGATGAGTCGATCCGCGTGGTGGGTCGAGCTCTTTACGACAGTATAGATGTAAAAGCGCTGGTTTATCCCGGCTTTGCGACGGACCTTCAATCCCCGATGACGAGTCTGCTTACGCAGACCACCGGTGTGAGCATGCTGACGGATCTTGTCTACAGCAACCGGTTCAAGCATGTGCCTGAACTGGTCCGCATGGGAGCCAAGATCAAAGTAGAGGGCCGGACAGCCGTCATCGAGGGAAGCACGCTAAGTGCGGCGAAAGTGAAAGCAAGCGACCTGCGGGCAGGCGCAGCCTTGGTTATTGCGGGTCTTACCGTGCCGTCCGATGTTACGGAGGTTACAGGCGTGGAATATATTGACCGCGGTTATGAGAATCTTGTTGCCAACCTGACCCTGCTTGGCGCGGAAGTATGGCGCGAGAACGGTGAAGAATAGGCCCGGAATAAGAAAGCGGCCTTAGGGTAACACTGGGTACTAGCTTTTTAGATTTATGGAATTAATAACTTACTAGTTTGGTGGTTGAATAGAATGGATATGCACCTCGCGCAGTTGGAGGCACTCAAGCTTACGGAGCTTTATAAGCTCGCCAAAAAATATCAGATCCCGTACTATGGGCAGCTTAAGAAAAAAGAGCTCATCTTTTCCATTCTGCGGGCCCAGGCGGCGGAAAGCGGCCTCATGTTTATGGAAGGAGTTCTGGAGGTTCTGCAGGAGGGCTTTGGTTTCCTGCGTCCGATTAACTACCTTCCGAGTACGGAGGACATCTACATTTCTGCCTCCCAGATCCGTAAATTCGACCTCCGCTCAGGAGATCTTGTTTCCGGCAAATGCCGTCCGCCGAAAGAGAACGAGCGTTATTTCGGACTTCTGCATGTGGAAGCCGTCAATGGCGAAAGCCCGGACACGGCGTCCGAGCGTCTGCACTTCCCGGCTCTCACGCCGCTGTATCCGCAGACGAAAGTTGTTCTCGAAACGTCTCCCGAGAAGCTCTCGACGCGTATCATGGACCTCATGGCACCCGTCGGTCTCGGACAGCGCGGTCTGATCGTTGCGCCTCCGAAAGCGGGGAAAACCCTGCTTCTCAAAGAAATCGCGAACAGCATTTCCACGAATTATCCGGAAATTGAGCTATTCGTTCTTCTAATCGACGAACGTCCGGAAGAAGTGACCGATATGCAGCGTTCCGTCAAAGGGGAAGTGGTCGCTTCCACTTTCGATGAGCTGCCGGAAAATCATATCAAAGTAGCGGAGCTTGTTCTGGAGCGCGCGCAGCGTCTTGTTGAACATAAGAAGGACGTCGTCATTCTTTTGGACAGCATTACCCGTCTGGCTCGTGCTTACAACCTTGTGGTTCCTCCGTCCGGCCGTACATTGTCGGGGGGGATCGATCCAGGCGCGTTCCATCGTCCGAAGCGTTTCTTCGGTGCCGCCCGGAATATCGAAGAAGGCGGCAGCCTGACCATTCTGGCCACCGCGCTTGTCGAAACGGGATCACGTATGGATGACGTCATTTATGAAGAATTTAAAGGCACCGGGAATATGGAGCTTCATCTGGATCGCAAACTTGCGGAACGCCGTACATTCCCGGCTATCGATATTCGCCGTTCGGGCACGCGCCGCGAAGAAAGTCTGCTTACCAAAGAAGAACTCGAGAAGGTATGGGGATTGCGCAAAAGCATGAACGATACTTATGAATATACGGAAGCCTTCATCAAGAAACTCGGTGAGACGAAGACGAATCAAGAATTCCTGGATTCCCTGGAGACCAACAACGGGAACGTAACGTTGGGTAAAGGGAAAATGAAAAATTCCGCTTCCTGATTATAGGTTGTTGAAAAATTCGCTTCCATCTCCCATTCAAAGGAGTACCTGACAATGAATGTGGTTTATGCGGACCCGTCCGGCAATGTATTCGATCATCCCGATTACGAAGCGCTTGGACGGAGTGCCGATCAGATTGTGGAACTATTGGAAGAAGAGCTGATCCCGCTGCCGGAGGGAGCGACTTTGGTAAGTCTGCCTCATACGAGAGCGGTCGGGATCAACACGGAAACGGGCGAAATGGAAGTTCTGCCCGGGGATTTTGCGGCCGTTGGCGCGCTCCTGCCCCAGGGCTTTACACGACTTATGCTGCCCGGTTACGTTAAAACCGATAAAGAGGAGAAGTTTCCTCTGTTCGGTTATACGGCCGTCGTGTGGAAAGACGGGGCCTTCTATGTCGCCGCGGAGCAGTGCGACGATCCGGAACCGTGGAACCCGCGCAACTGCGATCCAGACGAGCTGGAGGTCGGCGTTGAAAAGCTGCGCGCCCGGTATCCGGAGAACCGCCTGTACGAGCACCTGTCCAAATGCGCGCTGGAATACGAATGCCTGACCGCGTCAAACACCTTCCTGAACCGCTGGGAAGGCGCGGTGCCGGTTTCTTTCTCCTGCAATGCTGGCTGCTTCGGCTGCATCTCCGAACAGCCCGACGACAGCGGATTTCCCGCTCCGCAGACTCGGATGAACTTTAAGCCGCAGGCTAAAGAGCTCGCCGAGGTTATGCTGGAGCATCTCAAGACGCCGGACAGCATTATTTCCTTCGGTCAAGGCTGCGAAGGTGAGCCGTCCACACAGGCCAAACTCATTATCGAGGCAATGCGCGAAGTGCGCAGCCGTACCGATATGGGCTATATCAATATCAATACCAACGCCGGGTTAAGCGACCATATCCGCGGAATTGTAGACGCGGGGCTTGACCTCATGCGGGTCAGCACCATCTCGGCTCTCGACGATCACTATAACGCGTACTACAAGCCGCGGGGATACACGCTCGCCAACGTCGAGAAATCGCTGAAATACGCTTCAAGCCAAGGTGTCATCACATCGATCAACTATTTGATTTTTCCGGGTGTAACCGACCGCGAAGAAGAAGTGGAAGCGATGATCGAATTTGTGCGCCGGACCGGACTGCGTCTGATCCAGATGAGGAATCTCAATATCGATCCGGAAAGCTACCTGAATCTGATTCCGAAAGCCCAAGGTGATATTCTGGGTATGAAGCAGATGCTGGACATTTACCGTGAGGAACTGCCTGATGTGGTAATCGGTTCGTATACGCATATCCCGGCTTTCTTCGACCGTGCACAGCGGGCTTGAACAACCCCATTGCAATAAAAGATACATTCATGCTATAATGAGTTTATGTGTCATCATAACTCTGGTTCGACGAATAGATCCAGGGCGGAAAGAGGTGAATGGGAATGAAACAAGGGATCCATCCCAACTATCACGAAACAACGGTAACTTGCGCATGCGGCAACACTTTCGAGAGCGGTTCTGTTAGAGAGAACCTCCGCGTAGAGATTTGCTCCAACTGCCATCCGTTCTTCACCGGCAAACAGAAGTTTATCGATGCCGGCGGTCGTGTGGACAAGTTCAAGAAGAAATACGGTATCTAATTCGAGGTTTTTCCTCAATTCGGATTGCATAACACAACCCCCCCGGGTCATCCTAATAGCGTGCCTTGCACGAACCAGGATACCAAGGGGGGTTTTTGCTTTGGGAAACGTTATTGTCAAACGGTCCGCAGGAGGCTTACTGGCCGCTCTTGTGATGGCCGCAGCCATAACCGGATGCAGTCCGGGTCAGCCGGCCGGTCCGAAAGCGTACAATTACTCCAGTGACGGATATTTGGGCACGACAAGCGCAAATCCGAATCTGGCGTTAAACCCGGGCTACCACACTTACCAGGCCGACTCTGACATCGCGCTCTCGGTGTTAGGAAGGCTGAAAGGCGTTGTGGACACTCACCTTCAGTTTAACGGTCCGATCGGTTACGTGAAGCTGTACGTCTCGCCGGGCACACCGCCGGAGAAAGCGGCCGCGATCCGGGCACAGGCCGAGCAGGATCTGCACACGCAATTGCCGAGATACCGGTTTATCGTTACCGTTAAACGGTAGAAAAACGCTTTTATTCCAGGATCTTGTCGCTGTCTTTTGGTAAGTTTCTCCCCGGAGTTGCACTTTGCTTCACAATGGGCTATACTTATTTTTGCCGTGCTAGACGGGGAGGTAGCGGTGCCCTGTTGCCCGCAATCCGCTGTAGCGGGGTTGAATCCCTGTTAGAGGTACTGTCGATGTGAGGTCTGGCCTTTACACGTGGTGTTGAGAGTCGGGTCCTTCGCAATGAGCACCAGTGAACCCGGTCAGGTCCGGAAGGAAGCAGCCGTAAGCAGGACCGCCCATGTGCCGAGGGGTTGCCTAACTTGAGCTAACGATAAAGGTACGTTCGTATCGCTTTATCAATAACAGGTGCACGGCCTTATATAAGATTACAAAAAACGAGCCTTCCGGCAGCGGAGGGCTTTTTTTGCGTTCTCTTTTTCTACATAAAAATGACAGTTCGTCGATTTTTGTTTTCCAATAGAAGGAAAATGCTAAAAATGAGAGAATAGGTAAACATTCGCAGTCTTTCGGCTTAAAGCTGTTATAAAGAGGGGGAAGGACAAATGTTGGATGCCAGCCTTCATCATATAGGGGTGTTCATTTCCGCAGCTGAGCTGGGAGTAAGATTGGAAGAAATGTTCAAGGGCTGTTTGATTGTAGCCAATGCCCACAATGAGATGGTGTACGTAAACGAACCATTTTTGAAACGTACCGGATATACCGCGGAGGACATGAAAATGGCGCCTTTTTCGGAGGTCATCCAACTTCCTGAACCGGTTGACCGTTTTTATAGCCGGCATTTCGATACAGACAGCGACAAGACGGACGCCAAGTATCCTATCGCGATCGTAAAAGACAGTCAGGGGTTTATCCAGCTGCAGAAATGCAGCATGCTGTTTGCGGAAGTGAACAGCATGCCTCACTACCTCTTTCTGCTCGACGACCTGGAGGAAATGTCGGAACAAAATTTGCTCCAGCGTTTCTCGGGTACCTTTTTAAGGGATGTCAATCTGGGCGTTCTGCTCATAGATACCGAATTCCGGCTCGTGGATATCAGCGATATGGCCTGCCGGGTGCTGGGCTTTCATAAAGAATCCATCCTGTTCAAAAGAATAGAAGATATCTTTGCTTCGATCCCTCCGGAACACCGGCTTGTTGAGAGAACTCTTCTGGACGGCAGAATCGTAAGGAATCATGCGGTATCTTGGATGAACAATCAAGAACGGTACGAACTGCTGCTGGATTCCAACTTACTGAGGGACAATGAAGATCAAATCGTTGGCGCTTACATTATTTTTAAAGATGTGACCAACCTGCGGTCTCTTGAGGCCCAGGTTCAGCGGAGCGACCGCCTGGCCATGATCGGGCAGATTGCTGCGGGTACGGCGCACGAAATCAGAAATCCGTTAACGTCGATTAAGGGATTTTTGCAGGTGCTTAAGAAGACGTTCGAGTCCAAGGATATGGCCAAAGAGCAGGGTTATATCGATGTCATGCTGGATGAGATTAACCGGGTAAACGAACTGGTTAACGAATTTCTTCTCCTCGGCAAGCCCAAGAACGTTCTGCTGCAGAAAATCGACGTTTCCACGGTGATCAAAGGAATACTGCCGATCATCAACAACGAGGCGATTCTGCATAAAGTGCACATGAACTACGAAGAATCCAGCGGACTGCCGTCCGTTATCGCCGACCAGGAGCTTTTAAAGCAGGTTTTTCTGAATATATGCAAAAACGGCATTGAGGCGCTGACGGATGGAGGCACCTTGACCATAGTGGAAAAGCTGGATCCCGACGGCAGATTCGTGAATATTGAAGTGCACGACACAGGCCCCGGAATCCCGGTTTATGTTATCGATAAAATATTCGATCCGTTCTTTACGACCAAAGAGGAAGGAACGGGACTCGGACTGTCGGTCTGCCAACGGATTATCCACGATATGGGCGGTCATATACGCGTATCGTCCAAAGGCTACGGAACGACCTTCACTGTCAGCATCCCCTGCATTTGATCTCCGCGCTTTCCGAGTTTTATTCCCGCCCGGGTTATAGTATAATGGGTTCAATAATTCAGAACGAATTATTGGAGAGTAAACCTATGACACATATTGCTTTATACCGGACTTGGCGATCCCAAGCATTCCGGGAGTTAGTCGGCCAGAAGCCGATCGTACAGACGCTGCAGAATTCTCTGCGTGAACAACGATTTACCCATGCTTATTTATTCAGCGGTCCCCGCGGTACAGGGAAGACGAGCGCGGCCAAGATTTTGGCCAAAGCCGTTAACTGTGTGCACGGGCCTGCCGAAGAACCGTGCAATGAATGTGAAGCCTGCATCCGGATCTCTCAGGGCTCGGTCATGGACGTCGTCGAAATCGACGCCGCATCGAATCGCGGTGTGGAAGAGATTCGCGACATCCGGGACAAAGTGAAATATGCACCGACGGAAGTTCGGTACAAAGTATATATCATCGACGAAGTCCATATGCTGACCACCGAAGCTTTCAACGCCCTCCTCAAGACGTTGGAAGAGCCGCCGGCTCACGTTATCTTTATTTTGGCTACGACGGAACCTCACAAGCTTCCCGCTACTATCATCTCCCGTTGCCAGCGGTTTGATTTCCGCCGCGTGTCGATGGAAGAACAGGTCGGGCGGCTCGCCTACGTGTGCCGTGAAGAGAACATCGCTATCGAAGAAGAGGCTCTTCACTATATTGCGCGCCTGTCGGAAGGCGGGATGCGGGATGCCTTAAGCTTGCTGGACCAGGCATCTTCTTTTGCCGTGGGAACCATTGCCGCAAGCGATGTGGTCGCCATGACGGGCGGTCTGGCATCGGATCAGTTTGAGAAACTGGTCGGAAGCATGAAGGAGCAGGACATTGGCGCCGCACTCGAACTGATTGATCAGTTTATGCAGGAAGGCAAGAGCGCGGATAAATGTATGGAAAACCTGATCCATTATTTCCGCGATCTTCTGATGATCCGTCTCGTTCCGGATTCGTCCGTGCTGACGGAACGCGTTTTCGATGTCGCCAGGCTGGATCAGGTTGCGTCCCGTTTCGGGATCGACCAGCTTATCACGATCATCGAAGTACTGAATCAGTACCAAAGCGAGATGAAATATTCCGTGCAGCCGCAGACGATCTTGGAAGTCGCGGTTATGAAAGCATGCGGAGCCATTGCTTCGGGATGCGGGAGCCGCCCGTCTGAGGCCCCGGCGGCTTCCCGCTCGGCGGCTGAGCCGGAACCGGAAGCCCTGTCTCAGCTTACCCGCAGAATCCAGCAGCTGGAAGAGCAGCTTGCCAAGCTGATGCAAGGGGGAGTCCCCGCTGCGGGGGCGCAGCAATCCCGGTCTCCGGTAGCGCCGCGTTCGTCTAACGCTGCGGTGCGCAAGGCCTCGGTCCGGCTGGACGATTTCACGGCCGCAGTCGACAGCCACCATACCCGGGCCCTGCTCGGCAAGTGGACGCAGATTCTGGCTATGGTCAAGGAACGGAAGATCACCGTTCATGCCTGGCTGGTGGACGGAGAGCCCGTCGCGATTCACGGAGACACGGTTCTGGTGGCCTTCAAAAGCGCTATGCACCGTGACACGACGGAGAAACCGGCCAATAAGCAACTGATTGAGCAGGTGATTTCCGAAGCGCTCGGAGAAACGCTTAAGCTGGCGACCGTCATGCAGAAAGAATGGAAAGAAGCCCGCGAAGGCGCCTCCGAGCCTGCCAGGGAAGAAATGACGCTGCAAGCCGAAGACTCGGAACCCGACAAGGAACCGTGGGTGGACGAAGCGATCAAGCTGTTCGGCGAAGATCTGGTGAGCATTAAGGACGAATAAGGGATCAGCCTCATTAAGACGAAGGAGTTGGGAATATGAATAACATGAACCAAATGATGAAACAAGTGAAGAAAATGCAGGAACAAATGCTGAAAGTCCAAGAAGAACTTGGGAGCAAAACCGTCGAAGGAACGGCCGGTGGCGGCGTGGTTACGGTTACTGCGAACGGGCATAAGAAAGTGACGGCAATCGCCATTAAGCCGGAAGCGGTCGATCCGGACGATGTCGAAATGCTGCAGGACCTTGTTCTGACAGCCGTGAACGATGCGCTTAACAAAGCGGAGGAACTGGCTGGCAAAGATATGGGTAAATTTACGGGCGGAATGAATATTCCCGGTCTGTTTTAAGGTAAAGGGCTTCGTAAGAAGCCTTTTTTCCATCTTTATTTACAAAAAGGAGAAACTTGGCGTTGCATTATCCAGAACCGATTTCCAAACTAATCGACGCATTTACACGTTTGCCCGGTGTCGGCCCCAAAACAGCCGGACGTCTGGCTTTTCACGTTCTCCGTATGAAGGAAGAAGACGTGCTTGATTTTGCCAAGGCGCTCGTGAACGTCAAACGCAATCTGCACTACTGCTCCGTCTGCTGCAATATCACGGATATCGATCCGTGCCGCATCTGTCAGGATAAGAGCCGCGATGGGTCCGTTATCTGCGTGGTTCAGGAGCCGAAGGATCTGGTTGCGATGGAGCGGACGAGAGAATTCGACGGCTACTATCATGTGCTGCACGGCGCCATTTCTCCTATGGAGGGCATTGGACCGGATCAGATTCACATTGCCGAACTGTTGAAACGTCTTGGAGACGAGCAGGTTAAAGAGATGATTCTGGCAACCAACCCCAACATAGAAGGAGAAGCTACGGCCATGTATCTTTCCAGGCTGGTTAAAGGCTTCGGCCTTAAGGTGACCCGTATCGCGCATGGTCTTCCTGTCGGGGGAGATCTTGAGTATGCGGATGAAGTAACGCTCACCAAGGCGCTTGAAGGTCGCAGGGAGATTTAGGCGGCTCTCTTCTGAGTTTGCACTGCATTCTTGACTGAAAATAAAATGTGGCCCGCCTTTCTTTATGAAGGCGGTTTTTTTGTTTTCGGACAGGTTCTAATCAGGGCTCTCTTCTCCATAGGATATTAAAGGCGACAGGCTCATGGCGATTATGAGTACAGGGGGGAAGGCATGAGTGACCTGAGGAAGGGTGCATTCTTGTTTCAGCGGAGGATACAAAAGACAGTGGAACAGGACAAGCAGGAGCTGCTGGCCGAGATCAGATTGGCTCATTCGCAGTGGAAAACGGCGCAGCACCATTTCGAGCACGCATTGGAAAAAGACGAAATCGATTATGCCATCTATGCGGTGGAAGCGGCGGAAAAACGCTACGAAATGCTGCTCAGGCAAGCTAAAAAGCTGAACGTGACGTCCGCTTATCATATTACTGCGGAGGTGCGGGGATGAAAACGGCCGTATGGGGAATGCTTGCTTTGTCGGCCGGAGCCCTGCTGTTTTTGCTGGTTCGTCAGCCGGGGGTCCGCAAAATTTTTTCAAGTATAGGTGTACATGTTGTAGTAGCGGCGTTTCTTCTTTATGGTATACAGCTGTTAAGTGGATACACTCGGTTCGAGCTGCCGATCAACATCTATACGGTAGGGACCGTGTCCGTTCTAGGAGTACCTGGATTGATGCTTCTGGCCGCTCTTAAAGTCGTGCTTGTGTAAGCTGCCGGCGTTTATATTTCACATGGTTAAAATTGTATGTTTGAAAATTGTTGACTTCATATTTATCCCGTGGTATCTTATTTAAGTCGCCGCTGAAACACGGTGCCGACAACGAGGCTGACAAGCCGAGATTGTCCTTTGAAAACTGAACAACGAGTGATTGAAGCGTCTCAAGTAATTGAGACATTAATGAGAAGAAATTCTCGTCAGCAACGAATTTTTGAGCTTAATCAGCTTGAGATAAACCGCTGGCCGTAAGGTCGGCACAACTTTATCGGAGAGTTTGATCCTGGCTCAGGACGAACGCTGGCGGCGTGCCTAATACATGCAAGTCGAGCGGACTTGATGAGAAGCTTGCTTCTCTGAGAGTTAGCGGCGGACGGGTGAGTAACACGTAGGCAACCTGCCTGTAAGATCGGGATAACTACCGGAAACGGTAGCTAAGACCGGATAATCGGT
>NZ_KE150412.1:2503712-2565907 GCF_000411255.1 Paenibacillus sp. HGH0039 | reverse complement strand
AAGTCAGAGCCCGTTAATGGGTGATGGCGTGCCTTTTGTAGAATGAACCGGCGAGTTACGTTTGCATGCGAGGTTAAGCTGAAAAGGCGGAGCCGCAGCGAAAGCGAGTCTGAATAGGGCGAATGAGTATGCAGGCGTAGACCCGAAACCGTGTGATCTACCCCTGTCCAGGGTGAAGGTGCGGTAACACGCACTGGAGGCCCGAACCCACGAATGTTGAAAAATTCGGGGATGAGGTGGGGGTAGCGGAGAAATTCCAATCGAACTCGGAGATAGCTGGTTCTCCCCGAAATAGCTTTAGGGCTAGCCTCGGGGGATGTGTCGTGGAGGTAAAGCACTGATTGGGTGCGGGGCCCGCCAAGGGTTACCAAGTCCAGTCAAACTCTGAATGCCACAGACATTACCCCGGGAGTCAGACAGTGAGTGCTAAGATCCATTGTCAAGAGGGAAACAGCCCAGATCATCAGCTAAGGTCCCCAAGTGTGTGTTAAGTGGGAAAGGATGTGGAGTTGCACAGACAACCAGGATGTTGGCTTAGAAGCAGCCACCATTTAAAGAGTGCGTAATAGCTCACTGGTCGAGTGACTCTGCGCCGAAAATGTAACGGGGCTAAACACACCACCGAAGCTATGACTTGCGCATGAATTTGCGCATGGGTAGGGGAGCGTTCTGTACGGAGTGAAGGTAGATCGTGAGGACTGCTGGACTGTACAGAAGTGAGAATGCCGGTATGAGTAACGAAAAGATCAGTGAGAATCTGATCCGCCGAAAGCCTAAGGGTTCCTGAGGAAGGTTCGTCCGCTCAGGGTAAGTCGGGACCTAAGGCGAGGCCGAAAGGCGTAGTCGAAGGACAACAGGTTGAAATTCCTGTACCACCGTAAGCCGTTACGAGCAATGGAGTGACGCAGCAGGGTAGGGACGCGGACTGATGGATGTCCGTCCAAGCAGTGAGGCTGATGTGTAGGCAAATCCGCACATCGTGAAGGCTGGGCTGTGATGGGGAGCGAAAATTACAGTAGCGAAGGTCTTGATCTCACACTGCCGAGAAAAGCTTCTAGCCAGGCGAAGGTGCCCGTACCGCAAACCGACACAGGTGGGCGAGAAGAGAATTCTAAGGCGCGCGGAAGAACTCTCGTTAAGGAACTCGGCAAAATGACCCCGTAACTTCGGGAGAAGGGGTGCCCCGGTAGTGTGAATAGCACGAGGGGGCCGCAGTGAAAAGGCCCAAGCGACTGTTTAGCAAAAACACAGGTCTATGCGAAGCCGCAAGGCGAAGTATATGGGCTGACGCCTGCCCGGTGCTGGAAGGTTAAGGGGAGCGGTTAGGAGCAATCCGAAGCTGTGAACCGAAGCCCCAGTAAACGGCGGCCGTAACTATAACGGTCCTAAGGTAGCGAAATTCCTTGTCAGGTAAATTCTGACCCGCACGAATGGCGTAACGACTTGGGCGCTGTCTCAACGAGAGATCCGGTGAAATTTTAATACCTGTGAAGATGCAGGTTACCCGCGACAAGACGGAAAGACCCCATGGAGCTTTACTGCAGCTTGATATTGGACTTTGGTACGATCTGTACAGGATAGGTGGGAGCCTTTGAAGCCTGAGCGCCAGCTTGGGTGGAGGCGCCGTTGGGATACCACCCTGATCGTATCGGAGTTCTAACCTACTACCGTGACCCGGTAGAGGGACCGTGTCAGGTGGGCAGTTTGACTGGGGCGGTCGCCTCCTAAAGAGTAACGGAGGCGCCCCAAGGTTCCCTCAGAATGGTTGGAAATCATTCGAAGAGTGCAAAGGCATAAGGGAGCTTGACTGCGAGACATACAGGTCGAGCAGGGACGAAAGTCGGGCTTAGTGATCCGGTGGTACCGCATGGAAGGGCCATCGCTCAACGGATAAAAGCTACCCTGGGGATAACAGGCTTATCTCCCCCAAGAGTCCACATCGACGGGGAGGTTTGGCACCTCGATGTCGGCTCATCGCATCCTGGGGCTGAAGTAGGTCCCAAGGGTTGGGCTGTTCGCCCATTAAAGCGGTACGCGAGCTGGGTTCAGAACGTCGTGAGACAGTTCGGTCCCTATCTGTCGCGGGCGCAGGAAATTTGAGAGGAGCTGTCCTTAGTACGAGAGGACCGGGATGGACGTACCGCTGGTGTACCAGTTGTCTCGCCAGAGGCATCGCTGGGTAGCTATGTACGGAAGGGATAAGCGCTGAAAGCATCTAAGCGTGAAGCCCCCCTCAAGATGAGATTTCCCAATTAGTAAGACCCCTTGAAGACGACGAGGTAGATAGGTTGGAGGTGGAAGCACAGCAATGTGTGGAGCTGACCAATACTAATCGGTCGAGGGCTTGACCACAAGGTTATTTCCGAAGGAAAAAACCGCATCGAAAGCATATGCAACATATGCACCACAAGATCTTTGGATGGATCGGCTGCACGTTTCGCTGCTAGTTTTCAGGGAGCAACGAAAACCTCTATGAATTTAATTCATAGAGGTTTTTTGCTGTATTTGCATATTTTTCAGGATAGCGTTAAAACTAAAGAGAGGAAGTTCCACTTAACTGTTTATCAGGTACTTGCAAAGTAATATGGAAATGATTATAATTAAGTTAAGGTCAAAGAAAGTCAAAGTCAATTTACTTCTCAACAACGGGAGGCTGAATTGATGCGTAATGTTTCCGAGATTATTGAGCAATATCTAAAGCATATACTGCAGCAAAGCCCCGAAGGGTCCATTGAGATCCAGCGGAACGAGCTTGCTGATCAATTTCAGTGTGTGCCGTCTCAGATTAATTATGTCATCAGTACACGATTTACCCTTGAAAAAGGCTACGTGGTGGAAAGCAAGCGCGGAGGCGGGGGTTATATCCGGATTCAGAAGATCGAACTCAACGCCTACGGTTCACTGCTGGACACCATCATGACTACCATTCGTGAAAGTATAGATCAAGCGTCGGCCGAAGGGTTGATTTACCGTCTGGAAGAAGGCCGGTTGATCAGCCGGAGGGAAGCTGCCATCATTAAAGCGGCAATATCGCGGGATGTGCTTCAGTTTAAGCTTCCTTTGCGGGATGAAGTCCGTGCCCGGATTTTAAAGGCGATGCTGATATCCTTACTGAGCAAATAAGGAGGGGTTGACGTGCTTTGTCAAGAATGCGGCAAACGGCCCGCAACGCTTCATTTTACGAAAATTGTTAACGGTGAGAAAACAGAGTTTCACTTCTGTGAAACATGCGCCAAAGAGAAGGGGGAGCTGATTCCCGGTACGCCGGGAGGTTTCTCCATTCATAATTTGCTTTCGGGCCTGCTGGACTTCGATCCTTCCTCCGGGACGGTCTCAAACAAAGCGCGTCCGATAAGATGCGAACACTGCGGACTTACGTATTCACAGTTCAGCAAGCTGGGACGTTTCGGCTGCAGCCACTGCTATGAAAGCTTTCAGGATAAGCTGGATCCCCTGTTTAAGCGGGTTCACGGCAATACGCAGCATGTCGGCAAAGTGCCGAAACGTTCCGGACAGGAGATCGAGCAGAAGCGTGAGGTGGAACGTCTCAAGAAAGAACTTCAGACGTACATCGAACAGGAAGAATTCGAGCAAGCGGCTCAACTGCGAGACCGTATTCGCGACCTCGATAAGAAGTCAGCCGGCAGCAGTTAACTTCGACGCCCGCCTCAAACCTTTGAACTTGGAGAAAAGGAGGGTTCCTCTTTGAGACATTTTGTCAAGGAAGCATTAAGCGAATGGATGAAAGGGGACGGTCCCGATTCGGATATTGTGATCAGCAGCCGCATCCGTATAGCCCGGAATCTGCAAGATTATCCGTTTCCTATGTTGGCCGCGAACCAGCAGTCCGCGGAAGTGCTTGAGAAAGTTTCAGCTGTACTGGGCAATGAAGATTTAAAAACGATCAGCGACTTCACGCTTGTACCGCTCTCGGAACTGAATGAACTGGAGCGGAGGATCCTGGTAGAGAAGCATTTGATCAGCCCGAATCTGGCAACCGAATCGCGGAACGGAGCCGTTATCCTTAATGATAACGAATCTATCAGCATTATGGTGAATGAAGAGGATCATCTTCGGATTCAATGTCTGTGTCCCGGATTTCAAATTAAAGAGGCCTGGGATCTGGCGAACCAGATTGACGATATTTTCGAATCTCAGCTAGACTACGGCTTTGACGAAAGACGCGGCTACTTGACCAGCTGTCCTACGAATGTGGGAACCGGTATACGGGCTTCGGTCATGATGCATCTGCCCGCTCTTGTTTTGACCCAGCAAATCAATCGAATTCTATCGGCGGTTTCACAGGTCGGCCTGACAGTCCGGGGTCTGTATGGCGAAGGAAGCGAAGCGTTGGGAAATTTATTTCAGATTTCCAATCAGATTACGCTCGGCCAGTCCGAAGATGAAATCATTGATAATCTATATAGCGTAGCCAAACAGATTATCGAACACGAGCGCGCCGCAAGAAGGCAACTCATGCAGGAATCCAGAATACGTATAACAGACCGCGTTATGCGGTCATACGGAATCTTGACTCACGCTTCGATTATCGATTCCAAGGAAGCGGCGCAGCGGCTATCCGATGTCCGCCTTGGCATAGATCTTAATTTAGTGGGGGAAGTTCCCGCACACACCATGAATGAGCTTCTTGTGATGACACAGCCGGGATTCTTGCAGCAAATAGCAGGGGAGCTTTTATCTCCCGACGACCGGGATATCCGGCGTGCCCAAATCATCAGGGAAAGATTCAAGCCGTGTCATAACGTTTAATGGTACTATACGACTTTCGTTCGAAATTACAATGGAGGTGCTAAGTATGATGTTTGGAAGATTTACGGAACGTGCACAGAAAGTTCTTTCCCTTGCACAGGAAGAAGCAGTACGCTTGGGTCACAACAATATAGGTACAGAGCATATCTTGCTGGGCCTTATTCGCGAAGGCGAAGGCATTGCGGCCAAAGCGCTGGTGGCTCTCGGACTCGGACTTGAAAAAATTCAAGATGAGGTCGAATCATTAATCGGCCGCGGACAAGAGCAGCCCTCCAATATCGCTTACACACCGCGTGCCAAAAAGGTCATTGAACTTTCGATGGACGAAGCCAGAAAGCTTGGCCATACGTACGTAGGTACGGAGCATATCCTGCTCGGTCTGATTCGCGAGGGAGAAGGGGTTGCGGCACGCGTGCTGAACAATCTGGGCATTTCCTTGAACAAAGCCCGCCAGCAAGTCCTGCAGCTTCTCGGAAGCAGCGAGGTCGTTTCGAGCAATCACGGCAGCGGCAACAACGTCAACACGCCTACGCTGGACAGTCTCGCGAGAGATCTGACGGCTATCGCCAAAGAAGGCAACCTCGATCCGGTAATCGGACGTTCCAAAGAAATCGAGCGTGTTATTCAGGTTCTCAGCCGCCGCACCAAAAACAACCCGGTTCTGATCGGGGAGCCGGGTGTAGGTAAAACGGCTATCGCCGAAGGTCTCGCTCAAAAGATCATCAACAATGAAATTCCGGAAACGTTAAAAGATAAGCGTGTCATGACGCTCGATATGGGTTCTGTCGTGGCAGGCACCAAATACCGCGGTGAATTTGAAGATCGTCTGAAGAAGATCATGGATGAGATCCGCCAGGCGGGGAACATCATTCTCTTCATCGATGAGCTGCATACCTTGATCGGCGCCGGCGGTGCAGAGGGCGCGATTGATGCCTCCAACATTCTGAAGCCGGCTTTGGCTCGCGGCGAACTGCAGTGCATCGGGGCCACTACTCTGGATGAGTACCGCAAATACATCGAGAAGGATGCCGCTCTGGAGCGCCGCTTCCAGCCGATTACGGTGGATCAGCCGACTCCGGAAGAAGCGATCCAAATCCTTCACGGACTGCGTGATCGTTATGAGGCGCATCACCGGGTGAAAATCACCGATGAAGCTATCGAGGAAGCAGTCAAGCTGTCGGATCGCTATATCCCCGATCGTTTCCTGCCTGATAAAGCGATCGACTTGATCGATGAAGCAAGCTCGAAAGTAAGGCTTCACTCTTACACGGTACCGCCTAGCTTGAAAGAGTTGGAGCAAAAGCTCGAAAACATCCGCAAGGAGAAAGACGCGGCTGTTCAAAGCCAAGAGTTCGAGAAAGCTGCGTCTTTGCGTGATACCGAGCAAAAGCTGCGCGAAGAACTCGACAGCACGAAGAACGATTGGAAAGAGAAACAGGGACGCATGGACACGGAGGTGACTCCGGACGACATCGCCCAGGTGGTTGCAAGCTGGACCGGAATTCCGGTACGCAAACTGGCTGAAGAGGAAACCGAGCGT
The DNA here is from genome assembly GCF_000411255.1 of Paenibacillus sp. HGH0039. Lineage (GTDB taxonomy): Bacteria > Bacillota > Bacilli > Paenibacillales > NBRC-103111 > Paenibacillus_F. The sequence continues at coordinate 2,559,597 of NZ_KE150412.1, read as the reverse complement.
CTTCTTAAAATGGAAGATATCCTTCACAACCGTGTGATCGGCCAGGAAGAAGCGGTTAAAGCAGTCAGCCGCGCAATCCGCCGTGCAAGAGCGGGTCTGAAAGATCCGAAGCGTCCGATGGGCTCCTTTATCTTCTTAGGTCCGACCGGTGTAGGTAAAACCGAGCTTGCCCGTGCTTTGGCGGAATCCCTGTTCGGAGACGAAAATGCCGTTATCCGCATTGATATGTCCGAATATATGGAGAAACACTCCACGTCCCGTCTCGTAGGAGCGCCTCCGGGATATGTAGGCTACGAAGAAGGCGGCCAATTGACTGAAAAAGTACGCCGCAAGCCTTACTCCGTTGTCCTGCTTGATGAAATCGAGAAAGCACATCCGGAAGTGTTCAATATCCTTCTGCAAGTGCTGGAAGATGGACGCCTTACCGATTCCAAAGGCCGTACCGTTGACTTCCGCAACACCTTGATCATCATGACGTCCAATGTGGGCGCCGATACGATTAAGAAAAATTCGACGCTCGGCTTTACGGCTGTCCAAGATTCCGGCAAAGATTATAACAACATGAAGGACAAAGTCATGAACGAGCTGAAGAAAAGTTTCCGTCCGGAGTTCTTGAACCGGATCGACGAAATTATCGTCTTCCACTCTCTCGACGAGAAGCATATTGCTGAAATCGTCAGCCTCATGGCCGATGAGCTCCGCAAACGCCTGAAAGAACAGGAAGTCGACTTTATCCTCACCGATAACGCGAAGAACTTCCTGGCTAAGGAAGGCTTTGATCCAAGCTATGGAGCAAGGCCGCTTCGCAGGGCGATCCAGAAACACATTGAGGACCGTCTTTCCGAAGAACTTCTTAAAGGAAGCATTTCCAAGGGCGACTCCCTTACTATAGACGAAAAAGACGGCGAACTTGTTGTACTTCGGAACGAAGAAGCGATGACGCAAACCAAGTAAGGTATAAAATCAAGCATTTTGCGGTGCGCAGCTGTACCGCAAAATGCTTTTTCTTTTGCCAAGTACTTTCATAGCATTCGCAAAAATGGTAAACTTTGAATGACGCTGGAACGGTTTGCCCGTTTTGCGCGTAGAAACAGAAGGGGAACTTCGCGCCATGAGTAAAACAAAAACGAAATTCATCTGCCAGCAGTGCGGGTATGAAACCCCGAAGTGGCTCGGCAAATGTCCCGGCTGCGGAGCGTGGAACAGTTTTGCCGAAGAAGTAGAGACGGTTGTCAAGACGCAGGGAATGAATTCTTCTTTTCTGCGGACGAAAGAAAAACCGACTCCGATCATAAACATAGAAAGCAGCGTAGAGCAGCGTGTGCTTACGGATAATGGCGAGCTCAACCGCGTTTTGGGCGGCGGGTTCGTCCCCGGTTCGCTCATACTGGTCGGGGGAGATCCCGGTATAGGGAAATCAACGCTGCTCCTGCAAACCTCGCACTCGCTGACCAAAGAGGGGCGGAAGGTTCTGTACATCTCAGGCGAGGAATCGATTCGTCAGACGAAGCTTCGCGCGGACCGGCTGGATGCCGTTTCGCCGAATCTATACGTGCTCTGCGAAACGAATATGGAAGTGGTTGAAGAGGCGATCCAGGAAGTCCAGCCGGATTTTCTGGTCATCGACTCCATTCAGACCGTCTACCATCCAAGCGTATCCTCCGCCCCGGGAACCGTTTCCCAAGTACGTGAATGCACAAGCCATTTCATGCGCATAGCTAAGCTTAAGAATATAGCGACGGTTCTTGTCGGCCATGTAACCAAGGAAGGCGCCATTGCAGGACCGCGCCTGCTCGAACACATGGTGGACTGTGTGCTTTATTTTGAAGGGGAACGGCATCACACCTACCGCGTTTTGCGTGCGGTTAAAAACCGGTTCGGTTCAACGAACGAAATCGGCATCTTCGAAATGCGGGAAACCGGGCTGGCCGAAGTGAGCAATCCGTCGGAGCTTTTCCTGTCCGAGCGTCCGCTTGGCGTAGCCGGGTCGACAGTCGTCGCCAGCATGGAAGGAACGAGACCGGTCCTGGTTGAGATACAGGCGCTTGTCTCGTCAACCAATTTCCCGTCTCCGCGAAGAATGGCTACGGGAATCGACCATAACCGGCTGTCGCTCATTATGGCGGTCTTGGAGAAACGGGTCGGCCTGTTCCTTCAGAGTCAGGACGCTTACTTGAACGTAGCCGGCGGAGTCAAACTCGATGAGCCGGCCGTCGATTTGGCCGTGGCGATAAGCATCGCCTCCAGCTTCAAAGAGCAGCCGACGCAGGCTTACGACGCCGTGTTCGGCGAGATCGGGCTCACGGGAGAGGTCCGCGGCGTATCGCGTATCGACCAGCGGGTCAAGGAAGCGCAGAAGCTCGGTTTCCGGCGCGTCATCATGCCTGAGAAAAGCCTCAAGGGCTGGACGCCTCCAAAGGGCATCGAAGTGGTCGGCGTAAGTACGGTGTCCGAAGCTTTAAAAGCGGCATTGGACTAGTCTAAAAGTCTGTGCGGCCTGACTAGTTCGGCTCTGCAAGACAGATCTATTGAAAACAAGGCATAGCGGAACACGCTCGGCTAACAGAACGGAAATGCTTCAGGAGGATTAACATGAGCAAAGAAGAAACTAAACGAGACGTCATGAGCCAACTGCTCCAGCTGGTCGCTCCGGGTACGCCTTTCCGCGATGGGCTCGAGAACGTGCTTCGTGCCAAGACGGGAGCCCTGATTGTCGTCGGATGTACTCCGGAAGTCATGGAAATCGTGGACGGCGGATTTTCCATCGACTGCGATTTTACGCCAAACTATTTGTATGAATTGGCCAAAATGGACGGAGCCATTATTCTAAATGAAGATGCCAAGAAAATTTTATATGCGAATACCCAATTGATTCCGAACTCTTCGATTCCATCGACCGAGACGGGAATCCGGCATCGTACGGCCGAGCGAGTTGCCAAGCAGACGAATAAACTGGTTGTGTCTATTTCCCAGCGTCGGAACATTATTACCTTGTATCAAGGAAACCTGCGGTATTCACTCAAAGATATCGGGGTCATCCTGACCAAGGCGAATCAGGCGATTCAGACGATGGAACGATACAAGACGGAACTGGATCAGTCCTTGATCAATCTGGGCGCTTCCGAGTTCGAAGAGCTTGTGACTCTGCATGATGTCACCAATGCCATTCAGCGGGTAGAAATGGTGCTGCGTATTAAGAACGAGCTCAACAGATACATCACGGAGCTTGGAACCGAAGGACGCCTGATTTCCATGCAGCTAGAAGAACTGGTCGGTAATACGGAGCTGGAAGTGCGTCTGCTTCTGAAGGATTATGTCCGGGAACTCAGCGAAGAGAAGATCAAAGATATTTTGCTGGGACTCAAGCGTCTCTCTTCCGAAGAATTGCTCGATCCGCATCACATTATCCGGTTGCTCGGCTATCCGCACACCAACGCCGTATCGGAGGAACTTGTTTCTCCGAGAGGGTTCCGGGTACTCAACAAAATTCCGCGGCTTCCTTCCATCATTATCAGTAATTTGGTGGAAAAATTCGGTCGCTTGCCTCATATCACGGTGGCGACAATCGAAGAGCTGGATGAGGTAGACGGAATCGGAGAGGTCCGGGCGAGAGCGATCAAAGAAGGGCTGCGCAGAATTCAGGAGCAAGTATTAATTGACAGGCATATTTAAATTGCATACAATCATAAAGTATAAATATGGGTTGGATCACGTTGTTTTAATGGGGTACAGTATATTTAGAGGTGGACTAAACTAATATGATAACCAAATCGCTTCCTAGCTTGTTTACTGTTGGGAATCTGTTTTTAGGCGTTCTGGCCATTATTCTCGTATTTAACGAAAGACCGGATACGGCGGCCGTACTTGTCATTGTGGCTATGCTGCTCGACGGTCTGGATGGACGAGTTGCTCGTGCGCTCAACGCACAGAGTGAGTTTGGTAAAGAACTGGATTCGTTGTCGGATGTCATTTCGTTCGGTGTAGCACCGGCATTCATTATGTACGTTGTCGCATTCGGCGATATCCGCCCGGCCGCGGCAGCTTGGGTCGTAACGGCAATATTCCCGATTTGCGGCGCTCTTCGATTGGCACGGTTTAATGTGGTGGCAGGTACACCGGGTTACTTTATCGGCTTACCTATTCCGGCAGCAGGCGGCATACTTGCAACGCTGGCATTGTTCCACAACGAGCTTAATGTCTATGTTCTACTGGTCAGCACAGTGCTGCTTTCCTATCTGATGGTGAGTAACGTCAAATATCCGAACTTTAAGAAAACGGGCATTCCCAAGGCCGCTATCTGGATTACACCGATCATTGTGATCATCGCCGTTATTATCGGAATCAGCAAACCATCGTTCATTTCCAAAATGATTTTCATACCGCTTGTGATCTATGCGCTCTATGGCTTAAAAAAAAACGTTGATCGCCTCTTCGTTCTTCGCCGCAGAAAGCGCAAAGGCATGGAAACGTCCGAAGATCTGGCGAATTCAAAAACTCATCTATAAAAAAGAGCAGGGAGCATAAGCTTCCTGTTTCTTTTTTTGCCGCTGAATCAGTATCGCAGTGAACAAAAAAAGCATCTATTTTCATCCGGGCTGCGGAGGAGAATACATGCTTTTTTTCTTCTATACTAAGACATATTGAAAAATCCGAGTGTCGAGCATTTTTTCGATTCGTCTTCGAGCACTTTTTCCAAGTTCACATCAAGTAGATTGCTCAGAGCGGAAAGATAAAAAAGGTGCTTACCGATTTCAGTGGAAATCGCCTCCATGCAGTGTTCGCACAACTGGCCTTCCAAATGGGTTTGCAGCTCGATTTTAGCCTGATCCAATGTCATTTCGGGAGAATACTCCTGTTTCTTGGCATTGACTTCAACGCAGCCGCATTCGGTAATCGATTTGATGACAGAGCGGTTCACACCGGCATTGGATTGTTGGAATTTGGACAATACATCAAGCAGGCTGCGGTGGCGAAGCAGCAGCTCACCAACTTGTTCCTGGAAATCTTTCAGGGACAGGGCATTCATCTCATGCACCTCATTTTAGTTTCGTCTCCATCTCATTATATAGAAATTAGGTTAGCGAGGCAATCTGACACCTTCCCTGTGTTTATACATCCAACATTTGGAACATACTTGTAACAGGGGAGAGGATCCTCTTACTTTGGATGATGGAGGTGAATCCGTAAGATGAAATGGATTCAATGGATTATTGCCGTCTTAGGTGGTGCGCTCGGTTACGGGTGGAGTGATGCCATTATTCAATTATCGGGAATCAACGGTGGAGCGGTTGCGGATTACACGGCAGCTGGAGCGGGATTTGTCGGGATGTTTATCGTGTCATGGATAGGCATGGGCCTTATTTTAAGACTGGTGCAGCGCGGAGAAAATAGCTTATCGCAAATGCCCGCTTCCGACCTTCTTCCGGCCGCATTCGGTACGATCGTGGGGCTGCTTGCAGCCGTGCTGGTATTCCCGGCGCTTGAACGGGTTCATGTGGTATTGGCGGGTATGGCTACCGTTCTTCTGGCCGTCATGGGCGGCCGGATCGGCTATGGTAAGAGCGAGGAAATTTTCGAACTTCTGAGCAGCCGAAAAGACGGCGGAAGCGGCAAAGGAAAAATGCCGGAGGAGCACAAGATTCTCGATACGAGCGTGATCATAGACGGACGGATTGCGGACATTTGCAAAACCGGATTTATTGAAGGGACGCTGGTTATTCCGGAATTTGTCCTTGAGGAGCTTCAGCATATCGCGGATTCTTCCGATTTGCTCAAACGTAATCGCGGCAGGCGCGGATTGGATATTTTAAATAAGATTCAGAAGGAACTTGACGTGAAAGTTCTTATCTATGAAGGCGACTTCGAGGAAATTTCCGAGGTGGACAGCAAGCTTATCCGGCTCGCCAAAGTGCTTCAAGGTAAAGTGATCACCAACGATTATAACTTGAACAAGGTTTGTGAGCTCCAGGGCGTGTCCGTTCTGAACATCAATGATCTGGCGAATGCCGTAAAACCGGTTGTCCTCCCCGGCGAAGAGATTCTGGTTCAGGTCATCAAGGACGGTAAAGAGCATGGACAAGGGGTAGCGTATCTGGATGACGGAACCATGATCGTCGTGGAAGGCGGACGGGACTTTATCGGTTCCCTGCTTGAGGTAATGGTTACAAGTGTCCTTCAAACGTCAGCTGGAAGAATGATCTTCGCGAAGCCGAAGCTCTTGGAAAAAGCGCAATAAAGGGTTATCATAGGGAGAGTATTTCGCTGGGGCTGCAGCTTGGCGCGTTAAAGCAGAAGAAGAAAGCTGCAGCAGCAAAACCCGGTGGTAACCGGAGGTATGCAGGTGAATAAAGTCGGCGTCATCGTCGTTGCGGCAGGCAGAGGTTCACGAATGCGGACGGCGGAAAGTAAACAATATCTGGAGCTGGCGGGTAAGCCGATTTTGGTACATACGCTGGAACTCTTCGAGAAGATTGCCCGCATCGACTCCGTCGTGCTGGTGACCGGGGAAGAGGACGTCCCGCGCTGCGAATCGTATGCCGCTCGCTACGGGCTGCATAAAGTCAGCCGGGTTATAGCCGGCGGGGCAGAACGGCAGGACTCCGTCCGGTCCGGACTGGAGGCGCTCGGCGCGGACACGCAGTGGGTACTTGTCCATGACGGCGTCCGCCCGCTTGTTACCGAGGAGCAGGTAGTCGCCTGTCTGGACAAAGCCATAGATACGGGTGCGGCCGTGCTGGCCGTTCCCGTTAAAGACACGATCAAGGTCGTGAGTGAGGATGGCCAGATCATGTCCACACCCGACCGTAAAAGCTTGTGGGCGATCCAAACGCCGCAGGCTTTTCGGTTTTCTCTTTTAAAAGAAGCGCATGAGGAGGCAGTCCGCGACGGATTCCTTGGCACAGACGATGCCATGCTCGTCGAACGGGCTGGGCATACGGTGCATGTCGTAGAAGGGGATTATGCCAATATCAAAATCACCACCCCCGAAGATCTGCCATGGGCGGAATGGTTGTTAGGCAACAGGAGAGGAGAATAGACGGATGATTCGAGTAGGACAAGGATTTGATGTGCATCAGTTGGCGGAGGGCCGCCTATGTATTATCGGAGGCGTTACGATTCCTTATGAAAAGGGATTGTTGGGGCATTCGGATGCGGATGTACTGCTTCATGCCATTACCGACGCCATACTGGGGGCGCTGGGTTTGGGCGATATCGGCAAGCATTTCCCGGATACGGCTGCCGAATTCAAGGATGCGGACAGCCTGGTGCTGTTGAAGCGGGTCTGGTCCCTGGCCAGAGAACGCGGTTACCGGCTCGGCAACGTCGATTCCACGATTATCGCGCAGAAGCCTAAGATGGCTCCGTATATTCCGCAAATGGCGGAAATTATTGCCCGGGCGCTGGACGCGGAACTGGAGCAGGTGAACGTGAAAGCGACCACTACGGAGCAGCTCGGCTTTACCGGAAGAGGTGAAGGAATCGCGGCGCAATCGGTTGTTTGTTTGATAAAAGGTGTGCTATCATAAATTATTATTTCAAAGGATCCCGTAAGGGAAAAACGGAAGAGAGGCTAATACCATGAGTACCCCACTCCGCGTACGTTACGCACCGAGTCCGACCGGACATCTTCATATCGGTGGAGCCCGTACCGCTTTATTCGATTATTTGCTTGCCCGTAAAAACGGCGGCCAATTCGTGGTCCGCTTCGAAGATACAGACCAGACCCGCCATGTCGAGTCCGGCGTACAGAATCAGCTCGACGGCTTAAGCTGGCTGGGGCTGAAGTGGGACGAATCCGTCGACATCGGGGGCCCGTACGCTCCTTACCGTCAGATGGAACGTCTGGGCCTGTACCAGCCGTTTATCGATCAACTGCTGAACGAGCGGAACGCGTATCACTGCTACTGCACCGAGCAGGAGCTCGAGCGCGAACGGGAAGAGCAGGAAGCGCGCGGAGAAACTCCGCAGTATTCGGGAAGATGCCGCCACCTGACCGCCGAACAGAAGGCGGAGTTCGAAGCGGAAGGACGTAAGCCTTCTATCCGGTTCCACGTACCGAAGGATAAGATTATCGCATTTAAAGATAAAGTGCGCGAAGAGGTCGAATTCGAAACGAACGGAATCGGCGACTTTATCATCGTCCGTCCGGACGGAATTCCGACCTACAACTTTGCCGTTATACTGGACGACCACTTGATGAAAATCTCCCTCGTCATCCGGGGCGAGGAACATCTGACGAATACGCCGCGCCAGATCATGCTGTATGAGGCGCTCGGCCTGCCGGTACCGGATTTTGCGCATCTTTCCTTGATCCTCAACCCGGACCGCAAAAAAATGAGCAAGCGCGACGAGTCCATCATTCAATTCGTACAGCAGTACAGCGAATTGGGTTACCTGCCGGAAGCGGTCGTGAATTTCATCGCTTTGCTGGGCTGGTCTCCCGGAGGGGAAGTGGAGATGTTCACGCTGGAAGAGCTTGTAGAGCAATTCGATCTGGACCGTGTTTCCAAAAGCCCGGCCGTCTTCGATATGGACAAGCTCAACTGGATGAACAATCATTACATCAAACAAGCGCCTCTTGAAAGAATCGCCGGACTGGCTGTTCCTCACCTTCAAAAAGCGGGGCTTATACCGGCGGAACTCTCGGAGGACCAGCAGCGCTGGGCGACCGAACTCGTCGGCTTGTATCAGGAACAGCTTCGTTACGCTGCGGAGATCGTAGATCTCGCCGAGCTGTTTTTCCGCGAAAAGCTGGCTTTCGACGATGAAGCGGCCGCGCTGCTTGCCGAAGAGCATGTGCCGGCCGTGGTGCAAAGCTTCTTGAAACAGGTGGAATCGGCCGATAGCCTGGCGCCGGAAAATGTGCAGAAGCTGCTTAAAGCCGTGCAGGCGGAAACCGGCTATAAGGGCAAACAGCTCTTTATGTCCATCCGCGTAGCTTTGACAGGACAGATGCACGGAAGAGACCTGAACATGACCATCCATCTGTTAGGCCGCGAAAAAGTACAGGAACGGCTTCGCGCCTTATTGTAAAGCTGTCTCTTTTGAGCTATACTGATACCAACTTTATACGATTATGAACAGCGCCGAACAGGAGAGTACCCATAAGACGGAATCTCCAGAGAGGATAACCGAGCGGCAACCCCGCTGGGCTGAAAGTTATCCGATCCCTTTATGAGGAAATGCACCTGTGAGCTGCTGCGCCGAATGATGGTTGTCCATCTGTAGGTTCAGTCGGGTCGTACCCGTTAACAACGCAGAGTTGGGAGACTTCACAGTCACCAAGCAGAGTGGAACCGCGATTATACGCCTCTGCAGCCTTACGGCTGCGGAGGCTTTTTAATTTTTACCAGGAGCAGTTGGTAGGAGCTAAACATCCCAGAAACGAATAAGAAGGTGATGAACCTTGTGGAAAACCATACGTTCTGATATAAAAGCCGTCTTCGACAATGATCCTGCCGCCCGAAGCTGGTTCGAGGTTGTGTTTACTTATTCCGGGCTCCATGCCATTTGGGCGCATCGGATTGCTCACTGGTTGTATACCCGCAAGCTGTTTGCGGCGGCACGTATCATTTCGCAGTTCAGCCGTTTTATGACTGGCATAGAAATCCACCCGGGAGCGACAATCGGCGAAAGGCTGTTTATTGATCACGGGATGGGGGTAGTGATTGGCGAAACGTGTGAAATCGGCAATGACGTTATTCTTTATCAGGGAGTCACCCTCGGCGGAACGGGTAAAGAGAAAGGCAAGCGGCATCCGACGATCGGCAGCAAGGTGGTTATCTCCTCGGGGGCCAAGATACTGGGCTCCTTCAAAGTGGGAGACAATGCGATGATCGGGGCCAATGCGGTCGTGCTTAAGGAAGTTCCCGCAAACTCTACGGTAGTGGGCATTCCCGGAAAGATTGTAAAAAGGGACGGAATCCGGGTCAACCGGCTGGATCACGGCAACGTGCCCGATCCGGTACTTGATCTTTGCCGCACTTTACAGGTGCAAATCGACGAATTAAGGGAACAATTAGAAGAAGAGAAGATCAAGAATGGAGGCGTTAGGGAGCATGACACTCAGAATGTTTAATACGATGACAAGAGAAAAAGAAGAATTCAAACCTCTTGAACCGGGCAAGGTGAAAATGTACGTGTGCGGCCCGACCGTATATAACTATATTCATATCGGCAACGGACGCCCGGCGATTTTCTTCGATGTCGTCCGCCGCTATTTAACCTATGTCGGTTACGAAGTGACCTACGTGGTGAACTTTACGGATGTGGACGATAAGCTGATCCGCAAAGCGGAAGAAACGGGAGAGACCGTCCAGGAGCTGGCCGACCGTTTTATCGCCGCCTATATGGAAGATATGAAAACCCTCCGTATCGAGCCGGCCACGATTCATCCCCGGGTAACGGACAACATGGAGATCATCATCACCTTCATTAATTCGCTGGTGCAGCAGGGCTTCGCTTACGAGAATGGCGGAGACGTGTACTACCGGACCTCCCGCTTTAAGGAATACGGAAAACTGTCTCATCAGAATCTGGATGAGCTTCAATACGGTATCCGCATCGAAGTGGATGAGCGCAAGGAAAATCCGCAGGATTTCGTCCTTTGGAAAGCGGCGAAACCGGGCGAGGTGTTCTGGTCCAGTCCGTGGGGCAACGGGCGTCCGGGCTGGCACATCGAATGCTCCGCTCTCGTACACAAGTACCTGGGAGAGTCGATCGATATTCACGGCGGCGGCGTAGACCTCACGTTCCCGCACCATGAGTGCGAAATTGCCCAGACGGAAGCCATTACGGGCAAGCCGATGGCGAAATACTGGCTCCATAACGAATTCCTCAATATCGATAACGAAAAAATGTCCAAATCCCTCGGCAACGGGGTGCTGATCAGAGAGATCGCCAAAAAGATCAAGCCGGAGACGCTCCGCTTTTTCATGCTGTCCTCCCATTACCGGAATCCTCTTAATTTCAGCGAAGACGGGTTAACGCAAGCCGGCAACGGATTGGACCGTATCCAGAATTGTGTGACCAACCTGAAGCACCGTCTCGGCATCGCTCAAGAAGATGCGCTGGACGATCAGGTAGAGGCGCGCGTGAAAGAAATCGAAGCCCAGTTTATTTCGAAAATGGACGACGATTTCAATACTCCCGATGCGATAACCGCTGTTTTCGATCTCGTCACGGAGGCCAACCGTGTGCTGCAGCAGGAGCGGGTATCCGCGGCAACACTCAGACTGATTATGGGACGCTTCCGCAATTTCGATTCCGTACTCGGCATCTTGGCAAGAGAAGAGGAAGAGCTGCTGGATGAGGAAATCGAGGGACTGATTGAAGAACGCAATGAAGCGAGACGGGCGAAAAACTGGGCGCGCGCCGATGAAATCCGCGACCTGCTTACTGAGAAGGGCATCTATCTCGAAGATACACCGCAGGGTATCCGTTGGCGCCGGAAATGAATCTTTCCGATAAGCTGAACCCGCAGCTGTTCCGGTACCCGCCTTCCCAAAAGCCGGAACTTCTCAACCCGCTGGTCCTTGCTTACATCGGGGATGCCGTCTATGAAATGTTTATCCGCCAGTACGTCATCTCCATGCCCAGCCAGCGGCCGAATCATCTGCACCGCGCGGCTACGCGCTACGTATCGGCCAAAGCGCAATCGAAAGCGCTGCAGGCGCTGATGCCTCTCCTTACGGAGGAAGAAGCGGGCATCGTCAAACGCGGGCGCAACGCCAAATCCGGCTCGACGGCCAAAAATGCGGATGTGCTGGAATACCGGCACAGCACCGCATTCGAATCCCTGATCGGCTATTTGTACTATAAGCAGGCGTATGAACGCCTGAACTATATCATGGAAGCCTCGCTGGCGCCGGAAAAAATTGCGGCTTTGCCGGCTTCGGAGTCCGAAGCGGGCACAGCTTCGAATCAACCCGGCGATACGGACACCGGCACCGGAAGGGTACAATCCGACGTCTCCGGAGGGCCGGAGGCAGCCGGAGCAGATCCGGAAGCGCCGTCCGATGCACACAAACTTTAAGCAGAATCATTATAGGAGGCACGACCATGGAAGAATACATCGGCGGTAAACACTCGGTGCTTGAAGCATTGCGCTCCGGCCGCACCATTCATAAAATATGGCTGAGCGAGTCCGCCCAGAAGCAACTGGCCCAGCCCGTTGCCGCGGAAGCCAAGAAGCTTGGCGTCATCGTGCAGACAGCCGACAAGCGCAAGCTCGATCAGCTTGCTCCGGATTTGCAGCACCAAGGCGTCGTTGCCCAGGTGGCGGCATACGATTACGCCAGCGTGGATGACATCCTGGCGCGCGCCGAGCGCAAAGGAGAGGATCCGTTCATTCTGATCCTCGACGAGATCGAAGATCCGCATAATCTCGGATCCATTCTCCGTACAGCGGACTGCACCGGCGTGCACGGCGTCATCATCCCCAAGCGGCGCTCCGTCGGCTTAACCGCAACCGTCTCGAAGACATCGGCGGGAGCGGTGGAGTATGTGCCCGTAGCCCGCGTGACGAATATTTCCCAGACCATCGCCGATCTGAAAGAACGCGGTGTCTGGGTAGCGGGCACGGACGTGACTGCGGCTGACGACGTATACCGCAGCAATTTTAAAATGCCGCTGGCTCTGGTCATCGGCAACGAAGGCCGCGGAGTCGGTCGCCTCATCAAAGAATCGTGCGATTTTCTCGTGAAGCTGCCGATGCATGGACGGGTGAATTCGCTCAATGCATCCGTAGCCGCGGGAGTATTGATGTACGAGGTAGTCAGACAACGTACTACGGGATAACCTCGTATGAAAGAATTCCTGATTGTGGACGGCTACAATATTATCGGGGCCTGGCCCGAGCTGAAGCAGCTGCGCGACCGCAGTCTGGAAGAGGCGAGAGACAGGCTCATCACCATATTGGCGGAATACCAGTCTTTCTCCGGCGTGAAGGTTTATCTGGTTTTTGACGCGTATCAGGTCCCGGGACTGGGCAAAACTTACGTGCAGAGCAGACTCAGCGTTTTGTATACGAAAGAGAAGGAAACGGCCGACGAACTGATCGAACGTCTCGTTACTCAACTGACCGGCCGGCGTCGTCAGATTTACGTGGCGACCTCCGATATGACCGAGCAGCATGTGATATTCGGCAAAGGCGCGCTCCGTCTTCCGGCTTCCGAACTTTTCGTCAAAATTAAACAGAGCCGCACGGAGGTCCGAAAACGTATCCGGGAAGAGGCCGAGAGCGGCCGAAACACCTTTGACAGTAAGCTGAATGAGGAAATGCGGGAGATCTTCGAGAAATGGCGTCGGGGGAAGTAACATCAGACACTTTTGAAAAAGTCTGGAAAAAGAATGTCCGTTTGCATTGACGATGTAAGATTACATAATGTATACTTATCCTATCCTTTTTAGCAAACTTGGTAGTTTTGCAGGCCGGAGGGATTGTTGGTGAGTGTCGACCTCAAAGAGCTTAGAATGACCGATTACGATCTCAAGACTGACGAAGACATCGTCGACGCTGTCCATTGCGGCAACAGCGACGCGCTGGAGTATCTGATCAACAAGTATCGCAATTTTGTTCGCGCTAAAGCCCGTTCGTATTTTCTCATCGGCGCTGACCGCGAAGATATCGTGCAAGAAGGCATGATCGGTTTATATAAATCGATTCGTGATTTCCGTGGAGACAAGCTATCGTCATTCAAAGCGTTTGCAGAGTTGTGCATTACGCGGCAGATCATTACGGCTATTAAAACGGCGACCCGCCAGAAGCATATCCCGCTTAACTCTTACGTTTCGCTGGACAAGCCTATCTACGACGAGGATTCGGACCGCACGCTGCTGGACGTTATTTGCGGCTCGAAGGTTACGGACCCTGAAGAACTGATTATCAATCAGGAAGAATTCAGCGGACTCGAAGACAAGATGGGCGAGATTCTGAGCGATCTGGAACGCCGTGTGCTTATGCTCTATTTGGATGGAAGATCTTATCAGGAAATTGCGGTGGATCTGGACCGTCACGTGAAGTCGATCGACAACGCGCTGCAGCGGGTCAAACGTAAGTTGGAGCGTTACTTGGAAGTACGCGATTTATAGATGAGGCACCCTTTCGGTGAATGGGTGTTTTTATTTTTGTCGCCGGCGGATACTGGAAATAAAGCACGTTTAAGGGAATGTCGGCTGGTCGATAATGAGAAGAGAACCCGGGTCGAGAAAGGGTTTTTTGCTGTGCGCGGGGCAGGATGTTATCCTTGACACCCCATACCGGTTATGTTAAAGTATTGCAGGTAGCCCTATCGCTTTTTTTTTGTGCGCAAAAATGGGTATATCCTGATACGGGAGGTGTAACACATGCGAGTTGTTATGACGCTAGCTTGCACGAACTGCAAGCAACGGAACTATACTTCCAACAAGAACAAGCGTAACCATCCAGACCGTATGGAGTTCAAGAAATTCTGCAAATATTGCAATGAACATACCGCTCATCGCGAAACCAGATAGTCTGTGGAGGTGTAGTGCGTGGCTTTCTTAGCTAAAATGAAGCAGGGTTTCGGCTCCTCGTTCTCGTTTTTTGGTGAAAGCTGGAGCGAACTGAAGAAGGTCAAGTGGCCAACACGCAAGGAAATGATCAGCTATACGACCGTTACCCTTGTGACGGTGGCTTTCGTGACTGTCTATTTTTTCTTGCTCGACCTGGGGATCTCTGAGTTGCTGCGGCTTGTCTTCAAATAAATTCAGGAACTAGGTGGCAAATATGGAAAAAAGATGGTATGTCGTTCATACCTATTCAGGTTACGAGAACAAAGTCAAAGCTAATTTGGAGAAGCGCGTTGAATCTATGGATATGGCGGACAAGATCTTCCGCGTACTCGTACCCATGGAGGAAGAGCTGGTAAACAAAGACGGCAAGAAGAAAACCGTCATGCGTAAAGTTTATCCCGGATACGTGCTCGTAGAGATGATTCAAACCGACGATTCCTGGTATGTTGTTCGCAACACTCCTGGCGTAACCGGCTTTGTAGGCTCGACGGGTTCCGGCTCTAAACCGACTCCGTTGCTTCCGGAAGAAGTCGAATCTATTCTGAAGCATATGGGAATGGAAGAACCGAAACCGAAGATCGATTTCGATCTGAAGGAAACGGTTCGCGTGAAGGTAGGTCCTTTTGCGAATTTCGTCGGCACTGTCGAAGAAATTATTGCAGACAAGAGCAAGCTCAAGGTTCATGTCAACATGTTTGGTCGAGAGACTCCGCTGGAGCTTGAGTTCCATCAGGTGGAGAAACTGTAGACTACATCGATTCAAATCCCTCTATTGAGGAAGTTTCTCTTGCGGAATCAGGTTGCTGATTCTGGCTGGTTCCTTAAGAAAAGCTTAGCCAGATCTGTTTCTTTCGCGGATGGGCTTTTGCTGGTGGGAGGGAAATGATCCCGTCGAACCACACTACGTGCAAGGAGGTGTCATCACACATGGCAAAAAAGGTAATTAAAATGGTGAAACTGCAGGTTCCTGCAGGGAAAGCGAATCCTGCTCCGCCAATCGGTCCTGCTTTGGGTCAAGCTGGCGTGAACATCATGGCTTTCTGTAAGGAGTTCAATGCTAAGACTGCTGATCAAGCAGGTCTGATCATTCCGGTTGTTATCACTGTATTCGAGGACCGTTCGTTCACATTCGAAACGAAAACGCCTCCGGCAGCCGTACTTCTTCGTATCGCAGCTGGCGTCGAAAAAGGTTCCGGCGAACCGAACAAGAAGAAAGTTGCAACGGTTAAGCGTGCGAAAGTTCGCGAAATCGCTGAAACGAAAATGCCTGACCTTAACGCTGCAACCGTAGAGGCTGCAATGCTTATGGTTGAAGGTACTGCTCGCAGCATGGGCATCACGATCGAAGACTAATTCGATTCGTAGGCTTCTCCTGGAAGCCGCAAAACAGTGGGAGGGCAATCCGTTACGACCACAGAGGAGGAATACAAATGGCTAAACACGGTAAGAAATATAACGAAGTGGCTAAGCAGGTTACTGCCGATGCACTTTATGAGCCGGCTGAAGCGATTGAGCTTGTTAAGAAAACAGCTCCGGCGAAATTTGATGAAACAGTTGATATTGCTGTTCGTCTTGGCGTTGACCCAAGAAAACAGGACCAGGCTGTCCGCGGCGTAGTTGTACTTCCGCACGGTACTGGTAAAACTAAGCGCGTCCTCGTATTCGCGAAAGGCGACAAAGCTAAAGAAGCAGAAGCAGCTGGCGCTGATTTTGTAGGCGATCAGGATATGATCAACAAAATCCAGCAAGGTTGGTTCGAATTCGATGTTTGCGTAGCTACTCCTGACATGATGAGTGAAGTTGGTAAGCTCGGACGTCTGCTCGGTGGTAAAGGCCTTATGCCTAACCCTAAAGCAGGTACCGTAACTTTCGACGTTACCAAAGCTGTTCAAGAGATCAAAGCTGGTAAAATCGAATATCGCCTGGATAAAGCAGGACAAATTCATGCTCCACTCGGCAAAGTATCTTTCGACGCTGACAAGCTCTCCGAGAACTTCAAAGCGCTGATCGACGCACTGCTCAGAGCGAAACCTGCCGCTGCTAAAGGTGTATACCTGAAAAGCGTTGCAATTTCCTCCACAATGGGCCCGAGCGTTCGCGTGAACCTTCAATCCTTCAGATAAGTTATTCTACGGTTGACATCTTATGTCGAACGTGATAATATTACTGAGGTCGTTAGTTTAACAAACGAATATATAGACCGTAGACAGCAGGTGCCGATGGGAACATCCCAAACAGCTTAATGTCCTGCCGAGGTGTTATGATATAAGTTCGGGTTATACCGGAAGTGTCATGCCTTCGTAGAGTCTACGAAGGCATTTCTTATGCTTAGGCTGCGGAAATGCTTGTAATAGATTCGGTGAAAACCAGATTGACAAGAAGTGAGGTGTACCTATGGCAAACGCAAAGATTTTAGCAGAAAAAGAGCAGATCGTATCCGACTTGTCGGAAAAACTACGTGCAAGCTCCTGTACAATCGTAACCGACTATCGTGGACTTAACGTTGCGCAAGTAACGGAACTTCGTAAGCAACTACGTGAAGCAGGCGTAGAATTCCAAGTTCTTAAGAACTCGATGGTAAGACGTGCAACTGCTACCGCTGAGCTGACGGAACTGGATGCACATCTGACAGGACCGACTGCTATCGCGTTCAGCAAAGACGACGTTGTCGCTGCAGCTAAAATCCTTAACAACTTTGCTAAGAAAAACGAAAGCCTGAGCATTAAAGCGGGCGTTGTTGAAGGTAAAGTTGTGGATGTAGCTCAAATCAAAGCGCTGGCAGACCTGCCTTCCCGCGAAGGTCTTCTGTCCATGCTCCTCAGCGTGCTTCAAGCACCTGTGCGCAACTTCGCTCTTGCGGTTAAAGCTGTGGCTGAAAAGCAAGAAAGCGGAGCGGAAGCTTAATTTTTACCCAAAAATCATTCAAATGAATATAATGGAGGTTTAACCATGAGTAACGAGCAAATCTTGGAAGCCATTAAAGGCATGACAGTTCTTGAACTGAACGATCTGGTTAAAGCAATTGAAGAAGAATTTGGCGTCACTGCTGCAGCTCCAGTTGCAGTAATGGGCGGCGCTGCTGGCGGTGCTGAAGCTGCTGAGCAATCCGAGTTCGACGTAATCCTGAACAACGCTGGTGCTTCCAAAATCAACGTTATCAAAGTCGTTCGCGAAATCACTGGTCTTGGTCTGAAAGAAGCAAAAGACCTGGTTGACAACGCACCGAAGCCTATCAAAGAAAAAGTAGGCAAAGAAGAAGCAGAAGCAGTAAAAGCAAAACTCGAAGAAGCTGGCGCTTCCATCGAAGTGAAATAATTTTGCTTTACACGAGAAACCTCTTGAAGCCTGGCTTCAAGAGGTTTCTTTTGAATTTATGGAGTTTTTTGCATGCAGTTCATGTAGAGCTCCATAATTCCGGGTATTCTAGGATAGGAATAGCGACTTGAATACAAAGGAGCGATGGCGGTGGCGGATCACTACTATACGCAAAAACCGACAGTGAAACACGATGTGCGGGAAATAGAGTTTCAAGTGGGAGAACGCAAGCTCCGACTGATGACGGACGCCGGCGTTTTTTCCAAGAACGAGGTTGATTTTGGCAGCCGTCTGCTAATTGAAACCATGGCACTGCCGGCTAAGGCCCATGTTCTGGATGTGGGCTGCGGATATGGACCAATCGGACTGAGTGCAGCTTTTAAATATCCGGCCGGTCGTGTGACGATGGTAGATATCAACGAACGGGCTGTGGAACTGTCACGGCAAAACGCGGAACGCAACGGAATCCGGAATGTCACCGTACTTCAAAGCGATAAGCTGGAGGCGGTTAAGACGGAGAAGTTCGACGTCGTATTGACAAATCCGCCGATACGGGCAGGCAAACAAACCGTGCATGCCATTTTTGAAGAGGCTTGCGAGTGCCTGAATCCGGGAGGCGCTTTATGGGTGGTTATCCAGAAGAAACAAGGGTCGCCGTCGGCATTCGCTAAGATGGAAGAGCTTTTCGGAGAGGCTGAAGAGGTTACAAAAGACAAAGGCTACCGTATATTACGGGCCTTTAAGAAATAGTCAAGTGTCTGAGAAAAAAGTTTGACTTGACAATCCTGATATGGTATCATTAAAAAATGTCAGTATTAAGATGGGCTTGATGTCTTTCGTTAAAGAAAATGTCAAGCATTTTTTTTGGAGAGAAATGAATAAAATTTCAAACGTTGAGTATAATGTTGAAATTTTAGGAAATTCTAACAAAATAGTAGTACTAGTCATAACGATGCGGATCAACAAGAAAAACCTCCATCCATTGCAGTCGCTTCTTCGGACGGGCTCTCTGACAAGATCGGAGATGTCCAACCTTAGCGTGCGCCCGGCTTAGACGCCCTTCCTTAAGGGGGTGCCACCATACAAGACGGCGCCGCCTGAAGTGTACGTCGATAGAAGTTTTTCTTATTTATTTTTATGAACTGAGTAGACTTAAGGGGTGAATGAAGTTGGCGGGACATCTTGTTCAATTTGGACGACGCAAACGCAGGACTTATGCTCGAATTAATGAGGTGCTGGACATCCCCAACCTGATTGAAATTCAACAAAAATCATACGAATGGTTTTTGGATGAAGGATTGCGGGAGATGTTTTTAGATATCTCACCGATTCAGGATTTTACGGGGAATCTAGTGCTTGAGTTTATTGACTACAGCTTAGGAGAGCCTAAGTATTCCGTGGACGAATCCAAAGAGCGGGACGTAACCTACGCTGCACCGCTTCGGGTGAAGGTACGTCTGATCAATAAGGAAACCGGAGAAGTAAAGGAACAGGAAGTGTTCATGGGCGATTTCCCGATCATGACCGAAACCGGAACCTTTATTATTAACGGTGCTGAACGTGTAATTGTCTCCCAGCTCGTTCGTTCTCCTAGCGTCTATTATAGCACTAAAGTGGATAAGAACGGTAAAAAGACTTACACGGCTACGGTTATTCCTAACCGGGGAGCCTGGCTGGAATTAGAGACGGACGCGAAAGATATCATTTATGTGAGAATCGACCGCACACGTAAAATTCCGGTTACCGTTCTTCTGCGCGCACTTGGATTCGGAACCGATGCCGAGATTCTTGATCTTCTTGGCGACAATGAATATATACGCAACACACTCGACAAAGACAACACCGATTCAACGGATAAAGCGCTGATTGAAATTTACGAGCGTCTTCGTCCGGGCGAGCCGCCGACCTTGGATAACGCAAGAAGCTTGCTTGTAGCGCGTTTCTTCGATCCGAAGCGTTATGACCTCGCTAACGTAGGTCGGTACAAAATCAACAAGAAGCTTCATATCAAGAACCGTTTGTTCAACCAACGTCTTGCCGAAACTCTTGCGGATCCGGAAACGGGCGAAATCGTAGCCGAAGCCGGTCAACTGCTTGACCGCCGTCTGCTTGACGAAGTGCTGCCTTTCCTGGAGAAGAAGATCGGGTTTAAAGATTATTCCGTTCCTAACGGAGTTGCCGGAGAAGAGATCATTCCGGTTCAAACCATCGATGTGTACTCCCCGATTGAAGACGGGAAAGTAGTTAAGGTAATTTCTAACGCTGTCATTGACAAGTCCGTTAAGAACATTACACCGGCCGATATCATTTCGTCCATTAACTACTTTATAAACCTTCTGCACGGAATCGGAAACACGGATGATATCGATCATCTCGGTAACCGTCGTCTCCGCTCGGTTGGCGAACTACTTCAGAACCAGTTCCGTATCGGTTTGTCCCGTATGGAACGTGTCGTTCGCGAACGTATGTCCATTCAGGATGCGAACGTTATTACACCACAGGCTCTGATCAACATACGTCCGGTTATTGCCGCGATTAAAGAGTTCTTCGGAAGCTCCCAACTCTCGCAGTTTATGGACCAGACGAATCCGTTGGCTGAGCTGACGCACAAACGCCGTCTGTCCGCATTGGGTCCCGGTGGTTTGACGCGTGAGCGCGCGGGCTTTGAAGTTCGTGACGTCCATCACTCCCACTATGGCCGGATGTGTCCGATTGAAACGCCGGAGGGTCCGAACATCGGGTTGATCAACTCCTTGTCCACCTTCGCGCGGATCAACGAGTACGGCTTTATCGAGGCTCCTTACCGCCACGTAGATCCGAAGACCGGTGTGGTCACGGAAGAAATCGTGTATATGACAGCGGATGAAGAGGATAACTACGTCGTTGCTCAAGCGAATGCTGAACTTTCGGAAGAAGGAACATTCGTTAATGACAGTGTTATCGTTCGTTATAAAGATGATATCTTGACTCTGCCTAAAGAACGCGTCGACTACATGGACGTATCTCCTAAGCAGGTCGTATCGGTTGCGACAGCATTGATTCCGTTTTTGGAAAACGATGACTCCAACCGTGCCCTCATGGGATCCAACATGCAGCGCCAAGCCGTTCCGCTTCTTATTCCTAAGGCGCCGCTCGTCGGTACGGGAATGGAACATAAGTCCGCTAAAGACTCCGGTGTTTGTATTGTTGCCAAACATGACGGAATTATTGAAAAAGTTGCCGGCAATGAAATTTGGCTGCGCCGCCAGGAACTGGTGGACGGTAAATTGGTCAACGGCAATCTCATCAAGCATAAGCTTCACAAGTTTATGCGTTCCAACCAAGGTACGTGTATCAACCAGCGTCCGATCGTTCAAAAGGGCCAGCTTGTTAAAGCGGGCGACATCCTTGCTGACGGTCCTTCGACGGAACAGGGCGAACTAGCTCTTGGTCGTAACGTAGTCGTTGCCTTCATGACATGGGAAGGTTACAACTATGAGGATGCGATCCTTCTGAGCGAAAGACTTGTAAAAGAAGATGTGTATACATCCATTCACATCGAGGAATACGAGTCCGAAGCCCGGGATACGAAGCTCGGTCCGGAAGAGATCACTCGTGACATTCCGAATGTCGGCGAAGATGCTCTGAAGAACCTCGACGAGCGCGGAATTATCCGCGTCGGTGCCGAAATCGGCGCGGGCGACATTCTCGTCGGCAAAGTAACGCCGAAAGGCGTAACGGAACTGACGGCAGAAGAACGTCTCCTGCACGCGATCTTCGGTGAGAAGGCGCGTGAAGTGAGAGACACTTCCCTGCGTGTTCCTCACGGAACCGACGGTATCGTCGTAGACGTGAAAGTATTTACACGCGAGAACGGCGACGAACTGCCTCCGGGCGTTAACCAGCTCGTTCGTGTCTACATTGCCCAGAAGCGTAAAATCTCCGAGGGTGATAAAATGGCCGGACGTCACGGTAACAAAGGGGTTATCGCGCGTATCCTCCCTGAGGAAGATATGCCGTTCATGCCGGACGGAACGCCTGTAGAAGTCGTACTGAACCCGCTGGGCGTACCTTCGCGTATGAACATCGGTCAAGTACTGGAAGTTCATTTGGGTATGGCCTCCAGAGCGCTCGGTATCCACGTGGCCACGCCGGTATTCGACGGAGCGCGCGAGTACGACGTGTTCGATACGATGGAAGAAGCCGGCATGCAGCGCAACGGTAAAACCAAGCTCTATGACGGACGTACAGGCGACGCTTTTGAACGCGAAGTTACCGTTGGCGTCATGTACATGATTAAACTGGCGCACATGGTCGATGATAAAATCCACGCCCGTTCCACAGGTCCGTACTCTCTCGTTACACAGCAGCCTCTGGGGGGTAAAGCCCAGTTCGGCGGACAGCGTTTCGGGGAGATGGAAGTGTGGGCCCTAGAGGCCTACGGTGCGGCTTACACGCTGCAGGAAATCCTGACCGTGAAGTCCGATGACGTGGTTGGTCGTGTTAAAACGTACGAATCCATCGTCAAAGGCGAGAACGTGCCGGAGCCGGGTGTTCCGGAATCGTTTAAAGTATTGATCAAGGAGCTTCAAAGCTTAGGGATGGACGTTAAAATCCTGTCCGGCGATGAAGAGGAAATCGAGATGAAAGAACTCGATGATGAGGAAGATACGACCAGTGACAAGCTTAATCTGAACCTTGAAGGGGCAGAAATTGGAGTCGAATAGCTGCAACTGATAGAGGAAAGGCGGACATAGCAGTCCGCCTCCTTCCCATAACTAGCACATTCTAAGGAGGGTTGCTCCTTGTTGGACGTAAACAACTTCGAATTTATGAAAATTGGATTGGCCTCACCTGAGAAGATCCGTTCGTGGTCCCGTGGGGAAGTTAAAAAACCGGAAACCATCAACTACAGAACTCTGAAACCGGAGAAAGAAGGTTTGTTCTGCGAGAAGATTTTCGGACCGACGAAAGACTGGGAGTGTCACTGCGGTAAATACAAGCGTGTGCGTTACAAAGGTGTCGTTTGTGACCGTTGCGGCGTTGAAGTAACACGTCAGAAGGTTCGCCGCGAACGTATGGGACACATTGAGCTTGCCGCTCCCGTATCCCACATCTGGTATTTCAAAGGTATTCCAAGCCGCATGGGTCTTGCTTTGGATATGTCTCCTCGTTCCCTTGAAGAGATTATCTACTTTGCATCCTATGTAGTAACGGACCCCGGAGACACGCCTCTTGAGAAGAAGCAGCTTCTTTCCGAAAAAGAATACCGCAGCTACCGTGAGAAATACGGCTATGCTTTCCAAGCGGGTATGGGTGCCGAGGCGGTTAAGAAACTTCTGCAGGATATCGACATCGATAAAGATGTGGAATCCTTGAAAGAAGAACTCAAAACCGCTCAAGGCCAACGCCGCAACCGGGCGATCAAACGTCTGGAAGTTATGGAAGCTTTCCGTAATTCGAAAAACCGTCCGGATTGGATGGTTCTTGATGTGCTGCCGGTTATTCCTCCGGAACTTCGCCCGATGGTTCAGTTGGACGGCGGACGTTTTGCGACTTCCGACCTTAACGATCTGTATCGTCGCGTTATTAACCGTAACAACCGTCTGAAGCGTCTTCTCGACCTGGGCGCCCCGGATATTATCGTTCAGAACGAGAAGCGTATGCTTCAAGAAGCCGTTGACGCTCTGATCGATAACGGCCGTCGCGGCCGTCCGGTAACGGGTCCCGGTAACCGTCCGCTTAAATCTCTCAGCCACATGCTGAAAGGTAAGCAGGGCCGTTTCCGCCAGAACTTGCTCGGTAAACGTGTTGACTATTCCGGCCGTTCCGTTATCGTTGTAGGTCCTAGCCTCAAAATGTACCAGTGCGGTCTGCCTAAAGAGATGGCATTGGAACTTTTCAAGCCTTTCGTTATGAAAGAGCTCGTAAACAAAGGTCTTGCCCATAACATCAAAAGCGCGAAACGCAAAGTAGAGCGCGTTAGCCCCGAAGTATGGGACGTCCTTGAAGAAGTCATTAAGGAGCACCCGGTTCTTCTGAACCGTGCCCCCACACTGCATAGATTGGGTATCCAGGCGTTCGAGCCGATTCTGGTCGAAGGACGCGCCATCAAGCTGCATCCGCTCGTATGTACGGCCTATAACGCCGACTTCGACGGTGACCAAATGGCCGTTCACGTGCCGCTTTCCGCTGAAGCGCAGGCTGAAGCACGGCTTCTCATGCTTGCGGCAGGCAACATTCTTAACCCGAAAGACGGCAAGCCGGTTGTAACTCCATCGCAGGATATGGTTCTGGGAAGCTTCTATCTGACTACGGACAACAAGTATGGCCGCGGTGCGAACTTGATCTTCCGTTCCGTTAACGAAGCCGTTTCCGCTTATCAGAACGGGACTGCCGAGCTTCATGCCCGAGTAGCTATCCCTGCTAAGGTTTTGAACAAGAAGAACTTTACGGAAGCCCAACAGAACGCTTATCTGATTACGACTATCGGTAAAATCATCTTTAACGAGATTTTCCCGGATGACTTCCCGTACATCAATGATGCGACTAAAGCGAATCTGCTTAACGGCCCGTCCGATGACTATTTCGTATTTGAAAAAGGCTCCAACATCCGTGCCAGAATGGAAGAGCTGCCGGAAGCGAAAGCGGTCGGTAAAGACTACCTCGGTTCGATTATTGCCGAGTGCTTCCGTAATTACCATACAACTAGAACTTCGGTCATTCTCGACAAGATCAAAGAACTCGGCTTCACATACTCCACTAAAGCCGGTATTACGGTTGCCGTGGCGGATGTCGTGGTACCTAACGAGAAGAAGAAGATTCTTGAAGATTCCGAAGAGAAGGTACGCACGGTAACGAACCAATACCGCCGCGGTCTTATTACCGACGACGAGCGTTATGACCGTGTTATCGCGATTTGGAGTAAAACGAAGGATGAAATCACGGATATCCTGATGAAATCCCTCGACAAATACAACTCCATCAACATGATGGTGGAATCCAAAGCACGGGGTAACAAATCGCAAATCACTCAGCTGGGCGGTATGCGTGGTCTGATGGCCAACCCGTCCGGTAAAATCATCGAGTTGCCGATTAAATCGAACTTCCGTGAAGGCCTCACCGTCTTGGAATACTTTATTTCCACGCACGGTGCCCGTAAAGGTCTTGCCGATACGGCCCTTCGTACAGCGGATTCGGGTTACCTGACTCGCCGTCTCGTTGACGTAGCCCAAGACGTTATCGTTCGTGAAGATGACTGCGGAACGGATAAAGGATTCATCGTCAGCAAAATTCAGGATGGTAAAGAGGTTATCGAAGACCTGTTTGACCGTATTGAAGGCCGCTATGCGTTTGAAACGATTCGTCACCCGGAGACGGGCGAAGTTATCGTAAACCGCAATGAGCTGATTGAAGCCAACATTGCGAATGCGATCATTGATGCGAATATTGAACGTCTTCAAATTCGTTCCGTACTCAGCTGCCGTTCCCGTCACGGGGTCTGTAAGAAGTGTTACGGACGCAACCTGGCGACTGGCCAGCACGTTGAAATCGGAGAAGCTGTCGGTATTATCGCGGCTCAATCCATCGGTGAGCCGGGAACCCAGCTTACCATGCGTACGTTCCATACCGGGGGCGTAGCCGGAGACGATATCACGCAAGGTCTT
Source organism: Paenibacillus sp. HGH0039 (assembly GCF_000411255.1). Taxonomy (GTDB): domain Bacteria; phylum Bacillota; class Bacilli; order Paenibacillales; family NBRC-103111; genus Paenibacillus_F. The sequence goes on along the minus strand of NZ_KE150412.1, from coordinate 2,534,101 downwards.
CCGCGTATTCAGGAGCTTTTCGAAGCCCGGAATCCGAAAGGTCAAGCGATTATCTCTGAAATCGACGGACTTGTTAAAGAGATCCGCGAAGCTAAGGATCGCCGTGAAATTGAAGTTCAGGGCGAAGCCGAGTCCCGTGTATACGCGGTACCATACGGTTCCCGCGTAAGAGCGATTGTCGGGCAGACGATCGAAGCCGGGGATGAGCTGACCGAAGGTTCGATCGATCCGAAGGAAATGCTTCGTATCAAAGGTATCCGCGGCGTTCAAAACTATATCCTTCAAGAGGTTCAGCGCGTTTACCGGAACCAGGGTGTAGAAATTAACGATAAACACGTCGAAGTTATGATTCGTCAAATGCTTCGCAAGATTCGTATCGTTGATGCCGGGGATACGACGCTTCTGCCAGGTTCCTTCGTAGACATGCACGAATATGAAGAAGCGAACAAAGTAGCTTTGTTTGCGGATAAAGAGCCTGCCGTAGCTAAACCGATCCTGCTCGGGATTACGAAAGCGTCGCTGGAGACGGATTCCTTCCTCTCCGCGGCATCGTTCCAGGAGACAACGCGCGTATTGACGGATGCCGCGATCAAAGGCAAAGTCGATCAGTTGCTCGGTCTCAAGGAGAATGTTATCATTGGTAAGTTGATTCCTGCAGGTACGGGTATGACCCGCTACCGGAACATTCGGGTCGTAGATCCGAACCAGGAACCGTCTGAAGAAGAAAACACAGAAAAAGAAGCGGTATCCGTTGAATAAACGGAGCTGATTCGGCAATAAAGTGCCCGTCTCCCGAGATTTTGTAAAAAAAATCAAAGGAGACGGGTAATATTCTTGACACTGCCTTGCCGAGATGCTAATATATCGTAGTGTGCCTAAATTAATATTCTTTCCTGTTCTTTGGAGGATATGGGATTATGACATATGACAAAGTAAAACAGGCTTCGAAATTAAGTGTCGGCACAAAGCAAGCAACGAAAAGCGTCGAGCTTGGTCAGGCATTAGAAGTTATTGTTGCCAAAGATGCAGATCCGCGATTGACTACTAAGATTGTTAATCTCTGCAGCAAGTCAGGAGTAGAGGTTACTTACGTAGATTCTATGAAGCTGCTTGGAAAAGCATGTGGAATTGAAGTGGGAGCCGCTGTGGCTGCGATCGTCGATAAATAGTAAGGCCGAGTGTTTTTGTTTCTAGATTTCATGTGAGAATAACCAGCTTATTTTTGCTGAGTCTAAAAACAAAAACTTTCCTTTGCTTTTTTACGACTCGCCTGGATCTGTGGGCTTGCAATAAAGGAAGTAACAAATGCTAGAGAGGAGGTGGCGGCATGCCAACAATTAATCAGCTAGTTCGTAAAGGACGTCAAGCTAAAGTCGTTAAATCGAAATCCCCAGCTCTCCAAAGAGGTTTCAACGCCCTGAAAAGAGAGTCTACGGAAATTAGCGCTCCACAAAAACGTGGTGTTTGTACTCGTGTAGGTACAATGACTCCGAAGAAACCGAACTCCGCACTTCGTAAATACGCTCGTGTGCGTTTGACGAACCGTGTAGAGGTTACAGCATACATTCCGGGTATCGGACACAACCTGCAAGAGCACAGTGTTGTTCTGATTCGCGGCGGAAGGGTTAAAGACCTTCCAGGGGTACGTTACCACATCGTTCGCGGTGCACTGGATACGTCCGGTGTTAACAATCGTATGCAAGCTCGTTCCAAATACGGTACGAAGCGTCCGAAAGCGAAGAAGTAATAATTTTTGAAGCAATTATTTTTTGGGGAAAGGGGGATCACTATGCCTCGTAAAGGTCCAGTAACACGCAGAGACGTATTGCCAGATCCGATTTACAACAGCAAATTGGTTACTCGTCTGATCAACCGCATCATGATCGACGGTAAAAGAGGGGTAGCACAATCGATTCTATACAACGCATTTGAACTCGTGCAAGAGCGTACCGGTAAGGAGCCGATGGAAGTTTTCGAACAAGCCATCAAGAACATCATGCCGGTGCTGGAAGTTAAATCTCGTCGTGTCGGCGGTGCTAACTACCAAGTTCCAATCGAAGTTAAACCTGAGCGTCGTACGACTCTAGGTTTGCGTTGGCTCGTAAACTACTCTCGTCTTCGTGGTGAGAAAACCATGGAAGAGAGACTGGCTTTCGAAATTATCGATGCTAGCAACAACACGGGTTCTTCCGTTAAGAAACGTGAAGATGTACACAAAATGGCGGAAGCGAACAAAGCGTTTGCTCACTACCGTTGGTAGGATTCAGATCCTCGAATTAGGAAGGAGACAAAATCATGGCAAGAGAGTTCTCCTTAAAAGATACACGTAATATCGGGATCATGGCGCATATCGATGCGGGTAAAACGACTACAACCGAGCGGATCCTGTACTACACAGGCCGTACCCACAAAATCGGCGAGGTGCACGAAGGTGCAGCTACGATGGACTGGATGGAGCAGGAGCAGGAGCGCGGAATCACGATTACTTCCGCCGCTACCACTGCTGCATGGAGAGGTCACCGCATCAATATCATTGATACCCCGGGACACGTTGACTTCACAGTAGAAGTTGAACGTTCCCTGCGTGTATTGGATGGAGCTGTTGGCGTATTCAGTGCCAAGGAAGGCGTAGAGCCTCAGTCTGAAACCGTTTGGAGACAGGCTGATAAATACAGCGTTCCTCGTATTGCTTACGTAAACAAAATGGACATCATCGGCGCTGACTTCTTAGGAGTAGTTGATTCGATGCGTGACAAGTTGGGTGCCAATGCGGTAGCTATTCAGCTTCCGATCGGTGCTGAGAACGACTTTGTCGGCATCATCGACATCGTCGAAGAAAAAGCTATCCTTTACAAGGATGACCTTGGTAAAGAAGTAGAAGACATCGAGATTCCTGCGGAGTACAAAGACAAAGTCGCTGAACTTCGTATGGAGCTTGTTGAGAAAGTTGCCGAGCTTGACGAAGAACTTACAATGAAATACCTGGAAGGCGAAGAGATCACGGTTGCTGAGCTGAAAGCGGCTCTCCGCAAAGGCGTAGTATCCGTTAAAATCTTCCCGGTTATCTGTGGTTCTTCTTACCGTAACAAAGGGGTTCAGCCTATGCTGGACGCTGTTATCGATTATTTGCCGGCTCCAATTGACGTACCGGACATTCAAGGCGTTCTTGAAGATGGTACCGAAACGACTCGCAAATCTTCCGATAGCGAACCTTTTGCTGCGCTTGCATTCAAAATCATGACCGACCCTTACGTTGGTAAACTCACGTTCTTCCGTGTGTACTCCGGCGTTCTGCAGTCCGGTTCCTATGTTCTGAATGCTACTAAAGGCAAGCGTGAGCGCGTTGGCCGTATTCTTCAAATGCACGCGAACAGCCGTCAAGAAATCTCCGAAGTTTACTCAGGGGATATCGCGGCAGCTGTAGGTTTGAAAGATACTGGCACAGGCGACACCCTCTGTGACGAGAAAAACGCGGTTATCTTGGAGTCCATGAACTTCCCTGAACCGGTTATCGAAATCGCAGTTGAGCCTAAAACGAAAGCCGACCAAGACAAAATGGGCGTTGCGCTTTCCAAGCTTACTGAGGAAGATCCTACATTGCGCGCTAGTACCAACGAGGAAACCGGTCAAACGATTCTCGCGGGTATGGGTGAGCTTCACTTGGAAATCATCGTTGACCGCATGCGTCGCGAATTCAAAGTGGACACCAACGTAGGTAAACCGCAGGTTGCTTATCGCGAAACATTCAAGTCTGGTGCCAAGGTTGAAGGTAAGTTTGTTCGTCAATCCGGTGGCCGTGGTCAATACGGACATTGTTGGGTTGAGTTCCAACCGCTTGAACCGGGCAGCGGCTTCGTATTCGAAAGCAAAATCGTCGGTGGTTCTATTCCTAGAGAATACATCGCTCCGATCCAAGCTGGTATCGAAGAATCCATGAAGAACGGTGTAATCGCCGGTTTCCCTGTTGTGGACATCAAAGCAACTGTCGTCGACGGTTCTTACCATGATGTTGACTCCAACGAAATGGCGTTTAAAATCGCCGGTTCCATGGCTCTTAAAGCAGCTAAGGAAAAATGTAACCCGGCCCTGCTTGAGCCGATCATGAAAGTAGAAGTAACGGTTCCGGAAGAGTACATGGGCGACGTAATGGGCGACCTGAACTCCCGCCGCGGACGCATTGAGGGTATGGATAGCCGTTCGGGTGCGCAAGTCATCCGTGCTAAGGTGCCTCTCTCCGAAATGTTCGGTTACTCCACGACACTTCGTTCCAGAACGCAAGGTCGCGGTGTTTACTCTATGGAAATCTCGCATTATGAAGAAGTGCCTAGAACTATTGCAGAAGAAATCATTGCAAAGAACAAAGGCGCTTAATATAAAATTGAGCTTAAACTTTATCCCGAGGAGGAATTGTTTAACATGGCAAAGGCTAAATTCGAACGTAATAAACCGCACGTTAATATCGGTACTATTGGTCACGTCGACCACGGTAAAACAACTCTGACAGCTGCGATCACTAACGTACTGTCCAAAAGATATGGTGGATCCGCAGTAGCATTCGACCAAATCGACAAAGCACCAGAAGAGCGCGAACGTGGTATCACTATCTCCACAGCACACGTTGAGTATGAGACTCCTAACCGTCACTACGCTCACGTAGACTGCCCGGGTCACGCCGACTATGTTAAAAACATGATCACTGGCGCGGCTCAAATGGACGGAGCGATCCTGGTTGTATCCGCAGCTGACGGCCCTATGCCGCAAACTCGCGAACACATCCTTCTTTCCCGTCAAGTAGGCGTTCCTTACATCGTCGTATTCATGAACAAATGCGACATGGTTGAAGACGAAGAACTTCTTGAACTGGTTGAAATGGAGATCCGTGATCTTCTTTCCGAGTATGAGTTCCCAGGCGACGACACTCCGATCATTCGTGGTTCCGCTCGTGAAGCTCTGCAAAACCCAGACGGCGAATGGGCCGACAAAATCATTGAGCTCTTCGAACAAGTTGATACTTACATCCCAACTCCAGAGCGCGAAACCGACAAGCCTTTCCTTATGCCTGTCGAGGACGTATTCTCCATCACAGGTCGTGGTACAGTTGCTACAGGCCGTGTAGAGCGTGGTACTGTTAAAGTACAAGACGAAGTTGAAATCGTTGGTATCGCTGAAGAAACTCGCAAATGCGTAGTTACAGGCGTGGAAATGTTCCGTAAACTTCTTGATTCCGCTCAAGCTGGTGACAACATCGGCGCACTGCTTCGTGGTGTAGACCGTAAAGACATCGAGCGCGGACAAGTTCTTTCGAAACCAGGTTCCGTTAAACCGCACACTAACTTTTCTGCACAAATCTACGTTCTGACTAAAGAAGAGGGTGGCCGTCACAAGCCTTTCTTCACAGGTTACCGTCCTCAGTTCTACTTCCGTACAACTGACGTAACGGGTATCATCGCCCTGCCAGAAGGAACTGAAATGGTTATGCCTGGTGATAACATCACTGTAACGGTAGAACTGATCAACCCAATCGCTATCGAGCAAGGTACTAAGTTCGCGATCCGTGAAGGCGGCCGTACTGTTGGTGCCGGCGCAGTAGCAACAATCAGCAAATAATATCGTCTAACGACGGTCTTCATAAGCAACACGTACTGTAACGAGACCCCTGTACTGTAACGAAGTAAGACGAAGGCCCTGCCCTTGGTGGTGGGGCCTTTTTATATGAAAGCTTATCAATTTGCCAATCAAGTTCGGCCAGACACATCAGATGTCAAAGACGATAACAAGCATCGCTATCGATAAAGAAAAACGAACGATTATGCACATGAAAGCGACATTTTCGGAGACCTTATCGTTTCTAGATATTTGTCGTATAAAAATGTTGCATTTATCTTTGGGATTCGATATAATAGTGAGCGTTGGTCTGTGACGTTGCGATGATGTGAGAGGTTGCTGGCACACCCGGCCCCTTTGCCATGGGAGTGGTTGTCAGGAGATTTTCACGGAGTATGTCCGATACTAAATTGGGCGATAGAAGGAGGGACTTATATGGCAAAGCAAAAAATTCGTATCCGTTTGAAAGCTTATGATCACAGAGTGATCGATCAATCGGCTGAGAAAATCGTTGAGACTGCCAAGCGTTCCGGAGCAAGTGTTTCCGGTCCGATTCCGCTTCCAACTGAGAAGCAAATTATCACGATTCTTCGTGCGGTACACAAATACAAAGATTCTCGTGAGCAATTCGAGCAGCGTACACACAAGCGTCTGATCGATATCGTGAATCCTACACCACAAACTGTGGATGCTTTGATGAGACTGGACTTACCGTCCGGCGTAGATATTGAAATTAAACTGTAAAGCTTCTATATATAGAAGAAACAAAAAGGAAAAGAGGTGTCAACGATGAAAGGTATCTTAGGTAAAAAACTTGGAATGACTCAAGTGTTTACACCGGAAGGAAACGTAGTACCTGTCACTGTTATCCAAGCTGGACCTTGCGTGGTTCTGCAGAAGAAAGATGTGGATAACGACGGATACGAATCGATCCAAATCGGTTTCGCGGACAAGAAAGAAAAAAATGCAATTAAGCCTGAAATTGGTCATGCCAAAAAGGCTAACACTGCTCCTAAGCGCTACGTTAAAGAATTTCGTGGAGTGGCACTGGGTGAGTACGAAGTTGGCCAAGAGCTGAAAGCTGATCTGTTCAGCGAAGGTGAATTTGTTGACGTATCCGGAACTTCCAAAGGTAAAGGGTTCCAAGGCGTTATCAAAAGACACAATCAGCATACGGGTCCAATGTCTCACGGCTCCCGATATCATCGTGGACCGGGTTCGATGGGTTCCATCTCAGCTAACCGTGTAATGAAAGGCAAGAAATTGCCAGGACATATGGGTAGCGAAACCGTAACCCTGCAAAACTTGCAAGTTATTAAAGTTGATGCGGAACGCAACGTAATTCTTGTTAAAGGCTCCATTCCTGGTCCTAGAAACAGCTACGTAAGCGTGAAATCCGCGGTGAAAAAGTAAGAAAGGAGGAAGACTGATGCCAAAAGTAGCTCTTTATAATGTATCCGGTACACAAGTCGGTGAAGTAGAACTGTCTGATGTAGTGTTCGGTATCGAACCTCACGTACACGCTCTGCATGAAGCTGTTTTGCTCCAGCAAGCATCCGTTCGTCAAGGAACCCACAAGGTTAAAGGACGTTCTGAAGTACGCGGCGGCGGACGTAAGCCGTGGAAGCAAAAAGGTACTGGCCGTGCTCGTCAAGGTAGTATTCGTGCTCCACAATGGAAGGGTGGCGGTGTCGTATTCGGACCGACTCCTCGCAGCTATGGTTACAAACTGCCTAAGAAGGTTCGTCGTCTTGCAATCAAGTCGGCTCTGTCCTCGAAGGTAATCGATAACGACATTATCGTTCTGGATCAGCTTCAAATGAATGCTCCGAAAACGAAAGAATTCGTAGCTATTTTGAAAAACCTCAACGTAGAGCGCAAAGCTCTCGTGGTTGCTGCTTCTTACGAAGATAATGTTGCTCTCTCCGCTCGTAACATTCCGGGAGTTAAATTCGTTGTTGCTGATGGAATCAACGTGCTCGACGTAATGGTTCATGACAAATTGATCATTACGAAGGATGCGGTTCAGAAGGTAGAGGAGGTGCTTGCGCAATGAAGAACCCACGCGATATTATCAAGCGCCCGGTCATCACGGAACGTTCTACGGAAATGATGGCTGACAAAAAATATGTGTTCGAAGTTGAAATCCGCGCTAACAAAACGGAAATCAAGCAAGCGATCGAACAAATTTTCAAAGTAAAAGTATCGAGCGTGAACACACTCAGAATGCCAGCGAAGCCGAAACGTCAAGGACGTCACTCTGGTTACACTTCCGAATGGAAGAAAGCCATCGTGACACTTAGCGCAGACAGCAAAGAGCTGGAATTCTTTGAAACGGTATAACAATATCTCTAAAGTAAGGAGGTAACACAGGTGCCAATTAAAAAGTATAAACCGACCTCTCCAGCAAGACGTGCCATGTCGGTATCTTCTTTCGAAGAAATCACGACATCCATACCGGAGAAATCCCTGCTTGCTCCTCTGAGCAAACAAGCCGGTCGTAACAACCAAGGTAAAATCACTACTCGTCACCAAGGTGGCGGACATAAGCGTAAATACCGCATCATCGACTTCAAACGCAATAAGGACGGCATTCCGGGTCGCGTTGCTACGATCGAATACGATCCAAACCGTTCCGCTAACATCGCTCTGATCCACTATGCAGACGGTGAGAAGAGATACATCATCGCTCCTAAAGGTCTGAAAGTCGACGATCAAATCCAATCCGGATTGGGTTCTGACATTAAAGTAGGTAACGCACTGGCTCTGGAAAACATTCCAGTCGGTACAGTTATCCACAATATTGAGCTGAAGCCAGGCAAAGGCGGACAATTGGTTCGTGCTGCCGGTACGGAAGCTCAACTTCTCGGTAAAGAAGATGTGTACGTGACAATTCGTCTTTCCTCGGGCGAAGTTCGCAAAGTGCTTAAGGGCTGCCGCGCGACAATCGGTTCTGTAGGTAACGGAGATCACGAACTCGTGAAAATCGGTAAAGCAGGACGTAATCGTTGGCTCGGCAAGAGACCAGAAGTCCGCGGGGTAGTAATGAACCCGAACGATCACCCACACGGTGGTGGTGAAGGCCGCGCTCCAATCGGACGTAAGTCTCCGTTGTCCCCATGGGGCAAACCGACACTCGGTTATAAAACTCGTAAAAAAGGCAAAGCTTCTGACAAGTACATTGTACGTCGTCGCACGAAGTAATTTATACACATCTGAATATCTTATGGTTCAGAGAAGGGAGGGGCTTCAATGGGTCGCAGCTTAAAAAAAGGTCCTTTTATCGACGGACATCTGATGAAAAAGGTCGAAGAACTGAATGAGTCGAGCAAGAAAACGGTAATTAAAACTTGGTCTCGTCGTTCTACGATTTTCCCGCAATTCGTGGGCCACACAATCGCGGTGTATGACGGAAGAAAACACGTGCCTGTATACGTAACGGAAGATATGGTCGGACACAAACTCGGTGAGTTTGCACCAACTCGTACGTACAAAGGTCACGATGACGACAAGAAAACAGGCAAGCGCTAATCGTTATTTTTACTGAGAGGAGGTACTACTATGCAAGCTAAAGCTGCTGCTAAATTCGTTCGGATCGCTCCTCGCAAAGTGCAGCTGGTAATTGACTTGATTCGCGGCAAACAAGTAGGCGATGCGGTTGCAATCCTTCGCCATACTCCAAAGTCAGCTTCTCCGATCGTGGAGAAAGTGCTGAACTCCGCAATTGCCAACGCTGAGCACAACTATTCGATGGATCCTAACAAACTTGTTATTAGTGAAGTTTATGTGAACCACGGTCCAATCATGAAAAGATTCCGCCCTCGTGCGATGGGTCGTGCAAGCCGTATCAATAAACGTACCAGCCACATCACTGTTGTGGTATCTGAGAAATAAGGAGGGATAACGTGTGGGTCAAAAAGTAAGCCCGGTGGGTCTTAGAATTGGTATTATTCGCGATTGGGAATCCAAGTGGTATGCTGAGAAAGATTTCGGCGACCTGCTGATGGAAGACGTTAAAATTCGTGAATATCTGAAGAACAAGCTGAAAGATTCTGCAGTGTCCCATATCGATATCGAGCGCGCGGCTAACCGCGTTAACGTGACGATTCATACAGCTAAGCCTGGTATGGTTATCGGTAAAGGTGGAGCGGAAGTTGAAAACATCCGTAACTACATTGCCAACATGACAGGTAAGAAAGTACACATCAACATTGCTGAAGTGAAAAACCCTGAGCTCGACGCTGTCCTCGTTGCAGAAAGCATTGCACAACAGCTTGAGCGCCGCGTATCTTTCCGTCGTGCTATGAAACAAGCGATGCAAAGAACGCAAAGAGCGGGAGCTAAAGGAATTAAAGTTTCGACCAGCGGTCGTCTGGGCGGAGCGGAGATTGCCCGTACGGAAGGATACAGCGAAGGAACAGTTCCACTCCACACGCTTCGTGCGGATATCGATTATGGTACAGCTGAAGCGCACACGACCTACGGACGGATCGGCGTGAAAGTATGGATCTATCGTGGAGAGGTACTTCCGACAGCTAAGAAAAAGGCTCAATCGGAAGGAGGCAACTAATCATGTTAGTACCTAAACGTGTAAAACACCGCAAAGAACACCGCGGTAAAATGAGAGGTCGCGCTAAAGGCGGCACTGAAGTTGTGTTCGGCGAATACGGTCTCCAGGCTCTTGAGCCTGCGTGGATCACAAACCGTCAGATCGAAGCAGCACGTATTGCCATGACTCGTTACATCAAGCGTGGCGGTAAAGTGTGGATCAAAATCTTCCCTTCAAAGCCTATCACCCAAAAGCCTCTTGAAGTTCGGATGGGTAGCGGTAAAGGTAACGTTGAGAAGTGGGTCAGCGTAGTAAAACCAGGTAAAGTTATGTTCGAACTTGCCGGTGTTAGCGAAGAAGTTGCTCGCGAAGCTATGCGTCTTGCTATGCACAAGCTTCCCGTTAAATGTAAGTTCGTGAAGAAAGAAGAAGTGGGTGGTGAAGCACATGAAGGCTAGTGAATTCCGCAACTTAACCACTGCTGAGATTGAACAAAGAATTAACGGTTTCAAGGAAGAACTTTTTAACCTCCGTTTTCAACTAGCTACCGGACAACTGGATAACCCGGTTCAAATTCAGAAGCTGCGCAAAGAAATCGCCCGTGCGAAAACAGTTTTGCGTGAAAGAGAACTCGGGATTGGTTAAGCAAATTCAGAAGGGAGGGCTCGTATATGGCAGAGCGTAACGAACGTAAAGTCCAAACCGGTAAAGTGGTCAGCGATAAAATGGATAAAACCATCGTTGTTGCCGTGGAAACTTACAAAAAACACGACTTGTACCACAAGCGGATTAAATATACGAAGAAGTTTAAAGCTCACGATGAGAACAATGAAGCGCAAATTGGCGACACCGTGAAAATCATGGAAACTCGCCCATTGTCTAAAGACAAGCGTTTCCGTCTCGTTGAGATCGTTGAAAAAGCAGTTATTGTTTAACCAACAGGTATAATCCGAAAGGAGGGACTAACATGATTCAACCATTATCTCGTTTGAAGGTTGCGGACAACTCCGGTGCGAAACAGCTGATGTGCATTCGTGTGCTTGGCGGTACTGGTCGTCGTGTAGGCAATATCGGTGATTTGATCATCTGCTCTGTGAAAGAAGCAACACCAGGGGGCGTTGTCAAAAAAGGTGATGTAGTCAAAGCGGTAATCGTTCGTACGAAGAGCGGAGCTCGTCGTAAAGACGGATCTTACATCACATTTGATGAGAACGCGGCAGTTATCGTAAAAGATGATAAGAGCCCTCGTGGAACTCGTATTTTCGGACCAGTTGCTCGTGAACTTCGTGATAAAGACTTCATGAAGATCGTTTCTCTTGCTCCTGAGGTTATCTAACACAGGCAGCTCAATTAAATTGCGGCGCGGCTTTCTTCTGGAAAGTCCGGCAGCTCTTACGAAGTTAGCTTTCATACGAAAGCTTAGGAGGTGTAATCAACATGCCAAGAACGAAAAAGAGACTTGAGTCTCATAACCATAAACTGCATGTAAAGAAAGATGACACAGTTTTTGTTATCTCCGGCAAAGACAAAGGTAAGAAAGGTCGCGTTCTCGCAGCTTACCCGCGTGAAAATCGTGTTCTGGTCGAAGGCGTGAACATGATCAAGAAACATGCGAAACCTTCCCAGCAAAACCCTCAAGGCGGAATCATTACTCAAGAAGCTGCAATTCACGCTTCCAACGTAATGCTCGTGGATCCTAAGAGCGGCAAACCGACTCGTGTAGGTTACAAGGTCCTTGAGAACGGAACTAAAGTACGTATTGCGAAAAAATCCGGCGAAGCTATCGATTAATCGACTAAGTGCGGAAAGGAGGCACCAGAATGGCAGCAAGAATGAAAGATCGTTTCTTGAATGAAATCACTCCTGCTCTGATGCAGAAGTTTAACTACACCACTGTTATGCAAGTTCCTAAGATCGAGAAAGTAGTCATCAACATGGGGGTTGGTGAGGCTGTATCGAACTCCAAGGTGCTCGACAGTGCCGTAGAGGATCTGCAAAAAATCGCGGGTCAAAAACCGGTAATCACTCGTGCGAAGAAATCCATCGCGGGTTTCAAACTTCGTGAGAACATGCCGATCGGCGTTAAAGTAACACTGCGCGGCCAACGCATGTATCAATTCCTGGACAAATTGTTCAACGTATCGCTTCCGCGCGTACGTGACTTCCGTGGAGTTTCCTCCAAAGCGTTCGACGGACGCGGTAACTACACGCTTGGTCTTAAAGAACAATTGATCTTCCCAGAGATCGAATACGATCAAATTGATAAAGTTCGTGGAATGGACATCGTAATCGTAACGACTGCGAAAACGGACGAAGAAGCTCGTGAACTGCTTACCCAACTCGGAATGCCGTTTGTGAAGTAAGAACAAATCATCACGGAGCTTTCGGAAGGAAGCCCCTGCCGATAATGATCGGAGAGAGTTTTCAGGCGAAAACTTGTAGGAGGTGTAATTTAAGTGGCAAAAACTTCGATGAAAATCAAGCAACAACGTCCCCCTAAGTTCAAAGTGCAGGCGTATACTCGCTGCGAACGTTGCGGCCGCCCGCATTCCGTTCTCCGCAAATTTAAAATTTGCAGAATTTGTTTCCGTGAACTAGCATATAAAGGCCAGATTCCAGGTGTGCGTAAAGCAAGCTGGTAATCCACTTATTTTCGGGAAGGAGGTTCACATCCATGGTTATGTCTGATCCAATTGCAGATATGCTTACACGCATTCGTAATGCAAACATTGTTCGTCACGAGACGGTAGAAATTCCGGCCTCCAAGATCAAGAAAGAGATTGCTGAAATCCTCAAAAATGAAGGTTTCATCCGTGACGCTGAATTCGTAGAAGATAACAAGCAGGGCATCATCCGCTTGTTCCTGAAATACGGTCCGAATAACGAGCGCGTAATCACCGGTTTGAAACGTATCAGCAAACCTGGTCTGCGCGTATACACAAAATCCCAAGAGATCCCTCGGGTACTTGGCGGTCTGGGTATCGCTATCATCTCCACTTCCGGTGGCGTGATGACGGACAAAGACGCTCGTCAAGCAAAATCCGGCGGAGAGGTTCTCTGCTACGTTTGGTAATTTAGACTCGATTGAATGGAGGTGCAAACATGTCTCGTATTGGTCGCAAACCAATTACTGTTCCAAGTGGCGTTGACGTAAAGCTTGAGAACACGACAATCACGGTAAAAGGACCGAAAGGAACCCTTTCCCGCGAACTTCACAAAGATATGAAGGTATCCGTACAAGACAATGTCATTACGGTTGAAAGACCTTCTGATCATAAACTGCATCGTTCCCTGCACGGCACGACTCGCAGCGTATTGAACAACATGGTTACAGGAGTAACGCAAGGTTTCGAGAAGAATCTGGAGCTTGTTGGCGTAGGTTACCGTGCTAACAAAACCGGAAACAAACTCGTCCTGAACGTAGGTTACTCTCACCCGGTTGAAATCAACCCTGAAGGCGGAATCGAATTCGACGTACCGAGCAACACGAAAGTGATTGTTAAAGGTATCGATAAAGAACTCGTTGGCGCTACTGCTGCCAAAATTCGTGCCGTTCGTGAACCTGAGCCGTATAAAGGTAAAGGTATTAAGTACGAAGGCGAACGCATTATCCGCAAAGAAGGTAAAGCTGGTAAGAAGAAGTAAGGCGGCCTAAGGCCGGCCTGACATCGGAATATAGATGAAAGGAGTGCAACCCATGATTACTAAAGGCGATAAGAATAAAGCACGTCTGAAAAGACATCTGCGTGTTCGTAAGAAAATTCAAGGGACGACAGCACGTCCTCGCTTGAACATTTTCCGCTCTGAAAAGCACATGTATGCGCAAATCATTGACGATGTGAACGGAGTAACAGTGGCATCGGCATCCACTCAGGACAAAGAGCTTAAAGAGGTTAGCAACGGCGGTAACGTCGAAGCTGCTCGTAAAGTCGGCGAACTGGTTGCGAATCGTGCGAAAGAAAAAGGCGTGAGCCAAGTAGTATTTGACCGCGGCGGATATCTCTATCACGGACGTGTTCAGGCTCTGGCCGAAGCAGCTCGTGAAGCTGGTCTAGAATTCTAAGAAAACATCTCATAAGGAGGTAAACGACTTGCGTGTAGATCCTAACACTTTAGAGCTGACTGAAAAAGTTGTTCATATTAATCGCGTTGCTAAAGTTGTAAAGGGCGGACGTCGCTTTAGCTTTAGCGCTCTTGTCGTAGTAGGCGATGGTAACGGCTATGTCGGCGCTGGTATCGGTAAAGCTTCCGAAGTTCCTGATGCAATCCGCAAAGGAATCGAAGATGCTAAGAAGAACCTCGTCCACGTTCCTATCGTTGGAACTACGATTCCGCACCTTGTAACTGGTCATTTCGGCGCCGGACGTGTGCTGCTGAAACCAGCATCTGAAGGTACCGGTGTTATTGCTGGCGGCCCTGTTCGTGCAGTACTCGAACTTGCTGGCGTTGGCGACATTTTAACAAAATCCCTGGGTTCTTCGAACTCCATGAACATGGTGAACGCTACTTTAGAAGGTCTTTCCCGTCTGAAGAAAGCGGAAGAAGTAGCCAAACTTCGCGGCAAAACCGTTGAAGAGTTGATGGGTTAAGGAGGATAAACATGTCTAAACTTCAAATTACCCTTAAGCGTAGTCTGATCGGACGTCCAGAAACACAGAAGAAGACGGTTCAGGCTCTTGGTCTCAGAAAGCTGAACCATTCTGTTGTTCAAAGCGACAATGAAGCAATCCGTGGTATGATTAATCAAGTCAGCCACCTTATCGAAGTTAAAGAAATTCAAGCATAAGTAACACATTCAATCTGGAGGAGGTGCAACTATGAAATTACATGAGCTGAGCTCTGCAGAAGGCGCACGCCACACTCGCAAGCGTCTCGGTCGCGGTGTAGGTAGCGGACTCGGAAAAACTTCCGGACGCGGTCACAAAGGTCAGAACGCCCGTTCCGGCGGTGGTGTTCGTCCAGGCTTTGAAGGTGGACAAAACCCACTTTACCGTCGTCTCCCTAAGCGTGGTTTCGTGAACCCAACGCGTAAGGAATTTGCTATCGTAAACCTGGAAGACCTGAATAAGTTCGAAGCTGGTACGGAAGTAACTCCTGAGCTTCTGATGGAAACGGGTGTTGTAAAATCACCTAAAGATGGAATTAAGATTCTTGGAAACGGCGAACTCACTGTAAAGCTTACAGTTAAGGCGAACAAGTTTTCCCAATCTGCGGTAGATAAAATCCAGGCTGCCGGCGGTCAATCCGAGGTGATTTAATGTTCCGGACCCTGTCCAACATCTTTAAAGTAGAGGATTTGCGTAAGAGAATCATTTTCACGCTTCTCGTGTTAATCATCTACAGAATCGGCGCCTTCATTCCGGTTCCCAATATCAATGCAGAGCTTCTGAAGCTGCAGGATCAGGCCAACCAGAATAGCGTGTTCGGGCTGCTGAATACTTTCTCCGGCGGAGCGCTTTTCCAGTTCTCCATCTTCTCGATGTCGATCTTTCCGTACATTACGGCTTCGATTATCGTTCAACTACTGTCCATGGACGTTGTTCCAAGGCTTACACAGTGGGCGAAAGAGGGAGAAGTGGGGAGAAAGAAATCGGCCCAGCTTACTCGCTACTTAACGGTTGTGCTTGGCGTGATTCAAGCTTATGGATATGCGATCATGTTTAACAACTCCTTCCAGGGGCTTGTGATCAATCCTAGCTTTGCTACCTACTCTCTGATAGCGATTGTCTTGACGGCAGGAACGATGTTCCTGATGTGGTTAGGTGAGCAGATCACTGAAAAAGGGATCGGAAACGGGATTTCGATTATTATCTTCGCGGGAATCGTAGCTGCTATTCCGACAGGAATCAGTCAGATTTACCAGACGCAGTTTGCGAATGCAGGAGATGCCCTGTTCCTGAACATCTTGAAAATCGTCCTCATTCTGATCGTAGTAGTAGCCATCATCGTGGGCGTTATCTACGTTCAGCAGGGAGTTCGGAAGATACCCGTACAATACGCTAAACGTGTTGTAGGGAGGAAAATGTACGGCGGACAGAGCACGCACATTCCCATGAAAGTGAATGCTGCAGGAGTAATTCCGGTCATCTTTGCCGTATCACTGCTTCAATTCCCGACGATTATTGCAGGTTTCTGGGCGGGGAATCCATTTGCGGATTGGATTATCCGCAATCTAAGCATTAACAATTCGGCGCCGATTGCGCTTGCTCTATATGTACTACTGATTGTCGGCTTCACCTATTTCTACACGTTTGTACAGATTAATCCGGTGCAAATGGCTGATCAAATGAAGAAGAACGGCGGTTATATTCCAGGCGTTCGTCCCGGAAAACCAACTTCCAGCTACCTGACAAGAGTAATGTCTAGAATTACTTTGTCCGGCGCCTTCTTCCTGGCTTTCATCTCGATTCTCCCAATGATCTTCGGGGCTCTGGCAGGTTTGCCAACTTCGGTTCGGATCGGCGGAACTTCACTTCTCATCCTTGTGGGTGTGGCATTGGAGACGTTGAAAACAGTAGAAAGCCAACTGATCAAACGTCATTACAAAGGATTTATCAACAAATAGCAATAGGTTCTGATGTAGGCACTTTGTTGCGGCATCGGCACCTATTGTGCTGTTCGTACTACTAAGTGCCGAAGGAGGGAAAAACGTGAACGTTTTATTTATGGGTCCTCCGGGTGCGGGTAAAGGTACTCAGGCGGAGAAAATTGTCAGCGAATTTCAGATTCCTCACATTTCAACCGGCGATGCCTTTAGATTGGCAATGAGTCAAGGGACGCCGCTCGGCATAGAAGCTAAATCCTATGTCGATCAAGGCAAACTTGTTCCAGACGAAATCACTAACGGTATTGTTCGTGAACGTCTGCAGCAGCCGGATTGCGACAAGGGTTTTCTTCTCGATGGTTTTCCGCGTACGATTGCTCAAGCGGAAGCCTTGGATGAGATCCTGCAATCTCTGGGTAAGCGAATCGATCACGTCATTAATTTGAAAGTGGATCGCAGCTTCCTGCTGGCCAGACTGACCGGTCGCCGTATCTGCAAATCCTGCGGCGCCACGTATCACGTGATTTTCAATCCTCCGAAGCAGGAAGGCGTATGCGACAAATGCTCCGGCGAATTGTATCAGAGATCTGATGATACGGAAGAGAAAGTCGGTACCCGCTTGGACGAATACACGTCGAAGACAGCACCGCTTCTTGAGTACTACCAGAAACGTAACGTATTGCGCGAGGTTGATGGGGAGCAGGATATCGAGGATGTAACTTCCCAAATCAGTTCATTGCTGCGAGGTCATTCTGAATGATCATTTGTAAGTCCGAAGTAGAGTTGGAACTTATGCGTGAGGCAGGTCGAATCGTAGCCGAGACCCACAAGTTGATGGCTGAATCGGTTCGTCCAGGCATTACGACTAAGGACCTGGATAAAATCGCTGAGGAATACATTCGCAGTCAAGGTGCCATACCCTCTTTCAAAGGCTACAACGGTTTCTCTGGCAGCATCTGCACTTCAGTTAATGAAGAATTGGTGCACGGCATTCCCGGCAGCCGCAAATTAGTCGAAGGCGACGTTATCAGCATTGATATCGGGGCACAATATAAAGGATATCATGGTGATTCGGCCTGGACTTATGGCGTCGGTGAAATTTCTGAAACCGCAAAGAAACTTCTGGAAGTAACTGAACGTTCGCTGTTTGCCGGATTGGCGGAAGCCAAACCGGACGCTCGGCTGTATACGATCTCACACGCCATACAGCAAGTGATCGAAGACGCGGGTTTCTCGGTTGTTCGTGAATATGTCGGTCACGGGATCGGCACGGAGCTTCACGAAGATCCGCAGATTCCCAACTATGGGATTCGGGACAAAGGCCCCCGGCTTAAACCCGGTATGGTACTTGCAATCGAGCCTATGGTGAACGTCGGACAGCGATTCGTAAAGACACTCGAGGATGATTGGACCGTAGTTACCGTAGATAATTCCTTATGTGCACATTTCGAACATACCATTGCCATTACGGCAGACGGTTATGAAATATTAACCCAGCTGAAGGCTTAGGTGACCGAATTGGTAGATCAGGAACAGCTGCCGCAGCCCGGTCAAATCGTAAAAATTCTCCGAGGCAAAGATCAAGGTCAATATGCGATTATCATCCGAGCGGAGGATTCCAGATTCGTTTGGATCGCCGATGGTGATAAACGCAGATTCGACCAGCCGAAGAAGAAGAATGTTCAGCATCTTCAGCTTCAGTCCAAGATCAGCGGAGAAGTTTCCAGAAGTTTAACGGAAAGCAGCCGTGTTACGAATGCCAAGTTAAGACATGCGGTGAAGAAGTTTATCGACAGTCTACAATCTGAGGCAGATGAGAAAGGAGAATAATCGGTGGCTAAAGAAGATGTAATTGAAGTGGAAGGTACAGTAATCGAACCTCTTCCGAACGCAATGTTTAAGGTAGAGCTTGAGAACGGACATAAAATTTTGGCCCATGTTTCCGGAAAGATCAGAATGCACTTCATTCGGATTTTACCTGGCGACAAGGTTACTGTAGAATTATCCCCATATGACTTGACGAGAGGTCGTATAACCTATCGGTTCAAATAAATAGCTGCAACGCCGCAGTCTTAGCCGACATAGCGGCCAACCCTTACGAAGCAAGTTTGCGGTGGCAAACTCTCAGGAGGTAATAAACATGAAGGTAAGACCGTCGGTCAAGCCGATCTGCGAAAAATGCAAAGTCATTCGTCGCAAAGGCAATGTCATGGTAATTTGTGAAAACCCGAAACATAAACAAAAACAAGGTTAAAAGGAGGTGCACGTTCAACAATGGCACGTATTGCTGGTGTAGACTTACCGCGTGACAAGCGCGTTGAAATCGCATTGACGTACATTTTTGGTATCGGTAAAACGACTTCTCAGAAAGTTCTGAGCCAAACTGGCGTTGACGCATCCACTCGTGTTCGCGATCTTACGGAAGAAGAAGTAAGCAAAATTCGTGAAGTTATCGACAAAACGATCAAAGTGGAAGGCGACCTTCGTCGCGAAATCGCTCTGAACATCAAACGTCTGGTTGAAATCGGATGCTACCGTGGTATCCGTCATCGTCGTGGCCTGCCTGTTCGTGGTCAACGCACGAAAACCAATGCTCGTACACGTAAAGGTCCTCGTCGGACTGTAGCTAACAAGAAGAAATAATAAAGGGGGTTAGAGTGAACAATGGCTAAACCTAAAAAAGTCGTCCGTACGAAACGTCGTGACCGTAAAAATATTGAATCCGGTGTGGCACACATCCGTTCCACATTCAACAATACAATCGTAACGATCACGGATCCTCATGGAAACGCGCTTTCCTGGGCAAGTGCCGGTAACCTGGGCTTCAAAGGATCCCGTAAAAGCACTCCGTTTGCTGCGCAAATGGCTGCTGAATCTGCAGCTAGAGCCGCTATGGAACATGGTCTGAAAGTTGTTGAAGTCATGGTTAAAGGCCCTGGTGCCGGTCGTGAAGCAGCAATTCGTTCTTTGCAGGCTGCTGGTCTCGAAGTCAACCTGATTAAGGACGTAACACCAATTCCGCATAACGGTTGCCGTCCTCCAAAACGTCGTCGCGTGTAATTTCAAGTCGGCATGTGGTATAAATATTCTAAACATGTGAATAATGATGTTGAAGGATAGGCATACTACATCGTTTATGGAAATGTTCCAGGGTAACGACGTTTTGAAGGAGGGTTAATTTCATGATCGAAATCGAAAAGCCAAAAATAGAGACCGTATCTTTAAGCGAAGACGGAGCTTACGGCAAATTCGTCGTAGAACCGCTGGAACGCGGATACGGGACCACATTAGGTAACTCACTACGTCGTATCTTACTGTCTTCACTACCGGGTGCTGCGGTTAGCTCCGTACAAATCGACGGAGTTCTCCATGAATTCTCGACTATACCGGGAGTTATGGAGGACGTAACGGAGATTATTCTGAATCTGAAAGGTCTCTCTTTGAAAATCCATTCAGACGAAGAAAAAGTATTGGAGATCGACGCCGAAGGAGAAGGTAGAATCACAGCTGCTGATATTCGCGGAGATAGTGATGTGGAGATCTTGAACCCGGATCTTCATATCGCGACTCTATCGTCTGACTCTCGTCTTCATATGAGAATTCATGCGAACAGAGGCCGCGGTTATGTGCCGGCTGATAAGAACAAACGGGATGAGCAGCTTATTGGCGTCATTCCGGTTGACTCGATCTACACTCCGATCACGCGTGTGAACTACACGGTGGAGAACACTCGTGTCGGCCAAGTGACGAACTACGACAAACTAACCCTCGAAGTGTGGTCGGACGGAAGTATTCGCCCTGAGGAAGCAGTAAGTCTTGGTGCGAAGATTCTGACGGAACACCTAATGCTCTTTGTTGGATTAACCGATGAAGCTAAAGATGCGGAGATCATGGTAGAGAAAGAAGAAGATAAGAAAGAGAAAGTTCTCGAGATGACGATCGAGGAACTGGATCTTTCCGTTCGTTCTTACAACTGCCTGAAGCGTGCCGGTATCAATACCGTGCAAGAGCTGATCACCAAAACCGAAGAAGATATGATGAAAGTGCGTAACCTTGGCCGTAAATCTCTTGAAGAAGTTCAAGAGAAGCTCGAAGAGCTGGGTCTTGGCCTGCGTACGGAAGAATAATCACCTCAGAAGGAGGGTTAAGACATGGCATATCAAAAGTTAGGCCGTGACTCCAGTGCGCGGAAAGCATTGTTCCGCGACCTCGTAACGGACCTTTTCATTAACGAGCGCATTCAAACAACTGAAGCGAAAGCGAAAGAAGTTCGCTCTATCGCCGAGAAGCTCATTACATTAGCGAAACGCGGAGATCTGCATGCTCGTCGTCAAGTAGCTGCATTTGTTCGTCGTGAAACCGCAGGAGACCAGGATGCAATCCAGAAGTTGTTCTCCGAGCTGGCAACTCGCTATGCGGAGCGTCCAGGTGGATACACACGTATCCTGAAACTGGGACCTCGTCGTGGAGATGCTGCTCCTATGGTATATCTGGAACTGGTAGACCGGGCGTAACGAAGGGTGGGAAAGGGTGGACAGAATCTTTGGATTCTGCTGAAGCCCTTTTTTTGCAATCTGACCGGATTGTGCTCACCTCCCGATCAACCTGTCCGTTCGGTATACGGAGGGTATGGTTTCGTGAGAAATATAAGAATAACGGTAAGTTATGACGGCACCTCGTACTCGGGTTTTCAGACGCAGCCTCATGGCAATACGGTCCAGGACTATCTGGAACGGGCCATTCGGATGCTGTCCGGGGAGACGGTGAAGATCACCTCATCGGGGCGGACGGACGCTGGCGTTCACGCCCGCGCTCAGGTGATCAACTTCACTACAGCCTCCCAGATCCCCGCAGAACGCTGGTGCCTTGCTCTTAATTCCAGGCTTCCGAAAGATATCGTTGCGCTTCGTGCGGATGAAGTGCCCTTATCTTTTCATGCCCGCAAGTCGGCAAAAAGAAAAACCTATTCCTATACGATCCGTACTGCGCGGATACCGGATACTTTTCAACGCCGATACCAATTCCACCATCCCAACCCTTTGGATGTGGATGCCATGAGAGACGCTCTAGCGGCGATCCTAGGCACGCACGACTTCTCCTCGTTCTGTTCGGTCAAAACCGTAGCCGAATCGCGTATTCGTACGATTTATGACGCTTGGATCGTTGAAGAAACGGATCAAATGTCTGTCGAGCCCAACCAGCCGGGGCAGCTTCGCTTTTATTTCACCGGTAGCGGTTTTCTCTACAACATGGTCCGGATTCTCGTGGGAACATTGATACAAATCGGGGAAGGCAAACGCCCAGCCGAAGAAATGGCTGCGATTTTGAGGGGACGTAACCGGGCGCTTGCGGGCCCGACAGCCGAAGCCCACGGGCTGATGCTGTGGAATGTAGAATACGCGGAATAATGTAATTTAATTCTTGCTATTCCCTGGACTATGCTGTAAAATATGTGATGGTGTTTCTTGAAGGGCTACCCCACGGCCCCGACTTCAAAAACACCCGAAGATTCAAGACGTATTTTAACCTATGACTATGTTTGTTAATAAAGTTCGGAGATATATTTTTAGGAGGATCAGAGCATGCGTACCACATATATGGCTAAGCCGAATGAAGTTGAACGCAAATGGTACATCATTGATGCTACCGGCAAGACGCTCGGACGTCTGGCTAGTGAAGCTGCAAGCATTATCCGCGGCAAACACAAACCGCAATTCACACCGCACGTGGATTCCGGAGATTTCGTAATCATTATCAACGCTGAGAAGATTCATCTGACCGGCAACAAACTGCAAGACAAGAAATACTACCGTCACTCGATGCACCCAGGTGGTCTGAAAGTTACGACAGCTCAAGATATGCTGAACAAAAAGCCTGAGCGTGTACTGGAATTTGCTATTCATGGCATGCTGCCTAAGACACGTCTTGGCAACAGCATGAAGCTGAAGCTGAAAGTATATGCAGGCGCGGAACATCCACACCAAGCACAACAACCAGAAGTTTGGGAACTTCGGGGTTAATTGAAAGGGAGGACTGACTTGTGGCACAAGTTCAATACTACGGAACCGGTCGTCGTAAGCATTCGGTAGCACGTGTACGTCTAGTACCGGGCGAAGGACGCATCATCATCAACAAACGTGACCTTAACGAATACTTCGGCCTGGAAACGCTGAAACTAATCGTGAAACAACCTCTGACGCTGACCGAAACAATCGGCAAGTACGATGTACTCGTACTGGCTAACGGCGGCGGAATGAGCGGACAAGCCGGCGCAATCCGCCATGGCATCTCCCGCGCACTGCTTAAAGCAGATCCTGAATTCCGCGGTTCTCTGAAACGCGCTGGATTCTTGACTCGTGATCCACGTATGAAAGAACGTAAGAAGTACGGCTTGAAAGCAGCTCGTCGTGCACCTCAGTTCTCGAAACGTTAAGATCGGTTATACAAAGCAAACCCTTCTGGGTACAGAAATGTACCGGAAGGGTTTTTTTGTGTTCTTTTGACCGTTCCGGATAAATGATCCTTTTCTCGTTCGTTATAACACTCTATAATTCCGAGATAACGCACGAACTT
Organism: Paenibacillus sp. HGH0039; assembly: GCF_000411255.1. Taxonomy (GTDB): domain Bacteria; phylum Bacillota; class Bacilli; order Paenibacillales; family NBRC-103111; genus Paenibacillus_F. Next base: position 2,510,831 of record NZ_KE150412.1, on the reverse strand, counting down.
ATCGACCTTTTGTTCAATATGATAAAAAGATCGTCTTTAGGCTATTGACAACACTAAGTTGTGATTTATAATGAAATAAAATAACAAAACAGATTAGGATACTCGGAATTAAAATGGGAGGGTACAAATATGAATTTGTTTGAAAAGGAAGCGTTAGTGAACAAAGCCGCTGAAGAATTTGAGAACCAGTCACCCGAAGAGCTTATTCGATGGGCGGTTAACACATTCCCAAGCATTACGCTGGCTTGCAGCTTCGGTGCGGAAGACGTAGTGCTGGTGGATATGCTGCACAAAGTGAGCCCGGAAACAGACATATTCTATCTGGACACTAATGTACATTTTCAGGAGACGTACAATACAAGAGATCGTTTAGAGGATCACTATCAAAAATCTTTTATTCAAGTTCTCCCTAAGCTAACACTGGAAGAGCAAGCGGCTCAGTACGGCGCCGAGCTGTGGTTGTCCGCTCCGAACGAATGCTGCAACATCCGCAAGGTGGATCCCTTAACGGACATTTTAAAAAATTACGACGCATGGATTACGGGAATCCGCAGGGATCAAGCTCCGACCCGGGCAAATGCCAAAAAGGTCGAATATGATGTAAAGTTCGGGCTTGTTAAATTTAACCCACTTGCTGGCTGGACATCAGACGATGTTTGGGATTACATTCGTTCCAACGGTATTATTTATAACGCTCTTCATGACCAGAACTTCCCTAGTATCGGCTGCAGCCACTGCACGAATCCGGTCGCTCCGGGTGAAGACCCGCGTGCGGGCCGCTGGGCAGGCAATGATAAAACGGAATGCGGACTTCATAAGTAAGCGAGAAACCGACATTATTTAGAAGACTAAAGGAGAGACATCCATGCCATCTTCAATCGCGCCTCACGGCGGCACTTTAATTAATCGCCTGATTACGGGAAGCGAACGCGAACAACTTCTTGCAGCGGCGGGCGACCTGCCTCAAATTCGCATAAACAATTGGGCCATTTCCGACCTTGATCTTATTGGAGTAGGAGCATTTTCCCCGCTAACCGGTTTTCTGAATGAAGAAGATTACCATTCGGTTGTCGAACGCATGCGTTTGGCCGATGGCACCGTATGGAGCATACCTGTGACCCTGGCGGTTGAAGAAGCCGTTGCGGAGGAGCTCGCTGTCGGTACGCAAGCGGCTTTGGTGGGAGAAGAGGACGGCGTCGTATACGGTCTTATAGACGTGACGAGCATTTACAAGGCCGATCAGCAGCTCGAAGCCCGTCAAGTCTTTAAAACGGACGATAAGGAGCATCCTGGCGTACAGAAGCTGTTATCGAGGCCGTCTACCTATATCGGGGGCCCTGTGCAGGTGTTGAATAGACCGAAGCCGGCCAAGTTCGAAGATTTTTACTATGATCCGGCCGAGACTCGTCGAATTTTTGCCGAGAAGAACTGGCGGACTATCGTAGGGTTCCAAACCCGTAATCCGGTCCACCGGGCGCATGAATATATTCAAAAATCCGCTATGGAAATCGTCGATGCCTTGTTTCTGAATCCGTTGGTTGGCGAAACCAAGTCCGATGATATTTCCGCAGATGTGCGGATGAAAAGCTACTTCGTTCTCCTTGAAAATTATTATCCTTCGGATCGTGCTTTTCTCGGTGTTTTTCCGGCTGCCATGCGCTACGCGGGTCCGCGGGAAGCTATTTTCCATGCTTTGGTCCGCAAAAACTACGGCTGTACCCATTTTATCGTGGGCCGCGACCATGCGGGTGTAGGCGATTACTACGGTACTTATGAAGCCCAGGAAATCTTCAGTAACTTTACACCGGAAGAAATCGGTATTACGCCTCTTTTCTTCGAGCATAGCTTTTACTGCACGAAGTGCGGGAATATGGCATCGAGCAAAACTTGTCCGCACGATAAAGCTGACCACCTGCACCTGTCGGGCACGAAAGTACGCGCCTTGCTGCGTGACGGCCAATGTCCGCCTCAGGAGTTCACACGCCCCGAAGTGGCGAAAGTGCTCATAGACGGCATGTCAGAGCCTGTAGGCACGTCCGCGCAGTAGGTATAATTGTCCACCCTGTCCCATATAGATGAATGGAGTCTATTGGGGAACAGAGGTGGATTTTTTCATGCGGAGACCAAGAAAAAGGTTTGTCGTATGGCTGACCTGGGACAGCGGCATCAAGATCATCATGGCGGCCCTGCTGGTTATGCTGATGGCCTTTATGTACACCTACGAGCTGCCCTCGACACGAACATGGAGCGAATGGTCCATGCCTCTTTCAGGGAAGACGATTGCTCTGGATGCCGGGCACGGAGGCCCTGACGGAGGGGCGATCAGCCAATCCGGCGTAATAGAGAAGGATATCAACCTCGCGATCACTTTGTATTTGCGTGATTATTTGCAGCAGGCTGGCGCTATGGTGGTGATGACAAGGGAAACGGATACGGATTTGGCCCAAGAGGGAACGAAGGGACTCAGCCGCCGGAAAACAGAAGATTTGTTAAGCCGCGCCGAATTCATAAACGGCAAGAAAGCCGACTTGTTTATCAGCGTCCACTTGAACAGCATTCCGTCCGATAAGTGGAGGGGCGCACAAACGTTCTACTACCCGAACCATCCGGACAACGCAACCTTGTCCACACTCATTCAGAACGAACTCAAAAAAAATCTGGAAAATACGGAGCGTGTCGCCAAAAAGGCTGATACCGGCGTTTATTTGCTGAAAACCTTGAAAATGCCGAGTGCGCTCGTCGAAGTCGGGTTTTTATCCAATCCGGAGGAATCGAGGCTGCTGGCCGACGATAAGTATCAAAAGAAAGTTGCCGCGTCCGTTTATCAAGCGATTCTGCGTTATTTCTCCGGGGAGAAAGTGCGTTCGTCCTAATCGGTATGTTATAATGATCTGAACAGAAATAAGCCTACCGAGGTGGAACAGATGGTGACCAAAGAGCTTATCCGGCAATCGCTTCAGCCTATAACAGATCCGACTTACGGAGCTTCTATCGTAGAACTGAACTTCGTTAAAGACGTGGTCATTAAAGAGAACCGTGTTTCTCTTACGTGTGTTTTGTCCGTTACGGATGAAAGCTACAAAGCAAGTATAAAGGAACGCATTGAATCCGCTTTGTCCCAAATCGGAGCCGAAGGGGTTCATATTCGTTTTCGTGAAATAACGGATTATGAGAAAAACCAGCTCTCCGCTTATGAGGATGCATCTGAGGCCGGAAGCGTTGAGACTGCCGACACCAATGCCGGAACGGGACAAGAAGCGGCTCCTTTGCTGAATCCCGATTCACCCGTCAATTTTATTGCCGTCGCAAGCGGTAAGGGTGGCGTAGGGAAGTCTACCGTAACGGCGAATCTGGCTGTTGCTTTGGCGCGTCTCGGTAAGAGAGTGGGAATTATGGATGCGGACATCTACGGCTTCAGTATTCCGGATATGATGGGAATAGAGGAACAGCCTCAGCTTGTTAATAACCGGATTATCCCCGTACAAAAATTCGGAGTTAAAGTTATCTCCATGGGTTTCTTTGTGGAGGATAATTCGCCGGTGATCTGGCGTGGACCTATGCTGGGCAAGATGCTCCATAACTTCTTCCACGAAGTGGACTGGGGAGAACTGGACTACCTGCTGCTCGATCTGCCTCCCGGTACGGGCGACATCGCGCTGGATATTCATCAGCTTCTGCCGCAAAGCAAAGAGATCCTAGTTACGACCCCTCATGCTACTGCCGCTTTTGTAGCAGCCAGAGCGGGCGCCATGGCCGTGCATACCAAACATGAGATTATCGGTGTGGTGGAGAACATGGCTTACTACGAGTGCTCCAAATGCGGGGAGAAAGATTACGTCTTCGGCCGCGGCGGCGGAGGCATGCTGGCGGAACAGCTGCATACCCAATTGCTTGCTCAAATTCCATTGGGCGCACCGGACAATCATATTTCCGAACCTGATTATTCCCCGTCAGTTTACAAAGAAGATTCCACCACCGGCCAACTTTATCTGGAGCTGGCACGGAGTGTCGTTCAACAGACTCAAAAGGACTGATGCACAAGCATCAGTCCTTTTTTTAATATTCGGAGTCCTGATCCTTCTTACCCTTTTTGTTCGGGGATTCCTTCTCATCCTGGCCTTGATCTCCTTGATCGCCTTCCTGGCCTTGATCTTGTTTGCTTTTTTGGTCCCCCTGGCCCTGTTGACCGCCTTCGCCTCCGGATCCTTGTCCGCCCTTACCGCCTTGTCCTCCGCCCTGGCCACCTTTTCCTCCTTGGCCGCCCTGGCTTTGGCCGCCGGCACCTTTAGGTACGATGCCCTCTTCCATGACTTTTCTCATAATGGTGAGCATCTGAGCTTGGAACAAGGGGCTCTGGAATGATTCCTGAATGACATTCATCATCTGCTGACGGTACTGGGTCGTCCGGGTCAGCTCCATCATGAGCTGCTGGTATTCTGGATTTTTCATAACTTGCAGGAGCTGTTTCTGATACTCCGGATCTTTCATGAGATCCTTGTGGAGCTGCTTATTCTGCGTACTCACTGCCTTGGCGAAATCACCGGCGAAACGCGGGTCTTTCATCATATCCCTTACGAATTTACTGCTTTCCGTGCTGGTCAGAACATCCTTGACCGCCGTTTGCATCTGCAGTTTTTGACCGTCGGTCAACATGCTGACAGAGGAATTGCCCGAACCTGCCGAAGATAAGCCGGAGCGGGCAGCTTTATCGATCGCCGCGCGGCCCTCGTCCGACTTTAGAATGTCAAGCACCATGGATTTGGTTTCTTTATAATTGCCCTGGGACGATGAAGACCCCTGTGAAGAATTGTCGGAACTGCAGGAAGCCAAGAGAATAACTGCAACTAAGGCAGGAACATAACGCACTGTTTTCCGATTCATTGTGCACACAAGCTCCTTTCCCCTAAATTAGTACCGTTAGTATGTGTGGGGGGGAGCCTTTTCATAAACGGATGAAATGGTTGATTGCTGAGAAAGTTGGGCGGATTTGGCCGTTTCAAGAACAGGAACCGGGGGAGTTAATAAACCTGTTTAAACGACTGTTCTTCCACGGCTTTATTTTCAGTCTGCGCCTGTTTCATCAGCTCCGTTACCGTCACGAATTCATACCCCTTGCTCTTAAGCTGGTCGATAATGGCGGGAAGGGCTTCATGGGTCTGTTTACAGGAGTCGCTGGCATGGAGCAGAACGATATCGCCGGGATGTGCTTTACTTACAACGCGGTTGATAATGGTCTCCACTCCGGGATTTTTCCAATCCAGTGAATCCGTATCCCATTGAATAACTTTATATCCTAGCTGGTCCGCAATACCGAGAACCCGTTTGTCGAAATCGCCGTTGGGCATACGAATCAGATTCGGACTTTTGCCGGTAAACTCCTTTAGGACTCCGTCAGCGGTCTGAATTTGTTTGCGGATCTCTTCGTCTCCCAGACTGCTGTAGTTTACATGCTTATGGCCGTGACTTCCGATCTCATACCCGTTCTTGATAATTCGGTTTACAATATCGGGGTGGCTTTTGCTCCAGGGCGAGGAAAGAAAGAACGTCGCGTTTTTGATACCTTTTTGCTCCAGCACATCCAGGATCGGATCTGTACGCGTTTCCCCCCACGAGATGTCGAACGTCAACGCAATCTGTTTCTTTTCCGTTTTGACATTGTAAATTGCCGCGGGACCCCCGCTTGAAAAAACGGCCATATTCCCCCGTTCGGAATAGACGATACCTGCGGCGAAAACTACGGCGACACCGATAAAGACGGCTTGTTTTATTTTCTTGCCGTTAAAGACGTAAAAATGGCTCACGATTGCTCCGGCCTCCTTCTCCTTGGGCTTGTATTCCGGCTTAGTAAAATGTATGCTCGTACCATCGAGTTATGCGTTAAAGAGAAAGGAGAACAGGAAATTGAAGTGGAGAGAGCTGTTTAAGCATTTCGGAGAAATGAAGCATTACCTGATTGCTTCCGTTTTGGTTTTCGCAGCCGGTTTAGTACTGGGGACTATGTATCCGGACCGCTTTCAGGCTTTTCTGGACCAGCAGATGAAGGGCCTGGAGAAAATTTCGGAACTGGTTAAAGGCAAAGAAAATCTTAACCTCTGGTTGTTTATCGTTATTTTTCTGAACAATGCGATCAAGTCATTGATGTTTGTATACCTAGGACTGTTTTTCGGTATTCTTCCCTTAATGGTGCTCCTGGTAAACGGGATGCTGTTGGGGTATGTCATTCAATATCAGATGGAAGCGCAAAGCCTTGCTTATGTTCTAAAAGGAATCCTACCGCATGGAATTCTGGAGATTCCGGCTATTATCGTAGCCTGCGCCTACGGACTTCGACTCGGTATTCTTGTTATCAAAATGATCGGGGGACTCTTCTCTTCCAAAAGAAGCGGGAACGCCGCGGCAGAGTTTAAGCGTGTTATGAGGCTGACCCGACCGTTAATTTTGCTTGTCGTAGGAACGTTGCTCCTTGCGGCTGTCGTGGAAAGCACAGTGACTCTGTGGCTTTTAAAAGGATAACAATTGTAAAAATTTTCTTGAATCCCGTCATAAAAATGACAAAACATGAGCATAACAGTAAAGCGGAACGGTTGCCTGCGTCCGGATGGGTGCAGGAGCCTTCTCACTGTTGTGGATGCAGAGTCGATTTTGAGGGGAGCTAGAATAAGTTGATGCTTGGATTTCTTTTTAATGACAGGGAATGCAGAGAACTGGACTATGTGCTAAGAAAAGAATTAGACGAAATGCTCTTCGATCTTAACGATAAGAGAATGGACGAGGAGATTAAGAAAGCTATAGAATCCCGATATAAGGTTATCTTCCGGATGTATGCCAGGCTTGCTTCGCCGAGGGAAATATCTAAGTACGCCAGGAACCGGGTCCAGCATCAAAAAAAGTCTTGACTTAAGTTGAACTTTCATGGTAAATTAAATTTCGCTGATTCGACAAAGTTTTCATTTAACAAGCCAAGCAAAAAAAAGAATTTCAAAAAAAGCTTGCAATGAATAGTCGATCTGTGATATATTGAAAAAGTCGCCGCTGAAAGTTAGCGGGTTAAGACGAGGTTACAAAACGACAGAAATTGTCCTTTGAAAACTGAACAACGAGTGATTGAAGCGTCTCAAG
>NZ_KE150412.1:2280309-2500107 GCF_000411255.1 Paenibacillus sp. HGH0039 | reverse complement strand
CGGGGCCCGCCAAGGGTTACCAAGTCCAGTCAAACTCTGAATGCCACAGACATTACCCCGGGAGTCAGACAGTGAGTGCTAAGATCCATTGTCAAGAGGGAAACAGCCCAGATCATCAGCTAAGGTCCCCAAGTGTGTGTTAAGTGGGAAAGGATGTGGAGTTGCACAGACAACCAGGATGTTGGCTTAGAAGCAGCCACCATTTAAAGAGTGCGTAATAGCTCACTGGTCGAGTGACTCTGCGCCGAAAATGTAACGGGGCTAAACACACCACCGAAGCTATGACTTGCACCTAGCGTGCATGGGTAGGGGAGCGTTCTGTACGGAGTGAAGGTAGATCGTGAGGACTGCTGGACTGTACAGAAGTGAGAATGCCGGTATGAGTAACGAAAAGATCAGTGAGAATCTGATCCGCCGAAAGCCTAAGGGTTCCTGAGGAAGGTTCGTCCGCTCAGGGTAAGTCGGGACCTAAGGCGAGGCCGAAAGGCGTAGTCGAAGGACAACAGGTTGAAATTCCTGTACCACCGTAAGCCGTTACGAGCAATGGAGTGACGCAGCAGGGTAGGGACGCGGACTGATGGATGTCCGTCCAAGCAGTGAGGCTGATGTGTAGGCAAATCCGCACATCGTGAAGGCTGGGCTGTGATGGGGAGCGAAAATTACAGTAGCGAAGGTCTTAATCTCACACTGCCGAGAAAAGCTTCTAGCCAGGCGAAGGTGCCCGTACCGCAAACCGACACAGGTGGGCGAGAAGAGAATTCTAAGGCGCGCGGAAGAACTCTCGTTAAGGAACTCGGCAAAATGACCCCGTAACTTCGGGAGAAGGGGTGCCCCGGTAGTGTGAATAGCACGAGGGGGCCGCAGTGAAAAGGCCCAAGCGACTGTTTAGCAAAAACACAGGTCTATGCGAAGCCGCAAGGCGAAGTATATGGGCTGACGCCTGCCCGGTGCTGGAAGGTTAAGGGGAGCGGTTAGGAGCAATCCGAAGCTGTGAACCGAAGCCCCAGTAAACGGCGGCCGTAACTATAACGGTCCTAAGGTAGCGAAATTCCTTGTCAGGTAAATTCTGACCCGCACGAATGGCGTAACGACTTGGGCGCTGTCTCAACGAGAGATCCGGTGAAATTTTAATACCTGTGAAGATGCAGGTTACCCGCGACAAGACGGAAAGACCCCATGGAGCTTTACTGCAGCTTGATATTGGACTTTGGTACGATCTGTACAGGATAGGTGGGAGCCTTTGAAGCCTGAGCGCCAGCTTGGGTGGAGGCGCCGTTGGGATACCACCCTGATCGTATCGGAGTTCTAACCTACTACCGTGATCCGGTAGAGGGACCGTGTCAGGTGGGCAGTTTGACTGGGGCGGTCGCCTCCTAAAGAGTAACGGAGGCGCCCCAAGGTTCCCTCAGAATGGTTGGAAATCATTCGAAGAGTGCAAAGGCATAAGGGAGCTTGACTGCGAGACATACAGGTCGAGCAGGGACGAAAGTCGGGCTTAGTGATCCGGTGGTACCGCATGGAAGGGCCATCGCTCAACGGATAAAAGCTACCCTGGGGATAACAGGCTTATCTCCCCCAAGAGTCCACATCGACGGGGAGGTTTGGCACCTCGATGTCGGCTCATCGCATCCTGGGGCTGAAGTAGGTCCCAAGGGTTGGGCTGTTCGCCCATTAAAGCGGTACGCGAGCTGGGTTCAGAACGTCGTGAGACAGTTCGGTCCCTATCTGTCGCGGGCGCAGGAAATTTGAGAGGAGCTGTCCTTAGTACGAGAGGACCGGGATGGACGTACCGCTGGTGTACCAGTTGTCTCGCCAGAGGCATCGCTGGGTAGCTATGTACGGAAGGGATAAGCGCTGAAAGCATCTAAGCGTGAAGCCCCCCTCAAGATGAGATTTCCCAATTAGTAAGACCCCTTGAAGACGACGAGGTAGATAGGTTGGAGGTGGAAGCACAGCAATGTGTGGAGCTGACCAATACTAATCGGTCGAGGGCTTGACCTATAAGGTTATTTCCGACAGGAAAGACCGCATCGAAAGCATAGGCTATATATGCACCACAAGATCTTTGGATGGATCGAATGCACGTTTCGCTGCTAGTTTTCAGGGAGCAACCCTGATGTGTCTGAATAGACACCTGTTTGGTGACGATGGCGGAAGGGAACCACGCGTACCCATCCCGAACACGACCGTTAAGCCTTCCAGCGCCGATGGTACTTGGACCGAAGGGTCCTGGGAGAGTAGGACGTTGCCAAGCGATATTCCCTGATAGCTCAGTTGGTAGAGCACTCGACTGTTAATCGAGTTGTCACAGGTTCGAGTCCTGTTCGGGGAGCCACGCTTCCATAGCTCAGTAGGTAGAGTGCTTCCATGGTAAGGAAGAGGTCACCGGTTCGAATCCGGTTGGAAGCTTATTAAGGCCCGTTGGTCAAGGGGTTAAGACACCTCCCTTTCACGGAGGTAACAGGGGTTCGAATCCCCTACGGGTCATTACTGGGCGGACGCTTAGCTCAGCTGGGAGAGCATCTGCCTTACAAGCAGAGGGTCGGCGGTTCGATCCCGTCAGCGTCCACCATCATGCCGTTGTAGCTCAATTGGTAGAGCAACTGACTTGTAATCAGTAGGTTGGGGGTTCAAGTCCTCTCGACGGCACCATGTTTTATTGGGGGTTAGCCAAGCGGTAAGGCAACGGACTTTGACTCCGTCATGCATAGGTTCAAATCCTATACCCCCAGCCATTTTTAGTACGAGCCATTAGCTCAGTTGGTAGAGCACCTGACTTTTAATCAGGGTGTCGAAGGTTCGAGTCCTTCATGGCTCACCATTTTTCCAACTTGCGCGTGTGGCGGAATTGGCAGACGCACTAGACTTAGGATCTAGCGTCTTTGACGTGGGGGTTCAAGTCCCTCCACGCGCATCAGTTTTATGCGGAAGTGGCTCAGCGGTAGAGCATCGCCTTGCCAAGGCGAGGGTCGCGGGTTCGATTCCCGTCTTCCGCTCCATAATTTCATATGTGCCCTTAGCTCAGCTGGATAGAGCGTTTGACTACGAATCAAAAGGCCGGGAGTTCGAATCTCTCAGGGCACGCCATTCATATTTCGGGACGTAGCTCAGCTTGGTAGAGCACCTGGTTTGGGACCAGGGGGTCGCATGTTCAAATCGTGTCGTCCCGACCATATGTATGCGGGTGTAGTTCAATGGTAGAACTCCAGCCTTCCAAGCTGGTAGCGTGGGTTCGATTCCCATCACCCGCTCCATACATAACCAACAAAGATCTCATAGAGATCTTTTTTTTATTTATCCAGAACCGGGCTTGAGTTAAATCTTACTCGGCTTTCCTGTAATTGTCAGGCATGTTTCGTCAAAAATAGCTATAATGCAACGCGTGAATGTGGTAAAATATTCTGAAATGAGTATGAAATCAGATGAAATTTGGTGTGATTATCAGTAGAGAGAAGAGGCGAGGACATGTCGGATAACGAAACAATCGTTCAGAAAAATTCTACTAACAACTTGCTTCGCAGAGATGTGCGGTTTCTTGGGCATATACTTGGGGAAGTGCTGGTCCATCAGGGAGGCAATGAGCTTCTGGCAGTCGTAGAGAAGATCCGCGAACTGAGTAAATCCCTTCGGGCTCAATATGACCCAGCCATCTATGCGGAATTTAAAGCGACGATCGACGGGCTGCAGCCTGAAATTCGTCACCAGGTTATTCGTGCTTTTGCGATTTACTTTCAACTTGTTAATATTGCCGAGCAAACCCACCGTATTCGCAGAAAACGCGATTATGAGCGTTCCTCGGGAGAAACGGTTCAGCCTGGCTCAATCGAAAGCATCGTTCAGCAGTTGAAGCAGAATCAGATCTCCTATCGTGAGGTTCAGGAAATTTTGCAGACGATCTCGCTTGAACTCGTTATGACTGCCCATCCTACAGAAGCTACACGCCGTGCGGTTCTGGATATTCACCAGCGTATTTCCCAGGACGTGATGTACCTCGACAATCCAACGCTAACCTACCGGGAGAGAGAACAGCTTAGAGAAAAGCTTCTGGCTGAGGTTATGACGCTTTGGCAAACCGATGAACTACGCAACCGGAAACCGACTGTTATCGACGAAGTTCAGAATGGCCTTTATTATTTTGATGAAACCTTATTCGATGTTCTTCCTGAAGTTTATCAAGAATTGGAACGTTGTTTGGATAAATACTACCCGAATGAGACTTGGCACGTACCTAGTTTCCTTAAATTCGGTTCCTGGATCGGCGGAGACCGTGACGGCAACCCTTCGGTTACCTCTCATGTCACGTGGGAGACGCTGGAGCTGCACCGCGGCCTTGCTTTAAAGAAGTATGAAACAATTCTCGTGGATGTCATGTATCACTTAAGCTTCAGCAAGAATCTTGCTGAGATCAGTGATGAGCTGCAGAAATCTATTGAGGCCGATCATGAAGTTTTTGGTCCCCACAATGATTTCTGGAGCAATGACGACGAGCCGTACCGCACAAAGCTTGCCTACATGATCGAGAAAGTCAGAAACGCGGGGAACTCCCAAGTAGCGAGTTTCCAGAAGTATACCTCGCCGGACGAAATGATTGCGGATCTCTATGTGATCGAAAGAAGCTTGCGGAGCCATTTCGCCGATTATGCGGCGGACCGGTATATTAAGAAGCTGATTCGTCAGGTAGAATTATTCGGGTTTCATCTGGCTACCCTCGACATTCGTCAGCACAGCCGCGAACATGAGCTGGCCATGACGGAAATCCTAAACCGGATCGGTATCGTGGAGGATTACAGCACACTCCAGGAAAATGAGAAGATTGAACTGTTGAGCAAGCTTCTCGATGAGCCGCGTCCGATTACATCCCCATACATGAAATACTCCGAGTCTACTCAGGAATGTCTGGATGTATATAGAAATATTTATAAGGCCCAGCATGAGTTCGGACGCTACTGCTTGAACAGCTATCTGATTAGTATGACTCAGGGCGCGAGCGACATGCTGGAGGTTATGGTTTTTGCCAAAGAAGTAGGACTTTATCGTAAGGAAGCCGACGGTACGGTTGTGAGCAACATTCAGTCGGTGCCGCTTTTTGAAACGATCGACGATCTGCATGCGGCTCCGGAAATTATGGATACTCTTTTTAAAATTCCGGCTTACCGTGCAAGCTTGAATTCTGCGGCGCCTATGCACGAAATCATGCTGGGTTATTCCGACAGCAACAAAGACGGCGGCGTTATTACCGCTAACTGGGAGCTGCGCGTCGCGCTGCGTGCCTTGACGGATACCGGAAACAGAAACGGCGTGAAGCTGAAGTTCTTCCACGGACGGGGCGGTTCGCTCGGACGCGGCGGAATGCCGCTGAACCGGAGTATTCTGGCACAGCCTGTGGATACGATCGGCGGCGGTATCAAGATTACGGAGCAGGGCGAGGTGCTTTCATCCCGCTATTCGCTGCAAGGTATCGCGTACCGCAGCCTCGAGCAGGCAACGTTTGCTTTGATTAAAGGAGCGGTGCTGGCACGCAACCCGCAAAAACACCCGCTTGAAACCGAATGGGAAAGCATTATGAAAGGAATTTCGGAAAAAGCGCAGAATAAGTATCAGGACCTTATTTTCCGCGATCCGGATTTCATGACTTTCTTCAAGCAATCGACGCCTCTTCCGGAGGTCGGAGAGCTGAATATCGGTTCGCGTCCTTCCAAGCGGAACAACAGCGACCGCTTTGAAGATCTGCGCGCGATTCCGTGGGTATTCGCCTGGACGCAGAGCCGTTATCTGCTGCCGGCATGGTACGCTGCGGGTACGGCGCTTCAGGACTTTTATCAGGATAAGGCCGAAAATATGTCGGTTCTTAAGAACATGTATGAGAACTGGCCGTTCTTCAAATCCATGATCGACGGTTTGCAGATGGCACTAGCCAAAGCGGACCTTCTCATCGCCAAAGAGTACGGCAGCCTGCTTAAGGAAGGCAGCATCGCAAAGCGAATTTACGAGCTGATCAGCGCGGAATACGACCTGACTTCCAAACTGATTCTGGATATTACCGGGCAGCAGGAGATTCTCGACAACGTGCCGGTTATTCAAGAATCGATCCGGCTTCGCAATCCGTACGTCGATCCGCTGAGCTACCTGCAAGTGGATTTGCTCAAAGAACTGCGCGGGGCACGCGAGAATAACGAAGACGACAGCTTCCTGCTGCGTGAAGTTCTTCTTACGATCAACGGCATTGCAGCCGGACTCCGCAATACAGGCTGATAACGGACAACATCGCATAGGCACTGAAACAAAGAGTCAAGCCGTCCTTCCGGGCGGCTCGACTTTGTGTGTTTTACCGAACATAAGTGAAAAGAAGCCCCGTACTTCCTAGGGTTGGAGGAGTTATCTTGAATTTAGTAGAAACACGATTAGCCAAGCTTGCAAGGAATGGAGATCGTGGTGCTTTTGAGGAACTGGTGAATTTGTATAAAGATAAAATATTTCACCTGGCCTACAGAATGCTCGGTAACAAGCAGGAAGCCGAAGATGCTGTGCAGGATACTTTCCTGCGCGTATACAACAACTTAGACCGCTACGACGAGAACCAGAAGTTTTCTACCTGGATCTTCCGTATCGGAACCAACTTATGCATAGACCGGCTGCGCAAACGCAAACCGACCTATTCCCTCGACGCCGAAATGCCGGACAGTGAAGGAAACGATTTTTACGCCATGCTTGCGAGCAAAGATGAGCTGCCCGAGGACCAGATTGTTCTCTCGGAAACACAGCAGGTAATTCGCAGAGCCATTCAAACCTTGCCTGAAAAATACAAATCCGTCGTGATCCTGCGCTATCTCCACGATATGTCGCTTCAGGAAATCGGGGATGTACTCGGCATGCCCGTTACGACCGTCAAGACACGTGTTCACCGCGGCCGGGAGTATTTACGAAAGAAATTAGACACGGACGCAAATTTTTCTCTGTAAGTCCGATTTTTTTGAAACATCTTCTCCTGCCATACGTATGGTATTACACTATCGGCCAAGAACGAGAAAGGAGTGGCTTCGATGAATTGCAAACAGGCCCTCCCTTTGATGCACGAATATTTGGATGGGGACTTGCAGGGGGCCCAGGCGCTGGAGCTAAAGCAGCACCTTTTGTCATGTCCGGAATGCAACTCGCTGTTCCGGCAGATGGAAACGACGGATGCGCTCGTTCGTTCCATCCCTGCACCTACCGTGTCAAGTGATCTCACGAACCGTATTATGGGCAGTCTCCCTCCCGTTAAGAAGCGGAAGCCGTGGACGCAGTGGATCCGCAGACATCCTGCGGTTTCGGTAGCGGCTGTTTTTCTGTTAACGATGGCGGGCAGCTTTATGACCCTGTGGAATAACAACACCGAGTTAATGGTACGGGGTGCAGACCTGGAACGGGTAATCATCCAAGGCGATAAAGTGATCGTGCCCAGAGGAGAGACGGTAAAAGGCAATCTGGTGGTCGAGAACGGCCAACTGGTTGTAGAAGACGACGCCAATGTGGAAGGAAACCTGGTGGTCATCGACGGAAACATGAATTTGGCATCGACTGCTCACATATCCGGGGATAAAATACGCATTGACGAAGCTTTAAGCTGGATCTGGTTTAAACTGAACGATCTCATGCATTGACCTGCTTAAACAAAACAGCATGCATATCTCATACAGCTAAAGTCCTCGAGGGGTACCCCGGAGGGCTTTTTTCTTTGGAAACCGGGAAATGGGTAGAATAGAAGAATTGTTCGGATTGTGGTATTATCAAGGAATAGACAGATAAAGATAAGAAAAAAATCCGGATTTTTACGCGTTGATTTGGGGGAACTCCAGTGGAATTATTCGCAGATATTTCCATCACAGATATTATAGATATCTCGATTGTCAGTTATGTGGTTTATAAATTAATTATGCTGCTGCGCGGTACAAGAGCCGTACAGCTCATGAAAGGGATCATTGTCGTACTGGTCGCTTGGGCGCTCAGTGTTGCTTTCAACCTGAATACGCTGCAGTGGATCATGAACCAGATGTTTACGGTGGGTCTGATCGCCATTATTATTATTTTTCAGCCGGAACTTAGAAGAGCGCTGGAACAACTGGGCCGCGGCCGGCTTTTCTCACGCAGCTCGATGGACGTGGACCAGGACGTCAACATACGGATCGGCGAAGTGATTAAAGCGATGAATTACTTGTCCCGGCGTAAAATCGGGGCTTTGATCGTCTTTGAAAAGGAAACGGGCCTGACTGATTACATCGAGTCGGGAATAGCCATAGGCGGACGGATCAGTTCCGAGCTGCTTATTAATATTTTTATCCCGAACACGCCTCTGCACGACGGTGCGGTTATTATCCGGAACAACCAGCTGATGGCGGCGGGTTGTTATTTGCCCCTCTCGGAGAATCCTTTTATCAGTAAAGAGCTTGGGACCCGGCACAGGGCGGCTATCGGAATGAGCGAGGTTTCGGATGCCGTTTGTTTGATCGTGTCCGAGGAGACGGGGCAAATCTCGCTGTCGCTGAACGGGCAGGTCGTCCGGGATATCAAGGAAGAATCCTTGATTTCGAAGCTTTTTGATGAATTGAAGCCTAAGGCCAAAGACCGTCAAAACCCTTTCAAGAAATGGTGGGAGGGACGCAAACGTGGATAGATGGCTGAGAAATACAAATGTCGTCCGGGTGATCGCGGTCATTATCGGAATTCTTCTTTGGGCGGTTGTCCGGATGGAAGGCACTACCGTGACCAATTCGACAACGGGGGGAATTAAAGAGCTGCCGATCAGCAATGTGCAAATTACGCCGAAATACGATTCGGATAAATATTATATTTCTTCGATTGAGCCCAGCCGGGTACAGGTGATTTTGAAAGGGAAAGATTCCGCGCTGAAGCGGGTGAGTACGAGTGAGTACAAAGTCGTGCTGGATTTAACCAAGGCCGGCGGTAAAGGCGAGTATGTCCTTCCGTTGGAGGCGGTCGGCTTCCCGTCATCTTTGCAGGTGGACATCGTGCCGCGGAACGTCAAGGTGGTCGTCGAGGAGCAGGAGATGAAGGAAGTCCCTGTGAAGATCAATGTAAAGGGAACTCCGCAGCCCGGGTATAAATCCGGTGACCCTATCGCCAAACCGAGCAAGGTGCATGTATCCGTTCCGGCGAGCAAAGCGGACGAGGTGGCGACGGTTCAAGGGGAAATCTCGGTAGATAAAGCCGATTCGGCAGTAACCAAGCAGGTGAAGCTGAAGGTCTATAACAAAGAAGGCCGCGAGCTGCCTTACGATATAAGGCCGGCCGTAGTGGACGTGGATGTTCCCGTCACGAGTCCGTTTAAAACGGTGCCTCTGCAGATCCAACTGACGGGCAGTCTGCCTCCCGGTTACAGCATCGGTTCGATCAAGCAGAATCCGGACAAGATCATGGTTTACGGGCCGCAAAACGTGCTGGACGGCATGGACTTCTATTCGGGAGTTACGCTCAAGATCGACGGGCTCAAGGAAACGAAAGAATTTACGCTGGACATTCCTTTGCAAAAAGGGGTGACTCAGATTGAGCCGACGAAGGTGCAGGTAACCGTCGAAATCGTGTCTTCCATCAAAAAGGAATATCCGGGAATCCCCCTGAAAATAGTGGGACAGGCGGAAGGAACGGAAGTGAAGTTCACGGATCCTCCTAACGGCAGTATCACGCTGACCCTGGAAGGAGCGGCGCCTCAAATGGAGGCCGTTAAACCGGAAGACATCCAGGCTATCGTGGATGTGAGTAATTTGCCTCCGGGGACGCACGAACTGCCGATTACCCTCAATCTGCCGCCGTACATCAAAGATGGCGGGACACAGGTCACGAAGGCCAAGGTCGTCATTTCGGCGGCTCAGACGCAAACCGAGTCGAAAAATCCGAGTCCTACACCGATTCCGACTCCAACTCCAACCCAGAAACCGGATGACGTGGGAGAAACGGTCCCTAAAAAGGAGCCGTAACCCCCTAAACGGGAATTTTCCTTCGTAAGTTATAAGGGATATGTTAAAATCATGACAAGTTACCAGGATTTATAAAGAAGCCGATATGGCATTTACGTGCCGTTTATGAGAAGAGGGGAAGAGAACGATGGGGAAATATTTTGGAACGGATGGAGTTCGCGGAGTAGCCAATAAAGAGCTGACACCGGAGCTGGCTTTTGAAATCGGACGCTGTGGAGGATATGTGCTGACACGTCAGGCTCAGCATCCGAAGGTAGTCATCGGCCAGGACACGCGTATTTCGGGTCCTATGCTGGAAGCGGCGCTGGTCGCAGGTCTCCTGTCGATCGGAGCGAACGTGATCCGGCTCGGCGTCGTATCTACACCTGCCGTCGCGTATTTGACGCGCGTGCTTGGCGCCGACGCCGGCGTGATGATCTCCGCCTCGCATAATCCCGTGGAAGACAACGGGATCAAATTTTTCGGCGGAGACGGGTTTAAGCTGCTCGATGAGACGGAGCTCGAAATCGAGCGCCTCCTCGACGCGGACGACGACGAGCTGCCGCGGCCGGTGGGCGGCGAGATCGGTTCCGTGTCGGATGATCCGAAGGCGAAGTTCCTGTACGCCGACTTCGTCAAGTCGACCGTGCAGCATTCGTTCGGCGGCATGAAGATTGTGATGGACTGCGCGAACGGAGCCGCTTACGAGCTGGCGCCTAAGATTTTCCGCGAGTTGGGAGCGGAAGTGATTACGCTGGGAGCGGAGCCGAACGGGCGCAATATCAATGACGGCTGCGGTTCGACTCATCCGGAGAATCTGCAGAAGGCCGTCATGGAGCACGGCGCCAACCTCGGTCTTGCGTTCGACGGGGACGCAGACCGGCTTATCGCGATTGACGAGAACGGGGATGAAGTCGACGGCGACTTCATCTTGAGCATCTGCGGTGATGCGATGAACCGTGCGGGCAAGCTCAATCACAGCACGATTGTAACGACCGTGATGGCTAACATCGGCTTCTTCAAGGGAATCGAAGGCCACGGCCTGAAAGCGACGCAGACGGCCGTAGGAGACCGTTACGTGATGGAAGAGATGCGTAAGGGCGGCTACAACCTGGGCGGCGAACAGTCCGGGCATGTTATTTTCCTCGATTACAATACGACCGGAGACGGTATTCTTACGGGCTTGCAGCTCGCTGACACTCTCGTGGCGGGAGGTCGTCCGCTTAGCGAAGTGAAGCGGATTATGCGGAAGTTCCCGCAGGTGCTCGTCAACGTGCGTGTAGCGGATAAAAGCAAGCTGCAGGACAATGCAGCCATTGCTGGCGCAATCAGCGCCGTAGAAAGCCAACTGGGCGACAACGGCCGTGTGCTGGTGCGTCCGTCCGGGACGGAGTCTCTTATCCGCGTCATGGCTGAGGGGCCGGACAAGGATACGGTGGAAGGCTACGTCAATGACATCGTGGAGGTCGTGAAGCGGGAGCTCGGTTAATTCCGGGCGCGTTTTGCGGGCTTGATTTTGCCTGATCTATAAGGTTATAGACTGCTGTGTTGATCGGTTTGTGTAGGCCGCTTTTCTCTTAAGAGAGGAGCGGCTTTTTGGCATGCGGATGGGAGGGACAGAGGGCTGAGCGGTATAGGAGAGGGGGGTAGAGTGGAGTAGAGGGTTGTGGGAGGGGAGATAAGAGGAGTGAGTTCAAGGAAGCGGATGTAGATGCGCAGAAGGCCTGAGCTAATGGGTGGGCTCGTGATGGTTTTTAGAAGAATAGAAAGTCCTGTGGAGTTGAACCCCGGTGCGGGAAACAGCGTTTGTTGAAAATTGGAGGCACCGCTAGCCGCTAGCTCCCGGAGCGCGGCGAGGCGTCGCATGACGGGGTGTCAACCACACGTATGGAAGAAGAAACGAGCCTGCCGTCATGCAGTCGTACTTAG
Organism: Paenibacillus sp. HGH0039; assembly: GCF_000411255.1. Classification (GTDB taxonomy): domain Bacteria; phylum Bacillota; class Bacilli; order Paenibacillales; family NBRC-103111; genus Paenibacillus_F. The sequence continues at coordinate 2,488,228 of NZ_KE150412.1, read as the reverse complement.
CCGAAGTGAGGCTCATACCGCGAATTTACACAAGATTTAACCGCCTATTATGGGGCTTGTATCTCATTTTGTATCGTGAGAGTTGCAAAGCGGGGCCAAAATGAATATGATGGGTATATGTTTTTTTACTCATGCAGAGAAAGGTGGATAGTGTTTCAGCAACAACAAGCGCCAGAACTTGCGCGGGAAGCGTCCGAATTGTACATGCGGGTTAATCGACCCGGTATGGCAAAGATAACGTGGAGCCGGCAAGTTGACGAGGTGAAGGTGTTCGAATTTTTCGGCGGGGACCTTCCGGTAGTTCATTCCTACCGACAAGCTGGAGAGCAAACTGTCCGGGTGACCGGGCACACAAGAATCCAGCCGAATGATTCATAGCAAGGGATCAGGGCCGCATGCTTGGATTTTAGAAGCAGGGATGGCTCTGGTTGAGGCTGCAGACGGGTCGTACGGAAACCGCTTAGGCGGACGAACGGAGCAGTCGTTTTTAGACAGGCAGAAAAGATCTTTGCCAAGCGGTGACGTTGGTTTAAGGATCTGTGCAGCATTGGGGCTGTATTGCGGCGCTGTTGGACGGGTGACCTCGGATATAGGGGCCTGTTTCTTCAGTTCTGTTTTTCGCGGCGAAGACGCTGCTTGGGCAGCTTGTATCGTTGCGTGTCAGGCGTCCTTTTATACTCGTTCCGGCTTATACGAGTAAGCCGCATTGTTTGAAAAACGCGAACTCGGAAGCCTTTTTTAAGTGCGCCTGTTAGAAGATTTCAGGGCATTTAGGACGAATACGGGTGTAAGAGTACCGGTTTACTTTTTAAATACGGGTGTTATGTAGACACTTGTAAAAGACAGATCTTGATACGAAACGTATCAAATGACTTTCGCTAGTTAATCTAACCGTACATCAATGCGCTAGTTAACCTAACCGGAATCAAGGTGGAAGAACGACTAAGGTGGTTTTGGTGTTCCGGTTTTTGAAATCATTCTTTTTAGACGAGATAAGGAATCGCAAAATATATAAGCAGGGCAGACGGTAGGAGTTTGAATTCTGGAGTGTGGCTCCGTTCAGTGTTCCGCCGATCTTTGACAAACAGCCTATGAACGTTATTCGCGGGATGCGGAGCGGGTCATGGAGCTCAAAAAATGGGGGTATTTTTGTATGTGCGGAATCGTTGGATATATCGGTAAACGTGATTCTCAGGAAGTGTTGATCGAGGGATTGAAAAAGCTGGAGTACCGCGGGTATGACTCGGCAGGCGTGGCCGTTTACACGGAGGGCGGGCTTCAAATCAAGAAGTCGAAAGGCCGTCTGGCTGTGCTGGAATCGCAGCTTAGCGATGCGCCTTTGAACGGAACGGTAGGAATCGGTCATACGCGCTGGGCGACACACGGCAAGCCTTCGGATGAGAATTCGCACCCGCACACGGACAATTCGATGAAATTCTCGGTTGTTCACAACGGGATTATTGAAAATTACATGACGCTGAAAGATGAGCTGATCGCTAAAGGGCACACGTTCGTTTCGGAGACGGATACGGAAGTGATCTCCCATTTGATTGCCGACCTGTATGAGGGAGATATCGTCAAAGCGGTTCAGCAGGCGGTTAAACAAATGCGGGGCGCTTTTGCTCTCGGCGTGCTGACGGAGTATGAGCCGGATCGGCTGGTGGCTGTACGTTTGGCGAGTCCATTGATCATCGGGGTAGGCGAAGGAGAGAACTTTATCGGCTCGGACATTCCGGCGATTCTGGAATATACGCGCAACGTGTATATCCTGAACGATGGCGAAATGGCGCTGCTTACGCGGGACGGTGTCGAATTGATGACAATCGAGGGGAATTTTATTTCTCGGGAAATGTTCCGCGTGGACTGGGATCTGGTAACGGCTGAAAAAGCGGGCTTCGATCACTTCATGATGAAGGAAATTTATGATCAGCCGAAAGCTTACCGCGATACGATCGGCAGCCGTATTTCCGAAGCGGGCGACCGCGTGATTCTGGATGAAATTTCGATGACGGCCGATCAAATTCGGAATATTCGGAATATCCAGATCGTAGCCTGCGGAACGGCGTACCATGCCGGGCTTGTCGGTAAAAGCGTCATCGAAAAGCTGGCGCGCATCCCGGTTGAAACGGATGTGGCTTCGGAGTACCGTTACCGGTCGCCGATCATCACCCCGGAAACGCTGGTCATTGTCGTGAGCCAATCCGGCGAAACAGCAGATACGCTGGCCGCGCTGCGCGAAGCGAAAAGAAACGGCGCGCGCGTGCTGGCGATCACCAACGTAGTCGGCAGCTCCGTATCTCGGGAAGCGGACGACGTGATCGTGACGTGGGCGGGGCCGGAGATTGCCGTGGCTTCGACGAAGGCTTACACGACACAGCTGATGGCGTTCTATCTGCTGGGCTTGTTCCTTGCGCAGACGCTGGAAACCGTGGAGCCGGCGGAAATCCGCCACACCTTGGCGGCAATGCAGAGCCTGCCGGAGCAGGTGGAAAGCATTCTGGCGCGCGGCGAAGAGATCCAAGCTTATGCGGAACAGAATGCTCCGAAGGAGCATTTGTTCTTCATCGGCCGCGGTATCGACTATGCCGTTGCGCTGGAAGGCTCGCTTAAGCTGAAGGAGATTTCGTACATTCACTCCGAAGCTTATCCGGCCGGCGAGCTGAAGCACGGAACCCTCGCGCTGATCGAGGATGATGTGCCGGTGATTGCCCTGGGACTGCAATCCGACCTTCAGGAGAAGACGGTGAGCAACGTCAAGGAAGTTACGGCGCGCGGCGGCAAAGTGCTGGGAATTGCTTACGAGGGAGACGCGGAGTTCGCAAAATCGGTGGACCAGATGTTCAGCATCCCGCGGACGCTGGATGTGCTGTCCCCTGCGCTGACCGTGATTCCGCTTCAGCTGCTTTCGTACTATGCGTCGCTGGCACGCGGGAACGATGTGGATAAACCGCGCAATCTGGCGAAGAGTGTGACGGTGGAGTAAGGCGGAAGCGTGTTGACACAGCAATTTGTCCGGTGATAATAATCTGGAACCAGTAAAGAAAGTCTGGAACCGATTAATGAGTGTCGAGCAGTTCTAGTGTTATTTCTAGGATTTGCTCGCCTTTTTTATTTCAAGGGAGGAAGCAAAGTCATAGAGATATACCAAAAAGATGGAGTATGTGTCGTACCGTCTAAAGATGGGAAAGTTGAGGAATATATAAAAATCTTTAGCGGGAAGGCGGCTCGGCGTAAACCCTCTTATATTAAGAATCAGTCTAATGGAGCTAATCAAGTTATGGATATAAAATTGTGAAGTCGCGTGGTTCGGCTGTTTTGTTTTAACGATATATTCTTGTTGATTATTGCTCGTTATTTGTATATCAATAAAAACAAGCAGGGGGACTGAATGCCACGGCAACGGTTCCCTGCTTTTCTTATTAGTGCTCTATCATTCGTGACTGAATAATTTAAGTGTTTCTTAAGGCCAGCGCCTCTTTAAGCAACCGATGTACAATTTGAAGCTCTGAGTTATCCAATGAGTAGAGCAAAGTATCGATTTTTTTCATTGTATCGTTTTTTACCTTATCCGAATAATCACTGTTTGTCTCTAGTAGTTGCGATGGATTAATTTGTAAAGCATCAGAGATTCTAGACAGTGTTCCAAGTGTAATATTAATTTCTCCTCTTTCAATTCTTCCTAAGTAAGACTGCTCAAGATCGATCAAATCGCCTAGTTCGTCTTGCGTATAATTTTTTGCTTTCCGCAAACTTCTTATTTTTCTTCCCACACTGGCATTAATATTAGACATCTCGCCACCTCTCTTTGAGAGTAGGCAAGAAGAGGAAGCTAATGAAGAGCATAAACTACATAATACCATTTGAAAATAGGACATATATATTCTGAAATGAAATCACAATATGCATGAGGAGAAATGCTACATGACATCTTTGGCGCACCAACATGTAATTGAAAATGTGCTACAGTACAAAATGCGCGGGAAGTTTGCATATCTTGGCAATGTTTCTGCTATGTCTGCTTTACAAATCACATATGTAAAACCATACGACCATCCATCCGGTAAGGGATACCAGCGCCCAGTCGACAGCAAGCGTTGCAATGATTTCGCTATGTATTTATCTAAAGGCGATGATGCTTTATTTGTACCAATACTATTAAATGCAGAAACACAGAAATGCTTTCTTATTTTGAGTTGAAAGACGAAATTGGGTTTAGATTGTTTTATGAGCAAACATTGAAATATGTGATCTTACCCTTTTCATTAGGTACAACATTTCCAATCCTTATATTCAAATATAGAGAAGCGGCTAATAAGAGTAAAGGGCAAAAAGTATTTGATAGCGCATGCAGCAACACCAACATCCCCACCTCTGAAATGATACACTTGTTACGTAAGGCAATCTATTTTGGAGAGGCTCGATCCGTGGTATGATCCATGGCCACTATGTCCTACATTCATATGTGCCGTTATTGAACGTGTACCGATCTCGTCGCAAGAGTTGGCTGCAAAAAAAACGTGCATCAATTATCTCGCTGTGTAGAAAAAGGATAGATAGACTACGCAATATACCAAATTCAATTCGACGGACGTTGCTTCAGGTCGGTGACTCTGTTAATACAGGCTTCAAAAACTTACGTGTAGAGTTTGAGTAAGCACGGAATAAGCGATATTTTGGGGTTAGACTTACAATAGCTTTATTTTTAGCTGTTGGTTGGGTTATTTTGGTGATGTCGGGTCTTTTAGCCAGTGTTCTCTCGAGCTTTTATGAAGGTTATGTAAGTCTATATGATTCTGATACTACAAGAGCACATGCTTCGTTTGTAATTCTATATTTGCTAATGGCTTGTTTGTATTTTTTAGGGAAATCAATAGCAAATCGCTATCGCCCTTCTATTTTTAAATTAGAACTGTGTAAGTTAGTTACGCATCTCCTGCTCTTAGTCTTATCGGTACTAATTGTATTCTTTACAGACGTTATCTACAAAGAATGGGTTGCCGCTCTCTTATTTCCTGGGATGTGGCACGTTATTTGGTTATTAGAACAGGTTGGCCGAACAAAGCAAAACAATAGACCTGGATTATTGGAAAACGACAAGAATTGATGTGAGTATATAGTCACATAAGATCAGCTTTTGTTTTTGAGAAGGCCATCGTAATACCAGTGGTGGAGGGTTTCCTTCATGGAGTTTCCAGTAGCCCAGGTAAAATGAAAGAAGTTCTAAAGGAACGTCTCAAGCCATTATAGGCTCTTTGCTACTGAACTCATCAGTAGCTTTTTTCTTTGCCGATTTGGGAAAAGTAGGATATTGGTATAAAATGTCGAATTAAAAGTAGGAATGGTTCATATTGCGTACAAATCAATTTGTGACTTTAAGGTGAGATCCATATGGATAGGATAAATGAATTAGTAGAATACGGATACGAGTGCGACTACTTAGACTTTAAAGAAAAACAATATTCCAAAGAAAAAACTGCCGACTTGATTGTGGACATTATGGCTATGGCAAACTCCCGTTATGACGGAGATAAATTTATTATAGTGGGAGTAAAGGATCGGCCTGAAGGAAAAGAAATCAAGGGAATAAACCCAGAAGAATTTATTGATTCATCAAACTACAAACAAGTAATTCTAAATAACATTGAACCTGAGATACATTTTGATTAATTCAAATATGACTACAAAGGATCAGTGTTAGGGATCTTAAAGATTTATAGTACAGATAACAAACCATATATGCTGAAAAAGAAATATGATCGTCTGAATGAAGGACTTTGTTTAATCCGAAAAGGCAGTATGAATGCCGTAGCAAAAAGAAATGACTTTGATTATATGTACCTTAATAAAGGTCAATTTGAAATTAGACTTCTAGAAAAATCTTTACATGCTGTACATGATATGGTGGGATGCGCATCAATAGATGTTGCGTTTTCGAATACAACGGATTTCCCCATTACGATTATGGCTGGAGAGCTATTCATATACGATAAACAAGGCGCAAAGATAACTAATCATCCTGTTTTTGGTTTAAACGAATATGTCGGTGCTGACTTCAAATTACCCTTACAGCCCAAATCAGAAGTTGTAGGACACCTGTTTGTTGGGTTTAGTTCATCTCAACCATTAAAGCTTAATATTGATGAACACGGATTGTGTGATGAAAAGTATGATTTTAACTACTACTTATGGATGCGCGGCATAAAAAATATTCTGCCACAATACGCCAATGTAGAGTGTTTGTTGATGGCGATTTTCTATGGAAAGTGAAGCAACAAAAAGGGATTCCACATAAGTTTCGAACTCATTGATGATGCTCATAATCTCAAACAACTGTACATCTATTAATGGTAAGTAGAGGTGGGTACTTTGGAAAACGAACTTGTTAGATATTCAAGGGCCGGCGACATTTTTCACTATCGGTGGGCTGCTCGGCGTTGCCTGCGTTTAATACACCCTAAATCTCGAATTAAATCTATCGTAATCGAGGGATCTAGGGAAAGTAAGCTGGCTGGAGAATACGTAATTGATGTAGCTGAGTATTTGGATTCCTTATTTCAAGGATGTCAGGATGTCGCCTATTATCAGTTGAAGCACACTACTGTACATAAAAATAATCCATTTAACCTTAGCGATCTCAAAGAAACATTCGAGGGCTTTTCAGCAAGATATAAAGAACTTATTAGTGAAGCAACAACTACAAAAGGTAAAGTGAATTTTACTATTGTCACCAATCGGCCGATTAATCAAAACCTTAAAGATAGCATAGAGAAATTATCTGCAGGTGAATCAATTAATTCACAGTATAGAAATACACTTTCAAAATATACACAGTTATCTGAGGAAGATTTAAAAAAGTTTTGTGCTTGTATAAAATTCGCAGACGGCGAAGGAGACTATAATGCACAGAAGTATAGGCTTCATGTAGAAATATCTCAGTTAGTTGCCGGAAGTATCGATAATCCTGAAATAGAAAGCATTACTGGACTAGTTCGTGACAAGGCTTTACCTGATAACAATGGTGTAATTGTTCGTGAAGAAATACTTGAGAAATTTAAAGTTACGTCTGAACGCGATCTCTTTCCTGCTCCACCTGAGTTTGAAAAACTTGAAACCCTTGTGCATAGAGAGCAGCATAATGACTTGTTGAAAACCATTTTAGAATCAGCAGCTCCGCTGATCATACATGCTCCTGGAGGAGTAGGAAAAACGGTTTTTGCTCGCCAAATAGCCAAATCATTACCTGTTGGATCTTTCGGTGTTGTATATGATTGCTTTGGTGGTGGACGTTATCGTAATCGGAGCGAAGTGAGGCATCACCATCGCCAAGCATTTGTTCAGATTGTTAATGAATTGGCTGTACAAGGCCTTTGCGATCCACTAATAGTGAATTCCGGCGCATCTGAAACAGATATATTAAGAAAGTTCCTCGACAGAATTGAAACAGCAGTTACTGCCATGAAGAAATCAAATAGCAATGCAGTCCTAGTGATTCTAATAGATGCAGCCGATAATGCTGAAATGGCCGCGGTGGAGTTCAATGATAATTGCTTTGCTCACGAACTTCTCCGTGAACGTATAATCGAAGGTGCTAAAATAGTTGCCCTTTGTAGAACCGAGCGTATACATTTACTCCAGCCGCCTAGTAACATCAAACAACTTGAGTTGAAGCCATTTTCGGAGAAAGAGTCTTTTGATTATTTAAGGTCCCATTATCCGCAAGCGTCTAAAGAGGATGGAATAGAATTTCATAGGCTTACTAGTGGCAATCCACGTGTACAGTCAACTGCTTTAAGTTTAAATGGTAGTACGATTGCTGAAGTATTCTCCAACCTTGGAAGTACTGGAACCACTGTCGATGAACAAATAGAAGGACAATTAATGTCAGCAATTGATTCAATAAGAGATAAACTTCATGATGATTACAGAAAACAAATCGACTCTATCTGTGTAGGTCTTGCTACATTACCTCCCTTTATTCCACTGAAGATACTATCTAGGGCAGCTGATGTTGAGGAGTCTACTATAAGAAGTTTTGTTGCAGATATAGGACGTTCCTTATGGCTTTCTGACTCCTCAGTTCAGTTTAGGGATGAGCCCACGGAAACTTGGTTTAGGAAAACTTATGCAGCATCGAAGGAACAAATAGAGTTTTTTATTGAACAAATCAAACCATTAGCTAACGAGTATTCATATGTCGCTTCTGCTATGCCTGCTCTGTTATTACAAGCAGGGAAGAACAACGCTCTTGTTGAATTAGCTTTATCCGATAATTATCTTCCCGATAATCCCATTGATGAGCGAAATGTTCGAGTATTTCGTCTTCAATTTGCATTTAAGGCTTCGTTGAAGCAAGAAAGCTTAGTTGAGGCGATAAAATTAGCTTTACGAGCTGGTGAAGAAGTAGCTGGTGATAAACGACAGTTCGAACTTCTTGCAACCAATATTGATCTGATTGCGCCTTTACAAGATGAACAACGTGTACAGGAGTTTGCTTTTCGTCGTTTGTTTAGCGGTTCTTGGAGAGGATCAGAGAATGTTTACTCAGCAGCGTTGTTATCAACGGTCAAGAATTTTAGGGGGGAAGCCAGAAGCTTTCTTAGGGCTGCTGAGAACTGGTTAAGTCTATACTTCCAGGATAGAGATAAGATAAAAGAAGAAGATATTCCATTTCATCGTGAACAACTAAAAAATGAAGAAATTATGGAACTCGTATACACACATTTTAATTTACATGGGGTAGAGAGGGCCTTCAAATTTCTTATGAGTTGGCGACCGAAGAAGGTTATCTATCATATCTCTAGGCAACTATATAAACGGCTTATGGACCTAGGGGAATTATCTGCTGCAATGCAGTTTGCAAAACTCGGTTCGCGTAATCAGTATTTAATAATTGCTTTTGCACATGAGTCCTTAGATATCGGACATATTCCCAATTCGGATGTACTCTGCTCTTGCCTTGATTTACTAACTACAAAACGGGCTAGAATTTCAAAAAAACAAAATACTTTTCAGGACACAACACTTCAATCTCTTATCTCTTTTCTTGAATCTTGCGCAGCAAACAAGTTACCGAAGGGGAAAATCATCAGGGTTCTAAATCATTATTTTCCTCAAAATGCTTCACGGTCTATTACAAGCGATTACGATAATAAAGATCGTGCAATTTTTATGCGTGCGCTGGCATTAAAAAAAGTATTACTTTCAGATCTCGAATTCGATATTAATGAATTGCTTCCAAAGGATCTACAACAGAATAGAAAATATAAGGATGAACAAGAGGTAAGGGAAATAAAAGAGGTAATTGGTGGACTGTTACCTTGGTATATGCTGCGGATACGCTGTTTAGCAGGGGATATTCTTGATTTTGAGAATGAAGTAGCGGAAGTGAAAAAGAAGTCAGGATCAGCAACAGCGAGTCGATATAGAGACTATGATAGTTTACCAACGGAAATAGCTAGAATATGTTGTGACGTTTTGATGTTTCATAAATTTTCCGGACAAATGTCAGCCAAAACTTTTTATGAAAATTATATAAAGAGTAACAGGATGTTTCTTCCTGATCATCTAAAATTAGTTCGTTCTGCTTTCCGATTAAGCCACTTAGCTGAACAGAAGCGCGATTTTGAACAATATGCTTATGACGTAATCCGTTCTGCTACAGACATTGGCCCAGAGGAAAGGGCAAACTGTTACATTGATCTTGCACGAGCATTGATTAATGCAAATCGTGATGATGCCGCGGTTTACTTCAATTTTGCCATCGATGCTGTTTCGAAATTTGGCGATGAAATCGTCGAGAGATGGGAAGCAGTTGTTTCCCTAGCTAACCAAAGAAAAGTAGATGAATTTGCACCTTACGATTTAGCTTACAGATTTATACGTTGTGCAGAGCTTATAGGAGAAAATGTAGCTCGCGAAAAGTATTGGGACAGGGACGAGGCTGTTAGGACTTGTATTCGATTGTCCCCGGTAACTGGAATCGCTGCACTAAGCAGATGGCGGGACCGGGAAATTGGTCGATTTAATCGTCAATTAATTGCTTTGTCCGAGGAAATTGTAAGAAGCGGCTACGTTGTACCAACGGTAGCATGGTCTCTTTCTGCGTTTATGACGGAGTTTGAAATAGGGGATTTCTCAAGACTATGTATAGAGAAGGAAACATCGCATGATAATCGGAAGTATATTTTTGAATCAGTCAGTAGAGAACTTAGGATAAACGGAGTTGGAGGGGAAGTTTGGGAAAGGATTGCTGAAACGGCTAAAAAGTACTCTTTACAAAGTAATCTATTAGATGAAGTTATTGCTTATAATCACGACAGTATTGATGAAGAAGGGAATATTATTAATCAAGAAAGTACTTCCTCGCTTCGTGTAAAGTCGGAAGAGATTGCAATTGATTGGAACGATCTGCTGTATGATTTGGACTTGGTTTCATCTAATGGATTAAGACAAGCTATCCAACGATATGATGGACTTCCTCAGACTGTGCGAAACAGCGAGTCCTTATGGCGTGAAGTCTACAATCGAATTTCCGATAGTGAAGCGAAGAAATTTTTGTATGAGCTTATTAAAGTAGATGAAGCCGATTTTTATGATATACAGAATGCGCTTTTGTTAGTGCCGGAAGAATGGCATCGTAAAATGAGCATTAAAATTGAGTGGCCCCAAATCATGCAATTCGTAGGGAAACGATTTGCTACGTTTCTGCTGGAAAGGGGATCAATCTCTTTTTTCACTAGGAGACTTCATTTAGGGGCGGAAAATATACCTTTTATTCAAAAAGGAATAATCGAAGGATTAGCAACCCATGGAGATTTGGTTCATGCAACTACATTTTTTGGCTTTGTAACTGTTGCTTCGAAACATATCTCAACACAGGAAGCAACTGATTTACTTGATTTCGCATTATCGAGATTCGAACTGCATATTGATTCTGAGTACGCTGATGGGCCATGGTCTCAATTGTTGTTGCCGTCGGTTCAAATGGATAGTGCTCTTACAGGTTTTGTTTGGTCTGCTTTAGGTTCTCCGAGATCTTCAACACGCTGGTGTGCCGTTCACTGTGTTCGTAGACTCGCAGAAGCTCAATGCAGGGATGAAATTGATGCTTTAATTGATTGGATGGAAAGGGATACTGTTGATGCATTTGGGGCTAATAAATTTCCGTTCTACAACTTACATGCAAGATTATATTTATTAATTTCACTTGCTCGAGTATCAATTGATAATCCGCACATTTTACTACGACATAAGAATGTTTTCTATAAGCATGCCTTGCAATCTTCACTTCATATACTTATTCAAAAATATGCAACTGATATAGCACTTAATATCGAGAAGGCTCATCCAGGTACATACTCGAAAGCAGTAGTTGACGGACTTCAAAAAGTGGGGAAAAGTCAATTTGATAAGGTTGAATTAGAGGGCCGTTGGGAAGCAAGAGATAGTTATTGGCATGCTAACGAGACGATTGATACTAGTTTGAATTTTCACCATGGGTACGATTTTGATAGATACTGGTTTGAACCATTAGGGCGGGTATTCGGTATTTCCAGTGAGCAAGTGGAGGATATTGCTACCGAAGTTGTTGTTAGTGAATGGAATATGCAGCTTCATGGTGGATATAAAAATGATCCGCGCCAATCTTTGTGGAGATCGTCGATAGAACAACAAGGAACTTATCACAGCCATGGGAGTTACCCAAAAATAGACGATTATAATTTTTATCTTTCATATCATGGCATGCTTGTTGTGGCATCGAAGTTGCTGGAGAAAATGCCTGTTGTCCACAGCCCAGATTGGTATGAAGATGAGTGGCATTATTGGTTACACCGACACTTATTGACTCGCAGTGATGGTTATTGGTTATATGACCGTAGAGATCCGATTCCTTTATATAGAAGGGATTGGATTAATGAAGTGAGAAATCTAGATTGGCGCGAAGAGATATCAAATGATGATTTTCTTGATGGTATATTGTCTGAAAGAAACGGAGAATTATGGCTAAACGTGTTCGGATCTTGGGAGGATGGAGATAGTGAAAGATCGGAAAGTTTCAATATTACAAGCTCTCTCGTATCATCGGCCGCTGCTCAATCTCTTTTGAATGCATTGAGTACATGTTCAAGTCCTCATGATTTTAAGTTGCCTGCTTACGAAGAAGATGATATGGAAATAGACTTGGATCCTTTTAAACTTAAGGGTTGGGTATATCGAGAAGAAGCGTATAAGCATTTGGATGAGTTCGACCCACATTCTGCTAAAGTAGATTACCCGCCTTATAAAATAGGTAGCTCAATCACTGAGAGAATGAAGATATCCTCTGATTATGAGAAGAGGGAATGGACTTTGGCTGATGAGAGTGGAACATCAATAGTTTGTGAAATCTGGGCGCCTATTCATGATAGTCATGAAGATGAGGAAATGCGCCACGGTAATCGACTATCAGCATCGCTCTCATTTCTAAAAAGACTTTGTACTGAATTCCAAAGTGAATTAATTATTGAAGTTCAAATTGGAAGAAGATTTAGACAGAAATCATACATGAGAGGGAGTGGGGCGGATGAGTATAAGCCACCGCTTAACAAATTATTTATCTTCTCAGCCGATGGAAGACTCAGAGATACAGAAACGTACTATGAACTTAGGCAAAGCGCTAGTCAAAGAACTTAATTTGGATCCTGGTGTAGATACCACTGCTCGTTGGATGGCGCATTATATTGCTGAGCAAATTGAAATCGCCGAACACAGTTCAGGTATTCAGAAACAAGAGGCAGAAGAACGTTGCTTTGAAACGATATTAAAATTATGGAATCATAGATCAGCTTTCCCCAGGGGCTCAAGGCCGTTTGAAAATTTTGAGCCTATACTTCGTACACTTGCACGACTTGATCCTGAAAATGATCGTCATTTTTTCTTTGAAAATAGAAGGGATACAACAGACAACGTCCCGGAAGAAATCCAGAAGTGGCTGGATGTTGCCGGTGGAATAGATGAAGCAGCGCGTGTGTGGTTGAAATATGTTTTTGAACAAGCTGCATTGGCCGCAACTGATGACTCTTCAATCGAATGGTTAGAGAATTCAGTAGCACTTCAGGAAGAAGACAATTTCTTAGTAATCTTTAGAGAGCTGCATAGTGATATTGATGACAATTGGGGAGAGGGCCAAAAAGAAAATGAAAGGAAGCGAAAGATTATAGTTTCAAGGATTAAGAAACTGGAGGCCTTCGCAGAATTAAACCAATTATTATTGACTGAGTATAGAAACGAACTTGTGAAGTCTGAGTAAGTAGTGGTGGCAAATCCAATAAAGCCTTATAGCCATAATCTGAAATAGTTGGGAAACTGTTTGCAGGATGATTGATAAGCTCTTGATATTAAATTATTTTAAAGGGGTGGATTAAAAACGGTCATGAAACTGTCAAAGAGATTCTGGATATTGGTTTCTATATTATTAACAATGCCAATTTTCACTGCATTGGTCATGACTTTTATATTGTTTGGGAGTTTAGATGATGTACTTAAGCTACTATATTACTATAGAAACAATTTGTCATTTAGTCCTGAAACTTATCCTAAATTATCAGATACCATAAACTATTTAATTGCAGGGTATTCTATAATTGTCACTGGGATTTTCAGCTATGTTGTATGGCAAACAAGTATTCGTAGCTATCAGGTCGCTGAATCTGTAAAAAAACTCGAAGAAAACAGGGATAAAGAAACGGTGCGCCAAAGTGCACTGATTATTTATTATGAGTTGTTATCGGCCTTCTCTAACCTGCGTGACTTATATATTAGTAGAATTATAGAAAATAAAAATCCAAATCCAAGTCAACTGTTTTTCTCCCAAGAATGGGTGAAAAATATTGCAGCTTTACGAGATAAATTAAGTCCTTTAGAAATAACCGAGGTTCACAAGCTTTATAGCAGATTTCATACGTTGAAATTCTTTTTGGAATCAGAATCGGAGCGTGCAAACTTAGATGCTTATATAATAGAAACAGCCGAGAAGGTATTCGCTAGTTTTTTAGCCGACGAAATGCTCAAAAACGATTTTGGAAATATCACGATATATCTAAACAGAAAATATAGTATTATTCTTTCTAAAATCAGAATAGCGACGTATACGGCAAATCACATAAGTATTACAGTTCAATCGAAAGAAATACAATTGTTGTCAATAGATAATACACCTGTTTATCTTGGCTCTATGGAAAATAATATTTTCCACGGTAAAGGAACTTTATACAATGATGAAGGTCGACCTAAATATGAAGGCACATTTCAAAAAGGGAAGTTTATTTCGGGAAAGGTGTTTGGCTATTATGATAATGGAGAAATATTATATGAGATTGAGTATGAAGAAGATATAAAAAAGCACGGGATTATGTATAAACGATCCGAGATTGATCATAAAATTCCATACTACTTCAATGGCAAGTTTGTCGGAAATCATATAAGCGATGGAATTACGATGGAATTTCATAACAATCATGCAATTAAGTATGAAGGTAGCATTCAAAATGAAGAGTATCAAGGCTACGGCATTCTTTATAATTCAAACGGTAGCGTAAGGTATCGTGGGGATTTCGGGCAGGGAGAGAAAATTAATGGTGAGTTGTTTGGAAAAGATGGATATTATTTCATAGGTATTTTTAGTAATGGACTACCATGTACAGGTGACGTGAAAAATTTAAGTAATCATTTTGTACAAAATTTCACTGGCTCAATCGTAAATGGTAAACCTCATACTGGAGAGGGTCTTGTTTTTAATAGAGATCAGGACGGATACGACCGTCACCAACACGAAGTCCAAGACGAGATCGATTATTTTGAAGAAGAGCAATATTATAGAGAGCAAGAAGAATGGCAACAGGAACAAATTAACCAAAGTTCTAGAGAAGAATACGAGCGCTGGGATGAATACATAAAGGCTAAATGGAATAATGGAAATATTAAAGAATATGAGGATAAAGAGATTAATAAGAGGGTATATATCTACACTAATTCACAAAAGAAGAAGTGATTTGGGCTTAATCACAACTGAATTTAAAATTATAAAATATATGAGACTTTTTAGTTAAAGCATTATAAAATGCATAATTCAGCTAAACTCTATGAATAACGGTTTCCCACTTTCTTTCTATGGTAATTTCTAGCGGTTCCAGACTTTTTACTTTTCGCCTTTATCACGTGCCGCGGCAAACCTAGTAAAATCAACAAAATTGGTCCCAGAGATTTTTTACACTTGACACAATTGAATGTGTTAAATTTAGTATGTAACTGAAAAATTAACATTGTAACTGATAAAAGAAGTATGCAACTGAATAATATTGATTGTAACTTCTTAACTAAGCAACAAAGGAGCTCAGACTTGTCTGAGCTCCTATCTTAATAGACCGTTCTTTAAAGGACAACTTACCAGACGAACAGTACACGCTAATAGATAACTCTTGTTTACTTTACCGAAATGCGTTGCGCTAACGAGGAACGATAGCCCATAAAGAAATGCGAGCAGCCAACCATGATCTGCTCCCCTTACGGTAAACAGGTGAAATAATATAACCTGCTAGTGTGAGGGGAGATTTTACATGTCTAGGGGATAATATAATGCTTTTTAAATCTCTGTGCTGGAATGCGGCACTTGCTGAATCCTGCAAACTGTGATATTTTAGTTTCAATGTAAACAATATGGAGTGTGAACCGGAACATGGATTATCCTGAAAGTATCAAGGCGTTAATTTATAAGCAATTGCTTCATTTATTCCATTTGCAAGAACAGCGGCTGGAGCTGGAGCTTAAAGAAATCAAAGATTTGGTGCAGCTTCATCAGCTGAAAGGCGTCCCTGGAAGTTTATCGGCCATCCATGTCCTGGATTGCATCGGCAATCACGAACCGATCAATCATTCCGCGATTGTGGATAAATTAAATTTGTCGAAGGCGAGTATTACAAAGATCAACAAGAAGCTGCTTGCACTTGGCCTCATTAATCGGACCCAGCTCAACGATAACCGCAAAGAGGTGTATTTTCGGCTAATGCCCCTAGGGAAGCAGTTGTTCGAAATGCATCGGGCTTTGCATGAAGCGGAGGAGCAGAGCTTTATCCGGTTTTTGGACAGTTACTCCGATAGTGAGCATCAGACGATTTTGAAGTTTTTTCAAGGCGTGACCCGGTATATTGGCGAGAGATAAGCTAAATTTTTTTATTGTTTTTGTTTACTAGTAAACCATAAGGAGGGATTATGTTGGATTTTTCCCAAACGATTAGAGAACGTAGAACCATCCGGAGATTCAACGCAACTCCGGTAGAGCCGGAACTGCTCATATACTTGCTGAACGGAGCGGCAAGCCTGTACGAGGCCGAGGGTACGCCGCGCTGGCGTTGTATTTACGCCGGCACGCCGGAGTCGCGTCAAAGGCTGGTTGAGAGCATGATAGCTAAGATGAAGGAAAGCAAACTCGGGAAGCTCCTTCCTGTCAAAATGATCGATTTTCTCACAAAGCGAATAACGGATATTCCCGCTCACCTGATCTTCATTGCAGAATCCGCCGCCAATCGGCGGCAGAGCGACGAAAATTACGCAGCAGTTTGCAGTGTCATGCAAAATTTTCAACTGCTGGGCTGGGAGCGTGGGTTGGGCATGCTGTGGGACACGGACCCAATGTTTCAAAGCGAGTCGTTTCTTGCGGAAATCGGTTTGCGGGAAGGTGAAAGGCTTGCAGGGATTTTGCATGCGGGATATTTCGATAAAGCGCCGAGATCCCGGAGAAGAACGCCGGCGAAGCAGAAATGGACCACAATCGGTGGAGGCGGGGAGCCAGATGGGCCGCAGTTGGATAACGTCCGAATTCCCGCGCAAAGCATCCTCGAAATGCTGAATGACGCCGTCTGGGCGCCGAATGATGGACTAAGGGAACCGTGGCGCTTTATCTATGTGACGGGCGGCGAAGCGGCCGGCAAGCTTCGAGTTTCGTATGGGGATGCGTCGCCGGCATTTCTCCTGATCGTGGCGAAGGAAGAAGCGGATCCCCACAAGCAGGAGGAGGATTACGCGGCGGTATGCTGTTTGATCCAAAATTTTCAATTGTTAGCCAAATCCAAGCATTGGCACGTGCGGCGCACGGTTCCGGAATGGATTTATGACCGGGAATGGTGCAAGCCGTTTGGGATTCGGCCGCAGGAGCGGATCGTGGCGGTGCTGGAGCTCGGAGGAGACGCTCCATCCTCGGAATCCGCTCCGGCTGCTCCCCTGTTGCTGAACATCTCACATCTATGACAATACTGCTAGGAGCAGTCATCCTTAGGCGTAAGGTTAAATTCATTGTACGATAATGCATCTACAGAGTATATTTTAGAGGTTGAGTTCGATCAGTCTATACCACTCTAGGTTGAGATTGAACTAACGAGGAAGTATGACAAGTTCTGCTATAAGCACCAATCAGTGTGAAAAGCAGGAGATTACGGAGTGTAATCTTAAATTTACAACCAAGGATGGGAATGATGGAACCATGTATCCCGAAACCATCCCGCCAATACTCCTGCGCGCGTCATGACTAACAGGTCATGGGGTGTGAAGTACAGGTAGATTCGACAGAACGAAGGCTGGAGCCAATTTTTTAAAAAAGGTATGCCAACGGATATGTCGCGCGGCTGAAAAACTGGATATGGTGAGAATGCTCGCACAGAAGCGAACTGACGAACTTCCGAATGTACAGGTCTAAAGTTAGAGCATGCGGAAACGTATGTACCATCGGACGATGGGGTGAGTGGCGTAGAGTAAAACTTTCTTCTATGAAATACGCTATGCCGAACAATGGTGGCATTGGTCTCACAGGCTTAGAGGAAGCACCTAAGTCCAGAACGCATAGATAGGATGTAGGGGACTTGGAAAGCAAGGGACGTTGCAGTAAGGGCTGTTACCCAAAACGGTTGCAATAAGGCACTAGCCGAAATGGATTTATTCTTGTGAGGGTAGGGGCACGACTGATGAAGCCTCTGTAATCGAGGTGGAGGAACAGCCCCAAGTCTAATTGAATAGAACGATCATTTTCCATACGTGAATTGCACCGATCAGGTAGGAACGTGGGGACATCGCTTCATTAGGAGAGATGCTACAGTGCAAGCTCTACGAAATTGGGAATATTACGGCATGCCGGAATCTTTTACGGATTTGTACGAAAGAGCAGCAAACAAAGAAATCTTCTCTCCTCTCTATGGGACCATTACATCCAGAGAAAACATATTGCTAGCTTATCGCACGATGAAGTCCAACAAAGGATCAAAGACCACCAGGAACCGATGGGTTAACCATCAAAGACATCGAACAATGCTCCTAAAATGAATTAGTTAGTGAAATCCAAAACAGGCTGAAAAACTACCGCCCTAAGAAAGTCAGACGGAAGCTTATTGAAAAAGATAACGGCAAAATGAGACCTCTTGGCATCCCTTGTATTCTAGATCGCATCATTCAACAGTGCTTCAAGCAAGTCCTTGAGCCCATAGCTGAAGCCCAATTTTACAACCATAGTTATGGCTTCAGACCCCTTCGATTGACACATCATGCCATGGCAAGAGTGCAATTTCTCATCAATCAGGCATCAATGCATTTTATAGTAGACATCGACATATTGGGATTCTTCGACGACGAAACCTTTCAAATCGAGAACCGGCGAGAGGGTTGCGAAGATACGGTCCAGCCTGAAAGAAGGCTACCTGGTGCGCTACGCGGACGATTTTAAAATCATTTGTCGCGATTGGAAATCAGCCCAAAGGTGGTATACGCTGGGATAAGATGCTATGTTTAATTTCTTATTGGGGTGAGTTGTCAAGTTATGGATTGGATAACTATTGCAGCAAAAAAGAACGCAGCTAACTTAGCTGAGTTCTTTTGCGTGTTTTTGAACCATAGAAAAATTATGGAAATTATTAGGGTGCTAGCTAACAAAAGTCTTAGCAGCGTTTAAAAGATCTCAAGCTGTCATTTCAGAGAAACTAATATTTCTTTTATTACTATCCAATATTAAGGAGAAAATTTATTTTTCTGAACCATAAGTATAATAAGGATTTTTTTCAATAATTGCTTTCTGGATTTTTTCTTTTAATAGATGTTTTAAGTCACCGCCATGTGACAGCATATTTAATATCTCGTGGAGATTACACAGCACTATAAAAGCTTTACTCAATGCATCCTTAGATAGTTTGATTGCTGGGTCTGTAAAGCCATTGACAGAAATGAAGATTACTCTTGCTTCGCCGCGTAACTCTAATTAGGCAAGCAAGTAATATAATGTTAAAGTCCGCTCTTGCAGCAGCATTTATTTCACCGGTTCGTACGCTTCATCCAAGAAACCGCGAATGGCTTGAAAAGCCTGAAGTCTATTTTTCTCCAGCAAAACCATGTGCGTCCCTTCACCGATTTCAACCCAGCGGCGATATGCTGCTCCTGTCAGGGAAGTGAAGAAGTTCTGGGCTAATTTAAGAGGGACATCGATATCCCACTCGGCATGGACAAGAAGGACGGGAACGGTAATTTCCTTAGGATCATAGAAAGCTTTGCCAGCCGTCCAGTATTCGCGGATATCCAGGATAGGGCCGTTGTTCGCCCGAATATGCTCCGGATGATTGGTTAGGCTCCCTGGGTCGGAAGCAAGAGTGGCTTTGACCCATTGTTTAAACCAGCCATCTGGAATCAAATCGCCGCGTTTATGTTCCGGTGCGGCGCTTAGCCAGCGTTCCTTCGTGCTGCCGACAGCAACAAGGCGATACGAACCAAGCGGACCTCCGGTATCGATAGGAATCGGTTTGGAGCTCAGCCATTGCGGAGCGACAAGCGTAAGCTTGTTTACTTTATCATTGTTTTGACTGGTATAAGCTCCCGCAACCGTTCCTCCCCAAGACATCCCCAGTACGTTGACCTTCATTAAATTCCGGCGTTTCAGAACATAGTCCAGGGCTGCGCCAAAATCTCGGACCCCTGTTTCCGTGCGAACAAGCGGCGGATTAAGGGCGGCAGGCTGCTCCATCTCAGGAGGTCGTGTCGAGCCGCCGTAGCCGCGGACGTCCACGGCGTACACGTCATAGCCATGGCTTGCAAGGTAGTCCAGGAAAGTGAAGCCGTCCAGCTTCACATCGTACAGACTGCAAATTGGATAGGTAGCGCCATGAACCATCACGATTGTTTTTTCGTTAGAGAAGGTATTCATGGAAGCTGGACGTTTGTTTCGTACATAAAGATCGATTCCGGGCGTATCACTCGGGATACGCAGGTCTTCAGTCACGATATTTATATCATTAAGAAAATCATGGGTTGTCATAAGTTCAGCGCCTTTCGTATTGTGTTTGTTGTCAGGTCGTATTAAATAAAGTCCCACTTGTACCCGTCCCCGCTGCGAGTCACGTACCCCGCCGCGCTTTCGGGGAAATGCGTACTGAAATAAATGACCGGGCGATCCGCTATGAATTCCAGCACCCGGAGCCGTGAAATATGGGCTTGATCGGTAAATTCGCAGTACATGGAATTCCATTCCGGATTATAGACCTGTAACGGATGGTGCATCACATCGGCGCCAAATAAAGCTTCTTTTCCGCCAGATTTAAGACCGATGGACATTTGGCCGATGCTGTGGCCGGGTGTCGGAATGAATTTGAAAATATCAAGAAATTCCCCGCCCTCTGGGCCGATGGTTTGCGTTAAGCCGGCTTCAACAACAGGCAATACGCTTTCTTCGTAAACGTTAAAGTTTACTTCGTTTGCTTTGTTGTGGCTGGCCTCGCTGGAGTAATATTGTTGCTCTGCAAGGGGAAATACGTATTTGGCATTTGGGAAAGTCGGTACCCATTTTCCGTCAACGAGCTTCGTATTCCAACCGACATGGTCCACGTGCAGATGCGTCAGCAGAACGTAGTCCACTTCCTCCGGCGTAACCCCCGCCTCCTTCAGCCGCTCGAGATAAGGGAGCTGGAGATTGGCGAGATCCGGATTTAGAGGCAAGTTTTTATCATTTCCTGTAGCCGTATCGATAAGGATCGTATGCTTCGGGGTTTTCACCACCCATGTTCCAATGCTAACGATAAGCTGAGAATTGCCATCGATCAGGCCAGCCGAAAGAGAGTTCCGATTCTCCTCCAGGAACATGGGGTCCCACGATCCCGGAAAATACACTTCTGGTGGAATACCGTCAAGCATCATCTCCGTGACACGTGTAACGGTAACATCACCTACTTGATAGACCTTGGGAATTTTGGTAGACATTCTTTATGCCCCTTTCGTCCTTCTGACACGGTTCTATGAATCCGAATAACAAGGAAAGGCTTTCCGTTGCAATCATGTGATTCGTATTTCGTTTCCTTAAAAATTTCGCTACAAATGAAAATTATTCTGTTGAGAATGAACGATGTGTAATATCCGGGGGAATTCGTCCGTCAACCTTAATAAAATAGTAGTCCACTAAAACGGACAAATCAACGTTTTTACACCGTAATTCCGTCCTAGTAAAAGGGCTTGATGTTGCTCATGTTTACACCTATTATAAAGTTACAAATTTCGCTGTCAGCGAAATAAGTTTGAAATTTAGGAGGCTGGCACATGAATTCGATCGGTGAAACAATTCGAAGCACGCGAAAAAAACAGAAATTAACGCTCAAGAAGGTAGCCGAAGCAGCCTCTGTATCCTTGTCTTTTCTCAGTGAAATTGAACGCGATAAGGCGAATCCGTCCATCAGTGTTCTGAAGCGCATAGCGAACGCATTAAACGTGAATTTTACGAATTTGTTCGGCGAGGAGAAGCGAAGCATTGTCGTTAGAAAAAACGAGCGCAAACCTTTGGTGCATTCCGAGGGTTCCCGTATTACCTGGTACGCTCTCAGCCGAGGAAGCAGCAACAAAATGGGACCGATATGGGGAGTACTGGAACAAGGAGCCACTTACGGCGACATCGGCGTCGGCCATAGCGATGGCGAGGAGTTTCTATTTGTTCACTCCGGGCGTTTGGAGTTTGTGCTTGGCAATGAACGTTATACGCTCGAAGAAGGGGACAGCATCTATTATGATGCCAGAATCCCCCATAGTTATAAGAATATCTGGGATGGCGAAACGATGTTAATAGCGGTTTCTACTCCACCTACTTTTTGACTAAGTCAGCAATGCTCCAACTGTGATGAAATCGGAAAAGAAAACATTGGCTGTGCGGACACATCGTTTTACTTGTCTCTCAAGTGCCGGGGCAAGCCCAATGAAATCAACAAAATTAGTTCCAAAGTTTTTTTACTGCTGACATAATTAATTGTTTTGCAGCTCTTAACTTGAGTATAAGCTTGCAAAATGAAAAGCCTGCTACCTGTATCTTGGGTTGCAGTTTTTTTGTTTTTTTATAGTATGTAGGAAAATTCGAAGTGGGCGGAAGAACATCTAGGCAAAACGGGGGGGACATAACAGTATGAGATTTGGCGCGTTTGTACAATTCCATACAAAAAGGACCCGATCTTGATCGGGTCCTTTTCTGCAACGGCAAGCTTATAGCATGTGTTCAGCCGAACACGCTTTTGTTTACGGAATGTACTGCTGAACGATTTTCACGACCTTATGGTCTTTGATCGTTAAATGGAACGGAAATGTGCTCACATCGAGCAGGTTATTGTTAGGATAAATGGCTAGGAACTTGGTGAGCGGTACTTCTTCGTTCCACTTGACGTCTACGCCTTCGTAAGTGCCGTCATGATCGTAAAGCTGCATGAGGACCTGGGCGTTCGGATCGATTTCGAAGCTTTCGAGCTTCTCTTGATCGTTAACGATATAGTAGCCGTCGGGGGCGTGTGTCATATCGCCGATGTCCGTTTCATGCTCAATGAATTTTTGATCGGCTTCTGCGCCTTCGTACCACTCGATTTGGTCTCCTTGCAGATAGAGAGAGCCGTTTTTATTTTCAAGGGAAGAAATCATAACGGTTACGGTGTCCTCGCTGCGGGGAACGGGCGAATATTCGGAATCGACTGCATTGGCGGAAGTGACGAAAGCCAGCATAGATACCATCAGAGTAGTGAAAAAGACCATCTTTTTCATGTGTGTGTAACCCCTTTGCGGAAAAATGATTAGGATGCCTTACAGATTCTTTACCCGGCTGGGCCGGTTTAAAACGCTCTGTCTGGCTTGTTACTCTCATCATAAACCAAAATGCGCATGGAAAGGTCACAATGTAGTTACAAACGGTCTGTAATCAGATAACCTTGTTCCGGTTCAAATTCAACAAAGCCGGCCATGTGGCGGGCTTGGTACGTTAGGGGGCTGCTGCCGCCTGCCAGAAGGATGTTCAGCGTATCCCGTGTGCCTTCCGAAGGCAGATAAAAAGCTTTCCTGTGAGAAAAAACCTCGCCAAGGGTTGTGTAAATGGCGCTGATATGGTTGTCGCGCATGCTTTTGCCGAACAGATTCATGAGAATGGCACCGTCCGGGTTCAGCTTGCTGCGGCTGAGCTTGAAGAATTGGCGGGAGACGAGGTGCCGGGGGGTTCCTTTCTCGGTAAAAGCATCCAGGATCACGTAATCGTACGCCTCCGGCGGTTCCTGATCCAGAATCTCACGTCCGTCGCCGAGAATGATATTTTCCTGGTCGCAGCCGAAATAGGTTCTGCTGAGTTCCACGACTTTAGGATCGTGTTCCGCTATGGTGAACCGTTTCTGCGGATAGTGCCCCGCCAGAGTCCCGATTCCGTGACCGATCATAAACACGTTTTCGAAAGCGGGCCGGTTCATCTCCATGAGATGGACGAGCGCTCTGGGATATTCGAACAGGATGCGCCCGGGATTGTTCAGATCAAGCGCTCCTTGTATGGCATCATTTGCGAATTGGAGCACGCGGAAGCGGCCTTTCTCGCCGTACAGTTCGTTCGTGTCGTAAACCCGGATCACATGGCCGGGGCCGGTTTCTTCAAAAAGCAGCTGCAAAATGTCCGTTCTCCTTTGCGGTACGCTTGAAGCGCTGGAAATGTCCTAACCAGTATACCATTCCAGAAGGCTTTTCAGGTTTGGCTGGGGACTTCGGGTGCTTCGGCTGCTCCGTGTGCTTTACACTTTCGGAAGATGGGCAATGAGAAAGCCCGGCCGTGACGACAGGATGCACAACCGGAACAAAGCCGCGGGCAGGAGATCCGCGGCTTTGTCTTTTAATCTTCTACGCTCCGGGGAAGGGTAAACTGGGCTTCCGGAATCCAGCGCTGCCGGTAAAAGTCGCGTCCTTTGATGCTGACTTTGTCTTTGTATACTTCGACATACAGGCCTTCGCTTTCGTCCGGACCCGTAAGCATTTCGCCGCCGTTTCCGTTGTCGGTCCAGGGCTGGATGACGGAGGACGAATTCACCATTGTAAACTTGTCTTGGACAAGGGTGCCCGGCAGTTTGAGCTCCCAGTGGGTGTGGCCCGAGAAGAAGATCACCTGGGGATAAGCCGAGAGGATTTTTCGCAATTCCTCATGCTGAACGATGGCCCGGTTATTGACGCAGCAGAAACTCGTACCGGATACGGTGCCGGGAAGCGGCTGATGCAGGAAGACGAAGACGGGCTTGCCGCTCGCGGCTCCTTTCCGTAGGGAAGCTTTGAGGAATTCAAGCTGCTCCCCCGAAAGCCAGGCATCCTCCAAGTTGCTCGGATCCGACTGACGGTACTGTTCCGAGCCCAAGAAAATGAAGCGGAAGCCGTTCACGACCTGATCGCCGTAAACTTTTTTCTTGCCGGAGAGTTGAAGAAACCGTCCGATAGACGCTTGCTCCGTCTCGCCGTTCGGAAAAGCATCCGCATTCCAGGAGCCGTTCCGGTCGATCCAGGCTTTGTAGTATTCATGGTTGCCCATCGTGTAAAACACTTTGCGCGGATGCGGGTTCTGCTCCATCAGCTCGCTCAGCTTAGCGTAATCCGCCGGCATGCCGTTCGTGAGATCGCCGTTGATGACAAGCGCGTCCGCGTCGGGGTCCAGCGTATGGAGATCGCTCAGGGCCGCTTTGAACTTTTGATGCGATTGCGGGTCCCATGACTGGATGTGAATATCGCTGATGACGGGAAAAGCGAGAAGCGGCTTCTCTTTCCCCGGCTTTGCGCCAACGGCGGAAGGAATCACGGCGGCCGCCAGAAGCGATAACGACAGGGCTGCGGAGAGGAACGTTTTTCGTAACATAGAGCCTCCTCGGTCATCGATTTTATTTACATTTCTTACCATACCTATTATTTGTCAGAGGGAGATCGTTGTTGTGTAAAGGTTTTATGAATGGGGCTTGGTATTTTACTTAATTTTTAAAAGAGTTTACAGCAGCCGCGGATCGGGAATCTGTTGAACAAAATCACCGGCAGGCGGGAAAGGGGACCCTTTCCCGTCTTTGTTTTGCCCGGGGAGTTCATATCAAACAAGATAGTCCACCCTTTTGACAATCTTTGGGGTCGTTTTGCAGCTTGTCCATTCTTTATAATACAATTTGTAAGCGATTTCATATTAAGGAGGGAAATGACACATTCTGACCGTGCCTTTTGTTAGGCAGCGCACACGAAAAACCGCAGCTTAACCGGACTACATAAGACGCAGGATTCAAGGGAATGAGAGAAAAAAGGCAGCCGGCTGCGGCGCGGGGACCTTTGTACTCTCGATAAAATGCTTGATAAAGGAAGGGTGTATGGGATGAGTTTGACGAAAAAAAGCATGAAAAAAGCGGCCCTGCAGCTGCTCGGTTTCATTCTGGTACTGACGACGGTTCTGGGCTGGGGACCGGCCAGGGCCGGTGCTGCGGTTGCCGGTGATTTTCAGGCATCGGTGATGGGACCGCTGACGAAGGTTACGGACTGGAGCGCCTTCAAGAACCAGCTTCTCACGCTAAAAAACAACGGAGTATATGCCGTCACGACCGATGTCTGGTGGGGGATGGTGGAAAGCGCCGGAGATAACCAATTCGACTGGAGCTATTACAAGACGTACGCGGGTGCCGTACGGGAAGCGGGGCTAAAGTGGGTTCCGATCCTGTCCACGCACAAATGCGGCGGCAATGTCGGGGACGACTGCAACATTCCGCTGCCGAACTGGCTGTGGGCTAAAGGGACGGCGGACCAGATGCAGTTCAAAAGCGAAACCGGTTATGTGAACAACGAAGCCGTGTCGCCTTTCTGGAGCGGACTAG
This sequence comes from Paenibacillus sp. HGH0039, assembly GCF_000411255.1. Classification (GTDB taxonomy): domain Bacteria; phylum Bacillota; class Bacilli; order Paenibacillales; family NBRC-103111; genus Paenibacillus_F. The sequence continues at coordinate 2,462,075 of NZ_KE150412.1, read as the reverse complement.
GTACTCAGTACAGCGAGCTTTACGCTTCTTTTGCGGCTAATTTCGCTTCCTACAAGGATATTATTCCGAAGATTTATTTAAGCGGCGGCCCGTCCGGGGAATTGAGATTTCCTTCTTATTATCCGGCTGCCGGATGGAGCTACCCGTCCCGGGGCAAGTTCCAGGCTTACACGGATACCGCGAAGCAGGCGTTCCGCACGGCCATGACGGCCAAATACGGATCGCTCAGCGGAATCAACAGCGCATGGGGCCTGAGCCTGACTTCGATCGATCAGATCAGTCCTCCTAATGACGGAGACGGCTTCTACACGAACGGAGGTTACAAGACCGCTTACGGCAAAGACTTTCTGTCCTGGTACCAAAGCGTGCTGGAAAATCATCTGGGTGTAATCGGCAGTGCCGCGCATAAAAATTTCGATTCCGTGTTCGGCGTGCCGATCGGAGCCAAGGTATCCGGCGTCCACTGGCAGATGACGAATCCGTCTATGCCGCACAGTGCGGAGCAGGCTGCCGGGTATTACGATTACAACCGTCTGCTGCAGAAGTTCAAGGACAGCAACCTGGATCTGACGTTCACCTGCCTGGAGATGTCCGACAGCGGAAGCGCGCCGAATTACTCCATGCCGTCCACACTTGTCGATACCGTCGCAGGTATTGCGGGCGCCAAAGGCGTCCGCCTCAACGGGGAAAATGCGCTTCCGGCTTCGGGAACGGCCGCGTTCCAAAAAATCGAGGAAAAGCTGACCCGCTTCGGATTTAGCGGCTTCACGCTTCTGCGTCTCGCTAACGTCGTGAATGCGGACGGTTCCGTCACAGGCGAGATGGCGAACTTCAAGAAATACGTCATCAGCCATGCGGGAACGGGTTCCGGGGGCACGAACAATACCGTAACCGTGTACTACAAGAAAGGTTACTCAAGCCCGTACATCCATTACCGTCCCGCAGGAGGGACCTGGACAGCCGTACCGGGCGTAAAAATGGCCGATTCCGAAATTAGCGGCTACGCCAAAATCACGGTCAATATCGGCGCGGCGACTCAATTGGAAGCGGCTTTTAACGACGGGAACAACAATTGGGACAGCAACAGCATGAACAACTATTTCTTCGGCACCGGCACTTCCACCTACACACCCGGCACGGGAGGAGCGGCAGGAACCGTTAAAGCCGGAGGGCCCTCTTAACTTCTTCCCGCGCGTACCGCAAGCAGAAGCGGGAGGGAACCAACCGCCCGATGGTTTCTTTGAACGGCCGCCAGCCCGAAGCTGACGGCTGTTTTTTTGTGGAGGAGCAGGGGGCTGCAAGGTTGTAAAAGTCTATATCGATCCGTGAAAGGAAGTGCAAAGAGAGCGGTTTATCTTTACAAAAAAATACCACTTCTCCTGACTTATCCATGGTAGAATGAGGTCGAAAGTTCAACTAGCTTCCAGTATAAAGGAGGAAATTCATGAAGAAGAGATTCGCAGGGTGGAAGGCTAAGGTTTTCAAGGCTTCACTCGCCCTATCCGCGGCGCTTTCCGTGCAAGTATTGACCGATGGTTGGCAGGTGAAGGCGGAAGGGCCGGCCGATCCGGCTCCCTATATTGAAGCGAAAGTCGTCAATGAGAACGCCGGCAAAAAGGTGCTTTTCGACAACACCCACGCTCAAACGGCGGGAGCCGCGGACTGGGTCATCGACGGCGGGTTCTCGGATTTCGGCAATGCGCTGGCGAGTAATGGCTACTATGTGAAAGAACTCCGCAAATCGACTCCGATCACGCTGGCCGACTTAAGCGGATACGATGTTTTTGTAGTCGCGGAAGCGAATATTCCATACAAGGCAAGCGAGCAGGCGGCCATGGCGGCTTATGTGGAAGGCGGAGGAAGCATCTTCTTCATCGGCGACCACTACAACGCGGACCGCAACAAGAACCGCTGGGACGGTTCGGAAGTATTCAACGGCTACCGCCGCGGCGCCTGGGACAATCCGGCGAAAGGCATGAGCGCGGACGAAGCGGGCTCGGCGGCTATGCAGGACGTGGTCAGCTCCGACTGGCTCGGCTCCCAGTTCGGCGTGCGTTTCCGCTACAATGCGCTCGGAGATATCACCGCGAACAACATTGTAGCTCCGGAACAGGCCTTCGGCATCACGAAGGGCGTATCCTCGGTGGCGATGCACGCCGGCTCCACGCTGGCTATCCTTGATCCGGCCAAGGCGAAGGGCATCGTGTATCTGCCGCAGACGAAAGCGGCATGGCCCAACGCGGTCGATCAGGGCGTCTATAACGGCGGCGGAGTGGCGGAAGGACCGTACGTGGCCGTTGCCAAGAAAGGCGCGGGGAAAGCGGCTTTCATCGGCGATTCCTCCCCGGTCGAGGATGCCACGCCGAAGTATCTGCGCGAGGATACAGGCGCGAAGAAGACGACCTACGACGGCTTTAAAGAGGCGAATGACGGCGTGCTGCTCGTCAACACGATCAACTGGCTGGCGAAGAAAGAAAGCTACACGAGCCTGTCCCAGGTAAGCGGCCTCCAGCTCGATCAGCCGACGGCTCTGCTGCCTTTCGAGGCCCCGGCGGCTTCGACCGAGCCTCAGCCCGAGCCTTGGGCGGCGCCGAACGCGGGCTACAAGTGGTATGACCGCGGCACGTTCAAGGCCGGCTCCTACGGCAGCGGCGGAGGTACGACAGTGCCTTCCAACCCGGCGTACAGCTTCGTCCGCCAGGCGACTTTGCCGAACGCGGCGGACTTCCAGATCCGCGTCGTGGTTGACAATCTGCCTGCGAACACGACCGTTTCGGGCTTCAGCGCAGGCGTATATCTGGCCACGGGAGGCACGCAGGTAGCGCAGGTCCGGAATGCGGACGGCACATGGCCGGCTTCTTACGGATACAGCGCGGCTTTCAGCCTCACATCCGACAGCAAGGGCCATGCTTACAAGGATCTTACCGTCCGCATTAAGCCGGGCACGACCGGCGCGGCTAACCTCAGGCTCCGCCAGAACGGAACCAACCTGAAGACGGAAGCCGTGTCGATCGCGAACGTGCCGGCCGAGCCGCTGCCGGATGAGCAGGGGCCGATTCCGGCCAAGATTACCGTTGCCGAAGCGCGCAGCAAAGGCGAAGGAGCTCTGGTGACGCTGGAAGGCGTCGTTACGACAGAGCCGGGCATCTTCGGCGGCCAGTCCTTCTACCTGCAGGACGCAACCGGCGGTATTTATGTGTACCAGAACCTCGGCGGATTTCACGCCGGGGATGTAGTGAAGGTGACGGCCTCTACGGCCGTCTACAATTCGGAACTGGAATTAACCGATCCGGTCGAAGTCGCCAAAACGGGCGCTTCGGCCGTTCCTGCGCCTGTGAAGGCCGATGCCGTTACGGCCGGCAACCAGGGACAGCTCATCGAGCTGAGCGGAGTGACAATCGGCGCTGTTAAAAGCGCGGTGCCGGAAGGTTCTTTCGAGTTTGACGCGGTCAAAGGAGATGTGGTGAACCACATCCGCGTAGACGCGCGCACGGGGCTTACACAGGCTTCTTTCCCGTATAAAGAAGGACAAACCGTTGACATCCGCGGTGCCGCGGCGATTTTCAAAGGCGCGTTCCAACTGAAGCCGAGAGGACTGTCCGATTTCACGGCACAGGCGGATACGACGGCTCCGGTAACGGCTGCGACTCTTTCGGAAACGTCCAACGCGGAGGGCTGGTTTAACAAGAACGTTACCGTTACCTTAACGGCCCGCGATAACGAAGGGGCTGCCGTTCTGACGCAGTACGATATCAACGGCGGAGAGGCGAAAGGCTATTCGGAGCCGTTCACCGTCGAAACGGAAGGAACGAACATCGTCCGTTACTATTCCACGGATGCTGCAGGCAACAAGGAGGAAGCCAAAACCCTTAACATCAAGCTGGACAAAACGGCCCCGGCCGCGTCCCTGACGTTGAACGGACAAGCTGTCTCCGATGTGACGGACAAAGATTCCTTAACCTTCAATCTGCTGAGTACGGATGCGGGTTCGGGAATTGCGGACCGGAAGCTGCTTCTGGACGGGAAGGAAATTGCCGACGGCGTGACGTTGAAAGCGGGCGAGCTCGCTGTCGGTCCGCACAACATCCAGTACCGCGTGACGGATCTTGCCGACAATACGGCGGCGGATACGCTCAGCTTCGACGTAAAGGCGAGCCTGACGCTTAGCCAGGTAGAGCTTACGTCCGGCAAAACCGTTCTGAAGCCCGGTGAAACGACCGATCTTCGTGTGAGCGGCACATGGAGCAACGGCACCGCAGCCGATTTAACCGTGGCGCAAGTCGTTTACCGCAGCAGCAATGAAGCGGCGGTTACGGTAAACGCGCAGGGAAGGCTTACGGCCGTCGGCGAAGGAACCGCGGATCTGACGGCTTCCGTAACACTGGGCGGCGTCACCGTCGTGTCGGGCGCGGTTACCGTTACGTCCGCCAAGCCTCTGGCAACGGGTGTTCCGGGCAAGCCGGTGCTGTCCTCGAACAATGGCTATGACGGCCTCAAAGGCGGCAGCTTTACCGTGACGATGAACATGTGGTGGGGCGCCAACGGCTCCGTGTACAAGCTGTACGAGAACGGCGTGCTGATCGGCACGCAGACGCTGAAGGACGCCTCACCGGTGGCCCAGACGGTCAAAACGGATATCAAAGGCAAAGCGAACGGAACGTATACGTACACGGCCGAGCTGATCAACGCTTACGGAACGACCGTAAGTTCGCCGCTCGTCGTGAACGTGACTAATGCCGCACCGGGCAAGCCGGTTCTTTCCCAGGACAATTGGGATGGCGACGGCACCTACAAGGTGACGATGAACATGTGGTGGGGCACCAACGCTTCCGAATACCGGCTGTTTGAAAACGGTCAGCTGATCGAAACGAAAGCGTTGGAAGAAGCGACTCCGAGCGCTCAGAGCGCAGTAACCAGCCTTACGGGACGGGCTCCGGGAACGTATGAGTACCGTGCCGAGCTTGTAAATGCCTCGGGTGTTGCCTCCAGCGAGAAAATTGTGGTGAAAGTAATCCGCTAGTTTGCACGGATAGGCTGTTTCCTGTCCTGTACTGTACTGTCAGTGTTGCTGAGAGGCTGTAAAGGATAAGGCCGAAAGCCGTTTGTTTTGGGATAAACAAACTTCATTTGTCGCAAAAGACCTCCATTTCCGCTTAAAGCGGAAGTGGAGGTTTTTCTTTTTTGGAAGCTAATTCCCGCCGGAGAAGGAGAGCAAATTCCATCCCGCGTCCGGTGATTGCGCAGGAGAGCAATTATATGATAAGGGTAGCGGCAGAAGGCAGGACGACGGACATTTAAGAGAGAGGGCGTCAGACCTCCAGCGACGAGAAAAAATGAATGAGCACCGTTATGCGACGCCCCGCACCACGCACCGGGAGCCTCGTGCGGTGAGGGAGAGACGGCCGACAGAGGCTGTCGACAGAGGCCGCCGGTAATGAGAAAAAGAAGATGCTGAAGTACGGGATGAACGTAGAAAATCGTGAATACGGTCTTACGGGCTCCCGTTAAGCGGCGGTTTGCGCCGTATAACGGCGGTCGGCCACACAAAAACAACGAGCAATAGAGACGGTAGTCCGGTGAGGCCGGGGACTCCGTTTACCGGACATAACCGGCTATCCATCGCAACGGGAAGGAAGCGACGGTATGATCAGTACCGATAGGAGCGGGATGGACTTTAAAGCGGTGCCGTCCGCCGGATTAAAGTTTTTGGAGTTGGATATGCCTGTTCTCGGGAACCTCCACCTGCACTTCGACGCCGGGGAAGAAGCATATGTAAAGCTGTCGGGAGAGCCCCGACTGTTTCCCGCATACACGGCAAGGGAGGGGGACCGGCTCGTCCTTAAAGGCCGCAATCTTCCCGCGTACTTGAGACACGGCCAGAAAGAACGGCTGCGCATCGACATCCATCTGCCGGAAGACACCGCGGTGGATCTGACTTTTCTCGCGGGAGTGGTCAGCCTTAACGGCGGATACGGCCCGCTCAGCGTGAAAGGTTTCTCGGGCGAGGTTTCCGGTTACACCGGGTCGGACCGCGTCCGAGTCCGGCTTCGCTGCGGCGACGTGTCTCTGGCCGGCCTGCCGGGCGAGGCGGACATCCGGATCGGGCTGGGCAGCTCAACCTTGCGCTGGTCCCGCCTGCTGGGAACCGAGCGTGTCCGGGTCCGCTGCGGCTTCGGAGGCGTAGAGCTGCTGGTTCCGCCGGACTGGGCGCAAAAAGAGGAGCAGGGCGGCTTTTTCAAGAAAAAGCGGCTCCATGCTCCTCCCGGCGCTTCTGTTTCGGCCGCGGTGTGGTTCGGCGGGTTGGATGTCGGCTCCGGCTAAGGGTTTACTGCACTTTAAGCGGCAGCGTATAGCAGCCAAACGTTTTATCCAGCAGAACAGCGGCTTCCTGGCGAAGCAGCGGCTGCTTGGAGCGGAAATCGACCGAGCCGTCCGGATTAACGGAGGCGTCGGGGTCTACGATGCCCTGCGACACCAGCGCAGTGACGGCTTTAACCGCCCACTCGTCGGTCGGTCCGGTCAGTTTGATTTCCGACGCAGGCTTAAGCTGCTTCATGTTCTGGATCATGGCGGCGGCCATCTGCCGTGTGACCGGAGCGTTCCGGTCGAAGCCCGGGATACCGGCGACCATCCATTTTTTGTTGCCTTCGACCGAATAAACGATGCCGTACCACCCGTGGGCCCGCAGAAGCACATCCGCAAATTCCCCTTGGGTCATCACGCCTTTAGGTTCGAACGAATTGCCTGTCTTGGCGCCCATAATTCCCCACGTATTCATGTTATCGATGTGGATTTTGTACGGGCTGTCTTTGGCGACGTCCTCAAACGGGGATTTCTCGTGCATCTTCTGGGCATCGGAAGCGAAATCCATGCTGTTCCGGTTCGAGTAATAGAAGTACTCGATCTGCCCGTGGCTGTCTTTTTTGAACGCTAACTTGTTCCCGGACTCGTCTTCGAAAAGCAGCGGATGGATCATTTTCAGGGTATGTTTGCCCGAGGAATTGGTTTCCATGATCAGATTGCCGTTGTCGTAGGAAAACTTCGATTTCAGGAACAGCATGCGCGTATTCTGGTACATGCCCGTGTATCGCTGCGCTTCTTTTTCATTCAAAGGAAGGTAAGTCGGCTTCTCGGCTTCTTTCTCGGCGGGGAAATAGTGATCCATGAATTCCTCGTACACTTCGACACTCATCATGGAGTCATTGTTATAGGACATGTAAATCCCCGTATTCTTATCCGGAAGCAGAACGATCAGGGACTGGTGTCCCGGCATGCTTCCGCCTTTCAGCACCACATGGTGGCCGTTCATGAGCTCCGGAAAGTACCCCTCAAAGCCGACCGTCGTAATCGGCATCGATTTTTCCGAGAATACCTGATAATTGTGCATGAGATCGATGCTCTTGGGGCTGACGATTTGTTTGCCGTCGTATTTGCCCTTCTGGAGCTGCATGATCAAATAGTTGGACATATCTTCCGCCGTCGAGAGGATGCTTCCCTGAGGCCCGTCACTCGGCGCCGGACCTGCCGTCGGCATAGGCTTGCCGGCCGGATCGTAATGAACAGCCATCCTTGCAAGCAGCTCCGGCGTAAAACGGACGCTTGTGGAATTCATGCCGAGCGGCTTGAACACCTTTTCCTGCATGTACTTGTCATAACGCAGTCCGCTCACGTTCTGAACGGCATATCCGGCCAGCAGAAAACCGAAGTTATCGTAAGTGTAGGCTTCGCCCGGCTTCCGCACGACCGTAGGCATGTGCTCGGCCAGGAACGGTTTCGTGGGGATATCCTGATCGACGAATTCGGGTCCTACATAAGTCGTAATGTCCGGATAATCGACCCCGCTCGTGTAGGTGAGAAGATCGAATAACGTGAGCGGCGTGCCTGTTTTGTTGGGCACCTTCAAGCCGTCCAGGTAGGGCTCGATGTCGCCCCTCAACTCCATTTTCCCCTCGTCCACAAGCTGCAGGGCGGCCAGAGCGGTAAACGTTTTGGTGACGGAGCCGATCTGGAATACCGTGTCTTTGTCGACCGGAATGTTCTTTTCCTTGTCCGCATAGCCGTACCCTTTACTCAGCACGACCTTGCCGTCTTTAACGACCACGAAGCTGGAGCCGTTGACGTTGTATTTTTTCATTTTCTCGGCAAAGACAGGATCGGCAAACGCCTCTACTTCCTTCGCGTCGACAGGCCCTTGGACGGAACCTTGACCGGGCTGCGTAGCCTCGTGCGGCTTGGCGGCGGGCGTACAGGCCGTAAAGACAGATGAAGACAGGACGAGCAGGGCAAGACTTGCGTGGCGTACGTTTTTTTTCATGGTTCATTCTCCTTTCCTTGATGTGCCCAGCATCCCAGACTTCCCGTCACCGCGGCCAGTGAGCATCCGTCAGGGTCCGTCATTTGTTGTGCCGGGAATGTCATATGACATTTGCTCACTGGCGCAGCTGACAGCAGGCGGTTTAGGATACAAGCAGCCGGAGGAGATACCGGGCACAAACGAAATCACAAGAACGAACAAGAAAGGACCGAGGTTCCATGAAAAAAGAAATCGTGCAAAGTCTGCAAGATATTTATTTTTTGCTGCTTACTTTCATTACAGGAGTGTTTTACTTTTGCTTCTACCTGGTCAGCCTGGTATTCAGCCTGAGCATGGCTTTTACCCTGGTCGGGCTGCCGATGATCACCTATGTCATGCGCAGTACGCGCACGTTCGCCCGATATGAAAGAATTCAAACCAAAATCTACACGGATCTTTCCATTGAGCCTTACGAGCGGCCGCAAAAAAGCGAAGGCTCCGTATGGCAGCAGGCGAAAGAAGAGCTTGCGGACCGCCGGAACTGGACGATCATCGGCTGGCTGATGCTGAAATTCCCGCTGGGTCTGCTTGCCCTTCTTTTAGCCGTGCTTTGCTACATTGCTCCTGTCATCTTCATTCTGGTTCCGCTTGCGGTTCCGTACATGGACCTTTACTTTGCGGGGATTCGGGTGGACACCTTCGTAAAATCCCTCTTCGTGATGGCCGGGGGCGTTCTGCTCGCTTTTGCGGGGGCAAAACTGGGCCGGAGCACGGCGCTGCTGATCGGACGCTATATCCGGCATATGTTCAAACGGCTTCACGCATAGACAGCCGAGGCTTGCCGTGGCATAGTAAGGACAAGAACAGCCGGGCGGCAAGCCGGGCAGCCAGACAGAGAGGTGATGGACATGTTCGAAGCGGTCAAGCAGTGGATCTGGTACGAATGGGCGCTCTTTATCATCCGTGTATTGATTTTTATTTCCACCATGATCACGACCGTGCAGTTTCAAAATGACTTAAACCTTCCCCTGTGGCTGGTTCTGTGCTGGCAAATCTCCGCTTTCTCGGTTCCATGGATTTTGCTGCAGGTGAATTCGACGGCGTATGTCGTTCTCGAGCTGATTTTGTCCGGAGGAGTCAGCATCTATTTAACTTCGTTATTTCCCGAGGCCTATTTGACCTTTCTCGTGCCCGCCGCCCTGATCGCAGCCAACAGTGCGAACAAAACATACCGCTGGTCGGGACCGGCCGCCGTTCTGCTGGTGCCCCTCGTGATGGTTGAATTATCCAAACAAGCGAAGCCGTTTTGGGAAATGATGTCTCAAATCGGGCTGGCTTATGCGATCGGGTACGCGTTCCATCTGTTGGTGGTGAATTACCGGCAAAATGAAATTATCCGCAGCCAGAACAGCGTTCTGGAGCAGTACATGTCCCAAGTGGAGCGGGTCACCCAGCTTGAAGAGCGGAACCGGCTCGCGAAGGATCTGCACGATACGATGGGGCATTCGTACACTTCGCTCCTTATGGGACTTGAAACGCTGCGACCGGATATCGCGACTGAGGAAGGCGAGCATAAGCTGAAGGCCCTCCTGGACGTGACGCGCAAAAGCATGGGAGAGGTGCGGGACTTCCTGCACGGAATGGGCGCCTCGGAGGAGATGTCCTCTCTCCGGCAGGCGCTTGAGCAGTTGGCGCGCGAATTCGAGGCCAGTGCGGGGGTGACCGTAAGCCTGCGGGTGCTCGGGGAGGAAACAGCCCTGCCTCAGCAGGCAAAGATGACCTTCTACCGCTGCCTGCAGGAAGCGCTCACGAATGCGGTGCGGCACGGCAGGGCAACGGAGATTCAGGCGGCGCTGCAGTTCGAGCCCCGGCAGACCCGGCTGGAAGTGCGGGATAACGGCGAGGGCAGCGAGTCTCTGCCGGAGGGCTTCGGCCTGAAGGCGATGAAGGAGCGGGCCGCAAGCCTGCAGGGGCAGATCTCCGTCTATTCGGAGAAGGGCGTGGGAACGACCGTGACGTGCACCCTGCCGCGCCAGGCGGAGCCGGGAGGCGAAGTGATCCGCCTGCTGATTGCCGACGATCAGGCGTTCATCCGCGAAAGCCTCCGGACTCTTCTGCAGGGACAGAAGGATATGACCGTTGCGGGGCTTGCCGGAGACGGCGAGCAGGCGGTCGAGCTTTGTGCGGAGCTGGAGCCCCATCTGGTGCTGATGGATCTGGATATGCCGAAGATGGACGGCACTGCGGCCACGCGGACGATCAAGCAGAAATGGCCGCATGTCCGGGTCGTCATCCTGACGACTTTCCAGGCGCCGGACAAAGCGCTGGAAGTGCTGCGCAGCGGCGCGGACGGCTATCTGCTCAAATCGATCGAGCCGAAGGAGCTGGCCGAGACGATCCGTCTCGTGCATCAGGGCGGCACGATGATCGCGCAGGATCTCTCGACGAAACTGTTCGGCGAGCTGGGAGAAGCGGCCAAAGCTACGGGGCGCAATGGCGTCTCCGGTACTTCCGAGCCGGCGGAAACGGTCGGCCTGCCGGAGAGGGCGGCCCCTGCCGGAGAGAGCTATGAGCTGACTCCGCGCGAAATCGAGATTCTGCGGATGCTGTCCAAAGGGCTCCGCTACAAGTCCATCGCTTCTAAGCTGTACTTGTCGGACGGAACGGTCCGGAACTATGCGTCCACGGTGTACGCCAAGCTTGGCGTGCGCAACCGGGAAGAAGCTGTGGAAAAGGCGGCGGAGGCCGGGCTTCTTTGAAGCCGTATCCGGAAAGGCTTTCGGTTCCGTAAGGAACCGGGAGCTTTTTTTGTCTAAAGGAATAAGGCTTGTCCCCCCAGGCTCATCTCAGGATGGAAAATCGCTCCGATTACCCGCCCGTTAGGTATGCGCTCATACCAACCCGCCTTCGCCCGAATAATGTAACCTTAGAGCGAGGAGGCGATTCTAATGCCCGTTAAAAACGGCAGCGAGTATATAGAACGGATTAACCGGCATCTTCCCGGCGTTTGGATTGCGGGTGAACGGGTGCGGGGATTGATTTCAGAGCATCCAGCTTTCAAGGGACTGATGGCGACTCAAGCTTCCATGTATGATATGCAGCAGGCGGAGGAATGGCAAGCGAAAATGACGTATGCTTCCCCTTCGACAGGGGACCCGGTCGGATTGTCCTTCCTGCAGCCGAAGACGAAGAAGGATCTTGCGCTGCGCAGGCAGATGATGCAGGCGTGGGCATCGGTCCATCACGGTTTCCTGGGGCGTGCTCCCGATTATATGAACACGGCCATAATGGCTTTCGGCGCAGCGGCGGGTCTGATCGAGAAGGAAAATCCCGAATACGGGGATAACTTAAGGCGGTATTACGAATATTGCCGGGAAAACGACGTGACGCTCTCACACGTGTTTATTCAGCCGAAAGCGGCGAGAATGTCCACTTTTCTGCGGACCTTCGAGGAACACGCCGCCGCCCGGGTGGTCGAGAAGAATAAAGACGGGATCGTGGTCCGGGGCGCGTTCTTGCTGGATACGCAAGGGGCGACGTCGGATGAAATCCTCGTTTTTCCAGCCCCTTTTCCGTATGCAGGCAGCGAGGACAGTCCGCACGCATTCGCTTTTGCGGTGCCGAGCAATCTGGCCGGCGTGAGCTTCGTATGCAGAGAGAGCTTCGTCGGGGGCGAATCGGCTTACAACTACCCCCTAAGCTCCCGGTACGAGGAAATGGATACGCTGGTCCTTTTCGAAGACGCGCTCGTGCCGTGGGACCGTGTGTTTATATGCGGGGATGAAAGGATGGCCTGGCAGCTTGTGGACGAAAGCCGGTTCCATATCCACGCCGGTATGCAGATCATGTGCAAAAACATCGCCAAAACGGAATTCATTCTGGGCACTCTCGAAAGAATGGTCGAAGCAGGAGGCCTCGACAGCCACAGCCATGTAACCGAGAAAGTAACGGAAGTTATCGTGGCTTTGGAGACGCTCAAGGCGCTCCAGGTTGCGGCGGAAAAAGGGGCGTCCCGGGATAAATGGGGAAGTATGCTGCCCGACCCGAAGCCGCTTCTTGCGGCCAACTCCTATTTTCCGAAAGTGTATCCGCGGTTTGTGGAAATCATCCAGTTGATCGGAGCCAGCGGGCTGATCATGATTCCGGACGAAGCCGATTTCGGCACCGAGATTGGCGGGCAGTTGAACCTTTACTTGAAGGGGATTGACCTGAGCGCCGAAGAAAACGTGAAATTATCCCGGCTTGCGTGGGAGCTTAGCGTCAGCGCGTTCGGCGGCAGGCAGGCGGTTTACGAGCGTTTTTTCTTCGGAAACGCTGCGGTTGTAGACGGACGTTTGTACAACACCTATAAAGAACGGGAAGCGTTAGGACGCCGGGTTCAGGATTTCTTGTCGGGAAAAGACGGAAAGGGATTGGGTTAAGTTTTGCCGGTAAAAGTTGAAAAAAGTTTCGGCTCGGGCCGGGGCTTTTTTTTGCTTTTCGGTCTTTTTTCTTTTATATTATTTATAGATGAATATTTTATTGTTGAATTAATTAAGAGGGCTAACGTTTGGAAAACATACAAGAGAGCCCCCTGCGGGGAAAGGCTGTCTAACCTACGAGGAGGATAACCTGTCATGATTATTATTCACGCGGCCATGCGGCTGCAGCCGGGCAAAGACGAGGCGTTTCTGAAAGAAATTCTTCCGCTCGTGGAAGCTTCGAGAGGCGAGGGCGGCAACGTTTCGTATGATCTGTACAAACATGCGGAGAAGGAGCATGCCTACACGATGGTGGAGGTCTGGAAAGATGAGCAGGCTGTGGCCAGCCACAATTCCAGCGCTCATTTCAAGGCTTTCACCGGCAAAGCCGGCGAATTTCTTGCTGCTCCGCTGGATGTGAAAGTTTATGCGGCCGAGGCGGTAAAGGTGTAGAAGATGGTGCAAAACAAGCTGCCGCCTGCAGGTTACAGACGGCGGCTTGTTCTGTTCCGTTTACCGGGATAAAACATTGCGGCGATCCTAAAGATGGATTACTATCGGGTTTGTGCACAGCCTGTACACATACACACATCCATAAGCAGGCCGCAAAGGAGAATCGCGTCATGTCCGCAAAAGTTATCCACCATATCTGCATTCAGACGAGCTGTTATGAACAATCACTCGCATTTTACCGGGATGCGCTCGGCTTCGAGGTTGTGCAGGAAACGCCTGATTTTCATACACGGGCTTATAATTCCTGGCTGCGGCTCGGCGAGTTTTATATCGAGCTGCAAACCGGCAAGGCCGGTGAAGAGCTTCAGCCGGTGAATACGAGTTCGCGGGGAATCGTTCATTTTTGTCTATGGACCGAGGATCTTGAAGAAGAGGTCCGCCGTTTGAAGGATTCCGGAGCGGAGTTCAGGCTTAAAAACGGCCGGGAAATTTATACGGTAGAGAACGGGAAGCTGTGCAAGCTGACGGCGCCCGAAGGAACGATTATCGAACTGAGGGATACGAAAGGGATCTGACCGGTAAAAAAGAAAGGCCCGCAGACGGGAAATTCTGCGGGCCTTTCTTTTTTTTGCAAGCCGCTAACCGGTCGGGCAGCGTGCCGCTCTTATTTTACTTCGACGATACGTCCTTCGACCTTCGGATTAACGGTTCCCTGCTTGATCAAGGCTTCTTCCACGACATCGTAAAGCGTGAAGCCGGAGTCGAACACTTTCTTATCCTTCATCATGGCATAGCCGTCACCGCCGGCCGCGATGAAGTCATTCGTAGCCAGCTTGTAGGTCTTGTCCGGATCAACCGGCTCGCCTTTCACTTTCAGCTCCACCACTCTTTCGCCGGCAGGCTTGCTGCGGTTGTAAGTGAACGTCATGCCGCCGATTTGCGGGAAGCGCCCTTCGCCACTCTCCACTTTGCCGACTCCGTTTTCGAGTGCCGCTCTCAGCTCGCTGCCTGTAAGCTCCAGGACGACAAGAGTGTTCGGGAACGGGAGCACGTCGTACAGATTTTTCTTCGTGATGTCTCCGGCTTTCACCTGGGTCCGGATACCGCCGCCGTTAATAAGCGCAACATCGGCTTCCTGTCCGCCGATCGTCTTCGTTTTGGCGAGCATGGCATCGGCGATCAGGTTGCCGAGATTGGTTTCCTTCGCGCGTACGAGGGTGCGTTCTCCGTCAAGCTGAACGTCGGTTTTGGCGATTTTCACATCAAGCTGTCCGTCTACACGGCCGACGATATCTTTAACCAGCTTCGCCATCTCGGCATCGGGCTCTACTTTCTCGTCATACTCGATCAGGCCGCCGGTAAAGCCGACAAGTTCCTTGTTGTAATAGTACAAGTCCGCGCGGCCCATCGACTTGCCGTATTCCCAGTCCTGTACGATGTACGTGCCGTTTACGAGCTCCGGCTTCGTCAGCTGGGTGTGGGAGTGGCCGCCGATGATCAGGTCGATGCCGGGAACCGTCTTCGCCATTTCGCGGTCGACTTCGATGCCGTTGTGGCAGACGACGATGACGTGATCGACTTTCTTTTTCAGCTCGGGCACAAGCTGTTTCGCTACTTCGATCGGGTCCTTGAACTCCAGCGCCTTCACGTTGTCCGGATGAGTCACGATCGGTGTATCCGCGGTCGTAAAGCCGAGGATGGCGAATTTCTTGCCGCCGATTTCGGTATAATGCACCGGCTGGAGCAGCTCCGTGCCGTCTTCTTTTTTGAACACGTTGGAAGAAATGATCGGGTGATCGACCATGCCTTTGAGCTTGAGCAGCTGCTCGTAGCCGAAGTCGAATTCATGGTTGCCCGCCGCCTGCGCGTCGTAATCGAGGTAGTTCAGAAGCGGCACGATGGACTCGCCCTTGAACAGATTGGCGAAGACGGTTCCCTGGAAAGTGTCGCCCGCATCCATCAGCATGAAATTAGGGTTTTCCGCCCGCATTTCTTTCACGAGCGTTGCGATTTTAGCGTAGCCGAACTCTTTCAGCGATTTGTTTTCTTCGATATGTCCGTGAACGTCGTTGGTGTGTCCGATCGTAATATGTAAGGTGATGGCTTGGCCGAGGGCCTGCAGAAAATCTTTCCGGGATACGGAGTCGGCACCGGCCGTCAGTTTGATGTCGTACCCGGCTTTCTTGGCGATTTCGGTAACGGCTGCGGCGCTGAGTACGGCGTCCGGCGTTTTTACTTCCGGTTCGCTCAGCAGTCCCTGTTTTTTGGCCCAGGACAGGGAAGCCGAAGCCCAGTGGGAAATCGAAGCGTCCGTCGTCAGAGAAGCTCCCTTGGAACGGGCGAGAATCGTAGCGAGCTCCGCTGTCGAAACACTGCGGTCCAGCGCCAGGCCGCCGCCTTCGTAGCCTTCGATGATCGCTTTCTTTTGCATCCAGTCGGTATGGCTGAGCTGTGGTGCCGTCTGGGCGTAAATCGAAGTGGCCAGAATAGAAGATATGATTGCGCTTACAGATAAAGCCGAAACAAATTTGCCTTTGAACAAAAGAATTCCCCCTTAACAAAAGTAGACCCATTGTAACATGAGCCTTTGGGGGCAACAATAGAGGTATAGCGAACATAGTTTGTCAATTTGTGCACGGACGCCGCCGTAAACGCTCTCAAAAATGGTATAATGAAGAGAAGTGCTTACTGAATTCACGCTCATCTTCATTCATTTCCGGCCTGGATTGGATTGATTTTCATAAAAGGATGTTTTATACTCAGGGAATGAAATGATGTCACTTTTATATTGAACATAATTTCATAATGCGAGGCAGGGAAAAGCTCCAATGGAAGATGAAAAGCTCAGAAAGATTATCGAGGTAGCTAAATTATACTACCAGCTGGACTATAATCAGAACCAGATTGCGCAAATGCTCGGCTTATCCCGTCCGACCGTGTCGCGTCTGCTGCAGCAGGCCAAGACAGAAGGAATCGTGAAGATTCACATCGCGGACCCCTCGGAAGATTGCGAGGCTCTTGCGGTTACCTTACGGGAGAAGTTTCATTTGAAAAAAGCGGTGGTCGCTTTCGTACCGACTTATGACGACGAAATCGTCAAGAAATTTATCGGCGAAGCGGCCGCGCAGTACTTGATGACCACGGTAAAAGACAAAGATATTATCGGGGCTTCGTGGGGAACCACGATGTATCAGGTGGCGGCGAACCTTCAGCAGAAGGGGCTGACGGATTCCCGCGTCGTGCAGCTGAACGGAGGCGTGAGCCATGCGGACATTACGATCTCTCCGTCTGAAATCATCTATCTGTTCAGCCGGGCGTTTCACGTTACGCCGTATTTCCTCTATCTCCCGGCTATCGTCGATCACAGTCTGGTCAAGCAGGCGATTCAGTCCGACCGGCATATCCGCCGCGTGCTGGATCTCGGGAAGCTGGCCAATATCGCGATCTTTACGGTCGGGCTGCCGGATGCCGAATCGGTGCTGATCCAGTCCAATTACATGACCGAGGAAGATTTGGAGATTATTCAGAGCAGAGCCGTGGGCGACATTTGCTCGCGATATTTCGACGATAAAGGGCAGATCTGCCATACCAGCCTGAACGACCGCACCATCGGCATCGAGCTGGAGGATTTAAAGGAGAAAGAACAGGCGATTCTCGTAGCCGGCGGAATGAGAAAGGTAAACGCCATTTACGGCGCGCTCCGCGGCGGCTATGCGAATACGCTCATCACCGACCAGATGACGGCCAAAGCGCTCATCGCCAAACATGACGGCGGGCAGACGGCAACAGCCTGACGGCGGGCCCGCAGGATACGCGGCGCGCCCCGGCCGGGCTGTCTTGTACCGCAGCAAACCAGGGGGACTTCACGAGATGACACAGACAACACAGACTAACCACGTATCGCAGGCGGCTGCCTATATTAAGGACAAGTTATCGTTTACGCCGCAGGTCGGCCTTATTCTCGGTTCTGGCCTCGGCGTTCTCGCCGATGAAATCGAGAATCCGGTCGTTATTCCTTATCACGAGATTCCCGGCTTCCCGGTATCGACGGTTGAGGGACATGCCGGCCGGCTCGTATGCGGAATGCTGCAAGGCAAGCCGGTTGTCGCCATGCAGGGACGCTTTCACTATTACGAAGGATACGCCATGAATAAGGTCGTCTTTCCCGTTTTCGTCATGAGGCAGCTCGGCGTGAAGACGCTTCTCCTGACCAATGCCGCGGGCGGGGTCGACGTAAGCCTGGAACCGGGGGATCTGATGCTGATCTCCGATCACATCAACCTGATGGCGTCCAATCCGCTGATTGGACCGAGCGACGCGCAGCTCGGTCCGCGCTTTCCCGATATGTCGGAGGCTTACTCGAAAAGACTGCGCGAAGCGGCGCGCGAAACCGCCGGCTCGCTGAACATGAGCCTGAAAGAAGGCGTATACGCGGGCCTTACGGGCCCTTCGTACGAAACGCCGGCCGAAATCCGCATGGTGCGGGCGCTCGGAGGAGACGCGGTAGGCATGTCTACCGTGCCGGAGGCAATCGCCGCGAGCTATGCGGGGCTTGAAGTGCTGGGCATCTCCTGCATTTCCAACATGGCCGCGGGCATCCTGGAGCAGCCGCTTTCCCATGCGGAAGTCATGGAGACGACCGAGATGGTGCGCGCTAATTTCATAGCGCTGATCAAAGGCATCATCGGCCGCAGCGACCTGTAGAGCGAGTCCGACCGCCTGCCCGGTTCTCTTCAAGGAATCCTGGATATTGCCGTCCAGGGTTCTTTTTTGCGCCCGGAAAAGGGAGCGGAACGTTGTGCAAGAAGGACGGCATAAAAATAGAATAGACAGATATAAAATAAATTTCAAATTAATATTTACATATGTTCATGTCGAACCTATAATAGGTGTAATGTATTCCGGTTTCACAAATACTAGCCCCTGACAGCGGGTTTCATGCCTTACCTTTTTCTACAACTTAGACAAGTCTGGAGAGATGGTTTTGAATACAGCCTATGTGAACGGTCACTTTTTTACGATGGATGAAAGCAGCCGGCAGTACAAAAGCGGATTGATGGCCGTCAGCGGCGACACGATCGATTACATCGGCGATCATTCCGAACAGCGGCTGGCCGCGGCGGACCGGGTCGTCGATCTGGGCGGCAAATGGGTTATGCCCGGCCTCGTCAATGTCCACTCCCATATCGTGATGACCATCCTGCGGGGAATCGGCGACGATATGCTGCTGAAGCCGTGGCTGGAGACGAAGATTTGGCCGATGGAAGCCAAGTTTACGCCGGAGATCGCGTCTGTGAGCACCCGGCTCGGCATTCTGGAGATGCTGAAGTCGGGTACGACGACTTTCTCGGATATGTTCAATCCGAACGGCATCGACCTGGACGGCATCATGCAGGAAATCGCCGATACGGGCATCCGCGGCGCATTCTCGCATACGATTTTCAGCCTGGGCACGGAGCGGCAGCAGCGGGACAACATCGCCGGCGCAGAGCGGTTCGCGAAACGGTTCCGCACGTTCGCTGACGGACGTCTGACGACGATGGTTGCGCCCCACAGCCCGTATGCGTGCACACCGGCGGCGCTGGAGGAAAGCGCGCGGATCGCGGCCGAGAACGGCCTGATGGTGCACATCCACGTGTCGGAGACGGATCTGGAGATCCGCGACATCGAGAGCCGCTACGGCGTGCGTCCCGTGGAGCACCTTCGACGCCTGGGCCTGTTCGACCGGCCGACTGTGATGGCTCACGGAGTCGTTCTTAATGAGGAAGAAAGAGCGATTCTTCATCAATATGATGTACGGGTGGCTCATAATCCCATCAGCAACTTGAAGCTGGGATCGGGAGTGGCGGATGTTGCCGCGCTTCTGGAAGCGGGAGTCAAGGTCGGCATCGCCACGGACAGCACCGCGTCCAACAACAACCTCGATATGTTCGAGGAGATGAGGACAGCGGCCCTGCTGCAGAAAGGGATTTACAAAGACGCGAGCAAGCTTCCCGCCGAAACGGTGCTGGCGCTGGCTACACGTGTCGGAGCCGATGTTATCGGCATGGGCCATACGGGATCGCTGGAGCCGGGGAAGAAGGCGGATTTTATCACCATCGATCCGTCCGACAAGCCGCATCTTCAGCCGCTGGAACAGGCGTTTTCGCATCTGCTCTACGCCGCAAGCGGACGTGACGTCTGCGATGTGTATGTCGGCGGAGCAGCCGTTGTGCGCGACGGAAGCTGCCTGACGATCGACGAAGAAAAGATCTTGGCGGAGGCCAACCGTCTGCAGGCTAAGCTGCGCTAAATCCGCTGCGCGGACTGCGGTTGACTGACGGGGCAGAGTGGAGGAATAGAAGTGATTCGGGGTCTTAACCGGTATTTTCAATTGGAAGCCCACGGGACGACGTGGAAAAGAGAGCTGATGGCAGGTCTCACCTCGTTCTTTACGAGTGCGTACATTATGCTCGTCAATCCCCTTATCCTGCAGGATACGGGAATGCCGCTGAGCGCGGGAGTGCTTGCCACCATTGCGGCGACCGTTATCGGCTGTCTGATGATGGCCCTATGGGCGAATGCGCCTATTATTGTCATCCCCGGCATGGGGCTGAACGCGTTCTTTACCTACACGATCGTCCAGTCGCTGGGACTTTCCTGGCAGCAGGCGCTTGCCGTTGTCGTCGTGTCGGGTGTCATTTTCCTGCTTGCGAGCGTCTCTTCGTTCGGCGGCAAAATTTTATCGGCGGTACCCGCTTCGCTGAAGCACGGGATTACCGCGGGAATCGGCCTCATGCTTACGTTTATCGGCCTTCAGAAAGGCCAAATCATTCAGCCTGATTCCGTCAATTACGTGGCACTCGGCAGTTTTACGAGTCCGGTCACGCTGGCGACGCTTATCGGATTGGCAGTTACGTTCATGCTGTTTGTCCGCAACATAAAAGGAAGCCTGCTCATCGGAATCGGGTTTACGAGCTTGCTGACGCTCGGACTCGCAGGAACAGGAGATGTGGCCGATAAAGCGGTCGATCTGAAGGCTTACGGGCAAGTCCTGGGAGCCGCCGATTTCAGCGTCATGCAGATTCCGTTCTGGATCGCGGTCTTTTCCATGACGATGATCGTCCTGTTCGAGAACATGGGTCTGCTCAGCGGCATGCTGCCGGATAAGGAAAAGTTCCCGAAGGCTTACCGGGTCGTGGCGGTGTCCACGATCGTATCCGGCTTCTTCGGGACCAGTCCGACCATCGCTTCGGCCGAAAGCACCTCCGGCATTTCCGAAGGCGGCCGGACAGGCGTCCCTCCGCTCGTAACGGCGGTCCTGTTCTTGCTCTCCGCCCTGGCGCTGCCCGTCATCGGGCTGATTCCCGGCAACGCCGTCGCGCCGGTGCTCATGATTATCGGAGCGCTGATGATGATGAGCGTGAAGGATATTCCATTCAACGATTTCTCGGAATATTTGCCCGCGTTTCTCATCGTGGTGTGCATTCCGCTGACGTCCAGCATCGCGGACGGTCTCGCTTTCGGCTTCATCGCGTATCCTCTGACGAAGGCGGCCATCGGCCAGTGGAGAAAATGCTCGCCTCTGCTGTACGCGATTGCCGCGCTCTTTGTCCTGAACTTCGTGGCTTCCGCCGTGTTCGTACATTAAACAGGGAAACCGCACGGGAGGCAGCTCCCGGAGCCCGATAATCGGCGTCGCAAAACGGGCGGCCATCCACTGGAGTCCGAGTCGGGCACCTATTCTAGGATATTAAGGTGAGTGACCTGGAAAGTTTCTCGCTTCAAGCGTCGATTGCCCCTCAGCAATCGGCTTTTTATTTTGAACGACACATTTATTAGACTGGTTGATCAAATTGTCAATCTCTTGGGACTTAGACAATGTTCGGCTATCCAAAATGCCATATTGAGCAACTAATAGACACAATAACTCACGTTCTCTTAGTTTAAGATCAATTACGTTGAACCGTATCGCCGCTCATCCCGCATCCAACGACATCTAACAGATGAATCAAGAAGATCAGAAGCCTGGTTCCATTAGAAAGATGGAAAGCAGGCTTCTTTTGTTAATCTCCTGTGAAATATTCTACTGATAAAAAACTTGAAAGTGACGTTGCGTCATCTTGTATAATCAAGCAAATGATGAGGCTCCTCTTGAGTTATGTTCATTAAGTCAGGGGAAAAGAGATTTATACAAAAGGGATGTGTAAAAATGAAACAAGGAGATATCATTATTTATGCATGTGTCATTATAGGAGCAGGGATTGGACTTATGTTGGATCAAGCATTTCCTGGAGTATTAGTCGGATTAGGGTTGGGGTATCTAATCAAATATGCTGTATATAAAGATAAAGAAAACTAGAATTGTTCATCGTTGGAGGTGTCAGCTTGATTCATATCAAAGAAGTAGCGAAACAGACTAAAATCACGGTCAGAACACTTCGGTACTATGATCAGATCGGATTATTGACAGCTTCATCCAAAACAGAAGGGGGACATCGTCTATATTCTGAAGAGGAGATGAAGAAGCTTCAATATATCCAATTTTTCAAAGGAATGGGTTACAAGTTGCAATTTATTAAAGATATATTATCTGACTCCAATTGGAATTGGCCGAACAGTTTGAAAAGCCAGTTAGCTTATATCCTTGAAGAACAGGAAAGATTAAGAGAAATAGAGTCGTCTGTGAGGGAATTGATAAATGGGATTGCAGTCGAAGGAGGGGATGAATGGCTTGCGGTACAGAAACTTATTCAGTTATCGAGTCAAAATAAAAAAAGATTGATAACCTTTAAGGAGAACGTGTTTAACGATAAGGAAATTAAGCTGTGGACAAAGCTCCCCAAAATGAAGGGAGAAGACCCTGATTCTCTGGAGTGGATTGCTTTGTTGGGTCAGATAAAACGATATACGAAAGATGATCCTGCTTCATCAAGAGTGCAAAACATAATACGCCGTATGTTGGAAAAACAAATGGAAGAATTCAAAGACGAAAACGAATTTATAAATAAATTATGGGATTTGAGGAAATCCCCAAAGCAATCTGAAAAACTCGGACTTTATCCTATAGATAAGGAAGTTCTTGATTTTATGGAACGAGCATATGACATTCACATTTCTTGCCTACAGGACTCTTCCTTCGAGCAAGGAGGAGAATCATGAGTCTGGAACTCCTTGTTTCGGTAGGGGGATTAGCCTTATTAGATACGCTGAGTCCTACAACATTAGGGGTGACGGTATATTTGCTGTTAACTGAAAAGGAGCGATTAAGTACACGCTTAATGATCTACTTGGTTACAGTAGCGGCATTTTATTTTTTTGTAGGTGTTGCTTTCATGTTAGGCATGGATATGTTACTAGCTGCGTTCTCCTCCATCTTTCAAAATCGGATTGTGAGTTGGGTTACGCTGATCATTGGGGGAATTCTGTTTATAGCCAGCTTTTACTACCCAGAGAGTAAAAAATCGGATTTGCCAAGGTCGAAGTCCAAAAGTAAGACATCCATGATTGCACTCGGGTTTTCGACATCATTGATTGAGGTGGGTACAGCATTACCGTATTTTGCTGCGATTGGTCTTATGACAACCTCCAATTTAGCCGTTTTTCAGTGGCTCCCGATTTTAGCCGGTTATAATTTTATAATGGTCCTTCCGCCATTAATTGTGTTTTCCTTGCATTTATTATTGGGACGTGTGATGCAAAGACCATTGGAAAAGCTTCAAATCAAGATTTCAAAGCATTCAGGATCGGCTATTTCGTGGATCATGTGTATCGTTGGGCTGATTTTGATTTTTAATAGTTTGGATTATCTGTAAAGAGTTTAATGTATGCGGCTTGCTATCTAAAGATGTTAAGCTAACGGGTTCGTTAGTTGAATAACAACAACGGCAGTCTAAGATTTTATTTTCAAAGAACAAATGCTCATTCTTAGTTCGTTTAAGTTCAACTCCTCAACGCCTTTCATCCATTCTGACTAATGATTTCAAGAAGAACTGTCATTTTTAGTAACAGCAGGATTACGCTCCGGGAAATGCCGCTTCGATAGTGGAGGCGCTCAACAAAAGCCAGACGATACTTGGTACCGCGAGGCTTTTTTGGCATGCGAATAAGCATCCGGGCCCGTCAAGGTCCTTCAGGCAGAGAGGGCGCTGCCGTGCATCGGGTGATCTCAGTCTTGCCGCTTCGTCATACATACCGGGCTTTGTGTCCGGCGGTGTTTTTAACCGCGCCGTATAAAAGGGACGGCGAGGATAGGGGGAAGGTCCCACACAAGCTCTTACTTTTGGTACAATAAGGAAGAAAGGGCAGACTCCCTTGAAAGCAGGCTCTGCCTGCCTCGGTTAAGCCGACAACTTCGATTATTGGGGATATAAGATGGACATTTATGCGATAAACATACGTTTCGACGAAGAAGAGATTATACAACATGCGGACCGGCTGATGGTTCATCTGTCGGAGGAGAAGCGGGCCAAGGCCCAAAGGTTCCACCGGATGGAGGACCGCGTGAGGGCGGTTGCAGCGGATGCCCTCGCGAGGTGGTGCCTTTGCCGGAAATTGGCCGCCGCTAACCCGGAGCTGCGCTTCGGGACGAATGCCTACGGCAAGCCGTATGTGACCGCGCCCCGTACCGGCGTCCATTACAACGTGACGCATTCGGGCTGCTGGGTCGCGGCGGCCGTTTCCGAAGAAGAAGTCGGCATTGACGTGGAGCAGATCCAGCAGGTGGATCTGGATATTGCCGAACGCTTTTTTTCTGCCGCGGAAAAAGCCGACCTCTTCAGCCTCCCTCCGGAGGAGCGGCTGGATTATTTCTTCGATCTGTGGACGCTGAAGGAAAGCTACATCAAAGCGGTCGGCAAAGGCTTGTCGATTCCGCTGGACTCTTTTGCCATCCGCAAGAGGGAAAGCGGCGTGTTCGAGCTGGAGCCGCAGCCGACCCATGTTTTCAAGCAGTATGAGCTGGACGGGCCTTACAAATTGTCCGTTTGCTCGACTTCGGACAATTTTCCGGATGAAGTTACCTTGCTGCGTCTGGAAGATCTGGTGTTTGAATAGCAAGAGAACCCTCCGGCAGGAGGCTTCTCCACAAATAAAACACCGCATAAGCCTCCCAGCCCCGCCAGGGAGCGAAAAGCTGCCGGATCTCTTCGAGAGCCGGCTTTTGCGTGCGGCGCAGCAGCTGTTTCAGGGCGTTGTGAAGCCCCGCGTCCCCGATAGGGAAAGCGGCCGGATTCCGCAGGCAGCGCATCAGCACGTAATGCGCGGTCCACGGACCGATGCCGCGTATGGCGAGCAGGGTGCGCTCGGCGGCCTCATAGGAACCGGAAGCGAGAAGAGCTTCCTTCGACAGCGTGCCGCTGTCCATTAGACCCGCCACATGGAGGATGTATTCGGCTTTCTTGCCGGTGAACTGGAGCTGCCGCAACTCTTCCACGGTCACGCCCGCCAGGTCCCCCGGTTTCGGGAACAGCCAGTAGGTGCGGCCTTCCCAGACCAGCTTTTTGCCGTAGTTTTCTACAAGCCTGCGCTTGAGCGTATAAGCGAACGTTAAATTAATCTGCTGCCCCGCGATCGCCCAGCAGAGGGCTTCGAACAAATGCGGCACGCCGATGATGCGGAGCCCGTAATACCCGGAAGCTAACGGACCGAGCAGCGGATCGGACTGTGCGACCGCATAGAAGGGCGTCATGTCTCTGGCGAGGTCCATCCATTCCGCCGTGTAGGCCACCGCTTCTCGGACGGCGTTCGGATCTGCGGGCGGACCCTGCAAAAACAAGAGCTGGAGCCGACCGGGACCCGGCTCGCTGATTTCGACCGGAAGCAGTTCTTTTCCCGCTTCCAGCAGCTTGTAAATGCGGCGGTTCTCCACGCTGTGAAGGCACTCAAGGGGAGAGCGCGTCAGGTACAGAAGCGTTTCCGGATAACTGAACGCCGCCGGAGTTTCGATCTGCGCGATTCCCGTCTGTTCGTCAAAACTGAAAACGGGCGTGTCCTTTTGCCGTATAGTCATGGAATCCCTCCAGTCTGAGCAGCTCTTCTTTGACCTGAAGGCCTCCTCTGAAACCGGTGAGCGTCGCATTTTTGCCGATGACGCGGTGGCAGGGCACGATGATGGGAACGGGATTGGCGCCGTTGGCCGTACCGACCGCTCTTACGGCTGCGGGACTGCCCACGCTGGCCGCAATGTCGGAGTAGCTGCGCGTTTCGCCGAACGGAATTTCGGCAAGAGCTTTCCAGACGGAAGTCTGAAAAGCCGTGCCCCGCATGTCGAGCGGAACGTCGAATTGCTGCCGGGTCCCTTCGAGATACTCTTTTAGTTGAAGGAGATAGCCGGCCATCCGTTCTTCGTCTTCAATCAGCACGGCCCCGGGAATCTGCCTGGCGGCCCAGCTTTTCAGGGTGTCCAGACTCTCGGTCGGCCACGTAATGCGGCACAATCCCCGGTCTGTGGCGGCTATATATAAAGGTTTGTTCCGGAAAAGGGGATGCACCAGGGCCGCCCAATAAATTTCGGTTGTCGCCGAAAGAGTGTTCATTTTAGTTGCCTCCTGTTTGTCTCGGTTTGAATTGAATTGGCTTTACTTTGGTATCGGTTCTCACTCAGGAGTTCCGGGCATTCTGTTCCCTATATTCATTCGGCGTACAGCCGGCAGCTTTCTGAAAGGCGGCAGAGAAATGCGAAGCGCTGCGGAACCCGACTGCCGCGGCGATTTCGCCGATGGCCTGTTCACTCCGGGACAGCCGCCGCTTCGCCTCCTCCATGCGGGTAAGAAGAAGCTGGCGCGAGGGACTGATCCCGGTCGTCCGTTTGAACGTACGCTGCAGATGATAAGGGCTCATGTTCAGCTCGGAGGCAAGCCCGTGCAGCGTCAGATTTTCGCCGTAGCGGGTGCGGATCAGGCCCAATACGGTTTCCGCCAGCTCCGCATCGGGTCCGTGGGGACTCGGATTCTCGGGCTTGCACCTTTTACAGGGGCGGAACCCGGCTGCCAGAGCTCCTTCGATGCTATCGTACACCCGCACATTTTCGGGCTTGGGAGTCCGGGACCGGCAGGATGGCCTGCAAAAAATGCCCGTAGACGTAATGCCCACATAATACTGCCCGTCGTGACGGGTATCTCTGCTTAAAATCGTCTCGTAGACGGATTTGAAAATAGCGTCCTCGTTCATCCGTTAATCGCACCTCCTTCTCTTAACATTATAAACTTCCGTCCGGTGCTTGATAATAGGAGTGAAATAGGACAGCAAAAATTCGCTAAGACCTTGAATGTGCGAGAATCTGGAAGCAAAAGAAGGATATAGACCTTGATCGGCCGTGCCGTCCGGTTTTCCTCGGCCCCGCTTTCCACTATAATGAAGGAAGATTTTGTACAAAAAGGATGGAGGAGATCAGACAATGAAACGCATAGCGGTTTTCTGCGGATCAAGCAACGGAGCATCTGAAGTCTACAGGGAAGGGGCCGCAAGGCTTGGACGCGAGCTTGCGGAGCGGGGCCTCACACTCGTATACGGAGGCGCCAGTGTCGGACTGATGGGAGCTGTGGCCGATGCGGTTCTGGAAGCCGGAGGCGAGGTTATCGGGGTTATCCCGAAAATGCTCGAGAACCGGGAAATTTCCCATCACGGCCTGACCGAACTGATCGTCGTCGAGTCCATGCATGAGCGTAAAGCGAAGATGGCGGAGCTTGCGGACGGATTTATGGCTCTTCCGGGAGGACCGGGTACGCTGGAGGAGTTTGTGGAAATTTACACGTGGGGGCAGCTCGGTCTTCACCGGAAGCCGTTCGGGCTTGTCAATCTCAATCATTATTACGATCCCCTCGTCGCCCTCTTCGACCGGATGAATCAGGAGCAGTTTATGCAGGACAAGTACCGCTCGATGGTGCTGGTGAACGAAGACCCGGCCAAGCTGCTTGAACAGTTTGCTTCCTACAAGGCTCCGGAAGTCAAAACTTACATAAAGAACGATCAGACCTGAAATTTCAGACATCCTTAGTAAAACGTACCGAAAAGAAGCATACTAGAGTCGTTTACGGCCTTCTTGGTGAAGAAGACTGTAAGGGGCTCTTTTTTATGCCCGGAAAAAGAGCGTAAGAAGCCTAAAGACACAAAAATGACATGAACATAATTTTATGATGTGTTTTACATATGTTCATTCGTGTGCTATCATGAAGGCATGAAATTCTAAACACATTGTCTTTTTAAAGGGCATGATAACTCATAATCAAGGAGTGTAAACACATGAGCATAGCCGGAATGATCGATCACACGCTGCTTCGCGCAGACGCGACAAAGGCTGAAATCACCAAGCTGACGGAAGAGGCGAAAAAGTACGAATTCGCGTCCGTCTGTGTAAATCCGACCTGGGTTGCCTATGCGGCCGAACAGCTCTCGGGATCGCCCGTGAAAGTTTGCACGGTCATCGGATTCCCTCTGGGCGCCACGACGTCTGCCGTGAAAGCGTTTGAAACGAAGGATGCGATCGCAAACGGTGCCGGGGAAGTCGACATGGTTATCAACATCGGCGCCCTCAAAGCAGGGGACGATACGCTGGTGGAAAGCGACATTAAAGCCGTTGTCGACGCGGCCGCGGGCAAGGCACTGGTGAAAGTCATCATCGAAACGAGTCTTCTTACGGACGAAGAAAAAGTACGCGCAAGCGAGCTGGCTGTTAAAGCGGGAGCGGACTTCGTGAAGACGTCCACCGGGTTCTCGACCGGCGGAGCGACACCTGCGGATGTAGCGCTGATGCGCAAAACCGTCGGTCCCGACGTAGGCGTCAAAGCATCGGGCGGCGTACGCAGCCTCGAGGACATGAACGGCATGATCGAAGCCGGGGCAACCCGCATCGGAGCTAGCTCGGGCGTTAAAATCATGGAAGGCGGCCAGTCCACTTCTTCCTACTAAACCCTGACCTTTGAGGAGGACGGATCCATGAAAGACCAGCTGATACAAGAAGCAATCGAAGCCCGCAAGCAGGCCTATGTGCCTTATTCGGGCTTCCAGGTCGGAGCGGCCGTGCTCACGGGCGGGAAGGTTTACCGGGGATGCAACGTTGAGAATGCATCCTACGGTTTAACCAACTGCGCGGAGCGAACAGCTATTTTTAAAGCCGTTTCGGAAGGCGAAGGCGGGCACAAGCTCGAAGCTATCGCCATCGTAGCGGACACGGAAGGACCGGTATCGCCATGCGGCGCCTGCAGACAGGTTATCGCCGAATTCAGCGACCGGAATACGAAGATTTACTTGACCAATCTTCACGGCAATACCGAAGAATGGACGATCGACCGGCTGCTCCCGGGAGCTTTTCAAGCCGATGACATGGAAAAAAAGTAAAAATCAATATGAAACTTCTTTTTGCAAACTGAATGTAAGCGCTTAATAGTTTTTCAGGTTCAGAGAGCTGTACCTGCAATCAAATCTGCTAATGCTGAGCAACCATTGGGGGAACCACTAACATGAAATATTTAGTTGCTATTCTGGGCGTGCTTGTCGTGTTCGGGCTTACTTACGCCGCCAGCAACAATCGTCACAAAATCCGGTACCGTCCGCTGTTCGTCATGATCGCCCTGCAGGTGGTCCTGGCTTTCGCCCTTCTGAATACAAGCGCGGGCGAATTTCTGATCCGCGGTTTCGCGAGTGTATTCGAATCGCTTCTCGCTTATGCGTCTGAAGGGATCAATTTTGTGTTCGGCGGCATAGCGAACGACAAGACGTCTCCGTTCTTCCTGAACGTGCTGCTTCCTATCGTATTCATTTCCGCATTGATCGGGATTTTGCAGTATACTAAAATTTTGCCGTTTATCGTCAAATACATCGGTCTGGTGCTCAGCAAGGTCAACGGCATGGGTAAGCTTGAATCTTATAATGCCGTGGCATCTGCTATACTGGGTCAATCGGAAGTATTCATTTCGGTGAAGAAGCAAATCGGCCTGCTGCCGAAACACCGCCTGTACACGCTTTGCGCTTCGGCCATGTCCACGGTTTCGATGTCCATCGTCGGAGCTTACATGCAGATGATCGAGCCGAAGTTTGTCGTAACGGCGCTGGTGCTGAACCTGTTCGGCGGATTTATTATCTCGTCGATTCTTAACCCTTACGTGGTTACGAAGGAAGAAGATATTCTTGAAGTGCAGGAAGAAGAAAAGCAGTCTTTCTTCGAAATGCTGGGAGAATATATTCTCGACGGTTTTAAAGTCGCCATTATCGTGGCGGCCATGCTGATCGGTTTCGTAGCCCTGATCGCCTTGATCAACGGTGTCTTCAACGGCATTTTCGGCATTTCGTTCCAGTCCCTGCTCGGGTATATTTTCGCTCCGTTCGCGTTTATAATGGGCGTACCTTGGGCCGAAGCGGTCGAAGCCGGAAGCATTATGGCAACCAAGATGGTATCCAACGAGTTCGTCGCCATGCTCGACCTTGCCAAACATACGACCATGTCCCCGCGGACCGTCGGAATCGTATCGGTGTTCCTCGTTTCCTTCGCGAACTTCTCTTCCATCGGGATCATCGCCGGTGCGGTTAAAGGGCTTCACGAAAAGCAGGGCAACGTTGTGGCCCGTTTTGGTTTAAAATTACTGTATGGAGCTACATTGGTCAGCGTCCTGTCGGCTACGATTGCGGGGCTGTTCCTGTAAGCTGAATAGGAAAGGAAGCGAGAAACATGACTACGTTTAAACGGATTCACCTGATTGTACTGGACTCGGTCGGTATCGGCGAAGCGCCGGACGCCGCTAAATTCGACGACTTCGATGTCGATACCCTGGGACATATCGCCCGGGAGAGGGGCGGCCTCAACATGCCGAACATGGCTAAGCTGGGCCTCTCCAATATCCGTCCGATCGAAGGCGTGCCTGCGGCGGACAAGCCGCTGGCTTACTATACGAAGATGCAGGAAGCGTCGAACGGGAAAGATACGATGACCGGGCACTGGGAGATCATGGGCCTGAACATCGAAACGCCTTTCC
Source organism: Paenibacillus sp. HGH0039 (assembly GCF_000411255.1). Lineage (GTDB taxonomy): Bacteria > Bacillota > Bacilli > Paenibacillales > NBRC-103111 > Paenibacillus_F. The sequence continues at coordinate 2,431,923 of NZ_KE150412.1, read as the reverse complement.
GCGTGTTCCCGGACGGTTTCCCGGATGAGCTGATCGGGCGCATCGAAGAGAAAACCGGCCGCAAGGTAATCGGCAACAAGCCGGCCAGCGGCACCGAAATCATCGACGAGCTCGGTGAGGAGCACGTGAAAACCGGAGCGCTTATCATTTACACGTCCGCGGACTCCGTGCTGCAGATTGCCGCCCACGAAGACGTGGTGCCGCTGAAGGAGCTTTACGAAATTTGCGAGTTCTGCCGCGAAATTACGCTGGAAGATCCGTATATGCTGGGCCGCATCATCGCTCGCCCGTTCGTCGGCGAAGCCGGCAGCTTCAAACGGACGGCCAACCGTCACGATTACGCCTTGAAGCCTTTCGGACGCACTACGATGAACGAGCTGAAAGACAAAGGCTTCGACGTGATCGCGCTCGGCAAAATCTCCGACATCTACGATGGCGAAGGCGTTACGAAAGCGGTCCGGACCGTTTCCAACATGGACGGCATGGACAAGCTGGTGGACACGCTTGGCGAGTCCTTCACCGGACTCAGCTTCTTGAACCTCGTCGATTTCGACGCTCTCTTCGGCCACCGGCGTGATCCGCAAGGATACGGACAGGCGCTGGAGGAATACGACGCCCGCCTGCCGGAAGTGTTCGCCAAATTGACGGACGAGGATCTGCTGATCGTTACGGCCGACCACGGCAACGATCCGACCTACCGCGGAACGGACCATACGCGCGAATACGTGCCGCTGCTCGTTTACTCGCCGCGTTTTGCGGATGGCGGCAAAGAGCTGCCGCTGCGCCGCACGTTTGCCGATATCGGCGCTACCGTAGCGGACAACTTCGGCGTCACGCTGCCCGCCCACGGCAAAAGCTTCCTGGCGGACTTGAAATAAACCGGGACGATAAACCGTCCCTTCTATCCTTATTTATAACGGAGGTATACGTTCATGAGCGTTCATATTGGTGCAAAACCGGGCGACATCGCCGAAACGATCCTGCTGCCGGGCGACCCGCTGAGAGCGAAGTATATCGCGGAAACTTACTTGTCCGACGTAATCTGCTACAACGAAGTCCGCGGCATGCTGGGCTTCACGGGCACGTATCAGGGCAAGCGGGTTTCGGTGCAGGGATCGGGCATGGGGATCCCGTCGATCAGTATTTACGTTAACGAGCTGGTCAGCCAGTACGGCGTCAAAAACCTGTTCCGCGTCGGCACGTGCGGAGCCATGCAGGAGCATGTCCGGGTCCGCGATGTGATCCTGGCCCAGGCGTCCTGCACGGATTCGAGCGCGAACCGCCATGTGTTCGGCGGCTTCGACTACTCCCCGATCGCGAGCTTCCCGCTGCTTAAGGCCGCTTACGAGCGCGGCGTGGAGAAGGGGCTTAAGCTTCATGTCGGCAACATTTTCAGCTCCGACATCTTCTACCGCGACGACAAGACGGTCGTACAGAAGCTGATGGATTACGGCGTGCTCGGCGTTGAGATGGAGACGACCGCCCTTTACACGCTGGCAGCCAAATTCGGCGCGAACGCTCTGACGATTCTGACCGTGAGCGACCACCTTCTGACTGGCGAGGAAACGTCGTCGGAAGAACGGCAGACGACCTTCAACGAGATGATGGAAGTGGCTTTGGATACGGCGATTTCGCTGTAGGACGATACTGACGCCGGGGGATTTAAATACGACTCGGTTTTCAGGACAGAAACACGGCAATCCAAGACAGAGAAGACATTAAGACAGACGAATGACGGATAAACGGGACACAGGTTTAGATCTGGCACCCCCGTGAACAGGAATTAGTTAAGAGTACTTACTGGTAAAGCGAGGAGAAAAGACGATGAGAATGGTCGATTTGATTGCGAAGAAGCGTGACGGCAAGGAACTGACGACGGAAGAAATCAACTTTATTATCGAAGGTTACACGAAAGGGGATATTCCGGACTATCAGGTCAGCGCACTGGCGATGGCGATCTACTTCAAGGACATGACGGCGCGCGAGCGGGCCGATCTGACGATGGCAATCGTCAACTCCGGCGAAACAATTGACCTGTCCGCGATCGAAGGCATCAAGGTAGACAAGCACTCCACGGGCGGAGTGGGCGACACGACGACCCTGGTGCTGGCTCCGCTCGTAGCGGCTTTGGATATTCCCGTTGCGAAAATGTCCGGACGCGGTCTGGGCCACACCGGCGGTACGATCGACAAGCTGGAAGCTATCGAAGGCTTCCACGTGGAGATCTCCAAGGACGAGTTCGTGAGCCTGGTGAACGAACACAAAATCGCCGTGATCGGGCAGACCGGCAACTTGACGCCTGCCGACAAGAAGCTGTACGCTCTTCGCGACGTGACGGCGACCGTAGATTCCATCGCGCTCATTGCCAGTTCCATCATGAGCAAGAAAATCGCCGCAGGCTCGGACGCTATCGTACTCGATGTCAAAACGGGCGCAGGCGCGTTTATGAAAACTCCCGAGGACGCGAAAGAACTGGCGCATGCCATGGTCAGCATCGGAAACAACGTAGGCCGCAAGACGATGGCCGTTATTTCCGATATGAGCCAGCCGCTCGGCGCCGCCATCGGTAACGCGCTGGAAGTGCGGGAAGCTATCGATACGCTTCGCGGCCAAGGGCCGAAGGATTTGGAAGATCTCTGCCTCGCCCTGGGAAGACAAATGGTCTTCTTGGCAAACAAAGCTTCTTCCCTGGAAGAAGCCGAAGAGAAGCTCAAAGAAGTAATCCGCAACGGCAAGGCGCTGGAGAAGTTCAAGGAGTTCATCGCCAACCAAGGCGGGGACGCGTCGGTCGTGGACGATCCCGAGAAGCTGCCTAAAGCGAAGTTCCTGATCGAAGTGCCGGCACGCGAGGACGGTGTCGTAGCCGAAATCGTCGCCGATGAAATCGGTACGGCGGCTATGCTGCTCGGAGCGGGACGCGCCACGAAGGAATCGGAGATCGATCTGGCCGTCGGCCTTATGCTGAACAAGAAGATCGGCGAGAATGTTAAAGCGGGCGAATCGCTCGTAACGATCCATGCCAACCGTGAAAACGTGGACGATGTGATCGCTATGATTTACGACAACATCCGTATCTCGGACCATGCCGAATCTCCTGTCCTCATTCACGATATCGTGACGGAATAGAGCTTGGGCGAAGCCGCGAACCGTACAGCTTTGCGGCTGATAAAATCAGCCCGTCCGGCCGCAGACCGAAGAAACCGCCGCATCATAAGGGATGCGGCGGTTTTTTTGTGCGCTGCGCGAATGTATCGGGGCGGACGGTCACAGGTTCGCTCGATCGCCGGGCTGCGCCGCAACATGCGTCTCGGTTTTGCGCGCGTTGGAAAACATGGAAAGGACGTTTCTCATTTCGCGGTTGACAACAATTGGAATGGGGAATAAAATGAACGAAATGATAGTGAGTACTAACAAACATAACGAATCATTTGTTCTCCTTAACGGGAAGAAACATACAGATACAGAAGGAGGGGAAGGCATGAGCGGCAGCTCATCCTCAAGCAGCTCCGACAAACTGCTGCTGGCGGCTATCGATCTCATAGCGGATAGAGGCTATAAATGCGTCACCACCAAAGAAATCGCCGCTGCTGCGGGACTGAGCGAAATGACGCTGTTCCGGCACTTCGGAAGCAAGCAGAATTTGCTCGAATCCGCCTTCGACCGGTTTCATTACGCCGGGGAGATGCAGAAACTTTTTACGGAAAAGCTGGTATGGGAGCTGGAAACCGATCTTCTCCTGATCAGCCGGACCTACCACGAAATCATGAACCGCAACCGCAAAATGATCCAAATCAGCCTGAGAGAATCGGGAAGCCTGCCCGGTTTCCGGGAAAAGACGCAGAAGCATCCCCGCCATTTAAGAGAGTTTTTGACGGACTATTTCGTGAAGATGGCGGAGCGGGGAAAAATGGTCTCGACCAATCCCGATCTCCAGGCGGTCTCGTTCATGTGGATGAATTACGGCGCGTTTATGAATAACCGGGAAGGTTGGGGAGAGGGGACGTTCGCCGATGTTGCGCTCGACGATTTTATCCGGGAAAGCGTAAAGATGTTCGTCAGGGCGCTGACTCCCTAGTTTTTTTCACCCGATATGTTAGTGGGCACAAACATACAAAGCTTTAATTATTAGCGAGATTAACCGAAGTATTCGGATATCATTTACATACTGGGGAGGCGAAAGCCGTGTCAACCGCTGTACAGAAAACAACCGGCGATAAAATTATGCGGGTTCTGGCGTTCACTCTGGTCATTTCGGTCATGAACGCCTCGATTTTCAACATCGTGCTGCCGCAGATCAGCGCGGAATTTCATCTGAATTCGGCCCAGGTCAGCTGGGTGGCTTCCATCTACATGCTGGTTTACGCCATCGGGTCGGTCATTTACGGCAAGCTCGCGGATAAATATCCGTTGAAACGGCTGATTACGTTCGGCCTGATCGTTTTTGCGCTCGGTTCCGTCATCGGCCTGTCGGCCACTGCTTACTGGATGGTTATCCTGGCAAGGGGATTTCAGGCCGTGGGTTCCTCGGTAATCCCTGCGGCCGCGATGATTATCCCGATCCGGTTTTTTCCGCCGGAGACCCGCGGCAGAGCCCTGGGCATCTCGGCTATCGGGATGGCGCTCGGCAACGCGCTCGGACCGGTTCTCTCAGGCCTGATTATGAGCGTAGCGGACTGGCGCTGGCTGTTCTGCCTGTCTCTGCTCACGCTGGTGACGCTGCCCTTCTACCGCAAATTGCTGGACGATAAGCGCGGGACGGCGGGCAAAATCGACGCGTGGGGCGGCGCTTTTCTGGCGGGAACCGTCAGCCTGCTGCTGCTCAGCATTACGAACGGCGGCTGGATCACCGTAATCAGCGGAATCGTGCTGCTTGGACTTTTCATTCTCCGCATTATGAAGGCGGAGGAGCCTTTTATCCAGCCCCGGCTGTTTATGAACAAACATTACGTAACAGGCCTGATCGTCTCTCTGCTGATCGTGGGCATCGGTTTTTCCCTGTCGTTCCTGATTCCCCAGCTCATGTCTCACGTGAATCATATAGAGCCGGGCCTGATCGGCTTTATGATGGTGCCGGGAGCGGCCGCATCCGCAATGATGGGTCTCAGAGGAGGCAGGCTGGCGGATGAGAAGGGCAACTCCTTTCTCGTGTATCTTGCGTCCTTTCTGCTGTTTATCAGCTTTGTTCTGCTGTCCTCCTTGTCCGGTGCTCTTCCCGCGCTCGTGTCGGCTCTGCTCATCTTCGGCAACGTAGGCATGACGTTCATGCAGATTGCGCTGTCCAACACCATTTCGCGGTCTCTGGCCAGAGACCAGGTCGGCGTGGGGATGGGGCTTATGGCCATGATGAATTTTATCGGAATCGCGTCTTCGTCGGCTATTTACAGCAAGCTCCTGGACAACGGGGCGACGGTGACGTGGAATCCCTTCAATCTGTACCAGGGAGCTTCCGTGTACAGCAACATTTACTTGGGGCTTGCTGTCCTCGTTCTCGCGGCGGCCGGTATTTATTTCTACCGGTTCGGCAGAACTCCGGCAAGCGCAGCGCCACGAAAAGCGGAAGCTTAAAGCTGCAAGGCAGTCGCGAAAAGACGGAATGGGCTCTTTAGAGCATGATTCCGTTTTTTTTTTCGTTTAAACCCGTCGACGCCAAGCACCCCGGGCCGGGAGCCATACGCGATAACGCGATACATTTCGTGCAGAATTCTGAAAAAACAATTGAATTTGTTTTTTAGCTGACCTTGTCCCCGGGGGAACGGTATAGTGGAGGAGAAGCGCCTAAACACCTTACGCAAAAGCCACGCCTATCACGCCTATATAGGAGGTTCCCCCTATGTCTTATACGTTTGAGGAATTTGCGCTTCCGGATAAGGATTCAGGTCCGTACGGTTTGACGGCCGGCAAGGACGGGGCCATCTGGTTCACCGAGCAGAAAGGCAACCGGATCGGCCGCATTGCGCCGGACGGAACGATAACGGAATATCCGGTAACCGCCGAAGATGCCGGTCTCTCCGTGATCCTATCGGCAGCGGACGGCGCCTTATGGTTCAGCGGATATAAAGCCGGTATAATCGGGCGAATCCGCTTAACGGGAGAGATCACGGAATTTTCGCTGCCCACGGCGGATTCCGGGCCGTTCGGCCTTGCCGAGGGACCGGATGGAGCCGTCTGGTTCACGGAAATGACGGGAAATAAAATCGGCCGGATCACGGAGGACGGGACGATTACGGAATACGGTCTGCCCCTGCCGGGAGCTTTTCCTTCCTTTATCGCGCGAGGTTCGGACGGAGCGATGTGGTTCACGGAAAATCAGGGCAACCGGATTGGACGCATTACTTCTGCTGGGGAGATAACGGGATACCGGCTCCCGAGTGAACAGGCAGGCCCGGTGGGTATCACGGCAGGCCCGGACGGCGCCTTATGGTTTGCCGAGATTAACGGCAACCGGATCGGGCGGATCTCGACAACGGGCGGGATCACCGAATACCCTCTTCCGGAGCCGGGGGCAAGGCCTCATGCGATTACCGCAGGCACGCAGGGGGATCTGTGGTTTACGGAATGGGGAGGCAACAAGATCGGCAGGATCAATACAGCCGGTGAACTATCGGAATATGCGATCCCCAGAGAGAAGGCGGAGCCGCACGGGCTTGTCGTCGGGCCTGACGGAGCCGTCTGGTTTGCACAGGAGAGCGGCCAGATCGGCCGGTTGACGGTCCGTTCGTTTTGAATTCGTAAAGACGAAGCACGTGAAAAGGAGATCACTGCGCGAAAGCGGTGATCTCTTTTTTTGTTGCTGAAAGAAGGGGCTAATGTCTTAAATTCAGGTTGGTTAGGGGTGGATTTTTTTATAAAAAGGTTTCGTGTTATGGAATTTTTTTACTGCAATTGTGCTTGTATCCTATGGTTTAATGAAGAGAGATGACAAAATGAGCCTTTTTCTCACATTCGGGCCCTGATCTGGAAATGAACCGGTTTACTTATGCCTGTCCAACTTTTTTTGAAACGCAGTCTTGGGGAGAGTCAGACGGAATTTTCAGGTACAGAGGGTCCATCCCACATTTGCGGAGGTTTATCATGAAAAATATATGGATACGCAATCTGCTTGCGTTCTCCCTTCTGACCGGAATGGCCTATACATCGTTTATGACCCCGGAAGCTGCGGCAGAGTCTTCCCGGACTTCGGCCGTTCACGGTTATACCGTACAATCAGGCACCATAAGGGAAGCGGAAGGGATGACTTCGGCCGCGCCTTTCCGGGCGGACGGTATGAATCTGGCGTCACACGAAAAGGATGAGAACGTGAATCACATAGGGCTCAAGGAACTCGGGATTTTTGCGGGTATCCTTTTCGTTATCTATCAATCGATTCGTGTTTTCCGGCAGTGGAAGAGGAAGGAAAAGCTGCTCCGGGAAGCGCAGGCTTATTCCACGGATCTGTATCGGGACAGCGAGCGCCTCGGGCTGCTGGCCGATTTGTACAAAGGGCCTTCGGCCGAAAAACGCATCCGCCCCGTAGAAGCCGAATTGAAAGATGTTTCTTCCATTCTGGATGAGATGACGGGGATGATCTCGGGCATCAAGATTTCTTTTATCGGCAATGTCAAAACGCTGGAAGAAACGATGGGAGAATGCCGGGTGCTGTTGAGGCAGTATCAAGGGGTATACGGCAGTCTGAAAGGGAGCATAGACAGGCTCTGCGAGCTGGAAAAACAGAACGACAAAGTCGTCTCGGAGCTTCAGGCGAAAATCGAGTCCCTTCTGGCTCGGGCAAAGGACCGTTCGGCCGCCTACCGGGTGGATGATCTGGAAGAGGAACTGCTCAGTCTGCAAAAGCGGATCGGGATCATCGACCGGGAGCAGATGAGCGATTTTATTGACGTGCAGGAGCATCTTGCGCCGGAACGAGAGCAGCTCACCGAAATCGAACGGCTGCTTGCGGAGCTGCCTGAGCTGCATAACCGGCAGCAGAAATTCAAAGGACAGATCGTCAGCGCTCGGGATGACGTGAACCGCTCCATACGCGAGCACGGGCTGGACTCCTCGGATTTGACCTCCTTTGCGAGTCTGGATCGTGCGGAGGCGCTCTCGGTCGCGATGCTGGAGGCGCTTAACGCAGGCCGGATCCGGGAAGCCGAGCGTATTTCCTCGGATGTGACGGGGTTAATCAAGCATTCGATCGCCGCGGCGGGAGAACTGGCGGAACTGCGGGAAAGCCTGACCAAGACGCTGCGGCTTCTGAAAAGCGGCATACGGGAGCTGGATTTCCCCGAATCGGCTTTCAAGGAGGAGCAGAAGCGGGTAAAAGCGTATTTTGCGGAATCCGTCTGGTCGTTTATGCGCAGTGAATTCGATCAATTTACGGTCTTGTTCCGCGAAATTACTCAAAAGCTTCCCGAGGTGGAAAATCTGCTGGCGGAAGGGCGTTTTAACGAAGGCGGCAAAAAACTCATCGCTCTGATGGAGCAGTACGAGCTGGCCGAAAAGAAACATGCCCGTCTTCAGGTGTATGAAGCGGCCAATAAGGAACTGAACGGTCTGAGGGAGAGCGTGCATGCCTGCTGGATGGATTTTCAGGAGACGGTGTCGTTTATTTCGTCGGAAGGTTTGGAAGAAGCGCTGCACTCCCGCGATCTCGGCGATTTGAAATACAAGATTCATGACCGGAAAGAAATGATCGACCGCCGGATGAGCAGTCCTCCCATCCAGCTTGACCGAATCAAACGGGATGCGGAAGCGATGACTACCGATGTCCAGGCTTACCGCGCGCGTGTCGAGCAAATCGCCGATCAGCAGGAAGAATACGAGGACGAAGAGGAAGAGGAAAGAAAAAGCGTTGTGATCAACGTGAATTTTAAATAGTTTTGCGGGCAGGCGAGGGTTGGGTCTTGTAGCGAAGTTATTTTGATTCTGCTGTCCGGTAAAGGCCGCCGCTTCTAATCATGCAGAAGAAGCCCGTATATCAATCCGAGCCTATTTCCTCGCCCGGAAAACGGCGGTTGTGAAGCCGACGCCGGGTAACAGGAGCAGAAAGGAAGAAAAATTTTCGATGCGATCCATCGTATGGCGGCAAGTCTTGATCCGATCGTTAAAACCCGGCAAGCTGACCAAGTAAAGGTGATAGTTACCTCGTCGTACCCGGAACAACAGGAATCCAAGAAGCAAAAGCGCGGTAAGAAAACCGGCTAGGAGAAGCGCGGGGATGGCTAAATCCGAAAGGAAGCCCAAAGTAGGGAGCGGAAAAATCGACGCAGACAATGGCTGCCCTCTTCCCGCAACCGCTCATAAATGCTGAAAAACCGTTCCGGCCCGGAACGGTTTTTAGTTTGCCTGCGGGATGGCAGTGAGCCGTTGACATTTTGTCAGTTTAGTACTAAACTTAAATTATCAATGAAAGCGGGGTGAGCCGATGGAAGAGAATAAGAGGGAGCCGCTCCTCTCCAAGCAGGAAGAAAAGCTCGGGGTGCTGATCTGGTTCCGGCTGTCTCGAGTGTACAATCAGAGCATCCGACAGTCCAACCAGCATTTGAAGGCCTGGAACTTATCGGCCGCGCAGTTCGATGTGTTGGCTCAGGTCGGTTCGCACGAGCGGCTGACTCAGCAGGAGTTGGCGGACAAGCTTCTGGTCACCAAGGGAAATATTACGCAGTTGCTGAGTAAAATGGAGGAACTGGGCTGGATCAGACGCGAGCAGGAATGGAAGACCAAATATATTTCGCTGACGGCGGAAGGACAAGCTTTGTTTGACGAGGCCGTTCCGCAGCAGGAACAGTTTCAGGCTTCCCAATTTGGCGCTTTGGACCGGGAAGAGAAGAAGCAGCTTCTGGAGCTGCTGAAAAAAGTCCAGAAACAATCCTGACAACATAACCGGGGAGGGCATCATCATGGAACTTAAAGGCATCCACCACGTATCGGCCATCACGGCGCAAGCACCGGAAAATTTCGAATTTTACACGAAGGTTCTGGGACTCCGTCTGGTGAAGAAGACGGTCAATCAGGACGATATCAGCGTGTATCACTTGTTTTACGGAGATGAGAAGGGCAGTCCGGGAACGGAATTGACGTTCTTCGAAATTCCCATGGCCGCAAGGAACCGCGAGGGGGTCAGCAGCATTTCGGCCGCGTCCCTGCGGGTTGCCGGCGATGAAGCTTTGAGTTGGTGGAAAAAACGGTTCGCCGAATTCGGCGTCGATCACGACGAGATTCAAGACCGTGCGGGACGCGCGACGCTGGCTTTCCGCGATTTCGAAGGGCAGCGCCTGATCCTGGTGTCGGATCAACACAACACGGGAGTTGAAGGCGGAACGCCATGGGACAGAAGCCCGGTTCCCGCCGAATACGGCATCCTCGGACTCGGTCCCGTCAAATTGACGGTACAGGACCCGGAACCGACGGTGATTGTGCTGACGGAGCTTTTGGGCTTCCGGGAAAAAGGCCGCTACGCGGCCGACGTGCCGGGACAGCCGGATATCGTCGTGTACGAAACCGGCGAAGGCGGCAGCGGGGCCGAGGTTCATATCGAGCCGAGGAACGATCTCTCCCGTGAGCAGCTCGGCCGCGGCGGCGTACACCATGTCGCTTTCCGAGTGGATAACGAGGAAGAGCTGCACGCCTGGATCAAACGGGTCCGGCAGGTCCGGTTCCCGAATTCCGGCTTCGTGGACCGGTTTTATTTCCGGTCCTTGTACTTCCGCGAACCGAACGGGATTCTGTTCGAGCTTGCGACGGACGGGCCCGGCTTCGACACCGACGAGGATATCCGTCATCTGGGCGAATCGCTGGCACTGCCGCCGTTTCTGGAATCCAAGCGCCCGCAGATTGAAGCGGGGTTGAAGCCGCTCCACACGAAAGCGGACTAAGCCCTCCGGTTTAACTTCGCTGTGAATGCCTTTTGTAAGCCTCCCTTTGGACCGAAAGGTTCATAGGGAGGCTTTTTTAGTTCGGTCGGCTGGTACGCGCTCTGTCGTTTATAACTGAGGAGGCGCGATGTCTGGCACGGCATTTGAAATGAATTTTTCATGTCTTGCAAACTCCGCGGCCCTTACTGCCATTTTACAGCGGGCAGATGCGGTTTTTATGCGTTTACAAACTTACCCAGGGGCACTGTGATTGACGAAAAATCGTAATGGAGCTATAGTATCAATATACCCATACGGGTATAAGTATAAACGGAAAGCGATCCGCCAATAAAAAATCCCGATGGAACTCGGGGAGACAAAACGGCGGAGGTTACGCCGCCGCGGAATAACATCAGGGAGGTACTCAACGTTATGAATATTCAAACTCATCAAATACTCGACGCCAAAGGACTGGCCTGTCCCATGCCGATCGTACGCACGAAGAAAGCTCTGGAGCAGATGGATTCCGGCCAGGTGCTGGAGGTTCAGGCAACGGACCAAGGTTCTTTGGCCGATATCCGGAGCTGGGCCAAAACGACGGGCCACCAGTACTTGGGTAGCACTCAGGAAGGGGAGGTGCTGCACCATTTTATACGCAAATCCGATCCTTCCGAGGTTAAAGAAGAGCGGAAATTTCCGTATACCGCAACCAACGATGAGCTGGAACGGAGCCTGCGGGAGAAGCCGCAAACGAACGTTCTCGATGTACGCGAACCTGCGGAATACGCATTCGGGCACATACCGGGTGCGGTATCCATCCCCTTGGGAGAACTGGAGCAGCGGATCGGCGAGCTGAATGCGCAGGAAGAGCTGTATATCGTCTGCCGGACGGGCAGCCGCAGCGATATGGCCGCGCAGCTGCTGGAGCGCCAAGGTTTTAAGCACATCCGCAACGTGCTTCCGGGCATGTCCGTTTGGACGGGGCCGCTGGAGAAGTCGGCGGGCATTTGACACCCGGCCGGCGGGAAGCCTTTTACCGCCGATTATCGCATCGAGCGGCGGCAAATGTTCGACGCCTAGAGAACTGCCTGGGCAGACGATTAACGGGCTGGATCATTAAAACCATGAATCACTTATATGAGTAGGGAGGATACACGGATGAATACGAGCAATCGCGAGGAAGGGCGGCTTAGAGGATTAACGGCCGCCGCGTTGGCGGAGAAGGTTTTGAGCAATGAGCCCCTTTTTATATTGGATGTACGCAATGAAAGCGACTTTGCCGATTGGAAAATCGAAGGCAATCGGGTCGATATGCTGAACGTGCCTTACTTCGAGCTGCTGGACGGGGTGGAGGCCGTAACGGATAAAATCCCGACGGACCGCGAAGTACTGGTCGTATGCGCGAAAGAAGGCTCGTCGAAATTCGTGGGCGAGCAGCTTGTGGACGCCGGTTTCTCCGATGTTTCGTACTTGGTCGGCGGGATGAAATCGTGGAGCGAGCACCTGGAGCCCGTAAAGGTGGGCGATCTGAAAGACGGAGGAGCCGTCTACCAATTCGTCCGGATCGGCAAAGGCTGTCTGTCCTACATGGTGATCTCGGGCGGGGAAGCCGTGGTGTTTGATGCGGTACGGATGACCGGGGTGTTCACCGATTTTGCCCGAGAGAAGCAGGCCGTGATCAAGCATGTGCTGGATACGCACCTTCATGCCGATCATATATCCGGAGGCCGCAAGCTGGCTGCAGAAACGGGAGCGGCTTACTGGCTGCCGCCCAAGGATGCGGAAGAAGTGGTGTTCGGCTACTCGGAGCTGGAGGAAGGCGCCGATATCACGGTCGGCTCCACCCGGATCGCGATCCAGCCGCTGTATTCGCCGGGCCATACGATCGGAAGCACGTCGTTTGTGGTGGATGACCGCTACCTGCTGACGGGAGACATCCTGTTCGTCGCTTCCATCGGGCGTCCCGATCTGGCCGGCAAGGCGGAGGACTGGGCGGGAGATCTGCGCAGCACTTTATACGACCGCTACAAGAAGCTGTCCGAAGAGCTGATCGTGCTCCCGGCGCACTTCGGGCGGTTTGCCGAGCTGGGCGAAGGAGGAAGAGTGTCCGCCAGACTGGGCGATCTGTTCGCGAACAATCCCGGGCTGAATATCGGGGACGAAGCGGAGTTCAGAAAAACCGTATCGGAGAATCTGCCGCCCCAGCCCAACGCTTATCAGGAAATCCGGCAAACCAATATGGGTAAAATAACGCCGTCGGAAGAGGAGCAGCGCGAAATGGAGATCGGTCCGAACCGCTGTGCCGTACACGATCAATAATATACGATTCTTTACAAGAGCAATCCTTAACGGGATAAACGATAGAGGAGGATAACAAGATGGAAGTGAACGTAACGGTTGATACGAAGGGAATGGCATGTCCGATGCCGATCGTCAAAGCCAAGAAGGCACTGGATTCGCTGGAATCCGGAGGCATTATGCAGGTTCTGTCCACGGACAAAGGCTCGCTGAACGATTTTCAGGCTTGGGTCAAGCAGACCGGGCACGAGCTGATCAAGCATGAGGAAGATAACGGCGTATATACATTTTACGTGAGAAAAAAATAAGACGGGAGCGTCGGGCACAGGTTGCCTGAAAGCTCGGTTTTCCGGGCTTTTTCCGCAACTCCCGTATCAGTTATCGGTATAAACAACACGGACACCCAGATGACCGTAGGTTTCTTCGGTGTAGTGACCGCCGGGGCAGATTTTAACTACGCGGTGCGCGGTAGCCTCATCGCTTTGGAGGGGTTGCCCGCAATGTGGACATACCGAAACGAATAAACGTTTGAGTTGTTGAATCATTTTTAAAACCCCTTTTTCCAACTAAAATACTTGGTATTAATTTATTATAGCCGGATCGGCGGCACGAGTATAGGGCTTCTTCCTTCTAATTTATGCCGCCGCCGGAATGTCGTGCAGTCATTCGAGTTATTCGCATCAGGTCAGACAAGGAGGATGTTATGGATGTTTTGTTAGCGGTCATCATGCTGGCGCTGGGGTTGGCCGGTTCTTTTTTCTCGGGCCTGCTGGGAATCGGGGGAGCCATTATTAATTATCCGCTCTTGCTGTTCGTCCCTCCCCTGTTCGGGGAGGCCGCTTTTACGGCCCAGGAAGTTTCCGCCATCTCGATGTTCCAAGTATTCTTCGCCTCCTTGTCCGGTGTCCTGTTCCAAAGACGCGGAAGAAACGGACCTTCCCTCGTTCATAAAGGGCTTGTCCTGTATATGGGCGGCGGCGTACTTGCGGGCAGCCTGATCGGCGGATTGGCTTCGAAATATATGCCGGGCGACACGATTAATGTGATTTACGGTGTGCTGGCGGTAATCGCGGTGGTGCTGATGCTGATCCCGGTCAGGGGCAAGCGGCGGGAGGAAGGGAGCGGTTTGTCCTTCAACAAGCCGCTTGCCGTACTTTCCGCGCTGGCAGTGGGCCTGGTGTCCGGGATCGTCGGCGCGGGCGGGGCGTTTATTCTTATCCCGATCATGTTGACTCTGCTGAAAATTCCTACCCGCACCACGATCGCTTCTTCGCTGGCCATTGTGTTTATTTCGGCGGTCGGCGGGGTCATTGGGAAAATCGGGGCGGGGCATATCCCGCTGCTTCCGGTTATTTTTACGGTCATGGGCAGTCTGCTCGGAGCGCCGCTCGGTTCCCGGATTTCGGCCCGGATTAACGTGAAGTACCTGCGGTACGCATTGATTGTGCTCATTGCCGCCACGGCGTTTAAAATATGGCTGCCTATTTTATTGTAGAAAGCCGGTCCGCTGCGGATCGGCTAAAATTTTCACATTTTGTATACCTATAGGTGTATATGTATAAAGGAGTGGCATGATGGAGGAGCAAAAAGAAGGAACGACGATTGTGTTGTTCAGCGGGGAAATGGATAAAGCTATCGCCGCTTTTATTATAGCGAACGGTGCGGCCGCTTACGATCACGAGGTGACGATCTTTTTCACCTTCTGGGGACTGAACGCGCTGCGCAAAGATGAGCCGGTCAAGCTCAAGAAAGGCTGGCTGGAAAACATGTTCGGCCGGATGATGCCAAGAGGGCCGAAGAAGCTGGGCCTGTCCAAGATGAATTATATGGGCATGGGCCCGAAAATGATTCAGCATGTGCTGAAAAAGCACAACGCGCTGACGCTTCCGCAGCTCATCGAGCTGGCGCAGGAGCAAGGCATTAAGCTCGTCGCCTGTACGATGACCATGGATCTGCTCGGCCTGCAGAAGGAAGAGCTGCTGGACGGGATCGAGTACGCGGGCGTAGCCGCTTACCTGGGCGATGCCTCGCAGGCGAAGGTGAATCTGTTTATTTGACGATGACGGCGGGTGAAAAAGAGCGAAACCGCCGGGGGCATCGCCGCGTGCAGCAGCTCTCGGCGCCACCGTATCGCGCGAGGGGAAATGTATGCGGCGTAAACAAGGCGGCAGGGCAAGCCTGCGCCGAAAAGGGAAGGAGATGAACTCCTTCCCTTTTTTTTACGTGCGGCGTGCGTCATCCCATGCGGCAGTGTACTGTACGCGGGGGCATCTGACGGTGCGTCTGTGCTGTGTACGGGCACGAAGCCCGCCGGTGAAAGAGAGACTGCGGCGGTCTGACCGGCGCACATGATCGGCGTGCTCAACCAGACGTCGCCGCTGTCTGCCGAAGGCTGCGCACAGGCGCTCCCTGCGCTCCCCACCGCATGCTCCCCGCTACCGGTGCCCGCCGGAGGCTGCACGCGCGCGCTCCCCCTGCGCTCCCCACCGTATGCTGCCCACATACGCTGCCCGCTGCACCATCGGCCGTATGCTATCGGCGTCACGCCCCACTATCCGGCGGATGCTATCTCTTCGCTGCCGATAAGCGACCATACGGCATTGCCGTGGAGATCTTTGGACTGACGCAGATGCGAGACATGAATATCCCCGTTGGCTCGCTGCCAGACGACCTTAGCTTCCGCTTTGTTGCCCTTCAGAAGCAGCGCATACATAAGATCGCCGGGCTTAAGCCCGCGAGCCGCCGTGATGAAAACTTCATTGAAAGAGGAAGCTTCGTTCCTGCTGAGCTTGCTTTCGAATTCAGCTTCAATATCGGGACCCGCGATCAAGTTCCACTGCTCTTGCGCGAACGCGGCCGGCTGGTTGGAGTCAGAAGAACTGGTACCAAGTGCCTGAATAGCCTTGTTCCAGGAGGTTTCTAATTTCGAATACACGCTAGCGTCGGAAAACTCCTTATAAGGAACGGATTTAGAGGAGGCCTCCGAGGAGACCGCGGCCGGATATTTTTCGGTAAACGAACGTGCCGTATCGGCGGGAGTTGTTCCGGTTGTCGTATTAGCCGCGTACACAACGGTACTAGATATGACGACAGCAGCTAGGGTGGTAATTCCGATGATCACTTTTTTATTCATTTTATCCTCCTAATACTTATCATTTCCAAGTTGTACTGCCAGTGCGGTACTCTGAGCGCTCATCTCCAGCACGATAATAAAAATTGTGCCATGTTTTCATGAAATATTCGCCTTGAGCAGGATGTCTTTTTCGTTCGATTTCATCTTCTGCTGTTTTCTGACCAATTGTTTGGACCTGATGCTCTCCCATATAAACACCATTATGAAATAATTGCAAACCTGCAATTAATGATGCAGGTATACCGTCAGTGCCGGAGAAAGATCCTCCAACCATATATCCCTGTTCAGGGGTAAGAATCCTCAAATCGACATTTCCATAATAAGCATGACTTGATGACTGACAGAACAAGCTACTCGTAACTAGAACGATAGGAATTGCGATTAATTTATTTCTATTCATCAGCATCCTCCATTAGATTGAAAATTTACTGGTTCTTAAAAAGTATAACTTACTTTTTGTAAAAATGGCAATTAAAGTTAAACCTAGAAACAATTCTAACCAATTCGAAAAACTTTTTTCAAAAAACAGTGATCCAAACTTCCCTCCCCTGCGTTACACCCTATGTAAAGACCAAACAAGAACAAGCAGCACCAAAAACGGAAACGCGAAAAACACATAGACCAAGGGAGTGAACGTCCATGCAAATGAAAAAATTACTCGTTCCGGCACTGAGCTTGTCCATCCTCATGCCAACGGTGGCAGCTAACGCCGCTACAGTGGTTAACACGCCGAAACCTACCGTAAACACACCGGCCGCCGATCTGAGGGCCAGCTTGGATCATCTACTCTCCGAACACTTCGCACTGGCGGTTACCGCCATGACGAAAGCGTACGACGGCTCCGCAGATGCGGCTGAAGCGTACAAGGCGCTGGATCAGAATGCGATGGATATGACGCCGGCGATTGCTTCCCTTTACGGGAAAGAAGGCGCGGCCGAGTTCGAGCGGATCTTCCGGGCCCACAATAAGTACACGGACGATCTCGTGAAAGCGACCAAGATGAACAACCAGGAAGCCCGCAAGAAAGCGGAACAACAAGTGCAGGGCTTCGTGGACGAATTCTCGGCCTTCCTGGACAAAGCGACCGCCGGCAAGCTTCCGAAGCAGGCTGCCGCGCAGGCGATCCGTCTTCACGAAGATCAGGTTCAGGAAACGTTCGATGACTATATCGCAGGCGATTACCAGGGAGCGTACGCGGCCTACCGCGAAGGCTTCAAGGAAATGTTCACGATCAGCAAAGCGTTGTCCACGGCCATCGCCACGCAAATGCCGGAAAAGTTCAACAACACGAAGGCGGATACGCCGGCGGCTGATTTGCGATCGGCCCTGAACAACCTCGCGGCCGAACATCTGGCCCTGTCTACGCTGCAAATGCAGAAGCAGTACGACGGCAGCAAGGACTCCGACGCGCTGATCAAGGCGGAAAGCGGAAATACGGCCGATTTTAAAGCTGCGATCAGCTCGATCTACGGCGCGGAAGGCGGCATGGCTTTCGAGAAAATCTGGGTCACGAACCACGTGAACGCCCAAAGCGACTATGTGACCGCCGTCAAAAACAAAGACGAGGCCGCAAAAGCCGCCGTGGAGAAGAGAATTGACGGGTTTACGACCGAGTTTGCCAATTTCCTCGGTACGGCGACCGCCGGCAACCTTCCGGCCGCTGCCGCCCAGGATGTGCTGCGCCAGCATGAAGGTCAGGTGCAGAAAGTGCTGAACGAATATGCGGCGGGCAACTACGAGGCTTCTTATAAAACGGACCGCGAAGGCTTCAAGCTGATGTTCGGCGTAGGCCAGGCTCTGGGAAATGCCATCGTGACGCAGTACGGCGAGAAGTTCCAGGAGAAGGCGGACCCGTCCATGACCACGGTCTGGATGCAAATCGGCAGCCATGACCTGAACATCAACGGGACCGTAACGAAGATGGACACGACTCCGTTCATCTGGAATGACATGAGCTACATCCCGCTGCGTTACCTGGCGGAGGGAATCGGCGCCGAAGTGACTTGGGACAATGAAGCCCAGTCCGTCTGGGTAAAGGCTGGGAGCGACAAGATGCAGTTCTGGATCGGCAAAGACTTCATGGAGCTTAACGGCATGAAGAAAAACATCGGTTCCAAAGTATTCGTCAATGCGGATGGAAGAACCGTTCTGCCGCTGCGCTTTATTACGGAACTGCTCGGCTGGGACGTTAAATGGGGCCAGCAGGACAGATCCATCACCCTGACGAAGTCCATGTAATTCAAGGTCCCCCGGACCGCATAAATATTTAAGCGTCTTAACAAATTCAGCTCCGGCTGTATGAGACAAGCGGGGGTAACCGTTATCGCTTTCGGCAGCTATGCTGCCGATATCGGCTTCAAAAGCCGGACTGAAAAATGCCCATCCTCATGGATGGGCACTTTTTTTTATAATTCGGTCCGCCGTTTATGCTCGAAGGATTGGATCAACTGATCCAGGAGCTGATCCGGAGATGTATCGGCCAGCCAACTTTGCCCGAACATCTGGAAAATTTTGATGACGGGAAAATCTCCCCAGAAGCCGACAAATTCCTCGTTAAGGTAGACCTTGTCAGACACATGGGCGTTCATTTCTTCAAGACTTTCGACCAAAACCGATTTCGCAGTCGGGTTGCCGAGCCAATCGCTTAATAAGCTGAATTTATGAAGGGCAATAACTTCTTTTCCGAAATCACAATAAACTCTTTCGCGAATGCGGATATCCCGCGAGGAACTGCCCAACGCGAACTGGAAATACCCGGTTTCGGCGACCCATTTATTATATTTCGTATTGTAGTAAGCAAGGTCCCGTTCTTCGAGAGTAAAGCTTACGTCTTTTTTCTGGCCGGGATGCAGGGCAAGCTTCGCGAATGCTTTCAGTTCCTTCTCCGGACGGACCCACTTGCACTCCTCGTCATGCACGTACAACTGGACGACTTCTTTCCCGTACATAGCGCCCGTATTCTCAACGCTGAACGTAACTTTTACCGTGCCGCCGTTCTGTACGGCTTTCAAGTTAGAGTAAGCGAAGGTAGTATACGACAATCCGTGTCCGAACGGGAATTGCGGCGCTATCTCTTTTTTGTCGTAGTACCGGTACCCGATGAACAAGCCCTCCCGGTAATACAGCTTTCCGTTTTCGCCGCGAATGCGCATATGCGAGGGGTTATCGGACAACTTGACGGGGAACGTCTCGGACAGTTTGCCGGACGGGTTTATGCGGCCGAACAAAATTTCCGCTATCGCTCTGCCGCTGCCTTGTCCGGTCAGCCAAGAGTGGAGGATCCCCGGCACATGATGCACCCAAGGACGCATCGCCAGCGCCGTCCCGCTGCTTGTAATGACAATACACTTAGGTTGAACGGCGGATACGGCTTCAATGAGCTTGATCTGATGCAAAGGAAGCTCTATGCCGTCCAAATCATGCATTTCCGATTCCGCATACTCAGGTTGTCCGACAAACAAGACCGCCATATCCGTTTTCGCCGCCAATTCTGCGCTTTCCCGGATAAGGTTCTCATCCACGCTGTCATCCTGCGGATAGCCCTCCGCATAGGTGAACGAGACGGAATCGCCCGCAACCTTAGCCATCTCTTCCCACGGAATGTCGACATGAGTCGGCGTTACTTTGGCGCTGCCCGCGCCCTGGATTCTCGGCTGTTTGGCAAATTTGCCGATAACGGCTATGGAAGATACCTTTGCGGGATCAATCGGAAGAATGTGATTGTCATTTTTCAGAAGCACCATGCTTTCGGCCGCGGCTTTCCTGGCAAGAGCATGATAATCGGCAATCGGGTGTTGCTTTTCATTTCCGCTTCCTGTTCCGATTGTTTTGCGCACAAGTTCGAGAATGCGACGGACCGCTTTATCAAGCTGGGCCTCGCTCAGTTGGCCGTTCCGTACCGCTTCGACAATCGCATTCGTATTGTACTGTGCAGGCCCGGGCATTTCCAGATCAAGTCCGGCTTTAAGGCCGCGAAGCCGGTCGTTGACAGCCGTCCAGTCAGATAGCACAACCCCTTCATATCCCCATTCTTCACGGAGAATATGATGAAGCAGATGTTCGTTTTCGCTTGCGTAGGAGCCGTTCACGAGATTATAGGAGCACATAATCGTCCAGGGATTCGATTTTTTGACAATGCGTTCAAAGGCGCTTAAATAGATTTCGCGCAGCGTGCGCTCGTCGACTTCCGAGCTGGTTACCATTTTCTCGTACTCCTGGTTGTTGCAGGCAAAATGTTTAACCGATGCGCCGACGCCCTGGCTTTGTAGCCCGTTTACGAATGCCGCCCCGAGCTCGCCCGATAGACAAGGGTCCTCCGAATAATATTCGAAATTCCGTCCTCCGAGCGGCGTGCGTTTCATATTGATTCCCGGCCCGAGCAGCAGCTCTACGCCCATTTGCTTGCTTTCCGCCCCAAGAGCGACGCCGACTTCGTGCAGAAGTTCGGTATTCCACGAAGAGCCGATTGCCGAGCCCGTCGGATAGCAGGTGGCCGGTATATTCTCTCCCGTGATGCCCATTTCTTCGTCGCTGTTTGTTTTGCGTATGCCGTTCGTGCCGTCATACATATGAATGGACGGGATATCCAGCCGTTCGATTCCCTTGGTCATCCACATATTCAAGCCCGAGCAAAGAGCGGCTTTTTCCTCAAGCGTCAGTTCTTTTAACAAAGTTTCAGTTGACGGATTCATAGATGTCTTCCTCCTCTTGCGATTTCCCCTTATTCTTGAGGAATTTCATTCTGTTCTTTCTTCAACTCCTGCATATCGTACACTTTAAAAAACGGAAACCAAACGACAAACACAACCAACAAGACAACCGCCAGCAAGAGAAGTCCCTTGAACCCGGACAACAGATAGGTTGATAACCCCATAGGCGTGTACCACAACTGGAACACTTTGCTGGGAATGTCCACCAGTCCGAGATCGAGCGTCAGGTAGACAATGATGGGCGTAATAATGCCGTTGATCCACATGGGGATCATCAAGATGGGATTAAACGCGATCGGCGCTCCGTAGATGACGGGTTCGTTAATATTGAACAGCGAAGGCACGATCGTCGCCTTTCCGATGGAGTTCAATTTCCTGGATTTTGCGAACAGGAACCAAATGACCAGCGGAAGCGTCGCGCCCAGCCCGCCCACACCGACCCAGCCGGAGAAAAACGTTTCAAATGTGTTGATATTGACGGGTGCCATGCCTTGAGCGGCCAATTTGGCGTTCTCTTCGATCGCCGGGATCCAAATCGAATATAGGATCGGAGTGATTACCCAGGGGCTGACGCCGAACGAGTAAAGAAGCACGCCGACGAAATTAAACAGCACAAAGCCCGCGAGACTTTGACTTATTGTATTAAGCGGCTGGAATAGACCTACGATTAGTTCGAAGATATCGAAATTCAGTTGATAAATAAGCACCCATCCGAAAGTCAGAATGAGAGCGATCGGTACGAGAAAATCGAACCAGTCCACAATAAATTCGGGCAGGTTGGTATCCTTTTTGAACCAGGAAAAACGATTAAACGCATTAATTACGACTGCTACCGTTATACCTACCAGGAGCGCCGTAATCATGCCGGAAGGCCCGAAACGCTCCAGTACAAATTGGACGGTGCCGTCATCCCCGAATTTCGGATTTAAAAGCATCAAGAACAGCGATAGGCCGGTCGCTCCCGAGATCAGCTTGATTTTGTGGCGTTCTTTCTTTTGCATGACCATATAGGGGGTCAGAAAAGAAATAAAGATGCCGAGAAGGCCGAAGCTGAACGTCGTAATCGGCGTTAAGTTGGGCATGCCGGGAATAAAGTCCTTTAAAATAGAAACAAGCGTGATTAACGAACCGATGAAAATCATCGGCAGCGTAACCATGATCGCTTCCTGAATCGAATCGACCCATACATTCTTCGTAAACGCATTAATACGGGGCGCGAATTTTTCCGCCATCCACTTCATTAAACGATCCATTGTGATCCCTCCAATGCTTATGTTGTCACCATGTGCCCGTGTAACCCATGATAGAGCTTTTTGACAGCGCTTTCTTGTTCTTACTTGCCGTGTGGAGGTATGTTTTTTGCCGAAATCTCTTATCTGCGGTTTTTTCGTTTTTTCCGAAGTTTTGCCTATAGCAAAAAACACCCCTGTCTCGCAAGGGTGCCTTCCCGCGCGCATCAACGGCACGCTTAGTATTGTCTTGTAAAGGTAACCAGCATGACTCCGTGAGGGGGAAGGATAAAGGTCCCTTCATAGCTGTCGACATCCGTCAGCAATTCCGTTTGCAGGACCGGTCCGCTTTTGTTGCCCAAAAAGAGGAGTTCTTCCTCTGTGAGGTAGACGGGCATGCCCAAACGAAGCCATTCGTCGAAGACCGATCCATGCTCGCGGTCAAGCCGGTAGCTCGTCATTTTATAGTTGCCCTTTAAGCCGTTCAGTTTCAAATGAAGTGCTTTGTCTCCTTTTTCTTCAAAAATCGTGTACCGGTTCTTTTCCGTCAGTCCGGACCGGTCTCCGCTGGCGTAGAGCTGGTCTACATGCGTGTAATGGTACATTAACACTTGTATACTCCCGTCAGCCCGTGATGTTACGATATAACCCTCTCCATACGTGATCAGTTTCTCACCCAGCTTGTTAAGGAGCTCCAGGGCATAATAGCTCGGTTTCTTCAGACCGGACCGGGTTATAAGGCCGAAACCGCCGTAGAACAAAGACACGGGAACTTGGCTTTCCTCGAATACATCCGTGAATGACCAGTAAGCAATCGAAGTCAGCGTCCCCAGCGTGAGAAAAGATTGGTGGATAACGAACGCTGCCATAAACATCGTATCGTGGATGTAGTTCCGGTCATAGAGAGAAAAGTTCCACTCGGTCATATGAAGCTCCAGCGCGGGCATCCTGTCGGAACCGATCTGAGTTCTTAACCGCTTGATGCTGTCGGCATAGAACGATGGCGGCATAATCGTCGTTAATTTATCTTTTTCGTCCTTCTTATTGGGATATTCCGAATATACGTGAAACGAGAAAAAGTCGATGGGCACGTTATTCTCCAGGCAGTAAGCCATGAAGTCCTCCGCCCAGGTATCATTCCAGATCGATCCGTAGCCAAGGGCCGGCCCGCCTACTTTCAGTTCGGTAGCGACATCTTTAATGGCACAAGCAGTTGACTTGTAAAATTCAAAATATTCTTCCTTCGTTCCGGCCCAGCAGACGCCTGTCAGATCGGGTTCGTTCCATACCTCGAAATACCAATTCTTCATTTCTTCAAGGCCGTACCGGTTCAGGCAGTGGCGGACAAATTCGCGAACAAGCGAATTCCATTTGTCGGGATCCGCGGGAGGGGCGATATTTCCTTTCCACCAAAAAATCGTCTCCCGGGAACGGCGGAGCAGTGTCGGCATAAAGCTGAGCTCGACGAACGGACGAATGCCCGCTTGCAGTAAGAAATCATACAATTTGTCCACATAGGACCAATTATAAACAGCTTTCCCATCCTCCGTTTCGCTATACACCATCATTTCATCATTGAATATGCCGTGAAAGCGGATATGGGTGAAGGCCAAGCTCCGCTGCAATTCTATAAATTGCTCCTGCCAATCGGCACGCAGCCCTTCTACGGCTCTGCCCGCATTTATTAATCGCTGCCAGTGCGGCTCATAAGGCCGGCCCGGATCGTCCGCACGGACACGAATATGAATCTGGTCGTGAACGATTTCCTTAGCTCCCGACAAGTCCGGTTTGTCTTCATTAAGATTCAAATAATGAAACAAAGATTCCATCGCTTGAATGGTGTCGGTCTCGTAATAGTCTCCGCTTGGCGAGTCATCGTAGGTCAGCGGCTTTCTCTCCGGGGATGCAGTCTTTTCCTTTGCGGCTTCTCTGAAGGCGCCGGGAGTCATTTCATATTTCTCTTTGAAATATTTATTGAACAGTTTTACGTTGGCGAATCCGCAATCCAGCGCAATTTGCGTCACGCTTTTGGCGGATTCCGTAAGTTCGGCCACCGCTTTCTCCAGGCGGATCGAGGTTAAGTATTTTTGAAAAGGAATGCCGATTTTATCGCTGAAGAAATGGGAGAAATAATGGAGGCTCAGATGCTCCTGCTCGGCAATGGATTGCAGCGTAATTTTCTGGCTGTAGTGACGATCGATATACTTCAATACTCGGTTAAGACGTTTATAGTCGTAAGTTTTCTTGTCTTCTTGGTAAGCTTCATGGGGGCCGGTTGTGAAATAGCGGAACAGATGACCGGTTAACAAGTGAAGCAGGCCTATTGAAAAATTGCGGCAGCCGGGAGCCTTTTTGCTCGCTTCCCATGTCAACTGGGCCAAGTAATGGCGTACCTTGTCATAGCGGTCCCGGTTGCCGGGCTTCTGACGCAAAGAGTTGCAGTCGATAAACACTTGGCTGTCAAGCAAATCCGGGCTGAATTGCAGGGTCAGCAGCACATTGTCTTGATGGGTACGTTCAATCTTGTGAACGGACATGCTGTTTACCACGATAATATCGTCCTTGTACAACGCATATTGGTGTTGGTCCAGCCAAAGGGTAACGGCTCCGTGAAGGACGTAAATGATTTCGACTTCCCTGTGCCAATGAAACGGGACAAACGCGACGCTATTCACGAATAAACGATACGGCAGGTCATCTTGATGTTTGATAAACTCGTATAGGTAGCGCATTTGCAAATCCCCTTTCCATATACCGATTATGTACTCAAAAAAGACGATATTACAATGCGCAGGCTAAAAGAAGCTTATGAAGCACGCTATGGAGCGGCCTTTGCAGCTCCCGTTTTCACAAGATGGCTTTGCCATGGATATGGTTTCCAAACGGGCCCATAACTATAAGGTGCCAGCTTGAGGGAGCCCACGCCCTGAGCCACTGAACTGACAAAGGCGGTTAGGTTGTATAGGCGGCGGCATGCTATAATCGAGACGGATAACGTTCAGGGAGGGCAGACCGCATGGGTGTCAGGAGAATCTACCGCAACTATTTGAAAAACAACTTGTTTCTGAAAATGATCCTGATGTTTTCCCTGATCACGATCCTGACCATCATTACGCTTTCGTATTTGATGTTTTCTTTCATGTCCCAATCCATCGTACAGCGGGAGCTGGCCAACCAGAAAAAGGCGATGGAAGGCGTCAGCTCGTACGTTAACGGCAAATTCGAGTGGGTGCAGTCGCTGCTCACGGACATTTACCAGAACGATGCCCTGTCGGCTAACATGTCGTATTTTCTCCAGCATCCTTATCAGGAATATGCCGAGCACCGGCTGGATCAATTTTATAAAGATACGAATTTCTCGACGGATGTTCTGAAATATTTGCAGAACAAGCTGGATGCGGACCCGGATATCCAGAATCTCATGCTCTACAGCGCGGAGGAGCAGTATCTCTACACGTACAATTCCAACCGGCTGAGCAAGCTGATTTCCACGAACGCTTCGCGTTCCTACATTCCGGACATTATGGCGCAGGAGACCCGCACGATTGCCCCGCCGAACGTCTGGATGCGCAAGACGCTGAACCAGTGGGACCCCAGGCTGTATTCCATCCGCGTACCGGTTAACGATAAATACTCGCTCAAAAATATCGGGCAGCTGCTTCTTTATTTCAATTCGGACGGGATAGTCCGGGCTCTCGAAAGCTACAAGCCGGATTTGAAAGGGACCATCTTCGTCATGACCCCCGACGGGGATGTGATGTTTGATTCTTCCGGGCAATACTACGGGAAGAAGTTTCCCTACACCGACAGGATCAACAGCTTGTATGATACGGGCACGCTGCAAAACGGCATGTATTTGACGAAACTGACGCAGAGCCGGGGCGGCTTTATCGTCATGGGGGCCGCGCCCAAGGAAGAGATTGCGGCTTCCTACCGGGGCCTGCGCAATACGATCCTGCTCGTCAGCGCGATTGCTATTCTGTTCGCGATCCTCATTCCGTCGCTGTTCATTATGAACTTCGCGAAGCGGACGAACCGGATCATCCAGTTTACGCGGCGGGTGAAGCGGGGAGACCTGAAAGCCCGGATCCGCGATACGCGCGAAGATGAGCTCGGGCAGATTTCCAAAAGCTTTAACGATATGCTGGACGAGCTGAACAACTACATCGACCGCGTGTACAAGGCGGAGATCAAGCAGAAGCATACCGAGCTGACCGCGCTCCAGGCCCGGATCAATCCGCACTTCCTCTATAACACACTGGAGGTGATCCGGATGAGGGCGCTGTCCCAAGGGGCCAGCGATGTCGGCGAGATGATTTACAGCTTGTCCGTGCTATTCAAAAGTTTCGTGCAGCAGAAGACGATTTATACGATGAAGGACGAAGTCGAGGCGTGCCGGATGTATTTGGAGCTTTTCCGTATCCGGTACAAGGACCGTTTTTCGTACGAAATCGTGTGGGAGCGGGACTTGGCGCACGTTCAGGTTTTGAAAATGTCCCTGCAGCCGATCATCGAGAACTACGTCGTTCACGGAATCCGCAGCGACCGCAAGGATAACCGCCTGACGATCACGATCGGCGAAGAGGGCGGATTCGTCCGGGTCCGGGTGGAGGATAACGGCAACGGCATGACGGAAGAGAAGCTGGCCGAGATCACGGAGAAGCTGGACCGGGAGGAGACGGAAGGCGAATCGTTCGGTCTGAGGAGCGTTCACGAAAGGCTGAAGCTGCAGTACGGGAGCGAATACGGGATTGAACTTCACAGCAAGCCGGGACAAGGTACGACGGTAATCGTCCGTTATCCCGGCGCAGAGGGACAGGAGGCGGCCCATGTATAGAGTATTTCTGGTGGATGACGAGCCGTTCATTATCGAAGGGCTTTACGATATCATAGACTGGTCCTCGTTCGGGCTCGAAATTGTGGGCCAGGCCGAGAACGGCCGGGAGGCGCTGGAGGCGTTGAAGAAAACGTCGGTGGATCTCCTGATCACGGACATATCGATGCCGGTTATGAACGGGCTCGATCTGATCCGCGGGGCGCGGGAGTTTCATCCCGACCTGAAGGTGGTGGTCCTCAGCGGGTTTAACGATTTTGTGTATTTGAAAGAATGCATCCGGCTCGGCATCGAAAATTATTTGCTGAAGCCGATTAATCTGGACGAGCTGAAAGCGACACTGGACAATACGGTGGAGAAACTGAACGCTTCAAAATCCGAACGCTTGTTCAACGAATACGGCGTACAGATTTTGAAAGATAACATGATGCACCGCTGGCTGACGGGTCAGATTGCGTCCGGCGAGTACAGGGAGCGGGCCGATCTGCTCGGCATCGAGATGGACAAGCCGTATATGGCCGCCGCGGTTATGCGGCTCGAAGAGAACTTCGTCCAGGTGTTCGAGCTGATTTCGCGGCAGATGAAATACAACGAGTCGATCATCCCGTTCCGGGATGTGGACGGAGACCTCGTGATCCTTTTCGTGATGGACGATCCCGAAGAAGGCAAGCGCGAGATGATCGGCACGATTGAAGAACTGCTGGACCGGCTCACGACGTACCAGCCCATCCGCACCTCCATCGGAAGCGTGCAGCCGCTCCCCGATCAGGCGCCGCTCGGCTACCGGCACGCGAAGAAGGCGCAGGAATATTTCCTGCTCTATCCGGAGCACGGCCTCATCGACTACAGCGACCTGCCTTCGGGCAAAGACGCGGGGAAAGCGAAGTTCCCGATTGACTGGAGCGAGTATACGAAGCTGATCATGGCCAAAGACCGGGAGAAGCTGCTCCTGCGCATCGAAGAGGATTTCGAGGAGATGCAGACGCTGGAGGGTGTCACCCCCGGGGACATTCAGGATATCGCCATGGAAGTCATTATTCTTTTCAAAATGGCGCTGAAAGAGATCAAGCACGTGGAGGAAACCGAGCTGTACAAGGAAGGTTTCGAGAAAGTGCGGCAGGCGGGCACCCTGCGCGAGCTGATCAAGGCCGTCCAGGACGTGGCGGGGCTTACGGTCGATTCGCTGGTCCGGGATATCAAGAGCCCGGTTGTCCAGCAGGTGCTCAATTACATCCACGAATCGTATGCCGAAGAGCTCTCGCTGAAAGCGCTGGGCGCGCTGTACAATATCCATCCCGTCTATCTGGGCCAGTTGTTCCACAGGGAGACCGGCGAAACCTTTACGGAATACATCAACAAATACCGGATCGAGAAGGCGAAGGAACAGCTGAAAACGACCCATCTGAAAGTGCACGAAATCGCCCGGAATGTGGGCTACTGGGAAACGGGTTACTTTTACAAACAATTCAAGAAATATGTGGGAATATCACCTACCGATTTCAAGGGACTGCTCTAGCGGATGGCCGCGGGCGGTCTCTTTTCTTTATTTTAGACACGATAACTTTAATTTCTCTTCTATTTGAAACTGCTTTCATCACGTACAGTAAAGATAGTCCTCGAAGCAAGCGGACAGCGGCCTAAAGCCCCATGCATAGGGCATTTCCCGGTTCCGCACAATGAATAGAGCAGAAGATCGCGTAGAAAAGCCGTCTGCCCTGTTCGTGCAGAGATGGCGGATTTATTAAAGGGGAGGATACACACATGAACAGAAGCAAGAAAAGTCTGGCTGTCGTACTTGCCATGCTGCTTACGTTTACTCTGGTGCTCAGCGCCTGCGGCGACAGCAAACAAGGCGAGGGAACGTCCGATAAGCCGGTAGAACTGATCTGGTACACGATCGGGACTCCGCAGAAAGACACGGACCGCGTCATGGAAGAAGTCAGCAAGTACACGAAAGAGAAAATCGGCGTTACCGTCAAAATGAGACAAATCGATTTCGGCGACTACTCGCAGAAGATGCAAGTTATGGCCGCTTCCGGTGAGCCGATCGATATCATGTTCACCTCTTCGTGGGCATTCGATTATGTCCAGAATGCAAGAAAAGGCGCATTCCTGGCAATCGACGACCTCTTGAATAAACAAGGCAAAGGCATTAAAGACGCTCTCGACCCGGCGTTCCTCGAAGGCTCCAAAGTAGACGGACACAACTACGGGATTCCGGCTAACAAAGAGCTTCCGGCACAGGAAGTATGGCGCTTCAACAAGCAGCTGCTCGACAAGTAC
Source organism: Paenibacillus sp. HGH0039 (assembly GCF_000411255.1). GTDB lineage: Bacteria > Bacillota > Bacilli > Paenibacillales > NBRC-103111 > Paenibacillus_F. The sequence goes on along the minus strand of NZ_KE150412.1, from coordinate 2,402,605 downwards.
AACCTGGATATCACCAACGTGAACACGCTGGAAAGCCTGGAGCCGCTGCTCAAAACGATCAAGGAAAAAGAACCGAACGTATTCCCGCTGGCGGCGGACAAAAACTTCGGTCTGTACGTTCCTTACGACTACGTCATCGAAAAAATGCCGATGGCCGTCAAGCTCGACAGCACGGATCTGAAAGTCGTTAACGTTTTTGATACACCTGAAATGAAGCAGGCGCTTCAAACGATGAACAAGTACTATAAAGCCGGCTACATCCCGACTGAAGCGGCTACACTGAACTCGCTGAGCGACGTTCAAGCAACGGGCAAATGGTTCGCGGACAAAGCGACCAACCAGCCTTTCGCCGACAACCAATGGTCCGCAAGCTACGGCTATCCGGTTGTATCGACTCCGGCCGGTCCGTCCACTATCTTCAACTGGTCCGTAATGGGCTCCATGCAGGCGATCTCCGCCAACTCCAAGTATCCGGAGAAAGCGATGGAATTCCTGAACCTGCTGAATACCGATCCGAAGCTCCGCAACATGGTTGATTCCGGTATCGAAGGCGTGCACTACAAGAAAGTCGGCGACAACGTGATGGAAAACCTTCCGGATGCGAAGAACTACGACATGCCGACCTTCTCGCTCGGCAGCGTTATTATCACGTACCTGAACAAAGAAGACCCTGCCAACAAGTGGGACGAGTTCAAGAAGTTTAACGATGCGGGCAAACCGGCTCCGCTGCTCGGCTTTAACTTCGACACTTCGAAAGTGACAACTGAAATCGCCGCCGTACAGAACGTGAAGGAAGCTTTCTGGACTTCACTGATGACCGGTACGGTAGATCCGAATCAATACCTGCCGCAAGCTAACGAGAAAATGAAAGCTGCGGGCCTGGATAAAATTATGGCGGAAGCTCAGCGTCAAATCGACGAGTGGAAAGCTTCCAAGAAGTAAGAGAATCAGAATCGGATTAGGCGAATGTTTCCCGCATTCGCCTGATTTTTTATGCTCACAAGCGTTACCGGCTTCGAATTATTTCTCAAAAGGGGTGATAGGGTGTGACAAGGATTACGAATTTCTTCAAAGACATCAACAAAAACAAAGCACTCCTTCTCATGGTACTGCCAGGCACGATCTGGTTCCTGTTCTTCTCCTATCTGCCGATGGCAGGTATGGTCGTTGCGTTCAAACAATACCGGTACAGCCGGGACGGCTTCTGGGCCAGCATAGTCGAAAGCAAGTGGGTCGGCCTGCAAAACTTCAAGTTCCTGTTCAGTACGAACGACGCTTACATCATTACGCGCAATACTTTGCTCTATAACTCCGTATTTATTATCGTCGGCCTGGTCCTTGCGGTCCTGCTGGCTATCGTTCTATCCGAAATCGTCAATAAACGGCTCGCCAAAATATATCAGACCGGCATGTTCCTCCCGTACTTTCTGTCCTGGGTCATCGTCGGCTATTTCGTATTCAGCTTCCTCAGCTTCGACAAAGGTCTCGTGAATAAAGTCGGCGCCATGTTCGGCGTAGATCCTACCCAGTGGTACAACAACCCGACATACTGGCCGCTGATTATCATCCTGGTGTTCCTGTGGAAGTCCGTCGGCTACAACAGCGTCGTTTACCTGGCCGCTATCATGGGGATCGACAAATCCTTGTACGAAGCAGCCATGATCGACGGCGCAAGCAAATGGCAGCAGATCATCCACATTACGATCCCGATGCTGAAGCCGCTGATGACGATTCTGACGCTGCTGGCGATCGGCCGCATTTTCTATGCCGACTTCGGTCTCTTCTATCAGGTTCCGAGAGATTCGGGCACGCTCTACTCCGTGACGAACGTTATCGACACGTATGTATACCGCGGCCTCAAAACGACCGGTGAAATCGGCATGAGTACCGCCGCAGGTCTTTACCAGTCCCTGGTCGGCTTTATTCTCGTCATTACCTCGAACTACATCGTACGCAAATTCAACAAAGAGAATGCCTTGTTCTAAGAGATCAGCATGTGAAAGGGGGAATTGGTTGTGCAAGCCCAAACGAGAAAAAAAAGCCGCGATTTTCATCAGCTCCCAACCGTCTGGAACGTTGTCTTTAACTTGATTGCAGCCTTGTTCGCTTTTGCCTGCGTCTTTCCGTTCCTGTTCGTTACGATCATCTCCTTCACGGATGAAACGACACTGGCCGCCAACGGCTATCAGCTTATCCCGGAAAAATGGAGCCTGGAGGCTTACCGCTATTTGTTCAAAGCGGGCGATCAGCTTCTCCGCTCGTATGGCGTCACGATTCTCGTCACAATTGTCGGGACCGTTATCTCCGTCATCATGACGGCGCTGTTCGCTTATGCCATTTCGCGTAAAACGTTCAAATACCGCAATTTCTTCGGATTTTTCGCTTTCTTCACGATGCTGTTCAACGGCGGTATGGTACCGACGTATATCGTCGTAACCCAACTGCTCGGCATGAAAGATTCGCTCTGGGCGCTCATTCTGCCCTTGGCGGGGAACGCCTTCTACATCATGATTATGCGGACGTTCTTCAGCACCTCGGTGCCGGACGCGATTGTCGAATCCGGTAAAATCGACGGCGCGGGCGAATTCCAGATCTTCTACAAGCTCGTCATGCCGCTGGCTCTGCCCGGTATGGCGACGATCGGCCTGTTCAGTACGCTGGGCTACTGGAACGACTGGTTCAACGCGCTTCTGTACATCGACGATCCGAAGCTGGTTCCGCTCCAATCGATGCTGATGCGGATCGAGAACAGCATGCAGTTTCTGCTGCAGAACACGAACAACCCGTCGCTCGGGATGGGCGTGCTGCAGTCGCTGCCGCAGGATACGTCCCGGATGGCAATGGTCGTCCTGGCGACCGGACCGATCATTCTCGCGTATCCGTTCTTCCAGCGTTACTTCATTCAAGGCCTGACGATCGGCGCCGTAAAAGAATAGGCCGAGCGCAGTGCATAACGGCCCTGCAGCCTGCGGGGCCGCTCCTGCATGGAGAGCGGAACGCCCGCCCGGTACCACTTTTCGCAGCTTAAGAGCAGAAGCGACATACCGGGTCAAAACCTACACATATAAGAAACGTGATAAATCGAGTAAACTAGCAGACAAACTGGGAAATTATTGGAGGAACCGAAGCCATGGAACAATTCAGACTGCCCAAAATTCCGATGCCTAAGCTGGAGCTCCCGCAGGCCATTCAGGAAGTATTGAAGGAAGCCGAAGTGAAGCTGGCGCACCGCCCGAAGCTTCTTCAACTGTTCAAGAACTGTTTCCCGAACACGCTGGAAACGACGACGAAACTGCTGGATGACGGCACCACCTTCGTCATTACCGGAGACATCCCGGCCTCCTGGCTGCGAGATTCGGTCGAGCAGGTGATCCAATATGTGCCTTTTGCCAAAGAAGACAAGGATCTGCAGCGTATTATCGGCGGCCTGATCAAGCGCCATATCGCTTACATCCATATCGACCCGTATGCGAACGCGTTCAACGAATCCGCCAACGACTGGCACTGGAACACCACCGACATTACGGACATGTCCCCATGGGTGTGGGAGCGTAAATTCGAGCTCGATTCGCTTTGCTTCTCGATGCGTCTGGCCTACGCGTACTGGAAGGAAACCGAACGGACGGACATTTTCGATGCGGGCTTTAAAGGCGCGATGCGTAAAATCGTCGAGCTGTTCAAAACCGAGCAGCGCCACTTCGAACAATCTCCTTACCGCTTCACGCGCGACAACGGGATTCCGACCGATTCGCTCCGCAACAGCGGCCTGGGGATGCCGGTCAATTATACGGGCATGGTCTGGTCCGGCTTCCGTTCCAGCGACGACGCCTGCGACTTCCATTACAACATTCCGGCCAATATGTTCGCCGTGGTGGCGCTTCGCCATATGCAGGAATTCGCCGAATGGGTTTTCCGCGATATGGAGTTCCTGAAAGAGCTGAAAGACCTTGAAGCCGATATCGACCACGGGATTCAACTGTACGGCATTTACCGTCACCCCGAATTCGGACCGATTTACGCGTACGAGACGGACGGCTTCGGCAACTACTGCCTGATGGACGATGCGGGTACGCCGGGACTCATGTCCATTCCGTACCTCGGGTATGTGAATGCGGACGATCCTATCTACCAGAATACGAGACGCTTCGCCCTCAGCAAAGAAAATCCGTTCTACTACGAAGGGACCGCGGCAAAAGGAATCGGAAGCCCGCACACCCCTCCGGGCTATATCTGGCATATGGCTTTGTCCATGCAGGGACTGACCGCCACGACGACGGAGGAGAAGCTGGAGATGATCGCGATGCTGGAAGCGACCGACGCGGATACGGGCTTTATGCACGAGGGCTTCCATGCCGATGATCCGAACACGTTCACCAGAACCTGGTTCGCGTGGTCGAACAGCCTGTTCTCCCAGCTCGTTTACCGGGCGATGAAGGACGGACTGCTATGAGCGTGAATCAGCCGGTCGTTCTTTTCTATGATCCGTCGTTTCCGATAAGCACCGCCGAACAAGCAAACGTGAAAACAGGCCGGCAGACCGTGCCGGTCCTGAAGGAAGAGGTTCGGCAGCCGGACTCCGCCGCGGGCTTAACGGGCGCTGCCGGCGCCGCGCTCCAGACCGATACCCTGGCGGGTATCGGGAACTTCGTCAGCGCAGACGGCTTGGCCGAAGCCCTGAACGAAGCGGCCGGCGGCTGCTTCGTGAACCTGCACGCGCCGTATTTCCCGAAGGCGGCGTGGCCGGCCATTCTCGGCTTCCTGTCGAGAGGCGGCAGCCTGATCTCCGTCGGCGGCGCGCCGTTCAAGCATCCGGTACGCCGCGAGGGCGGCGAATGGCACGTGGAAGCCGAGCAGACGGCTTACCACCAGGAGCTGCACATCCACGAGGCGCTTCGCGTGGACGCATCTTCCGCGGAGGAACTGTCCGCTTCGGACACGGTCCCACTGCTGGCGGGGCAAGAATCGCTGTTTAGCGTGACGGACACGTGGAATCTCGTGCCGCACGTGACCAAAACAAGCGATCTCCCGCACCAGATGGGCTCCGCCGGACCGATGAGCACGCAGATTTATCCGCTGCTCAAAGGGATTACCGCGGAAGGCCGCGAAGTGTCGGCCCCCGTCGTGCTGTGGGAAAACTCGCGCGGCAAGTTCGAAGGCTCGCGCTGGCTGTTCGTGAACCAGCCGCTCCGCGCGCTATTCTGGGAGCAGGGCGGCGCCGCGGCGCTCAAGCAGTGGACGGAATTCTGCGCGGCAGGCGTGACCGAGCTGTGGCTGAAGCCGAATTACGCTTCCTACGAAGCAGGCGAGCGTCCGCAGCTTACCCTGCAGACCCAGCGGATGACGCGCGCTTGCGCGGACAGTCGTGCGAAACGGACGGAGGACTGGACGTTCTCCATCACCGTGGAGCACGAGAGCACCTCCGATCGGTGGACGTGTGAGCTGCAGCAGGAGGTAACCGGCGAATTCGGCCTCGTCCGTATCCCGGTCCCGCTCGACATGCGAAGCGGGCTGTACCGGGTGGAATGCCGGGCCGAATCGGCGCGCGGCGAGATCCGCATCCTGCGCCAAGGGTTCTGGGGCCTGGACGCCAAGATGCTGGCGGAAGGCCAGCCGATCGGCCGGGACCGCGACTACTTCATCCAAGACGGCAGGCCGCTGCCGGTTGTCGGCATGACCTACATGACTTCCGACGTGGCCCGCAAGTTCCTGTTCCTGCCTAACGCGGCGGTATGGGACCGCGATATGGCCCAGATGGCCCGCGCGGGCATCAATTGGATCCGCACAGGCATCTGGACCGCTTACCGCAACATTATGCAGGTGGACGGCCATGTGTCGGAGGATGTACTTCGGGCGATCGACGCGTTCCTGATGACGGCCAAGAAGCACGGCTTGCAGGTCACGTTTACGTTTTTCTCCTTTACGCCGGAAACGTGGGAAGGGGTCAATCCTTACCTCGATCCGCAGAGCGTGGAAGCGCAGAAGCGGTTTATCCGCTCCATCGTTTCGCGCCACCGGAATACGAAGAACGTGGATTGGGATCTGATCAACGAGCCGTCCATGTTCGAGCCGGAAAAAATCTTCTCCGACGGCCCGCGCTCCTGCCGCGATCCTTTTGAGAAAGCGGCCTTTATCGAGTGGCTCCGCGAGCGGCACGGCTCTATCGAAGCGCTTCAGGAGCGGTGGAACATGTCCCCGGAGCAGCTTCCGGATTTTGCGGCGGCTGCCCTACCGGAAGCCGAGGAGATCAATTTCGATGTGCAGGATATGCACCGCGGCAAGAAAGGGACCCGCTGGCTGGACTACTGCCTGTTCTCCATGGACATGCACAACCGCTGGGCCCGGGAGCTCTACGAGACGATCAAGGAGCAGTGCCCGGATCATCTCGTGACGGTCGGGCAGGACGAAGCGCTCGGAGCCCAGAGACCGTCGCCGTTCTTCTACGAAGAAGCCGTCGACTATACGACCGTGCATTCCTGGTGGCTGAACGATCAGCTTCTCTGGGACGGCATTTTCGCCAAAACGGCGCATAAGCCGAATCTCGTCCAGGAAACCGGCATCATGTACGTGGAAACGCCGGACGGCCGGGCGAAACGGACCGAGACGGAGCTGCGGAACCTGCTGGAGCGCAAGTATGCCTACGCGTTCGCGACAGGCGGCGCAGGGGCGGTTCACTGGATCTGGAACACGAACTTTTACATGGATAATGCCAACGAATCGCATATCGGGGCTCTCCGGGCAGACGGCACGGAGAAGCCGGAAGCGGACGTTTCCTATGACTTCGGAACGTTTATGGCCGGTATCCGCGATTTGTTCCGGGAACGGAAACTGGAAGATATCGTCGCCGTTTTCCCGTATTCGAACGATTTTTCGAACCGGAAGCTGGCCTTCGATGCCACTACACGGCTGACGCGTGTGCTGGCTTACCAGCTTAACCAGCCTTTCCGGGCGGTTTCGGAGTATCACCTGGATGCGCTGGAGCAGGGTCCGGTCAAGCTGATTCTGCTGCCGAGCGCCCATAACGTGGACGATCAAGCGATGGCGGAGCTCGTGGAGTTTGTAAAACGTACGGGAGCCGTGCTGCTGGCGACAGGTCCGCTGGGCATCGACGCGTACTGGAGAGAGACGGCCCGCCTGGACGATGTGCTTGGCAGCGGCAAGCTCGCCAACGTACGCCGGGAAGAAATGCTGAGCATCGGCGGCTCCATCCAGCCGGTTTCATTCGGACAGAGACGCATTGCGGAAACCGTCAAGGAAATCCGTCTGAACGACTCCGGGCAAGGAGGCGTCATCGGCGCGGGAGCCCCAACCGGAACCGGTGTAACGGGACAAAAAGCTGACAGCCCGCAAGGCGACGCTGTTGTGGATATCCCGCTCGGCAAGGGCCGCCTGATCTGGAGCCCGCTGCCTGTCGAGCTTAACGAGAGAACCGAAGCCGTCGCCGAACTCTACCGGTACGCTCTTGAGGCGGCGGGCTGCGAGAGCGGTCTGGAATGGCGCCGCGGGGGTAATCTGCCGGGCGTGTACGGCCGCAAAATCAGCTTCAAGGAAGGCTCGCTCTTCGTATTCGTTTCCGAATTCGCCTGGGACGCCCCTGTAGAAGTGAAGGACACGGAGACCGGCGCGGTCTACTCCTTCCTGCTGGAGAAAGAGCGGTCCGTCTTGTTCGCCGCCGATTCGGCAGGCAAGCTTCTCGCCGTTTACCGGCCGGATGAGGTTCAAATTCGCGTAGGTAACGAGTAAAACGCGAGGGAGCGTAAGGGTACGTGTTCGGGTACGTCTGCACGTACCTGCGTTATCCTTAACCCGTCAGGCAGACCCTTTTAACTAACGACAATTCATGCTGGAGAACACGCCGCTCGGATGCGGAGCTCTCCGGCCCTTTTTTCAATAGAAGATCTGCAAACAAACGGCACCACGACAAAGAAAGGCCAGGAGGCGAAAGATCATGAGCAAAAAAAGAACGGCGCACATCATTTCCCATACGCATTGGGACCGCGAGTGGTACCTGCCTTACGAAAAGCACCACGTCCGGCTAGTCAGGCTGGTCGATACGCTGCTGGATAAATTGGATGCGGGACCCGAGTACAAAAGCTTTTATCTCGACGGCCAGACCATCATTCTCGAAGACTATTTGCAGGTCCGCCCGGAGCAGAAAGAGCGCCTGGAGAAATACATCCGCGAAGGACGTATTTTTATCGGCCCCTGGTACATTCTGCAGGATGCTTTTCTGACCAGCCCCGAGGCGAACGTGCGGAACATGCAAATCGGGCATCAAGATGCCAAACGGTACGGCCCGGTATCCAAAATCGGCTATTTCCCGGATACGTTCGGCATTTACGGGCAGGCGCCCCAGATTTTGCAGCAGGCGGGCATCCGCAACGCGTTCTTCGGACGCGGCGTGAAGCCGACCGGCTTTAACAACACCGTATCGGATTCCGGATACGAATCGTCGTTCTCGGAGCTGATCTGGGAAGGATCGGACGGCTCCAAGGTGCTTGGCGTCCTGTTCGCGAACTGGTACTCCAACGGCAACGAAGTGCCGGCCGGAGAAGAGGAAGCGAAGGCGTACTGGGCCCGCAAGCTTGCGGACGCCGAGAAGTACGCGTCCACGGGCGAGCTGTTGTTCATGAACGGCTGCGACCATCAGCCGATCCAGCTCGACCTGCCCGAGGCGATCGAAACGGCGCGGAAGCTGTACCCGGACACGGAGTTCGTCCATTCGAACTTCGCGGCTTATCTGGAGGCGCTGGGCGACAGCGTGGAGCGCGAGCTGTCCTCCGTCAAGGGCGAGCTGCGCAGCCAGCGTACGGACGGCTGGTCTACGCTCGTCAACACGGCGTCGGCCCGCGTCTATTTGAAGCAGATGAACCAGGAAGGCCAGGCGCTGCTTGAAAAAGTGGCCGAGCCGCTCGCTTCCTTCGCGCATCTGCTCGGAGAGCAGTACCCGCATCATCTGTTTACGTATGCCTGGAAAACGCTGATGCAGAACCACCCGCATGACAGCATCTGCGGCTGCAGCGTGGACGAAGTGCACCGCGAAATGGTGACGCGGTTCGAGAAGAGCCGCCACGTGGCGGAAGCCATCGTGGACGACAGCAAGCGTGCCATCGCCGAAGCGGTCGACACGAGCGCGTTCGCGGGATTCGGCGAGGATGCGCTACCGGTCGTCGTGTTCAACACGACAGGCTGGGAACGCACCGGCACCGTCTCCATCGAGCTTGATGCGGCGCGTCTGTACTTCCGGGAAGGCTATTCCCTGGAAGAAACGGCAAGCCGCATGAAGAACGTGGACCTGTCGGGCCGTGTGCTTGTCGACGCGGAAGGCAAGGTCATCCCGTGCACGGTGGAGGACCTTGGACTCCTGTTCGGCTACGACCTGCCGGACGACCAGTTCCGCCAGCCGTATTCGTGCCGCAAGGTGAAACTGACGTTCGAAGCGCGGAACGTTCCGGCGCTCGGACTCCAGACCTACGCGTGGGTGCGCAGCGATAAGGCGCCGTCCGCGCCTGCTTCCCTGTTCGCAGGCGAACGCGTGCTGGAGAACGAGAGCCTCAAAGTCGAGATCGCGCAAGACGGATCGTTTGCGCTGACCGACAAGGCAAACGGACGGACGTACCGCGACCTTGGCGTGTACGAGAACACCGGAGACATCGGCAACGAGTACATGTACAAGCAGCCGGAAGGCGAAACCGCGCTGACCACGAAAGGTCTTCCCGCACAGGTCCGCGTGCTGGAAGACACGGCTTTCCGCGCTTCCGTGGAAATCGTCCACGAGTGGGAGATTCCCGTGTCCGCCGACGAGACGCTGGACCGGGAGCAGCGGGAAATCGTCTATTTCCCGCACCGCAAAGCCCAGCGTTCCGCCGAAACGGTGCCGATGGTCATCCGCACCGTCGTCAGCCTGGACCGCGGAGGCAAGGGCGTGGAGCTTTCCGTCTCCTTCAACAATCAGGCGAAGGATCACCGCATCCGCGCGCTGTTCCCGACGGACCTTCAGGCCGGCTCGCATGCGGCTGATTCCGTCTTCGAAATCGCCCGCCGGGACAACGAGCCTGCGGCTGAGTGGGAAAACCCGAGCAACACGCAGCATCAGCAGGCGTTTGTCGATGTGAGCGAGGCTCAGGCCGGGCTGACGGTCGCCAACCTCGGCCTGAGCGAGTACGAAGTGCTGCGCGACGGGCGCAACACCATCGCCGTAACGCTGCTCCGTGCGGTCGGAGAGCTCGGCGACTGGGGACTGTTCCCGACACCGGAAGCGCAGTGTCTGGGCGAACACATAGTCCGTCTGATGCTGATCCCGCACAGCGGAGACGGCATCGCCTCCGGCGCTTATGCGCAGGCGTACCAGTTCCAGATCCCATGGACTCTCAGCCAGACCGGCGTGCATACAGGCGCTGTTAAGCCTGTCTACGCGCCTGTCCATTGGGAGAGCCGGGAGCTGTCCTTCTCCTCGCTCAAAATGAACGAGGAGTCGGGAGACATTCTGCTCCGCTGGTTCAACATGAGCCCGCAGCAGGCGGAGCTGCCTGTGCGTACCTCGCTGCCTCACAGCGGCTTCTACAAGAGCAGCATCATGGAGGAAGCAGGGGAGGCGATTCCTGCGGAGAACGGCGCTATCCGCGTGTCTGTCGCGCCTCATGAGATCGTGACCATCGGGCTTCGCCGTTAGAAGATCAATCAAACAAATCGGGCAGACTGCGGCTGTTAAGGCCGGAGTCTGCCCGATTTTATTTTTGTCCTCAAAGAAGGGTCTGTTACGGAGCCTGTTACCTTAATGGAGGATGTCTGCGGGTATATGGTTTTTATTCGGCAGCCATTGCGTCTGCTTTCGTTCTATGGATCGTACCGAACGGATGCTCCGGAGGCGCATAAATAGAATAAAGCTTAAGCGGTGTATGGCCCGTATTGGTTACATTGTGCCATTTACCGGCGGGTACCATGATCGCGTATTCATCATAGACTCTTTTTTGAACATTTAAATGATCTTTGGTATCCCCCATTTGAACGAGACCTTGACCCTGTTCAATACGCAAGAATTGGTCAGTTGTGGGATGAACTTCTAAACCGATGTCTTCTCCAGGGTTGATACTCATCACCGTGACTTGTAAATGATCTCCTGTCCATATGGCAGTGCGATAAGTATTGTTTTGCTTTGCAGCCTCGCTAATATTCACGACAAACGGTGTTCTTCCATAATCTTTCAACTCGGTTTTGCCGTTCATGTTCGAAGGTTGCCGATGACCCAATCGGTCTGCATTCTCTAATTCATGTGGAATAGCCCGGTACACAGGCTGTCTGGCATAGTTATACACGGGTGCGTTAACGTAGTATGGATATGGAAACCTATTTCCGGCGTAATACATGGAGTTTCCTCATTCCCTTCACAGAAGTATAGAATAGGGTATTCATATGACTTGGGCATGGGTACACTTAAAAATATCTTCGATCGGTTGACAGAACAGGTGCGCCTCATGAGATCGTGACCATCATCGGGCTTCGCCGATAGAATAATAAAATGATTAAAGCCGGAGCGCTCTGCTCCGGCTTGTACTTTTTGCAACGAATAGTTAAGCAAGCGAAATTTTCCTGAAAGTGTACAGGTGGTACAAATCGCATCGGTTGTTCATTATCTTGCTTACTGGCTCAGAGGTGCGCCTACCGGGCTATTCGTCATGTTTAAAAATAGGCTAAAGTCGTAGAAGTGAGAAGCTCGTCGCTAAAAAGCCAGTTTTGAGGAACTAGGATAATGTTTCCCTCATAATCGAGATGCGTCTCTTCAAAGAATTTCCATAAGGAATCATTCATCTCGTCAAATTATTTCTTGTTTTTCATCTACATTCCAGCTCTTTTGTAGCTTCCGAATATAACAGATTTGACCAATGTGATATGCATTATGAGTTGATAAATTTCCAAGTAACTCCCACCACTTGGCAGCCACTGGAAACCCGATTACATCACTTTCGACTTTTTCTTCAGTAAGTAGATCTTGCCATTTTAAAAGCACATCTAATAATTGATCTTTTAAATCAGTGAATTTTTTGTCCTTAGGAATGATAAAACTTTTATTATTATTTTCTATGGAAGGCACGGTATTGACATCAGATTTTTGGTACCTGGTTTGCCAGGTTTCATTCCAATAAAGTAAATGCTGCACAATTTCAGCGATACTATTACTATCTTCACTAGGTTTCCAAAAAGCTACTTCCTCTGACAAATTTTCGACTGCAGCTGAAAATGGTAGGTACCAACTAGGGTCATTAGCATTTGCTAATAACTGATCGGATAAAATATCTTTTACATGAAACATACTTTTCACACTCCTCCTTACTAATATGCGGCGACCTGCTAGTATTCATGTTGAACCAACGTTCGCCGTTAGTTCAATGGCAAAATTCTATTCTAGTATTATTTTCCCATCGAACTTTTTATAATCTTTAAACACTTTTTGGTGATGTTTTGCAAAAAGTTCATTTGAGGCAGCTACTTAAGACAAAATTTAATGAAGTTCTTGAGCAAGCCTCGGATGAACAAAGGGAGTTGCTGTTGAAATACGAAGAAGAGGGACAAATTCAAACCGCGTTGGCAATTGAGCTTATGTACAAGCAAGGGTTAATGGACGGCATCTACATTTATCAGCGCGTATTTGGGAATTAATTGCTGAATATTTTCTTTTTATTGTCCTACTACTAGAAATATCATCCCATCCGGTTGACACAACTGGGGGAGATGTTATAATACTCTACGAACCCAAATGATAATGAATCTCATTATTAATGAGAAACATTCTTACTACAAAGCTACATAACCAAATTACCCGCCTAAAGGACAGCTTATGAAAAAGAGATATCTGGTGATCGCGCTTATCGTTTTATCCGTCGCATCGATCTTTATCGGGGTGAAAGATATCAGCCCGTTGGATCTGTTCAACCTGAGCGACGATAAAGTCCATATCCTGCTAGTCAGCAGACTCCCCCGGTTGATCAGCATCCTGATCGCAGGCATGAGCATGAGTGTCATCGGCCTGATCATGCAGCAGCTGAGCCGCAATAAGTTCGTGTCGCCGACTACGGCCGGTACGATGGATTCCGCAAGGTTCGGCATTCTGGTCTCGATGATGCTGTTCACTTCGGCCGGTCCGCTGGAGAAGATGTTGATCGCCTTCGTTTTCGCTCTGCTGGGAACTTTCATCTTTATGAAGATTCTCGACCGCGTGAAGTACAAGGATACGATTTTCATCCCGCTGGTGGGTCTGATGTTCGGAAATATCGTAAGCTCTATCACTACCTTTTTCGCTTACAAAAACAATCTCATTCAGAACATGTCCTCGTGGCTGCAAGGAGATTTCTCGATGGTGATGAAGGGCCGGTACGAAATCATGTACATTTCGATCCCGGTGCTCGTTATCGCGTATCTGTACGCCAACCGGTTTACCATTGCCGGCATGGGGGAGGAGTTCTCCACCAACCTGGGGCTGAAATACAAGCAGGTGGTCAACATCGGGCTCGTCATCGTGGCCCTGGTATCCTCCGTGGTCATTCTGACGGTCGGTACGCTGCCGTTCCTGGGGCTGATCATTCCGAACATCGTCACGCTCTATATGGGAGACAATCTGAAGCGGGCGCTGCCCCACACCGCCTTGCTAGGAGCCGTGTTCGTCCTTTTCTGCGACATTCTGGGACGGATTATTATTTTCCCGTATGAGATTTCGATCGGGCTTACGGTCGGGGTAATCGGAAGCGGCATCTTCCTTTACATGCTGCTGGCAAGGAGAAAGGCCTTATGAATTCACAAGCAAAAGTTAAAATCAGCATCCTTGCCATACTCGCTCTTGTGCTCATCGCGGTCTTTCTCCTGATTGACGCTTCCGGCAACTGGGATTACGTGCTTCCCCGCAGGGGCAAGAAGATCCTGGCGATTGTCATAACGGGCGGCGCCATTGCCTTCTCGACGATGGTGTTCCAGACCATCACGAACAACCGGATTTTGACGCCGAGCATTATCGGTCTGGATTCGCTCTACATGCTGTTTCAGACGGCCATTGTGTTCCTGGTCGGCTCCGCCAGCTTCCTTATGCACAAGAATGTGAATTTTCTTATATCCGTCGGCTTGATGGTAGCCTTCACCGGCGTATTATATAAGCTGCTTTTCAAGAAGCAGGGGCAGAACTTGTACTTTCTCCTGCTGGTGGGACTGATCTTCGGGACGTTTTTCCAGAGTATCTCTTCCTTTATGGAAGTGCTGATCGATCCCAACGAATTTCTGATCGTGCAGGACAAAATGTTCGCCAGTTTCAACAACGTCAATACGGACCTGCTTATTATTTCGGTCGTGCTGCTTGCTCTGGTGGGTGTTTATTTTGCAAGATTCACGAAATACCTGGACGTCCTGGCGCTGGGCAGAGAGCACGCCGTTAACCTCGGCATCGATTACGATTATGTGGTCAAAAGGCTGCTCGTCGTCGTCGCCATCCTGATCTCGATCGCTACCGCTCTGGTAGGTCCGATTACGTTCCTGGGCCTGCTTGTCGCGAACGTGTCGCACGAATTTCTCAAGACGTTCCGGCACAAGGTGCTGATCACCGGCTCCATTCTTATCTCCATTATCGCTTTAGTAGGAGGCCAGTTGATTGTAGAGCGGGTATTCACCTTCTCGACAACTTTGAGCGTGATCATTAACTTCATCGGTGGTGTCTACTTTATCTATCTTCTATTAAAGGAGAAAAAATCGTGGTAGAAGTCAAGGGCGTATCCAAACTATACGGCAGCAAACATGTGGTCGAGAACGTGTCGGTCCAGATCGCCAAAGGCAAAATCACTTCCTTCATCGGTCCCAACGGCGCCGGCAAAAGTACGCTGCTGTCCATGGTGAGCCGCTTGATCGACAAAGATCAAGGGGAAGTGTTCATTGAGGGTAAGGAGATCGGCCAGTGGAAGAGCAACGATCTTGCCAAAAAAATCTCCATTCTCAAGCAGTCCAATCACATCAACATCCGTCTGACGATCCGTGATCTGGTCGGCTTCGGACGGTTTCCATACTCGCAGGGCCGGCTGACCGCAGAGGACAAGAAGTATATCGACGAGGCCATTCAATACATGGATCTGGGAGATATCCAGGACAAATATTTGGATGAGCTGAGCGGCGGCCAGCGGCAGAGAGCCTATCTCGCCATGGTGCTTGCCCAGGATACCGAATACATCCTGCTTGATGAGCCGCTGAACAATCTCGATATGAAGCACTCGGTCCAGATCATGAAGGTGCTGCGCAGGCTGGTCAGCGAGCTGGGCAAGACGATCGTCATCGTCATTCACGATATCAATTTCGCTTCGTGCCATTCGGATTATATCGTCGCTCTGAAGAACGGCCGTGTCGTGAAAGAGGGCACAACGGACGAGATTATCGACTCCGCCGTTTTGAAAGAGATTTACGACATGGACATCGAGATTCATAACCTTAACGGCAACAGAATCTGCACCTACTTCGCTTAGGAAGCAGATTCCCGCAGACAGCCGTTTTACAGATGGTAACCAATTAGACGGATGATGCCGGACGGTATCATGCCCGCTAACTAAAAAAACCAATTAAACCCATAGGAGTGATTAGAATGAGTAAGAAATTATCCTTGCTTCTCATGACCCTCGTACTAGCCGTTATGGCTGCCGCGTGTGGTAATAAAGAGGTGGCTACAACGTCTTCCAAAGAAGGAACGGCTCCAACGGCTGCCGCTTCCAAAGAACTGACCATCAAGCATCAACTGGGCGAAACGAAAGTGAAGACGAACCCTGCCAAAGTTGTCGTATTCGATATGGGCGTGCTGGATTCCCTGGATAAACTGGGCGTAGAAGTAGCCGGCGTACCGCAGGACGGACTGCCGACTTACCTCAAAAAATACAAAGACGCTAAATACACGAACGTCGGCAGCCTCAAAGAACCGGCTTTTGAAGTGATCAGCAAGCTGAAACCGGATCTGATTATTATTTCCGGCAGACAGCAGGATGCTTACAAAGAATTGAGCAGCATTGCCCCGACTATTTTCATGGGCGTAGACGCGAAGAAATACATGGAATCTTTTAAAGAAAACGCGAAACAGCTCGGCCAAATTTTCGGTAAAGAAGCTCAAGTGGATCAAGAGCTTGCCAAAGTAGACGAAGCGATCAAAGGTATCAAAGATAAAGTGGGCGCCGGCAACAAAAACGGTCTGATCACTCTTGTGAACGGCGGTAAAATCAGCGCTTACGGTCCCGGTTCCCGTTTCGGCATCATTCACGACGTATTCGGCGTTCCGGCCGTAGACAAAACGATTGAAGTGTCCACGCATGGTCAAAGCATTTCCAACGAATTTATCGTAGAGAAAAACCCGGATTATCTGTTCGTTATCGACCGTGACTCCGCGGTCGGTACGGAAAGCGCGGGAGCCAAGAAAGTCATCGAGAACGAACTGGTGAAAACGACTAAAGCGTTCAAAGAAGGCAACATCATTTACCTGAACCCGGACTACTGGTACTTGTCCGGCGGCGGACTTGTATCCGTAGCCGAGATGGTTAAAGAAGTCAGCGCAGGCATTAAGTAAGTTTGCAGTGAAGATAAAAAAGCAGCCTAGGATCTTTTGATCCCGGCTGCTTTTTTATTTTTGTGGAGGACAACCTTAATATTCGTTTACCTCGAATGTGATGATTTTGTCGTAGATAATGTAATCGTTTCTTTGTTTGAAAGGACCTTTGTTATTGTCATGCTTGTTAATAGCAAAGGAGACAGGACCTGTTCCTTTGGCTTTCGATTCATACCAGGTGATAAATTGGTTTACTTCCTTCATTGAAAGGTCATATTCTTTCTCCGTGCCGTTCATCAAAGTGATAACAAGTAGGGCACGACCAGCCGGATCGGGGTTTCCTGGTGTTTCCGGATCGGTCGGCGTTTCAGGTTCAGATGGATTCGAAACTTCCCCGCCAATGGCAAAGACAGATCCGTCACCGTCGGCTATATAGATCGTACCGTCTGCGGCGATTGCGGGAGCCGAAGTGAAGACGGAGGCTTTCAGATCAAGAGCCCATTTTTGAACTCCCTGGTTATTCAGAGCAATTACCTTACCGTCCGCGCCTAAATAAATGGTTCCGTTTTTGTCTATAATCGGTGAGGCTTGTATCATGCCGACGGCATATGTCCATTTCAAAGTCCCGTCCGGGTTAATCGCAACGAAGGATTGAGTTCCGTTACCTGCATAAATGGTGCCGTCCGGCCCGACTATGGGATCTATGACCGCTCTTGAAGTACCTACTTTTTCAATGGCAAGTTTCCACTTTAAAGTTCCGTCAGGGGAAACCGCGTAGACAAACCCCTCCTGGCCGGATACATAAATCGTCCCATCTTGAGCTAAGGCAGGGGCAGAAGGAGTGTATTTGGTTCCTACACCTGTATACTCCCATTTCATGCCGCCTGTTTTGGAATCATAAGCGTATAAAGAACCGTAACCGTTGGATCCTGCTTTAAAGTACAAGGTACCGTTTGCGGCCAGCGCCAGATATCCGGGTGAATAATTTGTATTGAAGGAAGACTTCCATTTTTGAGTGCCGTCAGGTCGGTAGGCCGCAAGTCTGCCCCCGGCGCCGGCAAGGTAAATCGTACCTTCTGCATCTATTGCCGGTTGGGACGGATAACCGTTATCTAATGGAAGATCGTTGGCTATACCTGTAACGAGATCAATCGATTTTAAATTTTTCCCGGCAGGAATAAAAAGTTTTTTGTCTTTGCTGATAATGGGAGAACCGTTAGTGAGTTCTTCCGTGGTGGAATAGAGCCATTTACGGGTCCCATCGGGATTAATGGCATGTATTTTGTAAGGAGGAGTTACACCTATTTCATAACTCTTAACGAAGAGAGTTCCGTTCTCGTCTAAAATAACGGACGAATTTCCGCCTGAAGGCATTTTGTAAGTCCATTTTAAATGAATGTTTTGATCGACTGCTTTAAACTGAGAATTTCTGTTCCAATTGGCACCAAGAGGCTGCATAGAACTGACATCATATAGTCCTTGTTGATAAGCACTTCCCTGACTGAATGATGGGGTTGCGGCCATAGTGGCTGTTTCAAGAGTGAAAAACAAACAACTTAAGATAGCTATGGAGATAAAACACTTAATTCTTTTCAAAAAAATTCATCCTCTCCCTTAATATTTATTATATTATCGGTTTATTATAAATAATAATTAATAGTAATTTATAATAATTAGTTATTAATAAATAATGAGGGAGTGAACAGAATTAACAAAAATGAAGCTGTTTCATGAGATTAGTGTTTCTTTCTAATGCGAAGCGGGCCCATGCTGCTGGTTGGGGTCCAGCTTCTCCCGGCTCATCGCAATGGCGCATACGAGCGCCAGCGCCGCGGGCAGCACCGTCCATGCGAACGTATGGACGATGGAGGAGGACAGCGCCTGCGTGATCTTATCGAGCACCGGAGCGGGGATAAGCGCCCGTTTGGCCGGATCGAGCAGGCTGCGCGCATCGCTCGTATCGAGTCCCTGAGGCGCCTGAGCCTGTCCGGCGAACGATTCCGTGAGCTTGCGGGTGAACGCGTGGCTCTGGATAATGCCGAAGATCGTAATGCCCAGCGTCATGCCGAGAGAGCGGAGGAAGTTCAGCGTACTGCTCGCGGAGCCGCGCTGGCGCGCATCGAACAGATGAATCGCGGCATTGCTCAGCACGGAGAAGGAAGCTCCGATTCCGAGGCCGACGATTACCATGTAGATCGTGACCAGCCACCGGGGAGAATCCGCGTTCAACGTGGTGAGCAGGAGAGTCCCTGCCACGAGAATGGCGGTAGTCGGGATCATGATGGTGCGGTAGCTCACCTTGTTCATGAGAAAACCGCCTCCCGTGGCCGTCACGACGGAGCCCAGCATCATCGGCAGCAGAACCATGCCGGAATTCGTGGCCGAGCCGCCGAGTACGCCTTGGACGAAGATCGGGATATAGACGGACGCCGTAATAAAAGCGGCTCCGCTGAAAATCGCGGTCGCGTTGCTCGTGGCGTAGAGCCGGTTTTTGAACATGCCGAACGAAATAATCGGTTCGGCCACCCGTGTTTCGATGAACAGAAACAGAACGGCCAGGACGGCGAAACCTGCGAACAAGCCCAGAATAATCGCGGAATCCCAGGCGTATTCTTTGCCCCCGAGCTCCAGAGCGAACATCAGGCAGATAATGGCCCCAACCAGGGTGACCGCGCCCAGCCAGTCGATTTTTTGCTTGGAATGCTCGTGCGATTCTTTGTAGAAGGCCGCGATAAAGACCAGAGCGATTAATCCAAGTGGAAGGTTAATGTAGAAAATCCATTCCCAGTGGATGTAGTCCGTGATATAAGCGCCCAGGAGCGGCCCGAAAATGCTGGACATGCCGAACACGGCGCCGAACAGTCCGCCGAGCTTGCCGCGCTGCTCCACGGGAACCGCATCGAACATGATCGTGAATGCGATAGGAACGAGCGCTCCGCCGCCGATTCCCTGAATCGCCCGGTAGATGCTGAGCTGAACGATCGAAGTTGCCGTTCCGCACAGGATGGAGCCGATCATAAAGACGATAATGCCGAATACAAAAAACCTCTTGCGGCCGTACATATCCGACAATTTGCCGAAAATCGGCATGCCGGCCATTTCCGCTACCATGTAAGCGGAAGTAACCCACACGAATTTGTCGAGTCCGCCGAGCTCCCCGACAATCGTTCCCATGGCCGTCGAGACGATCGTATTGTCCATGGAGGCCATCAGAATGCCGAGCAGGAGCCCCGCAATGACGATGCCCAGATGTTTGGTTTTAGCTGGTGCCATAAAGCTTGTTTCCTCCGATTCAATGAAAATGATTTACAGGACCGTGACACGATCCCGGTTCGCTTTGTGTCCTTTAAGGGCCACTCTTTCCTATAGAAGCAGGTCCGGGATAGGGTAAGCCGTTTCCCAGTTGTTCTTGTTCCTATGGTAAATCCGGATTCCTTTCTCCGTAATGCGGTAATTCAAGTTTGAAGCTAATTTGCTGTCTTTATCCGCGAAAACCTCGCCTCCCGCATTACAATATAAACAGAAGCACTTTGCTTGTCAAAGTAATTTAGGTGTCTTAAGCCCACTCCCCGATTGAAACTTCGTCCCTGCGGCCCTAGAATGGAAATGTCCGGAAAGGAGCGCGAGGTGATGGAAGATGTCCAAAGCGGATAACATGCTTGCCGTGCTGTGGCAGTTAAAATCGGGGAGAAAAATGACCGCCCGGGAACTGGCCGAGACGCTTGAAATCAACATCCGGACCGTGTACCGGTATATAGATGCGCTTTGCGCCAGCGGAGTGCCGATACTCGCGGATTCCGGACATAACGGCGGCTACAGTCTGCTGCCGAATTTTCGGGAGGCGCCGCTGTTCTTTAATGCCGCCGAGCAGAAAGCCCTCGTTCATGCCGCCATATTCGCGCAGGAAGCGGGCTACCCGTTCGGGGACGCGCTGAACAGCGCTGTGGGGAAGCTCAAGCAGTATACGAACCCCGAGCAGCTCAGCGCGATCGAGCGGCACGAAGCAGGCTTCGATGTCATTCACCCTCCGACCGATTCTTCGCTGGAGGCTTACCTGCAGATGCTGGAGATAGCCGTTGCGGACGGGCATACCCTGCACATGGAGTACAGCAAGGGAAACTCCTCGGCGGTCCAGAGCAGGAGCATTGATCCGTACGGGCTCGTCCACTGGAAGAGCAAATGGTATTTGGTCGCCTATTGCCACCTTCGCGGCGAGCTTCGAAGCTTCCGTGTCGACCGTATCCGGGTGTTGTTCCATACGGAGGGCGTCTTCAGCAGGCCGCCGGGATTTTCCGCCCGCCAGTTTTTTATGAATAATCTTCTCCCTGACACTAGCCGGCAGGAACAGCTTGTCTCCATCCGGATCCAAGGGGCTCCCCAGGCGATAGCCGAGCTGTGCGATCACTGGCTTTTCAGCCATACGATCGTGGAACGCACGACGGATCAGATCCATATGAAGATGGAGGAGAAAGCGATCCGCAGCTATGTCCCTTATTTTCTGATGATTCAAGGGAAGTCGATCCGGGTTCTTGAACCTGCTCTGCTGAAAGAGCAGCTGATTGACGTGACGTCCGGTCTGCTTGAATTTTATAAACAGCTTTAGCTTCACTGACCGGAACTGTCAGTTAATCCGGGTTATCCTAAGAAGGCAACACTCCAACATATCCACAGGAACAGGGAGGAACCGGAATGTCATCGGATACGCAGCATCAGGAACAGGAAAAGGCCGCTTTATTAAGCGGTTATGCGGAGCAGCAGTACGACTACCATGTGTGGGCAAACGGGAAAGTTTTCGCAGGTCTCAAGGCACTGCCCGAGGAGCTGTCCTTCGAGCAGATTCAGAGTATTTTCCCGTCCGTCGCGGACGCTTTGAACCATATCTACATGATGGATGAAATGTGGCTGGTCATTATGAAAGGGGGCGGCTATGAAGAAGCCAGGCAAGTCGTGACGGACCTTTACGCGCAGGGGCGTGGAGGCTCGCTGGACGAATTGCAGAAGAGATTCGCTCTTGCCGAGGAGAAGTACCGGGCTTTCTTCGCCGAGGGAGAAGGCGCATCCGCCGAAACGGCTCCGTCGCATCCACAGTTCGGTTCCCTTGAAACCCGGGTCTACGCGTTGGTTCAGCATGTGGTGAATCACGGAACGTATCATCGCGGCAACATATCCGCCATGTTGCGTCAGCTCGGTCATAGGGGGACTCCGACCGATTATATCGCGTTTTTGTTCGAACGCGGCATTCGCTAAAAATTTAGTATGATTAGCGTGAAGAGCGCCGTACATAAGTTTCATCAGGAAATGTCTCGAAAAGAACTCCGAAAACGGAGTTCTTTTCTTTTATTTTGGAAAGGATGATGGTAAGATATAAAACCCGCCGTTTTGAAATTCCAACTCTATACACAGGGTTATACACAAATCAACAGTCCAAAATCGTGGGCTGTGCATAAGTTTGAAATTTTTATAAACATATCCACAGCTAAGGTTGTCCACAGTTTTCGGCGCGGATTAGTCTGTAATTTTTATGTTGACAGTTAGAATTTTAAAACCTATCATAGGAGTATACCCGTACGGGTATTTATTTCCGGATGATAAAGACAGAAACGATATAGGAGAGCTGGAATGGCCTTTCAAATACCTAAGAGCTGTACCCCGCAGGATCTGGCGCGGCGCATTCACGACGGAGAGGATCTATACATCCTGGATGTCAGGTAAGATGAGGAATGGGCGGAGGGGCATATCGAGCAGGCCGTTCATATCCCGCTGGGACAATTGATGCAGAGACTCGGCGAACTGGACCGGAATCGGGAAATTACGGTGGTATGCCGCAGCGGCAACCGCAGCGGATTGGCTTGCGAACTGCTGACGGAGCAAAACTTCGACGTCATTAATATGACCGGCGGTATGAACAACTGGTCGGACCGGATTTCATACGGACGTTAGTTAGAACGAAGAGCCGAAAAGACGAGAAGACGAGAAGACCGCAGATAGACCGGCAACCGATTTATAGCTGTCAACAGCGTGAATAGGGAGGGATTGTCGAAATGATTATGTGGGAGATCATCGCGGGAATGATGGTCTTGGCGCTTGTGCTGAACTGGCTTCCGGTAAAGGGCCTGAATTATCTCAGTCAAGAGAAGGCAAGAGAGCTTGTGGCTTCCAAGGAAGAAGGCCGGATTAAGGTACTGGACGTGCGTGACGCTTCGGATTACGAAGAGGCGGCAGGCTTTCCTTCCATTAATATGTCCGTCGGCCGTCTCCCCTACTTGTGGAAGGATGAATTCTCTCCGGAAGACCGGATACTGCTGGTTGGGGATTCCAACCGTCACATCAAGAAAGCGGCCCGCTTTCTGAAAAGGCGGGGCTTCAAGGGGTTGTACGCCATGCAGCTTCGTTCCGAACTTCGCTCTCTGGGGACTCGTCCCGAGAAGACCTGCGGAGCGGGCTGTCCTTAACAAGGACGCAATCGGCATTACACGGAAAGGAAGATCGCGATGAACTACGATGAAAGCTTAGTCCGCCGGCTGAAGCGGATGGAGGGCCAGGTACGCGGCATTCTCAAAATGATGGAAGAAGAAAAAGACTGCAAAGACGTCGTCGCTCAGCTTTCCGCAGTCCGAAGCGCGGCCGATAAGGCGATGGCCTATATCGTAGCCACCAACCTGGAGCACTGCATCCGTCAGGAGGAAGAGAAGGGCAAGGATACCGGCAAACTTGTGCAGGAAGCTGTCGAGCTTCTTATCAAAAGCCGCTGACCGGAGCCTTTCGGGCATCTGCCGAGGCGTTAAATAACAGGAGCTTTCCAATGATTCCTTAGGGAATTAATGGAAAGCTCCTTTTGCTTGACAGGGGCAAATTTTTAACAATTTATTAAAATATGGTATGATCAAGGCTGTTCCCGATCTCTTTGTTCAGGACCAGGAATTAGTGAAGAAAGGAAGACCTTTTATCGCAATGAATACGAAATTAAACGTTTTGCTGACCCGTTCTTTTCTCGTTTGTCTCTTACTGGCCTTATGCTTCGGTACGGTGGCGCTGCTTGTCAGCCGCCAGCAGATTGCCTGGTTCGACGAAACGATCATTTCGTTCGTGCAGGGGGCGGAAAGTCCCGGCTTAACCGCGGCTGCCGGTCTGCTGTCCGAAATCGGTTCTTCCGCCGTCGTCCCGTTTATTACGATCGCCGCCGCTCTGTATTTATACTTCGTGTTGAAGCGCCGGTCGGAAGTCATTCTGCTCATTGCCGCTATCGGCGGCTCCGCTATTTTGAATACGATTCTTAAAAAGATTTTCCAGCGGGAACGTCCGACCATCCACATTATTATGGAAGAAGCCGGATTCAGCTTTCCCAGCGGGCATTCCATGGCCGTAGTCGGTTTATACGGAATTCTGGTCTATCTGCTGTGGAGGCATATTTCCAGTGCGGCGGGAAGAGCCGTTCTCGTCGTGCTGGCAGCCGCAATGATCGTGGGGATGGGACTCGCCCGCATTTACCTTGGTGTGCATTATCCCAGCGACGTACTGGGCGGTTATCTGGCCAGCGGTTTCTGGCTGGGCGTATGCATTTGGACGTACCGGAGCTACCGGAACAGGCGGCAATCGGCCGTGAGGTAGCCCGCGGATGCGGATGTGACAGGAAGCCGGGAGTAGGGAGTATGGCTTTGTACAAAAGTTAGAGCGTGGAAGCTCCGGCATGTCCCCGCCGGCCCTGGCCGGCGGCATGGCGACCGACGCTGACACGCGCGTGTGCCTGCGCCTCGGGCGCAAACAAGCAAAAGCCCTTCGCATGTGCGAAGGGCTTTTGCGTTAGGGCTGTTCGGCCTTCAGGCGGTCGAACAGCAGCTTCGCGGCGCCGAACATGCCTGCCGTGCCGCCGAGCTCGGCCGGCACGATCGGGACAGGCGCCGCCGTGTAGGCCGGCATGGTCATGTCCAGGACATGCCGGCGGATCAGATCGAACAGGAAGTCCCCCTGTTCGGTGACGGCCCCGCCCACGACGACGGCGGGCGGGTTGAACGTGTGGATGAGACCGCTGAGTCCTGTGGCGACGTACTCGGCGTACAGCCGCACGATGGCCATCGCGGTCTCGTCCCCGGCGCGGGCGCGCGCGAACAGCTCCGGCGGAGACGCTTCTTCCAGCGTCTCCCCGCCCCGTTCGCGAATAAGGCGCTTCAGCGCGGTCACGGACGCGTACTGCTCCCAGCAGCCGCGGTGGCCGCAGGTGCAGGGCTCGCCGCCGAAAGCCACGACCATGTGGCCGTAGGCTCCCGCGAAGCCGTCCCGCCCGTGCAGCGGGCTGCCCTCGCGGATGTAGCAGCCGCCCACCCCGGTGCCCAGCGCCACGCAGAGGAAGGTGTCCCAGCCGCGTCCGGCTCCGAGCCACTGCTCGCCGAGGGCGATGACGTTGACGTCGTTATCGACGGCAGCGGGCAGGCCGGAAAGCTTCTCGATATCCGCGCGCAGCGTCGTTCCGCTCCAGCCGGGCAAATTATCGGTCGCGAAAGCTACGGTTCCTTCGCGGTTAATGTAGCCGGCGCTGCCGATTCCCGTTCCGGCGAGCTTCACGCCTGCGGCAGCGGCCTCTTCTGAATACGTTTGCAGAAGTCCTGCGAGCTTAGCCATGAGACCGGATTTGCCGGCGGACGCTTCCGTCTCGGTTTTGTGGGAGGCGAGCACTTTCCCGTCGGGAAGGATGAGCCCGCTTTTAATGTGGGTGCCCCCAATGTCGATGCCGATCGCTGCGTAAGAAGACATGAACCTTTTCCCCCGCTTCGTGATTTTAGAAGAATTAATTTTCCTCAATTGATAACTATAAAAGAAATTTTACTTCTTTATTATAGGAGAAGCCTGCTGCCCTGTAAATGAAAAACCGGCAGTTTATCCGTACCCGGTTCCACCTGCAAAGCCGTCTTCGTCCCGTAAAGTTCCCGCGCAATCAAGCTCCTTCCCCTCGGCAAGATAGGAATACTTCCTCCGTATTTACGGCACACTTTACTTTAATAGAATAGCGAGGCCGCTTTTATCCCCGCACTGTACTCTAAATGTGCCTTCCAATTCCCCGGCGTTTCCCTAGGATTTGCGTCTTTTTACCAGACCCCGCGCGGTTTCTTTAAAACCCGACAAAATTTTTTAGAAAAAAACCGAAAACCCTGTTTCAAGTTTAACGGAAGCGGGTATAAAAGCGCATCAGCGTGCCATAATGTCGAAAAATGTTTCAAAGCCCGGATTTTTACCGGGAATTGTTGCTATTACAATTTTTTACAAACAGAAACTATCTTCACATGGGGACGTAATTACAAAGGACGTGTAAGGACCAAAGGGAACAAACCTGTCATTTGAGCGGAAAAGGGGGACAAACCGGCGATATGTAAGCGGTAACGCAGCGGGGATCGGACTTCGACTGAGAGGGTTCCCGCGTGCGAAAGGTATACAATTTCCTCTACTTGCTATTGTATTCGGTTTTTAGAAACACTACTATTAAAGTTGACATAATTCAAAATTTTCGATTTATTTTTTTCTATATATACAAATTCGGAGGAAAAGCCGTATGTCGGAACAAGACCAGAGATCCAATGATTCCCTAGATGTTTTGGACGAAAAACAGTTGCTTCAGGTGTTGCTGGCTTTTAAGAAGGGCGACTTTTCCGTGCGCATGCCCTATGACCTGAACGGAATGCCGGGCAAAATCGCCGATACATTGAACGATATCCTCGATATGCAGGAGAACGTGGTGCAGGAAGTGCAGACGGTCGAGCGGGTTGTCGGCAAGGAAGGCAATACCAACCGCCGCTTTATGTGCCGGAGCACGGGCGGAAGCTGGAACGCGTTCAACGATTCCCTGAACAATCTGATCAGCGATCTGATTCAGCCTACGAGCGAGATGGTCCGGGTGATTAACGCCGTGGCGCAGGGCGATCTTTCGCAGAAAGTGGAGCTTGAATTTGAAGGGCGCGCTCTTACGGGCGAATTTTTGCGCACCGCCAACAATATCAACCGCATGGTCAACCAATTGGGCACGTTTGCGGCCGAGGTTACCCGCGTGGCGCGTGAAGTGGGAACGGAAGGCATTTTGGGCGGACAAGCCGAAGTGACGGACGTATCCGGTACGTGGCGCGATTTGACGGAGAGCGTCAATAACATGGCGAGCAACCTGACGGATCAGGTACGGAACATCGCGGATGTGACGACGGCTGTCGCGAAAGGCGATTTGTCCCGCAAGATTACCGTTAACGCGAAGGGCGAGTTTCTGGAGCTCAAAAATACGATTAACACGATGGTGGATCAGCTCAGCACGTTTGCTTCCGAGGTTACCCGTGTGGCCCGGGAAGTAGGAACGGAAGGCAAGCTGGGCGGGCAAGCCGACGTCAAGGGTGTGTCCGGTACCTGGTACGATTTGACGGAGAGCGTTAACGACATGGCGAGCAACCTGACGAACCAGGTGCGCAACATCGCGGTCGTCACGACGGCCGTTGCGAACGGCGATTTGGGCAAGAAGATTACGGAAGAAGCGCAGGGCGAAATTCTGGAGCTTAAAAATACGATCAACACGATGGTGGATCAACTCAGCACGTTCGGTTCCGAAGTTACGCGTGTGGCGCGCGAGGTGGGAACGGAAGGAATACTGGGCGGCCAGGCCGACGTCAAAGGCGTGTCGGGCACATGGCGCGATCTGACGGAAAGCGTTAATTACATGGCGACCAACCTGACGAATCAGGTGCGGAATATCGCCGAAGTCACGACGGCGGTTGCAACCGGCGACCTGTCGAAGAAAATCGCCGTAGATGCCAAAGGCGAGATTTTGCAGTTGAAAAGCACGATTAACACGATGGTGGATCAGCTCAGCACGTTCGCGTCCGAGGTTACCCGAGTGGCCCGCGAAGTTAGTAACGACGGCAAGCTGGGCGGCCGGGCCGACGTTAAAGGCGTATCCGGCACCTGGAAGGACTTGACCGACAGCGTGAACTACATGGCGAGTACGCTGACCGATCAGGTGCGCAACATTGCGGAAGTCACGACCGCCGTTGCGAAGGGCGACTTGTCCAAGCAGATCACGGTTAACGCGACCGGAGAGATTCTGGAGCTGAAGAACACGATCAACACGATGGTGGATCAGCTCAGCACCTTCGCCTCCGAGGTTACGCGTGTGGCGCGTGAAGTAGGAACGGAAGGGAAGCTGGGCGGCCAAGCCAACGTGAAGGGCGTATCCGGAACGTGGAAAGATCTGACGGAGAGCGTAAACGACATGGCGAGCAACCTGACGAACCAGGTGCGGAACATCGCCGTCGTCACGACGGCCGTCGCGAACGGCGACCTGTCCAAGAAAATCACGGAAGACGTACAGGGCGAGATTCTGGAGCTGAAAAACACGATCAACACGATGGTGGATCAGCTCAGCACGTTCGCGTCCGAAGTTACCCGTGTGGCGCGTGAAGTAGGAACGGACGGACGCCTTGGCGGCCAAGCCCAGGTTAAAGGCGTTGCCGGAACCTGGAAGGACCTCACGGAAAGCGTAAACGACATGGCGAGCAACCTGACCGACCAGGTACGGAATATCGCCGATGTAACGACGGCGGTTGCGAAGGGCGATCTGTCCCTCAAGATTACCGTTGACGTTAAAGGCGAGATGCTGCAGCTGAAGAGCACGATCAATACGATGGTGGATCAGCTCAGCAACTTCGCATCCGAAGTTACCCGTGTGGCGCGTGAGGTAGGAACGGAAGGGAAGCTGGGCGGCCAGGCGGATGTAAAAGGGGTTTCCGGAACGTGGAAGGATCTTACCGACACGGTGAACTACATGACCGGCAACTTGACCAGCCAGGTGCGGAACATCGCGGCCGTTACGACCGCCGTCGCCAACGGCGACTTGTCGAAGAAGATTACGATCGACGTTAAAGGCGAGCTCCTGGAGCTCAAAGAAACGATCAACACGATGGTGGATCAGCTCAGTTCGTTCGCCTCGGAGGTTACCCGTGTAGCCCGCGAGGTAGGAACGGACGGCAAGCTGGGCGGCCAGGCGCATGTGAACGGGGTCGGCGGAATCTGGAAAGACTTGACCGACAACGTTAACATCATGGCGACCAACCTGACCAACCAGGTGCGCGGCATCGCGAAGGTCGTTACGGCCGTCGCCAACGGTAACCTGAAGCAGAAGCTGATGGTGGACGCGGCGGGCGAGATCTACGATCTGAGCGAAACGATCAATAACATGATCGACACGCTCGATACGTTTGCCGACCAGGTTACGACCGTGGCCCGCGAGGTAGGGGCCGAAGGAAAGCTGGGCGGCCAGGCGCACGTGCCGGGGGCTGCCGGAACGTGGCGTGACTTAACCGATAACGTAAACTACATGGCGTCCACGCTGACGACTCAGGTGCGCCAGATTACAAACGTTGCGACTGCGGTGACGAAGGGCGACTTGTCGCGGACTATTGATGTCATTGCGGCGGGCGAAGTCGGAACACTCAAAGATAACATCAACGAGATGATCCGCAACCTCAAGGAAACGACGCGGATCAATACCGAGCAGGATTGGCTCAAGACCAACCTGGCCCGGTTCAGCCGTCTCCTCCAGGGTCAGCGCGACCTGTACGAAGTGTGCCGCATGATCATGTCGGAACTGGCTCCGCTTGTTTCCATGCAGCACGGCGTGTTCTACATGAACGAAGCGAACGGCGAGGAGCAGGTGCTGCGCATGTTCTCCAGCTATGCGTACCAGCAGCGCAAGCACCTGTCCAACGAGTTCCGTCTGGGTGAGGGGCTGGTCGGCCAGTGCCTCATCGAGAAGCAGCGGATTCTGCTGACGAACGTACCGGAGGATTACGTGATGATCGGCTCGGGACTCGGCGAAGCTGCGCCGCTTAACATCGTGCTGTTGCCGATCATGTTCGAGGATCAGGTGCTGGCCGTGATGGAGCTGGCTTCCTTCCGCCGCTTCACGGAGATCGACATCGCGTTCCTCGACCAGTTGACCGAGAGTATCGGAATCGTGCTGAACACGATGCAGGCAAACATGAGAACCGAAGAGCTGCTGTCGCAGTCGCAGTCTCTCGCGGAAGAGCTCAAGAAGCAGCAGGAAGAGCTGCAGAACACCAACGAGGAGCTGGAAGACAAAGCGAAACTGCTTGTCATTCAGAAAGCGGAAGTCGAAAGCAAGAACAACGAAGTCGAACAGGCGAAACGCTTCCTCGAAGAGAAAGCGGAGCAGCTTGCGCTGACGTCCCGGTACAAATCGGAGTTCCTCGCGAATATGTCTCATGAACTGCGGACGCCGCTGAACAGCCTGCTTCTGCTGGCCGAGCAGCTTTCCGAGAATCCGGATCATAACCTGACCGATGATCAGGTGAAGTTCGCGCGTACCATCCATGATTCGGGTCTTGACCTGCTCAACTTGATTAACGACATTCTCGATTTGAGCAAAATCGAATCCGGTACGATTGCGCCGGACTTCACCGAAATCAAGCTGACCGAAATTACCGGTAATATGGAGCGGACTTTCCGACATATTGCTCAGGATAAGAAGATTGATTTCAAAATCAAGGCGGAAAAAGCGCTGCCGGAATCCATTATTTCCGATTCCAAGCGTCTTCAGCAGATCTTGAAAAACCTGCTCTCCAACGCCTTCAAGTTCACTGAGAAGGGCGAAGTCGTTCTCCTCATGCGCCGGGCGAGCAGCGGCTGGAGCCAGGACAACGAATCGCTGAACCGCGCCCGCATGGTGCTGGCCTTCTCCGTCGGAGACACCGGGATCGGCATCTCCGAGGACAAGCAGCAGATTATTTTCGAAGCGTTCCAGCAGGCGGACGGCAGCACGAACCGCGAATACGGTGGAACGGGCCTGGGTCTTGCCATTTCCCGTGAAATCGCGGGCATGCTCGGCGGGGAGATTACGCTGTTCAGCGTTGTCAACGTCGGCAGCACCTTCACGCTCTTCCTGCCGGTCGATCTCGATCCGGCCATGTTGGAAGCGGCCGCCGCTTATGTGCCGGAAGTGATCGACGTACCGGCTGCGCAGCCTAAAAAGTACGAATACGACCGGTTCGATACGACACAGCTCGTAGATGATCGTGCGAACATTGAAGCGGGCGACCGTGTATTCCTGATCGTGGAAGACGATATGAAATTCAATGAGATTCTGCTGGATATGCTTCACAGGAAAGGCTTGAAGGCGATTATTACGCCGAAAGGCAACAAGGCGGTCGCTCTCGCCAAGAGGTACAAGCCGGTTGCGATTACGCTTGACCTGCGTCTGGAGGACATGAACGGGTCTTCCGTTCTGGATCAGCTGAAGGAAGACATCGAGCTGCGTCATATCCCGGTAACGGTGATGACGATCGAAGACGATGCGACCGAGCTTTTGCAGAAGGGCGTGTTCGACTTCCTCTGCAAGCCGATCAAGAACGAAGATCTGGAGAACGCGATCGACAAGCTGAATGCTTTCGGCAATAAGCCGTTCCAGCAGCTTCTGGTCGGCATGTCCGATTCCGAGCGCCGCAGACAGACGGTGGATCTCGTGAAGAACAGCGACATTAAGGTCAGCGCGACCGATACCGCCCGCAAGGCGTTGAACCAGCTGAAATCCAAGGACTTCGACTGTGTGCTCGTCGATACGGACCTGCCGGACATGGGCCCGGCCCAGTTCGTGAGAGAGATGCAGAAGAACGCCAAAAATAAATACAAGCCGGTCCTGATCAACCGGAGCGAGAAGCTGACCAAAGAGGAAGAGGACGATCTGGAGGAACTGCGTTCCATGGCGGTCATCAAGGAAGTGAAATCTCCGATTCAGATTGTGGACGAAACGATGTTGTTCCTCCACCGCAAGCTGGAAAATCTCAATGAGAGCCAGAGAGATATTCTGATTAAAAAGCATCAGTCCAACGAAATGATCGATTCGAAAAAGGTGCTGATCGTCGACGACGATATCCGTAATATTTTCGCTTTGACGACCATTCTGGAGCGTCAGAATATGAAGGTCATATCCGCGGAGAACGGCCATGACGCCATCGAGATCCTTGAGCAAATGCCGGACATCAATATCGTTCTGATGGATATTATGATGCCGGTTATGGACGGGTACGAAACCATGCGTGAAATCCGCCGCAGACCTCAGTTCCAAGACCTGCCGATCATTGCGCTTACGGCCAAAGCGATGAAAGGGGACCGCGAACAGTGTCTGGAGGCGGGAGCCTCGGACTACATCACCAAGCCGGTGAACAGCGCCCAGCTTCTCGCTATGCTACGGGACTGGTTCCTGGCCCAGGACGGACTTCAGCCGAGTCCGGCCGAGCTTCCGGGTTCCGAACCTTTCGGATGGATGAAAGGACAGTAACGCCATTTTTAAGCCTTGTGCGCAAGCACAGGGCTTTTTTTTATGGCCGGGACTTCCGGAGGGTGCCTTGCATGAGCCGCTTCTAAACAGGACGAAAAAGTCAAAAAATGCGGAATATGTAACTTTTTGTTGGAAATATGTGTCTATAAAAGTGAACATGCAAAGAGCCGGGAGTATGGGAAGGAGTCACGATGAACTAAAAATAAAGAAAAAATGCTCCAAAATTAAGTTGAATTACGGATAATTACTTCATATAATAAAGTGACGGGTTTTCTTATAAATGCCGGCAGCGGTGCCGGACGGTCTTATAACTAACGGAGGTACAACTATGGAAAAACACAGCCTATTGGAAGCAGTCAAGGGAGGAATTATCGTTTCCTGCCAGGCGTTGCCGGATGAACCTTTGTTCGGAAGCGAGATGATGGTCAGGATGGCGCTGGCCGCGGAGGCCGGGGGAGCAGTCGGCATAAGGGCCAATACGCCGGTTGATATCGCCGCGATTAAATCGAGAGTAAAGCTGCCGCTTGTCGGGCTCTGGAAGCGTGACTATGAAGGCAGCGATGTATATATCACGCCTACCTTGGAAGAGGTAGAGGCCGTTTGGCGGGCGGGAGCCGATATAATCGCGCTGGATGCGACGATGCGGCCGCGTCCCAAAGGGGAAACGCTGAAGGAAATCGTGTCCGAAATCAAAAAGCGGGCCGGCGTTCTCCTCATGGCGGATATCTCTACCGTCGAAGAAGGGCTCCATGCCCAGGAAGCCGGCTTCGATATCCTGTCTACGACGATGTCCGGGTATACGCCGTACAGTCCTCAGCAGGAAGGGCCGGATTTCACGCTGATCCGCGAGATGGCGGCGCGGGCCGATATCCCGGTATTTGCCGAAGGGCGTATTCATACCCGGGAAGATGCGACAGAATGCTTCCGCAGCGGTGCGCATACCGTCGTTATCGGGGGCGCTATCACAAGGCCTCAGCAGATTACAAAACGTTTTGTCGACTTCGTACGTATACACGTTTAGACCGGCTCCTGCCGGACGATTGGCGCAATTATCACTTTTTCTGATCAGGGGAGATCATTGGGATGACGAAAATCGTATTTGTACCGCTCGACGAGCGGCCGTGTAACCTGGAATACCCGCAGCGCCTGGCCGAGATGACCGATTTGGAGCTTGCCGCTCCGCCCATGTCCATTCTGGGACGTAAAAAAGCGCCGGGGGACACCGAGGCTCTTGGTAACTGGCTGCTGCGGGAAGCGGAAGGGGCGGACTATGCCCTGGTGTCGCTGGATATGCTCGTTTACGGAGGCATCGTACCTTCCCGGCTGCACTATTTGACCCGTGAAGATGCGCTGAAGCGCCTTGAAGTGCTGCGCGAACTCAAAAGGAATAAGCCGGACCTGCGGATCCACGCTTTTAATCTGATTATGAGGGTGCCCGCCTATTCCAGCAGCGAAGAGGAGCCGGATTATTACGCGGATTACGGCCGCGAGCTGTTCCTCTACGGCTGGTATACGGACAAGAAACAGCAGGAAGCGCTGACGGACGAAGAAGAGCGGATTTTCGCCGGCATTCTGGACAAAATTCCGCAGGATGTGCTGGAAGATTTCACCGGACGGCGCGAAATCAACGCTTTCGTCAACCGGACGGCACTGGAGCTTGCGGAAGAAGGGATTATCGACTATTTGATCATCCCGCTCGACGATAATTCCCAGTACGGCTTTTCCCCGCTGGAGCAGAGAGCGCTCGCCATCCTCTCGGAAGAGCTGGACCTGACGGATCGCGTTGCGATATACCCGGGGGCGGACGAAATCGGCTGTACGCTGTTTGCCCGGATTTTCTGCGAAAGCAAAGGATATCTTCCGAAGCTGTTTGTCCGTTATTCCTCCACGAGAGGACCTTTCTGCATTCCGAAGTACGAGGACCGCAGCTTGAACGAGAGCATCAAGGCGCACCTGACGAGTGCAGGCGCTTTTATGGCGGACAGCTCGCAGGGTGCAGACGCCGTGCTGATGGTCAATTCGCCGGCCGTGGGCGAATCGGACATGGCGGAAACGTCGCAGGCGTGGAGCCAGCGGCACCGGTCTTACTTCTCCGAGGTGAATTTGCGCGAGTTCGCCCAGGCGATGCGCGTGTATCTCGGAGAAGGGCGGACCGTAGCCCTGGCCGACGTGGCGGTCTGCAACGGCGGCGACACCGTGCTGCTCAAGCTGCTTGCCCGTCAGGGCCAGCTTGAAGGGCTTTCCGCGTATGCCGGGTGGAACACCTCCGGCAATACGCTGGGCACCGTCATCGCGCACGCCGTCATCGAGGCGTACTACGCGGGCGCGGGGGAAACGGCCGGCGGGACGGACGCGGACACCCCGGCGGGAGGCCGTTTGCGCAGCGAAGCACAGAAGCGGAGCAGCCGGGCCTTCTACTTCTACCGGCTCGTAGAAGACTGGGGCTACCAGGCCCTCGTCCGCAAGGATGTGACGGCGAACGTGCTTCCGGCGTTCGGAGCGGGGTATTTCGGGCTGGCCGGCAAGCAGCCTGAAATCGAAGCCGTCATCGCGGAGAAGCTGCGCGCGTTTGTCAGTGAGCGCCTCGCCGGGCTGACGTCCGGACAGATCCGGCTCGCCAACGTTCATCTGCCGTGGAACCGGATGTTCGAGGTCGGGTTTGATCTGGATCTGGTCGGGGACGGTAGCCTTGATCCGTCCCGCGAAAGTAAAGAGACCGCCCGGAGCTGATCGGGATCGGGCTTTGTTTTTGCGGATGTCTTCGTGTATCGCCATCGGATTCGGGCATCGGATCGGAGGATGCGGCAAGCGCTTCGGCCTTAAGGGCCGGGGCGCTTTTTTGTACTGGGGAAAGCGGGAAAGGACGCGATAAGCTTTGCAAAAGGATAGCCGGCTGGCGGCTTCGTTCTCGGGGATGCGGTTCATCTGCATATGCAGACTGTCCGCCATCCGGTTGATCGCCTGACTCAACTGCCGGCAACGCCCCGCCCTCCAAACCGCCTCCAAATTGGGCCCGGAAATTTCGCGGATTTCGTTCATTTCCGGGGCAAACCGGAATTGGTGTCCTTTTTTCCGGAAAGGCCCCATACACTATAACGGAGGCCAAATTAGCGCATCCAGCGGGAAACGGGTATAATGGGGGTATTATAAAAGTCAGATTGTGCCCATGCAATCTTAACATCAAGGAGGTACCCTATGTCCGGATTTATCGGGAAGATTAAACAGGGCGCAGCCGAAGCGGGGAAAAAAGCGCAGCAGACGATCGAAGTTAACCGGTTGAAGCTGCAAATTGCGGCGAAGCAGAGAGATATGCAGAAACTGTATACGCAGATCGGCGAATTCGTCTACGAAGCGGGCAAGCAGAAGCAGCCTTACCCGGAGACGCAGGTCGCGGCCGTAACGGCTGAGCTTCAGGCTGTCGAAGATGAAATCAAGGCGATGCAGAACCGGATTTACAGTCTGTACGACGAGAAATCGTGCGAATGCGGACACGTGGTCGCGGTGGATACCCGGTTTTGCCCGAACTGCGGGCGGAAATTCGAACCGATTCACGAGCAGGCGGATTTTACGGCTATTATGGAATTGAAGCCTTTCTGTCCCCAGTGCAAAGAAGATATCGAACCCGGTATGCAGTTCTGCACGACCTGCGGATACCGGCTGACGGAAGAAGAAAACTAGACTGCCGGTTAGCCTGCGGAAGGCGTTATACATGCCATAGGATAAAGACGATTATACAGGCGACATGCCAAAAAGGATGAAGGGATTCTTCGCGAATGCCTCATCCTTTTTTTTATGTTTATCTACTTCTCGTCTTCGCAGGCGTCCGCGGGTTCCTTCGCCTGAGCGTTTCCCGTCCTGCGGGTATCCGAACTGTTGCCGTATTCTTCTACGTTCTTCCAGGCGTCCGCGTCGTCGATTTCGGCGCGGCCCGTGTCGTCATCGTTCGGAGACTCCAGGATCGGTTCGAGAATTTCTTCTTCTACCGGGCGTTCTGCGGGATCGCCTTCCGCACGTATCTGCGAATGTTCAACGCAGGTAGAAGCCCATGGAATCGCCTCCAAGCGTTCGAACGGAATCGGCTCCTTGCATACTTCGCATACGCCGTAAGAACCGGATTCAAGCCGGCCGATCGCATGTTTGACGTCTGTAAGCTGCTGTTCCATATTTTCATCCACCGCCTGATCCCGGCCTCTTTCGAACGCTTCGGTTGCGATGTCGGCGGGGTGATTGTCGTATGAGGAGAGTTCTCCGGTAGAGTCTCTCAGGGAGTCTTCTTCCCGGTCGGACTCAAGCACGTGCTCCAGCTCGCTTTTTTCCTTGTAAAGCCGCTGCTCCAGCTTGTTTCTTTCTTCTTCGGTCAGCGCTGCCATCGGACATTCCTCCCCTTCGGATACGGTATATGGGACGGTTCCCCCTGAAGAGATGAATACCGCTCGATTGTATTTTTTTATTACCCGAAGACCCCTTTCTTTGACTCAAAAGCGGAAGATGGTAACATACGGGAGCGGGTATCTGGAGCTTGCCGGAAGTAGACGAGTTCGGTTCCGGGCGTTTTTTACGGGAAAATTTAGCTTGTAATTGGAAAAAGGATAAGGTAAGGTTAAGATAACCTTATATGTTTCGGGAGCTGGATGAAGTCCGGCTGAGAGTGTGACCGCGAATGTCACTAACCGTATCTGATCTGGGTAATGCCAGCGTAGAGAGAATAACCCTGCCGACCAAGGCCGCACGGTATATTCCGTCCGGTCTTTTTTAGTTCATTGCAAGCCTGAGGCTGCTGCCGGTTGTTCCGGGAAATCTTGTCCGCTTACGAACCGCCTAGCGGCCGTAGGCGCGAGAAGACCGGGATTGGAGAAATACCGGTACGGTCGGTCGTTTCCGCCAATCGGCGGAGCGGCGTCCAGGCTCGCGTGCAACGGTGTACGGGAAAACCACTTTCTGCGGAAAGTGGTTTTTTTGCGTGTATTGCCGCCTCGTCTGACAGAAAGCGGGCCCTGCCCGAAGATTGATTATAAGCCGCTATATAAGCCGAGAGGAGAAGAACGAGATGACCCCTTATCCCGCCGGACCGGAACTTCACGCCATCTCAACCGGAAGGCAGAAACCGGAGGTGCTTATACGGATTGCCTCCGCCATCCATCCTTACGTAACGGCCATTCATGTGCGTGAAAAAAAGCAGTCCCCGCGGGAGCTGTGGGCGCTGCTCTCGGGGCTTGCCGCATGCGGGGTCCCGCCGGGCAAGATTATCGTCAACGATCGCGCCGATGCGGCCCGGCTGTCCGGAGCGGCCGGCGTGCAGCTTCCGGGAAGCGGCCTGCCCGCCTCCGCCGTGAAAAAGGGGTTTCCCGGCCTGCGCGTAGGCGTCTCCGTTCACGGGCCGGAGGAAGGTGGCCGTGCCGCGAAGGAGGGGGCCGATTATGTGATATTCGGCCATGTATTCGCCACAGGCTCCAAACCCGGAGCGGCCCCGCGCGGCGCGGAAGCGCTGCGGGAGACGGTGCTGGCTTGCGGAGGCCTCCCGGTTATCGCGATCGGAGGGATTATTCCGGAGAACTGCGCCGAGGTGATTCGTGCGGGAGCAGCGGGCGTGGCCGTGATGAGCGGCATATGGGAAGCGGAGAATCCCGCGGAGGCTGCGGAGCGTTACCGGCACGAGCTGGAGCTTGCCCTGCAGCCGGAGAAAACAGGAGGAGAACTGAGATGAATCGGGATACGGATATTGTCGTGATCGGAGGAGGCGTTATCGGCTGCTCGATCGCCTATCAGCTGGCGAAGCGGGGAGTCCGAGTGACTCTGCTGGAAAAGGAACGTATTGCCGGGCAGGCGTCGGGCGCGGCAGCCGGGATGCTTGGGGCCCAATCCGAAATGCGCGAGGCGGGGCCGATGTTTGATTTTGCCCGCAGGAGCCGGGATTTGTTCCCGGAACTGGCGGAAGAGCTCAAGGAGCTGACGGGCCTGGACATCGGCCTCACCCGCCGGGGAATGCTTAAAGCCGCCTGGACCGATGCCGAAGCGGCGGCGCTCAAAGCGGACGGCCGTTTCCAGCAGGAGGCCGGCGGCCGGGCGGAATGGCTCCGTCCGTGCGAGACAGGCTGGCTGGAGCCCGGGCTGAGCAAGGAGCTCCGCGGGGCGCTTCACCTGCCCGACGAGGGGCACGTGCTGGCGCCGGAGCTGTCGGCCGCTCTGGCCGCCGGAGCGGCGCGGCTTGGCGCGCGGATCATGGAGCACGCCGACGTGACCGGACTCCTGACGGAGTCGGGCAGGGTGAGCGGCGTGCAGACCCGCGAAGGGAAGATCCGCTGCGCCGGCGCGGTGCTGGCGTCCTCGCTTTGGAGCGCCCAGATTCTGGCGCCTCTGGGCGTGGAGCTGCCCGTGTATCCGGTGAAGGGAGAATGCTTCTCCCTCACCCTGCGGCAGCCTCTTCTCGCGAGGACGATCGCTTCGGGCGGCTGCTACATCGTGCCCAAGCCGGGCGGGCGGATCATCGTGGGAGCCACGGCTCAGCCCGGCTCCTTCGACCGCAGTCCGCGTCTTGGCAGCCTGCTTTCGCTGGCCGCGCAGGCGCAGCGGCTCGTCCCGGGGCTTGCGGATGCCGAGTGGGAGCGCGCCTGGGCAGGGCTGCGGCCTCAGACGCCCGACGGGATGCCTTACATCGGCGAGATAACGGCCTGCAAGGGGCTTTTCGCAGCCCTCGGGCATTACCGCAACGGCATTTTGCTGTCGCAGGCGACCGGCGTGCTTGCCGCTTCGGTGCTCACGGGCGGGGCCGCGGCTGCCGAAGCGGCTCTGCCGGGGGCGAGTGAGCTGCTCGAAGCGTTCCGGCCGGACAGAAAGGCGGTAGCCGCGGCTGTAAGGCAGTAGACCCCGCCGGCTGGGGAGCATGGCTCCGTGTACCGGCCCGGAGGCTGCATTTTGCAAGTGAAGGAGGCATTTGACGAGTGAAGCTGCATGTAAACGGAGACGACATTACGGTGCCGGAAACGGTACATACCGTAGAAGGGCTGATCTTGCACCTAGGATTAAAACGCAATCTGCTTATCGTGGAGACCAACGGGCATATTTTGCAGGCGGAAGAGCATGCTCATACCCCGGTGGCGGACGGCGACCGGATCGAAATCGTTCATTTTGTAGGAGGAGGCTGACCCTATGCTGAAAATCGGACCTTACGAATTTAACTCCAGGCTGCTGCTGGGAACGGGGAAATTCCCGGATTTTACGATTCAGAAAAAGGCGGTCGAGGTTTCCGAAGCGCAGATTTTAACTTTTGCCGTGCGGCGGATGAATATTTATGACCCGGAACAGCCGAACTTTTTGTCCATGCTGGATGTAAGCAAGTTCAAGCTGCTGCCGAATACGGCGGGAGCCAAAACGGCCGAAGAAGCGGTCCGCATCGCCAAGCTGGCGAAAGCATCCGGACTCTGCGACATGATCAAAGTAGAAGTGATCGGCTGTGACAAGACCTTGCTGCCCGATCCGGTAGAAACGCTGAAGGCCACCGAAATGCTGCTGGCCGAAGGGTTTCTTGTCCTGCCGTATACGTCGGATGATGTCGTGCTGGCGCGCCGTTTGCAGGAGATGGGCGTTCATGCGATCATGCCGGGGGCATCGCCGATTGGTACCGGTCAAGGCATTATCAACCCGCTGAATCTCAGCTTCATTATCGAAGAAGCGCGCGTACCCGTCATCGTGGACGCAGGCATCGGGGCTCCTTCGGACGCCGCGCTGGCTATGGAAATGGGAGCGGACGGAGTGCTGCTGAACACAGCGGTTTCCGGCGCAGCCGATCCTGTGCGGATGGCGTATGCCATGAAGCTGGCCTTGGAGGCCGGAAGGGCCGGGTATGAAGCCGGACGAATCCCGCGCAAGCGTTATGCGACCGCGAGCAGTCCTTTGGAGGGAGTCAGCGTGGGCTGACGGATGTGGTACAGGCGGGAGGCGAACATTACTCAACGCCATCCAAAACCGCAGCGTCGAACGGCAGGAACGAACGGTCAGACCAACCGGCATCAGAAGCAGGACTTACCTCAAGAATTTCAAAACCTGCCGCTGACTGTGTGACTACCTATATCTTTATAGTCGTGTAGACCTATGCGAAAAAGAGGAATTATGTCGGCCACTGCAAGTTAATGGAGGTGCAACCTGATGAACATGTCCTTAAACAAACAGCAGTATCCGCCGGAGCCTCGCCGTCAAGCCCCGCTCGTTCCTGCGGCAGCCACGATTGCCGGTTCCGACAGCGGAGGAGGGGCGGGCATCCAGGCCGATCTCAAAACGTTCCAGGAGCTCGGGGTATTCGGAGCAAGCGCTTTGACGGCCGTAACGGCACAGAACACGCTCGGTGTTCACGGAGTTCATCCGATCCCTCCTTCTATGGTGGCGGCTCAAATCGACGCGGTTGCCGGAGATATCGGGCCCGCCGCCTGGAAGACGGGCATGCTTTTCAGCGCGGAGATCATTGAAGCCGTAGCGGACCGCGCGACTTTCTACAAATGGTCCCGTCTGGTTGTGGACCCCGTTATGATCGCCAAAGGCGGAGCAAGCCTGCTGCAGGAGGATGCCGTGCAGGCGCTTAGGAGCCTGCTGCTTCCGCTGGCGCAAGTCGTGACGCCGAATATCCCGGAGGCGGAGGCGCTTACGGGAATGCGGATCGCAACGATGGCGGACCGCAAAGAAGCCGCCCGCCGCATTCATGCGTGGGGAGTCAAATACGTGGTGCTGAAAGGCGGCCACGGAGGGAACCGCGCCCAATCGCTGGACCTGCTGTACGACGGCCGCGTGTTTACGGAATTTGCGGCTCCCTGGGTAGAGACGCGGCATACGCACGGCACCGGCTGCACCTTCGCCGCGGCATTGACGGCGGGGCTTGCTTCCGGGCTACCTATGGACGAAGCGGTACTGCTCGCCAAACGCTTTATCCAGGCGGCTCTCGAGAACCCTCTGAACCTTGGAGCGGGGCATGGCCCGACCAATCATTGGGGGTACAACAGACCGGGGACGGCAGGCGCTTTCTTCAAAACGGCACCGGCCGCAGCCGGAGAAAGCGAGGGGTGGCTGCGATGACAAAAACGGCTTCCGAAACCCGGTATACCGGCAATCTCAGGGAAGCGTTGAAGGTTTATCTCGTGATGGGGAGCCCCAACTGCGGGGGCAGAGACCCCGCTGCCGTATTGCAGGCGGCCATAGAAGGCGGCGTCACGCTGTTCCAGTTCAGGGAGAAGGGCCCCGGCGCCCTGCAGGGCCAAGAACGGACGGAGCTGGGGAGCCGGCTCCTCGGCGTCTGCCGTCAGGCGGGAATCCCGTTCATCGTGAACGACGATCTCCGCCTGGCGGAAGAGCTGGAGGCCGACGGAGTTCACGTCGGCCAAGAAGATCTGGCGCAGTGGGACCGGGAGGGACTGCGCCACAGATTTAAAGGGCGGATTCTCGGCATATCCGCCCACGACCCCGCCGAGGCGCGGGAGGCGGTCCGCTGCGGCGCCGATTACCTCGGCGCGGGCCCGATGTACGCCACGGCGACGAAACCGGATGCCCGTGCCGTGCAGGGCCCGGGCATCCTTGCTGCCATGCGGGCGGACGGCATTTCGCTGCCGCTGGCGGGCATCGGCGGCATCACGCCGGAGGGCGCGGGCGCCGTACTGGCGGCCGGAGCCGACGGCGTGGCGGTCATCTCGGCCATCAGCGGTGCCGACGACCCGCGCGAAGCGGCCCGGAGGTTTTCCCGCCTATTTACGGGGGGATAAGCCGGCGCCGGCAGTTATTTTACCGGTTGGCTGCAGACAGTCTATCAGCGAGTCATAAACGCGTTCGAAAAGGTATGCCAAACCGCCGTTTAAGCCATAAACGTCCATTAATAAGGCTTTTACAACGAGCCAATAAAGTTCGGGAGGGATTTTTAAAATGACCAAAAGTACAGAAATCCAGGAGCCTAACGTATCCACTTTTCCGGGGAGCCGCAAAGTTTATGTGGAAGGCTCTCGTCCGGACGTGCGCGTAGCGATGAGGGAGATTCAATTGAG
This sequence comes from Paenibacillus sp. HGH0039, assembly GCF_000411255.1. GTDB lineage: Bacteria > Bacillota > Bacilli > Paenibacillales > NBRC-103111 > Paenibacillus_F. Next base: position 2,360,724 of record NZ_KE150412.1, on the reverse strand, counting down.
TCCGTCCTCCGGGCGTTTTGGCGAAGAAGAGAATGCCCCGGTCCGTGTCTATGACACGAGCGGTTTGTACACGGATACCGAAGAGGCAACCGATATCCGCCGGGGCCTGCCTTCGAACCGGTACGGCTGGATTGTGGAGCGCGGCGACGTGGAGGCTTACGAGGGCCGCACCGTGAAGCCGGAGGACAACGGGCTGCGCAGCGAGGAAGCGCTGGCGAATACGGAAGTGTTTCCCGGTCTTAACCGGAAACCGCTTCGTGCCAAGCCCGGGAGCAATGTGACTCAGATGCATTATGCGCGCAAGGGGATCGTTACGCCGGAGATGGAGTACATCGCCATCCGCGAGAATGTGGCGCCCGAATTTGTCCGCGATGAAGTGGCCCGGGGCCGTGCCGTTATTCCTTCGAATATCAATCACCCGGAAAGCGAGCCGATGATCATCGGGCGCAATTTCCTTGTGAAGGTGAATGCGAACATCGGCAACTCGGCCGTAGCTTCTTCGATTGAGGAAGAGGTGGAAAAAATGACTTGGGCGACCCGCTGGGGAGCCGATACGGTCATGGACCTGTCCACGGGCAAAAACATCCACACGACGCGCGAATGGATCGTGCGGAATTCACCGGTGCCGATCGGAACGGTGCCGATTTATCAGGCGCTGGAGAAAGTGGGTGGAAAGGCCGAAGAACTCACGTGGGAGATCTACCGCGATACGCTTATTGAACAGGCCGAACAAGGGGTCGATTACTTCACGATTCATGCGGGCGTGCTCCTCCGCTATATTCCGCTGACGGCCAAAAGAACGACGGGCATCGTTTCCCGCGGAGGCTCGATTATGGCTGCCTGGTGCCTGGCCCATCATAAGGAGAACTTCCTCTACACCCATTTCGAAGATATCTGCGAAATTATGAAAGCTTACGATATTTCGTTCTCGCTCGGAGACGGCCTGCGTCCCGGTTCGATTGCGGATGCGAACGACGAAGCGCAGTTCGCCGAACTGGATACGCTCGGAGAGCTGACCCGGATTGCCTGGAAGCATGACGTCCAGGTCATCATCGAAGGCCCCGGCCACGTTCCGATGCATCTCATCAAGGAGAACGTCGACCGGCAGATGGAAGTTTGCCAGGAGGCGCCGTTCTACACCCTCGGTCCGCTGACAACGGACATCGCGCCGGGTTACGATCATATTACGTCCGCTATCGGTGCGGCGATGATCGGCTCGTTCGGTACGGCGATGCTCTGCTATGTAACGCCGAAGGAACACTTGGGCCTGCCGAATAAAAATGACGTGCGCGAAGGCGTAATCGCCTATAAAATCGCTGCACATGCGGCAGACCTGGCCAAAGGCCATCCGGGAGCGCAGGACCGGGATAACGCCCTTTCCAAAGCGCGGTTCGAGTTCCGCTGGCGCGACCAGTTCAACCTTTCGCTTGATCCGGAACGGGCGATGGAGTACCACGACGAAACGCTCCCTGCGGAAGGGGCCAAAACCGCCCATTTCTGCTCCATGTGCGGTCCGAAGTTCTGCTCCATGAGGATTACGCAGGACATCCGCGAGTATGCCCGCGAGAACGGCCTCGGCGAACAGGAAGCGGCGGAAGCGGGCATGGCCGATAAAGCCGCCGAATTCCGGCGCGAAGGCAACGTGATTTATAAGTAGGCCAAGAATCGGCCTGCGAATGACAGCGAATGACGGCGCACGAGTGCATGACAGCCCGTCCGTTTGTCCGCCAAGCTTGCAGTGCAGTATGCAGCCGCAAAAGCAAAAACCGTATTTCTCCTGTCCAGTGGAGGAATACGGTTTTTCTTATGAGCGAAATCTCGAGAGAATGAGAATGTTGCGGGCAGCCCCGCAATCGATCCGAAGCGGGCTGACACGAACTAAAGCGAGCGCTAGCCGTTCGGCTGCTTCTCCTCCGAAGCGGCTTCCGAAGCGGCACGCAATTGAACAGGCTGCCGGCTGTGTATTCCATCCGTTCGTGCGCTATCTACTTCCGCAGTCGCCCATTCCTTGACGGAGGCGCTGTCCGGTCCCGGTTCCGCCATCCACTCATGATGGGCTGCGGACGTGTGCTCTTCCTCTTCGTAATCAAAGGATGACACGCCGTACTGGTCCCGGGCACCTTGGATACTTTTTATGAAAACGGTTACAACTAAAAAGCCGAAAATGAGCAATGTTAATGTTCCCCATAAGGCTGTCATTTTGAGCTGCCTCCTTGAACGTACGAATCGACTGCGGAAGAAAAGAGCCTTCCTACCATATGTACGCGTAAGTTCCGGAGAAGTTTCTGCTCACGCCCAGGAAATATCTAGTTTTTTTTGATGGCATATTTGTGCGCAGGAAAAAGAATGAAAAACAATATTAATTACATATCGTGTATATTGAATCTTTGATTGTTTTATATCGAAAAAAGCGGCGGACCGCATGACGGACACCTGCTTCCTCGCAGAGCTCTCTGCGGCCTCGCCGAAAAACGAAGAAGCCTCCTCCCGCCCGGGGAAGAGGCATTTTCATTTTTTCTTAGTTCGCGTGTGGCGATATTCCGAAATTCCGAAATTCTACATCGTGTAGTGCTGCTGTGCTTGTCCCGCCTGATTGTAAGGAGGTTGTGTGTAGGAGTATCCTTGGTGCTGGCCTCCGGAAGACAGGTAGGGATTCACGAGCTGCTGGGTTTGTTGTCCCGATTGCTGGGAGTGCTGAATTTGTTTGTCGATATCCTGACGCAGGGCTGGAGAGGGAGTGGTGTACATGTTATTTTGTTTCATAAACGTGTACAGTTCCCCTTGCAGATGCAGGGTATCCAGCGTGAGCTGGTTAAATAGCTGGCGGATCGCCGGGCAGTTGGATTCCGTCGTTGCCGTTGCATATTCTCTGACCACGCGCTTATGGTCGGCAAGGATTGCGGACAGGAGGTCCTTGTCGCTCAGGATGGAGCCGCTCTGGCGGTTCTGCTGTTGATTCGGCTGTTGATTTTGCTGGAAACCTTGCGAGTACGGATATGCGGACTGCTGCTGAAAAAGCTGCTCCAGCTGTTGTTGGCGCTGGTTATGCTGTTGCTGCTGCTGGTAGGACAGCTGCCGGTTTTGGTTGTTCTGTTGCTGGTTCACAGGAAATCCCTCCTTTTGTCGGGCTTGAATAAAGTTATTGCTGCTGCGGCTGATTCGGGGCATGCTGAGCGTGCTGCTGAAGAGCGGACAAAATTTGAGCGTAATGCTGCTGGTGACTCTGGATCAGATGCTCCGCGATCTGCCGGATAGCCGGGTTTTGAGCATGGGCGATGGCGTTTGCCGCCTGTTTAATCAACAGATCCTCATTGGTCAGGGAATCGGCCAGGTAGTCCAATTCTTTGCTGGTTATCGGTTGCATGGAAAATCCTCCTTTCCGTTCCTTAGTAATGTAACCCGGTTTTATGGAATTATTCGGAAAAAGTGATTTTGCCGAAAATTGCAGAACGAGCATCCGGCCCCGCGCAGCAAAAAGAACCCCGCTTCTACGAAGGGGGGCGGGGAAAGTATGAATGTTTACTTGCGCGGAGGCCGCTTGGCGATTTCCTCCGTCACCACAAAGGCAAGCTCTTCATTGCCGAACATGGACAGCACGCCGAGCAGAGTGTCGTCGGGAATTTCTCCGGCTTCTTCCTTGGAAACCGTAAGCTCCAGCGCCTGCTGAAGCTCCGTGTTGTTCCCCTGTTGGGGATAGGCCTGCGCATACAGGGCGGCCGGGTCCAGTCCGTGATTGATGCACCACTGGGCAAAAATCAGAATCATCATTCGTTCGTCGCGCTGATAGTTCTCGATGATGCGTTTTTCCATCTCCTGCTGATTCATGTTCATAGGGTAGTGCCTGCTCCCTTCGATCGTGTGAATTAGAGACATCAGATTTAAAAGCTGCCGGGGAGTCTCATCGCCCGGTTATGCGATTTGCCCAGAAGCAGCAGGGAAAGGACGGCGCCGATCAGAGCGCACATCATGTCCCATTGGGTGTCCCAGACATCGCCTTGAGTGCCCAGGAAAGATTCCGCCGCCGTCCCGGTCAGCTTGGCGACAGTGAACTCCAGGAGTTCATAGAAAGCGCTGAATCCCAGGCAAACGCTGAGCGTAAGAAACGTAAGCCAGCCTCCGGGCTGTATGGGAACTTTGCGGATTAGAATCTCGCGCGTGAGAATGGCGGGTACAAAGCCCTGCATAAAATGACCGAGCCGGTCGTAATAATTCCGCTCCAGATCGAAGGTATCCCGAAGCCAGTTGAAGAGGGGGACCTCCGCATACGTGTAGTGCCCGCCTACAAACAAAATCATGACATGAGCCCACACCAGCGTATACGTGAGAAGGGTAAGCGGAGTCTGCCGGTAAATGCCGATTAATACGGCTACCAGAATCAGCCCCGGCGTCACTTCCAGCAGCCAGGTGAAATAATCATGAGGCCGTATGCCTGACCAGATGAAAACGGCCGCCAGGCTGCCCAGCAGAGCGGAATAGCTCCCGGTGGGGACACGGGAAGATTTCATGGGGCGGAAGAACCTCCTATAGGTTATTGTGCGTGCTTTTTTACATTTCGTCCAATCTTTGAGCCTGATTCGTGCGCATCCTATATCCGGAACTGGTGCGGTAAGCTATACTGACTCTATCGTACCATGAAAGCGGGAAAGGGAGGTAGACCATGTCATCTTCGAACCGAAAAATAAGGTGGGGCATTCTTGGGTGCGCTTCCATCGCTCTAAGGGCAACCGTGCCCGCCATTCAGGCATCGTCTACGGGGGAGCTTGCCGCTATTGCCAGCCGCGACGTGTTCAAAGCCAGGGAAGCGGCCCGACGTCACGGAATACCGGCCGCCTATGGAAGCTATGAGGAGCTGCTCGCCGATCCGACCCTGGATGCGGTGTACATTCCGCTCCCGAATCATTTGCATTTTGAATGGACGATTAAGGCCGCAAGAGCGGGGAAACATGTGCTCTGTGAAAAACCGCTTGCCCTTACGGCTGCCCAGGCGCAAGAAATGGCCGCGGCGTGCAGGGAAGAGGGCGTCCTCCTTGCGGAAGCCTTTATGTACCGACATCATCCCCGGTACGACCGAATTCGCGAGATTCTTGCGGCCGGGGAACTGGGCGTTATACGCGCGATGCGCGCCTCCTTCACGTTCGATAACTCCGCGGATACGGGAAATGTCCGCTGCCGCAAAGAGTGGGGCGGCGGTTCGCTTTACGATATCGGCTGCTATACGCTTAATGCGGCCCGTTATTTGCTTGACGGAGAGCCGGAAGCCGTTACGGTGCAAGCTTTCTTCTCGCCCGGGCACGGCGGCGTAGATATGATGGCGTCGGGGCTTGCGGAGTTTCCGGATGGCGTCGCCTTGACGTTCGACTGCGGCATGTGGGCCGCTTCCCGCAATACAATCGAAATCGTCGGGACGACGGGGACGATTGAAGTGCCGAGCGCTTTTGTCGCACCGGAGGGAAGGGGAGCCGACTTTACCGTCACGGTAAACGGTGCTCGCCGGACGGAGGCCGCGCCTTCCGTGAACCAGTACGCCGTGCAGTTCGACGACTTCGGACGGGCCGTTTTGGGCCGGGAGCCCTATCGTTTTCCGGCCGAAGATGCCATTAACGGCATGAAGGTCCTGGAGGCCTGCCTTCTTTCTGCGGAAACCCGGGCAAAAATAAGCCTCTAAACTAGCAAAAAAAGGATGGCGCCCGGGAACGTTTTGTACTATGATGGTACTAACAGGGACTTGGAGACTAGTCGGCTAGTCTTACATCCCGAAAACCAAGCCAGGCGCCTATCTTCGGGATAGCGGCGCACAGTGGAGCGAGGAAGTCACATGGGGTCTGTGACCGCGACACTGCTATGAGCTTGGTTTTTTTGCGTTTTTTTGCGCTCGGGGGCGGCTGTTCGTACAATAGGAAATAGGAGATAAAGGGAAAAGAAGCGGCCGGATCGTTCGGCCGCGGGCAATCGGAGGAGGAACATGCGATGAACAGGAAAAGATATACGAACATGGACCCTGCAGCGGGACTGAGCACATTCTCGGATCTTCGCAAATGGCGTAAGGAAAGAAGCGGCAAAGTGAAGGATCTTTCCTTCGTTGTAAAAACAAGTCCGGATAAAGATCCCGGCTACTTGAAAGCCAACCGGAGCGAGACGACGATCACGTGGATCGGCCATTCCACCTTTCTGCTTCAGAAAAACGGCATTAACCTGGTCACGGACCCGGTATGGGCGAGCCGTATGGGGTTCGACAAGCGCCTGGCGGAACCTGGGCTTAAGCTCGGCGAACTGCCTCCGGTGGATGCGGTTCTGCTCTCGCACGGGCACTACGATCACCTCCATATCGGCTCCTTGCGTGCTCTTCCCGGAAAACCCAAGCTGCTGGTCCCGGAAGGGCTGGGGAAGACGCTTCGGCGTAAGGGCTTCGACGATATACAGGAGCTTTCCTGGTGGGGAAGCCATGAACTCGGGGGTCTGCGCCTTCATTTCGTTCCCGCGCAGCACTAGACCCGCCGTTCGCTGACGGATACGAACACCTCCCACTGGGGAGGCTGGATCATAGAGGATGCCGGCAAGCCGGGGGCGGACCCGGACAGTCTCTATTTCGCGGGCGACAGCGGGTATTTCCAAGGCTTCCGGATGATCGGGGAACGATTTCGCATCGGCTGCGCCCTGATGCCTATAGGAGCTTACGAGCCCGAGTGGTTTATGTCCACTCAGCACGTTTCCCCGGAAGAAGCCGTGCAGGCTTTTCTGGACACCCAAGCGGACATTTTCGTGCCTATGCATTACGGCTCGTTCCGCCTTGCCGACGATACACCGCAAGAAGCGCTGGACAGACTGCGGCTGAATTGGGAACAGCGGAAGCTTGATCCCCAGCGTCTGAAGGTGCTGCTGCACGGACAAACACTGAAGACCACTTTAAGCGGCGCAGTAAACAAATTTCCCGCTGAATAAGGACAAACCCGTCTTTTTCGGCTTCCGGGCGGCATATACATCATGAGGGACCCTGCAGGCACGATGCGGTCCGAACGAATACCGAGGAAGCGGGGGAGGAAGATGAAGAACTGGAGAGTCGTGCTGATCCTCGGTTTTGCCGTATATGCGGCTGCGGTAGGATTTTATTTCGGCAGAGGGGACATTTACAGTCTGCCGTCAGGCTCGGCGGGCACCAGCATAGATCCGCACACGTTTATGAGCGAAGGAGAGATCGGCCGGGCAGAGGTGTTGTCGCGCATCCGCTCGATTGTGTATTTTTTGCAGACTCCTTTACAGCTTGTTCTGCTGATTTTGCTTGTGGGCACGGCTATCCGGTTCAGGGACCGCATTGAAGGCTGGACCCGGCGCTATCTGCTGCGGACAGGCTTGTTCGTTTTTCTGTTCCTGCTGGTCGTGTATGTCCTTATGCTGCCGTTCGACTACTTTATGCTTAGTGTGGAGAGGCACTACGGAGTTTCCAATGTCAGCTTAGGCACCTGGCTGGTTGACCATGCGAAGAACCTTGGGATCGAATGGCTGACCACGACGTTCGTTCTCTTGCTTGTCCTTGCCTTGATGAAACGAAGTCCCCGGAAATGGTGGCTGTGGCTGTGGGCTTTTTCCGTACCGCTCCTGCTGTTTCTCCAGTTTATCCAGCCGGTAATTATCGAACCCCTATACAATGAATTTACGCCGCTGCGGGCGGGTGAACTGAAAAAAGAGCTGCTGCATCTAGCATCGCAGGCCGGAATCGCGGCGGATGACGTATACGAGGTCAACATGTCCGAGAGGACGAATCAGCTCAACGCCTACGTGTCCGGAATCGGGTCCAATGCCAGAGTCGTTCTGTGGGATACGCTTCTGCAAAAAATGGACACTCGCGAAATTCTGGTCGTCATGGCGCACGAAATGGGGCATTATGCGGAGCGGCACGTCTTCTGGGGGAGCGGACTGGGGCTTGTCATGAGCTTCGGCCTCCTCTGGGGCGGGAGCCGGATTTACGAGATAGCGGTGCGCAATTGGGGCAGAGCGAGAGGACTTCGCGGTCCTCGGGATATGGCCGGGCTGCCGCTGCTGCTCGCCATTGTCTCTCTGCTGAGCCTTGCGGTAACTCCTATAGACAACGCCGCTTCGCGGCTGATGGAAGTCAGGGCCGATTCCTATGCGATGAAAATGACCGGAGACGGCCAGGCGGGTGTGAGCGCTTTTCAGAAGCTTGCCGCAGCGAATTTGAGTCCGGTCACGCAGCCGGCGCTCCTGCAGTGGTTTCTCGGTTCCCATCCGACCATAGAGGAACGAATCCGGTATTTCGGCGAGTTTGCCGCGCAAAAAGCCCGTTAAACTAAAAAGCGTACCGTTTTCCGATTTGCAAACAGGTTTTGCGAATCGCGAAAAGGCACGCTTTTTTTCATAGGGAAGAGCTATAGGGCACGCGTCCGAGCAGGGTGATCTTCACAACGGGTTAAGAGACCGCTTTAGTCCTGCTTAGGCGCGTCGATTCCTTGGCGGCTGCGTGTCATTTGCTGCCAGACCGAGCCTTCCGCGGCATGTCCGCCCTCGATGCGGGCAATTGCCATCTGGACCTGCATGCTGATTTCGAATTCCGGATCGTGCGCCGCTTCGCGCAAGGCCTCGAGGCAGGAATCGTCACCGACTTCGTACAGAAAACGGGCGGCACGCCAGCGGACCAGCTTGTTGGGATCTTTCAAGGCAGTAGACATAGCCGGAACGGCTGCCGGATCCCCCAGATCGGACAAAGTGTCTCCCGCCGTACGGCGGACGGCCGGGGTGCGGTCCTCCAGAGCCTGGAACAGGTAAGGAAGCACTTCCGGTTCCTTGATATCGCCGAGATAAACCGTTGCAAGTCTGCGTACGGACGTTTTCTCATCGCCGAGAGCCTTGGCGAGGAGAGGCAGCGTCTGGGGAGTGGCTTTGACGCTTTGCAAAGCGGCATACCGTTTTTTCCAGTCGGGATCGTCCAGGAGCCGGCCGATTTCCTCTTCGGTCAATTCGGCCGGACGCTGGGCTTCCGCATAGTCCGTCTCGGACAGCCCCTGAGCGGCCTGTTCCGTAAGCAGGCTCAACCTCTTGTCATCGTAAGACGCATCCACTTCCTGAACAACCTCATTCAGCACATCCTGAAGCTCTCCGTAACGGACATCGAGCTCTTGCAGCTTCCGCTCCTTGAGCAGGTGAGGAGAATTTTCGGTCGCTTTCATCGCAGCTTGTGTAAAACGTTCCGGAAGAGCGGCACGCGCTTCTTCGCCGCCTGCGTTTACCCGGATCTGCATAGGGATGCCGCGGAAAGTCTGGAGCAGCACCTTAACCTCTCCGAAACCGGACCCCGCTTCGTCTTCGCCGGGAAGAGAGGCTTGAGAGCCGCCGCTGCCCAGCAGTTCCCGGGCCTGTGTGAGAATCTGCTTCCAGTCTCCTTTGGGGGAACGGTCAAGCGCGATAAAATCGGCTACCTGAAAAACGCTTGTCACTCCGGGGATATCCAGGAGCTGTTGAATATAACCGGGAGCGTTGTCGCGCTGTTTCCGGGTAAAAGTCAGGCTGCGGCCCTTAGGCAGCGCCTTATCTAAGTTAAGCTTCATGGTATTGGGACTCGGGGTTGGTTCAATCGATACTAAATTCACTGGATCACACCCTCCTTTGTTCCTCTTTATGATACCACATTTTTGCTAAAAGACCTTTCGCGCCAAATCTCTGTGAGGAAAGTCACTGCATGCAGGTATAAATTACCTATAATTAACTAAAATGGAATTTTGACATCTCTGTTTTGTTGAGTTTCTTCTATATAATAAGCTGCTTCTGAACCCCGTTGAATCCAGGTAAAAAAGAAAACCGGAACATGAAGTCCCGGTTGGTTGCAAAACATTTCCGATTAGCCTCTTTCCGCAAGGCGGAGGGTCTATCGGAGGCGAAGCTTAAAAGGTAGTTAGCCGGCAGCTGATAAAAATGCCGGCTCAACGCACGCCGCTGACTACCTGCCGCGCTTGGAACCGCCCCGCGGAGCAGGTCCGCCGCTTCGCGAACCGCCACCGCGAGGGCCTGCACCGCGGCCGTTAGAGCCGCCGCTGCGTGATCCTCGCCCGGCGCTGCCGCCGCTTCGCGAGCCGCCGAAGTCGCCGCGGCCGGAACCGCCTCCGCGTGATCCTCGGGAATCGGCGCCGCCGCGTCCGCGGCTGCTGCGGGCTTCCGCCTCTTCACGCTGCTTGGCGCTTACGCCCCAGCCGGCTTCGCCGAATGGGCCCGCCGCGCTGTCGCGGTCGCCGCGTCCGCTGTCCCGTGTGCCGCGTCCGCTGTCGCGCGCGCTCTCGCTGCGCGGTCCGCGCCCGACGCTGCCGCCGCGTGCGCCGGCGAAGTCGTCGCGGCCCGAGCCGCCACGTGGGCCGCCGAAGCCGCCGCGCTCCGAGCCGCTGCGTCCGCGTCCGCCGCGGTCTGCGCCGTCGCGACGCTCCGCGCTATCGCCGCGGAAGCCGCCTTCGCTGCGTGTGCCGCGCCCGGCGCCGCCGCTGCGCGGTCCGCCCGCGTCGCGCGCATCCGCACGGCCGCGGCCCCGGCCGCCCGAACCGCCGCGCGGTCCGTCGGTGCGGTGCTCCCAGCGGCCTTCGGAGCGTCCCGCTCCGTCGCCGCCGCGGGAGCGCCCGCCGCCTTTGCCCGCAGGCTTCGCTCTGTCGCCGCCGCCGAAGTTCCGCTCGCCGCGAGGGCTGCGTCCTCCGCGCTCGCGGCGCTCGTCGGTCTCCTCGCCGCGTTCGCGGCGTGGAGCGTCCTGCCGCCGGAGCTGCTGGCGGATGCCCTGCTCGATCTGGTCGACGTAGACCTGATCGCGCGGGCTGGCGAACGTGACGGCGACACCGGTTTGGCCCGCCCGTCCCGTCCGACCGATGCGGTGGATGTAGCTTTGCGCGTCGTGCGGGATGTCATAGTTGAAGACGTGTGTAACGCCTTCCACGTCGATCCCGCGCGCAGCCACATCCGTGGCGACCAGCAGTTGGATGCTGGCGTCGCGGAACCGCTTCATGACCTGCTCGCGCTTGGCTTGCGACAGATCGCCGTGAAGCTCGTCCGACTTGTAGCCGCGCTCCTGCAGGTCGGCGTTCAAGGAAGCCGCTCTCCGCTTCGTGCGGCAGAATATCATCGCGAGGTAAGGCTTATCCGTATCGATGGCTCTGCATAAGGCGTCAAGCTTGCCGCGATCCGATACACGCACTACGGACTGGTCAATCTCCGTGAGTGTAACTTGCTTCGCTTTTACTCGGATTTCTTCCGGATTGACCATGTAACGCTTGGCCAGGTTCCGGATCGGGTCCGGCATTGTTGCGGAGAACAGCATCGTCTGCCGTCTCTGAGGAGTCTGGGCAATGATTTCCTCGACTTCATTCAAGAATCCCATATGAAGCATTTGATCGGCCTCGTCGAGGACCAGCATGGAAATCTTGTACAGAGCGACGGATCCTCTGCGCAGGTGATCAAGCAGGCGTCCCGGGGTCGCGACGATCAGATGGACACCGCCTGTCGAGGAAAGCTTGCGCAGCTGTTTCTCGACATCCTGTCCGCCGTATGCGGCCAGTACGTTAATGCCGAGGGAGGGCGCCAGTTTGGCGGCCTCCGCGGCGATCTGTATGGCAAGCTCCCGTGTAGGGGTCAGAATAAGCCCCTGCACTTCGGCGCGTGTGGGATTAGTCCGCTCCAGCATGGGAAGCAGGAAGGCGAGCGTCTTGCCGGTTCCGGTCTGTGCCTGGGCAATCACATCGCCGCCGCGGAAAACAACGGGCAGCGCCTGCTGCTGGATGGGAGTCGGATCGGATACGCCGCTTCGAGCCAGCAGTTTGGCCAGCTCCGGACGAACGCCGAGGTCTATAAATGGAAAAGACATATTGGTGTAAGCTCCTTCGAATGTAGGGATGCTTCCCATTCTACCCTAACGGCCGCACGATGGAAAGCTATGGCTTGGTTTCCTCTGTCTGCTTATTAACAAGAAGCATGCCTCCGCATGACTTTCTTCCTATAAAAAGGTGTTTTTCCTGACATGAATCTCCTTTTACGGTTACGGCTGCGGTTTCGTCCCGAATATCCGTGTCGCTCCTTGATTAAACTCGTTCACATAAGGTTTGAGCGAAGCGCCTGACAGGGCATCCAGTTTATAATGGTTGAGCTGGTTAATGAATTCACGGTTAGCCGAGATGTACACATCATGCACGGTCGGATCGAGCTGTCTGATTTTAAGGGCTATTTCCTGCTTGAAGTTATGGGATAAATTTTTATGATCCTGGACCGTCACGTAGCCGAGGAAGTCCGAAGCGAGTTCGTTCGTATAGAGGTTCTCGTAGTAGGGCTGGGGAATTTGGTTTTTCATGTCCCCGGGGCCATGCGTTTTCGTTTCGCTGCGCCCCGCTTTGGTTCCGGATGCGGAGTTGTCCACCATGATGGCGGCATAGGCATTTCGGTCTGTTCTCATCACGATAGCTCCCATCACCCCGTGCATGGCCGCAATTTGCGTGGACAGCTCATGATCGTACGCGAAGAAAGTATTGTTGTGGGAAACGGCGCTGACCTGCTGCTGGGTCTGATAAGCCCGGCTCTGGCCTTTTCCCTCAATCCGCTGCTTGGGATGCCCGTAACTGGTTTCCTTCGGATACGTATTAGTGCATCCCGATACAGTTACAATAATGAAGCCGGCCGCGGAAAGGGCAGGGATGAAACGGCGCATGATCTTGTTCATGATTGCTCCTCCTTGTTGAAGACTGACATAAATTTAGGATGAAGCGGGGAGGTGTGAATTATACGGGACGCAATGATGCATCCTAATGCTAAAAACCGAGCAGGAAGGAAATCAATGCAAGACAAATCAACAAAAAAATCGCAAAATGTAACAGCTTTTAGAACAATTTGTGAACTTTCCAAGAAGAATTGACAAAAAAGTTTTACCTAATTATAGTTAATTAAGTGATAAGGTTGATTGACATAGGCCTGTCGTTCGTGGTAAAAATATTGGTTTACAAAGTGGGGTTGATAAGCAATGAGTCGATGGAAAAAGAATTGGCGTCTAGTCCCCCTATTTGCGGTGATGACGTTCCTCCTTGCGGGTTGTGGAGACCCGACGCTTTCCGCTTTGCGACCTAGAGGGCCGGTGGCATCAGAACAGCTGTTTCTGATGAAGATCTCGATCGCCATCATGCTTCTGGTTGTAGTAGTGGTATTTGCATTGTATTTGTTCGTAATCATCCGTTTCCGTAAACGGAAGGGACAAGAAGGCATTCCGAAGCAAGTGGAAGGTAACCACGTGCTGGAGATTGTCTGGACGGTTATTCCGATTCTGCTGCTTATCGTGCTGGCCGTACCGACGGTTTACTATACGTTCAAGCACACTACGAACTACGTGCAGGATAAGGATGCTATCCATGTTAAAGTGACCGCTCACCAATTCTGGTGGCAGTTCGAGTATCCCGAGCTCGGCATTTCGACCGCTCAGGATCTTGTAATCCCTACAGGAAAGAACATCGCGCTTGAGCTTACCTCCGCGGATGTTACTCACTCCTTCTGGGTTCCGTCTCTCGGCGGTAAAATGGATACGAACACTAACATGACGAACGTGTACTATTTGAAAGCTGACGATGTCGATGTCTTCAAAGGTAAATGTGCGGAGCTTTGCGGCGCGTCCCACTCCTTGATGGACTTTAAAGTGAAATCGCTCGCACAAGGTGATTTTGACGCTTGGGTGACGAATATGCAAACTCCTGCCGCTGTTCCTGCAGATGCGAAGCAAGGCGAAGAGCTGTTCAAACAGAAATGCCTGCAGTGCCATGCGATCGATCCGAAAGGACTCGGTTTCGGTCCTAACCTGAACGGTTATGCGGACCGTGAAATGCTCGCCGGTGTTCTGGACCACAACGACGAGAATTTGAAAAAATGGATCAAAGATCCGCAATCCGAGAAGCCGGGAACTTTAATGCCTAAAGTACCGCTCGAGGATAATCAGGTTAACGAGCTTGTTAAATATCTGAACAGCTTGAAGTAAGACTTCTCAGGAAAAAGGAGGTTAATACGTTGGCACAAGCACACGCCCACGCGCATGCGCACGCACACCATCAAGTGAAGCGGTACACCGGCTTGATGGATTGGCTGACCACCGTGGATCATAAGAAGATCGGTATTTTGTACTTTATGGCCGGCGGACTGTTCTTCCTGATCGGTGGACTGGAAGCCATTCTCATCCGGATTCAGCTTATGAATCCAGATTTGAAAATTTTTATCGGTGATACGTTCAACCAGCTGACAACCATGCATGGTACGACGATGATCTTCTTCGCGGCCATGCCTATGATTTTCGGATTTATGAACGCGATAATCCCCTTGCAGATAGGGGCCCGGGACGTTGCGTTTCCGTTTCTGAACTCCCTTGGATTCTGGCTTTTCTTATTCGGGGGTATCCTTCTGAACCTGTCCTGGTTCATGGGGGGCGGAGCCAATGCCGGTTGGACGGCATACGCTCCACTTTCATCTATAGTAGATAGTACGAAAGCCATTACGGTTGGTGGCAATATTACCGGGGTCGATTTCTATGTTCTCGGTCTGCAGATTGCCGGCCTTGGAACCCTCCTCGGGGGGATTAACTTCCTCGTAACGATCATTAACATGCGTGCACCCGGCATGACCTACATGCGTATGCCGATGTTTACCTGGGCGTCCTTTATCACGTCCGCACTGATCTTGTTCGCTTTCCCTGCGATTACCGTAGGTTTAGTTGAACTGATGTTTGACCGTATCTTCGACGGAGCCTTCTTTGATCCGGCCCGCGGCGGCAGCACCGTCCTTTGGGAGCATCTCTTCTGGATCTTCGGGCACCCCGAAGTTTACATTCTGATTCTTCCTGCGTTCGGTATCATTTCCGAGATCGTAAGTACCTTCTCTAGCAAGCGCCTTTTCGGTTACAGCTCGATGGTATTCGCGACCGCTCTGATCGGTTTCCTGGGCTTCATGGTTTGGGTTCACCATATGTTTACCGTAGGCCTCGGTCCTGTTGCCAACTCGATTTTCTCCATCGCAACGATGGCGATTGCGGTTCCGACAGGGATCAAAATCTTCAACTGGCTGTTCACCCTTTGGGGCGGACAAATCCGCTTTACGACGTCCAGCCTTTTCGCAACGGCTTTCATTCCGACGTTCGTAATGGGCGGGGTAACCGGGGTTATGCTTTCCGTACCGGCTGCCGACTTCCAGTATCATGACACTTATTTCGTTGTCGCTCACTTCCACTACGTTATCGTCGGTGGTTTGATTCTTGGCTTGTTCGCCGGTTCTTACTACTGGTGGCCAAAAATGTTCGGCCGTGTGCTGAACGAAACTTTGGGTAAAATACATTTCTGGACCTTCTTTATCGGGTTTCACCTGACCTTCTTCCCGCAGCATTTCCTCGGTCTGATGGGTATGCCTCGCCGCGTATTCACTTACGATCCGGGCCTTACTGCAGGTAACCTTGTCAGTACGGTAGGCGCATTCCTGATGGGTATCGGTACTCTCGTGTTCATCATCAACATGATCGCGACGAACAGAAAACCTCAAGATGCACCGAACGATCCGTGGGATGGTCGTACGCTGGAGTGGACGATTCCTTCTCCGGCACCGGAATACAACTTTAAACAAACTCCGCTTGTTCGCGGTCTTGACGCTCTGTGGAAAGAAAAAATGGCTGGCAACAAAGAGATGACTCCGGCTGAACCGGTTGGTTCGATTCATATGCCGTCTCCATCGATCCTGCCGCTGTTCATGGCTCTTGGGCTGTTTATCTCCGCATTCGGCTTCATGTACCACATCTATGTGATCTGTATCGTGGGTATCGGCATTACACTCCTTTGCATGCTGCTTCGTTCCGTCTTTGACGACCACGGTTGGCATATCGAACCGGAGGAGCTTAACGACAAGGGGGTTAAACGATGAGCACGCAAACGCACGACGCGGGTACGTTGCCGCTGGAGCCCGAGAAGGCAACGCTGGAAGGCAAGAATAAGGTTCTTGGTTTCTGGCTCTTCCTCGGCGGCGAGATGGTTTTGTTCGGTACGCTGTTTGCCACCTATATCGCTCTCCGGAACCAGATTCCGGAGGGGCCAACTCCGATGGAACTGTTTAAGCTTTCTACGGTCGCCTGGGCAACGTTCATCCTGTTGACATCCAGTTTGACCAGTGTATTCGCCATCATGGCGATGCACAAAAACAACGTAAAAGGTTTGCTGTTTTGGTTAGCCATTACGGTATTGCTCGGTCTTGGCTTCCTAGGGCTTGAAGTGTATGAGTTCTACGAATATGTCCATGAAGGACATGGGTTTACGACCAGTGCGTTCTCAACCTCCTTCTATACGCTCGTAGGCTTCCACGGCGGTCACGTTGCTTTCGGGGTTCTGTGGATCACTCTGCTGATCATCCAGGGAACACGCAAAGGTCTAACCGTCGTTACGGCACCGAAGTTCTATGTTGCCAGCTTGTACTGGCACTTTATCGACGTAGTATGGGTATTTATCTTTACGGTCGTTTATCTGATGGGGAAGGTAGGTCCTTAAGATGAGCACAAACGAAACAACTTCACCAAGTAAACGTTACAAGAAGGAAAGCCCGGCTAACCATTACTTTTCGTATATTGCTTCCATTCTCCTGACCATGATTGCTTTCGCGCTTGTCATGTACGGCGGCTTGGATAAGTCTTTCCTGTACGCATTCCTTATTTTCATGGCGTTGATCCAAATAGCCCTTCAACTTGCTTATTGGATGCACATGAAGGAAAAAGGCCACTTGTTCCCGATCGTGGGAATTATCTTTGGAGGCATAGTCGCCTTAACGGCCGTAGCCGCTGGGGTTTACTGGACCTGGTGGTAAGATAAAAAGAAGAAGAGCGGCTTCGTTGGCTATTGTTGCAACAGGCCGCTCCTTTTTTTCATCCGGGCAAGAAAATAAAAGGTAAAGGAGCTGACACAGCGATGGGTTTTTTTGAGATGTGGAACCCTGTTGTTCTGCTGTTCGTTGTCGTTGTCGGTCTCGTCTATCGTAGTTTGACCTCTCCTTCCAAGGCGGCGGCCGCGGGAGAAGAACCTGTAAGTTCCAAGGTCAAGCTCTCGTTCTACACCGGAATTGCCTTGTTCTACATCGGGCAGGGAAGCCCGATCAACTATCTGGGTCATCACTATCTGTTCAGTGTTCATATGCTGCAGCAGTCTCTCTTGTATCTGATCATGCCGATCTTTATCTTGAACGGGCTGCCGGCCTGGTTGATCCGTCCTCTTTTCAAAGGGACTGTTATGAACCGTCTGCTGCGATTCTTCACCCATCCGCTGATTTCGGTTCTGGCGTTCAACCTGCTTTTCTCGATTTACCATCTGCCGCTTATCATGGATACCCTGATGGAAAACGAATGGATGCTGCTCGGTTATCACGGAATCCTGCTGTTTACGGCTTTCGCCATGTGGTTCCCGGTCTTCACGCCGCTGCCGGAGCACGAAAAGCTGTCCAGCCTGATGAAATTGGCTTATATCGCGGTGAACGGAATTTTGCTCACTCCGGCCTGTGCGCTCATTATTTTCGCGAGCGAACCGATCTATGCGATGTATGCAAATGTGGTAATTCCGTTCAATGCGCTGCCTTTGCTTGACGACCAACAGCTTGGCGGAGTCCTGATGAAAGTGATTCAAGAAATTGTTTACGGTTCTGCCCTTGCTATGATTTTCTTCAAGTGGTATCGTACGGAGAGGGCACAAGAGGACGAATTGTCGGATGACCCGCAGGGAAACAACGGTCTGACGACGGCTTGAGTTTTTTGCCACTGACTCTGTGTCTTAATATAGGGAATGGATGGGATTTAAATCATGCATGTACTGCCGACGATCAGCACGATGTTCATCGTGATCAGCGCCATCTTCGTCGCTTTCGGTTGGTATCAGATTCGTAAGGGCAACCGGGAGACTCATACGAAATTGATGATTGCGGGGGCAATCTCTGCGCTGATCTTTTTCACCATTTATATGTCGCGTACCATCTTTCAAGGCAATACTTCATTTGACGGACCGGAAAGCCTTAAGCTTGCGTACCATATCTTTTTATTTTTCCATATTACGCTCGCTACGGTGGGAGCCGTGTTCGGTATCGTCACCTTGATTCTGGCTTTCAAAAAGAACTGGATACGCCACCGGAAAGTAGGCCCTATTACGGCAACCATTTGGATGTTCGTGGCACCTACGGGCGTAGTGGTTTACATTCTGCTCTATATTCTGTTTCCTGGCGGGGAGACGAAACCTCTTATCGATGCGATTTTTGGCTTGTAAAAGTACAGAAGCTTTACACATAGCCGCGTAGGCGAGATTAAACAGCTTTTTGTTTTCTAACGAAAACAGAGGGCTGTTTTTTTGTTTTGTGACAAACGGAGTGATAAGGAGGGAATGAATACGAGGGAGTGAGCAGGTGGCAGGGGGATAAGGCGGGACTTATAAGGAAAGGTAGTAAGCAAGAAAAGTGAGCAGGAGCAAGTGTGTATGGAGTAGAGAATAGGGGACAGAAAAAAGTGGAAAAAGGGGTTGCGGAAGTGTGTGCTTACTGTTAATATAAATATACACAGTAATCACAGCAAGCACAGTGAATACAGTAAACACGGTGAGGTGTTCGCATGAGCGTCTGGAGCAATGTATGGTGGCTAGCTAAACAAGATCTTAAGATGGTCCGTTATGGATATATCTGGAGCCTGCTTTATTATTTGAATGCCATGTTTGTGCTGTTTGTTTTCATGAAGCCGGAAATTTCGATGCATGGCGAAGTGAACGGGTTTTTGACCGTGGTGTTTAACTTGTTTGTTCTATCGATCATTCAAGTGGTTGGGTACCCGATTGATACAAGAAATATGAATTATTGGAAAAACGATGCTTATACGAAGCGAATTCTGCAGTTGAAAATGCTGCCTGTCACAAACAAGGAAATCGTGACGAGCCGGTTTTTGGTTTACATCCTGTACTCAAGTTTTTTTATCCTGCTTCTGCATGTGGGAATCCGCGTGATGATGTCCTTACAATGGGTTGATCCGGTAGGATGGGGGACGTGGCTCGGCATGATCTTCTTCTGGTGGGGAGCGGTGCTGGCCGTCGGTTCATTTTACCTGTATGGAGAATTGTCGATGCGCGGAAAAGTCTTCTTCCGTTTCAGTCTGCTGATGCTCTTGGCCACTCTGATCTTTTCCATTCTGCTATGGTGGACCGGGAATTACATGGTATGGCCTCTTGTGATAAGCAGTGTTGAACGATACGGGGTGATTGTGCCGGCTTGTTCGGTCATAATCGGTGCGACTGCGTTGGGGATCTCGTGGAAGATCCTCGGGAGAAAGATCGGACACCGGGATTTGTTTGCATCATGAGTGACGTACCTTTTGCCTAAAATGACGAAAGTTTGAAAGCAGGTGATGCAGTTGCATATTCCGATCCAAATTTCACCGGATAATCCGGAGCCGTTATATCATCAGATTCAAGTTCAGCTCAAAGAGCTGATCCTCAGCGGGCATTTGCCAGAAGGTACGCTGCTGCCATCCATCCGCGAGTTTGCGAAAGATTTGTCATGCAGCGTTATCACGATCCGGCGTGTATATCAGGATCTGGAGAACGAAGGTATTCTGAGGACCCGTCAGGGAACCGGCACTTTTGTCGCCAAGGTGGGCACAGTGACTCGAGAGCAATACCGGAAGGAAGCGGTGGTGGAAGCGATGAAAGATGCTCTGCGCAGCGGACTGCGTGTCGGCTGTACCATTGAGGAACTCAAGCAGTTGTTTGAAGAGGCTTTGCTGGAAATTACGAACGAGGGACAGGGAACACCTGAGAATCGTCAGCCGGGCACGAATAATCCGCAAAATATAGGATCGACGAATACGGAAGTCCCTGGTTTGGCCAAAGCTGCCGTCGAACCGGAAGAAGGGGGGAGCGGAAATGAATAGGGAGGCTGGGCGTTACGGAGATTGTGCGATCCGGCTGTCCGGGGTGGACAAGATGCTGGGCGATATGCGCCTCGGGCCGCTCGAACTGGAGGTGGAAACCGGAACAGTGGTGGCTCTGGTCGGACAAAACGGCTCCGGCAAAAGCACGATTTTCCGCATGCTCATGAATTTGACCAAAGCGGACAGCGGTAAGGTGGAGCTGCTCGGCAGGCTGTACGGAGAGGACGATACCGAAACCGACATCAAGAGACGTATCGGTTATGTGCCCGAAGAGTCGAGCTGGGAAGAGCTCGGCTGCACGACGATCGGAGAGCTCCACGATTTCGTATGCCGCTGGTATCCGACGTGGAACGAAACGCTCTACCGCGGCATGATGGAAGAGTTTGAACTTAGCGGCAAGCTAAAACTGAAGACGCTGTCCAAGGGAATGAAGCGCAAGCTGAGCTACATTCTGGCAGCCGCTCACGAGCCTGAACTGCTGCTGCTGGACGAAGCGACGTCCGGTCTGGACCCTTTTGCCACCAAGCGGATGATAGAACATCTAGTGAAGTTTATGGAACGGGAAGGCCGGAGTATTTTCTTCTCTACCCATGTGATGGAGGAAGTCCGGCGGCTTGCGGACTACATCGTGTATATCAACCGGGGCCGCCTCATCGGTGTCTATGAGAAGGATCAACTGCTGGATGACTGGAAGCGCATATGGGTCCGCGAAACGCCGCAGCCGGCTTCAGGTCCCCTGCCCGGTGTAGTGTCCATGGGTACAGGAGAGCACGGAGGGCTGATCCCGATTATATCCCGGTCCTCCAGTGAAACGGAAGCGGCGCTCGCTTCGCAGGGTAACTTACCGGTGCGGACAACCGCTATGGAACTTGAAGATATTTTGGAGCTTTTGACTCAGGAGAAGATAGCGAAAAAGGCAGAAAACAAAGAGAGATAGAGAAAAATCAACCATTCAATCGAGAAGGGAGCAATCACTATGTTGCCGCTGGAACTGGAACAAGTTACGAAACAATATGGAGAGAAAACGGCCGTCAACGGAATTTCCCTGCAAGTGAAGCCGGGAGAGATTTACGGCTTGCTCGGAGGAAACGGCGCGGGAAAAACGACGACGATGCGTATGTCGCTCGGACTTATTTATCCCGATGGAGGAACCATTCGCTGGAACGGCAAGGGGTACGGCGACGAGCTGCGCAGATTGATGGGGTATCTTCCCGAGGAACGGGGACTGTACCCGAAATACAAAGTATCGGAGCAGCTCATTTACCTGGCGGAACTCCGGGGCATTAAGCGGAAGCAGGCGGACCGGACGCTGAAGGAGTGGCTGGCCAAGTTCGAAGTGCCCGAATACTACGATAAACGGGTAGAGGAGCTATCCAAAGGAAATCAGCAGAAAATCCAGTTTATCGCGTCCGTTCTGCACGACCCGTCGATCATTATCATGGACGAAACGTTCAGCGGCCTGGACCCGGTTAACGTCGAGCTTCTGAAAGGAACGGTCAAAGAGCTTCGGGACAAGGGAAAAGCGATTCTGTTTTCCAGCCACAGGATGGATCATGTCGAAGAGCTTTGCGAAAATATTTGCATCCTGCATAAATCCAACACGGTGTTGCAGGGCAACCTGCGCGAGATCAAGCAGTCGTTCCCGAAAGAGCGCGTTCTTCTGGAAACGAAGGAGGCGGTCCCCGGATTGGAGACGATCGAAGGAGTCACTTCCGTGGAAAAGCATCTGAACGGCTACGAGATCCGTATCCGGGAAGCCGGCGCCGCACAGCGTATTTTGGCCCACGCGGCCGCAGCGACGGATATTTACCGCTATCAGCTCATGGAGCCGACGTTGAACGAAATCTTTATCGCAAAGGTGGGATCGTCTCATGAATAGCATGCTGACCGTGATCCGGTTTACCCTCTTGAACCGGTTAAAAACGAAGTCGTTCAAAATCACGACGCTTATTTTCGTACTGCTGATCTCGGCCGTCGTGAATCTCCCGGCTATCATCCAGCAATTTTCCAAAGAAGACGGCAAGGAAGCCGTCAAAATCGGGGTGATGGCTAATGGCACCGATATTCAGCAGAAGCTGACGGATTATTTTGCCGCTGCCAAGACAGGCACTAGTGCCGTTGAAATTGTACCGCTGGAAAGTAAGGGCGGTGCGGAGGCGGATGCCGCACTGATCCGTGAAAAACTCAAAAACGAGGATGTAAAAGGTGTCCTGACCGCTAAACCGGCAGGCGCGGGGGAGTTCCCGCAGCTTCTCTACCAAACGGGCGCAAGCGGGTTCTCGATGAATCCGGGCACCGATGAGACGGCCGGCCTTCTGAAAACGGCTCTCCAGACGATCAAGACGAACAGCGCGATTGCTCAAGCAGGCATAGAGCCTGCCGTGCTGGCGAAGATCCAGGAGCCCGTCAAGCTGACGACGGAAACGGTAGCCTTGAAGGAAGCGGAAACGCCGGCTAAATCCAAGGAAGAGCTGGGAATTGCTTTTATCTTGGTCTATGCCTTGCTGTTCCTGCTTTACATGAGCGTAATCGGCTACGGAAGCATGGTTTCCACCGAAATCACCGCGGAAAAAAGCTCGCGTGTGATGGAGATTCTGATCTCCAGCGGTTCTCCGCTTAAGCAGATGTTCGGCAAAATCATCGGCATCTGTCTGATGGGACTGCTGCAAAACGTGGTGTTCGGCATAGTGGTAGCCGTGAACCTGACTCTTCCTTGGAACGGGGCGGCGCTGCAGTCGATGGATCTGGATTTGTCCCTCATCCCTTATGGTTTGCTCGGCTACTTCCTTCTATTTTACCTGGGCGGGTTCTTTATTTACGCGACTATTTTCGCGGCAATCGGTTCGCTTGTCAGCCGCAGCGAGGAAGTGCAGCAGGCCGTTATGCCGGTCACGCTGCTTATCATCATCGCCTTTATGACGGCTATGTTCGGGCTGCAGAATCCCGAGGCTCCGTTCGTCATCGCGATGTCGTATGTGCCGTTCTTCTCGCCGCTCATTATGTTCCTGCGTATCGGTCTCGGAAGTCCGGCTTGGTGGGAAATCACGATCTCAATCGCGATCATGCTCGGTTCGATCTTCGTGCTGGGCTGGCTGTCGGCGAAAATTTACCGTACCGGCGTGCTGATGTACGGCAAACGCCCGTCGTGGAAGGAACTGCGGAAAGCGATGAAGGCTTTTCAGGCGTAAGGCGCATCCGCACATCGTCGTTTCCGTAGGTAGTAGTAACGGGTTAACACCCGATTTAAAGCTATTCTTCTCATCTATGTTTAGGAGGCAGGTTTGAACATGAAAAGTCATCTATGGAGCAAGTGGAGCCGCAAGACGGTAGCCGGCGTATTAGGGGTTACGATTCTGCTCGGGGGAACAAACTTAACCGTAAGGGCAGAGCAAGCTCCCGCTCCAACCCCATCTATCAGCACGTGGTCCCTCTCTACTCTTAACGAGGGAGAGAAATACGGAATCTACCCGACGGGCTGGTACTATGACGGCAAGTTTCAACAAGCGATTGACGCTGTAAAGTTTAAATCGTTAATCGAAAGCACGGCGGCCAAACTCGATCAGCTCGGTTTCAGTAAAAAAGATCTCCCTCTGCCGGCATCGGAAAATAAAGGGATCACCAGAGACACGGTTATGCGTGCCATGCACGGGTTACTGGCCCGCTACGAGCTGCCGGTCGCTTTCGGGATCGGATCTTCTTCACCGATCGAATATCTTCAGCAGAAAGGTATCGTACAGGGATCAAGCGAAGGACTGGAGCTCGATCAGCCTTGTACGGCCGAACAGGCCGCCGTACTCGCCTCGAGATTGGTGGAATTCAGTTACGATACGGCAGGGCAAGGAGCGAAAGGCGTATTCTGGAAGGTGAAGCATAACAATAACACCCTGTACCTGCTTGGGTCGGTCCACCTGGGAATTCCCGAGATGTATCCGCTCCAGAAAAACATAAGGGAAGCCTTCGAAGCTTCGGATGATCTGTGGGTGGAAGCCGATACTTTATCCGGGGATATGAGCTATTTCGCCAATCTGATGGTGTATGACGACGGCACGAAGATCCAGGATCATGTGTCGAAAGAAACGTACGAGAAGATGCAAAAAGTACTTGGAAAAATGGAGCTTCCGGAGCAGGCGTTCGACGAGTATAAGCCCTTTGCCGTCTCCAGCAACTTATCCATGCTATCCCTGTTCGACCGGCCCGAACAAATTACAGCGGCATCGGCGTCCGGAATTGATCACTATTTTCTCACTAAAGCGCTGCTGACGGGTAAACCGGTCCATGAACTGGAAGGAATCAAGCTGCAAGCGGACGTGTTTAACTCTTTGACTCCCGAAGCCCAGGAGAAGGATCTGAACAGCCTGCTGGATACTCTGCTTGCGGACGGAGGCAAGGAAGGGGCCGACTCCTTCAAACAGCTTCAACTGGATTGGAGTAAGGGCGATGCGAAAGGCGTTGTGGACGGACTTGTCCGGGGCGGCTTGATGGAAGGCGAGCTGAACAAGAAACTGATCGGCGAGCGCGACAAAAACATGGCCAAGAAGATTGCGGATCTTCTGGAGCAGGACGGGGAAAGCACTTCTTTCGTGGTCGTCGGCTCTGCGCATTATGTGGTGAAAGATATGGTCATCGACCAGCTGAAAGCGAAAGGTTATGACGTTCAGCCGGTTAAATAATGTTCAAGAACCGTAGAGATCTATCCATTGAAAAGAAACGAAGAAACCAGGCAGCGGACCGCTGCCTGGTTTCTTTGCTATTTCGTTTTATTTATTCTTCCAATCAATTTTGAATACGTCGCCTGCATGACCGCCGAAAACGATTAGCCCGCCCTCAGGCAGCAGGGCCGAATAATTTTTGCTTATTTTTGAGAAGTTCACAAGCTTTCCTTTCGCGTCATAAACGGCGAATCCTCCGCTTGCCGGAGCCTTAACGGTTAACGTCCGTCCGGCTGATTTCTTATCAATCTTGTACCATACGGCCTGACCGTTGGATGGTATGCTGCGAATTGCGGAGCTTCCTTGGGAGAAGGGCTGAATACCATCTTCATGGATATACGATTGTCCATCGATTGTTAAATACTCTGTATGATTCTTTTTATAAAAATTCAAGTCAAAAGAGTCTCTGCCGTTTATGACCGGAACAGCCGTTACATTGACGGCTTTATTCGGGTTCACAATTTTAGTGCCGGAGGCGTATCCGTAATCGGCATTAACGGTTATTTCTCTGGCTAAAAGCGCTTGGTTCCCATAACCGACGGAAGTTATTTTTTCATCCAAGGCGTAGTATTTCTTTCCGTTTCTTTGTTCCCATGCCTTTTTAGTTGTTTGGTCCAGAGGGTTGGCATCCAGTTTTTGATATTCATAGGTGACCATAACCGTTTGACCTAATCCCGGAAGATTCAAATAAGCGTTAAGTTTTAAATAGGTGTTTCCATTTTTCGCTTGGTCAAAGCTAAGGGTTAAATTTCCATCTCTATTTTTGAATTGTCGGTTGCCCGTATAGACATATTTTTGAGCCGGTACCAATCCACCGAACAGAGCGGGGAAATCAACCTCTCCGTTCTTGAACTCCAGATTTACCGTTTTACCCGTGGAACCGTACAATCCGGAGTAAGCCCGCAGCTCCGACGGCATATCCACTTTTACGGCCGGTTGGAAAGTTTTTGCAGGCAAAATCTCTTTAATGATGCCTTTGGTTTTTAAATATTCCAGTAAAATATTCGAGCTCATAATACTATTGAAAGTAGAGGACCCTCCTGATGAAAGCACCGCTACAGAAATATCATGTTCAGGCAGGGTGGTCAGATTTGCATGATACATTTGCGTATCCCCGCCTTTGGATAACGCCGTGATCCCGTAATCATCGAACGGGGCTAACTTGACGGCGTCCCAACCGAGGCCGTAATTAATGGTGTTGGTTTCTTCCGGAACCCACAGTCCCTTCCGATACTCGTGACTTTGCACGGCCTTGGCCGACTTCTCGGATAAAATATCCGTTCGGTTCCCGATCAGGACATCGCCGAACTTGCTTAGTTCTTCAGCCGTAGAGTAAATGCCTCCCGTCCCGATAAGATTGACATTTTCTACAGGCAAAGCCTGATCGTTCTCGGGAGCATACGTTTTTGCAAGCTTGTTTCTATCAAATGTATCGCGCGGTGTTTTGGTAGAGTTCAAATCAAGAGGCTTGCTAAAATGCTTATTCAGGAATTCGCTGTAGCTTAACCCGGTTACTCGTTCAACCAAGATTTCAAGCAGCTGAAACCCATCGTTGCAATAGACCGAAAACTCACCAGGGTCTGCCTTTAAGTGTTCGGATCGCAATTTGGTCAATAATTCATCATGAGCTTTCGTATCATTGTCATCGAACAAAAAGCCATTCTCATAGTGACTGCCGTAAAGTCCCGAAGAATGATTCATCAACATGCGCGGTGTAATTTTCTTGTACCGTTCATCAGCCATCTTAAAGTCTTTCAAATACGTGGTCAGCGGTTTATCGAGTTCAATCTGATTGGTATCCGCGAGCTTCATCGCTGCAGCCGTTATATACACTTTACTTACGGAACCTATTCCGAACATCGTGTCCTTCGTTACCGGGTTGTTGGCAGCTTTGTCTTTTAAGCCTGCGCCGCCGGATAGAACAACGGATCCGTGATCCCTGATCGCATACTGTATCCCGCTTGCCCCATAGTCGGAAACAATTTTCGAAGCCAGTACCTTTGCCTTTTCCTTAACAGGATCCTGAGTCGTTTGAGCAAATGCAGAGGTGACCGGTACCGTTAAAAGCATGGTGGTCATCAATACGGAAACCATTTTCTTCATGAATACTTCCTCCTTGCGGTTCAGTTTGAAATTTACTTGCTGAATTAATCATATATGGAAAATGATAGATGGATAAAAAAACGCCCTGAAACGAAAAAAACAATCCCTAAACAACATATTGTCTAGGGATTGTTCGTTAAGAAGGGGAGGAGAACCATATTATTAAACTGTTTATGTTTCGTTTCAAGTGTCATATGACCGCCGTACTTGTCACAAATTCTGGCGATATTGGTTAATCCGATCCCATGAAATTCGGGGTTTGGTTTCTGGCTGTGCAAGCGGGCGTCTTCCTTCTCCATATGGTTCAAGATGTGAATGAGAAGGGCAGACTCGGTCGCATGTATTTTGATAAGAATGTACCTGTCTTCCGCGATCTTGATATGTTTGGAAGCTTCAATTGCGTTATCCAGCATATTTCCCATAACCACACATAAGTCGTAACGGTCAATCGGGATTTCTTGTGAGCGCAGGTTAAGCTTGGTATCGATTCTTATCCCATTGGCTTGCCCGATATCAAGTGCATTGGTGACAAGGGCGTCAATAACCAGATTTCCCGTATTCACCCTTTGATAGGCTCCTTCGACTTTGTTTAGGGTCGTTTTAATATGTTCCACTGCCGCCGCCGGCTCATTTCGCTTAATACACTCTTCGATATATAAGAACTGTTGGTTCGTATCGTGAATGATTCTTTTGATGGATTTGAAGCTGTGAACGACTTTCTCGTAATTCGCATCCTGATAGTCCATCTGCTGCTGGAGCTGAGCGTTCTCATGCATGAATTGAAATTTATCCATAATCGTATCAAAAATATAGATAATCATCACGTTTAAGAAAAGAAAGCCGATGGCGGAAAGGAAAGAATAGAAGCTCTTATACGTTAGAATATTCAGGTGATAGAAACTTAGGAGCGGAATTACCAAGAATAGGACGTAGTATCGATAAGGCAAAGAGAAGCTTCTGCGTTTGGCAATGAGTCGTATAATCTGAATGACGACGAACATGATCATGCAGCTGAGGAAAATAAGCTTCGTGTAGGGAATTTGAGCGGCGGGCTGAGTTACAAGGTCAAGGGTGTCAAATTCAACGTTATCCAGCGTATATAAAATATAAAGGGAGATCGTATTAGAGATAGACATCAAAACGCCGTAAAGCAGGGAAAAAATGATTTTCATTCTAAATTCCACTTGATAAGAGTGCGCAATAGTAAATATGAGAAGCAAGGATACAATCGAAGATAACGCAGGCGATAAGGAAGTAACGAGGTACAGGTAATCGAGCAGCCCGAAGATAAGAAAGTAAATGATACGGTTGCGTTTGTGCGTGGTTTTATCGAAAACCGAGTTGAAGAAAAAATTAATTTGGACGGCCATTACAACTACCATGCTAAAGAAAATGGGCAAATTAGTTTGAATCATAGCCATCGACCTTCATAATCATAAATTTGGTGTATACATCTTTAACCTCTTTAACTTTAGAACGGCCTATGGGTAATTCCATGCCATTGGACATGAGAACAACTCCCTGGGCAAACTTCCTCACATGGAGCAGGTTAATAATAATGGATCGGTGGATTTGCAGAAATTTGTGATCTTTTAAGGCAAGGGCATAATCTGAAATCGTTCCTTTGCTTTCATAGGTTTGATTAACGGTCGTAAAATGCAGCTTGCTTTTTATGGTTAAGCTTTTGGCAGCCTCGATGCTAATGAGGTCATCGTATTTGATAACGACTTCGTCATAGGCCGACTTGATGACCATAAATTTTTTATCAAGGGCTTGAAAGTATTGGCACAGCTTGATGATTTTCTCTTCCAGGACCATGGGGGCGACGGGTTTGATCAAATACTGGAATGTCATGACGTCAAAACTTTCGACCATATATTCGGGGTAGCCGGTCAGAAAAATAATTTGTTCATCCAGGTTATTTAACTCTCTTATTCTTCGGGCGGTTTGAATGCCGTTAATCCCGCCCATTTCAACATCCAACAACAAAATATGGAACGGGGTTTCCTGGCGCTCATAATAGGCTGAGAGCTGCTCGCCCGAGCTGAATAATTCGATTTCAAATTGTATGTTGGATTTTATCGACAAAGCGATCAGGATGTTTTTAACAAGCTCTCTTTGTTTTTCCTCATCGTCGCAAATGGCTACTCTGTACATAAGATGCACCCCTCAGTTCCATTCCCTTATTCTGGGACCCTATCTAAGCATGATATCATTTTTGAACTTTGTATAGATCATTTTTGGATGAAATGCACTTTTGAATCCCTCAATTCACTTCTTGCGAGATTAAGGCCTTTGTAAAGATGAAACCTAATCCGCTGACTCCGGCGGAAAGAGCGTCACAAGTGGAACGAAAGCAGCCTCCAAGGTTAACCAATGAAGAGTACAAATTGCGGCACCATGCGCCTGTTCAAGTGTCATGCGCCTTCTCCTCCTTAAGTTTCCGAAAAAAGAAAGCGGCTTATCTGAAAGGATCAGAGCGTTTTCAAGCATTCGGCGGTTTCATCTGTTCAAGCAAGTCCTGTGAGGATACGGAGCAATGGCTGGATGCGGGGGAGGCTTACCGTTCATTGACCGCTATTTAAGCTGGACGCAGTACAGGAAGTTTTGAGAGCGCATCGGGATTTGCGAAGTTCAAGAGTTTGAAAAGTCAGGAAAGACAAGAATTCATAGGGTTCATGGGACCGCGCAGGTTCTGTGAATTCTTTTTTTATTTTACAAAAGATTAATAGAGGAATACTCCGGAAGATGACGAATACAGTAAATGAAATTAATAAATCCAATAGATATATAAATTAATTGTGGAGAAGAAGCGTGTAACTGTGGTTGTATTCTGCCAGTAGAAAAAAAGGAGATGAGTTGAAAAGTGAACAAGAAACTGTTTACCAGCTGCTTCACCTGTTTCATGGCCATCCAGTTGGCGGCGGGTTCATCGCTTGCCTTTGTCCGTCCCGCGGCCGCAGAAGAAGCGGGAACGCCTGCCGCTGTTTCATCTGCCGCAGCGTCTGCCGCGCCCCGAATGCTGATTACGGAAATCGTGCCCGATTCGGGAGGGGATACAGAGGCGGGAGAAGATCCGTACGAGTATCTGGAAGTGTACAACAACAGCGATCAGCCGGTTGATTTCAAAGATTATTCGATTCTGTACCGGTATCCGGGCGAACCGGGAAAAGACTTGTTCTGGCGCCCTTATACGGATCAGCAGATTGTGATCCCGCCTGGGAAAGCGATCGTTTTCTGGGCCGTCACACCTGCCGGGGAAACAAAAACCGTAGCGGATTTCAACGCACACTTCAAGACCTCCCTCACGGAAAACAAAGATATCGTTCGTATTCCCGGTGGACTGAACAATTTGCGGGAACGAACGATCGTCGTCGCGACCAACACGGGCCGGGACATCGTACGGGCCAGCTATAACCAGGGCGTCCTGGAAACCGCGGCGGATATGAGTATCGAGTACGGCACGCCCGATGCGGGAAGCCTGGATATGAAGAAACTAAGCGTTCTCCAACAGAAAGCGACCCCGGGTACGTTCGATCCCGCCCATGTTCCCGCGGAGCCTGTCCGCATCGCTGCCGATCCCGTGGCACCGACCGTAAGGGACGTCACCGATACGTCCGGAATAGATCTGATCAGTCCTATTGAGCTGACAGCCGAAGCGGAAGACGACCGGCTGCTGGCGTCGGTCAATCTCTATTACAAGTCCAACAAGACCGCGGATTATAAAAAGGTCGCGATTCCCCCGGGAAAGGACGGCAAGTTCCGGTATTCCGTTGAAATGATGGAATGGTTCGGCAGCCCGTCTCTGCAGTATTATTTCGAGGCTTCCGACACCTTCAACACGGCGGCTACCGCGCCTCGTACCCTTAGTCTTGCCGGGAGCGAGAAAAGTCCGGCGCTCAATGTGCGCGACGGGGAGACTCTGTCGGGAAGCCGTGTCTTGATCGGCTCTTCGGCCGCGGCGGTCGGGCCGATGACGCTGACCGTCGACGGTCAGGCGGTTTCGCCGACGGCCAAGGCGCTGGAGAAAACCGCCTATTTCGTATTCGAGGCGGACGATATAGACAAAGGGCAGAACGTCGTGACGATGGGGGCGGATACGCTCTATCTCATTCCTTTCGGGACACAGGATTACAAAACGATGGTCGTGCCCGTCCGTCCCGAGCTTTTCAAATACGGACAGGCCAACCCGATCGCCATCCGCGCCGGTTCCGTCAACCGCCCTTATTACGAGGACAAGCCCGAAACGGGACTGGACGATTTTAATATCCGCAACGTCCGGCTTGTTCTTGCCGACGGCACGGTCGTTAAAGACCCCAAATACGCCAATCCGGCTACGATCTTGGATATGGGGGACAACGGGCGTTTCCTGCCGGTCGTCACGTTTAATTTCGCTGTTCCGGAGTCTTACTGGAAAGGCATCTCCTACCGCTGGGACACGGCCGCTTCGGCCGACGGCGCCCATAAGGTGGAAGTGAAACTTCCGGACGGAAGTAAGGCTTCGGCCGATGTGACGGTGGATAACCAGGGGCCTGTCCTTACAACGAACATAGAGGAAGGAAAATCTTATAAAGGACCGTTCGACATCCGAGCAAGCGCCTCTGACGCGGCTTCCGGTGTGAAGTCCTTTGAAGTCAAGCTGGACGGCAAGCTCATCCGGGTACCGTACGCGGCTTCATCGGCTTCGCTGCCGCCGGGCGGACACACGCTTCTTCTCAAGGCGGCCGACGCAGGCGGCAAGACGACGGAGAAGACCGTCAAGTTCACGACACTCGAAGAACTGCCGCATAAGCCGGTCCTCTTGTCTCCGGCGGAGGGGACGCAGGATGCGGACGGGAACGTTTCGCTGGAAGTATCGGTCTCCGATCCGACAGGCGATCCGCTGAACGTGAAGTTCTTTAAAGGAAAGCGGATTACGGCGGGCGATCCCGGGATGACGGCCTATTCGCACGCTGCGGACATAGAGCCTCCGGCGGCGTTATCCTTACCGGGAGAGACGCCGTTCTCCCCGGAGGACATGGCTTCGGCGGGAACGTCCGACGACCGTTACGTGACGACCGACTCCGACGGCCAGTTCCCTTACCAGCGGTTCGAGGTGGAGGTCGGCGGGGAAACCGGCGCCGGCGACCGGATCGAGCTGAACTGGGAAGGCCACAGCCTGAAAGGGCGAAAGGTCAGCCTTTACGCGTGGAACTACGGGACGGAGAAGTGGGATTCCCTTGCTTCGATGGTCGCCCCGTCCGAAGAGGATTTTACACTTTCCGCAGCGGCAGACGCTTTTCCTTATGCGCGGAACGGTAAGGTACAGGCGATGATTCAGGATGAAATCCCCCGCCGGGACCAGTATGATTTTACATTCGTGTCCATGCCGGATACGCAAATTTATGCGGAAATTTTACCCCAGTACTTCGAATCCCAGGTGAATTTTATTCGCGGGGCCAAGGATGACATGAACATCAAATACGTGATGCAGGTAGGAGATATCGTCAATTCCGCCGGGATTAAAGGGCAGTGGGAACGGGTGGACAAGTTCATGAACGTGCTGGACGAGGCGAACATCCCTTACGGGGTGGCCGCAGGCAACCATGACGTGTTTGACGGAGGGGCCAATTCGGAGCCGGATTACTCGGAATTTTCGAAATACTTCGGGGAAAACCGGTTTAAGGACAAGCCTTATTACGGCGGTTCTTATAAAGACAACCGGGGCCATTACGACCTCATTTCTGCGGAAGGCAACGACTTTATTTTCGTCTACATGGGCTGGGATATGAGCGACGAGGATTTCGCCTGGATGAACGGGGTGCTCAAGGAGCATCCGGACCGCAAAGCGATCATCGTGGTGCACGAATATCTGCAGAACAACGGAAACCGCTCGGCGACCGGCAACCGGATTTACGAGAACGTGGTGGTGCCGAATCCGAATGTGAAAATGGTCATGAGCGGGCATTTTACGGGCAGCGCCCTGCGTACGGATCAGCTTGACGACGATAAAGACGGTACGCCGGACCGCAAAGTGTACCAGATACTCAACGACTATCAGGGAATCCCGAACGGAGGCGACGGATACCTCAAGCTGATGCATTTCGACACAAGCACCGACACTGTCTACGTGAACACGTATTCTCCTTATCTGGACGATTATAATTATTACGACCCGGCCAAGGATGAATTCAAGCTGTCGATGGATTTGAAACCGATGACGAAGCGGGTGGCCACGGATAAGCTCGAAGTAAACGTATATTCGGATGAACTAATCGGAGAGGTCGAGGCTAGCAGCGGTTCGACGGCAAAAACCGTCTGGGGCCCTCTGAACGGGAATACCGTCTACCAGTGGTATGCGACCGCGGAGGATGCCTTCGGAGGCCGGACCTATTCGGATATCGGCACCTTCCGTACCCGCCTTGCCCTGTCCGCTCCGCAGGAAGTGAAGGTTTCCGGCGTGACGGCCGATTCCGCGCGGATCAGCTGGAATCCTGTGGCGGCGCCCGGCGATTCGTCGTCCGTCACTTACGAGGTATACGGTCCGCAGGGCTTGGCGGCGACCGTGGCTGGCTCCGTATACGCATTTACCGGCCTGGAGCCGGATACGGCGTATACGTTCACCGTCCGGGCCGTGCACGAGTCGGGAGTCGTCTCGGACATGAGCCTGCCGGTCACGTTCACGACAAGCATGGACCTGCCCGCTCTGCAGGCCGGCTTGCAGCGTTTTATCGCGGCCGGTCAGGTCACTTCGCCTTTGACGAACCAGCTAGACAACGCGCTGAAGCAGGCGGCCGGTCATTTGCAGAAAGGCCAGAGCGGCCAGGCATCCAAGAAAATAGAAGACTTTCTGAAGCATCTCGGCAGCAAAGCCCATCAGGATGCGGCCGCTCCGGAAGCCCGGCAGTGGCTGCACCTGAAAGCACAGGCGCTGCTGCGTGTCTGGGCGGCGGAATAAATGTGGCTAGCCGCCGTCATGTGACGCCAAGCACCGCGCACCGGGAGCCTCACGCGGTGCGGAAAGCGGCCGTCTAGGCGGCGTAGGAGGTCAATCGGCATTAGCCGCACGGATTGACCGGACCGGCCGAAAGGCGGCGGGCCGATTAGCCGCACGGCCGGACACAAAAAAAAGCCCCCGAAAGCGTGTATAAACTCGCTTCCGGGGGCTTTCCGTTTTATAAAGACAAGCTGTCCAAGGGGATCTTGAACAGGTTCTGGAGGACTCGCTCGATGGCTAGAACGGTATCTTCCTCGGTTGTCCTGAGGTGGACGAATTCGAGATCCCGGCACGTCTGGGGCACGTTGGCGAGAACACGGTCCTTTAGCTCGTCCAGGAACGAATCGCCGAATACCGGCAGCATCGTGCCTGTCAGCGCGATATGATCCGGGTTCAGCATCGTAACGATGTTGGACAGGGCGGAAACGATGGCCGTCTTGACTGCCTCACGCAGTTCCACGGCTTGAGGCTCTCCCGCGAGGAGAGCGCTGCTGAACTGGTCGACGGTTAAGCCGAGCGTTCTCTTAAGGCCGTGGGAGGAAGCCAGCGTAGTCAGGCATCCTTTGCCGCCGCAGTAGCAGTCGTGAAGGTGCGGAGGCAGGAACGCTTTGTAATGGCCGAGCTCGCCCGCTACGGAGCCGGAGCCTGTGACGAGCATCTTGTCCACGAAAATGGCGCCTCCGATGCCTCTGCCGAGCTTGAGCGTGACATTGTTCCGGGAGGAGACGAGGCGGCCGCTTATATTCTCGTTCAGCGCGAGGAGATTGGTGTCATTCTCCAGGTAAACGGGCAGCCCGTATTTTTCTTCCAGTATCCGGCCAAGAGGAACCCGCTTCCAGCCCATGCCGGGGGAACGGAGAAGGATGCCCTCGCTGGAATCGACCAGTCCGTGCACGCTGAAGGAGATGCCCTTGATCCCGTCCGGTTCGGGGATCTCCTTGATGAGAGCGCCGATCACTTGGCGGATCACCCGCAGCATATCCTCCTCCGTCTCGTACGAGTCCGCGCGCATTTCCGCTTCCGCCAGGCGCTCTTTGCGCAGGTTGTAAGCCGCTCCTCTGGCGTAGGTGCCGGACAGCTCGATGCCGATGGCGGAGAAGCGCGAGCCGTTAAGCAGGAGAGGGACGCGCTTGCGGCCGCTGCCGCTTTCGAGCGACTGGGGCTCCCCTTCCAGGATGACTTCGTCTTCCAGCAGGCGGTTCACGATGTTCGTCACCGTCTGCTGGCTCAATCCCGTCTTCTGGGCAAGTTCCACGCGAGAGATCGGGGAATCGGAATAAATAAGATGCAGCACCTTCTGCTGGTTAATGGATTTAAGCAGCGTATGGCTCGCATGCTTGGAAGTGGACATAGAATAACCTCTTTCTTAAAACGAAGACGAAATGGATGTTATCCCTTAGTTTACCATTCCCGAATAGACGAGGGAAGGAAATCTGGAAGAACATTGAAGTTTCACCATTTTCGCCAGTTTATTGGGAATAGGGACGAATCGTTTTACAAATCTTTAAAAGAAAAACCGTGTTTTTTCTAAATATTTGTATTGAATCCTCCGGAAAAACAAGGTACGATATTAATTAATAAAATTGATTTATTTATTATTATACCACAGGATGCGTAAATCGGAAAACAATTCGCCGATCCCCGCTTCCAACAATTTTCCGGTTTTCCCCATCGGATCCAAACCATTTTAGCAAACATGAAAGGGGTTTCAAAAATGAGACCAAACATGAAAAGGCTTACATCTTTAAGCTTGGCAGTGGTGTTGTCGGGTTCGCTGCTTGCGGGTTGTGCGGGCGGTTCCGATCCGAAAAATGAGGGGGGGCAGGCGAGTCCCCAATCATCGGGAGAAGTATACGAGAACGGGCTCCCTAAGAATGAGAAAGTAACGCTTAAAGTGGGCTTTTTTATGGGAGGCTACGGCCGGGAATGGTTTGATTACGCCGTGAAGTCCTTCAAGGAGAAGTACCCGAACGTATCCTTCGATGTCACCGCATCGGCAGACATGAAAAATATGATTCAGACGAAGGTTTCGGCCAATAACGATGCCGATATGTTTGATATTTTCAACACCACACCCCCGGCCGGAGCGCAGGGAATCGTGTCTCTCGCCGAAGCCGGGAAGCTGGAGCCCTGGGATGAACTCTTCGACAAGAAGCTGCCGGACGCGCCGGACAAAACCGTTAAGGAGCTCATTCTGCCGGGCATGTACGAGTCGTTCACGCGGGTGAACGGGAAAGTGTACGAGTTTGCGTCTTCGAGCTCTTTCGGAGGGCTGTTTTACAACAAAACGTTATTCGAAAAAAACGGCTGGAACCAGAATCCGAAAACATGGTCGGAGTTTACCAAGCTTCTGGCCGACATCAAGGCGACGGGAATCGCCCCGATTACGTTCCCGGGCGTTCACCCGAACTATTACGACTGGGCCTTCGGACCGGCGAAAATGTTTGAACTGGCCGATATGAAAGGCGGCGCGGACAAATTTATCGAGAACTACAAAACTTACACAGGCCCCCAATACTTGAGCGAAGAGAGCATTGAGCATTGGAACCGGCTCTACGAACTCGGCAAGCAGGGCTATTTCCCGGAAGGGCTTCCGGCGCTTACGCATACCCAGTCCCAAATGCAGGTGATTCAAGGGCAGGCCGCGATGGTGTCGACCGGCAGCCACGTGGAGAATGAAATGAAGAAAACGACTCCGGCCGATTTCAAATGGGGCTACATGGCCGTGCCGTTCCGGGACAAAGCGGATCAGAAGCTCTGGGTGCGAAGCGGAATTACCAACTTCCTCTATCTGTGGAGCGGCAAGCCCGATCTGAACAAGAAATGGTCCAAGGAATTTGCTCTCTGGCTGCTTACGTTGGAAAATCAGCAGTTTGCGGCGGAGAAATCCGGCGCCCTGCCGATGCGCAAAGACTTGACGGATGATTCGTCGAAAGTGCTCAAACTTTCAAGCTCGGCGCAGGCGATTCTGAACTATATCAAGGAAAACGACGCGCGTGCCTATAAAGCGCACAGAACGGTCAGCATTTCGGACCCGAACCTCGCCAAAGCGGTCAAGATCGTCGAAGAAGCCACCGTCAAAATCGTGTTGGGCAAGCAGGATCCGAAACCGATCCTGGAGGAAGCGGAAGCTTTACTTCAGAAAGCGGTCGCCGCACAGAAGAAATAAAAAAGCCATCAAGCGGGGAGGGAACCCTCTTCGCTTTCATTTTCCTGAGAGGAGTTGACTTCCCTTGTCGGACCCAATAGCCGTAAAAGCGCCGCGAAGCTTCATCAGCCGGACGGGGCTGGATAAAGCGAAAACGCAGAAATGGATTTTTCTCATCCTTGCCATCGTGCCGCCGTTTGGAGGTTATCTTCTTTTTACATTGTTTCCCAATGTTCTGTCCGTATATTATGCACTGCTGGACTGGGACGGGCTGAAAGAACCGGAGTTCGTCGGCTTGAAAAATTTCGTGACGGCCTTGCAGGATGAATACGTCTGGCGGGCGCTGCGCCACAATGTGATCTTCATGCTGACGGTGCCTGCTCTTGTCGTCCTGATCTCTCTTGTCCTTGCTTATCTGGTCACCTATAAGACTTACAGAGAAAATAAACTGCTGAAAATTTTATTTTTCTTTCCGAACGTCCTGTCCATTGTGGTCGTCGCTCTGCTGTGGGCGTTTATTTACGACGGAACCTACGGCCTTCTAAACGGCGCACTGGGACTGCTCGGGATCGACTTGAAAAATTTCTACTGGCTGGGCAGTGAAAATACGGCCTTGTGGGCCCTGATCCCTCCGTGGGTCTGGGGCGGCGTCGGCCTCTATGTCATTATTTTCGTCAATGCGATGACCGCGATTCCGAAATCCTTGTACGAGTCGGCTATTCTCGAAGGCGCCGGTCACATGACCCGCCTGTTTAAAATCACGCTGCCCCTCATTATGCCGGTGGTCCGGGTGAGCGTGCTGTTCCTGGTCGTCAGTACGCTGAAGACGTTCGAGCTTATTCTTATCATGACCAACGGGGGCCCTTCC
Source organism: Paenibacillus sp. HGH0039 (assembly GCF_000411255.1). GTDB lineage: Bacteria > Bacillota > Bacilli > Paenibacillales > NBRC-103111 > Paenibacillus_F. The sequence goes on along the minus strand of NZ_KE150412.1, from coordinate 2,323,002 downwards.
GGATCGACGGATGTAATCGGCCTGTATATGTTCAACCTCGCTTTCGGCAAGGAGTACATCAACTACGGATACGCCTCGTCGGTAGGCATGATTCTCTTTGTGATCCTGGTGACGGCCAAGCTGCTGATGGACAAATTTTTGCCGAACCGGGGCGTCGAATACTAGTCATTACCTACGGACAGGGAGCGGATTGCAGTGAAAGAAAAACGGACGTTTATGGATGTGGTTTGGCGCCTCTGCTTGTACGCCTGGGCGCTGACGATTATTTTCCCGCTGTGCTGGGTGTTCTACGAGTCGCTCAAAAGCAATCCCGAATTTTTTCAAAATATCTGGAGTCTTCCGTCCAAGCTGGAATGGTCGAATTACAAGACGGCCTGGACGGAGTACGGCTTCGGCAAGTCCTTGCTGAATACGCTCTATTATGTCGGCGGAAGCCTGGTAGTCAGCCTTATTTTTACGACGCTCAACGCGTACGCGCTGACCCGGCTGGAATTTAAGGGCCGTCAGGTGATCTGGGGACTGATCATGCTGTCTTTGTTCCTGCCCGGCATCAATGCGCTCGTACCGCAATATGTCATCATGCGGGAGCTGCACCTGACCAACAGCCTGACGGGGCTTATCCTGTTATCCGCCCTGGGGGAGAGCGTCTTCTACCTGATGCTGCTGGGCGGATTTATGAAATCGCTGCCCAAAGATCTGGAAGAAAGCGCGAATATGGACGGCGCTTCGATTTTTCAAGTGTTCCTGCGCATTATTGTGCCGCTGTCCACGCCGGGGATCGTGACGGTCGCGATCTTCAAGTTTCTCGGGTACTACAACAACTTCATGGGTCCGTTCATTTACTTGAGCGATCCGGAAAAATATACGATCGCCGTACAAATGTACCAGGCGAACAAGATGATGGAATATACGGCCGACTGGGTAACCCTGTTCGCCGGGGTGACGATCGCGATGGTGCCTTCCGTGATTGTGTTCATTCTCTTCCAGAGACTCATTATGCAGGGAGCTACGCTCGGGGCGGTCAAAGGATAGCTCTCCGGCTGAAGACGGGGGCTTGCCGGTTAAACAGATGTTGGATATAGAAAGTATGCTTACGTGCGGAACTCATGGAAACAGAGGGATCCGATGCGCGTGGAATTGGGGGAGTGTCAGGTGAAAGTCGCTGTAATAGGCTGCGGGACAATGGGACGTACTCATGCGGCCGAGTGGAAAAGAATGCCCGGTATCCGGCTTGCCGGCGTGTGCGACGCGCAGGAAGGGGCGGTGCGCAGTCTGGCAGGCAGACTGGAGACGGAGGCTTACGAAGATTTCGACCGGATGATCGGGGAGGCGGATCCGGATATCGTGGATATCTGCCTGCCTACCCATCTGCATAAAGAGTTTATTTTCAAGGCGGCCCGTACCGGCAGGCATGTGATCTGCGAGAAGCCGATCGCCCTGTCGGCGGACGAGGCGGAGGAAGCGGCCGCCGAATGCAAGAAGCAGGGCGTCCGCTTGTTTATCGGCCACGTCGTCCGCTTCTTCCCGAGCTATGCGGATATCCGGCGCAAGGCCGCCGAAGGGACGATCGGGACCCCGGCGGTTCTGCACGCGAAGCGCATGGGGGCTAATCCCGGTTTGGCGAAGCCCTGGTATGCGAACAGCGATAAAAGCGGAGGCGTCATTCTCGATTTGATGATTCACGATATCGACTTCGCGCAGAGCCTTTTCGGCAGAGCCGTATCGGTGTATGCGATGAACCGGAGGGAAGGAAATACCGATTACGCGCTGGCGACATTGCGTTTCGGCGGCGGGGAGATCGCCCACCTGGAAGCGTACTGGGGATTCCCTGGTCCTTTTACGACAGGTGTGGAATTGGCGGGAACCGGCGGTGTGCTCCGCTTCAACAGTGAGAATGCCGTGTCGCTCCGCGTGTTTAAAGCGAAGGAAACGGCGTCCGGGTCAGGCGTGGCGGCGGCTGTTCCGGTACCGAAAAGCCCGTCGACATACAATCCGTATTACCTGGAGCTGGCCCATTTCGCCGATTGCGTGCGGACCGGACGAGAGCCTGAAGTAACGGTCGAAGACGCATGCAGCGCCCTGCGGACCAGTCTGGCCGTGATCGAATCCGCACGTACGGGGCGGCCGGTCAAGCTGAAGGATATAAACGCACGGGAGGGGGAAAATCGGCATGTCTACCGTTAACATCGGGATGATCAGCTTTGCGCACGGGCATGCGGCGGGGATTTACCGCCTGCTTCACAACATACCGGGCGTACAAGTGACGGCCATAGCGGATGAGAGCGAAGCGAGGGTCCGGGAGTACCTGGAGGAAGCCCCTGGCATCCGCTATTACGCCGACTACCGGGAGCTGCTGGCGGACGACTGCGATGCCGTGGTCATCTGCTCGGAGAATATCCGTCATGCGGAGATGACCGTTGCGGCCGCCCGCGCGGGCAAGCACGTGCTTTGCGAGAAGCCGCTGGGCCTGAATGTGGACGAAATGGAGCGGATGATTCAAGCCTGCGAAGAAAGCGGCGTCCGCTTGATGACGGCCTTTCCGTGCCGGTTTCTCCCTGCGGTCATTCAGGCCAAAACGGCTGTGGACCGCGGTGAAATCGGCGATATCTTGGCCGTCAAAGGAACCAACCGCGGCACGATGCCGGGCGGCTGGTTCGTCGACCCGGCGCTCTCCGGCGGCGGAGCGCTGCTGGACCACTCCGTCCATGTACTGGACCTTCTGCACTGGATGCTGGGCAGCCACGTGACGGAGGTTTATGCGGAAACGGCTACGCTGTTTCACGATATTCCGGTGGAGGACACGGGCTTCCTGCACGTGAAGTTCGAGAGCGGGGTCTTCGCGTCGATCGACACAAGCTGGTCCCGTACCCGTTCGTTCCCTTACTGGGGAGACGTCACCCTGGAAATCGTCGGGACCGAAGGCATGCTCTCCGTCGATGCTTTCGGCCAGAAGAACGAAGTGTACAGCGACGGAGCGGACAAAGCCCGGTGGAGCCACTGGGGCGAGAATATGAACCGTACTATGGTCGAGGCTTTTATCGTCTCCGTCCGGGAGGGCAAAGAAGTGCCGGTTACCGGCAGGGACGGTCTCCGTTCCGCCGCCGTAGCCGCAGCGGCTTACGAATCCGTCCGCCGGGGCGAGCCGGTTGCATTAAACGAACACGGCAGGTATTCCGTGGAATAGGGGGGCTTGCGGCATGTCGGCTTACAAACTGGTCGCGCTGGACCTGGACGGTACCACGCTGACCGATGACAAACGCATATCCGAGGTGAATCGGATATGGATCCGGCGCGCGACGGAGGCTGGCGTCACCGTTATTTTCTCGACGGGACGGGGCATCCAGACTGCCAAATCGTATTGGGACGAGCTCCGGCTGGATGTGCCCATGGTGCTGCTCAACGGGGCCGAGATCTGGAAAGGACCGGGCCGGTTGTGGGAGCGCCACTATTTGTCCCGGCAGCAAATCCGCGAGCTGCATAAGCTGGCGGTCGGGGCGGACGCCTGGTACTGGGGCTACAGTGTGGAAAGCTTGACGAACCGGGAAGAGTGGACGGAGGAAATGTTCGACCGGGACTGGATGAAATTCGGCATGGGCCATCACGATCTGCCCACCATTGCGGGGCTTCGCGAGCAGGTGCGGCAGATGGGCATGCTTGAAGTGACCCGCTCTGCCGATACGAACATGGAAATCTCCGCCCTTGGAGTGACGAAAGAATCGGGCGTACGCAAAGTATGCGAGCTGCTTGGGGTCGGCATGCACGAGGTTATGGCCATCGGCGATCATCATAACGACCGGATGCTCATCCAGGCCGCCGGCCTGGGCATCGCGATGGGCAATGCCGACGCGGAGCTGAAAGAGGCGGCGGATGCCGTCACCGGCACGAACGGCGAGGACGGCGTGGCGCAGGCTATTCAGCAGTATATTTTTGGGCTGGATGCGGTGCCGGAGGAATAGGTTTGGAGAATGAAGCTGGTTATCCGGATGGATAACCGGCTTTTTTTCCGCCGTTTAAAACGATGTATACGAAATTATTTAATAAGATTATGTAAGAAATCATTCATTTTATTAACGGATGAAAATAATAAGATTTTATTTATTTTTTTTATAGGTCTAAAGAATCATAATATAGGCACGAAATGAAGGTAAATTGTGGAAGGCGGTCGAATGATTAGGAGACTACACTCAGAGAGGAGCATCATCGAATGAAAACAAGTAAAGGGTTACGCAAAAAAATGGCGGTCACGCTGCTCGCATGCACCGTGATGGCGCCCGCTCAACTATCCTGGGCCGCTTCTGCGTCCGCGGCAAGCGATATCTCGGGTCACTGGGCCGAGCAGCAGACAAAGCAGTGGGTAGACAAAGGATACATACAGGGTTACGCAGACGGCACGTTGAAGCCGGATAAGGCGGTAACCCGCGCGGAGTTCGTTTCGCTGGTTAACCGTTCGTTCAAGCTGGAAGCGCAGGGCACGGCATCCTTCAAAGACGTCGCAGCCTCCGACTGGATGTACGGCGAAGTCGCCAAAGCGGTCCAGGCCAAATATATCGAAGGATACCCGGACGGCAGCTTCCGTCCCAACGCTTCGATTTCCCGGCAGGAGGCGGCCGTGATTGTCGCCCGGCTGCTGAACAAGACAGCGGCTCAGAGCGAAACAGCCGCGGCTTTCCGCGATCAGTCCGCCATCGCGTCGTGGGGAAGCTCGGCCATTGCGGCCGTAGTCAGCTCCGGCGTGATGAGCGGCTATGCGGACCGTTCCTTCAAGCCCGATGCGCCGATCACCCGCGCCGAAACGATCGTCACGCTGCAGCGGGCAGCCGGTGAAACGACAGCTCCGACGGAGACCACGGGACCAGGTCCGGAGGAGACGGCTCAGCTAGCCGAGGGCACCATTGCCATCACCGGCCCGGATTCCGTGAAACTGACGGATGAGTCGGCCCAAAGCATTTCTTTTGAAGCGGCCGTCAAAAACAAAAACGGCGAGGCCGTCAAAGACGCCAAGGTCGTCTGGAGCCTGGAATTCGCAAACGATCACCAGAGATGGAATGACGAGGAAGGCTCTTCATACGGCATTACAATCGACCCGGCTACGGGCAAGCTTAATGTCGGCTGGTATTCCTGGATTGAGGATTTCAAGGTCGTCGCCAAGCTGGCATCCGACCAATCCGTCGTAGGTTCCAAAACCGTTCACGCCAGCCAGGGAAATATTAAAAGCGTTCTAGCTTCCAACGGTACGGTTCAATTCGTTTTCTTCGAAGAGCCGAAGGTGGAGGACGACGGCTACGGCGGGAAATTCAGAGCGGACATTGATTCGATCTCCATCGCTCAGGAGGATTTGCAGGATCCGTCCCAATACAAAGAACTTGAAATTACCAAAACAGACTATGACCCGGCGACCAAAACAGCCACCTTCCATTTCAACCCGATTGCCGCTGCAGCCGAGAAACAGGGCGTATATCTCTCTATCGGCTATATCGAAAGCACGTATATTTCAGGTGCGTATTTCGTGATACCGGCAAAATAGAGAAGCTTCCCCGCTAGAAATTGAGCAAGTGGCACAAAGAAAAAGAGCTGTACCGAAATTCATCGCAGATGATTTTGGTACGGCTTTTTTTTGTATAGAAGGCCTGTAGCCTGTAACGATGTAATTTGGAGACCATCGAAATTTGCTTCGGGGGAAATAAAATACAATAAAATAGTTATTAGGGTTCTCGCTATGGTAAGTTGAATGGAAAGAGTGGTGTATACGAATATATATAAATCCTGGTGGTACAGTACCTCATCAGAGATTTATTGAAGACGGTAAAATAAATGGAATTCCAAATCAAAAAGCTATAAACCTGTAATGAAAGAGGCTAATAAAATGAATTCACTAAATATCTCACTCCCTTATGATTACGTTACAAATCTAATTAATCTAACCTGGAGCGATCTTTTATTTGCAGTTGAACAAGGGTATATGTCTCGAGAGGCAGCAGTAGAACATGCTATTAATATTGTTGGAAAAGAAAAAGAAAAGACACATCAGAAAGTCTTAGAGTTAGCTTGTTTAACCAATGAAGAATCAAATTTCTGGTATATTGATGAGTTATTAAATCAAATTTATGAACAGGATGGTAGCAGTTCACGAGATAAATTTCTATTTCTGCTTTTGAATTGGATCTTTGAGCACAAGGAACTTTATTTAGACCCTCTTGAAATGGTCGAAAATATATATGCAGATTTCAACTATCCAGAAAAAATTTCTGAATTTGTTCGATATATGCCTTCAAAGCGAACAATTACAAGTCTGGTGAAATTAAACACTGCGTACTTATATAACCGTTGGAAAGAATTCTTAGAGCAAGAAAGAGTTAAATACTTCTTGGCAGAATGACAGTTAACAATCAAGTTCGCAAACAACATTTGAATATAAAGAGAGATATAGTGCATTATTTTTAAAAACTCCATGAGAAAAAGTTAATAAATAACAGCCGTTGTATGAAAAAATTGTAATTCTGGAGGGAAATGAAAAGTGGAAATAATCGATTCATTAAAAGAAGAAGTCAGCAAAAATAACATAGAAGAAGCCAGTTCTATTGTTGAAAAAATAGGAGACTCCAAATTAATAGAAGCTGTTCCTATACTCATAAACACCTTATTGGATACGGAAAGTAATCAGCTAAGAAATACAATTGCTATAGCACTTTCTGATATAGGTTGTGATGATGCCGTCGTTCCTATAATCAGCTTGCTTAAAAGCCCTAAAACACAAAACTCTAGAGGAACCTTACTCTATGCTCTAGAAAGTTTTGATTGCTCTGATTACGGAGAGTTAATAACGGAGTTATTGATCGAAGGTAATTTTGAGGTGAGATGGCAATCGATTTCACTCTTAAGAATTAACGTTAAAAATATGTCTGCAGCATTAAAACATAATTGCAGGACTAAATTACAAGCAAACCTTAGTAACACGATCGCAGATGAGGAATTGCAAGAGGCTCTTGAGATCTTAGGTAGTTGTTAAAGGGGGGAGTTATCATTGGTAATACCTGTACTTAAAGGTATCGATATTATTGAAATCCAAGATGATTTAAAAGGCTCAAAATTAAGGGGGACAGCTTATATTGCAGAAGAAGATGATAGTGGCTCAGTCGAGCAACATTCATTGTTCAAAATTTTGAGTTAGACTTGGTGGAAACTGAAATAAGAAAAATACTCAAAGATTGTATTCGTCCCACTTGGGAAGAGGCGGTAAGAGCTATTAATCGTCATTTAAATTGGGAATACGATAACATCCAATACTTTACCGAGGAAGAGATATTAACAAAACTAGATCAAAAGAATTGAAAGTTCAAACCCTTGGAGATTGATCCTCCTGAAAATTCTTGACCAAGCTGCTGATACCCTAAGAAAATGAGGTGATTTATTGGAAGCCATAGAATATGCTTCTAGTGATGAAATTGAAAAAGTAATTAGCATTTTTGGTAGATTGGATGTTGAAAATCTTGATCATCCTAACAAATTAGTTGTCGGGATTCTTGATAAATACAATAAGGCTCTAGATGAAGAAGAAGCGTTAAGGTTAATTAGTTACGAAGGACATAATATCAGATATGAAAAGAACTTTATTGAATTTGTACTCAGGTGCATCAGAGAATACCCAGACTTTCATATTTTCATTAGAAATTTTAAGAGCATTAATAATAGGGAATTAAAGAAAAAATTTGATTCAGAAGAGGTCAAGTTGGTATTAAATATGAAAAATAGTATCACGGAAGATGCATTAATAAAAGTTAGAGATATTTCTATCGTAAAATTGATACTAAGCTTATCGACAAGAGAGGTTTTCTTTTCGAATTTCTTTTTTGGAAGTTTTGTGGTGCTCGGAAATTTTGATTTGAGTTTCCCTGTCTATTGCAGTAACAAAGAAACATTCAATGCTTGTACAAAAGTGAAAATGGGTTATTTATAAGGACGAACTAAGTACATGGGCCACAGGCGACTAACCTCGTTAGTGGTTATTTTTTATAGTATTCTGATTCTCAGCGCTTCTTTGGTTATGACCCGGCAGCACTTATCTCCCAAATCTTTGAACCACCCCCTCTCTTTTCTCGCCTATAGGTATGTAGGACGCAGCACAGCAGCGCAAACCTGGAAGCCGTGCAATCATCCCGTCCTGCTACAGAAAAGGAGGAAGAAATCATGAAAAAAGCTACACTTGCCGTATTAAGCGCCGCGATCGTATTGGGAGGGACTTTGACAACAGCAGGGCCGTATGTAGCCGCTCAACAACTTAATGCACAGCCCGCGGTAACAGCCGCAGCTAAAGACACAGACGCGACATCCGCGTTCCAATTGACTCCTACCTTGAAAAAATACTGGGGCGGAGTGGAGTTTAATCTGGAATACCTCAACGCTACCGAAAACAGCACGGAGTTTATGATTTCCCGCAAATTACCGGCTAACCCGGCGGACCTGGACCCGGAAATCGACCGCAAAATCACGGACATGGATTACCTGGTGATAGATAGCAGCGGATGGATTTATGAGAGACAGAGTAGTAGCGGCGGGATGTTCGCATTCCCGGACGGTGCTTTGGGCATGAGGCATGAGGAAGCGGTTGAAGCATTGAAAGATCAGCCGCAGGAGCTGACGATCAAGCCTTATATCGGCGGGTATTATGATGATACAACGACGATGTTTTCGGACAAAGCGGATGTGAAAACACCCCTGAAGGGAATGTATCCGCTCCAAGTGGACCAGGGGAAAATCGGCAGCATTTCCGTCACGGGTGTGGACTTCAGCGAGGACAAAACCGTTGTGCGAGTAGCGGCCGCAGGCGAAACGGCACCGATGCAAACGACTGGCATCTGGCTGGTGGAGAACGGCAAGAGACTGGATGAGTCGGGCAAGAAGCTGAAAAGCGTTGAGGACGGCATCTACGAGTACGAGCTGGAATTCCCTGCGGTCGGCAAGAACGCTTCGCTGGAACTGCTGACCAAACGGATGACGCCGGTCACTTTCCTGGACAACCTGGAAATGACCGTCCAGCTTCCGCGCTAAGCGGCAGGGGAGTGGGGGCCATATATGGTTGACCACGTTATGTGACGCCAAGCACCGCGTGCTGGAAGCTTCGTGTGGTCCGTTATTGAACCGTCGTCGGCATCTGAATTTTTTTCGCTAACGAAGTGAATTCGTTCCGCCGGAAGAAGCCGCCCATCTGATTCAGGACGTGTATAGTTTACGCGGTTAAAACGCATACCTGGCGAAAAGCCTGACCCTAAAAGCAGCCCGTTGCGGCTGCTTTTTGTTATTTCTTTTGACCGGGGAATCGGGCTGCCAGAGTTATATCCGCAACAAAAAACAAAGCGGCCGCCGCCAGACTGGCAGGGCAAAGAATCAGCCCGAACACTCCGTGCATGATCCCCGATATTACAAGCCGCAGCTTACTGTAAGGCAGGATGCAAAAGCCGATAAAGTCGCTCAGCAGAGACGTAAAGGTGCCGTATACATAAATAACGGGAGCGGAGTAGGCAAGGTAGATAAAACCGACCGACATAAACCGGGAAAAAGCCCCTGGAACGGTTCCAGCGGACGGGTGATAGAAGAAAGGTTCGTGCCGTGTGTACCAAGCGAAAAAAAAGGCAAACAAGAATGAAGAAATCGCAGCGCTCAGCAGTTTTCTTTTCACAATTCTCGTCAGGTGGGGTGTCATTTCCGGATAATCTCCTTTCTGCTCAAAAACTCCATTCACTACGGCTTATCGTAGCGGATCGGGTATCCCGGTGTAAGTTCTAACTTTTATAGGTCCTCAAACGGCAGCCGACAAAGGAAAAATACGTCTTGACACTGCTTCATGTACCAGTGTACTATTTAATTAATACAGTAACACAAAGAACTGACCGAGGAGGAATACACTTTGAACGCATGGTGGAATTTATTCAGGAAAGAAATCGGCTTACGGACAGCCGTGACCGGCTCCCAAAAGACCTGGGCGGCTTTTTCCGTCGGTATGATCGCTTTGATGACGTTTATGGCTTACCGCTACCAGTCGGGGGTTGTCACTCCCTTGTGGCTGGGCATTATTTATCTGCATGTTTTTCTTCCGTCCGTTTACCTGCTGATCAGTTTCGGTAAAGAACGGGAGCGGGCACCGCTCTGGTTCCAGCTGCCGCAGCCGGGCTGGAAGCTGATCGGGGCGAAATATGCGGCCGCGCTGACGGAGATGATCGGCGGTCTGTTCGTCTCGATTACGATGTTCCTGTGGATGTACAAGGTGGAGAAAATGACGCTGATCGAACGTGCGGGAGAGGATCCGTTTTATTTATCGGGACACGTCAGTTATTTCACGGGTCTGCTTCACGGCTCGGGGCTTAAAGAAGCCTTTATCTTTTTCTTCATGGCATTTTTCATCGCCGCCTTGGCGGTCCTGGTGTACTTCACGGCTTTGGCACTAAGCAACCGGGTCGGCCGGCTGCGCTGGCTGGCGGCGATTGTTCTGATCGGGGCGGTCATGCTCGTGGAATATACATTTGAAATGAGCCCGGTGTATCAATTTTTGTTCAAGTGGGGCTACGCCTTTGATTGGGACGGCGAACCTTTTTATTCGGGGGAAATGATTTGGACACTGGCCAATCTGGCTGTCGTCGTGTATATACCGGCCTGGCTTTTGGATCGCAAAGTGGAGGTGTAAGTTCATGCCTGAACAGTTTTCGGGCTCGCAGCCGATTTACCTGCAACTGGTTCAGCGGGTATGCCGGCAAATTATCCGCAAGGAATTTCCGCCGGGAGGCAAGCTGCCCTCGGTCCGGGAACTTGCCGTACAGTTCGGGGTTAATCCCAACACGGTCCAGAGAGTGAATATGGAGCTGGAGAGAATGGGCATAGTCGAAAGCCGGAGGGGACAGGGCATGTTTGTTACGGAAGACGAGTCGTTGTTAACGCGGCTCCGGGATGAGCTGAAAGAAGGAGAATTAAAAAGATTCGCGGAGGAAATGCGTGATTTGGGCTACTCTAACGAGCAGATTATAGAGAATGTACAGAAATTTCTCAAGCTGAATTAAGGGTCTTTCAGAGGAGAGGAAATGAAAATGGCAGAAACCGGGAACGGTACGGAGCCTATCGTCGCGTTCGATGGGGTAAGCAAGAGCTTTATCGGTAAAAGAGTGCTGAAAGACGTCAGCTTCCGCATACCGAGGGGACAGATCATCGGCATCATCGGCACGAACGGAAGCGGGAAATCGACGGTGCTGAAGTTGATGGCAGGTCTGCTGCAGCCTTCCAAAGGAAGGGTGGAGCTTGAAGGAGAGCGGGTATCGCGGATCAGTTCGCGGCGGATCGCGTTCCTGCCGGAGCAGGACGTATTCTATCCGGCTCATACCGTGGAGCGTACGCTGCGTTTTTACACCGCGATGTACCAAGATTTTGACATTGCGAAGGCGCTGGAGCTGGCCGAATCTTTCGGGCTGGATTTGAAGGAAAAGGTTGCCCGGCTGTCCAAAGGCAACCGCGCGCGTCTGAAAATCGTGCTCGTGCTCGCCAGACAGGTGCCGCTGATCGTGATGGACGAACCGCTGTCCGGCTTGGACCCGCTGGTGAGGGAATCGATCATCCGGACCGTGATTTCTTTCGTGGACATGGAGGAACAGACGCTCGTCCTGTCCACACACGAAGTCGACGAGATCGAGCCTCTGCTGGACCGCGTTATTCTGATCCGGGACGGAGAGGTCGCCGGCGACGAGTCGGTCGAACAGATTCAAAGCGAACACGGGATCGGACTTGTGAACTGGATGAAGCAGGCAGGCGGCTAACGCCCGGCTGCTTTTTTTCTATACCCGAATAAGGTTGACAAACCAATCTATAAACCAATATATTGGTTTTATGAAAACGAAACCAACCATTCAACGCATTAAACGCCAATCGTTCCGCGAAGAGATTTACGAGGCGCTGCGGCAAGCGATCGTTTCGCTGGAGCTTGAACCGGGCGCCAAGCTCAGCGACCAGGAGCTGGCCGAGCAGTTCGGCGTAAGCCGCACGCCTGTCCGGGAGGCGCTCAAGCGCCTGGAGGACGAGGGGCTCGTCGAAGCGGTTCCCGGCTCCGCGACACGCGTCACGCCGCTGAAGCCCGAGGAAGGCAGGCACGCCTTTACCGTAGTGGCGGCGCTCCATGCCTTGGCCGCCCGTCTGGCCGTGCCCTATCTGGGCCCGGAAGAGTATGAAGCGCTGGAACAGTCCAACAAGGCGCTGGAACAGGCTCTCGGCCGGAACGACGTTCCGGCGGCGATCGAGGCGGACGGTGCTTTCCACGCCGTGTTTCTGCAGGCGGCAGGCAACCCGGAAATCTTGTCCGCGCTGAAAGGCATCCTGCCCAAAGTGCAGCGGCTGGAGATTTCCCGGTTCGCTTCCGTCCACGGGCTTCAATCCGTCGAGCAGCACCGCAGAATTGCGGATGCGTGCCGGAAGCGCGATGCGGCAGACGCCGCCCGTCTGGTCGAAGAGAACTGGCTCACCCTGGGGGAACGATTGGCCGAGAGCAATCAAGCAGAGAAAGGCTGAACCTTCATGAAACCGATACTCCTGGGCATTTTATCCGCCTTTTTCTTTGCCATTACGTTCGTGCTCAACCGTAAAATGGAGCTGGGAGGAGGGAGCTGGCTCTGGAGCGGCTCTCTGCGCTACCTGTTCATGGTCCCGTTCCTCCTCCTGATCGTTGCGGGCCGCCGCAATCTGCGGCCTCTCTTCCGGGCGATGCGGCTGCACCCGTGGCAATGGCTCCTGTGGAGCACGGTCGGCTTCGGGCTGTTCTACGCGCCCATGTGCTTCGCCGCGGCCTATTCCCCCGGCTGGCTGACCGCCGGGACGTGGCAGCTTACCATCATCTCGGGCTCCCTGCTCGCCCCGCTCTTCTGGGAGACGGTCGCGACTCCGGCCGGGCCCGCGAAAGTCCGCAGCCGGATTCCGCTGCGCGGACTCGCGATGTCGCTCGTCATTCTCGCCGGCATCTTCCTGCTCCAGCTTGAGCAGGCCGGCTCGCTGACGGCGAAGGATCTACTGCTCGGCGTTCTGCCGATCGTGGTCGCCTCCTTCGCCTATCCGCTCGGCAACCGCAAGATGATGGAGCTGTGCGGCGGCGGGTTGGACGTGTTCCAGCGCGTGCTCGGCATGACGCTGGCCAGCCTGCCGTTCTGGCTGCTCCTGGCGGGCTGGGCTTACGCAAGCGCCGGGCTGCCGAGCACGGAGCAGACGTTCCAGTCGCTCATCGTCGCGCTGTCTTCCGGCGTCATCGCCACGATACTCTTCTTCCGGGCCACGGATATGGTGCGAGAAGACGTGTCCAAGCTGGCCGCCGTGGAAGCTACGCAGTCGGGCGAAGTGCTTTTTGCCCTGGCGGGCGAGGTGCTGCTGCTGTCCGCCGATCTTCCTTCGGCGTTGTCCTGGCTCGGCATCGGGATCATTGTGGCCGGAATGGTGCTTCACAGCCATGTGTCCCATCGGGGGCCCGCAGCGCGGTCCAATCCAGACCTTTCTATGGAAAAGTAACCGCGAATTTCCGGTTATCCCCAGAAACCGTACTCCCCAAGCAAAGAATTCTTTTGCCAAGGAGGCGGTTTTTTTTGGTTACACCACAGTTATCAACAAAGTTATCCCCATAATCTACACCTTTAAAAGCTTATCTGTGCATAGATCGCACTTTTATTATTAACATATCCACAACCTCATTTATCCACAAGATTAATCTTTTTTGATGGATCGGGAAAAGGACTTCCAAAAGGAAAAACCGAATGTATGTAAAGAGACTCAATCGCTTATGAGTAAAATCTTGCAGGGAACCCGGCGGAGAAGAAAAGGAGTGCGCGAGATGGAGGACCTTACTTTAAACCACGTGGATGCCAAGCATCCGGATCTATGGCTGCTGATCGAAAAACTGGACGAGGAGCTGCTCCAACGGTATCCGGCCGAAGACATTTTCGGTCTTGACCGGGACGATCCCCGCCTGGATCAATCTGTTTTTGTGGTCGCCTACTATGGGGACCGGCCGGTCGGCTGCGGGGGCATCCGTCCGTTTGATGCGGAGAGCACGGAGCTGAAACGTTTTTTTGTGGATAACGCGTATCGTAAAAGAGGAGTCGCGGGCCGCATGCTAACTTTTCTGGAAGAACGGGCGCGGGAGCGGGACTTTATATCGGTCAAATTGGAAACTGGCCCGGAACAGCCGGAATCCCTTTATTTCTATAAGAAGCACGGCTATGTGGAAATCGACAGGTACGGCGAATATATCGGCAGTGAAGCGAGTATCTGTTTTGAGAAACCTTTAGCGGCCAAGGGGAGGGAATAACATGGCGGTAACGACTTTATATTTGACGCGGCACGGGCAGACCGAATGGAACGTGGCCAAAAAAATGCAGGGCCATCAGGATTCTCCGCTGACCTCTTTGGGCGAAACGCAAGCGGCCTGGCTGGGCGAAGCGCTGGCGGACGTGCCCCTGGACGGCATCTACTCCAGTTCGAGCCCGCGGGCTGTCCGGACAGCCGAGATTATACGGGGCGCGCGTAAGCTGGACATTGCGGAGCGGGACAGCCTCAGAGAGATGAACCTGGGGGAGTGGGAAGGGCAGCGCTTATCGGATATCGAGCAGCGTGAGCCTGAGCGGCATCATGCATTCTGGAAAGCGCCCCATGAGTTTCGCGCGGGTACGGGCGAATCTTATGAGGAAGTGAAGGAGAGAGCGGTCGGAGAGGTTCTGAAAATGGTCGAAGAGAACCCGGACAAAAGCTTGCTGATCGTGACTCATACGGTGGCGCTCAAACTGATCATGGCACACTTCGAAAGCCGCGATCTCCGCGACCTGTGGGAGCTCCCTTACATCCATCCGACCTGTCTGTGCAAGGTGGAGCTGACGGACGGCGTTCCGCGGATCGTTCTGCACGCCGATATCTCGCATTATAAAAATGAAATCGAAGGCGCGTTCTGAGCGGAAGTTATTGATTTTTTTCATAGAGTATGCAAAAATACCACAAAAGATCGCATTGGTTAATCATTCCGGTATAGATCTGACGTAGAAAGTACAGCTGGCCCGTGACGGTATGTCCGCCTCTTATGAGGCGATAAATCTGATCTTGTGAGGAGGAAGATAGGCGTTAGTCTATCGAACCGCGATGAAATTTGTTTGTGTTGAGTGCAGCAAGGTGTTTGCCGAATTCCGCTATACCTGTACGTGTAACGGAATGCTTGATATTTCCCAGGACTTTACCGGTCTGGACGCCGAGGAGCTGAAACAGCTATTCCAGAGCCGGCTTTCGGACAGGCTTTCCCCTTATGCGAGCGGGGTGTGGCGCTACAAGGAACTGATTTTTCCGGACGTGGAAGATTCGGCGATTGTGACCAAATACGAAGGAAACACGGGGCTGTACCGGAGCGATGCGGTTGCCTCTTATGCGGGGACGAGAAGCGTCTGGCTTAAGGCACAGAGTGAGAATCCGAGCGGCTCTTTCAAGGACAACGGCATGACCGTTGCGGTTACGCACGGCCGTTCGCTGGGTTACGACCGGTTTACCTGCACCTCTACGGGCAACACGTCTTCCTCTCTTGCGATGTACGCCTCTCTGGCGGGACGCAAATCGTACGTGTTCGTACCGAACAAAAATATTTCCTTGAACAAAGTGCTGCAGACATTAGCTTATGGAGCTAATATTTTCTCCATTGAAGGAACTTACGACCATGGAATCAAGTTTCTGGAGGAGAACAGCGAGAAGCTTGGTTTATATATTTGCAACTCTATCAACCCGTTCCGGATCGAAGGCCAGAAAAGCATTGTGTACGAGCTGGCTCAAGTGATGAGCTGGAAGCTGCCGGATTGGATCTTCGTACCCGGCGGCGCGCTCAGCAACGTGTCCGCCCTCGGCAAAGGGCTTTCCGATCTATATGCGCTCGGTCTGATCGACAAGCTGCCGCGCGTAGCGCTCGTACAGGCGGAGGGAGCGAGTCCCTTCTACAAGATGGTCGCAGAGGGCAAAACGGCGCTCGAAGCGGAGCCGAATCCGTACACGAGAGCCTCGGCTCTCAACATCGGCGATCCGCCGAGCTGGCGCAAAGCGCAGCGCACCCTCCAGGAGACGAACGGCGTTGCCGTGTCCGTCACGGACGAGGAGATTCTGAACGCGAAGGCCGTAATCGACGCGTCCGGCATCGGCTGTGAGCCGGCTTCCGCGGCTACGGTTGCGGGTCTGCGCAAACTCGTATCCCAGCAGATTGTGGATAAGGACGAGACCGTGGCCTGCATTCTGACGGGGAATATGCTGAAAGACACCGATGCGCTCCGCGAGTACCACCTGGAGGACAACAAACCGTTCTCCAACAAGATCATTCCGTCCAGTTTGACTTACGACGACATCTTTGCCGTGATTAAATAAATGACAGGTTCTGCCCCGTTTTTCCCGGAAGGGAGGACGGGGCTTTGCTTACGGCCGTACGCCAAAGAGCCGCCTTCTCCCGAAAGCGGCTCTTCGTGAACCGGACCCCTTCTTCCGAAGGAGTCCGGTTTATTTTTTGCTTGTCATGATGCCGTAGGCGACCCGCAGGATGAGCCCCAGGAAGAGTCCGGTACCGGCTATGATGTAAATGATCGTGAAAATCTTGCCGAGCTCGGTCTGGGGAACAAAATTCGGATGACCGACCGTGCTCAGCGTCGCCACGCAGAAATACAGCGAATCCAGGACGGAGAGTCCCTCCACCTGCGTGTAGAAAATCGTGCCGGACAGAAGAATCAGGAGAATCAGGACGAACAGCACCTGAAAATCCTTTTCTTTAAAAGCGTGCCAGAGACCGCCGACGAGTCTTTTGAGTGTGAGTATAAACGATACCATGGTTCACTCCTGCTTCAGATGAGAGTACGGGGCTGTCGTTACAGGCGAAGTGTCCGGTGTTCGCGTTCTGTGTTCCGCTGTCTGAAAGCGGCGGCCGCCGCATACAGGTCCCGAATCGCCCTAAGGCGCCCGCTTAGAGAAACCGCAAAACGGGTCCGGCGGTCAGGCTTCCGGTTTGACGAGCGCTTTCTGGCTCTGTACCTCGTTGTTCAGCGCGAGCATCCGGGCGTCCAGCGAGGCAATCAGATCGGCGGTGTCCTTAAGCTCCTGACGGATCTCGGCCGGAACGCCTTCGTTGTATTTGTAGTAGATTTTGTGCTCCAGGCTTGCCCAGAAATCCATGGCCACCGTGCGGATCTGAATTTCCACAGGCACATGCTCGATCCGGTTGGTCAGAAAGACGGGAATCTGAATAATAAGATGAAGACTCTGATAGCCGTTGGGCTTAGGATGCTTGATGTAATCCTTCGTCTGAACGACTCGCACATCGTTCTGGCTGCAGATCATGTCATAGATCCGGTAGATGTCGGTTGAGAACGAGCAGATGATGCGGATTCCGGCAATGTCCCGGATATAGGAGCGGGTGTTGTCCATCGTGATCTCGAGATTTTTGCGTTTGAGCTTGGCGGCGATACTCTCGGCCGATTTGATTCTCGTTTTCATATGCTCGATGGGGTTGTAGTCGTGAATAAACTGGAACTCCTCGTTCAGGATTTGCAGCTTCGTGCCGACTTCATCCAGGGCAAATTTGTAGGTGAGCAGAAAATGCGCCCAGCTTTTCATATTTTTTATATCCAAAATCAAAATAAATCCTCCTAACCGGCCGGCCAGCCGGCCGGATTTTCGAAAGGTACGCTATAAATTTTACAGGCTGCGGACCGGGAACACAAATTCCTCCATATTTCGTCTTAAACGCAGCCGTTTCCGAATGCTTATCCTTGCCCTGAAAAGCGGAGACAATCCCCGCTTGTTACGCCGGACGCCCGAATAAAGGGCGCTCTTTCGGACGCCCTTACCGGACCGGAGGTCAGCTCTTGGTAATATGCCCGATCAACTCCGAGACATCCTCCTGTCCGGCGAGTGGGGAGAGGGCTTTTCTGAAAAGCCGGAAGGTTCCGGGCTCATGCTGTTCCAGCCATCTCAGGGATTTTTTCGGCCCCCAATACCAACGCCCTTTAAGCTTGAAGTAAATCTCCAGACTGTCCTTAAGCAGCCAGTGATACCTGAAATCGCCCTCGGCGTCACCTTTTCCTGCCCGTTTCAGCATTTTTTGAAGCCATGCCTTCTGAAAATCGGCCTCTTCCGGACCTAATTTTTCCGGTCCTTCCGCGAATACGGATTGAATCTTCTCCAGAAAAGGAGCGGCCAGTCCGCGGCTGTCGGTCACAATTACACCATCATGAATATGCAGAAAACGGACCGGATCGTCCATGGACGATGTGGGATGAATCCAGGCATCGAGCAGCAGGCCGTCTATCCGGGAGGTGTCGTTTCTCTTGAAATTCCGATCCGAGAAGATCATAAGATCCAGATCGCTTTCGTCTGTATAATCCCCGTTCGCATAGGAGCCGTAGAGGATAACCGAATGGCCTTCATACTTGCCCGCCAAATAGCCGGCCGCTTGCTTGATTTTCTCGTTTGTCATTGATATTCCCCGCTATCTATAATGTTGTGAGTATTCCGGCACCTATTAATGAAGCGGGGAGAGAATCAAATCGGTGTTATTCCGTGTACCAAGGACAATCCTCCTTCGGCAAATGAAAATGACGTTCAAACTGAGGAAGTTTAAACGCCATTCAGGGTAGGTTCATTCGTTTTCGACATTTCATATCGTTCTCCGCCAGCCTTTAGACAGCTATTTTAGGACATTTAGAGAAGTGCTTTGAGTTCCCGGCAAGCTTTATCGTACGCCTGCCACAGCTCTTTAAAGATGGTGCCCGATAGATGAACGGTTCCGTTCTTGGCCTGATTTTCGATTCTCTCGATCAGCTTCGAGAATTGATCGATCCCCAGGCTAAGACTTGTCGATTTAAGGTCATGGGCGATATATTGGACGGCGGTCAAATCGCCCGCCCGCATTTTTTCTTCCAGCTGATTCAGCTTGGAAGGCGTCTGTTCCTGGTACATGCCGAGCAGCATGGCCAGCACGCCGGGTGAGCCGGGTTCATCCAGCCCGTTGAGCTCCTGGATCACCTCCGGTATGAGCACATGCTCGTTCACGGGCTCGGGCGGACCGGCGGGAAGCCATCTGCGGATGACGGACTGGAGCTTCGAGAGCTGGATCGGCTTCGTCAAGAAGTCGTCCATCCCGGCTTCCAGGCAGCGCAAGCGGTCGCTTTGCATGGCGCTTGCCGTCAGCGCGACGATGGCGCTCCGCGGATGCCGGCGGGCATTCTCCCATTCGCGGATAAGCTGAGTCGCCTGGAGTCCGTCCATGACGGGCATCTGCGAATCCATCAGCACGAGCGAATAATCTTTGCGGGAGCGCGCTTCCAGAGCTTCCTCGCCATTGCTCGCCGTGTCGATATGCATGAAGCCCAGCTTCTGAAGCTGGAGGAGGGCGACCTGACGGTTGATGGCGTTGTCTTCGACGAGCAGGAGAGGCTGACTCCGTTCTTCGTCCGTGAAGGCGGGGCCGATGCCGCTTCCGGTAGTCTGCAGCGCGGCCGCGGCTTCCTGACGGTACTCGGCTTCCGACGGAATCGCGAGCTGCAGCTCGAACCAGAAGGAGGAGCCTATGCCTACCTTGCTCGTCACGTCGATGCGGCCTTCCATCCACTCGACAAGCCGTTTGCAGATCGATAAACCGAGGCCGGTACTCTTCTGGGCGTCTTCCCGCTGGGTATGGGCCTGGTAAAACGGCTCGAACACACGATTGACGTGTTCTTCCGGGATGCCCACTCCCGTATCCGTCACTTCGAAGCGCAGAGTCTGGGAGGTGGCCGAGCTTTGCAGCAGGCGGATCCGGATATGAACCTCGCCGTCATCGGTAAACTTGATGGCATTTCCCGCTAAATTAATCAGAATTTGTCGGATTCTTCCTGCATCTCCGGTCAAAAATTGGCCGACGGATTCATCGACGCTCCCCCTCAGCTTATTTCGCTTGCGGGAAGCGTTCGGCTCCAGGAGTCTCAGGGCGTGATTAAGGAGTTTTCGGACCTCGAAGGTTTCCGGCTCCGGCTGCATATGGCCGGCTTCGATTTTGGAAAGATCGAGAATATCGTTGATGATCGTCAGGAGAAGCGAAGCGGATTCTTCTATAATCGCGATGGACTGTTTCTGTTCTTCGGTCTGCAGCGTGTCGGCGAGGAGCTCGGCCATACCGAGAATGCCGTTCATAGGTGTGCGGATTTCATGGCTCATGGTGGCAAGAAACATGCTTTTCGCCTCGTTGGCTCTTTCGGCTTCCGCCTTGGACTGTACCAGTTCCACATTTGTTTTGGAAAGCTGCCTTTGCAGCGTGATCAGCTCGTTGTTCAGGGAGCTGAATTGGGTAAGGGCTTGTTCTTCGCGCTGTCTCGCCTGAATGACCTGCTGGGAAAGCTTCTCGATCGTTTGGCGGTAATGAGTGATTTCCAGGCGTTCGTCCTCTGTTTTCATATTGGGATCCACGTAGAATCCTCCTTCCTCGGTAAACGAGCGGTCTCAATTGGACCGGGCTAATTCGTTTCCGATACGGTGGTTTTTCCAGTGGTCCGCCAGCCGAATGGCTTCCTGCGCGTCGTCCGCATAACCGTCGGCTCCGACTTTACGCCAGAGATCGCGGTCAATATTGAACGGCAGTCCGCCCACCAGAATGTGCACATATTGTCCTGCTTCACTGCTGCGGATTTCGGCAATTAGCTCTTCCACCAGATGCACGTGAAACGTCATAGTCGCCGAGATGGCGACTACTTGTGCTTTCTTCTCGACAAGGGTGCGGATCAAACTGCGCGTAGGGACATTGGCGCCCAGATAGTAGGTGTCCCAACCGTTCAGTTCGAAGAGATCGGCGACCATGCGTAATCCGATTTCATGGAGCTCCTGTCCCACGCAGGCCGCCACCATCGTGTTACCGCTGCGCTCGGTTGCAAACAAGTGCGGATACAAGTGCGACATAATCATCTGGGTGGCAGCCGTGCACAAATGCTCCTGTGCGACGGTAATCTGATTGGTCTGCCACAGCCGGCCGATTTCACGTTGAGACGGTTGAAAGACATGGAGGTACAGGTCGGCTATCGCCATGCCTTCCTCCAGCTTCGTTAAAATGAGCTGTAACGCCTCGCGGCGGTCCGCCCGCAGGATAGCCTCGGTATAAGCGATTGCCGTTTCCGAGAAAGGCCGTTCTTCGGATAAGAATGTCTCCGAAGTCTGGGCGGATTGGATCTGATGGAGTCCGATTTCGAGGTACTCGCCGATCAATGCGCAATCCGCTTCCCCGAAATGAGCGTTAATCGCTTGTTCGATCATCTGGAAATTCAGCGCCAAGTCTTCCCTGGATACTTGGTAGCCGGACAGAAGCTCCGTCATCCAGGATGTGTAGTGATTGAACAAGTCGGGACTTTGCATATATACGCTCTCGGCCAGATACTTAATGCTGTAACCGGAGTCTTGAATCGTCAGCAAACGTCCGCGTTCGCCGAACCGTTCCGCCAGATCCGGCTGATACTCATATTGAAGCTGAGTCACATACTCCGCTAAATTCTCCGCCATCTGAAAAAGGCGTCTGCCCGTTTCCTCATGATTCATGATAGGGTGACCTCCTTTGCCGGCATCGCGAGGATGCCTTTTTTTAGTAGACGGGAAACTCGGACGTTTCTACCATTATACCCTTTTTCGGCATAATTGGAAATTGTCTGGCTCGGGGAAAGACTTAAAAAGTTCGGATAACGGACCGAAATGTATGTTAGGATGGTGCTATCTACCTATTTCGACATGATCTGAACAATTATCAAGCGGGGGATAGAAAATGAGGCGCTGGCTGGACCGTTCGCTGAAGCGGAAACTATCATTTCTGATGCTGGTATCCATAGGGATTCCGCTGTTGTCTTTCGGAATATTTTCTTATCAAATCGCTTCGTCGGTTACGGAAGAAAAGGCGAAGCAGTCCGGTTTCGGGCTTCTGACCCAGATGAGAACCAACATGGAGCTTATGGTCCAGGACGTAGAGAACATGTCGATTTTCCTGATCGGGCAGAGAGATGTGCAGCAGTATTTGTCCGATACCCAGTGGGATGCGCTCAAGCCTACCATTATTATAGGGTTTCTGACCAACCTGGCATTCTCGAAACCTTACATTGCCGAAATCACCATAGACTCGGCGAGAGACCTTCCCTCCTTATCCAATACAAGCATCGTCAGTTCCGGCATGCCGCCCTGGCCGGGTCCCAAAGATACGGAGCCCGGAAACCGTCCGAAATGGTGGACGCCGCTGTATAAGAACCAGACCACTATCGGCGAGAAAAATATGATTTCCCTGGTGCGGCCCATCCGCAGCGTGAACACATTCGCCCATCTGGGCAGTCTCACCATCAGCCTGGACCAGCAAGTGATTGCCGATACTTTGCGGAAATCGAATATCAGCGAAGGCGGCAGCGTCCTGCTCGTGAACGAACAGGGCAATATCATTGCCGGTCCCGGAGTGGAATGGCTGAACCGTCCTCTGTCCGAATGGATGCCGGGTATGCCCGGTATAACGGGGACCTCGGGGGCTTTTAATGTGGGGCAGGGCGCTGATAGAAATACGGTTTTGTACGATACGGTGCCCGGCGTGGACTGGAAACTGGTCGGCATTATGCCGTACAAAAACTTCCGCGAGCAGAACCGTTACGTGCTGCTCTTAACCGCGGCGGCGGTCGCTATTGCGGTGGTTCTGGTCGCCTCGCTCGTGATTTTCTTCGTCCAGCGCGTGACGAAGCCGCTGCTTATGCTGACCCGGTTCCTCAAGGACACCGATCCGGAGGAACCTATGAAAGCCCTTCCGGTCACATCGGCCGACGAGGTCGGGCAGCTTATGCGCAGCTACAACCGGTTAAGCGACCGGATCGAACGGCTGACCGAGCAGGTAAAGCTGAATGAAGCGCGGAAGAAGGAGACCGACATGCTCGCTCTTCAAGCGCAGATTCATCCGCATTTTCTGTACAATACGCTCTCTTCTGTCCACTGGATGGCTCTGATGAGCAAGGATATGAAGATCGCCGAGATGGTCGGCCATCTCAGTGATTTTCTGCGGTTCAGCCTGAACAAGGGCGCGGAGTACTGCGAGGTGCAGCAGGAAGTCGCTCATGCGGAGCACTATGCCGCCATCCAGGCCGTCCGCTATCCCGACAAATTCGATATCGAGTTTGTCGTGGATCCGGATATCCGGCAGAAGCCTGTATTGAAGCTGCTTCTTCAGCCGCTCATCGAGAATGCGCTCATTCACGGCATCCAGAAGCAGCGTGAAAAAGGCAGCATCCGCGTCTACGCGCAGCGGATGGGCACAGAGCTGACTTTTATGGTGGAAGATACCGGGATAGGAATCGAACCCGATAAATTGAATGAAATCCGGGCGGCCTTATCGGCGGTGGACGAGCCTGTCGTGCCGGGCAGTTACGGCTTGCGCAACGTCCACCGGAGGCTGCAGCTTCATTACGGCAGCGAGGCGGGGCTGCATATCCGCAGCATCGTCGGAGAAGGCACGGTGATTACATTTATGATACCGATTGTAGAGGGGGCGGGGACAGCATGAATATTCTGATTGTCGATGACGAAGTGATTATTCGCACCGGCTTAAGCACGGTTATTCAGTGGGAGGAGCTGGGCTTCCGCCTTCTTCCGGCCGCGGAGTCGGCCGAAGAAGCGCTGGAACGCGCCCCCGCCGAGCATCCCCATATCGTGCTGACGGACATCCGCATGGGCGGAATGGACGGAATCACGATGGCCGAGAAGGTGAAGCAGATGCTTCCGGACAGCGAAATTATCGTGCTGACGGGCTACGATGATTTTGCTTACGTCCAGCAGGCTATCCGCGGCGGCATCGGCGATTATTTGCTGAAATCGAGCCGGCCGGAAGAAATTATCCGGGCCGTGATGAAAGCGAAGCAGCGCATTGTGAGCAAGTGGGATGCCCGCAAAGCGGATAATATGCAGCGCCGCGCCTTCCACAGCGGGCTGCTGGAGCGTCTTGTGACCGAGGGCATCGACGATGCCGATTCGCTGGAGCAGGTGCCCCAGGTGCTGACCAAGCTCGGCCTGCCTCACCTGCCGGAAGCGGCCGCGGGCGTGTGCCTGCAGGTGCTCCTGATCAGCGTGCAGGGCTGGGGCGACAGCCGCGCTGCGGGAAACCTGCTCCAGTTCGCCGTCGACAACATGCTCGGCGAGCTGCTGCCCTGCGAGACCCTGCGGCGCAGAGACGACATCGTCGTCCTGCTCCGGGCGGAAGGCAGGGACGCGGATGCTCTGCGCAGCAGGCTCGGCCGCGTCTCGGACAAGCTCAAGTGCGTCCTGTTCACCGCGGCAGGCTCGCGGGTAAGCGGGCTGGGGCAGGTGCCGCGCTCCTACCGGGAGGCGGTCTATGCCGCCTCGTTCCGCGGCTTCGCGGGGGCGCAGACGCTGCTTGCCTACGAAGCGGTGGAGGGCCGCAAGGGCGGGCGCACGGTCTGCTCGAAGGAGGAAGAATCGGAACTGGCGATTCTGCTCAAGAACGGCAACCCGATCGAGCTGCGCCACTTCGTGCAGAAGGCGCTGGACGGCGAGATTGCCGACGCCGAGGCAACGCCCGCTTCGCTGAAGGCTTACTCGGATTCGCTCGTCGTTGCGGCCCACAGGTGGCTGGAACGGACCGCGTCTGCGCTCGGCATGCCGCAGCTTCCCCGTCTGCCCGATCAGGACCCGGCCAAACGTGCTCAGGGAGACAAGCTTCCGGGAGACGGCACGGGCGCCGAAGGGCAGGGCGATCTCCAGGAGAACCTGTACCTGCGGCTGCGCGTCATTATGGAAACCTACTATCAATACGTGTCGGAAGACGGCGTTCTCTATATCAAGCGGGCGATAGCCTACATTCAGGATAATCTCGACCGGACCCTGACTCTCCAGCAGGTGGCGGGGCACGTGCATGTTCACCCGAATCATTTCAGTGAAGTTTTCAAACGGGAAACGGGCGTAAACTACATTGAATTCGTCATGAGGGAGCGCATTCGCCGGGCCGCCGAAATTTTAAGGGAAACCCCCGTCAAGGTCAGCGAGGTGGCCAAGAAGGTCGGCTACGAGGATATTAAATATTTCAGCCAACTGTTCAAAAAATACACGGGGCAGACGCCGACGGAATTCCGTGCGGGACGCGAAGGCAAGCAGTAAAGCATTGGACCCGGAGCCCGGCCGGTCGGCCGGATACGTGCTTTTGAACGCTGATAACGGCTTGAAGCCGGAGGATTTCCGTTTCTCTAAATTCAGTAGATTCGGGCTCGCGGAGTCAGGAGGAAAGCAGGGCAACCTGGTAAACAGGGCCCTGCCGGTGTTTAAAATAAAGGCTCCGTGATGCTTGCCGGCATCGCCGGGGCCTTTTTCTTTTCCAGGTATTGGAGGGCGGGGGCGTCTAAAAGGGCTGAATTTACCCCACCCTATCCCCGAAATCACTCCCCTTTTGACAATGGCTGTCCCCTTTTATACTAAAAAAGAATAGAGATAAGGAGGGGTTACACATGATGAAAAAAACGGCAAAAACAGGTATTGCGTTGATTCTGTCACTCTCATTGTTATCCGCATGCAGCAAAGAGCCGGCAACAACGGGCACGGGCGACGCCGGTAAAGGGACCGAAAAAGTCAAGCTTTCCCTGTGGCACAACTTTACGGGTGAAGATGCGCGCGCCAAAACGATGCGGGCTATCATCGAAGAATACAAAAAAGCGAACCCGAATGTAGAGCTTGAAGTACAGGCGATTCCGCCGGACGGTTACAAAACGCGTTTGAAAACGGTTGCAGCAGCAAACGAAATGCCGGACCTGTTCCAGATGTGGCCGGGCGCTATGACCAAAGAATTTGTAAGCGGTAACTTGCTCCAGCCTGTGGGCGATCTGCTCGACAAAAATGCGGAGTGGAAGAACGGTTTCCTCCCGAACTCCTTCGACGACTTTACGGTAGACGGCAAAGTATACAGCATTCCGATGTCGTTGTCCCCGACCTCTATCCTTTACTACAACAAGAAAATGTTTGATGATAACGGCGTAACGGTACCTAAAACTTGGGACGAAATGATGAAAGCGATCGAGACGTTCAAATCCAAGAAAATTACCCCGATCGCCCTCGGCAATAAAGCCGCATGGCTTGCCCAGTCCAGTATTCTCAGCTCTCTGGCAGACCGTTACACCGGTACGGAATGGTTTATGAAAGCGGCGGCACAAGACGGTGCGAAGTTCACCGATCCCGAATTCGTAGCCGCTCTGAAAGCGCTGCAGGATCTCGGCAAAGCGGGAGCTTTCCAGGAAGGCTTCAACTCCATCGACAACACGCAAATGGAGCAAATGTTTGCACAAGGCAAAGCGGCTATGATGATCGACGGCGGATGGGCCTTGACCAATCTGACCAACGGCGCGCAGCCGGAAGCGTTGAACAACATCGAAGTTACGGTACTGCCATCCGTTCCTAACGGTAAAGGCGATCCGAAATCCCTCTCCGGCGTTGTAGGCATAGGCCTGGGTCTCAACAAGAAAGTGGAGGGCGCGAAGAAAGAAGCGGCTGACAAGCTGATCCAGGCGATGGCCGGACCGGAAGCGCAGAAGCGCACGCTGGAGTCCAACCAGTTGGTCTCCTATAAAGTCGAGCTGGATAAGAGCAAGGTTTCCACTCTTTTCGCGAAAGTGAACGACCTGGTCGGCCAGGTAAAACGTACGCCGGTTTATGATTCCCAGCTTTCCTCGGCGGCTTCCGAAGTGATCAACAACGGCATTCAGGAGCTTCTGATGGGCGGCAAACCGGAAGATGTAGCGAAGAAACTGCAGGATGCACAGGCGAAATCTCTCGGTAAATAACAGGATTCCGGTAGTAGAAGAAGCGGGGCGCTAGTCGCCCCGTTTTTAACAAAGACAGGCGGAGAGAGCCAGGACGGCGGAGAAAGACCTGCCGGAACAACGGACGGCCGGACATCGGCGCGGCCGGGAAGCCGGAAAATTTTCGAACGATTGAGATCATAAAAAGAACGATCCCGGTGAAAAGCCGGGCACAACGGAATTCCCGGTAGGAAAGCACGGCGGAAATACGCCCCGCAGTCTGCCCGCATTACGCAGTCTGAAGCTGTTTCCGCACGCTGCTTTACCGGTGAATAACCATGCTTCCTGATAGGTTTAGTAGATATTTTTTGAACCGCCTTGAAGGTATACACCAATAGGAGGGGAGAGACGCCATGACTTCCTCGTCAAGAAGGACCAACTTTATCGTGCTTGGTCTCCTGCCTGCGCTGCTTATTTACAGCGTATTTGTCATTGTCCCGATTTTCTGGTCGGCGTATTACGGGTTTTTCGACTGGAAAGGGATTGGAGAAGCCAAGTTCAACGGATTTGATAACTATGTCGAAGCCCTGAAGGATCCGATCTTCTGGCTCGCGTTAAAAAATAACCTGATCGTGGTAGCGGCTTCCGTCTTCGGACAGGTGCCGATCGCCCTCGTGCTGGCCCTGGTGCTGCGCAAGAGCAACTTCTTCCAGCGTTTTATCCGCTCGGCGGTATTTATGCCGATGGTGCTTTCGTCGGTCGTCGTCGGGATTATCTGGAGCTACATTTATCACCCGCAAATCGGGATTCTGAACTTCCTGCTGGATGCGGTGGGGCTGGAATCGTGGAAGAAAGCCTGGCTTTCCGACAAATCGGTGTCCATGCTCGCGCTGACCGTTCCGATTATCTGGAATTATATCGGGCCTTATCTCATCATGTTTATCGCGGCGCTTCAAAATATTCCTTCGGATATTGACGATGCCGCCATGATCGACGGGGCGACGGGAAGCCGCAAGCTGTTCTCCGTTACGCTGCCGATGATCTGGGATACCGTGAAGGTCACGATCGTGCTTTGTATTTCGGGAAGCTTGAAGGCTTTCGACCTGATCTATGTCATGACCGGGGGCGGTCCTGCGCATTCAACGGAACTGCTCGCCTCCTATATGTACAACAACACGTTCTCCGTCTACCGCTTCGGGTACGGCAGCGCCATTTCCACGCTGATCATCATTATCAGCCTGGTGCTGATCGCCGGAAGCCAGCGGCTCATGAGACGGAATCAGGCTGTATGACGAAAGGAGGAGGGCTCGCATGCCACAGATGACCGGAACCGCCGTTCCTCCCGTGAAAGGGACGGAACCCGCCCGCAGAGAGAACGCTTTTGGCAAGCTCGCCAAAAGCTCGATTTTAAATATTTTGCTTGCCGTGTACGCGCTCGTCACGCTGTACCCGCTGATCTGGCTGTTTATCAGCGCATTCAAGACCAACGACGAATTTTTCGGCAAGCCGTTCGGCCTTCCGGCGGAATGGAAATGGGACAACTTCGTGCAGGCCTGGAAAGTGGCGGATATCGAGACGGCCGTCATCAACTCGGCGATCGTCACGCTGGTTGCGCTGGTGCTTACTCTGGCCATTGGCGCACTGACCGCGTTCGTCCTCTCCCGCTTCTCGTTCCGCATGCGCGGACCGCTGATGGGCTACTTCCTGCTCGGCATGCTCATTCCCGTGCACAGTACGCTCGTGCCGCTGTTCATCATGCTGAAAAAAATCGGCATGCTCGACACGTACGGCGCGCTGATTCTGCCGTACGTCGCCTTTGAGCTGCCGGTAGCCATCTTCATCATCGCCGCCTACATGACGTCGGTGCCGAAGGAAATCGAGGAAGCCGCGCTGATCGACGGTACGGGCTACTGGGGCATTTTCACCAAAATGCTGCTGCCCCTGTCCGTTCCCGCGCTGTCCACCGTCGGAATTCTCGCGTTCCTGCGTTACTGGAACGATTTCGCGTTCGCGCTCGTGTTTATCAACAAGCCGTCCCTCAAGACGCTTCCGCTCAGCTTGTCGCAGTTCGCTACCGGTTTCGGCACGGACTACAGGCTGACGATGGCGGCCATGGCTATCTCGGTCATCCCGACCATTCTGATCTACCTGGCCTTCCAGGAGCAGATCATGAAAGGCATGGTTGCCGGCGCGGTTAAGGGTTAAGGATGGGCACATTAAAAACAAGGTCAAGAGCTGTACTCCAGCTCTTGACCTTGTTTTTTTCAAATTCTACTTATTCTAGATCGGAAAACTCACGGGCACTCTTTAGATCCGGCTCATGGATTTTTCCTAGTACGACCTTTCCATCCTTACTGTCTATCCACAAATCGGCGATTGCGCCCTTAGGATCTGAATGATTCCAATATACGATATGATAAAAATAACGGTGCCTTTTGTTAACTTTTTCGAAAAAATACGATTCCCTTTCGGTAGGATCAAATTGAGTTGTTTTTCTATCAATTAATGTATTTTCCACAAGCTGCGATTCAGTCCATTGCAGCTTTCCTTTTGCAACCGATATGGCTTCGTCTTTTGTTAGAATAGGTTTTTCCAGAGAATTATTGACGTACCAGGCAACAAGCAATCCGACGCAAATTAAAGTAAGGATTATTATAATTATTCGTCGAAGTTTAACTTTAATCAACTCCTGAAAAACGAAATGAAATAGAAAGAGCAACTAGTAAGGGACTTACAGACTCACCGCTGTATACGCGAAAATCACGATGAAAATCAAGTAGGTTATGCTGACGTTTTTCATGTAAGAGTTAAAGCCTTTGTTACTTTTGTAATCCAGGTACGCACATACGAAGGCGGCAGCGATAAGCAAGCACGCCGTAGTAAGTGTAATCGCGGGACTGACGTTCAGGAATTTTACGGTGAGCAATGCGGCAATGCTCAGGAATGAATACAGAAGAGCAATCAAACCATCACCTCCGGGTGAAGAAAATACACCAAAATTACGCTTTTATTTGTATATTTTACCATAATTTTCGCTGCGAAAGCACTCGGCCTGCACTTAAGAAAACATCAAAAAAATCCCTTCCAAGCAAACAATTGTTTACTCGACAAGGGATTTTTCCTGTGTTCTTCTATGCAAACGTTCCAGCCTTGTGCAGCGCGCCTGACAGGCATGAACGGTGTGAGGGAATCAGCTGCCCGGAGGCAGTCAGGGCCGTTATCCGTTTTACTGGACGCGGCTCTGTTTTTTGCTTCTCATTTTTTCGAAGGCCATGTCAACGAGTTTCGGGAGCACCGCCACTAAAACTCCTGTCGCAACCTTTTGCATCAAGGAAGATTTCATGACTCATTCTCCTCTCTTGTTCTGTTGTATTTCTTCTTAACCGGAGGGGAAAAGGATGAAACGGGAACGGATCCGGTTAGCACAAATTTCCACCCGCGACGATTCTCCTACTCTTTCAAATACTCTTTCAAAAAGGGTGGGAAAAGCCTGAATAAGCGTCTTATTTTAGGTTTTTGTAAACAAAACTTAATATTTATACAGGATTGTAAACATTGACAGCTTTTAACAGCAGGAGGATAATAATTGTAACTTATGGAAAAAGGAGGGGAGACAGCGAGCAGGTTATCGTTTGTACTGGAGTTTGTGAACGCAAGAACTCGGTTGCACCCTCACACATTAACCCTTTAAAGGAGTGTAGTCATGTACGATAAAATCGTAGACATTTTGTGCGCTATCAAAGAAGATCAACCGGAACTCCGGCAATCCCTGTCCCCCGCAACGGACCTTAACAACGATATAGGCCTCGATTCACTGCAAATGATCCAGTTTATGCTGAAAGTCGAGGATCAGTTGAACGTCGCCATCGACTACGACCAATTCGATTACGAACATCTCGAGTCGATCGAAACGTTTATCTCTTTTTTGAAAAGCTGCCAGTCCCAAGCGCAGCCGCTGTACGAAGATGTCAAACAGTGAAGCCGGCATGATTCCGAAAACCGTTATGGGAACCTTCGATCCCGAAACGCGCTGGAGGGATCCGGATCTGGCCCGGCTGCCGGCTATGCCCGATAAGGACCGAGAGTCAATTGTCCTCTGCATGGACGATCTGTTGTTTCCGTTCTGCGGACCGGAAGATATCCTTTACAGCCGCTGCAAAATCGATCCGGTGCTGCACGAGTACCTGGAGGGGTTAGGGTTTTCCTTTCGGAACCGCTACCTCTATGATTTGAACGACGAGCGGGCCGCCCTGCCCGGACCGGACGATTTCAAGCGGTGTGTGTTCCGGCTTGCGGCCGACAAAGACAAGCTTGTCGATCCGGAAAACAGGGTGCTGCAGGCCGCCGGTTCCGGTTATTCTACCGGTGCGGAGCAGCCGCAATCCCTCGCTCCGATGAATGCTGCCGGAGCCTCCCGACAGGCGCAATCGGCGGAAGAAGCCGGAATCACCGGGGCAGCCGGCATCTTGTCTCCGTACGCCATTACGGCGGAGACGGAAGCGTACCTGCAGGCGGCCGGACCGCTGGAGCCTTTGCCGGACCTGAAGACGGTTGTACGCGTCAATTCGAAGATGTACTCCAACCGTCTCTTGGCCAGAATCGGCGAGAAGTGCTACGGCACGGAGGCGGGCAGTGCGGCGGAAGTGGAGGCGGCCGGGAATGCGCTTCTGAAGCAGGGGCCTTACCTGCTGAAAGATCCCTTCGGCGTTTCGGGCAAGGGAAATCTGCTCATCGACAGCGAAGCGATGCAGCGGAGGATAGCGGAGCACCTGCATAAACAGGAGGGAAGCGGACTGCGCTCTCATTTCCTGCTGGAGCCTCTGCTGAAGAAAGAAACGGATTTCAGTTCTCACTGGCTAATCCGGGAGAGCGGAGAGACGGAATTCATCTCCGTTCAGCGGATGATCAACCACCAGCAAAATTACGGCGGGTCGATCAGGGCGGATGAGGCTTTTATCCGCCTGCTGGAGAACGCCGGCTATTTCGGTGTGATGGAGAAAGCGCTCCGGCTTCTGGCGGAGGACGGCTACCACGGCTTCGTCTGCTTCGACTCCATGATCCTGGAGGACGGGGAAGTCGTATCCATCGTGGAGATTAACGCCCGCAAGTCCATGGGCCTCATTAACGCTTATCTCGATAAATGCTGGGAGAAGCACGGCCGTACGGGCTGGCTTACGTTCCTCTCCCTCGGGCTTCCGGAAGGCTTCGCGTTCGGCAGACTGCTGCATGCTCTGCGTGAGTCCGGTCTGCTGCTGACGGCCCCCGGCGGGTACGGGATCGTTCCTCTCTCATCCAATACCGTGATGGTCAACGAGATTCTGACCCGCCGCCGTATGGCCGAAGGAACACTGAACAAACGCGGTATGCCGAAAGGACGGCTGTATGTATCGGTGGTCGGCCGTGACGACGAACACCGCAGCGAATTGGTCGAAAGCTTGCGGCACGTTCTCGCCGGCTTGTCCGTTAAGGTGTACAACTAAATCTGCAACTCGGGAGCTGCGAATGAATTCATCTTCGGTTACTTTGCTGGCGTCGGGGAATTCGCTCGGCGCATACATTCCGGCTATGCATCTGCACACGTACCTGCAGGGCAGGGGAGTCGGTTCGGACGTTCACGTTCTGGAGAACGTGTATCACGAAGAAGTCCGGCACAAGATCCGGGCCACCAAAAAAGCGTTCCATGCGGACTTCTCCGTAGCCCGTATGGGGCATAAGCTGGCCAGGCCCGTCGACACTTCCCTGAACGAGGAAGCGGTTCTGAGGCTGCTGGAGGACTGGATGCGGGCCGGTATCACCCGGTTTGCGGTGTTCACCGGCTTCTGGCTGCCGATTCTGGAACGCTATAAGGCGGCTGCCGGCCGGCCCCTGGATATCCGGCTGATCCGGCTGGACGCGTGGGATACGCCGTCGTTTAAAGTGCACAAGCAGCTGTATCCCGGCTACGACAACGTCTGGTTTTACGAGCCATCGAAGCTGTCCCCGGGCGGCTACATCGCTTCGGACGAAGCGGAGCCCCTGCCTTACGGGCAGCGTGCCGGAAGCATTCTGATCCACGGAGGCGGCTGGGGGATCGGCACTTACGCCGAGACGATCCGCGAACTCCGCGCGCTCGGCCGCCGGCTCGATGTGATCGTCTATGACGCTTCCGAAGTGGAGGAGGACGACGGGGTTACGCGCTACTTCGGAACGGATGCCTCCTGGGACCCGTGGAGCCGGGACGCGCAGGGGCGGCATACGTTTCCGCCGATGGTCCGCTATGTCCGTGAGGACGGCGTTCTCCGGGAGTACCCGCTCCGGGATTACTCCATTTACACGGACTTGATGCGCAATTGCGCAGCGATCATCAGCAAGCCGGGGGGAGCTACCCTGAACGACTCGCTGTCGTTCGGAATCCCTTTTGTCATGCTGGAGCCGTTCGGCGACCACGAGCTTCATAATTCAACCTACTGGGAAACCTGCGGTTTCGGTATCCGGTTTACAGAGTGGCAAGCCCGGGATTTTTCTGAACATCTGCTGGAGGGGATTTGCACACGATTGCTGGAGCAGCGGTCAAAAATCAACCATTTTGGGAGGAATACTTATGCAGCCGAAAACAGCAGTTACGTTTGACCAACTTACGTTCCGTAATATGAAAAGAACCCTGGTTCCGCTGGCGGAAACGGGAAGGAAGCGCAGGGAAGATCCGGCTTATGCGGCCCCCGTGCCTTACGAGATCGGAATCAAGCTCAATAACGGCTGTAACCTGCGCTGCAAACACTGCTTCGAATGGAACCCGGACGGCTTCCATCACGGCTTTGCCAAAGAAGTGAAGAACGATGAAATCGAGATTCCCGTCGTGGAGAAGCTTCTGGCCGAAACGAGAGAACGCAAATCCCGAGTGTTCCTGTGGGGCGGGGAGCCGCTATTCTACTCCAAGTTCGATGAGCTGGCGGAACTGCTGGCCAAAGAAGACCGGTACACGACCATTTGCACGAATGCGATTCTCATTGAGCAGAAGCTGGATTCTATTCTGAAAATGTCGGAAAATCTCGTCATGCTGGTCAGCCTGGAAGGCTTCGAGAAGGAGAATGACGCGATCCGGGGCAAAGGCACGTTCAAGAAAGTGATTCACGCCGTCCAGCTCCTTCTGGATTTGCAAAAACAGGGCGTGTACAAAGGCAAGGTTTCCGTAGCCTTGACCGTAAACGACCAGATGGTCAGCCAGTTGTACAGCTTTATGGAATACTTCGAAGAAATGGGCGTCGATTCCGTCTACTTCTGTTTCCCTTGGTACATCCCCACCGATACGGCGGAGAAAATGGACACCTACTTCGATGCCCATTTCCCGCACTTGGCCGCCCGTTTCGAAGAAGGCCACAAGAACAGCTGGCATTCGTTCACGTTCCACATCTCGCCCGACAATTACGACACGCTGATCGATGAACTGAACCGCGTCAATTCCCGGGTATGGAATGTTCGTGTCCGTTACCAGCCCGCTCTGGAGCCCGAGGAAGTGGAAGACTTTATCCGGGGCAGCGAGAAGCCGGCCATGAAACGGACTAAGTGCTTTTCGATCTCCAACCGGATGGACGTTATGCCGGACGGCAAAGTGAATCCGTGCAAATTTTTCCCGGAATTCAGCGTGGGCAACTTGAATGAAGAAAGCGTGGCGGACATTTTCCACGGCGATGATCTCCGCAAGCAGCGCGAAGTTCTGGCCTGCGGTCTGATGCCGATTTGCTCCAAATGCGTGCTGCTTTATAACAACGGGATTTAAGCGTTTAAACTTTATGCCGCCCAATCAGGCAAAACAGGCAATCGTTCAGGAGGGGCAGGGATGGACTTCATCCGTGTGCGGGAGCTGCACAAATCGTTCGTGTATTACCGGAAAGAAGCCGGGCTTAAAAATTCGCTGAAAAATTTATTCGCCCGCAAGTCGCTGGTGAAGGAAGCGGTAAAATCCGTTTCCTTCGACATCGGCCCCGGCGAGTGCGTCGGATTTCTCGGGCCCAACGGGGCGGGTAAAACCACGACGCTCAAAATGCTGTCGGGCATTCTGTATCCCACCGGCGGGGAAGCCGACGTGCTCGGCTATGTGCCGTGGGAGAGGAAAAACGAGTTCAAACGGCTTTTTTCCATCGTGATGGGCCAGAAAAACCAGCTTTGGTGGGATCTTCCCGCAAGCGAGTCGATTTATCTGAACAAATGTATCTATGACGTGGACGACGATCTTTACCGCCGGAGCCTCGCCGAGTTATCGGAAATGCTGGATGTTCAGGAGCTTCTGAACGTGCAGGTGCGCCGGTTATCCTTGGGCGAACGGATGAAAATGGAGCTGATCGCCGCTCTTATCCACCGGCCCCGGCTGCTTTATCTCGACGAGCCGACGATCGGCCTCGATTTTCCTTCCCAGAAGAAGGTCAGGGAATTTCTGAAATATTACAATGAGCAGTTCGGCGCGACGATCCTGCTGACGAGCCACTACATGAAGGATGTGGAGGATCTGTGCAAGCGGACGATCATCATTAACGAAGGAAGTCTGCTGTATGACGGGGACCTCCACAAGATCAATGATCTTTTCGGCGAGCAGAAGATTATCCGGCTGCAGTTCTCCGAGCCCGTTGCCGAGCATCGGTTGGCCAAGTTCGGCAAAATCGTCAGCGGAGACGGCTACAATGCCGTTCTGGAGCTGCCGAAGCACCGCTTGAAGGAAGTGTCTCGCGCCGTGCTCGATGCGTTCCCGATCGTCGACTGGACGATCGAAGACGTGCCGATCGAGGAAAGCATTTCGATGCTCTACCGCAAGGAATCCGCCGGATGAACAGACGCAAATTGTACTTGGCGGTTTTTTCGATGGGCGTCCAGCATTCGATGGAATACCGGTTTCACTTCTTTCTCGGTCTGCTGGGAGCCGCTTTTCCGATCCTTGTCCAGTATTTCATTTGGACGGCGGTGTACCGGCATTCCGGCCAGACGGCGCTGTTCTCGTACTCGTACGGTCAAATTATTTTGTACACCATTTTGGCGGGGCTGGTGTCCAAGCTGATCGCTACCCAGTTCGAGCACCAGATTGCCGACGATATCAAAAACGGCGGCCTTAACAAATATTTGATCAAACCGGTGAGTTACTTCGGTTACCGGCTGGTGTCCTTCTTCGGACAGAAGGCGATTTATTACGGAATTACGGCGATTCTGCTTATCGGGATTATCTGGATTTCGGCGGCAAGGGAAGTGCTGGATGTGGAGGCCGTACGGCTGATCTTGTTTGCCTTCACGCTGCTCGGAGCGCTTCTGCTCAACTTCCTGATCGCTTATTGCATCTGCGCGAGCGCGTTTTACTTGCATGAAATCTCGTATTTTTTCGTCATTACAAGTCTGCTTGTCAATATTTTGAGTGGGGGCATGTTTCCTTTGGAGATTTTCGGGGAAACGGTTGTGAAGGCGCTTCAGTACACGCCGTTCCCGTATACGATTTATTTTCCGGTCAATGTCCTCAGCGGCAAGACGGAAGCGGCGGCCATGTACCAGGGGCTGCTGATCCAGTGCGGGTGGATTCTGCTGTTCTTCTGGCTTTCCCGCCTGACGTGGCGCGTATCCATGAAGAAATATTCGGCGGTTGGGGGGTAGCGTACGTTCCATATGTTTAAAATCGCGAGAAAATACGCGCTCCTGTACGGCATGTTCATTAAAAACTGCCTCATCGCCCAGATGGAGTTCCGGGGCAATTTTATCATGAGCCTGCTGGTCGAATCCGTCTACCTGCTCGCCAAGCTGCTGTATGTGCTCGTCGTGTTCCGCACCGACCTTCACGTGGACGGGATACCGCCCGAAGGGCTGCTGCTATTTATTGGCATGCATACTGTGGCGACCGGAATTTATGTCGGCCTGTTTTTTACAAATTTCATGAAAATTCCCGAGTATATCAAGGACGGCTCGCTTGATCTCATGCTGACGAAGCCGGTTTCCCTCCAGTTCATGGCTTCCCTGCGTTATGTGGATCTGGCGCTTCCGATCCCCGACATTCTGGTCGGGTTCGTCATGGTCGGTATCGGCTGGCACGCCATGGATATTCCGCTGACATTCGTGCAGCTTGCGGGATTCGCCCTGCTGCTTGTCGTTTCCGTTGTCATCACGTACTGCCTGATGATTATTCCGGCGCTGCTTTCGTTCTGGTTCGTCCAGACGGGCTCCGTATCGGAAATCGCCCATTCCGTCTGGGACGCCAACAATTTTCCGATGGCTATTTACCCGGCTTGGGTCCGCCGGATCGGCACCTTCGTTATTCCTCTGTTCCTTATTACCAATTTCGGCCCGATGTTCCTGCTCGGGCAGCTCAGCTGGCTGTATGCGGGACTGGCGCTGGTTGGATCGCTACTGCTTTTCGCTGTCGTACGGCTGCTCTGGAAACAGGCCGTAAGGGGGTACAGCAGCGCGAGCAGCTAAGACGGCTCCGGCTTTGCGGTCCTGACAAGCGACCGGGCCGGCAGATGCGTGAAGGCTGCTTCCTGCCTGGAACTGCTGCCCTGAGTTTGAACTAGCGTTCGTGCCTGAGCCGGCGCTCTGTGTTTGGAGCTGCGGCCCCGTGCCGGGTCTACCGAGGGAGCTTCCCGCGGAAAAGTACTTCAAGGAATTCTGAATTCCCATCCTATACTTAAAAAAGGAAGTGCCAATGCATGCCGGATGTTGCGACAAGCGAGGGATACACCTCGTTAAACTGCGTATTTCAGGAACCGGGCCGGATCGAGCTCATAGAGGAAAAGGTGCCCGAGCCGGGACCGGGACAAATTTTATGTGCGGCCAAAAAGTCGCTGATCAGTACGGGAACGGAACTAGCCTGTCTGAAAGGGAGCTTCGACGAGGGGACGGTCTGGTCATCGTGGGTCCGTTATCCGTTCTATCCGGGATACTCCATGGCGGCGGAAGTGCTGCAGACGGGCAGCGGGGTAGAAGGAATCCGGGCCGGCGACAGGATCATCTGCCCCGCCGGACACCGCCAGTACTTCTTGGCCGATTACCGGGAAGCGGCGCTTATTCCCGATACGGTCCGTGATGAAGAGGCGGTTTTTACGCAGATCGCCAAGGTCGCCCTGCTGGGTATCCTGCGCGCCGAGCCCGCATTCGGCGAAAGAGTGGGCGTCGTCGGGCTCGGTCTTATCGGCCAGCTCGTGGTCCAGTATCTGAATTCGAGCGGTGCGCGCCAAATTATCGCGATTGCGCCGGAGAGCTCCCGTCTGGATCAAGCCCGCCGAAACGGAGCGACCGATCTGCTGAATCTTCCGGTGGCTGATGCGTTCGGACCGATAGAAGAGCTCACCGGAGGCAGAATGCTTGACACGGTGTACGATATTACGGGCTCCTATGCCGTACTGCCGCACTGTACCCAACTCACCCGGGATCTCGGAAAAGTGATCCTGCTGGGCGATTCGACGGAGCCTTCGAAACAGACGATCGGGCCGAAAGTCGTCTTTAATTCGGTCAGCATACTGGGGATTCACGGGCGGATGATGGAAGGTTTTAAAGGGTGGACGGAAGCGGACATGAACGGATTCATCTTCGAATCCATCCGTCGCGAAAAACTGGACGTCGCAAGTCTCGTTAGCGAGAAAGTAAGCCCGCTCGAAGCCGTATCGGTGTATTCCCGGCTCGCCGGGCGAAAGTCAGATTCCATGGGCGTTATATTCGATTGGACGCAAGTGTAACGGCAGAGGGGGATACGAATGAAAGCGTGTAGCGAGCTTACGTTGAAGGAGAAAATCGGCCAACTGTTGATGGCCGGCTTCGAGGGCTTTACGCCCGATATGAATATCCGGGACCTTTTGCAGAACCATTTCGTCGGTGGCGTCGTGTTCTTTTCCCGCAATCTGGACAACCCCGGGCAGGCATTCGCTTTAACGGAGGAACTTCAGCGGATGGCTGTGGCCGCGACCGGCATTCCGCTGTGGATCGGGACGGACCAGGAGGGCGGCATGGTGGTCCGGGTAAGGCAGGGGATCGCGCAGCTGCCCGCGGCGATGGGGCTGGGAGCTGCGCGCAATCCCGGGCTGCTTTACGAAGCCGCCAAGGGGACGGCGGAAGAGCTGAAGGCGCTGGGCATCAATATGAATTTCGCGCCGGTGGTGGACATCAACGTCAATCCGCGAAATCCGATCATTGACGTCCGCTCGTTCGGAGACGACGCCGAATTGGTCTCCGAGCTGGGGATCGCCGCCATGATCGGCTTTCAGGACGGAGGGATCGCCTCCGTCATCAAGCATTTTCCCGGGCACGGCGATACGGAGACGGATTCCCATGCCGAGCTGCCGGTCGTGAGGCATTCCCTCGAAC
The DNA here is from genome assembly GCF_000411255.1 of Paenibacillus sp. HGH0039. Classification (GTDB taxonomy): domain Bacteria; phylum Bacillota; class Bacilli; order Paenibacillales; family NBRC-103111; genus Paenibacillus_F. Next base: position 2,283,910 of record NZ_KE150412.1, on the reverse strand, counting down.
GGCTTCGGTCGGTGGAGCTTGTGCCGTTCCGGCGGGCAGCCCTGACCGGGGCCGAAGCCGTTATGACGGCCCACGTCGGAATTCCGCTGCTCAGCGGCGGAGAGCCTGTTCCTGCCACTCTCTCCCGGGAAGTCCTGACGGGACTGCTGCGGGAGGAGCTGGGCTTCGACGGGCTCATCGTGACCGATTGCATGGAAATGGACGCGGTGACGCAGGGAATCGGCGTAGGCGAGGCCGTCGTCCGGGCCATGCTGGCGGGAGCGGATCTGCTGCTCGTCAGCCACACGTACGCAAGCCAGCTGGAGGCGGTGGCGGCTCTTGAGCGCGCCGTGGCGGACGGGCGCCTGCCGGAGGAGCGGATCGACGCTTCCGTGGAGCGTATTCTTCGCCTGAAGAAGCGCCGCATCGGAGAGCTGCGGGAGCGCAACTGGGAAGAAGCGCGGCTTCTGCTGGAGAATCCGCAGACGCTGCGGACGATAGAGCGGCTCCGTGAAGAAAGCATCACGGCCGTCAACCGTGAACCGGATTTCTGCAGGCTGTCTCCGGACGTCGACACGCTGGTGCTCTGGCCGCAAATCTCGGCCGCCTGCAAATCCGAAGACGAGCCGGTACACGATGCTACCCTGGCCGGCTTCCTGCGCCCTTTTATCGGGGCGAAGCTCACGGAGCGCGTGTACGGGACCAGCCCGGATCCGGATGAGATTGCGGCCTTGGCTTCCGAAGCGCAGCGATACGGGCAGATCATCGCCGGTATTTTCCACACGGCTTCTAATCCGGGACAGCCCGCATTGGTCCGCAAACTGCTGGAGGGAGGCGCCAAAGTCATCCCGGTTTCCCTGCGCAATCCCGTCGATCTTGCGGCATTCCCGGAGGCCAAAGGCTTCCTGGCCTGCTACGAGCACCATCCGCATACCCTGCAGGCCCTGGCCCGTGTTCTGACGGGCACGGCGGAGCCTGCCGGAACTCTGCCGGTCACCATTCCGGTTTACATCTCAGAAAGGGGAGAATCAGATGAACACCGTTCAGCTTCCGTTATCGAATCCGCCACTTAAAGGTTTTTTGCGGTGGGGCTACACACTCTCCATTACCAGCGGACATGAAGAAACGACTCCCTGGTTCTACAGCAATTTTGTCCAGTTATCCTGCACAAAGAAATTTTTGGAGGACGGCAGGCAGTGCTATGTCGACTTTTTCCGGGGCGAGCCCAATGAGCTGAATTTCAACAACCCGTTTCTGCTCACATGCACTGTCAATTATATGATGCTGGAAAATCTGGCGCTGGATGACTGGCCGAAATTTTTTGCGGATCAGATCCGCAACGGGTATTATTGTATCGTTTTTTTGGACGAGTCCAGGCTGTCGCCGGCGGCTTGCTATCAGCAGGAGCCGTTTCCCCATCACCTTTTTCTGTACGGCTTCAATTGGGAAGAACGGATCTTTTATGTCTCCATGTTCGACTTTACGGGAGTATACCGCAATTTGGAGATATCTTTCGAAGAGTTTCTCGATGCCGTAAATTCCATGAAAAAGCTGCTGAAGGAGGAGCAAACAGCCGATCACCATACGTATTTCTACAAATACGAGGCGGAATTCCACTATCCTTTCGACAAGACGGCCGTGATCGACCAATTGCGCGATTACCTGAACGGGGAGACCCGTTTAAACCGGATCAATTACAATCCGGACGAGAATGAAGCTTTCGGAATCAAGGTATACGACTATTTGCAGATGTACTATGACGCCGTAGAGCAAAACGATCCCCGGCTGGGAATGCGCAACGACGTGAGGCACCTTCATCTCCTGTGGGAGCATAAAAAAATGATGAGCGAGCGAATCGAATATCTGGTGAATGAGGGGATCATTCCGTATGACGAGGAACTTGCGGAAGGCTATAAGGATCTGGCTAAGAGAGCGATGAAGCTGAGGGACCAGTACATTCGACATGAAATCCGCGAGGATAAAGAAGTGTTTGAACGGTTAAGACTCCGGTTCAACCAATTCCGGGACGAAGAGCCTGCACTTCTGCAAAAGTTGATTGCACTGCTCGAAAGTTGAAAAAAGCCCCGGGGAGAGAACCGGCGGAACCGGATGCGGCGCATACCGGAAAGCCGGGTTTCTGCAAGGGGCCGGGATAGCCGTGCGATGTGGAAAAAAGCAGCGGGCAAACAAAGGGCTTGGGCGAGGAGCAAAGAACAACGTTCTTGGCAGGGTATGATGCTAAGGGTTCAGCCCGCCGCTCCCAATGCCGGAGCCGAATTTTTGATCTGTTCGGCCAGCCGGGCTACAGCCGCGTCAGGCTCGGTTACGTAATACAGGTAGGACGAGCGGCCGGTATCCAGCTTCCACCAGAGCCAATGCAGCCTGGACTCGTTGCGGAGCTCCGCTTTGGATACCGGCGTATAAATCCGGCCGTCCGCATCGACGAGAATAACCCGGCCTTTGGAATTTTCATAAGAAAGCCGGAGAGGCTCCTTGCCGGGAATAAAGGCGGAGGTGGCTTCTTCTTTCCGCAAAGCTTGCTTGGTAAGGGCCAGGCGGGTAAACGATTCAATGACACCCTGGTCACGGTAAGTGAAATTTTCATCAGGCAGATAAAAAGAGGCGGGCTGCGAGCGGGTCATCAGGTCGCCGTAAGTCATGGAACCCGGCACGAGCCTGTTTAGCAGCGCGCTTAACACCAGGGAGACAAGGACGGCCGTGATGATCAGGCCTGCTGTTAATCTACGTCCGAAACCTTCCGGAAAACTCCATTTACCGAACCATTGAAAAAAACGCAGTGTCATTGTACCGCCTCCCGGATTCTAATTGTAAGCGATTTCAATAAAGTTGGGAATTAAACCGTGAACGATCAGATGTGTGAGCAAGCGCCATTGATGAGGATGTGACTGCGATCCGTTCGTGTATAAAATGCGCTTATGATTCTTGGGCAACCGCTGTGCATTTACTGCTTGCCACTTACTACGTACCTTGTACCACTTGTCTGTAAGTTTATTTAAACGGATTCCAACTAGTTAGACGCCGATTTTCGAAAAAAGTTTTTTCCGGTATTGGATTTAAAGGATTGGTGTGTAAAAGGAGCCGCAGGTTGCATATACGGTGCGGTTCGGTAAAAGGCAAGCCGCATTTTATGCAGCTTGCCTGGTTTTGCGTAGAGAAGGAAAGAAGTTCAATATTCGGTTGTAATGACCGGCGTGCCGATTGTGATACGCTGCAGTCCGCTTTCGGTTACCGTGTGAACCGCGGCCTGCAGGTTGACGCGTTTGCCGCCGCTGATTACCGAAGCGTGAAGCTTGGGCGCGCTCATCGTTATGCTGACGGTCTCTCCGTCGGCATAACGCTCCAGCGGAGCGGCGCCGAGCCGCTTCGCGAGCAGCGCCTGAAGCCCGTCGGCCTGAGCTGCGGCCCCTGCCGAAGGCCGGGCAGCGGCTCCCTGCAGGACGACGTTGCAGTCTGCCTGCACGCCCGCCTCTTGCAGGGCGGCTTCCAGGCTTTCACGGCGCGCTTCCAGCGCCGGGAGGCCGTCGGCTGTGCGCGCTTCCAGCCGGGCGATGACGAACGCGCTGCCGTCGTCAAGGCGGGCGAGCTGCAGCGACAGCCCGCC
>NZ_KE150412.1:2154941-2280299 GCF_000411255.1 Paenibacillus sp. HGH0039 | reverse complement strand
GCCGCAGAGCCGCCGCCCGCCGCAGAGCCGCCGCCCGCCGCAGAGCCGCCGCCCGCCGCAGAGCCGCCGCCCGCCGTGTAGACGGCGTGGCCGGAAGCGCGGCTGACGGCGCCTGCCGTGTAGACGGCGTGGCCGGAAGCGCGGCTGACGGCGCCTGCCGGCAGCGACAGCCGCGCCGCCAGCGCGTCGCCGGCTGCGGCGAGCGCGTCGTCGCCTGCCGCGGCAGGCAGCGGAGCCGCATAGCGCAGCGTGACGGCGGCGTCCGGCGCGAGCACGCCGTCCGCGGCGGCCAGCAGCGCGGCGAGGTCGGAGCGGCCTGCATCCGCGGCCGTCGGTTTCGCGGCGGCGGACCAGCCGGCCAGCAGCAGCGCGGCCAGCAGCGCGATGCCCCAGAGCAGCCCGCGAGCCGGGACGCCGCTCCGCGGCTGCGTTGCAGCGGGATGTCCCGCTGCGACGCTGTCCGGGGTCCGCCCGTTCCGTACCTGCGTCAGCGGGCTCTTCTGCTGAATGCTCTTCATCATCGCGTTTCTCATCATCTTAATCGCTCCGTTTCCCGTTCGAATCTAGCAATCTAGTAACAGCCTTGCCGGAGCGGATCGCTTTTATACGTCCTCCGATGTAAATGCTATACATCCTTATTTCCTCGGTCAGCTTCTCTTCTTACGCAAAAAAGCAGGGCAGGCCCCCAAGCGGCAAAACACGCTTGAGAACCAGCCCTGCTGCGCCCGCGGAATTACCGCCGAAGGCTGCCGTATATCCGGTGAAGACTCACGGGTCTTTGCTACCGGCGGAAATTCACATCTTCTTGGTTGCTCAGAAGATCGGGATTGTCGTGCACGGCATGAGGAGTGGCCTCATACACGCCGCTCTTCGTTCGCTCATCGGCAGTGACGTTGTCGTCCCGGTTTTCCCTGAGAATCTCGTTGACAAGCTCCCACTTGTCTTCCGGCGTATCGACGACGATGAGAATATCTCCGCGGTCTACGCGGCTGTGATAATTCTCGATTTCTTCCTCCGGTATGCCCGCACCGACAAGGGCTCCCGTTACACCGCCCGCTCCGGCCCCGATGGCCGCACCGGATAAAGCGGCGGCCAGCGGTCCCGCGGCGAGAATAGGGCCGATGCCGGGTACGGCCATCAGGCCGATCCCCGCGATCAGTCCCGCGGCGCTGCCGATTGCGGCTCCGCCGATGGCGCCTTTTTCCGCCTTCGTATCTTCTTTGCCCGCAATTTTCTGTCTTTCCGTGTAAGGTCCGAATTCTTCTCTATGTTTGGCGAGAACGGATATATCTTCGTCTCTGTAGCCATGTTCTTTTAACGCCTCGATAGCGCGAAGGGCATCCCCGCTCGATTGAAAAACACCTCTTGCTTTTCGTGTCATTACAGGCAACCTCCCTTAAAAGTGGATTACCCATCGTTACCCGGCAGAGCCCCTAGTGAATCGGAATATCGGACCGGAGGAGGATTATTCATCCCGGTTTTCCCGGTCGTTTTTACGGCCCCAATAGCTGAATACCCGTTTCACTTCATCGAAGAGAATCGGCTTGGAGATAAAATCCTGCATGCCGCTCTCCAGGCATTTTTCTTTATCGGCCGGACGCACGGAGGCGGTAACGGCGATAATGACGGGATTCTGGCCTGAGGGCAGCAGCTGGCGGATCAGCCGGGTGGCCTGCAGCCCGTCCATGACCGGCATCTGCAAGTCCATAAAAACAAGGTCGTACTCCGTGCTTGTAACGGCTTCAACGGCTTCCATCCCGTTCTCCGCGATATCCGCCCCGTAACCGAGCTTTTCAAGGAACTTGATGAACAGCTGACGGTTTACGGGGTGATCCTCCACCACAAGAATTTTGAGCGGAGCGGGCCGGGAATTCAGTCGGGAGATCATCCATTCCTGCTGTTCTTCCCCAAGTGCCTGTTCTTCTCCGGTTTCTTCCTTTTTGATCTGTGCGTTCGGAAGGGTGAAGCGGAAAACAGAACCCGCGCCTTCCGTGCTTTCTACGGAAATCGTGCCGCCCATGAGTTCGACAAGCCGTTTGCAGATCGACAGGCCGAGTCCCGTGCCGCCGTATTTTCGGTTCAACACCGGGTGCAGTTGGGAGAAAGACTGGAACAAATGGTCCAGCTTGCCGGCGGGAATGCCAACGCCCGTATCGGCGACGGAAAACCCGAGCAGAACGGGGCCCGAATTCACGGCGGCCAGACTTTCCACGGAGACAACGATTGATCCGCTGTCCGTAAATTTCAGCGCGTTCCCGACGAGATTAACGAGCACCTGTCGTACCCTGGAGGCATCTCCCATGTACAGATGCGGAACATCGGGCTCGATTCTGGAGATAAGCTCCAGCTTTTTCTCGGCGGCCTTCGGAGCGAAGAGCTCCAGCGTACTCTTCACGACAGCATGAAGATCGAAAGGCTCCGTAATGAGCGTCATTTTGCCGGCATCTATTTTGCTGAAATCCAGAATGTCGTTCAAAATCTGCAGCAGGGCATCGCTGCTTTCACGGATGATGTCGGCGTAATCCCGCTGTTCGTCGTCCAAGCTTGTATCCAGAAGGAGATCGGTCATCCCCATGATGCCGTTCATCGGCGTACGGATTTCATGGCTCATCATTGCGAGAAATTCGGATTTCGCCCTGGCGGCCTGCTCGGCGATTTCTTTGGCGCGGATAATTTCTCTTTCATCGGTGATATCCGTAAAAACGACGACCGCTCCCATAATCTCCCCTTTGTCGTAGAGGGGATTGACCCGGTATTCGACCAGGAAGCTCGACCCGTCTTTCCTCCAGAAAACCTCTTCCTGGACAAGCCGGGAAAGCCCGTCCAGCATCGTGGCGTGAATCGGACAATCTTCGTGGGGATAATCGCTTCCGTCCGCTTTCGTATGATGGATGCTGTCGTGGATATTGACCCCGATCAGCTCTTCCTGCGAGTAAGCGAGCATCGACGCTCCCGCCGGATTGACGAACATGACGTTGCCGTCCCGGTCCAGGCCGTAAATGCCTTCCGACACCGAACTGAGAATCAGGGAATGCTGATAGCTGAGGTGTTCGATTTCTTTGACATATTTTTTGCTCTCCGTAATATCGTTGGCAATTCCGTATACGCCTACGATTTCATCGTCGACGATGATTGGAACGTTGGTGACGCTGACATCAATGAGCGACGCGTCCTTGCAGATCAGCGTCGTTTCGTAGTTTTGCGGGATGCCCCGTTTCGCGTTATGGAAATGGGCTAAGGTTTTCTCCAGCAGAGACGGCTCGATCAGGGAAGTAAACGAGTGATGGAGCAGTTCTTTGCGGCTGAATCCGGTCATCCTCGCCAAGTTGGCGTTTAAAGAAACGTGGTTGCCTTCGAGATCGAACGAGTAAACGCTGGACGGATTGTAATCGAAGAGGGACTTGTATCTCTGCTCGCTTACTTTCAGCTTGTTCTCCGCTGCTTTGCGTTCGGTAATATCCCGGGAAATGGAGATGATTTCCTGGACGGTCCCGCTGTTCTCGTCATACGTGTACCGGCTGCTGCTTTCGAACCAGATGTACTCTCCGTTCTTGCGCCGGATGCGGTAGGACACGGTATATATGCCGACCTCGGCGAGATTCGCCAGCAGATATTCGGTAACAAGAAACACATCATCCGGGTGAAAATAGTCGTATGCGCTCGTGCCGATCAGTTCTTCCGGCTCGTACCCGAGCAGAGAACGGCAGGCGGGGGAGGCATACAGATAGACGGCCTGCTCGTCGGCGGAATGACGCGAAATGAAATCCAATGAATTTTCGGAGATGAGCCGATACTGCTTCTCGCTGGCCCGTATCCTTTCCTCCATTTTCTTGCGTTCGGTAATATCGCGGCCGATGCCGAGAATTTTCTCCACTTTGCCCTCGGCGCTGCGGACGGCTTTCACGGTCGTTTCAAACCAGAGGTAATGTCCCTCTTTATGCCGGAAGCGCCCTGTGAGCAGGTCGGCGTCCTCGCTCGGATTTTCGGAGCAGCCGGGTTTGATTTCTTCCGTAATGTAATAATCCCCGATGGGGGTGCCTACGATTTCGCCGGGCTCATACCCCAGCAGTTTATAAATAGAGGGGGACACATATTCGCAAATCCCCTGAGGATTCGTGAACGTAATAATGTCGCCCGCGTTTTCGGAGATCAGGTTGTACAGGGTTTCGCATTCCTCCAGCTTGCTGAGGACGGCCTTCTGCTCCGTGATCTCCCGGCCCATTCCGTATACGCCGACTATTTCCCCGTCCACGACGATCGGAATATAGGTAGTTTCTACATGGAAAACGGCACCGTCTTTCCGGCAAAATTCCACCTCGAAATGTGGCGTCTCGCCCCGCAGCGCCCGCTCGAAATGGGTTCTGCCCTGTTCGGCATGCTCGCTAAAAAGAGTTTCCCGGCCGAGCTGTATGAATTCTTCTCTGGAATAGCCGCTGATCCGCTCCGCAGCAGGGTTGGCGTCCAAATAACGTCCATGTGTATCCATGACATAGATAGCATCGGGATGATGCTGAAATAACGATTTATAAATGCCGCCTTCCGAGATCGCCTTTTTAAGCTTAGCGTCTTTGGTTATTTCCACGGTGACAGCTTCCTTTCTTACCTTTAGAATCTTTCAGTCCCGGCTTCCGGTTTCCTGTTTATCATCCTATATTTCTTTACTGTCGGAAAGAGCAAATTGAATCTAATTCGGGGTTGATTTTTATTGGCGGCATTTGGTAAGATGAAATCCCTCTACACGCATTTCACGCTGAAACGATCGTCTACTGATGAACCGGAGGTGTTGGATGCTTTTTTCTGTCTTGGCGCGTAAAGCTTACGCGCGGAATTTGCAGTACCGGGGCGCGCATATGATTCATAACGTGTCCAGTTTTATGTTCGGATTTGTGTACGTGTCCTTGTGGGCAGGTATAGGCGAGAGTCATTCGCTGGGAGAATACGGGGTCCAAGGAATGACCGCGTATATCGCCTTCAACCAGGCCTCTTTATGGCTGGTGCTTTTTATCACGAACGGTCTCGGCATGGAGCAGTCCGTACGCACCGGACAGATTGCTCTGGATCTGATGCGTCCCGTCCCCCTGTTTCTGCATAAGATGTACCGGGAATGGGGACAGATCGCCTATCAGTTCGTGTACAAATTTCTTCCGATCTACATCCTCTATTTTTTCCTGTTTTCGATCCCGGTTCCCGGGAAGCTCTCCGTTTACGGCTGGACCGCTCTATCGCTTCTGCTCGCCGCTTATATTTCCATCTGCATGAATTACCTGATCGGCGCCGCCGCCATGTGGACGACCGAATCCCGCTGGCTTTACTGGGTGAACTATGCGTTCTCCATGCTGCTATCCGGTTTCTTTATCCCGCTGGAATGGCTTCCCGCCTGGCTCCGCCAGCTTAGTTGGCTGACCCCGTATCCCTATTTGCTGTACGTTCCGGTGTCGCTGTTCACGGAAAGAACGACGCCTGCCGCTCTGCCGGCAGCGCTGTTTTGGTGCGTTCTTTTTACGGGATTATGCATGATGGCGACAGGCGCGATGCGCAAGAAGCTGGAGGTGCAGGGAGGATGAGAAACGGACTGCGGATGTATGTGCTGCTGATCCGGGCATCTATGCGAAGCCGGATGCAGTACAAGTTTAATTTTATTTTCTCATCGTTGATGGCGGCTCTCGTGAATGTGGCGGAGTTTCTGATGGTGGCGCTCGTGCTGGACCGCTTCGGAAGCGTAAAGGGCTGGTCGCTGCATGAGGTGGCTTATTTGTATGCGGTGATCCTGCTGTCCAAAGCGATCTACCGGTCTCTGGCCTCCGATGTGCATCATCTGGAAAAATATCTGATGAGCGGAGATATGGACGCTCTCCTGATCCGACCCCTGCCGGTGCTTTTCGTCCTGATGACTCAAAATTTCCGCCTGCTCGTCGGAGAATTCGGACAGGGCCTGCTCGTTCTCGCGTATGCGATGACTCACATGCTGCGTGTCGGCCAGATCGGCTGGGAAGCTATCCCGCTGACCGTGATCGCAATCGGCTCGGGAGCGCTTATCCTGTTCGCGATCGGACTGGCTACGGCTTCGGCCGGTTTCTGGCTGACCCGGATCGAGGAACTTCAGAACGTGACGGAGGACGCGGCAAGATCCGCCGCCCAGTATCCGCTGGACGTATATCCCGGCTGGCTCCGCTACATCCTGCTGACGTTCCTTCCGGTCGGGCTGGCCAACTATGTGCCGGCTTCCGTCATCATCCGGCATGAGTATGGCGGATGGGCCTTGGCCGCGGTAACGGTCATGGCCTTCGTCTTCGTCCTGCTGGCCGGAAGGCTGTGGAAGCTGGGCATTTCACGTTACCAGAGTACGGGAACGTAGGGAAGCCGCCTTACGGGTCCCTTGGTTCATCCGTTCCCCCAGCGGACTCATACAGATCCGGCAACGCGGCTGCTGCCGGGTGCCTGCATGAGATTCGCCCTTCCGCCCAAAGATATCGAGAGGCCGTCTTAACGAAGGAGGCAAGTCTTTCGAGGGGCTTGGTTCGTCTTTCTACATAGAGAGACACAGACAAGAACCGAAGGAGCGGAGTGACGACGTGAAACGAATCAAACGGAAAGTCCTGCTGTTGGCTGTCCTTGCGGCCGCCGGTATCTGGTTGTGGAATGAAAGAAAGCATGCGGAACCGGACATCCAAGCCAGGTCCGCCTTGCTGATGGAAGCGGGGAGCGGCCGGGTGATTTACGAGCGGAACGCGGAGGAGAGCCTTCCCCCGGCTTCCATGTCCAAGATGATGACGGAACTGATCGTTTACGAGGAAGTGAAGGCGGGCCGCGCTTCCTGGGAGGACCGGGTGACGACGAGTCCGTATGCCAGCGAGGTGACCGGCGCCCAGATCGGGCTCGAGACCGGAGAGAAGCTTGCTCTTAAAGATATGCTGGCCGCGATGGCTATCGTGTCCGCCAACGATGCCGCCGTAGCGGTAGCCGAACATCTCGCCGGTACGGAGGATGAATTCGTGGTGAAAATGAACGCGAAAGCGAAAGAGATCGGCCTTTCCGATAAAACGGTATTCGCCAACGCAAGCGGGCTGACGCGCGCCGATCTGGGGCCCTTCGCTCCCAAGAAAAACACGGGAGAAACGCTCCTGACGGCTAAAGACGCGGCCAAGCTTGCGGTTTATCTCATCCGGGAGCATCCTGGTATTCTGGAACTGACCGCTAAGGCGGACTATACCCTGCCGGGCAGGTTCGGGACGCTGAAAACGACCAACCGCATGCTGCCGTTTACGAAAGACTCCTTTTCCTATGCGGGTGTCGACGGGCTGAAGACCGGGTTTACGGATCAGGCCGGGTACTGCTTTACGGGAACGGCGGTCCGGGACGGCAAAAGGCTGGTCTCTGTCGTGATGGGAACGGAAACCGGGGAGAAACGGTTCGAAGAAACGCGCAAGCTTTTTAATTACGGCTACGGCACAAGCCGGAGCCTGACGGAATGGATCAAAGACGTGATGCGCTGAGTGAGAGCGTGAACAGAAGGAGGGGAAATTTTTGATTACCGCGACGAATTTAAACAAAACGTTCCGTACGCCGGTGGTCCGTCAAGGGCGGATGGCGGGTCTGCGGAGCCTGCTGTCCAGAGAATACAGGTCCAAAACGGCGGTGAACGACGTTAATTTCACAATCGGCCGAGGAGACTTCGTAGGCTTTATCGGTCCTAACGGCGCCGGGAAATCCACGACGATCAAAATGCTCACGGGCATTCTGCATCCGACTTCGGGAGAAGTGCGGATCTCCGGCCTGAGCCCGCAGCGGGACCGCAGACGGGTGGTCGCCAAGCTGGGCGTCGTGTTCGGCCAGCGAAGCCAGCTCTGGTGGGACCTGCCGGTCCGGGATTCCTACGAGATCCTGGCGGCTATGTACCGGGTCCGTGAGGAGGACCTGAAACGCAAGCTCGCGGAGCTCGGAGAACTTCTCGGCCTCGGCGAATTTATGGATACGCCGGTCCGCAAGCTTTCGCTCGGTCAGAGGATGAGAGCGGATCTGGCGGCCGCCATGCTGCACGATCCGGACATCCTCTTCCTCGACGAGCCTACCATCGGCCTGGATGTGGCGGCCAAGCAGAGCATCCGCGGCTTTCTGCATACGCTGAACAAGGAAGCGGGCAAAACGGTCCTGCTCACCACCCACGATATGGACGATATCGAGCAGCTTTGCGAGCGTGTGATCGTCATCAACGGCGGGACTATCGGCTACGACGGCACCGTGGAAGGCATGCGGCAGCGGATCGGGCTGCCGACGATCATGACGATCCGGTACCGGGGAGCGTGCGGGTTTGCGAGCGGGGAGGCGGACAAGGAGTACCCGTTCCGCGTCACTGCCGCGGAGAAAGAAAAGCTTGTGCTGGAATTCAACCGCACGGACATCGGCCCGATGGAGGTTCTGCAGCTTGCCGGCGGATGGGGCGAAATTGCCGACGTACATATGCAGGAGCCGGATTTCGAAGATATTGTACATCGTGTGTATTGATACAAAACAAGGTACAATAGATGAAGGAATCTAAAGAAATTCCGGGCGTTCGGGACAGGTTGGAGGGCGCAGCGAGACAAGGGCGCCCGGAGTTCCATCAACGCTCAGGAGGAATTACAATGACTTTTACCAAACTGGTGGATGTATTCGTGCCCGTCACCGATTTGAAGCGGTCGGCGCCCTGGTACGAGCAGGTGCTGGGCCTTCGTTTACTGGGCCGGGACGACCGGCATGCCAGGCTCTCCTTCCTTGAAGGAACCTGCCTCACCTTAGTTCAGCAGGCAGATCTTAACCGGTACGACGAGGCTCCCTTCAACGTGAACGTTTACGATGCGGAGAAGGCCTACCGGATCATGATCGGAAGCGGAGTGGAGATTGCGGAAGAGCCCGCTCCTTTTCATCATATGCAGTGCTTCAAAATCAGCGACCCGGACGGCAATCCCATCGGCATCGCAGGCTGGAGAGAAGAAGCCTATGCCGGGACCGAAGGAGCTATCCGGCTTGGCGGGGCGTTCCTGCCCGTCCGTGATCTGCAGCGCTCCGTTGAGTGGTACGAAAGCAAGCTGGGCGCCCTTGTTCTTCACCGGTTCGCTTATAAGCTGCCTGCTCTGGATAAGGAAGTGGAAGCGGTTTCCTTTGAAAATATAAACGTATGCCTGTTTGAGACTCCGCGCTTCTCCGCTCTGGCTCATATGGCGTTTACGATCGGATCGACGGACCCCCGGAACGACTTCGAGACGCTGCGGTCCGGCGGGATCAAGCTGTCCGCGCTTACCAGAGAGTTCAACCGAGACCGGTTCGGTCTGCTGGATCCGGATGAGAACGAAATAGGCGTCATCGGCATTTTGCAGGTAAACTGAACTAATCTTGCATGTTTTACAAAAAGGTCGGCTGTTCGGTGTAAGGGTCTGTTCGGGTGAGCCCGGCGGACCCTTTTTTCTTTGCCGAGTGTGTTACCGAGCTTCCCGCACGGCCTGCGGCGTAGTATATTGAGGACATACGCTTTTACGGCGGCGTCCCGGGTCATGCGGTTAAACGGGCGACCGCTTCTCAATTGAAAATCAAAGCAAGGGAGATACGTTCATGTCCATCCGTACCCGGCTGCTGCTTTCCTACATAGCCATGCTGGTCATCCCGCTTATTCTGGTCGGACTGACTGTGACCGGGCTGTATTTTATGCTCATCCAGGATCTCAAAAGGGAATACCACATCGACCTTACCCACGGCAATCCGCTCAAGGAAGTCGCCCAGATGGAAGATGACAATTACAACAAAATCCGCAGAGCTATCGCGATGGACCCCGGAAGCGCGGGCGATCCGGGGCAGTGGAAGCAGTGGGAGGCTCTTGTGGAACGCGTGAATATGGGCCTCATTATCCGCAAGGACGAGCAGATCCTGTATATTTCGCCCACCATGAACCACCCGGATGTACTGAATTCGCTGCCGGCTTTCAGTTACTATTCGGGCCTTACGGATTCCCAGCTGGAGAACAATTACTACCTGCTGAGGCATCACGACTTTACATTTCCCGATGGGGGGAAAGGCAGTATTTTTGTCGGGACGCACGATACGATCGGCAAAAAATATTTTATTAAATACGGACTGATCTTCCTCGCTGTCCTGATCGCCGTGCTCGTGCTGACGAACGGAATGATGACGTACCTGATGTCGAGAAGTCTGATAACGCCGATCCGCGCCCTGCAGCGTTCCGCGGAACACATCAAGGAAGGGCGGCTGGATATTGAAGTGCGTCCGGCTTCCAGCGACGAGATCGGGGAGCTTGCCGTTTCTTTCGAAGAAATGCGCCGCAGGCTCAAACAGTCCATTGAACTTCAGATGCAGTACGAGGAAAACCGGAAGCAGCTGATCTCGAACATTTCCCATGATCTGAAAACGCCGGTGACGGCCATCAAGGGATACGTCGAGGGAATTATGGATGGCGTTACGAACTCCCAGGCCAAATTTGACCGTTATCTTCAGACGGTCTATTCCAAAACGGTCGACATCGACCGGATGATCGACGAGCTTTTTCTATACTCCAAGCTGGATTTGCGTAAGTTGCCTTTTCAGTTCGAGGAGGCGGATTTAACGGCCTATCTGAAGGATTGCGTCGAAGACATGCAGTTCGATATGGAGAAAAAGGGAATCCGGCTTACGCTTGAGCTCTCCTCGGAGGAGCCCCTTCCGGTCGTAATCGATCGGGAGAAGCTGAGGAGGGTACTCACGAATATTACGGAAAATGCGCAGAAGTATCGGGATAAGCCGGAGGGGCATATCCGTATCTTCGTTCTGGAGCGGCCGGAATTCGTGGTGATCGGCGTTCACGACAACGGGCAGGGCATCCCGTCCGATGTACTGCCGCATATTTTCGACCGGTTTTACCGGGGGGACCCGTCTCGGAGCTCGCAAACCGGGGGAAGCGGGCTGGGGCTCGCCATCGCGAAACAGATCGTCGAAGAGCACGGGGGCACGATCTGGGCCAACAGCCGGTTCGGGGAAGGGACGACCATTCAATTTACCGTGCGCAAAAACCGGGAAGAGAAAGGAAGGATGGCAACATGAAAGAAGGCGGACGCATTCTGATCGTTGAGGACGATGTAAGCATTGCCGAGCTGGAGCGCGATTATTTGGAGCTGGACGGATTTACGGTCGATATGGAGCATCACGGCGAAACGGGCCTTCAGCGGGCTCTCGTCGAACGCTACGACCTGATATTGCTGGATGTGATGCTGCCGGGTACCGACGGCTTTGCCATCTGCGAGCGGATTCGCGTGGAGCGGGATATTCCCATTCTGATGGTTTCCGCCAAAAAGGAGGACTTGGATAAAATCCGCGGCTTCAGCCTCGGAGCCGACGATTACATCATCAAGCCGTTCAGCCCGGGAGAACTCGTGGCGCGCGTCAAGGCGCACTTGTCCCGGTACGAGAGACTGAAAGGGCAGCAGGACCAGGATAAGGACGAAATCCGCATCCGCGGACTCGTCATTAACCGTGCTTCCAGAAGGGTATACGTAAACGGCAAAGAAATTCCTTTCACGACCAAGGAATTCGATTTGCTGACTCATCTTGCCATGAATCCCAACCGCGTGTTCAGCAAAGATCAGCTGTTCGACCATCTGTGGGGCATGGACGCGATCGGCGATATTTCGACCGTGACGGTTCATATCCGCAAACTCCGGGAGAAAATCGAGCCGAACCCGTCGGATCCCGCCTATATCGAGACGATCTGGGGAGCGGGCTACCGGTTCAAGCCGTAAGGGTTCGAAGGGGGAGCCCCGGGTTCCGGCGGACCGCTTTCGGCCGCGAGATTTTCGCCGGAACCGGTATAGGCGATCGTGCCCGTCGGATTGGTGTAAGGCCCGATCGGACGGAACTGGCGGATATGCTTGATCCGCGACTGGAGGCTGACCGGACCGCTGCCGCCCACCTGCATCACCGACGAGGCGGACACACCGAGCACCTTAACCGGGCCTACCTGGATGGTGCCGAGGTTGCGGGTCGTTTTCTCCGCTTCCGGCGGAAAAAGCACTTCCGGATGCGGACGGGCGAAAATGGAATACGCTTCGAACGAGCCTTCGTCACCCAGATAGACGGGAATTTCCCGCTGCAGGGCGAGAGCTCTGAAGCGTGTGTGAATCCCGCCGTTGTCGCCGATCTGGAAAACGGCGGAGCTGGAGACCGAAAGCACTTTCGCCTGGGTGAGCCAAACCAGACGTCTGGCCATGGCTCAAGTATGGGGCAGCGGAACGAGCGGTCCCACTATGACGGATTCCGGCGGGGTATCGAACATGGACGATGCGGTGATGGAATCGGTGTCCCCGATAAGGAAGGTCGAAGAACTGGATACCCCGATGATATAGACGGAGCCTACCTGCAGACATTTATTTTCCACATAAAAATCTACCTTCACGGATGTCCATCTCCTTTTCCTTCCTGATATTGAGCCAAATAATTGCGGATGCCGGCGCGTATGTCGGCTTTTGTTTTTTCGATAAGTTTCCACGTTGCGTTCCCAGGCGGCTCCTGTCCACCCGTATGCAAGAGATCGGGGGAGGAAGCATACTGCCGGACTCTGGCTTCGATCTGCTGCCGCAAATCGTCCATAACCCGTCTGCTTTCGTCCGCTCCGATGTTCAAGTGCCGCTTGGCCGCAAGCTCGATCAGCTCTTCCATGGCTTCGCGGTCGAGAAAGTTGTGAAGGTGCCGGTTGGCGGCTCCTTCGTCTGCGGCCGGGCGGTCTTCGCCGGTTTGTTCGGGCTCCCGGCTTTCATTCGGGGAGAAGCCGTCGGAAGACGGAGTCCCGTTACCCGGGAAGGAGGCGTCCATTCCGTTTACGGAGAAATCTTCGATTTCGTCCACGGTAGAGGGAGAGACGCCGATCGTCAGTGTGCCGTCCAACTGTTCGACTTTCAGCTGATCGAATTTGTATTCGATGCGGTCGATATGTATCCCGCGCTGCCGCTTCAACTCTTCGATTTCGCCGCGCATGGCTGCGGTCGTCTCTTCGAGCTTGGCAATGCGGGCTTCCTGCCGCTGAATGTGCGTCCACATCTGTTGAAGCTGATAGGCGTACAAATTGGGATCGCCCGGCCCGTAGCCGTACATAAGCTCACCTCTCTTTCGCTTTCGCAAAAATGCCGCCGGGGTTCATCCCCGGCGGGAAGTATGAGGCCGCCTGCAGCGGCAGGGCCCGGCGCGCTGTCAACTGCCGCGGGAGGGTCCCCGGCAAACCGGAGGCCGCCACGGCATCCACGGCGGGAACGGCGGCTGCAGGTGGGGACCCGGCCCGAGCAGGCCGCCCGCTCCGGGAGCCGCCTCCGCAGCGCCGGTGGAGCCGGGAGCCGCCGCCGGCTTGCCGGACGCGCCAGGCCCGGCTGAACCGGCCTTGCCGGGAGACCCCCCGCCTTCCGCAGCGCCGGGCAGGCCCCCGCCTGCGGCTCCGCCGAAGCCGGCGAGGGGGCCTTTGCCCACTTCCGGGGCGGGTCCGGTGAAGCCGCCCGTGTTGTACTGGTTCGAGAGCGCACGGATGCTGCCCGCGCTCCCGACCTGCAGGACGGAGGAGTTGGACACGGCATCGACCCTGAGCTGATGGATCGTAATCGTCTGATGGATCGTCCAGCTCATGCGGTTGCCGTTTTATTCGCTTCAGCTTCGACAGCATCGCTGTCGTTCGTATTCGTGGCGCTGACGGCATTAAATACATGCGGCAAATCACCTGTATTAAAAGAACCTGCTCCAGCATAGCTTTTTGAACTGCTGTTTGGCGATATGACCAGGCAGTCCCCGAATTGAACGACAGAGCTGGGGCCTACGGTCAGTATTTTCACGTTTCCGACGATGGCCGGCATAGGCGTTCTCCTTTGCTGCATCTTCTTTTATAGCTTATGTACGGGAGCGCCCAGATGTTCATACTCCTTTCCCCGATTTAACGGATTCCGCAAAGAATGTTCACCACCGGGCGGTCTCCGTTCATATAATGCAGAAGAAGCGGGGGGGAGCTGCGATGAATCAGCCGGACACGAGTAAATGGCTTAAATGGGAGCATGTCGAAAAATTTCTCGATCAGCCCCAGAAATATATTGAGAATATCAAATGGATCGAAGGGTTCGTGCGCGACGTCTTCGACCGTACACTGCCGCCGCAGATGAATGCGGACGTTCAACAGACGCAGACGCAGCCCAAGGCTCAGCAGAAGGGCAAGGAGCGAACGCCGTCCCAGGAGCCGAGGGAGACCGTGAACGGCGATACGTTCGAAACGCATACGGACGTATTCGTCCGGTTAAAAATTCCGAAACGCGAAGATCCGCGTTCGCTGCAGGTACTGGTGAAAACCAGTCACGTCAAAATTCTCGGGCTGACGGACGAACCGAGAAAACTCATTAAACTGCCCAGCCCGGTTCTGCCGAAAACGGCGAAGGCCACTTACAAGGAAGGCGTTCTGCAAATACAGGTGCGCAGGCGCAAGTATAAAGACAGCTACCATGAAGCGTATATCGAGTACTGATACGAAAAGAACCGGCCGTCGGAGGCCGGTTCTTTTTTTGCTGTGTTGGAGAGATGGATTCAGGCTTGCTTCTCTTTTCTTTCAGCGTGCAGCGGTGCCGAAAGGAGATCGGAGCGTCCCGATCCTACAAGTAGGGTCCGAAATCGCAGCGCGTGCAGCTCCCGGCAACCGGTGTTTGGCGTCTCCTGGCGATGGTCCGAAAGCGATTGGACCGGACCCCGGTTTTCGTTAATCCTTCGGGAGCCTGACATGAACTTCGGTGCCGATATCCGGCTCGCTTTGGATTTTGAGAGTTCCGGCATGGAGCTTGACGATGTTCTCGGCGATGGCGAGCCCCAGTCCGACGCCTCCGTTCTTGCGGCTGCGCGCTTTATCGACGCGGTAAAACCGGTTGAACAGCTGCGGGATGTCCTCCTTCTCGATGCCGATCCCTTTGTCCACGACGGAGATCTGCAGGTGACGGGGCTGCTCCCGGACGATGATGTCGATCGGCAGCTGACTGTACTTGATCGCGTTGTCGAGCAGAATGATCAGCAGCTGGCGGATTTTCTCGGGGTCGCCTTTCATCTTCAGAGGAGTGTCCTCTTCGGGAAGATCCAGACGCACCTCGCGGTCGAACGTCAGCTGAATGGACGCGGCCGTAGCCTGGACCAGGGGGCGCAGCTCGAATTCCTGCCATTCGGTCCGCTGCCTTTCGTCGGAATCCGCAAGAGTGAGCAGGCTCTTCGTCATTTCCCGCAGCCGGACGGATTCGCTCAGAATCGCTTCGATCGCTTCCTCGCGGATCTGGGGATCGTTGCTGGCCCAGCGCTTGAGCAGCCTGGCGTAACTCTCGATAATCGTGAGCGGGGTGCGCAGTTCATGGGAAGCATCCGCCAGAAACTGCTTCTGCTGCTCGAAATGCTGCTCCAGCCGGCCGATCATTTCATTAAACGTCTGGCCGAGCTGGGCAATCTCGTCTTTTTTTCGCGTGGATTTGATCTCCAGCCGTCTGAATGTCCCGCTCCGTTCAATGCTTTCCATCGTCTGGGCCAGCCTGTGAATGGGGTTGAACACCAGACTGGCGTAGATATACCCGATGATAACGGATAAGACAAGCGCACCGAGCGTCGTATAAAAAAGAGCGAGAAACAGCACCTGCACGTTATCGTTCAGGGTGACCAGCTTGCGGGCGATTTCCAGCGAAGCGATCTGGCGCTCGTTTTCCATGACCGGTACCTGTACATACAGACAAAAGCCGTTGTCCGTGGAGACCAGCTTGGAGATGGTGCCCGAAGCCGTTATAAACTTGGCGGGACGCTGAAGGAGCGTTTCGTCCGTATAGATTTCTTTTTGCACCATGGAGTCCGGTCCGATGAGCCGGATCAGTTCGTTGGCTACGAGAAAGTCTTTGAGCAGAAAAGGATTTTCCCAATATTCGGGATGCTGCACCACATTTTCTTGAAGCAGCAGCTTGGCCGCTTTGCGTTCGATATTTTGAGTTTCATTGCGCGAATTGTTTTCGATAAAAAGATAGTAAATGAAGAAGTTGACGCCCAGAAGAATCAGAAAGAGCAGGGAAGTCTGAAGCAGAGCGAACCGCAGCTTAAGACTCATCGGAGCCACTTCCTTTTATGAGGTAACCGACACCGCGGATCGTATGGATCAGCTTGCCGGGGAAATTTTTTTCGAGCTTCTGCCGCAAATAACGGATGTAGACGTCCACAATGTTCGTATCGCCTACAAAATCGTAGCCCCATACATCGGAAATGATATCTTCCCGGGATTTCACTTCCCCCTTGTGCTGGAGCAGGTACTGCAGCAGGTCGAATTCCTTGGGCGTAAGCTCGACGGATTTCCCCATGCGGGTAACCTCGCGGCTCTTCAGGTTCATGAGAATATCTTCCGCCTGAAGAATCTGTTCGTTCTCCGCCTGGCTCTGCTGAGTCGTCAGCCGGAGCAGGTTGCGGATGCGGGCGAGCAGTTCTTCGATGGCGAACGGCTTCGTCACGTAGTCGTTCGCCCCCTGGTCCAGGCCGCTTACCCGGTCGGGCACCGCGTCCCTTGCGGTCAGGAGGATGACGGGGACCGCGGACTGCTGCCGCAGGCGGCGCAGCACTTCCAGCCCGCTCAGCTCGGGGAGCATGATATCGAGCAGGATGAGATCCCACGGCTCCGCCAGAGCCATGTCGAGACCCTCGCGCCCGTCCTCGGCCAGACTGACCTCGTAGCCCTCATGCTGCAGCTCCAGCTGCAGGACGCGTGCAATTTTACTCTCGTCTTCCACCAACAAAATTTTGCTGCTCATCCCGCACCTCCGCTTTTACAGATAGTGTTTGTGGAGGGGGCGGTTTCCATACGGAACAGACGAAAATTGAACGGCAATCCGGCAAGGTTTGAAAAAAGAGGCCCGTTTTTAGACAAAAGGGCTAAAATGTAAGGCTGTTTGGCCGGCGGGACCCGTTGATTTTGACCCGTAAAGATGATATTGTTTTGACTACAGAACTAAAATAGGATTTTGGTCAAAACGGAGGTGCCGAATGGATCAGCGGCGCGATAACATTCTCGATGCGGCGAAAAAATCGTTTGCTTTGTTCGGATACAAAGGAACGACGGTCGACCAGATCGCCAAAATCGCCAGTGTAGGGAAGGGAACGCTGTACCTGTATTTTGAGACAAAAGAAGATTTGTTAAACGAGATCGTCAAATCCCTGATCGCCGAGATGAGAAAACTGGCCGATGCCAGCATTTCCAAGGGCGGCACGATCATGGAGAAGCTGCATTCCGCAACATACAGCATTCTGGTTTACCGGAAGGAGCACGAGCTGCTGCTTAAATTGTCGCAGGAGGTGGCCCAATTCGGTACTCCGGCGGCTCAGCACGCTCTGCGCGAGATCGAGGAAGGCGTCATCGGCTACATCAAACAGCATCTGGAGATCGCTGTCGCGAACGGAACCATCAAGCCGTGCGACCCCGAGATTACCGCCTTCGTGCTGGTGCGTATGTACCTAGTGCTGCTCGTCGATTGGGAAAGAAAGCATCCGCCTCTTACCAATGAGCAGATTTCGGATTTAATCCAGCTTTATATGATGGACGGAATCGCCCTCTAAGGGCGGTTCGTCCGTTTACACCCTAAATTATGAACTAGAGAAAATATCCTGGGAGGGAAATGTTAGATGAAGTTTGTTAGACCTGTTGTATACGTAGTGATGGCCGGATTGATCGGCGGGGGAACTTTCCTGCTGTCTTCCAAAGAAGCCATGAGCAGCACACAGAACCGTCCGGCGAATCTGCCGACCGCTTATATCGAAGCGAACCAGGTGGCGGCAAGTTTTAAAGCCGGTGGCCGCGTGACCGAAATTCTCGTCAAAGAAGGGGACACCGTGAAGAAAGGCCAGGTGCTGGCCCGGATTCAAAGCCAGGAAATCGAGGCGAAAGTAGCCCAGGCCAAAGCGGCCGTAGCGCTCTCCCAAGGGAAAATCGCCGAAGCGAAAGGCGCGGAAGCGACAGCCCAGGCGAAAAAACAGCAGGGT
Organism: Paenibacillus sp. HGH0039; assembly: GCF_000411255.1. GTDB lineage: Bacteria > Bacillota > Bacilli > Paenibacillales > NBRC-103111 > Paenibacillus_F. The sequence continues at coordinate 2,262,281 of NZ_KE150412.1, read as the reverse complement.
CAGGAAGCGGTGACGCTTACCGCGGAAACGGCCGAAAAACAAGTGAAGCAGGCCGAAGCGGTTGTGAAGGCCGCGCAGACGAAGGTGGACGCCCTCAAGAACGGAGCGAGACCGGAAGAGAAAAAGCAGGCGGAAATTCAGCTGAATGCGACCAAAGAGGTTTTCCAGACAGCGGAAGAAAGCTACAACCGGGTTAAAAAAATGAAGGAAGAGGGTCTCGTCGCCCAGACGGACGTGGATAAAGCGAAGGTCAGCTACGAAGAGGCCAAAGCCAAATACGAAGTGGCGCAGCAGCAGTATGCGCTTGCCCAGCAAGGACCGCGCGTGGAGGAAATCCAGGCCGCGGAAGCGCAGCTGGAACAGGCCAAAGCGGCCGTCGAGCTGGCTAAGGCGAACATGGATCAAGTGAAAATCCGCCAGGGTGACGTAAATGCCGCTCAGGCGTCGATCCAGCAGGCGCAGGGCGCCGTCAAATCCGCCCAGTCCGGACAGCAGCAGGCCCAGGCGGCCCAAAGCGAAGCCGAGACGTACCTGAGCTACACCGAGCTGCTTGCTCCATCCGACGGTATCATCATTTCCCAATCCGCTCAACTGGGTGAAATGGTAGGCTCCGGCTTCCCGGTGTTCACGATGGAAACGTCCGCCGAGACGAAATGGGCGCGTTTCTATCTGAAAGAAACGGACGCGGCCGGCCTGAAAGCGGGCGATACCGTGACCGTAAAAGTGACGGCTAACGGCGACGCCGTGACCGGCAAAGTAAGCACGGTCGCTCCGGCTGCGGACTTCGCCGTGAAGAAAGCGACTCAGAACGCGTCCGATACCGATATCCGCTCGTTCGGCGTGAAAGTCGAGCTGCCTCAGCTGCCGGAATCGGTTCTGACGGGAATGACCGTACAATGGGAAGGAAAAGCGGGTGATACCGTTGCCCCTTAAAGTCGGAAGCGTGATCGCCGAGGAATGGCGGCAAATTTTCAAGGACCGCCGGTTGATGGCGATTCTGTTCCTCGTGCCGATCCTTTACACAACCTTATTCGGATCGATTTATATGCAGCACAAAGTAACCGAGATGCAGACCGTTGTCTTCGACGAGGACAACAGTCAGCTCAGCCGCCAGATCGTGCAGGCGTTCGACCAGAGCGAAACGTTCCAGGTCGTGAACGCCTACCATTCGGAGGCGGAAGTGACGGAAGCCATCTCCCGCGGAGAAGCGAAGGTCGGGGTCATTATCCCGAAAGAATTCGAAGCCCGCATTAAACACGGCGATGTGCAGCCGGTCATGACGCTGATCGACGGCGCGAACATGATGATCTCCAACTCCGCGACGCGCGCGGCCAATGAGATCGTGACCACGTACAGCTACGGCGTCAGCGGCAAGAAGCTCCAGCAGCAGGGCCTTCAGGATGAACAGGTCAGCTCAACGTTCTCCGCGGTCCCGTTCCGCTACCGGGTGCTTTACAACCCGACGTTCAACTACAGCGATTTTATGATTTTCGGTCTGGCGGGTGCGATTTTACAGCAGGTGCTTCTGCTCGGCATCGCCTTGACCATCACCCGCGATAAGGAAAAAGGGATCTGGAGCCGTTTTGCGGAGTGGAAAAAGATGCCGTGGCGCCTCGCTTACGCGAAATCGGTTCCCTATTTTATCGTCGGCATGCTGAATGCGGTCGTGGTATTCACGATCATGCTGTTCGGCTTCGACCTTCCGATGCGCGGACAAATTCTGATGGCCTTGCTGCTCTCGGCCTGTTTCAACTTTGCGGTGCTCGGCATCGGGTATTTCATCTCCCTGTTCTCGAGCGCGCAGCTCGGCTCCACTCAGATTGCGATGCTGATCGCGGTGCCGTCGTTCATGCTGTCCGGCTATACATGGCCGTTTGAAGCGATGCCGAAGGCACTGAGCATTCTCGGCCATATGCTGCCGCTCACTTATTTCCTGGAGGGCGTCCGCCATGTGTTCGTCAAAGGCAACGGCTACGACGTCATCGTCAAGGACTGCATCGCGCTTGTTCTGACGGGTCTCATCACTTACTTTGCGGCATTCCTGCTCACCCGGTTCGCCATGTTCCGCAAACAGAAGGATGAGCCGGCTTCGGCCGGGCTGCCTGCGGTTCAGCCGGAGAGCAGCTCCCTTACGGTGTAAGAGCCCTGTTCCGGCCGACACCCTGCCAAACAGTGTTTCACCGGCGCGCGAAAGCCTTGCTTTTACATTGCAAGCGCGCCGCTTACATAGTTTCAGTCATCAAAGCTTTTGTTCCCATGTCCCTCAGCCTGCGTTTAGTTCTTATCATACCTTGGAAAAGAAGGGATTTTCGATGAAAAAAATCATAGCTACGCTGACCGCGTCCGCTTTTGTATTCGGGATGATGCCTGCCGCATGGGCGGCGGATACCCATTCGCCCTACTACGAAGTCAAAGATGGTACCCTTGTTCAACTTCACGCGACAACCGATAAACCTCTCGATAAGGACGAGGTGCGCCTGCCCGCGCTGGAGAAAGTCAGCAAGCTGACCCTCGATAACGTGCTGGAACGTACGCTAAACAACTCCTACAATATGAAATTGCTCTACCTGAAAACAGCCGCGCTCGGCAATAAAAGCAGCGATCTCAAGGATCAGAGCGACAACCTGTACGGCGGCAGCTTCGAAGGCTACAAGCTTCCGGCTTCCCCGCAGGACTACATGACGCCCGAGGCGATGAAGAAGTACCAGATCGATCCGACCAAAGCGACTCCGGACAGCTTCTTCTGGATCGGTCCGGTAGTCGAAACCAACACGGTGCTGAACAAAGTCATCGAAGGCCAGGGTCAGATGGTTAACGGAATTAACCAGATTTTGCAGGCTCAGCGCGAACAGATGAAAACAACCTCGCATCAGCTCGACACGGATATGTGGAACAACCTGCTCCAGACCGATGAAGCGATTGAGGGCATTAAGCTTCAGGTGACGGCGCAGTACGTGCAGCTTCTCGGTTCCAAGAAGCAAATCGTCCTCATGCATGAGTACAAAGGCGTGGCGGAGAAAGAGATGAAACGCGCCCAGGTGCTGAGCGACGCGGGTCTCGCTTCTCCCGAGGACGTGGAAACCGCCCGCAAAGCGGTGAACAAAATCGGCGACGACATTCAGACGCTGGAGAACAATTACCGCCTGGGTCTCGTACAGCTGTGCTTCGATATCGGCGTGGAATATTCCCCGGATCTGCTGCTTGAAGAGCCGGCCGCCGTATCCGCGAACGTGGAGCCGGTTGTGAAGAAAGATACCGAAACGCTGCTCGCCAATTCTTTTAAGCTGAAAATGGATCACAACGGCATCGACGAAGCCATCTGGCAGCAGCAGAATACCGTGACCAAGAATACGTACGGCGGCCAGTATCAGAGCGTCAACACGGGAATCGCTTATCAGAAACAGGAACAGACGAAAGCCGAGCTGGTCAAAAAGATCTACGCGACCTACAGTGATGCCGAGAACGCTTATCAGACCGTGCTGAACGAGCAGCGCAACCTGAAAGACGCGCAGGCCGATGTCGCCAAAATGAAAATCCGTTACGAGAACGGATTTGTCTCCAAGCACGATTTCGATAAATTTTCCTTTAAACTTCAGCAGGCTCAAACCACGCTGGAGGGAGCCAGACTGAAATACTTCGCGCTGGTACGCAAAGCCGAAGCGATGGATAGAGGGTTTATCTCGTAAAAGGCCCGTATTTCGAAAGTTTATGCAGCTGAATGTATATGGACTTTATTATTATGCGAATGAATAAGAGGGACCGATCCTGGGGATCGGTCTCTTTTTTAGATCCATTGAAAGGATGCTTGCCGAAAAAACGAGCATGAGTAACCAGTCTTCCGCGTGCTCGTGGTGAGGCCGATTGTATTCGGCGGTCATCCGCTTGCGGGTAGAAGGTCGTGTTCAAAAGTAGGGAAACAGGAAGTTGACATTGTATAATTATTCATTATAATGAATAATTAATCTAATGCGTATATACACGTACCGGAGGCGAGAGCGATGACCTTTAAGATCCGCACGGATCTGCCGGCGAAAGCCGATTATTATGAGCTGTTCCAATCGACAGGATGGAACGGGGACAGAATCTGGACGGAAGACATGCTGCACGAAGCGGTCCGGAACAGCTGGTACGTCGTTACGGTTTATAAGGGCGACAGGCTGGTAGCGTCCGGCCGCATGGTTTCGGACGGGGTTATTCAGTGTATCATCTGCGAAATGATGGTGCTGCCGGCTTACCGGAACCAGGGACTTGGCAGCAAAATCATGGACCGTCTTCTGGACTACTGCAAGTCAAAAGGAATCCGCTGGGTTCAGCTTGCCTGCGCCAAAGGGAAGCAAGGCTTCTATGAACGCTACGGATTTAACGAGCGGCCGGCCGGTGCTCCGGGGATGGGCCTGTTCCTCTGACCGGGGAGGATGGCCGGCCTTGATGCGAGTAGTGGCAGGAAATGTGGTGGAGCATTGGCATGGGCGAAAGCACGGCTGGAACGGGGACGGTCGCACGCCTAGAGCGAAGGCAGCCGTACGCCGAGAACGGCGAGCGCACGCATCCCGGCGGCCCCGCAGCCGAACGCAAAAAGACGTACAAAATTGTCTCCAATTTTGTACGTCTTTTTCGTGTACCCGGCCGCTTGCGGGTCTGTCCCTCCGGGCCGAGAAGAAAGCGGGCGCCGACGGAGCGGCTTACAGCCCTTCGAAGCTGAAATCGTCGTCGCTAAGCGGTTCGACGCGGAGGGCGCGGACGTAGCCGTTGCCTTTTTTCGAGAAAAAGTCATGCTGCTTCGTCTGCGTCCGGATTCCGTTCAGAACGACCGGATGAACCGGCTCTTCCGGGAAATAAGGATCGCGTCCGAGATTCATCAGCGCTTTGTTGGCGTTGTAGCGCACGTAACGCAGCACATCGTCCTGCAGGCCGAGCGGAGTGTACAGCTCTTCCGTGTAGAGCTTCTCGATCTCGTACAGCTCCAGAAGCAGCTTGATCTGCTCCTCGGCGGCTTCCTGCTGATCGGCTTCGCTCAGAGACGCGAACAGCTCCTGCGCCAGCGTGCCGACGTACAGGCCGTGGATGCTTTCATCGCGCAGAATGAGGTCGATGATCTCGCCGCTGTTCGTCATTTTGCCTTGTCCCGCCAAATAGAGCGGGTAGAAGAAGCCGCTGTAGAACAGGTAGCTTTCGAGATAGACGGAAGCCGTCATCGCCAGGTACAGGTCTTTGTCGGACTGGATGCTGTTGTAGTAGCGGTTGATGAGATCCGCTTTCTGCTGCAGGCGTCCGTTCTCTTCGACCCAGCGGAAAATGCCGTCGATCTCCTCGTTGCTCGCCAGCGTCGTGAAAATGCTGCTGTAGGACTTCGCATGAATCTGCTCCATCATGCCCATAAACGACAGCACCGCTTTGCGCTGGAGGCCGTCCATGTGCTCGACGAGTCTCGGCATGCCGACTCCGCCTTGAAGGGTGTCCAGCAGCGTCAGGCCGCCCAGAACCTTCTTGTAGACGTCCTGCTCGTCCGGACTCATCTCGATCCAGACCATTTTATCGTCGGAAAGGGGAATTTCTTCTTCGGTCCAGAACTGCATCACGTTCTGCTGCCAAAACGACCAGGTGTAATCGTCGTCGGGTTTATTCCAATTGACGGCTTTCATCGCTTTCTCTCCTTTGGATGGGGCGCGCTGCAAATGCGGCATCAGTCGCTGCCGTGCATAACCATAGGCAGCTTTATACGGGGCTGACAATTCCGGCCCGGCATAAAGCTGCTTATAGGGATAGCGCCATACGGATGATTTGCGGCCTGCGCGGAGCGTTTTTACGCTCCGCGCAGCCGGCTTTCTTTTACACTAATCTATTCTTAACCCGGCCCTCTCTTAAACGGAGCAGCTCAGGCATTCTTCCATGGTCAGCCGCTTTGTGCGGGTATAGTAGAGTGATTTCAGGCCTTTTTTGGCGGCGTACAGGTAGTTGCGGGCCAGCTCGCGGGTCGAGATGTCGCTGTTTACGTGCAGTACGGTTGAAATCCCCTGATCCACATGTTCCTGGATTTCCGCGATAAGATCAATGATCTTGAACGGGTCCATCCGGTAAGCCGACTTGTAGAAGAACATGTTTTCCTTGGACAGGTAAGGCATCGGATAGTAGGTCGTCGAGTTCGCATACGTGCGCGTTTCGATCTGATCGACGATCGGCATAACGCTCGAAGTGGCGTTTTGAACGTACGAGATGCTCTGCGTCGGCGCGATGGCCAGGCGGTAAGCATGGTACAGGCCGTGTTTCATGACCTGTTCTTTCAGGACTTTCCAGTCTTCCGGCGAAGGAAGATTCATGCCCTCGAAGAGAGCTTTGACTTTATCGGATTCCGGACGGTAATCCTTTTCTTCGTACTTGGCGAAATAGGTGCCTTTCGCGTATTCGGAGCGTTCGAAATCGGCGAAAGTGATACCGCGGTCGCGTGCGATTTCCATGCTCTTCTCCAGCGAGTAGAAGTTGATGGCCATGAAGAAGGCGCGCGCAAACTCTTTCGCTTCCGGGCTTTCGTAAGCGATCCGGTTCTTCGACAGATAGCCGTGCAGGTTCATCGCGCCAAGTCCGACGGAATGAAGCTCCTTGTTCGCTTTCACAACGCCCGGCGCGTTCGCGACCGTCGTGTTGTCACTGACGGAAGTCAGCGCTTCGATGCCGCTGTGGACGGAATCGCGGATGCTTTTCGTTTCCATCACGTTCACGATGTTAAGCGAAGCGAGGTTGCAGGAAATGTCCCGGCGGATAATATCGCCTTGGCCGTAATCGCCGATTTCCGTCGTCTCCTGGAGCTGGAAAATTTCCGTGCACAGGTTGGACATTTTCACTTTGCCGATGTCTTTCAGGGCATGTCCGCGGTTCGCGTTGGAACGGTTCATGATGTAAGGATAGCCGGATTCCAGCTGGATAACGGCAATTTTGGTCAGCATGTCGCGGGCGCTCATGACGACTTTCTTCTTCACGTTCGGGTTGGCGAGCAGCTCTTCGTACATGTCGTCGATATTCATATCGTCGAGGTGACGGCCGTACTCCTTGTAGACGGAGAACGGGGCGAACACGTGCAGCGGCTTGTTCTGCTCGGCCAGCTCGTAAAACTTCTGCGGCACGATCAGGCCGATGGAAAGCGTCTGGATGCGGGATTTCTCGTCCGCGTTGATTTTTTTGCAGTCGAGGAATTCGATGATGTCCCAGCCGAATACGGAGTAGTAGACGGCTCCGGAGCCCCGGCGCTGACCCATCTGGTCCGCATAGGAGAAGGCATCCTCAAGGAGCTTCATGACGGGCATGATGCCCTTGGCGGCGCCTTCGACGCCTTTGATCGGTTCGCCGCGTCCGCGCAGCTTGGACATGTTCACGGCTACGCCGCCGCCGATTTTGGACAGCTGCATGCAGGTGCCGATGACGTACTGAATGGAGTTCAGGGAGTCGTCCATCTCCAGCAGGAAGCAGGAGACCATTTCGCCCCGGCGGCTGCGTCCCGCGTTCAGGAACGTCGGCGTTGCCGGCTGGACGCGCTGCTCGATGATCGCCTTGGCGATCCGCTGGGCTTTGCCGATGTCGCCTTCACCCAAGTGAAGGGCGACGATGGCGGCACGGTCCTCGTACGATTCGAGGACTTGCTTTTTATCGTTGGTACGCAGGGCGTAATCTTTATAAAATTTCGAAGCGGCCATGTAGGATTGGAACTTAAAGCCGCTTTCGCGGATGGTTTCGTGGATGGCTTCGATCTGCTCCAGCGTGTAGTGTTCGTACACGTTCTCGTAGAAATCTTCGCCGATCAGATAATCGTAGCGTTCTTTGATGCTGCCGAAAGGAACGGTCTGCCCCTGCACTTCCTCAAGGAAGGCGTCCAGCGCTTCGCGGTCTTTCTCCAGACGGTAAAACCCGTCTTCCCCCGGTATCATGAGTTCGTTGTTCAGTTCAATATGCTTCAAGATGGCGCACCCCTTTATGGAATCGTTCCACGTCGCTAGACGTGCCGGAAAGTTCGAATTTGGCAAGCACCGGAACACCGTATGCCGATGAAATGCGGTCGGCGCTCAGGGCAAAGGATTGTCCCCAGTTCTGGTTGCCGCTTGCGGCTACACCGCGCAGAAGGGAAGAGTGATGTTTCAGAAAGTCCAGCACTTTGCCGGGAATTTGACCGAATCCGGTCGTATAGGTCACAAGGACGAACGGCTCCTGGATCGTCAAATCCTCTTCGATCCGTACGGCCTTCAAATTCAGCTTGTTAATGAATCGTTGAACATTTCCCGTACGGGAATCGTACACTACCAGCATGGAAGCATCTTCCTTTCCACTCTTTCAAAAATACGGGGCGCGCCGACCACGGGAAGTAGTCGGCGCGCCCGGATGAAAGCCGCTCCTTGTGTGACAAAGAGCGGCTCTAAATTCACAGTCAGCTTCCAGCCCTTTCGCGCGCCGCTGACGGCTCTGCAAAAAGGCTGGCTGAAGCCGCGCGTACAAGCCGGCTGCCCGGCTCCCCGCCGGAAGGCGGAAGAGGGGGACAGCCAGGCTAGGCGGCTGTATGTGAAAAACGTCCGGACACCTCCCTATCTCCCGTAGGTTCAGCGGTGTCTTTCAGACAGGCAGGTCTCCTGGCTCCAGGTTCATTGCGCCCCTCCGCGGCCTTCCCGACGGCATTCGTCAGTGGCGGTATGGGTAGGGCGCTCCCCGTTGACAGTGGCGGGACCGCGCCGGATTCTCACCGGACTTCCCTTTTGATTCCCGCCTGGTAGGCGGGAAACCTGTCCAATCCATATATAGTCTATATATAGTGAATATGTAGGTGATAGATATGAATTTACCTCAATATATTGTGGTTTGTCAACTGTGCGTAAGGACTCAACAAGGGGAGGAAAACCGAGATATAAGGCGAAAAAGGTGTGATAACCTGCCCATAAACGGGCGAGATTTTATTTCGGATTCTTTTTATTTCGACAAAGTTTGCGGGCGGCGCAGGGGCGTGCAGCCAAGCTGATTTCCATGCGTTGAGCGGGTGTTTTTATGTGCATCTAAATAAAAAAGGATCAAGCTCCTTGGATTGGAGCTTGATCCTTTTTTACATGTTTAAATTCTTCTTGTTGTTCTTTTTATAAAGAATTATTATGCCAGCAAGTATCCATTCGATCACGTGCAGAGCGACAGATAAAGTGAGAGCGGACAAAAAATCCTTGATGTACACACCGGGAATCAGATGAGCAAAAACATAAATCAGAAGACAGTCTGCGATTATCGTGATGATTTGTCTGCTGTAAACGGAAGGAGGCCTTTGGAGTCCGGCTGTCTCACTGGCCGCTGCCCTGCCTAACCAACTCATCCACGGACCACGCCACGCACCAGGGATACTGGTTTTTCGTTTCCTGCGGAATCCAGTAGCAGCGGTCCGTTTTATTTTTATCGGGGTAAAACACATACATGAGCAGCTTCACTTCGCTGATATCATCGGTTTCGCCCGGACGGGGATTCGGGTAACGGACCGTACAGCCCATTTGAGATGAGAATTGGGTGGACACGTTCACTTCATACGTGTACATGAAGCTGGACCCTACACCGATCGAAAATACATCGCCGGGCGCCTTGCCCGCAGGCTTGCATTCAACGGATACGCTGTTGGAAACGGAGGTGATGGTTTTGCTGACTTTAATAAAATTTTCTTCGATTTTCATGGATTCCGACCAATTCACCGGCATACTGAACGAAAGCTGTTTATCCGCATAATCGGGCAGCGCCGTAAACCTTTGCACATAATTCTCGATGCGGTTCGGATCGGGCTGTTTCGGAAATGTGTTCAGGGATTTGCCTTTACGGGCTTCGATGCTAAGATCCGATACGGAGAAAAGACTGAGCTGCACGGCCAAGTCATTCTTTTGCCAATCCGCCAGTTTGTAGGTAAGCCTGGTTATGTTGGGACGGATATACAAATGCGCAGCCGTTTTTTTGGTGGCAGAGGGGTACAGTTCAATCGAAAATTCCTTGATGCTCTTCATTTCGGAAGTGACGGACCGCGTCCGCTCATAAGCGATCTTCAGCTCGCCGCCGAGACCTACGACCGGAACTTTGCCGCTAAAGTTGAGAGAAGCGCCGAATTTGTACTTCGCGGATACCGCCGCCTGCTCCTCCTTCGACCACTTGAACCGGAAGGAACAGATGGAATCTTTAAGTTCGGAACCGTTCAGCACGTGGGGAGGGGGGCTTTCCACAACGCCCAGAAACGTAAGATGGTCATCGTTGGCCCAGTTCGTAAGCGTGTCCGTCAAGGTAAGCCGGTCGGAGCGGTATCGGCCTATTCCGAGATGTTTTTTCCTACCGGAGCCGTCGAATGTCTGCGTAAACCAGATTTCCGACTGGATATGTCCCTCGTCCGTAGGTTTGAAAAACTGGAAAGCGTCCACATGGTGCCCGGAAGGCGTCGACATATGCCCCCAGTTCCGGGGAATGGGAGACGACCAGCGGCCCGAAGGGACGGAGTATTCGTATCTCCTCGCTTTGATGTCTTTCTCGATTTTGCCGCTGACGAACATCTGAAGGACGCTGCCTGTACAGCCGTTCTCGATTGATCCCGGAACGACCGCGAAGTGGCTGACGTTTTCGTCTTCCGCTATGGACTGCGGTTCATTTACTTTCCGGGGCGGCGCATTCTCTTCGTGGTGCAGGAGCCACGTTTTTAAAGCTTCTTTTTTGCGGGGAATGACCGACTTCGTATCCCGGCTTCTTTGAATGTAGCCGACCATGATCCGCACTTCGCCGCCGGGGTCCCGGTAGCTGCACGCCGCCGTATGAGTGACGTCCGCAATGCCGATTTCATCCGCCTTGCCGTCTTTCGCGGGGCGCTGTTCACGGGCTTCAGTCCGCTCCCACGTCTGCCCTCCGTCATCCGTCCAGTTCAGCGCCAGCTTGCCGTCCGCACCGGAGCCGATGAGATACAAGCGGGTTCCGGCCGACACGGCTGCGAACCGGCTGTCCGTCCGAAGGCGCATGCGCTCGCTTAAGGTAAGAGCCGATGACCATTCGATCCCGTCCTGGGAGGTCATTTGGTGCAGCGCTCCCCTCTGATCCGCGTAAAACAGGTACAGGACGCCTTCATGCGCGCACGCCGCCAGAGCAGGTATCCAGCCTCCGCTGACCCCGTCGCACCCATAGGCCACTTTGGTCAAATACTCGATACCGAGCGGCCCTTTCTTCTTGTTGGGGCTCTTAACGACTCTGACCATTTCTTGTTTATCATCATTGAGATAGGTTTCCATACAGACGAGATCCAGCAAATTCCCGTTCGTGTAAAAAAGATAAGCTTTATTGTTGAAAAACGTGCCGGCAGCCGGTCCGAGATTGGATGCCCTCGTATAAAACTCCTCAAAAGCATCGTGTTTGGTTTTGGCAGACATGGTCTCACTCCAGTGGTTAATAAGATGGCGTTCTTTTCCATGGACCACTATACCAAACCGAAATTTTTAAGAAAATTAACGAAAGTTAACGGAAAGAGAAGGATTTTAAAATTCCCGGAGACGGAAAAGCAAAAAGATCCCTTCCCGGAGGAAAGGATCTTTTAAGGTGATTAATTGTTGGCGATAGTTTCCGGCGTCGTCAGCTTGTCGTAGAACTCGACGTACTTGTCCTTGTCCGCAGTGTTGCGGACAGCCATGGCTACGCGCGGGTGTTCGTTGAGCGTTCCGGCGACCATGTAAGGAATGATGTAGCCCCACTCCACTTTCTCGCGCATGGCGACCATGTGGCGTTCGATCAGGTCCAGGACGGGACGCACATCGTAACGCGGGTTTTTCAGGTAGCTGACGAGCAGCTCGGTGGTGCAGTTGCCTGCCGCGCGGCCCATGCCGAAGACGGAGGTGTCGAGGAACTCGACGCCTTTCTCGGCACCGATTACGGTGTTGGAGAACGCGAGCTGCATATTGTTATGCATATGAAGGCCCAGTTTCTTCTCGGGGAGAAGACGCTGGAATTTATTGACCATATAGTCGATATCCTTATGATTCATGCTGCCGTACGAATCGACGACGTATACCACGTCAACCGGGCTTTTGTTGATGAGCTCGAACGCTTCGTTGAGTTCGTTTTCCATCACGTGGGAGAGCGCCATGATGTTCAGCGTCGTTTCGTAACCCATGTCGTGGAACTTTTGTACCAGCTGCAGACCCTTGTCCACATCTTTGATATAAGAAGCTACGCGGATCAGATCCAGTTGGCTCTGCTCGCGGGGGAGAATGTCGTTCTCGTCGACGCGGCCGATATCCACGAGCGCGGAAAGCTTCGTATCGTTTTTGGTAGGGATAACCTCACGCAGGAAATCCTCATTCAGAAAACGCCAAGGGCCCGCATTGTCGCTTTTCAGGAGCTTGGCCGAGTTTTTGTAACCGATCTCCATATATTCAACGCCGGCTGCGTTTAAGCCGCGATACATATCCTGAACAAATTCCACGCTAAAATCCCAATTGTTGACGAGTCCTCCGTCGCGTATCGTACAATCGAGAATTTTATGCTGATCGTGTTTCATTTCGGTACCCTCCAAAAGCCGCATACCGGCTCAACTTTTTGCTATATTATCACGCATCTGATAAGGGTTGTCAATCAATCGGCGCAATTGTCGGACAAACGAAAGAACTGACAGACGGTCAAATAAAAAAGCGGACTCCTAAGGGAATCCGCCTTTTTACAGGTTCCGGCGCCGCATGCCTTCTTTTGTAAGTCCGGGTTTACCGGACGAGGACAAGCTTCCCAATGAGTGGCAGCGGTCTCATTCTGCCGTCATGAGCGTTCCGGATCCCGATAAAAGCCAGCGCGAAGACGGAGATGTCCAGGGGAGGCATAAGCAGGTTCTCCACACCCGGCAGCAGCCCGAGCAGCAGATGCGCGAAAACCGCGTAGAGCAGGAGCAGCAGCCCCTGGTTCGCATGGTACATCGCGAATCTGGAATGCCTGGCAACCATCAGCGGCAGACAAAAAATCAGATAAGCGGACATGGCGGCGGATTTGTTGCTGTCGATATCAGAGGAATTGTGATTGTGCATACGCGGACACCTCACACTCAGAATCGAAAACATGAAGCCGGAGAAATTTCTGCTATACTTCTACTATAGAATATGCATACCCCGTTTGAAAAGGGATAGACGCAGGCTGGACACGGAAATGGAGGAATTTATTTGGAAAAAGCTACGGTTCATATAAAAAAGGCGGGATACGGCGATTCCGGCGCGATTTTGCGGGATATTGACTTCCGTATCCTGGAGGGCCAGCTGATCGGTCTGATCGGGCCCAACGGCGCAGGCAAAAGCACGACCATCAAGAGCATGCTCGGCCTGCTGAAGGATGTCGAGGGGAACATTGAATTTGCCGACGGACGGGCTTCGGTGGCTTATGTGCCGGAGCAGCCGGTGCTGTACGAGGAGCTTACGCTGTGGGAGCACATGGAGCTTGCGGCGGCGGCCTACGGGCTGGAGCGCCCGGTCTTCGAGGAACGGGCGGAGGCGCTGCTGGCCCAGTTTAAGCTGTCGGGTGACCGGCACCGGTTGCCGGTGGCCTTCTCCAAAGGCATGCAGCAGAAGGTGATGCTCATCATCGGCTTCCTTAACCGGCCCTCCTTGTACATCGTCGACGAGCCGTTCATCGGACTGGACCCGAGGGCGACGAAGGACTTCCTGGAGCTGCTGCGGAAGGAGCGGGAGAGGGGAGCGGGCATTCTGATGAGCACCCACGTGCTCGATACCGCGGAGCGCATCTGCGACTCTTTCCTGCTGCTCAGCGAAGGGCGGATCGTAGCGCAGGGGACGCTGGACGAAGTGCGGCAGGAGTCGGGACTGCCGGACGGCACTCTCTTCGACTGCTTCCATGCGCTGGTCTGAGGAGGGGAGAAGATGAACATGACACCGGCAAAATTATTCAAGCGAAGGCTGCTCGATGACTGGACCTACCAGTACCGCATTCTGCGTACGGCGGTAGACTGGACGGTGGCCGTGTATCTAATCGTTCCGGCCCTGATCTTCGCCTTCATTTATTATTCGGCGTGGTGGCGGACGCCGCCCGAATGGTTCGGCTATATCCCGGCATCGCTGGTCGCCGTTTTCTTGTATCTGTTCGCCTGGTCCGGCACCGTCCGCTTCTTCATCGAGGAAGCGGACCAGCTCTTCCTCGTGCGCAGCGAAGGCTGGATGCCCGCGATCAAGCGCCGCGGGCTTCTGTACTCGCTTGCGCTTCAGGCGCTGACGACGGCCCTGCTGGCGGGCGCTCTGCTGCCCCTGCTGCGCGCGGAAGGATCGGGCGGCGCGCTGAAGCTTGCGGCCCTGTTCCTGGCCGTCTACGCGGCCAAGGTCAACCTGGGCCTGCTGCGCCAGCTTGCGGCGCTCGCCTGGGCGGGATGGAAGCGCGTGGCCGCTTCCATCGTGCTGTTCGCGGCAGGCTTTCTCATCTACTGGGCCTGTGTCCAGTTGATTCTGGCGGGTGCTGCCGCGGGCTATCTCGCCGGGCCGCTCCTGCTTGCGGCCGCGGTTCCGCTCAGCCGCCGCCGTCTGCGGGCGGCGGGAGCGTTCTACCCCGACGTTCAGCGGGAGCGGGAGGCGAGGCTGAAGCTCGCCTCCCTGATGCTCCGCGGCATCGTCGAGGGCAAGAAGCCGCGGCAGCTCCGGGCTCCGCTGGTGCTGGGCCGCTCGCAGCGGGTGGTCCGCGGAACGGGCGCTTCGGCGGTTCTGGCCGATTCGCTCGTCAAATCGGTCCTCCGCCGGCCCGGCCAGTGGAAGCTGTACGCCCAGTTGACGGCTGTGCTCGCGTTCGCCGCATGGCGGCTTCCCGGTCCGATGCACGTCGTCCTGTGGGCCGTCGCCGCTTTCGTGCTGGCCTACTGGATGAAGTCGGTCGCGCGGGAAACGCTGGGCGCTTCTTTCTTCCGCATGTTCGCGTGGAGCGAAATCAGCAAGCAGGAGGCGCTCCGCAAAGCGTCGTTCGCTCTGGCCGTTCCCGGACTCGCGCTGATCGGGCTTGTCGCGGGCGGCAGCATCTCGCTGCCGCTGGGGATCGCCGCTCTTGTGCTTTCGGTGCCCGCCGCGTATGCGGCCGCTTTTCTGGTGACCATCTGGTATTAAACGCCAGGGTTTGGCGAACACTAAGGGCGACCGGCAAGCGTGCGTCCCGGGTAGAAAGCTCGATAGGAAGAGCGCACGGCGGATCTGACAGCACCGGAAAGGATGCCTTATGAGCGACACACCGATATTTTTCGAATTTCCGCAGGAACGGGATATGCGGCTTGCTTATGATACGTTGTTTGAGCTGGGCTACCGGCCGGGCGTCAATGCTTCGGAAGGGAAGTCTACGCTGCACATCCATGTGGAAGGGCAGGACCTTGCTTCCGCCATGCAGATCGCCCAGGCACACGCGGGTGAGCTGATCGACGCGCCGCCTGCCGCCGAGGTCAGTTACAGCGAACCGGAGGCTTACGCGGCGGCGTACGATCTCGACACGATCCGGATCCCGGCTCACTTGATCCAGGATCCGGAGGAGGACGCGCCGGAAGGGACCCTGGCTGCTGTGCATAATGGGGACGGAATCGGCAGCGTTCCGGACGCTTATACCGACGCAGCGGGTGCGGGGGCCGACGGCTCGTACGAGGAGCCGCAGCGGCAGTTTGACCCGTCCGACGACGATCTGGACCGGTTCTCGGCCGGGATTCATTTATGAGACGGGGCTGCCCTGCGGGTCCCGGCTGTCCGCCGGACGCCCCGCGAGTTCATGGCGCATAGCAGAGGCGGATCGCCCCATGAGGAGGGTCCACTGCATGGTCCCGTCATCATGTGTTGTTCAACTGCCGCGGATACCGGCAGGAACACGGCCGATCCACGGCAGCCTGAACTACTTCGCTCGAACGACAAAAAAACCAGCCTCTCCGGAAGGAGGAGTTGGTCTTTTTGGTTTAGACGGGGCGGTAGTGTCCCGTTTGTTCAGCGCTTGGCTGTGCGATGTCATCCGGCCTGGCGGGCGGCTTCGAAACACCCGCTTTGCGCGGAAACAAGGCTGGCTTTACAGGGAGACAGCTCCCTGCTTCCATCGGCAGCCCGCAAGAGAATAAGCTGCCGGAAGTCCTTCTCGATTCCCGAAAGACCCATGGGTGACGAATGGAACGGCACCGTACGCCCGATTTTCTCCGCCTTTCGTGCCGCATCGCAGCCGGTTAACGGCGATTCCTTTTTCCTTATGCCGCAGTCCCGCCTCTTAAACAGTCACTTCCTCCGCCCGCATAGCCGCATGCTTGCCCGCCGTATAACCCGTGGCGAAAGCCGCCGTAATGTTGTAGCCGCCCGTATACCCGTGAATATCCAGAACCTCGCCGCAAAAAAACAGGCCCTCCGTCAGCTTGGATTCCATCGTTTTGGGATCGATTTCTTTCAAGTTCACGCCTCCGCCGGTGACGAAGGCTTCCTCGATCGACAAGGTTCCGTTAACGCGGAGAGGGAAAGCTTTCAGGAGCTTGCTCAACTCCATCCAGTTCTGCTTGGGCAGGTTGGCGTGGGTGAGCGCCTCGTCCAGCTCCGCTTTTTGGAGCAGCAGGGGAATGAGCCGCTCGGAGACGGCGCCCTTCAGCACGTTCTTGATCGCCCGTTTCGGTTCGGCCGCGGCGAGCGCCAGCGTC
Organism: Paenibacillus sp. HGH0039; assembly: GCF_000411255.1. Classification (GTDB taxonomy): domain Bacteria; phylum Bacillota; class Bacilli; order Paenibacillales; family NBRC-103111; genus Paenibacillus_F. The sequence continues at coordinate 2,245,642 of NZ_KE150412.1, read as the reverse complement.
TGTTCGTACACTTCCTCCGTACTCCGGTCGGGGAACAGGTCGATAGTGAGCTCGACGCTGTCCTTCTGCGACTTGCGGAGTTCCTTGACGACGAACTGGCTGCAGCGCAGCGAGATGGGGCCCGAGATCCCGAAATGCGTAAAAATCATATCGCCTTGATGGGTAATCAGCTTCTTGCCCTTGGCGTTCCATACGGTAAGCGCCGCATTGCGCAGCGACAAGCCCTGCAGCTCCCGGCTTTTGATGAAAGGCTCAGCCGAAGTGAGCGGCACTTCCGTAGGAAAGAGCTCGGTAATGGTATGACCGGCCGCCTGCGCCCAAGCGTAGCCGTCGCCCGTCGAACCCGTGTGAGGCACGGACTTGCCGCCGGAAGCGACGATCACGCATTTGCCGCGCAGCGTTTCCCCGGTTTGCAGCCGCACGCCGGTCGTCCGCCCGTTCTCGTAAAGCACGCGGTCTACGGAGCAGTGGGTCCGGATGGTTACGCCTTGGCCGCGCACTTGGCGGATCAGCGTATCTACGACGGTTTTGGCTTTATCGGAAACGGGGAACATGCGCCCGTTGTCTTCCTCTTTCAGCCGGATGCCGAGATTTTCAAAGAAAGCGATAATATCCTGGTTGTTGAAATGAGAGAAGGCGCTGTATAAAAAACGGCCGTTGCCGGGAATGTGCCGGATGAGCTCGTCCATTTCCTTATTATTTGTGACGTTGCAGCGTCCACCGCCCGAAATTCCGAGCTTCCGGCCTAATTTGTCGCCTTTGTCCAACAGAAGCACGCTGGCTCCGTCCGCGCTTGCGGCGACGCCGGCCATAAGACCCGCCGAACCGCCGCCGATAATAATGACATCGTAAATCATGTAGTTGTAAACTCCCTAAACCTTCGAATTTTATTCGATCATATCACGGATCGTCCGCTTTTCAAACCGGTAGGGATCGCGCCTTTGAAGGGGGGATGGAGGCCAAATTGGAAGGGACCGGCGGGTGATCAGGGAAGGGGCGAACCGTCGCAGTCTCCGCGGCGAGCCGGGGAACGAAGAGACCGTCCCGTTTTCTCTCTTTTCTTATTATATAGGTCAGCTTAAAATGGCAGCTCAGGACGGGGGCAGCTCGTGAACGTAGGTACCGATCCACGACCGGCTGTAATGCTCCCGGACTCGGATGACCAGCTTGTCCGGATATACCTGGACAAGAAGACTCTCGCTCTTAGCCGGTTTTACCGGCTTTTGATGGAAATCAAGCACTTTCCGTACGGAGGAGGATCCGACGGAGAGAAAGCCGGTGGGGACTGCCTGACCGCCAAGACTCCAGTCGTAATGGGAGTGGCCGGAGAAAAGAACGGCCTGCGGATACTCCGTCAATACGCGGCGGAACGCCTTATAGTCCGTTACGCCCCGCTCCTGCCCGGAGCCTTTCAGCGTATGGACAAGAGGCTGGTGCAGGAAGACGAAGACCGGCCTGCCGGGGTGCGTTCGGGAAGCCTCGGACAAGCGCCTGCCGAGCCAGTTCATCTGCTCCGCCGACAAGTAAGCGTCCTCCCGGGCATCTTTGACGACGTCCCGATAGCCTTCTCCGCTGAGGAAAATGAACGTGTATCCGGCCATCTCCGCCGCATGGTAGGGCTTCTCGTAGCCGAAGCAGCGCGTGAACAATCCGACCGCCTCGCGTGTGGACCAGAACGGATTGAGCCGGCTCGTATCGATAGAGCCGAACGGCGTACGCCACATCCGGTAATACTCGTGATTGCCCATTGTCGCATGAAGAGGCGGATGGGGCATGGCGTTCAGCACCGCTGCCAGCGCGTTGTAGTCCGCCGGATTGCCGTCGGTCAGGTCGCCGTTCAGCACCATCATGCCGCTGTCCGGCGCTAGAGCCGCATGATCCAGTAAAGCCGTCCGCAGGAGATCCTGCGACAGTTTGTCGTGCGCCTCGATATGAATGTCGCTCAGCACGGAGAACGTCAGCAGCGCCCGGGGCGTCTCTACCGGGGAAACCGTCCGTCCGTCGTCCGCTCCAGCTCCGGCTTGCTGCCCGGAGTGCTGCGGTGGCGCTGCGGCAAGCAAAGCTTCTGCCGCAGGCACCGTCTGCCGGCCCGGCGGCAGAAGGCAGACGGCTGTGCAGCAGGCCAGAAAAACCGCGGCGGCACGCTGAAAATGTTTCACGGCACTACACCTCCGTCTCCATTGTCAGGATCATTTGGGTTAGTGTTCCTTGCCGCCTGTTTTTTATGCGTACGACCCGGGCCGGAGCCCGGTTATCCTGAGGTCGGATATCGGCCCCGACTTAGGTCCAGGACCAAAAACCGCCGCGAGTCCGTTTTGGCGAATGCCGCTGTCGACTAGAATAAAGACATAAGACAACGACAACGAAAGGCGGTGACGCAAAAAGATGAAACGCAATCCTAACATGGGCCTCGCGATCGTGCTGATCGCATTCGGAGCCTGGCTGATTCTCGGCAAACTGGGCATTCACCTGGGTCCGATTATGAGTTACTTGATTCCGATCGGCATGATCGTGGTCGGCTACTTCGGGATTCAGAGAGGCAGCAAGCTGGGCTGGGTAATCGCCCTCCTCGGTATCTTCGCCCTTCTAGGCAAAATGACGACATTGTTCATTATCCTGATCGCTGTCGCCATGATCGCGTTCGGTGTATCGATGCTGAAAGGCACGTCCAATTCCTAAGCCCAAGACGCTGATAAAAGAAGGTGGTAAATACAATGAGCATTCTGAAACGAATTCGTGATATAACGGTAGCAACGCTGAACGAGCGGCTGGAAGAAAGCGAAGATCCCATCCGCTTGATCGACCAATATCTCTCCGCCAAGAGAGAACAGCTCATGCAAAGCGAGCGTTTGTATCAGCAGTGTACGGCGCATGCCTCCTCGCTGAGACAACAATACTTAAGTGCACTGGAAACGAAAGAGAAACGCGAGCAGCAGGCCGCACTCGCCCTGAAAGCGGGCGAAGAGAACATGGCCCGCCTGATCCTTCACGAGAAGCTTCAGGCCGAAGAGCGCAGCGACCAGTACCGCGGCCTCTACGAGCAGGCCGGACAGTCGGCCGCCGAGCTGGAAGAAGAGCTTCAGACCATGCGCGCCGATTACCAGGAAGTGCTCGACAAGCGGGGCTACTACATGGCCCGCATGGAGTCGGCCAGGCTGCAGCAGCGGCTGAACTCGCGCCTGGGTTACGGAGACGGTTCTTCGTCGCCCCGCATGTTTTACCGGATGGAAGAGCACGTATCCGATATGGAGATGCAGGCACACGTCCTTCGCGACCTGCGCCGCACAACCCGGGAGGGCGGCTCCGAGAACTCGAATCCGGCTTTAGAGAAGGAGCTTGAGGCGCTGCGCCGCAAGATTAACCGGGAGGAGTCATAATACATGAGAAAACTATACCGCTCGCGCACCGACAAGAAAGTAACGGGACTTTGCGGCGGACTTGCGGAAGTGTTGAACGTCGATGCAACCCTGCTGCGGCTGCTCACAGTCGTCGCGGTGTTCATCACCAGCGGTTCGCTGATCCTGCTTTACTTCATCGCCAGCTTTATCGTTCCGAAGGAACCGGGCTTCGACCCACCGCGCGGTCCTTACGGACCGGGTCCGTACGGCGGAGACTCCTACGGTCCTTACGGCAACGCCAACAACAATAACTACGGCGGCTCTTACGGCGGCAACCAGGCTTACAACGGCTGGAACGGCAAAGAGGCTAAACACGGCAGACAGCAGTCCGCCGCAGGCTCCTCTTTCGGAGCGCCGAAGGCTGACAATATTGATGAAATGATGAAAGATATCGAGAAAAAAGCGATGCAGCGCGAAATCGAAGAGCTTCGCGGCAAACTCGATCGCCTGGAAAAGCAACAAAAACCAACTAATAACGATTCCAAAGGAGATGTATAAACATGGGAGTTTTTTCGAGAATTAAAGATATGACGAAGGCGTCTATTCACGAGGTATTGGATAAAGTCGAAGATCCGGTCGTTATGCTCAACCAGTATATCCGCGACATGGAAGAAGAAATCGCGAAAGCGGAAGTGACCGTGGCGAAGCAAATCGCCAACGAGCGCAAGCTGAAACAGCGCCTGGAAGAAAGCGTACGCCTGTCCGCCGACCGTGAAGGCAGAGCGGCAGCCGCGCTGAAAGACGGCGAGGAGCAAGCGGCACGCCAAGCACTTGAGGAAAAACTGTACCACGACGAGAAAATCGCCGAGTATACCGATCTGCACGAAGCTTCCAAAGGTCATGCGTCTGAACTGACTCAGCAGCTTCACGACATGAAAGACGAGTATTACAAGCTGCGCAACAAGCGCAATGAGCTTGTGGCCCGCACACAGCTGGCCAAAGCGAAAAAGCAAATGGCGCAAGTGAGCTATAACGGCGTGATCGAAAGCGGTAATGCCTCCAGAGGCTTCCAGCGCATCGAAGAGAAAATCATCCAGCTGGAAGTGGAAGCGGAAATCGCCCGCAAGCCTTACGTACCGGCATCCGGTTACAGCAGCGTGTCGAGCTACAATCCGTCCGATTCCGCCAAGCAGGCCAAAGTCGACGAGCAGCTCCAGCAGTTGAAGAACAAAATCGGCGGTACGAAAGCCGAGAAGTAATCGGCTTCGCAGAAGCCTTATGACTGACCGGCAGGCGCCGGAATTCAGAGCAGGAATTCCGCGCCGCCTCCGGCCGGTTCTTACCGCAATAAGCGGCACCTCTTGCACAGCTATACCTGACCTTGCCTTCGGAGATCGGACTCCGGAGGCTTTTTTTTCTGTCCGCTCCCTGGTTGATTGACCGATCATGCGACGCGGCTCCGCAGGTGACAAGAGCGAATTGCCCTCCAACGTGGTGCGCATACTACGGAAAAGAAAGGAGATGAACCCCGAATGGCTAAATCCAACAATTCCAAAGAGCAGGATATTCACGAAAAAGAAAATAAACAACGCAAAAGCACCCCGTCCGAATCCGGCGGCGACAAAAAACTGAACGGGCCGAATTTTCCCGCGACGTAGCGGCATTTAGGGTCTTGCGGACGCCATGGATCTTATACAGCCCCTTTGCTTTCTTTTCCCCCGATTGTATAATGGAATGGAAAAGAAAATGTCCATGACATTGATCACAGGGGAGTGAACCAATTATGGTGATGTCTTTTGACTCATATATGAGAGACATGGTACAACCAATGCGTGAGGATCTGACCCGCATCGGCGTGAAGGAACTTCTGACGCCCGAGCAGGCAGCGGAAACGCTGGAGAATTCGGAAGGAACGCTGCTGCTCGTTATCAACTCCGTTTGCGGCTGCGCGGCGGGCCAATGCCGTCCCGGCGTTGCCAAAGCTCTGCAGAACGAAGTGAAGCCGGATCACCTGTACACCGTTTTCGCCGGTCAGGAGAAAGAAGCGACGGCTAAAGCCCGCGAATATCTGGCGCCTTATCCGCCTTCGTCGCCTTCGATCGCGCTGTTTAAAGACGGTCAACTGGTGCATTTTATCCAGCGCCACCAAATCGAAGACCGTTCCGCCGACATGATTGCCGGCGATCTGACGGATGCCTTCGAAAAGTACTGCAAATAAGAACGAGACCGTTAACCGGTCCGTTCTCAATAAAGCAAGCTCCTGCGGCCGTCTTTGGACGGAAGCGGGGGCTTTTTTCTTGTCCGCGGAAGGGCTTCGCGCGGCGCACGGCTTAAATTAGTCATGTGGCCCTAACACGTTGAGCATATCAGACTATAGCCCGGCCCGGAGGAATTGAGTAAAGTTTTAATATAAAGAGAGCGTTTCCAAGATGTGGGGATCGGGAAACGTCCGTGGACGTGAGTGTAAAACGAACAGCTGAATCCGGAGGCGGGCATGATTTTTTTCATGCGGCCCGGAGGAGGTGATTGAGCGGATAAAAGTCGGGATGAGCGGAGCAAGTACAAACGGCGGCAGGACGCTGATTACAAAGCGGCGGAATGAAGCAAGCAAAAGGAGGTTTTTTGAAAGCGTTTACTAAAGATCGAAAAGATCGTCCACTAAAAAGAGAAAGAAGGGAAATAAATGAAAAGCAACAAAAAAATAAAAATGACCTGGCTGGGTTTCTTTGCGCTTCTGCTGGCGCTGCTCCCTCTGTTCAACACGGGCGCGGGCAGGGCTTCTGCGGCCGAACCGGCCAAAATCGTCGGGTATTTTACCTCCTGGGGGATTTACGGCCGCAATTATCAAGTTAAAGATATCGACGGCTCCAAATTGACTCATTTGAATTATGCCTTTGCGGACATTTGCTGGGGCGGGGTGCACGGCAACAATTCGACCGACAGCCCTAACAAGCAGACGTGGTCTTGTACGGATTCACATGTGCCTCTGCAATCCAAATCCGTCCCTAACGGAACGATTGTGCTTGGAGAGCCGTGGGCGGACGTAAATACGCCGTATGCGGGCTACACCTATGAGGAGTGCGACCAGAAGGCGCTTTGCGGCAACTTTGCGGGTCTGCGTGACCTCAAGAAAAAGAACCCGTCGCTCAAAACGCTCATCTCCGTGGGCGGATGGACTTGGTCCAACCGTTTCTCCGATGTGGCAGCCAACGCGACTACGCGCGAAACTTTCGCCAATTCCGCTGTCGAGTTTATCCGCACGTACGGTTTTGACGGTGTGGATCTGGACTGGGAGTACCCCGTAGCGGGCGGCCTGTCCGGCAACACCTACAGCCCTGCGGATAAGCAGAACTACACGCTTCTGCTCAAAAAAGTCCGCGAGAAATTGGACGCGGCCGGAACTGCTGACGGCAAGAAATACCTTTTGACCATCGCGTCCGGCGCCAGCCAGAAGTATGCGAACAACACGGAGCTGTCCGAGATCGCCAAAACCGTCGATTGGATCAACATCATGACGTACGATTTCCACGGCGGCTGGGAAAAGTCGACCAACCATAACGCAGCGCTCTACCCGGACCCGAACGATCCGTCCACGGGCGAAATCAAGAAGTTCAATACGAGCGACGCGATCGATATTTACTTCCAGTCGGGCGTTCCCGCCAACAAGCTGGTGCTCGGTCTTCCTTTCTACGGCAAGGGCTGGAAGGGCTGCCCTCCGGGCCCGAACAATGACGGCCAGTACCAGACCTGTGTAGGGGGCTGGGACGGCAGCGTTCTGCCGACCGGCACTTGGGACGACTGGGCGTCCGGCAACAGCGGCACGTTCGATTACGGCGACATCATGGCCAACTATGTGAACAAGAACGGCTTCACCCGCTACTGGAACGACACGACCAAAACGCCTTATCTGTTCAACCCGACGAGCGGCACGTTCATCTCCTATGAAGACACGCAATCCATTGCCGCCAAAACGGCTTACATCAAAAGCAAAGGCCTGGCCGGCGCGATGTTCTGGGAAACCAGCTCCGACTGCCGCACCAGCCCGAAATTCTCCTGCACAACCAAGCTTCTCGACAAAGTGGCGGCCGACCTTCTGAGCCCTGCCGTACCGGATACCCAGGCTCCGACGGCGGTTACGAATTTGGTCTCTACCGGCAAAACGTCCACGAGCGTCACCTTGAGCTGGACCGCTGCGACGGATAACGTCGGCGTAGCCGGATACGAAGTGTCCTACGGCACGACGAAAGTCAATGTGACGGGAACCACCGCCAACATCACGGGCCTGACGGCCAATACCGCTTATACGTTCACCGTAAAAGCGAAAGACGCGGCAGGCAACGTATCCGCACCGGCTTCCGTAACCGTCACGACGGACGGCGGAACAACAACGCCGGATACGCAAGCTCCGACAGCGGTCACGAACCTCGTCTCCACCGGTAAAACATCGACCAGCGCAGCTCTTAGCTGGACAGCAGCGACGGATAACGTCGGCGTTACGGGTTATGACGTCACATACGGCACGAAAACCGTCTCCACGACGGCGACAAGCCTCAACGTGACCGATCTTACACCGAACACAGCCTATACGTTCACGGTCAAAGCCAAGGATGCGGCGGGCAACATATCCGCTCCGGCTTCCGTCACGGTTACCACGGACCCAGCGACGAACCCGGGCTCTCCGGTTCAGCCGACCTTCACGGTAACGAGCGATTGGGGAACGGGCTACAACTTCAGCTTCTCCATCAAGAACACGGGAACGACCCCGATCACGAACTGGAAGCTGGAATTCGATTACACGGGAAGCATCACATCCGTCTGGGATGCTTCCATCGTCAGTTCCGCCAATAACCATTTCGTGATCAAAGGCGCAGGCTGGAACAACACGCTTCAGCCCGGAGCTACCGTTACTTTCGGAGGCGCGGGGCTTGTGAAAGCCCAACCGACGAACATTGTGGTAACAGGCAGCTAATCCGCTGCGGATTTTGAAGTGAGATAATCTAACATGAAAAACCGTCCCGGCCATCCTTTTGGTGGTTGGGGCGGTTTTCTTTGTGGTAAGATAAGTTCAAACCTTAGGTGTGGAGAAGGAGGATTTTTTTAATGAGCCTGCAGCAGGAAATTATACAAGAACTTGGCGTTAAACCGCAGATCGACGTTCAGGAAGAAATCCGCAGACGCGTAGATTTTTTGAAGCAGTATGTAAAAAGCGCGGGCGTATCCGGTCTGCTGATTGCCATCAGCGGGGGCATCGACAGCGCCGTTGCCGCCGGTCTTTGCAAAATAGCGACGGACGAGCTGACGGAAGAGAGCGGCAAAGAGTATAAGACAGTCGGCGTCTTCCAGCCGTACGGGACACAAGAGGATATTCATGACAGCTATGCGACGGCAGAAGCGTTCAACCTCAAATACCGCATGGAAACCAATATCGAAGAAGCGGTGAACGAGATCGCGCTCGAAGTCGAGTTCGGTCTGAAAAATGCGGGCGACTCCCGTCATATGAGTAAAGAAGGCAAGGGCAACGTGAAGGCGAGAACCCGGATGGTCGTGCAGTATGCCATCGCTTTCGAAATGAACCTGCTCGTCGTCGGTACGGATCATGCTTCCGAGGCGATTACGGGCTTCTTTACGAAGTGGGGCGACGGCGCCGTCGATATCACTCCTCTCAGCTCACTCAACAAGCGTCAAGTACGCGCTCTGGCGGCCGAACTGGGCGTTCCGGACAGTGTGCTGCATAAAGCTCCGACTGCCGGACTGTGGGAAGGACAGACGGACGAGAAGGAACTTGGAGTCAGCTACGAGGACAACAGCGACTATCTGGAAGGCAAAGCGATCGATCCGGCCGCCGCGGAAAAACTTGAGAAGCATTATATGAAAACAAGACATAAGCGCGGCCGCATTCCCGGCATTTAAATCCGAGCGTTCAAGCGGAAACTTGCCTGGCATTCGGAGACCTGTTCTTTTTCGGGAAAAAAGATAAAGAAGCGGAGGAGCGGAGCTCTTTCGCTTCTTTTGCGTATGCGAATGCTGTGGCGGCGGCGTCCCGGCTTGACCTCGCGGAATGGCCGTGCCACAATCAGGCAAGGTGAACGAAACGGAAAAAAAGATGAGTAACGGAGGCGTACACATGATTATCGGAGTCGGAATGGACATGGTTGATATCGCCCGTGTAGCGGGATTGCTGCGGGAAGAGAGCGGAGATCGGTTCATGCGGAGGATTTTAACCGAAGAAGAACAGCAGCTTGCAGCCGGGAAAAGAGGCAGGCTGGCCGAGTTTACGGCAGGGCGTTTTGCCGCGAAAGAGGCCGTGGTCAAAGCGTTGGGATGCGGAATCGGCCGCCAGGCGGGGTTTCATGACGTCAGTGTCCTTCCGGACGAGTCGGGTAAGCCCCATTGTTTCCTATCCGAGGGGGCGAGGCAGCGTCTGGGGCTCGGACAGGACGTTGTCATTCATTTGAGCATTACGCACACGGATACGATGGCGGCGGCCTACGCGGTTGTCGAGCGGCCTTAGCCCGGAAAAGGCCGGAAGGCGGATACACTCACGGTTACGGGGCGTTATGAAGGCGCATCGGAAGATGAGCGGGCCTGCTTAATAGCGCTTGTCAGGTAGGCGGTGAATCGCCATCAAGCGGAAGCTCCAAGAAGGCATACAGTATAAGCCGGCATTCGGAGGATAAAACGGGAAAGGTAAATGAAAGTCCGCAGTCGCGGTAAAACGCGAACGGTAAGCGAAAGGGACTGCTATAGAACGGCAAGCGAAATGGAGAACTATAGAACGGCAAACGAAAAAACGGGGAGCTATAGAACGGTAAACGAACCGGAGAGCTACAATCTGGCGCTCTCCTGAGTGCAGCCCGTGTGCGCAGCCAAAGCGGGCCGATGGAGCGCTGCACAAAAGGCTGGGTGTTTTGTAAACTCCCCGGCGCAAAAGAAAAGACAGCCCGTTTCCGAAGCTGTCCGAGCTGCCTGATTCTGTGCCCAGTGGGCCGTGCGTTTGCCTGCCGTAAGCGAGGCGAGCGCGTACCACCACGCTCCACTCCGGGAGCCGCGACTCAAAGATGGAAAGCCGTCTGAGCCGGGCCCGCGGCCAAGCGGAGAGCTTGGCACGTGAGGCAGGCCTACCAGACTGACGGCCGCAAAAAACTTGCGGCGCTATCCCGTCACAGGCGCCAGCGGCCTTGTCAGGGACCAGGCGCAAACGAGCAGGCTGAGGCCGCTCATCCCCTGCAAAATGACGCCGGAGTAGCCCAAATACCAGAGGGCCATCACGATCGTAAGCGCGAAGAGCCACAGACCGAGCCAGAAAAGCCTTCGGTCGGCGGCCGCTCCGAGCAGGACGAAAACGACCGAGAGCAGGAACGCCCTCAGAAGCGCGACGAAATAAGGGCCGACCGCCTGCACATATTCGAGCACGGCTACGGCGCCGATCAGCATAACGGCGGGGAAGGCGAGCATAACGAGGGAAATGGAGCCTTCGCGCGCGGCGCCGGCTTTGCGGCGCATTTTTACCCAGATCACGATGCTGGCAAGCACGGCCGCCGCGAATATTCCCTGCGCGAGCCAGTCTAAATCGACCCATTCCTGAAAGAAATCGACCGCCGCCGCGACGACTCCCTGAATGCCCCATACAGCCAGATAAGGCGCGAGCCAGCGAAAGCCGGAAGGAATCACGGCCGGTCTGCCGGGTGCCGTTCGGGCTTCTTTCATTTTGTACAACCTCCGTTCCCGAATCCAATCATCCGAAAAAGTCCGAATACGACAAGAATACCCAATTCAGCCCGCAAAAACAAGCAAAGGCCGGACAGTTCCATCCTCCCCTCTTTTGCTTTATAATAAAAGGTTGTGGGTGTTCAAAACGTGAGCCCCGGAGAGGAGAGGGAATCCAGGTGGCAGAGCTTGAACGGCAGCAGGAACGCAATGAGCCGGTACCGGCTGAAGAGGGACAAGTTCCGGAAAAGCCGAAGAAAACAAAATCGGCGTCCAAAACGGATAAAACACCGCCGGTGGAATACCCGACGGAACAAAAACGATTTTTCTCCGCCAATTTGTTGGCGTGGTATTTGATACATCGCCGCGATCTCCCGTGGAGACGCAGCCGCAACCCTTATTATATCTGGATTTCGGAAGTTATGCTCCAGCAGACGAGGGTGGACACGGTGATACCGTATTTCCACCGGTTCGTCGATTTGTTCCCGACGGTAGAGGCTTTGGCCGTAGCCCCGGAGGATGAGGTTCTGAAAGCGTGGGAAGGGCTCGGCTACTATTCCCGCGCGAGAAACCTCCAGCAGGCCGTACGCGAGGTTCACGAGCGTTACGGGGGCATCGTGCCGGACACGAAGGAGGACATCTCCTCCCTCAGAGGGGTAGGCCCGTATACGTCGGGCGCGATTCTCAGCATCGCGTACAACAAGCCGGAGCCCGCCGTCGACGGCAACGTCATGCGGGTGCTTTCGCGCTACTTCCTCATCGAGGACGATATCGCGAAGCCCGCCGCAAGAGTGGGGATGGAGCGGCTGGCCCGCGATCTCATCCCCGAAGGCTCCGCGGGGGACTTCAACCAGGCGCTGATGGAACTCGGCGCCATGGTCTGCACCCCGCGCTCGCCGCAGTGCCTGACCTGCCCGGTCATGGACCACTGCTCGGGCAGGCTGGCCGGCAGGGAAGAGACCCTGCCGGTGAAGAGCAAGGCCAAGCCGCCGAAACCGGAGCGGCGGCTTGTGGCCCTGATCGAGGGCGAGGGCCAGAACGCGGGGCGGATACTTATCCGCCAGCGACCCCAGGAGGGCCTCCTCGCCCGCATGTGGGAGCTGCCGCACGTAGAGCTGCCGGCGGCCGCCTCCGGCGGCGCCCGCGGCTCCCTCGCGGCAGCGGAACCTCCCGGCCCTGAGGGCGGGCCGGGGCTGCTTCTCGCGGCGGCGGATGAAGCCGCCGCATCTTCCGCCGGCGCGGATCGGTCGGCGGAGGCACAGCCTGCCGTCGGCAGCGCGGCCGCCGGGCCGGAAGCGCCGGCGAAGCGGGGCCGCCGCGGCAAAGCCGCCGCTGCGGGGAGCGAGGCTCCCGCAGCCTGGCCGGGCGATGCGCACAGCATGGAGCAGCTGCGCATCGCGCTGGCCGAGGAGGAGCACGTGGACGTGCTCCCGCAGGGCTGGATCGCCGACACGAACCACACCTTCAGCCATCTCTACTGGGACATGAAGGTGTACCGGTGCCGGCTCGGCGGCCAGGGAGGCGCTCCCGCGGGGCAGCTGCCTTACCGCTACCGCTGGATGTCGCCGGAGGAGCTGGAGCGCTACGCGTTCCCGAACGTGTTTCTGCGCGTCTTGAAGATGTACGCGGAGGAACAGGGCGTATGGGAGGGGAAGTAGACCCGGCCGCCCCGGATGCCGTCTAAACGCGCATCACCGGGAAGTAAAGCGCGACAAGGGCTCTGAACCGTTCCTTCGCAGGTCCTTCAGCGCCTCGGTCGTTAGCTAGGCGTCCCGTTTGCTGCTGGATCTGTTCGGAAGGGTCACGCTGGCCGGCAGCCGGTTCTCCCTTGCACCGTATGTCCCGCTCCCGAGCGAGCGAGCAAGCAAGCACGAAGAACGTGTACCGCACCGGAAAGGGCAGATTCTTGATGCCTTTTAAAACACAATTCCATAAACACATTCTTCTAGACACATACAGCCCCATATAAAAAAAGACGCCCTCCCAGGCTTATCGCCCGGGAGGGCGTCTTGCGTATACCGGAATTATTTCTTAGCGGCTTCGTAACGCTTGTTAACGGCATCCCAGTTAACAACGTTCCAGAAAGCGGAGATGTAGTCCGGGCGTTTGTTTTGGTATTTCAGGTAGTAAGCGTGCTCCCATACGTCCAGTCCGAGAAGCGGAGTGTCGCCTTCGAAGAGCGGGCTGTCCTGGTTAGGAAGGCTGTATACTTTCAGTTGGCCGTCTTTACCGAGCGCAAGCCATGCCCAGCCGCTGCCGAAACGGGTAGTAGCCGCTTTGGCGAAATCTTCTTTGAATTTATCGAAACCGCCCAGCTCGCTGTCGATAGCTTGAGCCAAAGCGCCGGTAGGCTGACCGCCGGCGTTAGGAGCGATGGTTTCCCAGAAGAGGGAGTGGTTGGCGTGTCCGCCGCCGTTGTTGCGTACTGCAGTGCGGATCGCTTCCGGAATGCTGTTCAGATCGCTGATCAGGTCTTCCAGGGATTTGTTCTGAAGGTCGGCATGGCCTTCAAGTGCAGCGTTCAGGTTCGTTACGTATGTGTTGTGATGACGGTCGTGGTGAATTTCCATCGTTGTTGCGTCGATGTGCGGTTCCAGTGCGTTATTCGGATAAGGTAGAGCCGGTAATTGATGTGCCATGATTTGAATACCTCCTAAGCGATATGTTAACACTTACCTGTTTATTATAAGACGATTTTTGATAGTAAATCAACATTTATGTATATTAAGTCGGTTAGACCGTATTCTCCCGCCTTCTTTCAATCTCCCGGATGACCTGCGCGTGTATAGCCGTACCCTGTGCGTTGAGCCAGGGAGACAGCTCGCTCATCACCGAATGGTGATAAGATAATTCTTCTTCATCCCAGGCGGAAGCGTCCAGTGAACTCAGTTCGTGCAGATGTCGTTTTTCCTGCTGTGGCATTTTTTTCACCTCCTTTTATTAAGAATGACCGGAAACCGGAGTTATTATCAGAAATTTTCTGCAAGAAGGCGCCGGGAAGATGTGAAGAAGACGGGGGGGAGGTTTAGAAGAACCGGAAAGGACAACGTTTTCCTTGCCTTATGATTTGTAAGCGCTATACATTTTTGCTTGCAAAAGCAAATAAGGGATTGACACCCGGCATGAAAGCGTTTATCTTAAATTTATAAAAGTTAAACCCTTTTAATTTTTGAGAACAAGCTGACACGGATGACAGAAAAGGAATTTGAAGTGGTTTACGAGGTTTTAGGCTGAAAAATGGGCATAATATCCAGAAATCCGAATCGGTTTAGATGGAAATCATGCCTTTTATTTTTGGACTAAAATTAAAGCGTTTTAACTTTCGGAAGGAAGGATGCCATGAGAACCAAAACGGCAAGGCACCAAACGCTCTGGTTTTACATCTTCATTTCACCCTGGCTGATCGGAGCTGTTCTGTTCGCCCTGTATCCCATCGTATCATCAGCTTACTACAGTTTTACCGAGTATGACATCGTAAATCCCCCGAAATGGGTCGGTTTTCAGAACTACGTCGATTTGTTCCACGATGATATCTTCTGGATTTCCATCTGGGCTACCGTGCGATATACGCTGCTGAGCGTTCCGATCCAGCTCGGGCTTTCGCTTCTTTTCGCGCTCCTGCTCAATCAGAAGATCCCGTTCAAAGGTTTTTTCCGGACGGTCATGTATTTCCCGAGCATGATATCGGGTGTGGCCATGGCTCTGATCTGGATGTGGATTTTCAATCCGCAGAGCGGGCTTCTTAATCAGGGGCTCAGCCTGCTGGGGCTGCCCGGGCCGCTTTGGCTGTTTGACGAGAAGTGGGCCATCTTCGCTCTCGTGCTCATGTCGCTGTGGACGGTAGGCGGGGGAATGGTCATCTTCCTGGCCGGTCTGCAAAGCGTGCCGCCAAGTCTGTACGAAGCGGCCGAACTGGACGGCGTAACGCGCCTCCGCTCGTTCTGGCACATTACGCTGCCGATGATCTCGCCCGTGTTCCTTTTTCAGCTGATTATGGGTCTGATCGAGTCTTTCCAGGTCTTTACCCAAGCGTTCATCATGACCAAGGGCGGACCGAACTATTCGACGATGTTCTACGTGTATTACCTGTATCAGAACGCCTTCAAGAATTTCAAAATGGGCTATGCTTCCGCGATGGCCTGGCTGCTGCTGATCGTCGTCATGGTCCTTGCCCTGCTTATTATGAAAGGCTCTAAACGATTCGTTCATTACGAAGGGGGAGACGGAGTTTGAGCAGCGCGGTTCCTACACAGCCCGCGAGGGCCTATAAACCTTCCAGGCTGAAGGCTGGGCGCAGAACATGGTTCGACTGGTTCGTCTTCGCCATGCTGATCGTCCTGTCGGTCTTGATGATTCTGCCGTCGGTTCACATGCTGTCCACGGCTTTCAAAACGCGGGCGGAATCGCTGAGATTCCCGCCGACGATCCTGCCGGATAAATTCGTGACGGAAAACTTCAAGAAATTGTTCGAGCTCGATTTTCTCAACTGGTATCAGAACAGCCTGCTCATCGGCATTATGACGGTGATCGGCACGGTGCTTTCCTCCGCTCTGGTCGCCTACGGTTTTTCGCGGTACCGGGCGAAGGGCAAGGACGCCCTGTTCGCTTTTCTGCTGGCCACGATGATGCTGCCTTACCCGGCCGTCATGATCCCGCAGTTCATCCTGTTCAAGGAACTCGGCTGGATCGATACGTTCCTGCCGCTGATCGTTCCGGCCTTTCTAGGCTCCGCCTATTTTATATTCCTGCTCAGGCAGTTCTATACCTCCCTGAGCAACGAGCTTTTCGAAGCGGCCAAAGTCGACGGCTGCTCGGAGCTCCGCCAGTGGTGGAGCATCGCCCTTCCGCTGTCGGGCCCGGCCCTGGCGACCGTCGCCATCTTCTCCTTCATCTGGAGCTGGAACGACCTGCTCGGGCAGGTGCTTTATCTGAACTCGACCGAGAAGTTCACTCTGCCGATCGGTATGGCCGGCATGGTGTCCTCGACCACGCGCCCTCCTTCCTGGAACGTCGTTATGGCCGCATCTCTGCTGGCGCTGGTACCGATTCTGGTTTTATTCTCCGTCGCGCAGCGCTATTTCGTACAGAGCATCGTGCTGACGGGTGTGAAATAAGAGAGGGAAACAATAAGGAGGTCTACCTTAAATGTGGATGACTAGAAAACCGTATCATATGACGCTCGCTGCCGTATTGGCGGCGTCGGTAACGCTGGCGGGCTGCTCCGGGGGAGACAAGAAGACCGAGGGAACGGGCGGTTCCGGCAAGTCGGGAGAAACCGTAACGATTACCCACTACACCCAGGACGCGCCGGACAAAGCCTACGTGGAGCAGCTCATTCCGGAATTCGAGAAGAAGTTCCCCAACATCAAGGTCAAGGTTGTAAAAGCGCCTTACGAGCAATTTGAATCGAAGCTGCAGAGCATGGTAGCCGCCGGCAATTCGCCGGACGTCACTTCCCACTGGGGCGATGCGGGCTTCGCGGAATATTACAACAAAGGCTTGGTCCGCGACATAACCGATCTTCTGAAAGAAGACAGCTTCAAACCTTCCGACTATGGAATTTCGGATCATTTGATGGATATCTACAAAGTCAATGGCAAAACTTATGGAATTCCTGTCTATAGTTACGTATCTGTTCTCGTATATAATAAGGATATGTTTGACAAGGCAGGAATTCCGTACCCTCCGTCCGATTATGAAGACAAATCGTGGACGTTCGAGAAGATGCAGGAATATGCCAAGAAGCTGACCAAAATATCCAAAAACCTGAACGATACCCAGTACGGCATCGATTGGGGCTGGTCCGAGAGAGATATGAGACCGCTTTATTTCGGCGCCAGCACGTATCCGGAAGAAACGTTTACGAAGAACGGGGGCAACCCGGAGGTTTCCAAATTCAATTCGCCCGAAGTGAAGGACGCTTACCGGACGCTGTTCGATATGATGCACAAAGACAAAAGCATGATCGATCCCGTTACGACCAAAGCTGTCGCGGGCGAAGGAGGAGACCCGTTTGCCGCAGGCAAAGTCGCGATGTCCGTGGGCGGTGCCTGGCTTCTCGCCGGTTCCAACGATTTCGGCTTTAAAGTCGGCGTAGCCGCCGTCCCGGCCGGGAAGAACGAGAAGGCGAGAGACGTGCTGTTCGTCGATCCCCTGTTCATCCTCAAAGACTCGAAGCATCCGAAAGAAGCGCTGGAGTGGATTAAATTCCAGCTTTCCAAGGAAACGCAGGAGAAAGCGGTCGAACTCAGCGGAGGCACGCCGCCGGCGAATTCGCAAGCAGGCGAGAAGTATTTCAGCTACTTCCAGAATATCGATCCGAAAGATCTCAAGAACGTGTACGAAGGCGGCCTGAAGTACGGCGTGGAATCGTGGAACCATATGATCCCGGGCTACGCGGAGCTTAACACGATCATCAAAAACGAAATGGAGCCGATCGAGAACGGCAAAAAATCGGTCGACGAAGTCATGCCGGATCTTGAGAAGCACATCAACGACGTTTTGGCGAAAAGGCAGAAAAAATAACACAGTCGGACTCTTGACCAGCCCCGCTGCATGGTGGGATTCCGACGTTGGGAGTTCGATTGGATGAAAATAAGCATATTTGACGTTGCAAAAAGAGCGGGAGTATCGGTGGTCACCGTCTCCCGCGTTCTGAACGACTCGCCTACGGTGAGGGAAAACAACCGGCAGAAAGTGCGCCAGGCTATCAAGGAGCTCGATTACCGGCCCAATTCGGCCGCAAGGAGTTTAGCCAGAGGGAAGACGGGCGTAATCGGCCTTACGCTTACGACTTTGCAGGATTCCCTGTTCGACGGAATCGTCAAGTGCGTGAACGATGCGCTGAAGGAGCACGGCTATTTCCTGGCCCTGTCCATCGGACCGGACACGAGTGATTCCGACTGGGGAGAGGGCAGCAACTTTCTGTACCAGGAAGACAGGGTGGACGGAATTATCGTACTTTCCCCTCTTAAGGAGGAAAACGACGTCCTGGAGTTGAAAAGGAAAAAGATCCCATTTGTACTGGTGGATAACCAGCAGGAAGACATGAGCGCCTCGGTCGTTAACGTCGATAACTATATGGGCGGTTTGGAGGCGACGCGTCACCTGCTGAGTCTCGGGCATACCAAAATCGCGCATATCGCGGGTCCCGAGCTCTACCGGAGCGCCAGGGAGCGGAAACGGGGCTATATCGATGCCATGGCGGAAGCGGGGCATCCCCCGTTTCTTTTGGTGGATTCGGATTTCGATATCCGAAGCGGCTTTGACATCGCCAAGAGCTGGCTGGCGGAGGGCGAGAGGCCGACGGCCGTATTCGCCGCCGACGATTTCATCGCGCTGGGCGTGATCGAGGCCTTCCGCGATGCGGGACTTCACGTGCCGCGCGATCTTTCCGTCATCGGCTACGATGACCAAGCCTTCTCGTCGGCGATTCATCCCCGGCTGACGACAGTCTGTCAGCCCTCCGAGGGGATGGCGCAGGAAGCGGTGAAGCTGCTGCTGAAGATCGTGAACGGCACGCAGAAACGGAATGCTTCGGTGAAGCTGGAGCCGAAATTGATCGTGCGCGAATCCACGGCGTCTCCGGACGGCAGAACACTCGAAATAGACAGATAAAATAGGAGCTGTGAAATAGGAGAACAATTGCATGGAACGGGAGATGGAGAACTGTGAACTATTATTTGGGCATGGATGCAGGCGGCAGCAAAACCTATGCGGTTATCGCCGATGAAACCGGACGGGTGGTCGGCACCGGCAGAAGCGGTATGGGGAATCATCAAATTCATCACGATCGGGCGGCCGCGAGCATCGGGGGCGCCGTGGACGAGGCGCTTCGCGAAGCGGGCCTGACGAAAGCGGATATCGCTTTCGCTTACTTCGGGCTGGCGGGGGCGGACCGCGAGATCGACTTCCGCATCCTGCGGAAGCTTCTGGAGCCGATCGGCTTCGCGAACTGGGATCTCGCCTGCGATACCATCGTCGCCATGCGGGCGGGCACCACGAAGCCTTACGGCGTCGTCGCCATCTGCGGCAGCGGCGTGAACTGCTCGGGCATGAACCGGCAGGGCGAAGCCTACCAGTGCGGCGGCTTCACCTACACATTCGGCGACTTCGGCGGCGGGGGCGGCCTTGCCGTCGAAGCGTTCCGCTCGGTCGTCCGCGCCTGGGACGGACGGGGAGAGCAGACCCTGCTGACGGGCCTGGTTCTGGAGCTGCTCGGCTACGAGACGGTCGGAGACATGTTCCACGAGTTTCTCGACCATAACAAGTCCGTTCCGCTGGAGCTCGCGAAACTGCTTTTCACGGCCGCAGGCCAGGGAGATCAGGTTGCACGCGATATTCTGAAGGAGCAGGGCGAGGAAATCGGCCTCTCGGTCAAGGCGATCGTGAACAAGCTCGGCATGGCCGAAGAGGAGTTCGATGTCGTACTCGCCGGCAGCGTGCTGATGCGCGGAAACGGCGACTACGTCGAGAAGTATATCGTAGACGCGGCGAAGAAAGCGGCTCCGGCAAGCACGATCCGCCGGCTGGACGCCGAGCCGGTAGTGGGCTCCGTGCTGCTTGCGATGGAACGCGGCGGCTTGACGGTCAGCGAAGAAGTGAGCGAGAAACTGAAGCAGTTAAAAATGTAAACCAAATCGGGGAGTGAGAGAGATGGACAAAAGCTTGAAAATCGTCGTCATCGGTGGAGGTTCCTCTTATACACCGGAAATCGTAGAAGGATTTATTCTGAATTACGACAAGCTGCCGATTCGTGAAATTTGGCTCGTCGACATTCCGCAGGGTGAATGGAAGTTGAACATCGTCGGCAGCCTGGCGAAGCGCATGGTCGAAAAATCCGGCCTGCCGATCCAGGTTCATCTGACGCTGGACCGCCGGGAAGCTCTGCCGGGGGCAGACTTCGTCTCCACGCAAATGCGTGTCGGCATGCTGGAAGCCCGCGCCTGGGATGAGTCCATCCCGCTGAAATACGGCGTCATCGGCCAGGAAACGACGGGGCCGGGAGGCATGATGAAGGCGTTCCGGACAATACCGGTCCTGCTCGACATCTGCCGCGACATGGAAGAACTGTGTCCGGACGCTTGGCTGCTCAACTTTACGAATCCGGCCGGCATGGTAACGGAAGCTATCTCCAAGCACAGCTCCATCAAATCGATCGGCCTGTGCAACGCTCCCATCGGCATGCACAAATGGCTGATGAAAGAATACGACGTTCCGGCGTCGAGCATTTATACCGAGTTCGTCGGTCTCAATCACCTTCACTGGATCACGCAGATCACCGTGGACGGGGAGTCGAAGCTGGAAGAACTCGTCGGCAGCGGCAGCGGATATTCTGCCAAGAACGTGCCTCAGATGGAATGGAACGCAAGCTTTATCCGCGGTCTGGGCGCGGTGCCCTCCTACTATCTCAAGTATTTCTACCTGAAGGATGAAATGCTGGAGGAACAGATCGAGGCGTCGAAGAAGGACGGCACGCGCGCCGAGGTCGTCAAGCGGGTCGAAGACGAGCTTTTCGAGCTCTATAAGGACCCGGATCTGGCGGAGAAGCCGAAGCAGCTGGAGAAGCGCGGCGGAGCTTACTATTCCGAAGCGGCGGTTAACCTGATGTGCTCCCTTTACAACGACTCAAGGGATATTCAGACCTTGAACGTGCGCAACGACGGCATTCTGGATTTCCTTCCGAAGGAGTCGAGTATCGAGGTGAACTGTGTCGTGACCCGGCAGGGACCGATCCCGCTTTCGGTGACACGCGTGCCGGAGGCTGTCAAAGGCCTGATCCATGCCGTGAAAACGTATGAAATCCTTGCGATCGAGGCGGCCGTTACGGGAGACAGAAGTATCGCCCTCCAGGCGCTTGCTCATCATCCGCTCATTTCCTCGGTCAATACGGCCGAAAAGATGCTGGACGAAATGCTGGAGCAGAACCGCGCCTATCTGCCTAATTTCTTTCCCGCTGCCGAACATTCGAACGTTTAACGGTTTACGGCCCTAATCATTATCGATAAAAGAAAAATCGACAAGCAAACAGACGATTTAGCTGTTGGAATAGAACGAAAGACAGCCGGGATAACCCGGCTGTTTTTTTTGTGCCCGGAAGTCGGCCTTCCAAAAAGATTCAAATGAGGAAGAACCCGAAAGCGGCTTTTCCCAGGTCCGTAATCCTATGAAACTGTTGGAAGAAGAAGGACTTTTTAGGCGAAAAAAAGCACAAAAAGTCATGTAAACGCTTCCTATTAAGCGCTTTCAAGAGATTTATTAAGAAAAGCTAGTGTTTTTTGAAAAAAAGGGAGGATTTTCGGCGTTTTTTGTCGTAAAATTATTTTTACACCGAAAAATTGATATTGTGGGAGTGGACCTCATGCGTGTTCGTTCTTTTCGATTGTCTGATTACAGCTCGATCTCCGGTCTGCTTCAGGAAGCGCTCAGCGATCCTTGTTACAAGGAAACGATGCAGGCGTTTGCCAAGCAGCTGTCGTGGGACGGCGAATTAGTGTTGGTTGCGGAAGAGCAGGATGAGCTGGTTGGTATGGTAATCGGGACTATCGATGATAACAAAGGGTACTATTACCGCCTGGCAGTTGCACCCGGGCATCGTCGCAAGGGAATCGGCAAGGCTTTGATTGAAGGAATGAAGCAGCGTTTTATGCAGCGTAAGGTTAAACGCATTCTTGTCACAGTCGATCATCACAATGAATTGGTGCTGCCTGTTTATGAGTCGGCGGGATACAATCACTCCGATTTTACGAGAACGGCAAACCGGCTCAGCATTGTAAAGAAAGCAAGCATGTAGGGGTCAATTATAGTATAATGAAGGCATATCTTTTTGTCGCTGGCGGACAGGCTCCGCTCCCGGGAGGAAGGTATGCTTTTATTGTAACCACTTCTTTTATGCCGGGAAGAACGGGCTCCGTAGGGAGCTTTTTTAGTCGCTGCGTATTTATTTTTCTACGCGGGTTCCGGTCATTTCGTTTCAACCTGATCGAATTTCAAATTAACCGACAATACCAATGAAGTCATGAGCATAAGCTGCATTAGCCGGATGAGACGGTTTATATAGAGGGGCAATTTCAATGGAATCTTTCGAGCATTTTGTCATTAAGAGCTTTAAGCACGACGGTCATCTGCACCGGATGTGGCTGGAGAACTGGAAAGTGCCCCAGCACGAGCTCCATCCCGAACATCAGAGAGAAAACATGAACGTGTTTATCAACAACCAGACGAAAATCCAGGAAGCGGACGGGAAGGAATGGACAAGCCGGATTCCGGGCGTCTCTTTTTTTATACCGGGGGAATGGTACAATATCGTCGCTCTTCTCGAAGAGGGGGGCGTGCGCTACTACTGCAACGTAGCCTCGCCGTTTTACCGGGCGGGCAACGTGATCACCTACATCGACTACGATCTGGATGTGATCCGGATGGCCGGAGGCGACGTTCATGTCGTGGACCGGGAGGAATACGAGCAGCATAAGGCGCTGTACCGGTATCCTCCGCTGGTCGAATCGAAAGTAAAGGCGGGGCTGGACGCCCTGCTGAAACGAATCGGCAAACAGGGCGCCCCGTTCGGGGACGAAAGCGTCCGCCGATACTATCAGCTGTGGAAGGACAGGGAAACGGAGGCGTGAGGTGACGGATTCCAGGCGGGAACCCCGGTCTTCTTCCGCGCCCGCACCGGAGACGGGCGGAGTGCAGGGAGGCGGCCGCATTTCCGGGAGAAGAAACTGGAGCAGGCTGGGAACTTTCGTTGTCATTATACTGGCTGCTGCCGTTATTCAGCGGTACGGATTCAACATTTCCGCCGTCCGCGGAATATCGATGGAGCCGACCCTGCATGAAGGGGAGCGGCTTTTTGTGAATAAAACGGCTGCTTGGACCGGGAGTTTCAGCCGGGGAGACGTCGTAGTCCTGAAAGAACCGGATGGGACAGACATGGAGAAGACCCACCCCTATCTGGTCAAAAGGATCGTGGCTGCGGCCGGTGACCGGCTTGAAATTACGGACGGCCGGGTATTTGTAAACGGGGAAGAACTGAAGGAGCCCTATACGGACGAAAGGATCGGGGACGGCGATTACGGTCCTTTAACCGTAGGTAAAGGCTACTGTTTCGTCATGGGCGACAACCGGCGCAGCGGAGCGAGCCTGGACAGCCGGAGTTTCGGTCCGGCAGCCGTTAGTTTGCTGATCGGACGGGCAGAATGGATAGTATGGCCGTCAGACGCCCTGAAAGGTCTCTAGAAAGGCTTTTAGGGGCACGAATAAGACCTGAGAAGCAGCTGGCGCTTAAAGAGCGCACACGCAGGAAGAAAGGCCCCTGCCCGGATACACCGTCCGTTAGCAGAGCCGGTTTGAACGTTTCAACTCAGACGATACGGAAGGAGGGATAGAGCGTGCGGATAACACTTGCGGATGCTTCCGAAAGGGAACTGCTCCTGCTTAAGCAGGAAATCATCCAGGCGGCGCCGTCGCTCGGAATCGATAAAATCGGTTTCGCTTCGGCGGAGCCTTTTCACGATTTGAAGGATATTCTTCTTCGGCACCGCGAGAAGGGCTACGAATCCGGCTTCGAAGAGCCGGATATCGATAAGCGCGTTAACCCGGACCGCAGCTTCGAAGGGGTCAAATCCATCATCGCTATCGCGGTCGCCTATCCCTCCAAGCTGGTTAACCCTCCACGCTCGGAAGCGGGGGCGTACCGGGGGATGCTGGCCCGGGCCGCCTGGGGCGACGATTACCACCTGGTCCTGCGGGACCGGCTGAAGCGGCTGGGGGCGTTTCTGGAAGAGCGCGTCGACGATGTCCGGTTTATGGACATGGTCGACACCGGCGCTCTCGTGGACCGTGCCGTGGCAGAGCGTGCGGGAATCGGCTGGGTCGGCAAAAACTGCGCCGTCATAACTCCCGAGTGGGGTTCCTGGGTTTACCTCGGCGAATTGCTTACAAATCTTCCTTTCCCCGCCGATACTCCTATTATGGACCAGTGCGGGGAATGCCGGATCTGCATCGACGCCTGCCCGACGGGAGCGCTTGTTGGGCCCGGGCAGCTGAACTCCAGCCGGTGCATTTCCTTCATCACGCAGACGAAGGGAACGATTCCGGACGAGTTCAAGGAGAAGATCGGGAACCGGCTGTACGGATGCGATACGTGCCAGATCGTCTGCCCGGTGAACAAGGGCAAGAACTGGACGCACCACGAGGATCTCCAGCCGGATCACGAGGTCGTGAAGCCGTTATTGATCCCGCTGCTCACCATGGGCAACCGGGAATTCAAGGAGCGCTTCGGAAGAAGCTCGGCGGCCTGGAGGGGGCGCAAGCCCATCCAGCGCAATGCGGTGCTCGCGCTGGGCAATTTCAAGGACCGGTCGGCCGTTCCGGTGCTCGCTTCCCTGCTCAAGGACGATCCGCGTCCGGAGCTTCGGGCCACGGCGGCCTGGTCGCTCGGCAAGATCGGAGGCGAGGCGGCGCTAGAAGCCGTGCTCCGGGCGCAGCGCAGCGAACGCGACGAAGGGGTGCTTGCCGAGCTGGACAAGGCGGCGCGGAAGCTCGGCGGGCTTTCGCCAAGCGGCGGCGATCCGGCCGCGCCAGAAGCCGGCGGGCCGCAGGCGGACGGCGCCGGAACGGCACCGGCTGCGGAGTAGCCGCCGTGCGTTAAGCCCGGGGCGCGCTGCCGGAAGTGCCCGCAGCCAACTACCACAAGCGGAGGGATGCGTAATGGACGACAGCGGCAGAGGAACGGTCACGACGGCAGGGGAATCTGTCTATATAGAAACCGATACGCTGGATTCTCTAATCGGCCCTCTGCTTCTCGCCAGGACGAAGACGGGGCTCTGCGCGATCGAATTCGGGAGCGGTCCGGAAGCGGTCCGCAAGCTGGAGCAATGGACGGACCGCTGGATTCCGGGCGGTACCCTTGTTCCGAGTCCCGGAGGATTCCGGGAAATCAGAGAACAGCTTGCAGAGTATTTCAGCGGACAGAGACGTTCGTTCGACCTCGCATTCGATCTGCGGGGGACGGAGTTTCAGCTCCGGGTCTGGAAGGCGCTGCTGTCCGTTCCGTACGGAGCTACCGCTTCTTATAAAGACATCGCCGCCGCCATCGGATCGCCTCAGGCGGTCAGGGCGGTCGGCGGGGCCAACAACCGCAATCCGGTCCCGATCGTCATCCCGTGCCACCGCATTATAGGCGCAGGCGGGCAGCTGGTAGGATACGGGGGCGGGCTTCCCGTCAAGACGGCTCTGCTTGAGCTAGAGGGCTGGTCGCCGGCGGATGTCCGGCATACATCGAAGAATCGGGAGTGGAAAGCATGAAATATGTTCCTATTGATTCCATAGAACCGGGACAATATCTGGGAAAGACGATTTTTACGGCGTCCGGGGCGGTTATGCTGGCCGAGGGGGTTCAGCTTACCGTTTATATGATTAATACGCTGAGACGCATCGGGGTTTCCATGCTTTATATCCAGGATCAGGAGACGGACGATATCGAAATTCCCGAAGTCGTCAGCGAGGAAACGAAGCGGATCGTCATCCGGCAGATGCTGGACACCTTCGATTCCATCCGGTCCGGTAAAGACTTCAATACACGCCACATGAGCAAAAACGTGGATACGCTGCTGGACGAAATTTTAAAAAACAAGGACGTTCTGATCCAACTGACGGATATCCGCACGAAAGACAATGACATGTACCTGCATGCCCTCAACGTCTGCATGATTTCCACACTGATCGGGATCAATATGAATCTGAATCCGCAGCAGCTTAAAGAGCTGGCTATCGGCGCGCTGCTTCACGACGTAGGCAAGCTGGACCGGATTACGGACGACGAAGCCAAGGACGACCGGCTTCATCATACGTGGAGAGGCTTCGAGCTGCTTAAAGCCAAGCGGGAATACAGCCTGCTTATCGCGCATGTCGCGTTCCAGCACCACGAAACGCCTGACGGGCTAGGCAAGCCGCGCAGACTCCTGGGAGAGCAGATTCATCTGTACGCGAAGATCGTAAGTGCGGCCAATACCTACGACAATCTCCTTCAAGGCAGCGGCCTGGACGCGGGGCTGCTCCCCCATGTGGCGATCGAGCACATGATGGCTATGGCGGGTACGAAGCTGGACAGGGACATCCTGATTCACTTTCTGCGCACCGTATCGGTCTATCCGACGGGGATTTCCGTCCGTCTGTCCACTCGTGAAACGGGTGTAGTGGTCGGCCAGCACCGGGGCTTGCCGGGCCGTCCGGTGGTCCGCATCATCAAACAGGGCGGCGGCAAAGAGTACGATGTGAAGGAAATGGATCTGGCGAAACACACCACGCTTTTTATCGAACACGTGTTGGCCTGAGAAGCTTGGATTTTCGGCTTTATAATGCTATGATGAGTTTGACTGAAAACAATTTTTGAACGCAGGGGGAAAAGCAGGATGTGGCAAATTATCATTCCGATTCTGACCTTGATAGCGGGACTGGTCGGAGGCTTTTTTATCGGAGTGTTCTATCTCCGTAAGCAGCTCGAATCGATGCAGAACAATCCGGAAATGATCCAGAAGATGGCTAAGCAGATGGGCTACAACATGAACAAGCAGCAAATGAACAAAGTGCAGACTATGATGAAGAACCAGAACCTGACCAGCAAAAAGCCGAATAAAAATGCAAGATCCAAATAAAAAATCCGCATGAAAGCGGCCGGGAATCCTGTTTCACAGGCTGCTCGGCCCTTTGAGTAGAACGGACCAGTATTATCCAGAGGTGGTTGGCTTATGCCCAGCAACAAAGATAAGATTATCGCTGCTGCCATGGAACTTTTTCACGAGCAAGGCTTTCAGGCTACGGGCCTGGAAGAAATTCTCTCCCGGTGCGGCGTGGTGAAAAGCAACTTTTACTACCATTTTAAGAGTAAGGAAGAGCTCGGCCGGCAAGTCATTCAGCAGAAGATCGCGCTGATGGAGGAGCAGATATTCGGGCCGTCGCTGGACAACCGGGCGCTCGGGCCGAAAGAGAGGCTGGGACGGCTGTTCCGCCTCATGCAGGTCTCGGCGGAAGAGCATGATTGCCGCAGGGGATGCTACATCGGCAACCTGGTTCTTGAATTGGGGGACCGGTACGAAGAACTGCGCCGCTTGCTGGTGGATTTTCTCGAAGACATAGAGAATAGAATCGAAGCCTGCCTGCAGGAAGGGGCAGCTAATCAAGAGATCAACCTTCATGGCATGAAAGCCAGGGAAACGGCCGTTGCGCTGACCGCACTGCTGCAGGGCGGCATGCTTCTCGGCAAAGCGCACCGCAGTAGTTTCGCGCTGCAGTACGGCGGCAAGCTGGTGAAACATATCATAGGGAACGGATCGGAAGGAGAGCAACATGCCGGCTAAAGAATACAAAAACACGAAAGTCGCGGATAACCGCGAACAGATTGAAGGGCATATCCGGGAAATACTTCGTCTGATCGGAGAGAACCCGGAACGCGAGGGGCTGCTGGATACTCCGGCGCGTGTAACCCGGATGTACGAGGAGATCTTCGCCGGATATGAGGCGGATTTTCGCGACGTACTCGGCGTAACCTTCGATGAGCAGCACGAGGAACTCGTTATCATCAAAGATATCGTCTATTACAGCCAGTGCGAGCATCATATGGCGCCGTTTTTCGGCAAAATCCACGTGGGTTACATTCCGAGCGGAAAGATAGCGGGCCTCAGCAAATTCGCCCGTCTGGTTGAAGCCATCACGCGCAAATTGCAGGTGCAGGAGCGGATTACTTCCCAGATCGCCAACACGCTGGACGAGGTGCTGGAGCCTCACGGCATTATGGTCGTCGTGGAAGGCGAGCATCTGTGCATGTGCTCCCGCGGCGTGAAGAAGCCCGGCAGCAAAACCGTCACGTCGGCCGTACGCGGCTCGTTCCGGACGGATTCCGCTTTGCGGGCGGAGTTTTTGTCGCTGATTAAGTAATTCCGCGGAAAAATGCGGGTGAACCTGCCGGACCGCTGCGGGAAAGTCAGGCGAACGTCTGATCCAAGCAATCGCAGGCAAAACAAAGTAAATAAGAACTTCGGCCCACCCGAAATTCAACTAGCAAGAAGGACAGTCTTAAAAAGGCTGTCCTTTTTTTGTTAGGTTCATCGTCTTAAATGCAACTAAAAACAATTAAATAAAATTAAACACACAATCTTTACTTGTATTTAATCGTGGGTTTACAAAACTTCTTTACCATAACAACTGTAAGAGAAATGAATCCAAACGCAGCTTATTCCATTTTACAAATTCGAGAGGATGAACGACGGTCATGAAAAAAACAGCTTCATTTTGCCTGACTCTTCTTATGGCGATTTCCCTTCTGGCAGGCTGCGGAAAAAGCGGCAGCGAAGCGGGTGCCGCGACCAAGCCACCGGAAAAGGCGGGAGGCAATGAGGGCTCTTCCCAATCGGGCGCTCTGAAAGGCGACCTGACGGTGTACACCGCACTGGAAGACGATCAGATTAAAGCTTACCTCGAATCGTTCAAAAAAACGAACCCGGATGTAAAGGTAAATATTGTCCGGGATTCGACGGGCATTATTACGGCCAAGCTGCTGGCCGAGAAGGATAACCCTCAAGCGGACGTCGTCTGGGGCGTTGCGGCGACAAGCCTGCTTGTGCTCGATCAGAACGGCATGGTGGAGGGCTACTCGCCCAAAGGGATCGAACGTGTCTCCCCGATGTTCAAAAGCACCGGCACTACGGCGAAATGGGTGGGCATCGACGCGTGGGAAACGGCTTTTATCGTCAATACGAAGGAACTTGAGAAAAAGAAACTTCCGGTGCCGAAGACATACCAGGATCTGATCAAACCCGAGTACAAAGGCATGATCGTGATGCCGAATCCGGCTTCCTCGGGAACGGGATTTTTCGATGTGACGGGTTGGCAGCAGCTCTACGGCAAAGGTCCGTCCTGGGAGTTCATGGACAAACTTCATAACAATATCGCCGTCTACACGCACTCCGGTTCCAAACCGGCCAAGATGGCGGCTGCCGGGGAATACCCGATCGGCATCTCGTTCGGTTACCGCGGCATCCAGGAGAAGAAGAAAGGCGCGCCGGTTGAAGTTGTATTCCCTCAGGAAGGCTCCGGCTGGGATGTGGAAGCGAACGCCTTGATGAAGAAGGCGGCGATTAAGCCCGAAGCGAAGGCGTTCCTGGACTGGGCGATCAGCGACGAGGCGATGAAAGCCTACAACAAGAACTATGCGATCATCAGTGTGAACGACGGTTCCGGCACAATTCCGGAAGGCTACTCCAAAGACCCGCTCAGCCAGCTCATCAAATACGACCTGAACGATGCCGCGAAGAATAGAGACGGCATTTTGAAAGAGTGGGAAAAACGCTACAACGCCAAGAGCGAGCCAAAATCCTAAAATAAAGCGGTAATCCCGCTTGCGGCAACAAGCCAGAACCGTTAAGCCGGCAGCCGGAAGGAGAGGAACACATGAATCAGGCTCACTTATCAATCCGGGGGATCCGCAAGACATTCGGTTCTTTCACGGCCTTGGACAGCATCTCCCTGGATGTCCGCAAAAATGAATTCGTCTGCCTGCTCGGCCCCAGCGGCTGCGGCAAAACGACGCTGCTCCGCATCATTGCCGGGCTGGAGCACCCGGACACGGGCGCGATATCGGCAGGAGGAAAAGACATCACCGCTCTTCCTCCGGCTCAACGGAATTTTGGCATGGTGTTCCAGTCGTATGCCTTGTTCCCGAACATGACGGCAGCGCAGAACATCGCGTTCGGCCTGAAGAGCCGGAGGCTCGGCAAACGCGATATCGCCGAGAAGGTGAGAGAATCGCTGGACCTGGTGGACCTCTGGGAGATGAGGGACAAGTACCCGTCCCAGCTCTCGGGAGGGCAGCAGCAGCGTATCGCGTTGGCGCGCGCCGTCGCGCTGTCCCCGGACTTCCTGCTGCTGGATGAGCCGCTGTCGGCGCTGGACGCCAAGGTGCGGCATAAGCTGCGCGGAGAAATCCGCGCGCTACAGGAGAAGATAGGCGTCACGACCATCATGGTGACGCACGACCAGGAAGAGGCGCTGACGATGGCGGACCGCATTGTGGTGATGAACAATGCGGAGGTCGCACAGATCGGCACGCCGAGAGAGGTTTACGAACGGCCGGCTTCGCCGTTCGTAGCCGATTTCATCGGCGCGATCAACTTCCTGGACGGAGCAGAGCTCCAGGAAAGGGGCTTGCGCGGCGCCGGCATGATGGCGGTCCGGCCCGAGCATATCGGCGCCGAAGAGCCCGGTTCGCGCGGCGGCATACCGGCCGTCGTCCGCGGCATCGAATTCCGCGGACCTTTCTATCACGTCATGCTGGACGTATTGGACAGCAGCGGGGAGCCGCTCGGACGCCCGATGACGATTCATGTGTCCGCCCAGCATTACCAGCAGTTGGGCCTTGAGAAGAATAAGAAGCTGTCGCTCCGCCTGCCTGAAGAACGGCTGATCGCCTTCGAGCCCCAGGCAGCAGCGAAGTAAGAGAAAGGAGTCCTTGTCATGATGATCGTACGCAGGGTGCAGAGCGCCGCCAGAGACGTTCGTTCCAGTCTTAAGAGAACGGGAGGAAGGGTCAGGCGCCGGCACGGCAAAGAGGAGCGGATGCAGCAGGCTCTGATCGCCCTCATGATCGCGGTGCTGGCCGTTACGGTGTTGCTGCCCCTGATCGGGTTGTTTTCCAAAGCGTTTTACGATAAAACGGGGCAATTTGCGGGTCTGGAAAACTTTGTCGTGTATTTCACGACACCGGCCCTTCTCCGTTCCCTGCTCCATACCTTGAACGTGTCTTTACTCACTACAGTCATCTCAGTCAGCCTCGCGTTCTTGTATGCATATGCGCTGACCCGTACGGATATCAAAGGCAGGACACTTTTCCGCTATATCGCGCTGCTCCCGCTTTTTGCCCCGACGATGATGCACGGCATCGGTCTTATTTATTTGTTCGGCAACCAGGGGCTGGTGACGACCGGTTTGTTCGGTCTTCTGCCCGCCGGGCTGGATATCGGCTTGTACGGTCCGGTCGGAATCGTACTGGCGGAAGTGGCTTACACCTTTCCTCAGGCGATGATGATCATACTCGTGTCGCTGGCGGTAACCGACAACCGGTTGTACGAAGCGGCCGAAACGCTTGGGGCGGGGAAGTGGAGAACATTTCTGAGCGTAACGCTGCCAAGCGTGAAATACGGCGTCATCAGCGCTCTGTTCGTCTGCTTTACGATGAGCTTTACGGATTTCGGCGCCCCGAAAATCGTCGGGGGCAACTACAATGTGCTTGCAACGGATATTTACAAGCAGGTGATCGGCCAGCAGAACATGACGATGGGCGCGGCCGTAGGCATCCTGCTTACACTGCCGGCTATTCTGGCTTTTGCGGTGGACCGTTTCGTGGAACGCAGGCAGAAGGCGCTCGTTTCCTCCAAATCGGTTCCCTATCGGATTCAGAAAGGAAGCTGGCGCAACGCCGTGTTTTACGTGATTTGCAGCTTGATCGGGGGCGCCATCCTGCTCCTGCTGGGCGCCGTAATTTTCGCTTCCGTGATTAAGGTGTGGCCCTATGATTTATCGTTTACGTGGAATCATTTCGATTTCACATCCGTGGCCGGCGAAGGGCTGGCTCCTTTCTGGAACAGCATGCAGGCGGCTCTCTATACCGCTTTGATCGGTACGGCGGTTACATTCATTTTCGCTTATCTAATTGAAAAAGTGCGCCACTGGCACGCTCTGCGGCAGTTTGCTTATTTCCTGTCGATTCTGCCGCTCGCGCTGCCGGGAATGGTGATCGGGCTTGCTTTTATTTTCTTCTTCAACCGGCCGGACAATCCGCTAAACGGGATCTACGGCACCATCTGGATCGTCGTTCTGGCCAACATCGTGCATTTCTATGCGGTTCCTTTTATTACGGCGACAGCCTCGCTCAAGAAACTCGATAAGGAGTTCGAGACGGTTTCGGCATCGATGCGTGTTCCGTTCTACCGGACATTCGCACGGGTAACGGTTCCCATGTCTCTGCCGGCTGTCCTGGAAATGTTCGTTTATTACTTTGTGAATTCCATGGTAACCGTGTCGGCAGTCGTGTTTCTGTACTCCGCCGATTTCAAGCTGGCTTCGGTTGCCATTGTCAATATGGACGATGCGGGGGATACCGCCCCGGCCGCCGCCATGTCCGTCCTCATTCTGCTGACCAACATTGTCGTGAGGATCGGCTATGAGCAGCTTACGAAAGTGATGCGGAACCGGGCTTCCGCCTGGCAGCGGAAATAATTTTTTAACAGGTTTGAACGTTATCCCGATAAAATATCAACGCCTTTACTTCATCAAACCGAAAGCGGAGCCGGATAGGCGGAGGATCCGCGACGGCCCGTTACCAGGAGGAGACTCGACATGATCAAAGCCGTCATTATGGACTGGGCAGGCACGACTGTAGATTACGGCTGCTTTGCTCCCTTGAATGTTTTTATAGAAATATTTCGCCGCAAAGGCATAGAAATTACGCAGGAGGAAGCACGCGGACCGATGGGGCTCCTTAAATGGGATCACATCCGTGAGATTACGAAAATGCCTCGCGTGGCCGACCTTTGGGAACAAAAATTCGGCAGCCGCCCCGACGACCGCGACGTGGATACCTTGTATGCGGATTTCGAGCCGCTCTTGTTCGCTTCGTTGCGCAATCACTGCGAGCCGATCCCCGGCGCGGTGGAACTCATGGGAAGACTGCGCGAACGCGGGATCAAGATCGGGTCCACAACCGGTTATACCGAGGAGATGATGGACATCGTTGTGGAGGAAGCCGGCAGAAGAGGCTACCGTCCCGATGTGCTCGTGACGCCTACGGAGATGCCCGCGGGCCGTCCGTATCCCTGGATGATCTACGAGAACTGTATCCGTCTCGGCGTTTACCCGCTTCATCATGTCGTTAAAGTCGGAGATACCTTGAGCGACATCCGGGAAGGCCTGAACGCAGGGGTTTGGACGGTCGGGATTGTGCTCGGCAGCAGCGAGCTCGGGATGAGCGAAGCGGAGGTATCCGCCTGCCCGCCGGAAGAACTAAAGCGCAGATGCGAGGAAGTGCGCGAGAGATTTTATGAAGCCGGGGCCCACTATGTGATTGAATCCGTCGGCAAGCTGGATGCGGTGCTGGAATTGATTGAGGCGAGACTAAAAGCCGATGCGGTCGCCCCTGCAGGTACGGCTGTATCTGCGCCGGAAGGTGTACGGCATGCATAAGGGGGAAGCGGAAATGGTACAGACGGACACCATGTACTCGGCGATGCCGGACAACGAATACCTGCTGCTGACGCCCGGACCTTTAACGACGACGAAACGCGTCAAAGCGGCCATGCTGCGGGATTGGTGCACCTGGGACCGGGATTATAACGGACTGGTCCAGGATATACGCGCCCGCCTTGTCGCTTTGGGTGCAGGACGTGCGGAGGGCTACACCTGCGTGCCGATGCAGGGCAGCGGAACGTTCTGCGTGGAGTCTGTCATCGGCTCTGTTATCCCGCCAGGAGGCAAGCTGGCGGTGCTCACGAACGGGGCTTACGGAGACCGTATCGCCCAGATGGCACGCGTACTCGGCATCGAAACGGCCGTTCTCGATTCGGGAGAGCTCAGCCCGGTCAGTCCCGGCGAGCTGGAGGAACTGCTTCGGCGGGATGAGACGATTACCCACGTGGCGGTCGTTCATTCGGAAACGACGACGGGCATGCTGAATCCGATAGCCGAAGTAGGCGCCGCAGCCAAGAAATACGGCAAAACCTTTATCGTCGATGCCATGAGTTCGTTCGGCGGTATTGAAATGGATATGAGCGAGCTCAATATCGACTTCCTGATCAGCAGCGCCAACAAGTGCATTCAGGGCGTTCCGGGCTTCGGCTTTGTGCTGGCCCGCACGGAGGAACTGAAGCGCTGTGAAGGGCAGGCAAGGTCCCTGTCGCTGGATCTGTATGACCAGTGGAACACGATGGAACGGCAGTCGGGCAAGTGGAGATTTACATCTCCCACGCACGTGGTTAGAGCTTTTCACGAAGCGCTTAAAGAGCTGGAGGACGAGGGGGGCATCAAGGCCCGCTGCGAACGTTACACCGAGAACCAGCGCACGCTGGCCGAAGGGATGGAAGCGATCGGGTTCCGGCCGCTGTTGGACCCGTCCGTGCAGTCTCCTTTTATCACTTCTTTTTACTATCCCGATTCGTCGGACTTCACGTTCCTTGCCTTTTACGAGGAATTGAAAAAGAACGGGTTCGTCATTTATCCCGGTAAA
The DNA here is from genome assembly GCF_000411255.1 of Paenibacillus sp. HGH0039. Classification (GTDB taxonomy): domain Bacteria; phylum Bacillota; class Bacilli; order Paenibacillales; family NBRC-103111; genus Paenibacillus_F. The sequence continues at coordinate 2,211,328 of NZ_KE150412.1, read as the reverse complement.
ATATCCGCCGCCCAGACTTTCCGAATCGGATCGATCGGCGATATTCATCCGGCCGATATGCAGCGGCTTGTACGCACAATAGCGGACGTCACGGGAGGCGCTGCGGTAACAAAGGATGCAGCCCGGAACTAAGGCGGGAGAGCGGGATTTAAAGTGAACGGGACAAGCGGAATGATCACTTGCGGGGAGGATTCGTCATGAAAGTATTTTGTCTGGGCGGAGCGGGCCGGATTTGCAGGGAAGCGATCCTGGATCTTGTCCAGTATTCCGTATTCGAGCAAATTACGGTCGCCGATTTTAACGAAGAGGAAGGACGCAAGGTCGTGCGGGAGCTGAACGATCCACGTGTGGAATTCATAAAAGTGAACGTTTATGACAAAGAAACGACCGTCGCACAGATGCGGGGCTACGATATCGTCATGGACGGTACGGCGATCACGCTTAACGGCTTGTCTACGGCGTGCATAGCGGAAGCGGGCTGCCACGGCATCAACCTGAACGGCTTCGGGGACGAAGACGCTTCGGCGGCTCTGTTCGAGCGGTACGGCAAAACTTGCGTACCCGGTTTCGGCATGACCCCGGGCGTCACCCAGATGATGGCGATGCACGCCGCTTCGCAGCTCGATACGGTGGATACCGTCCGCGTCAGCCACGGGTCTTACCGGCCGATCGCTTTTTCGAGGTCCATTACGGAAACGACGACCTATGAGTACGATCCGAACCTTCCGGGCCGCGTCGTGTATGAAAACGGGCAGTTCATCCAGGTGCCGCCTTTTGCGCGTCCCCGTGAAATCCGGCTCCCCGAGCCTTACGGCACGTCGGTTCAATATATCATCCCGCATGCCGAAACAAAGACGCTGGCAAAGGCTCTGGCGAAGAAAGAAGTCCGTCTGATCGAAGTCCGCGGTACTTGGCCGCAGCCGAATATGAGGCTCGTCAAGGCTCTCTATGAGTATGGGTTTATGCGCAACGACAAGATACGGGTCAACGGCGCGGAAATCGGCATCATGGACTGCATCAGCGAATATTTGTACCACTCCCGCGAAGGCGCGGAGACGGAGCTGTACGGCTACGCACTGCATATCGAAGTCACCGGCGTTAAAAACGGCGTGCCGATGCGGCTGACGCTTACGCATACGCATCCGGCCTCCGACGGCTCCGTGCCGGGCTGGGAAGGACTTCGCGCCTACACCCGCAATGTGGGCATCCCGATGGCCATTGCGGCCGTCATGATCGCGGAAGGGCGGGTCAACGGCGCGGGCATCCTGACGCCGGAAGAAGCTTTCGAGCCGCAGGCGGTCTTCGCCGAGCTGGAGAAGCGAGGCATCCGCATCCATCAGGCCACGGAAGTGCTGATGGAACGGGAGCCGGTCCAGGCATGAGCGCAGCCATATCTTTCCACTCCGTTCCGCTCGGCTGCGCAGTTGATTTTGTACGAAGGCACAGAATAAAAGACGAACGGCCGATCATCAAGCGGCTGACCGTATGGATTGATCCGTCCGGAACTCATCATGGGTGCCGTATCCATAAAAGGCTGTCGCCCTTCCACAAGGTTGGGTATAATGAATCCGGAAACTATCACAGAACCGAAAGAACGGAGGCGGGCATGTGTCTCTAGTAGGGGAAGAACGCAAGGAACACATCCTCCACTTGCTCAATCTTCACAATAAAGTCCGGACACACGAACTGGTGGAGCATTTCGAAGTTTCCTCGGAAACGATCCGGCGCTATCTGGAGGAGCTGGAGCAGGAAAACAAACTCAAGCGCGTGTACGGCGGGGCGGTCAAGTTTGACTTGATGAGGGAAGAACCTTCCCCCTTTAACCGGGAAGTCACGAAAGCGGAGGAGAAGAAGCGGATCGGCCGGGCGGCCGCCGCGATGGTCCGGGACAACGACGTGATCGTCATCGACGACGGAACGACGACCCTGCAGATGATCAATTATTTGGCGAATACACGGAATTTGACCGTTCTGACGCCGTCGGTGCCTGCCTTGTCTCTGCTTATCGAATACAAGAACAAAGAAATGTTCTCCGGGGACATTTATTTTATCGGGGGCAAAATCAATGCGAAGCATTACCGTGCATCAGGCTCGGTAGCCGAGAGTATGATGGAATCTTTCTACGTGGACAAAGCGTTCGTGGCCGTCGACGGGCTCCATCCGCAAAGCGGGTTAACGAGCTACGATGCCGAGCGGGGGCTTCTCGTCCGGAAGTTTATGGAACATGCGGCCCAGACAGTCGCGCTGATGGATCATACGAAGAACGGCAAGACGCACTTCTACAAAATTTCGGATCTGAAAGAAATCCACGCGGTTATTTGCGATACGGAGCATCCACCCGAGTGGAACGGAGATTTCGAGGCGATAGACACGAAGTGGATTGTGGCGGAATAACCCGCCAGGACGGCGCGCGGTGTTAGGCGTCGCATGACGGTGGTCAACTACATGCAGGAATAAGGGAGGATGGCTCTGTAAGCCGTCCCCCTTCTCAAGAAGGTCTTGTCCCAAAATAGTGTTCGCACGGTAGGTCGGTATCCCCAATGGAAAACGAAAAGATCTCAAACCCACCGCAAGGTGGAGATGAGATCTTTTTTTATAGAAACATTTGATTGAAGTGGGGCGCGTAAAATCAAAATTGACTTTGTAACGGCCCCTTCGCCGCTTTAATAGGGAAGCCAAGTGAGCTTGCTGACGGGCTCGAATCGTTCATTGACATGATCCCAGTTGACGACTTTCCACCAGTCTTCGATGTATTTGGCCCTGTTGCTTTTATGTTTGAGGTAATAAGCGTGTTCCCACACGTCAAGCACCAGCAAAGGAATAACGTCCCATTGGGAAAGGTTCTGGTGTTTTTCCGCCTGCAAAATTTCAAGCCGGTGGCTGCGCGGGCTCCAAACCAGAATAGCCCATCCGCCGCCTTCCACTTTCTTGGCGGCTTCGGTGAACTGCTTCTTGAACCGGTCGAAGCTGCCGAACGATTTGTTGATTTCGGCGGCAATGGGACCGTAGGCTTTCCCGCCGCCGTTCGGTTTCATGATGTTCCAGAAAATCGTGTGCAGGTAATGGCCCGCGCCGTTGAAAGCCAGCTCCCGCTCCCAGTGCTTGACGAGATCGAAGTCTCCGCTGTCGCGGGCTTTCGCAAGCATCTGCTCGGCCTTGTTGAGATCATCGACATAGGCTTTGTGATGCTTGTCGTGATGCTCGCGCATGGTCGCCTCGTCGATATGAGGCTCCAGAGCGTTGTAGGCGTACGGCAGGGGAGGAAGCTTGTGCCCGCCTATCGGCACGGGCTTGTAGGGCGACAGAGCCGGGACGGTCTGCCCCTGCCCCGAAGCATGGGCCGGAGGCGGCGCTGCACCGCTCTGTGCCGCCATATCGCTTAGGGGCGGACGGTCGCCTTCCGTGCGCGTGTCCCAGGGGCCTTCCGGCCCGACAGGTCCGATCCCCGCGCCGGGATAAGCGGACGGTCCCGGCGTGTAGCTCGCCGGAGGACCGGGCACCCCGACGCCGAAGCCGGGAGGCACACCCGTTCCGGGTGTGGGGCCCACGCCCTGCGGGACGGGAAAGCCCGGGCTGCCGGATGAGTAACCCGGAGGGGTATACCCGGGGTATCCGACAGGATCGGGGCCGTCCGAATCGTGGCCGGGGACGGGCACGCTGTAGATCCCGTACTGTCCCGGACCGGTTCCGGGACCGGCTCCTCCGCCGCCCGGCCCCGGCGTGCTGACGCCTTCCAGCGAGCTGCCGGCTCCGCCGATGGAGGTACCGGGCAAGTCATGGCCGTCCGGGTTGTTCTCGGACCTGCCGAAGCCCGCCCCGGGCAAGATTACGCCGCCCGGCCCGTAATAGCCGGGAGCGCCCCATGCTCCGGGCGCTCCCCATGCTCCGGGCGCTCCCCATGCTCCGGGAGCGCCGCCCGGACTCCCGGGCGCCCCGAAAGCGCCCGGACCGTCCCCGGCTTGGCCCGCGTAGCCGCCAAGGCTCGAATGAGCGCCCGGCGGCCATTGGCCCGGTACGCCGAAGCCCCAGCTCCCCGTACCGTAGGGGCTGCCCTTCTGGGCGGTTTCAAGGCCTTTGAGCGTGCCGAGGAAGTACTCCGACTCGCGGATAATATGCTCGATGACCGTTTTGACAACGGGATTCGAGCTGACGGGTTTGCTTTCTTTTTCTACAATCTGCAAAAACTCGATAAATTGAACCGACTGCTTGGTGGAGACATCGATCAACTGACGCAGCTGCTGCTGAAGGAAGGGATCGGTGGGATTTTGAGTGCGGATCGCCCATTCTACCCATTGTACGGCTGCCGCCTCCGTCTTGGCGAAAACTTCCTCCCACTCCTTGAGCGCCTGCACATAGGCCGGCTCCAGCGCAGGGACCAGTTCGCGGATAACGACGGTATGCTCCTTCTCTTGGGTTTTCCAGAAACGGATTTCTTCTAAAATTCTAAGCGGCATCAAGCTGCCGTAGACCGAAAGCATCAGGACTAACCTCCCCGGAATCAACGTTATTCCTATCTTTATTCAAGGGAGGGATTGGCCTATTCTACTTACATTTCAACAAAACCCGATTCCGAAAGCTGGGGACGGGAGATTGTTTTCAGGAACCCGAAGGTGCGGGTGATGTATTCGTCGGGTTTCGCCGAGTAAATCAGTTCGTGTTTGCCGGTCGGAAGCACCCAGTAGTTGCTGAACACGTTGTGCTGATTTTTATAGACCTGTTCGGCAATTTCATGCGGGGCCCGTTCATCTTCATCGCCGTGAATGAAATAAATCGGCATCGGATATTCATGAGTAGTGACGGCCTGATACGGAATCTGATTCATGTTAACCCCGTTAAGAAGCGGGAAAAATACACGGACAAGAGGGAGCGAAGGGAATTTAGGAATATTTACATACTGTTTCATATTATGATAAAGCGTATCGGGATTGAGCAGGAACGTGCTGTCCAGAATCATGCCGTCGATATCTTTGGTCTGCAGGGCGGCCTGGAGGGCTGTGCCCGCTCCCATGGAGAAGCCCCATACATAGACGCGCTCGGAGCCTTTTTCTTTAATATAATTAACGGCCCCAAGAAGCTCTTTGGATTCCTGGATACCGGCCGTAACGATCCGGTCGTTTTCGGGATGGACGTAGCCGTAATCGAACATCAGCACGTTGTATCCGCTGTCATGAAGCTTTTTGGCAAGAGAATAGATGGGAACCCACAGTTCTTCGCGGTTGCCGCCGTACCCGTGCGAGAAAATGACCGTCTGGGAGGAAGCTTGTGCCGTCGGAATGTACCAGCCGCTAAGCGTGCTGCTGCCGTTCGAACTGGGAAATGTAACGTTCTGATAAGGCAGACCGACCGCTTTCGCAGGGTTCGAGCTTAACGGCGCAATGGTAGGCCGAGCCAGCGTCCAGGCGATAAAACCGTGGAAGCCGAGGATCAGACTGGAACAGAGCACGAAGAAGCAGAGAAGAGAAAGCAGGACAGCCTTCTTGCGTCGCGAAAACGATTTAACCGGAATATGATCCAGCGGTGCGGGTTGAAGGGGAGTCGAGTTAACGGGATGCATGCTCATATAGGTTCCCTCCTTTGGAGAATGGGTCTTTGTAGGAGAATTTAGTTAGTAGGAACCTGAATAATTAGAAGGTTTATAATTAACTAAATATTCTGAAAAGGACCTCGTGGTACTCTTATATTATGTCAACTTACACGCTTCGTCAATATGTGCAACACAATGTTAATTGTCTTGTAATCTCGCTGTAATACAAGGCTTTCGGGCGGTTTTTTCCTTTGCCTTTCGAGGGTTCATCAAGTATAATAAAAGAAACAGAGTTTCACTATGTGAAACAAAAATAGGCGGTGGTGAAACCCGATGGAGGAAGCAAAATCGACCGTCCGCGCCGTGGAACGGGCACTGGATGTACTCCTGTGTTATACCGACGCAACCGAACTGACGTTAACGGAGATTTCATCCAAAGTCTCTTTGCATAAAAGCACGGTTTACCGTCTCCTTGCGTCCCTGGAGGCGAAGGGATTCCTTGTGAGGGAGTCCGACGGAGACAAATACAGGCTCGGCTTCAGCATCTGGGAACTTGCCGCGCACATGTCCCAGAGCGACGACCCCGGCATGATCCTGCTGCCGGAGATGGAACGCTTGCGCGATCAGGTGAACGAGACGATCTCGCTGTACGTGCGAGACGGCCGGGAACGCGTACGCGTCCAGGCCGTGCAGAGCAACCACGCGATCCGGCGGGTCGCGCCGATCGGTGCGAGAATGCCCCTGTTCGTCGGGGCATCGAGCAAGATCCTTCTCGCCTTCGGCGAGGCGGAGGTGCAGGAACAGGCGATGCTGGAGGCCGAGCTTGCGGGCATCCTGCGGGAACCGTTCCTGCAGCAGCTTCACGAGACGCGGAAGGCGGGCTACGCCACCAGCGTCGAGGAGCGCGAACCGGGAGCGGCGGCGCTTGCCGCTCCGGTTTTTAACCGCGCGGGCAAGCTCGTGGCCGCGCTGGCGGTGTCGGGGCCGTCCAACCGGCTCACGCTGGAGGCCATGCTGGAGCAGGCTCCGGTCGTGATGGAGGCGGCCCGGCGGATGGGCACCATGCTGAGATAGCGCGGCATGGGGGTTGTGCGGACACAGGAAACAAGATGGCCGGAGAGGGACTGCGGGAGAAGCATCGGAGGGGATACCGGAGAACGGCCGGGACTACCGAAGAACAACCGGGAGACTACCGAAGAACAGCCGGACAACCGACTGCCGGAGGCATTCTTCAACCTGAAGGTCCTGTCCGGGATCTGGAGCGGGTTAGGCCCGCGGCCGGCCTGCTGTTTCAAACCCTTCCGCGGAAGCGTATCAATAGATAAGGCCAGCTGAGCCCTCGCCAGCTGGCCTTCGCTTGCCCGTGCGGGAAAGGGGAGGGAAAGCATGCTCCCTTTCCGAGAGGCCGTTTTCCCCAATATTCGATTGAGGAAGGCGCGTACAGGAATTTTTTTCCACCGTGGGGGCAATACTAGATCGGAACATACGGAAGGGGACGGGTTGATGGAACAGCGCAAGTCGATGATTGCGATCTGGATCAGCCTGATTAGCAATGTCGTCCTAACGGGCATCAAGCTGGTCGTCGGCTGGTTGTTCGGCAGCCAGGTTCTGATTGCAGACGGAATACATAATGCCGGAGACGTGATTGCCACGGCAACGGCTTACAGCTCCATGCGGATTTCCAACCGCCCGGCCGACCACGATCATCCTTACGGGCACGGCAAAGCGGAGGTGCTCGGCTCGGGGGCCGTCGCGCTTCTGCTGGGCGCCGCGGCAATCTATATGGGGTATCATGCGGTTATGGCGCTTTTAGAGCCGCCTGGCGAAGCTCATGTCCTCGCTCTGGTCGCGGCGGTTATTTCCCTGGTCTGGAAGCAATGGCTGTACGTATATACGATGAGGCTGGGCAGGGCCGCGAACAGCAAAGGCCTTATTGCCACGGCTTACGATCATCTGGCTGACGTTTATGCTTCCATTGCCGCTTCTGCGGGGATCGCATTGGCCCTGGCCGGGGATTACTTTGATATTCCTTTCTTGGCCTACGGGGATCCGGCAGCCGGAATTATCGTCTCTTTTCTCGTCATCAAGCTCGCTTATACGATGGGGACGGAAGCGGTCAATATTCTAATGGAAACGAACGTCGAGGACGCCAAGCTGCAGCAGTATAAGGAGATCATTGAGTCGTTTCCCGACGTCAAACGCATCGACCGGCTGCGTGCCCGCGAACACGGTCATTACATACTCGTTGATGCGCGGATCGGGATTATGGGCACGTTAACGATTCAGCAGGGGCACGATATCGGGCGCAGCATCAAGGAAGCGATCCGGGCCAAGCATCCCGAAGTGGACGAGGTGCTTGTGCATCTGAATCCTTGGTACCCGGATGAGGAACATAACCCGGATGCCGGCCGGATCCCTCATTCAAAAGCAGCAGCTAACCCGGTTAACGGAAAAAAGTGAAAAATAACGAAGACGGCATTCCTGCGGAAGGAAGGGCCGTCTTTTTCTATGCCATACAAAGCGGATCTTATGAACGCCGCTGCCTGAATTTAAAATTTAAGTTTTGCACGGCCTTTTACTAAAATTTATAAGATCGCTGCGCCTCTAAAGGTTTAGAAGATGTCTGTATGCGGCGGCTTTTCTTTTATACACTGAAGTTAGATCAAAGCATCGAGGATCAAATTCGTGTTAAAGGGGATATGGATATGGGTCTTGCCATGAAAACGGATTGCCAGATTTGCGGGCACACGCTTGACGCTCGGTCGGAAGCTTACATTTGCGTGCATGAATGCACATTCTGCAAAAATTGCACGGAAGAGAGAGGTCACATCTGCCCTAACTGTTCGGGAGAATTGGTGCGAAGACCGCGTACGCCGTTAACTGAGGCAGCAGCTTGTCCACTAGGCTAGGAAGAGCGAGAAGAGAAGCGCGAGAGATAGCTCATGTCCTTGATTGTTAAGGACAGAAGAGGGTCTCAGGAAGCATAGAGTTGAGGGCATGCTCCTCTTTTTAGCGCCGTTTGAGCTTAGAAGAATGAGGAACGCAGCATTTCTAACGCAAAAAAGAGAGCCCGAGGGCTCTCTTTTTTTGTTTACTGGTTACTAAGCGTTGGTTTTTAGTACATCATTTGACGGAGTACGGTTTGCAGGATACCGCCGTTACGGTAGTAATCCACGTCCACCATGCTGTCCAAACGAACGATAGCTTTGAACTCGAACGACGTGCCGTCTTCACGGGTAGCCGTTACGGTTACTTGCTCGCCTGGCTGCACATCGTTGGACAAGCCGGAAATCTCGATCGTTTCGCGGCCGGTCAGACCAAGCGTTTTCCATCCTTGACCTTCGAGGAATTGAAGCGGAAGTACGCCCATACCTACCAGGTTGCTGCGGTGAATACGCTCGAAGCTCTCTGCGATAACGGCTTTGACGCCCAGCAGAAGCGTACCTTTGGCCGCCCAGTCACGGGAGCTTCCGGTTCCGTACTCTTTACCCGCGATAACGACGAGGGAAGTGTTTTTATCCTGATAGTTCATCGAAGCATCGTAAATCGACATCACTTCGCCTGTCGGCAGGTAAGTCGTTACGCCGCCCTCGGTGCCCGGAGCCACTTGGTTACGGATGCGGATGTTCGCGAACGTACCGCGCATCATGACTTCGTGGTTACCACGGCGGGAGCCGTAGGAGTTAAAGTCTTTTTTGTCCACGCCATGCTCGATCAGGTATTTGCCCGCAGGGCTGTCTACCTTGATGTTACCGGCAGGAGAGATGTGGTCCGTCGTAACGGAGTCGGCAAGAAGCGCAAGCGTTTTGGCGCCGCGGACGTCTTTGATGTCGTCCAGGGACTGGCCAAGGTTTTGGAAGAACGGAGGCTCTTGAATGTAAGTGGAGTTTTTGTCCCACTCGTACAGCTCGCCTTCCGGTACCGCGATTTGGTTCCAGCGCTCGTTGGCACGGAACACGTCTTTATATTTCTCGCGGAAAGCTTCGGCCGTAACGGCTGTCGCGACAGCTTCCTCGATTTCTTTGTTGCTCGGCCAGATGTCTTTCAGGTAGACAGGCTCGTTGTTCGTGCCGTAGCCGATCGGATCTTTCGTCAGATCGATGTTCACGTTGCCTGCCAGCGCGTAAGCGACAACCAGCGGCGGGGAAGCGAGGTAGTTCGCTTTAACCTGTGCGTGAACGCGGCCTTCGAAGTTACGGTTACCGGACAGAACGGCAGCGACCGTCATGTCGTTGTCGGCAACGGCTTGGCTCACTTCGTCCGGAAGCGGACCGGAGTTACCGATACAAGTTGCGCAGCCGTATCCCGCTACGAAGAAGCCAAGATCTTCAAGCGGTTTAAGCAGGTTGGCTTTCTCCAGATAGTCGGTAACGACCAGGGAACCCGGAGTCAGGGAAGTTTTCACGTAAGCCGGCGTTTTCAGGCCGCGCTCGACGGCTTTCTTCGCGAGAAGGCCCGCACCGAGCATAACGTTCGGGTTGGATGTATTTGTACAGCTCGTGATCGCTGCAATTACAACGGCGCCCGTGCTCATTTTGGCTGTTCTGCCGTCCGCGTATTTCACTTCGACTTCTTCGGCGATTTTCTCGTCGGACAGGCCGTATCCGCCTTTGTCTACAGGCGTACGCAGGATGTCGTTGAAAGATTCTTTCATCGCCGTCAGCTCGACGCGGTCTTGAGGACGTTTAGGGCCTGCAAGGCTCGGTACAACGGTGGACAAGTCGATTTCGATTACATCGGAGTAGATCGGCTCTTCCGAGTCTTTCGTACGGAACATGCCTTGCGCCTTATAGTAAGCTTCAACGAGAGCGATCTGCTCTTCGCTGCGGCCTGTGTTTCTCAGGTATTCCAGCGTGCTGTTGTCAACCGGGAAGAAACCTACGGTTGCGCCGTACTCAGGAGCCATGTTGGCAACCGTCGCACGGTCGGACAGGACGAGGTCGTCAAGGCCGGGACCGAAGAACTCGACAAATTTACCGACAACGCCCTTCTTGCGAAGCGTTTGAGTGACGGTGAGGGCAAGGTCGGTCGCCGTTGCGCCTTCGGCAAGACGTCCGGTCAGTTTGAAGCCGATAACTTCAGGCGTTACGAAGTACAGCGGCTGTCCGAGCATACCGGCTTCGGCTTCGATACCGCCAACGCCCCAGCCTACGATACCGAGACCGTTGATCATGGTGGTGTGGGAGTCGGTACCTACCAGGGAGTCCGGATATACGGTCGTTTCACCGTCTACGGTTTTGGTAGCCGCAACGGAAGCGAGATACTCCAGGTTTACCTGGTGAACGATACCGGTCGCCGGAGGTACGGCACGGAAGTTATCGAATGCGGTTTGCGCCCAGCGCAGGAAGCGGTAGCGCTCTTCGTTACGCTCGAATTCAAGCTCCATGTTGGTTTCAAGCGCCATACCGTTACCGAAAGCGTCGACCATAACGGAGTGGTCGATTACGAGGTCAACCGGTACGAGCGGGTTAATGCGTTTAGGGTCTCCGCCTGCGCGTGCAACGGTGTCTCTCATGGCCGCGAGGTCAACTACGACCGGTACGCCGGTAAAGTCCTGCAGGACGATACGGGCAGGAATGAAAGGAATTTCTTTGTTGTGGTCGGCGTTCTCGTCGCCCCAAGTTGCGATTTGCTTCACGTGTTCGTCCGTGATGGCGCGGCCGTCGTATTGGCGGATTGCGGCTTCAAGCAGAACTTTAATGGAGAAAGGCAGTTTGGAAATTCCGGCGAACTGCTGCTGGAGATCCTGCAGGCTGTAGTAGTGGTAAGATTTACCGCCTACCGTCAGCTGCTTGCGTACGTTAAAAGCGTCTTTTTGCGGCATTGCAAAGCCTCCCTTATGATCTTTGAATGGCGAATTGAAATTTGTCCGTGTCTTACGTTTGGTTGGTTGGTGGTGTTTCATCTGATGAAACTCAATTTCATATTTCGCTATATCCTTAGTATACCGTGTTCCCCCTGCCGCGTAAAGAATAAAATGACTCATTTTTATTTGAAATTTTTCATATATTTAAGCGAATATCCACGCGGATTATCCATGCGTATAAGGCCGGTCCCCGTAACGGACTGTAGGCTCTTGGGAGGGAAAGGCATGTCCTGGAAAACAGCGCTGTACGATTATCTGCACGCACGCAATACGGCGGAAACGGAAGCGTCGGCCGGAGTGCTGGCAAACGTGGTGGAAGACGAACGGTTCAGCCGGGAAACCGACGCCCGGTATCACCGGCTGATCGAAAGCCGCAAAGAACGCGGAGTCAAGGCGCTGCGTGGAGAAATGCGGCTTAAGCTTCAGCATGTGCACGAACACGAGGAAGGCGTTACCGCGGATGTCGAGTGCCAGCGGCAGTTTTTTTACGAACAAGGGGGCAGGGAGCGGAAGGAGTGCATCGTCATCCGGGAACGGGTCGGCTTGATCCGTAAGGGATCGCGCTGGATCATCGCGCAGATTTCGGCCCGGGAGAGCGAGCGGGAAAAAACGAGACAATCCTACTCCTGGCTGGCGGAGGAAGGAATTTACACGCCCGAAGGTGAAATCTCCTCGTCGCAGCCCTACCTGAATTATAGTATACTGAACCATGTCGGAACTTACCCCGAAAGCCGGAAGAAGCTTTACGATCGCGACAAAGCGGTCAAATATGCGGACACCTGGTGGAACCGGTACAATCCGGCTTTTATTGAATTTGAAGTGGACTGCACAAGCTACGTCTCCCAATGTCTCTTTGCAGGGGGGACACCGATGAACTATACTGGGAAAAGAGGCGCCGGCTGGTGGTACGCGGGCAAGCAGGGCAGCCGCGAGTTCTGGAGTTACAGCTGGGCGGTCGCCCAGGCTCTTCAGCTTTACGTGCCCGCTTCCCGCAGAGGGCTGAGCGGAACGCTCGTTTCCTCGGCCGCCGAACTAAGGCCGGGCGATTTTATCAGCTATGACTGGGACGGAGACGGACGTTTTCAGCACAATACGTTCGTGACCGCACTGGATGCGAGCGGCATGCCGCTCGTGAATGCGCATACCGTCAGCAGCAAGCACCGCTACTGGGATTATAAGGACTCGTACGCGTGGACGGATAAAACCCGGTACGCCTTTGTCCGTGTTTCGGATGAAATGGATGGATAAATAAAGATGATCGAAATCAGGCGGAGGGGAAACATGAGCCGGAAATTGCGGATAGGACTGATCTATGGCGGTAAATCCGGGGAGCATGAGGTATCTTTGCAAACCGCGCATGCCGTCATTGGAGCATTGGATGCATCGAAGTATGAAATTACTCCTTTCTATATTACAAAGCAGGGGGAATGGCGCCGGGGAGCGGCTCTGAACGGCCGCGTGGAGCGCAAGGAGCTGCTCGCTTTCGACGCTTCCGAGGGCGAAGCGGCGGGTGCGGCTCTGGCTCCTTTCTTCTCCGGCCTTACGAGCCAGGCGGGCGGGGTAATGGCCGAAGTGGCCGCTGCGGGTGAAGCCGCCCGGACGGAAGCCGTCGATGTCGTGCTGCCGCTGCTGCACGGCACCTTCGGAGAGGACGGCACCATCCAGGGGCTGCTTGAGATGGCGAACATTCCGTACGTTGGAGCGGGCGTGCTCGCCTCGGCCGTCGGAATGGACAAAGTCGCCATGAAGAAAATGTTCGCGCAGGAGGGGCTCCCGCAGTGCGTGTACCGGCACTTCACCCGCTCCCAGTGGGAGAAGGATCAGCCGTTCTTCCTGATGGAAACCGAAATTTCCATCGGCTATCCGTGCTTCATCAAGCCGGCCAACCTGGGTTCGAGCGTGGGTATTTCCAAAGCCCGCAACCGGCAGGAGCTGATCGAAGCGGTGGAGTATGCCTTCCAGTTCGACCGGAAGGTGATTGTGGAAGAGTTCGTGGACGCGCGGGAGATTGAAGTCGCCATCCTCGGCAACGAAGAGCCGCTGGCCTCCGTTCCGGGCGAGATTGTATCTTCCAGCGAGTTTTACGACTACAAGGCCAAATACGTCGACGGCAAATCGACGATGGTCATTCCGGCGGATCTGCCGGAAGAAACCGCCGCGCAGATTCAGGAGCTCGCCGTCCAGGCATTCCAGTCCATCGACGGATCGGGCCTGTCGCGGGTCGATTTCTTCCTGACCCGGACGGACGGCCAGATTTATATCAATGAGATCAACACCATGCCGGGCTTTACCCCGTTCAGCATGTATCCCCTTCTCTGGAAGGAATCCGGCAAACCTTACGCGGAGCTGCTGGACGATCTCATCCGGCTTGCGCTGGAACGCCACGCGGCCAAACAGCAAATCAAATATACGGTGGAGTAACGGCTTGGCCGGACACCGTTTTCGCATGCAGGGGAGCAGGTTGCCGTCCGCAGGTACAACCCCGCGGGCCCGGGGAAACCGGAGGCTGACGATGACGCCGGAGAGCGGCTTTCCCGTATGCTCTTTTAGCAACGACTACTATTTCGATCAGCCGGGAGGGCGCTATGGGCTTTCAGACCGAATTTAATTCCGTATGCAAATTCAAATCCGAGCAGGAACTGTACGAGCTGTTGGAATACGGGCGCTGCAAGATGCGCAAAAGCGGGTTTCGCGTATATCCGACCGGCCAGAAAGTAATCGCGTATTCGCCGGCCAACGAGGCGGTGGCTATCGTAAAGATCAGCGCTTCCATTGCGGAAATCACTTTTCAGGGGGATGAAGTTACCCTCGTGGAAATGGATCTGGTGCGCAAGCTGACCGAGGAAGAGGCGCGCGTGCAGACCGCGTTGGCCCACGAGATGTTTTTCGGCGAACAAGGAAGCCAGTAAGAAGCGACCGTTTCGGACAATCCTTTTCGTTGTATACCATGAATATGAAAAGCAGCTTTGATCTCGGCCCCGGTTGAGAAAACGGCTGCTTTTTGTTTTGGGCCGCTGAAATTTCGGATCGTTAAAATTTTGCCTCCATAAATATAGTAGCCTTTTATTCGGGGCATCTTATCACTAAAGACCAATCAGGAGCAAGGATGTGACCAACGGCCATGATCGTACGCTTGGGGTATGTGGCGATGTCCACGGAAGTGAAGAATGCGTCCCCGTCCAAGACGATGACGGCAACGCTGTTCGGCCAGTTGAATGACCGGGAAGCCGCTGTCCGCAAGCTGGAGAGAATAGGAGCCGAGAACCTTCACAATACGCTCCGGTTGCTTAGGCATAACCGCGCTTACGATATCAAGGTGTACCGCTATTCGTCCAAATTGATTCCCTTGCTGGGCCATGACATGCTGGAAGGCTGGGATCCGATCCCGGCTCTTGCCGAGGAATTTAAAGAAGTGGGGGATTACGCCAAGCTGCACGGAATGCGGACGAGCTTCCATCCCGATCACTTTACGGTTCTCAGCACCCCCCGCAAAGATGTCCTGCTCAAGTCTTATGCGGACCTTGAGCGGCATGCCGCGATGCTGGAGGCAATGGGACTCGGAGAGGACGCCAAGCTCAACATCCACGTAGGCGGAACTTACGGAGACAAACCGAAAGCGGCCAAGCGGTTTCTGGCTCATTTTGCCGATTTGAACGAAAGCGCCCGGCGCCGTCTCACTCTGGAAAACGACGACAAAACGTTCACCGCCCGCGAAACGCTGGAAATTTGCGAGAAGGTCGGAGTGCCCATGGTGCTCGATGTCCATCATCATCAAGTGAATAACGAGGGGGAGGACATTCTGGAGCTGTGGCCCCGGATACAGGCGACATGGGAAGGGCAGCTCTGCGTCTCGCTTCCGGATAGCGCGGATCAGCCGCTGCCGCCCAAAATCCATGTGTCGAGCCCCAAGAACGATAAAGACATTCGAAGCCATGCGGATTACGTGGAAGCCGGACCTTTGCTGGAATTTTTCAGAGGCATTGCCGGGATCACTCCGCGGCTCGACGTTATGATTGAAGCCAAAATGAAGGACGCCGCCCTTTTTCGTCTGATGAAGGATCTGGAACCGGAAAAAGACGTAGACATACTGACAGAGGCTTCCGTGCAAATAAACGTTCCGTAGGATCGTGCCGGAAGCGATGAAGGCAAGGGAATCGGTCTCTGCGAGATGATGGCCCACATAGGCTGCGATTTTTCGCTTAAATCTATAAAAACCTCCGGAATTCCGCGTTAATCCGGTAACGGTGCATGTTTTTGCCGTGTTCTTCTTGTCTTTGCCGGTCAAATGGGGTACCTTGTTAAAGTGAAGGATTGTCCAATTTCGAACCGAGAGGAGATTGTCGAATGACGACATCGGGTTTATTGAACGGCAAGAACATTCTGGTTATGGGGGTTGCCAATGACCGCAGCATCGCATGGGCGATTGCGCAATCTTTGGCGGCTCAAGGCGCGCGCCTCGCATTCACTTATGAGAGCGAGCGTGTGGAAGAGCGTGTACGCAAATTGGCCGGTAATATTCCGGATTCGCTTATTTTGCCCTGCAACGTAACGGTAGACGAAGATCTCGTACGCCTGGCTGATACGCTCAAAGGCGAGTTCGGCGTTCTGCACGGAGTGGTGCACAGCATCGCGTTCGCACGCACGGAAGAGCTGGAAGGCATGTTCGTGGATACTTCCCGCGACGGCTACGCTCTGGCACAGGACATCAGCGCATTCTCGCTGGTTGCGGTGTCGAAGCACATGTATCCGCTGATGACGGAGGGCGGCAGCATCATGACGATGACCTACCTCGGCGCGGAACGCGTTATGCGCAACTACAACGTGATGGGCGTGGCCAAAGCGGCGCTGGAAGCAAGCGTACGTTACCTGGCAGCCGATCTTGGCCAGCACGGTATCCGTGTGAACGGCATTTCGGCCGGTCCGATCCGTACCCTCGCCGCCAAAGGCATTAAAGATTTCAACTCCATCCTGCATCAGGTGGAAGAGAAAGCTCCGCTGCGCAAAACGACGGAAACGGCGGAAGTCGGCGATACGGCCATGTTCCTGATGAGCCATCTGTCCCGCGGCATTACCGGCGAAATTATTCACGTAGACGGCGGTTACAACATCGTAGGCGCGTAAAGCTGCGCTGCCTGCAAGGAATAGTCCTTCCGAAAATTTGCAACTCCATACATACATGAAGACCCCTTTGGGCGGTTACACCTTGAGAGAATGGAAAGGTGTGCGCCGTCTGTGGGGGTTTTTGTGTTTTTTGTTGTTGTGAAGCGGTCCGATATCAGGTAAAATTTATGAAAATCAAGCTTATTTTGCAAAAAGAGAGGACCTTCCATGACGCGTTTTTTGACCCGGATCGGAAATGAGCGGATCGGCATTGAAACGGACTCCCCGGTACTCGGTGAGTGGTTGAGAGAATCATTTGATAGAGGCTTCGGGGACGACGGGGAAGAGCCGCGTCTGCGGCTGAACATAAAGGGCGGCTACGGCGTGCCGTTTGTCGATTTCGACGTTGCCGCGGAGAAGCGCGGCGGGAAGGTTATCTATACCCGGGCCGATTACCGGATCGAAGCCGACGAGGATCTTAAGTCGGCTTCCGTGGCGGTTCAGGACGAGTTCGCGCTGAAGCATGCGCTGATGAACGTCTACAGCGCTTTCCTGATCCGCAACGGGCTGGGCCTGCTGATGCACTCTTCGTGCGCCGTTCAGGACGGCAGGGGCTACTTATTCGCCGGGCCGTCCGGAGCAGGCAAATCAACGGCCGCGCTGCTGTCCAGGCCGCGTGTCCTGCTCAGCGACGAGGCGACGGTGATCGCCCTTCCCGAAGCGGGACCGGACGGCGGAGCCGAGGCGCTGGCGTACAACTCGCCTTTCCGCAGCGATTCGCGCTGGGATATCGGCGATGGCGTTCCGGCCGCTCCGCTGGAGGGGATGTACGTGCTCAGGCAGTCGGAGGAAGTCCGGACGGAGCCGATGAAAGCGGCGGATGCTCTGCCGATTGTCATGAGCCAGGTCTTCTTCTGGACGACGGGGGCAGAGGAGACCCGCACGGTGATGCAGCTGTGCATGCGTTTCCTGGAACGGGTACCGGTCCACGAGCTTTTCTTCCAGAAGAACGATCTCTTCTGGAATGTCATTGCTCCCCGGAAGGCCGGCGTCTGATGGGCGGAGAGGTCCATAGCCGCCTCGGCAGCGAAGGACTCGGCGCCGAGGCGCTTGTCGTGAGGCGCGCCCTGGAGCTTAAAGGGCGCGTGGAGATTCCGTCGCGCGGCACGAGCATGCGGCCGCTGATCCGCGAGGGCAGCGTCTGCACGTTCGTGCAGGCGAGCGCCGCGGATCTCCGGAGAGGCGATATCGTCCTCTTCCAAGGGGAAGAGGGAGGGCTTATCGCCCACCGTCTGATCCGCCGTGGAGGAGAAGGCCCGCAGGCTCCGCTGCTCTGCAAGGGCGACGCGAACATCGGCTTCGATCCGCCTGTGCCCGCCGCGAAGGTGCTGGCCCGGCTGGAGACGATAAGCCGGGAAGGCCGCGTATCGTCGAGGCTCTCGCCAGGCTTCCGGATCTGGGGCCGGATCATGACGGCTTTTCCGGTACTTTCGCGGGGATTCCGTCTAGCTTCGCGGGTTGCGGGAAGGCTGCGCGGGCAGAAAAATTGACCGGTGGATGAATGTACGGCGTACGCGGCTTTATTTTTTGGCAGATCCTACGAGGAAATTTGGGTGAAACGATGTGGCACGGAATTCGTTTCATTTACTATACTAGAACTATACTAGATTGCGAGAGAAAAGAGTGATATCCAATGACGACTGTAAATCAGGAACCTTACCGTGTCGGCGGCAAAAGCTTTACGGCCGTCGCTATCAATACCGCCGCGAAGGCGGGCGAATGGATTAAGAGCCGGGTGGGTGAAATCCGCCGGGTGGATGTGAAGTATTCCCCCCACGATCTTGTGACGGAAGTGGACAAGGGATCGGAGAAAATGATCCGCAATCTGATTCTGACGCATTTTCCCCATCATGCGTTTCTTGGCGAGGAAGGCGTGGAGCCGGGTCCCGAGGCGTCGGCGGCCGCCCTTGACAACGTGAGCGATGCCGAGTACTTATGGATCGTCGATCCTATCGACGGTACGACGAATTTTATACATGGATTTCCGTTCTTCAGCGTATCCATTGCGCTTGCTTACAAAGGTGAAGTGATTGTGGGCGTGGTCTACGATCCCATGCGCGACGAGCTGTTTGTGGCGGAAAAAGGCAAGGGCGCTTATCTGAAAGCCGCTAAGCTTGGCGTATCGGATGAATCGGCGCTGTCCGAAAGTCTGGTCGGAACCGGTTTCCCCGCCGACCGCGAAGGCGCTCTTCCAATCAACCTGGCCGGTATCAACGCTCTCATGCCGAAGGTGCGCAATCTCCGCAATGCGGGTTCGGCGGCGCTGCATCTGGCTTACGTGGCGGCGGGCCGTCTGTCGGGCTTCTACGAAATCGGGCTGAATGCCTGGGATATAGCCGCGGGTGCGCTGCTCGTCCAGGAATCGGGCGGTCGTGTAACCGATACGGCGGGACAACCTTATACGCTTGGCGTACGCAATGTGATGGCGACAAACGGTCTCATTCACGATGAGCTGCAAAATGAGCTTCAGCAGGCCGGCGCCACAGGTTTATAGGCTTTTCGGACTTGTTGACGTGAGGCGCTGCCGGAACCCGCTTAGGTACCGGGACGCAAGGAAATGCGAAGGCTTAGGCCCCAGGCCCCGAAGGAAACTTCGGGGTTTGTTTTTTTGGCGCGGAGGAAGTAACATGGACAAAGAGAGAAACGGAGGGGAACGGATGAATAGAAGAAAATGGATGATCGGACTCATTTTGTTGTGTCTGGCTGCCGGGATATACGCGGTGATCCGTTTTAACATAGATCCGACGCTAGCGCCCGAGGACATTAAACTCCGTGCCCGGGTCGTGCCTGCGGCGGAGAAGCCTGCGGAGGTGCCGTCTCAGGCATCCGCAGCCGCGGCGTACGCCACGGTGGTCGAGGTAGAGCTGGAGAGCACCGGCGGCAAAGCGCTGAAGCAGGAAGGATACAGCTACAAGGTGTATCCTTACGTTCAGAACGGCACCGTGGCCGCTTGGGAGCCCGCGCCTGACGCGCTCGGCAAGGGCCAGAAGCCGGAGAGCTACGCCTTCGGTCCCGATGCCGTGACGATGCCGCGTGCGCTGGAGATGATCGAGCGCCTTACAGGCGCGTCGACGAACGAAGAAGAAGCGAAGAAGGCGGGCATGTCCGGCGGGTTCGTCTACACCGGCGAGACGTTCCCGGCGAAAGTTCGCTATTACGCCAAGGAAGCGGGAGCGGGCACGGATGCGAACGACGGGCGCACCTATATCCTGTTCTCATACCACGAGAAAAAATGGGGCAAAGACGTCAGTTGGGTCAAAGCGGTGAAAGTCGCTCCTTAGCCGTCGGCGGAGCCGTTCGGGGGAAGGCAAGCGGGTCCGCGCCACGTATGAGCAGAGCGGAATGAGCGGCTTGATGGTGCGTCTGCAGGAGCATGCCACGGGCAGCCTCCGTATGTGGCGCTGCGTCTGGATGCCTGGAGCTTCGGATAGCAGCGCGAAAAGATACAAAATGCCGGTTCGGCGCAGCAGGAAAAACAGCCCTTGTCCGGGAGTGGACAAGGGCTGTTTTTGTTTGGCCGCTATTTCGGCCGGTACGGTCTTCACGTCACGCCGTGTTCTTGCGGTTTCTCCAGGCTGCCGAGCTTACCGTCGCGGTACTCGCGGGGAGAGAGGCCCATCCGCGCCCGGAAGGTGCGGTGGAAATACGAATAGCTGTGGAAGCCGCATGATTCCGCAGCCTGTTCCAGCGTCATCGCGCCGAAGCGGATGCGCTCGCACGCCATCGAGATCCGGACCTCGATGGCGTAATCCATGACGGACTGGCCGAACGTCTCACGGAACAGGTGACCCGCGCGCGAGGTGCTTAGTCCGACGTGGTCGGCCAGATCCTGGAGCGTGAAGGCCTCCGAGGCATTCTGCTCGATGTACGTTTTCATGCGCTGGACCATGTAAGAGAAGCGCGGCTTCTGGGGAAACGACCCCAGATCCGCGAGATCGCCGATGACGCGGTCCAGCGACAGGCAGAGCACGCGAACGAGATAATCGCCGATTTCCTGAAGGTTATCGTGCAGCCGGCGGCGTTCGCGGAAAATTTCCCGCCAGATGTTCAGCCAACTGTCGTCCAGGCCGACCCGGATAATGCCGGGCCTCTTGAAACGCTCCCACCAGGCGTCCATCCAGCTTCCGCTGCACATCAGGTAATAATCGCCGCTGTATACGGTATCGGCGTCCGGCGGTAAAGTCTCGTGCTGGCTGCCGATGCGCAGCTCGTAGGCATCTCCGGGACGGTACAGCAGAAGATCGCCCGGCTCTGCGGTTACATAGCGGCCTTCCTGCCAAACCTGGCAGGTGCCTTCCGTTTGAAGCCGCAGCAAATAGTATTCAATTCCGTCCCGCTGATTGGAGACGAAAGGCTTGCGGTGCACCGAATAACCGGCGGACAAAATATGGACCTCATCTTTAACGGCTGACGCCGGGTCCTGAATTCCTGTCACGAGGCATCGTTCCTTTTTGATAATTTAGCGAAATAGTTCATGTTCTGCGTGGATCATTCATTCTCATTATAAACGAGGTATGGTATCAATAGAAGGAGAGGTTTTTTGGCGAAGGGAAGCGTTTCCCTTCCGACATCCCCATAACCCAGGACAGAGGAAAGGTGATCGTAGATGACAAAGATCGGAATTGGCGTGCAGTTATACACCCTGCGTTCGGAAACGGAGAAGGACTTCAGAGGCTCTTTGCGGAAAGTGGCGGAGCTCGGGTATGAAGGGGTGGAATTTGCCGGTTACGGAGGACTTTCTCCCCGTGAATTGAGTGAACTTCTGAAAGAACTGAACCTGACTTCGGTCGGCAGTCATGTGGGCATTCACCGTCTTCAGGAAAACCTGGACGAGGAAATCGAAATGAACGTGGCCATCGGCAGCAAGTATGTCGCCTGCCCGGGCTGGTTTCCGCCTGAACGTACGGAGGAAGGCTTCCGTGAAATCGTGGAAATTCTCAAGGAGAGCAGCCGCCGTTTCGCGGAACACGGAATCGCTTTCGGGTATCACAACCATTCGTTCGAGTTTGAAGAGAAAATCGGCGATCAGACGATGTTTGACGCATTTTTCTCCGCGCTCCCGCAAAATGAGCTGTTCGTGGAATTGGATGTGTGCTGGGCTCATAACGCCGGCTTCGATCCGATCGGGGTTATGAAGCAGTATGCGGGCAGAACGCCGCTTCTTCACGTGAAAGACCTGCGCAAGGAAGACGGTAAGCTGCTCACGGTTGAGCTGGGCACAGGCGAAGTCGACCTGAAGCCGGTACTGGCCGCCGCCGAAGAAATCGGTACGAAGTGGTTCATCGTCGAGCAGGACGAGTGCCAGAATCCGCCGTTTGAAAGCATTGCCGCAAGCCGGGAATGGCTGCGCCAAAACTATCGGTAAGCATTTAACCCGCCGGGGTTCCGGCGGTTCAGGAAGAGCATTTCCCTTCGGGGAGATGCTCTTTTTTTGTGAGCGTTAAAGGGGATGGATTGCCTTTACGAATACCGGACCAGGAAATAACTTCCCGTGCGGGTGAAATCCTGTTACAATAAACCTGATTGTAAACCTTAATTTATTTTATTTGGTTAACAATTAACGACCGAACGAAATTCATGGAATGTAAAATTCGGATGATTATTCAACTTTTTTTGGCAAGAAAGGACGTGCTGAGCATGCATACGGAACAACAAACGGCTGGGGGGACAGGAATCCTGCCTAGATGGGAACATTACGCGGACAAGGCGCTTCGGGGCGAGAAGCTTGAGATGGAAGAGGCGCTTACCGTACTCCGGGCCGATGACGATGAGCTGCTGCCCCTTATGCAGGCGGCTTTCCGTGTACGCAAGCATTATTACGGACGCAAGGTGAAGCTCAATCTCATCATTAACGCGAAGAGCGGACTGTGCCCCGAGGACTGCGGCTACTGCTCTCAATCCATCGTGTCCAAGGCTCCCATCACCAAGTACCCGCTTCTGGAGAAGGATGTTCTGATCGAGGGGGCGCGGAAAGCGCTGGAGATGAAAGTGGGCACCTACTGCATCGTAGCCAGCGGCAGAGGACCGACTAACCGTGAGCTGGATCAGGTGGTTGAAGCCGTGCAGACAATTAAAGGGGAAATGCCCCTGAAAATTTGCGCCTGTCTGGGCATCTTGTCGGACGAGCAGGCTGTGCGCCTGAAAGAAGCCGGGGTGGACCGCTACAACCACAATCTCAACACGAGCGCTTCCCATTTCGCCAAAATTACGTCCACGCATACATACGATGACCGGGTCCGGACGGTAGAGCAGGCGAAGCGGGCCGGAATGTCGCCCTGCTCCGGAATTATTGCGGGGATGGGCGAGTCGGAAGAGGAACTGGCGGAGATGGCTTTCGCGCTGCGTGAGCTGGATGCCGACTCCATTCCCGTCAACTTCCTGAACCCGATTCCCGGCACGCCGCTGGCGGAGCAACGGAGCCTGAATCCGCGGCAGTGCCTCAAAATTCTCGCGCTCATGCGGCTGATTTGCCCGTCCAAGGAAATCCGCATCGCCGGCGGCCGGGAAGTGAATCTGAAATCGCTGCAGCCTCTGGGCCTGTATGCGGCGAACTCCATTTTCCTGGGGGATTATCTGACCACGGAAGGCCAGGAAGCCGGCGAAGATCACCGGATGCTGGAGGACCTCGGCTTCGAGATCGAATTGTGCGCCTTGTAGGCAGCCTTTTTTAAGCAAATAGCGCAGCGGTCAATCTCGAACGAAAAAGAGCAGAAGGGCAGAACGCCCTCTGCTTTTTTTTGCATTTTTATACAAACGAATGTGAATTGCATTGAATAGTATTAATTTTCGTTGTTCCGTCAAATGGGCGGACAAAGCGAAAGCGGATACAATTAGTCTAACGGCTTAAGGCCGGAAAGGAGGGGAGACAATGGCACAAGTTGCAGTAGAAACCAGCGTAAGTAAAGAGGCGAAAAGCCCGTCGATATGGAAGCGTTTTTTCAAACAGTGGGATATTCAGCTCATGGTATTGCCAGGGATTGTTTTTCTTCTTATCTTCCATTACATTCCGATGTACGGAGTGTTGACTGCATTTAAGGATTATGATCTTTTCAACGGTTTTTTCGGAAGTCCTTGGGTAGGACTCAAGCATTTCAAAATGTTTTTCGAGTCTCCTGATTTCCCGAGGGTCATGAGGAACACGATCATGATCAGTTTGTTCAAGCTTCTGATCGCATTCCCGGCGCCTATTATACTGGCCCTCATGCTGAACGAGGTCCGGAACAAGTTTTTCAAAAACGTCGTACAAACGGTCACGTACCTGCCCCACTTCTTGTCCTGGGTTGTCGTAGCGGGATTCGTGACGTCCTTCCTGTCCACGGACAACGGAAGTTTGAACATCGCTATGCAGAAGCTGAGCATGATCGACGAGCCGATCAACTTCCTGGCGATACCGGAATATTTCTGGACGATCCTGATCTCCACGGGGATATGGAAAGATATCGGGTTCGGCTCGATCGTCTATTTGGCGGCTATCGCGGGAATCGATCCGGCTTTATACGAATCCGCATCGATCGACGGAGCGTCGCGTTTTAAGCAAATCTATCTGATTACATTGCCTTGCATTTTCCCGGTCATCATCATTTTCCTTATTCTCGCCATCGGAAGTCTGATGAACGCGGGCGCCAACGGCGGATACGAAGATATTCTTCTGCTCAGTGCGAATCCGGTCCTTAGGGAATATTCGGACGTGCTGGATACGTTCGTATATCGGACCGGCATTCAGAACCAGCTGTTCTCTTACGCGACGGCAGTCGGATTGTTTAAAGCGGTGATCAGTATTGTTCTGCTGAGCGGCGCCAACTTACTTGCCCGCAGAACGGGGCAAAGTCTATGGTAGCTGGAGAAAGAGAGGCGGACACAACATGTTGAGAGCAAGCTTTGGGGACCGGTTCATGACGGTCGTCATTTATACGCTGCTGATACTTCTGGCCTTCATTACGCTGTATCCGTTCTGGAATTCGGTGGTCATTTCGTTCAACAGCGGGAAAGACACGATGCTGGGCGGTATCACCTTCTGGCCGCGTGAATTTACACTGGAAAACTACAACGTCGTTTTCGAAGACAAGAGGATCATTCAAGGCTTTCTGATTACGGTCAGCCGCACGGTGATGGGAACCATTCTCGGCATTCTGGCGACCTCCATCTTCGCCTACGGGATGTCCCGGCGCGATCTTGTCTTTCGCAAATATTACATGGTTATGGCCGTGGTCACGATGTATTTCACCGGCGGCCTGATCCCGTCCTTCCTGCTCATCCGGGGCCTCGGCCTGATGGATACGTTCTGGGTCATGATCTTGCCGGTACTGATCAACGTCTGGAACATGATTATCTTCATGACTTTCTTCCGGAGTATTCCGGCGGGGCTTGAAGAAGCCGCCAAGCTGGACGGCTGCAGCACCTGGTCGGTTTTTTTCCGGATCGTGCTTCCTTTGTCCGGGCCCGTTATCGCGACCTTGGGGCTGTTCACGGCGGTTCAGCACTGGAACGAGTGGTTTCTGCCCAGCATCTACCTGAACAACACCGATTTGTACCCGGTACAAACGTTGCTGAGACAAATTTTGAACTCCAATATTATGTCGGAGCAGTTAGCCAATCTGGACTCTGCGGCCCTGACCCAACTGTCCAAGATGCAGTCGATTACGACCAAATCGTTGTCGATGGCCACGATGGTCGTTTCTACCCTGCCCGTTATGCTCATTTATCCGTTTGTACAGAAATATTTTTCGAAAGGCGTTATGATCGGCTCCCTCAAGGAGTAGATCTTCGCTTTTCGAACGGAATGTAAGCGCAATCACATGCAACACGATTGACCACATAGATTATAATATCGATTAAGGGGAGTGTCACAAATGGCAAAATGGAAAAAAGGGGTCTCGCTCACGCTCATTACCGTGCTGTCTTCCATCGCGGTGCTTAGCGGCTGCAGCAGCGACGGCAAACCGGCTGCTTCGGATTCCGGCAAACAAGGTACCACTCAATCGACCGGAGTGAAGTTCGGCGAGCAGCAGCTGGATATCAGCTTCTACGGCAACTACGACTGGTTCACTATGCCGGTGTGGGGCCAGGATCTCGCTACAAAATGGGTAAAAGAAAACAAGAAAGTCAACGTAACGGGCGTACCTAACGGCGGGAACTCCGAGCAGAAGTTCAATACGCTGATGGCTTCCAAAGAGCTGCCGGATGTCATCTGGCTGGAGCGCGGAGCCCAGGTAGAGAAACTGCGTGCGGCAGGCATGCTGGTGTCTTTCGACGAATACCTCGACAAATATCCTAACCTGAAGAAGTGGGCGGGAGAAGCGACCCTCAACATGCTGCGCTCCAGCGACGGCAAGCTCTATCAGTTCCCGAACTGGTATACGCAGCGTCCTGCAGGCAACGCGGGTTATATGATCAACCTGAAAATTTACAAAGAACTGGGCGAGCCGAAGCTCGAAACCTACGATGATCTATACGCTTACCTGAAACAAGTGAAAGCGAAATATCCGGAGGTGACTCCGTTCGATTCCGGCGTGCAGGCTCAAAACGTTGAAATCATGTACCCGGGCTTCGCCAACGATCATCCGGTCACGAACATCTCCATGCGTGCCGTTCCGGAAGGCAACGAACTGAAATCGATCTTCGCGGATCCGGTTTACCGGGAGTCTCTGACTTACTCAAGCAAGCTTTTCCGTGAGAAATTGATTACTCAAGACGTATTGACTCAAACGAAAGACCAGATCGACGAGAAAGTGAACAACGGCAAAGTTGCGGTTATGGCAGCTTCCAGCGTGACGGAATTCGGCTCCAAAGGTACGACGGCTCTTCAAACGAAGGATCCGAGCCACCCGGGCTACCAAATGATCTGGCCGGTTCATAAAGAAGGCGTGGACAAAACCAAAGTATTCCCTGGCCACTACGCAACACTCGGCTGGAACGTAAACGTTATTACGAAGAGCGCCAAAAATCCGGAAGCGATCTTTGCCTTCCTCGATTGGATGACCGGAGAAGAAGGACAGCGCGTTATGTTCTGGGGTCCTGAAGGCGAATACTGGCAGGGCGTAGACGAGAAGGGCACACCTAAATTCACGGATAAATACTACAGCGACGCAACCGGACGCGCGAAGCTGATGGATTCTCTCGTCAACCTGCAATGGGTCGGCAATACGACCTACATCGATACGGCCAAGACGGATATCGAGCTGAAGCTTCCTCCTGAAAAGCAAAGCTGGGAAACACGGAACCAGACTCAGGTTGCCTGGAAAACCGTATTTAACCGCACGGAGTTCGTAAATCTCGATCCGCCTTCCAACACGGAAGAAGGTATGGTACAGCAGCGCATTAAGGATATCTTCACCGAATCCCGCGCCAAAGCTCTCTTCGCGAAAAGCGATGCGGAAGTGACATCCATCCTGGATAAAGCGGAGAAGGACGCTCAGGCTGCCGGATACGCCAAACTGCTGAAATACCAAACGGAACGCTGGCAGGAAAACAAGAAGAAAATCGGCAAATAAGAAGTTGATTGGAAATTTAATGCCGCCTAGGCGGGCAGAAGAGGTATACTTGGGGTATACCTCTTTTGCTATTCGCCGGGAAAGGAGAACAACATGTATAACGTGCTGCTGGCAGACGATGAAATATTGGACCTGGAGGGCATGCAGACTTTTATTCCTTGGGAGCGTCTCGGTCTTCATGTGGTCGGGGCCGTCAATAACGGCTTCGATGCCGTAAGGGTTATGGAACAGGAGAAGGTCGATATCCTCGTGACGGACGTACGGATGCCGAGCATGACCGGCCTGGAGCTGGCCCGTAAGGCGCTGGAACGGCATACGGGGCTGCGGGTTATTTTCGTCAGCGGGCATCAGGATTTCGGCTATGTTAAGGAAGCGCTTTCCTTGAAAGCGTGCAGTTATGTGTTAAAGCCCATGGATGATAACGAACTGATCCAATCGCTGGAAACGATTATAGGCGATCTTAACCGGGAGCAGAAGCGCCGCAAAACGGAACGGGCCTTCGAGCAGATGAGACCGATTGTGCACAATGAATATGTGTTTCGTTTGCTGGAAGGCACGGCAGGCCGGCAGGAGCTGGATGACCTGTTGACCGAGGAAGGCCTGGAACCGATCCGGTATCCCATCCGGGCCGCGGTTTTGGAAACCGACGATCTGTCGTGGAAGCTGAATCCTTATACGGCGAAGGAACGCCAGGATATGCTCAACGATTTCGGCGGACAAATTATGGATTTGTGCCGGCCGCGCGGAATTACCCATATGTGCCGGATTACAAAGCAGCGCCTGGGCCTGCTGGTTACGGCCGATGAGAAGGGGACCAAAGAGCTTCAGGAAGTGATCGCATACGTGAAGGAGCATTTTCCTTTTACGATCACGATCGGGCTCGGCAACCCGGCTGACGATCCGTCGGCTCTGCAGGAGTCTTACCGCGAGGCGCTTGCTGCTCTCGATGCCAAGATGTTCTACGGCAAAGCGAAGATTATCGAGACCCGCGAAATTCCGAAGGAAGAAATCGCCGACGCCAAGCAGCTGGAATTCCGGCTCGACGCCTTGTTCACCGCGATGGTCCAGTATGACCTGGTCGGCATTCATGATGAAATCGACCGGCTGTTTAACGTGGCGGTGTGTCTGCGGTCGCGTTTTACGATCCATAACTTTGCCACGTACCTGATCGTCAAGCTGGACGGCTATCTCCAGACGAGAAACGAGCAGTTGTTCACGCTGCTGGGTATGGAGCTGCAGAACCTTGACATCCTGCTGCAATTCGAAACCATCGAGGACATACGGAGCTGGATGCGCCGCATGCTTTTCGAAATTTCGGAGAAGTTGAACATGGGAAATCAGAGCAAAAACCGCAAGCTGATCCGCGATATGATGGAGTACATCAAGGAACGGCTGCAGGAGAATGTGACGCTGCGCGACGTGGCGGACCGTTTTTCTTTTTCCCCGAACTATCTCGGCCATGTGTTCAAAGAAGAAACCGGCCAAAATTTCAGCGATTACGTGATTGCGCTGCGGATGGAGAAGGCGAAGGAGCTTCTGGGCGATCCGACGCTTAAAATTTACGAGGTGGCGGACCGGATCGGCTACAGATATCTGCCTTATTTCAGCCGGCAGTTCAAAGAAACGTTCGGTATGACCCCCATGCAGTTCAGAAGAAACCACTAACGGCGGGGATGCGCCCCGGATGCAGGAAAGGAGCCGGAACGGATGAAACCGGAAGAGCGCCGGCGGTTCGTTCCGTTCGGTTATAAGCTGATGCTTTCGTACGCGCTCTGCATTCTCGTACCGGTGATCATTGTAGGCTCGTTCGCGGTTTCTACTTTGGTGAAGTCGGTACGTGAGCAGGCGGAGAGCAGCGTACAGGGCACGATGAGACAGATCAGGGACAATATCCAGTACAAAATCGAGGATACGAGACGTCTGACGAATATGATTTACGTGGATACGACGCTGGCCAAACATTTAAAGCATTACGAAGAGGGGTGGGTAAGCTACGACGCGACGACGTCTTACCTCCTTCCCAAAATGATGCAGACGATTCAATCGAGCAGCCTCAGGCTGTGGCTTTCCGTCTATCTGCACAATGAAACCCTGCCGGAAGTGTACTACAATCACGAGAATATCGATCCCCTTATGACGGTAGGAAAGCTGTACGAGCTCTACCATATGAACCGGATCGAGAACGCCGACTGGTATAAAAGTTTCCCGCCCGAGCGCTACGGAACGACGATGCAGTGGCGGCAGATTGAGGACGACGCGAAGTTCGGCCGCCTTTCTTTGCTGCGCAGAATCGTGGATACGACGAACGGGGTAGAGCTGAGGGAAATCGGCTTCATCCGGGTTACCGCCCATCTGCAGGATCTTTTTGAAAGTGTGGATTACACGAAAGTCGGGGAAGGCAGCGCCATTTACATCGTCGGTCCCCAGGGCGACATCCTTTATTCGTCGGCAGCCGATCCAAACATGACGGGTAAGACATGGAATGAATCGTGGACCCGGAATCATCTCGTGCTGCGCCAGCCTCTGGAAGGTCTGGAGTGGAGCGTGGTTTCGCTCGTTCCGACCGCGATCATGGAAAAGGATGCGGACAAAGTGCGGATGCTGACGGCGATCGTGTGCCTGATTTCCGTTCTGGTTATTTTTTTCGTGGGCTGGATGTTTTCAAGGTTTTTCTCCAAAAGGGTGACCAAAATCGTCTCCGTCCTGCACGCGTTCAGGGAAGGGGAATTCCGCAAGCGGATGGCGTACGAAGGGCGGGACGAATTCGCCCAGATTGCGGCCGCGCTGAACGATATGGGGCAGCACACGGAAGGGCTCATCCGGGAAGTCTATCTCACGAACCTTCAGAAAAAAGAGGCGGAGCTGGAATCGCTGCAGGCGCAGATCAACCCGCACTTTCTGTATAACACCTTATCGTCGATCAGCCGCCTGGCCCGGTTCGGCGATATCGACAAGCTTCACCGGATGGTGATCGGACTGGCGAAATTTTACCGGCTGACGCTCAACGACGGACGGACCTTCATCCCGCTGAGCAAGGAGCTGGAGCAGGTTCAGGCTTATGTGGACATTCAATCCATCAAGTACGGCGACCGTATGGAAGTCCTCTTCGATATCCAGCCGGAAGTGAACCGGTACGATACGGTGAAGCTCATCGTGCAGCCTTTTATCGAAAATGCGCTTCAGCACGCCTGGTGCGGCGATCATATTCACATCCGGATCAGCGGGGAAATCATCGGCGGCGATATTCATCTGAAAATCATCGATGACGGCAACGGCATCCCGCAGGACCGGTTCCGCAAGCTTTTCGATCCTCTGGACGAGGTGGAATCCGGTTACGGCATCCGCAATGTGGACCAGCGGATCAAGCTTCATTTCGGCAAAAAGTACGGCGTCTCGCTGGCAAGCCGGCCCGGAATCGGCACCGCCGTGCTGCTGCGCATACCGACCTACAAACACAAGAAGAACCAAGGGTGACCACGCAAAAAAGCTCCCGTCCTGCATAAGCAGAGCGGGAGCTTTTGGTATGGGGGCAGGCTGCGCAAGCGAAGCGGCCTCTAAGAACGGAGGAGGCTGGGCCTCTTGCTGCGGTGCGCCCCACAGCGGGCGTAAGGCGGCGCTTACGGCGCTGATAGAGCGGCCGCTTGAGCCGGTGTCCGGCTTTTCGTGCACGCGCATACGAAGCTCCGGCCTGCGCCAGCATCACAAATGCGACGGACAAGAGACGGGGTCGGGGCTGCGAGGAGACGCCGTAAGGACGACTCTTCCGCCCCGGAGCATCAGCCCAGCAGGCGGAAGGCCTCGTCGGCTGCCTGCAGCGTGCGGGCTACGTCTTCGTCGGTGTGCGCGGTGGTCAGGAACCACGCCTCGTACTTCGACGGCGCGAGATTGATGCCGCGCTCCAGCATGAGCCGGAAGAAGCGGCCGAACCGCTCGCCGTCCGTGTCCTGCGCCTCGTCGTAGTTCGTGACCGGATGGTCGCAGAAGTGCGTCGAGATCGCGCCGGCGATGCGGTTCACGGTCAGCGCGACGCCGTGGCGGGAGGCCGACTCGCGGAGGCCGTCCGCCAGCTTCGCGCCGAGCTGCTCGAGGCGCTCGTACGTGCCGGGCTGCCTCAGCACCTCGAGGCAGGCGATGCCGGCGGAGATGGAGGCGGGGTTGCCCGCCATCGTGCCGGCCTGGTACGCAGGTCCGAGCGGAGCGACCTGCTCCATCACTTCCTTACGGCCGCCGTATGCGCCGATCGGCAGACCGCCGCCGATGATTTTGCCGAGCGCCGTAAGGTCGGGCTCGATCTCCTCGGGCCGGCTGTTCAGGCCCGCGTAGGTTTGCGTCGTTCCGTAATGGAAACGGAACGCGGTTATCACCTCGTCGTAGATGACGAGGGAGCCGTTTGCGCGCGCGGCGGCGCAGAGCCCTTCGAGGAAGCCCGGCTTCGGCATCACCATGCCGAAGTTGCCGACGATGGGCTCGACCATCACCGCGGCGATGTCGCCGCCCCAGCGCGCCAGGGCTTCTTCCAGTGCCGGGATATCGTTGAACGGCACGGTGATGACCTCCTTCGCGATGGAAGCGGGGACGCCGGCGCTGTCGGGCGTGCCCAGCGTGGATGGGCCGGAGCCGGCCGCGACGAGCACGAGATCGGAATGGCCGTGGTAGCAGCCGGCGAATTTGATGATCTTCGTGCGGCCGGTGTAAGCCCTCGCCACGCGGATGGTCGTCATGACGGCTTCCGTGCCGGAGTTGACGAAGCGGACTTTGTCCAGCGACGGAATGGCTTCCTTCAGCATCCGGGCGAAGGTGATTTCAAGCTCCGTCGGAGTGCCGTAGAGCGTGCCGCTGCGGGCGGCGCGGACGATCGCTTCGGTCACATGCGGATGGGCGTGACCCGTAATAATCGGTCCGTAAGCGGCGAGATAGTCGATGTATCGGTTATCGTCCTCGTCCCAGAAGTAGGCGCCTTCCGCACGTTTCATAAATACGGGAGCGCCGCCTCCGACCGCTTTGAACGAACGGGAAGGGCTGTTGACTCCGCCGACAATGTGCTGGAGCGCTTCTTCATGGAGCTTTTCGGAACGTGTATGATTCATGGTTTTGTAACTCCTTTGTTTATGTAGTTGGATCGTGTCCTCTATAGCCTATCACCGAATGGAGGAGGCCGGGAAGAAAAATAACGTGCCGTCTCCCTGGAGGAGACGGTCACGTTAGAAAGCTTTACTGCCTGGTGTTCTTGTTGGCGCCGGAGGTTCCGGCAGTTCCGGAAGTGGAGCTCCCCGAACTGCCGCCGGACGAGCTGCTGCCCGGACCCGAGCCGGTGCCCGTATCGGTGCCGGTTCCTGTACCTGTTCCGGGAACGTCCGCCATGCCATCGAACACATCATCGAGATAGCGCTTGAGCTTCGTTTTATCGACGGACAGGACCTGGGCGCCGCCGATTCTCCGCTCGATGAGCAGATTTTCGGGAGGCAGCTGGATGCTCTGGATTCCCTTGGCCCGGGCATCGAAAGCAAGCGAGCCGAGCTTGAGCATATCGCCGAACGACAAGTTCGTATTGAT
The DNA here is from genome assembly GCF_000411255.1 of Paenibacillus sp. HGH0039. Lineage (GTDB taxonomy): Bacteria > Bacillota > Bacilli > Paenibacillales > NBRC-103111 > Paenibacillus_F. Next base: position 2,178,735 of record NZ_KE150412.1, on the reverse strand, counting down.
GTAAGGCTCCATACTCTTCAAAATGGAAGGCAGCTTGAGGATAGACTGCGTACTCTGCATTTTATCGGCTACGGCCGTCAAAAATTTGCGCTGGCGTTCCGTACGGGCGTAGTCGGACTGGGCGTCGTGGCGGAACCTGACGTACTGCAGAGCGGTCTGGCCGTCCAGATGCTGCATGCCTTTTTTCAAATTAATATCGAATACGTGTCCGTCCGCGGCATCGGTGTACTTCATGTCCTTCTCGACTTCGAGGTCGATTCCGCCGATGGCGTCCACAAGGGCGATAAACCCTTTGAAATCCGTGTACAAGTAGTACTGGATGGGAATCCCGGTCAGCTCGCTGACGGTTTTCATCGCCAGATTGGGCCCCCCGATCGTAAAGGCCGAGTTAATGCGCCCTTCATCGTTGCCGGGAATTTTGACCCAGGTGTCCCGGAGGATGGACATCAGGGAAGCCTTCTTGGTCACGGGATCGATGGAGGCGATCATGAGCGTATCGGAGCGCGGCGGCTCCCCGTTCTCTACGCCCCTGGAGTCCGCGCCGAGCAGAAGCACGTTCACACGCCCGGTTCCCTCCCAGACCGGAGGCTTATAGTCGTCCCCCTGGTACTTCTTATCAAATCCCTGAATTGCGTCTTTATTGTTAATGTTATCGGCGAAGCTGTATATGCTGTAAGCAAAATAGCCTGCGGTGCAGATCAGGGCGAAAACAATCCCGACAATCAGCATCCGCCACGGTCTTACCCGTCTTTTTTTAGGCTTCGGCATGTGAGTTCATTCCCTTTCCATCTATAAAATAGGCGTTGTCTGTACATGATTAACTGGATATCCGGCTGCTGAAACAAGGCTTCCGTATTCCCGCGATTTGTACCGGAGCCGCCTCCGGGTGTTTTTACAAAAAGCTCTTTTGTTGTATGATGAGGGGTGGGAATGGCGAACTCATGTATTTTATTATAGGGGCAACTTCTTCTCTGCCGCAAGTTACACATGAATTCACAGGGCTTTAAAAATTTCCCAGTCTAACTAAACAGCAGGAGGAAAACATGCCAGCCATCGAAGTGAGAGATCTTCGCAAAGAGTTCCGCGTGCAGAAAAGCAGAAGCGGGCTCAAAGGAGCGTTTCGCGATCTGTTCGACCGTGAATATAACCAGGTTACGGCCGTTAAAGATATCAGTTTTGAAATCCCCGAGGGAGAGATTTGCGGCTATATCGGAGAGAACGGCGCCGGCAAATCGACGACGATCAAAATGCTCACGGGCATTCTCGTTCCCACTTCGGGTCATCTTCAAGTGAACGGATATATCCCCTACAAGGAGCGCGAAGCTTTTGTCAAAGGCATCGGGGTCGTTTTCGGCCAGAGGAGCCAGCTGTGGTGGGATATCGGCGTCATCGAATCGTTCCAATTGCTTAAGAAAGTATATCGGGTTCCGGAAAACGATTTTAAAGCACGGCTGGACGAGCTGTCCGACCGGCTCCAGCTCGGCGAGCTGCTCAGCCGGCCGGTCCGGAAGCTGAGTCTCGGTCAGCGGATGCGCTGCGAGCTTGCGGCTTCGCTGCTGCACAACCCCGCGATCGTTTTCCTGGACGAGCCTACGATCGGGCTCGATATCGTAGTGAAAACCGAGATCCGCGAGTTCCTGAAATCGCTGAACCAGCGCTATGGGACGACCATTCTGCTTACCACGCACGATCTTCAAGATATCGAAGCCCTATGTTCAAGGGTCATCATGCTGGACGACGGACGCATCATTTACGACGGCGGTCTCGATCAGTTGAAGGAGACGTGGGGCAAAGGCAAGGAAGTGGTGCTGCAGTTCAACGACCCGGTGCCTCTTGAAAGTCTGAAGCTGCTCACGGAAGGTCTGGACGTGACCTGGGAGCAGGACAGCTCGCTGGACGCCCATGTGTTCATCCCGCAGCGGAGCGCGAACGTGTCCGACGTTCTGGCGCGGATCGTCGGTGTCGTCCGGATTGCGGATATCCGCATCCTGGAAACGAATACCGACGATATCGTCCGCGAGATTTACAAATCCGGTTCGGCCGAAGTCCGGAAGCCGTCCGCGCCGGAAGCGGGGGAGCCGGGCAGCGGGGCCGAAGAGGACAAAGGAGCGGTGCCGCATGTATAAGGCTTACGTGGAGCTGATCCGCATCCGGTTCATAACCATGCTCGCCTACCGGGTTAACTATTACAGCGGCATCCTGGTGTACGCGCTCAACATCGGTTCCTACTATTTCCTGTGGAAGGCGATTTACGGCAGTCAGGAAACGCTTGGCGGCCAGACGCTGGGACAGATGACGACGTATATCGTGGTGTCCTGGATGAGCCGCGCTTTTTACTTCAATAACTTGGACCGGGAAATCGCGAATGAAATCCGGGACGGAAGCGTCGCGATCCAGTTTATCCGTCCTTACAATTATGTCGTGTACAAAATGATGCAGGGCCTCGGAGAAGGCTTGTTCCGGTTTCTTCTCTTTACGACGCCGGGTCTTGTGATCGTCTCACTTTTGTTCCCGGTCGAGCTGCCGACGGATATTTCCTTGTGGCTTGTCTATCTGCTCATGCTGCTGTTCGCTTTTTTAATCAATTCCCAGATTAATATTATGACGGGATTGTCCGCGTTTTTCCTGGAAAACAGCGAGGGCATGATGCGGATGAAGCGGGTGGCGGTCGATCTGTTCTCCGGACTGATTCTGCCGATCACCATGTTCCCCGGTTGGACGGCGAAGCTCCTGCAATGGCTGCCGTTCCAAGCCATTACGTATTTGCCCGGTTCGGTGATTACCGGCAAAATGACCGGAAGCGCCGTATGGCAGGCGGTTTCGATTCAAGTCATCTGGTTCGTCGCGCTTCTTGTGCCGATTGCCTTCATGTGGCATAAAGCAAGAACCCGGCTGTTCGTGCAGGGGGGGTAACGCATGTTCTATTTATCGCTTATTCTGGATTACCTGAAAAATTATTTAAAAACCAGGCTGACCTACCGTTCGGATTTCTGGATCGAGGTCGTTTCGGACTTGCTGTTCAACGGGTTGAACCTCGTGTTTATTCTCGTCGTTTTCCAGCAGACTGCGCTTCTCGGAGACTGGAACCGCGATCAGATTTTGTTCATATACGGCTTCTTTATGATCCCTTACGGACTATTCTCGACGATTTTCAACCTGTGGAATTTCAGCGAACGCTACATCGTCAAAGGGGAAATGGATCGTATTCTGACCCGCCCGGCCCACAGCCTGTGGCAGGTTATGTTGGAGAACATGGACCCGGCCTCCCTGTTCAGCGCTCTAGCCGGACTGGTCGTGATGATCTACTCGTGGGGCCAGCTCGATTTGCCGGTCCACTGGAGCGATCCGCTGGTGATGCTGATGATGGTTGTGTCCGGCCTGCTGATTTACGGCGGCATTTACGTCTCCCTGAGCGCACTTGCGTTCTTTTCCGATTCGCCGACCGGCATCATGCCTCTGATCTGGAACATCCAGAACTACGGGCGGTATCCGGTTACGATTTACAACAAGCTGCTGCGCGGTGTTCTGACGTGGATTCTGCCGTTCGCATTCGTCGGGTTTTATCCGGCGGCTTACTTCTTGGATCCGCTCAATTGGAAGGGCTTTGCCCTGCTGACGCCGGTTGTGGGCATTGTTTTCATTACGATCGGCCTAAGCGTGTGGAACATCGGGGTCAAGCGCTACCGGGGAGCGGGGTCCTGATTCGGCTGGTGAAAGGAAGTTCCCACAATTTTCAGGTTGCTTTCAGCAAAGTTTTAGGTTTCGCTAAGCTTCGCGTAAAAGTTCCGTCATAACTTCTGCCTATACTTGGGGTGTAGCATAAACAAGCCCCCATTTGAAAGGTGGAAATAAGAATGAATAAAACCCGCAGCAAATTGATGGTATCCACATTGGCCGCAGCACTTCTGCTCGGCGGAGGAGCCGCTCTTTCCAGCCAGGTATTCGCAGCCGACAGCACCGATTCGGGTCAAGCGTCGACTCAGCAGTCGGCGCCATTCAAGCATGACGGCAAGGACCGCAAACCTTTCGGACAATTCGGCGGTCCGGGATCTTACCTGAAAGACGCGGCAGCCGTTCTCGGTCTGGAAGAAAACGCCTTGATCACCGAGCTGAAAGCGGGCAAGTCCCTGGCTCAGTTGGCCGAAGCTAAAGGCATCAGCCAGGCGGACCTGGTGAAGAAGCTGGTGGAAGCTTCCACGAAAGAGATTGATGCCAAAGTAACCGAAGGCAAAATCGACAGCACGAAGGCGACCGAACTGAAAGCCAACCTTGAGCAGCGCATCGAGAAAGCTGTTATGGTTACCGGCATGCAGAACTTCAAAGGCGGCAAACACGGCCGTGAAGGCGGCTTTGTAGACCAGGAGAAGCTGGCGGCTATTCTCGGCATTACCAAGGAAGAGCTGAAAACGCAGCAGGAAGCCGGTAAAACCGTCGCCGAGATTGCGTCGGCCAAAGGTATCACAAGAGAGCAGCTTCTTGAGAAGTTGAAAACAGAGCTGACTCCTTCGCTGGAGAAGTTTATCGATGCGAAGAAGGGCGATAAGCCTCAGAAGAAAAACCAGAAACAAGCCCAGACGGAGCAGGCCGAGTAAGAACGTTGGCATGCAGCAAGCAATACGGTCAAGGGAATGAAAGAAAGACCGGCAGCGGACAATGCTGCCGGTCTTTTTGCGTAACAGGCTTGAACTCGATTTCCAATGAATCTGTTAGATGAGTATAATGGAAACTAATGCAAAAACGACGAACCGAAGGAGGCTCCCGATATGAGTATAAACACGGGGCATCAAGCACCGGACTTCGAACTGCCGGCCAACAACGGACAGCAGGTGAAATTGTCCGATTTTAAAGGGAAGAAAGTGGTCCTGTATTTCTATCCGAAAGACATGACGCCGGCCTGCACGACCCAGGCGTGCGATTTCCGGGACAAGCATACGGAATTCGAATCTTTAAACGCCGTCATTCTGGGCGTCAGCACGGATTCCCTGAAACGGCACGAGAAATTTATCGACAAGTACAGCCTGCCTTTCCTGCTGCTGGCCGATGAAGACCATGCGGTAGCCGAAATCTACGGGGTCTGGAAAGAGAAGAGCATGTACGGCAAGACGTTTATGGGTATCGAACGCTCGACGTTTCTCATCGACGAAGAAGGCATCCTTATCAAGGAATGGCGCAAGGTCAAAGTGAAAGGCCATATCGAAGAAGCGCTGGCGTATCTGAAGGAAAATTAATCTGTTTTGAAGAAATTCGCTTGCATACTTGGACAGCGGGAGCGGAGCCATGGTGTCTGAACGCCGTCTGCCGCGTTAAGAAGACGCGGCAGACGGCGGATGAGCGGTGAGCCGCCCGCTATCTCCCAGCAGCGAAGCCCGCCGCTCGGACCCGGGGCGGAGCGGATGAAGAGGGGGGAACTTACACGTCCACCCACCGCTGGCGCTCATGGCTTTGCAGAACCGCTTCGACGATTCTCATTATGCCGCAGGCCTGATTGAAGGTAGCGAACTTGGAGCTCGTTTCATCCGTCTGGCGCGCTCTGCGTTTGCCGATGAGAGAGTAGTAGTCGAGCAGCAGGTTTTTAAGCGCATCGGGCCAGCCTTCTTCATGACCGCCGGGATAATGGGTGATGGAGGCGGCCTGGGAGCTCATCAAGCTGGCATCGCGCATCTGGATCTGATTGGGTACATCACGGGAGCCGATCCACAGCCGGTTCGCTTCCTCCTGGTCCCAGCGCAGGGCGCCTTTTTCGGCGGAAATCTCGAAATACAGCTTGTTTTTACGGCCGGGACTGACCTGGGAAATGCAGAAGACGCCCTTGGTGCCGTCCTCGAACCGGACCAGAATGGACCCGAAATCCTCGGTGTCCACCTCAACGCGTTCGCAATCCTCCGGCTTGGGCGCGGCGTTCGTGAACGTGGCCCGCTCGTCCTTGGGCTTATACCGTACGGGATGGACGATTCCGAGGTCCGCGAAGACCGACACGATCCGGGTGCCCAGCACGTACTGGACGGTATCGCACCAATGGGAGCCGATGTCCGCCACCGCCCGTGAAGGCCCGTTCAGGCGTGAATCCATGCGCCAGTTATAATCCGTCTCGTACAGCAGCCAGTCCTGGAGGTAGCCGCCCAGCACATAGTGCGGCTTGCCGTATGTCCGGGAAGCGATCTGCTGCTTGATTTCCTCGACGAGGGGATAGTGGCGGTATATAAACGCCACGCCGGCGACGAGACCTTTTTCCCGCGCAAGCTTCTGGAGTTCATCCGACTCCTCGACGGTAACGGAGAGCGGCTTTTCGGACAAGACGTGTTTGCCGGCAAGCAGAGCCGCCTTATTGAACGTGTAGTGCAGATGATTGGGCGTACAGTTGTGTACAACGTCGATATCCGGGTCCTGGATAAGCTCCATGGCGTCTCCGTAATACATGGGGATCCGGTAGCGGGCCGCCGCTTCCTCCGCATGCGACAGCCGAGAAGAAGCAATCGCGACGACTTGAACCGAAGGCACCCGCTGGAGGGCCTCGATGTGGGCCATGGCCGAGAATCCGGTCCCGATCACGCCGACTTTAATATCTCCCATTCGTTTCACCTCTTTAATTAGTCTGGTTTGCGGTTAACTGCGCTAACGTTTAGCTCCTTGGAACAGGCAGCAGGTTACAGATTAAGCTTTTAATCTGCTTTTACCCCAAAAAGCGCCGGATTGATTGAAGAACTGAAAAATTTCGGAAATCGGAGGGCTTTTATGGAAGCGGTCATACGTGAAAAATTAAAAGAAATCGAAGAAAACGAGCAGGTAAAAGTCTTGTTTGCCATTGAGTCGGGAAGCCGCGCCTGGGGATTTCCTTCCAGGGACAGCGACTATGACGTGCGGTTTGTTTATGTCCGCAGACCCGAATGGTATCTTTCCATCGACGACAAAAGAGACGTGATCGAAGTGCCGATCAACGAGATGCTTGATATTAACGGCTGGGATATCCGGAAAGCGCTGAAACTGTTCCGCAAATCGAATCCGCCTCTTATGGAATGGCTGATTTCGGATATCGTCTATCAGGAAGCTTACGGATTCAAGGAAGAGATGCTCCGCCTCCGCAGCGAAGTGTTTTCGCCCAAGGCGTCTCTTCATCATTATCTGAGCATGGCGAAGGGCAATTTCCGGGAATACCTCCAAAGGGACCAGGTCCGGATCAAAAAATATTTCTACGTGCTCCGTCCGATTCTGGCCTGCAAATGGATCGAGGAAAACGACACGAACCCGCCTATTCTTTTTCAGGAGCTGGTAGATAGGCTTCTGCCCGAATCCGGGTTGAAAGATCAGATCAATGAGCTTTTAAGGAGAAAAATAGCCGGGGAAGAACTGGATCTTGAAGCGAGGGTCGAGGAGATTCACGCGTTCATCGGGAGAGAGATCGAGCATCTGACCAAGGTGGCTGCGGCAAGCACGGCGGAACTGACGGACCCGACACCCCTGCTTGACGATGTATACCGCCGCTATTTGACCCTCGTATGGAAATAAAGTGCTAGATTTGTCTATCCGCATACCGCTTAATTACGGGAGCCTGGCGTCAGCCGGGCTCTTTTTTGCGTGCAAAAGCATACCCCCGGCAACTCTCTCATATACTCTATCAGCAGCCAAATGATCGAATAATGCGGAGGGATTGTCATGCTGAAAACGAAGTTGTCCCACTTTCGCTTCACCCGGATCGTTCTTATCCTTCTCCTTATTTTCGTTGTATTCCCGTCTGTGCAGCCTGCGTACAGAGCTTATGCGGCCGAAGCGGACGGCGACCCGGCAGAGAGTATTTACGAAGCGCTTATAAGCGGGCAGAAGGTCGCCTCGGACCGGCCCTACGCTGTTCCTGATAAACCGACGGTCTATTTGACGTTCGACGACGGACCGAGCAAATATACACCGGAAGTGCTGGATATTTTGCGAAAAGAAGGAATCTCCGCCACGTTTTTTGTCGTCGGTGAGCACGTGGAGGAAAATCCGAAGATGGTCAAGCGGATCGTCTCCGAAGGCCACGCGCTTGGCAACCACAGCTACGATCATACCTACAAGAAGCTGTACTCGGATTACAAAGGCTTCTGGAAGCAGGTCGAGCAGACCGACCGGGCTATCGAGAAAGCGGCCGGTTTCCGGACCGGCTTGATGCGGGCGCCCGGCGGAACCGCCGAGAATTTCGATGCCTTCTACTTCTACTACATGAAGGAAGCGGGCTACACGCTGTTCGATTGGGATATCGACAGCGAGGACTCCAAACGGACGGGCGTTCCCGCGGCGGAAATTATCCGCTCGATCCGTAAAGCTCCGCTCAAGCATGAGCTGACGGTTTTGTTTCATGACGGGACCGGGCACAAGGAAACGGTAAAAGCGCTCCCGGAAGTTATCCGGTACTTCAGGGACAAGGGCTATGCCTTTGCGAGGCTGGACGATCAGGTGAAGCCCGCCCAGTTCCCCGTCCGCAAAGCCGGACGGTGGCACCGGAGCGCGCCCGGCGAAGCGGAATTCGCCCGGACGGCTGCGGCGATGAGAGACTGGGCCGCTACCGCTACCGCTTCCGGCGGGCGCACGACTGTCCCGTCCGGCGAAGAAGCGGCCGTGGGAGCGGGCTCCATCCGGCCCCGGCAGGCGGAGCCGCAGCTTCCTCTGACGCTGATAGTAGACGGCAGAAGAACGGTGCTTCCCCCCGAGCAGGCTCTTTTCCGGGAGGAGCGGCTCGAAGTGCCGCTGCGAGTGCTTGCGCAGCAGATGGGGGCCAAGGTCAGCTGGGACCAGGCGACCTCTACAGCGGGCGTCGACTACGGGTTCACCCGGCTGGACTACAATCTGCGCGACTACACCTTGTCGGTGCGCCTATGGGCCGGGGTGACGGCCGTCTATCATCTGCCCAATATGCGTCTTCTCGACGGGAGTCTCTATGTCCCTCTGAGGAAGACAGTAGAGCTGCTCGGCAGCGACATACTAGACTATCACGCGGACGAAAGCGGGAGAGAAGTGACGATTTCCGGCGGAACCGCTCTTTTTTCCTAGCAAACTGCAAGTCTATTTCCATAGAGAACGGGGAACACTGGGAATATATCATTTCACTAGGAGGCTTTCCCCGTGATTTCCAATCGGACGTTCTTATTTGACCAGCCCCATACTCTTCTTCAAAAAGTAGTCGATCAAGTCGCCAAAGTCGTTGTCGGCAAACGGGATGTGATCGAGAAAAGCGTCATTGCCATGCTGTGCGGAGGCCATGTTCTTCTGGAAGATGTGCCGGGCGTAGGCAAAACGCTGCTTGTCCGCAGTCTGGCGGCCACGGTAGGCTGCGGCTGTAAAAGAATTCAATGCACGCCGGATTTAATGCCGTCGGATATTACGGGAGTTTCCGTATTCCGGCCGCAAACCGCCGCATTCGAATTCAGACCGGGACCGATTATGAATCCGGTCGTTCTGGCCGATGAACTGAATCGCGCGCTGCCCAGGACACAGGCGGCTTTCCTGGAAGCGATGGAGGAGCGCAGCGTAACCGTGGACGGTGTCACCTACGAGCTTCCGAAGCCCTTCCTGCTGCTCGCCACGCAAAATCCGCTCGATCATGAAGGGACGTATCCCATTCCCGAAGCGCAGTTGGACCGTTTTCTGATGAAGCTGTCGCTCGGCTATCCGGAACACGGGGACGAAGTCGGCATGTTGGAGCAGCAGCTTCAGCGGCGTTCGCCCGACAGCTTGAGGCCTGTTTTGCTGCAGGAAGAATGGGTGCAGCTGCAGAACGAGGCCGCCACGGTCAACGTCGACGAGTCCCTGCGCGAGTATATCGTAAGCCTCGCCGGGGCCACGCGGAGGCATCCCGATCTGCGGCTCGGGGCCAGTCCCCGCGCATCCGCGGCCTTGATGCGGGCCGCTCAGGCCAGAGCGCTGATGCAGGGCCGCCGCTACGTCGTGCCCGACGACATCAAATGCCTGGCCGTGCCCGTTTTCGCCCATCGGTTGCTGCCTTCGACGGACGCGCTTATCGGCGGCAGAACCCCGCAGGCTGCGGTGGAAGCGGCCGTCGCTTCCGTGCCGATTCCCGTGCTGCGTTTTGCGGCTGTCCGCTAGGAGGACGCCATGATGAAAACTTGGCTGAATCTGGCGGGAACGGTCGCGGGAGCGGTAGGGGCACACGTTCTTTACCTCGCTGCCGGGGGACTGGCTCCTCTGATCATCGAGTGCCTGCTCTGGGCGAATGCGGTCTCCGGCGCTTCCGTCCTTTTCTTCACGCTTAACGGGGCGGAGGTTTCCCGCAGGCTCGGGGCGCCCCGGCTTTTTGCGGGTCAGAACGCGGAAGTGAAGCTTGAAGTGACTCAGCGCTCCCTGCTGCCCGTATGCTGGATGGTGGTCCGCGAGCACTGGGTGCATGAGGGACGGGAAGAGAGCAGCTGCAAGTCGCTGCTTTGTTTTCCCTGGACCGCGCCGACTTTCTCACTTTCATACAGCCTGGAAGATGTAGGCCGGGGACAGTATGTTTTGGAACGGACAGAACTGCTTTGCGGGGATTTGTTCGGGCTGTTCACCAAAAGGCGCGTCGTGAAAACAGAAGCCGCCTTCACGGTCTACCCGGCGCCTGAATCATTCGGGCTGCGCGGAGTGCCGGGTACGGAAAGCGAAAGCCGCGGGAAACCGTCCCGGCACCTCCGTACAACCGGCGTGTCTGCCGGCATACGGGTTTATGCCGAGGGAGATCCCATGTCATGGATCGACTGGAAAGCGACCGCCCGTACAGGCTCGCTGCAGACGCAGGTGCATTCTGGGATGGTTAAACCGTCCCGGATTATCGTGCTCGACACGGAGCCGGGCTGCGGGGGAGCGGACACCGGGTGCGAATGCGTGCATTCGGCGGGCAAGGGCGCCAAAGGCGGGAAAAGTGCAAGCAGCGCAAAAAAAGGCAAGAACGGGAGGAAAGGCTGGAACGGAACGAGCAGGGAGAGCGATAGGTCCGGGGAAAGCGGCCAGGGTGAGAAGCTCGGCAGCCTGACAGGGACATTGGTTCCAAATTCGGCAGACCGGAACTACCCGGCTAGAACGGATGGACATCCGCAAGCAGATCGCCGCCTCGCTTTCGGCAAAAGCAAACATATCCGCGGCAAGCACTCGGCATCCGGCCCATGTGGTCTGGGACAGGCCATGCTGGAGAAGCGTATCCGTCTTGCCGCCTACGCCGTCCTTGAACCGGATACGGGAACCGGCGGGATCGTTACGGGGACCTCCTTCCGGGAAAGGGCTGTACTTGCTCAATCGGCGCAGCCGTACAGCTTTCCCGGGTTCCAGGGCGTATCCTCTTTTAACCCAGATAACGGTGCTTCGGCTCCAGTTGCAAGCGCGCCTCTGGAACTGCTGGCGGCCGTCCGGGGCGAGACAGGCAAAGGGATTCACATGCTGCGCAAGGAGCATGCTTCAAGAGGCCCGGGCGTTACGCTGCTCTATCTGACTTCACGTTTGGATGAAGCCCTGATTGTCTGTGCCATGGAACTGCTTGCCGCAAGACGGCCTCTGCAGATTGTGTACGTTTCACAATCGCCCATGCTAACGTCTCAGGAGCAAAAACGGCTCTCCGTGTTGCGTGAAGCCGGGGTAGAGGCGGCTTGTTTTGCCGCCACGGAAGATAGGGCGGCCGAGGCGTCTGCCGCGGGGTACGGACAAAGCGCGAAAAACTCCGGTTCCGCCGTCAACAAACGAACATTTTTCATGAAAAAACATAAAGCGAAACGAATGAAAGTTCCTGCCTCCGCCGATAATTCCGCGAGAATTCAGGAGATGGAGAGGGTCGGCAGCAACGCTTATCCGGGGGTCGTGTCCCGGTCATCCGGCAGCGCTGATTTTTTTAATGAGCATTCGTCTGTCCCTCACCGGATCGCGGGAGATCAAGAGAAGCCGAAAGAGGGAGGGGCGGAAGATGCAATCGGTTAAAAAGCCGCTTATTTCACCCTATAAAGCAGCGGATTCCGGGACTTATTCTGATAGGAACCAAGCTGCCGGACGCCTCGCTGAGAACGAAAAACAGGGGGAGATTTCCTGGGTACGGGACGCTGCGCTGACTGTGATCTGGTATATGCTTCTGCTCGAATGGCTGAGTCCGCTTGCTCTCGGTTCTGCCGAATTCCAGCCTTTCGGCATCACTCCTTATGCGGTCATGTTCGGATACTTTCTGCTGATTTCAGCCGGGGTGCGTTCCTTTACGCTGTTATGGACACTTAAGCTGGCCGGGATTGCCGCCGTTTCGGGCTATCAATTTCAAAAAGAGCTGTTTCCTTTTGGCCCTTGGCCGGTCCGACTTTGGGAAACGTTCTTGACTGACCTCGACTATATGGCATCCGGTCAACTTGGCGCACTTAGCGGATTGACCGAATCGCTGCTGTTTTTGTTCGGTGCGGCCGCTTTTATTTCGGCCTCCCATCAACTGCTGCTGCACCGGCAAAACGGGGCCTGGTTTGCAGCCGCAACCGGCGGTTACTTGATGCTCCTCCAGGTCGGCCTCGGCATCGACACAACGCCCGGTTTGATCCGCACCGGAGCGCTCGGACTGCTTCTGCTTGCGGGCCTGACCGTTCCTCGTCTGCGGAGACAATTCGGCATCGCCGCAACCGGCCGCGGCGGGTCTTTGCCGTGGATGGGCATCAGTGTCCTTGCTGCAGCGGTTTTCTATGCGGCGGGTACCTGGGCAGCGGGCGAAGCCGGATCAGCGGCAAAAATGAAGCCCCTGAGCTTGTCCGCCGCCGCAGACAAGTGGGCTGCGCTTACGCGCGGACATACGGGCTCAGGCGCCGACCAGGCAAACGGCTCATCCTCCTCCCTGAGAATTTCGGGATACGGAACCGATGATTCCGTGCTGGGCGGTGCGCTGATTTCAGACAACAGGGTTGTGTTTACCGCCCGGACGCCGGTTCTCGCGTATTGGCGCGGGGAAGCCAAGAGCGTCTATGACGGGCGCGGCTGGTCCCAGCCTTCCGGCACACTCCGTCCGGCATTCCCGGCTTTGCCGGGGCAGACGGAGTCGGCGGGGAGAGATGCGTTTTCTACGGGCGGCGCGTCGCCCGCAGAGGCTAAAGCCGGAGCGGCCGCCGATAACGGACAGCCTGCGGAGGGAAGTAACACGGCTTCGGCCGATCGCAAAGCCTCTGATGCAGCAGCCGTGAAAGGCCCCTACACCCAGGAGGTTACAGGGATTTCGGGGCAGCTGGGGATGCAGCTGTTTGCCGGAGGTGAAGTGTTGAAGCTGGAAGAAGCCAAAAATATTTCCGGCCAATCCGTTAAGCCGGAGACCCTCTGGCTGAACAACGAAAGCGGGAAAGTTGCCCTTCCCGTGACGGATGATCCGCTGCAATCCTACCGTGTGACGGTTAAGCCGTTTGCATTCGGCAGCGGCTGGTCCATGCCCGATCCGGGTCCGCAAGCGTCCACGTTTATGCCGGTGAGCGACGCCGAGATCAGAAGCGGGCTGCGCAGCAGCGGACTTGGAGCGGGAAATGGCGGAGATGGTAGAGGGAATAGGGCCGTGGACAAAAATGCCAGCGGTATGGGGACCGCAGGAGGCGGTTCCGGTTCAAGTAATAGGGGTGGAAACGCTAGTGGTACGGGAACCACAGATGACTACTCTGGCGCAGCGAATGGCAGCCCGGGAGCCGGCGGCACAAACGTCAGCGGCAGGGGAAGCGCAGGCGAGCATTCTGACACTGTAAGCGGCAGCGAAACAAACGCGGGTTCCGTCAGCAGACCCGGACCCGAGGCGAATGGCGCAAATGCCGACCGTACGGGAAGCGCGGGCGAACAATCCGGCACAGCTGACAGCAGCGAAGTAAATGCGGCGGCTGATATCCCTATTTCCGCTGCAGGAGGCAACGGCAGCCGTAGTGAAACCGTAGGCGCGGAAGCCGGGAGCCCCGGGCGGAACACGCAGGCTCCAGCTGCGCATGCCGAGCCGGAGCCTGCCGAGCTCGGCGCGTACCTCCAGCTCCCGGACCGGCTGCCGCAGCGCGTCCGCGACCTTGCGGAGCGCGTGACCGCCGGCAGCGGACAGGACCGCCTCGCGGCGGCGCTCGCCCTGGAGCGGTACCTCCGCACGGAGTACCGCTACAGCATGGACAAGCCGACGCTCCCGGCCGCCGGCGAAGACTTTGTCGACCACTTCCTGTTCGTCGACAAGCTGGGGTACTGCGACCATTTCTCGTCGGCTATGGTCGTGATGCTGCGCGCGGCGGGCATTCCCGCCCGCTGGGTCAAAGGCTTCGCCCCCGGCGAAGCGGGCGAACGCGGCCCGGACGGCAGCCTGGCGGTAACCGTCCGCAGCCGCGACGCCCACTCGTGGGCCGAAGCGTACATCCCGGGCGCCGGCTGGCTCGCGTTTGAGCCGACGCCCGGCTTCGCGGCTCCGTCCGGCGCCGGAGCCGGGGCCGTGCCCGCAGCCGTCTCCTCGCCGGAAGAGGAGACGGCCCCTGCGGACACGGCCGGCCCTTGGGCAGCGGAGCTGCTGCCCGCACTTGCCCGGGCGGCCGATTCGCCGGCCGTCCGGGGTTTGGCCGCGCTGCTCGCTCTGCTGGGCGCGGCCTGGCTGCTGCAGCGCTTCCGGCCGCGCCGCGCATCCAAGGCGCCGCTGCGCAAAAGCGCGGCGCTCCGCCGCGGCACAGGCAGCACGGCGCTGATGGAGCGGCTGTGGCTGAAAGTGTTCCGCAGCCACGGCCGCCTAGCCCCGCAGCAGACGCTGCGCGAGTACGTCGCGGGACTCGCTGGACTTGATCCCCGCCGGCGACGGGCGCTGGAGGAATTTGCCGCTTTGTACGAGGAAGTCCGCTATGACTGCAGCGGCGCCGGGATTATCGGCAAAGGGCGCATTTTGGAGCTTTGGAAGCGGATCGAAGGCTAGGGTATGCCTTGATTCATCCGCCTTTGTTATATATAATGATCAAGATTATACTAGGAGGCGGACCATGGATATCCAAAAATCACACGAATTGATTGTCGTTTTAGACTTCGGCGGGCAGTACAATCAGCTGATCGCCAGACGCATTCGCGACCTTGGCGTTTACAGCGAATTGCTCCCTTACAATACTTCAGCGGACAAAATCCGCGAATTGAACCCGAAAGGGATCGTTTTCTCGGGCGGACCTGTCAGCGTATACGGAGAAGGTTCTCCGGTCGTAGACCCTGGTGTGTACGATCTCGGCATTCCGATCATGGGCATTTGCTACGGCATGCAGATGATCGCGCACCAGCTGAACGGTAAAGTAGAGCGCGCCGTTACGCGCGAATACGGCAAATCGGAAGTTGAATTCCAGTCTCACAGCCGTCTTGCGAAGAATCTGGATTCCAAGCAAGTGGTCTGGATGAGTCACGGGGACCATGTCTGCGATCTGCCGGAAGGATTCGTTCTTGACGCAAGCACGGAAACGTGCCCGATCGCGGCGATGAGCCACCCGGATAAAAACATTGTGGCCGTCCAATTCCACCCGGAAGTCCGCCACTCGGCGCAAGGCAACGAAATGATCCGCAACTTCATTTTCGATATTTGCGGCTGTACCGGCGACTGGAGCATGGAAAGCTTCATCGAAGATACGATCCGCGATATCCGCGAACAAGTCGGCGACCGTAAAGTGCTGTGCGCACTCAGCGGCGGCGTAGATTCTTCCGTTGTGGCCATTTTGATCCACAAAGCAATCGGAGATCAGCTGACCTGCATGTTCATCGACCACGGCCTGCTCCGTAAGGACGAAGCCGAGAGCGTGATGGAGACCTTTGTAGGCAAATTCGATATGCACGTAGTCAAAATCGACGCACGCGACCGCTTCCTCGGCAAACTGGCCGGAGTGAGCGATCCGGAGCAGAAGCGTAAAATTATCGGCAACGAGTTTATCCGCGTCTTCGAAGAAGAATCCGAACAGTTGGGCGATTTCGCTTTCCTCGCTCAGGGTACGCTGTACACGGATATTGTCGAGAGCGGCACGGCAACGGCTCACACAATCAAATCTCACCACAACGTAGGCGGACTTCCCGAAGACATGAAGTTCCAGCTTGTCGAGCCTCTTAAGGCGCTCTTCAAGGACGAAGTGCGCAAAGTCGGCGAAGAATGCGGCCTTCCGGGCGCCATCGTTTGGCGTCAGCCGTTCCCGGGCCCGGGTCTTGCGATCCGTGTTCTCGGCGAAGTAACGGAAGAGAAGCTGAAAATCGTCCGTGATTCCGACGCGATCCTTCGCGATGAGATCGCCAAAGCCGGTCTCGACCGCGAGATCTGGCAGTACTTCACGGCTCTTCCTAACATGAAGAGCGTGGGTGTTATGGGCGATGCCCGGACCTACTCTTACACAGTAGGCATCCGTGCCGTTACATCCATCGACGGCATGACGGCCGACTGGGCGCGTATTCCTTGGGATGTCCTGGAGAAAATCTCTGTACGGATCGTCAACGAAGTGGATAACGTCAACCGTATCGTCTACGATGTGACGTCGAAGCCGCCTGCAACAATCGAGTGGGAATAGCACAAAAAGAGCAAGGCTGGGACCCTTACCGAAAGGGCTCCGGCCTTTTTTTATCGTCTCCGTTCCTCTCCGCCTTACATGGAAAAAATCCCGAACATTAACTCTTTTTTGCCAGTTAAATATTCGTTATTCCGTATTGACAAGATCCGATTCGCTTACTAGAATGAAGAAGAATAACAAAATTGAATGCTTTTCGTATAATTCCGGGGATTGGCCCGGAAGTTTCTACGAGGTCACCGTAATGATCTGGCTACGAAAAGAACGTGCAGCCCAGCGGCCTTTGGCGCCTCTTTTTGAAATGGACGATCGCGAATTTGCTCCGGCAAATTAGGGAAGTTTATTTCCAAAGGAAGTGACCGATGACCGTGGGAGCCGCTCTTTCTTGCAACCGGCCCAGGTGATAAAACGTCGCCCGGGCTTTTTGTTGTTCTCATCCAATTTAAGGGGGATTTCGTTGCAATGGATCGTTTTTTTAGATTAAAGGAAAACGGCTCAAACGTACGGACCGAAATTATGGCGGGTATCACCACGTTTATGGCTATGGCTTACGTGCTGGTGATTAACCCGAACATCTTGACCGCTTTCGGCAAAACAGGCATGGAGTGGTATCCCGTATTTCTCGCGACGGCTCTGGCCGCCGGTATTTTTACCATCGCCATGGGTCTGTTCGTGAACTTTCCGGTCGCTCTGGCGCCGGGTATGGGACTTAACGCGTACTTTGCGACTGTCGTGGTATCCACCGCTTCCACCAACAACCCGATTACTTGGCAGATGGCTCTGACCGCCGTCTTTATCTCGGGGATCATTTTTATCATTCTGACCATTACAAGACTGCGGCAGATGCTGCTCGTCGCGATTCCGGACGGAATCAAGCACGCGATTACGGTGGGGATCGGTCTTTTTATCACCATCGTGGGGTTGAAAAATACCGGCCTTATGACAATTGCGGCTGAAACTGTTAACGATATTCCGAAAGGCCAGTTTACACCGCTTAAGGGCTTCGAAACCGTTATTGAACTGGGCAGCTTTAAAAGCCCGGACGTGATTATGGCTTTGATCGGCCTCGTCCTGATTTCCATTCTGATGGTGCTCCGTGTACGCGGTGCGATTTTGTTCGGTATTTTGGGCACGACGATTATCGCTCTTCTGATGGGATACGTTGACCTGAGCTCGCTGAACAATCCCCAGACGCCTTGGATCCCGGATCTCGGCCAGCTTAACTTCTGGGAGTTTGATTTTGCCGGTATTATGGGCGTAGGCATCGTATCGGTCATCGTGACCTTTACCTTCGTCGAAATGTTCGACACGTTCGGTACGCTTGTAGGTACGGCTAACCGTGCCGGCATCATGAAAAACAAAGAAGAAGGCAACAAACGCGTCGGTAAAGCGATGTTCGTCGATGCTTTTGCGGTGAGCGGCGGCGCCATGCTGGGTACCAGCACCGTAACCGCTTATGTGGAAAGCTCCGCCGGTGTTGCGGAAGGCGGCCGTACCGGTCTGACTTCGCTCACAACGGGCATCCTGTTCATTCTCGCTCTGTTCTTCGCTCCGATTATCGCTTTGATTCCGGGTTCCGCGACAGGCGCGGCCTTGATCGTCGTAGGCGTTCTGATGATGCAGTCGGTGCGTGACATCGACTTCCAGGATCTCGTGATCGGGATTCCGGCGTTCCTGACCATCACGTTCATGCCGTTCACTTACAGCATTGCCAACGGTATTTCTCTTGGTATCGTAGGTTATGTCATTCTGGCGGTTATTTCTCAGTTGAGCAGCCGCGTTGAAAAGAAACACAGCATTCATTGGCTCATGTGGGTATTGTTCGTCCTCGTTATCGCGCGCTACGTGTTTATCGGCGTGAGCGGTTAATGGTTTGAAAAGTCCCGGACCGGCCTCGGATTAAATCCGACTGGCCGGTTTTTTTGTGGTCATTTACTTGATTTTATTTTCACTATTTCCAAAATTTTATAGATCGTATATACTAGGTTTTGTGCCTTTGTTTTTCCTCATTCCCCCTCCCGCTCGTCCCTCTAACTCCTTTCGTGTCATTTTTATCTCTTCCATTGCTGTGCCAATCAAAGCTATTTGGTTTACTCTCTATGTTTATTTGCTGTGCCTGCTTCTACTATTTAACGTGTGAAAAGGAGGTTTTTTAATGGTTTTTCTCAGAAAAAACAAAAGTATTTGGGGAGCTGCCCTTTTATTTGGGACGGCCGCTTTACTCCTGCATGAGGATGCCAAAGCAGATGGCCTTACGACAGAGATTGCCGCAGTTGTTCCGGTCCGGTCTTCTAGCGATGTAGGGGGGCACTGGGCTGAATCGCTTATCCGCAAGGCAGCCGAGCTTAACCTGATACAAGGGTACAGCGACGGCACCTTTCACCCGGACGGCAAAATTACGCGTGCCGAATTCGCGGCTATGTTGAACCGCGCTACAAAGCAGAAAACGGACACCACGGCGGCAGAGAACTCCCTTTCCGGCTTGCAAAACCACTGGAGCCAAGCGGAGGTGAACAAGCTTGCTGTTCTCGGCTTTATAGACCAGAGCGACTATAAGGACGGCTTTTCACCCGACCGGGAGCTGACGCGCTACGAAATGATCAAATGGATTTCATCGGGCCTCGCCCAATCGGAACCAAGCTTTAAACAGGCGTTGGAGGACACGAAGGGGACCCTGCTGCCGACTCCCGAAACCTACGAGGGAGGTATTGTCAGCGACCAGATTCCTTATGTGGCGCTCGTAAAGGGGACCGGTATCGTAGACGGGTTTGAAGACAGCACGTTCCGGCTTGCCCAAGCGACCACAAGGGCGGAAGTCTCCGCCATTTTGATGCGTTTTATGGAGGTGGAAGGCAACAAAGCCGAACAATACAAGGGGCTTAACGAGCTTAGAGAGGTTGGGCTGACAGGGTCTAATTTGACGACTATAACGAAGTATAAGTATGGGATGGATTATAACGGCGTAGTTCGTGACTTTTCTTTTATAAGAGGCAAAAGTATTTCTCTCCGAGGCGGCATCGGGACAATGAAAATCAACCGCGTAATCGCTGTGGATTCCGATAATGACAGCAACGTCAGCATTTATAAGCCTATGTTTCATGAAAATGTCGAGAAGTATCAGAGAGGTAAGTATATTTTGTATAGTGAAATTGCGGTTCAATCCAGTGTTAAAGATTTAACGAATTTAGAATTAGGGAATTCGATGGGGAATGGAATCACATCATCTACAAGGTTACTTGGAGACAACGTTACTCGATTTGGGTTAAAGACTTTGTCCAACCGAAATAACAATGAACTTCTTAATAGCAGCAAAGATGAGTTTTTCTGGGTTTCACAAGTGCTACAAACAACTTTACCTGAAAATCGACCATCTCTTTCTTATAGCATAACAGCAGATAATAAAGATTTTATAATGATATATTTATCACAATAAGAAAGGGAAAAGTAGAAGTGACGATGAAGCTAAAATTAATAAGAATTATTTCTATAATTGGACTGCAATTGCTTTTGATTTTATGTTGGACTACCCAAACTGTAAGGGCCTTAGAACCCCCTAAATCGTCAAAGAGTTCTAAAACTAAAATAGCACTTTCGGGAAGTGTGACCGCTAATCCGGGAGTATATTGGTACCAATTGGATAACGGGAAATTCCGAGCCGACTATTCAAACGGTACGAAACAAAAAGATGTGGAGTGGAATAGAGTTTGTGACAGTCCTTTCCCAATAAAATCATCCATGGAAGATGATATAAACTTATCGAAGTGGAAAGCACAAACATGGGAGTATAACGGAAGGACGATTCCAAGGGATAAAGTTGATAAAGTTCGATTGTATGAAGTTACATATCATGATGCATTTTCATATGAACCCGTCGTTCCGGGATCAAAACCCGACATAATCAACGATAGTTACGCTTTGTTAAATACCTATACAGGTATGGATTATATCGAATCGGATTACAAAGAATTTATGAAGAGACCGAATGGCTGCTCGAAAGTAGTGGTCATGTACGAAACCCCAGTCGATATCACCTGGGCAGGAGACATCTACGAGGAAAAAGAAATCACCGTAGTACCCGACTCGTCCATTTCCGTGGGTCAGAAAGTTCAGCTCCAGGCAAACGTCAAAACAAAAGACTGGGGAGCGAATGACTGGGGAAAGGAATATGACGTTGCCACCCGAACAACCGAAACCACGTGGAAATCCGAGGACGAAACCATCGCGACTGTGAATGCCTCCGGACAAGTTCAAGGAAAGAAGGCCGGCAAGGTTAAGGTAAGAGCTACTTGGGATAACGGCGATTACCGCATCTCGGATGTTGCTGAAATTACGGTTACAACAGACCCCGGCCTTGTCATCAATCTCCCGAAGCCCGAATTCTGCACCTCCGACTCCTCTCCACAGCAGGCGGAAGCCATATTGACTAAGCCGGACGGCACCTCCTGGCCCCTCCAAAAACACGATAAACTTACTTGGACCAGTTCCAATCCCTCCATCGCAGTCATTGACCAAACCGGCAAAATCACCCTGAAAGCAGCAGGAGCAACGGAAATCACGGCTCATTTCAAAGATGATCTTCAGCATCTGGACGAGAAGAAATCGGTCACGCTGACGGTCAAAGATTGCGGCTCCTCAGGCGGAGGAAACCCCGGTACGGGAAATCCCCAGCCTCCCGGAGGAACCAACGGATGCAGTCCGGTGATCAATCCGCCGGCTAAAGGCCTCACGCAAAGCGGCTACTCCATGGACCCCCAAGCAAGCGCAATACTGCGTGCCGACAGGCGCGGTGCCGAAACCTTTAACGTCCTCGAAGGCATCCCCACTTCCGAAAGCCTTTACGCCAATGTACAAAGCCTCCACTACCTCTTTCAAAACAAATTCACCAACATGACCGGAGAGGTCACCTACAGCATCCCCGTCACCAAAACGTATGTATGGACCGTTCCCGTTCCTCCGCCCGGTGTTCCGATTCCCATGAGCCAGACAGTTACTCAAACGATGACCGTCAAGCGTCCTTACGACTACTGGCAAATCGATAATTTGGAAATTTACCGGCCAGGGAAGGCGCGACTCAGCAACTATGCTCTTGGCGGGTATGGCGGTTCGGTTACTTTGGACGCTAACAATTACACGCCTCCTGTTGTAACGAGCACAAGTAAAGGCGACGTATCTTCTCACGTACAACCCTCGAACTGCAATTCCGTAAACTTGGGTACCGGCGGAGGCCCGCCTATGAACGAGACCGGCTTGTTTCAAGCTGCTGCGGAAGCTGCGGTCGGCGCTAACAAAGTGAGCAACGATCTTCTGGTGTTCGACGGGGTCACGCTTATGGACAACCGGATTCACGACGCCGCGGCTCCACTGCCCAAGCCTATTCCGCAGCCTGCCAGGCTTGGTGCGGATACTTTTTACGGGACCGGCTACATGATCAGCAAAACACTGGCCAATCGGCAGGCCCAGCCCACAACGGGAACAATCGCGTACACGCTTCTCCCGGGGAATATTAAAGGAGGAGCGGACAGAACCTTCGACATCCCCGGAATCAATCCCGTCACGGTTCACACGCCGGTCATTATGGTGCCTTCGGTTTCCGACGATCAGGCGCATAATCAGAAAACGTCCCCTGCCTACGACCGCTCCGCGCTGATCCTTGACCGTCCTTTTAGCGTAACTCTACCCACAACGGGTCCGCACCGCGGCATCCCGGGTTACGGAATTCGTGATTATGCTAAGTACACCAGGCAGAAACAAGTGTGGTTCCCGTTTGACACTTACGACGCATCTATGAAATTCATACCGAAGCATACGTGGATTGACATTCCGGTAGGGCAATTGTCTGCGACGTTTTATATGCCTGTATGGGTCGACGAAGGTCCTTATAGTGTTCTTTTTCGCTCTATTGCGGAAAATGCTCCGGTATCGTTTACGACAGAACCGCAGGCTAACCTAACCTTGATCAATCATGTTGCCACTGATACGGTTCCGGTCGATGTGATCGGACGTCTCTATGATTTTAAAGTGACGGACATCGCAGATTATAATTGGGAAAACGTATTTCGTACGGCTAAAGGCAGTGCAGCACACACCGGAACGAAATATTGGATAGGGGAAAAAGGTATCGACGGTCAACCGCGGCCGACAGGCTATCCCTTCATCCTTCCGATTCATCCGGGAAGCCACCCCGAAGAGGGATATAAGAACATTTCGGTCAAAACAGGCTATCATATTAAGTTTGATCTCAAGACCAAAGGCAATATGTTCGGTTCGGAGGATGGTGTGCGGATTACGCCTACGTTCTATTTCATCTCTAATGAAGACGGCAAAAGACAGCCCGTTGATTTGTATTATCATGCCGATAACAAGCCTTTTGTCCGTATCGGTTCCCCGCAGGACCAGGAAAAGCGTTTTGTCGTATTAAACGACCGGCTTCGCAATTTGAGCGCGCTGGAGCTGGAGCAGACGGCGAGGTATCTTTTCGATCAGGCTCCGGGTTCCTTCACGAACCGGGCGGCATTTACGGCCGACTATATAAAGAAAGCGGCCAAGCCGACCTGGGTGGGGACTTATCATTGGCTCATTTTGCCCCAGCAAGTGCGGACTTTTATTAGGGAGACGCAAAACATTCCGGCTGGAGTTGATAGAGCCAGGGCCCTCGCTTCCGATCAAAAATGGTATGGGGAGTACAGCCTGCCTGCAGCGGTCTATGCCGTACCGAAAGGAACCGACCTCGCCGTCTATGGCCGGAAACAAACGCTCGACGACGGGTCACCTGTCTTTTTGCGGAATGGCTACATCGTCGTGAATTTCAATATTGAAAGCATTCGGGGAGGAGACGTGAACAGGGCATATTTGCAATATATCCACGGCCCGTTGAATAACCAGTGGCAGATGGAGGGTGGCACGGGGAGCGTTACCGATACCAAGGGGCAATCATTCCCGGTGATGGACGGAGACGTCGTTTTTTATCATGGAGATCTTTCAAGCTACGATGATTTCGGCTCTAACGGTACTCATTAGACATTAAGGTTACACAATTGCCAGTAAAAAGAGGCAGAGAAAAGAGTCTGGAACACGGCTCTTTTCCGCTTCCACAAAATGGTTGTTGCAAAAGACGTCGGATGCTGGTAAAGTTACTTCTTGCCGGCAACAACGAAACATGCCGCGAAAAAAGAAATTCAAAAAAAGCTTGCATAACTGAGCGCGACTGTGTTATAGTATAAAAGTTGTCGCTGAGACAAGCGCTAATGACAAAGGCCGTAAGGTCTTACAAGATTGTCCTTTGAAAACTGAACAACGAGTGATTGAAGCGTCTCAAG
>NZ_KE150412.1:2149822-2154566 GCF_000411255.1 Paenibacillus sp. HGH0039 | reverse complement strand
GGATGGGCCTGCGGCGCATTAGCTAGTTGGTGAGGTAACGGCTCACCAAGGCGACGATGCGTAGCCGACCTGAGAGGGTGAACGGCCACACTGGGACTGAGACACGGCCCAGACTCCTACGGGAGGCAGCAGTAGGGAATCTTCCGCAATGGACGCAAGTCTGACGGAGCAACGCCGCGTGAGTGATGAAGGTTTTCGGATCGTAAAGCTCTGTTGCCAGGGAAGAACGCCAAGGAGAGTAACTGCTCTTTGGGTGACGGTACCTGAGAAGAAAGCCCCGGCTAACTACGTGCCAGCAGCCGCGGTAATACGTAGGGGGCAAGCGTTGTCCGGAATTATTGGGCGTAAAGCGCGCGCAGGCGGTTTTTTAAGTCTGGTGTTTAATCCCGAGGCTCAACCTCGGTTCGCACCGGAAACTGGGAGACTGGAGTGCAGGAGAGGAAAGTGGAATTCCACGTGTAGCGGTGAAATGCGTAGAGATGTGGAGGAACACCAGTGGCGAAGGCGACTTTCTGGCCTGTAACTGACGCTGAGGCGCGAAAGCGTGGGGAGCAAACAGGATTAGATACCCTGGTAGTCCACGCCGTAAACGATGCATGCTAGGTGTTAGGGGTTTCGATACCCTTGGTGCCGAAGTTAACACAGTAAGCATGCCGCCTGGGGAGTACGCTCGCAAGAGTGAAACTCAAAGGAATTGACGGGGACCCGCACAAGCAGTGGAGTATGTGGTTTAATTCGAAGCAACGCGAAGAACCTTACCAGGTCTTGACATCCCTCTGACCGGCTTAGAGATAAGCCTTTCCTTCGGGACAGAGGTGACAGGTGGTGCATGGTTGTCGTCAGCTCGTGTCGTGAGATGTTGGGTTAAGTCCCGCAACGAGCGCAACCCTTGAACTTAGTTGCCAGCAGGTTAGGCTGGGCACTCTAAGTTGACTGCCGGTGACAAACCGGAGGAAGGCGGGGATGACGTCAAATCATCATGCCCCTTATGACCTGGGCTACACACGTACTACAATGGCCGGTACAACGGGAAGCGAAGGAGCGATCTGGAGCCAATCCTAGAAAAGCCGGTCTCAGTTCGGATTGCAGGCTGCAACTCGCCTGCATGAAGTCGGAATTGCTAGTAATCGCGGATCAGCATGCCGCGGTGAATACGTTCCCGGGTCTTGTACACACCGCCCGTCACACCACGAGAGTTTACAACACCCGAAGTCGGTGAGGTAACCGCAAGGGGCCAGCCGCCGAAGGTGGGGTAGATGATTGGGGTGAAGTCGTAACAAGGTAGCCGTATCGGAAGGTGCGGCTGGATCACCTCCTTTCTATGGAGACTCGGGTCCTGAAACGGACCCAGTCAAGAAGGCAATGCCTTCAAACCTTCAATCACTCGTTGTCAGTTTTGAAAGGAGAATTTTTCTCTTTTCAAACGTTGATCCTTGAAAACTAGATAGCGAAACATGTAACTAGAATCATCCAAACCTTTTGGTCTTGATGTAAAGCGAGGTTATATGCTGAGAAGTGATTTGGTAAGCGCAGCTTACTAGCACGAGTCAGGATATAACGGAGCGTTTGGTCAAGCTAATAAGGGCACACGGAGGATGCCTAGGCGCTAGGAGCCGAAGAAGGACGTGGCGAACGACGAAATGCCTCGGGGAGCCGTAAGCAGGCTTTGATCCGGGGATGTCCGAATGGGGGAACCCAGCTGTGGTAATGCGCAGTTACCATGCAGTGAATACATAGCTGCATTGGAGGCACACCCAGGGAACTGAAACATCTAAGTACCTGGAGGAAAAGAAAACAATAGTGATTCCGTCAGTAGCGGCGAGCGAACGCGGATTAGCCCAAACCAAGGAGCTTGCTCCTTGGGGTTGTAGGACGTCAATGTGGCAAAAGTTCATTAGGTGAAGTGATCTGGAAAGGTCCGCTAAAAGAGGTAACAGCCCTGTAGCCGAAAGTGAACGTATGCCTAGACGGATCCTGAGTACGGCGGGACACGTGAAACCCCGTCGGAATCCGGCAGGACCATCTGCCAAGGCTAAATACTCCCTAGCGACCGATAGTGAAGCAGTACCGTGAGGGAAAGGTGAAAAGCACCCCGGGAGGGGAGTGAAAAAGAACCTGAAACCGTGTGCCTACAAGAAGTCAGAGCCCGTTAATGGGTGATGGCGTGCCTTTTGTAGAATGAACCGGCGAGTTACGTTTGCATGCGAGGTTAAGCTGAAGAGGCGGAGCCGCAGCGAAAGCGAGTCTGAATAGGGCGAATGAGTATGCAGGCGTAGACCCGAAACCGTGTGATCTACCCCTGTCCAGGGTGAAGGTGCGGTAACACGCACTGGAGGCCCGAACCCACGAATGTTGAAAAATTCGGGGATGAGGTGGGGGTAGCGGAGAAATTCCAATCGAACTCGGAGATAGCTGGTTCTCCCCGAAATAGCTTTAGGGCTAGCCTCGGGGGATGTGTCGTGGAGGTAAAGCACTGATTGGGTGCGGGGCCCGCCAAGGGTTACCAAGTCCAGTCAAACTCTGAATGCCACAGACATTACCCCGGGAGTCAGACAGTGAGTGCTAAGATCCATTGTCAAGAGGGAAACAGCCCAGATCATCAGCTAAGGTCCCCAAGTGTGTGTTAAGTGGGAAAGGATGTGGAGTTGCACAGACAACCAGGATGTTGGCTTAGAAGCAGCCACCATTTAAAGAGTGCGTAATAGCTCACTGGTCGAGTGACTCTGCGCCGAAAATGTAACGGGGCTAAACACACCACCGAAGCTATGACTTGCGCATGAATTTGCGCATGGGTAGGGGAGCGTTCTGTACGGAGCGAAGGTAGATCGTGAGGACTGCTGGACTGTACAGAAGTGAGAATGCCGGTATGAGTAACGAAAAGATCAGTGAGAATCTGATCCGCCGAAAGCCTAAGGGTTCCTGAGGAAGGTTCGTCCGCTCAGGGTAAGTCGGGACCTAAGGCGAGGCCGAAAGGCGTAGTCGAAGGACAACAGGTTGAAATTCCTGTACCACCGTAAGCCGTTACGAGCAATGGAGTGACGCAGCAGGGTAGGGACGCGGACTGATGGATGTCCGTCCAAGCAGTGAGGCTGATGTGTAGGCAAATCCGCACATCGTGAAGGCTGGGCTGTGATGGGGAGCGAAAATTACAGTAGCGAAGGTCTTGATCTCACACTGCCGAGAAAAGCTTCTAGCCAGGCGAAGGTGCCCGTACCGCAAACCGACACAGGTGGGCGAGAAGAGAATTCTAAGGCGCGCGGAAGAACTCTCGTTAAGGAACTCGGCAAAATGACCCCGTAACTTCGGGAGAAGGGGTGCCCCGGTAGTGTGAATAGCACGAGGGGGCCGCAGTGAAAAGGCCCAAGCGACTGTTTAGCAAAAACACAGGTCTATGCGAAGCCGCAAGGCGAAGTATATGGGCTGACGCCTGCCCGGTGCTGGAAGGTTAAGGGGAGCGGTTAGGGGTAACCCGAAGCTGTGAACCGAAGCCCCAGTAAACGGCGGCCGTAACTATAACGGTCCTAAGGTAGCGAAATTCCTTGTCAGGTAAATTCTGACCCGCACGAATGGCGTAACGACTTGGGCGCTGTCTCAACGAGAGATCCGGTGAAATTTTAATACCTGTGAAGATGCAGGTTACCCGCGACAAGACGGAAAGACCCCATGGAGCTTTACTGCAGCTTGATATTGGACTTTGGTACGATCTGTACAGGATAGGTGGGAGCCTTTGAAGCCTGAGCGCCAGCTTGGGTGGAGGCGCCGTTGGGATACCACCCTGATCGTATCGGAGTTCTAACCTACTACCGTGATCCGGTAGAGGGACCGTGTCAGGTGGGCAGTTTGACTGGGGCGGTCGCCTCCTAAAGAGTAACGGAGGCGCCCCAAGGTTCCCTCAGAATGGTTGGAAATCATTCGAAGAGTGCAAAGGCATAAGGGAGCTTGACTGCGAGACATACAGGTCGAGCAGGGACGAAAGTCGGGCTTAGTGATCCGGTGGTACCGCATGGAAGGGCCATCGCTCAACGGATAAAAGCTACCCTGGGGATAACAGGCTTATCTCCCCCAAGAGTCCACATCGACGGGGAGGTTTGGCACCTCGATGTCGGCTCATCGCATCCTGGGGCTGAAGTAGGTCCCAAGGGTTGGGCTGTTCGCCCATTAAAGCGGTACGCGAGCTGGGTTCAGAACGTCGTGAGACAGTTCGGTCCCTATCTGTCGCGGGCGCAGGAAATTTGAGAGGAGCTGTCCTTAGTACGAGAGGACCGGGATGGACGTACCGCTGGTGTACCAGTTGTCTCGCCAGAGGCATCGCTGGGTAGCTATGTACGGAAGGGATAAGCGCTGAAAGCATCTAAGCGTGAAGCCCCCCTCAAGATGAGATTTCCCAATTAGTAAGACCCCTTGAAGACGACGAGGTAGATAGGTTGGAGGTGGAAGCACAGCAATGTGTGGAGCTGACCAATACTAATCGGTCGAGGGCTTAACCACAAGGTTTTTTCCGAAGGAAAAGACCGCATCGAGAGCATATGACACATATGCACCACAAGATCTTTGGATGGATCGACTGCACGTTTCGCTGCTAGTTTTCAGGGAGCAACCCTGGTGTGTCTGAATAGACACCTGTTTGGTGACGATGGCGGAAGGGAACCACGCGTACCCATCCCGAACACGACCGTTAAGCCTTCCAGCGCCGATGGTACTTGGACCGAAGGGTCCTGGGAGAGTAGGACGTTGCCAAGCAAAT
>NZ_KE150412.1:2054647-2149812 GCF_000411255.1 Paenibacillus sp. HGH0039 | reverse complement strand
CCACGCGTACCCATCCCGAACACGACCGTTAAGCCTTCCAGCGCCGATGGTACTTGGACCGAAGGGTCCTGGGAGAGTAGGACGTTGCCAAGCAAATGAGAGTCCTTTTGAACGTAACCGTTCAAGAGGGCTCTTTTTGGTTTGTTCTACTTTTTACAAATCAAAGGTCCCTTTTCTTAAAAAGATCTCTACTTAATGACTGCTTGATGTGTTTTATTTAAAACTGGTGGTCCTGTAAACAGAAAGTGTAAGCCAATTGTTGAAAGAAGTCGAATGAAATAAGAAATTGTTTTCGCAAGATCGAGGACTTATAAAAAAAGCGTATATTAAAGAGTTGCGGCCTGTAAATTTAAGGATAAATAAGCATGCTTTTTCACTAAACTGTTTAAGGAAAACGGTTTTGAATAGCCTTTCAGAAGGCTTTTAAGAACAGAAAGCGAACTTTACTTCTTTTTCATGAATTGAATGTTCGTATTTCGTTTGACAGGCAAAAAGGTAACTGGTACACTAGAGGAGCGACAATACCTGACAAAACACGTAAATATAGATGTTTACAATCTCGTATAATCATCGGGGATATGGCCCGAAAGTTTCTACCCAAAAGCCGTAAAGTTTTGGACTACGAGAGCGAAGCGAGGGGATCCCAGACGGGGGTGCCTTATGTTTGTGTCTCTTGCAGTCCGGCAGATAGAAGGAAGCAATCTATCTCTGGGCTTTTTTTGCGTCCGGGGATGAAAAGCTGAGGCTTGGGGCTTTCTATTTAAAGTGGTTACCAATATGATAGTAAAGGCGGGTTACGGAGATGTCAGCACGAGTTGGAGTCATTATGGGAAGTAAATCGGATTGGGAAACGATGAAGCATGCTTGCGATGTGCTGGACGAATTCGGCATCCCTTATGAGAAAAAAGTCGTGTCGGCACACCGTACACCGGACTTGATGTTCCAATATGCCGAGCAGGCTGCTGAGCGCGGACTGCGAGTCATTATCGCGGGAGCAGGGGGCGCCGCTCATCTGCCGGGCATGGTGGCAGCGAAGACGGAGTTGCCGGTTATCGGGGTTCCCGTTAAAAGCAGAGCGCTGAACGGGCTGGATTCCCTTCTCTCGATCGTACAGATGCCGGCGGGTATTCCCGTGGCTACCGTAGCGATCGGAGAGGCAGGAGCCGCGAATGCCGGACTGCTGGCGGCGCAAATTTTTGGAGCATTCGAGCCCGAGCTTCAAAATAAAGTGCGTGAGCGCCGCGAACGCATCAAAGCACAAGTGTTGGAAGCGAGTGAGCTTGAATGACAGCGAAAAACAGCGGAGAAGAAACAGCAAAGGGCAAGCTGAACGGGAGCTTAACTAACAGCGAAGGTTTAAACCGAGCAGGACAGACGGATGGCTCTAACTTTGGAACTAATGGTCCAACGTCCCTGCCGACCCAGTCTACTTCTGTCCAGGCACCCCAAGCTGAGACAGGGAAAGAATCCAAAGCTGAGACAGCGGTGCAGGACGCCACTGCCGCGGCTGCGGGCACATCTTCCATGCAGCACAGAGTCATCCCGCCCGGAAGCACCATCGGTGTGCTGGGCGGCGGCCAGCTCGGCCGCATGCTGGCGCTTGCGGGCCGAAACATGGGCTACCGGTTCGTTACACTCGAACCGGGCGCAGACTCGCCGTGCGGACAAGTGGCCGACCGGCAGATCCAGGCTTCGTACGGAGACGTGGACGCGGCGCGCGAGCTTGCGAGAGTGTCCGACGTCATCACGTACGAATTCGAGAATGTCGACGCCGCGGTGACGAAACTGCTGACGCAGGAAGCCTATGTGCCGCAGGGCAGCGCCTTGCTGTACACGACGCAGCACAGGCTTCGCGAAAAGCGTGCGATCGAGGCAGCCGGCGTGAGGGTGGCCCCATATGCCGAAATTGCCAGCGAAGAGGATCTTCGCGTTGCTGTCGGCAAATTCGGCACCCCCTGCGTGCTGAAGACCGCGACCGGCGGATACGACGGCAAAGGCCAGTGGGTCATCCGCTCGGCGGATGAGATACCCGACGCTTTTGCCGAGCTGAGCCGGGCGGGTACGGATCTGGTACTCGAGCAGTTCATCCGGTTCGAGAAGGAAATTTCGGTAATCGCGGCGCGGAGTCCCCGCGGAGAGGTGAAAGCTTTTCCGGCAGCGGAAAATATCCATGTCGAGAATATTTTGCATATGTCGATCGTGCCGGCTCGGATCAGCGCATCCGTTCAAGAGGAAGCCGAACGTCTGGCGATACGCATCGCGGAGTCGATGAAAGCGGTCGGGTTGATCGCCGTTGAGATGTTTTTGACGAAGGACGGGGAGCTGTTCGTGAACGAGCTCGCACCAAGGCCGCACAACTCCGGACATTATACGATGGAAGCCTGCCTGACTTCGCAGTTTGAGCAGCACGTACGGGCTATCTGCAATCTGCCTCTCGGTCCTACGGAACTGTTGACACCGGTAGTGATGGTGAATGTGCTCGGAGAGCATATGGAACCTCTGCTGAAGTGGTTCTGTTCCGAGGAAAGCGCGGCCTCCGATTCGGGGGTAACGCCAAAGCTTCATTTGTACGGAAAAGACGAAGCCAAGACGAAGCGCAAGATGGGGCACATTAACCTTCTTACGGACGATACGGCGAAAGCTGCCGAATGGATGGAACGCACCGGTATCTGGGATTCTATAAGTTAGGTTCACAAGCCAGTCCATTGAACAGGAGCAAGAACGGAAGTCCGAGGCACAAAAAAGGGTTCCAACCCAATCGAAATACAGATGGAGGGTTAACGATGATCGAAAGATACAGCCGGCCAGAAATGGTCAACATTTGGACGGAAGAAAACAAATTCAAGGCGTGGCTTGAAGTTGAAATTCTCTCCTGCGAGGCTTGGGCAGAGCTAGGCGTCATTCCTAAGGAAGACGTGAAAGAACTGCGCGCCAAAGCGGATTTTGATATGGACCGCATTTATGAAATCGAGCAGGAAACCCGTCACGACGTGATTGCCTTCACTCGCGCGGTATCCGAGAAGCTCGGTCCCGAGCGCAAATGGGTGCATTATGGCCTGACTTCCACAGACGTTGTGGATACGGCTCTGGGCTACCTTTTGAAACAGGCGAACGAAATTCTTGAAAAAGATCTTCTCAACTTCATCGGAATTCTTAAAAACAAAGCGATCGAGCACAAGCATACCGCCATGATGGGACGCACGCACGGCGTTCATGCCGAGCCGACTACCTTCGGTCTGAAAATGGCCCTGTGGTATGAAGAAATGAA
This sequence comes from Paenibacillus sp. HGH0039, assembly GCF_000411255.1. Lineage (GTDB taxonomy): Bacteria > Bacillota > Bacilli > Paenibacillales > NBRC-103111 > Paenibacillus_F. The sequence continues at coordinate 2,146,544 of NZ_KE150412.1, read as the reverse complement.
ACGGAACCTGGAGCGTTTCCGTTTTGCGGCGGACGGTGTGCAGTACGGTAAGATTTCCGGCGCCGTCGGCACTTACGCGAACATCGATCCTTTCGTGGAGCGCTACGTGTGCGAGCATCTGGGTACGAACCCGGCTCCGATTTCGACACAGACCCTTCAGCGCGACCGTCATGCGGAATATATGGCCACACTCGCCCTTATCGCCACGTCTTTGGACAAGTTCGCGACAGAGGTGCGCGCCCTTCAGAAGAGCGAGTTCCGCGAAGTGGAGGAAGCTTTCGCCAAAGGACAAAAAGGTTCGTCGGCTATGCCTCACAAACGGAATCCGATCGGATCGGAGAATATTTCCGGTTTGTCCCGCGTCATCCGCGGTCACATGGTTTCCGCTTATGAGAACGTCACGCTGTGGCACGAGCGCGATATTTCGCACTCCTCCGTCGAGCGCATTATTTTGCCGGATGCGACGATCCTGCTCAATTATATGCTCAACCGTTTCGGTAACATCGTGAAGAACCTGACGGTGTTCCCTGAGAATATGAAGCGCAACATGCAGAGCACGTACGGCGTACCTTTCTCCGGCCGCGTTATGACGAAGCTGATCGACAAGGGTTTCAGCCGCGAGCAGGCCTACGATACGGTACAACCTCGCGCCATGCAGGCCTGGGAAGAGCAGCGTTCGTTCCGCGAAATCGTGGAAAACACCGCTGCAATCACCGAGCTGCTGAATGCGGAGGAAATCGAAGACTGCTTCAACCCAAGCTGGCACCTGAAGCATGTGGATACGATTTTTGACCGTCTGGGCTTAAAATAATTCAGAACTTCTGCTTGGGAGGACGCAAACATGGGCGCATCCGTCGCATTGTCGACCGCCGAACATCTCATTAAAGCTCCTTTGGTATACAAAGGCAAAGTCCGTGAATTGTACGACTTAGGGGAGCATTTCCTGATCGTCGTCACGGACCGCATCTCCGCTTTCGACTATGTGCTGGACCCGGCTGTGCCGGATAAGGGCAACGTGCTCAACACGCTGAGCAAGTTCTGGTTTGAGCTGACGACGCCTTTTATGGAAAATCACGTGGTGCACTGCGACGTCGAGCTCCTGGGGGATCTTGTAACGGAACCGGCGCTTCTGAAAGACCGTGTAATGGTCACCAAAAAAGCGACCCGCATTCCGGTTGAATGCGTCGTGCGCGGCTATATTACCGGCGGAGGCTGGCGCCAGTACCAGGAAACCGGCATGATCAACGGTATCCGGCTTCCGGAGGGGCTACGCAAAAACCAGGTGCTGGAGCACCCGATCTTCACTCCGGCCGCGAAGAACGATGTCGGTCACGACGAGGACATCACCTACGATCAAATGTGCGAGCTGGTCGGCGAGAAGGTAACGGAGCAGCTGATGACCAAAAGCGTCATGCTCTACACCCTCGCTCATACGTATTGCGAGCACCGCGGCATCATTTTGGCGGATACAAAGTTCGAATTCGGATTTATCGGCAACGAGCTGATTCTGATCGACGAAATTTTCACACCGGATTCTTCGCGCTACTGGGCTAAGGATAAGTACGAGCTGGATACGGAAATCGATTCGATGGACAAAGAACCTGTCCGCACGTATCTGGCGAACTCCGGCTGGGACAAGAATAGCGCACCGGATCCGCTTCCGGATTCCGTGGTGGAGGAAACTTCCCGCAGATACCGCGAGATTTTACAGCGTTTAACGGAAGAAACCGAGTAAAAGAGAAGCTGCGCCGGGTTTTGTCGAGTGAGGCAGAGCCCGGTACAGGCTTATCGGTACGCGGTCCGTTAGCCGGGAGAGATGTGCAGGCGTCCGGCCAAGCCGACAGGCAGGCTGGGGGTTATCGGGTCGTTAACTATCTTCGTCATGAAAGATAGACAGAACAGACGGTTAACCGCCTTTATAGCACAGCGATTTAAGAATAAATCGGCCTTATTTTTCAGGAGATTAACTTTTTCAAGGATAAAGAGTCAGAAGATTGAAAAAACAAGATGCCAAGAACGGTCAGACAGCCGCATGGAAGCACACGGCGATCGTGATACCAAGGGAGGACAAACCGTAATGAAAGCAACCGTCTATGTGACGATTAAGCAAAGTGTATTGGATCCGCAGGGAAATGCCGTTCAAGGCGCACTGCACTCGATGGGATTTGAAGAGGTCGGCAAAGTACGCGTCGGCAAGTATTTGGAGCTGGAACTGGATACGACGGACCGCGCGGAAGCGGAAGAGCGTTTGAAAGCAATGTGCGAGAAACTGCTGGCGAATACGGTCATTGAAGATTACCGCTTTGAGCTGAACTAACGGATCAGGAGGACTTTCCCATGAAATTTGCGGTACTGGTATATCCCGGTTCGAACTGTGACATCGATTGCTACAAGGCGGTCGAAGACACGGTAGGCGAACCCGTCGATTACGTGTGGCATACGGCCACGGACTTGTCCGAATACGACTGCATTCTCGTACCGGGCGGCTTTTCTTACGGCGACTATCTGCGCTGCGGCGCGATTGCCCGTTTTGCTTCGGTAACCCAGGCTCTGGTGAAAGCGGCGGAGCAGGGCAAATATATTCTTGGCATTTGCAACGGTTTTCAAGTCCTGACGGAAGCGGGCCTGCTGCCCGGCGCGCTGCTGCGCAACCGCTCGCTTAAATTCCGTTGTCATTCCACCCTGCTTAAAGTCGTGAATAACGCGACACCGTTCACTTCCGATTATGCGGAAGGCGAAGTGATCAACATTCCGATCGCGCACGGGGAAGGCAACTACTACTGCGACGAAGAGACGCTGCGCGAGCTTCAACAGAACAATCAGATTGTTTTCCGTTATGAAACGGACACGAACCCGAACGGTTCGGTGGATGACATCGCGGGAATTTGCAGCAAAGAAGGCAACATTGTGGGCATGATGCCCCATCCGGAACGGGCCGTGGACGAAATTCTCGGTTCGGCTGATGGCAAACGGATGTTTACGTCGATTTTAAACGCTTGGAGGGAACAACATGGCACAGCAGTTAGCCGCTAAGGAACCGAACGCGGAGCAGATCGCCGAGCAGAAAATCTATAAGCAGATGGGCGTAACCGATGCGGAATACGATCAGATCTGCGGATTTCTCGGACGCAAGCCGAACTACGTGGAAATCGGCGTCTTTAGTGTAATGTGGTCGGAGCACTGCTCCTACAAAAATTCCAAGCCGCTTCTCCGCCGTTTTCCTACGACCGGCGAACGCGTATTGATGGGTCCTGGCGAGGGCGCGGGTATCGTGGATATCGGCGACAACCAGGCTGTCGTGTTCAAAATCGAAAGCCATAACCATCCGTCTGCGATAGAGCCGTACCAAGGCGCCGCAACGGGAGTCGGCGGCATTATCCGCGACATCTTCTCGATGGGCGCGCGGCCTGTAGCGCTTCTGAACTCCCTGCGTTTCGGACGTCTCCAAAACGACCGCGTTAAATATTTGTTCGAGCACGTTGTTTCCGGTATTGCCGGTTACGGCAACTGTATCGGAATCCCGACTGTGGGAGGCGAAGTTACCTTTGACGAAAGCTATGAAGGCAACCCGCTCGTCAACGCCATGTGCGTCGGTCTGATCGACCATGACAAAATCCAGCGCGGCGTAGCCAAAGGCGTAGGCAACCCGGTTTATTACGCCGGCCCGGCAACAGGCCGCGACGGTATTCACGGCGCGACCTTCGCGTCCGAAGAGCTGACGAGCGAATCCGAAGCGAAGCGTCCTGCCGTGCAGGTAGGCGATCCGTTCATGGAGAAGCTCGTGATGGAGTCCTGTCTGGAGCTGATCGATACGGGGATCGTGCTCGGCATTCAGGACATGGGCGCCGCAGGTCTGACCTGCTCCAGCGCGGAAATGGCGAGCAAGGCGGGCAACGGCCTGGAGCTGTACCTGGACGAAGTGCCGCAGCGCGAGGAAGGCATGACGCCTTACGAGATGATGCTGTCGGAGTCCCAGGAGCGTATGCTGTTCGTTATCGATCCGAAGGATGAAGCGCAGGCTCTCGAAATTTTCGAGCGCTGGGGCGTCATTTGCGCCAAAGTCGGCAAAGTGACCGACGACGGCCGCCTGAAGCTTTTCCATCAAGGTCAAATCGTGGGCGACATGCCGGTAACGGCACTTGTCGACGAGTGCCCGGTTTACAACAAGCCGTCCGCCGTTCCCGCTTATTACACCGAGCAGGCGAACACGGACACGAGCCGTTACGAAGAAGTGACCGATCTGAACGGGGCGCTGAAAAGCATCCTGGGCTCTCCAACCGTGGCGAGCAAAGAGTGGGTCTATAACCAATACGATTACATGGTACGCACAAGCACGGCCGTACAACCGGGCTCGGATGCGGCGGTTGTCACGATCCGCGGCACCCGCAAAGCGCTTGCCATGACAACGGACTGCAACAGCCGTTACGTGTATCTCGATCCGGAAGTAGGCGGACGCATCGCGGTCAGCGAAGCGGCGCGCAACATCGTCTGCTCGGGCGGAGAGCCTCTGGCCGTGACGGACAACTTGAACTTCGGAAGCCCGGAGAAACCGGAAATTTTCTGGCAGCTTGAAAAAGCGGTCGACGGCATGGCCGAAGCGTGCCGCGAGCTCAGTACGCCGGTTATCGGCGGAAACGTGTCGCTGTACAACGAGAACGCGAAGGGCGCCATTTACCCGACGCCGGTTGTCGGCATGGTCGGTCTGATCCAAGACACGGATCACATTACGACTCAAGGCTTCAAGAACGAAGGCGACGTTATCGTCCTGCTGGGCGAAACGAAAGCCGAGCTCGGCGGAAGCGAGTTCCAGAAGGTCGTGCACGGCGTGGTCGAAGGCTGTCCGCCGCAGCTGGACCTGGAGACCGAGAAACGCCTCCACGCCGGCGTGCTTGCCGCGATCCGCGAAGGTCTGGTCGCTTCGGCGCATGACCTTTCCGAAGGCGGCCTGGCGGCTGCCGTAGCGGAAAGCAGCATCTCCGGCGGACTTGGCGCCGATGTGGACTTCCGCACGGAGCTGCGCGCGGATCATGCGCTCTTCAGCGAGAGCCAGTCCCGCATCCTGCTCAGCTGCCGTCCGGAGAAGCGCGAAGCGCTGATCGCCCTGCTTCAACAGAAGAACGTACAGGCGGAAGTTATCGGAACGGTAACCGGAACGAACGTGAAGGTCGACATTAACGGAAAACCTGCCGTTCAAGCCTCTATCTCGGAGCTGAGGCAGGTTTGGAAGGACGCGATACCATGTCTGATGCAGTAACATCGGGTAAGGGGCTGTGGACCGGTTCTTACTATAATGAAGGCCACGGCGGACATGACGGTCTGTTCGACAAGCTGAAAGAGGAATGCGGCGTGTTCGGTGTCTTCGGACATCCGGACGCGGCTTCCTTGTCCTACTACGGGCTGCACGCGCTGCAGCACCGGGGACAAGAGAGCGCCGGTATCTGTACGGCGGACGCGGATAATTTCCACTACTTCCGGGGCATGGGCCTCGTCAAGGAAGTGTTCGACCAGTCGAACCTGCCTACACTCGTCGGCACGTCGGCTATCGCCCACGTGCGTTACTCGACGGCAGGGGAGAGCAAGCTGGCGAATGCCCAGCCCCTGGTGTTCAAATACCGCGAGGGGGATCTCGCCGTAGCGACGAACGGCAACCTCGTGAACGCCGGAGAAATCCGCCGGCAGCTCGAAAAGCAGGGCTCGATCTTCCAGACGACGAGCGACACCGAAGTGGTTGCGCATCTTATCGCGCGCTCCAAGCACGATGATATCGTCGACGCGGTCAAGGATGCCCTGCAGCAGGTGATCGGCGCCTACGCGTTCCTGATCCTGACGAAGGACAAGCTGATCGCGGCGCTCGACCCGAACGGGCTGCGGCCTTTCGCGATGGGCAGGCTCGGCGACGCGTATCTGTTCGCGTCGGAGTCCTGCGCCTTCGACATCGTCGGCGGCACGTATATGCGCGATCTTCTGCCGGGCGAGCTGCTGGTCCTGGACAAGAGCGGGCTCACGGAAGACCGTTTCACGGAAAGTCAGACACGCGCTACATGCGCGATGGAATATATCTATTTCGCTCGTCCCGACAGCGACATCGACGCGATCAACGTCCACTCCGCCCGCAAGCGGATGGGCAAACGCCTCGCGTCGGAAGCGTTCGTGGACGCGGATCTGGTGACCGGCGTGCCGGATTCCAGCACGTCGGCCGCCATCGGTTTCGCCGAGCAGACCGGGATTCCTTACGAGCTCGGACTGATCAAAAACCGCTACACGGGCCGGACCTTTATCCAGCCGAGCCAGGAGCTGCGGGAGCAGGGCGTGAAGATGAAGCTGAGCGCCGTGCGCAAGGTCGTGGAAGGCAAGCGCGTCGTCATGATCGACGATTCGATTGTCCGGGGTACGACTTCGCTGCGCATCGTAAACCTGCTCCGGGAAGCGGGAGCGACGGAAGTGCACGTGCGCATCTCTTCGCCGCCGTTCCAGAACCCGTGCTTCTACGGAATCGATACGCCGAGCCGCAAAGACCTGATCGCGGCGCAGAAGTCGATCGAAGAAATCCGCCAGGCGATCAATGCCGACTCGCTGTACTTCCTTACTCAGGAAGGGCTGATCGACTCCATCGGCCGCAAGGACGGCGTGGAGAACGGCGGCTTCTGCACGGGCTGCTTCGATAATCGTTATGTTACTTACGTGAACGATAGCGAAGATGCGGTGGGCTGCGGCTGTTAAACTGCTGTGCTGCCGATACTTTTAACGATAGATCCAACAGTTACGCATCAAAAGATAATCAAGCATGGAAGGTATCGCCGCGATTTGGCGGTGTGCTTTTCAAACCATTAGGGAGTGAGACAAGTGTCGGAGGCATATAAAAAAGCGGGTGTCGACATCGCGGCCGGTAACGAAGCCGTTGAACGGATGAAGAAACATGTGCAGAGAACATTCCGTCCGGAAGTGCTGACGGGACTCGGCGGATTCGGCTCTCTGTTCAGCCTGAACAAGGATAAATACGAAGAGCCGGTACTCGTATCGGGCACCGACGGTGTCGGAACGAAGCTCAAAATCGCGTTTGCGATGGACAAGCACGATACGATCGGGATCGATGCGGTGGCGATGTGCGTCAACGATATCGTAGTGCAGGGTGCGGAGCCGCTCTTTTTCCTGGACTATCTGGCCTGCGACCGTGTCATTCCCGAGAAGATCGAAGCGATTGTAAAAGGGATTGCCGACGGCTGCGCGGAGTCCGGCTGTTCGCTGATCGGCGGAGAAACGGCGGAAATGCCGGGGATGTATACGCAAGGGGAGTATGACATTGCCGGTTTTACCGTAGGAATCGTGGATAAGAAAAAAATCATCGACGGCTCCACCGTCCGCCCCGGCGACGCCGTGATCGGTCTTGCTTCGAGCGGCGTGCACAGCAACGGCTTCTCGCTGGTGCGCAAGCTGCTTCTGGAAGAGAAGGGACACAGCCTGACGGACACGATCGACGAGCTTGGCGGAGTTCTCGGCGATGTGCTGCTCGAGCCGACGAAGCTCTATGTGAAGCCGGTTCTCGGCATTCTGGAGCAGGTGGGCATCAAAGGCGCCGCGCACATTACGGGCGGAGGCTTCCTGGAAAATATCCCGCGTACGCTGCCGGAAGGCGTGAACGTTAACATTCAGTACGGCTCCTGGCCGATTCTGCCGATCTTCTCTCTCATGCAGCGTGAAGGAAACATCACGAACAATGATATGTTCCGTACGTTCAACATGGGAATCGGCATGGTTATTATCGTGGCTCAGGAAGATGCGGAGAAGGCGCTGGAGATTGCCGCATCGCATGGTCATGACGCTTACCGGATCGGGGAAGTGACGGAAGGCGGCAAAATCGTGACGTTCGAAGGCGCGGAGGTCTAGAATGGGGAAACTGCGGATCGCCGTGTTTGCTTCGGGAAGCGGGTCGAATTTTCAAGCGGTCGCGGACGCCGTGCGCAGCGGCAGGCTTGAAGCGGAGCTCGCGCTGCTCGTCAGCGACCGGCCGCAGTCGAAAGTGGTGGAACGGGCAAAACAGGCGGACGTGCCTGTTTTCGCTTTTTCTCCCAAAGCGTACGACAGCCGGGAAGTTTACGAGACCGAAATCCTGCAGCTTCTGCGGGAGAAAGAAATTGATCTGATCGTGCTCGCGGGTTACATGCGTATTTTGACGCCGGTGCTGGTGGAGCCGTATTACGGCCGGATGATTAATGTGCATCCGTCTTTGCTTCCGGCTTTTCCGGGAATCAAAGGGATCGACCAGGCGCTGGAATACGGCGTCAAAGTGACCGGCGTTACGGTGCATTACGTCGACGGCGGGCTCGATTCGGGGCCGATTATCGCCCAGCGTGCCCTCGAAATCCGGGAAGACGATACGGTGGACAGCTTGACCGGGCGCGTACATGCGGCGGAACATGAGCTGCTTCCTCTTGCGATCGGCTGGATCGCCGAAGGACGAGTGACGCTGGAAGGCCGACTTGTGCGTATTTCGGAACCGAAGACCGCCGAGGCAGCGGAGCAATAGAAGCAAGCTTTTTGTGCAAGGCGAGGTTTAATCGCGTTCAGTATACAAAGGTTCAAACTAGACTTTCCAACCCATAGGAGGAGAAATCGTGGCAATCAAAAGAGCGTTAATCAGCGTATCGGACAAAACGGGCATTGTGGAATTCGCGTCGGAGCTGGCAAAGCTGGGCGTCGAGCTTATTTCGACGGGGGGAACGAAGACCCTTCTGGAAAAAGAGGGAGTACCGGTCATCGGCATTTCCGACGTGACGGGATTTCCGGAAATTCTCGACGGGCGCGTAAAAACGCTGCATCCCGCCGTACACAGCGGCCTTCTGGCCATCCGTGACGATGCGGAGCACCGCAAAGTGATGGAAGAGCTGGGTCTGGGGTATATCGACCTCGTGATCGTTAACCTGTATCCATTTGCGGAAACTATCGCGAAGCCGGATGTGGAGTACGCGGATGCGGTGGAAAACATCGACATCGGCGGACCGACTATGCTGCGCTCGGCAGCGAAGAACCATGCTTTCGTCTCGGTCGTGGTGGATGCGGCCGATTATGACACGGTGCTTGCCGAAGTCCGTGAAACTGCCGATACGACACTCGAAACGCGCAAACGCCTGGCGGCGAAAGTTTTCCGTCATACGGCGGCTTACGATTCCCTGATCTCCGAATATTTGTCCGGACAAGTGGGCGAAGAGTTCCCGGAACGCTATACGGTTACGTATGAGAAGGTTCAGGACCTGCGCTACGGGGAAAATCCCCATCAGAAAGCGGCGTTCTACCGCAAACCGCTTGCCGGTGAAGGAAGCATCGCGACAGCGGAGCAGATTCACGGCAAAGAGCTTTCTTACAACAACATCAACGATGCGAACGCAGCCCTGCAAATCGTGAAAGAATTTACAGAGCCTGCCGTCGTCGCCGTGAAACATATGAACCCTTGCGGCGTCGGAATCGGCACGTCGGTGAAGGAAGCGTACGAGAAAGCATACGCGGCCGATCCTACGTCCATTTTCGGCGGAATTATCGCGGCCAACCGTCCGATCGACGGAGAAACGGCGCAACTGCTGCACGAAATCTTCCTGGAAATCGTCATCGCGCCTGACTTTACGCCCGAAGCGCTTGACATTCTCCAGAAGAAGAAAAACATCCGTTTGCTGAAGCTGGGCAACTTTACCGAAGGACAGCGCAAGGCACTGCACCTGGTTACTTCCGTAGAAGGCGGCATGCTCGTACAAGAGAGCGACGTTCACGCGATTTCGGAAGGCGATCTTAAGACGGCTACCGACCGCGAGCCGACGGAAGCCGAACTGAAGCAGCTGCTGCTGGCCTGGAAAGTCGTCAAGCACGTGAAATCCAACGCGATCGTGCTGGTGACCGAGGACATGACGATCGGAATCGGCGCGGGCCAAATGAACCGTGTAGGCGCGGCCAAGATTGCCATTGAGCAGGCGGGCGAGAAAGCCAAGGGTGCGGTACTCGCGTCCGACGCGTTCTTCCCGATGGGCGATACGCTGGAAATTGCCGCGGCTGCGGGAATTACAGCCGTCATTCAGCCGGGCGGTTCGATCAAAGACGAAGAATCGATTAAAGTGGCAAACGATAAAGGCGTCGCTATGGTGATGACCGGCGTTCGTCATTTCAAACACTAGAAGCGGGAGGCGGGACACTATGCGCATATTGGTTATCGGCCGCGGAGGCCGGGAGCATGCGATCGTCTGGTCGCTTCGCAAAAGCCCGAAGGTGACGGCTCTGTTCTGCGCACCGGGCAACGGAGGCATTGCCGAATTGGCGGAATGTGTGCCGATTACGGAGTTCCAGTTTGCCGAGATCGCGGAATTCGTCCGTCAGAACGCCATCGATCTGGTCGTCGTGGGACCGGACGATCCGCTCTACGAAGGCATCGTGGATTACCTGGAAGAGCACGGCATCCGCGCATACGGACCGAACCGGGCGGCGGCGGAAATCGAAGGAAGCAAAGTATTTATGAAGCATCTGCTGAAAAAATACGAGATTCCTACGGCCGCTTATGAAGCGTTCGAGGACTACGAAGCTGCGCTTGCCTACCTGCGCAAGCTTGGAGCGCCGATCGTCATCAAAGCGGACGGGCTGGCCGCGGGCAAAGGCGTAATCGTGGCGTCGACGCTGGAGGAAGCGGAGAAAGCGTTGAAGGAAATTATGGTCGAGAAGCAGTTCGGCGCTTCCGGCAACCGCGTCGTCATCGAAGAATTCCTGCAAGGACAAGAAATGTCCCTGCTGGCGTTCGTTGACGGCAATGTCGTGAAGCCGATGGTGCCTTCCCAGGACCATAAGCCGGTTTTCGACGGCGACAAGGGACCCAACACCGGCGGCATGGGCACGTATTCGCCGGTGCCGCACATCCCGCAGGAGATCGTGCAGCAGGCGCTGGACACCATCGTGAAGCCGGCGGCCGAAGCGATGGTGAAGGAAGGGCGCCCGTTCCGCGGTGTGCTCTATGCGGGACTGATGATCACCGCGGACGGACCGAAGACGATCGAGTTCAACGCCCGCTTCGGCGATCCGGAGACGCAGGTTATCCTGCCCCGGCTGAAAAACGACCTGCTGGAGATCATTCTGGCGACACTCGAGGGCCGCTTAGCGGACCTTGAAATCGAGTGGAGCGAAGAAGCGGCCGTGTGCGTGATCCTCGCATCCGGCGGCTACCCCGGCTCGTACCCGAAGGGGCTGCCCATCGAGGGCCTGGACGCCGCAGGCGGAGCCCTCGTGTTCCATGCGGGTACGGCGCTTGAAGACGGCCGGCTGGTCACCAGCGGCGGCCGTGTGCTTGGCGTCACGGCGCTGGGCCGTGACATTGCCGATGCGCGCGAGAAGGCGTATGCCGCCGCGGACCGCATCTCCTTCGAAGGGAAGCAGAACCGGACGGATATCGCGCTGAAGGCACTGAACGCGATGAAGTAAAGGGCAGGCGGATGATGGTATCCGCTGCGGCTGTTGCGGGCAGGCGCTTTGTAGGTGCTCACCGTTATGCGACGACGTACGCTGGGAACTGCTCACCGTCATGCGACGCAGTACCGTACGCCGGGAACTGATCATCGTCATGCAACGCAGCACCGTACGCCGGGAACTGCTCACTGTCATGCGACGCAGCACCGTACGCTGGGAACTGCTCACCGTCATGCGACGCAGTACCGTACGCCGGGAACTGATCATCGTCATGCAACGCAGCACCGTACGCCGGGAACTGCTCACTGTCATGCGACGCAGCACCGTACGCTGGGAACTGCTCACCGTCATGCGACGCAGTACCGTACGCTGGGGAGCTGCTCTCGGTGCGGTTGCTTCTACTAAAAGGAAGTTTGCTTTGGAGTTTAGGGTTAACCGAATAAACGCACGTGGCTTCCTTTCCAGGGAGTTCCGTGCGTTTTTTTGTGGTTTTGGCCAGCGGTTAAGTTAGTGTGTTCCATGTCGTCAACAGAGAGCGCCTAATTTACGATTTGCGCTTTCTTGCTTCCCTTTTGTTCAGCCAGTAGAGCTGAAGCTCGTTTCTTTTGCTATAGACAAAGTAAATGGCGAACAGGCAGCCCAAAATCATCACAATCGGAATCCAGTGCCCGCGTATAAATGTCCCAATAGTGCCCATATACGAAACCCTCCAATATACCGAAATACTTTGAAAAATTGTTTCTTATTATATAAATAAAAGAAGACAACCGACCGGTATTTTGATCACGGAAAATGCTAGGATCATGGTTTTCAAAGACGGCAGAGCAGAGCTATCCGGCTTAGTATGGCCTTAAACGGCAAGGATATTCACAAGGCGGATAGGCCCAAGCAGGGGTGCTAATCTACTTTAGAAACATTTTGTATCAATAATTCAAATAACCTATTTACAAGTTACATTATGTATCGTAAAGTAGAACAGAAAAGATTTGTATCTGGGAGGGTGAGAAATGAAAAAGTTAGTTTACGGATTGACTATGATGCTGGCTTTGTTCCTGCTTCCGCTTGCGGCTTCCGCAGCCTCTGGAACGCAGTTACAAGTCAACGACAAGGCAATCGGACTGTCGGCGGAACCACAAATTTCCGGTGATACGGCTTATGTAGATTTGGCACCGGTTCTTGGCAGTCTCGGCTACACTGTGCAGCAAAGCGTGTACGGTACAGGCTGGACCGTGTCCAAAGACGGTTCCAAAATCGAGCTGGTGTCCGGCTCAAGCTCTTTTGTAGTGAATGGGGAAAGTGTAAAAGCCGGGGCCACTGTTATTCAAGGCGGGAACAAGCTTAACCTGCAAGCCTTCGCGGACCTGACAGGACGCAAGCTGAAGGTGGACGGTGAAAAAGGACTTATTTCATTAAACGATACGCTTCAAACGAGTGTGCTGGAAACCCTTTACACGGGTACGCTGACGAGTTCCGCACAAGCTCCAAAAGCGCTGGCCCAAGGTAACCAAGGCTATACGGGTTACATCAAGATCTTTTACCCGAACGGCAAAGTGTTCTACGACGGATATATGGTGAACAGCAAGTTTGAGGGCAAAGGAAAGTATTACGACTCGAACGGTGTGCTCCGCTACGATGGAAACTGGAAAGATAACAAGTTCCACGGACAAGGCAAATCGTATTACGCCGATAAGCATCTGGAGTATGACGGTATGTGGAAAGCGGGTCTGAAGCAGGGATACGGCACCTACTACTGGGCGTGGGAACCTTGCGGCGAACCGCCGGGCAGCATAACGGGTTATAACAAGTATGTCGGTTTCTTCGATAAAGACGAGTTCGATGGCGTCGGCAAAATCGACTGGGCGGACGGAAGCAAGTTCGAAGGCTTTTTCTCCAAAGGTCAAATTAAATGTGCCGGAGTTTTCTACTGGACGGACGGCTGGAAATATGTAGGCATGTACAAAGACGGCAAGCGTGACGGCTTCGGAACGGAATACAACGAGAAGGGAACCGTCATCTATGAGGGCGGATTCCGCCAAAACTTGGCTGAAGGCTACGGACGTCTGTACGATGCCAAAGGAAACCTTTTGTATGAAGGTGAATTCGTAAACGGACATCCGAAGGGGGAAGCTACAGCGCGCACGCTGACGGGCTTCCAAGCTCAGTCCAATCAAAAATCATCGGAAGCTCAGCTGCAAATGCATACGCAAAACCAAATGGAAGTTACTTTCCAATAAGGCTGTAAAAGAAAATAACCGGCGTCTCGCGATGAGATGCCGGTTATTTGTTTTTGCGGGGAGCGGGGCGGTTAGTCCAGAAACCGCCGGCGCAGCTCCGGCGTGGGGACCATGCACGCGTCCCGCTGCCCGAACCAGCGGTAGCGGTTGCGCGCGATCCAGCGGTACACCGCATCGCGGATCGGCTTCGGCACCGCTACGAAGCCGTACAGCAGCGGCCACGGGTACCGCAGCCGGCGCAGCACACGCAGTCCGGCGGACGACTGCGTGTAGATGCGGCCTCCTTCGATGAGCACGAAGGAATCGAAGGAGGCCGCAGGCAGGCCGTGCCGGGCAAGCAGCCGCTGCCCGGCTTCCGACTGCAGCGCCGCGAACCGGACTCGTCCGGCTGGGTCGCGGCGCACGGTGAACCGGACGGCGGCATTGCACAGGTTGCAGACGCCGTCGAACAAGACCACAGGCCCGGAGATGGCTTCCGGGCCGTGAAGTGGAGCCTTCATAGGGGATCACCCGCCCGTCCTAGTGAGTATACGTCAAGTATATCACAGGGGAGCGGGGGGAGGCGGAGATGAAGGCGGCCTTGGTTGAGGGCCTCGGCCCGCCGAAACGCTAAAAGAGGCGCTGCGGCTTGCCTCGCCTCGCAGCCCATATGGCGCCGTGCCTTGCGAAAGCCGTGAGCGGTGCTCGATAACTTTTGAAAGAGGAAATGGGAGACGGTTCAGCTCGGATTATATCCAAACATTTTCCTGTTTATTTTATGTAAATGGAGGAGAATTCTATATATTTTTTGTGCGGGAACCGATATAGTTCATGATTGTGGAAGAAATGCTGTGCTGCGGCTTTAAAGGAAACGATGTTTGCAGAGCGTGTGTCAGTGCGAGGGCAGGCCGGTTGTCTGACAACGGTAAGCTGTCAGCCGTCAAACTGCCAACGGCGAACGGCGAACGAAGAACGATGAACTGTCTCAAGCAGTCGCGTCTCGCCATTAAGTTAAGGGCCCGGTATAAAAAAACCGGGTCCTGCTGGGGACCCGGTCTTATCCGCCTACCTGCGCGAGGACCGTGTACGGCGCTTGGTTGTTTTGCCTTTACGCTTGGTCTGCGTGGATTTTCTTTTCTTTTTGCGCTTGGCGGCGGGTACGGTATTCGCGCGCTTGGTGGCGGCCTTCGCTCCGAAGCCGCTGAACATCAACTTGAGCATGGGAGCAAACTGCTGGACGGAGCCGACGAATTTCTGCACTTTGCCCATGGTCCCGATGACGCCTTCAATTCCGCCCATGCGGTCAATGAAGCCTTTGATCTGATTGATGTTCATGCCGCCTAAAAGGCCGCCGGCTCCTCCTCCTGAACTCCCGGCTGCAGCGGCCGGTGCGGCGGAATTAGCGGGTACGGGCAGATTCTGGCCGAATCCGGAAAATCCCGGGCCGCCTTGAGGGAAGCCTCCGCCCCCGGGGAACCCGCCGCCTGAAAAGCCTCCCCCCGGCAACCCGCCGCCTGCAAAGCCGCCTCCGGGGAACCCGCCGTCAGAAAAACCCCCGCCGGGAAATCCCCCGCCCTGGAAAGGACCTCCGCCCTGACCTCCTGCCTGACCCGGTGAGAACAAGCTTCTGGTTTGCACCTCCGGCTGTCGGCCGTGTTTCGGATAACGATAGCTCACTTGAATTCACGATCCTTTGCAAAGGATTTACTGCTATATCCTATGTGATAGGCAAACGTTTGGACTGGACGGATATCACGGGTATGTGGAAAATGTCACGGGAACCCGAACGGCCCCAATGTACACTACCAGGAGAAGGTCGCGATTTAGAGCGGTAACGCTTAAAAATTTTACTGTTTTGCAATTGTAAAGGAAGGAGATTATAATAAACCTGTCGAAATAGAAATTATTGTTCTACCGATTGTCCAGAAATACAAGATGAAATGGAATCTAGGGGTTGAAGATATGCAGTTGAAAAAACTAAATGATAAAGCGATTGACCAGCTTTTCGAGGCGATTCTTACATTGAATAGCCTGGAGGAATGCTATACATTTTTTGACGATCTTTGTACGGTGAACGAGATCCAGTCGCTGTCCCAGCGTCTGGAAGTGGCGCGGATGCTGCGCAAAGGCTGCACGTACAATCAGATCGAAGCCGAGACGGGCGCGAGCACGGCGACGATTTCGCGCGTAAAACGCTGCCTGAACTACGGAAACGACGGCTATGTGCTGACGCTGGATCGTCTGAATCGCTAGGGCGGCAGAGATGGGCGATGCCTGTTTTTCGCTCTTCAGCCGGCGGAGTACCTACTGGAAAATTTTATGTACAAAACGGGTTCTGTGAACGGCACCGAACCGGTACGGCTCTCAGGCAAGCGGACAGCAGTTTTTGGGGAATGTCCACTGGTAGTGTACAAGTGATCGCTCATGTGAAACATTTTTTAGACGGAAACGATCATTCGATGCGATACCGACAACAACAGATGTTCGACTGTCGCCCAGGTGACGTCAATCGGAAGCCGCAGGGTTGAACGGTCCCCATGCAGCGAGCTGCTCCGGAAAGCCTCTCCTTTTTAAATGGTAGTATTCGTATGCTTGGAGCGTTCGTTCCTTACAACAGCAGACCGCGTAAGGCTTAGAATCCCCCTCTTTACACCCGTAAATGGGGATTTTTCCTGTTTATTGACATAAGGGGCCAGTTTAGATAGCATGAAAGCAGGATGAACGGAAGCGGAGTGAAAGCCATGCGTACGTATGGGATTTTGGTGATCAGCCACGGCTCGCGGAGCCGGGAATGGGTGCAGCTGGTGGATGAAGCTGTAGCGGGGATGCGTGTCCCGGACGGCGTTCCGGTGTTCGGTTCTTTCCTGGAGCTTGTGGACGGACGGCTGATTCAAGACGGGATTACCTGGTTAGAAAATCGTGGTGTGACCGATCTGATCGTCATCCCGCTTTTTGTATCTAAAGGAAGCACGCATCTCGACGAGATCGCGTACGCGCTGGGCCTGAAGCCCGAGCCGCTTCTGCCGACGGACCTGGAACCGTTCGATATCAAGGCACGCGTGCATATGACGCCGCCTATGGATGAGGACGCCGAGCTGCTGGCGGAGATGGTGTATGAGAAAATCCGCAGCCTGTCGGAGGACCCGGAGCGGGAAATCGTGCTGCTTGTGGGACACGGCAGCGTCGAGCAGTTGTTTCATCTGGCGTGGCGTGGAAGTCTGGAGCGGATTGCCCAGGCTTTGAAAAAGACCGGCGGATTCGGAACGACGGACGTGGCGATGCTGCTGCCGGATCAGACGAAGCGGAAACTGGAATGGTGGCAGGAGCGGAAGCCCGGGCATGCGGTCATCATTGCGCCGCTTTTTTTAAGTGAGGGCTATTTTACGAGAGAAGTGATTCCTTCCAGGCTGGAAGGGTTTGACTACCGATATAACGGGCAATCTATACTGCCGAGTCCTAAGGTCAGCGAGTGGCTGGAGCGGCAGGTTGCCTCTTTTTTTAACCGGGACCATTATGAGCAAAAAAGGTGATAAAGAGAAATGGCCAAACGTGCTAGATTGATCTATAACCCGACTTCGGGTCGAGAAGAAATGCGCAAGCGCCTGCCGGAAATTCTGCAGCGTCTGGAGAGGGGCGGTTATGAAACGTCCACTCATGCGACTATCGGCGAGGGAGACGCGATGCTGGCGGCCTCACAGGCCGTGGACCGCGGGTTCGACCTTATCGTTGCGGCGGGCGGAGACGGGACGCTGTACGAAGTGGTAAACGGGATGGGCGAGAAGCCGAACCGGCCTCCGGTGGGCATTTTGCCGCTCGGAACGACGAACGATTTTGCCCGGGCTTTGAACATTCCGCGCGACTGGGAAGACGCCGTGGATCTTATCGTCCGCGGGTATACGAGACCGATCGATGTCGGTAAAGTGAACCAGAAATATTTTATCAATATTGCGGGCGGGGGCTCCATGACGGAGCTGACGTACGAAGTGCCCAGCAAGCTCAAAACCATGATCGGGCAGCTTGCCTACTATGTAAAAGGACTGGAAATGCTGCCGCGCCTGCGGCCGATTCACATGCATTTGAAGTCCGATGAAATGGAAATCAACGAGGACGTTATGCTGTTCCTCATTACCAATAGCAACTCCGTCGGAGGCTTTGAAAAGCTGGCTGTCGACGCGAGCCTGAACGACGGGCTTTTCGACGTCATCGTGCTCAAGAAGTGCAACCTGCCGGAGTTTATCAAAATCGCCACCATGGCGCTCAAAGGCGACCACACCAACGATCCGAACGTCGTCTATTTTCAGACGAGCAAGCTCGAAATTTCGTCCCCGGACTACGTGCAGATCAACCTGGACGGCGAACTCGGCGGCACCTTGCCGGCGGTTTTCACCAACCTGCAGTCGCATATCGAGATCATTGTAGACGAATCCGGTCTATCGACATATAAACATCAACGCAGATTAGGGAGTTAAAGCTTATGAGTAAAAATAAACGGCGGGGCGGCGCGTTCGCGGGGAAGCCGCAGGGCGGGGCGGCGTCGGGTAGGTGGCAGGGCGAGGCAACGCTGGGGCAGAACCGGGGCGGTGCGTTAGCGGGCAAGCCGCATGGCGCAACACCGTCAGGACAAAGTCGTGGTGGAGCATCTGTTGGCAAGAGGCAGGGCGAGGCATCGCCAGGTCAAAACCGTGGTGAAGCCGAACGACAAGATGCAGCACCGTTGGGATTGAACCGAAGCGGTACATCCATGGGGAAAACGCACGGCGGGCCGGGTGAGCGCCGTGGCACGCTCCGGAATGAGAACGCTGGGCGAGCAGGCTTTGCGGCTGACGGACGGAGCGAAGTGAATAGAACGCACACTGGGCAGGGCCGTGGAGGCGCTGCTCAGCGGGCGTTTGGCGGGTATGGCGAGGCCGGCCGTGTGAAGCCTTACGGCGAAGTGACGGCGCGTGGCGAGGGCTCTGGCAGCCGTGAGAGCGGCGGCAGAGCCCGGGCCGAGCGGACATCCGCGCCCCAAGCCGGGAGCAAACGCTCCGCTGCGCTGGCCGGTCTGCCGGTGGAGAAGAACGGCGAGTATACCGCCGAGATTATCGGCATCGGACATGACGGAGAAGGCGTGGGCCGCGTTGAAGGCTTCACCCTTTTTGTTCACGGTGCCCTGCCGGGTGAGCGGGTGCGCCTTAAGGTACTCAAGCTCAAAAAGCAGTACGGCTATGCCAAACTGCTGGAAGTGCTGGAATCGAGCCCAGACCGTGTCGGTGCGCCTTGCCCGATCTACGACAAGTGCGGCGGCTGCCAGCTCCAGCATTTGGACTATGCGGCCCAACTGAAGGTGAAGCGCCAGCTCGTCGTGGACAACCTGGAGCGGATCGGGAAGCTTAAGGTGGCTAAAGAAGCGGATGCCGAGGCTGGAAATGCCGTCGGAGATGCCTCTGTATTAAGAGCTGGTATGGTTGACGGCAATACTACTCCAACGAGTGAGAGTTTCAAACCAACAGATGAAGAAATCACTGTTCCCGAAGATAAAGTGATCAACGACGAAGCGTTGGAATCCAAAGAAGACGCAGACGATACTATAAGCGGAAGCGGGCTCCAGCCGTTGATGGATACGGAGTTTGTGGACGCTTCTGATTTGCTGAAAGATGAGAGTGATTCAGCGGGTGACTCGCGAGGGCAGGGTCAAACTAATGATAGCGAGAACATCAAATGGGATAACACCATTGGAGATAATGCCGTTGGGGGTAACACTGCTCTAGGAACAGGTGCCGCAATAGGAACAAGCTCCATTGGTGATGTCCGTGAAAATATCGGTGAAAGTACTCTTGCAGCCGGTGTGAAAAGAACAAGCCTACGCCGCGGAGAATCGGCGGATTCGCTGAAGCAAGAGAGTGCACGTGCTTCCGAGGCGGACGGCATCGTCGTGTATCCGACCATCGGCATGAGCGACCCGTGGAGATACCGGAACAAAGCTCAGGTACCTTTTGGCGAGGAACAGGGTGGGCTCGTAGGCGGTTTCTACGCGCAGGGCAGCCACCGGATTATCGACATGGAAACCTGTCTGATCCAGCATGCGAATAACGATGAAGTCATCGCTAAGGTCAAAGAAATCGGCCGCGGACTGGGCATTCGCGCTTACCAGGAAGAAACACACGAAGGACTGCTTCGGCATGTCGTCGTAAAAGTCGGCTTCCGCACGGGCGAGATCATGGTCGTGCTCGTTACAAACGGCAAAGAGATCCCGCATGTGGAGGAATGGATCGAGAAGATTCGCGCCACGATACCGGGCGTGGCAAGCATTTGCCAGAACATCAACACCGGACGGACCAACGTCATCTTTGGAGCGACGACGCGCGTTCTCTGGGGCCACGAAGTCATCTACGATTACATCGGCGACGTTAAGTTTGCTATCTCGGCCCGCTCGTTCTTCCAGGTCAATCCGGTTCAAACCGAGGCGCTTTACGGGAAAGCGCTCGAATATGCCGGGTTAACCGGCGGTGAAACCGTCGTCGATGCGTACTGTGGCATCGGCACCATTTCGCTCTTCTTGGGGAAGCATGCCAAGAAGGTGTACGGCGTCGAGATCGTGCCGGAGGCGATCGAAGACGCGAAGCGCAACGCGGAGCTGAACGGCATCCGCAACGCGGAATTCGCCGTGGGAGGAGCGGAGGACGTCCTCCCCGAGTGGCAGCGCGCGGGCGTCCGTCCTGACGTGATCGTCGTCGATCCGCCTCGCAAAGGCTGCGACGAGCGGCTGCTCGACACGATCCTCCAGCTCTGTCCGGAGCGGGTCGTCTACGTATCGTGCAACGCCTCAACCCTCGCGCGCGATTTGCGCGTGCTCGAGGACGGCGGGTATCGCACCGTGTGCGTTCAGCCGGTGGATATGTTTCCGCATACCGTTCACGTAGAATCGGTGGCTTTGTTGGTGAGGGATGGTACTGTGAAAGTCACTCAAAGTCATCCCAAAGCCTAATTAGTCGTCTCACCAGCCGAGCGAAATTCAGGTAACCACTCCTGTTTTCCTCGGCTGTTTCTTTTGGAGCAGGGGAGAGGATTGAGGGTGAAGGGAAGCTCTTGAATTAACCAAATCTTTTGATAAAACAGGCTTTACCCCGATTTTCTGCGAATTTCATCCGATTTTACTCCGATTCGTAAGACGACTTTAATTGCATAGAATGAATCAGGAATTTAGGGGGGAGAGCTTAGAATGCAGAACAAGGGGCTTCTGATTAAGCCCCTAGCAATAAATCACCCATTACCTGAGGGTGGGCGATGTTGTAGTGAATTTTGATAGTGCCGTCTTGATGAACTTCTATCTTCTGAATGACCTGATGAAGCAGTTGTTTTAGAACTTGCTCGTCATCAATGTCAAGCTGTGCAAACAACGCAATTTTCTTCTGAAAGGCACGGAATTGCTCTTCCGTGTCTTTTTGTGTTTCGAGAACGGATTCCAATTCCGCTTTGCGTTTGGCAAGGGCTTGTTGTTCTTCCTGATTCCGTAGATTTTGGGCGGTAAACTGTTCCAGGGTAAGAGCCTGATTAGAGAAGAGAGTTATAAGCCCTGAACGATATAAGTGAGAGGAACGTTACGAATTAGAATAGCTTATGCAAGGGTTTCAACCGCCGACCAATCCCTAGACCTACAAATGGGCGCATTAATGAAATTTGGTTATGACCGAATCTACACCGAGAAGGCGAGCGGCGGCAAAGATGACCGCCCCGAACTAGCTAAGGCGTTGGAGATGTTGCGTGAAGGAGATACCTTTATCGTTTACAAACCTGTCTATTCGTCACATGTGGAATGCTATGCGTTGATAGTTAGAGTAAAGAATAAGCAGAGGGGTTCGAGAATCTGTAAAAGATTCTCGGACTCCCATCTGCTTTAATCTCGATGCGATCAATTAGTCTGTGAAGGATTTCGGGCGTTAGCTCGTCGAATAACAGGAACTCCTCCAAGGAATTCTTTAGTTGGGAAAATGCTAAAGTATCGTCTTGGATTTGAAGCGATTCATCGTACTGTCGATTTTTGAACTTCAGCTCGTCTAACTCCTTATTGATCTAGGCAACATACTCATCATGCTCGCTTTTTGGCATGTCTCCGTCTAAGTGCTTTTAATGCAGGATGGGTGTATGCACCCGCTGGAGAAATTGCTTAATGTGATTATAAAGAGGTTACATTTTATGGTAACATATTGGTGGAGTTATTTCTTACCGAAAAAGATGGAAGGGGTGACGTGTTTTGATAAGTAAGGATAATCAAAATTGTATGTTTATGAGAGGGCTTGCCTCTTAGTGAAGTTCAGTCCTCTCATAAATAATGGGAGGAAAACATCGAAATGATGAAGTTAAGTAACATGGTTAAAGGTTTGGCTTCAGATGCCGTTGCAAAAAGTCTTATTCAAAATTGGGAACATGATGAAGGTACATTAATGTTCTGGCGTGCCAGTTCCAACTTCGTATATGCTTTCGAGAATAAGCAGGAGAAATATTTTATGCGATTCAGCTATGATCAAGAAAGTTCTATCGAACAAATTACAGCAGAGCTTGAATTCATGGAATATTTGAAATCTAACCATTACCCTTGTGTTTCTCCTATTCTTTCAGTAAACGGTAAGTATATTGAGACAGTACAGAACTCAGAAAGAACGTATTTTGCAGTTGTGTTTAATTCAGCCAGAGGTGCTACATTGGATGAGAACATAACAAAAGTGCAGTGTGAGGACTGGGGAAGTTCACTTGCTTCCTTGCATCAATTATCGAGGTTGTACGAGCCTGTCAGTACGAAACGATTCAATTGGCAGGATATACTACGGAAGGTTGATGCTGTGTTACAAGCCTACCCAGATGAAAAAGAAGCAATTGAGGAAATTGTTATACTTACTGAGCGGCTTCAATCATTCCCTATTTCAAACTGCAATTATGGATTAATCCATTATGATTTTCAACTGGACAACATATTTTATGAAGAGGAAAATCGTTTGTTTAGCGTTATTGATTTCGATGATGCTGTTTATAGCTGGTATGCTCACGACATTATTACGGCTCTTGATGATTTTCTTGACGGTGATATGAACTTGGATAATCATCAAGTGAAATCGTTTCTAAAGGGTTACAGTTCAGTAATTCCGCTAAGTGATGAGGACATTAACCAGTTTCCGTATTTTCAAAGGTTCATGAAGTTATATAGATTCTCGAAATTGTTATGGTCGTTGGAAGGTTCCGATGTTACAGATGCACCCAAGTGGCTTGATGATGTAAAGTTAAAGTTCGCTCGTGTTAGAGATGAATTGAGACGGGGATTCCAAGAGCAAGACTGAGTAAATGACAAACAAGATTCACCAAGTGTAATGCAAGGTGGATCTTGTTTATTTTGGCTCTGTTAAACTGTGTTGCTGATTCTTTTGAAGTAACGGGGAGTTATGTTCACAAAAACCATAAACAGGAGGATGACGGTTTGGCTATTGTACGATTAGCAACATTAGACGTTTTAGATGAACTTATTCAAATGCGTTGGGACTTCTCTAGCGGAGGATTATGGGCTTAGTACCGTTAGTTTTGAGGAGTTCCATCTGATTTGTAGCGAGTTTTTGATTAAAGCAATTGAAAGCGGAAATTGGTATATTGGGGTGGCAGAAGCTCAAAAAAATATAGTTTCACATATGTATTTACAGTTGATACATAAAGTACCCCGACCAGGTAAAACTTCAGACCCTTATTACGGATATGTTACCAATGTCTATACTCGTCTAGCATTTAGAAGCCGAGGTATAGGAACCGAGATTCATGTCGCTATGGAAAAATGGTCAAAAGAAAATGGAGTTGAATTTCTTATCCTTTGGCCGAGTAGCACCAGTTTTATGAAAAAAATGGATTTGCTCAATGTGAAGAAGCGATGGAAAAACATTGGTGATTACATTGCCAGGGGGTAACTACGATAACCTAATCAACCGCCCTTTCGTTGGACGGTTTTTCTTTTAGTCAAAAAGTTTAACATAGCCTTTATTTTAGGTGAATAACAGCCACATCTTAATGTAAAATAGACCTATCTACCGTCAGCACTCATGCCACGTAGAATCGGTGACGTTGTTGGTGCGGGATGGTACAGAACGCTGAGATTGCAGTGGTGGAGCGGGTTTGGGGAGTAGTGCAGATGGGATGGAATGCTGAGTCTGAGACGATGAATATATTAGATTAATTTGGGAATGTTAGTTTTGGAATTAGTTGTTTAATATTGGAACAGAGGTTCGATTTCCCTCTTCTCCATAAGTAAGACTAGTGAGCATGCTCTTATAGGGCATGCTCACTGTTCTTTTACGAGGATGTAATGCGTGGTGGTTGAAATGCCTTGCTGCGGCTTTACAGGTACTTTGGTAACGTATACATGGAGTTTTCCTGATGCGAATTGTGGACAGCGAAATAAAAATTTTAAGTAAATCTTTCTCAATGATTAAACAAATAACGGGTGATCAATTTGCTCTTGATCACCCCACATTTTTGACGTTTATCCAATTTACACTATTATTTTGCCATTCTGATTTTTAACAACCCCAGATTGAATTAAATACTCACATGCTTGCTGCATGGCAAGATTGATGTTGCCGCCAGTTCTGCTGAATCCAAATGCACGTGCAGTAACCAAGTAAAGATCATTGGTAGTGATTCCAATACTCTTGCTCACTATCTGGAGCATCGCTTCAGCGATTTCTTCCTTTGAGATATGAGCTATTGTTCTTACCCCAACGTCAGTAGAAAGGGGGACCCTCGCTTTGATGTTCTCGGCCTCCTTGATCCAGAGGAAGCCATCTCTCCGGTCCAGTTTATCCGTTAGGTACCTATCGATCACATAGTTGACTGAATCCCGGACTTTGACTGTCACCTTCTGATTTCCAAACAACCCGACCAATCTTTTGCACAGCAATTCAAAATGGATCGGGTATTCCTTCTGGACAACATGCTTGATAACGTTCTTCAGATACGTAGTGTCATCCGAAGGGCGTTTTACCTCATACACGTTGGTCTCTTCGTAATAATCGAATGAATACGGGTTGTCGTAAGATTGGTCGTCATTCGGTAGGGGACTCTCAATAACCTCAATGCTTATCGATTCATGTAAGTGATCGTCTTGAAGTCTTTGCACTGCTCCAGAATTCGTGCTGTTTTCTTCTGAATATTCATTTAATGCTTTATTAACAGCTTCGAGTAGCTTCTGTCCCTCTGTTAAAGGATCCTTAATCCAGTCAGTAGACCATATGCGGTATATCCTCCAACCTATATCTTCTAAAACAGTTTGACGCAGCCTATCACGTTCTCTAGCCGTTCGAGCTGAATGGTAAGTAGCTCCATCACATTCTATTCCTAGAACGAATCTACCGCTTAAGATAGGGTGTTTAACGGCAAGATCAATTCGATATCCGGAGCAACCTACTTGAGTAGCTATAGAGAATCCATTCTTTACTAAGTAGTCATAAACAGATTCTTCAAATGGGGAATCTACGTTTACTGTATCGGTGTACGTCAATTCGTTAAGGATTGCGTCAGGACCATTCATAGCGAACTCAATGTAGGAGCGTAGCATTTTGACACCCTCAGCGTTTGTGCTCTCCAGCTTTATGTCGGTTGGCCGAATCGATCCTACTAATTTCACGTTATACTTGGCTCGGGTTATGGCAACATTTAACCGACGAAATCCGCCCGATCTGCTTAAAGGCCCGAAGTTCATGTACATTACGCCGTTTGGATCTTTAGCGTAACCAATGCTAAAGATAATGGTATCGCGTTCATCACCTTGCACGTTTTCTAGATTCTTGATAAAGAATGCTTCTTCCTTATCCTCATTAAAGAATTTCTCGTACTCTTGGTTTTGTAAACGTAATTGACGAATTGCAGCGTCAACGGCTTGTTGTTGGGCTTCACTAAAAGTGACAACTCCTAAGGATCTGTCGGGATAATTGCGGAAATGCTCATAAACCAATTCTGCAACACGTGCAGCCTCTCTGGAGTTACACTTCTTGCCTCCGCGATCATAAACCCCGTTTTCCACATAAATGTATTCGACGCCGTGATTAGGAACTTTATCGATGTGAGATGGAAATGTGATTAGATCATGATTGTAGATCTTTGCGTTCGAGAATGCGATTAAATGTTCATGTCGGCTTCGGTAATGCCATCTTAGTGTACGTTCTGCAAGAACAGTTAAAGATTCATCAAGGATAGACTCAAAGGCGTCTGTATCATCTAAACCCTCATCATCAGAATCGTCCACATCAAAGTCACTATCTGATGTATTCGCGGCGAAGAAACTTGTTGGAGGTAACTGTTTATTGTCACCGGCTATTATAACCTGGCTCCCCCTCATAATGGCTCCGATTGCATCTTCTGTACAAACCTGTGAAGCTTCGTCAAAAATTACAACATCAAAATTGTAATTATCCGAGTCAAGAAATAAGCTTACAGAAAGAGGAGACATCATAAGACAAGGTTTTAATGTTAGCACAAGGTTAGGAATTGCCCTGAATAGCTTACGAAGAGGAAGTATTTTACGCTGCTTACCTAATTCACGTTTTAATATCCCGACCTCATCTACGGCCGTTGTTACCGTGTTCAGATCCGGCAACCTCGAGACTAACCGTTCTTTAATCCTTGTTCGGGCTAGAGTAAGCTGAGTCAGATCAAGACGATTAAATTCGTCAATGATCTCATCATGATTCCGACTACGGAATGAGTTAACTGTAGGAAACGTAAGGATCACAGAGTCTACCCAAAGTCGGTAAAATCGCTTTAAAAAAGTACCTACAATTTGGTTCTTGTCAATTTTATGCTCTTCTATCTTCTGGACATACTCGGCTAGGCCTTCTTTATTACACTCATCACGACAACTACGGAAATCAATCCATTCTTCCAGTGAGGAAATGTTATTTAGACAATTGCGGATCTTTAAGGACAACTCTGTTAAGTCTGTCCGTTGCAACTCTTCTTTATTGTCGAAAAGGTCTACATACCATCGCCATTCCTTTTGTATCTGGGAGAAGCGGTCTTTTAGGTTCTTATTGTATGTCGAGACATCATAGATGAATAATGTATCGGAACAAATGCGAGTAATATAATCCATTGGTATAGTGTATTTTTCGTGTATCTTTTTGAAATCGCCTGTCCAAGATAACGAACCTAAGATTGAATTCCAGTCCGTCTGGATACTACCATTGAAGAAGTTCTGATAAGTCTCTTTAAGACGTTCACTTTCCGTATTAATCGTAAGGTCAGTGATCTGAATGATCTCGAGCTTGGAGAGATCGTCCATTACTTCATCATAAGATAGTTCTTTGCTGCTGAATCTGGTCACCTCTGTAAATAGCTCATCTAGATCCTGTAGTGAATTTGTTACATTAGTAATCATTTCAAGGAGTACTGGAGAATCCATGGTCTTATAATCCGCAGTCGTTGAGAGTATTCTTTGAAGAATAAGCGGTAGTTCATTATCGTTTATAATTCCAAGTTTCTCATGGTACGTTTTAAGGCTTTGATAGGTAGAACCACTGCTAATAAGGAAGTCCTTAACACTTGGTGGTATCGGTTCACCCGAGAACGAGTTGATGATACTTGAGAAATGTTCAAGTGATTGTTCCAACAGACCCCAGTCTGTTAATTTTCCCGCGTAATGGCTTCCAAGCAGTTCAGTCAAGAGGGGATCATTCTCTTTTAGCCATGTATGCTTATCGGAGAGATCCTTTAACTGATTTAAAACGGTGATAATTGTTTGATCGTCGATCTTGTGATTACTGCCCTTCATTAGGCCAAGGACTTGTTTTTTATCTGATCTATAACTCTTCTTAAGATGTTTTAACCAAGAGGCGTATTCCACTTTGAACCGTTTAAGTATAGAAGAGAAATCCAACTCAAAGATTTCTTTGTCAAAGATGCTGCTTATAGAAGCTATGATTCCATTAATTTGGTTGTAGGTATTTTTAGCTTCTAAAGATATCTTCTTAATTGCGGTGTATTTTCCCGGCTCAAACCATGCCTCGGTTGGCCTTGGATTAACAAGTATATGACTAATAAGCGCGTGTAGGTTCTCTAAGCCGGCAATAGAGGATTTGTATGGAATTTTAAGTGTTTCAGCAATGCTGTCTGCCGCGGCAGAAGCGGTTTCTAGTTTTGTAGTAACCGTGGATAGTTCATTTATGATTGATCTTGCAAACTTCATTACATCATTTTCAGTTGAAAAACTACCGGAGTTTAAAACCGGCTTAATGGCTAAGGTTTTTGTATGGAGTTGTGACTTTCTAGCTTCTGCTGGCATTGTGAAGTAATCGCTATGATACACCTTACGCAGTTGAGCTTGATATTCCTCATACTCTTTTTTCATCTCGAGATATTTCTCTGCTTGCTGAATAAGGGAGGAAATGTCATCCGTTGTTACCCAATGGATCGGAATACCCGGTGATTTCTCAGATACATCGAGGATCTCAATGAGATCATTTAATTCGTATAAGTTCGACCCCCTATTCAAACCAAGTGTTGTATTCGTTTTGTTGAAAGTCTCTAGCAATGTTTCGAAGGCAGGGGACAGCTTCCTTAGGTTCGTCTCTATATCATGCCTTAGTTCGTGAGAGACATTGGGAACTTTGCAATTGCTCCATGAATTAAGAGCATAATCATCGGTCATTTTTCCGATGGTCTCGGATAACTCGTTCAGGAGGTATTTATATCTATTCAATTGTTCCAGCGTGGTTCCGGCAACGTTGTTGATGGTAAATATAACGTCGGGGGTCTCATACAATTTTGCCAATTTCCCATTAACCATATATAGAGATTGATTAAGTGGCTGGATTATCGTATGGAGTTCCGTAACATAATGGTTCAATTTTTCTCTTTGTCTCTCGAGCAATTCGAGCTGTGAAATTGCCTCTTCATGTACCTTAAATCTATTTAAAGTCAATGTGCGTCCAAGATCATTCAGAACTTCTTTCTTGTTGGCTTTATGGCTGTGTAGAGTCAAACAAAAATCTGAGAGACCGGCCTGAGACAGGCGTTTATGTACTACCTCAAGTGCTGCCATTTTCTCAGACACAAAGAGTACCCGCTTACCTTCAGCAAGACTCTCAGCGATAATGTTTGTTATGGTTTGGCTTTTTCCAGTACCTGGGGGGCCCTGCAGCACAAAACTGACACCCTTCTTTGAATAAAGAATGGCATCTTGTTGGCTGGAATCAGCATCTACAACTTGAAACGTATCTATAGCACGTATTTTCTTATCATGATCATAGTGATTGAATTCAGCTGGCAGTGTGTTGATTTGAGTTCTGTCTCCAGATAACCCGAGAAGAACGGGATGGGCCTTAATTTTTTCTTGATTCTTATCTATGTCTTCGTACATATTTATTTTCAAAAATGATAATAGGCTTAATCCCGTTTCAAAGGCAACTTCCCATTTGTTTTTGACAACAGTTTTGCTAAGGGTTGTGAGATAATCTGTTATGCTTTCTTCGTGTGCATCAAATTCAGGTAGAATTACCCCAAATTCGTGCTCCAACTTATATTTTAATGTTGGGTTGATAACGACCTCGTCTTCATGTAGACGCAGGACGAAAGGGGACGTAATGGATTCTAATGTAAGTGTAACGGGAACAAGCACGATAGGTGATGTGATGGTTTGGTCTGAGTCCAGGCTTTCCTTCCATTTGAGAAAGCCAAATGTAAGGTATAGGATATTGACGCCCTGCTCTTCAAGTGCTGTCTTCGCTTTATTTCTAAGATTTCTTAACGTCCTCTGTTGCTCTTTGATTGATTGGTTAGTTTGGATATCGCCAAGTGAAGTAAATGGCTCAGCAGCTTCATCGTCATCATCTTCGAGTTCTTCAAAAGAAAAAGGGAATTCTAAGGTTGTCTCATTCACGACTAGTAGGCTGAACAATTCGGACAGATCAGGATTTACAATCTTTATGTTCGAACGCTTGGTTTCCCGATAATTAATGAGTCTGTTTTTCTTACCTAAATCAAGGAGTCGCTTTTTCCATTTATCTATACGGACATCTATTGTTGCCATTACTAACACCTCAACTATCCAGGACTTTTATCATAAGTATGCGGGAAACAAAGTTCCTACAAATAAATTCAACAGCTAGAAAAAATCTCCTTCTTTCGACTCATTGTGGCTATTAAATGTCAACATATATATCAAAATGTTGAATTAAATTGGTCCAAGGGCCTCACCACCTTCATTTTGAGTGGGGCACTTGACTTGCTCTCTATGTTACGCTGTAGAAGATAATGCCTGTGTGGCTATATTTTCGGATAGGGGTTCGACTCCCTCGCTATTATGAACTCTTAGTCCTATGAAACCACAATATTTAATCAGGAGAGAGGGGTGCATCACGTTCGGCGAAGCCATTATTTTTGATTGACGTTACGACTTTGTAGCACAATGAAGCGGACTCATACTATTCTGATGAGATGTATGAAAGAAATTTATATAGGAAGTTCTCCACTCCTCTTTTTCCTACAGCAAAAGAACCCACCTGATAGGTAGGTTCTTTTAACTATCATCCTTTAAGTAACTGCAACACGGCTTGAGGATGCTGATTGGCCTGGGCCAACATCGTTTGGGCTGCTTGCATAAGCATATTGGATTTTGTCATATTCGATATTTCCTTGGCCATGTCTGCATCTCGAATACGGGATTCGGCTGTCATTTGATTTTCAGCAGAATTATTCACGTTGTTTAAGGTGTGTTCCATACGGTTTTGCAGTGCACCATACATCGCTCGATAGTGCAAAACTTTTTCAATGGCTCCATCTGCTTTGGCTAATGCTTGTTCCGGTATGGAGGGGGGGAGCAGCCCTAAATCCTTAATGCCCAATCCCTGTGTGCCCACATTGAAAAGGGGGATAACAAGGGTCTCGTCTTTGTTAGCTCCTGCTTGAATGGTAAGTTTTGGCGGAAGATAGTCGATATCCGTGATGTCTGTATTCACGGTGGTTTCAATATGTTTAGTTTCGACGGTTTCTTGCGTTTGTTCAAACGGTTCATAATTTAATGAAAACGGGCCATATTTAAAGCCAAAAGTTACACTTGATCCGCTAGGCACGGTTAGCTGCCAATTAAAATTTACTTGGGGCTGTCCTGCCGCGGGATTATCTATGGAAAGCTCTGTTGGCGATACAGATCCAAGCGGAAACTGAATGCCTGCGTTAGCTACTGTCCCCGTCATGCTAAAGGAACTACCCCCGGGTGGACTTATTACGGTATGGCCATTAGCCAACGGGCTTCCACCCGCACCCGTGATAACTGAATTTGCTGGGGGGTTAACTATATTACTTAGATTAACATTCATGTTGAATGAATCTTTATTAGTGATTTCATATCTGATTTCCATCGAGTTATCGGCTAAAAGAGTCCTGTATCTCATAACGGACAGGTTTGTACCGGGAAACCACATATGATCCCAAGCGGGATCACTGCCTGAGTTGCTGCGGCTTGTATATTCAACTTCTCTCGAGCTTCCGTTAACTTCAATATCTTCCAGCATCGAACCGTATGCATCGATAGAATGTCTCGGTCCGAAACTGGTTTTATTCATGCCGTGAGAGTACCAGTAGGCAGGTTTGGAAAACTCAGGATCGTTCACAGCGGTCAGCGATTCATAAACAGTCTTATTGGTGTCTGTTTTGGTTGTGGTTAGCGTGTCAACATTATATTCATTAAATGCTTCTGTTCCATCCGGTAAAACAAGGGGGGTAATATTGTTCGTATTTGAGAATGTATGGGTCGTTTCAGATGTATCGGAACTACTAATCACATGTCTTGCTTCTTCCGGTGTTCCCCGTGGTTTGAATACGATCGTTTTGTTTATTGAAGATACCGGTGGAGGATCACTTGCCGAAAAAGCGCTGATGCTGCTTGAACGATCAGCCAATATTTTATAATCAGTTCTTGCCAACAAGTTCATCGTATTAAACGACGTTTTCTTTGAAAGACTTTCGATTTCATCCGTAAGCTGATGGATTTCCGTGTCAATCTTTCGCCGGTCTTCATCGGTAAGGGGATCATTTAATCCTCGAATGGTCAGTTCCCTTTGCCTTTGTAAAATCTCCGATATCTCTTGTAAACCGCCCTCTGCGGTTTGAATAAGCGAAATGCCATCCTGAACATTCCTGGAAGCTTGATATAACCCTCTAATCTGTGCCCTCATTTTTTCGGATATGGCCAACCCGGCAGCATCGTCAGAAGCTGTATTGATTCGTAATCCCGAAGAAAGTTTCTCCAAACTACTGGAACTTGCTTTAGAATTTTTTTGCAGCGTGTTATTTATCCTATAAGCAGGTATATTGTGGGATATTTTCATGTTTTATACCTCTATACAAATGAATTGATAGGATTATTTTACCATGACTATAGAACTATCGTCCATAAAGTTAACATAAAAGCTTACATAACAGGGCCTCTATAAATACAGCTTCAGAATAGAGAGGACTGCTAGTACGTTTGTTAGAGGGCATGCATATTCAGCTTTAGATGATATTGAATTTTTTTGCAAATAGTCACAGGTGTAGATTCTTATCCCAAATTATAACCAATCCTTCTCTAACGTTGATCAATCGTACTGGTTATAATCGATATAGCCGGAGCCCGTAGGTGATTCCAGGCTAGAAGTAAGTGTTACGGGAGGAGATAAGTGCACATTCAAAAGTTTCGCCGTGAATTAACCCTCGGGTTAGGAAGAATTATTCTCTATCTGAAGGAGACCCCTGCGCTTACTTATCGGCATCTGGATGCTATAGCGGATGCTTGTATTCGGAGCACCGCGTATGATCCCCAATGTGATGAGAGCAGAGAAGCCTATCTATGGGAGGTCATTCAGCTCTCCAAGGCTTCCTCTATTTTGCAGGAACGAATTCTCGATGCTTTGGGAGGCGAAGTGAACGGGTGGGACCTTCTGCAAGTGTATCGATTAGCGAAAATTTTTGCTTCTCACGGTAATCCGACAGCGGTAGATGCCATGAAAAAAGGATTCCGTTACGATGAAGAATGGAATTGTTTCATAGGCGGGGCAGAGATTATTGAGGCCGAGGGAGCACGAGGTTTTTTGTTTGTGGCAAAAGAGGTCGGCAAACGGATATTGTCTTCCGGCTATGAAGGGGGTACTTTCGTATGGGAATTTGCCAAGGAGTTTCTAGGCGAGGAAAAAGCAGCGGCTCTCCTGGAAGAAAGCGCGAATGACGAAAGAATTCAGGCTTTTTATCAATCAGCGCTCCGGGACGAGGATGATTACTCTCTGTTAAACGGCCGAAAGGCTCTTTCCTATGATGAATTTAAATCCTCCATTGAAGCGGGTGAAAAAGCCCGGTACCCTTACATTAGATGGGGCATGCATGCGTCTAAGGAAGACCTGTTTAAAGCTGCCGATGACTTATTGAAAGAAGAGCATCCGAAGAAGCTGGAAGCTTATTTGTTTATATTCGCCAAAACGGCTTTTCCACTTGACCCGCAAAAAATTATAGAGCTGGCACAATCCGGAAATAAACGTCTGCGTTCAGCGGCCATTCATGCACTTCGCAATTTGAAGGACGAGCGTATCCATCGGCTTGCAGTCGAATTGATCCATCAACGGGAGACAGAGATGGAGGCGTTGGAACTATTCACTCTTAATTATGAGGAGAATGATCTGCCGCTATTGGAGCGTATTGCTTTTAAGAAGCATCACAAGCACTCGTTTCATAACATGGAGTTGGACATGGTCGACATTTTTGAGAACCATCCTACAGCAACGTGTCAAAAGATTATGATCGAACTGTATCATAAAGGGCTTTGCACCCTTTGCAGACGGCGAGCTGTAGAAATTATGTTGGCCAATCACATTCTGCCTGCCTCTTTGCGGGATGAAATCAGATATGATTGCAATCCGGATATCCGTGATCTTTGGATGAAAAGCGCAAGCGCCGGGCTTCCCTAGCCGGTGCCTGCGCTTATTTTCTCTTATGAAACTTTTCCCAGTCTTTTATAACTTCGGTATGAGTCAATAATTGTTCTCTTAGCCACTTCGATGTTTCCCATTCATGTACCGCTTGCTGCTTTGTTTGGTAGGAACGGTAGTCGCAAATATTCCAGGGGCAGTACAATTTCCGGTACCACTTCCCGTTTTGAACGACGCCTCTAAAGCGGCGTACCGCTTTGCCGGCCTGCCGTTTGGTCCAGCCGGTGTTTAGGTGCTGCTGGTCTTTAAATACCGGCGACTTTTTTACACTTCTGCTCATTTGGTTCTCTAACCCCTCCTTTTGGGAAGCTAGAGACCGTCTAATATTTTCATAGTTCACCCCGGCGTTTGATTTGTATAATTCGTAGATATAAACGCAATCGATACAAAAAAAGTTACTTATAAAGGAAAAGTAATAATAAATACGTATATAATTAGGAGGGTTTATTGTATGGAGTTAAGACGACTAACGGATCGTGTTTTTTATACAATGTTCAGCAAAGAGTCCGATAGACCGGTTCTCGGTTATATTAATGGGCAAAAGCGTTCTTTAATGGTGGACTCGGGCAATTCTAAATTTCATGTTGCATCATTTAATGAAGCTGTACGTAAGGAAGGATTAAGAGAACCGGAAATCGTTGCGATTACGCATTGGCACTGGGATCATACTTTCGGGATGCATGCGGTGGAGGGGATGACCATTGCCCACGAAAAAACGAATGATAAACTAGCGAAACAAGCTAAGTGGGAATGGACAGATACTGAGATGAAAAAGAGATTAGCGTCAGGGGTTGAGATTGAATTTGCGGATACCTGTATTCGGAATGAGTACCCTTCGCTATCGGATATAAGAGTGGTGACTTCGGACATCTCTTTTAACGGAACTATGGAAATCGATCTGGGAGCCATTACGGCACAATTACATCATGTAACCTCTCCGCATAGTGACGATTCCGTCTGCATATTGGTGCCCCAAGAACGAGTACTATTTATCGGCGATGCTGTTGGAGTGGATTATTATAAGGATTGCTACTTGGATAAAGATAAATTGCGTTCTTTACTTACAGCGATTGAAGGATATGATTTTGATACGTGTGTAGTCGGACATGCCGAACCGGTGAGTAAACAAAAAATTGTTGCCGTCATGCATTCTCTTCTGGAACGTTAAGAACGTTTAAAGGGGAGCGCATCTTAACTCGCATCCTGTAAACTTTTCAATTCCCAACGATACACCGAGGTGACAAAATGGACAAGATCGAAACCGTACTCACGAAACAGGGAAAAACCTTCAAAACCTATTACCATCTGATGCTTACGGAAGCAACGCAAGTTTGTATCATTAATATCGTTAAGGGCCGGTTATATGCCGACAAGAAAACGATGAATCCCGTCTACGAGCCCTACCCTACTAAGGGTGAAGCGATCAAGCGGATGGAAGAGCTGGCCGGTGAACTGAAAAGCAAAGGATTTGTCGAGGAACCGAGGGACGTTTTATTTCAAATACCGGAAAAAGAAATCGTCGTATTCGATAAGGCGAAATGGCACTATGAAGGGGATTTTCCGTCCGAGCTGGATAGGTTCCAGGCCTACGTGCCGACGGGGATGTTCATTGCCTGGCTGATTAAAAACGATCTCACCAACAAACGAAGCCGCAAGGAAGATGCGCCGGAGATCGAGCTTGTCAAACGGGATGAAATGACCGGCGCCGAGTTTTATCGTACCAACTGGGACGGTGTGTTCAGCTCGAAGGAATTGTCGGAGGAAGCGGAGGCGTTTGCCCGCGAATACCTCGATATCCGCAACGATGTTTATACGGCCGTCGATTACACGAATGTGTTGGCGGCAGGTTTGCCGACGATCTACCACGCGGAGGATTCGCTTGAGAACTACCGGATCATCGAGCCGATTATTACGGAGCGTTACCGGGATTGGAAGTCCCGTCAGGGAAGCCTTGCTTGAAGCGGGACGTTTGTTTAATGTGTTTTTCTCAGCCAAATCCTTCAAAACTCGTGCCGCAAGACCGATATAAAAGGAGCACTTGTAAAAAAAGGAGAGTACTGGGATGTCTAAACGCAGTAAAATTAGTTTTTTGATCGGAATGGCCGTTGTACTGCTGTTTGTTATGTCGGGGTGTGGAAGCAAGGAAAAAACCGAAGGGGTAAAGCCGACGGAGACGGCTAAGAGTTCGCCTGCGAACTCCGCCAATCCGGCGAATGCTTCGGCTAAGCCGAAAGAGCCGGCACCCGAGTCTAAACTAAGTGAGATCAGCAACTTTATGACTTCGTCCATCTGGAACGATGGATTCGTAAACGTCGGTTTTTACACAAGCAGGGGTACGGGCAGCACAGGCCAGACACTGGATATGGATTTCACAATGGAGCGCCTTGGCAAAGCGATGGAAAAAAAGGCGGAATATGATACGTACATTCAGGGACTGGACGCCAAGTATGATGACGTGAAGCAAGTATGGGCGAAACTTTCGAAAGAAACCGACAGCCTGTATAAGCAGCTTAAGGAAAATACACCGAAGGCCAACGACAAAGGCTATAAGTTCGATACGGGGTTATTCGATCAGTACAGCAGCGCATTTAGAGATGATGTACGTGCTTTGAATAAGAAGTAGCAAGCGCTTAGGTCTTCAACTACGAAACCTGATTGCTGAAAAGGCGTGGAGTCCTGCTCCAAGCCTTTTTTTGTTGCCTGGTATTCAATCCGGTTGAACAAGTCTTTTTCATCGCCCTGATACTCTCCGCCAGTTCTCCGTCAGTCCCCACCCATTACCTTTCCGCCAACCGCTCCTTATAAATCCCGTAATTCTCCTACTTTACCCCTCATGATACGTCAACGAACGTATTCCCAACAATAAATCCCGACGATTCCGCGTAAGCGAAAACTCTTTTCTCCACAAAAAAGGTAAACTTTTCTCCAGTCGTAATACTTTCGCCATGTTCGCCGAGCTGAAAATGAGCGAAGATAGGTACAGAAGGCAGGCACGTTAAACGGCCGGCCCAATAAAAATCACCGAGGCGCCTGGACGGGTTACTTCGACTTTTAATCGGCTGGTCGTTGGTTCGAGTCCAACTTCCTCCATGGGGAGGAATAGCTCAGATGGTAGAGCAGCATGTACCTGTCCGACCTATTTCCTCGGTGATTTCCTACAAAAAAATATGCGGAGCGAGGCGCCGGAAAGGGTTTCTTCGACTTATTAGGGTTAAGTATGACGGTGTCCGACGGATGCCGCGAACCTTTTCAACTACTTTCCTCGCTCCGCTTTTATTTAAAAAATGAATATCCGGCGAGGCGCAGGGACGGGTTCCTTCGAGCTTATCGACCAAATGGCAATACCCCGGGCAGTATGGCAGGTTCGACTCCTGCAGCAGACCTGTTCCGCTTTTTCTTCGCCGGAGTTTTTTAAAAAAAGGAGTGTGTGAATTATGAGTATGGCGAAAAAGCTATTCGGCTCTCGGAGACCGGATGCCTACAATAAAGACAACTATCCCGCTTACACGCGATCTGCGGAGGAGCGGTATGTGCAGACGCTGCTGACGAATACGATGGGGAACACGTACTACGCGGATCAGCAGGAGTTGCTCGGTGAAGCGGCACAGCTTCATCACGAGATGGCCGAAGCCAATCCAAATTTCATGGCCCGGGCGCTTGTGTTTGCACGGAACGCCGGTTTTATGCGGCTGCAGCCTTTGTTCGGGCTCGCGATTCTTTCCATGTATCGTCCGGATCTGTTTGCGAAAATTTTCCGGCAGGTGGTGCGGATTCCTTCGGATTTGTCCGATTTTCTGACCATCTTGAACGGTCTGGGGCGGGGAGAAGGCGGTCGCGCCGTGAAACGGCAGGTGAACCGGTTCCTGTCCGAAGTGTCCGAGTACTGGGCGCTGAAGTACAACGGTCGCGGGCGTGGATACAGCCTGGGCGACGCCATTGCGACGTCGCATCCGAAGCCGAAGGATCTACAGCAGCAAGCGTTGTTCCGCTATTTGCGCGGGATGGAGGCCAACCTGGCACTGCTGCCTCAGGTCGAGGCGCTGGAGAGCTTGAAGCTGGCCGCAACCGAGGAAGAGCAGATCGGCTGGATCGAGCGCGGCAAGCTGCCTTACGAAACGGTGACGGGAGCGATCAGGCCGTCGAAAGCGGTCTGGGAGGCGCTGCTGTACCAGATGCCGACGTTTGCGCTGCTCCGTCATTTGAACGCGATGCAGCGGGCGGGTGTGCTCGAAGATGCGCGGCACGTGGAGTATATCGTGCAGCGGTTGACCGATCCGCAGGCGCTGAGCAAAGCGAAGATCCTGCCGTTCCGGCTGGCGACGGCTTTCCGGCAGGTGGAGCATCCGGAGCTGAGGGACGCTTTGCGCGAAGCGGCGGAGCTTACGTTCGACAACCTGCCGGAGCTCGGAGATCAAACGGCGATTTTCCTCGATATCTCGGGCTCGATGAACGGGCAGTACCTGGAGATCGGCGGCGTTTTTGCCCTCGCGCTGTATAAAAAGACCCGGGGGAACTCCCTGTTCTGGCTGTTCGACACGGAGGTGATGGATGCGAAGCCTTCCCGCAAAGACAGCATTTTGACCCAGGCGGCGCAGATACGTGCCCGAGGCGGAACGGATACGGGGGCGCCCGTCCGTAAGCTTATCCGGGAGCGGAAGAAGGTGGACCAGATCGTGATGATCACGGATGAGCAGCAGAACAGCGGCAGCGCGTTTTATAAGGAACTGAAACGGTACCGTTCCAAAGTAAACCGCGACGTGAAGGCGTTCATCATCGACCTTGCGCCTTACCGCCATGCGATGGTTCCCGTTCAGGACCCGCACACCTACTACATTTACGGCTGGAGCGACACGGTGCTGTCCTACATCGCCCAGTCCGTGCAAGGGTACTCCAGTCTGACCGAACAGGTAGCCGAGCTGGATTTGGATCATTTGCATTAAGCCGGCGGTAAACGAAAAACGGGCAGAGGCAGCCGAACGGCGAACAATCCTCTTACGATTCAGCGTGCGTTTCTTTTCTTGCCAAATGGCGGGAAGAGGCCTGCACGCTGTATTTTTTTATACAAGCGGGGACTTTGCCGTTCGGCGCGTTGCGTTCCTGGTAGAGATAAGCCTGGCCGATGACGATAGTTTTTTCGATTTGTTATAGCATCAAGGCACAGAAGAATGCTGAAAGCAGCTCCATCCTATTTAGGTATTGACAGCAGACCGACCTGCCTATAAAATGGTTAACATGTTGATAATGATTATCATTATCGATAAAGTGGATGTCCTCTCAACTCACTCGCGATTGGATTATTCATAGATACCTAGCAAATTGATGAGGGAGAGAATCGTCTTATGAAAAAATTAATTCCGTTATCCCTGTTCCTTGTCCTTCTTCTGAGCGCTTGCGGCGGCAACCAGGCAGGCACCAAGAGTGGGAACAATGCGTCCTCTGATAGTTCCGGGACCGCGTCGGCAGCTTCGAAATCCGGCACGTTTACCTATGAATCCGAGAACGGGCCGGTTGAGGTTCCCTCGAATCCGCAGCGTGTCGTTGTGCTTACTCGTTTTTTAACGGGAAATGTAATGGCACTCGGAGTGCCTTTGGTCGGTGTGGACGAGATGTCCAAGGAAAACCCGAATTTCGAAGAGAAGCTGAAAAACATCGAGGCGGTTTCGGACGAAAGTCTTGAGAAGATCATCGAGCTGAAGCCGGATCTGATTATCGGGCTTTCCGACATCAAGAACATTGATAAATTCAAGAAAATCGCTCCGACGGTCACTTATACTTACGGCAAAGTCGATTACTTAAAGCAGCAGCTGGAAGTCGGCAAATTGCTGAACAAAGAGAAAGAAGCGCAGGCCTGGGTCGACGATTTCAAAGCGCGGACCCAAAAAGCCGGAGATGAGATTAAGGCGAAGATCGGCGCGGATGCGACGGTATCCGTTATCGAAACGTTCAATAAGCAGCTCTATGTCTACGGGGATAACTTTGGACGCGGCACCGAAATCCTCTACCAGGCGTTCGGGCTGCGCATGCCGGATAAAGTCAAAGAAGCGACAAAGAAAGAAGGCTACTTTGCCCTGTCCACGGAAGTGTTAAAGGATTACATGGGCGACTATGTCATTTTCAGCAAGAACGCGGAGGAAGACAACTCCTTCCAGAAAACCGAAACCTACAAGAACATTCCCGCAGTCCAAAACAATCGGGTCTATGAAGCCGACGCGAAGGCGTTCTATTTTAACGATCCGCTGAGCATGGAATATCAATTGAAATTTTTCATGCAACACTTTCTCGGCAAATAAGCGCATCTCACGGGATGTGTCGTATCGCTTTTGTCAATCGGGAGCATGTGAGAATAAAAACGGCCAGGGACGCAGGTCCTTGGCTGTTTTTTTGATGGAAAGAAATTGGAGTCCCAGCACGGTTGTCCTCATACGAAAATGTACATCCAAGCATAAGGAAGAATGAGGAGTGAATGCTGATATATCGGCCGAACCTGTAATGCTTACTCATCCGTTCTTTCGACCCCCGCATTCCAATAAATGCCTGCATGTCCGCAGTTGTATTTGCCAATATTCTGTCATACAATTTTTTGTAACGTTGAGGGGGCAGTTGCAGAGGTAAAACGCAGCGCTGCCGCTTCATCCGGATTGCATCACACTAAGTTGGGGGGAACGGTGTTACGAACCGGAAATGGCGGTAAAGTATGAAAAACAGATCACATATAAACGAAGGGGAGCGTTCTTTTGGAAGCCAAATCATTATCCAGAGGACTGAAGCCTCGGCATATTGAGCTGATTGCGCTCGGGGGCACGATCGGCGTCGGGCTGTTTATGGGATCGGCCAGTACGATCAAATGGGCCGGCCCTTCTGTTCTGCTGGCTTATCTTTTGGCCGGCATCATTATGTTTTTTGTCATGCGGATCATGGGGGAAATGCTGCTGCTCGAACCCGTGACGGGCTCGTTCGCCACGTTTGCCCACAGATATATCGGCCCGCTCGCCGGTTACGTGACCGCCTGGAGCTATTGGTTCCTGTGGGTGACGGTCGGTATGGCGGAAGTGACCGCCATCGGGATTTACGTGGGCTACTGGTTCCCGGACATCCCCCAGTGGATTCCGGCCTTGATAG
Source organism: Paenibacillus sp. HGH0039 (assembly GCF_000411255.1). Lineage (GTDB taxonomy): Bacteria > Bacillota > Bacilli > Paenibacillales > NBRC-103111 > Paenibacillus_F. The sequence continues at coordinate 2,105,818 of NZ_KE150412.1, read as the reverse complement.
GCGTAGGAATCATTGCGGCGGCCAACCTGGCGGCAGTGAAATTTTACGGGGAATTCGAGTTCTGGTTCGCCATGATCAAGGTCGTCGCCATCGTGTTTATGCTGGTGATCGGAACGGCCATGATTTTTTTCGGATTCGGCAACGGGGGAGAGCCTATCGGACTCTCGCATCTGTACAGTCATGGCGGCTTTTTTGCCGGAGGGCTGAAGGGATTCCTGTTTGCGCTCTGCATCGTAACCGCTGCCTACCAGGGGATCGAAATGGTCGGAATTACGGCGGGCGAAGCCGAAAATCCGAAGCATACGCTGCGCAAAGCGATTAAAAATATCATCTGGCGCATCCTGATCTTTTATGTAGGCGCTATATTCGTGATCGTGACGATTTATCCGTGGAACCAGGTCGGTGAAATCGGTAGTCCGTTCGTGATGACTTTCGCTAAAGTGGGCATTGTCGCCGCAGCGGGCATTATCAATTTCGTCGTGCTTACAGCGGCGATGTCGGGCTGCAACAGCGGGATTTACAGTGCGGGCAGAATGCTGTACACGCTGGCGCAGAACGGGCAGGCCCCCAAATTTTTCGGGAAGGTCTCCAAAAGCGGTGTCCCGAGAAACAGCATCATCACCACGATTTCTTTGCTGCTGATCGGCGTGCTTTTTAATTACTTGGCGCCGGACTCGAAGCTGTTCCTGTACATTTACAGCGCCAGCGTTTTGCCGGGGATGATCCCCTGGTTTGCGCTCGCCTTCAGCCAGTTCAAGTTCAGGAAAAAGTGGAAGCACGAGATGGCGGAGCATCCGTTCAAGTCGCGTTTTTTCCCGGTCAGCAACTATATTACCATCGTGTTCTTGTTCCTCGTCATCATCGGCATGTGGTTCAATCCGGATACCCGGGTATCCCTGATCGTCGGAGCCGTGTTCATTGCGGTCGTCATCGCGGGGTACTATGTTTTTGGCATCGGGAAGCGGCAGAAGACCGGAGAGATCGAGGAAGGGTAACAATCGGCTAGAATGCCGGGCGAATTCAGGCAGGTCAAGACCCCATTTAACGGGCAAATGAAAAAAGCCTAGGTGCAAGCTGGCGTCGATACTTCATCGGCGTCAGCTTGTTTAGTTTTCTTCTAAATAATATTACGCCTCTTAGCCATAACCGCAGCCTCCACATACGACGGCGATTCAAAATACTGATTGATCTTCTTCACATCTTTTTTTAACGTTTCATATTTCACAAACAGCTGATTGGCCAGCACCTCTTTGCTTATTTCGGGCTGCTCCCAGGCCAGGGACAGAAATTGCACCTGCCGCTCGGTGAGTTCCTTTTGCTTCTCCTTGCGGAGGAAGAAGCGGGCATGCAGATGGGCCTGAATGCGGAGAATGAGCTCATAAGGCTCGATGGGCTTGGGCAGGTATTCATTGGCTCCCGCTTCATATCCTTTGTAGGCTTCTTCACGGCCTTTGGCGGTGAGGATGATAATTTTCAGGTCCTCGACCGGCGGCGATTCCCGGATGGTACGGCACAGCTCGAATCCGTCCATCCCCGGCAGCATGACGTCCGCGACGATCAGGTCGGGAACAAGGGTATGCAGGAGATCCAGGGCTTCTTCGCCGCTGGAGGCGAAATGCAGGCGCCAGGCGTGGATCGGACCCAGCAAGCCTTTGATAACATGCTGACTGGTCTCCTCGTCATCCACGATCAAGATGGTGGCCTGGGTGGAGGGCTGGATCGCGTCCGCCAGGGCGCACGCGGCTTCCGCATTGCCCGGGACGTGGGGCGCTTCGGGAAGATCTTCCGTTTCGAACTTGGGCGTGACGAGGGTGCACAGGAAGGTCGAGCCTTGCCCGGCAACGGAATGCGCCACAATATCTCCGTCGTGAAGCTCCGCGAGCCTCCTTGCTATGGGGAGCCCTAATCCGCTTCCTTTCCATCCCCGGTTGGCTGCCGTTTTCAGCTGAAAAAACTCTTCGAAAATATGCTCGAGATGCTCTGCCGGAATGCCCGTCCCCGTATCTTCCACCGTAATAAACGCCTTCTCCTCCCGATGGCTCGTACCGATCCGAATGAAGCCCAGATCGGTATGTTTGACCGCATTGCCGACCAGATTGCCGACAATTTGGTGCACCCTGGATTCATCGGCAAAAATATATAAGTCAGGGACTTCGTTCAACAGCCGGACGGATGGTTTCGCCAAAGACTGATACATGCGGCAAACTCCGTCAATGGTCGTTTTTAAATTAAACCATTGTTTTTGCAAAGAGAGCTGGCTGTCCTTTGAAGACCGTAAATCGAGAATATCATGGATGAGATGGTTCAGCCTTCCGGCGTTGGAGATAATGAGCTCCAGACTCTGCCTGTGAGGGCTCTGCGTTTGGACCAGCAAAGACTGGGCAATCCCTATAATTCCGTGCAGGGGAGTCCTTAGTTCATGCGACGTATTGGCCAAAAAGCGATCTTTTAAACGATCCAATTCGTTTAATTCTTGATTTTTTCGTTCCAGTTCCTCGGCATACGCCCGCAGGGTGCCCGCCATTTTCAGACGGAGCACGTCAATGAGAATGATTAAGAACAGGAGCAGGCCGGCAGGCAGCAAAGTAAAGGGGCTCGATTTCCAGACGGAAAACGAGAGGGAGTCGAAAATGCCGCAGCCGATAAACAAAACCGAGCCGAAAAAGATTCGGCTTGCTTCTTTGCGTTGCCGGATACTTTGTATTCCTACCCAGAACAATAAAAAGGTGCCGGCGGCAATAATAAAATAAAGAAAGATGGTTAAGAGTGGTACAGGCGTGGCCCATCCTCTCCACAAGACGACGGACGCGCAAAGGGTATACAGCAAGGAGCTCTGCCACATGCGCTGCACGAGTTTGTGCCTGCCCACCCCAAGCAGCTTCCGGATGAAATACACAAACCCGGTGACACCCAGGAACAAGGAAAAAAGTTCTATGTAGGTCCAAGCCAGCGGCGCGTCCCAGAAAAAGCTTTTGACATCGGTACGGGACGTCAGGTAAATGCCCATGGCGGCGGTAAACCAGCTGAACGGAAGAAGGATAGCATACTTTTTGGAACGCAGGGGTAAAAAGGCCGAAATGAGGCTTGTGCAGGTGTAGGTGAAACCAAGCGTCAGCCGGAAGGCGTCTTTCTTAAGAAGCGCTACCGTAATGTCGGACTTTTCGCCGGCCCAAATGATGCCGCGAGGACCGTTGCGATCCTTGAGGGATTGGACCCGGATCAAGACGGTTTTACCCGCCATATCGGAAGGCATGGATATCAAGCGGCGAGGCGTGGCCGCATAGGAAGGCTCTCCCGTGAGAGAAATCTCGCCGTGTTTGTACACGAGCTGCCGGTCTGCGTAAACCTCGTAATTCCCGTAAAGCAGCAGATAGAGCGCGGGATCGCGCCAATTTTCCTGAGGCCAGACCGCACGCAGCCAATAAATATTCGGAGCATTCCGACGCTCCTCGAAAGTACGGTCTCCGCCGACGCTGCGCCATACAAGCTCGTCCGGCATGGAGGGGGGCTGCAGGGCGTAGAGTCTGTCCGGGGGGCGGGGGAAGTCGCCCCAATAATACTGCCATTGCTCCAGCCTATGGATTCCGTTCATTTGACCGGTTTTGTCCGTCCATATGCTGGACCCGATCCCAAATGCCAAAAGAAAGACGATGCTGAGTAAAGTTGGGACGACCCAATGTCGCACAGCTGCACCCCCGTGTCTAGATATGTTAGTCACAAAAATTATATCATAATAATTCTTTAAGTATAAATATATGGAATTATAAACTAAATTTAATCTATTAGTAAGCTAACGGCTGCTTAACACAAATGTTAGGTTGTCGATATTCTGCGGCGGACCCGGATTTGGTTTAATAAAAGCGTAGCCCAGTTGAGAAAAGAAAGGAGGTAGAGCTCATGTCTTGTGTATTCGCTTACAGCGTTTGCTCCGGAACCTGCTCCTGGTATCCCGGTACACTTCGCAACAAATCGATTTACTACGTAGAGACTTCGACCGGCAATCCTTGTGGCAGCGAAGACGGTGGTTGCTGCTAATTCTCTGAAATAACAGAAGCGTATCCCTCAGTTTGAGGGATACTTCTGTTATATAGCCATTCATTATAAGCGGAAGGAGAACCATGCCTTATGCAGTCTCCCGTAAAAAAGGAATTGCCGGATTTTTTGAAACCGCAAAACCATTGGATGATTGGAGATTATTTGCCCAATATCACGATAGACCCCCAAAGCTCGCTGAAATTGTATGATTTGATCGACCGCTATTTGATTGTGGCCGTCGTCAGTACGACATGCGCGCCTTGTCTGGAAGCGATGGAAATAGTAAATGAATTTATCGAGAGCTTTCCCGGTTATCGTCTGGTCATTCTTATCGAAACGGACGATGAGACGTTCGAGCGGGCAAAGGAAGCTTTTCACGAAAGCGCCCTGCTTTATCACGTCCCGGATCGGGTGCTGGTCGAGGAGCTTAAGATTTTCGGGTACCCTTGGTCCTACGGAATCAATATCGAAGGGCAAATTATCGCTCATGCCACTTGCGGCGTACGGAGAATGTTTATGAATGTGGTCGAGCCCTTTCACCGGTTTCACCGGGAAATACGATGAAATCTTTCTGGTTCTGGTTTCGGCTTATGGTGCAGGGCTCTCTTCGCCTTGTATTCCTGATTGCGGCTGTCTTGGCACTGCTGCCGCTGGCCGGATGGGCCGGCTTTCAATTGAACAAACAACTGTTCGACGGGATCGCTCAATTCAGGGGCTGGTCTCCACTCGTTTCGATTGCTTGTGTGATTGCCGCGGTGAAGCTGCTGGAGGCTGTCTTGAATTACTTGTCCAGGCTGCTCGACGAACACTTGTCGATGCGTGTCGTTTACCGGCTGGAGCATTACTTATACAGCCGGATTCAGCCCGCAACGATTACCTCCGTGGAGACGCCGGAATATATGAATGACGTCAACCTGGCCCGGAACCATATGCACAATGTCCAGCAGTTGATCAATTCGATGATCAGTCTGGCGCAGCAGGTTCTTCAGCTCGGGATGTACGGATATTTGATTGTCGAATACAGCTGGCTTGCATTTGCGGTGCTCGTGGCTTTCGCACTTCCGAACTTTATTTTTGAAACCTTGCAAGCTTTTAAAATAGAGACCCACCTCAGAAACATATCCCAGTATCAAATGTCCTCCAGACTGATGTCCGATATGCTGGTGAGGCCGCAAACGCTGCGCGAAACGATGATTTTCGGCGCCAAAAATTTTCTGTTTAATCATTGGAAGCGCGCGGCCCTTGAAGTGATCGGCAAAACCATGATGCTGAAAACCTATGAATTCAAATGGAGGAGCGGCCTCGGAATCTTTCAGCCTGCGGGAGTTTTGATCATTCAAATGATTCTCATTCGGAAATTAGTGCAATCCAGCATTACGCTGGGCGATTATGTAGCGATTACGACGGCCGTCGCCAGCGTCGAGACAAGTTTTCTTGCGATGAGTTATCATATGCGGTTGTTCAAACAAATTCCATTGCTGACCGAAAGGTTCTCGAAGTTCATCTCTTCCTACGTTCAGGTTCCTGAAGGGCTGCAGTCCCTGCCTCAACCAGGGATGGAGAGGATGGAAATTCGCGGCTTAAGCTTCATTTATCCGAACATGGGGCAGCCTGTACTGAGGGATATAGACCTGGATGTGCAGCACGGCGATGTCATCGCGATCGTCGGCGAGAACGGCTCCGGCAAGTCCACGCTGGGCAAAGTAATCACGGGACTGCATGAGGTCCCGCCGGGAACTGTTTTCGTGGATGGGGCGGATATCAACGCCTTGGACCGGGAGGAATGGTTCCGGCTGATCTCCGTCGTCAATCAGGATTTTATGCGTTATCCGCTCAGCGTCTATGAAAATATCGCTTTGGAAGAACCGTCCGAAGAGGTGAAGGCGAGGGTGGACCGGCTCATTCAGCGATACCCGGCACTCGTCCCCGCGGCAATACGCGAAGACTTAACGATAAGGCTTGGCACCGAATTTTTTCACTCGAGACAAATCTCGGGCGGACAGTGGCAGCGCATAGCGATCGCACGGGCGCTTTATAAGGAAAGTCCGGTTCTCCTGCTTGACGAGGCGACCTCGGAATTGGACCCGGCTGTCGAAAGCGACTTGATCCGGCAAATCTTACAAGAGCGTCAAGGCAGAACGACGATCCTGGTGACCCACAATTTGACATTGGCCGCGCTGGCCGCGCGCATTATCGTCATGCATCATGGGCGTGTGGAGGAGACGGGCAGCCATCATACGCTTTTGAGGGAAAAAAATCGGTATTACGAGATGTGGAACAAACAACATTCACAGGAAGGAGTAGTAGAATATGGGCAAAATCAGCTTTCGGGAATTGTTTAGCCGCGAGGCGGCGGAGGACGAATTTCTGCCTCGTCATTTGCGCGGAAAGCCGGCGCCGCCGCAGCGTCTGGGCGACCCGTTCGTCCATGAGGAACTGCCCCTGGATCTCATGACGGTTCCGGATGCGATGGTCGGGTTCATCTCCCTTACCTGCAAGAGCTGCATCGAGCTTCTGCCGGAGGTCAAGGACTTTACGGAGGCTTATACGGGTACGTTCATCTTGGCAAGCAGCGGAAGCGCTGAAGAGAATAGGATGATGGCGGACAGCCTTGAATTCATGTTCCCGGTCTTGACGGTAAGTGATGACGTGAAGAACCAGTACGGAATCAAGAGTACGCCTTATGCTCTCCGGCTTCAATACGGCATCATCAGCGGCGGTTTTCCGATTCACAGCATGCAGGATCTGCATGATGCCCTTCGGCCGGAGGAGTGAACGGAGATGTACTGGCTTGCGTTTAGTGCGGATCTGATACTATCGCTTGTTTTTTTTGCGTCCTTCTATACCAAAGCTCCGAATATGGCGAACTTCCGGTTATCGATCGCTTCCTACCGGGTGCTGCCCGGCCGCTTGCTGACTCCCGCCGCGTATACCGTGCTGGCCGCGGAGTTGATACTTTTTGCCGCGTATATGACGGGAGCGCTCTCGTTCTGGAAGGAAGGGGTGTCCGCGCTCCTGCTCTTCGCTTTTACTGCGCTGCTGCTGGTTAAACGCCGCAAGAAAGCGGGGGAAGACGGCGCTTGCTCCTGTTTCGGAACAGTCGAATGGCTGAATCGCTATCCGGCCACGCGAAATGGAGTTCTTCTGTCGCTCATTGCCGCAAAAACGCTAGTCCCCGTTGCGACCCGCCCCCTGGAGCTCGGTCTGGCCCTTACTTTAACTGTCACTGGGTTATGGCTGGCGGGGGACGTATTCATTACCGCCCGGCGGGAAAAGGAGCTGCGCATACAAGGATGAGCATAATCCTATTCGGACTTTGTGCCAGTGTCATCGTCTTATACACCCTGCTCAGAAAGAAACGGCGGCGCCTGCAGCATCGGGAGAAGAAAATCTTAGCCGGTGCCCTTGCGGACCTGGGAATCCCTTCTTCCGAAGATGTAGTTCTCCTGGCCCTGCACTATACGGATTCCGTCTACAAAACTATCGACGCCATCCTGTCGGGCCAGCCCGCCAATCGGCGGCATTTGGTCGTAGTCTTTGACGGACCCCTTTGGCTGGTGCAATTGAAAGCAAAGTCATGGAGCGGCTGTACCCGAGTGATCCCTATGCATACGCCCAAGACTTCCGGGTGGAGCGGGCTGATGCGGGGGAGCAGCGAGCTCTTGCACTGGAACGGGCGAGAACTTAAGCGTTACAGCGAAATTGAGCTTTTTTTGGAGACAGATGAGAAGAACTTTTCACTTAAGGAGGGAGCGTCATGAATGCTGTCTTGAGCGGCCAATTGGTGGTAGCCGAGCGGGTGTGGAGCAACGAACAAACGAAAGAGTTAAGCATCGAAAATATCCGAAACTATGTCAAAGTGAATACTTACCCGTCTGTAGCGGTGCTGGAGATCTGGGTTAAGCTTTGGATTTTGGAACCGGGTGATCGGTCGGTGTACCTGAAGACGTATTCGCCTCAAGGAAAAAGCGTGTGGGAGTACGAATTCAAGAAGGTCAAGAACATGCGGAACGAAAAAATGCCGCCCGGCATCGACTTTTATGTGAAGATGCGATTCGTGGTACAGGATGAAGGCGTGTATCGCGTAGTTATGCACGATCGTCATTCGAATCTCATTGCCGAGCATCCGGTTTTTATTTCGGCCGATGAAATCTAGGAGCCGCATGGACTATAGAATCGTTATACGGGGAAAGGTGTATACGCAGCGGGTATACACCTTTGTTGTCTGTTACGCACGATCGGAACGGAATGGATTTTACGGGGATTTTAAGACAGGACGCTATCTTCGCACTTCCTCCATATTTTGAAAAAGAACCTGGATTACCCGCCCCTTTCCTCTATACTCAGAAGATAACCTGGACGTGTATTGAGTAACAGACGCGGTTGTTTGGGATTTTCTTCGATTTTTTTGCGGATGCGATTAATGTGAACATACACGTTCTGCTCCGTAAATGCGCAGGGGGAAAATCGCTCCAGATGCTCGATCAACTCCTCGATGAAAATACGTTCATTAGGTCTTTGTAGAAACAAATGAAAGAGACGCGCTTCCGTGATCGTGAGAAAGCTGCGCTGTGCACCTCTTACTATGAAATAACCCGACTCGTAAAACCACACTTCTTCTCCTAATTTGATTATCAAATAGTCCCCGGGTTCTTCCCTTCTCATCATGGACGTTTGGATCATGATAACCTCCTTGCATTGGAATTGTCCCAATCATAGGAAATGATAGCGCTTTCTTCTAGTCTATAGTTTTTCCCCTGCGCTGCGTGAAGGGGGGAATTGTGTTCCCCCGTGTCGAATGAGCGGGTATTTTCACAGCAGGGTACGGGCGCTTTTTGCATTCGATGAAGATAGGGAGACAAGCCTTGCTCGTGTCTCGGCCGGATACTAAGTTAACGAGCAGGGTAATCGGCTAAAAGCCGGGCGAATTCGGGCGAAAGCTTGGGTTTGGCCCGGGTTTTTGATTTTCAAAGTTCATTCAGGTCACACGTGCTTAGTATTCTCCGAATGTTCTCTACTAAAAGACCGTTATGGATTTGATATCATAAATATGGTATATTATAGTTGTTTGTATATAAATAAACCAAATGATTAAAACGGAGGATGATCAACTGTGTTCAAATTGAAGAAAATTGTCCCGGCCTTAGTTGTAACCGCATCTCTATTATTGTCGTCCCAGTCTGCGTTTGCCGTTTCCGGGTTAGCGGATACAAGAAGCGAGGCCCTAAATGTTTACCCAAATACAGACTATACATGGACGCTGGATACGGCAGCGGATGAAGATTGGTTCTATTGGACCAATTCCACCAGCAGCACTCAATATTTATCCGGCTCCTTGCTTTCTCCTGCCGGCAAAAATTATAATTTGCAGCTCGTGCTTGTTACAGCAGGAGGCTGGGAGTATATCTTGAACACAAACGATAACGGTCCGGGACAACACGACGGCTTTAATTCGACTCTTCAACCTGGAGATAAGATCTACTTCAAAATTAGACCGAGTGGATTCGATTATGACAAGTCTAACCCGTATAAATTTAATTTTAAAGTAAGCTGATCTTGTAAATATTTTTTCTATGGCAATAGTTTAGAGGGGCTCAGGGCCTCTCTTTTTTATTTGAAAACAAGCGACGGATGCGGGTTTGCCAATAACTGCTGAGCGGTAAATCGTTCGTGTAACCGTCTAAAAGATTTACACTACTACTGAACATAACGAATAGCGCACACGTCCGTTCTTTGGATGCGTGCTGTTTAATTTTGGAACACATATTGAAAAACGACATGAATGTCGTTTATAATCGAGCTAGCATCATATACCTTGCTTTTGAACGGAGTAAAAAAGATGTCTCCCAAAGTGAACGAAGAATATAAAAAGCAAAAGAAAATCGACTTGCTGCAAAAGGCCAAACAGGTGTTTATCCGCAAAGGGTATAACGGAGCGACTATGCAAGACATCATGGAGGCGGCCGGTGTGTCGAGGGGGGCTTTGTATGCTTATTTCGATAACATTGAGCATGTCTATCTGGAACTGCTGCGGCATGAGGACCGGAAGCATGAGATTTATTTTCGCAGTGAGAACAGTTGGCAGCAGATAAAGAATTGGCTTAACAAGCAGCAGGCCGAAATCGGGAGCATAGAGGAGACTTTGGTGCTGGCGAACTCACAGTTTTTCTCATCGGCCCAATACCGGAACAACAAGGAGATCTATCCTTACATCGCGACACGTTATGAAGGGACCATGGAAGTGCTGACCGGATTTTTTGAAAAAGGGGCAGCCCAGGGCGAGTTTGCACTCCGGCTTCCGGCCGAAACCATTTCACGGTATCTCATTTCGTTCATGGATGGACTAATCATGGATACGGCCCATATGGGTCCTGAGAAAACGAAGGTGAATGAGCAGTTGGGTGCTCTGCTTTTTACCCTGGAAGCTATGCTCGGTCCGGTTCAAGACAAGACGGAGACAACGGAAAAGGAGAACAAAGAGGATGTTATTTGAATCTTCTAGAGTATCTTTCCGAAAAATGACGGAAGAAGACGCAGCCATTTACCACACATGGAGAAACGATATGGAAGTGATGAGAACGACCAGTCCTTCCTTGGATTTGTTTACTTATGCGGAAACCCGGCAATTTGTGGAGCAGGTGATTTTGGGGTCGGGCACGTCCAAAAGCTATATGATCCTGGATAAGCAATCCGGGCGGCCCATCGGAATCACCTCTTTGATTCAGCTCGATTATAAAAACCGCAGCGCAGAGTGCATCCTCGACATCGGCGAGAAAGAATTTTGGGGCAAAGGCTACGGAAACGAGTCCTTAAGAATGCTGCTCGATTACGCTTTTCTTGAATTGAATCTGCACCGGGTATCCTTGCGGGTGTTTGCTTTTAACGATAAGGCCGTAGCCCTCTATGAAAAAATCGGGTTCAAACGGGAGGGAGTCTCCCGGCAGGCGGTATTCAGGGAAGGGAACTGGCACGACATTCTGCATATGGGCATTCTTCAAGAGGAGTATAAGCCTGGCTGACGGAATGAGGGTGGCCGGAGGGTTGCTAGCTCTGCTGAAGTATCGGGTCCGAGATGAATAAAAGGTGATCTATCATAAAAAGAGAAAAAATCATTGAACACGTAAGGCTTTTGTATAATCTGGAATTAACCGGCCCTTTTCCTTATAAGGATCTTAAGCGGATAAAGCAACACTTTGAACTTGAATTTTCTTTACTCTCAGAGGAAGCTTGTTTAAATGCCGATTTTAACGATTATTGTATGACTGTCGCAGGAACGATTAGTTATGTCCTCAACGGCAGTGAAGAAAATATCCCACCACGACAAATGCATTTAATGAAGATGAATTTTTTTGAAAGATTCCCTTCTTATAAGTTTTTTGAAAATAAGGTCTCTGACTATCCGGCCTTACAGAAGGAACTGAATAGTTTTGAAAAAGCAAGAGAACTGCTAATACGGTATTTTATTAGGTGAGCGGTGAGTGAGTTTGAAATCATGGAAAAAGTCCTCCACGGATGTACATTTTGATGACATAGATTTTCATGATGCGTTAGTGGAACGGATTGAGGTAAAAGAACGGGAGATTATTGTTGAACTTGAATCGGTCAACATTTTGCCGGGGCATCCGCTCAATCCCTACAATGTTGCTAAAAACACAGACAGGTGCATGTTAGTTTTCCGGCAGGTCCTATCAAATGAAGCTGTTAGATTCCAGGAGGGAGGCATTCCTCAATCTATGAATTGCGCAGATTTTAAGAGCTTAGAGATTCTAAAATTTGAACGCTTTGAACAGGAAGAGACCCGACTCTTCAAGATTTTTGGAGCAGACGATCAGTTTTGCGGGTGGGAAGTGAGGGCCGGAGGTTTTGTCCTCCACTGGAATGAATTTACGGGGGATGCCTGGTTTGTAGGTTGGAATGAAAATAAATAAAATAGTGCCAAGCGGTGGTCTAAATGAAAAAAATTCATATCATGGGCTCGGTCGGAAGCGGCAAAACAACCCTGGCCAGAAGGTTGTCTGCCGAATGGCAGCTTCCTTTTTATGAGCTGGATAATGTGGTCTGGAAAAGAACTCCCTCGGGCGATGTGCGAAGAACGGATGAAGAGCGCGATGCCTGCCTAACGGAAATAGTGCGTGCTGACGCGTGGATAACGGAAGGGGCTCATTGCAGCGGCTGGGTTGGCTCTTGTCTTGAGCGTGCGGATCTCATCATCCTCGTGGATACGGAGTATTCTACACGGCTCAGGCGAATCATAACGCGGTTTATCCGGCAGAAGCTCGGTCGGGAGAAAGCGAACTATAAGCCGACATGGACGATTTTTCGAAATATGTTTCGCTGGAATCGTCAGTATGAGACGGAGGGCAGAGCCCAAATTATGGAGCTGCTGGAGCCCTACGGCGTTAAATTGCTGGTTTTGAAAGATACCAGCCAGTTGGATACATTGCTTTTATATGAGCAAGGGTATCAAGGAAAGCGGGAAAATAACTGACAGACAGTCGGCATCTATAAATAATCGTCCAAACCAATAGGAGGAATATATGAAATGAACATTACAGTCGATCAACGGCAAAATTCGAAAGTAGCCATCATCTCCAGCGAAAATGTGGTGATTAACAGCGTAAACGACGCGCTGGACTTAATGGCAGATGTGCATTACAACCACGGATGCGACAAAGTACTCCTAAGAAAAGAACAGCTCACTGAGGATTTCTTCGAACTCCGAACCAAACTTGCAGGAGATATTTTGCAAAAATACACCAACTACAGCATGAAAATCGCCATCGTCGGAGAGTTCGGCGGGTATAACAGTAAGAGCCTGAATGATTTTATATACGAGTGCAACCAGGGGGATAAGGTGTTTTTCAAGCAGACAGAAGCGGAGGCGCTGGATGCGCTGCATGGGGCATGATCACTTTTCTGCAAACGAAAGGAATTAAGGCGTACAACGAGATTTTGGAGATAGCGGAACGGCCGGATTTTCTCTTTTCCAATGACCGGGATCAGGTGGATGCGGAAGCCCGTTATAACCATCGCACCATCCAGCGGTTGAACAAAATGATTAAGTACAACAAATTATCCTTAAATGAGCTGGAAGATGTAGTCGCTTTTGTAGAATCTGCGTGGGCGTCTTATTTGAAGAAGTTTTATGAGGAAAAAGCGTTTGTCTTCTATATGTGGGGAGACTATCAAATTCCTGCGATTAGAATTTCCGTAGTTTCTTATTATGAGGGACTTGGGCTGCCTTTCGGATGTATAGTGAACCAGGTTGACGATCGGAAGGAAGTTCTCATACAGTATCGGGAAAAAGCTTGTTTCGATGGAATTCCGATTAGGGATAGTGAAGATCCAAACTCTGTGATCGACGATGAGGAAGAAAATACTTATCTACTTACGGTGTATGCTAGGATTATAAACGGTTAAAGGTGAATTGATGAAAAAGCGGATCAGGAGAAAGCTCCACAAGCAGTACTTAGGGGATCTTGTTTATGAGATTAGTATCTCTGCGTACTGGCGGCAAAAGCTCTTAAGAGGGGCTGAGGCAAGAGTGCTGATTAATAAAGACTGTATGGAAATTCCATGGGATTTGAGAAGCCGGATTAAACAGTTGGATTTAAGCTATTATGTTTCGGTCGTTCCTTACTCCAAAACAACCGGTTGGGAAGATTGGGGGGAGAATTACAGCTATTTTAAATTCGAGTCAGTCGAATTCCCTACAGTTCAGTCGTATTCAGTCAATAACCGGAATGCATTGTAGAAGGCTAACAAAAAGATTCGTCGGAGGTCATCGCAGTAAAAGGGGCGGATAACCGTTACAAAAGAGCAGGCTGTTTTAAGAGCTAAGCAAGAGGCTGCTTTGGAGACAGGGCACCTAGTGAGAATGATCAGGCTGCATAAGAATCTGCTCGGGCAGGTTCTTTTTTTGTGCTTCTGGGAGAGTTCGTCCACATATATTTCGCTCCGGTAATAGTTAACTAAAAGAATAAAGCGATTAAAAACTTAAAACATACTTGACAGGTATGAATAATTGGTTTAATCTAACTTCAAGATCATTCTATGAATTTTAATCAAATGAACATTCATTAAACGAGCATTCATTATTTTAAAACTAAACCAATGAGGAAAGCCGATTGGACCACCAAAGGCTCCTGTAATCTCTTACCGTCAGACGGAGGAGATAACGGGGGCTTTTGTGTTTTTCCGGGCCTCCTGACGAAAGGAATGGCATGCACGAAAAAGACTGGGCGTTATATGAAGAGGCCGATTGGCTCTTCCGCAGGCTGGTACGCAAATTTGTGAAGGAACGCGACAAAATTTCCGTCGAGGGTATCACGCTGCCGGGCATGCTCATCCTTAACTCTATTAACAGAGAGGGAGAGCAGCGGATGGGCGAGCTGGCGGAGCAGCTGGATTTCACCTCCGGCGCGGTAACGGCGCTGTGCGACAAGCTGGAAGCGGGCGGCTTCGCGGTCCGCAAAAGAAGCGAGTCCGACCGCAGGTCCGTCGCGCTGGACATTACGGATAAGGGCCGGGAGTTGCTCCGGCGGAACAGCGGGCTCAGCGGGCATATGATCGACATCTTGTTCGGCGGGTTTTCGCAGGAGGAGCTGGCGCATCAGATTGCTTTTTCCCGGAGGCTGCTGGAGAAGCTGGAAGGGTTCGCGGAAGCGGTGCTGACTTATCCCGGAGAAGACGTGGAGGAAGTGGGTGAAACGGAAGCAGATGGTCCAACCGAGGGAGTTCAGTCGCCCGTGGCGGTTGAAAAGGCCGATGCTTTGCAGGTTTCATTACTGCACTCGCCTGCACAGCCGGCAGTGATAGCTGTTTCGGCAGGCTCGCCGTTCAAGTCAGCGAGGGGAGCGGCGGCCGATCTTGAACTGGAATCGGCAAGGTTATCCGCCAAGTTCGGAGAGGAAAGCTTGGCTGCTGCTTTTACAGGCAATACAGCATCCGATACGTCATCGGAATTACGACCGGAATCTCCAACACAACCCTCAGCGGATCAGCCACCTGCTTCTAAACCGAAAACGGCGAATCACAAGAAAAATTTCATATCCTATTAACACGGCTGGCCGATGTTTTGAGACAAGAGGAGTGTCTTTTTCATTCATCAGCTTACATGTAAAAGTCAGATTAAATTTATAAGCGTTACTGCGCGAGGCCATTCCGTTTTTTACAAACCAAATCCAACAATAGAGAGGACATTAACCATATGGGACATCCGACGATTTATCCGACAGGAACGACGGTTTACAAACCGGGCAAAAGCTGGAGCGGCTACACGTTGTATCAGGCGGCGGAGACGGGGGCGCTGCTGATCGACATGAACGGGCGGGAGGTTCATCTTTGGAAGGGGCTGAGAGGGTTCCCAAATAAACTGCTTCCGGGCGGGTACGTATTCGGCAGTACGGCGGAGCGCGATCCGAAGTACGGGTTTCAGGATGAAGTGAATCTGGTGCAGGTCGACTGGGACGGCAACATCGTGTGGAAGTTTGACCGCTACCAGCATATCGAAGACCCCGGGCATGAGCCGCAGTGGATGGCGCGCCAGCATCATGATTACCAGCGCGAAGGCAATCCGGTCGGGTACTACGTGCCGGGTCAGGAGCCGAAAGTCCACTCCGGGAACACAATCGTGCTTGCACACAAAAACGTGAATCGTCCTGAAATATCCGATAAAGAGCTGCTGGATGATACCATTCTGGAAGTGGATTGGGAAGGGAATGTTATCTGGGAGTGGACAACGAGCGACCATTTTGAGGAGCTGGGATTTGACGAGGATGCCCGGAAGGCGCTGTACAACGACCCCAACACCCGTTTCTTCGGGGCCAACGCCGGCGACTGGATGCACATCAACTCCGCTTCGGTCCTCGGTCCGAACAAGCACTACAATGCGGGCGATGAAAGATTCCATCCGGATAACATCATCTGGGATGCGCGGGAGACGAACATCATTGCCATCACTGACAAAAAGACCGGTAAAATCGTCTGGAAACTCGGCCCCAACTATAATACCGAAGAGACGAAACACATCGGCTGGATCATCGGCCAGCATCACGCCCATCTTATTCCGCAGGGATTGCCGGGCGCGGGCAACATCCTGATCTTCGACAATGGCGGCTGGGGCGGCTACGGCGCACCGAATCCGGAGTCCCCGGACGGCATCAAAAACGCCCGCCGCGATCACTCCCGCATCCTGGAGATCAACCCGATCACGCTCGAAATCGAGTGGCAGTACACGCCGACGGAAGCAGGCTTCCAGGCTCCGCTCGATTCGTACCGGTTTTACAGCCCGTACATAAGCTCCGCCCAGCGCCTGCCGAACGGCAATACGCTGATTACCGAGGGCGCGGACGGCCGGATTTTTGAAGTGACGCGCGAGCATGAGCTGGTGTGGGAGTACATTTCACCTTATAAAAACAAGCGTAACTCCAACATGGTCTACCGCGCCTACCGCGTACCTTACGAGTGGGTACCGCAGCTGGAGTTGCCGGAGGAAGTCGAAATCGCGCCGATCGACGTAGCGGACTTCCGTCTGCCGGGAGCGGCTGCTCGCGGAGCGGTAACTGCCGTGGAAGTCGAAGGAACCGTCTCTTACGGTGAGGGCGCGCTGTGCGTGGCACGGACGGACGAAGGACAGCCGGAACCGGAGAAGGGCTAGGGTGAGGACGATGAGAGAGACTGCAGATGAAAGTAAAAAAGCCGCGGGCCACGTTGGCCTCCGCCAAGCCCGCCACCGCCACTTCGCCCGCACGCTGCTCGCACTGGTGTTGACCGCCACACTGTTGGCCGTGCTGGCGGGCTGCGGCAAAGCGGCCGCCGACCCCAAACAGGGCGGCGCCGCCAAGCTGAAGCTGAAAATCGCGGACATTTCCACCAACTCGATTTTCCGCGTCGCTAAAAGCAAAGGCATCTTCGACAAGCACGGCATCGACGCCGAGCTCGTCTCGTTCGCCACACCGGCCGAAGGCGTCAACTCCCTGTTTATCAAACAGGTGGACGTCGCGTTCGGCGCGGATTTTCCCCTGCTGAATGCCGTGAGCAAAGGCGATTACGCCATTTTCGCCTCGTCGGGTACGGCAACGGATCTGAGCGCCAGCGAGTGGAAGCTGTTCGTCCGCAAGGACATCAAGAGCGCGGCCGATCTCAAGGGCAAGAAGCTGAGCTTTTCCCGCGGCACTTTTGTCCCCTATCTTTGGGATGTGTATCTGGGTCAGAACGGCGTCAAATTGTCCGAAGTGAAGCTGATCGGCCAAGGCGGTTTTGATGAAGCGTATGTCGCGCTCAAAAAAGGCGAGATCGACGGCGCGTGGGTATACGGCGCGGTGCTCAACGAAAAATTCGGCGCTCTGGCCGAAGCCCACGAGCTGACCGACATGTCCAAAACGCCGGTACGCCTCGGCAACGGCCTAATCGCTCCCAACGAGCTGCTCAAAGCCAACAAAGCGGGCTTCGTCAACTTCCTGAAGGCGATCGACGAAGCTTCTGCCTACGCTCAGGCGCACCAAGAGGAGAGCGCGGACATCATGTACAAGGAAGTCAAGCAGCCGAAAGAGGCGACCCTCAAGGACCTGCCCAAAAACCCGTGGAAAATCGGGTTCACGGATAAAGCGTACAACGGCTACAAGGAGCAGAAAAAATACATGGTCGACAACGCCATCATCGAGAAGGATTTCGACCTCAAAAGCAAGCTGTACCTGGACATTTTGCGGGAAGCCTTCCCGGATAGGGTCATTGAAGTGAAGTAGTACGAATAACTGAAAAGCGGCGGCATGGGCCGCGCCGACAACCACGCCAACATTGCAGCGCACGCCCGGCAGCGGTCGACCGAATGCCGTCTTGCACCGGGATACCGACCACTGTCATGCAGCGAAATACGGACCGCTACCATGCACCGAAACACCCAACGTAACACCGACTATACAGCGGAATACCGATCACTATTTATGCAGCAATGCACCAACTGCTGTCACACAGCGAAATACGGCAAGAACAAAACGTAACAAAACTGAACAGGGGGATGAAGTATGAGTACTGAGGCAGCGCCGAAACGCAACGAAATCCACATCGAACGCCTGGACAAAAGCTACATGCAGCCTTCCGCCGGCGAGCTGCACTACATCATTCAGGACGTGAATCTGGCGGTCCGGGGCGGCGAGTTTTTCGTCCTGCTGGGGCCGAGCGGCTGCGGCAAATCGACGCTGCTCAGTCTCATCGCGGGCTTCGTCTCCAAGACGTCCGGCCAGGTGCGCGTCGGAGACCGCGAGGTCGACCGGCCCGGCCAGGACCGCGCCGTCGTCTTCCAGCAGGCCGATTCGTCCCTGTTCCCCTGGCTCACGGTCAGGGAGAACGTAGAGTTCGGCCTGCGCATGAAGCGTGTCCCGGCGGCCGAGCGCCGCGAGATTTCCGACCAGTACATTGCGCTGGTCGGTCTTAAGGGACACGAGAGCAAGTTCCCGCGCGAGCTGTCCGGCGGCATGAAGCAGCGCGTTCAGCTGGCCCGCGTGCTGTCGAACGATCCGGCCATCCTGCTCATGGATGAGCCGTTCGGCGCGCTCGACGCGATGACGCGCCGCACCATGCAGAAGGAGCTTCAGCGGATTTGGCAGGAAACCGACAAAACCGTCATTTTTGTCACCCACGACATCCAGGAAGCGCTGCTGCTCGGCGGCCGCATCGGCATCATGTCTGCCGGCCCGTCGTCCAACATCTCGCACATCTACGACGTGCCCCTCGCGTATCCGCGGGACCTGGGGTCCCCGGAGTTTTACGAGCTGTACAACCGCATCCAGGCGCATTTCGACGAATAGGGAGGAGAAGCCGATATGAACACAAACGCCATTACGGCAAAAAAAACGATCACGTCCAAGCCGCCCATTACGGCTGCTTCCGCCTCGAAACCGCTCCGCAAGCCTTGGTTCAAAAAAACACTGCTCACCCTCGTCTTCTGGATCGCGGGACTGCTTCTGTGGCACGGGTTATCGCTCGTCTACGGTCCGGAAATTCTGCCCGGTCCAATCCTGACCGCCGAGGGTGGCTACGAGCTGCTGGCCGACGGCACCCTGCTGCAGTACATCGGCATCAGCTCGTATCGCGTCCTGCTCGGTTGGACCCTCGGCAGTCTGATCGCCATCCCGGTCGGCCTCGTCATCGGCAAAGTCGACGCCATTCGCGCTTTTGCGGAGCCGTTCCTGAACTTCATCCGCTTCATTCCGCCTATCGCGTTTATCACGTTGTTCCTCGTCTGGTTCGGTATAGGAGAAACCTCGAAAGTCGTGCTCATCCTGTACGCCACTTTCTTCATCGTCGTGCTGAACACCTTGACCGGCGTGCTCGCCGTGGAGGAGGACAAAATCCGCTCTGCCCGCAGCATGGGCGCCTCCGAATGGCAGATCGTCCTGCACGTCATCATCCCGTCTACCGTGCCGTACATGTTCACGGGCATCCGCCTCGCCATGGGCACCTCCTTCATGGCCATCATCGGCGCCGAAATGATCGCCTCCAACGAAGGCGTCGGCTATCTCATCTGGAACTCGCGGCTGTTCTTCCGTACGGACTGGATTTTCGTGGGGCTGATCTGCCTGGGGCTGATGGGTTTCATCACGGATCGCGCCGTGGCGCTGCTGGGGCGTAAGCTTTTGGCTCGGTATGGGGTTGTGGGGACAGTGGGGGGACGGCGGTAGGGGAATATGTATATGTATATCCATTGATTACAACTACTAGGCGCCTCTAAACTTGGGACAAGATGATAAAGTCTTGCTCATTGAATAGAGGTGCATTTTATGTAAAATGCTTAGATAAATGATTCTTTATAATCTTTTAGGGATTTTGCGAATCGAATCTATTATTAGAGTTACTATGACTTAGCCATAAGTAGGGTTCCAAGTTGAGGTATAAAGCAGGTTGAGGGGATACTCTTTTTATCTGAGTAAAACACATAGTTAATCAAAAATGTGGTTGAAGTTACTTTGTTTTTTTATGATCGAAATACATTTTTATTGCAATTATTAAATTTAATATGCCTACCAAGATAGTACTGATAATGACTATTAGTTGGACAGTTGAAGGTCCTGCTATTTTTCCATTTCCTACGGGACCAACCTTAGGTTGAGTCATATCCCAAAGTCCATACAATAATCCTATCAATGGTACTAATATGGTAAGCAAACTAACAAAAATATAGGCTGTGTACTTATTCATATGCTCACCTCCCAAATGGAATAACTAACAGCTTCCATTTTAAAGCATAGACTTCACTCGAAATTAAAATTCCATTTTATTATCATTATAACACAAATTAATCAAAAAATGAAATATAATTAAATTTTATTTAATGTAAAATTAAAGCAACTTTTCCAAATTCGTATCGTCTAATACATTGATTGAAAAAAATATGTGGAGGTAGAAAATGATTAACAAGAAGAGTAGGAAGGTGGTTACAGTTTTATCTTTGGTCTCCCTTTTTTGTTTCACCAGTCTTGGGCCAGTTTCGGCTGAAAGTTCACAAGGAGCTAGTGCGAATTTAGGTAAGCAAGAACCGATCTCGACAGTTGAATCTTACACCATTGAAACGTATTCCGATACGTTAAACGCAGAAGGGTATTTTGAAAAAACCGGATACGAGGTAGTAAATGCTGTAACAAAGATCTATGTAGATGAAGGAAGAGCCATAAAATCTGAAGTAAGTTCAATTGAAGATTTTTACGACAACCAAGGGAACTACATTAAAACCGTAATAAAAAATGATAAATCCGCAAACGATTTTATTACAGGGAAAGCAAAAATTAATAATCAAAATTTTGTAGCATCTAGTCCTCTTAATGATCAATCACAATTAGCGAATGTAATCAAAAATAATGATACATTCGAAAAGGAGACTTTAGACTCTTCTAAAGAACAAGCTATATTAAAAAAATTAGAGACCAATGTTAGTAAACTTCCAAAAGTTCAGGATAAGGAAGTACAAGGGATCAATCTTGAACAATTAAACACAATAAAACAAAAGATTTCCGAGTTACAAGCTTCTAAAGTGACGCCAAAGGTTAGCACGTGCCCTTCAAACTCTGGAGGTGTTGAGTCTTGTGGAGCTTACGATAATCTTTACAGGCATAACATTATAAATGGTGATTTTACTGCACAAGTTCTTGGACATGCCGGGGAAGATAGCAAATATACAAGATTACATGGGAATGTAGGTAACAATACGGCAAAAGCTAGCAGGTTGGCTACTTTTAAGCAGCAAATAAATACTTATGAGAGATACATCGTCGATGATTTGGAAGCTAGTACCTTCTGGGAAGTAGTAGGATGGGCATCTGCTCTTGCTTCTTATGTACTGCTGGTTCAAGGGTTTCTTACAGGTCCAGTTGGGTGGGTTGCGGTTGTCTCCTCATATGCAAACGCTCTTTTGGTATTTATTGGATTTACTTCTACATCTTACGCTACAGTTTCTAGATTGCAAATTAGTAAAAATGCGGCAGCTCAATTAAACAATGCTAAGACAACACACTACAATATGTTAAATTTGGGTGATGCAAATTATGGAAGCGACTATGTATCTGGATTTTAATTAGCAGTGGTATTAGAGAGTTAATAAAGCGAATCTTATCCCGCGTTCCTTATGTTACGGATGCGGGATTTTTTTATGGAAAAGAAAGTAAAACGTTCATTGCATTTAGCAGTCTTTTCAAGTTTATGGTTCCTAAGGGATCAGTAGAACTTAATTTTTAGGAAGTTGGCACGAAACCCACAAAACCGTTATTCCATAAAGTGTACGATAATATAGGGTATGTAGCATCAATATTCCGGCTCGTTTACGATTGTTAGCACATAAACAACAACCTACAACAGAAAGCATTTTGATGGAATCAGCTTTGTATCTCCATAATATTAAAAACTACATTCTAATCCATCAAATTCTTTTAAGCTAAGTCGTAGGGCACCCATTGATTTCTAAGTAAAAACCTACTGTTAGGCGAACAGCCTTAATGCAGTGGGTTTTTGCCGTTACCCCAGATGTCCAGCAGGTCCTATAAAAGTTAGAACTACATTTTACACAAGCCGCCAAATACAATTGGTATATCAGCCAGGTCGGAAGATTGACTTCAAACCAACATACAAGGGCGGCGATAGAATGAAAATTCTTAAATACCTCTTTCTATCCTTAAATAGTCTGTTGTCTTTTTACGCAGGTTGGTGGGCTTATGAAATGGTCCTATGGTTAGTTTGGGAGCAAACCATTAGCGAAGGGGATTTACGAGCCGTTCAGTATTGGGCGGGAATCGCGTATCTAATCATCTTGGTTCCCTTATATCTTTTGATATGTTCCTATGTTAGATCCAGAATAAAACCAAGGTTTGTGCGTATACTTCTTTATCCTATAGGATGCGCAGTAATATTTGTGCTTCCCACCCTATTTATATTTGCTGCTTTTGGCGGCGGAAATCTCTTTTCGGCGGAGGCATTCCTGTTTTATGTATTTTTTATTTCTTCCGGTGTGGTATTTGGGCTAGGGTATGCTTTGAGCATGTTTTTGTCGCTAGGTAAGTTCTGAAAAATAATTCGTAGACGCACTCCCTTTAATGGCAAAAGAGGGTGCTTTTTTGTTTTAACTTAATGAAGAGAATGAAAATATCGTTTACAATGGAATTATTAACCACCCTTAGCATTGCATGATTAACTTCGATCAGGAGGGTTTAGAATGTCTATGAAATTAATGCTCTCGGGGATTTTCGTATTCCTTTTAATCGATTTTATGGGAAATACAATGGGGATCAAGCTGTATCTGCTGGAAGCTATTCTTCCTCTATTAGGGATCGTTTTGTTTGTTTCGGGGCTCTTTGTGAAAAGTGGTCGTGATTCGCGGTGATTCGTATAGCTGAGTTCGTTTTTTATATAAAAAAATCCAGGAGAGCCTATTAGGCCACCCTGGATTTGTGTTAGTTAAAAAGTTTATAAATGAGCAATAGCAACATGATAATAATCCTCGGCTCTACTTTAAATGAACAACTCTTTCTTGTTTTTTTAAATTCCATATTAATTCCTCCCTATTATAGATGATTGAGGGAGAGTTAATTTTCTCCCCTCATTCTTTAGCGGGGAGGGAAGAAGAATTTAGCTTTTTTGTGATTTGAATTTATTCAATTCATGGAAACCAGGAGTAAATTCATACACTGGAGGCGTTGACATGTCCAAACTAACCGATATCAAGCAAAAAATCCTGCAGTTCGATGGCGGTGCTTTTCAGGAACTTTGTGATGCATATCTATATAAACTGGGTTACAGAGATGTAACATCGTTAGGTACGAAATCGGGCACTTTAAAAACAACAAAGGGCATTCCAGATACATATTTTCTTGATTCAAACGATAAATATATTTTTGTTATGTATACAGCCCAGCAGACAGAAGTCCCTAAAAAGCTGAAAGAAGATATCTTTGACTGTCTTAACTCCCAGAAAACAGGAATCGAAGTGTCAGATATAAGCGAAATCATTCTCTGTCACACATCTTCTAACATCCCAGCAGGCAAGACCAACAATTTATATGAGGTATGCTCAAACAAAGGAATATTGCTGAAAATTTTGGGGATCGATGAGCTTGCTAGTGATATTTACAACCGGTTCCATGGAATTGCGCGTGACTTTTTAGGGGTTCCAATTAGCACGGAGCAAATTTTTGATCTTCGTGAATTTGTAATGGCTTATGACTCTAACGGTATGGCAGCTCCACTCTCTACCACTTTTCAAATGAGGAAACAAGAAACCGTTGATATTTTGGAAAAGATTGAACAGAGCAAGGTTACAATTCTCACAGGTCCCGCGGGAGTAGGAAAAACACGATTAGCCTTGGAGTGTTGCGAAAAGTATGCGACAGAGAATAAATACAGACTATTTTGTATCCAAAGCAATCGTCTTCCCATTTATGAGGATTTAAAAATTTTTTTAAATAAACCTGATAATTATCTACTATTTATTGATGATGGAAATCAAATCTCTGGCCTTAACCACGTTCTTCAGTACTTAACAAAAGCCAAGCAAGGCTATGAAATAAAAATTGTTATAACGGTCAGAGACTATGCGAAATATAGTATTGTGCAGGAGGCAAGAAATTTCACAAAACCAGAAGTTTATGGGATTGGTGTGTTTAAAGATGAAGAAATAAAAGAACTATTAAAAGAAAACTTACAGATCCTAAATACTAATTATTTGAATAAAATTGTACGTATTGCTGAAGGAAATGCCCGGCTTGCTGTACTTGCAGGAAAATTGGCTGTTGATAAACAGAGACTTGATAGCATCAATGATGCCACTGAACTATACGAAAGCTATTACGGAAATGTTATAAGTCGCCATATTTTGAGTGAGAATAAAGAATTATGCGCTGTAGCGGGTATACTCGCCTTTGTATCCGCTATCCATCTTGAGCATTTAAAAGGATTAGCTTCATTGCTAGAAAGTTTAGACATATCAGAAAGCTCCTTTATTAAATATGTCTATAAGCTTCATGAATTAGAGATAGTAGATATTTATCATGATAAAGCGGCTAAGATCTCTGATCAGTGCTTTGGTAATTATCTGCTGAATTATGTATTCGTTCAAAAGAAGATTGTGCCATTGGCCGTTATGATCAAAGCTTGTTTTGTTAGTTACCGACCCCGTGTTGTTAATGCGGTTAATACGTTAGCTAATATTTTTGCCTCGAATGAAATGCACCAGCAGCTAGAAAAAGAAATCGGTATTGTATGGGATGATTTTCAAAAATCTGGGGAAGCGTATTTTTTGGAATATGTCAAAGTATTTCATAGTATACGGCCAACTGAAACCTTATTACTTGTAAAAGAAAAAATAGATAGTTTACCTTATGAAGCATATGATGTTAATTCCGTTAATTTTGAAGAGGAAAAAAGGCGAGGAAGAAGCGAAGATAATTTTGTTCTTCATATTCTCGGTGGCTTTCGTGATACAACTGACCTTCCAGATGCACTAGATTTGATGTTCGATTATTACAAAAGGCAACCGAAAAATTTCGTAAGCGTTTATCAAGCTATTTGCAATGCTTTTGTAGTGAAGAAAGATTCACATCGTTATGGCTATTGGACCCAACATCAACTGATTACTAAATTTGTTGAACACTCGAATATTTGGAGAAACGAAGCAGTAAACATACTATTTTTTAAAATCGCGGCAGAGTTTCTAAAGCTCGTTTCTTCACCAACCGAGGCAGGGAGAGGTAACTCCTTCACATTCTATACGATCCCGATTGAATTAAGCGAAGGATCTGAACAATACCGGGGTTTGATTTGGACTAACCTACTAGAGTTGTATAAACGTGATAACTATCAGTTAGAGATTGAAAAAATAATAGCAGGGTACGGATCTGGACAAGGTAGAAAAATAGACCATGATGTGGTGAAATATGATTTTAAGTATATAAAACAGTTTTTTGAAGAACGGTTTTCACCAGATAAACTTTCACACTGCCTTATTGCAAAAAAAGTATCAGAACATTTCACATTTTTTACTGAAATTCAAAGTGAATATTTTTCTAGATTTATGAATTCTCCCGATTATAAGTTTTATAGTATTTTAAAAGGCAAAAGACAATTAGAAGAATTGGATTATCATAAGGAAAGAGAGTTAAAGAAAGCGGATATTCATGTACTATTTGATAACTTTTCTAAAGTAACGATACATAAAATGTTAGACATATGTTTGATTTTTAATAAGGAAGATTCAGAAGGAAATTGGGGATTACAAGACGGAGTTCAATGCGCGTTTAATGTCCTGTCCCAAAACAAAGAGGCCTTTTTATATGCTTTAGATATATATTTAATGAACAACACTCCTCTTGACATAGTCCCTGATCCGATAGTAGCTAAGATGTTAGATATTTGTGGGGACAAAGAAACTTACAGCATAATCAATCAAAGAAAATATGCTAAAAAGGCTGATTGGCAGTTTTCTTTTTTTAAAAACCTGCCCCAGCAGCTATTTACAGAACAATATCTTCAGGACTTCTACAAATTTTTATCCAGTAAAGAGATTTTTCAGAATGTAACCACACCTAAAGAGCTTGATTTCTTGCAGTATAACCCTGACGTTTATATGACTACATTTAGACTGATTAACCAAATGTATGAATATTCACCTAGCGTATTTTCTCTTTATGTAGAGCCACTATTTAATATTTACAAAACTCAATCTGAAGAATTACTCAGTCGCTTTAAAAGTGATTTAAATTTATTGAAACACCTTTATTTTAATTTAATTTCCTGTCGAGAAAATGTAGATTCCAGAGGTAAATTTCTCTTTAATTTCAATAGCGTTGATTCGAGTTTTTTAGAAGATTATATACAGTATATTATGAAAAAAGATGAAGACATGTGGGCGCCGGAGAAAGATGAAGATCGTCTTTCTGGAATTTGGAAATGGGATAATTATATCCATCTTGCCGATCAAATCATGGAAACTTATTATCTAGATAGAGAAGCTTCAATTAGATCAATGGCTCGACATATTACAAATGCATTCATATATTCTGATCAATCAGAACTTGTAGAGAAACGACAAGATGAATGGATCGCGCATTTCGTGGATGAAAATCATCAAAAAGTAAATGTGATGCTTATCATTTATTCGGCTATTGCAGAACTTCCATCTGAAAGAAGGAAGAAGCATGTTCTCTACTTAATTCGTTTGAATCAAGACTATGAGTTATTTGATAAACTTCAATTGCTACCGAGTATTGTAGGTGGTGGGGGGAATATGATAGCTGACATGGAGAAAAGGATTTCTTTCCTCGAGTCTTTGCTTCCTTCTCTTACTGGAATAACTTATCTAAGACACAAACAAAAGATTGAACGTCACATTGAGATGTGGAAGCGAGATATCGAAAGGGAGCAGGTTGAGGAGGTATTTGAAAGGTTATAAACCTTACGCCCCCACGTACCACCTCACTTTCATATTTCTGCTACCCTATCCTTAACCCACACAGGATGGAGGTAATTTGTTCATGACTCATTGGCATAACAACTCCCTGATCCATCGTTTCGATAACCTTGCAGACGAGGCCGACACCTCAACGGTTTTCCAACCCATGACTGAGCAGCTCAGCGCCTTAGAAATGGAATTGTTACAATCACTTCAACCGGACCAACAAACGCTTCTTCGGGAGTGGCAGGACAAGGGAATGGCTCTGGAGTACATGAAGAAAGAGTGGATTTACATCAAAGGCGTGCAGGACGGCATCAAGATTTTGTCCCAGTTTCATAGCGAATGACTGGCCCTGTTAAGTTTAGTGTTTTTAAACGCAAGGGAAATGATTTACCATACACAATTCAAAGCCTCATTCTCATTACCTTATAGGTATCGAGACCTAGGCTTTTTTTGTTTTGTGCCCTCCAAGAAAGGAAATCCATGGAATTTTAGCGAATGATGTCTTATATCGTTTTATAAATGAGGAGAAGACGTATGTTTGCTAAACTACGGGCACTTTTTGCCAAGCCAGCATCAGAACCACCCCAAAAGAAAGCTAAACAAGTACCCGCCGCGAGACGCCCCAAAGTGGAAGCCACCCGTATCGGGGAACTGGGGGAGCACAGAATCAATATTCAATTGGATCAGCTTCCAAAGGAATGCCGTTATCTGAGCAATCTGCTGATTCCGAATCCAAAGTCACGGTCAGGATACTCTCAAATTGATCATTTGGTCATTTCTCCCTATGGGCTTTTTGTCATTGAAACGAAGAATTACAATGGGGAAATCAAGGGGGCGCGTAAGGATCGATACTGGCGTGTAAGCAACCGGTTCAACATGTACAATCCACTGATGCAGAACTACGGGCATATCAAAGCGGTGGAGCTGCACATTCCGGCTTACAAGCGGGTGAAATTCATTTCGATGATTTCGTTTACGATGCGGTGCCGTTTTAGCATAGATCCGGAGCTGCGGAAAATTCAGTCGGATGAACTTATCGTGTATGATGTCGAGCTTTCGGAGTTTATCGGGCGCAAGATGGTTCGCATGCAGGCAGAGAATCCGGAACCATCGCTTTCTGAAACGGATATTAGGGGAATTTACGAGCTGATCGCGACAGCGAATATAACAGACGCTAGGATCAGAGCCGAGCATATCGCGAAAAGCAAAAAAGCTTAGCAATCGTTACATGTGAGAGGGTGCATTTTACAAAAGGCGGTATAGGGTGTAACGGGACAGGATGAAGAAATGAGACTTTTTTTGGCCGACGTGACACTAAGGATAGAAATTGACGCTGCTTAAATGGTTTACTCACTTTTTTATGCTAAAGGAGACTTACCCATGTTTAAAAAGATTCTAGAAATGCTGAATCTGAATAAGTCGATTGCGGAGAAAACATTGCACTTGGAAAGAATCAATAAGCAGATCCAGGAGAAAGAGGATGTAATCCAGGCTACGATCCACCAAGCGAGAGAGTCCGTCAGGCAGGAAGCTGAACACATTTTGAGAGAGGCTAGAAGAGAAGCGGACGCGAGTCTGGCTATCGCGAAGGGGCACCTGGCAGACATTCAAACCAAGATGGAGCAAGAACTCAGACAATCGGAAGGCATCTCGGCCGAGCTAGAGTCCAGGCAGAAGGCTCTAAACAAGATTGAGAAGACTCTTGCCAAAACGAAAAGCGAATCTCTCGGAATTAATAATTTACTGGAGAAGTTTCCAGCCGCCGTTAAGTTTGAAGTGATCGAAGAAGAACTGGCGGTACTTGAAGAGAGTCTGGGTGAGGGCGCTCTAAAGCCGATCGTCGAGCTTCATTTGCATCATCATGATTCCAAGAAGCTCCGACAGGAGATGTCCGGCATCAATAAAGAGATCAAGGCTTTGCTCAAATCCTACGAAGACCGCTATACGACGAAAGCGAACAAAACGATTTATCACTTGATGGTCATCGGTCTCCAAGCCGAGCTTCAAAATATTTTGCATACCCTAAGTTATATGAACTTGGATAAGGCAGTCGCAAACGCAAGCGATTTGATTAATAAGTATCAGGTTATCTGTGCAGGCGGAAACTCGCAAATTTTGCCTACCATTACGAGATTTTTGTCTGAGATTGAGCCGCTGTTCAAAAATGCTATTTTAGTGGAATATCAGTACTTCATTCAAAAGGAAAAAGAGAAGGAAGAACAAAAACTGATCCGGGAGCAAATGCGCCAAGAAGCGGAAGAACAGCGCCTGCTCAATGAGGAACGGAAGAAAATCGAGCAGGAAGAACAGAAATATTTTAAAGAGATGGAGAAAAACAAAGAAGTTCTCAGCAAGGAAACCGATCCGGGTAAAATCGCCGCTCTGGAAGCCAGGCTGCGTGAATTGGAAGAACAGGTCCAACGGGTGGAAGAGCAGAAAGAAGAAATTACAAAGCGGGCCAACGGAAGAGCAGGATATGTCTATGTCATTTCGAATTTGGGTTCCTTTGGTGATCGGATGTTCAAAATCGGTATGACGCGCCGTTTAAATCCGCTGGACCGGATCGAAGAGCTGGGGGACGCCTCCGTACCGTTTAAATTCGATATTCATGCGATGGTGTTTAGCGAGAACGCTGTTCAACTGGAGCAGGATTTGCACCGGATTTTATCGGATAGCCGTGTGAATAAAGTGAATCTGCGGAAGGAGTTTTTCTATTCCGATATTGAAGGCCTTCAAGCCACAGTAGAGGAGATTGATCCTACTGTTGAATTTATTACGACCATGGTTGCCCAGGAATACCGTCAGAGCCAAAGCATGGATCTTATAGAGGAACAAGAGATGGTGGAGGCGGTTTGAAGAATAGCATAACGTATAGCATTAAGAAGGAAAAGGCACCCCGAGTGAGTGCCTTATTCTTAAAGGTAGGTTTCAATTGTAGTGTCGCTTTGGTTTTCAAGGGAGGCCTGCTTGTTGGTTATCGTTTCTTGTTTTCTGCTCCTTGTTCTTTATCACTCAAACCTAAGAACCTTTTAGTTGAAATTAAATATTAATAAATTGTTTTTGGTATCGCGTTCAATGCTGCACTTTATTCCGAAATAATCGAATAGGTCGTGTACAGGAATGAGGTTAAACACCCCGTTGGCTTTGCTGAGATCATAGACATTTCCTTTGTAATTAAATGCGCCCTTTTCTTCGCCGTCTTTCGTTATGATTTCATAAGTTTTACTTTTGTCATTGTTGTATATTTTTCCGATGTAATAGGAGTTGTTAATGCCATCTTGTTTGATCTCTTTCTCGACGTATTCTTGCTTTGCTTGGGTAGTACCTTTTGCAAACGGATGTGAAACGGGTTCAACTTCATAGTTATTAAACGCGACAGCTAAAATTTCATTCAGGGCCGAATCACTGAAACTTAAATCTGCATAGTAGTTGTTTTCCTCATCCGTAATTAATGTAAAGCCTCTTGATTTATTGATGTAATATAACTCACCATTTAACTTTACTGCGGGTGTATACCTGGGAAGGTATTTTTGAACAGAAGCAAAGTTTTTGGTCACAATTCCCGTGTTACCGCTTGTTGTAGTACCAGGTTTGTCATCCGTGGCTTTAATCGAGTCAATTAAAACACGATCGTTGTCCCATTTAACATTTGCACCCAACATATCCCCTACAGCTTTTAAAGGGACATAGGTCGAGCCTTCATAATTTAAAATAGGTTGGTCGTTTGAATATAGTTTGTTGTTAACGACAATTGGATAGGTAACTTTAGATAGCAGATATTCTTTTACAGAATCTGCAAATACGGAAGTGGTCGTTGTGAGAGCACAACCGATAATAATTCCAGTGACTAATTTTTTCATGTCTAAACACTCCTTAATAAATAAAATAACCTATTAGGTATATCATGAAATGAGACATATTGGAAGACATACCCTATAATTAATCCAATATTCTACAAATACCGCTTTGTTATTTCCCTTTACTTACTTTGTTGGCGCAATTATACTATTATTCAATAATCAAAAGGTTCTTTTGACCTAGTTCTTAAGTTTTACTTCCGGAAAGGCGGGTGCTTGTTTGAGAAGACAAATTTTGAATACAACGGTTAAAAGAGATATCGAAATAAGGCCGCAGTCTGGAACCGGCGTGGAGCTGACCGGTTTAGCATTGGACAAAAAAAGGCGGGAAAAGCGCTCGGATGCGTACGTAAATGCGTTATCCCAGCTTGATGGAGCGGGAGCGGTACTGGATCGGTCAAAGATCGATCAAATAATCCAGGCTGTTGCCAATGAATTCTCCGAACTGCAGCCCTATCAGTTTCCGATCGGCATTATCTCAAAATGCTATCTCGGTGAACCCTATGAGGTTCATTCCTTAGATATCCGGCTCGAGATTATAGAGCATTATAAGAAAGGCACGGCGTTACCCGGAGGCATGGAGAAGGGCAGAAGTCTCGCCGTTCATCCGGGTTACGAATTTATCGAAATCTATTCGGATTCCATATGTGCGGTTGCCCGTAACGGCAATGTATCCATGATTAAGGGGTGACTCCATGTCTAATGAAAGAGTTATTCGTACAGCCGATTTAAGCAGATTGGAAGGCAACATTCGTGTTTTGGCTGACAATATTGAACATGTATCCGGACAAGTGAGTTCGGTAAGTCAAGAAGTGCTGGAGACTCAATCGAAGATTGAACAGCTTGTACAGGAATTCCAGGAGTATGTAAGAAAAGATCAACTGGAGAAGAATCTTCAGCTTGCGGAGACACGTCTGGTGAAAGTCCGGCAAGAAATCGAGACAAAGTATGGGCATTACAGTGAGGTACGCCGCAGAACTACAGGTATTTTGCAGGCGGTTGATGCCAGTCTTGTGAAGAAAGAGACGATAGAAAACTCAACCGAAGAGCACATGCTGGCAGCCCCGCGTTATTGGCTGGCTCCTGCGCTTATTGCCTTAGCCTCCTGGCTGAATGATAACAAGGAATTGGCTGATAAAGCGATGATGGAAGCCCTCAGACGCGATGATGAGAAAACCTCTTTATTCTTTGCTCTGGTAACCCGAAGAGGCGCCCGCTATAAAGCAAGTCGCGAGTGGCTCGATCGTTATTTCAATCTTCAGGACCCTCATCAGTTGGAACGGGAAATCGTCGTTTTGATCGATGGTTTCTCGAATGGGATTTTTGGGCCGGATGCACGCATCAAAACCGGCAAACAGATTGAAA
The DNA here is from genome assembly GCF_000411255.1 of Paenibacillus sp. HGH0039. Classification (GTDB taxonomy): domain Bacteria; phylum Bacillota; class Bacilli; order Paenibacillales; family NBRC-103111; genus Paenibacillus_F. The sequence continues at coordinate 2,073,628 of NZ_KE150412.1, read as the reverse complement.
CGTGGATTGAGGAGCTTTCACAGAAGGTCGGCTTTGTGGAAGAACAGCATGCAAGCTGGAAAACGGCTCTGCAAATGAAGACGCAGAAATCGTCCGGGGAATCTTATCCATACTTAAAAGATTATAGTCCGACTTGGCCGAATCTCGAAACCTCTATGGAGGGAGCGAAACTCCATGCCATTATTCATGACTATTTTACAGATATCTTTCAAAAGGAAATTACTCCTTCCAAAAGCATCGCTTTTGCCGTAGATGCCTTACTGGATACGCTGGTATCCAAGTTCGACGACGAGGAACTTCCGCTTCGGCGTGATGAGCGGTTATTATCGCTGATTGTGAATGAAAACGGGGACAGGGACAGGGCACAGACCATGTTCGCTGCCGAGAAGACACTGGAAGAACGAATTTCTTTTACACAACTGCTAACTAACTTTGCCATGCACCCTGAAGTATCGAATGCTTCCTTGGCCACGCAGAAACTGTCCATTGCGTTGTCGAAAGAGTGGATCCGGCAGGCACACGACGATCTAACGGCCGAGAATCGTTCCAACGTACCTTACAGCATAGATATCTCCATTGATGATTGGAAGAGCCACACGAATGATGGCTCAAACGAAGCTGAACTGATTCAATCTTTAACAGAACATATGGAAAAACGGAAAGAGGATGATCTCTCGCGTGTGAAGTTGGAATCCAAGCATTGGGGCGCACTTATGTTCGGGATTATTTTTGGTGCAATGGGCTTTGTGCTGCCTTTTTTCTTCGTATTAGGTGCAGTCGGTATTATCTACTGGTACATGTCCAAGCGTAATTTGGTGAACATAAAGGCTAGGGTCGTACAAGACTACGAACGCTTATTGACAAGCTGCAAGGATATCTTGCGCGCAGTACTGGCTGATGTTGTGGAATGGCGCAGAGAATATGCGTCTGAGGATGTGAAGGCCGGGAAGGTTACCGAATTTCTCGATACCATCTCACCTGAGCAATATTCTTTCTCAAGCCATGATAATGCCCGAGCTGTTATGAAATCCTAAAATGGAGTGGATAAGGGAATGAATGAACAATCCAATGGAATGATTCTTAACAGAAAAAGAAATGCAGGTCCTGCGGTAGAACGGACAGAGGATATAACGTCCTATCAAGAAAGTGATAAGAACCCCCAACTAGAGGCTGTGACTCAATTGACAACGAACGATACCCTGGCCAGCCAGTTTCCCGAGTGGGATTTGAAGCCGCCGGCTGCTCTTATCAGGCGAAGAGGCAGCAAACTGCTATGAAGGTCCCTGTAACTTACGCCGAATGGGTGGACTGCCTGGACGCTTTCCTGGAGGGAACAGAGGAAGAAGCGGTACTTCAACGGATGGAAAAGGGCAGCTTCGAATGGCAGGCCGGTGTCGCCGAGCACTTGATCCGCCGTATTTCTATCACGTTAGAGACCCGGTTGAATTCGATAAACCGTCAAATGAACACAGATTTCTCCCGGTTAAATGGTGATGACACGGCACTCGTTCGTACGCTGCTGGATACCCGCAGACGATTCGGTAAATTAAATCGATTGATACATATACCTGCTTTGCCTGAACAAGTAAAAAGCCAGTTGTCCGAAATCCTGCAAAAGTATGTAAAAGAGACACAGCTATCCATCGAAAATAGTGTAAAAACGGACCGAACGGGTCATCTAAAAATGCTGGTGAAGAATAATGCCTTAACGAATTACGAGCAGCCCGACAGTATGCCGCTGGCTTCTGTTTCCTCTTCGGGAGTTCCGCAGAAGCCGCCGGGAGGCGGAACCAATATAAGAAGAAAGGTAATTTTAAGATGAATGATTTGAATAGTTGCCTGGAAACGGTGGAGCGCTATCTAAAAGCGCGTATTCCTTTTATCTCCATTCGGACGGCCGAGCGTACTCGTGCCCTGGACGTATTGGGCAAACTTGCGCAGAAGCTTATGATTCCGATTTTTTATCATACCATTTCACAAGGAACCCGCGATATTGTTACAAACCGAATGGCGAACGATGATCGATCCGTTATGGGAGGATTGGATTTTGCCAGTCAGAAAATAGGCCAGCAGCAGAACCTGACCTTCATATTTAATGAGGTTCAAGATATTGAAGATGACACACAGACAGCGAGGCAGTTCCAGGATGTTGTTATGCTGGCAACGGAAACCGGCGGCAGTGTTATCGTCATTACGAACAGTCCGGTATGGAGTCCGCTTCAGCGTCATGGGATGTCTGTCACCCTTGATCCTCCTAATGAGGATGAGATGTTGGTGCTGATCCGGGATCAAATCTCGCCTTATCGAGGAGAAATCTCCATTGAATGGGGACCCGAGGAGGAAAAGAAGGCGGCTGCCATTCTTGCGGGCATTAGCCAGATTGAGGCAGAGAATGTTATCGCCACTATGCTTGCAAACGGGGCCATAAAAAACGAGGATTTAAAAGAGCTAACCCATGCCAAAGATCGGATTTTCGCTGATATTTCCGGCATTGAACGTGTTCAGGTACGGGAAGATTATGAAATAGGCGGTCTTGAGGGATTGAAGCTGTGGCTGGAAGCAAACGAGCCGCTACTTACAGCAGATTTGAGGGAGCGCGGCATTAGGCCACCAAGGGGTATTTTGCTAGTCGGCGTACCCGGATGCGGAAAGTCTCTTTCGGCAAAAGCCATTGCATCCCTTTGGAATCTTCCGCTTTACAGGCTTGACTTGTCCACTATCCAGGGTCAGTACCTCGGCCAAAGTGAATCACGCCTTAAAGAAGCACTATCGACAGCAGACCATGTGTCCCCTTGTGTGTTGTGGATAGACGAGATTGAAAAAGGACTTGCGGGAGCGATCGGAGCGAGTAATGACGGAGGCACGTCTACTCGTATGGTCGGCCAATTTTTGTTCTGGCTGCAGGAGAGCATGGCCCGCGTTTTCGTTGTCGCAACTGCAAATGACGTGTCCAAATTACCCCCTGAACTGCTCCGTCGGGGACGGTTTGACGAACTATTTTTCGTTGACCTGCCAACTGCAAAAGAACGTGAAGATATTATTAAGATCTATATTGAAAAAGGGCTGAAGACTAACGTCTCCCCAGATTTGCTAGAAAAACTTGTGCATATATCCGAAGGATTTGCCGGAGCGGATCTTGAAGCGGCTGTAAGAGATGTTGTCAAGCAAGCGATTGTTAAAGGGGACGACTCGATTTCGGAACAAACCTATATTAGCTTTTTTGAAAATGTGGTTCCATTATCACAAACAAGCCCGGAGCAAATTGACTATATTCGTAAATGGGGCAAAGAACGTGCTGTCCCGGCAGGAAAATCATTCGAAGAAAATTCGATGGATTCTGAGATATATCACCGACGGAAGGGGCCACGCAATGTTATTGTGTGACCTAAAATATACGCAGCATATTGCCCTATAAAATGAATTTATATCCCCCGCAAGGGGGATTCAGATTGTAGACAAACTCCCTTGTTTCCATCGGAACCAAGGGAGTTTGTTCATTATTTCAGCTAACAAGAGAAGAAGTTTAGGAGAGGTAGACCGACCACCACCCAGCCTCCAGAGCCAGGTGGCTAACTTTTTGAGGTTCATGCAAGCAAAAACGAGCATCGCCTGCATCGAAACTTTACGTAATCTCCGCAAAGTCGTCCATCGCATGACATGCTTTTTTTTCATATCCGCAAATACGCGCTTGATCGTTTCTTTACGCCGGGTATAGTTAACCTGGAATTAGAACTATTTCATTGTTCTTTAACGACCTTTAATAGCGTGTAACGGATGAAAGGGATTAATTAAGCTTCGAAATAATCTTGTGTCATTAGGGATACATTTAAACCGCGTCGCCGATCCATATCTGCCAACACGCGGACGACGTCACCTTCTTCTACGACAAATCGCGGACAGCGTCATACCAAGACGGAAAATAAGCCCCGGTTTAGCCGCTGCCCGCGATCCTTCATTTACACGCTCAAAGCGGTGGCGTTACTCCAAGCTGCACCCAGCCTTCCTTGGTAGGACCGTAAACCGAAGGGATGGGCAGCTCCGCTTGACGCATGAGGACCGTAACCTGCCCCCGATGGTGAACGATGTGTTTGATTAATCCCATGAAGATCGTCGCGTTGGATTCCAATCTTCCGAACGCATGTTGGACGTGTTTCAACGAATCGTCCGTCCACTGTTCTTGAAAAGCTTGGACTACACGAGAGCTGACCTTATGAAAGGTCTCCGCGATCTCCTTTGCGGACGGCACCTCGTTCGGATTCGGCACTTTCTCTACCAAGACTCCGAATTCGGTTAAATAATCCGGGATATTCGTAACAAAATGCCACACAATCCTTCCCAGCGTACGCCCTCCGGGAGATACCTGCTGCCCGAGCGCATGATCGGTCAACCCGTCCAATACCTTTTGGGTTAATGCCGCCTCATTTTTCCATTCGACGATCAAATCCTGTACGGTAACGTACATCTTCTCATTCCTTTCCTGATTGAAAATATTACCTCATGACCGAACCGTTCTCGCCGGAATTCGTCATCCCGTTTTCTCTCTCATCTCTATAAAATTTTGTTTAGCTCTAATCCATCATAAACGTTAATGGTGACAGCTATTGTCACTAATTATTTTTTTCAACCGCTGATAGGCAAATCACGGATCTCAAGCTTTCGTTGCTGCTGCCCATACAAACCGGCCAATACAGCGGCAATTGCCATAAAGATTGCGCTGGATGCCACGCCGAGTTGCAAGCCGTACCGTTCGACCGCCACGCCTCCAACGATGGGTCCGATAATCTGTCCTGCGGCAAAAAAGGCAGTAGCTATGCTAAGACATGACGCATACGCGTGGTGAGGGACATGACGACGAAGAAGCGCAGTTGTCATCAGCGGCGGGGTAATAAAGGAAACCAGCCCGATCGTGGCGGCTCCGAGCACAGTAACTAGCATATTATTGGTGGTTACCCCGCACACACCGATCGTCCCCAGGGTTAACCCCGACGCAAGCGTATATCCGCTCGGCCATCGGTCAATGGCTTTGCCTCCGATCCATCCGTTAAACAAACCCGCAAATCCGATTCCGGACCATATCAACCCGGCATAGAGGGACGGAATACCTTTGCTCACCAGATAGGGAATCAAATACGTGAAATAGATGATATATCCCCATCCGAAGAAAAAATAAGAGGCGATTAGAAACAAGAGTCTCTTCGGGTTCAACAGGAGACGGTAGACATTTTCGCTTTCTTTGTCCCGTGGCTTCGATTCGGTCTGCGAGGGCATTTTTTCGGCTCCCCTTTTTCTGGTGACGAACTCGAAACCGACTGCGGCAATTACCCCGAATACGCCCATGATCACCCAAGCATGCCGCCATCCCTGCAAGTGTGAAGGGTCTATGGTAAAGGGGGCGAATAAACCCGTCGCTAGAATGCCGGCAGATCCGCCTAGCCATATAAGACCGGATGCCGCTCCTCGTTCCGCCGGTCGAACGGCATCCATTGCAATGGACAGGACTAACACTGTAGCGAAGGCCGATAACAATCCGATTGCGAACCGCCAAAGCCCAAGCCCGGTGAAATGATCACTAAATGCCGAGCCGATCAAAGTCAATCCGAGCAATAAGCACGTCATCCGATTAATGAGATGTTTGCGGTCCGGAAACCGCGAGATCAAAGGAGGAAGACATAAGGTCCCGACCAAATAACCGATAAAGTTGACTGTGCCGAGTATACCCAACTGTCCGTAGCTCCCCCCGATCACCCTCTGTATCCCAGGCAGGAACATGCCGTAGGAGAGCCGGGAAAAACCGAGTATGACGACAAACAAAAACGATGCCCATAGAGTAATCCGATTAAATGCGGATTTTGTACCCATATAACTCATCTTCCCCCAAAATAATAAGTTGACCCTATTGTAAAATTTCGGGAATGTTTTGTAAAATTGAATTATATGAATAAATCGTTCAAATAATTTAAACAAAGGTGATGACTATGGATCTTCGAGCTTTAAAGACTTTCGAGGCTTGCGTGCGTCTCGGACATTTTCTGAAAGCCGCCGAGGAACTGCAATATGCTCCCTCTACGGTAACCCTTCAGATTCAGCGTCTCGAAGCGGATCTGGGCGTTTCTTTATTCGTGCGCGACGGAAAACGCGTGATCGTGACCGAAGCCGGCCGGTGGCTCCATAAGGAGGCCACGGCTTTACTAAAGTCGATCGGAACGATGAGGCAGACCGTCTCGGATATTGCTGCGGGAGATAACGGCTCGGTGCGTTTTGCCGCTATCGAGCCCGTTGCGAGCCAGCAGTTAGCGACTGTTATAGCTGACTTTTGCAAGACTCGACCGAAAGTGGAGTTAACCATGGAAGTAAGCGGCAGCAGAACGATCGCGGAGAGGGTTCGGGCCGGCGAACTGGAATTCGGCGTTTGCTCGGCTCCGCCTTCGAAGCTCATGCTGGAGTTTGAGCCGCTGATCGAGGAAAGATTAGGGGTCATGTTAAATAGGAATCACCCGTTAGCCGATCAAGACAGCATCACGGCTAGCGATCTCGCGGGGCTAACCGTTCTGGTCAAGGAACCGACTTGTATCTACCGGGAGCTTTGGGAAACGTCGATTTATGGGGCTGGGCGAAACCTGTTCTCTTGTATGGAGGTTGGAAGTTTCTTTGTCATTCAACAAATGGTTAAGGCAGAGTTCGGCATCGGGATTGTTCCGATTTACAGCGGTCTGGAACAGGAAGGCTCCTTGGTCATAAAACCTATAGCCGATTTGAATCCTGTCGTCACGATAGGCATCGCTTATAAAGACAAAAACTACCTAGGCAAGGCAGCGCTTTTGTTAATGGAAGCAATTAGGGGCATCCGTGAACCCAACCCTACGCGACCAAGTGCATGATTAAGGATGCTAGCCATCATTATTGATCTTCTTTCCGTCCGCTTAAGTGGGATACTTTTACGAAGAAGTCAAAGCTGAAAGCCATCAACTGAAAGAATCAGACGACACATGTGGAGTGCTGTGTATGCTGTGTATCGCCGCATTTACCTTTCATTAAAACGTATAGAGCCTAGGCTGAGTCAGCGCCTGGGCTTTCCTTATGCGAAAATTTAGAAAAATTAATACCAAATTATGAAAAATTTTGTATATAAGTAAATTTTATTCGTTTACAATGAAGGCACGGCATGTCAACTTGCTTAGAATAAGACGATTCCCGGCGAAGCGTGCGGATGATGATTTAAGCTTCGTCGAATTCGCGGTGTTCCGTCAAGCTAACGGGAATCGATTCCAAGACCGCCGTACGGCCGACTAATCACGATTAGCCGGCTTTTACGCCAAGTTTCAGTCATAATCGAATTCCTGCAACAAGTGGGCGGCTGTAAGCACAACGGGTGCAGAAGCCCAGTGACGACGGGTCCGGCTTTGACGGGCCACGCTGCGGAGGGACGATGATGGAACAGTATCTAACGTTAATCGACATTGTTCAAGACAAAAGGGGGCAGGCGGAGAAAGGCATCACTTATATTTCGGGTGACCGGGACGAGCTTTACGAATCGTACGGCGAGTTATTCGAACATGCGCTTCAGGCGCTGCATTATTTGCAGTCGCGCGGAATGGAGCCCGGAGATGAACTGCTGATGCAAATTGACGAGAACCGTACGTTTTTGCATGTCTTTTGGGGATGTCTGCTGGGCGGCATCGTGCCGGTTCCGGTGACGGTCGGCAGCAACGACGAACATAAGATGAAGCTGTTCAAAATTTGGGACACGCTGCGCCGCCCTTATTTGATCAGCGATGCCAAAGTGTTGGAAAGCTTGGAAAAGTACGCGCGACAGCAGGGGCTTGAGCAAGCCTTCGGCGTAATGGCGCAGACCGCATTGCCAACGGAAAGCCTGGATTATGGCTCGGAGGCCAAAGGCGTTATTTGTCCGGTTCAGCCGGATCGCTTGGCTTTCATCCAGTTTTCTTCCGGATCGACGGGAGACCCGAAAGGTGTCATGCTGACTCATGAAAACTTGGTGCACAACATACGCGACGCTGCTGCCGAATCGGAATTGGACGACAACGACGCTTACCTCGGCTGGATGCCCCTTACCCACGATTTGGGATTGATTGCCTTTCATCTTACATGCGTGATCGGCAATGTCAATCAATTCATTATGCCTACCGCGCTTTTTATCCGGCGCCCTTCGCTTTGGCTCAAAAAAGCGTCGGAGCATCGGGTGACGTTAATTTGCTCTCCCAACTTTGGCTATAAGTTTTTTTTGGATCAATACAAATCGGAAGCCGCCAAGGACTGGGATTTATCCCGGATCCGCATCATTTATAACGGGGCCGAGCCGATTTCGACTGAGGTGTGCGACCGGTTTTTGAGCGCAATGGCGGTCCATGGACTGCGCCGATCCGCGATGTTCTGCGTGTATGGAATGGCTGAGGCCTGCGTAGGCGTAGCCCATCCTCTGTTATATGAGGGCATCAAGGCGGTTCATCTGAACCGGGAACACCTGGCCATCGGCGAAGCGGTTGTGCCCGTTGCACCCGAAGAACGCTGCTGCGTGACTTTTGTCGATGTCGGCTATCCGATGGCAAGCTGCGATTTCCGGATTTGTGACGATAACCGTCTTCCTTTGCCAGACGATGTCATTGGGCATATTCATATTCGCGGCAAAAATGTGACGTCCGGTTACTACAACAATCCGCAGGCGACGGCCAAAGCGATGACGAAGGACGGTTGGCTGGTAACCGGCGATTTGGGTTTTATGCGCAGGGGCCGGCTCATTATTACCGGACGTGCGAAAGATATTATTTTCGTGAACGGGCAAAATGTATACCCGCATGATATCGAGCGTGTCGCGGAGGAGGTAGACGGGGTCGAGCTTGGTAAGGTGGCCGCCTGCGGCGTGCGCGACCCGGGGACAGGACAAGACCGGATTGTTTTATTTGTCATCTACACGAAAAAGCCGGAAGACTTTGTGCCGCTAATTGTCAAGCTGCGTCATCATTTGAACGAACGGGGCGGCTGGGAAGTTAGGGATGTGGTGCCGGTGCGCCGTCTGCCCAAGACGACGAGCGGCAAGGTGCAGCGGTACAAGCTGGCGCAGCAATATATGGCCGGCCAATTTGACGAAGTGTCCGGCCAACTGGCCGGTCTGCTGCTGGCGGCGCGCGCAGCGAAGCCGAAAGCCTTGGCCCGAAGCGAAGCGGAGCAGAAGCTGCTCGCTTTATGCAAACGGGTGCTGCAAACGGAGGAAATCGGCACGGATGAAAGTTACTTTGAACTCGGTGCCAATTCGCTGCAGCTGACGCAGTTGGCCGAAGCGCTCGAAGGCGAGTTCGGAAAGCCTATTCCGGTGACTGATTTCTTCTCCTACCCGACCATTGCCAAGCTGGCCGCTCATCTTGCGGCGGACCCGGCGCAGAAAGCGCCGGTTAAGCTTGAGGCGGGACCTGCGGATGATCCGGGCGACCGGGATATCGCGATTATCGGCATGGCCGGCAAATTTCCGCAGGCGGACACGTTGGAGCAGTTTTGGGAGCATGCAGCGCAGGGGCGCGACGCCATCGGTCCGTATGGCGATGCCAGGAAGCGGGACGCGGATGCGTTTATGGCAAAACTGCAGCGTGAACCGGGACAGTGGGAGGCGGTGGAAGGCGGCTATTTGGATGAGATCGATACGTTCGACTATGCTTTTTTCAAGTTGACGCCAAGGGAAGCATCGCTGATGGACCCGAATCAGCGCTTGTTTTTACAAACGGCGTGGAGCGCGCTGGAGGATGCCGGTTATGGCGGCGCCAATGTGGCCGGGGCCCGGACGGGGGTTTACGTCGGTTTTTCCAAAACCAGCTTCGATTACGAGCGTCTGCTCACGGAAGCGGAACCCGAGGCGCTGCCCCGGTTTATTATCGGCAATTTACCCTCGGTTATTTCGAGCCGCATCGCTTATTTGCTGGATTTAAAGGGTCCGGCGGTTACGGTCGATACGGCCTGCTCGTCTTCGCTGTCGGCGGTGCATTTGGCCTGCCGGGCTTTAATGAACGGGGATTGCGACATGGCCGTGGCGGGCGGCGTCAAAACCATTCTACTGCCGATTCGGACGGGCATCGGCATGGAATCGGCCGACGGCCGTGCGCGGGCATTTGACGGGAAGTCGGACGGCACCGGCGCGGGCGAAGGCGTCGGCGCCGTGATTCTGAAGCCGCTGCGCCGGGCGGTGCAGGACGGCGACCGTATTGTCGCCGTCATCAAGGGCAGCGCCATGAACCAGGATGGCAGCACGATAGGCATCTCCGCGCCCAACGCGCTGGCGCAGGCGGATGTCATCGCGCAGGCATGGCGGAACGCGCGCGTAGACCCCGAGACGATCACATATATCGAAGCGCACGGGACAGGAACGCAGCTCGGCGATCCCGTGGAGATTGAGGGCATCTCGCAAGCGTTTGGCCGGTATACGGAGCGCAAACAGTTTTGCGCGGTAAGTACGGTCAAAACGAATATCGGCCATTTATACGAAGCGGCCGGTATCGCCGGTTTGATCAAAGCAGTGCTCTCGCTCCGGCATCGGCAAATCGCGCCGCTCGTTCACTTCCGCGCGCCTAACCGGCAAATCCGTTTTGAAGATTCGCCGGTTTATCCCAATGTATCGCTGACCGATTGGGAACCGCAGGGATTCCCGAGACGCTGCGGAGTCAGCTCGTTTGGATTCAGCGGCACGAACTGCCATGTGGTGCTTGAAGAATACAAACCGCGGGAGGAAGCGGCGGAGACCGGAGCGGGCGGCACTGCGCCGGACGGTGCGCTGCTGCTCGTTTTGTCCGCGCGCACCGACAGCGCCTTGAAAGCGTTAATCGGACGTTATGCCGAGCGTTTTGAACGTTCACCGGATCTCGACATGCGCAGCGTTTGCTTTACGGCGAGCACCGGGCGCAGTATGTTTGCGCATCGCCTCGCCATAGCGGCTGCCGGCCCGGCAGCGCTGCGCGACAGCCTTCTCCGGCTGCACCGCGAGGGCATTGCGGGCGAAGGCGTATTTATCGGACAGATCGGGACGGTGTCCGGATTTGGTGAACCGGCCAGGGAGGTGCCGGGCGGGCCGGAGGCTGTCGGGCGATTTTCCGCGGGAGAAGGCGGAGCGGCGCCGACGCTGGAAACGGCTGAAGGGGCGGCGCAACTGGCCGCAGCCTTTGTGCGAGGGGAAGCTATCGATTGGGAGCAATTGTACGCACAGGGGCAGCGCCATCGGGTATCGCTGCCGTCATACCCTTTTGAAGGCAAGCGCTGCTGGATTCAAATCGCCGAGACGCCGCAGCGGCGGAGGGAAGGAACAGGCAGTTTGACGATGGAGAAAGGGCAGGTGAACGGAGTGAGCGCTTTGCATGAACAGTTGTCGCATGCCGGGGCAGCGACGGATTCCGCTCTTCATTCACAGGTTGCGCAAACGCTGGCTCAAATGATAAGCGACGTTTCGCATCTTGAAATGAATGAGCTTCAACCGCATACCCATTTTTTGGAGCTGGGGCTGGATTCGATCAACTTGACCCAAGTACGGCAAGGCATCAAAGATGTGTTTGGTCTCGATATTCCGATGAGCCGTTTTTTTGAAACGCTGACAGATTTGGATCAGGTGGCCGAGTACATTGTGCATCATTTCCCGCAAAACGCTTCGTCCGGTACGCAGAACGGGATCGACCGTTTCGGACGGCAAACCGGGGATGCCGTGCCGCAGCCCGGTTGGGACGGGCCTCCAAGCGCAGAGGCGCTGCGTCAGACTGCACCCGAGCCGGCGGGCGGCTGGCATCACCCGCCAAGCGTCGCCTTCGTTCATGCGCTTCGGCCGATTATGGAACAGCAACTGCACATTATCGCCCGGCAGTTGGATGTGCTGCAGCCGCCTTCCTTTGTCGCGCCGGAAACTTCCGAGCGCGCGGCAGGGACGGAGCCTCCGGCCTTCCCGGCGGCCGTTCCTCACGCTCATTCCGTCGACGTGCGTAGCGAAGCAGCCGCTGCCGGCGGCTCGCCGTCCGTTGCGGAGCCGCCCGCGGTATCCGGCGGCGATCATGGCGGAGGCGGCGATTCATCGGAGCCAGTGCGCGCAGCGGCGGCGGGCAGCGAAGGGGGGCAGCCGTTTCGGCCTTACCGTCCGATGGATGTGAAAGCCCGTGAAACGCTGACGCTCCATCAAGAGCAGCATGTGCTCGACTTGATCGACCGCTATACGGCACGCACCGGGCGGACCAAAGCATATACACAGAAATACCGCGCTGTATATGCCAATAATCGCAATGTGGCGGGTTTTCGGCTTGTGCTTAAAGAGATGGTGTACCAGCTCGTGGCGGAAAGGGCCGAGGGCTCCAAAATTTGGGATTTGGATGGCAACGAATACATTGATTTGACGATGGGTTTCGGCGTGAATTTTTTCGGCCACGACCCGGCGTTTATTCGTGAACATATTGACAAGGCGCTGCGCAGCGGGATGTGCCTCGGACCGATGTCGAACCTGGCCGGCCAAGTGGCTGAAGGAATTTGCCGCATGACGGGCGTAGAGCGAATAGCCCTTTTTAACTCCGGCACGGAAGCGGTTATGGTGGCTTTACGGTTGGCCCGGGCCGCTACAGGGCGGAGCAAGGCGGTTCTATTTGCGGGTTCGTACCACGGCACGTTTGACGGCGTGCTTGCGCTTGCCCGCCCGGGCGCGGACCGGGAGCGGTCGATGCCTTTGGCGCCGGGAGTGCCTTCCGGGATGGTAGATGACATCGTTGTGCTTCCTTACGGCACCGAGACGGCGCTGGCCTATATTCGCGAACACGCCCATGAATTGGCGGCGGTGCTGGTGGAGCCGGTGCAAAGCCGCAGACCGGGTTTGCAGCCGCGGCCGTTTTTGGCGGCGGTTCGGGAGGCGACCGAACAAGCGGGCGCCGCTCTTATTTTCGATGAGGTGATCACCGGTTTCCGGCTTCATCCCGGCGGGGCGCAGGCGTGGTTCGGCATTGAGGCGGATTTGGTCACCTACGGCAAAGTGATCGGAGGCGGGCTGCCGATCGGCATCGTGGGAGGCCGTGCCGCTTTTATGGACGGCATCGATGGAGGCATGTGGGATTTCGGCGACGGTTCGTATCCGCAGCATGAGGAACGGCGCACATTTGTTGCGGGTACCTTCTGCCACCATCCGCTCGCCATGGCGGCATCGCTTGCCGTGTTGGAACGGCTGGAGCGCGACGGGGAAAAGCTGCAGGCGGAGCTGAATGCGAAAACCGCCGATTTGGCGGAGACTTTGAACCGCTTCTTTACCGAGGAAAAGGTGCCGATCCGGATCGATTATTTCGGTTCTTTGTTCCGGTTTGCGCTCAAGGGCGATCTGGAGCTGTTTTACTACCACATGCTGGATCAAGGCATCTATATTTGGGAAGGGCGCAATTGCTTTTTGTCGACGGCGCACACGGAGACCGATATAGCCCGCATTGTGCAGGCGGTCAAGAACAGCGTAGCCGCGCTGCGACACGGCGGATTTTTGCCTGATCCGCCTCCGGACGGCCCGGACCCCGGCAAACTTCCGCTGCCCGAGCAGCCCGGGCACGATCATGATAGGGTCATTCCCTTGACGCCGGATCAAAAACAGCTTTGGTTTGCGTCGGCTTCCAGCCGTGAGAAGCCGCACGTTTTACATGAATCGGCGCTGATTCGGCTTTGCGGGCCGCTGCGCTTGCAAGCGTGGAGCGAATCGGTTCATACGCTGATGCGCCGGCACGAAGCGCTGCGTACGTACATGGGCGCAGACGGAGAAACGCAGGTGATCGCCGCGTCGCTGGAGGCGCAGATCAAGCTGCTGGATGTCAGCGGGTACGATGATTTATCGCGCGAACGGCAAAAGAGCGCCTGGCTGAAACTGGGTATTGAAACCCCGTTCCGGTTATCGGAACGCGAACCTTTATTCCGCATTCATTTCTTAAAGCTGGAGGAAGAGGAGCACTTGGCGCTTTTCACTTTTCACCACCTGATCGCGGATGGATGGTCCATTGTCGTATTTATGCGGGAGCTGGCGTCAATCTACAGCGCGCTTGTCCGGAAGGAAGCGTACCGGCTCCCGGAGGCTTCGGTTTTCCGCGATTATGCGGCATGGCAGCGACTGCGGATGGCCGATCCGCGCAGCGCGGAAGCGTCGGCATTTTGGACCGACGAGCTCTCCGGCCCGCTTTCCGTATTGGAGCTGCCGTCTCCGCTGCGGGGAGTAACTGTGCCGGGCCTTGAAGGGGGGCGGTATACGGCCGTGCTGGAAAGCGGGCTCGTTCAATCGCTCAGAACGCTCAGCATCCGGCTGGGCAGCAGTTTATTTGTTACGCTGCTGTCTTCCTTTAAAATCTTGCTGCACCGACTGACAGGCGACTCCAGGCTGACTGTCGGCGTGCCGACGGCCGGTCAAGCACATATGGACGCTTTTTCGCTGATCGGACATTGCGTCAATGTGCTTCCGGTGGTTAGCCGGATTCAACACGAGACGACATTTGCGGACTTTGCCGGCGCCGTCAAGGAAAGCATGCGCCGGCTCGAAGCTTACCAGGCTTACAGCTTTGCGGCGTTAGCCGAGCAAGGGCTCCGGCATTTGCCTGTCATAAACGTCGTATTCAATATGGACCGGCCCTTGCCCAAGTTGCGGTTTCACGAGCTGGACACGGAGCTGCTCCCCAGCCCGGTCACGGCCAGCAAGTACGAGCTGTTTGTCAACGTGACTGAAGCGAATAAAGAGCTGCGGGTGGATTTTGATTACAACGCGGGATTGTTCGAACCGGATGTCATTGCCCACTGGTTCCGTTACTGGGTAACGATTTTGGGTGAAATTACAAAAAAATCCAGCCAACCTCTTGCGGAAATATCGCTGTTGGGCATGGATGAAACCCGTCAAATATGCAAGCGCTGGTCGTCGCTTGCCGACCGGGACGGCGGCTGCCCTTGCGTGCTTGACGCCTTTGGACGGCCCGCTCCCGCCGGGACGGCGGGGGAGCTGCATATTGTGGCGCAGGGTCTGCTCAACCGGCAGAGCATGCGCGAGGCTAAACGCACGGGCGAGTGGGTATACCACGCGCCGGGCGGGGAACTGAAACGCATCGGGCCGATCTCGAGTTTTGCCCGTATTCGGGGGCGCCTAATCAACTTGCGGCAGCTTGAGTCGCATTTGCTGCGCGTCTGCAATTTGGAAGCTTGCGCTATCCGCGTATGGGAGGATAGCGCTGCAGGCAGCGCCGCGACGCTTGCGGCGTATGTCGTCTCGGACCCGTCCGCGCCTTGGGAGGAGGAGGCGCTTAAACGGCGGTGGAGCGAGGCGCTTCCGGATTATGCGCGGCCCGGCCAAGTGATGCTCATGAAGGCGCTGCCGCTGCTTGCGGACGGCGAGCCGGATTGGGAGCGGCTGCCGGCTCCGTCAATGCCGGGCGCAGACCGTATGCTAGAGATGGGCGCAGGGCCGGATGACGGCGTAGAAGCCGAATTGATTCGGATGTGGCAAGAGGTGCTGGGTGTTTCGGCGGTCCGTGCGCACGATCCGTTTTTTCAGCTCGGCGGCGATTCTTTGACGGCCACGGTTCTTTTATCCCGGATTCGCAAAACGTTTGGCGTGCAGATCCCGCTCGGCGAGCTGTTTCATCGGCAGACGGTGGGCGGGCTGGCCCAGTACATTCGGGGCGGCGAGAAGCAAGCTTTCAGCCCTATCGAGCCTGTCGAGGCACATCTGCATTATCCCGCCTCGCCCGGACAGCGGCGAATGTACTTGCTCCAGCAGCAGGAGGGCGGCACGACATATAACGTGCCTGGACGTCTGCATCTCGAAGGAGATTTGCGCGTGCCGAGCTTCATTGAAGCGCTTCAAGAGGCCGCAGGGCGGCATGAGTCGCTGCGTACGTGCTTGAAGCTGGAAGGCGGCGAGGTCGTACAGGCGATCCAGCCTGATCTTGTGCTTCATGTTCCGGTGACGCAAGCCGAGGCGAGTGAGCTGGAGGCGATTTCCCGCCGGTTTATCCGCCCGTTCCGATTGGAGGAACCGCCCTTAATACGCGCCGAGCTGCTTGATTTCGGGAATCGGCGTTACGCGCTTTTGATTGATGTACATCATGCGGCTGCGGACGGTTTTTCGATGGCAGCGCTGCTGGACGAAGTGCTGCAAGCCTATCAGGGACGCCAATTGAAACCTGTGCGTGTGCAGTACAAGGATTTTGCGGCATGGCAGCGGCGGCAGCTTGCCCAAGGAACGTACCAAGAGCAGGAGGCGTACTGGCTGCAAACGCTGGGCGGCGAGCTGCCGGTGCTTGATATGCCTGCGGACTTTCCGAGGCCTCAGACGCAAAGCTTTGAAGGCGGCGTAGCGTCTTTGACGCTGACGCCGCAGCTCACAGGCGCGCTGCGGCAGCTGGCGGCAAACAGCGGCACAACGCTTTATATGGTGCTGCTTGCCGCTTATTTTGCGCTGTTGTCCCAATACACCGGACAGGACGAGATTATCGTCGGCACGCCGGTATCCGGACGCAGACATGCGGATACCGAAGCGGCGGTCGGGATGTTCGTCAACACGCTGGCCTTGCGTGGACGGTTGCAGGCATCCCAGTCGTTTGCGGAGCTGCTGCAGCATGTAAAGGCACTTGCGCTTGCGGCATTCGAGCGCCAAGACTATCCGTTCGACGAGCTGCTGGATAAGCTGAATCCGGTACGCGATTTAAGCCGGAACCCCGTGTTCGATACGATGTTTATGTTCCAAAATGAAGCGGTCCAGCCATCTCGCGTCGGCGCCTTGACCTATAAGGTTGAAGAAATCAATCCGGGCATTTCCAAGTTCGATTTCTCCCTGCAAGTGACAACGGACCATGCTGACGGGGAAACGCTGCAATGTACTTGGGAGTATGCCGTTCGGCTGTTTGCGCCGGAGACGATCCGTCTGCTGGCGAAGCGTTACATCCGCATCTTGGAAGTCGTTTCCGCCGATCCTGCGGTACGTTTGACGGGGATCGACCTGCTAACGGATGCGGAGAAAGAGCGGCTGCTGGATGCAGGGAACGGAGCGGATTGTCCGGCAATGACCGAGTTTACCGTGCAAGGTTTATTTGAAAAACAAGCCTTCGCAACGCCGGACAGGGCGGCGGTCGTGTTCGATGGACAAACGGTGTCCTACGGCGAACTGAACCGCCAAGCCAATCGGCTGGCCCACAAGCTGCAGGCGCTGGGCGCCGGTCCGAACACGTTGATCGGCATATGCTTGGACCGCAGTCCGTCTTTGCCGGCGGCACTGCTTGCGGTGTTGAAATCCGGCGGCGCCTATGTCCCGCTCGACCCGTCGCTGCCCGATGAACGGCTCCGCTATATGACGGAGCGGGCGGAACTTCGCGTGCTGGTCACTGTGCAGGCTCACGCTGAGCGATTGGGCGGGCTGCGCGACTTGACGGTTGTGTGTCTGGATACGGAGGCGGGCGCCTTGCTGTCGCAGTCTGACGCCAATCCGCGCAGCGAGGCGGACGGCGAGCATCTCATGTATGTGATTTATACGTCAGGATCGACGGGCATGCCGAAGGGAGCGAGCGTTTACCGCTCGGGCTTTGCGTCATTGATGCGCTGGTACACCGGGGAATTCGGGATGTTGGCAGCGGATAAGCTGCTCGTGATCACCTCGCCAAGCTTCGATTTGACGCAAAAAAATATATTTGCGCCGCTGCTGACCGGCGGGCAGCTAATTTTGCCTCCGGCAGGTCCTTACGACGCGCGGCAGATTGTGTCGCTTATTGAGCAGCATGGCATTACGCTGCTGAACGGGACGCCCAGCGCGTTTTATCCTTTGCTGGATGCGTCGGCTCCCGCGCAATTCGCGCCGCTTGCAACGCTGCGGCACCTGTTCTTGGGCGGCGAACCGATTGCCGCCGACAGGCTTGCGCTTTGGTTGAAATCGGACGCGTGCCTTGCGGAAGTCGTTAACACCTACGGGCCGACGGAATGCACAGATGTGACTGTGTTCGCACGCTTGCCGGCAATCAGCGCTTTTGCAGGCAAGCGAGTGCCGATCGGCCGGCCCGTGCCGGGCACGCGCGTCTATATTTTAAATGCGGAGCTGGGGCTGGTGCCTGCCGGCACTCCGGGCGAGCTTTGCATCGCCGGTGCGCAGGTAGGCGGCGGCTACGTGGGCGACCCGCAGCAAACGGCCGCCAAATTCGTGCCCAACCCGTACGGCGGCGCCCAATGTCCGGTCATTTACCGGACGGGCGATCTGGCCCGGTTTTTGCCGGACGGAACGATCGATTATCTCGGGCGGATCGATCATCAAGTGAAGATTCGGGGCTACCGAATCGAACCCGGTGAAATTGAAGCCGTCTTGCGGCACGACATCGGTGCGGCGGATGCCGTCGTCTTGGCTCGGGAAGTCCGGCCCGGCGATCGTCAGCTAATCGCTTACGCGGTGCCGAGGACTTCCTCCAAGGAAGCGGCGATGCCGCCCAAGGCGCTTGCCGCTTTGTGGAGAAGCGAATTGCGCCGCCGCTTGCCGGAGTATATGGTTCCTTGGCCGCTGGTCATTATGGACGCGTTTCCGCTGACGCCGAACGGAAAAATCGACCGGAGCGCGCTGCCCGCGCCGGACGTCGATCTCGCGGAGCGGTCGGGCGAAGGAACGGAAGCGCCGCGCACGGTGCTGGAGGCGAGGCTAACGGAGCTGTGGCGGGAAGTGCTTGGCGCGGAAGCTGTCGGTATCCGCGATCATTTCTTCGAAATCGGCGGGCATTCGCTGCGGGCGGCGGCGCTGACGGCGCGTATTCACCAAGCGCTGCAGGTGGAAGTACCGATGCGGATGGTGTTCGAGCATCCGACCGTCGAATCGCTGGCGCAGGCGATGGAAGGGCTGCAGCCCAATCCGTACGCCGGTATTCCGGCTGTCGGCGAGCTGGAAAGCTATCCCGTTTCGTCGGCGCAAAAACGGCTGTATGTGCTCAGCCAATTGGAGACGGACGGCTTCGGGTACAACATGCCGGGCGTCCTGCGGCTGGA
>NZ_KE150412.1:1885883-2053167 GCF_000411255.1 Paenibacillus sp. HGH0039 | reverse complement strand
TGATCGATGCGGCGCTGGCTGATCCGCAGGCCAAGCTATCGGCGTTAAGCATGCTGACGCCGGAGGAGAGGACGCAGGTGCTGGAATCGTTTAACGACACGACCCGCGCCTATTCATCGGATGACATGCTGACAATTCATGGGCTCCTTGAACGTCAGGCGGCGCGCACGCCGGACCGCCCGGCCGTGGTGTCGGGAAAGCGGCAATGGAGCTACCGCGAACTGAATGAACGGGCGAACCGGCTGGCGCGCACGCTTCAGGCCAAAGGTGTGGGCCGGGAGTCCCTGGTTGGCATATTGGCCGAGCGTTCACCGGAGATGATTGCCGCGGCGCTGGCAGTCATGAAGGCTGGGGGCGCCTATGTGCCGATTGATCCCGATTACCCGGAAGCGCGTATCCGCTATATGTTGGAGGACGCCGGTGTTTCGCTGCTTCTCGCACAGTCGCGGCTTCGGAACCGTGTGGCGTTTGGCGGCGAATGGCTGCTGCTGGATGATCCGCAAAGCTTCAGCGGCGACGGGTCAAATCTCGCGGACTCCGTAAAAGCCGGCGACTTGGCTTACGTCATTTATACGTCGGGTACGACGGGGCAGCCCAAAGGGGTGCTGGTTGAACATGCGGGGGTATGCAATTACAAATTGTTTTACGATGAAGCGCTTAAGGTGTGCGAACAGGACCGCGTGCTGCAGTTTGCCAGTTTTTCATTCGATGCGGCCTGCTCGGAAATGACAATGAGTTTATTTGGCGGGGCGGCACTTTATGTGCCGGACGCTTCGGTGATCGCCGATTACCGGCTGCTGGAACAATACGTGCGGGACAACGGCATTACGGTCGCCACACTTCCGCCGACTTATGCCGCTTACTTGAATCCGGCGCACATGCCGAGCCTGACGCGGCTCATTACCGCAGGCTCCGCGTCTTCCCCCGAGCTGGCGCGCCGTTGGAGCGGGTTTGTGCGCTATTTTAACAATTACGGACCGACGGAGGATTCCATCTGCTCGACGGCATGGCCGTACTCGACTTTGGACGATACAGCTAAAACGGTGCCGATCGGGCGTCCCATCGCCAATCATCAAGTATATATTTTGGGCGCGGATCAATCCATCATGCCGGTCGGCATACCCGGCGAATTGTGTGTCAGCGGAATCGGCTTGGCCCGGGGGTATTTAAACCGTCCCGAACTGACTGCGGAAAAATTCGTTCCCGTTCCGTTTGCGCCCGAACGCCGGATGTACCGGACCGGGGACTTGGCCCGGTGGCTGCCCGACGGCAATTTGGAATATATGGGGCGCATCGACGACCAAGTTAAAATCCGCGGCTACCGCATCGAGCTTGGCGATGTTTTGACGCAGTTGAACCGGCTCCCTTCCGTGCGGGAGGCGCTGATCGTTGCCCATGCGGACAAGGCTGGCGCTGTGGAACTGTGCGCCTATTTCACTGCCGAAAAGACATGGAGCGTAGGTGAACTGCGCCAAGCGCTGCTGCAAGAGCTGCCGGCCTACATGGTGCCGACTTATGCCGTGCAGCTCGCCGCGTTTCCGCTGACGCCGAACGGAAAAATCGACCGGAGCGCGCTGCCCGCGCCGGACGTTGATCTCGCGGAGCGGTCGGGCGAAGGAACGGAAGCGCCGCGCACGGCGCTGGAGGCGAGGCTGACGGAGCTGTGGCGGGAAGTGCTTGGCGCGGAAGCCGTCGGTATCCGCGATCATTTCTTCGAAATCGGCGGGCATTCGCTGCGGGCGGCGGCGCTGACGGCGCGTATTCACCAAGCGCTGCAGGTGGAAGTGCCGATGCGGATGGTGTTCGAGCATCCGACCGTCGAATCGCTGGCGCAGGCGATGGAAGGGCTGCAGCCCAATCCGTACGCGGGCATTCCGGCTGCCGGCGAGCAGGAAAGCTACCCCGTTTCGTCGGCGCAGAAACGGCTGTATGTGCTCAGCCAATTGGAGACGGACGGCTTCGGGTACAACATGCCGGGCGTCCTGCGGCTGGACGGCGAGCCGGATGTGGCGCGGCTGGAGCAGGCGTTCCGCGCGCTGATCCGGCGTCATGAAGCGCTGCGGACGGCTTTTACGCTGCGTGATGGCGTGCCGGTGCAGCGGATTGCCCCGAAGGAAGCGCCGCCGGAGTTTACGCTGCCGCGCATCCGTGTCCGAGGCGAAGCGGAAGCGCGGCAGGCGGCCCGGGCGTTTATCCGCCCGTTTGATCTGGAGCAGGCGCCGCTGCTGCGCGCCGCGCTGGTGGATGAAGGCGCTAATCGCCACCGGTTGCTGGTCGACATGCATCACATCGTATCCGATGGGGTATCGACGGCGATTTTGCTGGAGGAGCTGTCCCGGCTGTACAACGGCGAAGGCGAAAGCGAAGTGCTGCCGGAGCTGCGCATCCAGTACAAGGACTATGCGGTGTGGCAGCAGTCGGAGGCGGGAAACGAGCGTGTCCGAGCGCAGGAAGCTTACTGGCTGGAGCGGCTGAAGGGTGAGCTGCCGGTGCTGGATTTGCCGGCGGACCGGACCCGGCCGGCCGTGTTCTCCTACACGGGAGGCGTTGTCCGCTTCACCCTGGGAGCGGAACGGACAAGCGGGCTGAAGCGGCTGGCTTTGCGCACGGGAGCGACGCTGTACATGGTGCTGCTGGCGGCCTATTCCACGCTGCTGTCGAAGTACAGCGGACAAGAAGAAGTGATCGTGGGGACGCCGGTAGCGGGAAGGCCGCACGCGGAGCTGGAGCGGGTGATGGGCATGTTTGTGAACACGCTGGCGCTGCGCACGTATCCGTCGGCGGACAAGCCGTTTGAAGCGTACGTGAGGGAAGTGAAGGAGCTGGCGCTGGAAGCGTACGCGCATCAGGATTACCCGTTCGAAGAACTGGTGGAGAAGCTGAACGTGCGGCGGGATATGAGCCGCAATCCGCTGTTTGACACGATGTTCGCGTGGCAGGGCGAAGGCGGAGCCGTGCCGGAGCTGGCGGGGCTGAAGGCGAGCGCGGAGGAAGCGGATTACCGCTCGGCGAAATTCGATCTGACGCTGGATGCAGAGGAGCAGGGGGATGAACTCCTATTCCGACTGGAATACTGCGACGCGCTGTACGAGCGGGAGACGGCCGAACGGATGGCCGGCCATTTCGTGCAGTTGATCGATGCGGCGCTGGCTGATCCGCAGGCCAAGCTATCGGCGTTAAGCATGCTGACGCCGGAGGAACGCAGCGGGTTGTTGGATCATTTTGCTAATGCAGGGCTTGAGGCAGGACGAGGAATGGCGGGAGTTTTCCATGAGGCGTTTACTGCGCAGGCGGCACGTATTCCTGCCCAGACAGCCGTTGTTTACCGGGATGAACGGCTAAGTTACCGCGAGCTGGACGAACGGTCCAACCGGCTTGCCCGTAAACTGCAAGCATGCGGTGTAGGCCGAGAGACGCTTGTCGGTATTTTGGCGGGGCGATCGCCGCTGCTGCTTGTCGCCGTGCTGGCGGTCTGGAAGGCCGGGGGCGCGTATGTGCCGCTTGACCCCGATTACCCGCCGGAACGTATCCGTTTTATGCTGGAGGATAGCGGAGCATCCGTCCTGCTGACGGAAGCGGCGCTTGAACCGCGGCTGGAAGTGATTTTGGCTGATAACGAAGCCGGAACCGCGGTGCTCGCATTGGATGATGAAGCGATTTACGACGACCAGGGTTCGGCCGTTGCTGTCATCAATCGGCCCGGTGATCTTGCTTACCTGATCTACACATCGGGAACGACAGGGCGTCCGAAGGGTGTGATGATCGAGCACCAAAGCTTGATGAATACGGCGGAAGGCTACCGCCGGGAGTACCGGCTTGACCAATTTCCGGTGCGGCTTTTGCAGTTGGCCAGCTTTTCGTTCGACGTTTTTGTCGGTGATCTCGCGAGGACACTGTATAACGGCGGCATGATGGTCATTTGTCCCAAGGACGACCGACTGGACCCAACTCGCTTGCATCACTGGATTCAAGCTTACGATGTGAACGTGTTCGAATCGACGCCTGCGCTAATCGTGCCTTTTATGCAATATGTGACGGACAGGGGGCTGGACATAGGCGCGATGAAGCTGCTGATCACCAGCTCGGACAGTTGCAATGTTGCGGATTATCGCGCGCTGCAGGAACGATTCGGCGCACAAATCCGCATCATCAATGCGTATGGCGTGACAGAGGCGGCTATCGATTCCAGCTACTATGACCAGCCGCTGAAACGGCTGCCGGACGCAGGGCATGTTCCTATCGGACGACCGCTGCTGAATGCGCGATTTTATATTTTGGATTCGCAGCTTCGGCCGGTTCCCGTCGGTGTGCTGGGCGAGCTTTGCATCGGCGGAGCGGGCGTCGCGCGCGGATATTGGAACCGTCCTGACCTGACGGGCGAAAAGTTTGTGCCCAATCCCTTTGTTCCCGGAGAAAGGCTGTACCGTACGGGAGATTCGGCCCGCTGGCTGCCGGACGGCGATGTGGATTTTATAGGACGTTTGGATGACCAGGTGAAAATTAGAGGACACCGGATCGAACTTGGCGAAGTGGAGGCGCGCCTCATGAAACAGAGTTTCATTCTGGAAGCTGTTGTTGCGGGGAAGGAAAGCATCCACGGGCAAAAACAGCTTTGCGCCTATATTGTCGCCAACCGGATCATCTCCCCGGGCGAGCTTCGGAAAGAGCTCGCCGAAGAGCTGCCGGATTATATGATTCCGTCGGCTTGGGTGCAATTGGACCGTCTGCCGCTCACCCCGAACGGAAAAGTCGACCGCAAGGCGCTGCCTGCGCCAAATCGGGAGGAGAACCCGGACGCGGCCTACGCCGCTCCGCATACAAAACTGCAGCAAACGTTGACGGAGCTCTGGCAAAAGCTGCTGGGCGCCGAAACGATCGGGATAGATGATAATTTCTTTGAACGGGGCGGTCATTCGTTAACCGCCATTCAATTGATCGCTCAAGCGCAAACGGCAGGAATACCGATAGGTATTCATCATATTTTCCAAGGGCAGACGATTCGCAAGCTGTCGGCCCTGCTGGAGCAGCCTGCCGAAGTAAACATTCAGCCTGCCGAAACGGTTCAAGAAAGCGAACGGCGATTGAAGAAGGCATTTGGCCTTCGCTCCCGGTTTGTGACGGAGGAAAGCGAAGACGGTCTTCGCGTGACGCTGAATATGGAGCCGTGCCACGGAGTAAAGGTGAGTGAACTGCTCGCTTTTATTCGTGCCGAGCTTGCTTCGAATCTGCACCCGCACTATTTGACGACAGGCGAGTCTGCAGCCGATTCGGTTGCGGAGGGGAGGGACGCCGCAATAGAGCAGCTCGTGCCGCTTGCTATCTCCGAAAAATCCCCAGCCGAAATAAAACGGCGTGTTAAAAGGGAGCTTTCGCGGATACAGGTTCTCCATGAAGCTTTGCAGTCCGATATCATTGTGGGAGCAGTGGAATGCCGGTATGCGCTTGCTCCGGCTCAGGAGTACCACCTGGAGCGGCCGCAGTGCTCGGGCACCGTGATAAGGCTTGATGTGCTTGGTCTCGACGCCGATCTGTTATCCGAAGCTGTCCGCAGCCTGCTTGCTCGCCATAGCCTGCTGCGGAGTGTGCTGGTGCGCGACGGGCAGGACTGGGTGTGGGAACAGCGCGCGGTCCCGGAACAGTTGACGCTGCCTGCCGTAGACCTATCCGATTACAGCAAAGCCGATCAACAGGAACTACTCGTCCGTCTGCTGCCCAAGCTGTTTACTGAGCCCTACAGGTTAAGCGGTCGTCTGCTATATCGCATGGCGCTTGTCCGTCTGAATTGGCGGGAGCATCGGCTGCTGCTTCCCTGCTCGCATTTGATCTATGATGAGACAAGCGGGTCAATTCTCGAAAGCGAGCTGCTTGAAGCTTATCGCCGTTTGGCTAGCCGCTCGGAGGAGGACCTTACAGCTTGGCCTCAGCTTAGAACGTCGGGCGCAGAGGCCGGTACAGCCGGCATGCCGGCGGACGGTTACCCGGCTTATGTAGCGCAAGTGAGGAAGGGCCCGCAGCATATCGGGGACCATGAATTGGTTCGGCTTTTTCACCTTGAAGATTTTGACGCCGGATTGGAATTGGTGAACGAGTCAATCCAAGCTCTGCTTGGTCAAGGTTACACCAAGGCCGAGTTACGCTTCGATATGTCGGGATTCAAGGAACTTGCGTCGGTTAACTGGGGAGTGTGGTCGCTGCAGCTTGCCGGACGTTTTTTCCGCCGTTATTTGCAAGTGGCCGCGGTTCCCGTGTGGATGACGCATTACGGCAGACATTACGAAAATAATGCGTTTTTCAAAACCGTCGGCGAGTGTATCGATCAGATCCCGCTGCTGTTGACCGGCACGGAGGCCGACTCCGAATCCGTTCGGGACAAGCTCCAAACGGCCGCAGCGCGCAATATCAACTTTTTGAATCTCGTTTATAATGAACAGACCGCCTCAAACTATCCAAAGTCCCGGCGTTTGCTGCAAAAAGGATTAGACAGCACAGCGATCGTATACAACTATTTGGGCGAGTCGGAGGATGCGGCCTACTTATTTGAAGAAGCGGAAGCGGCCGGCGGCGAATCCCATGCTCAGCAACCGCCCGTACTCCATTTTACGTCACAGCATCAAGGCAGCGTATGGCAAATTTCTGTGACACTGCCTTACCGTGAAGAGAAGGAGACGATCATGGAGATGCTGGAAAAAGAGCTTCAAACTTTGGCAGCCTCCTTGCGCAGCGTTAAGGCGCACGTATAAAGTGAGCGGTCTGCAAGCCAGCTTAGGGGACAATCGAATCGACCTGGGTGTCAGCACGCCGAGTGTGGGGGTGTCTGCAGTGCGGATTAACCAACCAAAGTCTGCCCGGTAGGGTAGTAGACAACTTTATCAGGAACCTAAAGAACCCGCGTTATCTTGTGTAACGCGGGTTTCCGTTTGTTTTGGGCAGATTCGGACGCTTATCCGTCCATTTAGCCGCCTATCCTTCTTGCCAAACAATCTCCGCTTCGAAGCCCAGCTGTTCACACAGCTTGTGAATACGGCGCATGTCCTGTGTGCTGGTAATCCACTCGCAACCTAAGGTTGATGCCTCGTGAGCGGCCCATTGCAGGACATATACCAAGGCATCCGCATGGGCTTCCTTCGTGGCGAAGTCCTCCAGCACCAGCGCGCCGCCGCGGACCGAAGCACGCGCGTATGCCCAGTGCTGGCCGGCAAAGCTGCGGACGACAAAACGCGTTTCGTCATCCGACTGGACCTGCATGGAGAGCGTTTGCAGCCATTTGCTATAGGCGCCGGGCCCTGTCGGGGCTTTCGGATTCCCCCATTCAAGTGAATCGGCGGCCAGCTTCCGCAATTCATCTTCCCCAGCTACGCGCTTCCACTGCTCACTATGGAAAGAACCTTGAAGAGTCGGTTTGAAGCGGACTTGCCAACTGCGCTCGCCAGCCCTGATGCCGTCCGCATGAAGCAGTTCGGATACGGGAACCACGGCAAGACCTTTGGCGTGAGTATGGTGTACGAGCGACTTAACGGCCTGTGGCGTCTCTTTGGCGATTTCATTGGCATGAAACATAAAAATCGACCCATTGACCAGCTTAGGTATCACTCGCTCCACAAGCTGCGCGCTTGGCGGTCCCGACCAGTCGACGGTATCCTCCCCCTCGACGACCAGATAGTTCCACTCCCGGAGCCATTCCAAATTCTCCTCCCGATAAGAGGCGTAAGGAAAACGCATGAAGGTCGGAACCGGCCTTCCCGTTGCTTCTTGATAAGAAAGCTCAGCCAGCTTCAGCTCTTCGAAGAATACGGCTTTGGTCACATCCGCCATTCTGCGGTGATGGTAGGTATGCGTTGTGAGCTCATGGCCCCTTGCCAGCATTTCTCTTGCTTTCGCCGGATACCGATCAAACCACTCGCCCGTTAAAAAAAACGTCCCGCGCGCGCCTCCCTGCTCCAAGGCATCCAGCCATGCGTCAACAGGAATCCGCATCGGACCGTCATCGAACGTAAAGGCACAGTGAGAAACCGCTGGGTTGCCGCGAGTAATTACCGAGTTTGTCATCATAAATCCCCCTTCTGTGGTATCCTTCCACCAACCACTAACCACTTGACCCTATTGTAAAATTTGGGGAATATTTTGTAAAATTGAATAATATGAATAAATGATTCATTTAACTTAAACAAAGGTGAGAATTATAACCCATAAAATAACCCGGTTTAAAGGGATGAGAATCACAGGGTACTGACGACAATGTAGGCGGTGCCGTCAACCGATTTCACCCGCAAGGGTGATTTTTTTATGCCAGAAATCCGATATAATTAGTTAGTTAGTAGTTACGAGGGAGCGTGAGAGAGTTGGTTCGATCTGTAAAAAAAGGTCAAGCGCAGAAATGGCTGGCGCTGGTATTGGGCGCGTCGTTAGTCGCTGTACCGGTTGGGCCGGTAAAAGCGAATGCGGCGAATCCGGTTTTTGAAAATGCGGTCGCTTATGAGGTGGGCGGCTGGGCTTACGACGTGACGACCGGAGATGTGAACGGGGACGGACTGGATGATCTGGTGTCGCTGAATTTTCAGAACGACCAGGTAGCCGTGCTTCTCGGCAGGGGGGACGGAACGTTTGGAGCGCCGGCAAGTTTTGCGGTAGGAAGCAATCCGCGAGCGGTTGCTATTGCGGATTTGGATGGGGATCATCGCCCGGATTTGGCGGTTGCCAATTTTATGGACAACACGGTAAGTATCCTGAAAGGCAACGGGGACGGGACGTTCCGGACATGGGGTAGCGTTGCGGGTGTCGGCCCGGAAGCCTCCGGGATTGCGGCGGCGGATTTGAACGGAGACGGTTTTCCGGATTTGGCCGTAGTCAATAATGTATCCGGCTCGGTTTCGATTCTGTTTAACATCGGTGGGAGCGGGAATTTTGTGCCCGGAGCTTCCATTCCTGTCGGTGCATACCCGAGAAGTCTTGCGGCTTGGGATATGGATGGCGATGGGAAAACGGACCTTGCCGTCGCGAATTCCGGAAGCAACACGGTCAGTATTTTGAAAAATGACGGAACCGGCACTCAATTCAGCCGGGTTGATTATGCGGCGGGCTCGTCCCCCAACAGAATGAAAGCAGCCGATCTCAATGGAGACGGCCTGAAGGATCTGGTTTTTGCCGCCAACGGAGATCATGGGATTGCGGTGCTGCTCGGTTCGGCAGGCGGAGGATTCGGACAAGCGGTTGTGTATCCGGCGGGGAACTACCCGCTCAAAGTCGCGCTTGGGGATTTCGACGGCGACGGACACCTAGATATTCTTGGCCAAACGCAAGCCCAAGATTTTGCCGTATTAATGGGCAACGGAGACGGAACGTTTCGATCACCGATAAGTTATCCGTATCCGCCTTATGCTTTTTACCTGGAGACGGGAGAGTTTAACGGGGACGGCCGGTCGGATATTGTTCTGGCGAGCAGCACTTCTTCGCATACGTCGATATACGTTATGAATAGTAAAGCAGAAGGGACTTTCTCTCTGGCTTCGGACACGTCCGAAACGGCTGAGAACGGCGGAACGGCCAACGTGACGATAAAACGGGCAGGTTCCTCGACGGGCCAAACTTCAGTCCGAATCCGGACGACGGATGGAACAGCCGTGGCGGGTAAAGATTATGCGGTGGTTGATGAGGTTGTTGTGCTGCAGGACGGTGAAACGAGCCGGAACTACCCGATCACGGTTATGGACAACCAGGTCTACGAAGGGGACAAAACCTTCACCGTCAAGCTGAGCAATCCGGCGAACGGCTACGTAATCGGGTCACCGGACGAAGCGGTCGTGACGATCCGGGAGGACGAGGCGGTGCCGGATACGACGCCACCTGTGGTGGATGTAGCTAAATTCGGCGTCATGGATAACTATGCGGGAACGCCGGATCGCCTGTATGGAGCGGCCGGGGCTGTAGGTGAAGCGGGAGCGATTGTAAAAGCGTATCCGTGGACAGATACCGATAAGGACGGCATCGTGGGCGCGGGTGAGCTGGGGACTGCCGTGGCCCTGGGGACCAGCAGCGCGGACGGTTCCGTGCCTGCAGCCGATATCGGGGACCTTGCCCCGGGAAGCTACGTTTACGTGATTACGGCGACGGATGCGGCAGGGAACGAATCGGCGAAAGATGCCGGTGCCGCCCTGACGGTGACGCTGACGAAGGGAGTGTCGCCGGATGCGGAAGCGCCGGTCTGGCCTGCGGGCGGAGTGCTGGCTCTCTCGAGCGTTACGTCTTCCAGCGTGAACGTAGGCTGGCCGGAGGCGGCGGACAACAGAGCCGTTACGGGATATGAGCTGTATAGGAACGGTGCGCTGCTGACGACGGTCAGCGCGGATACGTACAGCTACCGGGCGACCGGTTTGACGGGCGACACGCTGTACTCATTTGCCGTGAAGGCCAAGGACGAAGCGGGGAACGGCAGCACCGAGCTTGCCGGAACGGTCCGAACTCTCGCTGTGCCTGCTTCGGGAGGTTCGTCGGGGTCTTCACCGTCGCTGTCGGCGGAGAGCAGGCTGCAGGAGCTGCGTTTTACGGCGGGAGAGAAGGAAGCTGCGCTGACGCCGGGCTTCCAGCCGGGAGTGAGTGATTATGCAGCCGAGTCGGAGACGGACCGTGGCGTTATCCGGTATAAGACGATGGATTCCGCAGCTAGAGCCGCCGTCAACGGACAGAATGTGGGATCGGCCAGCGGGGAATATGCGGCTTCTTTGAGTGAGGGCGTCAACGTATTTAAAATTGCCGTTCAGGCGGAAGACGGCTCCACCCGGGAGTATAAGCTGAAGGTTACACGGAAGGCTGCCGGGCAGGGCGGAGCCGGTCCCGGAACGAAGCCGGATTCCGGGTCCGGGACTGGCACGGGCACACCACCGGATCCGGGTACCAAACCGGATCCGGGCGCCGAGCCTGGAGCGGGCGGCGGGAGCCGGTTTGCCGATATTTCCGGGCACTGGGCGGAAGCGGATATCGGCCGGGCCGTTGTTCTCGGTCTCGTAGACGGCTACGAGGACGGTACGTTTCATCCGGACGCGACAATCAACCGGGCCGAATGGATCGTGATGCTGGAGCGGCTGTTGAAGGATGCGGAGACGGCGGGTAAGACGTCAACAGATGCGGCGGCAAAAACGCCGCTCCCCTTCGCCGATGGAGGCGCCATCCCCGCCTGGGCTGTCCGGGCGGTAGCGGATGCAGCCGCCAACGGCATCGTGAGCGGCTACGACGACGGAACGTTCCGTCCTGGAGCGTCCGTCACGCGTGCGGAGCTGGCCGTGATGCTGGCCAAAGCCGTGAACGGCTCTGCGGCCGGAGGTGGAAAAGCCGCTGCTTTCGCGGATGAGGCCGATATCCCGGCATGGGCCCGGCCTTACGTGCAGATGTCTGCAGAACGCGGCCTGATCGACGGCCGGAGCGGGAACCGCTTCGCTCCGAACGAGAAGGCGACACGGGCCGAAGCGGCCGTTCTGCTGGTACGCCTGGCGAAGCTGCTGAGCTCATAGGCGGGCTGATGCAGCAGCTTGGCGCGTAGGCAGTCCGTCTAGCTGATGAGGCTGCCAGACATGCAGCCAAGTCGTTCAACAAAGGAAAAAATGCTAAAGCTAAAATGAACACAACAAACACAAAAAAAGCAGCCTGTCCGATTACCGGATAGGCTGCTTTTTTAACGATCATGCCCATAGTATTCCCTGCACACGAGAACCAAGATACCAACCTTCCAGCCGCAACGGCCTAGCCCTCAACTCCCAAAATGAGCGCAACCGGATAATGGTCGGAAGGATAAGCTCCGCCACGCTGTTCGCGATCCACAGTGGTCCGGATCCTCTCTATATCCTGCGTGGCGAAAATATAATCGATAGGCTCGCCATCGGTACCGCCCTCAAAATCATGGAAGGTCCGGCCGACCGGCTCTTCCAGAAGCGTGTAGGCATCCTGCAACTGCTCTCGCAGCAGCCCGATAGCGCGATTGTCCGGTTCGGCGTTGAGATCGCCCATAAGCAGCGCCGGGGCGTTCTCTTCCTCACGGCATGCCCGGATACGCTCTAGAAGGAGCTTTGCGCTTTCTTCCCGCGCCATTTGTCCCAAATGATCGAAATGCGTGTTAAACGCATAAAACCGAGAGCCCGGATGCTCCTTGCTCTCAAAGCAGCCCCACGTGCAGATACGCGGATAGCTGCTGTCCCAGCCCAGGCTTCCCTGTTCATCAGGCGTCTCCGACAGCCAAAATTGTCCGTGCTTAATCAGCGTCAGCGCTTCGTGTTGGTAATAGATCGCGCAGTATTCGTCATTGTGCAGTTTGGCTTCCGCTTCTCCAAGGCGTCCGTTCCCGATCCGGCTGTAGCCGGGCAGGCGCACATCCAAATCCTCCAGCATAGCGGCCGTCCCTTCCTGGGTCCCGACCAGATGAGCATTGGAACGAAGAATCGCGTCCGCTGCGAGATGTTCGCGGTGTGGCCAGGCGTTGCTGCCGTCGGAGAGCACATTTACGCGTAAATTGAATGTCATGGCAGTCAAGTTTTTGCTATTCGTCATCTATTCAGGTAACAACTCCTTTCGTCAATCCACCCATAATATACCTTTGGGCAAACTATACACAAGGACGTTTAAAGTATGGACAATGTAAAAAAGCGGCGTAAGGCAGATTGAAGGCGAAGCTGACGATGATCTAACAAAGAAATGAACTGCTAAATTGAAAGAGGCCGTTCTCGATGAGACCGCATGTAGTTGATTTATTAATCCGGCTTGGACCTTAAAAATCCAATTAAACATAAAATGGCCGCGAGGGCGAATACATGAGAATAAATAGAAGCATTTGATAAACTGAGACCCCAAAAAGTAGTCTCATCTTTTACATATAGCATCATCAAGGTAATCTCTTCACGAAGGAGCATAAATATAACGGTTAATGTTAGAAATAGTTTTCTAATTATCTTCACCTCCTGCAAAACTAATAGAAAAGGGGCACACATGGATTTACTGGATCCTTGCGCCCCCGTTTAGCAAAATTCTTAATTATAAGAATACCACAAATCGTAATAAATTGATTTTTGTGTAAGCTTAGTATTATAGGCACCAAAGCCATTCCTTGAATTTCAATTGTATAAGTATTACCAACCGAACCCATACGAAGTTCATCAAGTCTTGCAGAAGAGGCTTTGTTATCGTCAAAAGATCCATCATAGATAACTGTTTGTTTTACAAATAAAGTAAATAGTATCTATTTACTCGAAATGATTTGATAGCTTTAAAATGTATTCTGTGTTCATAATATTTTTCGAATAATTATGGGACTATTAATTTAACCTGATTTTAAACAAAGATTGTCCGAATGTGCCTATTTCATATAGGGGAGAGGGAAAATAATGAAAAGAATACTTCTAATTTTCATGTGTTTTTCGTTAACAGGTCTCAATCTGATAGGATGTTCTAGCGGCAAAGACCCTATTGATGTCGGCGAAATATTATTTTTATCAACCGTAGCCACAATCGAGCAAGACGCCAACTATAACAACCAATTTACCGGTGTGAGCTATAGCAAAGAAACTTTAGAAGCAATAAGTGAAACAGAAAGGAAAAAATTGTTCGAGCGTGTGGCTCAAAGGTACAATGCGTCGGTTCAGCAACTCCCCGAAGATTTTATCTATGGGAGAAACGATCTGGCACTTGGCATTCGCCTTAGTAAAACAACCTCAGATAAAGTTACCGTGAATTCGACCAAAAGGATGGGTACCGGTATTTCGTACACGATTGAGCTAGTAAAAAATGAAGATACTTGGAAAGTAGAGAAAGTGACAAAAACAAGTACAGGCAAGTAAAACAGGGTGCCGAATTATGTTAATCTTATGTTCCTACCATTATTAAAAAAGGAGCTCTACAATCCCAGACAAATTGAAACTCCGGAGCCCTTCCTTCCTTTTTATGCGTATCGCTTATTTAAGAATCAGGGCTATCCTGAGGGGCGCAGAATCTAAAGTTTTTTTGATTGGACAATCAGTATAAAACCAAGGTAGAGCGTATCATCGGCATTAAGGTATCGCTTGATCTCGAAGTTCTGCTCTTTCTCTAGTGCGAAGGGGAAGTGAACATGATTTACTAGGATGATTCGAATTTTATCTATAAAAAGGGATTTAAACATAATAAGGTATTTTTTTGTTCGGGATAGAAGAGTTAAACTCTATATTATTTTTGGTAGTAAATCGTTTTGGGCCATTTTTTGGTTAAAAAACGGAGTCCACCCCTTACAGGTGCGTGGATTGAAATGCAGGCTACGAAGAACGGATGTCGATGGTGGAGGCCTGTCTTATCGAGAAGTTCCTTTAACAAAAAAAGAGCTTCAGAGTCTCAGATAAACTGAAACTCCGAAGCTCCTTTTTTTGTGCAGATTCGTTCATTTCTGAATCAGGCTAATGCGTGCGGTTTTGGCGCTGCGCGGAGGCGGGGGAGCGTCGGGATTGTCAGTTGTGACTTGAGTCTCGACGTAAAGCTCCTTGTTCCCGCTAAACTGGTAAACCAACATGTAAGAGTCATCCATCGGGTCCCATCCTTCCTGCCAAGGTTTGCCGAGCCGGTCGATGACTTTTTGCAGGGTCATGGGCGTATTGAGCTCAATGGCTGAAATTTTATTTTGCTTCCCGACAAAAATAGAACAATTGCAAGGTTTGTACAGGTAGCCTGCGCCGCCTTCCCGATGCTGGTCTTGTTTGACTTTGCCCCACTTGGCCACGACGTCTTTGAAGTCCGTGCCGAGTCCGAATTCGATGCCGCCGAAATAGCCTTTTTTCATGCCGGCTATGGAAAGCGGCTCTTGGGCCTGCGCGGCCGGAGCTGCGGAACTTGGAGCCTGCGACGGTTTCGGCGCTGCCGATGGTGACGGTACGGGCTTAGCGGCTGCTGCGGGTGACGATGTCGACTTGTCTGTCGATGGCGATGCCGGCTTCGCTGACGCGGAACCGTCCTTGCTTGAGGATGCTTCGGAGGAGCCCGCCGACGGACTCGACACAGGTTCCTGCGCGGCCGTTTGGGTCTTCTGAGCGGGCGTCTCTTTTTTGGAAAAGTCGACTCCGAGCTTTTGCTGCATGGCGATGACGGTACCGACGGAGTCAAACAGCAGGGCGTCCGCTTGCTTAATATGATCCCCGTAGGTTACGGCAGATCCGGCTTTGGTCGTGTTGATATAGTCCATCAGCGAATACATGCCTTGGGCTTTGTGGTCGTAAGCCTGGGCGTACTTCTCTTTGGCGGCTTCCAGCTCGGTTGTCATGGCAGGGTTGAGTCCTGCCGGAACGGGAATCTTCCGGACTTTTTCCGCTACGTTCGAAAATTGATCATAGGCTTTCAAAATGACCGCCGAATCCGGCATCACATTCTGGTTCATCTTGCCGATTTCCCGATCGGCTTCTTTTTTGGCTTCGCCTGCCGAACGTTCCGCCGCATACAAGGCTTGCTCGAACGCAAGCACAAGGCTGGCCTGCTCTTCCTGTTTGCCGCCGGCCTGAGCCGGAGTTTGGGCCTCTACGGGCGGGTTGGAAGCAGCCGGTTTCACGCTGGCTTTCAGGCCTTGAGATTTCTGATAAAGCTGGTACCCCAGCACGCCGATGGCGATGAGCAGGCTCATAATAATGAGGGTACCCAGAGCTGCGTTTTTTTTCATGAAAGATCTCTCCCAAAGAATGTAAGGTATATTCCTTATTTATCGGCAGAGGCAGGTGCAAGGTTGAGGTTTTGCGGGATATTTATTAGGTCTTAGGAACTATGTGTATAAAAAAAGGCTGCCGGGTTTACTCGGCAGCCTTTGCTTTTGAACGCGCGAAGCAGGTCGGGCCTCGCTTCGAAAATGCGAGCCGGCAGCGGAGAATGCCTTCTGCGGCTCCGCGTACCTCTGTCCGCGTATTTCTATGTGCGCGAATTCCAGGCGCGCGTTGCGGTACTGCACGGCGGTCGAATCCCACGTTGTCGTGACGGGTGACGACCTTCATGCCTGCGAGCTTGTGCACAGCCGTCCGCGTTCTCGCCGTCTTCGACAGGCGCGGCTGCGGCCGGCAGTTCCTCAAAGCGTCACGTCGGTCGCCGGACGAGCCCCGTCGCTTACTTCGACTCAAGCATGCGCAGAAGCAGGGCGACCGCTTCCGCCCGGGTCGTGTAGCCCAGCGGGTCGAACGTGCGGGGACCGCGTCCCTGCACGAGCCCTTTCTGCTGGGCGGCGGCGACGTAGCCTGCGGCCCAGCCGGGGATCTCGTCCGCGTCGGCGTACAGCTCGTGCAGCGCACCGACCGGAACCGGCTGCAGCTGGGCGGCTTTGGCCGCCAAGGTGAGCATCTCGGCGCGGGTGACCGGCGCATCGGGCCGGAACGTGCCGTCCCCGTAGCCGGTGGCGATGCCTGCGCGCTGCGCGAGCGCGACGGCCTCGGCGGCCCAGGCCGGGATGCTGGCGCTGTCCGCAAAGCCGGAGGCGGGAGCCGGCTTCTCCGGCTGGCGCAGAGCCTCCGCGTAAGCTTGCGTCAGCATCACGGTAAACTGGGCGCGCGTGACCTGCTCCTGCGGCCGGAACGTTCCGTTCTCGAAGCCGCTGACGATGCCGCAGTCCGCCGCGCTGGCGACTTCTTTCTCCGCCCAGTGACCCTGCATATCCTTGAAGGCCACGGGGTGCGGGGGAGGAGAAGGACAGCTCAGTCCTCCCGGAACTTCCGGCAAGCCGGGTATCCCGGGATCGCCCGGCTTGCCGGTGTCGCCGGGTTCTCCCGGATGCTGCGGCTGCCCCGGATCTACGGGCGGCTTAGGCTCTTCCGTCGGAGGAGTTCCTCCGGGTGAAGTGCCTGGCGAATCGCCGCCGGAATCTTGCCGGGACTGGCGGGTGATCAGGACGTCATACGTCCGTACCGTCTGCCGGTCCGGCGCCGTGACGGTGACCTGTACCGGGTTGGCTCCGACACGCAGCGCGAGCGGTGCCGAAGGTTTTCCGCTGAGGAGCGGAACTCCGTTGACCGTCACTAGCGCATCGGGATCGTAAACGGAAGCCGTTACGGTCGTCCGATCGTTTTCGTAATCAACGGTCAGTGCGTAATTCGATGTGTCTCCGTCGAAAGCGGGACTCAGCCGACCCGCCGACAGTTCAAGTCCGGTCAAACCGGCATTCGAGCTAAGCTGACGGGTCACGTCCACTACATAGGACTGGGTCGTGATCCCGTCTTGAGCCGTCACGACAACCGTGATAGGATTCACGCCGGGCTTGAGCGCAAGCGGCACAGAAGGCAGTCCGCTGACAACCGACAGGCCGTTAACGACGAGAGTCGCATTCGGTTCGTAGACGGAAGCCGTCACGGATAGGCTTGCCGTTTCCGGACTGACAGCCGACCGGTAATGAACCATGCCGCTGTCGAAAGCGGGTTCCAGGCTGCCTTCCGAAAGAATCAGTCCGCTGAGCAAGACGTTGCTGCTCGGAGCGCGGCTCACTTCCAGCTGATAGCTTTGCGTCGTGACGCCATCTTGAGCGGTTACCGTAACGGTGACCGGATTGGAGCCGACCTTCAATTGAAGGGGAAGGCTGCCGGCATTTCCGCCGAACGCCGTGCCGTTGATCGTCACGGTCGCCACGGAACTGGAAGCTTTGGCTCCGACGGTAACGGCATACACATCGTTGGTAACCGTGGTCGAGTAAACGGTCGTTGCGCCGTCAAAACGGGGAGTGAGCTCACCCGACGTCACCGTCAATTCACTCAAGGTCACTTCACTGGAAGCCGCCCTCGTTACGGTGACCGTATAGGGAGTTACCGTCACTCCGTCCTGGGCCGTGATTTCGACCGTAAAAGTCTGGTCGCCCACTTCCAGGGCAACCGGATTGGTCACCGGCTGCCCGTTTTTCAGCAAGCGTACGGCTGCCTGCGCATCTTCCGCCGTGGCCTGTATGGAGGTGACCGTTACCGAATGAGGCACTTGAGCCGTGTACCGGTAAGTGGAGCCGGTCACCGTTTCATTCAGAGCGGCTCCGCCGAGGCTCAGCGAATGAAGTGCGGCATTGGACGAAACAACGGTAAATGCCGTTTCGGGCGATAAAGGACTTTCATTGCCTGCGGCATCAACCGCAATAGCTGTGAGCCGATGTGTCCCTGCGGATAAAGCGGCCCCAGGGCTGAAGCTCCAGCTATCGCCCGTACCGGTTGTCGTGATTCCGGAGTGGGTGCCGTCCACATATACATTCACGGTCACGCTTGCCTCGGCCGTTCCCCGGATGAGGGGCCGGTTCACATTCGTGACGGTTCCTGGCGCAGGCTCCGTGATGACCGGTGCGGCTGGTGCCGTAGCGTCGATGCGGAAGGTCGTTTCGGCCGAATACGCGCTTCTGTTGCCTGCGGCGTCGGCCGCCGATGCTTTCACGGTGTGCGATCCGTCCGCAAGTGCGGAAGCCGGAATGTACACCCAGCTGCCATCCGGACCGGAGGTAACGGTATGAATGATACTGCCGTCCAGCACTACGCTGATGAACGCGCCCGCTTCGGCATGACCTTCCACCTTGGGCGTCTTCGTATTTAAGAGCGCGTCCGCAAGCGGCTTCAGAATGACGGGCGCCGCAGGCGCCTGCGTATCTACGGTAAACCGCAGAAGTCCGGAATACGGACCGGCGTTGCCTGCTTTGTCCTCAGCCCATGTCCGGAGGGAGTGGGTTCCGTCGGCAAGCGGCGCAGCCGAGGTAAGGGACCATTTCCCGGTTCCGTCGGCCGTCGCCGATCCCGCTGATGTGGTGCCGTCCAGCTCAACCCGGACGAGGGAGCCGGGTTCGCTTGTGCCGCTGATCACCGGCTGGTTCCGGTTTGTGCTAGATCCGTCCGCGGGGGTAAGCACGACTGGAGCGGGTGGCGGCGTCGCGTCGACCGTCCATGTTACCGCCTTCGTCGAGGGGCTGTTGTTGCCGGCCTTATCGGATGCATATACACGAACGGTGTGCATACCGTCTTTTAACGAATCGGCTCCGGCATAGTTCCAGATCCCCGCGCTATCCGCTTGGACGTCGGCTTTAAGCGATCCGTCCATATAAATATGAACGAACGAACGGGCTTCCGCCGTTCCGGAAATGACCGGTTTGGCGTCTTTAGTCAGAGTCCCGTCCACAGGGAACAAGATTACAGGCACGGCGGGGGCCGCCGTATCCAGGGTAAAGCTTACCGTACCGCTTGCCGGGCTCGTATTGCCTGCCGCATCAGACGCGGCTGCCGTAACGGTATGCGTTCCGTCCGCCAGTTGAGCGGGCAGGGTGTAGGTGAACTTGCCCGCGGTGTCTGCTTGCACGGCAGGATACGCTTTTCCGTCGATGGTAAGCACGACGAAAGAAGAAGGCTCGGCCGTTCCGGTAATGACGGAAATGTTTCTCAGCAGCGCCTGATCCGCGGGTGCCGTAATAGCGGGAGCGCCCGGAGGAGTCCGGTCGATCTTGACGACTATCGAGGACACCAAGCTGACGTTGCCCGCTTTATCGACCGTCCTGGCCGTAACGGTGGTCTGTCCTTCGGCCTTGACGGACAGCGGCCCGATATAGGCGGTCCAGCCGAGCGTCTCCGCGCCGGATAAGCTGAACTCCGTCCGGCTCACGCCGGCCCCGCCGGTATCCGCGCCGTGCGTGATCGCTACGGATACGCCGGACGCGGAGGTCCAGCCCGTCTCGGACGGCGTGATTCCCGGAGCGGCGGGAGGAGTCCGGTCGATGGAGACGGTGGCTGTCCCTTCTCCGCTGACGTTCCCGGCCCCATCCGTCGTTCTTGCGATGACGGTGGTCTGGCCCGGAGCCGTAACGGTGAGGGGCCCCGTATAAGCCGTCCAGCCTTTGGTCACGGCGCCGGACAGGCTGTACTCCGTTATTTTGACTCCCGAGCCTCCTGTATCGGTTCCGGCATTAACCGTGACCGGCACGCTTGCCGCCGCTGTCCACCCTGTTGTTCCGGGGGTGACCGCCGGAACGGTTGGGGCTGTTTTATCGATTCGCATAACAGCCGTCGCCGTCTGGCTTACGTTGCCGGCATTGTCGAAACTTCTGGCTGTGAGCGTAGTCTGGCCCTCGGCCGTTACGGTCACGGGCCCGGTGTATGTTTTCCAGCCGGAAGTGACGGCGCCGGACAAGCTGTACTCCAACCGATTCAGACCGGAGACTGAGTCCCCTCCCGTCAGCGTCACGAGAACATCCGATGACACCCAGGATGTTCCGGCGGGAGAGATGGAGGGCGCTCCGGGTGCCGTCCGGTCAATTTTGACGTCGGCCGTCGTTATCGTACTGATATTCCCGGCCTGATCGATGACGCGGGCGTGAACGGTCGTAATTCCTTCCGCGGTGACGGTGACCGGTCCCGTATACGTCACCCAGCTGAGCGTCGTCGCGCCGGAGAGGCTGTATTCGGTGCGGTACACACCCGATCCCGCGTCAGTTCCGGGCTTAACGGTGACTTGAACACCGGAAGCTGTCCAGGAAGTGAAGGCGGGAGTGACAGTAGCCGCTCCGGGAGCCGTCTTGTCAATGCTCACGGAAGCGGTAGCGAGCTGGCTGATATTGCCGGCCTCGTCCACGCTGCGCGCGCTGACGGTCGTCTGACCTTCGGCGCTTACCGTGACGGGACCCGTGTAAGCCGTCCAGCCGAGCGTGCTTGCACCGGACAGGCTGTACTCGGTGCGCTTCACGCCGGACCGGGCGTCGGTGCCGGGCGTGATCGTTACAGCCACGTTGTCCTTGCTCCAGCCGGACACCGCTGGCTGAACGGAAGGAGTGGTCGGCGGAGCTTTATCGATGGATACGTCGGCCGTGCTTTCGGCGCTGACGTTGCCCACGTTGTCGATTGTCCGCGCGTGTACCGTCGTAATTCCTTCGGTGCCGATCGGAACAGCTCCCGTATAAGGCGCCCAGTCCTGGGTGGTGCCGCCTGAAAGCTTGTATTCCGATCGCTGTACGCCCGATCCGCCTTTGTCCGTACCGGGTGTGAGGGTGATCGACGCGTTTTGGTTGGTCCAGGCGGAGCTGGCTCCTTTTATAACGGGCGCCGTCGGCGCCGTCTTATCTACCTTCACCACGGCGGTCGTCACGCTGCTTGCGTTGCCCGCTTTGTCGATTGTTCGGGCGCTGATCGTGGTTTCTCCCGAATTCGAAACGGTGATCACATCTCCGTTCGCATAAGGCGTCCAGTCAAGCACGGTGACCCCGGACAAGCTGTATTCCGTCTGCTTCACGCCCGAATCCGCATCCGTACCGGCCGTCAGGGTCGCGGTGACATCCGCAAGAGACCAGTCCGCCGAGGACGTTGTGATAACGGGAGCCGTAGGCGCCGTGAAATCAAACGACAGCTTGTATACGGTCGTGTTGAGGCCGTAGTTCTCGTCGTACCCGCCCATGACATACACGCTGCCGCCGGTCAGCGACATTTTGGCGTTTTGCAATCTTTTAAGGGAAGGAGTGTCTTGGGCCCATGTGTTGCTGATCGGATCATACAAATAGAAATTGTAATTGCCCATGACGAGCACTTTGCCGTTAGGCAGAGTCACCTGGGCATGCCGGAAGAAAAGGTCGTTATATTGATAAGGCAGACCGGCTGCTTTGGTCCAGGTATCGGCGGCCGGGTCGTAAATATAGGAAGCAAACGAATAAACGTATCCGCTCAAGCCCCCCGTTAACAGGATACGGCCGTCCGCCAGAGTACTTTGCGCTGCTCCGTAAATGCCGATCGGAAGGGGTGCTTTTTCCGTCCAGGTGTTGGCGGCGGGATCGTAGATGTACGTGTTGTTGTAAAGCGTACTGCTTCCCGGTGAGAAAATGGAGTCCGCTCCGCCCACACTGACGATTCTGCCGTCGGGCAGTGTGCTCTGCGAGTTGCCGAGCATATTTTTGGGCAAATTGGACGCTTGGGTCCAGGCGTTTGTATACGGGCTATAAATCCGCGTCAAATTGTTGTACACGTACCCGGTGCCGCTGAGAAAGGCGTTGCCGCCCGTGATGATGACTCTTCCGTCCTTCATCTCCGATTGGGTGTGGTAGGCCAAGTTCAGCGCGGGAGCATAAGTGGACCAGGTTTGAGTCGAGGGCGAGAAGGTGTACGAGTTTTTGGCGAACGAATTGTTCCGGCTATATTGACCGCCGGTTACAAGGATGCTGCCGTTCAGCACACCGCTTGCCGAAACTCCCGCCAGGTCTGAGGGCAAATCGGCAGAAGCGGGAAGAGCTTCCATCATGACGGCCGCATTCGCCGTTTGGCACCATCCGGCCAGTATCCCTCCTATGAGGACAGTCGTCCCCCATATTTTGCGCAGCCTGTTAGACATGAAGATGTCATCACTCCTTTGAGAAATGCGGTTGCCGCCGCCGAAAGAAATATTTCTCAGACGGCCGCAAATAAGTAGCAGGGTCCAGTCTAGCAAAAACGATAGGACTTGAGAATTAACTTTGGTTAATTGCATAAAATTTCGATGAGCGGGCAGGAAGAAAGGCCAGTGGCAGGTTCGGTAAGGGAAGTTGCAGGTACGATAGGGGGGCGGCAGCGCGATACTTTTTTTCTTTCATACAATCGGATGCCCTTGGAGAGCCGGG
Source organism: Paenibacillus sp. HGH0039 (assembly GCF_000411255.1). Lineage (GTDB taxonomy): Bacteria > Bacillota > Bacilli > Paenibacillales > NBRC-103111 > Paenibacillus_F. The sequence continues at coordinate 2,030,618 of NZ_KE150412.1, read as the reverse complement.
GATTTTCGAGAAAAATTCGGGTAGTAGGCGGGGAGAGCAAAGGGGATAGGTGTGCTAGAATGGAAGAATAAAAGGAAGGAATGAGTGAGGCGGGAGGGAAGTTCGCTTTCTCTCATTCCTTAATTAGGTGTCATTAATAAACGTCACGCTCACGAACCGGCTGCGGCTGCAGCACGGGAGCAAGGAGGACATCGGCATGAACACAGCGCAGGGCCAATCAGCCCGTTTAATCCGGGATAATTTCATTGCGAAGGCCGCCTATTTCGCCGGCCGGGCAGAAGGCTATACTCTTAAACAAACGTCTGAATACATAAGAGCGGACTGCGGCCTCCCTTCGGATACGTTTAACGTGGCGGTTTTGCTTCAACCCCGCCTGTCCGCGGAGAACGAAGCTATCCTCGAAGAGACGGTTCATTATTTTACGGACAAAAAATACCCGATGGCGTTATGGTCATGGGAAAGCAAAGACAGCGTCACGTTCGAGACGTTAAGACAGGCGGGTTTAAAAGAAGCGGAAACGAACATCGCGATGTATGCGGACTTGGATGCTCTTCATCCCATAACTGAATGCCCGGCGGAATTCCGGGTAAAAGAAATTGCATCCCCTGCGGAAGCGGAGCAATTCGGAGACGTGTTGGCTTCGTTGTTCGGAGAGTCGGAGGAGGGGGCTAACGTGAAGGCTTTTTACCGGAAAATATCCCGTCTGCCGCTGTGGGGGGCTTCTCTTATGAAGCTGTATATCGGCTTGTACCGCGGTCGGCCGGTCAGTACCGGTACGCTTGTGTTCACGGATGACAGCGTCGGCATCTACGATATCGCAACTCTCTCGGACTTCCGGGGACAAGGCTTCGGCTCCGCCATGTTTCGGTTCCTTATCGGTGAAGCAAAGAAAGGAAAGCCCCGGCTTTGCGTCCTGCAGGCTTCGCCCGACGGAATCGGGATCTACAAACGGGCGGGATTTGAACCGGCCTGCGAGGTTACGGTATACGAGAACAGGCACTTGGTTGAATAATACGAGGAGCACCCAAAAGACAAGCGGTTGAACACCGTCATCCGGCGCCGTACTACACGCTTGTGCCGGGTGGTTGATCCGCCGTCGGCCTAAGAATACGGCGATGATGCATTGCCGGTTTTTGGAGCCGGCTTTTTTTGTGTCTTTTCAGATCAATAAATGACCCTTTCGGGGCATGTTTAGTTTTTGTTCAGTTTGTTTTGATACATTGGAACAGACAGAAGGAGGGAGCGTTTTGAACGTACTGGTTGTGGACGACGCCGCATTTATGAGAACGCTGGTCCGTATGTTTTTGGAGCAGATGGGGCACACCGTAATCGGCGAAGCCCAAAACGGGAAGGAAGCGGTCGATCTTTACGGCCGATTGAAGCCGGATCTCGTGACGATGGATATTACGATGCCCGAAATGGACGGACTGGAAGCCGTTAAGCGCATCAAATCCGCCAATCCGGGCGCCAAAATCATCATGTGCTCCGCCATGGGGCAGCAGCGGGTTGTCATGGAGGCCATCCGCAGCGGGGCCAGCGATTTCGTGGTCAAGCCGATCCAGAAGGAACGCTTGCAGGAGGCCGTCGAGAAGCTGTTTGCCGGACAAGGAACGAAGGTCGGCGTTTTGTAGGTTTAATTTTCTCCACCAACAGAACCGGAATGATTATAGTAAAAGCTCAGTTATGCGACAAAATGAAAAAGATACCCGCACCGGCAGGTATCCTTTTTTTGTCTTTTTTCATACCTTCGTTTCGCAGGTAGCGCACGTAGATTCCTGTACCCCGGCTTAAACCTCCGCTTTCTCCCCGATGAATTCCAGAAGCTCCCGCATCGCGTAAGAAATATACCTTTCTTTGTTCCACAGTACGTACAGGTTCCACGGAACGCCCGGCGAGGTTTTGGGGATAACCCGGACATCGGGGTTCGCTATTTTGGAAGTGATCGGTTCCGGGATAAAAGAGACCCCGAGACCTCCGGCGACCATCTCCACCAGGAGGTCCCACTGCGAGCTTTCGTGGGCGATGGCCGGGTGAAAACCCGCGCTGTGGCAGGCGTCGAGGACGTGATGCCGCACGGCGAAACCTTTGGCGAACAGCAGAAACGGCTCCCGGCTCAAATCGGCGAGAGAGACCGTTTCACGTTCGGCCAGCGGATGCGCGCGATGCAGCACGAGGGAGACGTGCTGGCGGATGAACGGCAGCCGCCCCAGGCTGGAATCCTCGTCCGGCGAGATGACGACGCCCATGTCGATCGATCCGTCCAGGACGCGCTGCTCGACGGTTTTGGCGCCCTCCTCGATCATGACGAACTGAATCGCGGGATATTTCCGCTGGAAAGGCGCGATCACGCGCGGAAAGAAGACGGTGCTGATCACCGGCGGCAGTCCGATGCGGATGGTGCCCGTTTTGAGCTGGGACACGTCGTCCAGCGTGGTGTAGAGGTCGTTCACGGACTGGATGATGACCTGCATCCGCTGGATGGCGGCGATACCCGAGTCGGTGAGCTTGACGGTTTTGCCGCTGCGGTCGAACAGGGTGACGCCGAGCTCGTCCTCCATGCTTTTGACCAGCTTGCTTAAGGTCGGTTGAGTCATATGTAAAATTTCGGCGGCCTTCGTGAAATTCTGCTGTTTGGCGACCTCCAGAACGGAGGCGAGATTCCTTACATCCACGGTCGTTCATCCCCAGCCATAAAATTTTGGAATGGTAGCTATTCGATGTCTGAATTTTACCTTGCCTCACCTGCCGTGTAAACTAGAAGCGGACACAGAACGTTCAAATTTCAGGGGACGCCCCGGAATTTCATGGAAAGCGGCACGCAACTTAAAAGAATGTAAGGGCTTACAAGAGATCTTCTAACAGAAAAGAGGAGAAGGCGCATGGTGTTTGTTCAGGTCGTGGCGATTGTACTCGCCTTGGGGCTGCTGATGTTTTTCGCTTACCGGGGGTATCCGGTGATCGTGTTCGCCCCGATCTTTACGCTGCTGGCCGTGGTCATTTCCGGGCTCGCGCTTATGCCGAGCTATACGGAGACCTATATGGCGAATGCGGCGAACTATATTAAAACGTACTTCCCGATTTTCCTGCTCGGGGCGATTTTCGGCAAGGTGATGGAGCTGAACGGAGCGGCTTCCTCGATTGCCCGGTCCATCGTCAAAGTGCTCGGTTCCAAACGCGCCATGCTGTCGGTCGTTCTGGCCTGCGCGGTGCTGACTTACGGCGGCGTTTCACTGTTCGTGGTCGCTTTCGCCGTCTATCCTTTCGCGGTGGCGGTTTTCCGCGAAGCGGATATTCCGAAGCGGCTCATTCCCGGCACGATCGCGCTCGGCGCCTTCACCTTCACGATGGATGCGCTCCCCGGAACGCCGCAGGTGCAGAACATTATTCCGACCACGTATTTCGGAACGGATGCCTACGCGGCCCCGGTCGTGGGAATTGTGGGCGGAATCATGGTGCTGGCGGCGGGCATGTTCTGGCTGGAAAGACGCCGTAAGCAGGCGGCGGCCGCAGGCGAAGGCTACGGAACCGGACACAAGAACGAGCCGGAAACCGCCGAAGGCCAGCGTTACCCGAACCTGTGGGTGTCGCTCATACCGCTCGTGCTGGTGCTGGTGTTCAACTACTTGCTGAGCCGGGGATTTTTGACGGTCAACACCTGGTACAGCCCGGAGCTTCTCAAAACGTTTAACATCGCGAATGTGAAAACGGTTGCATCTTCATGGGCGCTTATTATCGCCCTGTTCATCGGCATCGCGGCGGCGCTCTGTATCAACGTCCGGCACGTTCAGAGCAAGCTCGCGGCAGGGCTTACGGCGGCCGCGATGGGATCGCTTCTGGCGATTTTCAACACCGCTTCCGAGGTCGGCTTCGGCAACGTGGTCAAGACGCTGCCCGGCTTCAAAGCGATCCAGAACTTCATCCTCAACATCAGCTCTCAGCCGCTGATTAACGAAGCGGTGTCGGTCAATATTTTGTCCGGGGTCACCGGTTCCGCATCGGGGGGGCTGTCCATCGCGCTCGAAGTGATGGGCAAACAGTACCTGGCCGCGGGCCAGGCGGCGGGCATCAGCCCGGAATGGCTGCACCGGATCGCCTCGATGGCGTCCGGGGGGATGGATACGCTGCCGCACAACGGCGCGGTCATTACGCTGCTGGCCATCACGGGACTGACGCACCGGCAGTCTTATAAGGATATTTTTGCGATAACCGTCGTCAAAACGCTCACGGTGCTTATTCTCGCCGCTGTCTTGTCTTTCTTGTAAACAGGAAGAGGCCGGAATGCAGCGGAGGCGTCCGTTCGATATTTTAAACCGTTAACAGTTAAGTTCATAGGTAATTTAGATGCTTCTTGTTTCAGTATTCATTTTAGTCAGGTCTGTAAAACTCACGGAAGGAGTGGCGGTCATGACCCCATTTTTGGCTCATAAAACAGCTCTGATCACCGGAGCGGCCAGCGGCATCGGCCTTGAAATCGCCCGCACATTCGCCCGCGAGGGGGCCAAGGTCGTTATTTCCGACATTCAGGAGGAAAAGGCTAAAGCGGCGGCTCGGCGGCTGGCGGACGAAGGATACGAAGCCATCGGTCTCGCCTGCAATGTAACCGACGAAAGCCAGTTCGCCGGAGCGATCCGGACAACGCACGAAACCTACGGCCGGTTCGATATTCTGGTGAACAACGCGGGTCTGCAGCATGTCGCGCCTATCGAAGAATTCCCGGTGGAAAAGTTTGAATTTATGATCAAAGTGATGCTGACGGGGGCTTTTATCGGGATCAAGCATGCTCTGCCCATTATGAAGGAACAGCAGTACGGGCGGATTATCAACATGGCTTCGATCAACGGCGTCATCGGTTTCGCGGGCAAAGCCGCTTACAACAGCGCGAAGCACGGACTCATCGGGCTGACGAAGGTAGCGGCTCTGGAAAGCGCGGCGCACGGCATCACGGTTAACGCGCTGTGCCCGGGCTACGTGGATACGCCGCTCGTACGCGGCCAGCTCGAAGATCTGGCAAGAACGCGGGGCGTTCCCCTGGAAAGCGTGCTGGAGGAGGTCATCTACCCGCTGGTGCCGCAAAAAAGGCTCCTGTCGGTCGATGAAATCGCCGAATTCGCCATGCTCATCGCCAGCGACAAGCTGAAGGGCGTGACGGGAACGTCCATGCTGATCGACGGCGGTTATACGGCACAGTAGAGAGAGAAATTTATCACGCGAGAGGAGAGGGGCAGACATGAGCAAGGTTCTGAAATCAGCGGAGGAAGCCGTACGTGTAATCGGCGAAGGAGCGACCCTGATCGTGGGAGGTTTCGGCCTGTGCGGCATACCGGAGCATCTGATCGCGGCCCTGCAGCGGCAGGGCACCGGCGAGCTTACGGTCGTCAGCAATAACTGCGGAGTCGACGATTGGGGCCTGGGGCTGCTGCTGGCTAACAAGCAGATCAAGAAGATGGTGTCCTCCTACGTCGGAGAAAATAAAACGTTCGAGAAGCAGTACTTAAGCGGCGAACTGGAGGTTGAGCTGGTGCCGCAGGGCACGCTGGCGGAACGCATCCGGGCAGGCGGAGCGGGCATTCCCGCTTTTTACACGGCGACGGGCGTCGGGACGCTGGTAGCGGAAGGCAAAGAGGAGAAACATTTCGGGGGCCGGCCGTATATTCTGGAAAAAGCGATCACCGGCGACTTTGCGCTGGTGAAAGCCTGGAAAGCCGACACGGCGGGGAACCTCGTGTTCCGCAAAACGTCCCGCAATTTCAATCCGCTGGCTGCGGCAGCCGGCAAAATCACGCTCGCGGAAGCCGAGGAGATTGTGGAGGCGGGAGAGCTGGACCCCGATGACATTCATACGCCGGGCATTTTTGTGCAGCATGTCGTGCAGGGCGGGAGCTATCAGAAACGGATCGAGCGTCTGACGGTCCGCGAAGCGAAGGAGGAGACAGCATGAGCCATCCGCGCCAAAGAATCGTGGAGCGCGCCGTACGGGAAATCCGGGACGGCATGTACGTCAACCTGGGGATCGGCATGCCGACGCTCGTAGCCGATGAAATTCCCGCCGGTATTACAGTGATGCTTCAATCCGAGAACGGTCTGCTGGGCATCGGTCCTTATCCGAAACGGGGAGAGGAAGACCCGGATTTGATCAACGCGGGCAAGGAAACCGTCACGGCGGTACCGGGCGCTTCCTATTTCGACAGTGCGGAATCGTTCGCCATGATCCGGGGCGGCCATATCGACTTGGCTATTCTGGGCGGTATGGAGGTATCCGGCGAAGGTGACCTTGCAAATTGGATGATTCCGGGCAAAATGGTCAAAGGCATGGGCGGCGCGATGGATCTGGTGAGCGGAGCCAAGCGCATCGTCGTCATCATGGAACACGTGAACAAATACGGGGAATCCAAGGTGAAAAAAGCCTGCACCCTTCCTTTGACAGGCAGAGGAGTGGTGGACCGGCTCATTACGGATCTGGCCGTATTCGATTTTACGCCGGAGGGTATGGTGCTGGCCGAACTGCTCGGAGAAGCGGAGCTGGACGAAGTCCGGGCCAAGACCGAAGCGGCGTTCACGCTCGGCCCTCTTTTAAAAGAGCGGCTCGAAGCCTGCGGACAGGAAGGGTGATCCGAAATGACCAGAGAAGCGGTTATCGTCAGCGCCGTGCGTACGGCGATCGGCAGTTTTCAGGGCTCCCTGGCCGGCGTGCCCGCGACGGAGCTCGGAAGCATCGTTATCCGGGGAGCGCTGGAGCGCGCGGGAGTGGAGCAGGAGCGGGTCCATGAGGTAATCATGGGCAATGTGCTCCAGGCGGGACTGGGGCAGAACCCGGCGAGACAGGCTTGGCTGAAAAGCGGGTTTTCCGACGGCGTTCCTGCCCTTACGGTGAACAAAGTATGCGGCTCCGGGCTCAAAGCCGTCATGCTGGCGGCCCAGTCGGTCATGCTCGGCGATGCCGACATTGCGGTGGCCGGAGGCATGGAAAATATGAGCGCGGCGCCGTACCTGCTGGAAGGCGCCCGCTCGGGCCTGCGCATGGGCGACGGCAAGCTTGTCGATTCCATGATCCGCGACGGCCTCTGGTGCGCCATGTGCGACATTCACATGGGCGAAACCGCGGAGAATGTAGCGGACCGGTACGGCCTCTCCCGCGAGGAGCAGGACGAGTTCGCGGCTCACAGCCAGCAGAAGGCGGAGCAGGCGGCCGCGGCCGGACGCTTCCGGAGCGAGATCGTGCCGGTCCCCGTCTCGCGGAAGAAGCAGGACCCGCTGCCGTTCGACCGCGACGAGTTCCCGCGCGCGGGCACGACCGCGGAGACGCTCTCGCGGCTGCGTCCGGCGTTCCGCTCCGGCGGGACCGTGACCGCCGGCAACGCCTCCGGCATCAACGACGGGGCGGCCGCCGTTGTCGTCATGTCGGCCGAAGAAGCCGGCCGGCGGGGGCTGAAACCCCTTGCCCGGATCAAGGGCTACGCCTCGGCGGCGCTGGATCCGGCCGTGATGGGCCTCGGGCCCGTAAGCGCCGTGCGGCGGCTGTTGAACCGGACGGGCGTGCCGATAGACGGCATCGACCTGTTCGAGTTCAACGAGGCCTTTGCGGCGCAGTCGCTTGCCGTGGGGCGCGAGCTCGGCGTACCGCCGGAGAAGCTCAACGTCAACGGCGGCGCGATCGCCCTCGGGCACCCCATCGGCGCCAGCGGCGCGCGCGTGCTCGTGACGCTGCTGCACGAGCTGGAGCGGCGCGGCGGCAAGCGCGGTCTGGCCTCGCTGTGCATCGGCGGCGGCCAGGGCGTGGCGCTGCTGGTGGAGCGCGATTAGGGCGGCGAATCGTACCGGTAACGATCGTTCATACGGGTATTCGGGCAGATGAGTCTCTAATGTAATTAGAGGCTCATTTTTTTTTTGGAAATGGAGACCTCACATGGATTGTCAATTAGCTGCCGCCTAGCCCGTGCGGGAGAATGGGTACGATTTATTTCTTAACTTTGATTTAATCCGAACCCAAAGAAACCTGGCGCGGCCTGTGGTACAATACAACAGCATCGCTACTTTTTTCCGGCAGGTGAAAGACAATGGGGACTTTATATTATAGAAGTGTACGAGAGCGCAATTTGTCTATGGTGCCGCACATGTGTGGTGGCCAGAAGCGGTACAGGAGCTGCAGGGATGGCTTACAGGGTTTTTGCAAGCGATTTCATGAGCTGTGGATTAACCTATGAAAAAACAAGCGTTGTTTTTTATACTCGGAGCCGCGCTTATTCTGCTGCTGCCGGTGTATTCCGTTCTTCAGCACGTCGTGTCGATCGAGCGGAATCCCGATGCGGTCCGCGGGGTGTTGGATCTCAGAGCCTGGAACTTTGCGGACAAAGGGACGGTAAGGCTGAGCGGCGAGTGGGAATTTTACAGGGGGAAGCTGCTCGTTCCCGGAGATTTTCATCCTTCCGCGGAAACGGGAAGGACGCCTCCCGTGCCGACCGGCATGGCGCAAATTCCGGGGAAATGGAATGCGTATATGGGCACGGAAGAGGATTCCGCCGCCGAAGGGTATGCCACGTTTCGGCTTAAAGTGCGGCTTAACGAGACCGACGGGGCCCTTTACGGCATCCGCACCGGCAATATCCGCATGGCTAACCGGGTGTTCGTGAACGGCCGGGAAGTGGGAGCGAGCGGAACGCCGGGCCGTACGGCCGCCGAAGAAAGTCCCGACAACGTCCCGTACACGGGGTTTTCCTACCTGCAGGGCAGTGAAGCCGAGATCGTGGTTCAGATCTCCAACCACAGCTATTCCTCCGGCGGTATGTTCACTCCGATTTTGTTCGGAGACGAAAAGTCCGTCATGAAAAGCCGGGAAGCGGCATTATTTTCCGAGTGGATGACGATGGCGGGCTTCCTGATTCCGGGACTTTATTTTCTGGTTTTGTACAGGATGCGGAGGAAAGATCCGGCCTCGCTTTATTTGGGGCTGTTCTGTCTGGTCGGGCTGTTGTTTGTGCTTACGCACGGGGAGAAGCTGCTTGCCGCCGCCTGGCCGGGGTTTTCCTACACCTGGCTGCTCAAGGTGCAGCTTATGGTGTCTTCATTCGTGTACTTTTTCTTACTCCGCTATGTAGCCGTTGCCGTACCGGGCGGCGTTCATCCGCTTGCGATGCGGCTGAGCTCCGCCGTGACTGTGACCGGTCTGCTGGCGGGTCTACTGCTGCCGCCTGTTGTTTTCTCGCGGCTCGAGGTGCTGATCCTGGCGGTTTCCTTCCTCAGCATGTGCTATATAGCGTTCGTTCTGCTTCGGGACGTGCGCAAGCGCTCCGAGGACACCTTGCTCATGATCGCCGGTGTGATGAGCATTCTGATGGTCATAGCGGCGTACGTGCTCAACCTGGTCGGCTTGTACGAAGGGCTGCTGCTCATTCCGGCCGAAATGCTGCTGTTCGTGATGACCCAGGCCGTCCTGCTTGCGCAGCGGTTTAACCGGACTTTCGTGGAGGTGGACCAGCTGTCGCGCAGGCTGCTTTCCTTGGACGGGTTGAAGGATGAATTCATGGCGAATACGTCCCATGAACTCCGTACGCCTCTGCACGGAATGGTCAACATGGCCCAGTCTATGCTGGAAGGCGCATCGGGCGCTTTGAACGATAAGCAGAGGAACGATCTGGCGATGATTGTATCGACGGGTCGGAGGCTTACTCTTCTCATTAACGATATTTTGGATTTCAGCAAGCTTAAAAACGGCGAAATTGTGCTGAAGAGGCAGCCGGTAGATCTCAAAGCCGCAACGAACGCCGTACTCGAGGTTATGACGCATGTCGCCCGGCACAAAGACATCCGTTTCGAGCAAGAATGGCCTGACCGGCTGCCCTGGCTTCTGACGGATGAAGACCGTCTGCAGCAAATTTTGTACAATCTGATCGGAAATGCCGTGAAATTCACTCCTGCGGGAACCGTCACGATCGGGGCGGTAACGAAGAGCGGCCATGTGCTCATCTTCGTTAAAGACACGGGGATCGGAATCGCGGAGAACCGCATGGAAGAAATCTTCCATGCCTATGATCAGGGTGTGGGTCCCGGGGATCGCGATTACGAAGGAACCGGCCTCGGACTGAGTATTACGAAGAAGCTGGTCGAACTGGGTGAAGGAAAAATCGAAGCGGAATCCCGGCTCGGAGAAGGCTCCGTATTCCGGTTTACCGTTCCGTCGACTACGGCCGCACCGGAAGCGGCACGGTCTTCCGATGCGGGCTTCAGGGCTTCGGCGGCAAGGGACGAAACGGCCGCCGCCGTCCTGCCCGAAGGCCGGGAGGACCGGCGGGCCCGCCAAATCGACGCGACTGTCCTGCTGGTCGACGACGATCCGGTCAACCTGCAGGTGCTGTACAACCTGCTGTCGGTTGAAGGTTACCGGCTGATCGCGGTGGACGGCGGGGCCAAAGCGATGGCGCATATCGGCTCCGGGCAATCCATCGACCTGGTCATTGCCGACTGGATGATGCCGGGCATGTCCGGTCTGGAATTGTGCCGGGCGATCCGCGCCCGTCTTTCGCTGGCCGAGCTCCCGGTCTTGCTGCTGACCGCACGGAGTCTGCCGGAGGATGTGCGTACCGGTTTCCAGGCGGGTGCCAACGATTTCCTGCGCAAGCCGGTCGATGCCGACGAACTGAGAGCCCGGGTGCGGACCCTGCTTGAGATGCGCAAGTCTGTCCGGAACGCGGTCTCGGCGGAGATGGCGTTTTTGCAGGCGCAGATCAAGCCGCATTTTTTGTACAATGCGCTGAATACGATCATCGCGCTGCTGCCTTCGGACCCGGACAAAACGACGAAGCTCCTCCTGGAGCTCAGCCGTTATCTTCGGGGCAGCTTCGATTTTCAGAATCGCGACCAGTTGGTACCTTTACAGAAGGAAATGGCTCTCGTTCAGTCGTATTTAGTTCTGGAGAAGGCACGTTTCGAAGAACGGCTGCAGGTGACATACGACATCCGGTCCGAGCCGAACCGTCTGATCCCCCCGCTCAGCATCCAGCCTATCGTTGAAAATGCGGTTCGCCACGGCATCATGAGGCGTGCGGAAGGCGGAACGATCGGAATTTCCGTCGAGGAGAAGGAAGATGTTCTGCTCGTGGAAATTACGGATAACGGAGTCGGGATGGAACCCGGACGCGCGGCATCCCTCTTGTCGGCAGAGGCCGGGGGAGGGGTAGGCCTGATCAACATCCATACCCGGCTGCTGACGATGTTCGGCGAAGGGCTCGACATCCGGACCGAGGCGGGACGAGGAACGATTGTCCGATTCCGGGTGCCGAATAACGGGGGAACCCGGGGGAATGCGGGAGGAGGTCAAAAACAGTGAAGGCCATTCTGATTGACGACGAAAAGCCCGCCCTGATCCAGATGGAGCGTCTGCTCCAGTCGGATGGGCGCATGGAGGTCGCGGGCATGTATACGCAGGCCCGGCACGGGCTTGAACATATGACTGCCGAGAAGGCGGACATCGTCTTCTTGGACATCGAGATGCCCGAGATGAACGGCCTTGAAGCGGCGGAGCATCTGTACCGGCTGAACCCGGAGGCGCAGATCGTCTACGTAACCGCCTATAACGACTACGCAATCGAAGCGTTCGAGCTTGGCGCGATCGACTATCTGCTCAAGCCGGTCGATCCGGAACGGTTCGCCAAGACCGTCAGCCGCCTGGAGTCGCGTCTTAGCCAGCTTCAGGCCGTCCGCCGGGAGGCGGCGCCGGCCGGCGCACCGGCCGTGCTGTGCTTTAAGCAGCTGTCCCTGGCGGGAAGCGCCGGTACAGGCGGCAGCTTGAGATGGCGCACGCAAAAAGCGCAGGAGCTGTTCGCTTTCCTCGTTCATCACGGGAGCAAGCGGGTGGCCAAGGATGTCATTCTGGAGACGCTATGGCCGGAGCTTTCTCTGGATAAAGCGGTCACCCAGCTACACACCTCCGTATACCAGGTGCGCAAAATGCTCAAAGCCTGGGGAATCGGAGCGGGCATCGATTATTCCCACGACAGCTATCGCTTCACGGGGGACGATTTCCGCACCGATGTGGACCTGTTCCTGGCCGGAGCCTCTGTCGGCGAGATTACGTCGCGGGAGCAGTGGCGGCGGCTGGACCAGGCGCTTCAGCTATACCGTGGAGATTATTTGGAAGAGCACGATTATTTCTGGGCCAAATCGTACCGGGCGCAGCTGCTCGGACAGTATATCCAGGCCAGTCTTCTGGCCTCGGCTTACGAAGTATCCGCAGGTCAGACTCAATCCGCTCTCCGGCGGCTGGAGCTGCTCCAAAAAAAGGAGCCGTTCTCGGAAGAAATTTGCCGGGCGGGGATGGAAGTCCATGCCGGGCTGGGTGATATGCTGTCGCTGAAAAAGCATTATGAAGCGTTCGCAAGCGCCCTCCGCGAAGAGCTGGGATCAGAGCCCGGCCGCGAAACAACCAACCTGTATAAACACTTGATGCAGAGCATCTGAGCGATTCCGGTTATCCCGGACGAAGCCTTTGCCCCTATTGAGCGGCTGGGCTTTTTTTTATGGGGCTGAAATCCTATGGAGAGCAGGTTTGCGGCTGCCGATATCCGAAACGGAACGGTTTTGGCGAAAAATGACGAATTTTGTCCAGAATCCGTTCAGTGATACTTGATACAATTTTCCATGTTAAAAACAGGGGGAAGGAGCTGGCCGAAGCTCAGATAAAGAGAGAAAAAATTTTCATTGATAGCCGTTGTGTCAGTACGTTAACAAGATTTTCTACAAATTATGAGGTGAATGTATGCATCAGAGAAAATCCTCTTTCCGATGGATTTCGGTTATGTTGATGAGCGTGATTGTGCTTAACGCCGTTTTGTTCGGCGGAGCGGGTCCGGTTAAGGCGACGCCTCCCGGCGGACTTTCAGCTTATAACGCGGCGGTCATTGCTGCGGAAATGTATCAAGCCATTCTGGATTATCCTAACGATATTTTTGAAACCGTGCAGCAGAAGGATATTTTTGACTCAAACAGAAAAGCGGATAACGACGCTATCGTGGATGAACTGATCAGCAAGCGTCCTTTTGCGACGGTTACGGATCTGCGCGATGCTTACGGCATCGCCTTAGATAACAGAAATTTCTTTTTGTTTCTCCATGAAGCTACCGATAATTCCGGAGTAAGCGCCGCTTTGAGCTGGGTTAATGACGGAACTTTCGTTAATCCCGGCTTGGATTTGAGCAAGTATTCCGCTTTGGATTACACGGAGCAATCGGTTGTAGACAAAGCTGTACTCGACGGCATTCCTGCCGACGGATATACGGCTGCGGCCGAGATTCAAACCATCATAGACACGACGATCGGCCAGATTGTGTCCGGAGCTCTTCAAGATGACAAGACGGCTCTGGAGATCGGTTATGCGACGGGAGACAGTGCCGCACATGTTACCCAGAACGTAACCCTTCCGGCTGCGGGTACACATTTCACGCAAATCACTTGGACCGGAGGAAACGGGGTCATCGATCCCGCGACGGGAACAGTGACGCCATCGACCGGAGGAGATGTAACGGCCGTTCTTCAGGCGAAAATCAGCAGAAATAATGAAAATGTGACCAAGGACTTTACCTTGACGGTCAAAAGCTCGGCGCCGCCTGCCGCGCCTCCGGTGATCACGGCACATCCTCAAAGCACTCCGCCGGTGCTTGAAGGAATGCCTGCTTCCTTTAGCGTTACGGCTACGGGCACGGGATTGACGTACCAGTGGCAAGTAAACATCGGGTCAGGTTTCCTAAACCTGCCGGGCGATACGAACGCCACGCTGAGCATTCCGGCCGTTTCGCCGGTCATGAACGGCTACACCTACCGCGTTGTCGTGTCGGGTACGGGCGGCCAGTCGGTGACGTCGAATGCGGCGGTGCTGAACGTGGTGCCGATGATTCCCAATCCGACGTTTCCGCCGATGATCACGGCACAGCCGCAAAACACCCCGCCGTTGCTTGAAGGAACGCCTGCTTCCTTTAGCGTTACGGCTACGGGAACGGGATTGACTTACCAGTGGCAGGAAGACAGCGGCATGGGCTTCCTAAACCTGCAGGGCGATACGAACGCCACGCTGAGCATTCCGGCCGCCACGGCGAACATGAACGGGTACACCTACCGCGTTGTCGTGTCGGGAACGGGCGGGCCGCCGGTGACGTCGACCCCGGCGGTGCTGAACGTGGTGCCGATGCTTCCGACGTTCCCGCCGGTAATTATGATTCATCCGCAAAGCCCGTCGCCGGTGCTTGAAGGAGCGCCCGCTGCTTTTAGCGTTTTGGCCTCGGGAATGGGATTGACCTACCAGTGGCAGGTGAATACGGGACAAGGATTCCAAAACCTGCCGGGCGAGTTGAGCGTCGTGCTGGACCTTCCGGCCGTCACGATGAACATGAACGGGTACACCTACCGGGTCGTCGTCTCGGGTACGGGCGGGCAGTCGGTAACGTCGAACGCGGCGATGCTGACGGTGCTGCCGAGTATTCCCAATCCGACTTTGCCGCCGGTAATTGTAGTCCATCCGCAAAGTCCGCCGCCGGTGCTGGAAGGTGCCCCCGCCAGCTTTAGCGTAACCGCAACGGGATCGAAGCTGATTTACCAGTGGCAGGAAGACAGCGGCAATGGCTTCCAGGACATGCCGGGCGAGACGAACGCGACGCTGAACATTGCGGCCGTTTCGCAGGGAATGGACGGCTATAGGTACCGTGTTGTCGTAACGGGCAAGGGAGGGCTGCAAGCCATTTCGAACGACGCGACTTTGACTGTGACACAGCCCATCGTGCCGCCGGTTATCAAGAACCAGCCGCCGGAGGATCTGTCGGTTCCCAAGGGAGCTCGCATTAATCTTTCCCTGAAAGCGGACGGACGTGATCTGAGCTTTCAGTGGCAGGTGAACACGGGAACGGGTTTTCACGATTTACCGGGTGAAACGGGAGCTCTCCTTAGCATTTTCCCTGTGACCCAGGAAATGAACGGGAACAAATACCGCGTCATCGTCTCGGCGTCAGGACTGTACCCGACCACTTCTGACGAAACGCTTCTGACGGTATATACCGTTCCGTCCGCGCCTACAAACGTTACCGCCACGGCCGGCGACGGCCAAGCGGTCGTCTCCTTTACGGCGCCGTCTGACGGCGGCAACGCGATCACGGGCTACGAAGTCACCGTTTCGCCAGGCAATAAAGTCGTGAGCGGCATGGCCAGCCCGATCACGGTAACCGGGCTTACGAACGGAACCGCGTACACGTTCACCGTTAAAGCTTTTAACGCGGCAGGCGATGGCGCGGCTTCGGCTTCATCAAATGCCGTCACGCCATATGTCTCTTCGAGCGGTGGCGGAGGAGGTGGCGGGGGCTCCTCGGAACCGAGCACGCCAACGCCGACAACACCTTCCGTTCCGGAAGTACCGGCTAACGACGGAGCCGATATCCTCGTTAACGGGAAGACGGAACGTGCCGGAACCTTGAAGTCGACCGAAGTAAACGGCCAGTCGGTACTGACGGTTGTGGTGGACCCGAAGAAGCTGGACGAGAAACTGGCGTCCGAAGGCCAGCATGCCGTCGTGACCATTCCGCTTGCGAAAGACAAGAAAGCGGATGTGCTCGTCGGCGAACTGACGGGCCAAATGGTGAAAGCCATGGAGCAGAAGCAGGCCGTCGTTAAAATCTCCTTCGGAGATATCACGTATACGATCCCTGCGGAGCAAATCAACGTTTCCGCTTTGTCGGATCAGCTCGGCAAGCCGGCCGCACTGGACGATATCAAAGTGCGCATCGAAGTTGCCACCCCGTCCAAGGAAACGCTGAAAGTCGTCGAAAATTCGGCGGCCGACGGGAATTTCACGCTGGTAGCTCCGGCGCTCAACTTTGCGGTGAAAGGGACTTACGGCGGTACAACGGTTGAAGTGTCCCGTTTCAACGCTTACGTGGAGCGTACGATCGCCATCCCGGATGGCGTAGATCCGAGCAAGATTACGACAGGTGTTGTCGTGGAAGCGGACGGTACCGTCCGTCACGTGCCGACCCGGATCGTAAACGTAGGCGGACGCTATTTTGCGAAAATCAACAGTTTAACGAACAGCACCTACTCCGTGATCTGGCATCCGGTTGAATTCCGGGACGTTGCCGGGCACTGGGCTCAGAATGCGGTCAACGATATGGGCTCTCGCATGGTCGTAAGCGGTGTCGAAAACGGCACGTTTAACCCCGATACGGCCATTACGCGTGCGGAGTTTGCGGCCATCATGGTGCGGGCACTGGGACTTAAACAGGAAAAAGCGTCCGCGCCTTTCTCGGACGTGAAAGCAACGGATTGGTACAGCGCTGCGGTGCAGACCGCTTACGCGTACAAGCTTATCGGCGGTTTTGAAGACGGAACGTTCCGTCCGTCCGACAAAATCACCCGTGAACAAGCTATGGTCATCATGGCAAAAGCGATGAAGACTACCGGCCTCCGGGACAAGCTGCCGTCCCAAGAAGCGGCGGAATCGCTGGCTCCTTATGCGGACGCCGCAGCGACTGCCGAATGGGCGAAAAGCGGCGTGGCCGATTGCCTGCAGGGCGCCATCTTTGCTGGTAGAACCGCCACGGAGCTGGCTCCGAAAGCGTCGATTACAAGAGCGGAAGTCGCCGCCATCGTGCAGAGACTTCTTCAGAAATCCGAACTGATTTAAGAAGAGAAGAGTTATTTTTCCAGCGGTCTTTCAGACGGCTGGGGAATAGCTCTTTTTTTATGCAAAAAGAGAGAAACGCGCGCATGTATTTTTAACGGAGCGGTTGACTTCAAAAAATGGAATAGGTACTATAAAACTAGGAATTAGCACTCATGACATCGGAGTGCTAACTATGATCTTTCGGAAGGAGATTCACTAATGGCCAAGAAGCAGTTTAAAGCGGAATCCAAGCGTTTGCTGGAAATGATGATTAACTCGATTTACACGCAGAGGGAAATCTTTTTAAGAGAGCTGATTTCGAATGCCAGCGATGCGATCGACAAAATTTACTACAAGGCTCTGACGGACGACAGCCTAGCGTTCAACTCCGACAATTACTTCATTAAATTGAAGGCCGACCGGGCTAGCCGTACGCTGACGCTTTCCGATACGGGAATCGGTATGACCAAAGAGGATCTTGAAAACAACCTGGGCGTAATCGCCAAGAGCGGTTCGCTCGCTTTCAAGAAGGAAAACGAAGCCAAAGACGGCCACAACATTATCGGGCAGTTCGGTGTCGGTTTTTATTCCGCTTTCATGGTGGCTGACGTCGTTACGGTCATCAGTCGGGCGCTGGGCAGCGAGGAAGCGTTCAAATGGGAGTCCAAAGGCGCGGACGGCTACACGATTGTGCCTGCCGACAAAGAAACGGTCGGAACCGAAATCATTTTAAAAATTAAAGAGAACACCGAGGACGACAACTACGACGAGTATTTGGAAGAGTACCGCCTCAAGGCGATCATCAAAAAATACTCCGATTTTATCCGCTATCCGATCAAGATGGACGTATCCGGACGCAGACCCAAGGAAGGCAGCGACGATGAATTCGAAGAATACCAGGAAGAACAGACGATCAACAGCATGGTTCCGATCTGGCGCAAAAACAAGAATGAGCTGACGACGGAAGACTATGAAAACTTTTATGCGGAAAAACGGTACGGGTTCGACAAGCCGCTCAAACATATTCATATCAGTGCGGACGGAGCTGTCGTATACAAGGCGATATTGTTTATTCCGGAAAGTACTCCGTTCGATTATTACACGAAGGAATACGAGAAAGGCCTCGAGCTGTATTCCAACGGTGTGCTGATCATGAACAAGTGCGGGGATTTGCTGCCGGATTACTTCGGTTTCGTAAAAGGGATGGTCGATTCGGAGGATCTGTCTCTGAACATTTCCAGGGAAATGCTCCAGCACGACCGCCAGCTGACGCTGATCGCCAAAAATATCAAAAACAAAATCAAGAGCCAACTGCAAAGCATGCTCAAGGACGAAAGAGAGAATTACGAGCAGTTCTACAATTCTTTCGGCCGTCAGCTTAAGTTCGGTGTCTATAACGACTACGGCACTCACAAGGACGATCTGCAAGACTTGCTCATGTTCACCTCTTCTAAAGAGAAGAAGCTCGTCACGCTTGATGAATACGTATCGGCCATGCCGGAAGACCAGAAGTACATTTACTACGCCTCCGGAGAGTCTATCGACCGCATCGAGAAACTTCCGCAAACCGAGATGGTCCTCGACAAAGGCTACGAGATTCTGTACTTCACCGACGATGTCGACGAATTCGCCATTAAAATGCTGATGGCCTACAAGGAAAAAGAATTCAAATCCGTGTCCAGCGGCGACCTCGGAATCGAGCCGGATGCGGCGGATAAGCAGACGGAAGAAGAGGAAAACGACAGCAAAGATCTGTTCGAGGCGATGAAAGCGATCCTGTCGGACAAAGTGAAGAACGTAAAAGCGTCTAAACGTCTGAAATCCCATCCGGTCTGCTTGTCCACCGAAGGCGAGCTGACGATCGAAATGGAGAAAATTTTGAAGGCCATGCCGAACGGACAGGAAGTCCAGGCCGACAAAGTGCTGGAAATCAACGTCAATCACGACGTGTTCCGCTCCCTTAAAGAAGCTTATGCGAACGATAAAGACAAACTGAGCCTGTACACGAATCTGCTGTACAATCAGGCTCTTCTGATCGAAGGTCTCCAAGTGAGCGACCCGGTCGAATTTACGAATAGTATTTGCAAAATCATGGTCTAAGCCGCCCGGCGGTTCAGACAAAAAGGCCCGTTCCTTCCGGAACGAGGCCTTTTTTTGCATGTATGCGCCAGGGAAAAGCTAAAATTGATTCGGCGTGTAAGTCTGGCTCTCTGTCGTGCTGCCCGTCATATGATTCCGTCGCTGAAGCTCGTGAACGCCCATTATGACGGCGATCAGCTCGAAGCTATCCAGCATGGGGGATTCGTTGCGCAGACGGAAGGCGCCGGATTGGAGCCAGCCGTTCACTTGGCGGAACTCGGCAGCGAGAGCGTCCGACGAGTCCCGGATCGTATAGTGTTTGGACAGGAGCGGCGATTCTATGTCGAAAATGCCGCGCCTGCCCGCATCGTATTCGTATTTCTTGGCCAGCAGCGTAAACCTGGGGCGCAGAACTCCGAGGATGTTTCCCCGTCCGTCCGTAATGTCCCATTTGCGTCCCAGCGACAAGAGACGGGATGAATCGGAACATACTTTGCGCCCGCTGGAATCCAGGACGGATAAAGAGGAGCTCAACATGTGTTTCATATCCAGCGTTCCAGCCTGAATGCCACTTGCTTCCAGAATGGGGCTCTTTCCCGTACTGAAAAAGTTTTCTTTAAAGTAAAGTTCCATTTCCCGTTCACTCCTTCCAAAAACAAGCACTTCCCTTTATTTACTGCATACGGCATGAAGGCGAAACGGTTTCGTTCATGGCCCGTTCCTTCGGAGGATGCTTTCCGGCTCATAAAACCAGCCAAAGCTGGGAATAATTTAGTTGTCCCGGACTGTTTAGTTACACCGGACGAACAGTACACCCTTTGACTAACTGATCTCCGGAGGAACCGATGACCTATACGAACGAACAACTCAGCCAAAAAGCGCGGGAACTTGCGCTGCAGCACGTAACGACCTTGCCGCGTACAAGGCCTGCTTATATCGAACAACATTTTAAGAAGGACATAGAAAGCTTAAGGGATTTTGTGCTTTCCCTCCAGACGGTTCATGCCGGCTGTACCCAACCGGCCGAGCAGTGGCTGCTGGACAATGCCGAATTTGTCGAAGAGCAGGCCCAGGAAGTCAGGGCTCTGCTCCTTCAGGATGCACTGGGCCGCATGCCGAGACTGCGCGGCAACGGGCTTCTCCGCATTCAGTCTATGATGGAAGACTATTTGACGCATGTCGAGGGGATTTTGAGTGAGGAAACGATACTCGCTTATATTCAGGCCTACCAGGAAGTGAGCGCCTTAACGCTGACCGAAGCCCGTTCGGTGCCGCTCATTCTGCGTGTGGTCCTGGTGAAGAAGCTGGCGGAAACGATGGCTTTCGTCCGGGAGCGCCGTGAAGTCTGCATAGACGTCGGACGCATCCTTTCTTTGATCGAGCCTGCCGCGTTAAGCCCCGAAACGGTCCATCTCCAGGTGGAAAAAGCGGGCCTGACGATTCCTTTGCCGGGCCCGTGGATCGTCCATTTAATCAGCCATCTGCGGGAATGGGCCGGGGATACGGCTTCCGTCCGGGAATGGCTGATTTGCAGTTATGAGAACGGCGCGGAGGACCTCGACCGCATCGTTTCTTACGAGCATCAGCTCCAGGCGGCTTATCAGGTCCGGGCGGGGAGCGTAATCACCAGCTTGCGCAAAAACGAGCGCTGGGACTGGAACGATCTCTTCGAGCAGATCAGTCTGCCGGACCGGACGCTACGCCTAGAGTATACGGGCATGTACCCGCTGCTCGACGCATACAGCCGGAACCAGATTCTCGCTGAAGTGGAGCGGCTTGCCCGCCGTCTGCGGGTGCCCGAGAATCTGGTTGCCGGACAGGCGGCGGCGCTGGCCAGGGAAGCGGCGGAGAGGGCGGAAGCCGCCCGCGCCGGTTCCGGCAGCCTGGGTGCAGCCGCCGCGCACGCGGACGGCCGGAGCGGCTCTTCGCTTGCGGCGGATCTGCCAGCCGCGGATACAGGCGAGTCTCTCCGCCAGCCGCAAACCCCGGCAACTGCGGCCGCTTCCCCGCAAAGCGATGTCCTTATTCTCCACGAGAATGGAGAAGTCACAGCGTCTTTGGCGGCGGGAGACCGCACCCGGCAGCAGTTTCCTTCCTATTATCTGTTTGAATCGGAAGGTGTACAAAAGCTGATCGCCTCGCTGCGGAAGTGCAGCTCTCCCCGGACGATGCCGGAGAACGCTATAACCAAGCGCCGGACCGGCACCTATTTCGCCTCGATGCTCGGCTTGTTCGCCGTGCTCTGGCTTATCGCGACCGTATGGATCGGAAGCGGGTACGGTTTGTCCGCTCTCGCCTGGGCAGCCGTCCTCGCAGCTTTGCTATTGCCCGTGAGCGAATGGGGAATGACCTGGCTGCATTTCGCCATTGAGCGGATTTGCCGTCCGCGTCCTCTGCTCCGGTATGATTTCTCCGCCGGTGTTCCGGCGGAAGCCGGCACGATGGTGGTTATACCGGCGATCTGGTCTTCGCCCGACGAGGTGGCGGAGCTTGCGGACCGCCTGGAGGTTCACTATCTGGCCAACCGCGATTCCAACATCCACTATGCGCTTTTAGGCGATTTTACGGATGCATCGGAAGAAACGCTTCCGGAAGATGATCGGCTGGTCCGTCTTGCGGGGGACAAAATTCGTGCGCTTAACGCGAAGTATTCCATGGCAGGCGGAACGACGTTTCATTTTTACCAGCGGCGCAGGCTGTGGAATCCACGTGAGGGCGTGTATATGGGCTGGGAGCGCAAACGCGGCAAGCTGGTCGAATTCGTGGAGCTGCTGAAAGGCAGCGGCGAGACCAGCTACGCGGTAAAACTCGGCGATGCCTCCGTTCTTCCGCGCATCCGCTATCTAATTACGCTGGATGCGGATACGCAGCTTCCGATGGGCAGCGCGCAGCGGATGATCGGAACCCTGCATCTGCCGTACAACCGCCCCCGCTTGAACAAAGCCCGGACACGGGTCGTGGAGGGCTACGGGGTGCTTCAGCCGCGCATCGGGATCAGCCACGATTCGGCGATGCGCTCGCGGCTGGCGTATTTCTGGTCCGAGCCGGGCATGGACCCGTATGCGTTCGCGGCTTCGGACCCTTACCAGGATGCGCTGGGCCAGGGTATTTTTACGGGGAAGGGCATCTTCGATGTCGATGTGTTTGCCGAACTTCTGTGCGAGCGGATTCCCGATAATACCGTACTCAGCCACGATTTGCTGGAAGGCGGTTTTATGCGCGCCGCGCTGTTGTCCGATATCGAGCTGATCGACGATCATCCGGCCAAGTTTGTTTCCTACCAGAAACGACTGCACCGGTGGGTGCGTGGAGACTGGCAGCTCGTGTGCTGGCTTTTTTCCCGTATCTGCGACCGACGGGGTGTGCTCCGGCCCATTGATTTATCTTTTCTGACCCGCTGGCAGATGCTGGATAACCTGAGGCGGAGTCTGCTTCCGCCTGCGGTGTTCGTCCTGCTCGTTCTCGCCTGGACCGTTCTTCCGGGATCGCCGTGGCGCTGGGCCGCTGTGCTGCTGGCGACGATGTTTCTGCCGCTGCTGCGGCAACTGTTTATGCTCCACCGGATTTACAGGCAGCCTAAACGGCTGCTGGCGACGGCCCTGCACGTCGTTATCCAGATCTGGACGCTGCCTTTTCAAACGGC
Source organism: Paenibacillus sp. HGH0039 (assembly GCF_000411255.1). Classification (GTDB taxonomy): domain Bacteria; phylum Bacillota; class Bacilli; order Paenibacillales; family NBRC-103111; genus Paenibacillus_F. The sequence continues at coordinate 2,008,266 of NZ_KE150412.1, read as the reverse complement.
TGTGCTGCTGGATGCGATCGGCAGAACGCTATACCGGGTGTTCGTCAGCAAGCGCCGGCTGCTGGAATGGACGAGCTCGTCGCATATCGAGCGAAGCAGCCGGGAACAGCGGCGCACACCGCTTCTTCAAGCGGGATGGGGGTATGTGCTCATTCTCGTGTTTGCGCTCGCTTCGGCTGTGCAGGCCTCGGCGTCCCTGTTGTGGGCGGGCCTTGCGCTAAGCTTGTTCTGGGCTCTGGCCCCTCTGGCTGTCTCCTGGCTGGACCGGCCTGTGGAGCGGGAGGAAGCACCGCTTGGAGCGGAGGAACAGGAGAAGCTCCGGATGCTGGCGAGACAAATCTGGTCTTTTTATGAAGACTATGCCGGTCCAAAGGATCATTACCTGCCCCCGGATAACATCCAGGTAGACCCGCCGAACGGAGTGGCTCACAGGACGTCTCCGACCAATATCGGCTTTTTGCTGACTTCGGCGCTTGCGGCACGCGAATTCGGTTTTATCGACACTCCATCGCTGGTTGAAAAGCTGGAAAATACGATCGGGACGGTCGAAAACCTGGAGAAATGGCACGGTCATTTATACAACTGGTACGATACGCTGACCTTGGGAGTTCTTCCGCCCGCCTATGTGTCCACAGTCGATTCGGGCAACTTCGTTGCAAGTCTGATGACGGTCAAACAGGGCCTGGCAAGCCGGCTGCGGCAAGAAGGGGAAACGCAAGGCCGCTTTACGGGAATTAGCCCGGCAGAAGCAGGGGCCTACGGGGTGGAATTTGCTGTCGATTTGGATCAGACTCCGCGCGGAGAATCCGCGTTGAACGGGATTGACGGAAAGGCCGGAAAAGGCAGGGAAGACGGCAAAAACGGCATAGATGGCAGAGGCCAGAAGGGTCAAAACCTCGGAAACGGCGGCTACCGCCCGGCAGTCCTGACGGCCGAAGGAAGCAGGTTGGAGCAAGCGGATCGTGAGGACCCGTCGAACCTTCCGGATTGGCTGATCCGCGGGCAGCAGCTTGTACAGCGGCTCGAAGCGCTTATCGGGGCGACCGATTTTACGCAGCTTTACGATCATAAGGCCAAGCTCTTTGTTCTCGGGTATCATGGCGCGACAGGGGAACGGGACAGCATTTTGTACGATCTGCTGGCGTCCGAGGCGAGGCAGACCAGCTTCGTCGCGATCGCGCTGGGCCAGGTGTCGGTATCCCACTGGATGGCGCTGGGCCGCACGGTCAAACTCCAGGGGAACAAGACCACGCTGATTTCGTGGTCGGGCACGATGTTTGAGTATATGATGCCGTGGCTTATCATGAGGACTTACCGCAATACGCTCTGGGACAGCACTTACCGGGGCGTCGTCAAGCGCCAGATGGAATACGCGCATGAACGGGGCGTCCCGTTCGGCATCTCGGAATCGGGCTATTACGCGTTCGATTACCAGATGAACTATCAGTACCGGGCATTCGGTGTGCCGGGCCTCGGATTCAAGCGGGGACTGGAAGAGGATCTTGTGATCGCGCCTTATGCGGCGGTTATGGCGCTTCCGTTTGCCCTCCGGGAAGGGCTGGAGGACCTGAACCGGATGGAGGAGCTTGGAGCAAGGGGAAAATACGGCTTCTACGAAGCGATTGATTTTACGGCGGACCGAATGCCGCAGGGGGAAGACTGCAAAATCATCCGCAGCTTTATGGCCCACCACCAGGGCATGAGTTTGCTGACAATCGCGAACCTGCTTCTCCCCGTTAAAATGTACGATTATTTTCACAGCGACAAACGCGTCCAGGCGGCCGAACTGCTCCTGATCGAACGTATTCCGCCGCGCGAGTCGATGCTGACCCGGGAATTGACGGGAAAGTCGCGTATTCAGAAGCCGGCGGCGGAACGCGCTTATTCCGCGCCGGAAAACATAGGGGCCGACACGCCGGCCCCGGAAGTGGGCGTCCACTCCAACGGGACGTTCACGACGGCCGTTACTAACAGCGGAAGCGGGTTTATCCGCTGGAACGGACTGGCCGTTTCCCGATGGAGGGAAGATCCGGTCGGAGACCCGTGGGGCGTGTACCTGTACATCCGCGATGTTACCCGGGAGAAGGTATGGTCCCCCACCTTCCAGCCCTGCCGCGTTCCTTCGGACTCTCAGAGCGTACGCTTCTCCCAGGAGCGGACAACTTTCCGCCGGGAGGATGACGGCATACAGACCGTGCTTGAAATTACGGTCTCGCCCGAGATGAACGCGGAAGTCCGGCGGCTGACGCTGGAGAACAAAAACAGAGAGGCCCGCATCGTCGAAGTAACGACGTTTCTGGAAATCGCTCTGGCGCTGCCCGATGCGGACAAGGCTCATCCGGCTTTCACGAAGTTGTTTGTCGAAACGCAGTTCGAGGAGGAGACGGGCTGCCTGCTTGCCCGCAAGCGTCCGCGGAATGCGGGAGAGAAGTCGATTTGGGCTTTTCACAACTTGTCGGTCTTCGGCGCTGTTCTCGGACCTGCCGAATTCGAGACCGACCGGGCCGCTTTCATCGGCCGCGGTCATTCCCTTGCGAGGCCGAAAGGACTCGCTTCCCGCCTCGAGGGTACGGTCGGTTCCGTCGCCGATCCGGCTTTCGTCATGCGCCGCCGCATCAGCCTCAAGCCGGGCGAGAGCGTCCGGCTCTGCGCGGTTACGGGCATCGCGGATTCGAAGGAGCAGAGCTTGAACATGGTCCGGCAGCTTTTTCAGGCGCAGCAGGTGGACAGAACCTTCCGGCTCGCCTGGACCCGCAGCCAGATCGATTTGCAGCATCTGCATATCACGTCGGCGGAGGCCGCCGTTTACCGGGCGTTGGCGGGCCGCGTGCTTTATAGGGGGCCGTTCAAGCCAGAACAGGCGGAAAGCATCGCCGCCAACAGCAAAGGGCAGCAGGGCCTCTGGGCTTACGGAGTTTCCGGCGACAGGCCCATCGTGCTGGCGAGAGTTGCCGACAGCGCAGATCTGCCGTTCGTGCAGAAGCTGCTGGGGGGCTTCGAGTATTTGCGGCGGCACGGGCTGTTTTTCGATCTCGTGCTGTTTAACGAATCTCCGGGCGGGTATCAGCAGGAGCTGAGGGATGCGCTCGTCCGCTTGTCGGAGCAGGCAGCCGGAAATGCGGGTGCCGCCGGTCAGGGAGGCATCCATGTCGTTCCCGCTTCCGCAATGCCCGAAGAGGACCACACGCTGCTGCTTGCGGCGGCGCGGGTCGTTCTGCGTGCGGACGGGCCAAGCCTGCGGGCGCAGCTGAAGATCTGGCCCCGGAAGGATGCCTACGATGTGCCGCTGCCGGTTACGTCGGGGGAAGCGCCGGCTCCGTTCCGGCCGGATGCGTCCCCAGTCTTCGGCACGGCCGGGGATACGGGTGGGGCCACGGATACTGCCGCGGGCATATCCGCAGTCCCCGGCACAGCCGAGGATGCGACCGCAGCAACCGATATCGCCACAGGCACAACGGCCGCTTCCGACACAACCGCCCCGGCGCAGGCGAAGGACACGACCGCTGCCCAGGTCACGGGAATGGGGCAAGATTCCCCCGGTTCCTTATTTTTCAACGGGTGGGGAGGCTTTTCCCCGGACGGCCGGGAGTACCGGATCACGCTCAAAAACGGGGAGCATCTCCCGGCTCCATGGATTAACGTGATGGCGAATCCAAGATTCGGCTGTCTGGCCTCCGAACTGTACACGGGATACACGTGGTGGGGCAACAGCCGGGAATGCAAGCTGACCCCGTGGTCGAACGATCCCGCCTTGGACCCGCCGGGCGAAGTCTTCTATATCCGCGATGAACAAAACGGGGATTTTTGGCAGATGGCGCCTTCCCGGCGGCAAGATGATCCGTCCGTTTACCGGGTGGCTCACGGCAGGGGATATTCACGCTACGAGCATGAAAGCCGGGGAATACGGCAGAAAATGACGGTATTCGTTCCGCTGGAGGACCCCGTCAAGATTATCGAAGTGAAGCTGCGAAATACAACATCGCATAGTAAATCCTTGTCCACTACCTACTATGCGGAATGGGTGCTGGGCGTCCAGCGGGAAGGGAACGCCTCCTTCATTATGACCGACTGGGATGACGAAGCGGACAGTCTGATCGCCCGAAATGTGTATCAGGAAAACTTCCGGAATGCCACCGCCTTCTTAACGGTGCATGCCGGCGAAAGCAGCCTGTCCTGGACGGGCGACAGGCTTGAATTTATCGGCCGCAACCGGACGATTGAAGATCCGGCCGCGATGAGGCGGCTCGATCTGTCGGGCGTGACCGGTCCCGTTTATGACGGATGCGGGGCCGTGCGGACGAAATTCGAACTGGAACCGGGCGCCGAGCGAACGGTCTATATTCTTCTGGGCTGCGGGGATTCCCGCGAAGAAGCGGTGCGGATAGCCCGCAAGTACAGGGAGCCTGATGCTTGCACGGCCGCTTATGAGGCTGTCCGTACGTTCTGGGAGGACTTGCTTGGAACCGTGACCGTGTCCACTCCTGTGCTGGAAATGGATATGATGCTGAACCACTGGCTCCTCTACCAGACATTGGCTTGCCGTATGTGGGCCCGTACCGCATTCTATCAGGCGGGGGGAGCCTACGGGTTCCGGGATCAGCTCCAGGATTCGCTGGCACTGCTGAACAGCCGTCCGGACCTCACCCGTGGGCAGATTCTGCTTCACGCTTCTCATCAGTACGAAGAAGGGGATGTCCAGCACTGGTGGCACGAGGAGACGCACCGCGGTATCCGTACCCGTTTTTCGGATGACCTGCTGTGGCTCCCTTACGCCGTGTCCCGGTATATCGATCATACGGAAGACGGGAGCATCCTTGACGATACTGTGCCGTTCCTGACCAGTAAACCGCTGGAAGCGGATGAACACGAACGCTACGAGGAAACGGTCCTGTCCGGCAATAGCGGCACGATCTTCGATCACTGTCTGCGGGCGGTAGACCGCGCTCTGAAATTCGGGGAGCACGGGCTGCCTCTGATCGGCATCGGCGACTGGAACGACGGCATGAGTATGATCGGCCCCGAGGGGCGGGGAGAGAGCGTCTGGCTGGGATGGTTCCTTGGAGATGTCCTCCAGGGAATGGCCGATCTTTGCGAAATCCGAGGAAAACAAGAACTCGCCGAGCGATTCCGGAGCCAGCGTGAGAAGCTGGCCGCGGCGCTGAACGAAAGCGCCTGGGACGGCCAGTGGTACCGCCGCGCCTTCACGGATGCCGGTCAATGGCTCGGATCGATTCACAATGCGGAGTGCCGCATCGATTCCATCGCCCAGTCATGGTCGGTCATCTCCGGCATGGCTCCGGACGATAGAGCCCGGCAGGCCATGAAATCATTCGACCGGGAACTTGTCGACCGCAGCTTGTCCGTCGCCCATATTCTGACGCCTCCGTTCGACAAGACCGACCCGAGCCCGGGATATATCCAGGGGTACCCTCCAGGTATCCGGGAAAACGGCGGTCAGTATACGCACGGTGTGATCTGGAGTATTGTGGCCTGGTGCGGTCTCGGCAATGGGGAAAAGGCGCTTGAACTGTTCCAGATGTTCAACCCTATCATGCATACCAAAACAGCGGCGGAGGTCCGAAAGTATGTCGGTGAGCCTTATGCCATGGCTGCCGATGTGTACACGGAGCCGCCGCACAGGGGACATGCGGGCTGGACCTGGTATACCGGTGCCTCCGGATGGATGTACCAGGCGGGGCTGGAGTGGATTCTCGGCATTAGACGCCGAGGGGCGAAGCTGTACATCCGCCCTTGTATTCCTCCGGAATGGCCGGAATTCTCGGCGGTATACCGCTTTGGGGAATCCGAATACCGGATCACGGTCCTTAATCCGTCGCGGAAATCAAGCGGTTGTACGCGGCTGATGATCGACGGACAGGAGACGGACGGAGATTTCTCCTCCGGTGAAGGTCCGTTCGTTCCGCTGACAGACGATAACCGGCTTCACGAGATTGTTGTGACTTTGTAATCCGGAGAGGGAGAAAGAAAGTCCTCCTCATAAAAAGAGGATTCAAAACCTAAACTATTCAAGTTGTTAACCACCAACTAAGCGGAGGGATTCCACATGCAGCAGCAAAATTATTTCAACAATCAGAATCAGCAAGGAGCACCTAACTTTAACCATGGGGGCCACGAATTTTTTGACATGCACGAGGTGCTTTCCGGTACCATTAATGTGCTCGACCAGTTTATGCTGTTCCGGACTTTCGTCAAAGACCCGGAGCTTCTGAACATCCTGGACCGCCAGTACAGCTTTATCCTTTCCCAGTACAACCTCACCGCGGAGTGCTTCGCGACAGGCCAGAAACCAAGTCACGAGACGGCCACGTACATGATGCAGCAGCCGACCAACATTCAGTACGGCATCAAGCCGAGCCAGCCCAAGAAGCCGAACCAGTCCCTGGCGGACGTGAAGGACGCGGGAATCAGCGGCCATATGCTCGGACTGATCAAAACGCACGCGTCTCTTCTGACGATGTCCGCCGTGGAAGTCACCAATCCGGTCGTCCGCCGCGTTCTTGCTTCCCAGGTTCAGAATTTCATCGAACTGGCCTATGAGATTTTCCTGTACCAAAACAAACATGCGTACTATCAGGTGCCTCAGCTTCAACAAAACGACATGCAGAGCATGCTGAATACGTTTATTCCGGCGCCCGGCTACCCGCAAACACCTGTCGGCCATCAAGCCAACCAGGCGAATTTCGCTCCGCGCTACCAGTAAACATACAAGAAACCCGGTTATGGTTTGCGTTAAAACCATACCGGGTTGTTTTTTTTTATTTATGAAAAGGTTCGTTATTTTTCAACTGATTTTTCATCGCCATGAACGGGCATCGGGAAGGGGACGTTTCATCGTTCCGCAGGAAATACTGTTTCCACTCCTGATTGTCCTGCTGTCCGTACCATTTTAAGGAGGCATGCACCGGCACGTCATCATAGTCCGCGAGTTTTTTGCGGATCAATTTGCTGATATTCCGTCCGAACGCAGTCGTTTCATTAATCTCATTGAAGACCCAGCGGGGCTGGAATGCTACAAGGAACGAAGAGAAGTGCCGGCTTTTGCGCTGCCCGTGCGCGGGTGTCGCGCAGAAGGCGAAATAAGGCTGACCGGCGAAACAAAATTCCCACTTGGGCTTCGCAGGGTCCTGCGGAATATCCTCGGGCCAAGGGGCCGTGTCTTTGTCGTGCAATCGGCTGAGGAGGGACCAGAACAAGGTTTCGTACTCAAGAACGTCCGCGTGATTTTTCAAGTCCTCCGGGGTGTCGAAAAAAATAACAAGCGAGGCGTATTTTCCCGTTTCACGCGAGCAGCTCCCATAGGCGTTCAGAAGCTCGGCCGTATCGGATACAGCTTGGGCAGACCGGGGATCGGGCGCAAAGCCGTACCGGAGATTATTCGTGACGTACCCTAGGTGTCCGGGCACACAGGGGTACTTGTTCTCAGGGCCCGCGATCATCGCGGCGAATTCCTCGAACGCCGTCCGCTGCCATTCCGGAAGATCCATTCTGTTCTCCTCGATCCAGATCTTGCTGCGGAGTTCCGCCATCTCTCCACTCCTCTCCACACCATGCAGTATATGAGATCGGATTGGAATAGGTGAATGCCCCGTGCGGATTCCGGAGTTGCCGGAGTTACCAGGGTTACCGGAAGTAAACGAGGGTCAGCCCGCAAGCATCAGAAGAGCCTGATAGCCGAAGTAAAGCCCGAACAGAATCAGCGAGATCCCGGCGAGCAGGGAAGTAATCTGAAGAATCAGGCGGTTTCCGAACCGATGGAAGGAGCTTGCGATGAGGGCTATCGAGACATCCCAGACCATAATGCCGACAAATACGCCGAGGCTGTGCCAAAGCGCCTGGCCGGCGTCGTGACTCTGCGAGCTTTGGGTAAGAATGGAGCCGTATATACCCAGCCAGAAGAGAATGGTCAAGGGGCTCGTCAGCGCGATAAAAAAGCCGGACCGGAAAGAGCTCATTTCGGAAGGAGACTCCCGCATTTCGCCGCTTTCCCTCAGCTTGAGACTTTTCAGGGTCACGATTCCCGTGTATAGAAGAACAAAGCAGCCGAACAGCCACAGGAAGGTTTTCATAAAGGGGGTATCGAGGAAATGGGCAACGCCGAAATAAATCAGCAGCATGTAAAAAAGATCGGCAACCATTGCGCCCGCTCCGACCAGCCACGCGTGAAGAAAGCCGAAGCGGACACCTTTTTCCAACTGGGCGGCATTGACGGGGCCTGCGGGCGCGGATAACGAGATGCCGAGCACGACATAGGCCAAGAAGGCATTCAAAAAGCAACACTCCCCTTAGAGATGGATGACAGGTACAAGCGTACAAGTCATTGTATTCAGGGGATGTCCCGCTTAGAATAATTTACAAAATTTGGACTTCGATCGGCGTGCAGACGTAGCCGTTGCAGATGCTTTCCGAAGCCGGACAAGCCGACATCGCGACCAGCAGATCCGTTTCCGCACGCAGGTCCACGTAATCTCCGGCCTTGGACAGCGGTCTTTTGACGCTAATGGAACCGTCCGGCTGTATAACCGTGTGCATAAACAAATTGAACGGATAGTGCTGTTCCGGAGGCTCGATGCCGAACTGGGCGATGGCCCGGTTCAAGTTGTGGTAACAGCACGCATGATCCTTCTTCTGGTACGTGAATTCGTACATTTCCGGCCGGCAGGCGGAGTTGATAAAATCGTGCTGGCCCACCGTGTCGGCCACAATGGTGAGCAGCGGCGTATAGCGGGTGGAATACAGGATATCCCCGGGTGTTACTTTCATTTTGCGCAGAGCATCCATCGTGACGGTCGGGTCGAACTTCTCCGTGGGATTATCCGCCCGGTAGGCGACGATATCGGCAACCTGCTCGCCTTCCACGTCCGTGATCCGCACGGTCTGGCCTTTGCCTAGCCGGAATCCGAGTCCTTCGGTTGCGGGAATCCGCCATTTTTGCGTGGACATAACGGGTCCTCCTCTGTATGGAAAGATTTTATTAATATGGCTTGGGTTCCGTGGAGGTATTCGCCAAGGTTGGCCGCAGACGGTGTCGGAGTCGGAAGAAAATAGGGGCCGAACGGTTGTAGTTGCACTCCGTTTTCCGCCTTTAAAGGGAAGGGGCTGACGCCCTGAAAACATAAAGGGGAGTGAATATAAATGGCCTATACCTTTTCAACGATCACCGCATCCAACGGAGTAAAGCTCTATTCGATTAAAACGAGTCCCAAAAACATTACCATCAAATCCATCGGCGCATCGAGCGTTGTCGGACAGACGGCTTACGGGGTGAACGGCGGGTATTTTTACGACGGGACTTTGCTGCAGATTGCGGTGAACAACAATATTCCCGTGGCGCCTAACGGCAGCGAGAACGCGAAGTATGCCCGAGGCACGCTGGTGTGGGACGACAAAAACGGAGAGTTTTCCGTTCAAGTCGTTCGTAAGACGGACGAAATTCTGGTCGCTAACAAAAGCAATTACTGGGCGCAGGGCGGCATCAGCATGATGCTGAAAAGCAGCGAGTCCGCCTGGAAAACCCAGGCCGCCGCGGAGAATATCCAGAACCCGGACGGCGCGGCCAACCGGACCGCCCTCGTGTATAACAACACGAACAATATTTGGCTGATCGTGACCGATTCGAAGCCGACAGCGGCCGCTTTCCGTACCGCGATCAAAGAGAAAATCGGCTCCGGAACCCTGGTGGACGGCATTTTCCTGGACGGAAGCGGCTCCTCGCAGTATAAAGTGGCCGAAGGCTCCTACGGCGGGTCGGATGCCACGCCGCGGCTTGTTTATCAGATAGTCGCTTTGAAGAGCTGATATATATGTAGATTTTTTTAACTTGTGTCTAAATTACTTAATTTTTCTTAATAATCCTCTTAAAAAATCCAATTAATTCCTTAAAAGACTCCAAGTAAACGCTTTGAGTCTTTTTTTTCTTTACAAATAACGAAAATCACAAAAGAGTCACTTAGCAGAGTTAGAGAATCGGAGCAAAACGGAGGAAAATTTTAGTAAACGTGTGATGTATTCGCTTTATCGGATGATGTAAGAGTTTTACACTACTAGTAGATTAGACTAAATTAGATAAAAAGAACTACATTTCCAGATGAAAGGAGATTATCGGATAAATCCTTTAACGCTGTAATGCGTGTCTTAACCGGAGGAGACCTATAGACAAAGAGAAAAGATAGGAGGAGTAGAGAGATGCAGATTCTGTTATACGTAACGACAATCGTTTTTTTGGCGTTCCAGCTCCTGTATACCTTTATTCCGCTGCTGTTCAGCAAGGTAAAGAAGCTGGAGGAAGGCTTGGAGGAAAAATCGATTTCCGTTCTTGTGCCGGCCTACAACGAGGAACTGACGATTCGCAATTGTATCGAAGCGATGGAAGGCCTGAAGTACCGGAATCATGAAATCATCATTATCAACGATGGATCGAAAGACGCAACTCTCCGGAGGCTCCAAGAGCTGCTGGATCTGCAGGAAGACGACCGTCAGGTCATGCAGGAGTTAACCTATCAGCCGGTTAGAGCCTTTTACCGTTCCCGGCAGTATCCCCATATTTATGTCATCGATAAACAGAACGGCGGCAAGGCCGACTCCCTCAACGCCGGAATCGATTACGCCCTCTCGGACATCGTCATCACGCTGGATGCCGACTCGATGCTGGAAGCCCACTCGCTTCAATACGTGAACCAGTATTTTCACGATCCCGACGTCATGGCGCTTGGCGGTACCGTCAAGATTGTCCAGGGCGCGGAAAGAAAGGACGGGCAAATCCAGGAGAGGTTTACGGGCAAAGGTCTCATCAAGAGTCAGATCATTTCCTATATTCACGGCTTCTACGTTAGAAAACTGACCCAGTCGGCGCTTAACTCGATCGTGGTCATTTCCGGCGCTTTCGGCGCTTTTTACAAAGACGTGCTCATCCAGGTGGACGGGTTCCGGAGCACGGTCGGCGAGGACATCGACATCACGCTGAAAATCCACGAATATATCAAGGCGAACAACCTTTCCAAAAAGCTCGTGTACGCCCCCGAGGCCGTCTGTTACACCGAATGCCCCGAGAACATGCCGAACTTCTACAAACAACGGATCCGCTGGCAGAAAGCCTTTGTCGATTGTATCCTCATTTATTGGTCGGACCTGCCTCGTAAGTTCAATCTGGGCGTCCGGCTGTTTTTCGCCATTGACGGCTTTGTGCTGGGAACGCTGACGGCGTTCACGACCTTCGTGTATTTGTTCCAGCTGCTTATAGCCGGAGACGGCATATGGATGGCGCTGCTCATCCTGTCGGCCACGCTGCTTATTAACGCCATTCAGATTGTCATTTCGCTCGTGCTCTGCAAGAAATACGGGAGCACCTATACGCTCAAGGATTATATCCACATGTTTATTTTCAGTCAATTGGAACTGCTGACGTACCGGAATGTGCTGCTCTATATCAATATTGTGGGGACATTCAAATATTTCGATAACGACGAAGGCTGGGGCTATGTCGAGAGAAAAGGAATCGCGTCCATCTCCCGGAACGTAACCGCCCCGCCTTCCGCACCCGCTGCCCCACTATCCCAGAGCTAACGGAGGAAACCTTTATGAACAACGCAGTGCTCAAAACGAACCGGATCATTTACATCGATCTCCTGCGGATTCTCTCGATTCTCGCCGTGATCATTTTACATATTACCGCCACCCTGCTGACCAGCACGAACGATTTCAATACGGCCTCCTGGTGGGTGAGCAATCTGTTCAATTCCGCCGCGCGTTTCGCGGTGCCCGTCTTTTTTATGATCAGCGGAGCGATGATTCTGCGGTCGGAAGTCAAATCCTACAAAACGTTCTTCCTGAAGCGCATCATGCCGCTTGTCGTTTCGCTCGTAAGCTGGTCCCTCATCTACAGCATTTTCACCCAGTATTATTTGCAGAAAAGCACCATGGGCGCGGGGGAATTCCTGCTCAGCTTCGCTTACAAGTTCATTCTGGACCGCAACTATATCCACCTGTGGTTCCTGTATGCGATCATTGCCATCTACCTGACGGTGCCGCTCATCAGCCGAATGGTCAAGGCATGTACCGAGAAGGAGCTTCGGTATTACCTGCTGCTCTGGTTTACCGTCAGCATCGCGTACCGCTTCATTACGGACTGCGTGCTGCGGATTACGTCGGAAAGCCTGTACGTGCCCATCATGAACATCCCCTTGTTTATGGGGTATCTCGGTTATTTTATCCTCGGCTATTATCTGTTCCATTATGAAATATCGCGTAAGCTGAAGAACGTCCTATTCAATCTGGGGATCGTCTCCTTCTTTCTGACGCCGGTGGCCACGTATTTCGCTTCCATGTACAGCGGGGTGTTGGACGAAATGTTCTACGGCAATTACTCCGTGACGACATTTTTCATGGCGGCCGGCCTCTTTATTCTCTTTAAAGAAAAGGATGTCGCGATCAGCGCCAAGGTAAACGACAAAGTCAAACGGCTCGTCGGCTCCATTTCCAAAGCGAGCTTCAGCATTTACCTGATTCACCTGCTTATCGAAATTATGGTCTCCCGGAGGACGGAGGTCGAAGGAAGTCTGGTCGAGACGACCGTGACGCTTCTGTTTAACCTTGGCGCGGTCTTTGTGGTCAGCTACATTCTCGTCAAAATTCTCAATCTCAACAAAATCGTGACGAATGTCTTATTCGGGGGGAAAGGGTAACGATGAAAATACACCTGTATACGAAACTGTTCGTGGCGCTTCTGATCTCCGGAATGGGCTTTTACTTCTATACCACCACTCAGGCCAAAGACCATAAAATCAATTCCGTCTACGTCATCCCGACCGGGGACAAGCTGGACCAGATCAACTTCGAGGAGAAGAAGATCGACATCGCGTTCTTGGCTTTCGCCCAGATAGGGGACAAGTACAAGGTATCCTTTCATAAAGACGAAGCGGCGGATGCCGAAATCAAGGAGAACATCAAAAAGCTCAAAAAAAACAATCCCAAAACGAGCCTTGTGCTCGCGGTAGGGGGATACGGGGCGGACGGCTTTTCCGACGCCAGCCTGCAGGAGAACCGGCGGACGTTCACCGACAACATTATCGCCCTGGTCAAAGAGCTCGGCCTGGACGGGGTCGATATCGATTGGGAATATCCGGCCTCGGATGCCTGGGGAACGCAAAAATCCCGCAGCGAAGACACGCAGAACTTCACGTTCCTGATGAAGGAACTCAGAGAGAAGCTGAACCAGCTTCCGCATAAGAATAAGAAGTATATCCTGACCTTCGCGTCAGGGACGCAGGACTGGTACTTCAAGAACGTCGAGGTTAAGAAAGTGGAAAAATACGTCGACTACATCAACGTCATGAGCTACGATCTGACCGGTAAATGGTCGGATACGACGGGGCTCAACTCCAACCTGTACAAGGATGCGGAGAACAAATCCATAGACAGCGTGGATAGTATTGTGAAGCTGTATCTCAGTCACCAAGTCGATCCGGCGAAGCTGCTGCTTGGGGTTCCCGCGTATTCGTACGGATGGGAAGACGTCAAGAGCGACGGCGACGGTTCGTTCTCGCCGGGCAAGCCGATCGACATCGACAAAACCGATCTCAGCTACAAGACCATCGAGGAGAAATACATGGACAAGAACGGGTTCAAACGGTATTTCGACGAGAAGGCCAAAGCCGCTTATTTGTACGACGGCGAAACGTTCATCTCTTACGAGGATAAAGAAGCGCTCCGTGAAAAAATCGCCTACATTAAGGCGAACAATCTCGGCGGCGCCATGGTCTGGGAATATTCGCAGGATGCGGACGACGGGCTTGTGAAGTACTTGGGGGATCATTTGAACGAATAGGAATAGGGAGTGGACAATTCAGAAGCGTACGGCCCCGGGCTGTCTCTTAGGAGGCAGCCTTTTTTGTATCGGGGAGCCGGGTTCAATGCAAATGACACCGCGGCTATATTCGTGGAGTAAATTTCCGGCCGATAATATTGCCGTCCTTATAGCCGTCGTCCCCGAAGAAATCTTTGGCCAGATGCATGTATAAGCGGGGATGAACAAGCGATAAAGGTTCCGATTCTGAAGGTTGGTAATCTTGAAGGGAAGCATAACGGCTCAAGGCTTCTTCTCTTACATAAAGCAGGGTGTTTTGTGCGTACCACCACTGGACATGAGCATTTTCCCAGACCTGCTTGCGGATACAATCAATGGCGACAAATCCTTTTTTGTTAAAAAGCTCCGCCCAGTAGCCCGGCCACTGCTCGTTGATATGATTCTTCCCCCCTTGGTAAGGTATGGCGGCTGAGAATAGAACGGCATCCCCATGGGAGACGAGGGTATTTACATAAGTTTCGGCGGAAGCGTGGGGCAGGTGTTCGCCGACCTCCAGGGAAACGACCAGATCATACTGCTTTCCGGAAGAAAAAAATGCGGTAAGATCATGCTTTCTGAAATTCTCTTTCGGTATTTGGAGCATGTCCTCATTCACATAATCACCGTCTACCCCCAGGATGTCCCCGACTCCGAGGTCTTTAAAAACGGAAAGCCAGGCGCCCGTGCCGCACCCGATGTCAATGACGGATTCCGGGTTAATAAGGTCCAGGAGAATAGGAACTATCTCGCAGGCCGATTTCCTGGACCCATCCTGCTGTGACTTAAAAAAATCCGGGTTATAAACGGTTTCGTTCATTGTTCTCACCACTCCTTTTCCACTGGAAATCATGTCAGCCATGTCATATAAACTTGGAAAAAATTATAATCTCGCTCAGATACCTACTGTTTTTCAACGTTTTTCAGACAATTGAATCGGTATTAGTATTTTATGGTAAATTATACCTTGTTTTATCTATTGCTTACAATCGTTTGAAAAAGGTTTAGTATTGTTTTCCATATCCGCACACAAAAAAAGCGTCAGCTCCCCGGAGCCGACGCTTTTGGCGTTTCTATGTGCTTTTCCGTCTCTAAATCAGGCGATATGCCGCCGGTTTCTTCAGGTTCATCCCCATAGCGTGCGAGCGCCCGCGCCGACGAATCGGCCATCCGCCACCGCAGATGCCGCCCTTCCACGACTTTTACTCTCATTCCGAGAAAACGGATTTTCGATAAAATGTATTCCGCGTCTTCCCTCATATAGGTCAGTCTGATCCGGTACAGATCCCTCTCGTCGTCATAGCTTACCTCTTTCTCGAAGCAGGAGAAAGCGTACAGAATCCGGGACAACTCCCGGTTATAAGTGCGGACGACTTCGATGACCGAGCTTTCTTTGCGCAGCCGGGTGCTCTGGTCAAGCTTGGCGGTAATTTCCTCGTATACGCCGTCCGCCGGAGCCTCGGCCTCCAGCTCAAGGATGCTGCCGAGCTTGGTCGCCATATACATGCGGTTCCTCAAGTGGTACCAGAGCAGGTACCATTCTTTCTTCACCATGGAGTATTCCAGTTTGTAAGGGATGCCCGACTGGCTCTCCATCGTACGGCCGTTTCGGATCCGGTAGCTGAGCCGGATTCCCTGCCGTTCCCGCATAAAACGGCGCAGGGGGCGCAGAAGCGGATGGTACACCTGCTTGTCGGGGCTTTTGGCCTTCTCCGTAACAAGGGAATCCGTCTCCAGATCCGCCTCCTCTTCAAGAAGGCTGCGCAGTTTCGTCAGCGTATCGGCCGCAAAGGCCTCTTCCGCAGCGGGATGCCTCAGAGCGGATTTTAACCAGGTGCGCTCATGGGAAGTCAGCGCCACGACGCCGGATTCCTCCAGCCGGGAAATCATCTGGTAGTTAAAGATTTTCTCGAACAGGTTCATAGTAGGCGTGAATCTCCTTCCATTCCGCGATGAATTCCTTTCTAAGCTGCCGGGGAGCGAGCACTTCACAACTGGACCCGAAGCTGCGGAGCCATGGCTTGATCTCGGTCAGTCCGTTGACCGTAATTTCGTAGACGAACGATTCCTCGTTCTCTTCGGTGATCGTTCCCCATTGCCCTTGCAGCAGCACCCTCTCCTTGATAAAGTCGGCCGGAGCATTCAGCGGCCTGTAGAAGCGCGCGCGAACCTTAACGGGGCCGGATGTATCAATGAGCCAACTGTAGCGCGTTTTCTCTTCCAGTTCCGCAAGCTTGCACCGGAATTCTTCTTCCGGGACCGGGTTCTGCTCCTCGATCTGGGTGAGTCCTTCGATGCGGAACTTCATGATCCCCTGCCTGGCGTCACTTGCGAGCAGATACCATCTTCCGTACTGATGGTCGTACACGACTTTCAGCGGAAGCACATGCGCCTGTTTCCCGTTTGTCTCCCGTTCGAACAGGGGATTCGTATTGCGGGAGGCATAGCTTTTGTGCGTTTTCGGCGAAAAATACAGAAACCGGAGCTTCCTCCGCTGCCGGATCGCCTGAAAGAGGGGGAACAGATGCGCTTCGTCCAGAATGCGCGAGTAATAGTGATATTTGTATAAAAAAGGCTCGGCAATCGCCGCTTCCAGCCCCTGCTGCCGGATCGCTTTCTTGAGGCTGTCCCGGAGGAGATAGCCCTGCACGGAAGGAAGCCGAGTATTTGCCATCACGTCCGCAAAATCGTACAGATCCAGAAGCTCCTCCCGGCTCAAGTGCAGGATCAGATCGTTATGCAGCCGGTAACGGTAGGGGCGGCCGCTCCCTTCTTTGCGGATCACGCCGACTTCCTCTAAATATTTGAGGTCGGAGCGGATCGTTTTCTCGTCGGGCAGAGGGACGTCGTCCGGCATTCCGCCGCAGCATGCGTCGATCAATTCTCCGGCGGACATGGCCTGGTCTTGCTCCTGCATGACCGCCAGCAGGAAGGGCAGACGCCGGCTTTCGGACTCCTTCATCGACTTTGCCCGGTAGAGGAAGAGGAGCAGAGGATCGGAGGATTCATAGTAATTGAAACGGAGCATTTCCGCGAATTCCCGGCCCTGTTCTTCGGCCAGCGGATAAGAGACGGTGCTCGCTATTTCTTTGAGCCGGCGGAGCGTTTTATCAAACGTATGCACGGAAATGCCCAGCCGCTCGGCAAACTGCTGCCGGCTGTAGGCGCCGCTCGTCAGAACAAGCAGACGGAGGAACTGGATTTCTTTATCGAAGCTTTCGCGGGCCATGGTCCTCCCCCATCCTGTTTTTATTCCCTAAAATCTGTCATCTTTTCATTGTATCAAAGGCCGGTGATGGGGGAAACGGAAACTTTCTCCCGGCATCGTAATACTTTCGCCATGTTCCGCCGCGGCCGGATGAGCGATAATAGGGATATGACAAAGACAAGGACAAGGAGAACTTTCTTATGGCTATCGTTCAGCTTAGCTCGACAAATCCGCAGTTTTCGTACCTTATCCGCAAAAATCCGGAATCCGGCATGCTGCTCAGACCGGTCCGCAAGGGCATAGCTTACGGCTGGTACACCGGCGAGAACACCTTTAACGTGTATTTTAAGGACGCGGACAACGAAATTTCCTACAAACAGCACGACAAGGAAGAATTCGAATACCTCAATGTATCCCGTTACAATACGCCGCTGTTTCCGCTTAACGCATGGAACGAATTTTTTACGGCTCCGCTTAAAATACGGGACGAACGGGATTCGGAAGGATTTACGCATACCGTCCGGATTCCAATGATACATATCGAAATGATCCGGTACATTCATTTTTTTGAAAAGCATCTGCCGGATTTTTCGTTCGAAATCGCGCATCAGGCGCATAAAACCTACTCCCTGACGGTGACGACGGGTCGCAGCCTGTATCACCTGCTGCATGCCGTCAGCGTGCTCTGCCTGTTCTTGTCCACGTTCGGCAACGAATATATCGACATTTCCGATCTTTTGCTCGAGAAGTATATCCGCAGCGTTCAGGTGATCGACGCGCCGTTTTATATCCGCAGTTTGTTCGTGAGGAATTTCCTCAATTCGCGTGAGCGCTTTAAGAAATATAAAGGAGAACTGGAAAAAACGGACCGCTACGAAATCGATTTCGATTTCGGAGGAACCGGTCATCAGAGGCGGACTTTCATCCGCGGGCAGCTTCCTTTTGACAAAGCGGTTCTCGATATCGGATGCGGGGAAGGTTTTTACGCCATTCCTTTCGCGGCTAAACTGGAAGACACTTACTACGCGGTGGATATTGATGAAGCAGCGCTGGAAACGGTCAGCCGCAAGGCCCGTGCCAAGGAGCTGGATAATCTCGTTGCCCTGCCTTCGATCCGGCATTTTCTCGACCAGTATAACGGAGAACAAGTCGATGTGATTCTGACGGAGGTCATTGAACACATGAGTCCCGAAGAAGCGCAGGCGCTCATTGTACAGGTTTGCGCGGAGGTCGATTTCGACCGGTTTATTATTACGACGCCTAACGCCGATTTCAATCCCTTCTATGAACTGGACGGTTACAGGCACCCCGATCATAAATGGGAGATGGGCCGGGAGGAATTCGGGCAGTGGATCGCCGGCTTCATCGGGACGACGGGCTGTCAGGCCGAACCGGTAGCCATCGGGGACGGAGTCAACTCCATCCGCACGACGCAGGGCGTTATTTTAAGGAAAAAGGAGGCGTAACCCGTGAACATTCAAACCCGTATCCATACCATTTTCATGCTGGTCGGTTCGACCGAATGCGGCAAGACGACTTTTGCCAAGGAAGTTCTCATTCCCGGGCTCCAGTTCGAAGCTTCCGATAAAGCGTTGAAAGCTAACGTCCAATATTTGTCCTCGGACCGCATCCGGCAGGAAATCCTCGGATTCGATTACGATAAATACGAACAGATTATGCTGGAATCCAGCGGCCAGGCTTTTCATCTCTTGTTCGAGCGGCTTAAGATGGCGACTTCTTTTCCCGTCAATGCCGAGTTTGTGGTGGTCGACACGACGGGGCTGGCCGAGGATTTTCGTGAGAAAGTCCGCGCGGTAGCAAAGGAAAACAACTACAACCTCGAAGTGATCCTTTTCGATTACCGGAAACGGCACGATTATTATGCGTCCGAACGGTCCAAGAAGCTGATTACATCCCATATCAACCGGCTGAAAAAAGACGTGATGGGCTCGCTCTCCCGCGAAGGTTATACGAAAATCCACAAGGTGCGCGCCAAAGACTTCTACTCCCCGGAGGAGGGGAAAGCTAATGGAGCTTACACCGTCGAAATCCTCGATCTGGATGAATATCTTGCCGCTGTGCTCCCACAGGAGTACGACTGCATCATAGTGGGAGATGTCCACGAATGCGTGGACGATCTGAAGGGGCTGCTGCTAGACTACGGTTTCAAGCTCAGCGGAAATTCATTGGAACTCTCGGAAAAGCTGCGCCATACGAAAATCGTGCTGACGGGAGACTGGATCGATAAAGGCCATCATACGAGAGCCATCGTGGAATTCCTGTACGAAAACCGTGAACACTTTCTGCTTGTCCTCGGCAATCACGAAAACTTCGTGTTCAAGTATTTGAAAGGCGAGATCGGCGGCGTGGAGGAGGAGCTCTTTCATTCGTATTTCACGTCCGTCGAGACGTTGAGGAAGGATGCCGAGCTGCTGCGGAAATTCAACGAGCTCGTCGGAATGTCGAAGCCGTTTTACCGGAAGGTCGGTACCCGGGGGCCTTCTTTCTACGTGACGCATTCGCCGTGCCGTAATAAATATATCGGGAAGCTGGATGGAAATTCGGCGCGTCATCAGCGTAATTTCAGGCTGGACCGGGAAGAATCTTTCGAACGGCAGCTCGCTTTCCTGAAAGATGAGGCCGTGAAGAATCATCCGTTTCACGTGTTCGGGCACGTCGCCGCGAAGAACGCGTTCCGGATCGGAAACAAGGTCCACGTGGACACAGGCTGCGTAAGCGGCAATAAGCTGACTGCGGTCAGCCTTTCGTTCAAGCCGTTTTTCAAATCGCGCAGCGCGGGGGCGGCGGTACTGCCGGAAGATCTGCCGGTCCTGTTCCGGGAAGAGCGCAAAGTGACTCTTGGGGACCTGGAGGCCGAGGAACTGAGAAGGCTGCATTACTGCTCCCGAAACCGGATCAACACCATCTCGGGAACGATGTCTCCCGCGGACAAAGACGAAGCTGCCGGCGAACTGGAATCACTGAGGCAGGGCCTGTGCTATTTTGCGGATCACGGGGTGGATAAAGTCGTGCTTCAGCCCAAATATATGGGTTCCCGATGCCAGATCTATTTGCACCGCGACCCCGATCATTGCTATGGCGTCAGCCGGAACGGCTACAAGATCAAGGGAGCCGATTTAAGCGATATTTTCAGAAGCCTGCTGGTAAAATACAGTTCCTATATGGAAGAAAACCAAATAGCCGTGCTCCTGCTGGACGGCGAGCTGCTTCCCTGGCATGCGCTGGGGGAAGGGCTTATCGAGCGTCAGTTCAGACCGATCGAGAAGGCGCTGGAAGCGGAGCTGGACTTTCTGAAGGCGAACGGATTCGAAGAAGCGTTCGGCAAACTTGCGGAGGCTTACGCGGCAAGCGGCTTCGAAAAGGATCAGTTCACGATGCCGAAGGCCCGTTTAAGCGAAAAATACGGTGCGAGCGTCTACCAGAACTACAAGCACATGCGCGGTCTGCTGGAGAAGCGGGTCCCGCTGGAGGAGTACGAGACTGCATACCGCACGTATAAAAGGCAGCTGGAGCTTTACGGGGAGGCGGGCGAGCCGGAATACAAGCCGTTTGCGATCCTCAAGATCGTATACGAAAACGGGGAAGAGCAGATCCCGCAGATGGCGACGTCCGAGGCGTACGAATTTTTGTCCGGAGATGAATTTCTCCAGCTTGATTTGAGTGATCCGGACAGCTATGAGAAAGCGGAAGCGTACTTTGAGAGCCTGACGACCGGACTTCATATGGAAGGAGTCGTCATCAAGCCGGAGCTGCCCGGCAGTGAGACCGTGCCTTACATGAAAGTCCGCAACCGGGATTACTTGACCCTCGTTTACGGATACGACTACCGCTTTCCGCACAAATACGCCAAACTCATGAAGCAGAAGAACATCAAGCTTAAGCTGCGAACCTCATTGAACGAATACCTGCTGGGTCAGAAGATGCTTGCCGTGAAATACGGCGATATTGCACCTGACCACGAGGGATATAAGGAAGCGGCGGCCAATGTGCTGTTTGAAGTGGCGAAGGAGAAAGAGATCGATCCGAGGCTGTAGAGCCGTTAACCGTCCTGACGCTTTCGTTAGGGCGGTTTTTGGCGTGAGGCTGTTCACGGACTTGACAGCCGGGCTGCTAGCCGCGTGCGGTTGACTGCTGTCGTGCGAAGCCAAACGCCGCCAAACGCCACGCGCTAGGAGTTGCATACGGTGCGAAGAACGAAGGCCCTCGTTCCTGCCGGTACAAACGCGGACTCAATCGGGAAAATAGATGCCGGGTAAGGCACCCAGCAGTTGTTCACACCGGTCTTCTAGCAGAACGCCTGCCTGTCAAAAGCCAAGCGGGTACGGATGCTATGCCGTCGGCGGCTCTCGGTCCCAAGCGGACTGCCACAAAACGGCCTTCGGGCGCCGCAGGCTTGCCTCGATATCGATTAACCGCTGATTGCGGCTTCCCCTATACAGAAGCGCCGGATCCCGGAGCTCCTCCACATACCGGCCGTCCACCAGCACCTGGCAGCGGCTTAGCAGACCGAATTCACCGCTTTCCGGATTTGCGGCGAGTTCTTCGTAAGTATAGCCGCTGTAAATCCAGACGTTGACGGTTCCCGCTTTCTGCCGAAGACGGTCCAGAAATGAACTCACCTGACCGGCGGAAAAGAAGGGGTCGCCGCCCAGAATGGATAAGCCGTCGAGTAGGGGGTTGCTCTGAAGTTCGGCGATAATCCGCTCTTCCCAGTAAGTTCCTATGGGCGTGCCGTAATCGAAATCCCACGTCCTGGGACTGAAGCAGCCCCGGCAGTAATGCCGGCAGCCGCTAATATATAGAGCTGTCCGCAGCCCCTCGCCTTCGTCAATGGTCTCGGGTGCATAACCACAAATATTCATGGACTGTGCTTCACCCGGTCCCTGACCTCGGCCTGCTTGGCCCCGTTAAAACGAGTCTGGTAGTCTCCGGTCAGATAGCCGGTCACACGACGCAGGCGGCGGATATGTACGTCCTTTTCATGACTTCCGCAAGCGGGACAAACGGCACCGATCATGCCTTCGTAACCGCAAGCGCCGCAGCGGTCGATGGGATGATTGATGCTGAAATAGCTGACCTGCCGGGAAAGCGCAAACTTAATGATTTTGACAAAGGCGGGCAGGTTATTGCGGGCATTCCCGTTCAGTTCCACGTAGGTGATGGCTCCGGCGTTGCATAACTCATGGAACGGGGCTTCCAGACTGATCTTTTCCGCCGATGTCATCGGATGATATACCGGAATATGAAAAGAATTCGTGTAATATTCACGGTCGGTGACACCGGGCAGGCAGCCGTAAGTTTCCCGGTCCCGCTTGGTGAACTTGCCGGACAATCCTTCGGCAGGAGTCGCGAATAGCGTAAGGTTGATGTTCAGCGCCTCGCTTTTGGCATCGCAGAAATTACGCAGATAACGGATCAGCTCGATTGCTTTGGCGTACACCTGCGGGGTTTCACCGTGGTGAGAGCCGTACATCGCTTTCATGCATTCGGCTAGACCGATGAACCCGATAGACAGGCTGCCATGTTTGAGCAGGTCGCCTACGGGTTCGTCGGGATCAAGCTGTTCCCCGCCTTCCCAGACTCCTTCCCGCATCATGAAATCCGATGCTTTAGTCTTCTGGGCGGCTTGAATGCCGAAACGGTGCAGCAATCCGTCAAGGGCAATCTCGAGTTGACGAGTGAGTTTGCGGTAAAAGCCCGCTTCATCCGCCTTACTGCGACGACCCGAAACGATGCCGTACTCAATGCCCGGCTTCACCAGATTCAGCGTATTGAAAGACAGATTTCCTTTGCCGGACAAACGGTTCCGGCCGAAGCGGTCGGCGACAACCCGGGTACGGCAGCCCATAGTGGCGAACTCCGTATCGGGATCGGCCGGGTCGTAGTGTTCCAGATTGAGCGGGGCATCCAGATTGGCGAAATTCGGATACAGCCTTCGCGACGAGCATTCAGCCGCTTTCAGGAAGAGGGAATAGTTCGGGGCCCCGGGCTCCAGATTTACGCCCTTCTTGCATTTGAAGATCTGAATAGGAAAAATCGGTGTCTCCCCGTGCCCGAGTCCTCTTATCGTAGCCGTTAAAACGGACCGAATGACCAACTGCCCTTCGGGGGAAGTACAGGTCCCGTAATTGATGCTGGTAAACGGGATTTGTCCGCCTGCGCGGCTGGACATGGTGTTCAGGTTATGAATCAGACTCTCTGCGCCCTGCATCGTTTCCTGTTCGGTCTCTTCAAGCGCATAACGATAAGATTCGGGGCATAATAGCCGCAAATCCGCCCGGCTCATCGAGATGCCCCGTTCGTCGTCTACCGGTTCGTTTTCGCCGAAATAACGCAGCGCCTTCCTGAAATGTTTGGCAAACGACTTGGCCACATAAGGAGCAAGGTCGTGATCGAGCTTATTGGCGGAAACACCGCCGTACTGGGCGTTCTGCTGCGATTGGAAGATGATGGCGACGAGCGCCATCGCCGACGAGATTGAGTTTGGCGGCCGCACGCTGCCGCTGCCCGTGTCAAATCCCCGCCGAAGCAGTTTGGCGAACGGAATAAAAATGCAATTGGTCGTCCCGAGAACGTACTGGTCCAGATCGTGCACATACAAATAATTGGCGTCTACAGCTTGTACCAGAACCGCAGGCATCGTAAATCGCCGGGCGTACCATCTGGCATACTCGCTCCCGAACTTGCTCATTTTCCCCGAGAAACTCTCTCCGTTCAGATTGGCATTCTCGCGCAGAAGATCAGCATCGCTGCCTTCCATGATGGCGTCTCCCCATTTTTTTATTTCCTCCAGCAAGGCATCGGTGTTGCTCTGGTTCGGCCTGCCTAACAACGACATGTAAATGTCTCCCTTCCGAAAACAGCAGGTTTTTACCGGTAAGAGGTCTCCCGTTCAGATTGCGAATTTTCACCTTCTTAGACCGAAAACACTACATATAGATGTTTTTATTTAATTTATCACATGATCTAGTGTTTTGGTGTCGATTTAATCACAGACATGCACGGCCCAACCTTCCCCGGGCGTATACTCTTCATTTCGTGTATATTGGAAGATGTACGTTATCACCCGCACCGAAGGAGTGTCCGCAGTTGAAAAACCTTCTCGTGACCGGCTACCGGGCGCATGAGCTGAACATTTTTAACGAAAAGCACGAAGGCATTGAGTATATTAAAAAAGCGATCGCGGGCCGGCTTGTCCCGCTCATCGAAGATGGGTTGGAATGGGTGATCACGCCGGGGCAGTACGGGGTGGATCTGTGGGCGTGCGAGGTCGTGATCGGACTCAAGAAGGAGTATCCGCAGCTGAAGCTTTCGATTCTGACCGCCTACGCCAACCCGGAAGAGAAGTGGAAGGAAGACAAGCAGGAGTTTTACCGCGGCATCCTGAAGGATGTGGATTTCTACGGAGCCGTCAGCAAGCAGCCGTATGCCGGCGTGTGGCAGCTGCAGGCCCGGGACGATCTTCTCCTGCGCAAAACGGACGGCCTTCTTCTTTTTTATGACGAAGAAGCGGGCGAGGGGAGTCCCCGTTTTATGAAAGAACGGGCCCTGAAGAAACAGAACGAAGACGGATACGCCGTCATGATAATCACGCCCGAAGAGGTTCAAGACATAGCGGACGAAGAGAACCGGTCGGATTTTTACTGACCCGGGCCCCGCCGTTTCCGCCCGCTTCCGTCCTTCGCTGTCTCTCCGGTTTCCCCTGGCAATACTTCCCCCTCTCGCCGATTCGGCGCCTTTTCCTTGAGACCGGCTGTCAGGTCGTTTCCGCCGACCTTTTTCCCTCCGCCCTATATGACATTTGTCATGTGCCCTCATGACGTTTATGACTACTGCGCGCAAGCGGTTCTCTTTATAATGAAGGTAGAATAGCGCGCTGATGCCAGGGATTTAGCCCCGCGTCAGAACGAGGAGGACACATACTAATGTCTCAAACGAAAGTTATGAATTTGAAAAAAGATGTCGCCCCCTACGAAAAGACCGATACAAGATCAAGCATCCGGCAGGTTTTCAACACGATTGTGCCTCTCCTCCTGCTGTGGTACGCGGCTTATGCAAGCCTTGCCGTCTCGTACTGGCTCACGCTCCCTCTCGCTTTACTCACAGCCGGATTTGTCATCCGGACGTTCATCATATTTCACGACTGCTGTCATCAGTCATTCTTTAAAAGCCGCCGGGCCAACGATATTCTCGGCACGATTACCGGCATTCTGACGCTGTGTCCTTACGAGCAGTGGAAATACAGCCACTCCGTGCATCATGCCACTAGCAGCAATCTCGACAAGCGCGGCACCGGAGACATGTGGGTGCTGACCGTAGAAGAATACGCCGCATCTCCATGGTTCCGTAAAGCCGCTTACCGCATCTACCGCAATCCGCTGGTTATGTTCGGCCTCGGGCCGATAGCCGTCTTTCTAATCCAGTACCGTTTCAACCGCAAGAAAGCGAAGCGCAAGGAACGCATCAACACGTATGTGATCAACGTATCCATCGTGCTGCTGTACGCGCTGATGTGCTGGCTGATCGGCTGGCAGGCGTTCGTGCTCGTGCAGGCGCCGGTATTCTTCGTATCGGGACTGCTCGGCATCTGGCTCTTCTATGTGCAGCATCAGTTCGAGGATTCCTACTTCGAGAAAGAAGACGAGTGGAGCTACGTAAAAGCGGCCGTTGACGGCAGCTCTTACTACCAGCTTCCGAAAGTTTTGCAGTGGATCACAGGCAACATCGGCTACCATCATGTTCATCATCTGAGTCCGAGAGTGCCGAATTACAACCTGGAAAAAGCGCACAATTCAACGCCTCCTTTGCAAAAAGCGACGACCATTACGCTCCGTACGAGCCTTCAGTCTCTCCGCTTCCGTCTGTGGGACGAGAAAGGGAAGACGTTTGTAAGCTTTAAAGATGTCAAACATGTGCTCCGCAGGCCGGGAGCCGCAAGCGATGTCCTGAAAAATCCGAAACCGGGTTTCCAGGGCGAATAGTCCCAAACTTAACGGTTTATGCTAAAATGGATGTAAAACGGCGCCGCAGAAAAGGTGAAGAGACCATGCAGAATTGGATTCGAATTTTTCAGAAAAACACCGGTCTCAGTCCTTACGTGTGGGTAGTCTTTTACATCCTTCCTTTTTATTTCATATTCAGTTCGGGCTCCACCCTCAAGAACGCCTTCGGCATCGGCATGATCATTGTGTTTTTCAGCTGCTATGTGCTGTCCGTCGTATCGAAGGGGTGGCTTGTGTATTTCTGGACGAGCGTGCAGATTGTCGTTTCGATCGCGATGACGCTTCTGTTCGGGTACGTGTATTTTTCGCTGTTTCTCGCTTTTTTTATCGGGAATATCCAGAACAAGATCGGCTTCTTTACCTTCTATACCATTCATCTGGTAAGCACGATCGCTACGATCAATTTCGGTTTCGTCACGCAAAATCCGATCTTCATTACGCAGCTTCCGTTCGTGCTGATCTCCCTGATCGGGGTGATTCTGCTTCCGGTCAATACGTATACGAAGAACAAACGGGATAAGCTGCAGGAGCAGCTGGAGGACGCGAACAAGCGGATTGACGAGCTGGTCAAGCTGGAGGAGCGTCAGAGGATCGCCCGGGACCTGCATGACACGCTCGGGCAAAAGCTTTCCCTGATCGGGCTCAAGAGCGATCTGGCGGGCAAGCTCATCGCCAAGAACCCGAGCCAGGCGCGGGCCGAGATTAACGATGTGCGGCAGACGGCGCGGAGCGCGCTGAAGGAAGTGCGCGAAATGGTGACCAACATGCGCAGCACGCGGGTCGCCGAGGAAATGTTCCGGGTCAAGCAGATTTTGAAAGCGGCGCAGATAGCTTTCAAGCTGGAAGGCGACCCGAAGCAGATCGATACTTCGCTGATGACGGAGAATGTCGTCAGCATGTGCCTTAAAGAAGCGGTCACCAACGTGGTCAAGCACAGCGGTGCGACGGCCTGCACGATTGTGATCGAACCGTCGCGGACGGACCTCGTCGTCAAGGTGAAGGACAACGGGAACGGCCGGGCGGAGCAGTTCGATTATTTCCGCGGGAACGGGCTGCGCGGGATGAAAGAACGTCTGGAATTTATTAACGGCACGCTGGAAATTCTCTCCGACGGAGGGACCACGGTCGTCATTAAAATTCCGATCGTTTTGAAACAACCGGCAAAGGAGGCGGGGAAATGATTCGCATTGTGATCGCCGAGGACCAGCGGATGCTGCTGGGCGCGCTAGCTTCCCTGCTTAATCTGGAGGAAGATATGACCGTTGTGGGCGTTGCGGGCAACGGCGAAGATGCGCTGAAGCTCGTGCACGAGCACAAGCCGGACGTCTGCATCATGGACATCGAGATGCCGGCGAAGAGCGGGCTGGATGCGGCCGAGGAGCTGAAAGGCTCCGGCTGCAAGGTCATCATCCTGACGACGTTCGCCCGCTCCGGCTATTTCGAGCGCGCCATGAAGGCCGGCGTGAACGGCTATCTGCTCAAGGACAGCCCCAGCGAGGAGCTGGCGGATTCCATCCGCAGTGTGATGGCGGGCCGGCGGCTCTACGCCTCGGAGCTCGTAGACGAAGCCTACAGCGAGGAGAATCCGCTGACGGAGCGGGAGAAGGAAGTGCTGCTTCTCATCGCCGACGGCAAGAATACGAAAGAAATCGCCAGCCAGATGTACATTACGACCGGGACGGTCCGCAATTACATCTCGGTGATCCTCGACAAGCTGGACGTGAGCAACCGGATCGAAGCCATCACCCGCTTCAAGGAGAAGGGCTGGTTTAAATAAACCGGAACGCAGAGCCGCAACCGTTCCGATTCCGAAGTAGCACCATACGTGCCGGGACACTCTCATCCACTAACCATACAAAACCATCCTTTCCGTAAATGTGTGCCTTGTGAGAATGGCGCCGGTGCTGCGGAAAGGTTTTTTTGCTTTCCGGCGGGAAAACGGAAATAAAGGCTCAGGCCGCCTCCGGAGGAGACGGCTTGAGCCTTTTGCTAATCGGGATAACTACCGGCAAACGGCAGCTTAGACCCGCCGGAAAAGGAAGCGGGGGACTGCAGTCGCATCAGGCGGAAAGCAGCCGCATCGCGTTACTCCGTAAATTCAAACGACACCGCGGCCATCGGGGTCCCGTTAACGAGAATGCGGACCTCGTGTTCACCGGCGTAATACGTGCGGGTCGTCAGAAGCTTGAACGAATGCCGTTTGGCAAGGGGATGAGCGCCCGGTCCGAACGGCTTCTCAGTCAGCTTGAAACGTTTCGGCGCAAGCATCCCGTTTTTCTTCCGGTACCCGATTTCATAATCCACCCGCAGGGCCTGTACATCTTCCGATTCGTTCACAAGCCGGAAAGAAAACTCCAGATTCTCTCCCTCCGCTATGCTTCCGGTTATCACGTCCAGAGCATGAACCGAGATGTTCCGGATCTCTTCATACCCGAACAGGGAGAGCGCACGGGAATCGCCTTTTCTCAGCAGCGAGCGGCAGCCGTGCTTCACGATCCAGTTGGTGGCCGGGTTTTTACCATACCAGCCCTTGGCAAGCTCCAACACGAGTTCGGGGTGGTCCTTGGATATGTCGTTGAGATTGTTGGCCACGCTCTTCCTCACGTATTCCGACGGGTCTTCCTTCAGCGTTTCGAGAATCGGAAGAATCGGACGAGGGTCTTCCCGCAAGGCGGGCAGATTGGAAGCCCACGGCAGACGGGGTCTGCAGCCTTCGCTGGCCAGACGCCGGACATGCTCGTTCTCGTGGCGCGCCCACCGCTTCATATGTTCCAGGGTAAGCCCCGGTTCCCGCAGCAAAAAAGGACGGACGGCAAATTCGGAGCTGGAGTAAGGAGTGAATGTTTGCAAAAATTCCATAGACAGCTCGTACGAACCGAGACCGTTAAGCTCGATGAAGTCGGGGAAGAACAAATACTCGACTCCCCTGCACTGCGGCGCGACGGCCGTCAAGACTTCCAGCGCCTCGGGATAAGAGGAAGGGAGCGTCTCCGTAAGCGAGCATGTAATATGCCGCATCCGCTGCTTGAACGCCTCCGTATCCCAGTTCCCGTCATAAATGGAGACGCGGAAGCGGTCCCCGTCAAATGAGGGATATTTTTCTTTAACAAGGTTAATAAAACGCTCGAAAAAAGATGGACTATATAAATCTTTAAGCAGTTCCATGACTTGCCCCTTTCCTGATTCAACGACCTGTAATCAACTTATCATGGAATGGTGACAAGGATTGTCAACGTTTGTGAGGTATACTAGAAGCAATTCTTGATGCTGTCTGGAACCAAATCAAAAGCAAGGAGCCCAGGTCATTGTCCAAATCCCGAAGACAGATCGAACTGATGATTACGCTCAATACGAAGCGGAGGTTTACGGCAGGCGAACTGGCACAGGAGTTCGGTGTTTCCAAAAGGACCATCCTCCGGGACCTGCAGGAGTTGACCGAAGCCGGTCTTCCCTTATATTCCGAGCCGGGAGCGGCCGGGGGATATCAGATGCTGAGGGAGAAAACGCTGCCGCCCATTTTATTTTCGGAAAATGAAGCGGTCGCGATGTTTTTCGCTTACCAGTCGCTGCGCGATTATGCCGACCTGCCTTTTCAGCCGGAATCGCTCTCCGCACTGAAAAAGTTTACCCACTATCTCCCGGAGGAAACCCGGCAGCGGATTAACGGACTCCGGACGCGTTTCACGTTCTGGACCCCGCAGCGGCATGTGGAAGCGCCTCATCTGGCCGGGCTTCTGGAACAGGCGGTGGAGCAGCGGATCATCCGGATCCGGTATGACGCCAATACGGATATCGTCTCCAGAAAAATCCAGCCCATCGGCATCTATGCGACGAACGGCTTATGGTACTGTCCGGCCTACTGCTTCGAGCGATCCGCGATCCGTGTGTTCCGCGTAGACCGGATTACCGCCATCGAGCCAGTGGAGGATCAGAGCGGTAAGCGGAACTATGACAAGCTTACCGTCCAAGACTATCTGTCGCTCTCCGATGAAGAGGGGGCCTCTCCTTTACACGTTTTGCTCGATAAGGAAGGCGTCCGCCGGTGCAGCACGGAAACCTGGATGGCCGAAGGGTTGACCGTGTACGAGGACGGGACCGGAACGATCAGCCGGATGATCCGGCCGGATTTCATCCCTTGGGCCGCCCGATTTTTTGTGAGCTTCGGCAAGGAGGCGCGTGTGGAGCAGCCGGCGGCTCTCGTAGCCGCCATCCGGGAGCTCATCGCGGAACTCAGCGTGCAGTATCCCGGTCCCGCCTGATGGCGGGCGCGCGCCGTAAGCCGTAGGCAGCGCAGCGCAGCCGGCTTAGCTTTTACGCGCCGTTTTACGGATTTTACCCAGCGGCTTGAAATAGGAAATCGCCGTCATAAACACGAGCGCCGCGATGTTGGCGACCGCTCCTCCGAGCAGCCGGTAGGCGGTGCCGAGAAATTCGGCGTCGCCCAAAGCGGCCAGCCTCATTTCGTCCGCCGTGCGGAACAGCCCGGAAAGCCACTGCCCCATGCAGGTGATGCCGAACACGATTAACCGGTTCTACCGCGCCGACCATTCCCGGACCCGCCCGAGCGGCGGCACGGGTCTCGGTCTTGCCATCGCGGAGCAGAACGTTCTGCTGCACGGAGGGAGCATCGGGGTGCATAGCGAACCCGGCAAGGGAACGGTCTTCACTGTTCTTCTTCCCGCGTAGAAATCGTCCGTTTCTCTTGCGTAAAGGGGCGGACGTTTTTTTTAGTTTCGAATGAGCTGGCTCATTACCCGGGAAGCGGCACGACCGCGGTCAATCGCATGAAGACTTGCGAGTGCGTATTGTTGTCAGACGAAACCGGCGGTGCTACACTTTCCGTAGCGGTCTATAAACTTTGCGGATAAAGGATGTCAGTCTGAATGATACTTGTCAGTTCTTGCTTGGCCGGACTGGAATGCCGGTATAACGCGACACACAGTCTGGTGGAGATGATCTCCGAATTAGTCGGCGAAGGCAAGGCCATGATGGTCTGTCCGGAGCTGCTGGGCGGATTCACGACTCCGCGCGAACCGGCTGAAATTACCGGAGGTACGGGCGAGGACGTGCTTGCCGGCGGAGCGAAGGTGGTCGACCGGTCCGGGAACGATGTAACTGGGCTTTACGCGAGCGGAGCTTTTAAAACACTGGAGCTTGCCTGCAAGGTCGGCGCGACCGTAGTCGTGCTCAAAGAAAACAGCCCTTCCTGCGGCAGCCGGGCCATTTACAACGGGGCTTTTAACGGAACCAAAATTTCCGGCGAGGGAGTCACGGCGGCATTGCTCCGCAAAGAAGGCTTCAAAGTGATCTCGGAGGATGAGCTGCTGGAGCATGGTCTGTCGGAATACGTGTCTGTTTAAAACAGGGAGAGTGCAAAAGCGGCACCGGCCGCGGCGGCCTCACATTTAGGTGCCTGACTGACTGTAGCGGCGCGATGCTTGTACCGGATGTTCGAGCGGATCAGGCAGGACCGGACGAATCTACCCTTACAACCTGATCATTTGGAAAGCTTACGCGGGCAAAGACGTGAAGTCTTACCTGCATGCCGGATAACCTCTTCTCAAAACCTTGACGGGCCTCTATGCCTAGCAAGGTTTTTTTCGCAGATTCATTTTTTGCCCGCAAGGCTATTATAAAGAGAGATAGGTACACAGGGGCCAATAAAAGTCAGTGGCGCAGAGGAGAAAATTATGATCCGTTTCGAGAACGTCTCTAAACGTTACGCGGACGATACGGTAGCCGTAAACGATCTGAATCTGGAAATTAACGAAGGGGAATTTTTCGTATTTATCGGGCCCAGCGGGTGCGGGAAAACGACGACGCTGAAAATGATCAACCGGCTTATCCCGCTGTCCGGGGGAACGCTGTGGATCAACGGGCGCAAAGTAAGCGAATACGATATCCACGAGCTTCGCTGGAACATCGGCTATGTGCTTCAGCAGATCGCGCTGTTTCCGCATATGACGATCGAAGAGAATATCGCCATCGTGCCGGAAATGCGCAAATGGGATCGCGCGAAAATACGCGCCCGCGTGGACGAGCTGCTCGATATGGTGGGACTCGAGCCTAAAACTTACCGCTCCCGCAAGCCGAAGGAGCTTTCCGGCGGACAGCAGCAGCGGGTAGGGGTTGTCCGCGCTCTGGCCGCGGACCCGCAGATCGTGCTGATGGACGAACCGTTCAGCGCGCTGGACCCGCTCAGCCGGGAGAAGCTGCAGAACGAGCTGCTGGAGCTCCAGCAGCGGATCAAGAAGACGATCGTGTTCGTCACCCACGATATGCAGGAAGCGATGAAGCTGGGTGACCGGATCTGCCTCATGAACGAAGGCGAGATCGTCCAGCTGGACACCCCGCAGGGGTTTTTACAAAATCCCGCCAGCGCGTTTGTGGAACAGTTCGTCGGCGGGCAGAAGGGGCTCTTCGGCAGCCGGTTGACGCTGGAAGATGTGCTGCTGGAAATCGGCCCGTCCGATTTCCCGACCCGTCCCGCGGCTATCGCCAAGGCGGAAGTGCCGCTGGAAGCGGCCATGCAGCTGCTTGCCGACGAAGAGGTGCTCGCCGTCGAGAAGGCCGGCGTGATCGTGGGCTCCGTCTCGCGGCAGGCGCTGCTGAAGTTCATGGCCGGGCGGCTGAAGGAGGGGGCGCGGACATGAATACGCTGGCCGAGGTTTTCCGCGAGAGGCAGTCCCAGCTTCTCGGCGCCGTGGCGGACCATATCGTGCTGTCCGTCATCGCCTTGTTTTTCGCCGTCCTTATTTCGGTTCCGCTCGGCATTTACCTCACCCGGAAAACCCGCGGAGCGGAAGGAATTATCGGCATCGCGGCCGTCCTGCAGACGATTCCGTCGCTGGCGCTGCTCGGCATGCTCATTCCGCTGTTCGGAATCGGACGGGTGCCGGCGGTAATCGCGCTCGTCATCTACGCGCTGCTTCCCATTCTCCGCAACACGTATACGGGGATCAAAGAGGTGGACGCCTCGCTCATCGAAGCGTCCAGAGCGATGGGGATGAACAGCCGCAGGCGTCTGTTCAAAGTGGAGCTGCCGCTCGCGCTTCCCGTCATTCTGGCCGGCATCCGCACGGCCACCGTGCTCATCATCAGCACGGCGACACTGGCCGCCCTCATCGGAGCGGGCGGTCTCGGCGATCTCATCCTGCTCGGCATCGACCGGAACGATTCGGCGCTCATCATTCTGGGCGCGGTTCCGGCGGCGCTTCTGGCCATCTTGTTCGATCTGCTGCTGAGGGCGTTCGAGCGCATGTCGTTCCGGCGCTTCGTGCCGGCAGCCGGGGCGGCCGTCCTGGTCGTGCTCCTTCTGCTGCTGGTCCCGTACTTCACGGGTGGGAAGGACAAGAATCTCGTGATCGCGGGCAAGCTCGGCTCCGAGCCGGAGATTCTCATCCAGATGTACAAGCAGCTCATCGAGCAGGATACGGATTTGAAGGTCGAGCTTAAGCCGGGCTTAGGGAAAACGTCGTTTGTTTTCAACGCGCTGAAGGCTGGCGAAATCGACATTTACCCGGAGTTTACGGGAACCGCCATTTCCGAGTTTTTGAAGGAAACACCGGTCAGCACCGACAGCAAGCAGGTGTACGAACAGGCGAAAGCCGGCATGCTGAGTAAATTCGGTATGGAAATGCTGACGCCGATGGCGTACAACAACACCTATGCGCTGGCGGTGCCCGCACAGCTTGCGGAAGAGCGCGGGCTGAAGACCATTTCCGATCTGCAAAACGAGCGGCAGACGATTAAGCCCGGCTTTACGCTGGAATTTTCCGACCGCGAAGACGGGTATCGGGGCATTCAGAAGCTGTACGGTCTCCAGTTCGCGGACGTCAAAAAGATGGAGCCGAAAATCCGCTATCAAGCCGTGCAGTCCGGCGATATCAATCTAGTGGACGCGTACTCCACCGACAGTGAACTGAAGCAGTATAATCTGACGATGCTGGAGGACGACAAGCATTTGTTCCCGCCGTATCAGGGCGCGCCCGTGCTGCGAACGAAGACACTGGAAGAGCATCCGGAGCTGCGCGGAGTTCTGAACAAGCTGGGCGGGAAGATCAGCGACGACGAGATGCGCGAAATGAACTACAAGGTGAACGTTCAGGGAGCGTCGGCGGAACAGACCGCGAAGGATTATTTGATGCAGGCGGGGCTGCTGGGGAAATAGGCCGAGGATTTTTAAATTTTTCGCCGTCTTATGGACGTTTGGGTGTGCGTAAAAGACCTGCCGGAGCATTTGCTCCGGCAGGTCTTTTTGCATGAACTATCAAGGATGTTAATAAGTCCGGTCAGCTTTTCACGAGCTTCAGAAATTCGCGCATAAAACCAGGCAGATCCGGCCAGGCATGCCCGGAGACGAGGTTTCCGTCCACGTGCAGCGTTTCTTCCGTGTAGTTCGCCCCGAGGCTCTCCACATCGAACCGGCAGGCTGTGTAGGCGGTCAGGGTGCGACCCTCGAAATATTTGTTGTTTTTTAGAGCCGCAAGTACGAGAGCGGCATGACAGATAGCCCCGACCGGCTTGCCTTCTTCGAAGAAGTGGCCCACGATGCGGGGAATGTTCGGATCGAGCCGGATATATTCGGGCGCACGGCCGCCGGGGATGATCAGAGCGTCGAACTCGGCCGGATTGACCTCATCGAATGAAATGTGGGATTCGAGCAGGTAACCGGGCTTCTCCGTGTAGGTGTCCCAGCCCTCGAAGTCGTGGATGACGGTTTTAAGCACTTTCTGCTGGGGAGACGCGAGAACCGCTTCATAGCCCTCTTCCAGCACGCGGTAGTACGGGTAATACACCTCTAAAGCCTCGACTGCATCGCCTGCAATGATCAGGATCTTCTTGGACATTCGATCACTCCTACAAGGATTTTAGGCTTGGATCACCTATATCCATATTTTGCATCGGGGGCAACTATCTGTAAAGAGGGAAGACTTCGGTTCTTGCAGGATCGGCGGCAAAACACGTAAGGATGCCGTCAAGCAATCCTCCCGGCAGGCGTGATACACTGTATCTAATACAGGCGGTGTACGAAAGGGGAGCTTTAACATGAACAGACCGGCCAAAATTGCGGTCGCGGGAAGCATCAATATGGATCTGGTCGTTACGGCTGAACGTCTGCCGGTTCCCGGTGAGACGGTAATGGGACGGCAGTTCCGCATGATCCCCGGCGGAAAAGGCGCCAATCAGGCGGTCGCTGCAGCGAGACTGGGCGCGCAGGTGTCCATGATTGGCTGCGTAGGCGGCGACACCTTCGGCGCGCAGATGCTCGAAGGCCTGCGCGGGGAAGGCATCGACACCGCCTTCGTTGCCACGGCGGAAGAGACTTCGTCCGGCGTCGCGCTGATCCAGGTGCAGGGCGGCGGGGACAACAGCATCGTCGTCGTGCCCGGAGCCAATGCCGCCCTGACCCCGGAGCGGGTATCGCAGGCCGAGGAAGCGATCCGCGGTGCGGACGTTCTGCTCGTCCAGCTGGAGATTCCTCTGGAATCCGTCCGCAGAGCAGTGGAAATCGCGCATCGTCATGGCGTGAAAGTCATTCTTGATCCGGCGCCCGCTGCGGAGCTTCCGCTCTCTCTGCTGAGGCAGATCGATCTGATCACGCCTAACGAGACGGAGGCGCTTATTCTGACGGGCGGCGCTGCGGATGCCTCTCCGGATGCCTCTGCGCAGGACGGTAGAACCGTCTCTGAGAGCATAAGGCAGCTTAAAGAGAGGACGGGCGGAGCGGGCGTCGTCGTAACCTGCGGCGGAAAGGGCGTGCTCTACGACCTGGACGGGAAGCAGGGAGCGGATCCGGCTTACCGGGTGGATGCCGCCGATACGACCGCTGCGGGCGATTCCTTCAACGCGGGACTGGCTGTCCGGTGGAGCGAAGGGGCGCCGCTGGAGGAAGCGGTCCGGTTCGCCTCGAAGGTCGGGGCGCTGACGGTGACGCGGTTCGGCGCGCAGACCTCGCTTCCGGCGAGAGACGAAGTCGAGGCGTTCGAGGCGCCGTTCCGGGACGACCCGGCCTGACGCGAGGAGGCCCGCCTCGGCACTCGCTGTGCCGTAAAGCCTGGCCTGCCGGACAGCGCATCTTGGCGAGCGGCTCTTCCTGACCGCAGCGCTGTAAGACGCTCTCTAGGCACTTTGGCGGTCCCGGCCCGACTTGTTGGCTCCGGCCGACCCCGCGCCGAGACTGCACGGTCCGAACCGGCCGTGCCAAGATTCCGCCCGAAAGGACGAAGCATACCATGAAGCACGAATATGCCGACCGCATCGGCAAAGTGATCGCCTACATCGAGGAAAACAGCTCGCGCAAACTCGATCTGGACACGCTGGCGGGCGTATCGAACTTTTCCAAATACCATTTCTCCCGCATTTTTGCCGCCGTGACAGGCGTAACTCCGGCCGCTTACGTGACCCGCAACCGTCTGGAGAACGCCGTCCGGCTTCTGAAGGATACCGACAGGACGGTGCTGGATATCGCGCATTCCTGCGGGTTTGAGTCTTTATCGACTTTTAACGGCGTGTTCAAAAGGCAGCACGGGAAATCTCCGAGTGAACTTCGCAGAGAACTTCAAGACCGCAATTTTTCGTTAGGAGACCGCAAGAAGCGGGAAGAACCCTCCTCCACCAGCGAGTATGATGAAAGTGCCGGTAACGGAAATCACTTTCTGAGGAGGATTTGGAGCATGAATGTCACGCTGAAAGAACTGCCGGATTTGGAAGTAGCCTTCGTTCGGCATACGGGAAGCTACCTGGAGACGGGGCGGGCCTGGGAGAAGCTCGGAAGCTGGGCCGGCCGGAACGGACTCACCCCGGAGCGCCAGCAATTCATCGGGATTTCGCTGGACGACCCGTCTCTCGTGGACGAATTTGCCTGCCGCTACGATGCCTGCGTCACGCTGCCGCCCGATTTCGAGCGGGAAGGCCACACCGAGGTGAGCTTCAAAAAGCTGAAGGGCGGGCTGTACGGCCGGTACGCTTTTTACGATACCGTGGACAAGCTTGCGCTCGCTTACGCAAACTTGTACGGTAACTGGCTGCCGGGAAGCGGATACGAAGCGGACGACAGGTACGGCCTGGAGTTCTGTATGAACGACCCGCTCCGGGACCCGGAAGGCAAAGCGAAGGTGGATCTGTATATTCCCGTCCGGCTCAAAGATTAACTTATTCCGCTGTGAGAAGGTGTGGTATGAACATTCAAGCTGTATTTGCGCAGCTTCCTGTTCTGGAAACCTCCAGGCTGGTGCTGACAAAAATCGGAGAAGACAACCTCGACGAGGTGTTCGGCATATACGACAACGAGGAAGTATTCCGGCACTGCGGCATTATCCCCAAGCATAACAAAGAGACGGTCCGTTCGATGATCGGCCATTTCGAGAGAGATTTCGGCAAAAAATCGAGAATCAAATGGGGGATTTTCCGGAAAGAGGACGGCAGGCTGACGGGAATCGCGGAAGCTTTCGATTTCAACCAGAAAGTCGATAGGGTGACGATCGGCTATTTCCTGGCCGAAGATTGTTGGGGCATGGGAATCGCTACCGAAGCCGTCCGGCTGCTGACCGCCTATCTGTTTACGGAAGCGGAGGTAAACCGGATTCAGGCCGAGGTGATGCCGGCGAACGATGCTTCCAAGAAGGTGCTGATCAAGAACGGCTTCCGCAAAGAAGGAACGCTTCGGCAGGCCGCATTATGGTCGGGCAAAGGAATTGTCGATCTGGAAATCTACGCGATTTTAAAAGAAGACTACGACGCGGCACCGGTTAAATAGAGGGTATCCGGCATGTCAGGCACATTCGTTCAAGCGGATGTGCCTCTTTGTGTTTTTAACTTTTTATTTTATGAGGTAAAATAAACCTGACACAACTTTTTAACAAAACGGCAGGGAGCGTTCGGCGCAAAGTCTGCCGGTCTTCAAAGGAGAGAGAAATGAAGGGAAAAGTAAAGTTTTTGATCGGCTGTTTAGTTGTTCTTGCGGCAATTGCCGTTGCGAGCCCCGGCATGGCTCTGAATATCGTCGTTTTCCTCTTGTCTTTCGTGGCCGCGGGCGGAGCCGCCCTTTTTGTGCACGAACTGGGTCATGTTCTGGGGGCGTTTATTACGGGCAGAAAAGTAATCAAATTCAGTCTGGGGCCCTGTACTCTGTCCATTCCGCAGAAAAAGATCATTTTTTCGTGGAAGAACTTTTATTATGTCGGCAATGTGCTGGTGGATGTGGCCGATTTCAGGGATGAAGCTTCTTATGAGCGGAACAACAAGAAGCAGTCGGTAATTTTCATTCTCGGGCCTGTTATGAGCCTCGTAACGGGTATTCTGGCCTTGACGCTGCTTAAGAACAGCTTCGACCATCTGGTCGTAACGCTGTTCGGTATTTTATCGCTGGCGATGGGACTGGGTACGCTGATCTTCTCGGACGGCAGGCTTGCCAAGACGATTTCCGATCCGTACGAATCGCTTTATTATTACTGGAATATTTTATTTACCATTCCGAATGTTAAGGAAGAGAGCCTTAAATTTCTGCTGCTGAAGTCGGAAACGTATCTGTTCGATAAATATATCGGCAACAAGAAGGGAATCACGGAAAAATTTACGGATCTGTTTGTGCTGTATTATTCGAAATATTTCAGCCAGGTGATCGGCAGAGAACGGATCAACGCCATTGATTTCATGCCGTTTCTGATGGATGATCTCCGCGATGAGTCCGGGAATAGACACAACAAAATGATCATTTCCCATATTTTATGCGAGGAAGCGATGGGCTGGAGTCTGGCGGGCAGGCAGGATGAAGCGGAATCCTTGTACGCGTTTGTCCAGGAGCATGGGGTTACGGAGCCGATCACCCGGCTTAAAGTCGAAACCGTCCTCAAACGATCCGTGGAGCTTGGCCGTGAGTATGCGGCACAGCGCAAAGCGCTTGTGCAGAACAACGTGTTTGATTATTACGAAGAAAAATGGTTGAAGGAACGCGGACTTCCCGGATTTAAGTAAGACCGGATAAAGCTCGTGACAAAGGCTGCCCGCAAGGGCGGTCTTTTTGTAGTTGCGGAGGGGCGGCTCCTCCCTTTTTTCGACATGTTTTTTATTGGGCAGAGTGGGTAAAAATAAAAAGAGTCTTTTTTTAACCTGAATGAGGATAGGGGGAAATCAATGATGGCACTGACACCCGAGCAGCGGATCACCCTCCATGGCTTTAATAACCTTACAAAGTCATTGAGTTTTAATATGTACGATATTTGTTACACCCGTACCCGGGAAGAGCGGCAGGCGTATCTCGAATATATCGACGAGCAGTACAACGCGGAGAGGCTGACCAAAATTTTAAATACCGTGTCCGACATCATCGGCGCCCACGTCCTGAATATCGCCAAGCAGGATTACGAGCCGCAGGGCTCCAGCGTTACGATGCTCGTATCGGAAGGACCGGTCGATACCGCACCCACGGAATCGTTCGAGGAATCCCCGGGGCCCCTGCCGGAAGCCGTTGTGGCTCATCTCGATAAAAGCCACATCACGGTCCATACGTATCCCGAGTATCACCCTGATGAAGGTATTTCCACGTTCCGTGCGGATATCGACGTCTCCACTTGCGGCGAAATTTCTCCGCTAAAGGCGCTGAACTATATGATCCATTCGTTCGACACGGATATCTTTACGATGGATTACCGGGTCCGCGGCTTTACGCGGGACATTAACGGCCATAAATTGTTTATCGACCACGAAATCAGCTCCATCCAGAACTATATTCCGCAGTCCATCAAGGATAAGTATCATATGATCGACGTGAACGTATACCAGGAAAATATTTTCCACACGAAATGTAAACTGCGTGAATTCGATCTGAACAACTATTTGTTCGGCTACACGAAGGACAAGCTGACTGCCGAGGAGCAGGAGGAAATAACGGAAAGCCTGACGCTGGAGATGGACGAAATCTTCTACGGCAAAAATATTTATTCCGCGACGCTTGAGGATGAAGAAGGCGGGGGCGAGTGAAGTCTGACGCATGAAGCGAGAAAAGCGGGGCACGGGGCAGCGGACGAGATGAAAAAGCAGGACAGGGGAAAACAGACGGGATGAGAAAAGCAGGATACGAGGGGATGAAAAGCAGACACGGGACACCGGACGTTCCGTGTCTTTGCCGTGAGGTTGTTGCCCGCGCGCAGAGCTCGCGTTTTTTTGCTTCGCATGAAGGCGGTCAATTAACCGCAGACGGGTGTTCTTCCCGCTGTGTCCGCCGGCACGCATCCAGGGTCATACCGGAAGCGGCAGCGCAGCGCCGGCCGCTGAACACCGGCCGCGGAACGCCACAAAGGCCGTCCATTGCCGGACGGCCTTTCGTTGAGAAGCGGGAGAAGGTTACTTATCCCGCGCGGGAGGCGTACACACGCCGTCGGCACAGGCTCCGTCAGCCGCGCCGCCTTCGTCGCCCAAAATCGTGAGAGGCTTGGATTCGGCGTACGCTTTCTCCAGAGCCTGCACGAAAACTTCAACGGGCTGAGCGCCCGAAATGCCGTATTTGCGGTCGATCACGAAGAACGGAACGCCGGTTATGCCCAGCTCGGCGCCTTCCTGCTCGTCGGCGCGCACTTCGCTTGCATACAGGTCGCCCGCCAGCATTTGCTCGGCCGCGGCCTTGTCGAGTCCCACTTCCTCCGCGAGGGAAGCCAGTACGGCATGATCACCGAGATGAAGGGAATCCGTGAAGTAGGCTTTCAGCAGCCGTTCGGTCATCTCGTGCATTTTGCCGTGGGCGTTCGCGAAATGAGCCAGACGGTGCGCGTCGAACGTGTTCGTCAGGACGATTGTGTCCATGCGGTAGGTGAGCCCGACGGATTCCGCCTGCGCAACCACATTGGCATTCATCGTTTTGGCCTGCTCGACGCTCATCCCGTATTTCTGGGAAAGCATCACATGGACGCCGTGGCTGATGTCCCGGGGAGAGTTAGGGTCCAACTCGAAACTGCGGTACACCACTTCAAGCTCGCTCTTGCGGGAAAATTGTTCAAGCGCCTGCTCGAACCGGCGTTTGCCGATATAACAGAACGGACACGCAAAATCGGACCAGATTTCAATTTTCATAGTAGGAAAACCTCCAAATTTCTATCTCGGACCGTTTGCACGAAGCAAACAGGGAGTTGGTTTTGAATATCTTGTAATCATTATAGTTACAGTTTGTCCGGAAAGCAAGAGGGGCGAAAATAGGGATGAAAAGCAGCAAAGCCAAGCAGGCTATAAAAAATCCGTGAAGGGAAAAATAAGGTTCACTTTTTCTGCTAAATCCCAGAGAAACAGGCGGAATAGACCGAAAAAAGGTACGGCTGCAAAAATAAGCGGAAAGAGGCCTCTTGACAACGATAACTGTTACTAATAGAATAACAGTCGTGACCGGAACTAACCATTCCTTGGTTTTCCGATTAACCTTCGGATGAATATATGTTCAAAAGAAATAGAGAACGCTAACCCTGTAAAATTTGTTTGGATATAGAGGAGGAAAAACCAGATGAACAGTAAATTCAACCCTTTATTCGAAAGTTTCTCTCTCTCCAGCGGCGTGGAGCTGGATAATCGTATCGTGCTGGCTCCGATGACAAATTTTTCGTCCCACGAGGACGGAACCGTTTCGGATGCGGAGATCGCCTACTATGAGCGCAGATCCAATGGAGCGGGTCTCGTCATTACGGCTTGCACGTACGTAACGCCTAACGGCAAAGGGTTTCCCGGCGAGTTCGCCGGAGACCGCGACGAGATGATCCCGAGTCTGGCCCGTCTCGCTTCGGCAATCAAGGGGCAGGGCGCCAAAGCCATCCTGCAAATTTTCCACGGCGGCCGGAGCTGTCCGCCGGAGCTGGTGCCGAATGGCGAAATCGTAAGCGCAAGCGCCGTTGCGGAAGAGAAGGAAGGCAGCGTCGTGCCCAGAGCGCTGACGGATGCCGAAATCGAAGGCATTATCCGCGACTTCGGCGAAGCGACCCGCCGCGCCATC
This sequence comes from Paenibacillus sp. HGH0039, assembly GCF_000411255.1. Lineage (GTDB taxonomy): Bacteria > Bacillota > Bacilli > Paenibacillales > NBRC-103111 > Paenibacillus_F. Next base: position 1,966,210 of record NZ_KE150412.1, on the reverse strand, counting down.
GAAGCGGGCTACGACGGCGTGGAAATTCACGGAGCGAACGGCTATCTCATTCAGCAGTTCTTCTCTCCTCATTCCAACCGCCGTGAGGACCGCTGGGGCGGAGACGTGAACAAGCGGATGACTTTCCCGCTTGCCGTTGTGGATGAAGTGCAGCGTGTCGCGGCGGAGCATGCGAAACAGCCGTTCGCCGTAGGCTATCGCTTCTCGCCGGAAGAACCCGAGACTCCCGGAATCTCCATGGACGATTCCATTCAGCTCGTAAATACGCTGGCCGACAAGGGTCTGGATTATATCCACGTGTCCCTGATGGATTTCTGGTCGGCTCCGAGAACGCTGGACGATAACCGTCCGCGGATCGAGATCATCCTCGAAACCGTCGGCGGCAGAACGCCCGTGATGGGCGTAGGCTCTATCCGTACGGCGGACGACGCTTTGAAAGCTTTGGAGTCCGGCGTGCCTCTGGTCGCTCTGGGCCGCGAGCTGATCGTGGAACCGGACTGGGTCGGCAAAGTCGCGGACGGACGCGAGTCGGAGATCAAGACGACGCTGACCAAAGACGATCAGGAGCGTCTGGTCATTCCCGATCCTCTGTGGAACGCGATCCTAAATACACCGGGTTGGTTCCCTGTGGTATAAGCGACAGAGCCGGCTGAGATGCGGCTGGCACGAGCGGAAAACATAGACATAAAAAAGAAGAAGCCATGCTATACGCGGGCTTCTTCTTTTTTATGCTTTTACAAGGCGGTAAAACAATAAAATGAACGACCGCCGGATTCCGGCGATTCCGTAAACGAAGAAAAGCAGCCGGAATTCCGGCTGCTTATAAAAGGAACCTGCCTGTTGGCGCACGCCTATTCCCGGGTTCTTCCTGTGCCCGCGGTTGCAGCTCAAGGCTGCCGGGATCAGGCTCTTAACGAGGGCGCTACGACCCTTGCAGTAGACACACCTACACATCCCTACATAGCGCTACACAACAGCCGCAGCACTAACGCCAGGAACCCGCTACCCGCGAAGCATCTTCAGATCGAACTTAGGCACCAGCCCTTCCTGCGCGGCCCTACCGAGCAGAGCTTCGATCGCTCCATAGCCGTCTTCGCCGAGATCCGCCGTGAACGAATTCACATACAGGTCGATATGCGCCTTGGCGACCTCGGGAGACATTTCCTGCGCATGCTGGAGCACGTAAGCCTGAGACGCTTCCGGATGGGCCCACGCGTACTCCACGGAAGAGCGGACCCATCCCGCCAACGCCTCCAGATCCATCGACCGCTTCGCGATGATGGCGCCGAGCGGAATCGGGAGTCCCGTGTCGGACTCCCACCAGCTGCCGAGATCGGCCAGCAGGCTGAGACCGTAGGACGGGTAAGTGAAGCGCGCCTCGTGAATGACGAGGCCCGCGTCGATCTTCCCGTCCCGCACGGCCGGCATGATCTCGTGGAAAGGCATCACGACGATCTCGCCGACGCCGCCCGGAACCTGCTGGGCGGCCCACAGCCGGAACAGCAGGTACGCGGTCGAGCGTTCGCTCGGGACGGCCACGCGCTTGCCGGAGAGGGACGCCGGATCGGCGGAGTCCCGGGACAGCACGAGCGGCCCGCAGCCTCTGCCGAGAGCGCCGCCGCAAGGGAGCAGGGCGTAGTCCGAGAGGACCCAGGGCAGGGCCGCGTAAGAGATTTTCATCACTTCCGGTCCGCCGGGCCTGGCGGCCAGACTGTTGGTAACATCGATGTCGGCATACAGGACATCGAGTTCGGGTGCGCCCGGGACGAGCCCGTGCACCCAGGCGTGAAAGACGAACGTGTCGTTCGGACACGGGGAAAACGCGATTTTCATAACAGCACCTCCGGTAAGACTGAACTGGCTTTCTCCAGCATGGCGAGCGCTTCGGGAATTCGCCATGCCGCTTTGTTGCGCGGCCCCACCGCGTTGGAGACCGAACGGAGCTCCAGGCACGGGATGCCGCGGGCGAGGGCGGCGCTTGCCGCGCCGAAGCCTTCCATGCCCTCGGCGGCGGCGCCCGGCACCCGCCCGGCAAGCTCCAGGGTATGCTCCGCCGTGCCGGTCACGGTCGAGACCGTAAGCACAGGACCTGTGCTTACAGGCAGCCCGGCGGCCGCCAGAGCCTCGGCGACGCGGCCGGCAAGCGCCGCGTCGACGGGCACGCGGGCCGAGCCGAAGCCGAGCTCGTCCAGGCTGAGGAAACCCCCGGGCGTCTCGGCGCCCAGATCGGCCGCGAGAATCTCGCTTGCCACGACGAGCGAGCCGACCGCGGCCCGGCCCTCGAAGCCGCCGGCGATTCCGGCGGCTACAACGAGGTCGTACTCGGCGGCGGCGAGCGCCGTCGTGGTGGAGATAGCCGCGGCCACGGGTCCGACGCCCGCGAGCTCCACGCGGAAGCCGGGCGCTCCGGCCAGACCGCGAAGTACGGCGTCCCGTTCGGCTTCGACCGGGGTCATAATCAAGACACGCCTCATGGCAGGCGTTCCGCCGGCTGGGGGCCGGGAAGAGGGAGAATAAAAATCAGGGCTCATTTGCAAGATCTCCTTTAAATGCTGATCCGGATAAGCTATATTATAAACCAATGCTTCGCGGTATAAAAACTTTAGCGCTAAACAAATTTTCTTCATTACCAAATTTATCCGCATTTACGCACGGATCGGGAAGGACTGGAACGTGCTTTTTCCGAACTAATAGCTGTTTGAATCCAATTTGCGCCTTTCTTGTTCCATGGCAACCGCATCTGCCGCACATCATCCCCTAGCTTACTCTTCAACGCATAAAGGAGACACACATCTTGAATGAATTTATCATCGGCGCTGTTGTATGCATCCTTCTTCTGACCGTCCAAATCATTCTTATCCTTTACAAAAGAAATCTGGAAAAACGGAAACATCATGAAGTGCTTGTCAAAAAGTACGGCCTGCTGTTGAAAATCATGCATACCGTGGATGTCGGCACCTGGTCGTACGATTACTCGTCCCAGCGCGTTCCTTTCACATCGGAAGCTCTGTTCAAAATTACCGGCTATCGGGCTGAATATTTCGCTACCCAGCAAGCATGGGAAAGAATTATCCATCCGGACGATTTTCAGCGGTACAGGGTAGCTTGTGATAACGTCAAACAGGGGATTTCCGATTTCAGCGAATACCGGATCGTTCACGCCTGCGGCGATATCCGGTGGGTACAGGTGCGGATGATTCCGACACTGGATGAAACGGGCGGCCGGTTTGTCCGTCTGGACGGTGTGGTGCTGGATATTACGGCCCGCAAATCGGCGGAGGAAGCTCTGCTGAGAAGCGAGCAGCGCTACCGTTCTCTATTCGAACATCATTCGGATGTGATCGTGGAGCTGGATCTGCACGGGAAGGTTCTGGATATCAATTCGGCCGCCCTGGAAATTACGGGGAACGGGCACAATATCACGAGCCCGATGTCGCTTATCGAATTGTTCGGCGTGGACAGCCTGAAGCGGTTGTCGGTGTATTTCGAGCAGGTGGTGCAGGGGACGACCCAGACGTTTGAAATGATCTCTCACCATAAAGAAGGCCGCATGTACCACTGGGATATAAAAATGGTGCCCGTGTATGTAAACGACGCGGTTACGGGAGTTTTTGTCCTGTGCCGGGACATCACTCCGAATAAACGGACGGAGCAGTCGTTAAAAGAGAGCGAGGCCATGTACCGTCTGATCGCGGAAAACATGACGGATCTTGTGGCCGTAGTCGGTACGGACGGAAAGTTCCGCTACACGTCTCCTTCTTATAAAGCCAGGCTCGGTTTGGACGGGGCGGCCGCGGCGGATTTGTCGCTGTACGATATCCTGCATCCCGAAGACGAGAAGCTTGTCCGGCTTAAGCTGGAAGAAATGCCGGAATCGGCTTGCGTCTGGACGGCGCGCTGCCGGCTTATTCACGCGAACGGCTCAGAGCTGCATTTCGACTGTGTGGCGAGCCCTGTCCAGGGAGCCGGCGGGAAAGTGGAAAGCATCATCATCGTATCCCGGAACATCACGGAGAGAGTGCTCATCGAGCGCGAGCTGATGGAGAACGAAGAACGGTACAGGCATCTGATCGAGCTGCTGCCCCAGCCCTTGACGATGATCCGCGACGAGCGGTTTATTTATGCGAATCCCGCAGGACTGGAGCTGTTCGGAGCCGCGCTGCCCTGCGATTTCATCGGCCGGAGCATCTACGAATTCATGCATCCGGATTATGTGGAACAGGCCCGAGGCCGCGCGAATGCGATGGCGCAGGAGGAGTATGCTCCGCCGCTGGAATACAAAATGGTCCGTTCCGACGGGAGCGTCATCGACGTGGAAGTGACGGGCATCTACGACGGACTGTCGTTTTCCTCCCTTCACGTGCATACGGATATTACGGTGCGCAAGCAGATGGAGCAGGCGCTCAGGGACAGCGAAGAACGCTACCGCAGTCTTGTGGAGCTGTCCCCGGTTTCGATCGCGCTCTATAAAGACGGGCAGGTCATCTATGTGAATCCCGCTGCGGTCCGGGTACTGGGTGCGGGATGCCCGGAGGAGATCATAGGCACGGCGCCGCAGGACTGGCTTCAGCCGGGTACGCTCTTCGAAGAGGAACATGCCATCCGGGAAAGCGGGACCAGCGCCCCTATCGATCTGGCCATTACCCGGCGCGACGGCAATGTGGTGGATATGCTCGCGACCGCCATCTACGACGCCCGGTCGGAGGCATTCCTCGTTTTCTTCGAGGATATTACGACGCGCAAACAGGCGGAAACCGCCCTGCTGGAGAGCGAGAGGCTGAGCCGCCACCTGGTGGAACTGTCGCCGATACCGACGATTCTGACCCGGGACCACAAATTTGACTACGTCAATCCTGCCGGCCTGGATCTGTTCGGAGCGGGAACGTCCTGCAGCTTGATCGGCCGCTCGATTTACGACACCGTCCACCCGAACTACAAGGACAAGGTGCGGGCCCGGCTGAACGCGGTTTACGAGAACAAGGAAGCCACCCGCATCGCCGAGCACAAGATCATCCGGCTGGACGGGCAGATCATCGACGCCGAAGTCGTATCCATTCCCATTCCGTACATCGGCATGGATGTCGCCATGACCGTCATCCGGGATATAAGCGAGCAGAAGAAGGCGGAGAAGGACCGGGACTATGCGGAGCAGATTGTCCGCGAGAGCAAGGACCGCTATTATATGCTGCAGACGAGCCTGGACCGCTTCTCAAGCGATTTATTCGGGCTTATGAACGTGCAGGAGCTGGACCGGAGGCTTATTCAGGAAGTGCGGGAAATGATCCGCACGGAGAAGGTCAGTCTTGTTGAGGTGGACAAGCTGAACAAGATTACGGTCAAAAACGGCAGCTCGGACATTCCTCAGCACGTCTGGGAGGAGATTGTCGAGGGCTGTTCCGACCCGCTGCCCGTCTGCGAAATTATCGACACGCTCGACGGACATCTGATCCGCATCGGGGAAATTAAAGGAAAAAGCTACCTGCTGTGCATCGGGGAAAAGTCCCCTTCTCTCGTATTGCAATCCAAAAGGGTGTGGATCAAAACGATTGCCCGCTACGCGAGCGTCCTGTACGACAATTTCAGAGTCATCGAAGATCTGACGCAAGAGCTCCGCGAGCTGGCGACCCGCCAAAAGACGCCTTCCTGGCTGATCCGGCTTCTATTCACTTTATCCGAGAATGAAAGCAAGCGTCTTTCCCAGGATCTGCACGACGGGGCTTTGCAGGAGCAGATCATCTGGTACCGCAAGCTGGACGAGATCTCGTCGGACGATGGGGTTCCGCCGGGTCTGCGCGAGAAGCTGGCTCAAATTACGCAGGGGCTGCTCGACGTTATTTACCAGATCCGTATCACGTGCAACGAACTGAGGCCGCCGATGCTCAAGGAAGAGGGTCTGGTGGCTTCTCTGGAGGCCCTGTTCGAATTTACGCAGCTGCGGAGCGACTATTCCATTGCTTTTGACTACACGGGCTTTCACGGCTCTCTGCACGACGACGATTTGTTGATCGGGTTGTATCGAATTGTACAGGAGCTTTTGGCCAACGCGACGAAACATTCTAACGCAGTAAAAGTTCAATTCAAGTTGTCGGCTCACTCCGACCGGATTCATTTGAGTTATGAGGATAACGGAATCGGTATGGATGTTAGTGGAATGGTGGAGTCCTTTAACAGTATGGGAGTTTACGGCATTAAAGAAAGAGTTCGCAGTATGGATGGCGACGTTGAGTTTTACTCCTCCCCGAACAATGGGCTCGCCGTTTTCATTAACGTACCGGTGAAACAGAATCAGAAATTCGAAATCAGAAATTGGAGTGTTAGGGATAACGATGATTGAGATCTTATTGGTCGACGACCACCCTTCCGTCATGGAGGGGACGAAAATGCTGCTGGAGCAGGATACCAATATGAAAGTCTCCTTGGCTCATACGGCCAAAGAAGCGATGGAGCTGGCGGTTGCCCAGCATTTTGATGTGATGCTGATCGATCTGCACATGCCTACGATGAACGGGATCGATCTGGCCAAACAAATTCTCAACCTTATTCCGGACGCCGTCATCCTGATCTACACCGGCTTTGAATTCAACAATCATTTTAATCTGATGATTGAAGCCGGAATCGCCGGATTTGTCCTCAAAACGGCAAATAAGGAACAGCTCGTAACGGCTGTGCGCTGCGCTCTCAGGGGCGAAGCCGTGCTGCCTTTGTCTCTCGTGAAACAGCTCAGGCGGGCGACGGGCAGCCAGTTTGCGGAAACGGCAAGCGGCAATCCGGAAACGCAGGCGGTCAACTCCAAGGAATACGAGATCTTGAAAGAGATCGCGAGAGGAAGAAGCAACAAGGAAATCGCCGCATCCGTCCTGATGAGCCAGCGTTCGCTGGAGTACTGCTTGACGAACCTGTTTCACAAGCTTAACGTGAAATCACGGATCGAAGCGGCCATGAAAGCGAAGCAGCTGGGTCTGCTGTCCGATGAGGATTTTCCGAAAATGGCCTGATAAAAAATTTATCAAGTTCGACATAAACCCGACCGTACACAGCCGTGTTACGGTTTTTTTGTCTATTTATTACCATTAATCCGACAGGGATTTACAAGTTTCCGCAATATTTTTGCGGGTTCCCGCAAAGTTTTTTCGGTTACCACCGCTCTTTTGCGGTTTATGATTAAAACATCTTCTAGGTCTTTTAACCTATGCCGGATTGCTCAAATTTTTAACGCTTTCGAAAAGGAGAATGCGAATTTGCGGGTAAATGCCTGCCTCTAACCGCGGGCGTTTCACAGCGAAGGTCCCGGGCTGAGATCATTTTATACACATAAAGGATGGTTGATTGAAGTGCAGAATCCAAACGGAGTTAAAGATTTACTGAACAGCACCATCGCATCGATGAGTCAGGTTTTTCCCATCCCTATCGACACAAAGCCGCCCAGTATGCTGCAAAATGCGGTCATCCAGGGCGAGATCGGGGTGTTGATCGGGATTGTTGGCGATGTCGAAGGGAGACTGGTGATCGAAGGAGATATGCAAACGTTCGGTAAACTGGGACAATCCATGTTTGGCATGCCTCTTGAGGGTGAAATGCTCCATAGTTTTGTGGGAGAAATGGCGAATATGATTGCCGGAAATACATCGGCCATCATTTATCAGAAAGGGCACAAAATCGATATTACCCCGCCCACGGTCATGGTAGGTCAAATGCAGCTTTACGGATTCGAGAAGGGGATTTCAATAGCGGTTTCCCTCCAGGAAGTCGGAACCATCCAGATGATCCTTCTTCTGCAGAAAACCGAAGCCGCTTAAGGAAACATACACGATTAATCGAAAATTAAAGGTGGGGGAACACATGGAAAAAACGAGAGTTATACGAGCGCTGTGGGACAATTCCAGAAGAAGAACCGATTACAATCCGGAACGAAATGAGGGAGAATTGACGAGCGAAGAAATAGACGACATTCTGCACGATCTGGAGGCCGAGCTCCGAGTCATTGAAGGGCGCAAAGGCAGGAGGTACGGACAATGAAATGGTACCGCAATCTGAAAACCTCCGCAAAGCTGGTTTCGGCATTCGTGTTCATCGCGATTCTGCTTGTATTTACGGGTTTTTTCGGACTCGTTAATATGAGCAAACTTAACAACAGCCTGAGCAGCATGTATGAGGATAACCTGGTTCCGATTCGTCTCGTTTCGGATGCTTCCTACTATTATCAGCTGATACGAACGGATCTTAGGGATATGAACGATTTGGCGGAAACTCCGGCCCAGAAAGACGAGTACAAGAAGAAAATCGACGAGAACGTGAAAAAAATCGGAGACAAGATCGGGACCTACGAGAAAACAGAGGTCACTCAGGGTGAAAAAGATCTGCTTAAGGCTTATCATCCCGTATGGGAGAGCTACCAGAAGCAGCTGGAGGAAGCCGTTAAAATTGGCTATGGCAACGACCGGGAGGCGTTTAAAGGCCTGATCGCGGACGGCGTCTTCAAAACCAAGGGCGACGAGCTGTTGAAGGTTTTCGACGACATGTTCGAGATTAACGTGAAGCTGGCGGAAGAACGCAATGCCGAAGGCGCCGCTTTGTACAAAAGTTCCAGCAACGTGACCTTCGGGGTGATGATCGCGGCTTTCCTGATCTCCATCGGATTGGGGTATGCTATCGCGCGGATCATTTCCCGGCCGCTTAACCGGGTGGTCGGTCTGGTCGGTAAAGTATCCGCAGGCGATTTGACCGAAGTCACGGACATCGACACCCGCGACGAAATCGGGCAGCTGGCCAAATCCGTGAACGAAATGGTTTACAGCCTGCGAAGCACCGTGGGCGGTATTCTGACGTCGGCTGAGAGCGTGTCCGCGGCAGCCGAGCAGATTTCGGCGAGCACGCAGGAAATTGCCAGCGGAAGTGTCAGTCAAGCGGGCGCCGCGCAAACCATCCATGAGCTGTTCAAGGAGCTGTCCACCGCGATTACATCGGTCGCGACCAGCGCCGAACAAGCCTCTGAGGTATCTTCGGACGCGCTGGATATCGCCCAGCAGGGCGGCAAGATCGTGAATTCGTCCATCGAGAGCATGAACCAGGTCAATGAACAGGTGTCCAGACTCGAAGAGGATTCCAACAAAATCGGAGAGATTATCGAAGTGATTGACGATATCGCCGAGCAGACCAATCTGCTTGCCTTGAATGCGGCCATCGAAGCGGCGCGCGCGGGGGACCAGGGACGCGGGTTCGCGGTCGTCGCGGATGAAGTCCGCAAGCTCGCCGAACGGAGCGGGGAAGCGACGAAGCAGATTACCGCGATTATCAAGGGCATGCAGGAGAATACGCGCCAGAGCGTCAAGGCGGTCGGCGACGGTGTGGTCCTGTCCCGCCAGACGGGCGAATCGTTCCATAACATTATCGGCATGGTGAACGAGTCGGCCAACAAGGTGATGGAGATTGCCGCGGCAAGCGAGCAGCAGGCGGCGCAGTCCTCCGAGGTTATGTCGTCGATCGAGAGCATCTCCGCCGTAACCGAGCAGTCGGCGGCAAGCAGCGAAGAGACGGCCTCGACGGCCCAGTCGCTCGCCGGATTGGCGGAAGAGCTTAACCGGACGGTAGCGGTGTTCAAAATCAGCAAATCCGCCTAACGAGGCAGGGACCCCAGTCAGCCTGATTGGGGTTATTCTTTTAACGGCGGGAGCCGGATTCCGTATGAACGGCAGGGAGGACCTTTTTATGCAGGGAAATGGACAGGAGCAATATGTGGCGTTCGGCATCGATCGGGAGCAGTACGCCATCCGGATTTACGATATTCACGAGATTATTAAAATGCAGGCCGTTACGGCCATCCCTAATGTAAAGCCCTATGTCAAAGGGGTGATCAATCTGAGGGGGCGGATCGTCCCGGTCATCTCCCTTCGGACCTTGTTCGGAATGGAAGAAGCGGAGCCGACGAAGACGTCACGCATTGTCGTGGTTCATCATCTGGAGGATACCGTCGGGATTATGGTGGATTATGTGAGCAAAGTGACGACCTTCACGGACATTCAGCCTCCTCCGGAACGGGTGGGCGGTGTGCAGGGCGGATTTTTTACGGGAATCGGGCTTGCGGACAGCGGCCTGGCCGGGATATTGAAACTGGACGAAGTTCTGCTTCACGAATAGGAGTTGACGGGTATGTTGTCCGAGTACAGGGAAATCTTTCTGGAGGAGCTGGAAGAACAGCTTCAGGTCATGGACGGGGAGATTCTGAAGCTGGAGCAGTCCGGTGAGTCCGGGACCGTCATTCAAAGTCTGTTCCGGGCCGCTCATACGATCAAAGGATCGTCGGCGGCGATGGGCTTCGAGGAGATGAAGCAGTTAACCCACGAGATGGAACATTTGCTGGACCGGGTTAGAAGCGGGCAGCTTGCCGTGTCCGGCGCTTTGATCGATCTTCTGTTTACCGCGCTGGATATTCTTAAGCAGCTTAAGCGCGACATCGTGGGCGGGGAGCCGTCTTCCGCAGATATTTCGGACTGTGTCCGGGCGCTGAGGAGCTTCGGCAGTGAAGATCCGGGCCTGGACGGAGATAGGCCGGATGCGGAGGAAATGCCCGCCCATCGTGGTAAACCGTCGCTTTCGCTCGATTTGGGGTTAAGGGTGCAGGAGCGGATGGAGCTCGGCCAAAAGCTGTTCTGGGTGGACATCCGGATTGCTTCCGAATGCCTGATCCGCGGAGCCCGGGCGTACGTTATCCATTCGGCGCTGAATGAGCACGGCGACGTGCTTCTGGCCGATCCGGAACCGGAAGGTTTGGACGAGGAGGGCCCCGGGGACCTGCTTTTCTTGTATGCGGGAAATCAGTCCCGGGAGGAACTGCAGGTGTTCGCGGACGGCCTCATGGAGGTCGAGCGGGCCGTGGTGGAGCCGCTTGCGCAAGAGGAAGCGGCGGTAAGCGGAGCCGGGGCCGCAGAGCGCGATGCGGCGGGCGCCGGAAACAGCGCGGCGGCCGCAGTGAACGCGGCGGATGCAGCAGACGCCGGGGGCCGAGCAGGCGGCGTCATGTCCGCAGAGGAATCCGCGGGCCTGGCGCGCAGCACTGCGGGCGTGGGAGACAGCGGAGTCGCCGCAGTGAACACGGCAGGCCCGGCGCGCAGCGCAGCGGCTCCGGCGGGCGCAGCAGGCGGCCCAGCCGCCGCAGACGCGCCGCCGCACGCCACGGCACCGGCCTCCCGGCCGTCGGCCGAGGATGCTTCCGCTCCGGCGAAGGCCAAGTCTCCGACGATCCGTGTGAGCGTCGAGCGACTGGAGCACCTGATGAATCTGGTCGGAGAACTCGTAATCGACCAGACACGCATTCATCAGGTGGAGCGGACGCAGCGGCGGCGTTTCGCCGACGAGACCGTCGACGAGCTGGGCGACATTGCCGACCATCTGTCGCGGATAATCGGCGATCTGCAGGAAAGCGTCATGAAGACGCGAATGCTGCCGATCGAACAGCTCTTCAACCGCTTTCCCCGCATGATCCGGGATCTTTCCCGCATGCTGGGCAAGGAGATCGAGCTCGTCCTCGAAGGAAAGGATACCGAGCTGGACCGGACGCTCATCGAGGAGATCGCCGACCCGCTAATACATTTGATCCGCAACGCGGTGGATCACGGGATCGAGAAGCCGGAGGTCCGGACGCTGTCCGGCAAAAACGCCGGAGGCGTCCTCACGATCCGGGCCGCCCATGAAGACAACCAGGTCGTCATCTACGTGCAGGACGACGGAGCGGGAATCGATCCCGCCCGGATGATCCGCTCCGCGCTGGAGAAGGGGATCATCACCCGGGAAGAAGCCGGACTGCTGAGCGAGCGGGAAGCCGTGGAGCTTATTTTCCGCCCGGGTTTTTCAACCGCAAGCACAGTAAGCGACGTGTCCGGCAGAGGTGTCGGAATGGATATCGTCCGCAGCCACATTGAGAAGCTGAACGGGCTGATCGACATCGAAACCCGCCTCGGACAAGGAACCTGCTTCAAAATCAAGCTTCCCCTGACACTGGCCATTATCGTGGGCCTTCAGGTCAAACTCGGCGGGCGGACCTTCATCGTCCCGATGAGCAACATCGCGGAGATCGTCCGCGTGAACCCGGATGAGATTCGCAGCATTCAGGGACAGTCGGTCATCGTGCTGCGCAATCAGGTCATTCCGGTTGCCCGGCTTCACGATTACCTCCAGATCCCGTACACGGCGTATCCGGGCAGCCACATTCCGCTCGTTATCGTGGGATCGGCCGAGAAACGGCTCGCTCTGGTGGTCGACGAACTGATCGGCAATCAGGAGATCGTCATCAAGTCGCTGGGGCCTTTTATCGGAAAAGTCGACGGCATCGCCGGGGCGACCATTCTGGGCGACGGAAACGTGGCCCTTATCCTGGAGATCGCCTCCATCATCGGCAGGATAGGCGGCCAAAGTTTGTTGCCCTGATTAAGTGTTTTGGGGCCTGCCTTTTTGGTTCGGTGGTGGATGTAGCTTTGCAGGAGGCGTTGCGGAACTTTCCGGTTTAGACGTAGGATGTTTTAGCATGGTGATAGTATCCGGTATTTTCGTATTCCTTGAGTTGTACAGAAGGTTTTGTGTGAAGTTATTTGCTCTCGGGAATGGTCCGCCCTTACAGCTAATTCTGGATACTGAAGGGTGAACTGACTGAGCTACGGGTACCCGGCTGCCTGCGGGCGTGGCCTGTCTAGACGAGTTCGTATCGATCGGAAAGCTTGGCCATTGAAGGATGAGTTGAAGGTGTTCAGTGAAAATAAAGTGTTTTCTTAATGCTTAGGTTAAGATAAGTCCCCTGTTTAAGAACTACATGCTACCCGCATACGTTCTTTAATTAGTAATTGGAGATGGAGTATAATGAGAAGGACGTAGCCCAAGCGAAGGCGCGGGAGCGTCCTTTTTATTGAACTAACGGGCAGGATAGTTTAAATGTTCATGTTGTTATTAAAGTTACCTAAAACTATTCGTCCATGGATATTATTTGAGTACTTGCTTTCAAAAGAAAAGTGAGGATTATATTAGAGTTATTTCTAATATAGTCCTCACTTTATTTAAGCTATTTCCTTATGTTTTAACAACTATAATCGTAGGCGAAAGAGGGAGCTTCCGAAAATTAGAAAAAATATTGCCTAATTTTTCTGGATTATATCCTAAACCGTGTAGAAGCAATATTGCCTGTTTCACCATCCGGGAAAAACATATCTCCAGTAAACAGAACGCTATCTTCATTGTACTACTTCCAGATACGTTTCAATTTCATTGAAATTGTTGACTGATGATACAGAATGTAGTCCAGCCAGATACTATTAGTTAAAGTCGAAGTAATTATAAGGGGATGTCCCAAGCAGCCATTTAAGGCTTTTGGTACGCCCTCCTTTTTTATGCAAAATAATGCCCTTTTTCGAGATCGGCGATCAATCCGGGCTGTATCGGTTTCCAGCCCAGAAGCTCCCGTGTTGCCAGACTCGCTTGCGCAGTGTTAGACAAGCCTGTGATGTCGAATGCCGCAATGGGGCCAAGAAAGCCGAAATGGGCGGCAGCTTCTGCAGGTGTGATGCTGACCGTCGGCACGTTCAATTGCCGCCCGATGACCGCGGCGATCTCGCGGAACGGAATGCCTACATCGCCGACGCCAAACAGCCGTGAGCCGGCCGGGGCGGATTCCAGCGCCAGTCGGTACAGAACCGCCGCATCCAGGAGGTGAACCGCCGGCCAGCGGTTCGTTCCGTCGCCGATGTAGGCGGCGAAGCCCTTCGCCCGGGCGATGTTGATCAGCTTCGGCACAAAGGCCCTATCGCCTTCGCCGTGCACGGACGGTGAAAGCGTGACGATGGATGCCCGAATACCCCGCTCTGCCATTGCGAGCACTGCATGATCCACGGTTTGTCCATCTGCGTGAGCCGTGTGACCCGTGGTAATGAACGGCTTTCCGGAACCTTCGAGCGCAGCTCCCATGACTTCAACGGCCCGCAAATCCAGAGCCAGCGCATCCGTCAAGTCGGAAAAATCGCTAGTGAACGCTAGATGAATCACGCCGTCCGCAGCAGCAGCGGCGCTGCGCAGAGTATCGAGATCGTCCAGTGTGCCGTACAGCGCTTCGGCCCCCGCCGCCTTTAATCCCGCGGCTTTCTCTTCAGAACGGCAAAGACCCGACACTGTATGTCCCGCGCCGATCAGTTCCCGGACGACCGCGGAACCGACGTACCCTGTTGCTCCTGTAACAAAAACATGCATAATGATATCCTCCTTCATAGGTTGACTGCTTGATCATGTTAAACATAAACTATGAAGTGAACTCTAGGGCAAGCGGCCCAAAGGAGAAATGATGATGAAAATTCAGGAACTGGCGGACAAGATGGGATTAACGATCCATACGATCCGCTTTTATGAAAAGGAAGGCTTGCTGGATGATCGGCATGTCCGGCGAGAAAGCAACAATTACCGTAACTATTCGGAAGAGGCTGTCGAGCGGTTGAGGCTCATCAAGAATTTCCAGTCCATCGGCTGTTCGCTGGCCGAACTGAAGGAAGCTTTGCAGGAATGCGACACCAATATGAGCACCAATCTGCAGATTATAGATTGGATTCGCGGCAAGAAAAAGGAGATCGAAAGCAAGAAGGAAGAATACGACCAAATGCTGGACTCCCTTAACAAGATGCTGGAGTACAAGACTCTACTCATGAACGATCCGCAAAAAGCTCAAGAGATGCAAATGACTTGGTATGCCAGCTCATCCGATTGAGCTGCATTGTAGCTTCCCATTAGTCCATGCGGAACAACTGAAACAGGAACGCATACAAGCGATTTCGTTCGGCGACTCGGAAATTTTTTTAAAAAGTACCTTGGTGTAGCCGCGGAGAATAAAATCTCGGGCACATCTGTTTTTAAAAGTAGGCAGACATACGAGGGTGTTAGAGATACTCGCAGAGTTCTATTCTTAATGACTTTGTTGTTAATATCCCCAAAAATAAGTGAAAATAGTTTCCGCGTTTACTATAAGCGATTAGTTGATCGAGGAATGGCGAAGAGAAAAGCAATAGGACACGTATGCGGTAAGATTGCACAAGTTCTATACTCATGTCTTAAAAACAACGAATCGTATGATCCGTTCAAACATGCGAGCAAAATGGGAGTAAACCTTGATAGCGATAAAGTAAGATTAAAGCTCCCAGCTAATTTAGAAGATTATGAACGCCAGGCAGATGAGCTAGCTGATGATGATGTCTTATAAGCTACAGTACCTTACACTGCTTTTAATAAAACAAAGTTAGCCCATTGCCAATAAAATTTGGGAATAAACAGCATCCAAATTAAGGTGATGGGCTCATTTAAATTTTCATAAGCATTACACTACATTAGACTGGAGTCGTAAATTTATCGTAGTTTTTGAATTGAAGAATCGTCAGCTTTTAAAAAATAAGTTTTAGACTGATCCATTAAAAGAAGCAGCGGCGGATTATGACTTGATAAATAAAGTCTTAGTCTGCCTCTGTTGTTATTCAACTAACGTTTTCCGTTATAGCTTAATATTCGGAGTACTTTTGACCCACGGTAGTGTATAGAGGTTCTAGTCGTCAGACAACACCTCAATACATAAAACACCCGGTTGGACCAACTTTACTTTATTACTGACGCCACGTTCCGCTTGTGTTTCTTTCTGGCATGGATGAAGGGGAAGACAATTGGTTCACTGCTCCCTGTGCGAACCAAGTCATCCACCTATCAAGAAATTCATTTTCATTGCCAATTTCAATTCGAATGAATGGCCAAGCCACTTGAAATTCCGTTAATGCTCGACTAAGAGCTTTTCCGGACTCTACACCGGGTGAGAGGGAAAATGGATTTTGGAGCCCTGTCCCATTGAATATTGGCGTAAACATATATGCGGTTTCGTACCAATGAAATACCCCTTCTTCTTCAGCGTCGCAATACCAGACTGAATGCCCTCTTCCCTCGTATTGATAGCGGTTTGGTGGAATTCGAACTTCAATTGAAGCATGTGCCAGCACCTGAAAGGCTGGCTTGAAATGCCCCCAATTGTTGTTATTGGTCTCTTCAACAGGTTGAACTGTTAGTGTGGAAGGACCTAATTTGGCGGACAAACCATGTGAGTAGTCCCCACTATTATCAAGGATATGGACTTTCCGTGTCGTCCCAACGATCGACTTGTTCCTTATTTGTTCTATCGTTGCGTTCGGAGCATTATCACGGATTGATTGTTCTAATTGGTTGAGAACCATAGAAAAAATTTGACTTGCGGATTTTATAATCTCTCTTTTTCGCCGATCCTCATCTTCAGTTGCTGACCGTGCTGCCATTTCACTGGCTAATTGTTGAGACTGAGCTAAATTAGCTGACTGTAGAAGTGAAGCACCTCCAGATGATGGGCGAAGGATTGGAGCAAGGCGAGCCAAGAAGTTTTCGGCTAACGGCCGTACTTCTGGAGCCTTCATCAGACACTGAGCTACTAAAGCTGTTAAAAGCGGCGGGCAACCAGTCAACTGAGGAGGATTCTGCGTTAGATGTTCTTGCCTAGGATCAATACCGGGAAACGGTCGTCGACCTGTGACTAGTTCAAAACCAATAACGCCCAACGAATACATATCCGAGGCTGTAGTAGCACGGTAATATTGCCAACTTTCCGGTGCGTTATAGCCACCCGTCCAAGAGAACTTATGAGTGTCTGCTACAGTCGAAGCTTCTGCATATCGTGCTATCCCAAAATCGGATATACACCATTGTCCATTATAAAGCAGGATATTCTCTGGTTTAAGATCTCTGTGAACAACCTTACCCTTATCTTACTAAGAATTAAATTTAGCCTAGTGATTTTACAATCTCTAGGCATTTTAACTATATTTTAGTATATAATGGTCCTATATGAATAAAGGAGAAGGCCAAATTGAGTATTAGATACCCGCTAAATTTTATTTTGTTCATCGTTGTTTTCCTAATAGTTAACCAGTTGTCATTAAATGACATTTTGAAAATCGCATTAATCGCAATAATATTGGGTGGTATAGATTACTTATCATTTAAAACGGGACTTATCGAAAAGAAGGTTCCTGTATATATAGGTGCTGGCTTCATGGTGTTAGTAATCGCAGTAATGCTTTCAATAGGGTAGTCATGTTCGGTAAGGGCTCATGCAAAGACTTCCTTGCTTCAGGAATTATGGCTTACGTTGCTTATCTGCTGTGCTGCCTGAATGATCCGCAGGATTCATTCCGTTTCGGTCAAGGAGATCGGCTTTAATGCGGCGAAATGGGACTGTTCAATTTCTACCCACGACATCCGTGATTATTGTAACTGTAGTCATTTCTCGTATACACATATGCTGTCCGCACTAGATCCTCGTTTTCTCCCGGTCCTTCTTTTTCAATAGTCCTTTACCGGCAGCCTGCCGGTTGAAGGGCTATTTGTGTTTCCTTTTATCGTCCCCCTATAAAAACGTATATCTCCCCCGAGTAAAAATTTGTATAATAAAAGGATAGCTGTACCGGAAGAGCGTACGAAGGCAGGTTCCTTTGACGTTCTTTTCCTGCATCGGGGGCTGCCGGGGATTTTGAAACGTGCCGGGACAGATGCCGTATGAAACCGTGTTTCATTTAACGAATTCAGGTATACTTACTTACTGCCGGATGAACAGAACAGAGGGAGGGAAGACCGTGAAGCTTTTTAACGGCTATTATATAAAAAAAGGCAGACAGTACATAAAAGAAGGAAATTTCGCGAAAGCGCTTGAGTATTACGAAAAAGCCGATTACGGCAAGCTGGACACCGCCGAAAAGATTCGAGTCGCGGAGGTTTACCACGAGTGCGGGCGTACGGAACACGCGCTGTCTCTCCTGGGAGATATTATCGGGAGGGTGAGTTCGGATCAGGCCCATGAGCGGCGTGCGCATATTTTGCAGGAAATCGGCCGGGAAGATGAGGCCATGCGGGATCTGGACGAGGCCATCCGGCTCAATCCCGAACCTTATATGTACTGGTATACGAGGGGAATATGGCACAAGGATTTTCACAATTACGAGGCGGCGGCCGCCGATCTGGAGGAATGCGTCAAGCGCGAGTCCGAAGATTCCGTCGTATCGAGCTACTACGAGCTGGGTATGTGCTACTGGCGGATGGAAGATTACGGGCGGGCGGAGGAAACGTTCCGTAAAGTGCTGTCGTATCCCGACCGGGACATTCCCATTTTCCATTACAGGCTTGGAAAAACGCTGGAGAATCTGGGCCGGCTGGAAGAAGCCGCCGCTTCTATGCGCAAAGCCGTCGATCAGGTGATCGAATGGGAATACATATCGGATAAGGGGCAGCGGCTTGTGCTCACCCGGACCGGCTACGGCGCGGGAGCTTTCCGGATTTTCATGGAAGAGGCGGAGCGCACCTGCGGATTCCGCAAGGATCTGGCGGGTCTTTACGCCGGGCTGAAACGGTACGGGGAAGCTTTGGAAGAAATCAACCGCGCTCTTGAAGCCTACCCGGACAACGACGGTTTGCATCTGCAGCGTGTGGCGGTCTACCGCAGTTCGGGGCGCTGGGAGGACGCGGAGCGCGAACTGGATGTTCTGGAGAAAGGGCGGGACGTGGAAGAGCGCGTGCTGTGGATGGAAAGAGTCCTTCTCTACCGGGCGCAGAACCGGGATTCCGAAGCGGTCCCCCTTCTTCACAAGCTCTACGAGCAGGATTCCGGAAATCCGATCGTCTGCTACTGGCTGGCGGACGCTTACCTGGATCTGGGCCAG
Source organism: Paenibacillus sp. HGH0039 (assembly GCF_000411255.1). Lineage (GTDB taxonomy): Bacteria > Bacillota > Bacilli > Paenibacillales > NBRC-103111 > Paenibacillus_F. The sequence goes on along the minus strand of NZ_KE150412.1, from coordinate 1,947,473 downwards.
ACCGAGAAAGCGCTGGAATTCAACAAGCGCCTGCTGGAACTGGAGGACGACGATCCTCTTAACGAGCAGCAGCGGGGTTTGATTCTGGAAGAGACCGGCGCCTACGGGCAGGCGGCGTCCGCTTACGGCCGAGCGATCGCGATGCAGGACCGGGCGGATTTCCGCATGAAGCGCAGCTATGCTTATTTCATGGACTCCCGCTTTGACGAGGCCTTGATGGATCTGCACCATGCGGCAGAGCTGGAGCCCGGCATTTCCGAAGGCGCCGGCTACCATCATGCGATGGGCCGGGTGCTGGAGGAGATGGGCCATCTTGACATGGCCATCGCTTCGTTTACGAAAGCGATCGACATTCAGCCGGAGCATGCGGCCTATTACGAGAGCCGGGCGAAATGCTACCTCACTCTGCGCGAGCTGGAGAAAGCGGAGCTGGACTGCATCGTCGGCTACGATAAGGATGCCTCCTATACGGATCTGATCAGTCTGCGGGGCAATGTGCTGTACTTGAAAAAAGAGTACGCCGAATCGCGCAACCTCGCCAGCCAGTTTTCGAGACTTCATCCCGACAGTCCTTCGGCTTTTTTCAATCTGGGTATCGTCTGTTTCAAGCTGGAGGGGGAAGAGGATGCGGCACGCAACGCTTTCGACCAGGCTTTGGCCCTGGACCCGTCCTACGGCGCCTGTTATATTTACAAGGCTTATCTGGATTACGGACGGCTGGATTTCCGGGAGGCAATCGAGAATCTGGCTAACTGGAGCCTGTTCACGTTCCCGGAGCTTTCGCTGGAAGAAAGACTCGAACATCTGGAGGAGCTAGACGGGCTGAACGAAACGGTATTGGAAGGAGCGGCACGGCGCATTACCGAGCTGTATCAGGGACACGTGTATCTGTCTTAAATGTGTCTGTGTGTTTCAACTTGCGTGAGGCTTGTTATATAACGGATAGAGGAAAAAATTAGGGGGGATTGTTTTTGCAGCCGGTTCATCAGCCTAATGATTTGATCATTTATCCGAGTACCAAAAAAACGATCGGGCTTGTTTTGGCCGCACTCGTTTTTGTTGTTCTGGGCGTCGTCTTTATAGGAGCGGGGCAGTCGGAGGAGGAACGTTCCCTGGGGCTTGTAGGGATCGGGGCAGTCAGCGTCGTCTTTTTCGGGGCGTGTCTGGTGTATCTGGTTTACCGGCTCTTTAACCGGAAGCCTTCTCTTATCGTGAACGATGAGGGGATTGTGGACCATTCGTCGGCTATCGGCGGGGGCGAGCTGAGATGGGCGGATATCGAGGAGATTATGCTGTACGACTATATGGGCCAGCGGTTTATCGGCATCCGTCTTCACGACACGGAAACGTACCTGGCCCGGCAGAGCGGGTTCAAGAAAACGCTTATGAAAGCGAATCAGGGGCTGGTGCAAGCTACGGTCAACATTACGCAGACCGCCGTGAAGATGCCTTTGGAGGAGCTGTACGGGCTGATGATGGAAAAATGGGAACGCGACCGCGCCAGTGCCTGAAAAGACCGGCCGCACCCGTGACAATACATAGGGCACGGACGACGGCAGGCAGGCGCGCCGTACGCCCTGCAAACGCCGAAAGGGCGCTCTCCACCGAAAATGGAGAGCGCCCTTTGTCCGATCAGCCGCGCAGGAGCGACTCTGCGCCGTCGACGTAGATTTCCGTCCCCGTGACATGGGAGGACTCGTCGGAAGCAAGGAAGAGCACGAGATCGGCCACCTGCTCGGGCTTTCCCGGCGCACCCTTGAGCGGATGATCGCCTTCCGGGAATTCGACCGGAATTTGAACTTCCTTCAAATCTTCGGTCGGATACGTGTTATCGTCGATATTCGTGTCGATTGCGCCCGGACAGATGGCGTTTACCCGGATTTTGTACCGGGCAAGCTCCAGGGCCGCCATTTTCATAAAGGCTACCTGACCGGCCTTAGTCGTGGCATAAGTAGAAAAACCGATATTGGAAAAGACGCGGTTGCCGTTAATGGAACTCGTGATAATGATGCTCCCGCCCTTTTCTTTCAGATGAGGAATCGCGTATTTGACGGTAGCGAACGTTCCGCGCAGATTGATGTGAATCGTCTGCTCCCATTCGTCGATTTGCAGCGTTTCGATCGGAGCTTTGGTTCCGTTGATGCCCGCATTGGCGAACACGATATCGATGCCGCCGAACCGGCTGGCCGCCTCTCTGAACCCCTGTTCGATCATCTCCGGTTTGGAAATGTCGCACTCGATCACAAGAGCCTCTCCGCCGGCGCTTTCGATGGTTTTTTTCGTTTTCTCCGCGTTATCGGGGGTGCGGTCCAGCATGACGACCTTAGCCCCCTGCTGGGCCAAACGGATGGCCGAAGCTTTGCCGATTCCGGAGCCGCCGCCCGAGACGACGGCCACTTTACCTTCCAAACGTTTATCCGGCATGTGTATGCCCTCCTTTTCAGCGTGAGTTCCGCCTGTTCGTAGATCCGAACGGGATAGTAGAACGAGATAAATTCTTTAAGGAATTACCCTCACGCCGGGCGGAGTGAACCAGTTAATGGTTCAGGGCCTCGCGGATGCCGTTCAGGTAGACGATGCCGAGGGCGCGGTCGTAAAGCCCGTAGCCGGGCTTTCCCGTTTCGCCCCAGATCATGCGGCCGTGATCGGGCCGCAGAGGACCCTCGAAGCCGACTTTCTTGAGAGCCTTCATTACTTCCACCATGTCGACGGACCCGTGCTCGGAGAGATGGGAAGTCTCGCAGAAGCTTTTGTCCCCGATCCGCTTGATGTTGCGGGCATGGACGAAGTGGATGCGCTTCTGGTGCCCGAAATGACGGAGCATGGCCGGGAAATCGTTGTCTTTATGGGCGCCCAGCGAACCGCTGCACATGCACAGGCCGTGATTCCGGCTGTCGTAGAGCCCAAGGAAACGGTCGAGGTTCTCCCGGTTCGTAATGATACGGGGAAGTCCGAAGATCGGCCACGGCGGGTCGTCCGGGTGAATGGCCATTTTGATGCCTTCTTCGTCGGCGACCGGCATGATTTCCCGGATGAAATAAGCGAGGTTCGACCAGAGCTTCTCTTCGTCGACATTTTTATAATGGTCGAAAAGGGTCTTGAGCTGGTCGTCCGTATAGCTCGTATCCCAGCCGGGAAGTTTCAGTTCGCCTGTAAGCGGATTCATTTTCTGCGCGATTTCTTCCTCGTAGATGAGGGCGTTGGAGCCGTCTTCCAGCTCATAGTTGAGTGAGGTGCGGGTCCAGTCGAAGATCGGCATAAAATTGTAGCAGACGGTATCGATGCCGGCTTTGGCCAGGTTGCGCAGCGTTGTTTTGTAGTTGTCGATATAGGCTTGGCGAGAAGGAAGGCCGAGCTTAATGTCCTCGTGAATGGGTACGCTTTCAATTACGTCCAGGCGGAGACCGTGATCTTCGATCGTCTGCTTCAAGCGGGTAATTTTGTCGAGCGGCCATGCTTCTCCGACGGGAACATCGTAGATAGCCGATACGATTCCGGTCACGCCGGGGATTTGACGGATGTTCGTTAAGGTTACGGGATCGTTCTCGCCGAACCAGCGAAAGGTCATCTTCAAGGTGATCATCCTCCCAATAAGTTTCGAGGCCGGGGCCCCGGTGCTCGGTGCTGCGGGAATCTCCCGCTTTATCCTGCCGACGCTGCATGCTGTATACGGAATGTGAGCGCCTGCTCTTGCATGCTCAGGAGGTAAGGCATCCCGAATCCCGCCGCTTGCGTCTTCAATCGGTGAAATAGTGGGGAAACTGCTCCCGGAGCTGCGGAATCTCATGATCCAGGCTGCCGAGATGCTGTTCCAGCAGCTGAACGGTACGCGTTTCGTCTCGCTTTTTCAGGCTGTCGAACAGCTCCAGGTGCTCTTCGACCAGTTTCCGGGTCAGCACCAGTTCTTTCATGGCCAGGTATCTGAGACGGTTCAGATGGCCCCGCATATGGTAAACCACTTCCAGCAGGGTTGCGTTGCCGGTCAGCTCCAGGATGCACTTGTGAAAAGCCTCGTCCAACTGCAGGAACTGAATCACATCCTGATGCTCCGCCGCCTCGCTCTGCTCCCGGAGAATACGGCTGATCTGTCTCTCCGCTTGCACGAACTTCTCGGAACTGTCCCAGCTTCCGGCCGCCAGCTTGAAGGCGCTGCTTTCGAGGCTGAGCCGCACAAAGCTGCTTTCTTTCACTTTGGATTCCGAAATGCGGGCGATCTTCTTATGCCTTTGGGGCAGCACCTCGATCAGATGCTCCGTTACAAGAAGCTGGAACGCGTCGCGGATCGGAGTCCGGCTGATCTGGAACGTATCCGCGATTTCACTTTCGAAAATCGGTTGCCCGGGCTCCAGCTTTAACGTGATGATGGAGTCCCGCAAGGCTTCATACGCTTGTTCGCCCAGCGACTTGCCGCTCGTAATGAGGGGGATTTGCGGGGTAGACGCCATAGAACTCACCTCCTTTATATGAGAGTCGGATTAAAATGAGTATACGTGTATACACGTATACGCGTCAATGAAAAACGATCCAGATGCTGGAAGGTTACTGATTACTCGATCAAGCCACTGGTAAAGAGAAGGCTATCACCGATTGCGGGGATCGGCCTGCAGGCAGGAAGCGGTTCGGTTCGCCTGCCGATCTATGATCGGCCGGGAACCACATGTTCAGGGCCAGCCTTCCGGCGCGCGAATCACGAGCTAGCGTTCCTGCAAGGCATGGCGGCGCTCAAGCCTGGCGCTCCCGCAGCCCGGCACCAGGGCCTGAAGCGGAACTGCCGCGTGTCTGCACCGCTTGGCGGGATCGGACCGGCTGCATCTGACCTGCCCCGGAGCTCGCCCCATCCTGCATCCGCCACCCCAAAAAGCAGGTCCTCCGCTATCCGTCCGCATGCTCTGCCGACGGATAACGTGAGGGCCTGCTTCCAGGGACGGGCTCGCGGTGCGGCTCTACTGCGCCTCGCGGGCCCACTCGGCCAGATATCTCCTGTGCTCCTGCTGCTGCCGCTCGCTGACTTCATGGCCGGAGAAAGGATGCACGTCGATGTGCTTATCCCCTTCGATCCGGTTGTAAGCGGCGAAGATGGACTCCGGCCAGCACACCATATCCTTGAGCCCGACGGTCATCCGGACAGGCACGCGGATGCGGTGGGCCAGGTTCATCATATCGAAATGCGCGAGCGTTTCGAATACCGGTTCCAGCCGGTCCGGGTTCCGCTTGATAAAATCGGCGGCTTCCTTCAGGGAACCGACCGAGTTCAGCACGCCGAAATCCATGTGGCACATGTTCGGGATGTCCGCGACGATCAGCGACACTTTCTCGTGAAGCGCGCCCGTGATCAGCGAGAGGCCGCCGCCTTGGCTGCCGCCCACTACCGCGATTTTGGACGTCCGCACTTCCGGGCGTCCGGCGGCCCACTCGACCGCTTTGTACGCATCCAGCGTAACCGCCATGTAATAGCAGCGGTCCTTGTCGAGGATGTTCTGCGTCATCCAGCCGGTGCTGGTCCCTCCGTCGTAGTCGAGCCGGTTGCCGGTTTCGCCTCCTTGGCCCCTCACATCGACGGCAAAAACGGCAAAACCTTGAAGCAGCCAAGCCGCATACCGTTCCGGCAGGCCTTTGTCGGCCGTATACCCCGGGAACATAACGAGACAGGGGTAGCTCTTCTTTTGCAGAAAAGAGGGGACGAGAAACCAGCCGTGGATAGGGGTTTCGTCAAACCCTTCGTAGGTAACGTGATACGTATCGACTCCGTTCATGAGCGAGTCTCTCCGCTCGACATGGGCGTTGAGGGGCTTGCTTTTGAAAAGGTCCAGCTTCTTGTCCCAGAAATGATCGGCTGCGGACGGGTCCAGCGTCAGCGCGGGCTTGTACTGATGAAGAGTATGAATTCTTTTCTCGACGGCATTCATTTCCTAATCCTCCAGTAATTTTGAAGTTTTATTCCATTTATTATAAACTCGCCAAGTGGAAAACACACGATGTTTTTGTGTGCGGAAGGGTAGGAAGAAGCAGACGGATTTGTAAAATAAGGTTGTAACCGGAGTCTGTCGTAACTAAAATGATAGAAAAGCATAAATCCTATATCTGCGCTATGAAGGAGAACGCCTGCCATGACTACGGATTCGGTCAGCATCAGACCCGCAACGGCGGAAGATACCCGCGAGCTTCACGATCTCATGATCCAGTATATCGTCGATTTTTATAAAAGGCCCCGTCCGGATGAGCGCGAGCTGGACAAGCTCATTGATCATCTCCGGGAGAATCCGTCTGCCGGTCTGCAGTTTGTAGCGGAAAGAGACGGTACGCTCGTCGGCTTCGCGACGCTGTATTTTTCGTTCAGCACGCTTCAAGTCAAAAGGACGGCCGTGCTGAACGATCTTTTCGTCGATGCTTCGGCCCGCGGACATAAAGTCGGAGAGCGGTTGTTCCGCTCGTGTCTGTCCTATATCCGGGAGCAGGGCTTTGCCTACATGACGTGGGAAACGGCCAAAGATAATACGGCCGCCCAGTCGTTGTACAACAAAATGGGCGGGCATGTCTCTACGGACTGGCTCGTGTACGAGATCGAGTAAAACGGACAGCAGCCCGTCCGTGATGGACAGGCTGCTTCAAGCGGCCGGTTAAGGCGCGCATATCTCCGGCGTGTCGTACCGGATAGGCCGGAACGTGCCGGATGCTGCGGATTCACGGGCTTGGACGCACATCAAGGCACTTAACAGGCCGTCGTCCATCGTAGCGACCGGTGAAGCGGCGCCCCGCATCAGCCCGGCGAAATTGGCCGCAAGGGCGGAGTCGCCGCCGAAATGGTTGTCGCCCGCCCCGATCTCGTAAGTCTCCACACGGGGTGTGTGGTGCATGAACACTTTCACCTGGCTCGTGTAGAAGTCGAACTCGACGGTACCTTTGTACCCGAGGAAGCGCGCTCCTCTGGAAGCGGCCGCCCGGCGGGCGAAGAAATTTTGCGAATACGACACATGCATGCCCGATTCGTAGCGGATCAGCGCGCTGCCGGAATCCTCGTTGCCGGTATCTTCGGCGTATAAGCAGTATTCCCACGTCTCCGGGATATCCTTGGAGGGGAACGCCGTGCTGTCCGGGCAGGTCCGCTTCTCTTCGCAGTCGGCGCATTTCAGGCCCGCAGGTTTCGTCCCTTTGAAAATCTGCTTGGACGTCATGGCGGCCACATCCGTCGGAGCGAGGCGGAGAACCGAATTGATATAGTCGAAGTCATGTGTCGCCTTCTGGAGGAAAAGTCCGCCTGTTTCGGCTTCGTCCCGATACCAGTTCTGGTAATACACCGCTCCGTACGGCACGTTATTTACGGCCTGCACGTGCTCGACGGTGCCGATTTTACCGGAGTCGATGATTTCCCGGACGAAATTGACGATTGACGTGACCCGCAGGGGAAACGATACCACGACCGGCGAACGAGACGCCTCGTAGCCCTGTTTCAACCGGAGCAGATCCTCCATCGTTGTCGCGACAGGCTTTTCCAGATACAGCGGCAGATGGCGAGAAAGCACCTTGAGCGCCATGGGCGTATGCAGGGAGCAGCGCGTTCCGATCAGAACGCCGTCCAGCCGTTCGTTACCCAGCATCTCGTCGGCGGATGCGTAGAAGGAGATATCCTCCCGTCCTTTTTCACGGAACTGTTCCCGAAGTTCCCCCAGGCGGATATCCGTGATGGCGGTTATTTTGCAGTCCGGGTCCTCCTTCATGATCTCCGACGCAACGTGGCTGATGCGGTCGCCGTAGCCGATTATTCCCAGGTTCATAGAAGCTCCTCTTTTCTGAATCGCATTTGGTAAAGGAATAAAATCCATTACGTTCAGTATAAAAAGGGAAGCCTTCTTTTTCTTTGTCCGAAGGGCCGGATTTTTTGTCCCTTTTTAGTTGAGAACGGTAAGGGAGGCGAGAGAGTGGAGGAGAAAAAGAAGGAGCCGTGCGAAAAGCCTGGTGCCCGGGAAGTTCAGGAAGCCCTGGAAAAGCAGGGGGACCATGGAACAAGCGAAAACCTGGAGCAGGAGAGCGAAGATCAGGAGAAGCAAGCCCAAGAAGCCCAAGAAGCCAGTACCTTGGAACTTCAAGAAGTTCCGGCAAGTGGAGAAACCCGGGAAGCCCGGCTTAACCGGATGCAGAGGACGTACTTGGAGCAGGTGATCCGGATCGGCAGCATCATCACGATGTATTATTTCGAGCATGGGAAGGACTACGTGTTCCGGGGAGAGCGGCATAACTTCTGGGAGTTTCTGTACGTGGACAAGGGAGAGATCGAGGTCGTGACGGACGACGCCGGGCATGTCCTCAAGCAGGGCATGGCTATCTTCCACGAGCCGAACGAATTTCACAGCTTCCGGGCCGCTCCCGGCAGGGCGCCTAATGTGATCGTGCTGACCTTTGACTGCGATTCTCCGGCCATGAGAGCTTTTGCGGGCGGGGTGCTGAGGCTGGAGGACGAAGAGAGGGATCTGCTGGCCCGGATTGTCCAAGAAGGGGAGAACGCGTTCGAATTTCCGTTCGAGTATCCGCTGAAGCGAAGAGAGAGGGCTCTGCCCGGTTCCGAGCAGCTGCTGCGCTGCTATCTGGAAGCGTTTCTGATCCGGCTGCTGCGTCAAGCGCCGTTTGACGAGAAAGCCTCTCCCGCCCAGCTGTCATCTCCGGCAAGACAGAAGAATCAGGAGGAGCTGGCGGCCAAAGTAATTGCGTTTATGGAAGCGAATGTGGAATCTCCCGTCACGCTGGATGAAATTTCGCGTCATTTTCATATCGGAAAAACGCTGCTCAAAGAGAGCTTCAAAGCGCAGACCGGCACAACCATTATGAAATATTGGAGCCGGATCAAGATCGGACAGGCCAAGCTCCTGATACGGGAAGAGGCGTGCAATTTTACGGAAATCGCCGGCCGGCTCGGATTCGGGAGCGTGCATCATTTTTCCAAAACGTTCAAGAAAGCGTCCGGCATGAGTCCGTCCGAGTATGCACGCTCCGTGAAAGCGAGAATGGGGACGGGGGACGGCCGGACGTAAAAACGATACAAACACAGCAGGGAGGCTCAGCGATGGGTACACAAGCCAAAACAAACGCTTGCCGGATGCTCGACAAGCTCGGTATCACGTACACTCTTCACGAATACGAGTGGGACGAAGATCAGCTTGATGCGGGAACCGTGGCGGGAAAAGTAGGGATCGGAATCGGCAGCATGTATAAAACCCTGGTTTTGCGCGGGGACAAAACCGGGGTTCTGCTGGCCTGCATTCCGGGAGACAAAGAGCTTCACCTGAAGGCGCTCGCTTCGGTAAGCGGCAACAAGAAGGTGGATATGGCCCCGGTGAAGGAGCTGCAGGCGCTGACCGGCTACATACGGGGCGGGGTATCTCCGCTCGGTATGAAAAAGAACTACCCGCTGTATCTGGAGCGCGCGGCGCTTGCGACCGAGCCGGTCAGCATTTCGGCCGGCCGCCGGGGGCTGCAGATTTTCCTCAGCGGGAAGGACCTTGCGGCGGCAGCGGACGCCATTCCGGCCGACATCACGCACTGAGGAGCGCGGAGAGTCCGGTGGGAGAGGAGCTTCCCCGGCGATATTCCCGCGCGCAAAAAGGCCCGCCAGCTTGAATGCTGGCGGGCCTTTCCGGCCTGCACGCAAGGTGCGGGCCGACCGGCTTCCGCTACCGGAGAGCGGCGGCCTGCGGCTGCTTACTTAATCGTTTTCGGCTCCGGATAGTCGACTCCGAGCGTATCCACCGTGACCTTCTTCATCGCCGGCGGAGTTTTGGGACGGTCGTTGGCTTCCGTAGGCTGGTTGACGATCTCGTCGACCGCCTCCATGCCTTCGGTTACTTTGCCGAAGGAAGCGTACTGTCCGTCGAGATGCGTGGAGTCCGCTACCATGATGAAGAACTGGGATCCGGCGGAGTCCGGGTCCTGGGCGCGGGCCATCGAGAGGACGCCGCGGGTGTGCTTCAGCTCGTTCTTGAAGCCGTTGGAGGTGAACTCGCCTTTGATGCCGTACCCCGGACCGCCGGCGCCGGTTCCGTCAGGGTCGCCGCCCTGGATCATGAAACCGGGGATGACCCGGTGAAAGATTTTGCCGTCGTAAAATCCTTTTTTGATGAGCGAAATGAAGTTGTTCACCGTATTCGGAGCCACCTCCGGATAAAGCTCCGCTTTGATGATTTTGCCGTTGTCCATTTCGATGGTCACGACCGGGTTCTTGCCGTCCGTCTTCGGCGGCTCCGAACCGCCCGCGGAACCGGCTGCCGTCGGGGACGGCGTCGGTGACGGAGTTGCCGTGCCGCTTCCGTCCGTCTTCGCTTTACCGCATCCTGCGGCGATGACCAGAAGGGCCATCACGAGAAGCAGAAGACCTGTAAAACCTTTGCGCTTGCCTGTCATGTCATTCATTCCACCTTATCTGCATGTTCTCGTTCCTATCATACCGCTTTTGGATGCCGGATGGAAATTTTGGGAACCGCGAGACGTGCAGCCCCAAGTTTTTGACTTGGTTTTTGGACTGTGCTACATTTAAAACGTACATAAATTGTGGACAATTTAATTTTTGTAAATCAAATAAGATCCGGGTACCTGTACCACCGCCGGGCAGCCGCCCTTGTAGTGCGGGACCGCAAAAAAATGGAGGAATTTGACGATGAGCGTATACCCTTATTCGGCCAGAAGCATTCGCGGAACGGAAACGAAGCTTGAAGAGTACAAAGGCAAGGTGCTGGTGATCGTCAATACGGCGAGCCAATGCGGATTTACGTCGCAATACGCTGATCTGCAGAAGCTGTACGAGAAATACCGGGACCAGGGACTTGTCGTCCTCGGATTTCCGTGCAACCAGTTCGGCGAGCAGGAGCCGGGCACGAACGAGGAAGTCAACACCTTCTGCCAGCTCAACTACGGGGTTACGTTCCCGCTGTTCGAGAAGATCGACGTGCGCGGTGAAGAGAAGCACCCGCTTTACGCTTACTTGACCGAACAAGCGCCTTTCGAAGGCTTTGACCTGAACCATCCGAGCGGGAAAATGCTGAATGCTTTTCTGTCGGAAAAGCAGCCGCATCTGCTCCAGGGCAACGATGTGAAATGGAATTTCACCAAATTCCTCATCGACCGTGACGGCAACGTCGTGAAGCGCTTCGAATCCGGTGTCGATCCTCTGGATATGCAGCCGGCTGTCGAAGCCGTCCTATAGAACCGGCGGACGCAGACAGCACCGCCGGCTGCCGGAATGTCTCAACCGGCCCAAAAAGAAAAGGAACCTACGTCGTAGGTTCCTTTTGTGCGAACAGGGCCAGCTTTTCGAACGGGTTGTTCGTGAAGCTGTCGCCGGTTTTGTACACGACCTCCGTCGTATACAGGGGAAGATCCCCGGCCTGATTCCGCTCCAGCACGAGCCGGTCGTGCAGATGGATGAACAGCTTAGCGGTATTCATCGCATCGTCCAGGGCCCGGTGATGGGAGCCGTCGAACGGAATATTCCAGTATTCGAGGGCGGTCTTGAGGCCCATCTGCTGCTGCTTCTCCTGCTGGACGAGTCCGGCCATAAGCTTTTGCAGGTTGTTGTGGTTGCAGATCCAGTCGGTTTTGACGCCATGCATCCGGCAGTCGCTGCCGAGCTGGATCAGGTCGTCGGGGCCCCACGCGCACAGATAGTAGTCTCCGTCCCCGATCCATTCCAGCAGACGTTCCAGCACGAGCGGCCAAGGTTCCGCCGATTGCAGCTCGCTTTGCTTAATGCCGGTCAGGGCCTGGGTGGAAGCGGAAATAACCGGAGAGCGGTCGGGTTTAACGAAAGACTGGAACGTGCCGGTAACGGCAGGTTTGCCATCCGTGATTTCAACGGCCGCCGCTCCGATTTCGATAATTTCCGAAACGTGGATCTTTTTGCGGGTTACGGTCATCTCCAGATCATACACAATTACTTTCAAAGAAACTCACCTCCTAGAGAGAAACCCTCATCATATCGTGTGCCAGCAGCACGCCCGGTGTGCCGGTTTTTTTATATTGGGCTAAAACCTCTTCGTAAGGCTCGTCATCCGTAAGATGAATCGCGATCACTTGAGGGATCCGGTCGACCGGATAGAACGTCAGGATGCCTTCCAGGCTGGTATGGATGCTCATGTCGCCCCGGGCCTGCGTCGCTTCGTGGATCAGTACGTCTATCCTTGGCTGGCTGCGTATCCATTCGCTCGGCGCCGTGTCCGCCGAATACACGAGCACCTTGTCCCCGCATGCGACCCGGATGCCCGATGTGGAGCCGGAATGCAGGCTCGTGAAGACGGAGACTGTCATATCGCCCTGGACGAACAAGGTTCCGGGCTCTGCGCAGTCGAACGGCTGCACCTTGATCTCGAAGCCGATGGGCCACTCGTCGGTCCGGTACGCGCGGAGAATATCGCCGAGCTGGTCCTTATGATCCTGCGGGCAGCAGATGATCAGCGGCTCTTTTCTTTTGCCGAGCCACATGCCCCAGAGCAAAGAAGGGAGACCGAAAATATGGTCGATGTGGAAATGAGTAAGAATGACCCCTTGGATGGATTGCAGCGGGATTTCAGCCTGCTTCAGCTTGCCGAGCGGATTGCCGCCCACGTCTATCATCCAATTGCCTTCTTCATGCTGAAGAAGCAGGTAAGTGTTGTCCCTTTCCCTGCTTCCCGAAGCGCTGGCACTTCCTAATATAAGAACGTCCACGGTGTTTTCCTCCGATCTGTTTGTCCCAAGTACTTATAAATGTATCGGCAATCGGCGGAATGTGCAAGAAAATCCTTGTAGGGGCGCCGTTTTCGGCCGTTTTGCCCTCATAACGGATTTTTAGGAAGATAAATTGCGGCTTTCTGCCGTCAGGTGTTTTGACGCTCCTTACAAAATGGTAAGCTTAGAACAAACGGAACCGCTAAGACGGAGGCTGCGTATGACCATTTATAACAAACTCGTTCGGGATAAAATACCGGCAATCATCCGGGAGAACGGAAGAACTGGAGGCTTTGCGCAGGCGGAAAGCGGCTAAGCGCGGAGGATTCCGGGACAGGATTTATCTGCTGGAAACGGAGGAAACGGAGAAATAGAAGGCCGTACAGAGACGTTTGTCGAATAAAATCGCGCTTTGTCATTTAATTTTCCAAATAGGCAGGAAATTTAAGTGTATTTGGCGAATTTTGTCATCTTAGGTACTCCGGCATAAGACTATCCTTTTCTATTTTTCTTCAGAGGTGCATACATAATGACCAAATCAAGAGCAACGGCGTTCCTGGCATTCGTGTTTACCGGGATTGTACTGCTTACTCTGTTGTTCGTGCCGGCCACGGCGCGGGGGCAATCTCCCTTGGATACGATTAAGATTACCGAATGGGCATACAAATGGGACAGTCAGGGGACTGGCCCTGACGGGACACGGACTCCGGCCGGCACAGACGGATGGACGCCCGCCAATGAGAAGGGGGACATGCCGGTCAAGCCGGAGGGCGTTACCGCACTCTGGGTGAAAATCGAGCTGCCTCGGCTGGAATGGGACGAGCCGGGCATGCTGATCGACAAATTGTACGGTCACCGCATCGAAGTATTTACGGATGAACGCAGAATCTACAAAGCGGGACACACGTATGTGTACGACAAGAACCGGCTGCTGATTCCGCTCAGTGACAATGAATCCGGCAAAACGGTTTATATTCATATCGAGACGGACAGTGACAGGATCGGACTCCAGAAAAACGTGAAAATCGGAGATTATCAGGCGCTGCTTCCGGGCTATGTCAAATCGAATCTGACCGATGTTTTGCTGGGCTGCGCCTTCGTGTTCATTGCCCTCCTGATGTTGATCTGCACGGTATTTCTGAACCGGGGGCAGCTTGCCAAATGGCTCTCGCTCAGTCTGGTCATTCTGGCCATCGGGATGCTCATGATCGGGTCTTCTCAGTTTACATATACGTTTTTTGAAGATCAGGGCAAGTGGATCGAAAGTTTGTTTGACCTGGCGCTGCTTGTGTTTTTGCCGACGTTGACTCTGTATTTCGAACAAATATTAGGTCACGGGACCTGGTCGATGTTGACGAAGTACCGCTGGTTCCAGATCGGATTCTCGGTTCTATGCGTTTTGTTCCAACTGGTGAATCACCTGGCTTCCTACCGGTACGACAAAGCCTATTATTTTGTCACCGTAATGCTGCTGGGGCTTACGATGCTGATCCAATTCGTGCTGCTCATCGGAATGGCTATCACGCATGCGGTCAAGGGCAGCAAGGACGGGATAACCTTAACGACGGGAATCGGTCTTTTCGCGGCATCCGGAGTCGTCGATCTGCTCGTATTCTATGTCAAAAACGAACAGTACGAATTTATTTACTGGAAGTTTGGAATCGTGTGCTTCGTGACCTCGCTGATCATAATTCTCGGCAGGGGATTTGCCCGCGATCACGAGAAAATCGTGAGGTATTCCAAGGAACTGGTGATGTACAACAATGAGCTGCAGCGAGCGGAAAAAATGGAGATCATAAGCGACCTCGCCGCCTCCGTGGCTCATGAGGTGCGTAACCCTTTGCAGGTGACGAGAGGTTTCCTTCAATTGGCCGCAGAGAAGCTGGGCCAGAAGGAAAAAGGGTACATGAACATGGCGATCGAGGAACTCGACCGGGCTTCCAATATCATTACGGACTTCCTTACGTTCGCGAAGCCGCAATTGGAACATATCACGTCACTGAACATCTGCCAGGAATTGAAGCAAATCGAAGGCATTCTGGTTCCGCTGGCTAATCTTCAAGGCGGTGTAATTACGCTGGAGGTGCCGGAGGATCTGTACATCGAGGGCAATTCTTCGAAATTCAAACAGGCGTTTATTAACATCATTAAGAATAGTATCGAGGCATTGGACGGGCAGGGGCAGATCCAGATCTGGGCGTACAAAGAGAAGAATGAAGTGTGGATTCATATCCGGGATAACGGGGAGGGAATGGAAACAAAAGAGCTCTCCAAACTTGGAGAGCCGTACTTTTCAACGAAAACCAAGGGGACTGGCCTGGGTCTTATGGTCACCTTCCGGATCATCGAGGTCATGCATGGCCGTCTGGAATTTAAGAGCGAGAAAGGTGTCGGCACTGAAGCGATTGTTCGGTTTCCTTCGATACCCGGCTAGCCGTTTTGTAGGGGATTACCAGACGCTGTTCGCGTCGGATTTGGCGCTGAGTACTTCAGCCGGATTCGGAGGAATCACGAGAAAGTATTGGCCCGGAGCTTCATCCAGAACTTTTACATCCGCCGATTCCGGCAGCTCGATGTCAAAGGCTTGCTTTAGGGCTCCTCTAGGGTCGTTCATCAACGCTTTCTTGAATTCGGGGTCCGCCCAAGCTTTCTCAATGATCTGATTTTTCAAAATCTCTTCTGCTGACACAAGGCTCATCCTTTCAAAGTAAAGGGATCATATTCCGCCCTGAGTATAGCATGGGTCTAGGTCTAATGTCATTAAAATTTGTTTCTTTTTGACAGCAAGTAGGCAAATCCTCCTAGTTCCAAAAGTCCCCTTTCTTTGTCAATCCGCGAAGCTTCCGCCAAGAGGTCATCCAATAAGGATTGATGAAAGGCGTCCATATGCGGGGCATGGAACAAGCCGGTCCGGGCACCGGCGGAGGCCGATGCGGCCTCGGCATAATCGCGCAGGCAGCCGTGAATGAACACGGCTTGTTTGACGTTGTCTTCCGTAAGCGGCTCCTCCGGCTTCAAGCCTCTTCGCGCCCGGATCAGAGAGAGGAGGCAGTTGTAACTGCCCGTCTCCAGGTCTTCCCGCCAGTCGGCCCAGTCATCGGCCATTTGCAGGGCCAGCAGCGTATGATCCGTCTGCCGCGAGAACGGCCCGATCAGCTCCTCCTGACCGCTTAACAGCAGGGCGCCCGTACTTGCCAGCTTAACGGGAGCGGCTTTATACGCGATGCGGACCGGGTCTTTGCGGAAATAATCCGCTTCGTTCTCCTTGGCGACGCATTCCGCCCACTGCCGCAAGTAGGCGTCCGCGTATGCCCAGAACGGGGAATCCGCAGGAAAACACTCCCGGTAGAGGCGGGAATATTCCGCTTGAAACAGATTCGAGAGGGGCAGCATCAGCCGGCGCTCGTCCGCTCCCGTATCCGTGTCCATGAAATCGTCCTGGACGAAAAAATGAAGCATGACGAACACATTGGCTAATGAAAGCGTTCTGTACATATCGGAAGGGAGCTTGGTCTGTTCCCTCAGCCAGAACGGCAGCAGATAGCAGATGTAGTTTTTCGTGCTGTCTTTTTTCAGGGGATGAAACTTGTCCAGATAGTCCAGACCGGCCGTGTGCAGCGGGGCGGGAAATGCGGCAACCCTGCGCACCGCCTCTTCGAAAACAAGCTCCAGTTCTTCTGTATAGTCCGTAAACCACTTCATGGGGCACCTGCCTCTTTTTTGTTCTTTTTCAAGTATAGGTCACAGGTACTAGACCGGCAAGATAAGCAGGCTTCTCTTTTGTGCAAAAAATGAACTCAACTCTTTCCCGGTTTCCTCCGATAAATAATAAGCTGACATATATAACAGGAGGAAAAGCAGATGAATCAGGTGTGGAAGAAAATGAAGCTGAAAAATTCCCTGAAAACAAAGCTGATCGCCGCTTTTCTGCTGCTTTCGCTTGTGCCGCTGGTCGTGACATCCGTCGTTCTTCTGAATATGGCGAAAACCAACACGGAGAACGAGATTGCCTACAACATGACAAACCTGGCGAAGTCCAATGCCGATAGCGTAGATTACTGGATGCGCCAGAGAATATCGCTGGTCGAAGAGATGATAAAGAAGCATCCCGAGATGGCTAAAGGGGAAAAAACCCAAATTTTGAGCGTGCTCAAGACGGTTGGAGAAATCGACAAAGAATTCGAGTACTATGCCTACGTGGAGAAGGATGGTACCAGTACAAACACCGCAGGCCTCGTGTCGAAAGTCGGGGAACGCGATTATTTCAAGAAAATGGCCGAAACAAAAAAAACGGTCGTCAGCGAAATGCTTATCAATTCCAAAACGGGAAAACCGGTTATCGTCATCGCCGTGCCGATCGTAGAGGGAGGCGAGTTCCTCGGCGCCATTCATGCGGTCATTAACCCTGACATTCTTCAAAGGCTCATAGAAGGAGTCAAGGTGGGCGAGAGCGGTTTCGGTTACCTGATCTCGGGTGAGGGCACCTATTTGACTCATCCGGATAAAGCGCGGATCGGGAAGAAGCTTGATGAGGTGATGCAGTCGAGCGAGCTGAAAAAATTCAAAGAACAGGTACTGGTGCAAAATGATGGCGAAGTCGATTACAAGTCGGCGGAAAATATAGACCGGACAGCTTCCTATCATACCGTGTCGGCTACCGGTTGGAAGATGATTGTCCTGACCAATGACGCGGAGGTTCTGGAGGCACTCCAGAAATTCGCCCGGACGACTACCATCATCATTCTGATCGTGTGCATCCTGGTTCTGCTCATTTCTTGGCAGATCGGCAGGGTGGCCGTTGCGCCGATGCTGCATCTTTCGGAAGTGCTGAAGAAAGTTGCGGGAGGAGACCTGACTCCCCGTTTGAAGGTAACTTCAAAAGACGAGATCGGGGATATCGCCCAAAATACGAACAAGATGCTCGAATCGATGAGCGAGATCATCGGGGACGTGAGCCTCATGGCGGAGCAGGTTGCCGCTTCCTCGGAAGAGCTGACGGCTTCGTCGGCCGAATCGGTCGAAGCATCCAAGCACGTGGGCCAGTCGATCGAGGAAATCGTTCGCGGTTCGGAAACGCAGGTGCAGAGCGCCGAGCAGAGCTCGAAGGCGATGGAAGAGATGGCCGGAGGCATCCAGCGGATCGCGGAGTCTTCGTCGACGGTTGCCGATACGACCAACCGGACGGCCGCCGAGGCGAAGCAGGGGAACAACGCCATCCAGATGGCGGTCCGGCAGATGGATTCTATTCGCGATTCCGTAACCGTCACCTCCGGGGAGCTTAAAACGCTCGGCGAGCATTCGCGGCAAATCGGCGACATTGTCGACGTCATCACGCAAATTGCTAGCCAGACCCAGATGCTCTCGCTCAACGCCTCCATTGAGGCGGCCAGAGCGGGTGAGCATGGGCGCGGTTTTGCCGTCGTAGCGGGCGAGGTGAAGAAGCTCGCGGAGCAGTCCGCGAAATCGGCCGCGCATATTACGGAGCTGATCGCGCACATCCGCACGTCCACGGATAATGCCATCACGACGATGGACCGGGGCGTTGCGGAAGTCGGCAAGGGTGCGGAAATCATCCATATTGCCGGGATTGTTTTCCAAGATATCTACACAGCCGTTCAGAACGTATCGGATCAGATCCGCGAGGTTTCCGCGGCAACGGAACAAATGTCTGCCGGCTCCGAGGAAGTGAGCGCTTCGATGATGGAAATGCTGCAAATCTCCCAAGGCTCGTCGGACAGTGCCCAGATGATTTCCGCGGCATCCGAGCAGCAGCTTGCTTCTATGGAGGAAGTTTCCTCCGCGAGCGAATCTTTGAGCCGGATGGCCCAAAGTTTGCAGGAGAGCCTCTCCAAATTTAAAATCTGACCTCATATAGAATGAGACCTGTTTCCTCCTCCGGAGGAGCGGGTCTTTTCCTTTTGGAGAGAGCCAAATTAACCGGACCCGATGGATTTGGTTACATAACTGTGTTAATTTTAAATAGAGATTATTAACGAGAGGATACACATTCATGTTCGGTCTTGAACACCTTCAGTTGGACACCTCTTTCCTTGCTTTGGAGGGGGAATGCCCGGTATCGCAAGCCAAGGCTCTGCTGGAACAGGTCCGTTTTGTGATCGTGGATACGGCCCCCGGCGCAGCTTATATCATTTCCTATCAGGAAGCGAAATTTCTGGATGCTTTACATCCGGATATGACTATAGATGAGTGGGTCCGCCGTACAGGCTGGCCCTGCTCGGCCGCTTGTCCGAAGTCCAGGCTGGGCGAGCTTCAGACCGACTGGCAGAAGCCTATTCTGGTTCTCGGCGAGGATTCGAGGAAGCTGGGCATCGTTACGGCCGAAGCCATGATGAACTGTCTGCAGCAGGAGAAAAGGCAGTTGGTCTCCTATCTGGATACCCTCGTGGAAACCGTCAACGACGCGGTGACGGCCGTAGACCGGGAGGGCCGCGTTATTTACTGGAACCGGACGGCGGAGCAAGTGTACGGGATCGGCAAGCAGGACATTATCGGACGGACGATCGGCGAGCATTTTGAGAAAGAATCGATCATGCTTCATCAAATATTGGACGAAGGCCGGACCATCCGCCAAGTCTATCACCAGCCCGCCCCGGACACCCACGTCCTGATCAGCGCTTCTCCAATCGTGGAGAACAATCAGATTATCGGCGGGATTGCCACGGAACAGGATATCACGCGGATCGTGCGTCTAAACGAAGAACTGTATTCGGCCATTCCGCTGCGGATCGAGCAGGACAAGCCTTTCTCGTCCATTATCGGAATGGGCCACGATATTAAACGCTCCCTGGAAGTCGCCCGCAAATTCGCCCGTTTCAGCACCCCTGTGCTGCTTGTCGGGGAACCGGGCTCGGGCAAGGAGATGCTTGCCCAGGCCATTCATTACAGCAGCGAGCGCAAAGACGCCGCTTTCGTTTCTCTGCACTGCGGAGCCATTCCGGGCGGTCTGCTCGAAACGGAGCTTTTCGGCTACCAGGGGGCCGCTTTTACAAGCGGCGAAGACCAGGGCAAGGAAGGGAAGCTGGAGTTTGCCGACGGCGGCACTCTGTTTCTGGAGGAAGTGGGCGAGATACCCTTGGATATCCAGCTCAAGCTTTCCCATTATTTAAGGGACAAGTCGTTCCAACGTGTAGGCGGGGAAGAAAGTATCCGCACGGATGCGAGAATTATCGCCACGACTCATACTTCGCTGCAGCCGCTTATGGAGCAGGGGCTTTTTCTGGAGGATTTGTTTTATCAGCTCAACGTGATGAGCATCGAAATCCCGCCCCTGCGTGAGCGGAGAGAAGATATTCCCGAGCTGGTGCAAGCTTTTATCCGGGAATTTACGGAGCATTATCACAAGCCCGTTCCCAAGGTTGAACCGGACGTGCTGAACGTACTTATGAATCATGACTGGCCCGGCAATATCCGGGAGCTGCGGAATGTCATGGAGCGCGCCGTCATTCTTTGTGAAGGAGATACGATTACGGGTGTCCACCTGCCTCCGGGCCTTTCCTCCAAGATGCAGCATGCCGGTTTTTTCGCGGACAGAGAGGAGACGGGAGCGCCGAAGCCTCATTCGGCTTTTCAACAAGAAGACCATCTGATCGAAGAAGCTTTGCGGAGGGCGTACGGCAACAAAAGCGCGGCCGCCAAGCTGCTCGGCATTTCTCGCGGGACCCTCTACAAGAAAATGAGGGAGTACGATATCCACACGGAGTAGCGGCAGATCTCTGCGTAACAAGGACAGCAAGTACAATTTATGCGCACCTTTGGACAAGAAATTGTTCAGAGGTGTTTTTTTATTGGCTGAAAATAGAAGAAAGTGTATACAAGTGATGAACATTATTGTATTATTGGACATATATTAAACATATGTGTTCATTGTTGTGAACACAATATTCAATAATTTGGAATATGGAGGCATCTTTATGGAAGCCATCATGAGAAATATGTTCCAAGCGCTGGGCAAAAGCCATTCGGCGAACAAAATGGCCAAAAAGTTCGGCCTCCGCTTTGGAGCCGCCCGGTTTGTGGCGGGGGAATCCATTCAGCAGGCAATTGAAGCTGTCCGCGGGCTGAACAGCGACGGCCGTCTCGCTACGCTGGATCATTTGGGCGAATTTGTGTTCAGCGAGGAAGAGGCCAACGAATCGGCCGAGATGTGTATCAAGACTTTGGAAGCGATTGCAGCGTCCGGTGTCAACTCGAACCTTTCGCTTAAAATGACTTCGCTGGGTCTGGATATCAGCAAGGATTTGTGCCTGCAGAACATGCGCCGGATTCTGGACTGCGCCAAGAAGCACGGGAACTTCGTCCGCATCGATATGGAGGATTACGAGCACTGCCAGATCACGCTCGATATTCTGCACGAGCTGCGCGACGAATACGATAATGTCGGCACCGTTATTCAGGCATACCTGTACCGCTCGGAGCAGGATATCCGCGATTTGAACAGCATCCACGCGAATCTGCGTCTAGTCAAAGGCGCCTACAAGGAATCGCCGAAGGTTGCTTTTCCCGAGAAGAAAGACGTGGATGACAATTATAAAAAAATTATTAAACAGCACTTATTAAACGGCAATTATGCCGCAATCGCCAGTCACGACGAAGCGGTCATTAACGAGATGAAAGCTTTTATCCGCGATATGAAGATTTCGGGGGATCAATTCGAGTTCCAGATGCTTTACGGAATCCGCGAGGATCTTCAAAAGCAACTGGTTGCGGAAGGGTACCGGGTGCGCGCTTACGTACCTTACGGAATCGACTGGTTCGGGTATTTTATGAGGCGGCTTGCCGAGCGCCCGGCCAACGTCTGGTTTGTTTTGAAGAACTTTTTTAAATAAATATACATTTTTATTAGGGAGAGGTGCCATTATGACTACGAACCAAACGACAATTGCCCCGTTCAAAAACGAGCCGTTTACGGATTTCACGCAAGAGGATAACAAGAAGGCGATGCAGGAGGCTCTAGCCAAAGTTAAACAGGAGCTGGGCAAGGAATATCCCCTTCATATCGGGGCGGATAAAGTAACGACCGAGGACAAAATTGTCTCGATCAATCCCGGGAACATCGACCAAGTAATCGGCCGCGTCAGCAAGGCCACACAAGAGCTCGCAGAGCGCGCCATGCAGACGGCTTTGTCTACCTTCGAGACATGGAAAAAGGTGCCTGCGCGCGAACGCGCCGAGTATTTGCTGAAAGCGGCGGAGCTGATGAGACAGCGCAAGCATGAATTTTCGGCCTGGATGGTCCTGGAGTCCGGGAAGAACTGGGCGGAAGCCGATGCGGATACGGCGGAAGCGATCGACTTCATGGAATTTTACGCGAGGGAAGCGATCCGTTTAAGCGAGACGAATACGCATCAGCCGCTAACGAAGCTCGACGGCGAAGATAACCGCCTGACTTACATTCCGCTGGGAGTAGGCGTGGTGATTCCGCCGTGGAACTTCCCGCTGGCGATTTGCGCGGGTATGGCTACTGCGGCAGTCGTTTCGGGCAACACGGTGCTTGTGAAGCCGGCGTCCACTACGCCCGTCATCGCTCACAAGTTCGTGGCTCTTATGGAAGAAGTCGGTTTGCCGGCCGGCGTAATCAATTACATTCCGGGCAGCGGCGCCGAAGTCGGCGATTACTTGACGACGCATCCGAAAACCCGTTTCGTCAGCTTCACCGGTTCTAAAGAAGTCGGCCTCCGCATTAACCGTCTGGCTGCCGAAACGGTGGAAGGCCAGATCTGGATTAAGCGCGTTATCGCCGAAATGGGCGGCAAAGACGGTATCGTCGTCGATGAGACCGCAGATCTTGATGCGGCAGCGGCAGCCATTACCGCTTCGGCATTCGGCTTCCAGGGACAAAAGTGCTCGGCCGGTTCCCGCGCCGTTGTTGTGGAGTCCGTCTACGACGAGATTGTGGAGAAGGTTGCGGAGCTGACCAAAAAGCTGGAGATCGGCCTCCAGGATGAAAATTACGCCGCAGGTCCCGTGATCGATGAGAACTCGTACAATAAAATCCTTGAATATATTGAAATCGGCAAAAAAGAAGGCCGTCTCGTTACGGGCGGCGGCAAGGCCGAAGGAAACGGCTACTACATTCAGCCGACTGTATTTGCCGATGTGGACGGCAAGGCACGCGTCATGCAGGAGGAAATTTTCGGTCCCGTCCTGGCCATCGCGAAAGCGAAAGACTGGAAAGAAGCGATCGCCATGTACAACGATACCGAATTCGGCTTGACCGGCGCTTTCTTCTCCAAAGACGAAAGCCGCATCGAAACGGCTCTTGAAGACATGCACTGCGGCAATCTTTACATTAACCGCAAATGTACGGGCGCGTTAGTCGGCGTTCATCCTTTCGGAGGCTTTAACATGTCCGGTACGGATTCCAAAGCGGGCGGCTACGATTATCTGCTTCTGTTCACGCAGGCTAAGCTGACTTCCAGAAAACTGTAAGGCTGTCACGAAAAGCTTATGCGCACCGGAAAGCACCGCGAAGACCACAGGACTCTTTAGGAAAGACTGCTTTCACTATAGAAGACGGGAAGGGACGGAAGTTCCTTTCCGTCTTTTTGTTATTCATCGGGTGAATTAAATCTTTCCCCTTTGGGTTAAACATCATATGATTGCTATAACGACTATCTTGTTTTCACAGGAAGCGAGGATCTAATCATGCTTACTTCACTAAAAGCGATCGAAGCATACCGTCGGGGCGCAGAACCTCCGGTTCCTGCTTATACCTGGCTCCGTTTTCTCGTTTCGGCGGAAGAGCGGATCGTCAATCTGGAAAGAATCCGTTCCATTCATGAGTTGGCGGATGCGAACCCCGTACTGGATTATGTGGAAAGAACTCTGCGCATTCTGGACGGATTGAAGCTTTCTTTCTGGGTGAAAGAAATTTTGGAAACCGTGCTCGTTTGGTCCGAAACGGCCAAAGGCGGAACGGTCCGCCAGCGGATGCAGTGGCAGGCCGACGGGATCAATTTGTTTGTTCATAATATAGGGGCCGCGCAGCTTTTTGACCGATTTAACGAAATGGGCGATACGGGGACGGACAAGCTTCTCGTGATCCGTAGCTTGATCGCAACGCACGGCTTGATCGGCCAGTATATACGGGGCGAAGTCCCCTTTGAAGGAAATGAACCTTTGACGGAGATCGTCAAGCGGGGGCTTCTGACTCCCGAAGAGCTTCAAAGCCTGCTGCTTCCTTTGAATCACAGCATCATCGGCGCTGTTTCGCCCGAACTGTGGAACACGGTGCGAAGCGAAGTGGAGGAGCTGGCGTCGCATATCTCCATCGGAGAGCAACCCGGAGCATGGTCGGTCCGTGAGCGGCTGCGTAAACTGAGGAGCGGCTCCATCCGCCAGGGGGAGAACTTCGAAGCCGAATACGAGAAAGTAGCGGAAAGGCTGGAGGCGATTGAACGCGCCCGAGTGGACGAAGCGGGAGAAAGGATGCCGCCGAACGGGCAAGTATTTGTCGGCGAAGCGTTTGACGGGGGGACGGGGCAGGTCAAGCAATCCGAGCAGACCGGGCAAGCCGGATCAGCCGAGCAAGCGGGGGCAAACGACTATGACGGGCCAATGAGACAGGCCGGACAAGATGAGGAAGCCGGACAAGCCGCACGGACCAAGCAAGCCGATGAATTCCGATACCCCGGATACGCCCTCGAAAGAGCGCTGCAACCTCTAGCGGGAAAAACGCTGTGGTATGTGGAATCCGCGCTTCAGGAATTCAGCCTGGAAGAAGTCGTAAAGGTATTTATGCTCGCGTTGCAAACGGGAGCAAACACCGTCTCGGCAGCGACTATGACGGATGAACCCGTCCATCATATCAGCTTCGAGCGGCTGATGAATGCCATGTATTACGATTACAAGGGCGTGAAGAAAATCAATGTGTATAAAAAACGCATCATCGAAAAGTTTCTTCGTGAGCTTGCCTTTGAACATATAGGGTCGAGCGGGGCGCCGGTGAACCCGCACCTGGCCTATAAGGTAGAACGCAGCCCGTCGGCTGCGGACACGGTGTTCTTCACCTTCGAATTTTCCGCTGCCGCCGAAAAACTCATTGAGTTTTGTATGGAAGCGGAGAAATCGCCTCTTTATGAGAAGGCGGTATTGCTCTTGTTCGACCTTTTCGAACTGAGACGTGACGCCTACGACCGGTTTCATAACGAGGAAGAGTATTTGGAGACGATGAACCGGACCGCCGATTACAAGAGCGTAATGCTGGAGTTCATTACGGGGGAAAAGGTGCTTGATATCGGGCCGGGCGGCGGAGTTATGCTGGATCTGATCGAGCAGAGGCTGCCGGATAAGCAGCCGGTCGGAATTGACATCTCCACGAATGTCATTGAAGCGTTAAACCGCAAGAAACAGCTTGAAGGACACCGTTGGGAGGTTCTGAAAGGTGACGCGCTCAATTTGAAAGATTACGTGCATCCTGGCACTGTCGGAACCGTTATTTTCTCCTCCATCCTACATGAACTGTACTCTTACATCGAATGGAACGGTTCAAGGTTCAACCGGGATACGGTGGCAGCCGCTCTGCGCAGCGCTTTCGATGTGCTGGCCGTAGGAGGGAGAATCATTATCCGTGACGGCATTATGACGGAACCCGCAGAGATGAAACGGCGCATTCGTTTTTTGGCCCAAGACGACAAAGAGTGGCTGATGCGGTATACGGGTGATTTTGCAGGCAGGCAGATACAGGTCGAGTATTTGGAAAACGGCGATGTGGTGATGCCGGTGAACGATGCCATGGAGTTTCTCTACACGTACACGTGGGGGGAGGAAGCTTACGTTCACGAAGTGC
Organism: Paenibacillus sp. HGH0039; assembly: GCF_000411255.1. Taxonomy (GTDB): domain Bacteria; phylum Bacillota; class Bacilli; order Paenibacillales; family NBRC-103111; genus Paenibacillus_F. The sequence goes on along the minus strand of NZ_KE150412.1, from coordinate 1,921,978 downwards.
AGGAGCAGTTCGGTTACTTTACGCCCTCTGACTATGCCGATTTCATCGGAAAGGTGCTGGGACCGGAAGCCGTTGTTGTGGAATTCCGTCACTTCCTGCAAGAAGGTTATACAGACGCGCTTGCGGGCAAAGTCGTTTTTATGGACGAGAAGGGCGCATCCGTTCCGCTTCCGGACAGCACTTGTTTGATTGTTATAGAAAAAAGAGGAGAAACACACCTTGACAATTAGTTTTAATATGTCATAATGATAATATCAAATTGACGATATATTTCTTTTCTCTAAGAAACGGCAGGTGCAAACATGAACCCGAATTTGGAGGACGAGAATTACTCGGCGGGCAAATACAGAACCCCGGACGGCGCTCCCGCGGATATCGTGATTTTTACGATCACTTCGACCGAGCGCGGCACGGCCAAAAAATCTTTGCCCCACCGGGAGCTGCAGGTTTTGCTCATCCAACGCAAAGGCTGGCCGTTCGCCGGCCAATGGGCACTTCCCGGAGGCTTCTGCAAGGAGACGGAGACCGTTTACGATTGCGCAAAGCGCGAGCTGAGTGAAGAAACCGGAGTCCAGGAGGTACACATTGAATACTTCAATGTATACAGCACGCCTGGCCGAGATCCGCGAGGCTGGATTATCTCGCATGCTTTCTTCGCGCTGGTGCATGAACAGTATTTGGCGGGGCGTCAGGCAGCGGATGACGCAGCCGATGTTAAGCTTTTCTCCGTAGAAGAGGCGCTCCGGATGGAGTTGGCCTTCGATCACAAGCAGATTCTTCAAGACGCTTTGGATCAAGTCCGCAGGCAGATGCTGACGACGATTATCGCCAAGGAATTTCTTCCCGAAGAATTCACGATCAGCGAGCTCTATCAAGTTATCCGGACGCTTGTCCCGGAATTTGAGGAGAAAAATTTTATCCGCAAAATCACCTCCACTCAAAGCCGCAAAGGAATTATAGAGGAAGCGAGGGATTCCCGGGGCGAGCGCAAATTTTCCAACCGCTATTCACAGCGTGCGGCTCAGCTTTACCGGTTTACCGGAGATGTGCCTCAGCTGTCATTGTACAGCTAGGCTTTTCTTTTAGGTTTTGATATTGTCATTATAATATTATTAAATTAATTATTTGGAGGGAATGAAATGAAAAAAACGGGAACCATGCTTGTGCTGCTTGCCGCGATGCTGACGGTTGCCTGGCTGACTGCTTCGTCGGCTTTTGAAATCGCAGCTACAACGACAGGATTGCTTTGCGTCTGGCTGACGGCCAGAGAAAACATATGGTCGTGGCCGATTTCACTGGTTAATGTGGCCTGTTTCTTCTATATGTTCTGGGAGGTAAAGCTCTATGCGGATATGGCGCTTCAAGTTTTCTTTTTCCTGTTGAGCATCTATGGCTGGATCGTATGGCTCACAAAAAGAGGAGGAGCGGGCGTGCGTCCGACGAGGAAAATAGCGCCGTGGCTGATCCTTCCTCTGGTTCTGTTCCTGATTGGCGCGACGGCGGGCTGGGGATATGTTCTGCACAAGTATACCGACGCCTCCATCCCTTATGCGGATGCATGTATCGCTACGCTTAGCATCATTGCCCAGCTGCTCTTATCGGCTAAGATTCTGGAAAATTGGACGGTCTGGATTGCGGTGGATGTGCTGTCGATCGGCATGTACGCCTACAAGGGGTTGGATGCGATTGCGTTCTTGTATCTGATCTACCTGATCATCGCGATAGCCGGACTGATTACGTGGAAAAGAAACTATACCGCCGCGGAAGGGTTTCGTCTTACCCCGGAGCCTGCGGGAAATCCTCACAGCACGGAAAGAGGTGCATGAAAATGAATACGCAATCGAAAACTACCGGACTCACTCTCGGGAAATTCGCTCCGCTTCATAAGGGGCACCAATTGATGATTGAGACGGCGATAGAGGAAAACGACGACGTGATCGTGCTCATCTATGACAGCCCGGATGTCACGGATGTTCCGCTCCCGGTACGGGCCAAATGGATACGGACGCTGTATCCCGGCGTTGAAGTGATTGAAGCCTGGGACGGACCGGTAGAGAACGGGTATACGCCTGAGATTCAAAGGATGCACGAAGAGCACATTCTCGCCATGCTCGGCGGCAGAAAGATTACGCGTTTCTATTCCAGCGAAAAATACGGAGAACATGTAAGTGCCGCGCTGGGTGCGCATAACAGGCAGGTAGATCCCGGCCGTCTGACGGTACCTGTCTCCGGCACACGGGTTCGTCACGACCCGTACGGTCAGCGCCGTTATGTAGATCCTGTCGTTTATCGGGATTTGATCACGAAGGTTGTGTTTCTGGGGGCTCCGTCGACCGGAAAAACAACGCTCGCCGGTTACTTGGCGAATCTTCACGGAACGAATTGGATGCCCGAATACGGGAGGGAATATTGGGCGGAGCACCAGATCGGCCGCCGTTTGTCAAAAGAGCAGCTCCTGGAAATCGCGGAGGGGCACCTGCGGAGGGAGGAGAAGCTGACGGAGGAAGCCAATAAGTATGTATTCGTCGATACCGACGCCCGTACAACGCTGCGGTTCTCGATGTATTATCACGGCGGGGCGCTGCCGAAGCTTCATGAATTGGCGGAAGCTGCCGCTGCACGATACGATTTGGTATTCGTATGCGATACCGATATTCCTTACGACGACACGTGGGACCGGTCGGGCGATGCCCAGCGGAATCTGTTCCAGAAACAGATTCTGGCGGATCTGAACATGCGCCGTATCCCTTATTTCGTGCTCAGCGGCACGCTGGAGGAGCGAGCTGCCCGGGTTAACGCCGTATTGGCCAAACACCGGAAATACCGCAGCCTCGCCGAAGTGCTGGCATAATCCGCAGCCATGGAAGAGAGAGAGTCCTGCCGGGACTCTCTTTTTTTGTCCGCCAAGCAAAACAAAGACGGGCAACCCGCTAAACGTCGTCGGGAGCAACCACTTCGACCTTGATCCGGTCCGGGTCTTCAAAATAAACGGCATAATGCCGGGGGCCGCCCGCATGCGGATGCTGTTCCCGGTACAAGACACGGACGCCTTTTGCCGTTAAAGCCTCCGTCAATCCGTCTACCTGCTCTCTGGATTTCGCGTGAAAGGCGAGATGGTTCAAACCGGTACGCCGCCTGTGGTAAGGAAGGTCCAGGAAACGTTCTTCGGTCTGAACAAAAACCAAATACGTATCTCCGCACTTCCAACTGATTCCTTTCTCCCAGCGCTGGAACGTTTCGTAACCCAGCTGGCTCAGCAGCCATTCCCAGAACGGAGCCGATTCATTCAAATCGGACACATTGATTTCGACGTGATGAAGCATAAAAACCTCCTGGAATCTCTTGTAAACAGTATAAACGAGAACATTTGTTCTTGTCAATTTTTTTAAAAAAGGGCTAACGGAATAGAATGCAAAAAACGACCGTTTTACCAAAAAAAGATATTGATAACGATTCTCATTGTTGATATACTCGTTTTGGGAATTTGTGATGAACGGACATGAAAAACCATGCTTTATCATCCTGTTTTCAGCCAAAAGAACTTGAGGAGTTGTCTTTTATGAAGATTCGTTATGTCGCGCTTTTTGCAGCCTGCACGGTGCTTTTTACGGGATGTGGTTCCAAAAACAATGAAAACGCGGGTGCTTCAGCAACTCCGGATGCCAAAGCGACACCGGCAGCGGCAGCGGCAACTCCGGCTCCGGCAGGCGATGAATCGTGGAAACCGATTCTCGACGCTTACCGCACGTATGCCACGGAACAATCCGATCTGTTCGTCAAAGAAACGGAAAAGTTCGTGAAGGCCGTTAAATCCGGAAATGTTGAAGAAGCCAAAAAACTGTACGCGCCGACCCGGATGTATTATGAACGAATCGAACCGATCGCCGAAGCTCTCGGTGACTTGGATCCGAATATCGATGCCCGCGAGAACGATGTCGAAGAGAAAGACTGGCGCGGATTTCACCGCATCGAACAGGCGCTCTGGCAGAAAAACACGACGAAGGGCCAAGAAGAGTATGCGGACCGTCTTTTGAACGATGCGAAGCAGCTTCGTGCCCTGATCGAAACGGTCGAGGTGGATTCGGGTCTGCTTGTAACGGGTGCGGTTGAACTTTTGAACGAAGTATCCGCCTCCAAAGTGACGGGGGAAGAGGAGCGTTATTCGCATACCGATCTGTATGATTTCGTGGCGAATGTCGAGGGGGCGAAGAAGATTTACACCCTCCTGCAGCCTAAGCTCAAGAGCAAGGACGCGGCGCTCGAAGAAACGATCGGAGCGAAGTTCAAAGACCTGGAACAGGCGCTTGCCGCCTACAAAGAAGGGGACGGGTATGTCTCTTACGAGAAATTGAAGCAGGATGACACGAAAAAATTGAGCCGCCTGCTGGATGCGCTGGCCGAGCCCCTTTCTCAAATGGGAACGATTTTGGGAGCGGCTGCGAAATGAGCGGGAACGATAACGATCAGAAAAAAGGATTTTTCGATAAACCGCTCAGCCGCAGAGATATTCTGAAGCTGGCCGGAGTTGGCGGCGCCGGGCTATTGCTTGGCGCTGGCGGCGTTGGAGGAATCGTTGCGGCGCAGGCGTCCAAAACGGAAAAGGCGTTTTCCGCCTCCGGAGCCGAAACGGATCCCCAGGGCACGGTGCCTTTCTACGGCGGTCACCAGGCGGGTATCGTTACACCCGTCCAGGATTTCATCTGCTTTGCGGCATTCGACGTGACGGCTTCTTCCCTCGCGGAAGTACGCAAGCTCTTCCAGGCATGGACGGCCGCAGCGGCTAACATGGCTCAGGGCAAAATGGTCGGCCAGGACGACGGCAACGAGCTGCTTCCTCCCTCCGATACGGGGGAGGCGGCGGGACTCACATCGTCCCGGACGACGATAACCTTCGGGGCCGGGCCGTCGTTCTTCGACGGCCGCTTCGGTCTCGCGGGCAAAAAGCCCGAGGCCATCCAGGATCTGCCGGCTTTCGGCGGCGACGAGCTGCGGCCGGAATGGTGCGGCGGCGATCTGTGCGTGCAGGTGTGCGCCAACGATATGCAGATCGCGTTCCACGCGATCCGCAATCTGGCACGCATCGCACGGGGCAAGGCCGTCCTCCGCTGGACGCAGGAAGGCTTCCAGCGGACGGGATATTCGGACCCGGCCAAAGCGACACCGCGCAACCTGATGGGCTTCAAGGACGGCACCGGCAATCCGGATGTGAAGGATGAGCAGGAGATGAAGAAGGTCGTGTGGGCGGACAGCGCGGACGGAAGCGGCTGGATGCACGGCGGAAGCTATATGGTCGTCCGCCGGATCCGGATGCGGATCGAGGTCTGGGACCGGTCGACGCTGGCGGATCAGGAGGCCACCTTCGGCCGTCACAGGAACAGCGGCGCTCCGCTCGGCGCATCGGGCGAGTTCGATTCGCCCGATATGGAGAAGAAGGACGCCTCCGGCAAGCCGGTCATTCCGGCTACGTCGCACTTCAAGCTGGCCCGAGGAGACGGTTCCGTCAAAATTCTGCGCAGATCTTACTCCTATTCAACCGGAATAGACCACAAAACAGGCCAGCTGGATGCAGGTCTCTTGTTCGTTTGCTACCAGCGCGATCCGCGCAAACAGTTTGTTCCCATTCAGAAAGCGCTGGGCAAGAGCGATAAGCTAAATGAATATATCGTGCATATCGGCAGTGCGGTTTTTGCCTGCTTTCCCGGCGTGAAGGAGGGCGGATATATTGGCGACACCCTTTTTTAAACGGAAAAAACGCAGCCTTTCTTTGGCCGCAAGCCGGAGCGTTTTCAAAATCGGTCTGGCAGCGCTTCTGCTGCTGATCAGCGTAACGGCGGCCGGGACCGGATACTCTCCCGTTTTAGCGGCCGGCGACAGTAAGGCGTCGGGCGCGGACGGAATGCTTCCCGTTGTCGGAGGAGCGCTCGTTGAAGCCGGGCAGGGAAGCTGGACGAAAGCCGCCGAGCATCTGGCGGAGGCCGATAAGCTTTGGCAGGCTGAGGCCGCCAAGTCCACCGCTGCGGCAGCGAATGTCAACTCGGCCTTGGCGCATGCGAAGAAAACGGTCGCTGAGGGGGATAAGGACCCCAAGGCCGCAACCGCGGCTCTGTCCGAACTGGCCAAGGCCGTGAACAAGTATGCGAAGGAAGGCCGGCAGGACGCGAAAACGGGCCAGTCCGGGCAGGATACGGCGGCCAGTCTGCTCCCCGTCATGACCAAGCTGGCTGCGAGCATCCAGTCGGGCGACTTAACTCAGGCGTATAACGACTATAAAACGTTGAACAACGGATGGCTCAAAGTCGAGCAGGCTATCCGAAGCGATAATTTTACCGTATACAGCGGAATGGAGACGCAAATGAGCATGATCCGCGTGGCTCTGCAGGCCGAGCCCACACAGCCGGAGCAGGCTGCGGGTGAAACCGCGGCTCTCATTCAGCTCGTGAACGACTATACGGCCGGCAAAATCGTATCCAAAGCCCCGGAACCCGCAGACATGTCCGTTGCGGAGCTTATCGGGATTCTCGACCAGGCTTCTTCGGACATTGCGGCCGGACATCATACGGAAGCGGCGGGACAGATGCAGGCTTTTATCCAAAAGTGGCCTTCTGCCGAAGGCCAGGTCAGAATCCGTTCCGCGGCCGTCTATACGCAGATCGAAAACCAGATGACGGAAGCTTCGCGTTATCTCATGTCGGTTCCGCCTGCGGGCGATAAGGCGAAGGAAGTCATCGCGGCCATGCGGGAACAGCTTCAGCCTATGACAGGCGAGAAGCGGTACACGGCCGTGGACGCCGGGCTTATTCTGCTGCGCGAGGGCCTCGAAGCGATTCTCGTCATCTCGGCGCTGCTCGCTTATTTGAAGCGAACCGGCAACGGGGATAAGCGCAGGTGGATCTGGTCGGGCGTCGGAAGCGGGCTGCTTCTGAGCGCGGCAATGGCGTTCCTGCTTTCCTATATGATTTCCCAGGCTGCCTCGGGCAGTACACGGGAGTTCATTGAAGGCGGAACAGGGCTCCTTTCCGTCGTTCTTATGCTGACCGTGGGCAACTGGCTGCACGCCAAATCCAATGTGAAAGCGTGGAACAGCTACATTGACCGGCAGATGGGCAGCGCCCTGGCCGGTGGAAGCTTATGGTCGCTGTTCGCGGTCTCTCTTCTCGCCATTCTTCGCGAAGGGGCGGAAACGACGATCTTTTACGTGGGTATGGCGCCTTCGATTGCGCCGTCTCAGCTGTTTCTCGGTATCGGAGTGACGCTCCTGCTGCTGATCGGCATTGGTTTTGCCATTATCCGGCTGAGTGCCAAATTGCCGATCCGGCCCTTTTTTATGACGGCGTCGGCGCTTATCTACTACCTCGTTTTCCGCTTCCTCGGGGAAAGTATCCATTCCCTGCAAGTCGCGTCGGTTGTACCTGCTCATTCCGCATCCGGACTTCCGTCCGTGGGCTGGCTGGGAATTTATCCGACCTGGGAAACGCTGCTCCCTCAGTTGGCGCTGCTCGCTTACATAGCGGCGAAACTGCTTAGAAGCAGATCCGGTAAGGCGTCTTCAGAGCCTGCTCTGACCGAACGCTAACCTTTCGTAAAGAACCTTGCTCCGTTTTTAATGGGGAAGGTTCTTTTTTTTCGCGTTTAGAGCTGCTGAAGGCAAGAAGGATTTGGTCCAAAAGAAAACCGCCCAAAAAGAAGGCGGTCAATTCACATTAGTTCAAGTCCATGAAATAGGTTTTACGTTAAAACATTAAAAAGTTCGGATTTTTCTTGGCCTACAGCTTATCCGCGTACTTCACCAAATCGTCCAGCATCAGGTTGGCGGCTTTGATTCCGCCTGAAGTATTCCAGATGATTTCATCGATTTGGAAAGCTTTGTCGGTTTTGGCCGCGTTAAGATTTTTGTAGAGCGGGTCCGACATCCATTCCTGCTGGGTTTTCGTGCCGCCTTTGGAATCATCGTAGTCGGAATTGAAGTAGAAGAGGATATCTCCGTCCATATCGACCATACGCTCCTTCGTAATGACCTCCATGAAGGCGTTCTTATCCTGAGCCGCCGGACGGGCGAAGCCCAAATCCTTAAGGATGACGCCGGAGAACGTATCGTTCTGATAAATACGGACGGCTCCCGGGAGGAAGCGGACGATAGATACTTTGGCCGATGTCTTGGAGCCGAATTTCGCTTTCACATCCGCCACATGCTTGTCGTAAGCGGCTAGGGCTTTCTCACCCTCGGTTTTTTTATTTAAGGCTTCGGCGTAGAGCTTGAAGTTTCCTTTCCACTGTCCGGTTAACGTTTCGGCAAAAACCGTCGGGGCGATCTTTTGCAACTGGGTGTATATTTTCTCGTGTCGGACTTTGTTTCCGATAATGAGATCGGGTTTGAGAGTGACGATCAGTTCCAGGTTCGGCTGGACTTCCTCTCCCAGATCCGTGACGCCCTGCATCGCATCTTTGATGTGCGGGTACCACGTTTTGCCGACACCGGATTTAACGGCTCCGACGGGTTTGACGCCAAGCTCCAGAAGAGCCTCGGTTCCTTCGTTGGTCAGAATCACGACGCGCTGCGGAGTGCCTTTGATTTCGGTCTCTCCCATCGCATGTTTCACTTTACGAGCGGTACCGGCTTCGGCTGGCGCCGGTGATGCCGTGTTCGGAGCCGTTGAAGCGGCGGGAGCCGTGCCTGGTTTGCTGCACCCGGATACAGCCAAGGCGAAAATCGTAAAAATTAAAAGAGCCAGTGTAGACAAGGACCGTTTAGGACGGTTCATTTCATAGTTCCCCCTTAAGGATTATGTAGGAATAGAGAATGGGTTATTTATTTAAAATTGATTATGATAATCATTCTCATTCGTTATTAAATAGCATTTTCTACTTGCTGTCAATACTTTCCTCAGGAATTGCCGGTTATAGCCGTTTATAAATGAGGCGCGTTTTAACACAACCTTAATGCCTTCCGTGATTTCCCCTAATATTCCGTCTTCATAATAAAAGATAGAAGCTTATTCGGGTAAAACCGGGAGGACCTTAACGATGAAACTGTTCAAAAGCTTTAGCGTACTGCTGATCGCCGCAAGTTTTTACAGTCAGGCTGCCTGGGCTTCGGTCGAGGAAGGTTATGAACCGCTGAGGGATATGCTGGAGCAGGCAGGAGCCCGCGTGACGTGGAATCAAAGCACGCTGACGGCTGATTTTGCTCTGCAGAGCGGTCTGGAAGGTTCGGTTACCATCGGGAATGACGGATATAAGCTAAACGGAACGGACGGAAAATTGAACGGACATGTGAAACTGATCGGAGATAAAACGTATGTGCCGCCAGGCTTCGTCGAGCTGGTTCTCAGCAAGCTGCGCAGCGGCGGCGGGGAGCAGACGGCTGTCGGGGAGGCGCTCGCCCGGGTAACGGCGGACGGTGAAACGGAAGCGGTCGACACAGGGGAAGATGCGGCCGATGACCCTGCCATCTGGGTGCATCCGGATGATCCGGCCAAGAGCAAACTGATTGCGACCAACAAGGGCGGCGGCATTCTGGTCTATGACCTGGACGGCAAGCAGGTCCAATCCTACAAGCTCGGCAAAATGAACAACATCGACGTGCGCTACGGATACGAGCTTAACGGTAAGAGGATGGACATCGCGGCGGCGACGAACCGGACGAGTAATACGGTCGACGTTTTCTCCATCAACCCGGAAACGGGAGCGCTGACCGATATTGCGGCCAAGCCGATTAAGTCGGACATGGGCGAGGTGTACGGCTTCAGCCTTTATCACAGCCTTAAAACCGGCAAGTACTATGCGCTTGTGCTCGGCAAAGAAGGGGAATTCGAGCAGATCGAACTGATACCCGGATCGGCCGGTGTGGAAGGCAGGCTTGTACGCCACTTCAAACTGGCGTCTCAAGCGGAAGGAATTGTCGCGGACGACGAGTACGGAACGATCTACATTGCGGAAGAGGATGCGGCCATATGGAAGATCGGCGCCGAGCCGGACAGCGGCCTGAAGCCTTACGCCAAGGTGGATGAGGCGGGCAAAGGGCATTTAACCGCGGATATCGAAGGATTAGCGCTGTATTACGGGGCGGACGGCAAAGGCTACCTGATGGCTTCCAGTCAGGGAAGCAGCACCTACGCGGTTTACAACCGCCAGGGGACAAACCGGTACTTGGGCAGCTTCGCCGTCAAGGACGGTCTGATCGACGGGACAACGGAGACGGACGGAATCGATGTCGTCGGATTCGGCCTGGGACCCGCTTATCCTAACGGGATTTTCGTGGCGCAGGACGATGAAAATACGGATAACGGAAAGAAACGCAATCAGAACTTTAAAATCGTGTCGTGGGACAAGCTGGCGAAGTCGTTCCACGCCCCTCTTCGTATCGACAACGGTATCGATCCCCGCAAGCTCAGCCCGCGTAAAGACGGTTGACATTCTAGGCAGACAGGTTCGGAAGGCGCAGACAAGCATGGGCCGCCCGGAGCTGTCTGTTTTTTTTACGGCCGGCATTTGCCCGCCCGGATCATCCTGACTTTCTCCCGCTTCTCCGTCCGGTTTCAACCCCTGATTTGGAAAAGGCGTTTTTTGCTTTCTGACGGTTAATCTTTTATCATGAAAACTAATTTAGTTTACTGTTCTGTTCCCGTATGCGCGGGTGCGGTTATATAAAAGGAGTGTATAGAAATGTATTTGCCGTCTTTTCAACTGGAAGGTAAAACGGCTCTGGTGACCGGAGCGGGGAGAGGCATCGGCAGAGCGCTGGCTATCGGTCTTGCGGAGGCGGGAGCGGATGTCGTGCTTCTTTCGCGGACGCAGAGCGATCTGGACGCCGTAGCGGCGGAAATTGCCGAAGCGACCGGGCGCAAAGCCTACGCCATTGCGGCCGATGCGGGGACGCGCGAAGGCGTGACGGAGGCCGTCGGCCGTGCCGTACGCGAAGCGGGACGCCTCGATATTCTCGTCAATAACGCGGGCATGAACATCCGTACGCCTGCGCTCGAAGTAACGGATGAAGAGTGGGACGCGATCGTGCAGACAAATCTCAAGTCGGCTTTTCTGATGTCGCAGACGGTCGGGCGCCACATGAAGGAGCATGGGGGAGGACGGATCGTGAATGTCGCCTCCGTTGCGGGCCATATGGCGCTTCGCACGGGAGTCGTGTACGGCTCGACCAAGGCGGCGCTCATTCAAATGACCAAGATTCTGGCGTTGGAATGGGCGCAATACGGCATCCTCGTCAACGCGATCGGACCCTGGTATTTCCCGACGCCGCTTACGGAGAAGCTGCTGGCCGACGAGTCCTTCGTGGCCGAAGTGACGGGCCGCACGCCGCTTAAGCGGGTGGGCCGGCTGGAGGAGCTGGTCGGACCGGTCGTCTTCCTCTCGTCGGATGCGGCGAGCTATGTGACGGGACAGACGCTTTATGTGGACGGCGGTATGACCATTTACGGATTCTGACGACAGACGCGAAGGAGGAAGACCAATGAAACCGTTACCGCTGCGTCTCAGCGTGCTGGATCTCGTACCGGTCATGCAAAAAGCGGATTCCCATACGGCGCTGGGACAAGCCGTCACGCTGGCGCGGACAGCCGAGAAGCTCGGCTATACGCGCTACTGGGTGTCCGAGCACCACGACATGAAACAGCTCGCCTCCGCTTGCCCGGAAGTGCTCCTGGCCCATATCGGAGCCCATACGGAGCATATCCGTATCGGATCGGGAGCCGTTCTGCTGCCGCATTACCAGCCGGTTAAAGTCGCGGAGGCGTTTCACCTCCTGGCGACGCTGCATCCCGGGCGCATCGACCTGGGCATCGGCCGGGCTCCCGGCGGTTCGGCGCATGTCACGCTTGCCCTGAGCGGCAATTTCCTGGAGAATGTGCAGAAGATGCCGGACAAAATCCGCGATCTGACCGCGCTGATCGAAGGCGAATTTACCGTGGAAGGGGAGCGGGTCACGGCCCGCCCGGTTCCGCCCGATTCGCCGGAGCTGTGGCTGCTCGGCACGAACGCCAAAAGCGCCGCTTACGCGGCCGAATACGGGACAGGCTACGTATTCGGCCGGTTCATGAGCGACAACGACGGCGCCGCCGTGCTCGGAGAGTACCGCAGCGCTTTCCGGCCTTCCCGCCTGCTGGCGGAGCCGAGGGCCATCGTCGCCGTCGGCGCGGTCTGCGCCGAGACGGAGGAGCGGGCCCGCGAGCTGGCCGCCGAGGGAGCGGGCTGGCTTCGCTCCGGGCTTCCGGCCGCGGAGGAGGCTGCCGGGAGCGAAGCTGTGCAGGTGCAGGGCCGGGATCGGCAGCAGGGCGCGCTTTCGGCGGCGGGTGAGGCGGCCGAAGGCAGGCAGCCGGAGAAAGCGGACACGCCCGACAGGCGCACCCTGATCGGCACGGCCGGCCAGATCAAGGAGCAGCTGCACGAGCTGCAGAACCTATACGGCGCGGACGAGTTCCTCCTCGTGACCCAGGTGGCGGATTACGCGCAGCGTCTGAAATCTTACGAGCTGCTCGCATCCTGCATCATCGGTCCAGGGCGTCAGTAACGATGGAACACCGCTCCCGGCTAAATTTCGAACCCGGCGCGGAGGACATTTTTCACGCTAAGATCGAAGGAAACCTCCGCTCTATCCCGCGGACGATTCTTCCTGTACAATATAAACCAGCGCATGCCGACAAGCCATTTTAAAACGAAAACTAATTTAAGCAGGTGACATAATGGGTGAAATGGACGGACAAACGATTCAGGTACTGAACGCAAGCATGATTCACGATACGGAGAACGGATATATCGGCAAGGTGGAATTTAAACTGGCGGAAGGCAAGACCGCTTACGAGGTGGCCCTTTTCAGCAAAAAGGGGAAAGAATGGATGTACAGCTTAAATTTCACCGCCGAATCCGGCACGGAAGAAGAGATTGTCGCCATCGAGCAGCAGTTGGAGGAAGATGACGATCTGTTTGATTTTCTCGTGAACACGGCGCTCAGCCGTATGGAACAGGATTCTTCGGGGGGCGTGGAGGGGGAGTAATCTCCTTCATGCAGGCCGTGTTTCCGCCGCATTTCCAAGCGATGCCCGCAATTCCGGTTGCGGGTATTTATGCTGGGCGAATCCGTCGTGAAACTTGCCATGGCGGCGGGAGCCGTGCTATTTTAAGGCCATGCGGTACGCGTTTTTAACCTGGACGTTTAGACGGGGAGGACGACATATATGACAGAGACCGAAAAACAGGCGGCCGCTTACGAGCTGGCTACCTTTGCGGGAGGCTGCTTCTGGTGCATGGTGACTCCGTTTGAGGAATTGCCGGGCATTCACGGCATCGTATCGGGGTATACGGGCGGCCGCGAGGCGAATCCGACCTACGAGCAGGTGAAGGCGGGAGAGACCGGTCATGCGGAAGCGGTGCAAATCCGGTTCGACCCTGACGTTTTTCCTTATGAAAAGCTGCTGGAGCTGTTTTGGCAGCAGGTCGACCCGACAGATGCTTTCGGGCAGTTTCAGGACCGGGGGCTTTCGTACCGGGCGGCTATTTTTACTCACACGGAAAAGCAGAGGGAGCTTGCGGAGCAGTCCAAGCGGGAACTGGCGCAAAGCGGCCGTTTCGACAAGCCGATCGTGACCGAGATTGTTCCGGCGGGGCCGTTTTACGAGGCGGAGGAGTACCATCAGAATTACCACCGCAAAAATCCGCAGCACTATAAAGAAGACCGCGCCCAATCCGGGCGGGACGAATTTATCGGCAGCCACTGGAAATAAAATCGGCGGCATGCCGTGAAAAACGAGGCCGGAAGCCGGCGGACATGCCCGGTTCCGGCCGGATCATAAACAAATGCGGAAGTTTTGAGAGGAGTTTATTAATCAATGAGTGTACATATCGGAGCGAAGGAAAACGAAATCGCGGAACGTATTTTGCTGCCGGGAGACCCGCTGCGGGCGAAGTTTATCGCCGAGAATTTCCTGGAAGGTGCCGTCTGCTATAACGAAGTGCGCGGGATGTACGGATTTACCGGAACCTATAAAGGCCAGCGCGTATCGGTTCAAGGGACGGGCATGGGCGTGCCGACCATTTCGATCTACGTGCATGAGCTGCTGGAAAGCTACGGCGTGAAGACGCTGGTGCGCGTCGGTACGTGCGGAGCCTTCCATGAAGACGTGAAGGTGCGCGATCTTGTGCTCGCGATGACTTCCCACACGGACTCCGCGGTTAACCGCATCCGTTTCAACGGGCTGGATTTTGCCCCGGCCGCCGATTTCGGGCTGCTGAAGAGCGCTTACGAATCCGCCGAATCCGCAGGCATGCCCGTACATGTGGGCAGCGTCTTCACAAGCGACACGTTCTACCGCGACGATGAGGGCGCGACGGCGGCCCTGTTGACGAAGTACGGCACTTTGGCGGTAGAAATGGAGACCGCCGCGCTGTATACGCTGGCCGCCAAGCGCAAAGCCCGCGCCCTGTCCATTCTGACCGTCAGCGATCACCTCGTGACCGGTGAGGAAACGACGGCGGAAGAGCGCCAGACGACGTTCCGCCAAATGATCGAGGTCGCGCTCGATACGGTTATTCAGTATTAAGGATATGAGCGGGGGGCCGGGTGCAATAGGCCCTACCTCATTCGGCGCTTGTGCGCAAAGTCTTTGTGAAAGCTAAGATCCCTGACCTAAGATGGTCAGGGATCTTTTTGTCGCGGCAAGAGCAGGAAAGCAGCCTGTATGCTGCCGCATGTCTGAGCAAGGCATGTCTTCTAAATAGGAGCACTTGTGCTCCTTAAAGACGCTTAACGAGATAGAAATCTTTTATAAAGGCTTCTCGTTCAACCGGGTAAGATCGTCCAGAAACCTTACGATCACGGAAAGCTCTTCACCCGAATAAGTGCTGTACAGCTTGAAATGCTTCTCTTCCAGCAGCCGGTGAAGTTTATCGTGCACACGCGCGATTTGTTCCCCCAAAGGAGTAACGAGATAATGCATTTCCCGCTTGCTTCCGGGACGGGGGGCTTCTGCCGCCAGACCCGCCTGGATCAGTTTGGCTACGGCTTTGGAGACGCCGCCTTTGGTAACGCCGATGTGGTTCGCGATTTGGGTAACGTTGGCGTTCTCCCCGCTTGCTATCTCGTGGAGCACGTGCATCTGCGTCAAGGTGAGCTGGCTCAGATCCGCATTCCGCTCCGCCCCGTCTTTTTGCAGGCCTCCGATCATGTCATACGCTTTCTGTTTTTTAAGTTCCGCGGCTTTGTCTCTGGAATGCAGGTATTGGAGAAGTTTGGCTTGTAAAAGTTCATATGCGGCTTTGCCGTCGTTCACTTGGCGCGCCCCCTGTCTTTAAGTAAAACGGACCGGTTTTCCGGTTCTTTCCCATTTTAGCAGGACAAATACGGCTGTGGCAAAGGCGAGCCCGAGCAGTCCGAACAGAGCGGCGGGATGAACATACACCTGTAAATATCCGAAAACGACCGGTCCCGCAGCCATTCCCGCATAGCGGATAAAGTTATATAGACCGAGAGCGGTCCCCCGAATGGACGGGAATTCCCCGGTGAGCAGTGTCGTATGGACCGGAAGGGTGAATCCTGATGAAATCCCGTACAGAACAAGCGCTGCGGATAGTCCAGCCAAGGAAGCCATACCGGTAAGGGCGAACAAGACGACAAACCCGGAAATGAGCAGACTGCCCCAAAACAGCAGCGCCGTCAGGCCGATGCGGTGTTGGATTTTTTTGAACAGCCAGCTTCCCGCAAGGGTGCTGACCGCCATCGGAAGATAGAGCAGCCCCACCCATTCGAGGCCGAGCCCGTAATGATCGGTGAGCAGAACGGGAAGATATACAAGCAGGGCGAAATAGATGAAGAAATGAAGGAAGCCCGTAAGCATCACGGTCAAACCGATTTTGCTGCCGAATATCGTCCGATAGGCGGCGTGCGTCGAAACGGGCTTCGCTTCAGCGGGAAGAGATTCCCCTTCACTGCGGCTTGAAGGAAAGTAGAGAACATGGACGATAAACAAAACGGCCGCGATACCCGTCAAAAGCCAGAAAATGCCCGCATAACCGGCTCTGCTTCCGATAAAACCCCCGAGTACGGGAGCGACGGCCGGTGCGAAGGACAGCAGGGTCTGATACGTTCCCATCGCTCTGCCGCGGTCATGGCCGGAAAGCAGGTGCCCGATGGTCGTTGCCGCGATTAGCGGGACGGCCGCCGTACCCAGCGCCTGCAGCGCCCGGAAAAACAGGAAGCTGTCGAAACGGACCGCAAGCGAGCAGCCGGCCGATCCGATTACGGTCAGGAAGAGGCCGGGCAGCAGGATTTTACGCGCTCCGATGGAGTCGATCAAAGGACCGAGCACGAGCTGCATCACCGCTAAAATCAGCATGAAAAGGGAAACCGACGCGTTAACCCGGGCGAGGGAAACGTGAAAAGAATCCTTTAGCAGCGGCAGCACGGGCGAATAAATATTTTGCGTCAGTGAAGCCAGGAAAGCGCTTATGGAGACTAGGTACAGAAGAAAAGAATGCTGCGTGCGATTGGCAGTTGGCATGAAGGCAACCTCCTGAATCAAATTGTTTCCGGGAAACTGTTTCCTGGAAACAATTAAAACATTCTGAGAACATAAAGTCAATTCCCCTAACCGGAATGCCGGCACGTGTGCTTTGAAGGCTGCTTTTAAGAGAAGGTCTGTCCTTAATCGGATGAATGGTTAATTGCGCTGAGCAATCTTTATCCCCGGAGGTGTATAGTAAACATTACCAGATCTATTAAAAGGAGGAAAAATCATGGCAAGATTTCGGACGGTATCCGACCGTTCTCTTTCGTTATGGCAGTCCGCTGTTACGGAGACGGTACAGAAGCAGGCGGGCGTGCAGGAGCCTGTAAAAACTGACGCGGAGGAAAAGGAGACTGAGGAGACTGAGAAGCCGATCCAGCAGTGCCTCGTGGAAGGCTCCTGCTTATTCACGACGGAGCAGAATCTGATACTGGCCGCGCTGGGAATCCAGGTGAAGCAGGAGCAGAACACAGCGGGGAATGAGGGTACCGCACAGGGCTCAGTAGAAGATAGACATGAAGACAAGGCTGAACGTAAGACTGAAAGCAGCGCTGGAGTTACGGCTGGGGAAGAACGGGCTGACCGCCATATGGGAGACCGTAAGGTTTCTGCCGATGAGGCGAGTGAAGGCGTGGAAACAGAGGCGGTAATGACGAGTCCTAACACGGGCGATGCCGTCCTGAATCTGCCAGACACCGCAAGCGATATGGGGCAGGCTTCCAGGCTTATGTTCGAGGCAGCCTTAGCGAAGGCCGAAGGCAGCGAAGAAGAAGCGCTGAGGCTCATGCGGGAGGCGAGAAAATATTCAACCGGCGACTTGGCCGGCTGGCTGAGCTGCATCACGACCTATTTGGAGTATGATGCGAGATACGACGCGCCTTACTATCGCGACTGGAAGCTGGACGGTCGTGATATAGGCACGTACGGAGTGGTCTCTCACGTTCTGCCCGGCGACGCTAAGGTCGGGCTGATCGGGGACTGGGCCACGGGAATGCCGGATGCCCGGGAGCTCATCGCGTGCATATTGGACCAGGATGTCGACGCCGTCATTCATCTGGGCGATACTTACTACTCGGGGACACCCGAAGAGTGCAGGCGCAACTTTAAGGAAGTTTTTGACGAAGTATTCGCGAAAACGGGCAAGCCCCGCATTCCGGTCTATTCCATACCCGGCAACCACGATTATTACGCGTTCGGATACGGGTTTTATCAGGAGATTCTGGACGAAATCAACCGGGGGGAACCGGAATGGAAGCAGGAGGCCAGCTATTTCTGCCTCCGTACGGAAGACGGCGCCTGGCAATTTCTCGGCATGGATACGGGCCGCAACGATTATTCTCCCTACAACGGGATTAACCCGACTTACGACGGGCCCTGGCTGGAAGAATCCGAAGTGGAGTGGCATCGCGACAAACTGGCGAATTTCAAGGGAAGCACGCTGCTGCTGTCTCATCACCAGCTTTTCTCCCAGCATAGCGCAATCCAGGGCTGGGGTGCGCAGCGCCCTTGGCTGAACGAGCACCTGGAAGCGGCGTTCTCGCCTTTTTTCGACCGGATTGCATGCTGGTTCTGGGGACACGAGCACAACTTGTGCCTGTTCCGGGACGGATTGATGGGCCTGGCCAAAGGCAGGCTCGTCGGATGCTCCGCTTATGAGGAAACCTCCGGAAAAGATCCGTACGCCCCGTATCGGGACGACTATGCGGAGCACGTGCCTTATCGGGAGGAGATGCCCCGGGTCAGTCAGACGGACGGGTATTATAACCATGCTTTTGCCATCCTGGAGTTTAAGCGAGAGGCAAAGGAAGATCCGATTACGTGCGCCTACTATGAGTTTCCTTCTTGGGGTTCTAATGCTCCGGAGAAGCGGGGAGCCAAATTATTGATGCGGGAATTCATTCATTCGAAGCATTTTAACGTGTAAAACGAACAGGGTGCAAAGGCCGCTTGTAGACGCAGAGCCGGGTATCCGCTAGAATACGGGGATACGAGTCAAACCGCAGCAAGGAAGGGATTTCGATGAATTCATCCGCAGACGGCCGCCCTGTGCCGTCTTATGTATACAGTTTTGCCTGCCACGAGGACGAAAAGGAGCTCTGCATGCTGGAGCTGCGCACCCTGCTGGGCGTCCGGCCGCTGGACGGCTGGGCCGAGAGCCCGCTGGAGCTGGACCCGAGCCGGAGTCCGTTTATCCGGCACCGGCTGGAGGTCCGGCTCCAGGCAGCCAGCTTGGACGAGCTGGCCGAAAGGGCCAAAACGCTCGATTTGAACGGGGACACGTTCAAGCTGCTCTACGTGGAGGCCGAAGGGAAGGCCTCCTACAACGAACGGCGCGCCATCGAGCGCCGGATCGGCCAACATGTCCGGGGCAAAGCGGACATGAAGCAGCCCCGGCACCTGCTCGGCGCGGCTTACGCGGGCGGCCGCTGGGTGCTGGGCCCGTGCCGCCGGAGCGAAGCCGTCTGGCTGGCGCACAACAGCAAGCCGCGGCAGTACTCCACGGCGCTGAGCACGCGCGTGGCCCGCGCCGCGGTCAACATCGCGGTGCCGGACCCGGCCGGCATCCGCGCGGTCGACCCGTGCTGCGGCATCGGCACGGTGCTGGTGGAGGCCTTGTCGATGGGGATCGACATCGTCGGCCGCGACCTCAACCCGCTTGCCGTCCGCGGCGCGCGGGAAAATCTCGCCCACTTCGGGTATCCCGATGTGGTGAAGATCAGCGACATCTGTGATCTGGATGGCGCTTATGATGCGCTGCTTCTCGACATGCCGTACAATCTGTGCTCGGTCATCAGTACAGAGGAGCAGCTCGAGATGCTGCGCAGCGCCCGCAGGCTGTCTCCGCGGGCGGTTGTCATCTCGGCGGAGCCGATCGACGCCGCTCTGGAGCGGGCGGGCTTCGCCGTGAAGGACCGCTGCGTCGTCCGCAAAGGGAGCTTCGAGCGGCAGATTATCGTGTGCGAGCGGCGGGAGGATGGGGCGGAATAGGACGACGTCAAAAAAAGAATCCCTAGATGCGCGAACATCTAAAGACTCTGGCGCACAGCGTCCGCATAAAGAGCGGTCGGCTTCGGTAAAAATTCTTTATATCACAACAATAAAAAGTGATAGATCCTACCTTGGCGGGCGGTCTATCACTTTTTATTTACTTTCCCAACACGATATAACAACAATCAGGCCCAAAATACAACTAGTAGAAAGGTCCTGAAATAACATGCTTAAGCCCCAGCCCGGGGATTAACGGGAACCGTTAGCGCAGCAATGTTCCAAACAGGTCGCTCGTTCGGAGCTTATTGACTTAAGCTTAAATTTATCCCGAAAAGAGCAGGCAGAGCGGGCAGCACCGCCAAGCTTGCTTTTTTGTGTTCTGTTGAACGAACTGCAGGTTAGGTCGTACTTTTAAGACGTCAAACAGGAATTTTTGCCCTTTTAAAAAAAGGCGTTGAAATATATGTAACTCTTAGTTATAATACAAAACATAACAAATAGTAAAACGCTTTCATTGAGAGGGTGAAGCCATGAACCTAGCCGGAATGAACATTACGTACAAGCATTTTCCCTTCCAACACTTCCTGGATTCCATGTCGGAGCTCGGCATCGGTCATATCGAACTGTGGGCGGGTGAGCCTCATTTGTATGTCTACCGTAATGTCCTCGGTAACTTAAGGCAGATCAGGCAGCAGCTGAAGTCAAGAGATATGCAGGTTGTCTGTTACACGCCGGAGCAGTGCGTATATCCGTTCAACATCGCGGCCTCAGACGCACATTTGCGGCAGAAGAGTGTCGATTATTTCATCGATAATCTGTACGCCGCGCTGGAGCTGGGGACCGATAGGATGCTTATGACCTCGGGAATCGGGGACTTCTCGGTATCCCGGGAGGAATCGTGGAAATATGCAACCGATTCGATCTACCGGGTATCGCGGGTGGCTGAGAAGGAGGGGGTGACGCTTGCGCTGGAGCCTCTGACCCGGTTCGAAACGAATCTTCTGATCGACGTGGAGGGAATTCTGAGGGTGATGAGGGACGTCAGTTCCCCTTCGTTAAAAGGAATGATCGATACCGTAGCGATGCAGCTTGCTGGAGAGACACCCGAGGATTACTTTACGAAACTGCCGGAGATCTGCCATTTCCATCTGATTGATGGAGACGGCTCCTCCGATGCGCATTTGGCCTTAGATGACGGGGAGCTGAATTGGAGAGAATATGTAACGACCCTTGAAAGCCACGGTTATAAAGGAGGCTGCACCTTAGAGATTATGGGATCCGGTTATTATCAGAGTCCGCATGAGGCACTTAAGAAATCAATCAGGAAAATAAGGGATTTGGAAGTCTTATCATCTTGATTTGGAGGAACTCGCTATGAGTAATGACACACTTACACGAAAACTGGGTTTCTGGTCGGCCCTGGCTATCGCAGTCGGAACTACGGTAGGTTCCGGAATATTCGTCTCTTCCGGAGATGTGGCAAAAGCGGCGGGTCTTCCCTCGATTTCAATCCTGGCCTGGGTTATCGGCGGGATCATCGCAATTCCGCAGGTCATGGTGCTGGCTGAATTATCAACGGCTTACCCGCAAAATGGAAGCGGTTACGTTTACCTGAATAAAGCGGGCTGGAGGCCCTTGGCCTTCCTGTATGGCTGGGCGACGTTCTGGGCGCTCGATCCGCCGTCCATTTCAATTATGGCTTTGGCCATCGTGGCTTACTTGGCAAGCTTCTTCCCGTTCTTTGCCGGGTTCACCGGCAAGCTGCTTGGGGTGGCGATTATTCTGATTATCACATCCATCCATTATCGCAGCGTTAAGGGAGGCGGAAGTTTTCAGGTTATTATTACCGCGGTTAAAATCATTCCTTTCCTGATTGTTATTGTGCTCGGACTTATGTATATGAATTTTGACAACTTCGCTTACACCCCGGCGGCGGGAGCCGGAAGCTCAAGTCTTATCGGAGGCGTATCCGCTACGACCTGGGCGTATACGGGAATGGCAGCCATCTGTTTTATGGCTGGAGAATTCAAAAATCCAGGGAAAGTTCTGCCTAAGGCATTGATCAGCTCGGTGCTGATTATACTTGGCCTGTATACACTGCTTGCGGTGTGTGTCACCGGCTTGATGCCGTTCGACAAGCTGATGGGTTCCAGCGCGGCTGTATCCGACGCCGTGAAATACATTCCGGGATTATCCGGTATTGCCTCCTCTTTTGTGGCCGTTACGGCAATTATTGTTATTCTGGGTTCCTTGAGCTCGTGTATAATGTTTCAGCCGCGCCTGGAGTATGCCATGGCGAAGGACGGACTGTTCTTCCAACGCTTCGGGAAAGTCCATCCCAAATTCGAAACACCTAGCTTCTCGATTATCGCTCAGGTTACATTTGCGTGTATTCTTGTGTTCTTCAGCAATCTAACGGAATTGCTGGGTTATTTTACACTCATTCAGCTGGTTATTAACATTCTGGACTTTGCCGCCGTCTACAAATGCCGGAAGAGAGACGATTATAACCCGATTTACCGGATGCCAATGTGGAGAGTAACGACAATCCTGGCGATCGCGGGAGCGGCATGGCTGGCATGGGGAACCTTTACATGGGCCCCGATTCAAGGCATGATTGCGGCTGCCATTGTCATCGCGACAGGGCTGCCCGTGTACTATTACTGGGAGAAAAAATATGGCTCCAAAAAGCCCGGGGACAGCCAAATCGTTGCTTAATCAAAAAAATGTTGTTTGAATTGTAATGTTGTTTTATAATACAAGACATAACAAATAAAATGGATCATATTGGAGATCGCCTCCAATATGGGGAGGGAACGAACATGTTGAACTTTGATGAACAGTTATTCCTTAAGCTTGTGGAACAAGAGGGCCTTGCCTTTAGAGGGCAGGTTGAAGAGATTGTGGACGGAATTTGCAAGAAAGGGTACAGCAACATTTTTCTGATCGGTGCGGGCGGTACGATCGCCATGATGTATCCTTATGAATATATTTTGAAATCGAACTCGACGATTGACGTGCATGCGGAGATCGCCGCTGAGTTCATGGTGATGAACAACCGCCATTTCAGTAAAGATTCCGTATGTATCTTCACCTCGGTATCCGGGACTACTCAGGAGACTGTGGCCGCAGCCGAGTTCTGTAAGGAACGCGGAGCAACTACCATCGCGCTTGTGGCCGAACCGGATACGCCGCTAACGAAAATTGTGGATCACTGCATCACTACGGGCTCGGAGAAACATTCCTTCGATACGTTCTTCATGCTGCTGCACATGGTCGTGTTCCGCTTCATGTATAACAATAACGAGTTCCCTCAATACGATCAGTTCGTCAAGGAAGTCTCCCTGCTGCCGCGTGCGATTCTGAATGCGGTCAAGAGCTTCGATCCGAAAGCGGAAACCTTCGCGAAAGAGCATAAGGATACTGACTACCACATGATGGTGGGCTCCGGAAATCTATGGGGGAACACGTACTCTTACGCGATGTGCATTCTGGAAGAGATGCAGTGGATTCACGCGAAATCGATCCACGCGGCGGAATTCTTCCACGGCACACTTGAGCTGGTGGTTGAGGATACCAGCGTGATTCTGCTAAAAGGTGAAGACGAAACCCGGCCGCTGATGGATCGCGTGGAACGTTTTGCCGGGAAGATCACGAAGAAATTGACTATTATTGATACCAAGGAATTCAAAATGGAAGGCATCAGCGAAGAGTTCAGAAAGCACTTTTCCGTCAATATCAACTGGTCCGTGCTCAGCCGCATCAGCGTCCACCTGGAGCGCGAGAGAAACCATCCGTTAACGCTTAGAAGATACTATCGTCAAATGGAATATTAAAATGCCGTGAGCACTACTTCGTAGTGCTCCTCTTTTAATCGCAGGGAAGGCGGGAGCAAGATGAGAATCGTTACAGTCGGAGATAATTGCATGGATGTTTATCAGGCCAGCGGCAAAGCCTACCCGGGAGGCAATCCGGTGAATGTGGCCGTTTATTTAACGGAACTGGGTGCACAGACCGCTTATATAGGCTGGGTAGGCACTGACATGTATGGGGAGATTATGATCCAGGCTATTAAGGACAAGGGCGTGGATACTTCCCGAATATCCAAAAAGGAAGGAAAAACAGCGGTAACCCAGGTCGAGATGATCGGCAATGATCGCAAGTTCGGGGATTATGACGAAGGGGTTATGGGGCAGTTCTCTCTTACTCCGGAGGAAATTAGCTTTGCCGGAAATTATCAGCTTGTACATTCGGGCATATGGGGGCATGCCGATAAGTATTTTGCTGCGTTTAAGGAAAAGGGTCTGGTGACCTCCTTTGATTTCTCAGACCAGCTCAGCGATGAGCTTGTGCAGACCTTAACGCCTCACGTGGATTATCCGTTCTTCTCTTATACCCAGGACGATGACTATATCCGGGGGTTTCTGACCGAAGTGAAGCAGAGAGGATCTCAGATCACCGTCGCTACTCTGGGAGAGAACGGTTCACTGGCCTATGACGGGGAGCGGTTCTATACGTGCGGCGTTGGAAAAGTGGATGTGGTGGATACGATGGGCGCGGGGGATTCGTTCATTGCCGGGTTCATCTACGGCCGATTGAAGGGGCTTTCGATTGAGGCTTGCCTGGAGCAGGGCGCATCGACGGCGGCGAAGACCATAGGATATTTCGGGGCATGGTGACTGGAGTAGGCCATCAATGTATAATACGTAATATATAATCATTGATGGATAAGGATGAATGAACGATGAATTTAAATCCTTCAACCCCCCAGCCGCTGTATATGCAGATCCGGCAAATGTTGAAGAATGATATCCAGCACGGAAGATATAAACCGGATGAACAGATTCCAACCGAGGCGGAGCTCTGCGATACGTATAATGTAAGCCGGATTACGATCAGGAAAGCGATCGAGGAATTGGTGCGGGACGGCACGCTGACGCGGATTCCCCGCAGAGGCACCTTTGTGGCCTCGAACAAGTTCCACAACGAGCTGTTATCTGTAAGCGGATTCTCGGAGTTCAGCCATCAGCTCGGCATGATCCCGAACTCCCGGATTCTCCGGAGTGAGGTCATTCAGGCCTCGGAGGAGGTGGCCGGGCATCTTCAGATTGAGGAAGGCAGTCCCGTACTGGAGCTTGAGCGGCTGATGTACGTGGATGACCGCCCTCTTTTCTATGATATTGCCCACTATTCACTCACCCGGTTCCCCGATCTGGAGAAGAAGATTGCGATGAACGAATCGACCTACAAGATTCTGTCGGAGGACTATCATACCGAAATTGTAAGCAACGATAAGATCATCGATGTCATTGGGGCGACCAAAGATTACGCGAAGCTGCTTGAATGTGATATCGGGGCGAATCTGTTCCGGATCTTAAAAATTGCTTTCGACGCGAACGATGAGCCGGTTCACCGCTCCACCTTCATGTGTGAGACCAACCGGGTCAACTTGACAGTTCACCGGGCCAAATAAGGTCATGCCCAGCGGCATGAAGACCCCAAAAGAAGGGGTCTTTTGTTTATCCGGGAGCACGGAACTATTCCAGCTTGAACCCCTGTTTCTCCAGAAACGGCTTCAAATGAGCGCGTACCGGCTGGCGGTACTTGTCCGCCATACTCCGGGACCAGGTGACGCTCTGCTTGCCTCCGGTCCGTTCCTCGTAATATTTCCGCGTCGTCTCATCGTACTGGCGGACGCCTTCGTCCGAGCGTTCGCTCTGATAGCCGTTCTCGTGCAGAACGGCCGTTTGGGGAAGCCGGGGACGGAGGGATGGCTCCTGGTCCGGCACGCCTACGCACATTCCGAACACCGGGTAGACGAGCTCCGGAAGCTTCAGCGCTTCGGCGACGCCGTCCGGGTTGTTGCGGATGCCTCCGATGTAGCAGATGCCCAGGCCGAGGGATTCGGCCGCAATTGCCGCATTCTGCGCGGCCAGCGCTGCGTCCATCGAGGCGACGAGGAAGCTTTCGGTGTTCTGGTGGAACACTTCGCCGGACTGCTCGGTTGCTTTGCGGAGCCGGTTCAGGTCGGCGCAGAACACGAGAAAGAGTCCGCACTGCTCGACGTAGGCCTGATTGCCGGCGAGCCGGGCCAGTTCTTTTTTCAGCGCGGGATCGGTGGCGGCAATGATGGTGTAGGCCTGAACGCTGCTTGAAGTCGAGGCCATTTGTGCGGAAGCGACAATCGCTTGCAGTTGGTCCCCGGGAATCGGATCGGGTTTGAACTTGCGGATAGAGCGGTGCCGGGTCAGCAGATCGATAAAGGAATTCATGGGCGTAATCTCCTTTTTTTCAGAGCATAAGATAAATGTTGATCGGGTTGTTACAGTTAGTTCTATTATAGGCGAAAACTTGGTAAGATCGTACTTATATCAGGAAATATAAGGAACCTTCAAGAACCGGGAAGGACGGGCCGCAAAGCAGCGGTGAGTGCCGGAGTGCCAAGTGTGGCGGAACCGGAAGTTAAAAGACGCAGGGGGCCGAATATGGACGAACGGATAGAACGGACCGAACGGGATGTTGTCCCGCCGATTCCCGGGAAAAATTCGCTGGAAAAGCGGGCTTTTATAAAGCGGAGCGCTTTTGTGCTGCCGCTTGTCGCTGTGCTGTCCGCTTGCAGTGTGACCCACAGCGTGGAAACGGAGACCATCCGGGCTGCCGCCAAGTCCATGAAGAAGAACCTGAAAGGATATAAGGGGCTCCACTGTACGTTTACCCGGCCCGATGTAACCTGCAGGATCGACTGGAAAGGGGAGCCGGACCCGGAAACGCATGCTGCCGTGATGGCCGCCGTGAAGGCGTTCGTCACGCCCGGGCATATGCGGGAAATTGCCCGCAGTGTGAACTGGAAACTGGAAATTTCCGAATTCCATTTACTCCTCAATACGGATGACAATAAGGCCGACGCGGAGCATGCCTATTCAGCCCGTTATTACAAAACGTCGGATGCGAGCGACGATTCCGAAGCCAACATAGACGCTTACAGAACCTGGACGGAAGACGGAACGCAGGCCGTTCCTCTTGAAAACGGATCTGACTGAAACGGCTGCCTCCCGGCGGCTTTTTTTGCGGTTCGGCAGATAGGAACGGTCAAGCTGTATAGGGGTGACCATCGTTACGCAGCGTCACACCGGGCACAATGAAGCTGCGCAGGTCCGAACGATCAGGACTTTTTCAAATAAACTTTCCGGATCGGGAACGGTTCCGCCGTTTCTGTTGTCTAATTGGGTGGGGGTGAAGGCGTTGGGGGCTCAACAGGGAAACAAAGAGGGAAAACCGGCAAAAGAACATTTTCGGACGTTGATGCTGGATTACGGACAGGACGTGTGGAACTACGCCTTCTTTCTAACCGGACGCAGGGAAATGGCGGATGATATTTCGCAGGATGTTTTTTTGAGTGTCTTCCGTCACCTGAATACGTTCGAAGGGAAAGCTTCCGTCAAAACGTGGCTGTTCGCGATCACCCGGAATACGGCGCGCAATCATATGCGGACCGCTTTCATGCGCAGGGTGATTCTGGTGGGCCGGGCTCGGCCAAACAGCAGCCATCCGTCGGCGGAGAGTGAAGCGATGGAGGCGGCTTTCACGGATGAGATCTGGGAAATCGTGATGAAGCTTCCCGCAAAGTTCAGGGAAGTGCTCGTACTGGATGCCAAATACGACATGACGATGGGAGAAATCGCCCTGGTGCTCGGCGTGTCGGAGGGAACCGTGAAATCGCGGCTGTCGCGCGCACGCAAAAAGGTGTCGGAAGCATGGAAGGAGGAGTCTGCTTATGAACGGGCCTAAGCCGGAATGGTACGACAAGCTGAAAGCGGGACCTTTTACAAGAAAAACGTTCACGATGGACGATATATACCGCATCGAGCAAAAGACGGCGGAATCCGCGCAGGGTGGTCGTGTGCCTAAGCTAACCGTTCCCAAAAGAAGAAGGACGCTGCCCGTATTGGCGGCTGTGTTCTTGTGCGTAGCGGCAGCCGCGTTCCTGTTCCGGGGGGAACTGGAGCCCGCCGTAACCAAGGCATGGTCCGGGTTCGTGAAGCCGACGGAGCCGCCGCAGGCGACAGTTCCTCCTTTACAGCAGGAAACGGGGACATTCTATCTAAAAGGAGACGCGACAGCCGTGTCCGAGCCGGAGGCTTTCGGCGATGAGGAAACGGATGCGACGGTAAATTCCGAGAACCCTATTACGGTTCTGGAGAAGCGGAACGGGTTCGTAAAAATTGGCGAGAAGCGCTGGATTCCGGAATGGTATTTGAACAAAGACGCGGACAAGCGGCTTAAGGAAGTGCGGCTGAGCCAATTTTTGAGGGAAAGGCCCGTCGTGACGATGACGGCGCCCTATTACGGCGTTATTGTGCAGGGTGTCAACTTTTCGCTGTATCCCGGAGAACCGAAGCCTTCCGGTGGCGTTTTGAAGTACGGCAGAGTGGTTCAAGTCATAAGAGACTACAGGGATTGGGTTTGCGTAAATGTATTCTCCTATGACGGCCGCAAATATGCGGGGGATAAGTGGGTGCCCAAAGAGAACGTGGGAGTCTATGATTCTTCCGTTGCACAAGAAGGATTACTCAAAAAAAGGGTCGAGGCTTTGTCCCCCTCCGGTACGCCGGCCTACCTGGTCCCGGGCGCAAGAGTTGTTATCGAAGGGGAGACGGACGGGATTTACATGATCCGTTCTCAAAGCACTTATACGGCAAAAATCAATAAATCGGATTTTCTCCCGAATCCGTTCCTGGGGCTGGACCGCAAGGAAGACACAGACCCTCAGTGGTACTTCACCCAGGAAGAAATGGTGGACCGCTATGGAGACTTCACCAAAACCCGAACCGACGACCAGCTCAAAGGTCTGGAGCCAATCGATATTTTCCGCTATTATATCCTGGCTTCGGAAAAAGGGGACTGGGAAACGGTCTATGCCCTTCTGATAAAGGGCAGCGATTACGCGACGCCGAGCCGGGAAGAATACATGACCGATACCGGTAGGCAACCGGATGCGGATAAACAGGCGAAACAGAAATGGGACGCCTTGCGGAAAGACTATACGCTGTACCAGGAAATCAGCGGAGATTCTGCCTATATTGTCATGACGAAGCGGGGCTCCAGTTCACCGGAGGACAAACAAGCGTTCAGCTTGACCCGCAACAAAGCAGGCATTTGGAAAGTGAGCTGGCTGCCCATGCAGTAAAGCCAAATAAAAAGGAAAGAGCCAACTTTGCGTGGTCGGGGCAAAGTTGGCTTTTTAGCGTGCGGGGACCTGTGTAGGTGATGCCCTGTAGGATTAAAGCTCGATCAGTTCGTGAAGACGTGGTTCCCGATCACGGCCGTTTTCGGACGCGACTTGCTCCAGGACGAAGTGGCGACGTCCGGATTGTAGTAAAACAGTGCGCCACCGGTCGGGTCGGAGCCGTTCAGGGCGGCGCGTGCCGCTTTGTAAGCCGTTTCGTTAGGCTTCAGCCCGTACTGGCCGTCACGGACGGCGGAAAACTGTCCCGGCTGGTGAATGACGCCCGGAATGGAATCCGGGAACTGGTTGGACTGCACGCGGTTGATGACGACGGCGCCGATCGCAACCTGCCCCTGGTAGGACTCGCCTCGGGCCTCGGAATAAATGATGCGCGCCATCTGCTCCAGAGCGTTCTGCTTCGGCACGGCCGCTTTTTCCAGCTTGCCGAGGGTCTTCGAGTCGGCTTCGCCGTCGACGGGAAGGCCGTAAGCGCGCTGGAATTTTTTCACGGACTCCGCGGTTTTCATTCCGTAGTAGCCGGTGACGCCCGCGTCGAAGTAACCGAGCGCGTCAAGCCGCTCTTGCAGGTCCAGAACGTGCTCGCTCTGGGTTCCTGTGGCCAGGGACATGGCCGAGGCCGAAGGGGCCGCGCTGACAAGGCCGATGGCGCATGCGGCGGCAGATAATAATATAGGCATTTTTTTCATGGTTAAAGGAAAACCTCCTCTTTTTTTTATGACCACGTTTTGTGTACGTGCGATAGGGACTTAAGGGCCTACGATGGTCATCAAAAGCTTCCGCCCACGCTTATCGGCGGCTGCAGGGGAGTGACAGGGGCCGGCTCGATTCCGGCTCGTCCTTTATACTGTTCGGGGAGCCCCGCCGAATTGTTTCCGTAGGAACGAAAAAAATGGATAGGCGATCCAGTTTTAAAAAGAAAGAGACCCACAGCAACGGGCTGCGGGTCTTAAGATTTATTTATTAAAAGGGGGTCGAGTTTTAGTATAGAGCTTTTATATTAAAGGAAGATGAAAACTGGATTGCAGTTATGTTACAAATTGTTATCGGAGTGTATTCTCATCGCCCGCGGAATGGTATAGTTCTAGAAGAGCTTTACAACAACGCTTGCACAGAGCAGCTTAGAGGACAAAAAAGACAGAATTTGAAGGTGAACGGTTTTGAGTCAGGCCCCTTTTTACACCGTGCCTCCGGGTACGGGTCACACGAACATTCCGCAAGCCGTCATGGCTTCCGCACATACAAGCAGGGAACTGGTCCCGGACGGAGACCGGGACGCTTTCTACTTCCGCCGCCTGGAGGCGCAGGGCATAGCCCTGAACGAGCCGCAGATCCGGGCGGTGAGACACTTCGAAGGACCGCTGCTGACGCTGGCGGGCGCCGGCTCGGGTAAAACGTCCGTGCTCGTCTGCCGGACGGGGTACTTGCTCGCGGTGCGCCAAATCCGGGCGGCGAGCATTTTACTTGTCACTTTTTCCAGCAAAGCCGCCGCCGAAATGAGAGAACGCATCGCCGCACTGCCGGGAATAACGGCCCAGGAAGCTTCACGGCTTCAAGCGCGGACGTTTCACTCTTTTTTTCTGCGGGTCATAAGGAGCCAGGGCGTCCAAGAAGAGATATTTAACGAGACGCGCAGGCAGCACATCTTGCTCAAGCAGATTATGCGGGAGCTGGGCATCCCCGATACGTATCAGCCCGAAACGCTTCTGACGCTGCTTTCCTCCTATAAAATGAACCGGACGGAGCTTCAGGACCTGCCGCAGCAAACGAAGGAAGAAAAAGAAATCCGGAGCATTCTGATCCGCTATGAAGAGTGGAAGTTGGCCAACGCCAAAATCGACTTCGACGACGTGCTTCTCCGGGCGTACCGTATGCTGAAGGAGAACGAGAGCCTGCTGCGCTCGCTGCAAAACCGTTTCCAGTATGTCATGGTGGACGAGTTTCAGGACACGAACGGCATCCAGTACGAGCTTATCCGGATGATTGCGTCGCCTCAGAATCATTTGATGGTGGTGGGGGATGACGATCAGACGATTTATTCGTTTAACGGGGCGCGGAGCGAATTTATTCTCCATTTTGAAAAAGAGTTCCCGTCCGCCAAGGTGATTACGCTCGCGATTAATTACCGCTCGGGGGCATCCATCGTCGGGCTGGGGAACGAAATCATCCGGCACAACAAGATGCGGCGGGTGAAGACGCTGAAAGCCGCGAACGCAAGCAGTGCCCGGCCTCAGTATATCCGCCCGCTGACGACCGACGAGGAGGCGGAAATCGTCCTCTCGCGTATCCGGCAGGATGTGGAGCAGGGGAGGCGGAGTTACGGGGATTTCGCCGTGCTCTACCGCTCCGCAAGCAACAACCGCGCTCTGCTGGAGCAGCTCGTTCTGCGCGAAATCCCCTATATTGATTACGGGGACGGGCAGCTGCTGTACGAGCATTGGTTGATCAAGCCCGTTCTGGATCATATGCGCCTGTCTCTGAACCGCCGCGACTTCGAGGCGATGGAGGGAGTGCTGCCATCCCTGTACATCAACCGCGAGCACGGGATGGCGTATATCCGCCAGCAGGAGGCCCGGCAGCCGAAGAAAGGGCCGCTGGTCCATCTGCTGTCCATGCCGAACAAGAAGGACTTCCAAATAGAGAAGATCCAGACAAGGCTGGAACTGATCCGGGAGCTGAAAAAGCTGAAGCCTTTGGATGCGATCCGCAAAATGCGCGTGCATTTCTACGACGCCTACGTCGAGACGGACGGGCGGAAGCAGCCGACCCAGCACAAGGAGATGCTCAAAGAGATGCTGGACGAGCTGGAAACGTCGGCGGAACGGTTCCGCACCACGGCCGAGTTCGTCCTGTTCGTGGACGACGTGCTGTCCCGGAGCAGGCAGAGCGGCCGCCATCTCTCCGAGGAGCAGGGCAGCCGGGTCGCGTTGATGACCATTCACCGGTCCAAAGGATTGGAGTTTCCCGTGGTCGTCCTGATCGGAGCGTGCGAAGGCAGTCTGCCCCACAGCTCCGTACTGGACCCGAAAGCGGCGGACAACGCCGCCGATCTCGAAGAGGAACGGCGCCTCGCCTACGTGGCCGTGACCCGGGCCCGCGAGGAGCTCATCGTAAGCTCGCCTTCCCTGTACCGGGGAAGAAAGGCGGGCGTCTCGCGGTTCGTCGTGTCCGCCTTTACGGGGCGGAGCGGCGATTCGCCGGCTTCCGGCCGCCGCGCGCAGCCGGTCTCCGGCAAGCGGACGGTGACGGCCGTGAGCCGCACCGCACCGGCGTCCGGCAGGGCACCGGAGCGAAGCGCACCGGCCGGGCCGGTACGCACGGAGACGGTGCCCGCGTGGCTCTGCACCGGGCCGGGCTGCAACGCCTGGGTGCGGATCGCCGCCGGCGAACCCGCCGCGGGCAAGGCGTCCGGTGCGCCGGCCAAGGCCTGCCCGCTGTGCGGGGCGCCGATGACGGCGGGCCGCCGGGAAGCGGCCGTGCGCGCGGCCGGCCGTTGAGGGCGCTGGCGTGGAGCCCGCTGTCGGGCCGAACTGCCGGCGAAGGCTTGCCCGCTGACCGGCGGGGCCTTTCCCGGTGGGCTGGCCCCGATGCGTGTGCCGAAGCCTGCCCGCTCTGCGGTCACCGATGACGGCCGGACGTTGAGGGCATGGCCTGGAGCCCCGTGGCGGGGGTGGGATGCCCGGCGGACCCGAAGCGCGAGTCCAAGGCCTGCCCGCTCTGCGGTCACGGTCCAGGCCGCTCGTACTCCGGGCGGGAATAGCTGCCGGAGTACCGCCAGCGCGTCGCTGCCGCGTCTGCGACACTCCCGCAATCCAGCGGGAACCGCACATGCGCATACAACCCATAAAAAGAACGGACCGGCATCTCCATGCCAGGGCCGTTCTTTTTATGTCCACAAGCGGAGGAGCGGCCCCTCCTCACCGAAAACCGGATCGGTGTCCGGCACAGGAACGCTGCCGATCTTTTCCCGGATGGCGGGGGTTACGCTCTCGCTCTCTTTGTGAAGATCGGGCTCCATGCCGCCCGGATAGGCCCCAACGATCTTGAAGTCGGGGCTGCCCGACAGTTTTTTGTGCCCGGTGCCGGCAGGCAGCACGACCACATCGCCGGTCCTCAGCTCTACCTGCTCTCCATGCTCGCCGCCGAGCCGCACTACCGCGCTTCCGCTTATGACGCCGAGCACCTCGTGCGCGTTGCTGTGGTAATGATGGTAATCGAACACGCCGTTGGTCCAGCTGTTCAGCCAGTTATGCTGGTTAAACAGCTTCTCCGTCTGCTCCGCATTTTCCGAGAAAACCCCACTGTACAGAAGCACGGGCAACCGGGGGTGGTTCGGAATCGCACCGTCTTCTTTGAAAAAAATTGTTTTCACGTCTACGTCCGCTGCGCTCATTTAAATCTCCCTCCCTAAATCAACCACGTCCAAATAAAATCTAGAAATTTTCGGGACTAAATTGTTGACCCTACATATAGTTAACCTTCCCGATATTTTTTTAATACGAGAAAATAAAGCAAAAAACCTCCTCCGTTTTGGAACGGAAGAGGTTTTGTTACGGATTCCGCTTTCGGGGGCTGACCGGTCGAACTTCCGGAAAGCCTTAAAACCGGCCGTTACTGAGGATTGGTTGTCCAGATTCCGGCGGTCTTGATGAATACGCGCGGAGGAAGCTTCAGCGTGGCGGTAATCAGCTCCGCTACGTCTTCCGGCTGCATCATCCGGTCTTCGTCGCCGATTTTGAGGCCCGCATTGCTCGCCAAATCGGTGTTGACCGTGCTTGGCGTAAGCGCCGTTACACGGATGTTGGATTTGCGGACTTCCTGCATAAGCGACTCGGTCAGACCGAGAACTCCGAATTTGGAGGCGCAGTAAGCCGAACCGGTCGCAAAACCGCGTTCTCCGGCCGTAGAAGCCACATTAATGATAGTTCCGCTGTTTTGCTGGATCATGCCCGGCAGGACGGCACGCGTCACATAGTAGGTTCCCATGAGGTTGACCTGAATAATGCGCTCCCACTGCTCGGGGTCCATATCCGCCACCGTGCCGAATTGGGCGATTCCCGCATTGTTGATCAGAATATCGACATGGCCGAGCTCTCCGGTTAGGGAGGAGATAGCCTGCTGCACTTCGGATGGTTTCGAAATATCGGCGGAAGCATAGAAAACGTTGACTCCGTAAGTACCGGAAAGCTCTTTCTGAAGGGCTTCCAGGTCCGCTGTGCTTCTGGCCAGAAGACCGAGGTTAACGCCTTCTTTGGCAAGCGCGGCGGCGGCCGCTTTGCCGATTCCTTTGCCGGCCCCGGTAATGATGGCCGTTTTGTTCTTAAGCTCCATGAGTGTCTCTCCTTTATTCCCTTGAGGGATCTTTGGTCTCTTTGTTAAGTTACCATAATAGTTACAGTTTATCAAAACCGGCCGAAACTATTTTCGGGTTAAAAAGAGGGCTTCTTTTCGGAAGCTCTTTTTTTGTACGGATGTTTGTTTTTTTCAAGACCCAAACTGTCTCTTATCCTCGCACATATTCTAGCAGGAATCCGAAAAAGGAGTGAGAGAATGGGAGCTTTAACTTCGATTATTATATTGACCCGGAACGGGCTGAAGCATACCCGGGCCTGTGTGGAAAGCGTGCAAAAGTACACGTCTTTGCCGTACGAATTTATTTTTGTGGATAACGGATCGACCGACGGGACTTTGGCTTATTTATCAACGGTCCGGAATGCTACCGTGCTTGCCAACTCTGTGAATAAAGGCTTTGCCGGGGGCTGCAACCAGGGAATCCGGGCGGCCAAGGGAGACTACCTGCTGCTCCTGAACAACGACGTCGTCGTTACGGAAAATTGGCTGGAAGGGCTGCGCGGCTGGCTCGATTGGGACCGGACCATCGGCATCGTCGGACCTGTTTCCTGCAATGTGGCACCGATTCAGCGGATTCAGCCGGACCCTTATCAGACCATGGACGAGATGCAGCAGTTTGCGCGCAAGTGGAGAGAGCAAAACATAGGCATGGGATTTTATCCGCACCGGCTGATCGGTTTTTGCATGCTTTTTCATAAAAAACTGATTGAAACCATCGGAGGACTCGATGAGCGTTTTTACCCCGGCGGGTATGAAGATGACGATTTTTGCCTTCGTGCCCGGCTTAGCGGAAAAATTTTGTGGGCTGCTTGCGACGTTTACGTGCATCACCACGGTCACGCGACTTTTACGGCTAACGGACTCGCCTGGAACGAACAAGGCCTCTATAATGCGGAAATATTCCGGAATAAATGGAATTTGGAAGTTTCTGCGGTCGAACTGGAAAAAACGGGTTACAATCCGAGCCTCATCGTCGAGAAGGTTAAAACCTTTTGCCCCGAAAAGCATTTCGTGCCGTTGGGTGAAGAAGACGGTTTGGCGTGAGCCCGAATTTTTTTACACAGGATAACTCTACAAACCAACTATGTTCGCAGTTCATAGATTAATAGAGGAGGTGAGGTTATGACCGTTTTATTTAACAATTTGATTCAAAACGGCGGCTTCGAGCTGGGAAGCATGGATGCCTGGGGAGCCTATAATGCCGTTGCGGTGAGTACAAATCCCAAGGTCGGCGCAAATGCTTGCCTATTGACGGGTGGAAATGTCGGAGCGGGGATCGTTCAGGCGGTCTTCGCTTTGCCGGGAGAAAGCTATGCGGTATCCGCTTCTTTTGCCAAAACCGGCACCGGTACGAGTCCGCAAGTTAACGTAACGCTGGCTTACTACGATTCCTCGTATTTGTTCATTTCGAACGGAGTAGCCACCACGATCCAGCAGGGAACGCTTCCCGATGTGGCAACCGGATCCTGGAAAATGCTATATGAGGTAACCGGTGCGGTGCCTGCGAATGCGGCTTATGCCTCTTTTCTGGTGACTCTTTCGCCATTGCAAAATTCATCGAACGTGCTGCTGGACGAAGTGGTTGTCATGAATGCAAGCGCATCGGGCGTCACGGGTGCGACAGGGGCAACAGGCCCCGCAGGTCCGACCGGCCCGATTGGCCCGGCTGGAAGTACGGGAGCTACGGGAGCTGTAGGGGCGACAGGTCCTACAGGTGCGGCTGGGTCGACAGGTGGGACTGGTGCTACAGGTGCGACCGGGGCCGATGGAGCGACTGGTGCTACTGGTGCTACTGGTGCTACTGGTGCTACTGGTGCTACTGGGGCCGATGGAGCTGACGGAGCGACAGGAGCAACGGGAGCTGATGGAGCGACAGGAGCAACGGGAGCCGACGGAGCAACAGGTGCAACGGGAGCCGACGGAGCAACAGGTGCGACGGGAGCCGATGGAGCGACAGGTGCGACCGGAGCTGATGGAGTGACTGGTGCTACCGGAGCTGATGGAGC
>NZ_KE150412.1:1884370-1885383 GCF_000411255.1 Paenibacillus sp. HGH0039 | reverse complement strand
GGAGCGACAGGAGCAACGGGAGCTGATGGAGCGACAGGAGCCACGGGAGCTGACGGAGCAACAGGAGCGACCGGAGCTGACGGAGTGACAGGAACAACCGGAGCTGATGGAGCCACAGGAGCAACGGGGGCAGATGGAGTAACAGGAGAGACCGGAGCCGATGGAGCGACAGGAGCAACCGGGCCGACTGGAGCGACAGGTGCAACCGGAGCTGACGGAGCAATAGGAGCAACCGGGGCTGATGGAACGACAGGTGCAACAGGAGCCGACGGAGCAACAGGAGCAACGGGAGCCGACGGAGCGACAGGAGCCACGGGAGCTGATGGAGCGACAGGAGCCACCGGAGCCGACGGAGCAACGGGGGCTGATGGAGCGACAGGAGCAACGGGAGCAGATGGTGTGACAGGTGCGACGGGAGCTGATGGAGCGACTGGTGCGACCGGAGCTGATGGGGCGACAGGAGCAACCGGAGCCGATGGTGCGACAGGAGCAACGGGGGCTGATGGAGCGACAGGAGCCACGGGAGCCGACGGAGTGACAGGAGCAACCGGAGCTGATGGAGCAACAGGTGCCACTGGAGCTGATGGAGCGACAGGAGCAACAGGAGCCGATGGAGCAACAGGTGCGACGGGGGCCGATGGAGTGACAGGTGCCACCGGAGCCGACGGAGCCACAGGAGCGACCGGAGCTGACGGAGCGACTGGTGCTACCGGAGCTGATGGAGCTACAGGTGTGACAGGAGCAGATGGAGCAACAGGAGCAACGGGAGCCGACGGAGCCACAGGAGCGACCGGAGCTGACGGAGCGACAGGAGCAACCGGAGCCGACGGAGCGACAGGAGCAACCGGGGCCGATGGAGCAACGGGTGCAACCGGAGCCGATGGAGCAACAGGAGCAACCGGGGCTGATGGAGCAACAGGAGCAACCGGGGCTGATGGAGCAACAGGAGCAGCCGGAGCCGATGGAGCAACAGGAGCAACGGGAGCCGATGGAGCCACAGGTGCGACCGGAGC
>NZ_KE150412.1:1883659-1884360 GCF_000411255.1 Paenibacillus sp. HGH0039 | reverse complement strand
ACAGGAGCAACGGGAGCCGATGGAGCCACAGGTGCGACCGGAGCCACGGGAGCCGACGGAGCGACAGGAGCAACGGGGGCTGGTGGAGCGACTGGTGCCACGGGGGCCGATGGAGCCACGGGTGCCACGGGGGCCGATGGAGCGACTGGTGCAACGGGAGCAGATGGAGCGACTGGTGCGACCGGAGCTGATGGAGTGACTGGTGCTACCGGAGCTGATGGAGTGACTGGTGCAACGGGAGCCGATGGAGCGACAGGAGCAACGGGAGCAGATGGAGTGACAGGTGCGACCGGGCCTACTGGAGCGACAGGAGCAACGGGGGCTGATGGAGCCACAGGAGCAACGGGAGCAGATGGAGTGACAGGTGCGACGGGAGCTGATGGAGCGACTGGTGCCACCGGAGCTGATGGAGTAACAGGTGCCACGGGAGCTGACGGAGCCACAGGTGCAACCGGAGCCGACGGAGTGACAGGAGCAACCGGAGCTGATGGAGCAACAGGTGCCACCGGAGCCGACGGAGCTACAGGAGCAACGGGGGCCGATGGAGCTACAGGAGCAACGGGAACCGACGGAGCAACAGGTGCGACGGGGGCCGATGGAGTGACAGGTGCCACCGGAGCCGATGGAGTGACAGGTGCCACCGGGGCCGATGGAGCGACAGGAGCAACGGGAGCAACCGGAGCTGATGGGGCGACTGGTGC
>NZ_KE150412.1:1879103-1879705 GCF_000411255.1 Paenibacillus sp. HGH0039 | reverse complement strand
GGAGCGACAGGAGCAACGGGAGCTGATGGAGCGACAGGAGCCACGGGAGCTGACGGAGCAACAGGCGCAACAGGAGCCGATGGAGCAACAGGTGCTACGGGAGCTGATGGAGCGACAGGGGCCACAGGAGCCGATGGAGCGACAGGAGCAACCGGAGCTGACGGGGCGACAGGTGCGACCGGGCCGACTGGAGCGACAGGAGCAACCGGAGCTGATGGAGCGATAGGAGCAACGGGAGCTGACGGAGCGACAGGTGCGACCGGGCCGACTGGAGTGACAGGTGTAACCGGAGCCGACGGAGTGACAGGTGCCACCGGAGCCGACGGAGCGACAGGAGCCACGGGAGCCGATGGAGCCACAGGTGCGACCGGAGTTGATGGGGCGACAGGTGCAACAGGAGCCGACGGAGCAACAGGTGCAACAGGAGCCGACGGAGCGACAGGAGCAACCGGGGCTGACGGAGCGACAGGCGCAACCGGAGCTGATGGAGCCACAGGTGCCACAGGTGCGACCGGAACTGATGGAGCAACAGGTGCAACGGGAGCCGATGGAGCAACAGGAGCTACGGGAGCCGACGGAGCCACAGGTGCAACAGGAGCCGA
>NZ_KE150412.1:1878536-1879093 GCF_000411255.1 Paenibacillus sp. HGH0039 | reverse complement strand
ACAGGTGCAACGGGAGCCGATGGAGCAACAGGAGCTACGGGAGCCGACGGAGCCACAGGTGCAACAGGAGCCGATGGAGCTACAGGAGCAACCGGGGCCGATGGAGCGACAGGAGCCACGGGTGCTGATGGAGCGACAGGTGCCACGGGAGCTGACGGAGCTACAGGCGCGACCGGAGCCGACGGAGCGACAGGTGCGACCGGAGCTGATGGAGCGACAGGAGCAACAGGTGCAACGGGGGCTGATGGAGCGACAGGTGCAACCGGGGCCGATGGAGCGACTGGTGCTACGGGAGCCGATGGAGCGACAGGTGCGACCGGAGCTGATGGAGCCACAGGTGCGACCGGAGCTGATGGAGTGACTGGTGCGACCGGAGCCGATGGAGCGACAGGAGCCACTGGAGCCGACGGAGCAACAGGAGCGACCGGAGCTGACGGAGCAACAGGTGCAACAGGAGCCGATGGAGCGACAGGAGCAACCGGGGCCGATGGAGCGACAGGAGCAACGGGAGCCGACGGAGCGACAGGAGCCACGGGAGCTGATGGAGCGACAGGAGC
>NZ_KE150412.1:1877933-1878526 GCF_000411255.1 Paenibacillus sp. HGH0039 | reverse complement strand
GGAGCAACGGGAGCCGACGGAGCGACAGGAGCCACGGGAGCTGATGGAGCGACAGGAGCCACGGGAGCCGACGGAGCGACAGGAGCAACCGGGGCTGACGGAGCGACAGGAGCAACCGGAGCTGATGGAGCCACAGGTGCAACAGGAGTCGACGGAGTGACAGGTGCCACAGGTGCGACCGGAGCTGATGGAGCAACAGGTGCAACGGGAGCCGATGGAGCAACAGGAGCTACGGGAGCCGACGGAGCCACAGGTGCAACAGGAGCCGATGGAGCAACAGGAGCAACCGGGGCCGATGGAGCCACAGGTGCGACCGGAGCTGATGGAGTGACAGGTGCAACCGGAGCCGATGGAGCCACAGGTGCGACCGGAGCTGATGGAGTAACAGGTGCAGCCGGGGCTGATGGAGCGACAGGAGCAACCGGGGCCGATGGAGCAACAGGAGCAACGGGGGCTGATGGAGCCACAGGAGCAACGGGAGCCGATGGAGCAACAGGAGCAACGGGAGCCGACGGAGCAACAGGAGCAACGGGGGCTGGAGGAGCGACTGGTGCAACCGGAGCCGATGGAGCAACAGGTGCAACCGGAGCCGA
>NZ_KE150412.1:1833656-1877613 GCF_000411255.1 Paenibacillus sp. HGH0039 | reverse complement strand
ACAGGAGCAACCGGAGCCGATGGAGCAACAGGAGCAACGGGAGCCGACGGGGCAACAGGTGCAACGGGAGCCGACGGAGCCACAGGTGCGACCGGACCGACTGGAGCCACGGGCGCCGACGGCGCAGCGGGAACCGGCCTCACTTCGTTTGCCAGCCGGAGAAATACGGGAGGGACATCGGTCACCGCAGGGGGACTGGTTCCGTTCAACACGGCCGGCGTCCAATACGGCACGGCTATTACGTTCAGTCCGGCTGAGCCGACGACGACTTTTCTGATCAACGAACCGGGCTATTACCGGGTAAGTTTTCTCATCTATACGGGAACGCTCAGCCTGCTGTCTTCGGTGGCCGCAAGTTTCAGCGGGACGGCAGTGCCGCAGCCGAGTGCCACGGTATTTTCACTGGCATTGGCGGGAGGCGTATTGACAGGCGATCTGCTCTTCCAGGCGGTAACGACGGGAAGCCTTACGGTTTCCGTGTCCGGTTTGACGTTAACGCTCAGTGGTACGGGAACGAACGCCCAGATCACGGTAGAAAAATTGGATTAACCCGCGTTCGCTTTCTTTTCCAGGCTCTCTGTCTTGCGGCAGAGAGTTTTTTTTCAGCTCAAAAACCCTCGCAGGGAGAATTGGCTCGCCGCCTTTTCTCCCTCTGAGGGTTCTGTTTTTACAGATAGACTTAGGGGTTTATACGGATATCTTTTTACTTATATTCCCCGATCAAATAGTTGTAAAAAGGTTCGTCGACCCAAAACCGGTAAGACTCAACCTTGGTAGCCGGGCTGATTTTGCGGATGCCCTCCGCAATGGCTTCAGGCTTGTCGGCCAGGGAAAAGGTTTGGGCATAGTAGTGGCCCTTAGTGATTTTATTGTTGGCAATGACTTTGTAATCCGGCAGCTCGGTCCGAGAATAATACAGCGGCTGCCACCAAGAATGAGCAATAAGGCCGCTCTGGTCTTCACTGTTCTTCTTGGCGTATTTCAGGACGATTTCCTGGAACCGGTCTTTTTGCCCGGCTGTCGCGAACTCGAATGAAAGGTCATATTCCTTGGCATAGGCTATGTAGTTCCCGTTGTCGATCTTCACAACTTTGTAATCGTCGGTTTGAACGGGCTCGCCCCATTCTTTCAAATAAATAAAAGCAGAGGTTTTCGGCTCCAGTTGGACGCGGGCATCGATATTTTCACTGCGGAGCAGTCCGATTAGCTGAAGGGCGTGATCAATTTCGCTGTGTCCGTATGTAAGGGAGCGCTCTCTGTCAAAGTGAGGCGTATACCGGTCGTCTTTTACGTTGTAGCCGGTAATCAGATCGGCTTGCAGCGCTTTGTCCACGATGGTTTGCAGATCGGGCTGCTGGATCAGGTTTTGCACATTCCATGCGTCGCGTACCTTGCGGAGTATGTCGGGATCGGAGACCCGGCCCAGCTCATGCTTGTACAGGCCCTGCAGTTCCAGCACGCGTCCGAGCAAAATTTCCGCGTAAGAGACGGAGGCAGGCTCGTTACGCTGAAAAGCGTCATGCAGTCCGGCGGGCAGAAGCTCCGTATCCGCGGCTGCGGCAAGTTCCTGGGCGGCCTGCGGCGTCAACTGCGGGATTTCATCGTCCGCATGAAGCTTGGCGAGCGAACGTGCCGCTTTCTCGGCGGGATAGGTGTAGGCGAGTTCTTTTAAGCCGGCTGCTTTCACGGCCATGTACACGGCAGTGCTCTGGGTAAGGGGCTGATCGCCATCAAGCCGGTCTTGGGTGAGGATTCCTTTTTCGTACAATGCAAGAGCGGATTTGTAATAGGGACTGCTTTCCTTAATGTCCTGAAAAGGATTCGGTTTGTCTGACGGCTCCAGGTTAAGAACAGCGGCCAGAGCCTTAACAAAGTCGCCCTTTGTCGGTGAGGACGGCAATGTATAGCCGAACTGGTCTTTCAAGAACTGCCGGTATTCCTCGGATAAAAGGGTGGTTTGCTCCGCCGTCCGGAGAGCGGCAGCTGCCGGAACACTCGCTTCTTGTCCGTAAGCCGGGCCTGACCACACCGTTAGAAGCAGAGCGCCTGCGGCAAGGAGAGAGCCGAACCGGGTCGCGTTAAGCCGTATAGATGCGTTCATGGAATGAACCCCTTTCTTAAATTTATTTATTCCAATAAGAAAACTAGGAATTTATCAGGATAGTATCACCCTTTAAATAAGCTGTCAATACAAGGAAAGAACTTTGCCCGCTCCCGGCTTGACTTCGCCGTTTTCATTCGGGTAAGCTAAATTTATTAACGGCAGTCAAAAGTGAGGCGGTAATAACGTGAGCGAAGTAAAATCCGGATTGTTATACTCCAAAGAACACGAATGGGTCGAAGTGCTTTCCGATACGAAAATCCGTGTAGGCATGACCCCTTTTGCACAAGAGCAGCTTGGCGACATTGTATTCGTCGAACTGCCGAAAACGGGCGCTTCCGTCAAAGCCGACGACATGCTGGGCAGTGTGGAATCGGTCAAAACGGTCTCCGACCTGATTAGTCCCGTTATCGGAACGGTCGCCCGAATCAACGACACTCTGGAAGAATCTCCGGAGCTGGTGAATACGGACCCTTACGGCGCAGGCTGGGTGGCCGAAATCGACATTTCCGGCAAAGAAGCCTTGGACGGGCTTATGACCGCCGATCAGTATCAGGCTTATATCGTTTCGGAGCAGTAATCTTTTTGCCGCTCCGAGCTGCGGCACCTTGACGGAAATTTCCGGCAGGGTGCTTTTTTGCAAGACGAGTGAATTCACCTCTCAAAAAAAGACGTTCCCGGGTCGGAAGCGAACCGGGAACGTCTTTTTTTGCTGCTGCACGAGGTGTTTTCGCCGGGCGCTGTTGGAAGCACGCCACTGATCCGCATCTCCCGCGCTGCTCCTGCACGCGCCCTCCGCTTCCACGCACCGTCCCGGCCTCAACGCCGCCGTCCCGAGGCGATCGTCTTCTCGATGGCTCTTTTCATCGCGTGTCCGGCACGCGCCCATGTCCACCGGCTCATATCCCTGCGTCCCCGGAGTCCCTTCCGCCTGCACAGCTCGGGATGCTCGTAAGCGTGTCTCATCTGTTTTTTCAGAGAGCCGAGATCAGGCTCCGCCCAAAGCTGCCCCTTCTGGGCAAACAAGTGGCGGAAGGAGCGGGAGATCGCTTTCTTCATACCGGCTGCGGGCGGTTTCAGCTTATATGGGACGAGAAAGGAATTGGCCCTTGTCACAAAGTCCATGTGACCGCCCCAGCCTGTCGCGATGACCGGAGTTCCGCTGGCCAGCGATTCCAGGAACGGCAGGCCGACGCCTTCTCCGCGCGTGGGAAGTACGAACGCATCGCCTGCGGTATAGACTCCCCGCACCGTACGGGGGTTGGTCGAGCCGGTCAGGAGATGAAGGGGGGCCGTCTTGTGCCGGATTCCCAGCTTTTTTTTGTAGGCCGCGATGCGGCCGCGGATCCATGCGCCCGATTCTTTCGAGCTGAATCCGCTCGTTTTGATCAGCAGCGCCGCGCGGTCCCTGGCGGAAAATTCCTCCCAGAAAGCCCTGAGCAGGGTTTCGGGATTTTTGCGGTGCTGGAAGGTGAAGACGGAGACGAACAGGAAGGCGCCCTTTTTTGTCACGGCCAGCTTCTTGTTCCGGGGATTAAACGCGCGGGAATCCACTCCGTGCGGAACGATGTATACGGGGACGCGGACCCCGCTTCTTCTCATGGCGATTCTGTTCTGCACGGACGGCACGCAAACGGCGTCGAACCGGTTGATGTTCGGGAGCCAGTTCCGGGGGATTTTCGTCGTCTCCCAGACCGCATTCAAGATGAGATAGTCGTACTTTTTTCTCGCTTGCGCGATATTCAGAGTATGCGGCAGGCGATGGTAAACCAGCACTTTCGGCTTCTTCGGGGCCAGAGGCCTGCGGGCCAAGGCAAGCATGAGCCTTTTGGATGGGGTGGAGAGGGACGAACGCCTGCGCGCGGGAGTTACTTTGACATGAACGCCCAACCGGTGCAGCGCAAGCACATATTCACGGCCGGCAGTTCCGATTCCGTTGTCGCCCAGCACGGGCCCGTTCCATATGACTTGATAATGACTCACCGTTATCCATCCTTTTTCACAAATTGGCAAAAAATTTCTTTATATGTTCGCTCTTTCTATAGAGGAGCTCCGCTTCGCTGTCACACCTGAAAAACATTACTTTAGTTTACGGAAGCCGTTCAGGCTTTGAAACGGATAAGAAACTATTTTGCCCTATCACTTGAAGGCTCTTTCCCGATCTTTGAAAAATAGGGTCGGCTGCACAGCGGCCGCTAGAACAGACGCCTTTTCCATCCGGTACCCACTCTCATATATATAAAGGAGCGGTCTATGAAAGAAAGTCTATCCGGATCGGAAAGGTGGCCGAAAGCATGGCGGTTCGCGCGAGGTTTAACAAGTGGTCCAAATACAAGTTTATGAGAAATGCCGCCGGGCTTGTCCCTCATCTGCCTGCAACGAGTCCGATGTCGGAACGTTCCTTCGGGGAAATG
This sequence comes from Paenibacillus sp. HGH0039, assembly GCF_000411255.1. GTDB lineage: Bacteria > Bacillota > Bacilli > Paenibacillales > NBRC-103111 > Paenibacillus_F. The sequence goes on along the minus strand of NZ_KE150412.1, from coordinate 1,873,098 downwards.
TCGGAGCGGTACGGCCGGGTCGTTGTCAAACCCGTTGGCGGGATGCAGGGGCAGGGCATTTTCCATGTGTCGTGCCTGCCCGACGGCCGGTACGAAGTGCAGCATGAAAACCGCAGGATCAAGCTGGCGGGCAGGAGGAAGACTTACGCTTTTCTGAGTAAGCAAATCGGTTCTCAAAGCTATATCGTCCAGCAGAGTATCGACCGGGCGACGGTCGGAGAGAGGGCTTTCGATCTGCGTATTATCGTTCAGCGGAAAAAAAATTCGCGCCGCTGGATTGTTACCGGGCGCGTGGCGAAAGTCGTGGGCAGCGGCTATTTCGTTTCGAACACATCCAGAAAAGGCAAGCTCCTGCTTCTGGACGAAGCGCTCGGCCGATCTTCGCTTCACAGGCTGTCCCGGAAAGCGCTGCAGGAACGGATCGATGGGGTCGCTCTCGCATGCGCGAAGACGCTGACGGAACATTTTCCGAGGCAGGTCATCTACGGTATTGATATCGGGCTGGACAAGCGCGGAAATGTTTGGATTTTCGAAGGGAATTTGTATCCGTCCATGTCTCATTTCATGAAGCTCAAAGACAAAACGATGTACCGCCGCATCAAGGCTTACGGCGAAGGCCAGTAAAGAACGAGGAAAGGGGACGCGGGGCATGTTCAGAACGATGATGAAATCCAAGCTCCACCGGGCCACCGTTACGGAGGCCAATCTGAACTATGTAGGAAGCATCACGATCGACGAAGATCTGATGGAGCTTGCGGACCTTCTGCCCAATGAAAAGGTTCAGATCGTGAACATTAACAACGGATCTCGGATGGAGACGTATACGATAACGGGTCCCAGGGGATCGGGATGCGTCTGCCTGAACGGGGCGGCGGCAAGGCTTGTGCAGCCGGGCGATGTCGTCATCATTATTTCCTACGCTTTAATGAGCGAGGAAACGGCGGCGGACTACGCGCCCAAAGTGGTTATTTTGGAAGAAGGCAACAAAGTTGCGTACGATCGTTATGTGGAAAAACACTCCACCGTGCCGGACCCTTCCTGACAGGTCCTCTTGGCGGCGCAGTTGGAAAAGATCCCGAAAACCCTTCCGGAGCAGTCTGCCGGAAGGGTCTTCGGGGTTGCCGTTATAACCCTGCGGAGCGCTGGAGGCGCTGGGCGATTTTCATGAAATCTTCCATGGAGATGCCGGGCGCAGATTCTTCGGGAACTTCCTCCAAATCCTTGTTCAGCGTGGACATTTCGCCGAAACGTCCCCCGGGGAGTTCCTGAACGGCGGCAGCGGCATTGGCGTCGGCTTATCCGGCTTTGACAGCTCGATGGCCAGACGGTTAAAGCGTTTAATCCAGACAGTTTCCTCCAAACCGCGTGATATAGGTAACGTTACGGTTAGACATATGTGGAACGGCTTGGCTAATATGCTCCGTCCTAGGCTGGGCATTGACACCTTCTCAAGCGGGGTGCTAACGTCAAGATAATGAAGAGCGAGGAAGGAGATACCGCCATGCGCACCCGTTACGACGTGATCATTATCGGAGCCGGCTCGATGGGCTTGAGCGCCGGTTATCAGCTTGCATTAAGCGGCGTGCAGACGCTGCTCCTTGATGCGGGCAATCCCCCGCACGAGGAAGGCAGTCATCACGGGGAAACGAGGCTCATCCGCCATGCCTACGGCGGAGCCTCCGCGTACGTGCCCCTTGCGCTGCGCGCCCGGAGGCTGTGGGAAGAGCTGGAGCGCCTATCCGGCGAGACGCTGCTGCGGCCTACGGGCGTGCTGAACGTGAGCCGCGAAGAGACGGCCAACCACCGGAGCAAAATCGCCAACGCGCAGCGGTACGGCGTTCCGCTGGAAGAGCTCGATGCCGCCGAAATCCACCGGCGGTGGCCGGGCTTCTCCCTGCCGGAGGGCTGGAGCGGCCTCTACGAGCCGGACGGCGGGGTGCTGCTCAGCGAAACCTGCCTGCGCGTCTACCGGAGACTGGCGCTGGAAGCGGGCGCGGAGCTGCTGACGGATACGCCCGTCCGGTCCGTGCGGCTGGACGGCGGCGAAGCGTCCGTGACGACACCGGCCGGAACCTTCACGTCCGGCCGTCTGATCGTCACGGCTGGAGCCGCGGCCGCAGGCATCCTGCCAGGCGGGCTGCTTCCCGTGACGGCGGTCCGCAAAACAGTGGCTTGGTTCCGGGCCGAAGGCGGGCTGTACCGGTCCCCCGGCTTTCCGGGCTTTACGGTCCATACGGGGCTGGGGGAATATTACGGGTTCCCCGACTTCGACGGTTCGGGAGTCAAGGTAGGCCGGCACGATGAGGGGATTCCCCTGAGTCCCGGAGAGCCGAAGCATCCGTTCGGAAGAACGGCCGCGGACGAGGAGGAGCTTCGCGCCTTTATGGAAGCGTACCTCCCCCGCGCCTCGGGTGCGCTGCTGCAAGGCAAGGTCTGCCTGTACGAACGTACGCCGGACGAGGATTTTATCATCGGACGGCTGCCCGGGCATCCGCATGTGAGCGTTGCGGCGGGCTTTTCCGGACACGGGTTCAAATTCGCGAGTGTCGTGGGCGAAATTTTGCGGGATCTGACCGTCGATGGAAGGACTTCTCTGGATCTGACTCCTTTTTCGCCGGAGCGGTTCAATTGATTTTAACCAGTGAATTACCAGTTTTCCGTTTCGGAATCTCTCATCCGGGTAAGTAATAGACGTAGGCGGCAGTTAAACAAGACTTCCTAAGAAGCCTGCAAATTTACCGTTTGAGGAGTGGATCATCATGGCTGACAAAATGTCTCGAGAAGAAGCAGGACGCAAAGGCGGAGAAGAAACCGCACGCACGCACGACAAAGATTTCTACCAGGAAATCGGACGTAAAGGCGGCGAATCCCGCGGAAACGACAGCGGCAGAAGCGATGGCAAGATGAGCCGTGAAGAAGCGGGAAGAAAAGGCGGACGCAGTTAAGACGATGAACGTGATCTCGACATATAAAAGGACTTGCAGCCCCCGGTTGTAAGTCCTTTTGCTGTGCGATTAAGCCGGCTCGCGCCGGATTGTTCACGGAATCGTTACAAATAGGGCCCAGGTGAGCTATCCCTCTTTGGCAGGCATCCCGGTATAATAGGTTTGATTGATGGGAAAAGATGAAAGCAGCCGTAAAGGCATCAGGCCATGCGGTTTAGGGGGATTGAAGATACATGAACGCACATAAACAGGAAAATTCCGCCGGTCGTTCCGGTTTGAAATTAACATTCAGGCGCAGGGGTGTCGGCACGGCCGTTCTTCTGCTGGTGCTGACAGCGGCGCTTGCCGGCTGCGGTTCGGGAGGCGGCGGACATGAAGGGCACGGAGGTCAAGGCGCGGGCCAAGGGACGCTGGATACGCTGAATCCGATCGAGGCCAAAGTGAAGCTGCCGGCGGAACCGGTCAAACAAGGGACGGAAGCGGCGGTTGAAGTCACCGTCACCCAGGATGGCAAGCCGGTAGACGATGCGGACGAGGTTCTTTTCGAAGTATGGAAAGAAGGCGCCCCGGACGACAAGCATGAGAAGATTAAAGGAACCCACGGCAAGGACGGCTTGTATACCTTGAAAAAGAAATTTGACGAGCCGGGAACGTATCTGATTATTTCCCACGTCACGGCCAGAACGATGCACACGATGCCGCAGGTGAAGCTCCAGGTGGAATAGCCCGGCATCGGGTATCCTTATGATTCCCGATGTAAGCGGGCGGGTCCGGATGGAAAACATCCGGGCTTTTTTATCGATAAGTAGCCCGGCGTTGCCGTGCTAACCGGGCCGCGATATACTCAAGTCAGACAAGCCGCAGAGACTGAGGAGGATAAGTACGCCATGACATTCAAATGGGACGGTCATACGCACACGAAGTTTTGCTATCACGGAAATCCCGCCGAGGAACCGGCATACTTGGACCGGGCGGTGGAGCTCGGCTTCGAGCGCTATACCATCAGCGAGCACCCGCCGCTGCCGGATAAGTGGATCGACAATCCGCGGCTCATGGCGGAACTGGCCATGCCGATGGAGGAGCTGCCGGACTATTTGGCCTACGCCGAAGAGATGAAAGCGAGATATGCCGGCAGGATCGAAGTGACCGTGGGCCTCGAGATGGATTACCTGTACGGCAGGGAAGACTTCTCCGACGCGCTGCTGGATCAGTACGGAAGCCGGCTTGAGGACGTCGTCGTATCCGTCCATTATCTTCCCGGAGCGGGCGGCATGCGCTGCATCGACTTCTCCGCGGACGACTTCCGGGAGGGGTTGCTTGCCCATTACGGGAGTATGGACGCGGTAGCCGAAGAATACTACAACCACGTCGAGAAAGCGATCGAGTGGGCGGCCGGGCTACCTATGCGAAAGCGCCTCGGTCACGTGCAGCTGATCGAGAAGTTCCGCGAAGCGCTTCCGCCGATCAGCCCGGAACTGATCGAGCGCAGGCTGACCGCGCTGCTGCCCAAGCTCGAGGAGGCGGGCGTCGGCATCGACGTGAACGTCGCCGGTCTGCGGGTGCCGACCTGCGGGCAGACCTATGTGCCGCGATGGTTTCTTGCCGCCTGCGCGAACCGGGACATTCCGCTAATTTACGGCTCCGATACGCATAAGCCGGAGCACGTGGGAGCGGACTGGGCCTGGTTTGAGACCGCTTTCGGCGCGAGCCGCGCGGAAAGCTGAGAGAAGCGGCCCTGTGAAGCGGCGAACAGAGCGGCCGCTCGAAAGCCGCGTGAAGCACCGGAGGCTGTAAGGGAAGTTTGCCCTTACAGCCTCAAATCCGCGGCGGGAAGCCGCCGGAGCCGGAAAGCACCGCCAAGGGAGGCCGCGTCAATCGGGCCGTTTCCGGAGGCGGTGCTTTTTGCGCAGCGGGCGTCTTCTTCGCGCTGTAAGGACGCGGGGAGGAACACCCGCGTCCGCCGCTGACTCTTGTTCTACATCAATAGAACAAGAGTCAGCAGATCGAACAGGGCCAGCGTGAGGATCGTCTCGTTGCTCGGACCGGGATAGCCCGGAAAGCCCGGAAAGCCGGGAGCCGGGGGAAAGAATCCCCTTTCCTCGAATTCATCAGGCGGCTGGCCGTATGGACCTGTTCGGCCATATCCGTTAACATGGCCGGAAATATACCCCTGCCCGTATCCAGTGTCAGGGCCGTAGCCATACCCCTGGCCGCCGGATACTTTCAGCCAGACATAATTCGGGTCCACTCCGATAATCATCCCGTCATAAGTGCGGCCCGATTTGGTCTGTACCCGGACGTGACGGTTCATATACGATTTGCACAAACAATAAAAATCCTCTTTGTACATGGCTGGCATCCCTCCGTTTTCCGTTCTCTTCCCTTCAGCTTATGTGCGGACGCCCTGCCGGGCGTGGGCATCCGGCCTGTTTTGGGCGCTCCGCTCGCCGCGGGAGATACATCCGGAAGGCGAAAGCTCCATACTATGGAGCAGCAAGCCAAAGAGAGGAGGCGAAGTGCGGTCATGGCCGTGATCAAAACCAATTCCGAACAGACCGGGGCTGCTTGCCCGGTTTTTATAAAAGGCAGGAGTCGCCCTTGGGGGACTCCTGCCTTTTTTCTTGACAAGAAGAGGCACAGCCCCTAAAGTAGATGGAAATTTACAGGAGGGACGCCGAGATGAGAATATGTCAGGTCGACGAAGAAATCAGTCTGGAATTACTCGAGCTTAAGCATGCGGAAGCCTTGTTCCGCCTGACGGACGACAACCGGGAACAGCTCGGACAGTGGCTGTTCTGGGCAAACGACACGAAAGAAGTCGGCGATTCCGCCGCTTTTATCCAGTCTACATTGCACGCGTTCGCAGAAGGCAAATCGCTGGCCGCCGCCATCATGGTACGGGGAGAATTGGCCGGGGTCATTGATTATCACGCGCTGGTTCCCGCTCACGGAAGGGCCGAAATCGGGTATTGGCTCGGTAAGGCTCATCAGGGCCGGGGAATTATGACCCGTGCGTGCCGGGCGTTCATCGGATACGGGTGGTCCGATAAGAACCTCAACCGCATAGTCATTATGGCGGATATCGAGAACGCGGCAAGCCGGGCTGTTCCGCAGCGGCTCGGTTTTACGCTCGAAGGCGTAATGAGAGAATGGGAGGTTAAGGAGAGCGGCAAGCGCGACATGGCTCTCTATTCCATCCTCCGCAGGGAATGGACGGAAAATTGAATTTTTTGGATAAAAAGAAGAATCCGGGCGGTTCCCGTGATAAAATAAGAGTCGACCGGCGCTTTTGTGCCCGATGACTAGAACGGATCAGGAGGAGATTTTTATGTTATTGGAAGTGATCGCAACAACAGTCGGCGACGCAATCGCGGCCGAACAGGCTGGGGCGGACAGGCTGGAACTGGTGACCGGCATGAAAGAGGGCGGATTGACTCCGAGCGCGGGCCTTATCGAGGGCACGGTGCGGAGCGTGAAAATTCCTTCCGCCGTCATGGTGCGGCCTCACAGCAAATCGTTTGTTTACGACGCGGACGATGTGCGCGCTATGCGGAGAGATATCCGGCTTATCCGCGAAACCGGCGCCGCCGGTATCGTGATCGGTACGCTTACCCCGCAGAACGAGATCGACGTTCCGGTGCTGGAAGCGCTGCTGGAGGAAGCCGGCGGGCTGGAAGTGGTGTTTCACCGGGCGTTCGACGCCGTGCCGGATCAGATTGCGGCTTTCCGGCAGCTCTCCGGCTACAAGCAGATCACTCGCATTCTGACATCGGGCGGCAAGCCGAGCGCGCTGGATGCCGTAGACCGGATGAAGGAGCTGGTGGAGCTCAGCCGCGATTCTCATATCACGATATTGGCCGGCAGCGGACTGAATGCGGAATCGCTTGAATCTTTCGTAAAAGACACCGGCGTGACGGAAGTCCACTTCGGCGGCGCCGTCCGCGGTCCCAAAGGCGTGGAAGACGATATCGCCGCCGAGAAAATCCGGGAGATCCGCGACATACTGGCGCGTTGTTAGCGGACAGGCTCTCCGATACGGATGGGGGACGCCAGGCTGACGGGGCGGCTTCCCGGAAATGACATCGAACGACGACCCGGACGGCCTGACAGCAGGAGCTGCTGCGCGCTTTTCCGCGGCTCTTGAAGCGGCGCATACTAACAGGCCGGTTTTTCCTTCGCGGGAGAAACCGGCCTGTTTGCCGGGTGCGGCCGCCGGACTGTCCTTGAGTGTCAAACGCCGGGCACATGGGTTTGACTTTCCGTCATGGGGCCCCGCCAATCGGGCTCGGCATTTGCACGCCAGTTGGCCGAACTTTCTTCCGCCACCCGTAATACGGGTAAGCAAAAAAGGCTGTCCCACTGAAGTGAGGCAGCCTTTTTTTGCATATTCGATCATGGAGGGGTACGAACTGGGGTAAGCCGGGCAGCTGTTGCAGGAAGACCGAATCGTCGTCTTTATCCTGCTTTCCTATTTACGGCTGGATGTTTGTGTAAGCCGTAAGCAGACTGACCGTAAGGAGCAGCGCGCCAAAGGCGTACTTATATATTCTTGTCGGCACAGTGGACATGGAAGACTCTCCTCCTCTTTTTTATTCCTCTTCATTATACAATAAACAAAATGCTTCAGTTGTAAACATTCTGTAATGGTTTCTTTCACAATTGATCTTTATTTCATTTTTTTAAGGTCCGTCAAGGAATAAAACGTCCCGCGCCAGTAGACGCCGCCTTGTTTGAGCGCCAGTCCCACGGACCGGACAAGCACGTAGACAAGCACGGCTGCGCTCGCCGGAATGGCGAGGGTATCGAGGCCCGGTGAACCTGCCATCATCCGGATCTGCTTCCGGTAAAGGGCCGTCATGATAAGCACGCTGGCCAGATGGACGAGACTGCGCCAATCGCCGTAGAGCAGCATGCCGAGCCAAGGAAACGTAAACAGGAGGAGCTGGCCCGCTCCGGCCGCCGCCGCCAAAGAAACTTTGTAGCCGAAGCCGGAGAACAGATTTTTCTCCAGTCCCCGGACGGCCGCTCTCATGCTCGGATACCACTCGACCTGCAGCCTGCTCCGCCCCGATGCGAGGCGCTGGCGGAGACCGGCCAGCTTCACCCGCGCGCCGAGCTGGAGGTCGTCGTCCGGCCGGAGGGCGATCACTTCGTGCGTCCCGATCACTTCATAGGCCCGCCGGTGAATGAGATTGAACGCGCCGATGCCCATGCCGCCTTTCCGCTCCCCGTCCAGATTCGCGCGCCAAGGGCGCGTGAACAGGCTTAGCGAGAAGAGGAAGTGGCGGATGAAGCTGCGCAGCCAGAACGTGGGCGCCGTCATGTGGGGCGTGAGCGTCAGATGGTCCGCATGCTCGCTCAGCGCAAAGCCGACCGCTTCCCGGACCGTGTCCGGGTGAAAGCGGATATCGGCGTCGGTAAAGAGCAGCCACTGACCGCGGGCCTGCCGGTAGCCCTGGTAGAGGGCGTGGTTTTTGCCGAGCCATCCTCCCGGCAGGCGAGTCACGTGGATCACCCGCATAGGGATACGGATATCCCCGCGCTCCTCGGACCACCGTTTGAGCTCGTCCAGCGTGCGTCCGGTACCGTCCTGCGAGCGGTCGTTTACGACAATCAGCTCCAGCCGGGGATAGGTTTGCGCGAGCAGATGCCGCACCGTTTCGCGAATTGTCATTTCTTCCTCTTTGGCGGCGATAATCACCGAGACGAGCGGCGGGGGATCGGGCAGCGGACCGGAAGGGGGCAGTTCGCGGAACAGCCTTGCGCCCCGCAGGTGATCTGCCAGCATGGCCAGCCAGTAGACCAGGATAAGCAGAGCGAATAGTCCGGCTATGGACATGAGCGGCCTCCTTGTGGAACAATAATAGGGAACTAGGGGGGAAGAGAGCTGTCCGTGATTTTATAAACAGGCCTCTTCCTTGAAAAGTGGAAAATAACCGGTTGTACGCGGAAAGCACGACAGGAAAGCCGGCTTTTTCTTGCCGGTTGTCTGGCCGTTTTTGTCCGGGTGAGCACAGCACCGTGTATTTGCAGGTCCATCAGATCAGTACGTCTTGGAACCGGGACATAGCAGCTAGTCTTAACGATTTGTCAAAACAGCGTATCAAAGAAAGGAGGCCTTCGCATGGACCATTCCCGGAACGACGCGGAAGCCGCAAGCCTTGCCAACCCATCGGCTTCCAAAGCCTCCAAAGACGGCTACTGGAAAAAAGTATCCGGAAGACAGCTTCCCGCCTTCTTTTCGGAAATCCGGGAAGAAGCGGGCACCGCGCTTCCGTGCGTGTTCGTGTGCATCGGCACCGACCGCTCGACCGGAGACGCGCTCGGTCCGCTCGTCGGCTCCATGCTGGCCGAAGCCGGCTACAGCGTCATCGGCACCCTGGAGCATCCCTGCGATGCGAGCAATCTTGTGCAGCGCCTGGCGGAAATTCCGGCGGGAGCTCCGGTCGTCGGCATCGACGCGTGTCTGGGACAGCCATCTTCCGTCGGGCTGTACCAGGTGTCGAACCGGCCGATCTTCCCGGGCAAGTCGCTCGGCAAGAACCTTCCGCTCGTCGGCGACTACACCGTCGCCGCGATCGTGAACGCCGACGGCCCCCGGCAGTACGCCGTCTTGCAGACGACCTCGTTGAACCGGGTGATCGGCATGGCGAGGGAAATCGCCGCTGCCGTTCAAGCGGCGTTCCCCCCGGTCCGCGCATAGGCCGTCTGTTCGGCGGCGGATCGCTGCGCGAACTCCCGCACCCGCGAGGCGCGGCACACCGTGGCCCTGCCTAAGCGGCGGCTGTGCGGAACTTTGCGCGCCCGCCCGGTGTGCCCGGCGGAACGACAGCCGCTTCCCGGGAACCTGCAGTGTGGAGTCTCCGGCGCGAGACCGCTTAAGTATGCTTTTATTATACATTTGCTTCCGCTATGTTGCGAAGCCTGCGTCCCTGAGTCCGCCCGATGAAACACGCGGACAACCAGCCGCAGGCTTGTATGCTTTTGTAAACTTTTTAACCCGCACACACGAATAAAACAGGGAGATGAACCATACACATGAGAAACGGATTTGGCGGAGGACTGGGCGAACGAAACGGGGGAAGAATGCCCAAAGCGACCCTCAAAGAAGTATCCCTGCGCCGCATTTTGGGACTGTTCCGGCCTTACCGGGGTCAATTGACTGTAATCGTCCTGCTGGCTCTCGGAGGAGCCGTACTCGGCCTCGTTCCTCCGCTCGTTATGAAAGAAATCATTGACACCGCCATCCCGCAGCAGAGCTTCCGGCTCCTTGTCGTCTTCGCCGTTCTGCTTGTCGCTTTGCCGCTGCTCAGCGGCATGCTCGGAGTGGCGCAGAATCACTTGAACACCAAAGTCGCCCAGGGCGTCATGCGGGACCTGCGGATGACCCTTTTCCGCAATCTCCAGCGGCAGTCCATGTCCTTCTTTACCGCAGCCCGGGCCGGCGAAGTGGTCCAGAGGCTGACGGAAGACATCCAGGCGGTCCAGACTGTCGTCACCAGCCTCGTCGTGTCGTCGATTACCCAGATCGTCATCGTCATCACGACCGTCGGCATCCTCTTCGCCCTCGACTGGCACCTGGCCATCGTGGCGCTCATCATCCTGCCCGCCTTCATTTTGCCGGTACGCAAAGTCTCCGGCGTCCGCAAGCGCCTGCGCGGAGAAACGCAAAAAGTCCGCGCCGATATGTCGGCGCAGCTCGGTGAGATTTTCGGCGTCTCCGGCGCTATGCTCACCCGGATTTTCACGCGCGAGAAAGAGCAGGAAGAGCGGTTCGGCGGAATGAACCAGCAGGTTATGGATCTGGAGCTCCGTCTCAATCTGATCGGCCGCTGGTATATGATGTTTCTCGGGGTGCTGGGCCCGCTCGGCACCGCGGTCATATATATGTACGGAGGCTACTCCGTCATTCAGGGAAGTATGAGCATAGGCGGTATCGTGGCCTTCGCGGCCTATCTCGGACGGCTGTACAGTCCTGTCGGGACCCTGCTTAATCTGCATGTGGAGGTGGCGACCGCGCTAGGCGTCTTCCAGCGTATTTTCGATTATCAGGATATGAAGGCCGAAGTGGAGGAGGCGGAAGGGGCAGCCGAGCTCCCTCCGGTGCGCGGAAGCATAGCGGTGCGCGATGTTTCATTTGCCTACTCACCGGGTAATACGGTTCTATCCGATATTTCCTTCCACGCGGAAGCGGGTGAAGTTGTCGCACTGGTCGGTCCCAGCGGAGCGGGCAAATCGACCCTTATCAGTCTGATGGCAAGGCTCCATGATCCGACGGAGGGCACCGTAGAGATAGACGGATTCGATGTGAAAAAGGTTAGTCTGTCGTCGCTCCGCCGTCAGATTGCCTACGTTACGCAGGAATCGTTCCTCTTTCACGCGACCGTGCGGGAAAACCTGCTCTTCGCCAAAGAAGACGCTACGGAAGAAGATCTTGTCCATGCTTGCCGCCAAGCGTATATTTACGACTTTGTGCAGTCTCTGCCGCAGGGATTCGACACCATGGTCGGAGAACGCGGACACCGGCTTTCGGGCGGTGAAAGGCAGCGTCTGGCAATCGCCAGAGCCCTGCTCAAAAATCCGCGCATCCTGATTCTGGACGAAGCGACTTCCCACCTGGATTCGGAATCCGAAGCGTTCGTTCAGGCTGCCTTGGAGCAGCTGATGAAAGACCGGACGACGTTGGTCATTGCGCACCGCCTCTCGACGATTCTCCATGCGGACCGCATCCTGGTTCTGCAGAAAGGAAGGATCGTGGAGTCCGGCACCCACAAGGAAATGATGGAAGTTGACGGTCTCTACGCACGTCTGTACCGGACGCAGTTTCGCGGACAGACAAATGACACGATGGCCCCTTGAATCTAAACAAAGAACACCGATGGTTCCAATCGGATATTTCGGAGTACGGCGGGAGATGCGCACTGTAACGAATTCAAAGGAGGAATTTCCAATGAAGGAGTTCAGTAAGACGCTGGCAACGATGACGAGGCCCTTTTCATTTGTTCACAAGACGTTAAGCGAGTTTGGTTTCGTACGTCCTCGTACCCACGAAAACCAACTATATGTTACCACCTTTGCGGATTCCATTACGCAGCGTGTCTATACACTGGCCATACCCACCCGGCTTCTGGAGAACGGGCATACGGAAGTGTATCTCGGCCACACCCGTTTCGAAACGGAAGAGCTGCCGCCTTCCCGTGTCGTCGAAGCGGCCATTTGCCGGATGAAAGAGCTTGCCGATTATTTGAACCAGCCCAACAAACGCCCTCATACCGTCGAGACGGCAAGCAACGGGTACATGGCGACGGATTCTTACGATATCCGCAGGCTGGGCAACGAAATGAAAAAAATGAAAACCAACAGCGAGTTGAAGCAAACCGGACTGATTCCCGATCCCATTCAGTAGCTCTCATAGAAAGGGTCAGGAGGCCCCGCTGCGGCGCGGGTCTTTTCGGGTTCCGCTTTTTCTTTTTCCGGCGGCTTCGGCTCCGCTGTTCTCATATACGAACAAAAGGAGTGTTGACGATGACACCGATTCATCATATAAACTACCGGAACGACCATAATGAGGTGTACTGCTGCCTGAGAAATAAAGTCGTGGAGCTGGATGACCGGCAGAAGAACGATTTCTGCAGCGGCTGCCAGATGTTTGCAGGCTTTGCGGGAGGCAAAGGTGTGGAATGCGAGTGGGAGGACATGAGGGAAGTGCCGAACCCGATGCAGGTGCTCGACCCCATGAAGGAGTTTATCAGCAACCAGATCCGCAAGATCGAGCTGGACGATCCGACCGTTATGGCGCATGGAAATTAAACCCTATAAAGTGTGTATGCCGACAAGGTATATACACTTTTTTTATTTTTTTCGCCATAAATACCCAGTTCATTCCTTATAAATTTGTATGTTTATGCAACAATTATGCATGATTTACGTCTGAAAAGAAGTAAGTCACTTTCATCACATACAGAAGGGAAAGAACAGCATGAACAATGGAATGAAAAAAGGACTGGCCGTTCTGGCCGTATCCATGGCTATGACCACGGGGGCAGCATACGCTTCGCCGGCTGTCGTAACGAAAACGGACAACCTTGTCCCGATCAGCGCGGAAGTGTCGCAGTCCGTACAAGTGACCGTTAACAATCAGGTTCTGGATGCCGAAGGATATGTGAAAGCGGGAGCCAAGGAAGCGATGATTCCTCTTCGCGCCGTGGCCGAAGCGATCGGCATGGAACTGAAATGGAACCAGGAGGATTACTCCGTCGAACTGTCCAAAGACCGCATCTGGACGCTCGTAAAAACCGGTGAAGACCGTTATGTGCTGAACAAAATGTACAAGCCGCTCGGCACCGCTCCAGAGCTGGTAGACAGCAAGCTGTACGTGCCGGTTTCGTTTGCCAGCGAAATTCTTCATGGAACGGTAACGGCGCAGGGCAAGTCCGTTTCCATTTCTTTTGACGAAAAGAAGGAGAACGTGATGACAAAAGGCGTTGTAACGTCCATCCGCAATGCGGACGGCTATAAAGCCGTTCAAATTCAGGGCTTCGGTACGGCCGGACTCGTTCTCAACGTGGGCGACGACACTGTATTTGCCACTGACAAGGGAGACAAGCTTACGTTCGATCAGCTTGCGCTCGGTCAAATCGTCGAAGCGGAGCACTCCATGGTTATGACAATGAGTCTGCCGCCTCAAACGCCTACATACAAGATCACCGTGTCCGGTTACTCGGCGGATGCCGAGAAGCTGCTCGGAACCTCCGGTACCGTGGAAGAAGTGCGCACGGGCGATGACGGCAGCCAAAGCTTGACCATCAAAGGTCAAGGGCTCACCGAGCAGTCCCAGAGCGAAATAGTGCTGCGTCTTTCCGATGCGACGGAAGTCATCGATAAAGAAGGCGTCAAAGCCGACAAAAAAGCGCTCGTTAAAGGCGCGAAAGTCATCGGCTTCTACAACGGCGCCATGACGAAAAGCCTGCCTCCTATCGGCGGAGCGGTGAAGATCGTCGTTGACGTCGAGCCGGAAGCTGCTGCAGCCCAAGCGGAGTAAGAGAAGTTTGGCGGACTCCGGCTGCGCAAGGGCCGTTGAAACGGTCGGCCCATCGGCATTAAGAAAGGCAGTTCCCGTTCCAAAACGGGGGCTGCCTTTTTTATATTCAGGTATAATCTTTCTTTTTTTATTTATGAAAAGGAATTATTTTTTAAAAATAATTGAAAATATTTCCTGATTCTGGTATCTATAGGATAAGACTATCCTTCCAAGTTTACTGGGTTAACCGCTAACGCCGTTTAAAACTTAGCTTGTTTCATAAACTACGCAAGGGGGAGGCTCCGCTGATGACAATCGCGATCTATACAGATGACCCGGATATGGCCCACGTGCTTTCTTATTTTTTTAACGAAACGGTTTGTTCCGTTCACGCGAGATCTGAACTCGGCGGCCTCCCGGGACCGGGCAGCGGGCAGGCGATATTGGCTGTGGGCAGCCCGGATGAGAAAGACTGGTTCCGGCTTAAACGTTCCGTCAAACAGGGAACAACGACCTACTTGATGATCCGTGAACCTATGACCCCGCTGGAAACGGTCTATGCCAAAGAAATCGGCGTGAGAGAAATATTGATGGACCCCGTTGCCCGTCTTAAAAGCAAGGCCGCCGAAACGCCGGATAAGCTGATCTCTGTCCTGGTCTGCCCGGGACTGTACGAAGCGGCGGCCGGTTCCGAGCTGGTCTACATAGGGGAAGGGACCTACTTTCATCCGAAACAGTTCTGTATCAAATACGGCAGTACAAGGACCGAGCTTTCGGAGAAAGAGGCGGCGCTGCTTTCGTTCTTTGTGGAGAACGAAGGGATTGTCGTGACCAAGCACACCATTGCGGAAAAGCTCTGGGGCGGGTACATCCAGCCGGACGGAATCTGCAAGGTGATCGCCCGAATGAAGAACAAGCTGGGGCCCGCCCGTGAGTTGATTTCCTCCCGGCAGCTGGGCGGATTTATGTATGTCAAAGAGCGAGAGACAGCGGAGTACGCCGTTACCCGGCTCCTAAAATAAACCCCCTGTCCCGCTTGTGTACGGGATAGGGGGTGGTGTCGGCCGACGCCGGCTGTTCGCCTCGGATACGGCTATTATTTTAAATACGCGGATTTAATATAGTAGAACTCATAATCCGAAGCCGAGAAGTTGGCAAAGGATGCTTTAAGTCTGTCATTGGTGTGAGCGCTGAACTGCATCGTGACCGTATCGTTGGCTACCACGAACATAACGTGCGAGTAGTTTAAGGCGCTGATGAAGCCGCCTGCGGGAGTCGTCGCTTTGGTGGTCTTGTAGAAATAGCCTTTCGTATCCACCATATACTGCTTCAAACCGTTGGAGATGTTACGGCCCGTGTTCACCCAGGCGAGGCTTTCCGGTTTCCATGTGCTGTCCGTCGGGATGCCGCCGGCATAGATCGATTGAGAAACGTAGTTGGCGCAGTCGACACCGCCGTTTTCGGTATGTTTGGCATAGTTCGGGTTCCATTTGCTCGTGTCGTAGCCGGACGCGTTCGTTGTGTTCGAGGTCCATTTGTTGGCATAATCCCTCGCGGCAATCCTGTCGTAGGTGACGGCGGCAAGCGGCTGGACCAGCGAAGCTTCTGCCGGGCTCTTGACGAGGAAGTTTTTGTTGGTCGTTACGGCTTCCGTAACAAACTCTTCGCCGTTTTCGATCATGCTGGACTCATTGGAAGGAATAAAATAATCCGCGGGAATCCAGTCGACCAGTCCGTTAAGAAATTCCAGATTGGCGTTCTTGAGGTCCGGGCTGCCGTTCACGATAGGAGCCGTAATCCGGAACGAATCGTTCTGGTCCGTGGAAGTCCCGATATATTCCTGCAGATCTTTCATCCGGTCGTTGACGACCTGCTCCGCATCCGTGGAGCTTGCGTCTTTGCGCAGCTTCAAGACGTTAAGCTTGCTTTTCAATCCTTTCACGTAGGGCAGCTCATCGACCGATTTCGCTTTGAGCGTTTTATTCAAGGAAATGTTCACGCGGGCCGTCAACCGGTTGTCTTTAACCGAGTAATCCGAAGTGGATAATTGGATGGAGTTAATTGTGTAGTAGGGGTTATAAGCTTTCTTGACAAAATTTTCGACTTCCTTTTGAACGGCCTTCTGATAAAGGTCGTCTTTGACGCCTCCGGGGGACGTCTGGGCAAATGCCGAAGTCGTCGTAAAAGCGGAAATCAACAGCAGAGAAGTGACCATTTTTTTAAGCTTCATAAATAAATTCCCTCCTAAAATTAGTGGATTTAATGGCGGCATGTTCCGTCAGAAAAATAAAGCGCTTTCGGTTTTGTGCGTTTTGTATGTTCTGTACGTTCACCTCCGCTTCGGAAACCTCGGTAAATCCTTTACACTCTAAAAGATATACCGGGCGGAGTATCCGGGATATAGCCAGAACGGGGATACCGGACCGGCATTACGGGGACAAACCGGGGGCATACCGCGTACATGGCTCCGGTTTCCGGATAGAAAAAAAGGCAGCTCCCGCCCTCGAACGGGAACTGCCTTTGGATGAATCTGCGCCGCGCGGTGAACACAGCCGCAGGCTACTTGCTCTTGTCCGGATCTTCCGGCCGGTCGGGCTTACGGAGGGAATCCTCATCCGTAAGAGGGGTGCGGCCGGTTCCGGACTCGGAAGCGGGAGCCGCCTCGGAGCGGGAATGCTCGGGCTCCAGCGCCGGGTCAGCCCCGGAGCCGCCGTGAGTCCGGGCGTCTGCGGGGGCACCCGGGTCCGCCGAAGGCCCGGGAGCGGTGGCCGCGTCCTGCGCCGTCGCATCGGCCGCGGGGCCGTCGCTTCCGGCTGCCGTCAGCTCGGCCGCTCTCGCTTCGGCGGCACGCGCCTCCGCGGCCTGCTCTGCGGCTGCCGCTTTCTTTTTCTTGCCGCGGAGGAACCGCCACAAGGCAGCGAGGCCGGCGACAAGAATGACGCCGAACTTTTTCAGGAAGACGAGCAGCAGTCCGATCAGTCCGACCTTTTTGGCGACCGCAAGACCCGCGCCCCCGAGGATCAGGCCCGACAGACCGTACTCGGCCAGCTTGTCCGTTTTGGAGTTGTACTCTTCGTAACGTTCTCCGGCCTTCACCTGCAGCTTCGGCAGGATGGAGGAGGTCAGCACCTTACGGTCCGCAGCGAGATTTTTCGGGTCGGTCACGAGAACGACGGAAATCACGCCCTTCCGGGTAAGTACGTTGACGTTATAGTTGACGAATTTTTCGTTATTGGAATCGTGTCCCAGCAGGGACCAGGAAAGGCTATGTATGTCGTTGTCGTAAAAGGGCTTCACATCCCAGCCGTCGACGAACAGGCGGTTGGATACATCTCTTTTTTTATTCGATTCTTCCGTTCCGGTCTTGTAACTTTCAAGGAGCTCGTTCGCATCGATTTTGTCTTTCTCGTCATCTTTGACGTGACCGGTGTCCTCGTATTCGAAAATAACCGCCCAGTTTTGATTTTCATCCTTCGGGAAAACGGAACCGATTTCACGGTTATTCACGTGGGAATCGTTTTGCTGCTCAAACTTTTTGGTATCGGTATCATTCAGAAACACAAAATTTTTGTCCAGATCCAGCTCGGCGATTTGACCGAGTCCCACTTTTTTCGGACCTTCCACCCAGTTCAAGGTTTCTTCAGCCGAGGCCGGAGCCGTCCACAAAGAGACACAGAGGGCTGCGCCGGTTAGTAAGGTAATTAACTTCGGAAGCTTCAAAATTTTCTCTCCTTTGTTTTTAAATAGTTATTTATTAAATATCGCTTATTATATATCGTATTAATTATTTTACAAGACAAATAATGGTTATAATCTCTGTTTATTTGTTTCTCCGCTCTCAATGGTCTACACTATACATAAGGTTTCGTACTCTAATTAAGAAATGAGGATGTCCAAGATGTACATTGCCGTAAATACCATTGAAGTTCCCAATCCTCCGCAAATGGTCGAAATGTTCCGCAAGCAGGCGCCTAACATGAAAGAACTCCAAGGCTTTCTCGGATTGGAAGTCTGGACCGACGAACAGGCGATTAAAGTGATCACGAAGTGGGAAAATAAAGAAGCGTTCGAGGCGTATACCCAAAGCGAGGTTTTCAAACGTTCACACGGCGGCCATGGAGGCCAGGAGA
Organism: Paenibacillus sp. HGH0039; assembly: GCF_000411255.1. Lineage (GTDB taxonomy): Bacteria > Bacillota > Bacilli > Paenibacillales > NBRC-103111 > Paenibacillus_F. The sequence goes on along the minus strand of NZ_KE150412.1, from coordinate 1,855,003 downwards.
TGAAACCGAAAGCGCGTCTTTCGTATTTCGAAGGCGAGACGCTCATCTAGGGAAAGCTTCCGAAACTTTAACGTACATTCATTCGTTTATAGGATAACGGCCCCGCTTCGGGGCTGTTTATATTTGTAGAGGCGCCGTTTGCTTAATTCCGCGTTTAAAGGGATGAGAAATCGCCGATTGGTAAAATCTACGTGTGCTAACCCGTTTTTACGTTTTTAAATCAGGAGTGCTGCTTAATGAAAAAAACTGCCATAATAGCCGGCGCGTCGGGACTGGTAGGCAGAGAGTTGATCTCTGTCCTTATCGCCGATCCCGGTTACGAGAAAATTATCGTCTTGGTCCGCACGCGAATCGAGGGACGGGACAGTGAAAGCAAGTTTCATCAAATCGTGACGGATTGGAACCCGGAGCAGTTGGAGCAAGATTTACGCGGAGAATTGAAGCAGGCGGATGTGTTTTGCGCGCTGGGCACCACGATTAAGAAAGCCGGGACACAGGAACAGTTCCGCGAGGTCGATTATGAATACCCGATGATTCTGGGCAACCTGGCGAAGAAGTACGGGGCCCGCCAATTTCTTGTCGTTTCCGCCATGGGAGCGAAGCGGGATTCGAAATTTTTTTACAGCCGGGTCAAAGGAGATCTGGAACACGGTTTATCCAAATTGGGACTTCGTACATTGCGAATATTCAGACCTTCCCTCCTGCTGGGAGACAGAGAGGAATTCCGTTTCGGCGAGAAAGCGGGAGCCGTAGCCGCGAAAGCTTTCTCTTTCCTGATGGCGGGGGGTCTTCGTAAATATAGGCCGATACCGGCTCAGCGGGTCGCTGCGGGAATGGCGGAGGCCGCCAAGCAGAAACCGGAAAGTATCCGCATCTACGAATCGCATCAGATTTAACGCGAAAGAGCCTGACAGTTCACGATTGAACTGTCAGGCTCTGTTTGTTTGTTTGCTTGCATGCTGCACGTAAGGCCGTCGTCAGGACATGATCAGCGTCCATAACTGTTTGCCGATCAGCACCGTGGTCATGATCAGAAAAAGCGGCTTGACGAAGGAAGCTCCTTTGCGGATGGCAAAACGGGTTCCCACAAGCGCGCCTCCGATCATGGCGATCCCCATCGGAATCCCGTATGCGAGACTTACGGAATCCACCAGGAAGAAGGTGACCAGCGCACCGATATTGCTGGCGAAGTTAAGCACTTTCGAATTGGCGGATGCTCCCACGAAATCAAAACCGAGCAGCAGAAACAGGAAAATAAGGAACGAGCCCGTTCCGGGGCCGAAGAAGCCGTCGTAAAAGCCGATAACGAAAGCTCCGGCCGCCAGCCAGAACCTGCTCCGGGACGTAAGGCCGCTGAAGGTGGACGCCGCTCCCCAATTTTTTTTGAGCAAAGTGTAGACCGTCACGGCAATGAGCAGCACCACGACCAACGGTTTAAGAAACTCGGACGGTATCCGGTGTACCAGCAGCGCGCCGAGCATCGAACCGACCAGGGACAGCGGAAAAAGCGCCGCGGCCAGCCGAAAATGGATTTTTCCGGAAAGCAGGAACGAAGTCATGCTAGTCAGCGAGCACATCGTTCCCGCCAGCTTGTTGGTTCCGAGAACGAGCGCCGGCGGAAGGCCCGTAAACAGCAGGGCCGGAACAGTAATAAGACCGCCCCCGCCGACAACCGAATCCACGAAAGCGGCCAAAAACCCGGTCACAATCAGAAAAAGCAGCATTTCCCAGCTTAAAGCTTCCATTGCGTAAAGCCACCGTCCTCCAACCCGTGATTCCTTTTCCCAATTGTACATCGGAAGAAGGAAGGAGGACAGATGAAATTGCGAGACCGCTTATTTCGTTTTGGAACCGGAAGGTTTGCTTACTCCGCTGGTTGATCCGCGCAGTTTCAGAAGCTCCGATACCGTGACGAAATGATAACCCCGCTTAGACAGCTCCGGCAGAATTTTACGTATCGCATCGACCGTATTCATAGAGCCCAGGACATGATCGTGGAACAGGACAATATCACCCTCGCGGGCATTATTCAGCACCTTGTTCACGACCCGGTTCACACCGGGAGCTTTCCAGTCTTCCGTGTCCTGGTGCCAGGACCATAGAATAGGCAGACACCCTTCCGCCAGAGAGACATGAACGAGCCTTTCATGGTAATAGCCGCCCGGCGGGCGGAACAGGACGGGTGCCGTTCCGTTGATGGATTTGATCACCTTCTGCGTCGCCGCGATCTCGCTGCGGATGCTTTCCGTGGACCGGTTGTTGGTCAGAAAAGGGTGGCTGTACGTATGATTGCCGATCTCATGCCCCTCGGCCGTCTCTCGTTTGATCAGTTCGGGAAACCTCTCGGCTCTTTTTCCGACTACGAAAAACGTGGCTTTCGCCCCGTACTTTTTCAGCTCGTCCAAAATTTGCACCGTCTGTACCGGGTCCGGCCCGTCGTCGAACGTCAGTGCAATCACTTTGCCTGCGGACGGGACCTCCCAGACGATTTCTCCGCGCTGTTCGTAATAATCTCGATCCCGGGGTTTGGCGGCAGTGGCGTGCGGATCTTTCTCCGCCGGTATCGAAGCCGCTGAAGCGGTTGAACGGTGCGGCAGCCCGTTCACGGCTTCCGCTCGGGGGGCGGAAACGGTTAACCCGCTTGAGACGTGAGACCCGCCGGATGCGAGCGCGGGAGCGGGGGCCAGGGTGAAGAAGACGCAAATGGCGCAGGCCGCAGCCGTCCGCCGTAAGGGGAGGGCCTTGACAGACCCGGAAATCTTGATCATGCTGACTGATCCTCCTGTCGGTTTGCATATCGGATAAGGGTTAGCCTGCCCTTACATCTCCATTTCATCCGGCCTCCCGGAGGCTGTTCAGCAAAAAAAGCCGGTTCCGCAAGCGCGGTCCGGCGTTCATTCTTATCCCCCGTAAGCGCTGCGGAACGCTTTGGACAGCGTATCGGCGTTCACGTCCCACAGGACGGCTATCTCGGGAGCGACATGTTCCTCCCACCAGTCCGCCTGGACTTTGCGGTTATCCGAATGCTCCACGATGAACGCGATGTGCTGGGCTACTTTCCGGGTATATATCTTCTCCGCTTCCTCGATTTTTTCCGGGGAGATATACATTTTCAGCCGTTTGACGGTTCGGTAAAGCTCGCGGCTGCACGAACGGCGTATTCCCCTGGCGCTCGGAATTTGCGGCTTGTGCTTCTCGTTGGTTTTATTCTTCAACCGGATCGCCTCCTTACTCTGTTTCAGTGTATGCGGCTGACCTGCCGGAAGTGAGGAGGAAAGGAAGGGGAAAGAAGCCGGAAGAGCGAAGGGAAGACGGAATAAACGGAAAAATATTGGAGGTGACGGGGCCGGGAAACGATGCAAGAAACAATAAAAAAGGAAGCCTGAGGCTTCCTGTCAGTCGATGACATTGATATAGGCGATCATCGGGCCGCTGTGGGCGATATCCGTGTGAGTCATGCAGATGAGCCGGTAGGTTCCCGTTTTTTCCGCTTTGAAGTTGACGACCGTTTCTTTGCCTTTTTTTACTTCGCCTTTGATGTTCAGACCTTCGATAATAAAAGGATGGCTCGCTCCGTTGACTCCGTAAATGCTGAGCCGGATATTCTCGCCTTTGCGCACGACAATCGTGCCGGGGTCCCAGCGGTAAGCTTCGATTTCTTTGCCGTTATCCAGCTTCGTGGAAAATTCTCCGGTAACGAGCTGGATCGTCCGTTCCGAAGCCGTGGCCGGCTCCGCCGCCGTAGACAAGATTTGCGGATTCCGGAAAAACAGGACTGCCGCGAACGCTACGCAAAGAAACCCGAGAAACATGACGAAGTGATATTTTTTGAGTACAAAAGATTTGAACATGAACCTTCCCCCCAGACCAGTTTGTACACTATATGCACGGGCTTGTCAGCTCATGATGAAAATAACCGGACAAGTAAAAGTTGTCCGCGGGGTCCGTCAGTTTCATCCGTTTGGTTCGGCTTTTACGCTTCCTTCCGGATGAGCAGGGTTCTTTGCCGGTCCGAGCGGATAGGAGACATTTCTTTATCGGCTCCCCGCGAAAGGGCTTCATCGTCTCCTTTACACGGCCCGGCCGCATTGTTAAGTGGTTGACGGCCTTTCTCTATGGTAGAATAGGGGAGATTCTATTAGAAGAAAGCGCGGGAAGACCCGCGAATCGACAATCATGCTGGGGAAAGTAGGTTGGAGATGGGAGAGTTTATTCATTCGCTTTTGGTATTTTTTGAAGGCCTCGGGTACTGGGGGGTCATGCTCGGACTGATGATCGAGGTTATTCCGAGTGAAATCGTACTTTCGTATGCGGGCTATCTGGTAGCCAAAGGCGAGATCGGTTTTGCAGGCGCCGTCTTTTTCGGCACCGTGGGTGGCGTCATCGCCCAGATTTTCGTCTACTGGGTCGGCCGTTACGGCGGACGTCCTATTTTGGAAAGGTACGGCAAATACATATTCATCAATAAGCATCACATCGACGTTGCGGAGACCTGGTTCAACAAATACGGAACAGGCGTTATTTTTACGGCCCGTTTCATACCGGTCGTCCGGCATGCGATCTCGGTACCGGCGGGGCTTGCCAAAATGCCTCTGGGACTGTTTACGTTCTATACGACGTTGGCGGTTATTCCGTGGTCCATGCTGTTCGTCTATCTCGGGATGACCCTGAAAGACAATTGGGAGAGCATCGACGACATTGCAGGCAAATACACAGTTCCGATTCTAATCGCAGCTATCGGTCTTATGATCATTTATCTGGTAGCCAAAAAAATGCGGGCAAAGCGTAAATAACGCAGTTTGCCGCCAAAGAAGGGATGGATTTTATGAGCACCAACTTATCCGCCGTCATCGGCAAAGGCTTAACGCCGCAGCAGTTCATCGACAGCATGCAGCGCAACCAGGAAGCGTTTCTTGACTGGTACGGGAAGTTTCAGTGGGAGACAGAGGACGACCGGGAATTTTTCGAATCCCTGAACAACCGTGACGACCTGCGCTGCGTCATCATCGCGGCCGAGTGGTGCGGCGACGTCGTGCGTAACATCCCGGTCGTATTCAAGGCGCTGGAAAACAGCGGAATACCGGTAGAAGTCCTCATTATGGAAGAACATACCGATGTTATGGACCAGTTCCTGACTTTCGGCGGACGCTCCATTCCGGTCGTTATTATCACGGATACGGGCGGCCACGTGCTTGGCAAATGGGGTCCCCGTCCTGAACGGGTACAGGCTGTCATGAAAGCCTTCAAAGAAGGAAATCCGGACCGCGAAGCGCCCGATTACAACGATAAAATACAGGCGGTACGCGCGGAAATGCTCCGCCAGTACGGCGAAGGTGTCGGCTACCAGTCCGTCATCGTAAGCGAGCTCCGCGAGCTGCTTTCCACGTTCTGACAGGAGGGGTACGCATGATCCGCATCGAAACTTTTAAGCTCGGCCCCATGGAGACGAACGCTTACCTGCTGACCGACGAAAGCGGGCAGAAGGGCGTTGTCATCGACCCCGGCATGAAGCCGGGACCGCTGCTCAAGCGCATTAAGGACATGGAGATCGAAGCCATTCTGCTCACGCATGCTCATCTCGATCATATCGGAGGCGTGCAGGAGCTCCGGGAGCTGAAGAAGTGCCCGGTCTATCTTCACGATGCCGAGAGCGACTGGCTGGGTAGCCCTAAGCTGAACGGCTCCGCGCGCTGGCCGGACGTTACGGACCCGATTGTGGTCGAGCCGGCGGAGTACGCGCTTGACGAAGGACAGGTGCTCGAATTTTTCGGCACCAAGATCAAAGTGCTTCACACCCCGGGCCACTCGCCGGGCAGCGTCAGCCTTCTGTTCGACAACCACCTGATCGGCGGAGATGTGCTGTTCCGTCTGTCCGTGGGCCGTACGGACCTTCCCGGCGGCGATTGGAACACGCTGCTCGATTCCATTCACGGCAAGCTTTTTGAGCTTGGCGACGACGTGACGGTTTACCCGGGCCACGGCCCCAAGACGACGATCGGCTACGAAAAACAGAACAATCCTTATATTTAAGGGCAGTAAACCTTTACCGCCCCAAAAAGCCTCCGGAATGCAAGCCGGGCGAATTCCTTTTTTGCTGATAGCGCGTCCTTCGGGACATCCGCTGCAGCGGACGGGCATTCGCCGGTACAAGGCATCCGGAGGCTTTTTCGCATGAAAAACGCCTAATTTCAAGGGGCTGGGTATATACCGTGTTCCGCATGGGAAAGGACCCATAGACTGTTGGTGTAAGGCTGTAAGCCTACTTTCCGAATTCCGCACAAGGTAATTTAAAATACGGAACGGTAACATACAGGAGGGAATAACCCATGGAACATGTTAAAAAAACGTACACCGGTCCCGTCTACACGCCCAAACAGACGGGTCCCATGCCGCAAGCTGTAATACCTCAGCCCATGCCGATGCCGGCACCGATGCCCGTACAACCGACTCCGCTGCCTTATCCCGGTCCCTTGCCGTCGCCGGTCATTCAAATGCCGTCTATACCTATCGTAAATCAGGTGTATGTAGCGAACTATAAGCCGCATCATCCGCATCATCCACATCATCCGCATCATCATCCCGTCTGTCATCCGATCAAACCGATCGCGAAGAAATGCTGGTCCGACAATTCCGCCAATATCCTCGTCCTTTTCATTCTTCTCGTTATTATTTCGAGCGGTTTCGGTTTCGTTAAAAAGTGTTAGTTCGGAGGTTTTCTGCAAGGAACGCCTGATTAAGAACGATCCCTCAGAATCCGAATGCGATAGCATCCGGGTTCTTTTTTTTGGGCGGAATATCACCGGCCGAAGCGCCGGCTATGGAATATCGGACTAACTTGCGATAAAAAGCTTGCCTGTACGGTATAAATGTGATATTTTGGAAAAAGAAGACACGAAACGAATAGATTTGTTTGCGAAGAACGCAAACTTTCGGCAGAAGCCGCGAGTTTGCGTTTTTTAGTTTCGTTTTGTGAATTTCATAAACCTCATGGTTCAAAAAGCTCGCTCGAAGCGGTGTTTCGGGCAGTTCCCCGTTTTAACCTCGCCATTCGCTTCATTTCCTCGCTGCATAATGCGCTTCATCGGTTCGGTTTAAAGGCTGCATGAATTCATTTCTGCAGCCCCGGACCAGCCTCGCGTCATTCGTTTGGCCGCTCGAAATCTGTTTGCGCCTCCTCGCCGGAGCGGGGTATGATGACGGTATAAGAACCGTAAGAAGGGATGGATATTAATGAACAAAACGGATCATCCGTACGCGGAAAGGCAGCAGCGGCTGCAGAAGGCGATGCAGGCCGGCGGTATCGACGGCTTCCTGGTAAACCATCATGTGGACTTGTACTATTTTAACGGCTCCATGCAAAACGGGTATTTGTTCGTTCCCGCCGAGGGCAATCCGCTGTTCGTTGTGCGCCGCAGCATCACGAGAGCGCAGCAGGAGTCGCTCGCGGAGGTGGAGGAACTCGGCTCCCTCCGTACGCTCAAAGACCGGCTCGCGCAGCGCTATCCCGGCGTGTTCGCTTCGGGCAAAGAGCCCGTCATCGCCACGGAGTTCGACGTGCTCCCCGTTCAGCAGTTCCAGCGGCTGGAGGGGGCTTTTACCGGCGTGAAGTGGAAAGACGGCTCGCTGCTCGTCAAAGAGCTGCGGATGATCAAGTCCGCCGATGAAATCGCGCTCATCCGCAAGGCCGCGGGCGTTATCGACCGGACGCTGGAGAAGGCGCTCGCCGGTATCCGCGAAGGGATGCCCGAGTTCGAGCTGATGAGCCTCATCGAGCGGGAGAACCGCCTCCAGGGCCATCTCGGGCTCATGCGCATGCGCGCGTATAACTCCGAGCTCATTACGGGCTGCGTGGCGGCAGGGGCGGCTGCTGCCGAGCCGACTTATTTTGACGGCCCTGCAGGCGGCAGGGGGCTCAGCCCGGCAAGTCCTCAAAGTGCGGGCAGCCGGCCCATCGGCCGTAACGAGCCTATTCTTATCGATATCGGCTGCAACATCGAAGGCTATGTGATCGACCAGACGCGTACCGCGGTGATCGGCGCTTTGCCGGAAGAGCTGCGGCACGCTTACGAAATTTCGGAGAAAATTTTGAAGGAAGCCGAAGCGATGATGAAGCCGGGGACCGTTGCGGAGCATCTCTACCTGCAATCGCTGGACACGGCGTCTGCCGAAGGACTCGGCGGCCATTTTATGGGGTACGGCATGGATCAGGTTAAGTTTCTCGGACACGGAATTGGTCTGGAAATCGACGAGTTTCCGGTGTTGGCCAAAGGGTTTAAATACAAGCTTGAGCCCGGCATGGTCATCGCCGTGGAGCCGAAATTCACATTCCCCGGACAGGGTGTTGTCGGGATCGAGAATACATATGCCATTACGGAAACCGGATTCGAGAAGCTTACCGTATCCCGGGAGGGCGTTCTGGTTCTCTGACAATAGCTCGCGCCCGCAGCGGCGGTTCAACCGGAGGTCAATAAAAACTCCCCCAAACCGTCCGGAAAACAGGGAGACGTTTATGGACAGCGTACTCTTTTTTTAGTACGATGTTACTAATCCATGCTAGATTCGAAAGTAGAGTTTATGCTTTCCGCATCGCTTTAGGAGAATCGGAACAGGGCATCTCAGCCCGCTCTGCATGGGAAAGGGGGAATCCGGATGCTGTCTTTGGGAGCGCGCGTGATCATTGTGGAGGACCGGCTCGAACAGAATCTGCCGATCGGCGATTACGCCTACATCATCGCTTATGACCGCAACAACGACAACTTGTTCGACTACGTCATCCGAGTGCCGAAGCTGAACAAACATTTTTTCGTGCCCGCCTCAGATATCGAACTGGAAGAAGTCCTGCTTCGTCAGGAAGTCGACCGTTTGGAGAAGGAAGCCTTGATCGATTTCGCGCTGGCGACGCGCAACGAAGAACTGTTTAACCGAGTGATGAACGGCGAACCGGTTGAAATCGTTGCAGAGAAGAGCAAAGAAGTTCAAAGCGCCGAGGATTTCATCAAACAGGTGAACCTTCGGGCTTGGATATAGATGATCGTTTGAAGAGCTTCGGGGCTTGTTTCCCGTACAAAAGATTGCAAATAGAGCCTTTCCGTCTTAGGTGACCCGGGAGAGGCTCTTTTTGCGATCTGACTTTTGCATTCCCGCGATTACCGAAAAACCGCAAAATTCCGCTTATTTCTGCGTTTTCGGCCGGGAATCAATTGAGATCAAAAAATAACTAGGCTATAATAGGTAGAATGAATTTGGCGTGTACATACAAAGAGAGGTGCGAATCGTCTGTGAGCATTACTATTAAGGATGTCGAACACGTGGCCAAGCTGGCCCGCCTTGATCTTTCTGCCGAAGAGAAGGAACAGTTTACGGAACAGCTTAACGCTATTTTGAAATACGCCGAACAGCTTGGAAAGCTGGATACGGAACATGTGGAGCGGACGAGTCATGCGATGTCCGTCAAGAACGTGACGCGGGAGGATGAAGTCCGTCCGTCCCTGCCTTTGGACAAAGTGATGCTGAACGCTCCGGAAGAAGAAGACGGGCAGTTCAAAGTGCCCGCCGTTATGGAGTAATACGTACGTTTAACCAGACCTTGGAGTTTGCACGGTTGTCTGTTATTTGAAGGGAGGCACCTTACGTTGTCGCTATTTGAGTTGAGATTACAAGAATTACATACACAACTGCTGGATAAAAAAGTATCCGTCACGGAGCTGGTCGATCAGTCTTACCGGCGGATCGCCGAAGTGGACGGCAAAGTAAAAGCGTTCCTCAAGCTCGATGAAGAAAACGCCCGCCGCTCTGCGAAAGCGCTGGACGAGCAGATTGCCGCGGGAGAATCCCGGGGAATCCTGTTCGGTCTGCCTGCAGGCATCAAGGATAACATCGTGACCGAAGGCGTCACGACCACGTGCGCGAGCAAGTTCCTGTCGAACTACACGCCCGTGTACGACGCGACTGTGATGCGCAAACTGAAGGAAGCCCAGGCGCTTCCCGTCGGCAAGCTGAACATGGACGAGTTCGCCATGGGCGGCTCCAACGAGAACTCCGCGTTCCACGCGACACGCAACCCGTGGGATCTGGATCGCGTGCCCGGCGGCTCCAGCGGCGGCTCTGCGGCTTCCGTGGCTGCCGGCGAGGTGTATTTCTCGCTGGGCTCCGACACCGGCGGCTCTATCCGCCAGCCGGCCGCCTACTGCGGCGTGGTCGGCCTGAAGCCGACCTACGGGCTCGTGTCCCGGTTCGGACTTGTCGCGTTCGCCTCTTCGCTGGACCAGATCGGTCCGCTCACGAAGAACGTCGAAGACTCCGCTTACGTCCTGCAGTCGATTGCGGGCCACGATCCGCAGGACTCCACGTCGGCGAACGTGGAGATTCCCGATTACGTCTCCGCATTGACCGGCGACGTCAAAGGGCTCCGCATCGCGGTGCCAAAGGAATACCTGGGTGCCGGCGTCGATCCTCAGGTGAAGGAGAAGATCCAGGAAGCCCTCCGCGTGCTGGAAGGTCTGGGAGCGGTGGTCGAGGAAGTTTCCCTGCCGCATTCCGAGTATGCCGTTGCGGCATACTACCTGCTCGCTTCATCGGAAGCGTCCTCCAACCTCGCGCGTTACGACGGCGTCCGCTACGGCATACGTACGGACAACGCGAACAACCTGCTGGAAATGTACCATATGTCCAGAAGCGAAGGCTTCGGTCCGGAAGTGAAACGCCGGATCATGCTCGGGACTTACGCGCTCAGCTCCGGCTATTATGACGCCTATTATCTGAAGGCGCAGAAAGTCCGCACGCTGATCAAGCAGGATTTTGATCAAGTTTTCGCAAACTACGATGTCGTGATCGGCCCTACGGCTCCTACGACGGCGTTCCGTCTGGGAGAGCAGGTAGGCGACCCGCTTACGATGTATTTGAACGATATTTTGACCATCCCGGTCAACCTGGCAGGTATTCCGGCCATCAGCGTACCGTGTGGTCTGGCCTCTGGCCTGCCTGTAGGACTGCAGATTATCGGGAAGGCGCTGGACGAGTCCACCGTGCTGCGCGTAGCTCACGCTTTCGAGCAGAACACCGATCATCACAAGCAGCGTCCGCAGCTATAACGCGTAACAGGAGGGATCTTTTTGTCAGCGACTGAAACGAAATACGAAACCGTGATCGGGCTTGAAGTTCACGTTGAACTGCATACAAATTCCAAAATCTTCTGCGGCTGCTCCACCTCGTTCGGCGCGCCTCCGAACACGCATACGTGCCCGGTCTGTCTCGGGCATCCGGGCGTTCTGCCGGTACTTAACCGGCAGGCTGTCGAATATGCGATGAAAGCCGCCATGGCTTTGAACTGCGAGATCGCGGACGTGACGAAATTCGACCGCAAAAACTATTTCTATCCGGATTCGCCCAAGGCGTACCAGATCTCCCAGTTCGACAAGCCGATCGGCGAGAACGGCTGGATCGACATTGAAGTGGACGGGGAGACGAAACGTATCGGCATCACCCGGCTGCATCTGGAAGAAGATGCGGGTAAGCTGACTCACGTCGACGGCGGTTACGCTTCGCTGGTTGACTTCAACCGGGTCGGAACGCCTCTGGTCGAGATCGTGTCCGAGCCGGATCTCCGCTCTCCGGAAGAGGCGCGCGCGTATCTGGAGAAGCTTCGCGCCATCATGCTTTACTGCGACGTTTCGGACGTGAAGATGGAAGAAGGTTCTCTGCGCTGCGATGCCAACATCTCTATCCGTCCGGTAGGCCAGGAGAAATTCGGCACACGCGCGGAGCTTAAGAACATGAACTCCTTCCGCGGCGTACAGCGCGGTCTCGAATATGAAGAAATCCGCCAGGCGGAAGTCCTGAACGGCGGGGGCGAGGTCGTCCAGGAAACGCGCCGCTGGGACGAAGGCCAAGGCAAAACCATTTCCATGCGGGGCAAGGAAGAATCGCATGATTACCGCTATTTCCCGGATCCGGATCTCGTCAACCTGCATATCGATGCCGGCTGGAAAGAGCGCGTAAAATCGTCGATTCCGGAGCTTCCGGATGCCCGTAAAGCACGCTACGTAAGCCAGTACGGACTTCCGAGCTACGATGCCGAGGTGATTACCGCTTCCATGAAGATGGCCGATTTCTTCGAGGAAAGCCTGAAATATACGTCCGACGCGAAGGCCGTTTCCAACTGGATCATGGGTGATCTTCTCGGGTATCTCAATGCCGGCGGACTGGATTTCGGCGAGATCCGAATAACCGGTCAAGGACTCGGTGAAATGATCGGTTTGATCGAAAAAGGCACCATTTCCAACAAAATCGCCAAAACCGTTTTTAAAGAAATGATCGAAAGCGGCAAAGCGCCGCAGCAGATTGTCGAAGAGAAGGGCCTCGTTCAGATCAGTGACGAAGGCGCCATCAAATCCGTTGTCGAGCAGGTTGTGGCAGGCAATCCGCAATCCGTAGCCGATTATAAAGCGGGCAAAGAGAAGGCGGTCGGCTTCCTCGTCGGCCAGGTTATGAAGGAAACGAAGGGCAAAGCCAATCCCGGCTTGGTCAACAAGCTCATCGTGGAGACTTTGCAGGCGCAATAAGCCGAACAGCGAAACCATTTTAGGCACATCGAACGGCATGTCCATCAGGATATGCCGTTTTTTTACAACAGGTAGGGCGTAAACGGGCATGAGGAGATGAAAACGATGATGAGACAAATCCCCTTGGACGATGTTCAAGCCGTGCTGGAGCTGCTTGCTTTGCAGACAGCCGCTTATCTTGTAGAGGCCGGACTAATCGGGTACAAAGACATTCCGCCCCTGAGGGACAGCCCGTTAACCCTGCGGTGTTCCAAAGAGACGTTTACGGGGTATTATGTCAGTGACCGGGAGGAGGGGCGGGAAGAACTCGCGGGCGCAATCACTTGGGAAGAAAATGGAACAGAGCTGACGATTACGCGGATGATGGTTCACCCCCGTCATTTCCGCCAGGGAATCGCTTCCGCACTGATTCGTCATGCAATCGCGTCAAACCCGCAGGCAGGCAGATTTGTCGTGTCTACGGGAGAAGCCAATCTGCCCGCTGTCCGCCTCTATGAAAAGTTCGGTTTTCATCGTACGGGCAAACGCACGATCGCCCCTTCCGTCGCTTTGGTGACATTTGAGAAAATCCAAGGCATATAATCAGGGGGAAGCTGGGACACATCAGCACGAAAAGAAGAGGAGCGTGGGAACGAAGTTGAATGATCCTTGGGTAATCGGGCAGTTCGATTTAACGATTAGACTGATTTTGGCTTTGGTGCTTGGAGGATTGATCGGCTTCGAACGGGAGCTGAGCAACCAGGCGGCCGGATTCCGGACGCATATCCTGGTCTGTGTCGGTTCCGCTTTGATCATGCTGCTCTCCATCTATGGATTCAGCGCGTTTTCCAAAGAGCTGACCGTTCGTATGGACCCCTCCCGGCTTGCGGCGCAAGTTGTCAGCGGCATCGGTTTCCTTGGCGCCGGAACGATCATACGCAACGGCTTTTCCGTTTCCGGACTTACGACGGCAGCTTCGCTTTGGGTCGTTGCGGCAATCGGTCTCGCTGCGGGAGCCGGTTTTTATTACGCGGCCATCTTATCCACGATCATGGTTATTCTTTCTCTATGGATTTTAAATAAAATCGAGCACAAATATTTCGGCGCCAAGAAACGCCATCTGATCCGGGTTCATGCAATGGACCGGCCCGGCAATCTCGGCAAAATCTCCGACATTCTCGAAAAGAATAAAGTGGAGATACGCAAATTCGGTGTGAATGAAGAAGAAAGAGATGAGCGGCAGACGGTTATGATCTATCTGAATGTCATCATACCGGATTACCACCTGGTTCCTCTCTTGCTGGATGATATCCGTCATCTGGACGGCGTGGTGGGGGTAACCATGGAATAATTAGAAGCGTCAAGCGGGGCGAATTGGCCCTGCTTTTTCTTTTTTTTATCCGGTTTGAAGGGGGAATCTTTTTAGTATCGTCAAAAGATATGTAAATCAGATGTTAAGCGCGTTATAGTAAAGAGGGCACAAGAGAAAGGGCGGTGAAGCAATGGAGCACCTGACAGACGAACAGTTGGTGGAGCAGATCAACCGGGGGGAGGCGGAAGCTTACCGCGTATTGGTTGATCGGCACAAAAGCTACGTGTATACGCTGATTTACCGCATGGTGAACCATCGCGAAACCGCCGAAGACTTGTCCCAGGAAGTGTTTCTGAAGTTGTACCGCTCTTTATCCCATTTCAGAGGGGAGAGCAAATTCACGACTTGGTTGTACCGGATGACCGTTAACCTCGTTACGGATTACCGCCGTGCCCAGCGCAGGCGTCCTGTAGTTCCCTTGCTCGACAAGCTCAAGACCTGGTTGGCCGACCGCAGGACCGAGCCCGAACAGCAGGCGATCCGTCATGAAGAGAGCGACTCCGTCCACCGGTTGATCGCCGAAATGCCGGAGAAATACAAACTGGTGATGTATCTCTATCACTTCAAACAGTTGTCGTACCAGGAAATATCGGATGTGACCGATCTTCCCCTGAAGACGATCGAGACGCGCTTATACCGCGGCAAAGCCATGCTTAAAGAAAAATGGTTGGAGGTGTATCCAGATGCCCGAACGAACGCCCAAACGTCCCAGTCAGCCCCGGCTTCACGCGCTTCACAATAGCCCGGAACTTCCGCCCGCACTCCAAGCCGAACTAAACGGCATGAAGCTGCTCCAACCTTCCGCCAATTTCACCGACCGGGTGATGAAGGATGTTGCCGCGGGGAATACCGTGCCTGGATTTCGACCCTTAGCGCCGAAGAAACGAAGGCATTCGGAACTCGTCAATCTTTTTGTCGCCACAGCGGCTACTTATATATTTATCAACTCCGGTCTTTTGAAACTATTGAATTCGCATGTGGCCGAATGGTCCGAATTCGTCCAACATTTGTCCAACAGAATAGGATAACGTGCATGACGATCATGCAGCAAGGAGGTACGGAATGTCTCAACAATTTTCTTACACCCCAGGAGGCTCGCCCGAGATGGATGACTTGAAAGATCCGCACTTTTATGAGGAGCAGCAGCGGAATTATCCGCCCGGCCCCCCTTACGGCGTGCCGCCATATCCCCCGTATTTTCAACAGCCGCCCAAGAAGAAATGGCTGGCTATGCTCCTTTCCCTGATGATGCCGGGAACCGGCCAATTTTATGTGGGGATGATGCAGCGCGGATTGTTTATCATGATGCTCGTCATCATGGATATTTTCGCGATTGTGCTTTTCGCAACCCGGGATGAAGGAACGAACGTGGCCATGATCACGCTGTTTTCGCTCATTCTGCCGGTCATTTACTTCTACAACATATTTGAAGCCTTGCAGCTTACGGATATCGTAAACCGGCGCCGTTTTTACGGAGAATCCGAGGAATTGACCGATCCTCTGCAAAAGCTGGCTAAAGGCGGAAACTTGGGTATCTTGCTGATTGCGGCAGGCGGATTCCTTTTTCTGGCCAGCAGCAAACCGGTTTGGCTGGAATCTTTCTTTAAGCTGTTCGGTTCTTATTTCGGAGCCATCGTTCTGATTGTCGGCGGAATTGCTCTTTTTGTCTGGGAAACGAAAAGAAAACAATAGATCGGGTGATCGGATTGATTAAAGCGGGCAGATTTACGGCGGCGGTGCTGTTTGTCACAGTTGGCGTATCCATGCTTCTGGACCGGGCCGCAGGCACCCATATGTTGGGGCAACTGATAAGCTGGTGGCCCCTTTTGTTTGTGGCCGCAGGGCTGGAACTGATTTTGCTGCAATTCCTGTCCAATTCCCGGGAAACGGCTGTCAAACTGGATCCGGTGGCCATTTTCTTCTCGGTGGTTATCTGCGCCGTTGTCGCCGGTTCCCAGGGATTCAGCCAGGGGCTGCTGTCCGGGCTTAACCTCAAGGTCGGTGCATTGCAGAGCCGGAGCTTTGACAAGGAACCGGCGGAATTCATCCTGACTCCCGCGGTAACCCAAGTTCACGCAATCAACACGAACGGCCACATTGAGCTGGCTGCTGGAGACGGGGATGCCGTCCGGATACAGGCAACGGTCTGGGTGAATGACGACGATGAGCAAGAAGCCCGCAAAATCGCGGATGCTTCACATGTCGAGCAGAGCATTCAAGGGACTGAATTAACGCTTAAAGCGGTCGGGGAAGAATATACGAAGGCCTGGTTTGTCAAAAATAAAGCGAGAATAGACATTACCGTTACGCTGCCGCGTACAGCGTCTCTGGATTATCTGGCCGAAACGGAGAATGGCGCCGTTCACGCGGCGGGCCTCCGGACCCTAAACCTGTTTTCCGCTCATACGAGCAACGGTTCGGTGGAATTAACCGATATCCAGTGTCATGTAGAAGCGGTTACGGCAAACGGCAAAATCAGCGTCAGCTCCATCTCGGGAGCCGTCAAGGCGCAAACCGTCAACGGCGAGGTCGTTATCCGGGAAACCGGAGCGGGGGTTCATGCGGCCGCCTCCAATGGCAAAGTCACCCTTTCCTCGGTGAAGGGAGACGCGGTGGCGCGCACCGATAACGGGAGCGTTAAAATCAAAGATGTCTCCGGACGGATTCAAGCGGAGACCGAGAACGGATCGGTACGGCTCGAATCCGCCGAAATGGCCGGAGATTGGCAGGCCAGCACCAATAACGGCCGGATTACGATCCGCCTCCCCGGGGAAGCGGGCTTTAAGGTTCAAGGTTCCGCGAGGGTGCTTCATACGGGGCTCCCGGTCCGGCTGGAGGAGGAGAAACTGAGCGGTACCGTGGGAAGCGGTGAACATAACCTTGCGATCCGGACGGATGGCGAGATTTCCCTGGAAACCGTAAATTAAACGCATCACGCCTTCATCAGGCGTTGACAAGTGCAATTTCTCACACGTACAATAGAATAAAGGTTGTATCTGTGTCCATCGAGTACACAGTACTGCCCCTTACTAACAGGTGGTGAGAATCATGTCCGAACATTTGGAAGAAGCGCTTGCCAAACTTAAAACGACAGGTGTTCGCATGACTCCGCAGCGGTACGCGATTTTGACGTACTTGTTCGACTCCTTCAACCACCCTACGGCTGATGAGATTTACAAGGCGTTGGAATCCAAATTTCCGAATATGAGCGTGGCCACGGTTTACAACAACCTGAAAGTGTTCATAGACGCGGGGTTAGTACGGGAATTGACTTACGGGGACGATTCCAGCCGTTTCGATGCCGATCTGTCCGATCATTATCATGCCCGCTGCCAAAGCTGCGGCAAGATATCCGATTTTGATTACTCGCCCATCGTTGATGTTGAGCACGTTGCCGCTCAGCAAACCGGCTTTAGGGTAGGCGGACACCGGCTTGAAGTCGTCGGGCTTTGTCCGGACTGTGCAGGAAAGGCGACGCATTGATTCGTCGTTCTCAAACTTCCAAACACGTTATTACGCGAACGTATTAGCCGCTCTTCGTTATCGGGCGTGCCGATACGTTTTTCTTTTTTCTGAAAGGATGTGCAGAAGCTTTTGAAGCAGCCCTACATGCGTGGCTCGAAGCGCAAAAAGAGCCGGTTCCGTTCTTTTATACTCTTGCTTATCGTACTGGCGGCCATCGCTTACCTGGTCATGAACCGGCTGCCCAATAACAATCGTATAACGCCTTCTTACGCTAAACTGGACAAGCCGGTCTTCTATCAGGGAGAAGCTTACGAAAGCTCCGCCTTGGGGTCCAAAGAGGCCATGAAACTCCCCTTGGGACTCATAGCCGAGTGGATCGATCCGGCTGTCCGCAGCGAGGCTTCCGGCAATTCCGTTATTTTGACGACGGAACAGGCCGTAGTGCGGCTTCAGGCCGACAAAGCCACGGCGTCCCGGAATCTCAAAGAAATCCCCCTTGTATCGCCGATGACAAAGCAGGAAAAAGAGTTCTATGTACCCGTTTCCGTCCTTAAGGAGCTGTACGGTATACAACTCAGGGAGGATGAGGTAACCGGCGCCGTATCGCTTTTTAATCCCGGGGAGAAGATACGCTGGGGGACTTTTCGCGGAAAAGAAGGAGGCGAGCTGCGCAGCGGCAGCTCGATTCGTAATCCGATCACGGGCAGCTTGGGGGATGGCGAGCGTGTCATGATTTGGGGCGAACAGAACGGCTGGTACAAAGTTCAGCAGACCGGCGGACTTGCCGGTTTCGTTAAGGCCTCTCTTGTGACGGAAGAAAAAGGAGAGGCGATTCCCGAATTTCAGCCTCCCGCCGCGAAGCCGCGATGGAAACCCCAAGGCAAGCTCAATATGACATGGGAACATGTCGTTACGGCAACGCCCAAAACGGCCTCCATTCCTGAGATGCCCGGCCTCAATGTCGTGAGTCCTACCTGGTTTCATCTAGCTGACGAGAAGGGAACCATCAAGAATCAGGCCGACCCCGATTACATCAAATGGGCGCAAGGCCGCAATTACCAGATCTGGGCCCTTTTCGACAACTCTTTTGAACCGAAAATGACGGGCAAGGCGCTGGAAAGCTACGAAACCCGGCTGAACATGATCAACCAGCTTCTGTCCTTTGCTAAGCAGTATAATTTGCAGGGCATCAACATTGATTTTGAGAACATGAACAAATCGGACGGGCCTAATCTGGTCCAGTTCGTGAGAGAAATGGCTCCGCTGCTCCATGAGCGGGGATTGATTCTGTCAATCGATGTGACGGCAAAATCGGGCAGCGATGCCTGGAGCCGCGTATATGACCGGCCCGCTCTGGCCGCTGCCGTGGACTACATGATGCTCATGGCCTATGACGAGCACTGGGCATCAAGTCCGAAGTCGGGCTCAGTCGCGTCTCTCCCGTGGGTGGAGCGTTCTCTCAAGCAGATTCTGGATGAAGACAAAATACCGCCTTCCAAACTTGTGTTGGGCATTCCTTTTTATACGCGCATATGGACCGAAGAACAGAAGGATGACGGTACGAAAGTCAGCTCGAAGGCTGTATTTATGGAGAAACCCCGCAAGATCATACAGGAGAAAGGCCTGACTCCCGAGTTCCGTGAAGACACCGGGCAAAATTACGTCGAGTACAAAGAAGACGGAAAACTCAACCGGATCTGGCTGGAGGACGAAACGTCCGTCAAAGCCCGTCTGGATATTGTGAGTAAATACAAATTGGCGGGGATCGCTTCCTGGCGGCGCGGTTTTGAAGAACCGGCCATATGGAAGGTCATAGCCGATGCCCTGGAGTAGGGTTAGGCCGCACCGCCCGAAATCATTAAATTTCTACAAAAAAAGCTGTCATCCGTAATGGATGGCAGCTTTTTTACATTAATTTTTAGATGAGTCGATTGCGGACGGTGCAGAACCGGATTCCGGTTTGCGGATATTTCCTTCATCCGCGATTTCGGCTTCCGCGGGTGCCATCGAAGGGTCGACCGTCAAAATCGTTTTGCAGAACATGCAGCGGTCCGTTTTACCGATCATCTTCGTTCTTTTGCCGCACTCAGGGCAATCGAGCGCCACGGCGGAGGTTGACATCATGCCCGCCCAGAAGTAAATGGCCATACTTCCGAGCATGCTGATCATCCCGAGAATCAAGAAGATGACGGCAATAATTCGCCCGACGGCGCCCCAATCGAACACGACTCCGGCCAGGCCGATGATCATAATAAGCATGCCGCCCATGGTCAGCAGCAGACCCCATAAGCGGAATTCATTGATTTTACTTGATTTTAAAAGCAACGGTGTTCCCCTCTTTCTACAGGCATTTTCGGAATTAAAACACAATTCGTTCTCATGTAAGCAGGAAACGGCGGAGGAAAGTAGAATTACTTTTCTAACGAACGAATGATGGCTTCGGAGACCCTGCGAATACTCTTGCGAGGAGGTTATCTTAGCGTGTATTTCCCGGACTCCGTTACAGCGTGGTAATTCGTTTCGCTATCCGCAGCAGGTTGCTTTCATCACAGAAGGATGTGCGATCCTTCTGCTGGTTTACTACCAATCATCCGGACACTTACAACTCCATACATCATTATATAGAAGACAATCATCGTATACAAGGAAGATGGTTGAATTCGTCCGTACTTGAACAGGGCTGCTGCAGCGATTAGATCGAATATCGTTAACGGTCTTTTGAAAGGGGAGATCCAATTGGATCGTCAATTGTACTTGGAAGACTCTCGGGAGCGTACGCAATCTCTACCGGAAGAGCTGCGCGACCGGCAGCTGCTGTCGGAATTCTCGCTTTTTCTGAACAAGTATTTGAAGAGCAAATCCTACATACTCGAGGAACATCTGCTCGACGCTTACCAGAACGTGCTGGAAGCTTTGAAACACTGGGCGCGCATTGTCATCATCGAAGAGGGGGAAACTGTTCAGGAAGCGGTCTGGAATCAGGTCCGTCCAATAAACAGCGGCGTATATAAATTGTATGAAGAGCTGACCACGAGCAAGGAAACGCTGAAACAAAGAATCCAGCTTGTCCTTCTGGCATGCGAATTTTCGGTCATGTCCAAAATGGAGCGCTGCTGCAAGCCGCTCATCCAGCGTCTGGACTCGAGGCCGGAGCCGTGGAGTGCAGATGAACTTCTGGAGCAGCCCGAGATTAAAATTCTGGGCAACAATCTTCAGCAGCTTCTTAATAAACTCGTCAAAAAAACATTGGTCAAAGAAGTGGCTGTTCCAGCGGACGCGGAATGTTCACAGCTCTTGCTGCGGTATACGTTGTTCAAAAATTAACTTCAACCGAAACGGGTTGAGGAAGTCAGGCGGCCCTTAAAGGCTGTCTTTTTCTTTTTTGAAGCCTCAAAACTCTTGATAAATAAGGCGTTAGGATCAGTAATGTTTTTCCAATGCGCAAAAGGGTTGACTTCATAATAGGTTTCATGGTAAATTAATTTTCGCCCCTTCGGAAGGCAAGTTGCTAACAAAGGACAAGCCGCTAACAACGAACGGAGCGTTCGAAAAAAAGTGCTTGCATTACTAAGTCCAAATGTGGTATAGTAGTCAAGTCGCCGCCAAACGAGGTAAAGCGACAAAGTACGATAGAAACTTACAAATTGTCCTTTGAAAACTGAACAACGAGTGATTGAAGCGTCTCAAGCAATTGAGACATTAATGAGAAGAAATTCTCGTCAGCAACGAATTTTTGAGCTTAATCAGCTTGAGATAAACCGCTGGCCTTTGGCCGGCACAACTTTATCGGAGAGTTTGATCCTGGCTCAGGACGAACGCTGGCGGCGTGCCTAATACATGCAAGTCGAGCGGACTTGATGAGAAGCTTGCTTCTCTGAGAGTTAGCGGCGGACGGGTGAGTAACACGTAGGCAACCTGCCTGTAAGATCGGGATAACTACCGGAAACGGTAGCTAAGACCGGATAATCGGT
>NZ_KE150412.1:1790205-1828906 GCF_000411255.1 Paenibacillus sp. HGH0039 | reverse complement strand
ATATGCCGTTGTAGCTCAATTGGTAGAGCAACTGACTTGTAATCAGTAGGTTGGGGGTTCAAGTCCTCTCGACGGCACCATTCCTGGAGGCTTAGCGAAGTGGCCAAACGCAGCAGACTGTAAATCTGTTCTCTTACGAGTTCGGTGGTTCGAATCCATCAGCCTCCACCAGTTTTAGGGGCATAGTTTAAAGGTAGAACAGCGGTCTCCAAAACCGTTAGTGTGGGTTCAATTCCTGCTGCCCCTGCCAATTAGCTTTAAAACCTTATATGGCGGTCGTGGCGAAGTGGTTAACGCATCGGTTTGTGGATCCGACATTCGGGGGTTCAATTCCCCTCGTCCGCCCCACTTAATACTCACTGACAATTGCAAGATGTTGGGGGTTAGCCAAGCGGTAAGGCAACGGACTTTGACTCCGTCATGCATAGGTTCAAATCCTATACCCCCAGTATGATATGCGGAAGTGGCTCAGCGGTAGAGCATCGCCTTGCCAAGGCGAGGGTCGCGGGTTCGATTCCCGTCTTCCGCTCCATAATAATAAGGCGCCATAGCCAAGTGGTAAGGCAGAGCTCTGCAAAAGCTTTACCCCCAGTTCGAGTCTGGGTGGCGCCTCCACCATTCTTTGCCGGAGTGGCGGAATCGGCAGACGCACAGGACTTAAAATCCTGCGGTAGGTGACTACCGTACCAGTTCAAGTCTGGTCTTCGGCACCAAAAGTGCTAAATAAATTTGTGCCCTTAGCTCAGCTGGATAGAGCGTTTGACTACGAATCAAAAGGTCAGGAGTTCGAATCTCTTAGGGCACGCCATACAAGCCGGTGTGGCGGAATGGCAGACGCGACGGACTCAAAATCCGTTTCTCGCAAGGGAGTGGGGGTTCAAGTCCCTTCACCGGCATCCTAAAAGCCTGGTTCCAGTTTTACTGGAGTCGGGCTTTTTCCTTTCATATATAGAATTTATGTAAAGTGTTAAATACAGAAAGAAAAGACAGAGGGCTTTTGTACAGTCATGTACAGTAGGCTCCCTGTCTTTCTTTGTTGTTAAGAATGAAGATGGCTTAAGTAATCTGTAATCGCTTTGTTTACTTGATCCGGATGTTCCCGAACGGTAAGATGAGCGGAATTTTTAATTTCGGTATAGGTTGCATTCGGAATGGAATCGGCCATTTTTTTCATGATCGCCGGGGGTGTGATTGCATCCTTTTCACCACCGATGACAAGAGTAGGGGCTTGTATGGTAGGCAAAAGCTCCGTAGAATCTTTCCTGAAAGCCATAGCTAGAGATGCGTGGACAAGTCCCAATGGATTCATTCCGTCAATCTGATCTTGTAATTCGCCGGCTAGTCCGGAGCCTTCTACTTCGGATAGAAGTTTAGGGATCATGGCTTTTGATGCTGCTTGGGGACCCTGTTCAAGAAGGGAAGCCGCCATTTTCATCCGGTTGATTTGTCCTTCCAGAGGGTCGGCATCCGGGCGTGTATTCGCCAGTATAAGTCCATTGAACCGATCCGGTGCTTTTCGAAGGAGATTAAACGCTACATACCCGCCCATGGAGAAACCGGCAAGAACCGCTTTTTCCACTTGAAGTTGATCCAAAAGCAGCAGAAGTTCATCTGCCATATGATCCAGCGTAATCAGGTCCTTGTGAGGCTCTGATTGGCCAAATCCTCTAAGGTCGGGAGCAATGACCCTGTAGTTCGATTCTAACGCCGCAATCTGTTCCTGCCACATCCGGTGGTCCAGAGGGAAGCCATGAAGAAGTAGGACGGCCGGACCGCTTCCCCGTTCTTCGTAAAAAGTTTTCAAGCCATGGATAGTTGTAAACATAACGCATCTCTCCTTAATTAGTAGAATTCTTTATATGTATGAAAAAAATGCTGATGCACGCAAGTTGGAAGTGTTAAGCAGCTGTTCTAAGTATTGATACTCCTTAAATACAAAAAAGTTTGTTTTAAACAAGGCACATCATTCAGCAGGTGGTACGGACTTGACTTCAGAATGGCCAGCACATGCAAACAGCTTCCTGACAAAAGTTGAGGCCTAATTGCAAGGAATGAGCAGTTGTTTGTATGACAGGCGTCTTGGGTTTCTTGTCGGATAAGTGATCCCTAAGGTAAGGAAATGTCTTATTACTATCTTGCTCTTTAATTTCCTCTTTAGTCACCCTTGAGGATAACGACAAATGCTTAGAAGATTTAGCAGCTAAATTTTAAGCCGCAGAGAGCCTCGGAATGTCTCGAAATTTCTAGTGCATGGAATGTCTTCCGGCGAAGTAATCATACCAAAGAGAAAAAATGGTTCAGTTTTAGTGTTTTAAAAAAAGACTCTGAAGAGTCTTATAATCGGAAAGGTTATATATTATTCTCATCGTCCAGCTTAGTATGGAAGGCAGGAGAGCTAAAAGGGATCTCCCCCTAACTGACTTTGTCATATCCCTAAATTATTTCCCCGGAAATTTTTGACATAATACCGAGTAATTTAAGAAAATCACGCGAATCATGCAAAAACACCCATCTAAAACATTACCCGTTTAACGATTGAATGAAACTCCTCGACAAGATAGTTTAAAATAAATTTTCTTCATTGTTTTTTAGCCAGGAAGAGCACACGTATAGGTAATAGAAAAGACTTGGTAAGAGAGATAACACCTTATGCACCATTAAAGCAAGAGCGGTTGTGGGCCAGTGATGACGGCTGGAATAAGGATAACAAGCCATGTATACGACTTGTTCCGACTTGCTTATAGGCTTCGGCAATGTTTGTGGAAATTTGGGGAGGGGTAATAAAGAGGATAGCGAATAATGTTTAAGACAGATTCGATAATAAACAAGTGTGCTTATAGGAGGAGGATTATCCATGAAACTGCTTACTTTTCTAGGTGAACATGGACCGAGGCTAGGCATCAGGCTGGAACAAGGTGTTCTGGACGTGGCCGAAGCATTAAAAAATATGAAGGGTTACGAGGAAGGCAGTGTGCCTACCCATATGGATCAAGTTATCAAGGGGGGGCCGGAGGCGATTCAGTCTCTGCAAAAACTTATCGATGATCTTCCGGGCACTTCCGAAAATGAGCCTTATTTGTTAGAAGAGTCTCCCTTAGTGTTCGCGCCCTGCGTAACGGAGCCTGGTAAAATCATTTGTGTCGGTTTGAATTATCAGAAGCATGCGGAAGAGACAAAATCTCCGATCCCGGAGCACCCCGTGTTGTTTAATAAATTCAATAATGCTCTGACCGGGCATAAATGCGATGTTTCCCTACCTAATGTAACTTCCGAGTTGGATTACGAAGCTGAGCTGGTGATCGTCATCGGTCAAAAAGCGAAAGATGTGTCGAAGGAAGAGGCAGCGCAATATATCTTCGGCTACACCTGCGGAAACGACTTGTCTGCGCGAGATTTACAGAGAAGGACCAACCAGTGGCTGCTGGGTAAATCTTGCGATGGCTTTCTTCCGTTAGGCCCGTACATCGTCACAGGAGATGAGATCGGGAACCCGAACGAGCTGAAGATCCGCTCTCTCGTCAATGGAGAGCAGCGTCAAAGCTCGACGACAGCGGATATGATTTTCAAGGTGGAGGAACTGGTCAGTTACATTTCCCGCCATATGACGCTTTTGCCTGGTGATATCATCCTTACCGGGACGCCTGAAGGGGTAACAATAGGCTATCCGCGGGAAAAGCGTGTCTATCTGAAGGATGGGGATCAACTGAGTGTCGAAATTGAAAAGATCGGCACTTTGTCTAATAAAGTAGTCGCGGAAGCTAAAGTCGAAGAAGGCAAACCGGTGGGTCGTACGCTGGGTGTCTAAACACTTGTCATTAATGATGGAGAAATTGTTAAGAAAATTTAATGAAATTAAACGGTGCAATTTGGCAAATCGTTTAAAGTTATAAAAGGAGCTTTTCATTTATTTGAAAAGCTTCTTTTTTTATAACTAAAAAAAGCTTATATAATAGAGCTTTCTTCCACATTTTTACTTCCTTCGGACGACTTTTTCCTTTTAAGGGGGCAGCATTACATTTTCCTAAAACTTCTTTAACAATTTATTGCTATCCTTTAGTTACCGGAACGTTGGTCACAACGAATACGACAAATGAACGGGGATGATGTGTGTATGGCGAAAAAATCTTGGTCGACACAGGAGATGGAAAGACTCTGTATGCTTTCCAAAGAATGCCCTCCATCGGTAATTGCCAAGGAACTTGCCCGCCCGGTTACCTCCGTACGGAAGAAGCTGCGTGAGATCGGCGTCACGTATGTAAAGGGAGACGAGTGGAAGCGGAAACAGGTTCAAATGCTGATCTCTGACGAAGCACGCGGAGAACTTCCACGCCGAAACAAGCAAGAGTTGACCGAGGAAGCACAAGTCTTGAATGAGTTTTGGACAACGCTGCTGTCCATGGCCAGCGTAGCCAAGAAAAAAGGAAAAAGAGTGGACGTTTTGTCCTTTATAGATACGTACCGTAAAATTAAGCTAGGCGGTTGAATAAGCATCTCTTGCGGAACCTTTTGAGGTTTTGCAGGAGATTTTTTTATGGCGAGAAGACTTCCTCCTTCATTTTTTGGTATAGTGGATAAAAAAAGAGGGGAGAGGAGTGTCCCGTGGCGCCTCAGATCGTTTCCATAAACGTAGGAAAACCGAAGAAAATCGTGTATCAGGGAAAAGAAGTGGAAACAGGTATTTACAAAGAGCCGGTTCATCAGCCCTTGTTTTTGTCGACAACACAGCTTGAGGGAGACGGCCAAGCGGATCTGAAAGTCCATGGAGGCCCCGACAAAGCGCTTTGCGTTTACAGTGCGGACCATTATGATTACTGGGAAAAGGAACTGGGGCAACCTCTTTCTTTCGGAGCATTCGGAGAAAATATCACGGTAAGCGGTCTTAAAGAAGAAGAGATATGTATCGGGGATATTTATGAGCTGGGAGAAGCCTTGGTTCAGGTTTCGCAGCCGAGACGTCCTTGTTTTAAGCTTAGTGTCCGTTATTCGGATGTAAAACTCCCCGTAAAGCTGCAGGATACGGGCTATACCGGCTTTTACTTCCGTGTGCTGAAAGAAGGCATTATTCCCGAGAACCCTGTCTTTAGACTGGTGACGAAACATGCTCAGGGTTTAACGGTTGAGTTTGTAAATACATGCAAATATCACGATAAGAACAATATTCCTAATATCCGGATAATTTTGGCGAACGAAGCGCTCGCGGAAAGCTGGAGAGGATCTTTTGAGAAAAAGCTTGCTGAAGCGGACGATTTGGCGGATCCTACGCAAAGCGGCGGGGTGAAGGAATGACATCTTCCGGTGTATTAAAAGATAAATTTAACCGCATTCATGATTACTTGCGCATCTCGGTTACCGACCGCTGCAATTTGCGCTGTGTCTACTGCATGCCGGAAGAAGGGATGACCTTCGAACCGGATGAACGTCTGCTGAATTATGACGAGATTACGGAAGTTGTCCGGGTATTGGCGGGGATGGGAGTGCGCAAACTGAGGATTACGGGCGGCGAGCCGCTTGTCCGAAGAGATTTGTATGTGCTGATCCGGCAGTTGGCGGCTGTCCCGGGTATCGAAGATATCGCTTTGACGACGAATGCCGTTTTTTTCGCCCAGCAGGCCGAGCGGTTAAGAGAAGCCGGACTGACGCGAATTAATATCAGTCTCGATTCTCTTCGCCCGGACCGTTTTAAGCTTATTACAAGGGGCGGAGACGTTACCCGTGTGATGGCGGGAATAGAGGCTGCCCAGCGGGTCGGGCTGTATCCCGTAAAGCTGAATGTCGTACTTATGCAGGGACTGAACGACGACGAAATCGACGATTTCCTGCAAATGACGGTCGATAAGGACATACAGGTGCGTTTTATCGAATATATGCCGATAGGTCATCAGGATGATACCTGGAAACTCCGGTATGTTCCTCTTTCGTCCGTGTTGGACAGGTGTTCCGAACGCGGGTGGAAAGTGGAAGAGATACAGTCCGTAAAAGGGAACGGTCCTTCTCAAAATTACCGGATCGCGGGAGGTAAAGGGTCATTCGGCCTCATACATCCGGTGAGCGACCATTTCTGCGCTTCCTGCAACCGGCTGCGGCTGACGGCGGACGGTAACATCAAGCCGTGCTTGTACTGGTCCCACGAGTTTAACGTGAGGCCGCTGATCGGGGATGACCGGGCGATCAGGGAGTTATTTTATAAAGCATTGGATGTAAAGCCCGAAAGCCATGAAATGGCGAAAGCGCTCCAGGGGGACGAACCGTCCCATCTGCCAACCGTGAGACGTATGTCTCAAATCGGGGGCTAAAGCCGGGGACGCGCCGCGTTATTGTTTAGCTTTAGAAGGAGGTCAACCTATGAGTGAAATCAGAAGACTGCGACGGGAAGAACTCCGGGACAGCTTGGATTTGTCGATGTATGCTTTTCAATACGAGCTGCAGGAGGAAGAGCTTGTCGAAAGACTCGCAACCATGAATCCCGAGGAAACCTGGGGATATTTTATCGTTGGGAAACTGGCCTCGAAATTAACCCTCCTGGATTTTACAACCTGGATAAACGGGAAAAAGCTGAAAATGGGCGGGATCGCCGGCGTTGCAAGCTGGCCGGAGAATCGCAGGCAGGGAATGGTGGGACAGCTGCTGTCGAAAGCGCTGGAAGTGATGAAAGAGAACGGGCAGACCCTTTCGTATCTCCATCCGTTTTCATTCGCGTTTTACCGGAAGTACGGTTGGGAGCTGGCCATGACGTTCAAAAAAATCGAACTTCAAACCGCGCAGCTTCCCAAGCTAGGCGCTGCGGAAGGGCGAATCATACGGACGGCTCCCAGTGCAGCCTCGCTTAATCCGATCTATGATGTGTACGCGGCCCAATTCAACGGACCGATTACGCGTTCCGAGGAATGGTGGGAAACCCGTCTCCTTAAAAAGAAAGGGCACATGGCGGTGTATCTGAATGCGGCCGGGGAGCCCAGAGGATATGTGCATTATTGGATCGAAAACCATGAGTGCAAGATCCATCAGCTGGTTTATCTCGATCAGGATGCGAAGCGGGGGTTGTGGAAGTTTGTCGGCGATCACGATTCCATGTTCGACAAGCTCATTATGCAGGCCCCTCCAGACGAGGACTTGGCCTTTGAGATGGATGACCCGCGGATTAAACAGGAGTTGGTTTCGTATTTCTCGGCCCGGATTGTCGATGTGGAGGGACTCCTGGGCCAACTGCAGCTGCGGCATACGGGGCTGCCGCAGGAGGCGTCTCTCCGCCTGCACGTAACGGACGGGCAGGCGCCGTGGAATCACGGCACGTTCGAGCTTAGGCTGAACGCGCCGGAAGGCTCCGCGGTCGTTGTGAAGACCGCGGATGAGCCTCTCGGCGGCAGCGGAGCCGCAGCGGACGGATTAGCGTGCGACATCCGCACACTGTCCGTCCTGCTGCTCGGCGCCAAGAGCGTCGGCGAGCTGCACCGGATCGGTCGTCTGCAAGGCGACGAACGATCGGTAGAGCTGCTTGCGGCGGTCCTGCCGCGCCGCACCTGCTACCTGCCGGACTTTTTCTAGTCCGGCAGAAGAAAAGCCGTACAACCCGGGATTTCGGGGCTGTACGGCTTTTTGGCGCGGGGCTAACCGTGCGCCCCGCGAGGGCCATTCGACAAACCGCCGGTTGGCGGGGATTGTCGAAGAACGTGCCTATGAACGCTCAATGAGCAGATCTGATTCGCTGTTCACCCGGCAAAAGCCATTCGACATCCGCAAGTCGGCGCGGGGGTTAGCTTATGAACGCTCAATAAGCAGATGAATGTCCCGGGTCAATCCGGCTTCGTCCGTTAAGCGAGCTTCATACCTTTGCTGGAGCGCATGCAGCAACTGCCGGAGCCGGTCGATATTTTCGGATACCGCATCTTTGAGATCGGAGATACGGCCCTGGACAATCCAGTCGAAAATAAAACCGTCCATAAAATAGTCGGCAAACCCCAGAAAACCGTTATAATCCAGGTTCATCTCGGCAGCGCCCCCGACGTCCTCCAGCTCGCGCTTGAAGCGGCTCATCAGACCCTGAGCGTACTCGATCTGTTCCATCGCTTCATTGGCTTTGCTGCGTTTGAGATGGGTGGCGATCACGCCTCCGCCGAACATATCGTAAGTTCCCCAACTTTTGGCCGACCTCAGCAGGTTTTCTGCTTCTTCGAGAGATTCGACGAGCTCGTATCCCGCCTGGAGCGCTTCATCCAGCTCTTTGCCCTCGGAGAGAGCCCGTCTTTTGGCTTCGTAGAGCCGATTCAACTGCTGGCGGAAATCTTCGCTCCGGCCGCGCAGCCATTCTTCCTTTTCCTGAAGCAGAGCCGCGGCTTCTTCCTCCCAGCCGAGCAGAGAGGAGCGGCGCTGTTCAAGTTCCGCTGTCATCCGGGCTAACTCTTCTTCCGCCAGCCTTGTTTCCTCCGCACGGATACGGGCTTGAATCGCTTCGGCTTCCTCTTTTTCCAGTTTTTCGACTTTCCTACCCAGAACGGTATAAAACAAATTGGTAAGAGACGCCTTCTCCAAACGCTCGACATCCCGCGTTTCACTCTTCAGAGCCTTCTCGGCTGCCGTTCGCTGCCCGCCGGCCTGCTTCAGCCGGACTTGAGCTTTTTCCAACTGCTTATTTACCGTTTGCAGCAGGCTTTCTTTTTTCAACACCTCGTCGTACCGGTATTTCCAGTCTTCCCTCATTCTTATCCCGCCTTCTCCAACCGATTTTGCTTCTTTCCCTTCCATACGTTCGGCGGAAAATAGGGTTGCGTTTGGACGCTTTTAACGGTTCGAAAAGATGAAGGCTCAACCGGAAATACGGCGTTTTCTGTTTACCCGGAGGCGGGAACGGGCTTCAAATAACGGAGCAGCCGTTCTTTTTCAAGGAAGGGCTTGACCTGGACGGAGGTTTTAAACAGAAACGGCTTTCCCGTCGTAGAGAAGACGAGGAGCAAAGGCTCGTTTAAACGCGACGGATCGAGAAACAGGAACAGTTCATTGGAGCTGCCCTGCATCCAGCGGTTATTTACGGCAAGGGGGGGATCCAGCGGAAGTTTCAGGACGACACCCTGCACATTGTCGATTTTCGTCTGAACGGCAATGTCTTTAATGCTGGCCAGCCAGCGGGAAGCTTCGAGGCGAATTTCGTCCGTGACGACAAGAGTTTCAACTACCTTTTGTTTGTCTACATCGTAAAGCTGTGCGCGAATTTCCCGGGAAAAGGCTCCGGAAGACGGGGGGACGGCATGCGACGGCGTGGCCTGAAGCCTGGCTGTCCAAGGGCCGTGGGGAAGGATGATGCCGGATGATTCGGCTCCGGACGTGTCAAAAGAGGACAAGCCGGTTCCGGGCGCTTGTGCGGAAATGGCGGATGCAGGAACGAAACCGGCTGCGGCCGTGCATAATAGGGCGATCAGAGCGGTACGCGCTCCAGCGTTTAGTTTAGTCATGGGAGTATCTCCTTGTGCCGTTGTGTGGTTGGACTTATTTTCTTATAAAGGCCCGTGAATTATTCCTTGCCGGAAGCGGAAAAACGCCTTCCCCGACCTTGGTCCAGGGGATTAGACCGCCAATAGGCGGTGTCGGATGCGCAGCGGATTCGCTACAATAAAAGCATCATTTCTTATCTTGGAGAGGATAGGCGATTGTGATATGCTATGTAAGGATTCGCGGCTCTAAATGACGGTACGGAACGGCAAGAGTCAGGCGATACGACGGACGGAAAAGATTTCAGGCAGACTGCAGCCCGCAAAGGAGGTGCCCCATGGAACAACAAATGAAAAATAACCGCCACCGGAACACGGCTATGCTGTTGATCGCACTGGGGATTTTCCTCATTCTGGAACGGTGGGTCGGTATATTTGTGGTGATTGCCCTGCTGCTGATGTTTTTCGGCTTCTATAAAGTCCGGTATGAGAACGAGAAGAAAGGCGTTGCCTTTATGGGGGTCGGAGCCGTCATTCTGCTGGGCAACAATTTCTCGCTGGTGCTGGCGGTTATCTTGATCTCGCTCGGAATTTTCTATATTAAGTCCAAAAAGGTACAGCCGGGAGACGATTTTATCCAGAAGCAGACCCTGATCGACAGCATCCGTCCCGGCAAAGAGCCCTGGGTGCTTAAAGACAGCAGCATCTGGTTCATTATCGGAGAAGCTCACTTGGACCTGTCTTACGCGATTCTGGAGAAAAAAGAAACGACGCTCGTTCTGCAGGGGATTATCGGAGATGTGCGGCTGATTGTGCCCGAAGAAATAGGCGTATCTATCGAAGCTTCGGTTACGATCGGACAGATCAGTTCGCCTCTGGAAAAAGAATCCGGAGTTATCAATAAGCTTAATTGGATATCTCCTAATTACGAGACGAGAGAACATCAGGTGAAACTAATCGTCTCTTATATCGTAGGGGATATAGACGTTCGCATGCTTTAGAACGAAACCGTCTACTGACAAGAGAGGAGAATGGTGCCGTGGACAGCTACAAAAAAAGACTGACCAATATGATCTGGCGAAGCATGGCGGAATCCATTGTTCTTTGTCTGGCGGTGCTTACTTTCATCGTCTATGTGCTTTATACCGCTAAATTTATAACACCGCCCGAGACGTGGGCCCAAGGGATCAAAATCGGTGCCATGCTCGTCGGCGGCTCGATCATTCTGGGTGCGGCTTACGGGTATTGGAGCAGTAACCGCACGACGCGGCGGCTGGAGCTGCTGATGGAAACGATGCAGATGCTGGAGATCGGCAGCATTTCCCGCTCTACCCTGCCTCCGCTGGGCGAGGATGAGATCGGGCGTTTGGGCGAACAGCTTGGCCGCATCCTGAAAAAGTGGGAGGAGCAGGTCGCTTCTCTCCAGCGTTTGTCGAACAATAACGCCCAGCTTGCGGAGAAGGCACGGGTTTCCGCCATCATTGAGGAGCGGCAGCGTCTGGCGCGGGAACTGCATGATGCGGTCAGCCAGCAGCTGTTCGCGATCTCGATGACGGCTACGGCGGCGCTCCGCACGCTGGACAAGGACTTCGAGAAAGCCCAGCGGCAGATTCACCTCATTGAGGAAATGTCCTCCGTGGCCCAATCCGAAATGAGGGCGCTGCTGCTTCACCTGCGTCCGGTTCACCTGGAAGGCAAACAGCTTTCCGAAGGGCTGATCCGGCTGCTGCAGGAATTGAAAGCGAAAGTTCCCATGGACATTATATGGGAAGTGGACGATGAAATTGCCCTGTCCAAAGGAATCGAGGATCATCTGTTCCGGATTGTCCAGGAAGCCATGTCGAATGCCCTGCGGCATTCGAAAGCGACCAGGCTGGAGCTACGGATGCAGCAAAAATCGGGCTGGGTCCGCCTGCTTATCCGCGATAACGGGGTAGGGTTCGATCTGGACGAGGAAAAACAGACATCTTACGGTTTATCCACGATGCGGGAGCGGGTGAACGAGGTCGGAGGATCTCTTCAACTGGTTACGGCTCCGGGAAGCGGAACCCGTATCGAAATCCGGGTACCGATAATGACGGAAGGAGAGGAAGCATAGTGGACATGGTTAAAGTGCTGCTGGTGGACGACCACGAGATGGTCCGGATCGGGCTGGCGGCTGTTCTTGGTACGGAAGAGGGAATCGAGGTGGTCGGCGAAGCCAGCAACGGGGAAGACGGGATTCGCCTGGCACAGGAATACAAACCGGACGTCGTGCTGATGGACCTGGTCATGGAGGGCATGGACGGCATAGAAACGACGCGCAAGCTGCTCCAGCTTTACCCGGACTGCAAAGTTATCGTGTTAACGAGCTTTCTCGATGACGAGAAGATGTATCCGGTTCTGGAAGCGGGAGCGTTCAGCTACCTGCTCAAAACTTCCCGCGCCACGGAAATCGCACAGGCTATCCGCGCGGCTGCGAAAGGGCAATCCATTCTGGAGTCGCAGGTAGCGTCGAAGCTGATGAACCGGTTCCGGCAGCCGAAGCCCGCCGCCGCTCCTCATGAAGATTTGACCGAGCGCGAAATGGAAGTGCTCCGGCTCATTGCCGCGGGCAAATCGAATCAGGAAGTGGCCGATGATTTATTCATCGGAATTAAAACCGTTAAATTCCATGTAACGAATGTCTTGGCCAAGCTGGGCGTGGAAGACCGCACCCAAGCGGCCATTTATGCGTTCAAGCATGGTCTGGCGGAATAAAGCGCAACCTAAAAAGCCCGTACCGCGGAATGGCGGTGCGGGCTTCCCTTTATACAGCGGATTCGAGGGCAATCGGCTTCCGGACGAACGGGCGGTAGGCTTGCAGAGCTTTATTAAGCTTCATCTGCTGCATAGCTGCGTGCGTCTGAACAAGCGATTCCTCCGCTTCCTCAGATTGCTCCGCCGGACGGGAATGGTCATCATCTTTGGGCCGTTTCCACTCGTTTGTTTCTCCCAGCCTGCGAAGCATTGCGGGCATACCGGATTGCCGCTGGGCATCTTTACCGGAAGCGGAGTCCCGCTGCTCAGCAGGGAGCCCGCTCGTTTGGCCTTGCTCCGCCGGGCCTGCCTTGCCGCTCCGATCCTGCCGGGTATAGAGCATCTCGGGAAAGGGTCCGCGCGGGCTAACAGGGCCCAGCCCGTTCATACGGCGGATGGCCTGAATCCGAAATAAATGGGAATGACTGCGGTACGTCTCATTCACGTACTGGGGTGTAACTATATACATAACCGTCCGCCACCTTTCATGAACGTGCTTTTAAGAATTCCTTCTTTTTTCGATTTCCATATAGTTACAATCATATTACCACGTTTTTATCGTTTTGAAAGCATGAAGTTAGACAACTTTATAAAATTTTTTTATCGCCTAACGATGGAACTACGAACGGTGAGCGCCGATAACAGGAGTAAGGACAGGAAGACGGTTTGACGCTTCTCTTCCGGCGACTTACAATGAAGGCATATAAGATAGGGAAAAATAAAGGGGATTTGACAGTGAACGGGTCAACGATATTGGTCATCATCGGCTTTCTTGTCCTATGCGTGGTCTTTATGTGGGGCATGTCCAAAAAGTATAAGAAATAAAAGGTAAAATCTTGGAGGATAAACACCTGTTTACGGAGCAAAGCCTGCCATTTCGCATACGATGCAGTATCTGCAAACCATGTGGAGGCGATGTTTCTTGATCCGCAAACGAATTCCGGCCAAGGATGACAGGTTACTGGTGCGTCTGACTGAAAAGGAGCTTTTGCCCTACACAAGAATGACTGTGCCGGAGGCGGACGTTAACCTTTCGGAAATGAAGAAGAGATTCAAGCTGGGAGAAACCTTCGTGGCTGACGAAGGGGCGCAAGCCGCCGGTTTTGTCAGCGTTCAGGTGTCGGATGACAGCTTGTTTGTCGATATGCTGGCGGTCGATTCGCGCTTTCAAGGACGGGGGCTGGGGACTTCGTTGATGGAGCACGCCGAAAGATACGGCCGTAAATTGAAATGCAGGGCTTCGCGGCTGTATGTGGATTCGGTAAATGAGAAGGCCATTTCCTTCTATCTGTCGAAAGGATACAGCGTCAAAAGCTATGTGCCCCAGCTTCGTCTTCATTTAATGGAAAAAGAGCTTTAAAAAAATGTTCTCCGCTCCGGCAAAAGAATAAACCAGGAATGTGTCCATTCCTGGTTTTGGGGGATAGTAAAGTGAATGGCCCGCTTTCTATTGAAGTACAATGATAGCGGCAATAAAATTTCGGTCCAGCACGATGGGGGTATACCCCGCCGGACGGGCTATGACGGGCTGACTTTCTTCGGCAGCAAGTCTGACCGATTTTTTGCCGCCTTTCTTGGCCACTTTTAATTTTTTGGTTGTTTTGGGAGAAAGATTTTTTACACCTGGTTCTTCGTTTAGAATCAGATTTCTTTGATCGAGCCGGCTAAGTATACCGAAAATTTCCGCGCCGTCTCTTAAGTAAACGAGAACGGGTCTGCCGATATGGGGCCGGATTTGCTCACTCTTTGCAGGATCGATTCGCTGCACCGCGCTGCACCTCCATGGGGAGAATTCTGATAACAGCCTATGGCGGGGAGGCGGAAACGGATTGGACAGATGCCCGGTTTGTGAAAAAAAGTTGAATCCCTTATGCAATTTCGGTATGCTTATTCTAATCTAAAACCACAGAGAAAGAATGATGCGACGATGAATGGTGCTGTTTTTCTGATTTTCGGAGCTACAGGAGATTTGGCCAAGAGAAAATTGTTTCCCGCCTTTTACAGCTTATACCGTGAAGGCAAGCTGAATGAACATTTCGCCGTAATCGGACTTGCGCGCCGTTCCAGGACGAACGAGCAGTTCCGTGAAGATTTGCGTGATTCCATTAACGAATTCGCCCGTCATCATGTGCAGGACGACGAGGACTGGGCTAAATTTGCGGAACATTTCGAATATTTGCCGCTCGACATTAACAATGTGGACGGGTTCCGCCAATTGAACACGCTGACGCAGCAACTGGACGTCAAATTCCAGACCAACGGCAACCGTCTGTTCTATCTGGCGCTTGCTCCCGAGCTGTTCGGCAACGTGTCTTATAATCTCCGCGAAGGCGGTCTGCTTGAAACCACCGGTTGGCATCGTCTCGTGATCGAGAAGCCGTTCGGCTACGATTTGGAGTCGGCAGGCAAGCTGAACCAGCAGCTCCGTCAAGTTTTCGAGGAGAAAGATATTTACCGCATTGACCATTACCTGGGTAAAGAAATGGTCCAAAACATTGAAGTGGTCCGTTTTGCGAACGCCTTTTTCGAGCCGCTGTGGAATAACAAGTACATAGCCAACATTCAGATCACGCTGGGCGAAACCGTCGGCGTCGAAGACCGCGGCGGTTATTACGACCATTCGGGGGCTCTGCGCGATATGGCGCAGAACCATATGCTCCAGATGCTTGCCATGATGGCCATGGAGCCGCCGAGCCGTCTTCATCCGGAAGATATCCGGGATGAGAAGGTGAAGGTGCTGCGTTCCCTGCGTCCTTTCGAGTCCGCCGAAGAGGTCAATAAGAATGTCGTGCGCGGCCAGTATACGGCCGGACAGCTGAACGGCAAGGAAATGCCGGCTTACCGCAGCGAAGAGAGCGTCAATCCCGAATCGAACACGGAAACGTATTTGGCGGCACGTGTTTTTGTGGACAACTTCCGCTGGGCGGGAGTTCCGTTCTACATCCGTACCGGCAAGCGTCTGCCCGTGAAATCCACGGAGGTTGTCGTGGAGTTCAAGAACGTGCCGGACAACGTTTACCTGGCTAACAAGCATGACTTGCAGCCGAACCTGCTCGTATTCCGCGTGAACCCGATGGAAGGCATTTATCTGCAAATGAATGCCAAAAAACCGGGCGCCGAGGGAGTCATTATCCCGATCGCGATGGATTTCTGCCAAAGCTGCCAGGTGGGGCTTAACACGCCGGAAGCATACGAGCGTCTGATCTTCGACGCTATGCGCGGAGATTCCACCTACTTCACTCGCTGGGACGAAGTGGCGCACGCGTGGCAGTACGTGGACGCCATCGCTCAGGCGTGGAGAGAAAACGGCGGAGACCTTGCCCATTATCCGGCAGGCTCCTGGGGCCCGGACGCAGCCAACGAGCTGCTCGCCGCGGACGGCTTCAAGTGGTGGCCGGTGAACGGCCAGCATGAAGGTGAAGTTATTTGGGCGAGCCAGTCCTAAACCGGCCGTTCCGGTTTCACAAACAAGAGATTGACGGGAGCACCCTGCGGCTTAGGCTGACGGGTGCTCCTTTTGCTGGCCGCATAGTTGAATGAGAAAAAAATGCGGGTCCATATTAGGGGAACACCGGGAGGTAAGCATGTACCGCATTCTGATTGTCGAGGACGATGATAAAATCGCCCACATTTTGAAAGACACTTTAACCAAGTATGGATATGAGGTTTTCCGCGCGGTGCGGTTTCATGATATTAAGGGAGAGGCCTCCGAACTGGAGCCGGACCTGATTCTGCTGGATATTAACCTTCCCCGCTACGACGGGTTCTACTGGTGCCGCCAAATCCGCACGTTCTCCAATGTGCCGATTATTTTCCTGTCGGCGCGGACGGGGGAGATGGACCAGGTGATGGCGATCGAAAACGGCGGCGACGATTATTTGACGAAGCCGTTTAATCTCGACGTCGTGCTGGCCAAGGTCAAAGGCTCGCTACGGCGCGCATACGGGGAATACGCCCAGGCCCAGCCGTCCAGAGACGAATGGGAGCTGAACGGCCTGAAGCTGGACCGGATGAAGAACAGTCTGGAATTCGCCGGGAAACGGATGGAATTGACGAAAAACGAGCTGCTGCTGTTCGACTGCCTGGCGCAGAAGGCCGGAAGTATTGCAAGCAGGGAGGAGCTGCTGGAGGCCCTTTGGGACGACGTCCATTTCGTCGATGACAACACGCTGACAGTGAATGTCACGCGGGTAAGGCGGAAGCTGGAAGAAATCGGCCTGCCGGGAATTATCGAAACGGTCCGGGGTCAGGGTTACCGTCTTCAGACGGAATGGGGGAACACCGGCGATGCATGACAAAGCCTGGACGTGGAAGCGATTTTTGTTCGACCGGCTTTTGTACACGGCGGCTTTCTTTTTCGCTATCCTGCTTATTCTGGTCGTGTTGTGGCTGGACCGTATGGAGGCGGGGCTGCCCGTTAAATCGGACAATCTGGTGTACTTGTTCCTGCTGGCCGGAGCCGTGTGGACGGCGGTACTGATTTATGATTATGTCCGGCAGGCCGGTTACGCAAGCGCGCTGAACAAGAGGCTCGGCGAATCCGCCCAAAGCTCGCTGGACCATGCTTTATTCCTGCCGCCCCGGACGCAGGAGCAGCAGGCGGTCAACGAGCTGCTGCAGAAGCAGCACCGGGCTTATTTGTCCACGCTGTCTTCTTATCGGGCGGCTCAGGAGCAGCATCTGCATTTTACGAACCAGTGGGTCCACCAGCTCAAAACACCGGTTTCCGTCATCGACCTGCTTATCCAGCAGTCGGAAGGAGCGCCGGGACCGCGGGACGGGATGAAAGAGCTTCTCTCGAGCATTCAGGAGGAGAACGAGAAGATCGCCTCGGGTCTCCAGATGATGCTCTACACGGCCAGGCTCGAAAAATTCGAGCTGGATGTCCATCCGCGGCGGATTGAGCTTACGGCCGTAGCCCGGCGGGTCGTGAACGACTATAAGAAAGCCTGTATCCGGGCGTCTATCTTTCCGAAGATCGAGTCGTCCGCCCCGGATATTTATGTGGAAACCGACGAGAAGTGGCTCTCGTTCGTGCTTCACCAGCTTATCGGCAATGCGATCAAGTACTCCCGGAAGCGGGAAGGGAACAAGCCGCTCCTTATCCGGATTGAAGAGCAATCCTACGGCATCCGCCTTTCCGTTCAAGACAGCGGGATCGGAATAGCTCCGGAAGATTTGCCGCGGGTCTTTGACGCTTTTTTTACGGGAGAGAACGGAAGAGGCGTCGTTACGGAGTCGACGGGGATGGGGCTGTATCTCGTCAAGCAGGTGATGTCCCGGCTGGGACACCGGGTTGACATACAATCCGAGCCCGGACAAGGAACGACGGTGAGCCTGATGTTTCAGAGCCAGGGTCTCCACCGGTTCGGAGAGCGGGATGGAGCGGGCGGAGAATAGCCCGGGTGACGAAAATGTAAGGTTGGGCCGCCGCATTGAAAGGCAAATCAATAGGTAGCTTCTCCTCAGAGGTCTATACTAGGAACATAGACACGATCAATGGAGGGATACCGAATGGCCGTTTTAAAAGCCGAGCAGGTAACGAAAATATACGGGACGAAAAGCAATTTGACCTATAAAGCATTGGAGAATATCGGCCTCGAGATCGGCGAAGGGGAATTCGTCGGTGTCATGGGGCCTTCGGGAAGCGGGAAAACGACGCTGCTGAACATACTGGCCACGATAGACAAACCGACTAGCGGCCATATCGAGATCAACGGAACGGACCCCGCGGCTTTATCGGGGAAACAGCTCGCCTTGTTCCGTCGGCGTGAACTGGGATTTATTTTCCAGGACTTCAATCTTCTCGACACCTTGTCGATCCGGGAAAATATAATTTTGCCGCTTGCCCTGGACAAAAAGCCGGTGGCGGAAATCGAGAGCCGGCTTAAGCCGTGCGCCGAGCTGCTCGGAATCACGGCGATCCTGGACAAACGGACTTACGAAGTGTCCGGCGGCCAGAAGCAGAGGGCGGCCATCGCCCGGGCCATCATCCATAGGCCGTCCATCCTGCTTGCGGACGAGCTGACGGGCAACCTGGATTCCAAAGCCGCCAAGGATGTGATGGAATCGCTGAAGGAGCTGAACGAACAGCTGGGCGCCACCATTATGATGGTAACGCACGATCCTTTTGCGGCGAGTTACTGCAAGCGAATTGTGTTCATCAAGGACGGGAAGCTGTTCTCCGAATTGAGACGGGGAGCGAACCGGCAGGCTTTTTTCCAGCAGATTCTCGATTCGTTAAGTGTGCTTGGGGGGAATTTCGATGAATTTTCGACAGCTCGCCCTTAAAAATATCCGCGGCAATTGGCACCAGTACGGCGCTTTTTTCTGGAGCAGCGTGTTCTCCGTTACGATTTTTTATATATATTCCGCGTTTATTCTGCATCCGGACGTCATAAACGGTTCGATGCCGGCGGCATCTAAGATCCGGGAAGTGATGATCGCCTGCGATTATATCATTATCATTTTCTCTTTCTTTTTTATCCTGTA
Source organism: Paenibacillus sp. HGH0039 (assembly GCF_000411255.1). GTDB lineage: Bacteria > Bacillota > Bacilli > Paenibacillales > NBRC-103111 > Paenibacillus_F. The sequence goes on along the minus strand of NZ_KE150412.1, from coordinate 1,810,217 downwards.
CTCGATGTCGGCCTTTTTCAAATCACGGAAAAAAGAATTCGGCCTGCTGACGCTGTTCGGCATGACCAAAGGACAGATCCGCTGGATGGTGCTGCTGGAGAATGTGATTATCTCCATTCTTGCCGTCGCCTGCGGCATCGGAATCGGCTCGCTGTTCAGCAAGCTGTTCTTTATGGGGCTGGCCCGGCTGCTTGACGTCGATTCCCCGATCCGGTTCGTCATTCCTTTAAAGGCGGTACTGCTCACGGTTATCGGGTTTCTGCTGCTGTTTCTGACCATTACCCTATTGACCCTTTATCAGGTGGGACGCGCGGAAATTATCGATCTGCTCCGGGCCTCCAAACAGCCGAAAAAGATGCCGGCTTTCTCGATCTGGCTCGTGGTCCTCTCGGCCGTCTGTCTGATCGGGGGGTACACGCTGGCTTATCAGATCACGGTTATGAATTTTATTCTTTATTTCCTGCCGGTCGTCTTTCTTACGGTGCTGGGAACGTATTTTTTGTTCACCCAGGGCAGTGTGTTTATTCTCCGGAGGCTTCAGCGCCGGACTTCGCTTTATTACAATCAGACGAACCTGATTACGATTTCGCAGCTGACGTTCAAGCTGAAAGATAATGCGCGGATGCTTTTTATGGTGTCTATCCTGTCGGCTGTCATTTTGTCCGCATCCGGTACGGTGTATGTGATCCTTAAAGATACCCGCAACCAGCTCATGGAACATTACCCTCAATCCATCGCCTTTGCGGAAAAAGGGCTGGACAGTCACCGCGTACTGGATCCGGATGTATTGAAAAACACCTTGAAACAAAACGGGGTGGAGCTGGATTATGAGGTGCGGATGGCGGGTATTCCGGTCCGGGTTCCCGTCGAACTGGGGGGCAGAGTCCGGGAGCAGCAGTTGTTCATCGTCTCGGAGGATGACTACAACACCCAGGCCAGACGGCTGAGCAAGCCGGAGCTGCGGGTGGAGCGGGGCCATGCGTCGTACATTTACCCGTATAAGGAGCAGCAGCGCAAGTCTTTCACCTCCGGCCAAAACCTGGAAGCGAAGCTGAAAACGGGAACCCGAACCTTTACGCTGGACGAACAAATTAACGGGTCCGTTTTTCCCACTCAGTTCGATATCTCGACTTTGCTCGTGACGGATGCTTCGGAGTTCAAGGAAATGATGGACTCCACCCCGAACGAGGACAAAAGCGTCTTATACGGCTACGAGATCAAAAATTGGGAGGAAGCCTCTCCGACCGTGCATCAGATCGAAAAAATGGTGCCCGAGCAGGAGAAGCAGAATTTCGGGACTCGTGTCAATCAGTACCTGGAAACGAAACAAATGATGTCGCTGATGCTATTCATCGGAATTTTCGTCAGTTTTCTTTTCTTTATCGCTTCGGGCAGCATGATATATTTTAAGCTGTTTACCGAAATCGAAGAGGACCAGGCCCAATTCCGGGCTCTCACCCGGATAGGGATCACGGATCAGGAAATCAGGCGGACGGTTTCCAAGCAGGTCGGGATGATCTTTTTTATCCCCCTTGTGGTCGGACTTGTCCATACGTCCTTTGCGATGAAGGCGCTCGGGAATATGCTGATCTCGAACATATGGCCTTACGCGGCGGTGGTGTTCGTTATTTTCGCTCTGATGCAGACGCTTTATTTCCTGGCCGCCAGACGTTCGTACATGAAGAGAATTTTAGCGCATTCGGTTCGTTAATTCAGGTTGTTAGGCTGTTAGATCAAAAGGCTTTTCTATCCCGCTGTCGGTCGGCGGGTCGGAAAAGCCTTTTTCTTTTTGACCTGTAAATTGTTTTATATGTAAAATATTATGTATATTGACGATAAAAGTAAAGAAAAGATGTATAACTAAATTGTAAATCTATGGAATTTAAAGATGGGAGAGAAGAGAGATGTATAGAAAAGGGGACAGTCTGGACGATTTCATTTTATTTGACCGCATTTGGACCCGGGTCTGGCAGCAGCAGGGCTTTGAGCTGGAATTTACCCGCCGGGACGCGGATTGCTACCTGATTCTCTCCGAGGACGGTGAAGCGGCCGGGACGGTAGAGTTTAAACGCTATGACTCCGGCCGCCATCCGCTCGACGCTCTCGCTCCGTTCTCTGAACATCCCGCGCTTGCGCCGGGCAAGGCTGTGGAGGTCGACAAGGTGGCGCTCCTTCCGGAGTACCGGGGCCGCAACCTGGACAAGCTCATTTCGCTCATCGTACATTACTGTGAAAATCGCGGCTGCACGCATATCGTGGCGCTGATGGAACCCAAGCTGTGCAAGGCTCTACGCATGGCATTCCGGATCAAGCTTGAGCGTATTGCGGAGCCTTTCCACTACAAGGGAGGGATGGTCGTACCCGTCGTATGCGACGTAAGCCGCCTCTACCTGAATAAACACGGCTACGGCTGGCTGCTTCCGAATCCGGAACAGCCGGAAATCGTCCTGCCTGCCGTCGGCTCTTGAAAAAAAGAAAACAGGAACACCCTCGTGCGGGGGTGTTCCTGTTTTCTTTAACCGCGGGTCATGGCCTTCAAATTCGTGATGAGGCTGTCCAGACGCTGGTAGCTCGTCACGATATCTTTAATGCGGGCATCGTGATTCTCAAGTCCCGCCATAATCTCTTCGAAGGAAGCCATGTTCTGCTCCGTGCTTCCGGCGATGGCGACAATTTCGTGAGAAATTTTGCGGTACTCCTCCTGCAGCAGCGCAACGGATTCTTCCACGTGATCGGACTGGTTTTTGACGAGTCCGGTATTGTCGGCTACCCGCTGGATGATGCTCTCGACCTGTTCGTTGGCGGCGCGTCCCGCCGTAATCGCCTGCTTCCCGAGATTCACCTGTTTGGTCACCTCGATGCTCGTGTGGCGGATGCCCTGGAGAATGTCGTTGATCTCTTCCGTGGAGCGGCGGGAGTTCTCGGCGAGCTTGCGGACTTCGTCGGATACGACGGCAAAGCCTTTGCCGTGCTCTCCGGCCCGGGCGGCCTCGATTGCCGCGTTGAGCGCAAGCAGGTTGATCTGAGATGTGATGTCGTTGATTAGCCCGACCATGCTGCCGATGCGTACGCCTTGTTCATTCAGATCATTCATCAAATGAACGGTCTGGTGAATGATGCTGTAGACGGTTTCGATTTCCGCGCTGAGGGCATGAACCTGTTCGCTTCCCTGATTCGTCAGGCCGATATTCTCCGTAGACAGCCGCTGGAGCGTACCGGAGCCATCGGCAACGCTGGAGACGACCCGTTCGACTTCCTGAACGTAACTGCTGATATCCACCACAATTTGAGTCTGATGTTCGACGCTGGTAGAGACTTCGCCGAACGTGGCGGTGACCTCTTGCGAAATTTTTCCGGCTGTAGCCACATTCGTTTTGAGCGTGTCGTTGAATTCGTTTAACACCTGCACGGTAGAGCCGACCTGTTCCAGTAGCGAGTCCGTCTGAGTCTTCGCGTCCAGGGTCTCCGCCTGCTTTTCCAGTACTTCTGTCTGAAGTTTCTCCGAGAATCGTGCGGAAGCGGCGGAAGCCGCGGTAATCATGGCGACGTAGAGCAGCAGGTTGGCGAGGGATTCTTTGGGGAACATGGCTTCGTAAAAACGCGGTTGGATGAATAAAAAGGCCGTTAATGCCCCTCCAAGTATGCCGGAGAATACGATAGGCCGATAATTGGAGTAGAGGGTCATCAGCGCGATGTTGACAAAAATGAGGTAATACGTGCTCGTCAGCGGTTCGGCATAAATCAGCAGGGCAGTCAAAACGGTTACGTTCACCGGAACAATATACATAACGAGCTGAGGCGCTATGTGTTTAACCGACATCAAGGTGCTGATTCCGCAAATCACTATGCCGACAACGGCAAGCACGAGAACAACCTCTAAGCTGGCCGTCATAAGATCGATTACGATACCCAGGGCGAGCATGATCCACAGAATGCGGTTGAGCAGTTTGTTCCTTTTAAAAAGCAGATCCTTTGATTCCATGATTTCCCTCATCTCTTAATATTTGTTTACTTTCACCTAATCGGTTGTTTACCGTAAAAAGTTTATAGATTTCACTAATAAATGTTAGTTTATTTTTGCGATTTTTTTTCGGAGGGCGCTTGAAGAATCCGCGTGCAGTGCGGCAAAAAACGGGTTATAATAGGGGGAAGCTTAGCCGGAAGGAGCTGGCAGATGGACAGGCGCTCGTTTCTCAAATGGCTGACCGCATTTTTTGCCATTCTGCTAGGAGCCGGTGCGGGTACCGTATTAAGCGGATTAAGGCGGAAATCCGGTCTTTCGGACCGTGAGGCTGCCGTGGTCCAGGCGGAAGAAGCCGAAGAGCTCCCGGCCGGAGAGGATCTTCAGCTTCCGGATGATCCGCAGGCGGGGAAGGCGCTCGCCACTTTCGCGATTATGAGCGATCTCCACGCTTCGCCCGACGATCCGCTGACTCTGGAGCATCTTAAATCCGCTTTGAGCGATATGACGGCCATGAAGCAGCCGGTGGATGTTCTCTTTCTGACCGGCGATTGTACGGACTACGGGAGAGAGCGGGATTACAAGGAGCTGGGCCGGCTTATGAAGGCGTACAAGCTTCCGCCCGTGCACGCCAATATGGGGAATCACGAATATTACGATCTTTGGCTGGACAAAGCCGGCAAGTTTAACCGGGAGGGCATGCCCAACGGCAAGACCGACGCGATGGCCAGGGAAAGATTTTTAACATTTTTCGGGTACAAACAGCCGTATAACCGGATGGATCTGGAGGGCTGCACCATTCTGCTGCTTTCACAGGAAGGCTATATGCAGGAGAAGCCCGAGGCGGGTGAAGGCGCCTGGTACACGGACGCGCAGATGGAGTGGTTTAAAGCCCAACTGGCGGGACTGGACAAAACGGCGCGGATCTTCATTATGATCCACCAGCCTCTGCCGATGCAGGGACGCAGCGGAGGAAGCCACCAGATCGTCCGCGGCAAGGAAATCCGGGAGCTGATCGCCCCGTACAAGAACGTTTTCGTTTTCTGCGGGCACCGTCATCAGGATTTCCAGAACGGATCGGCCCACTATTTGCAGGAGCCGTTTCATTATTTTCACAACTCATCGGTCGGCCGGACATTGAACAAGGCTCTGCCGGATGCCCGAAAATCGAAGACGCAAGGTCTTTACGTCCAGGTCTTCGAGAATAAGGTCGTGGTCCGCGGCCGCGAATACGCCCAGCGCAGATGGCTGAAGGAAGCGCACTGGACGATCGCATTAAACAAGAAGAGCGTGTGACGCCGCAGGCACCGGAAGCGGGCCGCGGCATAAGATGAACTATAGAGAAAGCAGGAAGGATCCAACCATGAGTACACCTTTACAAAAAGAGCTTCAAACCGAGGCGGCCAAGCGCCGCACGTTCGCCATTATTTCCCACCCCGATGCGGGTAAAACTACACTGACGGAAAAGCTGCTGCTCTTCGGAGGCGCGATCCGTCTCGCCGGAACAGTTAAAGGCCGCAAGGTCGGCAAATATGCGACTTCCGACTGGATGGAGATCGAGAAACAGCGGGGGATCTCCGTTACGTCGTCCGTTATGCAGTTCGATTATCTCGGACACAAGATCAACATTCTGGATACCCCGGGTCACCAGGATTTCAGTGAAGATACGTACCGTACCTTAACCGCCGCAGACAGCGCGGTGATGCTGATCGACGTTGCGAAGGGCGTCGAGGCTCAGACGATCAAGCTGTTCCAGGTATGCCGCATGAGAGGCATTCCGATATTCACGTTTATTAACAAACTCGACCGTGAAGGTCGTGATCCGTTCGAGCTGTTGGAAGAATTGGAGCAGGTTCTCGGTATCCGTTCGTACCCCATGAACTGGCCGATCGGCATGGGCAAGCGGTTCTGCGGCGTATACGACCGCCAGCGGACCCAATTGGAGCTGTTCCAGGGCGACGATCATAAGCAGGTTGCCGTCCGCAAGGTAGAAGGCTACGAGGACCCGGTGATCAAGGAAATCGCGGGCGAGCATATGTACGAGCAGCTCGGACAAGAGCTGGAGCTTCTGGACGTTGCCGGGGACCCGTTTGATTACGAGAAAGTGATGAAAGGCGAGCTGACGCCGGTATTTTTCGGGAGTGCCGTCAACAACTTCGGCGTCCAGACGTTCCTGGAAAACTTCCTGGAACTGGCGCCGGCTCCGGAGCCGCGTAAAAACACGCAGGGCGAAATGGTAGAGCCGACCAAAGAGAACTTCTCGGGGTATGTGTTCAAAATCCAGGCCAACATGAATCCGGCTCACCGGGACCGGATCGCGTTCCTGCGGATCGTGTCGGGCAAATTCCAGAGAGGCATGTCTGTGAAGCATGTGCGTGCCGGGAAGGAAATTAAGCTTTCTCAGCCGCAGCAGTTTCTTGCACAGGACCGCGACATTGTGGAGGAGGCGTATCCGGGAGATATCATCGGGTTGTTCGACCCGGGTATTTTCAGAATCGGGGATTCTCTCAGCCAGAAGGAAGAAATCGTGTTCGATGAGCTGCCTACGTTCTCGCCGGAAATTTTCAGCAAAGTAACCGTCAAGAACGCCTTGAAGCACAAACAGTATCAGAAGGGAATCGACCAGCTTACGGAGGAAGGAACCATCCAAGTGTTCCGGACTACCGGAGCGTTTGACGATACGATTCTCGGGGTAGTCGGCCAGCTTCAGTTCGAAGTGTTCGAGCACCGGATGAAGGCCGAGTACGGGGTAGATATCCAGCTTCAGCGCCTGGGCTTCCAGTTCGCGAGATGGATTATCGACGAGAAGATCGACCCGTCCCGCTTCCGCATCAACTCGCAGCTTGTCACGGACAAGAAAGGCAACTATGTTGCCCTGTTCGAGAGCGAGTACGCCCTGCGGTCCGCCATGGAGAAAAATCCGAATGCGCAGTTCCTGACAAACGCGCCTTAAATAAACAAGGAGGACCGGGTGGTGGTTGATTCCCCGCTCCTCCGTATTAAACGAAAGCCATTCCGCCGATTTGGGCGGGATGGCTTTTTTTGAATGCTTCCGCGCTAGTCCGGGGCGTGGCTGTCCCGCTCCGTTTGTTGTTTGCGGGCCCGTTTTTCGGCTGCAAAGGCGGTTATGGTACCGGTTGCCAGACCTGCGGCCAGGAAGAGAGGCCCGTACCACTCCGAGAGAAGATAAGGTTCCGCGGGCTTTCTTTCCTCCCAGGGACCCGGGGCCGCCCGTTCGGTCGGCCGCACCCCGTCCGTAACAGAATCGGGGGAGGGAGAAGCATTTTCAGGTGGGGGTGAAGCAGGTTCGGCCGAGGAGGATTCCTTGTACTTTGCGCCGAGTTTGTCCAGAAGAGCCGTGATCTCATCGGGGGTGTAAAACCGGGAGAAAGGTTTTACGCCGGAAAGCCGGATCAATCCTTGATGGACCCCGCTTACGATAAAAGGGCTTCCGGCTTTGAGAAGAAGCAGGTACCGCTCGCCCGGAAACATTTTGCCTTCGTCGGAAAATTGAAGCACGTTAACCTTGATGGGCGTCCTGACATTCGTATCGCCCTTAAGGATTTGATCAAGCTGGAGTGTGTAAGCGTTATCCATGCCGGATTTCTGTTCCCGCAGTACTGTCCCCGTTACAATGACGTCGGACTCTTCCTCCAGCTGTCTAAGCGGAATCAGCGCGTAGTCCAGCGCACTCGCTTGATAGGGATTTAGCAGCAGGCCGATCAAGCCCGCCAAGAAGAACAGGACGACGGTCGGTAAACCGTACTTTTTTCTCACGGGATACACCTCGCTTCTTTTCCCTATTAACGGCCTTTTGGCCTGCAAGGTTGCATTTTCCCGGCGGCAGGCGTTTGTCCGTGACAGTCCTTGGCCCGGCCTCATAAGCTAATCGCAGGTTTGGATAATCTGATTCAAGCAGGTATGTCGGCGGATGATAGGAGGAAGCACCGGATGAGAAGATATGTCGTGAGCAAGTGGGTAAAGACGGAGGCTGTCCTGCACAGCACGGCTGTGCGTCCTCATATACCGGCGACACGGATCCTGTCGGAAGAATCGCTGCGGGATATGTTGAACGAATATCGCATGGTGTACGTGAAACCCGACTGCGGGACGTTCGGCAGGGGTGTAATGCGGGTGGATTATAACAAACAAGATGCCAAGCCTTACCGGTATCAGCACCGGAAGACGACCCGGAGCTTTGAAACTTGCGAGGACCTGTATCAATCGCTGAAGACGGCAACGGTTGGACGCAAATATTTAGTCCAAAAGGGTATCCGCATGCTGAAGCATGACAAGAACGTGTTCGATTTGCGGGTCATGGTGCAGATCAATCCGGCCGGGCAATGGGAAACAAGCGGTATGATCGGCAGAGTTTCCCAAACCGGCAAGGTGGTTACGAACTACCACAGCGGAGGACAGCTGCGTTCCGTTGAGACCTTACTCGGCTCCTATCTGGACGCCGAAGAGTTGAAGCGCTTCAAAGCCAAGCTTAAACGGCTGGCTCTCGGCACCGCTCATGCTCTCCGTTCGAAGTATCCGGGTATCCGGGAAATCGGGCTGGATGTCGCTGTCGATCAGGAACTTAAGCCGTGGGTGTTGGAAGTGAATACGAAGCCGGACCCGTATATTTTTAAAGTCCTGAAGGATAAGCGGATCTACGCGAAGGTACTGCGGTACTACAAGTACAACAAACGCAAATGAAAAAGAAACGGCCGGGCGGTGTCAGCCGGGCCGTTTTGGTTGGAGGGGCATCGGAAGAACTGCATCGTAAACCGCAAACCTTACAGCCGGATACCGGGAAGAACGAGCAGCGAAGAAGAACAGGCCAAGCGCCGAAAGCCGCCGCTCTTAGACTTCTCCTTCTCCCGGCAACTCTCCCGCATGAGCCGCTTCTCCCGGCTTGACGGGAAAACGCAGGCGGAACGTGGTGCCTTGGCCGGGCACGCTCGACACGCGTATTTCGGCGTCGTGCGCCTCCATGAGCCGCTTCACGATCGAAAGCCCGAGGCCGGTTTCGCTCCGGTCTTTGGAGCGGGAAGGATCGGCCTTGTAGAAACGATCCCAGATCTGCTCCATCTCCTCGGCGGTCATCCCCCGTCCCGTGTCCGAGATGCTCAGCTCGGTGGCGGTCTCCGTCTGTCTTGCCGTCATACGGATGGTGCCGTGAGACGTGAACTGGATGCTGTTTTTAATCAGATTAATCAAAATTTGCGTTAAACGGTCATAATCGCCGTAAATCAACGTGTCCGGAGGGCAGTCGATTTCCAGATGAAGGTCTTTGTCCCCGATCAGGAATTCGAAGGACTCTTTCAGCACTTCAAGCAAATCATTCAACGGATAATACTCACGGCGCAGCGTGATGAGGCCGTTTTGTATTTTTTCCATATCCAGCAGTTCGTTGATGAGACGGATAAGCCGGAGCGTTTCCTGCTCAATGATGCCGTAGTATTTGACCTGCTCTTCGTGTCCGGTGATGTACTCGCTTTTCAGACCTTCGACAATCCCCCGGATCGAGGTGAGCGGCGTTCTCAGTTCGTGCGTCACATCGGTAATAAAACGCCTCCGCTTGATTTCGATACGCTCCAGCTTATGAGAAGTGAACTCCAACTGTTCCGCCATCCGGTTGAAATCCCGGGAGAGATCCCCCAGCTCGTCCGTCCGCGCGAGATCGCAGCGCGCATCGTACCGCCCGTCGGCGATGCGCCGGGTGGCCTGCCGGATCGAAAGGACGGCCCGGCTCATATTGCGCGAAACGATAAGCGCGACGATCATGGCGAGCACAAAAACCACGATACCGGCGAGCACGACCATTTCGTAAACGCGGGAGAGCGTCTGCGTCATTCCTTTGACCGGAGACATGACAAATAAATAATTTTTGCCGTCGGAATGCTTTAATTTAAGCTCGTACGGATATACGAGATAGGGGTCCGGTCCGCTTTCTTCCACGATCAGGGCTTTGCCGCTCTGAAGCTTGGGGATCTGGGCGAGCAGGCTGTCCATGAACGTTTTGGACCGGAACGTCGGAGGAGTGGTGCGCTGGTCTTTAAAATAAAGCTGCCCTTTCGCATTCATGGCGATAAAGGAAATGCCGCGCTCCCTCAGAACCGTGCGGTAGGCGCTCAGCGTCAATTCGGGCACGACTTCCTCCCGGAGGATCAGCCGCGAAATCGTGTCACCGGCGCTCTCGAGCTCTTCCGTTTTCTCGTCGTAAATGTGGATCTTGAACAGATAGACGAAAATAAAACTGACGAGCACGAGAACAAGCAGAGACAGGAAAAGCAGCGAGACAAACTGTCTCTGGAAAAACGTGAAGCGGTGCCGGGTCGGAATCAGCCTGAACTTCATCTTATTCCTCCAATTTGTAGCCGACTCCCCAGACCGTGGCGATCAACGGCCTCTCGGCGCTGCCGATTTTGGTGCGGAGTCTCTTGATGTGGACATCGACCGTGCGTTCATCCCCGTAAAAGTCGTACCCCCACACAGCTTCGAGAAGCTGCTCCCGGGTAAACACGCGTTTGGGATAGCGGACGAGCAGGGAGATCAGATCGAATTCCCGGGGCGTCAGGTTCGTGAATTTATCCGGGCCGACGTAGACCTCGCGCGTGCTCGTATCGACTTTGATATCTTTGTGGACGAGCCGCTCTCCGTTGTCTTCGACAAGATCCTCCGGGAAAGCGGACTCCGCGGCACCGTTGTCGGCCATACTGCCGGGCCCGCTGTGATAGCGGCGCATAATCGCTTTGATGCGTGCGAGAAGCTCCAGCGGACTGAACGGCTTCGTGATATAATCGTCCGCGCCGGATTCCAGTCCGAGTACGCGGTCGCCTTCTTCTCCGCGGGCCGTCAGCAGAATAACGGGGGTGTCCTGTGTCGTGCGGATCATCCGGCACAGCTCAATCCCGCTGCGGTTCGGAAGCATCCAGTCCAGGATAATCAGGTTCCAGGAGGCTTCACGGATCAGGGATTCGGCTTCGGAGCCCGTATGCACGAACGTAACGGTCCCTTCGCGTTCCAGAAAAGGGCGGAGCATTTCGCACACCGACCGGTCGTCTTCCACGACGAGCAGTTTCATTTTCGCTCAACTCCTTATATGACAAGCGGTTGTCCTGGCGGGCTTTGGCCGCAACCGTGATTGTTGTTCGATGCTGCGCGCGCAGCTTGTTTTAGGGCGCTTTCATAATCTTAGCATAGTCGGTCGGATAGGCGAGCGCAAGTAGGGCCGGAGCAGACGGAAAGCACCTGCAGCCGATTGACGGAAAGCCGCTTGATATGAGAAAATGAACGCGTGTTCATTTATTTTATCCGAAAAATTTCTTACAATAAACGATAACGATCTTATCGAATCGAACGATTATGATCCAACTAAGTATATTTTCATCGAAATATCCATAGAAACTGGGCGGTAAGGAACGCCAGCTAAGGGGTAGCGGCATGGTGACGAGAAAAGATGTGGCAAAGATGGCGGGTGTATCCGAAGCGACGGTTTCCCGCGTTTTTAACAATGTAGGGCCTATGAAGGAAAGCACGAAGCAGAAAGTATTGGCGGCCGCCAAGGAGCTGAACTATCATCCCAATGCGGTGGCCCGCAGCTTCGCTCTGGGGAAAAGCGGTCATATCGGCCTGATTCTGCCGTATGTGCCGAAGGTGCATCTGTTTTCGACGTATTATTTCTCGGAAATATTGAGCGGAATAGGCGAAGGGGTCCGCAGGCACGGCTGCGATATGCTGGTCATGTTCCGTTCTCCCCACGAATCCGTGGATTACACGGAGCCTTACCGTTCCCGCAAAGTGGACGGGTGTATTTTTTTGGGGGCGCTGGACGTGCCCGCACAGCGGGAAGGGTTCCGGGAACTCGATCGTCAGGGAATGCCGTTCGTGCTGATCAATCAGCACTACGAAGGGGAGACCTACAGCGTTGTGGACGCCGATCATGAGCAGGGCTGCTACGAGGCGGTCAAGCACTTGCTGGAAGGCGGGTACCGGCGGATCGCGTTTCTGAACGGATCGCCGCAATATTCGAACAGCGCGGACCGTCTGCGGGGCTATTACCGGGCCTTGAACGAAGCGGGTCTGGCGCCGGAGCCCGAGCTGATTTTGGAAGGCAACTACAGCCGGACAAGCGGCTATGCGGCGGCGGCACGGATTGCCGAACTCGGCGGCCGTGTCGATGCGGTATTCTCATCGAACGACCGGATGGCGGTCGGCCTCATGCAGGGCCTGAAAGAACGGGGCATCGTCCCCGGAGAAGATCTTGCCATCGTCGGATATGACGATTCCGAAGCCGCCAAGCTCAGCGATCCGCCGCTGACCTCCGTTTATGTTCCGTTCTTCGAGATGGGACTTCTCGCGGCCGATGCGCTGCTGAAGCGGATCAATGCTTCCCCGGAAGAGGGCGAGCTGCCCGATTCGTTCCATGAACGGCTTTCCACGAAGCTCGTCGTCCGTGCTTCCTCCAACCCGCGGCCGGGGAATTAAGAGATCCGGCAGAAGCAGCAGCCCGCTTTTTGCTGGACACGGTTCGGTTCCGGCTCATCTGCTCTAAATTCCGGTATGCTATAATAGAGAAAAAAAAGACCCGTTCTCAGGTTGATCTGCTTGAGCGGAAACAACGGAGGCTGCCGGGACAACCTTCTGCCGCACGGCAGATTTAACGGAGGATAGAGGGGTCTGCAAGGGAGCGGATATCGTTTGGAGAAGGGACAACTGGTCGTTGTGACCGATTTTGACGGCACTTTGATGGAGCAGGATGTAGGGGCGACCCTGATGAAGGAACTTGGCGTGGAGGACCGTCCGGATGTCCGGGGGAAGCTGGAGCGTTTTTTGAACAAGGAAATCGGTTCACGGGAATGGATCCACACGTCCTACGGCTTGCTGGGGGACCGGCAGGAGGAAGTGAACGCCATCGCCGACCGCATGAATTTGAGGGACGGAGCCGAGGAATTTCTGGCGTATTGTAAAACCAAAAGCATTCCGGTGACTATTCTCAGCGACGGAATGAAATATTATATCGACCGCATCATGGCCGCCAATCACGTCACCGTTGACACCGTTATTTCCAATCCGATTCAATACGGGGAGGACGGCGCTTACACACTGGGGACGCAAAACATGAACCCGGCCTGCTCCTGGTGCGGCTGCTGCAAATCCGGGGTTGTGCGCAAGCTGAAAGAAGAAGGCTGCCGGGTCATTTATATAGGCGACGGCAGCAGCGATATTTACGGCTCCGCCTATGCCGATTGGGTTTTTGCCCGCAGCAGTCTGGCCCGTTATTTGACGCGGGAGGACATCTCTTTTTTTCCGTTTGCCACGTTTCATGATATTTTGAAGGTGGTTCGGGAGCGGGAAGAGCATTTTCTGACCGACAGCCCGGAGCGCAGGGAACCGGCGGGACACAGCTTTTGTAAATTCTGATCCGGTTATAAAAAAGTTGAAAAGGCGGCAGCCGGCTGGCGAACAGCGGCTGCCGCCTTTCGGTTGACGACCGCCCGGGCGGGAACAGATCGGCGATGATAAGCCGGGTTTTAAGTCAAATGATCGTGCAATGCCGAAACAAGCTCGGACTGCTTCTCGGAATCAATATTTTTCCAAATCACTTCGAATAAAACACCGAGTCCCGGAAGTGCCTGCTCTTGGCCGTCAATGGAATCGTCGATGATTTCTTTCAGCTCGTCATTGGACTTTCCTTCGACCCGTTGAACAATCGCTTGCCGCAAACTGAGGATCATGCCTTATACGCCTCGCTTCCGTGTGGTTTCGTCTTTAATATGCTCGAAAACGGAAGCAATCATGCTATAATAAACTTCAGAATCAGGTATCCTAAAGCGTAAGGATGGAATGCCATGAAAAAACAGTTTGCGGTCATCGGAATGGGCCGTTTCGGATCGTCGGTAGCCAAAAACTTGACGGGACTCGGTTTCGAGGTTCTGGCGCTGGATCACAGTGAAGAGCGCATCCAGGAAATATCCACGGTTGTCACGCATTCCGTACAAGTGGATTGCACCGACGAAGAGGCCTTGAGAGCGCTCGGTATACGCAATTTCGACGTTGTCGTCGTGGCAATCGGTGAAAATATACAGGCCAGCATTTTGGCTACGCTTCTCCTGAAAGACATCGGGATTCCGACCATCGTCGTTAAAGCGGCTAACGATCTTCACGGCAAGGTGCTGCGCAAGATAGGCGCGGACAAAATCATTTATCCCGAGCGGGATATGGGCCAAAGGGTTGCCCATCATCTCATATCGCCCAATATTCTGGATTATATCGAGTTGTCGAGCGAACACAGCATTCTGGAAATGAAGGCGAACGACCGGATGGTCGGTAAAAATTTGCGAGATCTCGATCTTCGCGCGAAATTTCAGTGCAACGTGATCGCCATCAAGCGGCAGGAGCAGCTGATTATTCCTCCGCCCGTCGAAACGCCTATCCAGCCCGGGGAAATTCTGATCGTGCTCGGCAACAACAAAGATTTAAAACGTTTTGAAGTCGAATATTCGGAGTAAATCAACCATGGCACAAGCATACAATCAGCCGGATATCACGTCCGTGCAGAACAATAGAGTGAAAGAATGGGCCGGGCTGCTGGACCGCAAAGGCCGGCAGAAAGCGGGCGCGTTCCTCATCGAGGGGATTCATCTCGTCGAAGAGGCCGTCCGCGCCGGCGCTCCTGTCCGCACTCTCGTGTACGAGGCGGACAAGGGCCTGCCCGGCACACTGGCGGACCATGCCGAGGCGGCTGGGATAGAGACCGTGTCGGTGACGCGCCCGATCATGGAGCGCTGCACCGACACGGAGACACCGCAGGGAATCTTCGCGGTGGTGGACAAACCGGCGGAGCCGGCCGAGACGCTGCTGGCGGATCCCGGCAGCGATCTCGTGGTCGTGGTCGACGGGGTCCAGGACCCCGGGAACCTGGGCACGATTATCCGCAGCGCCGACGCGGTCGGCGCCTCTGCGGTCGTGCTCGGACGGGGGACCGTCGACCTGTACAACCCCAAAGCGATCCGCTCGACGATGGGATCGCTGTTTCATCTGCCGATCGTGGAGGCGGATCTGCAGGAGCTTCTGCCGGCCGCGCGCGAAGCGGGCCGGCAGATCGTCGTCACGAGCCTACAGGCGGATTCGAGCTGCTATGCGCTCGATATGACCCGCCCGACCTGGCTCGTGGTGGGCAACGAAGGCCGCGGCGTGTCCGCGGCGGCCGGGGAGCTTGCCACGCATCGGGTGATTATCCCGATGCAGGGGCAGGCGGAGTCGCTCAACGTGGCGATGGCGACGACGGTGCTGCTTTTCGAGGCGTCGCGGCAGCGGCTTGCCGGCTCGTCCGTTTAGCCTCGCCAATTGAATTTCATGACACAAGAAGAAGAGCCTTCTTTTGAAAAAGAGGCTCTTCTTTTTAATTTAGCGCCGCCGGCCGTTTACGGCCGGGTGCCCTCACTTCTTACGCGCAAAACCTTCCTCTTCCAGATACTCCGCCGCTTCTTCGTAACTTTCAAAAACGGAATCCAGGTTCAGTCCCGCATGAATAAACCACATGTCATCTTCCGGCTTGACGGTAAGTACGTGGCCGTCATCGTTTACCCAGGTTTGTTCATCTTCGCCTTCGGCGGAAGTGCCGGATGAGGCATCCGATTCCGGACCGGAAGCTCCGAGTCCTGCGTTTAGCGACCGGATCGCAGCGCCGGCGAGATCTCGAAGCTGCTCTTCCGTGTAATCCCGGATGTTGACGAGACCTTTGTCGTCCGTTTCGGCGCCCTGAATCTGCCCGGCATAAATGTACCCGTTTCCGTTCGGATGAAAATGGTAGCCGACCGTTTTTTTATCATAAGCGCTGTCTTCGTAATGAAAATTGACCCGTCCGAGAGACACGTTTTTCCGCTGGAGTTCAGGGAAAGATTCCATAATGGCGATTTTTTGTTCAAAAGTGAGCATAGCTGCCTCCGTTATAGCTTCCATGATTTAATTGCTGATTGTATCATATCCTGTTGGAACGGGACAGACAACCGGGAAGAGCCTTCTTTTTTAAAACGAGCCTGCATAGGGTATTAGTAATGCCGCAGGACAGGGAGGAACACGGATGATCCGGCAAAGATGGAAGAGCAGGCCGACCCGCAAACAAGGCTGGAAAAAAAGGCTGTTCTTCGTGCTGCTCATTTTTATGCTTGTCTCGCTGCAGTCGTTTATTATGATCGAGCGGAATTTGAAGCCCCCGCTGATGAATCTGGCGAAAGTGCGGGTCAAGCAGATCGCCACCGAATCCATCAATGAAGCGATTTCCGATAGGATTTCCAGAGGAACGGACTTCGAGAAGCTGATCGACTGGAAAACGGACAGCAGCGGCAAAGTATCCGGCTTTATGCTTAATTATTCCGAGCATATGCGGATTACCGCCGAAACCCGCGGGGCCGTTCAAAGCCAGCTGAACCGGCTGACGGCGATTCCCGAGCATATCCCTCTCGGGCAGGCGATGGGAAGCGCCATTCTCGCTTCTTTCGGTCCGAATATCCCGATCCGGATTACGCCGGCAGGGGCCGTCAAGGTGGATCTCAGCACCCGTCATGAAAATGCGGGCATCAACATGATTCTCGTCGAAGTCTATATCCGGATCGTCGCCGAGGTCTCTGTCATCATCCCGTTCGATTCCGAACCTGAAATCGTCGAAACCGAAATTCCGATTTCCTATTCGCTTGTTGTCGGCGACGTGCCTATGTATTATTTCGACAACAAAGGGAATCCCGTCGGGTCGAGCAAGGATGCGGTGCCCCCGAGCATCTCGCTGCCCAATCTCAAAGGACAGCCAACAGCCGGAAGCGGCGGAAAGCAGCAGCCCGACGCTCATACGGAAGGCGTAACTAAGCCCGAGGGGGCGGAGGAGAAAAAGGCGGAGTAATCCGGGCGGACAGCCGTTTGAAGGAGGTTGCCCGAAGTCCGCCTTTTTTCGCCTTATCACGGGCAGCGGTGGTTGACCGCCGTCATTCGGCGACAAACACCGCGTGCCGGGAGCTTCGCGCGGTGCGAGCGGCTGTGCCGCAAGCTTCTGCCGGGCTCGGTCCGTCTTTGCCGGCAAGGAACGCCGGGAACAGAACAGGCCCTCTCTTCAGAGAAGGCCTGTTTGTTGACTCATAGGGGCCGGCGGATGCGGAAGAGGGAGGGGGTCATTTCCCCGCCGCTCTTTTTTTAAATTCCTCGCGCTCCCACTTCTTCAGCGACGGGTAAGGGTCGAAAGGCCAGTCCGCCAGGCCTTTGTCCCGGTACATGCCGAAATGAAGGTGAGGCGGAAATTTACCGGAGGTACCGGGCTTTCCGTACCCCGAGCTGCCGACCCAGCCGACGACTTGTCCGGGCGCTACGACGTCGCCTTCCTTGATTTTTTTATCGAATCCGGAAAGGTGCGCGTAATAATGATAAATATTATCGAGATCGCGTATGCCGATCCGCCAGCCCCCGTAAGGGTTCCAGCCTTTTACTTCTATGATGCCGTAGCTGGTGCTGCGCACCGGAACTCCGTATCCGGCAAACAGGTCCGTTCCCTCGTGGATGCGGAAACCGCCCCAGCCCCGGCTCGCTCCCCACGTGCTGCGGTAGGAATATTCCGCTTTGACCGGAAGGGGGAAAGCATGCTCGTGAAGACTGAGTGTCCCGAATTTTTCGTAGATATCCGCAAATTGTTCAATGCGTTCGACGCTGCGCGTATTGGAATAATGCTCCCACAAGGAAATGCGGATATCTTCGGGATCGTTTCCGTGGCGCAGCATCAGCCTGGCCATCGCGGCCAGACGGTCGAGGTCGTTGCCGCGGTCGGCCAGACCGTCGCCCGATCCGTCCACCCCGACGCCGCCGAAAAAGGAGATGCTCCCCGGGTCGGTGTCTTCATGATCGGGGTTAAGCATGCCGACCCAGGTCAGCTCCGGAAAGTCGATGTCGATAAGCCTTTCGGAAGCGTCTTTTTTGCGGCTTTTGTTCATCGTATATTCATAGCGGTTCACAGCTGCGAGCAGGGGCCACGGTATCCCTGTAATTTCACTTACCTTCTGCAAAAGCTCTTTGCGCTCGGCATCAGGCGGCTGCTGCGGTTTGGCGGCCGGAGGAGGCACCTTGACCGGCTCGGCTGCCGTCGCCGTGAGGGGGCCTGCCGCGAGGCACGCCGTTAATAAGCCCGCAAGCAGCCTTTTGGACGGCAGTATTCCTTTCATGCAATCACCTCTTCTTGGTGCTGATGACATTAGGATGTACAGGCTTGGTGGATTTATCCCGCAGAGGCCCAATTAAATGCCCGGCCGGAAGTGAAGAAAAGCGGCGTGGATTGTTTGTACATTCGTGCTATAATAAAAAAAGCCCGGCTTCCGTCAGGTTTCTTGCCTTGAATGAATTGGCGAGTATTCGGATCGGGAACGTTACAAGAAAAAACGCAAGGCCTTACAACCCTTGCGAACAAAAGGTGGAGCAAGCAATGGCAACTAAACCGTTACAGCGTAAGCCGGAATGGCTGAAAATAAAACTGAACACCGACGATAACTTTAAAGATTTGAAAAACATGATGCGTTCCAAAACGCTCCACACGGTATGTGAAGAAGCGAAATGCCCCAACATTCACGAATGCTGGGCGAACCGTACGGCCACTTTCATGATCCTCGGGGACATTTGTACCCGCGCCTGCCGTTTTTGCGCGGTTAAAACCGGCCTGCCGACCGAGCTCGATCTTCAAGAGCCGGAACGCGTAGCCGACGCCGCCGCTCAGATGGGGCTCAAACACTGCGTCGTAACGTCCGTTGCGCGCGATGATCTGAAAGACGGCGGTGCGACGATTTTCGCCGAGACGATCCGTGCCGTGCGGAGTAAAGTGCCGTTCTGCAGCGTGGAAGTGCTGATTCCCGATTTTATGGGCGATGAAGCTTCCCTGCAGATCGTGATGGACGCGAAACCCGACATTCTGAACCACAACATCGAAACCGTTGAGCGCATGTCCGATCACGTCCGGGCCAAAGCCAAATACAGCCGCTCCCTTGAGCTGCTGGCGCGGGCGAAGAAGATGAATCCGGACATTCCGACGAAGTCCAGCATCATGATCGGGGTGGGCGAGGAGTGGGATGAAATCCTGCGGACCATGGACGATTTGCGCCGTCACGACTGCGACATTATGACGATCGGACAATACTTGCAGCCGACCAGAAAACATTTGGCCGTAGAAAAATATTATACGCCGGAGCAGTTCGCTCTGTTGAAGGAAGAAGGAATGAAGCGCGGATTCAAGCATGTGGAATCCGGCCCGCTCGTCCGCAGCTCGTACCATGCACATGAGCAGGTTCGATCGGCCTCACAGACGTCCGCTCCGTAACCGACGCCGGGATACAGGGGAGGAATTGGGACATGATTCATATCGGAGGCAGAGCGTACGAGCTGGTCACCGAACACCGGAACGGTTGGAATCAGGAAGTTTTCCGGGACCGTTACAGCGAAGTGCTCGAACGTTACGATTATATAGTGGGTGACTGGGGCTATAATCAGCTGCGCCTCAGAGGATTTTTCCGTGAGAATCACAGCAAAGCGGGCAAGGAATCTTCGATTGTCTATCTTCAGGATTATTTGAACGAATACTGCAACTTCGGATGCGCTTATTTTATTCTTGAAAAGCTTCCGGGCAAGCATACCCCGCCCGAACAGACGGAGGAAGAAGCTGCGGCGGAGGGAACTCCCAAGCCTTCCAGACATCAGGGCCAGGGACAGGGTGCTTCCAGAGCGGAGGCCAAGCAGGAGTCCCGTGAAGGCAAAAGCGATACCCGGGAGCCGCGTGCCGACCATAAGCAGGAGGCTAGGGAATCCCGGCAGGAGCAGAGAGGTTCTTCGAACCGCTCCCAGCGCCAGCAGGACGGCGGCCGTGCGGATGCCCAGGTTTCCCAGAAGCAGGGCAAACCGCGTCCGCCCAGACAGCCCCGCGGGGATCAGCAGCGCGGTGAGCGTTCGACCGACGGCAAGCCGCACAATCAGCGTCAGGGCGGCGGCCAGGGCCAGAACAACAACCAGAACAACAACCAGAACAACAACCAGAACAACAACC
>NZ_KE150412.1:1632891-1790195 GCF_000411255.1 Paenibacillus sp. HGH0039 | reverse complement strand
CCAGAACAACAACCAGAACAACAACCAGAACAACAACCAGAACAACAACCGTCCTAAGCCTTCCCAAGCGGCCGAAACTCCGGCTCCGCAAACCGGTCCGGAATCTTCCGAATAATTCAGATTACCAAGCAAAAGCAAAACCCTCTGTTCCTCCTTATTTATGCATAAGGACAAACAGAGGGTTTTTATATGTGAGCCCTTCCGGCAAAGGGCATGTCCGGCAACAATCAGTTTGCTTTGTTCGCTTTTTGAGCCAGGCGGACCAGCATGTGAGCGAGCATATGACGCTCTTCATCGCGGCCTACATTCCAGAGCTCTCTGAGCAGATTTTCCTCCGCATTGCGGGGTTCCTCGTGAGCAGCCAGGTAGCCTGCTACTTTCTCGGCCGTTTTGGCGAGCTGCTCTTCACCCAGACCGAGGCTTTCACCCAGATGGACGCGGCTTCCGAGGTAAGATTTGAACTCATCGAAGTTTTTCAGAATCTGATCTTTCTCACCCGTATCCATGCGATTCATGACATCATTCACTTTACCTGTATCCAAAGTTCCGTTTTTGTCGACCATATGATTTTGTTCTGTCATCGTTAACGCCTCCTTGTATAAGGTTAGTATAATGTTACAAGACATCCTTACCCTCAGGATTTTAGGTTGAATCGGTGCGGGCTTTTTTTCGAGGGGGCGGATATCGTATTGACTTGCCATCGGAGCGCTGGTTATAATTAAGAGGTAACTTCTTACAAAAGGGGAAATTTTGATGTCGGTGTCCGTTCTTAA
The DNA here is from genome assembly GCF_000411255.1 of Paenibacillus sp. HGH0039. Classification (GTDB taxonomy): domain Bacteria; phylum Bacillota; class Bacilli; order Paenibacillales; family NBRC-103111; genus Paenibacillus_F. Next base: position 1,789,422 of record NZ_KE150412.1, on the reverse strand, counting down.
CTAAACAATTCCATAACCGGAGTTCGACTACGTACCGTGCAGGCTAAATGTCGCTCAAGGCGATGTTTATTTTGTTGCGCGTACCGGATTCCAGTGGATTAGTTAAGAACAGCGGAAATCAATCATCGCCCCAGGTGCATACCCGGCTTTGAGCTTATTCCGTGCTTTCTTAAAAGCACGGTTTTTTTAGTTAGCTCTCATAAAAGCCGGTTTCTGAAGAGGCGGAGAATGAGCATGCTCATTCTTCGTCTTTTTTTATTACCCATTAAAAGGAGAGAAAGACCATGAATCCAAACACGTTAAAACGGTTGAACTACGAGTTTATTAAACAACACCTGCTGGAATATGCTATTTCCTATCTGGGAAAAGAGCGGGTCGAGAGTATGATGCCCATGACCGGTAAAGAGGAAATCCGAAGCCGTCTCGACGAGACGGAGCAAGCCAAGAAGCTGCTGGAGCGAGGCCGCGGAGCTCCTATCCCCTCCCTGGAAGGCATACGGGACATTATGGATCTGCTTGGATCCGGCTATATTTTCAGCGAACGGAATTTTTGCGATATCGCGCAGTTTCTCTACAGCTGTACCCAGCTTATTCGCTATATGAGGTCTCATGCTCAAGCGGCTCCGCTCGTAAACATGTACACAGCCGAAATGAACGACCTCCCCGCGCTGCAGGCAGAGATCGAACGATGTATCCGCAGCGGAGCGATCCTGGATACGGCAAGCAAGGAGCTGTTGAAAATCCGCAAAAAGAAGGCAACCGCCGAAGAACGGCTTAAGAGTAAGCTGGCTTCTCTGGCTAACAGATACCGGTCCGTTATGCAGGAAAACCTGATCAGCATGCGGGGAGGGCACTATGTGTTGCCCATCAAGAAGGAACACCGGAAGCTGGTAAAGGGATCGGTACTGGATGAGTCGGCAAGCGGCCAAACCGTGTATATGGAGCCTCACGAGATCGTGGAGCTTCAAAGCCAGCTTTCTTCTCTACGAAGGGAGGAAGCCGACGAAGAAATGAAAATTTTGAGCGGGCTGACGGCCATGGTGGAAGAGAACAGGGATGCTTTTCGCAAAAACGTCGAGCAGGTCGGTATTTATGATTTTCTGTTTGCAAAGGCGAAGTACGGTCTGGAAATCGGAGGGACGAACGTGAAATTAAGCGGGGAGGGTAAAATCGACCTCCGCGACGCGCGGCATCCACTGCTTGGAAACCGGATGGTGCCTCTGCATTTTGCCATCGGAGAAGCCTACAATTCTCTGATCATAACCGGCCCCAATACGGGCGGGAAAACGCTCACGCTCAAAACCGTCGGGCTTCTGACGCTAATGGCCCAATCCGGTCTGCTCGTGCCGGCTGCGGAAGGAAGTACCTTGGCGGTATTTACGCAAATAGCCGTGGACATCGGAGACGGTCAAAGTCTTGAAAATAACCTCAGTACGTTTTCGGCTCATATCCGCAACATGATGGAGATCTTAGAGAGGGCAGATCGGTCGACGCTGGTCCTCATCGATGAAATGGCGACGGGAACCGACCCGGGCGAAGGAGTCGCTCTGTCGGTGGCCATACTGGAGGAGCTTCAGAGAAGGGGAGCGACGGTTACGGTTACGACCCATTTTAACGAAATCAAAAATTTCGCGGAAGCGGCGGACGGCTTTGAGAATGCCCGGATGGAGTTTGACCCGGCAACGCTTCAGCCTCTCTACCGGCTGCGTATAGGGGAGGCCGGCCGGAGCTATGCGTTTCTGATCGCGCAAAAGCTGGGAATGCCGGCGGGGATTATAGAACGGTCGCGTGAAATCGCGTCAGAGGGAACCGGCAGGCTTGCGGATCATGGTAAAACCGAGTGAGGGGAGTACGCAACCGTAACCCGTAACCCGTAACCCGTAACCCGTAACCCGTAACCCGTAACCCAGCACAAAAAAACGGGACGTCTCGGCAGCATAAGATTGCCGGGAACGTCCCGTTCGCTATTTGCGGGAGCCGTCTGGGGCACCCGTAAAACACATTATTGAAATTCTTGGCCGATGAACGCTTCGCGGACCCGGTTCCAGAACGGGAACGGGCGGTAGCGGGCGAATTTCACCTTCAGGTTCGGGCTCACCCGGCACCGGATCGACTCCACATCGCTGCGCTGCACATATTGATAATCGAACGCCAGGTAAACCGGGTGCTTCGATTTGGGATAAATGTCGCAGTGGTGATGCATCGGAAGCAGCATCGGCGAGCCGAGCGTCCGGTAGACGCGGTTGTTGATGGACGCAATCTCGGCAATCTGGATAGCGGCCAGAGACGGATGCACGATGGCGCCGCCCAAACTTTTGTTGTAAGCGGTGCTGCCCGATGGAGTGGACACGCAAATGCCGTCTCCGCGGAACATCTCGAACATTTCATCGTTGATGTCGACTTGGGCGACAAGCGTGTTCTCGATTCCTTTTAACGTGAATTCATTTAAAGCCAGGCGCTGTTCTACACCTTGGGAAGAATGAATTTCAATTTCCAGAATAGGGTATTGAACAATGCGCATGTCCTGATTGATTTCTCCGTTATGCATAAGCTCTACCAGGTAATCGAGCTGATCGGGTTTCCAGTCGGCAAAAAAACCGAGATGCCCGGTATGAATGCCCACAAAAGAAATACGGTCCAGCTTATCCGCAAATTGGTGGAAGGCGATCAGCATGGTGCCGTCCCCGCCTATGGATACAACAACCTCGGGTTCCTGTTCGTCGAGCTCCATGCCGTATTGTCCGGCCAATTCGTGAAAACGGCGGGCCAGTCCGGCGGATACATCATCCTGACGCTGCACTAAGAAATATTTCAACACGGTTCCTCCTAAGAAGATGTTTGTTCGCAATAGGTATCAATGAGATTCAATGACGAAAGCGGAACGTCATGAAATTCAATGCCGACGCGATAAGAATCGCTGCTGAAGGGCGTGCTGCTCCGAACTTCGCCTGTCAGGAGAAGCGGAGCTTCAACTTCAGGCAAATGGAAGGATAATTCCAACATTAGGGATTCGATCATCCTGTGCGGAGTGATCATAGAAGTGCCGCTTCGGCTGATTTCCAGAAGCTGCCCTACAAAGGCGGGCGTTTCCTCGGCGGAACGCTGCCGGGCTCCGATCACACGGCACGTGGCGTTCGTGTGCGGAGGCAGAGGCTTCCTGCAGTGCCTGCGGTTCTGATAGGAGTACAGCTCCTGCGGAGAGACGAGCTTCAGCACGCAAGAGGAGACTCCCGGGTCAAGCTGTACAAGATCGACAAAAGAATAGTAATTGATCCCCTGATCCTGGAAGGAGAATTCGATAAAAGAAATCTGCTCCAGCTTATCAAGCGGATTGGCGAGGTCAAAATATACATGCACCGAAAAAAAGTCCAAGCCGGCTTCCCGCAAAAACACGCGGGTTTCCAAGCAAAAGGGCTGACCATCGGCGGTTTCTCCGACAATGATCAGCTTGCATTCCGTTTTCGGTACGAGAATATGTTGGGTCAGCGCATACGTCCAATTCATCATTATCACCATGGTTCCGTGCGGCGGCATCCAGATTAGGTACACTCATTCATAACGAACCTTCTTTTCTCATAATAATCAATTACGGCCGATAACACAATGCTTAGACCCTGTAAAGCTTTACTGGAAAGAGCAGCGGCGGGGATGCTTATTTGCCCGGACGCCCATAATTCGCCGTTTTCGCGCCGAAGGCTGAGGCTTCATACGATGCGGCGAGGCTGCCGAGGCTTCGGCTGACCGTTCACTTTTTGCAAGGCCGATTCATAAGATGAATTGACAGAATATTCTTTCAAACAGTTCGTTTCAGGAAGGAGTGAAGAAGATAAAGCGAGAATAAAATGAACAGGGAACCGGCGAAGACAACGAAAGCGAGCGGAAAAAGCGTCAGCCACCCGGTACCGCCGTCCGTTCCGAATTTTCCGGCAGGCAGGGTATTCTCCAGAAGAACCCCGATGGGCCGCATCGGTTTCCACAGCACAAACACAAGCAGCGAAGCGAGTAAACTATGCAGAATGCGGGCCGTCAAAAATGGCGCGTAACGCATGTTCGTCTGGCTCAGGACGCTCACGATCTGGGCATGAACGGATAGCCCTCCCCAGGAAAGAATGAAGGCGGCCGCGGCTGTCTTGAATACGAGCAGGGTCGAATCACCCATGCTGCCTGCCGCTTTGGCGCCGAGCGTAACTTCGAACGTGCCTCCGATCAGCGCATCTGAGAGGGTCGGGGGGAGTTGAAGCACGCTCAGGAACATGCGCAGCAGCCCGGAGAGCATGTGAATGACACCGCTCAGGGTTAGCATTTCAAGTACGACGGAGAAAAAAACGACGAGGCTGCCCAGCAGAAAAATCAGGTTCAGCGAATTCCGAACCCCTTGGGCCAGCAAAGTGCCGAAAGGCCGTCCGTCTTCCAGACGTGCCTTGTGCATCGCTTTGAAGGCGCGGGCCCAGACGGACGAACGATTGCCTGCGGCAGCACGCGGAGCGGGCGTTGAAGGAGCCCCTCTTCCATGGAACCGCATCAGAAAGCCGACAAGCAGGGCGCCCCCGTAATGGGCGGCCGCGAGCACGGCGGCGAGGGAAGCGTCATGGAAGAAGCCGACGCAGACGGCTCCGATGAGGAAGATGGGATCGGAGCTCGTCGTGAAGGCGACAAGGCGCTCGCCTTCCTCCCGGTTGACGAGCCTGTCCTTCCAGAGCTGCGAAGTCAGCTTCGCTCCGACCGGATAGCCGGAGGCGAAGCCCATGGCCACCACGAATCCGCCGATTCCGGGTATGCGAAAAACGGGACGCATCATGGGATCGAAGATCATTCCGAAGAAGTGGACGATTCCGAATCCGAGAAGCACCTCGGAAATAACGAAGAAAGGGAATAAGGCGGGAAAGAGCACGCCCCACCAGATGGCGACGCCGTGAACCGCAGCCGCGAGACTTTCGCGGGGATAGGCAACCATAAGCGCAGCGATACCGATGATCAGGACACACAAAGGAATAAGGGTAAAGACGGAACGTCTCGACATGGGGTTTGTACACCTCCTCCCTAACGTATATGTGCGCAGGGAGAGAAACATGTTTTTGTAAGCGTATACTTAGTTTTTCGAAAACACTGGAAGTTGAACTTAAGTATGGTACAATGGTACTAAACCTGGTTTTTCATCCTGTAACCGTGGGAGTGAAACTTATGGCTGGAGTAATTTCTGGACTGCTGGTATGCTTTTTTGTTTACGTGATAAGGGAAGCCCTTATAAATGCGGCGGAAGACGATCTGGAAGGATATTGAGCCGAGCAGTCAGGTCTGTTTAGCGCCGATGTCCTCAGGTTGTTCTGCGCCGACGATTTTAGTTGCCAAAGGATGACCTCAGCATGAATATCGATGATTCAACGTCAACGCTGTACGAGCGCATGGGCGGGGAGCCTGTCCTTCGCAGGCTGGTGGAAGCCTTCTATCCGAAGGTGCAGGAGAATCCGCTGCTCGGTCCTCTATTTCCGGAAGATATCCGTCCGGTGATGGAGAAACAAATACAGTTTCTCACCCAATTTTTCGGAGGGCCCATGCTTTATACGATGGAGCACGGACATCCGATGATGCGGGCGCGCCATATGCCTTTTCCCGTTACGAGAGACAGGGCGGATGCCTGGCTGTCCTGCATGCGCGAGGCTGCCCGGGAAATCGGTATTCCCGATGACTTGGCGGGGATTCTGCTTGCGAGATTGCAGGCGCCGGCCTATCATTTCGTGAATCAGGAATAAGGGGAAGGACACGTCCGGCAGGAATGCTCCTCTAGCCCCCTAAAATTTCAAAACGCTTATTGAAACACGCATGCTCTCTTTCGCATGGTACTTCAATAAGCGTTTTGTTGTTCCAGGAGCGCAGGCTCCGGAGATTCGCTGCACAGGGTAATCCTGTTTTTACCCGTATTTTTGGAAATATACAGGGCACGGTCCGCTTCATCGATCAGCAGCTGCAGATCCGCAGCTGCATCCGCGGCGGCAGAGATGCCGATCGAAACGGTGACGGGCGTCGTTTCCGCATGCTCGAACGGATAAGCCGCAACGGCAAGCCGGATTTTCTCGGCATACTCCCGCAGCTTGACGGGATCGGTCTCCGTGCTCATAAGGATGAATTCTTCGCCCCCGTAACGGGCGATATAATCGTGCTCTGCGACCACATTCTTGAGCAGGCGTCCCGTTTCCCGGAGAAGCTGATCCCCGTGAAGGTGGCCCCAGCAGTCGTTATATTGCTTGAAATTGTCGATGTCGATCATAAAAATGGAAACCGCACGGAACCCGAGCGTACGTCCCGCTATTTCAAAAAAGCTCCTCAGATTCGGGAGCCCCGTAAGCAGATCCTGGCTTGCTTTCATCTCGAGCTTGCGCTGGGTCAGCCACTTGGCGTTTTCGTCGTTGCTCATCCCGATCAGGAGGCAGACGGAGACAGCCGACACGACGGACATAAACAACAGCGGGTACGATTCGCTCAGGGCGTGCCTTCCCGTATGAACGGCCGCGTAAATGACGACTTGGGTCAGGAACAGGAGCACGCTGATTTTCAAGCCGGCCCAGATCGGAATCGGTTTGCTGCCGGTCCTGAATTCCGAACGATGAAAGCCCGAACTGAGAACAGCCGGGATAATCAGACTCTGCAGCGTTTGCATGACCCACATGGAATCTTCCGCCGTCAAGAAACAGTAGAGCGTGGGGAGCAGGGTGGAGAACAAGGCGTTGCCGAGCCCGTAGCGGAGCCCTGCCATGACGACGGGAAGGTAGCGCAGGTCTACGGCGCCCGTATCCAGCGAGAGCGGCTGCTGCATCAGCAAAATGCAGGCCAGGCCGGTCAGTACGGGTGAAGCTATTTTTTCATAATTTTCAAAAAAATGCATGCGCTGTATTTTCAGCGCCAGATAGCTGAGGGTGACCAGGGTACAAGCAATGGTGAGGGCAACCAGATATTCACTCAAGCGGAACCACTCCTCGTTATTGCAATGGATGGCTCGTCTTACCGTTTTCTGAAAGGCCGGTCCGCAAGCAAATAATCCGTGTCCGTGTCCACCAGCGTCACTTTCTCACGGCAGCAGGGAAACACAAGAAGTCTTTTCTTGCCTTCATGGATCGGAAGTAAGTCTTTAGTCCTTAAAGGCAGGAGAACGTTAGATTGGCTGCAGAACGGGCATTCGGCTACATAAATATCTTTCAAAACGGTTTCATAAGGCCATGTATGACTAAAAGGAAGCATCATTTTACTTCGTTTCACTTTCGGAATCCGGTGCCGGATCCTCATCGGGCTTGGACGAAGCGAGCTCGGCCAGCTTTTGCAGCAGAATATGCTGGGGCATGTGCATCAGGTGCTCGAGCGGTACGCCCAGGTGCTTGGCAAGCTTCACCGCCGTGTCCGGAGAAATGTTCAAGGGTTTCATTAGACCTATCCTTTCTTCGGGAAAAATGGTTCTTTTTATCTATTGATAGCATATTTCTTAGGAAGAAGCAATTGGGTGAATAAACGGTCCCTCTTCCATACTGTATCCTATCAGGGGTCCTCTCACAACAAGGCGGAAGACCCTTCTTTTGTTTGAAGGAGGTTTATGGTTTAATGTTACCGTAGGTCAATTTGCTCTTTACCCTCTAATCGGAAAGGTGGATTACACATGCATACACCGTTGAATCAGACTTGGGATCTGGACGTATTTTTCCCGGGCGGCAGCGAATCTCCCCAGTTTGCCTCGTTTCTGAACGACCTGGACGGCGATATCGCCGCATTCCGCGCCAGTCTCGAGAAAGCGTCGTCCCCTCAAACCGCCGGCGATTCGGCTGACTTTAAGGCGCTAATAGATCAGTATCAGGGCATCTTAAAACGGATTCGTGAAGCGGATTCATTCGTAGGCTGCCTCGCGGCCGATAATCAGAAGGATAAGAAAGCCGTCCAGCTCGGCGGTAAAGTGAAAACGCTCTATGCCGATTTCCTGGCATCCCTGACCCGTCTTGACCCTGTGATCACGGGAACGCCGGATGACGTCTGGAGCGCTCTGCTTGAGCAGGAAGGTCTCCGCGAGATCGCGTTTTCCCTGAACGAGCGCAGAGCGCAGGCGAAAGAGAAGCTTCCGCCGGAGCAGGAAGCGCTGATCAGCGACTTGGCCGTTGACGGCTATCACGGCTGGAACGACCTTTACAACACGACGGTGAGCCAGTTCCGCATGGTGGTGGAAGAAAACGGCGAGCGCCAGGAGCTGTCGGCGGGCCAGGCCTTTAACCGCCTGCATACGCCGGAGCTTGCGAAGCGCACCGAGCTTTTCAACCAGTGGGAAGAGGCATGGGCCGAGAAAGCCGACTTTGCGGCGGAGGCTCTTAACCATATCGCCGGCTTCAGGCTGCAGGTTTACAAACAGCGCGGCTGGGATTCCGTACATAAAGAACCGCTTGAAATCAACCGTATGAGCAAGCAGACGCTCGATGTGATGTGGGACGTCATTACCCGCAATAAGGGCGTGCTCGTCGATTATCTGAACCGCAAAGCACAGCTGCTGGGCCTTGAAAAGCTGGCGTGGGCGGATGTGGACGCCCCTCTGGAAGGCGGAACGAAGACCGTCGGCTACGACGAAGGCGCCAAGCTGATCGTCGACCAGTTCCGCGACTTTAGCCCGCGTCTGGCGGATTATGCCGCGGAAGCGTTCGAGAACCGCTGGATCGAAGCGGAAGACCGCGCAGGCAAGCGTCCGGGCGGCTTCTGTACGTCGTTCCCGCTGGCGAAGCAGACGCGTATTTTCATGACCTACAGCGGAACACTGAACAACCTGTCCACGCTCGCTCACGAGCTCGGCCACGGCTTCCATCAGTATCTGATGGATGATATGCCGGCGCTGGCCCAGGAATACGCCATGAACGTGGCCGAGACGGCTTCCACCTTCGCGGAGCTGATCGTGTCCGACGCGGCTGTAAAAGCGGCTGTCAGCGACGACGAGCGCATCGTCCTGCTGGAAGACAAAATTCAGCGCGCGGTCGCGTTCTTCATGAACATTCACGCCCGGTTTATTTTCGAGACCAACTTCTACGACGAGCGCCGCAAAGGTCTCGTAAGCGCAGACCGCCTCAGCGAGCTGATGGTCCAGGCGCAGAAAGAAGCGTTCAACGATTCGCTCAGCGCTTATCACCCTCATTTCTGGGCGGCGAAACTGCACTTTTACGCGACGGATGTGCCGTTCTACAACTTCCCGTATACGTTCGGTTTCCTGTTCAGCGCGGGCATTTATGCGCGTGCGCTCGAAGAAGGGACCGCGTTCGAGGACAAATACGCGGCGCTTCTCCGGGATACCGGCAGCATGACGGTCGAAGAGCTGGCTCATAAGCACCTCGGCGTCGATCTGACCCAGCCGGATTTCTGGCAGAGCGCGGTCGATACCGTTATCGAAGACGTGAACGAATTCATGCGCCTGACGGAAGGCAAAGTGAAGTAAAGTAAAACCGTTCATTACAGCCAAAAGAACCTTCAAATCCACAATTTGTGGAGGCGAAGGTTCTTTTTACATGAACACACCGGCGGACCGGAATGAAACTTTCTCAAGATGACTTTTGCTGCTGTCATTACACCGCCGCTGTATCCCAGGCCCGGTTTTGTGCTCGGCCAAATCTCTATTTTAACTCAAAATTTAAATATTTGTATCGTCTGCTCCAACTGTTTGACGGAACGTGTCATTTGTTCGCACCGGCTCACCATTTCGAGAACGCCGCTGATCTGCTCGTTCATCGAAGCGGACACTTCCTCCGTTCCCGCAGCGGACTGCTCGGTAATGGCGGAGATGTTCTCCATCGTTGCGGAAATTTGACGTGCGCTTGCCAGCATATGGTCGCTCTCTCCGGCAAATTCTCCGATCCGGTCGGAAATAAAACGGACGGCGTTAAAAATATCGGAGAACACGGCTTCGGTATCCCGGATCAGCTCCGTCTGTCTGCCGACGGCTTCCTCATTTACTTCAATATGAGACAGCGCCTGGCGAATGCCGGATTCGATGGCCGTCACCAGCCCGAACACTTCCCGCGTCTGGGTCGTCGCTTCTTCGGCCAGCTTCCTCACCTCCTGCGCAACTACGGCAAATCCCCGTCCCTGTTCCCCCGCTCTTGCCGCTTCTATTGACGCGTTCAGCGACAATAGGTTGGTTTGTTCGGCAATTTCCGAGATCGCCTTGGTGATTTTGGAGATTCCTGCCGTTTGTTCCGCAAGTGTGCGAATCGTGTCGGAAACGCGCGCGGTGGCTTCGACATTTCTTTTCATGCCCTGCCCCTGTATTTCGACAGCCTCACGGCCTTTGTCGACGAGCGACAGCATCTGCTCCGAACGGGCATTCATCGTTTTGGTCGACCCCGCAAAGTTCGAAACCTTCTGCTCGATATCTTTCGTAGAGACGGAAATGGTGGAGACTTCTTCCGAAATCTGTCCGGCTCCCGAGGCAAGCTCCTGGGCGGAAACCGTCACCTGCTGAAGAACGTCCTTGAGCTGCAAGTTCTGGGAATAGATGCTTTGGCTCGTATCGGCGACTTGTCTCGTGATGGCTCCGGTTTCGCCCAAAATGCCGCGCAGCTTGTCGATCATGCTGTTGAAGGAACGTCCGAGATCGCCCAAGGCATCGTCCGTTGCCGCATCCACCTTGCGGGAGAAGTCGCCTTTGGAGATGTTGAGAGCCGCGCGAGTAAGGTCTTCGACAGGTTCTGTAAGCGCTCTCTCGAACCAGCGAACGAAAGGGAAACTTGCAGCCAGCATAACCGCGAGAAAAATAAAGCCGATCAAGCGGTTGGAACCCGGAAGCAGGAGAAGGAGAAGCAGCGCCGCGGAATAAACGGCGATCAAGCCGTAACAGCCGGCCAGCAGCTTGCTTTTGAAGGAGAGAGACGACCAGTTCTTCATACTTAACGCTCCTATAGACAGAGTAAATTCAAAATGTAACATATTTCCTGCCGCCATTATATCACCGTGTTTTATAAGGGTCTATAGTTTTATTTCGCGTAAAAAAGGTGAGTGAAAAGACCTAGAAAAGAAATGGAAATATAGGACCTAAGATAAAAATTTCCTCAATTTTCATAGGAAAAAATCATAGGAAATGTGACTATTAGGCGGATTTTGGCGGGAAAAGGGTTGAAAAAAATAAAAGTAATGTAAAATTTTGTTGTATTAGCTCTAAAGACACATTATACTGTGGCTACATACCTAGAACATACAAATTCATACCATTTTAAGAGGGACATTAGGGGGAAAATGATGATTATTGAACCGATTTCATTGGTGCGTCAGGTTGAAATTGTATTTACCGAGCTTCGGCAGGAATTGAGCGAGTTAAACTCGGGAACGGTCTTTTTGCAGATCCGCAACAATGCGGTCGGAAAGTTCGGTGTCCGGCATAATCCTCTCGAAGGAAGGGACGGGGTTGTGCAGAAGAGCGGGACGGGTCTGGCGGAATCCCAGTGGCAGGCTTTCCGGAAGCTGGCGCTGGATTCCCTGAAGTACAAAGTGAATTGGACGCACGGGGAAATTACGTTTGATTTCACGGTAAAGAAAGAAACGCTGTATGCCAGCGTCATGTTCGAATCGAACTATAACATGTCCAGCCTCATCCGCGGATAAATACGTTTAAAACAAGCAAAAAGGTGGCTATTTCGGCCACCTTTTTTGGTCGTGCTTAAGTATGTTTGAATCAGACGATTAACGTCCCAATTTGCCTGCCAGCTGTTGCTCGGCGATTTGAACCAGTCTGCGAGTGATGTGTCCACCGATCGCGCCTGTGTCGCGAGTAGCCATGTAACCGTAGTAGCCGTCTTGAGGGATTTGAATACCAAGCTCTTGAGCGACTTCGTATTTCAGTTGGTCCAAAGCTTGGTTAGCTTGTGGAACAACCAGTGTGTTGCTGCTGCGGGATTGTCCTGCACCCATTGATATCACCTCCTTCGGTAATGGGTAGTATGAACCGTTTTGTTAAAAATACTCATGCCAGAAAAAAATATTTTAACTTGTCGAAAAGAGTCTGGATAGAGGTGTATAAATAGGTAGAAAAAGTCGAAAGCGTCAAAAAAGGAAAAGAAAAGAGGGTCTTTACGAAGAGCGGCAAGGAGGCTTTATGAACGGGCGGAGCTCTGTCATTTTGTGATAAACTATAGGCCGGGGATCGGACAGATACGCACGTTGTCCGGAACGACCCCTTTGCATGGAAAGGAAGGGAAGTATGGCCGAGAAAAAGTTTTATGTGGTATGGGTGGGCAGAACCCCGGGAATTTATTCGACTTGGGCCCAGTGCAAGGAGCAGACCGATGCGTTCCCGCAGGCCAAATACAAGTCGTATCCGACGGAAGCCGAGGCGCGGGCCGCTTTCGAACGCGGCTGGCAGAAGTCGCTCGATTTCGGAGCGAAGAAAAAGTCCGCGGGAGCGGGAGCTTCGGGGAAATCCGAGGCGCCTCCGGAGGTGGATTACGACAGCATTTCCGTCGATGTGGGCTGTTCCGGCAATCCCGGAATCGTGGAATACAAAGGCGTGGATACGAAGACGGGCGAAGTGATTTTCTACAGGGGACCGATTTCCAAAGGGACGAACAATATGGGGGAGTTTCTCGCCATCGTTCATGCTCTGGCCTATCTGCAGAAGCTGGGAAGCAGCAAGACCATTTATACGGATTCGATGACGGCCCTCAGCTGGCTCCGCAAAAAAGAGGTCGCTTCCAATCTGGTCAGGGACGCTTCGACCGAAGAAATATGGACCTTGGTAGACCGCGCGCTCCAGTGGGTCCGCACCAACACATATACCAATAAAATCGTCAAATGGGATACTAAAAAGTGGGGCGAAATCAAGGCCGATTTCGGCCGTAAATAAGCCAGGCTCTTAGTCCGGAATGTTATCCGGGCTGAGAGCTTTTTTAGTTTGCGCGCAAAAAGGGCGCCTCGGAACCTGCGCAAGTGCGCCTAAAATTTTCGTTGACGAAAAGAAGGACGTACAGTATGATATGCCTTAATCCAACTGGAATACTTGGATTAAACAGAATCTTTTACACAGAAAATGAACAACGGGGGAGATGGAACTATGAAAGGGATACGCAAAGTTGTCCATGTTTTCACTATGATGATTCTCATCGTCGGTCTGGTGGCGGCATGCGGCAAAGCAAACACGGAGACAACTACGGGATCGGCTGCGCAGACACCTGGCGCCTCGCCGGCTGGCGGAGATAAAGCAAATGCCCTGGCGGGCAAGAAAGTCGCGCTGATTATGCGTCAGAATCTCGGAACATTCTCGGCTCAATACGTGGAAGGCGTGAAGGAGCAGGTTACCAAGCTTGGCGGTACGGTAACGGTGATTCCTGCGGACGGCGATCTGACGAAGATGGCCTCCAACCTCGATGCGGCCGTCAATCAGAAATTCGATGGTATTCTGCTCGATCACGGAACACCGGATGCCCTTCAGAACGGAATCAATAAAGCCGTGGAGAAGAAAATTCCGATCGTCGCGTTCGATTCCAACGTCAAAGGACCCGGCATCGTGGCACTGGAGCAGAACGATCAGAAGCTGGCCGAACTGACGCTGGAGCAGCTTGGTAAAGACGCCGGAGGCAAGGGCAACATCGTCAAAGTATGGGTAGCGGGTTTCCCTCCGATGGAGAGCCGCCAGATCGCTTACAAAGCGTTCTTGGATAAGAACAAAGACATTAAAGAAGTCGCGGCGTTCGGCAACGCGCAGAACCCGGCTTTGGATACGCAGGCGCAAATGGAAGCGATTTTGAAAAAATATCCGAACAAAGGCGATATTACGGCCGTCTGGGCGGCGTGGGACGAGTTCGCCAAAGGCGCAACGCGCGCCATTCAGCAGGCGGGCCGCACGGAAATCAAAGTCTACGGCATCGACATGAGCGACGAAGACCTTCAGCTCATTCAGGATGCGAACAGCTCCTGGGTAGCTTCGGCCGCCGTCGATCCGAAAGATATCGGACGCATTCAAGTCCGTTACCTGTATCAGAAGCTTCACGGAGATCAGACTCCGGAGAAAGTCATCCTGGAGCCGGTATTCGTCTCCCGCGACGAGCTGCCGAAAGACAAGAAAGTAACGACGGCGGAACTCAGCCAGTACGTGAAAGGCTGGGGCAACAGCCAGCAGGGCTATACCGACTGGCTTAAGGAAGCCGAGAAACAGTCAGGCAAATAAGAAAAATACGCGAAATCCCATCGGGTTGTTGACGATGGGATTTTGAAAGTTCGGGGAGGAGTACGGTTCATCATGACGACGACTTCACTATCCGTGCTGCGGATGAACGGCATAACGAAAACATTTCCGGGCGTAAAAGCCTTATCGGAAGTGGATTTTGAAGTAAAAGGCGGAGAAATTCACGGGCTTCTGGGGGCCAACGGGGCGGGAAAAAGCACGCTCATGAAGATTTTGTCCGGCGCTTATACCGCCGATGGGGGAACGATCGAAATCGACGGGGAGGCCGTGACGATTTCGTCGCCCAAGGATGCGATGCGCCAGGGGATCTTCTGTGTGTATCAAGAAGTCGACACCGCACTCGTTCCGGAGCTCACGGTGGCGGAGAACGTGCTGCTGGACAGCGTCGCGCACGGGAGCGCCTGGCTCCGCTGGGGCACCCTGAACCGGGAAGCGGCGAGAATCCTCGCCTCGATGGGTTCGGACATCCCGGTGAAGCTGAAGGCGTCGCAGCTGACCATCGCGCAGAAGCAGCTTGTGCTCATCGCACGGGCGGTGGCTCATGCGGCGAAGTGCGTCATTTTCGACGAGCCGACGGCTCCCCTCAGCCTAGAAGAATCGGAGCAGCTATTTGCGATTATGGAACGGCTGAAGGCAAACGGCGTCGGCTGCGTATTTATTTCGCACCGGCTTGCGGAAGTGACCCGGCTGTGCGACCGAATCACGGTCATGCGGGACGGAAGCCGCGTGCTGACGAAGGCCGCCCAGGGCACCAGCCACGGCGAAATCATTGAAACGATGCTCGGCAAGACGTTCGCCGAGGAGTTTCCCAAGCTGCCGGCGGACCTGGGCGGGACGGTGCTGGAGGTCCGGGGGCTGCGCCGCGGAACGAAGGTGCGCGGGGTCGATTTCACGCTCCGCGAGGGCGAAATCCTCGGCATCGTGGGCCTGGTCGGCGCCGGCAAAACCGAGCTGAGCCGGCTGCTCTTCGGAGCCGACCGCGCCGACGGCGGCGAAGTCTCCCTGCGCGGCAAACGCCTGCGGCTCTCCGAGCCGGAGGATGCCGTCCGCGCAGGCGTGGTGCTTGTGCCGGAGGAGCGGCGCAAGCAGGGCGTGCTTGTGGAGGAATCGGTCCAGCGCAACTTGTCGCTGCCGATTCTCCGGAGCCTGAGCGCCGGCGGATTCATCCGCCGGCGCGAGGAGCGCGGCCACGCCGAGCGGCTGATCGGCCAGCTCGGGGTGAAGCCGACGCAGCCGGAGCGGCCGGTGAAGCACCTGAGCGGCGGCAACCAGCAGAAGGTGGCCGTAGGCAAGTGGCTGCCGACGGACGCTTCGGTGTACATGTTCGACGAGCCGACGAAGGGCGTGGATGTCGGCGCGAAGAGCGACATTTTCCGGCTGATCGGACAGCTGGCGCAGGAGGGCAAGGGCGTTATCTACCTGTCCTGCGAAATCGCCGAAATTCTGGGGATCGCCGACCGGATTCTCGTGATGAGCTACGGCCGGATCACAGGCGAGCTCAGCCGCGAAGAAGCCACGGCGGAAGCCATTTTATCTTATGCCAGCGCAGGGGAGGCCGAACACGTTGAAAGATAAAGCACTGGACGTTTCGTTCCGCTACGGGACGCTTGTCGTCATCGCCGCGGTTTTCGTCTTTTTTTCCATTACGAACCCGAACTTCTTAAGTTATGATAATATTTTTGATATATTGCGTTCCATTTCTATTGTTACGTTTGTGGCGATCGGTGTCACTTTGTCGCAGATTGTCGACGGATTCGACTTGTCTGTCGGCTCTACCGTTTCCATTACGACCGTCGTGGCCGCTTCGCTGATGGTCTGGTACGAGCAGCCCCTGATCGTGGTCCTGCTGGTACCCTTGGCGATCGGCATCGGAATCGGCTTGCTCAACGCCTTCCTTATTGTGAAGGTGCGCATTCCCGACCTGCTTGCCACACTGACGGTTATGTATATCATCGCAGGGGTGCACAAGACGTACACCAAAGGGTTCTCGGTCTACAACAACATGCCGATGCCCGACGGAACGACGGCAAAGGGTGTAGTGACGGAAAGCTTCAAATGGCTGGGCCAGGGAAAAATCATCGGCCTGCCGGTTCCCGTCGTCCTGATGATTATCGCGGTGGCGGCCGTCCATATTTTCTTGACGTACACGCGCTGGGGACGTCAGCTCTATATTACGGGAGGAAACCGCGAAGCCGCCCGATTGTCCGGCATCGGCGTAAACCGGGTCCGGACGGCCGCCTACGTGCTCTCAGGGCTCTTCGCCGCGATAGGGGGAATCCTGTATGCGGCCCGGATCGGTTCGGGCCAGATCGACGCGGGGGCTCCGCTGCTCATGGAAGCGGTGGCGGCCGTGTTCGTGGGGTATTCCGTCCTGGGCGCGGGCAAGCCCAATGTAATCGGCACTTTCTTCGGAGCGGTGCTGATCGGCATTTTGCTCAACGGCTTGACGATGCTGAACGTGCCGTACTACTCCTTCGATATCATCAAGGGGGGCGTGCTTCTTGCGGCGCTTGCCGTTACGTTCGTTCACTTGAACCGCCGGCGTCAGTAGGCCGGCACGAACAAGAGACCTTGAAGGAAATCCTTCAAGGTCTTTTGTTGCAGATAAAGCGGCTCTTCCGAACCCCTCGTCAGGAAGATTTTAGTTGACGGTGGACAGATTGAGCGTATAATTTTTTCTTGTATCGACATTCAGGAAAGCTGGAGACACTTTAACGAAAAAAGTAGTCCCGGACGCGCCGCCGTTCAGCGTAACCGATCCGTTGCCGCTTGCGGAGGACTGGTAAACAGGCACACCCAGCGGGGACAGTGTATATAACGTAATGAGGTAAGGATAGCTGGAAGGAGACGTGAGCGTGACTTTGTGTACGCTGCCGGCCGGAACTTGGTCGGTCCACCAGTCTCTGTCGAGCGATCCGCTCAGTTTGCCGAAGTTGTCCCCTTGGGACAAAACATTGGCGGTTGTGTAAGTATCGTTAGGCTCGGTTTCGGCGAAAGCGGAAGAGGCTCCTAAGGTCAGCAGGAAAAGAAGCGTGAGGACAATGATTTTTTTCATAAACGACACCTCCAGGTTATAATAAATGGTAGGTTGGCCAACCTATCTTAAAAAATAACATAAATAGGCAAAATTGTAAATTTAGTATTTGTAAAATACCCGCTTCACTGCCTCTTTTAAGCTCTACAAGCAGCAAAAAAAACAACCAGTCCCGTTTATCAAAAGGAGCAGGCTGCTTTTTTATAACCTTCGGATTCTATCAAACTTTCACTTTCCGGAGGTATAGAAAAACCGATTGTTAGACAGGATGTATAAGGAGCAAGAGTCATACCCGTTTTCCGGCTGTCGTGGTGCAAACAAGCCGACTAGAGCCTCATGTACAGCAGCCAGCCCAAACTTCCGGCAATCGCGCCTGCCGCCACAGCGACCCAGAACCAGCCGTTGTGCAGCAATTGCCGCAAAAATGCAGGAAGTTCCCGCATAAAACCGCCTCCTTTTTCATACTTTTTATCATAATCGCAAGGGCAGGGGCGTGCCGCCCGCAATTTTTGCTGAAAGTTCTGAAATACCGGAACCATATTCCCGTCTTTTCGTTATATAGTAGAGAGAGTTAGAGCGGGCGGAAAGGCCCCGAGTTTTGTGAGGATAGGAGCACACCATCACATGTTTACCAAACAATATTTTCAAAGCAAAGGTTTCCGGAGAATTTTGATCTTCGCCCTGCTTGCCCTTATTCTTTATGCTATGCAGAGTATGATCAATCTCATTCTGCTTACGTTCATCTTCGCTTTTCTGATGGATCGTATGCAGTCTTTCGTCTCATCCAGGCTGAACCGGTATATAAGAGTGGACCGGCGCTGGATCGTTGCGATTCTGTACGTGGTTATTCTGGCGCTGCTGGGGATGGGAATGTACAGGTATTTGCCTGTCGTGGCCGTCCAGGTATCGCAGGTCGTCAGGCAGCTGTATGAATTTTATACGCAGCCGCAGGACAATGAGGTGCTCAGCTATATCATCAACCTGATTAAACCTTACATTGAACAGACCGAGCTCTCGAAGTATATGAATCAGGGATTCGGCTTTGTGTTCAAATCGGTGACCGACATCGGAAAAGTGCTTCTGCATGTGTTCATCGCCCTGCTCCTCAGCCTGTTTTTCCTGCTCGAGAAGCCGAGGATCATCCGCTTTACCGCGAAGTTCAAAGACAGCAAAATCGCGGCGTTTTACGAAGAGGTCGCTTATTTCGGCAGCCGTTTTGTCCACTCTTTCGGTAAAGTGCTGGAAGCTCAGTTCCTCATTGCGCTCGTAAATGGTATTCTGTCCGTTATCGCGCTGTGGATTCTCGGTTTTCCTCAGCTGTTCGGCCTCGGCCTGATGATTTTCCTGCTGGGCCTCGTCCCCGTGGCGGGCGTCATCGTATCCCTGATTCCGCTCTGTACGATTGCTTACAGCATAGACGGGATCATGATGGTGGTATATGTGCTTGTCCTGGTCGCTGTTCTGCACGCCCTGGAAGCTTATATGCTGAATCCGAAGCTGATGTCCGCCAAAACGAACCTGCCCGTGTTTTACACCTTTATCGTCCTCATCTTCTGCGAGCATTTTATGGGTGTATGGGGACTGATTATCGGGATTCCGATCTTTATGTTCCTGCTGGACGTACTGGATGTGACCCGTGAAAAAGAAACCGTTGCTTAAACCGAAAAGAGCAAGCGTCCCTTAAAGGGGTGTCTTGCTCTTTTCGGTTATGCTGCCGCAAATCGGTCAGCCGGTAGGACAGGCCGCGGTATCGTCGCCTTCCGGATGTTCGGGAAGGCATGTGCCCTACATGCTTGTCCAGCGCTATAGCCGGATTCGCCTGAATCGTGTTTTGAACCGGATGAGCGCAGCTGATGGAAATTGGGTATTGCAAAAAATGATTCGTCTATGATATAATATGTAATTGTATTGTTAAACCCTCTTTTTTAGTTCCTCTTTTATGAATAACATTCCTCCACCGAATCAAATTCCAACAACCCTAAGAATTTGTTTACCGTGTTACTTGATTCACACTGGCGCGGTCATCGGAGCCGCAAGGATGAAAGAGAGGCAGGGCTTTCATTGTTTTAGGAACACTAATTGGTCATTTCTTTATTCAGAGATCATTAGGAACTAGAAAACAAGGCCGTTTCTTCGAGCCTTCTATATGAGCATACTAACGACATTTTCTATAGAAACGGCAGTGGGTTTCTTTCCGCCATAGTAGCCATGGCACAGGAAGAAGCAGATGGACACATAACCGCTACAGGCAGTAAAACGAACATACGAAAAACCCGTCAGCATGGCTGGCGGGTTTTTTCTGTTTCCGGTTGTTTTTGCGGTGCTCGTTTTATCTCAGTAGTCGATTTCAAATGAATTTGAAACGGCGTTTCAGCAGGAAACGGAGAATGAAATAAACCGCAGCTCCGCCCAAGAGGAAAGCAAAGCAGTAGGCATAATCGTACGCGCCGTTTTGCTTATATTGATAGTAGGCGTAAGTGAAATTTTTGGCGACAAGCCCGGCAAAACAAGCTCCGCAAACTACGACGCTCCACAAAAAGTAAGGTTCCAGGCGGGGAAAAAGAATGGCCTTGCCGTTGTTCTCCGGTTTGTTTTTCGAATAAGCGTAAAGCCCGGCCCCCAGGAAAATTAAAATGTAAACCGCACATATCCCGAACAGATAAAGCGAAGTCGGTGGATACCAGCTGTCCGTAACTAGAACCAGAGGGTTTAAATAATGCCAATTGGATCTAACAACCGGGGGTAATAGCTCTCTATATCCGGACCAGTAAACGGAGAAGAAAGAACTTAACATACTCTTGAGGCCCATCGGCAGCACGCCGGCGACTATGGCTAGAAGAATCTGTGTCAAAGCCCCGCCCGTGAACGTTCCTGCAAACAGGACGATGGTGTACCAAGCGGTTAATATGAGGATTGAACGAAAGATCTCACGCACGTGGACAGACAGAGTGAAATAGTCATGGAACGGCGATAAGAGAATCACGACAATATCCAGTGCGTTCGTGAGGAGAACCGATCCGAGGATAAAAATAATGCCCAGAAGCCATTTGTTCCAGTAAATTTGAGTGCGTTTGAACGGCAGCGAAAAGGTGAAATCCTGATGAAGGCCGCGCCGCTCCATGCCAATAAGCAGGACCGCGGCTCCCAGTGCCAGGACGGCAAGCGCAATCCGGTAGTGAATAAACTCATTTCCGTATATCGTGGCGTTTTCCGGATGCTCACGCATAAAAAGCAGCTTCCATTTAATGTTCATTGGATTAAAAATCAAGTCGTTCATCCGGCTAAAAACCAGAAACAGAAACCCTGCCGCAGGCATAAGCCATAGCAGCAGCTTGGCTTGCTTGTAGTCTTTTTTCCACAGTGCTTTAGACAACATGTTCGTCACCCTCTCCCAGACGGTATTCAAATACATCTTCCAATTGGATGGGAAGCCGATCGACCAGCAGCGGATTCAGGTGTTGAAGATGCTGGAGAGTTTGCCCCGAATCGTCCTGGAGCAGGAGGAGCGTATAAACGCCGCCCACATGGCTTGCGACTCTCACCTGAGGCAGACTCAGGAAATCCCCCGGCGGCTCTCCGTTGAACACGACCTGCAGCTTATGCAGGGCTCCTTTGGTTTCCTCCAGAGAGGAGACGGACTCCAGCTTTCCTTCCCGGATCATGACGACCGTGTCCGCGATGCGCTCCAGTTCCTGCAACTGATGGGACGAAATGAGAACGGACGTGCTCCCGCCCGCGACTTCTTCGACCAGGAAGGAAAGCACCTGCTTGCGGACGATCGAATCCAGACCGTTCGTTGGTTCATCGAGGAGAATGAGGCTGGCTTTCGACGAAAAAGCGAGAAGTATGCCCATAAGCGCCTTCATGCCTTTTGAGAAGGTGCGGATTTTTTTGCGCTCCGGAAGATGAAATCTGCGGAGCTGGTCCGCAAAATAAACCGGCTCGAAGTCGGGATAGGCAAGACGATAAAGGTCCGCGCAATCCTTGGCCGTGTAGCCTCCCAGCATATCAAGGGAATCGGGGACATATACGATATTCCGCTTGGCATCGGGATGCTCGTGAATCGAACGGCCTTCCCATCGGACTTCTCCGTGGTCCGGGTCCAGAATGCCGGCAAGGGTCCGGAGCAGGGTGGTTTTGCCGGCTCCGTTGCGGCCGACGAGCGCGGCGATGGAGCCTTGGCCGAGCTCGAACCGGATATCTTCCAGGACAGGATGCCCGTCGATGCGTTTGCTGAGAGCTTCAACGTTTAGCATAATTGATACTCCTTTACTCCTTGATTTCTTTGTAAAATTGTTCGGTCCAGCCTTTGATCTGGTCGGCACCGATTCCGAGATAAGTGGCTTCGACAAGAAGCTGACGGAAAGTGGAGCGGAACTTCTCAAGGCGCTCTTTTTCCATACCCGGTGAAGATGGCTTGGCGACAAAGGTGCCTTTACCGCGCAGCGTTTCGATGATGCCCTGGCGCTCCAGTTCCTGGTAAGCCTTGCTGACCGTATTCGGATTGACGAGGACCGCGGCGGAGAGTTCCCGGACAGAGGGCAGACGGTCTCCCTGCCGCAGCGCCCCCTTGAGTATGAGTTCTTTCATTCCTAGTATGATTTGTTCGTATATGGGAAGTTCGCTTCGCTCGTTGATTTTGATCATCGGAGGAGGCACCCCTTTCTTGGCGGTTAGTAGGATGAAGAACTCGTGGTGTCGATAGGGCGGGTAAAATTTAAAGTGTACTATTTAACGTAATACACTTAGTACAATAAAGAGGATAAAGAGGTTTTGTCAACCGGATTTTTCCGGAGCCTTAACGGTGCTGGAGAAGAAAAGTTGCGTTTTTGGCCTTCCGGCCGGAGACATGTTAAGATCAAGTACAAACGAAACCGGAGAAAGGAAAAGGAAACACGATGGACCCCAATCCGAAGATGACACGCAGAGCCTTTCTGGCAAAAGGCAAATTTCTGGCAGGCGCTTTGTTGGCAGCCCCTTTTGTTTCCTACGGATACGCGCGGTTTGCCGAACCGCACTGGATCCGCACCAAGCATGTCCGGCTGGAGCTGGAACGGCTGCCGCAGGCGTTCGATGGCGTACGTGTCGTCCAGTTCAGCGATGTTCACGTCGGACCCTATCTGGCGCCCGGAGATCTGCCGCAGCTTGTGGACATGATCAACGCGCTCAAGCCGGATTTGCTGTGCTTCACCGGCGATTTGTACGATTACCGCGTGTACGACGCTTCCGCAGTCAGTCAGGCATTGGCGGCACTCAAGGCACCGCTGGGTAAATTCGCGGTACTCGGCAATCACGATTATTACGGCTCACCCGGGGAGACGGAGAAGGTGCTGAAGCCGGGAGGCTTCGAGCTGCTCACGAACCGGTCCGTCGCGGTCGGCAAAGACAAGGCGCTGATCCGGGTGGCCGGCGTCGATGACATGTGGGAAGGCCGCCCCGATCTGAACCGGGCGCTGAAAGGCGTACGCCGAGACGACTTCGTGCTCCTGCTGTCCCACGCCCCGGATTTCGCGGATATCGCGCTGGAAGCGCCGGTCGATATGCAGTTGTCCGGGCACAGCCATGGGGGGCAGGTCCGGCTGCCGTTCTACGGCGCGATTACGACGCCGATGTACGGACGGAAGTATGTCGACGGCTTGTACAAACTCGGCGGCGGCAAGCTGCACGTGTACACGAACCGGGGCATCGGCATGACGATGCACCCCGTCAGGTTCTGGTGCAGGCCCGAGCTGACGGTGTTCACGTTAAAAAAGCGCTTGTAACGCCCCGGAGGACGGCAGCACCGACGGTGTATCGCTCAATTTAACCGAATGCGGGCTGACATCCACTCCATCTTAGCGGAACTACATATAGTGTACGGTAAGACATTAACTCACCGAGAGGGGATACGAAAGATGGGTTATGTTGGAGGAGTAGGCGGAATAGGCGGAGTAGGCGGAGTAGGCGGAGTAGGATACGGAGGCGGAGGCTACGGCGGATACGGGGGCATAGGCACGAGCGTAGGTGCCATTCTGGTTCTGTTCATTCTGCTGGTTATTATCTCCCGCACGTTCCTGTACTAATTTCCTTATAAGTTCCGTCGGCCGGGTTAACGGCCGTAAGCGTTCATGAACAAACTCCAGGCTGCTTGCAGCCGGGGTTTGTTCTTTTTTATGCGTTTTTTCCTTCTAAAACGTTTAATTAAGGTGGAGGTCTTCTGCGAGGCCCGCATTCCAAAATCAAGGAGGTACCGCCATGTACAAGGATTTGGAAGGAAAAACGGTTGTCATCACGGGAGCGTCCACGGGGATAGGAAGAGCGGCTGCGGTCCGTTTCGGCCAAGAGAAAGCGAATGTCCTGATCAATTACTTGAGCCATGAAGAAAACATTCCCGCCTTGATCGCTGAAGTGGAAGCCGCGGGGGGCAGAGCGCTGGCCATCCGGGGAGACGTGACCAAAGAAGAGGACGTGAAGAAGCTGGTGGAAACCGCCCACGAGCATTTCGATTCTCTGGACGTGATGATCAACAACGCGGGAATCGAGAATGAAGTTCCTTCTCAGGAGCTGTCCGCCGACGAATGGCGCAAAGTGCTGGACGTGAACCTGACCGGGGCGTTTCTCGGCAGCCGGGAAGCCATCTCCTATATGCTGGAGCATGAAATCAGAGGGGCCGTTATCAACGTTTCAAGTGTGCACGAAATGATCCCTTGGCCCCATTTCGTCCATTATGCGGCGAGCAAAGGCGGCATCAAAATGATGACCGAAACGCTGGCGCTGGAGTTTGCGCCCAAAGGAATCCGGGTGAACAATATCGGGCCGGGGGCTATCAACACGCCCATCAATGAAACGAAATTCGCCGACGAGCAGGCGCGCGCCGGCGTGGAAGCCCTCATTCCGATGGGGTATATCGGCAAACCGGAAGAGATTGCGGCCGTAGCCGCCTGGCTGGCCTCGTCGGAGTCAAGCTATGTCACCGGCATTACGCTGTTCGCGGACGGAGGGATGACGAAATATCCGTCGTTCCAAGGAGGAAGAGGCTGAGGGAGAGGAGAGAATTCACATGAACCAAACATGGTGGAAAGAAAGTGTCGTGTACCAAATTTATCCGTCCAGCTTCAAGGATTCGGACGGGGACGGCCGAGGGGACCTGCGCGGGATCATTTCCAAGCTGGATTATCTCGCGGAGCTTGGCGTCAACGTCATCTGGCTGTGTCCCGTTTACCGCTCGCCGGGCGCCGACAACGGCTACGATATCAGCGATTATTACGAGATCGATCCGCAGTACGGCACGATGGAGGATTTTGACGAGCTGCTTCTGGAAGCGCGCAAGCGCGGGCTGAAAATCATGATGGATCTTGTGCTGAATCATACCTCCGATCAGCATGCCTGGTTTAAAGAATCGCGTTCTTCCAGGGACAATCCCAAACGCGACTATTATATCTGGAGGAAGGGGAGAGAGGGGCTCTTCCCGAACAACTGGGAGTCCTACTTCAGCGGAAGCGTCTGGGAGCACGACCCGGAGACGGATGAGTATTACATGCATCTGTATTCGAAGCATCAGCCCGACCTCAACTGGGAGAACGACGAAATGGTCGACGAGCTTTTCAGAATGGTGCAATGGTGGCTAGGCAAGGGAGTCGACGGTTTCCGCTTCGATGCCATCGCTCATATCGTAAAAGCGCAGGGGCTGCCGGATGCCGATAATCCTCGGCATTTGCCCGTTGTGCAGGCTTACCAGCTTTTTTCGAACCTGGAAAAGGTACATACGCTGCTGCACAAACTCAATGACCGGGTGCTGTTTAACTATGACATCATGACGGTCGGCGAAACATCCGGACTGGGTCCGGAGCAGGCGCTGGATTACGTGGGGGACGAGCGCCATGAGCTGAACATGGTTTTCCAGTTCGAGCATATGAATCTGGATGCGGCTTCCGCCGGGACGGGCAAATGGGAGTCGAAGCCGTGGACCCTGCTGGAGCTGAAAAAGGTGATGAGCCGCTGGCAGACGGTCCTTCACGGCAAAGGCTGGAACGCCAACTATCTCGGCAATCACGATCAGCCCCGTCCCGTTTCGAGGTTCGGAGATGAAGGCCGGTACCGGGTGGAATCCGCGAAAATGCTGGCTGCGTTTCTCCTGACGCTGGAGGGGACGCCGTATATTTTTCAGGGGGAAGAAATCGGCATGACCAATGTCGAATTCGATCTGATCGGCGATTACCGCGATGTGGAAACGATCAATTACTACAAGCAGGCCAAGCTGCTCGGCAAGCCCCAGGACGAAGTCATGAAGGCGATCTGGAAAAAAAGCCGGGACAACGCCCGCACCCCCATGCAGTGGGATGACACGGCAAACGCCGGATTTACGACGGGGGAACCGTGGATCAAGGTCAACCCGAATTATCCCGGGGTCAATGCGGCGGCAGCGGCAGCCGATCCGCAGTCCGTCTACCACTACTACCGCAGCCTAATCGCGCTTCGCAAAAAGCATCCCGTCATCGTTTACGGCGAATACAAGCTTCTGCTTCCGTTGGACACGGAAATTTATGCGTATACGCGGACGCTGAACGGGGAGAAGCTGCTGGTGATTCTGAACTTTTTCGACGGAACGCCGGAGTTTAGATGGCCGGAAGAGCTGGGAGAGGGGAAGGACGCGGAACTTCTCATTTCAAATTACGATCCCGTCTCCGTCGAGGATACCGGCGTCCTCAAACTGCGGCCTTATGAAGCCAGAGTTTATCTGCTCGGTTGAGGGGGGCGTTTTATCGGCATAGACAAGTTCTTTGACCGGATGTTATGATGAACAGAACACAATCGAATATGGTAAAAACAGGTGCGGAGCCCATTCGAACGGATCAGACAGTCCATAAGAAGCGGGTTCGGCTTAAAACGGGAAGTTCGGTGAAAGACCGACGCGGACCCGCCACTGTAAGGAGCCCCCTGCAATCGCAGGGGAAAATTTTTTTCGGCATGAACGTCACTGGATTTTCCGGGAAGGCGCCGAAGAAAGCTCCGAGCCAGGAGACCTGCCTGTTTAAATAACACTAGATAACCTACGAGGATTTAGGGAGGTGTTGAGAACGGCTGAATCGCTGCCAACGGCGGCTTGCCGGAACGTGGGCGTACAAGACTGCCCGGGGCCGGCGACTGTGCGGGTTGGAAGCATATGCGGGATATTCCCGCTTAATGGCTCGAAAGTTCGAAGCATTTCTATCCGAAGAGGGTGGAAATGCTTTTTTTTATTGTCCGGACGAGACGGGAAGGCAAACGGCAGGCCGCCGGAAGGCGCACTGCCGTGCATATAGAAGGCCGCCTGTACGAAGCGGACAGGAAGGCCGGACTGCTTGATAACGGTTGTTCAGCGTAAGCGCTGGAGCTTTTTTTACAGGGAAGAGGAGGAATGGGAATGGCCGGTAAACTGCTTATCATCGGATTTGGCCCCGGGGACGAAGCCCATATTACAAAACGCGCGCGCGAGGCGATTTCGGAAAGCGAAGTCATTATTGGCTATAACACTTACGTGGATCTGATACGCAGCCTGATCGACGGCAAACAGGTCGTGCGTACGGGCATGACCGAGGAAGTGAGCCGTGCGCAGGAAGCCGTCAGACAGGCGGAGGCCGGGCGTAAGGTGGCCGTTATATCCAGCGGCGATGCGGGCGTCTACGGTATGGCGGGTCTCGTGTACGAGGTGCTGATCGAGAAAGGGTGGAAGCCGAGCGATGGCGTGGAAGTCGAAATCGTGCCCGGCATCTCGGCGATCAACTCGTGCGCTTCGCTGCTTGGAGCTCCCGTCATGCACGACGCATGCACGATCAGCCTCAGCGATCACCTGACGCCGTGGGATCTCATCCGGCGCAGAGTCGAAGCGGCCGCATCCGCCGATTTCGTCATCGCGCTGTACAACCCGCGGAGCGGCAGAAGAACACGCCAGATCGTGGAGACGCAGCAGATTTTGCTGAAACACCGCTCTCCCGATACTCCGGTGGGTATCGTCAAAAGCGCCTACCGCGACAGGGAGCACGTCGTGTTGACCACGCTTGCTGAGATGCTGGAGCATGACATCGGCATGCTTACTACCGTGATCATCGGCAACTCCGCGACCCGCAACTACGAGGGACTCATGATTACGCCAAGGGGCTATCAGCGCAAGTATACGCTGGACAGCGATATTCAGCCCCTGCGCCCTCATGAGCGTCTCCGGCGGGAAGCCGAGCCGTGGGCTCTGGAGCAGGAAGCGGAAACCGGCGCGGAAACGGAAGCGGTCCTGCCGGGACAGCCCGGACAGCCCGGTGCCGCTCTCCGGTCCGCGGAGCAGCGGGAAGCCGGCAGCGCCGGTCTGCCGTCCTTCTTCGACGAGGACGAGTACGGGGATGACGGCTACGGCGAATACAGCCCCGAAGCCGAAGGGACCGGTACTGCCGACGACTACGACCGCGAAGATTCGCCGGTCCGCATACAAGCTGCCGGGACACGGTCCGCGTACGATACGCCCGCGTCTTCGGGGGCCGTGGAGTACGGGGTCTCGGCGGTTGCGGTCGCCGTCCGTCCGCCTGCCGCACCTGCGGCTTCCGTCGAGGCTCCGGCTCCTACCGCGTATGAGCTTGCGGAAGAAGCGCTCCGTCTCGTGACGGGCGAGCCCGGCGGAACGGCTCCCTCCGCTTCCCCAAGCGGATTTTTCCGCCAGCAGGCTATTCTCGAGTTCGCCGTCAGCCCCGGACTCGCGAACAAAAACCTCACCGCCAAACAGCTGATGGTCCTCGCGGCCGCTGTCGGCGATACAGGAACGATGGAGTATACCCCCCATCATCAACTGCTCGTCAAGCTGCGGACCGATGATCCCGATTCCGTAACGAAACGGCTTCGCGGAGAAGGGCTTCTGCTGGCTCCGGTCGGCGATGTGGTCCAGATCAAGGCCTGCGACTTCTGCAATATGGACAAGGGCGACGCCGTGCCGTATGCGGAGGAGCTTCACGATCTTCTGGGCGGAGCGGCCGTGCCCAAAGAGATGAAAATCGGTTTCAACGGCTGCGGCATGGCCTGCTACGGCGCGGTGAAGGAAGATATCGGCATCGTGTACCGCCGGGAGAAGTTTGATCTGTTCCTCGGGGGAAAAACGGTCGGCCGCAATGCCCACGCGGCGCAGCCCGTTGCGGAAGGCATCGAGCCGGACAAGCTGGTCGAGACCATAGAGCGGATCGTCGCCCGGTACCGGAACGAAGGGCACCCGAACGAACGGTTCCATAAGTTTTTTGCCCGCGTAAAAGAGCTGGAGGGCTACCGTCACCGGGAAGTCCCCGCTTTTCAAATCGAAAACGCTTTGTGCGGAGATTAACGAACCCGTAAACACGAGGAGTTCTTTTCAATACAGGGATACAAAAAAAGGAGGCAGAACCGATGGATGCGGTACTGTTTGTAGGTCACGGAAGCCGTGACGCGGAAGGGAACAGCGAGGTCCGGGCGTTTGTAAGCCGGCTCGCCGAAACAATGGAGCAGGCCATTATCGAAACCTGTTTTCTGGAGCTTGAAAAACCGACAATTTCGCAAGGGATACAGACTTGCGTCAACAGAGGAGCCACACGGATTGCCGTGGTGCCGATCATTTTATTTTCCGCCGGTCATGCCAAAATTCATATTCCGGGCGCCATTGACGAAGCGAAAGAGCGTTACCCAGGCGTGCAGTTCATTTACGGACGGCCGATCGGCGTACATGAAGGTGTAGTGGACATCATGACGGCAAGGCTGGGCGGGGCGGACCGGTTCCGCGAGGAAACGCCGGGGGATACCGCCGTACTGGTAGTCGGACGCGGAAGCAGCGATCCCGATGCGAACAGCGAGCTGTTCAAAATTTCCCGCCTGCTCTGGGAAAAGCTTCAGGTTCCCTGGGTCGAAACGGCATTTATCGGCGTAACGGCGCCGCTTCTGGAGAACGGGATCGAACGCTGCCTGAGATTGGGCGCGAAGAAAGTGATCGTGCTTCCTTATTTTCTTTTTACGGGGATTCTGATCAAACGGATGGAAGGCATGCTGCTCGACTTCTCTCTGCGCTATCCCGATTGTACGTTTGAGATGACGGATTATTTCGGCCTTGATCCGATTCTTGGGGGCATTCTCCGCGACCGCGCGGGCGAGGCGCTTCAGGACGAGGTGAAAATGAACTGCGACATGTGCTCCTTCCGCCTGGAAGCGATGAAACATATCGATCACCACCATCATCACGACCACGATCATGATCACCACCATGAACACGAGCATCACCACGGGCACCATCATGAGCACGGGCACGATCACGGGCATGCACACGAACATGAACACCATCACGAGCATGATCACGTTCACGGTCATGCTCACGACCATGGGCAGCATGCGCACAGTCATGAGCATGAACATACCCACGCGCACGAGCATGCACAAGCCCATGCGCATGAAGAGCACGCGCACAGCCACGCGGATGACCGCCGTGCCGCAAGCGAGGCCGGCGCCACCGGCGGCGAAGCGTCCCACCGGGCGGCTGCGTCCCCGTCTGCGCCGGGCCCCGTAGCCGCAGGCGCGGACGGCAGGGAGGGAGGACGATGATCCTCCTCCTGGCCGGCACGAGCGACGCCCGCGAGCTCGCGGTGCTGCTGGCGCAGGCCGGGCACCGCGTGCTGGCGACGGTCGTCACCGACAGCGCCGCCAAGAGCCTGACCGACGCCGGCATCGCCGCCGCCGTCGGTCGCCTCGACGCCGAAGCTCTGGCGGCGCTCATCCGGCGCGAAGAGGTCTCGCTCGTCGTAGACGCGAGCCATCCCTTCGCGGAGGAAGCCTCGCGCAACGCCATGACGGCGTCGAAAGCGGCGGCTGTGCCGTACGTCCGCTACGAACGGGAAGGGTCGGACCTGCAGGTCCGGCCCGGCATCGTGTTTGCGGACGATTACGCGCACGCCGCCGAGCTGGCGGCCGTTCGCGGCGGTGTTGTCATGCTGACGACGGGCAGCAAGACGCTGCATATTTTTGCCCGGCGCCTTGGCGGGCTCCCGGACGTGAGGCTCGTCGCCCGCATGCTCCCGCGTCTTGACAATATGGAGAAGTGCGAGGAGCTCGGGATCGAGCAGCGCAATATCGTGGCGATGCAAGGGCCTTTTTCCAAGGAATTGAACAAGGCGCTCTATGCGCATTACGGCGTAACGCTGATGATTACCAAAGAAAGCGGAAAGGTCGGCGCGGTGGACGAGAAGCTCGAAGCGGCTCTGGAGATGGGGATCGAGACGATCGTGATCGGCCGTCCGGGCCTGGAATACGGCATTCATTTTTCCGATTATGAGGGCGTGCTGAAAGCGGCCGCCGATCTTTTGCAGGAGGGATCTTCCTAATGGACTTTCGTACCGAATTTAAACCGCTGACGGTTCAGCCGCAGGAAATAGAAGCGAAAAGTTTTGAGATGATTACGGAGGAGCTGGGTTCTCACGACTTTACCGAAGAGCAGTACCCGGTTGTCCAGCGGGTCATTCACGCATCGGCCGATTTCGAGCTGGGTCGAAGCCTTGTTTTTCATCCCCGTGCCATAGAAGCCGGAATTGAAGCGATCCGTGCGGGCCGCACGGTCGTGGCGGACGTTCAGATGGTGCAGGTGGGAATCAGCAAACCCCGCATCGAGAAATTCGGCGGCAAGGTCAACGTTTACATCTCCGATCCGGACGTGATGGAAGAGGCCAAAAGGCTGAACACGACACGCGCGATCATTTCGGTCCGCAAGGCGATCCGTGAAGCGGAAGGCGGGATTTTCGCCATCGGGAATGCTCCTACGGCTTTGCTGGAGCTGATCCGTCTGGTCAAGGAAGGCGAGGCGCGCCCGGGACTTATCGTAGGCGTTCCGGTCGGTTTCGTATCCGCGGCGGAATCCAAAGAAGAGCTGCTTCAGCTCGACGTGCCGTTCATTACGAATATCGGCCGCAAAGGAGGCAGCCCGGTCGCGGTCGCGGCAGTCAATGCGCTGTCTCTGATGGCAGAGAAGCGGGGGTAAGCTTACGCCTATGGAAGAGCAGGCAGCCAAACCGCTCCGCCACGGCTACACGACAGGCTCCTGTGCCGCGGCTACGGCCAAGGCGGCTCTGACCGCGCTGATCGAGCAGGAGCTGCAAAGCGAAGCGACGATCCGGCTGCCGATCGGGGAGGTCGTCACGTTCACGATGACGGCCTGCTCGGTCGGAGAGGAATCGGCTTCTGCCGAGACGATCAAAGACGGGGGCGACGACCCCGATGCGACTCACGGCGCCCGGATTATTACCGAGGTGAAGTGGCGATCGGAACCCGGGATCGTCATCGACGGCGGAATCGGAGTAGGCCGGGTCACGAAACCGGGTCTGCCCGTTCCGGTCGGCGAGGCGGCGATCAACCCCGTTCCGCGCAAAATGATCCGGGAAGCGGTGGAAGACGTCCTGAACGTTTACGGTTCCGACCGCGGCGTTCAAGTAGTCGTTTCCGTTCCGGACGGCGAGGAAATCGCGAAGAAAACATTGAACGGCCGTTTGGGGATCATCGGCGGCATTTCTATTCTGGGAACGCGGGGAACCGTCGTCCCTTTTTCCACGTCGGCCTACAAAGCGAGCGTGGCCCAGGCGATCCGGGTCGCCGTACGCTGCGGCTGCGAGCACATCGTGCTCTCGACCGGAGGACGTTCGGAGAAGTTCGGCATCGACCTGTATCCCGGGCTGTCGGAAGAAGCTTTTGTCGAGATGGGGGACTTTGTCGGCTTCGCTTTGAAGCAGTGCCGGGGCCAAGGCGTGAAGAAGATTACGCTCGTCGGCATGATGGGCAAGTTCTCCAAGCTGGCGCAGGGCGTCATGATGGTCCATTCCAAAAGCGCCCCGGTGGATTTCGGGTTTCTCGCCGAGCTCGCGGAAGCGGCCGGCGCGGACGCGGAGCTCATCGGCGAGGTGCTCTCGGCCAACACGGCCTCCCAGGTGGGGGACCGGATGCAGGAGCTGGGCCTGACGGCTTTCTTCGAGGAAATGAGCAGCCGCTGCTGCCGGGAAAGCTTGAAGGAAATGGGAATGGAGCAGGCGGCGCGGGAGAACGACGGATCTGTCACGATTGAAACGTTCCTGATCTCCATGAAAGCCCAGCTTCTGGGTCAGGCTGTTTTATACGGAAAGGGGAAAGACAAGTGAACAAACCCATTAAAGTGATCGGGATAGGGGACAACGGAGCGGACAGCCTGCTCCCGGCGTACCGGCAGTGGATCGAGGAAAGCGAGGTGCTGGTCGGAGGGGAGCGGCATCTGGCTTTTTTTCCGGATTACCGGGGAGAGAAGAAGGTGCTGAAAGGCGGCTTGTCGGCAATGACGGATGGGCTTGCGGCAGAGGAGCGGACGGTTGTCGTGCTGGCATCGGGCGATCCCCTGTTCTACGGCATCGGCTCCCTGCTCGCGCGTAAGCTCCAGGTGGAGCTGTATCCGTATTTGAGCTCGCTCCAGCTTGCTTTCGCCCGGATGGGCGAGAGCTGGCAGGACGCGCACGTCGTGTCCCTGCACGGCCGCAGCATCAAGGGCCTCGCGCAGCGAATCGACGGCAGGCCGAAGGTAGCGCTGCTGACGGACGAGCATAATACGCCGGCCGCTATCGCCGCTTATCTGCTCGAATACGGCATGACCGAATACCGCGCCTTCGTAGCCGAGAATGCCGGGGGAGCCGCCGAGCGCACGGGCTGGTACGAGCTGGAGCAGCTTGCGCGTACCGAGTGCGCTCCGCTTAACCTGGTGGCGCTGAAGCGTACGGGTCCTTCACCGGTCTGGCCGCTCGGCATTCCCGATGAGCAGTTCGCCCAGCGCAAGCCGGACAAAGGGCTTATCACCAAACGCGAGGTGCGCGTGCTGAGTCTTGCCCAGCTCGCTCTCCGGCCGGACAGCGTGGTGTGGGATATCGGGACCTGTACCGGTTCCGTTGCCATCGAGGCGGGAAGGATCGCCCGCGAGGGGGCGGTTTTTGCCATCGAAAAAAACGAGGGAGACCTCGCCAACTGCCATGAAAACGCGCGGCGTTTCCGGGTCGATCTGACGGCCGTGCACGGAAGGGCGCCTGAAGGACTGGAGGCGTTCCCCGATCCCGATGCGATTTTCATCGGCGGTACCGGCGGAGAGATGAGAGAACTCCTGCGCATCTGCGCTTCGAGGCTGAAGAAAGGGGGCCGCATTGTGCTCAATGCCGTCACCATCGAGAATTTAAGCGATGCGATGCGCGCTTTTGCCGAAGAAGGGATGCGGACGGACATCCAGCTCGTCCAGATTTCGCGGAGCAAGCCGATTTTGCAGCTGACGCGTTTTGACGCGCTGAATCCGGTCTATATCTTGACGGCCGCGCACCCTCCTGAAGAAAACACGGATACATTCGACATACCTGCAGAAAAAGGAGACACAGCCACATGAGCGAATATGCAGCAAGCGGCACCCTTTCGGGTGGTGCCGGGCAACCCGCGAATCGCGCGGAATCAAGCGGAACAGGGACCCTGTACGGGCTTGGAGTCGGTCCGGGGGACCCGGAGCTTCTGACCGTTAAAGCGTTCCGCATTCTCAAGCAGTCCCCGGTAATCGCGTATCCGCGCAAAAAAAGCGGCGCCCAGAGCTACGCGCTGAAGATTGCGGAGACTTACGTCGATACGACGGCGAAGGAAATGCTGGGGCTTACTTTTCCGATGACGAAAGACCGGGAAGCCCTCGAAAAAAGCTGGAACAAGACGGTGGATGCCGTATGGGAACATCTGGCCGCGGGCCGGGATGTCGCGTTTCTTACGGAGGGCGATCCCATGCTTTACAGCACGTTTATCCATATGATGCGTTTTCTCAAGCAGCGCCATCCCGAAGCGAAAACCGTATCGGTCCCGGGCATTTCTTCGGTCAACGCCTCGGCATCCCGGCTCGGCATTCCGCTGGCGGACGGAGACGAGCGGATCGCCATCGTTCCGGCAACGGACGATTACGGGGCGGTCCGGGAAGCGATCGAAGAACACGACTGCGTCGTGTTTATCAAGGTGGCGAAAGTGATCGATCTTATGCTGCAGGTGCTCGGGGACCTCGGTCTTACGGACAAAGCGGCCGTGCTCACGAAAGTGACGTCCGCCGAAGAGTCCGTCTGGCTGGATGTGCGGGAACTCCAGGGCCGGCAGCTTGAATATCTGACTTTGATGGTGGTGAGAAAATGAGCCGTGTGGTTATTATCGGCGCGGGGCCCGGAGATCCCGATCTGATCACGGTAAAAGGACTACGGCTGCTGCAGGAGGCCGATGTCGTCCTGTATACGGATTCACTTGTTAACGACGACCTGATCGCCCGGGCCAAACCCGAGGCCGAGGTGCTCAAAAGCGCGGGCATGGAGCTGGACGAAATGGTCGCCCTTATGATCAAGCGGGTGGAGGAAGGAAAGCTGGTCGCGCGCGTTCATACGGGCGATCCTGCCGTGTACGGAGCGATTATGGAACAGATGACTCTGCTCAAAAAAGCCGGCGTTCCCGTCGAAATCATTCCGGGCGTAAGCTCGGTATTCGGCGCCGCCGCTGCGCTTCAGGCGGAACTTACGATCCCGGACCTCACTCAGACGCTCATTCTGACGCGGGCGGAGGGCAGAACGCCTGTGCCGGAAGCCGAGCAGCTCCGTGAGCTGGCCAAGCATCACTGCACCCTGGCTTTGTATTTAAGCGCAACGCTGGTCAAAAAGGTCGTCGGAGACCTGCTGGAAGCGGGCTGGAGCAAGGATACGCCGGTAGCCGTCGTACAGAAAGCAACCTGGCCCGACGAGCTGATCGTCCGCACGACGGTGGAGAATCTGGAAGCGGATATGCGGAGCAACGGGATTCGATCCCATGCGATGATTCTTGCAGGCTGGGCGCTGGACCCTCATATCCACGATAAGGAATACCGCTCCAAGCTGTATGACAAATCGTTTACGCACCGCTACCGCCGCGGGGTGAAGCCATGATTTCCCTCCAGGAAGGAATCGTGCCGGAAATCCGGGTACGCTCCGATTACGCGGTTATCGCCATCACGAAGCACGGGGTGGAGCTTGCCCGCAACTTGCTCCGGTCTTTTGGCGGCGTGGACGTGTATTACATGAGCAAGTTCGCGCGCGGGGATGAGGACGTTGTCTCTGCCGGAAGCGCGGAGGGATTAATGTCCGCAAGCGCAGACGGGGGCCGGGCCGCGGGTTCCAGCGTGGCTGGAGCGGAGGCATCGGCCCGGGCGGACGCCGCAAACGCGGCGGTATCCGCGGCGGATATCGCACCCGCCGGTACGGCCGGGACCACGCCAGTCGATGCGGCTGCTCCCAGCACGGCAAGCAGCCCTTACGGGGGCATCCAATTGTTCGAAGGCAGCGTCAGGATGCTGTTTCCCGCGTTATTTCCCGCGTACAAAGGGATTATCTGCATCATCTCGCTCGGAGCCGTAGTGCGCATGATTGCGCCGCTGCTCCAGGACAAGAAAAAAGACCCGGGCATCGTCGTCATCGACGACAAAGGGGAGCATGTCATCAGTGTGCTGTCTGGACATTTGGGCGGCGCGAACGAGCTGGCCCGTGAAGTCGCCGCCGCGATGGGGGCCCGTGCGGTCATCACGACGGCTTCGGATGTCCAGAAAACGATCGCCGTCGATTTATTCGGCCGCCGATTCGGCTGGGAGTGGGAATCCGCCGACAAACTGACCCCGGTCAGCGCTTCGGTAGTCAACGAAGAGCAGGTCGCCGTCGTCATCGAATCCGGGGAGCCGGGCTGGTGGACTCTGGACACTCCCGTTCCGCCAAATATCCGCAGCTACGGCAGTGTGCAAGAGGCGCTGGAAGCGGGACCGCATGCCGCGCTCGTCGTCACGCACAGGCTGCTGTCATCGGCCGAGCAGGCGATTCTGAGCAATGGCGTCCTTTACCGGCCGAAGGTGATCGTACTCGGCATAGGCTGCAACCGGGGAACGCCTGCCGAAGAGATCGAGGAAGTGATCGCTTCCACGCTGGCCGAACTGGATTTTTCGATCCTCAGCGTAAAGACGGTGTGTACCATCAACCTGAAGGCGGATGAGGAGGGACTTCTGGCCGTTTGCGGCAAGTATGGCTGGCCTTTGGTCACTTATACGCCGGAGGAGCTGAACGAAATGCCGATGAATCAGCCGTCCCCTACCGTGTTCAAATATACGGGCGCTTACGGGGTTAGCGAGCCTGCCGTCCAAAGATACATCGGCGCCTCCGTTCCCCTGGCCCTTGTGAAGAAAAAATCGGGAAACGTAACGATTTCAGTCGGCATTCAGCCGTTCACCGAAGAGCTTCCCCAGTAATAACGGCACATGGAAAGAGAGGAACAGAGATGGCTGCTGAGCAGGAAAAAGAACCGGGAATCCTCTCCGGAACGGCGGAAACGTCTGCCGCGGATTTTGTCCCGGAAGCGGGCGGTCTGATCGTCAGCCGGGCTAAGCGGCTCGTCATCGCAGGAACGGGCAGCGGCGTCGGCAAGACGACGGTCACGATCGGCGTTATGGCCGCCTTGAAAGCGAGAGGCTTGTCCGTACAAGGCTTCAAGTGCGGTCCGGATTATATCGATCCGACCTATCACACCGCGGTTACGGGCCGTCTGTCCCGCAACCTGGACAGTTGGATGCTTCCGGCGGACACCGTACGCGAGATTTACTGCCGGGCGTCCCGGGACGCCGACATCGCCGTCATCGAAGGCGTAATGGGTTTTTATGACGGCAAAAACCCGAAAACGAACGAAGGCAGCTCGGCCGAAATTAGTTTACTGCTTGATTGCCCGGTCATTCTGGTCGTGAACTGCAAAAGCATGGCGCGCAGCGCGGCCGCTATCGTGAAGGGCTTCCAGCTCCTGGACCCGCGCGTCAGGATCGCCGGGGTTTTCGCCAATCTGGTCGGCAGCGAGGGGCATTACCGGATCGTGCGGGACGCTATCGAGCAGGAGTGCGGGGTCCCGGTAATCGGCTACATTCTGCGGGACGAGAATCTGGCGATGCCGGAACGTCATCTGGGGCTGGTCCCGTCCATCGGGCGGGGCGAGCTGTCGCCGTTCTTCTCGCAGCTGGCGGAGCGCATTTCCGCTCATACGGATTTGGAGCGGCTCTTGCAGGCTGCCGATACGGAGCCGCTGGAAGCGTCTGCCCGGATCTTCCGGCCGCAGGAAGCGGATGGAAGCGGCACAGCCCCGGAGGCGTCGCGCAGCCCGCTGGCAGGCGCAGACGCGGATGCGGATGCGGCTCCCGAGACGGTCCGCCCGCCGGAACCCCGGGTGCGTATCGCGGTCGCCAAGGACGCGGCTTTCCATTTCTACTACCCGGAAAATCTGGAACTGCTTCAAGCTTACGGGGCGGAGCTCGTTTATTTCTCCCCGCTTGCCGGAGAGAAGCTGCCCGCAGGTGTTGACGGGCTCTACCTGGGAGGAGGCTTCCCGGAGGAGTTTGCCGAACGCCTGGCGGAGCTTCAGGAGATGAAGCAGTCCATCGCCGAGGGCATCGGATCGGGTCTGCCGACCTTGGCGGAGTGCGGCGGGTATATGTTCCTGACCGACGCGATCGTGGACACCTCCGGCAGGCAGTATCCGATGCTCGGCCTCGTTCCGGGCAAGGTGACTATGCAGACCAAGCTTGCGGCGTTAGGCTACAGGGAAGCGACGGGGACGGAAGGGAATTTCCTGCTCGGTCCGGGCGATACGGCGAGAGGACACGAATTCCATTATTCCGTATTCGAGCCTGCGGCGTCTGCGACGCTCCCGCCGGCGTACAAAACGAAAGGAATGCGCGGATCGAAGGAAGAGGGGGCGCTTAACGGCAGCCTCGTATCGGGGTACACCCATCTTCATTTCGCTTCCAATCCCGACATGCCGCGCAGATGGATCGAGAAATGCCTTCTTTTCCGGAAGATGGGGGACAGCCTTGTTTAACAGACTGGCCCAAATTCCCGGATGACTTTTTAGCCTGTGCGAGAAGAGAAGGATTCGGCTTGCTGTTTTAGAGCCATACCGAACGATTTTAAGGAATGACTAACATTTCGAAGTTATCTGTAACCCAAACTTTTTCGGAGGTGCACCATACATGACTACAGCCGCAGCATCTATTCTGAACCTGCTGAACAAAAGGCGTGCCGTGCGCGGGTACACGGAGCATCCGGTCGAGGAGCAGGATATCCGTACGCTTTTGCAAGCGGCCGTTACAGCGCCTAACGACAGGCTCAGAGAGCCCTGGCATTTTTACGTCATCCAAGGAGAAGCCAAGGCACGCTATGAGGCTGCTGCCGAAGCTTTTCTGACGGAAAGATTTCCGACCAAGCCTCATCTGGTGGAAGAGACGATGAAGGCCGTCAAAGGCGTGCCGCTCGTCATCGTCGTGACTGCGGACGTCATTCCCGGCGACGAACCTTCCAGCCGCGACAACGAATATGCGGCCGCCTGCGCGATATACGGCATGTGGCTTACGGCCGAAGAGATGGGTCTGGGCCTTGTTTGGCGGACCCGGGGAGTGGGGCTGGTCCATGACGGGCGCATGCACGAGTTTATCGGTTCGCCCGAGAACCGGAAGGTCGTCGGGACTCTTTTTATCGGTCACCCGGCAGAGCCCGCGAAACCTACGGCAAGAACCCCTTATGAAGAGAAAACGACCTGGCTGTAGTTTTCCGCTGTCGTTTGACATTAAGAGCAAACGGGGTATAATAAATAAAAATCGATGCAATCAACGCGAAGACGGGAACAAGTAAGCGGTATTCGTTCCGTACAGAGAGCCGGTGGGTGGTGTGAACCGGCGGAACATGCAGGCCGAATGGATCCCCGAGCTTAAAGTGGAACGGAAAGCGGACCGGCGATGACGGTTCATGGAACCAGCTGCTTTTTTTAAGCGGCACGGACCTTTCCCAGTATACGGAAACGGCTTTTCTCCCCGTTATCGGAGACGAAGGTTTGTTCTTTTTGCGGTCCGCGGATTTCGGGTGCGGTACCTGCAGCAGGCAAACGAATAAGGGTGGCACCGCGGTCTCTCGTCCCTTCGACGAGAGGCCTTTTTTGCGTTTATTTCCCAATCCAAATTCAGATTCAAACAGGAGGTTTTGTCATGAAACGCGTACTCTCGGGCATTCAGCCAAGCGGTCAATTAACGCTCGGCAACTATATCGGGGCCCTTCGCAACTTTGTTAAACTCCAGAACGAGCATACCTGCTATTTCATGATCGTGGATCTTCATGCCATCACGGTTCCTCAGGACCCGGCCGCATTGAAAGAACAGACGGAATCGGTAGCGGCGCTTTATCTGGCCTGCGGAATCGATCCTGCCAAAGCCAGCGTCTTCCTGCAGTCCACGGTCAAGGAGCATGCCGAGCTGGGATGGCTCCTGACGACGCTGACTTACATCGGCGAACTGGAACGGATGACCCAGTTCAAAGACAAATCGGCCGGTAAGGAATCTGTCGGCGCCGGGCTGTTCACGTACCCTTCGCTGATGGCGGCGGACATCCTGCTGTACAACGCGGACCTCGTTCCGGTAGGCGAGGATCAGAAGCAGCACCTGGAGCTTACGCGCGACCTAGCGGCCCGCTTTAACCACCGCTACGGAGATACGTTCACGATTCCGGAGCCGTATATTCCGGAAGTGGGGGCGCGCATCATGTCGCTGGACGACGCTTCCAAGAAAATGAGCAAGAGCAATCCGAACCCCGGCAGCTTCATCGCCATGCTGGATGAGCCTTCGGTAATCCGTAAAAAGCTCAGCCGCGCCGTGACGGACTCGGGCCGCGAAGTGAAGTTCGATCCTAAGAACAAGCCGGAAGTCAGCAACCTCATGGGCATTTATTCCCAATGTGCCGATATGACGGTAGCCGAGGTGGAAGCGAGATACGAAGGCCAAGGCTACGGCGCCTTCAAGAAAGATCTCGCCGAAGTCGTCGTGGAGGCACTGGAGCCGATTCAGCAGCGTTACCGCGAGATCCGCGAATCCGGAGAGCTTTACGATGTGCTCCGCAAGGGGGCGGCCGAAGCGTCGGAGCTTGCGGGAGAAACGATTAAGCAGGTTAAAGAACGGATGGGCTTTGTTCTTCTGTAAAGCAAATTAAAAAAAGCGCCGCAGCGGCGCTTCGGGTTATTGTTTTCCCGAGGCTTCCCGCTTGCGGCGCATTTTTGCTTTTGTAGCGAATCCGAATCCCATAAAACCGATGGACAAGACGATAAACAGCACGACCAGCAGCGGCTCCCTCAGGGCTATGGCGAAGCTGATGCCTGCCAGAAGTAGAGTGCCGATCACGGCAAAAAGTAGTGCGAGTCCGCGACTCATTGAAAATCCCCTGCTTTCAAAGTTTTTTTGTTTGAGATGCGTATAGAATTCTTCAACCGTCACATACTATCTTTGCAAGCTTGCAAATACATCAAGAATCTTAACTGACCGAAAGGAGTCTGATCCCAATGGGAACTGGACAATCTCGCAGCAGCAACGTACTGGTAGTACCTCAAGCTAACCAAGCTCTGGAACAATTGAAATACGAAGTAGCTCAAGAACTCGGCATTCAAATTCCTCAAGATGGTTACTACGGTTACATGGCTACTCGTGACACTGGCGCGATTGGTGGACACATCACTCGTCGTCTGGTGCAAATCGCTGAGCAACAGCTGGCAGGTCAAGGTCAAGGTCAAGGCCGCTAATCTTGCGGAAACTGTAATACGCAGTCTTCATATGAGCCCGAGGGACAAGTCCCTCGGGCTTTGCCATGTAATCCCGGCGATGCGGACACGGCAAAACCGCGCCGGTATCGGCGCGGATTAACCGTCGTACATAAGTGATGCCGTAGCCCCGCTCTAGTAGCTGTCCACACGAAGCCGCTTCTGAAGACGGTC
The DNA here is from genome assembly GCF_000411255.1 of Paenibacillus sp. HGH0039. GTDB lineage: Bacteria > Bacillota > Bacilli > Paenibacillales > NBRC-103111 > Paenibacillus_F. The sequence continues at coordinate 1,748,404 of NZ_KE150412.1, read as the reverse complement.
GTCGCTGAGCCAGCCGATATAAGAATCGAGCGGCTTGTAGCTGTGGTCCATGAGCAGCACGGCAACGAACGGATACTGCTTGCGGTGCCGATACCTTACATCGCTCCATCTTACTTCATAACCCCAGGGCTTTTCAATCACCTGAGCGCACGCATGGCCCGAGAAATAAAGGAAAGCCTGGATGTCCTTGTGGCTTTTGGACGCTTCCGCAGCCGGATGGATGTCGCATTTGACCTGATCGATCCACCGGAGATTCCCTTTTCGCAAGTCTCCAAGGGTGTACAGGCCGTCTTCGCCCTGCTTGACCACATTCCACGCCGTTAAACTATAGGTGGGAATGGCCATATATTTATCCCCGGCTTTGTGTGCGGGATCTTGGACCGGCAGCTTCTTTTCCACCAGATAGTGGGCGAGTGTCCGCCATACGTAATAGAGAGCGATCAGCCCGTACAGCACCGGGAAAATCAATGTGGGTTCCGCGGCGTGAACGGCCCACAGAAATATCGCGACAAGGTGAGCGGTAAAAATAAACGGATCGAAAATGTGGATAATGTTCCACGATATCCATTTCTGGTTAAAAGGCCGGAAGGCCTGCGTTCCGTAGGTGTTGAACAAATCGGTAAAGACATGAAACGCCACAGCGATCAAAACCCACATTCCTACATGCAGGACGGGCACACCCCGGAAGATAAGGGCGAGAACACCTGTGATAAGCAGAGTCCAAAGAGCGACGAACGGCAGGGAGTGCGAAATGCCGCGGTGATTGCGGATATAAACGGCATTGTTTTTGAATCTGAGCAGGGTATCGAAATCAGGAGCCTGCGAGCCCAATACGGTCCCGATGAAAACAGCGGTCATGACCGAAGGGTTGGAGGCTACTACCGGATCCACCATGGATAAGCCGGCGAGGCCGAAGCCGATGACTAAATGGGTTCCCGTATCCACTGGCTCTCCTCCTAAGCTGGAATTGTCTTTGACGGTATATTATAGTTTACCATGTTCGGTGTGAATTTAAATCAAGCGGAGGGGAAAAATGAGTAAAGTTTTTGTTGAATACGCCATACTGCCTGAATCGCGCGAGGTTTACCTGTCCTTTATGCGGGAAAAACTCCGGGGTAACGAAAAACTCTCCTTATTGGAAGGGACAGACCAGCCTAACTTGTTCGTCGAGATATGGACTCCCGTTTCCCCTGACGAATATACTCGTATGCGGGAAGTCCGTCTCAGCGGCGGAGATCCTATATGGGGGCGTATGCACCCTTGGATCAAAGGCGGCGGGGAAAAGCTGCACATCTGGCATTTCCGGTCCATCGGTCCGGATGAATAGAAGGGTATTCCGGCTACGTTTCATTAACCTTTAATGACGGGTTAGAACCTGAAAGAGCCTATGGCTTAAGCGAAATAAAGCTGCCGGGCAAAAGGAAAGCCCCGGCTGTCTGCCGGGGCTTCGTCCTGAATCCGTTATCGGGGCTGAACCGGCGTGTTGAAATAGTTCAGCGGCTCGTCAAACGTCGCGTAATCCAGATTGACCATCAGCAGAAGATAGCGCACGCCCGTTTTGGGATCGCTGATGATGATGTGATCGCGCCCCGCCGCTTCGATAACGCCGCGGAAAATTTTCGCGTTCCATTCTTTGTTGTTCTCGTACGTCATGTAGAAGGTGCCGACTTTGCCCAGATTGAGCCGCAGAATGTTCTCGATGAACGATTCTTCCAGGGGAAGCTGGCTCACTCCGCCCGGGACGCCGGTGCCGCCCGACCCCGCTCCCGGAGGAGGAAATTGGCCCGGATAAGACGGATAGCCCGGGAATTGTGAGCCTGGAAACGAGGTTCCGGGGAACTGAGAGCCCGGGGACGAAGGATAACCGCCTTGCGCGGATCCGGGGTAAGACGGATAAGTTGTGTAACCGGGAGCTGCCGTGCCGTACGATTTGCTGCCTGGATTTGAACTGATCGTCATGGGAGTATACCCTCCTTATAATGCCCACTAGGTTCGCTGTTGCGCCGGCTTTTGCCGGATGGGCGCTTTTCCTTACTTAGCATATGGTCTAGGCGCTTGTCTCGTGACACAAAAAAAACCTTGCGCCGGCACAAAAGCCGTCGACAAGGTATTCATTAGGGCTATTCCGCGGCGAGAGCGAATTTATATCCGACTCCCCACACGGTTTTGATGTATTTGGGATCTTTGGGATCGACTTCGATCTTCTTGCGCAAATTCGCGATATGTACGTCAATGGCCCGTTCCGTTACAAAAGAATCGATGCCCCTGATCCGGTTAAGCAGCTCTTCGCGGCTGAACACTTTTCCTTCATGCAGCCAAAGCAGTTTAATAAGTTCAAACTCGGAGAAAGTTGTTTCCACAGGTATGTGGTTGACGTATAAACAGCGCTTATCGGTATCCACATGAATGGACGGCGGAGCCTCTCTGACCGCCGGGGCGGATTTGGCCTGTACGATTTGAGACCGTCTGAGAAGAGCCTGAATCCTGGCGGAAAGCTCGCGCATGCTGAAAGGCTTGCATAAATAATCGTCGGCGCCGATCAGCAGGGCCTTCACGCGGTCGGACACATCGTTCTTCGCAGAAACCATGAGGATAGGCAAGGAAGACAGACTGCGGATATCCGCGCACAGCTTCATCCCGTCGGAATCGGGGAGCATGATATCCAGGACGATCAGGTCGGGCTCGAATTCTTTGAAAAGCCGGAGCCCCGATTGACCGTCCGAAGCGCGTTTTACCGTGTAGCCGTCTTCCGCCAGGTAAATCGACATCATATCCCCAATGCTGTTATCGTCCTCAATGATCAGAATGCTCGACATTAAGGGGGACCCTCCTTGCATGAGGTTGATGAAAATTGTTAGGAAAATGTTTAGGAATCTAAATCTTTTCTAACTGCTTTCTTTAATTTTCCTAAAACGATTAATTTAACTATACTAAATCCGTTTTGTGACGTCTAGGAAAGAATTCGTCGGGAACGTGGCGGGACCGTCTGTCCGAATTCGACAATATGATGACAACTCATGCCATTACATTGTCAAACGTGGTCCTGCTTGATATGATGAGTGGGTACGAAAGACAGATGACTCGTTATGGTTTTGATGAATTTCTATGGAGGTTGAGATCCTTGGATAAACAATTAGGATACAAGGCTGCTCCCGATACGGTGCTTCACGCGGATCATCAAGCGGAAGCCGAATCGGCGGCGCAGACTGATGTTCCTTCGGAGCCGGCTACATGGAAAGATTATTTTGCCCTGACCAAGCCGGGGATTATATTTTCTAATCTGATTACCGCTTTCGGCGGATTTTGGATCGCATCGGCGGGAAACTTTACGATAGACTGGTTTTTCCTGATGATTTTCACCCTGGTCGGCACGGCGCTTGTCATGGCTTCGGGAACGGTGCTTAACAACTACTTGGACCGCGATATGGACGCCAAAATGGAACGGACGAAGAAGCGGGCTACCGTAAGCGGCAAAATCAAGCCGTCCGTGGTGCTCGGCTACGGAATTATTCTCGGCATCGCAGGTATCGCCCTGTTGTTTGTCGCCGTGAACCCGTTAAGTTCTCTTCTCGGTTTGACCGGTCTTTTCCTGTATGTGTGGGTTTACACGGCTATTTTCAAACGTACTTCCGTATGGAGCACGTTCGCGGGAAGCTTTTCCGGAGCGGTTCCGCCCGTGATCGGTTACTGCGCCGTTTCAGGCAAGCTCGATATGACCGCGCTCATCCTGTTCCTCATCATGTTCCTGTGGCAGCCGCCGCACTTCTGGGCGCTTGGAATCCGCAGGAAGGAAGAATACCGTGCAGCCGGTTATCCGCTGCTGCCTGTCGTGAAAGGCAACTACGTCACCAAAGTAAGCATGATGCGTTACATCGTCCTGCTGGTGCCGGTTTCCCAGCTTCTCTTCTTCTACAGCGGAGACGCTCACGTTGGACCGCTGTATTTCTTCGCGGCGACGATTATGGGGCTGATCTGGGCCTTTATGGGTTACAAAGGATTTAAGGCGAAAGATGACGACAAATGGGCCAAAGGCATGTTCATCTATTCCGTGAATTACCTGACACTGCTGTTTTTGATCATGGTGGTCGATTCGACCATTATGAATTTATAAAGTAGATTACCCAAACTTGAATCCAGATGAACAAGACATCCCATGGCGACATGGGATGTTTATTTAGAGGGGAGAAGTGTATTTATGGCGGGTGGATTTTGGGCAAAAAACTGGTTTAAGGTAGGTATTACCGTCGTTCTGCTTGCGATCATCGCATCGTTTGCCTACAAATTATACGGTCAGGAGCAGGCCAGCGCTTATTTGAAGGATAAGCCGGTCGGCACCGCGGCGCCTTTTGAACTGACGGATACGGAAGGCAAGAAGGTTTCTTCTTCCGATTTCGACAACAAGGTTAAACTGGTGTATTTCTTTTTCGCAAGTTGTCCGGACGTATGTCCGATAACGACCAATTTTTTATCTAAAGTCCAGGATGAGATGAAAGCCCAGAAAGTATTTGCGGACAAAGCGGACATCGTATCGATCTCGTTCGATCCGGCCAGAGACACGCCTGCCGCCCTTAAGGAGTATGCGATCCGCAACCGCGCCGATTTCACGGGATGGAAATTTCTGACCGGCACGGACGAACAGGCAATGGCACAGCTGGCCAAGAAGTACTCCATCGGAGTCACGAAGGACAACACGGGAAATTTCACCCATTCCAACGTCATCCTGCTGGTGGACAAAAAAGGCCAGATTCGTACGTATTACAATCCGGGCAGACCCGATCTCGATTACAAAACCATGGTAAAAGATATCAAGACGTTAAGCAAGGAATAGGCGGAACCTACAAGGCAGGAGCCGGGGGATACACAATGTATTCTTCGAGCCCTGCCTTTTCCAATTGCTGAATCAAGTATTCCTCGGGTGTGCCTTCCACGCCTGCGTATCCGCGTCTCGTGTAGATTTGCTCGCCGTCCGGGAACAGGTCCCGGAGGCGGCCGCGGATTTTTTTGCCGGAAGAATCGTTGTCGGTAAACACATATACTTCACTCGTCCCGACTTTTTTCTTCAGCTGTTCCAGAGCTTCGGTGCCAGGGGTCCCGTATGTACAGTATATATCCACTTCACTGCTGAGCAGACGCCTAAGCCTGCTGCGGTCGTTTTTTCCCTCTACAATAATGGCGATAGACATATTCCCGGTTCCTCCGTTCAAGCTCATTCCGCTTGTCTGTTCAAGGTGCAGATAAGTGTCGATATTTATTATAATGGACAGAATTCCGGCTCACAAATAGTCCGATCGGCAAAGAACGATGTGCATTTCCTGGGAAATGTCGAAACGACAAAAAGACGGCTTGAACGCTCAAGCCGTCTTTCGCGCCTTTTGCAGGCGCTTTAGGGTTAGATGAAGGTGCGCGAAACGATAACCAGCAAAATGAACAGAACGAGAATCGTTCCCGTCGAAGTCCAACCGCCGTATCCGCCGACTGCTCCCATTCGTCTTCACTCCTTTATTTAGAAGATCACCTGCTCCTGTATCTTATGGCGCCGCGAGAAGGAATTCCTGTGCTTTTGCCCAAATCGGACGTGAAGTGAGACGGACGGCTCTCAGACAGCCGCGGGCTTCTGTCTCAAAACCCGGAACGGAAGCAGTGTCAGGGCGGCCATGAGGATAACGAAGGCAATGAAGTAAGGCGAGATGGAGTCGCGGAGCTTGCCCGCCACCATCGGACCGATAAAAGCGCCGATGGAGTACGCGATGGAGAGGAGCGAGAACACTCTCCCGTAACGGTTGCTGCTCGTTATTCCGGCGAGCAGGGTTGCGAGCGACGGGAAAATAAGGCCTTTGGCCATCCCGATCATAAACAGGGTGACCGTCAAAGGAAGCGGCCAGTCCACTGCGAGACCGAAGAAAAGCACCGCGAGGGCAAGAGCGCCGGAAACGGTCCGGTGGGCGGGCGGTATACGGTTCAGGAACAGCATGCTTAGCGTAACGAGAGCGCCGAGACTGATCAAAGAGAAGAAAAGGCCGGAAGTAAGCAGCGAAGACTGGGCTGTTTTCATCAGGGGAAGCTCGAAGAACAAAATTCCCTGCGAACAAGAAATCGCCAGCGGAACGAAATAAAACATCCACGGGATTTTGTCCGCGCCTCCGGCAAGACCTCCGGAGTTGTCCGCTACCGGCGCATGAAGTTGTGCAGCCTTCCGTCGGGTGCCCTGGGAACCGGGTGACGGCGCGGCGGCTTCCGTGCCGCCGCTTCCCGGCTTGCGGGACATGGCGGCGGATACGCTTATCCCTGCGGAACCGGCCCCCGTGTGAAGCGGGGGAGCCGCGGCTTCCGGGCGCGTTTCTTTCAGCCACGGAATGGAGAGAAGCCCCGTCACGATAAGGAGCCAGCCGAGGAGGGTGAAGGAGGCCGTGAAGCCGAACTGGGCGACGAGATAGGCGCCGGCCGCGGGCGAGACGACGGAAGCGAGCGTGTGGATCAGCCCGTTTCCGGCCATAAGCTTGCTTTGGTGCACGCTGTCTTTGGCGATTTTGGCCAGCATCGACAAGCAGGCGGGAGACAGGAAGGCGAGAACGAAACCGCTGATGGAACGGATCATCAGAAGCTGCCAAGGGTCTTTAACCTGCGATTGAAAGATAAGTACGATACCTGCTACAATCAGGCTGAACACGATGAAGAGCTTGCTTCCGTATTTATCGACCCCGTATCCGGCAAGAAGATTGCCGGGGAGATGGGTAAGGGAATACATGCCCATGATCAGACCGATAAAGGAAGGCGCCGCGCCCAGGGACAGGGCGAAGGGTGTCAGAATGGGGTATTGGGCATGTAAGTCGAAGAATGCGACAAACATGAAGAAATAGAGCCATATTGCCGTTTTCATACGTAGCACACCGCCTCGTTATTTTTGCTGGCGAAACAACTTCTCGGTTCCGTTCGTCTTTTCTAGATGTACGCCCCTTGTCCCGTACTTATGCTACCGTTAGCGTTCAGGCACGTAATAGGAAAGGAAGAAGGTGGCCGTATGGACCGGTTCATCGTCGCTCTGCTGGCTGCGCTCGGCGCTTTGGCCGTTATCCGGTTTCTGAAAACGAGACGGAGCGTGCAGCAGGAAACCGACCGCGAAGAACAGATTCGGCAGGAATTGAAGGAGCTCCGCAAAAAACGGGAAGAGGAATAAAAGCTTTCCGCAGGGCGGAGCCGGTATTTTATTTTACAAAGGGGGATATACAAGGAAATGGATGCCTGGATAGCGTTTTTTCAGGAGCGCTGGCTGCTGATTCTCGTGGCTGTCATCGTTCTGCTCGTTGTCGTCAGTCTCGTCAAAACCGTGGTCAAGTGGCTGCTGGTTATCGCCATTGTGGGGGCGCTGGTGGTTTACGGAGCCAACTATAAGGAAACGCTGCAAAGTATCGGAAACGCCGCGTTAACCGAACTCAGCAGTCAAGCGGTTAAAGCCGTGCAGAACGAGGCGAAGGATGCCACCTACACGGCCAACCCGGACGGTACTTATACAGCCGCGACCAAAAATGTTAAAATTGAAGGAACACCCGGTTCATCCGAAGTGTCCGTCACGTTTATGAACCAGACTTTTAAGGTTAAAGCAGAAGAAGCGGTCCGCGCATTCGTCGAGCAGGCGAAGAAGAACGCCGGCCAATAATACAAAGCGAAGTTATATGTATGTAAAAGGAGGCCCGCCTGCCTATGTTTACCTCGTTGTTTTCCGGGGACACGACGATCAATTTCATCTCGGTTGCACTTATCCTCATCGTGATCGTTTCAGCCATTCAAGGCATCATACGCGGAGCCTCCGGTTCTGCCAAGCATCTGCTGCATATGGTCTGCGGAATTCTGATCACGGTAGTGGCCATCTATCTGGCCTGGCAGACGGCGACCCTGGTTTCGGACCCCGTCCGCATTTGGCTGAGCAGCCTTGCCATTCAAATACCCGCCCAGGAAATGCCCGTCTGGAAGCAGACGTATTACACGGCGGTTACGGCTATCCGCGACTTTGAACTGTTTCGCTTCGGCGTCCTGTTCCTGCTGGCTTATCTGATCATCCGTCAGGCTCTTTACTGGTTCGTCGATCCCGTTCTGCTCAGATGGGCGCAAAGCCGCTGGGACCGGGAGAACAGCCCTTCCGTCATCAGCGCGGCGACAGGCGGACTGATCGGGTCCGTAACGGGCGTTTGGCGGGCCCTGCTTGTCGTAGCCGTGCTGTTTGTTTTTGTGACGCTGTTCCCGCAGGCGAAACCCGCAGGGTATATCCAGGCTTCGTCCCTGTACCAGAAAGGCGCGCAGGAAGTCATCCAGCCGTTTACGGGCGATTTTCTGCAAAACCAGGTGCCGGTCTTCACCAGGGCCGTGGAGCAGGAATTCAGTCAGATTCTGCAGCGTAAATACGAGGTTCTGGACGCGAACATCCCGAACAATATTTCCGCGGCCGCCCAGGAAGTCACGAAGGCCGGCAAGACGGACGAGGAGAAAGCGGAGCTGCTCTATAAATGGGTCGGCAGCCGGGTCGAATACGACTGGAACAAAGTCGAGCTTTACGAGCAGCAGCGTATCTGGAAGGAACAGACGCCGGAGGATACGTTTGCGACGCGCAAAGGAGTATGCATCGACTATTCCCGTCTCTACGCCGTTATGGCCCGTTCCGTCGGTCTCGACGTGAAAGTGGTGACCGGCCTCGGGTACGACGGCCGGGGCGGATACGGTCCGCATGCCTGGAACGAGGTATACTTGGCGGATTCCAAGAAATGGATACCGCTCGATTCCACCTGGTTTTCCAGCGGAGGCGACTGGTTTAACCCGTCCAACTTTAATCAGACGCATATCCGTGAAGCTTAGAGGACCGCTCCCTTACGGGGGCGGTTTTCTTTTGCGGGAATCATAAGAAATTAATTCTCCCATTCTCTTACATTTTTCTAGCGGTACATGTCTATGGTAAACTGGTAGATAGAGCAAGGATAGAAAAGGACACAAGGAAGGAAGCAAGATGCACAACGAAGATTTAGAAAAACCGGATTCCTCTAAACGCACGCGTTTCTCTGTTCGCATTAATTTGTTCTTTTTCACGACGTTTATTTTGTTTTCCGTTCTGATCGTCCGTCTGGCCATCCTCCAGTTTGTCGAAGGAGACAGGCTCGCGGAAGAGGAGAACTCGGCCACCAACCGGGAAACTCCCATCCCGCCGATCCGGGGCAATATTTATGATTCCAACAGCTACCCCATTGCCTATACGATTCCGGTCCAGTCCGTCTTTTTCCGGATTGAATCGGGGCAGAACAATAAGGAAGAGGTCATCGGTCTCGCCCGTAAGCTTGCGGACGTTTTCCAGCAGTACGGGTCCAAGACGGCCAAACCTTTGACGCCCGAGGAAATCGTAGAGCTGATGGACGTAGGCTACGATATCAACCAGCAGCAGACGAAGGCGCCGAGTTATTACTCCATTCCGAGAAGGCTCAAAGCCGATCTGACGAAGGAAGAGGTCTCCTATCTGCTGGAGCACCGGGATGAATTCAAATGGATCGAAGTGATGGAAGAGAGCATCCGGACCTACGACCAGGATAAAATCGCGGTTCAACTGACCGGATACATGCGGCAGTTTTCGACCGCGAGGGAATCCAAATACGGGCTCAGCTTTTATAAAAACAAAGAAAACACGGCCGAATATCTCGATACGGAAGACGTCGGCTATGACGGGCTCGAGCTGATGTATCAGGAAGAACTGCGCGGCAAGAACGGCTATAAGAAATATCCCGTGAACTCCTCGCAGAAAATTATCGGGCCCGTGTCCATCACGAAGCCCGAAAAAGGCAACAACCTGTACTTGACGATTCACAAGGACATCCAGAACCGCACGGAACAGAAAATTATGGATCATCTGGCTTACCTGCGTCAGCCGAAATCGAGCTCCTACGGCTATTCGCCCAATGCCCGTTCGGGTTACGCCGTCGCCATGGAAGTCGATACGGGACGTGTCGTCGCTATGGCCAGCATGCCGGATTACGATCCTAACCTATGGACCGGCGGGATTAAGACGACGGAGTACAAAAAAATCCAGCCGTTCGTCAACAACGGGACGATTACGACGGCCTATCCGGATTATCCGGAGAACGAGCTGAAAAAGCACGCCAATTCCATCGTGTACATGGGCTCGACGATTAAACCTATGACCGTGCTTGTCGGGCTCAAAGAAGGCTTTTTCGGCGTGAACGATTATTATAACGACCGGGGCTCTTATTCGTTCGGTAAAAAGGGATCGCAAAGCACGATCTGGAACTCCGGCCGCAAAGCGTTCGGTCCGATCAATGCCGCCGATGCGCTCAAGCATTCCTCCAATACGTTTATGTCCGCATTGATCGGGGAACGGCTGTATTTCGACCGGGAGGACGGGCTCAAGGTGTGGGACGATTACTTGAAGCGGTTCGGCCTCGTCGTTTCTACGGAAAGCGGCCTTCCGAACGAGTATGCGGGCTCCAACGAGTCGCTTGCCAATGCGAAGCTCGACAGCAAGCAGTCCGCGCTCGTATACGCGTCTTGGGGGCAGAACGAGAAGTCGACCACGCTGCAGCTCGCCCAGCACACCGCCATGCTCGCCAGCCGGGGCAAACGGATGAAGCCGCTGTTCGTGGACCGCATCACGACCTACGAAGGCGAAACCATCAAGAAGTTCGATCCCGTTGTGCTCAGCGAGGAAACTTCGTTCAAGCCCCAGTACTGGGACACGATTTTCAAAGGCATGAAGGAAGTCAGCAAGCAGGGCTTCGACGGCGTCAACTACACCGTAGCCGCCAAAACGGGTACGTCCACGCAGCAAATCGGCTCCAAAGAGGTGGACAACGCCGTATTTATCGCGTTTGCTCCGGCCGATAAGCCGAAGCTTGCCGTTGCGGTCGTCGTCCCGGAAGGGGGCTACGGCTCCTACGGCGCCGCTCCGATCGCGAGGGAAATGTTCGACGCGTACGACGAATATATCGGCCTGAACGGCACCCCGCGCGGACCGGCCAACGGCAAGACGGACGACACAGCCAAGCATTAGGCCGGGACACCGTGTACAGCCTCCTCACCTGGGGCTCCGCGTGACGGTGACCGGCCGCCAGACAATATCGCCAAACCGGGCACCTGCTCATGTTTGTCACTTCTAACGGGAAGGGACATAGACTGAGAGCAGGGAACCTGGTTTTTTTTGCTTCAAAAGTTGCCTGATGCCAACAATTGTGTATAAAGGAAAAGGGGTGGTGGATATGAAAAAACGGAGGCTGGCTTCATCTGTTAAACGCCTTATGTGGGTTATTGCCTTTTTGTAAACGAGGGCTGCCCGCGGTCCCCGGAAAAAGGCGGAGACGCTTCTATTCCAACGAATTTGAAGCGTCTCCGGCGAGCTTAAAAAGCCGCGGTTAAAGGGGGCCGCGAGTTTTCATTTTCAGAAAGGCGACCGGGTGTGCTATACTAGTTTATCGAATAACAACAAGACTAGTTGTAGCTTTAGTGGAGGTGTGAATCACTCGTGTGTGGTATCACCGGTATTATGTATTTTGAAGATAGAGAGCCATCCGTATCCATGCTTCAGCAGATGACGGACGTGATTCATCACCGCGGCCCGAACGACTCGGGCTTCTGGACAGAGAATCGGATCGGGCTCGGGTTCCGCCGACTGTCGATTATCGATATTGCGGAGGGCCATCAGCCGCTTTGCAACGAAGACGAATCCGTTTGGATCATTTTTAACGGGGAAATTTACAATTATAAATCTTTGCGGAGCATGCTGCAGGACCGCGGCCATGTGTTCCGGACGAACAGCGATACCGAAGTCATCGTCCATCTGTACGAAGAATTCGGTGAAGAGTGCGTGAAGCATCTTCGAGGCATGTTCGGCTTTGCCATCTGGGACCGCCGCAAGAAGCAGCTTTTCGCCGCCCGTGATCATTTCGGCATCAAACCTTTTTATTATCAGTACAACGACCGGCAGCTGCTGTTCGGTTCCGAGATCAAAAGCCTTGTCGCATCGGGAAGCGTAAGTCCGTCCATCCGGACCGAGAGCCTGATGAACTACTTGACGTTCCAGTACGTCCCTGAACCGAACACGATGTTCGAGGGGATTCAGAAACTGCCGCCGGCGCACTACATAAAAGCGTCCTTCGACGGCGAAATGTCGATTCACCGCTACTGGGATCCGATGTTTGATCCGGTGGACCGCCCCTTCGGGGAGTATGTGGAGCAAATCCGCGAAACGCTCAAAGATTCCGTCGTCCATCACATGGTCAGCGACGTGGAGCGCGGCTGCTTCCTGTCCAGCGGAATCGACTCGACCGCGATTGCGGCTCATATGCGCCAGATCGAGCCTATCCGGACGTTCTCCGTCGGTTTCGAAGGTCCGAACAACGAGACCCTGATCGCGGCCGAAACGGCCAAAGCGCTCGGTACGGAGCACTATTCCAAGATCATCACGCGCGAAGATTTCTTCAACACGCTGCCGAAAGCCGTCTGGCATCAGGACGAGCCTGTTGCCGACCCTTCGGCCATCGCGCTCTACCACGTGGCTCAGCTTGCCCGTGAGCACGTTACCGTGACGCTGTCGGGCGAAGGCGCGGACGAGCTGTTCGGCGGCTACCGGATCTACCGGGAGCCTCTGTCGCTGGCTCCGCTGGAGAGCCTGCCGCTTTCCGTACGCCGCATGCTTCACCGGCTGGTGAAAATGCTGCCCGCCGGCATGAAGGGCCGCAATTACCTGCTTCGCGGAACGACTCCGCTGGAGGAGCGCTTCCTCGGCAACGCGAAAATTTTCACCGAGGATATGAAGGCGGAAGTGCTGCGCGTGGACAGCGAGATGTTCAAGCGGTATCAGAATCCGTTCCAGATTGCCGCCCAATATTACGACAAGACGAAGCATCAGGATCCCGTGACGCGGATGCAGTACATCGACATGAACCTGTGGATGCCGGGCGACATCCTGATGAAAGCGGACAAAATGACGATGGCCCATTCCCTGGAGCTGCGCGTTCCTCTGCTCGACAAGGAACTGTTCGAGGTTGCCCGCCGCATTCCGACGAAATACCGGATCGCAGAAGGAACCACGAAGCATATCTTCCGCAAAGCGATGGAAGGCATCGTGCCGGATTTCATCCTGAACCGTCCGAAGCTCGGGTTCCCGGTTCCGCTGCGCGACTGGCTCAAAGGGCCGACGGGCTCCACCATGGTGGAGCAGATTAAAGCGAGCGGCATCGAAGACTATGTAAAAATCGACGCGGTCGAAAGAATGGCTAAGCTCCATCAGGACGGACAGGGCGATTATGCACGCCGTCTGTGGACCATTTACATGTTCGCTCTCTGGCACGCGACCTACATGGAAGAAACCACGAAGAAAACCGTAGCCGCGTTCTGACATAAAAGTTTCGTTTAGCTCCAGATTCCCCTCCCGGGAGTCTGGGGCAATACTTACGAAGCGGCTTTCCTAAAGGAAAGCTTTGGAGGAGGAAGCATTTTGAGTCAATATAAGCTGGTAGCATTGGATATGGACGGCACGCTGCTTAACGAAGAAAAGCAGGTTTCCCCGGCGAACCGGGAAGCGATTTACGCGGCTTTGGAAGCGGGAGTCACCGTTATTTTCTCGACCGGACGCGGCGTGCAAAGCGCCCTTCCTTATGCGGAAGAGCTCAAGCTGGAAACCCCGATCGTTTCCGTTAACGGAAGCGAAGTCTGGAAAGCTCCGCACGACCTTCTGAAACGCACGCTGCTTGATTTGGATCTGGTCAAACGGATGTACGACCTGGCGATTGAGCACGATACCTGGTATTGGGCTTATTCGGTCGAGGGCATGTACAACCGGGATAACTGGGCGGAAGATATCACCAAACCCGAGTGGCTCAAATTCGGCTTTTACACGGAAAATAAAGAAAGCCTGGAGATCATCCGCGGAGAGCTGGCCCGCTGGGGAGAGCTTGAGATCACGAATTCTCATCCGGACAACCTCGAGCTGAACCCCAAAGGAATCAGCAAAGCGAGCGGCATCGAAGAAGTCTGCAAGCTTCTCGGCATCGAGATGTCGCAGGTCATCGCCATGGGCGACAGCGAGAACGACATCGCCATGATCCGCGCGGCGGGTCTGGGCGTAGCCATGGGCAATGCTCAGGACGGCGTGAAGCGTATCGCCGACCTTGTTACGGTTACCAACGACGAGGATGGCGTCGCCAAAATCATTCAGGAATACGTGCTGGACCCGTTATCCGCCCGTTAAGATAACCGCGGACGTTTTTCGGGAAGAAAGGATGAGAAGACATGGCTATTTTGGGATGGATCCTCATTATTTTGCTGTTTGCCGTCGGGATGCTGGGTGCGATTTTTCCTATTCTTCCGGGCGCGCTCGCTATCTTCGGAGCCTTTTTCGTCTACGGGTTTTTCTTCAGCTTTGAACCTTTCGGCTTCTGGTTCTGGCTGATCCAATCGGCGGTCGTTATCGCCATCACTATCGCCGACTATCTCGTAAGTGCATTCGGCGTCAAGAAATTCGGCGGTTCCAAGGCGTCCGTCTGGGGAAGCACGATCGGTCTGCTCGCCGGTCCGTTCGTCATACCGGCTTTCGGGCTTATCCTGGGGCCTTTTATAGGCGCTGTGCTGGGCGAACTGATCCATGGCTCGAACCTTAAGCACTCCGCCCAGGTCGGGGTAGGATCGGTTCTCGGTTTCTTCTCCAGCGTTGTCGTCAAAGTCGTTCTTCAACTGCTGATGATCATTCTGTTTATCATTTGGATATAACCCGTTCAGGGATACCCGTCAAAAAAGGCGGACTGCGGAAGCGCGCGGAATACGCCTTATCTCTCCTTTGGAAAGGAAGACCGACATGATTAAAGTAACCGTGTGGAATGAAAACGTGCATGAGAAAACGAATGCCAAAGTAGCCGAAGTATACCCGGAAGGCATCCACGGAGCGATTGCGGCCGGGATTGCGGGAGACTCCTTCCAGATCCGGACCGCAACGCAGGATCAGCCCGAGCACGGGCTTACGCAGGAGGTTCTGGATGACACGGACGTTCTGATCTGGTGGGGACACAAAGCTCACGGCGAAGTCGCCGATGAAATCGTGAACCGCGTACACCAACGCGTATTGGACGGCATGGGACTTGTCGTACTGCACTCCGGTCATTTCTCGAAAATTTTCAAAAAGCTGATGGGCACTTCCTGCGATTTGAAATGGCGCGAAGCCGGCGAGAAAGAACGCCTGTGGGTCGTGGACCCTTCCCACCCGATCGCCGAGGGCATCGGGCAGTACTTCGAGCTGGAGCAGGAAGAAATGTACGGGGAGCATTTTGATATTCCCGCGCCGGACGAGCTGGTCTTCGTCAGCTGGTTCGAAGGCGGAGAAGTATTCCGCAGCGGCTGCACCTATCACCGCGGGCAGGGCCGGATTTTCTATTTCCGTCCCGGTCATGAAACGTATCCGACCTATTACAACGAGAACGTTCTGAAAGTTATTACAAACGGCGTGAAATGGGCGGCTCCGGTACGTACGGCCAAGCCGGTTTACGGGAACGCGCAGCCTTTGGAGAAGCTTCAGGCGAAGTAAAACGGCGTCAGCCGATCACGTCCGGAAAAGGATCTCCTTTTCCGGTCTTATTATGTATGGGGAGAAGGAACGACATTGTCTAAGGATTCGCTAGTCAAAGGCACTCTGATCTTGACGGTCGCGGCTTTGATTGCCCGCTTTCTCGGTGTATTCCAGCGTTTCCCGCTCGTTTATATGCTGGGGAACGAGGGAATGGCGAGTTATGCGATCGCTTTTAATCTCTACAGCAATCTGCTGGTTATCGCAACGGCGGGCATTCCGAGTGCCCTGAGCAAAATGATTTCCGAGCGGACCGCGCTCGGGCGGATGGATGAAGCGAACCGGATCTACAAAGCCGCTTTGATATTCGCGGTGGGAGCCGGCGTTGTCATGTGCGCGATCCTGTTCCTTCTGGCTCCGCATTATGCGGTATCGTCCGGTGATCCTCATGCCACGCTGGCTACGCTGGCCATCGCTCCGGCGCTGCTGTTTTTCCCGCTGATCGCCATCATGCGCGGTTATTTCCAGGGCCGCCAGAGAATGATGCCCAACGGCATCTCGCAGGTGATCGAGCAGATCGTCCGTCTGATTACGGCGGTAGGGCTGGCTTATCTGCTGCTGGGCGTCTCGCTCGATTGGGCCGTGGCGGGGGCGTCCTTCGGCGGTGTAACCGGCGGAATCGCAGCCTTGGCCGTCATGCTGTACTACGCGCTTAAGCTGCGTAAAGAAGACAGGGGGACGCTGCCGGTTTCCGAACCCGGGTATACGGAAACCGGTCAAAGTCGCCCATCGGGAGGAAAACTCCGTTACGGGCAAATTTACGGCCAATTGCTCAGATTGTCCATTCCGATCGTTATTTTTTCGATTACGGTTACGCTGATTTATAACATTGACTCTTCCACCATTATTCCGCTTCTGCGGGATCAGATCGGCGAAGCCAAAGCCAAGGATATCGTCGGTATCCTCGGCGGGCAGGCCCAATCGCTTGCGGGACTGCCGATCGTGCTGGCGATCGCGCTCAGCCAGTCGGTCGTCCCCATTATTTCGGGGGCCTATTCGCGAAGGGATCTGGAGCTGGTCCGCAACCAGTCCTCCCGCGTGATGCAGCTCGCTATCCTGTCCGGGCTGCCCATGGTTCTGGCGATCTGTACGGCGGCACGCCCGCTTTCGGGCATGTTCGACTACGGCGGCACTCCGACAGGCTACGAGTACGGCCCTCCGATGATCGCCATGATGACCGCGGGAGCGATGTTCCAGATCATCATGCAGACGTCGGGCGCCGTTCTGATGGGCATGGGCAAAATGCGCGCGCTCGTGTCCAGTGTCGTCTTCGGCATAGCCGTAAAGCTGCTCGGCAACCTGATTCTATCGCCGTGGCTCGGCATTTACGGCATTCTGGCGTCGACGATGCTCTGCTTCATCGTCATGTCCGCCTTTAACCTGGCCGTGATGCGCAATGTGGTTACCTTCCGCATCATGGCTCCGCGCCGCTGGACCGGCCTGATCGTCACGACGGCTGTCGTCGCGGTGATCGGCGTGCTCGCGGAGCGGCTGCTCTTCGAGCATCTCCACTTGTTCCCGTGGAGAGTCGTGAACGCAACCGTGAACGCCGTCCTGATCGGCGCCTTGGCTTGCGTGCTCTATGTCATCCTTCTGTTTGTCACGAAAGTGGTCACGAAGGATGACATCAAGACCTTCCCCGCGCCGCTGCAGAAGCTTTATGCCAAGGCGGGCCGCGTGCTCGGCCGCCGGGGATAAAGCTTCAGCGCCAAGCGGTCTGCGAGCCCGTGCGATGCGGCCTGTGCCCTCGCGCCCCGCTGCGCCGCCCGGCGGACGCCTCCGCCTCCGCCGGACCAACCGATAAAAACGCCCGATGTGCCTCTGCATAAGCAGAAGGAACGCCGGGCGTTTTTTAGTCCCCTTTCAACTGAGTGGACGCGAGGGCGGCCAGTTGAATTTTATGGAGGCCGAAGCAGCATTCGGCGCTCATCTCGAACAAAGGGGGGACGTCGATGTCCCCAAAGTAGCCCGTCACGCTCCCGGCATACGCGGGGAACCAGTCCCCGGGCTCGGGAGCCGTCAAGGAGACGTCCTTCCACGTGCGTTCGAGCTCCGGACTGTAGATGCCCGCGGCTCCGGCTTTCAGTTCGCAGCCTTCCAGCTTCGGGCCCGCTGCGCCGACTCCGGGGGCGTCCTTGCGGATGCGGGAGAACAAATGCGGCCAGTAGTCCGCCCGTGAGCCGGTGTGCGGCTGTGCGGAAGCGAAAAGCACCACGCCCTGGTGGACCGCCGGAATGCCGAACAAGATGGCGTACAGCGTTTTTCCGAATCCGATCCGTTCCTTGATATCCGTGAAGTCTTCCAATATTTCACCGGCCAAATTCAGGCGGTCTGCGGACTTGTGCATAGGATCTTTGTGCAGGGCGAAAGGAAAGAAAACCTGATTCAGCTGAAGAAGCGCCTGGGCTTGAAATTCCGCCGTTTCCATAACATGCGTAATGAAATACTGCTGTTTGACGACACGGCTTTCTATAAAATGTTGTTCATTTACGATGAGGGAGACCGTTAGCAGCACCGGATCGTGAACCGCCCAGAATTCCTCCCAGACGGGCCTCATAAAAACGGACACCCCGAAGGCCGGGAGCAGATGAAACAGAGGCTCGCCGGTCCGCTTCGACTCCTCGTAGAGCAGCAGCTGCGGGTAAGCGTCCCCGAATATGAGCGCATTCGCTCTCTCCAGAAAAGCGAAAAGAGCTTCGCGTGCCGGACGTTTCAGCAGGGGGGGAAGGAACTCCCCTTCCAGGTCCGTCATGTTCCAGCCGCCGTTGCGGGAGACCATATGGGCGAGAAGGGCCCAATGAAGCTCGGGGTGCTGCTCATACAGGTTCCAGTAAGCCCGGGTACGGGTTACGTTGTTCCGGTTTTTCCGCTGCGTATCGAGGCGGATGCGCTCCACGAGCCGACGCTCCTGCGCAGACAGGGAAAACTCCGGAGCCGGCGGGCTTACGGGCAGAACCGCGAGGTCCTTCCAGGTCCTGCGCAATCTTCTGACACTGTCTTTGCCCGGTACAAGTTTCTGGGCACTCTGGCCCAAGTGAAACGCGGACTGCAAAGAAGCCAGTTTGCCCGATGCAAGCTGGGTAATCGTGTGCGGTACACCCGCCAGCCAGTGTCCGATCGCTTTGAGCGGATTGTTTTCTTTGACCCCGTTGCCGTTCATTGTTGCAGCCTCTTTTCCCCGGAATACTTTGTGAAGCAGCCGTAACGTCAATCATTAGGATGCCCGTTTTTTCCGATTTTCCATCTTCTTGCATGATATGCAAACAAATGGGCAGCGGTCCTGCTTTCCAGGAAAATTTATCGGGAATGTGAGTCTTTTTGCTTACTTGTGCGTATATAAAAGAGTTAGCAATACTTGGGAGCTGGAAAGGAGCCGGAGAAATGAAAGTGAATAACTGGAAGAAGGTTGTGTGCGGGGGTACGGGCGCGCTCATGATCGTCCTTACGGGTTGCGAATCCGTAGGAGGTCTTGATGTGAACAAGGCGCTGGTCAACCAGTACGCCGTCAAATCGGCGGAATCGCAGGAGTCACTCAAGTTTGAACTTCTGACGGGAGATCTGGCCGGACTGCCGCCCGAGGCGCAGAAGCTGGTAGGCCTGTTTAAAGAAGTGACGATCAAGTTTACGGAGGAGAAGATCCAGGATCCCCGGAACGCATCGATGAAAGGCGAATTTACATACGGCAAGGGAAGCATCCCGTTTGAGCTCTCCCTTCAGAACGAAGATATTATTATCCGCATCGAAGGCGTAAGCAAGCCGATTTACATTCGCAACGCGCAGACAGGTCAGCTTAACGGAGGCTTACTTGTACCGGGCCAGAAGAGCATCCAGGAGCTTCAGAAAGTGCTCGAAGACAAACTTCCGACGCTTGCGTCGTTCTTCATCGGTCATGCGCCGAATCCGAAGACGATCGGGGTTACGTCCGTTTCGGAGAAAGTGAACAATGAGACGGTTTCCCTGCAAAAACTTCATGCCGAAATTAAAGGCAGCGAAGCGCTCGGTCTGGTCAAAACCTTCCTGCAGAACATCGCCGCAGATGAGAAAGGCCTGAAGGAATTCCTCGGCACCGTATTCGACGTATTCGGACCGATCGCCAAAGAAGCCGCCGCACAAGCGGGCGAGGAGAACAAGCTGCTGGATGCTTATCTGTCCAACAAAACGCTAGCGGTCGAAACGATGTATACCGCCGTACAAACCGGGCTGAAGGATGTTCTGGCAAGCTATGACGAAACAACCGACAAGCTGGTGAACGGTCCCGGCAATGAGCCGATCCGCGACATTCTGAGCGACCGCTCGTCCGTAAACGTGGACTTGTATGTGGACAGCTCCCAGCAAATCCGCAAAAGCAGCGCGGGAATTACCATTCCGCTGCCTGAAGCGGAATCGGGATTGAAAGGGATCAAGCTGAGCGTGACCGGTGAAAGATGGAATATTAATCAGCCCGTCACGATCAACCCTGTCAAAGCCGAAGGAGACCGTTTCGTCTTCGATGCGGCCGATCCCGAATCGGTTCCTTCTCTCGGAAGCTTCCTGAAATCGGTGGATAAAAATTCCTCGATTTATAAGCTGCTCAAAGAGGATCTCCAGATTACGAAGCGTTCCTTTACGCTGCCGCTGGACGATGAGGACATGAGTTTGTTCGGCTTTGGGGGCTACCGCAAAGGCGACGTTTCCATGGCGCCGGTGACGCACGTAGCGAATATGCTCGACGCGAAAGTGAAATGGGACGGGGAAACGAAGCAAATTACGGTAACGGATGATCTCGGCGGCCATACGATCGTGTTTACGCTGGGCAGCGCCGAAGCGCTTGTCGACGGTAAGCCGGTGACACTGGAGCAGGCTGTCGAGCTTCACGGGGACTACACCAGCGTTCCTTTGAGATTCCTGGCCGAAGCGCTGGGCGGGGAAGCGAAATGGGACAGCAAGCAGGATGCAGTTATCATTACACGTCAATAAATACGGCAGAAATTGAAGGCGGAAGCCGAATAGCATGAGCAGGGAGCGGGCTGTATACAGCCCGCTCTTTTTTTGCCCGCAAGGGGTTAAGCCGGATGCATACGGCGATAATCCTACAAAGATGGCAAAGAGGAGATAAAATGGAAATCAGAAAGTTTCAGGTATCGGATATTCGCCCCATCGTCTCGTTGTTTTATGAAACCGTTCATTCCGTGAATAAGAAAGATTATACCCAAGAGCAGCTTCATGCATGGGCGTCCCAAGAGGAAGAGGAACTCAGATTGGAATCCTGGAAGGATTCGATGAGCCGCAATATCACGTATGTCGCTCTAATTGATGGCAAAATTGTGGGCTTTTCGGATATGACCGTAAACGGATACGTGGACAGACTGTACGTGGATAAAGATTTTCAAGGACAAGGAGTAGCTTCAGCTTTACTGAACGTTCTTGAATACGAGGCAAAAAACCGGGGGCTTGCCGAACTGGAAGCGGACGCGAGTATCACGGCGAAACCGTTTTTCGAACATCACGGGTTCCGGTTGGTTCGGGAGCAAAGCGTGGAACGCAGAGGGATTAAGCTGGTTAACTTTAAGATGAAGAAAGAATTAAGCCGTGACGTTTGAGAGAAAAGAGCAGCAGTGCAGCTCACGCATGGCCTTAAAAATGTAGAGCCGATATCCCCCGAGGGGAGTATCGGCTCTCTTATGGTGGGGCGGGAGGATTGTAACGCCTCTCGCCTCAGTTCTCATTCTCCAATTCCCCGTCCGGAGGCGGCGCCGGTGCGTGGCCCGGCATTCTGCCTGCACGCACCAGCGCCTCCCGGAGCAGGAATTCGATGTGCCCGTTGACGCTGCGGAACTCGTCGGCTGCCCAGCGCTCCAAAGCTTGATGGAGCTTCGGATCGAGCCGCAGCGGAAAGTTCTTCTTAACAACCATGCGTCAGCTTAATAAATGGAGCTGGAGTTGATGACAGGCTGGGCGGACCTGTCGGAGACAACCGCTACGAGCAGGTTGTTGATCATCGCGGCTTTGCGCTCTTCATCCAGCTCGACGACGCCTTCCGCCTGAAGGCGGGCGATTGCCATCTGCACCATGCTGACCGCGCCTTCTACGATCTTCTCGCGTGCGGATATGATGGCGGAGGCCTGCTGGCGCTGGAGCATGGCGCTTGCGATCTCGGTGGAGTAGGCCAAGTGAGTCAGCCTGGACTCCAATACTTCAACGCCGGCTACGCTGAGGCGGCTTTGCAGCTCGAGGGTGAGTTCCTTGGCAACCTCTTCGCTGTTGGCGCGCAGAGAGTAGGCTTCTCCGGCATATGAGTCGTACGGGTATTTGGAGGCGACATGACGGAGGGCGGTCTCGCTTTGAATTTCCACGAATGCCTGGTAATTATCGACTTCGAACTTGGCTTTGGCCGTATCGACTACGCGAAAAACGACGACGGCCGCAATTTCAATGGGATTGCCGTCCACATCGTTGACCTTCAGCCGCGCGCTGTTGAAGTTGCGGACACGCAGCGATATTTTTTTGCGCTCGCTGAAAGGGATCGTTACCCAGAAGCCGCTGTCACGGACTGTGCCGCTGTAGCGGCCGAAGAAATTGACGACCATCCCCTGGTTCGGCTGTACGACGGTAAACGAGCTGAGTACTACGCCTGCCAGCACAAACAGCAGCACGGCGGGGATAATCAGCTCCGCGGTCAGGCAGAAAATACCTGCTCCGATAAATGCGACCATAGCGAGCAGGCCGACAAATCCATTGATTTTCCATACATGACGTTCGGTCATCGCGTTCATCTCCTTTTAGACAATCCAGAAAATTTTAAATATCTTTTTGATATTCATATGATATCACTTTTTACAATGTCTGTAAATGGCCGAATGGATCGCATTTTTGCTGTTATTGACAGGCCCGGAGGAGCATGCTATAAGATAAACAAGTTTATCAGATTCCGATGAAGCCGGTCGGGAATGAAGGCCGGACGATTCTATTCGAGGTGATCCCCATGGAAAAAGTCCACAAGGAACAAGATTTCCGGGCGGCGGTAGAGAAATCCGAAGTGACCGTTGCCGTTTTTAAAGCAACCTGGTGTAAAGACTGCCATTATATCGAGCCTTTTATGCCGGATCTGGAGAAGGCGTATGCCGGGCGCATCTCGTTCATCGAGCTGGACCGGGACGAAGTGCCCGATCTCTGCGAAGAATTGAACATTCTGGGCATTCCGAGCTTTATCGCTTTCAGCGGCGGGCAAGAGCTGATCCGTTTTGTCAGCAAGCTGCGCAAAACGCGTGAAGAGATCGAGCAGTTCCTGGACCGTGCGATCGAAGTGGGCAACGCGCTGGCCAAGTAATACAGGCACTCGGGAGACCCGTTCTCTTTTAAGTAAAACAAAAACAGCCGTTCCTTCGGGAACGGCTGTTTTTTGTATACCGTTTCCAGCCGCGTCTTTCTGCATAATTTGCGGTCATTAGGGACTCCCTAATGATGGGCCGCGTGCCAGCCGCTTCTTTCAAGGCTTTGTAACATTTGCGAATGGAATTGGCCCCGAATAGTAGCTATAATGAATACAAGCGGCATTGCTGCTGTCTGGCGGCCAAATCTCTTGCAAAAATAGCCTTATTGATTATAGAGAAGTAGGTGCATGGTATGTATAAATTAACGAAGCGGTTGTCCTTTCTGACCATGATCGGCATGTTCCTGATCGTGATTATGGGCGCGCTCGTAACCAAAACCGATTCGGGTTTGGGCTGCGGTAACGAATGGCCGCTCTGCAACGGCAAGTTCGTTCCGGCCTATACGATCTCATCCGTTATCGAATACAGTCACCGGGCGGTGACGGGCCTTGTGGGTCTGCTGCTGCTCGCCACATTTATTCTTGTTTTCAAAACGGTCAGCCGTAAGGACGCGAAATATTTCGTAGCGGGTGCGGGCTTCTTCACCGTGCTGCAGGCGATTATGGGCGCCCTGGCCGTTGTCTTTTCGCAGTCTTCCGCGGTTATGGCGCTTCATTTCGGCCTTTCGCTGCTTGCCTTCGCCATGACGCTGCTGCTCTGGCTGACGTTCACGAAATGGGGAAACTACGCGGTTTCCGTCGCCCGCACGGCGGACGGCCGCACACCGGCGCTGCCGAAAGATGCGGCTCCGATCGGCCGCGGCTTCCGCGCTTTCGTCTGGTTTGTCGGCGTCTACTGCTACATCGTCGTTTATGTGGGCGCTTTTGTCCGGCATACGGAGTCTTCGGGAGGCTGCATCGGCTGGCCGCTCTGTAACGGACAGGTCGTCCCGGAACTGACGGGCGCCACCGGAATCGTATTTGTCCACCGCATCGCGGCGGTGATTATGTTCATCTTCGGACTCGCTTTGTTCCTGATCGCACGCAAGAAATACAGCCATCTTGAAAATGTGTACAAAGGCGCGGGCTGGGTGCTGGGCTTCCTGATCGCTCAAATTTTCAGCGGAGCTACCGTTACCTGGTCCTTGGGACACGATACGGCTTTCTTGTTCACCGGTATGATCCACGCGGTTCTGATCTGCGCCTTGTTCGGATGGATCAGCTACCTGTGCGTCGTGATGCTGAATGCGCGCGTACCGCTGGGTGCCGAGCAGCCGCGCAGCAAGCAGGAAAGTCCGAAGCAGGCGAAGGCTCCCGTTAACCGAAAGGAAGCCGTAACGGAATGACTTTTTGCGGGCCTGGCTGTCTTCGGCGTCCCTTCGACCCGAGAACTTGCGGTTGATTCCACGCCGCATTCAATTAGAGGAAGGAAAACGCGCTGCTTTTCACGAATGTGAAGGGCAGCCGTTTTTCTTTTTGCCGCGAATATATTCGGGACTTGCTGCCTGGAGGAACCTGATATTCGGGTGTATGCGCGCCAACCAATGCGGCCGGTGCAGAGCGGCTTAACTGTTCCGGCGGGACTGTCCGGGCCCAACGCTGACGACTCCCGTTTTCGAAAAAGGCTCATTTAGGGTAATCCAAACGTAGACGCCCCGTAAGGAGCGGCCGCTTCATAGGAAGCTCCGGGCCGGCCGGACCCGAATGTATGGATCGCGGAGACGGAGCTCATACTGAAAAAAATAAGGAAATGAGTGAAAGCCATGCTAAGAACGATTTTCAACGAGACGAAACGCGGCGAGCGCTCCGACGAGCGGCTGGAACAAGCTTTCACTTCGATCAAGCGTTATTTGAACGTCCTTCAGCAAAGCCGACATTCTTCGCCCTCCTACAGCCCCAAAAAGCTGCATAGACTCTATGTATGGTCCCAAGGGTTTCTCGATGCTTTGGATGAGCTGGAGGAAAGCAAATACTGCGCCGGTCGTTTTGCCGAACGTGTCAAGAAGTCTTATCTCGATGAAATGCAGCCCGAGGAGCTGGACGATTACAGGCGGTATGTTTATTTTTATAAAAACGCGCTTATCCGTCTTTTTTCGGTGCTGGATAAGCTGGGGTATTTTTTGAACGATTTGTTCGATCTCAAAACGGAGACCCTCAAAACGCACTTTTCCTTTTTTACCGTATTGCGTAAAATGAGAGAGAGCGGGGTTCATCCCGCCCTGCAGCAAAAACTGTACGAACTGAAAACAGAAGCCAAACAGCCGCTTCAGGTTCTTCGCAACCAGCGGAATATGGAAATTCACTACGTGAATGTAGAGATGCTGGATGATCTGATGGTGTCCCACTCCTATTTGGGCGACCGTATCCAAGTGGAGAATATCGCGGATAATCTGGCGCAGATGGACCGCGGATACGAGATGGTTTGCATCACGATGGATCTCGTGTTCCAGTATATATCCAGGGGCAGCATAGGGGAAAACGGGGAGGAGAATCATGGCGGAGGTACGCAGAACGGCTCTCATCACGGGCAGCGCGAAAGGGCTCGGCAAAATGGCGGCGCTAACGCTGGCCAATCAAGGGTATGATATCGTTATCAATTATGTACATAGTGAAGAGGAAGCGCACGATCTGGTCAGGCACATCCAGAATACGGGCGTCCGCGCCGCCGCGATTCAAGGCGACGTCTCCCGCGGCGAGGATATCGAGCGCATCGCGGAGACGGTGGGGGAAACGATGGGCGGCGTCGATGTGCTCGTCAACAACGCCGGCCCTTTCATCCGCGAACGGAGGCTGTTCGCGGATTATACGCGCGATGAGATTGATTATCTCATCAACGGCAACCTGCTCGGCGTGATCCGGCTGGATCACGCGCTGCTGCCCCACATGCGGCGCAAGCGCTGGGGCCGCATCATCCACTTCGGCTTCGGCCATGCCGCCGAAGCGCGTGCTTGGCCCCACAGGGCCGTCTATGCGGCCGCCAAGGTGGGGCTGGTTTCGTTCACGAAGACACTGGCCGAAGAAGAAGCGGCCCACGGGATCACCGTGAACATGATCTGTCCGGGCGATATCCGCGGAGCCAACAAGGAGAAGCGGATCGAGGAAGTGGAGAACTGCACCGACGATGAAACGCCGCGGGGCAGACCCGGCACGGGCGAGGATGTCGCCCGGGTGTTGTCCTTCCTGTGCGACCCGAAGTCGGACTTCCTGACGGGGAACATCATGGAAGTGAACGGCGGCCTCGATCCGATCCAGACGCTGCCGATGCTGAAGCAGGGCAGGTAAGCGGAGCCCGCCTCACGCCCATAAGCCATAAAAAAAGACCGGCCCCAAGGGCCGGTCTTTTTTATTAGAATACTTGAACAACCTCGACAACGCCTTCTACTTCTTCGACAAGCGCACGCTCGATACCGGCTTTCAGCGTAATCGTGGAGCTCGGGCAGCTTCCGCATGCACCCATCAGCTTCAGTTTTACGATACCGTCTTCCACGTCCACCAGTTCCACGTCACCGCCATCACGCTGCAGGAACGGGCGAAGCTTATCTAGAACCTCAAGTACTTCATCATACATGGTTGCACTTTGGGTATTTTCAGTCATTTCAATCGACTCCTTTCTTATTTTATTATAGTACATTTCGGGAAAAAAAAATATCCCCCGCATAGAAAGGGGCGGCCGGACGTTCGGGCCGGCCATTTATTTTTTTTCAAAAAAACACTTCTTATTCTGCGGCATATGTTATATAATACAAATCATATAAAATGAGAACTGTATTATAACATTAAAAACAGAGAGGATTGAGTCACGATGAACGAGAATCACGATTGCTTCCACTGTTATGGGGATGGGGAAACGGAGTGTCAAAGCTGCTCCGGTGAAGGAAGCCGGGGAGACCGGGGAATCTGCACGTCCTGCGGGGGAAGCGGGAAAACGGCCTGCGCGCGCTGCAGCGGAAGCGGTGTAGTGGCCGATGCGTTCGACGTTCAAGACTCGATCACCGACATTATGCGGAGCCTGTACTTCAGACCGGAGTATACCAGGGGAAGATAATGGCGTGCCGTCCGTCCGCGATCCTATGCTCAAATCTCCCCGGATGTGTTACAATACAGATAGTTTGTGAAACAGGTGGAGATCAAACATGAGACCTATCATTGAGTTTTGCGCAAGCAATATGCATCACGGTACGGACGCCGTCATGAAGAAGCTGGAGGACAATCCGGATTATGATGTCATCGAATACGGATGTCTGGGAAACTGCGGGGAATGTTACCTTTTTCCTTTTGCCATGGTGAACGGTGAAACCGTAGCGGCGGAGACAGCCGACAAGCTGTTTGACGAAATTTCCAAAAAAATAAAGGAAGTCGAAGAGATGTACGATCTGTTCGGCGACTGAATAACAAAAAGCCCGGTCTGCACATTGTCTGCAAACCGGGCTTTTTTTGCTTTTCTAGCCCCAGTGGTGTTTGGACATCCACAGGACTCCGTTTTTCAGGACACGCGGAACCATGCCTGTCATAACGGTTTTCTTGCCCATCAGGCCGAAGCCTGTCTTCTTGCCGAGGGAGCCGAGGACCCCTTTGAGCTTGATCTGGCCTAGCTTAGGCGTTTCGTTCTTCCACAGAGCCTGCATAACCTCGACGATCTGTTTGCCCTGCGATTCGGCCGCCTGGGCGCTCGGGGAGAACGGCAGGCTGGCGCAGTCGCCGACGACGAACACGTTCGGGTGGGACGGGATCTGATGGTACTCGTTCAGCAGAACGCGTCCGGAAGGATCTTTGTCCACCGCGAGCTGTTCGACGATCGGACTCGGCTTGATGCCGGCCGTCCAGATCGTGGCGTCCGTACGGATGATCTCTTCTTCGTTGTAGAGATCGCCGCCTTCCAGTCTTTTCAGAGAGACGTGGGAACGCATTTCGATGTCGTGGTCGAGCATCCAGTCGCGTACGAATTCTTTCGCCTTGGTAGGGAAGGAGGACAGAATGCTTGCGCCGCGGTCCAGGATACGGATATTGATATCCTGCCGGCTTTCGCGAAGCTCCGCCGCCATTTCCACCCCGCTCAGGCCGCCGCCGACGATGGTAACCTGACCGTAAGGAACGACGTCATTGACACGCTGATACGTGATGCGGGTTTGCGAGAAGGTCTGAATGCCGTTGGAAAATTCCTGCGCGCCCGGAATGCCGTGGAAATTATCCACACAGCCGAGGCCGATCACGAGGTAATCGTAGTCGAGCGGTTCTTTGTCGGCAAAGATCACCTGCTTTGTTTCCAGGTTCACTTCCGTAACCTCTCCGTATTTAAGCGATAATCTGGGATCGTTCGGATAGGCAACGCGAAGTTCCGTCTCGGCGGCCGTACCGGCAGCCAGCGCGTAGTATTCCGTCTTCAGCCCTTGAAAAGGCGAACGGTCGACCATCGTGACCGTCCAGTTGTCGGGTATTTCTTTTTCCAGAAGCTCCGTGGCTATGGTAATGCCGCCATAACCGCCTCCCAGAATAACAAACTTGTTCATGTTACATGAATCCCTTCTGCCATGGCTTTTGTTCGTTGCATCATCTTGTGTCAAAGGCTTCTAAAAGGTTCTTACCCCAATTAGTTGTAGGTTTGAACCACATTGTAGAAGGTATCCCGTTCAACCGGAACTCGTCCCGCTCCTTTAATCAGCCAGACCAGATCTTCTTTCGTGACTCCGTCCGGCGATTGAGCGCCCGCGGCGTGGGAAATGCGTTCCTTCACAATGGTTCCGTGAGCGTCAGATGCGCCGAATTGGAACGCAAGCTGAGTCACTTTGATGCCCATGTTAATAAAATAGGCTTTAATATGCGGGAAATTGTCAAGCATCAAACGGCTGATCGCAATCGTTTTGAGCTCGTCGACCGCAGGCACGCGGCGGCGGATACCCGCGCTCGCACTGGCCGGCTGGATCGAATTCGGGATGAACACGAGGAATCCGTCGGTTTCATCCTGCAGATCGCGCAGCAGGGCCATGTGCTCGATACGCTCTTCAAGCGTTTCGATCGAGCCGTAAAGCATCGTCGCATGCGTCTTCATGCCGAGCTCGTGAGCCGAGCGATGGACATCCAGCCATTGGTTCGTGTCGGCTTTCTCGACTCTCATCTTCTTACGGTAGCGCTCGGTCAAAATCTCGGCTCCGCCGCCGGGCAGCGTATCGAGACCTACATCCATCAGGGTGCGAAGCACCTCTTTGTAGCTGAGTCCGCTGATTCGCGCGAAGAAGTCGATTTCGGCCGCCGTATGGGCTTTGATCGATACTTGCGGATAATGCTGTTTCAAGGTGCGCAGGGCGTCCACATAATATTGGAACGGCACATGCGGATTGTGACCCTGGCTGATGTGGAACTCGCGAATATCCGGGTGGAAATTTTCGGAGATATACGTCAGCATCTCAGAAGGCGTCAGCGTGTAGGAGCCTGCCTCGCCTTCATCTCTGCGGAAATGGCAAAACGCGCAGTGTTCTTCGCATACGTTTGTAAAATACAAACTCATGTTTTGTACAAAATACACGTTTTTGCCGTTCTTGCGCAGGTTGACCTTATTGGCTAATTGACCAATGGTCAACAAATCGTCCGATTGGTACAAAAACAGGCCGTCCTCCCGCGAAAGACGTTCTCCGTTCTCAACCTTTTCTGCAATTTCCGCCATGCGGCGGTCAGGACTGTCTATAATGACATTCACTAGTATACCCTCCCCGTCGGATCTTTTGAATCCATCCTGTGTAAATTTTTCACCGTACGTTCAAAATCAAGTGAACCTCTACAAAGAAGCATATCCCGTCAACCGTATAACGTCGGCTGCAGGATTCCATACTAAAAAAAGCGATAAAAGTCCGGTTTCATCCCTCCTATTATAAACCTGTCATCCCAAAGGGGCAATAAGGATAAAGCTTGCAGCTCTTCCAGGGTGGCCTGAACCGCCGCCTCTGTATGGGTTTGCCGGTAAATATATTCGCAGACCCGGACAAAAACTGGTAAAAAGGTCTTTATTATCCTTCGGGGTTTGATGTACACTGAAATGGTGATCTTTTTTTGGATAGGATGGTAGGTACATATGCAGCAATCGGAGGAGTGGGAATGCAGACAGAAGCTTGACGTCAGAATCGAGCAGCTGCGGTCCCAGATGGTAGAGAACGGGATGAAATACGGATTCCTGCACCCGAGTGTACAGCACGACAGCAGAAGACTCGACAAACTTATACTGCGGTACTACCAGCTGGAGCGGGGAGAGTCACCTCTTGAGACGAAGCTTGAATAGGAGTATACTATAGGAAGATAAGTGGATTACTAAAAGACTGCTTTCAGGAGTCGGGCGCTGGACTAAGGCCGCTCCGTACAAGGAGGTTTATTTATATGAGTCTGATCAAGATCAGTGAAGAGGCAACGGACAAAATCAAGGAAATGCTCGCGGCCGAGGAAACACCAGATCTTTTTCTGCGCGTCGGTGTCAAAGAAGGCGGATGCAGCGGTTTTTCGTACGGTATGGGTTTCGACAACGACCAGAAGGAAGAAGATAAGGTTCTGGATTTCAGCGGCTTGAAAGTGGTTGTGGACCCGGAAAGCGCGAAATACCTGTATGGCGTCGAGATTGACTACAAGGATGCGGGCATGGGCGGAGGATTCACGATCGACAATCCCAATGCGGTAGCATCTTGCGGCTGCGGCGCTTCCTTCAAGGTGAAAGGCGAAGAAGGCAAAGCGGAGAAGTGCGACGACTAAGCCGGTTAAGAGAGAGAACCCCAGGGCGGTTTACGTCCCTGCGGTTCTTTTCTTTTGTTTCAGGGAGCATGAGAACCCGGAAAAAATAAAAACCTGCGAGATGTGCCCGAAGGCTAGCATCTAGCAGGTTTCTTTTGTGGAATTCAATAGGTTAAGATGTGAAATGAAAGCAGAGCGAACCGGCCCTATGATTGGGGCAGAGCTTCCGGTTCAAGCACCGATGTGCAGCGAGGACAGCGGGTTGCCTTCGCGGCGATTTCCGAAATGCAGTAAGGGCACTCCTTCGTCGGCTCGGACTTGACTTCCTCTTGAGGTTCTTCTTTTCTGCGCAGCTTGTTCATCTGGCGGATCATCAGGAAAATGACGGCCGAAACGATGATGAAATCGATGATGTTATTGATAAAGGCTCCGTAATTGATCGTGACGCCGCCTGACAGAGGAAGTTTTAAATTCTTGAAATCCATCTTGCCGAGCAGCAGACCGATCGGGGGCATAAGGATATCGTTGACGAGCGAGGTCACGATTTTATTGAAAGCGGCCCCTATGATAACGCCGACCGCAAGGTCCACAACGTTGCCGCGCATAATAAATTTTTTGAATTCGCCGATGATTTGAATTTTTTTAGGTTGATTTTCCAAGTGCAATACAGCCTCCCTTTTACCCTCCTAGTCTATCAGAGGGGGCACCAGGGAATCAATATGCAATTAATAGAGAATGCGTTTGAGAACGCGCGTGTTTTCCCCGTACTTCATTTTCATCTGCTTGGACTGTTCCAGCATGTACGCATACAGTTCCTTCAAACGGAGCTTCTGCGGCCGGATGGTCTCTTTCACTTCTCCGTTGACTACGATGTCGTAGACGATCATGACTCACTTCTCCTTTCGCTTACTGAACCCAGTATAAACGGCCAGTATTAAATCTACGTTAAATGAGATCGTCCATCCTGTGAAATTTACAGGTCCCAAAAGGGAGTAAGGACGACAACTACGTTCAATATATGCGAAAGGAGTCGGATTATTCCCGTTATATGGGAAATCAGCGCCGAGATTTAAATAAATCCGCAAATGAAGCTTCATGAATTCTGTTGATGGAGGGACAAGTTCCGATTATTTGTTTTTATCACGGTAAAGTAAAAAAAGGTGTGTATAACTTTGTCCACATCATCCCACCTACAAAACTCGCCAATATTAGAGCCTATTCACAAATTACCCACAAGATATGCACATGGGATTGTGGATAACAGAACGATTGTTCTAATTTTTGGCACATGGTAATATAATGACAAGTTAAGCAGGAAAGGTGGTTGGTATGAGACAGATTAGCGACGAGACCCTCGTTGAATCGTATTTCAAAGCCCTTGACCTTGAACTGGAATCGGAATTTGTCGATTTACTACTAGGCGAAATTAACCGGAGACATATTGTGCTGGAAGCTTATCATAGCGACGAAGCTGCGCTTGCGTAGCTTCTTTTTTTGTCCGCCGGTCAATATAGAAGATTGAAGATCAAGCTAAGCTCTCGGAAACGGCCAGCACCGAGCTTGCGCCGCATGCCTCGCAATAAAGCATATGCAGACATTCGCTCCGCGTGACATCCGGGTATCCGTTGGTCATGGAGATATCTTCGATCGGCCGGTAAGGAGAGTAGGGGCCGAAATAATCGTTAACCCGTCCGCAGTCGGACGCGCTGCCGCTTCCGCAGTGCGGACAGACGGCGCTGAGCTCGTCCATTCCGTTGCAAACGGTGCAGAAAGTAGACAAAAGGCATTCCTCCTCAATCGGCTCGCGGATTCGCGGCGTCAAAGTTAGAATGCCCTTCGTGCTTTATTTTCATTTGTAAGAGTCGGCCTGCGGCTCTTGCATCAGAACTTCATGTTGCTGCTGTGTCCCGGTGAAAGTTTGGCGGACGGGTCCAGATAAACTTTCGCGTTGTTGACGGCGGTGGGCGCTTCTCCGAAGCCCACGGCGATGAGCTTCAGCTTGCCCGGGTACGTGGTGATGTCTCCTGCCGCGAAGATGCCGGGTACGTTCGTCTCCATCCGCGAATCGACGACGATGGAGCCGTTCTCGATCTGAAGCCCCCACTCCGCGATCGGACCCAATGAAGAAACGAAACCGAAATTAACGACGACGGCATCGACGTCGAGCACCGTTTCTTCTCCTGTCTTGACATGCTTCAGGGTTACTTTGCGGATCGCATCGTCGCCTTCGAACCCGGTGATTTCGGTCGGCGTGACGACGTTGACGCGGGAATTCATCAGCTTCTCCACGCTGTGCTCATGGGCGCGGAATTTATCCCGGCGGTGAATGAGCGTAACCTGCTCGGCGATCGGCTCCAGCATGAGCGACCAGTCGACGGCGGAATCGCCTCCGCCGCTGATAAGAACCTTCTGACCGGCGAACGAGTTCAGATCGCTGACGAAATAGTGCAGATTCGTTTTCTCGTACCGGGCAGCTTCCGGCAGTTCCAGACGGCGCGGTTCGAAGGCGCCGACGCCTCCGGTAATGATAACCGCCTTGCCCAAATGAGATTCCTTATCCGTGATAACCTCGAACAGGCGCTCCTCTTTCTTGACCACCTGCAGAACTTTCTCTTCCAGACAAACGTGAATCGGAAAGTGATTCATCTGGACGGCCAGGCTGTTCACAAGCTCCTGCGCGGTCACTTTCGGAAATCCCGCTACATCGTATATATGCTTCTCCGGATACAGAGCGGCAAGCTGCCCGCCCAGTTGAGGCATACTTTCGATTAACGTAACGGAAGCCTGACGCATACCCCCGTAAAACGCCGCAAACATCCCGGCCGGTCCGCCCCCGATGATGATCAGATCTTTCACTTGGTCGTGCTGAATTTCGGTTTCACTCACTACTCGGACACCTCCACTGTTCTGCACATTGCTTTCTGCTCCATTATAAACGCCCGAAATGCGGAAATAAACCAAATAGATGTATAAAGCCGAGCAAACCGGTTGACAATCCTTCTGAAAGGCTCTTCCAAAGGCGCTTATTTGGGACTTACTTCCCTTTTAACAGGTGGAAATTACTGGTTGAAAAACCTTCGTTTTTGAGGAAATTGACCCTTGCTATTTAACAGGGCACATTATATGATTGCATGAGATTGGTGCTGCATTTCCGTGAAAAATGGCGATTTGCCTGGCTCGAAGGATAGAGAGAGAAACATTTTCACGGACATATCCGTAAGGAGATATGTGTTAATTTTCACAATGCAAGCCCTTAAAAAAGTATGGAAGTGAGAGAGAACCAATGAGTAGAGTCCCAAGGATAGTCATATTGGGCGCTGGCTACGGTGGTGTTGTAACATCTTTACGTCTTCAGAAACTGTTAAATTATAACGAAGCGGACGTAACGCTGGTGAACAAGCATGATTATCATTATATTACGACCCATCTGCATATGCCCGCAGCCGGAACGGATAAACCTGATAATGCACGCGTCAATATTTCCTCACTGATCGATGAATTCAAGGTGGACTTCGTGAAATCGACCGTAGTTCAAATCCGTCCGGGGGAGAAGAAAGTCATCCTCGAAGACGGCACCCTGTCTTACGATTTTCTGGTTATCGGTCTCGGCGGCGAGCCGGAAACGTTCGGAATCCCGGGTTTAAAAGAATATGCGATGACGATTCGCAGCATTAACAGCGTACGTCATATCCGCGAACACATCGAATACCAGTTCGCGAGGTTCAAACAGGAGCCGGACCGCAAAGAGCTGCTGACTTTCGTCGTAGGCGGCGCGGGTTTCTCCGGCATTGAATTCGTCGGGGAACTGGCGGACCGTATCCCCGAGCTGTGCAAAGAATTCGACGTGGACCCGGCGCTTGTCCACATTTATAATATCGAAGCGGCTCCGACGGCTTTGCCCGGCTTCGATCCGGAGCTGGTGGAGTATGCGATGCGCCTGCTGACCGATAAAGGCGTCACGTTCAAAATCGCCACCGCGATCAAGGAATGCACGCCGGAAGGCGTCCTCATCGCAGGGGACGAATTCATCAAAGCGGGTACCGTCATCTGGACGGGAGGAATCCGCGGCAATCATCTCCTGGAGGATGCGGGCTTCGAAACGATGCGCGGCCGCATCAAGGTCGATGAATTCCTGCGCGCGCCGGGTTACGACAATATTTTCGTAACGGGCGACTGCTCCCTCGTGATGAATCCCGAAGGGAGGCCTTACCCGCCGACGGCTCAAATCGCGACCCAGCAGGGGGAGAACTGCGCGTTAAACCTCGTGGCTTCCATACGCGGCAACGCGTTGAAGGAATTCGCGTTCGTCAACCGCGGCACGGTAGCTTCCCTGGGCAAAGGCGAAGCCATCGGCATTGTCGGTACGAAGAAAATGAAGGGCGGTACGGCGGCTCTAATGAAGAAAGTCATCGATATGCGCTACCTGTATACGATTGGCGGTCTTCCGCTCGTGGTCCGCAAAGGAAAGCTGCGCTAATCGGCTCTCCGGACAGGATGATCAAGACCGAAGCCGCCACCGGCAACCGTCCGCAGAGGGCGCGCCGGGGCGGCTTTTTTGCTGAACGGATAAGGCAGCCGGGGGAGGTGTACATACGAAATGAGACACTGCAGTGTACAGGTACGCGGGCTTTTGACCCGCAGCGAGCTGGACCGCTACAATGCGCTGATCGAAGTCGGCCACTATCTGGAGAACCAGAAGGAATACGGTCACGTGGCCGTCGTTCAGAAGGAGATCGACATTCTTATCCTTCCGGCGATAGAACGGCTCAAGGAGAAGAGCCGCCAGCGTGACCGCGACACGGAGGACTATCTGCGCCGCAAGGCGGAGATGGAAGCCGAAATGAAGCGGATCGCGGAGGAAGACGACGAGGACTGAGGAGCCGCCTCGCGCCGGTCGGGTTCCGTCGGGACGGGGGATATAACGGCCCGCCGGTCTTCGCGAGGTTTGCGGGCATGCAACGAAGCCGAATCGCGTGTCACGGGGCTGAACACGCGGTACGCAGCGCCCAAGGCATGCGTACGGAAGCTAGGCGGCCGTACGGTACGCAGCGGCTGCACTGTACGCGAGGCTCGCCCGCAAGCGGCCGCTGCGGCGCGGTTCGCCGTTCGCGAGTCGCGCTCCGCAGGGAAGCGCCGGCCGCGGCACCTCCCGCCGGCCCCTTGGCGGAGAAGGCGCGCTACGTCCGCCGGCGCAAAAAAAGCCTGAACGTTTTCCCTAAGGGAAACGTTCAGGCTTTTTTGCTTGCCGCGGGCGGGCTATACGTCCAGCAGACGGCCGAGGCGGTCATTGTCGAGCAGGTTGCCGACGTAGAAGTCGCCGAACTCGCCGTAGCGTGCGCTCACTTCATCGAAGCGCATTTCGTACACGAGCTTCTTGAACTGCAGCGCGTCGTCGGCGAACAGCGTGACGCCCCATTCCCACAGATCGAAGCCGACGGAGCCGGTGATGATCTGTTTGACTTTGCCGGCGTAGCTGCGGCCGATCATGCCGTGGCTGCGCATCATGGCTTTGCGCGATTCGAGGTCGAGCATGTACCAGTTATCGCTGCCTTGACGGCGTTTGTTCATCGGATAGAAGCAGATGTGCTTCGCTTTAGGCAGCGTCGGCTTCAAGCGTGCGACCACTTCGGGATTTTCCATCGGATCGGAGCCCGGCTTGGCCATGTAGCTGCTCAGCTCGACGACCGATACATAGGAGTAGACCGGGATTGTGTATTTGGCGAACGCCGATTTGTTGAAGGCGGTCTCCAGATCGTTCAGCTCTTCGAGCGTTTCGCGGAGCTGCATGAACAGAATATCGGCCTTCTGGCCTACGATGCTGTACAGAGCCGTGCTTCCTTCTTTATTATCTTCAATTGTTGCCCACTCGCCGATAAACGAACGAAGCTCGTCCTCCGCGCGCTTGCGCTCTTCCGGAGACGCTTCTTTCCAGGCATTCCAGTCCATGCGGCGGAAATCGTGCAGGGCGTACCAACCTTCTAATGTTTCGATGGCTTCACTCATAAGAAACGGAAACCCTCCTTTAATCTAGAGAAATTCGGGTCTTACCAATCTTTCTCATTGTATCGGCTCCGCTTTCAAAAGGCAAATGAACAAACGGTGTCGTGCGCTCAATGTTCATGATGTGGACACTTTACCTGGCTGTGGAAATTGCTTTACAATAGAGAGAAAAATGCGTAAAAGGAGTGGACCGATTTTGATTCAGTTGGTCATCGTCATCGTCCTGATGTTCGTGCTGTTTTTTGGACTCGGGTTTATTCTAAATATGCTGATGAAAACGACCTGGTTTCCGGTCTATGCGTTTGTGGCGCTGATCATCGGGCTGAGCTTCTACTACAGCGACAAAATGACATCGATTACAGCGGTGGATATCGCGCCGGTCATCGGAGGACTCATAGGGGCCGTCGTGAGCGGCACGACGATCCGCACGCTGAGAATCAAAGGCTTCAAAATGTTCTAGAACACGCTGTAAAGAAGCCAGAAAAAGCCCGGAGCATCAGCTCCGGGCTTTCTTAATTTAGAAGGGATATCCGTTTGCGGCTTCCGCAGCCGATTAGTACGTGTGGTAAGAATCGTGATAGCCGTAGCCTGCATAAGGCTCTTTGGGAACGAGCAGGGAAGCGACGATGTAAATCAGAGTGAAGGTGCCGAAGCTGAACACGGCTCCGATTACAGCGATCAGGCGGACGATGGTAGCGTCTACGCCCAACAGTTGGGCAAGGCCTCCGCAAAGTCCTGTAAGCTTACGGTCTGTTCTGGAACGGAAAAGTTTATTCATGATTAATTCTCTCCTTTGGAATAGTCGATTGTGGTCCGGAACCGGTCCGGCTCGTTTGTCTTGCGCCGTTTTCGTATTTCATGTCTTTATCTTACCGGATCGGGAGGAGAGCCAAAACGGCCCTAAGGCGGTTTTGGAGTTAGACTTTAGTCGGGGCGGCCCCTCGTCATTAAGGCCAGGTAACATTTTTCACTCCCTTCCCTGTCGAGATTTGTGGTAAAATGATGTTCAGACCTTTTAAGGTACGGATGGAGAGTTTGATGCTATGCGATTGACCAATTTGCTGCATTTTACAGAGAATCACCGGTTCTGCGTGTACCGGGATTTCGCGTTAAGCAGTCTTGATTATAAAATGCTGTCTTCGATCTATCAGCCGATGATCGGGGGCTATGCCGTCAGCTTGTACCATACGCTCTACCAGCAGGTCCCGTCGGATAAAACGGGCTATGCCGGGCTGGAGCAGCAGCGCAAGCTTTTTTTATCGCTGGAATTGGACCCGGGCGAGCGCAGCCGCAAGCTGTTCATCGAACAGTCCTCGAAACTGGAGGCCGTCGGGCTGCTCCAGACGTCTCGCATTTACATGCAGGACGAGGATGATTACATCTACGAGTACACGCTGTCTTGCCCGCTTTCGCCGAACGAATTTTTCCGCAATCAGCATCTGACCCTGCTCCTCCGGGACAAAATCGGCAAGTTTCTGCTGCTGTCGCTGCGCGACGAGCTTACGATGCCGGAGCCCGCGGAGCTGGCGGGAGCGGACAGCGAGAATTTGTCGGTGCCTTTCTACGAGCTGTTCCGCCTGAACACCCAAGTGATCGACTACGAGCTGGAGCAGGCTCTGTACGAAGCGTCGGCCGGCAAACAGGCGGCGCAGGCGCTTGACGTGACGACCAAAGGCTACGCCTACGCGGATCTCATCACCCGGTATCCCCGGGAGTCGTTTAACCGCATCTATGTCGAGAATTTGAAGTACAAGCCCGAAACGATGATTTCCATTAACATGGTAGCGAGGAAATACAGCCTGACTCTGCAGGAAACGGTCCGTCTGCTGGATGAGGACGGAATGTTCGACGAGGACGGCGAGCTTCAGATCGATTCCCTGCAGTACAAGGCGAATCTGTATTTCCGCCAGGGAAAGAAGAGAGAGGAAGAGCGCGAGCGTTTCCTTCATCGCGCAGAGCCGGGCGACGCCGGGGACAATACGGCCGATTCCGAAGAAGGAACCCGGTCGGTGGAAATGCAGTACTACCTGGAGGTTCCGGCTTTCCTGCAGGGAGCGCACAACGAGCACCAGTACAATTCGCTGCTTAAAAACGAACCTTACACCCTGGTGCTGCAAAGCTTTTTCACCCAAGGTCCGGTTCCGAACGGCGTTCTGGATATTTTCGAGAAAATCGATCTCAATTATAAGCTTAAAGAAGAAGTCATTAATGTCCTGATTCATTATATCCATATCGACAAACGCTCGTGGGCCAAGTCGTCCATCGAAGCGGTCGCGTCGGACATGCTCGGCAAGCAGATCGCCTCGTTCGAGCAGGCCGTCGAATATGTGCGCCAGCGGCTGCAGTTCCGGCAGCAGGCGGCAGCCAAAGCGGCGGCGGCCAAAGCTTCCGGCGGTTACGCCGGCAAAGGGAAAGCGCGCACGGCAGGCAAGCAGATGAAGCCGCAGATTCCGATCGTCCAGAACAAGGGGCAGACGTCCCGCGTGACGGAAGAAGAGCTGGAAGCGATGCTGCGCAAGGCGAAGAAGCTCGATGAAATGTTTAATTCCTGAGAGTGCTAGACAATGGCGGGAGGAGGAACCCAGATGGAATCCCTGTCCGATATGCTGAAACAAATGCCCAAGAGCAGCTGGATGCAGAGGGCGGAGGAGCAGGCCAAACAGGTGCTGGAGGATCCGCTGATCCTGAAGCTCCGCGGACAGTATCCGCAGCTGGACGATCATACGCTCAAAATCAACATGAACCGTCTGTACCAGTATGCGAGAGAACATAAGAACTGCCTGAACTGCCCGGGACTGGAGCGGTGCCCGAACGATATGCAGGGGCATTATACGATGCTGAACGTGGAAGACAACGGGGGCCGGACTTATATTCATGAAGAAAAAACGGCCTGCCGCAAATTTATAGCGAAGCAGTCCCAGGATGCGATCCGCAGCCGGATCCGCACGTTTCACATCGACGAGCAGGCGCTCAGCCGGGAGCATACGTACACGGATATTTTGCGAACGGATATGGAACGCGCCAAGGCTGTCGATTTCCTGAACGACTATGTGATGCGGACAACGGAAGAAGGGCTGCAGAAGAAAGGGCTTTACCTGCAGGGCTCCTTCGGTACGGGCAAAACGTTTCTGATGTGCTACATGCTTTATCAGCTGGCGAAAAAAGGCTTTACGGGAGCCATCGTATATATGCCGGATTTTGCGGAGGATCTCAAGGGGATGTTCGGGGAGCCGCAAAAGCTGAAGGAGACGATCGAGCTGCTGAAGGAGACGGACCTTCTGGTCTTCGACGATATCGGAGCGGAGAATCTCAATCCGTGGCTGCGCGACCATGTCCTGGGAGCGATTCTCAACTACCGGATGAACCGCAAGCCGACATTCTTTACGTCCAATTACGATCTGGACGCCCTGGAGAAGCATTTCAGCTTCACGAACAAAGACGGTGACGAAGAGTACAAAGGCCAGCGGATTATGGACCGTGTACGGCCTTACGTCGAAGTCGTGACCGTAGACGGATATAACAAACGGGGGGCCTAGCTGCCCCCCCGTTTGTTCGTATAAGCCAAGAGCCGCCGCGGAATGTGTTTCCGCAGGCGGCTCTTGGTTGTTCCTGCTCCGCGATACGCCGCCAGCATGCCGCGGAACAGGAAGGAGAAGCCGGCAGAGATCTTGCCCGGCTTATTTCTTTTTGAGGCGCTCCAGGTCGTGCGCGACCTGCTCGACCATCTGGACGAACGAGCTGAGCTCCTGGGAGCTTGCGGCCTGCGTGCGCGCGTAGATGGACGTCTGCTCGGACTCGCCGTGTACGGTGCCGAGAATCGTACGAATCGCGGTCAGCTTGTCCTCGATCAGCTCCAGCGATTCCCGGGAACGGGAGGCGAGCTTGCGCACTTCGTTGGCGACGACTTCGAAGCCGCGCCCGGCATCGCCGGCGCGGGCCGCTTCGATGGCCGCATTGAGGCCGAGAAGGTGAGTCTGCTCGGACACTTCCTTCATGAGAGCGCCCATCGCGTGGATGTGGCCGACTTCTTCTTCCAGGTCTTTTAAATATTGATGCGACTTGTCTTGGGACTCCGCGGTTTGTACGGCCGTCTCGGCCACGATCTGACTGCTGCTGCTCAGCTCGACCATCATGGAGGCGAGGTCCTGAACGGCTTTGGAAATGCCGGAGAGCATGGTGGCCTGATCATCGGCCAGCTGTTGTATTTTAGCTTTCTCGTCATGCTCGTACGCTTCCAGAACGAGCTGCGAGTCAAGGTTGAACATTTTCGTCAGGGCATGGACAACTTCAAGCCAGGCTCCGTCCGGAAGGACACGCTTGAAATGACGGAGGGACAGATCGAGATACAGCATGTAGGTTCCCAGGTACCATTCCGTTGTCAGACCGATCCGGGAATGCACTCTGCCTACGATCAGCCGGTTCTGGATATACTGTTCGTTCAGTACGCCCGAAGCCATGGACAGAAAGTAATCCGCCTGCGTCTGCTTCAAGCGCTCCAGCGTGCTGTGCCGCGAGATCAGGTCTCTGAGTTCGGGTTCGGCGGCGATCTGCTCGTAGAGCTGCTCCACCACCTCTTCCACGATTTCTTTGAAAGCGGGTTCATTTGCTTTTAGCAGCTGCAGGTCATTCTCGGTTATACCGGTAAAACGGACCTGCTTCATCCGGTCATCAGACAATTGAATCAAAAAGGGCACCCCATTTTCTCTAGTTTCATCTGTTATTAGGAAGGGCGTAAATGGCCCTTTACCAGAATTCTCCGTTATGAGACCAAAGTCCTGCTTGATTGCTGCCAAAAGGTATTTTTCTCCCGATAAAACGCCGGAAAACAAGAAAAAAACCTGTCCGCATATGCAGCAGGTTTCTTTCAGGCGGTCCGGATTATCCGATCACCAGTTTAATAATGACCCCAATGATGAAAATGATCATCAAAACGGCGAAGAATCCGCCAAAACCGAGGGCAACATCCATAAGGTCGTTGCGGGGCTCTTCATTGAGATGAAGTTCCGGATGTTTAGGATCGCTCATGCCTGTTCCTCCTCACTTGTCCGCTCGAAAATAAGCAGACGTAGGCTTATTGCCAGTATACCCATTTTTCGCGAAACTTGTAAAGATGCCCGGAGATTCAAAGCATGACAAAGTTGGCACAACCCGGAGACTGCCAGATTTTAGGGCTTGCCCTGTTCGGTTGAAAAACCGACACATTGTGGTATACTTTACATGTTGACAATATCCGGATCCGCTAAGGATTTCGATGAACTTTTAGATAAATGAGGAGGAAGAAATCATGGCGATCGTAAACGTAACAGACCAATCCTTTAAAGGTGAAGTAGAAGGAGAAGGCACGGTTCTCGTTGATTTCTGGGCACCATGGTGCGGACCTTGCAAGATGATCGCACCGGTTCTGGAAGAATTGGCTAAAGAG
The DNA here is from genome assembly GCF_000411255.1 of Paenibacillus sp. HGH0039. Taxonomy (GTDB): domain Bacteria; phylum Bacillota; class Bacilli; order Paenibacillales; family NBRC-103111; genus Paenibacillus_F. Next base: position 1,706,389 of record NZ_KE150412.1, on the reverse strand, counting down.
GAAGAAAGCTTGAAAATCGCGAAAGTGAACGTGGATGACAATCCGGAATCCGCTTCCCGCTTCGGCGTTATGAGCATCCCGACCCTGATCGTATTCAAAAACGGTCAACCGGTCGATAAAGTTGTCGGTTTCCAATCGAAGGATGCGCTCAAGAACGTTCTTTCCCGTCACCAATAATTGCCTCGCGCAAACAAACGATGAGAAAAAGCTCTTTTTCTGCTATGCTGAAAAGGAGCTTTTTTTGTCATTTATCCGATAAAGACAGGACCATTTTTATACAGGAAGCCTAAGGAGGGAGAGGCAGTGACGGAAGAACGGGGGGGAGAACCTCTCCACAGAATGACCCGCGAGGAGAGCGAGGAGCATATCCGCAACAAGCTGGCCTTGCTGCCGGATAAGTCGGGCTGCTACCTTATGAAGAACGCGGAAGGCACGATTATTTACGTGGGGAAAGCCAAAGTGCTCAAAAACCGCGTGCGTTCTTATTTTACCGGAAGCCATGACGGGAAGACACAGCGGCTTGTGTCGGAAATCCGTGATTTCGAATATATCGTGACCTCAAGCAACATCGAGGCGCTTATCCTGGAATGCAATCTGATTAAACAGCATTATCCGAGATATAATGTGCTGCTTAAAGACGACAAGTCGTTTCCTTATATCAAAATTACCCATGAAGAGCACCCGCGTCTGGAAGTGACGCGCAAGATCGTCAAAGACAAGGGGAAGTACTTCGGGCCTTATCCGAACGCGTTTGCCGCGCAGGAGACGAAAAAGCTGCTCGACCGGCTGTATCCGCTGCGGAAGTGCAAAACGATCCCGGACCGCGTCTGCCTGTATTATCATCTGGGCCAGTGTCTGGCTCCGTGCGAGCATGACATCACGCGGCAGCAGAATGACGAGATGGTGCAGGGGATTGTGCGTTTCCTGAACGGCGGTCACGAACAGGTCAAGCAGGAGCTGACCTCGAAGATGCACGCCGCGGCCGAGGATTTGAACTTCGAGCGGGCGAAGGAGCTTCGCGATCTGATCGTGAACATCGACGCGGTGATGGAGAAGCAGAAGATTACGACGACGGATGTGGTGGACCGCGATATTTTCGGCTACGTGGCCGACAAAGGCTGGATGTGCGTGCAGATTCTGTACATGCGCCAGGGCAAGCTGATCGAACGGCATGTGACCATGTTCCCGTACTATGGAGACGAGTACGAGGACTTCATCACTTACGTGATGCAGGTATACAGCGAGAATCCGGCGCTGCCGAAGGAAATCTTCCTGCCCGGCCGCAGTCAGCAGGAACTGCCGGCAGAAAGCCTGAGCGCCGGTATGGAGGCAGCTGCGGGCGCGGCTGTGCGGCAGGCCGGAGAAGACGGCGGATCGCCGGAGAGCCTGCGGGAAGCCCCGGAAGAGGCGGCCTCGCCGTCGCCGCTCGCGGCGGAAGCCGAGGAACTCGCCGGTTCCGATTCGCGCAGCATGCCGACGACCGCGGAGCAGAAAGACGTGAAGGAAGCGCTGGAGAGCTGGCTGAAGGTGAAAGTGCATTTTCCGCAGCGCGGGCTGAAAAAGCAGATGGTCGACATGGCCAGGGACAACGCGCGCGTCGGCCTGGAGGAGAAGTTCCGCCTCATCGAGCGGGATGCGCAGCGCACGGTGCTGGCTGTCGAGAACCTCGGCAGTTGGCTCGGTACGGGGCCTGTCACGCGGATCGAGGCGTTCGACAACTCGAACATCCAGGGCTCCGACCCTGTGGCCGCGATGGTCGTCTTCACGGACGGAAAGCCGGACCGGAAGGAATACCGCAAGTACAAGATCAAGACGGTGCAGGGACCGGACGATTACGAGTCCATGCGGGAAGTCATCCGCCGCCGTTACGAGCGGGTGCTGAAGGAGAACCTGGCGCTGCCCGATCTGATCATCGTGGACGGCGGCAAAGGGCAGATGTCGGTCGCTATCGACGTGCTGGAGAATGAGCTGGGGCTGTTCGTTCCGGTGTGTGGCCTGTCCAAGGACGTGAAGCACAAAACCGCGATGCTGCTGGCCGGCGACCCCGCCGAAGTCGTTCCTATTCCGCGCGACAGCCAGGAATTTTACCTGCTTCAGCGGATCCAGGACGAAGTCCACCGCTTCGCGATTACGTTCCACCGGGAGCGGCGGGCGAAGTCGATGGTCGTTTCGCAGCTCGATGCCATTCCCGGTATCGGGGAGAAACGCCGGAAGCTGCTGTTGAAGCATTTCGGGTCCGTTAAAAAAATCAAAGAGGCCGCGGTCGAAGACTTTCGGCCTCTGGGGATCGGCGAGAAACTCGCCGCACAAATATTGACCGCTCTGCGGGGAGAACAAGAACAAGAGGAACCGTCCATTTGAGACGGTTCCTCTTTTTTGTGCGTTTTATGCGGCGCAAGTCGGGGGTGATTGCACTTCCGCCGGTTTCCGGGCCTTGCCGCAGCCACACGGCTATGCCGTTTGCGCCGTGCCGCATGACCGTGTCCATCGCACTGCCGTATCCAAGAGTCCGGACGGCTTGCTGCCGGCAGGCGGTCCGCTGCCCTCCGCTTCAGACAAAGCCGCCGACTCTCTATACGGGCCGCCGGTTCCGCCTGCTTCCGATCACAAATCTCAGCTTGTGAAGCCAGGATAGCGCAAGGGCGACGGCGGCGGGCAGCGCCATATAGAGCAGGCCGAGCGCAGGCGTGCCGGCTGCCAGTCCTTCGCCCGTGAGAAGGGACAGGCCCATAAGGATGCTGTCCATGGCCGTATGGGCGAACAGGGCGGTCAGGAAGCCGTACCGCAGGAAGGCGTAGCCGAACACGAGGCCGAGCACCGTTACCTCGATCAGCCTGGTGTACACCGGGTAGATCGGGTAGGCGGTGTGTCCCGCCGCCCAGATGAGGCTGGGCAGAAGCACGGCCAGCCATTTGAACCGGAGCAGCCTGCTGAACAGGGCGATGCCGAGCAGCCGGAAGGTGGCCTCCTCGGAGATGCCCGCCGCCCAAGCCATCAGCGGAAGCAAAGCGGGCTGCAGCATGTTGCGGGGAGACGACATCGGGTCGTTCACCGACCAGACGCCGAAGCCTTTCTCCGCCACAAGGAACAACACCTGCTGGAGGCCGAGCAGGAACAGGCAGAGCAGATAGCCCTGCGCCATGCTGCGGGTTACGCGCGAGCCGAAGTCGGCGTCGCGCCAGCGGGGCATGACGGACTTTCCTTCGCGTCTCCACAAGGCATCGCCCGCCGTGAAAGAGAAGTAGACGGCTGCGGCCATCAGCAGCGTCACGAAGTTGATCAGCACGATCGAAAGCATCGCTTCCTGGCCGCTGCTCGTCAGCGTACCGCCGGCTTTATAAGCCGGATACATGTTGATGTTGTTCATGACGTAGATCACGGCATACACCGCCGTTAGCAGGACGCCCCGGGAAAAATCGACCGTCCTCCATTTAAGGACGGTATAGCCGAGTGCGATCAGGGCCATCAGGCCGTTGCCCCACAAGCTGATGCGGGTCCACATGGAGGCGGTATCCTCCTGGTGTTCCAGCCAAGACGTAAAGGCGTCGGGGAGCCGGAACGATTGGGTGAACGAGGAAACGGAGGTTCCGTCCAGTTTCACGCCGATCGTCAGCTTAGCGTCCCCGACAGGCTCTTTCCGCCGCTCGAACAGCAGCAGGCCGGACTTGGCGGCAGGCGGGCTGATCCGCTCGAACTCCGCCTCTTCGTAGCCCTGCCTCGCTATCGCTTCCCGGGCGAGCTTCTCCGCATCGGCCGCGGACACGGCGGCCTGGGCTTCGCCGCCGATGCCGGACCAGCCGATGACGGCTTTCGTGGTCATATGGATATCGATGATCCACTTCCGGACCGAAGGGGAAGCCTCGGTGACTTCTACCCGATAGTAATCGACGGGCACCCGGCTGGCGTAGCTTTTGTCGTACAACGTTTGAAGCTTCTCTTTGGTGAGATAACCGCTGAGTTCCTTCTCCGATTGGTAGCTGACGAATGTACCGGGAGCCCCGCTGCCCGTAACGACGCCGGAACCGTTTACGGTATCGGCGCCCTGCCTCTGCCGCAGCCATGCGACCGCTGTCTCCGCGGCTTGTTCTTTCGTAATGTAGGCTGCCGTTTCGTAAGGATCGGAACCGGCGGGAGCGGCCCCGGTATTATAGATGAAAACTACGGCCGCATATAGAAGGAATCCGGTCAGGGCGAGCAGCAGCAGCGGTTTATCCAGACCGTATTTTTTCATGGTCAGCTCCTTCTCCGATCGTTTTTTTAACCGTATCACAGTTTGCGTAAGGATGCCAATTCGTGTCTCCCAGTTAGCTGTAGGAAGATTGTCTATGTTTCCCCCCGTAAAATCCGGTTAAAAGAGCTTTGTGCTTGTTTAATAACAGATATATAATGCGGATGATTCATTTCTTCGCGCAACTTCATACGCCGAATTTCCGCAGGAAAACGGGGGAACCATACATTGGGGTGAATTTTACCGCTTGTGCCTGAATAGGGCAGGGTAAATAGGGTGGCCTGTACATCCGAATCCGTCAGCTAACCTCGTAGGCGACAGCAGGAACCATAACCGAAAGGCAGTGGGTTTCCAGTGTCTTTTTTGTGCTTCATATAGGAGGAAATTATGTGTTAAAAAAGTCGAGATTTACGCCGCCGCAGATCCTTGTTCTCGGATTTGCCCTCATTATTCTCATCGGCTCCGGCCTGCTGATGCTGCCGGTCTCGTCAACGGACGGGCTGCCGCTTCCGTTCATCGACGCCCTCTTCACGGCCACCTCGGCTACCTGTGTAACAGGTCTGGTCGTGGTAGACACCGGGTCGCATTTTACGATGTTCGGGCAAATTGTCATCATTTCGCTGATTCAAATCGGCGGCCTCGGATTCATGAGTATGGCGACGCTTTTTGCCTTCATCTTGCGCAAGAAGATATCGCTCCGCGAAAGGCTGCTGCTTCAGGAAGCCTTGAACCAGGGCAGCATGGAAGGCATTGTCCGCCTTTTCCGGAAAGTACTGATCTACTCGCTGAGCATCGAAGGAATCGCGGCCGTCCTGTTTACCGCCCGCTGGTCGATGGATCTCGGTTTTCCGAAGGGGTTGTACTACGGCATCTGGCATGCCGTTTCCTTCTTCAACAATGCCGGGTTTGACCTGTTCGGTCCCATTACCGGGCCATTCTCTTCGCTGACCGCTTACGCCGACGATTTTATTACCAATGTAGTGACGATGGCGCTCATCGTTCTGGGCGGGATCGGTTTTATCGTGATGTCCGATGTGATGGATTACCGGAAAACGAAGAGGCTGACCCTTCACTCCAAGGTGGTGCTGAGCGCCACAAGCATTCTGATCGTGACCGGGGCGCTTGTTATTTTTATCTTCGAGTATTCCAATTCGAAAACGCTGGGTTCATTGGACTTCGGCGGCAAGATTCTCGCTTCGTTCTTTCAATCGGTCACACCGCGTACGGCGGGGGCGAACACGCTTGATCTCGCTTCTCTCCGCCAAGCCACTCAATTTTTCATGATCATCCTGATGTTTATCGGGGCTTCTCCCGGATCTACCGGGGGCGGGATCAAGACGACTACGTTTACGATGCTGGTCGGGGCAATCGTGGCGATGGTGCGGGGAAAAGAAGATATCGTCTTCTTCCGCAATCGTCTCGGCAAGGAACGCATCCTGAAGGCGATCACTCTGACGATGTTTGCACTCTTTCTTGTTATTTTCGTTACTATGCTTCTGTCTACGACGGAAGATCACGAGTTTCTTATGATTTTGTATGAAGTGACTTCGGCATTCGGGACTGTAGGACTCACCCTGGGGCTGACCACGAAGCTTACCGTGTTCGGCAAGGTTATGATCGCCCTGACCATGTTCGCCGGACGTCTCGGGCCTTTGACGTTGGCGTATGCGCTGCAGCCTAAAGCCGAGAAAGAACTGTACCGTTATCCCGAAGGAAAAATCACGATAGGTTAAGGAGAAACAAAACAATGGCTTTCATTCAATATGCAGTTATCGGACTCGGACGCTTCGGTTCCAGCTTGTCCCAAGAATTGACTCAGCTCGGGCACGAGGTGCTGGGCATCGACAGAGACGAAGAGAAAGTGGACGAGATGAGCGACAAGCTCACCCATACCGTAGTTGCGGACGCGACGGACGAAGAGGTTCTCCGCTCGCTCGGCGTCCGCAATTTCGACTGCGCCGTCGTGGCTATCGGAGACAACATCCAGGCGAGTATCATGGCGGCGATTCTGCTTAAGGAGCTTGGCGTTAAAACGGTCGTCGCGAAGGCGTTGACCGATCAGCATGCCAAGGTGCTTGAGAAAATCGGCGTGGACCGGATTATCTTTCCGGAGCGGGATATGGGCGTGCGCGTGGCTCACCAGTTGGTGTCGCCGAACCTTCTCGATTACATCGAATTGTCCAAAAACTACACGATCGCGGAGCTCGTCGTTTCCCGGCGTATTTCCGGCCTTACTCTAAAGGAGCTCGATCCGAGGGCCAAGTACGGCTGCAGTATCGTCGCCATCAATAAAACGGATGACGTGATTATCGCGCCTACCGCCGAAGACGTCCTGCACGAGAAAGACGTGATGGTCGTCATCGGCACGAAAGAGCAGATCGATACGTTTGAGAGCCGCGCGATCCGGTAAGAAGCGGGAAAGGGGCGTATGCGCATGGAGAATGCTTTGACACAGCTCATTGACTATGAGCTGTATTTATTTATCCTGATTGTCGTTCTAGGCATGTTGTTCGGCAAACTGGCGGGATGGCTGCGCCTGCCCGATGTGGCGCTTTTTCTGATCGCGGGGATGATTTTCGGGCAAGCGTTTCACTGGATCGCCGAACCGAGCAGCTCGCTGACCAACCAGTTCATCCTGGTCGTAGGCTCCACGCTCATTCTGTTCGACGGTGGGCGCAATATCCGGCTGAGCGGGCTGAAGCATGTCTGGATTTCCGTCACGCTGCTCAGCATACCGGGCGTCATCCTTACGTGCGCGGCGGTCGCGGCCGCTTCCCACTGGTTTCTCGGCCTGCCCTGGCTGCACGCGCTTCTCCTCGGAGCTATCATCTCTTCCACCGATCCGGCTACGCTAATTCCCGTGTTCAAACAGGTGAGAATCCGGACCAAGGTGCGCGAGACGGTGGAGAGCGAATCGGCATTCAATGACGCTACGGGCTCCATCCTTACCTTCTCGCTGATTGCTATTCTTCTGGGAACGGAGCACGTATCCGTCGCTTCAGGCGCTTGGCAGTTTGTGAAAACCGCGCTGGGCGGGCTGGCGGTCGGCGCCATTATCGGGTATGCGGGAGCCTTCCTGACCGCACACGTGAAAATCGGCTTTCTGCGCGATTACGCGACGATCCTGATGCTGGCGGCGGCTCTCGGCTCTTATCTGGCGGGTGAACATCTGGGGGTCAGCGGTTTTATGGCGACGTTCACAGCCGGACTGATCTGGGGCAATTCCGACGTCTTCAAGCTGCATATGGAGGATAAAAAGCAGGAAATGACGCATTTCTCGGAAAATGTGACCGTTCTGATGCGGATGCTGATTTTTATCCTGCTCGGCAGCCAGGTCAATTTTCCGCTGCTGCTCAAGTATTTGTGGCCGAGTCTCGGCATCATTTTCGTGTTCATGTTCATCGCCCGTCCGCTGGTCGTGCTTATCTGCGCGCTGCCGGACCGCAAAGCGAAGTGGACTTGGAGAGAGATTGTCTTCATGTTCTGGGTGAGGGAAACCGGCGTGATTCCGGCCGCGCTTTCCGGCATGGTGGCGGGGCTGGGCATCGCCCATGCGGATCTGATCGCTTCCGTTACGTTTATGGCGGTTCTGATCACCATCCTGTTCCAGGCGAGCACCACGGCCTTTGTGGCGCGTAAGCTGGGCCTTGAAGAGGACAGCGGCGGCGAAGGCGCGCATGGCTTACCGCATGCGAAGCCGGGGCCGCAATAATGGAAGAAGTTTTTCTGTCGGACGATAAAAAGTGGAAACCGCCTCTTCTCACAGGGGCGGTTTTTTGGCGAAGGCTTTGTTATCCTTGAGTGTTGATTTTTGTCCAAAAGAATGAACCGCCCAATTCGGCGGTTCATTCTTCTTTGGCTTGTGAATTTTTCCCCTCATGATAGTCTTTCCATAATGGGCTGATGTATTTTTCCATGGTTTTTACGACGACATCTCTTCGGCTCTCTTCGACATTTACAGTGTCATTTGAAATCTCATTTCTAATTCGTATGAGCATAAATAAAGGAGGTAATGCAGCCTCACGGAGAGCCTTAATCATGATTTCTTCTTGTGGAGTAATATCCATAACTTATCTTTTTTCCTTTCCAGTAGGTTATACGAATAGTGTAAGTCCTTACACCAGTGTCAGGGTCAAGCGAAAATAATCAATTCCGCTATGCTGCCCGTTGCTTCAACCAAAAATCATCAACACGGTTTAACAGAGCCTTGGCGAAAAAAAAGAACCTCGCCAGGCCGTGCAGGGCTGGAAGGTTCTGTGCAGCCGGCGGCATAGGCCCTGCTGGCGGCTCTTTGGAGCATCGGGCGGAGCATGTCGGCTTAGCCGTTATAGCCTTTATACAGGCATATCCGAGATACGGGTATATCCGCGTAACGGTCCCGAACGCTCGCATGGCAGCGGCCTCTGCCTGGCTCCGCACTACTGGCTTAAGCCCGCGAAATGCGCCTTGGCCTTGCGGATAAAATGCGCGACCGCCTCGTTCTGGTGAGTTTCCTTCACAAAAATGAGCGAGGTGGTCCGCGGCGTTTTCATAAGCTCGGGCAGCTCCCGGACGCAGAGTCCGTCCTGTTCGGACGAATGGTCGTGCAGGTACGATTTCGGCAGCAGCGTAGCCGCCTGGCACGTAACGACGAGACGCATGATCGCCTCGAACGAGTCGATTTCCATTTTGACGTCCGGAAAAATGAAAAAGCGGTGAAACAGCTCGTCGGTAAGCACCCGGTACCAGGTGCCCTTGGAGAAGAGGATCATCGAGAGGCCGTTCAGATCGGCGATGGACAGCTCCTCGCGGTCCAGGTAAGGATGACCCTGCGGCAGCACCAGACAGAGATGATCGTCGAAGAGAGGCTCGCAGGCGAGTCCGGGCTGGTCGATGGAGGAGGCGACGAGGCCGATGTCGACTTTCTTCTCCTTGACCATCATGACGATCTCGTGAGTCTTGCCGGTCAGAGCTTTCATATCCGTGGACGGATATTCCGCCAGGTACATCGTCACAAGCTCGGGGAGCGTGGTCTGCAGCGTGGTCAGACTGGCTCCGATGGTGAGGCTCATATGGCGTCCGGCGGTCTTATATTCGTACAGGGTCTGCAGGAAGCGGCGTTCGCCTTGCCTCTGCTCCAGCGCATACTCGTATGCGATTTCGCCGGCCCGGGTTAAATCAAGGCGCTTCCCCTTGCGGGAAAAGAGCTGGACGCCGAGCTGTTCTTCCAGCTTCATGATCTTGCGCGATAAGGCAGGCTGCGACAAATTTAGCACCTGCGACGCTTTATTCAAGCTGGCCTGTTCGACAACGACAGCAAAAACGTCGAGATGTTCCATAATTTGTGCCTCCCCGGGGTTTAAATTCTTCTTATTATGCAAAAATATTATAATGAATATAAAAAAACAGCAATTCCATTATAAGCGATAAAGAGGTACGATGTATATGTCACCAGTTGTTCACAAAAAATTCGGCCCATTGTCGCTAATCCGAGGCAGGAAAAAGCGATGAGTGTGCCTTTTTTGGCGGTTGACGGTCCCCGGACAGGGGAGTACAATGGAATTTGGTTTTGTCTGGAATTGTCGAGACGTATCGTGTCGAGGCGAAAATTTGAGGGGGGAAGCATCACTAATGGGCAAGAACTCGTATTTTAACCGCAAGCTGCATTCCTTGCTTGGCGTTATTCCGGTTGGTTTCTTCTTGATCGAGCATTTGCTTACCAACTTTGAAGCAACTAAGGGACCTGAAGCGTTTGTGGATCAAATCAACTGGCTGAACAGCCTGCCGCTCGTGCTTGTGCTCGAGATCGTCGGGATCTGGATTCCGCTTCTGTACCATGCCGTTTACGGCCTGTACGTGGCGTTTACGGCCCGCAACAACGTAAGCCGTTACGGCTATTTCCGCAACCAGATGTTTTTATGGCAGCGGATCACGGGGGTTCTTACCTTCCTGTTCGTGGCATGGCATTTCTTTGAAACGCGTTTTCAAGTGGCACTCGGCAACGTAGAGCATGAACGCTTAGGACAGACGATGCATGACATCGTATCTCAGCCGCTTTTGCTGACCATATACGTAATCGGCGTTATCGCCGCGTCTTTCCATTTTACAAACGGCATGTGGTCGTTCCTTGTCAGCTGGGGCATCACGGTGGGTCCACGCGCCCAACGCGTGTCTTCCTATATCTGGATCGGCTTGTTCCTTGTCATGTCTGTAATGTTCATCGCATCTCTCGTGGCATTTAAAGACCCGCAATTTCAGGAGCTTCCTGTCGTTAGCGGAATGATCGGAGGGGTGACCAGCAATGGCTAATTCAAAAGTAATTGTCGTCGGCGGCGGTTTGGCCGGTCTGATGGCAACCATTAAGGCAGCGGAAGCGGGTGTGCCCGTACAGCTTTTCTCCCTGGTTCCTGTAAAACGTTCCCACTCCGTGTGCGCCCAAGGCGGCATCAACGGAGCGGTTAATACGAAAGGCGAAGGCGACTCCACTTGGGAGCACTTTGACGATACGGTATACGGAGGCGACTTCCTCGCCAACCAACCGCCGGTTAAGGCGATGTGCGACGCGGCTCCCGGCATTATCCACTTGATGGACCGGATGGGCGTTATGTTCAACCGGACACCGGAAGGTCTTCTGGATTTCCGCCGTTTCGGCGGTACGAAATACCACCGTACGGCATTCGCCGGCGCTACGACAGGCCAGCAGCTGCTGTACGCGCTCGACGAGCAGGTCCGCCGTTTCGAAACAGCGGGACTGGTAACGAAGTTCGAGCACTGGGAATTCCTCGGCGCGGTCATCGACGACGACGGCGTTTGCCGCGGGATTGCCGCCCAGGATCTGCGCAACATGGAAGTGCAGACCTTCTCTTCCGATGCCGTCATCATGGCGACCGGCGGTCCCGGCATCATTTTCGGTAAAACAACGAACTCCGTTATCAACACCGGTACGGCAGCAAGCGCCGTGTACCAGCAGGGCGTTTACTACGCGAACGGCGAGTTCATCCAGATTCACCCGACCGCGATTCCGGGCGACGATAAGCTTCGCCTGATGTCCGAATCCGCGCGCGGTGAAGGCGGACGCGTATGGACGTATAAAGACGGCAAGCCTTGGTACTTCCTTGAAGAGAAATACCCGGCTTACGGAAACCTGGTTCCGCGTGATATCGCGACCCGTGAAATTTTCCACGTTTGTAACGACCTGAAGCTCGGCATCAACGGCGAGAACATGGTTTACCTGGATCTGTCTCACAAAGACCCGAAAGAACTGGATGTTAAACTGGGCGGTATCATCGAAATTTACGAGAAATTCACAGGCGACGATCCGCGGAAGCTTCCGATGAAAATTTTCCCTGCGGTTCACTATTCGATGGGCGGCATCTGGGTCGATTACAACCAAATGACGAACATTCCGGGCTTGTTCGCCGCAGGCGAGTGCGACTACTCCGTTCACGGCGCGAACCGTCTCGGAGCGAACTCCCTCGTATCCGCTATTTTCGGCGGTATGGTAGCGGGTCCTAAAGCAATCGAATATATCCAAGGTCTCGACAAGCACGTGGAAGATATGTCCACCGCCATGTTCGAACGCGAGAAGCAGAAGCACACCGATCGTTACGAAAGCCTGCTTAAAATGGACGGCAAGGAAAATGCTTATGTCATCCACAAAGAGCTTGGCGAGCTGATGACTTCGAACATGACTGTCGTGCGCTACAACAAAAATCTTGAAGCGACGATCGTCAAGATTAAAGAATATAAAGAACGTTTCCAGAATATCAACATGACGGATACGGCCCGCTGGAACAACCAGGGTGTCGCCTTCACGAGACAGCTCTGGAACATGCTCGAACTTTCCGAAGCGATGACGCTGGGCGCTCTTCTGCGTAACGAGAGCCGCGGCGCTCACTACAAGCCGGAGTTCCCGGAACGCGATGACGATAACTTCCTGAAGACCACCAAAGCCAAGTGGGCCCCTGAAGGTCCGGTTATCGAATACGAGGACGTAGACGTATCGCTTATCGCACCGCGTAAACGCGACTACACTACGGACAAGAAGAAGAAAGAGAAAGAGGGAGGGCATTGATCATGGCCGAAGCGCAAACCGCAGTACCAAGCAAAACGGTCAAGTTTATCGTCACCCGTCAAGACAGCCCGGAATCGGCTCCTTACAAAGAGGAGTTTGAAATCCCGTACCGTCCGAATATGAACGTGATCAGCGCACTGATGGAAGTTCAGCGCAATCCGAAAAAATCGGACGGCGGCGAAACGACTCCGGTTTGCTGGGAGTCCAACTGTCTCGAGGAAGTATGCGGCGCCTGCTCCATGATCATCAACGGCAAAGCGCGCCAAGCCTGCGCTGCCTTGATCGATAAGCTGGAACAGCCGATCCGCGTAGAACCGATGCGTACGTTCCCGGTCGTAAGAGACTTGGTTATCGACCGCACCCGGATGTTCAACGCCCTCAAGAAAGTGAAAGCGTGGATTCCGATCGACGGTACGTACGATCTGGGTCCGGGACCGCGTATGGCGGAATCGAAGCGTCAATGGGCTTACGAGCTTTCCAAGTGCATGACGTGCGGCGTATGTCTGGAAGTTTGCCCGAACGTAAACGAGAAGACAAGCTTCATCGGTCCTGCCGCGGTTTCGCAAGTCCGCCTGTTCAACTCCCACCCTACAGGTGAAATGAACAAGGACGAGCGTCTCGATACGCTGATGGAAGACGGAGGCATCGAGGGCTGCGGTAACTCGCAGAACTGCGTGCGTTCCTGTCCGAAAGGCATTCCGCTCACGACTTCCATCGCAGAAATGAACAAGGACACCACGAAACGTCTGTTCAAAAAATGGTTGGGCATGTAAGCACGCCAACCTGGCATATTATGAAATATACGGCACTTCCGCGCAGCTTTTCCCGCGCGGAAGTGCTTTTGTTATGAAAAGAAAACCTGCGGCATGCTAATGAAATAAAGCGTTCCACGCCGTTTAGTTCGGAAAGAGAGAAGGGGATCCCATCATGTGGAAAGCGATTATTCTTGTATTCCTGGGAGCATGCAGTTACGGGATGCTCTCTACGTTCGTTAAATTTGCGTATGACGCGGGTTTCAAGCCGGGTGAGGTAGTAGGCGCCCAGAACTTGTTCGGCACGCTGATCTCGCTCGTACTCGTTCTGACGCTCTCCCGCCATAAAATGAAGCCGGGGCAATGGGTGCCGCTGCTTATGGTGGGGCTGACGACCGGTTCGACCGGCATTTTATATTACAATTCCCTGCAGACGGTTCCGGCCTCCATCGCCATCGTGCTGCTGTTCCAGTTCACGTGGATCGGCGTCATTCTGGAAGCGGTGCTGGAACGCAAAAGACCAAGCCGCTCGAAGGCGGTCTCCCTGGTGCTGCTATTGATCGGAACGGGGCTGGCATCCGGCGTGGCCAATCTCGGCTCCATCGATTTACCTGTAGTCGGAGTGGTGCTTGGCCTGCTGTCCGCCGTGACCTACACCGGTTTTATTTATTTCAGCGGCAAGGTGAGCACGGGAGTGCCGGCCATCAACCGGACCTTGATGATGAATATGGGAGGGCTTCTTCTCGTATTCGTTTATCATACGCCGAATTTTATATGGAACGGCGCGCTCGGAGAGGGACTCTGGAAATATGCGCTGCTCGTCGGAGTTTTCGGTATCGTGATTCCGACCGTATGCTTTAACTACGGCATGCCGAAGCTGGGGACCGGTCTGGGTTCCATTCTCGGAGCGGCCGAGCTGCCCGTAGCCGTTGTGCTTTCGGCAGCCGTGCTTAAGGAAAGCGTGTCATTGGTGCAGTGGGCGGGTGTCCTGCTCATCCTTTTTGGAATCGCTTATCCTCATCTGCGGAGAGGAAAAGCCGGGGAACTTAAGCCGACTTGATGGGGCTGCAGCCGCTCGATTCTCGTTACAAAAATCTATAAAGAGCCGGAACGCATAAGCGTTTCGGCTCTTTTTTTGTTAAATAATACTTGACGGGTAGGATAAGTCGGAATAAAATGAAACGAAATAATATTTATCTCATATAGTATAATGGTGAAATAAATATTACAAACCGTTTTGTTCAGCCGGCCGACCAGTCCACTGGAAGCTCGCAGCAAAAGCGAACCTACAACTTGGAGGGTTGGTCATGAGAAGGAAAACAGGATGGAAAGCAATAGTGCCCTTGACTGCATTGACGGCGGTGATTGCCGCAGGCTGCTCGCAGGAAGCCGAAAGTAAGGTGCAAAGCGGAAAAGCAGGCGCTTCTTCGCAGGCACCGATTACGTTGAATCTGGCCGTCTGGGATGAGAAGCTGAAAGATACGCTGAATCAGACCATCGAGATCTACAAAAAAACGCACAGCAACGTGAACGTCCAGATTACTATTACGCCTAACAAGGATTACTGGACCAAAATGCAGACAAGCCTCGTCGGAGGGGCAGGGCCGGACATTTTAATGATGAACGGGCCTAACTTTTACAAATTTGCCGCTTTGGGCTTACTGACGGACCTTCAGCCTTACATAGAAAAAGACAAGCTGGATACGGCCGTTTTTCCGGAAGGGATCACCGAGCTTTACAAGTACAACAAGCATTCTTACGGGATTCCTTATTATTTGGGATCGCTCGGTTTGTTTTATAACAAGGAATTGTTCGATCAGGCCAAAATCCCTTACCCCGACGAAACGTGGGACTGGGAGAAGCTTAAAGCGAATGCCGCCAAACTGACGGACAAGGAGAAAAAAACATACGGCTACATTGCGGTAAACGCCGATCAGGTGGGCTATTATCCGCTTATTTACCAGGCGGGCGGTTCCGTCGTCAGCGAAGACCGCACCAAGTCCGGTCTGGATCTCCCGGAAACCCGGAAAGCGCTGGAGTTTATGAAATCGCTGATGGACGAAGGGATTTCTCCGAGCGCCCAACAGCAGTTGGATACGGAGGCGCTGCAGATTTTCGGCTCGGGCAAAGCGGCCATGTATCCGGGCGGGTCTTTCGACGCGTACAACCTGAACCGGATGCTCGGCGGCAAACTCGGGGTTGCCCCTCTGCCGAAGGGCGCGAAGCAGGGCTTTTACGTACACGGATCGAGCTGGGTAATCAACAATAAAACAAAACACCCCCAAGAGACTTGGGACCTCCTCAAAGTGCTTGCCGGTAAGGAAGGGTCCGGGCTGCTGGCGAAGAACGGCATTAACTTTCCCGCCTACACGGAAAACGTCGATCTCTGGGCAAAGTCGATTCCGGCTCTGGATATGAACGCTTTCGTTTCATCGCTTAACCATACGGCTCCTTACCCCGTTTCCAAAAACACGGCCGAATGGCAGAAGGCCCTCACGGAGGAAGTGACCGGCGCGTTCCTCGGCAAGAAGTCCGTACAAGAGGCCCTTCAGGCGGCCGCGCAGAAAATGAACGGGATACTCGCGAATGAACAAAACCAATAGACGCAGCCGCGCCGGGGGCTGGGCGCACTACCGGATCGAAGCAGCATGGGCTTATCTGTTCATCGCTCCGGCGTTCTTATGCCTGGCGATCTTTCACTTGTTTCCGGCAGCCGCCTCCCTGGTCCTGTCCTTTACCAAGTGGAACGGGCTGACCGCACCGGTTTTCAACGGACTTCTGAATTATGCCGCCCTTCTGAAAGACAAGGAATTTATTCAGTCGATCCTTCACACCGCCACGTTCAGCATCGTAACCGTCCCTGTTTCCGTGGTTCTTGCCACGGCATTAGCCGTCCTCCTCAACCGGAAAATGAAGGGAGTTTCTCTGTACCGGGTGATTTACTTCCTGCCCGTTGTTACGATGTCTACGGCGGTCGGGATGATCTGGAAGTGGCTTTACAACGCGGAATTCGGGCCGATCAATTATATCCTGGGCTGGCTGCACCTGCCCCAGCCGAACTGGATCTCGGACCCTGCTTACACGATGCTGTCCATTATGATCGTCTCCGTCTGGTCCACCGTCGGCTACAACATGGTCATTCTGCTGGCGGGGCTTCAGGGAATATCCGGTTCCTACTATGAAGCCGCCAGGATGGACGGAGCTTCGGCCCGGTATCTTTTTTTCGGGATCACCCTTCCGCTGCTGTCGCCGAGCCTTTTCTTCGTTCTGATGATCTCGGTTATTCACGCTCTGCAGGTGTTTGATCTGGTTTTCGTCATGACCGGAGGAAATGCGGCTCTGCTGGAGGCGACTAGAACGGTCGTCTACAACATGTATGATCAGGGCTTCGTTTTGTTCCGCATGGGATACGCCTCCGCTCAGGCGGTCGTACTGTTCGTTCTCATTTTTGCGATGACGCTGGTGCAGATGGCACTGCAAAGAAAGTGGGTGCACTATCAATGAGCCGGCTTGAAAAGCGGAGGGTGCCCTTCGCGAAAATGGTACTGCACGCCGTGCTTATTGCCGGAGCGGCCATTATGCTGCTGCCTTTTCTGTGGATGCTGGACACTTCGCTCAAAACATTCGCCGAATCGATGCAGGCCCCGCCCGTTCTGATCCCGGAAAAACTGAGATTCGATAATTATCTGGAAGTGTTCAGGGAAACCAGATTTTCCCGGTATTATTTGAACACGCTTATGGTAACGGCCGTTAAAACCGCCGGTCAGCTGCTGTTCTGCTCTTTGGCGGCTTACGCGTTCGCGACTATGAGTTTTCCGGGCAAAAGGGTCTTGTTTCTGCTTATTTTATCCAACATGATGATCCCGCAGCAGATTATTCTGATTCCGGCCTTTGTCGTCATGAAACAGCTCGGCTGGCTGGATACCTACTATGCCTTGATCGTACCGGGACTTGCCAGCGCATTCGGCATTTTCCTGCTCCGGCAGTTCTTCATGTCCATTCCGAAGGAAATCGGAGAGGCGGCCCGTATAGACGGCAGTTCGTTTTTCCGCATTTACCGGTCCATCTACCTCCCGCTGTCGAAGCCGGGCCTTGCCGCATTGGCGATCTTCGTCATCATGGCGTCCTGGAACGATTTTATATGGCCGCTGTTGTTTACAAGCTCGGATGAAATGCGTGTTCTGTCACTGGCGGTATCAAGCTTCGTAGGGGAATTTTCCACGGAGTATCCCCTTATGATGGCGGCCGCTTGCATGGCAGTGCTGCCGCTTCTGCTGCTTTTCTTGTTTTTTCAAAAATACTTCGTTCAAGGTATTGCCCTGACGGGAATAAAAAGCTGAAAGCGGGTATGCCATCGTGCAAAAACCGAATGTATTGGTTATAATGACGGACCAGCAGCGCTGGGATACGCTCGGCTGTTACGGAAACTCCGTTATCGAGACGCCTAATCTGGACTGGCTTGCTTCGGAAGGGACGATCTTTACGAATGCGTATACGCCGTCGCCTTCGTGTGTTCCGGCCAGAGCGTCCCTGCTGACGGGAATGGACCCGTGGAATACGGGCGTGCTCGGGATGGGAGGAGGCCAGGGCCCGATGGGCGGAGGATTTGCCCACACGCTGCCGGGCGAGCTGAGCCGGGCCGGCTACCACACGCAGGGCGTGGGCAAGATGCACTTTCATCCCCAGCGTCTGCTGAACGGTTTTCACAACACGGTACTGGATGAATCCGGCCGGGTGGAATCACCGGGGTTCGTGTCGGATTACAAAGCCTGGTTCGATGCGAACAAGACCGGCGATTACGGAATCACCGATCACGGTATCGACTGGAACTCTTGGATGGCGAGGCCGTATCACGCCCCGGAATTTTTGCATCCGACGAATTGGACGGTCAACCGGTCCATCGAATTTCTGGAGAAAAGAGATCCGAGCCGGCCGTTTTTTCTGATGACGTCGTTTGCAAGGCCGCACTCGCCTTACGACGCACCCTCTTTTTATTTCGATCTCTACCGGGGGAAAAAGTTGCCGGAGCCGTTCATGGGAGACTGGGCGGGGCGCCATAACGTGCCTGAGGACGCCGCCAAACCGGACGCCTGGCGGGGCGTCCGGAGTCCGGAGGAAATCCACCGGGCAAGAGCGGGCTATTACGGGTCCATCCACCATATTGACCATCAGATCGGGAGGCTGCTTTTTCACTTAAGGAAGACGGGGCTGCTGGACGAGACGCTGATCGTGTTCACCTCGGATCACGGGGATATGCTGGGAGATCACCATTTATGGCGCAAAACGTATGCGTACGAGGGATCGTCGCACATTCCCCTGCTCCTCAAACTGCCGGGGGGCGGGCAGGAAACCCGGCTGAAGAAGGTGGAAGCTCCCGTCGTTCTGCAGGATCTTATGCCGACGCTCCTGGAAGCGGCCGGAGCCGGAATCCCGGATACGGTCGACGGAGTAAGCCTTCTCGGCCTGATCCGGGGAGAGCAGGCGCAGCGCCGGTTTGTACACGGGGAACACAGCACCTGTTACGCCGAGGAACAGGAGATGCAGTATGTAACGGACGGGGAAATGAAATATATCTGGTTCCCCAGATTGAATGAAGAGCAGCTCTTCGACCTTCGCGGCGACCGGGAAGAAACCCGCGACGTGTCCGGCTGTCCCGAATACCGGGAGGATCTGGACATGTGGAGACAACGGCTGATCGCTGTCCTGGAAAGCCGCAATGCGGGGCTGACCGAAAACGGCAAGCTTGCGCCGCAGGCCGGGAGGCCTTATCTCGTTTCCCCTCATTACGAGAAGCGGATGAGCCTGTTTCGGACTTGAGCTTTCGGAAACGGGCCGCTAAAGTAAAAGGGAAGACAAGCACGGGATTGAACCCGCACGTTAAGGACGTGAAAAGCATGATCAAAGGCATACTGACCGTCATAGACGAAACTTTCGACTCGCTGACGGCAATGGAGCAGAGAGTCGCCCGGTTTATTCTCGACCACCCGCAGGACATGGTCCATATATCCGTGCAGAAACTGGCCGGGCTCACGCAAACGAGCGAGGCTACGATTGTCCGTCTGTCCCGCAAGTTCCGCTGCAAGGGGTTCAAGGAGCTGAAGCTGAGAATAGCCGCCGACCTGTTTGTCCCCGCCAGGGAGAATGCGGAATTCCAGCAGGTTAACGTCGGCAGCCCGACGGGCGAGCTGATGGAGTCCGTGGCGCACAACAGCGTCAAGTCGATCCAGGACACCCTCGCTATCCTCTCGGCCGAAGTTATGGATGAAGCCATCGAAGTGTTATCCCGCGCCAGAAAAATCGCCTTGTTCGGGATCGGGGCCTCCGCGGTTGTAGCGGAAGATTTCAAGCACAAGACCGCCCGGATCAACCGGTGGTGCGAAGCCGGATACAGCGGAGACATGCAGGCGATCATCGCGGCGAATCTGACCGCGGATGACGCGGCCCTCTGCATTTCCTATACGGGAGAAAATGCGGAGGTGCTGCATGCGATGCGGATCGCCAAACGGAACGGCGCGACGGTTATTTCCTTGACGCAGCTGGGGCTTAATCCCATTGCGGAGCATTCGGACATTCAGCTGTTCACAAGCACGCTGGAACAGAACTTCCGGCAGGGCGCCATGAGCTCGCGGATCGCCCAGTTGTATGTGATCGACCTGCTGTACGTCGGGCTGGTTTCACGGGATTACGAGAGCAGCCTCGCTTCCATTGAGAAAACCAAGCGGGCGGTCCAGAGCCTGCATCCGGGGCGGGAAAGCGATTCCCAGAACAATTAAATAAGTTGACCATACCATTGGAGACGCTATTTTTCGAGAATAGGGTCTCTTTTTCTATGGAAAAAAAGGAGAGTGGAAAAGATGATTCACCGCTTATGCGCCGCAAAAATAGGCATGGTTCTGCTGCTGGTCCTGCTGTCGGGAGCGGCCGGTTTTCAACCTGCCCAAGCCTCCGATGAATTTGACAGCCTGCGTATCAAATGGAAAAACCTGCTCACCGGCGGTAACTACCCTGCAGGCGACCCCGATATCGCGGCCCAAGTGGCCGTTTCGGCTGAAACGGCCGGCGGATACTGGGCGTCGCTCGATAAAAGCGCGGGCCGCACGTTTCTGTGGCCGGATCTTGCGGATTGGAGCGCATCCAAGACAATGACAGCCTCTTACAACCGGCTGAAAAGTTTGGCGGGCGCCTATTCGACGCCCGGGTCTTCCCTATACGGCAGCGCGGAGCTCGGAAGCGATATCGTAGACGGTCTCGATTGGATGTACAGCCGCATATACAACGAGAACAAAAGCCAGTCCGACAACTGGTGGGACTGGCAGATCGGGACTCCTCAGGCGCTGAACGATGCCGCGGTATTGGTCTACGATCTACTCGGCTCCGTCCGGCTTGCGAATTATATCGCCGCGGTCGATAAATTCGTTCCCGATCCGACCAAGCGCGTCAACAGTACATTGACCGAAACGGGGGCCAACCGGTCGGATAAAGCCCAAGTCGTTACGATACGGGGAATTCTGGGCAAAACAGGCGGGAAACTGGCCCAAGGCCGGGACGCCTTAAGCCAGATCTTTCTCCATGTCACCGATGGGGACGGATTTTACCGGGACGGATCGTTTATCCAGCATACCAATATCGCCTATACGGCGAGCTACGGCCGGGTGCTTCTGGCCGGCATGTCACGGCTTCTGTATGTACTCAGCGGCTCTTCGTGGCAGGTAACGGATGCAAACCTGGGGAATGTGTACAACTGGGTGCAGGACTCCTTCCTGCCTGTTATATACAAAGGCGCCGCCATGGATATGGTACGAGGCAGGGCGATATCGAGGCAGCATCAGCAGGACCATGAGATGGGAAGAGATATCGTCGCTTCGGTTAACCGGCTCTCGTTGTCGGCACCGGCGGCCAAACAGGCTGAACTGAAAAGTCTGGTAAAAGCCTGGGTCCAGCAGGATACGAGCTTCGGTTCCTATTATGCGGGTCTGCCTGCCGACGATATCATCCGGCTCAAATCGGTTCTGAACGATTCTGCGGTTAGCCCGGCTCCTGCCGGTCAACTGACGAAAATTTTCCCTAAAATGGACAGGGCTGTCCAGAGGGGGCCGGCTTTCGCTTTTGGAATCAGTATGTCTTCGAGCCGCATAGCCCGGTACGAATCGGGGGGAACCGAAAATTTGCGCGGCTGGCACACGGGAGACGGAATGACGTACCTGTACAACGGCGATCTTACCCAATTTTCCAATGACTACTGGCCGACCGTGAATCCGTACAGATTGCCCGGCACAACGGTGGATTCCGGTGCTCTTACCGACAATCAGGGAAATATAAGCACATCGGCTTACAATTTCGTTGGCGGGGCCTCCAGCGGAAATGCGGCCGCAGTCGGTATGCGGTTCTCGGGCATCGGAACCGATCTGACAGGCAGAAAATCCTGGTTTCTGCTGGGAGACAAAGTCGCTGCGCTGGGAACGGGGATTTCAAGCGCTTCGGGGCGTAAAATCGAAACAATTGTGGAAAACCGCAAATTGGACAGCGGGGGAACGAATGGTTTCACGGTCAACGGAGGGGCCAAACCGGGACAGACCGGATGGTCGGAGTCCATGGCGGGCGTGAGATGGGCCCATTTGGCGGGGAGTACGGTGAATTCGGATATCGGCTACTATTTTCCTCAACTCCCCTCCATAGACGGATTACGGGAAACGAGAACGGGCTCTTGGCGGAATATCAATAAGGACGGCCCGACAACACCGGTTACGAACTCCTTTTTGAGTCTTGCTTTCAACCATGGCATCAACCCGTCCAACGCAAGCTACGCGTATGTTCTTCTTCCCGGGAGAACGGCTTCGCAAACACTCTCGTATGCGGAAAATCCGGATCTTGTCGTGCTCGAAAATTCGAACGATGCCCAAGCCGTTCAAGATCTTAGTTCACATGTGATTGCCGCGAATTTCTGGAACAACATCACGAAGTCGGTTGCGGTGAACGGAACGGATCTGCTGACAAGCGGCAAACAGGCTTTGGTCGTCTACACGGAAACCTCCGCAGAAATCGAGATTGCCGCCGCCGATCCGACTCAAACGAACACGGGCAGTATTCCTCTGCAAATTAACAGGAGCGCATCGGCTGTTCTTGCCGCGGATGCCGGGGTGACGGTTACCCAGCTAAGCCCGGTCATCAAGTTGAACGTCAACGTGAACAAGGCAAACGGAACGACGTTTAAAATCCGGCTCCAAAAGTAGCGGACATGGGAAGGGAAAACGGAATCGGGGCCTTGAAGATTACGAACGCAAGCGTCTTAAAGAAGGAATTACCGAAACAAGCCTACGGGTCAGTAAAAAAGAAAGTCGTGGAGCGAAAGATGCCGGTGAGACATTAACTTGGCTCCCTTCAAAATTTAAATTAGAAGAGCAGGATCGCAATGATTGATCCCCCGGCTAATTCCGGGAGGGAACGATTGCGAAGCCTGCTCTTTTACCATGGAGATAGGCAGAGTAGTTTACTGCCCGCAGCCTCAGCCTGCATCCGGGGGCATGCCCTTACAGGTCGTTCATCCGCACGTCCTTATAGATCGTTCGTCAGCACGACCTTGCCGATCGCGCTGCCCGACTCCAGGCGGCGGTGAGCTCCCGCCGCGTCGCGGAACGTAAACCGCTGCTCGTCCAGCAGCGGGCGCAGATGCCCTTCGTCGGCCAGGCGCGCAAGACGCTCCAGCGTCTCGCCCTGATGCTTGCGGCCGACGTCGGTCAAAAGCGGCAGCACGGTGAACACCACGTGCAGCGTCAACCCCTTCGCATGAAGCGGGCTGAGATCATGCGTGGAGCGGGCGGCGATGGCGACGACATGGCCGCCTGTGCGCGCGGCGGCGAAGGAACGGTCGAGGTTGTCCTTCCCGACCGTGTCGAACACGACGCCGAAGCCCTGGCCGCCGTCCGAGCATCTGCGCACGTAATCTTCTACCGGTTCCGTCCGGTAGTTGATGACGCCGTCCGCGCCCAGCCGCGAAGCGATGTCCAGCTTCGCGTCGGAGGATGCCGTTGCGAAGACGTCGGCGCCGCCCCATTTCGCGAGCTGGATCGCGATGTGGCCGACGCCGCCTGCGGCGGCATGCACGAGAACCTGCTGGCCGGGCTGAAGCCGCGCCCGGTCGAACAGGCCCTGCCAGGCGGTGAGCGCCACGACGGGCAGGGCCGCCGCCTCGCTCATCGAGAGCGAGGCGGGCTTGCGGGCGATGAGCTCCGCATCGGCCAGCATGTATTCGGCGAGTGCGCCGCCGAAGCCCTTGAAGCCGCCGGCGAAGCCGTACACTTCGTCGCCGGGCCGGAACTTCGTCACGCCTTCGCCCACGGCTTCGACGGTGCCCGCTACATCGCCGTGCAGGACCGCGGGAGCGGGCGGAGCGAGATTCGGCATCAAGCCCTGGCGGATCCGCGCGTCGATCGGATTCACGCCGCTGGCGGCGACGCGGATAAGCACGTGTCCGGGCCGGACGGCCGGGGTCGGAATTTCTCCGATGGAGAACGATTCCGGCGCGCCGAATGTTTCGAGAAGAACTGCTTTCATGGGAAGCACCTCCGATAGGTTGGCTGGTATGGGTACGTTAGATCCATTATAAAACACCCGGCATGAGAATGGTACAAGCCCGGCTAACGCGAAAAACACCGGACCCCTTGCAAGGGATTCCGGTGTTTGCGCGCCATGTCGTCTCACGTCATGGCTTGTTTTTGAACGGGAGCCGGAGAATCTTCCTGATGCTTCTCTTCCCGGTGTTTGAGAAATTCCCGGCCGTATTCGCCGTGAGGATGAATACCCGCATGCTCCATCTGAATGGTGGAATGCGTAATGCCGTATTTTTCCTTCAGCGTTTCGTTAATGGCGAGGATGATGCAGAACGGCTGGATTTTGTCGTCGATAAAAACGTGCGCGGTCAGAGAGTAATGATCCGTCGAGATCGCCCAAAGGTGCATTTCATGCACATCTTCGACCCCTTCGACATTGCCGATATCGCGGCGGATTTCCTCCAGATTGAACTTGGCGGGAACGGATTCCATCAGAATGAGGAAAGATTCCTTAATGATCCGGCTGCCTCCGATGAAAATAATGCAGCTGATTACGATACTGATCAAAGGATCAAACCACAGCATTCCCGTAAAATAAATGATCACCGCCGAAATAATAACCCCTACGGAACTGAGCAGGTCTCCGATAAAATGCCACAAGGCACTCTGGACATTGAGATTCTCCTCTTCTTCCATACTGCGATGCAGAACCAGCGTGAGCACCAGATTGACTACGAACCCGATGGAGGAGATGATGAGCATAAGTTTGAAATCAATGTCCTGCGGCTCGTAAAACCGCTTGATTCCCTCGATAAGGATTCCGATGGCGATCACGGCCAAGGCAAGCCCGTTAAGGAAGGAGGCAATGATTTCGAAACGCAGAAAGCCGAATGTGTAGCGGCTGTTAGGTTTCCGGGAGGCCAGGTAAATGGCGGTCATGCTGAGTCCGAGCGCAATGACGTCTGAGATCATATGCGCGGAATCCGAGAGCAGGGCGAGGGAGTTCGACATAATCCCCCCGACAACTTCAACAATGGTGAAAAATAAGGTGAGGAGAAGAGTAATCCAAAGCGTACGCTTGGACGTGGATTGTTCCTTTACATGGTCAAGATGGTGAAAATCGGTCATGGCTTGTACCTGCTTTCCGGCTTTTTTATATGGATGAACGGACGATAGTAGACTCTTCACCAGGTTGTTCTGTTGGAATTATACGTCACGTCCCGGAATCCTGCAACGGCTGTTCTATGAAATAGACAAAAGAGGAATTTTCATAGGCGAATGCTGCCGAAACCGGGGAAGTTGCCGTCGGAATATAAGAGAGCGCTTTCAATTTTGTTACATAAATGAAATATTTCTGTTACGTTCCTATAATGTAAGGGAGGTATTATAATAACCAAGACCCCCTTTTTAATATACAACGTTTCAGGCTTACCCCGTTGGTAAGCCTGCTTTTTTTTGTCTAGAGACTTGCTGCTTACGCCGCAATGTATCCGGAAGCCGCAGTATGAGCACGCTGCTCCCTGTTTGGAACTGGTTCTGATCTTGCAGACGCCTTTTTCCTGAATGATCTTCGTTGGGACGGGGAAGCTGTTTCAGGCAGTCCGAACCGGATGGCCCGTGCAGGGAACTGTCGGCTTTATGGGCCGACTTCCTGCGGATCATCCGGAATCACAGCTCCCGGAATTAAAGAAAACCGGCCGATTGACGGCCGGTTTTTCTATGTCTTTTTATGAAATGCGACGGGTATTACAGGGTAACGAGAACCCGCTCTTTATTGCGGAAGAAACACCATTCTTTAAACCCGATTTCTTTCAGCCGCTTGCTTACGAGTTCGAAGTCGTCGCCAACACGCTGGGGAACATGAGAGTCTGAGCCGAAAGTGACTTTAACCCCGTAATGGAGGGCGCGTTCCAGAATAAGATCGGACGGATACCATCCGCCTACGGTTTTGGTTTTGCCGGAAGTGTTGATTTCGATCGCCACATCCTCATCCGCGATGACTTTCAGGGTTTCGTCCACTTTGGGAGTCGGAATGTCCGAGAAAGCGGGATAGAATCCTTTCATCGCGTCGATATGACCCAGTATCTGAAACAATCCGGCTCTTGCCGATTGCTGGATCAGATCGTAGTAGGTCTCTTTATGGAGGATATGCTGAGCGTCGTCAAGCCCTTTCCACCGGTTCTTGTTAAAAATACTGACGCCGCCGGACAGATGGACCGAACCTATAATATAGTCGAACGGGAATTTCTCATACATGGAACGGTACAGGTCCAGATGCTCCGGGAAAAAGTCGGATTCGACGCCCAGCAGCACTTCGATTTTGCCCGCATATTCCTTCTTCAGGCCGAGCACTTCTTCCACATAGGCGGCGAAGGCGCTTTTGGCCATGGCGATTCCGGGAAACAACTGGTCCTGCTCGCTGTAAAAATAAGGGGAATGATCCGAAATGCCGATCACGGACAAGCCCGCTTCCACCGCCGCGTCTACGTAGTGACGGATGGTCCCCGTTGCATGCCCGCATCTTTCGTTGTGCGTATGAAGATCGAATTTCATAAGTAGCCCTCCTATTCGGAACCGAGAAATTGGGTTTCCGGCATTCCTTTCAAATCCTGCAGGAACTGGTGCATCGCGGAGTTGAGGTAGCGGCCGGATTTGTACACAACGCCGACGGGATGAGTGATATCTAACTCGTCTACTTTCAGCATTTTCAGCGTACCGTGGTCGAGATCGTTGACGACAGACAACTTCGAGATAATGGCGGCGCCGAGATTCAGCTCGACCATCCGTTTGACTTCTTCGCTGCTTGACAGCTCCATCACGATTTGCGGGTTGATATCGTACGTTTTGAACACCTGATCGACGAATCGGCGTCCCGCCGTTTCCGGCGATAGCATGATAAAGGGCAGATTGCGCAGCTTCTCGATGGAAATATGAGAGTACCGGCTTAGCGGATGACTGGTGGATACGATGAGTTCGAACGTGTCGTAGTACAGGACGGAAGCTTCCAGAGACGGATACTTTTCGTAGAGATACGAAATGCCGATATCTACACTGCCGTTGTCGACACTGGCCATAATTTGCGAAGAGGTCATGGAATGAATGGTGGTTTTGATTAAAGGGAACTGGTCCTGAAAATAAAACAGCACCCGCGGTAAAATTTGCATGGCAATGGACGTGGTTGTCCCGATATGGATATGGCCCTGGGGAGTCTGGCTCAGATCGGCCAACCGTTGTTTCAAATCCTCGACAGTGCGGAGGATTCTTTCGGCGTGCTCTAGGAACAGCTTGCCGCTGTCCGTCAGCGTCACAGGCTGGTTGCGGTCGATCAGAATCGTCCCGAACTCTTCTTCCAAGCTTCTAATCTGCGCAGACACGGCCGGCTGCGTCAGGTTGAGAAGTTCGCCTGCCTTACGGAAACTCATCGTCTTGGAAATCGTGATGAGCGTCTCCAATTGATTGAGATTCATGGGCAGCCCTCCGATTATAAGTAAAATTTATCGAAACATATAACGAGATAACTTAATTTTCTTTCTATTATAAAGGATGGCCGGGGAGAGTTCAAATGATTGGATGTAAATAAATGACAATCGGGTTTTGGGGGGATCATTTCAATCCCGGTTACAAAAAGAGGGGAGAAACGGGACTCTTTGTCAAGGGGAGATTCCCGTTTCTCTGTAATAAAGGAGTTGTCTCATTTCCAGGCTGTCGGGCCGGGCTATTTCATAAGACTGTTCCAAAAATGAGGCAGGTCTCGGCAAATCAGATCCGGCTCGTTTCCGGACTTGGAAATGTGCTCCCGGACATTGGCCTCCGTGGCAAGGCCTGTCAGCACGAGAGCTGTCCGGCAGCCGGCCGATATTCCGCCGCCGATGTCCGTTGCGGTATTGTCGCCGATCACCCACGTGTCTTTCGCCTGCAGTTCCAGTCGGGCCAGGGCGTAGTTCATAATGACCGGCGACGGCTTGCCGATGACGACCGGATTGGCGCCGGAAGCGGTCCGGATGAGGGCGCCGATGGAGCCGGCTCCGGGAATCAGGCCGCTGTCAGACGGAAGCAGGTGATCCGGGTTCGTCAGGATGTACCGGGCGCCGCCCAGCAGGTGCTTGACCGCCGAAGCCAGCTTGTCATAGGTCAGCTGCCGGTCGATACCTTGAACGACATAATCCGGCTCCTTGTCGGTGAGCTCGAACCCCGCTTCCAGCAGAGCGCTCTGCAGTCCTTCTTCGCCGATGCAGTAGACGCGATTGCCGCTTCCGTGTTCGAGCAAATACTGAACGGAAGCCATAGCCGTCGTGTATACGCGGTCGGGCCCGACGTCTATGCCCATCCCGTTTAAATGGCCGGCCACGTGTTCCGGGGAGCGGGACGAATTATTGGTCACAAGGAGGTAAGGGAGGCCGTTCTTATTGAGCAGCTCCACAAACTCCTTCGCGCCCGGTATGGCTTCGTTCCCTTTGTACAGCGTGCCATCCAAATCAATCAAAAATCCGTGCATGCTTTTGTTCACCTCACCTTTCATCGTACCAAACGGAATGCTTCCTCACAAGCGCGGTCATTTATGACGTGCAAAGAGGTTCGGCGGCGTCTAATCCGGTAAAAGACTGATTTGCTCTACCCCCGCGGTGTCCGGAAAATCCCAAAACGGGAAATAGGACCGCCGCGCGATTCTCTTCCTGTTTGGCCCCGCTTTATAGGTCCAATGATAAAAAAGGCTCAAAGCTGACATGGATAAAATAGGACAAAAGAAGTATACGGACAACGATTTTTACTATATAATGTAGAAAAATGTGTAAGTTTGGTTCGAAAAAATCCGACATGAGTGCCTAAACCGGAGGAACGGTTTTATCGCCTTGTGAAACAATTTTTGTTCCTATATGTTGGTAAAGGGGTTAAAGAGCACATGAAAGCGGAGTACATCAATCCTTTCCTGGAATCCGCGCGGATTGTCATCGAACAAGTCGCGAACGTGCGTCCGACTACCGGTAAATTGTCTGTCAAAGATATTTACTTTATCGAACGTTATGTATGGATACAAATCGGTATGACCGGTCAAATGCAAGGAAACATACGCTTCGGTTTTGAAGAATCAACGGCGCTGCGGATGGTTTCCGCTATGATGGGCGGATTTATTTTGACCGAGCTGGACGAGATGGGACACAGTGCGATTTCCGAACTCGGAAACATGATCAGCGGCAACGCCAGCACGATTTTGTACAATCAGGGCATCAAGGTTGACATTACGCCCCCTAAGGTCGTCACGGGAGACGTCCATGAGGTGGATGCACTGAAAGCGCTGACGGTTCCTTTGCTCATGGACGGAATCGGCGAACTGGATATTCAGGTCCTTCTCGCTTAGTTAAACCGGACCAAGCTGGAGAACCGGCCAAAAGACTGCTTCTGTTGAAGCAGTCTTTTTTTTGACGCGAGTTTCTCCGGTACGGGATGCGGGAGGAGCCAGAGAAGTTTAATTGCTGAGTTAAATTCCGCGAAATTGAAATTTCGGCGGCCGTCCGCGAAGGGGAGAGACCTATTCTAACTGCTTCTAACCCGCTGTATCCGGTCTCAAAGTGCTGAAGGATATAAAATGGAGCGGAATAAAACCTGTCCTGCCCGCCTCCGCCTGGTGAAGAAAAGCCGCGTAAGGTATACTAAGCCTACAAGCGTCACCGGAAGGGGAAGAAGCACATCCATGAATATAGAAGGCAAAGTAGTCGTCGTCACCGGAGCCTCCAGCGGAATAGGCGAGCAGACCGCGCGTGTGTTGGCCCAGCGCGGAGCGGTGCCCGTTCTGATGGCACGTTCGCGGGACAAGCTGGAGCGGCTGGCGGCGGAGATCGGCGGCGGATGCGGCGTGTACCGGCTCGATGTGCAGAATACGGCCGAAGTGAACCGGGTTTTCGCCGAAGTTCTGGCCGAGTACGGGCGGATTGACGTTCTCGTCAATAACGCGGGGTTCGGAGTATTCGAACGGTTTCTGGACGCTCCGCTGGAGCAGTTCGAAGAGATGATGGACGTGAATTACATGGGCATCGTCCGCTGCACGAAAGCGGTTCTTCCGGCCATGGTCAAATCGGGCTCGGGCCACATCGTCAATATCGCTTCGATGGCCGGCAAAATCGGGTCGGCCAAGTCCTCCGGATACTCCGCGACGAAACACGCCGTGCTCGGCCTGACAAATTCGCTTCGCCAGGAGCTGGCGGGAACCGGTGTCCGGCTCAGCGCCGTTAATCCGGGCCCGATTGATACCCCGTTCTTCGAACGGGCGGACCCTACGGGGAATTACGTCAAGAACATCAGTTGGTTCATGCTGAAACCGGAGCGGGTTGCCGGAGCGATCATCCGCGCGGTCGAGAAAGAGAAGGCGGAGATTGATCTGCCTTTTATAGCGGGAATCGGCACGAAGCTGTATTCGCTGTTTCCCCGTCTGCTGGATAAATCCGCACAGCGTATGCTGAACAAGAAATAACTCAGAAAAAAAGCGGCTCTCCTGCAGGAGAATCGCTTTTTTAATCGGTTCCATGGATACCATGGGGAAAAACGTGCGGCAAGAAAACCAAGGACGGTTTGCGCTGATCAGAAGCCCTGGTTTTGCCCGGTCGTTCTGCCGACTTCCTGGACGATTTCTTCGTCCGTTAAGCCGTGAGCGTTGATGACGGAAGCGGAGGTGGTGGCATCCGCGAAGCCCATCACATTCTGGTCCAGACCGGAAATGACCACGCAGGACGCTCCGTCCGCCTGATTCAACGAGGTAACTTCGTAGCCGCTGCTCTGCAGGGCCTGCTTCACACTGGATAAGCTGTCTTCGACTGCGATTTTAGACATATGCCTTCGCTCCTTTATAAGGGATCTCAGGCTTATTGTGGCTGCGTGGACGAATTCTTATTCAGGTTTGGCTCGGCTTGCCTTCTGCTGCTCGTTGAGATCGCGGATTTCTTCGAAAATGGCCCGGACTTGCGTTTTGGCGTCGGGGTGCGAGCCGTTCCAGTGATTCGTTAGAGCGGGCATCGCTTTATGTAAGTGTTGATAGACGGCCCATATTTTTATTTTCTCGGTCATTTCGGAGGAACCGTCCCCGGTCAACAGCTCGGCCGCTTTGGATACGAGGGCGTTAAACTCGTTTTCGAATTCTTGACTCATAAGATCATTCCTTCCGTATGAAAATAAGATACTCCCAGTCTATCGGAAGCCATGGGGACTGTAAAGTTTCCTTCACCACGGGTCCCGGGTCGGTCCGCAACTACACTCAGGATATATACATACAAGGAGGCTGAACAAGCATGTCGGAATCCATTCAATCGGGGAAAAAAATCAGCACCCTCTCGCCGGTCACCTTGTCGCCTGCCGTACGCGCGGCCGGTAACGAAACGGGAAGCCTTAAAGACGGCCAGCTCCTAGAGCGGGAGCTGCTGTCCCGGCACGCGAGAAACGTCTCGCTGTACGTCGTGACGTACGCGGCCCAGGGACTTCGCGTCAAAGGCTATCTCGCCGTGCCGGATCACGCGGAACCGCTGCCGGCGGTCGTCTACTGCCGGGGAGGCATCCGGGGCGTCGGAATGGTGCGGATCCGCCGGATCGTTTCGATGGCACGGCGGGGGTATGTCGTTTTCGCGCCCTTCTACCGCGGCAACGAAGGAGGAGAAGGACGCGAGGACTTTGCCGGAGAGGACCGGTACGATGTGTATCACGGGCTGCTGATGCTGAGGGATCTGCCCGAGGTCGCCTCCGTACCGGTCTCGCTGATCGGCTTCTCCCGCGGCGCGCTGATGGCGCTGCTGGCCGCCAGAGACTGCGAGGAAGTCGGCCCCGTCGTCGTATGGGGCGGCGTCAGCGACCTTCACGATACGTATGAAGAGCGGGTCGACTTGCGGCGTATGCTCAAACGGGTCGTCGGCCATCCCCTCAAGCAGGCGGATGAATATATCCGCAGGTCTCCGGCCAGATGGGCCGACCTTATCGAGTCTCCCGTGCTGATCGTGCACGGAACCGCCGATCCGCAGGTTAAAATTTCGCATGCTTACAAGCTGGCCGCAGCGCTTGAACATGCGGGCAAAGATCACACCATGCTCATTTACGAAGGGCTGGAACACCGTTTTCCGAAGGAAATGGACGAAGTGGCGCTGGACGAAGTTTTCCGCTGGATGGAGCAAAAAAGAAATGAAATAGAAGGGAAGAAAAGTAAAAAAGAAGGAAAATAGCTTGATATTACTAAATTGAAATAGAAAAAAATCTCCTTTTTTGGCGAGCAAAATGACGTTATCCCGCCTGATTTTATCCAAAATGAGACTTAGAAGCATGTTTGGATAGAAATGTAAGCTTTTTCTTTAAATATAATGAATTTTTTTGCTGTTTAATATTGTTAACTCCCTCGGTATAGCCTAATATGAGTTTTAGGAATGGTTTACATAAGGGGGATGTCTCATGTCGAAGTACATGATTCATTTGTTTACATCGAATTATTTCCACCTGGACAAAAGCCTTCAGGAAAAAATATATAAAGAATTTCATGTGATGGTATATCCGACCATTTATTTCATCCTCCAGGATCACAATTTAGTCGAGGATATCATTCAGGAATCGTTTCTCCGTGCTATCGACAAGGCTCCTCAACTGAAGGAGACGGAGAAATATGAAGGCTGGCTCAAGAAGCTGACACGCAACGTGACGCTCAATTATTTGCAGAAGCATAAGCGCAACCGCAACGAGTTGGATTCGGAGATAACGCTGACGCTGAGGGAAACGGCCCCGGCTTACGAGGCCGGCAGCACCCCGCTGGAGAAGGAAGTTGAGCTGAAGATCATGCAGGAAGCGATCAACCATTACGTGAACCAGCTCAGCCCCGCTTACCGGCAGATTCTGGCCATGAAAGTGGTTCATAACATGTCTTACAAGGAAATGGCGGAAGAGATGAACGTGACGGAAGGCGTCATCCGGCAGCGTCTTTACCGTGCGCGGGAGGCGATCCGGCAAATGCTGCTGGAAGAATGGGATTTTCTCAGATAAGCGCTCCATGCAGGCCGGATAGGGCCGTTAAGGGTGGGCAGTGCGGTCAGGCTCCGCAGCTCATCCTTTTTTGCATGCCCCGGTTTGTTCCCGGGAGCTTCCTCGCGTATAATGTAGACAAACAACAACGGTATACAGAAAAGAGGTTCTTCATGTACGACAATTTTGAACAGCTGCAAATCGCCCCCGTCTGGGCGGAAAAGTTGAAGGAACGGGGGATAGGCAGACCGACGGCCGTTCAGGCCGAGGCGATCCCGCTCATTCTCACGGGACGGGACGCTATTGTGCAGTCGCAAACGGGAACGGGCAAAACACTGGCTTTCCTGCTTCCGGCCCTGCAGCGGATCGATGTGAACGCGAAGCATGTCCAGGCCGCTATCATCGTTCCGACACGGGAGCTCGGCATGCAGATTTTGCGCGTGGCGGAAGATCTGATCGGCGACGGTCCCATTAAGTGCCAAGCTCTGATCGGAGGAGCGGCCCTGGCCCGGCAGGTAGAGAAACTCAAAAAAGGTTCTCCGCACCTGATTATAGGAACTCCCGGCCGCATTAACGAGCTGATCAAGGCCCGTAAGCTGAACGTGCATCATGTGTCCACGCTGATCGTGGACGAAGTCGATCACGTGCTGGAGCTGGGCTCCATGAAAGAAGTCTATTCGATCTTCAAAGCGCTTCAGCGCTCGTCCCAGTCGCTGTTCTTCTCGGCGACCATTCCCGCGGAGATCGGACAAGCGGCGGAAAACTTGATGAATGACCCGGCCGAGATCCGCATCAACCCGGATCAGCGTACGGCGTCCACGCTGGAGCATCTCGCTTTTAACTGCGAAGCCCGCAATAAAATCGACACGCTCCGCCGGATCATCCGTCTGTACGAGCCGCCCAAGGCGATGGTGTTCGTCAATGCGACGGCCGACGTGTCGGAAGTCGTATCGAAGCTGCAGCACCTCGGTTTGTCCGTGGAGGCGCTCTACGGGGAGGCGGGCAAGCAGCAGCGGGCGAACGTCATGCAATCGTTCCGCGAAGGCAAGTTCCAGCTGCTGCTGGCTACCGATGTCGCGGCCCGCGGGCTCGACATCGAGGAAGTGACGCATGTCATCAACCTCGATATGCCGCTTAACGCCGAGTACTACCTGCACCGTGCGGGGCGTACCGGAAGGATGGGGCGCAGCGGAACCGTGATCTCGATCGTCGCTCCGAAGGAGCGTTTCATCATCGATAAGTTCCGCAAGGCTCTGCGCATCTCCATCGACGAGAAGGAGATGTACGAGGGCCGGGTGGTCGATGCCGGCCAAGGCCCGCGCAGCGGCTTCCGCGGCGCACCGCGGCGGGATGACGCGGGCGCGGGCGCCGCAGCCCGCGTATCGGACACGGCCCAGCGCGCGTCCGGCGGCGAAGCGGGGGCGCGCCGCGGCGGGACTGCCGGCGCGGACGGGGAGCGCCTCTCCACGGATCGCCGTGGAGAGAGCGGCCGCAGCGGCGCGCCGGCCCGAACGGGACGCGGCAGCGCGGGCGCAGCCTCCCGGAGCGGTGCGGGCGAGGGCCGCGGCGGAGCTGCACGCGGAGGCTCCGCGCAGCAGCCGGTCTCGCGCAAGGCCGCCCGCAAGCAGGAGACCGCCCAGGACCGCAAGAACAAAGGCGCGCCGAAATGGCTGAAAGCCAAAAGAGACGGAGACGGGAAATAACCGGAGCTGCAGCATTGCGTATAAGACTCCAAGCCGGTTCGGGTTGAACCGGCTTTTTCATTTGGAGTCCGCTGGGTAAATAGAGGGTACGCGTCATTACGGCAAGGAGGGAATAAACATGAAAATCATCCGGCGTATAATCGTGGTCCTGCTCGTTCTGGCCGTTGCGGCGGGGCTGGCGGCCTGGGGACTCTTAACGTATATCAAACCTCAGCAGAAGCTTGATCTGGCTTATACGGAACTTTCGTTGGAAAGCCAGCTGGTGGATATCATCAGGAGCAAGAAGCCCGAAGTCCGGCTGTCCAATGAAGAACTCAATCAGCTCGGCAAAAAGGCGATCGCCAAACACGCGCGGGTATCACCCGATGTAACGATAACCGGAGCCGACTTTACACGAAGCGGCGAGGATCTGACCGCGGATGTGAATCTGCTATGGAAAAATACGGTGCCTGTCGGGGCGCAGATGACGTTTAAACTGGCCTGGACAGGCAAAGAACTGACCGTAACGCATACGGGCACGCATATCCGGAACTTCGAAGTGCCGCCGGGATTGGTATCCCTCGCGCCGGTTTCGATTTCGCTGGATTCGTATCTGCCTTCCATCGTGCATATCAAGGATGTCCGTTTTGACCCTGATTTCGTCGTGATTGGTCTCACTCTCCGGTAGAGTGGGACTTTTTTTCATCTTTTTACCGGTTGCACTTGGAACGGACCCCCCTAAAACGCCGCGGCTCCAAGAATTGCTATAGTGTAAACCGTCATGCTTCGCGAAGAGTTGCCGGTTCATCCAGCCCGGGCCGGGGCTGATTCCTACACGCATAAAGGAGAGTTTTCCGATGAAAAAACTTAACATGAAAAAAACCGTTCTATCCACGGTCGTACTCGCTATGGCAATGGGCGGAGGCACTGCCGCGTTCGCTAACGGAAACGGCAAGGATAAGGACCATGATAAGGATAAAGACTGGAAAGAGGGCAAAAACGGCGGCGTACACGGCTCTTTCGATTTCCGGATTACGTTCGACGATTTGAAGGGTTCGGACGTGGAGTGGGCGCTGAAAAATATTGCAAGCCTTTCTTCGAAGCGTGTTTTTGAAGGCTATGAAGACGGTTCGTTCAAACCGCGGAATACGGTTACCCGTATTGAAGCCATTACGGCTGCCGTCCGGCTGATGGGCCTTCGCGATAAAGCGGAATCGAACGAAGAGAAGCAGACGAAGCTGAACTTCAAGGATGCGAACAAAATTCCCGACTGGGCGGTAGGTTACGTGGCCGTAGCGCTTGAGAACGACCTGTTCGGCGAAAGCGAGGACATGGTTCAGCCGTCCAAGCCTGCCGACCGCCTGTGGGCGACGGTTCTCCTCGTGAAAGCGATGAAGCTGGATGCCGAGGCTAAAGCGAAAGTCAACACGCAGCTTTCGTTCAAGGATGCGAAGCAGATTCCGGCCGGTTCCGTCGGTTATGT
The DNA here is from genome assembly GCF_000411255.1 of Paenibacillus sp. HGH0039. Classification (GTDB taxonomy): domain Bacteria; phylum Bacillota; class Bacilli; order Paenibacillales; family NBRC-103111; genus Paenibacillus_F. The sequence goes on along the minus strand of NZ_KE150412.1, from coordinate 1,670,665 downwards.
GGCCGTCGCTATCGAGAAAGGGCTGATCGACGGTTTCGAAGACAACACGTTCCGTCCGAATATGCCGGTAACCCGCGCTCAGCTCGCCGCGCTGCTGGATCGCACGGACAGCCAGATGCCGGGACAGGACCAAACCACGGCCGTCGGCAAAGTGACGGGAACCGTGAGCGGGAATACGCTGGTGCTCGATCAGAACGGCACCCTGAAAACGTATGCGCTGCATCCCGAAGTGTTCGTTTACCGCAACGGCGCCAAAGTAAGCGCGTCCCAGCTTCAAAACGGGGATGTCGTCAGACTGCGCTCGTACAACAACACGGTTGTTTTTATCGAAGTAACGAAAAAAGCGGTTGAAGACCGCACGCTTCAGGTCAGCGGCTTTTTCGATTCGATGACGCTGAACAAGGAAGGCCGTATCGCTACGGTTACCGTAACGAACCAAGTCTACGGAAATACGGACAAAGCAACGTACAAGGTTGCCTCCGACGTTGCGATTCAAGGCGATGTAAGCCGGTTGGTCAAGCCGACTGCGGTCGAGCTGAAAGGCAAAGATAAAGTCGTTGAGACCATTATCATCAAGTAAGAATCACGGCAAAAAAAGCCCGGAGTCTGGGGAAATCCCCAAGCTCCGGGCTTTTCTATGAAGGTGCGGCTGCGGTGTGAAAATGGTTTGAGCGGTTAGCCGATTTTGCCGTGGGAAACGCCTTTCGGAAGGTGCGAGCCGGACGGCGTCCCGGACGAAGCCGAAGCCGGTTCCGGTCAAGCGGGCTTGGCCCGCAGCGTGCTCGCCGTGCGGAGAGAAGCCGGACTGCTTCGGGCGCATGCTCGGCCTTGTTTTACTCCTCGCCCTTCATGCCGAAGGCGTCGGCGATCAGGCGGTAAGAGCGGAGGCGGGCGCCGAAATTGTGGATGGGCGATACGATCAGGAGCTCATCCGCGCTGTAAGCTTCCGCAACTTCATGAAGCCGGCTTTTGACTTGCTCGGGGTTGCCGACAATGCGCCGTTCCCGGCGCTCTTTGATGCGTGCGAGATCATACTCCGTGTACGGATAATTCAGCGCCGTATCCACGGACGGGAAGAACCCGAGCTCCAGGCCGCGTTCCAGGCGCAGGAAGTACAAGTCCGTGCTTGACGCGAGCTTGTTCGCTTCTTCCTCCGTATCCGCGCAGACGGCGAGAACGGCTGCCAGCGTACGCGGCTTGTCGCCCAGCACGGAAGGCTGGAAATGCGCCTTGTAGTGGCGCATGGCTTCCTCGCCGCCGGGGCTGCAGAAGAATTGGGCGAAGCCGAACGCGGCGCCCTGTCTGGCGGCGATGCGGGCGCTTTCGCCGCTGGAGCCGAGCAGCCATACCTCCGGCGCCGTCGGTATGGAGGGCGAAGCCTGCAGCGCGGCGAAGGGGTGCTCCGGAGGCATCGCTTCGTGAAGGTAGCCGGCGATATCGGCTACCTGATCCGGATAGCGGTCGATGCTGACGTATTTGTCCGCCTGCAGGGCGCGGGTCGCCAGCGGCATACCGCCCGGCGCGCGGCCGAGCCCGAGGTCGATCCGCCCCGGGTGGAGCGCCTCCAGCAGGCGGAAGTTCTCCGCGACCTTGTAGGCGCTGTAATGCGGCAGCATAATGCCGCCGGAGCCCACACGGATGCGGGAAGTCGCCGCCGCTAGATGGGCCAGGAGCACCTCGGGGCTCGAGTGGGCCAGCGATTTCGAAGCGTGATGCTCCGAAACCCAGTAGCGGGTGAAGCCGAGACGGTCCGCTTCCTGCGCCAGCCGGGTCGTTTCTTTAAGTGCGTCGGAGGCCGTACGGCCTTCGGCTATTTGCGATTGATCCAGAATCCCCAATTTCAACATAAGCTCACCTCTTGTGGATAACTGTAACAAAAACGGTTTAACTGTAATCTTAACTGTAACAAATTTACGTTCCAAGGTCAAAGTTCCATCCGTACACCTTGACGCGCAAAGGAGAGAGGGCATCTTGTGCGAAGCTCGCTTTCTCGGATGACCGCCCATGCTGTCCAGACAGTCCCAGCCTGCGCATGTTGCCCGGCGGCGCCCCGGCCGCGCCCGAACGCTGAAAAGACCCGCAGTTGTCTGCGGGTCTTCCGTATTAATCCGGCCGGGTTTCCGGCGTTCCGCTGCCGCCCCAAAGCTTTTCCTGCAGCCGGGAGGGGGATAGAGGCTTGCTGATCAGGAAGCCCTGAATGCAATCGCAGCCCCGTTCTTTCAAATAAGCGAGCTGATCTTCCGTCTCGACGCCCTCCGCAACGACCGTCATATGGAGGCCGTGGGCCAGTTGGATGACCGTGCGGACGATCCATTCATCTCCCGTGCGGTCGTTCATATGATGGATAAAGGACTTGTCGATTTTAAGCCGGTCGAACGGATAATAGTTCAAGTAGCTGAGAGAGGAATAGCCGACGCCGAAATCGTCCATGGCGATGTGAACGCCAAGTTCCTTGAGCTGCCTGAGCGTACGCATCGTTTTGATTTTGTTGCGGAGCAGAAGACTCTCCGTGATTTCCAGCTCCAGCCACCGGGCTTCCAGTCCGGTTTCGTCCAATATGCGCCGGATCGTGGGGATCAGCTCGTCGTGTTCAAACTGGATGGAAGATAAGTTGACCGCCATTCTGACGGGCGGGAAGCCTTCGTTCTGCCAGGCTTTGTTTTGCTCGCAGGCTGTCCTCAGCACCCATTCGCCAATCGAAAGAATTTGCCGGCTTTCTTCCGCAAGCGGGATAAAATCTTCGGGAGATACGAGGCCGAGCTCCGGGTTGTTCCAGCGGACGAGAGCCTCCGTGCCTTGAATTTGGCCCGTATCCAGTTGGAGCTGAGGCTGATAGACAAGATGGAATTCGCCGCGTTCCAGCGCCTTATGTAGATTTCTCTGCAAAATCAGTTTCTTTTCGATCGTCTCTTCCAGGTCGGAAGTGAACATGGAGTATAAGTTGCCGCCGAGTTCCTTGGCCCTGTACATGGCGGTGTCCGCGTTTTTCACGATCGTTTCCGAATCGTATCCGTTGTCCGGATACAGGCTGATGCCGATGCTCGGCGTAATATAGATGTCTTTCCCCTGTAGGAAAAAGCCCGTTTTCAGGGCGGACAGGACCGTTTCGGCGACCAGAACGCAATCCTGCGCCCCCGCAATGTCCCGCACGATAATCGTAAATTCATCGCCCCCCAGCCTGGATACCGTATGGTCTTGCCCCAGACAGCTTTGCAGCCGTCCGGCCACTTGAACGAGCAGGGCGTCCCCGCTGATGTGTCCCATGGTGTCGTTAATATTTTTGAACTGGTCGAGATCGAGAAAAAGCAGTCCGACTTTTCCTTTCGTTTCCCGTGCCACGGCAATGTCCTGAGTCAAGCGTTCGTTAAAATGAGCCCGGTTGGGCAGACCGGTGACCGAGTCGTAATAAGCCATCTTTTTGTAGCGCTTGTTGCTTTCTTCGATGATATCGATCTGCTTCAAATACCCGGAAACAAAATAATGAATAATCTTGATCGCAATGATCGTGAATACGATTTCCGAAATGAAAAGCTCGTAGCTGGGCTGCTTCAGCATCTTATAAAGCACGACCGAGGCGATCAGGATGCCGATTTGAAGACTGCGCGCCTCGTAAATGGCTTTGCCTGCGGAAACGGGCGTACCTGTGACCGAACGCACGATGCCCATCCTCAGCAGGAGGTTCACTCCCTCGAACGCGAGAAATACGCATACGATTTTGACGTACAGAGGGGCCTGAGCGGTCAGAGCGCCCGTACCCCAGGCAGCCAGCATACTGATGCCGTACATGCCGAGCGTAGAGAAGAAGCGGAACCATCTGATTTTATAGAAAGGCTTGGAATGCAGCGTAAAAAACGTGAGCGTGTTCAGGACAAGAAAGAAAGTGCTTGCAAAAAATCCCATTTCAAAAAGTGAAAGGATAAAACCGATCGTGACCCCGCTGAAGTAAGTGCCGTTAGGCATTTTAAGGGGCATCATTTCAAAGACGATGACCATGACGGCGATAGGCAGCAAAATTTTCAGATCGTAAGCGTTTTGCGCGATAAAAGCCGATGCGGTGATCAGGGTGAGGATTCCGAAAGCCGACAGCAGGGAAGTAAACGGGTTATGGTCCTTCATTCTTCCTCCTCTTCACCGAATTTCCGAGCATAAACCGGATGAGTCCGGCTCCGATCCCTACATCGCCGATGCTGATTACTCTTCGTACAAGCGGAATCCAATCGCCCATCCACCAGAAGGCGGACGCGGCCATGAGCTGATGGCGGGGTTCATTCTCCGGCAGGGACGCAAGTCCCGCCCATGCCAGCGCCGTATCGGATACGGGCATCAGTCCTCCGTGTAGGACAAGAGCCGTCCAGTTCCAGAGAGCGCCCAGGAAAATAAGGGGGATGCCGGGAACTTTCCGGTTCAGCCACAAAAACAGAAGCACAGCCAAAATGGCCGCTTCCGTCCAATAGGGGTACGTCCGGTTTGTCCGGACCGTTACGGCGAAAATCGCGATCTGGGCGGCAAAACTTCCGAGCAGGAGATACGGTAATTTGAAGTTCACTTTCTCTACCAGGGAGAGCGGATTCCGTCCCGAAAGAAGGGTAATGACGACAGCCAGAACGATGAAGTAGATCATATTAACCTCCAAATAAAAAAAAGAACCAGGCTCAGCCCAGTTCCTCTAAGTGGCTCACGGACCCCAAGGAAAAGCCAGTCCGGATGAGTAAACCAATGCCGCAACCGTAAGAATAGCAAAAACCCAGCGTTTCATCGCGTTTACCTCCAATCCTTTAAAATAATAGGTACTAATTTCCATTATGTAATCTCATTATAGCTTCCGGGCTCTATTTGTACAAGGCATCCCATTTCGACATAAATAGACGCATTTTGCGTTTGTTTTTTATCGGCGCTATCCGCGATATCCGGTCTCTTGACGAACGCCGGATGCGTGGCTTATGGTGGAAGGAACCTTTATCTGGAACAGGATGAGACTTATGACCGTACTTGTGTGGCTTTTGTCTGCGGCAGCCTGCGCGTATCTCTTCTTGATCGTACCGACCATGTGGCTCAAAGTGGAGCGCGTGAGGGTACCGGCCGGGCTCGGCATTAAGATTTTGCAGATCAGCGATCTTCACGTCGAAAAGCTGAGGGTCCGTCCCGGCAGGCTTACTCGGCTGATCGACGCGGAAAAGCCGGATTATATCGCGCTAACCGGCGACTTCACCCGCAGAAGCAAGTATTTGCCGAAAGTTGAAAAGGTGCTGAAGGCGGTCGCTTCCCGCGGAATTCCTGCGTTTGCCGTTCTCGGCAATCACGATCACCGCCTGGATTCGGCCGGGATGATGAAGTTGAACGCGATTCTGGACGAAGCGGGTGTTGCTCTGCTGAACAACCGGTCCGCCGATCTCGGCGCCTTCCAGTTCGTCGGCGTGGATGACCTCGGCACCGGGCACAGCCGGATCGGTAAAGCGTTCCGGCATACCGAGGCGCACAAGCCGGTCGTGGTGCTGACCCACGATCCGAACCTCGTCCTCCGTTTAAAGCGCCCGTTTACTTACTTGATGGCGGGGCATTTTCACGGCATGCAGTTTCATGTTCCGTTTCTGTTCCGTTTTATCCGGAAGGGGGAGCTCGCGGCGAGAGGGATCACGAAGGGCTTGCATGAAACCTCTTATGGGCGATATTACATTTCCAAAGGGATCGGTCAGGCGGGTCCTAACGCCCGGTTTATGATCCGCAGCGAAGTTACCGTCCATGAGCTGTGACGGCGGGAGGAATGTTCGGCTGCCGGATGCGAACCCGTCACGCGGCCGGCAAATACCAAGCACCGGGAGCGGCGCCAGCGCAGGCTGCACTTCTCGGCGGGACAGGGAACGGAGAGGCTTGGATTAAAGACACGACAACGGAGGTACAATTAATGGAGGAGAAAAGCAACTGCAAAATCCGGCGTTCCGGTCTCGTGCGGGAGCTGGACGGACCGTCGGCCGTGCTGGAAATCGAGGGCAGGACGGTACGTGTGCCCGCCGGTAAAATCGCGGACGGAACGGCCGCGGGAACGCCGGTACAGTGGAATGGAACCTTGTGGATTCCGTTCAAGTGACTCCGCGGCCCCCGTGTACACTGCCGTGACTCTTGCGGCTCCGATGACTTTCATGACCTGCGACACGCCTAGGGGTCTCCATGGAATCGCTTCTGTGACTTCCTATATAGAAATATAAAAAGCCCGGCTATAGCAGCCGGGCTTTTGCATATGGAGCAACAGAAGTAGCGCTTATTTCGCGGAAACCGTCTCAAGGTCGCGTACTCCCTGATAGATCAGGTCGAAAAGCTCCTCGATGTTTTCTTCGTCGATGCAGGAGAAAGCGACGCGAAGATCCGTTTCGCTGAGGGCGATCGTTCCGACGCCGTAAACTTCCAGCAGGCGCTGGCGGAGCGCTTCCGCATCGACGGTTTTCAGCTTCAGGCACATGAAGTAGCCGGAGTTGAACGGATAGTAATCCCAGGAGTCTCCGTACTTGCCGCTGTCGAGCAGAGCTTTCACTTTGTTCGCGCGGCCCTTCATGATTTCGAACTTCTCCTGCTTCTGGGCGTTGAATTCCGGAGAGTTCAAGGCGTGCAGGACAAACGTCTGCGAAGGATGCGAGCACGAGGAGATCGTGGCCCGGATAATCCCGAGCGTTTTCTGTTCCAGCGCGCTGAGCAGCGCTTCATTCTTGCCGGCGTAAGTGATAAAACCTACGCGGAAGCCCCACACATACTCTTCTTTCGTAGCGCCGTCCACTTTAACCGCCAGTACGCGGTCGTGAAGATCGGCAAGCTGGCCGAAAAGAGATTCCTGCAGGGAATTCTCGAAGAAGAGGGCGAAGTACGCATCGTCGGTAACGGCCACGACATTGATGCCCGCTTCCGCGGCTTCGCGGATTACGGAAACGATCTGGCGTCCTTCTTCCGCTCCAGGCGTATAGCCTGTCGGATTGTTCGGGAAATTCAGAACGACGAACGCTTTGCCTTTGTCTTTCTGGGCAAGGAGCCGTTCGCGGAGTCCCGCGGAATTAAACGTGTTGTCTTCATTGTAAAGCGGGTACGTAACGATTTCGGCGCCCCGGCGGATTCCGAAGGTGAGCTCGTAGTTTTCCCAGTTTTTATCCGGAATAATGACGCGGTCCCCCGCTTCTACGAACAGGTCGGCCGCAATGCTCAGGCCGTGTGTAAGGGCGTTGGTCACGATCGGATTGCCGAACGTTTTGTTGCTTAAGGACGGATTCTCCTCCAGCATTTTTTTACGCCAGGCGGTGCGCAAACCGGGCTTGCCCGCAGGAGGCGCGTACTCGTAAAGATCTTTCGGATCATAGGCGGACAGCGTATCCTGAATGACCTTCAGGTGCATAGGCTGACCCTTCTCGATGGCAGTACCGATCGTGGCATTATATTTACCGGCTTTGGTTTTCGCCTCGGCCGATTGGCTCAAAATGCCGACTTTCGGGAAATAGATTTGCTTGCCCAACGACGATAACATCTCATACACATAGGCGTTTTCTTTTTCGATGGTTTCATTCAACTGCTTAGCAAGGGGGTTCATTCCGCTCCATCCTTCCGGGGTTATGGAAATTCATTTTAGCCATTATTATAGCACTTCTTACCGGAATGCGTCACTGCGTTACCTAAAAAAAACGGCTCCCGGTATCCGGAAGCCGTTTGAACCCGCAAGAACCGGTAATAAAGCTCCGGAAAAACGTGCGGAAAGCGCAAGAGAAACGTCGAGTGTATTGCCGAAGGAATAAGAAATCCGGGCACAGAACAAGCGAATTTGCAGCTAGAGAGTAGGGAGAAACAGAGAGAGGTACGCGATCAAGTCCGGTATGTTAAGCTTCCATCCCCGCGTCGTACAGCAAAAGGATTTTGCGGATATGAGCGGCCAGCGATTCCCGCGGACAGACCAGATTCGTCTCATAGTATTCCATTTCGACAAGCTCGGGGTGCTCAAGCACGCGCTCGAACTGGATTTCACGGAACCCGATTCCCTGATTCGTTTCGCTCTCCAAGGCGGAGGCGACGGCTTGAAGCGCCGGGGGATCCAGGGCGTCTTCTTCCATATTCAAAATCATATAATGCCAGATATCATCGGCGTCGCTATCGACGGGGCGGTGAATCTGGGCCAGATGCCGCAGCAGCTCTATGTTGGCTTCCATGGTTGTCCTCCTTTCCGAACGTTCCGCATATCGCCTTTTTGCTTAGCGGCGGTACATGAGCCCGTGTGCTTACGACAATGCGGTAAAATTTAGTCCTGATCCGCAGAAAGCCGGCGGAACGACACCGTCTGGCGGTGATTGTAAGGAAAATGGTCGATAATTTCCGTCAAATTGCCTTCGGTATCGGGGAGGACTCTTCCCTGAACTCCGATGATTTTTCCGTCGGGCCCAACCACTTCTTCTCTAAATGTGTATGCTTGAAGGCGGCCGAGATGGTCATTCTGCGATTGCAGCCGATTATGAAGAATAGCCTTGTTCAGCGCATCTTCCCCTAAACGATCGATCTCCGAATCGTTGTAGTGTTTGGGATAAAACGTTTTGCCGTATGTCAGGGAAGTGAACGTTTCCCCGGTAAGGGGGTCCGTTCCCTGCCGTCTGATGACGGCTCTGCGGATTCCGTTCTCCGGCAGTTCCTCGGTTCTCACCACGGTGAGTCGGTCCCGGCGGACGGCGTCTATAAAGCCGTTCCAGTTATGCAGCCCCCTGATCGTCCACCCGCCTCCGTAGCGGGTTCCGGCAGGCAAATACGCCTGCTTCCCTTGGTGGACGGTCTGCCGCGTGCGCTCCGTTGTGAAACGGTGTCTGCGTTCCGGAACGGTTCCGGAACTCGCCGCGCCAGCCGCACCGGCCGTATCGTCAGCGCCGAAGCTGGCGTCCGCCGCGCTTTCCGCGGCAGACGGGGCTTCGGCGGACTGGGCCGCAGAAGGCTGTTCCTGCGCGCCGGAGGAAGCCGCGGGCTCGCTTGGCGCGGAAGGCTTCTTCCCGGCTTCAAGACCCGCCAGGAGGTCGAGAAGCCGCCGCAGGCCGGCGGCCGCCGCCATACGCGGAGTGAACGCGCCGAGCAGCGGCAAAATCTCTCCGGGCTGAAGCCGCCCGGCGTGTTTGCGGCGGGCTTTGAAGTCGCCCGCCAGCGTATCGCTTACCGCGCCCCACAGCGGGAAGAAAGAAGTGAAGAGAAAGGCGGTGCCGAGCAGGAGCACCCCTTTCGCGGCGGCACTCTGCCCGCTCCACCAGGCCGCGGTGGGCGCGTACAGGCAGGAGACGCAGGCGTTGCCGCCAGGGCTTGATCCTGCGGCGGCTGCAAGCCCCCCGGTCCAGCCGGCGGCGCTCAGCAGAAGGAACCCCGCCGCAAGCAGGACGGGGACAGCCGCCTTGTTCAGCGTCTTCATTTCATCCTGGAGATTTCCGAGGCTGCGTTTGGCGTCTTTTTTGCCGTACAGCAGGGTGAAGGCCAAGCGGCGCCGGATTCTGTAGAAACGGAGAAGGCTGACGTAGCGTTTGGCGCCTTCCGGCAGCATGCTCAAAGAACGGTAGAGCTCGCGGAACGGTTCGATCAAGTTTTCGGAGCGGAACAATGTCAGCCCCTTCCGCATGCGGTTCAAGTCGGCGTAGTCGTATGCGACCGCACCGATCAGCAGAACGATAAACAACACCTTGGTATAAGCGCCGCCGCCCAGCGTCATATGGAACCCGTTCAGCCAGGTCGCCTGTGTCCCGTTATGCACCGCGTGATCCGCGGCGACCCAGACAAGCAGAAAGACGGGCAGCGCGTAAGCGGCTTTCCCGATGACCCGGCGCAGGCGGATGGCGATTCCGAGGCCGAGGGCGCAGAGGGCGGTGGCCGCCGTGTGCCCGGCCCAGGGCGAGGCGAGACCCTGCTCAAGGGACGGCAGGAAGTGAAACAGGTTCCAGCTCATTGCGCTATCCGGCGAAACCGCCGCGGAACCGGCCGGCTCCAGACTGGCATGCAGCCGCATCCAATATTCCTCCAGGAACTGGAGTCCGGCTCCGGTAGCGCCGCCGATCAGGGCGAAGTCGGCCAGACTAAGCGAGGTCGCTTTGCGCGAGCCCCACAAAAACAGGAGCAGGGGAGCCAGCTTCATCAGTTCCTCCGTCAGCGGAGAAACGAGCGACGCATTCCAGACGGCGTAAACCGCCGGATCGAACGGCAGGAAGACCAGCTGAATGAACAGCGTATTGAGCGGAGCTACGATCCAGGTGCCGATGATAAAAAAAGCGGTGTACGCGGACCAGCCGACGGTTTTGGAACGGCAGACGATCCACAATTGCCAGAGTACGTAAAAAGAGGCCAAAGCCTGCACCAGCAAAGTGCGGCTGTCTTTCATAAAAGGCAGGGACAGGCATAAGAAGGCCAGACCGAGCCAAGATAAAATCGAATAGAAGGCGAACAAACGCGGAGCCTGCACGGCTCTTTTTTTCCAATGGGTACGAAACCGGTCGAGAGCGGTCCGGATAGTTAAACGCAAACCAGGCAAAATCATATCATTTTCCTTTCTGTGCGCCGAAGGCAGATAACAAGCGTCTGTCCTGTTACCGGAGCTGCGGGTGGAGACGGGCAAAGAACCCGTGCTTCGCTCCGCTGCCGGAAACAGCCCCATTAAACAGGGCGGCGGCTTCAAATATGCCTAAACGGAACAGGTGAAACGGCTTATAGAGCTTCCTTGATAGGGGATCAGGAAGGTTCCTCAAGCTTGCTTCCCCCCTCATAAAAGTTCGTAGAGACCGCCTGAAATGGGACTCAGGTGAACGGGGCCGGAGCCGGCTGCAGCGCTGTTGATTTTGAACACGTCTCTGTGAGATGGTAAGAAGATAGAAACGATCAGGCGGCTTTTTATTTTCACCGGAATTCGGCGGAGGTTTATGTGAAGATTTTAATCCCTTTTAATCACTATGCACAACTGTTTCCCCATAAAAATACCGCCCTCTACCGAGCGCTGCGGGAAAGTATAGTAGAAGGAAGACTGGAATCGGGCTCTAAACTCCCTTCAAGCCGGGAGCTGGCGGAGGTATACGGAATCTCCCGGGGACTCGTTATGCAAGTGTACGAGATGCTGATGTCCGAAGGATACATAGAAGGCAAACCGGGAAAAGGAACGTTCGTTGCCTACCGCAGCGATCAGGCGGCGGGAACCGGCTCCTCTTCGGATGAACCCCTCCTTTTGTCGGCATGGGGACGCCTTTTGATGGAACCGGGGGGCGGCGGCGCACGCAGACGAGAAGAAGGGAGCGGCGCCTCGGCAGGAAATAAGGAGGATAGCCGGGAGCAGGAGTACGGCGGAGCAGAGCGGAGGCCGGGCGGCGTACCCGCAGGTTATGCCGAAGCGAGCGGTGTAGAGCCGGCAGAGGCGAGCGGAGTGAAAGCTGCGGATGCAGGGACTGCCCGGCGAACCGCGGCCCTTGCAAGTCCGCCCGGGCGGGCGGACGAAACGCGCAGCCGCAGTGCGGCCTCCTGGAGCGCGGACCCGCATACACCCGCGGGTCCGGGTTCCGTCGTCTTCGAGCTGTCCGGCACCGACAGCTCGGCCTTCCCGAGGCAGGCCTGGAACCGCTGCCTGCACGAGCAGGTGCGCAGCGCCGCCTTCCTTGAGAGTCCGCTGCGCGACCCTCAAGGCGACTATTCGCTGCGCTCGGCTATCGCGCTGCATCTGCGGCGCTCGCGAAGCATCGACGCGGACCCCGATTGCGTCGCAATCGTGAACGGGTCGATGCAGGCGATCGCGCTGACGATGCAGCTGCTGGTAGGCCCGGGCGACGAGGTAGTCGTCGAGTCGCCCGGTTACAGCGGCGCCGTGCGCGCTGCGGCCGCCGCAGGCGGCGTGCCCGTCGATGCGCCCGTCGACGGGCAGGGCATCATCCCGCAGCCATGGAATGCGCGGCTGCTGTTCGTCACCCCCGGACGGCAGTTTCCGACCGGGGCGGTTCTTCCGCTGAAGCGGAGGCAGGAGCTGCTCCGCTGGGCGAAGGAACGCGGCGCCGTCATCATCGAGGACGATTACGACACCGAGTTCCGCTACGCGGGCCGGCCCCTGGAGCCGCTTAAGGCGCTGGACCGCGAAGGCCGCGTCCTGTTCGTCGGCACGTTCTCGCGGACGATGTACGCGGGCCTGCGCCTCGGCTATGCGGTGCTGCCGCCGTCTCTCGTCGAACCTTTCCGGCGCGCCAAGCAGCATTACGAGCCTCTGACGACGGGAATGATGGAGCAGCGGGCCCTGGCGGCCTTTATGAACAGCGGCGCCTACGAGCGTCATCTGCGCAGGATGCAGCGGGTGTACGGGGAAAAAGCCGCCTTGCTGCGTTCGGGGCTGACCGCGCTGGATCCCGCTTTTGAATGGATGCCGAGCGAAGCGGGACTCCACATTTTCGGCTGGTGGAAAGGCGGCGCGGAAGCGTATAGGCGATTTGCCGCCGAATGCGCCGAGCGGGGTGTCTTCTGGCGGGACGCCGGGCAGCATGTCCGCTGCGGAGGAAGACCCGCGGCATGTTTCGGCTTCGGACATCTGTCCCGGGAGGAGATCGGCCGCGGCATCGCCGTGATGACGGAAGTCCTGAGGGAAACTTTTTTGTAAGCATACAGGAATCTCCAAAAGGTTTGTGCTATGATGTGAATGAAGGACGAGCCCGGTTTGACTCGCCGAGGCTTTTCCGTACTAGAAATACCGTAGGAGTGATTGGATATGGCCGGATTTACCGGAGGTACAAGTATTATTTTGCGGCTTGAGATGATGAAAGAACGCACGAATTTCGGGCAGATCGCGACTACGATCGGCGACGCCGGCGGCGATGTCGTGGCAATTGACGTCAACCGTTCAACGAAAACCGTTACCGTCCGGGACATTACTGTCAAAGTCAGCGATCAGAATCAGACGGATGCCATCGTGAAGGCTCTAAACGAGCTGGATGGCGTAAAAGTCATTAACGTGTCTGACCAGACGTTCCTGCTTCACTTGGGCGGTAAAATCGAAACGACGGCGAAAATACCGATCAAGAACCGTGATGATTTGTCCCGTGTGTACACACCCGGGGTGGCAAACGTTTGTATGGCCATTCATGAAGATCCTTCGAAAGCGTTCTCATTGACGATTAAACGCAACACCGTTGCCGTTGTATCGGATGGTACGGCAGTTCTGGGGCTGGGCAATATCGGTCCGGAAGCGGCCATGCCGGTTATGGAAGGTAAGGCGATGCTGTTCAAGCAGTTTGCCGGTGTAGATGCTTTCCCGATCTGCCTAAATACACAGGACCCTGAAGAAATCATATCGATCGTAAAAGCGATTTCTCCGGCTTTCGGCGGAATCAACTTGGAAGATATTTCGTCCCCGCGCTGTTTTGAAATCGAGAACCGGCTTATCGAAGAGCTGGATATTCCCGTTTTCCACGATGACCAGCACGGCACGGCGGTCGTTCTGCTTGCCGGCATGCTGAATGCGGTCAAGGTTGCGGGCAAGAAGCTCGAAGACTGCAAGGTTATCGTCTGCGGCATCGGAGCTGCCGGTATCGCATGCACCAAGATTCTGCTCGCGGCAGGCGTTAAGAACGTAATTGGAGTCGACCGTCAGGGTGCTCTGGTTCGCGGCGAATCGTATCCGTACGAATCGTGGCAGTGGTATGCGGAGAATACGAATCCGAATGAGGAAAAGGGACATCTCTCCGACGTGATCGAGGGAGCCGATATTTTTGTCGGTCTGTCGGGACCGGGTGTGCTTAAAGTGGAGGACGTCAAGAAAATGGCGGCTGATCCGATCGTATTCGCCATGGCGAATCCGACACCGGAAATCGCCCCGGAAGAAGCGGAGCCTTACGTGCGCGTGATGGCGACGGGCCGCTCCGACTATCCGAACCAGATCAACAACGTCCTGTGCTTCCCGGGTCTGTTCCGCGGTCTTCTGGACTGCCGCGCTACGCGGGTCAACGAGCAAATGAAGCTGGCAGCCGCCAAAGCTATCGCGTCCGTCGTGTCGGAAGAAGAGCTCAACGAGCTTTACATTATACCGAGCGTGTTCAACAAGCAGGTCGTGAAGAAGGTCCGCGAGGCCGTGATTGCGGCCGCTTACGAAACCGGCGTAGCCAGACGGAAAAGTGCGGATATCCGCAGTGACGAAGCCGCCCAGTCCGCAGACGGCGCGGGTATGCTATAATAAACTCCTGGTTACAGTTTTACTGGGAAAGCAGGCGATAACATGTTTCATACGGAAACTTACGGAGGAACCCGTGAAGAGCAGTACACCCTCGTCATTGCCCAGTTGAAGGCGCTGATTGAAGGGGAGACAAGCCGGATTGCCAATCTGGCGAACGCTTCGGCTCTGCTCGGCCAGTTTCTCCGGGATATAAATTGGGTCGGTTTTTACTTGTTCGAAGGAGAGCAGCTGGTGCTCGGACCTTTCCAGGGGCTTCCGGCTTGCGTGCGCATCCCGCTCGGACGCGGAGTATGCGGTACCGCTGCGCAGAAGCGCGAGACGCTGGTTGTTGAGGATGTGGAGCGGTTTCCCGGGCATATTGCCTGCGACGCGGCCTCCCGCTCGGAGATCGTCGTACCGCTTGTTAAAGACGGCGAGCTGCTGGGCGTCCTGGATATCGACAGTCCGAACCTGGCCCGTTTTGACGAAACCGACCGCGTTATGCTGGAGCGTTTCGTGACGGAGCTGGCGGCTCAGCTGTAAACTCCCGATCGGGGTACCCTATGCATGACGTGAGTTTGTTTAATGCAATGAACGGTTCTTAGCTTTGAGAAGCCCTCGTACCAGCCGGTGCGGGGGCTTTTTTAGCAAGCTCGCAAAACATTTTGTAATTTTGTATTTATTTTCCAAGATAGATTCGTTAGAGTAGAAGAAGAGAACACATTGGCGCTTTAGGCCGGAGGACGAAATATGGAGAATAAAGCTTGCTTGTAAAAAGAAACGCTCATTGCCGAGGAGGAAAGCTTATGAAGACGATTGAAATACGAAATCCGCTGCTGCCTCTGCTGGCCGGGTCGGTATTCAGCGCTTTTATGTTTGCCACGCTGATGATACAAAGCTGGGAACAGTCCGCCTATCTTAAGCCGCTGACGGTTCTCGGCCTGCTTTTTGCGCTTTTTACCGCCGGATATGTCCTGTTCGATCTGATCGAATCCCGTCACGTTGAATTTGAAGGCCGGGTAACGGATTATAACAACGGCAGGCTGTCGCTGAAGACGCGGGAGGGCAAGGTAAAGCGCTACAAGCTGCCGTCCAGGGAAATACCGCCGGGGGAAAACGAAGAGCTTCTGGAACCGGGGAATCAGGTGAAGGCTACCGTGACGAAAAGAACCGGTCAGCTGCTGACCTTGGAGGTCTTGTCCGGCTAACCGGGCGGACTTCCCGCAAGCGATAAACATCGCCGGAAGCAGGGACTGCGTTCCGAGGAGTTCCGATTCCGATATAGGAGGGAAAAGCCGAATCGAGCCTTATCCGGGCTCTTGATCCGGCTCTTTTTTCGGCCTGTCGGCCAAATATAGAATCAGATAAAAAAACGTCATGACCAGAGCCAAAACGGCGCAGGGCAAGCCTTTCGAAAACAAGTTCTCAAAGTGCTCCGCGTTTCCCAGAGGCCCGGTCCGCTGCTTGTAAACTTCCGGCATCCCGCTGATAAATTGGACGGTGTATATGACCGTCATTAGCAGGGACATACCTCCATAGAACAAATAAATCGGTCTTGTACGCATGGTTTTCACCCCTTTCCCTTCCTTCCATTTTACGGCTTCCGTGTCTATAAAGTTGCGATAAATGGCCGATTCATTGACAGGCTCTGCCCGTGACTCCTAAGATATGGGTACAATGAAATGTGCTTATGCGGGTATGAAGTTAAGCTGCCCGACAAAGAAAGCCCCGGCGAACGGGGAGAAAGAGGGCGAGAAAACGCATGCTGACAATTACGGAAAGCAACCTGCGAGCCGACCGGGAACCGCTGCTTCATCCTTTCGGATTTAAAGGAGGTCAATTAACGGAGCTGTGGCAGCCGATTGTTACGCTAACTAGTGAAAGCGGTCACAAGGGTACGGGAGTGGGCGTCCAGAGTCCCTTGTGGTCGGATGCGAATCTGATGGCGTCTCTCGGGGAACAGGGAGCTAACGAGCTCATGTACAAATTTGCGGAGGAGACCGTAAAGTCCCTGTCGGGAGCCTCCTTCGGGCATCCGATGGAGCTGTTCGAAGAATTGTATGCGCGGCCTTCGCAGTCCTGGTTCGCCCGTCAGGGGCATCCGGATGTCCGGCCGACTTATGTTCTGAACGCGTTGGCGGCGGTCGATTTCGCGGCCTGGGTCCTCTACGCGCGGGAGCGGGAGATTTACCGCTTCTCGGATCTGCTGCCGGGCGAATACCGCAGCCTAGGCGAGCAGAAGACGGAAGCGGTTGCAGCCGTTCCTGCTATCGCGTACGGGACGGACGACGGGGAAATTACCGGCTTGCTGGAGCAGGGCTGTACCGTGCTCAAAATCAAGCTGGGGTCGGGCGGCGACGATATGATCGACTGGGACAGCAGGCGCCTGCGGCATATTCATGAGCTTACCCAAGCTTATTTGCAGACCTCTCCGGCCCCGGCAGAGGTGTCTTACTATCTCGACCTGAACGGCCGTTACGCGGCAAAAGACGACCTCCTGCGGCTGCTGGAGGATGCCGACCGCAGCGGATCGCTGCCTCATGTCATTCTGGTGGAAGAGCCGTTCCTGGACGGGCGTGAAATCTCCGTCGAGGATGTACCGGCCCGTATTGCCGGGGATGAGAGCATTCAGTCCGAAAGCGATGCCCGCTACTATATGGATCTCGGCTATGGAGCCCTTGCCCTTAAACCGGCGGCGAAGTCGATGAGCCTGAGCCTGAAAGTGGCCGCTCTGGCCGCCGAGCGGGGAGTACCGTGCTTCTGCGCCGACCTTACGGCCAATCCGCTGCTGGTGGAGTGGACTCGCGTGCTGGCCGCTCACCTCCGTCCTCTGCCGGGGATGGCTTACGGCCTGATCGAGTCCAACGGGGGGCAAAATTACCGCGGCTGGGACCGTCTCGTAAGCTATCATCCGGCGGCGGGAGCGGGCTGGACCCGCACGCGCGGCGGGTTGTTCGAGCTGGGCGAGGCTTTCTACGCGGAAAGCGGCGGCGTATTCCGGCCGAGTTCTTACTACGAGAACCGCTAGGTATTGCCGCGGGCTGTATACCCGCCTCAGCGCCCTACGGCTTCAAGGCTGAGAATATCTTTCAGATAGCCCGGAAGGGCATCGAGGTGGTTGCCGAGGAACGCGTCGCTTTCCCTGCCGACCCGCTGGGCGGCGGGTACCATGGAAAGCTGGGCCGCGAACACCGTTTTGCGGGGATGGTCTTCGATGGCATGGAACAGTCCTCTGGAAACCGCTTCGATATAATCGTTCTTCTTGCCCTGCATGACGAGCTGGAACGTATTTTCAAGAAGGACCGGCTCCACCTGAATCTCCTGGCCGGCTGCGGCCGCAAACTTATGGAGCTGTTCCATCGTGCCTTCGACAGTCGAAGGATTGGTGAAAACGAGAACCGAAGGCCGGTTCAGCTGCAGGATTTTATGAAACAAAGGATCGTCGATTTTAATAATCGGCACCGGGCAGGAGAAATTTTCAGGCAGATGAGCCGTAAAATACGTACAGGTAATCAAAATGGCATCCACATGACAGCTGGCTAACCAGTCGAGTGTGGATTTTATTTTGTTCAGGGCCAGTTCCTCCGTAAAATCGCTGTCGTTCTTAATCCGGTCCAGACCGGGATCGACGAAATGCACCAGCTCGATGTCATAAGAGCCGAGGGCTTTCTCGATATGTTCGATATTGGAGTAGTGGGCATGATAGCAGCCAAGTTTTCTTTTCATTCGATAGACACCCCGTCCGAAGTTTTCTATGAAGTATAGCAAGGTTAACAATATTTGGCAATGGGAACACGGGGCCGAGCGGGTAAAAAAATGTCTTCTCACCCTGCGCCGGGAGTCGGCTGAACCGAATAACGAACCGGATGACTAGGAACCGGCGAACCGCATCAGCTCCCGGTTGAATTTGCCCATTTCACAGTAAAACAAGCCGTGTCCGCTGTACGCGAACGGCACGAGCTCCGAGCCCTTGATGCCCGCCTGTGTCGCCTGGGCTAGCGGATAGGGACAGATCAGGTCCTGCGCCCCCTGGAAAATCACGGTGGGCACCGAGATTTTGGGCAGATCGGGACGCAGATCCTCGTCTCTCAAAAGAGCCGCTCCCATGGCGGTCGCGTGCCCGGAGGATGACAGGGCGATCCCGTGAAACCAGTTTTGAAGAGGGGCCGACACATACCGGGCAAAAAAACGGCCGCCGAGATCTTCGAGCATTTTAGGGCGGTCGGTATAGGTTCCTTCTATGAGATGGTTCAGCTCTTCGATTGAATTGCCGTAGGGGAAGTCCGGACGTTTGGTAAATAGGGGAGCCGCCGGAGCGAACAGAGCCAGCTTGGAAACGCCAAACCCGCCGTGTCTGGCCATATACCGGATCGCAACGGCTCCTCCCATGGAAAATCCGGCCAGTATAATGCCTTCAAGCCTAAGCGTCTCGATCACACGGCGGATATCGTCCGCCATCCGGTCGTAGGAATAGCCTCCCCAAGGGCGGTCGGATTTGCCGAACCCTCTCAAATCGACGCCGATACAGCGGTATCCGGCTTTGGGAAGCTGATCGAACTGGTACTCGAATATCGTGTGGTTAAGCGGCCAGCCGTGTATGAACAGAATCGTTTTGCCGCCGCCCCCGGGGTTCAAATCCTCGACATAAAGGTTAATTCCCTGCTCTGCGGGGATGTAGATGCCCATGCTGCGGCCTCCTTTGGATGAAAAAATAAATAAGGGCGGTGACCGGGGATTGATTGCATGAAAAGATCGCAATTCCTATGAACCAAACACCGGTCGGTATTGAAAAATATCCGCTTTTTCTAGTGTATGTGGGACGGTTTGGACGATATTTCTACCAGCTTGAGTGATTGTGAAGGGAACGGACGTAGTACATAGTGACAGAATAAAGCGGATTTAGGGATGGGACATACGGGGGGCGCTATATGGGAAAGTCGGAGGAGTGGCTGGCACGCGGGATGTCCGAACAGGATCCTGCCGCACTGGAAGCGCTTATGGATTTATACGCTTCGAATATATACGGTCTGGTGCATCGTATCCTTCAAGGAGCGGTATCGCGTGAGGATATCGAGGAATGTGTCAGCGATGTTTTTGCCGCCGCCTGGAACAGGACCTCAGAATATGAGCCGCGACGGGGGACTTATAAAACTTGGCTGCTTATTCTCGCCAAATACAAAGCGCTGGATTACCGCCGGCGTTTGAGACCGGAAAACCGATTGGGTAAAATGCTCGCGGAGACGGAACTCACGGCCGAAACGGATACCGAGCAGATCGTTCTTGACCGGGAAATGCAGGAAGAATTTTTAGCCTTGATTGACAGGCTGGAAGACAAAGACCGGATTATTTTCTATCGGCGATATTACTATTACGAGTCTGTGGAGGAGATTGCGGCTGCTATGGGGTTGACGGCCAAGGCGGTTGAAAATCGGTTGTACAGAGCCAGGAAAAAGCTCAAGGAGCAGATGAAAACAGTTCGTAAGGAGGGGATCTCATGAAAAAACGCGAAGAACGGGAATGGTTTGGGCTTCTGGATGAAATAACGGCCGACTTGGCGGAAAATCACATCCCTGACTTGGATACAGCGGAATTTCCATTGGAGAAAGACCCCGACAGGCTGACAGCAATTAAGCAGCGGACTTTTGAGAAAATAGCCGTGATATCCCCCGGCACAAAGACAAAGACCGCGAATTGCCCCTCATCCGGCGGTGAGCTTGCACCGGCTGTTTCTCCGGTTAGGCGAACGGGAACAAGTCGACCGAAGCTCCTGCGCAGATATGCTCTCCTGGCCGCGTTAGCGGCTTTGCTGCTCACCGGCGGGGTGCTTGCGGGCGCTCAGCCGGAAGTGGCCGCCCAAATGCGGCGTGTGCTTCAATACCTGCCTGGCTTTGCCGGAGTTGCCGATTCGGAGAAAACGGAGCAGCGGGTGGAGTACGTGCAGCCTCTGCCGACTACTCATAAAATCGGAAAAGGGCAGCTTGAAATCAGAGGATTGTCCATCGGTGAGAAAAACTCGACCGTTACGCTGGTCGGCACCGGCTTGCCCCGGGCCTCGGAGGTGACCCTGAGGAATGGCCTGGGAGAGAAGTACGTTTTCCGCCGGGCTACGATGACGGGGGCGGAAGGAGGATGGACCGGGTTTTACAGCTACGAAGGCCGGATCGAGGTTACCGGCAATACGACCCTGATTGCGGAGGGGAGGGAACTCCCCTTGAAGCTTGTCGCTCCCCGGGAAGTGGAGCAAGTGACGGATCTCGGTCCTACGGCCGAACATAGCGGGATCCGGTTGACCGCCGTGAGTGCAGCGGTGGATGATAGGAAGATGAAACTGACGATTCTTCCTCAACTGCCGGGTGAAGTGAAAATCAATTCGTACGGGTTTAATTCTTTTTATAAGGAAGTTCCGTCCGCTAAGTTCTTTAATCCCGGCACGGGTGAAGAAATTCCCTTCACGCAGGACGAGACGTTCCCTAATCCGAGTGAAATTTACTGGGAGCGAGGCAAGGAGTCGGAGGGGGGAGCCAAGCTGGTCATTCCTGCGCTTGTTCTGACGAGAAGCTATGACCAGCCGGCTGTCATCCGTCTCCCTGTTCCCGAGAGGGGCAATGTGGAAGTTAACCGGACGTTCGACCTGTTCGGCTTTCCGGTCAAGGTAAGCCGGGTGGAGAGAATCCTCAAGGGAGCGAAAATTGACGGAGATGGCGAAGCCGGGGAAGACAGTATCCGCATCTGGTTCGAGCTTCATGGGGATGAGCAGGCGGCCGAGACCTTGTACGAATTTCCCCCCAGTCTGTTAAATGGCGGCGCGGTCTGGCACCGTAACGAGCAAACCGACAGGATGGAATGGATGCTTCTGTCGGTTCAGCCCGGCCAGAAGGAGTACGAGTTGAAAGTGTCATCCCTTAATTCGCAGGTAAGAGGTCCGTGGGAATTTTCGGTGGATCAACCTTAATCGAGGCTGTCACTGCAGCCTGTTGAAGGAGGTAGAGAATGAAAAAGGTGCTGCTGCGTATAGCCAAAATAGCGGGAACTGTCGCAGCCATTGCGATAGGAGCTTATTATCTTTTGACGCTGGCGGCTTTCGTGATCTTGGCTTTAAACGAATGGACGGGTTGAAGGGTGAAACGTCGGCTGAGAAATGACCGCTCATAAAACAGTTACGGACAAGACCTAAAAAAACCGGTATTCCCCGCGGGGAATACCGGTTTGGTTTATGCTTATACTTCTGCGGACCATTCACGCAGCTTGCGGTCTGACGGAAGAAAGAGCGTCAAGATGCCGAGAATCGGCAGAAGGCTGGACAGCTTCATGATGAGGCTGATTCCGTGCGCGTCGATCAGGTTACCCAGAACGAGCGCTCCTATCCCGCCCATGCCGAACGCGAAGCCTGTAATCAGGCCGGATACCATGCCGACTTTCCCCGGAATCAGCGTCTGCGCATACACGACGGTGACGGAGAAGCTGGAGAACACGATGAATCCGGTCAGCACGAGCAGCACGGTTGCCCATCCCAGACCGACGTAGGGGATGAGGGCGGCCAGCGGAGCCGCGCCGCACATCGAGACGAAGATGACGGTTCTCTGTCCGAACCGGTCGGCGAGAGGTCCGCCGAAGAACGTTCCGAGCGCTCCTGCGGCCAGGAACAGGAAAATATAGATTTGCGCCTGGTCGATGGTCGTGCCGACGACATCGCGCAAATAGAAAGCGTAATAGCTCGTCATGGCCGCCGAGTACCACGAGCGGATAAAGACCAGGAACACCAGCACGACGATCGCGGTGGCGATCTTATTCCGCTTGGTGGGGTCCATCGCGCGCTGCACGGTCTTCTTCGCCGTCACGGCTCCGGCCTCGATCACACCCTTATACCAGCGGGCGATAAAGGTTTGCACGAGCATGGCGGCGCCCGCCACGAGGGTGAACCAGATCGAGCCGAACTGGCCCAGCGGGATGAAGATCCATTTCGTCAGCAGCGGAGCCAGCGATTGACCCGCGTTGCCGCCGACCTGGAAGATCGACTGGGCGAGTCCCTTGCGGGAGCCTGCGGCCAGGTGGGCGACCTTCGAGCCCTGCGGATGGAAGGCCGCCGATCCCAAGCCCACCAGCGATACGGCCAGCAGCACGAACGCGTACGAAGGCGCGAACGCGAGCAGGAGCATGCCGAGGAAGGTGGAGGCCATGCCGAGCGGCAGCATGTAGGGTTTGGGCTTCCGGTCGGTATACATGCCGATGACCGGCTGCATGATGGAAGCGGTCAGATTGAAGTAGAACGAGATCCATCCGATCTGGGCGTACGAAAGCGTCATGCTGTCTTTTAAAATCGGATAGATAGCCGGGATAACCGACTGAATCGAGTCATTGAACAGATGCACGAGACTGATGGCAAGGAGTACCTTATAGACCGTCGGTTTCGACGTAGGGATTCCTGCTGAGGGTCGTGCTGTGCCGGCATTGACTGTCGCCTGCGACGCCATAGGGCACGCACTCCTTTCGTGAAGCTAGTGTGTAGATTGCTTAAGCGTACCGATCCGTTCGCCCATGCGGACTTTGCTGCCCACCTGGAGATCGGAGCGCGGTGTCAGGATGCCGTTCTCAGTGACGAGCACAACGGTCGAGCCGAATTCGAAATAAGCGAGGTCGTCGCCCGCCTGCAGGTGAGACGGAAGGCCTTCCACATACTGAATGGAGCTGACGTTGAGCGCGCCGACTTTGACGACGGCAATCTCCCCGGCTTCATGCTCCATCACGGTGATGAGACGCTCGTTGCGGCTGAGCACGCGTGTCATGTGGCGCAGGCCGAATTCGTTCACGGGATACACCTTGCCCGGAACATGTTCTTTCTCCAATATCTCGCCGGTAACCGGAGAGTGGATACGGTGATAGTCCGTCGGGCTTAAATAAAGCACCATAAAAAAGCCCTTCTCGTAATTGATCGTACGAGGGGAGCGGTTGAGCAGCTCCTCGACGGTGTAATCCTGCCCCTTGACGCTGAGCATGCGGCCCGCCTCTACGGGACCGTAGCCGGTAATAACGGCGTCCACCGGGCTGACAAGCGCGGCCGGGTCCGTATCGACCGGACGGAGTCCGGGCTTCAGGCGGCGGGTGAAGAACTCGTTGAGTGTGGCGTATTCCCCGATTGCCTTCTCGGCTTCTTCTACCGGAATGCCGTAAGACTTGGCAAACCACGGAATAAGGGAGCGGCTGAGCGGAGATTTGGAAAACGAACCGGTCATCCGGGAAATCCATTTGCGGGATGAGAGTTCCGTCATAAGTCGAAACAATGGTTTCATGCTTAGTTCAATGCTCCTATCTGTACGTTGACTATAGTCTTCGTTTTATCTTGCCATAGAATGAACGTTTTGACAATTGCCGCGACCCGGCGTTTTCGGGCGCTCAACAGCCCCAAACGCGGCTTTTCGCCGGGACCGTGCCATTATCCTCGGGCAGACAGGTATGATTCGGATCAAGGCTGCGCAAGCTGATTAAAAAAAGGAGGAAAACCTATGTCCGGTTTGGTGTGGGGAACGGTTGTTGTCGTTCCGTGGCTGCTCGTTTGGCTTCAAAATAAAGTGGCCGGGGCCAAATTTATTATAGATGCATTGGCTTACGCGGCACTTGTGCTTTTTTCAGGGATTACGGGGGTAACCGTGGCGGAGATTCTCGTAAACAACACGGTTTTTATGACAAGCGTGCATAAGGTGTTTCTGAATCCGCTCTTTCTGGGCAGCGGCGGTTGGCTCGGCCTGTATGCGCTTCAGCTGCTTATAGTAGAAGGAATTTTTTCAGGGAGAATAAAGAAGCGCTGAAGCGGGGGAGCTAGCGAAAAAATAACTGGTACAAAATGTAAAGGTTATATATAATAAGGTTGGATTTAATGAAAGCGCTTACCATGTGGAGGAAACAAAATTAGGAGGAGGAAGCTAATGAAAAAGCGAGCCAAGGAGCTCAATTACACGGAAATTGCGCAGTCCAGTCAGTTCCAAACGTTATTGAAACGAAAAAGACAATTCATTTTACCGCTTTCCCTGTTCTTCTTTGCCTTTTATTTTACGCTCCCGATTCTCACCTCTTACACCACCGTGCTTAACGCCCCTGCATTCGGTTCCGTCTCCTGGGCGTGGGTATTCGCTTTTGCGCAGTTTATCATGACTTGGGTGCTATGTATCCTTTACTCGCGCCGGGCCGCTAAATTCGATGTGATGGTACAGCAAATCCGGCAGCAAATGAAAGGCTGATCTCATTTCTCATAATTGGAGGGAAGTCAAGTGAATTTGACGGCATTCTGGTTATTTCTGGGCATCGTGGCGATCACGCTTCTGATTACCTATTTTGCGGCCAAAAAAACCAACTCCACCGATGAGTTCTATACGGCGGGCGGAGGACTGACGGGCTGGCAGAACGGTCTGGCTATCGCCGGTGATTACATGTCCGCCGCTTCCTTCCTGGGAATCGCGGGTACGATCGCGCTGGCCGGCTTTGACGGGTTCTTTTACAGCATCGGGTTTCTGGTCGCGTATCTGGTCGTTCTCTACCTCGTAGCGGAGCCTCTCCGCAATCTCGGGAAATATACGGTGGCGGATATGATTGCCGCCCGTTTCAACGAAAAGAAAATCCGCGGTGTGGCGGCCTTAAATACGATCACGATCTCCACCTTCTATATGATCGCGCAGCTCGTGGGCGCGGGGGCGCTCATCAAGCTGCTGCTGGGACTCGATTTCACGACGTCCGTGCTGATTGTGGGCCTGCTGATGACCGTTTACGTCGTATTCGGCGGGATGACCGCCACTTCGTGGGTGCAGATCGTCAAAGCCGTGCTGCTGATGGGCGGAACTTTTATTCTTTCGATTGTCGTGTTCTCGAAGTTTAACTTCAGCGTCACCGAAATGTTCGATCAGCTGAAAGCCGTTACTCCTCTCAAAGAGAAGTTTCTGGACCCCGGCAATAAGTATAAAATTCCGCTCGACACGCTCTCGCTTAACCTGGCGCTTGTGCTGGGTACGGCCGGTCTGCCGCACATTCTGATCCGCTTCTTCACGGTGAAGGACGCTCCGACCGCGCGCAGCTCCGTCGTGTACGCAACCTGGATCATCGGCATTTTCTACGTGCTGACGCTGTTCCTCGGCTTCGGTGCGGCCGCGTTTGTCGGATACGATAACATCATCGCGGAAGATAAGGGTGGCAACATGGCGGCGCCTCTACTGGCCCGGGCACTCGGCGGAGATTTCTTCTTCGCCTTTATCGCGGCCGTCGCGTTCGCGACGATTCTGGCCGTGGTCACCGGTCTGGTTCTCTCCGCCGCTTCCGCGTTCGCGCATGACTTCTACAGCCATATCGTACGCAAGGGAAAAGCCACGGAGTCCGAGCAGATGAAGGTAGCCCGCTGGGCGTCCGTCGGCGTCTCCATCCTGTCGATCATCTTGTCGCTGGCCGCATCCAAGCTGAACGTCGCGTTCCTCGTGTCCGTCGCCTTCGCGATCGCGGCCAGCTCCAATCTGCCGGTCATCCTGTTCACCGTCTTCTGGCGGCGCTTCAACACGGCGGGTGCGGTAACGGGCATGCTCGTCGGCCTGGTCTCTTCCCTGGTGCTTGTGGCCCTGAGCCCGAGCGTATGGAGTCCGGAAGCGGGCAAAGCCATCTTCGTGGGCACGCCGTTGTTCCCGCTGACGAACCCGGGCATCATCTCCATTCCCCTCGGATTCCTGGGCGCAATTCTCGGAACGGTCCTGTCGAAGAAAAAATCGTCCGACGCCAAATTCGACGAGATTGTCGTTAAAGCCAACGTCGGCAATATCAACATGTAAGCGGGCGGCGAAATGCTTGACACAACAAAGAACCTCCCGGTCCTTAACGGACCGGGAGGTTCTTTGTTTATGCGCGCCGCCGCGCTTAATCGTCGAAACGACATTCTTCGAGGCGGAGAACTTTCGTTTTCTTCTTGACTTTATAAGCGATCCAGACGATCAGGAAAAGCGGAATTCCGATATAGGAGGCGATCAGGCCGGCCCAATCCACGCCGCTTTCCGAGATCGCCGAGTAGTTTTGGCCGAGGATCACGACGATACAGACGACCAGGGCGAAGATGGGGCCGAACGGGAACCATTTCGCCAGGTACGGCAGATCGCGCAGGTCGCGGCCTTGCGCTTTATAGGCGCGCCGGAAGCGGTAGTGGCTGACGGCGATGCCGAGCCAGGCGATGAACCCGCA
The DNA here is from genome assembly GCF_000411255.1 of Paenibacillus sp. HGH0039. Lineage (GTDB taxonomy): Bacteria > Bacillota > Bacilli > Paenibacillales > NBRC-103111 > Paenibacillus_F. Next base: position 1,644,315 of record NZ_KE150412.1, on the reverse strand, counting down.
CATGCCGGAGGCGTTGAGCAGCCAGATGTACACGACCCCGTCGCCGAACATGGAGGCGAGGAAAGCGAACATGCCCACGGCTGCCGTCGCGATCAGAGCGACCACCGGCACGCCGCGCTTGTCGAGCCTCCCGAGGAAGCGCGGCGCTTTGCCTTCGCGGGCAAGCGTCCAGATCATCCGCGTGGACGCGTACATGCCGGAGTTGCCGGCGGACAGAACGGACGTCAGGATGACGGCGTTCATGACGGAGGCGGCGAACGCCAGGCCGGCTTTCTCGAACACGAGGGTGAACGGGCTGATCGCGATATTTTCGACGTCGCCGCTGATCAGGTTGTCGCTCGTGTAAGGAATGAGCAGGCCGATGATGAAGATGGCGAAAATATAGAACAGCAGGATGCGCCAGAAAATGGTGCGGATCGCTTTGGGCACGTTCTCGCGCGGGTTCTCGCTTTCGCCGGCCGCCACGCCGACAAGCTCTGTCCCCTGGAACGAGAAGCCCGCGGCCATGAACACGCCGAGCACGGCCATAAATCCGCCGCTGACGGGAGCGTCTCCCAGCGTAAAGTTGCTGAACCCGACGGACTCGCCGCCGATAATGCCGAAAATCATCAAAATCCCGACGGTGATGAATACGATGACGGTCACGATTTTAATCAGGGCAAACCAGTATTCGGACTCCCCGTAGCCGCGGACAGACATGTAATTCAGGGAGAACATCAGCACCAGGAACAGCAGACTCCATAGAATGGAGGGACTGTCGGGCAGCCAGAATTTCATAATGAGCGTGGCCGCGGAAAGCTCGGCGGCAATCGTAATGGCCCAGTTGAACCAGTAGTTCCAGCCGAGCGCGAATCCCAGCGCCGGATCGACGAACCGGGAAGCGTAAGTGGAGAAGGAGCCGGATACCGGCATGTAGGCCGACAGCTCCCCGAGGCTAGTCATGAGAAAGTAAACCATGATGCCGATGGCCGCGTAAGCGATTAAAGCGCCGCCGGGACCTGCGGAATGAATCGCTCCGCCGCTGGCCAGGAAGAGTCCGGTTCCGATGGAACCGCCAAGCGAAATCATGGTCAAATGTCTGGCTTTAAGGCCGCGCTTAAGTTCCGTAGTCTCGGAACCGGAGTTCGGTTGTTTCATAAGGAACACCTCTGTGAATAAATTTGTTTCTTGCCGCTGCGCTAACCGCCGGTTAATTAAGAGGAAAACACAAAGAGCCCCGAAAAGGAGTTTTCGCGGCTGCTGCTTCTATCTCGCCTTTCCATGAAGATAGCGCAACACCGCTGCTTGGAAGGGCAGCAGTGACAGTTCCGCCCCTGTTCGGGAACGGACCCAATCCGGACGCAAGAGAAACGGCCCGAATTTCGGCGGCTGCTCCTTTCTCCCGGCTTCGCTGACGTCTCTCTCGTCTCCCCCGGCATACTCCTAGCACCCGCAACCTCTACCTCATCGAGAATGGATGAGGAACTTGCTATTAAGTTTTTGTAAAATGGTACATCGTTCAGTATAGATAAAAAGAGGAATAGTGGCAATAGGAGAAACTGGAAACGGATACAAAAAAATTCCGGCTGATTTTACAGGGGAAAAACACGGCGTTAATACTGGGGAAACAGGGTGCGGCTACGATTAAGGGGACGGAAGAAAGAAGGGTGACTATGGATAAAGGAATCGGCAATCTGGGACCGAGACGCATCATCGCGGCCGTCCGGCATTCGGAGGATTTGAAACTGGCGTGCGCAAGCGACCTGCCGGTTGTTTTTCTGCTGGTCGGTGATTTGTTCACCGTTCAGGATTATGTGAAGCAGGTGATCGACAGCGGCAAAAAGGTGTTTTTGCACGTCGATTTTATAGCCGGGCTCGGAAGCGATCCCATCATTATTAAATATTTGGCCGAGAAAGTCAGGCCGACCGGTATTATTTCCACGAAAACGCATCTGATCAAGCATGCTAAAAAGAATGGCCTGGCGGCCGTTCAGCGCTTGTTCCTGATCGATTCGGCGGCTCTGGAGAACGGCATCGCCAACGTCCAGCAGAGCGGACCCGACGCCGTGGAGATTATGCCGGGGCTGATACCGCGCGTTATTACGGAGGTCAGCGAAAGGCTGAGCGTGCCGGTCATAGCGGGAGGGTTGATCCACCACCATGAAGAGATTGAAACGGCTTTACAGGCGGGGGCTGCGGCGGTTTCCATGGGCAGCCGGGCTCTGTGGGTGAAGGAAACGAAGCGGCCGCGTAAGGATGAGGCGGTTGTCCGGTAATTTCGCAGGAGGTTCTGCAAGTCTTGCGGCCGGCGTCCGTTATCTTTACAAATCTTTAAAATCGCGTTCATACAGAGCAAACACTTCGCGGATAAAGTAGAAGTAAAGAGAGAACCAACTGAATCGGTAAGGGTTGAGATGAGGAGAAAACCCTTTATGCAATATTCGCCGCAGGGCATGGCACGACGGAAGTTCCGTTAACTGACGGGCTCCGGTTGTGCGGTCGTTTCCTGTTCCGGGTGCGTATTGGATGAAGGGTTTTTTGGGTTGTCTTCTTCCCGGCCGGTGAGGTGTTCAAGGAGGAAAAACGCTTGCGGGGCCTGACAGAATGGAACGATGCAGAAGCTTATTTTTTTGATCTCGACGGGACGATCTTCCTCGGAGGACGCCTGCTTCCCGGAGCGGCGGAGCTGCTCCGCTCTCTGGAGGAAGCCGGCAAGACGGTCGGCTTCCTGACCAACACCACGACGCAGACGGCCGCGGACTGCGGCCGCCGCCTGCGGGGGCTGGGTCTTGCCGTCCGCGACGAGCAGGTCGTGACGGCAGCGGCGGCTGCCGCCGCCTACCTGGCGGAACAAGCCCCGCAGGCCCGGGTGCTCGCCGTCGGCGAGGAAGCGCTGATCGCGGAGCTGGACGCGCGGAACATCCGCGTCGTGCGGACGCCGCTGGAGGCGACGCACGTGGTCGTCGGCATGGACCGGCGCTTCGACTATGCGAAGCTTCACGCCGCGTCCAGGGCGCTGCGGTCCGGGGCGGAGCTCATCGCCTGCAACCCGGACACGTTCTGTCCGGTGGAAGGCGACGAGCTGCCCGACACCGGGGCCATGACGGCCGCGATTGAAGCGGCCTCGGGCGTCCGCGCGTCGGTCGTCGCGGGCAAGCCGTCGCTGCACTACGCGCAGGTCGCTCTCCGCAGGGCCCGCAAGACCGCGGACCGGTGCGTCATGGTCGGCGACCGTCTGGAGACGGACATCCGGCTGGGCCTTGCCAGCGGCATGCGCACCGCGCTCGTGCTGACGGGCGCGGCGACTTTGGAGGAGGTGAGAGCGGGGACGGTCATGCCGGACTGGATCGTACCGACACTGGAGGCGTTCACGAAGCCTTCCGACGAAGAAATATTTAACATCCCCATTACATAACGTTAACGCAGCGGTGGAAATGGAGTGTTACATTGGGGACAAGCACGGCGAACTGCAAAAACCGAAATCATTTTATTTGGGGGAGACTATCCAATGCGGACAATCGCGAAAATGAGTGTGTTGACACTGCTTACGGCAAGTTTGATGGCGGGCTGCGCTAAGCCTCAAGCGGAAACGAGCGCAAGCACCACCCCGGGGGCGGGAACGGATAAGCCCAAAGAGAAAACCGAGCTGACGTTCTACTACCCGATCGCCGTAGGCGGCCCTCTGACGGCAACGATCGAAGCGATGGCGGCCGATTTTACAAAAGAAAACCCGGATATCACCGTGAAGCCGGTGTACACCGGAAGCTACGCGGATACGACCGTGAAAACACAGGCGGGCGTACAGGGTAAAACGCCTCCGGACGTAGCGGTTAACCTGTCGACGGAACTTTACAGCCTGCTGGATATGAATGCGATCATTCCGCTGGACGAATTTATCGCCAAAGAAGACAAGAGCTGGCTGTCGGATTTCTACCCGGCTTTCCTGGCCAACTCCCAGACGGGCGGCAAAACGTACAGCGTCCCGTTCCAGCGCAGCACGATCGTGCTTTACTACAACAAGGACATGTTCAAGGAAGCGGGTCTCGATCCGAACAAGCCGCCGACTACATGGGAAGAGATGGCCGAATACGGCAAGAAGCTGAAGAAGGAAGGCCGCTGGGGGCTTGAAATTCCGGTATCGGGTTTCGCTTACTGGATGATGCAGACGTTCTCCCTGCAAAACGGCAAGAACCTGATGAGCGAAGACGGAAAGAAAGTCTTTTTCGATACAAAAGAAAACGCCGAAGGGCTTCAATTCTGGGCCGACATGGCCCGCAAGGACAAAATTATGCCGGAAGGCGTAACGGAATGGGCAACGGTGCCGTCCGACTTTATCGCCGGTAAAACCGCGATGATGTATCACACGACAGGCAACCTGACGAATGTGAAGAAAAACGCGAAGTTCGATTTCGGCGTGACGTTCCTGCCGCAGAAGAAATCGTACGGCAGCCCGACGGGCGGCGGCAACTTCTACATTTTCAAAGACATCGACAAGAAAAAGCAGGAAGCGGCTTGGAAGTTCGTCAAGTTTATGACGGAGCCTGAGCGTGCAGCCAAATGGAGCATCGAAACCGGCTACGTGGGCGTGCGCAAGTCCGCTTATGAAACCGATGTGATGAAAAAGTACGTAGCGGAGTTCCCGCCGGCGCTTGTCGCCCGCGATCAGCTCCAGTATGCGGCAGCCGAGCTGTCCACGCACAACAACGGTAAAGTGTCCAAGGCGCTGAGCGATCAGCTTCAGGCGGTGCTTACCGGTGCGGCGGAACCGGCGGCTGCGCTGAAAAAAGCTCAGGAAGAAGCGGACAAGGCGCTGGCGCCGTTCAACAAGTAAGCGGGCCGGAGCGTAAATGCGGTCGGCAGGGTCTCCTATGGCTCTGCCGATTCTTTATTCAACCGGCCGGAAACCGCAGGGAGGGAAGACAATGACCGGGAAAGTCGCGGTTTGGAAAGAAAACGGGTTTGCGTGGCTGCTTCTGCTGCCGTCGCTGGTGTTTCTTATTCTTTTTACGTTTTATCCGATGCTCAAGACGCTGATCTTAAGCTTCTATCAGGCTGATCTGGCTACGCCGCAGCCGATTTTCGCGGGTCTCGACAATTACAAGCACATGGCGGAAGATGCCGTCTTCTGGAAAGTACTCCGCAACAACGTCTGGTTTGCGCTGGGCACGGTGCCGACGGCCATTGCGCTCGCGCTGGTCATGGCGGCGTTCGCCAATAAAGCGCTCCGGGCGAAAGGTTTCGTCCGCACGGCTTTCTTTTACCCGAACATGATTCCGATGATCGCCATCGCCAACGTGTGGCTGTTCATTTATACGCCGCAGTACGGGCTGCTCAGCAGAGCGATGGGCTGGCTGGGGCAATCCCAGGCGGTCAATATTCTGGGAAGCCAGGACACGGTCATGTGGGCGATGATTGCGATGATCGTCTGGAAAGAAGCGGGATATCTGATGATTTTCTATCTCGCTGGCCTGCAGAATATTCCGAAGGACTTGTACGAATCCGCCGAAATGGACGGGGTCGGACGCTGGACCGTTTTTCGTAAAATTACGTTTCCGCTCCTTATGCCGACGACGCTGTTTGTCATGATCGTGGCTTTGACGAATTCGTTCAAGCTGGTCGATCACCTGTTCATCATGACCAAGGGCGGACCCGACAACGCAAGCAACCTTCTTCTTTTCTATATTTACGATACGGCTTTCAGCTTCTGGGATCAGGGGCTGGCCTCGGCTTTGACGATGGTGATGATCGTTCTGCTGATGGCGCTTGCGGCGCTCCAGTATTTCGGACTGGACAAGAACATTCATTACCGTTAATTTCGCGCTAAAAAAGGAGGGTGGAACTCATGACTTCCACAACCGCCGGGACAGCGGCACCCGAAGCTTCGCGCCGGGACGGGACGGCAAAGCCCGCATCCGCCAGACGCAGGCTGTTTGCACGCGGACCGCTGACCCTCGATTTCTGGCTGAATGCGCTTATGTTTCTCGTCGCGCTCGTCTGGATCGTACCACTAGTCTGGATGCTGTGGACCGCATTCCGGCCCAAAGATTCCGTGATCAATCCCACATTGTCGTGGGATTTTACGCTGGAGCATTTCCGGCATGTCTGGTCGGCCGCCCCGTTCGGGCTGTACTACGGCAACACGCTGCTCATCACCGGGGGCATTCTGGTCGTTCAGCTGCTCACCGTTACGATGGCGGCCTTCGCGTTCGCCCGGCTGAATTTCAAAGGCAAAGAATTTGTATTCATGCTGTTTCTCGTGCAGATCATGATTCCGGCCGATGTGCTCGTTTTCCCGAACTATAACGTGCTCAAGGAGCTGAGCCTGCTCGATACGAAGCTGGGGATCATGCTTCCGTATTTCGCTTCGGCTTTCGGTATTTTTCTGCTGAGGCAGATGTTCAAGACGATTCCCCCCGAGCTGGATGAAGCAGCCGTGATGGAGGGATGCACGAAGTGGCAGATCCTGTGGCGCATCTATGTGCCCCTTGCCCGGCCGTCTTACGTCGCCTTTGCCCTCGTATCGGTCAGCTATCACTGGAACAATTTCCTCTGGCCGCTTATCGTGACGAACTCGGTAGAAAACCGTCCTCTGACGGTCGGTCTGGCTATTTTCGCCCAATCGTTCGAGACCGGAGCGCAGTGGGCCGAGGTGAGCGCGGCGACGCTGATCGTGATTGCGCCGCTTCTGGCGGGCTTCCTGCTGTTCCAGCGCCAGTTTATGAACAGCTTTATGCAGTCGGGCATCAAGTAACCTCATGTGCGAGGAACCGGTATGTCGGCAAGGAACACGTCCGTTTCACCGGCATGCCGGTAGGATCTTACGATAAAACAGGGCCGCTAACCCAATAGCGGCCCTGTTTTATTTCAGTTTTTGGCCGGCCGCAATCCAGCGTCCGTCGATATCTTCGAAGACCGGCTCGCGGTTGTTGTCGTCCGTTACGGACAGAGGACGAACGATTTTGACGTCCAGCCGGCGAGCTCGGCTTCGATTTCTGACCTCCCGAACGGTTTAAAAGACACCCTTCCCCCGGTTCGTACGGCCTATTGCTTGCAGGCGGACCCGGCTGCGGGTGTTTTTCTATTGGCAATTTACCCAACCACGGCGAGTCCGGCCGTCATATCCTGTAGAAGGAGCGTTTTACAGCAGGTTTGAAGGTCTGGATGCCGTACCTAAGGAGGTCACAAGATGGCATATCGCATCGATATCAATACCTCGACATTCGTCCTGACGTTATCCGATGACGGCAATACCGTGAATACTTATCCGGTCGGTGTGGGAAAGGTGGGAACGAGTACTCCGGAAGGAACGTTCACCATCGTCAACAAGGAGCCGAATCCCGGCGGACCCTTCGGGGTTCTCTGGATGGGCTTGTCGAAGAAGCATTACGGCATCCATGGAACCAACGATCCCTCTTCCATCGGAAAGCGTTCTTCCCACGGCTGTATAAGAATGCAAAACAAGGATGTGCTGGCGCTGTCCCGCGTCGTTCCGATAGGTACTGTCGTGCGGATTCACCCCTAAGAGAGGAAGATGAATGATGAACATCTCATCCATTGCTATTGTGTCGCCGGGATCGTTCGCCGTTCCTTCCGGTACCAGCAGTTCGGTCGAGCATGTGGTGGAGCGGCTGGCGGACCGGCTCAGTGAGGCGGCGCAGGTCACCGTATTGGGCAGAAGAACGAGACGCAGACCGGCAAGAGAGCAGATCGGAGGGGTCACTTATGTGCGGCCGAGCTACAAGAGCGGCCTTTCGTATATAGAGGCCGTTTACCGGAAGCTGAAACCGATGAAGCCCGATCTTATTCAGGTGGAGAATCGTCCCCGGTTCGTCCGTTATTTACGGAAGCGGATGAAGCGGGCGACCATTTGCCTCGGGCTGCAATCGATCACGTTCATATCGAAGCCTCACATCGGACGCAAAGAGGTCGCCGAATGCCTCCGCTGCGCCGACCTTATTTTCGTCAACAGCGAGTATTTGCGCCAGGAGGTTATCCGGCGCGCGCCTTCTGTTGCCAATAAGGTTATGGTGAATCCGTTGGGAGCGGACCCGTCTATTTTCGCTCCCCGGATGTTTCACGAGGAAGCCCGGCAGGAAATGCTGGCGTCCCTGGGGCTGTCGGGACGCAAAGTGATTGTCTTCGCCGGACGGCTTATGCCGATGAAGGGCGTCGAGCAGCTTCTGCGCGCGATGCCCGCCGTGTTTGCCGCTCATCCGGATGCGGCGCTGCTCGTCATCGGAGGGGCGGGCTACGGCAGCACGAGACAGACCGCTTACGTCAGGAAGCTGAAAAGGCTGGCGGCCCCGTATCCGGACCACATCCGCTTCATTCCTTACGTGTCGCACGATGCGATCCCGGCCTGGTTCCGTCTCGCCGATGTCGTCGCCGTTCCTTCGATGCGGATCGAAGCGTTCGGCCTCGTCAACGTGGAGGCGATGTCCTCGGGTGTGCCGGTTGTCGCCACGCGTGTCGGAGGAATTCCCGAGATTGTTCTCCACGAAACGACGGGGCTGCTGGTGCCCCTCCAGTCGGTGGAAGCGGAACTGGCGCAGGCCATCTCCCGGCTTCTGGCCGACGACGAGCTGAGGCGGCAGATGGGCCAGCGCTGCCTGGAGCGGGTGGCGGAGCTGTACACGTGGGAGAAAATGGCGGAGAGACAGCGGGCTTTTTACGATCTGCTGCCCTGAAAAAAATAGGTGATCGGGGCCGGACCGTGTCCGCGCCTTTTTTTTTCATAAATAGGCATAAACACCGGAGCGGAACGCTGCATAGGATACAGGAGGGAGAAGAACCGGAAAGGGAGATGGGAATGAAAAAAAAGAAAAACCCGGCGGGAGGCGCGCAGCGTCCGGCCTCCAGTAAATACAATGCGAGCATGAATGAGTTGCGCTGGCTGGATGAGGATCCGAAGAAGAAGAAAGAGCGTGAAGATGCCGTCATATCCAAAGCGGAAGCCGAAGCGCTCCGTAAAGCCGAGCGGCCAAAGCCTCAGGGTCTCCTCAGGGCGAAAGCCGAAGGAGCTGCCGGCGGAGGAAAGCATACGGAATCGGACGGAAAAGGTATTGCGAAGGCATCCGCATCCGCCGCTCAGGAAAAAAGCGCGATCAAGTCGGTTGCCGCTGAGCTTGTGCAAGACGAGGATATCTATGCCGGCGAAGAAATGCCGGAGGATTTCGAAGAATCTTTGCTAGTGCACGATACGGCCGAAGACCACTCGATAAGTGAAGAGGACGACGATGAAGCAGTCGTGGCTTCCGATGTTCCGGAAGCTTTAGAAGCTCCGGCAGCCCCGGAAGCCCGAAAGGTTCCGGAAGTACCGAAAACTTTAGAAGCACAAAAAGCTCCGGAAGATATCGGCAATTCAAACCGTCAAGCCCAGCCGGACACCGTCAAAACCGGTAAAAACGGTTCGCCGCTGCTGCTTTTGTCGGAGCGTAAAGAAGAACGCGGCAGCGAAGGTGTCGTGTATACCGACGATATTGTGGAAGCCGCCGTTACAGGTGAGAAAATCGCCAGCCGCGCCATCGACGAGTCGAAAATGAAGCCGAACAGTATCGGTACACGCTCCCTTCAGGACTTTTCGGTTGAGCGCTCGAAACTGGCCGACGGCAGTGTAACCAGCGAGAAACTCGCTCCCGGTGCCGTGCTCCGCGAGCATCTGGCTTATGGCATCGTGAACGGCGATCATATCCAGATCCGTTCGATCACCAGCGATAAGATCGCGGATAAAAGCATCACGGTCGAAAAGCTTGCCGACGGGACGATCGATGCGGCCAAGTTCGCTCCTTACTCGATCCAGTCTCATCATTTGGCCGAAGCCAGCATAACCCCTGAACTGCTTGAAGATCAGGCCGTGACTTCGGATAAAATCAAAAGCGGTGCCGTCCAATCCCGCCATCTGGGCAACTATGTCATTAATTCGGCGAAGCTTGCCGAAGATGCGATAACTACCGAGAAGCTCCGGCATGAAGCGGTGACCGGGGAAAAAATAGCGCCGGCCAGCATTTCGGCATCCCATTTGGTGTCGGGAACGGTATCGGGCGACAAACTTTCCGCCGGAGCGGTGAATGCCGTCCACTTGGCGAAAGGTTCGGTGGGGGACCAACATATCGGAGGCGGAGTGATCGGGAGCGAACATTTGAAACCGGGTTCCGTGACACGGGAAAAGCTGGCTCCCGGCGCCGTCGATTCCGCCCAGTTGGCGGAAGAAGCGGTGGGCTTCCGAGAGCTTGCTAAAAAATCGGTTCGTCCCGAACACTTGGCGGACGGTTCTGTTCTATCGGTTCATATCGCGGAGGGAGAAATTCGTTCCAGCCATATCGGTTCGGCTCAAATTACGGAGGAGCTGATTGAGAACGGAGCTATAAAATCATTGAAAATCGGCCGGAGAGCTGTCGAAAGCCGTCATATCGACGAAGGTGCGGTTTTGACTTCTCACTTGGCGAATCAGGCCGTCACCACATCCAAACTTGCGACGGAATCGGTCTCGACGGATAAACTGACGGATTATGCGGTCAGTACAGCCAAACTGAACGACAGCAGCGTAACGAGCAAAAAGCTCGCCCGCGGAGCCGTAGAAAGCGAGCATATCCAGCCGTTCAGCATACAGTCCGTTCATATTGCGAACAACGCGATTACGGCGGCTAAAATAGCCGAGCAGAGCGTTAACGGAAGCCACTTGAAGGAAGGCGCGGTTAGCGGCGTTCATCTCGCCTCAAGCGCTGTGGAAGGACGCCATCTGGCGGCGGGTTCCGTTAAGCAGCAGCATTTGGCGAAAGGCGTGGTGACGAGCGAGACACTGGCGAGCGGAGCCGTGACGGGAGATGCATTGTCGGAGGGGGCTGTGACCAGGGAAACGCTGGCGGAAGGCGCCGTGACGACCGAAGCATTGGCGAGCGGAGCCGTGACGAGCAAGGCGCTGGCGAGCGGCTCAGTGACGAGTGAAGCGCTTGCGAGTGGGGCGGTAACGAGGGAAGCGCTGGCGGCCGGTTCGGTGACGAACGAGAAGCTGGCGGTAGACTCGGTGACAAGTAAAGCGCTGGTCGCAGGCGCCGTAACCAACAAAGCGCTGGCGGCGGGCTCGGTGACGAGTGAGGCGCTGGCGGCAGGTTCGGTGACGAGCGAAGCGCTGACGGCAGGCGCCGTAACGAGGGATGCTCTGGCGGAAGGTGCCGTGACGAGGGATGTTCTGGCGAGCGGAGCCGTGACGAGGGATGCGCTGGCGAATGGATCGGTGACGAGCGAAGCGCTCGCGGAAGACGCCGTAACGAGCGAAGCGCTGGCAAGCGGAGCCGTGACGAGTAAGGCCCTGGCGGCAGGCGCCGTAACGAGTGGAGCGCTAGGGAAAGGAGCCGTGACGAGGGAAGCGCTGGCGTACGGAGCGGTGACGAGCGAAGCGCTGGCGGAAGGCGCGGTGACAAGCGAAGCGCTGGCGGCGGGCGCGGT
>NZ_KE150412.1:1631878-1632881 GCF_000411255.1 Paenibacillus sp. HGH0039 | reverse complement strand
GCGGTGACGAGCGAAGCGCTGGCGGAAGGCGCGGTGACAAGCGAAGCGCTGGCGGCGGGCGCGGTAACGAGTGAGGAGCTGGCGTACGGAGCGGTAACGAGCGAAGCGCTGGCAGAAGGCGCGGTGACGAGAGAAGCGCTCGCGGCAGGCGCCGTAACGAGCGAAGCGCTGGCGTACGGATCGGTGACAAGCGAAGCGCTGGCGGACGGATCGGTGACAAACGAAGCGCTAGCGGCAGGAGCGGTGACGAGAGAAGCTCTGGCAGAAGGTGCGGTGACGAGAGAAGCGCTGGCAGGAGGTGCCGTGACAACCGAAGCGTTGGCGTACGGATCGGTGACCAGCGAAGCGCTGGCGTACAGAGCGGTGACGAGAGAAGCGCTGGCAGAAGGTGCCGTGACCAGCGAAGCGCTCGCGGAAGGGTCGGTGACGAGCGAAGCGCTGGCGGACGGATCGGTGACGAGCGAAGCGTTGGCGGAAGGTGCCGTGACGAGCAAAGCACTGACGGCAGGCGCGGTGACGAGCAAAGCGCTGGCGGCAGGCGCGGTGACAAGCGAAGCGCTGGCGGACGGATCGGTGACAAGCGAAGCGCTGGCGTACGGATCGGTGACAAACGAAGCGCTGGCCGACGGAGCGGTGACAAGCAAAGCGCTGGCGGACGGAGCGGTGACCAGCGAAGCGCTGGCGGACGGATCGGTGACCAGCGAAGCACTGGCGAGCGGAGCCGTGACGAGTGAAGCGCTCGCGTATGGCTCGGTGACGAGTAAAGCCCTGGCGTACGGCTCGGTGACGAGCAAAGGGCTGGCGAGCGGATCGGTAACGAGTAAAGCCCTGGCGAGCGGCTCGGTGACGAGCGAAGCGCTGGCGAGTGGCTCGGTGACGAGCGAGGCGCTGGCGGAAGGCACGGTGACGAGCGAAGCGTTGGCGGCAGGAGCGGTGACGAGCGAAGCGCTGGCGGATGGAGCCGTGACGAGTGAAGCGCTGGCGGCAGGCGCGGTGACGAGCG
>NZ_KE150412.1:1626126-1626618 GCF_000411255.1 Paenibacillus sp. HGH0039 | reverse complement strand
AGCGCTGGCGAACGGGTCGGTGACGAGTGAAGCGCTAGCGGCAGGAGCGGTGACGAGCGAAGCGCTGGCGGCAGGTGCCGTGACGAGCGGAGTACTGGCGAGTGGAGCCGTGACAAGTGAAGCGCTGGCGAACGGATCGGTGACCGGTGAAGCGCTGGCGGACGGAGCGGTGACGAGTGAGGCGCTGGCGAACGGATCGGTGACGAGCGAAGCGCTGGCGAGTGGAGCCGTGACAAGTGAGGCACTGGCGAACGGGTCGGTCACCAGTGAAGCGCTGGCGGTTGGCGCGGTGACGAGTGAGGCGCTGGCCGAAGGATCGGTGACGAACGAAGCGCTGGCGAACGGGTCGGTGATGAGCGAAGCGTTAGCGGCAGGCGCGGTGACGAGTGAGGCGCTGGCGGCGGGCGGGGTGACGAGCGAAGCGCTGGCGGCAGGTGCGGTGACGAGCGAAGCGCTGGCGGCAGGCGCGGTGACGAGTGAGGCGCTGGCGGC
>NZ_KE150412.1:1620431-1620781 GCF_000411255.1 Paenibacillus sp. HGH0039 | reverse complement strand
GGTGATCAGCGAAGCGCTGGCGGCAGGCGCGGTGACGAGTGAGGCGCTGGCCGAAGGATCGGTGACCAGCGAAGCGCTGGCGAACGGGTCGGTGACGAGCGAAGCGTTGGCGGCAGGCGCGGTGACAAGCGAGGCGCTGGCGAGCGGCGCCGTGACAAGCGAAGCGCTGGCAGAAGGTGCCGTGACGAGCGAAGCGTTAGCGGCAGGCGCGGTGACGAGTGAGGCGCTGGCGAAAGGAGCCGTGACGAGCGAAGCGCTGGCGAACGGATCGGTGACGAATGAAGCGCTGGCGTACGGATCGGTGACGAGTAAAGCGCTGGCGTACGGATCGGTGACGAGCAAAGCGCTGG
>NZ_KE150412.1:1439293-1620421 GCF_000411255.1 Paenibacillus sp. HGH0039 | reverse complement strand
CGGATCGGTGACGAGTAAAGCGCTGGCGTACGGATCGGTGACGAGCAAAGCGCTGGCGAGCGGATCGGTGACGAGCGAGGCGCTGACGAGCGGCTCGGTGACGAGCGAGGCGCTGGCGGCGGGCGCGGTAACAAGCGAAGCGCTGGCGGCAGGATCGGTGACGAGCGAGGCGTTAGCGGAAGGCGCGGTGACGAGTGAAGGGCTGGCGGCAGGAGCCGTGACAAGCAAAGCGCTGGCGGCAGGAGCCGTAACGAGCGAAGCGTTGGCGTACGGATCGGTGACGAGCGAGGCGCTTGCCGAAGGATCGGTAACGGGCGAAGCGCTGGCGCACGGATCGGTGAGGAGCGAAACGCTGGCGGAAGGAGCCGTGACCGGCGAAGCGCTGGCAAAAGGAGCCGTAACCGGCGATCACGTCCAACCGGGAACTATCACGCTGGCGCACCTTCATCCGGACGCGCTTTCGATTCGGGAGCTTGCCGATCAACGCGGCGCCCACTTGGCTCCGAAGAGCGTCACGGAAGATCACCTGGCGATGGGATCTGTGGCGAGCGGGCATTTGCAGGCTTCCTCGGTTCTGTCTCTCCTTATCGCAAATAGGGCGGTGACCGGTGAAAAGCTTGCGGACGAAGCGGTATCTTCCGCTAAACTGGCGCCATCGGCCGTGGGAAGCGTGCATTTGCAAGCCGATGCCGTGGACACGAATCATCTCGCAAACGGTTCTGTCACGGAAGACAAAATCGCTTCGGATTCGATCGGGGCGGGGCATCTCCGGAGCCAATCCGTCGAGAACGGCCATTTGGCCGAGGGCAGCGTTACTTTCAACAAAATTTCCGCAGGCGCGGTCCAGCCGATCCATCTGGCGGAAGCTTCCGTAACGGAAGCGAAGCTGGCCCCGGAATCGGTGCATGCCGAGCACCTGGCGGCAGGGGCCGTAGAAGAGAGCAAACTGGCCTTCCGGCCGGTGCAGGCTCCTTCGGGCAAAAAGGCCGTGCTTCAGCAGTTCGGTCTGACGGACTTCCGTTTCCAGGAGCAGGACGACGTACTGGAAATCGGCATCTCCTTCGAGGAACCTTTTGCGAATGCCTCTTACGTGCTTGTGGCGACAGGTAGCCATCCGGCCTGCTATGCGGTATGCAAACAGAAAACGGTGAAGACGGCCGTCCTCTCGATTGTCCGGACACAGCCGGGACTTGCGTTTGACGTTGTTCTAAACTGGATTGCGGTCGGCTCCAAGGGCTGATTGCGGCAGACGGAGTTTTTAAATGGCGTTCATTGAAAACCTTCCTTTAACGGGAAGGTTTTTTCTTTTACCACCGGGATAAATAGCGCCGTACAAAAGCCAATTTTGAGCAGAGTGGTTGGGAGTCCTTATTCGCGGAATGGGGAAAAGCATATGATTTACCATGTGATCTTCAGGTGTGAACTGGAAATTAAATCGTGAAGTTCGGCAGCGGCTTTCTTATTTTCCGGAAAGCATGCGGGAAAGGGGTGTGCCTGGTGAAAGGAGTTATACTGGCGGGTGGAACGGGAAGCAGACTGCGTCCCCTGACGAACCTGATGAATAAGCATCTTCTGCCTGTCGGGAAATATCCGATGATTCATTATTCCGTGATGAAGCTGAAGGAAGCGGGCGTGAAAGAAATTTTGCTGGTCACGGGCAAGCAATCCGCCGGTCTGTATACGGAATATTTGGGGAGCGGCTCGCAGTGGGGCGTTTCCATTACGTACGCGGTCCAGGAACAGGCCGGGGGGATTGCCGAAGCGCTTGGCCTCGCGGAGCGTTTTATCGGGCGGGATAAGAAATTCGTGATGCTGCTCGGGGATAATCTCTTTCAGGATTCTCTGGAGCCTTTTCTTCGCGATTTCGAAAGCCAGTCTGAAGGAGCCATGGTGCTGCTGAAAGAAGTACCCGACCCCGAACGGTACGGCGTGCCTGTTTTGACGGACGGAAGGATTGTCCATATTGATGAAAAACCGGCAAGGCCGAAATCCTCTTACAGTGTGACGGGGATTTATTTCTATGACGCCGAGGTGTTCCATGTTCTGAAAACGTGCCGTCCCTCCAAGCGGGGAGAGCTGGAAATTACGGACGTAAACAATGCATATGCCCTCAAAGGACGGCTTGCCTACAGGATATTGAGCAATTGGTGGGTGGATGCGGGAACTCACGAATCCCTGTATGAAGCGATCCGCCACATGTGGAAGGAGGAGGAAGGATAATGGCCGTTCTCCTTGTAACAGGCGGTATGGGGTTTATCGGAAGTCATTTTATTCGGTTCTGGCACAACCGTCATCCGCAGGACTCGCTGATTAATCTGGACCTGCTTACGTATGCGGGCAACCCGTATAACCTGACGGATCTTCAGGATTCGCCCCGTTACCGGTTTATTCGCGGAGATATCGCGGATGCCCCGTTTCTTGAGCGGCTGATGGGCGGAACCTCCATAGACGCTGTCGTTCATTTCGCCGCCGAATCTCACGTGGACCGGAGCATCCGGGAACCCGCCGCTTTCGTGCAGACGAATGTGCTGGGGACCCAGCAGCTGCTGGAAGCCGCGCGCCGTGAGGGTGTCCCGAAATTTGTCCATGTCTCCACGGACGAGGTATACGGGACGCTCGGGACCTCCGGCGTTTTTACCGAAGAGACTCCCCTTGCGCCCAACAGTCCCTATTCGGCTTCCAAAGCGGGCTCGGATCTGCTGGCGCGGGCTTACCACGAAACTTACGGATACCCGGTTGCCGTCACACGCTGCTCCAACAATTACGGGCCGATGCAGTTTCCGGAAAAACTGATCCCCACTCTCATCATCCGGGCGCTGCGGGATTTGCCGCTGCCGCTCTACGGAGACGGGGAACATGTGCGCGACTGGCTTCATGTCGGAGATCATTGTGCGGCCATCGCCGCCGTGCTCGAATCCGGCAGGCCGGGTGAAGTTTACAACGTCGGGGGAGGCAGCGAGCGCACGAACCTGGAAGTCGCCCGGACCGTCCTGAAGGCGCTTGGCAAGCCAGACACTCTGATCTCCTTTGCTCCGGACCGGCCGGGTCATGACAAAAGATACGCGATCGATGCTTCCAAGCTGACCGGCGAGCTGGGTTGGAAGCCTGCTTATACGTTTGAGGAGGGACTGCGCTCTACAGTGGACTGGTACGTCCGGAACGGGACCTGGTGGGAGCGGATTTTAAGCGGAGAATATCGGGGCCATCATCTCTTGAAAGGAGGCGGTCCCGCATGAAAATACTGATTACCGGAGCGGGCGGACAACTCGGGAGCGATCTTGTCCGGGTACTGTCCCCGCGGCATAAGCTTGCCGCATTGACCCGGCACGAGCTGGATGTGGGAGACGGAGCGGCCGTGGACGCGGCCGTATTCCGGGAACAGCCCGAGATTATTATCCATGCGGCGGCTTATACGGACGTGGACGGGGCGGAACGCGAGATCGACCGGGCCTACCGTGTAAATTCCGCAGGCACCTGGCATATGGCGGAGGCGGCTGAACGCATCGGAGCGAAGTTCGTCTACGTCAGCACGGATTACGTGTTCGACGGCTGTAAAGGCGCTCCTTATATTGAGCGGGACAAACCGAATCCGCTCAGTGTTTACGGGACCTCCAAGCTGCACGGGGAAAAATTCGCGTCGATGCTGTGCGAGCGTCATTTTATCGTCCGGACTTCCTGGCTGTACGGCCGCGGAGGCAACAATTTCGTCGCCAAAATCGTGGAGAAGGCGAGGAGGGGAGCCGAACTGAGCCTGGTGGACGATGTATTCGGATCGCCGACCTACAGCCACGATCTGGCCGTCTTTATCGGCTCGCTCCTTGAAACGGAGGAATACGGGACTTATCACGGTTCGAACGGGGGCGTCTGCACCCGGTACGAATTCGCCCGCGAGATCATCCGGGTTCTCGGGATGGAAGGCGTAAAGCTGCGCCGGGCCAAGGCCGACATGTTTCCTCTCCCGGCGGCAAGACCGGCACACTCGGCGCTGGCCGACACGGCTGCTGGGGCGATCGGCGTCAAACCGCTCCGGCCGTGGAAGGAAGCGCTCCGTCACTTTCTTCTGACGGACCTGGCGGACGGGAGAGAAGCCAGTCATGCGTGAACGGATTAAACGCGGCCGGCAACCCGTGAAAACGCCGGAGAAAGCCCGGAGCCGAGGCTACACCCGAGGCTGGGAACAAGGCTGCCGCTACGGCAGCTGCCAGGCGGTTCTGAACCGGCTTCCCGCTCCGGCCTTCGGCTTTATCGAGAAGCGGGTTCTGTTTGTCCTGCAGGGTTTCGAAGCGATCGATGCGGGAATCCAGCAGGGGCTGGCAAGCTTGACGCGGGAGCTTATCGTATGTAAGCCGGAGCATATGCTCCAGACGGCTGCCGCCTCCAGGCCGGATATGATGCTGGTGCTGAACGGACTCCATGTGTTCCCGGAGGATCATCTGGCCCAGGCGGACGGAGTCCGGAGGCTCGGGATCCAGACGGCTATCTGGTTCGCGGACGATCCGTATTTTATGGATCTCACGCCGGCGATTGTGCCTCATTACGACTACATTTTTACCCATGAGCGCAACGCGGTCGCGTACTACCGGTCCCTGGGGTGCGAGCGTGTGTTCCATCTGCCTCTGGCGGCTGCCGGGCATATTTATTACCCGCAGCCGGCGGAACCGTCCTATCTCAGCGATGTGTGCTTTATCGGGAATGCCTTTCCGAACCGTATTGATTTTATCGACGCGCTGGCTCCCGCGCTGGCGGGGAGAAAAGTGGTGCTGATCGGGGCGCTCTGGGACCGGCTGAAGCATTACAAGCAGCTGCGCGGGGGCATTCACCTGGGATGGAAGCCGATGGACGAGGCGGCGAAGTATTATAACGGCGCCAGAATCGTATTAAACCTGCACCGGGCTCCCCTCGATCCCGTGTACAGTAAAAATAAAATCGGGCTGCCCGCGGGTTCGATCAACCCGCGCACCTATGAAATAGCGGCCTGCGGCGCGTTTCAATTAACGGACCTGCGGGGGGATCTCGCGGAATTTTATGCTCCGGGTGCGGAAATAGAGACGTTCCAGTCGCCCGAAGACTGCGCAGGCAAGCTGCTGTATTATCTTCGGAATGAGGAACGAAGAAGAGAGATAGCCGTCCGGGGGATGATGAAGACGCGCGCAAGCCACAGCTTCGAGGCAAGGCTTAGCCAACTGCTTCAAATCGTTTTCGGCTAGACGGAATTTGCAGAAGGAGGTGGAGCAGATGGCTGCTCTGTCCAAAAGAGGCCGTTCTCTCGCGGTAAAACAAGCGGAAGGTTGGCAGAACGGGTACACCCTGGGCGCCCAGGCCGGTTACCGGCTGGGCCGGTGCGAATCGATTATGAACCGGATTTCTCTTGCGCCCACGGCTTTTTGGGATAAAAAAGTGCTCTATGTAACGTCCGGGAAGGGACTTCCTTATTCCCCTCTGGATACGGGGATTATCGAAACCATCCGGCCGATGGTGCGGGAACTCGTCTTTGCCCAGCCGACTCATGACTTGGCTTTGACGGCGGCCCGGGAAATGCCCGACTTTGTACTGGTGCTCGATGCGATGATGCTGCCCATGGACCAGTTGGAGCTGATCCGCAATTGGGGAATCAAAACGGCCGTCTGGCTGCTGGACGATCCGTATTATACGGACGTGACGCTGAAACTGGCTCTGTCTTTCGACTACGTGTTCACGATAGAGCTGAACTGCGTCAGCTTTTATACCGAAAGCGGGTGTCCGAACGTTCACTATCTGCCCCTTGCCGTGGATTCTTCCGTGTACCGTCCCAAAGCCGTTGCGGCAGGGAACAACAGGGGAGCCTGTTTCGTAGGGTCGGGGTATTGGAACCGGGTCCAGATTTTCAATTCCTTAACGCCCACGCTGCTCAGACACGACGTTCACTTTACGGGTTTATGGTGGGATCGGCTCGCCGCCTATTCCAAACTGTCCGGGAGAATCAATCTCAACAAATGGATGGGTCCCGAGGAAACGGCCGATTACTACAACGGTTCGAAAATCGTTATCAATCTGCATCGGGCCTACGATGATGAACAGTTCAACAACAACAGCCGCGGAATCCAAGCCGTGTCTCCCAACCCGCGCACGTTCGAAATTTCGGCCTGCGGTGTGCTTCAACTGACGGATATCCGGAACGATCTGTCCCGTTTTTACGAGCCCGGCACGGAAATCGTGACCTACGGATCGGCGGAAGAGCTCCGCGATAAGCTGGAGTATTACCTGACCCATGAGGAAGAAGGCAGGGAAATTGCCCTGCGCGGACTGAGCAGGACGATGAGGGAGCATACATTTACGAACCGGCTGACGGACTTGTTCCGGGTCGTATTCGGTTGATTTTTCCCGGGATTCCCCGCGTCAATAGGGGCGCGAGCGGAAAGCGGCGGGGACGGCAGCGGCATATAGTGAAGGAAGCGCGTAGGCGCGGCAGCCGCCTGCCCGTATCACTTACGGGGAAGGGACGAGAACTACCATGAACAAGAAGACAGGGGCCAAATCGGCATCGGTAAAAAAAAGGCGGACGGCCGGAACGGCCGCCGCAGCTTCATCGGAACCGTCGGTAAAACGGAAGGCCAGGCTAAAGAAAGCGTCCGGATCGGGAGCCGTGAAAAGCAGGAGAGCGGGGGCTGTTTCCCGGAAGGGGACCGGCGGCAGGAAGAAAAGCGCGAAAGCCGCCCGGGGAAAAAGGCTGAGGAAAAAACGCCCCTTGTCCGCTTCCGGGAGACGCAGAACCACGGTCGATGCCGCCTATAATCAGGCATTTAACGAAGGGTACGATTCGGGCTTCCAGGCCGGCTTCTCTCAGGGCGTCGCGGACGGAGAGCATGTTCTGGCAGAGGCGGCGGCCGGGTAGCGTTCCGGTGCGGATACCCGCCAGGGACTTCCTTAGGGGAAGTCCTTTTTTTGCGGCCGGATTTCGCCAACCCGCTCCGTTTCCGCGCAGGCACGGGATGTCCGCCGGGGCACTTGGGATGAGGAAGGCCGATTTTTCGTGAAAACGTCCTGTGTTTTTCCAAATTGTACGAATGCTAGGGGTTCAACTGTCGTGCCGTGTAGAATGCCCCGCTAATATATTGTACTACCCACACAGATAAGGAGGTGAACACCATATCTGATCCGCAGGTATGTATCCGATGAATGCACGAAGGATCATGCTGTTCTCGCATTTGTGCTCCAGACAGCATATAACCGGAGCCGAGAAGCTGCTGCTTTTCATGGTCCGGGAACTGAAAGAACGGCATGACTGCATCCTGGTCGTACCGGGCGAAGGTGTTCTTTCCCGGGAGGCGCGGGCGGCCGGCATTTATACCCTGGTTGTACCGTTCCCGCTCGTGTGGGAGGTGTACACCCCGGATGCCGGTCTTACGGGACAGCTGGATGGGCTGCCGGTCACGGAGCCGGGAGCTTTGGTGGAATTGCTGCGCGTGCTCGGTCAATATCGGCCTGATCTGGTCATCTCTAATACATGTGTCAACGTGCTGCCCCCTGTGGCGGCCAAGGCTCTCGGGATTCCGGTGCTCTGGATGATTACGGAAAAAATGACGGACACGGCCTTCACGCCAGTTTCGACGGAGTTTATCCACCGGCATGCGGATCTGGTAGCGGGCATCTCGGAAGCGACTTTAGCCCCCTTCGGCGTCCGGGAAGCGGAATCGCAGATCGTGATGTATCCGTCCTGGCATGCGGAAACAATGGAGAGCGGTGACTGGAGTGTGCTGCGCGAGCGGCGCAGAGCCGGGTCCGGCATCGGCAGCGGCGAAGTGCTGGCGGGCTATATCGCTTCGGACATTTATCCGCTCAAGGGATTGGATCACTTTATCGGGGCCGCGCTGGAGCTTTGTCCCGCTTACCCTCACGTTCATTACCTGATTGCGGGCAAACCGACGGACGCCGCTTTTTACCGGCAGTGCCGTAATTTGACGGTCCAATCGGGATACGGCGGAAGATTTCATTGGACCGCTTTTGAAAAAGAAGTGGCCTCGCTCTATACGGCCATGGATTTCGTTGTCGTTCCGAGCTTGACGGAAGAGGGCTTCGGCATGACCGCATTGGAAGGCATGATGTTCGGCAAGCCGGTGATCGCTTTCGATTCCGGCGGACTGCGGGAAATTCTTGGGCATACCGGGAATGCCCGTTTTCTTGTGCCGAAAGGAGATACCCGGACTCTCGCGGCACGGATGAGAGAGCTGGTCGAGGACCCGCTTCTGCGGATGCAGACCGGGGAAGCGAACCTCTCCGCAGTTCGGAGCGTCTTCGGCATCGGGGCTTACCGGTCCAGACAAGAGCAGCTTCTGGCAAGGCTGGAAAACAAGCTGGCGGTCCGTCACAACGATCCGCAGCCGCAGGTCCCGCCCGTCCTTGGCGGCGTGCCCGGGCCCCTGGTCATCGTCAGGGGCGTGCGGCCGGGCTTCTACCTGCTGCGGGACGGCATCCGTTACCCGGTGACCGAAGCGCAGCGGCTGCGGCTCGGGGCGGGCGTGGTGCGGGTTCCGGAGGGGCTCTTGGCTTCCCGGCCTGTCGGCGCGGTCCTGAGCTTCCCGGACGAAGCTGCACCGCCGCCTTGGACCGGCGCCAAGCCTGCCCGCCGCAAGAGCGTGCATGTGGCGCGCAAGAGGCGCTCCGGCGCCAAGCCGGCCCGCCGCAAGAGCGTGCGTGCGGCGCGCAAGAGGCGCTCCGGCGCCAAGCCGACTCGCCGCAAGAGCGTGCGTGCGGCGCGCAAGAGGCGCTCCGGCGCCAAGCCGGCCCGCCGCAAGAGCGTGCGTGCGGCGGCCTGACAGCCCGACCGCAGCCGGTCTGCGGTTCAAGGACTGAAGGCAATCAGCCTATCACGGAAGGAAGGTGGCACCGTTGAAAATCGTGACGTTGCTCGGCACACGGCCGGAAATTATCCGGCTGAGCCTGATCATGCGCAAACTTGACGAATTGGCGGAGAAACATGTCGTGGTGCACACGGGCCAGAACTTTACGTATACGCTCAGCGACGTGTTCTTCCGGGAACTCGGATTGCGGCAGCCTGATCATGTGCTCCAGGACCGGCAGCAGTCTCTGGGTGCGCAGCTTGCGACGATGTTCGGCGAGCTGGAGACGATCCTGAACACGGAGCGGCCCGACCGTGTCCTGCTGCTGGGCGATACGAACAGCGCCCTGGGCGCGGTACTGGCCGAGAGAATGGGCATTCCCGTCATTCATATGGAGGCGGGCAACCGCTGCTACGATCTGACCGTACCCGAGGAGAAAAACCGCCGCATTATCGATGCGGTGTCCACGATAAACATGCCGTACACGAAACAGAGCAAAGAACATCTTGTCAGGGAGGGCGTGCCGAGCCAGCGCATCGTCCGTACCGGCAATCCGATCTACGAGGTGCTGCGGCACTACAGCGGCCAAATCGAGCAAAGCGACGTGCTGGAGCGTCTGAACCTGACGCCGGGCGGGTATTTCGCGGCAACCATCCACCGGGCGGAGAATGTGGATCATCCCGTTCATCTGCGCGAAATCATGAACGGCCTGAGCGGGGTGGCGGAACGCTTCGGCAAACGCATCCTGTGCAGCCTGCATCCCCGCACCAAGTCCCGCCTGGAGGCGGAAGACAGCTTGAGCATTCATCCGCTGGTCGAGTTTCACGAGCCTTTCGGATTTTTCGATTTCGTGAAGCTGGAGAAGAATGCGGACTGCGTCCTGACGGACAGCGGGACGGTTCAGGAAGAATGCTGCATTTTCCACGTGCCTACCGTTACCGTGCGCCGGACGACCGAACGGCCTGAGACGATTGACTGCGGCAGCAATGTGGTGTCGGGACTGGATGCGAAACGCATTGTATCCGCCGCCGGCCTAATGACGCGTATGCCCCGGGAATGGGAATGCCCGGAAGGCTATCTGGACACGGACGTATCGGCAAAAGTCGTGAAATATGTACTGGGAGGGAATCTTCATGTTTCGTAATACGAGGATATTGGTAACCGGAGGAACCGGTTCTTGGGGCTATGAATTGATCCGGCAGCTTCTTCCTCAAGAGCCCAAGGAAATCATTGTGTTTTCCCGGAACGAATCGACTCAGGTGGCGATGCAGCGCTCTTTTGAAGATAACCGCCTCAGTTTCTGCATCGGGGATATCCGCGACCGCGAAGCTTTGATCCGCGCGACGGAGGAGGTGGATTATGTGTTCCATCTGGCCGCCCTCAAGCACGTTCCCGTTTGCGAGGAACAGCCCTACGAAGCGCTCAAAACCAACGTAGTCGGCACCCAGTATGTTATCGAGGCGGCTATCGAGAACAAGGTCAAGAAAGTCATCTACATCTCGACGGACAAAGCGGCGAATCCTTCCAACTTCTACGGCATGACCAAAGCGATCGGAGAGAAGTTGATCGTGCAAGCCAACCTTTTGCGGACGGATACGAAGTTTGTCTGTGTCCGGGGCGGCAACGTGCTGGGAACCAACGGCAGCGTGATTCACTTGTTCCACAAGCAGATCCACGAGAAAAATCAGATTTCGATTACGGATAAGGCCATGACCCGCTTTTTCCTGACGCTCGAAGAGGCGATTTCCCTGCTTTTCAAAGCCTCGGAAGAAAGTGTGGGCGGCGAGATATTCGTCATGACGATGCCGACTTGCAAGATTCTCGATCTGGCCGACGTGCTTATCGAAGCTTCCGGCAAGACGGGAGTGGCAATTGTGGAAACCGGAACGAGACCCGGCGAGAAGATCCACGAGATTTTGCTTACGGAATTCGAAAGCCAGACGACGGTGCTGTACGACGAGGTATATCTGGTCATTCTGCCGACTCTGGAAATTCCCGGGCTCAAGGATCACTACGCTCCGTATCCCAAGGCGGAAATCAGCAGCTTCTCGTCCAAAGACAATGTGATGGAAAAAGAGGCGATCCGCGCCCTGCTCGTTAAAGGAGGTTTTCTTGCATGAAGCTGCTCGTCACCGGCGGGCAGGGGATGGCGGGACATGTGATGGTCCGGTATCTGCGCCGTCTGCCCGGATTTCAGGTCGCTTATACAACACGGGACGGGAGCGACCGGGAAGGGCTGCTTGCCGATGCCAGGGATACGGTCCGGATCCGGGGCATTATCGAAACGTTCCGTCCCGATGCCGTCATTAACTGTATCGGTGTGCTAAACCAGTTTGCCGAAGCGGACCCCGTTAACGCCTATCGCGTCAACGGGATTTTCCCGCACGATCTGGCGGAAGCGGCCCTCGGGGCCGGGGGCCGGCTTATTCATATCAGCACGGACTGTGTCTTCTCGGGCCGCCACGGGGACCATACGGAGGATGACGTGCCGGACGGCACCAGTGTATACGGGCGGTCCAAGGCGCTTGGAGAGGTCCGGGAGGCCCCGCACCTGACGGTCCGCACGTCGATCATCGGCCCTGAAATCCGAGAATCGGGCATCGGGCTTCTCCATTGGTTCCTGAGTCGGGAGGGGGAAGTGGGCGGCTACACGAGAGCTTACTGGAACGGCGTCACCACGCTGGAGCTTGCCAAGTTTGTCGAGCACGCGCTGCAGCGTCCGGAGCTAACGGGCCTCGTACATTTGACGGCACCCGTCAAGGTGAGCAAATACGAGCTGCTGAATCTGTTCCGCAAGCAGTTCGGGCGCACGGATATAGAGGTGCGCAAGAACGCTTCCGTCCGCTTGAACCGGACGCTTAAAAATACGCGCAGCGATCTGAACTACGCCATTCCGGGGTATGAAACGATGCTGAAGGAACTGGATGAATGGATGTGTGCGCAATGCCTCGAATCCTGATCACCGGGGCGGGCGGCTTTACGGGCCGCGCCGCCTGTGATTATTTTGTCTCCAAGGGCTACGAGGTCGCCGCCGTGGTCCGGAACGCGGGAGCGGCGCACGTCAAGCCCGGAAACGGGGAGGCGCCGGTCGTGCCGGATCGCGCGGATGCTTCGGGCGTCCCGCCCGGGTCAAACGGGCCAAGTGCGGCGCAAGAGTCAGAGTCCGCTAAGCCCGGCACCGGCATGCCTGCCGGAAAGCTCTATTCCTGCGATTTGACCCGGCAGGAGGACGTGAAGGCGCTGGTCGCGGAAACCGGCCCGGACTGGGTGCTCCACCTAGCCGGGCGCAATTCCGTAGCCGAATCGTGGAAGGACCCGGCTGCGTTCCTGCAGGCGAACGTGATGGCTTCCGTGTATCTGCTGGAAGCGCTGCGTACGCGGCCCGGCACGCGGGTTCTCGTCGCGGGCTCCATGCTCGGCGCGGCCGAACCCGGCGAGCCGCTCCCGCATCCGTACGGCTTCAGCAAAATGCTGCTGCTGTACGCCGCCCGCTCCTGGCACCGGTGGTTCTCGCAGCAGATCATGGTGGCGCTGCCGTCCAACCTGATCGGCCCGGGCCCTTCCGGTGGCATCTGCGGGCTGCTTGCCCGCAAAATCGTGGCCCTGGAGAAGGGCGGTCCGCCGGAACCGTTCCGGCTGTCGTCCCTCGGCGAGGAGCGCGATTATCTCGATGTGCGGGACGCGGTCACGGCCTACGAAACCATTCTCGGCCACGGAGAGCCGGGGGCGGTCTACCGCATCGGATCGGATCGGCTGCGTCCGCTCGGCGAGATCGTCTCGGTCTTCCGCTCACTGACTCCGGCGGCGCTGCCTCTGGAGGTCGAGAACAAGCCGCGTCCGGAGCCTGCCAGGCCGATGGATGTCTCGGCCCTGAAGGCGCTGGGCTGGTCGGCGCGGATTCCGTTCGAAACGTCCCTGTCGGATGCGCTGGATTATTACAGGCGGAACTGACGACCGCTCCCACCTTTGAAGGAAAAGAGGTGAATGCATGCTGCCGAAAGTAACGGTCGTGATTCCCTTCTACAACTGTCCGTACGTGGATCAGGCGGTTTCCAGCGTGCTGAACCAGACCTATACCAACATCGAGCTGATTGTAGTGGATGATGGCTCCACGCTGCACAAAGAAAAACTGGAGCCCTATATGGACCGGCTGATTTATATCGGAAAAGAAAACGGGGGAGCCGCATCCGCTCTGAATATGGGTTTCGCTCTCGCCACGGGGGACTATGTAGCCTGGCTGAGCTCCGACGATCTTTTTTACCCGGATAAAATCGGGCGTCAGGTGCAGTTCATGCTGGAACGGAGCTCGATCTTCAGCCATACGGCCTTCGACCAGATCGACGAGGCGGGAGCCGTCACGCAGGCGAATGTGGCATCCAGATACCGGTATCCCCATGAATTTACGCGCGCCTTCCTGTCGATCTGCCCCGTCAACGGCTGCACGGTCATGATGCGCCGGGATCTGTTCGGGGCGGTCGGATATTTTGACGAGACACTCCGGTATACCCAGGATTACGAGTTCTGGATCCGCGTGCTGCTGACCGGTTTTCCGCTGGATTTCCTGGATGCCCCGCTTACGCTGTACCGCCTTCACGGCGGCATGGGAACCATGCTCTACCAGCCTGCCATCTGGGAGGAAGTATTAAGCGTCCGCAGCCGTTACCGGCCGTATTTGCTGCGGTATTCGCGAAGCCAGAGGCGGCTTCTGTCCGGAAGAAGGCACCCGGCATTGCGGCCTCGCAAACGCCCGGCTGCACGGCCTCGCAAGCGTCCGGCTAACACGCTCAAATCCCGCAAGGTGAAGGCCGGCAAAGGGGTTAAAAAGCGCAGATAACGGGCAGGCGACTGCGGAAAGGAGGTGGGAAATGCCGCCCCGGGTGAGCATCATAATCCCTTTTTACAATTGCGCCTATGTGGATCAGGCGATCGTCAGCGCGCTAAGCCAGACGTATCCCGACCGAGAAATCATCGTCGTGGACGACGGTTCGACCTTGCATCAGGATAAAATAACGCCGTACTTGCCGTGGATCCACTATTTGGGGAAAGCAAACGGAGGAACGGCCTCGGCGCTCAACCACGGAATCCGCCACGCATCGGGCGATTATATCGCCTGGCTCAGTTCGGACGACCGTTTTCACCCGCATAAGCTGGCGGTTCAGCTTAACGGGCTGGCCTCGGCGAATGCGGACATCAGCTTTACGAACTACGAGATTGTCGACGAGCACGGGCGCGTCCTGTACGCGCCTAATTTTCCTACCGATCCGGGAAATACGCAGTATTTCAATACGTCCACGAAGCTGTACACCTACATGCTCCAGTACAACCCGATCAACGGCTGCACCGTCCTGATGCACAAAAATCTGTTCCATCGCTACGGGTATTTCGATGAGACGTGCAAGTACACGCAGGACCTGGAGATGTGGCTCCGCCTTGCCGCAGCCGGGGTCCGGATCGAGTTCGTGAACGAGAAACTGACCCAGTACCGGCTTCACGGGGAGATGGGCAGCCGGAATCACCAGCCGGCAATCCAGCGCGAGGTGGATAGGCTGCGTGCCCATTACAACCCGCTGCTGGCCGCCCGCATCGCTTCCTTGGGAGCCGGGGGATAGGGGCCCCGTCCCGTCTTTTGCATCAGCTTGAAAGAAGGTGTGCCATGAAGCTTTTATTCGTGTTCTATATCCCGAGCGGAGGGATGGAGACTCTGAACCGCCAGCGGGTTATCGCGCTGAAGAAGATCGGCATCACGTGCAGCCTGCTGTACTTGCATGAAGGAACGGGGATGCAGAACCTGGACGGGGTGCCCGTTTACGTGACAAAAGACGAGAAAGAGATTACGGAGCTCGTCAACCGGGAACGGTTCGAGGCGGTTATCATCTCTACGGTGGCCGAACTGATTCTTCCCCTGCGGTCAAGCGGCTACACGGGCAAAATCATTTACGAGGCGCAGGGACTGGGGAGCGTGGAGGAGGCGGAGTTTATTCTGAAACGGATTATCCCGCTGCTCACCCTGCACGCCGATGCCGTGCTGTATCCCCGCACCCCGCACCTGATCCGGATGTTCGAGACGTACTACGCCCGGATGAAGAGGTTCAGCTTTCATAATTGTATCGATATGGAAAGCTTCCGCTTTGAAAGGCATCCCGTCGCTCCGGTTCCCATCATCGGGTGGGTAGGAAGGATCGAGCCGAACAAGAACTGGCGAAGTTTTCTGGAGGTCGGACGCTTGTTCAAAACGCGGGGCCGTCCGGTCGAAATCCGCATGTATGTGGATAATACGCTCGGATCGGAAGAGGGGGAGTTCCGTAAGCTGGTTGCGGATTACGAGCTGGGTTCCCGTTTGACGGTGCTGGCGAACCTTCCGCACAAAGAAATGGCACGGCAGTATTCCGTCATCGGCGATTCCGGCGGCGTGCTGCTCTCGACCTCGCGCGTGGAAGGATTCGGCTATGCGGTGCTGGAAGCCATGTGCTGCCGGTGTCCCGTCGTCTCGACGGATTCGGACGGAGTCAGGAGCTTTATCGCGGACCGCGTAACGGGAAGGTTCTATCCCCACGACGACCATGAAGAGGCGTTCCGCCAAATTTCGGAGCTCATGGACAACGTCCCGCTGCGGGAGGAAATCCGCTTCAGAGCGAGCCGGCATGCGGCGGAACAGTTTTCTCCGGGCCTGTACGCCCGGCAGTTTTCCTGCATGCTGGGCGCGCTTGGAATCGGGCTCGTGAAGCAGCATGGTTAAAAACGCTTGGCGGACTCCGCCAAGCGTTTTTTCGCGTACGCGCACGATAGAGACAGAGGCGGATGGAGACTGCGGCCGTCTACCGGAGCAAAAGCTCCTTCAGCTTCGCTGAACGAAACAGCTCGGTTGAGGGCATGCCCGCACGAGGATCGAAGCGGTACGCGAGATCGCTCCGGTCGCCGTTGTAGCAAACGGAATAAGCGCCTTCGGGAGCGCTGCGCAGGGCGGTCGTTAGGACTTGCAGATCCATGTATTCAAAATCCCGCTCCCGGTATGCGATCGCGGCGAACGGGGTCGCAAGCTTTTTCAGGCAGGTATGAACGGCTTCGATAGGCGGCATGCCGGGAAAGAAGCGGGTGCTAAGCAGAGGGTCCCGTATCCCGTGAAGAAGGCCGGTTGACGCTCGCTCCGGCGTCACGTCGACCACGACCACCTGAAAGTTGCTGTAGTATTGGTCCAAAAGGTGGTCGAGCCGGTCGGGAAGGCTTCCCGACGCATCGGCCACCGGTAAGTAAACGGTCGTTTCCAGAGGAATGCTTTGTCTTTCCCTGGCTTGCTTTTTGGTCAAACGGAATGCGTGACGCCAGCGGCGGTGCTGCTCGACAGACCCTTTGAGCTTGGCGGAAATGCTGAAATCCGAGTCGACCCGGTATTCGACGAGTTCTACGGGAATGTACCGCAGCTCGCACAGATGAGATAATCTCAGCCAATATTCGTAGTCTTCGACGGGTTCCATGTGGTATCCGCCGATTTTCCGGGCGTAGCACGATTTGTACATAAAAGATACGCCGACAATGCATACGTCGAGAAGTTCCTCTTTCGGCTTATTCTGATACCGGCGGAATTCCTCCTGAAAAGCCTCGTCGCGAAGCGGCAGTCCGTCCGCGTCTATCTCACGGAAACAGCTGTAGACCAGCCCGACTTCCTTAGGCGCATGCGCAAGCTCATGCCGCAGAAGCTCGATAAAATAGGGGTGGGTGCGGTTGTCGCTCGACACCCAGGTCACATAGCGGATGTCGGGATCTTCAAAAAGCCGCCGGAATCCCCGGTTCAATGAAGCGGATACGCCCAGGTTCCGTTCGTTCTCCACAATCTCCACACGCGTGTCGTGAGCGGTCAATTGCCTGATTTGCGGTCCCATTTGTTCGGATACTCCGTCGATGACGATGATAAAGCGGAAATCCGCATACGTCTGGTTAAGGATGGTTTCGATCGCTTCTTGCAAATAAGACGGCCTCTGCAAATACACCGGCATAACAATGCCGACATCACTCATGTAAAGCTCCCTTCTTTCCTGGCTGATTGCTCGGACAGACAAACTCACCGCCGTCGCGCCGGATGTTTACTTCAGTTTATTCCGCCGCATTTGACGGGTGTGGACATTGGCAGGGGAGAGGGATAATTTCCGAATTGTCCATTGCCGAGACCAATCTCCGGCATACATTGGAGTACAAGATTATTCGCATTCGTCAGGAGGCCCCTATGCCTAACTTTCAAGTGAACGCTTCGGGCAATCCGAAGCAGGAACCGTCTATCGCCGTCAATTTGCTGGATGCCAATATCATGATCGCAACGGCGACCGATTTTACGCTGGGACCGCCGCTTACCGGCGTATACCGGTCGCAGGATGCGGGAGTGAACTGGACGAATTCCTTTCTTCCCCTGCCGCCGGGGTTTACGGGAGCGGAGGCCGCCTTTGCGGCTTACGGGTTTCCGAATCTGTTCCTGATCGTGGCCCATGTTTTCCCCGGCAACTCCAGCGGTACGATTGCGGCTTACAGGTCCACGGACAACGGGCTCAGCTTCTCGGCGCCGATTATCGTGAATCCGGGATACGGCACCTTCATTAACAACGATTGGACCAAAGTGTTCTTCGACAATTCCCAATCCAGTCCGTTTCTCGGCAATGCTTATGTCACTTATAACCGCCAGTACAATGTCGACTCGGGCGGATTCTCGGTGGCCGCTTTCCAGCGCTCTCTTGACGGAGGCGTCACGTGGGAGGCCCCACTGGTTCTCTCGAATGTCAGGAGAGACACGGAACGCGCCGATATCGGCATCGATTTACAGGGCGGCCTTCATTTCGGCTGGATCGACACGACGTCTGCCCAGCCCGCGTTTTTTGTGAGGCGTTCCCTGGATGGCGGGGCGACCTTCGGTTCCCCGATCCTGGTTTCGGATGTGACGCTTGTGCCGAACGTCCTCCCTGTTCCCGGTTACGGGTTCCGGGTCCTGAACTTCTCCAACGTCATGGCGGATACCGCGCTTGTGTCCCCCGGGCGGGGCAACATTTATGCGGTCTGGCAGGATAACCGGCAGGGGTATGCGGATGTGTATTTGTCCCGATCCGCCGATCAGGGGCTGACCTGGAATACGCCGATACCTATTACGGACAGCCCGGCTGGGGCGCAAAATTTTTTCCCGGCTATAACGGTATCGCCCAAAACAGGCACCATTACCGTGATTTACTACACGAACCGTCTGAACGGCTTCGACCTCGACGTTTATGCGGCCCAGTCCAGGGATGGAGGCAGCACCTTCACGAATATTCGCGTGACGACGACTTCCTTTAACCCGAACGGAGACAGTCCGGTTCCGGTACCGCTGATCGGAGATTATATCGATGTCGATACGGTTCCGCCGGATAATTTCTATGGCGTCTGGACCGATACAAGGACCGGTTCGCAAGTAACGTGGGGCGGATTTTGACATTCACAAAAGGAGGCGGACACAAATGGCAAATTCGCAGGTATCCCCCGCCGGAACGCTTGCCCAGACACCCAGCGTGGCGGCCAATTACCTGACTGCGCTCAATATCGTGGCGTCTGCGACGGATTTTACGACAGGGGCGGCCCGGGTTGCCGTCTATCGCTCGGTTGATCAAGGCATCTCATGGGGACCTCTTATTCTGCCGCTTCCGGCAGGATATATCGGCGGCGAGTCCAACGTCGTGGCTTACGGGTTTCCGAACATATTCATCGTGGCGTCCCATGTTTTCGATGCGGCGGGCAACGGCTCGATTGCCGTCTACACGTCGACGGATAACGGAATCACTTTCGGATCGCCGGTCATTGCGGCTCAAGGGTTTACGACGTTCATCAACAATGTGCAGGTGAACGCGGTCTTTGACAATTCCCAGGTCAGTACGTATCAGGGCAGCGTTTACCTGGTCTATGTCCACCAATTCAATACGGACTTTGTGGGCGGGTCCGTAATTTTCTTTCAACGTTCGCTGGACAACGGGCAGACTTGGCTACGGCCCGCGCTTGTGTCTCCGGACGCCGATTTTGTGACGCGTGGGGACGTGGTTGCAGGGCTGACGGGAATTGTCTATGTGGCTTACATCTCGTTAACTCCGTTTACACGCTTTGAGGTAAGCCGTTCGCTGGATGGCGGGGCCACTTTCCAGACACCGGTAATCGTTTCGCCCGTCACGCTGGTACCCAGCGTCCTGCCGGTTACGGGGTACGGCTTCGAAGTGCCGACCGGCGCCAATATCGCCGTTGATAATTCGGCGCTGTCGACAAGCGGGACTCTTTACGCGGTGTGGCAGGATAACCGGCAGGGTTACGCGGACGTATTCCTTTCCCGGTCCTTCGATCAGGGACTGACCTGGACGGCTCCCGTCTCTGTTACGTCGGCTCCGGCCGGGACTCAGAACTTTTTTCCTTCTATAGATGTGTCCCCAAAAAGCGGACTGGTCACCATTCTGTACTATTCCAATCAGATTGACGGGTTTGATTTGGATACGTATGTGGCCATATCGGCGGACGGGGGGGCCACGTTTTTTAACCGGAGGGAATCCACCGCCTCCAGCAACCCGAATGCGGGCAGCGCCACACCGGTGCCGTCCATCGGAAATTACACGGACATCAGCACCATCCCGCCTTTCGGGTTTATCGGCGTCTGGACGGATACGAGAACAGGGGCGCAGGCGATTTTTTCGGGCAATTAACCGGTATGCAAGCCGAGCGGGAGATACATTCAGAAGAATCCGGGAGCAGGCGTATATCCAAAAATTCGGGCGACCACATGGTCGTCCAATCTTTTTATATCAATGAAGAATATACTGCTTGAGAGATTGACAGAGAGGGGGTGAAGAGAATGGCTTTTACGACAGGAATGCTTATTAATACGAGGGATTTCGGGACAGCCTCCGCTAATGCGGCCGTTATCATCAACAACGAAGACGCTGTGAATACGGCCCAGATTGCCGTTGAAATCTTCTATACGCTGAGCACGGGGGTTGCCAAGACGCCGCTCTATTTCCAGACGTATACGGTGCCGCCGAAATTTGTGGATATCCGCACGTTTTTTATCTCCGGTGTTCTGGCTTATGAAGTCCAGATAGCCGTCGTCGCCCCTCAGCCGGGTCTCGTCGTAGCTTCCGTATTCGGTTTGGACACTTTCAACAATATCGTGCCTGCGCATCGTGTTCTTCAATCGGAGCTGACCCCTATTCCGGCGTTGGGATGAAGTTGGTTGGTGAAGTGATTCGAACGCTTGCAACCGCCGTATCGGCAACTGCAAGCCGCTAAAGAAAACAACCCTAAAAGGCCGCTTCCGAAAGAAGGGCCTTTTTTTTTACCGGCAAATCCCGGCACTCCCAGTCAGAGCGGATCGATGACCGTCAATTCATTCGTTGTGAAGGTCGCGACAAGAACCCCTTCGTTTTTAGCGTACATAGCCATCGTCAGGGGATAAGGATTGGTCAGATTCGTGTGAATGTGGAGGGTAAAGGGCCGGTTGTGATTATATACCGTCGGCAGATGGGCAATCGAACCGGGCAGCGGAGCGGGATCGAGATGATAGAGCCCCAGGAGAAAACGGTTCTGGCCTTGATAGCCCTGTATAAGAACGTCGAAATGCCGCTGGGCGATGTTTTGAAAGACAAGATCGAAACACTGGATATAACGCGAGTCGTAAGGTCCGAACTCGTAGGCGTCAAAAAGGTAAATGGACATGGTCACCTTCCCTTCCGTTCAATCCGGCATAGTTCAGTATATGAAATTGCCGCGCAGACGTATGGACACGTACACATTTTGAGCCCGGTGAGGCAAACGACCCGTGAAGGAGGAGAATAGCCGCATATAGTGTAGGGATAAAGGCATGCCGGTGCTGAACGCAGCTTTGTGAGTCTCACGCAGAAAAGAGGGGACATTCTTGAAGATACTGCTTGCTACCTACTGGCGGTTACCGCATTTGGGCGGAGTATGGCCGCTTATGGTCAAAATGAAAGAAAAGCTGGAGGCGCTCGGCCACGAGGTCGATGTATTCGGCAACAGCGAAGATGAGAGTGTGTTTCATATGCCGTTCAGCGGCCGTGTTTTTCATAAAGAGGCGGTAAGGCCTTTTCTGGAAAAGAAAATAAGCCCCGAGCTGTATCCGGTCCTTCACTCCAGCTCCTGGCTTTCGCATTTTGAAATGAACACCTTGTGCATGGAGCTGGCCGCCGCCTATTTCGGGCTGGAGCAATATGACGTGATTCATACGCAGGACGTCCTGGCCACGCGTTCTTTCCGGCGGGTCAAATCTCCGCGGACGGGACTCGTCGCCAGCCTGCACGGCTCGGTGGCCCACGAGATCAAGCTGCATCTGGTGGAAAATAACGTCAACCTGGGGGAGTCGCTCATCTGGCGGTTCCAGTCGGCTATCGAGCATCTCGGCGCCACGAGCAGCGATATTACGATCGCCTCCTCCCAGTGGCTGAAACGCCTGCTGACCACGGAATACTCCGTTCCCGAACAGCAGGTCGAGGTGTTCCAGTACGGGTACGCTACGGGCGATTTCTATGCGCAGATGGAAAGCTCCGCCACCCCGATCTATAAACCGCCGGGGAAAAAAGCCATTATTTTCACCGGCCGCCTCATCCCGATCAAGGGCGTGTCGCTGCTTATCGAAGCGGTCGGCCTGCTCCGGACGGTGCGGGACGATTTCGTCTGCTGGATCGTGGGAGAAGGCGACCTGGAGGCGGAGCTTAACCGGCAGTGTACGGAGCTGGGGCTGCTGGACACGGTCCAGTTTCTGGGCAGGCGGAGTGACGTGCCTTATCTGCTTGCCCAGTCCGATATCTTCGTGCAGCCGAGTTATGTAGACAATCAGCCGCTGTCGTTGATTGAAGCGCAGCTTGCAGGGAAGCCGTCGGTCGTCAGCGACGCCACGGGCGTACCCGAGATGGTCGAGCACGGCCGTACGGGCCTTATCTTCCCGTCGGGCAACAGCCAGCAGTTGTTCACCCACTTGTACACGCTGCTGGAGAATACGGCTATGCGGGAAGCGATGGGCAGGGAAGCCGGGCAGTGGGGGGCCGTCCACTGGTCCATGGATCTGATGGTTCAGCGGCTTCTCGATGTATACGGTAGGGCGATCGCCAAAGCCGCTCAAGCCTGATTTTCCCTGCGGGGCAGAAAGGAGAAGGAACATGAGCGAGAAAGTGTATGTGATGGGCGACCTGTATAATTCGCTTTTTTCCGTGCAAGTGTCCAACCCCGAGTATCTCGTCGATTACAAGCTGTGGAACCAGATTAGAGCCGGACTCCCGGACAACTACCGGATGCCGGACCCGGTTATCCAGCATATTTTGAACAGCCACCCGAACGGGTAGGCGCCGGTTCGCAGAGAACCGGTGCGGCTGGCGTGTCCATGAAAGGAGGAAAAGCATGAGGCTGGTGTTTCCTATCCTCACCTTGAATTTCGGCGGGGCCCAGCGGATGCTGGCGGAAATTACGAACGGATTGGCGGACCGCGGTTATGACGTCACCATCGTGATGCCCGCTCATGCCGAAGTCAAGTTCGATATCCGGGCCCGGATTGTCCGGGGCCGTCACAGTATTACGCTGGACGCGGATGATATCCCGCCCGGAGACGTGGTGATCTCCAACTTCTACACGACCGTGCCCGCATGCGTGGAAGCGAGCGCGCGAGACCGGAGCGTTCATGCCCGGTTCAGTCTTTGCTACGAACCGACTTTTCTGCCGGACGATCATATCACGTTCCCCACGTATCATACGACGCCGCATCTTATCGTACTGTCCGAGTGGCAGCAGAAGCTGATCGAGCTCAATCACGGCATCCGCGGACATATCGTTCCGATCGGACTCGGGCCGTTCATGCAAAATCTGAACCTCCGGGAATCCACCCCGCCCGCTGTCAAAATTTCCGCTGTCGTCCGCAATTCGGAGGGAGGGATTGCCTGGCACCGCGACCAGGATTATCTGGTCAGCCAGCTCGCGTTCGTCAAACACCATTATCCCGATACGGAAATCAATCTGATCTGCCCGCCCGACGAATTTCATACCGCACCGAGTCTGCAGCGCCTTCGCGATACGGGCAGTTTTCAATTCTGCCTGCCCAATAACGACGAGGAGCTGCGCTACCTCTACAACAAAACCGATATCTACGTCAGCTCTTCGCTCTACGATTCCGGTTCGCTGCCCGGCCTGGAGGCCATGAGATGCGGGGCGGCGCTCGTCACGACGTATTCGGGCGGGAATGCGGATTATGCGCGGCACGAGCGCAACTGCCTCCTTTCCTACCGGTACCAGAACCGACTGGCGGCAGACATCGTCCGGCTGATCCACGATAAGGAGCTGCGGGCCCGTCTGGCTCTCCAGGGCCAGTATGATTCTTATCAATGGCCGTGGGCCAGAAGCGTGGATGCGTTCGCCCAAGCTATCCACGATATCTGGAACAGCCGCTGACTGTTTCGCAAAAAAGCAAGCCCCGGTATTCCGGATTATCCGGAATAGACCGGGGCTTTTTTTTCGGGCAACGACGCGGTATCGGCACCGGACCGAGACGGCATGGCACCGGTACGGGACCCCTGCGAGACATGGCAGGCACCGGTACGGGACCCGCGAGACATGGCAGGAACGACGCGACACGGCGCAGGCACGGCGCAGGCACGGCGTCGGCTTCCGTCCGGTGCCTGCAAATCGCGGCCGGCTTAAGGCAGGAACGCGGCGCAGGTTTCCCGCAGCCCGTCGGCGATGCGGTACCGGGGGCTCCAGCCCAGCTCTTCCCGTATCCGGCGGTTGTCCAGACAACTGTGCCGGATATCGCCGGGCCGGGCTTCGCCGAACAGGACGGGAACAGGCGCTGACCGGGTCTCGCGGATGAGCTCGGCCAGCTGCCGGATGGTCGTGCTCCGGCCTGTGCTGACATGGTAGAGCCCGCAGCCCGTAGATGCGGCGGCCGCCAGATTGGCCTCCACCACGTCCCGGACATAGACGAAGTCCCGGGTCTGCCCGCCGTCTCCGTGAATCGTGATGGGCTGCCCCCGGCGCAGCTGCTGCAGGAACACGGCGACTACGCCGCCCTCCCCTTTGGGCGTCTGCCTCGGGCCGTACACGTTTCCATAACGGAGAATCGTATAAGGCAGTCCGTACAGCTTGTGAAAAATCCGGATATATCCTTCCGCTGCAAGCTTCGACTGACCGTAGTACGAAATGGGCGCGGCCGGGATATCCTCCGTTAATTTTTCGTGCACGCTGTCTCCGTACACCCCGGACGTCGAAGCGAAGACGAACCGCCGCACAGCCGATTTCCGGCAAGCATCAAGGAGCGACACCGTTCCGGTAATGTTGACCTGCGCATCAAAAGCCGGATCGGCTATGGATCTCTGAACGTCGGCTTGAGCGGCCAGATGGAACACGACTTCGGGGCGGATACGTTCGACAAGCTCGTGAAGCTCCGGGCTGTTTAGTTCCAGGACATGAAGAACGGCTTGGCCGGGCACCCATTCGGCCCTTCCGCTCGACAAGTTGTCGAGCACATGGACTTCATGGCCCCCGTCCGCGAGCGCTTGCGCCAAGTGGGAGCCGATAAAGCCCGCCCCTCCGGTGACTAAGGCTTTCATAACGCACCTCTTTTCTCTGTGCTTGTATCCTCCATATGGTATGAAAGCAGGGGGGCGAAGGTCCGGGCGCAAGCGGACGAATCGGCCGGTCCTGCACGTTTCCGCCGCCTTTTTTATAGGATAGAGGCCGCTCTCCATGTCAATCCCGTTATCCCGTCCATATGATAAAAGAAGATGCTTGTTCTCCGCGCAAACGGTGCGGGCTGCAGGGACGCCGG
Source organism: Paenibacillus sp. HGH0039 (assembly GCF_000411255.1). Lineage (GTDB taxonomy): Bacteria > Bacillota > Bacilli > Paenibacillales > NBRC-103111 > Paenibacillus_F. Next base: position 1,595,794 of record NZ_KE150412.1, on the reverse strand, counting down.
TAAAGAAGGAAACAGAGGCGAAACGGGGGGAAGGCTCTTGAAAATATTGCTCGCGACCTATTGGCCGATTCCCCATATCGGCGGGGTATGGCCGTTCATGCTTCAGCTCAAGAACCGGCTGGAAAACTGGGGGCATCAGGTCGATCTGATGGGAAACGGACCCGACGAACCCAAATATTACATCTACGGAACCGGACAAAAGGTGATGAAAGACGATCTGATGCACATGCTTCAGGCAAAATTAAACCGGAACACGCTGCCGGTCCTCCATCAGGACCCGCTCGTGCGCCGGGTGGAAATGGACCGCTACTGCATGGAATTGGCCGCAGCTTCATTCGGACTTCAGCAGTACGACGTCATCCATGCCCAGGACGTGATTGCCTCGCTCGCATTAAACCGGGTAAGGCCCCCAAGCACCGGTCTGGTGGCGAGCCTTCACGGATCTCTGGCAAGGGAAATCAAAATCTTGTTGGATGAGGACGGCAGACTGGATTCCGAGACGCTGCGGCCGCTTGCGCACCTCTATTACCGCACGCTTGAATATCACGGCGCTATGGCGGCGGAGAAGGCGGTAACGGCCTCCCACTGGCTGAAAAACGTCCTCTCCCGGGAATACGGCGTACCCGCCGGGCATATCGAAGTATCGCCCTACGGATTCGATATGGAGCCGTTCGCGCGCAAGCTCGCCGCCGGCACCCCCCTGGTCCGTCCGGAAGGAAAAAAACTGATTGTGTGCCCGGCGCGTCTGGAAACGATCAAGGGTATTCACTTTCTGATCGGTGCCCTGGCCAACTTGAAACAAAGACGCTCCGACTGGCTCTGCTGGCTGATCGGCGACGGCGACAAACGCGATGAGCTGATCGCTCAGGTGCAGGCTGCCGGTCTTGAGGGCGATGTCCTGTTCCTGGGGCACCGGGAAGACGTGCCGGCCATCCTGGCGCTCTCGGATATCTTCGTGCACCCGAGCGTGCAGGATAACCAGCCCTTTGCCGTCATGGAAGCGCAGACGGCAGGCAAGCCGGCCGTCGTCTCCAATGCGGGCGGGCTGCCGGAAATGGTCGAGCACGGCGAGACGGGGTTTGTCTCTATGGTAGGCGACACCGATACGCTGGCCTACCACCTGGAGCTGCTGCTTGCCGACGACGAACTCCGGCTGAAGATGGGCGAAGCCGCCCGTCTATCGGGCTGTGAGCGCTGGTCCCTGGACCGGATGACGGAGCATTTCGTAAAGGCCTATCTGGAGGCCGGACACAGCCGGGGACGATTTTAGCGGACGCGGGTAATCGCCGATTGTCGCCGACAACGCCGACAAACGCAGAGAACGCCGATAATGCCGACAAACGCCGATAACGGCGATAAATGCCGATAAACGCCAAAAAACCTCGCGTTAAATGTGAGGTTTTTTTGTGTAAGCCGCAGCGCTAGATACAAAAAAGGGCAGACAGGATAGCTTCCTGTCTGCCTTTGCCGCAAAAGATTCCGTTACGGAGCGATAACGAATGCCCCGAAGTGAACGGGTCCGCGAATCGATATACTGCCCAGTCCGCGAACGGCAACGGTCAAGAAATAGGACTGCGAACCGGCCGGAACGACCGAAGCTTGAATCGAATGCTGGAACGAAACCGTCAAGATGTTGTCCGTGATGGTCGTCAGCACGCCTGTACCGATCAGGGCCGAATCGTCCGTCTCGTAAATGACGGTTCCCGTCGGACTGCCTACGCGGATTCTGACCTGCAGAATCGGGAGCAGCGGAGTGGCGAGAAGAAGGTCGGGCTGCCAGCCGATCGTTCCCTCGAAACGGAGAAGATTGGTAGTCGCCGCAGGCGTCAGGTTAATGGTGGCGACTTCGAGCTCGACGCCGCCCAGCAGCGGATTCGTCACCGGAAAAGGCAGGGAACCTCCGCCTATGAGAGCATCATTAGTCTGATAGTCCAAAATGGTAGCCATGGTATGTCATCCCCTTCTGAAAAATTATACTTACAAGATTAGTAAATTCACTTACCGGCTCTTTCGAAATGGACAAGTAGACTGATAAAAACAACCAATTCACGGGAGTCAGTTTTCTTCCAGAACAAATCCCTCGAACACAATCGGGCCTTCGATCAGCGCTTTGCCTCCGGGCGAGCGCACGGTCAGGTAATAAACCGCGATTTCGGCCGCGCCCCCTTCGTCCTCCCCTTCCATCTTGGCTGTCCCCCCGCGGAAGCGCGAATCTTCGCTGCTCTCGACAACGGGTCCGCCCGGATGGTCGCGCCGTATGTTGATTTCCAGCTCACCGATGTCGTAAGTGACGGGGTTGCTCCAGGCGATGCTCACTTTAAAAAGAATCCGGCTGCCCGGCGTAATTCCGTACAAATAGAGGGGGCACAGGAACACTTCCTGATCGCCCGCTTGAAGCGGCAGCGCATGGGTATGCGGATCTATTTCCACCTTCTGATAGTACTTGTACATGACGTTTACCTCCGTGTTCCGGATGCTCGCAGCTCACATCCTTTCTACAGAATATGCCGGGACGCGGCGGGGGATTGGATGTGCGCGTCCATTTTTCCGGGCAAGGACGGGGGTCCACGCTGAACGTCTCCTTCGCGCATTGTATACAAAAGGATGCCAAAAGGAGGGGGTACGATGCGTTTACAGGACTTGGCGGGGAGCTACGACTCCGTATTCAGCCTTGGACAAAACTGCCTGCCGGCGATTCAAATGGAAAAGCACGGCCTACGCTCTTCCGCAGGGGTGCTGGATTGGATGATGTCGGATTCGCTCGCGGACGTGAACCGGCTGCTGGGCAGACGGTTTGACGGATTTATGGAGCTTGCCCATATGAGCGTGGTGGAGCCGGTTACCCTTCAGCCTAATTATCAAGTGAAGGATTCCGCATACGGCGTCATATCCGTCCACGATTTCCCGGTGAACCGCAATTCGCCGGAGCATCTTTTCACCTACGGAGAATTCAAGGAAAAGCTGAACCGCCGGATTAACCGGTTTTTAAAAAAATTAAGCGAGGAAAAGCGTATCCTGTTCATTCGCATGCATGGAACGTACGAGGAGACGGCCGAACTGGAGCAGGTGCTGAACGGGCTTGTGACGCATGAATACAAGATCCTGCTGGTGGAATATGAACAGGTACCGGGCCTGGTCGAACTAGACTGGCCGCTGCCGCATACGTGCGCCGTCCAGGTCCCCTATGCGGATATCTGGAATTTTAACAGCGACCGCTGGTGGGATACTTTTTTTGCCGATATCAGCTTGAAATAAGGCGCGGTAGAAGGGAGAAGGGGCGTCCATGGACTTAAGCGGAATAGCCGGAAAGTACGATTTGATTTACAGCCTGGGAGAGAATTGCACCCCTTCCATTCAGTTGAAAAGAATGAACCTGCGTTCGTATTCGGGTGTATTCGACTGGATGATATCCGAATTGGAAGACATAAGCGGGGTATTGGAAAACAGATTCCAAGGCTTTATGGAGCTCCCCAATCTGAAAGCGATCGGGGTCGATTACGCAGGCGGCAATTTTCTGGTTAAGGATCGAAAATCCCGGATTATTTCAGCGCATGATTTTCCGCAAAATCAAAATCATATTTTCCATCTGGCTTCATATCCGGAATTCAGGAGCAGGCTTGACCGCCGCATCTACCGGACCCTGCATTACCTGACGTACGGCAAACGGCTGCTGTTTGTCCGCACGAACGCGTCTTACGAGGAGGCGCGGGAGCTGGAGCGGGTGCTGAACGGGCTGGTGAATTACGATTACCGGGTATTGGTGATCAATCACAGCAACGCCGACGGCATCACAGACCTGCAGTGGCCCCTCCCCCGGACGTGTGCGGTCGGCTGCTACAGCATCAACCCGGATTGTTGGGATACGCTTTTCAAAGACGTCAGCCTCGGCTAAACCCGGGGACGGGCGGTCCCTAAAGAGCCGTCCGCTCTCCGGGGGTTGTGCCGGCAGTTCGCTGCCGGTTCCGCAAGACGGGTGTCCAGGCTCATTTCAAAAGGCAGGGTCACGCTTACTCCGGCGGAAAAGACAGCCTTTTTTTTGCGCGTCTCCACATCCGCCCTCCCGATCCGGCGACCCGGCCCATACGATATGACAGAAGATGCCGCAGAGAAGAGGACGGAGGTGAGCGGCAGGTGAAGAAGAGACGGAAGACACCGCTTGCGCAAAGCAGGGGCGGAAGAAGCCTGCACACGTACCGCAACGATCCCGCTCCGAAAGTGTCCGTGGTGATTCCGGTCTATAACGAGCGGCGGTCTCTTGCGGCTGTCATAAGGGAAGCGTATCGCGTTCATCCAAGCGTGGAGGTGATAGCCGTAGTGAACGGCTCTACGGACGGTTCCCGCCGCATCGTGGAGAAAATGGGGCCGAGAATGATCGCGTTCGATACGGCGCTCGGCCATGATGTCGGCAGGGCCGTCGGAGCGCGGGCGGCCCGAGGCGATATTGTTCTTTTTACGGATGGGGATATCGTGATTCCCGCCGCAAAGCTCTCGGCTTTCGTCAAAGCCGTGGAGAACGGGGCCGATGTGGCCATGAACACCTACATCGGCCCGGTCAAGCGCGACAGCGTCCACCGCGTTGTCCTTGCCAAGCATGCGCTGACCGCCATGCTGGACCGGCCGGACCTGGCGGGAACGTCGCTGACGACGATTCCACACGCGTTAAGCCGCAGGGCGATAAGCGATATCGGGGCGGAGGCGCTCGCCGTCCCGCCCAAGGCGCTTGCGCTTGCGCTGCGTAAGGGGCTGAACGTCAAGGCCGCGGTATATGCGGCCGTGGGAGCCAAGAATCCCAGGAGGAGAAAAAGCGCCGGAAGCGATCCCGTGGGGGATCTGATCCTAGGCGATCACCTGGAAGCGCTGCATGCCTGGATCGAAGCCGCGGCGTTTTCGGAAGGGGCGGCGGAGCCTCTCCCGACAGAGATAGGGAAGGAGGGAGCGGATGAAGCGGATGACGACTAAGAAGAAGCCGTCCGGCACAGCGAGAGGGCAGAAGCCGCGAAGCCGGATGCGGACCCGCAGCGGAAATCCCGGGAAAACCGGCGCGAAGACAAAGGCGGGAACGTCCCTGAAGGGACGGCGGATTGCCGAGCTTGCGGCAGCCGGACGGAGACTTGGAGGTCTGCTGGCCGCAGGCTTACCGGTCCGGTCCGCTTCCGTAGACGGAGACGAAGCGGGCTCCTGCCGGACGGATGAAGCGGCGGCGCGCAGACAGATGAACGATCTCTGGGCCCGCCACGGCGGAGTGCTGAACGGTCTGAATCCCGCGGGACCGGAATATGCGGCTGCCGCGTCGGCTTTTGCCCAGGGCTATTGCGAGAGAGCGGGGCTGCCGGACAAGGGCTGGTTTCCGTTTCCTTCGGATCAGCGGGTTTCCGCCGTCATTCTTTTACACGGCTCGGGACCGGAAGCCTTCGCTGTGCAGGATTCGCCCTTGCTGAGACTGCTCGGGGAGCTGGAGAGGCTGGCTCTGCACGAGGTTATCCTCGCTTCGCGTGACGAGGCGGTTACCCCGCAGTTGGTTCAATCGTTTGCGGCCCCGCGCCTGGGAGCGGAAGTGAAGCTTGTTGGCGCGGGAGGCGTGTCCGCCGGGACCGTATCCGGGGGCGGAGAAGAAAGACCGGCGGCAGCGGAAGCGGCGGAAGGCGATATCCTGGTGTTCCTGGATGCGTCCGTGTCTTCTGCGGCGGAGGAAATAGCGGCGCTTGCCGGTGCGATCGCCAGAGGGAGCGATGCGGCCTTGTGCGGCATTTCCGCGCAGCTGCCTCTCTTTCACAAGCGCCCGCCCGAAGTCATGGCGAAGCAGTTCGTCAACTACGCGCTGGGCCGCCGGGATTTGCAGGCGGACAGCTTGACCGTGCTGCCCCACGCTCTGTCCCGTCAGGCGGTGACGAAGCTCGGCGCGGAGCTTGCCCATCCCGCCAAAGCGCATGGAGCCGCACTGATCGAAGGCCTCGCGGTTTCTTCCGTGCGGCTTTCCGGCGGGGATACGCGGTCCGCGAGGGGCGTCCGGCCTTTCGCCTGGCTGGACCGGAGCCGGGCGTCCGATCACCTGGAAGCGCTCGGGCTCGCCATGGAAAGGCTCGGTCCGAGGCTTTTCTATCCGGACAACTGGCGCCGCCGGGGTTACGCTGCGGGTGCGGACTCTCCGGGTATAGCGGAGGAGCCGACCGTTTCGGGAGATTTTTCACGGGAAAGCATCTGAGCGGGAATTAAGGAAGCGGGGTCCGCCGAGTCCGGTCCGACTGCAAGCGCCGTCGCTTGTCCGCGGACACCGGCGGTTCTCCGTGCATATACTTTTGAATAAAGAAATCCGGACGTTACAGGAAAGGAGGTACGGGATGGAGCGCGAAAAAGACACGCTGGTGCGGCATATTTCCAGATCCCATCTGGAGCTCGCCAAAATTCTTCATTATAAAAGCGAGGTAGCCGCGCATATGGCGGGATTGATCGGTCAAATTCCGGATAAGAACCCGGCGTTTGCGGATATCGAAACGCTTATGAACCAATCGGTTAACGTCACACGGAATGTGACGAGTTACTTGTCCTCGCTCGCGGATCTGGAGGAAGCGCTGGCGACCAACCTCGGGCTCGCCGTGAAGGAATTGGAAAGCCGCGAAGAGCACGAATAGCCTCCGGAAGACGGGAGCCGTAAGCTGAAAGACGGACGTCGGAAGGATGCCGAAAGCCGAAGCGGGAAGAGGCGGAGGACGGATACGGCAGAGTACGCAAGGCATGAAAAAGAAAGGCGGGCGGAGCTTGTGAGCAGGGAAGTCTCCTATGTACGGATTCTCCAGTCCGTGGCGCAAATGCAGGTGAGCATCGCGTCCATACTGGAAGCGAAGGCGGCGGAAGCCGAGAAATCGAAAGCGTGGATATGCAGTCATCTGACGGCGCAGCAGTTTGCCACGCATCAGGATCAGGTGCAGCAGCCGCTGGAAGTTCACGACGGTTTGATCGAGCTGATCGAGGCGATGACGAGAATGGAACAGTCGCTTGGCAAGCATCTGCAAATTGTAATCGGGGAACAGGAAAATCAGGGCGGTGGTATGGGCGATTACTCCGATTTACTCGGAGGCGGAAACAAATGAACCCGCGCCTGACGGAGGATGCCTGGAAGCTCGAGATGCTGCAGGCTCTGGCCCGCAGCCAGCGGGCGATGATGCGCGTAACCGAGGCGGCCGCCGCACTGCCGGTAGCCGCTGTGCCGGACGCGGGCTCCTCTTGCGGAGAATCGGGTACGGCGGGCGTCAATCAGCCCGCCGATCTGCTGCTTCCGCCGGAGGAGTTTCCCGGCGGCCGGCGGCCCGATTCCGCGGCCAGCGGGCTTCTTCAGACGCTGGCCGCCTATCATTTCGTGCTGCAGCGCAAAATCGACCTGCTGCTGCAGCCGCGCCGCCGCCGGTCGAAGACCGCCGCGAAGCCGTGGCTGAACACGCGGCAGCGGGTCCGTTCGGGCACGCGGGCGCTTGTCTGCCCCGGCGGGGAAGAGCCCGGGGGAAACGCTGAAGGAGCGGCGGCTTCCGCGCCGGCCGGTTGAGCCCGGCGGTAGCGGGATCCGCCGCTTGCGTCGGCATATGCGCGCCGGTGTGAGCGGGAAAGCGGGGGCGGAAGCTGGAGCGGGAGCAGGCGGATGCGCAAGCAAAAGCGCTAGAGCATGAGCTGGTGCGGAAGCGGGCGCTGCGCCGATCTGGCGGCAGATGAGAATGCAGAAGGGGCAGATGCGGCAGGCAGCGGGTTTCTCATCCCCAGCGCACGAGCAGTCCGCCATGTACCAGTCCGCCGCCGAAGCCATAAAGAAGCAGCAGATCGCCCGGTTTGATTTTGCCTTCTTTCAACCCCATATGGAGCGACAGCGGAATGGTGGCCGCCGAGGTATTGCCGTAATACTCCAGGCTGTACAGCGTTTTCTCGACAGGGAAATCCATGCGCTCGCAGACGGATTCGATAATGCGCAGATTAGCGCTGTGCGGGATAAACCAGTCTACCTCGGACATCGCCATACCGGCCGAATCCAGCAGTGCGCTTACCCCCTTGGGGACCGTGCCGGCGGCGAATTTGTACACTTCCCGGCCGTTTTGGACAAGCTTCCCGGCACCTTCCAAGATCTTCTCCCCGAGACGGTCCGCCAGTCCGGACCGGTACAAATGCACGCCGCCCGTACCGTCCGATCCCAGATGGTGCCCAAGGAAAGCGCCGGGAGCCCCGCCCTCCGCAGCCTCAACGAGAGCGGCCCCCGCACCGTCGCCGAGCAGAATGCACGTGGTACGGTCCGTATAGTCGGTAATGGCCGACATGTGATCGGCGCCGAGCACGAGAATTTTGCGGTGCAGGCCCGCCGTAATAAAAGCGTTCGCCGTATGAAGCGCGTAAACGAAGCCCGCGCAGGTCGCGTTCAGGTCGAGAGCGCCCGTCGACGGGATGCCGAAATGCGCCTGTACGAGACAGGATACCGTAGGGAAAGGAAGATCCGGCGTGTTGGTCGCCGTCAGGATCAGATCCACATCCTCCAGAGAAACCCCATATTCGGCGATCATGTTATCGATGGCGGAGATGCACATGTGACTCGTATATTCTCCGGGAGCGGCAATCCGTCTTTCCCGCATGCCGGTTCTCTGGACGATCCATTCGTCGTTCGTTTCTACCAGGCGCTCCAAGTCGGAGTTCGTCAATCTTTTCTCGGGAACATAGCTGCCGACCGCGGAAATTCGTGCTTTCGAGTTCATCCGATCACCTCATCAAAATATAGTAGTTGATATTAGTACCAGGTACTAAAATTAATGTACACTAAAAAAGACCCCTCTGTCAATCGGCTAACTTCCCGTGAAATTTCTATTTCAAATGCGGACGGATTCGTTTATTACCCGGCAAAAAGTTTTTTTCCGATTTCTTGCCAAACTTTGTCCGGGTGGGATATGATTATTTTTTTAACATACCTTAAGACTGTAAAGATTTGTTTATAGTCGAGCCCGACAAGGAGTCTTGTTCCGATGAAATTGTTTTTTTCTACGATTCAGTGGCTGGCCTTTATTCTGGCCGGGAGCCTGGTCGCTCCGCTTGCCGTAGGCAATGCGCTGCACCTGCCGCCCGCGGATATCGCGACGTTTATGCAGCGGACTTTTCTGCTGATCGGCGTCTCCGCCCTGCTGCAAACGCTTTTTGGCCACAAACTGCCGATGATGGAAGGCCCCGCCGGCCTGTGGTGGGGTATTTTCGTTGTGTACGCGGGCCTGATCTCTTCGGGTGCCCTGGCGCTCGCGGACGGTCTTCGCCAGCTTGAAATGGGCATGCTTCTGACGGGGGCGCTGTTCCTGCTGCTCGGTGCCTTGGGGTGGATCGGAAAAATCCGCAAGCTGTTCACGCCTCTCGTTACAGGCACGTACCTGCTAATTCTGGTCGCCCAGCTCAGCGGCTCTTTTATGAAAGGACTGCTTGGAATCGGCTATCTGCAGGATGCCGTGGATTCTCGGGTTGCCCTGCCGGCTTTCGCCGTGCTTCTGCTTTCGATGCTCCTACCGCGGACCCGCAGCCGGTTTCTCCGGAATTACTCGATTCTGCTTTCGCTGCTGACGGGGTGGGTCCTGTTTATGCTGCTGGGTATCGCGCCGGACGTACCGGCTTCGGATGCGGCGTTCGCCCTGCCGGGAATTTTCGAGTGGGGACTTCCCCAGTGGGATGCGGGCATTCTGCCGACGTCCGTCCTGATCGGTCTGCTGCTGCTCGCGAACCTCATTGCAAGCATTCAGGTCGTGGAAAAAGTATCCGGCGACAAAAACGCGGCCGCAGCCCCCGTGAACTACAACCGCACCAGCCTGATGATGGGCGTCTCGACGGCGCTCGGAGGCTTGTTTTCCGCGATGGGCTGCGTGCCGATTTCCGGAACCGCGGGTTTCATCCTGACGACGGGGCTGGTTCAGCGGCTGCCGTTTGTGCTGGCCTCCGCCGGCATGGTGCTGATCAGCCTGTTCCCGCCGGTCACGGCCATTTTCACTTCCCTTCCGATGCCGGTAGGCTATGCGGTCATCTTCGTGCCGTTCGCTTCGATGATCGGCCTCGCGCTGCGCGAATATCATTCGCTCAAGGGCGGCGACCGCGATTATTTTATTATCGGGGTGTCGCTTATGATCGGCATCGGCAGCTTGTTCGTCCCCGCTTCGGCGATTGCCCAGCTTCCGGGTCTGATCCGCACAGTAGCCAACAACGGGCTTGTGCTGGGTATGCTCGTCTGTATCGTCCTGGAGCAGTTTTTTCTTTACCGGGAACGTTCCGCACGTAAAAAAGACGCCACCGCGATGTAAGCCGTGCGTATGTAAAAAAGCCTCTGACAGGCCGATGCGTTGTATGCGCATCTCCTTTGTCAGAGGCTTTTTTGCTTGCCGCGCGTCAACGGCTGCGGCTCGCGCGGCCGCCCGCCTGCGCACCATCGTCCAGCCTGCGTACCATCGCCGACGCGAGAGCCGCAGGCATGTCGCCCGGGAGTGTCTGCCGCGGCGGCGCGGTCCTGCGCCGCCCGCTTGCGCCGCTGTCGCGGCCCCGCGGAGCCAGGCGCGCAGCTCCCGCCGGCTGGCGTGCAGCAGGCGGGCGACTCCAGCGCACCGCTCAGCCGCGGCAGCCGCTCCTACAGCGTCACCGTTACGGCCGTCCCCCGTCCCGGCTCGCTTTCCGCCGCAATGGAGCCGCCGAGCCGCAAAGCCAGCTGCCTGGCGATCGCCATGCCGAGGCCAGTCCCGCGGGTGGTGCCTTCCGTGTTCGTCCCGCGATAATAGCGGTCGAACAGCTTACCCAGGGTCTGCTTATCCATGCCGACTCCGTTATCTTCGACCCGAAGGGTGAAACCCCTTGGCGAGGAAGCGGCTCCCTCCGGCGCTTCCTGAAGGATTACCCGGATCTGCGTGGACGAAGGGTTATGGCGGACGGCATTGGCCACGAGGTTGTCTAGGATGCGACGGAGCGCCTGCCGGTCAACGGAACGGACAAGCGCTTCTTTTTCCGGCTCGAACGACACGTTGGCGTGGGCGAACTCCGCATCGTTCACAACCCCCAGAATGCAGCGGCGCACGAATTCGTTGAGTTCGGTTTGTTCCGCGGCCTGGGGCCTCTCGCCGTTGCTGAGACGGAAAGTCAGACTGAGATCGCCGATCAGCTCATCCATAAAATCCGCCTTATCTTTGATGATAGCCGCAAATTCCCGGATTTCCCGTTCCGTCCACGTGTAGTGGGGCGTTTCGAGCATATGGGCATACCCCTTGATGGAAGCCAGAGGTGTCTTTAAATCGTGCGAGATGCCGGAGATCCACTCGTCCCGCGTCCGCTCCAGATGCTCGCGGGCTTCCTCGGCGGAGCTTAAAGCGCCGGACAGATGCTCCATTGACTGCATCACATCGCCGTAAAGGCGGTAGCGCCGCTTCAGGCGCCCGTCCCTGCGCCGGCTCCCCGATCTCCCTTTCGCCGCGCCCGGCTCCGTATATTCTCCCCGGCTGAGCCGGTGCAGCCAAGCGAGGATATGCACGATCGGCGTGCCGAAGCGGTGACCGTACCAGAACGCCGCTCCGACGAGCAGCACAAGCAGCCCGGCGGCCAGGCCGACGAATGCCGTGAGCATGACCTGCGCTTCCGTAGCCGGGAAGACGTTCTGCTCCGCGCCGCGCGCGGGGGCATGGACGATCCAGGTGCGGCCGTCCTCCAGGCTGCGAGAAGCGGAGGCGAACCCGTAACGCTCGCTGTATTGGCGGCGGAGCGCGAGATCCTGCAGCGTATAGACCGCGGGGATCGAATCCGGCCGGTTGTACGAAGCGAGCTCCTTGCCGCTGCGGTCGAGAAGCTGGAGAACGGCGCCGGATCGGTCCAGCCGCTCCCGGATGGAAGCGGGTATCTCCGGCTGCTTGTCTCCGGGCGGACCTGCGGCGAGAATCTCGTCCAGCAGAACGTTTTCGGTGCTGCGTTTTCCGTAGAGCAGCGTATAGGTCCGGCCGTCTTTTTCTTCGATCCAGAGAAAAAGAGAATAAGGGAACGGCTTATTCCCCGTCCAGTAATCGATAAATTGCCCGGGCTCGTACTGTGCCGGAACGTCGGCAGGCGTCCCGTAGGACTGGATAACCGCCCCGGTTTCGTCCACCGCCTGCAGCCAGCCGCCGAACCGGAGCGTTTTGTCCAGCAGAGCCTCGTCGAAGATCAGCTTCCCGTTCTCTGTCCGGACCGATTGGACGAGCATGGACATGCCGGCTTTGCTGAAATCACGGTTCATTTCGAGCTTCGCCATGCCGGTGAGCATGTAGGCGACGGCTCCGCCGATCAGCAGCAGAATAAAACCGCTCACAGTGACAAGCTGGATGACAAAACGGAGAATCAGCCGTTTTCGGACCGTCACGGTACGCGTACCTCCTGCGGGGCCGCCGGGCGTACAAGCTTGTAGCCGAGTCCGCGCACAGTCACGAGAAAGCGGGGATCGCCGGGATTTTCCTCGATTCTTTCGCGTATGCGGTGAATATGCACCATCACGGTATTGTCGTCCCCGTAGCTGTCCGTTCCCCATACCTGCTCATACAGCTGCTGCTTGCTGAATATCCGGTTCGGATGACGGCACAGAAACACTAGCAGTTGGAACACGAGCGCAGGACACGGCAGGCTTTGACCCTGCACCCGGAGTTCCCCGGCCTGCACGTGAACTTGGAAACGTCCGTAGTCATAGTGTTCGGGAGTTTCTTCCGCCGACGAATAGGCAGCTCCCGGACCCCCGGCTTCCGGCGCGGTTCGGACATTTCGTCTCAAGCGGGCTTTGACGCGTGCCGCTACTTCCAGAGGGTTGAACGGCTTCGTCACATAATCGTCTCCCCCCAGGGCGAAACCGGTCAGTTTATCGAGATCCGAGCCCCTGGCGGTCAGAAAAAGAATCGGCGCATCCGTTTCGGCCCGCAGCAGCGGGCAAATATCGAAACCGCTTTTTCCGGGGAGCATGACATCCAGAACAATCAGATCATAAGTCTGCCGCTTGCAGGCCTCCAGAGCCTCCTCAGCGGTTGAGACGGTATTAATCCGCGTAAAACCTTCTTTGGCAAGAACTTTCTCCAGCATATGCAAGAGAGCCGGTTCGTCGTCGACGATCAACAGCCGGGCTTCTTTCATACAAAACCGCTCCTTTATTCCATTCTTGTTCCCATCATATCACGATCGGGTGAACCCGTCTGAAACAACACCTTAACGGAACCTTAACGAAAGAGGAAGAGGAAGGCTTTGAAAATAAGCTTCCGGTAATGCGGCATTTCGGCTGAGGTAATGTCCGCATGGTACGCTAAACGTGCCGGAGCAGACAGACGAGACAGAGGCTCCGCGTTCTTAAAAAAATCGTAAAGGAGAGGGAGAAATGAAACGAACAACGACGATCTGGGGGATGGCAGCGGTACTGCTGCTGCTTCCGGGACTTGCGGGCTGCGGCAGGACGGAGCCTTCCTCAGCCGTTTCACCTGCGCCCCCGGCAGCTTCGCCGGATGCGGAGAAAGAGGCGAAGTTTGAGCCGGAGAACCTTGCGGCCCTATTTTTGCAGGGGAAAATCAAAGAGATTTACAGCCGCTTCAGCCCTGAATTCAAGAAAGACGTGAGTCTGGAGCAGTTAAGCGAACTGGCAGGGGGCTTCAATAAAGACGTACGCGCGTATAAGCTGCAGAGCAAATTGCCTCTCGGGGAGGGGGATCGTTACGTATGGACGGACGAGTCCGGGCAAAAAGGGCTGACGGCCGCTATCGACGGCAAGGGGATCATCCGGGGGCTTCAATTCGTGCCTCTCAAGACGTATCCGGCTTCGGACGAAGCATTCAGCCGCACGGAATTTTCTCTTCCTTTCCGGGGGGAGTGGACCGTGTTCTGGGGCGGAACGAACGTGCTTCTGAATTATCATTACGAGCATGAATCCCAGCGGTACGCCTACGACCTTGTGCAAATCAAGGGAACTTCCAGCTACACGGGCGATCCGGGCAAGCTGGAGAGTTACTACGCGTACAACCAGGAAGTGATCGCTCCGGCTCCCGGAATCGTGAAGGCGGTGGAGAACGGCAATCCGGATAACGAAATCGGCAAGACCGACGAGAACAATCCCGCCGGCAATCACGTGGTCATCGATCACGGGAACGGAGAGTACAGCTTTCTGGCCCATTTCAAAAAAGGCACGATCACGGTAAAACCCGGGGACAAAATCGAACGGGGCCAGCTGCTCGGGCGTGTCGGGAACTCGGGCAATACGAGCGAGCCCCACATCCATTTTCACGTTGCGGACGGGGCGGATTTGTCCGCGTCGAAGTCGGTCCGCATCCGTTTCGAGGGGGGAGCCGCGCCCAAGCAGGGCGACGTCATAAAGGGAGTCCGTTAAGAGCCGGATGTCCTCCATTCTTTTTGTCGAAAGCCGCTCCTTTATCTATAGAAGGAATTTATGAAATCGGTTAAAATAGGTAAAAGAGATGCAACATATCGCATGAACGGCTCGTCAGAAAGAGTGGAGGTGAACATTATGAAAAAAATGACGAATATCGTCCTGTTGGCCTCGTTGCTCGTGTTCTCGCTCGGTTCCTCGGCCTTCGCGTTTTCCGATTTGAAGGGCAGTCCCGATGAGGCGGCCATTCAATCTCTGCAAGAGAAAGGAATCGTTGAAGGAATGGACGGCGACCGATTTGCACCGAATACATCGATGACGGCGGCTCAGGGCGTACAATTGATCGTTAAAGCACTTGATTTGAATCTGGGAAAAATCCGTTTCGTCCGCGCGCCCAAAGCGAGCGACAGCTTCACGAAAGCCAAGGATGACGTCTGGTATTCAGATTCTTTCATCATTGCCGCTATGAACAGTCTTCCGATCGGCCGGGATATCGATCCCCAGCAGACGCTGACACGGGAGCAGTTCGCCGAATGGCTTCATGCCGCGGTGGAGAAAACAGGTCCTTATCCGGTTGTGAACATGTTCGTGAACATCGCGGATCAGGCAGAAGTAACGCCAGGCAGCATGAACGCGATTCAGGTTCTGCTCCTGACCAAGATCGCCAAGCTGGACGATGCGTCGAAATTCAATCCGAAGAAGCCCGTTACCCGCGCCGAAGCGGCTGTAATGGCTTATAACGCGATGGAATTCGTTGCCAAGCACAGCAAAGCGGAGGAGCTTGCGACAGCTCCTTCCGAGGAAGAAGGCGTTAAGATCATCGTGGAGAAACAGAGCGATGAGCTTAACAAGGTAACCCTCTCCCGCGGTCTTCAGCCTAACCCGGGCTACAGCATTACCATTGACCGGGTTGACTACGTGTCGGATTCGGAAGCCGTAGCCTACTACACGCTGCGCAAGCCCGACCCGGACAAAATGTATCCGGCCGTCATGACCGAAGCGAAAGCTTCCGTCACGGTCAAAGCCGGTTATAAGGTAACGGCTAAGCCGTCGAAGTAAACGGCCGTGGCATAAAGTCCCGCAGGTCGGGCAGAAGGGGAGTGAAGCTCCTCAGCTGTCTCGGACTTAGGGCGATGCCTGGCATCCCGAACACCTCCCTGAAATCGGATTCCTGATTTCAGGGAGGTGTTCGGCGTTTATAAGCAGGGCGTGGTCAGCGGCGGCAGTAGAAGATAATAGAAAGGTCGCTTGGGCGGAAGCTGCGGCGGTTCTATGACGGATGAGAAACGGGGATTGATTTCGCCTGGATCGAACAAGAAAAACGGCCGATTTTTTCGCTGGCAGCAGCCGGACACACCAAGAAGGACGCGGATCATCTGATCGCGTCCTTTTTTGATGTTTATTGGTGCAAGGGAGGGGCGCTCCTGTCAGGAGTAGAGGGATTGCACCGGCCACCGGGAATCGGAGAGAGCCATCGTCAAGCTTCCCGTATCGTTGTTTCGCTTCCGGCACCGCTGCCGGGCATCCTCACCTGGAGAGTCGTGCGTCAGCCGGGAGCGAAAGTGCAAACCTGCAAACCAGTAAGCTTTGCAAACCCGAAATCGGTAACCCGAAACCCGAAACCCGAAACCCGTAGCCCGTTTAAACCTAGCCCACCACCGCCACGGCCACCGGCTTGCTCGGCAGATGGTGAATCGAGCGGACGTACCGGATCGTCCGCGTTTTCGCGCGCATGACGATGGAGTGCGTCTCGGCCCGCTCCGCGGAGAGAAAGCGCACGCCGCCCAGGAAATCGCCCGGCGTAATGCCCGTTGCGGCGAAGATGACATCGTCGTCGCCGATCATATCCGGCAGGCGCAGCAGCTTCGCCGGATCGTCGATGCCCATCGCGCGGCAGCGCGCCGCGTCTTCTTCGCCGGACGGCATGAGGCGGCCCTGCAGCTCGCCGCCCAGACAGTGCAGCGCGGCCGCGGCCAGCACGCCTTCCGGCGCACCGCCGGAGCCGATGTAGAGATCGACGCCGGATTCCGGGAACGCCGGCGCCATCGCCCCGGCCACATCGCCGTCGCTGAGCAGCTTGAGCCGGACGCCGACCCGGCGCAGCACGGCGATATGCTCCGCATGGCGTTCGCGGTCGAGAATCGACACCGTCAGATCGGCGATGTTCTTGTCGAGCAGGCGGGCCGCCGATCGCAGCGTCTTCTCCAGCGGCTCGTCCAGGCTCAGCTTTCCGCAGAGCGCGGGTCCGACGGCCAGCTTCTCCATATACATGTCGGGCGCGTGCAGGAGTTTGCCTTTATCTGCGGCCGCGATAACCGCGAGCGCGTTGTTGAGCGCCTTGGAAACGAGCTCCGTGCCTTCGACGGGGTCTACGGCAATGTCGACTTCCGGTCCGTCCCCGCTGCCTACGCTCTCACCGATATAGAGCATGGGCGCCTCGTCCATCTCGCCTTCGCCGATCACGACGGTTCCTTTCATGGAAACGGAACGGAACGACTCCCTCATAGCGGCAGTTGCGGCGCCGTCCGCCTCGTTTTTATCCCCGCGTCCCATCCAGCGGGCGGCCGCAAGAGCGGCGGCTTCCGTCACACGTACGATTTCCAAAGACAGTTCTCTCTGCATCTTCTGTTTTCCCTCCACATGTTTAATATGACTCATATATAAATTAATGTGTTGTACTAAATACTAATATATGATATAAAATAAGTGAAATCAATCCTTGTTTGAGGATTATTTTGAAATGTGCAGCCCAAATGCTGCATGTTATGCTCACGATGGGACGAACTTTCCTCTTTTTTAAAAAGAATGAAAGGGATTTCATCATGAACGGGATTATGACGTCATATATCTTCATTAAGAACCAACAACCAATCACAGAGGAGCGATGAAAACAATGAGCAAGGCGAAATCGGACGTCATGCTGGGAACTCTGCTCTGCAAATGGTGCAACGAGATCGTCGGGGAATTGGATACGGAGAAAGTGACCTTGTATTACACGCAATGTAAAGATGGCGCCTGTCGGGCAGCCGTAGACAAAGAGGGAGTGGGACACAATGAGCAAGCAATGGCTGATGCATTTTTATGAGGGAAATCAATCACTAGCGGGACTTCTTGGCGGCAAGGGCGCCAATTTGGCCGAAATGACCCGGGCGGGGCTTGCCGTTCCCCCGGGGTTCACTCTGACTACGGAAGCTTGCAGAGCTTACTATATAGAAAGCCGGCTGCCGGACGGTCTGCTCGCGGAAGTGCGCGAAGCGATGGCGGAGCTTGAACAGCGCAAAGGACAACGTTTCGGGGACGCGGCTTCGCCGCTCCTCGTCTCGGTCCGTTCGGGTTCGGTCACGTCCATGCCGGGCATGATGGATACGATTCTAAACCTTGGCCTTAACGACGACACGGTGGAAGGCTTGGCCGCCGCCACCCAAAACCCGCGTTTCGCCTATGACTGCTACCGCCGCCTGATCCAGATGTTCGGCAGCGTCGTTTTCGGAATCGAGGGAGCCTGGTTCGAGAAAAAACTTCACGCGCTGAAACAGGCCGCCGGGACGGAATCCGACCAGGATATCCGGGCGGAGGACTGGCAGGAGCTGATCGGCACGTATAAAGCGCTTATTTTGAAAAGAGCGGGCGTTTCGTTTCCGCAGGACGTTTACGAGCAGCTCCGGCTGGCCGTCGAAGCGGTTTTCCGCTCCTGGAATAACCAGCGCGCGCAAATTTACCGCCGGTTGAACGGAATCCCGGACGAACAGGGAACCGCCGTCAACATCCAGGCGATGGTGTTCGGCAATCTTAACGAAGAAAGCGGCACGGGCGTTGTGTTTACACGCAATCCGAGCACGGGAGAGAGAGTCCTGTTCGGCGAATATTTGACGAATGCGCAGGGGGAAGACGTCGTCGCGGGCGTACGTACGCCTCAGCCGATCGCCAAGCTGGCGGGGGACATGCCTGCCGTTTACGAGAAGCTTGTCGGGATGGCGGAGCTGCTGGAGCGGCATTACTCGGATATGCAGGACATCGAATTCACCGTTGAAAACGGGACGCTTTACATGCTCCAGACGCGCAACGGCAAAAGAACGGCTCAAGCGGCCATGAGAATCGCCGTGGAGCTCGTCCAGGCGGGCATCCTGACGAAGGAAGAGGCGCTGCTCCGCGTAGAGCCTTCGCACCTGGATCAGCTCCTTCATCCGAGCCTGGATGAAAGCGAAGCTCCGGCCGCGCTGGCGACGGGCCTTCCGGCATCGCCGGGGGCGGCCTGCGGACAGGCCGTCTTCACGGCGGACGAAGCCGACGCCTGGGCCCGTGCGGGCAAAGCCGTCATTCTCGTCCGCACGGAAACGACGCCGGAAGATATCCACGGCGTGCTCGCGGCGCGAGGCGTGCTGACGTCCCGCGGCGGCATGACGAGCCATGCGGCGGTCGTGGCGCGCGGCATGGGCAAGCCGTGCGTATGCGGCTGCGAGCTGCTGGCCATCGACAGCGAGGAGAAGCAGGCCTCCATCGGCGGGGTAGCGATCCGCGAAGGCGACTGGCTCACGATCGACGGCGCCACGGGGCGCGTCATGATCGGCGAAGTGCCGCTCAAGGAAGCGGATATGTCCGCCGAGCTCCAACTGATGCTGGAGTGGGCGGACGACGTGCGGCAGATGAAGGTGTACGCCAACGCGGACAATCCCGAAGACGCGGCGAAAGCGCGCAGCTTCGGAGCGGAAGGCGTCGGCCTATGCCGCACGGAGCACATGTTCCTCTCCCCGCAGCGGCTGCCGATCGTCCAGGAGATGATTCTGGCCGACTCGGATGCGGCCCGCGGAGCCGCGCTGGAGAAGCTGCTGCCGATGCAGCAGGGCGATTTCGACGCCATCTTCCGCGCGATGGCCGGCCTGCCCGTGACGATCCGGCTGTTGGACCCTCCTCTGCACGAGTTTCTCCCGAACCTGGAGGAGCTTGTGGCGCGTCATGCGCAGCTGACGGCCGCTCGCGCCGGGACTTCGGTTCCGGATGCCGAACTGCAGAAGCTGGAGTTCCTGATCCGCAAAGTCCGCGGCCTGCACGAAGTGAACCCGATGCTGGGGCAGCGGGGCTGCCGGCTGGGCATCCTGTTCCCCGAAATTTACAGCATGCAGATCGAAGCGATTTTCGGGGCGGCCCTGGCCTGCCTGAACGACGGCGTCGACGTATCGCCGGAAATTATGATCCCGCTCGTGGGTCACGCCAACGAGTTGCGCATTATGCGCGGGCTGGTCGACGAGGTCGCGGACCGCATGCTCGGCGACCTGCGCGCCCAGGTCAATTATCGTGTCGGCACGATGATCGAGGTGCCGCGGGCCGCGCTGACCGCGCCGCAGATCGTGCAGCACGCCGACTTCTTCTCGTTCGGCACGAACGATTTGACGCAGATGACGTTCGGATACAGCCGCGACGACGCGGAGGGCAAATTCCTCACGCATTACGTCGACAGCAAGCTGCTGCCGGACAATCCGTTCCAGGTGCTGGACCGCGACGGCGTCGGCCAACTGATCGAACTGGCCGTTACCCGCGCGCGCGCCGCGAAGCCGAAGCTCAAAACCGGCGTCTGCGGCGAGCACGGCGGCGATCCGAAGTCGATCCGGTTCTGCCGGGAAACCGGGCTCGATTACGTGTCCTGCTCCCCTTACCGCGTGCCGCTCGCGCGCATAGCGGCCGCGCAGGCCGAAATCGAGATGGCCGCGGAAAAAGCCGCCTCCGGGCAGCAAAGGATTGTATCCTGACCGCATTTTATATATCATGGAGATATACCCGATTCACCTGCGGGAATCCGCCCGTGAGGAGTGAGAGTCATACAGCTGTCTCAGCGCCAGATGGAAATTCTGGAATTCATTCATAAGCAAGCGCCCATAACCGGGGAGCAGATTGCCGAACAGCTTGGCGTAAGCCGTCCGACGATCCGTTCGGATCTGTCTCTTCTGGTGATGCTCGGCCATATTAACGCGAAGCCGAAGGTCGGTTATTTTCCGAACCAGTCGTTTCGCGAAGAACAGGCGGGCGGGCTGAAACTGAAAGTCAAACAGGTGCAGTCCATGCCTGTCATCGTACGCAAAACCGCTACCGTGGGCGACGCCGTCGTCGCCCTTTTTGTAGATAACGTGGGCGGGCTTGTCGTAGCGGATGAAGAAGGCATGCTGCTTGGCGTGATTTCGCCGAAAGATCTGCTCAAAGTGACGCTGGGCAACCCTGCGGCCGCCTCCATGCCGGTTTCGCTGGTCATGACGCGCAAGCCGCAGCTCGTTACGGTGACTCCCGATGACGACGTCATCGAAGCCGCCCGTAAAATGGCGGAGAACCAGGTCGATATGCTGCCTGTGGTCGTGCCGCATGAGAACGGCAGCGATACGCCGTCTCTGGAAGTGGTAGGGCGCATCTCCAAAACAACAATGACCAAAGTGCTGCTCGACGCAGCGAGGAAGTGGTAAGGAAGGGGAACACATACCGGATGGTTCAGGATGCACATGAGGCGCAACAAACGATCACAATCTGCTCCGATTCTGTCGGAGAGACGGCGGAGACGGTCGTACGCGCCACAATCCGCCAGTTTAACGGCCACAACGTCAAGATGCGGCGCATCGGACACATTAAGCATGAAGATGAAATCCGCGAGATTATGGAGGAAGTGCACCGCGAAGGCGGCTTCGTCGCTTACACGCTCGTCCAGCCTGAACTGCGGGAAATGATGAAAGAAGAGGCGATCCGCCTGGGCGTCCGCGCCATCGACATCATGGGGCCCATGATGCAGGCGTACATCGACACGTTCGACGGGGCGCCGAGCCGTAAGCCCGGCCTCATGCACGAACTTGACGACGCCTATTTCCGGCGGGTCGAGGCCATTGAATTCGCCGTCAAATGCGACGACGGGCGCGATACGACTTCGATGATGAAAGCCGACATCGTACTCATCGGCGTGTCCCGCACTTCGAAGACGCCTCTCAGCATCTTCCTGGCGCACAAAGGCTACAAAGTCGCGAACTTCCCGCTCGTGCCCGAAGTGAAGCTTCCGAAGGAGCTGTTCGAGTTCCCCGGCAGCCGCATCGTGGCCCTCACCATGAACGCGGAGAAGCTGTTCAAGATCCGGATCGAGCGGCTGAAGACGCTGGGCCTGCCGTTCGGCTCCCAGTATGCCACCATGAACCGGATCAACGAAGAGTTGGAGCATGCCAGCAGCATTGCGAAGCGGCTCCGCTGCCCGGTCATTGACGTGACGGACAAAGCCATCGAGGAGACGGCAGGTCTGATCATTGAGTTTTTGCAGGCGTAAACAAACCACCGCTTGAGCGGTTGGGTGAAGCTCCCCGGTTATGGACCGGGGGGCTTTTTTTTGTTGGGATTTTTTGTAGACAGCAAGTAGAAGGGGGAGTATTGGCTTATCCAATATTTGACATTACTTAGTTGTACCATTAGCATGAAATTATCTTGACCTGGCCCTATTGGGCGAAAAGGAGTGAAGTTCATGCCTTCTGTCCGAATCAAAAAATCCTCTGTGATCATCGGGACCGCTATCCTGCTGCTTGCGCTTTCCCCCTTTGCTTATTCCCGGTACACCCTTTATAAACTCGAAAGAGGAATTCTGGCTTATTTAACCGAAACGAAACACTACCAGGAGGAGGAAATCCTCAGCATTGAGGCAAAAATCAGCAAGATGCCGAAGTATCCGATCTATGTAAAATTCACGGACGAACCCGATGTCACGTATCTCTACATATACAGGGACGATAAGTACATTCAAGCTCCACCGGGTTTGGATAGCAATTGGCACCTGATTCTGCGCAAGCATACCGACAAAGAGACGCTATAATCCTTTTTTTTGCTTGCTTACATATGAATGGGTGGGGCTCGTCTACTTCCCCCCGCTTTTGTAGTTAGTTAGCATCTTATATCAGTGAGAAACAGTGAGAAACCATATCTTGAAGGCATTACCTTTTGAAAATTCCTTATGGTAATTGTGAAATAGGAGGCTTTTCGTGAAAAATAGAAAAATCTTTTACTTTCTAGGAGTAATAGCAGTTCTCCCGGCCTGGTATTTTATAGACATTAGAATGAATATCAACAATTACGAAAAAGAGTTAAGAAAGTACCTGATTGAGACCAAGAAGTATGCCGATGAGGAGATTTTAAGTATCAAGGGGAAGCATAGTAAAACTCCTGCGTACCCCGTCTACGTTAAATTTAAAGATGAACCCGACATAACCTATGTGTACAGCCATAACGGAGAAAAATGGAATCAACTAGAAGGGGCTCGTGATCAATATGGAAATTTGCCTAAGTACAAACATGATGAAAACCCGAGCTTGATAAAATAACAAATCAACCGGAATTATCAAAGCGGCACGGCATCACCGGGAGCAAGAGCGCGCATGCTTGACCGGAGAAAGGCTAATAGGGAGGAGATGAACTAATCTGTCATGGTCGTGTTTACTATAGATATTAGAAAAGTATACGTGCACACCCATCGTCTTCAAAAGGACGGCACATTTAAAGAGGTTAATCAAAACTTGTCCATACAAGATGGGGATGCGGTATTTAGGGATTACGATCTTGCCGAACAATGGATGAAGAACAACCCCGTAGTTTACGTGGATGATGAAAAAATTTATAACGAGTCTGAATCCTATTCGTATGGTTCACCGGCTTTCACCATCAGGCAGCATCGCACGTCCCTTCCCCAAAATATTTTCTTCACGAAAGAGGAAGTCATGAACGTTCTGGAAAATGGCGATGACGAAGTTAACCATGTTCTGGTTGTGGATTACGACGGAGTTGTACATTTACTACCGGAATGCAGCAATTTGCGCGGATACGCTGTAAGGTTTGAGACTTTTATAGCCGGAAAAGGTTATGTGGGGTCCACGGGTAATCTCCGTCATCTGGATGTAACTTACCGGGCTTTGTTAGATGCCTGGGTCGAGCATCTGCATCACGGAGATGAGGCTTACAGGGATTATGACATCGGGAAGATCACGGTAGAGGAACTGCAAAAAGAGGCGGAAGCTTTAGTTGCTAAAATGAGGACCCTGGGTTCTGAGAATGAGAGTTGATTAACTTTTGACCTATTTTATTATTTTGATACTTAACTTTATAGTAGCTTACTTTATTTATGACGATTCCAGTTTTCTTAAACCTTTAATCCATTCTATCTTTTTACTGATTTTGATGGCCGGGATGGATTTAATTTTGAAAAACAAAAAGAAAAGAAAAGAAAAGACCATTCAAGTGAAAGCACAAATAAGAAATAAACAAAGAGCCTTAACTCAAACCTCTAGCTATTCGACTCCACAGAAAGTTATGACCGAGTTCATGGGATGGGCTGATTAATTTGATAATCTTCAGGAGGTGTTCTTGTATGAAAGACATAATATATAGTGTGCTAATCGCCATCCTCATAACAATAGCCGCCTCTTACGTCGAAAGACCAGTTAGCCTTTATTTTTTCGTGATTTGCCTAGTTATCTGTTACGGTGTGGGCTGGATTGTTGAAAAGGTAAGTAAATATATTTCGAAAAATAAAAAGAACAAGCAATTTAAAAGTTAATGGAGGTTGACGGATTAAATTCAGGGAATTTATCATCCGGTCACTTTTGTAAATGACAAATAGAGAACTCGCCTTCGTAAATAGAAACATTCAATAAGGTTCCGTCTGATTTCTTAAACATGTAAGTTGCGCCCATACTTAGATCCCCTGCATAAGTCCAGCCATGTTTTTCAATTTGTCTCTTATAGCTACTTTTCAAGCCATCTGTTTGATGAATGTCCGGAGCTCTATAAACGTGTATGGTGCCTGCTGATTCCGGAATGGTTTTTTTGAGAACGGCGTTACGTGGGACTGGATATCCTTCTGGTGAAATCGTGTATTGAGCTGTTCCTGACCAAAAAAGGTAACCAACACACAAAAGAACCAAAAGTAAAGCTGACATAAAAATTTTTCTCATAGTCTACCGCCTTCTTGATTTTGTCACTATTTTTAATGCTTGTGGACATGCAACTAAAAAGAACACAGGTAAGAAGACTCTTACAAGCGATACTCCTTTAACAGCAGAAAGTTACGATTTTCATGTTTTTTTGTGCGTTATACGAAAACCACCCCCAAACAAGAAAAGACCTTCCGTTATCCCCAAAGGATGACCGGAAGGTTTTCTGTGCCTTGGCAAGGGTGGCTGCGTCAGATTTTTAGCTCCCCGAGCTTGATTAGCTCGACTACCGCCTGTGAATGACCTTTTACATTCAATTTTTGCATGACATTCGTAATATGTTTTGTAACACGCATAGTTAAAACCCAGTAACGGCGCGGTTTTGACGGTTTCAGCGTGTCCCCCGCCCGCTTCCCTACAACGTGACTTTCCTATAACGTTAACAATTCTTCACTTCATTCGTCACACAACACATTCCCCCGGCGACATATTGATTTGCGCAAGACAAGCGCAACGAAACTACATTCAATGGGGGACAATCAAATGAACACTAATGAACTACGAAACAAACGGCACGACGAGCAGCGTATTTTCTTCAAGGTTGATGTATTGGCGGTTCGCGGCGGCATAATCGCCAAGATCGGGGCAGACGGTTTTGCAACGCTTGCAACGATCGCTTCGTTTATGGACGAAGACGGCGTATGCTATCCGACGCAAGAAACACTTGCCGAAATGATGGGTGTTACCCGCTTCACCGTAATTAAGCGTATCCGCACGTTGTTAGAAACGAAGCTTGACGACGGTACACCTGTCCTTGAACGAGCGTGGAGAAATCGCACAGGCGGTGGCGTTGGGAGACAGTCTGTATATAAAGTCAACATGGCTTGCGGCGTATCAATGGGGCGCGATTCTAAAGACGTTAAAAGTATTGACGTTAAAGAATCGCACGTTAGCGAAATACACGTTGAAGAAAAGCACGCGCTAATGTTGAAAAACGGTACGAATAATGTGAACAATTTCAACGTCTCGGATGTTGTCGCAGCTTCACACAAAGAAGAACCAGTATTTAAGAAGAACCAAGAAGAAGAACCAATAAAAGAAGAAAGAAAGGACAAGCTTTCTTATCTATCTATTCCTTCGGAAAATGCCAACGACAACAATATACACTTACCCCAGGTCGTTGAGGAAGACGTCGAGCATAAATCCTTTAATTGGGGTGAGGAATGGGAAAAGGATTTCGGCGATGCAGACCGAGAACGTAGACGTAAATCCGAACGCCCATTAACCGCAAAAGAAAAGGCGGATATTGAAGAAATTCAGAATAGCCGAACGGTGACTTATTCGCTATCAGACGAAATGTTCGAAGCAGCATTCGGGGTTAAAAATAATACTTCGACTTCTTGTTAAAGTCACAATTAGTATAACTGTATATATGACAAGACGTGTACTCCTACGGGTTCGGGGTTCACGTCTTTTTATTTACCCGTAGCGTCACAAATTTTATAACGCGAGGTGACATAATGAATGCAATTGAACAATGATACAGCCCGCCTTATCCGGGCGAACACGCAAATGAACCAAGTACAATTTGCTAAAATTGTCGGGATTTCACGCGCACTACTTGCAAAGATCGAAACGAATGCGAAGCCGATTTCGAATAGCGTCGAAAGGCGTATTCGTACCGCATTCGGGCTAGACGACGAGAAAATAAGTCAACTACTTAACAATGCACTTTACAGCGTACCGGGGAGGAATTAACCAATATTACCAGACTGCCCCCCGCCAATATGAAGAACATTTTGAATGACTTTATGTAGGACTGCAATGAAACTTAATGAATTTGTTTTTGGAATCGGAGTTAACTATTTACTTATTACGCCGATATATTACAAATAACATATACTTCAATGAAGAGAGAGGTCCGCGATGCAAACGAATGGTATTTACGCATTATCAACTCCAAGCACTATAGTAGCAAAGAATAACCAGCTTGCTACTAAAGTGCTTGTCCCTGCAAGTAATAATGCTTCTGATGCAGTAGAGATGTACACCCCGAGTGTGATTGATGAAGGACAACAAGGGCTTCGTGCATTGGGAGGCCAGTGGATTGTTGGAAGGGAATTTACATCAGTTCAAGGTACGGACTACTCAAAGAATTTTCTGGATGATGTAAGTGGGTTTCTGGTAAAAAGCGCATATGAGCGTGATCTACTGCTTCAGCGTTACACAGGAGACGAATTGAGTCAGCATCTTGAGCAATACGATAAGCAAGTTCAACTCAAAATAGAGGATATCGCGCAGACAACAGTGAGCACTTTGTCTCAATATTTGAATTTTGAAAATGATTCTATTTTTGGAGGTAGCAAGGAGACACAAGGAGAGTTCCTCTCCACCTATAAGCCGATCTTCGACAAGGATGAGTTGACCGATCGTATTAAGAATATGCTACAGGAACAGTCCCGGCTTCTGGGCAAGTTACAGGAGGAGCAGGGGGACCAGTGGAAGCAGATCATGGAACAAGGCGGCAAGGGGATTACAGACTTTCGGGATTTACTGAAGGAGGAGGCAAGTAAAGCCTCTGTAGGAGAATCTACCTCTTTTCAAGATATTAGTTACCGTGATGTAGCAGGAGTATTCGATGCACTGGTACACACAACAGCTAAAGCTATGAACACGTTTACTTTTGATACGGAATGGATGGCTAACAATTTAGGGACCGCACGTCTCAAGCTGGATCTTTATTTGCAACAATCGCCTATGTCGTCAGCGATTAAGGAGCAACTCACGCAGTCCGTAGATAAGGCAATGAGTACCAAGATGGGAATCGCAGAATATGACGACTATAAATTCTCTCTTATCTCAACGCCTTCCTTCCGCAAACAATTTGCTTCACATCAAGAAATGTCATTGGAAATAAAGCGAAAGTACAGCGCCCATCTACAAGACCTTAATGCCAAGAAGTCTGTAGGAACGATCATGTGGGAGAGCATGAAGGGATTATTGAATCAGAAGCCGGAAGATCTTCTCAGTGGCCTGATGAACGCCTTCAATAGTCTGCATCACAGCCTCATATCAGCACCGAGTATGCAAGGGGATGTAGGTCCAAAGGCCAAGCTTGAATTTGCAAACCAGGTACGAGATGCGAATCTAGAGGACTGGAACAGCTTCATTTCTTCTCTGAATATTGGTCAACAGCAGAAGAGCGCGCTTACGATACCCAAGAATAGTATTGATATTAAAGTATAGTCGTGAATAACGTAGAACTTCTGTCCGGAATTCAGCCGGGTAGGGGCTCTTCATATGTGTTCTAGTTCGCAGCTTCAATTCCCGATAAGGGGAATATCAAGCCGAATATTGCGAATGAACCTGAAAATGGGTAAGAGCTAACCGTCATCAGCAGTGGACCGTGGGCATTGGCGCCATTTTCAAAAGTGAGTACGGTCTCGAGAAAATAGGGGAAACAATATATGTTAAAGTTCACGTAAGACGAAAGCGTCTAAATATATTACATACACGGTAGTGTGGGTTTTTTATAAAAATCCAAACAAGAAAAGACCTTCCGTTATCCCCCAAAGGATGGCCGGAAGGTTTTCTGTGCCCTGGCAAGGGTGGCTGCGTCAGATTTTTAGCTCCCCGAGCTTGATTAGCTCGACTACCGCCTGTGAACGACCTTTTACATTCAATTTTTGCATGACATTCGAGATATGGTTACGCACGGTCTTCTCGCTGATAAAAAGCTGCTGTGCGATATCCTTCGTCGTTTTGTCCTGTACGAGTAATTCAAAGACTTCGCGTTCACGATTTGTGAGTAAGAATTTGTTTTTATGGTCGCTGCCCTTCAAGGGCAAATATTGTTGTTCACTTACTTTCACTCCTAGTCACTCCATATCACTTATAAACACTTACTGTAACTGGGTTTGTCCTATTTTTCTTTCACTTATTTTCACTTCTCTTCACTTCGTTTCACCTGCTGTATTCTGCTCTTTTTGCATCAAAATTGCATCAAGTGCATCAATCATTCTCGTTATGAAATACAGGGCTATTTTGGACTGTATTTTCGTTCATTTGCTCATTTAATTATCCGTTGAAAATCATTCGAAAATCAAGTCATAACCGTGCGGCGTTTGCCTTTGAACGTGTTATATTTATAGCATAGGAAATAAAGAGAGCAGCCCGATGTGATCGGAGCTGCTTTTTGTTTGTCGTCAAATAAAGGAAATTTGCACAGACCCAAGAAATTAACTGTATAAATTTTCTTGGGGTGAATGTAGGTATGGAATGGTTAGATGTTGCTTGGACATGGATAGTTACTGATGGTTGGCAATTCATTGTATCTATATTAGCTGGAACGGGCGCAGCAAAATTATTCGTTGATTATAGTTTCAAAAAAAGGCTTGAACAAGATAAGCAGGTTCTAAATAAGGAGTTAGAAAGCCACAAGAAAGAATTGAATATTGAGCTAGAGAGTCACAAACAAGCTTTATCGGTTATGACTGAAAATAGCAAGTTTGATTATCAAAGGATGATGCTTGATTTTAGTTTATATAGAAATAAAAAACATGAGATATATCCTGAATTATTCAAAAAGTTATATGTTGCTGTCCGGGAACTCAGTCATCTCAGCGTAAGTTGGGATCAAGAAAATTTGGATATGTATTCCATAGTAAAAATCGAAAAATACTTGTTTGAAGAAGAGGAAATTCGTCATGTTAGTGAAGATTGTGACGAGAAGGATGTAGGTAAAATAAAAATTAAAATGATGGTGGAAGAGCTAAAGGAAGCTCAGCAAAAATTTCAAGATGCTCTAGATTACTTTACTTCCTCCCAACTCTTTATTCCTGCAGAGATAAGTAAAGATATAATTAACCTCTTAAGTTTAGGAAATGATCTCGCAACTATGAGGACACATCAAATTTTTGTGAAAACAACAAACAATAAGATTGAGCATACATCTAGTGAGGCGAAAATTCAATTTCGTTTAAATGAAATTTCAAAGATTATGTGGAGAATTGAAAGGAGCTTTAAGAAGGAACTTTCCTTGGCCGAATATGATGAAAATTTTTTGAAAAAAGCATGAAAGTATAGCTTCGTGATCGCTCAAATATCTACTCAAAAATTAACAATATAATAAACAATGTAGCCAACAAAGCTAGAAAACGCTACAATTCTTGATAAATAAAGGTTTACCGTTCCTTTCTTAAATAACCAACAAAGAGATCAACAATCGAATTAACAGGCTTCTAACAACTAACCAGAATGATCTAAGAAATACATATAAAAACATATGTGCATTTTGCACTAAATCAAATTGCACAATGATTAGAAGTCACAAAACATATTAGTTTCTGCTAACATTAACTAGGGTTTCTGCATACATTAACTACACTGCAACAATGGTTTCTGTACTGTTTTTGCTACACTAACTCGCTTCAACTGGCATTAATGTATACATTAACTACACAAAAGAAAAGAAATTAAATTAAATAAAACATACATAGTCATGACCACTCGGATCATGACTTTTTGTCATGCCTTTTAAATTGATTCTAGGACGTTTTAAGTACTGGACATGTAAATGGTCGTTTAGAGATAGAAAATGTCAAATAGACAGCATTCTGTTCGTCTAATGACGTGCTAAAGGATATGTTTGGAAGGGGAGTGAGGATATTCCACCAAAAGCGAGAAAACCGTGTTCCGTGGTAATATGAGATTAGAAATGGCGAGAACGAGACCCCGGCTCAAACGTTCGGTAAACACGGGCGGATCTCTTCCCGCCTTTCTTGTTGGGGTGATTAAAAGTCTGATGAAATAGTTACGCGCAAGGGTGCTAGGCTATGGAACGCATGTGCCGGATTTTAAAGAGAGTTCTTTTTCATGAACCCTCTATCTCCGTCTCCTGGTTCCGGCCCGCTTGGTCCTCCACCGCCACTATTTCCACCAGCTCCAGGATTGTCTCTTGGATTGTCTGGGTCTGCTGGTCCACGGGGATCGTCGTGAGGACTTTCACCGCCAGGTCCTTGTGGGTCCATATGGGGGGGGCCTTCGTTTGACTCGCCGCCGCCCTCTCCTGGGTCTACTCCTGTAAATTGAGCTGTTTTCTTTTTCATGAAAGGGTCCTCCTTGTTTAATTAGTTTCAGATAGTATTCATCATTAGGGACGGGGATATTCAAGGAATCGCAACTTCACTGGCAGCTAGTGGAGCGGGCCTCCGCTAGAGGATACGGACATAAGTGGAGGCAGGCAAGATTACAGTTCCTGCAGCAGAATCCACTATGTGGACATTGCATGGATAAGGGGAAACTTGAACCGGCTACTGTCGTTGATCATATAACGCCGCACAAAGGTGATATGGGTTTGTTCTGGGATCAAGGGAACTGGCAGCCATTATGTGCGACGTGTCATAGCATTAAAACTGCTAAAGAGGATGGAGGGTTTGCATGTTCAAAGTAACGCAGCATACAACTCCACAGTCATACGGAATGTTTACTCCGTTCAGCAGCTTGAAAAAAACGGTCGCCTCCCCTTCGCAAAATTGTTTCGTGTTAACATATATGGTAAAATTTATATGAAGGACATTGAATAGGGAGGCTTTTATGAAAAAATTGTTTGTAGGAGTATTATCGGCAAGTATCTTTTTAACGTCAGTAAGTCCGCTATATGCCAACAACGATACACAAAGTCAGAATACGGATACAAAAGTTGAAACGTCTTGGGTGGAGAATGGTGTAGAAATAACGGTCAATGATCGTCATTCTCTTAGTGAAGAGGAAAAAGCAACTTTTTCGAATTTTGCTTTACCCAATGGAAACGGAACAAATTCTATCCCTCTACCAGATCTCGGAGATGGGGATGTTATTGAAGGGCCGACAAAGCATGTATTTGATAGGAGAGTGGACAGATACATCATGGAAGGTGCCCTCAGAGGGGTTTCTCTATATGTAACTAGTAGAATCGGAAATAATTGGTTGACTGGATTGACGCAGGTTTTTTTAGGTGACGTAACTAGTAGCTTAAAAGACAAACAATATGAATACGCGACAGTTCTTACTAGAAAAGTATACACTAGCCCCGATAATAGATATGCATATTATATGACTATGGTTTATTACAGGGACTCCAGCTTTTCGACCCCATATAGAGTTAAGACCGAGTTCATGGGCTGGGCTAATTAATTCGATGATCACTAGGGAGGTGTTCTTGTATGAAAGACATAATATCTAGTATGCTAATCGCCATCTTCATAACAATAGCCGCCTCTTTCGTCGAAAGACCTGTTAGCTTTTATTTTTTCGTGATTATCATGGTTATCATTTACGTTGTGGGCTGGATCGTTGAAAAGATAAGCAAATATATTTCGAAAGATAAAAAGAGTAAGCAATTTAAAGGTTGATGGAGGGTGACGGCCGCCATTGTTTAAATGCAGCTCAAAACACGTCAATCGCATATATCAAACCAAAGTCGTCCAATCTGGCGGCTTTTTTATTTACTGCGGTGACGGAATAGGTAGACGTACTTTCGCTATGGTATACAGTACGCTGATGGGCTTGCGGGTATAAGGCTCCAGGTTGGCACGGGTCCACGCTAAAAACCCGTTAGTGAGAGGAAGCCATCATGTAGGGTGCAAATCCCTACCCGCAGATATATCACTCACCGCTTTTTGGTATCAGGTTAATTATCTGCAGAATACGCCGTTTGTCTTCTGTGCTTCTGTCCCGAAGGGCGGCAGTAACGGCAACGATAATATCGTCATCTTCTGTTCCGCTGCTATTAAAGTTTAAAAGCTCCATGACTTCAACGTTAAGAGCTTGAGCTATTTTGGCAAGGTTCTCGAGAGTGATATTACGTTCGCCTCTCTCCATGCCGCCGAGGTAAACCATGTGTAAGCCAGCTCGTTCAGCAAGAGCTTCTTGAGAAAGTCCTTGAAGCTTACGTAATTCCCTGATACGGGCTCCTGTTAGTTTTAAAATGTCCAAGTTGCTAACCTCCCTGTAGGCTAGTGTAGACAAAAGCTAAGGGGAGCATAAGCATCCTATGAGTTTTAAACGTTGAAACGTATAAGTTTATGTTGTACAATTGGGAAAAAGTTCCATGAAAGGTGAAGCCATGAACTATGATCCCAATGTATTCAGGAATAACCGATATACACGCCGTAAGCCCCCTAACTTCCGGTATTACATAAAGCTCGGCCTGTTAATTGGTTACATGATTCTTGTAATCTGCGCAGTCGTCTATTTTGCTTTCACAAGTATATGAGCAGGTCACCCGAAAGGGTGGCTTTTTATTTTGTAAGGAGGCGAAGCAAGGATGATTAAGGCAAGGGTAAAAGAACTTGCTGAACTGTTGGTCTTCAGTGAGAAGTATGAAAACATGGAGCAAGCTGAACAAGCGATATGGGATTTGGTAAATGGGCCTATGGATAAGGTAAGAGACGACATAAAGTACAAGTATCTCATCAGCGCCCGTACATACAGCGTAGCTGCAAGTATTGCGCAAGAACGAGGACTGAAACGAAGCCAGTGGCATTACGTGTCCGATCCAAGAGGTAGGTCGTCCGCACCTGGTGGCGTGAGAACAACAAGGGATAGGTTAATCGGCAGGTTCAATGAGCAGGAGATATGTAGTCTTACTGGATGGGCAGAATCCAGAAAAGTGTGCGATGAAGAAAGTTAACCCATTCTACAAGACCTCGGCATGGCTCAAGTGTAGAGAAGTAGCATTGATTCGGGATAACTATCTATGCCAGTCGTGTTTGAAGAACGATCGTCTTGTATCTGCTGAGGTTGTCCACCATATCAAAGAGCTGGAGCTATACCCGGAGCTTGGGCTAACACTGGATAACCTAGAGAGTATATGTGCATCGTGCCATAACAAGCTGCATCCAGAGAAGGGAAGAGGGAAGAAGCCTGATGTTAAGAAACGCAGGGCAAGAGTGATCGAAGTGAAAGCAAACATTGAGAGGTGGTGACCAGATGTTCGACGCTCAGAATTGATTTGTAAGGCGCTCTGATGTTCAGAGGAATAAATACCATTCCCATAACGTTGCAAGTCCCCCTGTCCCTAATTCTGGAAGCGAGGGGCCCTAGGGACCGGGGGCGGTGCTTCGTTCGTTACGCGGACCATTTTTTCATGAAAGGGGGGGGGTAAGCCGGTGGCTGTACCTACTGCAAAACGGATTCGCGAATACTTGGGCGACTCATATAAGGAGTCAGATGAAGAGTTGATCAAGCTCTATCTGGAGACTCATCAGTTTTACAGGCGACTTCAAGCTGAGGTGAAAAACTCCAAGCTCATGTATGAGTATACGAACAAAGCAGGGGCCACAAATTTGGTGAAAAACCCCCTGTCAATTGAGCAAGCTAAGACCGTTCAAACGCTTAATAATCTGTTAAAATCCCTGATTCAGAGAAAATCATAAAGGTATCTTCCTTGCCAAAACATTTAGTCAAATGGAGCCATGAGCTTCAGACAGCGAGAAGCCTAACGGTGTGAATAAGCATCTTAGAATCTTTGACGAGATGCACGAATTTAAGGATTTCAAGCTTATCAATGTCAACAAAAACTCATTGGGTTTCCGACAGCAGCCCTTAATCATGTTTTAAAACTATATATGCCCACACCCCCAAACAAAAAAAGACCTTCCGTTATCCTTAGAGGATGACCGGAAGGTTTTCTGTGCCCTGGCAAGGGTGGCTGCGTCAGATTTTTAGCTCCCCGAGCTTGATTAGCTCGACTACCGCCTGTGAACGACCTTTTACATTCAACTTTTGCATGACATTCGAGATATGGTTACGCACGGTCTTCTCGCTGATAAAAAGCTGCTGTGCGATATCCTTCGTCGTTTTGTCCTGTACGAGTAATTCAAAGACTTCGCGTTCACGATTTGTGAGTAAGAATTTGTTTTTATGGTCGCTGCCCTTCAAGTTGTCATCCCTCCTTGCTCGGGTTTTGGAGTAATTACAAGGGTAAGGGATACAGTCAACTTAGTGTATGAAGGGCGCTTACCAATGGTGCGATGGCGGGGGAAAAATAGGCGAGAACAGGGCTGTTTTAATATCAGTGATTCCGCATCCCGATTTTGATAATCGTTTGTAACAAATCCCGGCCGTCTCTGCTGTAAAATGTTCTGTAGAGCATTAGGGAGGAGATTCAAGCCATGCGGAAAAGTTGGGCAGCAGCGGGAATGACGGCGGCGCTTCTGGTCGGCATTACGGCCGGAGCTTACGCGACGAGTAATCTGAAGGAGATCAAAGCTTTTTTAAACCCCGATTTGCAGGTGGATTTGAACGGCGTTACGTTTACGCTGAAAGATGAGCAGGGGAACGATCTGGTCCCTATCACGTACGAAGGCAATACGTACCTGCCTCTCCGCGATCTTGCGCAGCGGCTTGATTTGAGTGTGACTTGGGACGGCACCAACAATAAGGTCTTTCTGAAAAACAAGCCATACATGGAATTTTCCGCAGAGGACGAGGCCTTGCTTGAGAAATACGGATACGGAGTCCGGGTTCCGAGATGGCTGGAGAATGTGATGGTGAGCGTCATACCGGAGGAAAACGTGAAAACGTCCATCGAAGAGGGCCGTTTGGATAAACGGGCGCAGGCGTTGACGCTGATCCATTATATGGTTCAGGATGAGGATTTGCACCGTCTGCACGACGTGGTGGCCCGGATTGAAGTGTACAAGAAAGAAGACTGGCCCGAGGTGAAGAAAACGGCAGCGGGTGTGGAAGTTCTCGGCGAGAACGACCGGTACGTTTATATCGCGAAGAAGGCCGCGGAGAATCCCTACGAGCCCGGAACGCTGGATGCGGAAGGTTTCGGGGATTTGCGGGACTGGCTGGATCTGCACGACTATTACTTTACTTTGAGCGGCAAATAAGCGGGCAAGCACTTATTTTATAGGCGGAAAATGAAACGTCTCCGGGAGGGGGCGTTTTTTTGGTTTTTCCATATGGAAATTTTACCATGCGGCAAGAAAGTAGTTCTATAGTAATAGTTATCAAAGGGAGAATCAAACAAATATATACAAATATTTCCCTTTAGGCTATATAATATAGGAGTAATTACCTATATAAATCAGAAGGAGAAGAGAAACGAGCCCGACAGAAACGGGCAGCCAGGTCATACTATTCATTCGGGAAAGAAGGCATTTTTTTGAGACACTTACATAAGCTGTTGAGTTTAATGATGATCGTCTGCTTGCTGCAAATCAGTCCTTTGGTGCACGCGGAAGCGATTCTCCAGAATCAGGCGGTGAACGGCGGGACGATTAACCAGAATATCGTTTTCATTGATGTAAACAATCATTGGGCGAACGACGCTATCTACGATATGGCGAAGAAAGGCATCATCAGCGGTTACGAGGATTCCTCCTTTAAACCGGAGAAATCCATCACTCGCGAAGAATTTGCCAAACTGATCGCGCTGACGTTTTCGATCAATCTGCAAACACCGGCCGAGCCGACCTTTGCGGATTTGAATCCGGACAAGTGGTCGTTCGGTTACGTCGAATCCACGAAAGAATTTTTGACCGGCTATTATCCACCGAAAGGCAAGCCGTTCTTCAGCCCGGATACCAAGGCAACTCGTGAAGATGTTGCCGTTGCGCTCGTCAAAACGATGGGTTACACGACCGACGATTTGCGGAGCAGCAGTACGCTCGGAAGAAATTTCAGCGATGTGGACGAAATTTCCTATAACCTTCGGGACTATGTCGCCATTGCGACGGAAAAGCAGCTGATCGGCGGCTACGAGGACAGCACGTTCAGACCGCAGAAGCCGATCACAAGGGCGGAGGTAGCCACTCTTCTTTTCCGGGTCATTAAATCTTCCGCTCAGGATCAGGCCGACGGACCTTCCCTGGAAGTGACCGTACCGGAGAAGACGGAAAGCGGCACGTTCTATGTTTCGGGCAAAACACATCGCGACGCCAAGGTTCAGATCAACGACAAGGCGGTATCGACCGACGAAGGCTCTTTTAAGGAAGGCTACCGTCTGGAGAAGGAAGGCGCGTATGAGATCCGGGTTACGACCAAGCTTCCGAGCGGCAAAACGACAACCGTAACCAAAAAAGTAACGTACCAGGTGAACGGTCCGGACTTGAAGGTGGACAACACGCCGGACACGGTTACGAAGGGGTCTTTGACCATTTCGGGCAAGGTGAAAAAGGATACCAATTATTCGTACCCGACCGTCTATCTCAACGATGAGAAAATGTACGTCAGCAGCTGGGACGGCACCTTCTCCAAAGATGTAAAGCTGGCGGAAGGCGAAAACACGTTCACCGTTAAAGCGGAAAACGAAGCGGGAAAAGAAACCGTCGTTACGAAGAAAGTCACCTTTAGCTCCGGTGGTCCCGAGCTTAAGGTAAACTCCATTCCGGACAGCTCGCAGGTCGCTTCGATCAAGGTTTCGGGTACCGTTAAGGATGCCAACGATTCCTATCCTATCCTGTATATCAACGACAAGAAAGTATATATGTACGGCGGTTCTTTCAGTGAGTCCATCAGATTGGAAGAAGGCGAGAACACGCTGACATTCAAGGCGGAGAACCAGAACGGAAAAGTGACGGTCGTGACCAAAAAAGTGACCTTTAACGTCAACGGGCCGACCCTGAAGCTGAATGCAACCCCCGAGAAAACCGCCTCTAAAACCTTGACGGTTTCCGGGTATGTAACGGATAAGAACGACAGCATGCCGACTCTCAAGATTAACGGGAAGAAAGTGTACTACACCTCCTACGCCAGCGGATCGTTCTCCGAAGAAATCACGTTGTCGGAAGGCGAGAACACGCTCGTTTTTGAAGCGACCAATTCAACGGGAAGAAGTACGACCTTGACCAGAACGGTCACCCTGGAAACCGATGCGCCCGTTATTCAGGTCAGCTATCATCCGGGCAGCACGACGCTCAGCTACATGACGATTTCGGGAACCGTAAAGGATAAGAACGACAGCTATCCGGTGGTTTACTTGAATGACCGCAAAATTTATTGTTCTT
This sequence comes from Paenibacillus sp. HGH0039, assembly GCF_000411255.1. Classification (GTDB taxonomy): domain Bacteria; phylum Bacillota; class Bacilli; order Paenibacillales; family NBRC-103111; genus Paenibacillus_F. Next base: position 1,558,508 of record NZ_KE150412.1, on the reverse strand, counting down.
CTTATGACGGGACTTTTTCGGAATGGTTGGATTTGAAAAAAGGCGCCAATCCGTATACGATCGTCGTGTCCAATAAATACGGCAAAACGGCGACGGTAACCGGAAATGTTTACCGCGTCGATCGGTAGGCCCATTTGGGCGAGGCATTTGCCGCTCTCTGACGAACGTTGCGAAATAACCTCTCTCGTGGTTACATGAGAGAGGTTATTTTTGTTCTTCCGGCAGGGTAAAGCTGCCCATTAAACGAGCTCGGCCGCGAAGGAAGCGACCCCCTGCGGCCTTGCGGCATCTTCTGCCGCTCCGATTGCGGAAAAAGCGCAATTGCGGGCCCCCCACTCGCCCGCGGGAAAAGCGCCGCTGCCGGTCACCCGCCGGCCGCCGACCCGTCGCCGGAACCAAAACAGACCGCCTCCCGAAGGAAACGGTCTGTAACCGGCGCCGCCGTCACAGGAACGGCGCCATGATCGGCTGGATCAGCCCCAGCGAGAACAGCGCGGCCAGGATCATCGCGACGCTGGCGATGGCCCCTTCCTCGCTGCCGAGCTCGTGGGCCTTGCTCGTGCCGGCGCCGTGGGCGCCCATGCCGAGCAGCAGGCCCCGCGAGATGCCGCTGCGGATGCGCAGCGAGCGGATGACCAGCGGCCCGATCACCGAGCCGCAGATGCCCGTCACGACCACGAACACGGCCGTGATCGAAGGAATGCCACCGAGCGAACGCGACACCTCCATGGCAATGGGAGTCGTGATGGAGCGCGGCGCCACGCTCTCGATCATCTGCGGGCTGGCGTGAATCCAGCCCGCAGGCAGCACCGACGTGAGCACGGCGACGACGGAGCCGCACAGCACGCCCGCCACAAGCACCATGGCGTGCTTGCGGAGCAGCTTGAACTGCCGGTACAGCGGGATCGCGAACGCCACGGTGGCGGGCTGCAGCAGATCCGTCAGCGGCTTCGTGCCGGCGTTGTAGGCTTCAACCGGCGTATCGGTGAAGAACAGACCGGCGATAAGCAGAACCGGCGCGACGACGAGCGGCGACAGGTAGGCTTTGCCTGTCTTCCGGTACAGCCGGTTGGCCGCCCAGAAGACGACGATGGTGATCAGCAGGTACAGAAGTCCGGTTCCGGTCATGAGGCTGCTTCCTCCTTCTTGTCTTTGCCGGCGCGTCTGCGCCCCAGAAATTCCGCTACGAGCCCCGTGCTAGCCATAACGAAGAACGTGCTGATAATGATGATGAGCAGGTACCCGCTCCCCGATACCGAGAACATTTCCTTATACTCCAAAATGCCGACGGCAGGCGGGACGAAGAAGAGCAGCAGCATCGACAGCAGAAAATCGGCGCCCTTCTCGATCCATTCCAGCCGGACCCAGCCGAAGTGAAGCGCGGCGAAGACGATGAGAATGCCGACGATGCTTCCCGGCACCGGCAGGTGCAGCCGCTCGGACACGAGGCGTCCCAGATAGGCGAACGCGATCAGCAGGCCGATCTGGCCGCAGGTGACGAGCGCCCGCCGGACGTGAACCGGGGCAAACCGGTCCGGCGGCCAAACGAAACGTAGTTTTTTATGAGGACCGCTTAAAGGTGGTGCGGGTTGTTTGTTCATCCGGATAATCCCCTTCCATAATTCCGAGTATACGTAGGGGACAAGGATAGGTAAAATACATATATCGAATAGTTTTCATTCCTTTTCTCTATGGAAGGGGAACCAATGCAGAAGGCTAAAGGAGGCGATGACTTGGACGTTCGGCATCTGCAATATTTTCTGGAGACGGCTAAGCGCAGAAGCTTCACCAAAGCGGCGGAAGCTCTGCACGTCACTCAGCCCACCATCAGCAAAATGATCCGCATCCTGGAGGAGGAACTCGGCGTCGAGCTGTTTGACCGCACGGCCCGTCAGATTGTATTGACGGATGCGGGTGAAGCCGTAATGATCCAGGCGCAGCAGATTGTCCGCTCTCTGGAAAATCTCTCCGTCGATCTCGAGGACGTGACTTCCATGCGCAAAGGGCAGATCCGGATCGGCCTGCCGCCGATGACCGGAGCGCCTTTCTTCCCGGAGCTGATCGCCGCTTTCCATAAGCTGTATCCCGGGATCGGGATCCGGCTGATCGAGGAAGGGGCCCGCACGGTCGAACGCGAGGTGGAGAGCGGGAGTCTCGATCTCGGCGTCGCGGTGCTTCCCGTCGATGCGGAGCGCTTCGAGATGTTTGCCTTCGTCAAGGAAGAGCTCCGGCTTGTCGTGCATCACGGGCACCGGCTCGCACACAGGCAGACCGTCCGCCTTGCGGAGCTCAGCGGCGAGAAGTTCCTTATGTTCCGCGAAGGCTTCACCCTGCACGAGAGCATTCCCGAAGCCTGCATCCAGGCGGGATTCAAGCCCGACATCATCTACGAAAGCTCCCAGTGGGATTTTCTGAGCGGGATGGCGGAAGCGGGCCTCGGCGTCGCCCTGCTGCCCGAAACGATCTGCCGCAAGCTGAGTCCGGACAAAGTGGCCACGATTACCCTGGTTTCTCCGCGGATTCCGTGGCATCTTGTTATGATTTGGCGCAAAGAGGGTTACTTATCTTATGCCGCCCGCGAATGGCTGCGGTTTTCGAAGGAGTGGCTGTCCCGGCCGAACCGCTAAGGAGACAAGGAGGCCGGCTCCAATCGCTTCCGCGCCAAGCACCGTTTTGTTTCCAGGCAAAACATGGTACGATATACCCAATGCTTTCACCCTGATCACGGACGAAATGAGGACCTTTATGATTCGCACGGTCGCCGTTACCCGCAGCGGAGAACTGGTCTTGGACCTGCCTTTGCAGGAGCTGGACAGAGATTCTATCGACTGGTACTGGGTAGACTTCAACAACCCGACTCACGAAGAAGCTTTGCTGCTCGATACCCATTTTCATTTTCATCCGCTTGCGGTTGAAGACTGCTTTCATCTGCTGCAGAGGCCGAAGCTGGACCACTATGAGGATGTCCATTTTTTCGTGCTGCACGCCATTCATCCACAGACGCTGGAAGCCGATGAGGTCGATCTTTTCGTCGCGCCCCGCTTCCTTGTTTCTTTCCATTTCACCGAGCTCAAAGAGATCAACGACGCCTGGCAGAAGCTTCAAGCCGAACCGGACAACTGGAAAAGAGGCTCTTCCTTCGGCGCGTATCTCGTCATGGACAAGCTCGTGGATGAATATTTTCCTTGTATACATATGCTGGAAGACGAGATGAACGATTTCGATTCCGACCAGAAAGGCACGTCCATTCACGCGCTTATGCGCGGCGTGTTCGACATCCGCTCCAAGCTGGCGCATCTGAGGCGGTCGATCATTCCCATGCGCGACCTGCTCTACCGGGTCGTCAATTCGGACAAGCTGCCGAACGTGCGTGAGCAGCAGATTTATTATGCGGACATTTACGATCATCTGCTGAAGCTGGCGGAAATGATCGACTCGATCCGGGACACGACCGCGGACATGCGGGAAAATTTCATTTCATTGAATTCTTACCGGATGAATACCATTATGAAAACGCTGACTGTCATCACGACGATTTTTATGCCGCTGACGTTTCTCGCGGGAATTTACGGAATGAACTTTGACAACATGCCCGAACTTCATTGGCCCTACGGTTATTTTATTGTTCTTTTGATTATGTTCGGAATCGGGTTTGCCATGTATGTCTGGTTTAAGCGCAAAGGCTGGTTCGATTGAGAAACCGGCCGCTTATTTATAATCCGTACTAAAAAAAGATCGGGAGGATGCGGGCATGAAAGTTAAAAGCGCGTGGTACCGGGAAAGCTTCGGAAAAGACTATCTGCTGGTGTACAAACACCGCAATTTCGAAGGAGCTTACGCCGAGGTCAAACGGATGATGAACTGGCTTCATCTACCCGAAGGCGCCCGTGTGCTGGACCTGTGCTGCGGCATGGGCCGCCATTCGCTGGCGCTCGCCGATTTCGGCTATACGGTGACGGGTATCGACTTGTCGGATACCCTGCTTGGGGAGGCGCGGAAGCAGGACCCGGAGGAGCGGGTAACCTGGCTGCACGGAGATATGCGGCGGGTTCCGAGCGAGGAATCTTTTCACGCCGTGGTCAATTTGTTCACTTCCTTCGGATACTTCGAGCAGGAGGAAGAAAACCGCCTGGTGTTGTCGGAAATCGAACGGCTTCTGCGGCCGGACGGGAAATTTATTATTGACTATTTAAATCCCGCTTATGTCAAAACGAACCTCGTTCCCCATTCAAGCCGCGAGGAGAACGGCCTTTTTATAGAAGAGACACGCTCCATCGAGAACGGGTATGTCCGCAAACAAATTTGCATCACGGATGAACAGGACGGCCCGCGGCATTATTCGGAACAGGTGCGCCTGTACAGCTGCGAGGCTTTTGTCGATATGCTGTACGCGGCGGGTTTGCGGGTCGACCGGATCTACGGCAGCTATGACGGTAAGGATTACGACCGGGAGTCGTCTCCCCGGATGATTTTTGTCGGAGGAAGGGAAGGAGAAAGCCTGCAATGAGTCATTCAACAACGGTCATCGCTTTACGGGAGGGGCTTTGGCAGATCAAAGTCCCTCTGCCTTTTCCCCTGCGATGGGTCAACAGCTATCTGCTTAGGGAGCCGGACGGGAGCCTGACGGTGATCGATCCGGGCCTGCGCACGGAAGCCGCGGAGGCGCTGTGGAACGAAGCGCTGGAGGGGCTCGGCTTCGGGTACGACCGCATCTCGCAGGTCGTACTGACCCACCACCATCCCGACCACTACGGGATGGCGGGCTGGTTCCAGGAGCGCACGGGCGCGCCGGTTTACCTGTCGGAAACCGGCATCGGTCAGGTGCGGCTCCTGTGGGGCGACGGTCAGCCGATGACATCGCTGCTGACCGGACTTTTCGCGCGGCACGGCATGGATGCCGCGCTGTGCGGGGAGCTGGCGAAGCATATGGACAGCTTCGTCCCGCAAGTTTCGCCGCAGCCGCAGCTGACCGCGCTGCGGGCGGGAGACCGCGTGCGTCTGGGCGGCGCAGTGTACGAAGCGATCGAGACGCCCGGACATGCGGCCGGGCATCTGTGCTTCTACGACGCACAGACGCGCGAGATTTTCTGCGGCGATCATGTGCTGCCGCAAATTTCGCCGAACGTGAGCTTTATGCCGGGCGTCGAAGACGACCCGCTCGGCGCGTACATGGGCAGCCTGCGGGAGATCGCCCCGCTGCCCGTCGAAATGGCGTACCCGGGCCACCGGTCGCCCTTCGCCGCCTTCGGCCAGCGGGCGGAAGAGCTTGTCCGCCATCACGAGGAGCGGCTTGCGCTCATGGCGGACAAGCTGCACGAGCCGATGACGGCTTACGCGCTCTGCCGCGATACGTTCGGCGACCGGCTTACGCTGCATCAGCTCCGCTTCGCCATGGCGGAGACGATTGCGCATACGGTGCGCCTTGCGCTTGACGGCCGAGCGGCCGAGAGCGAGAGGGAAGGGATCATCGTGTACCAGGCGCGGTTTTGAGCGGTCGCCCGTCCCTCGCGTTTTCTCGCGGAGTTCAAGCGTGGCGATGCGATGCTTCGTGAGGCTTCGTAAAGACGGAGCTGATCGCGGACGGTGCCTATGCCGTACAAGCTCGTTTCTGGTTTCACTGCGAACCCTCGCATCGGGGGCATTCCTATTTAGGTGTTTCCAGTGCCCAAACAAACAACCATACAGCGGACTCTCCGGTAAGGGGGTCCGTTTTTTATGCACCGCTGTACATGCTTTATGTAAAAAATATTTGACATTTCCAACGCTTCTTTTTACAATCAAGATGTAAAAACATTTTGACATTGGAGTCTGCTATGGAAAATCGGATTCATGAGCTGCGCAAACGAATCAGGCTGTCTCAGGAAGATCTCGCCAAAGCGTGCGGCGTGTCCAGACAGACCATTAATGCCATTGAAAACAACAAGTACGATCCGAGTCTCCAACTGGCTTTTCATCTGGCCCGTACGCTGGGCGTCACGGTGGATGACTTGTTCCAGGCAGACAAAGACACGTAAAACGGCAGTATACAAGGAGGCGGAAACTGTGACCGGACGGAAAACATCGAAGCAGCGGCTCATTGCTGCGGGTTTCGGACTTACCTCACTGGTTGTCATCGGATTTACGCTTAAAAAGTACGCGTCCGGAGAACCGGTCGGAACGAGCGAATTAACGAGCATAGCGGCTGCCCTGGCCGCGATGTTCGGCGCTCTGACCTGGGGGAACAAGGAGGACGGGGAAGGCATTACGCAGGAGGAAGAGATGGGCAGGCACATTACTTTCGTTAGCGCCAAAGCGGCCTATTTCATTATGCTTGCCGCTTCCCTAATCGTCTGTATAGTGGAAAAACTGGCTTTCGGCCGGGATAATATGGCTGTGCTGATTTTACTGGGACTGGGTATCGTGCTCCTTCCGGCGGCGGAATATATCGTTGCCCGGAGATACCGGTGACCGGACAGGAAGCTGCATGCTGCGTATGTAAGGGGAACGGACAAGAGGGAAGCCTCGGCAATCTTGGGATGAAAAAGGGAAATGGAAAAGGGAACCGCCGTCATGGGGTTCCCTTTTTGTGTCGGCTCCTCTATTCGGAGCGTCCTTGACGACAGCCGGAAAACAACTCTGACGGACTGTTCGTCCGCTCTATTCCGTTTCCCCCTAAGCTGTTCGTCTTCTCACACTGCTCGCGGCTCCCCGCAGCGCACGGTGTTTGGCGCCGTATAACGGGGGAACACATCCCGGTTTAGGAAAGGCCTCTCAGCTCCCGGGAGCGTCGCCTTTCTTTTCGGCTTCCGATTGCTTGCGGTGGGCAATGCGGGAGCTCGCGGCAGCGGCGATGGCGCCGACGATATCGTCGAGAAACGTATGCTTTTCGTAGGTGCTTTTATCATTGAGCTTTTTCAGGATGCCCGGTTTCAGCTTGTCGATATAGCCGAAATTCGTGAATCCGATGCTCCCGTAAACGTTCACGATCGACAAGGCAAGGATCTCGTCGCAGCCGTACAAGCCTTCGTCATGCTGAATCATCTCCTGCAGAGGGGAGATCAGCTTGCCTTCTTCCGCAAGCATGTCCAGCTGAATGCCGGTCAGGACGGCGTTTTGTACTTCCCTTTTGGCCAGGACGGATTCCACGCTCGCCAGACACTGCTCCAGGGTCAGCGATTCGAAATAATCTTTTTGCAGAAAATAGGTCAGTTCGGCGATTTGAGACGTTTGAACGCCTCTTTTTTCAAGCAGCTCGCGGGTAGCCGAAGCTACTTTTTCACTATCCAGGGAATATTTCACGATGGGCTTCTCCTCCGTTGTCAAATGAAAGCAGATACCCTAGTATACCCTTTTTTTAGGAAAGAGTATCGCTTTGGAACGGATTTGTCTTTGGAAAAGGTGGACGGAAAGGGAACAAGCCCGGAAATTGTCCCGTTTTTTCGGACAACTCGGGCATAAAGCAGGCAGGCCCCCTGTATACATAGGAGTACGAAGGACAAACGTCATCCGGACCGGCAGGAAACTCCCGAAAGAAGGCGCTGCCGGCGGCGGGCCCCAGGTCATGCCGAACCTTTGCGCAAGGCACATACGAACAGGAGGGGATGGAAATGAGAAAGGTACGCTGGCTTCAGGCGGCAGCCATGACAGGAGCGATCGCGATTCTCGGGACGGGATGTGGTATGTGGGGGTCGGAGTCCAAACCGATCGACGCTCCGCCGCCCGGTACCGAAACCGCGATGGAGACGGGAACCGGTACGGGGGGAACCGGAGCGGACGCAGGCGCCAAAACGTCGCAAACCGCCAAAATGACCGTCTATGCGAAAGATCCGAAAGGCTTCGTCGTTCCGGTCAGTCTGGATTTGCCGAAGACACAGTCGGTGGCGAAGACCACGCTGGAATATATGGTGGCCAAAGGCCCGGGCGAAAGCCAGCTTCCCGCCGGGTTTGCCTCTCTGCTGCCCGAAGGGACTACGCTGACGGTGGACATAAAGGATAAACTGGCCACGGTCAATTTCAACCAGGCCTTCAAAAAATACGACGCCAAGGAAGAACGCAAAATCATGGAGGGGATCACCTGGGCCATGACCGGTTTTTCAACCGTCGAGCAGGTGAAGATCAAAATAAACGGGCAGGAGCTTAAGGAAATGCCGGTGGCCCGCACGCCGCTGGACGAACCGCTTTCGCGCAAAATCGGCATTAACCTGGAGAAGCAGGAAGGGGTCGATTACGGCCAGTCCACGCCGGTGACGCTGTACTTTACGAATGCAACGGCGCAAAACGGCAAATATTATGTACCGGTTACACGCCTGGTAAAAAGGACCGATGACGTCGCCAAGGCGGTCATGGACGAACTTTTGAAAGGCCCCAACACGTCGAAGGGCCTGCAGCCGGTATTGAACGCTTCCGCCAAGGTGCTGGATGTGAAGAAGACGTCGGACACGGTGCTGACGGTAAACTTCTCCGACCAGCTTCTGGACGGTAACAAAAAAGCGCCCGCGGACGGGCTCCAGTCGGTTATTTTGTCTCTGACGGAAAATACGAACGCCGCCAAAGTTCAAATAACGGTGAACGGCAGTCCGAAGGTGGAAACCTCCGATTCCCAAACCTACAGCCAGCCCGTCTCCCGGCCGCTTCATTTGAACCCGAACCCGGAAAAACTGTAAAAGGTTTAGCCGAGGGGGAGTCCGCCGCGTGACAGGCCGAAACGCGGGGCTTCGTGAAGCCCAAGCGTAAACGGAGGGTGCAAAGCGGTGTGGCCTGCCGTTATGCGACGCCTTAACCCACATCGGGAGATCCGGGGGCAAGCGCCGTTATGCGGCTCCTAACCCCTCTAGGGGGAACTTCCGGGCAAAGCGGGGCGGACGTTTTTAAAACTTGGCTTCCGGTCCTTAGGTCGGGAAAGCCGCATTGTCGGACCTTACGGAGGTTTGAGGGGAGAGAAGAGCTCTCCCTTTTTTCGTCGAAACCCGCGGTGCTTTTGCTCGGCTCCTTTGTTTGCTACAATAGGAAGGATAGAAATGGATGCTATGATCGTACAGGAGGATACAGAATGCGAGCCGATGGAAGACAGAATGACCAGCTAAGACCGATGAAAATTACGCCGCACTATATCAAACATGCCGAAGGTTCGGTTCTAATAGAAGTCGGGGAGACGAAAGTCATTTGTACCGCAACCGTGGAAGAGCGTGTTCCTCCCTTTATGAAAGGCCAGGGCAAAGGCTGGGTAACCGCCGAATATTCGATGCTCCCGCGCGCTACCCAGGTCCGCAACCAGAGAGAAGCGGCCAGAGGAAAGCTCGGCGGCCGCACGATGGAAATCCAGCGGCTGATCGGACGCGCGCTGCGCTCCGTCGTTAACTTGGAAGCGCTCGGAGAGCGTTCCGTAACGCTCGACTGCGATGTGATCCAGGCGGACGGCGGGACGAGAACGACTTCCATCACGGGAGCCTTCGTAGCAATGGCGCTTGCCATGGAGAAGCTGGTGGCCAGCGGCAAGCTGAGCAAGCTGCCGATTACGGATTACCTTGCCTCCGTCAGCGTCGGGATCGTGAACGGCAAGCCCCTGCTGGACTTGATGTACACGGAAGATTCCCAGGCGCACGTCGATATGAACGTGGTCATGACCGGAACCGGGAAGTTCGTGGAAGTACAGGGGACGGGAGAAGAGGCGCCTTTCTCGCGCGAGGAGCTGAACACCCTGCTGGCCTTGGCCGAAGGCGGCGTCTACACAATGGTCGAGGAGCAGAAAAAAGCGCTTGGACGCGTAAGCGGCCTGATCGGAGCGGGTGTCCGTGCCTGATCTTTCCGCTTCCGGCGTCGTGGTGATCGCCACGCGCAACAAGGGTAAAGTGCGCGAGTTTGCCCATTATTTCGCCCGCTTCGGCAAGGAAGTGCGCAGCCTCGACGATTTCGACGATATGCCCGACATCGTCGAGGACGGCGCGACCTTCGCGGCGAATGCCCGGATCAAGGCGTCGGCGATTGCAGGCAGGCTGAACCTGCCGGTACTGGCCGACGACTCCGGGCTGTGCGTCGACGCGCTCGGCGGCGATCCGGGCGTATACTCCGCCCGGTATGCGGGCGAGCACGCCGCCGACGCGGCGAACAACGCCAAGCTGCTGCGCGAGCTTGGCGCGGTCTCGGCCGCAACCGGACGGCCCGGGCCCGGCGCTGCCGGGCAGGCGGCGTCCGCCGGCGAGCCGTCCGCGGCGGACCGCGGCGCCGCACGGGCGCCGGGCCTCCCGGACGGCCCGAAGGCCGCGGACGCGGCTGCGCCGCAGGTGCTGAGCACCGCGCGCTTTGTATGCGCGCTGGCGCTGGTCGACCCGCTCCGCGGGGACACGCTCGAGGCGGAGGGGACCTGCGAGGGTGTCATTATCGCGGAGCCGCGCGGCACGGACGGGTTCGGCTACGACCCGCTGTTTTATCTGCCGGAGCGGGGAGTGACGATGGCGGAGCTGCCGCTCGAAGAGAAAAACGCGATCAGCCACCGGGCTGCGGCGCTCGAGCAGTTTTTCGAGCGCCATTCCGGCCGCTTGACTTAACCGAATAAACAACGTGTCCGCTTGGCGGACACGAACCAAACCGGTTTCCGATTCGATTCGGAACCGGTTTTTTCGTTGTTTCACATGTCATAGCGGGTCCGGCGGACGAAGGTGACAATTGTCATCCGGAAAAGGTTACGGTTGTAGGTAGGGAGGAAATCCGCCGCGCGGTATGATGGATTCAGGTTAAAGAGCTTAACGAAACGATGAACGATGAAACGGAAAGACCACATAACAGAAGGAGCTGAACCCCTGTGACAACAGCTATCGAATTGATGCAGGTTACGAAACAATTTAAAGGCAAAAAGGCGGTCGACGGGTTAACGCTGACCGTGGAACAAGGAACGGTGCTCGCACTGCTCGGTCCGAACGGGGCGGGCAAGACCACCACGATTTCGATGATTCTCGGCCTTCAGGAGCCTACGAGCGGGACCGTCAAGCTGCTGGGAGGCCATCCGAAAGACCAGCGGGTTAGGGACCGGATCGGAGCCATGCTTCAGGATGTCAGCGTGATCGACAATCTGAAAGTAGCCGAGACGATCGACCTGTTCCGCCATTATTACGCGAATCCGCTCTCGCTGGAGCAGCTTCTGCTCATCTCCGGCCTGGAAGCCGAGCGGAATAAGATGGCCTCGGCTCTTTCCGGCGGACAGCAGCGCAGATTGGGCTTCGCAATGGCCGCGGCGGGAGACCCGGAAATTATTTTCCTGGACGAACCGACCGTCGGCATGGACGTGACATCCCGGCAGTTGTTCTGGGATACGATCCGCGCCATGGCCGCAAGAGGAAAAACCGTCGTTCTGACGACTCATTATCTGGAGGAAGCGGATCAGTTGGCCGACAGAGTCGTCGTGATCAATAACGGCAAGCTGGTTGCGGACGGGACGCCGAGCGAGATTAAAGCGGAAACGACGGGGAGAGTCATTTCTTTTACAGCGGGCGCGGGGGTTACGCATGATCTGCTGAGGGCTTTCCCGGGAGTCAGCGATATCAAGTGGAACGGACGGCGCGTCGAAATGTTCGGACCGGACACGGACCGGCTGCTTACCGCGCTGATCGACAAACGCATCGATATGAAAGATATCGAAGTTCGAAGCGGCGGACTGGAAGACGCCTTCCAGACTTTAATTCAAAATACGAATGCAGGCTGAAGGGGAGATAACGAATATGAATGCGACGATTCTGAAAGCGACTATGGCCCAGTGCCGCGCGGAGCTGCTGCGCACCTTCCGTAACAAACGATTTATTTTCTTTTCGATCGTTATGCCGGTGGCCTTTTATTTTCTGTTTACGAGTACGATGGGAAGCGATACGAAGATCGGCAGTGTGGACTGGACATCCTACTATCTCATGTCCATGACGGTATATGGCGTTATCGGCGCCAGCCTGACTTCCTTTGCCCAGCGGATTTCAAGGGAACGCACCCAGGGCTGGGTCCGCCTGCTCAGCATTACGCCGCTGCCTTCCTGGTCTTACATGGTATCGAAGGTAGCCGCTCAAGGCGTTATTAATTTATTTATCATTCTGATGATGTTTATTATCGGAGGGCTCGGCAAACAGGTTGATCTGCCGGTTTCCGTATGGATCGAAAGCTTCCTCTGGATTTGGATCGGCGGTTTCTCGTTCATGGCTCTAGGTACGCTGCTCGGTTCCATGCGCAACCCCGATGTGGTTCAGGTGCTGACGATGATTCTGTATATGGGTCTATCCATTTTGGGCGGGTTATGGTTCCCGACCGCGTCCATGTCCGGGACTCTTCAGACGATCGCCAAGTTCACGCCGACCTACCGGTTGGGGCAGGGAGCCTGGAATTTGATCGGAGGCGGTTCGATCGACTGGACGGGCGTGCTTATTCTGGCTGTGTACGTCGTCGTATTTGTGATATTATCTTCCTATATCATCAAGAGACAGGAAGCGGTTTAAATGTTTCGTCGGCAACCGGCAAGGCCCCGCGAGGGGCCACCTTTTATTTTTACGATCATCTGGCTGGTGTATCTGATCTTTCCGGTCGTTTCGGTTCTGCAGCTTCCTTTTCCGGAAAAAATACTGGGTTCGGGACTGCTTATCGCCTTTGTGGCGGCTTATTTGACTTCTTTTAACCAGGCGGCGGGAAGGTACTGGTTCATTCTGTTTCAGACTATCGTTATCGGCTTTCTGGCGATCCGGTACAACGAGAACTTTATTTACCTGGCGTTTTATCCGTCACCGGTGATCGGGATGCTGCGGAGCGTCAGGCAGATGGCCGCCGCGATAGCGGGTTTGTTTCTGATGTTCGTGGCGGTAGGCTGGCACTACAAGTTAATGAACGATGTCGATTTGTTTTTGCAGCTTCTTCCGGCTCTTATCATTATCCTGATCATGCCGGTTGCGATGCGCATCGGACGCAGGTCGAAGGAGCTCCGGGGCAAACTTCAACTGGCTAACGAAGAAATTGCCCGTCTGTCCAAAATCGAGGAACGCCAGCGGATATCCCGCGATTTGCACGATACGCTCGGGCATACTTTGTCTCTCATCACGCTCAAGGGCGAACTGGCGGAGAAAATGATTCCGAAAAATCCGGAGAAAGCGGTCCGGGAAGTTCAGGATATCCAGGCGACCTCGCGGGCGGCGCTCAAACAGGTGCGCGAGCTTGTATCGGATATGAATATGGTCACGATCCGGGAAGAATTCGACCGGGCCAAGCAGATTCTTGCGGCGGGCGGCATTGTGCTGGAATTGAAAGCCGGAGAAGGCGCCGAAGACGAAGCTCCCCCGCTGATCGGCAACATTCTCGGCATGTGCCTGCGGGAAGCGGTGACGAACGTCGTCAAGCACAGCAAAGCGAAGGTGTGTATCGTGGAATGGGCCTCCGATGAGGAGGGGTACAGGCTGATCGTGTCGGATAACGGAGTCGGCTTCGAGAGGGACGAAAGGCAGCCGGACTTGGGTACGAACGGGCTCAGAGGCATGAAAGAGCGGCTTAAGCTGGTGGACGGGCACTGCACGTTCGAATCGGCGGCCGGCCGGGGCACCCGGGTCGTTTTTACGATTCCTAAAGTGACCAAAAAGGGAGAAAAGGAGGCGGGCGGCGAATGAAGGTCATTGTCGCGGAAGATCAGGGCATGCTCCGGGGAGCGCTGAGCGCCCTGCTGGATTTGGAGGACGATATCGAAGTGATCGGCCAGGCGGCGGACGGCGCGGAAGCGCTGGAGATGATCCGTACGCTCCGGCCGGATCTTTGCATCATGGATATTGAGATGCCGAAAATGTCGGGCCTTGATGTGGCCGAGGCGCTCCAGAAAAGCAAGGATCCGTGCGGAGTCGTTATATTGACGACCTTTTCCCGATCCGGCTATTTTCAGCGGGCCATGCGTGCGGGAGCGCGCGGCTTCCTGCTCAAAGATTCGCCGGTAAGCGAGCTTGCTGCCGCGCTCCGCGATGTGCAGGCGGGCAGGCGCGCGGTCAGCCCGGAGCTGGCGCTCACGTTCTGGGAAGCCGAGAATCCGCTGACGGAACGGGAGCGCGAGGTGCTCAAGCTTGCCAGAGAGGGGCTTTCGTCCGGGGAGATTGCGTCGCGTCTGTTCCTTTCGGGCGGCACGGTCCGCAATTACTTGTCGGAGGCGATCCAGAAGCTGGAGGCCAAGAACCGGATCGACGCCATTGCCGCGGCCGAGAAGAACGGCTGGCTCGATTAGGCCGGAGATTCGGCGCTGGGACCGGGAGCACGGACTCGGAATGCGGACACGAAGGCGTGGTCCGGCAACGGTTGCGGAAGAGGCTGCGGCAGAGGAAGAGGAAGAGATACAGAAACTCCCGAGCTCGGGTGAAACGTTCAAAACCTCCAGTGCCATTGAGATGGGGGCTGGAGGTTTTTTTGAAGTTCCCGGTGCGCTTGGAAACCGGTTTGCGTTTAAACAGATGTAAGTTTAGACACGCATAGACAGACGTGCGGGAAGAACCTTAACGGATCGATACCTTATATTCGCGCAGCCACGTGTCCACCTGGATCAGATACGCGAACATTTGCGGACCGGACATGAGCTGGCCGAACCAGGGGAACTCGGTCGATTCGGCTCCCGGAGCCGCCATGGCGCGCAGCGTTTTGGCATCCACAAAAGGAAGAAGCGGCGACGAGGGATCGCTTAAAATTTCAAGCGCCTGTTGTTTGACCGCGGTCGCATAATTCGGGTTGTGCGTTTTGGGATAAGGGCTTTTTTTGCGGGCCAGCACATCTTCCGGCAGTACGCCTACGAGCGCCTTCCGCAGGATGCCTTTTTCACGCTCACCCGCCGTTTTGATATCCCACGGGATGTTCCACACGTATTCCACGAGCCGGTGGTCGCAGAAGGGAACCCGGACCTCGAGCCCGACGGCCATGCTCATCCGGTCTTTGCGGTCAAGCAGGGTCGGCATGAAGCGGGTGATGTTCAGGTAAGACATCTCCCGCATCCGGTTCTGCTCCCGCGTTTCCCCCGCCTGACGGGGCACCTCGGCCAGCGCCTGCTCGTAGCGGCCGCGGACGTATGCCTCGGGCTTGATCCAGTCGGCGAAATCGCGCGACAGAATACCGACCCGCTGAGGCAGCGAAAGCGACCACGGGAACGTGTTCGCGTTAAGGGCGTCTTCCCGGTGGAACCAGGGGTAGCCGCCGAAGATCTCGTCGGCCGCTTCGCCGGAAAGCGCCACGGTGGCGCCTTTCTTGATTTCGCGGCAGAACAGGTAAAGAGAGCCGTCGATGTCGGCCATTCCGGGCGTGTCGCGGGCGAGTACGACGGTGCGGAGCGATTCGAAGAGTTCAGGCGTGTCGAACTCGATGTAATGATGCTCCGTGCCGAGGTACTCCGTCATCCGCTTGATCCACGGGGCGTCGGAGTTGGGCTGGAACGCGTTCTCCTTGAAGTTCTTGTCGTTGTCGGCATAATCGACGGAGTACGTATTCAGCACGCCGCTGCCGCTGTCCCGGTAATGATGGGCGGCGAGTGTCGTCAGCGCGCTGGAATCCAGCCCGCCCGAAAGCAGGGTGCAGACCGGGACGTCCGAGACGAGCTGGCGCCGGGCGGTGTCGGCCAGGAGCTCGCGGATATGGAGCGCCGTTTCCTCCACATTTTCCGTATGGGGCCGGTTTTCAAGCTTCCAGTAAGGACGGATCGTCAGCCCGCTGCGGTCGTAAACCATAAAATGGCCCGGCTTCAGTTCGGCCAGGTTGCGGTAAATGCCGTGACCGGGCGTGCGCGCGGGTCCGACGGCGAAAATCTCGGCAAGGCCTTCGGCGCCTACCTCGGTTTTGATATCCGGATGGGCGAGTATAGCCTTCGGCTCCGAGCCGAACAGGAAGGCGCCGTCCGTGTGGCTGTAGAATAGAGGCTTGACGCCAAGACGATCCCGGGCAAGGAACAAGGTCTGCTCCTGTTCGTTCCAGGCCGCGAACGCGAAGATGCCGTTCAGCCGCTCCACGCAGCTCCGGCCCCATTCGACGAAAGCGGCCAGCAGAACTTCGGTGTCGCAGGAGGTCGCGAACCGGTGGCCCCGGTGTTCCAGCTCGCTGCGCAGCTCGGGAGCGTTATACAATTCCCCGTTATATACGATGGAGTACGTCCGGTCCCCGTCCTTGCGGATCATGGGCTGAGCGCCGTTAAGCGGGTCCATGACACTCAGCCGTCTGTGCCCCAGGGCGCAGTGGCCGGATATCCACGTGCCGGAAGCGTCAGGACCGCGGTGGACCAAGGTTTCCGTCATATTTTCGAGAATGGATGAAGATGTGGTCAGATCTTTGCGCCAGTCTATCCATCCTGTAATTCCGCACATGATATTCACCCTTTCGAAATACGTTCTAAGCGAGCCTTTCGAGAAGACTGCCGAATGCGATGATTAAAGGGTATGCGGCGCCGGCAGCGAAAATGTCTGTCCACCCCGGAAGGACCGGAAGAACTGGAAGGGCGAAATCGGTTTTGTTTCCAGAAAAATTTTGTTACAATAGAATCTGGTAGAAGAAAACTCCCCCTGCAAGCGCTATCGGGGAAATCATGCTAAAGGTGGACTGTTATTGATGAAACGTAAATACGCCAGGGCGCAAATCGATTATTTGGCGGCCAAAGAACAATTTCTCGCAGCCAGCCAGCAGGCTGACAAGAAACTGAACGACATGAGACAAAACGGTGCGGAAATCGGTCAGAAAGAAATGGAAGATGCGATTGAACGCAGCGGTTTCCATAAAGCTTTCAATGAGCTTCGCCATGCGGAGAACCGTCTGATCGAGTGGAGTCATTTCACGATCAAGAACGAAGGCGAGTTCAAAGAAAACAAAGCGGCTTTCGAGAAGCTTTACAACGAAGTGAAAACGAAGCCGGAAGCGCGCGCGGTTCTGGTTGACATGGCCATGAGACTGGAAGCGGAAGCTTAAGATCTTTCCTAAACGGACAAGCACTTATATGTATAGAGAACCGAGGAGCGCCGGGAGGTGCTCTTTTTCTTTTTTTCGCGGGACCCGGCATGCTTCCCCCTTAAGCCCGGACATACTAAGACGGCTTCACGAAACTTATTTCTCGGGGAGGCTTGCGGAGATGGATAGTCACTTCATCAGCAAACTGCATGACACTCAGCGTAAAGACGAACGCAACCGGAGGACACAAGGCAAAAACCGCCCGGAAAAACGGCTCCCGAACAAACAGCACTGAGCAGTGCCGCTTTAAGTATTCCGGTTCACCGTCCGTTTGCGGCGGAGGCCGGAACAGAGGAAATCGACAACCGGGCGGGGGTGATGAACATGGCGAAGGTTTCGAAAGCGACCAAAGGCAAAAAGTACGAAGTAAACGCGGAATTTGCCGAGGAGATGGAGGCCAAAAACGTCAAGCACACGGCCCAGAACAACCTCAGTCACGGTACGGAGAAGTAAGCGTAAGGAAGACGAAAGCCTGCTGCGGCTGCAGCGGGCTTTTTGACGCGGACGCATAAGGAGGCGGAAAAGGAAATAAACTGAAGGGAAGAATAAGCGCTTTTTAAGGTTGAAAAGGGATAAAAATATATGAAATTATTAATAATAATACGATTAAAACTTATTTTCTATGACTAATTTCACTTTTTATATTGACATCATGTAAACGTATACATATACTTGATTTAATTAGTTTGTTAGTCATTTTAACTAAGTAAGGTGGTGATTGGGCTTGTGATCGGCAAGGGGAAAACGGGAAATACGAAATTAGTAAAGCAAATGAACCGGGAAGGCATTCTGTACCAACTGCGCCAGCATCCCCGCTTGTCGAGAGCCGAATTGTCGGTCCGGACCAAGCTGAGCAGACCCTGCGTCTCCTCTCTCGTGGACGAAATGATCCATGAAGGACTTATTCATGAAGTGGGAACCGGGGAGTCGAAGGGCGGGCGCAAGCCGATTCTCCTTGAATACAACGTTCAGGCGTATACGGTCGTCGGGGCCGTTTTTGAAGGCAGTGAGCTGGAAATGGCCATTGCCGATATGAAAGGCGAGCTGCTGCATCATGTGCATACCCGCCTGGAGCAGCCGGTTGACGGCGATTCCGCTCTGGAAGCGCTCAAGACTAACCTGGATACGCTGCTTGAGAAAAGCGGGTTCGGCCGCGACCGCGTTATCGGGATCGGCGTCGGCCTGCCGGGTATTACACAGAAGCGCAGCGGCACCGTCAGCTACGCGCCGAGCACGGGTTGGATGAACCTGCCGGTCGGGAAGGAAATCGAAGAACGGCTCGGCATTCCCGTTATTCTCGACAACGACGTCAATATGATGACGATGGGCGAATTTTACGAGGGCGCCGGCTCGGGGGTTTCCAGCCTGGTCTACATGTATGTGGGCACCGGGATCGGGGCCGGGATTATCATCGACAAGCAGTTTTACAGAGGCAGCAAAGAGGCTGCCGGCGAAATCGGCTACATGCTTATCGGCGGCGACCGGCTCCGCAGACAAGGCGAATTCGGCGTTTTCGAGAAGAACTACTCCGTTATCGGCATCGGCGACAAAGCGAAGGCTGCCGGTCTGACCGTCGATCCGGGGCGCAGCATCCTGCGGCAGTTGGGCGAACAGGCGGATCAGGGAAGCCGCCAAGCCCGGACGCTGCTCGAAGATGTTTACATCCATTGGGCGTCCGGGATCGCTAATACCGTCAGTGTGCTGGACCCGGAGCTGCTCATTCTGAGCGGCGAAATGGTTCATCTGAGCGAAAGCGGCCTGGCCCGCATCCGCGAGCTGCTTGCGCAGTGGGTTCCGGTGCTGCCGGACATCCAACTGGCGGGGCTGAGGGAGCGGGCAGGTTTGCTGGGGGCCGTCCACAGTGTGCTGGAAGCGTTTCCGTCCGCCCAGCCGGCCAGATCCTCCGGATCTGCCGGCGCGGATTAAACGATACAATCTAGAACTAGGGGGAGTACAAGTGAAAAAGAAGATGACCAAATGGACCAGTTTGACTCTTATCGCGGCAATGGCTGTCGGCCTGTCGGCCTGCGGCGGCGGTGACGACGGTGCGAAGAAGGGTGCCGAAGGCGCCGGCGGAGGAGCCGCTTCCGGTTCCCAGAAGCTCGTGATTTACACCGCCCGCGACAAGAACGTGGTAGACGAAATTTTGCCGAGATTCAAAGAAAAGAATCCGGGCATCGACGTGGAAGTCATGACGATGGGCGGCCAGCAGGTTCTGGAGCGTATCCGCGGCGAGAAATCGAATCCCCAGGCGGACTTCTGGTGGGGAGGCACACAGTCCTCTTTCATAACCGGAGCCGAGGAAGGTCTTCTTGAGCCGTATAAGCCGACCTTCGCGGATAACGTCGCGGCCGAGAACAAAGACGCCCAGGACCGCTGGTACGGCGAAATGCTCCTGCCCGAAGTGATCATGTACAACTCCCAGGCGCTGAAGAAAGAAGATGCTCCGAAGGACTGGGATGAGCTGCTGGACGCGAAATATAAAGATAAGCTTCTGATCCGCGGCGTTATGGCGTCCGGTACGATGCGCACGATCTATTCCTCTATGATTTACCGCCAGGACCCTGCGGATCCGCAGAAGGGCTACGACTGGCTCAAGAAGCTGGACGCGAACACGAAGGAATACACGCAGGATCCGACCAACCTGTATCTGAAAATGGCTCGTCAGGAAGGTACGCTTTCCCTCTGGAACCTCCAAGATATCCTGATTCAGAAGGAAATGAAAAAGCAGCCGTTCGATTTCATTTATCCGGCCAGCGGCGCTCCGATCCTCGTAGACGGAGTGGGTATTGTCAAAGGCGCCAAAAACATGGACGCCGCCAAGAAATTTTACGAGTTCCTTTTCGATAAAGAAGAACTGAAGAAGAAAGCGGAAAAGCTGTTCCAGATCCCGACTCGGACGGACATCAACAAGGATGAATTCCCGGCTTGGCTGAAAGGAATCGAAACGAAACCGCTGCAGCTCGATTGGAAAGTACTGGCCTCCAAAGAAAAAGAGTGGATGCAGTACTGGGATGAAAACATTAAGGGCAAAGGCAAGAAATAAAGCCCGAAGCCTGACAGATCCGGGTGGGGGAAGCCCCATCCGGGCCCGTTTAGGCCGGGCACATGATACGATTTGTGCCTTTGTGCCGGCGGGAGAGACGTACGGATAGGTAGGGAAGTTTTACTTTCTAGGAGGGATTCCACTTGATAGAAGTCAAGCTCGATAAAGTAAGCAAACAGTTTAACGGCGCACGCGGCGTTGAAAACGTCGACATCCACATCCAGCCGGGCGAATTCTTCACGTTTCTCGGACCCAGCGGCTGCGGCAAAACGACAACGCTCCGCATGATCGCCGGTTTCTATTATCCGACGGAGGGACGGATCATGTTCGGCGAGAACAACGTGACGTATACGCCTCCGAACAAACGCAACACCGGTATGGTGTTTCAGAACTACGCCTTGTTTCCGCACATGACCGTGTTCGAGAATATTGCTTTCGGTCTCCAAGTCCGCAAACAGTCCAAGGCGGAAATTATGGATAAGGTGACGCGCGCCCAGAAGCTCGTCCACCTGGACGGATACGGCGACCGCAGAATCGACCAGTTGTCCGGCGGGCAGCAGCAGCGGGTGGCACTGGCCCGAGCCTTGGTGATCGAACCGAATATTCTCCTGCTTGACGAGCCGCTGTCCAACCTCGACGCGAAGCTGAGGGAAGAGACGCGCCTCGAAATTAAGCGCTTACAGCTGGAGCTCGGCATTACGACGATTTATGTCACGCATGACCAGGCCGAGGCCATGTCCATGTCCGACCGGATCATGGTCATGAAAGACGGCGTCGTGCAGCAGATCGGCACTCCGCACGACATTTACAACCGTCCCGTCAACCGGTTCGTCGCTTCCTTTATCGGGGAGTCGAATCTGTGGGAAGGGACCGTGGAGCGCCTGGAAGGCGACACGGTGTACGTCCGAACCTCGTCCGACACGCTTATCACGGGATTTGCCGCCAACGCTTCGCCCGAGTGCCGGTTGGCACAGGGCAGCAAGGTGACGGTTTCGGTCCGTCCGGAATCGATCCGCGAGGCCGCGGCTTCGGAGAGAGGCCTGGAGAACATTCTGGCCGGCAAAGTGCTGATGTCGGAATTTACGGGCGTGAGCGTCAACTACGTCGCGCAGGTCGGCACGCTGCCGATTAAAGCGATGTTTATCGGCCCCGGCCAGCGCATGCGCCACCGTGATGAGGATATCGCTTTTGCCGTCCCGAAGGAAAGCGTCTATTTCGTAGAATAAGGAGGGTGCGCCCGTGCAGACGAACAAACCGCAAGCCAAGCAGCAGCCGGCCATCCGTCCGAACAGCCGATGGACCACGATCACGACGTCGCCTTACTTCGTCTATGTGCTCATCGCGCCGTTGTTTCTGATTTTGCTTGCCTATGTCATTTATCCGTTTTTTCAGACGTTTTTACAGAGTGTGAAGCTGGAAGGGGCTTTTTCGTTCAAAAATTATGCCCGCTTCTTCAGTCTTGATCATACATCGAATCTGGAAGCGCTGTGGAACAGCGTTTACATCTCCGTACTCAGCGTGATCACCTGCGGTATCGTCGGTGTCGCGATGGCGTTCCTGCTGGAGCGCTACGAGTTTCCGGGACGCAAAATTTTGTCCGTCCTCGCGATTGTGCCGATGGCTCTTCCGCCCCTGATCGGGGTGCTGTCCTTCTCGTTCCTGTACGGGGACAGCGGCATTATCCCGCGCGCGCTGCAGAAGCTTTTTGACCTGGATCACGCGCCGCTTGCGCTTAAGGGCATCTGGGGGGTCATCGTCGTCCATACGTTCACGATGTACACCTATTTCTATATGACGGCGTCCACCGCTATCAGAGGTCTGGACCCGTCGCTGGAAGAAGCGGCGGCCAATCTGGGCGCCGGACGCCTGCTTATCTGGCGCAGAGTCATCCTGCCGATGCTCACGCCGGCCATTATCGCGGCTTCGCTGCTCGTCTTCATGATCTCGATGGCGTCCTATACGGCGCCGCTCGTGTTCGGGATCGACCGGACGCTCACCATGCAGATTTACTTGTCCCGAACGAACGGGGACCTGGACATGGCGGCGACTCAATCGACCCTGCTGTCGATCGTGTCGATCCTGTTCCTGATCATGATGCGCTGGTACCAGAACGCGCGGAACTATCAGAACATGAGCAAAGGCGTCAGCGTCCACCGGACCGAAGTGAAAAGCAAGGCGGGCAAGTACACGGCGATGGTGCTGTCCTTTATCGCCACTCTTGTGCTGATGCTGCCGATTCTCGTCATCGTCCTGCTTTCCTTCTCCGAAGACAGTACATGGACGGTCCAGGTCCTTCCGCCGGAGTATACGCTCCAGCACTTTAAAGACCTGTTTACCGATCCGAAAACATGGCGCCCGATCGCCAACAGCTTCAAGATGAGCTTCGTGGCGACCATCGGCAACCTGCTCTTCGGCGTTGCGGCGGCTTACGCTATCGTCCGGATGAAATTCAAGGGCAAAACGCTGCTCGACATCCTGATCATGCTGCCATGGGCGCTGCCGGGTACGGTCGTAGCCGTCAACCTGATCACGGCCTTCAGTGAGCCGAACGTATTCTCGTTCAACCAGGTACTGATCGGCAGCTTCTGGATTTTACCGCTCGCTTATTTCGTCCGTCATCTGCCGCTGATCTTCCGGTCGACATCCTCGACTCTGATGCAGATGGACAGCTCGGTAGAGGAAGCGGCGCGCAACCTTGGAGCGTCCTGGTGGTACAGCTTCCGGCGGGTTGTCTTCCCGATGGCCCTGAGCGGTATTCTCGCGGGAACGCTGCTGGCCATGGTGGAGGGCCTCGGCGAGTTCGTAGCGTCGATCCTTCTGTACACGAATAACACGACACCTATGTCGGTTGAAATTTTCCAGCGCATGTACGCGTTCGAATTCGGTACGGCATGCGCCTACGGAGTCTTGCAGATTGTCATGATCATTCTCGTTCTTTTCGTTTCCAGGAAGCTGACCGGCGGCAACGCCGGGTCCGCTATCTGACCCGAGCTACGGTTCATTATCGTAAGGTCGCGGCCGTTCCCCCGCGGAACGCCGCGTCCGCCGCGATTTTGATAAAGGCAGGGAGTCATGCAGGATTCCTGCCGCCACTTTTACGCCTGAGGAGGAGAAGCGATTGAGTCAAGCAAGTGCAAACAGATGGATGAAAAAGTGGGTGGCAGCCGCCGTCTCGCTGACGGTTGTCGGAACCGTCGCCTTACCGGCGGCGCCGCAGACAGCGTCGGCCGACAGAGGGGTTGTCGATCTCTGGAAATCAATCAAGCCGCTCACCACAATCGCCAGTGCCATGAATACGGGGGCTCACCCCGACGATGAGCACAGTGCTACACTCGCGTATGTATCTCTCGGTCAAGGGGTCGACACCTCCAGTGTCATCGCCAACCGCGGAGAGGGCGGACAGAACGAAATCGGCAGCGAGCTCGGCAATGCCCTCGGCATTATCCGGACCCGGGAACTGCAGGAAGCTTCCAAAATCACGAACATTACGCTGGCGAACCTTAGCGTGAAGCTCGACGATCCGATCTACGATTTCGGCTTTTCCAAAAGCCCGGACGAAACGCTGGAGAAGTGGGGCGAATCCGTCGCCTACGAACGGTTGATCCGCCAAATCCGCCAGAAACGGCCGGACATCCTGATTCCCGCTTTCCTGAACGAAGATTCCACTCACGGTCATCACCGGGCCATCAACGTTCTGACGGTACGGGCGTTCAAAGACGCGGGCAATCCGGCTATTTTCCCGGCGCAGCTTAAAGAAGGCCTCGCCGTATGGCAGCCGAAGAAACTGTACCTGCCGGCCACGGACAAGGATTACGATGTCGCCCTTCCGGTCGGTGACTATAACGAAATTTACGGAGCTTCCTACTCGCAGTTGGGGGAAGAATCGCGTTTTATGCACAAAAGCCAAGGCATGGGCCGCCATGTAGATGAAGGTCCCGGCAATTCTTATTACAAGCTGGCAGGGACCGCCGGGGATAACAAGACAGCCGTTTCAAAAAGCAGCTCGCTCTTCGACGGCATTTCCTTTACGTTCGAAGATCTTGCCAAAGAGCTGGACACCAAAGGCAAAGACAACAAGATCGTCAAAGATCTGAAAACCCTGCAGCAGGATGCCAATGAAGTCATCGCCGCCTATCCTAAATTCGCGAACGTCGCACGCGAGGTTCATGAAATGAAGGCGGACGTGAAGTCAGCGATTGAAAATGTGGAAAAATCCACTTTAGATTCTTCAGTTAAAACTGATCTCCTTCATAGGCTGCAGGTGAAAACCGATCAGCTTAACAAAGCGAGCATGGAAGCGGCCTCTCTGACCGTTAAAGTGAAGCCCGTATCGGGCGAGCTTGTAGCCGGACAAACGGCGAAGGTGGCAGTCACCGCACACAGCGGCGGCAGCGTGGATATCTCGGACATCGCGATGAAGCTGAATGTTCCCGAAGGCTGGACAGCCAAGCCGGCGGGCGACGCCGAGTTCAAGAAACTGGGTTACAACCAGACGGTCAAAACCGAGTTCGAAGTGACCGTTCCGGCGAAAGTCGCCGACTTCAACCCGTACGCCCTGCCGCTCATCAGCGCTGATGTTACATACACAGCCTACGGCACGCAGGCAGCGGTCCATGCGGTACCGGACAATGCGGTTGCCGTTCTTCCGGCAACGTCCTTGACCCTCAGCCCGGAAGCGGCCGTGTTCAACACGCTTAAGCCGGACGAAGCCGTACCGGTTAAAGTAACCGCCCGCAATTACGCGCCGGGAGCTTCCAAAACGACCGTTGCGCTGAAAGCTCCGGAAGGCTGGACGGTCGAGCCCGCTTCCCAGGACGTAAGCTTTGCGGCGAAGAACGAAACGAAAGCCATCGAGTTTACCGTTAAAGCGCCGAAGGGCGTGAAACCGGGCAAGGTGGACATTTCCGCCGTGGCCAAAGAAGGCCAGACCGACACAAGCCGGACGGTGCAGGTCATTACGTACCCGCATATCGGAACGACTTATTACGTGAAACCGGCGACTTTAACGATTCAAGCTTTTGACCTTAACGTGTCGAAGGATCTTAAAGTCGGCTATGTTTCCAGCGGTTTTGACAATATCGACGCCGTTCTGCGCCAGGTAGGCGTTAACGTGACGAACCTGGATGCGAAAGCGATCCAGTTCGGGGATCTGTCCCAATACGATACGATCGTGCTCGGCATTCGCGCTTACGCGTTCCGTCCGGAACTGATTCCGAGCAACCAGCGTCTGCTTGATTACGCGAAAAACGGCGGCAACCTGGTCGTTCAGTATCACAAGCCGGAAGACAAATGGACGCCGGACCTCGCGCCGTACCCGATCAAAATCGGCCAGCCTCTCATTCAATGGAGGGTAACGGACGAGAATTCGAAGGTAACCATGCTGGCGCCGGATCACAAGATCTTCAATACGCCGAACAAAATTACGGACGCCGACTGGCAGAACTGGATTCAGGACCGTTCGGCCTACAATCCGGCTGAGTGGGGTAAAGAATACACCGAACTGATTTCCAACGGCGATCCGGGCGAAAAAGAATTTACGGGCACCTTCCTGTCCGCCGATTACGGCAAAGGCACGTATACGTACAGCTCGCTTGTCTGGTACCGTGAAATGCCGAGCCTTGTTCCGGGTTCCATCCGGATGTTCGTGAACATGATCAGCTTGAAGCAGTAAGCTTGGCAATTGAACTTATACCGTTCTTTTATTTCAAAAAGCCCGATGATTCACTCCTTATTTAAATGAAGAAAGACCGCAGCGGGGGATCTTCCGATCCTCCGTTCTATCGCGGTCGGCTTGATCCGGCAGCAGGAACAAACCAAAGAAACCGGAGGGGACAACATGAAGGCCCTAGATATCCACGGAAGGCATGCCGAGTCCGCTTTCAGGAATGCCGCCTTTGCGGTCGTTCCGCTGGGAAGCTTCGAGTACCACGGTCCGCATTCTCCGCTGGGGACGGATTTTTTTCTCGCCCAAGGCTTCGCGGGACTTATTGACCCGGGGTTAAAACCCCTCGTTTATCCGGCCATTCCTTACACGGCATGTCCGGGCAAAACGGGGGATTATCCCGGCACCATATCCATCGATCCGGCCGTGTTTCACCGGTATTTGAGCGATGTGCTGGAAGGCATCTGCCGTTCGGGATTCAGACGAATCGTGCTGCTCAACGCCCATGACGGCAACATTGGAGCCTCCAGGACGGTTGCCGAGGAAGTAACTTCCCGCTGGAAGGATGCAAGCTTTCTCCTGATCAACTGGTGGCAGCTGGCTGCTGCGGACGCTCCGGAAAAGCTCGGATTTTTTCAAGGGACGACAGGAAGAGGACACGGCGGGCCTTACGAAATGTCCGCTGTCAAAGCGTTCCGTCCCGACCTGGTTCATGTATCGGAAGAAGATGCGGAATTGACTCCGCCTCCTCCGCTTTCCCCGATGCCTTACGTATTGGTGGAAGGCACGCCGGAAGGCTGGGCGGGCTACACGGGTCACATCCGTCAGACTTCTCTTCAAGCGGGCGATTGGATTGTAGGCGAGGTCACGGCCAACATGAACGCCCTCATTGCGAACTGGCTAGGCCGGCCCGCTCCCTGAACCACACCGCTTGCCTGTCATAAACATATAGAAAGTACCACTAGGAGGAATGGACCGCATGAGAAACCGCGAACAGATTTTACAGGAAGAAGGCGCCGTCTTTCCCGGGCTGACCTATACGGAAGCTGTGCTTAAACCCGCTTTCAATGAAGCGAAAGCAAGTCTTCTCGGCCCGATGATGGCAATCAATAAAGCGCACCTGATTATGCTTAAAGACCAGGGGCTCGTTACCGAAGAGGAAGCGTCGCAAATTGCGGACGCGATCCGCGGACTGAATCTGGAAGGGCTGCGTCAAGCCGAGTACACGGGACAGTTCGAGGACCTGTTCTTCCAAGTGGAAAGCGACCTGCTGGAAGCGGCCGGAGACATCGCCGGCAATCTCCATCTGGCCCGCAGCCGCAACGATATGGGCATCT
Organism: Paenibacillus sp. HGH0039; assembly: GCF_000411255.1. Classification (GTDB taxonomy): domain Bacteria; phylum Bacillota; class Bacilli; order Paenibacillales; family NBRC-103111; genus Paenibacillus_F. Next base: position 1,531,522 of record NZ_KE150412.1, on the reverse strand, counting down.
CGATTTACCGGATGGTGCTCCGGGAGAAGCTCCAGACGACGATCCGGGGAGCGCTTGCCCTCAAAAGCCAACTGCTCGCATTCGCCGAGGAACACGCCGAAACGATCATGATCGGCTACACGCACACCCAGCAGGCGCAGCCGACAACGCTCGCTCATTACATCATGGCGGTGGCGGATTCGCTCGACCGGGATGTGCGCCGTCTGCAGGCCGCCTACGCCAACTGCAACCGCAGCAGCATGGGCTCCGCCGCTTTGACCACTTCCGGGTTCAATATCTCCCGGGAGAGAATGCAGGAACTGCTCGGCTTCGACGAGCTGATCTATAACTCCTACGACGCCATCGGCGGGGCCGATTATGTCGGTGAGATTGCGACGGCCGTACAGCTGGCCGCCATTAATCTCGGCCGCTCTTCCCAAGATTTCCTGCTGTGGTGCACACAGGAATTCGGTGTGCTGCGCGTAGCCGACCCGTACGTCCAGATTTCGTCGATCATGCCGCAAAAACGCAATCCCGTCTCGTTCGAACACATGCGCTCGCTTCTTTCGAGCTGCGTGGGGAACACCCAGACCGTACTGACGATGATGCACAACACGCCGTTCGGCGACATCGTCGACACCGAAGACGACATGCAGCCGTACGCATGGAAAGCTCTGGCTGTCCTCGATCAGATGTACCGCCTTCTATCCTGCGTCATCGGTACGATTCACGTGGACAAAGATGTGCTGCGCAAGCGGACGGAAGGCAGCTTTGCTACGGTGACCGAACTTGCCGATACTCTGGTGCGGACCGACAACCTGTCTTTCCGCAAAGCCCACCACATCGTCAGCGGAGTCGTGAAACGCGCGGTATCCGAAGGGCTGGCCGCCAACGAAATATCGCTGGATATGGTTAACGAGATTGCCCGTCAGGTGATCGGCCGCGACTTGTCGATTACAGAAGAAGCGTTCCGCAGCTCGCTGGACCCTGTCCATTTCGTCTACATCCGCACCCTGCCCGGGGGACCTGCCCCGGACGAAATCCGCAGCACGATCGCAGACCGCCGCAGCCGTCAGCAAACCCAGGAAGCCTGGCTCCGGGATTCGCAGAGCAAAACGGAAGAGGCGCTGTCGCACCTGGATGCGGCGCTTGAAGGATGGAGCTCCGGTCAATGAAGGGGCGCAGCATTCCGCTGCTTGCCGTAGACGGCGGTGGAACCAAGTGCCTGGCTGTTTTTACCGATAGGCAGGGAAAAATAGAAGGAACCGGCCGGGGAGGCTCCTGCAATTACCAGACGACAGGCAAGGAAGCCGCCGTGGATGAGCTGGTGCGGGCCATGAAGATCGCCAGGGAGGATCTGACGGAACCTCCCGCTCCGGACGAAACGCTGCGCGTCGAATGCGCGGTCTTCGGGATGGCCGGGCTCGATACCGGCTACGACCGGCAGATCATTGAAGGGCTCGTCCGTGAAGCCCTCTCCAGGGCGGAGATTCAGGCGGACCGGGTCGTCGTGGAGAACGACGGACTTGCCGCGCTGCTCGGAGCGACGGACGGCAAGCCGGGCGTCCTGCTTATCGCGGGCACCGGCTCCATCGTTTACGGCGTCAACGGACAGGGACGCAGCGCCCGGGCGGGGGGCTGGGGCTACCGGGTCGGGGATGAGGGGAGTGCCTACTGGATCGGCAAACAGGCCCTCACCGCTATCCTGCAGACCCTGGACGGCAGGCAGGGGCCGACGATTCTCGCCCGCAGAGTCCTGCCCTATCTCGACCTCCGTTCGGAGGAGGAGCTGTACAACTGGGTGTATTCGGCCGACTACCGGGTAGACACCGTTGCGGAACTGTCGCTGCTTGTCAGCGATTCCGCGCGGGAGGGAGACGCATCCTCCCTGCGTATTCTAGAAGCCGCCGCGGATGAGCTTGTTTACGGGGGACGGGCCGTTATCGAAAAGCTTGGAATGAAAGACACTTCCTTCACTTTGATCCTCCAGGGAGGGGTTCTCCAGAATAATGAGTTTGTGCGGAGCCGTTTGACGAAAAAATTGCGCGAATTCGCCCCTTCATGTAATCTGGAAGAAATAAAAAAAGAACCGATTTACGGAGTGATCGCCCAGGGACTCAGCCTGCTGCCGTAAATCCGGGGGAGGGTGGGGGACGTTATGAGGAAAACGCTGCTCTTTGTGTTTGCGCATCCGGACGACGAATCGTTTGCCTGCGGAGGCACGATGGCCAAATATGCGGAGCGTGGACATGCTGTCCATTTGGCCTGCGCCACATCCGGCTGCAAGGGCAAAACGGGGGAGTACACGTTTACCTGCAGGGAAGAAATCGCGCTGTACCGGGAAGGGGAGCTCCGCCGGGCCGCCGCCGTTCTCGGCGTCGAGCGGGTTCACTTCTACCGTTATCCGGACGGAGGCCTGGCCGAGGTCCGTGAAGATCTCCTGGCCGCCCGTGTGGCCGCGACGATTCTGGACCTGCAGCCTCATCTCGTCGTCACGTTTCCTCCGGACGGAGTAACGGGGCATCCCGATCATATCGCCATCTCCAAGGCGGTGCTGCGGGCGGTCGAGGAATTGGACGCGGACGGCGGGGCGGCGCCTGACCTTTATTACGCCTCCATTCCGAACTATTACGACCACTGCGGCGACTGCGGCCCGTCCGAGTGCTGCCCCATTACGTCACGCGTGAATATTTCGGAATTCCGCAGCCGCAAGGGAGAAGCGCTCCAGGCGCACAAAAGCCAGGTGTATTCCGTGGACCGGGCCTACCCCGGCGTCATGCACGGCGACTATTCGGTGATCGGGCGCTACGAATACTTTACGCTTGTGCGGCGGGGCGGACAGCCAACGGGATTAAACAAATGCGCTGGTGAAATTCCGGTCGTTGAACTGGTCTGATATTCTTTTTTATTAAGCAGCTCAATAAACGAGGTCAGCTTTCCTTCGACAGGAGGCTGGCTTTTTTTACGTGTCCGGCCGTACGGAAAGACGCCGGAAGCAGCGAGGGCGAGGGGACCCGCCCAAATCCCGTTCTTTGATTTCCTCTCGCTAATCCGGTACACTTTATGGATGATCTTTTGCAGGAGGAACTGCGGGAGAATATTTCAAAATCAGCCGGGACGAGTCCGGCTTCGAGGTGGAACCTTTGACTCATTCCTACGATAATGTAGTTTTATTTCCCAAAACGGCCGCTTCCTACGAGAAGCAGATGACCCAACTGCTGGAGCAGGAGCGCTATGAAGAGGCGGTGCGCCTGCTTCGTTATCTTCTGCAGTTCGCCAGGGACGATGCGGAGAAACAAGCCCAGTGGAGAGCTCTTCTACAGTGGCTGGAAACGATGTTCCCGGAAACTCTGTACGACGATGCCGTCATGCAGGAGGGCGGTGAAGAGGAGGAAATTACCGAGGAAGACCTCAAGCGCCAGTCGGTGGCCGGGAAGTCCGCGGAAGGCCGGCAGTATGTCGGGAGTCTGCTGGACATGCTTGAGGACGGTACGGATATGGAGCGTCAGATGATCGCTCTGGAGCAGCTTGCTTTTGCGGAGGACGACCGGATCGACGAGTTTGTAAAAGAGTGGCTCCATACGGCCCCGAGCCATCCGTTCGTCCAATTCAGAGCCCTGCAGATGCTGAAGCAGCGGGGAGGCAAGGGCCCTGTCGTGCTTGCGCGCGCGCAGAACAAAATGGTGCTCCGCATCGAGGATACGCCCCTGAAGCTCGAAGAATTCCCGGACCGGATACGCGAAATGGTATACCGGGTTCAGCAGATCAGCGAGTCGGAGCAGCCGGACTTCGGTTTTTTCGCCGAGCAGACGTGGCTGGAATTTCTCAAAACGGTGTACGGCACGGAATTGTACACGTCCATGAGCAGCTGCCGGGAAGAAGAGGTGGACGTCTGGGCGAGCGCGCTGCATACCGTTCTTCACGAATCTTTATTCGGGAGCGCGGACAGGGAGCATCTGCGGGAGCAGTACGGAATCACCGCTTCCATGCTGCAGGCGTGGGGCGAAGCTTACGCTTGTCTGCAATCTTTTATCCAGGCTTTGTACACGGGCGGCTAAAATAAAGCCATTCCAGTCATTCGCTTGAAAAAGCAAGGGTTTGTGGTATACTAGAATGGTTATAATGGCCACTAAAAGGCTTACGGGCTTAATTATGAGGTCAGAACGTGAAAAAATACTTGTCAGGGTACATTTTTGGAGGGGAAAGCATAAAATGAAAGCAAGCTGGGAAAAAATAGAGAAGAACACTGCAGTTCTTGATATCGAAGTGGAAGCGGAGCAAGTTGCCGACGCTCTCGACAGAGCTTTTAAGAAAGTCGTAGCCAAAGTAAACGTTCCGGGATTCCGTAAAGGTAAAGTGCCGCGGTCCATCTTTGAAAAGCGCTTCGGCATCGAAAGCCTGTACCAGGATGCGCTGGACATCATTCTGCCGGAAGCTTACATGCAGGCCGTTCAAGAAACGGGCATCGAGCCTGTTGACCGTCCTGAAGTGGACGTTGAACAATTCGGCAAAGGCCAAGCCCTGAAGTTCAAAGCGAAAGTAGCCGTGAAGCCGGAAGTGGAACTCGGCGACTACAAAGGCATCGCGATTCCTGCAGCGGACAGCGCGGTAACTCCGAAGGAAATCGACGAAGAGCTGGAACGCCTGCAGCAAAGACACGCTGAGCTTGTCGTGGTTGAAGAAGGCGCGGCGGCAAACGGCGACATCACGATCATCGACTTCGAAGGTTTCGTGAACGGCGAAGCGTTTGAAGGCGGCAAAGCGGAGAAGTACTCCCTTGAGCTGGGCTCCAACAGCTTCATCCCTGGTTTCGAAGAGCAAATCGTCGGCATGACCAAGGACGAAGAGAAGGACATCGAAGTGACATTCCCGGAAGAATACCACTCCGAGCAGCTTAAAGGTCAAGCGGCTACTTTCAAAGTGAAGCTGCACGACATTAAGCGCAAGAACCTTCCTGAGCTTGACGACGAGTTCGCTAAAGACGTAAGTGAATTCGACACGCTCGAAGAGTACAAGCAGGACATCGCGAAGAACCTGGAAGAGAAGAAGAAGCAGGATGCTGAAGTTCAGCGCGAAACAGCTGTGGTCGAGAAGGCCGCTGCCAACGCGAACGTTGAAATTCCGGCTTCCATGATCGAAACCGAACTCGACCAGATGGTAAGTGAATTCGAAAGACGTCTGCGCATGCAGGGCATGACGCTGGATCTGTACTTCCAATTCTCCGGCCAGAACGTGGACGTGCTGAAATCTCAAATGAGAGAAGACGCCGAGAAACGCGTTCGCAACAACCTGGTTCTCGAAGCGATCGCGATCGCAGAGAAAATCGAAGCGACGGACGAAGACGTGAACGCCGAGCTGGATCGTCTTGCCGAGCAGTACCAGAAATCCGTTGAAGAGCTTCGCTCGATCTTCGAAGCTAACGGCAGCCTGGAAGGCATCAAGCAGGATCTGGCTGTTCGCAAAACCGTAGACTTCCTGCTCGCCAACAGCACGGAAGAGAAAGAAAAGCCGGCTAAGAAAGAATCGAAAGCTAAAAAAGCAGCGAAAGAGGAAGCCAAAGAAGAAGAAGCGGCCGAGTAATCGCTTCGCCTTCCCAGGCACTGCACGATCCCGACAAAAGCTGTATAATAGGACACATACAAAGGCACGTAATCCAAAGCGTGCCTTTGTTTTACCCGAAAACAGCCGCGGAAGCGATATTTAGCGGGATTTATCCTAAAAATGACTTTACCTTTTAAACATGGTAAAATGAAAAGTAAGTACCCGCAAAGGAGTTGGTCCAATGAGTCTTATCCCTATGGTTGTGGAGCAAGAAGCCCGTGGTGAGCGTTCCTACGACATCTATTCTCGCCTGCTCAAAGACCGTATTATCTTTATCGGCAGCGCGATTGATGATGATGTGGCTAACCTTGTCATTGCCCAACTGCTGTTTTTACAGTCCCAGGACGCAGAGAAAGACATTCACGTATACATTAATTCTCCGGGTGGCTCGGTAACGGCCGGACTCGGAATTTACGATACGATGCAGCACATCAAACCGGACGTGTCGACGATTTGCGTAGGCATGGCAGCGAGCATGGGTTCCCTGCTTTTGACGGCCGGTGCGCCCGGTAAACGTTTTGCCTTGCCGAATAGCGAGGTTATGATCCATCAGCCGCTGGGCGGTGTCCGGGGGCAGGCGTCGGACATCAAAATTCACGCCGATTGGATCATCAAAACGAAGCAGAAGCTGAATAATATCTATGTGAAGCATACCGGCCAGCCGTATGATAAAATAGATCGCGATACAGATCGCGATAACTTTATGAGCGCGGAAGATGCGAAGGCGTACGGATTGATCGACGAAGTCATCACTCGAAGCGACCTGAAATCTTAAAGGAGTGATCCAATGTTTAAATTCAACGATGAAAAAGGTCAGTTGAAATGTTCTTTCTGCGGAAAGTCCCAAGATCAAGTCCGCAAACTCGTTGCGGGTCCCGGCGTTTATATCTGCGACGAGTGCATTGAATTGTGCACGGAAATCGTGGAAGAGGAGCTCGGGCACGAGGAAGAGCTGGATCTCAAAGACATTCCGAAGCCGAAGGACATTTGCGGCATTCTCGATCAATATGTAATCGGCCAGGATCAGGCGAAGAAATCCCTGTCCGTTGCCGTTTACAATCACTATAAGCGGATCAACTCCCAAAGCAAGCTGGAAGAAGTGGAACTGCAGAAGAGTAACATCATTCTTGTAGGTCCTACGGGAAGCGGGAAAACCCTTCTTGCCCAGACGCTTGCCAAAATTCTCAACGTTCCTTTCGCCATCGCCGATGCGACTTCCCTTACGGAAGCCGGCTACGTGGGCGAGGATGTCGAGAACATTCTCTTGAAGCTGATCCAAGCAGCCGACTACGATGTGGAGAAAGCCGAACGCGGCATTATCTACATCGATGAGATCGATAAAGTAGCCCGCAAGTCCGAGAACCCGTCGATTACACGCGACGTGTCCGGCGAAGGCGTACAGCAGGCCCTTCTGAAAATTCTGGAAGGTACGGTCGCTTCCGTACCGCCGCAAGGCGGACGCAAGCATCCGCATCAGGAATTTATCCAGATCGATACGACGAACATCCTGTTCATCTGCGGCGGCGCGTTTGACGGCTTGGAACAAATCATCAAACGCAGAATCGGGAAGAAAGTCATCGGCTTTAGCTCCGATGGTCTGAAAACCGATTTGAAGCCGGGCGAGTACCTCTCCATGGTACTGCCGGAAGACCTGCTGAAATTCGGATTGATTCCGGAGTTCGTAGGACGTCTGCCGGTTGTCTCCACGCTGGAACCGCTGGACGAAGCCGCTCTCGTTCGTATTCTCACCGAACCGAAGAACGCCCTCGTGAAGCAGTATCAGAAGATGCTGGACATGGATAACGTCAAGCTTGAATTCGATGCGGAATCGCTGGATGCTATCGCCAAAGAAGCCATTAAGCGCAACACCGGCGCCCGCGGTCTTCGTGCTATCATTGAAAGCATTATGCTTGATGTGATGTTCGACGTGCCGTCCCGCACGGATGTAACGAACTGCACCGTTACGAAAGATTCGGTTCAGGACAAATTGACCCCTATTCTTTCCTCTCAGGAAGGTCAGGAAGTCAACAAGAAGAAAGAAGAAAGCGCCTGATCTCGGTTGAGACAGGAGCTCATACTATAGAGTAACCGACAGCCTCCAAGCTGCCCGGCCTTGGCTGCCCGCTTCATCATTTGAGGCCGGCGCGGCTTATGCCGGTGCGGCGCGGAGGATGTTTGGTTCATGGGAGAGAAGACACGTATGTTTCACAGAAAAGATACGAGACCCGTTCGTGTCGGAGATTTAACGATCGGCGGCAGCGACGAGGTTATCATTCAAAGTATGTGTACGACGAAAACGGCGGACGTCAAAGCGACGGTAGCCGAAATCCACCGGCTGGAAGAAGCCGGCTGCCAGCTCGTTCGTGTGACCGTCAACAATATGGAAGCGGCGGACGCCGTCAAGGAAATCAAGAAGCAGATTAACATTCCGCTTGTATCCGATATCCATTTCGACCATCGCCTCGCACTGGCGGCCATTGAGAACGGCATCGACAAAGTCCGGATCAACCCGGGTAACATCGGCCGCCGTTCGAAAGTCGAAGCCGTTGTGAAGGCTTGTAAAGAGCGGGGAATTCCGATCCGGATCGGCGTAAACGCGGGTTCTTTGGAAAACCACCTCTTGGAGAAGTACGGATATCCGACGCCTGAAGCGATGGTGGAAAGCGCCTTGTTCCACATCGGCATTTTGGAAGAACTCGATTTCCACGACATTATCGTGTCCCTGAAGGCGTCCGATGTGCCGATGGCTATCGCCGCGTATACCCAGGCTGCTCAGGCATTTAATTACCCGCTTCACCTCGGCATTACCGAAGCCGGAACACTGTTCTCCGGCACGGTGAAGAGCGCTGCGGGGCTCGGTGCGCTGCTCAGCATGGGCATCGGCTCCACGATGCGGATCTCGCTCAGCGCGGATCCGGTCGAGGAAGTGAAAGTCGCCCGCGAGCTGCTTAAAACGTTCGGCCTCATTACCAATGCCGCGACGCTTATTTCGTGTCCGACCTGCGGACGTCTGGACATCGACCTCTTTTCCATCGCGAACGAAGTCGAGGCCTACATTGCCAACCTCAAGGTGCCGATTAAAGTTTCCGTACTCGGCTGTGCCGTGAACGGACCGGGCGAAGCTCGCGAAGCCGATATCGGAATCGCAGGAGCGAGAGGCGAGGGCTTGCTTTTCCGCTACGGGGAGATGGTCCGCAAGGTACCGGAAGCCGAACTTCTGAACGAGCTGAAGAAAGAAATCGACATCATTGTCCACGAATTCAACCGTACGGGTGAAATTCCGGGACGCCGCCAGCATCAAGAACGTATCGAGCTCGCTCAAAAACAGGCTCAAGCTCAGCATTCCTGATGCATAAAGGATTCACCCCGGCTAGGGCTGGGTTCAGCCAACCGGCGTACTCCGCTTAAAAAATCAAAAGTCACGATCCCCTAAGGATCGTGACTTTTTTTGTGGGAGCTTAATCCTGCAAGTTGCCGGGGGACTTTTGTCCTTCGCAAAAAATCGATTTCTCCTGAAGGCGAAGCGGGCTGTCCGTCATTTTGCCGGTGCGGAACCGTTGTTCTGGCTGCCTCCGGGCCCGGGGCCTAAATCCCCATGGGCGATATAAGCGGCAACGGCATCCCGGATCGCCGCTGCGATTTTTTGCTGGCCTTCGGCGCTCGTCATCCGTGACCGGTCATCCGCATTTGTGATAAACCCGATTTCCACGATGACCGACGGGCTCTGGGCTCTTTTCAGAAGGTAATACGTTTTACCAAGGATAGGGAGATGCCGGGTTCCTGAAATGGCGTTCAACCGTTCTTGGATCTGAGTGGCAAGAAAAAGGGAACCGGCGCTGTTTTGATGCAGCACATAGGGCCCTTTTTTGGAGCGGCTGAACGAAGAATTCACATGAAGCGAAATGAGCAGCTTCGGTTTAAGGTCGTTGGCCATCTGCATCCGTTGGGCAAGGTCCCGGATATGCCGGCTGCGGTTATTAAGCCATTTGTTGTCGTCGCTTAGAGCGTAGTCCTTGTCTCTGTTCAAAACGACCCGATAGCCCGCTTCCGTCAGCAGTTGATAAGACTGTTTGGCTACGGCCAGGTTGATGTCTTTCTCGAGCAGATCGCCGTGAACGGCCCCGCCGTCAATGCCTCCGTGTCCGACATCAATCAGCACATCGGGCGGATTTATATGGCTGTTGGTCTTGGAAGCGGATTTGGGAGGTTGCGCGTTGAGTGGGGAGTCAGGTGTCGTCGCCGGTTCCATTATATCGGGCAGCGATTCCGCATGGGCTTTTCCCGTAGTAAGCGATTTTTTGGCATCGGCTGCAAGCTTGGATGCCTGCAAGGCGGTACCGCTGGTATGAGGGGTGGTTTCGGCGAGCTGGTTTGGCGTTCCGCAGGCCACGGCAAGCAAAGAAAGGCCGGTTATGCAAGCGGCCAGACAAGAGCCCGTTAGTAAGCGTTTGGTAAACATCCGGTCCATCCTTTCCGGAGTAGGTTAACCGTAGTTTTCTACGACGGCCGTCCTCTCATTCATGATTAGCCGAGAAAACATTTGGACGGCATGATTATTCCTTCACAGGAGGGGAATACTGCCATGTATGAGATCGGACCGGAAAGGACTGAAGATAAAATGGATATGAGCTTTAGTATGATTTTAATGTTGATTCAGGTGTTTTTTGCAGTTGTCATCGGGATGTACTTCTGGAATTTGCTGCGCAACCAGCAGACCAACCGGTCTGCCATCGATAGAGAATCAAAGAAAGAGCTGGAGAAACTGAGAAAGCTCCGATCCGTTTCGCTGACCAAGCCTCTGGCGGAAAAAACGCGGCCTTCCAGTATGCAGGATATCGTCGGGCAGAAGGAAGGGCTTAAGGCGTTAAAAGCCGCTCTGTGCGGTCCCAATCCCCAGCATGTGCTTATATACGGCCCTCCGGGTGTAGGGAAGACGGCGGCGGCTAGGGTCGTCCTGGAAGAAGCGAAGAAAAATCCGCAATCGCCTTTTCGCAATGAAGCGAAATTCACGGAAATCGACGCGACCACGGCCCGTTTCGACGAGCGGGGCATTGCCGATCCGCTGATCGGCTCCGTTCACGACCCGATTTACCAGGGCGCCGGTGCAATGGGCGTTGCCGGAATTCCGCAGCCGAAGCCGGGTGCCGTTACGAAAGCTCACGGCGGTATCCTGTTCATTGACGAAATCGGGGAACTCCATCCGATTCAGATGAATAAATTGCTCAAGGTGCTGGAAGACCGCAAAGTGTTCCTGGAAAGCGCCTATTACAATTCGGAAGACAACAACATTCCGAACTTTATCCATGATATTTTTCAGAACGGGCTGCCTGCGGACTTTCGTCTCGTCGGCGCGACGACGCGCACGCCGAATGAAATTCCTCCGGCCATCCGTTCCCGTTGTATGGAAATCTTCTTCCGTCCGCTCCTGCCGGAGGAAATCGGCGAGATTGCGGCCAATGCGCTGGCCAAAATCGGGTTCCCGGCGAACGAATCCGCCATCGGTGTCGTCAAACGCTATGCGACCAACGGCCGTGAAGCGGTCAATGTGATTCAGCTGGCGGCCGGACTCGCTCTGACGGATAAGCGCGAAGAAGTGACCGCGGCCGATATCGAGTGGGTCGTCAACAGCTCCCAGATCCAGCCCCGACCGGAACGGAAAATCCCTTCGGAGCCGCAGGTCGGCTTTGTAAACGGGCTTGCGGTATACGGTCCGAATTTGGGCACGCTATTGGAGCTGGAAGTTATCGCAATCCCCGCCGCCCGTCCGGGAAGCGGTTCGTTCAACATCACCGGGGTCGTCGACGAGGAAGAGATGGGCGGCGGTTCCCGCACGCTGCGCCGCAAAAGCATGGCCCGCGGGTCCGTGGAGAATGTGCTGACGGTTCTGAAGCGCATGGGGCTGCGCACTTCGGACTATGATCTGCACATTAATTTCCCCGGCGGTACGCCGATCGACGGACCGTCCGCGGGAATCGCCATGGCAACGGCAATCGCATCGGCCCTTCACCAGATACCCGTGGACAACAAGCTCGCCATGACCGGCGAGATGAGCATACACGGGAAAGTGAAGCCGGTCGGCGGCGTTGTCGCCAAGGTGGAGGCCGCCTTCCAGGCGGGGGCGACGCGCGTGTTCATTCCCAAGGAAAACTGGCAGGAGCTTTTCGCGGATCTGCCCGGTGTCGAAGTCATCGCGGTGGAATCGGTCGAAGAAGTGCTTTCGCTTGCCCTCGGCCTCCAGATCGCCAGCAATGTCATTCCGATGCCTGCGGCGGGAGAGCAGATGATGCCGGGCACGATGCCGTTCCTGCATGCGGGGCCGACCGATGGATCGGAATCCGCCAAATCGTAACATTTCCGTCTCCGGGCAGAAGCGGCTTTCGGCAGGGAGAAATTCCTTTCCGGGGGCCGTTTTGTGCCCAATTGGTGTTTTGCAGACAATTTTGTTAAAATGTTATCTACAGCATTAGCCCACCAGTAAAAAAGTGGAGGTGTCGGAACATGGGGCCTAATAAAACGCGGATACGCCGCCTGCCGTTATTGCCTCTCAGGGGACTGCTCGTATATCCGAGCATGGTACTGCATCTGGACGTAGGCCGGGAAAAGTCGGTCAAAGCCTTGGAAAAAGCAATGATCGAAGACAGCATGATCCTGCTCTGTTCCCAGGCCGAAGTGAATATAGAAGAACCCGCCAAGGAAGATATTTACCGGGTGGGGACCATTTCGAAAGTGCGTCAAATGCTCAAGCTTCCGAACGGAACGATTCGCGTACTGGTAGAAGGAGTCGTGAGGGCGGAGATTGCCGAGTATATCGCCAACGACGAGTTTTACGAAGTCAACGCGAAAGAGCTTCCCGAAGAAGAAGTGAACGACGCCGAAATCGACGCACTGATGCGTACGGTGCTCAATCAGTTCGAGCACTATATTACGCTGTCCAAAAAAGTAACGCCGGAAACATTGGCTGCGGTATCCGATATTGATGAGCCGGGGCGACTTGCCGATGTCATCTGCAGCCATCTTTCCCTTAAAATCAAAGACAAGCAGGACATTCTCGAAACGGTGGACGTGCGAAGCCGTCTGGAGAAGCTGCTTAGTATTTTGAACAACGAGCGCGAAGTGCTTGAACTGGAACGCAAAATCAGCCAGCGCGTGAAGAAGCAGATGGAGAAGACACAGAAGGAATACTATCTGCGGGAACAGATGAAGGCGATTCAGAAAGAACTCGGCGATAAAGAGGGCCGGGCCGGTGAGATCGAAGAACTCCGCAGCCAGCTTGCCGCCTCGGAAGTGCCTGAGAACGTTCAGGAAAAAATCGAGAAGGAAATCGACCGTCTCGAGAAGATGCCTTCCACATCGGCGGAAGGAAGCGTTATCCGCAATTATATCGATTGGCTGCTTGCTCTCCCGTGGACGAAGAAGACGGAAGACGATCTGGATATCCATAAAGCGGAAGAAATTTTGAATGCCGATCATTACGGACTGGAAAAACCGAAAGAACGCGTGCTGGAATATTTGGCCGTTCAGAAGCTGGTCAAGAAGCTGAAAGGGCCTATCCTCTGTCTCTCGGGTCCTCCGGGAGTAGGTAAAACGTCCATCGCCCGCTCGATCGCGAAATCGATGAACCGTGAGTTCGTCCGCATCTCGCTCGGCGGGGTACGGGACGAGGCCGAAATCCGCGGCCACCGCCGCACGTATGTCGGAGCGATGCCGGGCCGCATTATTCAGGCCATGAAGACGGCGGGCAGTGTGAATCCGGTGTTCCTGCTCGATGAAATCGACAAAATGGCGATGGATTTCCGCGGAGACCCGGCTGCCGCGCTTCTTGAAGTGCTGGACCCGGAACAGAACAACACGTTCAGCGACCACTTCATCGAAGTGCCGTTCGATCTCTCTAACGTGATGTTCATTACGACGGCCAATGCGCTGCACAACATTCCGCGGCCTCTGCTCGACCGGATGGAGGTTCTGTACCTTCCGGGCTACACGGAAATCGAGAAGCTTGAAATCGCGGACAGCTACCTGCTGCCGAAGCAGAAGCGCGATCACGGACTTGAAGACGGCCAGATGGTGATGAACCGCGATGCTCTTCTTCAGGTGATCCGCGAATATACCCGTGAAGCGGGCGTCCGCAATCTGGAACAGCAGCTTGCCGCGATCTGCCGCAAGACCGCCAAGAAGATCGTCTCCGATCCCGGCCGCACGGTCGAGGTTACGGTGGACACCGTCAAAGAAGACCTCGGTCCGCCCAAATTCCGCTATAATATGGCGGAGGAGCAGGATCAGATCGGTGCGGTCACGGGTCTGGCCTGGACGGAAGTGGGCGGCGATACGCTGGTCATCGAAGTCACGGTCATGCCGGGCAGCGGCAAACTGACGCTGACGGGCAAGCTCGGCGACGTGATGAAGGAATCCGCCCAGGCGGCATTCAGCTACACCCGCTCGAGAGCGGAGCAGCTCAAGATCGCGCCGGATTTCCATGAAAAGAATGACATTCATATTCATATTCCGGAAGGCGCGATCCCCAAAGACGGACCGTCGGCAGGGATTACGATGGGAACAGCGCTGATCTCTGCGCTGACGAACATCCCCGTGTCCAGCCAGGTGGCCATGACCGGCGAGATTACGCTGCGCGGCCGCGTCCTTCCTATCGGCGGACTGAAGGAGAAGGCGCTGGCCGCACATCGTGCGGGAATCCGCACCATCCTCCTGCCGAAGGACAACGAGAAAGACATCCGGGATATTCCCGAAAGCGTCCGTAACGATCTTACGTTTATTCCGGTCGCTCATATGGACCAGGTACTGGAACACGCGCTCGTCAAGGAAGTGGATCTGAAGGCTTAAGCCGGTCGGGTATATCTTCCTGTCTTCCAAGCAGAGACCGGGCGCATATCGATGAAAAGAGTGTGAAACATGAAGGTCAACCAGGCTGAATTTATTATCAGTGCGGTGGGACCGGGACAATACCCTGAGGATGCCTTGCCGGAGATTGCTTTGGCAGGGCGTTCCAATGTGGGTAAGTCTTCGCTCATCAACCGCATGATTTCCCGTAAAAATCTGGCCAGGACAAGTTCCCAGCCGGGCAAAACGCAAACCCTCAATTATTACCGCATTAATGACGACTTATATTTCGTCGATCTTCCCGGTTACGGCTATGCCAAGGTTTCCAAAACGAAACGTGCCGAATGGGGCAAGTTTATCGAAAATTACTTGCTAAAGCGGGAACCGCTTAAAGCGGTTATGCAGCTGGTCGACCTGCGTCACCCGCCGTCTAAGGACGACCAGGCCATGTATACCTGGCTGAAGCATATGGATGTGCCGGTAATTGTCGTTGCGACCAAAGCGGACAAGGTGCCCAAAGGCAAATGGCAAAAGCACGCCAAGATCATCAAGGACGATCTGGAGTTTGACCGTTCGGGTCCCTTCATTATTTTCTCGTCGGAAACGGGAATGGGGAAGGACGAGCTGTGGGAGATTCTGGAGTCCGCGATCGGTTGGGGACAGCCGCAGCCGGATAGCGAAGCTTTGCCGGAATCGGCTCCTTCGGAGGAATAATAACCGCGGTCTCTCGTTAGCCCGCGGCTGCAGGGTGTAAACCGTCTCATTACGGGACGGTTTTTTTGCTGTCCACCGGGTGGAGGCTGACCATCGTCATGGAACGCTAAGCACCGCGCGCCGGGGGCCTCGGTGCGGTCGCAATAAGAAGGGCGGAGGGGTCTCTTGACGGAATGGGGAAAACCTTGTATTCTTTATTTAGAAGTTTATCTAAATATCTAATTAAGATCGATAAAGGGTGTGCATCGAACGTGAACCAGACTACTGATTTAAAGCGGCTTCAGGAGCACCACATCCGCTTGTCCCAGCTGATGTCTCCGCTTTACCTCCTGATACCGCTCGTCTTCTGGGCGTTTTTCGATTATCAGGGAGTGGGCGTAACCGTAAAACCGGTCCTGCTGGGCGCAGCGGGCTGGATCGCGGCTCTCGCTCTCAGAGGGCCGGTAAGTCTTCTTGCAGCCCGCATGCCCGCAGAAAAAGGGCGCCTGCTTCTCGTATCGTCATCCGGACCTTTGGAAGAACTCGTCCGCCTGGTTACGCTGCTCGCAGCGGGCTTGACGATCGGCTCCGCGGCTTCGATAGGCATTGGCTGGGCCGCTATCGAGATTGTGTATACGCTCGTAACCCTTTTCGCGGTAGCCTCTCTCTCCAAACGCACGGATGAGAAAGCGATGCAGGCCAAAGCCATGCTGGAGGCGCAGGGGACGTACGGAGCCCACCCGGCATGGGGGCTCATCGAGCGGGTTTTCGCCAGCGCTTACCACATCGGCGCTGCCTTGTGTATAGCCCGTTATCCCTGGTCGGCCGTGATTCTGATTCCGCTTCATTCCCTGCTCAACCTGGCCGTACTGGCAGCCGCCAAAAAGTCGCTGGCTCAGGCCGAAGCCATCGCCGCATTCGTCGGAACGACGGTACTTGCGATCGGCTGGCAGCTCTACCTGTAACCCGAAGGCTGCCGCGGCATGATATCTGCTTTTTTCAATCGGAATTCAAACAAGTTTTCATGAGGAGGTGAGGGTGGTGAACGATACCTTTAAAGCCCTGTCGGACCCGACGCGGAGACAAATCCTGAAATTGTTGAAAGAAAAGGATTTATCCGCGGGCGAAATCGCCGACCATTTTCAAATGTCCAAACCGAGCATCTCCCATCACCTGAGCGTCATGAAGCAGGCTAAGCTGGTGCTCGACGAACGCAGAGGCCAAAGCATCATCTATTCGCTGAACACGACCGTTATCCAGGATGCCCTGGGATGGCTGATGGATTTTACGCACAAAGACGAAGGAGGAAATCAACATGACAAACGCGATTCGTAAAACGCCGAGATGGACGTGGAAAGACACCTTGCTGCTGATCATCGCCGCGGCGCCCATTCTCTACGCTATAGGGGTCTACGGCAAATTGCCCGAGATAATGGCGGTCCACTTCGGAACGGGCGGGGAAGCCAACGGCTATCAGAGCAAAGGCTCCTTCCTCATTCTGATGTCTGCGCTAAATCTGGCTCTGCCTCTGCTGATGAAGTGGGCCCCGTCTCTCGATCCGAAACGGAATAATTACGAAAAATTCCAAGGTTTTTACGATCTTCTTCGAATTTTAATGACCGTATTCTTAAGCGGTGTCTTTTTCATTACAATCCTGACCAATCTTGGATACGATATACCCATCAACTTCTGGGTTCCGCTTGGCGTCGGCGCTCTTTGGATGGTGATCGGCAACTATATGGGACGCGCTCGTCCCAACTATACGTTCGGAATCCGGACTCCCTGGACGCTGGCCGACGAGGAAGTATGGCGCCGGACCCACCGCATGGCGGGTCCCATCTGGATGCTGGCGGGAATCGTATTTATCGGAGTGTCGCTGTTCCCGTCGGTCGTTCCCGCCTGGTTCGGAATTGTGGTTATTCTGCTGAGCGTGCTCGTCCCGACCTTGTATTCGTACATCAAATACCGGGAGCGAAAAAATTAAATTTTCACCAAAGGTTAATAAACAGCAAGCGCGGATTCCGCGCTTTTTTTGTTTAATCGGAAGCATGGACGGGTAAAAAGCCGTATGGAAGACTATTTTAAGAAGTGAGCATGGAAAGCGATGAGTTTTCAAGGCAATTGGAGACTATACGGTGCTGATAGCCAATTTTTTCAGGCAGGAGAGCGTTTTTTCCGTTTTTCGCCGGATTTTCATGCATCGTACGCAGGAATATTAAGTCTTGATGTAGTATAATATGAAGTAGGCAAGATCAAAGGCGTTGAAAAAATAGAATTGAGGGATTTCCATGGCACAGAGGTTAGCGACTGAATATGTCAAAACCCGCCTGCAATTAACGGAAGCCGAAATGTCCAAATTTGTCCAAATGTTTGCCGATCAGCAAATCACGGCTCAGGTCAAAGTCATCGAGAACGGAAACCAGGAGTTTGTCTTTCAGGAAGAGGCGGGAGAAGAGATTGTTCTTTCGTTTGAACGCGTCGGTAAGCAGTATATTAGCTCGGGATCCTGCCGTGTAACAAGTCTGCGTTTGACTAATCTTATGCGCAAGGCGATAGCCGAATTCAAAGGTTCAGCCATCGTTAAGCGGATATACGCTACGTTTGTGATGATGTATACCTACGAGAACGGGAAAGTCGTCAAAATCGTCGAGATCAAAGGACAGCATACGAACGTCGTCTATGAGTATCACGATACGCTCGGCCAGCTGGAGAACCTTTTCCGCCGGACGGAGATCGAAAGGGAAATTGGCATGATCCAGGATCAGATCAACCATCTGCTGGATATGCGCAACGAAGTTCCCTGTCCTTCGCTCAAGCGTGATATCGACGACCGACTGAAAATGCTGACCCGCCGTTTGTTCGTACTCGAAGCGTAGGATTTGCTCAAACCCGGCAGTAGGCATATTATTTTACGTGCAAGTTAAGCTCTATATACAGAAGCGAAGAGCCTGTCCACAGGCTCTTTTTTTATTTTTTTGTGAAGATAAAAAAATGGATTCGTCCGATCCGCTTTGGCAGACACGAAGCGGCGCGCCGTTACATAGTGTATTACGGACAGAATCGCAAGCGGGGCATTCCGAAAATGAATCTTGCGAATGTGAAAAAAACTATTGCATTTCTGTTCAATAGATGTTATTTTTAATTTCGTTGAAAACAATATAGGAACCAGGATTCACTCAGGACATTGAATGTTGCGAGAGATTATTCCCTCGGGAAGTGAATGACGTAGGTCCTAGCGGATGAAATGCGAGAACAATTTTATTCCTAGGAAGGGGGAACCGGAAGATGGAATATTCAACTTTCGGAAGACACGTTGCTGTAGATACTTGGGGAGTAGATTTTGAACTTTTGAACAATGCAGAGTGGCTGCAAGCCCAAATGGTAGACGCAGCTGAAGCGTGTGGAGCAACGGTCATGTCTGTTCAGTCCAAGCAATTTGAGCCACAAGGTGCCACAGTACTAGTACTGCTGTCTGAGAGTCATCTTTCCATTCATACGTATCCTGAGAGAGGTTTTGCCGCGCTGGATTGCTACACTTGCGGTGAAACGGTAGATCCTCAATTGGCTATCGACCACATGATCTCGCTGCTTAAGCCGGAGAAGGTCTATGCCAAGAAACTGGTTCGCGGAATGGGCGAGTTTGAAGTCGAAACGCCGGAAATCAAGCAAGCCGTATTGGCTAAGTAAGTTTGTTGTTTTAGTATACAAGATAAGCTTTTATATAAGTAAGGTAACCACGGAGTCCGCATTCCGTGGTTATTTGTTTGTCAGGCCTCTCATACAATGGTACGGGTCTTCTTAACCGGGACCCGGAAGGAGAGAGGTGCCGTGCGAAGCCAAATCAAATCGAAGCTCATCCTGTTTGCGCTGGCAGCCGGGCTGGTTGCCTGGCCGCTTGCCGGCTTATATGGCTATGTGACGAAAGGCTCGGATAAGCCGGATGCGGAGCGTCTTTTGTTCCAGGTTTCTTTGTTCCAGATCGAGCTGCTGAACCGTTTTCTGCAGGATGCCGCACGTTCGGCCGATACGCGGGAACTCGATTCGCTTAAACAGGCGCTGTACACGGCCAGTTATACGCACGAGAGACTCGTACTTGCGGAAGGGAGCGAGAAGCTGCATACGCTGGGCAGTTTGCCTCAACTGATGCAGTACATACTGAGGCTGCAAATAGGCGGAGAGCGCGCTCTGAAAGCGGATGAGCAGGGCGTCCTGCAGGAATCCGCCAAGCTCTACGCGCAGCTCTACGAAGCCTACGGCAAGCTTATGACTTCCTCGGGGAGCGTCGTTACTTCGCAAAGCGAAGCCGTGTCGAAAAATGATGAAGCATTAAGAGAACTGCTTGAAAAAAAGCTGCTCCAATAATCGGTATATCTACAAGAAACATAGACCACACTAGGCATAGCGGCTTCCGGCAGCATTCAAAATTTAGTCAAAATATTTGTCGGTTACGACGGTCGGCTATGTTATAATAATTATTGTTAGCTGCAAAGAAAGGTAGGTGTGCCCCATGCATATTGTCGTCGTCGGATTAAATTACCGGACAGCTCCCGTCGCGATTCGCGAGAAGTTTACTTTTACGCAGGAAGAGTTGTCACAAGCGCTCGTGGAGCTGAGGCAGACAAAAAGCATACTGGAATGTGTTGTCGTGGCCACTTGCAACCGTACTGAAATCTACGCCGTGGTCGATCGTGTACACATTTGCGGGCACTACATTCGCAAGTTTATGGAAGAGTGGTTTGAGATTCCGCGGACGGAATTCAACAACCATCTGTATATATATGAACATGACCGGGCCATTGAGCATTTGTTCCGTGTCGCAAGCGGTCTTGACTCGATGATTATCGGCGAAACGCAGATTTTGGGGCAAGTGAAGGACGCATTTTTGGAAGCCCAGCGCCTTGGAGCCACGGGCACAATATTTAATACGCTGTTCAAACAGGCCGTAACGATGGCCAAGCGCGCTCACTCGGAGACTTCGATCGGAGAAAATCCGGTTTCCGTCAGCTATGCCGCCGTTGAGCTGGGCAAGCGGATTTTCGGAAGCTACGAGGGTAAGAAAATTCTGATCGTGGGCGCGGGCAAGATGAGCGAGCTGACGGTGAAGCACCTGTACGCGAGCGGCGCCGAGCGGGTTGACGTCGTCAACCGCACATATGAGCGGGCTTTGGAGCTGGCCGGGAAGTTCAACGGCCACGCGTATCCGATGGAGCAGCTTTACGAACGGCTGGCCGAAGCGGATATCGTCATTTCGTCCACGGGATCGAGCGATTACGTGCTGACGAAGAAGCAGCTCCAATCCGTGCTGCCCAAGCGGAAGTCCCGTCCGTTGTTTATGATGGACATTGCGGTTCCGCGCGATCTTGATCCGGACATCAGCGATCTTCCGGACGTTTTCCTGTACGACATCGACGATCTGGAGGCTATCGTGGACAGCCATCTCAAGGAACGGAAGAAAGAAGCTGTCAAAATCGAGGAAATGATCGGCGCCGAGATTGCGGCTTTCGACCAGTGGACGAAGACGCTCGGAGTGAGCCCGGTTATTCACGCGCTCCAGGCCAAAGCGAATATGGTGCATCAGGAAACGATGGAAAGCTTGTTCAAAAAGCTGCCGGACCTGGATGAGCGCGAGATGAAAGTGATCCGGAAATTAACCAAAAGCATTGTCAACCAGATGCTGAGAGACCCGATTCTGGCTATTAAAGAAATGGCTGCGGAGAAGAAGGGCGACGAGGCGCTTGAAATGTTTACTAAAATGTTCGCTTTAGAGGAACTTATGGCGGAGCAGGCACAAGCCGAAGCTTTGGAACAAGCCAAAGCGGAAGCGGTTCAGACGGCTGCCCAGAAGCATGCCAAAGAAGAGCTGACCGGCGGTTTTACGATGCAGCCGGCGCTTGCACGCTCCTGATTCCCGGTTCTCCGAGATAGAGGAAGGAGAAATGCCGTGTTCACTCGCAGCTTTCTGTACGATGCGATAATTTATTTATATGCCCTGAGCCTGCTGTTTTACTTCTCTGATGTTGCGCGCGCGAATCGGAGTGCGAAACGGATGGGTACGGGGCTGCTTTCTTTTGTATGGGTTTTGCAGACGGCCTATCTGGGCTACAATTTATATGAACACCTGGGACGATGGGTGTTCTCCATGTTTGAGACACTCTTTTTATTTTCCTGGGTGCTCGTTACGGTATCGCTCATTATGAGCCGGTTTTTCCGGATTGAACTTGTGGTCTTTTTCGTCAATTTATTCGGGCTTGCCGTATTGGCCTTAAATTTCTTCAGCGATTCCAATGTCTCTCCCATGATTGATTCCTGGAACGTCAACGACGAGCTGCTGTTCATTCACGTCTCTCTCGCTGTCGGCAGTTACGCGGCCTATACGATCTCGGCCATTTTCTCGGGCATGTATTTGTTCCTGCATCGTAAGCTAAAGCAGAAGAGCTGGACGAATACGATGAAAAGGCTCCCTTCTCTGGAAAAAATCGAACGTTACACCTATGTGAGCGTCGTGATCGGAACGCCGCTGCTCATGCTGGCGCTGGCTCTGGGAGTGGTGTGGGTGCTTATCGAAAAGAACGTCAACGTGCTGTTCGACTCGAAAGTCATCAATTCGCTGCTGGTGCTTTGCGCGTACGGGTTCTACCTGTTCCAGCATCATTCGCTAAGCATGTCGGGTCCGAAGCTGGCGAAGTGGAATTTGGCGGCTTTTGTCATCGTGTTGCTGAACTTTATCCTCTCCAACGTGTTTTCCGGGTTTCATAACTGGCAGCAGACGGGGGTTGGAGGATGAAGGAATATCCGGCGATGCTCAGGCTCGAAGGCAAGCGCTGCCTCGTTGTAGGCGGCGGAGCCGTAGCCGAAAGAAAAATCGCTTCCCTGCTGGAAGCAGGCGCGCTCGTTACGGTGATCAGTCCTGCGGCTGCCGCGGCCGTCGAGAAGTGGGCGGAAACCGGACGGATAACCTGGCGCTGCGGGCGCTACGGAGAAGCGGGTTATTCTTACACAAAAGATAGAGAAGGTTCGGATAAGGGCAGGCCGGGAACGGAGGCCTCCTTATATCCGGACCTCTCTCCATATCTTATTGTTTTTGCGGCGACGGACAATCCGCAGGTCAACGAGCGGGTTCTGGCCGATGCCGACAAGGCCGGTAAACTGGTCAGCGTGGCGGACAAGCCCGACAGTGGAAATCTGATCGTGCCGGCCGCGGTAAGGCGCGGCAAACTTACACTGGCCGTATCGACGTCAGGAGCAAGTCCCGCGCTGTCCGCTAAAATCGGCCGTGAGCTGCAGGAGAGGTACGGACCGGAGTACGAGATCTACCTCGACTTTCTGGCGGAGCTGAGAGAGCTCGCCCGCAGCCGGGTCGGCGATATGCCTCTGCGGCATGAGCTGCTCCGGCGGCTTCCGAACTGGCGCGTCCTGGACCGTATCGCCGCCGGTACATACGAAGCGTGGAGAGCCTCTCTGCTGGGCAGGTTCCAGGCGGCGCAGGATTCGGAAGAAGCTTTTGCCGCGATATGGATGGAAGCGGATCAACAATAGAGCCGGCACCCGTTTACGGGCCCGGCATTGGAATCAAGGTAACATCTTCACGGCTTCATAGAAGAAACGGAGGAATTACATATGCGTACGATCGTTGTGGGCACCCGTCAGAGTGCACTGGCCCTCACTCAAACGAATCAGGTTATCGACGAATTAAAGGAACTGAGCCGGCAATCCGGCATAGAATGCGAGTTTGAACTTCGCAAGATTGTGACCAAAGGGGACCGGATTCTGGATGTAACGCTGTCCAAGGTCGGAGGCAAAGGACTGTTCGTCAAAGAAATCGAGCAGGCGATGATGGACAAAGAAATCGACATTGCCGTACACAGCATGAAGGACATGCCGTTCGAGCTTCCCGAAGGGCTCATGGTCGGCGCGGTGCCTAAGCGCCAGGACCCGCGTGATGTACTCATCACGAAAGGGGAGAAGTCGCTGGACGAGCTGCCCCAGGGCGCGCTCGTCGGCACGAGCTCGCTGCGGCGCTCCAGCCAGCTGCAGCACAGCCGCCCGGACCTGCGCATCCAGCCGGTCCGCGGCAACATCGATTCGAGGCTGCGCAAGCTCGAATCGGAAGGCTTCGATGCGATCGTACTGGCCGCTGCCGGTATGCACCGGATCGGCTGGCAGGATCGCATCAGCGCCTACGTTCCGCCCGAAGTGTGTGTGCCTGCCGTTGGGCAGGGCGCGCTGTGCATCGAATGCCGGGCGGACGACGAAGTCGTCTTGAATCTGCTGAGCAAGATTCAAGATGACGATACGGCGCTCGCGGTCAGAGCCGAGCGCAGTTTCCTCGGCAGACTCAACGGAGGCTGCCAGGTGCCCCTCGGCGCGTACGCGACCGTCGAGCGTACCGGCGGCGGTACGGAGCTGTCGCTGACGGCGATGGTCGGCTCGCCGAACGGCGCCGAGCTGCTGAAGGAGACGCTGCGGGGCAGCGATCCGGAAGCGCTCGGCAGAGAAGCCGCGGAGAAGCTTATCGCCCGCGGCGCGGACCGCATTCTGGCCGAAGCGTACGAGAGCGGCCGGATCGAATAGTCGTACGGCGGCTTTAGCGAGAGGCGTCGGCGGGTGTATATCTGCCGGGCCGTATAGCTCCGTACGCGCGTGATTAATGCCTGGCCGCCGCGGTTATGACGGCTGCTGCGAGCTTGGTCGGCACGGTTTTGCTAGTACAAATAGAGGCTGCCTGGGAAATACGGCGGCTTTTGCGGAATAGCGGCTTAGGGATAGAGGTACGAACAGCAATAGCGGGAGAAAGCTTCCGATTGAGAAGCGGCAGAAGGACCACAGGAGAAAGAAAAGGTGGCCTTTCCCGCAAGGGGATGGAAGCAGCTGAGAGGGAGTGGGCGAGTGGAGAGAGGGAAAGTTTATTTAGTCGGCGCAGGACCCGGCGATCCGAAGTTAATTACGGTTCGGGGACTCCAGGCGATTGAGCGGGCCGACGTGATTGTCTACGACAGGCTGGCGAGCCCCAGGCTGCTCAAACACCGCAAACCGGATGCGGAGCTGGTGTTTGTAGGGAAACTTCCGGATAAACATATGATGAAGCAGGAAGACATTAACCGTCTGCTCGTTGATCTGGCCCTCCAGGGCAAGGTCGTGACCCGTCTGAAAGGCGGCGATCCGAGCGTATTCGGCCGTGTCGGGGAAGAAGCCGAGCTTCTGGCCGATCATGAAGTTCCGTTCGAAATCATTCCCGGTATTACTTCCGCCATAGCGGTTCCCGCTTATGCAGGCATCCCCGTCACACACCGGGATTTCACTTCTTCGGTTGCCATCGTAACCGGGCATGAATATCCGAACAAGACGTATACGAAGCTCGATTGGGAGCATCTGGCCAAAGGAATCGGCACGCTCGTGTTCCTGATGGGCGTAGCGAATCTGGAGCAGATCAGCGAGCAGCTGATCCGGTACGGAAAGCCTGCCGACCTGCCGGTCGCGCTGATCCGCTGGGGCACATGGACGGAGCAGCAGACGCTGACCGGCACGTTGTCCGACATCAGCGCCAAGGCGAAGGAAGCCGGTTTCAAATCACCGGCCGTCATTATCATCGGCGAAGTGGTGAAGCTGCGCGAGAAGCTGGCCTGGTTCGAAAAGAAGCCTCTTTTCGGCAAACGCGTACTCGTTACGCGGGCGAGGAGCCAAGCCAGCGAGCTCGTTGCGATGATCGAGGAGCTTGGAGGGGAGCCGGTCGAATTTCCGGTGATCAAGCTCCAGCCGCCGAGCAGCCCGGATGCGCAGCGTCTACTGGACGAAGCGCTCCGCGGGCTCGCGAATTACAATTGGGTCGTGTTTACGAGCACGAACGGGGTGGAGTTCTTCTTCCGCCGCATGCGGGAGCTGCGCCTTGATATACGCGGTCTGGCCGGCGTGCGGATCGCGGCAGTCGGACCCAAGACCGCGGAAGCTCTGGAAACCCGGGGGCTGCTCGTCGAGACGCTTCCCGGGGAGTTCCATGCGGACGAGCTGCTTGCGGAGCTGGGAAAAGCGGTCCGCCCGGGAGAACGCGCACTGCTGCCCACCGCGGACATTGCCCGCAACGCACTTCCGCAGGGTCTGCGTTCGCTCGGTCTCGAAGTTAACGAAGTGGATGTTTACGAGAACGTACCCGAAGTCGAAGGCGGCGAAGACGTGGTCCGGCTGCTGGAAGAAGGGCAGGTTCACATCACGACGTTCACGAGCTCCTCGACGGTCACGAATCTGATCGGAGCGCTTCAGAAGCTCGGGGTCCAAGACCCCGTATCCCTGCTGAAAAACACGGAGATCGCCTGCATAGGTCCGAAGACGGAAGCGACGCTGGCTCATTACGAGCTGGCGGCCGCCTATATGCCGCCGGAAGCGACCATCGCGTCCCTCGTGGAAAGCATTGCCGCAGGCCGGGCCGTTAAAACAGGAGAGCCTGCGGGCTCTTGACTCTACTAAACTTTTCGTTATGCGGCGGGAGCGGCCGGGCTCGAAGTTTCGGGGGTCCGCTGCCCTGCCGGCATGGATTAAAAGGAGGAAGTTACCATGAGTTTCCCATTAGTGCGCCACCGCCGTCTGCGCGGTTCGGCTGCAATCCGCAACCTTGTGCGTGAAAATGCGTTGTCCGTTAACGATCTGATTCAGCCGGTTTTCGTGGAGGCCGGTCATAATATCAAATCCGAAATTCCGTCTATGCCGGGCGTTTACCATTTTTCCCTGGACCGTCTGGAAGAAGAAATCCGCGAGATTTCCGAGCTGGGTATCCAGGGCATTCTTCTGTTCGGTGTTCCCGAGACGAAAGACGCGGTCGGAACGTCGGCTTTTCATGAGGAGGGTATCGTCCAGCAGGCATCGCGCCTGATCAAGAAGATCAACCCGAATCTGCTCATTATTGCGGATACCTGCCTATGCCAGTTCACGGATACCGGTCACTGCGGCGTTGTGCATCATAACCCGGAAACGGGCTGCACGGATATCGCCAACGACGAATCGCTGGAGCTGCTCGTTAAAACAGCCGTTTCCCAGGCGAAGGCGGGCGCGGACATTATCGCTCCGTCGAACATGATGGACGGCTATGTGCATGCCATCCGGGCGGGACTGGATGCGGAAGGTTTGGAACATGTGCCGATTATGGCTTACTCGGTCAAATATTCTTCCGCTTACTACGGCCCGTTCCGTGAAGCGGTGGATTCGGCGCCTCAGTTCGGGGACCGCAAAACCTACCAGATGGATTCGGCGAACTCCCGCGAAGCTCTCCGCGAAGCCGAGAGCGACGTCCTGGAAGGCGCGGATTTCCTCATGGTGAAGCCTGCGCTTGCATACATGGACATTCTGCAGCTGCTTAAGCAGAACTTCGATCTTCCGCTCGTGGCTTACAACGTAAGCGCGGAATATTCGATGGTAAAGGCTGCGGCCCAGAACGGCTGGATCAATGAAAAAGAAATCGTGCTGGAAACGCTGCTTGGCTTTAAGCGCGCGGGAGCCGATATTATTTTGACCTACCATGCCAAGGATGCGGCGCGCTGGCTGAAAAACGTTTAACCGAGGTATACCGTACCTTCTTTCTCCGCAGGAGCCCGGCCGGGAAACTGCGGAGCGTTTTTTATCCGGGTAAAAAGGGCGGTAAACGGATGAAGCAACCGTTTACGTATGAAACCGTACCTCCGGGAAATACGGTTTCAATTCTCTTTAAAGAAGGTAAGAGCACGGAGGAAAGCCCGCTCCCGGCGGCTTTGTCAAACATTTGTCGGAAGTCGGGACGCGGTTCCGGTTGTGACCGGGGTATAATTAGGGCATAATGGTAACAAATCATGACAGGGTCAGGAGAAGGTGTCTTGTGATAAATAATGACCGTTTTATTCGAGCCTGCCGCAAGCAGGAAGTAGACCGGCTGCCCGTGTGGTACATGCGTCAAGCCGGACGCTATGATCCCGAATACCGCAAGATCAAAGAAAAATACTCACTGCTTGAAATATGCGAACAGCCGGAACTGGCTGCAGAAGTCACGTTGATGCCGGTAAAGAAGCTCGGTGTGGATGCGGCTATTTTGTATTCCGACATTATGAATCCCGTAGCGTCGCTCGGCATTCAATTCGATATTGTTAAAAACGTGGGGCCGGTGATCGAGAATCCGATCCGTTCCCGTGAAGATGTGATGAAGCTGAAGCCGATCGACGTGGAAGGCGACTTGTCCCATGTCATCGAAACGATCCGGATTTTGGACCGCGAGCTGACGGTTCCGCTCATTACGTTTGCCGGAGCGCCTTTCACCATTGCAAGCTACTTGATAGAAGGTCGTCCTTCGAAAAGCTACATTCGGACGAAAGAACTCATGTACGGAAATCCGGAAGTATGGCACGCGCTGATGGATAAGCTCGGAGACATGGTCATTACATATTTGCGGGCTCATATCGCGGCAGGCGCGAAAGCGGTCCAACTGTTCGATTCCTGGGTCGGCGCGCTTGCGCCGGAAGATTTCCGGGTGTTCGTCCTGCCTACGATCCAGCGGATTTTCCGCGAACTCGGCGATCTGAAGCAGCCTAAGATTTATTTCCCTGGCGTGAGCTCGGGCGAACTGCTTCCTCTGCTTGGCGACCTCCAGGCGGATGTGATCGGCCTCGATTGGCGCGTATCCATTCCGGAAGGACGGAGAAGAACCGGAGGACGCTTTGCCGTCCAGGGAAATCTCGATCCTTACCTACTTACGGCGCCGATGCCGGTCATTCAGGAACACGCGAAGCGCATTATCGATCAGGGGATCACGGAGCCGGGTTATATTTTCAACCTGGGTCACGGCCTGTTCCCGGAAGCGTCTCTGGATAAATTAAAGGAACTCACTGATTTTATACATGCCTATTCTGCCGAGGCTCTGGCCGGGCGGAACGCGGGCAAGGGGGTCTGAACCATGAGCAGGAAGAAAGTCGGCGTACTGGTGATGTCTTACGGCACTCCTCAGAGCATGGAGGATATCGAAGCTTACTACACGCACATCCGGCGGGGCAACAAGCCGAGTCCGGAACAGCTGCATGAGCTGACCAGCCGTTACGAAGCGATTGTCGGAGGTGTTTTTCCGCTGCGGGAAAATACGGACAATCAGGTGGCGGGTCTGCAAAATGCGCTGGCTTCCGAGCATGACGACGTGGAATTCGTCTGTTTCCAAGGCTTGAAACATGCACATCCTTTCATCGAAGACGGCATTGAGCAAATGGCTCAGAGCGGAATCACCGAAGGAGTGGGCATCGTTCTCGCTCCTCACTATTCGACGATGAGCATCGGCAGCTACAACAAGCGCGCACGCGAAAAGGCGGCCGAGCACGGCATTGCCATGACGTTTGTCGACAGCTACCATCTGCATCCGAAGCTGCTTCAAGCTCTGACCGAGCGGGTGGAACGCGCGCTGGGCAAGTTCGGAGAGGAGAACCGTTCCTCCGTCCGCGTCCTGTTCTCGGCGCACAGCCTGCCGGAGAAAATTCTCGAGCTGGGCGATCCGTACCCGGAGCAGCTGCTTGAAACTTCGCGCGCGATCGCGGACAAAGCCGGCATCGAGAACTGGCAGTTTGCGTGGCAGAGCGCGGGGCAAACGGCTACCCCTTGGCTTGGCCCGGACATCCTGGATGTACTGCGTACTCTCGCGAAGGAAGACGTGAAGCGCGTACTCGTGTGCCCGATCGGATTCGTTTCGGATCACCTGGAAGTGCTGTACGATCTGGATATAGAGGCACAGCAGCTCGCCAACGAAATCGGCCTGCACCTCGAACGTACGGATTCGCTTAATACCGACCCGCTGTATATGCAGACGCTCAGCGATGCCGTATGGAAGCAGTACGGCGAACTGACGAAACAAGCTTAGAGCAAGACGACAAGGGAGCGCAGACATTCGGATGCGCCTCTTTGCGATTTTATAATCCGGGCGGCCTTAAGATGCCGTCCGGGCGGAAAGGACGTTGCATGATGAACGAGGCCCGTAAAGTAATCGTTGTCGGAGGAGGCATCACCGGTCTCACCGCCGCTTATTA
Source organism: Paenibacillus sp. HGH0039 (assembly GCF_000411255.1). Taxonomy (GTDB): domain Bacteria; phylum Bacillota; class Bacilli; order Paenibacillales; family NBRC-103111; genus Paenibacillus_F. The sequence goes on along the minus strand of NZ_KE150412.1, from coordinate 1,502,399 downwards.
CGTGAATAAGCGATTGAAGGAGGCCGGATGTACGGCGGATGTTACCCTGGTTGAAGGAGCCGAAAAGCTTGGCGGCAGAATCCATACCCTGCGTAAAGAAGGATTCGTCATTGAGAAGGGCCCGGATTCTTTCCTGGCCCGGAAGCTTCCGATCATTGAGCTGAGCCGCGAGCTCGGGCTGGAAGGGGAACTCACGGGTACGAACCCGGAGGCGAAGAAGACCTACATCCTGCGGGACGGCACCCTGCACCCGATGCCTGCGGGACTGGTGCTCGGCATTCCGACGGACATCGAACCGTTTATGAGAACGGGTCTCGTTTCCGCGAAAGGCAAGGCGCGTGCGATGATGGATCTCGTGCTGCCCAAGAAGGAAGACGACAGCGATGAATCTCTCGGCCATTTCCTTCACCGGAGACTGGGCAAAGAAGTGCTGGACCAGATCGTCGAACCGCTGCTGGCAGGCATCTATGCAGGCGATACGTATGCGCTCAGCCTGCAGTCGACCTTTCCGCAGTTCGGCGAAATGGAGCAGCAGTACCGGAGTCTGATCTACGGCATGATATCGAATCGCAAGAAATCCCAGCAGGAGGCTTTGAATTTGCCGGCTCCCGGCCGCAACTCCACCTTCCTGACCTACAAGAACGGCCTGCAGACGCTGGTTGAGCGGCTGGAGGAAGTACTGCGGGAGGAAGGCGTGACGATCCGGACGGGCACGAAAGTGACGGAACTCCGCAAGGAAGGGGACCGCTACGAGGTCGGATACGAAGGCGGACAGGGGGAAACGGCCAACAGCGTCATCCTGACTCTGCCGACGTATCATTCCGCGGAGCTGCTCGGCGACCATCCGGCCGTCGACAAGCTGAAGGCGATCAATTACGTGTCGGTTGCGAACGTAGTGATTGCTTACCGGGAAGAAGACGCGAACGTCAAATTCGACGGATCGGGTTTCCTTATCCCGAGATCCGAAGGGCGCTCGATCACGGCATGCACCTGGACGTCCACCAAGTGGCTTCACACGGCGCCGGAAGGTCACGTCCTGCTTCGCTGCTATGTCGGGCGCTCTGGTGAGGAAGACTGGGTGCATCTTACGGACGAAGAAATCGTGGCAAAAGTCCGCAAAGATGTTGCGGAACTGATGGGCATCACGGCGGAGCCTCTGTTCTACGAAGTGACCCGCCTGTACCGGTCGATGCCGCAGTATCCGGTTGGCCATCTGGATCATGTCCGGGAGCTCCGGAGCAATCTTGCCGAGCGTATGCCGGGCGTGTACGTGACGGGCGCGGGCTTCCATGGCGTGGGTCTGCCGGACTGCATCCGGCAGGGACGGGAAGCGGCATTCGAGGCCGCGGATCGCTTGACGGGCGCGGCTGACGGATCGGCGGCGAAAGCTTCGGCGGAAGGCACGAAGACGGCTGCGAAGGTCTAGTCGCGGAGACTAGAGCCGAGGACGAAACGGCGAAAGCAAACGTAATCGCGAGTGCCTTGGTTAAATCCAAGCATACGGCACCCTCACGTGACGCTTATGGACGAAGTCGACGTGAGGCAGCTCGTTGCGCTCCGCACTAAAACGAAACCGTTTGCCGATAAGAAGCAGATGCTGACTAATCTCAAAGCGAACGTACGCGGTGCGGCGGCAGCTAAGGCCGTGTGCCTATTAAAGCAATCCCATGCGGAAGCGTGTATAATAGAAACAACTGACAAGCAGAAGCCGGGACGCCTTTGTTCGTTTGAAGCGTTCCGGCTTTTGTCAAGACGGGAGGCGGCGGACCGCGTTTAACCGCATCCGCCTGACGGCGCCCGCCCGATTAAGTTTACTGATAACTGAAACCAGGAGGTATCCGGCTATTATGGAACTGAATCACAAACGCAACGATACGAAGTCCGCGGCTGCTTTTGCCGAAGCTAAACAAGTGATCCCCGGAGGGGTGAACAGCCCGGTCCGCGCTTTTAAATCGGTCGGTCTGACTCCGATGTACATGGAGCGCGCAAGCGGCTCGCGGGTGTACGACATTGACGGGAACGAATATATCGACTATATCGGTTCTTGGGGACCTCTCATTCTCGGCCATGCCCATCCCGAAGTGATCGAAGCCGTGAAATCGACGGCGGAAAAAGGAACGAGCTTCGGAGCGCCTACGCTGATCGAGACGGAAATGGCCAAGCTGGTCGCGGAGCGCGTACCTTCTATCGATATCGTGCGCATGGTGAATTCCGGTACGGAAGCGACGATGAGCGCGCTGCGTCTGGCTCGCGGTTTCACCAAGCGCAACAAGATTTTGAAATTCGAGGGAAGCTATCACGGCCACGCCGATGCGCTTCTGATCAAAGCGGGCTCGGGTGTAGCGACGCTTGGGCTGCCGGACAGTCCGGGCGTGCCGGAATCGGTCGCGCAAAATACGCTGACGGTTCCCTACAACGATCTGGAGACCGTCAAGGTAGTGTTTGAAAAATTCGGCGAAGATATCGCCGCTGTCATCGTCGAACCGATTGCGGGGAACATGGGCGTCGTGCCCCCTCTGCCCGGTTTCCTGGAAGGACTGCGCGAGGTGACTTCCAAATTCGGCGCTTTGCTTATTTTCGACGAAGTGATGACCGGCTTCCGCGTCCATCTTAACTGCGCGCAGGGATTGTACGGCGTGACGCCGGATCTGACCTGTCTCGGCAAAGTAATCGGCGGCGGGCTGCCCGTCGGCGCTTACGGCGGACGTAAGGACATCATGGAGCAGATCGCTCCAAGCGGTCCGATCTATCAGGCGGGTACGCTGTCGGGAAATCCGCTCGCGATGGCGGCGGGTTATACCACCCTTAAGCTGCTCGGACAGCCGGGCGTCTATGAGGAACTCGAACGCAAATCCGCCCGGTTGGCGGAAGGCTTCCTGGCCAATGCCAAGGAAATCGGCGTGCCGAGTACGCTGAACCGTGTCGGGTCGATGGTGTGCCCGTTCTTCACGGAGCAGAAGGTAGTCAATTACGACACGGCCAAAACGTCCGATCTGTCCGTATTCAACCGGTACTTCGGTCATCTGCTGGATCTGGGTGTCTCGGTAGCCCCGTCCCAGTTCGAGGGCATGTTCGTTTCGACCGCCCACACGGATGAAGACATCGAAGCGACCATCGAGGCGAACCGCGAAGCTTTGAAACGGTTGTAGGCTTTAGCCGGCTGTTTTGCATGGTGTTTGTCCTGTTGTACGATGAATCCCCGGTCTGTCAGGACCGGGGATTTTTTTGTGCGTATTGGTGCGGACGCAAGGAACGGCGATTGGGCTTGCATCCGGCTGCGCGAGATAGCCTCGCGAGACAGCCTGGATCTCCTGCCGGGAAGCGGGCCGGTGGCGTTAATACAAACGAGGGGCCAGATCCGGGACCTGCTTGTTTTCTTTTAAAAGGCGGAGATGATAAAATGGGAAAGACTTTCGATGACGAACGGAGCTGTTTATTCGCATGAAACGCTATTATTTCTTCGATTTTCCGATTGATCTGATCTTTATCGTATTCGTGTTTGTCGTGCTGCTTGCCGCTTTGGCAGTCGTGCTGCGGAAGGGAGGGCGCTATCGTGACGGGCAGAAGAAAAGGGGAATGGATTGAGCTGACGCTGCCGGGCGATGCGTGTGCATGGGAAGAGGTCCACGCGGTGCTGCCGGTTCCGCTTAAGCTGTGGCGCAAGCTGGAACGCGAAGGCGGAATCCGCCGGCAGGGGAAGAAAGTTCTGTTGAAGGTATTTCCCGATGAGCCTTCACCCGTGCCCGGGGAATGGACCGACCTGCAAGTCTTGTTCGAGGATGACTACCTGCTTGTCGTTAACAAACCGGCGGGGATGGCGGTTCATCCATCGGAGCCGGGGCAGCGAGGGACACTGGCGAACGCGGTGGCCGGCTATTACGAATCCACCGGCCAAAGCTGCGGCGTCCGGCACATTCACCGGCTGGATCAGGATACAAGCGGAGCCGTGCTGTATGCGAAGTACGAACTGCCGCACCTTCTGCTCGATGAAGCGATGCGGGAGAAAGCGATCGGGCGCATGTACGCGGCCGTCTGCGGCGGACTGCCGGCGCCTCCGGCCGGAACGATTTCAGCCCCGATCGGAAAAGACCGTCATCACCGGGCGCGCCGCCGGGTGTCTCCCGGAGGGGACGCGGCGGTGACCCATTACCGCACGGTAGAGAGCTTCAGAGACGCGGCCCTGCTGGAGCTGCGCCTCGAGACCGGACGGACGCACCAGATCCGCGTACATATGAGCCATATCGGCCATCCGCTGCTCGGAGATGCGCTGTACGGCGGACGGATGAACGCTTTCGGAAGGCAGGCGCTGCACGGCGCACGCCTTCTATTCCGTCACCCGGTCACCGGAGAGGAGCTGGCTGTCGATGCTCCTTATCCGGATGATTTCCGGGAGCTTCTTGCGGCATTGAACGCATAAATGCGAAAATGCAGTCATGCCGTCCTCCTTCTATCATATACATAGTAAAGAACGGAGTCCCGCGATAAGGCGCAGCTTTACTAGAGGACAACCGAAGGGAGGATGGCAACGTTGACGGAAGAGCAGAACGGTCTGCGATTCGACATCTACGAACGCGTACATTTGGCGGAAGGAGCCGCCGGCATACGGGATTTGGACGATGTGGAACTGATTCCCCGCATAGAGGTGATTCCCCAGCAGGAACAAGCTTTGTTGAAAGGCAGCCTGCTGCTGAACGGAAGCTATCTGGATGAGCAGGAAACGAAACGGTCGCTGGAGCATTCCATTCCGGTGGAGATTACGCTGCCGCTCAGCCGGGTGCATCGGATCGAGGATATTTTGGTCGATATCGAAACGTTTGATGTGGATGTACTGAATTCACGGAGCCTGAATGTGACCGGGGTTCTTTCTCTGCACGGGGTGGAGATGGCTTATGAAGCCGGCGGCTGGAGCGAAGAGGACGAAGAGGTTGTTTTCGTGCATGAAACGGCTTCCGCCCCGCAAAATACTCCGGCAGAGCAGAGGAGCGAACCTGTCGGCGGAGCCGATGAACTCGAACTTCGCCAGCAGACGGAATATGCGGCTGCGGCGGACGGGCAGGCGAAGCTGCAGCCGCCGACGACATCGGCACAGCCTCAGTACCAGGCCCAGCCTCAGGCTCCGGTTTATCCGGGCAGCGCGTACAAGGCCGATAACCCGTGGCTGCGCGAGACGCGGACAGAGCAGCCCGAGGTCCAGGCTGCGGCGCCGTCCGGGCCGGCGCCAAGCGCCTGGGACCGGCTGGCCGCGCCGAAGTCCCCTCCGCCGCAGGCGGATTCGTCCGCTTCGTATGCGGACCGGTCTTTCGGCGAACTGACGATGAACCAGCTCTCGTCCGAGCGCTCTTACCGCAGCGCGGGCGAGGAAGAGGCGCAGGAGCAGCGCACGCCGTCTGCGGCTGCGGGGCAGCAGCCGCTTGCCCAGGCGGCGGCCCCTGCTTCGGCTTCCCCGGCGGAGCAGGAGGCGGCCGGTCAGGCGGAGCGGGAGGAAACGGCTCCGACCTTCGGCATCGAGGCGGAAGTTATCGAGCCCGACAGAGAGCCGGTGATTGCTTCCGCTCCCGCCGAGGAGAGCTTGGAAGTATTCGCCGATGAAGAGCCTGCCGTGCAGGAAGAAACGAAGGAACTGAAGGTGGCGTTCGGAAGCAAGAAGCAGCAGGACTCGCCGTCGTCCGGAGGTTCAGGTCTTCAGTCGCTCTTCGCAAACGGTGCAGGCAGCGGTGCATCTTCTTACGAACGGACCGAAAAGGATGAGCGGGAATACGCCTCGGCCGCGGGTTCGGAAGAATCCAAAGCGGATGCCCTGGAGTGGAAAAAACTTTTTATCCAAACAGAAAAAGAGGATCAGCAGTTCCGCAAAGTGACGATGTGCATCGTTCAGAAGGAAGATTCACTGGATCTTATCGCCAAACGGTATGAGATCAATCCGAGAGAGCTTCAGCTCTACAACCGGCTGGAGGATCAGGAAGTCAGCCCCGGTCAAATCCTGTATATCCCCGGGAAAGCCGTGTTTACTTCCTCCGACCAGTAATCCGGCAGGCAATCCGGCAAGTTCCGATAAGTTCCGATAGCATGGACGAACAGAATAATTGGGGTTGAAAGAGAAGCCGCCGCGCGCGGCTTTTTTCTTTTGACCGGCCGGAAGCCGGGCGTGCTTTTGGATACTAAAAGGAAAGTACAGGAGAAGCCCCTAAAATTTTGAATGGAAACGCTTGCAAAAAACAGCTCTTGAGACCGTGTCGGATTGGGCTGAAAGAAGGAAGGCGCACGCCTCCTTGTGTCCAAAGTCACTGCCCGGAAGCAAATATAACCTGAACCGGCCGAAAAATGGCGGTTTCCGCGGGGTTGAGTCTTCACGAGAGAGCCCGATGTCGGCTTTTCCGCATGCAAAGCTCGCGCCGGCCGGGAATTTAGTAGCGGTATTGCCCGGAAGACTGGGACGAAATATCGGATTTTGTCCCGGTTTTCGGAAAAGGTAGGTACAGGCCGGGACTATTCCAAGTGAAATTGTGGGAATTAAATCCGCTTCCTTTTCAGCCCCTAAATCCATCCCTAAGACCTAGGTTAGTTACCCCGTCCCACCCTTAAATCCGAAATTGAGCCGAACGGCTTTCCCTGGGACCTGTCTTTGGTATCAACTGTTAAAAATTCGTTTACGACCCCCCGAAAGCCCGCGGAGCCAGTCTTTTAAAAGCATTAGGGGGCTTTTCGAGTGGAAAAAAAGCATGAACGGACTGTGACCTTGTAGAGATAAAGGTCTGATTCGTTGTACCTTGCAAGCGGCAGAAGAAAGCATTTTAATCGTAAAATACCGCTTAATAATTATAAATAACTGGAAAAAGAGATAAATAAAAACAAAAACAAACAGGAAATCCAGCTCATACTTTGCTTTGTAAAATAAGCAAGAGTAACTACATGAATTTATAACTATACACCCTCATGCAATCCATACGTTTTGTGACATAATTTTAGTAACATTCGGATCTGGAGGGAAAATGAATGATCGATATCCATACACACATCCTTCACGGTCTGGATGATGGGCCAAGCAGCCTGGAGCAATCACTCGAAATGGCGCGAATGGCGGTGTCGAATGGAATATCGACGGTTTTCGCTACGCCTCATCACCGGACGAGCCGCTATTTCACCCCCTCCGCAGATATTGAAGAAGCGGTAGCCGGGCTGAATGCGTCCTTATTGGAGCACGGCATTCCGCTTCACGTTAAAAGCGGCCAGGAGATCCGCGTTACCCCGAATCTGATCAATGACTGGTACGAGGATACTTTGCTCACGCTTGGGGGAACCCGTTATCTGCTGATTGAATGTCCCGCTTACTCGCTTCCTGCGGAGTTGGCCGAGATCTGCCATGAATGTTCGGTTTTGGGACTCGTGCCCGTAATTGCGCACCCCGAGAGGAATGCGGAGGTTGCGGGAGATCCGGACAAGCTGCTGCAGCTTGCGGAATGGGGAGCGGTATTTCAGCTCACCTCGGATTCTATCCTGGGCACATTCGGCTCGAAAGTACAGTCGCTCGCCTATGAGCTTTGCTCCCGCCGGTTGATTCATCTGGTTGCGTCGGATGCGCACGATCTGGTCCGCAGGCCGTTCAGGCTGAGTGAAGCCTATGAGAAGATAGAGGCGAAGATAGGCGGGGATTACGCGGAATACTGCCGCCGGAACGCCATCCGGGTAGCGAACGATCTTCCTTTGGAAAAAAGGGAACCGGTCGCAGGCAGGCCCCGAAGGATTTTTGCGATGTTCCGTTGAATGGCGCACCTCTATACTTTAAGGTTACAAAGCGGCAATTAGACATTGTTTTAATGCGGTGAAGTATGGAAAAAGCAGCTTGCTGTTCGCAGGCCCTCATCGGGCCGCGTCATACGGATACCAAAGGAAAGCGAGGGATTCAGTTCGGTGAGTATAGATTTTGAAATTAAACGGTATTTGGCTGTCCTCCGTAAAAGGCTCTGGCTTATTCTGCTGATCGTGGCGGCGGGCTGTCTGATTACCGGCGTCGTAAGCAAATATTACTTAAAGCCCGTTTACCAGGCTTCCACGAAGCTGATCGTCAACTCCCCTGCGGATAACCAGGGAATGCTGCGGCTCGATATGAATGCGATCAACACGAATATTTCCCTGATCCACACTTACAAAGAAATTATCAAAACGCCGGCGATTATGGATCTTGTCGTCAAGGAACATCCGGAATACGGAGTTACCTCCGACGATCTTATGCGGCGTATCCAGTTCAGTTCGGTCAGCGATACGCAGATTTTTACGCTGAGTCTTGAAGATGCTTCCTACTCCAAAGCCGCTCAGATGATTAACACGGTGGCGCAGATGTTCCAGAAACAGATTCCGAACATTATGAAAATCGACAACGTCTTCGTGCTCCATGAGGCGGACCCGGCCAAAACGCCGGCGCCGGTCAAACCGAATGTGCCGCTGAATGTGGCCATCAGCTTCCTGGCTTCGCTCATGTTCGCGATCGGACTCGTTTTCGCACTCGAATATTTTGACGATACCCTGAAAACGGAGGAAGACGTGGAGCACTATCTCGGCCTTCCGACCCTTGTAGCGGTCCCTGAAATACGGGCCGGAGATATGAAGCCCAAACGAACCCCAATCGGGAAGAAAGTAGGTGAAGCATCCGGTGTCCCCATCCAATAAGCAGCGACCGATTATCGCTCACAGCAATCCCATGTCGCCGATATCCGAAACGTACCGCACGCTGCGGACGAACATTCAGTACTCCGGGGTGGATGGAGAAATCCGGACGCTGATGGTCACCTCCGCAAGTCCCTGGGAAGGGAAGTCCACCACCATCGACAACTTGGCCGTCGTGTACGCCCAAACGGACAAAAAGGTGCTGCTCATCGACGCGGACCTGCGCAAACCGACGGCTCACCGCACGTTCGGCCTCTCGAACCGGACCGGATTGACGGATGTGCTGACGCGCCAGGCTGAAGTGGAGGAAGCGCTCAAGGAGACGGATATCCCGGGCCTGTATGTTATGACCTGCGGCACCGTACCGCCCAACCCGTCCGAGATTCTCGGTTCCCGGCGGATGACGGATCTCCTGGAGCGGCTCAAACAGGAGTTCGACGTGATTCTGGTCGATACGCCTCCCGTCCTCGCCGTCAGTGACGCTCAGGTCGTGGCGACCCAGTGCGACGGCGTCGTGCTCGTCGTTAACGCGGGCGGAGTCAAACGCGAGCTGGTGCAGAAAGCGCGGGACAGCCTGCAGTTCGTCCATGCAAGGATACTGGGCGTCGTGCTGAACAAAGTCGCCCGCAAGGATGCCAAGATGAACACGTATTACGACTACAGCAGCTGATTTGCTTGGGAAACGGCGGCTTCATCCATTTAGATTCATCATCCTTTTATCAAAACGGTTTCCAACACTAAGGGAGGGGAAAAGATGAGTTATTCTAAACGGACGCCCATGCTTGTCCTGATTGACATGATTATCGTATGGGCGAGCATTTATCTGACTTTCTTGGCGCATTTCCGGGGCGGCATTCCGCAGGAAGTCATGAGTGTCATTATGCTCTACACACTGGTATCCGGTATCTCGCTGGCGTGCGCGATGTTCTACTTCCAGCTCTATAACCGGATCTGGCAGTATGCCAGCGTCGGTGAAATGGTAGCGATCGCCAAAGCGGTCATCGTCTCCTGTCTGATTTCGTATGCGGTGACGTCATTCCTGTCCGCCGGTGAGATCACGCTGTATATGTTCCTCCAGAATCTGAACGGTATCCTGCTTATGCTGGGCGGTTCAAGGTTTGTCTGGCGCGTGTTCTGCGACAATTTTTACGGCAGCTCAAGGTCCCGGGGCGGCAAACCCGCCCAAAGGACGCTTGTCGTCGGAGCGGGGAGCTGCGGAGTCATGTTCGTGAAGGAGCTTGCGCACAACGACAGCTTCATGATGAAGCCGGTCGCCTTCGTGGATGACGATCCCTACAAACAGAAGCTTCAGCTTCACGGCATTCCGGTCATGGGAAACCGCCTTGATATTCCCCGGATCGTGGAAGAGCAGCGGATCGACGATATTATTATCGCGCTGCCTTCGGTGTCGAAGACGCAGATTTCGGACATTATCAATATTTGCAAAACGACGAAAGCCCGTCTGAAAATCATTCCGCACATCCAGGAATACATCCAGGGTAAAATGGCGGCCAACCAGATGCGCGACGTGCAGGTGGAAGACCTGCTGGGACGCGATCCCATCCAGACGGACTTACAAAATATCGCCGATTACGTGCAGAACAAAATCGTGCTGGTCACCGGCGCGGGCGGGTCTATCGGCTCCGAGCTCTGCCGCCAGGTAGCCCCGTTCAAACCGGCCCGGCTGCTCCTTCTCGGCCACGGCGAGAACAGCATTTACGGCATTGAGATGGAAATGCGCCGGCTGTTCCCGAATCTTCCGATCGAAACCGTGATCGCCGATGTGCAGGACCGGACCCGCATTGCGGACGTGTTCCGCGAATTCGGCCCGCAGGTCGTCTTCCACGCCGCAGCGCACAAGCACGTGCCGCTCATGGAGCGCAACCCGTCGGAAGCGATCAAGAATAACGTATTCGGCAGCAAAAACGTGGCGGAGTGCGCGGACGAATTCGGCGCGGAGCGTTTCGTGCTGATTTCCACGGACAAAGCCGTCAACCCGACGAGCATTATGGGGACGACCAAACGGATCGCGGAAATGTTTATCCAGAGTCTGGACAAGCACAGCAAGACGAAGTTCGTGGCCGTCCGCTTCGGGAATGTACTGGGCAGCCGGGGCAGCGTGATCCCGAGATTCAAGGACCAAATCGCCCGGGGAGGCCCGGTGACGGTAACCCATCCCGAGATGGTGCGTTATTTTATGACCATTCCGGAGGCGGTGCAGCTTGTGATTCAGGCCGGAGCTTTCGCCAAAGGCGGCGAAGTGTTCATTCTCGACATGGGCAAACCGGTTAAAATCGTCGATCTGGCGACCGACCTTATCCGGCTTTCCGGCTATGAACCGAACGTCGATATCGATATCGAATTTTCCGGTATCCGCGCGGGCGAGAAGCTGTACGAGGAGCTGCTGACCAGCGAGGAAGGCATGTCTTCCACGATGCACGACCGGATATTTATCGGGAAGCCGATGAATATCAACCGGACCGAGCTGGAGTTCGAAATGCGCCGGCTTGAACGCGTGCTCGGCAGCGACCCCGAGGAAATCCGTGCGCTGCTGCAGCATCTGGTGCCGACCTACCGCAATGTTTCTTAAAACTCAAGCAGGAATGGAATTGAATCCGGGATGAGTATGAATACAACCGCGAAACCACTCACACAACGTTCTTTATCGAAAATGCTGATGAAAAGCAGCTCGCTGTCCTTCCTGGTCAACGTGGGGGGAATCGGCATCGCGCTGATTCTGCAAATCCTGCTGGCCCGTCAGCTGGGCGCCGTCAGCTACGGCTACTATTCGTTCGTCACCACCGTAGTGACGTTCCTTGTTTTCCCGACGAAGCTCGGGTTCGACACCGCCATCGTCCGCTACGTTTCGTCCTACCGGGCGCACGGGCAGTGGGCGGAGGTGAAAGGCCTGCTCCGCCGGGCGAATCAGATCACGGCGGGACTGTCGCTGGCCGTAACGGTCATTTCGCTCCTCGTCGTGCTTCTGATGAGTGGAACCATGAACGGCGAACTGCTCTACACTTACATAGCCGGTCTGCTCGGCATTCCGGTGATGGCCTTGGCCCTGCTCCGCCAAAGCTCCCTTCAGGCGCTGAAGGAGATGCTGCACGCGCAGCTGCCGGAGAAAATCATCCGTCCGGTCGTGTTCATCGCGCTGCTGTTTCTCTACAATGGCATTGCAGACACGAAGGCCGGAGCGGGAGAGGCCATGCTGCTCTTCCTGGCCGCCATGGCCGTGTCCTACGCCATAGGCGCATGGGTGCTGAAGCGCAGGCTGACTCCGAAGATCCAAGGGGCGGACACCGCCTACAACACCCGCGAGTGGGTGAACGTCTCCCTGTCGCTCATGTTCGTCTCGGGCATGTACCTCGTGCTGGGCCAGCTCAACGTGCTGATGCTCGGCTGGATGGAGGGGACGACCGAGGCGGGGATTTACGGGGCGGCCGTCCGGATCGCAACGCTCGTTTCGTTCGGTCTGACGGCTATCAACATGACGGCGGCTCCTTTCATCTCGGAGTCCTACGCCAAGAAGGACGACAAGCAGCTCCAGCATGTGCTCAGCCTGAGCAATTTGGCGGGATTCTTGTTTGCGGGCGTCATCTATGTCGCCTTCCTGTTTCTGAACGATCCCATTCTCGGCCTGTTCGGAGAAGAGTTCAAACGGGGATCGCTGGCGCTGCTGATTTTGTCCACCGGCCAGCTCGTCTCCGCGTTCAGCGGGCAGACGGGTACGCTGATGACGATGACGGGGCAGCAGAAAACACTGGGCCGGATTTTGGCCGGTTCCGCCGTGCTGAACATCGTGCTGAACCTTGCCCTGATCCCCGCCTTCGGCATGCTGGGGGCCGCTATTACGAATCTGCTCTGCACCGTCTGCTGGAAAACAGCCATGGTGATCGTTATCCGGCGCAAGCTTAATATCTCGATCGGGATGTTTGCCTGGATGACCGCCAACAAAAAGCGAGGGAACTAACGTGAAACATATATTGCTTGCGGGCGTGCCCCATTCGACGAACCTGGGAGACGGTCTTATCGCGTTGACCGTCAACCAATTGATCCGCACCTGCGGGGAATATACCGTCACCAACTTTGATTTGACGGCCGGTCTGTACAGAGAGACCCCGGCCCGCAGCGGTTCCGTTCAGCGAACGGATGGAGGACCCGCTCTAACCCGCGACTACAAACTGAACGAAGTCAGCGTGAAAAAAAAGCTGACGCCGGATTTTCTGCGTTACATGAAATCGTACTCGGTCCATAAACGTAAAGACGCCGTGCTCGGCGAGCAGATCCGCGAACTTGTCACGCAGGCGGATGCGGTGCTGATCGGCGGAGGACATTTGTTTATCGACACTTACTTGTCGTTTCCCATCGCCATGCGCCGTCTGGTCCGGGAAGTAAAGAGACAGGGCAAGCCGCTTCACGTCGTGTTCGTCGGCATGAGAGGGCCTTGGAGCTTTCTGGCCCGGAAGTGGTTTACCGATATTTTGCATTACGCCAAAACGATTTCAGTCCGCGACGAAGATTCGCTGGCTTATTTACTTTCCATTGCCCCGTCTCTGGCCCACAAAGCCGTGGCTTTATCCGATCCGGCGCTCGTTACCCTGGAAGCATTTCCGGGAAGGCATGCAGCCGGGGGCGCAAGGTCCGCTTCCGTCCATACCGTCGGGCTCGGCATCATGGACCCCAACGAAATGAGGCGGCATTCCCCTTACGTATGGGAACGGGACGATTGCGCCGATTGGTGGTACAGCCTGGCGAAAGGGGCGACCGACGGCGGCAGCCGCGTCCGGGTCTTTACGAACGGGGCGGACACCGACAACGCCTTCGTGGAACGTTACGTCAAACCGCGGCTGGCCGGAATGCCCGGTGTGGAATTCGCCCCTTATCCGGGCGATGTCGGGGATCTGGTCGAGAGCATCCGGGACTGCGATACGGTTATCGCCCAGCGCCTGCATGCGTGCATCCCGGCCATCTCCTTCGGCAAGCCGACCTACGGCATCGCCTGGGACAAAAAGCTGGCGAGCATTTTTAAAGATCTGGGCCTCTCCGGGCACGTGCTCGATTTCCGCACGGACCCCAAAGTAGTGCTTGCCGGGCTAGTCCCGGAGAAGAACCGTCACGAAGGCTCCGTACGGATCGTCAACCAGAAAAAACGGGAGCTTGTTACTTACGTCGGGAGGATTCTGCATGAAGCCTAAAACGAAAATTCTTCACGTCGTCGGAAAAATGCATCCCGGCGGGATCGAAACGCTATTGATGAACCTGTACCGGACGATAGACCGGGACAAGTATGAGTTTCATTTTGCCGTACAATTTGAGGAAAAAGGATTTTACGATGACGAGATCATCGAGCTGGGAGGCCGTATTTTCAGACAGCCCCATCCGAAAAAAGGGCTGCGCGCCTTCCGCCGTGCTTTCCTCGCCAACTTGAAGGAACACGGGCCGTATCAGGTCGTGCACAGCCACATCTACCAGTTCAGCGGCTACGTGCTGAAGCTTGCCGGAGAGATGAACGTGCCGGTCCGAATCAGCCACAGCCACAACACGCACGACAGCAAGCGGGAATCGTGGCTGCGTAGCCTCTACCGCAAGTACATGCGGGGACTGATCCGCAGCAACTCCACGACGATGCTCGGCTGCTCCCGCTCCGCCTGCGAAGCGCTTTTCGGGCCCGACTGCTGGCGGGACGAGCGGGTCGTCGTGTTCCCGAACTCGATCCAGGTCCAGCCCTACGGGCAGCTGGAGAGAGACCGCTCGGCATACCGCAGAGCGGTCGGGGTCACGGACCCTCATGTGCCCGTGATCGGGCACATCGGAAGATTCAGCGAGCAGAAGAACCACCGGTTTCTGCTCGAGATCTTTGCCCGCTTCCTGCGGATCCGTCCGGACGCCCAGCTTGTGCTGATCGGGGAAGGACCGCTGCGCAGCGAGATGGAAGCCCGGGTCCGCGAGCTGGGAATCGCGGACCAGGTGCACCTGCTCGGGGTGCGCAAGAACATCCCCGAGCTGATCGGAGCCTTCGACCTGTTCCTGCTGCCTTCGCTGTACGAAGGACTCGGCATCGTGGTCATCGAGGCGCAGGCTGCGGGCGTTCCGTGCCTCATCTCCGATCAGGTGCCCGCGGAAGCGGACCTGAACCTGGGGCTGGTCAGCCGGCTGTCCCTGAACGAATCGGCCGATTCGTGGGCGGGGGCGATCCGGGAGAAAACCGCCGGATCGCGGCTGGACTGGCCCGTCCGGCTGGAGGCGCTGCAGGAGTGCGGATACGACATTCAGACAAGTGTGCGGAGACTGGAGCGGATGTACGCTGCGGCGCCATAGCCCCGCAGCCGGGCTGCCGAAGGGAGCGCCTCCCCTTCGGAACCTGTTCGTGATCGGCTATGTACTCCTTATGCTGCTTCTGGAAAAAGGAATTTTTTTGCTGGATGAGCGCATGGGGATCATTTCTTTTTTCGTGCTGCTTCTGCCGCTTTTCTGCATGATCCGCTGGCCGGATCAGCCGTTCCTGCTGTATATCGGCTTTTGCGTGATGCTGATCGGGAAGTTCGTTTATGCGATTACGGCGACTCCCTTGGCCGGACCCGACGAAAATCATTATTACGAGCAGGTCGTCACGTACCTGGGACTGGGTGATTTTCTGCATTACGCCTTTGAGCATATTTCGACTTATCTGTTCAATTCATCGGCCTACCCGATTTTCGGGCTGATGTATATGCCGTTCTTTAAATTTCTCGACGTGTCCGATCCGCTTGTCATCATTACGTACAATTCGGTGATGCTGATCTGGATCGCTTATCTGATCTATGCGCTGAACCGGTCGTTTTTCGGCTATGAGCAGGCAAACCGCCGCATGTACGAAGGCTGGATCATTCTGGGGCTGTTCGTCAGCCCGTCGTTCATGATGATGACTTCGCTTTTTGCAAAAGACGTCACCTGCGTGGCGCTCGGCCTGTACTGCACGTATCTGCTGCTGAAGCGGAAGTATGTTTTGTTCCTGCTCGTGATGTTGTACGCAACCGGCCTGCGGGATTATGCCATCGTGTACACACTTTGTTTTTACCTGCTGTTTACGAAAAGATTCAAAACCGCGGTCGCCATGCTGGTCGTATCGGCCGGCGTGCTCGCCGTCAAAATCGGCGGACTGGGCATCGTCAACGCGGTATTGCTGACGGCCTTCCTGTTCCTGAGCCCCAATCCCGTTAATCTAGAAAATTGGGAAACGAACGTGATGTACCGTTCCATGGAAGCCGTCGCGATGCTCGTGGCGCTTGCTTTTGCGGTGCTGATGTTTATCCGATATAAAGAGACGAGGGCGTTTTACGGAATTGTCGTGGTGCTGCTCTTTGCTTATGCCTGCACGCTGGTGCTCGTCGGCTACATGACCGTAACGGGACGCGATCTGGAATACGGCGTCGGCACGATCGGGGATAACATGGTGCGCAAGAAGCTGCCCATTCTGCCCCTGCTGTATATGTTTCAAGCTTATACGGCCAGCTGGACGCTGAAATGGCTAAAGTCTATCCGCGACAAAAGGAGAGGAATTCATGAGAGGCCGAGACCGGTTTCACAAATTCAAAACGGTGCTGGACATCGTCATCCGCATTCTCCGTCTCTTCCCGAGGCCGGCGCTTAAATACGCCTGGACGCTGACCGATCTTCTGCCGGACACGGCGGGGGTGGCGATGCGGTACTGTCTGCTGAAGTGCCTGACGCTTAGCTGCGGAGACAATGTCTTCGTCGGCAGGTCGGTGGAGATCAAATACTGGGAGCGCCTGCGGATCGGCAGCAATGTCAGCATCCACAAGCAGTGCTACCTGGACGCGTGCGGCGAGATTCAGATCGACGACGAAGTGTCCATCGCGCACCAGAGCTCGCTGATCTCCTTCCAGCACAGCTGGGAGGACGAGTCTCTTCCCATCCGCGACAATCCGGTCGTCTGTTCCAAAATCCACATTCACCGGGATGTCTGGATCGGCTGCGGATGCAGGGTCTTGGCGGGCGCAAGCATCGGAAGCCGTTCTATCGTCGCTGCGGGGGCGGTCGTAACCAGACCGGTTCCCTCCATGACAGTGGCGGCGGGTGTGCCGGCCAAAATCATTAAGTCAATCAGAAAAGAGGGTCACTATGAACGTTCTGTGGGCACATGATCATACGTTTTACTTTACGGATTCGGGGAAATTTTACTCAAGCGGCAAGCTGCCTTACGCCGTATGGGAGAGGTATCTTTCCGTATTCGACTCTCTCACGGTCGTGTCCCGGGGCAAGAGAATGACCTCCGCCCATGAAATGGAGAAGAAGAGCTTGTCGAGCGGAGCGGGCGTCAACTTTATCGTCCTGCCCTCCCTCAGCAATCCCGTTAATAAAATTACGAAAAAAGGCTACGTCGAGCGCGTGCTGACGGAAGCGGTCATGAAAGCGGACGCGGTGATCGCCCGGCTGCCGAGCGAAATCGGCTCCGAAGCGATCGCCATTGCCAAGAAGCTGGGCAAACCGTTTGCGGTCGAAGTTGTAGCCTGCGCCTGGGACGGTCTGTGGAACTACGGCAGCGTGCAGGGCAAGCTGTACGCGCCGATCGCCACGTGGAAAACGAAGTCCGACGTCAAGGAAGCCCCCTACGCCATCTACGTCACCGAGCAGTTTTTGCAGAAAAGGTACCCGTGCCCGAGCGGCCGCACCCAATCGTGCTCGAACGTCGAGCTTCCCGAAATGGGCGAGGACGTGCTGCAAAGAAGGCTGGAGCGGATCCGCAGCATGAAAACGCCGGTCACGATCGGTTTGATCGGTTCGTTAAACGGCAAAACTAAGGGCATCGACACGGCCCTGAATGCTCTGGCGCGGATCAAAGGCCAGCTGCCCCCGTTCAAGTTCCGCATTCTGGGGGACGGGGACAAGTCGCGCTGGATCGCGATGGCGGGCAGCCTCGGGCTGCAGGAGAACGTCCAGTTCGACGGCATCCTTCCAAGCGGCAGCGCGGTGTTCGGCTGGCTGGACAGCGTGGACATCTACATCCAGCCGAGCTTCCAGGAAGGACTTCCCCGCGCCACAATCGAAGCGATGGGAAGGGGCTGTCCCGTCATCGGCTCGACGGCCGGAGGCATTCCCGAGCTTCTCGATCCGGGCTGCCTGTTCAAGCCGGGCCAGGATAAACAATTGGCCGCTCTGCTTACGGGAACGGTTATCAACCGGGACTGGATGCTGGAGCAGGCGAGCCGCAATTTTGCCAAAGCGGCTAATTTCACCAAAACGAAGCTGGACCGCGATCGAAGCGAGTTCTGGCAGTCTTTTCATCAATATGTAAGCAGGGGAGTGTAGGCAGGTGTCCATTCTGATCACCGGATCAGCCGGGTTTATCGGCTATCATTTGGCTTTAAGGCTGCTGGAAAGCGGGGCGAAGGTAGTCGGTTACGATAATCTCAACGATTACTATGCCGTAACGCTGAAACAAGACAGGCTGAAGCAGCTTCAAAATTACCCGAATTATCATCATTATACGGCCGATTTATGCGACCACGAGCAGCTTAACCGGGTGTTCGGCGAGCATGAAATCCGGGTGGCCGTCAATCTGGCCGCTCAAGCGGGCGTAAGGTACAGCCTCCAGAATCCGAGGGCTTACGCGGATTCGAATCTGACCGGATTTCTGAACGTCCTGGAAGCATGCCGGACTTACAAAATCGACCATCTCATCTACGCGTCTTCCAGCTCGGTGTACGGCGCCAATACCAAAATGCCGTTCTCGACGGACGACCCGGTCGACCATCCCGTCAGCCTGTATGCGGCTACCAAAAAAGCGAATGAGCTGATGGCCCATTCTTACAGCCACCTGTACGGGATACCGGTGACGGGGCTGCGCTTCTTTACGGTATACGGACCGTGGGGGCGCCCGGATATGGCGTATTTCTCTTTTACCCGCAACATTCTCGAAGGCAAGCCCATTCAAGTGTTCAATGAAGGCAAAATGCGGCGAGACTTTACGTATATCGACGACATCGTCGAGGGCATCGTGAGGCTGCTGGACCGCCCGCCCGCGCCGAATAAGGACTGGGATAGGGAAAATCCCGATCCGAGTACGAGCTATGCGCCTTATAAAGTGTATAACATCGGCAACAATTCGCCGGTTGAGCTGATGACGTTTATCCGGACGCTGGAAGAGAGCCTGGGCACGAGGGCGGAAATCGAATTCAAACCCATGCAGCCGGGTGATGTGCAGGCGACTTTCGCGGACATTGACGCTCTTCAGAGAGATGTCGGATTCCGTCCGTCGACGCCCATCTCGGAAGGGCTTCGCAAGTTCGCCGACTGGTATGTCGGGTATTACGGGTCTTAAAGCAAACGCATCTTAGACGGAAAGGGGAGGCTTCGCTTGAGCAAAATCGCCCATATTTGTACGTCGGCTATCTCTCACAAAATTTTGGCGGACAAAATGTCCGTCCTGCGGCAGGCCGGGCATGAAGTCCATCTGATTTCATCCCCGGAAGGCTACGATGAGCAGGCGATGAAGAACAGCGGACTCAAACTGAAGTTCGTGCAGATGAACCGCAAAATACGTCCTGTGGAAGATGTGCGTTCGATCCTCCGGATGAGAAGGCTTATCAAGCGCGAAGGCTATGACATCGTCCATACCCATACGGCCAAGGCGGGGATTATCGGACGAGCCGCCGCCTGGCTGGCCCGCACTCCGGTCATTATGCACACGAGCCACGGCCTGCCGTTCTATGAAGGCCAGTCAAAGACGGCTTATACGGTTTACCGGACACTTGAAAAAATCGGCACGTACTTCTGCGATGCGCTTGCTTCCCAGAACCGGGAAGATATGGCGAAGCTTCAGTCGCTGAACGCGGGCAAGATCGTGTACTACGAAGGCAACGGCGTCGATCTGGACAAGCTGGACAAGGCGGCCGGCAGAATCAGCCGGGAAGAGCTGGAGACGTTAAAGGCGACTTACGGCGTCCCGCAAAATAAGACCGTTCTGCTCATGGGAGCGAGAATGGAGCCGGTGAAGGATCATCATTTTCTGCTGGACGCGCTCGCCCTGCTGAAAAGCCAGGGAATCACGGATTTCGTGTGTCTGCTAGCCGGCAAAGGTCCGCTGGAAAAGCAAATCCTCGAACGGATCGCCGAGCTCAGCCTGCAAAAAGAAGTGCTGCTGATCGGGCACCGTTCCGACCTGTATGCCTTTCTGAAAATGGCCGACATCGTCGTGCTGACTTCCGAGAAAGAAGGAATTCCGCGTTTTCTGATGGAAGCGATGGCTTTTTCCAAACCCGTGGTCGCAAGCGATGTGCTCGGTACGCGGGAGCTGGTCCGGCATGAGGATACGGGTCTGCTCGTTCCTTACAAAAATACGGGGGCGCTCGCCAAAGCCTTCCGCACCCTCATCGAGAACAAAGCGTACGGCACCTTGCTGGGACAAGGCGGACGGCGCAGAATCGAACAGGAATTTACCGAGCAGATTGTCGTCCGAAGGCTGGAAACGATGTACCAAGAGCTTCGTACGGGCACAAGAGAAAAGGGCCGCATCGGAAGATGGCTTGGGCATACCGTCCTGCGTACGGCGGATCTTGCTATCGCACTGCCTCTGGTGCTCCTGCTGCTTCCGGTCTACGCGGTCGTCGGGCTTCTTGTCCGCATGAAGCTGGGTTCGCCGGTGCTGTTCAAACAGAAGCGGCCGGGACGATTCGGACAGCCGTTCCACGTCTACAAGTACCGGACGATGACAGACAAGAGAGATTCATCCGGGAATCTGCTTCCGGACGAAGTCAGGCTGACCGCTTTCGGCAAGCTGCTGCGCAAGCTCAGCCTGGACGAAATTCCGCAGCTTTTGAACGTGATCAAGGGCGATATGAGCCTTGTCGGTCCCAGGCCGCTGCTGATGGAATATCTGGAGTTGTATACCGACGAGCAGAAGCGGCGCCACTGGGTACGCCCCGGGATTACGGGATGGGCGCAGGTGAACGGGCGGAACGCGATTTCGTGGGAAGACAAGTTCAAACTCGACGTGTGGTATGTCGACAACCGGTCCTTCCGCCTTTACGTCAAAATACTTCTGCTGACCGCCGTTAAAGTCGTCCGCAGGGAAGGCGTGTCGCAGGAAGGGCAGGCCACGACGACCAAGTACACCGGAAGCGCCGCATCCGGTATCGGAAGCCCGTCGTGAGGAGACTTCTCCTGATCGGCGACGGGGGCCACGCCAAGGTCGTGCGCGACATCGCGCGGGCCGGCAGGCAGTATGAGCTTGCCGCCGTGCTCGACGACCGGTATGCGGTCCCGGCCTCCGGGGCGGACGGCCTGCCCCGCGGACCGGTTGCGCTGGCCGCCCGCATGCTCGCGGAAGACGAAGACCTGCACGTCTTCGTCGCCATCGGCAGCTGCGCGGTCCGCCGCAGGGTCGCCGAATCGCTCGGCGCGGAGCCCGGCCGCTTCGCGCTGCTGATCCATCCCCGCGCCGTCGTGAGCGGGGACGCGAGCCTGGCGCCCGGCACAGCCGTGATGCCGGGCGCGGTCGTCAACGCGGGGGCCCGGATCGGCGCCCACGCGATCGTCAACACCGGCGCCGTCGTGGAGCACGACTGCGTGATCGGCGACTACGCGCATGTGTCGCCGAACGCGGCCCTGGCCGGCGGTGTTGACGTGGGAGCGGGGGCGCACATCGGCATCGGCGCCTCCGTGATCCAGGGGCTCGCCGTCGGCGAGTGGAGCACGCTGGGCGCCGGAGCCGTGGCGGTGCGCGATGTCCCCGCCGGATGCACGGCCGCGGGCGTCCCTGCCCGGGTGATCCGGCAGGCGTGAGCGGCTGAACGGTCTGAACGCCGCGCAGGGCCGCAGGCGCGAGCCTGGGATTCGCGCGCGTTGAGTTTACCCGTCGGGGGCGGCGAGCAAGTTGCCCGGAATCAGCCGATATGCGGGTGACCGACGTCATGCTGCACCGCGGCGTGCACCGGAAGCTGAGCTGCGCTCGGTGTTACCCGGATTTAGCGAAATGATTCGTATTTCATTCAATCAATCGTATTCCGTCAGGTACATAAACACGCTCTTATTCCATTTGACCGAATGACCGGATCAATCAAAGGAGGACCGAATATGGCTGCTCAACTTCAAACTCATGCTTCACCGGCCCGCGCTGCACAGCTTCAACCAGGGGCCGCCCCCGGAACAGCGGATGGTCTGCCGGGAACCGGCCGGAGCCGTATTCTCCTGTCTCCTCCGCATATCGGCGAGGAGGAGCAGAAGTTCGTCCGCGAAGCGTTCGAGACGAACTGGATCGCTCCGCTCGGACCGAACGTGGACGCGTTCGAGGACGAGCTGGCGGCCTACACCGGCTCGAAGGGAGCCGTGGCCCTCAGCTCCGGCACCGCCGGTATCCACGAGGCGCTGCGTCTCCTTGGCGTAGGCCCGGGCGACCGCGTCCTGTGTTCCTCGCTCACGTTCGTCGCCAGCGTCAACCCGATCGCGTACCAGGGTGCGGAGCCCGTGCTGATCGACTCGGACGAAGCGACCTGGAACATGTCGCCGGCCGCATTGGAGCGGGCTCTCGCCGAGTCGAAGCGGGAAGGACGGCTGCCCAAAGCGGCGGTCGTCGTCAACCTCTACGGCCAGAGCGCGGACATGGTGCCGCTCCTGGAACTGCTCGACGCCTACGGCGTTCCCGTTGTCGAGGATGCGGCCGAGTCGCTCGGCGCGACCTATTCCGGCAAGTCGAGCGGAACGCTTGGACGTTTCGGCGTCTACTCGTTCAACGGCAACAAGATCATTACGACTTCCGGCGGAGGCATGCTGGTGTCGGACGATCTGGAAGCCTTGGAGAAAGCCCGCTTCTGGGCCACGCAGGCAAGAGATCAGGCTCCCCATTACCAGCACAGCGAGGTCGGCTACAACTACCGGATGAGCAACATTCTCGCCGGTGTCGGTCGCGGGCAGTTGCGTGTGCTGGATGAACGCGTGAACGCCCGCCGGGCCGTGTTCGACCGGTACCGCGAGGCGCTTGGCGCCATCGAAGGCATCACGTTTATGCCCGAGGCGCGGTACGGCCGTTCCACGCGCTGGTTGACCGCATTGACGGTCGATCCGGCCTTAGCCGGCATCACGACGGAAGAGCTTATCGCGCGCCTGGCCGCGGAGAATGTGGAGTCCCGGCCGGTCTGGAAGCCGATGCATCGGCAGCCGCTGTACGGTAAGTGCGCTTACTACCCGCACGAAGAGGGAACAAGCGTGTCCGACCGCCTCTTCGAACAAGGGTTGTGCCTGCCTTCCGGTTCCAGCCTCAGCGAATCGGATCAGGATTTTGTCATCGGCATTCTGCTTCATGCTTTGAACGCTTAGAGCCACCCGCAGTTAACGACCATAAGGAGGAATGAATCATGAAAGTGCGTAAAGCGATAATTCCGGCGGCAGGTCTCGGTACCCGGTTTCTGCCAGCTACGAAAGCCCAACCGAAGGAAATGCTCCCGATCGTGGACAAACCGACGATCCAATACATTATCGAGGAAGCCATTTCGTCCGGCATCGAAGATATTCTGATTATCAGCGGACGGGGCAAGCGCGCGATTGAAGATCATTTCGACAAGTCGTTCGAACTGGAAGAAACCCTGGACAAAAAGGGCAAACACGGAGAACTTAAACAAATTCAGGCCATCTCCGACATGGCGAATATTCATTATATCCGGCAAAAAGAACCGAAAGGCCTCGGTCACGCCATCTGGTGCGCCCGCAGCTTCGTCGGCAACGAGCCGTTCGCCGTTCTGCTCGGCGACGATATCGTGCAATCCGAGGAGCCCTGCCTGAAGCAGCTGCTCCGCATTCATTCCCGTTACTCCTCGTCCGTCGTGGGCGTGCAGCGGGTCAGTGACGAAGACGTTTCCAAGTACGGCGTCATCGCGCCGAGAGGCTCCTCCATCGAACCGGATGTCTTTTTCCTGGAAACGCTCGTGGAAAAGCCTTCGCGCAAGGCGGCTCCTTCCAATTATGCGATTATGGGGCGTTACGTGCTGACCCCGGAAATCTTTGAAATCCTGGAAAATCAGGCGCCCGGAGCGGGCGGCGAAATCCAGCTGACGGATGCGATCCGCAGGCTGAACGAACAGAAGCCCGTTGTCGCCTACAACTTCTCGGGCGTCCGTTACGATGTGGGGGACAAATTCGGCTTCATTAAAGCCACCCTCGACTTCGCTCTGCAGCGCGAGGATTTACAGCAGGATTTGCTGGGATACATTCAATCGGTTCACGAGCAGCACGCTGCGCTTCACAATCCTATCAGTAAGGTGGCGAAGTAGAATGGAAAAAATTACAGTAGTCGGCAGTGGTTATGTAGGGCTTGTTTCCGGAACTTGTTTCTCTGAAATCGGCAACCGGGTCATCTGCTGCGACGTCGATCCGTTCAAAATCGCGATGCTGCGCAAAGGCGAGATTCCGATTTACGAGCCGGGTCTCAAAGAACTGGTGAAGAAAAACGTCGATGCCGACCGTCTGTTTTTTACTTCCGAAATCGGCGACGCCATCGAAGCGTCGGACATCATTTATATCGCGGTCGGCACGCCGATGGGCGATAACGGCGAAGCCGATATGCGCTACGTGCACGAGGTTGCCCGGACGATCGGCCAGCATTTGAACAGCTACAAAATTATCGTGAACAAAAGCACGGTTCCCGTCGGAACCGGTGAGCAGGTCCGGCAGATTATTATGGAAAACCGGAAAAACCGTTTCGTCCAGTTCGACGTCGTTTCCAATCCCGAGTTTTTAAGGGAAGGCTCGGCCATCGAGGACTGCATGAACATGGAGCGCGCCGTCATCGGCGCCACGAGCGACAAGGCGGCCAAGCGGATCGCCGATCTTCACGCCCCTTTCCGCACCCGCATTTTCCAGACGAATCTGGAGAGCGCGGAAATGATCAAATATGCGGCCAATGCTTTTCTGGCCACCAAAATTTCTTTTATCAACGGAATCGCCAACGTCTGCGAACGTGTCGGCGCGGACGTCACCTCCGTTGCCGCAGGCATGGGTCTGGACAGCCGAATCGGCGCGAAGTTTCTGCAGGCGGGCATCGGTTACGGGGGAAGCTGCTTCCCCAAAGATACCTTTGCGCTTTCTTATATCGCCGAAGAAGCGGGATTCGATTTCTCCTTGCTGAAATCGGTTATCGCAGCCAACGACGAACAGCGCTTAGTTGTCGTGGACAAGTTGAAACAGGCTCTGGGCTGTCTGGAAGGCAAAAAGATCGGCGTACTCGGACTTGCCTTCAAGCCGAACACCGACGATATGCGCTACGCCCCTTCCTTGACCATCATTCCGGAACTGGTCCGGCTCGGCGCCTCCGTACGCGCCTACGATCCTATCGCGATGCAGGCCGCGCGCAATCAGATCGCCGAGTATTACGAAGATTTCGAGACGCTTGAAGAAGCATTGGAAGGCTGCGATGCCTGCCTCATTTTGACGGAATGGAGCGAGATCGTCGAAATGGATCTGGCCCGGGTGAAACAACTGCTGACGGCTCCGATTATCGTGGACGGGCGCAACTGTTTCTCCGTCCGGGAAATGAAAGAGCGGGAGTTCGTCTATTATTCCGTCGGGCGTCCCGCCGTCACAACCGGCAGCGCAAATGCCAGTGCGGCCAAAACCGTCTCGCTCTAAGCTTTTATGGATTTTGCCTGTATTGCTGTGGACGCTGCTCGTCTTCCATTGGTCTCATCAGTCGTTTCGCGAGCAGAGCATACAGCCTTTATTGCATAAACTTTTCACAAAGGAGGAGATTCATGCCTATATCCCGCAGGTGACGGTGCGCTACCATCATACGATTATTCGAGCGCAGTCCGATCCGATGCGGTTCATCGAATTTATTTTCCGTAAAACAGCCCATCTGGTTGTTTATGCCGTACTTGCCGCACTTGCGTATCAAGCTCTTTCTCTCTGGAGGAGCCGGCGGAGGAAGCGGGCGCTCTTTTCCCTGCTGTATGTCGTCGCGATCGCGATGGGGGATGAATGGGTTCAATCGGCCGCAGCCATGCGTACCAGCGCAATACAGGATGTTGTCTTGGATACAGCCGGAGGCTTGGCGGGACTATCAGCAGCCGTGTGGGCGGCGCCTTGGGGGATTCGGCTTTGGCGGACAAGCATCCGGATTAAAAGGCGGGAGGCCGGGAGATGAACAAACGACGCCGCTTGTTCCTCTGGGTGGGGACAGGCATCCTTATAACGGGAATGGCCGGGAGTTTTGCGGCCGTCCGGATTTCGGATGAAATGATCCGGACGGCGGCTTCCTTAAGTATTGGGCAGGCAGCCGACGAAGCTGACGCTGCGGGCAAGGAAGCGCCGGAAGGCCGCCCGGTTCCGGGTGGCGGGGCGCCGGCTTCGCCCGGTGCGGATGCACAGGACGGCTCCCGTCCGCAGGAAGCTTTCCCGGCCGTAAAGGCCGCGCCGGGCAGCGGGAAAGCTCCTGCATCTGCGGCGCCGTCCGCCCGGCCGGACCCGGGGCAGGCGGGACATCAGGCAGCCGGATCGGCGGAGGAGGGCAGCGGAAGCGCGAAAAGCCGCCCCAAAGACCCGGCAGCCATACCGGCGGACCGGGCCGAGCGCCTGAGCGGGGAGATTTCCTGGTCGGAGCGGATGAAGATTACATCCGTTCTGCTGAAGCGGCTGCAGGCAAGCGACATCAAGCAGCTAAGCCTCCTGATGAAGGACGGCGTGTCACGCGAGGAAAAGAAAAAGGCGAAAGCGATCATCATGGCCAAGCTGAGCGAAAGCGAGTATAACGAGCTGATCGCCATTGCGGGCAAATATGGCTTGAGCAAAGGCAAGTCGTATCAGCAATCCGTTAACGAGTGAGCTGCGGTTTTGTCAGAACGCCCGCCAAGAGGAGAGTGAAATTGTGAAAAAGTTAAATAAAGCGCTCGTGGCCGCACTGCTGCTGGCTCTGTTGTCCCCGGCTTTCCAGCCGGGCCAGGCGAATGCGCAAGCGGCGGTGAATCAGAACGCCCGCGCGAGTTTTGATCAGCTTGCCAACAATGTATGGGGCTTCCTGAACGAATATCTGCTCCCGATTCTTACGGGCGGCAATCAGAAGTTTCCTGTCCCTAAGCCTGAACCTAAGCCAGACCCGACCCCGGTTCCAACACCTGTTCCAACACCTGTTCCGGATTCCGGTAACGGGAAGGGCCAGAACAACGGCGGCGGTCAAGGCAACGGAAACGGCCAGGACAAAGGCCAGGACAAGAACACCGACAAAGGCAACCAGGCCGGCGGTAACGGTAAGGGTAACGGCCAAGATAAAGGCAACAACGGAAACAACGGAAACAATGGAAACAATGGAAACCAAGGTAACGGCCAAGGGAATGGCCAGGGCAATGGTAACAACGGAAATGGCAACAACGGCAACGGCCAAGGAAATAACGGTAACAACGGCAACAACGGCAATGGCGGCAAGGACCGCGATGACCGTTACGATTCCATCAACAAAGAAACGATTCAGAAGCTGAATGCGCTGAAATCGGCGTGCCAGCGTGACCTCGTTTCTTACGCGATGCAGTTTTCCCGGGCGACGACAACGCACCAGAAATCCACTCTTTATAAGGAAGCTTCCGAGCGCTTCGCCCAGTGCGTGTCCGATTTCAGGGATATTGTGGGCAGTGCCCAGAATACGCTTCAGAATGAAGGATTCAGCACCGACATTATCAATCAGTATCAGCGTGAGTACGATCTTCAGATGGAAACAGGCCGCATGCTGCTTGATACCATTGTGAAGTAAGGAAGGTACGGCCGGTGACGCATCCAGCGTTGCCGGTTTTTTCCGTCCTGTTTTTTTGCAAACCTACTATTATTAATAGACGTCCAGAAGAAAACCGAGATAGGCGAGAAAAAGAACGAACAAGAGAAAGACATCGAGGCCGTTGGGAAAAATCAGCGTGCGGACAAATTGAATGCAGATGAGCGGGAAAAGCACGCCCCGAACGGTGAACCGGGTTTTCCACCACCATTTTTGCATGAGTATCCCCCTCAAATAATAAAAATTTCCGCTACCAGTTTATGCGGGCGCCCCCTTGGATATGATGGGTAATAGCCCTTTTCGTATTGAAAAGATTGACGTTTTTGGTCCGTTTGGTTTATCATAAAGTGTAATTTAACGGTTTGCTTTACAAACATTTTTCATTACGTTGAATCGACGTGGATGGGGAGTAGTAGACGGCGAGCCCTTCAGAGAGTGGAATTGCAGCGC
Organism: Paenibacillus sp. HGH0039; assembly: GCF_000411255.1. Classification (GTDB taxonomy): domain Bacteria; phylum Bacillota; class Bacilli; order Paenibacillales; family NBRC-103111; genus Paenibacillus_F. The sequence goes on along the minus strand of NZ_KE150412.1, from coordinate 1,474,540 downwards.
TGGAAGGTTCCACAGGGAGATAAACGGCCGTTCGAAGTCGCCCCGGAGTTGTTTGCGTGAGCACTTATCCGCTTTAAGGCGGTAAAGTATAGCGTGAACCGGCCCGCACCGTTATATGCGTCTCAAGTGTCACGTTCCGCTCGTTTCGGGAGCAGGCGTGAAATGAAGGTGGTACCACGGAAGCACATCCTTTCGTCCTTTGCGGCGAAGGGATTTTTTTGTTAGCTGGAGCAGCTGCGCAAGGTACTTGAATGGAGGAAATGGACTATGGCAGAAACAAGCGATAAAAACTCGGTATCCATGCCGACAACCTACGATCCCTCGCAAAGCGAGAAAAAATGGTACGATTACTGGATTTCTAACGGATTTTTCCGTGCGGGGCAACGTCCGGACGCGGAAACCTATACGATTGTAATCCCGCCGCCGAACGTAACGGGAATGCTGCACCTGGGTCACGCGCTCGATTTTACGCTGCAGGATATTCTGGTGCGCACGAAGCGGATGCAGGGCTATGACGCGCTCTGGCTTCCGGGTTCCGACCACGCAGGTATCGCCACACAAACCAAGGTGGAGCAAAAGCTGCGCGAAGAAGGGCTTTCCCGCTACGACCTCGGACGGGAGAAGTTCCTGGAGAAAGTGTGGGAATGGAAAGACCTGTACGCCGAAACCATCCGCGAGCAATGGGCGAAAATGGGCTTTTCCCTCGATTATTCGCGTGAACGGTTTACGCTCGACGAAGGTTTGTCCAAAGCCGTGCGCGAAGTTTTCGTGAGCCTGTACAACAAGGGCCTGATTTACCGCGGCAAATATATCATCAACTGGGACCCGAAAGCGCGGACCGCTTTGTCCGACATCGAGGTTGAATATAAAGAAATACAAGGCAGCTTGTACCACCTTGTGTATCCGCTCAAAGACGGCAGCGGCTCCATTACGGTAGCGACTACCCGTCCGGAAACGATGCTCGGCGATACGGCCGTTGCCGTTCATCCGGAAGACGAGCGTTACAAGCATATGATCGGAAAAATGCTCGTGCTGCCGGTGGTCGGCCGTGAAATTCCGGTTATCGCCGACGAGTACGTCGAGAAAGATTTCGGAAGCGGCGCGGTTAAAATTACACCGGCGCACGATCCGAACGACTTCGAAGTGGGCAAGCGCCACGACCTGCCGCAAATTCTCGTGATGGACGAATCCGGCACGATGAATGCCAACGCGGGCCCTTACCAGGGGCTGGACCGTGCGGACTGCCGCAAGAAAATCGTCGCCGACTTGCAGGAGCAGGGGGTCCTCGTCAAAATCGAGGAACACGTCCACCAGGTCGGACACAGCGAGCGCAGCGGCGCCGTTGTAGAGCCTTACTTGTCCACGCAGTGGTTCGTGAAAATGCAGCCGCTTGCCGAACGCGCCATTGAAGCGCAGAAGAACGGCTCCGGCGTCAACTTCGTTCCGGACCGTTTCGAGAAGATCTACCTGCAGTGGATCGAAAATGTACGCGACTGGTGCATTTCCCGCCAGCTTTGGTGGGGGCACCGCATTCCGGCGTGGTACTGCGCGGACTGCGGCGAGGTGACCGTCGCTCAGCAGGACGCTCATGCCTGCGGGCACTGCGGAAGCGAAAATATCCGTCAGGACGAAGACGTCCTCGATACCTGGTTCTCCTCCGCGCTTTGGCCGTTCTCGACACTCGGCTGGCCGGAGCAGACCGAAGATTTGCAGCGCTACTATCCGACGAATGTGCTTGTCACCGGCTATGACATTATTTATTTCTGGGTAGCCCGCATGATTTTCAGCGGCCTGGAATTTACGGATCAAGTTCCTTTCAAGGACGTGCTGCTGCACGGTCTCATCCGCGACTCGGAAGGCCGCAAAATGTCCAAATCGCTGGGCAACGGCGTCGACCCTCTGGAAATTATCGAAAAATACGGCGCGGATGCGATGCGGTATATGCTCTCGACTTCGAGCACGCCGGGACAGGATCTGCGCTTCCGCATCGAACGCGTGGAGCAGACACGCAACTTCGCGAACAAGATCTGGAACGCTTCGCGTTTTGCATTGATGAATCTCGAAGGATTCACGGCGGCGGACATCGACCTGAGCGGCAAGCTCGGAACGGCCGACCGCTGGATTCTACACCGTCTGAACGAAACGGCACGCGATGTAACGCGTCTAATCGACCAATACGAATTCGGCGAAACCGGCCGTCTGCTGTATAACTTCATTTGGGACGATCTGTGCGACTGGTATATTGAATTCAGCAAGCTCTCCCTGTACGGGGAGGATGAAGCGGCCAAGAAAACGACGAAATCCGTTCTGGCCTATGTGCTTGACCGGACGCAGCGCCTGATTCACCCGTTTATGCCGTTTATTTCGGAAGAAATCTGGCAGCATCTGCCTCACGAAGGCGATACGATCACACTGGCCGCCTGGCCGGTGTACGATGCGCAGTTCGAAGCGCCGGAAGCGGTGCGCGATATGGAGCTGCTCATGGACATTATCCGCGCCGTGCGCAACATCCGTGCGGAAGTGAACGTTCCGATGAGCAAGAAGATCGAGCTGCTCGTCAAGCCTTCCAGCCAGGACGTAGAGACGATTCTTTCCCGCAACGAAGAGTACCTCCGCCGTTTCTGCAGCACCTCGGAGCTGAGCATTTCCGCGGAGCTCGCGTCGCCCGATAAAGCGATGACGGCTGTCGTGACGGGAGCGGAGCTGTTCCTGCCGCTCGCGGGACTTATTGACATCGCTCAGGAAGTGGCCCGTCTGGAGAAAGAAATGCAGACGCTCATCGGGGAAGTGACCCGGATCGAGAAGAAGCTTTCCAACGAAGGCTTTATCGCCAAAGCTCCAGCCAAGGTCATAGAAGAAGAAAAAGCGAAAATGGCCGACTACGCGGATAAGCGCGACAAAGTCGTTGCCCGTCTGGCCGAACTGAAAGCCTAAGCCTGCATTATATCGCGGTGCACCCCGTCCGGTTTGACGAGGAGCACCGCGATTCACATCAATCAAAGGGATGATAGTCATGGAACAACACACAGAAGCGGCTTCCCCGTTCAAGACTTATACCGAAGCAGTGAACTGGATCACCGGACTCGTGCCGGTCGGCATCAAACCCGGACTCAAACGAATGGACCTGCTGATGGAGAAACTCGGTCATCCTCACCGGAGACTGAAGTTCATACACGTCGGCGGCACGAACGGCAAAGGCTCGACCTGCGCCTTCCTGACGAAGGTGCTTATCCGCAGCGGATACGATGTCGGAACCTTCACGTCCCCATATCTCGAAAAGTTTACGAACCGTATACAGTATAACGGTCAAGATATTGAAGAAGAGGCTCTCCTGCTTCTGGCGAACCGGCTGAAGCCGATCGCCGACGAATTGGCAGAGACCGAACTGGGTTCCCCGACGATGTTCGAAATTTGCACGGCGCTGGCGCTCTTGTATTTCGGCACGGTCACGTTCCCGGATTATGTCGTCCTGGAAGTGGGGCTCGGCGGCCGTCTCGACTGCACCAACATCGTCTCGCCGGTCATTTCCGTTATCACGAACATCGGTCACGATCATATGGATATTCTCGGCGATACGTTGGAGCAGGTGGCGCTTGAGAAGGCGGGCATCATCAAGCCCGGCGTGCCCCTGGTTACAACCGTGGAACAGCCCGAGCTTGCGGAATTGTTTCTTCGGGATGCGAAGAGCAAACGCACGACCGTTTATCTCCTGGGCAAGCAGTTTACTTACGAGCCCGTATCGACGGAGCTGGACGACCAGAAGCTGAACTTCACGGGACCGTTCCGTTCGATCGAGAACGTGCCGATCTCCCTCAACGGGGCGCACCAGCTGAAAAATGCCGCCGCGGCATTGATGACGCTCGAAGTTCTGCGCCAGTATAACGCGCTCATCGTGGACGACGAAGATCTTTTCGCCGCCATGAGCGAAACGCAGTGGCCCGGCCGCCTTGAGATGGTTTCCGACAATCCGCGGATTCTGCTGGACGGAGCCCATAATCCCGAGGGGGCGCAGACGCTGGCCGCCGCCCTGAAAGACACGTATTCCTATAAGAAACTGCATTTGATGGCCGGCATGTTGTCCACGAAGAATCAACCCGGCTATTTCAGGCATATACTACCAATGGTGGATACGCTTATCCTTACGGAACCGGATTTTCATAAAAAAGAAAGTGCGTCCCGTCTGGCCGACCGGGCCCGGGAGACCCTCCGGGAACTGGACGTGAACCGGGATATCGATATCGTGGTGGAACCGGATTGGAAGAAAGCCCTGGAACAATTGAAACAGCGAACGGGACAGGATGATCTGGCGGTCGTATCCGGCACGCTCTACTTGATTTCTGATGTTCGTTCTTGGCTCTTATACACGACCGACTCTGAAAAAGGATGGTGAGAACGACATTGAATACCCCAGAACACGTACATTTTATCGGCATCGGCGGCTACGGTATGAGTGCGATCGCCAAAGTGATGCTGGAAATGGGCTACCAGGTGTCCGGCTCCGATCTGGCCCAGCAGGAACTGACGGAAAAGCTGAGGGCCAAAGGCGCCCGCGTCTATATCGGGCATGAAGCCCAGAACGTGAACGGAGCGGACCTCGTAGTCTACTCCACGGCGTTGTCCAAGGACAATGTGGAAATGGTCGCGGCCGGAGAGCAGAACATTCCGGTCATTCACCGCTCGCAAATGCTGGCGAGATTGATGAATGAGCGCAAAGGGATCGCGGTAGCCGGAGCGCACGGCAAAACGACCACCTCTTCCATGATCGCGCTTGTCATGGAGCGCTGCGGAACCGACCCGACGTATATCATCGGCGGCGAGATCATGAACATCGGCTCGAATGCCAAAGCGGGCAAAGGCGACTACGTCGTAGCCGAAGCGGACGAGAGCGACGGCACTTTTCTGCAGTATCATCCGACGCTCGCCCTTGTGAATAACATCGAAGCGGATCATCTCGAGAACTATGACGGAGATTTCGAGAATCTGAAAAAAGCCTATGCCCAGTTCCTCAGCCAGGTGAGAGAAGACGGCAAGGCGATCATCTGTCTCGATGACGAATATTTGCGGGGCATGCTTCCGCAGATCAAAAGCGAGACCCTTACTTACGCCATCGACCGGGATGCGGACTATGTGGCGACAGACATCGAGCTGGGCGACCGGAAAGTGTCCTTCAGCGTCCGCCGCGGCGGCGAGACGCTCGGCAAGGTGCGCTTGTCGGTTCCGGGCCGGCACAACGTATACAATGCGATGGCTACGCTGATTACGTGTCTGGAAGCAGGCCTTACCTTTGACCAGATCGCCGAGGCGATCGAGGAGTTCCGCGGCGCCAAACGGAGGTTTCAGGTGCTGGGCGAAGTGAACGACATTCTCGTGATCGACGATTACGCCCATCATCCTACGGAAATCGAGGCGACGATCTCTGCGGCCAAAGCGACCGGCAAGCATCTTATCGCGGTGTTTCAGCCCCAGCGCTACACGCGTACGTTTTACTTATTCGAACAGTTCAGCCATGCGTTCAAAGAAGCGGACGAGGTGCTGATCACCGACATCTACTCACCCGCGGGGGAGAAGCAGATCGAAGGAATCAGTTCCGAGAAACTCGTCGAACTGATCCGCAAGAACAGCAATCCGAATGTCACCTACATTCCGACCCGCGGCGAAGCGGAAGTCTATTTGACGGACCGCGTTAAACCGGGTGATCTCGTCATCACGATGGGAGCCGGAGACATTTGGAAAACGGCGGACGGTCTCGCGAAAACGCTTCGCGCCCGCTATGAGGCGGAATAAAGAAGTTTTTTCGACCTAACCAAACAAAACATACTGCACGACGCAGTACGAAAACCTTCCTCAGCCTGCGCTGACGGGAGGTTTTTTTATGGGGAAAATAAGAGGATGCCGGGAAGCGCTTTGCGAGTTAAACGCCTAGTTGCTTTTCTTTCTCAGGCTCTCTAGTTCCGTAAAATCGTTAGTTATCCCGAGTAGCTCCTGCGTTTTGGTTTTTACTAGAACGTATGTAGGGTACGACGTGATTTTAAACTTATCCATAGGCGGATTGTAAGAGATCACGTCAATATCGAGCCCCTTAAACTGCTCCTCGGTCAAAGGAACATGGGGATTAAATACGTATAGAGTAGTGGATTGGTTGGAGTTTGTCAGGTTTGACGTAAAAGCGAAAAAGCCCAAGACAGCGAGTATACTTGCAAGCAGCGGCAAAGAGTTTCTTTTGTTGTTCAGGGTCATGATTCGGCTACCTCCGTTTATTCACTTCACACGTATACCATATACCCATATTTAGGCAAACTCCACTCTAGTAAAATTTACAGAGGCCCGGACATATTTTTCCGCTTCCGTTCATAGGCTGATAGCAGAACGCGGATAAGGAGATGGGCCGTATGAATAAAGCGAGAATTTCTTACCGTATAGACGGAAACGACCGGACAAACCGTAAAGAAGATAAATCGGGCGGCAAAATTATTCCTTTAACGAAAGAGGAGTTTTCGGTTTCGGAAGCTCTTTGGAGAGACGCGGAGGCGGATCGAGCGAAAAAAGCCCGGCAAAACCGGAGGGACACGGAAGCGGGACCCCGGAACCGGGAAGGACTGAATGAATATACGGCCGACTTCGGTACATGGCAGAGTCCTTATGATGCCGAAACGGAACGGATCGCCAAGCTTATCCGGGAATCCGAACCGGGTTACCGGGGAGATTCCGGTTATTTTGAGAGCACGATTAACGAACGCTTCAGGGAAGAAAAAGAAAGAAGACAGGAATACGAGGATTTGGACCGGACATCGTACAAGGAACGCAGAGACGAAGAAGCGGCCGCACGGCAGTTGAGGGACTTTGAGGGGCCCTCCGAGCAGGAGGACGAATATACGGATGACCGGTTTCGGGAGAATCCGGCCGCAGGGCGCGGCAATTCAGGTGAACGGGAACGCGAGGAACGCTATCCGCTTCCGCCAAACCTCGGCTGGCCGGAGGATCCCAGCGGCTTTATCGATCACGGGACGGCCTCCCTGCCCGGCTATAACAGCCTGCGCGCAGCTGAAGAAGACGAGCTGGAGGATGCCGGCTATGCGCGTCCCTTAAACGGCGGCGTACCGGTGCCGGATACGAGGGAGAGAAGGACGTCTGGAGAGAGGGATTACTATGAACGGCAGCTTGCGCAAGCGCCTCCTCCCGGGCAGAACCGGAGCCGGAACCGGAACGAGTACGCGTACTACGAGGACGAACCGCCGGGATACCGCAGGGAACCCGTCTACGAGGGTCCGTATAACCGCCTTCATTGGGAGGAACCCGAAAAGTCGGGCGTGCGCATTTCCCGTTCCGGCCGCGGCGGTTTGCTGCGCATCGCCACATCGGTTGCGGGGGCGATGGTAACCGGGGCGGCTTTCGGCTATTTTGTCCTTTCCATGTTCTCGGGAGGGGCGGAGAAACCCATCACGATCGACGCGGGTCCGGCCGCGACCGCCCAAGCTCAGCCGAGCCCCGGGGCTGTCACGCCGCTGAAGCCGGATGCCTCCGCCCCGGCCGCTTCGGCTCCGTCCGCGGGCACGGCCGCCGTCGCCGCCCCGCCGGTCGGAGGGCCGACTGCGGAGGCCTCCATCCCGGCGCGCTCCTACACCGTGCTGCAGAACGGCATCTTCAGCACGCCGCAGAGCGCGGAGACCGCCCGCGCCGACGCGCGGGGCAAAGGCGCCGCGGCGGTAGCGGAACCCGGCACGAAGACGACGGTGTATGTCGGATTGGCCGGGAGCAAGGAGGACGCCGCGAAGCTGAAAGCCGCCCTTGCCGCCAAGAAAATCGAAGTCTTCGCGAAGCCGCTCGATCTTCCCGCTGTCGGCAAGGTGTACTGGAAGAGCGGCAGCGCCCAGCCGCTCGCGGATTATCTCGCGCAGGGCGCGAAGGTCGCCGGCACGGCCGGCAGCCTTTCCGCCGCGAAGATGGCGGAGACTTCGCCCGGCGCGATCGACGCGGCTTCGCTGCAGCCGCTCGACGCCGCCGCCAAGGCGTGGGCGGCTCTGCAGCCGGCGGTAGCCGCGGGAATCCCCGACGCGGCCAAGCCGCAGGTCGAGGAGATGAACGCGGCTCTCGCCAAGGCGGTCGCGAAGCTCGGCGAGTACGGCAAGTCGCCGTCCGCCCCGCTTCTGGCCGAAGCCCAGGAGGCGCTGATGCAGTACGTCGTCGCCGAGAAGCGCCTGATGCAGCAGCTGACGGCCGCATCGGCGTAGGCGCAAACCGCCGCTCCATCACGCAAAAACACGGCCTGCGAATTCGCAGGCCGTGTTGGTTTTAGGGCTGAAGCTTGGAATAACGGTCCATCATGACGGCGATTTCCGCCCGGGTTATGTAACGGTTCGGTTTGAATTCCGTCGGGCTTGTCCCGTCGACGATGCCGGCTTTCGTCAGCGTATAGACGGCGCCGGCGCACCACATGGAGGCGGGAACGTCGGAGAAAACGTCCTGCCCGGCCGGCGGCGTTAGAGCCGGGGTGCCTTTCATTTCGCGAAGCCGCTGAAGAATGGCGGATACCTCGCCGCGGGTGACCGCCTGGTTCGGTCGTACGGTATGATCCGCGTAGCCGTCGAGAAGTCCGAGGCGGACGGCTTTTGTCATCACCGGATAGGACCACTGGGTCGATTTCAAATCGCTAAAAGCGGGTGCGGGTGCGGAATTTCCCGTCCCGAGCAGGCCGTCGAAACCGAAGACGCGGTCCATTACGGTTACGAATTCCGCGCGTGTCAGCGCCCGGTTAGGCTCGAAATAGTTTCCGATGCCTTCCATCCAGCCTTTGTCTTTGATGCGCAGGATGGCTTCGCGTGCCCAGTGCCCGGCAGTATCCGGGAAAACCGGCGGCTGGTAAGAGACGACCCCGTCGGCGATCGCTTTTGCCATTTTGGTGCGGAACGCCGGATCGGCCAGTAAATCCGCTTCTTTTTTGTTGCTCAAAAAGCCGGTTTCGACAAGGATGCTCGGGATTTTTCCTTTGCGGACGACATAAACCGCGCTCGGCACCAGGCCTTGATCCTTCAATCCGGTTTGTGACAGAACGGAGCTTAATACCTTTTGGGCCAGCAGCTTGCTGGAAGGTGTAAGGGCTTCCATTTCCGGACTGGCGGGATAATCGTCCTGGGGATAGCGGCTGTCGTAATACAGCACCTGCGATCCGTTTGCGGTCGAGCTTGGATTTGAATTGGCATGCACGGATACGAAAACGTCCGCGTTCTGGGCATTTGTAAATTGAACTCGTTCGTCAAGGGATAAATAACGGTCGTCCGACCGGGTCATCACGACTTCGACGCCCTTCTTCTTGAGCTCGTCGCGGAGCTTCAAAGAAACGTCGAGGTTGACCGTTTTTTCATTGAGACCGTTTACACCGATGGCTCCCGGATCTTTCCCGCCGTGACCGGGATCGACGACAACCTTGTAGGCCATCGCCTCGTAAGGAAAGACCAGCAGAAGCGCGAGGGTCAGCCCTGCTAATTTTGTAGTTTTTTTCATCGTGTTTTCCCCTCCCGTTTCCAATTGTACAGGTACTTTCCAGGTTAGTAAGCCGGAAATATGTTACAATTTGTTGTTTGTTCGGATTGATGCGAAACCTGCCGCTCCGTATAATAAGGGAGAAACAAGGGAAGAGAGAGGATAACGGATGAAGAAAAACGGCTTCACCCTCGTTCTGTTTTTAGTGATCGGTCTTGTCGTCGGCATCATTGTGGGACAACTGCTAGCACCGGTCAAAGCACTGGCGTTCCTGACCAAAACGACGGATATCGTCTGGCAGCCCAAAGCGGACCTGCAGGTCATCCAGTATGATATCCTTTTGCAGATTAAACTGAATTTGTGCAGCATTATAGGCCTAGCAGCCGCTTTCTGGCTGTACCGCAAGGTGTAGCCCGTGAGAAGACGAAAGTAAATTTTTAAAAGAAAAGTGGAGGCATACCGCTATGAGCCAAGACGGCAGCGCGCCCTATGAGCAGGGCATTAAACTGATTCTCGCATCCTCTTCGCCAAGACGGCAGGAGCTGCTGAAAGGGATGGGGTTGGATTTTGAAATTATCGCCAGCGATGCGGATGAAACCGTGGAGGAGAGCCTGGGTCCCCGGGAGATCGTCGAGACGCTTGCCGTGCGCAAAGCGGAGGCGGTATCGGCCTCTTTACCGGGTTCATACGCCCCGGACAGAACCGTCATCATCGGGTCCGACACGATTGTGGTTCTAGGCGGGGAAGTGCTCGGCAAGCCTAAAGACGAGCGGGACGCTCTCCGCATGCTGTCCGCTTTGCAGGGCCAAACTCACGAGGTATTCAGCGGAGTCGCCTGCCTGAGCGCGGACCGCAGGAACGTTTCGGTGAGCCACCGCCGGACGAAAGTCACGATGAAAGCGATGGACGAGCAGCGGATTCTCCGGTATATCGGGACGGGCGAGCCTTCGGATAAGGCGGGGGCATACGCGATTCAGGGGATCGGAGCCACATTGATCGAGGGAATAGAAGGCGACTATTTCAATGTCGTCGGTCTTCCGGTGTCTCTTCTGAGCGAGATGCTCGAGCCTTTCGGCATCCGCGTCATCTAGGTAAATGTCCCCGGCCCTGAACCGTTTTCATTAAGAGTCGATTCTGCTACAATAGAGAGAACATCAGGAGAAAGGAGGGCTATGTCATGAACAGCGAGTTTACGATTGCCGTGCACAGTCTGGTGCTTCTTGCCCATTTACCGGAACACATGGCTTCTAGCGATGATATTGCTTCCAACGTTTGCACCCATTCCGCGCGCATCCGCAAAATTATGGGCTGTCTGCGCAAAGCCGGATTTGTTCGCACCAAGGAAGGATGCGGAGGCGGATTTATTCTCAATCACGACCCGGACGAGATTACGCTCGGCGACATTTATCAGCTAACTTCGCTCGGCACCCTCAAACCGAACTGGTGTTCGGGTGATCAAGGAAATGAATGTCTTGTTTCTGCGAACATGCAGAATGTGATGGACAACATGCTGGATGGAGCCGAACAGAATATGATTCAATATTTGAAAGGCGTGACAATCGGCAGCATGCTCCGTACCTTGAACGAGACGGAGAAGAGAGCCGCCGATGCCGAGAAGAATCTGATTTCCTGAAGCGGCGCCTGCCTTTGCTAAGCGCTCAAGGACATGCAGGCGCCCGCTTTATTGTAACGATACATGAGGAAAGACACCCGGTGCTGCGGGGGCGGCGCGGACCCAGCTTTCACAAGGCGCGATTTCTCCCGTTAGGGAGACGCTTTGCCGGTCCGTCCGCCTGTCTTCTTGGGCCTTGGACGCCGCCGCTTTCCTTGCCGTTTCCTCAATCGCCGAGCCGGTTAAATGGCTAAGCTTGATTTTACCCTTTCATGCACCTCGATTTCTTTCCGCTTTCGGGCCCTTGCGCTCTTGCTTTTTTACTCTCCCATTTCCTTTTCTTCTTCATGAGTTTACTGCTTGCCGCTTGTCTCTCCCGTATTCCGTTTTAATTTTCCTTCTCCGCTGACGCATCTTGTTTTCCGCTCCGTTCTTTCCTTTACTGCTGCCTTCCCTATTACACCGGCTTTTTGATCCTGCTGTTAGAAAAATCCCTCTAAACCTATCTTCAGAACCGGAAACCCGTCGTAAAATTTTTATTTGTGAGTCATCTTTTGTATTTTTTGTCGAGGTATGCAGACTTTTTTGGGACCTGTATCGTCCTATTTAACAGTCCCTCTGACCTTTGTATGGTTTTGTGCGGTTTTATGTGATGACCGCATAGGTATAAACGAATGATCTCTGCCGATTTTCACAGGCATTTCCGTTCCGGTCACCCCGCTCTTATTGTTTGGGGATGCTCCAGTTAAAACCGGACCGCACAGTGGCCGAATGAAGACGACAAAAGCCCGGCAGACGGCGCTTTTCGGACGTTCGGTGCCGGTTTTAAAGGAAATGTTGGAAATTGGCCTAAGAACATACCGGAAGAGGGGAATATATGATATCATCAATTGTCACCTTGCGTGAAATTCCGCCGGAAGAGAGACCCCGCGAAAGAATGATGCAGCTCGGGGCTTCATCGCTCAGCAGTGCCGAACTGCTGGCTATCCTGGTTCGTACGGGAACCTATTCCGAGTCTGCTTTGGCGCTCGCACAGCGGATTCTTTCCGAAACGGGAGGACTCCGGGGGTTAGTCGAAGCCAGCCGGGAAGAGCTTGTTCGAATCAAAGGGATAGGCGACGCCAAGGCGCTCCAGGTTATGGCCGGAATCGAGCTGGGAAGACGGATTTCCCGGACCCGCACGGAAGAAATCACGACGGTGCGCTCTCCGTTTGATGTTTTCGATCTGCTTAAGGACGAACTGCGCTATTTGCAGAAAGAACACTTCGTTTGTTTGTTCCTCAATACGAAAAACCACATCATCGGACGCGAAACGCTGTCCATCGGAAGTTTGAACGCCTCCATTGTGCATCCGCGCGAAGTTTTCCGCGCCGCGATTCAGCGCAGCAGCGCCTCCATCGTTTGTGTACATAACCACCCCAGCGGGGATCCAACGCCAAGTCCACAGGACATTGAACTTACGCACAGGCTGACAGAAGCCGGTGATATCATAGGGATCGAAGTCCTCGATCATATTGTCATCGGAGATGACCGCTATGTCAGTTTGAAGGAGCATGGTCATATGTAATATAATAAAGATTATGTTCGTGGAAAGACCCCTAATTTCGACAATGACTACGAAAACTATGACGAAACAATAAACCGTCGGTATTTTTCTGCTGCCATTTAAGCAGTTAATCAGAGAGAAGATGGATTTTGGGAAGGAGCCGTTTTATTATGTTCGGAGGTTTTACAAAGGATTTAGGTATCGATTTGGGTACTGCCAATACATTGGTGTATTTGAAGGGCAAAGGAATTATCGTGAGGGAGCCGTCGGTAGTCGCCATCCGCACGGATACGAAAACCATTGAGGCTGTCGGCGACAACGCGAAGAAAATGATCGGACGTACGCCGGGCAACATCCGTGCCATTCGTCCCATGAAAGACGGCGTAATCGCGGATTTCGAAACGACCGCCACGATGATCCGTTATTTCTTACGTCAGGCACAGAAGGATCGTTTCATGTTCCAGCGCCATCCGAATGTTATGGTCTGCGTACCGTCCGGCATTACGGCGGTTGAGAAGCGCGCCGTGGAAGACGCGACCAAGCAGGCCGGCGCACGTGACGCTTATACGATCGAAGAGCCGTTCGCGGCCGCAATCGGTGCGGATCTTCCGGTCTGGGAACCGACGGGAAGCATGGTTGTGGACATCGGCGGCGGTACGACCGAAGTGGCCGTTATTTCCCTCGGGGGAATCGTGACGAGCCGTTCCATCCGCATCGCGGGCGATGAGATGGACGAAGCCATCACCCAGTACATCAAACGTACCTATAACCTGATGATCGGCGAGCGCACGGCCGAAACGCTGAAAATGGAAGTGGGTTCCGCCCTGCCGATGGAACAGCCGGAGTTTCTTGAAATCCGCGGCCGCGATCTCGTGACAGGTCTGCCGAAGACGATTTCCGTCACTTCCGACGAAATTACGGAAGCGTTGACCGACACCGTGAACGCCATTATCGATGCGGTTAAAGTGACGCTGGAGAAATGTCCTCCCGAGCTGGCCGCCGACATTATGGACCGCGGTATCGTGCTGACGGGCGGGGGAGCCCTTCTGCGCAATCTCGATAAACTGCTTGCAGGCGAAACCGGGATGCCGGTTATCGTCGCGGACAATCCGCTTGATTGTGTAGCCATCGGGACCGGCCGCGCCCTGGACCACATCCATCTGTTCAAAGGTGCCAAATCCGGCGCCAAATACAGACGCTAGTCTGACACTGTGCCGACGTGAGAAGGTGTTGAATTGTTGAAATTCATGGGGAACAAGAGGCTGATGGTTCTGCTTGTGGGTCTCATCTGTTTTTTCATTCTGATGGGACTTACACTTAGCGGACGGACGAAATTTTACTGGCCGGAAAAATTTCTGAAAGATTCGATCGCCTGGACGCAGAGCGTATTTTACAGACCGGCAGCGGGCGTGGCGGGCTTCTTTGAAGACGTCGGCAAGCTTAAAACCATCTATGACGAGAATCAGATCTTGAAAAAAAGACTGACCGACTACGCACTCGCTACCCAGCAGCTGAACGCGCTTGAAGATGAGAACAAACGGTATAAAGAAGCTCTGGGGTTCACGGAGCGCCAGAAACAAGTGTCCAATTATAAATACCGGATTGCCGACGTGATCGCGGCAAGTCCCGACCCTTATAACGGGACCATCACCGTAAATCTGGGTGAGAAAGACGGCATCAAGCCCAATATGGCCGTTATTAACGTGGACGGTCTTCTTGGCCGGGTCCTCACCGTAACGGAATTCACCTCCAATGTGCAGCTTCTTACGGATTTGAGCGATACCAACAACAAGGCGCCCGCTATTTCCGCAACCGTCAAAGGCAAGGAGTACAAATCCGCCGAAGGCCAAGGTTCTTACGGGATCATTGAGTCGTACGACAAGGAAAAGGGTCTGCTCGTGATGAACAAAATCGATCAGAACGACAAGCTTGCGGTCGGCGACACCGTCATTACCTCCGATATCGGCAAAGTATTCCCGAGCGGTATTCCGGTAGGTACGGTCGTTTCCCGCGAGCCCGGGGATTTCGGGATTACCCAGAAAGCGATGATCAAACCTTTCGCTGATTTCAGACATATCCGGGAAGTCTTTATCATCGAAATACCCGAGGTGAAATAGCCATGGTACGCAACTCGCTCTGGCTCATTCTGTTCTCGCTGCTCATATTGGAAGGATCGCTCATTCACTGGCTGATTCCGGATTCCTGGCAGCAAAGCGTCCGGATTTCTTCCAATTTCATGCTGATCATTATTTTGTATATCGGACTTTATTTAAACCGGCATTCTGCACTGCTGTATGGCCTCGGTTTCGGGCTGCTTCACGATTTCGTCTATTTCGGACACATACTCGGCGTCTACTCCTTCGGATTCGGATTGGTCGGCTACATAGCGGGGCTTCTTCCCCGCAGGCAGACGAACCTTATTTTCACGACTTTGATGACGATGGGAGTCGGCGTTCTTATTTTCGAGATTATCAAATTCGGAATCAACCGTTTATTTAACATTGTAACGGTGAATTTTCAGTTTGCGTTTACCCATATTATGCTGCCGAGCGTGCTGCTCAACATGCTGTTCGCCCTGGCGGTATACATTCCGATGCGCAAGCTTATGGAAGCCCTCCAAGGCCAAGGATCCAGAGCGGAACATTAATTTTGACCGTTCTTTTTCACCCGGCAGGAAAACCCGGACAGCAGGCCGAATTGTATGGGGTGGGAGGTTGGAACGTTTATGACGACGGCAGGTAAACATCATGTGATTATAAAAGGAGTCAAAGACGGCCTGAACTTTCTTCTCGACGATTCATGCGAGCTTGCGACTGTCCTGGAAGAACTGCGGCACAAGGTGGAGAGTACTCACGACCGCATTCTGACCGGACCTATCGTGCGTGTTCAAGTCAGACTCGGTAAGCGCAGCGTCAGTGACGAGGAGAAGGAAGAAATCCGCGCCATCATCGGACAGAAGGGCAACCTGCTCATTCAGTCCATTGAATCCGATGAACCGGAGCCGCTTGTCGGAACGGCTGCTCCCATTACCATGCTTAAAGGGATGGTCCGGTCGGGACAGACACTTAAACATGAAGGCAATCTGCTGTACATGGGGGATGTCAATCCCGGAGGCACTATACTGTGCACCGGCAGCATCTACATCATGGGTTCCTTGCGGGGAATGGCACATGCGGGTGTGGACGGGGACGAGGCTGCGATCGTTGCGGCATCCCATATGCGTCCGACTCAACTGCGCATTGCCGGCGTAATCAGCCGGCCTCCGGATGAATGGGGATTCCAGGAGGCATTTATGGAATACGCCTATATCAAAGACGGGCGTATGGAAATTGATAAATTGAACGGTCTGCACCGTATGGTGCTTGCTTAATAGCCGGACGGCCTTTTGCAAGCCGGCAGCACGCAATTATCGTAACGCTGAGGAGTGAATACCATGGGAGAGGCAATCGTTATCACTTCCGGAAAAGGCGGCGTCGGCAAAACGACCACGTCGGCCAATGTGGGGACAGCACTCGCTCTGCAGGGCAAGAAAGTATGTATGGTCGATACCGACATCGGACTGCGCAACCTGGATGTGGTTATGGGGCTGGAGAACCGGATCATTTATGACCTGGTTGACGTTGTGGAGGGACGCTGCAGGCTTCCTCAAGCGCTGATCAAGGATAAGAGGTTCGAGGAACTGTATCTGCTCCCTGCCGCACAAACCAAAGACAAGCATGCCGTTTCCCCGGAGAGCGTCAAGGATATCGTCCTGGAATTGAAAAAAGATTTCGATTTCGTCATCATCGACTGCCCTGCCGGAATCGAGCAGGGCTTCCGCAATGCGGTGGCCGGAGCCGACAAAGCGATTGTCGTTACGACCCCCGAGAATGCGGCCGTCCGGGATGCGGATCGGATTATCGGCCTGCTGGAGAACGAGAAAATCCATGCTCCGAAACTGATTATTAACCGCATTCGCCAGAACATGGTCAAAAAAGGCGAAATGCTCGATATCGACGAGATCTGCTCCGTACTGGCCATCGACCTTCTGGGAATCGTGCCGGATGACGAGCATGTCATTAAGGCGGCGAATTCCGGCGAACCGACCGTGATGAATCCGACTTCACGGGCAGCCATCGCTTACCGCAATGTCGCACGACGCATACTGGGTGAATCGGTCCCGCTTATGCCGCTTGACGAAAAGCCGGGTATGCTGGCTAAATTGAAAAAGTTTTTTAAATTAGGATGAGTGCGATATGCTTGCCAAATTAAAAAAATTAGATTTGACCATCATTTTTTTGTTGATGGTGCTAATTACCATCAGTTCCTTTTTGGTATACAGCGCGGATATAGACGACCCTCACATTAATGTAAATTGGACGAAAACGATCATCATTTATGTTATTGCTTTATTCGCCCTGACCGCATGCAGCTTTTTGGATTATAGAATCCTCATCCGATTTTGGATATTTCCTTATTTGATCAGCATCGCGCTGCTTGTCTTTGTACTCAAAGTAGAGGCGATCAATGGGGCAAGCGGGTGGATCAGTATTGGGGACTTTTTATTTCAGCCGGCCGAGCTTTGTAAGCTATGTGTCATCATTGCACTTGCTGCCTGGCTCCGTAGAAAGAATGAGGAAGACCTCCAACTCTTTAAAGATGTGATCCCGATGGGGTTATTAACCTTACTTCCTTTTGCTTTAGTTTTTATTCAACCCGACTTGGGAAATGCGATCATCCTGATTGGGGTTCTTATCGGAATGCTATGGATAGGGAACGTTAAATATTCTCATGCGCTCATCGGTCTTATTGTTTTCGGTGGCGGCCTGTTTGTATTCTTCTATTTCTATTCGATGCATCCGAAAGAGATCAGTGGGTATTTGATTGAGAATTTCCATTTTAAACAGCACTGGTTTAAACGGATCGACACGTTTTTAGATCCGTCTACCGCAAGTTTGAACGACCGTTATCAGATGGAGAACTCCTACAGAGCGATCGGATCCGGCGGTCTGACGGGTGAAGGCTACTTGAACGGAAGCTCTATCCATTCTAACTTTATTCCTTACGCGTATTCGGATTCCATCTTTGTCGTGGTTGGGGAAGAATTCGGCTTCCGCGGCGCAGCCGTGCTCCTGATGCTTTACTTTTTCCTTATCTACAGAATGATCCTGATAGCCATTCAAAGTAAGAACCGAATCGGTTCCTATCTGGTTGTCGGAGTTGTAGCCATGTATGTCTTCCAGATATTTGAGAATATAGGCATGTTGATTGGGCTGATGCCTTTGACCGGTATCACGCTTCCTTTTATCAGCTACGGGGGGACGTCTTTGTTAATTAATATGCTCTGTATAGGAATGGTATTGAGCGTTAAAATCCATGATCATGCCATAGAAGACGATAAATAAACAGGCCCGTGAGGCCTGTTTTTTGTATGCTCATATTTCGTACAAGCCGTACATATGCTGTAGTAAACAAGCCCCGCCTCACAGGAGGTCAAGTCATGGAGAACAAGCATAACGTGCGCCAGCGCAGACTGGAAAAAATCAGGGAGCTGCAGGAGAGCCCTCCTGGTAAAGCTCCTCGGCACCGGCAGTCAAGAGAACTTTTGCCCCTCGGTAATCCGGCTTCGGAGGTGGAACCGGCGCCTGACATGCTGCCTTTAGTCCGCCGGGATCAAGAGTTTGACGACAGATGGAACGACCCCGAATATGTATGGAAGCAAAAAATGCAGCGCGAGCTTCAGCTTCCCGCCGCTTACTATGCCCGGAGACCCGGCGCTATGGATCCGGAAGATGGAGACGGGGGCGGATACCACCCTCGTATTCCTTACCGTATCCGGTTTCTGCGGCAGCTGGTCGCCAGTGCCATGCTATTCGGTCTTATCTGGGGCATGTTTCAGCTTCAGCATCCCTTGATTGAACGTGGGAAAGGGATTGTCGCGACGGCCCTAAGTGAGCCGCTCGATTTTCAGCAGCTGTCGGCCTGGTATCAGAAAACGTTTGCCGGGGCGCCTTCCTTTATTCCGGCTTTTCATTCGGATGAAGAAAATCCGGCTGTAAAAGCGGATGCCCAGAAACGCTCCTATTTTGTACCGTTGAAGGGAAAAATCCACCAAACCTACACGGCTGACAAGCCTTTCGTAAGCGTAGCGGCCGAGCCCCATACCCCCGTGTACGCACTTGATGCGGGACAAGTCACCTTTGCGGGTCCCAAAGACGAGACAGGCTACACGATCATCATCCGCCATCCGGGGGGCCTGCAGTCCGAGTACGGGCAGATCGAGCAGTCCCGCGTCGAGGTCAACGACTGGATCAAAGGGGGCGAAGCGATCGGTCAAGTGTCCAGAGACAGCAAGAGCGACAAAGGGCTTCTCTATTTTGCCGTCCAAAAGGAAAGCCGTTACGTCGATCCGGCGAGTGTGATCCCGTTTGAATAACCGGCTGCAGGTACGTTTCCGCTTTCATCCCCTTTTTACAATGGTGATGCTGCTTTCACTGGCGACCGGACATTTTTTGGAATCGGCCACGTTGTTTGGCATCGTTTTTCTCCATGAGCTCGGTCATTTCGGAGCCGCGGCCGCTTTCGGCTGGAGGGTGCGGGAGGTTCGCCTGCTGCCGTTCGGAGGCGTACTTGTCGTCGACGAGTTGGCATCCGTTCCTCTGCGGGAAGAAATGATCGTCGCGTTGGCGGGACCGCTCCAGCATCTCTGGCTGATCGCTCTCGGCTTCTTCTGCCGCTTTCTCGAAGCGGGGGAACCGGAGTGGTGGTCCTATTTTATCGAAATCAACGCGGTTATCGCCTTGTTTAATCTGCTGCCGATTTTGCCGCTTGACGGGGGAAAACTGCTGCAGGGGTTGCTCAGCTTGGGCTTGCCTTACCAGCGCACTCTGGTGTGCACTGTCTGGGTGTCTATCGTACTCGGATTGATGATGACCGTCATCGCCATCTGGCCTGCGGGGACGGGACAGATTCACATGAACGTCCTTATCGTCGGCTTGTTTCTGCTCTATCAAAATTGGGTGAGCCGCAGACATCTGCCTTTTTATTTTCTCCGGTTTTTGATGAACCGCGAAGCGAATGCGGAGCGCCTCATGCAGAAGGGAACGCAAGCAAGGCCGATTGCGGTCGCAAGGCAGCGGAAGGTCGGAGAAGTGGTGAAGCTTTTTATGCGTGAAAAATATCATCCCGTCTACGTGATGGGCAGCCGGGGAACGATCGAAGGGATCCTCCCGGAGCAGCAGGTGGTCGATACTTATTTGACGCACCAAAACCGTTCGTGCACGGTATCCGAATTGCTGCCTTGAAGGGCGGAAACGGATCGGGAACAGTTTCCTGACTTGTTCACCCTGGTGTGCGGGGTTTCGGTGTCTAACTCGCTTTTCTGCTTTTATTCAGTAAAGTGCGAAACATCTCTCCTTCATGTACAATAATGATGGGGTGAACGCCATGAAACAACTGATCGTAAGCTGCGAGGCGGCTTCGCTTCAGGCGGCTCTGCTCGAAGATCGCAAGCTCGTGGAATACGAGGCTCAGCATCCTAGCGAGACGCAGCGTGCCGGAAGCATCTACATCGGCCGTGTCGTAAACGTACTGCCTGGCATGCAGGCGGCATTTGTAGATATCGGATTGGATAAGAACGCTTTTTTATACATAGATGACGTGCTGCCTGTCAACATGCAGAAGCAGCCTAAGACGAAACCGCCTATCGGAGAACTTCTTCAGCCGGGCCAGCGTGTGCTTGTTCAGGTCGTCAAAGAACCGGAAGGGTCCAAAGGGGCGCGTGTCACGACCCATTATTCCATTCCCGGCCGCTGGCTGGTGTATATGCCCGGAGCGGGGTACACGGCCGTCTCCCGCAAAATCGAAGCGGACGAAGAGAAAGTCCGCCTGAAGCAGGTGGCGGACAGCCTCCGCTGCGGTGAAGAAGGACTCATCCTCCGCACGGTGTCCGAGGGGCGCAGCGAAGAGGAGCTGCGCCGCGACCTGCTCGATCTCCGCGAGCTGTGGACGGTAGTCGAGCAGAGGGCGGAGGCCGGCGCCGCGCCGGCGTGCATCTACCAGGATCTCGAGCTGCTCCCGCGCCTTGCGCGGGATGTGATCACGGAGGACGTGCTCGAGATCTGGGTGGACGACGAAGCCGTCCGCGCGGAGCTGCAGGGGCTGCTGCGGCAGCGCAGCCCGGAGCTTGCGGCGCGCGTCCGCCTGGACGGCGGCGATGTCCCGCTCTTCGAGCGGTTCGGCATCGCCGAAGAGCTCTCCCGCTCGCAGCGCCGCAAAGTGTGGCTGCCGAGCGGAGGCTATCTCGTCATCGACCCGACGGAGGCGCTGACGGTCATTGACGTGAACACGGGAAGGTTCACAGGGACTTCGTCCCTGGAGCAGACCGTGTTCCGTACGAACATGGAAGCGGCCGCCGAGATCCCGCGGCTGCTGCGGCTGCGCAATTTGCGCGGCATCATCATTGTCGATTTCATCGACATGGAGCAGTCCGCGCACCGCGACCGCGTGCTGGAGTGTATGGCGGAGGCGGTCAAGAAGGACCGCTCCAAAACGATACTCCTCGGCTGGACGAAGCTTGGCCTGCTGGAAATAACGCGCAAACGCAAATAGGAATCGGCAGCATTAATCCTCTCGCGTACGTGGCGGCATATCGGCTTTCGAACCTGAAGGCTGCACGGTGTACAAGCACTCCGTACAAGCAAGCAATATCATCAAACGTTAAGCCTATAGCATGACAACGGCCGTTATCCGGAACTCTTGAACCGGATTGGTCCGGTAATCGGCACGGCATGCGGCACAGGCACGGATAAAAACCGGCCAGCGGGAAACTTTCGCTGGCCGGTTTGTTTTACGTATGGCTGAAGCTTCCCGCCTCAAGCGCAGCATTCCAAGACTTTACCGATCAGAGATATAATCAGTCAGGGAGATTAAGAAGAGAGCATCGCCGTCCTGAGCTGTTGAATAAAACGTTGCAAAGGAAGAACCCTTTTGCTATACTACTATGAGTGCGTTGCTTTAGGCATGCGCTGTAACCGCACGGATCGGGTTTGTGAAGCACGGGCAGAGGCTCTGCCGCTGAACGTCACCTGGATATTGGCGAGTCTGAGACATGAGGAGGTGCAACGAAATGTACGCAATTATTGAAACAGGCGGCAAGCAATACAAAGTACAACAAGGCGATGTTCTTTACATCGAGAAGTTGGAAGCCGGCGCAGGCGATGTGGTCACTTTTGACCGTGTTCTGGTTGTTTCTGGCGACAACGGTCTTCAAGTAGGAGCTCCAGTCGTAGAAGGTGCTAAAGTTTCCGGCAAAGTCGAGAAACAAGGCAAAGGACGCAAAATCATCGTTTACAAGTACAAGGCGAAAAAGAACTACCGTCGTAAGCAAGGTCATCGTCAACCGTACACGAAAGTCGTAATCGAGAAAATCGAAGCTTAAGAGGCCATCAGATGATCCACGTTACGGTTTCAAGACGGTCTGAACAAGACCCGACGATAGAAGCGTACCAAGTCGAAGGCCATGCGGAATTCGACGTTCCCGGCAAAGACCTTGTCTGCGCCGCGGTATCGGCCATTACGGTCGGGACGGTCAATTCGATCGAAGCGCTAACCGGAGTTGTACCGGGTACAGAGATGGAGAAAGGCTGGCTTGACGTTATCCTTCCTCTTGATTCGGAACCGGCACAGATGGCTCAAGTTCAGCTGATCATCGAGTCTATGATCGTGATGCTTCATACTATTGCAAGTTCCTACAGTGACTATATAGCAATTCATACAGCCTATAATGAAGGAGGTTGACACCATGTTGAAATTGGATCTTCAGCTGTTCGCATCCAAGAAGGGTGTAGGTTCCACAAAGAACGGTCGTGACAGCATTGCAAAACGCCTTGGCGTTAAGCGTGCAGACGGTCAAACCGTTACCGCAGGCAGCATTCTCGTGCGTCAGCGCGGAACGAAAATTCACCCGGGCAACAATGTGGGCATCGGTTCCGATGACACACTGTTTGCTAAAGTGGAAGGCGTTGTTAAGTTCGAGCGTTGGGGTCGTGAGCGCAAGAAAGTTAGCGTCTACCCGGTAGAAACCGCTCCAGTAGCGGCTACTGTAGAAGCATAAGTTAAAAATTCATGCATGTACAGCCCTGGCGACGTAATGTTTGCTGGGGCTTTCTTGCTTTTTAGAGGCATCCAACCGGAACCTGCGGCCATTTATGCGCGGATGCGTTTTGGGACCGGAAATGGTATAATGTGCTAATGGGAAGTCGGAAACGGAGCGTATGCGTACATGGGGAACAGGTTGTGGATACCGGCAGCCTTGCTGGGTCTGCTCGGTTTGATAATGCTGGCTGCCGCGCCTTTGACGGCAGAACTTCGTCTGGCTGCGGGAGCCGTTACCGCCGCAAGTTTTGCAGCGGTTCTGTACATCCGGCACCGGATGAAGCTTAAGGAAGCGGAAGAAGAGCGTGCGCGGATTCAGCAGCTCGCTCAGCAGGAGATGCTTCTGACGATCAATCATCTTCGGCACGATTGGATGAACGATATCCAGGTGCTTCTTGGATATATTCAATTGAAGAAATACGATCATCTTCACGGGGTGGTTGCCGGTGTGATGGGAAAGCTCCAGCATGAGAGCTTTATGGCCAAGCTGGGCGATCCGGGTCTGATCGTGTTTCTGCTCACCGCGAAAGCGGGAGGCAGGCACATGAAGCTGGAGGTCGAGCTTGACCAGGAGGTCAACATCCGCAAGCTGGCGCTGGACGGCGACGCCGTCTGCAAGTTGATTCCCGAGCTTATCGAGGGTTTCAAACAAGCGTCTGCTGGAGAAAATGAAGAAGGCGGCATGCTTAGCATGCAGCTCGTTCCCGAAGAGGGTTCGCTGCTGCTCGATTTTGTATATCAGGGACCGTATAACCGGAGCCTTCTGGAAGAGGCTTTGTCGCTCGCATTGGAATCGGGGACAGGCCGTACCTTGGCTGCGGTTGTGGAACAGAATGACTATCAGGAACAGGAGGCGGCCCTCGCCCTGCGGCTGCCTTACCGGACATCAGTTGAGGTGTGATGCACATGTTTGTAGATAAAGCGAAGATTTATGTAAAAGGCGGCGACGGTGGCGACGGTCTTGTCGCGTTCCGCCGCGAGAAATATGTACCCGAAGGCGGCCCTGGCGGCGGCGACGGTGGCGATGGCGGCGATGTGATCTTCCGCGTGGACGAAGGACTCCGGACGCTGGTGGATTTCCGCTACCAGAAGCATTTCAAAGCCAAGCGCGGCGAGAAAGGCCGCAACAAATGCCAGCACGGAGCCAATGCGGACGATATGGTCGTTCGCGTTCCTCCCGGCACGCTTGTCATTGATGACGACACCGGCGAGGTTATTGCCGACCTGACGCGTCATCAGCAGGAAGTGGTCGTTGGGAAGGGCGGACGCGGCGGACGCGGGAATATGCGCTTCGCAACGGCGAAGAATACCGCTCCGGAAATCGCGGAGAACGGCGAGGAAGGCCAGGAACGCTGGGTCGTTCTCGAGCTTAAAGTGATGGCCGACGTGGGCCTCGTCGGATTCCCGAGCGTGGGCAAGTCGACGCTGCTATCCGTCGTGTCGGCGGCGACTCCGAAGATCGGCGCCTACCATTTTACGACGATTACGCCAAACCTGGGCGTCGTCGATCTCGGCGAAGGCCGAAGCTTCGTCATGGCCGATCTGCCGGGTCTTATTGAAGGCGCCAGCCAAGGCGTCGGGCTCGGCCACGAGTTCCTGCGCCATGTGGAGCGGACACGCATCATCGTGCACGTGGTCGATATGGCAGGCACAGAGGGCCGCGACCCGTATGAGGACTGGAAGAAGATCAATGAGGAAATTAAGCTGTACAACGCCAAGCTGGAAGAACGTCCGCAGGTGGTAGTCGCCAACAAGATGGACATTCCGGAGGCCGAAGAAAATTTGGCCGCTTTCCGCAAGCAGCTGGAGGAAGACGGCAAATCCGTTGAAATCTTCGCCATCTCGGCCGTCACCAAGGAAGGCATTCAGCCCCTCCTGTACCGCGTAGGCGATATGCTGGACGCGATTCCCGACGCTCCGCTTCTTGAAGAAGTGCAGGAAGTCGAAGAACGCAAAGTGTACCGGATGGAGAAAAAGAACGAATATGACAACGATTTCGTTATTCGCCGCGAGAACGATATATTCGTTGTAGAGAGCCCGAGCATCGAGAAACTGATGAAACGGACCAACTTTACCACGGAAGAAGGCGTGCTTCGCTTTGCCCGGATTCTGCGGAATATGGGGATCGATAAGGCACTCCGTGAACGCGGCGCAGTCGACGGCCAGACGATCCGCCTGAACGATTATGAATTCGAATTCGTAGAGAAGTCTTAATGGAAAACCCCCTTGCCGGCAGGCACGGGGGTTTTTGGCGTTGTGCAATTTATTCAAACGTTCAGATCGTTCAGCTTGTTCGGGTTATTTATAAACGCTTCTTAATCTTTTCAAAGCGTTTTTGGCGTTCGGATAGCGGAAAGGCAGGTCGAAGCGGCTCGTCTGCTTCAGCACGCTTTTACGGTGAGTGAACACCTCGAAGCTCGCTTTGCCGTGATACCCGCCCATCCCGCTGTTCCCGACGCCTCCGAAAGGGAGGTAAGGTGTGGCGATATGGAGGATCGTATCGTTGATGCAGCCTCCGCCGAACGAAATCGAGTGGATGATCCTCTGCTGGATTTCTTCGCTTTCGGAGAAAGCGTACAGGGCGAGCGGCTTCGGACGGGCGTTTACTTCCCGGATCACGTCCTCCAGATTGCGGTAGGTGAGGACCGGAAGAAGCGGTCCGAAAATTTCCTCCTGCATAACCGGGTCCTCCCAGCCGACTTCGCCGATAAAAGCGGGCTCGATCTTAAGAGACCGCTCGTCCGTTCTTCCGCCGTATACCAGCTGTCCGGCTTCCATCAGGCTTTTAAGCCGGTTGTAGTGGCGGGCATTAATGATGTTCGGGTATGGACTGCCTTCCGCAAGCGGATCGCCGTAGAAGGCGTCTACCACTTCCTTCATCCGCTTCAGCAGATCGTCCTTTACGCTCTCATGGACGTATAAGTAATCCGGAGCGATGCAGGTCTGCCCCGCATTCAGCGTTTTACCCCACACGATGCGCTTGGCCGCGTGCTTGATGTTGGCGTCGGCATGCACGATGCAGGGGCTTTTGCCGCCAAGCTCCAGCGTGACAGGTGTCAGATGCTTGGCGGCCGCTTCCATGACAATCCGTCCGACCCCGACGCTTCCCGTGAAAAAAATCGTATCGAACTTCTCCGCGAGCAGGGCATTGCTCGTTTCGACGCCGCCTTCGATAACGGCCACATATGCTTCGTCGAAGGTCTGACCGAGAAGCCGGGCGAGCAGGGCGGAAGTATGCGGCGCAAGCTCGGAGGGCTTCAGGACCGCGCAGTTTCCTGCGGACATGGCCCCAATCAGGGGCGAGATTGCCAACTGGAACGGATAGTTCCACGGCGAGATAAGAAGCGCAATGCCGTAAGGCTCCGCATAAATGCGGCTCTGCGATCCGATATGCGTAAGGGGCGTTTTAACCCGCCGCGGCTTGCTCCAGCGCTTGAGATGTTTAAGCACATGGTTGATTTCTTCAAGCAGAATGCCGATTTCCGTAGCGAACGCTTCAAAGTCGGATTTTCCGAGATCAAGCTTCAGCGCTTCCATAATCGCGTCCTCATGATCCCGGATCATGGCTTTTAACCGGCGCAGCTGTTCCGTGCGGTAGTTCAGCGGTTTGGTCGCACCTGTTGAGAAAAAGTTTCTCTGCTTATCGAGAAGCGCGTGTATCCGATTCAAGGGGCTTCGTCCTTTCCGGGTCTGCTGACTCAGGTTCTTTCGGGATCTTGGAGCGGAGTCCAGCTCACTTCGGGAATGCCGGAGGAGCCTGGAACAGCCGTTCCGATCCATGTATGGGGAGTGTCTCCGTAAGACAAATAATGTTCAAGCGCATAGCGGAAAATAAACGGAAGCTCCCGGTTCAGAATCTCGGTACGGGGAATCCAGTGCAGATCGCCCTCGGAGGTCCGGATTCGGGGAGATACATCCGTGTGTCCGACATAAATAAACTGCTGCCGGATATCTTGATCTTTTAACCTTATTAGAATGTACTGCAAACGGAGTCCCGAAATTTCGTCCTCGCGTATTCCGGTTTCTTCCTCGATTTCACGCAGGCAGGCTGCCCGGGGACGGGCCATTTCAAAGCTTTCCAGATGGCCGCCTACGGCCGCCCACATACCGGGCGAGAGCGTCCTTTTCATGGATCGTTTCATCATAAGCAGTTCGCCTTGGGCGTTGAACAAAAGAGCCGCGGATATTAATCGCAACGTGATCAAAACGTGTCGCCTCCTTGCTGATTTTCAGCTTACCATAGGGGGAGAAGGACAAGCAAACCCCCGCCCGGAAAGCATTTTGACGCATTCCGTATCTTAGCGGCGCGTTCTTTTTTCAAACGGATGACAGAAAAACCGATAATAAGAGAGAAGCCTGAAAACTTTTCCGGCTATAACGAAGAATGAACGCAGATCATCTTGCAAAATCAACGGCTGCGTGCCCGGTCGGATCGAAGCCGCGGCGGGGAGTTTCTCATTTTGAAACCGGTGAAAGCAGGGCGAAAAGGAAGGATGCCATTTTCCTATTGCCGAAATTTGTAGAGTTGAAGTATAATGTCCTCTATATAAGAACAAACGTCTTTCTGGAAAGGACGGACTTTCTGTGATGGAACCTAAACAGGCCGCCGGTTGGAGCGAGTCCGGCTTTTATCTCGTAAACGAGCAGATTTTGCCCGAAGGCATTCTGAAAACGGTGCAGGCCAAAGAACTGCTGGCCCGGGGAGAAGTAAAAACGATCCACGAGGCGGTTGAGCAGGTAGGATTGAGCCGGAGCGCGTTTTATAAGTACAAAGACGGCGTATTTCCCCTGAATAAGCTGGATAAAGAGCGCATTGTCACCATCTCCATGAATTTGGAGCACCGCTCGGGCATTTTGTCCCGGGTGCTGGCGCTTATTGCCGGACAGGAAGGGAATGTGCTGACGATCAATCAGAGCATTCCGCTGCAGGGAATGGCGAACGTGGTTATTTCCGTGGAAACGTCCCTGATGGGCGATAAAGCGAAAGAGCTGGTTCAATTGCTGGAATCGCAGGACGGGGTCAAAAAAGCCGCCGTGATCGGACAGGGAAGCTCGATTTAACGTAAAGCTAGAAAACAGAAAAAGAACAGCACGTATACGGGAGGAATTGTGACTATGAAAAAACCTATTAAAATCGGCTTGCTGGGACTCGGAACCGTCGGAACGGGCGTCGTCCGGATTGTGGAAGGCCACCGGGAAGATCTCGAAAAGCAGACGGGCTCCGCCATCGTAGTGGAGAAGGTGCTGGTGCAGGATTTGAGCAAGCTGCGCTCCGTTACCGTCGACCGCGACAAACTTACCGACCAGCCTTGGGATATTATCCGCAACCCTGAAATCGACGTTGTCGTCGAAGTGATGGGCGGCGTTCAGGATACGAAAGCGTACATTCTGGAAGCGCTGGAGCAAGGAAAGCACATCGTGACCGCGAACAAGGATCTGATGGCCATGCACGGTCCCGAGATTCTTGCCAAAGCCGCCGAAAAAGGCTGCGATGTATTCTATGAAGCAAGCGTGGCCGGGGGAATCCCGATTATTCGTACGCTGGTGGAGGGCTTTTCTTCGGACCGGATTACGAAAATCATGGGGATCGTCAACGGAACGACGAACTATATCCTGACCAAAATGAGCCAGGAAGGCGCCGCCTATGCGGACGTGCTCAAAGAAGCGCAGATGCTGGGCTATGCCGAGTCCGATCCGACTTCCGACGTGGAAGGGCTGGACGCCGCCCGTAAAATGACCATTCTCTCCACGCTGGGCTTCCATTCGGAAGTGGCGCTGACCGACGTGAAGGTCAAAGGGATCTCCAAGGTCAGCAAAGAAGACATCCAGTACGGCAAAAAGCTCGGCTACGAAGTGAAGCTTCTCGGCATTGCGGAAAAGCATGACGAGCATATTTCCGTATCGGTCGAGCCGACGATGGTCAAAACGTCGCATCCGCTCGCTTCAGTCAACGGAGTGTTCAATGCCGTGTACGTGTACGGCGAAGCCGTGGGCGAGACGATGTTCTACGGGCCGGGTGCCGGTGAAATGCCGACCGCGACTTCCGTCGTGGCGGATCTCGTGGCCGTCGTGCGCAACCTGAACCTGGGTGTAAACGGCCAGCATAGCACGGCGCCTTACTTGGAGAAGAAATTGAAAACGGACGAGCAAATTTCTTCGAAATATTTCGTGCTTCTCCACGTGGAGGACAAAGCGGGCGTTCTTGCGCAAATCACACAAATTTTCGCCAAGCACGAAGTCAGTCTGGAGTCCGTGTTCCAGCATCCGAACGAGCATAATCCGAAAGCGGAAATCATTATCATTACCCACGACGCCAGCCAGGCCGGCATGAATAAAGTTCTGGCCGAATTCGAAAGCCTGGATGTCATCCAGACGATCCAGAGCGTTTACCGCGTCGAAGGCTAAATTATAATATTTTCAAGAAAAGAGGCTGCAGAAGAAAATGAGATACATGGGCTTGCTGCATCAATATAAATCTTACCTTCCGGTTACGGAAAAAACTCCGCTGCTTACCCTGCACGAAGGAAACACTCCGCTTATCCGCGCGGAAAAATTGTCCGAGGAGCTGGGGCTCGACCTTTACGTCAAATATGAAGGGCTGAACCCGACGGGTTCGTTCAAAGACCGCGGCATGGTGATGGCCGTGGCCAAAGCGATGGAGGAGGGAAGCTCCACGATCATGTGCGCTTCCACCGGCAATACGTCGGCGGCCGCTGCCGCCTACGCCGCTCGCGGCGGGCTGAACTGCATCGTGCTTATTCCGAACAACAACATCGCGCTCGGTAAGCTGGCGCAGGCCATCATTTACGGGGCGAAAGTGATCGCCATCGAAGGCAATTTCGACCGGGCGCTGGAGATCGTCCGCGAAATTACGGCGAAGCAGCCGATTACGCTCGTCAATTCCGTCAATCCCTACCGGATTGAAGGCCAGAAGACCGCCGCTTTCGAGGTGTGCGACCAGCTCGGAAAAGCGCCGGATTATCTGGCGATTCCGGTCGGCAATGCGGGCAACATCACGGCGTACTGGAAAGGATTTAAGGAGTATCAGGCGGCAGGCAAATCTTCTTCCCTTCCTAAAATGATCGGATTCGAAGCGGAAGGCGCCATGGCGATCGTCAAGGGAGAGCCGATCCTCAATCCGGAAACCGTGGCGACCGCCATCCGGATCGGAAACCCGGCCAGCTGGGACGGAGCCGTAAACGCGGCCAGCGAATCCGGCGGTCAGATCAACTATGTCACGGATGACGAGATTTTGGAGGCTTACCGCAAGCTTGCTTCGCAGGAAGGCATCTTTGCCGAGCCGGCGTCGGCGGCATCCCTTGCCGGCGTCATCAAGCTGAAGCGGGAAGGACACTTCCGGCAAGGACAATCCGTCGTGTGCGTGCTGACCGGTAACGGCCTTAAAGATCCGCATAACGCGATTCAGAGCGTAAAAGCCGAGCCGCTCGTCGTGGAAGATTCGGAAGCGGCCGTGATGGACGCGATCCGGCAGTTGGAGCAGGTGGGCAGCTAATGGCCCCCGCTGCGGTACGCGTCCGCGTTCCTGCCAGCACCGCCAATCTGGGACCGGGCTTCGATGCGCTCGGCATGGCCCTTGATTTGTACGCCCGGATTGAGATGAGTGAAGCGGACCGGACACAGATCGAACTTTTCGGAAACAATATGCAGGGAATTCCGACGGACAAGACGAACCTGATCTATAAAGTGGCCCGCACCTTGTACGACCACGCGGGTCTGCCCATGCCGGAGCTGAGTATCCGCATGGACAGCGACATTCCGCTCACGCGCGGCCTGGGCAGCAGCGCCTCCGCTATCGTAGGAGCGCTTGCCGCGGCAAATGCGCTGAGCGGAGCGGATCTTCCGCCGGACGAGCTTTTCCAGATCGCCTCCGGCATGGAAAAGCACCCCGACAACGTCGGCGCCTCGCTGTTCGGCGGCATTATCGCGGCCTACTGGGACGGCCGTGAGGCGAAGCACGTGCGCATCGAGCCGCACGAGCGCCTGGAGGCACTGGTCGCCGTGCCGGCGTTCCAGCTCTCCACGGAGCATGCACGCCGCGTGCTGCCGGATCAGGTGCCTATGAAAGACGCCGTCTTCAACATCGGCCACTCGTCTCTGCTCGTCGCGGCCCTCGCCGCCGGCGAGCTGGGTATGATCCGGCACGCGATGAAGGATGCGCTGCATCAGCCGTATCGCGCGGCTCTCGTTCCCGGGATGGAGAAGATTTTCCGGGAAGCGGCCGATCACGGCGCGCTGGGAGCTGCGCTCAGCGGAGCGGGACCGACTCTTATTGCGTTCGCCGATAAGAGCGAGGGACGCCAGGAGGAACTGGAAGCGTTCCTCCGGGAAACGTTCCGCGCCGAAGGAATCGAGGCGGAAACGAGATGGCTTCAGCCATCCCGCGAAGGCGTCCGCGTCTGGAAGCTGGCGGGCGGGGAACCGTCCTTCGAGGAATTTGCGGGAGGAGCGGAATAGCCATGGCGAAGAAGCAACGGATTGCGATGCTGGGACCGGGCACCTTCTCCGAAGAGAGCGTGCACCATTTCCTCGGGAGGGACCGGTACGAATATGTGCCGTTCAAGCTTATCTCCGACGTATTCCTGGCGACCGCTTCGGGAGAAACGGATTACAGCGTCATTCCGATCGAGAATACGATCGAGGGTTCCGTTACCCTGCATATCGATTGGCTTGTCCACGAGGTGGATTTGCCGATGCAGGTGGAATGGGTTTATCCTATAGATATGAACCTGATCGGTCTGCCCGGTAGTGCCCACCGGTCGGCCGATGACAAGAACGGCTTGGCGAGACTGGAGAACGGGGAATTGGCAAGCTCCCCGCCCGTCTCTTGGTCGAGCATTACCAAAGTGCTGTCCCACTCGGTCGCGCTTGCCCAATGCCGGAAGTTTCTGCGCACGTACATGCCGCAGGCCGAGATCGAGCAGACGGGTTCCAACGGGGAGAGCGTCCGCCTTGTCAGCGAGCTGGGAGATCCGAACGTGGTGGCGATCGGGACGACAAACGCCGCCGGCATGTACGGAATGGAGCTTCTCGCGTCGAAAATACAGGACAACCCCGACAATTCGACCCGTTTTATTTTGATCGGGCGTGAAAAGCTTGACCTGCCGGTCTCCGGCCATACAAAGACGACCATTCTGGTCACACCGCCCGAGGATTATCCGGGAGCGCTGCACCAGGTGCTGTCGACCTTCGCCTGGCGCCGGATCAACTTGTCGAGGCTCGAATCCCGGCCGACGAAACGCAAGCTCGGCAAGTACTATTTTTATATCGATGTAGAAGGCTCACTGGAATCGGTTCTCGTCCGCGCCGCATTTGAAGAAATCGAAGCGATTGGCTGCCAGGTGCGGATTCTGGGCTGCTACCCGACGTACCAGTACGAAACCCAAACCCCGGAGGTGTAAGAACGAATCATGGCACAGCAATGGATTTACCTGGATGGAAGCTTCGTTACCAAGGAAGAAGCCAAAGTATCCGTCTACGATCACGGTTTTTTGTACGGGGATGGAATTTTTGAAGGCATCCGCATTTACGGCGGCAACATTTTTAAATGCAAGGAGCATCTCGACCGCCTTTACGATTCGGCCAAATCGATTATGCTCAACATTCCATTGAGCTATCAGGAAATGCAGGACGCCCTAGTGGAGACGATCCGCCGCAACGAGCTTCGTGACGGATACATCCGTCTCGTCGTTTCCCGCGGTCCCGGCGACCTCGGACTCGATCCGCGCCGTTCGCCGAAAGCGAGCGTCATCATTATCGTCGAGCAGTTGTCGATTTATCCGGAAGAAGCATACATCAACGGTCTCAAAACTGTTTCGGTCTCAAGCCGCCGCAACATTCCCGACGCGGTCAATCCGAAAATAAAATCGCTCAACTACTTGAATAACATTCTCGTCAAAATCCAGTCCAACCTGGCCGGCGTGGGCGAAGCGATCATGCTGAATTCGCAGGGATATGTGGCCGAAGGTTCTTCGGATAACATTTTTATCATCAAAAGAGGCGTCGTATTCACCCCGCCTTGCTACATCGGTGCGCTGGAAGGCATCACGCGCGCGGCGATCATCGAGATTTGCGAGCGCAAAGGCTATACCTTGAAGGAAGAGCCGTTTACCCTTCATGACGTGTATGTGGCCGATGAAGTGTTCTTTACGGGCACAGCCGCCGAAGTTATCGCGGTTCGCGAAGTGGACGGCCGTATTATCGGGGAAGGCAAAGCCGGCCCGATTACGACGAAACTTTTGCAGGAATTCCGCAGCATGGTGACTGTCGACGGGGTCAAAGTTTACGAATAGGCCGTCACGTACGGTTCGTTTCATTTCATTTAATTCATGATCGGTGCCGACTTTCTATCGGTTGGACCGGTTTTTGCCAAAACGACTCTTTAAACTCTCAGAAAACCGTTTCCGGGGAAGGGGCACTTCCTGCGGCAGCGGTTTTTTTTATGCCCGGAATTGCTGTATTTGCGCCTGTCCTCCGGAATTTTCCGCGGCTTTTTTTCGTCCGGGGATGTCAAATGCCCATAGGTCTGCATAAGATGTAATGTCAATCGGATTGGGGAAGACGGATATGTACTTAGAAGAAGGAGGTAAGACCCGTTGAAAATCCATATGGTTAAAAAAGGGGATTCGCTGCATAAAATCGCCCAAAAATACAACGTCGATCTCGATAAAGTGATCGAAGCGAATCCTCACATCGCGAACCCGCACCAAATCAACGTCGGCGAAAAGGTGAAAATTCCGGGAACGCCGACGAAGCCCCATCATCATGATGGGCAGCATCACGAAGGGCACCATCACGAAGGGCATCATCACGAAGGGCACCATCATGAAGGGCACCATCATGAAGGGCATCATCATGAAGGGCATCATCACGAAGGGCATCATCATGAAGGACACCATCATGAAGGACACCATCATGAAGGGCAGCATCATCTGGTAAAGCACATTGTGCAGCAGGGAGATACGCTGTGGAAGCTCTCGAAGGCATGGGGAATTCCGCTGAAGGAAATGATTGAGGCCAACACCCAACTGAAAAACCCGAGCGTACTGATGACCGGTGAAACCGTCTATATTCCGAAAAAGGGTCACAAAGAGCAAGAAGGTGGTCAAGGGTATCAGCCTCATCACGGTGGGACAGCTCACGGCAAGAAGAATACTGCCCCGATCCAGCCGGCAGTCCCCGCACCCGAAGTAGTGGAGCAAAAGCCGGAAGCCGTTCAAATTCCCGAATTACCGGAAATTAACCAAATAACGAAGATAACGGAAATTAACTTAAATCTGGCGAAGGTGACAGAGCACAAAGAGGAAGTGAAGATCGAACTTCCCATACAGCCTAAGCCTCAGGTACAGCTGCCGGTTATCGAGCAGCCTCCCTTGCAGCCGGCTCCGCAGCCGCCGGTGCCTGAATACCAGTTGCCCCAACTGGTGCTGCCGCAGATCGAGCTGCCGTCTTATACACCGCAGCCTCCGCCCCAGCACCCTTGCGAGCCCGTTGTTCCGGCTCCTTATCCCGCTTATGTAAAAGAGGCGGAGGCTATTCCGGACTGCGGAGGTTTTCCGGAAATTCTTCCGATGATTCAGCCGTGCCCTCCTTATGCGCCTTTTGTGTCTCCATACGGGCATCATCATGATATGTGGAAAAAAGAACCGTGCGGATGCGAAGGTGAACTGCCCGTCCCTTATGGCCATCACGGAGCATACGAAGGAGGCTGGGGACATCCGCAGACGCTGCCGTATCCGAATGTGGAGATTCCCCAGGGCATTCCGTCCTATCAGGCAATGGTCGCTGCCCAAGAAGAATTCATCCAGCCGACCGGGCAGATTCAGGTACAGCCCTACCCGTCCCAGCCGTGGTTTCCGAGCCAGCCCGGTTTGTACGGAGGCGCGGGAGTCGGTCCGGATTTAAATACCCCTTACACGGACGGAGCCTATTGTCCGGAAAAACCGGTATTCGGACAGCAGCCGGGCTGGCCCGAGCCATACGCGCCATTCAGCCATGGGGGCTTTGAGCATGGAGGTCACGGTCACGTAGGCGGATGGCCGCAGAGCTACGAGCAGGGAGGCGTCTGGCCCCAGGGCTACGCATCCCCGCAGGAGGCGGAGCAAGCCGTGTATGCGGCTGGCGGCTTTGAGCATGGGGGCGCCTGGCCGCAGGGCTATGCGCCGCAGCATCAGCCGGATCATGGCCAGTACGCGCCCGGAGGCTACGAGCAAGGGGGCGCCTGGCCGCAAGGCTTCGCGCCGCATCAGCAGCCAGATCATGGCCAGTACGCGCCCGGAGGCTCCGAGCAAGGAGGCTCCGAGCAAGGAGGCGCCTGGCCGCAAGGCTTCGCGCCGCAGCAGCAGCCGGACCATGGCCAGTATGCGCCCGGAGGCTCCGAGCAGGGAGGCGGATGGCCGCAAGGCTTCGCGCCGCAGCAGCAGCCGGATCATGGCCAATACATGCCCGGAGGCTACGAGCA
>NZ_KE150412.1:1161816-1439278 GCF_000411255.1 Paenibacillus sp. HGH0039 | reverse complement strand
CAGCAGCCGGATCATGGCCAATACATGCCCGGAGGCTATGAGCAGGGAGGCGTCTGGCCGCAAGGCTTTGCGCCGCAGCCTTACGGGCCGCAGGCTTTTACGGCCGGTCTGGCGTCTATCCCTCCAATGACGGGCAAGAAAGATTGCGGCTGCGGCTGCGGGGGAGCCAAGAAAGGGCACGGTCGGGCACCGGAAGCGGCAAACTTCCAGACATTCCCGTCCGGCTTCGCTCCTTATGCCGGTGGCGCGCAACAATCGCCGTACACGCCGTTTACAAGTTACGGCCAGCCGGATTGGGAACGGATCTGCCCACCCGCGTTTCTTGCCCCGTACGGCTACGGGACCGAGCAGGAAGGAGCGGTGAATCCCTACGCCCAGTTTCCTCAGCCGGCTTACGCCGTTTCGGGTCCGCAGGATCAGGAGACCGCTAACCGTATAGAGGGCCTCCGGGAATCCGCACAGGGAACCGGAGAAAACGAAGCCCGGATTCATCTGGTCGATGAGGAAGAGGAATCGGGCTCCTTCTTCGAACCTGAGGCCAGGGCCAAGAAAACGTCCGCTCCCAAAAAGGCCAAAACTTCCAAGAGCTCCGCACGCACGGTCATCCGCAAAGCGGGCCGCAGTGCGCCCAAACAGGCGGTTAGTGCAAATGTTCCTTGGATGAATGTTTAAGACCTTTGCTTACAGGCTTTGCGTATCAAGCAATAGTGAGCTTCCGCTCCGGCGATTCCTTCTGGGACGCCGGAGTTTTTCTTTTATGCCTACAACGAAAAGGTCTTGGAATTTCCTGCCCGCAGCCTCGCATCCTGCCCGCTGGAAATACATGTATAAGCTTTTCGGCTGGGGGAACAATAAGGGAAAACAGAGGATAGAAGGGGATTGCCGTGATGGTTTTCAACTTGCTGAAGCAATTGAAGAAAAAAATCCGTCTTAAACGCAAACGGCTGATATTCGGCAGTTACGTTCTGCTTGCCGCAGCCGCATACCTGCTGATTGCCTATGAATTCCCCAAGCCGGCTTACCGGGAAGCCGGCGCACCGCTCGGACAAGCTGCCGCGCCGGAAATCGATCGGGTTCTGAAAGCGCAGCAGGAACAAACGCTGCGGCAAATCCGCTCTGAAGGCGGTCAGCGGCTGACTTATATACAGCGCTCGTATGTATGCGGAGAGGAACAGCAGGAGCTGGGGCTGAAATCCGCGGAGGAGATTACGGCTTTGAACGGAGAACACCCCGACTGGATTGTAAGCTTGAATTCCGGGGGAAGTGTCATCTTTACCCAGCATATCGACGATCTGTCGCCGAAATGCAAACAGAGCGCTTACTTCGGCGTAGACGAGAGCGGAAACTTGTCTTTGTTTGACGGACTGCCGGCCAATGATAAAGTGATCCGTACTTTTTTCCAGCTCAATATCCAATACCTCGAAAGTACCCTGCCCAAAGAAACGGTCCATCAGCTTCACGAAGGAATACGGGTGTCGGATGTGGCGGAGTTCAACAGTGTCTTGTCCACATTCAGCGATTATGCCGTACAGGAGAGCGAAAAGGCGATGTCGCCCAATTACTAAAGCTGTTACGGGACAGGCCGGCATTTTCAACAAATTCTTTAAAAGGTTCCGCTCTGAAGGCGGAGCTTTTTTGTGTGAATATATATTTTGTAAAATTATATTGTGTACAATGTAATAGTGTGTTATTATTCAATCAGACAACGAAGCGCCTCCTGCGGCGCCTCCACTTCAAACTTTTAAAGGGATGGTGTTTGACCATGGAACATTTATACACAGCGGTAGCAACGGCCCAAGGCGGACGGAACGGGAAAGTAACTTCGGATGACGGCGTGCTGAACCTGGAGGTCAAAATGCCCAAAGAGCTGGGCGGTCCCGGCGGAGCGGCAACAAATCCCGAGCAGCTTTTTGCGGCGGGTTACGCGGCCTGCTTCGACAGCGCCCTGAACCTTGTGATGCGCCAAAAACAGATCCGTTCCGAAACACAGGTGACGGCTCACGTAACGATCGGTAAAGACGAGGCGGACGGGGGCTTCAAGCTGGCTGTCGAACTCAATGTGAGCATTCCCGGGGTGGAAATGGGAACGGCTAACGAGTTGGTCGCCGCCGCACACCATGTCTGTCCTTATTCGAAGGCTACACGGGACAATATCGACGTGTTTATCGATGTTGTCCAAGCGTAAATTTACAGCGAAACGAGACGGCTTCCGCGAGGGAGCCGTTTTTATTGTTGCAAGAGCGGTAGGGTTGTTGCGGGACTTCTATTTAGTTCAGGATTGGACCGAAGATGTTCGGAACATACCTGTAATTCAGACGGCGGACAGACCGCGAACAAGTGGGAGAATATTTACGGTTTGTCCAGCCTTTAAACACGCTATCCCTTTCGGCGAGAATTTGCTATAATGGAAAGTGATACATATGTTCGCTTTTTGGGGCATACAGGGGATGGGAGAGAACTTCTTTTGCGTATTCTGGGAATCGACCCGGGCATTGCGATCGTCGGTTTCGGGTTTATCGACAAGACCGGCAGCAAACTAACGCCCGTTCAGTACGGCTGTATACAAACCGAGGCCCATACCGATCCGGGTCTTCGGCTAAAGCAGGTTTATGATGCGGCCTGCCAGCTCATAGACAAATATAAACCCGACGCGATGGCTGTCGAGAAACTGTTCTTCAACCGGAACGTGACGACGGCCTTCACCGTCGGCCAGGCGCGCGGCGTGATTATACTCGCAGCCGTTCAGCGCGGAATACCCGTCGGCGAATACACGCCGCTCCAAGTTAAGCAGGCCGTTGTCGGCTATGGCAAAGCGGAGAAAATCCAAGTGCAGGAAATGGTCCGCATGTTTCTTAAGCTGTCCGCGATACCGAAGCCGGATGACGTGGCTGATGCGCTCGCCGTAGCGATCTGCCACGCACATTCATCCACGCTGCACGATAAAATCAAAGAGGTTACCAAACGATGATTGATTTCTTAAGAGGCAAATTAGCTGCGCGTGAAACGGAATACGTCGTTCTCGACGTGAACGGAGTCGGCTACCGCGTTTTTTGCGCCAACCCGTACGCGTTCGGATTGAAAGAAGACGCCGATGTCACGCTGTATACGCATTATCATGTGCGCGAAGACGCACACCTGCTGTTCGGCTTCCCGACAAGGGAGGAGCAGATGCTGTTCCGGCAGCTTATCGATGTCAGCGGCATCGGGCCCAAAGTCGCGCTCGGCATTCTTGCCGGAGGCCGCCCGGAAACGGTAGTCGCGGCTATCCAGCAGGAGAATATCGCTTTTCTTACCAAGCTGCCGGGTATCGGCAAGAAAACCGCACAGCGGCTTATTTTTGATTTGAAAGAAAAGCTGGGCGCACTGCCGGTTACGGAGCGCGATCTGGCCGTTTCGTTCGGCTTAGTGGACCCGTCGGATGAATTCGGCACCCAGGGAGTCTGGGGCGAAGTCAAGCAGGGTCTGCTCGCGCTCGGCTACACGGAAGCGGAAGCGGACCGCGCGTGGTCCCGCATCCAGCCGAAGGTTAAGGATACCGATCCTGCCGATGTCATCATGAAACAAGCCCTCCAGGCTCTGTTTCAAATGTAAGTTTTGGGGGAGATGACGATGGAAGACCGTATTATATCCGCGAACTTGATGATGGAAGACGAGATCGTGGAATTTTCCCTGCGCCCCCGGTACCTGGCGGAATATATCGGACAGACGCAGGCGAAGGAAAATCTCAAGATTTATATCGAAGCGGCCAAAATGCGCAAAGAGGCGCTTGACCACGTTTTGCTTTACGGACCTCCGGGGCTCGGAAAAACGACCCTGTCGAATATTATCGCCAACGAGCTTGGCGTCAATATCCGCACGACGAGCGGCCCCGCTATCGAGCGGCCCGGCGACCTCGCTGCGATTCTGACGAATCTGCAGGAAGGCGACGTGCTGTTCATCGACGAAATCCACCGCCTCCACCGGACGGTGGAGGAAGTGTTGTATCCGGCGATGGAGGATTTTGCGCTCGATATTATCATCGGCAAGGGGCCGAGCGCGCGTTCCGTACGGCTGGATCTGCCGCCCTTCACGCTGATCGGCGCGACGACTCGCGCAGGGCTGCTGTCGGCTCCGCTGCGGGACCGCTTCGGCGTAATCAGCCGGCTGGAATTCTACACCGTCGACGAGCTGTCGTATATCGTCAGCCGCACCTGCGACATTCTCCAGGTGCAGATCGTCGGAGAGGCGTCGCGCGAAATCGGGATGCGCTCCAGGGGCACGCCGCGTATCGCGAACCGGCTGCTGAAGCGGGTACGCGATTTCGCCCAGGTCAAAGGAGACGGGATCATTACCGTCGATCTGGCCCGCGAATCGCTCCGGCACATTCAGGTGGACGATCTCGGCCTTGACGAGATCGACCACAAAATGCTGAGAGCGATCATTACTTCGTTCCGTGGAGGCCCGGTCGGACTTGATACGATCGCAGCCACCATTGGCGAGGAAAGCCAGACCATCGAGGACGTGTATGAGCCCTATTTGCTGCAAATCGGCTTTTTGCAGCGGACTCCCCGCGGACGGATGGTCACGCATCAGGCGTACAGCCATTTGGGGCTGCCGATTCCGGAGCAAAATTAACCGGTGCAGGCTGCTCTCGGGTGGATCGGCAATCAGAGTGATGGCTCCAACCTTGTGTTCCGGGAGCAAATCTATATGGGGCGTTAAGCTTAAGTCTTGAAGCCGCTAGGTCGTATGCTCGCCGGCAGTATAACCACACACATAACGTACATGCACAGACTGCGCGCCTTTGGTACAGGTCTGTGCGTGTACTTTTTTTCATACCTAAACCCTCGGATTGGCTTAAACTTGTTCCTCCTTGATGCATTGAAAATTTCCATCTGTAATTATTGGTATGAATATTCCCGGCGTTCGAGGCTGCCTGTCCCTTTGGGGGAGTATGGAAAACAAAAAAACAAACCCGGAGCAGTTGCACTCGAATGAGTCAACTTTCCGGGTTTATTCATTAACTAGTTCGTCGAAGCGAGAAATTTATTTCGTCCGAACGCCGTCAATTAATTCAGTTTTTTCCAGCATTCGATGAATGAGCACCGTGCTTTCGGCTCGCGTAATATCTCTCTTGGGCTGAAGTCCGGTATCTGTACCGTTGATCAGCTTACTTTTCACGGCTGCGCTAACGCCTTGTCTGGCCCATGCATCAACCGAAGCACCATCAGCGAATGAGGACAGAACGGATTTTATATCTGCATCATTAACGTTTGGCTCCAAACCCGCGAGTTTCATGGCTCTGACCATCATGACCGCTGCTTCCTCACGAGTAACCGTCTTCTCAGGCTGGAACCTGCCGTCTTCATAGCCGTCAATTATGCCGTATTCCTGTGCCTTTGCAATCGCAGGATTGAACCAATCGGTTGCAGCTACATCTTTAAAGGCCAAGGTTTTTCCTTTATTGTCCATGCCCAGTGCCCGGACGATAATTGCTGCGAACTCTGCCCGAGTGATTGGTGCGTTAGGCGCAAAGTGCGTATCGTCAACACCGTTTACCACCATCCGCGATGCCATGTCATGGATAATGTCTTTCGCCCAATGTTCTTCCACATCTGCGAATGTCTTCTGATGCGCGATCAGTAAATAAGTGCTGTTGGTTAAGCTCTTCACAACCGCGTAATGGATGCCACCGCGGGTTATGAAGCGCGTCGGTACTTGACGAATTGATCCATCGTCATTCAGAACGACTGCCGTCGTGATTTTACTAGGGTCGATGCCGCTAGGAATCGGAATTTCACGCTCAACAAATTTGCTGAATTGGTCCATACTTACCGTCTTGTCCTTATAAGTGGCTGAAACCGTAAAATCTACAGGCGCAACCATGACCGTGAATTGACCTTTATCCGCCGCTGATCCAATGAAGTTTACCTTGGTCGCCTCGCTCTTCGCAATATCCACGCGTATGGAAAGATCGCTAGGCTTCACTTGCTGGCCGAATTGAGCCGATAGAGCAGCAAAATCAATCTGTGCGGCAGGCAGCTTGTAGCTGCCGTTAGGCGTCTCAATAGCAATCACAGCTTGTTTGAAGTTGTCCATTGCTTTCACGGCGTCTCCGTTCAGAGTCACAGACACTTTATCCGCGTCTTGATTTACGGGGATGACGAATGTTTGTTTGTCTCCACCCTTCTCAAGCTGCTCGACCAGCTTGGCAGCATCAACGGATACGTTTATAACTTTTTGACCGTTTTCGAATGTTACGGTACCGGAAGCATTTTGATCAATCGTCGTCTGGCCGCCGCTTGGCGTACTCGGAGAATTGTCGGAACCGGACGAATTTCCTCCCGATGACGAGGATGCGGCCTCCCGTGTTACGTTAACCATATAAGTTTTCGTCGCTCCGTCCGCTGCAGTCACTTCAGCAGAGATGATATTGCTTCCTACAGCAAGATTAATGGGGCTGCTCTTTTGACCGCTCAGAACTGCCGCTCCATTCACCTTTAGCGTCGAAAGAGGATCGTAAACCGAAGCGGTCACCGTTAACGACGAGACGCTGTTCGGAACTTCGGCCGTGTAGGCGAGAGTCCTGAAATCGAAAGCAGGGGTAAGCGTTCCCTGAGACAAAGCCAATGTGTGCAAATCTGTTTTATGACCCGCCTGCGGCATGACACTCACTTCTGCCGAAAGCGGGCTGACTCCATCCGCATTGCCTGCCTGAACCGCAAAATAATAGGTTGAGGCATTCGAGAGGCCGGTAATGAGAGTAGAGTAAGTGGCTCCGCTCACCGTCACTGCCGAGGAGGAGCCGTAGCTGCCCGGTGATGTTCCTTGGTATACCTGATAATAAGTAGCGCCTGTAACACTATCCCACTGCAAGAACGCTTGTCCGTCTCCCGGTGTTGCAACAAGTCCCGTCGGGGGCGCCGGAATTACCGGATTAACCGGTGGTACCGACGGATCGGGCGGGATAATGGCTCCCGTATAACGAGCCATTCGTATTTGGTTAGACACCCCGTTATATTCAAACCAGGAAACGTAAAGATCACCGTTATGTACTTCCATAACAGGAGCTACTGCCCGTCTCGATGAATCCACATTTAGACCGTTCGCACCGCCGTCGTCAGCAGCATACCAACTTGTACCGTTAAACTGTTTAACGCGTACTCGTTCGGCCCGTCCAGTCCATTCCGTCCAAGTCGCAAACAGTGTATCGCCGTATACCTTCAGAGCAGAGAGACTTTTACCCCCGCTGGAATCCGCAATGTTCTCAACCGACTCCCATCTGGTTCCGTCGAAACGCTTTACTTTCAGAAGAATTCGATCACTGCTGTTCTCACCCCACACCACGTACAATTCATTATTGAACACGATTAAAGAGCTGGAAACGTCGTCGGTACCGCCAACCTCTCCGTTATCTGCATATACCCACTCTTGTCCATTAAACTTTTTAACTCTCGTTTGGTAACTGTTCCCGTTCAGCTCTAACCAAGATCCGTATAATTCGTTCTGGAACATGGCTAAGCTCGGATCGCCGAACGTATGCGAAGCGGCTCGACCAAGCGATCTCCAGGTTCCATCGAATTTCTTCACTTGAATGTCGTATCCCACACTGCCTGCTTCGGCCCATACCGCATACATTCCGTCATCCGTTGTCAATAGATTAGGGAACAAAGCTTCGTTGCGAGGATCGGCGTTTAATCCGTTTCTGCAACAATCCTCGTCGTTTATCCAAGTATATCCGTCCACGAATTTTTTGACACGCAGTACCCAGACGTTTGCATTGTCGCGTTCTATCCAGGATGCGTATAACTGATTTTGGAATACGGCAAGTTTCGGACTTGCAGCCTCTTTTGTCGGATCCACATTCAAGCCTTGGGACTCAGATACGGGCAAAACGATTCCATTGGAATATTTGTTAACTTTAATCTTCCCTGCTTCGACCCATGCGGCGTATAGTTCACCATTATATTCTTTTAAATCAGGATCATATGCGTCTATTAGATTTCCATTTAACCCGACATTAATCTCTTCATAAGCGGGTAACCATGTGGCACCATCATACTTCATGACCCTGACTTGGTTCTGATAGCCGTTAAATTCAATCCAAGCAGCGTATAGACTATCACGAGTTGCGGACAATTGGAGATGCATTGCATTAGGCTGCGACGTATTCATAGCGAAAATGCCCTGGCTAGCCTCACCCCAATTATTGCCGTCATATTTTTTAACCCGGATTTCTCCGCCAAAATTATTGCCGTTTACCTCCGACCAAATCAAGTAAAGTGTATTGTTGTAAACATCCAAAATAGGGAACCTTGCATTTTTCGAAGCGTTCACATTTAATCCGACACTGCCGCCGCCATCAGCAGATGCCCAACTCGATCCGTCAAACTTCTTTACCCGGAGTTGTTTTCCCGATCCGTTATCTTCAG
Organism: Paenibacillus sp. HGH0039; assembly: GCF_000411255.1. Lineage (GTDB taxonomy): Bacteria > Bacillota > Bacilli > Paenibacillales > NBRC-103111 > Paenibacillus_F. The sequence goes on along the minus strand of NZ_KE150412.1, from coordinate 1,430,867 downwards.
AATATGCAGCATACAAATCGTTGTTAAATACTTTCAGACTAGGGCTTTCTGCATAGGAAGAATCGTTGTTATTCAAACCGTTAGGCCCGTCGACAAAAGACCAAGTTGAGCCGTCGTACTTTTTGACCCGCACTCGGGATTTAGGCCAGTCGCTTTCACTCCAAGATACGTATAAGTTACCGTTATATACAACTGACGCGGGGGAACCCGCATGCAATGAAGGGTTCGCATTTAATCCGTCGTCACCGCCGCCATCTGCCGATGTCCAGACCGAACCGTTAAATTTTTTTACTCTGATTTGATAATATCCATTGGTATCCTCGACCCATATAATGTAGAGTTCGTTTTTATAGACAACTAGATGAGGGATATACGCGACAGCGGGAGGATTCATATTCAGACCGGTGCTGCCTCCGCCGTCTACAAAGGTCCAATTAGAACCATTATACTTTTTGACTCTTATCTGATTACCTATGTTCGATAATTCATACCATGTTATGTATAGTTCATTATTGTAAACCGTCATGACAGGACCAGTTGCGGTAGCTGAGGGATTAGCATGGAAGCCAACGCCTCCGCCAACATAGTCCCATTTCGTACCGTCATACTTTTTGATATGAATCGTTTTCTGGGTGTAGCCCACAGATTCAGACCACGCTGCGTAAACTTCGTTGTTAAATTGAATGAGACTGGGACTTGACGTTTCTTGTGTAACGTCCACATTTAAACCGACTGTAGAGTTCCCAATCGGCTGCCAATTCGTTGCGGCCATAGCCTTGTTAATGCCAAACGGCACCGGCATAACAGATAAAAAGAAAAGCAGGAAAGCCAAAAACATAGGGGTTAATCTTCGTTTGCGCAATTTCAGGTTCATTGCTTCAACACCTTTCGCAGTATGACTGGATGATTATTCCAATAATTGATTCGCCTTTATCCAGCATTTTCCTCCAAAAAACGATAAAGTTCGACCATGAACGATACAATTGTGACGGAAATATGAATGGATTAGTAAACAAGCGCTTCTGGATCGTGCTTGCGACCGAGGCGGAATCGCTCATTCTTTCTCATGTAAACGTCGTTGCTCTCGGATTTATCCTTATTGTGCAAGTGAACGTGTAAAACGGAGTCAGTTACAAAGCACTCATTGATAGACAGAAATTTAGAAGGCCAGCCGAAAGCACCGGCTGGCCTTCATTCGTCCCAAACAGCTCTTGCATTTACGCATCCGTTAGCCGATATAAAAATATAGACACCCGGCTCGGTATTCGGACTTTTGCCGTATTTTGTCACAACTTATCGTTGAAAACTGCGTCTAATAGTTGATAGAATACTAGAGTTGGATTCATTTACCAGACTCATATCCCCAAACGGAAAGGATTGTTTGCACCTATGAAGAACAGCCGGATAAGCTGGAAAGTGGTCACGGCCGCCTTGCTGGCGCTGGTGCTGGCAGCGGGATTGTTCGGCAGCGCCGCGCTCCCGCTACAAGCAGCGGTTCCGAAACTCGATACGATTCGGGTCGGCCTTTTTATCGAACATGAAAGCTACCGTACTCCCGAGCAGGTGGTCACCCTCTCATCGGACAAAGGCTTTAAGCTGGGAGTGCGTACCCCCGCCGGGGTTGTGAACCTTGCGGCGGAGGGCGGCGCAACCCTGAAAGCCTCCCTGGACGGTTACGGGGTCCGCGTGCTGGAAACGGCGAACTGGAGTGAGGCGAAAGCCGCTTACGACAAGCTCCAGAGCTCGCCTTCCGATCGCGCCTACATCATCAACCGCTCCAAAAAGGGAGCTGCCGTGTATCAGGTATACTACGGCAGCTATGCGGCAAAGGAAACGGCCAACGCGGCGAAAGCCAAAGCGGTCAAGGCTACCGGTTCCGCGCAAGCGGTTCTGTCCGGGCCTCTGCATTGGTCTGCCGGCACGTATGCCACGGCCGCCGAAGCGGAGAAGCAGGCTGCGGCCGTCTCCCAGGCAGGAGCGGACGCCGACGTCGTCCTGACGTCGGACGGTTCGGGACAAGCCGGGTACAGTGTATGGGTAGGCGGCGAGGCGGACGAGGCCGGGCTGGCCGCCGTCAAAGCCGCTTTGCCGGGCGTAGCCCTGCAGCCGGCCGATACGGCATCGGCGTACCTGATCAAACGGGCGGACGCCACGGCCGCTGCAGCGGCGGTTCCCCATTATTTCTCGGGTGCGGGCTCGCAGAAAACCTGGCTTGACGGCAACGGTGCCGGAATCAAAGTAACCGAAAAGTCGAATCAGGTCTACCGGGGCAGCATGGAAATCAGCCGCTACAACGGCAAATTCGCACTTGTTAACGAGCTTCCGTTCGAAGAGTACCTGTACTCCGTGGTCAGCTCCGAGATGGACGGCAGCTTTCCGCTGGAAGCGTTGAAAGCGCAGGCGGTTGCCGCTCGTACGTTTGCGATTAAAAAAGGGATGAAATACGGCATCGCTCATCTTAGCGATTCGACTACAGACCAAGCTTATAGAGGAATGCTCCGCGAAGCCGAGATCGTCCGTCAGGCGGTCGATGCGACTAAAGGTGAAGTGCTGGTGGACAAGTCGGGGATTATCGGAGATCCTTTGTACTCCTCCAATTCCGGCGGGCAGACTGCCGACGCTTCCGAAATCTGGGGCAATGCGGTTCCCTATCTGAAAAGCGTAGCCAGTCCCGACGAGGGGGCGGCTAAAGGCAAGCCTGTCTGGTACCGGGTTGCTCTGCTTTCCGGAGAGACCGGCTATGTCAGCGGCACTTACCTGAAGAAAACGGGCGAGAAGAGCGCGGCCGGTCTTGAAATAGCCGCATCCACGCAAGGAGGCGTAAATGTCCGCACGCTGCCGAGCACGGACAGCGCCAGCTCTCCGGCAGTCGCCCAGCTTAAGGACAAGGAGCGTGTCACCCTGCTGGAACAGGTGACGGAGTCAAATTCCTACAGCTGGTTCAGGGTGTACGACCGCGCCCAGATGGAGAAGCTGCTCACAGGTGCGGGAGTCAAGCTGAACGGACCTCTCCAGTCGCTGGAAGTAAGCAAAAGAGGACCGTCCGGACGAGCTACCGAGCTGAAAGCAAACGGGGAAGTGGTGAAGGTCAAATACCCGAACGACCTGCGAAATGTTTTGGGCGGCCTGCCCAGTACCCTGTTTGAAATTGAGGAACCGGGAAGGTATACTATAGTTGGTGCAGACGGTAAACCGACCGCTCAAACGGCGGGTTCTGTCCAGGTTATCGGGGGAACCCAGGCCAAACCGCAAAAAGCGGGGGCCGACCTGTTCGTCATGGGAGCGGACAGCCAGGTGCGCAGCGTCGCATCGGGCGCGGCCGGCTTCGTGATCCGCGGGACAGGCAACGGGCACGGACTCGGCATGTCCCAATGGGGAGCCAGAGGTCTGGCGGAACAGGGGAAAACCTACACCGAAATTTTACAAACTTACTATACCGGAGTTTGGACGACTAAGGAATGAGAGACATAAATGGACGTACAAGATTTTGATTACGATTTGCCGGAAGAATTGATTGCCCAGACACCGCTCCTGGAACGGACGCAGTCCAGGCTGATGACGCTCGACAAGCAGTCGGGCGCCATCGCTCATCATACGTTTGAACAGTTGGCCGATTATTTGAAAGCCGGGGATCTGCTCGTGATGAATGACACGCGAGTCATTCCAGCCCGGCTTTTTGGCGTGAAGGCGGACACGGGGGCCAAAGTGGAGCTTCTGCTGCTCAAGCCGCTGGGCGAGGACCGCTGGGAAGCTTTGGCCCGCCCCGGCAAGCGGATTAAAACCGGCACCGAGCTGCTGTTCGGTGTACAGCCGGAGACGGCTGCGGACGGTACGCCGGTCGTTCCGAAGGAAGCACCGCTTTCGGCGGTGGTCGAAGCCGAAGGGGAGATGGGAGCGCGCACCGTTCGCTTCCGTTACGAAGGTATTTTTAACGAGATCCTGGATAAGCTGGGAGAAATGCCGCTACCTCCTTATATTAAGGAACAGCTGCCCGAGAAGGAGCGCTATCAGACGGTCTATGCCCGCCATGCGGGTTCCGCTGCCGCTCCGACCGCCGGCCTGCATTTTACCGGCGATTTTCTCGACAAGCTAAAAAGCCGGGGCATCCGTCTGGCCTTCGTGACTCTTCACGTCGGGCTCGGGACGTTCCGTCCCGTATCCGCCGACAAGGTGGAAGAGCACGAGATGCATGCCGAGTACTATGAGCTTCCGCAGGAAACGGCGGACCTCATCAACGAGACGACCGCCGCAGGCGGCCGCATCGTCGCGGTCGGCACGACCTCGACGAGAACGCTGGAAACCGCGGCCCGCCAGTCGCGGTCGGCATCGGAAGCGCAAGGCGGCTCCGTCCATACGGACAGCGGGAAGCCTTACATTCGCGCTTGCAGCGGGTGGACCAGCATTTTCATTTATCCGGGCGTGGAGTTTCAGCTTGTCGATGCGATGCTGACGAATTTCCACTTGCCTAAATCGACGCTGCTGATGCTGATTTCCGCCATGGCCGGCCGGGAGAGCATTTTGAACGCTTACCGCGAAGCCGTGGAGCGGAAGTACCGCTTTTTCAGCTTCGGCGACGCGATGTTTATTTATTGAATCCAGAAGGGAAGACAACTATGGCTGCGGTTACTTATGAACATATCAAGACCTGCAAGCAGACCGGGGCAAGGCTCGGTCGCGTACATACTCCGCACGGTGTGATCGAAACGCCGGCTTTCATGCCGGTAGGCACCCAGGCGACGGTAAAAACGATGAGCCCGGAAGAACTGAAAGCGATGGACGCTCACATTATTTTGAGCAACACGTACCATCTCTTCCTCCGGCCGGGCCATGAGCTTGTGAAAAAAGCAGGCGGCCTTCATAAATTTATGAACTGGGACCGCCCGATTTTAACGGACAGCGGCGGCTTTCAAGTATTCAGCCTAAGCGATATCCGTAAAATTACGGAAGAAGGCGTGCAGTTCCGTTCCCACCTGAACGGGGACAAACTCTTTATCTCGCCGGAAAAAGCCATGGAAATCCAGAACGCGCTCGGCTCCGATATTATGATGGCCTTCGACGAATGTCCTCCCTACCCGGCGACTTACGAGTATGTGAAAGACTCCCTGGAGCGTACGACCCGATGGGCGGAACGCTGCCTGAAGAGTCATGCCCGTCTGGGCGATCAGGGACTGTTCGCGATCGTGCAGGGCGGCATGTACGCCGATTTGCGCAAGCAGAGCGCGGAGCAGTTGACTTCCATGGATTTCCCGGGGTATGCTATTGGAGGATTGAGCGTAGGCGAGCCTAAGCACCTCATGTATGAGATGCTGGAATGCACGACACCGCTGCTTCCGACCGGGAAGCCCCGCTACCTGATGGGAGTGGGTTCACCCGACGCACTGATCGAAGGCGCTATCCGCGGCGTGGATATGTTCGACTGCGTACTGCCGACACGGATCGCCCGCAACGGCACCGTGATGACGAGCGCCGGACGTCTCGTTATCCGCAACGCGAAACACGCCGACGATCTCGGACCGCTTGATCCGGAGTGCAGCTGCTACACGTGCACGAACTACAGCCGCGCCTATATCCGTCACCTGATCAAGGCTGACGAGACCTTCGGCATCCGGCTGACCACGTACCACAATCTGCATTTTTTGCTTGAACTGATGAGGGGTGTCAGACAAGCCATCCGCGAAGATCGCCTCGGCGATTTCCGGGACGAGTTTTTTACAAAGTATGGTCTTCACGACAACGACAAAGGTTTTTAACTGAAGGAGGATCTCAACGATGTCCAATCTGGCCGCAGCAGCCAATGCTAGTCCGTACGGAAGCTTAGTGACGTACATTCCGCTTATTTTGATGTTCCTGGTTCTTTATTTCCTGCTGATCCGCCCGCAGCAGAAGCGGACGAAAACCCGCAACATGATGCTGGCTAACTTGAAGAAAAACGACAAGATCGTTACAATCGGAGGCCTGCACGGCACGATCCTGGAGATTACCGATGACATCGTCGTTCTGCGCGTTAACGATGCGACCAAAATGACATTCGACCGTTCCGCGATTAACACCGTTGTAACGAGCAGCGCGGTTGCAGAAGAGAAAAAATAAGAGCGAATCACATACACAAAAGGCGAGTTCCTCGACCGACCGGTCTAAGGAACTCGCCTTTTTTACGTATCCGCAAGCTACTTCACCAATTATTCGCTGACTTCCTGCTTCTGGAGCCTGCGCTGCGGCAGAAGAACTCTACTGAAGAACGGACGCTCTTCGCTGATGCTCAGGCCGAGACGGGCCGCGAACACACCGAGAAGGACACCGCCGCACATGTCGGTCAGCCAGTGGATTCCCAGGTAGAAGATCGAGAAGATAATCACCACGCAGCTGAGGAGGGAAAACCATTTCCAAAGCCGGTTCCGGGAACGGCTGGCAAGCAGCGCCATGGAAACGGAAATGGAAGTGTGCAGGCTCGGGAAACAATTGTCGAGCCCGGACAAAGGCCGGTATTCCGCTTCGAATTTAGGAAATACTTCCAAGATCAGCAGCTTTACGTTGGGATGGAACGCCCACACTTCCTGGACGGGGAAGAACAAATAAAACGGAATGGCGATGATGTAATTGATCATGACCGTATAGCAAAGCGCATAAAAAAGACGGTATTTCTTCTGGTACGTATAAATCAGAATCGATACGATCATGAGACAGGGAAATACGATCACATAAAAAATACTGGTAACCAGAGTGACGGTATTGTTATAGAACAAGTGCTGGAAACCTGCTACGAAGTCTCCTTCCAGCCCGTGTATTTTTGCCGTGAAATCGGCTGTGTAGTGCATTTTGGATTCAATCCAAAGCTCGACTTTGTTGAAAAAGAGAATAGCCATGACCGCCGCAAAATGAAAGAAAAACTTCCGCTTTGTGAAAAAGTCCTGTACGAATGCTCCTGCGACAAAAAACGGATTTTTCCGCAAAGACAAGTACAGGAGAACGTAGATGGAAATCACAATATATACGGTTGCGTGGGTCATGGATTGTAACGGATACATTGCATTTCCCCCTAAAATTCAAAAAGGTATAAGAGAACTAAGATATTATATCATAGTCGGAGTAGTAGGTGTGCAATTTCAGGGGTCGCTCCATTATTTACTGCTGGAATTAACGCCGATCATACCGCCGAGCGCACCGGCAACGAAAGCGAATCCGGCCAGGACTAGCGTTTTCAGATCGAATGCGGTATCAACCGCAAGGAAGCCGATAGTCCAGACGATCAGCGCATAGAAAATGCCCAGCATGCCGCCGTAATACCAGCCTTTGCGGCCCGCGCGTTTACCCGCAACCCAGCCTCCTACAAAAACGGAAAGCCCGTGTGTGATATAAGCCAGGGTGGAAAGCGAAGACTCTTGCGTACGGCTGAGAAGCAGGATCAGCGACGTTAATACAGTTCCCGCAACCAGCATAATGAACGCATAGAGAAGGCCGGAAAGAAATGGCGAAGATAGACGGACCTGGCTCACCTTATTAATCGGAATCATGACATAATCCTCCCTTTCCCTTAAGAACATTTCGGTATCATCATTCTATGGACCTGTTCATAAGAATAGTACAGGTTCCGCTTGTACGCGGTTCCGTGGGAAAGGGGGACGGGAACAAGATGCATGAAGCTGTGCAGAATGCCGGCTGGCAGGCAGCAGCGGCTGCAGTCGTCGCCCTGATGGCGGTAGGTCTGGGTCTGAAATTTGTCCGCTGCCGCGCCTGGTTTCCGCTGGCGGGAGCAGCTGTTTTATTGGCGGCCGGAATTGCGGGTCCCCCAGCCGCCGTGATAGAGACCGTCCCGTGGAGGGCGCTCGCGCTTGCGCTGACCATGGGAATAATCGCCGCCGTAATCGAAGAAGCGGGATGGCTCCAACTGACGGCGGTAAGATTTTACCGGCTGACTTCGGCGAATCCGCAAAAGATGCTGGCCATGTCCATGATGCTGGCCGCCGCCGCGTCGGCACTTCTGGACGGATTAACCGCCATGGCGGCTCTTCTACCGCTTCTCCTGGCTTTTACGAGAGCCTGGAAAATACCGCCTTCTCCGTTCGTAATCGGCATGATGCTGGCCTGCAACCTCGGAAGCGGCCTCTCCGTTGCCGGAACCATGCCGGCGCGGCTGATCGGGACTGCAGGCGAACTTGGCCTGACGGGCGTCTGGCTCGTGCTGGGTCCCCTCCATGCCGTTCTGCTTGTTCTCGCTTATCTGATGATCCGGACGGTGTATGCCGATAAGCTGAAGGTAGGCACGGAAAGGCTCCGGGAGCTTCAAACCGCGGCTTCCGGTATGGATGGAAGCAAGGGGGATATCCGCAATCCGGCCATCGCCCTGGGTTTGATCCTGCTGGCATATATTTGTGCCGATCTGTCGGGTCTTGACCTGATTTGGATTTCCGGAGCTGGTGCAGCCCTATTGTTCCGATCGGTAATTAAACGACGGGGAAGCCTCAAAAGTTTCGCGGCCGGCTTTGTCCCGCTCCTTGCGCTGACTGCCGGCTGGCTTCTTATCGCCGGTGCTCTCGTCCAGACAGGCGTGCTTGAGACCGCGGCCGGGTGGCTGATGAAGGCAAGCTCGGGAGACGATCAGCGGGCCGTGCTGGCCGTTCTCTGGATGTCCGCCGTCGGCGCGGCTTTTTCGGACGGGACGGCCTGGACCGCATTTTCCGTTCCCGTCGTTCAGATTGTGAGTGAACAATTGCAGGCCGTCTCTCCGGATCATGCGGGAAGGCTCTGGTATGTCCTGCTTTCGGGCATCCACTTAGGCGCCAATGCGACCAGCTTCAGTTCTTTTTCCAGTCTTCTGGCCTTCGGAGTCGCTTGCTCGCGGAAAAACGGGCTGACCTTCCGGGAATATGCACGGATCGGGGTGCCGTTTTCTCTATTTTCACTTACCCTGGCGTCCCTGTATTTAGTCGGATTCTGGTTTGGCAACAATTGAGGGACTTCGGGGCCGCATGAAGGGGAAGAGGGGCGGTCAGACTACCAGGTAAACTCCGAGAACGGACCTTCCGGGAGGATACCATGGAACTGCTGACGATTTTTTTACGCACCGTTATGATCTATTTTGTCGTTTTCGTCATGCTCCGTATTATGGGGAAACGCGAAATCGGCAAGCTTTCGGTTTTCGATCTGGTAATTTCGATTATGATTGCCGAAATTGCCGTATTTGTACTGGAAGACATACGCATGCCCATGGCTAACGGAATGGTGCCGATGATTACGCTCGTGCTCATTCAACTGCTGATGGCGTTCATTACGCTCAAAAGCCAGCGTTTCCGCACGTTATTCGAAGGCCGTCCCAGCGTCCTGATCGAACACGGGAAGCTTAACCGCGAAGAAATGCGCAAACAGCGCTACAACCTCGATGATCTGATGATGCAGCTGAGACAGCACAAGGTTATGAACGTGGCCGATGTCGAATTCGCTATCCTGGAGCCATCCGGTAAGCTGAGTGTGGTCGAAAAGTATCATCCCAGCCGCAAGCCCGAAATGGGACCGGTCGAGAGCGGGCGCATCCGTTATGCGGGGCTGCCCGTAGCTCTGGTCATGGACGGTAAAGTCCAGGAAGATAATTTGCAAAAAGTGGGCCAGACCCGTTTCTGGCTCAAGAGCGAGCTTAAGAAGAAGGGGATAGCCGATTTCAAGGAAGTTTTCTTCTGTTCCGTCGATCACCGGGGTTATTTGTATGTGGATAAAAAGGACCGGGTTTAAACAATGAAAAAGCCGGACTGCACAAGAATCTGTGCGTACCGGCTTTTCCGTATGGGGCGGCGGATCAAGGTTTGCGGATGATTTTCCGCCCGAGTGTAAGCAATCGGGACAAGTCCGATCTGTTAACGATTTTGAGCACCGTTACGGCCGCCAGATAGGCCGTTAAGGCGGCAGCCGAGGCGAGGAGGAAACTGACACCGGCGGGCAGGCTGCCGATGGACCGGTAAACGGCGTAGCAGCATAAGGAGGCGATGCCCATGGCGGCGGACACTTTGGCCACATCGCTGCCGCGCAGTGTAAACTTCAGATGCCGCAGCACACTTAACCCGTGGAGGAAGGTGACCAGGACAATGTTCACGCAGCTGGCCATAACGGCGCCGAGTATGCCGAACTCCGGTTTGCTCGCCAGCCATACGATCAGCAGAAGCTTGATGAGGGAGCCGATCAGCGTGTTGATGAGCGCGCTGCCGGGTTTGTCCAGCGCCTGCAGCGCGGCTTGAAGAGGAGCCTGCAGGTAGATGAAAATCGCGACCGGCGCCAGCATTTTAAGCATGACTGCGATGTCCTTCTGCCCGTACATGAGCAGACAAAGCGGGTCGGCCAGCACATACATGATGACGGCGAAAGGAGCGCCCGTAACAAGCGCCAGGCGTAACGACTGATGCATGCGTTTGTGAATGGTCTTCAGATCTTTGCGCGCCGCCGCCTCGCTGAGCGACGGAACGAGCGAAACCGAGAGCGAGGAAGTCAGGGCGCTCGGCAGCAGGATGATCGGAATGATCATCCCTTGGAGGGCGCCGTACTGCGCGGTCGCGAGTGCGGTGGCGATACCGGCGGCCGCAAGACTGTGCGCGATGAGAATGGATTCGAGCAGGTAGGAGCCTGCCCCCACGAGGCGGCTGGCCGTAATCGGCAGGGAAAGCGTCAGCAGACGGCGCAGTTGGGTCATCCGGCCCTGCGCGGCGCTTGTGCCGATCTGCGCCTTGTTCACGGGCATGTTATTCTTGCGTTGCAGCTTGTAATGGATGAGGAGCACGAGCATGCCCGCGATTTCACCGATGGTGACGCCGATCATGGCGCCGGCGGCCGCCCATGAAATGCCGTAGGGAAGCAGGGCGAAGGAGCAGAGAAGAACCATGACGATGCGCACCAGCGTCTCTATGGTCTGGGAAGTCGCCGTGGGGATCATGTCCTGCTTTCCCTGAAAATAGCCCCGGAGAACCGAGGATACGGCGATAATCGGTATAATCGGGCTCATGCAGAGAAAAGTAAAATAGACGCGCTCGTCCGTCAGCAGATGGGAGGTTATCCAGCGCGCCCCCAGTATGCAGACTGCGGTAAAGATCCCCGATATGCTCACGGAAAGCGTGAGGGCGAGCTTAAGAATGCGCGCCGAACGGCGGTAGTTGCGCTCGGCTTCCGCCTCGGCCACGAGTTTGGATACGGCGAGGGGAATGCCTCCCGTTACAATCGTAAGAATAACGATCAGGAACGGCCAGCCCATCTGATAGAGGCCGACACCTTCGGCGCCGATTACCCGGGGAAGCGTGATCCGCGGGATGAAACCGAGGATCCGGTTTACGATGCCTGCGGCCAGCAAAATCATCGTCCCTTTTAGAAAAGACTGCTTGGTCAACGTTCACTCCCTCTTCCGTAACGGGTTCTACTAGAGGATATGCGGGCAATGGCCAAGCTCATGCCAAACTTTTTGGGGATAGGGGCCGGGCGATGCAGGAAAACCCGTTTTTGTAAGCGAATATAGCAAGTAAGGAACAGAACGTGTACGTTGCCGTTACAGCAGCTAAGGGGGGAATAAATATGAATTCGGAAACGGACAAATTGGAGACGGCATCAGCCGCGGCAGAGGAGCAATCCGGGGCCCCGGAAGACGCCAAAGAAAAAACGGAAGCCCCGCTGTTGCCGGAAGGACTTCTTGAAGCGGAAGCGCTGGCCGAAGCGGAGTCCCTGGAAACGATGCTGGAACCCGAAGAGATAATAGAAGAAGACAAAGAAGCGGATGTCGCGGACGGACGGCCAGAAAGCCGCGGAACGCTGCATGAATCCGGGCGTGAAGCCGAAACAGACGAGGCGCCAGAAACGTCAACGGTTGTGGAAATCAGCTCCATGGATGAAACGGCGGCTGCTGCCGAACCCGTGCAAGCGGTCGTGATCGATCCTGCCGATTCGTTTGAAGTGGAAGCGGAGCCGGCATTCGACATGGCGGTCGAAGGGGAAGTTGATACCCCGGTTGTGCCAAGCACGGAAGAGGAACCCGAACCCGAGCGTCTCACCGACCGGGAACTCAACGAGATGATCGAAGGCTTATGCCTCAGCAAGGCGGAGGAGTTCCAGATGATCGGTTACGAGCATGTCAAGGGGGAAGAAATCTGGGAGTGCATAAACGACAGGTATAAGAAGAAAGGTCTGCCGCCGCTTCATCAGGTTGTCAACGATATTTTGTCGCTTAAACCTAATCAGTTTATGAATTATTTGACGTTAAGCATGTATCGAAGGTCCTGATCGGCTTTTCGGGCCTTTTTTTGTTTGGTGTGGTAAAAAACGTCAAATTGACTCGTTTTTCGCGTGTGGGTATAATAGGAATATTGAGTTGGGAAGGGAGATTATCAAGGCATGAATGTAAAACGGATCTCGGCGTTTTTCATAACCGTCATTGTCACGCTGGCCGTGATCGCAACGACGAGTCCCGGGCTTCTTGGCAAGATCAAGCTCGGTTTGGATTTAAAAGGAGGGTTTGAGATCCTCTACGTGGCTGAGCCGTTTACGGCCGGTCAGAAAGTAACCCCCGCGACTTTGAAGAAAGCGGCGGAAAGCATCGCGCAGCGCGCGGACAAGCTCGGCGTAGCGGAGCCGGAAGTTCTCGCCGAAGGCGAAAACCGTATCCGCGTCCGTCTGGCGGGCGTACAGAATGAAGACGAAGTGCGCCAGAAAATCGGCAAACCGTCTTCCCTTACGTTCCGCGATCCCGATGGCAACAACATGCTGATCGGTACCGATTTTGTCGAAGGCGGAGCCTCGGTCGGTTACGATTCTACGAACCAGCCGGTGGTACAAATCAAGCTGAAAGACCGCAGCAAATTTAAAGATGTTACTACAAAAATGGTAGGAAAGCCCCTGTCGATTTTTCTCGATGAGGAAAAGCTGTCCTCGCCCATGGTTAACACCCCGATCGATAGTGACGTAGCTACGATTACAGGCAGTTTCAAGTTCGAAGAAGCGCAAAAGCTGGCCGACACGATCAACCTCGGTGCCCTCCCTCTGAAATTGACGGAGAAGTACACACAGGTAGTCGGCGCTTCCCTTGGACAAATGTCTCTGGAGCAAACGATCCGCGCGGGGATTATCGCATCCGTTATCATTCTGGTCTTTATGATTCTCCTTTACCGTTTGCCGGGTATTATTGCGGCCTTTACGCTTATCACGTATACTTGGCTGCTTCTTGTGCTGTTCGATTGGATCAACGCGACACTGACCCTTCCGGGAATTGCGGCACTCGTGCTCGGGATCGGGATGGCGGTCGACGCCAATATCATTACGTACGAACGGATCAAAGAAGAAATCCGCAGCGGCAAGAGCATTCCGTCTTCGCTTAAAGCGGGCTCCAAAGCTTCGTTCCGCACGATTATGGATGCGAACATTACGAACATCATTTCCAGCCTTGTTCTCTATTACATCGGTAACGGGGCTATCAAAGGCTTTGCTTTGACCACGATGCTCAGTATTATCGTGAGTATCTTGACGAACGTGTTCTTCTCGAGATTCCTCATTCACCTGCTCATTAAGGGCAATGTGTTTAAAAAGCCCGGTTATTTTGGCGTGAAGGAGGCGGAAATCCGTGAACTATAGTAACAAATTCAACTTTGTCAAACACCGGAATATTTTCTTCGCAATCTCCGGTATACTCGTATTGGCCGGAATCGTGACGCTCCTGCTGTTCCAAATGAACTACGGCGTCGACTTTAAAGCAGGTACTTCCATCGACGTTTCGGTAGGACAAGCGATTACCAAAGAGAAAGCGCAGGAGATTTACAAAGGCGCGGGCTTTGATCAAACGGTCACGGTCGGCGGAGCCAACGGCGACCGCGTTTCCACCCGTTTCGATGAAATTTTGGGCAAAGAACAGGTCGATAAAATCAAGGCGGCTTTCGAAGCCCCTTATAAAGATAAGGTGTCCATGGAAGTGAACACCGTATCGCCCGACATTGCCAAGGAACTTGCCATTAAAGCGATCATCGGTATTCTTATCGCGAGTGTGGCGATCAGCATCTATGTGAGTATCCGGTTTGAATGGAGATTCGCGGTAGCTGCCATTATTTCCATTCTTCACGATGCGTTTATCGTCGTCGCGATGTTTGCCATCTTCCGTTTCGAGGTCGACTTGCCGTTCGTAGCCGCCGTACTGACTACCGTCGGTTACTCCATTAACGACAAGATCGTTATCTTCGACCGGATTCGCGAAAACCTTCGTTTCGCCAAGCTGAAAACTCCGGAAGATCTGGAGAAGCTTGTTCATGACAGCACCTGGCAAACGATGGCCCGGAACATCAACACGGTCCTTACCGTATTGATCGCGGCTGTCTGCCTCTTTATTTTCGGCAGCGAATCTATTAAATTATTCGCCTTGGCGAAAATCATCGGTCTGACAAGCGGCGCATACTCTTCCATCTGTATCGCGAGCCCGCTGTGGTACCTGCTCAAAAGAAACTCGCTCGGCAACAAGCGCAAAGCCGCTCCTGCCGCAGCCGCAAAAGAATAAGCTCACTGCCGCGTGAATCCTTGTTCCCGCGGCTTTTCCTTGACATGAGATAGAAGCGTCACCCAGCAAACTATTCATTAGGAGAGTCGACATGTCAGACGAACGATTTCAGAAAGCCGAAGTCGCCGCGTGGATTGGAATAGGTGGCAACATCGGTCTTACGGTTCTTAAAGGTGTGGTCGGTGTGATGGCGGGAAGCCGGAGTCTCTTGGCGGACGCCGTGCATTCCGCTTCGGATACAGCGGGTTCATTCGCTTCGCTGCGGAGTCTGAAAGCGCCGGGAACTCCCGTCGACCATGGCCGCTCCTACGGTCGTGACAAAGCGGAATCCATAGCCGCGATTCTAATTGCGGTCATTATGACGATCATTTCCGTGGAAATCAGCATGAACGCGGTGAAGGATATGGTTTCCGGCGTACATAACGCGCCCGAGAGCTATGCGCTTATTGCCGTTATCGCTTCCCTTGTTTGCAAAGAAGTCATGTTCCGGTACAATTACTGGGTCGGGAAAAAGCTCGGCTCACGCGATCTCGTGACCGGCACCTGGGAACACCGTTCCGGCGTGTATTCCTCGATTATGGCGCTGGCCGGGGTAGGAGGCGCTCTGATCGGTGAAAAAATGGGCTGGGGGTTTATGTATTACCTCGACCCGGCAGCGGCCGTCGCCGTTACCCTTCTTATCGTTAAAAACAGCTACGGGGTTATTACCGACGCGCTGCAGAAAACGATGGACCGTGCCCTGCATCAGGAAGATGCGCGGGATATGATCGACGCCGTACAAGGCGTAAAGGGCGTTATTTCCGTAGAAGACCTCCGAGCCCGGGAACACGGGCATTATGTCATTGTGGAGCTCAGAATCAGCGTGAATCCTCGCATTTCCGTTCTGGAAGGCAACGATATTGCAAGATCGGTCAAGTACCAGCTCATGAAAAAGTTTATACACCTTTCGGATGTCACGATTCACGTATTCCCTTATGATTCGGGTTATCCTTACAAAAACGGTATTGATGCCGCTGCAAATGACAGCGAGCAGATGCTTCATTAACGAATGAACAAAGAAATGATTATGCAAGTTTAGGAGGAACAACGTGCTGGAATCCAAAGCAAGATGGCGGTTGGGCGCTGGAGACGAGGCCGTTGCCGGGCAGCTTTGCGATGCTCTCGGGATCGATCCGCTGCTTGCCAGGCTGCTTGTGCTGCGCGGAATTAGCAGCGTTCCCGAAGCCGAACAGTTTCTCAGCGGAGGAAGCGGTCATTTTCACGACCCTTTCCTGATGGAAGGCATGGAAACGGCGGTCAGCCGGATCCGATCCGCCCTCAGCAGCGGAGAAAAAATTCGTGTCTACGGCGACTACGATGCGGACGGGGTCAGCTCGACGGCGCTTATGGCTCACCTGCTCCGAGGTTTGGGCGCCAATTTCGACACCTACATTCCGCATCGAGTCAAAGAAGGCTACGGTTTGAATAAAGGGGCCGTTGATCTCGCCAAAGAGCAAGGAGTATCTCTGATTATCACGGTCGATACCGGTGTAAGTGCGGTAGAGGAAGTCGCTTATATTCAAGAGCTTGGCATGGACGTCATCGTGACGGACCATCATGAACCGCCCGGTACGCTGCCTCAGCCGCTTGCCCTGATCAATCCCAAGAAAGAAACCTGCCCCTATCCGTTTAAGGGGCTTGCAGGTGTTGGGGTCGCTTTAAAACTGGCCCAGGGACTGCTGGGCCGTCTGCCCGAAGAACTGCTGGAGATTGCCGCAATCGGCACCGTAGCGGACTTAATGCCGCTGCATGACGAGAACCGGCTTATCGTTAAGCTCGGACTGGAAAGAATGAGAAAGTCGGCTTATCCCGGACTGCGTGCCTTGATGGACGTCTCGGGTGTCGACCGGAGCGGAGTGAATGCCACGCACATCGGATTCAGTCTCGCGCCCCGGATCAATGCCAGCGGCAGGCTGGAGCATGCCTCGACGGCTCTCAAGCTTCTGGTGACGGAAGACGAAGCCGAAGCGGTATCAATCGCGGAAGAGCTCGATCTGCTGAACAAAGAACGCCAGTTCATTGTAGACGAGCTGACGGGACTGGCTAAGGCCGCCGTGCAAGAAGAACAGGACGGGGCTTTGAAGCGGGGAGAAACGCCCAAAAACTTCCTCGTCGTATCCGGCGAAAAATGGAATGTCGGCGTCGTCGGTATCGTTGCTTCACGACTGGTCGACACTTATTACCGGCCGACCATCGTGCTCAGCATAGATCCCGATACGGGCATGGCCAAAGGTTCCGCCCGTTCCATCGCGGGTTTCGATATGTATCAGGCGCTGACGCACTGCGCCGATCTCCTGGATCATTACGGCGGGCACCAGGCTGCAGCCGGCATGTCGCTGCGCAGGGAGAACATCGCCGAGTTTGAACGGAGGCTGAATGTTCTGGCCGGAGAATGGCTCAGCGCGGAAGATTTTATCCCGCTGCTTGCCGTCGATGCGGAATGCAGCCTTAGCGAGGTGCCTCTCGAATGCATCGAGGAGCTGGAGAAGCTGGCGCCGTTCGGAGTAGGCAATCCGGCGCCGAAGATTTTGTTCAGCGGCCTCCGTCTCGATGAAATCAAGCTGATGGGCCGTGAGCGCCAGCATCTCAAGCTGGTTCTCACGGATGCCGCCGCCGAGATCGCGGCCGGAGTCGAGGCCGTGGGCTTCGGCAAGGGCTGGCTTGGCAGCCTGATGACGCCGCAGGCGCCCGTTGACATTGTCGGAGAGCTCTCCGTCAATGAGTGGAACGGCGTGCGCAAGCCGCAGCTCATGCTGCAGGACTTGCGCATCCCGGCTCTCCAGGTCTTCGACTGGAGAGGTAAACCCGCCGCGCGCGTCGGCGAAGACCTGGCCGCGCTCGGCGAGCGGCTCGCCGCCCTTCCGGGGCGCGGCTCCGCCCGGCCGCCGGCCCTTGTCCTCTTCGGCGAAGAGGACCGGGCGCCCGGCGCCGGCGGGCGTCCGGCAGGCCCCGTGTGGCGGTGCCTGCCGGACGGGAGCCTGGCAGCGGACAATGAAGCGGCCCGGGAACTTCAGTTCCCGGAGATGACCGACATTGTCCTCTGCACGGCTCCCCGCTCGCTCGCGCAGCTGGAGCGGGCGCTCGCCCAGGCGGACGGCATACGCCGGTGCTATGCCGTCTTCGCCGATCCCGTGCCGCAGGACGGCGGCGCGATGCCTACGCGTGACCAGTTCAAAGCGGTCTACGCGTCCGTCAGGCAGCAGGGCATGTGGGACTTGCGCAATCCCGCCCTGCTGCAATCGTTCAGCCGCCGGTCAGGCTTATCGGCGGCGATGATCTCTTTCGTCCTCGATGTGTTCGAGGAACTGGGATTCATCGAGAAAGCCGGAGGCGTCGTCCGCCCGGTAGCCGCTCCGTCCAAGCGTGACCTGACGACCTCGAGAAAATACCAGGAACGTCTGTCGCGCGCGGAAGTCGACCGCGTCTGCGTGTATACGTCCGCCAAAGAATTAAGCGACTGGATTGCAGGCTGCCGTTCATCGCAGCAGCTGTCGTCCGCGCAACCCACATAAATGGAGGAATCCCCATGAATTTCAAAGAGTACATCCGCGTCATCGAAGATTTCCCGCAGCCGGGCATCCGTTTTAAAGACATTACGACCCTGCTGCAAAATGGGGCTGTATACAAAGAAGCGATCGACGAGATCGCCCGTTTCGTTAAAGACAAAGAAATCGACCTGATCGCGGGTCCGGAAGCACGCGGGTTCGTCGTGGGCGCTCCTCTTGCCTATGCGCTTGGAGTAGGTTTCGTGCCGATCCGCAAGAGCGGCAAGCTGCCGGGCAAAACCATTGAAGCGGACTACTCCCTGGAGTACGGCAAAGACAAGCTGGCGGTGCATGACAATGCGATCAAACCGGGCCAGCGCGTGCTGATTGCCGACGATCTGCTTGCAACCGGCGGCACCATCAAAACCTGCGTCAATCTGATCGAACAACTGGGCGGAGAAGTCGCGGGTTCGGCATTCCTGATTGAGCTGACTTACTTGAACGGCCGCGAGCAGCTGCCTGCTGGCAAGGATGTCTTCACTTTGATCCAGTATTAAGGTTAAGTTCCGAACAAAAAAAAGCCTGTTCTCCTTGCGGAGAGCAGGCTTTTTTTAAGGACAATTTTTTTTAACGAAGATGAACTAATCATTCGAAAGCTTCAGCACCTCGACCAGCTTAAAGAAAAGGCTGAGCACGATAGCCGATACGGTCGCCAGCGCCATGCCTTTCAGCTCGAAGGAACCGATTTTGAGGGCCGCGCCGCTTAGGCCGATAATAAGCACGATGGAAGTCAAAATCAGATTAGTCGCCTTGGAATAATCGACTTTGCTTTCGACCAGCATACGGATACCGGATGCGCCGATAACTCCGAAGAGCAGGAGCGAAACGCCGCCCATCACCGGAGTCGGGATGGTCATGATCAGTGCGGCAAGCTTCCCGGAGAAGGAGAGCACGATGGCGAAGCAGGCCGCGCCGCCGATGACCCAAGTAGAATATACACGGGTCAGGGCAAGTACGCCGATGTTTTCGCCATAGGTCGTATTCGGTGTAGAACCTACGAAACCGGACAGGATAGTAGAGATCCCGTTGCCGAGCAGCGACCGGTCCAGTCCGGGGTCCTTGGACAAGTCCTTGCCGACGATGTTGCCGGTTACGACGAGATGGCCGATATGCTCGGCGATCACGACAAGGGCCGCAGGCAGGATGAGCACGATGGAAGTCAGGTCGAACTGCGGCGTGTACACCTGGGGCAGAGCGAACCAGCTCGCTTCCCAAACTTTCGCGAAGTCGACGATTCCGACTTTGGCGGCTAAGATATATCCGATTACGATCGAGACGAGAATCGGAATGATTTTCATAAAGCCGCGGAACAGGACGTTGCCCAGCAAGGCGATCAGCAGGGTAACGATGGAGACGAGCAGCGCTTTGCCGTCGAGGGGAGCGCCGTCCTTCGGCAGAAACCCGGCCATTCCTGCGGCTGTCGGTGCCAGCTCAAGCCCGATAACGGCGACGATGGCGCCCATGGCGGCCGGCGGGAAGACGACGTCGATCCATTTCGTCCCGACTAGCTTGACCAGGAGGGCGACAAGAACGAAGACGATTCCGACAATAATGAAGCCGCCGAGCGCGGAATTGTAGCTCTTGGTGGCGAGCACGCCGAGCACCGGCGAAATGAAAGCGAAGCTGGAGCCCAGATAGGCCGGAATTTTTCCTTTACACAGAAAGATGTAGAGCAGGGTCCCGATCCCGTTCATCAGCAGCACGATGGCCGGATTTACTTGAAAGAGCGCGGGTACGAGAACAGTGGAGCCAAACATGGCGAACAAATGCTGCAGGCTCAGCGGAATGGTTTTGCCCAGGGATGGCCGCTCATCAACCCCGATGGTACGGTTACTCATGTCCGAACATTTCCTCCTTTATCGCGTTTAAGCGATGATAGCTAGAGTTCCATCGACAAGTTTAGCAGATTTTCGGGATTCGTCTATAGCTTTTTTCGGACCGGAAGGAGAATTTGCGGAAAAAGGTCGTCATTTCCCGAATTTTCTTGTTTTGAGCGGGCTTGACAGTTGACGCAAGGCGTACAATTTAGGCATAATGAATAGAAATATCCATGTTTCGTAGAAAGGGTTTATTCATGGGAATAGAGCAGTTGCTGGAAAAGGCGGCACAGTACTTTAAAGAGACAGAACTCAACCGAATCAAAGAGGCGTACGAGTTCGCGGAACAAGCCCATCACGGGCAGGTGCGCAAATCCGGAGAGCCTTATATTTTACATCCTCTGGCCGTTGCCGACATTCTGGTCGACATGCAAATGGACGTGACGTCCATAATTGCGGCTCTGCTTCATGATGTCGTGGAAGACACTACGGTTTCGCTCGAGGCCGTCCAAGATAAATTCGGCAGAACCTGCGCCATGCTGGTAGACGGTTTGACCAAGCTGGAGCGGATCAAGTTTAAAACCAAAGAAGAGCAGCAGAACGAGAACTACCGCAAAATGTTCGTGGCGATGGCGCAGGATATCCGCGTCATTCTTATCAAACTGGCCGACCGGCTGCATAATATGCGGACCCTCAAGTACCAGTCCGAAGAGAGCCAGCGGCGGATCGCCGACGAGACGCTCGAAATCTTCTGTCCGATCGCCCACCGGCTCGGTATTTCCGCCATAAAATGGGAAATGGAAGATATCGCGCTCCGTTATCTGAACCCGCAGCAGTATTACCGGATCGTCAATCTCATGCAGAAGAAGCGGACGGAACGGGAGAAGTATATCGAGGACGTCATCCGGAATATCCAGGACAAGCTCCGCGAAATGGGAATCGAAGGCGATATTTCCGGCAGGCCCAAGCACATTTATTCCATTCACAAAAAAATGTCTTCGCGCAACAAGCAGTTTAACGAGATCTACGATCTGATGGCCCTGCGCGTCATCGTTGACAATATTAAGGATTGCTACGCCGCGCTCGGGATTATCCACACGCTGTGGAAGCCGATGCCGGGGCGTTTTAAAGACTATATCGCCATGCCGAAGCCGAACATGTACCAGTCGCTCCATACGACGGTAATCGGCCCGAAGGGCGAGCCCCTCGAAGTCCAGATCCGGACTTGGGAGATGCACAAAACCGCCGAATACGGAATCGCGGCCCACTGGGCCTACAAAGAAGGCAACGGCTCCCCCGAGGGAACGTTCAGCGACAAAATGCAGTGGTTCCGTGAAATTCTCGAGCTGCAGAAAGAAACAGACAACGCGTCGGAATTTATGGAATCCATGAAGATGGATTTCTTTACCGATCTTGTTTTTGTGTTCACTCCCAAAGGGGAGGTTATCGAGCTTCCGGCGGGCGCGGTCCCGCTTGATTTTGCGTACCGCATTCATACCGAAGTCGGCAACCGCACCATCGGAGCCAAAATCAACGGCCGGATCGTGCCGCTGGACCACAAGCTCAAAACGGGCGATATCGTCGAAATTTTGACGTCGAAGCATTCTTACGGACCTAGTCAGGATTGGGTAAAAATCGCCCAGTCCTCGCACGCGCGCAGTAAAATCAAACAGTGGTTTAAGAAAGAGAAGCGCGAGGAGAACGTGGCTAAAGGGCGCGAAGGCATCGAACGCGAGCTGAAGCGGCTGTCTTTCGATCCGCAGGCGCTTATGACGGACGAGAAGCTGATGGAAGCGGCGAAGAAGTTCGCTTTCAACGATATCGAGGATATGATGTCGGCTATCGGTTTCGGGGGGATCACAGCAGCTCAGATCTGCACGAAGCTTACGGAGAAGCTCCGCAAAGAGAAGGAAGCGGAAGAAGCCCAGGCGCTGGAATTGACCAACGAGGTCAAGGAAGTCAAGGCGGCTCCGCCCGAGAAGAAAAGCAGACCGGTCAGCGGCGTAAGGGTAAAAGGGGTGGACAACCTCCTGATCCGCTTCGCGAGATGCTGCAACCCGGTGCCGGGCGACGACATTATCGGCTACATCACGCGCGGCCGCGGGGTGTCGGTTCACCGGACGGACTGTACGAATATTCCGGGAGAGAACACGGAGGAAGGCAACCGCGTCATCGAGGTCGAGTGGGCGGATTCCGTGGAATCGAATTTCCACGTGGAAATCGAAATCACGGGGCATGACCGCCGCGGTTTGCTGAACGAAGTGCTTCAGGTCGTTTCGGAAAGCAAAACGATGATTTCCGCGGTTTCCGGTCGTTCCGACAAGAACAAAATGGCCATGATTCACATGACCATCCTGATCCGCAACATCGAGCACCTACATGCCGTTGTGGAGAAGATCAAGCGGGTGGAGGACGTATATTCCGTTCAGCGGATTATGCAGTAAGCACGTCTGGCAAGGAGAGTGGAAGTAATGAAAGTCGTGGTACAGCGCAGCAAGGAAGCGCAGGTTACGGTAGACGGGGAAATCGTCGGCCGCATCGACAGGGGCTTGATGCTTCTGGTAGGCGTGGGCCATGAAGATACGGAAGAGGACGCCAAATATTTGGCGGACAAGATAGCGGGCTTGCGCATTTTCGAGGATGAACAGGAGAAGATGAACTTTTCCGTGAAGGATATCGGCGGCAGCGTGCTTTCCGTTTCGCAGTTTACCCTGTACGGGGACTGCCGGAAAGGCAGAAGGCCGAATTTTATGGGGGCGGCCCGGCCCGAGCAGGCAGAGGCCTTGTACGATAAGTTCAACGGCCTTCTACGCGCACAGGGCCTTCATGTGGAAACGGGGGCGTTCGGACAAATGATGGATGTCGCCTTCACCAATTGGGGACCGGTCACGCTTATTCTCGAAAGCAAAGCTTAATCGGGC
The DNA here is from genome assembly GCF_000411255.1 of Paenibacillus sp. HGH0039. Taxonomy (GTDB): domain Bacteria; phylum Bacillota; class Bacilli; order Paenibacillales; family NBRC-103111; genus Paenibacillus_F. The sequence continues at coordinate 1,408,048 of NZ_KE150412.1, read as the reverse complement.
GGGGGCAGGGCTGGCATAATGCGGCAGCTCTTTGGACACGCTAAAAGTCGAAGCCGCCGGCCGGAGGGCCGTCTCTTCGGAGAAGAACTTCCTCCGGATCGCCATTAGACAGAGGAGCTTTCCTACACCATGCGCCGATCCCTTAAAGAAAAGCAAATGACCCAGCCCGAGAGCCAGCTCGCTCATTCCGCTTACTCCGAAAGAATACGAGCCGGAGCCGAGCAGTCCGGGATGGAAGCGAGCGGGGAAATCGCCCCCGTGCAAGGAAGATTCAAACGGACGGCCAGAATGCCGCCCCGTTAACGAGACCGGCCTCCCAGCGGAAGGCCGGTTTTCATTTTGCGCAGAGAAGGCAGGCGCAAGAGCGGGCCAGCTTTAAACCTTTGTCCCCCTTGCAAAATATGTTACACTAGTCATGGTCATTTTTAGGAGGAAATGAAGCTATTTGCCGTTTGACGGAGACCGATCGGCTTCATTCCCGTATAAGAAGAAGTGGTGCTTGAGCTTCCCGCTTTTCCGGGCGTTCCAATAAGTTCACGACCCTACAAAACTTCCAAGGCGGATAACGGGTTCAACTCCCCTACTCTCCGCTGTCCCGGCCGTAATCGCCTTTGTGCGGCAATCCGTAAGGCGCCGGATCAATCCGGTACGCTTCGGTGCATGCCGGGACGCAAGCAGTAAAGAAAGCAGTTGGAATACAATGAGGAAGGTGCCCCATGACAAAGAGTAAGAGCAACCATTCGAAGCATGCCGCATCAAAATCCTGGATCGTCTGGATGTGCCTGCTGATCGTGCTGACCGTAATCGCAGCCGCAGCCGCACTTTACTGGCAGTACCGCCACCACAACAAACCGAAGCCGATCGCTCAGCATACGCTGTCCGAAGTGAAATCGGCGGCGAATCTGGAGAAGCAGTACGATGTGATCGTCGTCGGAACGGACCCCGAGGGGGTAACGGCAGCGGTGTCCGCCGCCCGCAACGGGCAGAAGACTCTGCTGGTGGACGGGCACGACCGGGAAATCCTCGGCGGCCTGATGACACTCGGCTGGCTGAACAGCATCGACATGAACTATGTGCCGAATCCGTCCGTGCTCAATCCGCACGACGTGCTGAACAAAGGCCTTTTTTCCGAATGGTACAGTAAAATCGAAGGCGATTCCTTCAGCATCAACACGGCGGCGAACGCATTCTACGACATGGTGCGCGGCGAAAAGAATATCGATCTTATGCTTAAACTTAAATCCATCGAGCCGCTCTTGTCCAATCAGGGACAGCAAACCCGCGTAGAAGGCATCACCCTTACAAAAGAAGACGGAACGAAGCAGGAAATCCGCGCGAATGCCGTGATCGATGCGACACAGGACGGCGATATCGCCGCCGCGGCCGGCGTTCCTTTTACGTATGGCTTGGAAGACCTGGGCAACAAAAACGCCAAAATGGCGGTCACGCTTGTATTCAAGCTGAAAAATGTGACGCCTGAAGTCTGGTCCCAGATCAGCAAGCATTTGAAAACGGACGACGATCCGATGTCCGATGCCAACGAAGTCAGCGCCTGGGGCTACAAAGAGCTATACAACTACCCGGCGCTTAACCCGGAACGCGTGAAGATGCGCGGTCTGAATATCGGCCGCCAAGACGGCGACATGGTGCTGATAAACGCTTTGCAGATTTTCAATATCGACGGTCTGGACGCGAAGTCGCGCGCCGAGGCGTTTGAAATCGCGAAGAAAGAAATTCCGAACGTGGTCGGTTTCCTGAAAAAGAACTACCCCGAATTCGCGGGTGTCGAACTGGCAGGGACAGCTCCGGAGCTGTACGTCAGAGAGACGCGCCATATTCAAGGGGAATACCGCCTGAATATCATCGACCTGCTCGAAAACCGCGACCAGTGGGACCGGATCGCGTTCGGCTCGTATCCGGTCGATATTCAGCGTCTGGCTCCGACGGACACCGGAATGGTCGTCACGCAGCCGGAGCAGTACGCGATTCCTTTCCGGAGCATCGTGCCCAAGAAGGTGGACGGGCTGCTCGTCATCGGGCGGGCGGCTTCCTATGACACGCTTCCGCACGGCAGCGCCCGGGTCATCCCGGTCGGCATGGCCGAGGGTCAAGCCGCAGGCGCCGCAGCCAAGCTCGCCAAAGATGCGGGGCTGAGCTTCCGCGAGCTTGCCGCTTCGAAGGAGAATATTGCGAAGCTCCAGGACATGCTGAACAAACAGGGTGTGGATCTTAAGCCTTTCAGCATGAAGCCGCAGCCGTTTATGACCCACAAGCAGTATGAAGGTCTCAAAGCAGCCGTGTCCATGTCTCTCGTAGGCGGCGGCTACAAGAACGAGTTTGAGCTGGACAAAGTGTCAAACCCGCAGCGCATGGTGAACTATATCACCCGGATGAAGAAAATCATCCCGTCGGCTTACGGCGGCGACCCGAGCGGTTCGCTGAAAGGAATCGACGAGGAAGCTCGCAAGAAGTCCGCGCTGACACTCGATCAGGCTGCCTATACGATGACGCAGGGACTGGGCATCGCGGTTTCGAAGGATGCCGCTCTAGCCGAGCTTTCCAAGCGCGGAATTGTGCAGGAGTCGTCCCTCGCGACGATCAAGGACAAGCAGAGCTTGACCAACGGGGATACCTTTATGCTGATCCTGGATTTGCATAAATACGCCGAAAGCAAAGGCGCGAAACCTGCGTCGCAATAAGATTGTCCGAGATTGTAACGAAATTGTAACTTGATTTTCATCTGGGATTAATGTTCGCGCTCTATACTAAATATCGACCCCCTTTACGATATAGATATCCATGGACAGTCTGCAGCTTTGTGCTGCAGGCTATTTTCTTTTTACGGCCGGATTTCCCAGAGAAACGGGTTGTCAATGCAGGGCAATCATCTGATAGATTTGCCTCTTGTCGCCCGGCAGGGAAGCCTGAGCCACCTTGAGCTGGGAGGAGCCGTTTCCGTCCAGGAATACGCCGTCTACGAGTCCGCTTCTGCCCAGCGATCCCGCGATTGCGGCGCGAAACTGCTCGCCGGTGCACGGCGTCGGCGTTACGACGAGCCAGACGGCGTTGCTTTTGTCGTACACGATGCCGGTCCGCATGCGGGCTTCGTTCAGGGCCGGCATATTCTCCTCCTTGGCGAGCTTGCGCCAGTCGGCTTCGTTTTGCAGGCTCATGGAGATCCCGCCCTGGGCCCAGTAGCGGCTGCGGTCCGCTACCTTCAGCTCGGCCGCGTCGGACGCCTGCTGGACCGTAAACTGCCGGGCCGCGCCGTCCCAGACGAGGGTTCCCCGCTTATGGCCGGTATTGAACCAGCCCGATCCGTATTCGCCTTGCGCCCCCTTGACCGGCTGATCGTTCATAACGGCGATGCTGAGCAGATTGCCCTGCCAGAAAAAGCCGCCGTTGATCCCGAACTCCGACAGCTCCATGATGTTGCCTTTTACGGCTTTGAGCGCGATCCGTTCGGGTTTGGTTTTCGCCACATGCAGCTCGACCCCGTTGGGCGCCGTTATTTGCGCATAGGCGTAAGCAGGAGGGGGCGGGCCTTTTTCTCCGGACTGATGGGCGAAGAGCAGGGTGACGGCAAAACTGGCGGCCGCAACGGCGCCGTAAATCGCAAGCAGCTTGTCTATTCGGGTGAAAAACCGGGGAAGCATAGCCAACCTCCTGTCTGTTCGGCTCTATGATTCTGAACTCTATGATCCTATTCTATGAGGGAGGCGCTAGAGTAGAACCCGCATTTTTCAAATGTCCGAAAAAGGTTTAAAGAAATGACAGCCCGGCGGCGGATGCGCAGGTGAAGGCAGAAACCGGGCCATCGGCGGGATATTAGCTGAATAGACTTACTTTTGACAAGTCACTATGGTAAGATGTAACTAAGGAGATGATGTCGCATGGCAGATTTTCATTTGTGTCCCAAATTCGAGAATGCGTTTGAACTGCTTGGAAAACGTTGGACAGGCTTGATCATTCGGGTCCTTTTGAGCGGTCCCAAGCGTTTTAAAGATATATCCGATATGATTCCGAGCATGAGCGACAGAATGCTGTCCGAACGCTTCAAAGAGCTGGAGGCGGCGGGCATTCTGATCCGGCACGTTTACCCGGAGACGCCTGTACGGATCGAATACGAACTGACCGAGAAAGGCAAGGGCCTCGAACCGGTTATGGACGAGCTGCAAAAATGGGCGGAAACTTGGTAAGGGAAAAGCTTGACTTTGCCGGAAGAGCCGTTTACAATCATCTCTAATACAACCCTGAAAAACTTTGATCCGCTGAAGGGATGAAGTCGTTCGACTCCACGTACTCAGAGAGGGAAGCCCTGGCTGCAAGCTTCCTTATGATGGCCGAGCGTAAGACCTCCCGGAGGACAATCGGTGAACAGAGGGCTGCTGGTGTTTGTTCCTTGCAACATGCCGTGCAGACCGTATCTCATTAGCCGATTTGCGTAGACGGGCGTTAACCGTATGAAGCGAAAATCAGCCGGGCCGGACTTTCCGCGCCGCAGGCCGCCGATTTTCGGAATGTGGGTGGCACCACGGGTGATGGTTAGTTACTGACGTCTCTCGTCCCTTTGACCGTTTTTGCGGTTTTAGGGATGGGGGACTTTTTTAATGGCAAAAAAGAACCAGCCGTAGATGTCAAGACGACGGGGAAGTCGACAAGGAAAGCAAGGAGGAAGCTCGCATGAGCATGCAAAAGCCGAAGGGCACCCAGGACATTATGCCGGGTTCCGTAGAAAAGTGGCAGGCGCTGGAAAGCAAAGCCCGCGACCTGTGCAGCCGGTTCCGTTATCGGGAAATCCGTACACCGATTTTCGAACACACCGAACTGTTCTCCAGGGGTGTCGGGGAGACGACGGATATCGTGGAGAAAGAAATGTACACGTTCCAGGACAAAGGCAACCGCAGCATTTCGCTCCGTCCGGAAGGAACGGCCGGCGTCGTACGCGCGTATGTGGAAAACAAACTGTACGGCGAGCCGGATATCAGCAAGCTGTTTTACATCGGACCCATGTTCCGGTATGAGCAGCCTCAGGCCGGACGCTACCGGCAGTTTCACCAGTTCGGGATCGAAGCGTTCGGCTCGGAGGATCCTTCGCTGGATGCCGAAGTCATCGCGTTCGGTTACACATTTTACCGCGAACTGGGGATGACGGGCGTGTCCGTCGAGATTAACTCGGTCGGAACACCCGAGATCCGGGGAAATTACAAACAGAGACTGCAGGCGTTCCTGGAGCCTTTCAAGGATAAGCTCTGCAAGGACTGCCAGTCGCGGTTCGACCGCAACCCGATGCGGATTCTGGACTGCAAAGTCGACCAGAAGTATTTCGACGGGGCACCCGAACTGCTGGACGATCTGGACGAAGCGTGCCGGAAGCACTTCGAAGCGGTGAAACGCCATCTGACCGCGATGGAGATTCCGTTTACGATCAATCCCCGCCTCGTGCGCGGGCTCGATTATTACACGCACACCGCTTTCGAATATAAAGCGGCGGGCATCGGCTCCATCGATACGATCGGCGGCGGGGGCCGGTATAACGGCCTCGTCTCCGAGATCGGCGGTCAAGATCAGCCCGGCGTCGGATTCGGACTCGGCCTCGAACGCGTTCTGCTCGTCCTGGAATCCCAGGGCGTGCAGCTTCCTCAGCCTCCCGGGCTGGACGTGTACCTGATCGGACTCGGTCAGGCGGCCGAGGACGAGATCGTGAAGCGGCTCTACGAGCTGCGTGCGCACGGCATTCTGGCGGAGAAGGATTACCAGGGCCGCAAAATGAAAACGCAGATGAAATCGGCTGACCGCTCTGCGGCGCGTTTTGTCGCCATTCTGGGGGACGACGAGCTGGAGCGCGGTGAAATTACGGTCAAAACGATGGCCACCGGCGAGCAGGAAACGATCAAGCTGGAGGATTTTGCGGAAGCGATTTTGAAACGGACAAGATCCAGAAACGAAAATGGAGGGGTTCAGTCATTATGATGCTCAAAACACATCATTGCGGGCAATTAACGAAAGCGAACATCGGAGAAACGGTTATTCTGAACGGTTGGGTACAGCGCCGTCGCGACCTGGGAGGCGTCTTGTTCATCGACCTGCGCGACCGCAGCGGTCTTGTGCAGATCGTCTTCAACCCGGATTTCTCGGGAGAAGCGCTGGCGATCGGCGACCGCGCCCGTAACGAATACGTACTGGCCGTAAAAGGGACCGTCGTCGAACGGGACGCCGAAACGGTAAACACCAACCTGCAGACCGGTGAAATCGAAGTCCGGATCACGGAAATCGAAATTATGAACGCCGCTAAAAATCCCCCGTTCTTCATCGAAGACGGCATCGAAATCGACGAGACGCTGCGCCTGAAGCACCGCTACCTGGATCTTCGCCGTCCGGAAATGCAGCAGACTCTGATGCTGCGTGCCAAAGCGGCCCGGATTTTCCGCAACTTCCTCGACGAGAACGGGTTCCTTGATATCGAGACGCCGATTCTTACGGGCAGCACGCCGGAAGGCGCGCGCGACTATCTCGTGCCGAGCCGTGTGCACCCGGGCGAGTTCTTCGCGCTCCCGCAGTCTCCGCAGCTGTACAAGCAGCTGCTCATGGTGAGCGGACTGGAGCGGTACTACCAGATCGCGCGCTGTTTCCGCGACGAGGATCTGCGGGCCGACCGTCAGCCGGAGTTCACGCAGGTGGACATCGAGACGTCCTTCCTGTCCCAAGATCAGCTTCTGGACATGATGGAGCAGTTGATCGTGCGTCTGTTCCGCGAAACGGTCGGAGCGGAGATTCCGACACCGTTCCAGCGTCTGACGTACGCGGAAGCGATGGACAAATACGGTTCCGACAAGCCGGACCTGCGCTTCGGTCTGGAGCTGTCCACGGTGACCGATATCGTGGCGGACAGCGACGTAAAAGTATTTAACATGGTCGCCAAAAACGGCGGCATCGTTAAAGCCTTGAACGCCAAGGGCTGCGGCGCGACGTGGAGCCGCAAAGAACTTGACGATCTTCAGCCGTTCGCATCCCGCTACGGCGGCAAAGGTCTCGCCTGGATCACCGTGAAGGAAGGCGAGTGGAAAGGGCCGATCGTCAAATTCTTCAAGGAAGAAGAGATCGCCGCGCTGACCGAGCGTCTGAACGTGGAAGAGGGAGACCTGCTCGTCTTCTCCGCCGACAAACCGAAAGTCGTATACGACGTATTGGGCAACCTTCGCCTGAAAGTCGGCCGCGATCTGGGTCTGATCGACGACAAAGCCTACAAATTCCTGTGGGTCGTCGACTTCCCGATGTTCGAGTACGACGAAGACGAGAAGCGTTATGTCGCCATGCATCACCCGTTCACCCGTCCGAAGGACGAAGATCTGCATCTCTTCGAAACGGACCCGGGCCAAATGCGCGCCCAGGCCTACGATATCGTGCTCAACGGCTACGAAGTAGGCGGCGGTTCCATGCGGATTTACCAGCGCGAGGTGCAGGAGAAAATGTTCGCGGCGCTCGGATTCACGCCTGAAAAAGCCAAAGAAAAATTCGGCTTCCTGCTCGAAGCTTTCGAATACGGCACGCCTCCGCACGGCGGAATGGCATACGGCTTCGACCGTCTGGTGATGCTGCTTGCGGGACGCACGAACCTGCGTGAAACGATCGCCTTCCCGAAAACGGCAAGCGCGTCCGATCCGCTTACCGATGCGCCGAGCGAAGTCGACGAGAAGCAGCTTGAACAGCTTTCCATCCGCATCGCGTTGAAACAACCGGCAGCCAAAGCTTAAGTTCGGCAGCCGCCACGCTCCCCGGCCGTGTAAATTTTACAGGCCGCAGGGTAAAATAGACGAAACAGGGAGGGACCTTCGGGTCCCTTTTTTCGGGTCGCAGAGGTAAAACCAAGCGCACGACTTGACATTAGCCACCGAATCAGGTCAAACTTAGCGTAAACCTATCATATTGTTAGCTGACAGAGGAGGAAATTCCGAATGCTTCATCAATTCTCCCGGACGGAACTTGCCATTGGACCCGAAGGCCTTGAGGTTATGAAAGGCAGCACAGTAGCCGTTCTCGGTATCGGCGGAGTCGGTTCCATAGCGGCCGAAGCCCTGGCCCGGACCGGAGTCGGACGAATTATACTGATCGATAAAGATGTGGTGGATATTACGAATGTGAACCGTCAGATCCATGCCCTTACGACGACGGTAGGACAACCTAAAGCCGAGCTTATGCAGGAGCGGATCAAGCTCATCAATCCCGAATGCGACGCCATCGCTCTGCGGATGTTCTATACGGAGGAAACGTACGAGCAGCTGTTTGACTACAAGCCGGACTATGTTCTGGACGCTTCGGATACCATCTCCTATAAGATTCATCTCATCAAGCAGTGCCTGGACCGTAAAATCCCGATGATCTCCAGCATGGGCGCGGCGAATAAAATGGACCCGACCAAGTTCCAGGTCGCGGACATTTCCAAAACGACGATGGATCCCATTGCCCGGGTCGTCCGGACGAAGCTCCGCAAGGAAGGCATCAAAAAAGGCGTGAAAGTGGTTTTCTCGACGGAAGAGCCGAAGAAACCGCGCGAAGATGTCACTCAGCGCATTGTTCCGGAGAACGCGCCGGAAATCCGCAAAGCGCAGCAGCCTCCGGCGAGCAACGCTTTTGTGCCGCCCGTTGCGGGCCTGATCATGGTCAGCGTATGCGTCAAAGACCTGCTGCACAACGCCGGTATTGACGTTTAACTACCCTTGCGAAGTCACAATAGCACCTAGAGAGGCAGGAAAGGTATGGCTTGGAAAAAGGTTCTCCTCACTTTATCCGCGGCTGCCGTGCTAACTTCGATAGCCGGACAGGCCTTCGCGGCGGAGCACCGGGAGGCGGAACGGGCCGGCGGGAGCCGGGCCGAAGCGCCGCGGGAGGGACAGGCAGCGGGGGCGGAAGTCGGCCCGGCCGCAGGCCGCCTCTTCGCCGATGTGGCCCCGGATAACCGCAACGCGGACGCGATTGCGGATCTGGCTGCGCGGGGCCTCATCGAAGGAACGGCATCCGGCCGGTTCGATCCGGACGGGGCACTGACCCGCGAGCAGTTTGCCAAGCTGCTCGCATCCGCCTTCGGACTCCGAACGTCCGAAGGGCCGACCCCCTTCGTCGACCTCGTGTCCGCGTGGTCGACGCCGTATATTTCGGCTGCCTATGCGGCAGGCCTCGTTGACGGCGTAACGGCCGTCAAGTTCATGCCCGCGCAGCCGGTAACCCGCCAGGCCGCCGCCGCGATGGTGTGGCGCTGGCTGGAGGCCCGGGGCGTCGAAGCCCCGGCGGCTGCACCCGGCCCGAGCGCGAGCGATGCCGATGCGTGGGCACAGGCGTCCGTGCACAACATCATGGCGCTGGGGCTGCGCAGCGATTCGGGCGCGAGCTACGAACCGAAGCGCGTCATGACCCGCGGCGATGCGGCTGCGCTTGTTTCGCGGGCGCTGGCACTCCTGGAGGCGACGGCCGGGGAGCGCGCGGCTAAAGCGGCGCAGCCCCTGACGGCGGACAAGGCGGCAAGCCTGATCAGGTTTAGCGAGCAGAAGACGGCGGAGCTGTTTCTGAGCCTCTTCGACCATGAACTGGCTTCCCGTACGAAGCCGCCATTTGAAGCGATCCAGCCGGCCCTGAGCCGTTATTATGCGGACCCGGGAAGCTGGAGAACATTCTATGAGCGTCATCTGGGCGGGATCTACGAAGCCGTGGCCATTTTTCCGGCTGTATCGATGCCCGTGCCTTCGTTTAAAATCGTCAGTGTGACGGACGACAGGGTCAAAGTCCGGGGCAAGAGGCCGGAAGGGGCCTACACGGATTCGGCCTTTCTGACGTATACGCTGCTCAAACGAAACGGGAACTGGGTCATCGGCGGCCGCGAGGAAGAGAAGCTTACGGAGCCGTTCACCCGCGAAGAGGCGGAGGGAATTGTGGTCCGGTATTACAAAGCGGGCTCCGGTCTGTTCGAGCGGGAGGAGAGCGACCGCTACCTGTTTACCGTGACGGACAAAGGGGAGAAGCTGCGGTTATCCGTCAGCAAGGCCAAGGGAATTCTGGCGCTGGAAGAAGACTGAGGGCTTCTCCGTCAGCTTCTCTTCTCCTAAATAAACCTGTTGAATACGTTCGAATGTTTTGAAGCGATTAGCCTTCGTTCCGCTTTCCCGGCGGGGTGAGGGCTTTTTTGCGTTCCGCCGCAAGGCGGACGCAGGGGGACACTCGGTTTTTTTGTGCGCGTACAAAGACAAACGGCCGGAAATACGGTCTGCCCGGAGTGTTCGGTTATGCTTGTTCGGCAGGTTGCAAATACGAAGCCTTGGAATGACATGGAAGTAAGCTGGGCAACGTAAACCAAAGAACCGTTCGGATAAGAGAGGAAGGGAGGGGAATAACGGATGACCGGCACGAATGCGACGACGGAGCAGATCGAACAATGGTTGGCTGAGAAGCTGGCGCTTTCCGCCGATCTGGAAAATTGCGAGCTTACTTCGGATGGCAGGACGATGCGGCTGATTTACATGAAAAGCTTGTGCGATTCGAAAATGATACGGAGATTTTTTATCGCCCCGTTTTTTGAAATCCGTTCGATGGACCTCTATGTGCAGTATATTTCGTCCCTGCCCAGCGGCATAGAGTTTACGAATGTGGTCAGAGCGCTCGATTTGATTCTATCGGGGTCAGTGGCTCTGTTCGTAGACGGTAAAATATACCTGCTGGAAGCCTTGCAGGACGTCAAGAGCAGTGTGGGGGACGCCACGGTGGAAGCGATCGTGCAGGGCCCTCAGGACGCCTTTACGGAATCCATTTTTACGAACCTGAACTTGGTCCGCCGTCGTTATAAATCTTCCAATCTGAAAATCGAAAATTCAACGGTCGGCTATTTGTCCCAAACCGCGGTCTCGCTCGTTTACGACGACCGAAAAGTCGACAAGGGTATCCTTACCGACGTTAAAGATAAATTTTCGCAGCTGAAGGTAGACAAGATTCAATCTTCCGGCGAGCTGGAGAAAGCGCTGAGTCCGCAAGGCTTCCGGCTGGTGCCTACGATGATGACGACGGAACGGCCCGACCGGGTCATCGATAACTTGAGCGAGGGCAAAATTATCATTCTGATCGATACGAGTCCCTTTGCGCTTATTCTGCCGTCCACCTTTTTTGACTTTTTTACGGCTATGGACGATAAAGTGCAGCTCCCGTTCGTCGGTTTTTTTCTGCTCATTCTCCGTTACGTCGGCCTGTTTATGACCTTGACCCTGCCTGCTCTTTACGTGGCCTTCACTTCCTATAATCCCGAAATTTTGAAAATGAACTTGACGCTGCTTATCGCAGGAAGCCGGGCAAGCGTGCCGTACCCTTCTTTTGTCGAGGTTCTGATTATGCTCGTTATGATGGAATTTCTGATCGAAGCGAGCTTGCGGCTGCCGAAGGCCATCGGACCTACGGCGACGACGGTTGGCGGTCTGATTCTGGGGACGGCTTCCACGGAAGCGGGACTGGTCGGAAGCATCATGATTATTCTCGTGGCCGCGGTTGCCATCTCCAACTTTGTTATTCCGATCAACATGATGAGCTTTTCGGTCCGTTTCGCGAAGTACTGGTTCGTCTTGCTGGCCGCTATTTTCGGACTGCTCGGCGTAGTCGTCGGGGTCATCGGCAGTATTTTATACTTATGCAATCTTCGCAGCTTCGGGCGCCCTTATATGCGGCTGTTTCATATACGCGAGCAGCGCAGCGGAGGTACGGATGGTCACCAATAGATATGTGTACTGCTTGATCGCCATCAATGCTTTAATCAGCATTATCATTTATGTGCCGAGAATTTTGCTGCAGCACCGGTTCGACGGCGCGTGGACCTCGATTCTCCTCTCGGTCGTCATCAGCTACCTGCTGATCCGATGGTTCACGACCATGCTGGCTTCTTTCACCCGGCAGGGGTTTCCGGAAATGATGAAGCAGTATCTGCCAAATTGGGTGAACGTGTCCGTCCAGCTGCTTATGATCGGGCTCTGGTTTTTTGCCGGGGCCATTACGCTTTTGTCATTTGTGGATATCACCCTCCGTTACATAAGTCCGGACGTTCCCGCCTTTTTGGTTATGATCGGCTATTTGATTGTGGTGTGCTGGGCCTGTACGCTCAATCCCGCTTCCATTTTGTTCGGGCTCGAGATTTTGCTCGTGCTGAATTGTCCGATTGTCGCGTTCTTCATCATCCGGGCCATAACGTCCCCCATGTTCGACTGGGACGCGGTGCTGCAAACTTTCACATTCAGTCTGCAGTGGCCCTCGTTTCAGGCGGTGGCTGCGGCGACTTTTCTTTTTACCGGTTATATCAATCTGGTTGTATTTAACCGGGTATTCGAAAAGTTTCATATGAGAGGCTATCTGCTTATTTCGCTGTCGGGTCTGCTACTTCTGCTGCTTACGATGATCGTGCCGATCGGAATGCACGGTTCCATGGGCGTATCCACGTACGTGTATCCGTGGTTTTCATTGGCGGATTCCATCCGGATCGATATGTTCCTCGTCGAACGGCTCGTTTTCGTTTTTTACCTGGTTTACATTTCCCTTTTTCTGATCAGCACGATCGTACATTGGCATGTGGCGCAGAACCTGGCCAGGGGGTTGATCCGGTTTCCCGCCGCTGCGCGCGGGTCTAAATATATTCCATTAGGAATCGTTGTCGTTTTCGCTACAGCCAGTATGTGGATGCTCAAATTCAATCAGGAAGGGCTGATAAGATCCGGAGAGATCTTTCTTGAAATCAGGCTCGTGGCTGAATTTATTTTCGTGCTGCTGATTTTCTATATGTATCGGAAGGAGAAAAAGAAGTGAGGTACAAGCTGCTGCTGTTTATTCCGGCTCTGCTGTTCCCGCTGCTCCTCGGCGGCTGCAACTTCAAAGACATCGACAAACGCATTTTTGTGATCTCGATGGGGATAGACAAGTTGGATGATCAGAAAAACAACCTTCGGGTCAGCCTGAAACTGGCCATTCCCCAAGGGAATCCCAAAGAAGGGACCGAGCAATTCGACATTATAGTCGAGGAAACCAAGACGGTTGCGGACGCGGTAAGGAAAGCCAAGTCCAAGGTGGACAAAGAGCTGGATTTCGGTCATATGAAGGTGTTTCTGATCGGGGAAAATATGGCTCACGATGATATTTATCAGATTATCAACTGGGGGGTGCGGCGCAGGGATATTCAGCTCATTACGCTGCTGGCCATTGCCAAGCCAACAGCCTTGGACGTCCAGAAAATCAAGCCCCAGTCCGAGCGTATTCCCTCCAACGCCCTAATACTCGGCCTTTCCAAAAGCGGAACGGAATCGCCCTACATCGTAACGGAGTATTTATTCGATTACCAGCGGCGGCTCGAGGAAAGAGGAATGGATCCCATTCTTCCGATCGTCAAAGCCGAAGGAGATCATTTTAGAATCGATCAGCTGGCGCTCATGAAAAAACACCGGATCGGAATTGAGCTGAGTCCCAATGAAACGAAATTGTATAACCTGCTGACAACCAAAAACTTAAAAACGAACCTGAGCGGTAAAATGGAAGGAAACTTGTACGAACTGAATCTGGAAAGCTCGCGGGCTTCTTATAAAATAAACGCACGGCCGGGAGAAGAGCCGGTACTCGCGTACGAAATTCACATCAAAGCGACTTTGGAAGAAAACGAGAGCCATGAGAACATGACCCGGTCTGTTCTGGATACTATCGAAGACGCAACGGCAAAGGAAATAAACGGACAGGTGGAACGATTCCTGAAGAGGCTCCAAAAACATGAGACGGACCCGATCGGCTTCGGCCTGCATTATATGTCCCGCCGTTGGGATAATGCATCGGAATGGGAAGACTGGCAAAAAATATACCCTAAGCTGACATTCAAAGTGGACACTCATGTCCGTATCCACTCCGCGGGAACGGCGCATTAGGCCGGGTACTTCGACAAATAAGAGGCGTCAACAGTATAATAGGTAGATACTCTACATGCTGTTGAAAGGCGGAATTGCAGATGGAAATGGACTTATTCAGTGCCGCTGCCGAGAACGATTCCCGCGGAAAGCTTCTCGCGGACCGGATGCGGCCCCGCACTCTTGATGAATATATCGGCCAGGAACATATCGTGGGTCCCGGCAAGCTGCTGCGCCGGGCGATCGAGGCCGACCAGATCACGTCGATCGTGCTGTACGGGCCTCCCGGCTGCGGTAAAACCACGCTCGCGCACATTATATCGGAGAAGACGTCCGGCGATTTCGTAAGATTGAACGCCGTGGACGCTTCGGTCAAGGATGTCCGCGAGGTGATCGAGCAGGCCAAGTCGGCCAAGGCGCTGTACGGGCGGCGGACGATCCTGTTCCTCGACGAGGTCCACCGTTTCAACTCGGCCCGTCAGGACGCTCTGCTGCCCGCCGTGGAGCAGGGCACGATCGTGTTCATCGGAGCGACGACCGAGAACCCGTTCCACTACGTGAACGGGGCTCTGCTCTCCCGCTCCACGCTGTTTCAGCTTCACGGCTTGACCGAGAAGCATGCCCGCATCGCGATGGAGCGCGCCCTCTCCGATGAAGAGCGCGGACTCGGCTTTCTGAACATCGAAGCCGAAGAAGAGGCGCTTGCGCATATCGCGTTCATGGCGGGCGGAGATATCCGCCGTGCGCTCAATGCGCTGGAAATCGCCGCGCTGACGACCTCGGCGGATGCGGACGGCGTCGTCCGCATCACGCTGGACATCGCGGAGGAATCCATCCGCCGCCCGACCGTCAAAGCGGACGAGTCGACGCAGTATGACGTCCTCTCCGCGTTCCATAAGAGCGTTCGGGGGTCGTCCGACGCTGCTCTCTTCTGGTTCCTGTACGCCGTGGAGAAGCTCGGCATGGACCCGATGACGTTTATCCGGCGTCTGACCGTCGCCTGCAGCGAAGACATCGGCCTGGCGAATCCGCAGGCTATGGTTCAGGCGGTTTCGGCTATGGAGGCCTATCACAAGATCGGCTGGCCGGAGGCGAAATATATCGTCTGCCAGGCGATTCTGTTCGCTGTGGAGAGCCCGAAATCCAACTCCATCCCGCTTGCCATCGGACGTGCGATGTCCGCCATGGACAGCATCGGAAAGGCGGAGGTTCCGCTGCATCTCAGGGATACCCACTACAAGGGAGCGGAACAATTAGGGCATAAAGGCTACATGTATCCCCACAATTATCCGGGTCATTACGTGAAACAAGCGTATTTGCCGGAACAATTGGAGGGCGAGGTGTTTTTTAATGCCACGGAACAGGGTATGGAAGAGAAGATGAAAATAAATCAGCAGCGCCGGAACCGATGACCCTTCTAGAAGAGCCTGCGGCTTCCGGCAGGAACTGCAGGTAGCTGAAGGAGACCGATTATGACGGAGAAATATATTTTTCTCATTGCCGTCCTGCTGTTCGCCGGCGTGCTTATGTCCAAATTTTCGTCCCGTTTCGGACTTCCGGCTCTCGTCTTTTTTATGCTGGTGGGCATGGGGCTCAATCGTTTTATTTATTTTGACAACGCCCAGTTGACGCAGTGGTTCGGTTTGATGGCGCTTATCGTTATTCTGTTCGACGGAGGCATGCACACGAAGTGGACGCACGTGAAGGAAGTGATCCGGCCTTCCCTGATGCTCGCTACCTTAGGCGTACTGCTGACTACGGTTATCGTGGGGCTAAGCGCCTACTGGATTTTGCAGGTATCGCTTAAGGAAGGGCTTCTCCTTGGTGCCATTGTCGGGTCTACGGACGCCGCGGCGGTATTTGCCGTTCTCGGCAATCAGAACGTAAAGAGAAGGCTGACCTCGACGCTGGAGGCGGAATCCGGAACGAACGATCCGATGGCCGTGTTTCTGACGGTTTCCCTCATCGAGCTTATTCAAATGCCGGACACGAGCATCCTTCTTCTGATCGGCAGTTTTTTATGGGAGATGGGTTTGGGGCTTGTGCTGGGACTGGTCATCGGCCGTCTGGCCGTTTGGAGCCTCAACAAAATCGATTTGGATTCTTCAGGGCTGTATCCCGTTCTGGCGCTTGCCTTTGCCATCTTTACATACGGGTCTACGGCGCTGCTTCACGGGAGCGGACTGCTGGCCGTCTATGTGATGGCCCTGCGGCTCGGCAACGCGGATTTTGCCTACCGGTTCTCGATCACGAGGTTTCATGAAGGGTTTGCCTGGATGATGCAGATCCTGATGTTTATGCTTCTCGGACTGCTGGCGTTCCCGGACGATCTTATCAGTATTGCCTGGCAGGGAGTAGCTCTTGCCCTTATTCTGATGTTTGTTGCGAGACCTGTCGGGGTATTCGGAAGCATGCTCGGCACCGGATTTCAATACCGGGAAAAGCTGCTGATCTCGTGGGCCGGTCTCAGAGGAGCCGTTCCGATCGTACTCGCCACTTATCCGCTGCTTGCGGGACTGGAGCACGGACGCATGTTTTTTAACATCGTTTTCTTCATCGTGCTTCTATCGACGCTGATTCAGGGTTCAACCATTTCCGTCCTGTCCAAAAAACTGGGCCTTACCGAAGGTTCGGCGAAGAACGATACCCACACCCTTGAGCTTCTGGCTCTCGGGAAAGCGAATGCGGAAATTATCGAAATTAAAGTGACGGAAAACGGTCCGGTCAACAAC
This sequence comes from Paenibacillus sp. HGH0039, assembly GCF_000411255.1. Lineage (GTDB taxonomy): Bacteria > Bacillota > Bacilli > Paenibacillales > NBRC-103111 > Paenibacillus_F. Next base: position 1,391,415 of record NZ_KE150412.1, on the reverse strand, counting down.
AGGCTGATCAGTGACCTGGATCTTCCGGAAGAAGTTCTCATTACGGCCATCGTCCGAAAAGGAAAAATTATAACGCCTCACGGGAATACGGAGCTTATCGAAGGGGATCTTCTGTATACGCTCGTTTCGAAGCCGATGAGGGAGAAGGTCAAGAAAATCTTTTATGAGGAATCCCCCGCCATCAAACCTGCCGATCTTACGCCCGAGAAAGGGCTGTGAACACAGCTTTGGAGCCGGAACAGCTAACGGGGTAAATTATTTCCCAGGTAATCAATGCTGCACCTATTGTAAGTATGCTTGGCCTATACATGTACTTACAAAAAGAACGCGAATCCCTTTTGGAGGGATTCGCGTTCTTTTTGCTGCCGATGCCGAGCAGGCAGCCTGCTTAGACTGCAGCTGCCGCGCAAGCAGACAACCGGTCCCGATTGAAGCCAGGGGCGGCCGCGGTGATGCGGAGCCGCCCAGGCAACATTCCGGAGGGCATGTTCTGTCCGCTTTCCGTGAACCGCCGCTGCTCAACGAGCGAATGCTTCCGTCAAAGTACACGGCCCTGCGGCCGCTCTTATGAGCCCTACGGCCCGGGATGGTTCATCTTAGCGGTGCACCTTATCGATGATTCCGCCGCCCAGGCAAATTTCGCCGTCGTAGAAAACGACGGACTGGCCGGGCGTGATCGCTTTCTGCGGCTCGTGGAATACCACTTCGGCCGCTCTGTTCTCGCCCAGTGTTACCGTAACGCCCTGATCAGGCTGACGGTAACGGAATTTAGCCGTACAGGCGAACTCACCCTGAGGTTTCCGTGTGCTGATCCAGTTCACGTCCGTGGCGGACAGGCCTTTGCTGTAAAGGCGCGGATGCTTGTCCCCCTGAACGACGTACAAAATGTTGCGTTCAAGGTCTTTGTCCGCAACGAACCAAGGCTCGCCGGTACCCGAGCCGCCGATTCCGAGTCCCTGACGCTGACCGAGCGTGTAATACATCAAGCCGTCGTGGCGGCCCTTCACTTCACCGTCCAGCGTCTGGATGTCTCCCGGCTGGGCGGGCAGGTATTGGCTCAGGAATTCTTTGAAGTTCCGTTCCCCGATAAAGCAGACGCCGGTACTGTCCTTCTTCTTGGCGGTCGCAAGGCCTGCAGCAGCCGCGATTTCGCGGACCTGAGGCTTCGGCATGTGCCCGATAGGGAACATGGCTTTCGAAAGCTGGTACTGGTTCAGCGCGTGCAGGAAGTAGGTCTGGTCCTTGTTCGAATCGTTTCCGCGAAGCAGAACGAATTCCCCGTCGCGTTCCTCCAGGCGGGCATAGTGGCCGGTCGCGATAAAATCGGCGCCCAGATCAAGACCTTTCTGCAGAAACTCGCCGAACTTGATTTCCCGGTTGCACATAACGTCCGGGTTCGGGGTGCGCCCGCTTTTGTATTCATCCAGGAAGTATTGGAACACCTTCTCGGAGTACTCTTTTTCAAAATTAACCGTATAAAACGGGATGTCGATCTGGTCGCAGACTCTCCGTACGTCTTCCGCGTCTTCCTCGGCGGTACAATGGCCGAACTCGTCGGTATCGTCCCAGTTCTTCATAAAGACGCCGATGACGTCATAGCCCTGCTCTTTCAGCTGCAGAGCCGCTACGGAAGAGTCTACCCCGCCCGACATACCGAGAATGACTCTCTGTTTGCTCATGGCCGGTTCTAATCCTTTCTTGCCAAAAATGGCTGGTGACACCTGTATGAACCTCAGGGTTCTACCCATTATAACGCGCTTTTCGCAAAGTGAAAATATTTCATCAAGATGTCATGGTTTTGTAACCAAATTAATCGGAATTGTGATAACATAGTAAAGAACATGCCTAAATGGAATGAATCATAGAGAAATAGGTTACCCTAGAGCTAGTAATCTTACACATAAGCAGGGGTAGAAGAGGTGTTAATTTGAAAATTTCAACAAAAGGCCGTTACGGCCTCACTATAATGATGGAACTGGCCGCAAGATTCGGGGAAGGGCCGACCTCGCTGAAAAGTATCGCAGAGAAACATCAACTATCCGAACATTACCTGGAGCAGCTCGTAGCTCCTCTGAGAAACGCAGGTCTTGTTAAAAGTATCCGCGGCGCCTACGGCGGATATATCCTTTCAAAGAACGCGGAAGAAATTACCGCGGGTGAAGTGATCCGAGTCCTGGAAGGGCCGATTTCACCGGTCGATTTTACGGAAGAAGACGATCCGGCCAAGCGGGATTTGTGGATTCGTATCCGGGACAGCATCGCGGAGGTTCTGGATTCCACAACTCTGGCTTCTTTGATTTCTTATCAAGAAGAAGGCAAACGCGACAGCTATATGTTCTATATTTGATTGCAGGGTGACCACTATGGGAATATATCTTGATCATGCCGCTACAACTCCTCTCCATCCGGAGGTGCTGGAAGCCATGATGCCTTACTATACGGACTATTTCGGCAACCCTTCAAGCATCCACAGCTACGGCCGGGCCGCCAAGACGGCGCTCGACCGTTCGAGGAGCGCTTTCTCGGCGGCAATCGGCTGTTCACCGGCCGATCTGCTGTTTACGAGCGGGGGAACCGAGAGCAACAATACAGCTTTGTACGGGGTCGTCGAAACCTTCGGGGGCAGACGGGCTCACGTGATTACAACCCAGATCGAGCACCATGCGGTGCTGCATCCGGCAGAACGTCTGGCGCGAATGGGCTGCGACGTTACATTTCTGCCAGTAGATATGACCGGTCTTATCCGAATAGAAGACTTGGAGGAAGCCATCCGGCCCGAGACCGTTCTGATCAGCGTCATGTACGTGAACAACGAGGTCGGCACTATCCAGCCGATCGAAGAGATCGGACGGTTGGCCAGAAGCCACGGCATCGCTTTTCATGTGGATGCGGTTCAGGCGCTGGGGAAGCTTCCGATAGATCTGTCCGTGCTTCCCGTAGACCTCATGAGCTTCTCCGCTCATAAAATCAACGGGCCCAAAGGCATCGGCGCTCTCTTTGCTTCCCGTAAGCTTCAATTGGCTCCGCAAGTATTGGGAGGCTCGCAGGAACGTAAAAAAAGAGCCGGCACAGAAAATGTGGCCGGAGTAGTCGGTTTTACAAAAGCACTGGAAATATATAACAACAATAACAAAGAATACAACATTCAAACTTCCGAGTACCGCCAACATATGGAGCGGATTTTCCTGGAGGAACTGGGGCCTGACGGTTTTGTGGTCAACGGCAACCCTGATGTGTCCGCTCCCCATATTTTTAACGTGAGCTTTCCGGGGAGCCATACGGAAACCCTGCTCATGAATCTCGATCTGGAAGGTATCGCGGCTGCCAGCGGGTCCGCCTGCTCGTCGGGCTCTCTTGAACTTTCTCATGTCCTGCGGGCCATGGACCTTCCAGAATCTGTATGCAAGTCGGCTGTCCGTTTTAGTTTTGGTTTTGGGAATTCTATAGACCAAATTGAGACGGCGGCCCGTAAAACCGCAACCATCGTGAAGCGGATTCGTAGATAAGAGAAGGGCGCGCCCTTTGGCGGCGGCAAGCTGTCACGAGGAGGTTTAATATTCCCCTTGCGTAAAGCCCGCGACATTATCGGATTGCCTATATTCTGCTTGTCCACAGGCAAACGTGCAGGAACGGTGAGAGACGTTTTATTCGACAATGAATGGACGATTCTCGGCGTTTTGCTGGACGCACAGCATTGGTATTCTTCTTGCCGGTATATTCCTGCCGGTGAAATTACGGCCTGCGGACAAGACGCAGTCACGATTGCCGACATGAAATCCGTACGAAGTTATGCGGAAGCGGAGAGCCTGGGGCTGATCCCGCTGAACGGCGGCAAGCACAAGCTCAAAGAACTCCCCGTTATTACGGCAAACGGTCAGCAATTGGGAACGATCGAGGACGTTTATTTGCTTGAACAATTGGGTACAAAGATAATAGGTTTTGAACTGTCCGAAGGTTTCGTATCCGATTTAATGGAAGGTCGCAAGTGGCTCCCAATGCCGGTATCGCTAACCATTGGTGAGGATGCGGTGATTGTTCCGCTTAACTCCCGGCTTGAGGCGGAGGAAATCTTCGTATCTAAAGAAGAATAGGGTGAAAATTGCACATGATGCGCTGTCCAAATTGCAGTTCCAAGGATATCGGCAAAATCGGATCCCATCAATTCTATTGCTGGGGCTGCTTCATTGAACTCGCTGTGAACGGGGAGAAAATGTCCGTTTATCAAGTGGAGGAAGACGGTACGCTGAGTTCGCTCGACGATCTGTTTTTTGAAGAAGAAATGCCGCAAATTCATGCCCAATAAGGGTTTACAACTTGACTAACCGAAATACGAGAAATAAATAAAAGGCACTGCCTCTGCAGGGATAAGCTTAACCGCTTCGGCCCGGCAGGAGCGGTGCTTTTTGGTTTGGGCCGATAGAAAAGAACCTGCTGGTGCCGAAGGAGCTTGGATTAATTGCCAAGGTAGTACATATACTGAAGAAATGGAGAGGGACACTCATTCGCCGAAGTCTGTCAGCGTCAACAGGAGGGAACGCCATGAATTCGATTTTTAAAAACGGCTGGTTTGCCGGCCTGATTTATACGCTTCTCGGACTACTGGTCCTGTTCTTCCTGCTGCAGATAAGACCGATTCTGGGGAGTGTCTTCCATTTCTTGAAAGCGGTGCTGACCCCTTTTCTGATTGCGATGATTATTTCCTATGTACTCAACCCCGTCGTCAATCTGCTGAGTACGCGCAAAGTTCCCCGGACGTTTGCCGTTCTGCTCATTTATGCCGTGTTTCTGACCTCGCTTACGGTCATTTTTATGAATGTGACTCCGATGTTCGTCAAGCAGCTTGGGGAACTGAACGAGCATATGCCTGAAATGACGATCAGGGCCCAATCGCTTGTGGACGGCATGAAAAACAGCCAGCTCCTTCCGGATACGGTCCGGTCGGGTATCCACGATGCGATTTTTAAACTCCAAAAAAATCTGTCCCTCAAAATTTCGGACACGATTCATGGCATCGGAGGCACCATCAATATGCTTCTGACCGCTTTCATCGTTCCTTTTCTCGCTTTTTATATGCTCAAGGATTTTCAATTGATCGAGAAAACCGTGCTGGCCATTGTTCCGAAATCGCGGCGCAGGCAGGTGGTCAAGGTGCTGGTCGATATCGACACGGCGCTGGGCAACTATATCCGGGGGCAGTTCCTCGTTTGCGTTATCGTCGGGGTGCTGGCTTATATCGGTTACTGGGCCATCGGGATGCCGTATGCGCTGCTGCTGGCAGGGCTCGTTGCGGTTTTTAACATCATTCCTTATCTGGGCCCGTTCTTCGGGGCGGCTCCGGCTGTTATTATGGCGGCGACGGTTTCGGTAAAAATGCTTCTGCTTGTTATCGTAGTCAATACGATTGTGCAAATTTTGGAGGGAAACGTAATATCCCCTCAGGTTGTGGGACGGACCCTGCATATGCATCCGCTGCTCATTATTTTTGCGCTGCTCGTCGGCGGAGAAGTGGCGGGGATACCGGGCCTGATTTTGGCCGTTCCCTTTTTTGCCGTGCTTAAGGTGGTGCTCCAGCATCTGTTTCTTTATTACATCCACCGGCGTACGGTGTAGATTCGGATAGAGGGCGGAGAAAGATGCCGTACGGAGAAAGGAGCCCGAAGTCTACTAAATAAAGGCGCGTCCGGGCAGAGTCGCCAATCGGATCCGGGCCGTTCTCTTGCGCTTGCAAGAGGCGTGCGTTACGATCAGACTAACGATTCTGCCGCCATTGAAGAGCGGCAAAAGGAGGTTGCCCATGGCACTCAAGGAGCCGCCCGCGACAGCGGAAGAACTGCCGACCGAACTTCTCCGCAGCCTGGGGGCAAAGCCTGCGGCATCCGCCCGGGCGGACATGGACGAGAGCGGCCGGCCGGATGACCGCTGGCTGGTTGTAGGCGCCGGACAAATTGGCGTCTACGCTTCCGGCGGCGCCTGCCTGCGCAGATTCGCGCCGGAAGCGGTCCGGAGCCTGCGGACCCAGGATGCTCCGCAGGGCGGGGGATGCCTCATCGCGGATACGGATGCGGGCCCGGTCGTGCTCGTCCGCTACACGGGCGCCTGCGCCAAAGGGCTCGAAGCGGCGGTTCATGCAGCCAATCTGCTGCTGGAAACCGGCGGCTTTGACCCCACTGGCGGAGCAGGCGGAGAACGTGCCGGCCTATGCGCGCTGTGCGGAGAGGCGGCACCCGGGCAGGACCATGACTGCACGGCCGGAGATAAGACGGAGCGGAGCAGTCCCGGACGCCGGCGCGTGCTGACTCGGCTGCTTGCGTATACGCGCCCGTACCGCGGCCGGATGGTCCTGGCTGCGCTGTTTTTGATCATCGCGGTTTTGCTGGAGCTGGCGCCTCCGCTTGTGACCAAGATTATCGTCGACGACGTGCTGCATCCGGGAGGGATGGCCGAGACGCTGCTGATTTGGGTGGCGGCTCTGCTGGGCGCCCGATTGGTGCTGTCCGCGCTGCAGATCGCCCGGGGGTTTATCGGGGTCAAGGTCGGAGCGGCCATGATGAACGATATCCGCCGTGAAACGTTCGAGGCGCTGACCGAGCAGTCTCTCAGCTTCTACGACCGCCGCCAGACGTCACAGTTTATCGGCCGGCTCAATCAGGACACGGATTCGATGAGACAGTTTCTCACGGAAGGCGTGATCTGGGTGGCGAGCCAGGTACTCACGGTCGCGGCTATTTTGTCGATGATGCTCGCCCTCAGCTGGAAGCTCACCCTGGTTGTGCTTCTGCCGACTCCGCTGCTGCTTGCGGGAGTCTGGATTTTGTGGCCGAGGGTCCGCCAGCTTTGGTACAAGCAGTGGAGAGCGCTAAACGCGCTTCAGACGCTGGTAGGCGACTCCCTTCAAGGCATCCGTGTCGTCAAGGCATTCGGCCGGGAAAAAAGCGAGCAGGCCCGATACGGGGAAGCCAACCGGGAAATGATGACGCAAACCGTGCGGATGGAAGGGCTGTGGCAGGCTGCAACCCCGCTGTTTATGCTCGTTACGGGCGCAGGCGGGATCATCGTGTGGTATTACGGCGGCCTGCAGGTGCTGGACGGCGGCTTGACCTTGGGCACTCTGATGGCCTTTACGGTTTACCTCACGATGTTTTTCGGTCCTTTGCAGTGGTTTACGCAGGCGATCAGCTGGACGAACCGGGCCGTGTCGGCCGCCGAGCGCGTTTTTGAAATTATGGATACGCCACGCGAAGTTTCCGATACGGCAGATGCGGTAACTCCCGGCCGGCTGGAAGGCTCCGTTTCGCTGGACCGGGTTACATACGGTTATGAGAAGCATAAGCCTGTCCTGAAAGACATCTCTCTGGAAGTGAAGCCCGGTGAAATGATCGGATTTGTCGGACATTCGGGAGCGGGTAAATCTACGCTGATTCATCTGATCTGCCGGTTTTACGATCCGGACCGGGGGCGGATTTTAATAGACGGGATTCCGCTGAAGAAGCTGAGCCAGGAAAGCCTGCGGGCCCAGATCGGGGTCGTGCTTCAGGAAACGTTCCTTTTCGACGGGACGATTGCTGAAAACATCGCTTACGCGAAGCCGGAAGCGTCGCCTCTGGAAATTATGCGGGCCGCAAAGATCGCCAACGCCCATGATTTTATCGTCGCGATGAGCGACGGCTATGATACGCGGGTCGGCGAACGCGGTCACCGCCTGTCCGGCGGGGAGAAACAGCGCATTGCCATTGCGCGCGCCATCCTGCACGATCCCCGTATTCTTATCCTGGACGAGGCGACCGCTTCCGTGGACACGGAGACGGAGCGTCTTATCCAGGAAGCCGTTTCCCGGCTTGTCCGGGGACGGACGACCTTCGCGATCGCCCACCGCCTGTCGACTCTGCGCAGCGCGGACCGTCTCGCGGTGATCGACAAAGGGCGCATAGCCGAAACCGGGACTCACGAGCAGCTGATGGAACAGGAAGGCATCTATTGGAAGCTCGTGAAGGCCCAGACCGAAACAGCGTTGATCAGGGAGCGTGATACCAGTGCCGAACCCGTATGAATCCGGCGGTTTCCCCGAAGGCGGGGACCCCTTCGATATCTTACTGCTCGAAGCAGATAAATGCCGGTTTCAACGCACGGAAGGCGGCCTGCTTTTGTTGTCCTGCGATGGGAGGGATCATGAGGAAGTTCTGGTGTTCCGGACGTTTCCCTTCTCCGAGCCGGACCGGTACATCTCCATCCGCACCAAAGAGGGAGAGGAGATCGGTATCATCGCCGATTTGCGGCAGCTGGACGATGCCTCCCGCCAGGAGCTGGAGAAGGAGCTGCATTTGAGATACTTGCTTCCCCGCGTCGAAGCTATCCGCAGCATCAGGCAGAAGACGTCAGGATGGCAGTGGGACATCGTTACCCAGTTCGGACCGGAGCGGCTGCAGCTTCCCAACCTGCATGAGCACGTGTTCAGGCAAGGAGAGGATCGTCTCCTCCTGGTGGATACCGGAGAGCGCAGACTGGAAGTGGCCAGCATTCGGAAGCTGGATCCGGCAAGTTTTAAGCAGCTGCGGAAGATTTTTTGAAATAAAGAAACCTTCCGCTCGTCACGGAGCCTGACCGATCCGTTTGAAGCGGTTGTGCTTCTTTTCCGCCAATTTGCAAAGAGGGGACATGCCATCGGCGGGGCTTCTTTAATCCGCATCCGTCAGGTTGACATCGTTTCCAGATATGAACTATAATTTTCGGTAACTGAGTCAAACTCGATATGCAAAGCGCTGAAGAAATCCAGTACGCCATAGCCCATTGGCAGAGAGAAGGTTCCTTCTTCTATAGAAGAAGGCTGCGAGAACCTTTCATGAAGGATGGCCGAACGCTCATTTCGGAGTGTGGGTGACAAGTTACACAAGCCCAACGGCAAGCGGATCCGTTATCGTCCGCAACGAGGAGATTGGATGAAACGGCAAGGCGCCTGCCTGCACGTCATCCGATAACCAGGGTGGTACCGCGAATTTTTCGTCCCTGTTGATAACAGGGGCGTTTTTTGTTTCCTGTAGAGAGGGCCGAAGGAGCAGCAGTCCAAGCCTACTAAACCAAAATTTTCAACAAACGGAGGCTCGAAACGCTATGAAAGCAAGTGAAATTCGTTCCAAGTGGCTGGAATTCTTCGCCAGCAAAGGACACAAAATCGAGCCGAGCTCCTCGCTCGTGCCTCACAACGACCCTTCTCTTTTATGGATCAACGCCGGGATGGCGCCGCTCAAACCTTATTTTGACGGCCGTGTCGTTCCCGAGAATCCGAGAATCGTAAACGCGCAGAAATGCATCCGTACAAACGACATTGAAAATGTCGGCAAAACCCGCCGTCACCATACATTTTTCGAGATGCTCGGAAACTTCTCCATCGGCGACTACTTCAAAGAAGAAGCCATCACCTGGGCCTGGGAATTTCTGACGGACCCGAAATGGATCGGGTTCGATCCGGAGCGCTTGTCGGTCACCGTTTATCCCGAGGATACGGAAGCTTTTGAGTTTTGGAATAAAAAGATCGGTCTGCCGGAAGCGCGTATTTACAAGCTCGACGAGAACTTCTGGGATATCGGGGAAGGCCCGTGCGGACCTTGTACGGAAATCTTCTACGACCGCGGAGACAAATACGGCGATCTGAACGATCCGGAATGCTGGCCGGGCGGAGAGAACGAGCGTTTCCTGGAAGTGTGGAACCTCGTATTTTCCCAGTTCAACCACAACAAAGACGGCAGCTACACGCCGCTGCCCAACAAGAATATTGATACGGGCGCGGGTCTGGAGCGTTTCGCTTCGATTTTGCAGGATGTGGACTCCAACTTCGATACGGATTTGTTCCAGCCGATCATTGAAGCGACCTGCCGCATCGCGGGTGTGAAGTACAAGGAGAACGAAGAGTTTGACGTGGCTTTGAAGGTCATTGCCGACCACGTCCGTACCGTCGCTTTTGCGGTGGGAGACGGCGTACTGCCTACGAACGAAGGCCGCGGCTACGTTATTCGCAGACTTCTGCGCCGCGCCGTCCGCTACGGCAAAGTACTCGGCATGGATAAACCGTTCCTGTACCAGCTCGTTCCGGTCGTAGGCGAAATCATGGGCGTTTACTACAATGAAGTCGTGGAGAAACGCGAGTTCATCGAGAAAATCATCCGCATCGAAGAAGAACGTTTTCACGAAACGCTGTCCGACGGTCTTGCCATTCTTGCCGGCATGGTCGAGAGCACCCGTGCGGCGGGCGGGCGCGCCATCAGTGGACCGGATGCTTTCAAGCTGTACGACACGTACGGATTCCCGGTCGACTTGACGGAGGATTTCGCGAACGAGCAGGGTCTGGCCGTCGACCGCGAAGGATTTGAAGCGGCGATGGAAGAACAGCGCGAGCGTGCGCGCAGCAACCGGAGCAAATCCGGCAGCATGAAAGTGCAGGGCGGAGCGCTCTCCGAGTTTACGGATAAAAGTGAATTTGTTGGATACACTGAATTGGTAGTTCCAGCCAAAGTGCTGGCGATCGTGCACGACAACGAGTTTGTGGATGCGGCGGGAACCGGCGAAACGTGCCAGATCATACTCGACCGGACGCCGTTCTACGCCGAAAGCGGCGGACAGGTAGCCGACCGCGGCGTCATCGCGGGCGACGGCGTACGCGCGGCCGTACTCGAAGTCGGCAAAGCGCCTCACGGCCAGCACGTTCACAGCGTGACCGTCGAGCAGGGCATCCTGCGCACGGGCGATTCGGTTACGGCTCAAGTCTCCGGCGAGCTTCGCGGAGATACCGTGAAGAACCACACGGCCACTCACCTGCTGCATAAAGCGCTGAAGGAAGTGCTCGGCACGCACGTTAACCAGGCGGGCTCCCTCGTTGAGCCGGACCGCCTGCGGTTCGACTTCTCCCACTTCGGCGGCATCACGCCGGAAGAACTGCAGGATGTCGAACGCCGCGTGAACGCTCAAATCTGGGCGAACACGCCGGTGGACATCTCCCTTCGCGGCATCGACGAAGCGAAAGCGATGGGCGCCATGGCGCTGTTCGGCGAGAAATACGGCGACATCGTCCGCGTCGTCCGCGTCGGCGATTACAGCCTCGAGCTTTGCGGAGGCTGCCACGTACTGAGCACGGGCGAAATCGGCTTGTTCAAGATTGTCAGCGAATCCGGAATCGGTTCCGGTATCCGCCGCATCGAAGCGGTGACAAGCCGTCAGGCTTACGAGTACGTGGACGGCCAGCTGCAGCTGCTGAGGGATGCGGCCGGCGTTCTCAAGGCCAACACCGCGGACGTGCCGAAGCGTCTGGACTCCACGCTCCAGCAGATGAAAGAGCTGGCGCGCGAGAACGAATCGCTGCGGGCCAAACTGGGCCGCATTGAAGCTGGCGCCCTGGAAGGCCGCCTAAAAGAAGTGGCGGGCGTACCGGTCCTGGCCGCCCAGGTGAGCGCATCCGATATGGATTCCCTGCGGGGCATCGTGGATGAAATGAAAGCGAAGCTGGGCTCGGCCGTGATCGTGCTCGGCGCCGTCGCAGGCGACAAAGTCAATCTGGTTGCCGCCGTTACGCCGGATCTGATCGCCAAAGGGCTTCATGCCGGCAAGCTGATCAAAGAAACAGCGGCGAAATGCGGCGGCGGCGGCGGCGGACGCCCCGATATGGCCCAGGCCGGAGGCAAGGACCCGTCCAAGCTCCAGGAGGCGCTGGACGGCGTCGAAGCGCTTGTGGCCGGACAGATTTCTTAAATTTTCCTGCGGGAACAGGAATTTTCCGTCCCGCAGAGAATATATGACAATAGCGGGATTAGCAGCATTTACAACCGATAGAGTTTGAAAAAGCAAACATTGGAGGTGCCTTTCATGGATTTTATGGACAAAACGGTGAAATTCAATGTCAAAGCCGATGAGATCGAAACATCCCCCAAAGAAGTGCTATTAACTGTCTATGACGCTCTGCAGGAGAAAGGCTACAATCCGATCAATCAAATCGTCGGTTACTTGCTTTCCGGGGATCCGGCTTACATTCCCCGGCACAACAACGCCCGGAGCCTGATTCGCAAACGGGAACGCGACGAACTGATCGAAGAATTGGTACGCTCTTATCTCAAAGAGCATAAATAAACGGGCCTGCGCCGATTCCCGGCAGACGGGTCCGGCTTAGGAGTTCACACGTATGAGAACGATGGGCCTAGACTATGGCGACAAAACAATCGGCGTTGCTGTCAGCGATCTTCTCGGGCTTACCGCCCAAGGGATCGAGGTTATACGCAGAGCCAGTCCGCAACACGATTTAGACCACCTGCGGCGGTTAATCGGGGAGTACGAAGTAACGGAGATCGTGGTCGGCCTCCCCAAAAATATGAACGGCTCGATCGGGCCGCGCGGTGAGCTTTGTCAGGAATTCGCCGCACAGTTGACCGAGACGTTTAACCTGCCCGTCCGTATGTGGGACGAACGATTGACTACGGTATCCGCGACCCGCACTCTTTTGGAGGCGGACGTTAGCCGGAAGAAGCGCAAGCAGGTGGTCGATAAGATCGCCGCTGTGCTGATTCTGCAGGGATATATGGACTCTAAACGATGAGGTGATGGAACCATGGCTAAAGAAGAGGATTTTCAGCAAGAGGAAGCGGAAATTATTTATATCCCCGATGATGAGGGCAACGAAGAAGAATTCGAAGTCGTCATGAAATTCGAAGTGGATGGTTCCGACAAAAAGTACATGATGGTCGTGCCGGTTGAAGGCGACGAGGAATCCGACGAAGTGTACGCATTTCGTTACGAGGAAGACGAGAACGGCGACGATCTGAAGCTTTACACCATCGAGGACGAGGAAGAGTGGAATATCGTTGAAGAAACGTTTAATACACTAATCGCCGAAGAGGAAGAAGAAGCATGAGTGTAAAACAGACGAACGAGTTGCGGAGTTCTTTCGGAGATGATATTATTTTATTCGACGAACAGGACGAATCCACCGTCTTTCGCATTTTGACGGAGATTCTCCATGAAGACCGCCACTACGCCGTTCTGCAATCGGAAGAGATGAAGAAAGAAGGCGAAGTGTCCGTGTTCCGGGTATCCCGGGATTCGGAAGGCACACTGGAGCTGGAAACCATCGAAGATGACGAAGAGTGGGAAACCGTCTCCGAATTGTACGACGAACTCACGTTTCCGGAACACGACGAACCTTAAGAAATCTAAAGCAAACCAGAGCGGAGTCAAATCCGCTCTTTTTCATGCGAATGATTGACCAAGATGACTATTGTGGAGGAACTTATGCATCGTCCTAAATCACGAATAAAACGCTTGATGACCGGGCTGCTGGTAATTGTTCTGCTCTTAGCCGGCTGTGCTGCGGCCGCGGCTTATTATATACGGGGAGAACTGCAGCCGACCTCGGCTTCCGATAAGGAAACGAAAGTCGAGATCGTATCCGGCGACGGCGTGAAAAATATCGCTTCCAAGCTTGAGAAGGAAGGCCTTATCCGCAACGCCTCCGTTTTTATGTATTACTTGAAATGGAAGAACGAAGGCGGCCGTTTCCAGGCCGGCGAGTATGTGATGAAGCCCGGGATCGGAACGGACGAGATCATTGCGATGCTGAACAACGGGCAGACGGCAAAAGCGAACCGCCTGACTATACCCGAAGGATACACGGTCACGCAGATTGCCGACAAAGTCGGACAGCATAAGGGGATGGAAGCGTCTGCCTTTGTTAAGGCGGCGGAAGCGTACAAACCTGCGGAAGGGGAAGAACTGCTTGCCGGAATTCCGGCCGATACCAAACTTAAGCATAGGCTGGAAGGGTATCTGTTCCCGGATACGTACAATATCCCCAAGGATGCTACCGAGCAGAAACTGATAACCCTCATGGTCGATCAACTGGACAAACGGCTGCAAAGCCTTCCCGCGGATTGGAAGGACAAGCTGAAGGCAAGCGGGCTGACATTCCATCAAATGATGACGATCGCTTCCCTGATCGAACGTGAAGTGGTTGTGGACGAGGAACGTCCGCTCGTGGCAAGCGTCATTTACAACCGGCTGAAAATCAAACAGCCGCTGCAGATCGACGCGACTGTGCAGTATGCGCTGGGCAAGCAGAAAGAAAGACTGCTCGAAAGCGATCTGAAGATCGAAAGCCCTTATAATACGTATAAAAATCCGGGACTGCCTCCGGGTCCCATCGCGAGTCCAAGCCTGGCGTCCATCGAGGCGGCGCTGTATCCGGCGGAGTCGAAATACTTTTATTACGTAACGAAAAAAGACGGAAGCCAGGGACATTTGTTCGGAGAAACCTATGCGCAGCATCTGGCCAACATCGAAAAGAGCAAGCAAACCGAGAAAAACGCGAAATAAGAAGGTGACGAGGTTGATTTCAAAACCCGAGCTGCTTATAACGGCAGGAACAGTAGAGGAAGCGAAGCGATTCATACAAGCCGGGGCGGACGCCGTACTGATCGGCGAAGCGGCATTCGGCATGCGCCTTCCGGGCGATGTGACGATTCAAGATCTGGAGGAACTGGTTCCTTACGTTCATGCTAAAGGCGCTAAAGTCTATGCGGCTGTAAACAATGTTTTCGATAACGAAGCGCTGCCTGAAGTTGAGAAATATCTTGCGGCCATCTCCGCTATCGGTGTGGACGGAGCCGTTTATGGAGATCCCGCCATACTGCGGATGGTGAACAAAGCGGAATTTAAGCTCCCGCTTCACTGGAATGCGGAAATGACGACGACGAACTACGCCACCGCGAATTACTGGGCGTCCCGCGGAGCCGTGCGTGCGGTTCTGGCCAGGGAACTGAACCTTGAGGAAACGCTTGAATTCAAGCGTCACGCCAAGCTGGAAGTCCAAGTTCAAGTGCACGGGCTGACGAATATTTACCATTCCCGCCGCAGCCTGGTCGCCAATTACGTGGAGCATCTGGGGAAAGATGCAAACAGTGTCGATCGCTCCATGGATAACGGACTTTTTCTGATTGAGCAGGAACGTCAGGAGGAGCGGTATCCGATTTATGAAGACAGCAACGGCACCCACGTGATGAGCTCCGACGATATTTGCATGCTGGAAGATCTTCATGAGCTGCTCAAGGGGAGCATAGACAGCCTTAAGATTGAAGGGCTGCTGAAATCCGCCGAATATAACGAAACCGTGGTAAGGGCATACCGTCAAGTGATTGATGCCTACTGTGCGGATCCGGATTCTTACAAATTCAACGACGAAATGCTGGAGCCTATCCGACGCCTGCAGGATCCGAGCAGGGAATTGTCTTTCGGCTTTTTCTACAAAGAACAAGTATATTGAGGTGAACCACCATGAGTATGGCCGCAGCTGTTAACGAGCGTGCGCGCGGCAGACGCGTTCGTCTGGACAAGCCGGAACTGCTTGCCCCGGCGGGAAGTCTGGAGAAGCTTAAGTTTGCCGTACATTACGGGGCCGATGCCGTGTATATCGGCGGTCAGAAGTACGGTCTGCGCTCCAACGCCGACAATTTTACTTTCGAAGAGATGCGCGAAGGCGTCGAATTCGCAAACCGTTACGGCGCCAAAGTTTTCGTGGCGACGAATATTTATGCCCACAATGAAGATATCGAGGGAATTGAAGAGTATTTGAGAGAACTGCAGGAAGCCGGCATTTCGGCTATCATCGCCGCAGACCCGATTATTATGGACACCGCCAGACGCGTGGCCCCCAAACTTGAGGTGCATCTGAGCACCCAGCAGTCGGTCATGAACTGGCAGACGGTGCAGTTCTGGAAAGAAGAAGGCATCGAGCGGGTAGTTCTCGCCCGGGAAGCGAGCATGGGCGATATTGACGAGATCAAACGGCATGTCGATATTGAGATCGAAGCGTTTATTCACGGTGCGATGTGCAGCTCCTATTCCGGACGCTGCGTGCTGTCCAATCATTTTACGGACCGCGACTCCAACCGGGGAGGGTGCTGCCAGTCCTGCCGCTGGAAGTACGACTTGTACGCGAAGGGAGCTCCATTGTCCGATCCGCTTGCGCCCGATTTTCCCCTTTACGGTGAAGAGGAAGATGCGTTTATGATGAGCGCCAAGGATTTATGCATGATCGAGCATATTTCCGATATGATCGAGTCCGGCGTGGACAGTTTTAAAATCGAAGGCAGAATGAAAAGCATCCATTACGTGGCGACGGTTGTGAATGCCTATCGCCAAGCCATCGACAGCTATTTTGAAAATCCGGCAGCCTATGAGGTCAAACCGCTCTGGCGCGACGAGATCAATAAAGCGGCTAACCGTCCGCTGAATACCGGATTTTTCTACGAAGCGCCCGGTCCCGAAGATCATATTTTCGGACCGGAGGACAAGGCGGCGAGCTACGACTTCGTCGGCGTAGTCATGGAGTATGACGAGAAGACGGGAACCGCCGTCATCCAGCAGCGCAATTACTTCAAACCGGGTACGGAAGTGGAATTTTTCGGTCCGGGGGGCACGCACTTCAAGCAGCGGGTGGATGTCATTCGCGACGAGGAAGGCGCCGAGCTCGATGCGGCTCGTCATCCTCTACAGCTTATCCGCATTCAAACCGAGAAGCCGGTTAAACCGCTGGATATGATGCGCAAACGTACCCGTTAATGGATTTTAATACCGACTGGCTTAAGCCGGGCGGTATTTTTTTTTATTTCTAGGTCTGTGTAATCAAAAAAAGATGATTTTATAGGAAAAATGGCACAAATCGAAGAGGAAAAACACAAATCGTCGTCGAACATTAAAACAAAAGTAGAAAATACTGGGGATATTAAGTTTTTGCGTAAGACTTTCTTCCTAAAAAAAGTGGATGGTGGTGCCCATGAACAAAAAACTCACACAGACAGCAACCCAGTTAAGAGAGCGTTTTCAAAAGAAACAAGCTCCATCAGGGGGCGCTCCGAAGCCGGGAGGATCGGGAGGCGGTTTTCTTTCTTCCTCTATGGGATTGAGCAACCCGGCAAAATCCGTAGGCATGAAATTGTTTCTTATTTTTATCGTCAGTATTTTATTTTTTGTTCTGACCGTGGGGATCACCTCGTACCAGCTTTCGAAAAGCGTCGTGCGCGGCAAAGTGAGCGAAGCGTCGAAGCAGACCATGATTCAGGCGAGCCAGAAGCTCGATCTTCTTTTTGGCGGCTTTGAAGATTTAACGATGCAGATGATGCTCGACGCCGATTTGCAGCGCCTGCTTGATACACGCAACGAGGTTAAAGAAGGTACATACGAACAGCTCGAAGTCACCCGTAAAATTACGGAAAAAGTGAATTCCTATTTATTTTCCAACAAATCGATCAAAAGCATGACGCTGTTAAAAACAGACGGTCATATGATCAACTCCAACGGAGCTTCCTTGAACGCTACGACGGAAGAAATTACAAAAACGGACTGGTTCCAGGCCGTTTCCAAAACCAGCGGGCAGCCGCTGTGGCTGGACACGAAACCGAAAGGTTATTTCAGCGGAGAACCGAGTGTCGCCATGGGCCGCTACCTGAACTCGACGAGCACTTCCACGCCGATCGCGATGCTTCTGATGGAGATTCCTACGTCGATTCTGGAAAAAGAGCTCGGGCTTATCCAGCTCGGCGATGACAGCACGATGTACATTTCGGATGCGTCCAACAAGCTGATTTATGCGAAAGATCAGGAGCTTCTCGCAAAACCGTCCCCGGTTACGATCAGTGAGGAGAAGCAGAAGACGGATGCCGGCGACTTCCTCTCGTCGGATAAACAGACTCAGAACGTATACTCGAAATTCGCCGGTACCGGCTGGTTCCTCGTAGGAAGCATGCCGGTCGGAGAACTGGTTAAAGACGCGAACGTAATCTTCAACCTGACGCTGGTAATCGCCCTTGCGGCGGCCGTTATCGCCGCTTTGATCGGCATTTTCGTGGCGAGAATGATCGGCAGGCCGCTGGCCGGACTGGCCGGGCTTATGAAGCAGGGTGCCCAGGGCAATCTGAAGGTACGAGCGAATCTTAAGAGCCGGGACGAAATCGGTATGCTTGGAGAAAACTTCGACATGATGATGGAGCAGATTACGACGCTGGTCCGCCAGACGAACGAATCCGCCCAGGAAGTGCTGAACACGGCCTCCGAAGTCGCGAACGCCTCCAAGATTACGGCGACTTCCGCCAAGGAAATCGCGGTAGCAACCGACGAGATCTCGGGAGGAGCCGCAGGACTCGCCTCCGAGTCCGAACGCGGGAACGAGCTGACGCATCATATCGGCGAGAAAATGAAACAGGTGATGTCCGCTAACCTGGAGATGGGAACGGCAGCCTCCGGGGTCCGAAGCTCAGGCGAACAGGGCACGAAGTACATGGAAGAGCTGATGGACAAAACCGGCCAGACGGAAGTGATGACCCGTTCCATGGTGGAGAAGGTCGACAACCTGAAAGAGAGCACCCGGTCCATCCGCAAAATATTGGAGATGCTGCACAATCTGACGAAGCAGACGAATATCCTTTCTCTTAACGCAACGATCGAGGCTGCAAGAGCCGGAACGGCAGGCAGAGGATTTATGGTGGTCGCCGATGAAATCCGCAAACTGGCGGATCAGTCCAAGCAGTCCATCGACGTTGTGGCCCAGATTACGGAAACGATTCAGCGCGAAATCGACGAAACCGTCCACGTGCTTCATCAAGCCTACCCGCTCTTCAATCAGCAAATCGGTGCCGTGAAAGAAGCGGACGGGATTTTTGCCCAGGTCCAGAATCACATGAGCCAATTTATCGAACGGTTGAACGCGGTGACGGAATCGATAAGCGAGCTCGATCAGTCGCAAGCCGTCTTGTCCGATGCGATGACGAATGTGAGTGCCGTGGCGGAGGAATCCCTGGCGACTTCCGAGGAAGTTGCTTCCCTCAGCTCCGAGCAGCTCAGCATCAGTCAGAATCTGGTGAAGCTGTCCGACAGATTGGAGAACCTCTCGAATTCCCTGAAAGACACGCTGTCCAAGTTTACATTGTGATCCCGCAGAACGCCTCGTTTCCGGAAAGCCGGAAGCGGGCGTTTTTCTTTTTTTTCGTTCCCGAATGGAAGGTTTGAGCGTATTCCCCCTTGTCTATACTGGAATCAAAAGAAGCGGACACGGGAGCGGTGAATGTATGGGCAAAGAATTACGCGGTACTGCCGGAAAAGAAAAGACAGATGCCGGAACGGGGATCTGGCTTGAGGGAATTGGTATCAACGGTATCAATGGCGGCAATGGCGGCAACGGCAGCAGTAGCAACAGCAGCAGAGACGTGGGCAGCAGGAGCATCAACCGCATCGACGGCAGCAAAACGGACCCGCGCCGCAAACTCCTGCTGCTGCTCGGGTTGACCGCTATTCTGGCACTCCTGGCCGCGCGGTTATTTTGGATTCAGGTGCTGAGACCCCACCGCTTTTCGTCTTATGAAGTAGACCTGGTCAAAAACTCCGTTTTGCAGCGTCAGAAAAGCATTGTGCTCGATACGGGAAGAGGAGACATGTACGACCGGAATTTGAAGCCTCTAACCGGCAAAACAATCCGGACGGCCATTATCTTTCCGGTCCATCCCGATTATACGGGCTCGGCCGAACAACTTCGGAAGGTCAGCGGAGCTTTCGGGGTGACGGCGGACGACTGGAAGGTTTTTGTAAAACAGGTGAAGGAGCCGCTTTTATGGACGGGGAGCCTGACTATTCCGGACGGGGGAAAGAACGTCGGCCAATGGGCTTCTTCCAAATCCGGCGAGTCTGTAAAAGAACCGCTGGAATTAACGCCTTCCCAAATCGCTCTGCTTGAGGGGAGCGGGCTTTCTTACGTGCAGGTGACGGATTACAAAACCCGCTATCCGGATCATCCCGCCGCAGCCCAGGTGATCGGCTACATCGGGCAGAATCCGGAGCGGATCTCCGGCCTGTATGCCCGCGAGCTTGCGGCCGGACATTTGACGCTTACCAGCGAGATCGGGGTATCCGGACTCGAGAAAACGTTCGAGTCCCGGCTGCGGGGTATCGGGGAACGCACTTTATCCGTGTTTACGGATGCGGGTAAACGGCCGCTGGACGCTCTAAGCGCCAGACTGATTTCACCCGATCAGTCCCGTTATCCCCTGCAGTTGATGACTACACTGGATTCGGGCATTCAGCGGAGCATCGAAGAACGGATGACGAGACGGGGAATTACAAAAGGGGCGGTCGTCGTCCTGGATGCCGCCAATGCGGATATCGTGGCGATGGCTTCCAAACCGTCATTCCATCCGGGGGAGATCAACGCGATAGATGGAGACTGGGCCAATCTGGGAGTCAAAGCTGCCGCGCCGGGTTCGATTTTCAAAACGGTTGTAGCCGCAGCGGCGCTTGAGAAAGGCGTTGTTAAGCCGGATGAGACTTTTGACTGCCACGGGGCATGGGGAAAATACGGGTTTACCTGCTGGAAGAAGGAAGGTCACGGAAAGCTTACGTTCGAAGAAGGATTTGCCCAATCGTGCAATATCGTTTTCGGCGAAGTGATGCGGCGTGTGGATTCGGACGAGCTGGAAACCTATGCACGGAATCTGGGGCTGCTGGCTCCAGTCGGATGGAAAGGAAGCCTCACGGGAGGGGCCGCGGTCGCTCAACTCGACGGTGAGGAAGGCGGCCAGCTCTTCGGCGCACAAACGCCGAGAGACGATGAAGGAGTCCGGCTGCAGACCGCCATCGGCCAGAGGGACGTCCAAGTGACGCCCCTTCAGGCGGCGAATCTGGTCGTAACCGTCCTGCACCGGGGAAAAGCTCGCGCTCCGCGCCTCGTGAAAGAGGTCCGGTTCCGGGACGGCCTGACCCTGGACTCGTTTCCGCCCAAATTTCTTCCCGGTGCGAAGGAATTTCTCTCTCCTAGGGCAACAAGTGAACTCCTGCGGGAGATGAGACTCGTCGTGCGGAGCGGAACGGCGGGACAGCTGAATGCGGCGAAGTGGCCGCTGGCCGGAAAGACAGGCACGGCGCAGGTACAGTCGGGACCGCATGAGACCGTTAACCAGTGGTTTATCGGCTACGGGCCCGTCGATGCTCCCCGCTATGCCGTAGCTGTCGTCATTCGCGAAGCTGCGCCGGAAGCGCCTTCAGAAGCGGTTCCGCTGGCGCGTGAGATCATGGACATGCTGGCGGATCAGCCGAACTGATCTTGCGCGGGAGCGAACTGGGGCGGTTTCGCCGCTTGGGGGAGTGTGACAAGCACGCGGGTTCCCCGGCCGGGCACGCTCGTCACCTGCACCTTTCCGCTGAAGGTTTCGATGATGCGGAACGCCACCATGACGCTGAGTCCGGTCCCCTTTTGCTTCGTGGAATAAAAAGGGGAGCCGAGGCGGGCGATTTCTTCCGCATCCATCCCGATTCCGGTATCTTCGATGGAGATGCAGACGCTTTTCGGTTCGGGATAAGCTTCTATTCGTAAGCGTCCTCCTTCCGGCATCGCTTCGATTCCGTTCCGCGACAGATTCACGAGGCATTGGATCAATTTTTCCGCGTTTGCCGTGATCCACAAAGACGGAGGAGCGTGCGTTTCCAGCTGAACCTTGCTGCTGCCGGCGTACCCTTGAATGCGCTGGACCAGGCTGACTATGATAACGCTTACGGATACCGGCTCGGTTATTTCAGCTTGAGGCTTGGCGAAGGCGAGATAGCTTGTAATAATTTGCTGGACGCGGTCCATTTCTTCGATCGCCATCGAGGTGTACATTTTTTTCTTTTCTTCGTTAACTTCCGTTTGGGATAAAATTTGCAGAAAACCTCTGGCAACCGTCATCGGATTACGGATTTCATGCGCCACGGAAGCGGCCAATTCGCTGAGGACGTTCAGCTTTTCCGCCCGCTGCGATTCCAGGCGGCTGACTCGGCTCTCCCGGATAAATTCAGACAAATAGATGACAATCGCCATGGAAATACCGTGCAATAAAATAGAGAACGCATGAAAGGAAAAAAAATCAGGTGCAAGAGGCAACTGGTTCTTGCGATGGAAAAAGATTTGAAAAGCCATAAACACAAAGCCTAGGCCGGCGGACAGAAGGACGGGACATAAAAAAGCGGAGAACCGGCCGCCTGTCTTGTGGAATTTGATGTAAAGCCCGGCAAAACAGGCGCAAATCAACAGAAAAACCGCATCTGTCGGTAAGGAGGCCGGGAAAACGAATCCGTGCAGAAGCAGAAGGCTGGCCGAAACGGCTAAAGCAGGAAGAAGACCTCCGTGCACAAAGCTGCTGACGAGGGGGATCATGAACAAGCTTTGCTTGATCCCGCTGCCGGAGCTGTAGGGAAAAGTCGCGCATGCGAGCGCAGCAAGAATGCTAACGAGCGTCATCATAGGTTTATACGATTTTTTGCTTAACGGATTGCTTTCATCGAAGAAAGGGGACACGATGACAGGTGAACACGCTATCAGGACGTTAAACAATACCTCATGAAAACTGATTGACATACGGTTCGCCTACTATCTTTAGGGTTTTATAGGAAATATGTCCCATACTTCAGATAAGATTAGGACACTAATACCTAGGCATTATTTTCCACAATTGTTCAGCTGTGTATTACTTCGATAGAGTTATACAAATTTCCTACTTGGAAAATGCCACACCTCACATCCTGATGGAAGAAAATGAACCCGTCCTTGCGGCAGGCGCCCGGTTTCCCCTACAATAAATAATAAACGGCTAAAAGCCGTGCCGAACTGCATCAGAGGATGGACCGATAGTCAGAAGGAGAATTGCCGAATGGAATCATTGCCGTTATTACCCGAAAACATTACGCTCCTTGACCGCTCAGGGGACCTGGAGGCGGATTTGTTGTTTCCGTTTGCCCTCGAAGAGCTGCTCATCCGCAAAGTGGGAGAAGGAGCCGACCCCATCGTTCATTTGTGGAGGCACCCCCAAGGTCTGGTACTCGGTCTCCGAGACAGCCGGCTGCCTCAGGCCCCCCAAGCGGCGGTCAGAATAGGCAGGGAAGGAAGAGCGGTGATTGTGCGCAATTCCGGGGGAGCAGCCGTGCCGCTGGATCCGGGAGTAGTGAATGTAACTTTGATTACACCCAAACCTGTGGGCAAAATAGATTTTCACGATGATTTCGAAACCATGTACCGCTTTCTGGGCGGTGTCCTGGCAGACTGGAATACGGGCGTCGCCAAAGGGGAAATCGCGGGCTCCTACTGCCCCGGCGATTTCGATTTGAGCGTTGGCGGCCGCAAGTTCTGCGGTATCGCCCAGCGCAGGCAGGCACGCGCGCTGTCGGTGCAGGCTTTCGTCGTCGTGGAGGGCACCGGGGCGGAGAAAGCCGCCGTGGCGCGCTCGTTTTACGACGAGGCGGGGCAGGGCGCGGCGCCGGACAGCTACCCGGACGTGGAGCCCGGGCGCATGACGAGCCTCGCCGAGTACGCGGGCGCCGGGCTCACTTCGCCCGCGTTCTGCCGTCTGACGGGCGAATGGCTCGCTCGTCAGACGCGGGTGCGTGCAGCGGATTACCGGGAATTCGCTGCGGACGAAGACATCGCGGCGATGATGCGCACGATGCGGGAGCGCTACGGCTTCAAGGCCGCGGACTAGCGCTTCGCCGGCGCAATCCGCCCGTACACGACAAAAAACCTCCATGTCCACGTAATTTCGTGGACATGGAGGTTTTTTGTCGTTCAGACAGTTAGCAGAAAAATCTTTCCAAAATCGCGGGAAGCTCTTTCTGCCAGAAGCCCCATACGTGCTTACCCGGCTTTTCTTCATAGAAGAGCCGTGCATTTTTTTGTTCGAAGAGAGCTTTCGAGAGCCGGTTCGCCTCCACGAAGTCAAAGGTGCCGCGCTCGGTCTTAACCTCTTCCTCGTCCAAGCCGATCAGCATGTACAGCTCCAGCCAGGAAAGATCTCCCTCGGACTGCAGACGGCTGCGGGTCGGTTCCAAAAAAGCGCCGGACAGGGATATAACTCTTGCAAAGAGGTGAGGATAAGTTAGGGCAAGATGCAGAGAAACCGTGCCCCCGAGGGAATCTCCTGCCAAGACGCGATCGCTTTTGTCGGTGCGTACGGCATACTTGGACTCGACGAAGGGGAGCATCTCTTCCGCGAAGAAGCGGATGTACGCCTCGTGGTTTTCCCCATCCGGCGAATATTCCGAGGTCCGGATTTTGACGTTCACGTCGACGCCTACGATAATGGCCGGCTCCCAGCCGTGGTCGAGAATGCCTGCGGTCATGGTGGTCGCTATCCGGCCGAAGTTAAAAAATTCTTCTCCGTCCTGACAGTAAATGACCGGATACGACAGAACTTCGTTATAACCCGGAGGCAGGAAAATACGCACGGATCGTGTCGAATTGAGGTGTTTGGAGCTGATTTCCTCTTTTACAATGGTTCTTTTATAGTGTCTGGAATCGGTCATAACGGGCATCCTTTCTTTACTCCTTTAAAGGAGGTTGTATTATAATAGTGTAAAGGTTTTGTTGATCTGTATTATATATATAAAACATCTGTACTATCCCGAATCGATATACGGGCGTTATTACAGCAAGTTACCTGTTGATATTCCATACGAAACAGGTTTATAATAATTAGTATAACAGAAAGTCTTTTTCCTGGCATGAAAATCATAGATGAGGTGACAATCACATGAGCAAGCCGCAGTATGAAGTTAGTTCCGAGCAAGTACAGCCCTTGACCATTATCGGGCCGGACGGAACCGTGGTTAATGAAGAAAAATTGCCGAAACTTAGTGACGATCAATTAAAAGAACTTATGCGCCGCATGGTGTTCACCCGTGTTTGGGACGAACGCGCGATCAATCTGGGACGTCAAGGCCGCCTTGGCTTCTATGCGCCGGTTTCCGGACAAGAAGCTTCCATGATCGGCAGCGAATTCGCCCTGAACAAAGAAGACTTCATTTGCCCGGGCTACCGCGATATGCCGCAAATCGTATGGCACGGTCTGCCGATGTATCAGGCGTTCCTATACTCCCGCGGCCATCAGCACGGCGGCCAGGTACCTGCGGATGTGAACGTCCTGATGCCGCAAATCATCATCGGCGCTCAAATCCTGCACGCTACCGGTATCGGTATGGCGTTCAAGAAGAAAGGCGAGAAGCGCGTTGCCATTACGTACACCGGCGACGGCGGAAGCTCCGAGGGCGATTTCTACGAAGGTCTTAACTTCGGCGGAGCGTTCAAGCTTCCGGTTATTTACATGGTACAGAACAACGGTTACGCGATCACGACTCCGTTCTCCAAGCAGACCGGCGCTCAATCCATCGCCCACAAGGCGCTGGCAGCGGGTATCCGCGGCGTACAGGTTGACGGTATGGACGTTCTGGCCGTTTACGCGGCCGTATCTGAAGCGGCTGAAATTGCCCGCAACGGCGGAGGCCCTACGCTGATCGAATCCCTTACTTACCGTTTCAAGCCGCACTCCATGGCGGACGACACGACGAAATACCGTACGAAGGACGAAGAAGGCGAATGGGCGCCTAAAGATCCGATCGTACGCTTCCGTACTTACCTGACGCAGAAGGGCCTCTGGAGCGAGGAAGAAGAAGCGAAAGTGAAAGAGGAAGCGAAAGCGACTGTAGCGGAGCAGATCAAAAAAGCCGAGCAAACCGAGAAAATGACGGTAGGCGGCCTGATCGATTCCATGTTCGAAACGACTCCGAAGCACCTGGAAGAGCAAAAAGCGCAGTTCTCCTAAGCGAGACCGCAGACGCAACCAGCAGACGGTCAGCGGCCTCTTTGGACGGCCGCCAGCCCTTTTTATACTAAATATTCCGGTCTAAGGCCGTGTTCTCTGATAGAAGAACGATATGGGAGGCAGTAGATGTCATGGCACAAATGACGATGATTCAGGCGATTCAAGACGCTATGCGCGTAGAGCTTGCAAGAGATAAGAACGTTGTGTTGTTCGGTGAAGACGTAGGCCATGTGGGCGGCGTGTTCCGTGCAACGGAAGGACTCCAGAAAGAATTCGGCGAGGATCGGGTATTCGATACTCCGCTGGCCGAATCCGCTATCGGCGGTCTGGCGGTAGGTATGGCGACTCAAGGCTTCCGTCCGATCGCTGAAATCCAGTTCGTGGGCTTCATTTATGAAGCGCTGGACCAAATGGCTGTACAGGCAGCCCGTATGCGCTACCGTTCCGGCGGCAGCTACCAGGCTCCGATCGTATTCCGTACGCCTTTCGGCGGCGGCGTTAAGGCAGCCGAGCTTCACACGGACTCCCTGGAAGGTTTGATGATCCAGACACCGGGTATTAAAGTAGTAATTCCTTCTAACCCGTACGATGCGAAAGGTCTTATGATCGCGGCGATCCGCGACAACGATCCGGTATTCTTCATGGAACACCTGAACTTGTACCGTTCGTTCCGCCAGGAAGTTCCGGAAGGCGAGTACACGGTAGAGCTGGGCAAAGCGAACGTCGTTCGCGAAGGTTCCGACGCTACGATCATCACTTACGGCGCCATGGTTCACACTTCCCTGAAAGCTGCGGAAGAGATCGAGAAAACCCGCGGCGTGAAAGTGGAAGTCATCGACGTCCGTACGCTGATGCCTTTGGACATCGACACAATTGTCGAATCCATCAAGAAAACGAACCGTGCCATTGTGGTGCAGGAAGCACAGAAAACGTCGGGTGCTGCTGCTGAAATTATCGCACAAATCAACGAAAAGGCTATTCTGCATCTGGAAGCGCCGGTTCTCCGCGTTGCCGCTCCGGATACGGTTTATCCGTTTGCCCAAATTGAAGATCAGTGGCTTCCGACACCTGCCCGCATTATCGACGGGCTGAACCAAGTGCTGGATTTCTAATCCTGCCTGCGGCTCCACGATTTTACTACTCAATATAGGAGGTTGTTCTTCTTGGCACGTTTTGAATATAAGTTCCCGGAACTTGGCGAAGGCATTCACGAAGGCGAGATTGTCAAAGTCAATGTTAAAGCGGGCGACAAGGTTGATGACGATACGATTCTGATGGAAGTTCAGAACGACAAAGCGGTCGTGGAAGTTCCTTGCCCGGTTAACGGCCAGATTCAGGAAGTGCTGATCAAGGAAGGCCAGGTTTGCCACGTCGGCGAAGTGGTCATGATCATCGACGCGGAAGGCGAGATTCCGGAATCGGAAACCTCCGCTGCGGCTCCTTCACCGGAAGCGGCTGCACCGGCTCCTTCCAACGCGCCTTCGACTGAGCTTCCTAAGAAGGAAGACCAAGGCGCTCCGACAGCTCCGGCTCCGGAAGAAACGAAGAAATCCGAAGGCGGCAAGCCGTCGGCTGCCCCTAAAGACATTCTGGCCACTCCTAGCGTCCGCAAATTTGCGCGCGAGAAGGGCATCAACATCGCGGAAGTTTCCGGCACAGGCAAGAACGGCCGCATTACCCGCGAAGACATCGAAGGCTTCGTTTCCGGCGGCGGCGCATCCGCGGCACAGGCCGATCAGCCTGCTCAGGAGAAAGCGGCTCCTTCCAAAGCGGCCTCCGCACCTGCGGTACAAGGCGAGCTGGAAGAAGAGCGCATTCCGTTCAAAGGCATCCGTAAAGTGATCGCCAATGCCATGGTTAAATCCAAGCATACGGCTCCTCACGTGACGCTGATGGACGAAGTCGACGTAACACAGCTCGTAGCGCTCCGTACCAAAGCGAAGCCGCTTGCCGAGAAGAAAGGCGTTAAGCTTACTTACCTGCCGTTCATCGTTAAAGCGCTCGTAGCGGCCTGCCGCCAGTTCCCGGTCATGAACGCCATGATCGACGAAGAGAAGCAGGAAATCGTGTACAAGAAATACTATAACGTAGGTATCGCAACGGATACGGACAACGGTCTTCTTGTACCTGTCATTCACCATGCGGACCGTCAAAATGTCTGGATGATTGCGGATTCCATCCGTGATCTGGCCACACGCGGCCGCGACGGCAAACTGACTCCGCACGAAATGAAAGGCAGCACGATTACGATCACCAACATCGGTTCCGCCGGCGGCATGTTCTTCACTCCGGTCATCAACTATCCGGAAGTCGCCATTCTCGGCACCGGCCGTATTTCCGAGAAGCCTGTCGTGAAGAACGGTGAAATCGTCATTGCACCGGTAATGGCTCTGTCTCTCAGCTTCGACCACCGTCTTGTTGACGGCGCAACAGCTCAAAATTTCATGAACTATATCAAGCAGCTGCTTAACGATCCCGAGCTGCTCGTGATGGAGGTATAAAGCGATGGTAGTAGGAGATGCTTCTTTAGATATTGACGTTCTGGTAATTGGTGCGGGTCCCGGCGGCTATGTGGCTGCCATCCGCGCTGCACAGCTTGGCAAAAGCGTTCTGATCGTGGATAAATCCGAGTGGGGCGGCGTCTGCCTGAACCGCGGCTGTATCCCTTCCAAGGCTCTTATTTCCGCGGCGCACCAGTACGAAGCGGCCCAGCATTCCGAAGTGATGGGAGTAAGCGTGGAGAACGTTAAGCTGGATTACGCGAAAACCCAAGAGTGGAAAGCTTCCGTTGTGAAAAAGCTGACCAGCGGCGTTGCCGGTCTGCTCAAAGGCAACAAAGTGCAAATGTTCCAGGGCGAAGTCATGTTCATCAACGAAAACGAAGCACGTGTTTTCAATGAGCAGGAAGCTCCGCGTTACCGTTTCAAGCATTGCATCATCGCGACGGGTTCCCGTCCGATCGAGTTGAAGCCGTTCCCGTTCGGCGGACGTATTCTTTCCTCGACCGAAGCTCTGGAACTGAAAGAAATTCCGAAAAGCATGGTTGTGATCGGCGGCGGATACATCGGTATCGAGCTGGGTCAAACCTTCGCGAAATTCGGAACGAAAGTAACGGTACTTGAAGGTTCCGATACGGTTCTTCCGGGCTTCGAGAAAGAAATGACCCGCCTGGTTGCCAAAAACCTGAGCAAGCTGAACGTGGAAGTGTTCACGGAAGCTCTTGCTCAAAGCTCCGAGCAAACCGAGAACGACGTAACGGTAACGTTCACGGTCAAAGGCGAAGAGAAAAAAGTAACGGCTGACTACGTGCTCGTAACTGTCGGACGTCGTCCGAACACGGACGGCGAGCTTGGCCTCGACCTGATCAACGTGAAATTGACCGACCGCGGTCTGATTGAAGTTGACGAGCAGGGCCGCACGAGCATTCCGCACATCTTCGCTATCGGCGATATCGTTCCAGGCCTGGCTCTGGCGCACAAAGCTTCTTACGAAGGTAAAGTGGCGGCGGAAGCTATTGCCGGACAGCCTAGCGTTGTCGATTACAAGGCCATCCCGGCCGTTGTATTCTCCGATCCGGAAATCGCTTCGGTAGGCCTTAACGAAACCGAAGCCACAGAGAAAGGCATGAACGTTTCCGTAGGCAAGTTCCCTTATGCCGCTAACGGCCGTGCTCTTTCCCTGAACGCCACCGAAGGCTTCGTTAAAATCGTAGCGAACAAAGATACCGGTCTTGTTGTCGGTTCCCAAATCGTAGGACCTGAAGCATCGAACCTGATTGCCGAAATCGGTCTGGCGATCGAAATGGGAGCTACGCTCGAAGATATCGCGCTCACGATCCATGCTCACCCGACGCTTGGTGAGATCGTAGCTGAAGCCGCCGAAGGCGCGCTTGGCCACCCGATCCATATGTTGGGCAAATAATTTCCAATATTTCTTCTTAAAATAGACACAATTAGACATGCGCCGGAGATAATTCTCTGACGCATGTCTTTTTTTACAGGAATTTGAACTAGGTCCGCAGTATTAAATAAGGTAAAAATAATAGGTACACTGGCTTATAAAGTCGAGTCAAACCTCTATGGAGGTGCCTCTACATCGTAAAGGAACTAATCGTCAATTTTGCTCTCCTGCTTGCTTTTCTGTTTGCCGTTAGTCAGCTCTACAAAGATGAACGGTTGGATTTCACGAAGCCATGGACACGGATAAAGACCGGTCTGGCGACCGGCGCATTCGGAATCGTTTTAATGTATTTCAGCATTCCGATCGCCCCCCAGACCATCGTTGATTTCCGCGGATACGCCGTCTTGCTGGCCGTGCATTTCGGAGGCATTTATTCCGGCTTTATTGCCGCCGTTCTCATTGCCGCGGCGCGCATCGCCTTGTTCGGGGGCCCCAACTTGTCTGCCTTCATTGGCGCGGCGAATGTACTTTTTATCGCTCTTGCCGGAGGCCTTGTATTAAGAAGTGCGGACAAGCGGTACTGGTCGCGCTGGGCGAAAATGATGGCGGTCCTCCTGGTCACGACGGGAGCCTCTATTTTTTCCGCCATAGGCACGACGAGCCTGCCTATTATGCCGGTTATTCTCGGCACACTGGCGGTAGGCGGATTTTTTATCGGATACATGGTCGATTATATCGTAAGAGCCCACCAGCTTTTTCTGCTGATGAAAGAAGCGTCGCATGTCGATTTTTTGACGGGCCTGAACAATCACCGCACCTTTGACAGGCTCTTTAACGAGCTCGTTCAAGCGGCGGATCGTAAACAGGAGGAACTGTCCCTGCTGACGCTGGATATCGATTATTTTAAAAAAATCAACGATACGTACGGCCACCCTGCAGGGGATGCGGTTCTCCAGCAGATCGGGGTGCTGCTGAGAGATTCATCCCGCAGGATGGATGAAGTGTGCCGGACCGGCGGCGAAGAATTTGCGGTCCTGCTCCCGGATTGCAGGCGCGAAGAAGCTTTGCACTATGCGGAGCAGATCCGCTCCAGAGTGGAGCGCCATTCCTTCCTACTCGGAGACGGGAAGGCAATCCGCCTGACGATCTCGATCGGGGCGGCTACTTTTCCGCAGGTTTCACCCGATCTTCTGATCGAGGAAGCGGATAAAGCGCTGTACCGCGCGAAGCACAACGGGCGCAATCAGGTTTGCTGAGCGCAGCCGGAGGCGGTTCCGTATCCGGTGGAGAGCATCCATAGGCTCCGCTATTTCTTCGAGGGCAGCGGGAAGGGTTTTGAACGGTGAGGAGCAATCCGGAGCCCGGCATCGGCCTGCCTGTGGATGACTAACGATTTCCCGGGTCATCCCGAATCGCAGGTTATGCGGCTAAGGCAGCGTGCGTCACGCTGAAGCAAGCATACAAAAAGAGCACAGCCTCAAGGGGCTGTGCTCTTTTTACCGGAACGGCAGGTTCATCTTGTTATGCTGTCCGCTTCTATCTTGCTTTTAACTTATTTAACCGTCTGATTGTACTTGCCGATCTTTTCCGTAATCGACTTGGCGGCTTCATCAAGAGCGGCCTGAGGCGTTTTCTTGCCGTTCAGGGCTTCCTCAATGGCACCCTCGACGATTTGTCTCGCTTCAGGGAATACGCCCATTACAGCGCCCCCAGTGGCCGTATTGGCCTTGCTTCCGTGCAGTTGGTCGATTGCCGTTTTAAACTGCGGGTATTTAACGAGGTTATCTTTAACGATTTGCTCGTCATAGGCTTTTTTCGTGATCGGGAAGTAGCCTGTATTCACATGCCAGTAAGCCTGGGATTGAGGGGAGGTCAGGAATTTGATGAACTCCCAAGCTCCTTTCTGTTCGGCTTCCGATTTGTTGTTCGTAATATAAAGGCTGGCGCCGCCTACGACAACTCCGCCTTCTGCGGCGTCCGCCGGTTTCGGCAGGGGAGCCGTGCCTACCTGGAACTTGCCCTCCGCCGTGGAGACGATTCCTTTCAGGGAGGCGGTGGAATCGAGCATCATGGCGATTTGGCCCGCCGCGAAAGCTTTTTTGGTGTCGTCGGTTTTACGTCCGAGGTTAAGCGCGGTTTTGTTGTCGACCATTGCTTTCCACCACGTTAAGGCTTTGAGGCCCGCTTCTTTATTTACATAGGATTCCGTCGCGGGAGACGTGCGTCCGTTGCCGTTGTTGACATATTCAGCTCCCTGTTTGGCGAAAAACTGCTCCATAAACCAGCCGTAAATGGCGAACGACGCACCGGCTTTACCGTCCTTGGAAAGAGCCTGGGCCGCTTTGGTGATTTCATCGAACGTAACGGGAGGTTTTTCCGGATCGAGACCGGCGGCTTTGAACATGTCTTTGTTATAGTAAAGGATCGGGTTAGACGTATTGAAAGGCATGGAATTCAGCTTGCCGCCGATGGTGTAGTACTGGGTAATGTTTTCTTCCAGCTGGGAGAGATCGTATTTATCGGCATCGATGAACTTTTGTACGGGCGTAATGGCTTTCGAGTCGATCATATAACGGCTGCCGATTTCATAGACCTGAATCAGCGACGGCCCGCTTTTGGAATCCATGGACGCTTTCATTTTGTTCAGGCTCTCGTCGTAAGTTCCCTGGAAAATGCCTTCTACTTGAACATTTTTCTGGGAAGCGTTAAAGTCGGAGATCAGCTTGTCCGTCACTTTCCCGAGCTCGCCGCTCATGGAATGCCAGAAGGTGATTTTTACCGGTGAGGCCGCGTTTTCTTTTGCGGAAGTAGACCCCGTTGTTTCTTTGTTGGAAGATTGCGTGGTGTCATTTGCGCCGCCGCAAGCCTGCATGAGCAGAGCGGAAGCCAGAAGCATAGCCATTACGGAAGTGCGGCGGGACGGTTTGTACGAAAACATGTGGAATGTCTCTCCTTTTTATCAAGCAAAATGGTGGATAAACGGTCAGCCTTTGACGGCCCCTACCGTGAGGCCGCGGACGAGCTGCTTAAGCCCGAGCACGAGCAGAAGCAGAGAAGGAAGAAGAACGAGCGCGACTCCGGCGAGCACCAGGTTCCAGGACGTAAACTCTTCGAACTGGAGCATGGAGATGCCGATTTGCACGGTGCGTTTCGCGGGATCGTTCGTGACGAGCAGCGGCCAGAGATAGCTGTTCCAGGCGCTGAGAAAGCTGTAGACGCCGAGTGTCGCAAGACCGGGCTTTGACAGCGGGAACGCGATGGAGAAAAAACAGCGGATATGCCCGCAGCCGTCGATCTTGGCGGCTTCGAACAGCTCGCCCGGCAGCTGCATGAAAAACTGGCGCAGCATAAACGTTCCGAACCCCGTCGCAAGGAAAGGGACGACAAGCGCCGCGTAAGTATCGGTCCATCCCCAGCTGCGGATCGTCAGGTAATTGGGAATCATCGTCACTTCCCAAGGGATCATCATGGTGCTCAGAAACAGCAGGAACACGAACTTTTTGCCCGGAAAACGGACGAAAGCGAACGCGTATGCCGCGAGGCTTGCCGTAAACAGCTGCCCCGCCATAATAAGCAGGGAGACAGTAAAACTGTTGGTCAGAAAAGCCCCGATCGGCACAAGCTCCATCACCTTCTTCAGATTGCCCAGGTACAGGCTTTCGGGAAGCAGGGGCGGCGGAAATTGGCCGGCTTCTCCGGCTGTCATAAACGTGGACGCATACGTAAAGAACAGCGGATAGAGAACGAGTGCGGCAGCCGCGGTCAGAACTACGTAGATGGCGGTTTTTTGTAAGGGCCGGATCATGAGTAGTGCACTTTCCTTTCCAGAACGCCGAACTGCACGAAGGTGAAGAACAGGACGATCACGAATAAAAGGATGGCCTGCGCGCTGCCGGAGCCGAAGCGGAAGTTGACAAACGCTTCCTGGTAAAGGGAATAGACCATGACATTGGTCGTATCCATGGGACCGCCTTTGGTCAGAATCTGGATTTGGCCAAAAGACTGAAAGGCCCCGATTAGGGAAACCACACCGACAAAGAACAAGGTGGGGGAGACGAGCGGGAGCACGATTCTAAAGAAAGTCCGCATCGGACCCGCGCCGTCGATTTTGGCGCTGTCGTACATATCCTCCGGTACGCTCTGCAGCCCGCTGAGCAGGACGATATAGGCGAAGCCGAGATTCATCCATACGGTCATCAGAGAGACTGAGACAAGCGCCCAGCTCGGGTCGGAAAGCCAGGCGATCGGCGCCTGGCCGAGCAGGCCGAGCCAGTAGTTGAGCATCCCGGCCGTCGGATGGAAGAGCAGGGCCCAGATCACGGAAGCGGTGCCGACCGATAGGGCCATCGGCAGGGAAAAAATGAACTGGTAGACTCTCTTGCCCTTCAGCCCCCTGTGTGTCAGCGCGGCAAGGAGCAGAGCCGCAGCGATCGTCGTCGGGATCGTCAGGAGAGCGAACTGGGCCGTAACGCCCAGACTATGATAAAATTTCTCCGAGGTAAGCAGTTCCCGGTAGTTCTCGAAGCCGACATATTCGGCGATTTTCCCCCGGAGATTCGTACTGTGTACGCTTAAATACAAGGACTGGAAGAACGGATAAAACAAAAAAATCCCGAACCCTGCCAGTGACGGCAGCAGGAACAAATAGCCGATCCCCGCTTCTCGGACGCGGTTCCACCAGGAGGCGGTCCGGATGCCCCGAGCGGTTCCGACCCGGATTGGCAATGATTCATCGACGGTATTCATCGATTCTTGATCCCCCTCTCTTTCAGAGTTAAGTGTACGTACGGACTATTTTGCTCAGATCAATTGGGCTTGAAGGTTTTGTAAAACTAACGGGGGGAAGCGCTAACCGTGTCGAATCAAGGGGCAGTATAAGGAGGAAGCAGGGGAGAATACCGAGAGTTTAAGTTGGATTACTTCCTAATAAAATGTAAAATGAACCCTTAATTTCTATAAATAGGATTAAGGACTAAGGGCCCACTATTTTCCCCCTCTAGTGAGAGGATTTTATCCCTGTATTGTTGAAATGAGGACCTGCCGTAAGAAGGGCAACGTCCCTATAATCAAACTTGTAAGACACAAATTCAAACGTTTTGGGGAGGTCTACAAATGAAAAAGAAACTGGCGACAATCATGGCCGTAGCCGTGGGACTGACAACCGTTCTTTCCGCTTGTGGCAAAGATGGCGGAAGTACTGGAGCGACAACAACTCCGAACGGAAGCGCTGCGCCGAAAGAATTTACCGTTTCTTTCCGTCATACGCAAATCAAAGACACAGCCAAGAAAAGAAAGGCTATGTTCGAGGATGCTCTTAAAGAAGTTGAAGCTAACGTTCCCGGCCTGAAATTCGAATCCGAAGGCGTGGACGAAGTTGTTAACCGCGATACAAAGCTGAAAGCCGAAATGGCCGCCGGTAACCCTCCAAAAATTTTCGAACTTTTCGGTGGTACCGATACAAAGAACTATGCGAAAACAAACAACCTGCTTGACCTGACGCCGATCCTTGACGAGCTTGGCCTGAAAGACAAATTCGTTGATCTTTCCGAGTTCACGGTTGACGGCAAAGTTTACGGTCTTCCGATCGCCGGTTACCTGGAAGGCATGTTCTACAACAAGAAAATTTTCAAAGACAACGGCGTAGAAGTTCCGAAAACTTACGAAGAGTTCCTGAAAGCTTGCGAAACGTTCAAAGCCAAAGGCATCACTCCGATGGCGCTTGGCGGCAACGAAGCTTGGGTACTGAACATGCTTCCTAACACCCTGTACGTACGCGTAGGCGGCCAATCAGTCGTTGACGGCCTCCAATCCGGCCAAAGCAAATGGACGGACGAAGCTTACGTCAAAGGTCACACCATGTTTAAAGACCTGATCGACAAAGGCTACTTCAACAAAGATGCTCTTGCACTGAAATATGCCCAAACGCAAGACCGTTTCGCTAACGGCGAAACCGCTATGATCTTCGACGGAGGCTGGGCGAACCAGAAGTACTCCAACCCGGATCAATCCAAAATGGCTGCTGACCTCGGTTTCTTCAACTTCCCGACTGTAGAAGGCGGCAAAGGTAACGATCTGATCAACGGTTCGTACTCCAACGGCTTCGGTTTCTCCGCTAAGCTGAACGAAAACGAGAAAAAAGTGGTAAAAGAATTCATCAAAGTCTTCTTCACCGAAAAATATCAACTTCGTCAGCTGAAAGAAGAAGGATTCTTCCCGTCCATGAAGCTTAGCTCCACTGGCGACAAGCCGATCATTGCCGAAATGCTGAAAGCTTCCGAAGGCAAGAAAACATTCCCGGCTTTCGACTCCCTGATTCAGCCTAAAGTGAAGCTTGATCTTGAATCCGGAATCCAAGCTTTCGTTGGCGGCAAAAAATCCGTTCAGGACCTGCTGGCTGATATTCAAAAATCCCAAGAAACAGAAAACAAAAAGACTGCAAAGTAAGATTAGTAACGTAATCTAAAATAAGCAGATAAAAAAATAACGGGTATCACATCACGTGGTACCCGTTCTTATTCGCATAGTGTGAAGGATGGAGGCTGCTATGAACAAGGTTTATCGAAATCCTCTAGCATACCTGGTGTTCATTATTCCAACCCTGTTTTTCTACTTGACATTTTATATGTTCCCGCTTCTTACAACATTCAGATACGGGTTTACTAGCTGGGATGGTCTGACTGCACCTGTTTTTAACGGATTGGATAATTTTAAAGAAGCTTTTAACGATGAGTATTTCTGGATCTCGGTCAAAAATAACCTTTACTTTATTTTGTTTTCCGTCTTTATTCAAGTTCCGGTTATCGTCATTTTTTCGGTATTAATCTCGGAAGTCAGAAAATTACGCGGCTTTTATAAAACGACCGTTTTCTTGCCGAGTATTTTGTCGACTGCCGTCGTAGGGGTACTTTGGACTGTTGTCGTATTTGACCCGACAGTAGGTTTGCTGAACAAGCTGCTTGAGTCGATCGGGTTGGATAAATTGATCCATCTGTGGCTGGCTGACGAAAGCACAGCTATGCTTTCCATTCTTCTGACGAATGCCTGGCAGTGGACCGGATTTTATATCGTTCTCGTCCTGGCTGCAATCTTCGGAATTTCCAAAGAAGTCTACGAGGCTGCCGAAATCGATGGAGCCACCGGGTTTCAGCGAGCGCTTCTCATTACGGTTCCTTTGATCCGTCCGATCCTCGCGGTTATCGTCCTGCTGTCTATCACGGGCGCGATGAAAGCGATGGATATCGTCATGGTTATGACCAAAGGCGGACCGTAC
This sequence comes from Paenibacillus sp. HGH0039, assembly GCF_000411255.1. Taxonomy (GTDB): domain Bacteria; phylum Bacillota; class Bacilli; order Paenibacillales; family NBRC-103111; genus Paenibacillus_F. The sequence goes on along the minus strand of NZ_KE150412.1, from coordinate 1,354,611 downwards.
GGAAGCACGGAAGTTATGGCCTCTTACATGTATAAAGTGGGTATGACGACAGGAAATTACGGTTACGCGAATACAATTGCGATCCTGATCTTCGTCTTCACCTTGATTATTACGCTGTTCAGCAACCTGCTTACAAAAAAATTAGAGGATGTGGAGAACTGATATGTCCAAATTGAAAAATGGATTTCTCCATGCCTTTCTTTTACTATACGTTTTTGTAACCTTGTATCCTTTGTTCTGGGGTTTTCAAAACTCGTTCAAAAGGCATGTTGATATCGTCGCGAATCCATTCGCTTTAATTAAAAACTTTACGCTGGATAACTATGTGAACGCATGGACCAGCGCCAACATCGGCCGGTATTTCGTCAACAGCTTGTATATTTCCGTTCTGGCCAGTGTCGTGACGATTGTGCTCGCAAGTATGACGGCTTACGCGCTGACGCGGATGTATTTCCCGAAAATGAATAAATTCGTTACCGGGGTATTTCTTCTGGCCATCATGATACCGGCGGGTTCCCTGCTTATCCCGCTGTACCGTTTCATTTTGAACGTTACTAACGTCCTGCATATTCCGCTGTACGATACACACCTTGCTTTGATCCTGCCTTATATCGCATTCGGTCTGTCTCTCTCTATTATTATTATCATGGCTTTCATCAAATCTCTTCCGAGGGAGCTTGAAGAAGCCGGAGTTATGGACGGACTTACGATTTACGGTTTGTTCTGGAAAATCGTGCTGCCGCTCATGACGCCTGCCATCGTGACCGTGTTTATCATCAACTTCCTCGGTCACTGGAACGAGTACGTTCTCGCCAACGTGATGCTGTCCAAAGAGGCGCTGAGAACGCTGCCTGTAGCGATGGCGGCGATGAACAACGGAATGGCGATGAACTATGGGGCTCTCCTGGCGGCGACTATGTTTAGCATCGTGCCGGTCGTCGTGATCTATGCTATACTACAAGAAAAGATTATCGAAGGCTTGGCTGCCGGAAGCGTCAAGGGTTAAGTTGAAAGGACATGGGAGTAATGATGAATTTACGAAAAAAAGTATTTCTGGCTTTCATGGGATTCATCATTATTCCCTTATTATCTATTTCAATTTTCACTTATATGATCTTTCAGGACATTACCCAAGAGAAATACATGGAGCAATCCGAGCTGACCATTAAGTCAATCGGCCGTAACATTGCAAGCCTTTTTAAGGAAGCCAACTATTATTCGGATTATTGGATGCTGGGAGACAATCTGCAGACGCAGCTCGTTGAATTGAACGAGAACCCGCCGTCCGACGAACAACTGAATAATGTAACGAATAGCTTAAGAAAAATATTTCTTACCTATGAGCCGCTTGGGACTTTTTCCGTATATAATTTATATGGAGAAAACTACTCAAGCGGTGTTATTCCATTTACGCCGATTCCTTTTAAAACGTTAAAAGATCATCCGATTTATGAAGAAGTCAAGAATTTGAACGGATTTCCCCGCTGGATCGGGCCTTATGAAAATCCGGAATTGACCGGAGACAACAATTTGTTCAGCCAGGTCCGCACAGTCAATTATTATGAAACTCCGGGTTCCGGTAGAATTGGAACTATGTTTCTTCAATTTGACTTTAAAGAAATGGATAAAATTTTCAACTTTTATAATCAAAAGAACAGCCACTTTCTGTTAGTAAACCAGCAAGGGGTTATTTTGTACGACAACCGTAAGCTTACAAATGGCTCCAATTTAAATAAATTTTTATCTCAAAAAGTGGATTTGACGGAGACTTACGCCACTTCCAGAGTCAAATTTGACGGTATAGAGAGTCTCGTGACGGTATATGATATAGGGCTGGAAAAATACGGAACCCCCAAGTGGGCGCTCGTATCTGTCACCCCGTGGGATTATATCTCCGGCGAAATGTCCATTATTCTGAAATGGGTCGGAACGATCATGTTCCTGTTCCTCATATCCGCCCTTCTTTTCAACCTGCTGTTTGTCAACCGGTATATCCGGGCCATTATCCGGATCGTCAGCTCCATGAAACAAGTGGAACGGGGAGATCTGGACGTGCGGGTCAAAGTACAGGGGAATGATGAAATGACCGTTCTCTCGAGAGGCTTCAACAGTCTCGTGTCCCGTATCCATGACCTTGTGGAAGAGGTCAAGCAGGAGCAGGAACATAAGAACAAAGCGGAGCTTTCCCTGCTGCAGGCGCAGATCAAGCCTCACTTCCTGTTTAATACGTTGGAGTCGATTAATGCGCTGGCCGTACAAAATCAAGGTAAAAAAGTGAGCCAGCTCGTTTACAGGCTGGGGACGATATTAAGGATTTCGTTCCATCATAAAGAAGAAATCGCCCTCGGCCTGGAAATCGACTATTTGAAAAATTACATGGAAATTCAGAAATACCGTTTTGAAGAGCTTTTCGATTTTGAGATTCACCTGCCCCGAGAGCTGGAAAATCACTCCATTCTTAAGCTGACGCTGCAGCCGCTTGTTGAAAACAGTATTCAGCACGGATTCGAAGGGATTACGTACCAGGGGATTATTACCATTCGTGTTGAAGACGGCGGGGATCACATTATTTTGTGGGTTGAAGATAATGGCATCGGCATCCCCGAGGACGTTCTTGTCAGGTTCCAATACCGGAAAAAGAATCCTAGACTCGATACGAATGAGCCAAGGGTAGGATTAGGTGTACTTAATGTAGCCGACCGTCTGCGGATTCATTACGGAAATGGCTACGGGCTCTATATTTGCAGCGAGCCGAACAAAGGTACACGAATCAAATGTATAATTCCCAAAACGACAGCAAGGTGATGATGATGAACTTAAAAGCTTTATTGGTGGATGATGAGATCAATATTTTGCGCAATCTGCAAACCGTCATACCGTGGGAGAAGCACGATATTGAAGTCGTTGCGCTCGCATCGAACGGAGTCAAGGCCTTGGAGATGGTCCAGGAGCACCAGCCGGACCTTATCCTTAGCGATATTCGTATGCCTTTGATGGACGGAATCGCGCTGCTGGAGCAGGTTAACAAGCTGGAAAGGGATATCCAGGTTATTCTGCTGACGGGGTTTCAGGAATTTGAATATGCGCGGTCGGCGTTAAAATACGGGGCCAAGGATTATATTCTTAAGCCGATCAACTACGAAGAGCTGGAAGCGGTCGTGGAGCGGGTCGCTTTTGATATCCGGGAGAAGCGCAAGGCGGAGATGGATGAGCAGAAAAGATGGAGTCGGGTCAGGCACTTGGCGTATGAGAAGTTTTTATTCGATATTCTGCTTGATTATACGAACGTGACGACCCGGCATTTTTTCGAGGATGAAAACAGTCTGGAAGAGACGGAGTTTACCCTTCTACTCATCGACCTGGACAATTATTCGCAGCTTTCCCGTTCTTGGAACGAGAAAGAGCGCAAGCTCAAAAATTTCGCTGTCCGCAATGTGCTGCAGGACGCGCTGGAGCCGTATGAGCTTTTGTATTCGGTTCTGCAGACCCGGGAAGGGGAATGGTGCGTGCTTATCCGTCATCAGAGGGAAACGCCATTCGATCTGCAGACGGTGAGAGGGTGGAGCGATGCCCTTCAACTGGCGGTGAAGCAGCACGTTAAACTGACGGTCAGCCTGGGCATTTATCCCGAGCACATGTCCGTTCTCCAGCTTGCAGACGCTTACAAAAAGCTTCAGCGCGCGCTTCAGCTATCTCCAAACGTCGAACAGATTCTACTCTTGGAAGAAGTGAATCCCGGCCGGAACGAATGGAACAACTCCATGTGGGAGCTGGTCGAAGAAATCGTATCCAGCTTGAAGCGGCGGGATAAAGCGCAAATGGAGCAAACCTTCGAAAAGCTCAATCAAAGCCTGCGGGTTATTTCCGAGCATTCCTATGTGCGTGTGGAGCAGATTCTGCACTTTCTGGTCCTCCACCTCATCCGGGAAATGCGGGAAATCAACATCATGTCCGATGAGGAAGAACGGGGCCTCTGGTCCAATCTGGAGCGCAGTGTCGGAGTCAAGGATCTGCTTGCGACGATCCATCAGCTTATTCAAGACTGCATGAATGCGGGGATGAACCGTAAGCCGAGCGAGCTGCTGATGGTCAACGCCAAAGAATACATTGCCAAGAACTTGTCCAACGATTTCGGCGTAGAGGAAATTGCCGATCATCTCGGGATCAGCTGCAGCTACTTCAGTCTGCTGTTTAAACAGCACTTCGGGGAAACCTTCCTGGAGAATTTGACCCGTCAGCGGATCGAACTGGCCAAGTCTCTTCTTCGCATGAGCGACAAGAGCATTACCCAGATCGGCAAGCAGGTGGGCTATGCGGAACGCCGGTATTTTACCCGGGTGTTCTATAAGTTTACCGGCATGACGCCTTCCGAATACCGCGAACAAATTACGAACGCATAAATTACCGATAGGGGATGAAAAGTATGAAACAACGGTCAGAAATGAGCCTCCGGCAAAAAATCGGACAAATGATGATGTGCGGTTTTTCCACATCGAATGAGTTCGACTCGGCGATGAAGCCCAACAAGAAAATTATCGACTTGATTCAGAAGCACGAAATCGGCGGCGTTATCTTGTTCCGCCGCAATTTGGACAATCCGAAGCAGGTGAGCGAGCTCAATCACGAGCTGCAAGTGCTGGCTAAGGACTCGGCGGGAGGACCCCTTCTGATCAGCATCGACCAGGAAGGTGGCATGGTTGCCCGTATCCACGAGGGCATCGCCTGTATGCCGGGCAGCATGGCAATCGGGGCGACAAGAGACGCCCAGGCGGCTTATGAAACAGCGCGGATCAGCGGGGTGGAACTGCGCGCGATGGGCATCAATCTAAACTTCGCGCCTTGCCTCGACATCAACAACAATCCGATGAATCCGGTGATCGGTGTCCGTTCTTTCGGCGAAACCGCGGAAATCGTCGGCGAGATGGGAGCTGCGGCTGTGAAGGGTTACCAGGCGGCGGGTGTGGCACCGACGATCAAGCATTTCCCGGGGCACGGGGACACACACTCGGACTCCCATCATGCTCTGCCCATGATTCCCCACGACCTGGAGCGCCTGCGGGAGCTGGAGTTCGCTCCGTTCGTGAAGGCGATTCAGGAGGGAGCCGACGTACTGATGTCGGCGCACGTTATTTTTCCGGCGCTGGAGCCCGATGGCCTGCCTTCGACTTTGTCCAAGCGGGTACTGACCGATTTGCTGCGCGGTGAGCTTGGTTACGAAGGCGTCATTGTGACCGACTGCCTGGAGATGAAAGCGATCGCAGACCATTACGGGACGGCTGAAGGAGCGGTCATGGCGGTTGAAGCCGGCACCGATTTGCTGCTGGTCAGCCATACTTACGATACCCAGGTTCAAACCATTGAACGTCTGGTGGAAGCGGTGGAATCCGGCCGTATCAGCGAAGAACGGATCAACGAGTCGGTGGACCGTATTCTCGCTTTAAAAGCCGGTCTGAATATTACGGTGGGCGCTGCGGCCGGCGATATTTCCGCAGTGGGGTCCCCTGAGCATATCGAGCTTGTGCGTGAAACCTACAAGAAGAGTGTGACGCTTGTTAAGGACGAGGATCAGCTTCCGCTTGTGAAAGACAAAAGAACGTTTGTCATCTGGACGGAAGTCCGGGAATGGACGCAAATCGACGAAGTGGTGGAGCAGAAGGAAACACTCGGAGCTTTCCTGGCGGAAACCGTTCATGAGGTAACGGAAGAAAGAATCCACACGAATCCTTCCGAAGAAGAAGTGGAGCGTGTACTGAAGGCAAGTCAAGGCTATGACCAGGTTATCGTGGTCACGTATAATGCAAGTTTTTCGCCCAATCAGGTTCGCATCGTAAAAGAACTGGCGGCCAGAGACAGCAAGCTCGTCGTGGTGGCCGGACGCAATCCGTTTGACTTTAAAGAGTTTCCGGAAGTGAAAACTTTCCTGGCGAGCTACGAAAACCGTCCTCATGCCATGAACGCGGTTGCCGGGGTATTAACCGGCCAGTTCCCGGCGAGCGGCAAGCTGCCCGTTACTGTGACGCCTGAATACTCGTACGGCTGGTCTGCCTCTCCTCGGAGCTAACCGCCGAATAACCGAAAAGCCCTGTAAGTTAACTTCCGTTAGCTTGCGGGGCTTTTTTTGGGCTGTACGTTTCTGGTGTATTTTTTTTCGAATCTGTACTTGTAAAACGGCAATTTTCTTTCGTTCCGCAGCCGCTCCATGAACGTATAGAATGTGAATCTTAGCGCATATAGTGGTAATGGTCTTCGCATAAGCCGAAGACCCGGCGCTCGTCATTTTCGTTACTAAGGGGGAGAGGTATGGGATCGAACAGGTTGGCCGGCATACGCAAATTTATCACCAATGAAAAAGAAAGGACGTTATCGAATATCCGGAATGGAACAATAGGTAAAGAACAGGCAACCGGAAGCCTCAATACCTTGTATCAGTTGGCTGCAGATATTCACGATATTCACTATATGAAGGACATAAGCAGTACGATTGCGCTGCTGCGTTCCGCTTCCGACAATTGGCAGAGACAGGGAGCCTTAATCAGTCAAACGATAGATTCTGCGGTGTATCGGCCCGGTATAAAATAAACGGGGCCGGCAAGCCGCCGATTAATATAAATTGCGGCGTCTAATCTCGGAGGCAAGTTGTTGAAGAAATTCGGCACCCAACTTCATTTGTAGGGCTTGTACGAAACAATCAAGCAGCTGATAATCACTAAGCAGCTCTACAGCTGATTTTTTTAACATGACATTCATCCTTTATGAATAAAATGGTAAACGTGGGTACAATCTTATAATAAAAGATTCAAATCGTTTCGTCAGCGCAAATTGATTACGCAATTGCGCGTTTATCATTACACTTTCATGCACATTATTCTTCCAAAAAACAATAAAAATGACCTGTTCCTTTCCATCTGATAGAGGCTTTCGTCCTACTGTTAAAAGAAGGGAGGTCCCGAAACAGGGTAGAAGGTCCGAGATTTCAGTAAAAAAGCAAGTGAAATCGGCTTTTCCGCAGGCTCCGGCTCCTTTCGCAAGGAGCCTTTTTTACGTGCGGCCGGAATTGTTCCGAAGACACGATTGTCCAAATCATGTATAATTTGCTCGAAAGATTTCTATTTTTTAGCAAGTTCAGGAGGATGAAGAATGACGTTTTTCCAACGGATGCTGGCCAGTATCGGTTTTGGCGCCGCTCAAGTGGATACACGCCTCAGCAAGAATGCCTATTACCCGGGTGAAGAGGTCGAAGGTGTCGTTCATATCCGCGGGGGCCAAGTCGAACAACGTATCGAGGAGATTTATATTTCGCTGGTCACCGAATACAAACGCGAAGTCAATAACAGTCATGTGAAGGAGACGAGAGAAATTGCCAAATACCTCGTTTCGGACCCGTTCACGCTCGGACCGAACGAAGAGATGGAAGTGCCGTTCCGGTTCAGGCTGGCCGAACATACACCGCTTACGCTGGGGCATACTCCGGTCTGGTTCTCAACCGAGCTCGATATTGCCAGCGCAATCGACCCGAGCGATTCCGACCGGATTGAAGTCATTCCCTCCCCGGAGATGCAGGTCGTGTTCGACGCCGCGGACCAGCTCGGCTTCCGGCTCCGGGAGGCGGAGGTGAAGCAGTCGCCGAGGTTCGGCGGACGGATCGGCTTGCTGCAGGAATTCGAATTCGTTCCGGCCGGCCGTTTTCGCAGCGAGCTGGATGAGCTGGAAATCAGCTTTCTGCCGGCGACGGAAGGTCTGGAGCTGCTGCTGCAGATCGACCGCAAGGCCAGAGGCTTAGCCGGCTTTATCGCGGAGGCTGCGGACGCGGATGAAACGCTCCTCCGGCTCCGCATTCATCCGGCAGATCTCGGCAGAGGTCCTTCCTACATGGCCGGTGTACTGGCCGAATTGATTCAAGATCATCTGTAAAATCAACCTTTTACGAAAGATGGGGACACTATGCCTGCCGGAAGCAAAGCGAAGACGACGCTTTTTCTGAGCCTTATTTTCCCGGTGTATGCCGGAGTCGGCCTGTGGGCCGCGGATTTGCTGACAGGCACCCGGGCAACATCGCCGGAAGGGAGTCTGCTCGGGAGCTTTTTCCTTCTGCTCGGAATTTTCATGGCGTTTCCGTTTTATTTTGTTTCGTTCTTTCCGCTCGGCAAATTGCTCGGGTGTCTGCATTCCACACAGCCGGTCAAAGCGCTGGCATATGCGGTTGCGGGAGGGCTGGGCGGCTATTGGCTTTTGTCCAATCTATACGGAGGTCTCCTGGAAGAACAGCAAGGCATGGGGCCGGCAGCCGGAGTTCTTGTTTTTGCCGCGCTCGGTCTCTTGCTCGCTTGGACGGAAACTTATCTGGAACAGAAATTCGGAGCTGCTTAAGGAGAAACAGCCAAAAAGGAAGACAGCGAAGGATAAGAGAATCAGGACTGCCGCGTGTCCGGCGCAGCGGTCTTTTTTGTTGGCTGGAAAGGGCTGGGCCCGTTTGATTTTAGAAGGTCGGAGTGATATGATCGTTACAAACTTTTAAGCCTAAGATTCGGGGAAGGGGTTATCGGGTTATGAAAGCTTTGATCGTCATTGACTATACGTACGATTTTGTCGAAGGCAAGCTTCGGGTAGGGGATCCCGCGATTGCCATAGAGGAGAGAATTACGGCGCTCACGGAGGAATTTCTGGAAGAGGGCGGCTTTGTCGTCATGGCCGTGGATTTCCATCGTTTGAACGAGCCTTTTCATCCGGAAACGAAGCTGTTTCCGCCTCACAATATTGAGGGCACGAGCGGACGCGAGCTGTACGGCCGTTTAAATACCCTTTACCGGGAAAAGGAAGGCCAGATCTTGTGGCTGGATAAAACGCGGTACAGCGCGTTCTGCGGTACGGATCTGGAGCTGCAGCTGCGAGCGCGCGGGATTCAGGAAGTTCATCTGGCCGGCGTCTGCACGGATATTTGCGTCCTGCATACGGCCGTGGATGCGTATAACAAGGCTTTCGAGCTGATCGTCCACGAGGATGCCGTGGCCAGTTTTAACCCGGACGGGCACACGTTTGCCCTAAACCATTTCCGTACTTCGCTGGGCGCTCAAGTCGTGAGAGGCAGCGAACCGGTCTAACAGCAGGACTACTACATTGTCAGGAACAGGTGAGACGAATTCATGAGCAGCATACCGAATTTAACCTTACATACGGATAAGTATCAGATTAACATGATGTACGCCCACTGGAAAAACGGTTCCCACCGCCAGAAAGCGGTATTCGAAGCGTTCTTCCGGAAGCTTCCTTTCGGAAACGGATACGCGGTCTTTGCGGGTTTGCAGCGTCTCATCGACTATGTACACTATCTTAAGTTCGACGAGCCGGCTCTGCGCTATTTGAGCGAGCAGGAAGAGAATTACGACGAAGGATTTCTGGAAGAATTAAAAGCGTTCCATTTCGGCGGGTCGATCTACTCGATGGAGGAGGGAACGCTCGTTTTCGCGAACGAGCCGCTCGTACGGGTTGAAGGCACGATTTTCGAAACCCAGCTGATCGAAACGGCGCTGCTTAATTTTATCAACTACCAAACGCTGATTGCGACGAAGGCTTCCCGCATTAAAAACGTGTCTCCGGCCGACACGTTCCTGGAATTCGGCACACGGCGCGCCCAGGAAGCGGACGCCGCGGTATGGGGAGCGCGGGCCTCGTATATCGCCGGCTTCGATGCTACCTCCAACGTGCTGGCCGGCATGATGTTCGGCATCCCTTCCAAAGGGACCCACGCCCATTCTTGGGTGCAGGGTCACGCTACGGAGCAGGAAGCGTTCGATACATTCGCCGAGGCGCTGCCGAATCAGGTGACGCTGCTTGTGGACACGTATCATACGCTGAAAAGCGGCGTGCCGCATGCGATCCAAACGGCAAAGAAGATGGAAGAGCAGGGGAAACGGATGCAGGCGATCCGTCTGGACAGCGGCGACCTGGCTTATCTGTCCATCAAAGCCCGCAAAATGCTCGACGAAGCGGGTCTGGAGTACGTGAAAATCGTGGCGTCCAACGACCTCGACGAGAACACGATTTTGAACTTGAAGGCGCAGGGAGCCCGGATCGACACGTGGGGAGTAGGCACCCAGCTAATCACCGCGGCCGACCAGCCTTCGCTCGGCGGCGTCTACAAGCTTGTGGCGATCGAAGAAAACGGCGTCATGGTGCCGAAGATCAAGATCTCCGGTAATCCCGAGAAAGTATCCACGCCGGGCTGGAAGGATGTCTACCGGATTATCGGCTCCGATACGGGCAAAGCTATCGCCGATTACATTGTGCTGCATGACGAGACGGACGTCCAGGAAGGCAGGAAGATCAAGCTTTTCGATCCCGTTCATCCGTATATTTATAAATATGTGGACGAGTATAAGGCGGTCAAGCTGCTGAAACCCGTCTTTGAAGACGGCAAGCAGGTATACGAGGTGCCTTCCCTGGAAGAAATGAGAGCTCATCACCGGAAGCAGCTCGACCAGTTCTGGCCGGAATATCTCCGCAAGCTGAACCCGGAGAAGTATGCGGTCGATCTCAGCACCAAGACGTGGGAAATGAAAATGAAGATGATTGAAAACTTCAATTTCGGCTGATTGATCAAAAGCCCCGTACCGGGGGACGAGTGTTTCGTCCTTCGGATACGGGGCTGCTTTTTGCATAATCGGCTAATTTGGAAATAGAGAAAGCGGGGCCTTCTGTCCGGTCAAACCGTTTCGTGCTGCTCCGGAATGCGTTTGTGCACAATGAGGCCGATGACGACCATAACCAGAAGGGAACCGAGCGCAACCCGGCTGGCCAAGGTGCCCTGATCCTGGAGCAGGAAGGTGATCGTCCCGTACAGAACCGGTCCCACAATCGAGGACACTTTGCCGGAGAAGGCGAAGAGGCCGAAGAATTGGCCGCGTTTGTCCGGGGGCGAGAGCTCCACGATCAAGGTGCGCGAGGTCACCCACATGGACCCCATGGAAATCCCGTAGATGACGCCGGCCGCCCAGAACATAGGCTCGTTGACGGCTGTCGTTCCCAGGCCGATGGCGACGATCAGCAGCAGGGCGACATAGACGACCGCGCGCTTGGCCCCGTATTTCCGGGTCAGGTAGCCGAAGACGAAGGAACCGAATATGCTCGAAACGGTCGCTACGAGATACAAAATGAGGAACCTGACAGTTGAAAAGCCGACCACGGTTTTGGCGTACACGGCCATCACGGAGATGGCGGTCTGCAGGGCATCATTGAAGAAGAAGTAGGCCACCATGAACAGGAAAATAGGCCGATATTTCTTCATTTCTTTGAAGGTGGCCGCGATTTCCTTGTAGCCGCTTAAAAATCCCGTCTGCCCGCCGGAACGGGGTGCGGGAGCCGCCTCTTTGTAGAAGAGCATAAGCGGTAGCGCAAAAAGCAGGTAAAGCAGCGCGCTGGGCAGGAAGGTCTGCTCATACTGCTGTCCGCTTGCCAGCGGGTACACGGAGAGCCCGATCAGGGTACCGATATACCCGAGCGCGACGCCGAACCCCGAGATGAGGGGGATTTCCCTGGAATTTCCCAGATCGGAAATCATCGCATCATAGAACACGACCGACGAGCTGAAAAAGAACTTGGCGATGACGAAAAAGAACAGGACGCCCGCCACGGCAAGGGGAAGCCCCAAAAACGAGGCGCTGCTTTGCCAGTTGGCCGATAATGCCATGAGCAGCGTAAATCCGATCGCGAGCAGCGTGAACGGGACCATAAGGCCTTTCTTGCGGCCGGTACGGTCCATCCAGACGCCGTACAGCGGACTGAGCAGGACGATGAGCAGACCCGAGAGGGCGTTGGTATACGTAATGAACGTGCTGGCCACCTGATCCATCCGCGCATCGCCGCCGATTACCTGGGTCAAGTAAAACGGGAAGAACAACGTGACGATGTTGGAGGAGAAAATCGTGTTGGCCAAATCGTTTAATCCCCAGGAGAGAACGGGCCTGGACAGAAAAAGCTTGCGTCCTTTCGCAGGGAGGGGCGCCGGTGTGACCGGGTTCGTTTGAGACATGAGGCACCTTCCTTTTCACGGGTTAAAAAATGTTAAGCACTGTATTTAATCGGATTTTTTTCTTGTACACACTTATTCGCCCGGCTTTACCGGAATTCCTCTCCTTTTACCTAATATTTGCAATCGCTTTCTGGAAGGTGCAAGAAATAAGGTACAATAAGGAGAAACCTTTCGAAATTCTGGGGCCGCGAAAGGCCGGGTTTGTATTTATTTCAATTCAGGGAGGGCTCAAAATGAGCGATCTGCCATCGAATGAAAACCATACGGAAAATCTCCGTCGTCTGATTGACGAAAGCGAGCGCATCGTGTTCTTCGGCGGTGCCGGTACTTCCACGGAAAGCGGGATTCCCGATTTCCGCTCTTCAAGCGGCTTGTACAACAGCGGGGCGGAGTACGACTATCCGCCGGAAGTGATGCTGAGCCGTAGCTTTTTTATCCGCGAGCCGGAGAAGTTCTACGCCTTCTACAGGGGCGAGATGCTTCACCCGGCGGCCAGGCCGAACCCGGCCCATCTGGCGCTTGCGGAACTGGAGCGAAGCGGCAAGCTTACCGCCGTCATTACGCAGAATATCGACGGACTCCATCAGCTTGCCGGAAGCAAGCGCGTTCTGGAGCTGCACGGCTCTGTGCTCCGGAACAAATGCCTCTCCTGCGGCGAAGGCTACGGACTGGATGCGGTCATGGAAAGCATCGAGACGGTACCCCGCTGCACGGTGTGCGGAGGCATCATCAAGCCGGACGTCGTCCTCTACGAGGAAGGGCTGGATGCGCATGTGCTGGGCGAAGCGGCGGCTCAAATCGCCGCGGCCGATTTGTTGATCGTCGGCGGCACCTCGCTGACGGTTCAGCCCGCCGCAGGCATGGTAGGCCGGTTCCACGGAGGCCGTCTGGCCCTGATCAACCTGGACCCGACTCCATACGATTCGCATGCTTCCTGTATTATCCGGGAGCCGATCGGAAAAGTGCTGGCGCCTTTTGCGGAAAAAAGGGCTTAAACGGTTTTTTCGAGAAGAGAAGGACTGATTCGGGAAGGAATCCGGCGGGTCCGGCGGCGAATTTTATTCGACAGAGCGGACGCTGGTTGGCGGTTGAACCAGACGGGACCGGATTACAATGTCAAAGGAGACATGACAGCATGAGACGCGGTCTGGATATAGCAGGATACGCTTTTTCCCGGTTGGGTAAGCGGGGGAGTTTAACGGAAGGCGCGGGCAAGCGGAAAGCGCAATCGGATGTTGCAAGAGCGGAGATTTTGAATGAGGGTGGCGGCCGAAAGGACCTTTGGCCGAATGGCGTGTACGCCGGAGCCAAAGGAGCTTTGCGTACGGGAGCGGCCGCGCTGCTGATCGGCGGCATCCTGTTCGCGGCGGGCCCTGCCCGTCAAGCTCTTGCCGACGATGCGGTCACAAGCGGCAGCAGGCAGGTAAGCGCCGGCGGGAAAAGCTTCGCCGTCAAATGGGTGCGCGTCGATGTGACGGACCCTTATCTCGAGGTTGTGCCCGTTTCGGCATCGCGCGGCATCGGGTACGACGAGAGCTTCTCGTCCATGATCGCCAGGACGGGAGCGGTCGCCGCGGTGAACGGGACTTTTTTCAACGCGTATGAAAAAGACGCCTCGATCCGTTACCCGAACGGCCTTATGCTGAAAGACGGGGAGCTGTTGCATTCCGGGGAGAACCAGTCCCTGATAGTCGATGCGGACAAGACGGTGGATATCCGGAAGCTGAAAATGTCCTATACGATTACGGCGACTCACGGCGGCAAGGATTATACGTTTTCTCCGTGGGGGACCAATAAGGATTACGGCGATTCCCAGCCCGACCAGGTCGTCTGGTTTACGCCCGAATACAAAGCCGCCGTCAGCAAAAGCGGAACGACGAAGGTGGTGGTGCGGGACGGCGTCATCACGGCCATTACAGGCGATGCCGTGTACGTACCGTACGACGGGTACGTTTGTCTGATCGGTAACAGCTCGAACAACAAGAGCAACCTGCTTCCGCACCTCCATGTGGGCGACACCGTCACAACGAAGCTGGAAGTGACGGAGAACGGCCAGCGCGTTCAAGGAGCGGAGCTGTGGCAGAGCGCCACGGGGGTCGGGCCCAAGCTCGTGACCGGCGGCAAGGTGGATATCGACCCTGCCCGGGACGGCTTCACCGATCCGAAAATCACGAAGCAGGCCGCTATGCGCAGCTTTGTGGGCGCGGATGCTCAGGGCAGACTCGTCATGGGGACGGTTAACGGCGCAACGATGAACGATCTCGCGCAGATCGCGCTCTCGATGGGCTTGACCGATGCCATGAACTTGGACGGCGGGGCCAGTTCGGGGCTGTACGCCAACGGAAGCATGCTGACGGCCCCCGGACGGGCTCTGAGCAACGCGCTTGTGGTGAAGAGACACGCGACCCCGCAGGTGCAGGTTGCGGTGAACGGCCAACTGTCCGCGGGCTTCAAAGGTTTTGTCGGCGGAGAGACGACGATGGTCCCCATGCGCCCTTTGCTGAACGCGATGAATACCGAATACAAGTGGGACAACGCGGCGCATTCCCTGACCTTGAAGAAGGGGGACGTCGAGATGGTCATGACCGTCGGCAGCTATTATATCCGCGTCAACGGCACGGATTACTGGGTGCCTGCGGCGCCGCAACTGTTGGATAATTATTTGTATGTCCCATTGCGTTTCACGGCCGAGAAGATCGGGGCGGAGGTCAAGTGGGATCAGAGGTTGTACCGGGCCGACATTGTGCTTCCCTGAATCTTTTACGTCCCTGCCGCCAGGCAGGGGCTTTTCTTTATGTCTCACGCGTGCAATCTCCCGGCATTTTCGCTTGCGCGGCAGCTCCGGGGGCCCGGGAGGCGCCGCATGACGCTGGTAACTGTATGCTGACGGGGAGGCGTCCGCGCAGCGTATGCATCCGTAGGCGAGCAGGCAGCGTATGCGCACCGGCAGACGTCCATATGCGTCCGCGCAGCGTAGGCGCATCGGAAGGCGCCCCATAGGCGAACAGGCAACGTATGCGCATCGGCAGACGTCCGTAGGCGAGCAGGTAGCGTATGCGCATCGGAAGGCGCCCCATAGGCGAGCAGGTAGCGTATGCGCATCGGCAGGCATCCGTAGGCGAGCAGGCAGCGTATGCGCATCGGCAGGCGTCCATAGGTGAGCAGGCAGTGTATGCGCATCCGGCAGGCGTCCATAGGCGCACCTCCGCCCGCACACCAAAAAAGCCGGCCAGGCATCCGGACTCTTCGTGAGTCCGGTGCCGGCCGGCTTAAGCCGCGTTACCAGGCGCGCGTGTACTGCTTCGGGGCAAATGCGGGCTCGACTCCGAGCTCGCGCGCTGCCGTGCGGGGCCAGTACGGGTCTCTCAGCAGCTCGCGGCCGATGAAGATGAGATCGGCCTGTCCGCGCTCGAGAATATCCTCGGCCTGCTTGCCGCCCGTAATGAGGCCCACCGCCCCTGTCGGAATGACGGCCGTGTTCTTGATCTGGTCGGCCAGGGATACCTGATAGCCCGGGTAGACGTCGATCTTGGCGGGAACGACGCCGCCGGAGGAGCAGTCGATCAGATCGACGCCCTGCTCCTTCATGAGGGAGGCGAAGAACGCGTAGTCCTGTATGCTGTTCCCGTTCGGGTCGTACTCATCCGCCGAGACGCGGACGAACAGCGGGCCGTCCCACTGCTCCTTGACGGCGTTGATGATTTCCTGCAGGAAGCGGTAGCGGTTCTGTCTGCTTCCCCCGTATTCATCCGTCCGGTGATTGGACAGGGGCGAGAGGAATTCGTTGATAAGGTAGCCGTGAGCGCCGTGAATTTCAATCACGTCGAACCCGGCGGCTTTCGCTCTCCGGGCCGCGTCGGCAAACGCCCGGACGGTCTGGGAAATCTGCTCCGGCGTCATTTCTTCCGGCGTCTTGCCGCCTGGAAAAGGGATGGCGGACGGAGCGACGATAGGCCCGTCCAGCTCCGCTTTGCGTCCGGCGTGCGCGATCTGGATGCCCGCCTTCGATCCGTGGCTGCGGATCAGCCCGACCAGCTCGCGCAGCCCCTCGACGTGGCCGTCGCTCCAGATGCCCAGATCCTGCGGAGAGATGCGTCCCTGCTCCGTCACGGCGGAGGCTTCCAGGATGAGGAGGCCGGTGCCGCCGACCGCTCTGGAAGAATAATGGGTCCGGTGCCAGTCGGTCACTTTGCCGTCCCGGTTTTCGCAGGAATACATGCACATCGGCGACATGACGATCCGGTTGGGAAGGGTAACGTTCCGGATAGTAAACGGTTCGAACAATTTCATGGAAAATCCCGCCTTTCCGACAAATTTATGTACGCTGCTCGTTCCATTATACTCCTCACCGCATGCTCCGATCAAAAAAAAGCGGGGACTAGCCTCCGGAAATGCGGTGCAGAAAACGCCGAGTCCGCTCATGGGACGGCGAGTCCAGCACCTTCGCCGGAGAGCCTTCCTCGACGATGACCCCGCCGTCCACGAATACGATGCGGTCGGCCACGTCGCGGGCGAACTTCATCTCGTGGGTGACGATGACCATGGTCATTCCTTCGCGCGCGAGCTGCCGGATGACCTCGAGGACATCTCCCACGAGCTCCGGATCAAGCGCCGAGGTCGGCTCGTCGAACAGTAGGACGAGCGGGTTCATCGCCATGGCGCGGGCGATCCCGACACGCTGCTGCTGGCCCCCGGACAGCTGGTGGGGGTACAGCCCGGCTTTATCGGCAAGCCCGACCTTGGCGAGCAGTTCCTGCGCCCTGTCCCGCGCTTCGGCGGCTCGCTTCCCCTGCACCGTGACGGGCCCCTCCATGACGTTGGCCAGTGCTGTCATGTGGGGGAACAGTTCGTACGACTGGAACACCATGCCCGTCTGCCTGCGCAGGGTCAGGATGTCCTGGGAGGACGGCTTCCTGCCGCCGGTAAAGTCCAGCCCGGCATCGCCGATCCGAAGCGATCCGGCGTCCGGCACTTCCAGGAGATTGATGCAGCGGAGGAGTGTCGTTTTGCCGGAACCCGACGGCCCGATGACGACGACAGTCTCGCCACGGGCGACGTTCAGGCTGATGCAGCGAAGCACTTCCTGGGACTGAAACTGTTTTTTCAGGTGGGAGAGTTCGATCATAAGAGCCTCCTATCTGGCGGCGTAACGGTCGAAGCGCCGTTCCATCAGCCGCTGGGCATACGTGAGTACCGTGCTGAACAGCAAATACAGAAGAGCCGCCTCGCAGTAGAGCAGCATGGGCTCGTAATACACTGCCGTCCTCTGCTGGGCAATCTGGAACAGCTCCGTCAGCGTAATCGTAGCCGCAAGCGACGAGTCCTTCACCAGAGAGATGAAGGAATTGGACAACGGGGGGACCGAAACCCTTGCGGCCTGGGGCAGAACAATCCGGCGCAGAGCCTGCCTGCGGGTCATCCCGATGGAATAGGCGGCTTCCCACTGTCCCCGTGAAATGGACAAAATGGCGGCGCGGATGATTTCGGAGTTATAGGCGCCCACACTCAGCGTAAAAGCCAGCACGGCGGCCGGGAACGCATCAATGGTCCAGCCCAGGCTGGGCAGGCCGTAATAGATGATGAACAACTGCACGAGGAGCGGGGTCCCCCGGATGATCCAGACATAAAAAGCGGCGATACCCGCCAAGAGCCTCCAGCGCGAAAGTCTCGCCAAGGCTGTCGCGAACGCGAGGGCCAGACCGAGCGCAAAGGAGATCAGCGTCAAGGTGACCGTGTACTGCAGTCCCGCTTTCAGCATCGGCCAAAGCGATTCCATAAAAATTTGAAGCAGCCGTTCGCTGCGCTCGGACATACGATTTCAACCCCGTTTCGTCAAGTGCTTGTTACTTGGACACGTCCGTTCCGAACCATTTGTTCGAAATGTTCAGGTAGGTGCCGTCCTGTTTCATGGAAGCCAGCGCTTCGTTGACGGCTTTAACCAGATCGTTGTTGTTTTTGTTAAAAAGGAAAGCGCTCCGGGACGCTTCCGTCGTTTCCGCGACGACTTTGATCGGCGCATCGGGCTTCTGCTTTTTGAAGTCGAGGTAGGACAGGTTATCGTTGATGGTCGCATCGATACGTTTGGAAATAAGGAGCTCGATCGCCTGGTTGAACCCTTCGATCGCGACGATTTCCGCGCCGTTCTTCTTGGCGATATCCGCGAGGTTGCTGGTGAGCGACTGCCCGGATTTTTTGCCTTTCAGGTCCTCTAGTTTCGTAATATCCTTGTTGTCTTCGCGCACGATAAGAACGGCTTTGGAGACGATGTACGGATCGGAGAAATCGTACTTTTCTTTGCGGTCCTCGCGGATGGACACCTCGTTGGCTACCAGGTCGAAGCGCTTGGCATCCAGCCCGGCGAGCATGCCGTTCCAGTTCGTTTCCTGAAACTCCGCCTGGACGCCGAGTCTTTTCGCCACTTCTTCCGCGAGTTCCACGTCGAATCCCGTCAGTTTGCCGGATTTATCGTGGAATGTGAAAGGAGCGTAGGTGCCTTCCGTGCCGATGCGGATTTTTCCGGCGGATTTGACCGCGTCCAGTGTGCCCGCTCCGGCGGAAGGAGTGGCGGCGCCGGGCGAGGGCGAAGGAGACGGCGCGGGGGTAGCGGTTTTGCCGCACCCGGCGAGCAGCAGGGTACAGGCGAATACGGCGGTCAGAGCGATGCCGCTTTTGCGGAAAGATTTCATTTGTCTATGCCTCCAGTATCTTGTTATATTTTGTATAGGTTTCCTTAACCGCTCGGAATTATGAATGAGATTCCCAAAAGTTTTCGTCACGGAGGTTGCATCATGAAAGGGTTGAAGCCGTTTTTTTCGTTACGGACATCGGATTTATCGTGTACTGGCTGGTTACGTTTTTCCATCTGCTCCCGGACAGCGCATTGTTCAAAGATTACGACAATCCCGTTATCGTCGCCTGGAACTGGTCCTTCTTTCCCCTGGATCTTCTTATTTCGTTTACGGGGCTGTTCAGTATCTATCTTCAGAGGAACAAAAGGGCGGCATGGCGAAGCTGGGCGCTCGTTTCCCTGGTCTTGACCTTCTGCTCGGGTTTGCAGGCGATCGCATTCTGGGGATTCAGCGGCGATTTCGACGCGGCCTGGTGGGCCTTCAACTTGTATTTAATGATCTATCCGCTGTTCTTCCTGCGTCACTTTATCGCGCGGGAGCCGTCTTCGACGTAAGGATGCAAGGGAAAAGCGTTTTTTTGCTATCGATAGAAGTTTATCTCATGGGTTATCGTCCGCGGCCGGAGCTTCCGGAAGCGTACCGGGCTGTGCTTGCGCATATTTAGACCGCTTAGAGATGGTTGTCTCTAATTCATACGTCCAAGCAGGAGGACCGCAGCGGCGAATAAATAGAGAAAGCGATCAAAAATTTCTTGAAATAATTTGATGAATATGGAATTAATACCTGTTAATAATCTTTCTCGTGTCCCGTAAGATGACTTTTCCGTGTATCCGATTTAGAGACAAATTATCGTATCTATAAGACGATTTAAAGACCTTGTCTTTATATAATCCGGCATGAAATACTGGTACTATCTTGGGAAGCAGAAAGGGAGACCTGTATGAAAACCGTTCAAGAACTGGAAGCGAAACTGGCGCAGCCCTCTGAGGCGCTTATCAACGATATGGCCAATCTGGAGGGAGATATTATGCTCCTCGGGATCGGGGGTAAGATGGGACCGAGCCTGGCGAGACTGGCGATGAACGCCATTAAAGAAGCGGGTGTGGACAAAAAAGTATACGGGGCTTCCCGGTTCTCATCCGGCGGTCTGCGGGAAGAGCTTGAAGGAGACGGGGTCAAGACGTTTGCAGTGGACCTTCTTGACGACGAACAGCTCCGGGGACTGCCGGACGTGAAAAATATCATCTACATGGCGGGCAACAAATTCGGAACGACAGGCAACGAGCATTTTACGTGGGCGATGAATTCGTATTTGCCGGGACGCGTAGCCGAGAAGTACCGGGATTCGAGAATCGTCGTGTTTTCAACGGGGAACGTGTATCCGATTACGCCGGTTCACCAAGGGGGCGCCACGGAGAGCACACCGCCCGCATCCGTCGGGGAATACGGTCAGTCCAGTCTGGGACGGGAGCGGGTGTTCACGTACTTTTCGCACAAATATAACATTCCGATGGCGATCTACCGGTTGAATTACGCCATTGATATGCGCTATGGAGTGCTGCTCGAAATCGCCAAGTCCGTCAAAGCGGGCAAGCCGATCGACATTACGATGGGGCATGCGAACGTGATCTGGCAGGGAGACGCGAACGAAATTGCCATCCGCTGTCTGAATCATTGCAGCACGCCGCCTGCGGTGTTTAACGTCACGGGGCCTGAGACGCTTTCGCTGCGCTGGGTCGCTAATGAATTCGGCAGCAGGCTCGGAGTCGAGCCGATCTTCGAAGGCAGCGAGTCGGATACGGCGCTGCTGAGCAATTCATCGAAGGCAAGCCAGACGTTCGGCTACCCGAAAGTGTCCGTTCTGCAAATGATCGACTGGATTGCGGAGTGGGTGGAGGCGGACGGCCATACGTGGAACAAACCGACCCATTTCCAGGAGAGAGAGGGGAAATTCTGATCATGGCAGCCCGTAAAAACTTAAGTCCCGACATGCTGGCCGCGCTGCATGACGGCGTGGCGATTCCGGCCCATCCTCTCGCGCTCGACGAGAACAGGCAGTTCGATGAAAAGCGCCAGCGGGCGCTGACCCGCTACTATATCGCATCGGGAGCGGGGGGGATCGCCGTGGGCGTCCACTCCACCCAGTTCGAGATCCGAGACGAGGAGGTCGGACTGCTGGAGCCGGTTTTGCGCCTTGCGGCCGAGGAAGTGGAGAAAGCGGACCTCCGGCGTCCTTTTTTCAAAATCGCGGGAATCTGCGGCCCCACGGAGCAAGCGGTCCGGGAAGCGGAGCTGGCCGTAAAGCTCGGCTATGATATCGGATTACTGAGCATGGGCGGCTTAACAGGATACGACGAAGCTCAAATTCTGGAGCGGACCCACGCTGTCGCCGAGGTTATTCCGGTGTTCGGGTTTTACCTCCAGCCTTCGGTCGGCGGACGGATTTTCAGCTTCGATTTCTGGAGGCAGTTCGCGGACATTCCGGGCGTCGTGGCGATCAAAATGGCGCCGTTCAACCGCTACCAGACGATTGACGTCGTCCGGGCCGTCTGCTGCTCGGAGCGCCGGGACGAGATTGCGCTCTATACGGGCAACGACGACAACATTGTCACGGATTTGCTGACGACTTACCGGTTTCAGGCGAACGGACAGACGGTAGAGAAAAAAATCGTCGGCGGCTTGCTGGGGCACTGGGCCGTCTGGACGCATAAAGCGGTGGAACTGCTGGAAGCGGTCAAAAAAGTCAGAGACAACCGCGATATTCCGGCGGAATGGCTGACTCGGAACCTTGAGGTCACGGACGCGAACGCGGCGTTTTTCGATCCCGCGCATCATTTCGAGGGCTGCATTCCGGGCATCCACGAAGTGCTGCGCAGGCAGGGCCTTCTGCAGGGCCGCTGGTGCCTCAACCCGAACGAAGAGCTCTCTCCGGGACAAATGGAGGAAATCGACCGCGTTTACCGGGATTATCCCCATTTGAACGACGACGCGTTCGTGAAGGCGCACCTCAGTGAGTGGCTCGCGGACTAATCGGTGGAAGCCGGGGGCGAACCGGCCGCCCGCAGACCAGGCTGGGCACCCATAGGCCAGGGAAACCGCCTGTAGCAACGGCAAGATGTGATTCCACTTCCAAACTGCCTTTTAACGACAAGCAATCCTAGTCTATACAGCGGCGTTTATGGAACTCGTGAGTATGCGGGTGCATCCAAGCCAAGTTTCCGCAAGCTGTCTGTTGGCCGTTTCGGCTCATTCCGCCCTTTATTGCGCCGTTCTTCCGGCAGTCTGCCGACAGTTCTGCCATAAGTTTTGCCACCAGCTAAACCCCGCCTTGAAAAATGTGCGGCCCGTTACAAGATCCGGCAGTTGAATAGAGACGAGAATCGCAATAGAATAGGAATTAGGTGCTGGTCAATTAATTTGGCGGGATCAGCCCGGCCGAGCGGAAAGGCGTGTAAACGCTGCCGCCCTGCTAAAATGATTAGGACAGGGAGGAATACTGGGTGCGGTTCAAAGATGTTTTTTCGATTATCGGTCCTTCGATGATCGGCCCATCGAGCTCCCATACGGCCGGAGCCATCCGTCTCGGGCGGGTGGCCAGGCAGCTATTCGGTCAGCAGCCGGACAAAGCCGAGCTGACTTTTTACGGGTCTTTTGCCGATACGTACCGCGGCCACGGGACAGACTTGGCGATTGTCGGCGGCCTGCTGGACTATGAGACAGACAACAGCCGGATTCCGGATTCACTGGAGGATGCGGAAGCGGCGGGGGTCGAAATCGTTTTTCATACGAGCAAAGGGCTGACCGTTCATCCGAATACAGCGAAAATCGTTCTCTATGCCGGCGGCCAGGAAATGAGCATGGTCGGCGCATCGATAGGCGGAGGCAATATCGAAATTCTAGGGATTAACCAATTCGATCTCAAGTTCACGGGAGAATTTCCGACGCTGGTCGTTTCTCATCATGACCGGCCCGGAATGATCGCCGACATTACCGCTATTTTGCAGAAACACCATGTCAATATCGGGTATATGGATCTGGACCGCAAAGGCCGCAACGGCGACGCCATGACGGTGATTGAAGCGGATTCCGTGATTACGGATGACCTGATCGGGGAGATTTTGCAGCTGAGCGAGGTAGACGGAGTGAAGATCGTGGATCTGAAGGAAAGAGGGCAATCATGAGATTTCGGACGCTGAAAGAACTGGCGGATATTTGCACGGCCGAGAATAAGTCGATTTCCGAGTTTATGCTGGAGGAACAGGCGAAGGAATCCGGCCGCAGCACGGAGCAGGAATTCGGGAAAATGGCCGATTACTACAAGATCATGAAGGAAGCGGTGCAAAAAGGACTCACCGAGGACACGACGTCCCGCAGCGGACTGACCGGCATGGACGCCCAGCGTGTCATGAGCTATATGTCCGGCTCCGTTCCGTCCGTGGGCGAAGAAGCGTGCCGGGCGATGGCCTACGCGCTTGCGGTGTCCGAAGTGAACGCGTCCATGGGCCGCATCATCGCGACACCGACCGCAGGCTCCTGCGGCATCATCCCCGGCGTGTTCGTCAGCGCCCAGCAGCGGTTCGGCTGGGATGACGACCACCTCGTGACGGGACTGTTCAGCGCCGGAGCCATCGGCTACATCATCGCGAACAACTCGTTCGTGTCCGGCGCCGAGGGAGGCTGCCAGGCCGAGGTCGGTTCCGCCATCGGCATGGCGGCCGGCGCGATGGTCGAGCTGCGCGGCGGAACGCCCGCGCAGGCGGTGCACGCCGTCGGCCTGGCGCTGAAAAACACGCTCGGGCTCATCTGCGATCCCGTCGGCGGCCTCGTGGAGATTCCGTGTATCGTCCGCAACGGCTTCGGCGCCGTCAATGCGCTGGCCGCAGCGGACATGGCCCTTGCGGGCGTGCGCAGCGCGATTCCGTCCGACGAAGTCATCCAGGTGATGTACGAGGCCGGGTCCGCTATGCCCGAGAAGTACAGGGAAACGGCCAAGGGCGGTTTGGCCCAAACGCCGACGGGCAAAAAAATGATGCAGGAGCTGAAGCTCAGCCGCAAACGTACTTAAGAGGTTGTGAGCCGGGCGCAAGTCCTGTTTCAATACATGCTCCTCCAGGGCATGGAGCCGTCTCTGCCTACAGGGGATGAAAACAGTACACCTCGCGCATGGCGGACCACTGCAATGCAGGGTCTCACCGTGCGCTGGAAGCTCGCATGGTACAACACAGACGCGTCCGGACTGCCGGGCGTGTCTTTTTTTGCGGATGGGAGTTGGGCAGAGCAGAGGAAGTCTTGGGACGGACGAAGCGTGCTTAACCATTGCCCAGGACTTCTCACCGCGGGCACCGCACAGCTCCCGGCGCGTCGTGTGGCGCCGCAATACGGCGGTCACCTGCACCGGAACTGTGCGCGATGCGCCGCAAGACAGCGTCACACGCACCGGAACCGCGTGCGATGCGTCGCAGTACACAGCAGGCTTGTTTTAAAGAGAGAAAGGAGATCGGTCGCGCGCTGAAGAATTTTTATACATACAACCAAGCTGGGAGGCTGAAACGTTATGGAATTTACCCTGGACCGTTTTCATGGCTGTCTGGCAGGTCTCGCCGCGGGCGATGCGCTGGGGACGGCGGTGGAATTCAGCAGACCGGGAACGTTCGAACCCCTTCGCGATATGGTCGGCGGCGGTGTTTTTGGTCTTCGGCCTGGCCAGTGGACCGACGATACGTCGATGGCGCTTTGTCTGGCCGAAAGCCTGCTGGAAACGGACGGCTTCGATCCCGCCGATCAGATGAGCCGCTACGTAAGCTGGTTCAGAGAGGGGTATATGAGCAGCACGGGCACGTGCTTCGACATCGGAAACGCGACGCGGGAAGCGCTGCTGCTCTTCGAGCGTACCGGAGAGCCTTTCAGCGGCTCGAACGACCCGTATTCCGCGGGCAACGGCTCCATCATGAGGCTGGCTCCCGTGCCGATGTTCTATGCCGCCGATCCGGCGGCGGCCGTCCGCTTCGCGGTGCAGAGCTCCCGCACGACGCACGGCACGGCGGAGTGCCTGCAGGCCTGCGGGCTGCTCGCCTGCTATCTCCTCGCGGGCCTGCGCGGCTGGAGTAAGGCGGAGCTTCTTGCGCCGGATGCTTACCGCGAATGGATGGGGGCGGCGGGGCTGGAGCTGTCCGACGGCCTCGCCGAGATCCTTGCGGGTTCTTACCGACGCAAGGAGCCTCCGGCGATTAAAGGCTCCGGCTATGTCGTCCAGTCGCTGGAAGCCGCATTGTGGGCTTTCGACAAGTCCTCAAACTTCGAGGACGGGGCGCTGCTGGCCGTCAATCTGGGCGACGACGCCGACACGACGGGAGCCGTTTACGGGCAGATTGCCGGGGCTTATTACGGCTATGACGGCATACCGGAACCGTGGCGGGAGAAGCTGGCGATGCGCGGGAAGATCGAGAAGACGGCGCGGAAGCTGCTTGACTTGCAGCGTGCTTAACGCTTGTTTAATAATGTGTGTTGTCAGAATTAATGCGAATTTTTTCAAAATTTCAGAAAATCATTTTTCAATATTGATGATAAATATATAAATATTCATAACTAAATATAAAGTGGTATAAAGGAAAATGGTGATGATAGAACTATATGGACACTAAAAAAAATATTGAAAATATCAGCCTATTAAAAGAGAAACTGTCTGATTGGCATAAATTGAGTGATGAAGAGCTGTTTCTTGCTGTAAAAGAGTTTGAGAAAACGCCCAGGTTAGAGGTTTCAATTTATTATCAAGATTTATTTAATGATCCGAAGTTTTCTAAAACCCTTCTTGATATCTATAATAAGCATAAGGATAATACTAAACTTGTAGTTCTGCTTGTTTCAGCAATTGGGAATATGATTCAGAGATATGATCTTCCGGAAACTAAGGAAATTTACGAATTCATGCTGGAAAATTGTGACAAAAGTAAGATAGGACCTTATGTCGCAATATTCCTGTCTAGATTGAAGCATTTTGAAAATTACGATAAAAAATGGGCATATTTTATGAATATTAAAAAAATGTCACCCAAAAAAGTAGCCGAAAGTTCTTTTGAAACTATAATGGATTTGTATTTAGAAAAAATTCCGGAACCATATAAAAATGAGGCTATAGAATATTTTAATAAAAAAGTAGAAGAGTCTAACAATGAATACGGTAAACAATACTATCAGGATATCATTAATAAAATCAAGAGTTAATCAGGGTTTGCTGAATGCTCGGAAAACCACTAAAAACCGCGTTACAACAAGGGATTTAAAAGAGACGCTCAGTTTTTCAACTCCTATGAGGAAGTGTTTTAAAATGAAAATATTCAGTACGGCACCGGAAGGAAATGAATTGGCACAATATGTTGGAGTAGATTATATTAAGTTTTCTATTTCGACAATTGAGAGCGTAACTGATTGGATGAAAAAAAATGATAATATGGCTCAACCACTTCTGGCAAATATCGATTTATTGTTAATGATTTCACATAAATATACGACAGATGCTAATTTGTTGTTAGAAAAAAGAAAAATACAAGAATGGAAACAGGTTTTTAATGATTGGTTTGCACGTTGTGAAAGCAAAATACCTGCTAAATATAGAGAGGGTATAAAAGAAAATGGCGATGAACTTTTCAAGGAGTTAGAACAATATGGACACTAATAATTTTGAAGAAACTATTAAACCCTTCTTCTGGGTAACCCATGAAAGTAGCTTTTCTGTATGTTTGAACGCAGGAAGTTATAAACCGGAAATTTTTGAAACAAGAGAAGATGAAGGCTTTGAGGGAAATGGTTATGATTGGGGATCTTTAGCACAAGTTTTTTTAGATGAAAGAAAACCGCATCTGGCAGAAGATATCGGATTTGATCCTGAAGCGGGAATGTTTTGTGCCTATTCTTCAAATCCTGAAAGCTTAAAAGAATTTATTGTAGACTTTAAAAAAGCCTGTGAAGATGAGGCTGTAATAAAGGATTTATTTTCAAGAGCAGAATTGGATTAATACTTATCTAAAATTAAGGGGGCCCTAATTTCTCAATAAATATGACACCACACATTATAAGTAAGCGGCTTCGGGAGAACTTGGAGCGTCGCACCGATATCCATCGAAGCGATAAGCTGAAAAAAGAAGCCCTCAGCGGCTTCTTTTTTCATTTTCCGGCGTGCGAAAAGAATAGGGCAAACGTGCAAAATTTTCCTCTAACTTGAACCGGATTCTGCTATACTAGAAGTCTTGAAACTACACGGGAGGCTGTATGTTTTTATGTGGAATTCGATTGGCATGTTAAGTTTGCTCGGTTGTGTCGTTTTGTTCGTATGGGCCGTTGTCGCCGTTATCCGGAAAAACGGAAAAGCCAAAAAGATTTTTATGGGGTCCGGGGCCTGTTTCGTGCTGATGATTGTGGGCGCGGTAAATGCGGGACCCGAGAAGCCTCTGAACGTGCCGGTGTCAACGCCTGCCGGTGCCAAAGCGCCGTCTGCGGACCAGACCTCCGTTGTCGCACCTGAGCAGGGGACGCAGCAGGGCGGGGCATCTGCCGACGAAAACCGGGAAGAAGATGCCGATACGGACACCACGGTCATCGTACCGTATAAGTCGGCTAAGCCGACCGTAACGCCGAGACCAACCTTGACACCCAAGCCGACGGCAAAAGTATCGCCTTCACCGTCCGCTTCCCCGACGGTTAAACCCGCGGCAACGAACACGTCAAAACCGACGGCGTCGCCAACGGCAAAACCGGGAACCACGCTGTCGCCCAAGCCGACCGCAACTCCATCGCCTAAGCCTGGGGTTTCCGCTTCTCCGAAACCCGCGGCAACACAGAAACCGACGCCGAAGCCGACATCCAAGCCGGAGACCGCCACCGCCAAGCCGACCCCGACGCCGGCGGCTAAACCGTCTACACCTTCGCCGCCTTCCACGCCGAAACCGACTCCGAAAACGTCGAAGGGATGAGGGCGGGAGTTCTCTCTTTTATAGAAGGAGTTTTTAATCTGTTTTTCGTATGAATGATCGGTAATATTGGGTGTTTTTTGAACTATCGTTTCCCATTTGCACAGTGGTATAATTATCGATAGTACAAATCTAATAGAGTGGGGCGATAATTAGAATGGAAACCGGCGATAAAGTAACAATAACGGTAGAAGCTACCGTTCATGCTCCCGTTGAAAAAGTGTGGGAATATTGGACAGAACCACAGCATATAACGAAATGGTCTTTTGCTTCTGATGACTGGCATGCCCCGAAAGCCGAAAATGATTTAAGGGCTGGCGGAAAATTTCTCACAAGAATGGAAGCGAAAGATGGAAGTTTTGGATTTGAATTCGGTGGAGAATATGATGAAGTCAGAATAAATGAATTGATTTCTTACACTCTTGGAGATGGAAGAAAGGTTACGATCACGTTTATTGATCAAGAAAACAACACGAAGGTAATTGAAGCTTTTGAAGCGGAAGCCGCCAATTCCGTTGAGATGCAGAAAGCAGGATGGCAGGCGATTTTAGATAATTTTAAAAAGTATAGTGAATCTGTTTAAAGAAAATCGTTCAAAGCGAGAGCCGGGTCACAGCTCGAAGTTAGATCGTGATGGTGACGGAATCGCTTGTCAGAAATAGAAGAAAGGGTCCTCAATTGAGGGCCCTTTTTTTAATGCTTTCTATTATGAATCTAGCTCGCTCTCTTCTTCTATATCCTCCCTAATCAGGGTATCAAGAAATTGAGTTTCCGTTAGTTTACCGTTATAAAAAGCACGGGCATTTTCTGTAGTTCCTGCTATGGATTGATTAAGCATATCGGCGAAAATAAAATCAGTAGTTCCCAGAGTGATTGCTTGCTTTGCTATTTCTTTGACTGCCTCATTATATTCATTTTCATTCCCCATAAAGAATACACCCTCATAAATAGCAATGAATTCCGTGTGGCCGGATCCATCCGTATGGTAATCAACCGAATGAATATTGTAGTTCTTTAAATGCCTCGCTATCTCATCCAGGCTTTTAAAAGTCGGCGATGATTCTATTTCCGCGGTATAAGTATTCTGATCCCACTTCACTTCTGCTCCCAGCGCCTCAGAAACAGCTCTCACAGGAAGCATGGTGGTCCCGTCCAAATTGATACCAGGTACTTCGCTTTTGACCTCATTGCCGTTAACCGTGACCTTGACGATGGCATTTCCTTTGTAAACTCCATTAATGCTTGAAGCAGATACGACCCCTGCGAACACACTAAACGCAGCGACAAGCATGATAATTTTCTTTTTCATCTTCTATCTCCATTCTAAATATAGGTACAACCCTCATTTAAGCATATTTTTCCAGTGTGGGAAATGGGGGGATTTTGTCGAATAAAAGTGAAGAAACGAGCTTCCAACTAACTGTAATCTGTGCATAAGTATCGAGAACCTGATACATCTATGCTCAATCCAGCGGATTCCCGGACAACTCCTTCCAATAGACAAGGAAGGGAACGAATTCACTTTGAATAGTTCATCGCTGTTCATTCCTTGAATCCCCCCACCAAATCCGCCCGTACAGGCACAATTAGGCACCTGCCCTCATACAATGAGAAGACCGCAGCCGTTAATCCATGGTTGGTACGGGAATTGGAGCAGGAGGTGTCCTCTTTGCCAGGATTGTTTAGCGCCATTGCCTTTTTTATCAAAGAACTGACACTGCTGGTATCGTATGTCAAAAACAACGCGTTCCCGCAGCCCCTCACCGAGGCGGAAGAAAGCAAGTATCTGCAAAAAATGGCGGAAGGCGATGCCCATGCCCGCAATTTGCTCATCGAACATAATCTTCGGCTTGTTGCACATATCGTCAAGAAGTTTGACAACACCGGCGAGGATCTGGAAGACCTCATTTCGATCGGAACGATCGGCCTCATCAAAGCGATCGAAAGCTTTTCTCCGACCAAAGGGACCAAGCTGGCGACTTTCGCGGCGCGCTGTATAGAGAATGAAATCCTGATGCACCTTCGTTCTCTGAAAAAGACCCGGAAAGACGTTTCTCTACACGATCCGATAGGAACCGACAAAGAGGGCAACGAAATCACATTGATCGATATCCTCGGTACGGAAGCGGACGACGTCGTCGACAAGGTGCAGCTGAAGATCGAGAAAAGCAAGATTTACCGCAACCTCGATATTTTGGACGAACGTGAAAAAGAAGTGGTGGTCGGACGTTTCGGGCTGGAGCACGGCGGTGAAGAGCGGACCCAGCGCGAAATCGCGAAGGAATTGGGCATATCACGGAGCTACGTGTCACGCATCGAGAAGCGTGCGCTGATGAAGCTGTATCATGAGTTTTACAAAGCGAAGCGGTAGCAGGAACTTATCCTCAAAAAAATTCCCCCCTCAATATGAGGGTTTTTTTATTTCGATTTCTTTATCCTTTTCGACAAAATAGGCCCGTACTCAAGGAACGCAAAATATGCTTGAATGAACGGGTAAGCAAATTTCAGGAAAAGAGCGGATCGAAATATGGAGCCTTATGTCAGAGAATTAAAAGTCAACAATGAAAGAGAGGTTTATGAGGGCGATTATGGGGGAGCGGGGATATCGGGATTTGGCGGCTGGTTGATTGTGTTTTCGATCGGGTTAATTCTTACGTTTATTTCCGCCGTCTACAGCTTAGTCGATTACCTCTGGCCTATGTACGAGTCGGGCGAAGCGGCCGCTTATTTCAGCGATTATCCCGCACTGGGGACGGCCATCTTGGTGGAGACGGTTTCGCATCTGTTTTACGCGGTAGTTCCGGTCGTTCTGGGCTATTTATGTTACAAACGGAAGCGGCTTTTCAAAACGATGTCCATCATTTTTTTGCTGGTGAGCCTGGCGCTTTCGGGCCTTGCTTATCTCGCTTACTCATTCGTCTCCGAAGCGGCTCCCGATTTTATGGACGGGGCTTTGAGAGATTTAATAAAGACTGGGATTACCTGTGTGATATGGACTTTGTATTTTATTAAATCGGAGCGTGTGAGAAATACGTATACCGCTTAAGGTCTAACGTGTTTACCCAAGATTTGTCCTACCTTAACTAAAACCCTTGACAGTTGGTGTCAGGGGTTTTTCCTTGTTCTTGAGTCAGGTAATTCGTGCACAAAAGTAATCTTGGTCCCCATAACCATTCCACAAATTTCAGCTCTCTTACAGGAGGGAAATGGTAATTATAGTAGAAAAGTATAAGTGATCCAATTCCTTGTTTCTATTTTGAAACGGGATTCAAGACGGGAGGCATGAGCAGTGTCAGGTTCACTCAAGCTTTTATCGTGGAACATTGAAAAATTCGGGGAGGACAAGATGAACGACACGTCGTTTGTCGAGTACGTCGCCCGGGTCATTCAAATGACCGAATCGGATGTCGTCGGAATTATGGAGCTGGTCGGCTGGCTCGGCAACGAAATCAAGGACACGCTCGTCACCTGCCTCAACAACCTGGAGAAGAAAAAGAACAACGGCAAGGGCAGCGGCATCACCTGGACCGGAGAAGCGAGTGAAATGACGCCGGCGCGCCCCAATGAGCAGTATGTGTTTCTATGGAAAAGCGGCCTGTTCAGCAGGCAGGCAAGCCTGCTATGGAACGTCGTCGGCGAGACCATGTTCGACACGTATTTCAAAACGTACAAAGTGAGCAAAAGCGATCAGGAGTTGTTTTGGAAAAGCCTGTTCAAGAACGGATGGCTCGATGCGGCCTTTATGATTCCTTACAAAAAGTTCGAGCTGATGCTAAAAAATTACAAACTGCTGGATTTGACGAAGAAAGCCCCCACGATTGCCTTGACCGACGCCCAGAAAAAGGACATCGTCGATCTGCTCCTGGCCGAATCGCCGGAAGCGTTCCCGCTTCGCGGTTCCCGCCCGCCTTTCGTACTGCGCGCCCTGACGAGCGGAACGAATGTCGACCTCACCCTCGTTCTTTACCATGCACCCGGACCCGGAGACAGCCTGCCGATTATCGCCAGCAACCAATTGAATCCTACCGTCGAGAATGCGGCTGTCGGCGTCATTATGGGCGATTTTAACGTGAACGCGACGGACGCGGCCAAACAATGGGCGCTCAATTATTTTGACATGAGCCTCGGCAGACTCCAATATGTACGCGATGCCCAGAACGCCTACATCTATGCGCATCCTTTTCAGCGCATTACCGGCCCCGATTTCCCCAAACCCGCCAGCGATCCGGCCTTGTCAACCGTACTCAATTACGGAAAAAGGCTGTGGAACAGCAAAACGAGTCTCACTTCAATCCTTGTGAATCCCTCCACCACCGTTGCAAGTCCCACGAATATCGAAAGTGTGCTGTCCAGCGAGTACGATAAATTTTTCGTAAAAGCCCCCAAAGCCGATCCTTCGGCGGCCTTTGTGGTCAATCTGATGGATGCCATGATCCCTAAAAGCGTACAAATCGGCGTTCAGCCCGGCGGTACTCCCATTATGGAGACGCGGTCTACAACGACTGCTTCCTATTCCCCCGAACTGGGAAGTCTGGCCCAAACGATTTACAACAACTGGTGGGACCGGCAAAATGCGAAGCAACGCAAATCGAAAGCGGTTACCGATATGCTTAATGCCGCGCCTAAGCTGGCGGGACCGCCGTCTTCCTTGTTTGAAGCCCATTATGTGTACCATTATGCCATCAGCGATCATTTACCGATCCGGATGGAGCTTCAATATGTATAAGGCTGGCAGGAAGCGCTTGGGCTCCGGGATGTATTGGAACTTGTGTAAAAAAGGAAAGGGGGAGTGCGCGTGAGCTTTCTGTCCGATCTTCAAACTATGTACGAAGCGGGGAGCGGCACGCTGACGCTGGATACGGCGAAGCTGGGCCCGACAGGCGAGAAGCTCCGTCAATTGACGGGAAGCGGCACCCTGACCGTGACCGGGGTACGGACGGCTCCTGCGGAATCGGGGGGGATCATTACCTTTGAAGGCGCGGGTCTTCAACTGGCCGGCAGCCCGGCGAGGATGTTTTTTTCGGCGAAGAAAACGGCTTCGGTCCACGGCGCCGTATACGGGGCGGACTCGGAACCGGTGCTCGTGCTCTCGGTTTTCGTAACGCCGGACTGGCGCTTCGGGGATGCGCTGCCTTGGCTGACGAACACGTTCTGGCAGGACCTGGCGCTTAAACCCGGTACGGACGGAACAGCTCCGAGATGGCTGATCGCCGCCGGAAAAGCCGCGGAACCCGAGCTGAACCTCGACATGGACGGGGCGGTTTATTTCTACGGCGCGCTTGACGAAACAAAAGGGCTGCTGCAGGAAGCGGACTGGGTAATCGGCGTAGGTCCGTTGGCGTTCGGTCCCGCGGTTTTGCGGGATACTGGGGCGCCGGGCTTGTCGCTCGACCTGAAGCTGCCGGATGACGGCGGCGGGTTATCCGGGCTTTTTCAGGCGATGAAGGTGCCCGTCGACGCCAGGCTCGTTCATGACCCTGCGGCAGCCAGTGCGCCGTCCGGGCTGGAAATCACGGCGACGATCCAGTGGAACGGACAGCCGGTTCGGATTACCTCGCTGATTCTGCCCGCGGGGGGAGGAATTGCCGAGCTTTCCCTGGAAGGCCCGGTGGATCTTCCTTCCCCTGACGACATCGCCCATTGGTTCGGCGGCGTCAGCATCACGGAGTATCTTCCTCCGTCGTTTGAAAGCATGCTTGCGTCCGTCAAGATCGGACGTTTGGCCCTTGGTATAGGTCTCGGCTCCAGAAGCGTGGAGTACGTGAAGGCGACGCTTACCGCACTTGAGGACAAGCCGCTGACTATCGTCCCCAATTGGGTTGAAATCGGCGATATCGAGGCGGCCGTGGCCGTCCGGAACCCGTTCGATCATCCGAGCGCTTCCTACAAAATGTCCGGGATTCTGGACATCGGGGGCGTCGATCTGCTCGTTTCGGCGAACCTGGTTCCCTCGCCAAGGATTCCTGATCTGTCGGTCGTCGTACGGATGGAGCCGTGGAGCGAAATCGACCTCACGATGATCGCCGCCAAATTCGGCCTGCCGACGGGCGCGTACAAAATAGCGGTGGAGGAGTTCCAGATGGGCGGCTCCACCGCCGGCACATACTTTATCCGGGCGGGGTTGGCCCAGCATCCGCTCGGAACGGGCCCGAACACGTTTGTGATGAACAATCTCGTGTTCGAACTGGATTACGACGGCCAGCCGAGCTTCAATCTGGAAGGGACGATGACCATCGCCGGAGTGGACGCCCGTCTGTCGCTGGAGGCCGGTTCGGGCGATACTTCCGGCGGCACGTCTCGGGGGGGCTGGAACATCGTGGTCCAAGCGGGGAAAGAGAACCCAATACCGATGGGGGAATTGCTGGACGATCTCGCGGCCAAATTCGACGTGGGCATTCCTGCTCCCATACGCGGGATGACGCTAAAAAATCTGGAGCTGAAATACGCTTCCTCCGATTCGGGGAACAGCTTCTTTTTTACGGTCGAGAGCGATTTCAAAGTGAATTCCGTGCCCGTTGCCTTAACCTTGAGCATCCGCGTCGTTTCGAACCAGACCGGAACGGGCGATCCAGCCGGAGCCCGGTATGAGGCTTTTTTCGGCGGTCAGATCGTCATCGGATCGCTGGAGTTCGATCTTTTGTTTGACCGGCAGGATCTGACCTCGCAAACCTTTATAGCGACATACAGCCGGAAAAGCGGCTCCCCGCCCGCCGTTTCCATCCGCGATCTGGTTGCGTCCCTGTCACCGGAGCTGGCGGCGGAAATCCCGCAGAGCCTGGCGATCGATCTTCGGGATGTGAAATTCATTTTTTACAAAGACGAGAAAGAGAGCAAGTTTGCCCTCGGGCTTGACCTTGACGCGCATGTAAGCTTGACCGATCTGCCCCTTATCGGCAAAGAGCTTCCTGCCGACGATACGATTGCCGTTCAGCAGCTGCAGATTTTGTACGCATCTGCCCCGTTTACACCGGTCCAGGCGGGACAGATCAACAAGCTGCTGCCGGAATCGGTTCACCCGCTGCCGTCGGGAGTGGAGGCGGGTCTGACCGCGGGCGCGGATCTCCGTTTTGGCGGTACGCCGCAAACGTTGTCTTTCGCGCTTATACCGGGGGGAGGGCAGAAACAGCCCGCTCTCCGGGAGCCCTTGGCTGCGGAAGCGTCCGGGCAGCAGGACCCGGCCAATCCGGATGCCTGGGAATCGCCCGCGGCTTACGAGTCGGTGTCCGCACCGTCCGGCGGCCCTCCTGTCCCGGCTTTCTCTTCCGTGTCCTCCACATCCCCGGCATCTTCGGCTAAGTGGTTCCTTGTGCAGAAAACGTTCGGCCCCGTTTCGATCACCCGCCTGGGCATCGGTTACGGGGACGGGACCCTCTGGTTTATGCTGGACGGCTCTTTAACCTCATCCGGTTTGACGATCAGTCTGGCCGGCATGGGCTTCGGTTCCCCGCTCGATCGTTTCGAGCTTAAATTCCAGCTGCTCGGAATCGGCGTGGATTACACTCAGGCACCTCTGGAAATCGGCGGCAGCTTTATGGAAGTCGTGCCTCCGCCGGAGGGCGCCCGGTTTATGTATGACGGGGCCGCTACGATCCGGACGGCCGATTTTGCCTTGGAAGCGCTCGGTTCGTACGCGCAAATGCTCGATGGGCAGCCGTCGCTCTTCGTGTTCGCGAATGTGGATACGCCGCTCGGCGGTCCGCCCGCACTGTTTGTGACCGGGTTGTCCGCCGGTTTCGGCTATAACCGGGACGTAAATATGCCCGCGCCCGAGGAAGTATTCGAATTTCCGCTGCTCGCCCTGACCCGGGACACGGGGCCTAAACTGTCGATGAACGACGTAATGGCGCAGCTGGAAGGAACGCAGGAATACGCTCCCGGCAAGAAAAGGGCATGGATCCGTCCTCAAACCGGCGAGTACTGGCTGGCCGTGGGCGTCGATTTCTGGTCGTACGAGCTGCTGCATACCCGCGCCCTGCTTATCGCCAAATTCGGCAGGGAGCTGGAGCTGGCCCTGCTCGGGCTTTCCTCCATTCGTCTGCCCCAGGCCGGAAACACCATGTACGCTTACGCGGAGCTGCAGCTGGAAGCGGACTGGAAGCCGTCCGCCGGTTTCTTCGGGTTGACGGCTCTTTTGACTCCGAATTCTTTCCTGATCGATCCGAACTGTCATTTGACGGGCGGCTTCGCTTTTTATCTATGGTACGAAGGGGAGAGAGAAGGGCAGTTCGTCGTCACTTTCGGCGGCTATCATCCGAGCTTCAAGCCTCCGTCCTTTTACCCGGCCGTGCCGCGGATCGGCTTCAATTGGGCGGTCAGCGACTATGTGAACATACACGGCGAAGCTTATTTCGCCCTGACTCCGGCAGCCGTTATGGCCGGCGGGGGTTTGGAAGTTCTTTTTCACGACGGCGACCTAAAAGCCTGGTTCACGGCCCGTGCGGATCTGCTGATCACCTTCCATCCGTTCCATTTCCAGGCGGGTATCAGCGTGAGCATCGGGGCCTCGTACCGTCTGGACCTGCTGTTCGTAACCAAAACGATCAGCGTCGAGCTGGGGGCATCCGTAGAGCTGTGGGGACCGCCGACGGGCGGAAAGGCCCACGTGCACTGGTGGGTCATCTCGTTCACGGTCGGATTCGGAGCGGACCGCTCGGACGGGGACGAAAGCCCGATCGAGTGGGGCGAGTTTAAATCGCTGCTCCCTTCTCTCGACAACGTCTGCAAAATTACGGCCGTGGCCGGTTTGACAGGCTCGCTTTCTCCCGGCGCCTCGGGTACGGCTTTGAAATCAGACAGCGAAGATGCTGCGGGGAGCGGGGAGGGGGACATGGCGGTGCCGCCGGTTCAGACGTCCCAACCGTCTCAATCATCCGAACCGTCCCAACTGCATGAAGCGTTCCTGCCATCCCAACCATATGAACTGTCCCAACCATCTCAACCATCTCAGACATCGGAACTTTCCGATCCGGCGGGGCCATCCCCTTCCGGGCCGGGACCGGATATTTGGCTGGTCCGTGCGGGCTCCTTCAGCTTTACGACACAGACGGCGATTCCGGCCAGTCATTTCACGGCGGGCCAAGCGACGAACCCGGTGACGGACCCGAAATACCCGGAAGCCTACCCCGTACACATCCGGACAATGAACAAAACGAACGTCTCGTCCAAGCATCACCTGACGGTCGAAAAAGACGGATTGGACCACGATATTTCCGGTTGGCAGCTCGTTCCGTATTACCGGAACATGCCGACGGCGCTGTGGGGAGAGCCGCTGAAGGACGCGGACGGCCGGTTTATGCGCAATCCGCAGGTGCCGGGCAGCGATACGACGCGGAATACGCCCGCGGGCTTAACGGTTACTCCTCCCGGATCGAAGCTGGGTTATTCGGCGGCAGGCCTGCAGGCGGACCTGCTCGCTTACGATGACGTGGTGCCGCAGGGGCGGCTCCCGTTCGAGCCCGGAGGGGCCGCGAATACCGATTATGCGCCCGTTCCGGCCGATACGACACCGGGAGACATTGCGGGAGTTATGGGTCCCTCCGCGGCCAACCGGGCCGCCATATTTGCGGCGCTGCAAGGCATGCAGGCCTACAGCGGCACGAACGGACCTTTGCCCCGTCTTGCCGAAGAAGCGGGAGATCTCTTTACCGATTCTCCCATGCAGGTGAAGCCGTGAAAGGAGCGGAAAACATGAGTGACGAACCCCAGCAGGGTCAAATCCGGTTTTATGATCATGATTTACCCGGCTTACCCGCCGGAAATTACAAGGTAACCGTAAAGCAGTCCGTGCAGGATATCGGGATTACCGCTCAGGAGCAAGCTCTTCTGATGGCCGAACAACCCTTTATCGTGCACGCCCCGCAGTTTGCGATCGACCCTTCGGAGATCCACAGCCTGGTGCCGCCCGCGGGCAGCACCGGCAAATTTGCCGACGAGCTTCCGCACTTGGTGCTGAATACACGGGTCCTGCCGTGGGAGCGTGAGATGAGCGGGCCGAACATCCCCTGGCTGGCCCTGCTTCTTTTCCAGGAAGAGGAGCTTCTGGCCGGTCCTGCCGACCGGACGGATGCCGAGACGCTGGCCATCCGTTCGACGGCCGGCGAATTTATGGGGCTGAAAAACAGCCCCGACGTGTATGTCCCCCAGACTCTGGTCCGGGAGGCGGACGTGACCGAGGGCCAGACCTGTTTTTACATTCAAATGGATGCGGGTGTGTTCCAGTCGATCATCCCTCAGCTGAATGAGCTGCCTTATTTGACGCACGTCAGGCAGGTAAATACGCAGGATAAGGCAGCCGGGCACGAGGAGGACGGGTGGTACAGCGTCGTAACGGGCAACCGGTTTCCTTACGCGCAGGAGACCGATGAAGGCGGCTCGAGAAACATTGTTCATCTCGTATCGCTGGAAAAATTCGACGATCTTCTGCAGCCCGGCGCAAAGCCGCCTAAAGAGAAAATCGCCCTGTTGTCCCTCGCCAGGTGGACATTCCGCTGCCGTCCCGACAGCAAGGAAGATTTCGCCGGCCTCATGCATCGCCTGGTGGCCGAGGAAATGTCCGGCGCCGCGTATGATCCGGGCGCTTTGCTGCTCCGGCTGCCGCAAGGGGCGGCGGACGGAGGAGAGGAGCGGACAGCGCCGCCGGACGACGCGGCCGGTGCCGAAGCGAGGAAGCGGCTGCGCAGCGGTTATGTGCCCCTTCCGTTCCATATCCGGAGCGGGGAGGACACCTTCGCCTGGTACCGGGGGCCGCTCGCTCCGGTCCGGCCGGCTTCCTTCCTGCCCGCGGAACCGCTGCTCACGGCGGATGCGGCCTTGATTTACGACAAGGCGAACGGCTTGTTTGACGCTTCTTTGGCGGCCGCCTGGCAGATCGGGCGCAGTCTTGCTCTGTCCGACGCCACGTTCGGCTCGCTGCTCCTGGATTACCGCCGCCGCTGCCACCGGCTGACAGACCTGCTGTATCACCGGCTGGAGGCTTCGGGGCTGACGGACGCCGCCGATTTGAAGGAGCTCGCGCAATCTGGCTTGATGCGGGAGGCGCTGCTCGGCGCGATGAAGGGGGATTTGCTGGAGCAAATTCCGGAGCCGCCTCTCTACGGTTTGCCGCAGGACAGCCCGCAGCAGAATCTTTCCGCGCGCCGGCAACTGCTCCAGGAAGGCTCCGGCGTAAGTCCCGTTGCCGCGCTGCAGCAATTTTTGGCCGGGGATGAGGTCAAAGAGGCGGTCGCGGAGCTGACGCGGGACGATCTGGAGCCGATTGCGCTGTGGCTCGCCTACAAGCTTCTACTGTACGACGTACCGTTCTATTATCTGGTACCGGAGGAGCGAATGCTGCCGTCCGAATCCATCCGGTTTTTTTACCTGGATTCGAACTGGCTGGACGCCATGCTGGACGGCATGCTGGCAATCGCGATGCATTCCAGCCGCGACTCGTTTACGTACGGCATGACCAAAGGAACGATCCGGGCGGCAGCCGAAGCGGCCGCGCAAACCGTCCGTACCCGCCCCGGAGATGGGCGGAGCGCGGCGCCTGGCGGGGAAGCCCTGCCCTTGGCGGGCTTTCTGCTCCGGTCCGCTGCGGTTGCCGGATGGCCGGGACTTGCGGTGCGCGCCTTCGACGCCGTGGGGCTTCCGCTCGGGATCGCCCGTCTGGAGCGGCTTTCGTCCAGCGTGCTGCTCGCCTTATTCCGCGGCATCCCTGACAGGATTGAGCTAAGCGAGCCTCAGGAAGGGTTCCAGTTCGGTCTGAACGAGGAAGGGGAAATTAATTTGCGCAGCGTGCTGCCGGACCGTTCCGGAT
Source organism: Paenibacillus sp. HGH0039 (assembly GCF_000411255.1). Classification (GTDB taxonomy): domain Bacteria; phylum Bacillota; class Bacilli; order Paenibacillales; family NBRC-103111; genus Paenibacillus_F. Next base: position 1,315,194 of record NZ_KE150412.1, on the reverse strand, counting down.
CTCCCTTCGGTTCGGAATTGAACGTGCATTTATCGGTTCGCGACCGGCATTTGAGACCGGGACGAGTTCTGGACTTGAGGCCCGACCAGGCGGACGGGCTTGTGCAGCAGTCGGCCGATGCGATCAAGCAAGCGCTGAAATTGGACCAATTGACGCTGAACCCTTCCGATTTTGCCCTGCAGATAGTTAAATCTCCGGAGCGGATCGTGTTTCAACCGGGCATGACAGTTAAGCCGCAGTAGAGTGGAGGAAAATCATGGATAATTCAACCTTATTGGTTCCCGTCGAGGTCAGTGCTCTTGCGGTAAACGCGTATGTTTGGGCCAACCAGCCTTTCCGGCGCTGGGAGCACAATTATACCCAGGTCAAAAGCTTCGGAAGCTCCGAGCCCGATCCGACGGACCGGGGCGGAGGCTTCGCGGGAAATCCGGACGATCATACCGGCGTTTACGTACACTGGACGCTTCCCGACGCGTTAAAACACGGTGTTCAGGACCCGGTCACACGGCGCGTGGAATTCCCCCTGGTCCCGAACCGCTGGCTAGTCGTGCGCTTTGGTGGAACTTCCGCCGGACGCGTATCCAAAGCGTATCTCGTGGAAAGCGACGCACCCGGCGGAGCGGGTTCGGCGGCTTATGTTTTTGATCCGGCCGTTATAGAGGCGTGGAAAGGAAGCAAGGATCCTGTGCGGCAGCAGGCTGGCGGGCGGTTAGGGGGCAGCGGCCGGCAAATCGCGGATGTGCTCGGACAAGTATTCGATTTGAGCGGCTGGTCGGAAAAAGGCATCGAACAACTGTTTGTGAAAGCCGTCGCTCCGGGCAATCCGCTTTTCAGCGCGTTTCAAAGCCACTGCAGCCAGGTGTTTTCCTTCCGGGATCCATTGGATGATGCCGAGCCGGAGTGCGCGGTGAGTTATCTGGTGGCCGGCTGGTATTCCAATCATGCGGAAGATCCCCTGCAAAAATGCCAAAGCGCAAAGCCTTCCGGAAGCTCGCCGGTTGACGCTTACAAACGGCAGCTTGCGGAGTTCTCGTGGACGGTTCAGAAAGCCGCCTCCGCCGGACCCGCTGACGGCTCCGCCGTGCCGGACGGCGACGTCCCGCAGGCCAGCTTGTACCACGGAATGGTGCTTGGCGTGAAGTGGAGCCGCTCGGGCGTGCTGCCGACGGTCAAGGACAAATACAAAGATCCCGCGGGCAAAGGGATACATGTGGCGGTCGGAAATACGTCGGCCGATGCTTTTAAAGCGATGATTGAGCGCCAGCTGAACGACCGAGCGAAGAACGGCGACGTTAAAGCGCAGCAGCTGCTTGCGAAGATGCCCAACGCGGCCGGACTGCTCGAAGCGTTTCAGTACGATATGCTTCATATACTTGACCAGCCGAGCGGCTGGGATCTTCTTGATCTCCGTATCCGGCAGGAATGGTTCGGCTCGAAGCCGGGCGGATACCGGTGGACGGTCGTGGATGCGAAGTCCGACCGGCCGGACAATCTCGGAGAACGTCCGCCGGAACAATGGCTCACGGCACTGAACGGTACGCAGGCCGCGCTGGACGAAAAACTGAATGAATTGAAAGCCGCCCGGAGGCGGCTTTACGACACGTGGTGGAAGCGGGGGAAATACGAATCCTACCCGGTATTCGCACGGCCGGACGGGTTGACCGAGGATCAATTCGCAAAGGCGCTCTCCGCCGAAAACGATCCGTCTTACGATCCGTCCAAGCCTGAAGGACCGGACAATATCGCCAGCCTGCCGAGGAAGATCATGGATCTCATCGGCGAGGCAGGATCGTTGATCGGCCAAGGCGTGCCCCGGCCGGCGGAAGGGGAGGGCCAGACCCCGGAAGAGGCGCTGGCGGCCGGGATCGAAGCTTTCGAACGGGCGAAGCGCGCCCAAGGGGAACTGAACGCGGACCGTAGCCTTAAGCCGGTGGCAGGACCCCGCTACTGGCGGGCCAATGATCCCGTCGTCTTCATCAGCGGTGCGGGAAGTACGGGCCGGATAAGCGGTCCGGACAGTTCTTTGTCCTGCCGCTTGTCGGCGCAAATCGTCGGCGGGATCACCATCGGCACCGACAGCGTGACGGCGGATGAGCTGGCAGCGGCGCTGCCCAAGCTTCCGCTGAGTCTGCCGGAACTGGCCTCCGCTCTTCAGGGCGATTACATCCCGCCGGACACTGCTTTGCAGCTTGCCGGCGCAGTCGGTTTGCTGCTGGCCGAGTTTTTCCTGCTCGATCCGGACAACGCTCCGGTCATTTCCGCGGGTCATCCCGGGATCACTCGGGAAATAATTGCGGGGCACGATCCCGCCCGTTTTCAAGGCATACTCCCCGCCTTCGTCCCCGGAGACTGGCAGCAGCCCTGGAATCCGCTCCTTCTGAAATGGGTGGCGGACTGGTATCCGATCGGGCATTCCAACTGGACGTTCGACGGAACCGATTACCGGTATGACGGCAAAGCCTCCGGTTCGAACGACCGGCAGATCGGGGGAGACATTTTGCTGACGCCGCAGACAAGCTTTCTTTTCCGGGACCGGTTGAAAAAACTCGTCCATACGCGCCAAGGCGAAGCGGAAGATACGGACGAAGGGCTGTTGGATCAGCTCGACGGTTTAATCGAAGATATCGACGGCTGGGATTTTATCTCCCAATCGCTCGGCGGTTTCGGCAGCCAGCTCGCTGTACGCGATACGCGTGTAAACCGGTCGCCGGATCCCGGATTAACTTTTACGTTTAAGGACGGCGGGCAAAAAACGCTGGCGGATCTCGTCGGCGACGAATATCACGATCTCCCTTATATCCGCTCGACCGGCGATACGCTGGAATTCCAGGGAGTCCGGCAGGGACAGTTCGCCTTCGCCTATTTAGCCGTGTACGATGCGTTCGGGCAAGTGCTGGAAGTAATCGGCGATTCGGGGCTCAGCCGCTCCGACGTGTTTGAGCCGATTTTGTCGGAAGGTCTTGCGCCGGACGCGCCGATCGAGGCGCAGAATGCCCAGCGGTTCATCCAGCTGCCGCCGAGGCCGAATCAGCATATCCGCCTCGATTTCCGTCTTATTGACGCGCGGGACGCGGGAAGGTTTGCCGACTTGGACAGCCTGGCGAACCCCGTTGCGGGCTGGCTGCTCCCGAATCATCTTAACGGCTCGGTATCCGTATACGATGCGCAGGGCGGCGCTGTCGGGGACGTCGGCCTGATCACGGGAAAAGACGGCGTCAAACGGGTTCATCTGCTCTATGCGCCGCTGGGTACTTACGGTAATCTTGCGGATATTGAGAAGCGGGCGCCCGAGCTGGCCAAAATGCTGCAAAGCTTGACGGCTGCGGACGAAGTTGCCTTCAGCCGCTTTCTTGAGGCGATCGATGCCTCCTTGTGGACGATCGATCCTCTCGCCGCAAGCAGCGACCGGAACGTGTCGGTCCTCGCGGGAAGGCCGCTTGCGCTCGTGCGCGCCAATCTGAAGCTGGCGCTGGACGGACCGGCCGCGAGGTATACCGGCTGGGCGGCCACCTTCAATCCGCCGCCGTCCGATTTTACCGGTAACGATTACGAGGTGAGACTGGGCGACACGGAAATCCGGAAGGACGGCTTGATCGGCTATTTTCTTAACGGCGCTTACGACCGGTTTAACAGCGTCCACCCGCTTGCAGCGGGAGAGGAAGCGGCCGGTTATGTCCGGCCGATCGGACCCGGCAATTTCTTCTCGCTGCGGTTTGACGGCGCACGGCAGGCCGAAGTGATGCTGCTGCTGGATCCGCGCGCTGCGGTTCACGCGGTTACGGGCATCGTTCCGGTGCAGGCTCTGGAGCTGCCTGCGCGTTTTACCGATCCCGTGCTGAGCGCGTTAAACCTCCAATTCCGGACGGGGCCGATCCTGACCGTGCTTCAGCCGGCTCCGGATAAGACAGCCGGTGGAGAGAACGGACCGTCAGGCGTTATAACGCTCCCCGTTCCCTCGGATAACGGAGGACAGTGGAAGTGGCTGGAGCCGCAATCCCGAGAAGACGGACCGTCCGCTTTTCTGACGTACACTTTGACCGAAATCGGCCAGCAGGCCCGGCTGAACTCCCGGTCGCTGTCGCTGCGCGAAGGCACGCTGCAATTCCGGAGCGGGTTCGCTCAAGGGACCGGAACCGGACCTTCGGAGCCCGGCAAGAGGGACACATCCGAATCTGAATCTGAAGGCTAAACCCAAAGCCCAAAGCTAAACCCAAAGCTAAACCCAAAGCTAAACCCAAAGCTAAACCCAAAGCTAAAGCAAACCATAAGAGCACTTAAACCCATGGAGGTTCAAACGATGAGCAAAGCTGATCTCCCCGCACTTTTGAATTACAGTATATTGACGTCACCGAGTCCCCTGCAGGCAAGTACGCAGACATATTCCGCTTCCGGCACCGTAACCTTGGTCGTGACCCCTCCCCCCGGGAAGGAAGTTTATTGTCCGGAAATCGATCTGTATATTCCTTCGGGGGTGCTTAGTCAGAAGGATATCTTTGACCCGGGTGTCAATACGGATAAGTGGCAGTACGCGGTCGGAAAGATCGTCCAAGGCAGCGAGGTGGGGCTGGCCGACATATCCTACATTCCGCTCAAATTTACGGCCAAGTCGTCGCAGGATTACCTGATTAACTATCCACTGATCTTGACGGTAGGCGTCGGCTCGGTCTCCGCCGCTCTCGGCGACATCCGCAACCTGCACATCCTGGAGACGTCCTCCTCGTTCTCCGGAGACTATCAGCCGCGCGATCTGCCTTTCGGCTTGACGATCGGGCTTCCGGAAATTTTTGTACGCAATTTTGTGGCGGGCGCCTACGACAGCTCTAAACCGGACATCGTGCCGGGCGGCAGCTTTGCGAACGGCCAGGCGTTCAAGCTCAGCTGGGAAGGCAACGCCAGCCAGTATCAGATTGTTACGACGGCAGGCACCGCTCCCCTGTACAGCGGAACCGATAATTCTTTCGTTGTGACGAAGGGCCTCAGTCAGACGACCACCTTTATTCTTATCGCAAGCCGGACCGATGGGGTTCGCGGCGAAACGCTGTACGTGTACGAAGCGGTGACCGTACATATCACGAACCCGGACGAAACGCCGAACACGGTGTCCGCAGCGGGAAACATTGCGACAGCCGCCGGATTGAACGGTAAGACGCTGCAGGTGTCGGGCTCCGCATCTTTGAACGGCGGCGCGGACGTAACCGGCACGCTGAACGTAACCGGCATGCTGAACGCGAAGAGTGCGCTGAACGTAACCGGCACCGCAACGATGTCCGGTGGGACGGTTACGGGCCTGCTTACGGTTCAGGGCTCCGCATCGCTCGGTAGTTCTTTGGTGCAGGGAGCGCTGACGGTCGGCGGCGGGTCAAACCTGTCCGACACCACGGTTAAAGGGGCTTTAAGCGCAGCGGGCAGCGTCGGGATTCTCGGGTACAACCAGCGGATCAGCACCGGTACGCATATGGCGGGAACGGACGGCTTTGTGATCGGCTATGTTCACCTCCCCTGGAAGCAGGTTTTATCGGTGGGCTGGATTTACGGAGGGACCGACGGATATATGGTACAGACCACCGGAGGGAATACGGGTGGTTTTACCGGCAACTGGACGAAGTACAATTATTCGAACCCGAACACGTTTATGTTTCCGGTACGGAGGGGAGCAAGCTACTGGGTCGGCGAAAGCTTTTTCAAAGACAATGAGGTGAATCCGAGTACGGTTTATTATTTTGTTCCTCTAGGAAGCGGTTCGAGCGGGGAAGAAGCTACGGTGAAAATCTCCGATGAAATTCCCGAAGATATCGTTCTGCCGTACGACGGCCTGGAGAAAACGAACGGAGCGGAACGTGCCGAACGAGTGGAGCTCCTGACCCGGCTGCTGGAGGAGATTTTGGAGAAACCTATTGGGGAAGATAAGAAGAAAGCCTTAATCGATGTGCTGGGAACCTTGTAGCCGAACGGATCGTTAGCCCTCCACTCTCATAGAAGAGGAGAATTCCAATAAGAGGAGAAATCCAATTAAGAAGAGAAGTCGAAGTGAGTATGCTTTTCGGAAAAACACCCGGCATTTTCATGGCAGCTGATAAGTAAGAAACAACAGAACCTACCCAGGAAGAAACGGCAGAAACTATCTAATAAGAAACAGCCTCTTTGTAAAGAGGCTGTTTCTTTTGTCCTATATAAAATAGTTCCAGAGAAACAATTTACTTTGAATATATGTCGAATTCAATAAAATTACTATCAACATTTTGTCTTTTTTTGTCGATAAAGTAGATATCTATTTTTAGCGTACGCCGCTATATGAGGGGGAGCATGATGTTAAAAAGCAAGGCAAAACAGACACGAGGCATACTCGGCAAAATCAATCTAACCGGGTTATTCGCGAAGATCATGCTGATATCGGTTGCTTGTATGACTATTCCAATGCTAATCGCGCTGTGGTTTGCAAGCAGCTCATCGGCCGATTCGCTTGAAGCCGAAGCAAGGGAGTCCATGACGAACATCGTTTCGGAGAAGGTGAACCAGATGGATCTGGCGTTCACCAATTTATCGTTAAGTTCTTCGACGATGGCGAACAATCCTTTTTTGGTCAACACCTTCAAGGAAATTAAGAAAACCGGCAACCCAAAATCGGAAAACGCGGCCACGACATCCGCTTATCTGGGCAAGCTCATCACGGATGCGAACGGCTTGTACGAAAATATTTATGCCGCGTACAACAGCGCGATCGTATCGGACGGCATCGGCGGACAATCCGTCGGCATCGATATCGGCGTGGCCGATCTCGACAAGTCCCTCCTGGAAGGGATGAAGAAAGGTCCCGTCCTGTACGGACCGGTCGAGTCTCCCGTAACCGGAGGGCCGATTATGGCGCTGCTGGCGCATATTCCGGACGGAAGTACGGATGCGATGCCATCCATCGTAGGGACGGCGGTTGATCTGACCAAGCTGTCGGCGAATATTGTCAAGTCCACGGAGAAGGGCAACGTCAAGACGTTTATGATCAATGCGGCAGGGGTTCTCGTCGCTTCGGAAAACGGCAAAGAAGTGCTGAAATACGATATGACCAAAGCGGAAGGAGACGTGCCTGCCTTTTTTAAGGAAGTCAGCGCGAACAAGAAAGGGATCGGGTATTTCACGCTGAACGGTCAGCAGCAAATCGCTTCTTACGCTAAATCGTCTCTGCAGGATATGTTCATTATTTCCTTCAAGCCGGTCGATGAGTACATGCATAATGTTACGGCCCTGAAAAAAGGTCTGGTCATCGTCATCATCGGCAGTATTCTCGTGTTTGCGGCCATTCTCGTGCTGCTTTCGTACCGGATTACGACGCCGATTAAAGTGGCGACCGGGCACTTGAAAGTGATCGCGGGCGGTGACTTCTCGCATCCGGTTCCGCAGAAATATATGAAGTCCAAGGATGAGACGGGCGTTTTGATGCAGTCCATGCACACGATGCAGGCCTCGATCAGCGATACGATCCGCACGGTTGTGGAAGAGTCGGATAAGCTCGGCAGTTCGGTAACGGCGGTGAGCAGCCATTTGACGGATCTGAACGGACAAATTCAGAACGTGTCCGGCACGACGCAGCAAATGGCCGCCGCCATGGAAGAAACGGCCGCATCGACGGAAGAAATGAACCATTCGTCCTCGAGCATCCGCCAGTCCGTCGACCGGATTGCGGACAAAGCGAAGCAAGGCGAAGAGGCTTCGAAGGAAGTCAGCAAACGGGCGGAGGATTTGCGCGAAACCGCGGTCGCATCGTCCGAGCGGGCGGTTGAGATCGGCCGGCAAATGCGGGAGAGCCTGGAGAGCGCCATCGAGCAGGCCAAAGCCGTCGAGCAGATTCAGGTACTGGCGAACTCCATTCTGGAGATTACGGCTCAAACCAATCTTCTGGCCCTGAACGCCAATATCGAGGCGGCGAGAGCAGGGGAGGCGGGCAGAGGCTTTGCCGTTGTGGCAGGGGAAATCCGCAAACTGGCCGAGGTATCCGGACACTCCGCGAACAAAATTCGCGAAGTCGTCCAAATCGTCACCTCTTCGGTGCAGAATTTGAAGGCGAACTCCGAAAGCATGCTCACCTTTATCGATACGACCGTTATCAACGATTACAACGCGATGGTCGAAACGGGCCAGCAGTACTACCAGGACGCGGAATTTTACGAAAAATTGCTGGGCGACTTCAACGCGACCGCGCATGAACTGAGCCGGGCGATCGAGGATATGGCGCTCATGATCAACGAAATATCGATTGCGAACAACGAGTCTGCCGCCGGAACGGGAAGTATTTCGGACCAAGCGAGCGTTGCGATGGACAGTTCGGACAAAGTGCTGAACATCGTGGAAGGAACACGGGAAAGCGCCGAGCAGTTGAAGCAAACGATCGCCAATTTCAAAATATGACGGGTGGGCCGGAACAGCCCCCCGCACCACACGCAAAGAAGCCTGCCGATCCGGCAGGCTTCTTTGGCGTAGGTCGCCCGGAGGAGCGGGCGGAGGAGGGAGGTATCGGCGGCAAGGACTCGCGGGGTCCCGCCCGGCGTCCCAAGCGTCTGACGTGCCCGGAGACCTCCGGCTGCATAAGACATGGGGATACGGGAACTACCCTGTTCGAAGTCGCTGAGGGAGAAGAGCGGTTCCGGCTGACCCCGGGCATGCACGCCGTATTCTTCCCGGAGGACATTCACCGGCCCGGTCTGAGGAGCGGAGACGGGGAACCTGCTTCTCCGATTCGCAAAGCGGTGTTCAAAATCCGTACAACCTTGTTTGAAGAAGCCTGAACGAAAGACTGCGATGAGCCATCATTGCAGTCTTTTTTTTCGTCTATTTCGTCTAAGGAATGAAAGAATGTTTGGGAGGGAAAAGAAGGAAGCCGCCTCGGGCGGATCGAAAGTAGATACAACCCAATACAGAGAGCAGGTTAACCTGCCGGACTTACGGAGGACAAACGTGTGGACAAAATAGCGATCCTGTCAGACATTCACGGAAACATACCGGCGCTGGAAGCCGTGCTGGAAGATATCCGGCGCAAAGACATCACGAGAATCTTTTGCCTGGGCGACCTGATAGGCAAAGGACCGCATGGCGATAAGGCGGTCGATCTGATCCGCGAGCACTGCGAGGAGGTTGTGAGCGGGAACTGGGACGATTTCATCACCCGGGAAACGGAGATCGAGGATCTGAAGTGGCATCAGAACGTGCTCGGGAAAGAGCGGCTGGAATACTTGGCGGGACTGCCTTTTTCGCTCGAATTTTATATGAGCGGCAAATACGTCCGGCTGTTCCACGCTTCGCCCCGGAGCCTGTACGAGCGCGTACAGCCGTGGGACGAGCTGGAGAAGCGGCTTTCCCTCTTCGAATCGTCGGATAAATGCCGGGAGCAGATTCCCGCCGATATCGTCGGTTACGGCGATATACATAACGCGTATCTCCAGCATTTGTACGGCAAAGTGCTGTTCAATGTCGGAAGCGTCGGAAATCCGCTCGATCTGACCCAGGCTTCCTACGTCGTTCTGGAGGGCAGCTTCGATTCCCCGACGGCGGCCCCTCTTGAAATTCGGTTCGTAAGAGTTCCTTACGATATCGAGCGCTCGGTCAGCCAGGCCGTGGAGTCGGGCATGCCGGCGCTGGATGCTTATATCAAAGAGCTTCGTACCGCGAGATACCGGGGCATCAAAGACTAGAGTAGACGGGGGAACCTATGCTCATGGACGATTATCTTTCGCTGAACGCGGTCGTCTGGCTGTTCCTCGCGGCGTTTATGATTCACGATTTCGAAGAAATCATTTTTGTGGAGTCGTGGATGAACAGAAACTACGCGAGGCTCCGGCCGAGAGTCCCGGGACCGGGACAAAAATTGTTCAAGGACATGTCGAACGTGAAATCTTCGCAGTTTGCCGTGGCCGTGTTTGTTGAATTTATTCTTTTTATCCCGGTTACGTATTTGGCGGCCGAGAGGGGAATTTGGGCCTTGTTTATCGGGTTCAATGCGCTCCTGTTCGTGCATGTATTTACCCATCTGGGACAGTCGGTCCTGCTGAGATCTTACACACCGGGTGTGGTGACCGCCGTCGCGGTAAGCCTGCCCTACTCGGTTTATTTGTTTTACAGGCTGCTCCGGGACGGAGCGGCAACTTGGCAGGACCTGCTGACCTGTGCGCCGCTGGGGCTGCTTTTGCTGCCGGTCGTGCTGGCCGGGCATAAGCTCGGGAAGAAGGTCGTGCCGGATTAAGAGCGGGAATACGGCTGCAATTAAGCTGCCGCCATGCCATCGCAAATGAATGCCGGATCGAATAGGAGGAACGAAAATGAACAGTCCCATCCAAAATAAGATTCTCACCGTCTTTATCCCGGTAAGCGATATTGAACAAGCGGCGAGCTGGTACTGCAAGATACTGGGCCTCCCCGCGGACGGCGAGGTGCTGTTCGGCCACTTGTATATCCTGCCGATGCAGGGGGCGGGAATTGTGCTCGACAGTAAAATCTACTCGCCGGAGACGGTATTTAAAGCGCCGGTGGTCCAGTTCGCAACAGACGATATCGAGCAGTCCTATGCATACATGAAAAGCCTTGGCGTCCGGCTGGTCTCCGACATCGAGCACGGGCACTGGTTCAATTTTACGGACCCGGACGGGAATCTCCTTATGGTCTGCAAATAAGATTTACCAAAAAAACGATTTCGTTCTGCAAATCCGCCGGTTATAGGCGGGGAAGATTAAGGAGAACCGTGACATGAAGAGATGGTCTGGAATCAGGAAAGCGAAAGTGGCGGACGTGTTGTTGGTGCTGACATTTTTGAGCTCTCCTTTTTTGTTTAGAGGACGGTTCGGGATGATGCTTTTTTGCGCCGCAGTCGTCCTTCTCCTGATAATCAGGAGGATTGATTTTAGCAAGCGCGTGAGGCTGCGAAAAACGCTGTGGGCGGGCTCGCTGCTGATCGCCCTTTCTTTTGCGGTCGTGGAATCGTTCGTGCTCTCGCAAATGGGCGCCGACGAAGCCGGAACTTCGGGAGCGGATACCGTCGTTATATTGGGATCGGGCCTGAAAGGATTCGAGGTATCGCTCACGCTTCAGCAGAGACTGGATGCGGCGCTCGCTTACGTTTCCGGGAAGAAGGACATCACCGTGGTCGTATCGGGCGGTCAAGGCCCGGGCGAGAATGTGCCGGAAGCGGTGGCTATGAGGGACTACCTGGTGAAGAAAGGAATCGCGGAGAACCGGATTCTTCTCGAAAGCAGATCGACAAGCACCCGCGAGAATTTGAGGTTTACCAAAGCCGTTTTGAAAGAAAAGGGCATCCACGATCCGCAGATCCTCATTGTCACAAGCGACTATCACATGTACCGGGCCAAGCTGCTGGCGAAACGGGAAGGCTATGAAGCGTACGGCCTTTCGAGCCCGTCACCGGCGCATCTCAAACCGATTAATATGATCCGGGAATACTTCGCGATGATCAAGACATGGGTAAGTTGATTCGGGGAAAGGAGGCGGGATAACAGGTGTTCGAAGTCAAAACAAAGAAGCTCGGTTCACGGCTGGATGAACGTATAGTTGATACGAAACCTTTGTTAAAGTCGATGAAATTCATCGTTGTCACGGAAAAAGGGAATCTTTATACGCTGGATACCGTATCGGATTCCATTGAACGGATTTGTTCCGTCCAGTGCCCGGAAATAAATTTCGAAGAACGCGTGACACTTGCGGTTTCCGTTCAAGAGGAATTCATTTCAGTCGTCAATACTTATGGGAAAAACGGAGTAATTGTGGATATCGCACAAAAAAAGGTCCTCCGTCCGTTCGAGAGAGACGACTATCATTACGAACAGTCCATATTTCCCGCGGTTTTTCTGGAAGACAACAATCGCACCCTGTTTGTGCATGGTACAAAATGGAATCGGCTGGACATTACGGACATGCATAGCGGAGAATCTGTAGTCCCCAGACCGGATCCTTATTCTGTTACCGATGAAGACGGCTCTAGTGAAGCGGAGCATCTTCTGGATTATTTTCATGGACAGCTGCTCGTATCTCCTGAGGGCGACTGGATAGCGGATAACGGCTGGATATGGCATCCTACCGGTTCCGTTACCGCGTGGAACGTTAAGAAATGGTTAACGGAAAATGTTTGGGAATCCGAGGACGGGGAAAGCAGAACGACGCTTTGGTGGGGCAAATATGACTGGAACGAGCCTATTTGCTGGATTGGAAAAACAAAAATCGGAATCATCGGGCGTTACGATCCCGACCTGTTGGCGGGAGAGGAAGAAACGCCCCTTTCCGAGGATTTTTTCATAAGAATCCTGGATGTCCGTGACGGGAAGGAGTCGATTTCCTTTAAGATTGCCTTCGGCGATCTGTATTATGATGACTATCTGTACTGCACATCCGCTGAGAGCGGCTTCAGAATTTACGATTCCGGAACGGGAGAGGAATTGTACGCCAATTCGGGCTTATCCGCATCGGCCTATCATCCCGGGGTCAGACAATTTCTGAGTTTGATCGACCGGGAAATCACCGTTTTTACGGTTACGGAACATTCTCAATAACACTTACGGAGGCGCCAACGAAATGACCTTAACGGGAATAACCCCTATTTTGCGCATATTCGATGAAAAGAAAGCCAAACAATTTTATGTGGAGTTTCTGGAGTTCACGCTGGATTGGGAACAGCGCTTCGAGCCCGGCATGCCTTTGTACATGCAGATTTCCCGGGATGAAATCGTTCTTCAACTCAGCGAGCATTACGGAGATTGCAGCCCCGGAGCGGCGCTCCGGATTGCGGTTTCCGGCGTAGAAGATCTGCAGAAGGCGCTGATCGGCAAAAATTATCCCTACGCTAGGCCCGGGATCGAACTGACGCCCTGGAAAACAAAAGAATGCACGGTAACCGACCCCTTCGGGAATAAACTGATTTTCTTCGAATAAGCAAACAGGGTGCATATTAAAAAATGTCCGGTTGCAGACCGGTCTTTTTTCGGTTAGTATTTTACTTACCGGTAGGTAAAATACTAAGCTGGAGGATTTTATTATGATGGTCGTTAAAAAAGAAGCGCGAGTTTCCGGGCTGGATTTGGCCCGGGCTTTATCCATCTTCGGGATGATCGTGGTGAACTACAAGATCGCGATGATGGCGGATGGAAGCGGGCCCTCGTGGCTGGCCGGATTCGCCGGTTTGTTCGAGGGGAGAGCCTCCGCGGTATTTGTCGTGCTGGCGGGGATCGGCATTTCCCTCATGACCCGCAGAGCCCGGCGGGGTGACAAGCCCGAGCTGGCGAAGCAGAAACTCGTCCTCCGCAAAAGGTCGGCGTACCTGCTTGCGCTTGGACTGTTTCTGCTCGCATTGGGATGGACGGCGGATATTTTGCACTACTATGCCTTGTTTTTGTTTGCGGCTTCATTCCTGATCCGTTCATCTGACCGCTTCCTTGCGGGTGCGGCCGTTACCGCCGTATTGGCGGGTCAATGCGCACAGCTCGCGCTGGATTATGGGGCGGGTTGGGATGCCTCTTTTCATGCTTACACGGATTTTTGGACGGTCGGCGGCTTTATCCGGAATCTGTTCTTTAACGGGTTCCATCCCGCGCTTCCGTGGTTTTCTTTTTTTGTGACGGGGATGTTGATCGGCCGTCTGGACCTTACCGATCCGTCTGTGCGTATCAAGCGGGTGACCGCCTCTCTGATCGTGTTCGCTTTGAGCGAACTGATCTCACGGCTTGCCCTAAAGCTGAGCTCTTCCGCGATTGGAGAAGAGGGAGCACGCTATCTTTTTGAGACGAAGCCTATGCCGCCCAATTTGCTCTATATGGTTTCCGCGACGAGCACGGCCGTGCTGGTTATCTTCGCGTGCATCTACGTGACGGAGAAAGCGCCCGGACAGCGTATGCTCACCGCTCTTGTCCGAACGGGGCAAATGGCGCTGAGCCACTATATTTTGCACGTCATTGCGGGCCTTGGTCTTCTGGAGGCGCTGGGGGTGCTGGAAAACGGCTCCCTGCCTTTCTCCGTCGCGTATTCTATCGGTTATTTTGCCGCTGCGGTCGGGGCGACTCTTCTTTGGAGACGCAAATTTAGCAGAGGGCCGCTGGAAGCCTTGATGAGAAAGCTGTAAGCGTAGAACGGACCTTGTATTAGACGAAGGGTGGAATCGAATGTATAATTGTGGAAAAAGGATTCGGGGAGATGAGCAGGAATGAGTATGTATATCCAGCCGAATTTAGCGACATGCGCGTTATTGACGATCGACACGCAGAACGATTTCAGCCTGCCCGGCGCCCCCGCCGAGATTCCGGGTACGAGCGAGGTGCTGCCCGTTATGGGCCGCCTCCTCGAACAATGCCGGGCCCATGGCATCCCGGTTATCCACGTGATCCGGATTTACGAACGGGACGGCTCCAATGCGGATCTGTGCCGCAAAGAAATGATCGAGGCGGGAGCGGCTATCGCAGCGCCCGGGACTTGGGGCGCGGATCTCGCGGATGCGATAAAACCGCCCCATGCGGAGGAGCTGCGGTTCGAGGCGCTGCTCGGCGGAGAGATCCAGGCGATCGGTGAGCGGGAGTGGGTTCTATACAAACCCCGCTGGGGAGCTTTTTACAACACGAAATTGGAAAATTTCCTGAAAGAGCGGGGCATCGACACCCTTATTTTTACGGGCTGTAATTTCCCGAACTGTCCCAGGACGAGCATGTACGAGGCGAGCGAGCGCGACTTTAAAGCGATCATGGTGGAAGATGCCGTTTCCGGCGTGTACGAGAAGGGGAAGGAAGAAATCGGAAATATCGGAATTTCGATTTATGATTCGGCTTCTTTAATCAGGGACATCGGCCAAACTTTCGCGCAAATTGCGGACCGTCCGTCGTCTGATCGGGCATCCTCTTCCGCTTCCTGAAAAGGCTCGGTTTTCGATGAATCCGGGGTGCGTTCTTCCTGGTCCGGCGGGTCAGTTTCCTTGAATACATAACGGTAAGAGATGGCGAGCTTCAGGGCCATCTGCACGGATTTTTAGAAGAAATAATTCTGTTTTATATATATTAATCTGAGTTTTTTCCATGAGGAGGTATAGGAATGAAAATCGCATTTGTCGTGTTTGACGGAATCACGTTTCTGGATTTTATCGGCTTCTACGATGTCGTCAACCGGCTCCGCCTGTTCGACAAGACGAAAGGAACGACATGGGATATTTGTGCGCTTGCGCCAGAGGTAAAGGACGAGCAGGGCTTGACGATCCGTGCCGGCAAAATAAAACCGGACCTGTCGGAGTATGACCTGCTGTTTGTTCCGGGCGGTCTCGGGACGAGAAAGCTCAGGTTTCAGAAGGAGTTCGTGGACTGGCTGAGTCAGGCGATAGAAGTCAAACACGTGGTTTCGGTATGCACGGGTTCGCTTTTGCTCGGGGCGGCCGGATTTCTGAAGAACCGGAAAGCAACCACGCATCCGAAAGCTTATGAGCTGCTGGAACCGTATTGCAAGGAAGTGGTCCGGGCCAGAATCGTCAAGGACGGCCATGTCGTCACGGGCGGAGGGGTATCGGCTTCCATTGATTTAGGACTCTATGTGGTCGAAATGCTCGCCGGGCGGGAAGCTGCGGACCAAGTGAAGGAACAGATCGACTACCCGTATCAGCAAAGCGGAATGGTCGAGGTTTAAGAACACGCTGTTTAAAGACCTGTTTTAGACATCTGAATTTACAATTTTGTTAAAAATAAACAGTTGTATTGTGCTACACTTATTTCTGGATCGTTTTAAGGAAGGGGTCACTCCTTTCAGAAAACCAAGGAGAAGGAGAGAAAATGATGAAAAAGAAGTACATGACCCTATTGGGTGCATGCGGATTAGCCGCCGTGTTGGGGGCGACCAGTTATGCCTCCGGCGGAGTGGAGAAAATCGAAGCCTATCTGAATCCTGCTATCAAGATTACGCTCAACAATGAAGCCTGGACCCCGAAAAACGGGGAAGGGAGTGAGCTGGCCCCGGTCATTATCGACGGGACTTCCTACGTTCCGGCCAAAGCGGTCGTGGAGGCGATGGGCGGACAAGTCCAGTGGAATAATGATGCGAAAACGATCGCGATCACATCCGTTCCCGGCAAAGACGTCCCTGTTTCCCCTCCGCAATCCGGCGAGTCTGACAGAGACAAGCAGATCGCGCAAAAAATTGCCGAGATCAAAGAGAAATTGAAGCCAGGCTTGTCTCGGGAAGAAGTGGCGGCCCGGCTCCAAGTAAAACTTGAAAATGCCACTGATAACGGAGATGTTGAAAACGGCAGCGATTCTTTTTCGAAAGTTGACTATTTCAAAGAGGCCGGATACGAGCGTCCCGAGGGGACTCCGGACCACGTAATCGATTACGAAGGCTTGAACAACAAAAAGGTCGGAGCGAGTTTATTTATCGGCTGGAAAAACGATAAGCTGCACTTTTATTCCATCTCCTACGTGAACCCGGCCGATAAGAAGGTACATTTATTTGTGGTGGGTCTGGACGGGACATCGGAAGACAGTCCTGCCACAAACTAAAAAAGCTCGGCAGGCTCCGCAGGCTATAGAGGACTACCGTTATGCGCGATCACATCCCGCACTTGAAGCCGCAGTCGGTATCAATAGATAAAAAAGGAAGTTCTTACTCTGTAACATTAAAGGTGGAGGAAGTCCAATAAAACCAATAGCAATAAGCAATTGAATACAAGGGTAGACGTTATAAAAAAGGATGAGTCATGTAAAAGGGATATCCCCTTATGCGTGGTACTCATCCTCTTTTGTTTTATAAAGAAATGAGTGAATTATAACGTGATCTCATTGATGTAACAAGTGATTAAGCTTTCTAAGGATATGGAGGGTAAGTCCGCTATCGATGCGCTGGTGAAAGAGGGCTAGCAAATAGACTTAGACTGGCATGCCAACTGCAGTTGGCCGTCGTTGCCGTCGTGCCGAACCGGCGCTTCCTGAAGAACAACCAGGAGCGGGCTGCAGCTTCGCTGCGCAGCTCGAAGCCGCGTAAGCGTCAAATAGCCCCCGCCTATTTGACGCTTACCTCTAAGGAGTTTTGGACAAATAAAGAGATTCCAACATTTGTATCTCTGAAAAAAACCCACAACTTACGTTGTGAGTTTTTTTATTTTGAAAGAAGAATAAAGATGGTATTGAAGAAATAGAGATAAATGGTGTTATTTTACAAATGGTAAAAAGTGGAATGAAATCGTGTTCTATTAGTCTGAAATTTATTTAATACATACCAAGATGGATATGCCGGCATTTAAATGCTGGCTATGCATAAATTTAATTTATTTTGGGAGGGATTTGATGAGAAAACTTAAGAAGTCACTTCAGATTTTATCTCTAATGGTGGTAACAGCAACAACAGTTGTAGTACCTGTCTCGCCATCTGGGGTACTAGCCCAAACTTCAGAGGCAGCCGTCACACAGCAAAGTAATCTTGTTGTTCAGCGAAATTTTGAAGTAAAAGCCCTTGGAGATATATGGGCGGAAGGCGAGCGGGAGCGTAGAGCGAAGGGGTATGCGGATGGTCGAAAAATATTTCAGCCAACAGGTTTATATGCAAAAGCCAATGAACAAATTGAGATTGAAGTCTCAGGCGATAAACCAATTACAGCGATTATTGGGACACATCGTCATGATAAAGAGTGGGCGATCAGCTATCCATTAAAAGCGGGTAAAAACACGATTTCCTCACCAAATGGCGGTTTGTTGTCTTTTGATAACAGCAACAATGAAGGTAGTATTCAGATAAATGTAGTGAGCGGGGGCAGTCCTGTTCCGTTCTTTGTATTAGGCAAGAACACAAAAGCGGATTGGCAGGCAATGATGAGTGCTTATCCTAATGCACCTTCTGTTGTTCTTCAATCAGAAAAAGCTCTCTTAGTCTTCACATATGCTTCTGCTAGAGACCATATCTTGAATCAAGACCCGGTTCCTGTTTTACAGACTTATGATAAGTTTATTGCAGCACAGGATAAAATTTCGGGATTATCAGATTCTGATTCTGATCCTAGACATCATTTAGACAAACATTTGATTGGCTTTATTGAATCACCATTTGACACAGGATCGTATTATGCAATAGCAACTTGGGATGGGGCGATTATGCCTACAAGGAATGGAGCCAATGCGGATGCCTTAAACCTTACAAGAATGGGGTGGGGGCAGTATCATGAGGCAGGTCATTTGAGACAACAAGGGCCTTGGAATTGGGCTGATGTGTTTGAAGTGACAGTAAATATTTATACTCTAGCTGCTAAGAAGGTGCTTAAACCTGCTGAGCCTGTAAGGTCGCAAGGCGAATACTTAGCCGCTTTCTCCTTTGTAGATCAGCCAACCAAGAATTTTAAAGACTCTAATTCAAAATTAGAAATGTTTTGGCAACTTAATCTTGCTTTTGGGGATAACTTCTACCCGGATTTACATCGATTATATCGTGAGTTGGCAAAAACTGAACTGCCAACTACAGATGATCAAAGAATACAGGCATTTATTCTAAACACTTCAAAAGTAGCTCACTATGACTTGACGCCTTTCTTTGATAAATGGGGTTTGCCTGCAACAGATGACACACGAAACAAGATTAAATCATTAAATTTACCTCTTTTAACTGCTCCTATATGGTTTGGGTCAGAGTATAACATCATTAAACCGACTGATGGAATGGATAAGGTAAAAGGTATTGGGGGTATCATTGCGGCAACAACGAACAGCCAAGAGACTTCAGGTGAAAATAATGCGGCAGCATATGCATTTGACGGAAATACAAATACTTTGTGGCACAGCGAATGGAGTAAACCCAATCAGTTTCCTTACAACATTACAGCAAAGTACTTAAATCCCTCAACATTCACCAAACTAACCTATCTACCACGACAAACTCAAGAAAATGGCATTATTACAAAATATAGAATCCTAACTAGTCTTGATGGGGTATCCTTCACTGAGGTTGCCACAGGCACTTGGGCAAAAGATAAAACAGAGAAGACAGTAACTTTCCCGCCTACGCTTGCTAAATATGTTCGACTTGAAGTACCTCAAGGTGGCGGGACAAATGGTTTTGCATCTGCAAGTGAAATTAAAATCTTTGAAACAGAGCAACCTGTTACAACGTATCTCAGCGATATAAATTGGTTTTCTGCCACAATAGGTTGGGGAACCATCCGAAAAGATCGTAGTGTTGATGGAAATACACTTAAGTTAAATGACAAGGCCTATACAAAAGGTTTGGGCACACATGCTAACAGTGAAATTGTCTAC
This sequence comes from Paenibacillus sp. HGH0039, assembly GCF_000411255.1. Taxonomy (GTDB): domain Bacteria; phylum Bacillota; class Bacilli; order Paenibacillales; family NBRC-103111; genus Paenibacillus_F. The sequence goes on along the minus strand of NZ_KE150412.1, from coordinate 1,295,950 downwards.
AAACTGGATGGAAAGTACACATCCTTTGCCGCGCTAGTTGGGGTAGATAGTGAGGTAGGTTCTGTAGCTGCAGTGGAGTTCCAAGTTCTTGTAGACAATCAAGTTGTATTCTCTAGCGGTAAAATGAATAAAACTACAGAGGCAAAAGAGGTAAACGTTAATCTTTCCGGAAAGAATGAGCTAAAACTTAAAGTAACAGATGGTGGAGATGGTATTGATAGTGACCATGCCGATTGGGTAAATGCTCGTCTTATCAAATAGTATAGTAAAGTTAAAGCGCGTTAAAAAGAGAGGGGTCATTCCCTCTCTTTAGTTTTAGGAATGATTGACAAATTGACCGCTGGGGCGGTATAAATTCTAAAGAATTGATAAATTGTAGGGCCAAATCGTATCCCGATTTTTGAAACTGGTTTAGAATGGGATAGAATTCCATTAAGCCCTGCATATAGGGTGTACATAAGGTGAGAACATTGAAAAAAACGGTTATTTTTATCGTCGCTATTGTGGTCGTTATGGCTACATCCGCTTCGGCTTACGCGCATCCCGGAAGATTAGACAAAAACGGGGGCCACAACTGCTCCGCGAAATCTAAACAAAAAGGGTTATGCAGCGGGTACCATTACCACAAAAAGAAATAGCAGGCCCATTTGCGTAGAAACTTAACCGGTTTCCATGAAGGCCAATCCCCCATTAAGTAAGCAACGAAAAGAAACAAAACAAGCCGGCACCGTATCGGGGCCGGCTTGTTTTGTTAGACTGCCGAGACTTCACGTAAAACCGCCTATAGGGTATTATTGGAATGCAATTAAATTTTACATATATCAGGATATTACTTCATTGTGTATAATTATCCGTTTATGGATTGGGAATTTCTCGGAAAATATCACAAAAGCGCCTGGAACTTTGTAAAAACGTTTCTCGACAGCCTGAAAAGCCTCAAATGGAGAGCCTCCAGTATTATTGCCCGAGTCTAATGTTAATTTATATTCACAAGAGGAATTCATATAGATGGAAGCTTCGCCAGCTGAATTTGGAAGTGTGATACCGTGATAAAGAGATAGTCCGGGAAGGAGATGACCCATGGATAACGAACAGAGTCTTGAACTTCGCCGCAGAGATGCATTTTCTCCGCTGAATCAATATGTCCTCGAAGTAAAGGAGAAGATTGAGGCTTCGGCGGCCGCCGTCTATATTCTGCATAGCGGAACCGTCGTTAACGAATGGTACTCGGGCACACACGGCTTCTCTCCAGGCAGTCGTGCGGTCGGGGCGGATTCCCGATTTAACGTCGCTTCGGTAAGAAAAACCTACCTGGGCTTCGCCGTCTCTCTGGCCATTTACGAGGGACGGATCGGCGGCCTGGATGATCCGGTTTCGGACTATATGGCCGATCCGGACGGCGCCTTGCTGGCAGGCACGACGATCCGGCATCTGCTCACCCACACGCACGGTCTTGCGAGTCCGCAAAAGCGGATATTTCCTCCCGGAGCGGACTGGGCTTACAACAATGTGGGCGTTAACCTGCTGATCCGCATGATCGGAGAAGTGTTCGGAAAGCCTCTTGCACAGCTATTGAACGAAAAGGTATTCCGTCCCGGCGGATTTACGGAAACGGGCTGGCGCAAACACAAAACGGACGGGCTCGTTTGGCTGAATGAAGCTTATTCAAGCGATGAAGGCACAGACATAAACATGTTCGTCAGCGCCAGAGAGCTTGCTTTCTGGGGACAGCTTCATCTGTCCAAAGGCATGTGGAACGAGATGCAGCTGGTCCCTCGTCCGGTATGGGAGCAGACCGCCGAAATCATCAGTCCGGAAGGGCTCGGGGAAGCTCTGCCGAGAAACGGATTTTTCTGGTTCGTGCAGGACCGGCCGCGATCCTTGACGGAACTGGGTCAAGAGCTTCCTGTCGGTTCTTATCAATCTCTCGGAAGTACGGGCTGCGCCTGTCTTGTTATTCCCGAGAAGGAAGCCGTTGCGGTTCGGATGTATAACCAGACAGGACCGAATCCCGGCGGCTACAATTACCTGGATGACATTCGAACGTTCGGTAACACCGTATATGACTGCCTGAATGGTATCGGCCTGCAGGCAGATCGGTCTCCGTAAATTTTAATCCGCTTCCGCCCAGTCCCCGGCATCCGTCCCGGCATACAGTATAGGAGCCTACTTAAGGAAGAGGAGTGAAAGCAGCATGGGATTTTTCTTCCCTCAAGGATCGTTTACACAGCCGCAAGGAAGTCAGGGGACTCAAGACGGCCAGAGATCGTTCGGCACGATGGGGCCGTTCTTTCCGTCACCGGGAGGCGGACCGGGCCAAGGGCCGTTCTTCCCGTTTCCGGGACAACAGGGACCGGGCACGCCTCCTCCGGGGCCTCCGGGATTCCCGGGGGGCAGCCCCGGCCAGCAGGCGCCGACGGCGCCCCCGCCGCAGTTCGAGCCGCAGGTGGCTCCCTTTGCGGTTGACCCGGGCGGCATCGTCGGCTGTCTGTTCCGCAATACGTTCATCTGGTTGAATGACGGCACGCGGTTCTGGTACTTCCCGACTTTTGTCGGCCGCACTTCGGTGGCCGGCTTCCGGTGGACGGGGTTCAGTTGGGTCTATTTCGGAATCGATCTGCGGCGGATCAGCTCGTACACTTGTTTCTAAAACTAAGCGGGTCGCTCATACGGTAGGTATCATTAGGAAGGATATGTGGACTTTTACCGGTTCGGATATCCTCTTTTTTTATGACCCGGAAAGAGGAAGGCGAATGTGCACATCGAAGGTATATAAGGTATATATGGAAGGGACATACAGAAGAACCGATGGAAAGGGAGAACATTCATGAATGAAAAGGTCCCGCTGTCCGCTATTCTGGCCGCTTACCCGGTCCGTGAACCGTCCGTACGGTTTATCCGGCACAACGAAAACATGACCTACCGGGTAACGGACGGCACCACGGGACAATCTTACCTGCTCCGGATACATAAACCGGTTACGGACAAGCTGCACGGACTGCAGCATTCCCGGGAAGGGCTGCATGCGGAAATGCAGTGGCTGGCGGATCTTGGCGCCGCTACGGGAATGCGGGTGCAGAAACCGGTCGCAAGCCATGCGGGCGAGTGGGTAACGTCTGTGAACCTTGGTGCGGAATCCGGAGCCCAATCCGGCGTCTTTTGTACCCTCCTCGAATGGATCGAAGGCCGGGATGTCGGGCATGGAGAGTCATTTTCGCGGGAGATGGTGGAAGGGCTCGGCCGGCAGCTCGGTATCATGCACCGATTTTCGCAAACATACGCCGGGGCTGCCGAATTGAGGAGACCCCGCTACGCGGGTGTGGAACAGAATGAGGAGATGCTTGCACGAATCCGGTCGGGGCTGTCCATGGACCTTTTCAGGGAAGAGGACCTTGAGATCGTCGGACGGACGTTTACGCGCATAGCGGACAAGCTTGAACGGCACAGCCGGTCCGGGAGTTCTTGGGGACTGATTCACGCCGATATCAATAAAGGCAACCTGATCGTGACGGAGCAGGGCTTTTCGCTCATTGATTTCTGCCTGTTCGGGCACGGGTATTACGGGTATGATCTGGCGGGCTGCGCGCTCACCATGAAAACCGAGTTGAGGGATTCGTTGCTGGAGGGTTACTCGCTTGTCCGGCCCGGCGCCGTTACGGAGCGGCTCGATCTGTTGGAGGGGTTTATGCTTCTGTCGATTTTCGGTTTTTATTCGTTTCACTTACATAATCCCGACAAGCATCCGTGGATGAAAGAGAGGATGCCTGCTTTTTGCAAAAATTACTGCGTTCCTTTTCTTGAGGACCGTAGCCTTTTTTATACGTTGTAGAAGGGACGGAAACACGCATGAATCACGTCAAAATATACGGCCGAAGGCCGCAAGGAGGTTCACGACTATGACACATGGAGTGACGATTCATGAACTGGAATCGATGGAGGCGGGCGTTCTGAACGATTTGACCGAGCTGCTGATCCGGGTAGTGGAGGATGGAGCTTCGATCGGATTTTTGCCGCCGTTGAGCTGGGATGACGCGAACACTTACTGGAAAAAAGTGATAGAACCCGGCGTATTGGCCTGGAACGCCGTATGCGACGGCAAAATTGTCGGGACCGTCCAGCTACACTTGGCGATGAAAAGAAATGCCGCACACCGGGCGGAAGTCGTCAAGCTGATGGTTCATCCCGAATACCGCAGAAAGGGCGTCGCTCATATGCTGATGCAGGCTTTGGAGAAAACGGCGGCGGAGGAGGGAAGGTCGCTTCTGGTGCTGGATACCCGTGAAGGAGACGCGTCCAACAAGCTGTACAAGTCATTCGGGTATGTGGAGGCGGGCCGCATCCCGCATTTCGCCAAATCGTCCGACGGGAGCCTGCACACGACGATCTTTTATTACAAGCTGATCTAGGAGAACGTACATGACCGAATATGATGCTTTTGTAACAAACAGCGGGGACGTGGTGTACAGACAAGCGGTTGTCTCCGATGCTCCCGGCATGGCCCGGCTGTCCGCTCAGCTTGGCTATCCCGCCGGCGAAAACCGGCTTGCGGAGAGGCTCGGACACATCCTGGCTCTGCCCGATCACGTCATCCTCACGGCGGAATACGATGGAGAGGTCATCGGCTGGATTCACGCCCATGCCCGCTGCCTGCTGGAATCCGAGCCCTTCGCCGAAATCGCGGGATTAATCGTGGACCGGAAATTCCGGGGACAGGGAATCGGGCGGTCACTCGTAAAACGATGCGGGGAATGGACAAGCTCCGCCGCACTAGGCCGGCTGCGCGTCAGGATGAACGTAAACCGGCAGGACACGGTTTCGTTTTACGAGCAGATGGGATTCGAGCCGGTCAAAACCCAGCGCGTTTTCGATAAAAGCATCCGGCCCCGGCTTAAATAGCCGGCTTGTTCAAACCACAACCGGGAGGAAGAGGACCATGACTAAGCTGGAAGAAGCCATCCGGCTGAGAGAAGCGGGGCGGCATGCGGAAGCACAGACTTTGCTGCTGGGTCTTGTCCGGGAAGAGCCGCTCGTTCCATCCAATTGGTACCAGTGCGCCTGGATTCATGACGCCATGGGACTGGAAAAGGAAGCCGCGCCTTTTTATGCGAAGGCGCTGGAGCTTGGCCTCGCGGACGAAGAGAGACGGGGCGCCTGGCTCGGTCTCGGCAGCACTTACCGGACGCTGGGCGAGTACGAATCGGCCCGGACGTGCTTTCGTCAGGCAATCCGGGAATACCCGGAAGCCCGGGAATTTCAGGTTTTTTACGCGATGACGCTGTATAACCTGGGGGAACACGCGCAAGCCATGGAGCTTATGCTCCGGCAGTTGGGCGAAACGAGCGGGGACGAAGGAATCGCTTCATATAAAAAAGCCATTCTTTTTTATGCCGACAAATTAGATCGGGTTTGGAAGTGAACCGCAGATTGAAATAGAAAAAGCATACAACGAAAAGGAGTTGGCAGCTTGACGAACAACGTGATCAATACCGTGCTTGTTGTCGTGCTGGCCGTCGTCTCTTTTTTTACCGGGGAAGTCGTCACGTTCATTATGCTCGGGTTTATTCTGATGAGTCTGATCACGATTACGGCCTATCTGCGCAAAATATACGAGACGCTGAACCGCATGGCTTCGGAGAAGGATCGGCCACCCGGTCCACCCGGGCAATAGAAAGGAGAGCTGCTTCACCGGGCCGTTTTGCGGAATTACAGGCGGCAGCGAAACAAATGCCGGAGATTTGCGTACGATCCTAGTACAGGTGAACGGCAGAAAGCTAACAACCCCTGCATCCCTGCGCGGACCTCAGCCGTATGCGTCCGGACTTGATGTTGTGAAAAGGAGCGAAGGGGCCGGATGTTGACAGCTTTGACAATCGTTTTTGTACTCGTGCTTGTTACCGGACTTGTTCTCGCCATGGTGTTCCGTAAGAAGCAAGCTGTGTTTGTAGGCATTATTATAGGAATCTTCCTCATAAACACGCCTGTTTTTTTCGGTATGGTAGCCCTAATGGATCAAGTTCTCAGACAGGAAATAAAAACAGTTATTATGGCACGCGGGGGAGAAGTTCAGGAAATCCGGGAAATTAGCATGGACGATTCCGACAAAACTCCGTTCGCCGCCGAGGCGGGTAAATACAATAAACTTTACCGGGTCACTTACTTAAAAAATGATTTAACTTGGACTGCTTGGTACCGGGGAGTCAACACTATGAATGACATCCATAACCAGTCTCCCGCAGGGAACGGGATGGGATTCGGAGAGAAATGGATTTTTGAAGACGGCGGATTGTAGAGGGAGGGCAGCATGGCATACATCATCAGGGAAGCGGAAGAGCGGGACTGCCTTGCGTTGAGCGGGCTTATGTCGCAGCTGAGCGGCGGGGAAGTCACCGGAGCGGATATGGCAAACCGTCTGGAGTTTGTGGCAATCAGTCCCTTCGATTCTTTGTACGTATATGAGCAAAACAGCCGGGTACGGGCAGCGCTTGGATTCAGAATCCGCGAGAATCTGGAAGAGGTGTCCCGCTACGGGGAAATTTCGGTGATTGTCGTCGACGAAGAGGAAAGAGGCAGAGGAATCGGCCGGATTCTCATGAATTATGCCGAACAGTTGGCCATTCGCCATGAGTGCAAGGGGAGCTGGCTTGTTTCGGGCGTTAAACGGGATAAAGCCCATTCCTTTTACAAGGAATCGGGTTATGAAGTGAACGGCTACCGATTTGTCAAACATTTGACCGGGCCGGAGTAAAAAGGAGTGAGTCCATACTTACAAAACCGCCGCTTGGAGAATATCCGGCGTACTATGAAACTTACGTTAAGCTGGTTCAAGAGGGCAATCTTGCCGAGATTCTAGTCGAACAGCTTCAAACCACGACCGAATTGATGCAGTCCCTTACGGAAGAAACCGGGGACCGCAAGTACTCTCCGGGCAAGTGGAGCATCAAGGAAGTATTGGGCCACGTGGCGGATACGGAACGGATCATGGCCTACCGCATGCTCTGTATCGCGAGAGGGGACCGGACGCCGCTTCCGGGTTATGACGAGAATGAGTATATGGCCGGGGCGTCTTTTGCGGCAAGCGGCCTGTCCGACATTCTCAAGGATTACTCCGCCGTCCGCTGCTCCACGCTGACTTTACTGCGCGGCATTATGGAGGAAGCCTGGCTCCGGACGGGAACGGCCAATAACGGCCTCATATCCGCCAGAGCGCTCGCGGCGATCATAGCCGGACACGAGCGGCATCATATTCACATTATTCAAGAGAGATACCTGAGTATCGTGTAAGCTATCCACGGCAGGTTTACTCCATCGCACGACTGAAGAGGCTTCCGGGCAAAGACCAGACGACTAAACCTAAGACAAGGCAGGTTTTCTCGTCTTTTTTATTCCCGGCAAGCCGGATGGAGGGTACAGGCCGGAGGCGCGGGATGACCCGCTTATTACGACGAACAGAAGGAGGCAGCGGAATGTACAGTATCAAATCGCCGGGAGGTTCCCTTTTTCCGTATTACTATAAAGGGGGCGAGATTCACTGCTTAAAGTACGGGAGCTTCTTCCAAGATGAGGCAGGACTGTTCAAGCTGATGCTGGAGGAAGAACAGTTTATCGGGCAGAGAAGCCAGAAATTGAGAATTTGGGTCGATTTTTACGAAACACGACTGAGTGATGACGTTATCGCGGCTTTTGTCGACCATATCGGACGTCTTAACGCGCATATTTACAAGCTGACCCTCGTGGGCTGTTCCTTCGGGAGCAAGCTCAAATTAAAGAAAAGGCTGAACAGGCTCGATCCGCCTTTAAAACGCCCTGTCTCGTTTTTCAGCGATCCCGAAGTTGCGAAGACATGGCTGGTCCGGGAAGGATAGTTTTTTTTAACCAGGAAGGGAAGCGGTACACATGACGACAATCGGATTTATAAGGCACGGGAGTACACATTGGAACAAAGAAGGAAGAGCGCAGGGAAGCTCGGATATTCCGCTCGATGAAGACGGGCTGGCCGATGCGGAAAAGCTGGCGGAACGGATCGGGTCGGAGAAGTGGGACTATGTGTATTCGAGCCATTTGCTCCGCGCAAAACAGACGGCGGACAGAATCGGCGGCCGGGCCGGAATTCCGGTGTGGAGCGACGAAAGAATCCGTGAAGCGGGCGGGGGAGAAATCGAGGGGACAACCGAGCAGGAACGTATCGCGAAGTGGGGTGCGGGATGGAGAGAGCTTGACTTGGGCATAGAAAAGCCGGAAAGCGTCATAACCCGGGGCCGCTCTTTTCTGGACGAGGTTTTGAGCAGGCATAAGGGGAAAAGGATACTGATCGTCAGCCACGGCTCCTTTATCCGGACGATGCTGAAACATTTGCTGCCCGATTCCGAGTACGACGGACATTTAACGAACACATCGGTCACGACTTTAGTTCTGGATGACCGGGACTGGACTTGCGGTTTATACAACTGTACGAAGCATCTGGAATAAAAGAGGACAGCAGCAATGGATACAGAAAGGGTGGGGGCATGAATATTTTAGTCAAGCCGCTCGACAGCGAGGAGCTTAAGGTGATCTGGATGCAGGCTTTCCGCAAGCACGGGCTGCACCGGGAGGTCGCCTACTACGATCAGTGCCTTCATGAAAATGTGCTGGGTACCCGTGTCACCCTGCTCGCTTTCGTGGAAGAGACGCTGGTCGGCTGCGGCCATTTGAAGGTGGAATCGGAGTATGCGTATTTCCGGGACCGGCGGATTCCCGAAATCAATGATTTGAATGTTTTTCCCGACTACCGCCGGAGCGGAATCGGAACCAAACTGCTGGAGCAGTTCGAGGCGCTGGCAAGCGAAGATTTTCACCGGATCGGGCTGGGAGTCGGACTCTACAAGGACTACGGGGCGGCGCAGAGGATTTACTGCAGGAGAGGCTACGTCCCGGACGGCAACGGCCTCATGTCGGGCAACCGGGAGGCGGCCGCCGGAGAGATGGTCCGCGTGGACGATGACCTCCTCCTGTATCTGGTCAAGGACCTGCGGCTGGATTCGTTCTATAATCTGCACGCCGGCAAGGCGGAAATCCAGCCCTTTTTGAATCACTGACATTATTTCAGGAAAAACGGGAGAGGCGGAATCTAGGATGGATCAGAGAAAGCTTGGAAGCGGCGGACTGACAGTGTCCGCAATCGGTTTGGGATGTATGGGCATGTCGGATTTTTACAGCGGACGGGACGAAGCCGAATCCGTTCGCACGATTCACCGCGCGCTCGAACTTGGCGTGACGTTTCTGGATACGGCGGACATGTACGGGGTAGGCCGTAACGAGGAGCTGCTCGGACAAGCTCTGAAGGACCGCCGCAGCGAGGCGGTCATCGCCACCAAATTCGGCAATATGCGCAGTCCGGACGGGGCTTTCCTCGGCGTGAGCGGCCGCCCGGAATATGTCCGGGAAGCCTGCGACGCGAGCCTGCGCCGGCTCGGCACCGACTACATCGACCTCTACTATCAGCACCGGGTAGATCCCGGTACCCCGATAGAAGAGACGGTCGGCGCCATGGCCGAGCTGGTCCGCGCCGGCAAGGTCCGCTACATCGGCTTGTCCGAGGCCGCTCCCGCAACGATCCGCCGCGCTCACGCGGTTCATCCCGTCACGGCGCTGCAGACGGAATATTCGCTGTGGAGCCGGGACGTGGAGGACGAGATCCTGCCGGTCGTCCGCGAGCTCGGCATCGGATTCGTCCCGTACAGTCCTCTCGGAAGAGGGTTTCTCACGGGACAAATCCGGACGTTTGAAGATTTGGCGGAGGACGATTACCGCCGCTACTCGCCCCGTTTCCAGGGCGATAACTTCCGGAGAAATCTCGATCTCGTGAAGCGGATCGAGGAAATCGCCCGCGAGAAGGGATGCCGGCCTTCCCAGTTGGCGCTGGCCTGGCTGCTGGCGCAGGGCGAAGACATTGTCCCGATCCCCGGCACGAAGCGAGCCGTGTATCTGGAGGAGAACGTTCAGGCCCTCGCCGTCGGCCTGACCGCGGAAGAAGCCGCCCGCATCGACGAGGCGGCGCCTAAGGGAGCGGCTTCCGGTGCCAGGTACCCGGAAGCGAGCATGAAGAGCGTCAATCTCTAGGTGATTGACGCGAAGCCTTGCCCCTGCGGGCCGCCCCCGCCGCCAGCGGCCCGCCTCGGCGCCAAACGGCGCCTACCAATCCGCCGGAGTCAGGCGGATTTTTTGCCGTCCATCCGGGGGCTTTCCGTCCTCGCCGTTTTGCGGCCCGTCCGCTCGCCCGTCCGCCAGCGGCGCCTCGGCGCCAAACGGCGCCGCCTTCCAATCCGCCGCAATCCCGGCGGATTATTTGGCCATCCCCGCCCGTCCGCCTCGCCGCTCACGGCTGCCTGCGGCGGTAACGGACGGGCGAGCAGCCTGTCATCTGCTTGAAGGTTCTGCCGAAATGAGTCAGGCTGTCAAAGCCGACGCGCTCGCAGATTTCGAGCACTTTCCAGCTTGTTTCCCTGAGCAGGGCGCACGCTTTTTTGATCCGGACGGTGTTGATGTATTCGATTGCGGTATAGCCGGTCACTTCTTTAAAGGTGCGGCTGAGATGGGAAGGGCTGATTTCGAACGTTTGCGATAGATCTTCCAGCGTAAGCCGCTCGTAAAAGCGGCTGTTTATGTACTCCACGAGGGCGTAAATTTTTTTGTGGGTGGGCAATGCGCCGCTCCCAGCCTGCTCCCGGTCCGCTTCGCGCACCTTGCGGTTCATAAACAGCAGCAGCTCCATCAGCAGCACTTTCTGATACTGCTCGAACCCTATCTGCTTGCGGACGCCTTCGTGGAGCATTTTATGAAAAAGCTCCTCTGTAAAGGTCTGCTCATATCCGGAAAGGTTAACGGCATGGAAGTCCGCAGAGAAAAAAGACAGAAGATCCCCGCCGTCTTTCAGACGGAAAAAATCGTGCAGAAACTCCTCTTTGAACAGCAGCGTAACGCGCTCGAAGACGGCCTCGCCCGCGTTGACTAACTGATGCGGCACATTGGCGTTAATGAACAGAAGGACGCCGCCTACGACCTGGTACGTTTTGTCCCCGATAAAATAATACAATTGACCGGATACGAGATACATAATTTCGAAAGCATCGTGGGTGTGGCGCGACGGCATACTCGTGTAAGCGAGCTCCTTGCGGCTGATATGCAGAGAACCGCAGTCATAACAGACGTTTTTCAAATGAACTCCTCCTCGCTCCGTGGGTGTCCTACTCAGTTTAGCGTGTCCTCCGGCTTCTTTTTAACCCTTTCGGCCTAAATCACATAAAAAAACAAAAATAGAACGAAAAAAGAACCGCAAAATAAGGTGGCTTTTTCTCCTTGTTGGAAGATATGTGCAGAAAACGGAACTAAATTCGCTTATAATGAAAGAGTGAATTACTACATAACGGTTCAGGAGGTAAAAAATGGCTAAAAATATGCTTGGGATGCTTCTGACTTCGGCTCTGCTGTGCGGCAGTCTGGGGACCGGTACGGGACATGCGCAGTCAGGCCGTGCTTTGCCGGCGGAGAAGAAAGAAGTCAAAAACGTGATTTTGTTTATTACGGACGGCATGAGCTTGTCGGACGTGAATTTGACGAGATGGGTCCAGGGCGGCAAGCCTTTGGAGATGGACGCTTATTTCAAAGGGCTCGTCCGGACGTACGCGTCGGATTCGCTGACGACGGACTCGGCTGCGGGCGCGTCGGCTTACGCAACCGGTCATAAAGTGAAGAGCGAGACGGTATCGATCTCGCCGGATAAGGTCACGATGCCGTTCATCGACAAGCCCCGCGAACGGGAAGCGGCCAAGCCACTGCCGACTCTCCTGGAAGGGGCCCGCCTGAAGGGCAAGGGCACGGGACTTGTGTTCACGTGCGAGCTTACGGACGCTACGCCGGCGGTTTTCGCCAGCCACGCGGAAAGCCGCGACAACGCTCATTCCATCGCGGAGCAGATGGTATACAGCGGCGTGGATCTCGTCCTGGGAGGCGGATCGGGTTATCTCGTGCCGGGCGATAAAGAAATCAACCGCAAGGACGGGGAAGATCTCACCAACGTGCTGAAAGCAAACGGCTACGAATATGCGACGAGCCGAATTGATCTGCTCAGTTCGCAGACGAACAAGATTTGGGGCCTTTTTAACGAGGGGGCGCTCGACGCCGATCTTGACCTGGACCCGCAGAAGCAGCCTACCCTGGCGGAAATGACGACGATCGCGGCCAACAAGCTTTCTTCGAACGAAAACGGCTTTTTCCTAATGGTAGAAGCGAGCCAGATCGACTGGTTCGGACACGACAACGACCCGGTCGGCATCGTTACCGAGACGCAGGCTTTTGACCGTGCCCTGAAAGCGGCGATTGATTTTGCCAAAAAAGACGGAAACACCGCCGTTATTTCGGTATCCGATCATGCCACGGGCGGACTCAATATGACCAACTATGACACGATGAAGGATCTTCAGCCTATCTTTACGAAGGCCAAACATACGAGCTACGGGCTGGAAGGCAGAATTAACGAATCCAACTACAAGAAGATGCTCGAGGAGGAATACGGGCTATCCGATCTGACGAAGGAAGAAGAGGAAGCCGTCAAGAAAGGGCTGAAAGACAATCTCTCTCCGGTGATCGGCGGCATATTGGGAGAGCGGGCAGGCGTTTCGTTCTCCACCGGTGACCATACCTCGGAAGAGGTCGGACTGTTCGCTTACCATCCGAATGATTTTCTTCCTACAGATTATGCCGGAAGCGGCGTGGTCGAGAACACCGACGTCGGCAAATACCTCCAACTGATTCTGGGACTGGACCTGCCCGCGCTGGAAAACAAGCTGTTCCTTCCGGCAAGCGACCTGGAGGCCAAAGGAGCCAAAGTGACCGTAGACAAATCGGATAAGGAAAACCCGGTCGTCGTCGTGACGAAAGGAACGAAGACGATCAAGCTCCCGGTAGACAAAAATATCGCTCTGACGGACGGCAAGACGATCAAGCTTAGCACGCCGACCCTGCTGATCAAAAATAAAGTTTGGGTGTCGCGCGACGCGGCGGCTTTGATTCAATAAACGGGGTTTATTGAACTTTTTTGGCCAAATCTTACCCGCAATCTCTTGTTGAAATTGAAATCCGCACTCGCTGCGGATTTTTCTTTTTGCCGTTATTCGCGGGGCGGGCAGGCGGGGAAGGAAAATATACCCTAACAGGACCGTTCAATGGTAAAGTAGAAAGACAGGTGCAGAAACAGCAGCGGAGAACAACCGGAAACGGGAGGACAGTCGTTGAATGAACTTGGGGCGCATCAGACGGGATATGAAAAATTATTTGGAGGAGCACCGGAATCCGGTAAACCGCACGCTGCATTATTTTGCGTTCCTGGCCGCATTTCTGGCCTGGATCTTTCTGTGGATCGACATCCGGATTGCCTTGGCGCTTGCCGTTCTACATTATGCGTTAGCCTGGACCGGACACTTTTATTTCGAAGGCAACAAGCCGGCGTCTTTCCGCTATCCGCTGATCGGTTTTTATGCGGGGTTTCTCTGGTTTTTTCTGAGGACGGCGGAAGTGGTGACACGGACCGATCTAGTCGACGCGTGGGTGAGCAAGTCCGAATAGGAATGGACGCAGCCGCCGCATGGAAGATCACGGCCGATTAAGGAGTGAAAACATGAATATTGTGTATTCGGACGAAATTCCTTCGGGTGAAGCCATTTATGATCTGTATGAGCAATTCGGCTGGAACGAATTCCTTAAGCTGTCCGCACGGCAGCTCCACGATACGATGCGGGGAAGCTGGTATGTGGCGAGCGCTTATGATGGGGGCCGCCTGATCGGCACGGGCAGAGTCGTATCGGACGGCGTGATGACCGCGTTTCTATGCGGCCTCGCCGTCCATCCGGACTATCAGAAGAAGGGAATCGGAAGCGAGCTGATGAAGCGGCTTATTCAGCGGTGCATCACTCGTCAATTACATATGGAGCTTTTTTGCTCGGATCCGAAAATCGGTTATTATGAACGGTTCGGTTTCGAGGTGTTTGCCAGCGGCATGAAATACAGGAAGGAGGGGCATCCCTGTGGTGAATAAAACGAAAGAAGTCCGGATAGTTCCTTACGACCCGGCGTGGAAAACCGCTTTCGAGAGCATACGAGCCGAACTCGAACAGCACATCGGCGATCTCGTTATTGCCATCGAACATGTAGGCAGTACATCGGTGGAAGGCTTGGGAGCCAAACCGATCATTGACATTGATGTCGTTATGGACAGCTATGAAGTGTTTCCCGCCATTGCGGAGCGTCTGGGGAAAGCGGGCTTCCGGCATGAGGGCAATCTGGGTGTGGAGGGCCGTGAAGCGTTCAAACGGACGTACGAGGATGGCTTTATGGCTTATCATCTCTACGTATGTCCCAAGGACGGTCGCGGCTATCTGGAGCATATCGCTTTTCGCGATTATTTGCGTGCCCATCCTGCGGCACGGGAGCGGTATCAGCGGCTTAAGGAAGATTTGGCGGCCGAATTCCGCTATGATAGAGATACTTACTGTGAGAAGAAAACCGGTTTTGTCCGGGACATTTTAAACAAGACTCTCTACAAGGAATAGAGCAGCAGGGGCATCAGCAGCATCCGAGGAACCGGCAGAGGGAGACCAGGGAGGCTGGGCGGTACGATGGAGACATTCGGCAGAGGTTGCCTGTATATTATTTTGGGTATAGTGGTTCTTATGGTTTTCGCTTTGCTTGCCGGAGGGACGGTTACGATTCCGTGGATCATCGCGATTCCGCTGGTCGTGCTGGCTTTCTGGACCGCGTCGAAAAAAAACAAATAACCGGGGTGACCGAAATGAGTGCGAATCAGACTTACCTGGAAAGTGCCCGCAAACAATTTCTCTACTACAAAACACTCGGGGAGAAAGCGATGAACCAGCTGGAGCCGGAGCAGTTGTTTACGGCTTACAACGAAGACACGAACAGCATTGCGACGATAGTGGCCCATCTGGGCGGGAATATGCTTTCCCGCTGGACCGATTTTCTTACGACGGACGGGGAAAAAGACTGGCGCGACCGCGACGCCGAATTCGGGCACGGCCTTTCGGACAAAGAGCAGCTTCTGGACAAGTGGAACGAAGGCTGGAACTGCTTATTCCATGCGCTGGATTCCTTGAGTCCGGGTCAACTGGAGCAGATTATTTATATCCGCAACGAAGGCCATACCGTGATCGAAGCCATTAACCGGCAGCTGGCCCATTATCCTTACCACGTCGGGCAGATCGTCTATGCGGCCAAGCTGCTCAAAAAAGAAGAATGGAACAGCTTGTCCATTCCGAGAAACAAATCCGCGCAATTCAACAGCGAAAAATTCGCCAAACAGAAATCGGTCCAAAATTTTACCGATGAAGAGATGAAAAGATTGTCCGCCAACACGGACAGCATGCAGTAAAACGGCTCCGGCAACCGGAGCGGCATCACGACGGACACAGACTGGAGACAATCAAGGCCATGTACACGATGACAAAAGTAAACGCCGCCATAAGGCCGCATCTGACAAAACTGTTTGAAGAGGTCCGCCGGGTGGACGTCTGTATAGACAGCGTGCTGGAAGGTCAGGCCGCCGGTGATATTCGAATCTTCGTCGATTCCTTGACGAATCCTTCGAGCGCGCAGATCAATCAGGGGAGCTTCGCCTATTTCGCCGGTGATTCCGCCGGCCCTTCCGCCGAGCAATGGCTGGAGGAGCTTCCCGCCCACTGCTATATTATGCCTTCATCCCCAGGCTGGGTGCAGCGGGCACGGAGCATCCACGGCGGCAAGCTGATCCGAGGCGAGCGGTACATGTTTTCCCCGGCGTCGCTGCGGCCCGGCTCTTTGAAGGAGCTGGCGGAGCATCCGGATTACATAGTGGAAAAGATCACGCCGGAGCTGGCGCGGGACATGTTCCGCGACCCGCTCCAGCATTATCACTTCGTGAATTATGACACGGCGGAACAATTTATGGAGACCGGGTTCGGCTACTGCATCCGAGCGGAAGGCGAAGTCGCAGCCGCCTGCACGACCGCGATGGTATGCCGTACGGGCGTGGAAATCGGCATTATGACCCACCCGGACTACCGGAAGTTCGGATTGGCGACCCGGGTTGCGGCCGCGTTTCTGCTGCACTGCCTGGAGCACAATCTGTATCCGAGCTGGGATGCGGCAAATTTGAAGTCCAAGGGGCTTGCGGAGAAATTGGGGCTGATCTATGCCGGATCTTATGAGGTTTTCTCCCTGCAGGATTAGGCGGATGAGAATGACGCCGTTGTCCCCGCGGAAGAAGGAGCAAGAATGGTACACCTGTCTGCGTGGAAATCGGCCGCGTTTCTGGCGGCTCTGTCGGCACTTACGCTGCTGGTCTATTCCGTTTTCCGGAACAAGACGTATTACGATTTTTTGACTTGGAATTTATTTCTGGCCTGGGTTCCGTTCGTGTTCTCGTTTATCGCTTACGAGACCGGACGCCGGGTACAAAGCGGGATGAGAGCCGCTATCATCGTCGTTCTGGGGGGAGGCTGGCTGCTGTTCTATCCGAACGCCCCTTATATCGTGACGGACCTGGTTCATTTAACCGCGATGAAGGGGCTCTATGCCTCCGCTCAAGGAACGTTTGCGTTCCGGTACTGGTACGATCTGCTCGTTCTCGTATTATTTGCGTGGAACGGTCTGCTGCTCTGCGTATATTCCCTGTATCAGGTTCATTCGCTTATTCGGCTTGCCGCAGGTTCCCTGCTTGCCTGGGGCTTTGTGGCGGCGACAGCGCTGCTCGGCGGCTACGGCGTACTGCTGGGCAGAGTGCACCGGCTAAACAGTTGGGACGTGCTGACGGATGTAAGCCTCATTAAACAGATCGCCATGGAGAGCCTTCATGCTCCGGCGATGCTTTTCTCCCTGCTGTTCGGTCTTATGATCGGGATTGTTTATGTGTCGTTTTATTTTGTTGTCCATCAGGCGGGCCGGGCGGCTGCGCGTGCATAAGAAGCTCCCATAGGCAGCTTGTTTAGGCGGAGAGGAGAATGTTATGCTATTTTCGAAAAAAGATCCGGCCGATCCAAGGACGGACTTTGAACGGGATCTGCTGCGTCAAGCCAGGCGTCTGATTCCGGGAGAACCACCGCCGCCCTGGCGTCTGCAGACGGTTATTGCGGCTGCGGGAGTAACGGCCGGCGGCTGGGACGGAGACGGCCGGATCGTCCTGATCGGCAGCGGATACAGCATCACGGATGCCTTTTCCGGGCAGCGGCTTGTCAGGGAACGCGACGAGGCGAAGACCGAACGGCATCTCGCCGGTTGCGGGTTAAAATTCACCGTGCCCGAGACGGGGGAAGAGATCGGCGTCTTCGGGCTGGACGGCGGAGACGGCATTCAGATGAACGCCGAAGGCTGGAGGCTGGAGGTCATTTACCCGTGGTGGCCGAGAGCTTCCGTGATCCTGGAGAATGTTTTCTCCAGAGGGTACCGGTATTTGGCCGGAGCTGTTATGCTGGAGATTCCACGGCTCGACGGCTGGCAGAAGGGCGGTTTTTCACCGTCCGGGGAAGCGTTTATGGTGCTCGGATCGGGCGGAGCGGCCGTTTTTGCCAAGCGTTAATCGCAGGTCTGCGAAAGAATAAAGAACGGACGGCAATCAGATTTATCGGAGAGGAAGAGAGAAATCATGACCAAAAGAAAGAATATCTCATCCGGTTCGCCGTGGGAGCCTGTTGTCGGATACAGCAGAGCGGTAAGGGTCGGCAATATCGTTGAAGTAGCGGGAACGACCGCCATGAAAGACGGAGCCGTTGTAGGCATAGGCGACGCGTACGCCCAGACGAAATTCGCACTGGGCATTATCGAAGAGGCGCTTAACCGGGCGGGAGCCAAACTGGCCGATGTCGTAAGGACGCGCATGTTCGTAACGGATATCGGCCGGTGGGAAGAGATCGGCAAAGCCCACGGGGAATTTTTCAAGGATATTCGTCCGGCATCCACGATGGTGGAGGTGCGGGCCTTAATCGATCCCGAACTGCTGGTGGAGATCGAAGTTCAGGCCATTGTGAAGGAAACTTCCTCCGGGTTCGGAGATTGACCCCCTCAGGGCCTCCTCCTTTGTAGAGGGGGCCTTTTTTAGTTGCGGAGGGGATAGAACCCTATGGTATAATCAGGAAAATAACGGCTGTGCGGCAAAGGGATGAACAGGCGTGAACGCTTTTCTCAAATTGAACGGAATCAGCGCCTTGTGGCATGAATCGGCCGAAAAAAAGCTGACCCGGCGTGAAGCCGAAAACGACGTCCCGTAAGGCTGAAGCTGTCAGCACGGATGGCTGCGTTCATGCGGTTTTTGGAACGGACCGGCCGACCGGCCGTCTATGACCTTGAAATCCGGCTGGACAGCCCTTACACCTGTTTGGCCAAAGACACTCTCTTTGCTTAGGACCCCCGGGTTTTACTTGCCGAGGGCGCAAGACCACGATTAACGGGAGGCATTCACTTATGATCCGAATTTGTACCGAACAAGATATCCGTGATATTTACGACATTATTAACGATGCGGCGGTCGCCTACAAAGGAATTATACCGGCCGACCGGTTTCACGAGCCTTACATGACGATGGAGGAACTGCAGAGCGAAATCGGCGGCGGGGTCGTGTTCTGGGGGTATGAGGACGGCGGGCGTCTGATCGGGGTGATGGGCATCCAGGACAAAGGCGACGTCTCCCTGATCCGGCACGCCTATGTGCGGACAGACCAGCGCAAGGGAGGCATCGGCAGCCGGCTGCTGGCTTATTTGACGAACCTGACGGAGAAACCGTTCCTGATCGGTACGTGGGCGGATGCTTCCTGGGCGATCGCCTTTTATCTCAAAAACGGCTTCTCTCTCGTTCCCGAGGCGGAGAAGGAGCGGCTGCTGCGCACGTACTGGACCATACCGGACCGGCAGATCGAAACGTCCGTCGTGCTCGGCGACCGCAGGCGCGAAGCGGTTTAGGGGAAGACGAAGGATGCTCGTAAAGTGAACACGGAACGGGCTATCGAAATGGGCCCTCCGCAGCCCGGTTTAGTGATTTTAACCGGACTTTCGTGATTATGAACTTGCTCATCCCCCGACTATATCTCATCTTAAGGAGTTATCATCATGAAGATTTTGGACCTTACCCTCCGTGCTTCGAATCTAACCGGATTAAAGGAGTTTTACGGAGAGCGGCTGCGGCTGCCTGTCACCGGGGACACCGAAACATCCTTTTCATTCCGGGCGGGAAACACGAACGTGACTTTCGTCCGCTCGGCGCCGGACAGCGATAGTTTCTATCATTTCGCTTTCAACATCCCGGAGAATAAGATTGAAGAAGCGGCCGGTTGGCTCCGGGACAGGGTGGAACTTCTCGGCCAGGAGGAGGACCCTGTCGTTCATTTCGAAAGCTGGAACGCCCATGCGGTTTATTTCAAAGACCCGGCCGGCAATATTGTCGAACTGATTGCCCGGCATAATCTTGAGAATGCGTCGCGGAAACCGTTCGGCGAAGAAGATTTTCTGTGCGTCAGCGAAATCGGAATGCCGGTAGACGATGTGTCCGCCACATTGCGGGATTTAAAGCGGAAGGCAGGGCTGGAGGCCTGGAAGACTCCGAGCGATACGTTCGCGCCGGTCGGCGACGAGAACGGGCTTTTTATCGTAGTCAAAAAAGGCCGGGTCTGGTTCGCGGGCGAAAGAAGCTCGCACCCCCATTCGCTGGCCGTCAGGACAGACGGATGCCGGGTGCGGCTCGACGGGGAAGAAGGCATTTCATTCGGAGAGCCCGGGGAGAGCGTGCCGGATAAGCCGTAAACAGGGAGCGGCAGTTGGCGCATAACCGTTGTGCGGCCCACGGGCCGCAAACGGAAGGAAGCCCATCCGCGCTTATGCCGCAGATCCGTCCACCGTACGTCGCCCCTGGCCCGGCTTCGGAAAATTGACATCACGGGAGAGAACAGCGTGCCTAACAAAAGTGTCTATTACGACCGGTTCGGCCCTCCGGCTGAAGTGCTGGAGATCCGCCGCACCCCTGTCGTCCCGCCGGGGCCGGGCGAGATCCGGGTGCGGATGCTGGCCCGGCCCATCAATCCGTCGGACCTGATCCCCGTGCGCGGGGCCTATGCCCACCGGATCGCCCTCCCTGCGGTGCCCGGCTACGAAGGCGTGGGCATCGTCGAGGAGACGGGCCTTTCCGTGCCGCCGGAGCTGCTCGGCAGACGGGTTCTCCCGCTGCGCGGCGAAGGGACTTGGCAGGAATCGGTCCTCGCGCCCGCCGGGCTGGCGATCCCGGTTCCGCCGGACATTCCCGACGAGACGGCCGCCCAGCTCTATATCAACCCGGTGACCGCCTGGGCGGTTTGCGGGGCGCTTCGCCTGAAGTACGGCGATACGCTCGTCGTCAACGCCGGCGGCTCGGCGATCGGCCGAGTGTTCGCGCAGCTGGCGGCGGTTTTCAACTATGAGCTCATTGCGGTTACCCGCAGCGCAGCTCATACGGAGGAGCTGCTGCGCCTCGGCGCGGCTCACGTCATCGACACCGCCGGCACGCCGCTTCGCGAGGCGGTGCTGTCCAAGACGGGCGGCCTGGGAGCGACCGCGGCCGTGGACAGCATAGGCGGCCCGGATGGAGCGGCTCTCGCCGGCTGCGTCCGGCCCGGCGGCACCGTGTTCAGCATCGGGCTGCTGTCGGGGGTGCCGGCGGATTGGGCGGCGATGTCCCGGCTGTACCGGGTGGACGCCCGGCCGTTCTGGCTCCGGCACTGGATCCGCCATGCTTCCGCGGCGGATTGGATCGGGACGTTCGAGGAGATTATGGAGCTTGTCCGGGACGGAAGGCTGAGCCTGATGAAGATCGCCGCCGGCTACGGACTGGACGAGGTGCATGCCGCCGTGGCGGCTTTTGAGTCCGGCATGCCGGGGAAGATCTTGCTGACGGGCGGGCACGGATGAAGGCCCGGCGGGGAACTGCGGCTGTATGCCGATGCATGTTCATCATGGAATAACAGGAGGCTGCGTGAAGATGAAAAAAGTGCTGCTGCTCGGGGATTCGATCCGGATCGGCTATCAGCCGCTGGTGAGGGCCGCATTAGAGGGAAAGGCCGAAGTCGTAGGGCCGGAGGAAAACGGCCGTTTTGCCAAACATACGCTCTGGGGGGCGAACTTGTGGATCAGAGATCTGGGGACGCCGGATATCATCCATTGGAACAACGGGCTTTGGGATCTTCATCATGAGGCGCCCATGGTCGAAGCGCTGACCTCCCTGGATGAATACATTGTGACGCTCGGACGGATTCTCAATGAGCTGCGAAGAACGGGAGCGGCGGTTATTTTTGCGACGACTACTCCCGTTCCGGTTGATGCCGTGGGCAGAAGCAATGCGGAAATAGACGCATACAATGCGGCCGCAGCGAAGCTCATGAAGCAGCACGGCGTGGAAATCAACGACTTGAACGCCGTCGTCAAGCGCGATCTGCAAAACTTTATCTGCGAGGATAAGCTGCACCTCAGCGAAGCGGGCAACCGGGCCTGCGCCGATAGAGTGATAGAAGCCGTCCGCAAATACATATAAGACGGAAGAAATAGGCCGACGCGTGCCCGTGAAGGGCTCCGTCCCTTAATCTCGGGAAAGTTCACCGGATCAGGTGGCTTTCCTTTTCTTTTTTGGGTAGGATAGAGGGGAATGTGTTTGTGAGAAGGAGAGTAACAACATGGGTAAAAAACGAAGGATTCTGATCCGTTTCACGCCTCCGCAAATTTTGGCGCTCGGAATCCTGGCTATCATTTTAATAGGATCGGTATTGCTTTCGCTGCCTGCCGCCTCCTCTACCGGAGAGCCGATCTCTTACTTGGACGCTTTTTTTATGTCGACTTCGGCCGCATGTGTGACGGGGCTTTCCGTGCTGAACGCGGGGGTGCATTTTTCGCTGTTCGGCCAGATCGTCATCCTTATGCTGGTCCAGGTGGGCGGGCTCGGATTTATGACGATGGCGACCTTGATCGCGCTCGTGCTGCGCAAGCGGATCACCCTCAAGGAGCGGCTTCTTTTGCAGGAAGCGATGAATCAAGGGTCCGTGGAGGGCATCGTGCGGCTGATCCGCAAGGTGCTGACCTATGCGCTTGCCATTGAGTTGGCGGGAGCGGTTCTCCTGACGGTACGCTGGGCTTTCGACATGCCGCTTGGACAAGCGGTTTACTTTGGCGTTTTTCATAGTATTTCCATCTTCAACAACGCCGGCTTCGATTTGTTCAGCAGTCTGCCCGGAGCCCAGGGAAGCCTGATGGCGTATGTGAACGATCCTTACGTGAATATCGTAGTTATCGGGCTTATGGTTCTGGGGGGGATCGGATTTATCGTCATAGCGGACTTGCTTGACTTCAAGCGGACCCGGAAGCTGACGCTCCACTCCAAAGTTGTGCTTACGGCAACGGGCCTGCTGATTCTGCTCGGTTCCGTCGTTGTCTTTATCTTCGAGTACACGAACCCGCTGACGATGCAGCCGCTAAGTCTTCCGGGCAAAATCTTCGCCGCCTTCTTCCAGTCGGCAACGACCCGGTCGACGGGCGTAAATACGCTTGATATCGAATCGTTCCGCCAGGCAACCCAGTTCTTTGTGATTATCCTTATGTTTATCGGGGCGGCGCCGGGTTCAGCGGGCGGAGGGATCAAAATCACGACGTTCGCGATTCTCATAGGCGCCGTCATTACGATGGTCCGGGGCAAGGAGGATATCGTGTTTTTCCGCAAAAGACTCCCGGAGGAACGCATTTATAAAGCGACGACGCTGACGCTGATGTCTCTCATTCTGGTCGTAACGGGAACGATGATTCTCTCGGTTCTGCAGGACGGTCCTTTTATCAAAATATTGTTCGAGGTGACGTCCGCTTTCGGTACGGCCGGCATTTCCCTGGGGCTGACGCCGGAGCTTACTTCCCCGAGCAAGGTGCTGATGGCGATCCTGATGTTTGTCGGCCGGCTGGGTCCGCTGACACTTGCCTACGCGCTGACACCGAAGGGGACGAAAGAGCTGTACCGCTACCCGGAAGGAAAAATTACAATCGGGTAAGGGGCCGCATCTTCGCAGGGAACAGAAAAAAGAGTTTGACAGTTTTTCGGCGGCGTTTTATAATTCCTAGTATTCCCATTGGATAAAAGAATAAATTGTTGACCAGACCACTGGAGACACTATTTCGCTTAACGCGGATAGTGTCTTTTTTAGTTGACGGGCACCTGCCCTAGCGAAGGAATCCCGGTTCTTTCAGGGGGTGAACGGTGCCGGGGGATGCAAGCGGAGCAGCAGGAGAAGGAGGAACGGACAATGTTCAAAGACGGGTTCAAAGTCTTCGATATTCACGGGCACCTGCCTTACGCGCAGCAGTTTGTCAAACACGATGAAGTGATCGACGGCGCGCAGGCCAAGCGGGGAGAGCGGATGCGGCTTACTTGGGATTTTCCGTCCGGACCGGACAACGGTCCGGGTGCGGGGAGGCCGGTTATCGACCGCTGGGCCGATGAGCTCGACAAGTACGGAATCGGGGGATTGAATTTTCTTACCGCGAAGGGAAACGACGATCTAAAGGAGCAAATTTCTAAGTATCCCGGCAAATTTACGGGCTTCGCCCATCATTCCATCGAAGCGCCGGATGCGGTGGAAGAGCTGCAGCGGGCCGTAGACGAACTGGGGCTCCGGGGTTACAAATTGTTCGGCCCGCTTATCCAAACGTCGCTGGACGATCCGTCGCTCCGGCCGGTTTGGAGCTTCCTGGCGGAGCGCAAGCTGCCCGTGTTGATCCACTTCGGGCTTCTGGGGCATACGGGCGGAATCGTGCAGCACCGGAACATCAACCCCTTGGCCATTTTTAACGTGGCCCGGGAATTTACGGACATCCCGATCCTCATTCCGCACTTCGGAGCGGGCTACTACCAGGAGCTGCTGCACCTGTGCTGGGGATGCCCGAACGTGATCGTCGACACGTCCGGCTCCAACCAGTGGATGCGGTGGACGCCCTACGACCTGACGCTGGAAACCCTGTTCCGCAAAACCGTGGAGCTGATCGGTCCCGAACGCGTCGTTTACGGATCGGATTCCAGCGGCTTTCCCCGCGGGTACGTTTACCGCTACTTACAGGATCAGGTCCGCGTATGCAGGGAACTGCGCTTCAATGAAACGGACATACAGAGCATTTTCGGCAATAACGCGAGAAGGCTGCTCCGTCTACCGGAAACAGCCGCAAGCGTTCAAGAACATAAAGGGGTTGAAGTTCTATGAGCAGCAAATTAGCAAAAGACAACAGGAACACAGAGAAACGCCAAAAAGGCAAGGCGCAGCCCGCGCTTTTCCGTCTTGCGGCGTTAACGCTGGCCGCCGCGTTGAGCGCGGGTTTGATGGCCGGCTGCTCGGGGAGCAGGTCCGTTTCCGGAGACGGCGCCAAAGACGCATCCGGGCAGCAATCCGGGGACGCGGGCAAGGACGAGAAAGTCACGATCGAGTACTGGCAGTACCAGTATCCGGTCAAGGTGGATCTCATCAATTCGCTTATTAAAGAATTCGAAAAAACGCACCCGAACATTACCGTCAAACAAACCAATTTTCCTTACGACCAGTATAACGAAAAGGTGGCGACGCTGATTCCGGCCGGCAAAGGACCGGATGTAATCAACCTATACTACGGCTGGCTTCCGAAATACACGGCATCGGGTTATTTACAGCCTTTGCCGAAGGAATCATTCCCGGATTCGAAGATCAAGGAAGAATTTTTCCCATTCGTTGAAGCGGCCCAAATCGGCGGCAGCTATTATGCGATTCCGACGGCCGTCCGGACGCTGGGGCTATACTACAACAAGGATTTGTTTGCAAAAGCGGGGCTGGACCCGGCGAAACCTCCCGCGACATGGGAGGAACTGGTGGACTACTCGAAGAAGCTCACCGAGAAGGACGCCAAAGGCGAATTTGTCGTCGAAGGCATGGCCTGGCAGCCGAATTCCCAGCTGCATCACTGGTACCGGGATGCGCTTGTGTATCAGGCTGGCGGCAAAGATATCAGCGAAGACCGCAAGCGCGTCCTATGGAACGAGACACCTGCGGGACTTGAAGCGTTCAAGTACCTGCTTGATTTTGCCACCGTACATAAGGTTGGAACGAAAGATTTTTACAACGATGATATTACGGCGTTCAAAGGCGGCCATGCGGCGATGAATATCGACGGCTCGTTCCAGCTCGGCGGACTCAAGAAGGATGCCCCGAATCTGAATTTCGCCGTCGCCCCGCTGCCCGCGTACAAAGGAAAAGCCACGCAAGCTTCTTTCTGGGCCAACGGAATCACCAAGAACGCCAAAGGGAAAAAACTCGAGGCGGCAACCGAATTCCTCAAGTTTTTGACGAGCAAGGAGGTGCAGGAGCAGTGGGTGGAAAAAGTCGGCGAGCTGCCGGCATCCAAGGCCGTCGCCCTTCAGGATAAGTACGCCAAGGACGAGAAAATCGGCCCGTTCATCCGCCAGCTCGGCGATGCCAACGCCCACTTCTTCGTGGATGAAAAGCTGGAGCGGGACTATTTCGTGCAGGCCGCGGACAGTGTCGTGCTGAATAAAGTTCCCGCGGAGAAGGCTTTCGAGGAACTGGTAGCCAAAACCCAGAAGCTTTACGACGACTATTGGGCGAAGCAGGCTAAAAAATGAAGCGGCAGCGGCTCTTTTTCGTCTACGCTTGCCTACTCGTTCCGCTGCTGTTTTTCATCGGCGTCCGGATCGTCCCCATCGTGTATTCCTTTCTGGTCGGCTTCCGCGAGTGGGATCTGCTGTCGGAGGAGAAGCCGTTCGTCGGTTTCTCCAATTACCTGGCTTTATACCACGACCCGGTATTCCTGATTTCGCTCCGAAATACGGCCGTTTACGTCCTGATCGGGGTACCCGGGCAGCTTGCGGCCGGACTTGCCGTTGCCCTGCTTCTTCGGCGGATTATCCGGTTCAGAGCTTTTTTCCGGACGGTCTACTTCCTGCCCTACGTCACCAGCGTCGTAGCCGTGAGCTGGGTGTTCCGCTGGATTTTCATGAAGAACGGCATCGTCAATGGCCTTTTGCTCAAATTGGGCCTGCCGTCCCAACTGTTCCTGGGTTCGCCGGACCAGGCTATTTTTATCGTCACCGCCGCTATGATCTGGCAGAACCTCGGCTTTCAAATGCTGATTTTCCTCACGGGGCTGGAAAATATCCCGAAAGAATACGAGGAAGCGGCCGCCATCGACGGAGCGGGTGTGTGGCAGCGGTTCGTGCATGTGACGTTACCCC
This sequence comes from Paenibacillus sp. HGH0039, assembly GCF_000411255.1. Lineage (GTDB taxonomy): Bacteria > Bacillota > Bacilli > Paenibacillales > NBRC-103111 > Paenibacillus_F. The sequence continues at coordinate 1,269,669 of NZ_KE150412.1, read as the reverse complement.
TGCTGAACCCGGTCCTGCTGTTTTCCGTCATTATTGCAAGTATTTCGTATTTGCAGTCTTTCACCCAGATTTTGAACATGACGTCCGGGGGCGGGCCGCTTAACTCTACGAAATCCGTCGTGGTGTATATTTACGAGCTCGCGTTCAAGCAGTTCAATATGGGGCAGGCGACCGCGGCTACCGTCGTCTTGTTCCTCCTTATTCTTCTCTTGTCGCTGCTGCAGCTTAAAACGTTAAACCGAAAAGTCGAGTATTAAAAGGAGAACGGCCATGAGCAAATATGATTGGGCCGCGGAGCATGCCGGACTCCGGAGGCGGGGCAGCGAACAAGCAGTCAAGCGTACAGCCCGGTACCGTATCCGTGCGTCCGCCTTTTCCGCTTATTTTCTTCTGGGCGCGGGCGCGATTGTGATGCTGTTTCCTTTCCTATGGATGATCGCGACCACGTTAAAAACGCCGCAGGATGTGTTTTCTCTGAGCTTGATTCCGCCGGAGGCAACCTTGGGCAACGTCCGGACGCTTTTCGCGGAGACGCTGTATGCGACCTGGATCGTCAATAGTCTGATCGTTGCCGTCATTACGACGGTCTCCGTCTGCTTTTTCGATACGGTGGTCGGATACATTCTGGCGAAATTTACGTTTCCGGGTAAAACCGTTATTTTCGTCGGCATACTAAGTACGCTGATGGTTCCGACCGAAATGCTCATCATCCCCTGGTATCTGCTTGCCGCCAAGCTGGAGCTGGTCGACACTTACCTGGGGGTTCTTTTCCCGGGCCTCATCTCCGCGTTCGGCATCTTTCTCATGAAGCAGTTCATGGAATCCGTTCCGCGCGATCTGCTCGATGCGGCCCGTATCGACGGGATGGGCGAGTGGGGCATCCTGCTCCGCGTGGTCGTTCCGCTGGTCAAGCCGGCGCTGGCTACGCTGTGCATTTTAACCTTTCTGGGCAGCTGGAACGCGTTTATCTGGCCGCTGATCGTCACGCAGACGCCGGAGCATCTGACGATCCCCGTCGGGCTTGCGTTCTTCTCCAGCGAATCGGGTGACAGCGGGAGCTGGACGCTTATCATGGCGGGCGCCGCTATCTCTATCCTGCCTCTGCTTGCGGTGTTTCTGCTGTTTCAGAAGCAGATTATCCGCGGCATCGCCATGACCGGCTTCAAATAAGCCGGGTAAGGGGAGACGGAACGGCGGGAGTAGCATGTTCGGCAGTCGGGAAACCTATCATCGGAACCTTTCCGCGAGGATAGCGACGACGATGACGAGGAGGAATGCGCAGTGAACAGGCAGACCGAGAGCGGCAAGCAAACGGACACGCCGGCAAAGGCTGGTCCCGGAGCCGAGGGCTTAACGGATACCCGGGGCGGTGAAATCCGCCAGTCCTCTTTTGAAGATGTAACGACAGGCGGCAAGTCCGCCGACGATACGATTCCGCTCAAAATATTCGAGGATGTCAGCGCCCACGAGCGGATCGGGCTGCGGGCCGACGATTCGGCGGCCGACGGCGAAGTGGATCTGGACCCGTCGGGCGCGATCCAGTCCAAGGAAAGACAGAACGTCTGGAGCTGACCGGTCCGGACACAGGAGATCCCCTTTCTATTGCACGGCTGCCGGCAAGGATGACTTGCCCGAAGCGCCGCAAACGAAAGGGGTTTTTTCGGGTTGAAAATGAAACCGCTCTTACCCGTCCGCGTATGGATGATTTGGCGGAATGGTTTCGTGGTAACCTATCCCTAACTACCTTTTTACTTAGGAGGATTTATTTTCTTATGGACCCGGATGCTGAACGCACGAATTGGTTGGAGTTGATCAAGAAAGGCAATATGTCTTCGGCTACGGCGGCCTTGGGCAATACGATTATTGCTATCGTAAAAGGTGTCGCCGCTTCGCTCACGGGCAGCGGTGCCATGTTCGCATCCACCATGCACTCCATTGCGGATGCCGTCAACCAGATGTTCGTATTTACCGGAAGCGTACTTGCGGAGAAAAAGGCGACCCGCCGATTTCCGACGGGTTTCGGCCGCGTCATCAATATTTTCTGCATGATTGCGGTTCTCGTCGTCACCTTCATGGCCTACGAAACGATAAGAGAAGGGCTGCACCTGCTGCAGCATCCGGCCGAATCACACGGATTTTGGCTGAATCTTTCGGTTCTGATCCTGTCGATCGTGATTGACGGCTACGTGCTGTACAAGGCGATGAAGGAGGTCATCAAAGAGTCCAGGGCGGAAGCGTCCGGTTTTGGAATCGTCAAAGCTTCCTTCAAACATGTGAAACGTGCGGCCCCTCCGACGCGGCTCGTTTTCTACGAAGATCTGGTTGCGACTACGGGTGCTCTGCTGGCTCTTATTGCGGTAGTGGTTACCTCGCTTACGAATTTCAGCGCCCTTGACGGACTGATGACTATCCTGATCGGTTTGCTTATGATATTCGTCGCGTTCCGCGTCGGCTACGACAATATGGTCGGCCTGATCGGCGTATCCGCGCCTCCCGACGTGGAGGACAAGGTGTCCGGGATTATTTTTTCCGAAACGCTGGTGACGGACATTTATCAGCTGCGCGTTCTTCAGGAAGGCCGGTACTACCATGTGGAAGGCTTGATCGAACTGAAACCGGGCCTGACGCTTGCCGAAGCGGACGATATCAAATTCCGTGTGCGCGACAAGCTGCTGGGAGACCCCGATATCGCGGACGTCACGCTGGGAATTCTCGAAGATAACGGCGTGAAGGACTGGGTGCCTACCGCCAACCGGTAACGGCCTCCAATCGAATCGTTTAAACCTTTTAAACCGTAGAAAAGATCACAAAAATCCCCGCCGGAGAAACCCGGCGGGGATTTTTGTGTGATTCGTTTATTCCTCCGTATCGTCCTCCAGGACGACATTTAGAACGGTCGTTTCATTCGCGGCGATGATCAGTGTGCGCACGGCCGGTTGTTTGTCTTCGAGCGTGAAGCGCGCGGAGTAGAAGCCGGGGGCCAGATTAGTGACCGTATACACGCCCCGGGTACTGGTCGTCACACTTCTCAGGAAGAGCCCGGAAGGATCGAAGAGCTGAACGAACACGTTGGATAAGAGCCGTCCGTTCCTGTCCGTCACCGTGCCCGTCAAAGTGCCGAACAAAGGGTTCAACGCCACGTTTACAGGGGGAGCCGGAGTTCCGGCAGCCAGGGAAACTGCGGCCGACTTGGAGCCGAAGAGCTCGCTGGATACGGTAACCGTGTAACTTCCGGGGCGCAGGCTGCCCAGCAGGAACACACCCGTTCCGTCGGCTAGCGTCCGGTCGACCGGCGTTAAATTCTCGTTCAGAATCTGGACGGAGGCGCCCGGAACCGGATTGCCGGTCGATTCGTCCAGAACGGCGCCCGTAACGGCAAGCGACGGGCTCCCCGGGGAGAGGACGACATTCGGGGCAAAGCCGGGGACCACCGTTACAACCTGCTGGCTGTACGACAGGCCGGGCTTCTGCACGACGACCGTGTAGTCGCCCGCGGCTATCCCGTCAGCCGTGAACTGCCCGGACGGGTCCGTCGGGACCGTCACGACCGGCGTATTCCGGTCGTCGTAGACGTCCACCACCGGGGGTGGCGGAAACACGGGAACGGTTGGCGGTGTCACGACCGTCCCGTTCAAATCGTTTGACGTCGGAGACAACCGGGCGTCCACGACCGTATTTTGCCCGGGGGCGGCATAAAAGGCGTCTGTCTGCTGTCCGAAGCCCGATAGGCTGAACACGGCCGTGTAATTGCCGGGAGGAAGGCCGCCCAGCGTATAACGGCCGGCCGCATCGGTCGTCGTATCCGTTAGGACAGTGCCGTATGTGTTGAGCTGGCGGACTTCCACAAGGACACCGGCAAGAGGCCTGGCGCCGGCTGCGCTACTCACCGTGCCGGATAGAGAAGCAGGCAGCGGGATCAAGGCAAAGCTGTAATCGGTGTTCCGTCCGGGAGCTACCGGAGCACCGCCGTTTTGCGAGCCGAAACCGGCCGCTTCGGCTGTCACTTTATAATCTCCGGAACTGAGATTATTGAAGAGATAAAACCCGCTGCTGTCGGTTTGAACCGTATTAACCGGCACACCGGCCGCATCTTCGATCCGGACGTCCGCTCCCGCCAGGGGGGCCGAAGTAACACGGTCGATGACGAAGCCGCTGACACTGCCGGGTGACGGCTCCAGCGGGACGGTGACGGCCGTCGTTTGCCCGGGCCGGAGCACGACACCGAGGGAGGTGCTGCCGAAACCGTCACAGGTAACGCTCAGCGTATAGGCACCGGCGGTTACGTTGTCGATCGTAAAATTTCCGCTCAGATCGGAAACCGATTGATCGACCGTCTGACCGGCCGCGTTCAGCAGAGTGACAATGCTTCCGGGCACGGGAGCGGATCCGTTCCGGTTGATGACATTGCCGGTCAGAAGCGAATTTTGCTGGGTCAAAACGAGCGTAACGGTGCCCGTCGAACCGGCAGTGACCGCGGCGAGCACGGAGGCGGAAGCGAAGCCCGGAGCGGATGCCGTAAGGACATAGTTGCCGGGCGCCAGCTCCGGCGTTGTAAAGCGCCCGTCTGCATCGGCCAGGTAAGCGAACAGGAGAATCCCCGCTTCGTTGAAGATCTTGATCTGGATTTCCGAACCGGTCAGGATAGCGCCCGAGCGGTCCGTTATGCTGCCCGTTACTACGCCGCTTAGGGGCCGGAGAGCCAGACTGGCTGCCGTTTCCTGATCGCTGACCACGATGGCTCCGGCCGTGCCTGCCGCGAATCCCTCCGCTTCCGCAACCACGGTATAAGCACCCGGAGACAGACCGCTTACGAAGAAATTGCCGAACAGGGAACTGGTAGCTGTCGCAATAAGAAGGTTGCTCACGTCCGCGCTGCGGATCAATACAGTAGCGGAAGGAAGCGGGCTCCCGTCCGAAGCGTTCGTTATTTGACCGCTGACGGACCCGGAATCGGGGACGAGGCGGATATCGATTCCCGTCAAATCCACACCGGGGAGGGTTGCGACGCCAAGGACAACGGTCGAGAATCCGGGAGCCGCAGCCACAAGAAAATGATTGCCTGCGGGAATGTTGTCGACGACATAAGCGCCGTTTGCATCGGCATGACCCGTTCCCAGCAAGGTTTCATTCCCGTCCAAGATCCGGATGACGGCGGTATCTAAAGGGCTGCCCGCGGTATCCGTGATGCGGCCCGTAAGAACCGACAACAGCGGGGAGAGAGTAAGCGACACGCTTGATTCCCGGCCGGCTTCCACGACTGTGCCCGCTTTCGCTAAGGCGTAGCCGGGCGGTGTTGCCGTCACGATATAGGCGCCCGGCGCGAGCGAATCGAATCGGAACGTCCCGTTCCCCGCGGTCACCAGCTCTTCGTTGATCAGCAGATTGTTCCGGTCGTAAATCTGGATCACGGTCCCGTCCACGGCGGGGGAGACCGCACCGCTGACCGATCCGGGAAACGGGAGCAGGCTGAGACCGGTGGTCGTCGTTTGACCGGAGCTCACAATGGCTCCGATGCTCCCCTGCTGGAAGCCCGTTTGGGAAGCCGTGACGATGTACGTGTCGGGAGCCAGGCCCTCTGCCCTGAAATAACCGCTGCTGTCGGTAAGAGCGGTAGTGATCAGCGTCCCCGTATAGTTGCTGATCCGGACGGAGGCGCCGGAAATGCCCGTGTCCGTTCCCGCGGCGGTTACCGTTCCGCTGATCTGTCCGGGGCTCGGAATCAGACTCACGCGGATCGTCGTTGTCTGTCCGGCGGCGATCAGGAAGCTGACGAGATTCGTCTGAAAGTCAGTGGAGGACACGATCGTCGTGTAACTGCCGGGTGCCAGGTTAGGAGCCGTAAATGCGCCGAACTGGTCCGTAAACAAACTCTGGATCACAAGTCCGTTCGTGTCCACAATGCGTACCGCAACGGGAATATCCGCAAGGAGCTGGTTAGTGGAGGCGTTGTATACGGTTCCGGCAACAATCCCCGGTAAAGGCTCCAGGTTAAAGGAAACGGTGGTCGTCTGTCCGGCGGTTATACTGAAACCTTTAATCTGAGTCTGGAGCCCGTCGGCAAAAACGGCAGCCGTATAAGTTCCCGGCGCCAGCTCCTCCAGTACGTAAGTGCCGTCGGCGGAAGTAATCGTCCGCCCGATTACACTGTTGTCCGTCTGACGCACCACGAGGACCGCTCCCGATACGGGCGACGTCCCCGCTGTAACGGTTCCCGTTAAAGTGCCGGGCTGAGGAGCCAGGGCGAAATCGACCTCAACAATTTCTCCGGGCTGGATGAAGGCGCCGATCAGTTGGCGCTGGTAACCCGGTGTTTCGGCACGGACCGTGTAGGAACCGGGAGCGAGCCCGTGAATGTCGAACCGTCCGTTCTGGTCGGCATTCAGCGTGGCGACGACAAAACTGTTCATGAAAACGCGGACCACCGCATTTTCCAGAGGATTCCCGTTCAGGTCCGTCACCATTCCGGTAATGGAGCCCGCCAACTGCTGCAGCGCGATATTCAGCACGCTTTGGGCGCCGGGCGCAATCGAAACGCCTGTCGTCTGGCTGGCATACGCTGTTTCGCTGAACGTGACCGTATAATTGGTTGGCTGCAGACTGTTGATGACGTAAGTTCCTCCGGCATCGGTTACCGTGGTTGCCGCGGTTATCCCTTCAACCGTGACGACACGGACGACGGCGCCGCTTAACGGTACACCGGACAAAGCATCCGTTACCTGGCCGGTAAGCGTGCCCGGAGCAGGGCTTAAGCCGATATTGACGGTTGCCGTCTGACCCGCGCGGACCGCCGCTCCGGCAATATCCGTCGTGAATGCGGCTTCGCTTGCGCGGATGCGGTAATTGCCCGGCGCGAGGCTGTTTATCGCATACGACCCGTCCGCGGCACTGACGGCGGCAGCGATCTGCTGGCCTCGTTCGTTTAACGCTTCTACGAGCGCTCCGGCAAGTGGAGTTCCTGTGCCGGAGACGGTGATCACGCCGTTTACGGTACCCGGCAGAGCCGCAAGGTTAAACGAAGCGGATACGCTTTGCGCCGGCTGAAGCTGCAGGGTACGAACCTCGGACTGGAAGCCGTTCGCAGTCGCGATTACGGTATACGTTCCGGCGGGAACCGAGAGCTGGTATTGTCCCGCCGCGTCGGCAGTCGTTTCGGCGACGATGGCGCCGAACGGGGATTTGACGCGGATAACGGCTCCGGGAAGCGCGTTTCCCGCCTGATCCGCAACGGTTCCGCTCAGAGAAGCCGGCTGGGGCCGCAGGGTGATGTCCAGCGGAGTGACGGTCCCGGCGTTAACCGTTACAGATACGGTTTGGGCAACGAATCCGGCAAAAGAAACCGTGAGATTATAAGTTCCCGGTACCAGATTGGAAAAGCCGTACGCCCCTCCGGTTCCACTCGTTTGGTTAACGGGCACCTGATTCTGGGCGTTTGTAAGCTGCAAGGCGGCGCCGGCAAGGGGCAGTGCGGTCATCCCGTTGTATACGGTGCCCGTGACGCCTCCCGCCGTTACGACGGCAATAGAGTTCGTTGCCGGTCCGGCTGTAATCACCTGTCCGGTCAGACTGTCGAATCCGGTTCCCGCGGCCGTATTCAGGATGCGGCTGCCGTCTCCGGCAGTCAGGAAAGCTCCCTGCACGGTAAAGGTCAGTGTCACAGTTTGGCCGGGTGCAAGATTTCCCGCGTTCCAACTGATTGTGCTGCCCAGCAGATTAACCGTGGAGAGGCCCTGGGTAACGCCGGAGACGGTCAGGGAGGACACCGTGTCCAGTCCTAACGCATCGGTAATCAGCACGGCGTTGGCCTGGCTTTTCCCCTGGTTCGATATCGCGAGGGTCCCCGTATACGATGCCACCTGTCCGGTCAGGACGGCCGCTCCCGGCGAAGAGGTCAAGGTTTTGGTCAGGACGAGTCTGGCCTGCGCGTTAAACCCTTGAGGCGCAACGGGATCGCTGAAACCCGAGGTGAACGTGCTGCCTGCGGGAATCAGAAAATCTTTGTTGAAGTTGTTATTGTTGGCGGAGCTGAAAAAAATAAACTGGAGAGGCGTCTGACTCGTAATCCCGAGCGCTCCGAACAGGACGGAAGCCGGTATGAAAAAATCGAGAAAATAATTTTCATTTCCGCCGAAACGGGACCCGTCGCCGGTCGGCTTCACCCGCGCCAGATCGAAATTAATAATCGGGCGCGTATAGGCCGGCGTCCCTTTTCCGTCAATGCCTTCGGCCGGGTCGTTAAAGGTGTTCGGCACTTTTATTTTATTTTCGATGAGATCGATACTGGCATTCTGGCCGTTGACGGCAAGAACCCATTCGTAAGTGGCGGGATTGTTGTCGGTATTGAAAAGAACCCCCCAGGCAAAGTTATCGAACCCGGTTTTGGCGCGGGGGTCTCCGTTCAGCCTCAGACGGAAATAGACATAAATCGTGTCGTATGAAACGTAAGCGGCGGGGAACTGGGCATTCCCGACGATATCCGTGCTGGCCGGACTCACATCCGCAACCGGATCGCCTACGGGAACGCCGTTTAAAGTCACGGGAAAAAATTGACTGTCGCTGGGAAAAGACAAGAGGAAGTTCCTCCTTCTAATTTTTGGATATTTGCCTTTTATCTTATGTTCGTCTGTGTGTTTGTGCTGGGGGAAAGCCTCCTTTTTTTATAAAATAGGCGGATCGTCCGTCACCTTCCGAACAATCATTTGCGGCACTAGACGCATATAATGGGGTATCCCTGAATGTTCCATGTTCGAAATCTCGCTTGAAGGAGAAACGGCTGTGAACCTGAACATGCTGATTGTACTCGTTTTGTTTATACTGCTTGTGGCGATTTTGTTTCTTTTCTGATAACGGATCACCGGAAAACGGCTTCTGCTGAGGAAGCCGTTTTCTTGTTTTTCCAATGCCTTCCTTTCATACCTGTGCCCCTTGCGGACATGCTAAGGAGAGTCATGCAATCAACTGCTCTGGTTAAGAGAGGAGGCTAAGCCGTGGAGGGTATTGGAGTCATTGTGTTGCGGTCGCTCGGTGCGATCGCCATGCTTTTTGCCATCACCCGTATTTTGGGTAAAAAGCAAATTTCCCAGCTTTCTTTTTTTGAATATGTAACGGGTATCACCCTGGGAGAATTGGCAGGCTTCTTGTCAACCGATATTGAAGCCCATTACTTGCACGGGATTGCCGCGCTTGCGGTTTGGTTTGTGGTTCCTTTTCTCCTTGAACTCACGACGCTGAAAAGCAAATGGCTCCGCCATTTTTTTGAAGGAAAAGGGACAGTCGTCATCCGTAACGGACGTGTTCTGGAACATCATTTGAAGAAGGAGCGGTACACGGCCGACGAACTGATGGAACAGCTCCGCACGAAGAGTATTTTTCAGGTGGCGGACGTCGAATTCGCCATGCTGGAAGCGAGCGGGGATCTCAGCGTCCTGCTCAAAAAAGAGAAGCAGCCGCTTACGCCCGGCGACCTTGGGCTGAAGATGGGCCCGGACAAGCTTCCCCACACGGTCATCGTGGACGGGGTAGTCGATGACGACGAGCTGTCGGCCTCCTCGCTTACAAGGGAATGGCTGAATAAACAATTGGCTAAAATAAACGCGACCGCGGACAATGTTTTTCTCGCTCAGATAGGCGATCAAAATAAGCTGTACGTCGATTTGTATGACGATACAAGAGGAATCAGTCTCGAGAAACCACAGGTGGAGCTGATTTCCACACTCCGCCAATGCACGGCAGATCTCGATACGTTTGCGAATTCCGCTACCGATCTCAATGCCCGGATCAAGTACGAACAGACGGCCTCGGCCCTGCGGGGTGTGCTGAAGCAGCTCTCCGGCGGCGGGAAAAGTACAAACGGAACGGAATAAGAAGAGGGGGACAGGCAAGTGGCCAACCAGAAAAAGAAAAACGCGACATTAACCCAGCAGCAATACCAGGCTATCGCGAAAAAAAACGAGCCGAAAAGACCGGTCGTCGCCAACTGTATCCGCGCCTTCGTTGTGGGCGGTTTTATATGCATTATCGGGCAGGCGCTCATGATGCTGTTTGAGAAAGTGTTCGGCTTCAGCAAGGAAGCCGCTTCGAATCCTACCGTGTCAGTGCTGATTCTCATTTCCGTCATCCTGACCTGCCTCGGCGTGTACGACAAAATCGCCCAGTGGGCCGGAGCGGGAACGGCTGTGCCGGTAACGGGCTTCGCTAACTCGATGTGTTCGGCTGCCATTGAGCACCGCAGCGAGGGACTGATTCTCGGCACCGCCAGCAATATGTTTAAACTGGCCGGCTCCGTTATCGTGTTCGGCGTAGTGGCCGCCTTCTTCGTCGGCATTTTCAGTCTGATCTTCGGAGGCGGGGCACATTGATTATTCGAAAAGGTCAATCCTGGGAGTTCCGGAAGCCTCCGGTTCTGATCTCCACCGCCACGGTTGTCGGGCCCGATGAGGGCGAGGGACCCCTCGCCAACGATTTCGATCTCATTCACCAGGACAATACCTTGAAGCAGAAGAGCTGGGAAAAAGCGGAGAAGGCGCTTATGGAAGACGCGGCCAACCTCGCGATCAAGAAAGCCGGTCTCCAGAAGGATCAGATTCAGTTCTACGTCGGCGGCGACCTCATGAACCAGATTATTTCCAGCAGCTTCGCCGCCCGGACGCTGGCGATTCCTTACCTGGGCGTCTTCGGCGCTTGCTCCACCTCGATGGAAAGCCTGGCCGTGTCTTCGCTGATCGTAGCCTCGGGAGGAGGAGACTATGTCCTGAGCGGCACGTGCAGCCACAACTGCACCGTAGAGAAGCAGTTCCGTTATCCGACGGAATACGGCTCCCAGAAGCCCCCCACGGCCCAGTATACGGTAACGGGCGCCGGAGCTTCCGTCGTAGCCCAGAAAGGCACGGGGCCCGTCGTTACTTCGGCTACGATCGGCAAGGTGATCGACATGGGGATTACGGACCCGTTCAACATGGGCGCCGCGATGGCCCCGGCGGCAGCCGATACGATCACCGCTCATTTCCGGGACATGAAGCGCTCCCCCGATTATTACGATCTTATCGTAACGGGCGATCTCGCCACCGTAGGCTTTCAGATCGTAAACGAGCTGCTGAAGGAGCAGAGAATCGCCATGAACAGCACCACGTTCAACGATTGCGGCCTGATGATCTACGACATCCGGAAGCAGGGCGTGCAGGCCGGAGGCAGCGGCTGCGGCTGCTCGGCCGTCGTTACATACGGCCACCTGCTGAAAAGAATGGAGCAAGGCGACATCCGCCGCCTGCTGGTCGTCGCCACGGGCGCCCTGCTGTCCCCGCTGTCGTTTCAGCAGGGGGAATCCATTCCCTGCATTGCGCATGCCGTTGCGATAGAAAGACAGGAGGGACTCTAATCATGCAGTTTTTATGGGCATTTCTCGTCGGCGGAGCCATCTGCGTCATCGGTCAGCTGCTGCTGGACCTGGGCAAACTGACACCGGCTCATACGATGACGACGCTCGTCGTGGCCGGAGCGATCCTTGACGGCTTCGGGCTGTACGAGCCTCTCGTCCGTTTTGCGGGAGCCGGCGCCAGCGTTCCGATCACGAGCTTCGGCAACGCGCTGGTGCACGGCGCCATCAAGGAAATCCAGTCAAGCGGCTGGATCGGCATCGTAACGGGGATTTTCAAAGTCACGAGCGCCGGTATTTCGGCGGCGATCATCTTCTCGTTTCTCGCCGCTTTGTTCGTCCGTCCCAAAGGCTGAAGCGCAGCCGCAGATCGACACTCCGTTTTCTCGGGAAACGGGGTGTTTTTTCGTTGTTTCGGATTTGCTGTTTTCTCTGTCATTTCTTTGACATTCATTCGTAATCCTGCCGTCATTACACAGTCATCCTCCCGTAACAAAAACCGAGGAAGCTTGCTCCTTTTAGCTTCTTTTCCACCAACTGTCGGTTTTTTAATAAATTTAGAAGGGGTTTTGTTGTACTCGCTTTCTACTTTCCTGTAATATAAAAAATAGGACTTCAAACCCTTTTTATCCGAAGGAGGATTCGTACCGAATGGCTGCTGTGTCCCAACCTCATATGAGCGAGATTTCCAGAATCAGATCCAATTTGGATTCATGTATATTAGGCAAAAGCGAAGAAATCATGCTGCTGTTAACCGCACTTCTTGCCGGCGGTCACGTACTTCTCGAAGATGTGCCCGGGACGGGGAAGACGGTTCTCGTCAAATCCCTCGCCCGCTCCATACAAGGCCAATTCCGCCGGATTCAGTGCAATCCGGACCTGCTGCCGACGGATATTACCGGCGTTTCGATCTATCATCCGAAGAATGAAGCTTTCTTTTTCCGCCCCGGTCCCGTTATGGCCAACATTCTGCTTGTCGATGAAATCAACCGCGCCACCACCAAAACCCAATCGGCTCTCCTGGAAGCGATGGAAGAGCATCACGTGACGGTAGACGGCGAGATGTACCCGCTTCCGCGCCCGTTTATGCTTCTTGCGACCCAGAATCCCATCGACTTCGAAGGCACGTATCTGCTCCCGGAAGCCCAGCTTGACCGGTTTATGATCAAATTCAGTCTGGGGTACCCGGACAGCGCAACGGAGCTTCAAATGATCGCGTCGCAAAGCAAGGAGCACCCCATGGAACAGCTTCATGAAGTTGTCGGTGCGGAACAGATTCTCAGCATGCAGGAAGAAGTGCGGTCGGTCTACCTCGACGAAGGCATCGCGAAGTATCTGGTGGACATTACCCGCAGCACCCGGGAGCACCCGGCCGTCGAGCTGGGAGCCAGTCCGCGCGCTACGCTGGCCCTCGTGCAGGCTTCGAAAGCTTACGCGTACTTGAACGGCCGCGACTATGTCCTCCCGGACGATGTGAAATATTTGGCCCCTTACGTACTCGGCCACCGGATTATTCTTTCTTCGGAAGCACGAATGGAAGGAGAAACCTCCCGTTCCGTTTTCGCTTCGATACTGGCGCATACGAAAGTGCCCGTCAGGCTGGAGAAAGCGAAATGAAGCTTTTCAAACCTACCGCGGCTCAGAAGGGAAGACAGGCGACCCTGATTTTATCCTTCCTGTTCTTTGCCAGCCTGATGTTCCTGCTCTTTCAGGGCGGTAAGCTCGCTTCCACGCTGTTTGCCGTTGTATGCCTGCTCTCCGCTTATCTGGTTCTCGGCAAATGGAGCGGCATCCGTCAGACGCAGGCGGTGCGTGAAATATCGGCGGCGGACGGAACCGGTAAGGTCCAGGCGGGGCAGTCCCTGCAGATCAAGCTTAAAATCCAGGTTCCCGGCGTCTGGCCCATCCCGTACCTGCTCATCGAAGACGAGCTGGTGCGAAGCAGCGGGGAGAAGACCGTGATGAAGGGTTCCGTGGTCCTGAACTGGATGCGCAAAGGAGAATTCGTTTACAAAACGCCGCCCCTGCGCCGGGGCCATTACTCCCTGGAGCGCGCGGAGTTCGCGACGGAAGACGTCTTCGGGCTCTACGAGCACAAAGGCAGCGTTCACCTGCCGTACGGCTTTGTCGTGATGCCCCAAATGATCGAGATCCGCCACTGGGCGCAGTTTTCCCAGTCCCCGCGAGGGGCAAGGCATCACTCCGTAACCGCTAGGATGCAGCGGGAAACGACGCAGATCAACGGCGTGAGGGAGTACATTCACGGGGACAGGCTTTCACGTGTCCACTGGAACGCCACGGCGCGTACGGGAACGTGGAAGTCGAAGGAATTCGAGCGGGAAACGCTCCCGAAGATGGTGCTCGTGCTCGACCGGAGCAAGCAGAATTACGGCAGTCCCGCCGAATTCGAACTGGCGGTTTCCATCGCCGCTTCCCTGCTGCATTTCGGCACCCAGAGGAATATCGCGGTAGGGCTCGTTTCCTCCGGCCGCGAATCCCTGATGGCCGTACCCAAGACGGGCGCCCGGCATGAGGACGTCCTGATGGATCACCTGGTGGAGGTGGAGCCCGATGGCTTACGTCCGCTGCAGCAGGTGGTCAACAACGCGGACGGCATGTTCTCGCCGGGAGCTTTGGTTGTGTATATCACGCCGGCGAAGAACTCCGATCTCCTGTCGCTGCTCCACTGGACCGACAAACAGCGCATGCTCGCCTGTCACCTGTGCGTCTGCGGCGCCAAGGGAGGCTCCACGGACGTGTGGGTCCGCCGCCTGCACAGCCTAGGCTTTATGGGTTACGGCGTGCACGCGCTGACGGAGCTGCCGGCTGTGCTGGGAGGAGGGATGAAGATCTATGCGTAGCATCTGGAACGTTTTCCGGTTTATGGCCGGCGAAGACGGAACGAAGAAGTGGATGGCGCTCTTCGTCCTGCTGTTTCTATTTCAGTTCACCGGATGGATTTCCCGCGAGGACGGATTGTGGCTGCCCGAAACTCTGAAAGCCGTAAACTGGACGCTGATTACGGTCTGCGCGACGTTCTTCATCCCGCGGATTCATCATTTGGTCAGAGAACTTCTGCAGATCGTCCTGGTACTGGTCGTTCACGCGGTTGTGCTTCAATACCGGTTTGTCCCCTTGTCTCAGATGGACGGTCCGATGGAGTGGTTTCAGGCCAATGTTTCGCAATTATTCCCTTATTTATGGTTCGGTTTAGCCGCCTGGTGGGTGTTCCTGATGGCTATGTGGGCGTCCCGGTCTAAACTGTGGATTTCTTTTATCGTCATTTTGGCCATTTTGTTTTTCGGCGTCCGCGATTCGTTCAGCACCCTGCAGTTATGGCCGCAGGTAGCGGCGGTTATTTTCAGCGGATTGTGCATGCTGGTCGTGCGCCATTTATCCCAGCTCAAGAACAAAGCGCCCGAGAGCTGGAAGCGGCTTTCGGACAATCCCGGCCCGCTGATCGTGCCGGTCGTGCTGATTATCGCCCTGACGCTCACCCTGGGTGCGCTCGTACCGGCGGTCGATCCGGTTCTCACTGATCCGTATACGGCCTGGCGGCAGTATAACGGCGAGGCGGTGACCTTCCTGCCGAGCAGCGACGATTCCGGACGGACGATGGTGCAGGACCCGAACGATCCGCTGCTGAAATCGTCGGGCTACAGCCGCAACGACGCGCAGCTCGGCGGACAGTTCCAGTACGATTACACGCCGGTTTTCACCGTTGACACGACAAGCCGCACGTATTACCGCGGGGAAACCCGGGCTTTGTACACCGGCAGCGGCTGGGAAGCGAGTCCGGCGGACAGACGGGCCCGCCAGAGCTCCGTGGACTCCGGCGGCAAGCTTCCCGCGGATACCGGCATCGACACGTCCAAGCTGAAGACCGAAGAAGTGAAGCAGACGGTCAAAATGCGCAGCAACGAAGTATACCCGGTGCTGTTCGGGGCTTATCCGATGTCGAAGGTCGACATTCAGGAGGAAGGTCCTGACGGAACACGCTCCGATCCGGCGCAGCTGGGGTCTCTCCGGTGGTCCGCGCGCCAGGCGGAGCTGCGGTTTAACGCGAAATCGAACTACCCGAAGCAGTACGAGCTCGTGTCCAACATCCCGCTGCTCGATTTAAGCGGGCTCAAGAAAGTCGATATGAGCAGGCTGAACCGGTCCGAGTGGAACGACTATCTCCAGCTCCCCGACCGGCTGCCCGAGAGGGTGACGGAGCTTGCCAAAGAAGTGACGAAGGAAGCTCCGACCGCCTACGAGAAAGTGCATGAGCTGGAGCTTTACTTGTCCAGCAAGTATCCGTATACGAACACCCCCGACGTATCCAAGGGGAAAAGCAAAGATTTCGTCGACCGCTTCCTGTTCGAAATCCAGGAAGGCTACTGCGACTACTATTCGTCGGCGATGGTCGTGATGACCCGGTCGCTCGGCATTCCGGCCCGCTGGGTCAAAGGCTACGCATCGGGTTCTTCCGATAACAGCCGTCCCGCCGGTATCGGAAACCTGAGGGGCGGCATGTCCGATCCGGACGCCGAGGGCACCTACACCGTCCGCAATTCAGACGCTCACTCCTGGGTGGAGGTTTATTTCGAGGGCTACGGCTGGCTGCCGTTCGAGCCGACTGCCGGATTTTCGCTGCCGCAGTCGTATGCGCCCGAAACGTCGACGGCTACCGAGATGCCGACACCGGCACCGGCCGAGGCGAAGACGTCCCAGGCTCAATCCGGCGCGGCCCCTTGGGTCCGTTACGTGCTGTATACGCTCAGCGGCCTCGTTCTGCTTACGGCTGTCGTCGTAACGGCCATCCGGCTGAGCAGCGGCAAGAAACTGCTGCCGCCGTTCGGACGCGATCCCAAAGCGGTTAATTACGCGCAGGGGGTTATTCAAGAGGTCAACCGGCTTCTGCGGTACGGAAGACGCAAAGGCTACGAACGGTTCGAGCATGAAACGTTCCGGGAAGCCGCTTCCCGCTGGATGACCCAGAGCTACTGGCTGTCGGGCGAACTTTCGCCGGTTCTCGCGATGTTCGAGAAGGCCAAGTACAGCCGCTCATCCGTAACCGAGCAGGATCTGGAGGCCGTTCAGGGCCATGTGAAACGGCTGCGCGAGCAGATGAAATAAAACCGGCACCTACCGATGGGCCGAATTCATGGCGTAAGCTGCAGGCTGTTTTCCGTTAACCGGAGAACGGCCTTTCTTTTTTCCGGCAGAGAGAATCCGGGGCAAGCTTCGGCGGGTGAATGGAACGGGCGGCCGCAAGGGAATGCTGAGAATACGGGAATTTCCCGTCCGGGCACGGCCTGAAACGCTTCCTTTTTCTTTTTGCAAGGAATTGGACATGTATGGTATAGTTCCTATAGATTCGAAAGAGGTTGGGGTGACGCTGTTGTTTAAAAAACTGGTGCCGAAACAATTCGTGCAGACGATTTACGATATCAATCTGGAGGAGCTTTGGCAGAGCGGAATCCGCGGAATCATCACGGATCTCGACAACACGCTTGTCGGTGCCAAGGTGGCCGATGCGACACCGGAGCTCGTGAATTGGCTCGGGCATGTGAAGCAGCTCGGTTTCAAGGTCGTCATCGTATCGAACAACCAGGAAACAAGGGTATCCACATTTGCCCTGCCGCTGTCTATCCCGTTCATTCATGCCGCGCGCAAACCGACGAACACGGCCTTTCGCAAAGCATTGGCACTGATGGATACAACTGCAGAGCAGACGGTTGTGATCGGTGATCAGATGCTGACAGACGTGCTGGGAGGGAACCGGCTCGGTTTATATACCATTCTTGTTGCGCCTATCTCCATCCATGATGAAGGTTTCTTTACACGAATCAACCGGCGCATCGAGAAGCTGGCCAACAATTACATCTCGAAGAATAAATAAAGCTTTCCTTCACGGGAAAGCTTCACTTTGCTTGCGGGGGAACAACGCTTAACGGAAGCCCCCGCCGTTCATTTTAAGGAGGATTCATGACCCAAGAAGAAGTTATCCATTGCGGAGGCTGCGGTGTCAAGCTTCAGCTCGAAGATCCTCATGCGCTCGGGTACACCCCCGCGCAGGCTCTCGAGAAAGAACCGGTTATTTGCCAGCGCTGTTTCCGCATCAAGAACTATAATGAAGCGTCGAGCATTACGCTCAACCAGGACGATTTTCTGAAACTGCTCGGGCACGTGGGGCACAAAGAAGCGCTCGTCATCAATATCGTCGATATTTTCGACTTCGAAGGCAGTTTGATCAGCGGTCTGGCCCGTTTCGTCGGAGGCAACCCGATCATTCTGGTCGTCAACAAAATCGACCTGCTCCCGAAAGTGACCAATTGGAACCGGATCGTGAACTGGGTCCGCAAGCAGGCTAAGGAACAAGGCCTGAAGGTTGTGGAAGTCGTGCTTTGCAGCGCCAAGAAGAACATGGGTTTCGACCGGGTTCTTCAGGCGGTGGACGAACACCGGAACGGCAAAGACGTCTACGTCGTCGGAGCGACCAACGTGGGCAAGTCTACGCTCATCAATCGGCTTATTTCCGATTACAGCGATCTGGATTCGGAGCTGACCACCTCCCAATATCCGGGCACGACGCTCGATATGGTTGAGATTCCGCTCGATGATGGACATTTTATTATCGATACGCCGGGAATCGTGTACAAGCACCGGCTGACGGAGCTTGTCTCCAAGAAAGACCTGGGTAAGCTGATGCCGGGCAAGCCGCTTAAACCGATGGTGTATCAATTGAACGAAGGACAAACCCTGTTTTTCGGGTCGTTAGCCCGGTTCGATTTTGTCCGCGGCGAGCGCCAGTCGTTTACGATTTACTCTTCGGGGGCCATTCCCATCCATCGCACGAAGCTGGAAAAAGCGGACGAGCTGTACGCGAACCACAAAGGGACTTTGCTTACCCCGCCTGTGGTGAAAGATCTGGAAGAGCTGCCGCCTCTCGTTAAACAGACGATTCACATTTCGAAGGGCAAAAAGCTCGACGTGCTGATCTCCGGCCTCGGCTGGATCAAAATTAACAGCGAAGCGGGCGCGGAACTGGCCGTTCATGTACCGAAAGGCGTTAAGATCGTCCAGCGCGATTCGCTTATTTAAACCGGACAGGCCCTGGTACGCCAGGCGTTTGCGTTTTGGCAGGCAGGTCCGGCACATAAAGAATGCACGGGGGAGAGACCGACCATGGGTAACAAGCCGTCTTTGGACAGCGGTACGATTCTGTACGGAGTATTCGGAGATCCGGTGCGGCACTCCCGCTCTCCGATTATGATGAACCGGGCCTTCGGCGAAGCGGGGATCAACGGAGCGTATGCCGCGTTTCACGTGCTGCCGGAGCAGCTGGAGGAGGCCGTAGCCGGTATCCGCGCGCTCGGTTTCGGCGGAGTCAACGTGACGATCCCGCACAAAGTCAACGTGATGAAGTATCTCGATGAGATCGACGCCGATGCGCAGGCCCTCGGCGCCGTGAACACCGTCGTCAACCGCGGCGGTAAACTGATCGGCTACAACACGGACGGAATCGGATATGTCCGTTCGCTTAAAGAAGAAACGGGCATGGATCTCCGCGGCAAAAAAGTGCTGCTGATCGGAGCGGGCGGAGCGGCCCGGGGGATTTCATATGCCCTGGCGAAGGAGGGCCCGTCGTTTATCGCCATCGCCAACCGGACGGCGGAGAAAGCTCAGGAGCTCGCCTCTACCGTCCGCGCCGAAACAAGCGCTGTCGGCATGGGGCTCCACGAATTAGGAAACATTATCAGTGACGCCGATCTGATCATCAACTCGACTTCATCGGGCATGTACCCGAATATCGAAGAGATGCCTTTGGATCTGGACGGTCATCGGCTCCGGGAAGGCGCGGTTGTCAGCGATCTCGTTTACAACCCGCTGGAAACCCGTTTTTTGAAAGAAGCTAAAGCAAGAGGAGCCGTCACTCACGGCGGACTCGGGATGTTTATTTACCAGGGGGCCTACGCGTTCGAATACTGGACCGGCGTCCCTGCGCCTGCAGCGGCGATGCGGCAGGCCGTAGAGCAATCATTTATCGGGAATTGAGGGAATCAGAAGTTATGCTAACAGGAAAACAAAAAAGACATCTGCGCTCACTGGCGCACCATTTGACCCCGGTCTTTCAAGTAGGTAAAGGCGGAGTGAACGAGCATTTGATTCAACATATCGTAGAAGCGATCGAGGTTCGGGAATTGATGAAAATCTCGGTACTCAACAACTATGAGGCGGACTGCAAGGAAGTTGCCAGAGAATTGGCGGAAGGCGCGGGCGCCGAGCTGGTTCAGGTCATCGGACGTACGATCGTCCTCTATAAAGAATCGCGCGATAACAAACAGATCGAGCTGCCGAAATCCTAGACTGGATCAGAGGCGTATTTCAGCAAGATATCGGACACGGTCCGCCGGTTCTATAAGGGCTTGCGTACAGTCTTTAGGAGCCTGTGGAAAATAACGGCGGACCGCCGGAGGAGGTGGCGACATGCGGATAGGAATCATGGGCGGGACCTTCGATCCTGTGCATACCGGCCATCTGGTTGCGGGGGAATGCGCCCGGACCGCCTGCGGGCTGGACGAGGTGTGGTTTATGCCCGCCAATGTTCCGCCGCATAAACCGAATGCCCCCAAGGCTTCGGCCCAGCAGCGCTGGGAGATGGTGTGCCGCGCCGTATCGGACAATCCCGCTTTCCGTCCGTTCGATCACGAACTCCGCAAAGGCGGGGTTTCGTACTCCGTCGATACGATCCGGGAGCTGAAAGACCGGTACCCGGAGCACGAATTTCACTACATTATCGGGGCCGACATGGTCGAGTATCTCCCCAAATGGCGTGAAATCGGAGAGATCATGAAGATGATCGGCTTCATCGGTCTTCAAAGACCCGGCTTCGAGCTTCAACCGGATGCGCTTCCGGCGTTCATCCGGCAGGGCGTCCGTCTGGCTCCGATGCCGCTTCTGGACATTTCCTCCACGGATATCCGGACCCGGAGGCGGGAAGGCCGTACCGTCCGCTATCTCGTCACGGCTCCCGTACACGATTATATCGAAGGGATGGGCTTGTATGAATCGTGAAGAGATGATGAAGACTGTAAAAGAGGAAATGCCCGAAAAACGGTGGCGGCATACTCTAGGTGTCATGGAAACAGCCGTAATCCTGGCCCGGCGGTTTGGCGCGGATGAGGAGAAAGCGGACCGGGCCGCGATTTTGCACGATGTGTGCAAATACTGGCCCGTAGAGAAGCAGGCCGGTGCGATTCGCGAGAGCGGATTTCAGACGGACGTCCTTTCCTTCGATAAAGAACTTTGGCATGCTCATGCCGGGGCTTGGATCGCTTCCGCCCGGTTCGGCGTGAAGGACGAGGATGTGCTGAATGCGATCCGCTATCATACATCGGGCAGGGAAAATATGTCCACTCTGGAGAAGGTCGTCTGTCTGGCCGATTATATGGAACCCGGAAGGGATTTCCCCGGCGTGGACAAGATCCGCGAGCTGGCTGAAACGAGTCTGGAACGGGCCCTGTTGGCCGGGTTCGACTCCACGCTTTCGTTCCTTCTGCAGAAGGGCAGACGCATTTACCCGCTCACCGTGCTGACGCGCAACCGTTTAATCCTCGAATTAGACGTGTAATACTGGGTGATAAGAGCATATGACTAACGGAATTAATGAACCAAATGATAACGAACGGAATTTAATATAGGGTGTACATGCTGGTTACGTGAACGATTTTGTGATACCGTCCAGCAAGAAGGAGGATGATGGGATGACAGTAAATCCGGAACAGTTGATGAATCTGGTTGTGGATGCGGCAGAAGACAAGAAAGCCATTAACGTGGTGGCTCTGGACCTTCAGGAAATTTCCCTGGTGGCCGATTATTTCGTGATTTGCAACGGTAATTCGGAGACGCAGGTGCAGGCTATCGCCACGGAAATCCGCAAAAAAGCGGATCAGCACGGTGTCACCGTCCGCGGCCTGGAAGGCTATGATACCGCACGCTGGGTGCTTGTGGATCTGGGTGACGTCGTTGTCCATGTGTTCCACCGGGACGACCGGGAATACTACAACATCGAGCGTCTCTGGTCCGACGCAAGGGTTGTGGAACGCGTATGAGTCTGGAAGCGGGAACTCTCGTAACGCTCGATGTAACGAGAGAAGTATCGCCGTACGGTTATTTCGTAACCGACGGGGAACGGGAAGTGCTGCTCCCGTATGCGGAAACGAATCGGAAACTGAAAGCCGGCCAGCAGGCCGAAGTTTTCATTTATTACGATTCGGAAGACCGCATGGCAGCCACGATGAACCGGCCGATGCTGCTTCTCGGAGAACTGGCGCTGCTTGAGGTCGTGGACCTGCATCCGCGTTTCGGAGCCTTTCTGGAAATGGGCATCGGCCGGAATCTCCTGCTGCCGTTCAAGGAAATGCCGGAGCTTCACGAACTTCGCCCTCAAGTGGGGGACAAAGTATTCGTGACGATGGATCATGACCGCCAGGGAAGACTGGTTGCACGCCTTGCCGGTGAAGATATTCTCACAGAAAAATGTTTTCCGGCCCCGCAGGCCTGGAGAAACCAGTGGCTGGACGCGCGCGTGTACAAACCGCTGCAAATGGGAACGTTCGTCGTCTGCGACGGCGGAGTCGTCGGCTTCGGCGTCATCGGACTGATCCCCTCGACGGAGCGCTCTCGCCTTCTCAGAGTCGGCGAGGAAGTCAGCGTCCGGGTTACGTACATCCGTGAAGACGGACGCGTGAATCTGTCGATGCGGCAGCCGAAGGAAAAAGGACGGGACGAAGACGCCGAGCGGGTTCTGGCGGTTCTCCGCGAACGTCCGGGCGGCGCCATGCCTTACTCGGACCAGACCGAGGCGGATTTGATCAAATCCAAGTTCGGCATCAGCAAGTCCGCCTTCAAACGCGCGCTTGGCAAGCTGATGAAGGATGGCCTGGTGTACCAGGAGGAAAACTGGACGTATCTCAAGCAAGAGGAGAACTGACATGTCGTATCGTGATTTTGCTTATACGTACGACCGGCTGATGGAAGACATGCCGTACGAGGCATGGATTTCCTACGCCCGGCAGGCTTGGGAGGCTTACGGCCTCCGTCCGGAAACCGTTGTCGATCTCGGCTGCGGCACGGGAAACATTGCCGTGCCGCTCGCGAAGCTCGGCTGCAAAGTCGTCGGAATCGACTTGTCCGACGATATGCTGGCCGTTGCCCGGCATAAAGCCGAAGAAGAGGCCGGGAGCGGAACGAAACCGGACATCCTGTGGCTGCAGCAGGACATGCGCGACTGGGAGCTGCCGGAGCCGGCCGACACGGTGATCTCCTTCTGCGACTGCTTCAATTATCTCCTCGAGGAAGAGGAGATAATTGAAGCTCTGGAGCAGGCGTACCGGGGGCTGCGAGGCGGCGGCGTTCTGCTGTTCGATGTCCACAGCCCGGCCCAGTTCGAGGAGTACGCTTCCCTGCAGCCTTTCGTCTTCGACGAAGAGGATGTGGCGTACCTGTGGACCTGCGAGCTCGACGAGGAACGCACGGAAATCGAGCACGCGCTGACGATTTTCGTCCGTGAGGACGCTTCGTCCGCACGCGGCGGGGAGCCGCTTTTCCGGCGCATCGAAGAGACCCACAGACAGCGTGCGTACGAACCGCGCTGGCTGAAGGAGAGGCTGGAGGCGGCGGGCTTCGCGGATATCCGGATTTCCGCCGATTTTGACTGGGATGCGGAGTTTTCTCCGGATTCCCGCAGACTTTTTTATGCGGCCCGCAAGCCTCTTGCCTAAAAACAGCGCTTTACTTGACAAAGAGCTTCAATATTGCCTATAATCATTACAAATTTGTGTAATCGCACCAGCTATGAAGAGGATCATCCCTTTGCACGCATGTTTCCAGAGAACCGGCGGTCGGTGGAAGCCGGTACATGATGAAGGCGAGCTCACCTCCGAGCCGGAAGGCGAACCGCAGTACGGCCGTTTCCTTGCAGCTGTGCCTGTCATCCGGCAGGAAGCCGGACGGAAGCGAAGATGTACTGCCCAGTAACCGGACCGTTTAGCCCGCGTTAAGGGACTTGAGTGAACAACCGGCAAAGCATGCCGCTTGTTAACTAGGGTGGTACCACGGGGAATATACAACCTCTCGTCCCTAGCCGTAAGAGCTAGAGACGGGAGGTTTTTTGGTTGCGATGATAACGTCAGGAGGACCTACACACATGGCACATGAAAAAGAACAGCAGGGTTACAACCCTCAGGTAATCGAGCCTAAATGGCAGAAATACTGGGACGACAACCAAACCTTCCGGACTTCGGACGAAGCGGGTAAACCGAAATTTTACGCGCTGGATATGTTTCCGTATCCGTCCGGCGCAGGACTCCACGTAGGCCACCCGGAAGGGTATACGGCTACCGATATCGTTTCCCGTTTTAAGCGCATGCGCGGCTTCAATGTACTCCATCCGATGGGCTGGGATGCCTTCGGTCTGCCGGCCGAGCAGTACGCACTCGACACGGGCAACGATCCGCGCGAGTTTACGAAGCAGAATATCGAGAATTTCCGCCGCCAGATCAAATCGCTGGGCTTCTCGTACGATTGGGAGCGCGAAATTTCCACGACGGATCCCGAGTACTACAAGTGGACCCAATGGATTTTTATCCAGCTGTACAAAAAGGGCCTCGCTTACGTGGACGAAGTTCCCGTGAACTGGTGTCCCGCGCTCGGAACCGTTCTGGCCAACGAAGAAGTGATCGACGGCAAAAGCGAACGCGGAAGCCACCCCGTCATCCGCAAACCGATGCGCCAGTGGGTGCTGCGGATTACCGAGTACGCCGAGCGCCTCTTGGAAGATCTGGAGGAGCTGGACTGGTCCGAAAGTATCAAAGATATGCAGCGCAACTGGATTGGCAAATCCAAAGGGGCGGAAGTCACTTTCGCTATCGACGGGCATGAAGGAGACAGCCTGACGGTCTTTACGACTCGTCCGGATACGCTTTTCGGAGCGACCTACTGCGTCCTGGCTCCGGAGCATGAGCTGGTTGCCAAGATTACGGCGTCGGGGCAGGATGCCGACGTGAAAGCGTACCAGGAGAAAGCCGCACGCAAAAGCGACCTGGAGCGTACGGATCTGGCCAAAGAAAAGTCCGGCGTATTTACCGGCGCTTATGCCGTTAATCCCGTGAACGGCGCCAAGCTGCCGATCTGGATCGCGGACTACGTGCTGGCCGGTTACGGTACAGGCGCCATCATGGCTGTACCTGGACACGACGAACGTGACTGGGAATTCGCCAAGCAATACGACCTGCCGATCATCGAAGTCGTACAGGGCGGCAATGTGCAGGAGGCCGCTTATGACGGAGAAGGACCGCACGTGAATTCCGGCTTTATCGACGGAATGGGCAAGGAAGAGGCTATTGCGTCCATGATCGCCTGGCTGGAGGAGAACGGCAAGGGCAAGGGCAAAGTAACGTACCGCCTGCGCGACTGGCTGTTCAGCCGTCAGCGCTACTGGGGCGAACCGATTCCGATTCTCCATCTTGAAGACGGAACGATGAAAACCGTGCCCGAAGACCAGCTTCCGCTTCTGCTTCCGCAGGTCGAGCACATCAAGCCGTCCGGAACCGGCGAATCTCCGCTTGCCAACGTGGAAGACTGGGTAAACACGGTCGATCCCGAAACAGGCATGAAAGCCCGCCGCGAGACGAATACGATGCCGCAATGGGCGGGAAGCTGCTGGTATTACCTGCGCTTTATCGATCCGCGCAACAACGATGCAATCTGCTCCCCCGAGAAGCAGAAGGAATGGCTGCCGGTCGATCTTTATATCGGCGGAGCGGAGCACGCGGTTCTTCATCTGCTCTACGCGCGCTTCTGGCATAAAGTGCTTTACGATCTCGGCGTGGTCCAAACGAAGGAGCCGTTCCACAAACTCGTCAACCAAGGGATGATTCTCGGAGAGAACATGGAGAAAATGTCCAAATCCCGCGGCAACGTGGTGAATCCCGACGATATCGTCAATGAATTCGGTGCCGATACCCTGCGTATGTACGAGATGTTCATGGGGCCGCTTGAAGCGACGAAGCCTTGGAACACCAACGGCGTGGAAGGCTCCTACCGCTTCCTAAACCGCGTATGGCGTCTGTTCGTGGACGAGAACGGGGCATTGAGCGGAAAAATTTCCGAGGACGAGAATGCCGGCGGAGTCGCGTTCAAACGCACATGGCACCGTACGGTGAAGAAAATAACGGAAGATTTCGAAGCGCTCCGTTTCAATACCGCTATCAGCCAGCTGATGATTTTTGTCAATGAGGCTTATAAGACAGAAGCTCTGCCGAAAACAGCCGTGAAGCATTTTGTTCAATTGCTTTCCCCGCTCGCTCCGCATATTGCCGAAGAACTGTGGCAAAAGCTCGGCGGAACCGGCTCCATCACGTACGAAGCGTGGCCGGTTTACGAGGAGGCTTGGACGGTGGACGACGAGGTGGAGATTGTCGTTCAAGTGAACGGCAAAATCGCCGACCGTGTCAAAGTCGCCAAAGATCTCGACGAAGCGGGCATGCAGGAGCTCGCGCTTGGCCTGGATAAAGTAAAAGAGCTGAGCGCCGGCAAAACCGTCCGCAAAATCATTGCCGTGAAAGGCAAGCTCGTCAACATTGTAGTCGGATAAACAGCCCGATATTTAGGGGTACCCGGCAGGTCCGCTCCCCGTGAGGGAAGCTGGAACTGCCGGCGGTCCTCCGGACAGCCCGAAACGGCGGAGCCGCCTTTCTTTTTCAGAAAAGCGGTCTTCGCCGTCGGACGGCCCCGGGAAACCAATTAGAGTTCAAGTTCACTTCGCGTTTGTTCGCTTCAACAATTCCGCATCCGTTATTTAACCACGCTCGGCCAAGCTCCCTTTACCTACAAGCTTTTAGGTCTGATTGCCCGATAATCCTACTGTTTCATCCCTCTCTATTTTACCGCTTTTTTCCACTTCCTATTGTTTTTTTGTCGTAAATACCATTTCCAATTTCTCCAGATCCTCTTCGTATTTCGCATGCGTGATCCCGATTAACCGGTTAAACATGCCGTCCAGATCTTGCTCCATCAATCGCAATCCCTCAGCCGTAATTCCTCCCGGAACGCGTACCCTTTTTTGAAGCGAAACCGGATCGAAACCGCCCGTCGTCAGAAGTTTGCCCGTGCCCAGCGTCATTTCGGAAGCGAGAATCGTTGCTTCTTCGGGAGATATCCCCGTCTCCGCCACTGCGGCTTCGATATATTTTTGGAGAAAAAAGGCCAGGAAGGCCGGCGCACAGCTCGATAAATCGGAGCTGATCCGGGTATATGCCTCGGAGACTCTGACAGGTGTGGAAATGTGAGTCAGAAGATTTTCAATCCATTCCTTATCCTCAGGATACATGCGCTCCCCGTGTATACACAGAGTAGATCCGCTGAGAACGTAATTGGTGATACTCGGTATAATCTTCGTCACCTTGCAGGGAAGCTGATCTTCCAGATGCTTAAGCAGAACCGGGCTCGTAATGGATACGACGATTTGAGCCGGCTCCAGGACCGGCCGGATTTCGTCAATGACTCGCTTATAATCAAGGGGCTTCACGCATAAAAAAACGACATCACGGCCCGCTGCGGCTTCCGCGTTGCTGGAGGCGGCGGTTAGTCCGGCGTAGGTTTCCGCCAACCGTTGTACTTTGCCGGGAGTGCGGTTTGCGGCGCAGATTTGCTCAGGATTGAGCGCTCCCGAATGGATGAGCGCTTCGATCAGAATACTTCCCATGCTGCCCGTACCGATAAATCCCGCTTTCATCGACAACCCTCCTCATGAAATAGTCGGACAGGTCTCCTTCCGGCAATAGGACCGGTGCCGCATACCGGAACGGATTCATTACACCCGACTCATTACAGAAGCGGGCGCCGACAAAGTTTACATCTTTATGCAGGGACAAAAAACGCAGGAACGTTTTCTTAACGGTATGAACATTCTCACACAATTATGCCGGTTTCCTGTGGTGTAAAACCGTTTATTCAAAAAATCAAAGGAGTGTTTCATGTTGAACTGGAATTTTCAGAGTTGGAAAAGCCGGGGCGTTCTGGCGGGCTCCGCTGCCGTAATCGCGGCAGGATTGGGAGTCTGGCTGCTAGTGAGCCCGCGAGGCACCGTACCGCAAGGTTTTACGGCGTTGAACGCCTCCATGGCGCAAACGATAGAAGGAACGAAGCCGGTATCGCCTTCGGAGAAGCCTTCGTCACCGTCATCGTCAGCGAAAACGGAGGCGAAGGAAGAAGTAGGCGCCGGGAGTAAGCAAGCGGGGGCGGAGGATTCCGCGGCAGGCGCTACCGGAGGCGGCTCGGAGCAGGCCCCGGCTTCATCCCGGAAAGGGGCGGCCGCCGATGACAATCCTGCGCAGGCGGATCAGCAGCGAAATGTCGCCGGAGGGAATGAAGCGGTTCCCGGGAAGAAGGAGTCCGGCGGGCCCGCAGCAGACAAGAAAATCCCGCCGGGTCCCAAAATCGATATTAATACAGCCAACCTGCAGCAATTGATGGAACTGCCCGGAATCGGCGAAAGCAAAGGGAAAGCGATCCTTGCATACCGGGAACAGCACGGGAAGTTTAAAAGGGCCGAGCAGTTGCTGGATATCAAGGGAATCGGGGAAAAAATGCTCGCGAAGATGAAGCCTTACCTGCAAATTAATCCTTGAGGGGATTTTGGAAGGCGGTATGAAGAAAAGAAGAGCATGCGTAAATGTCGGAATTGAGAAAATCTACTAAACTTTCTTTCATTTTACGAGGAAATATGAGAAAATAGGCCCAATCAACGCGATAAAGGAGGAAAGAACAAATGTCTGAACAACGTCCTTATTCTTTGGAAACCTTGGCCGTACACGCCGGCCAGCAAATCGATCCAACCACGCTTTCCCGCGCGGTGCCTATTTATCAGACGACCTCTTACGGGTTCCGCGACGCGGACCATGCCGCAGATCTGTTCGCTCTGAAGGAATTCGGCAACATTTATACCCGCATCATGAACCCGACGAGCGATGTTTTCGAGCAGCGGATAGCCGCGCTTGAAGGGGGAGCGGGAGCTCTCGCGACCGCATCCGGTCAGGCAGCCATTACATACTCGATCCTCAACATAGCCGGTGCCGGTGACGAGATCGTGTCCGCATCCAGCTTGTACGGGGGAACCTACAATTTGTTCTCGACCACGCTGGCGAAGCTTGGCATTCAGGTGAAATTCGTCGATCCTTCGGATCCGGAAAATTTCCGCAAAGCGATTACGGACAAAACCAAAGCCTTATACGCCGAAACGGTAGGCAATCCGCGCGGAGATCTGCTCGATGTGGAAGCCGTTGCCGCCATTGCGCATGAGAACGGCATACCGTTGATCGTCGATAATACGTTCCCGACGCCTTACCTGCTTCGCCCCATTGAGCACGGTGCCGACATCGTCGTGCATTCCGCGACGAAGTTTATCGGCGGACACGGGACTTCCATCGGCGGTGTGATCGTGGACGGAGGCAAATTCGACTGGAAGGCCAGCAACAAGTTCCCCGGGCTTACGGAACCGGACCCGAGCTACCACGGCGTCGTTTACGCCGATGCCGTAGGGCCGATCGCCTATATCATCAAGGCGCGCGTCCAGCTTCTCCGCGATATGGGGGCATCCATTTCGCCGTTTAACTCCTTCCTGCTTCTGCAAGGCCTGGAGACGCTTCACCTCCGCATGGAGCGTCACAGCTCGAATGCGCTTGCGGTGGCGCGTTTTCTCGAAGCTCATGAAGCGGTCGATTGGGTCAGCTACGCCGGTCTGGAAAGCCACAGCTCGTACAAACTGGCGCAAAAATATTTGCCTAAAGGCCAGGGAGCGATCCTGACCTTCGGTATTAAAGGCGGTCTGGAAGCCGGCCGCAAAGTGATCGAACAGGTTAAGCTGTTCTCTCATCTTGCCAACGTGGGCGATTCCAAATCCCTGATCATTCATCCGGCAAGCACGACTCATCAGCAGCTTAGCGAGGAAGAACAGCTGAGCGCGGGGGTAACGCCCGGGATGATCCGTCTGTCGATCGGTACGGAAGCGATCGACGATATCTTGCATGACCTGGAGCAGGCCATCCTGGCCAGCCAGCAGTAGGTGCGGTCATGACGGGGCGCAAAGACTGGGACACTTACTTCATGGATATCGCCTATATGGCTTCCACGCGCTCGCAGTGCAGCCGCCGGCATGTCGGAGCCGTGCTCGTGCAGGGCAAGAAGCTTCTCGGCACGGCATACAACGGGGCGCCCATGGGAGTTCCGGACTGCTCCGAGGAAGGATGCATGCTTGTCGAGGAGTACGAGCTGCACGTCGCGGACGGTAAGGAAGAAATGATACGCAAGCAGCGCTGTATCCGTACGATTCATGCGGAGCAGAACCTGCTTCTGTTCACCGACCGCGAAGACCGCGAGGGTTCCAGCGTCTACGTAACGGATCAGCCGTGCTGGACCTGCTCGAATATGCTGGCCAACAGCGGGGTGCGGGAGATCGTGTTTCACCGGCCTTATCCGAAGGACAGTGACAAGGTGAATGCCTTGATGGCTGCGAGGGGAATTGCCTTCCGCCAAATACAGGGATACGAGCCGCCCGAGGGAACGGACCACCGGATTGTCAACTGAATGAGTTCGGCGAACGGCTTTTTGTCTGCGGGAAACGAACCCCGGCAAGCTGTTTCACTGAACGGAACACAAATAGCGTGAGGAAGAACCTCCGCCGCTCCAGTAGAGCAGCGGGGGTTCTTTTTGTTGTCCGGCGGAACAAAAGGATACGGGGCGCGGCCTGCGCAGGAGGGATGCGTTTACCTGGTGAGGGAAGGAAGCGCCGGCGATTATACGGTTTCCCTGTCTAAGCAGGAGCGGAGTGAAATGGACTGAAAGAACTTGCGTGTTCTAGTTCCGAAACGCAACGAATGAGCTTATCACACATACAGGAAGAGAGATGAGAAATGCGTTTAAACCGTAATGACATAGTAGGTTTGACGGTTTTGTGGGTTATCGGCTACGGGGCGGCCATATACGCGTCCAAACCGTGGATGACCGCCTGGAGCGGCGCAGCTTTCGCCGCCGCGGCCGCGGGTGTCATGGCGCTTCGTCTGCCGAAGCGCCGATGGACCGCTGCGGTGCTTGTCGCCGCCGCAGCCTGCTGCTATTACGCCGATACGGACCGGCGTAACAGCACCGCTCTGCCCGCCGCAGCCGCGGTTGCCTCCCAAGGCAGCCAGGTGAGCGTGGCGGGCACGCTGGCCTCTCCTGTCGCCGTCGACGGCGACAGAGCCTCCTTCGAGCTGCGCGTTTCGCAGCTCGGGGAGAGCGGCAGCGAAGCAGACGCTGCCGCAGGGGCTCCGCCGGAGGAGCGGGTGCAGGTGTCCCTGCGCCTGCTGAGTCCGGCGGAGCAGAGCGCCGCCGCAGCCTGGCGGCGGGGAGACCGGCTCGCCATGCGGGGCGAGCTGCAGGAGCCCGCTGCCGCGCGGAACTTCGGCGGATTCGACTACCGCCGCTATTTGCGCCAGCAGGGCAAACACTGGCTGCTGGTCGTCAAAGGCGCCCAGCAGGTGCAGCACGGTCCGCCGGCGTCTATAACCGCCGCTCTCACGAGTCCGCGGCTGGCGGCCGAGCGCCTCCTGCGGACGACGGATGCCCTCCGCGGCTATCTGGGCGGCCGCATCGACGGAATTTTCACGCCCGGACAGGCGGGCTTTATGAAAAGCATGCTCATCGGATTAACCGATGATATGGACCCCGACCGGTACGCCCAATTTTCGAATCTCGGGCTGACTCATATTCTCGCGATTTCGGGGCTGAATGTGGCTGTTTTTCTGGGCGTTCTGATCTGGGTACTGAAAAGGCTCGGGCTGCCCAAAGAAACATATCTGCTCGTTGCCGTCTTTTTGCTGCCTCTCTATATCCTTCTGACGGGAGCTTCTCCGTCCATTGTGCGGGCGGGCCTGATGACGATGATCGGCCTCCTCGCCGTCCGTAAAAACCGAATTAAAGATATTTTGCAAATCGCCTGCCTCGTCGGGTTGGGGCTTTTGATCTGGAACCCCTATTATTTGCTGGACGTCAGCTTTCAGCTTTCTTTTCTGGTGACGCTCGGATTGATCGTCGGCGTTCCCCGCGTTACCGCCCTTTTGCCCCTCAAGAACGCCGTACTCCGCAATACCGCTGCCATTACCCTTGTGTCCCAGCTTGTTTCGTTTCCCGTCTCCATCTATTATTTCAATCAATTTTCGCTGCTTTCCTGGCTGGCTAACGCGGCCCTCGTGCCGGTTTTCAGCCTGCTCATTTTCCCTGCGGGCTTGATTGCGACATGTCTCGGACTGGTGTATGTTCCGCTCGGCCGTTTGGGCGCTTGGGTAACCGAAAGCGGGACCGGATTTGTTTTCCGCATCGTCGAGTGGCTGGATCAGTGGGAGGGATTCCGGACGATCTGGCCGTCCCCTTCGGTTTTTTGGATCGCGGTTTACTATCTCCTGCTTGCCGGCATTTGCGGAGGCCTCGAACGTTTGGTGCGGAACCGCCGCGTTCAAAATGAG
Source organism: Paenibacillus sp. HGH0039 (assembly GCF_000411255.1). GTDB lineage: Bacteria > Bacillota > Bacilli > Paenibacillales > NBRC-103111 > Paenibacillus_F. The sequence continues at coordinate 1,237,752 of NZ_KE150412.1, read as the reverse complement.
GCCGGCACTCCGCAGCTTGATGTGCTTGCTCCCGGGCGGAGTATGTTTTCCCGGTACAGAACGTCTTCGGCAGCCGTAATCGTGCTGGGTCTCGGCTGGTTCGGGCTTCTTTATTACGGTTACACGCCCGATCGCTGGAACTCAGAGGCCTGCGTGGATATGATCGACGTCGGACAGGGAGACAGCATCCTCATACGGACACCGGAGCGTAAATATATACTGGTAGACGGAGGAGGGACCGTATCTTTCCGCAAGCCCGGAGAGGAATGGAAGCTGCGCGCCGACCCTTACGAGGTAGGAAGGAAAACGCTGGTTCCCCTTCTGAAAAAAAGAGGTGTCCACAAACTCGATGCCGTTATCCTGACCCATGAAGATGCCGACCACAGCGGGGGTCTCCAGGCTGTCCTGGAGGACATTCCGGTGGAGACGTTCATTTTCAACGGCACCTACAAGTCCGGTCCGCAAGTAGAGAAGCTGTTCCGTACCGTTGTCGATAAGAAAATCCCGCTTATTTCCGCCGCTTACGGGAAAACACTCCGAATGGACAACCGAACACGGCTCGATTTTCTCGCCCCGCTGCCGGAGAACGGGCAGATTCCGGCGGGTAAGGACTCGCACCCGGCCGCATCCGGATCTGGACAACTTGCATTTCCCGCTCAGCGGACGGCAGGAAAAACCGGAGCCGAGCCTGCGCCGTCGGCCGCACAGGATATTTACGGCTCCACCGATAACCCCATTGTTCTGGAAAACGAGCAGAACGGCGTTTCCGTCGTTTTTCTGCTGGAAATGGAAGGGACGAGGTGGCTTTTTACCGGGGATATGGATGTGAAAGCGGAGCGCCGTGTCATGGAACTTCTGCAATCGCGGAACTCCACAAATGAAGCGCACGGGACGAAACTTCCGCAGTCTGACAACGGCGCGAAAGAAGCGGACGGCACGGAAAACGGTACCCCGGCGACTCCCGGGATCGATGTTCTTAAAGTGGCCCACCACGGCAGCAAAACGTCAACCGGAAGCGACTGGATCGGCTACTGGAAGCCGCGGACCGCGCTTATTTCCGCAGGGGTCAAAAATATGTACAGACATCCTTCACCGGACGTAGTTGCAAGACTGGAAAGAAATGATATCCGGGTCCTCCGGACGGATTTACTGGGGGAGATCCAACTGCTGGTAAGAAGCGGGAAGATTTACGTCCGTTCGGTATTGCCCGGTAAGCCTGCAGTTTCGGGGGATAGTTGATCGAATTGGAATTTTTTTGCGGACGGCAGGCAATTTTAAGGTTGTTTTCAGCCGAAAGAAACATTTTAGCAACAATCTTGTGCTATTGTTAAGGGACGGAGTTTTTTAATGCGGAAGATTCAATCGGGAGTTGGGAATTGTTCGCTTATTACGCGTACTTTCCCCATTTTGTTAATTATCTCCGGCTTAAGTGTACCTTCGGAAAATTTTTTGATATTCTTATAGAATGAAAGTCCTAAATTTGATGATAAGTTGCAACATTCATGTACATAAATGCGTCTGTATAGTTGCAAGAGAGGGGGATTCTTGTGGTAGCGCCCGAAATGGTAAAAGCGGCACAATCGGGTGACCGGGAAGCGCTAGTTACCTTATTAAGACAAATTGAAACCCATGTCTACCGCACGGCTTATTACCTGCTGGGTAATGAGCAGGATGCCCTCGATGCCTCGCAAGAAGCGCTTATTCGTATTTATACGAAAATCCAGTCTTATGAAGAGAAAGCTCTTTTTAAAACATGGGTTCAGCGTATTGTGACCAATATCTGCATCGACAAATTCCGCAAGACGAAGCCGACCGTATCGATTGAAGAACACGAACTTACGTTCACCACCCCCAAGGACGTTGAGGACGAAGTGATGATCGGTTACTTGGCGCAGGATATTCAAGAAGCTATCGAGAAACTGCCCGAGCACCACCGATCGGTCGTTGTTTTGCGGTATTTGCAGGATTTCTCCTATCACGAGATTGCGGATTGCCTGGGGCTTCCGCTGAACACGGTTAAATCCTATCTTTTTCGGGCGAGACAGCAGCTTCAAGGGTTACTCCATGAATATCAGAAAGGAGGTGTTCGGGGATGAATTGCAAAGAGGTGAAAGAGCTGATGCAGAGAGATCTCGACGGAGATTTGAACGATCTGGAGCGGCAGCGTCTCAATCAGCATGTCCAACAATGTTCGGAATGCGGCACCATGCTGCAGAGGCTGCGCATGCTGTCCAAGGAATTGGAAAACCTTCCGAAAATCATGCCGCCATTCAGTATCGTCGATTCGATTCTTCCGCAGCTTGAGCGGCTGGATGAAGAAAAGTCCAACCGGCGCGAAGAAGCCGCAGGTCTGTCTCGCGCAGTCGGCCGTTCCCCGCGTTCCCCGGAACAGCTTCCTTGGACTCGCCGCATAGCCGCGCATGTCTCCTGGAAAACAGTCAGCGGCGTTGTGGCCGCCGGCTTTGTACTCGGATTTTTCGCGTTCAACATGGACCGTCCGGCTCAATCGGGTCCGGCGGGCATGTTTTCGGCCTTGACCGGAGCAAAGACGGAAAACGCGGATACGGCGGCAAAATCGGTGCAGCCGACCGCCGTTCCGGACGTGAGCGGATCGGGCAAGCAAAGCGGCGGTACGCCGACGGCGCCGCCTGCGTCCCAAACGCCCGGAGATTCCAAAAGCGCCGGCAAGCCGCAGACGGATTCAAACGGCGAAGGGAATCAGACGGACCGCACCGCATCGACCGGAGATACAGACAAGGGAAGCGGTGCAGGGCAGCAGAAATCGGATGCGGATTCTCCGAAAGAGGAAGGATCCCGCAAGGAACAACCGGGAACGACTTCTACTCCGCAGCCAGATAAACAGCCGAATGCTTCTGCGAACGAAGGCAAGGTCGCGGGCGGTACCGACAATCCGCCTGCGGACCACGGAGTATCCCCAAGCCCCGGCGATACGTCCGGCGGTACTTCGGGATCGGGAGACGGACAGACGGGCGGCAAGATCGCCACGACCGATCCGGACAAGAAAGATGCCCACACATTCACCGCCGCAGGCACCGGAGGAACGTCTCCCGACGGCAAGCTGAGCGCGAAGATCGAAGAGCGTAAGCTTACGATTGTCAAAACGGACGGAACTTCCGTTTACGTTTCCGCCAAGCAGTGGAAAGAAACCGATACGCTGCGGCTTGTCGGCTGGAACGGCAACGACGAGTTCGTCTACGAAGTAAGCAGCGGGAACACGAAGCAGGAGTATGTCGTCTCCTTGAAAACAAAGCAGGAGCGTGCCAAATAAGGCATGCTTCTTTTTGTGTCTGACACGCACCTTTGGCGGGTTAGCGCGTATGCTGTATTAACAATCGGTCAAAGAGAAATTATCGCAAAGCTGAGGAGAACGACAGGAGAAAACGCGGGTTTACTGTCACTCGGTCAAGAGTTTCTAGAGCTCTTCTCCGGTGTTTAAATAGATGCTGCTTGTACGGGTAACATGCGGTGGCAGCGTATTCTCTTTCTGCTCGGGCAAAGGGATTACGGCAAGACGGTGGGATTCCGTTTTGACGTAATCCCTTTGTCATTGGTAAGATGGGAGCAGGGATTTATGCAGAGGGGAACGAACGAATGGATTACAAACAAGCGATGAAAAGCATAGATGAACAAAAATTCGCTCCGGTGTACGTCGCCTATGGAAGCGAGTCTTATCTGATCGAGCAGTTTATCCGGAAACTTACCGACAAAATGATCGAACCGGAACATCTCGATTTTGCGGTAAGCAAATACGATTTGAATGAGGTTCCGGTGCAGAACGTCATTGCCGACGCCGAGACGCTGCCTTTTATGGTGCCCCGCAAACTGATCATAGCCGGGAATGCCCAGTTTCTCACAGGCAGCAGGGACAGCGGCAAGGTCGACCACCAACTGGACCGTTTAACGGAGTATTTAGGGGCTCCCGTCGATTTTACCGTCCTTGTCTTTACGGTTTCCGTGGACAAGCTCGACGAGAGGAAAAAGCTGGTGAAGCAGCTCAAAGAAAAAAAAGCGCTCGTGCCCTGCCTTCCGCTGACGGCCGAAGAGCTGCAAGCCTGGGTACGCCGGCAGGCGAAGCGGGAATCCTTCGAGCTTGCGGAAGGAGTCGTCGACCAGCTCGTGCTGTACACGGGCGGGCATCTTCAGTCGCTGGCCGCGGAGATCGAGAAGATCTCTCTCAACGTAGGGCGGGGAGGGACAGCGACCCCCGAGCTGATCGATTCTCTTGTGGTTCGCAGCACGGAGCAGAATGTATTCATTCTGATCGAGCAGGTGGTCCAGCTGCGGCTGGACCGGGCGTTCGCGCTCCTGGAGGAGCTCCTCAAGCAGAAAGAGGAGCCGATCAAGATCGTGATGCTGATGGCCCGCCAATTCCGGATCATGCTCCAGGTGAAAGAGCTCTCCAAGCAGAGCTATTCGCACCAGCAAATCGCGGGACAGCTTGGCCTGCACCCGTACGCCGTGAAGGTAGCGGAGGGACAAGCCCGGGCTTACGATATCGAAAAGCTGAGCCGGATCGTGTCGCAACTGGCCGATCTCGATTTTAAAATGAAGAGCGGCGGCATCGACAAGGTACTCGGCCTTGAACTCTTTCTTCTCGGTTTGGCGGCTTAAGCCGAGCGGGAAGAAGGGATACAGACAGACCGGCCAACTGGCCGGTTGGTTCAAAACCCAAGAGCCGATGCCCGGGGCCGGCCGCTTAGGCCGATCTTTTTGTACGGCCGAATCATCAATGGGACGCCGGATACTTGCGCACAGCAGACCGGCAAACTATATGCGGGTTCCTTTGCGGACGGCCAGACTCGCCATCTGTACAAAAAAAAGACCGGAGCCAGGGGCTCCGGTCTTTTTATCACCTATGTGTAGGTCCTGCTTATTAGCCTTGTGCGGAAAGAGCGTTGAGCTTCTTCGCTAAACGGGACTTCTTGCGGCTAGCTGCATTTTTATGGATTAATCCTTTAGAAGCTGCTTTGTCCAATTTTTTGGTAGCGTTGATCAGAGCTTCTTTAGCGGAATCTACGTTATTGCTGGCAACCGTTGTTTCGAAAGCTTTAACAGCTGTACGAAGAGCGGACTTCTCGGAAGCGTTGCGCAGGCGACGTTTTTCACTTACTTTCACTCTTTTGATCGCGGATTTGATGTTTGGCATTGACATTCACCTCCTACTTCAGGTACACAATCGAACGTTTTCCATGATTGTTGACAACTCTAGGTATTTTAACACGCTGACTTTTAAAAATCAATAGCTGACGGGGAGCTTTCCGCACCCGCTCTCTGAGAACGTTCATCGGTATAAATTAGGGTCCGTGTCCGCAAACTAGGGTCATACAGAATGGACAGGAGGAGATCTTAATGGCGGATCTTAGCGCGTATACGGTCCGGACCGATCTTGCGCTCGAGGCGAGAGAACTGGCGTCCGAAGCAAGGAAAAGCCCCGAAATACCGGGAGTGGTCTCGGATATATGGGAAGACGGCGGCATGCGCATTACCCAGATTCAGGTTTTAAACGATGAAGGGGCACAGGCCATCGGCAAGATGCCGGGTCAGTATATGACGATCGAAGTGCCTGATTTGAGAAAAAAAGATACGCAGCTCCAAGACCGTGTAGCTACAAAGTTCGCCCAGGTGTTTGAGCAGTATTTGCAGAAAGCGGGAATCGGCAAAGATTCCAAGGTGCTGATCGTCGGGCTCGGTAACTGGAACGTGACTCCCGATGCGCTCGGCCCGCTCGTGGTTGAAAACATCCTCGTCACTCGGCACTATTTCGAGTTGATGCCGGGCCAGGTGAGCCCCGGCTACCGTCCCGTCAGCGCGGTTGCTCCGGGCGTACTGGGCACGACAGGCATTGAGAGCAGCGAAATCGTCGAAGGTATTGTCGAGAAGTCGAGACCGGATCTCGTGATCGCCGTGGATGCTCTTGCTTCGCGCGCGCTGGAGAGGGTGAATACGACGATCCAGATCGCGGACACCGGGATCAATCCCGGTTCCGGTATCGGCAACAAACGCCGCGGCCTGACTCTGGAGACACTTGGCGTGCCGGTCATCGCAATCGGTGTGCCGACGGTCGTGTACGCATCCACGATTGTAAATTCGTGCATCGACATGATGCAGCACCATTTCCGCACCCAGACGTCAAACACGCATGAGATTCTCGGCATGCTGGACGATCTGCCGGAACAAGAGCGGCTGTCGCTTGTCCGCGAGGTGCTGAATCCGCTCGGGCACGATCTTCTCGTCACCCCGAAGGAAATTGACGAATTTATCGAAGATATCGCGAATATCATCGCTTCCGGGCTGAATGCGGCTCTGCACGAGGCGGTAGATTCGGCGAACGTGGCCGCCTATACGCACTAAGTAGCGCAGCTCCGGGCCGGTTCCTCAGGGAACCGGTTTTTTTTTGCGCGCGGGGCGGCGGATTTTTTTCGGAGAGAGAGTTCTAGTGAAAGAGCGAAGTTCATAGATTGGGAGTAGATAGATTCGCCGCCGCGAGGCGCGAGACGCCTAAATCCGGACATGTTCAAGCCCATTCGCTAGGAGGAATCCCCATGAAAAGGAATGCCGTCACCTTCAATCTCAGCAAAATCCGCCAAACGTTCCAGAGCGCCGGAGTCATCGGAAAGACCACGATATCGCTCAGCTTGTTTACCCTCTGCCTGTTTATCCTGCTCGGAGTCGGGAGCATGCTGCAATCGAGGCTGTCCACATCTCCCGTTTCATCCATGAAGGGGTTGGCGGCTTCGGTCTCCAATCAGTTTTTTCTCGACATGCTCGGATTGGAAGTCCCTCATCTGAGGAACGACACCCGTAAATTCACTTTTTCCCAGCAAAATATGATGAGCTTTGCCGTCCGGTTCCTAACCGATGTAAACCCCGGCGATCCGAAAAGTCTGATTGCCCAGGAGGTCCCCGGCCTGAAAGCGGACAAGAGCACCGTGCTGCGCTCGGGCAAAGACGGCGATGCAAGCAGTCCGGTCGAATACACACCCGCGGAAGGAGCGGTGAACGGGACAGCCGGCGGCACGGCCCCGGAAGCATCCTCCGCCCCGTCTCCCGCGCCAAGCCAGGCACCCGCGGATCAGAAGCCCAAAGGACCGGGCCGGAACATCGCTTTTATTTATCAGTCTCACAGCAACGAATCGTTCCTCCCCGAGCTCAAAGGCGTCACCGATCCGGATAAAGCCTACGATGCCAAAACGAACGTGACGATGATCGGCAAGAAACTGGCGGAAGCGTTGGAAAAAGAAGGGGTAGGGGCCGTTCATTCCGATGCCATATACCCGAATATGATTAAAGATTTCAAATATGCCTACTCTTATAAATATTCTCTCCAGACGCTGGAAGCCGCCGCGAACGCACATCCGGACCTGAAGTTTTTCTTTGATATCCACCGCGATTCACAGGAACGCAAACGCACGACGGTAACGCTGAACGGCAAAGACTACGCGCAGGTGTATTTTATTCTGGGAGGAGACAATCCCAAGTGGAAAGAAAACGAAGCTTTCGCGGGGAAAATCCACGATACGTTGGAAGCGAAGGCGCCCGGCGTTTCCAAAGGCATTCACGCAAAGACAGGCCACGAGGTAAACGGCGTCTACAATCAGAACTTCTCGCCGAATAGCGTGCTGATTGAAGTCGGCGGCCCTTACAACTCTCTGGAGGAGTGTTACCGGACGGTGGAGCTGCTGGCAAAAGCGGTGTCGGAAGTGATTCTGGATGCGGAAAAAGTAACGGCTCCCGCGCAAGGCAAAAAGTCGTGAGCCGCGTGGCGGTAAAGGCTGGAAGCGGAACGGACAAGGGGTTGTTCCAATCAAGCAAAATTCAAATCACGAACCGGAGGGATCATCATGCCGCGCTGGTACTGGAAGCTGTTCGTATACGGAATTATTCTTTGCTTCTGCACCATGTTCGGGGTGGACCTGGCCTCGCGGGGCATGAACCGCATCGAGGGCCCGGGAGGCGGCTCCGGGGGAGCGGCGCGAACAAGCGGGAGCAGTCCCGCCGCGCCCGGCTCCCTGCCGGAGGAGACGTTCATCCGGACCGGAGGCGGCCGGAGCGGCGGGCAGCAGCCTGGCGTTCCAAGCCAGGCGCCGGGACCGGGGGCTGCCGCGCCAAGCCCGGCGGCAGGCCCGGATGCGGCGGCCGGTAACGCCGGTTCCGCCCGGACGGCGGAAAGCGCGAACCGGCCTGCGGAGACCCCGGCCCCGCCGAAACCGACGCCCCGTCCGCTCGGGACGGGAGATCCGCTTGAGGCCGGATCGATGAACCACCTGGGCAACAAGCTGGGAGATTTGCTGCAAATCACCGCTCAAAGCGGGATGGACGGCGTGGTTTCGATGTTCGAATGGGTCGTCAAATAAGGCAAAACGCCCCATAACGGTTTAGCATTGCCGCGGCCCCGCCGGACTGATATAATAAAAGGTACTGTATGTAACTGTGTGGGGGTTAGGCATGACTGACATTCGGCAAAGACAAAAGCAAATTCGAAACTTTTCGATTATCGCACATATTGATCACGGTAAATCTACGCTCGCGGACCGCATCCTTGAATTCACAGGGGCTCTTTCGTCCCGTGAAATGCAGGAACAGGTTCTCGATCAGATGGACCTTGAGCGGGAACGCGGTATCACCATCAAGCTTCAGGCGGTACGCCTGAACTACAAGGCCGACGACGGTCAGGAATATATCCTGAACCTGATCGACACTCCGGGACACGTCGACTTTACGTATGAAGTTTCGAGGAGTATGGCCGCCTGCGAAGGCGCGCTGCTCGTTGTGGATGCGGCTCAGGGGATTGAAGCCCAGACGCTGGCTAACGTATACCTGGCCCTGGACAACAATCTGGAGATTCTCCCGGTCATCAACAAGATCGATCTGCCGAGTGCCGATCCGGAACGCGTCAAGCAGGAAGTCGAAGACGTGATCGGACTGGATGCGAGTGAAGCGGTTCTGGCTTCCGCCAAAGCCGGTATCGGCATCAAGGAAATTTTGGAGCAGGTGTGCCAGAAGGTACCCGCCCCGCAGGGCGATCCGGACGAGCCGCTGAAAGCGCTCATCTTCGATTCGCACTACGACCCGTACAAAGGCGTTATCGTGTACGTGCGTGTCGTGGACGGCGCTATCAAGGCCGGCACGAAAATCAAGTTCATGGCGACGGGCAAAGTCTTCGACGTGATCGAAGTCGGCGCCTTCAAGCCGCGCATGTCCATCGTAGACGAGCTGAACGTCGGCGATGTCGGCTTTGTCGTAGCCGGGATCAAGAACGTCGGCGACACGCGCGTCGGGGATACGGTCACGAACGCCGTCAAACCGGCGGCGGAACCGCTGCCCGGCTACCGCAAAATCAATCCGATGGTATTCTGCGGGCTGTACCCGATCGAAACATCGGATTACAACGATCTGCGCGAAGCGCTCGAGAAGCTGGAGCTTAACGACGCGTCGCTCACTTACGAGCCGGAGACGTCCTCCGCGCTCGGCTTCGGTTTCCGCTGCGGATTCCTGGGCCTTCTCCATATGGAGATCATCCAGGAACGCATCGAGCGCGAATTCAACATTCCGCTTATTACGACGGCGCCAAGCGTTATTTACCGCATCACGATGACGAACGGCGAGATCATGGAGATCGACAATCCGTCGAATTATCCGGATCCCCAGCGGATCGAATACGTTGAGGAGCCTTACGTGAAGGCGTCGGTCATCGTGCCGAACGACTTTGTCGGCGCGATCATGGAACTGTGCCAGGGCAAACGCGGCGAGTTCATCAACATGGAGTACCTGGACACGAACCGGGTAACGCTGTCTTACGACATTCCGCTTGCGGAAATCGTGTATGACTTCTTCGATCTTCTGAAATCCCGGACGAAGGGTTACGCCTCGTTCGATTATGAAATTTCCGGGTACAAGAAATCCAACCTGGTCAAAATGGATATTATGCTGAACGGCGAGCAGGTGGATGCCTTGTCTTTCATCGTTCACCGGGACGGTGCCTACAACCGGGGCCGCATTATTTGCGAAAAGCTCAAAGAGCTTATCCCGCGGCAAATGTTCGAAGTGCCGATCCAGGCCGCAATCGGACAGAAAATCATTTCGCGCGAAACCGTCAAGGCGATGCGGAAGAACGTTCTGGCTAAATGTTACGGCGGCGACATCTCGCGGAAAAGGAAACTGCTGGAGAAGCAGAAGGAAGGCAAGAAGCGGATGAAGCAGGTCGGCAGCGTGGAAGTGCCGCAGGAAGCGTTCATGGCGGTACTTCGTATCGACGACAACTAAGTTGAGTGTAGGACCGAGAAATAGGAGCCGCGTGCTCCTATTTTTATTGCCTTCGATCTTTTCCGCTTTTCATAGTACAATGAAGGAACGGCCGTGAGGCCCGACCCTTTCTGGAAAGGAACTACCCGCAATGAACACACGTTATACCGCCCCCGAGGCGGTTTATATCCATATCCCTTTCTGCACGAACAAATGCTTTTACTGCGATTTCAATTCTTATGTCCTTAAAGGGCAGCCCGTCATGGACTATCTGGATGCCCTTGAGCGTGAGATGGAGCGCACGGTGCAGGCGCAGCCGCCCGGAAAGATCGCGACGATCTTCGTGGGAGGAGGCACGCCAACGGTTCTGCTGCCGGATCAGATGACGCATTTTCTGAAGCTGGTGAGAACGTATTTCCCGGCTCAGCATGAGAATCTGGAATTTTCCATGGAGGCGAACCCCGGGACGACGGACCTTGAAAAGCTGACAGCGATGAAAGAAGGCGGCGTCAACCGCATTTCGTTCGGCGTCCAGTCGTTCGACAACGGCCTGCTGGAGACGATCGGCCGCATTCATAACACGGACGATGTTTACCGAAGCCTGGAAAATACGGCGAAAGCGGGCTTCGACAACATGTCGATCGACTTGATGTTCGGGCTGCCTAACCAGACGCCGGAAATGATGGAGAAGACACTGAACGCGGCACTGGCCCTTGATCTCAAGCATTATTCGATCTACAGCTTGAAGGTGGAAGAGAACACCTTGTTCCACACGATGTACCACAAAAACCAGCTTCCGCTCCCGAGCGAGGACGACGAGCTGGACATGTATCTGCTCATTATGCGCCGGTTGAAAGAAGCGGGCTACGGGCAGTATGAAATCAGCAATTTCGCGCGCCCCGGTTACGAAAGCCGGCACAACACGACGTACTGGCGCAATCAGCCTTATTACGGCCTTGGCGCGGGAGCTCACGGCTACGCCGAAGGACACCGTCATGTGAATGTCAAAGGCGTCCAGCCTTATATTGACCGGACGAAAGAAGGCCTCCCGCATCTGGAAAGATTCCCTGTGACGGAGCAGGAGGCGATGGAGGACTTCATGATGGTCGGCCTGCGTCTCTTGGAAGGAATTAGCGGAGACGATTTTACCGCTCAATTCGGTGTTCCGGTGGAGGAGAAATTCGGCGGGATTCTGGACAGTCTGATCAAACGCGGACTTCTGGAGCGTGCCGGAAACAAGATCCGTTTGTCGGAACAAGGAATCTTGTTCGGCAACGACGTGTTTGCTTCGTTCCTCGAATAACGGCAGGGAAGGGCGTGGCCCAGGCTGGAGAACGCTCGTCATTTACGCTTCAAAATCCATTCAAAATTTTACAAAAAGCCACTTGTGCGATTATGCATGCTGATGTATATTTATTCAATATACTATTTCCGCATAGCAATTGTACAAGTGGTTTTTTTTGATTTGTTCCTATTTTTTCATATATTTTCAGCAGGCGAATGGTGGGATGCGAGATGACAGTGGCTTGCCGCAGAGCAACGGAAGACGATATAGAAGAACTCGTACATATTATACAAGGATATGCACGTCAGGGGATTATGCTCCCCCGAGACCGCGAGATGGTCCGGCAGCATTTGGATACTTTTGTAGTCGCGGAAGACGAAGGTGCGCTGATCGGCTGCGGGTCGCTGACGAGGCTCGGTGAGAATCTGGTGGAGATTCGCTCGCTGGGCGTTTCCGAGGATTATAAGGGTCAGGGCGTCGGTACCAAACTAGTGGATTCCTTGCTGGAGGAGGCGCAGCGCCTGACCGTTACGAAAGTAATGGCCCTCACTTACGAAGTGAAATTTTTTCAGAAAAACGGCTTCAGAATCGTGCCGAAACATATCTTTCCGGAAAAAGTGTGGACCGATTGCATCCACTGTAAAAAACAGTACTGCTGCGACGAGATTGCGGTACTCCGGGAGTTGGATTGAACTTGACAACAGGCCGAAAGGTCTGTTATTTTTGTATTAGGAATTAGCACTCGTTAAGGTTGAGTGCTAACGAAGCGGATTGGCACGATCGGCGCATTATGCGGCGGTTTACCCATATGTAAAGGAGGAGTTACTATGTTGACGGAGCGTCAGCGGATGATTTTGAATGCCATTGTAGATGATTATATTCGTTCCGCGGAGCCGATCGGTTCCAGAAGCATTTCCAAACGGGGCGATGTCGGTTTCAGTCCGGCCACGATCCGCAACGAAATGTCGGATCTCGAAGAATTGGGCTTTCTGGAGCAGCCGCATACGTCAGCAGGCCGTATTCCTTCTCATAAAGGGTACCGTTATTATGTAGACCACCTGGTGCGACACGGTACGCTGGACGCTCACGAGCTGGAGACAGTCAAGCTGTTCTTCGCGGAGAAGGTCCAGGAGATGGAAGAGGTCATCCAGCACACGGCGAATATGCTGTCGGGTTTGACCAATTACACATCGATCGTGCTCGGCCCCGAGGTTTTTACCAATACGCTGAAACATCTGCAGATTATTCCGCTTAACGACAAGACCGCCGTTGCGATTATCGTGACGAATACGGGGCATGTCGAGAACAAAACCGTCGCGATCCCCCCGGGATTGCCGATGAACGAAATCGAGAAGGTCGTCAATTTGTTGAACGCACGCCTTCAAGGAGTGCCGCTGCTGCAGTTTAAGTCGAAGCTCTATACGGAAGTGGCCGGCGAGCTGAATAAGTACGCCGTGGGCTACCACGAGCTTCTGAACATGGTCGAAAGCGTGCTTGAGAATGACGAGAAAGACCGCATTTTCCTGGGCGGCACGACCAATATGCTGACACAGCCGGAATTTAAAGATGTGGATAAAGTTAAAAATATTTTGGATCTGCTGGAGCAAACTCCGGTTTTATTCAAATTGGTGACTTCATCGCCTACAGGACTTCAAATCAAGATCGGTTCGGAGAACAGTCTGGCCGCTATGAACGATTGCAGCCTGATTACGGCGACCTATTCGTATGACGATCAGCCGCTTGGAACGATCGGGATACTCGGACCTACACGGATGGAATATGCCAAAGTGATCCGGCTTCTCGAGCACTTGTCCGCCAATATGGAAGTTCTTCTGTCAAGGTGGTACAAATAAAGTGACAGGCTTACAATGAGATTCTACACGAAGTTTAAGCGGGATTAGCTGGGGCAAACTTAAACGTGGCCGGCAGACGCGGGCCCGTCCACTCTTTCAAGGAGGTGAACACGACAAGTGAGTACCGAAGAAACAAAGAACATCAACCCGGATACGAACGCCGCGGAAGCAGAAGAAGCTACATATGACGCGGAACACGCAGAAGCTGCCGAAGCAACGGCTCCTGATGCGGAAGGCGCGGCCTCCGGCCGGAACGCGGAGCTGGATGAGCTTCGTAAAGCGGCCGAGGAGAGCCAGCAGCGTTTGCTGCGCGCTCAGGCCGATTTCGACAATTTCCGCCGCCGCACACGCCAGGAGAAAGAAGAGTTTGCGAAATACGCTTCTCTTAAGCTGATCGAACAAATGCTGCCGGTCATCGACAATTTCGACCGTGCGCTGGTTTCCAGCCGCGAGACGCAGGATTTCGAAGCTCTCACCAAAGGGATCGAAATGGTGTACAGACAGCTCGAGCAGCTGATGACCCAGGAGGGTCTGACGCCGATCGAAGCGGTAGGCCAGCCCTTTAACCCGGAATTTCACCAGGCGATCATGCAGGTGGAATCGGATGATTATGAAGAAGGCATCGTTGTGGAAGAAGTCCAGAAGGGCTATATGCTGAAGGATAAAGTGATCCGTCCTTCGATGGTTAAAGTCAGCATGTAAGCCGGAAGGGCTTTAGGCCCGGCGAATTCATATATACGCACCCCTAATAAGGAGGAAATAGATTATTATGAGCAAAGTAATCGGTATTGACTTAGGAACCACCAACTCCTGCGTAGCCGTAATGGAAGGCGGCGAAGCCGTCGTTATCCCTAACGCCGAAGGAAACCGCACCACTCCGTCCGTAGTGGGCTTCAAGAAAGACGGAGAGCGTGTTGTGGGTGAGACGGCAAAACGCCAGTCCATCACGAATCCGGACCGTACGATTATCTCCATCAAGCGTCACATCGGTACGAACCATAAGGAATCCATTGACGGCAAGGACTACACGCCTCAAGAGATTTCCGCGATCATTCTGCAAAAGCTGAAAGCCGACGCAGAAGCTTACCTGGGATCTCCGGTAACGCAAGCGGTTATCACGGTCCCTGCTTACTTCAACGACAGCCAGCGTCAAGCGACCAAAGACGCCGGTAAAATCGCCGGTCTCGAAGTGCTCCGTATCGTCAACGAGCCTACCGCGGCTGCACTCGCTTACGGCCTGGAGAAATCCGAAGATCAGACGATCCTCGTGTATGACCTTGGCGGCGGTACGTTCGACGTATCTATCCTTGAACTCGGCGACGGTTTCTTCGAAGTTAAAGCGACAAGCGGCGACAACAAGCTGGGCGGCGACGACTTCGACCAAGTGATCATCGATCACCTGACGGCTGAATTCAAAAAAGAGCACGGAATCGACCTGAGCAAGGACAAAGCGGCTGTACAGCGTTTGAAAGATGCGGCTGAGAAAGCCAAGAAAGAACTTTCCAGCGTCCTGACAACGACCGTTTCCCTGCCGTTCATTACCGTTGTCGACGGAGTGCCTCAGCACTTGGAGCTTAACCTGACCCGCGCCAAGTTCGAAGAGCTTTCCGCTTCTCTGGTTGAAAGAACACTGGGCCCGACTCGTCAGGCTCTGAGCGATGCGGGCTTGTCCCCAAGCCAAATCGACAAAGTCGTACTGGTCGGCGGATCGACTCGTATTCCGGCTGTTGTCGAAGAAATCAAAAAGCTGATCGGTAAAGATCCTCACAAAGGCGTTAACCCGGATGAAGTTGTTGCTCTGGGCGCCGCTGTCCAAGCGGGCGTTCTGACCGGCGACGTTAAAGACGTGGTTCTCCTGGATGTGACTCCGCTGTCCCTGGGTATCGAAACGGCTGGCGGTGTATTCACCAAAATGATCGACCGCAACACAACGATTCCTACCAGCAAATCGCAAGTGTACACCACTTATGCGGACAACCAAACAAGCGTGGAAATCCACGTTCTGCAAGGTGAACGCGCGATGGCTAACGATAACAAAACACTCGGACGCTTCATGCTGGGAGACATTCCTCCGGCGCCGCGCGGTATTCCGCAAGTCGAAGTTACCTTCGATATCGATGCGAACGGCATCGTGAACGTATCGGCTCTCGATAAAGGAACAGGCAAAAGCCAGAAGATCACGATCACTTCTTCCAGCGGCCTGAGCGATGATGAAATCGATAAAATGATGAAGGATGCGGAGGCGCACGCCGAAGAAGACCGCAACCGCAAAGAACTCGTTGAAGTCCGCAACCAGGCTGACCAGCTTGTTTACAGCACGGACAAAACGATCAAGGAACTGGGCGACAAAGTAGACCAGGCCGAGATCGACAAAGCGAACGCAGCGAAGGAAAAAGTGAAGCAGGCGCTCGAAGGCAACGACCTGGCTGCAATCAAAGCGGCTACGGAAGAGCTGACCGAAGTGGTCCAGCAGCTTTCCGTGAAGCTGTATGAGCAGGCTGCCCAGCAGCAAGGAGCGGGCGACGCGGCAGGCGAAGCTTCCGAAGCCGGCAAGAAAGACAACGTAGTCGATGCGGATTACGAAGTAGTTGACGAGGACAAAGACAAGAAATAAGGGAATTTCACACCGGGAACTGTCTGACACAAAGAGAAGTCAAAGCCGTCCGAAAACGGCTTTGACTTTCCCTATGTTTCGACATGACCATCCGGTTGAGGTTGCCGTTAAAGCAGCGGGGGTGGAGCGATGAGTAAACGGGACTATTACGAAGTGCTGGGCGTCGGCAAGGACGCGTCCGCGGAGGATGTCAAAAAAGCGTACCGGAAGCTGGCGCGCCAGTATCATCCGGACGTGAATAAGGCAGACGATGCCGAAACGAAGTTCAAAGAGGCCAAAGAAGCGTACGACGTATTGAGCGACGATCAGAAGCGTTCGACGTATGACCGTTTCGGGCATGTCGATCCGAATCAGGGAATGGGCGGCGGAGGCATGGGCGGCGCCGATTTCGGAGGATTCGGGGACATCTTCGACATGTTCTTCGGAGGCGGAGGCGGCGGCCGGCGCAATCCGAACGCGCCTCAGCGCGGAAGCGATCTGCAGTATAACCTGCAAATCGAATTCAAGGAAGCGGTATTCGGCAAGGAGCTTGACCTGCAGATTCCGCGCACGGAAAACTGCGACAAGTGCTCGGGTTCGGGCGCCAAACCGGGCACACACCCGGAGACTTGTACCACCTGTCAAGGTTCGGGCCAGCAGGAAGTGGTTCAGAATACGCCGTTCGGCCGTATCGTGAACCGCCGTCCTTGCTCGACCTGTAACGGCCAAGGCAAAATTATCCGTCACAAGTGCGGAGAATGCGGCGGCTCCGGCAAGGTCAAGAAACAGCGCAAGATACACATCAAAATCCCGGCCGGCGTAGACGACGGCGCTCAGCTGCGCGTCAGCGGAGAGGGCGAAAGCGGTACGCGCGGAGGCCCGGCGGGTGACCTGTACGTCGTCATCCACGTGAAGGCGCACGAATATTTCGAGCGCAGGGACGACGACATTTATCTGGATATGCCGCTGACCTTCGTTCAGGCGGCGCTCGGCGCGGAAGTGGAAGTGCCGACCCTGACGGAGAAAGTGAAGCTCAAGATTCCGGCGGGCACGGACACGGGAACGTATTTCCGTCTGCGCGGCAAAGGCGTACCGAAGCTTCGCGGCTACGGACAGGGCGATCAGCACGTGCGCGTCGTGATTGTGACGCCGAAAAACATGACCGACGAGCAGAAGGATCTGCTCCGCGAGTTCGCGAAAGTAAGCGGAGAAGATACGAAAGAGCACGAGGAGTCCTTCTTCGACCGGATGCGTAAAGCGTTCCGCGGAGATTGATTCCCGGATAGATAACCGCATGGCGCAAGCCTGCGAAGCAAGCACCTTTCCCTGGCGGAAAGGTGCTTTTTCTTGTGCCGATGGTTAAAATTTCGGACTGGAACATCATGCAATTTCCTGTATAATAATTCGTTGTGCCCTTACAGAGGCGCTCCGGCACAGGAGCGCGAACGGCAATTTTCAACGCAAAAGGAGAATCTTACTTGAAACCCAACATGGAATTGCAGCGGACGCTGAAGCTTTGGCATATCGTGGTCATCGGCCTTGGCTATATGGCTCCTATGGCGGTGTTCGATACGTACGGGATCGTGTCGGAGGAAACGGGAGGGCACGTTCCGGCCGCTTACGCGCTGACTTTGCTGGCGATCCTTTTCACCGCGTCCAGCTACGGCAAAATGGTGAGAGTTTACCCGACGGCGGGCTCCGCTTACGCATACGCGCGGAATACGATTCATCCGTATGCGGGCTTCCTGGTCGGCTGGGCGGCGCTGCTCGATTACTTATTCCTGCCCATGATCAACGCTTTGCTGACAGGCATTTATTTGTCCGCGGTTTTCCCGGAAATTCCGGCCTGGATCTGGATTGTCGGTTTCGTCCTCTTTATTACGGCGCTCAACCTGCTGAAGGTGAAAATAACGGCTTCGGTCAACACGTTCCTCGTGCTTTTCCAGATCGTCGTCGTGGTCCTGTTCGCCGCACTTGCCGTAAAAGGCCTCATGAACGGGCAAGGAGTCGGAGAAGTGTTCACCGCCCAGCCTTTCTACGCCCCGGATATGTCCATACCGGCCCTGCTCGTAGGCGCCTCGATCCTCTGCTTCGCCTTCCTCGGATTCGATGCGGTATCGACGCTGACCGAAGAAACGGTGGACCCGGAAAAGAACACGCCGCGGGCCATCATTCTCGTCGCGATGATCGGCGGAATCCTGTTTATGACGGCTTCCTACTTCACCCAGTCGCTGTTCCCGGACGTTTCCGTGTTCGAAGACCCGGAGGGGGCTTCGCCGGAAATCGCCCTGTTTATCGGGGGCAAGGTGTTTCAGCTCGTGTTCCTGGCCGCGGCGCTTTCGTCGACACTGGCTTCGGGCCTCGTTTCCCTGACTAGCGTTACCCGGCTTTTGTACGCCATGGGGCGCGACAGCTATCTGCCGAGGAAATTTTTCGGGTATGTGCATCCCAAAACGGGCACGCCGGTCTATAACGTCCTGTTTATCGGCTGTATATCGTTGATCGCGTTAAAGCTCGATCTCGTGACGGCTACCTCGTTTATTAACTTCGGGGCGCTGATTGCGTTCACGTTTGTGAACCTTTCGGTCATTATCCATTATATTTTCAAAAAGAAGCAGAGAAGCTTCGGCGATTATATGCGGTATTTGGTCGCCCCTCTGATCGGAGCGGGATTTGTGGCGTACATCTGGACGCATCTGGACCGCCATTCGATGACGCTGGGATTGATCTGGACGGCAGTCGGGGTCGTTTATCTGATCTATCTGGTCGCAGTCGCGAAGAGAGATGTGAAAAAAATCCAAATGGACGATTCCGGCAGTTAATAGGTAGTCGGCGGACGAATTCGAAGAGATCAAGTTGGTCGCGCGAGTTGTCTGTGACCTTCGCCGCTCCCCTAATTGCGTGTCCCCAGTGATTCGTCGGCTGGCCTGTGTCTGACCGGTATCAGAACAGGAAAGGGACGGGACGTACGATAAGGGATAGCGGAGGACGTTCCCGACTGCATAAAAAAAGCTTCTGTAAAGCATGCTAATTTTTAGCTTGCATAAGGAGGCACAACGATGAGCGAAAACCGGAACGAACACGAAGAAATCTCCGAGCAGATTTCGCAGCTGATTCCGATCGGCAAAAACGAGGATGTGGAGTTCAGCTCGGAAGAAGCCGATGCGGAAGATCTGGAAGCCCTGCAGCGCGCGAATGCCGCGGACAGCCGCCAGGAGCGGCAGGGTTCATGAGCGAGAAGAGCATACTCGCGACTTTCCGCTCCCCCGAGGAAGCCGAAGGCGCGTCCGCCAAGCTGAAAGCGCTGCGGGTGATCGACATGCAGATCGCGCGGTTCGACCGCTTTCAGGGAGAAGACGTTCAGCAGCAGATGAACCCGCTGAACGGGGATTTCGCCAGCCTCGGCAACTTGACGCAGAGTGCCGAGTGGTATTCGCCCGACGCGGGAATTCTCGCGGCGGCGGACCCTACCGCCAGCGGAATGAGCGACGGCGGGTCGGGGATGCCGACCGGCCGCGATATTCTGCTGACGGTCGTGGTGGACGAGAGCACGCATCATCAGGCGATGCGTGTGATCCGCGAATGCGGGGGCGAGATCTGACGTCCGGCCTGTAACCGGGCCGGACGCCGCGACCGCCGCCCCGCACAGCGGCCGGTGAAATCGCACGGCCGATCAGCCGGCGCCTTACCGGTGGGCAAAGCACGCACCGGCAGCGGCAAAAGCTCTCACCTCCGGGTTTCACAGCGGAGAGTGAGAGCTTTTTTGCATGTTCCGCATGAGCCGGTATCGCGGCCGGTGCGGACGGTTTTACCGGGCTTGTAAAGTATAGTACAATAACAAGATATGTGAGCGGATAAGCAAGGCTAAAATCCGAAAGGGGGAACAAGTCGCGATGCGTTGGCATGAAATTACGGTAAACACGACGGAACAAGCCGTCGAAATGATCTCCAATTTTCTCCACGAATTTGGAGCCGGAGGGGTTTCCATCGAAGAATCCGGCACTTTGAATAAGAAGCGGGATACTTCGCTCGGACAGTGGTACGAGCTTCCTTTTAACGATATTCCGGAAGGCCGTGCCGTTATCAAAGGGTACTTCGTGGAAGGAACCGAGCTGGATTCCATTATGAGCACGCTCAAGCAGTCGGTCGAAGGGCTGGCCGAATTCGGCATCGATACGGGAAATCCGTCTTACGAGCTGCGCGAGGTGGACGACGAAGACTGGGCGAACGCCTGGAAGCAGTACTTTAAACCTGTCCGCATTACGGAACGTTTAACGATCAAACCGACATGGGAAGAATATACGGCATCGGAAGGCGAATTGATTCTGGAGCTCGATCCGGGAATGGCTTTCGGAACGGGAACCCATGCCACCACGTCGCTGTGCCTCAAGACCCTGGAAGAGGTCATTAAGGGCGGCGAAGATGTGATCGACGTGGGCACGGGTTCCGGCATCCTGTCGATCGCTGCGGCCAAGCTCGGAGCCCGGCGCGTCCTTGCCGTCGACCTTGACCCGGTTGCGGTTTCGAGCGCAAGCGAGAACTCCAAGCTCAACGGCCTGGAGGATACGATTCACGTGAAGCTGAGCGATCTCCTGGGCGTTTTCAAAGAAAGCGAAGCGGGCGGCGGCGCCGATCTCGGCGTGAAACTCCCCGTTCAGGTGGTCGTCGCGAACATTTTGGCGGAAATTATTCTGCTCTTCCTTGACGATGTGTACAAAGTGCTGGCGCCAGGCGGCTATTATGTCGTGTCCGGCGTTATTCTAAGCAAGCAGAAAGATGTGGAAAACGGCCTCCTCGCAGCCGGCTTCGAAGTCGAGGACGTGCGCCGCGACGGAGAGTGGGTCGTGCTGATCGCGCGGAAAAGGTAGGCGGGCCGCATGGGGGATTTCAGCGCCATTTTACAGCTGCTGCCGTTCACGCTGCTCGTGCTCATCATCGCCTTTACGGTGCATGAGTTCGCGCACGCCTACTCGGCTTACAAATTCGGGGACCCTACCGCTTACAAGGAGGGCCGGGTGACGTTGAATCCCCGCGTCCATCTCGATGTGCTGGGGACGCTGCTGTTCATCATCGCCGGGTTCGGCTGGGCGAAGCCCGTTCCCGTCCGGCGCTCCAATTTCAAGAAGCCCCGCCTCATGGGCGTCATCGTCAGCTTCGCGGGGCCCTTCAGCAATCTGGTTCTCGGTTTCCTCGGCATTATCGTGTTTTATGTGCTGCTGAACTACACGGGAATCGACGGTTGGTCCGCGGGCGTGCAGAAGGCCGTGCTTATTTTTATGATCCTGTTCGTGAAAATGAACGTGCTGCTGTTCATCTTGAACCTGCTTCCGGTTCCTCCGCTCGACGGATACCGGATTCTGGAAGATGTGCTCCCGGACGCCGGTCGCGAAAAGCTTAGGCAATATGAGCAGTGGGGAATGCTTGTCCTGCTGCTGGTTGCGTTTATCCCGCCTTTGTACCGGGTAACGCTGGGGCCGATTTTTTCGCTGCAGTACGATATCATTTATGCGTTTAACGATCTGATCGGCTCGCTGTTCGGCGAACGGCTGCCCATCGACCAGTTTTTCAGACTGATCGGATAAAAGGACTCCGGGCATTCCCGGCGGACCGAATACGCCGGATACACCTAAGGCCGTTAAGGCTGCCCGGGCCTATGACGGCCCGATGAATCGATGAAAATTTGTGCCAGCGGTAGCTTTTGAAGCGAGAACATTGTAAGATGAAATGTACGCGATTTTTAGCATTTTCGACAAAGAAAGAGTGGCCGCAATGCAAAGATATTTCATTCCAGCCGGAGATTTCGGCGCGGATTCCGTCGCGATTACAGGCGACGATGCCCATCATCTCGCGCGCGTCATGCGTGGCGAAGAGGGCGACCGCTGCATCTGCAGCGACGGCGTCAGCCGTGAAGCGATCGTTGAAATTACGGCGGTCGACAAAAACCGCGTCGAAGCGAAAATCGTCGAAACGCTGGAAATGAGCGCGGAGCCTGCCGTCGAGGTATGGATCGCGCAAAGTCTGCCCAAGGGCGACAAGATGGAGACGGTCATCCAGAAGGGGACCGAAATCGGCGCCGCGCGTTTTCTGCCGTTCGTGTCCGAACGGACCGTCGTCCAGTACGATGCGAAGAAAGAAGCCAAGCGCTCCGAGCGCTGGAATAAAATAGCCAAGGAAGCGGCGGAGCAGGCGCACCGGAACCGGATTCCGGTCATCGAGTCCGTGCTTTCGTGGAAAGCTCTTTTGAAGCTGGTTTCCGAAGCCGCCGACGGAGCCTGGATTTGTTACGAGAAAGAAGACGGATTCGGCATCGGAACGGCGATCCGCCGTTATTTCGGATCCCGGGACAGCCGAACGGACGAAATCGGAGCTCCGCGGAAAGCGGCGGACGGAGCCGGTGCGGACAGCGCAGCGGAAGGCAAGCCGTCGAGGCTGCTGCTGCTTGTAGGCCCCGAAGGGGGATTCACCGAGCAGGAGATCCGCGAGGCCGAGGCCGCGGGCTGCGTGTCCGTGTCGCTCGGACGGAGAATTTTACGCACGGAGACGGCCGCTATGGTCGGGCTTGCGTGCATCCTATACGAATCCGGAGAGATGGGAGGATAACATCATGTCAACTGTGGCATTTCACACCTTGGGGTGCAAAGTTAATTTTTACGACACCGAAGCGATCTGGCAGATGTTCAAAGGCGAAGGGTATGAACAGGTCGATTTTGAACAGACGGCGGACGTTTACGTGATCAATACGTGTACCGTTACGAATACCGGCGACAAGAAAAGCCGCCAGATGATCCGCCGAGCCGTTCGGCGCAATCCGGAGGCCATCGTGGCCGTTACGGGCTGTTACGCGCAGACTTCGCCTGCCGAAATCATGGCGATTCCGGGCGTCGATCTCGTGATCGGGACGCAGGACCGCGACAAAATCATTTCCCTGGTGAAGCAGTTCCAGCAGGAGCGCCAGCCGATCAACGCCGTGCGCAACATCATGAAAACGCGCCAGTTCGAGGAACTGGACGTACCGGATTTTGCCGACCGTACCCGCGCGTTTCTGAAAATCCAGGAAGGCTGCAACAATTTCTGCACCTTCTGCATCATTCCGTGGTCGCGCGGCCTTATGCGCAGCCGGGAACCGGAGAGCGTCGTCAAGCAGGCGCACATGCTCGTTGACGCGGGCTACAAAGAAATCGTGCTGACGGGCATTCACACCGGCGGCTACGGCGAAGATATGGAGAATTACAGTCTGGCCCGCCTGCTGTGGGACCTGGACAAGGTAGACGGTTTGAACCGGATCCGGATCTCCTCGATCGAAGCGAGCCAGATTACGGACGAAGTACTGGAAGTGCTGGGCGCCTCCGATAAAATGTGCCGTCATCTGCACATTCCGCTTCAGGCCGGCAACGACCAGGTTCTGGCACGGATGCGCCGCAAATATACGACCGCCGAATACGGCCGTAAAATCGAGCTGATCCATAAAGCGCTCCCGGGCGCGGCCATCACGACGGACATCATCGTCGGCTTCCCGGGCGAAACGGACGAAATGTTCCGCGAAGGCTATGCCTTTATGGAACAGATGAAGTTCGCCGAAATGCACGTATTCCCGTATTCCAAACGGACGGGAACGCCCGCCGCGCGCATGCTGGATCAAATCGACGAAGAGATCAAGAACGCACGCGTTCACGAGTTGATCGACTTGTCGGAGAACATGCAGTTGGAGTACGCCAAGCAGTATGTGGGCAAACAGCTGGAAGTCATTCCGGAGCGCGCTTACAAAGGCGCCGCCGAAGACAGCGGCCTGCTGATGGGCTACAGCGACAACTATATGCAGATGGTATTCGAGGCGCCGGAAGAGATGATCGGCCGGGTATGTACGGTCGAAGTGCAGGAAGCCGGCGTGAACGAATCCAAAGGCAAGCTGATCCGCGTCGCGGAGGAGCAGTCCGCGCCCGCGAATCGGATCAAAGCGATTGTCTGAGAAACGTTTTATAGCGGGTTGACAGACCCTGGGCACGGTGTTAAGATGGGGTACAATTCCATTGATTCCCATCTACCGGACAGCCGGAGACATAAGCGAGAGCTTATTGTTTCCGGCTTTTTTGCGTAGCCGAAAGGAGTGAAACGGGCGGGCCGCGGGAAGAAGAGGCGGCATCTTTTGCAGGGAAGGGGGCGTGAATGAGGAAGGGTGACTTTACATCGATTTAATCCGACTAAATTCATGTGAAAAGTTTAGTATTCGCAGGGCGAAATATGAACATCGAAGGAGCGTGGAACATGGGAAACGCGGTTCCGGAAGTGGAATTCGGCTGGTTTATTCCGACCACGGGAGACGGCAAATATATCGGAGTCGAGCCGGAAAGAGAATCATCCGCCGACTATATGATTCAAGTGGCGCAAGCGGCTGAGGAAGCGGGCTTTACGTTCGCCCTCATTCCCACAGGCGGATCGTGCCTGGATGCCTGGATTGTCGGCTCCATCGTCGCTTCGCATACGAAGACGCTCAAGCCACTGGTGGCGATGAGACCGGGGCTGATCGCGCCCGTTCTTGCCGCCAGAATGGCCGCCACGCTCGACGTCCTGTCCGGCGGCCGGGCGCTGATCAACGTCGTAACGGGCGGATCTCCGTCCGACTTGTCGGCTACGGGAGATCCGCTCGCCGGCGATCATGACGAGCGGTATGTACGCACCCGGGAATTTCTGCATATCGTCCGCAGCGTGTGGACGCGCTCAAACGACGGCGGGGAGAAATTTCTCGCCGGCGGCGGGTACAAGTACGGCGATTCGGAGAAGGTCGAGTTCAGCGGCAAGTATTACCGGCTCGAAGGAGGGGCGGCACTGCCTCTGCCCGTGCAAAAGCCTTATCCGCCGCTTTATTTCGGGGGCAGCTCCGAAGCCGGGAAGCGGACGGCCGTCGAAACCTCGGACGTCTATCTGATGTGGGCGGAGCCTCTTGCCTGGATACGGGAGCAGATCCGGGAAGTGGAGGAGATCCGGGCGGAAGTGAAGGCGTCCACCGGGAAAGAGCGCGAGCTCCGCTACGGGCTGCGTGCGCAGGTGGTCATCCGCGAAACGGAGGAAGAAGCCTGGAAAGACGCGTGGGAGATTATTTCCAAAGTGGACAACAGCGCGATCGAATGGTCCAGCCACCGCTTTAAGGAAACGGATGCGACGAATCAGCAGCGCCAGAACTCGCTGCGGGAAGGTTCCCGGGCGAACGGATATCTGATCGGCCCGAATTTGTGGGCGGGCATTTCCATTGTGCGCGGCGGCGGCGCCATGACGTTCGTCGGCAGCGCCGAGCAGGTGGCGGACCGTCTGCTGGAATTTACGGATATCGGCATTTCTTCGTTTATTCTTTCGGGGTATCCGAATCTGGAAGAAGCCCGGATTACGGGAGATTTGCTGCTGCCGGTATTCAAAAGAAAGCTGGCGGAGCGAGAAGTGGCGGCGGAGATAACTTTTTCAGGGCATAAGGAGAAGATTGAGGCGTAGGTACGCTTGGGGAGGCCGTACTGGAGACTCGAACCGGAACGAAAGGGGAGAAAGAATGAAAGCTGCACGCAAAACGGCTCCGGCGGCGGATGAGAGAAGACGTGGTTACAGGTGGGCCGCACCTTTTGCGCTCCTGATGATTCTGCTGCTTTCGGGCTGCATCGGCAAAGGGGAGCAAGCTGTAACGGAAGGGGCGGCCCCGGCCGGAAAAAGCGGGAAAGACAAAGTGACGGTCAGCATCGGAATCCAGCAGAGCCTGGGGCCGCTGCTGATCGCCCGGGAGAAGAAATGGTTCGAGGAAGCATTCGAGGAAGCGGGGGCGGAGGTCAAGTGGCAGGAGTTTCAGAGCGGCCCTCCCCATTTCGAGTCCATTACGGCCGGGCGGCTCGACTTCGGGATCGTCGGAAACGGGCCTGTCATTGCCGCCCAGGCAGGCAAGGTGGAATTTAAAGAAATCGCCGTAAGCGGCGACGGCAAGAAAGGAAACGCGATTCTCGTTCCGAAAGGCAGTCCGCTCCAAACGGTGCGGGACCTGAAAGGCAAAAAAATCGCCGTGGCCAAAGGCAGCAGCGGCTGGATTTTCCTGTACAGGGCAATCGTCCAAGCCGGTTTAAAGCCCGACGACATTAAAATCGTCCAGCTTCAGCCGGACGAGGCGAGGCCCGCATTCCAGAGCGGGGCGGTGGATGCCTGGGCGATCTGGGAGCCGTTTATAACGAGCGAAGTCGTGACGGGAGGCGCATCGGTGCTGGCGGACGGAAAGCAGCTCGATCTGCTCGGGCCGGGCTTTATCGTCGCGCGCAGCGGGTTTACACGGGAACACCCGGATTTGACGGTGCTTTTCCTGAAAACCTACGAGAAAGCCAGGTTTTGGCTGACGGAACATCAGGAGGAAGCGGTCGGAATTTTGGCCAAGTCCAAAAAGCTGGACCCCGGGATCGTGCGGAAAGTGCTGAGCAATCTCGAAGCGCTGAACGCGGTCATTACGCCGGAATTTGTGGAGGCGCAGCAGTCGACGGCGGATTTTATGTTCTCGCAGGACGCGATCAAGCAGAAGATCGACGTGACCCGGGTGGTGGATAATTCTTTCATCGAGCAGGCGCTGAAGCAGGTTGCGGCAGGCAAATAAGCGGCAGACGGAGCTAAGGCGGGCCAAAGCGGTTTGGCTGCGCAAGTTTCCGGAGAGCGGCTGCACATTTTTTTGTCGGATAGGAAAAACAGAGAGAAAAGAAGCTGCGGATCGGCCGCCTGCAGGGGCGGAGGTCCGTTTTTTCATGGGCAAAAAAATACCCTGTGTGTTTAAAACCTCTTTTTCCGGTGGTAATAGGTAGCAGGCATGTTACATACACAGCTGGATGGAGGGGGACGCATGACCGACACCGAGCAGACGGATAAGCCCGGTAAAAAGAATCGAACGACACCGAAAAAGAAGAGAAAAGCGCGTAAAATCGCCGGTTTTGTCGTTCTGGGAGCGTTAGTCGTTGTACTTGGTGCAGGAGCGTGGGCAGCGAAGACGGGAATCGAGATGTACCGGCAGACGGATCTTTCGAAGCTGGCGCAGGAGCCGCCGATGCCGCTGCGGATTTACGATGCGAATAAGGAGCTGATCACGGAGCTGACCAATTCCAGAATGGAATATGTTCCGTATTCGGCGTTTCCGAAAGAGCTGACGAATGCGATTGTTGCGGTGGAAGATTCCCGGTTTTACGAGCATGACGGGATTGATTACAAGGGTCTGAGCCGCGCGTTGTTTACAAATGTGAAAAACGGGGAGGTTGTGCAGGGCGGGAGTACGATTACCCAGCAGCTTGCCAAAGTGAAGCTTTTCAGCTCGGAGCAGACGCTTGAACGCAAAATCAATGAAGCGGTCGCGGCGCTCAAGATCGAAAACAATTACGGCAAAGAGCAGATTCTGGAGCTTTACCTCAATTATATTTATTACGGCCGGGGGGCCTGGGGGATCGAGCGGGCTTCGCAGATCTATTTCGGGAAAAACACGTCCGAGCTTACGCTGGCGGAAGCGGCGCTGCTTGCGGGACTGCCGAAGTCGCCGAATGCGTATTCGCCGCTTAACAATCCCGATAAAGCCAAAGAGCGCCGGGATCTCGTGCTCGGCATGATGGCGTCGCAGGGGAAGATTACGGCCGAGGAACGCGACCGTGCCCAGAACGAGCCCATTAAACTGACGGAGAATACGTCTCTTTCGGCAAGCAACAAGTACCCCACTTACGTGGATTATGTCATTCAGGAAACGCTGGATAAAACGAAAATGTCCGAGCAGGAAATTTTGTCGGCGGGGCTGGAAATTTACACGAATCTGGACCCGAAAGTCCAGGATGCGGCGGAAGCCGTCTACCGGGACAAGAAAAATTTCCCCGGGGACAAAGGCGGGCTGCAGAGCTCCGTCGTCGTCCTGGATGCGAAGACCGGCGCGGTAAAAGGGCTGGTCGGCTCCCGCAGCGAAACGAAGGAATTCCGGGCGTTTAATTACGCGACACAGCTTCAGCGCCAGCCGGGCTCGACGATCAAGCCCGTGGTCGTGTATACGCCGGCGCTGCTGGCCGGCTTCAAGCCCCAGGATCTGATCAACGATGCGGAAACGGAATTCGCCGGAGGCTACAAGCCGAACAATTACGGCCACCGGTTCCACGGCTGGGTGACGATGGAGGAAGCGCTGGCTCAGTCCTATAATGTGCCCGCCGTGGCGCTGATGAAGGAAGTGGGCGTCGAGAAGGCGCTGGCTTTCGGGCGCAAAGCCGGTCTTCCGCTGGAAGACGACGACCAGGTTTACGGCCTTGCCCTGGGCGGCATGAAATACGGCACTTCTCCGCTAGTGATGGCGCAGGCTTACACGATGTATGCGAATGGCGGCAACCTGGCTCACGCTTATGCGGTCACACAGGTGAAAGACCGAAGCGGCAATGTCATCTTGGAGCAGAAAACGAAAACGGCGCGGGTGATCGATGCCGATACGGCCTACACGATGTCGGAGATGCTCCAGAAGGTCATTACGGAAGGCTCGGGCCGCAACGCAAGGCTTAACCGCGATGTCGCGGGCAAGACGGGAACGACGCAGCTTCCCGATGTGGCCGAATTCCGCACTTCATCCGGGGGCGTTATCGACGGCTCCAAGGATGCGTGGTTTGTCGGCTATACGCCGGAACTGGTGACGGCGGTGTGGGTCGGTTACCCGGTGACGAACCGGGAGCATTACCTGACGACAGGCGGCGATAAGCTTCCGGCCGCCATTTTCCAGAAAATCATGAGTCAGGCGCTCAAGGGACAGCCGCTCACCGCATTTAAAGCTCCACAAGGCTACCGCCTTGCCGGAGGAAAAATCCAGCGGATCAACGGGGAGAACGGCAAAGCCTACGCCGCCGTCGATTCCAGAGAGCGCAAAAGCGGAAGCCGCACGCGGACGGAGGATTCTACGGACGGGGAAGCACCCGCGACTCCGTCGCCGTTGCCATCGCAAGCGCCGGCAGATGGGGCGGGCACCGCTCCCGGAGGAAAAGAGACCCCGGCGGGTACCGGAAGCCCGCCTCCCAAGAACGGGACGGGAAGCGTGAAACCTCCCGTCGCGGGCAAAGAGCCGCCGGAAGGCACGGAGAAGCCTTCCGGGGAGGCGACCCCGCAGCCTTCTCCGGGAGTCAAGCCGCCGGAGGGCGAGGCTGCGCCTACGGCCTCCGCGAAGCCGACTCCGAAGCCTCCGGCGAAGAAGGAGGAGGGAGGCGCTGCGGGGTCCGGGGTGAGCGCTTCCCGGCCGAGTACCGTTCCTTCGCCTTCACCGTCGGATGAAGGTGCTGCGGCCGGCAACTGAACCGGCGGGTGCTTCGCAAGGATCATATACCCGGCGTATAGAAAGATGTCGAGGGCAGCATACAGGATGAGGAAACCGCGTAGATCGCGGTTTTTTTTGCGCAAAAATAAGTCCCGATAGGTGTAGAAAAGAATTATTGAAAAAAACCGCTATTTTGTTATGATTAAGTAGGATTTATTTACCATATTTGGATCTCTTGAAATACCGGGCAGAGGGGTGAAAGCGGACAGCGTTTAGTTGACGTAAGGGAAACTGCATGGAAAGGGTGATTGTGATGAAAAAGATTTTCGTACACACCGTTTTGTTTATGTTTGTTTGGGTATTTATAACGTCCGTTTACTCGTCTGTATCCTTTGCGGCTTTTGTATCCGGCAGCGATGAAAAATCGGGGGATCCTGCAAGTGCCGAAGCCCCGGCCAATAATGAATTCAATCTTTCTCTTTTCGGGGAACCGCAGCGGGGCGGCACTCAGTATATCGTGAAGGAAGGGAGCAGCGTCCAGATTGCGCATAAATACAACAGCGGCAGCGACATGTGGATCGTGTTCGATCATGCCGGCGCCAACAAGTTGTACGGAATGAAGGAATGGCGGCTAAGCTCGAATACGGACAAACATACCAGCCCCGACTTGTCCCGTCCTTCCGTTGTTTTGTGGCCCGACATCTCGGATTGGATCGGCCCTTATATCGCGGGAGCCGATCGGAACGGCAACGGAAACGGCCAGGATTTCACCGGAGGCAACCATAACTACGACGGCGGCGAGAACAGTTCGGCGACGGCCAGAACCGTACACTATAAAGTGACCGTGGACGGAAAGGAGCTTCAAGACGGGAAGATCGCTTCCGGCAAGGTGAAGATAGAAGTGGTCAACCGGATCCAGGGCTATAATACGAAGGAAGCGGACGGCAGCGGACGCGAGATTTTGCAGGAAACGGTTTCGTATGAAATCGAAGGAGGAAAGGTACGGGTCCGCACGGACATCGAGCCTTTAGAAAATATCACCTTGTACCGCTATTACGGCCTGCAATCCGTCAATGGCGCATGGAACCGGGAAGTGCGTTATTACGCCGGAAAAACGGAAGTGGCGAGAAGCGAAGCCGGCAAGTACAGCGACTCCGGCATGAAATCTCTGCATCCGGATGTAGACAAGTATCTGCTTGGTTCGGCTTCGCAGAACGGGTTCCGGCACCAGCTGCTGGTCTCGCTTGACCGGCACTACGGATTGGGCAAATTACACTACCTCGCAGAAGACCAGCCGGTCGTATTTACGCAAGAGTACGGCAAGTCATACTTCCTGCAAGTGTATAATAAGCCTGCGGCATTAAGGAAGGGCGAGAAGGTTGGCTGGCGCGGAGGCTATTCCTTTTTCTCCGCAGCCTCACAGGAAAAAATCGACTGAGACAGGATGACAAGGAGCGGCAGGACCCAGCGGGATTTAAAGAATCTATTTGAAAAAGCAAACCGGAACAGCAAACCCGGAAAAGCCCGCTCACCTTTATAGGGAGCGGGCTTTTTTTATAAATAAATAATAATCGTATGAGTCCGAAAATTACTGTCTTAATTTAGACCAGGTAGCGGAACCGACGATTCCGTCCGAAGTAAGCGAGTTAGCCGTCTGGAATTTCTTCACGGCCGTATCCGTTCCGCTGCCGAAAATTCCGTCGGCCGTGACCGTGTAGCCTTTTTTGGTCAGCAGACGCTGGAGAACTTTCACTTCGTCGCCGGAGCTGCCCGAGCGGAGGACGGTCGTCGTGGTGGAAAGCGTGTCCAGCTTGGCGTTGGTCGCCACGCCTACGATTCCGTCGGAAACCAGGCCGTGCGCGGACTGGAACTGTTTCACCGCGGTATCCGTGCCGCTGCCGAAGATGCCGTCTGTGGAGACCGTGTAGCCGACTTTGTTAAGCTGCTGCTGCAGTTCCGTTACTTCCGGACCTTGGTCTCCGAGCCTTAGCACGCCGTCGTCCGGTGTCGTGGAACCGCCGGCAACAATATGGTGAACGCCGTCGGTCGTCGGAAGCGGGAAGCTGAGGCCGGCCTGCGCCGCCACGTCTTTCAGCTGGCTGTTGACGAACGTTCTGCCGTTCAGGGCGTTGCCCGCCGAGTCCTTTACTATGGCGTCGAATGCGATGCCGCGAGTGTGCGGAGCGGTATTGCTGGGCTTCGCGACTTCCGTGCCGAGTCCGTGCGCCGCTTTTTCCGCCGCCACGCAGGACGATTTGGAAGCATTCTGTACGATTTCATACAAATGCCGCTGATACTGGTACGGGCGGTAAGCCGAGTTGAAGGTGATCGTCCAGTTTTTCTGCTTCAGCAGGCTGACATACTTGTCCCGTTTTTGAATCAGGACGGGGTCTACATTGTCCCAGATCACTTTCTCTCCGTTTTCCATTCTGATCGCGAGGGGATCTGTCATATTGGACAAATACCCCCCGCACGTCTCGGTTGCGGATGCGGAGTTGGCTATCATCAGGGAAGAGAACATGAGGCCCGTACACGTGACTGCGATCATTGATTTTTTACCTAACATAAGTTACCTCCTGTAAAATGTAAATTTGGGCAACATACCCATATATAATTAAACAAAATAAAATATTTTTAAGCAATATATTCCAGATTAAGATTTTATAAACATAATTTTAAAAGCTTCTTATCTAAAGAAAGCGTCTAAGTTTTCCGCTAACCGGAAAGCTTCGAAAATTTCACGCAAAAAAAGAAGCTCCGTCGGCTTCTTTCCGTTGCTTGTCTCCCTGTTTATTCGTTAGAATGTAAAGAATGACCCCGGCACAGGCCGGAGGCTGGAAAGGATGGTTCCGATGAAGGAGATTTCGGGAGGCGGCGTTGTGTTCCGCAAGCAGGAGGAACGCACGGAGGTGCAGCTGATTCAGGACCGTTTCGGGAAAATGACGCTGCCCAAAGGAAAGATGGAGCCGGGCGAAACGATAGAGGAGACGGCGCTGCGGGAAATCGCGGAGGAAACCGGCATTACGGGCCGGATCGTGGAACCGCTGGATGTGATCTCGTACCGTTACGAGCATCCGGAGCACGGTACCGTGGAGAAGGAAGTTCACTATTATCTGGTGGAAGCGGTCGGCGGCGATCTGCAGGCTCAGATCGAAGAAATCAGCGGAGTGGAATGGATGAGTCCGGAAACCGCTTGGAAGAGGCAGGCGGAATCGGGATACGATAACAACGACGGGGTTGTGCTTGCGGCTTTGCAAAAACTCGGATACGAGGTGAGGCTCGTATGACGGCGGCCGGCGATCTGGCGTCTTATATCGACCATACGCTCTTAAAACCGGAAGCGCGGAGCGGCGATATCCGTAAGCTTTGCGGGGAAGCGAAGGAGTTTGGCTTCTACAGCGTGTGCGTGAACAGCGGATGGGTGCCCCTGTGCAGAGAGGAGCTTCAGGGCACCGCGGTGAAAGTATGCGCGGTTGTCGGTTTTCCTCTCGGTGCGTCTCTGCCGGAAGTCAAAGCTTTCGAAGCGGCAAAAGCGGCGGAGTACGGAGCGGAAGAGATTGATATGGTTCTGGCGGTGGGCAGCCTGCTGGAAGGAAACGCCGAAGCGGTGCGGGACGATATCCGGCAAGTCGTGGATGCCGTGAAAGGCCGGGCGATCGTGAAGGTGATTCTGGAGACGGGATTTCTGAGCGACGAACAGATTGTGCTTGCCTGCCGTCTTGCCGAAGAAGCCGGTGCCGCTTTCGTGAAAACCTCGACCGGATTCGGGCCCGGAGGAGCGACTGTAGAGCACGTGCGTCTTATGCGGCTATCCGTATCCGCAGCCGTCCGTGTCAAGGCTTCCGGCGGTGTCCGCGATCTGGAAACGGCCCGCAGCATGATAGAAGCCGGAGCGCAGCGTCTGGGCACAAGCTCCGGCGTCGCCCTTATGTCCGGGGCTGCAGGTTCTTCTTCCTACTGAAGGGGAGATAGCAGAACGGCAGCGCAATCAGCGAACTGGCCACGTTAAAAAGAGTCTGGGCACGGGCGATTTGCGCCGACGGATCGGCGGTCATCCAAGTCGAGACCTCATGAAGCAGGCCGATCAGCGGGAAGAAGAGCACCGTGCCTCCTACGTTGAGCAAAATATGCGACCAGGCTACGAACACGCCTGCCCGCGTGCCTCCGATGCTGGCGAGCCAGGCGGTTACGCACGTCCCGACGTTGGAGCCCAAGGTGACGGCGATGCCGAGCTCAGGCGATATGACCCCGCTTGCCGCAAAGCCCATCGCCATCACGATGACCGCGCTGGAGCTGTGGATCAGAGCGGCGACGACCGCGCCGGCGATGACGCCCCACAGCAGGCTGACCCGGGCCTGCTCGATAAACCAGGCGAACAGGCCCTGATGCTGGAGTGCCGGACCGATGCTCTGCATGATCCGGATGCCGATCAGCACCAGGGCGAAGCCG
This sequence comes from Paenibacillus sp. HGH0039, assembly GCF_000411255.1. Classification (GTDB taxonomy): domain Bacteria; phylum Bacillota; class Bacilli; order Paenibacillales; family NBRC-103111; genus Paenibacillus_F. The sequence goes on along the minus strand of NZ_KE150412.1, from coordinate 1,204,048 downwards.
GCCGCGGCCAGCGCCGCATAGCGGACGGCGTGCAGCCAGCCGCGCCCGGCGGGCGGCTCCTGTGCGGGGCCACGGGCGCCGGCCTGCCGCGAAGCCGGCCGGACAACATCATGCGGGGGGGAGGAAGCGGGCGCTGCCGAGCGCACCGGCGGACGAGCGCGGTCCGGCGCCGGGCAATCGGCTGCGGGGCCATCGCCTGTACGCGCTGAGCCGGCAGGCCGTCCCTCCGCGATCCCGCCGCCTCGCGTAGCCGGCGCCGGAGTACCGGCCGGGCCCGTCTTTGCGCCGCCGAAAGCGTAGCCGCCGGGCCTGTTTCCGCCGCGGGCCGCCGCGCCAGCTGGCTGCCGACCCCGGGCCGGGCCCGGCAGCCAGCTGGCGAGCCACACGGCGCTGGACGCCAGCAGCAGCGGCAGCGCGGCTGCGCCGAGGTTGAGCCCGATCAGCTCGGTCGTCAGGCACGTGCCGATGTTCGTGCCGAGAATGATGCCGAGCGTTCTCGGGAAAGTCAGGACGCCGGCGTTGACCAGGCCGATCGAGATCACCGTGACGGCGCTGCTGCTTTGGAGCAGCGCCGTCAGCGCGGTTCCGGTGACGAGGCCGTGGGCCGGGGTCCGGGTGGCGGTTTCGAGAAACCGGTATATTTGGGGCCCGGCCAACTGGTTTAAGGCCAGCTCCATCATTTTCATCCCGAATAAGAAGACAGACAGCCCCGCGAGTAGGGGGAGAGCCAGTGATAGCCACATAGGTCCTGCTCCTTTGATCGTTATTCCGTGGAGAACGGGTTGTCTTAGAAGTATATGAGCGGACAGCGGAGGGCATGACAAGCACCCCTTCGCGCCGCAATCGAATTGAAGTGCTTCCCGTCCAGGCAGGACGGGGGTTTTGGCAGGAGGAAGGAGCCTTACAATGGCAGCAATCGTCTTACAGAAAAAAAGAAAAAAACGGCTTGAACAGGGTCATCCCTGGATCTTCGCAAGCGAAATCGAACGCGTGGAAGGCGAACCCGTTCCCGGACAGGTCGTGGAAGTGCGGACCCATGCCGGGCAGCCGCTCGCGTCGGCATACTACAATCCGAAGTCCCAGATTACCGGACGGGTAGTCAGCTATAAACCGCTTGAAGCGATGACGAAGGAGTTTTTTGTCGAGCGTTTCGGGCGCTGCGCCAGACACCGGGCGCGGTTTTTGCAGGATTCGGATTCTTACCGTCTCGTATACGGGGAAGCGGATTTTCTGCCCGGGCTTACCGTCGATAAATTTGCGGACGTTCTCGTGGTGCAGATTTTGACGCTCGGCATGGATGTGTGCCGGGAAGCGATCACGGCGGCTTTGGTGGAAGTGTTCGCGCCGCAGGGCATTTACGAGCGCAGCGACGTGCCGGTGAGGGAGCTGGAGGGTCTGACGCAGACCACGGGTCCGCTTTACGGGGAATGTCCGCGTTATGTCCGTATTCTCGAGAACGGTCTTCATATCGAGGTCGATATCGAGCAGGGACAGAAGACGGGCTATTTCTTCGACCAGCGGGAAAACCGCGCGGCAACCGAGCCGCTTATGACGGGCTGGGGAGCCGAAAGCGGCATCGCGGTCCGCGAGGTGGAGCACGAGGGACAGATGCGGCGCCTGCCGGTTAACGCGAACGGCAAAGTCGTCACGTTCCCGTACTGGGACGGGGCCACGGTGCTCGAATGCTTCTCGCATACCGGCAGCTTTACGCTGCATGCGTGCAAATACGGGGCGAAGAAAGTCACTTGCCTGGACATTTCCGAGCATGCGGTGGAGAGCGCCCGTACGAACGTGTCGCTGAACGGGTTTGAAGACCGGGTCGAATTCGTCGTGGCCGACGCTTTCGATTACCTGCGCAAGCAGGTGAAGGGAGTCGAGGAACGGCGACAGAGAGCGCAGGCCGGACAAGGCGCGAAGGTCGACACCTCCAAACCCGTCGGGGAAGGACGGACGTGGGACGTTGTCATTCTCGATCCGCCCGCGTTCGCGAAGACGCGCAGCGCCGTCGAGGGCGCCTGCCGCGGCTACAAGGACATTAACCTGCACGGGATGAAGCTGGTCAACGAAGGCGGTTATCTGGTGACGGCTTCCTGCTCGTACCACATGGCGCCGGAGCTGTTCCTGGAGACTGTCCATGCGGCCGCCGTCGATGCCGGGAAGATACTCCGGCTGGTCGAATTCCGCGCCGCGGGCAAAGATCATCCGCGCCTGCTCGGGGTCGACGAAGGAAATTATCTGAAGTTTGCCATTTTTGAAGTACGGAGCCGCTGACCGCGGTCTCCGGCTTTTTTTATTCCGGCATCCGGAGTGGTACAATAGAGGACAAAGCAAAACAGACAAGCAGAACAATACGAAACCCGGAGGGGATTAGTTTGGTAGCCTTTAAAGATATTGTGCCTTATATGGATCATGTGCGCCGCCAGCTTACGGAAGTTCTGAATTCGTTCGGCCCGGACGAAAAGCAGCTCCGTGAGAAGCCGGACGGCTGGAATGTGACCGAAGTGGTGGAGCATCTGGCGAAGCTGGAAGGAATGATCCTCTATCAGCTTAAGCAGGTTGTGGGTCAAACGCCGGCCGGACCTTCCGAACCGCTGGACGAGAAGGTGACGGACGTGATGGGCATTCTGCAAGCCAGCGGAATGATCGGCAAAAAGATCGAGGCTCCGGACCCGGCCAAGCCTACGGGCACCTTGTCTTACGAAGAAGCGCTGCAAAAGCTGGATGAAGTGCGAGCGGCGACGAAGGCGCTCATCCCGAAGCTGGCCGAACGGAACACCAACGATCTTCTGTTCCCGCATCCGTCGGGTTTTGAAATGAACGCCACCCAGTGGGCGCATTTTATCGCCATCCACGAGACGGCCCACGTCAATCAGCTCAAAAGAATCCGCGAAGCCAACCGCTGATAAGCGGCGGCTGACGGAATAAACCGCACGGGGCGAAGCCCTGCGGCGGTTTTTTTTGCGTCCGGAAAGCGCGTTTGTATGATACAATGGCAAGGATAGCCACTACATAGAATGCGGATGGAAACCATGACCAAAACACGAAAAAAGAACAAGAAAACGGCCTCGATTTTTCTTTTTCTGCTGATTGTTCTCGTCTCGGTCGTCGCCAAAAACACCGGTTTGTTCGACGGCGGGGCGGGCAAGAGCACTTCTGTCGACCAGACGATCTATTTCCCGAGCGACAAGTATCCCGAAACCGCCAAGCACATCAAAGACGCGGTGGCAAAAGGAGCTTCGCCCGTCTGCACGATCGACCGGAAGGGAGCCGAAGAGAACCGCAGGCAGTCCCTGGCCGGTGTCGCGACCAAAAAAAATTACGACCGCGACGAATGGCCGATGGCGATGTGCGCCGAAGGCGGCAAGGGAGCGGATATCGCTTACATCAAACCCGCGGACAACCGGGGGGCCGGATCTTGGATCGGCAATCAGCTAGATAAACTTCCCGATGGAACGCGGGTCGAGATCGTGGTAAAGTGAAGAGTCGGAACATCATTGACGGATTTTAATTTGCACACACAGGGGAGTTAATGAAGATGGGTAAAAGAAAGAACGCAGGCGGCGAGTCGCTGGACAAGCTGGATTACCGGGTTAAGGTCCTTTTGAAAGAATGGGCCGGACTAAGCGGCTTTTACGGATATAAATCCATGAGCCTGGACGAGATTTTGGAACTGGTGAATACGGACGGCTGGGAAACGAAAGTCGATAAATCGGATCCCTCGGTCAGAAGAGTGATTATGGTTAAAGAAGATACTGTCCGGAAGGCGAAATTTTTTCTCGATGAAAAGGGAAGAGCGCTGAAGGCCGACTAAAAACAGCGAAAACAAAAAACAACCACTGAGAAACGATCAGTGGTTGCTGCGTTTTCACGTGCCTGTTTTAAAAAGACGGATACAGACTGACGGGACCCAAGCTGCCGTAACTGCCTTGGAACTCTCCTTTAATAACATACGTTCCCGGGGCCAAGTAACCTACGGACAGTTCAACCGGGCTGGGAACAGCCGGACCGATAGCTACGCTTTTGGAGTAGACGGGACTCAGCTGTCCGTTCGGGCTTTTGGAATAAACCGTTAGCTGGACGACCTCGTTCGTTGCGCTCCACAGTCCTATGCTCGCTTTGTGCGGCGAGGCCTGGCTGACGTACAGGTCTTGGGAGACGGCCGTATAGGCTGCCGATGCGTTGGCGGAAAAAGCGAAAAAAGCGGCAAAGATCAGGACGACGATTTTTTTCATTCGTTTACCTCCTTTCTTGCTTAATAGGGAACCGATTTCGATTGTTCTTGGTTATTTTACCATATATGGGTTTGGTTATCCGATTTATCTTTCCCGACTAACTGACGAGAAGTGATGAAAGCATGACCTATTTTATACATATCTTTCTCAACAATATCGTGCCGCTGGCGGTAATGATTCTGATCGGCGCGGCGATGTTCCGGGCGTTCCGCCTGGATATTAAGACGTTGTCGAAATTGAATTTTTACGTATTTGCTCCTGCGCTGGTTTTCGTCAAGCTGTCCGAATCGGAGTTATCCGTGGCGATTCTCGGTCAGGTGCTTTTGTTCTTCCTGCTGTTTTTCACAGCCATTTCCGTGATGACCGAATTGTTCGTGCGCATCCGCAGGTACAAGGGCGGAATGAAAGGAGCCATGCGCAACAGCATTATTTTCTACAACAGCGCCAATTACGCGATTCCGCTCAATCAGATGGTATTTGTCGGGGATGCGTTCACCCTGTCCGTGCAAATGATCGTGATGATGATGCAGAATCTGCTGCCCAATACGCTCGGTGTTTACAACGTAAACGCCCATAAGAGCAGCTGGAAAGATATGCTGAAAACGGTCGCCTATCTGCCGACGATTTACATGATTCCGCTTGCTTTCGTTCTGCGTCATTATCAGATCGCGGTGCCCCAGCCGCTTAATATTCCGCTGCATTATATCGCGGACGGCTTTATGGCGACGGCTCTGCTCACCTTGGGTGTCCAGCTCGGCAGCATGAAGTGGACCTTCCGGTTCTCCGACGTGCTCTGGTCGAATTTCCTTCGGCTGTGCATGGGCCCGCTGATCGGTCTGGGCGTCGTCTGCCTGCTGGGACTTCATGGCGTGATGGCGCAAGCGCTTGTCCTGTCCTGCGCCGTGCCGACCTCCCTCAGCAGTGTCCTGCTGGCGGTCGAGTACGACAACGAGCCGGAGTTTTCTTCGCAGGCCGTGTTTATGTCTACCGTGCTCAGCATGTTTACGGTTACGCTCGTCATCTACCTCCTGCCTTACATCGGGTAGACGGGATAGGCTTACGCCGGAAAGCTTAAAGCAAATGGCTTCGGATCGACAGGGCGGTCGGCCGGATAGCCCCGAACACGTATACTTGACGCACGGACAGGCATGCTTGTAAGGGGTGCGGCGAGTTACGGCCGGACGGTAAGTTGATGGGCTCTATACATACACCAAGCAAACAACGGACACTAACTAACAGATCGTTATTTTAAAAATTTTATGAAATTATACGGACTATGAATGGAGGGATTTCCATGCTCAAACATATAAAATCGCACACGGATCAGGAAAAAGTCAGGGAACTGCTGGGCTATGCCGTGTTTCCGGACCCTGAATCCGTGGAAGAAGCGGTGCGGTTCTACGGGCAGGCACCGGAGCGCGAGCTGTACGGATACGAATCGGAGGGAGACCTTATCGGGCTGGTCGGCTTTTCGGCGGATGCGGAAGGGACTCTGACGATCCACCATTTGGCCGTGCATCCGGAGTGCAGGGGGGCCGGTTACGGCCGGGGACAGATCCTGGAGCTGATCCAGCTGAAAAAGCCCCGGGAAATCGTGGCGGAGACGGACGAGGACGCCGTCGATTTTTACCGCAGCATCGGCTTTACGGTAAGTTCGCTGGGAGAGAAATACCCCGGCACGGAAAGATTCGTCTGCCGCTACGAGGCAGAGCCGGAAGAGCAAGAGTAAGCGGAGGCGTTTCCTTCAGAAACGGGACGCGTGCCTGCGTTTCTACCGGCAAACGTGATGAGTGGGGCGGTCTTCGGACCGCCTTTTTTGATGCGAAAAAAACCTTTCCGCCAAAGCGCCCCTCCATATGGAAGGAAATAAAGCGGGAAAGTGACACTTGGGCCCTCTCGTACATACAATGAAACACGGTCAGTCTGGTTTGGAGGGGGTTCGGATGGTGGGTTCCATTGTCGGGAGTATCAAAATCAACAGTGTCTCTAACAGTTCCAACGTTCAAATCGGAAATACCGCTTATATCGTGATGTCCAGCAACAACAAAATGAGCGGAGGAGCCGCAGCGTTTTCGCCGGGCGACAGCTTCGGAAGTTTAACCAACAACCCTAACAGCGTGACGAACGAACCGGAAATCAATCAAGGAACGCGGGCTTTGAACGGCTAAAATTGAAAATAGTCCCATGTCCGCCGCTTGCCCCCCCTCTCGCTACTTATGTTACAATAGAACGATAGAGAACATAGATTCCCCACGGGAACAAGTGACATGGTGAAAGGGGCGTACCCGACATGCCCGTACGTTTTATAACTGGCCGTGCAGGGAGCGGCAAAAGCAAGCTCTGCATGGATGAAATCATAGAGAACTTAAAACAGCGGCCGGAGGGGCCGCCTTTGATTCTGATCGTACCCGAGCAGGCGACTTTCCAGACGGAGCTGGCGCTTGTCGATCATCCCGATGTAGGCGGAACGATACGCGCGCAGGTGCTCAGCTTCCGCCGTCTGGCCTGGAGGGTGATGCAGGAGAGAGGCGGAACGGCCCGCCAGCCTATTGACGACGTAGGGAAAAAGCTTCTTCTGCACAAGCTTTTACATAAGCGGAAAGGCGATCTGCGTTTCTACCGGTCGGTGTACGAGCAGACAGGCTTCGTCGACCGGCTGAACGATCTGTTCGCGGAGTGGAGGCGCTACTGCGTGACGGGAGAGAGTCTCCATGAACATGTAGACAGGTACGACGATTTTCTCGGCAGCAAAAAGCAGCTCCTGCGGGATAAAATGCGTGATCTCCAATTGATTTACGGGGCTTTCGAACACGAAATTTCGCTCCGGTATCTCGACGGGGAAGGAACGCTGGCCAAATTGGCCGAAGAGCTCGGGCAGTCGTCGCTTGTTCGAGACGCGCAGATTTGGATCGACGGGTTCCACGGCTTTACGCCCCAGGAGCTGATGGTGGTAAAGGGGCTTTTTGAGCACGGAGCCGGGACCACGGTGTCGCTCTGCGTGAACCGGCCTTATTATGCCGGAGAGATTCCGGACGAGCTGGATCTGTTCCACCCGACGGCACGTACGATGGCGCAGCTCCAGGAGCTGGTGGATGCCGTAGGCGTCGGGCCGGCTGAGACCGTGGCCGTACAGCCTGTTCTGTCGCCCCGGTTCGCCGCCAGTCCGATGCTCGCCCATCTGGAGAATTCGTTTGAGCAGCGCATCGGCCGGTACGGCAGCCCGTATCTTCCGGCCGGACCCGGCGAACGGGAGCAGCTTTCGCTTTACGCCGCCGTCAACCGCAGGGCCGAAGCCGAAGGCGTTGCCCGGGAAATGACGAGGCTGGCCCGTGAACAGGGAGTCCGCTGGCGGGATATGGCCGTGATGGTCCGCAACATGGCGGACTACGAGGATCTGCTGGAGACCGCGTTTACCGATTACGGGATTCCGCACTTTTTTGACCAGAAAAGAACGGTGCTGCATCACCCTCTTGCGGAATTCATCCGCTCGGCTCTGGAAACGGTGCTTCATAACTGGGGCTATGATGCGGTATTCCGCTGCGTAAAAACAGACCTTCTCCTGCCTTGGAACGGGGACACCGAAGAAGCGGCGGCGAAGACGCTGACGGAGCAGAGGGCGGCGATGGACCGCCTCGAAAATTACGTGCTTTCCTACGGAATCCAGGGAAACCGGTGGACCGACGGCAAGCCGTGGACTCACCGCAGTCGGACCTCGCTGGAAGACGAAGAGACGGCGGCGAATGAGGCGGAGGAGCTTTATCTGCAGGAAATTCAGCAGACCCGGGAATGGGTGGCGGAGCCGCTGCTCCGTTTCCAGAAAAATCTCAAGCGGGCCAAAACGGTCCAGTCGAGAACGCAGGCGCTGTACGAGCTTCTGGAAGACGTGCATGCGCCGGAACGGCTGGAGCAGTGGTATGCGGAAGCGGCCGCAGACGGCCGGCCGGAGAAAGCCCGGGAGCACAGCCAGATCTGGGGCAGCCTGATGGATCTACTCGATCAGTTGGTCGAGCTGATGGGCGAGGAAGAAATATCGGCCGAGCTGTACGGCGAGCTGCTGGAAACCGGGCTGGAGAGCATCAAGCTCGGCCTCGTTCCTCCGGCGCTCGACCAGGTGCTTGTCGGCAGCATGGACCGTACCCGTTCCATGAAAATCCGGTACGCCTTCATACTCGGCGTCAGCGACGGGGTCATTCCGGCGTCGCCGACGGAAGACGGCGTCCTGGCGGAAGCGGAACGTGAGCTGCTGCTTCAGACGGGGCTGCCAATGGCGGACGGAAACCGCCGGAGGCTGCTGGACGAGTCCTTCCTGATTTACTCTTCACTGGCCGTTCCGAGCCGCCGGTTGTCCTTGTCTTACCCGCTTGCCGATGAAGAAGGCAAATCGCTGCTTCCCTCGGAACTGATCCGCCAGGTGAAGGGATTATTTCCCGAGCTGCGCGAGGTCCAGTGGATGGGGGAGCCTTCGCCTCTTATGTCCGCAGAGGAACAGCTTTCCTATATGCAAAACCCTTCGCGGGCGATGTCTTACCTCGGCGTCCAGCTGAAGCAGTGGATGAGAGGGGCGGCCATCGGCGATTTGTGGTGGGGCACCTACAACTATTTTGCGGGGGAGCCGGAGTGGAAGGGCAGCATGAACCGCCTTGTTCAAGGGCTGCTGTATGCCAACCGGGAGGACAAGCTGCCACGCGAAACGAGCCGTCTCCTGTACGGCCGTCATCTCCGTGCGAGCGTATCCCGGATGGAGCGCTACGTAGCGTGCCCGTTCGCCCACTTCCTGACGCATGGCCTCAAACTCAAGGAGCGCAGGGTATTCCGTCTGGAAGCTCCAGATATCGGGCAGCTGTTCCACGGCGCGCTCAACTTGTTCGTGCGCGGGCTGCAGGAGGACAAGGTCGATTGGGCTAGCCTGAGCACGGAAGAAACCTACCGGCGGACATCCGACGTCGTCGACCGGCTTGCGCCACGGCTGCAGGGCGAAATTCTCCTGAGCTCCAAGCGGTACCGGTATATTTCCCATAAGTTGAAGCAGGTCGTGGGAAAAGCGGCCGTCATGCTGGGCGAACACGCGAAACGCAGCCGGTTTTCACCGGTAGGGCTGGAAATCGATTTCGGGCCGGGCGGCATGCTGCCTTCTCTGACCTTCCAGCTCGACAACGGATGCACGATGGAAATTATCGGACGGATCGACAGAGTGGACCAGGCCCAAGGGGACAGCGGTCTGCTGCTTCGCGTGATCGATTACAAGTCAAGTCCTACTGCGCTGGATTTGTCCAGCGTCTACTACGGGTTGTCCCTTCAGATGCTCACGTATCTGGACGTGATCTTAACTCATGCGCCCCAGTGGCTCGGCATGAGCGCCACACCGGCAGGGGTGCTGTATTTTCATGTGCACAATCCCCTGCTGCAGTTTACGAACGGCATGACCGTCCAGGACGTAGAGAAAGAACTGCGCAAGCGGTACAAGATGAAAGGGCTCCTTATGGCCGATCCGGAAGTCGTGAAAATGATGGACAGCGACCTTGCGGGCGCAGCGGGCCACTCCCAGCTGGTACCGGCCGCCTTGTCCAAGGATGGAGGCTTTTATAAATCGTCCTCCGTCGCTTCGGAAGAGCAGTGGGATACCCTGCGCGGTTATGTGCGGGACCGGATTCGCGATATCGGTACGGAGATTACGGAAGGACGGGTGGATATCACCCCTTACCGCACGGGAAATAAGACGGCTTGTCAGCATTGTTCTTACAAGGCGGTGTGCCAATTTGATCCCGCGCTGGACGGCAACGAGCCCAAGCATCTGGCCAAAATCGGACGCGACCGCGTCTGGGCCGAGCTTACCAGGAAAGAGACGGGAAGCGGAGAGGAGGAGCAGAACCGATGACAACGACACCGAGAACGAAACCTCCGGGAACCACGTGGACGGACGAGCAGTGGGACGCCATCGCCCTGCGGGGGCAAAACATGCTTGTGGCCGCAGCGGCCGGCTCGGGAAAAACGGCCGTACTGGTCGAGCGGATTATCCGCCGCATTTCCGATGAGGCTTCTCCCCTGGATGTGGACCGTCTGCTGGTCGCGACCTTTACGAAGGCAGCCGCAGCCGAAATGAAGCAGAGAATACGCGAGGCGCTGGAAAAAGAGCTGACGGCAAACCCGGACTCTCAGCACTTGAAGCGGCAGCTTGCCCTGATGGGGCGGGCTTCCGTGACGACCCTCCATTCCTTCTGTCTGGAAGTTATCCGCAGGCACTACAGCCTGATTCGGCTCGATCCCGGGTTCCGCATCGCCAACGAAACGGAAGCGGAGCTGATGCGGCACGACCAGCTCGAAGAAATGATGGAGCAGTACTACGGGGAAAGCGGAGAAGACAGCCCGTTCTGGCGGCTCGTCGATACGTTCGGCGGCGAGCGCAGCGACGTTCCCCTCCATCTGCTGATCCAGAAGCTGTACGACGAGTCGCGCAGTCACCCGTGGCCGGAACATTGGCTGCGCGAGATGGCGCTGATGTTCGGACCGAAGAACTACGAGCTGATCACGGGAAGGGATGCTTCCGGTGAAGACGAGCGGACGGCCGCCTTGGCGGAAGTCAGCGAAGGCTATGCGGAAGCGGCTGCGGCTTCTAATTCGGCTGCGGTCGGAGCGGCGGAGGAAGCCGCTTTGGCGAATGCGGCGGACAATGAGGATAACGCTGAAGGGAACGGAAACGAAGGCGAAGGCGAGGGCGCACCTGCCGAATTCTGGCTCAAGGGCCTCACCGACGATGTCCGCTTGGAGCTTCAGGGGACCGCCGAGCTCCTGAAGCAGGCTCTCGAAATCACCGGTCAGCCGGGCGGCCCGCTTCCTTACGCGAATGCCGTGCAGGATGATCTGACCATGGTCGAGGGGCTTACGGACATAGCCGAGAACTATCCGTGGGACATTCTGTTCAGCGCGTTTCAGACCGTGTCTTTCGGGAAGCTCAAGCCTTGCAAGAAAGACGAAGTGGACCCGCAACGCCAGGAACAGGTGAAACAACTGCGGGGCCGGGCCAAGGAACGCATCACCTCCCTCCAGGAAGAATTGTTCGGGCGGCCGCCGGAGCGGTTTCTGGAGGAAACGCGGGAATTGGCGCCCGTCATTCACGCGCTGGTCGATCTCGTCATCGACTTCGGAGGGCGCTACAGCAAGGCCAAGGCCGCCAAAGGTCTGGTCGATTTCGCCGATCTGGAGCATTTCTGCCTGCGCATTCTGCGCGCCGAAGAGTCTGCGCCGGATCGTCTGATCCCTTCGCGGGCGGCGCTCGAATACAGGGAGCAGTTCGCAGAGGTGCTGCTTGACGAGTACCAGGACACGAACCGCGTCCAGGAAGCTATCGTCGAACTGATCGCCGAACCGCTCCCGGGCAACCGTTTTATGGTCGGCGACGTGAAGCAGAGCATTTACCGCTTCCGACTGGCGGAGCCCGGGCTTTTTCTGGAGAAGTACAAAAGCTTTACCGGGGATGGCAGCGGTCCGGGAAGACGGATCGACCTGGCCCGGAACTTTAGAAGCCGGGCGGAGGTAGTCGATGCCGTCAACTTTATTTTCCGGCAGATCATGAATGAGGGCGTCGGCGACATTGCTTACGACGAGCGGGCGGAGCTGGTGAACGGCGCGTCTTATCCGGCGGCCGAAGGCCAGAACCTGTCCGTCGAAATGATGCTCATCGACCGTGCGGCAGCCGCACAGGCGTCCGACGGGGAAGAGAGCGATGCGGAGGAAGCGGACGGGGAGATTTCAGCCGAGGAGCAGGAGGGCGAGCTGGGCGGCATCCTGGAAGGCCAGGAGCTGGAAACCGCCCAGATGGAAGCCCGGGCGATCGCCCGCAAGATCCAGGCCATGCTGAATCCGCAGGACGGGCGGCCCTACCTCGTGTACGATAAACGGTCCGGCTCCATGAGGCCCGCCACGTACCGGGATATGGTCATTCTGCTGCGCGCTACCCAGCAGTGGTCGCCGATTTTTATTGAAGAATTGAGGCAGCTTGGCATCCCGGCTTACGCCGATTTGAATACCGGGTATTTTACGGCGACGGAAGTCGAAGTCATGCTCTCGCTGCTGAAAGTGATTGACAACCCGTATCAGGACGTTCCGCTTGCGGGCGTCCTCCGTTCACCGATCGTCGGCCTGACGGCGGATGAACTGGCTTCCCTGCGCATTTCCGGCAAAAATATCCCGTTCTATGAGGCCGCCCGGGCTTACGCCCAAGGAATCCGTCCGCTGGGGAACGCGGAGGGCGGAAGCGGCTTGCAGGATGCCGGCGAGTGGAAGCCCGACGAGGAACTGCGCGGCAAAATCGCAGACTTTCTGCGGCGCCTGGAAGAGTGGCGGAGCGAAGCCCGGCAGGGAGCGCTCGCCCGTCTCATCTGGAAGGTGTACGGAGACACCGGCTACTTCGACTTCGTGGGAGCGATGCCCGGAGGGCAGCAGCGCCAGGCGAATCTCAGGGCGCTTTACGACCGGGCGAGGCAGTACGAGAACACTTCGCTGCGCGGGCTGTTCCGGTTTCTCCGCTTTATCGAGCGGATGAAGGACACCGGAGGCGACCTCGGGACCGCCCGGGCGCTGGGCGAGCAGGAAGACGTCGTGCGGATCATGTCCATCCACAAGAGTAAGGGACTCGAGTTTCCGGTCGTTTTCGTTGCCGGACTCGGCAAAATGTTCAACCAGCGCGACCTGCTCGACCCGTTCCTGATCCATAAGGAACTGGGCTTCGGTCCGCGCTTTGTGGATACGAAGCTGCGGGTCGGCTATCCGACCCTTCCGCAGCTTGCGATCCGGCGCCGGATGCGCATCGAGACGCTTGCCGAGGAGCTGCGCGTCCTGTATGTGGCGCTCACCCGGGCACGGGAGAAGCTGTTCCTGCTCGGCACGGTCCGCTCGCTGGACAAGCAGCTCCAGGGCTGGGGCAGGCACCTGGAGAAGAACAGCTGGCCGCTTCCGGACGACGAAGTCGCGCGTGCGCGCAGCTACCTGGACTGGCTGGGCCCCGCACTCATGCGGCACCGGGATGCGTCTTTGTGGAGAGAGAAAGCCGGGCTTCAGGAGCACAGTCCTCCGGCGCTGGCGGCAGACGGCTCCAAGTGGCGCTTTGAAGTGATTGCGCCCGAGGAGCTGGCGGCCATGGGGAAAGCCGACGAATCCGTCACGATTCAGGCGGACCGGCTGGAGGCGCTGAAACACCTGAACAAGGTGCCGACTTTTACCGGGGAATGGGACGTTGCGCTTGCGAAATCGCTGTCGTGGACGTATCCGTTTGCCCAGGCGACCGCTTATTTTTCCAAAACGTCCGTTTCCGAGCTGAAAAGGCAGGCAGACCGCAGTACGGCTTCCGATCACGAAGAAATTCCGTCGGCCGAGCTGATGCCGAGCCCGGGGAGCGGACTCATTTTGCCGACCCGGCTGCTGAAAATGGCGGGGGCGGCGGAAGCGTCCCGGTTGAACGGGGAGCATTCTCTCGGTACGCCAGCCCTTCCGGGCGATACGGAAGGGACCCGTGCCGGAGGGAATTCGGTTTTTCATTTGGCGACTTTTATGGACAGCCCTGCGCTCGTGCAGGCTGAAGAGCGGCGGGGGCGGGAAGCGGCTGAGACGCAGGACCTACAGGAACCTCAGGAGACACATGGCACGTTAACATCGAGCGAGCCGATTGAGCCCCCCGGTGAAGCAGGAGGGGAAGTTCCCGCCGGTTCCTCGTCAAGAACGTCGCTTCTGCGGCGTCCCCGTTTTATGGAAGAGAAGAAATTGACCTCTGCGGAGCGAGGAACCGTTTTTCACGCCGTCATGCAGCATATGCCGTTGAAGGAAGTGACGCCGGAAGCGGTGGAAGTTGTTATCCGGGAAATGATCGACAAGGAACTGCTTACCCCCGCTCAAGCAAGAGCGGTGGATACGGAAATCCTTGCGGGCTTTTTCCGGACACAGATCGGCCAAAAACTTGCCGCCTCTACCCGGGTATGGCGTGAAGTGCCTTTCAGCTTGGGGCTTCCCGCCGGCCGTGTCTACCCGAATGCGGATGCGTCGACCCGCCAGGAGACGGTGCTTGTGCAGGGTGTGATCGACTGCCTGTTCGAATCGGACGGCAATCTGATTATGCTCGATTACAAGACGGACCGTGTCAAAGGCGTCGGCCTCGAAGCGCTCCGGGAAAGATACCGGATCCAGCTTGGCTTGTACGGACAGGCAGTGGAAAAAATCTGGAAGCGCAAGCTTGCGGGAACCTACCTGTTTTTCTTTGACGGCGGGCACGTGGTGGAAATTTGAATGGAAGAGGCCGGACAAAACCGCTCCATAAAGGCGGGCCGGCCGTTTTTACAGATACAATCAGATTTGGGGGATAGGTATGCGCATACTGCACACCGGTGACTGGCACTTGGGGAGAACCCTGGAAGGGCGGAGCCGGTTTGAGGAACAGGTTGCTTTCGTGGACGAACTCGTCCGTATTGTCAGAGAAGGGAATATCGATCTTGTGCTGCTGGCGGGAGATGTGTATGACACCGTTAATCCGCCTGCCGCTGCGGAGCAGCTTTTTTACGACGCTCTGTCCAGGCTGGCCGAGGACGGCCGCAGGGAAGTTGTCGTCATTTCGGGCAACCACGATCACCCGGACCGTCTGGGGGCGTCTTCCCCGATTGCCAAGGCGCAGGGAATCTCTCTGATCGGGCTGCCGAAAGCGGGCCTGATGGAGATCGGGATTCCGAGAACCGGCGAAACGGCCAAACTGTTTGCGCTGCCGTATCCGTCCGAGTCGAGACTGGGCGAGCTGCTCAGCGACGACGCCGGCGAAGAAGTGCTCAGGAGAGCTTACTCCGAGCGTGTAGGCGAGCTGGTCAAGGCTCAAACGTCGGGTTTTCGTCCCGACACCGTGAACCTGATCATGAGCCACATTTACGTGCTCGGGGGAAAAGAAAGCGAATCGGAGCGTCCGATTCAGGTCGGCGGAGCGTACACGGTCGATACATCGGCACTCGATGTCGGCGCGCAGTATGTGGCGCTCGGCCACCTGCATCGTCCGCAGACGCTTAAAGCGCAGAGCCCCATCCGCTACTGCGGTTCCCCGCTTGCCTACAGCTTTTCCGAAGCGGGCCAGGCCAAGTCGCTGACCGTTCTGGACGTCAAACCGGGAGAACCGGCCTCGATTGAAGAAATCTATTTGACATCCGGCCGCCCGCTGGTGAACTGGAAAGCGAAGGAAGGGCTGGCGGAGGTGCACCGCTGGCTGGATGAAGGGCGGGACGCAAACGCGTGGATCGACCTGGAAATCCACATCGAGGAAGCGATGTCGCTGCACGACATTCAAAGCCTGCGCAAGGCGCGCAGCGGTTTTATCCATATCAAACCGGTCTATCCGCAGCTGCAGCAGGCCGAGGAAGAAGCGGCCGTACTGTCAAGCGCGGGTCTGCCGGTGGACGAGCTGTTCCGCCGATTCTACGAACGGCAGACGGGCGGGGCCAAGCCCGAGCCCGAGCTCGTGCAGCTCTTTATGGAGCTGCTGCAGGATCATTCGGACGGCCCGGAGCAGGCCGAATAAAGGGAGGCGAAACGTATGCGTCCGATACGGCTGCAAATGTCCGGTCTGCAAAGCTACCGGGAATCACAGGAAATAGATTTTACGCAATTGTGCGATGCCGGCGTGTTCGGTATTTTCGGACCGACGGGAAGCGGAAAGTCGTCCATTCTGGACGCCCTGACGCTGGCGCTCTACGGCAAAGTCGAACGGGCCTCCGGCGGTACGCAGGGGATCATGAACCATGCCGAGAATACGCTGGCGGTCTCGTTCACTTTCGAACTCAGCCATCCGACGGGCGCCGTCCGGTACCGGGTGGACCGCCAGTTCAAGAGAGGCTCGGACGTCTCGGTTACGAATACCGTAAGCCGTTTTGTCCGTCTGAGCGGGGAGGAGCCGGTCGTACTGGCCGATAAATCCACGGACGTAACCAACCGGGTCCATCAGGTGCTCGGGTTGTCCATGCAGGATTTTACCCGCGCCGTGGTGCTTCCTCAGGGAAAATTCGCCGAATTTCTTTCGCTGACCGGCAAAGACCGGCGGCAGATGCTTCAGCGGCTGTTCCATCTTGAAGCTTACGGCGATCATCTCAGCGCGCGCGTAAGCGGACGGCTGAAAGAAGCCGACGGCCTGCTTAAACAGATCGCCGCCGAGCAGCAGGGACTGGGAGACGCATCCGAAGAAGCGCTGGCCCAGGCCGGCGAGAGGTTGAAGGAGGCGGCTGAGTATGCCGTCGTCCAGCGCAAGCTTTTTCAGCAGGCGTCCGCCCGCTACGAGGAGATGAAGCAGATTGTAAGCGTGCAAAAGGATGAGCGGCAGACGGAGCTGGAGCTTCGCAAAACCGAGGAAGAAGAGCCGGGAATCCGGCAGCGCGAAGATAACCTGAAGCGCGCGGAGGAAGCGGAGAAGCTGCGTCCTTATGTCGAGCACGCGGAAGCTTCGGCGAAAGCGGAGGTGGAGCACAGGGGGCGGATCGCTCAGGCAAGGGACCGCTCCAGCCAGGCCGAAGTGAAATTAGACACGGCCTTGCAGGCGTCCGAGCAGGCCCGGCAGGAGTTGGCCGGAAGCGAGGAGCCGCTGCTGATCCGGTTGGAGCGTTTGAACCAGGCACTGGAGCAGGAGCGTCAGCTTGCCGACCTTCACAAGCAGTGCGAAGGCCTCAAAACGAGCGAGGAACATCTGCTTTCACAGCTTTCCGCGGTGAAAGAGGCATTCCGCAAGGAGCAGGAGACGAAGGAAAAGGCGCTGGGCAAGCAGGCGGAGCTGAAAGAAGCGCTGAAAAGCGTAGAGGTCGGCTACGAGCAGCGCAGCCTTCTCCAAGAAGCGTGGGACGCCAAAAGGGAGCTGGATATGCAGATGCGCCAGCTTCAGGAACTCCGGCAGGAGACCGGCGGAAGACGCCGGACGATGGAGGCCGGAGAGCGCGAGTTGGCGGTCCGTGCCGGGGAACTGACCGCTTGGACGGAACACTTTGCCCGCTGGCTCGGTGAACTCGGCGCCGGCAGGACGGAAGCTCTGCAGCTGCGTCAACGGCTGGCGAAGCAGGAAGAAACGGCGGCCGCGCTGCTTCAGATTCGCAAACGGGAAGACCGCGAGCGCGAACTGCGGAATCTGGCCGGAAAGCTGGCGCACGAACTGCACGAAGGGCAGCCCTGCCCTGTGTGTGGCGCTGTGGAGCATCCGGCTCCTTACCGCGAAGAAGAGGTGGAGGCGGAGAAGACTTCCCCTGGCGCAGAGGAATGCGAAACGCTCCTTCGCGCCATTCGGGAAGCGGGAATGGAGGCGGACCGTCACATTTTCGGCCTCGATAGTCTCGCCAAACGGGCGCTTGAGCACGAGCGCGCCGGAACGGATCATCCGCAGACTGCAGCAAACAAGTCTGCCGCCAATTCCGCTTCCAGGGACGAGACCGATCATGCGGCCGCAGAGGCGGCGCTCATGCTGGCGGAAGCGGCTGCGGCGGTTCAAGCGGATCTGGAGCTGCCGCCTGATAAGTCCCCGGTAGATTCCGCGGACCGGACAGGCAAAGCCGACGGCATACTGGAAGCGGTAGCGTCCTCGGCGGCGGCAGAGAGCCTCGCCGCCACCGCTGGTATCCGGCAAGGCGAAGCCGGAATCTCTGCGGGCGAGGCGCTGCGGCAGCTGGCCGCTTTCGAGCGGCCGCAAGCGGAGACCGCGCGTGTAGGCCGTTTGGCGGCAGAGCTCGAAGCGGGCTTCCAAGCCCTCCTGAAACGGCTGAAGCCGCTTGAAGCCGGCATGCAGGCCGCCGAGGCGGAGCTGCGTTCGCAGCGCGCGGCCCTTCAGGCCGACGAAACCAAAGCGCAGGCTTTGGAGCAAAGCATCCGCGGCCGGGCAGAAGCCTGGCAGAAGCGGTTCGGCGCCCGGGGCCTGGAGCTGGAGGCCGTGGAGGCCCGCCTGAAGCAGCTGGGCGAGCAGGAGCGCCAGGCGGAAGAGCTGCGCGGCCGCATCGAGAAGAGCATCCCGTTCATCGACGGGGTGCTCGCGAAGATCGAGCAGCTCCGCACCGAGGCGGCGGAGCTCGACAAAACCGCCCTGCAGCTCGCGACCAAGCTGCAGGGGCTGTCCCAGCTCGCCGCCGAGAAGGCGCAGCAGCTGCACGACCGCGTCGGCGGCGAGCCGGTGCCGCGCCAGATCGCGACGGCTCAGGCCGAGCTCGATGGGCTGCGCACCCGAGCGGAGCAAACCCGGCTTGCGCACGAGCAGGCCCGCCGCGAGCAGCAGGAGGCGGCCCAGGCCCTCAGCGCGGCCGAACAGGCCGCCGCATCCGCCGCCGGGCAGCTCGCAGAGGCGCGGGACCGGCTGGACCGCGCGCTGAAGGCTTCCTCCTTCGCGGATGCCGACGCCGTGCGGAGCGCGTACGTCGCCGAAGCGCAGCGCGCCGAGTGGAGCGCGGAGGCGCGGGTTCACCGCGAGCGCGAGCAGACGCTCCGCTCCCGGCTCGCGCAGCTGCGGGAGCAGCTTGCCGGGCGGACAGTCAGCGAAGAAGACTGGACCGGCATGCTGCTCGAGCTGCGCGAAGCCCAGGAGCGCGACGAGGCCGCGCTCGCGGTCCGCGCCAAGGCGGAACGCGACTGCGAGGAGCTGCAGGCGAAGCACGAGCAGTGGCGCCGGCTGGAAGAGCGGCGCAGCGCGCAGCAGACCTTGCACGGTCGGCTGGCGAAGCTGCAGTCCGTGCTGAAAGCGAACGCCTTCGTCGAGTTCCTCGCGGAGGAGCAGCTGATGCAGGTGAGCCGGGCCGCTTCACAGCGGCTCGGGCAACTCACCCGGCAGCGCTACGCGATCGAGGTGGACTCCGGCGGCGGTTTCGTGATCCGCGACGACGGCTCAGGCGGGGTGAAGCGCCCGGTCGGCACGCTGTCCGGCGGCGAAACGTTCCTGACGTCGCTCGCGCTCGCGCTCGCTTTGTCGGCGCAGATCCAGCTCAAGGGCGAGGTGCCCCTGGAATTTTTCTTCCTGGACGAAGGGTTCGGTACCCTGGACCAGGATCTGCTGGACATGGTGGTCACCTCCCTTGAGAAGCTCCACATGGACCGGCTTGCGGTCGGCGTGATCTCGCACGTGCCGGAGCTGAGGGCTCGTCTGCCGCGCAAGCTGATCGTCGAGCCGGCCGAACCGTCCGGACGCGGCAGCCGGGTGAGGCTGGAGCTGCTGTAAGGCCGACGGGCCGTATACGACGGACGTTGGCTCTGCAGTGCTCTGCCTGCGTTTTTAGGCGCGTAGAACGGCTGTGTTCATCTAAATACGACAACGGTACCTTGGCTTGTCCATGGAATCCGATAAAGAAGCACATTCCCGGTTTACCGGTGCGAATGTGCTTTTTTTGTATGGCGGCAGTTTTGGTTCACGTTTCTTTCAAGCGATGTTCACATCTGCTTCCCGTCCTATGACTTTTCTCACATCTGACCGGCACCGAAGACGTTTATACTAAGTATGTGCTTAATTTCACAAGTGAAACTTTTCAAAGATCGACCATGGCAGGAGGCGTTAGGCAATGAATCGCAGAAAACTGGTGCTTATCGGAAACGGAATGGCAGGAGTGGGTGTGATCGAGCAGATTTTAAAAATCAACACCGGCTTGTTTGATATAACGATTGTGGGGAGCGAGCCTCACCCGAACTATAACCGGATTCAGCTCTCTTATGTGCTTGAGGGCAGCAAAACGACGGATGAAATCGTCCTGAACGATTGGAGCTGGTACCGGGAAAACGGCATTGAGCTTCTGACGGGGACGACAGCGACTGCGCTGGATACGACGGCCAAAACGGTCACGACCGACCGCGGGGATGTCCTTCCTTATGACGTCCTGATTTTGGCGACGGGCTCGAAGCCGTTCATTCTGCCGGTTCCGGGCGCGGACAAAGAGGGAGTCGTCGGTTTCCGCGACATTGCCGACTGTGAAGCGATGACGGAAGCGGCCCGGACTTATCGACAGGCGGCCGTCATCGGCGGCGGCCTCCTCGGTCTCGAAGCGGCCAAGGGCCTTTCGAAGCTGGGCATGGAAGTGACGGTCGTTCATCTGATGGACGATCTGATGGAACGCCAGCTGGACCCGGCGGCTTCGGGAATGCTGCGGGCGGAGCTGGAGCGCCAGGGACTGCGTTTCGCGATGGGAAAACAGACGGAGGAGCTAACCGGCGGCGTGCGTGTCGAAGGACTGGCGTTTACGGACGGAACCGCGCTGGAAACGGACTTTGTCGTCATGGCGGCGGGAATTAAGCCGAACAGCGTTTTGGCCGCGGCCGGGGGCCTGGAAGTCAATCGCGGAATCGTCGTGGACGATTTTATGCGGACCTCGGCGCAGGACGTGTATGCTGTCGGAGAATGCTGCGAGCACCGCGGCGTGTGCTACGGGCTTGTCGCCCCGCTTTTTGAACAGGGCAGCGTGCTAGCCAAGCATTTGTGCGGGGTGCAGACGGCTCCTTATGAGGGAACGGTGCTGGCCACCAAGCTGAAAATATCGGGCGTGGACGTATTCTCCACCGGGGAGTTTATGGATAGTCCGGATCTTACAATCGTCAAAATGCAGGATGACTGGAGAGGCGTGTATAAAAAGGTGCTCGTCCGCGGCAGCCGGATCGTAGGCGGCGTGCTGTTCGGCGATGTCAGCCAGGCGACCCAGCTTCAGCAGTGGATACGAAGCGGCCGCGAAATGACCGAAGACGTGCACGCCGTCCTGATGGGAATTCCCGCGGGAGAGGAGAGCGGCGGCGGGGCGGAGCTTCTGGCCGACGAGGATATCGTATGCGGCTGCAACGGGGTGACGAAAGGAACCATCGTGGAGGCTGTCCGCGCACAGGGTCTGAAAACAGTCGACGAAGTGAAAGCCTGCACCGGAGCTTGCCGCTCGTGCGGAGGCTGCAAGCCGCTTGTCGAGCAGATTCTGGCCGGCGTGCTGGGCGACGGCTACGAAGCGGGCACGGCGGCCCATGGCATCTGCGGCTGCACGCAGCTCGGCCGGGACGAAATTGTCGCCGCCATGCGTGAGCGGAAGCTGACGACGACCCGCGAGACCATGGCCGCTTTGAATTGGAGCAACCCCGAAGGCTGCTCGAAGTGCCGGCCTGCGCTCAACTACTACTTGACGATGCTGTGGCCGGAAACCTACGTGGACGAAAAAGAATCGAGATTCGTCAACGAGCGACTGCATGCGAACATCAACAAGGACGGCACATATACGGTCGTACCGCGGATGTACGGCGGCGTAAGCTCGGCGGAAGAGCTGAAAAGGATCGGCGATGTAGCCGTGAAATATAACGTCCGTGCCGTCAAAATGACTGGCGGACAGCGGATCGATCTGATGGGCGTTCGCAAAGAAGATCTGCCGAAAGTCTGGGAAGAACTCGGTATGCCATCGGGCTACGCGTATGCCAAAGCGCTCCGGACGGTCAAAACGTGCGTAGGCTCGACCTTCTGCCGGTTCGGCACCCAGGATTCGATGGGGATGGGACAACTGCTGGAGAAGAAATTCGAAAGGATCGACATGCCCGCTAAGTTTAAAATGGCCGTGAACGGCTGCCCGCGCAATTGTGCGGAATCGTGCACCAAGGATGTCGGAATCGTCGGCAATGACGGCGGCTGGGAGATTTACATCGGCGGCAATGGGGGCATTAAACCGCGGCTTGCCGATCTTGCGGTAAAGGTAAAGACGGATGAGGAGCTTCTGGAGATTACCTCGTCGCTGATCCAGTTTTACCGGGAAACCGCCAATTACCTGGAAAGAACATCGGATTGGGTCGAGCGGCTGGGTCTGGCTTATATTCAGAACCATGTGATCACGGATGAAGCGAACCGGCGGGAGCTTGTAAACCGCATGGAGACCGCCCTGACACGCGCGCACGATCCTTGGCAAAAAGTGATCGGCGACCGCCGGCTCCGTCAGGAGCTGTATGAAGGCGTCAACGTGCCGGTAGGGCCGCCAACGGAATAAAGCGCATCGGACAGACAGGGGCTGCCAAGCAGCTCCCCAAAGGAGGAGAAATTCATGAACCAACAGCTTCAGGAAAAACCGGAAACCTACGTTTGCATCGGCAGACAAGGTGATTTTCCGGCTCGGCTGGGAAAGACCGTTTTCGTGGGAGAAGAAGAAATCGCCGTGTTTCATTTGACGGACGGCCGTCTCTTCGCGCTCCAGAACCGGAGTCCTCACCGTAGAGGAGGTCCGCTCTGCGAAGGGATGATATCGGGGGACCTGCTTTACGATCCCCTGTATGACTGGAAAATTAACCTGCTGGACGGTAAAGTGCAGGCGCCGGATACGGGACAAGTGAAAACTTATCCGGTGAAACTCGACGGGGAGCATGTCTGGATCGGGCTGTGATGCCCCTTCCGGTCGTGGTCCGTCCTGCCGGCTTGTACGCATAAGAGGCTTATCCGGAACATCCTTCGTCCGGCTTAACCTGTTTTCAACCCGCGAGGAGATGACGCATAATGTTTACTGAAACCGTGGAAAAAATGGCCGCCGCGGCCCAGCAGAAAAAGAATTTTCTCTCCGAAAGCCTTCTTCGCTACCTGACGGCTGCCGGTCTGGCCGGTGCTTACGTAGGACTCGGCATCGTGCTTATCTTTTCCGTAGGGGCCCCGCTCTTTGCCGCAAAATCGCCGGTTACGACAACGGTCATGGGCCTGTCGTTCGGAGTCGCGCTCACACTGGTGATTTTTGCCGGATCGGAGCTTTTTACGGGGAACAACATGTATTTCACCATCGGGACGCTATCGCGTAAAGTCACGTGGAAGGATACGCTCGTCAACTGGTTCTGGTGCTACCTGGGGAACCTGACGGGGGCCATGGTCCTCGTACTGCTGGTCGTCGGTGCCGGGGTGTTTGCCAATATTAAACCGGACCATTTGTTAATGACCATCGCCGCGAAAAAAATGAACATGGACACCACGCAGCTGTTTTTCCGGGGAATTCTTTGTAACTGGTTCGTCTGCCTGGCGATCTGGACTTCGATGAGAGCCAAAGAGGACACGGCGAAGCTGATTCTCATCTTCTGGATGCTGTACGGCTTTATCGCATCGGGGTATGAGCACAGCGTGGCGAATATGACCGTGCTGGGGCTGGCCCTGATTCTCCCGCATCCCGAAACGGTTACCCTGGCCGGCTGGTTCCACAACATGATCCCGGTAACGCTGGGGAACATCGTCGGCGGGGCCGTGTTTGTCGGGCTGCTGTATTACTTCATCTCGCCTGTGAAACGGGCGGACGGAAAGCTGTAAACATACGCTAGGCGCAGTCCCGCAAGCGAAGAAAGAAAGCTCCCTGATTTCAATCAGGGAGCTTTTTTACGGCCCGCAGCCGGGTGATGGGGCACCGTATCCCGCACGCGGGGGTGAACGTTGTCGCTATAGGTCTGCGCCATGCTGTGCCGGAACACACTGCCGGGAATAGGCGCCTGGAGAATTCAGCGCCGTACTATGCTGTGCCGGACTGCGCCTCCAGGAACCCCGTGCCCGGGGTCCCCGCGCGGGCAGCGCTGGCCCCACTCGCCGGGGCGCCCGGATATTTCAGCCGGACGACACGGGGGGGCCGTCTCGTCCGGCCCAAATAAAAAAAGTGTGCCGGTTACATCCGGCACACTTCTACGGGGCAGTTTTCGCAGTGGCAAATGCCCTTTAAATAATTCAAATCGCGAATGATGATGTAGCCGTTATCCATTTCAATGGCCTGAGCTTTGCGCAGGTCGCTGAACATGCGGTTCACGCTTTCGCGGGTGGAGCCGATCATATCCGACAACTCCGAGTGGGTGAGCTTCTTCGTAATGCGGATCGTCCCGTCCTCTTCGTGCCTGCCGTACGTGTTCGACAAGCGGATGATGGTGGAACACAGGGCCCCGGGTTTTCCGTACAGCATCATATCGCGGTATTTCGTCTGCGTCATCCGGTGGCTGAGCCCCATCCAGCGCATAAATTCCAGAGCGAATTCGCCGCTCTGCCAGATCAGCATTTCCACGTCTTTCTTGTGCGCCACGCCGATCAGGGTTTCTTCCAGCACTTCCGCGCTGTACCAATGCTTCGTGTCGTCGTAGGGATCGATCATGCCGATCAGATCGCCCTGCTGGTATAAGTAAAGCACGAGATCCTTGCCTTCGTCCGTAGACTTCGTAGCGCGTACCCGGCCGTTTTTTATAAAATAAAGCTTGTCAGCCGTATCGCCTTCCCAAAACAAGTAGGCGCCGGGTTGAAGCTTCTGCTCATGCATAATATCCGTCAGCTTCTGCAAATTTTCCGTCTTAAAGGCAGCGGTGTTGCGGGGATTCGTATAGTAAACGGGATTTGTGCCGGTGTTCATGATGGCTTCCCTCCTCTTTGACTTCTGCTTCCAGTATACCGGATATGACGTAGATCATATATGATAAAAATCACACTTTCCGTACAATATTGGTTACCACGCCTGTCCGTATTCAACGCAAACCTGCCGTTTACAGGCAAAAGGACACAAAAAAACCGGAGTTCCGTCTGCATTCGGCGGCTCCGGTTTCTTTTAATCGGGAAAAGCGGCTTTCTACGAATAAAACTGCTCGATATCGGTCAGCATCTGCTCGGCGAGCGGGAATACCCATTCTTTTTCTTTACGCATATGCTCAAGAAGAATGAAGCACGACTGGAGCACGTGGGATACCGAACGTTTGGCGCACAGGGGATCGAGGGTTTGACTGTCTTCTTTGAGAGCCTGGAAGAAAAGGCGCAGATTGTGGACGGCCATGTTGTATTCCTGCTTCATAACGGCGGTAGGGCCCATTTTGTCGCCCGTGTACAAATCAACGATAGGGAAAAGCGTTTCCTGTTCATCCTGCTGATACTGCTGGAAAAACTTCAAGAACCGTTCGGCGCGTACCTTTAGCTGGTGTAAATCGGTTTTGAGCGAATCCCGGCTTCCGGTGGCTCCGATTCCGCGTGCGAGCATTTGCAGCTCCAGCAGATCGGCCTCAAGAAATTCATGCTGCTGCTTCAAATAATATAGGGCGTCGGACAACTGGCTGCCTGGGTCCATAGCGGCATACGGCAGACGTTCCACGGTTATTGTGCTCATCGTCATTTCCTCCTGTCGGGTCCTGCGGATGATGGTAAAGCGCGCGCGTGTTTCCTGTCTTCACCATAAGGCGGGGCCGCTCTTTTGTCTGTGAGAAATGTCATAGTGAAAAAATTCACAATCCCCTACAATGAAGGTGTAGAAAGAACAGAGGAGGCGGAGAGATGGCTGTACAGGAAAATGAGACCGTAAAACCCGCAGCTGCGGCGGCCAAAGAACAGGTAGACCGGCTGGTGCAGAACGCGAAGAAAGCGCAGGCCGCTTTTGAAGGCTTGGACCAATCCCAGGTCGACCGCATCGTACAGGAAATGGCGCTGGCCGGCGTTGACCGGCATATGGTTCTCGCCAAGCTTGCGGTGGAAGAAACGGGGCGGGGCGTATATGAAGACAAGATCATCAAGAACTTGTTCGCAACTGAGTATATTCATAACTCCGTGAAGTACGACAAAACGGTCGGCGTAATCGACGACGATCCGACGACCGGCCTTACGTCCATCGCCGAACCGGTCGGAATTATTGCCGGCGTCACCCCGGTGACGAATCCGACCTCGACAACGATGTTTAAAGCGCTGATCGCAATGAAGACGCGGAATCCGATTATTTTCGCCTTCCATCCGTCCGCGCAGAAATGCAGCTCCGAAGCGGCCCGCGTTCTGTACGAAGCGGCGGTAAGCCACGGGGCGCCGAAAGATTGCATCCAGTGGGTGGAGAAGCCTTCCATGGAAGCGACGCACGAGCTTATGCACCACGAGGGAGTGGCCCTGATTCTGGCTACCGGCGGCTCCGGCATGGTCAAATCCGCTTACAGCGCAGGCAAACCCGCTCTCGGCGTTGGCCCGGGCAACGTGCCGTGCTTCATCGAGAGAACCGCGGACCTGCGTCAGGCCGTCACGGATCTGATTCTCTCGAAGACGTTTGACAACGGCATGATCTGCGCATCCGAGCAGGCCGTTATCCTGGACGAAGCGATCGCGGCGGAGGCCAAGGCGATGCTGAAGGCGCAGGGCTGCCATTTCTTGAGCGCCAAGGAAACGAAGAAGCTGTCCCAGTTCGGCATGAACGCCGGATGCGCCGTGAACGCGGCGATTGTGGGCCAGCCCGCGGTACGCATCGCCGAAATGGCGGGGTTCGAGGTTCCCGCCGGGACGAAAATCCTGATCGCCGAGCTGGACGGCGTCGGTCCGGCCTACCCGCTGTCCGCCGAGAAGCTGAGCCCGGTGTTGGCCTGCTACACGGCCGCCACGGCTCAAGCGGGCATCGCCCGGGCAGCGGAGATTGCGGCATTCGGCGGACTCGGCCACACCTCGGTCATCCATTCGAACGACGACGGAGTGATCGCCGCTTTCGCCAAGGAGCTGCCGACCTGCCGCATTATCGTTAATGCGCCTTCGACTCACGGGGCGATCGGGGATATCTACAACGCCAATATCCCTTCGCTGACGCTAGGCTGCGGCTCGTACGGCCGCAATTCAACTTCTTCGAACGTGACGGCGGTCAACCTGATCAACGTCAAAAAAGTCGCACACCGGACGGTGAATATGCAGTGGTTTAAAGTGCCCGAGAAAATTTATTTCGAGAGAAACGCCACCCAGTACCTGGCGAAAATGCCGGACATCACGCGTGTATTGATCGTGACCGACCCGATGATGGTGAAGCTCGGATACGTGGAACGCGTGGAACATTACTTGCGCCAGCGCCGGATGCCGGTAGCCATCGAAGTTTTCAGCGATGTAGAGCCGGACCCTTCAGTCGACACCGTTGAACGCGGGACGGCCATGATGAACGCCTTCCAGCCGGACTGCATTGTGGCGCTCGGCGGAGGATCGCCGATGGATGCGGCGAAAGCGATGTGGCTGTTCTACGAGTACCCCGACGTCACGTTCCATTCGCTGAAACAGAAGTTCATGGACATCCGCAAGCGGACGTTCAAGTATCCGAAGCTCGGCAAGAAGGCGAAGTTCGTTGCCATCCCGACGACTTCGGGTACCGGTTCGGAAGTGACTTCGTTCGCGGTCATCACGGATAAACAGAACGGCCACACGAAATATCCGCTCGCCGATTACGAGCTTACGCCGGATGTGGCCATCGTCGATCCCGAATTCGTTTACTCGCTCCCGAAAACAGCCGTGGCCGACACCGGCATGGATGTGCTCACACACGCGATCGAAGCTTACGTCTCCGTCATGGCAAACGACTATACGGACGGGCTCTGCCTGCAGGCCATCAAGCTCGTGTTCCGCAACCTGGAGCAGTCCCATGCGACGGCCGACAAGCTGGCCAGGGAGAAAATGCACAATGCGTCCACGATCGCCGGCATGGCCTTTGCGAACGCCTTCCTGGGCATCAACCACAGCCTGGCGCACAAGTGGGGCGGGCAGTACGGAACGGCGCACGGACGGACCAACGCGATCCTGATGCCGTACGTCATCCAGTATAACGCGGCGAAGCCGTCGAAATACGCGTCGTTCCCGAAATACTCGCACTACTGCGCCGACGAGCGCTACGCCGAAATCGCCCGGTTCCTCGGGCTTCCGGCCGCCACCACGGAGGAAGGCGTCAAGAGTCTCATCGACGCCATCCGCGAACTGAATCAGAAGCTGGGCATTCCCGCTTCGTTCAAAGAACTCGGATTCGATGCCGATGATTTCGAAAGCCGTGTGGAGTACCTGGCGGACAAAGCGTTCGAAGACCAGTGCACGACCGCGAATCCGAAAATGCCGCTCGTCAGCGAGCTGGCCGAAGTGTACCGGGACGCCTTCTACGGCAGAATTTGAGCAAGCGGACCAGGACTTATCTGCTGCCTGAATAAGCGGGAGCGGCGCCGCAGCAGCCGTTGCGGTGAAACGGACCCAAAGACAGTGATCATGACGGCGGAATGCAGTGAAGTTTGCGCTGAAACGAAATCAGCTTTGCCGGGCGGCCGCTCCGCGGCCCGTCCGTTCATTCCAAGGAGGGAACAAAAATGGCTATCGAAGAGCGCGAGATGCGCATGAAGTCTGCTGAAGAGGGAGTATACCGCGGGTTCCGCAAAGGAAAGTGGCAGCACGGGATCGACGTCCGTGACTTTATCGAGCTTAACCTGACGCCTTATGAGGGAGACGAGGCTTTTCTTGCCCCTCCGACGGAAGATACGAAGGCGCTTTGGGAAGTCGTCAAGGACCTGACCCGCCGTGAAAGAGAGCAGGGAGGCGTGCTCGATGTGGATGTGAACACCGTGTCCACGATCGTTTCCCACGCACCGGGCTATCTCGACAAAGACAAGGAGCGCGTAGTCGGGCTCCAGACGGATGAGCCGTTCAAACGCTCCGTGCAGCCGTTCGGCGGCATCCGGATGATGGAGGACGCCTGCGAAGCTTACGGCTTCAAGCTGCCGCAGGACATGGTCCGGCTGTTCACGGACATCCGCAAGACGCATAACCAAGGCGTGTTCGACGCCTACACCAGCGACATGCGGGCCGCCAGAAAAGCCGGCATCATCACGGGCTTGCCGGACGCTTACGGGCGCGGACGGATCATCGGCGATTACCGCCGGGTAGCGCTGTACGGCATCGACGCCCTCGTGGCCGATAAGAAGAAGGATCTTCTGCTTCTTGAAGTGGATGCGATCACGGAGGACGTCATCCGTGCCCGCGAGGAGCTGTCCGAGCAGATCCGGGCGCTCGCCGAGCTGAAGAAGATGGCCGCCGACCACGGTTTTGACATCACGGGGCCGGCCTCCGATGCCCGCGAAGCGTTCCAGTGGCTGTATTTCGCCTATCTGGCGGCGATCAAGGAACAGAACGGCGCGGCGATGAGTCTGGGACGGGTGTCCTCTTTCCTCGATATTTATATCGAAAGAGACCTCCGCGAAGGAACCTTGACCGAAACGCAGGCGCAGGAGCTGGTGGACCATTTCGTCATGAAGCTGCGGATTGTCAAATTCTTGCGTACGCCGGATTATAACGAGCTGTTCAGCGGCGACCCCACCTGGGTGACCGAGTCCATCGGGGGCATGTCCTTGTCGGGCCGGACCCGCGTGACGAAAAACTCCATGCGGTTTCTTCATACGCTGTATAACCTGGGTCCCGCTCCCGAGCCTAACCTGACGGTGCTCTGGTCCGAGCAGCTGCCGGAGGGGTTCAAGAAATACTGCGCCAAAGTCTCGATCGAAACGAGCTCCATCCAGTACGAGAACGACGACCTGATGCGTCCTTTCTACGGCGACGATTACGGCATCGCCTGCTGCGTATCCGCCATGAGGATCGGCAAGCAGATGCAGTTCTTCGGAGCGCGGGCCAATCTGGCCAAAGCTCTCCTGTATGCCATTAACGGCGGCGTGGACGAAAAGCTCGGGGTCCAGATCGGACCCGAAAGCGTGCCGATTACCGCCGATGTGCTCGATTACGACGAGGTCATGCATAAATTCAAGGGTGTCATGGAATGGCTGGCGAAGCTGTATATGAACACGCTGAACGTGATTCACTACATGCACGACAAATACTGTTACGAGCGGATTGAAATGGCCCTTCATGACCGGGAAATCGTCCGTACCATGGCCTGCGGAATCGCGGGATTGTCCGTAGTCGCCGACTCGCTGAGCGCGATCAAATACGCCAAAGTGCGCCCGGTCCGCAACGAGAAAGGAATCGCCGTCGATTTCGAAATTGAAGGTGATTACCCGATGTACGGCAACAACGACGACCGCGTCGATTCCATCGCCGTTTCTCTCGTCGAAGCGTTCATGGGCATGATTCGCAAGCACAAACCTTACCGGGATGCGGTTCCGACCCAGTCGGTCCTGACCATTACGTCCAACGTCGTTTACGGCAAAAAAACCGGCTCCACGCCGGACGGGCGCAAAGCGGGCGAACCGTTCGCGCCGGGCGCGAACCCGATGCACGGACGCGACCGCAAAGGCGCGCTGGCCTCGCTCGGCTCCGTCGCCAAACTGCCTTACGAGCACAGCCTGGACGGCATCTCGAACACGTTCTCGATTGTGCCCAAAGCGCTCGGCAAAGAGCCGCAGACGCGCAAGGACAATCTCGTCCATATGCTGGACGGATACTTCGAAAGCGGAGCGCACCATCTCAACGTGAACGTATTCGACCGGCAGCAGCTTCTGGACGCGATGGAGCATCCCGAGCAGTATCCGCAGCTCACCATCCGGGTTTCGGGCTATGCGGTCAACTTTATCAAACTCACCCGCGAGCAGCAGCTCGACGTTATTAACCGGACGTTCCACGGCGCCATGTAAAAGGGACCGGGGCACGCCGAAGCAAAGGACGTGTTAGTCATGAAAGGCAGAATCCATTCCATCGAAACGTTCGGCACGGTAGACGGCCCCGGTATCCGGTTTGTTCTCTTCATGCAGGGATGCGCCCTGCAGTGCGGCTACTGTCACAACCCCGATACGTGGGACACCTGCGGAGGACGGACGGTGACCGTCGATGAAATCCTCGCCGAAATGGAGCCTTATCTTCCGTACTACCGGAAGTCGGGCGGGGGAATCACCGTAACGGGAGGAGAGCCGACGCTGCAGGCGGCGTTTGTCGCGGAGCTTTTCAAAGCGTGCAAGGAACGCTTCGGCGTGAACACGGCGCTGGACTCTTCGGGCTTTTGCGAAGTGGGCCACGAGCATGTCCGCGAGCTTTTCGAAGAAACGGACCTCGTTCTGCTTGATCTGAAAATGATGGACCGCGACAAGCATATCGCGCTGACGAGCCAGCCCAACGACAAGATCCTGCGTACGGCGCGTTGGCTTTCCGATCACGGCAGGCCGATGTGGATCCGGCGGGTGCTCGTTCCCGGAATGACGGATACGGAAGACGAGCTGGAGCGGCTTGGTTCTTTTCTGGCCAGTCTGACGACCGTGGAAAAATTCGAGCTTCTTCCTTATCACAAGCTGGGAACCTATAAATGGGATCTTCTTCACCGGGAATATCCGCTCAAAGACGCCCGCACACCGACGGAAGAAGAAGTAGCGAGAGCGTACGAGTTTATCGAGCGTGCGCGTAATCAAAACGTTTCGCGGTCGACCTGCCAGTCTCTCTAAAAATTGGTCTTTACAGGAAATAAAACATCCTCTATATTTAAGCTTTCGGCCCCCGCGCCGGAAGCTTTTTTCGTCATGCTTGTACAATTTTTTACAAGTGTAACGGGATCGTAACGGCTTAATTGTTCAAATGTAATGGTTTCGTAACTACTTGTGTCGAAAGTTGGAGTACACTTAGGATAAGGAAACACGTTGAAGGGAACGGACTCGGGGAATACAGGAGAAGACGCCTTGCCGCGTCAGTCGTTCCTATGTGCTGGAAGTCATAGACAGGCTGGTAGGTTCATAGAAATCAGCCGAAGAAACAAATGGGAGATGGAAGGAATCATGAAAAAAAGAAAAGTGTTCAGACTGCGCTATGTCCTTATGATAGCGCTGGGGTTGTTTATTGCATACAATGTCAGCCATGCATTGTTGACCAAGGAAGCGGCTTCGGGCTCCACCCAGGGAGAAACGGCGGCTACGCCAAGCCCGTCTCCGGTCCCGACCGCGAATGAACCGGAGAAGAAGCCGGATAAGAGCGCGCATCCCGATCCTACGCCGACGCCGGAGCCGACTCGGAAGCCGGATCCTACGCCGGATCCGACGGCCACGCCCGATCCTGCGCCGACGCCGAAGTCAACGCAAGCTCCGCAGGGCGGCGGGGCGGCAAACTTGGCCACGCCGATTTATTCGGTTTCGACCAAAAATAAACTCGTTGCGCTTACGTTCGACGACGGTCCGGACCTGCACTGGACGCCGCAGGTTCTGGAAGTGCTGAGCAAGTACAACGCGAAAGCGACGTTCTTCCTGGTCGGTCGCCAGGTCGATAAATATCCCGATATGGTGAAGCGGATCGTGGACGAGGGTCACGCGGTCGGCAACCATACCTGGAGTCACGCGCAGCTGCCTAAGCTGACGCCCGAACAGGCCCGCGAACAGATGACGAGCACGGACGAGGCGCTGAAGAAAGCGCTCGGCAAGGGAACCTATCTGTTCCGTGCCCCGTACGGCGCCGTCAACGATAACGTCAAAGCGGTAGCGGCCCAGCAGGGGCAGCTTATCATCGGCTGGTCGATCGACACGAAAGACTGGGCCGGTAATACGCCGGATCAGATTATGAACAATGTGAAACAGCATATCCATCCCGGCAGCATTATTCTGCAGCACAGCTTCGGAGGCAAAGGCGGGGACCTCAGCAATACCGTAGAGGCCACTCGCAGAATTTGCGAGTATCTGCAGGCTCAGGGCTACCAGTTTGTTACCGTGCCGGAATTGCTGGCTGCGAAATAATGAAATGCCCCGGGACCGGTTTTGCGGAAGGCCGCCAAACCGGCGGAAGCGAGCCGTCCATGCCGTATTTGCCGGCATCGGGCGGTTTTTTCGTTCGCGTCCATGCAGAATTTTCAGGTCCTGCTTCCGGGGCAGCTTTGCTATAATGGAACCAGCACTAGAAAAGGGGAATGTCATGAAGAGAAGAATCAAATGGATACCGCGACCCGCAGCGGGCCTGCTGACGGCCGGACTCTCCATGCTGCTGCTCAGCGGCTGCCAGCTCATATCTTCTTCTCCCGCCGCTTTGCTGAAGGCTCCGGCCATGAGCTCGAGCCTGTATCAGCTCAAAGAGGCGGTGACCCACTATCTGCCTCCGGGCGCGGTGCTCAACACGCCGCTCAAGCTGCCCGACAACTCGGCGGCCGGCCCGATTTACCAGGTGGACCTTAACGGGGACAACCAGAAGGAAGCCGTCGCCTTTTACAGGCTGCAGAAGAACGAGTTCGAACTCGGGGCCCTCATTCTCGAACAAGTGGACGAAGAATGGCGGAAGGTCACCGATATCCATGAGCTGGGCAGAGAAATCGACCGCGTCGACTTCGTGGACGTTACGGGAGACGGGGCTCCGGAAATGCTCGTAGGCTGGAGTGCCGGAGAAGCTGTCAATCTCAATAAAGAATTGTTCGTTTATTCCATGAAAGGCTCGGTGGTGAGCCAGATGGAGAAAATTCCGTACACCGAGATCGCGATCGGCGATCTGACCGGCGACGGAGTGCCTGAGGTGGCCGCCCTGCTTCTCGACCGCGACAAGCTGGACGCTTCCGCTTCTTTATACTCGTTCAAGAACGGGGAGAAGAAGCTGATGCAGAAGCTGCCTATGGACGGCGGCGTCAACGGTTACTACCAGGTCGTGATCGGCAAAGCGACCGACTCGCAGAACGGGATTTTCGTGGATACGGGGCTTGGCGCCAATACATCGTATACTTCTCTCTTGGTTTGGAACAACGGCAAACTTAAAGACGTTTTCAGTGCCAAGGACGAACAGGGGAACGTTCAAACCTTCAAGGAATACAAAGGAAGATCCCAAGACGTCAACGGAGACGGTATTATGGAGATCGAGCTGCTCAAGATCCCTCCTTTTATCGAAAACAGCAATCCGACCGATATGCCCTGGATCCACCAGTGGTATCAGTGGGACGGCGCGAACGGGCTCAAATGGGTGCACGAAAATTACTATGACAACAATGTCACGTACCGGTTTGATTTTCCCGAATCGTGGAGAGGCAAAATTACGCTGGAACGGTCCAAAAGCGATCGTGCCGACGGGTACACGACTTTTTATTATTTAAGCGCGAACCGCAAGGAAAAAGCGGAGCTGCTGACCATCCGGTATTACCCCACGGAGCAGTGGGAGAACATGAAGAACGAGCTGCAGAAGAAGGAAATCGACTTCGTGGAGCTTGATACGTCGTACGGACGCAAAACCGTAGCGTTTTTGCCGGAGAAGCCGACGAACCTGTCCGTCAAATCCTTGCAGGAATATAACCAGATGAAACTCGGATTGAAAGATATACAGGAGCGGCTGAAGCCGGTCTATTATTAGAGAAGGGGAGGGAGACCGGAATGAGAGTACTGATTTTGGAAGATGAAGAATCGATCCGCGGATTTATCCGGATTAATCTTAAACGCAACGATATTGATGTTACGGAGGCGGCGACGGGCGAGGAAGCCCTCCAGCTTGTAAAGGATGAAGGCCCTTTTCACATCGCCATTCTGGACGTTATGCTCCCGACTCAATTATCGGGATTCGATGTGTGCGCGCAGCTGCGGAAAATGTACCCGAAGATGGGCATCATCATGCTGACGGCGAAATCGCAGGATACGGACAAAGCCGAAGGTCTGGAGATCGGAGCGGACGATTACGTGACGAAGCCGTTCAGCCCGGTGGAGCTCATCGCGAGAATTAAGGCCCTGTACCGGAGGCTGGAAATTCCCGAGCAGGAATCGGCCAAACAGAGCCTGAGCTCCGGCATCTTTACGCTGCAATTGAAGGAACGGAAGCTGTTTAAGGGACGGACCGAAATCGATATCACGCCGACCGAGTTTGCCATTCTGAAGCTGTTCATGGAACAGCCCGACCAGGGGATTTCCCGGGATGAAATTCTGGATGCCGTATGGGGTAAGCATTTTGTCGGCGATTTAAAAATCGTGGACGTCAACATCCGCCGTATCCGCCAAAAAATCGAGGTAGATCCGTCGCACCCTGCACATATCGAAACCGTTTGGGGTTATGGGTACCTCTGGAAGAAGGAATCCGCCCTTGAGCAGCATAAGGAGTAAAGTCGTCTGGAATTTTCTGCTGATTATCGTATTTATTGTGCTGCTTCTCGGAGGCTTGTTTCTGGGAACCATCTATCAATATTATTACGGAAGCGCCCTTCAGGCCTTAAGTGAACGCGCCAAATTCACAGTCGACTACAACAACCGCTACAATTCGCTTTCTCCTCTCCAGGAGAGGGCCCGCAACATTTTAAAAGAGCTTGCGAAGGACGAAATCAGCCGGGTCGAGGTGGTGGACCTGGAAGGGAATCTGATCCGGGATTCGTACGGGTTTACCTCCAAACGCAAAATCGATACGTCGGACGTCCAGTCCGCTCTGCTCGGAGAGCCCGGCAAGTGGATCGGGTTGAATACCGACACCAAAGAGAGGATCATGGCGCTTTCCTATCCCCTCAAGAACGGGGACCGCGTCGTCGGCGTCCTGCGCTA
This sequence comes from Paenibacillus sp. HGH0039, assembly GCF_000411255.1. Classification (GTDB taxonomy): domain Bacteria; phylum Bacillota; class Bacilli; order Paenibacillales; family NBRC-103111; genus Paenibacillus_F. The sequence continues at coordinate 1,168,697 of NZ_KE150412.1, read as the reverse complement.
TACGACTTCGATCGAGCAGGTAGACCGGATGGTCATGAGGACAGCCTGGATCATCATCGGCATCGGCGTGGCCGTCATTCTCGTATCGCTGGCGGTCAGTCTGCTTCTCGCCAACCGGATCGTGAGACCTATCCGCGAGGTCACGGATGTCGCCCAGAGCATGGCCCAGGGGGATTTCCACAACAAGGCCGTCAAACGGCATGACGACGAGGTCGGGCATCTGGCGGATACGCTCAATTACATGGCGGACGAAATTCTCCGCAACGACCGCCTGAAGAACGAGTTTATCTCCTCGATCTCCCACGAGCTGCGGACGCCCTTAACGTCGATTAAAGGCTGGAGCGAGACGCTGGTTTCGGGTGACCTGAACGAGAAGGAAGAAACGCTTACGGGTCTTTCCGTCATTTCCAAAGAAACGGACCGTCTGATCGGGCTGGTCGAAGACCTCCTCGATTTCTCCAAGCTTCAGTCCGGCAATATGAAAATGCACCGTGAACCGGTGGACGTCAACCGCCTCGTGAAAGACATTTACCAGCAGTTTGCGGGGAACTGCCAGAGGCGCAGAATGGAGCTGCAAATTTCCCTTGCGGAGAACAGCCTCTACGTTTTCGGGGATCAGAACCGGCTTAAGCAGGTGTTGATCAACTTGCTTGACAATGCGATGAAATTCACGCAGGAAAACGGGGTAATCCGCATCATGACCCGCGTGGAAGGCAGTCTCGTGCACCTGATCGTGGAAGATGAGGGCGAAGGGATTTCACCGGAAGCGGTGAAGTATGTGACGGAGAAGTTTTACAAGGCCGACAACCGGCAGCCGGGCAGCGGTCTGGGTCTGTCCATTTGCCAGGAAATCGCCCAACTGCACGGAGGAACGCTTCAGGTCACGAGCGAGCTCGGGCAGGGAACGACCGTAACGGTCGAGCTCCCGCGTATGCCGGAAGAGGAGAAGGTCCTGTAAACGGAATGCCGCACGACCTGTCATGAACGTTTGGCGTTCAGTCTAACGGGAGATCGCTTCGGCTGGCGGCGTTTGACAAGCATTTTTGCGGCCTCGACGGTTCACGGCACGCGGCGAGGCGTTACATAACGGTGGTCAGCCTTATGCGAGCGGCAAGCAAGTTGCACCGGTTCCCGCTTGTTCGTGCATCCCTCGGGGCACTCCCCGGGACAGAATACACCGACACATTCAACCAATAGACCCGATGGAATTCCGTCGGGTCTTTTTTTGCGTTTGCGGCTGAGAGGTAAAAAATAGCTATGAATGATTGTTTCCCGGTTAATTCGGGCCTTTTCCTGCTAGACTGGGAAGCAGATAGGATGAAAGGTGTGTTCACGGATTGAATTTAACTGAACTAGGCTGGAACGAAGAGCTCCGGCAAGCTTTGACGGATATGTCGGCGGAAGGTCTCACGGCAGGCCGCGTCGCGCTTGAACATAAGAGAATGTACAGGGTCAAAACCGGCTCCGGCGAAGTGCTCGCCGAGGTGTCGGGTAGTATGCGCTACCAGGCGCGCAGCCGGGGAGATTACCCCGCGGTCGGCGACTGGGTGGCTTTAAGCGTGCGCGAGGAAGAGGGGCGCGCCACCATTCACGGCGTCCTGCCGAGAAAAAGCATGTTCGTCCGCAAAGTGGCGGGCAACGTGACCGAAGAGCAGATTGTCGCCGCGAACGTCGATGTCATCTTCCTCGTTAACGCCCTCAATGCGGATTATAATCTCCGCCGGCTGGAGCGCTACCTCGTCATGGCATGGGAGAGCGGCGCCTCTCCCGTCATCATCCTCAGCAAGGCGGACCTGTGCGCCTCTCCCGAGGAAGTGGCCCTCCGGGTCGCCGAGACGGAGGCCATAGCGCCGGGCGTGCCCGTCCATGCCGTCAGCTCGGTCCTCGGCGAAGGGGTAGAGGGCCTTCGCGCCGCCTACCTGGGCGTCGGCCGGACGGCCGCAGTCGCCGGGTCCTCCGGAGCGGGGAAGTCCACGCTCATCAACGCGCTGCTGGGCCGCGAGGCGATGGACACCGGCGCGATCCGGGAGGACGACGCCCGGGGCCGCCATACGACGACCCACCGCGAGCTTCTCCTGCTCCCCGGCGGGGGCGTGCTGATCGATACGCCCGGCATGCGCGAGCTTCAGCTGTGGGAGGCGGACAGCGGGCTCAGCCAGTCGTTCGACGATGTCGAGACGCTGGCGGCCTCCTGCCGCTTCCCGGACTGCCGCCACAACAGCGAACCGGGCTGCGCCGTGAGAGGCGCCATAGAAGACGGGACGCTGGACCAGGCGCGCTATGACAGCTACGTCAAGCTGCAGAAGGAGCTTGCCTTCCTGGCCCGCAAGGAGAGCAAATCCCTTCAGACTGCGGAGAAGGATAAGTGGAAGAAGATCCACAAGGAGATGAGGCGCAAGCCCCCCAAGCCATAAAAAGCGGCGGAACCGCGATCCGGGTGCGAGTGCGGACCCGGTTCCGCAGATTCACCTCCCGTTCAACGAAATGCGCGAATCAGTGGCCTTTCGCCCAGCCGTGCATATGTTGAAGGCAGGGGGTGTTTGTTGATGCAAAAGCACGAAGCGAAGTCCTTGTGTCAGCAGCATAAATACAGATACGTTCTCATCCAACTGAACGACGGTACGGTGCATGACGGAATTATCGAGAACGTCGACGATGATTATGTATATCTGGCCATTCCCGTCGGCGGGAGAGCGGGCGGCGAAAGCGAGACGCGGGCGTTCGGCTGGGGATACCCGTATTACGGCTACCCTTACTACGGATATTTTCCGTACGGCGGGTACCCTTATTATCCGCGGCGCCGCTTTTACCGGGGGATCTTTCCTCTGGTGGCTCTGACGGTCCTTTCGCTGCTTCCGTACTATTGATACAAAAATCCATAACCGCCTGGGAGAGACATTCGTCTTCCGGCGGTTTTACCTTTTTCCGGAACGCCGCTCACTTTTTATTTTCTTTTTGACCCGTTATTCAGTATGATAAAAATATACATACAAATTTATGCACATGAGCATGTACGATTCGATAAAGGAGGAGACGAAACAGTGGATTGCTTATTCTGCAAAATCAGAGACGGACAAATTCCTTCCAAGCAGGTATACGAAGACGAGCAGGTGCTGGCTTTTCACGATATCCAGCCGGCCGCTCCGGTTCATATCCTGATCATTCCGAAGAAGCATATCGCCTCGATGAAAGACGCCGGAGAAGAAGACTGGGCGCTGATCGGTTCGGTTCACAAGGCCGCGCAGCAAATCGCCCGGGATTTCGGTATCGAAGAGAGCGGCTACCGGCTCATCAACAACTGCGGACCCGACAGCGGACAAGTGGTTTTCCACATCCATTACCACCTGCTCGGCGGCACGAATTTGGGTCCTCTAGTAGCTCAAAGATAATTCATAGAATTTATTGTCATAGGAGTAAAGCTTTTAGGTTGACACCTAGAAACGTTTTCCCCTATAATGAAGTTTGATGAACCGCTTTGATTGGACGGTCTGTTCGGAGGGAGGGAAAACTGGTGTCAGAAACTCGAGTTCGCAAGAATGAAACCATAGATGCTGCACTTCGCCGCTTTAAGCGTTCCATTGCTAAGGATGGCGTATTGGCGGAGATTAAAAAGCGCAAGCACTACGAGAAGCCGAGCGTTAAGCGCAAAAAGAAATCTGAGGCTGCTCGTAAGAGAAAGTTCTAGGAGGCAACCCAAGTTCATGAGCTTAAGCGAACGTTTGAACGATGATATGAAGCAAGCGATGAAGAGTCAAGACAAGTTTACACTCTCCGTAATCCGTATGGTAAAAGCATCTATCAAGAATATCGAGATAGATCAGCGACGAACCTTAGATGACAATGAAGTGCTTGATGTTCTGAATCGCGAAGTCAAACAACGCAAAGATTCCCTCCAAGAATTTAAAAACGCCGGCCGGGACGATTTGGCCGACAGCCTGCACGCTGAGATCGACATTCTAATGAAGTACCTGCCGCAGCAGTTAACAGAGGAAGAAGTAAGCGCAATTGTAAAGCAGACCATCCAAGAAGTTGGCGCTTCCTCCAAAGCGGATATGGGAAAAGTGATGTCGGCCCTCATGCCTAAAGTTAAAGGTCGGGCTGACGGGAAATTAGTTAACCAACTGGTGCAACAAAACCTGTAATAAACCGACGGGGTCGGAAGCAGTGATGCTTCCGGCCTTTTTTCATAGCCGGAGAATACATAAAACGGAGGCCGCTGCGTAAACAAGCTTAAGGGCTGCTCCGGCTTGTCCGTGGAGCCTGCCGCCAACTTATGAACATTTGGTGAAACGTTTTTTATCTCGTTACGTAGAAAAGACTATAAGACAGTTACAGGGTTAGGAGGAGAAGCCATGATCAGCTTACGGAGAACATTTCTGGGCTGTGCCGCGGTCCTCGGATCAATCGGCTGCCTGCCCGGTTTGGCTGCGGCATCGGCCGGAACTGCGGCACAGCAGGGCTTTACGAGTGCGCTTGGCGATTTCCTGACACATCCGGCCGTTGCCGCGATCCTGCTTCTGATCGGGATTGTCGGAATCGGACTCGAGCTGCTTTTCTGGACGTTCGGTCTTCTCGGGTCGGTCGGGGTTATCGGCTTCGGACTGTATTTCCTCGGCAATTATCTTGCCGGGGGAGCGGGGTCCGGAGATATCGGTCTGTTCGTTTTGGGCGTGCTGCTTCTGCTGCTGGAACTGATCATTCCGAGCTTCGGCATACTCGGTATAGCCGGTAGTATTTCCTTGTTCAGCGGAGTGATTCTGGCGGCTGACAACCCTCAGACGGCGGCGCTTTTGCTCGTCATCGCTTTCGTTGCGGCAGCTGTTCTTCTCTTTATCGCGGTCAAGAAGTTTCCTGCGAGGGGAGTATGGAACCGTTTTATCCTCAAGGAGGAGCTGACTACCGAAAAAGGTTTTGTGTCCAGCTCGTTCAAGCTGCATCTTATGGGGCAGACGGGAACTTCGCTTACGCCGCTTCGTCCGTCTGGTACCGCCCAATTCGGGGAAGACCGGGTGGATGTGGTAACGGAAGGCGGATTTATCCCTGCCGGACGCCTGGTCAAGGTCGTTCTCGTGGAAGGCAGCAGAGTTGTGGTGCATGAAGAAGAAGCCGGCGCAGAAAAATAAGGTACAGCCGGCAGAGCGCCATTTAATTACGTAAAGGGAGGTTTTTTGACACATGGAATCTTATTTTTATCTGTTGATTGCCGCAGTGGTTCTGATTTTGTTGATGGTATTTTTCACGTTCGTTCCGGTTATGCTCTGGATTTCCGCTCTGGCATCGGGCGTACGTATCAGTATTTTGACGCTGGTGGCGATGAGGCTGCGGCGCGTTATTCCGAGCCGGATCGTGAATCCGCTCATTAAAGCGATTAAAGCCGGACTGGGACTGAACATTAACCAGTTGGAAAGCCACTATTTGGCGGGCGGTAATGTTGACCGCGTTGTCAATGCCCTGATCGCGGCACACCGCGCAGATATCCAACTGCCGTTCGAGCGGGCGGCTGCCATTGATCTGGCCGGCCGTGACGTGCTCCAGGCCGTTCAAATGAGCGTAAACCCGCGTGTCATCGAGACACCGACCGTTTCCGCGGTAGCCAAAGACGGGATCGAAGTGAAAGTTATCGCCCGGGTAACGGTTCGGGCGAATATCGACCGTCTCGTCGGGGGTGCCGGCGAAGAAACGATTATCGCCCGTGTCGGCGAGGGGATCGTTACGACAGTAGGTTCCAGCGGCTCGCATAAGGACGTTCTCGAAAATCCGGATATGATTTCCCGGACCGTACTCGGTAAAGGTCTGGATGCAGGTACCGCTTTTGAGATCTTGTCTATTGATATCGCGGATGTCGACGTAGGCAAGAACATCGGAGCGCACCTTCAAACCGAGCAAGCCGAAGCCGACAAGCGGATCGCGCAGGCCAAAGCGGAAGAACGCCGCGCCATGGCCGTTGCCCAGGAGCAGGAAATGAAAGCCCGCGTCGTGGAAATGAGAGCGAAAGTCGTCGAGGCCGAATCCGAGGTGCCTCAGGCAATGGCAGATGCTATGCGTAACGGAAAGCTCGGCGTAATGGACTACATGAATTATAAAAATATCGATGCCGATACGCATATGCGCAGTTCCATCGGCAAAATGTCGGAAGAGGGCAAAGAAGGTAAAGAGTAAAGGCGGTGGAAATCTCCGGGCTCTGCTCGGCAGATTTGCCGGTTCCACCCGGTCTCGGAGGGAATCGGCATCCCTTTATTAGTTGCTTCACCGAAGTTTACCGGGGCATCTCTTGTCGAGACTGACCCGGGAAAGGGGGCGTGGTGATGGAGCGTCTGATCGAACTGATTGCGAACAATTTCTTTTTCGTCATAATGATCGGTATTTTTCTGGTGTCCATGCTGTCTGGCAAGCGCAAAAAGACCGGCAATCCGAACCGGATGCCGGATTTCAGCGGCCAGGGCCTTCCGCGCCGTCCGGCCGCATCTACCCGGCCTGCGTCCGGCGCCGGCCGGGAGCCCGACCGGCGCGGTGATTGGTCCGCCGAAGATGCGGCGGACGATTGGACCGCGGCCGAGCCAGCAGCGGCCGGGCGCGGGCGCAGCGGCGGCTTTGCCTCCAGCGATGCCCGCGGCAGCTTCGCAAAGCCGGCGGAGACGCCGCGCAAGCGTGAAGCGCGCGCCGTGCGTGAAGAGGCTGCCGGCAGCGGGAACTCCACCGCCGGTGTCGACCTGCACCCGCGTCAAGCGGTGCAGGGGGTTATCTGGGCCGAAATACTCGGCCCGCCACGGGCTAAAAAGCCGTTCCGCCGGTAATACCGGACGGAACGGCTTTTTTGTGCCCGAGCGAGCCGTGCCCGAGCGAGCCGTGCCCGAGCGAGCCGTGCCCGAGCGAGCCGTGCC
>NZ_KE150412.1:776644-1161726 GCF_000411255.1 Paenibacillus sp. HGH0039 | reverse complement strand
GTGCCCGAGCGAGCCGTGCCCGAGCGAGCCGTGCCCGAGCGAGCCGTGCCCGAGCGAGCCGTGCCGCCGGGGTGGCGTCCCAAAGACCGTAGAACGCCCGCAGAGGCATTCTACGGTCTTTTCCAATATTATACTCATCAGAAAGATTGGCGTCTCCCAAGGGTACTTGGAGGCGTCTTAAGCGTGTGAATCTTCCTCTGTCGCTTCTGCACATGCCGAAGTGATTTCAGGTATAACCTATCCCCTCCCTTTATTTACATTCCGATAAACACGAAATGCTCCGATTCGAGGCCCGCAGGATAGGGACGAAACACCGCTCATAAATCACGTGCGGCTCGCATAGATTGGAAAAAGCAGCGTCTGAACAAGAAGCGCCTGAATTTGCGCCTGCGTGCTGAAAGCATGGGGCAAAGGCTGGGAGGGACGAGAGAATGCGCCGGCTCACGCAAAAGTGGAAGCAAATGACTGCTAATATGCTCGACCTTCCGCAGGATGTCGTACAAGATATTCCCCGGATCACGATGATCGGCAACGTCCAGCTTTACGTGGAGAATCACTGCGGGGTTATGCATTTTTCCAGCGAGATGCTGCGTCTGCAGCTTACACGGGGGAAGCTTGAGGTAAGCGGGAAGGAATTGGTGATCCGCGCCATTTTAACGGAAGAAGTACTTATCGAGGGAATTATCGCGGATATCAGATATATGCCATAACGGGTCCGGAAAGGGGAGTTTCGGCGTGCAATCGGCGGTGTTAAAGTGGATACAGGGATACGTGAAGATCGAAGTGAAGGGCGAAAGAGCGGCGGAGTTTATCAACCGTGCACTTTCCAAAGGGTTTTCGTTATGGGACATACGGGTGTCGGGAGACAGGTTGGTCGAGCTCTGCCTGCCTTGCAGGGATGCGCTGCGTCTCCGGCCGCTTCTGAAAGAGACAGGCTGCCGGATGCATCCGCTAAAGCGCGAGGGACTGCCCTTCGCTGCCCGGAAATTGGCCAAGCGTAAAACTTTTCTGGCCGGCGGCGTTGCTTTTATCGCATCCCTTTTCATTCTGTCTTCTTTCGTATGGACGATTAAGGTGGAAGGCAACGTAAAGATCGGGACCCAAACCATCCTGGACGCCGCCCGTAAAGAAGGGCTGTACCTCCACCAATGGAAATACCGGATGGGCGATTCCGAGAAGCTTTCGTTCGGCCTGCAAACCCATCTGCCCGGAACATCGTGGGTCGGGGTGGAGATTAAGGGCACTCAGGTTACGATCAAAATCGTCGAAGCGGACAAGCCGGAAGAAAAACCGCTCGTCAGCCCTCGCAATCTTGTGGCGTCCAAACACGCCGTCGTGACGGAAATCCAGGCGAAAAGAGGCCGTCCGCTCGTCCAGCCCAATGCGTACGTCCGCAAAGGGGACGTGCTTATTTCCGGTACGCTCGGCGACGAGGCGAATCAGAAGATCGTCGTAGCGGACGGATATGTGAAAGGCATGGTCTGGTACACCTCCAAAATCGAGGTGCCGATGATCCAAACGTACGAAACGTATACGGGCGATTCGAAGACGCGGAATTATCTCGTGTTCGGCTCCAAAGGGATCCAGGTAAGCGGCTACGGGAAGCTTCCATTCGAACACTATCAGACGATTCCGGAGCAGAAAACGCTCCAATGGCGCTCTTTTAAGCTGCCTGTCGGCTGGCTAAGCGAGAAGCTTATGGCTTCCGAAACGGTCGAGCGGAAACTGGACCCGGCCGAAGCAAAAGCCATCGGTCTGGAACGGGCCCGGGCCGATCTTATGAGCGAAGCGGGGAAAGACGCGCGCATCGTAACCGAAAAAATTTTGCATGAAAAATCAGAGAATGGTAAAGTTTATATGGAAGTGCATTTTGAAGTGGAAGAATTTATCATGGAAGAGCAACCTATCGTACAGCAAGGAGAATGAGGCCTTTTGGGAGAAAACGCTAAAACCATTAAAGTAGCACTTGCAGATACTTCGGTAGCGCAGGCCGTATTCGGTCCGCAGGACCGCTTTCTGCATCTGATCGAGCAGGAAACGAACGCGCGTATTTTTACCCGGGACGCGGAGCTTACGATTCAGGGGGATGCGGAGGAAGTCCGCAAGCTGGAACATTTATTCGAGGTACTGTTGGAGCTGGTCCGCAACCAGTATCCGCTTACGGAACGCGATGTGCTGTATGCCGTCGAGCTCGCCAAGCAGATGAAAGCGGATCAACTGCTGGAGCTTTTCAAAGGGGAGATTACGACCACCCACAAAGGAAAGCCCATTCGCGTTAAAACGATCGGACAAAAACAGTACGTCTCCACCATACAGAAGAAAGACATCGTGTTTGGAATCGGACCGGCAGGTACGGGGAAAACGTACTTGGCGGTTGTTCTTGCCGTTACGGCTTTGAAGGAAGGCAAGGTCAAACGGATCGTTCTGACCCGGCCCGCGGTTGAAGCGGGAGAAAGCCTGGGCTTCCTGCCGGGAGACCTCCAGGAAAAGGTTGACCCCTATTTACGTCCGTTGTATGATGCTCTTAACGATGTTCTGGGCCCCGAGCAGGTCGTGAAATCGCTGGAGCGGGGGCTTATCGAGATCGCGCCGCTCGCTTATATGCGCGGCCGTACGCTTGACGATTCCTTCATTATTTTGGATGAAGCGCAGAATACGACCCCGGAACAAATGAAAATGTTTCTGACCCGTCTGGGATTCGGTTCCAAAATGGTTGTAACGGGTGACGTGACGCAGATCGACCTTCCCCGCGGCAAAACGTCGGGCCTGATCGAAGCGCAGCGCATTCTGAACGGCATTGAAGAAATCGGATTCATTACATTTGCGGAGCAGGATGTCGTCCGTCATTCCTTAGTTCAAAGAATCATCGTCGCTTATAATGAGGACTCGCTAATATCGGGTTGAGTTACAGGGAACGAAGAGGCAAGAGAGGGATGACCTTCCATCATGAAAAAAGAAGTTGCGGTACAAGATATGCAAGCCAACACGAAGCTAAGCGGCTGGAAAACGAGTTTTCCGGTTCGCTTGCTTCTGCTTTTCGCGCTAATGCTCATTTTCTGCGTGACTTTGTTTTCCAGGCTTATTCCACAGACATTTGACATCAAATTGGGCGCGGTTGCGGAAAAGAACATCTATGCCCCTTTCCAGATCGAAAACTCTGTGGCGACCGAGAAAGCGAAGGAAGACGCGGCCAAGAAACTGCAGCCTGTCTATAAAATCGCGAATCTTAGGAACGAAGCGATGATCGATGCGATTTACGACCGGATTTTGCAGATCAATGCGGACCCCGACGTAAAGTTCGAAGATAAGGTAAGCGTCTACCGGACCGTTATTCCGGCGATAATTGCGGATACGGAAAAAATGGCGATCCGGACGATCGGCGAAACTAATTTCGGCAACGAAACGTTGATCGATGAAATCAATTCCAAAGTCAGCGACCAGAAATACCGGATTCCGGAAGAAATTTATTACAAATTTCCGCGCTTAACCAAGGAAGATGTAGCTGCGATGGCGCCCATTACCCGGGAAATTGTTTCCAAGCTGATGAGCGATCAGATTTCGGATGCCCAGACGGCCCGTGCGAAAGTAGCCGAGCTTGTCAATTCGTCCGACTTGTCCAAAAATACGCTGCGCGAACTGGTTCAGGAGATTGCCAGAGTCGTCATCACGCCGAATAAGTTTCTGGATCAGAAAGCAACGGACGATGCGAGAGGCGAAGTCCGCGAGAACGTCAAGCCCGTTTATATCAATCAGGGGGACATTATCGTCAACGAGGGCGATGTCATTACCGATGAGATCTATAAACGTCTGAAAGCGGCCGAGCTGCTTAAGGAGAAAGCGAACTATTGGCCTCACGTCGGTCTCGTGCTGCTGGGCCTGCTGTTCGTTATGATGATCTATCTGTTCGTCCGGCAGAGTACGCTGCCGATACGGACGAACAATTCACAGCTTCTGATGTTCGTTCTTATTTTCGCCATTAACATGATCGGCATGAAAGTGGTGGCCCTTGGGCAAAATCCGGAATATCCGTTCATCGGATATTTGGCTCCAGCAGCTATCGGCAGCATGCTGATTACGATTCTGCTGAATCCGCAGCTCGCCTTTATCGCCAGTGTCCTGTTCAGCATTATGTCCAGCATTATTTTCAACATGCACGGGACTCAGCTATTCGATTACAGATACGGGCTGGTCACGCTCGTTACGTGTTTCGCTTCGGTCTTCGTTATTCAAAAGGCCAGCCAGCGCTCCTCCATTCTGAAAGCGGGAATTCTCATCTCGTTTATCGGCATGATTACGATCGTTTCGCTGATGCTTCTGGACAACGTGACGCGCCAAGATATGCTTTACTCGCTGTCTTTTTCGGCCGCCAGCGGAATTCTTACCGCCGTGTTTGTAATTGGGCTCCTACCCTTTTTCGAGACGGCGTTCGGGATCTTATCCCCGCTTAAGCTAGTGGAGCTCTCGAACCCGAATCATCCGCTGCTGCGCAAGCTGCTGACGGAGACACCCGGGACGTATCACCACAGCATCATGGTCGGCAATCTCGCGGAATCGGCGGCCGAATCCATCGGAGCGGACGGTCTGCTGTGCCGGGTCGGTTCTTACTACCATGACATCGGCAAAACGAAGCGGCCGAGCTATTTTATCGAAAATCAGACGAATATCGAAAATCCGCACGACCGTATCGATCCCGCGCTGAGCAAAAGCATTATTACCGCCCACGCCCGTGACGGGGTGGAGATGCTTAAGGAATACAACATTCCGAAGCCGATTCGAGATATCGCGGAGCAGCACCACGGAACGACGCTGCTTACGTTCTTTTATCACAAAGCAAGGAAATTGGCCGAGGAAGAAGGCCGTGAAGTGCGCGAGGAAGATTTCCGTTACGAGGGGCCCAAAGCGCAGTGCAAGGAAGCGGCCGTAGTCGGAATCGCCGATTGCGTGGAGGCGGCGGTTCGTTCCCTACGCAATCCGACCATTGAGCAGATCGATACGATGGTCCGCAAAATCATTAAATCCCGTCTGGATGACGGCCAGTTTAACGATTGCGATCTGACGCTGAAAGAACTGGATACCATCGCGAAGACGCTGAACGAATCTCTGCTGGGCATTTTTCACTCCCGGATCGAATATCCGAGCGAGCTTCCCGCCAAAGCGAAATAACCATTTGACCTATACATCTAGGAGGAATTAAACGTGGCCCTGATTTTAGCCTGGAACGACGAGCAGGACATCCTGCCGATCTCCCCTAAATTCGCCGAGAAGCTGGAAGAGCTGCTGAAGCTTGCAGGAGAAGAGGAAGGCGTTGAGGACGGGGAAGTCGCCCTGACGTTTGTAGACGACGAGACGATTCACGAGCTGAATCGTACGTACCGGAACATCGACCGTCCGACGGACGTTCTGTCCTTTGCAATGCTGGAGCAGGGGGAGGACGAACCCGCTATTCTCTACGGCGAGGAAGAGCCGGATGAAGATTCGGTGGAAGGCGATGCCGACGCTGACGGGGAAGAAGGCTTTGAGGAGCCGCTCGGCGATATCGTCATTTCGGTTCCCCGGGCCGCGGCGCAGGCTGACGAATACGGCCATTCCGTGGAGCGTGAACTCGGATTTTTATTCGTTCACGGATTTCTGCATCTGATCGGATACGATCACGACAACGAGGAGGCCGAACAGGAAATGTTCGCGAAGCAGGAACAGATCCTGCAGAAGGCGGGGCTTACCCGTTGAGTTCCTTTCAGCGTTTTTTGCGGGGCTTCCGCTTCGCTTACGAAGGAATTAAATACGCTTTTGATACTCAGCGCAACATGAAATTTCATTTCGTTGTTGCCTTTCTTGTATTTCTGGCTGCCGTAATTTTGGGACTGCCGCACTGGGACGTTCTTTTCCTGCTGCTGGCAGTCGTTCTTGTCATCATGACCGAACTCATTAACACGGCGGTGGAAAAGGCAGTGGATCTGGCGATGCCGGATCTGCATCCGCTGGCGAAGATCGCGAAGGACACGGCGGCCGGCGCCGTTCTCGTGGCTGCCCTGTTCGCGGTCGTCGTCGGCATGGTGGTCTTCTACGGTCCTGTGGACCGGATGCTCCGCAAGGCGCAGGAGGCGGCCGCAGCCAACATGCCGGGCATGGTATGGACGCTTATCGCGCTCGTCGCTCTTGTCACGATTGTAATCGAGACAAGGTTCAGCGACCGCGGGAAGCTGGTCCGGCCCAGCCTGCTGGCGGCGGTTCTGGCGGCGCTTGCGACGTTGATCGCCGTGATCGCCGGCCAGACGATCGTGACGCTGCTCTCCGGCACGCTTGCGGCGCTTGCCCTGATGGTTTTGGCCGAGCGGAAGCACCGGGCGCTGTCGTCCCTGCTGCTCGGTTCCGTTATCGGGGCAGCTATCACCCTTCTTGCCTGGTTGTGGAGAGGCTGGGGGTAGATGCCTGACCGGCCGGCCTGAATGGTTACATTTTGTGGGTTAACGGAAAGGAAAAGATGCCTTATGAAACCGGAAGAACTGCTGGAACATGCGCGGCAGGCACGCCTGAAAGCTTACATCCCATACTCGAACTTCGGGGTGGGAGCCGCCCTGCTGGATAAAGACGGTCAGGTCCATCACGGCTGCAATATCGAAAATGCGGCTTACGGGCCGACGAACTGCGCCGAACGCACCGCCGTTTTCCGCGCCGTCGCGGACGGGCACAAGCCGGGATCCTTCCAATCTATCGCGGTTATAGGCGATACGGAAGGTCCGATTGCACCTTGCGGGGTATGTCGGCAGGTTTTAATCGAACTTTGCGGACCGGACATGCCCGTTATTTTAGGCAACTTAAGCGGTGACTATACCGTAACGACAATGGGTGAACTGCTGCCCGGCGCGTTTACGTCGAAAGATTTGCAATCCTAGGAGGAAATAATTACAGCATGAACAAAGAAAAATTCAAATCCGGATTCGTTTCGATTATCGGACGGCCGAACGTAGGGAAATCCACCCTGATGAACCAGGTAATCGGTCAGAAGATCGCGATTATGTCCGATAAGCCGCAGACCACGCGCAACAAAATTCACGGCGTGTACACGACCGACAATTCCCAAATTGTATTTTTGGACACGCCGGGTATTCATAAACCGTCTTCCAAGCTGGGCGATTACATGATGAAAGTTGCCCACAGCACCTTGGGAGAAGTCGACGCCATTCTGTTTCTTGCCGACGTTTCGGAAGGAATCGGCGGCGGAGACCGCTATATCATCGAACAGCTGAAGAACGTTAAAACACCGGTCATCCTAGTCCTGAACAAAATCGATCAAGTGCATCCCGAACAATTGCTGCCGATCATTACGACCTATAAAGATCTGTACGAATTCGCGGAAATCGTACCGGTTTCGGCTCTGCTCGGCAACAATGTGAACACAATGCTGGAGCAAGTCGTTAAATATTTGCCGGAAGGCCCGCAGTACTATCCCGCGGATCAGATAACCGACCATCCCGAGCAGTTTGTTTGCGCGGAACTTGTCCGCGAGAAGATCCTCCATATGACAAGAGAAGAAATTCCCCACTCCATTGCGGTAGCGATCGAGGATATGAAGGTCGAAAAAAACGGCGTGGTTCATATTTCAGCCGTCATTTACGTAGAGCGGGATTCGCAGAAAGGCATTATTATCGGCAAGCAGGGCTCGCTGCTGAAAGAAATCGGCAAGCAAGCGAGACATGATATCGAAGCGCTGCTCGGCTCCAAAACGTTCCTCGAGTTGTGGGTGAAAGTCAAAAAAGACTGGCGCAATCAGGAACGCGTGCTGCGGGATCTGGGCTTCCGAAACGAATAACCGCTAGGCTTTCCCCGCGTTCCATTAATTGCCGGGCATAGACTGCTTCAACGGGTACATCCTAAGGGTAATCATCAACACGAACATCTTACGGAGAGAGGATGATCCAGAGTGAGAGATTTTACCTGGCACTATTTTTGGTCGACGGGGGAAGTGGACGCTTACCTGCTGTACAAAGATTTAGCGTCTGATCCCGAACTTGCAGGAGAAGAGCTGATGCAGCAAGAGCAGGAAGCCGTGCATTCGGTCGAAGCCTGAGAACGCCTGGAGACTGATCCGGCGTTTCCGGAAAGGAAGCGCATAAGAGATGCTGCACCGGGTGCAAGGAATTGTTCTCCGTAGCGTCGATTACGGGGAAGGGAACAAAATCATTACGCTTTATACCCGTGAACTGGGTAAAGTAGGGGTGATCGCGCGCGGAGTGAAGAAGGTGAAAAGCCGGCTCGGCGCCGTCACCCAGCTGTTCACGTACGGGGATTACGTTTTTTATAGACAGGGTAAGCTTGGAACGCTTAACCATGGGGAGATCATAGAACCCCATCACAAATTGAGAGAAGATCTTTATAAATCTGCGTATGCCTCTTACCTGGTTGAAATGGTTGACCGGATGCTGGGAGAGGAGGATCGCAGTTTATTCTTGTTCGATCAATTGGAAGCTGGACTCATGGCCATTGAGCAGGAGAAGGATATGCAGATCGTCGCGCATGTTTTCGAGCTTAAGATGCTTGCGGCCTCCGGGTATACGCCGGTTCTCGATAAATGTGCGTCATGCGGGCGCACGGAGGAACTTGCCGCTTTCAGCGCAGCTGCGGGCGGCGCAATGTGCAGCCGCTGCAAGCATCTCGATCCTTATGCCGCGGCCGTGACGGAAAGTACTCTGAAGCTTATGCGGCTTTTACAGCAGGTCGATCTCAGCCGGATCGGCAATGTGAACGTAAAGCCCTCAACCAAATCCCAGCTGAAGCACAGCATGAGGCTGTATATGGACGCCCACGTGGATGTCCGCTGGAAAGCCAGAAGTTTTTTGGACCAGATGGATAAGTACAATATTTAAAACCTGCGGGTTTGACAAACGTAAGCGGGTTCCTTATAGTAAGTGATTGGAAGCAGTAACTGGTACGGATAACTGGAAGAACAGAGTACTACAATGTTGCCGTGGTGATAAACCGCCGGGACCTTAGGGTCGTCCGTGGCGGCCGCTTTGATTTTCGAAGCTACCACGGTCCTTTTGTCTTCGTTTCCGCTTAGCTATTCCCGAATAGGTACAGGGAGGGACAACATTTATGAATCCTTCAAACAATCCGGTTATCGTTTACGTGGTATCGGATGCGATCGGAGAGACGGGCGAATCTGTCGTCAATGCCGTCGCGCTGCAATTTTATCCCGCCCCGATTGTGATCGAGCGGGTTCCTTTCGTGCATGATACGGAAGAAATCGACCGTCTCCTGGCCAAAGTCGCCCGTCAGCAGGGAATCATCGCGTTTACGCTGGTCATTCCCGAGCTTCGCGATTATTTGACCCAGAAAGCGGAACAAGCGGGATTCGCTTACGTCGATCTGCTGGGACCGCTTATTCAGACGTTCGAAAAAGCGTTTAACCGCAAGGCCCGCCATCAGCCCGGAGGCAACCATCCCTTGGATGAGGATTATTTCAAAAAAATGGAGGCGATCGAGTTCGCCGTCAAATACGACGACGGCCGCGATTTCAGCGGAATCGTCAAGGCGGATATCGTCCTCGTCGGCGTATCCCGCACGTCGAAAACTCCGCTTTCCATGTACCTGGCGCACAAAAAATACAAAGTCGCCAATGTCCCCCTCGTTCCGGAAATGCAGCCGCCCGACGTGCTTTTCAAAGTGCCTAAAAACAAGGTGATCGGCCTGCTTATCGATCCGGATAAACTCAACGCTATCCGCCGGGAACGGCTGCGCACTCTCGGACTCGCGTCCAATGCAACTTATGCCAAAACGGAACGTATTAAACAAGAGCTGGAGTTCGCGGGAACGGTGCTTTCCCGGATCGGATGCCACGTCATCGACGTATCCAACCGCGCCGTCGAAGAAACGGCCAGCCTGGTTCTCGAACAAATCCGGCGTCATCCTCATTTATCCTGAACTTGCAGGATTTTTCGCGCGATGAGCGTATATACTAGTACAGCAGGACTATTAGCAGGTATCGGGGGCATTATCCATTCAACATTCATCCTTTCAAATTGTTGTGGATGCGGATGCGTGTCCGGTTAAGCCCGAGATCATCCGGGCGGCCGCGCAGTATTCGGTTCACGTGCTTATGGTGGCTTCGTTCGACCACCGGCTGAAGGGGCAGGAAGGGATCGAGGTGATCCAGGTCGACCGTTCGGACCAGTCCGTCGATTTGTTTATCGCCAATCATATTCGGCGCGGGGATATCCTGGTTACGCAGGATTTCGGTCTGGCCGCCATCGGTCTGGGCAAAGGGGCGGTATGCCTCTCGAACCGCGGACAGGAATATACCGACCGTACCATTGATTTTCTTCTTGACCGGCGTCATACACAGGGCAAGCTGCGCCGTGGAGGCAAGCATTCCAAAGGACCGAAGCCTTTTACGGACGAAGACCGAGAATTTTTTCTACATGGTTTGACAAAAGTTTTACTTCGTTTGCAGGAGAATAGGCCTGTTTAGCGAATACGTATAGTTGTTTACCGCACATGAAGCTTTTTTATAAGGATTGAAGGTGGGGGAAATGGGTTACGGACGCATTCCGGATGAAGTGATCGAAGCTGTTCTGCAGCGTCATGACATTGCCGATGTGATAGGAAAATACGTCCATTTGACCAAACAGGGCCACTACCTGAAGGGGCTTTGTCCGTTTCACTCGGAAAAATCGCCTTCGTTTACGGTGACGCCCGAGAAACAGATTTACCACTGCTTCGGCTGCGGAGCGGGGGGCAACATGTTTCAGTTTCTCCGGGAAATCGAAGGCTACACGTTTGCCGAAGCCGTCCGGCACCTGGCGGAGGAAGCGGATATCCCCGTTACGTGGGAGGAGTCATTGTCCGCGGACAACCCGCAGCAGAAGGACCGGTCCAAAATGCTGGAGGCCAATGAGAAAGCGGCCAAACTGTACCGTTATATTCTAATGAATACCGATCAAGGCAAGAACGCACTCGATTATGTGCGCAACCGGCAGATGTCGGATAAATTGATCGACGCTTTTCAGATCGGATATGCTCCCGCCATGTGGGATACGCTTGTACAGCAGCTTCAGAAAGCGGGCTACGATCTTCCGCTGATGGAACGGGGAGGGCTCGTTTCGGCCCGTTCCGAGGGAGACGGTTATATCGACAAGTTCAGGGACAGAGTGATTTTCCCGATCTGGGACGCGCAGGGCAAAGTCATTGCCTTCGGCGGCCGGGCGCTCGGGGATGTGCAGCCTAAGTACTTGAACAGTCCTGAAACGATGCTCTTCAACAAAAGCCGTGTGCTGTATAATTTTCACCAGGCACGTCCGCAAATCCGGAAAACGAATACCATGGTATTGTTTGAAGGTTATATGGATGTGGTAAAAGCTTGGGAAGCTGGGGTGAGAAACGGTGTCGGTACGATGGGTACCGCGCTGACCCCCGAGCATGCGGAACTGATCCGGCGCAACGCCGGACGGGTCGTGATCTGTTACGACGGAGATTCGGCCGGACAGAATGCGGCTTACAAGGCAATCCCCCTGCTTGAACAAGCGGGCTGCGAAGTGAAAGTGGCTATGCTTCCGGATGCCCAAGATCCGGATGAATACATTACTGCATACGGCTCCGAGAGATTTGTACGGGAAATCATTGATTACGCCGTACCCTCGATCAAATACAGGCTGCACTACATTCGCCGGCATTTCCGTTTGCAGGAGGAAGGCGATCGGATACGCTACCAGCAAACGGCTTTGAAGATGATTGCGGACTTGAGCTCGATCGAACGGGAGCATTATTTAAAACAGCTCGCCGGGGAGTTTGAGACCTCTTACGAGTCGCTCAAGCAAGATTTGGCCAACCTCCGGATGAAATCGGAAAAAAACCGGACAGTCAGGGATAATATCGACGTTCCGTGGAATAATGGTAGGCATAATAGGAAAGAAACGCCAAAAGCGCCGCTTTATCCGGCTTATCATAACGCGGAACGGCAGCTTCTAGCCGTCATGATGCACGATCGGGATGTTAGCGCCTATGTGGAAGAACGGTTAGGCGACGAATTTAACGTGGATGCTCATGCCGTTCTGGCGGCTTATTTATATGCTTTTTACGCCCAAAACTCCACACCGAGCGTGAGCCGTTACATGGCGATGATTCAGGACGACAAGCTCGAAAATCTGGCGAGTTCCATCGCGATGATGGGCGCGCACCACGGTGTGAACGAAGTCGTCATCGACGACTACATCAAAGAAATCAAAAAATATCCGAAGCAGCAGGAAATATCCAGAAAAAAAGAAGAAATGATCCGTGCGGAGCGCTCAGGGGATCCTTTGCGGGCTGCGCAAATTCTTAGTGAAATTATTGCCCTAGAGAAACAGCTTAAATTTTCGTAACGCAGGTTCCGGATAATCTAGGGAGGAGGGAGTTGGATTATGGCGAACGATCAACATACTGAGATCGAAACCGAGTTGACCCTGGAGCAGGTAAAGGAGCAGCTCATCGAGTTAGGCAAAAAGCGCTCCTCGCTCACTTATAAAGACATCACAGAACGGCTGGCTCCTTATGATCAAGATCCGGAACAGATTGACGAGTTTTTCGAACAATTGTCCGAAATGGGAATTGACGTAGGGAACGAGTCTGACGAGGACGAAGGAAGAATGCGTCCGGAGGGCGATCAAGAGAACGATGAATTCAGCTTTGAAGATGATCTGACTCTCCCGCCAGGCATTAAAATCAATGACCCGGTGCGGATGTATTTGAAAGAGATCGGTCGTGTTCCCCTTCTTTCGGCAGAGAATGAAGTAGATCTGGCGAAAAGAATCGAGCAAGGCGACGAGGAAGCGAAGCGCCGTCTGGCCGAAGCGAACCTCCGTCTCGTCGTCAGCATCGCCAAACGCTACGTCGGACGGGGCATGCTGTTCCTGGATCTGATCCAGGAAGGAAACATGGGTCTGATCAAAGCGGTGGAGAAATTCGACCATACCAAAGGGTATAAATTTAGTACGTATGCCACCTGGTGGATTCGTCAAGCCATTACGCGCGCCATTGCCGATCAGGCGAGAACGATCCGTATTCCGGTTCACATGGTGGAAACCATCAACAAGTTGATCCGGGTATCCCGTCAACTGCTGCAGGAACTGGGGCGTGAACCGACGCCGGAAGAAATCGCGAAGGAAATGGAACTGAGCACGGATAAAGTCCGCGAAATCATGAAGATCGCGCAGGAACCGGTATCTCTGGAAACTCCGATCGGTGAAGAGGACGATTCCCATCTGGGCGACTTTATTGAAGATCAGGAAGCGCTGGCACCGGCGGATGCGGCGGCTTACGAGCTTCTTAAAGAACAGCTAGAAGATGTTCTCGATACGCTGACCGAGCGTGAAGAAAACGTGCTTCGTCTTCGTTTCGGTCTGGATGACGGGCGTACCCGGACTCTGGAAGAGGTGGGCAAAGTTTTCGGGGTTACCCGTGAACGGATTCGTCAAATCGAAGCCAAAGCGCTTCGCAAGCTGAGGCACCCGAGCCGCAGCAAACGGTTAAAAGATTTCCTTGAATAGAATCCGAATGCCCGCCTCCGGCGGGTTTCTTTTTTTCAAATAGAAGGAGGAATGTTGAAATGTCAAAGACCCTGTTGATCAGTTTGTGCATACTTGCGGTTCTTGCTGTGGCTTTGACAGCGGCAGCCTTCTATATGTTCGGGCTGGGAATACGTCGCAGCAGCAAGGAATTTCTGCAGAACAGCCCGGATCTTGCGGGTCACATGGAAGAAATCGCGGTAGACCCGTCACCGGCTACGGCGGATAACTGGCTTGCCCGCCAGACGCTTGAGCAGGTGTCCATTCAATCGGCGGACGGCCTTCGTCTGAACGGCTGGTATTTGGAGGCCGAGCGGCCTTCGGGCGTAACGGCGCTGCTGGCGCACGGGTATTCCGGGCAGGGCAGGGACATGGCCAGTTTCGCTCAAATTCACCACGAGCTCGGGTATAACGTGCTGATGCCGGACAACCGGGGGCACGGACAGAGCGAAGGGGAATATATCGGTTTCGGCTGGACGGACCGATTGGATTACGTCAACTGGACCCGGTATATTCTGCAGCGGAGCGGCGAAGACGCCCGGATTCTGCTCCACGGCGTATCCATGGGCGGAGCTACCGTGCTGATGGCAAGCGGCGAAAGGCTGCCGGAGCAGGTGAAAGGAATCATCGCCGATTGTTCCTATACGTCCGTCAAAGACATTCTGAGCTACCAGCTCAAGCGGATGTTCAAGCTGCCCGCTTTTCCGCTCATTCCCCTTACCAGCCTGATCTGCAAAATAAAAGCGGGCTATTTCTTCGGGGAAGCTTCGGCGCTGAAGCAGGTAAAGCGAACGGAAAAGCCGATTCTTTTTATCCATGGAGAAGCGGATACGTTCGTTCCGTTTTTTATGGTGCACGGCTTGTATAAGGCGGCTCCCGCGGGCAAAGATCTGTTCATGGTGCCCCGTGCGGGACACGGGCTTGCTTTTATGACGGACAAGGAGGGCTACCGGAGCAGGGTGACCGATTTCGCCAAGCAATGCCTGGAAGAAAAGCAAAAGGTCCTGCAGGCACGGTCAGAAGCTTGAATCCGCAAATGCAGGATCATCGGATTTCCTTCTCAAATTCGGAAGGCGGCGAACCGATAAAGTTGTTGGGAAGGTGAAGCTAATGGATGACGAGAAACGAACGGCTATTATTAAGGAAATCGAACACTGGCGGAGATCTAGGCTTCTGCCCGCACAGTACTGCGACTTTCTGCTCAATTTGTACATGGAAACGGGTGCGGACCATTCCAGAAGGGTTTTGGGCATATCGACCAAATCCATCCGGGGGAGTCACTGGAAATTCTGGGTTGCAGCCGTCGTCACTATCATTATTTTATCATTGACACTACTTAATTTTAACTCTTTTGGAATTTCTTTGCAAATTGGCGTTTCCGCCGTATTTGTTGTATCTTGGTATATAATCGGCTTCCGGCAAAAAGAAGAGCAGCCTTTCAGGGCCCAGCTTTCGACGGGCATCGCTTCGGCGTCCCTGATCGGTTTCGGAGTCTGGATTCTTTATGGAAACGGCTTGACCGCGCAGTTGTACCTCGGGTCCTTCGTAGCCCTTTGCGGTCTCGTCTGGCTGCTTGTCGGTCTTCTCGGGCGGACGCCGCTTCTTCAATACTGCGGATGGCTGGCACTGCTTATTACGTACGGATTCGTATTAAGCCAGCGTCTGGAGCCTGCTACCTGGTACAAGCTGCAGCTAGCCTGGCTTCCGCTTTCTTTTATCCTCATGTGGATCGGGTGGCTCATTCAGCACCGCTGGAAGAAACCAGGCCTGGTTCTGCTGCTCGCTGGAGCGACCGTGTGGATCGCGCCCGAGCTGTTCGGATTGGCCTGGGGCACCTCGGCGCAGCAGCTTCTCCAGCTTTCGCTTGCCGGTAAAGTGGCGGCGGCGGGAATCGCGCTGTTTGCCTATCGTAAAAATTGGACGGAATGGGTTGCTTAAAATATGGTGAAATTGTCTCAACGTTTATTGGAAATTGCAAAAAAAGTCCCTCAAGGGGCAAAACTTGCGGATATCGGATCCGATCATGCCCTGCTGCCGACCTTTCTGGTGCAGCAGGGCACTGTTCCGTCTGCGGTTGCGGGCGAAGTGAACCGCGGTCCGGCCGAGGCGGCGCAGCGGCAGGTCCGTGACGCCAATCTGAGCGGGCAGATCGAAGTCCGCCTCGGGGACGGCCTTTCCGTGCTGCGGCCGGGCGAAGTGGATGCAGTGACAATCGCGGGAATGGGCGGGGCTTTGATTGCGTCCATTCTCGATGCGGGCGAGGACAACCTTGCAGGCGTGACCACGCTGATTCTGCAGCCGAACGTGGGCGAGGACATCGTGCGCAAATGGCTGCGCAGTCACGGCTGGCACCTGGCCGACGAGACCATTCTGGAGGAGGACGGCAAAATTTATGAAATTTTGACGGCCGTCCGGATGAAGCCGGAGGATGAGGGGGATGCCGCGTTATACGCGGATCGCCTTCTTGACGGGCTCCGGGTAACCGGCGACACGCTCCTGCAGATGGGTCCCTACCTGATTCAGGATCCCCCGGCGGTCTGGTTTTCGAAGTGGGAATACGAACTCGATAAACTGGCCATGATCCGCAGACAGCTGGACCGTTCGGTTTCCGAAAAGGCGGAAGAGAAGCGGTCCGGGCTGGAGGCGGAAATCTCGCGTATCAAGGAGGTCCTGGAATGTTTGCGAAAGGACAAACCGTAATTCAATTGTTCGAAAAGCTGGCGCCCAAGCACTACGCCGTGCCTGACGATAAAATCGGCCTGCAGCTCGGTACCTTGCAGAAGGAAATCAAAAAGATCCTCGTGGCGCTGGACGTTACCGACGAGGTTGTGGATGAAGCGATCCGGACGGGCGCGGATCTGATTATCGCGCATCATGCGATCATTTTCAGACCTCTGGCCCACCTGCAGACGGATACGCCGGCCGGACGGCTGTACGAGAAGCTCATCAAGAGCGATATCGCGGTCTACATCGCGCATACGAATCTGGATGTGGCGGAAGGAGGCATCAACGACCTGATGGCCGAAGCTCTCGGCCTGAAGGACCTGGTGCCTCTGGACGAGGTTCACACGGAGAAGCTCAGCAAGCTGGTCGTCTTCGTGCCGGAAAGCCATCACGAGAAGGTGCTTCAGGCGCTGTTCCAGGCCGGAGCGGGCTGGATCGGCGACTACAGCCACTGCTCGTTCAACATTCCCGGCATGGGGACGTTTATGCCCCGCGAGGGCACGAAGCCGTTCCTGGGCGAGCAGGGCAAGCTGGAGCGCGCGGACGAGGTGCGCGTGGAGACGATCGTGCCCGCGGGCATCCAGCGGGCGGTGGTGCAGGCGATGTTGAAGGCGCATCCGTACGAAGAGGTCGCTTACGACCTCTATCCGATGGACCTCAAAGGCCGTACGTTCGGCCTTGGACGCGCCGGCAAGCTGCCGGAGCCTCTCACGCTGCGCGAGCTTGTCGCGGCCGCGAAGGAGGCCTTCGACGTGCCGATGGTGCGCGTCGTCGGCGATCTGGACCGCACCGTCCGCAAGGCGGCGGTGCTGGGAGGCTCCGGCGGCCGGTATGTGCGCGGCGCGATGTTTGCGGGAGCCGATGTCCTCGTGACCGGGGACATCGACTACCACACCGCGCACGACGCGCTGGCCGCCGGCATGTGCCTGATCGACGTGGGGCACAACGTCGAGAAAATCATGAAGCGCGCGGTGGCGGATTACATGAACCGCGCGCTTGCGGAAAAGAAATACGGAACGGTGGCGGCCGCTTCGGAACCGAGTACGGAACCGTTCCAATTCCTTTAAAAAACGCGAATTGGCTGCATTCCCAGTCATTCGTTGTTGAATTCGGCGCCGATAACCTGTATACTAGCAAATGTTCTCGGAAAGTTTGACAGACAATCGCTGGTGATGCTTGCATCGCGAGAGGAAAGTCCGGGCTCCATAGGGCAGGGTGCTGGATAACGTCCAGTCAGCGCGAGCTGAAGGATAGTGCCACAGAAATGGACCGCCGATGGCGTCGCAAGACGCACAGGCAAGGGTGGAACCGTGGTGTAAGAGACCACGAGGGGTACTGGTGACTTTACCCCTGGTAAACCCCACTTGGAGCAAGACCTAATGGGACGCGGTCTGCAGGCTTGCCTGACAGACAGCCTTAGCCCGAGGCGCGTCCGGGTTGGTCGCTTGAGCTGTATAGCAATGTATGGCCTAGATAGATGATTGTCACTTCAATGGTGGGAGGGTATCGTAGCCCGCTGCACCACCGGAAGTACAGAACCCGGCTTACGGCAAGCTTTCCATCCTTACGACATCGAAAAACCGCCCGTTATCTTCGGATAACGAGGCGGTTTTTGAGTTGTGCGCCGGGGCACTGTTTTTTTCGCGCTTCCTTCTTACTTTAAAGTATGAAGGAATTTTAGTTTATCCCCGGGCCTATTCTCCACGGCCTCGGCTTAAATGTACCCGTGGTCCAGGCGCAGTGCGGGTTTGATGCCCAGCCCCCGGCTTACATGTGCCCAGGCCAGGACAGTACTGTTACGGGGCTACGGGCGCCGGTTTCGTCCCCGGAAGGCCGGCCTGTACGGGACCCCGGCCAAGGGCGGCTTCCACGGCTTTGTCGACATTGATGAGCCCGAACCCGAAGTAAGTGTCGCGTCCTTTGTCTCCGATATCCGAGGCTGTCTGGCGCATCAGTTCCATCACCTCGGTATTTTTGAGGGACGGATTCGCCGAACGGAGCAGGGCCGCCAGTGCCGTTACATGCGGGCAGGCCATGGACGTGCCGGAGAGCGCCGCGTACTGGTTCTGCGGGTAGGTGCTGGCGATGCTCACGCCCGGAGCGGCGACGTCGATATAGTCTCCGTAGTTCGAGAAAGACGCCCGCCCGTTGCTTGAATCCGTAGCGGCTACCGCGAACACTTCGGGGTAGGCCGCGGGGTAGCCCGGCCGTTCCGTGTTGTCGTTGCCGCTTGCGGCGATTAGGACGACGTCGCGGTCGTAAGCGTATTTGATGGCATCGTGCAGGAAATCCGAGCTGGCGTAGTTGCCGAGACTGAGGTTAATCACCTTGGCGCCGTGGTCGGTGGCCCAGATGATTCCCTGGGCAACGGCATACGTGCTGCCAACTCCGCTGCTGTCCAGAGCCTTGACCGGCATAATTTTGTTATACCAGGTCATACCGGCTACTCCCAATCCGTTATTAACCTGCGCGCCGATAATTCCGGCTACGTGCGTGCCGTGTCCGACATCATCCATCGGCTGCGCGGTCGGATCCAGGACGTTGTAGCCTTCGATGAGTTGACCTTTCAAGTCCTCATGATTGACGTCGGCTCCCGTATCCACGATCGCAACCTTGACATCCTGAGTGCCCTTGTTGAAATTCCACCCTCTCAGCGTATTCGTGATCGGAAGGTTCCACTGATATTTGTTGAAAAGAACGTCATTGGGAATGACGTCCGGCTGCGCGGCCGCCTGCTCCCCGGCCCCGGAGCGTGCCGGTCCGGAATTGTCGCTTCGGCTGCCGGGCCACCAGTCAAAAAACCAGCTTAGCGGTTTGGTGCCGCGGGACAAGTCATTCGTTTCGTAAATATAGTGGGGCTCCACAAAGCGGACATCCTGGCGTTTGCGGAAATAATCCATTAGCTGCTTGGCTTCGAGGCTGCGGGCGGTAATAATATACGTATTTCCGATAAGCTTGACCTTGGTGGCGCCGATCTCGGTCCGGATACGGGACAGCTCGGCTTCGCGCGGAGGACGGTTAAACTGGACCACGACGTCATGACGCTCGTAATGGCTGGTGCCTTCATGGTCGTCGGGATGAGTCACCCGTTTGCTGCGCAGCGTGTCGGTATCTACGCTTTCGATTTTCCAGCGGCTTTTATCGGAATGGAAAGATTGCAGGCGGAGATTTTTACGCTGATGATTGGAAACCTCCTGCAAAATATGCTGGCGTACGACGGCGACGACTGAGCTTTTCTTGTCGGGAGCGGGCACGTTCAGCACAAAGTACGGTTTATCCGCTACCGTGAAATTAGGCGACTGATATGCGTTTCCTTGTGAGGCCGCTTTTTTCGCCTCCTCGATATAAGGCTGGGCGCTCTTGGCAAGTTCTTTGGACAGTTTGCCGGAGACGATTTCGGAAGCGCCGGCAGCGGAACCGGAAGAGCCCGAACCGGACGGAGTTGAAGATGCGCCGGGAGTCTCGGGAGCACCGGTAGTACCGGAGCCGCCGGATGTGCCCGAACCGGTCTTGGTGAAACTGTCGGGTAGAACAGAAGAAGGCGATTTGCCCGGTACAACACCCGGATCAGACTTCGCGGGAATCCAATCCAGCATAATAATGTGGCCATGCTTGCTCTGCATGTCCTTCAGCGTTTCTTTGATCTTTTTAGGATCGGCTTGGTTCAGGGAAGCATACATTTGGTTAACATGGAGCAGGCACTGGTTCCGGCACAATTGGTCGGTTACGGCGACATCCTGTTCGACAAGCGCTTGTTTATATTTCAGCTCGGCTTCCGGCTGTATGTTCCTTGCTTCGGGTTTCGTCTGACAGGCGCTTGTTACGACAAGCAGGCTGCCGAGTATCATGCCGCCTAGGGCGGCAGTGGGGCGTCGCATGGGTCGGAGGCCTCCTTTCCTTCGTCTGGACTGCATAAAAGTAGGGTGGGAAAGGGGCGCTTTTTTTATACGGAAGCCGGACATTTCCCCTTAAGAATCGGGTACCTTTTCCAGAGAAAGTGTGATACTATATGGATGGGCTGAGCCGGGTGCGAGTTCCCGCTCTGTTAACTAGAGGAGGTCATAACCGTAATGGCAATGGATAATGTTAAGAAGGCGTGCGAGACAACGAGAAAGAAACTGAAGGAAGCGGCGGACCGCATCGAGTCGTTTCTGAACACCTACTCTCTTCCGCAGTTGAATGCAGAGTCCGATTCCGAAATGGAAGAGTTTTACCGCGGCTATTTGCAGGATACTCGTCACCTGCTTGTTTTCTGCGAGGTGGCTTACGAGAAGCTCGGAGTCAGCTTGCGCAGACCGACCTTCAATGTGGACTTTACCGAAAAAGTGCTGTATGAAGTGTACCACAACTGTATCAGCCCTTTCTTTTACCCGAAGAACGAGTGCTATTCTGAAGACGGCCGCTACGCGTACACCGGACAGGATGCCATTCGTTTCCGCAAAAAACCGAATCGTGAAGTACGAGATCTGACGATTGAATTGTCCAAAATTTTCGAAGAGCTCCGCGAAGAACTGTCTTACTATGAAAATGACTACATTACCCAGCGCCGCATGCAGGGCGAACGGGTTTAAAATAAGAGAAATGAAGCCTCCGCGCGCGGGGGCTTTTTTGTTTGCGGTCATGGTTGCGGTCAGTCCGTCTGTCAGGTTGTGACAGCACTCCCCGCGGATATCCGCCCAGCCTTCGTGAGACCCTATGCTTGGGGGTGATCGATATGCCAGAAGTCAAATGCGCCGTCTCGAACTGTGCTTACTGGGGACAAGGGAACAACTGCCGTGCGGATATCATTATGATCGAAGTGGACGAGCATGCGAATGCCGACCTGTCTTCCGAATTTGCCGGCGAAGAATTTGATACGCGTCATAAGGATCAGGCTGCGGACCGTGCCAATACGTGCTGTCACACGTTCAAAGAGAAGAAGTAACACGCGCATCCGAAATTCCTCAGCACAGTAAGAGGAGGTCTTCACGTATGACTCACCACAAAAGCCGTAAGAAGCAGGAGCGCACGCGGGAACATTCTCAAAAGCATGACCCGGCTAAAGCGAATTCTTCTGCGGGTCGGGAGCACGCCGGGCATTCGGACCGTGAGGAATATGCGGGCGAACTGGCCCCGGGGCTTGCGGGACGCAATGTGGAAGACGCAGGCGCCCGAAGCAGGGAGGATGCCGACTCGGATTCGTGGATAAGCGCCCGGACGCTCGGTGTTATGGCGCTCGTGTCGTCCGTTCTTTCGTTTTTCCTGCTCCCGTTTGTGCTGGGACCCCTTGGGGCGATTCTCGGGTACATGGCGTTTGCGGACGGAAGCCGGAAAGCCGGCGGCTGGGCAATCGCGATCGGACTGATCAGCTTTTTTTCCAATTTGTTTTTCGTCCCGTTTGTGATCTAGCGAACGGCGGAAAAGGGCCTCCGGGCCCTTTTTTTATATCGGTCATGGAAGGGACGGGACAGACGAAATTAGACGAAACCCCTTCAAACCGTTATAATTTGCTCAGACATGTTAGTGCTGGATAGGATTGGAGGATTAAATGGAAACCGAACAAGCTATGGAACTGGTAGGCGTATCGAAAACGATAGGCGGAAAACCGATTATCAAGGACTTGTCCTTTTCCGTCCGGCGGGGGGAAATTTGCGGTTTTCTGGGACCGAACGGTTCCGGTAAAACGACGACGATCCGTATGATGGTCGGCTTGATGTCGATGAGCGCGGGCGAAATCCGGATTGCGGGCTTTCCCGTAAGGACACAGCGTTCCAAGGCGCTTGCCCATGTGGGCGCTATTGTCGAGAACCCCGAGCTGTATCCTTATATGTCGGGCCATAAAAATCTCGTCCACTTTGCCCGCATGGCGGCCGGACCCATACCGGCGGGACGTATGGAGGAAATCGTAGAGCTGGTCGGGCTGACCGACGCGATTCACGACAAAGTCAAAACGTACTCGCTCGGTATGCGGCAGAGGCTGGGAATCGCCCAGGCGCTTCTTCACCGGCCGACGGTGCTTATTCTGGATGAACCGACCAACGGTCTCGATCCGGCCGGCATACGGGAGCTCCGCGATTATTTGCGCAATTTGGCCAAGACGGAATCGATTGCGATCCTCATCTCCTCCCACCTTCTGGCGGAGGTCGAGCTGATTTGCGACCGCGCCCTGATCATCCAGGAAGGCCGGCTTGTCGGCGAACGTATCGTTCGCGGCGGAGCAACCGCAGAGGATGAGCTGGTGCTGGTCGAATTCGAACTGAAGGGAATCGAGGCGGGAGAGCATACGGCCGGGGAATACGGGCTGCTGAGGCGCGAGAACGGGCTGTATACCGCCAATTTGTCCAAGTCGGCGATTCCGGAAATCGTGTCCCGGCTCGTCGGGCAGGGGATTGATGTGTATCAGGTGGCTATCCGCAAGCCGACGCTTGAAGACACCTTCCTCCAGCTGACGAAAGGAGAGGACAGCCGATGAAATTCCTTTCGCTCGTACAAAATGAAATCATGAAAATCACAAGCAAAAAATCGACTTGGATTTTCTATATCTTTCTGCTGCTGCTCAGTCTGTTTGTCGGTCTTCCCATTAAATTGTGGATTCCCGGCTATTCGGACGGTCACAATTATATCAGCTTTGCCGGTACCGTTTTTATGGTCTGCTCGCTGTTTGTTACCTTGTTTGCCCTTGTTCTTGGGGCGCAGACGGTGACGGAAGAGTACAAGGACGGAACGATCAAGCAGCTGCTGATCCGGCCGGCCGGCCGGACGGCCATTCTGCTGTCGAAGTATACTGCCTGCGTGATTATGGTGCTCATCGCTTACGCGGTTCTTTTTCTGAGCTCCATAGCGGCAGGGGCCGCACTGTTCGGGACGGCCGAGCTGCCTGACGAGCATTTTATCGTGCTGTCCAGCTCGTACTGGTACTCGCTGCCCGACATGCTTTTCATGTTCACACTGGCCTTCTTTATCGCGACGGTGTTCCGCAGCAGTGCGCTGGCGATTACGGTGTCCATTGTCATGAATCTGGCGGGTTCGGCTTTTGCCGCCCTGCAGTACAACTGGGCACGGTACCTGATATTCAACAATACGAACTGGAAGATCTATGATCCCAATCCTCTTGTCAATCAGGATTCGCCGCCTCCTTTCCCGGGAATGACCTTCGGGTTTTCACTGACGATCTATGTGCTGCATCTGATCGTTCTCCTAGGCGTTACGATCCTGGTTTTCCGGAAAAGAGACGTGGCCTGAGCGGATAATTCCGGCTGCGAAGCCGGATTTTCGTCAAATTTGGCAAAAAGGGTTCAAAACGGAACGATTTGTGCCGATATAAGGCTTATAATTTGCTTATGGGCTTACAAACGGGGATGAGAAAATGGTGTCTATTGATCCGCGATTAATGAAAGAACTTTTAAAACTGGAAATGCTGAACAAATCAACGTTGTTTTCCGGCGCCGGCGGAGCAGTGTCGGGTGCCTCCGAATCCGGCGAGGAATTCAGCTCGCTCCTCAACACGCTTCTCATGGAGCAAGGCGGCCTGTCCGCCGATCCGACCGGGGAGGATGCGCTCGGCATTCTGCCGCTGGAAGCGCTGCAGGGCGCGTGGACGGGCTCGGCAGGCGCGGTTCCCGCTGCCGCCGGCACCGGCTTAAGCGTTCAGCGGCAGGCGAAAGCACTCCGTTCCTACGAAACGGCCGCCGGAGCCGTACAAGCTTCTCTGCCCGCTTCCGCGCGCGAAGCGGCTTACGACGCTTACATCGTACAAGCGAGCGAGCGTACGGGCGTAGATCCCGCCCTGATTAAAGCGGTGATTCGCCAGGAGTCCTCCTTTAACCCGAATACGGTTTCGAGAGCGGGAGCCAAGGGGCTTATGCAGCTGATGGACGGCACGGCAAACGGACTGGGCGTCACGAACGCCTTCGATCCGCAGCAGAATATCCAGGGCGGAGCGCAGTACTTGTCCTACCAGCTTAAGCGTTTCGACGGAAATGTCGGCGTCGCTTTGGCGGCCTATAACGCGGGACCCGGACGGGTCAACAAGCTGGGGATCAAAAACGATTCCGATTTACTAGAGAAAATGCATCTGCTGCCGAATGAAACTCAGCAGTATGTGAAAAAGGTTATGAATGCCAAGGAACGGTACGATCGGGAATTTACTTAAGCCTTAATAACGTTGGAAAGAAGCGGTTTCTCCGGCTGGAGAGGCCGCTTCTTTCTTTTTTTACAGAAGGTCCGGCAAGGTGCGGAAGCGATCTTGGAAAAGGCAATCGGCTTGCTTTGATGATAAAGGCGGCTTGTGTTCGGGGTGGTTTTGCGATTTAATGAGGAATATGCACGTGACAGGCACAACCTTTAACGCGATCTTTTTTTCTATTAGAAAGGACAGAGATAGATGCTTTATTTGGATAACGCGGCAACAACCCAGCCTTACAAGGAAGTGGCGGAGACGGTTGCGGACGTGATGCTCCAGCATTTCGGCAATCCGTCTTCGATTCATAAATTCGGCCTGGACGCCGAGAAACTGGTTAAAAAGAGCCGCGAGGTGATTGCCTCCGCTCTTAAGGCCCGGCCGGAAGAAATCATTTTTACGTCGGGCGGTACGGAGAGCAGCAATCTGGCCATCAAAGGAGCGGCTTACCGGTACCGCAGCCGGGGCCGTCATCTGATTACAACAGCTGTCGAGCACGCTTCCGTAACGGAGGCTTTCCGTCAATTGCAGGCGGAAGGCTTTGAAGTGACGGTTCTTCCCGTAGACGAAACGGGCCAAGTCCGTGTGGAGGATCTGAAGGCGGCCGTCACCGGGGAGACCATTCTCGTCAGCGTCATGCATGTGAACAACGAGATGGGGCGGATACAGCCGATCGGAGAGATCGGCCGGTGGCTGCGAGAGAAGCAGACCGTGCTGTTTCATGTGGACGCCGTACAGGGAGTAGGCAAGCTGCCTCTTTCTCCGGACGAGCTGGGCATCGACCTGATGAGCGCGTCCGCTCACAAGTTCAAAGGCCCCAAAGGAGCGGGCTTCCTCTATAAGCGGACGGGCATCGACCTTCAGGCCCAGCTTGCCGGGGGAGGCCAGGAGCAGGGAATACGCTCCGGCACCGAGAACGTGCCCCTGATCGTCGGGATGGCTAAAGCGCTTCGGATCGCCACCGATAATCTGGAAGAAGACATCCGGCGTAAGCGGGCTTTCCGCACCATTGCGGTCGAAGGCATTCTCGGGCTTCCCGGGCTGGCTCTGACAGGTTCCCGCGAAGAAGAAGACATGGCGCCCCATCTCGTTCATTTTACTTACCCGGGCATGAATTCCGAAGTTGTCGTACATGCTTTGGAGCAGCGGGGCATATATATATCAACGAAGTCGGCTTGTTCTTCGGGAGAGCCGGAGCCGAGCAAAGTGCTGCTCTCCATGGGGCTGGACCGGGCGCATGCTTCAAGCGGCCTGCGGGTCAGCTGGACCGAAGAGCATTCGGAAGACGATGCCCGCCGGTTCGTAGAAGCGCTCCGCGGCGTAATCGCCGATCTCGTACCGGTGTCTGCGCGGACGAAAGGGGGACGCTGACCATGATGTCTCCTTTGAAGCCCGATCTGCTGCTCGTCCGTTTCGGAGAAATGATGCTGAAGGGCAAAAACCGCTCGCGGTTTGAAAAAAAGGTCGTCAGCCAGCTCCGTGGCGTTCTTGCGCCCTTTGCGCAGGTCAAGCTGGTGACCGAATACGGCCGGGTGTATATCCGGCTCTCCGATGCGCCCGCCGAAGATGTAGGCAAAGCCGTCTCGAAAGTGTTCGGTATTGAAACATACAGTCCCGTGTACACGGCTCCATCCGACAGCGAAGCGATTCAGGCGGTGGCGGTCGCGCTTATGAAGAAAGTCGTGAAGCGTCCGCAGACGTTTAAAGTGGAAGTCAAGCGCGTGGATAAAAGCTTTCCGTTCGATACGCTGGAAATGAACCGGATCGTCGGCGGCGCCGTGCTCCGGGCTTGTCCGGAGCTCAGCGTAGATGTGCGCAGCCCCGAAACGACCCTGAGGGTGGAGCTTCGGGAGCAAGGGGCGCTGCTGTTCGTGGAGACCTTCGAGGGAGCGGGAGGTTACCCGCTCGGCACGAACGGCAAAGCCGTGCTCCTGCTCTCCGGCGGGATCGACAGCCCGGTGGCGGGCTGGCAGGCGATGCGCCGGGGTCTTGAGCTGGAAGCGGTGCATTTCCACAGCTTCCCGTACACGAGCGAGCGGGCCAAGGAGAAGGTGATCCAGCTGGCCCGCAAGTTGTCCGCGTACAGCGGCGGAAGCATCAAGCTGCACCTCGTGTCTTTCACCGAGGTGCAGACGTCGATTTATGCCGCGTACAAGGACAATCTGCTCGTCACCATTCTCCGCCGCGCCATGTACCGCATTGCGGAGACGATTGCGGAGCGGGAGAAGGCGCTGGCGCTGGTGACGGGAGAAAGTCTCGGGCAGGTGGCGAGCCAGACGCTGCCGAGCTTGAATGCGATCGGCCGGGCCGTATCGCTTCCTGTCCTGCAGCCTTTGATTGCGACGGACAAGAAGGAGATCATCCGCATGGCCGAGCAAATCGATACGTATACGTTATCGATTCAGCCTTACGAAGACTGCTGTACGCTGTTCCTGCCGCCGTCGCCGAGCACCAACCCGAACCTCCGGGTCATCGAAGCGATCGAAAGAGGCCTTCCGCAGCTAGAGGAATGGATCCTGCGAGCTGCGCAGGAGGCGGAAACCGTCGTCGTGACTCCTGAGGATAAGGCGGAAGAGGACGCCTATTTCTGATTCCTTCCGTCACGGACGGATAAGGAAAAGGAAGGGGTGTCCGATCCGGCGATGTGAGGCCGCGGCCGGCCGCGGGCAGCTTTAAGCTCTAGGCTTAGGCGGCTTTGCTTTGACTACGAGTGGAGCCTGAAGCGGAAGGGGAGAAGCGGTGTGCTCGAACAGCTTGGACTGTTTCTGCAAATCATGCTGATCAACATCGTACTCAGCGGAGACAACGCCGTCGTCATCGCGATGGCAAGCAAAAATCTGCCGGCCGCGCAGCGCAGGCAGGCCGTATGGTGGGGAGCGTTCGGCGCGATCGCCCTGCGGCTCATTTTGACCATTATCGCCGTGGGCGTTCTGAAAATCCCCTTTATCCAGGCGGCAGGCTCGGTATTCCTGCTCTGGATCGCCGTGAAGCTGTTGATGGACAACGATGCTCATTCGTCCGTCCTGCAGGCCAGCACCCTGTCGAAGGCGGTCTGGACGATCATTGCGGCCGATTTCGTCATGAGTTTGGACAATGTGCTGGCGATTGCCGCTGCTGCCGGGAATAATCTGACCATTCTGATCCTGGGGATCGGGCTGAGCATTCCCATCATCATCTGGGGAAGCGCCGTTGTCGTGGAGCTTCTGGAAAAGATGCCGGTGCTCATTTACATGGGGGCGGCCGTTCTGGGCTTTACCGCCGGAGAGATGTTCCTCAGCGATGCGAAGCTGAGCGGTTGGCTTCTCGGGGAATGGCCGCATTGGCCGGTTCCGTGGCTGGGGGCCGTTCTGGTCGTTGGCATCGGTCTCTTGAAAAAATGGCTGCTTCCGGCCAAAAGAAAAACCGTGTTCTGACAGGGCATCGCAGTCTAGCCTGCTTTTTCAAGGTGTATGCGGAGTCTGATCATTCAAACGGCCGGTCCTTCAGGGGCCGGTCTTTTCATGCTGTGTACGATATGGTAAACTGTTCATCAGTGATAATGGTTCTCATTTATGAGAAGTCGTTGTAAACAGGATTCTGCCGACCCGGCAGGCTGATTTTACAGGGGGTGAGAGATGTGCAGACGGAAAACCATCACGCATGGACGGAAGATCCGGCGAAATTCCAGGAATTTTATGCCAAACAGTTTCGCGTCCTTCTAGGCGGAGAGAAACTCCTTGAGAAAACGACCGGAGGAAGCGATTTTTTGCAGGAAGGCTTGCAGGAAATGATCGGGCATTACAAGGACGTGTATAAAACCGAACACCTTCGCGCAATCGGCGCCACTCTATCGAGCTACCTGAGCCTGATACCGGCCGCTTTTCTTCACGCCATGTCGCACCATAACATCGCTTTGCCGCTGGATCCGGCTTCAACGTCCATCCAGTACGATCAAGAATCGTTCTACCTGCATCTGCAGGGAAGCCCCTCAACCTTTGCGGTGCCGGAACTTTCGCGGGAAGAGAGGCGGGCACATTTGGTCGGCGGCTTGTTCGACTCTTATATGAAGCCCGTGTTTCAGAGGCTCCGGGAACTGACTGGGATAGATAAGCATTCCCAGTGGTCATACGCCGCATTAACGCTGCATAGAAGCTATCAAAATTGGATGGATACGGCTGCCACGGAGGAGCTTAAACTCCTTCTCCGGGAAGACTATGAATATATCGTCGGAGTCTCGGACCCTGCCTGGTTCGAATGTTCGGGAATTCGGGACCGGCACCCGCTGGATCTTCCTTTCAAGTTTGTGCCGGACGTTTATAACGCAGGCAAAACAGTGCGCATGAAATACCGCTGCTGTCTGTATTACAAGCTGACGGACACCTACTGTTACACGTGTCCGGCCATTACGGAAGAACACCGCTCCCGCCGTGCGGAAGAAATTATTTCGGCCAGAAGCAAGTAGACTGCGGGCAAGCCGGTTGCATCTGCAATCTCGGCCGTTTCACGCGCCTCGCGCACCAAAAACCGCCGTTGCTCCCGGAGTAACGGCGGTTTTATTTGGGTTCGGGTAATTTGGCGAGCCTGCGACTAATGCAGGGCCAGCTTGCAGCGGCTGTGGTGCAGGCGGTTGACGGCGTCATGCGATGTCGCACGGTGCGCCGGGACCCTGCCTGCGCGGGATTGTCAGCCGTTTTGTTCTTCGCGGCGTGCCCCGAGTTTACCAAGCGTCTGGTTAAGCCGCTTTATGCGGCTTTAAGCTGCGCGCTTTTGCGCCGTGTCAGCAGCAGATAGACGCTGTAAATGACGATCAGCAGCACGATGAGCAGCACGGACCAGCGATAGGCGGCCCCGTAGCTGCCGACAAGAGAAGCGAACGCGCCGAGCAGCATCGAGCCGGTCCCGATGCCCAGATCGTTGGCGGAGTAGAACGTGCCGTTGGCCGCTCCCCTTCGGGACGGCTCCGTCCGGTCGATCGTCCACGCCAGCAGGGCGGGCTGCACGGAGCCGAATCCCGCTCCGAAGACAGCCGCAGCTGCGGCAAGCGACGACGCGGAATGGGCGTAGGAGAGCAGCCACAGACCCGCGCCGGTAAAGAAGGCGCCCGGAAACAGCACCCACGCCGGCCCCTTGCGGTCATAAACCAGTCCCGTCAGCGGACGGGTGATTAGCAGCATGACCGCATTGCAGACGAAGAACCAGCCGACGTTGCCGATACCGGCTTCCTTACCGAACAGGGTGAGGAAAGTGACGATTCCGCCGTAGCAGACGGCCGTACAGAACAGCAGAAGGGACGGAAGCAGCGCCCCCGGCTCGATCAGCCCTTCGCGGAACCCGCGCCATGAGAAGGGGCGGGAAGAAGCGGGTGGTTTTTTACGCCCCGATCTGATAAACAAGGAGAGCAGCAAAGCCGAGAAAGCGAGGGCGGTGGAGAAAATGAACAACGGGTGAAAGCCGTACTCCGCGGCGATCCACAAGCCCGTCAAGGGGGCCAGGGCCATCGCCATCGTATTGGACAATCCGTAGATGCCCATCCCTTCGCCCCGGCGCTCGGAAGGGATGATATCCGAAATCACCGTCCCGAGCGAGGTGGTGGAAATTCCCCAGCCGATTCCGTGAATAAATCGGAGCGCGAGCAGCATGGCGACAACGGCGGCCGCCGAATAACCGAGCACGGCCAGCCCGCACAAGGCGAGCCCCGCGGAAAGCACATGCCTCCGGCCGATCGTGTCCAGCGCTCTGCCCGCGAAGGGGCGCGTCAGCAGAGAGGCGACGGTAAAAGTACCCATGGCAAGCCCGATCTGGGTCTGCCCGCCGCCGATACCGGCCGCATAAAGCGGAATGGTCGGAATGAGCAGCTGAAAACTGAAAAATAAAAGCAGGTTCGAAAGGGAGGTTACCGCAAAGTCTCGGGTCCAGAGCGGTTTTTTCTTGGATTTCCGGTTCGTAGCCATCTCCGTTCTCCTGTCCTTCTGGTTACCGGTAGTATCCCCTTTTTACATCGGCTTAATAGTATCCCCTTAATTTAACAAACTTGCGCGTTTTCTTTTAACTGTCGGAAATAGTAAAGCCGTACGATGAGACTTGTTGGGAACTTAAAGTCGGAGGGGATTCTTTTGAAAAAGATCATTCATCGTTCGATGATTGCCGGAACGGCAATCGCACTTCTTCCATTCACGCTGGCAAGCGGCGCACTGGCCGCAGGCACAACGGCTGCAGAGAAAGAACAGAAGGCGGTATCCAAGAACGTGATCGTGCTGATCGGCGACGGAATGGGACCGGCCCAGGTGTCGGCCGGACGTACGTTTTCCAAAAATAAGCTGGGCAAGGATCATTTGGAGCTCGACTCCTACTACGTCGGACAAGCCACTACATATGCGGACCGGGGAGAAGACGGCGGCACAATCGTTTCCGGTGAAGTGACGGACTCCGCTTCGGCGGGAACGGCTTTCGCAACGGGCAATAAAACATACAACGCCGCGATCAGCGTTTCGAACGAAGACGTGTCCAAGCCGTTCGCTTCCGTGATCGAAGCTTCCGAGCTGGCGGGCAAAGCGACGGGACTCGTCACCACCGCTCGTATCACTCACGCTACACCGGCCGTTTACGCTTCTCACGTGCGCAACCGCGACAACGAGAGCGCCATCGCGTCCCAATATTTGAACGACGGGAATGTGGACGTGCTGTTCGGCGGCGGCAAGCAGTTTTTCCTGAGCAAGGACGAGAAGGGCAAGCGGACGGACAAAACGATCATTCCGGACTTCGAAAAAGAAGGCTACAAAGTCGTGTACGACAAGCAGGGGCTGTCATCGCTGGACGGCAAAACCGGAAAAGCGCTCGGCCTGTTCGGAAACTCCCACGTGGATTATGTGCTGGACCGCACGAACACCGTCCCTAATCTCGCGGAAATGACCAGCAAAGCGATCGACATTCTTTCCGCCAATCCGAAAGGATTTACGATGATGGTGGAAGGCGGACGCATCGACCATGCGGGTCATGCGAACGATCTGCCGTCCGTCGTGCAGGAAATGCTCGATTTCGACGCAGCGGTTAAAGTCGCCATGGAATTTGCGAAAAAAGACGGTAACACGTCCGTCGTCGTAACGGCGGATCACGAAACAGGCGGTCTCTCGCTTTCCCGTGACAACATTTACGAGATCAACGTGGACGCTTGGGACGACCAGCAAAAATCGTCGGAACTGATCGGCGGAGAGCTCAAAAACGCCAAAACCGTCGAAGACGTGAAAGCGCTCGTAGCCAAATATACCGGCCATACGGATCTGACCGACGACGAAGCGAAATTCATTCTCGCCGGAGACGGCTCTTCGTACAAGCAGGAAGGCGCATTTAACGCCGTAATGTCCAAGCGCTACCTTGTAGGCTGGTCCGGACACGGTCATTCCGCCGTCGACGTGGGCGTATGGGCTTACGGTCCTATCGCCGAGAAGGTCAAAGGCCAGATCGACAACACCGAAATCGCGCGCGCCGTGGCTTCCGTGGCGGGTATCGATCTGAAAGCGGCGACAGACAAGCTGCAGAGCGAATATGCGTACCCGAAATTCAAAGTGACCCGCGAAGGTGCGGTACTTTATCCGGCCAGAGCGCTGGCTGAAACGCTGGGCGCCGAAGTGAAATGGAACGGGGATGCAAGAGAAGTCGTTCTGAGCGCGGGCGGCGTCAATCTTTCCGTAAACATCGATACGCAGGCAGCGGCCTTGAACGGCCAGCCAAGCGGCTTCAAAGCGAACATCGACAACAACGTCCTCTATCTCCCGCTGGAAGCATTCAACAAGCTTACGGGCAAAAACTTGACATGGGACGCGCTCTCCGAGCGGATCAAGCTGAAATAATCGGCCGGGCGGAGCAGTACCGGCATCATCCGACGGACAGGGGCATGAAGCTCCTGTCCGTTTTCAATGGAGGCTGATACATGATGATTAAGCTTACAGGCGTTAAAAAACAGTTCCGGCTGCCCGGCGAAGGGGAGCTCCCCATTTTATCCGTTCCGGAATGGGAAGTGGGGGAAGGCGCGCAGCTTGCGTTAACCGGTCCCAGCGGAAGCGGCAAAAGTACGCTGCTCCATCTGCTCTGCGGCGTACTCGCCCCGGACGAAGGGCAGATAACTGTCGACGATGTGCCTCTTCATGCCCAATCCCAGGCCCAGCGCGACCGCTTCCGTTCCGAGAAGGTCGGAATCATCTTTCAGGATTTTCACCTCATGGCCTCGCTGACAGCGAGGCAGAACGTGGAGCTGGCCCTGCCCGTGAAAATGCCTAAACCGCGTAAGCGGGAACTCACAGCGGAATGGTTCGAACGCGTCGGACTTGCCGACCGGATGAATCATCTGCCCGGTCAGCTGTCCCGCGGACAGCAGCAGAGGGTGGCGATGATCCGGGCCCTGATCCGCAGCCCGAAAATCGTGCTGGCCGATGAGCCGACGGGAAGCCTGGACCGGGAAACGGCCGAGGACGTGATGCGGCTTCTCCTCGAGCTTACCGCATCCTCGAATGCGACGCTGCTGGTCGTGACCCATGATCTCGAGCTGGCGGCCGGGTTCCGGACCAGGACGCACATCGGGGAGCTTAACGAGTGGTACACGCCGAAGGAAGCGATCCGCCCGGCGGGCGGGCCTGGTCGTGACCGTATTTTGCCGGGAGATATAGCTGAACCCTCGGGGACGTCCGGATGGAAAGGGGAAAAGCTGGGATGAGTGTTTTCCGGGTTATTTGGCGCAATGCGCTTCACCGTAAGACATTATCGGTCTTAACGATGCTTTCGGTCGCCTTGACGGCCGCTTTGCTGCTGTTCGTGCTGATGTGGAACGAAGGCGTGGAGAAAGGCGCTGAGAAAGGATACGGTCCGTTCGAGATTACGATGGGCGCGGAGGGGAGCAAGACCCAGCTTGCGATGAGCACCTACTATCATATCGGGGCGCCGACCGGGAATATTCCGAACGCCTTATATGAGCAGGTGAAGAAAGAAGCCGAGGCGGAGGAAGTTTTCGCCATAACGACGGGAGATAATCTGAACGGTTATCCCATAGTAGGCGTAGACGCCCGGTATTTCGCCGTCCGGTACGGAGATAAACAGCTCGCGTCAGGAAGCTTGTACGACGGGCTCGGCGAAGCGGTTATCGGCTCACATGCCGCCCGTACGCTCGGCTTGAATGTGGGAGATACGTTCAAGGGCGGGCACGGCCTTGTCCATTCCGCCGAAGCGGCGGGAGAGCATGCGGAGGAGCACCATGAGGAAGAGAGCGGGGGGCATGCGGACGCAAGCCATGAGGGCGCACAAGGCGAGCATAACGAGCATAACGAGCATGACGAGCATGAAGCTTTCTCGTACAAAGTCGTCGGCATCCTGCCGCCTCTGCACTCTCCCGACGATCGTGCCGTGTTCACGACACTGGACTACGCCTGGGCGGTCCACGGGGAAGCAGCGCAGCACGACCGCGAAGTGACGGCGCTTATGGTGAAGCCGAAATCGCTTCTCGGAGCCCAGGCGCTCAAAAACAAATACGACGCAATGACGGGCCTTCAGGCCATGTATACCGGCAAGGCCGTAGCGGACGTCGTCAATGTGGTGGATAAAGGCACGCAGGTCGTGCAGATCGTTACGTACCTTTGCGTCCTTTTGGCCGCTTTGACCCTGCTGCTTTCTTTGCTGGCGGCGGCAAGCGAACGCCGCAAAGATGTCGCGCTGCTGCGCCTGATCGGCAAACCGGGACGGTACGTGTGGGCGGCGCTTGTCGGCGAAGGGGTTTTTCTGACCGCGGGAGGTCTGCTTGTCGGCCTTCTGCTCGGCCATAGCGCCGGAGCCGCCGGAAGCTCCCTGCTGTTTGACTTCGCGGGAATCCAGATCGATCCATGGTCGCTTGCGCCCGGCGAGCTGCTGCTTGCGGGAGGAGCCGTCCTGCTCGGCATAGCCGCTTCGGCGATTCCGGCCTGGCAGGTTTACCGGGTGGACCCCTTGTATCTGTTCCGTTCCTGATCCGGCTGCGGCAGCGCCGCCGCCGCGCTGTCCGAAAGACCGGACAGCAATTCCATTCCCTTATGTAGGAGGAGATCCATAATGAAGTATACCCGCACGGTTTTGACGATTCTCGCCGCCGCGCTCCTGACATCCGCCTGCGGCAAAGAAGAGGCGCCGAAGACTGCCGCGCAGTCGTTCGGCTCCGCATCGGCCGCGCAGACGCCGGCAGACGCCGCCGCGTCCCCGTCCGCGGCAGCGCCTCCCGCGGGAAGCGCCGCGCCGGAGGGGACGCCCGCCCCGACCGGCACAGGCACAGGCGCCCCGGGCGGCCTGCCGCCGGCTGCCGGCGATGCGGGCGGAGCGCCCGCATCATCCGCATCGCCGGGAACGGCTCCGCGGCAGAGCCCTGCGCCGGGCGCGGCAGCAGCGGGCGGCTCCGTGCAGCCGTCGGCGGCTCCTTCCGGCGGCACGGCCGCCGGGACCGCTCCTGCGGCAAGCGCGCCGCCGCAGAAGAATGCGTCCGCCGGGAACGGCCCCGCGGACAAGACTCCGGCCGCCGCGAAGCCGACGGCGGCCCCGGCCAAATCTTCGTCCCCCGTGCTGAAGTGGACGGAGTTCTTCGACGACGAGAAACAGGCGACGCCGTCGAATAAATTCTGGGATCTCAACGGCAAAAGCGTAGAGATCCGCGGGTTTATGGGCGAAGTCCTGTCCTTCGACAAGCACTGGTTTCTGCTCATTCCCGCGCCCGGGGCGGAATGCCCTTTTGACAACGGGGACGAGACTTACTGGAACAAGATTATGATCGTATTCGTGCCGAAGGAGACGAAGCTGCGCTACACGTCAGGTCCCCTTAAAATCAAGGGCAGACTCGACGTGGGCATTAAAGTCGACGAGTCCGGCTACAAAACGATGTTCCGGCTCTACGACGCCTCTTTTGAATCGATAAAAGAATAGCTTCTCCGCATTTCCGCCCGAGGATTGGCTCTAGCCAGCATTTCCCGTTTGCGATAAACTGGAAATAAAAAGCGTGTCGATACCGGGCGGAATTGCCCGCGGACGCGGAGGGGCGGACTGCCGGACTTCCAAGATACGGAGATGGCGATCAGGAAACCTCGCCGCAATTCCGGCAATCCGCAGATCCGCTATCCGTCAAGGTGTCGTCCGAATACAGGGGGATCGCAGATGTCGAACAAACCGTTATCTATGGGAATCATTCTTGTCGGGGTGGCTCTAGTTCTGCTGCTCGGAAAAATCGGCGTTTTCACGTTCATCGGGGCGCTTTTGTGGCCGCTTGTGCTGCTCGTGCTGCCCGGCCTTGTGCTGCACGCCCTCGTCTTCAACCGGACACTGCCATCCGCGGCGGTTTTTCCGGGCGGCGTTCTCGTTACGTACGGTATTCTCTTTTTCCTGTGCAGCCTGTTCGGCTGGGGGCTCATGTCCATTCTGTGGCCGGGATTCATTTTCGGGATCGCGGTCGGGCTCTATGAACTCGTCTATTTCGAAAAAGGCCGGGATAACGGGCTGCGGATGATTGCCATCGGACTCGCGCTCGTCTCCGTAGTGCTGCTGCTCTTCAACCTGGTGTTTACGGTGAGCATCTACGTGTTTATCGTGCTTCTGCTGGCGGCAGGCGTCGTACTGATCGTATCAGGCAAAAGAATCTGGTAGCGTGTAAAATAGAGTGGAAATCGGAGGAGAAAACCTCTTTTACTGCCGAAAAATCTTGCTTTTAGAAGTTCTATCGCGTATAATCGGAACGTTGTAGCGTCGGAATGCATCCGGCGCTTATTTTGAAACAGAGCCCGGTCGGATGCTTTTACGGTTCTTGCAGCCGTCCCGGCAGACCGCCCGGTATACAAAGCTGTCAAAGCTGTCTCAGACAGGCATGTTCCCCGGAACGGCCGAGGCTTTAGGCTTACGGTCTTCCGCGTCACATACGGTATCACAACGTTTTTGCCAAGCATCACGGCTTTGCCATTCAATAAAAGCGCGCAGCGCCCAAGGAGAGAGGACCTACCTTTATGTTTCCCAGAGAGAAAATCCGCAACATCGCGATCATTGCCCACGTTGACCACGGTAAAACCACGCTAGTTGATAAGCTGCTCCAACAGTCCGGTACATTCCGCGAGAACGAAGCCGTTCAGGAACGCGCCATGGATTCCGGCGATTTGGAACGGGAACGCGGCATCACCATTCTTGCCAAAAATACGGCCATTAACTATAAAGACCACCTGATTAACATCATGGATACTCCCGGACACGCCGATTTCGGCGGAGAAGTGGAACGGATTATGAAAATGGTTGACGGTGTTCTTCTGGTCGTCGATGCTTTTGAAGGAACGATGCCTCAGACGAAGTTCGTGCTTCGTAAAGCACTCGAGCAGAACCTGACTCCGGTTGTCGTCGTGAACAAAATCGACCGTCCGAACGCTCGCCCGCTCGAAGTCATTGATGAAGTACTGGATCTGTTCATCGAACTGGGCGCCAATGACGATCAGCTGGAATTCCCGGTTGTTTACGCATCCGCTCTGCAGGGCACGTCCAGCTTGGAATCTGATTCTCAAGGCGAGAATATGCTGGCTCTTTACGAGACGATCGTCAGCCATATCCCGCATCCGACGGAAAGCGTGGACGAGCCTCTTCAATTCCTCGTTACCCTGATGGACTTTAACGAATATCTCGGAAGAATCGGGATCGGCCGTGTGAACC
This sequence comes from Paenibacillus sp. HGH0039, assembly GCF_000411255.1. Taxonomy (GTDB): domain Bacteria; phylum Bacillota; class Bacilli; order Paenibacillales; family NBRC-103111; genus Paenibacillus_F. Next base: position 1,124,646 of record NZ_KE150412.1, on the reverse strand, counting down.
GCGGTATCATCAAGCAAGGCCAGCCCGTGGCCGTTATGACCCGCGAAGGCGGAATGAAGCAAGCGCGCATCGAGAAACTGTTCGGTTTCCAAGGCTTGAAGCGTGTTGAAATCGAGCAGGCGGGCGCCGGTGACATTATCGCCATCTCCGGTATTAAGGACATCAACATCGGTGAAACGATTGCCGATCCGGCTAACCCGGAAGCACTGCCGGTTCTGAAAATCGACGAGCCTACTCTGCAAATGACGTTCATCGTCAACAACAGTCCTTTCGCAGGCCGCGAAGGCAAATGGGTGACATCCCGCAAGCTTCGCGAGCGTCTGTTCAACGAGCTGGAAACGGACGTTTCCCTGCGTGTGGAAGAAACCGACAGCCCGGATATGTTTATCGTATCGGGACGCGGCGAGCTTCACCTCGGTATTCTCATCGAGAATATGCGCCGTGAAGGCTTCGAGCTTCAAGTTTCCAAGCCGGAAGTCATTATCCGTCAAATCGACGGCCAGAAAATGGAGCCGATCGAGCGTCTTCTGATCGACGTACCGGAAGACAGCATGGGCGCCGTAATGGAAAGCCTCGGAACGCGCAAAGCCGAAATGGTGAACATGGTGAACCACGGCAACGGCAACGTTCGCCTTGAATTCCTGATCCCGGCCCGCGGCTTGATCGGTTACCGGACGAACTTCCTGACGCTGACACGCGGTTACGGCATCATGAACCATGCTTTCGACAGCTACGGCCCTTATGCCGGCGCGGGTGTCGGCGGCCGTCACGAAGGCGTGCTGGTTTCCATGGAGAACGGTGTAGCCACCACTTACGGCCTGATGTCGATCGAAGACCGCGGTACGCTCTTCGTAACGCCGGCTACTGAAGTGTACGAAGGCATGATCGTTGGCGAGCATACGCGCGATAACGATATCGTCGTTAACATTTGTAAAGAAAAACAGCTTAACAACATCCGTTCCGCAGGGAAAGATGATACCGTTAAGCTGAAAGTTCCGAGAATCTATTCTCTGGAGCAGGCTCTCGAATATCTGAACGATGACGAGTATTGCGAAATCACGCCGAAGTCGATCCGTCTTCGCAAGAAGATCTTGAACAAGAACGAGCGTGAACGCGCGGAGAAGCAGCGCAAAACCGCTGACGCCAACGCGTAAGCTTAACTGAATCCATCTTTTCACCTACGAAGGGAAATAAGCGGGAATTTGTGTTCCTTCGCCTTATTTCCCTTCTTTTTTAACTATACAAAGGGGGTTGCAGCGTAATGTACCAATGGTTCGCCGAAAATTTTTGGCTGACGTGCCTCATCATCTTCATCATGATGTCCTTCGTGTATAACAAGGTTTTCCGTACACGCAGACTGCCGGTTTTGAAAGCGCTGATCGTTTACGTCCTGCTTGCGCTGGGTTCGTTTATGCTTACGTTTTTCCAGGTGCTCGGACCGCAAATTCCGATTGTCCCTTCGCTCGCCGTAGCGATTTTGCTTATGCTGATTCTGCGGATCCGTTATTTTGTCGAGGGAAGACGCAAGAAGAAGGACTCCGGACAAACGGGTCAGTAACGACGACAAGGTTGTGCCAAATTTGATTTCAAACCGGGGGGCCGAATTCTATGACGCTTCAGGACGCTTTGTTCAACTGGCTGCAGATCCGCATTGTGGCCGATGCAAGACCTCTTGACGAGGCGGCAGGGAAAACGGCCGACTTCTTCGAAGAGATTTTGCGGGAAGATCATGGTGTAAGCGAATTTGAAAGAACAGAGGCGGATGAGTACCGTCTTCGGATCGACTATGTGCGGCAGGGGGAGAAGCATTCCGTCTTTTTCGACCGTGAGCAAGCCGGGCGCCTGCTTGCCGATATCGGTTCCAACCCCAAATATAACGAATAACTAGCGATCTTTTTCACGCCCGGATAGACAAGGGTGACATATCTTCCTTGTGGAGACGAATACAATGGTTGTATCTGTCGCTAAAGGAGTGTGAATCCGTGCCTGACCGCTGTTGTACATAGCGTGAAGCTTTTTCCATATGATATAATGAAATCAGGCGGGCCTTGGTTCGCTAACAGCACTTATTTAAAATGATGCAGGAGGCGCTGCAGGCATGGCGGAAGAAATTACAGCTCTCTCGGAACAATTGATTGCGGAATTTCACAAGGAAAAGCTCGTCCTGCTGCATACGATCGACTCGGAAACGGGAGCACCTACGGCCAATGCCATTTCGTGGGTATATGCCCCGGACCCGGGAAGAATACGCTTTGCTGTTGACAAGCGCTCACGTCTGATTGCTAACTTGGAGAAAAGCCCGTCGGCTACCGTGACGATGATTGCCGCGGGGACCGTACACGCTATTTACGCGGAAGCCGCGCCGGCGGCCGAAGTTCTTGAAGGGGTTCCCTTCAAGCTGGCCTGCTATGATCTGAATATCCGTGTCGTTCGCGACGCGATGTTCTACGGCGCCCGTATTTCCGTAGACCCTGAATTCGAGAAAACTTATGACAAACGTGCAGCCGACAAGCTGGACGGACAAGTATTTGAAGCGATGAAAAAAGCCTAGGCACTTTTGTGCCCGGGCTTTTTGTCACTTTGGCGCTTTGTCTGAAAATGCCGCTTTCTGCGGAATCGGGGGATGCGGGCGGACGACGGGAAAGAACCGAGAGCTGGATGTAGCCGCCGTAACCGCCGGATACCGATCCGCGGAAAGGATGTAAGCCTGTAGCTTTTCCCCAGGGGCCGTATCGTGGTAACCCCGTAAACATTACAGATTCGGGAGGGAATTTCGGGAATGAAAAAAATTTTCGTGCTCGATACCAACGTACTGCTGCAGGATCCGAACGCGATGTTTTCTTTTGAAGATAACGAGGTCATCATTCCGGCCGTCGTGCTGGAGGAGATCGATTCCAAGAAGCGCAACGCCGACGAAATCGGACGCAACGCCCGGATGGTTTCCAGACTGCTGGACGCGATGCGGGCACGGGGACGGCTGCATGACGGAATTACGCTCGACAGCGGAGGCAGCCTGAAAGTGGAGCTTAATCACAAGAGCTTCAATAAAATGCAGGAAGTCTTCGCCGAGGTGACGAACGATAACCGGATTATAGCGGTGGCGCTAAATTACCGGACGGAGGAACAGACGAAATCTGAGCCGCGGCCCGTCATCCTGGTCAGTAAGGATATGCTCGTCCGTATTAAGGCGGATGTGCTCGGTCTGACCGCACAGGACTACTTGAGCGACCGTGTCGTATCCGATCACGAAATGTATGCGGGCTGCACGACGCTTCATGTCCATCCGTCCGTCATCGACGAGTTTTACTCGTTCCGGTTTCTGAGCGTGCCTACGCTGAATCTGGGCTACCGGCTCAATCCGCATGAATTCGTCATTCTCCGGGATGAGCTGGGCACCTCGAAATCGGCGCTGCTCAAAACGTCGTCCGACGGCAAAAAGCTGGAACCGCTCTTCTTGTCGAATGAACCGGTGTGGGGAATCGCCGCACGCAACGCTCAGCAGCGGATGGCATTGGAGCTGCTTCTGAACGACGACATTTCCTTCGTCACCCTTTCGGGCAAGGCCGGCACCGGCAAAACGTTGCTGACGCTGGCAGCGGGACTGCTCAAAGTGGAAGACGAGCGTAAATACAAAAAATTGACGATCGCGCGTCCTGTCGTTCCGATGGGGAAAGATATCGGCTACCTGCCGGGCGAGAAGGACGAGAAGCTCCGGCCTTGGATGCAGCCGATCTACGATAACCTGGAATTTCTCTTCGATACGAAAAAAGCGGGCGATATCGAGAAAATACTCGCCGGGCTCGGCAGTATTCAGGTCGAAGCCCTGACTTATATCCGCGGTCGCTCGATTCCGGGACAGTTTATTATTATCGATGAAGCGCAGAATCTTTCGAAACACGAAGTGAAAACGATCGTATCCCGGGTAGGCGAAGGCAGCAAAATCGTTCTGCTGGGAGATCCCGGTCAGATCGATCATCCTTACCTGGACGCGGCCAGCAACGGTTTGACCTATGCGGTCGAGAGGTTCAAGCAGGAAGAAATCAGCGGACACGTCACGCTGGAAAAAGGCGAGCGCTCCCACCTCGCCCAACTGGCGGCCGATCTGCTGTAGCGCATAACAAAAGCGGCGGGCCTAAAGCCTGCCGCTTTTTGTTGTGCCTGCCGGAGGTTTCCGGTACAGCATTCGTTAATCATGAGATGATAAAATGCACCGTACAACCGTAAGCGCGGGCAGTCCGGTCCATCAGTTCGTCATGCTGGCGGTCAACCACGAAGTGAAGACCGTCCGCTTCGTGAAACCGGGCGATCACGTATTCGTCCATCTGCCGCCGCGCCAGCTCCGGTTCCGCTTCGGATGCGGTTTTCATGGGCGAATCCGGATCTTGTACCGCACCCGTTCCGAGACGGAAGACGGCGATGCCGGGTTCGTACAAGTAGAGGTGTCCGGCTCCGCTTTCAAACCCGTAGTCCGAAAAATAACCCGTCCGTTCCGCATGGGGAGGAAGCAGCACGAGATTCATCGGCTCGGCTTCATAACCGTGCCGGCTGACCAGCTCCTTAGCTTGGTCAAGCTCTTCTTCGCGGTTAAAAACAAACACTTCCTTATCCTGATCGAACAGCTCGACCGTCTCTTTGAGCTCGGGATCAAACGGGGCGAAATCAGCCGCTGATCCGTCTTGGCGGAAATCCACGATAAGGGCAGGCTTAAGCTGCATAATCAATTCCTCGCTTTCGTATCCGGCGCATTCACGTTAACCCGAAGAAGACTCTTCTTCCCCGCGGACCTCATCATCCTTACGAACAATAAACCATTGGGCTTACAAAAGCGGCGGATCACGCCGGACAGGATCGGTCTACCAGTTCAGCCCGAGCTTAATGGCTAAAAGTCCGTCTTCCAGGGTAATCTGTTCCACGGAAACGAAGGAGAAGAGCTTCTTCGGATAAATGCGCAGATTAAATTCCTTTTCCAGTGACTTACCCGTTGTATCCGGCAGTTTAAACCCGTTAAACACTAATTCCTGCACACGGAAGGCGATGACGGGCTGGTCTCCGTCTTTTTCCATTTCGTAGGTGCCCTTTATGGAGACGTCCATATCGTCCTTGGTGCCGAAGGCCATGACACCGTCCGGCTTGAACTGAAACGTTAGATCGTCGAACTTGCTGTCTTTGCTGCGAAGGAACGCGTTAAGCTGATGGTCGGTCATTTGAAATTTGCCGCCGCCCGTTTCCAGGGTCAAATGACTGTCCTTGCCCCCGGGTGTCAACAGTTCCGGGAAATAATCCATTACACCGGCCAGCGAACGGAAATATGTACGGAACAACGGCAGTCCTTCCTGTGCCCAGCGTCCGTTGAGTTCCTGGATTAGAGCGAGAATCAGTTCGCTCCTTCCGCTTGCGTCCAGTTCCCGGTTCAACTCGGACTGAAGAGCGAGAATCCGCTCCTTTTGCTTAACATAATTTTCTTTGGTTTTCTGCAAATCGGTGCGCTGATTCGCCAATTTGGTTTTCATGGCGCCCAGCTCGCGGTAGGCGTCCTGATGAGCCGTCAGCGAACGGTGATCATGATCGAGAATGATGTCCAGATACTCGTACGTTTTGAGAAGATCCGGCAGCGAACGGACCGACAGCAGGACGGACCAGAGCGATTCGCGCTCGCCGGCATAATAAGAGCGGATGACCTTGCCCGCCCGTTTTTTCGCATCTTTAACGACGATTTCCTGGGCGGCGATCTTTTTCTCTGTATCGGTTAGCTGACCGCCGAGCTTCACGTCTTCCTCCGCGAGGCGGACGATTTCACGGTCGATTTCATGGACCGTCAGCCCTTTCTGCAGAAGAGATTCGGTTTCTTTCTTTTCCGCTTCCGTCCTGTTTTCCGCATGAACCGGAACAAAAAGGAGGCTTGTCCCGAACAGAAGGGTGCAGAAGGTGAGGGTGAATTTTTTCAAAATCATGTGTTGACCCCTTTAATTCCGAAATTATCCCATTCTATGAGAACGGGTTCAAAAAAATACTTACCTCCCGCAGGCGGAAAGTAAGCAGCATGCTCTATTGTTTGCCGGCGCTGCCAAGACTCTTGAGAACTTCATCGATAGACTTGGTTTGCCGAGGCAGCGGCTTCCGGAATTCCGGTGTTTGGTTAACGGCATCGAAAGACTGATGGAAGGAGAAAGTCTGGGCGGATGCGGACGATTTATTCCCTCCGGGGCCGGTAAACTTAAATTCCATCTCGAGCTTTCGTAAAAAACCTTCCTTGTCGACAAGGACCGTCCATTTGCCTGGGGCGGATAATTTAAACGAACTTGCCGAACGCCTAAATTCGGCGGCCTGCGCCTCGGAAATAAGCCCGTTTGATTTCAGCGCTTCCAGGAAACGGGGGAGCTTCTCCTGTACCTTCTTATTCCAGGCGCCGGCGTTCATGCGGGTTACGGAGGCTGTATACGACTGGGCAGCCGAACCGTCAGTCAGCTTGACTTCCCCGTCATGCTCAAACCAGGCCTCGTCGGCCCCTTCCTGCAGAAGCTTGGACAGATCGGAAGAAAGCCGGGAGAGATGCTCCAGCGCGGGAGAAGCCGCGGCTTTCGCAGCCGTGCCCGTCTTATCCCCTGCGGAAGCCGGAGAGTCCGGGGGCACCCCCAGCCGTGTTACGAAATATTCGTTATCCGGGTTAAGAAGTGGCATATGGAAAAACAATTTGTTATCTTGGAAAAGAAGAGGAACCGTCAGTTCGGCCGAACCGCTCCGTGAAGCTGCCTTGAGATCGGATTCCCACCGGACCGGATTTAAGGAAGCGGCGCCCTTCCATTCCAGCTTGCTGTCTTTGAGAAACGAAAACAGCTGCCCGGGCAGTGTGGACGAGTCCCCTGCCGGAAGCCCGTCCAGGTGAAGATCGGCCCCGCCCGCGAAAGCGAAAGCGTTCATCTCCGCCTGCTTGTGCAGGGCGCCTTTGACGGCAGCCTTGGCAGCTTCACGGTCCGAACAGCCGGATATGAGAACGGCGGGAATGACAATGGCTATAGAAAGTGAAATGAGTGCTTTGAACATGCTGGGAATCCCCTTCCTTTTCTACCTTTTCTATTATATCTATTCAGGTTCTATTTGTCTTTATCCCTACAATTTTCCTGGAGGCGAGAAAATGAGCGAATTTAACGGTCATAGGGGCATTCCTTCGGGAACCGGAGAAACTGAGGCGGAGGCCGGTCATCCGGAAATCGTCGCGATTTTGAAAAGAAAAATAGAAGAAGAGGGACCTCTTCCTTTTCGGGATTATATGACGATTTGTCTGTATCACCCGGAGTTTGGATATTACCGCCGCGAAGAACCCAAAATCGGGCGGGACGGGGATTTTTACACGAGCTCCAATCTGGGAAGCATGATGGGAGAGATCATCGCCGGCGAGCTGCTGGCTTTTGCCGAGAGCCTGCCGTCCGGCAGCCCCGTCGAATTCGTCGAATTCGGCGGAGGCACGGGCCGGCTGGCCCTGCAGGCGCTGGACGCGCTGCGCAGCCGCAGCCCGGGGCAGTACGCGTCCGTTTCGATCACGGCGATCGAATCGAGCGCGTACCACTGCGCCCTGCAGCGGGAGATGCTGCGGGAGCATGCGGACCGCCTCCGGTTCCTGACGGAGGCGGAGTGGCTTGCCGAGCCGTCCGGCGGCGGAGTGTTCGCCGTCGCCAACGAGCTGGCGGACGCGATGCCGGTGCACCGCGTCCGCTGCCGGGACGGCCGGCTCGAGCTCGGTGCGGTCGGATGGGACGACCGCACGGGTTTTACCGAGCGGTGGCTGCCGCTCGGAGAAGACCACCCGGCCGCGCTGCATCTCGGCCGCGAGGGGATCCGCCTGGCCCACGGGCAGCAGGCGGAAGTGAATCTTGGCGCGGGGGAGTGGATCACCCGCGCCGCGGGGCGCATCCGCAGCGGACGGATGCTGCTGGTGGACTACGGCGATACCGCCGGAGAGCTCTATGCGTCCCACCGGATGAACGGGACGCTGATGTGCTATCGGCGGCATATCGCCGATGACAATCCTTACGCCGCCGCGGGGCGTAAGGATATAACCGCGCACGTCGATTTCACGGCGTGCATGCGCGCGGCCCGGGCGGCGGGATGGACCGTCGCCCGTTACGAGACGCAGCGCGAGTTCCTCGTGCGCGGCGGCATCCTCGGCCGGCTCGTGGAGCATGCCGGCCGGGATCCGTTTAGCCCGGAAGCGAAGGCGAACCGGGCGATCCGGCAGCTGCTCATCAGCGACGGGATGAGCGAGCTGTTCAAGGTGCTGACGCTTGAACGGGAAGAAAGCTGAATCCGCGAATGAAGTACGCGGAAGCCGATTTTCCCGGCGCCCGTTGCGGTGTCTTAATGCGGTAATCATCCGGCAGGTTTTGCCCGATCCCTTCGGAGTCGGACAATCGCCGACCGGAAGGCCGGTCATGTCGGGTAGCCGATAAGCAAAGCTTTTGAGCCGGGAAATGAATGAAAAGAATATCCTATGACCAGAGCAGAGATAGATGAATGAGGTGAAATAGGTAAAATAGGTAAAACAGGTAATTCCCATGCCGACCCTACATGTCATGGTTCTTGGGGCCCGGTTCTATGTGATGGTGCGGAATGTACACATACCAGCTTATTTTAAGGAGCAAATACACCGGTTTAGCGGTGAGCGGACGTAGGTTCTCCAGTCCAACGAAAAAAAGGTGATCCGCGAGTTCAATCGCGAATCACCTTTTTTGCTCAAGCGCCGTATGTAATTAGAGAGGCATTTTGAACACGGACCAGTACGTGAATCCGGTAAACGAAATAACCATATAGCCCCAGAACAATACGATGTAAGTACGTTCCGACAGCTTCAGATAGCCAAGTAGTACGAATACGACGGTTTGAAAAAAGAACAGCATGGACATGGGATACATTTCTCCCGCCAGACTCATCAGGGCGATCACCAGAGTCCAGAAACCCAGAACTCGGAACATGCGATCCATGAAAACTTCCCCCTCTCCTACCACGATGCGAAATAATCTAATCTTCATTATACCCAGCATACCCTGTAGTGTAAACATCCAATCGTCTGCCTTTGTTAAAAAGTTGTGACAAGCATTGCCAATTCCAGGCGAAGCTCCCTCGGTTGTCTCTTAACCGGTCTTCTTTTTAGGTATGAGTGTCATAAAAAATGGAAATACCAAATAGTATCAAATAGATTCTATGAAATCTGCCAGGGGCATAGAGATATTACGAGCGGAACCGTTCACGGATAAATCTCCTGCCCGGCTTATGAACGGTCCGGCCGATTGGGCATGAAAGTCGAATGCGCGGTAGGACGTGATCTATTTTGGACAATAGGTTAGGAGGATTGTAAAACATGACGGCAATCAGGCAGGATGCTTGGAGCGACGAAGATGATTTGATGCTCGCGGAGGTAACGCTGCGCCATATCCGGGAAGGCAGCACTCAACTGGCCGCGTTTGAGGAAGTGGGGGAGCGTATCGGGCGGACGGCCGCGGCGTGCGGGTTCCGGTGGAACAGCTTCGTGCGCAAGAAATACGAGGCCGCCATTTCCATTGCGAAATCCCAGCGGCAGAAAAGAGCGCAGCTGAAGAAGCATGCGGCCGTTTCTACTATTTCAGGGGGCGCCTCGCTAGCCGTTCTGGACGTTCTGGAACCGTCGGGCCGTGAAGTGACGGAAGCGGCGCTTTCCATTGATGCGGTAATCCGGTTCCTGCGGCAGTGGAAGCAGACTTATCAGGAACTGATGCGCCATATCAAGCAGATGGAGCGCTCTTTGAACGACAAGGAAGAGGAGCTTTCCAAATACCGCAGAGAGAACGAGCAGCTCAACAAGCAGGTCAATGAAGTTGAAACCGATTACCGGGTTGTCAACGATGATTATAAGGCACTTATCCAAATTATGGACCGTGCCCGGAAAATGGCCTTTTTAGTAGAAGAAGAGGAAGAGAGCAAGCCGAGGTTCAAGATGGACGCAAACGGTAATTTAGAGAGAATAGATTAAAGATCTTCCTGGGAATCCTTCCGGTATACTGCCGGGGGGATTTATTTTTTTTGAAGCGTCAAGAAGGATTACGCCGTCCTTGCGGGGAATGGCTGAAAAATGGCGAATTATGCAAGCAAGGAATAAGGGGCCGAATGCAAAATAAGATAAAGGAGTGGGGGCCATGCTGGTAGAAGTCGTCGGAGGCGGCTCGCTCGGACTGCTTTTTGCGGCCAAACTGGCGGCAGCCGGCTGCCGGGTAAAGCTGGTTACGAGGAGCAGGGAACAGGCGGAAGCCGTAAACAAGAAAGGAATCCGTGTGGAGGGCTGGACGGAGTTAACGGCTGAAGTCCCCGCGCTCGCTTTTCCGGATGCCGTGAGCGGTTTGAATTCCGCGGATCGATCCGAAGCAAGGTTTATTCTCTTGGCAGTCAAACAGACGGCTTTTACGGAAGAATTGGCGTCTTATCTGATTTCTTCCATGGAGCAAGGCGCGGGGCTTGTTTCGCTGCAGAACGGGATCGGCCACTGGGAGAAGCTGGACAGCGAGAAAGCCCGTCCCTTCATGATCCAGGCGGTGACCACGGAGGGGGCAAGACGTTTGTCGCATTCGGAAGTGGCGCATACGGGCCGCGGCTGGACGCGGATCGGCCATATCCATGCCAAGGATACGGAACCGCATACAGAGAAGGTTCCGCAAATAAATTTGAAAACGGTTCAAGATTGTTTAAAGCAAGCAGGATTTGACGTTTTTGTGTCGAAGAGTATAGAGCGCCATATATGGAGCAAGCTTTTGATCAATGCGGTGATTAATCCGCTGACGGCTCTGCTCCGGATTCCTAACGGGAAGCTGCCTGAGACTTCGGACTCACTGCTGCTGATGAGGAAGCTCTTCGAGGAAGGAAGGGACTTGGCGCTTACACAGCACGTAACGGTTGAAGAATCTTTATGGGACGAAATCCTGGAAGTTTGCCGGAAGACGGCTGTCAACCGATCTTCGATGCTGCAGGATATCGCGGCGGGCAGGATGACGGAAATTGAGGCGATCACGGGTGGTCTGCTCGCAAAAGCGGAGCGGGCCGGGATGTCTATGCCCACTCATGAAACCGTATACCGGCTGATTAAAGCTGCGGAGCAAAGTGGGTGATGATGGGATTGGATTCATTCATAGACGGATTGTCCAGCATATATGCGGTACTTGCTATGCTCCCTTTTCTTTCCTTTGTGCTGATATGGATAATCGTATATATTGTAACCAAAGAAAAGAAAAAATCCACCCGGATTACTATGGATCTCACGACCTTCCTGCTGCTCGGATCCGTCGCGTCGCTGTGGAATTCTTTGTTCTCCAGCTCGTTCGGATTATGGTTTCTTCTGCTGGTCATTCTTATCGTTTTCGGGCTTATAGGCGGATACCAGAACGACAGGAAAGGGAAGATGGAACTGGGGAAGTCGCTGCGCATCGTATGGCGGCTCAGTTTTATGGGACTTTCTCTTCTCTATGTCATGTTTATGGTGGTTCGCATGGGGACGGCTGTTCTCGGATAGCGGTCTCCCTTTTGCCGACATGAATTGACCGCAGTTCAACTAATTGCCGAATTAACGCTCTAAAGCAGTGCTGGCGCAGGTTAGGCGCGGTTCGGAAGTCTCAAATACTCGAACCTATGTAGAAAATTACAAGTAGATTTTATTGACCTTTGGTTGTATAATAGGTAATTAGTAACAGTTTAGCCTTTACAGCATTTTAACATTTTTGCAAGAGAAAGTTCTTTTTCACAAAAAAGATTCTGGACTTCCTGACAAACTGTGTTATAAAATGTAACATGTAAGGACGAAAGGCCGATATTGTCGCTTTAGCTCGGAGAAGTGCCTCGATTAGGGGAAGCGGTGTCATTGGAAAATTCGAAATTTTCCGTCAAACACCTTTAACCATAAGATTTATTATTAAAGGGAGGAATAATTACCGTATGAAAGCTAAAAAGTGGGTTTCCACAGCGGTTGCACTGACGCTTGTCGGCAGTATCGCAGCAGGTTGTGGCAGTGACGACAAGGCAGCAACGGGGGACAAAGGCGGTACAGACAAAGCAAATGCCGCTAAGCAAGAACTTCGCATTAACTTCAATGCCGAGCCACCGGTTCTAGACAGCTCCAAAGGTACTACAAATGCAGCATTTACGATGCTGAACGCACTGAACGAAGGCCTCTACCGTCTCGATAAAGACGGCAAACCGCAGCCTGGACTTGCAGCTGCCAAACCGGAAATTTCCAAAGACGGTCTCGTTTACACCATTAAGCTCCGTGACGCGAAATGGGCAGACGGCCAACCGGTCAAAGCAAGCGATTTCGTTTATTCCTTCCAACGTACTCTCGATCCGAGCACTAAAGCGCAATACAACTTCATGACTGCCTGGATTAAAGGCGGAAATGACATCATCAAAGCAAAGCCTGAAGAAGTTGAAGCTAAGAAAAAAGCTCTAGGCGTTAAAGCGATTGATGAGAAAACACTCGAAATTACACTGGAAAAGCCGGTTACCTTCTTCGAAGATCTCCTTGCTTTCCCGATTTTCTTCCCGCAACGTGAAGATCTGGTTACCAAAAACGGTGAAAAATACGGCGGCGACGCTGACAAAATTATCGGTGCTGGTCCGTTCGTTCTGAAACAATGGAACCATGACCAAAACCTCGTATTCGAGAAAAACCCGAACTACTGGGATGCTGCCAACGTAAAACTGGAGAAACTGACGGTTAACATCGTAACGGACTCCAACAGCTCCTTGAACCTGTATGAAACCGAAGAAACAGACGTAACGAACCTGAGCAGCGACCAGTTCAAAGCGAAATCTCAAACGGACAAAGAAAACATCAAAGTGAAGAACGAATTGACTTCGATGTACTTCATGTACAACCAGAAGAACAAAGTTCTGGCCAACGCAAACATCCGTAAAGCACTGACGCTTGCGGTTGACCGTGATGCTTACGTACTGACGCTGGCCAACAACGGTACGGCAGCGGCAAGAGGTCTTGTAGCCGACGGTACTCAAGACGGCAACAAGAACGAATTCCGTAAAACAGCCGGCGACACGCTTCCTAAAGCAGATCCGGCTAAAGCGAAAGAATATCTGGCAGCAGGTCTTAAAGAACTCGGCATCGACAAACTTCCTGAACTGAAGCTCCTCGGCGACGAGCAGGGCTCCGGTAAGAAATCCATCGAGTTCCTGATGGGCGAGTGGGAGAAAAACCTCGGTTACAAAGCAGTCGGCGAGCCTGTTCCGCACAAACTTCGTGTAGAACGTCAAAACAAAGGCGACTACGATATCGTACTTGCACTTTGGGGCGCTGATTATAACGATCCGATGACTTTCCTCGACATGTGGGTAACGGGCAGCGAGTTCAACAACGTGTATTACAGCAACCCTACCTATGACGAGAAAATCAAAGCCGCTGACAAAGAAGCGGATCCTGCTAAACGTTCTCAGCTGCTAGTAGACGCAGAGAAAATCCTGATGGAAGATATGGCTGTAGGTCCTGTCTATTCCCGTAAAGTTCCTTACCTCGTTCGCAACACGGTACAAGGTCTTGTACTGCCGAACTACGGTATGGAGTGGGATGTTAAAGGGGTAACAATTACGGAAGCGAAGAAGTAATTCTTTATTCCGCAGCTAGCTTAATAAGCAGCTAAAGTCAGAAGGGGACGCACCTCGCGGGACGTCCCCTTCCGGCTTCATTTTTCCAAAAGGAGGACCCTATGTGTTCAGATATATCCTACAGCGGCTGTTCTATGCCATCATTACACTTTGGCTCGTCATCACGGTCACCTTCGTTCTGATGAAGCTGCTTCCGGGCGATCCGTTCGGAGAAGCTGTACTGAAGATGTCCAAAGAAAACTATCAGATTCTGCTAGCACAATACGGGCTCGATAAGCCGCAATGGCAGCAGTACCTGCTTTACCTGAAACATGTGATACAAGGTGATTTGGGGGTATCCTTCCAATTTCCGGCTCGTGATGTAACAAGCATGATCAGCGCGGGCTTTTGGCCGTCTTTTCAACTGGGTATGTACTCTATTATTGTCGCTCTTATTTTCGGTTTGTTCCTGGGCATTATTGCCGCGCTTAACCACAATAAATGGCAAGACCGCACGGCAATCTTTATCGCGGTCGTAGGCGTATCCATTCCTTCGTTCGTTCTCGGACCGCTTCTTGCTTACTATATCGGAAATAAGCTGGGCTGGCTCCCGGCCGCATTGTGGAAAGGTCCTTCCTACAAAGTTTTACCGACCCTGGCGCTTTCATTCGGTACGCTTGCTAACGTGGCCAGAATGATGCGTACGTCCATGCTGGATGTATTGAATCAGGATTATATCAAAACTGCGAAAGCAAAAGGTTTGGCGAGTCACACGGTTGTATGGCGTCACACGATTCGTAATGCCATCATGCCGGTTGTCACCATTATCGGACCGGTTTTTGCGGGATTGATTACCGGTACGCTTGTTGTGGAACAGGTTTTCTCCGTTCCGGGATTAGGTAAGCAATTGGTTAATGCGATCTACTCTAATGACTATACCGTTATTTCCGGTATGACCATCTTCTACTCTGCGATTCTAATTATCGTAATTCTTATTACCGACATCCTCTACGGTTATATTGACCCGAGAATTCGTCTGGGGAAAGGCGGGAAGTAAACTATGCAAAATCCAGGACAATCGACTGTAAACGCATCCGGTAAATTTGCGCCCTTGATTAAGGACGAACATTTACAGGAGCAAATCGTCCGCCCGTCGCTGACCTACTGGAAGGATGCTTGGCGTCGACTTAAGAAAAACCGACTGGCTATGGCCGGCTTGTTTATACTCATTCTTCTCACTCTCGTTTCGATCGTGGCTCCATTCTTGTCGCAATTTGAGTATAGTGCGACGAATCCGTCCATCGCCAACACGAAGCCGAATTCCGTGCATTGGTTCGGTACGGACGATCTGGGCCGCGATCTGTGGACACGCGTATGGTGGGGAACTCGTATCTCCCTGTTCATCGGTATTGTAGCAGCTGTCATTGACTTGATCGTCGGCGTTATCTACGGCGGTATTTCCGGTTACTACGGCGGCAAAGTCGATTCCGTGATGCAGCGCTTTATCGAAATTATTTATTCCATTCCGTTCCTGCTGATCGCCATCCTCCTTATGATGGTGCTGAAGCCGGGCATTACGTCCATTATCATCGCTTATTCGATCACCGGCTGGGTGCCGATGGCGCGGCTCGTCCGCGGCCAGGTTCTTCAGCTCAAGGAACAGGAATACGTACTGGCTTCCCGCACACTGGGCGCCAACACAGGCCGGATTATTATGCGCCACCTGATTCCGAATGCGCTTGGTATTATCGTGGTTCAAATCACGTTCGTAGTTCCTTCGGCGATATTCGCGGAAGCCTTCCTGGGCTTCATCGGTATCGGTATCCGTCCGCCGCTCGCGTCGCTCGGATCCCTTCTGTCGGACGGAGCGGCTTCCATGCGTTATTATCCGTTCCGCCTGCTGTTCCCGACAGCTGTATTCAGTCTTATTCTGCTAAGCTTCAACGTGCTCGGTGACGGTCTTCGTGACGCGCTCGATCCGAAGATGCGTAAGTAAAGGGAGGGAGTACCTTGAGTAAGCCCAAAGAAAATATTTTGGAAGTAAAGGATTTGAAGGTCTCCTTTAACACCTACGCAGGTGAAGTTCAGGCGGTTCGCGGTGTCACATTCGATCTTAGAAAAGGCGAAGTGCTTGCAATCGTAGGGGAGTCCGGCTGCGGTAAATCCGTAACCTCCCAAACGCTTATGCGTCTGATTCCTTCACCTCCCGGCGTTATTAAAGGAGGGTCCATCCTTTTTGAGGGTAAAAAAGGCAAGGTGGATATCACCAAGCTTTCCAATAGACAAATGGAATCCGTTCGCGGTTCCGAAATGGGTATGATTTTCCAGGATCCGATGACATCGCTCAATCCGACCATGACCGTGGGCAGACAGATCAGCGAAAGCTTGATCAAGCACCAGGGGATGACGAAGGAGCAGGCGCGTCAGCGTTCGATGGAACTGCTTCGTCTGGTCGGTCTCTCCAACGTGGAAGGCCGTATCAAGCAGTACCCGCATGAATTTTCGGGCGGTATGCGTCAGCGGGTTATGATTGCCATCGCCCTGGCCTGCAACCCGAAACTGCTCATCGCGGATGAGCCTACAACGGCTCTCGACGTTACCGTCCAAGCCCAGATCATCGATCTGATGAGAGAACTGTCCATAAAAACGGGTTCCTCCATCATTCTGATTACGCATGACCTTGGCGTCGTTGCCGAAATGGCTGAACGCGTGGTCGTGATGTACGCGGGTAAAATCGTGGAGAAAGGGACCGTAGACGAAATCTTCTACGATCCGAGACATCCTTACACATGGGGACTTCTGAAATCCGTTCCCCGTCTCGATACGCGGGCGGACGAAGAGCTTATCCCGATTCCGGGAACGCCGCCGGACTTGTTCGCTCCGCCGAAAGGTTGTGCGTTCGCGGCACGCTGTCCTTACGCCATGAAAGTGTGCGTAGAGGAAGATCCGGAACATACCCAGCTTTCGGCCGAGCACAGCGCAGCCTGCTGGCTGCTCCATCCGGATGCGCCTAAAGTCGAGCGTCCCGTTGAAGTAGGAGGGAAGCAGCATGTCTGATCAAACGATCTTATCCATCCGTAATATGAAGAAGCACTTCGACCTCGGCCAGGGCAAAATCCTGAAAGCGGTCGATAACTTCTCGATTGATATCAAACGCGGTGAAACTTTCGGTCTGGTCGGTGAATCCGGCTGCGGTAAATCCACCGCAGGACGTACGATCATCCGCCTCTACGAGGCGACGGACGGCGAAGTTATTTTTAACGGCGAGAACGTTCATAAACTGAGCGGCCGCAAAATGCGCGAGTTTCACCGGAACATGCAGATGGTGTTTCAGGATCCGTACGCCTCGCTTAACCCGAGAATGACGGTCGGCAACATCATCGCGGAAGGTCTCGACATCCACGGTGTCGCTTCCGGCAGCAAACGCCGCGAACGCGTAGTCGAACTGCTGGATGCGGTAGGCCTGAACGCCGAGCACGCCGGCCGCTTCCCGCACGAATTTTCCGGCGGTCAGCGTCAGCGTATCGGGATCGCCCGCGCGCTCGCAATCGAACCGCAGTTCATTATTGCGGACGAGCCGATTTCCGCACTCGACGTGTCCGTACAGGCACAGGTCGTCAACCTGTTCAAGAAGCTGCAAAAGGACCGGGGTCTGACTTACCTGTTCATCGCGCATGACCTTGCGATGGTGAAGCACATCTCCGATCGTATCGGCGTTATGTACCTGGGGAATCTGGTGGAAGTCACCACTTCCAAGGAGCTTTATGCAAACCCGCTTCACCCGTACACCGAATCTCTGCTTTCCGCGATTCCGATTCCGGATCCGGAAATCGAGCGCAAGCGTGAACGCATCATCCTGAAAGGCGAGGTTCCGAGCCCGTTGAACCCGCCTAGCGGCTGTCCTTTCCGGACCCGCTGCCCTAAAGCTATGGATCAATGCGCGGTAACGATGCCTCCGATGAAAGAAGTGGAGCCGGGGCATTTCGTATCCTGCCACTTGTACTAATCATTAATCGTTTCATTATAAGAACCGCCCGTTCGCACTCCGGTCCAGGAGATGCGAGACGGGCGGTTTTTTTATCGTGTTGCCGCATATATCTACGGTAGACGTAACGCTTTAACCCGATACGGACGGGGCCCCTTGCACGGGTTTCTCTTGAGACTCTTTCGGAGCGGACTCTTCCTCAGCAGCCTGTTTGGGAAGCTTGAGAGTGTAAAAGACGGCTACGACAAGCATAAGCGAGCCCAGTACTATGTAAATCCAGTCCAGCGAGATAAATCGCGGGTAGAACAAAGCGATAAGTCCGAGCGCAAGGGACTGAGCCCCCATCATTAGCGGATCGATCCACGCGTTTACCCGCCCCATCATTTTGCCATCCACAATTTGCGGCATCCAGCCGCCGATAGCTATATTGGCAGGTGCTATTAGTATTCCCGTAAAGAGGAAGCCGATTAGAAACAGCCAGATGTCATTGACGTAATTGATTCCGATCACCATAAGTCCGCTGGAGACGACGCTGCCTATGATCATGACGTGCGGTTTTATTTTTTTGGCCAAAATGGTCCCGAGAGCGCTGCCGACCAGTACCCCTACGCCTAGGCTAACGGATAAGAGCGAAGCGAATTTCTCATACTCATAGGCTGCGAGTTTGTATTTCAGCGAGAACAGGGGAAGGACGGTAAAGCCGCCGTTAACAAATCCGAAGAGGATAAAACCGGTAATGATCGACAGCAAGAGAGGCTTCCTCCAGATATATTTCAAGCCTTCGGCAAAATCTCCCCAAACGGTTTTAACGCTCATATCCCGCCATTTTCCGGGTCCGTTAGGCTGCTGTACTTTCTCTTCAAAACTGCAGGAACGGATAAGGAGAGCCGAGAGAATAAACCCCAATCCGTCGATTATGACGGCGCCTTCTACTCCGATCCAGTGATACGCCAAAGCTCCGAGGGCCGTTCCGAAGAGCATGAACAAGCCGAACACCGTCTGGTTCAAACCGGCAGCCTGCATATACTGCTCCTTGGATAAGATGCCTTGCACAAGGCCGGTTTCGGCCGGGGCGAAAAATTTCGCGACCGCGCTGCGAAGGAACAGAATCAGGAACGTGAGCGGCAATATTTCCAGAAAAAGCGAGAGGAAGAGCAGGACAGTCAGTCCGATTCGAATATAATTGGAATATAAACAAATGGACTTCCGGTTCATCCGGTCGGCCGCAACTCCGACGATAAAGAACACGAACAAGGTCGGTAGGGAATACATCATCTCGGCCAGTGTCATATAGAAGGGCTGGGAGCTGAAGCGGTCGAGCAGGAAGAAGGCAAACGCCATATTTCCGATCATGGTGCCGAGCTGCGAGAAAAAGCTGGCGGTAAACAGTTTGACAAACATACGGTTTTGGAACACATTCATCGGTATCGATCCTTTCTTTTTTCGAGCGGTACGTTCTCTATTCATAATAGAAGATATTGGAAGAATATGAAAGAGGCGCGCGAATGAAGCTCTCAGCAGCCTGAGGCGGTAAGGGATCTAGGTCTGCAGACGGAGAGAAGGAACGGCATTTTTTGTACCCGATATAAAAAAATTAGCAACTTCCATTTTGACGTCAAGGTCATTGCCGTGTACAATCAATTAAGAGTAAAAATCCGACAGTGGTTACGGGGGAGGCGGCTGCAGAGAGATGCCGTGGAAAGCTTATCAATGGAAGAAGAGCCAACCTTTAACCGAGGATTACATCCATCATTTCGACCGTGTGTCGGCATTGTTTGATTATAATCCATGGGACAAAGGAAGTTTGCACCGCCGCGCCGAAGCTGTCCGCCAAACGGAAGCGAACCGGGCGGACCGGAAGCGTCTGGCCGAGGTGCTGCTTGAATATAACCGCCGTATCGGCAACCGGGAGACGGCGCTGAGTGCGGCTGCCGGTCTGGCCGAGGAGAATTCGCTTACCGTAGTGGGAGGCCAGCAGGCCGGCTTGTTCGGAGGGCCGCTGCTTGTCATCTACAAAGCGATTACCGTTCTTATCGCCGCGAGGCAAGCTCAGGCGGAGCTGGGTACGCCTGTCATACCGGTATTCTGGATCGCCGGAGAGGATCACGATTTCGATGAGGTCGACCACATCCAGGTGCAGCGTCCGGAACTGGACGTACATAAACTATCGATCCGCCGTCCGTGGAATCTGCGGACATCCGTCAGCCGCTGGCAGGCGGATGAACAGACGTGGGAAGATGCGCTCCGCCGGCTGGATGAGTCGCTGCCGGACAGCCCGCACAAGACGGAGCTGCTGAGCCGCCTGCGTTCGTCCATGAACGGCCTGGCCACGCTCAGCGACACGTTTGCCGGCTGGATGGCTGCGCTGTTCGGCGACAGCGGGCTAGTCCTCCTCGACGCGGACGATTCCGCCCTGCGTAAGCTGGAGGCGCCGATGTTCACGCGTCTCGTCGGCGCTAACGAGCTTCTGGCGGACGCCCTGATGCGCGGCCGCGGCGAGCTGGAGGCGCTCGGCTACGCGCCTCAAGTGGACGTGACGGACGAACAGTCGCATCTGTTCGTCATCGACCCGAGCGGCGAGCGAGTCCTGCTGCAGCGCAGCGGGGAAGGCTTCGCCGACAAGAAAGACCTGCGCGCCTACAGCAGGGAAGACTTGCTGGCCCTCGCGGAGAGGGAGCCGGAACGCCTCAGCAACGGCGTTCTTTCCCGCCCGCTCATGCAGGAGTTCCTGCTTCCGGTGCTGGGCACCGTGCTCGGACCCGCGGAAGTGGCCTACTGGGCGATGACGCGGGACGCGTTCGCGCTGCACGGCATGACGATGCCGATTGTCCTGCCGCGGCTGGAGTTCACGCTCGTCGAAGATGCCGTAACGAAATGGATGGACCGGTACGACCTGTCCATGGATGACGTGAAGGCGGGCATTGACGAGCGGAGAGAAGCGTGGCTCCGCGCGCAGAGCCCTTTTCCGGTTCGGGAACGGTTTGAAGAAGCGCGCGTACGCGTGAAAGAGGTGTACACCCCTCTCGTGGACTCGCTTGCCGCTATCGAAGCGGGACTGCCGGAGCTGGGGCATACCAATCTGGATAAGATCCTTCACCAGATCGATTACCTGGAACGCAAGGCGGAGCAGGCGCTTGCCCGCCGGCATGACACGGCCTTATCCCAATGGAAGCGCATTGAGCTGGCTCTGATGCCGCTGGGCAAACCGCAGGAGCGGGTATATAACGTATGTGCCTATTTGAACCGATACGGGGATAAATGGCTCCAAGAGCTGCTGGAGGCGGATTTGCCGATGGACGGGGGCCACTACCTGGTTTATATTTAACTAGACAGCCTATATAGAAGAAGATTTTAGCAATCGAGGAGGAATAGTTGGATGAACGCAGTAGAACGCAGCATCGTAGCGGATCAATCTCTGGCGCCCGAAGGGCATTTGAAAATCGATTGGGTTCAGGCGCATATGCCGGTATTAAACCGTATCCGCGAGCAGTTCGAGAAAGAGCAGCCGTTTCGCGGCCTTAAAGTAGCCATTTCTCTTCATTTGGAAGCGAAAACCGCCTATCTGGCGAAAGTCGTTCAAGCGGGCGGAGCGGAAGTGACGATTACGGGAAGCAACCCGCTATCGACGCAGGACGACGTTTGCGCGGCTCTGGCGGAAGACGGCATTACCGTGTTCGCCAAGTACAATCCCGATCCGAAGGAATACAAAGAGCTCATGATCAAAACGCTCGAAACGAAGCCGGATCTGATTATCGACGACGGCGGCGATCTGGTAACTATTCTTCACTCGGAGCGCAGAGACTTGCTGGCAGGCGTGCGCGGCGGAGCGGAAGAAACGACGACCGGCATCCTGCGCCTGAAGGCGCTTGACAAGGAAGGCCGTCTGGAGTTCCCGATGGTGGCCGTAAACGATGCGTTCTGCAAGTACTTGTTCGACAACCGCTACGGAACCGGACAATCCGTATTCGACGGAATCAACCGTACGACTAACCTGGTGGTCGCCGGCAAAACCGTTGTCGTGGTCGGCTACGGCTGGTGCGGCAAAGGCGTTGCGATGCGTGCCAAAGGTCTGGGCGCTCAAGTCGTCGTTACGGAGATCGACGCGATTAAAGCGGTTGAGGCTTACATGGACGGATTTACCGTTCTTCCGATGTCCGAAGCGGCTAAAATCGGCGATTATTTCGTAACGGTGACGGGCAACCGCGACGTGATCCGCGGCGAGCATTTCGAAGTGATGAAGGACGGCGCGATTTTGTCCAATGCGGGGCACTTCGATGTGGAGGTCAACAAACCCGAACTGGCAGCCCAGTCTTCTTCCGTGCGTACGGTACGCCGTAACATCGAAGAATACCAGCTGAAAGACGGACGTAAAATTTATCTCCTGGCGGAAGGACGTCTGGTTAACCTGGCGGCAGGAGACGGGCATCCGGCGGAGATTATGGATATGACCTTCGCGCTTCAAGCGTTGTCGCTCAAGTACGTGAACGAACGTTACGAAGAGATCGGTAAAACCGTCGTGAATGTTCCTTACGAGCTTGATGAGCAGGTAGCGCGCTACAAGCTGGAGTCGCTCGGCATTTCCATCGACCGGCTTTCCGATGAGCAGAAGGCTTATCTGCAAAGCTGGCAGGAGCATTAATCTATTGAATGGTTAGAAATCGCTTCTTGTTTCCGGTGTATAACCGGAAGCGGGAGGCGTTTTTTTATTGGCTGTATTTTGTGGCCGCAGATGGCTGCAAGGAGCGGAAAATTTCCCGAACCGGTTTGCAACTTCCCCGATAAGAATGCGTCAAAAAGAATGAATAGAAAAATATGGAATAACCATAGGGGGTCTTATGAAACACAACCATCCGGTAAGGGGAAGGAAGCAGGAAAGGGACGGAGACGGCAAACGGGACAGTTTTAGAATAGCAAGGCGGGGATTGATCGTCGCGCTGCTTATAGGTGCCAGCTTGACGGGATGCAGCGCTGCCGATAAGGGGGCTTCAACGGCCGACCAGAAATCGGGAGTCGCTGCAACTACTTCCGCGAACACGGAATTAATGAAGAAAGAAGGCGCGGACAAGCAAGCCGATGGAAACAGTGCCTCCCCCGCACCTGCCGCCGTTAATCCGTCTGCAACTCCGGCGGCCGCAGACGGATTTGACCGCAAGGTGATCTACAAGGGGAATCTCGCAGCCGAAGTGGAGGACTACGCCAAAGCGCAGAAGGCTCTGCGTGAGCTGGTTACAGCGAGCGGCGCGTATATCCTGCAGTTTACCGAAGACAACACCGCCTCCGAAATAGGGGGCACATTTACGATCAAAGTCGCAGCGGGAGGTTTTCCTTCGCTTCTCGACGGCATCGAGAAAATCAGCCCCACCCGGCAAAGAAATATAACGGGTCAGGACGTGACGGAGGAGTACGTGGACCTGACTTCCCGGCTTAAAGCGAAGGAGGTCGTGGAGGCCAGGCTGCTGGCGTTTATGGAGAAGGCGACGAAGTCCGACGAGCTGCTCGCTTTTTCCGCGGAGCTTGGCAAAGTCCAGGAAGAGATTGAACGGATCAAAGGCCGGATGCGTTTTCTGGATCAAAACGTAGAGTACTCGACTATAGAACTGAAGCTGTATCAGCCGAAGGAAGGGGCGCTTTTAAAAGGGGCCGGAACGCCTTTCGGCAAGCAGATTGGAAGTACATTTACCAAAAGCGTGGACTTTATGGTTATGATTTTTAAAGGCCTCGTCATTTTTATGACGGCTTTGATTCCTGTGGCTGCTATCGCTCTGGTCATTGGGCTGCCCATTTATTTTTTCCTCCGGTCGAAAAGCAAGCGCCGAATCAGGCAAGTGGAAGCACAGACTCCGGCGCAAGCTTCCGATAATCAGCCGCTTGAGGACAATGCGGCCCCCGTGCAGCAAGCCGAACAACAAGATCCGGAAAAAGAAAAATAATCAAATTATCCACAGTCTGGCGCATCTGCGCCGGACTTTTTTATTTTTTTAGCCGACTTATCCACAAAATGAGAAAAATTAATTTTAACGATTTATGCTTAATAGAAGGATTTTGCGTGTAAATGAAGAAGTAAACATACTGAAGTGGAGAAAAGTGGCGCAAAGTGGGGCGAAAGGGGTGAGGGTCAATGTTTATGGGGGAATACCAGCATAACATTGACGAGAAGGGCCGGCTCATTATTCCGGCTAAGTTTCGCGAAGCCCTCGGTGTATCCTTTGTCGTCACCCGCGGTTTGGACCAATGTTTGTTTGTGTACCCTAAGTCTGAATGGAGCGTTCTGGAACAGAAGCTGAAAGCACTGCCGCTTATGAAAGCCGATGCGCGCGCTTTTACGCGTTTTTTCTTTTCCGGGGCAACGGAAAGCGAGCTGGACAAGCAGGGAAGGGTCAATATTCCGAACAACCTGGTGGAGCATGCCAAACTCGAGAAAGACTGCGTTGTGCTCGGCGTTTCCAATCGAGTCGAGATTTGGAGCAAGTCGGTTTGGGAAAGCTATTTTGAGCAGTCGGAACAGTCTTTTAACGAAATTGCCGAGAAGCTGGTTGATTTCGATTTTGACTTATAACATCACGAGTAAGCTCTGCGAGTTACTTAGGGAGGGAAATGAGTTTGTTTCATCACATCACCGTTTTAAAAGAAGAGGCAGTTGACGGTCTACACATACAACCTGACGGCGTATACGTGGATTGTACGCTGGGAGGGGCGGGACACAGTTCCTTAATCGCCTCCAGACTGGGTCCGGAAGGACTTCTGATAGCCCTGGATCAGGACGATGCGGCGCTTGCGAACGCCGAACACATACTCGCGCCCTACCGGGACCGGGTCAAAATTGTCAAAACGAACTTTCGACGCATTGAAGAAGTGCTCCGGGATGAGCCGAGAGCGTTCCGCGACGGAGCCCCGCAGGTCAACGGAATTTTGTTTGACCTTGGAGTTTCCTCACCTCAGCTCGATGAGGCGGAACGAGGATTCAGCTACCACCAGGAAGCCGAATTGGATATGCGCATGGACCGCAGTACGGAGCTTACCGCCAAAATCATCGTGAACGAGTGGCCGGAAGCCGAAATCGCCCGCATCTTGTTTGTATACGGGGAGGAGAAATTTTCTCGCCGTATAGCAGGCGCTATCGTAAGAGCCAGGGCGGACGGCCCGATCGAAACGACGAGCCAACTGGTCGAGCTGATTAAAGAAGGCATCCCCGCAGCCGCGCGGAGAACAGGCGGACATCCCGCCAAAAGAAGCTTCCAGGCTTTGCGGATTGCCGTTAACGACGAACTCGGGGCTTTCGAGGACGCGCTGCATCAATCGGTGCGGTGCCTGGCTCCGGGCGGGCGGATTTCCGTCATCACGTTCCATTCGCTTGAGGATCGTATATGCAAACAAATTTTTAGCAGCTATGTGGGACGGTGCACCTGCCCTCCGGATTTCCCCATGTGCGTATGCGGAAACACCGGTGTGGTAAAGCTTGTGAACCGGAAGCCGATTACAGCAGGTTCTGCTGAACTCGAACACAATACTAGAGCCAGATCAGCCAAATTACGAATCGCAGAAAAGCTGTAATCAGGAGGAACTTATGCCCGGATATATCCAAGGAAATTTAGCCGAAAAGTCGACAGCAACCAGTCAACGCGTGACCGTTCGTGAAACGAAGAAAGTGATTGTCAAAAACAAGCCGCTGCCTGTCGGAGAGAAGCTCATGTATTTGCTTTTGGTTATAGTCTGCGTGCTCGTTGCGACCGGAATCGTATGGCGCTACACAACCATCTATCAGATCAACAGCGAGATTAAGACGACCAAGACCACGATTACAATGCTCAAAGCGGAAAACGATGCCAACCAGCAGGAAGTTCAGAAACTGAAAGACCCGGAAAGACTCGAAGCCATCGCGAAGGAAAAAGGGCTCAAGCCTGCCGGTGACGATCAGGTCAGACAAGTGACGCCTGGTTCGGGTCAAGCCTCCATAGATAAGAAAAGTTCCGTCGCGGCGGGTCGCTAGCGGGCAGGCAATTTCGATTTGAGGTGGGGACGTACATGGTTAAGAAAATGAAAATGCGCTCACTACTAATTGGAGGGTTTTTTACCCTTCTTTTTATTGTTTTTTTAGGCCGGATTTTATGGATCCAGGGAGTCAGCGCCAGCAAGCTTCTTAATGAAGCGGAGAAAAGGTGGGAAACCGACCGGGTCGTACCGGCCGAGAGGGGCAAGATTCTCGACCGGGAAGGACGGATTCTGGCGGAAGAGGTTCCGGCTTACTCGGTTTCGCTGAATCCGAAAGTGATCTATCAGACAGGGCTTGCGGACGATATTACGGCCGGGCTGACGGAGATTCTAAAAGATAACTCGGATTCTCCAAACCTGTCCGATAAAATCAAAGGCCTGGCTACGAAGAAAAGAGCGGTAGATCCTGCGGCTGCCCAGTCAAATGCAGCTAATGCAGCCGAGGACGATAAGAAAGACAACAAAAAAGACGCGAAAAAAGAACCGAAGCCCGAGGACGCGTATCTCGTCAATGTCGAATTGAACAACGAAGGCAAAAACATCGACAAGGCGAAAGCCGATCAGGTACAGCAGCTCGTTAAGAAACTCCAGCAGCAATTGAACGATAAAGATAAAAAGAAATACGGTACGCAGGCCGATGTGGGCATTTATCTTACGACCGGGAAGAAGCGTTATTACCCGGGCAATTCTTTGGCCGCGCATATTCTCGGGTATACAAACCGCGAAGGCAAGGCGAGCATGGGCATCGAAGCGCAGCTGGACGAACAGCTCAAAGGAACGCCGGGCTCGCTCAGCTATAACAGCGACAAAAACGGTGTCGAGCTCGTTCAGAGCAAATCCGTTTATGTGCCTCCCGTTAACGGGAATTATGTCAAGCTGACGATTGACAAAAACATTCAATACTACATGGAGAACGCCCTCTCCAAAGTTATGGATCAATGGCACCCGAAAGGCTTGATGGCGATTGCGGCCGATCCGAAGACGATGGAAATTTTGGGGATGGCGAGCTACCCGAATTACAACCCGAATGAATTTTGGAAGGGCGGGGACCAGACCAACCACAACGTTCAGTCCCAGTACGAGCCGGGTTCCACGTTTAAGCTGGTTACACTGGCGGCTGCTGTGGAGGAGGGTGTTTTTAATCCCGGAGCAACTTTTAAATCGGGTTCCGTCCAAGTGCCCGGTCGAAAACCGGTTTATGATCATAACAGAATCGGATGGGGGCCTATTTCGTACTTAGATGGACTGAAAAGATCCAGTAACGTGGCTTTTGTCAACTTGGGTTATAAAATGCTCGGTGTCGAGCGTTTGAAGGATTATATCGACCGGTTCGGTTTCGGTAAAAAGACAGGCATTGATTTGTACGGCGAGGTTGCCGGACAGACAAATCTTGCCTACGAGGTCGACTATGCGGCGGCTACGTATGGACAAGCCTTGACGGCAACGGCCATTCAGGAAGCGGCCGCGTACGGAGCGATCGCAAACGGCGGCAAGCTGATGTGGCCGCATGTCGTGAAGGAAATCATTGACCCGAAGACCCAGCAGCCTATTCAGAAAATAGAACCTAAAGTCGTCGGACAGCCGGTTAGCGCCGCGACGGCCAAAAAAGTCGGCGAATATCTGGAGCAGGTCGTAGCGGATCAAGTGAAGGGGACCGGTAAAGACGCTTACATCGAAGGTTACCGGATCGCCGGTAAAACAGGTACCGCCAATAAGGTTATCCCGGGACAGAAGGGTTATGCGGCCAACAAGTGGGTCATTTCTTTTGCCGGTTTTGCGCCGGTGGAAGATCCGCAGTTCGTTCTCATTATCATCGCCGATGAGCCTGAGCTGGGAAATAACTACCTGCTCGGCCACTATGTGGCGGCTCCGGCTTTCAAAGAAATCATGCAGAATTCCCTTCGTTATCTGCGCATCCCGTCCAGCAAGCAGCAGGCTCAGGTCACGCCGGTTCAGACGTCCACGCAGAAAGCCGTGGATTTCGGCAACATGACGGCGGCTCAGGCAAAAGCTGCGGCGGAACGCGCCGGAGTGGACATTGAAACCGTAGGTCAGGGCGCCAAGGTGGTAGCCCAGTATCCGAAAGCCGGCACCGAGATCGGTCCTTACCAGCGGGTATACCTTGCCATGCAGGCTCCCGCGGAGATTGCGGTACCGGATATGAAAGGCAAGGCGCTGCGGGACGCGCTCGAGCTCTGTACGCTGCTCGGCATCCGCACCGCCAGTACCGGTGAAGGCTACGTCGTCTCGCAGGCTTTGCAGGGCGAAGGAAGCGACCGCGTGCTTACGCTGCAGCTCCAGCCTCTGGGAGGAGAAATCTTAACGCCGCCGGAAGAGAAGCAGGCTGTCCCGGAAAAGTCCGAATAAGTCGGACGTGCCTGTTCTATCCCCTGCTTGTTCGGAATAGTCATGAGAAGAACGGTCATGACTTGTCTGGAAGGGGAGCGAATCCATGCGAGTGTCCAGCTTTACCGTGCGGCGCCGGTTGTTTGCCGCACTTATTTTGGGAACGGTCTTGTTCGCCGCTCTGATCATCCGGCTGGCGTATGTGCAGCTTTGGCTCGGCCCCGGTTTATCGGCCAAAGCGGAGGACTCCTGGCGGCGGGAGATTCCTTTTATGGCCAACCGCGGCGAGATATGGGACCGCAACGGAGAGAAACTGGCGTATAACATCAGCACGCCGTCCATAATGGCCATCCCGGTCCAGCTTAAAGATCCGAATGCAACGGCGGCCAAGCTTGCGGAAGTTTTGCAGGCGCCCGTCGATTCGATTTACAAGCAGATTACGAAGCGGGAACGCATTAACGAGATCAAACCCGCCGGACGGAAAATTACGCTGGAGAAGGCGCAGGAGATTAAAGCCCTGAACCTGCCCGGTATCGTAGTAGCCGGCGATAACCGCCGCTATTATCCGTTCGGCAGCCTAGCGGCGCATATTCTCGGTTTCACGGGAACGTACAACCAGGGGCTTACGGGTGTGGAGAGCAAGTATGACAAGCTGCTCACCGGCATCAAAGGCAATGTCTCTTATCTGGCAGATGCTGCCAATCGCAAAATGCCGGGTTCCACCGAACAGTATAGTGAGCCGAAAGACGGTCTGAACCTGCAGCTGACGATCGACCAGCACTTGCAGGCGGTGCTTGAACGGGAGCTGGACCAGGCGATGGTGAAGTACCAGCCGAAGCACGCCATCGCTATTATGATGGACCCGAACAACGGGGAAATTCTCGCCATGGGAAGCCGGCCGACTTATGAGCCCAGCAATTTCGGGAAATACCCGGTGGAGACATATAACCGGAATCTTCCGATCTGGATGACGTACGAGCCCGGCTCAACGTTCAAGATCATTACGCTGGCCGCCGCGCTGGAAGAGAAGAAAGTTGACTTGAAAAACGAAAGATTCCATGATCCGGGAGCTATCGAAGTCGGCGGAGCGAGGCTGCGCTGCTGGAAGCGCGGCGGGCACGGGAGTGAATCGTTCCTGGAAGTCGTGGAAAACTCCTGCAATCCCGGTTTTGTCGTTCTGGGACAGCGCCTGGGCAAGGAAACCCTTTTCGACTACATCAAGCGTTTCGGCTTCGGAAGAAAAACCGGAATCGACCTCGGCGGAGAAGAGAACGGAATTATGTTCAAACCTTCGCAAGTGGGTCCGGTCGAGCTTGCGACGACCGCTTTCGGACAGGGGGTATCCGTTACGCCGATTCAGCAGATCACAGCCGTTTCGGCGGCGATTAACGGGGGTAAGTTATTCAAGCCGCATGTCGCCAAATCATGGATAGAGCCCGAAACGGGACGTGTGATCGAAACGGTCAAACCGGAGTTGGTGGATACGGTAATCTCGGAAGCGACGTCGAAGCAAGTCCGCGAGGCGCTGGAAAGCGTCGTGGCAAAAGGGACCGGCGGCAATGCGTTCATTGACGGCTACCGGGTCGGGGGCAAGACGGGGACCGCCCAGAAAGTCGTAAACGGCCGTTATTCGCCGAACGAACACATCGTATCCTTTATCGGATTCGCACCGGCCGACAATCCCAAGGTGGTTGTCTATGCAGCGGTCGATGATCCTCAGGGCATTCAGTTCGGGGGATTGATTGCCGCTCCGCTTGTCAAGAACATCATGCAGGATGCGCTCCGGTACATGAAGGTGGAACCGGACAAAAACCAGTTGACCAAAAAATATAAATATGGCGAAACGCCGGTTGTAGAAGTGCCCGATCTGGTGGGAGCCACCGTTCAGGATATCTACGAAGACCTGAATTCCGACTTCCTGATTGCCAAGTCCGGCACGGGAAATACGGTGATCAGCCAGGCGCCGAAGCCGGGGACGAGAGTAGACCGGGGTTCAACAATTCGTGTATACTTATCTAATCCGCCGGAAGGCGCTATGGACAAAAAAGAGGGGCGCTGATTGTTTCGGCGCTTCTTTCTTGTCAGGCTTTTGTCCATACTGATAGAAAGAACACATAGAATAGCAAATGAAATGTGCCAATGGTGGGAGGCGATTTGACATGGAGCTGAAGGAATTGGCTTCTCAGCTTTTAATTTGTCAACTCATAGGTGAAGAGACAACAGAAATATCAGGCATCGCTACCGATTCCCGTCAAGTACGCCCCGGTGATTTATTCGTCTGTGTGCCCGGATTCGTGTCCGACGGCCACGACTTCGCTCCGAAAGCGATAGAGCTCGGGGCGGCAGCGCTTGTGACGGAACGGAAACTGGAGCTTGATGTTCCGCAGTTGATCGTAAAGGACGCCAGATACGCGATGTCGGTCTTATCGGCATGCGTTTACGGATTCCCGAGCCGGAAGATGAAAGTGATCGGCATTACGGGGACGAACGGCAAAACGACGACAAGTTTTCTGGTCGAACATATTTTACGTGACCAGGGCTTCCGGACGGGGCTCACGGGAACGATTTCCGCCAAGATCGGTTCGAAGTTTATTCCTATGGAACGCACGACGATGGAAGCCTCAGATCTGCAAAGGACTTTCCGGCTTATGGCGGACGAAGGAACCGACTATTGTGTCATGGAAGTGTCTTCCCATGCGCTTGATCTAGGCCGGGTCAAAGGAGTCCGTTTCCGTGGAGGCGTTTTTACAAACCTGACGCAGGATCATTTGGATTATCACGAAACGATGGATAAATACGAGGCAGCCAAAGGACTTCTGTTCTCACGTATGGGGAACGAGTTTACAGGGGATGCCGGAGATAAACAGTATGCGGTTTTAAACGCGGATGACCCTTCAGCGGAGCGTCTGGCCAAATTGACCTCGGCGGAAGTCATTACATACGGAGTTAACCGGGATTGCGACGTCAAAGCGACCAACATACGCATTACGGCCAAAGGGACGGAATTCGACGTGGTTTCCTTTGCGGGAACGGAGCCGATGCGCATGAAGCTCGTAGGTTTGTTTAACGTTTATAATGCGCTGGCAGCCATTTCCGTATCCCTTGCCGAAGGGCTCTCTCTGTCCCGAATCCGGGAAAGCCTCGGCAGCATGCCGGGAGTGGACGGCCGCATGGAGATTGTCGATGAAGGCCAGGAATTTCTCGTCCTGGTGGATTACGCCCATACGCCGGACGGTCTCCGGAACGCGCTCGGTTCGATACGCGAATTTGCGCAGGGCCGGATCAAATGCGTGTTCGGGTGCGGGGGAGACCGCGACCGGACGAAGCGTCCTCTCATGGGGAAAGTGACGGGGGAGCTGAGCGACGATGTGTACGTGACTTCGGACAATCCGCGGACGGAAGATCCCGGCATGATCCTGCTCGACATCGTTCCCGGGCTGGTCGAAGCGGGCGTCGACGAGAGCCGTTATAAGCTTCTTGTCGACAGACCGGAAGCGATCCAAAAGGCTATTGAAGAGGCAGGCCCTCAGGATGTAGTATTGATAGCGGGAAAAGGACATGAAACCTACCAGGATATCGCCGGGGTCAAGCACGATTTCGATGACAGGCTGATAGCCCGTGCCGCATTAAGGAGGTTACTGTCATGAGAAAACTTCCATTAACGACTATAGCCGAGCTGGCCGGTGCGAAGCTGCTGATGCCGCCGGGACCGGATAACGGCGCCGACGGAATCGTGATTGACGCGGTATCCACGGATACGCGTACGATCGCGCCCGGAAGCTTGTTCGTTCCTCTCGTCGGAGAACGCTTTGACGGGCACGAGTTCGCGCCGGATGCCGCCGCCAAAGGCGCTTCGGCCGCTTTGTGGCTGGAAAGCCGGGAGGAAGGCCGTCCGGAAGGACTGCCGCTTCTACTGGTTGACGATACGCTGACCGCCCTGCAGAAGCTTGCGCACGCGTACCGGAAATCATTGAACGTTAAAGTGGTCGGCATTACGGGCAGCAACGGGAAAACGACCACGAAGGATATGATGGGGGCCGTTCTCGGCACGGTATACAACGTACACAGAACTAAAGGCAACTTGAACAATCACATCGGTCTTCCGCTTACGCTGCTCCAGCTTGACGATACGACGGAAGTGGCCGTGGTCGAAATGGGGATGAGCGGCCGCGGGGAAATCGAGCTGCTCTCCGAGATTGCCGAGCCGGATATCGCGGTCATTACGATGATCGGTGACGCTCATCTGCTGCAGCTCGGCTCCCGCGAAGAAATTGCCCGTGCCAAGACGGAAATTCTCAGCGGTCTGAAAGACGGCGGCACCTACGTGTTCCACGGGGATGAGCCGCTGCTGCCGCTTGTGCTTCCGGATATGAAGCAGCCGGCCCGTTTGAGTCAGATCCGCTTCGGGCGCGGTCATACGAACGATTTGTACCCGACTTTTATCCGAATGGACGGGGATGGCACCCATTTTTCGATCAACCCGCGCGGTTCGGAAAGCGACAAGGATGCGCAGAAGTACTACATCCCGCTTCTTGGCGAGCACAATGTCGACAACGCTTTGGCGGCTATCGCAGTAGGCACCGCGCTGGGAGTTCCCGATGCGGACATACGCAGAGGACTGGCCGGCATGCAGATGACCGGCATGAGAATCGAGAAGCGTCTGACCTCTAGTGGAGTGACCGTGCTCAACGACGCTTACAACGCTTCGCCAAGCTCCATGAAAGCCTCCATCCGGCTCGTCGAGCAGTTGGAGGGATATCCGCGCAAATATGTGGTCCTTGCCGACATGCTGGAGCTGGGCGAGGATGAAATCCGGTATCACCGGGAAATCGGCTCCCTTCTGTCGCCGGACGCTTTGACGGGCGTATATGCCTACGGGCCGCTCGGCAGACAGATCGCGGAAGCGGCCGGGGAGTCGTTCGGTCCTGAACGCGTCCACTGGTTCGAGGACAAAGCGGAACTAACCGCAGCGCTCCACGCTGCATTGAAATCGGGGGATCTCGTTCTGATCAAAGGGTCCCGGGGGATGAAGCTGGAGGAAGTGGCGGAGGCGCTCTTGGCAAAATAGGCGCTATTGCCGCAACCTGGCGGCGTCTGCCGCCGTCAGAGAAGCATAAGAGCAAACTCATCCGGCTTGGACGGCAGCTGCTGAATCGGCAGGCTTAACCCGCTTGCCGTGTCTATACCCGAATCGAAACACGGAGCAGCTTTCCGGCAGGAGAGCTTGTAGGAGGATATCAAACGTGGAGTTAAAAGTGATCTTATTCACGATGGGAGTCGCATTTCTGCTCGCTCTTATCATGGGCCCTCTGTTCATTCCGCTACTTCGGAGACTGAAGTTCGGACAGACCATCCGTACGGAAGGCCCGCAAAGCCATCAGAAAAAACAAGGGACGCCGACCATGGGCGGCATTATCATATTGATCGCGCTCGCGATTGCGGCGCTCCGGTTTGCCGACAGCAACACCGAACTTTGGATTTTGCTGATCGCGTCGCTCGGATACGGGCTCGTCGGTTTTCTCGATGACTATATCAAAATCGTGTTTAAACGTTCTCTCGGCCTCACAGCCAAGCAGAAGCTTATCGGCCAACTGGTCGTATCCGCCGTGGTCTGCGTGCTGCTTGTTACGTCCAATCACAGTACAACTTTGTTCGTGCCGGTGCTGGATGTTTCCTTCGATACAGGCTGGCTGTATTTCCCGCTGATGACGATTCTGATGCTTGGCGCATCCAACGCGGTTAACTTTACGGACGGCCTTGACGGTCTGCTTGCAGGCACGAGCGCGATCGCGTTCGGCGCTTTTACGATCATCGCGATGAACAATACTCAACCGGAAGCGGCTATCTTTTCTGCAGCTATGGTGGGAGGCGTTCTCGGATTTCTTGTGTTCAATGCCCATCCGGCGAAAGTATTCATGGGCGATACCGGCTCGCTGGGAATCGGCGGAGGTCTGGTAGCGGTGGCGATCATGACCAAAGCGGAGCTCCTGCTTGCGGTTATCGGCGGCGTTTTTCTGATTGAGATCTTATCGGTTGTCATCCAGGTTATTTCGTTTAAAACAACAGGCAAACGCGTCTTTAGAATGAGCCCGATTCACCATCACTTTGAACTGGTCGGCTGGTCCGAGTGGCGGGTTGTCACCACTTTCTGGGCAGCGGGTCTTGTTTTGGCGGCACTGGGACTATACATGAATGAGGTGTTGTAGCAAATGAAGCATCCGAGTGAGTACCGGGGTAAGAAAGTGGTCGTACTCGGCCTGGCCCGCAGCGGGGTTGCGGCGGCCAAGTTTTTTCATGAAATGGGAGCGGACGTAACGGTCAATGACCGGAAAACGCGTGAAACGAGTCCCGAGGCCGACGAATTGGAAGCCTTGGGAATTTCTGTTGTCTGCGGGGGGCATCCGCCTGAACTGGTGGGAGAAGATACGGCTCTGATCGTCAAAAATCCCGGCATTCCTTACGGGGCGTCGCCGGTCGTCCAGGCTGCGGAGCACGGAATCGAAGTGGTGACGGAAGTGGAAGTGGCGTACCATATCTGTGCGGCTCCGATGATCGGGATTACGGGAAGCAACGGCAAAACCACGACGACGACGCTCATCGGCCTGATGCTCGAAGCGGGCAAGCTGAACCCGATCGTTGCGGGCAACATCGGCCGGGCTTTGACGGAGGCGGCGGCGGAAGCGAAGCCGTCCGATTGGATGGTCGTAGAGCTGAGCAGCTTTCAGCTTAAAGGCACGAGGGAGTTCAGGCCGAAAATCGCCTGCCTGCTCAACGTGTACGAAACTCATCTGGATTATCACGGCTCCATGGAAGACTATGTGGCCTCGAAAGCCAAGCTGTTTGCGAATCAGAAGCAGGATGATATTGCGGTGCTGAACGCCGATGACGAGGTATGCAGGAAGCTGGCCGGTGAAGTATCTTCGGAAGTCCTTTTGTTTTCCAGGCAGCGGGAGCTGGACAAAGGGGTTTATCTCTCCGGGGACGGCGTGCTGACTTACCGGGATGCAGAGGGCGGTACATACCCGATTTTACCTGCCAAAGAGCTGGGCATTCGCGGTTCTCATAATATCGAGAACGCCCTTGCGGCATCCGCAGTCGCTCTGAGCGCAGGCGTGCCGGTCGAGGTGATCGCAGACGTCCTGCGGACATTCCGCGGTGTTGAACACCGTCTCGAACTCGTGGGAGAATTCGGCGGCGTGGCTTATTACAACGATTCGAAAGCGACGAACCCCGCCGCCACGACGAAGTCTGTCGAAGCGTTCGAACAAAGTGTCATTCTGATAGCAGGCGGCTTGGACCGCGGTTCGGACTACAAAGAAATGCTTCCGCTGCTTGCTTCGCGCGTGAAAGCCGTCGTAACGCTCGGCGAGACGAGGGAGAAAATAAACCGCGTTGCCCGTGAAGCCGGATTGGCCGACATCGAAACGGTCGATACTGCTAACAGCACGGAAGCAATCGGTGAGGCCGTTCGGGCTGCGAGCAAGCTGGCAGGGGAAGGGGACATCGTTCTGCTCTCTCCGGCATGCGCCAGCTGGGATATGTTTGCTTCTTACGAGGAACGGGGACGCATGTTTAAGGAGTCCGTGCATAATCTGTAAGGAACGGGTAGTCAAGCCTCCTTCGTCCGCTTCCGGATTGCGGCAGCGTCAGTCAGCTTAGTTTTCAGGCTATAGGCACCCGATATTCTTATTCGTAAGAGGTGTCCCTATGGCTAAAGCGCGTTCCGCTCCGGATGTATGGATTCTGGTTTCGACACTGCTCATTTTGACGATCGGCGTAATTATGGTGTACAGTGCCAGCGGAGTGCTGGCCTTCCGTGAATTTGGCGACTGGTTTTA
Source organism: Paenibacillus sp. HGH0039 (assembly GCF_000411255.1). Classification (GTDB taxonomy): domain Bacteria; phylum Bacillota; class Bacilli; order Paenibacillales; family NBRC-103111; genus Paenibacillus_F. The sequence goes on along the minus strand of NZ_KE150412.1, from coordinate 1,088,886 downwards.
TTATTTGAAAAGGCAGCTGCTTTTCGCGGTGCTCGGTATCGTCGCCATGTTTTTTACGATGAACACCGACTACTGGGTGTGGAAAAAGTACGCGAAGGTCGGCCTGCTCATTTGTTTCGGCCTTCTGCTGGCGGTTCTGATCCCGGGGATAGGCGTAGTTCGCGGCGGCGCCCGGAGCTGGCTCGGAATCGGGTCGTTCGGGATTCAGCCTTCCGAATTTATGAAAATCGGCATGATTGTTTTTCTGGCCAAGCTTTTGTCTGACAGGCAGTCCCAGATCACGCTGTTTACGAAGGGGCTGCTGCCTCCTCTGGGGCTCGTTGGCCTGGCCTTCGGCTTGATCATGCTTCAGCCGGATCTTGGCACCGGAGCGGTCCTGGTCGGCGCCTCCCTGCTCGTGATCTATACGGCGGGGGCCCGCATTCTTCATTTATCCTATCTTGCCATGGCCGGAGTCGCAGGCTTCGTCGGCCTGATTATTGCCGCCCCATACCGGCTGCAGCGGATTACGGCCTTCATGGACCCGTGGTCCGACCCGCTGGGAGCGGGCTATCAGTCCATCCAGTCGCTTTATGCGATCGGACCGGGCGGGCTGGCCGGACTGGGGCTCGGAATGAGCAGGCAGAAGTACAGCTATCTGCCCGAGCCCCAGACGGATTTTATCTTCTCGATCATCGCCGAGGAGCTCGGTTTTATCGGCGGTGCGGCCGTTCTAGTCCTGTTCACGATTCTCGTATGGAGAGGCATGCGCACCGCTATTACAGCACCTGACACGTTCGGCAGCCTTGTTGCCGTCGGTATTGTGGGAATGATCGCCGTCCAGGTGATTATCAACATCGGCGTCGTGATCGGAATGTTTCCGGTTACGGGGATTACGCTTCCGCTTATAAGCGCCGGAGGCTCGTCCCTTACCCTGATGCTGACGTCGATCGGCGTGCTGCTCAACATATCCCGCTATTCGAGGTGAAACGAATGCGTATCGTATTCAGCGGGGGAGGAACCGGCGGTCATGTTTACCCGGCTTTGGCCATTGGGGAACAATGTCTGCAGGACCACCCCGATTCGAAATTTTTATACATCGGCACTAGCTCCGGCCTGGAGCGTGACATTGTCGCGCGTTCCGGGCTGGATATGCCTTTTGAAGCCGTAGAAATTACAGGGTTCCGGCGTAAGCTGGCGTCCCTGGACAATGTCAAAACCGTGCTGCGCTTTCTGCGCGGTGTGGGCCGTGCCAAAAGCCTTCTCAGGGAGTTCAAGCCTGACGCGGTGGTAGGCACGGGGGGCTATGTCTGCGGTCCGGTCCTGTATGCGGCCGCCAAGCTGGGCATTCCTACGCTCGTGCATGAGCAGAATGCCATTGCGGGACTTACGAACCGTTTTCTGAGCCGCTACGTGTCGACGGTAGCCGTCAGCTTCCGGGGAACGGAAGGAATCTTCCCTCAGGCCAAAAAAGTCGTCTACACGGGCAATCCGCGCGCGACTTCTATGGTAAATGCGGACGCGGCCCGCGGGTTCTCCTCGCTCGGATTAACGCCGGACGCGAGACTCGTTGTCGTTGTGGGAGGGAGCCGGGGCGCCAAAGCCATTAACGAAGCGATGGTCGAACTGGCTCCGCTCGTACATGAACTGCCCGGTGTGCAGTTTGTATTCGGAACGGGCCAGCCCTATTTCGAATCAACCGCGCAGCGGATTCAGGAGGAGGCGGGTTCGGTTCCGGTTAATCTTCAAGTCCTTCCGTATATTCATAACATGCCGGAGGTTTTGGCGGCGTCCAAGCTTGTCGTGAACCGTGCCGGAGCGTCTACCATGGCGGAGATTACAGCCCTTGGAATTCCTTCCATCTTAATCCCGTCGCCAAACGTGACGAACAACCACCAGGAGCACAACGCCCGCTCTCTTTCCGACGAGGGCGGCTCCGTAACGCTGCTTGAGAAAGATTTAAGCGGCCGGGTTCTTTTCGACCAGATCGGCAAAATCATGGAAGATTCCGTCCGCTGGGAACATATGGCGAAACAGTCTGCAAAGATGGGCCAGCGGGATTCCGCCGCACTTGTCGTCCGGGAGCTGGAACGGATTGTATCCGCCGGACAACGGAGGCGCTAAAAGGCCGCAGGATCAAGCTTTTACAGGGAACTAGATGGGCCATTGTCACACTCTATCCGATTTAACATAAACTACACTATAACCGTGGCAGACACCTAAGGCAAAGCCGCCCGTACCGACTCCCGCTTTTGCCGGTAACGAATAACCGGGAACCGAAGAATGCCGGGAAAGGGGCTTTTCAACCTTGAGTTCTGTGAAGGAGGTTTTCCCATGCACCAGTTAATTACAGACTTGCAAGCGGCTCAGGTGGGTGAGGTCCTGAAGAACGAGAAGCTGGCACCGTACACAACCTGGAAAATCGGCGGTCCTGCCGATCTGCTCGTTATTCCGCAGGATAAACAGAAGCTGGTTGAGACGATCCGGCTGCTCGGGCAGCACAAGGTTCCCTGGACTGTCGTCGGGCGCGGATCCAACCTGCTTGTGGGGGATAAGGGGATCCGGGGAGTTGTCATCAAATTAAGCCGGGCTCTGGAAACGCTGCGTTTCGACGGCAGCACCGTCTACGCGGGAGGAGCCTACTCGTTTATCAAATTATCCGTCATGACCGGCAAGGAAGGATTAACGGGGCTCGAATTTGCCGGAGGTATTCCGGGATCGGTGGGAGGCGCCGTTTACATGAACGCGGGGGCTCATGGTTCTGATGTGTCACGCATTCTTAAACAGGCTGAAGTGCTGCTGGACACAGGGGAATTGATCATCATGCAGAACAGCGACCTGCAGTATGCTTACCGGCATTCGGTGCTGCATACGCTGCCGGGCATCGTAACGGAAGCGGTCTTCGAACTGCAGCCGGGCGACCGGAAGGAGATCGCGGGCGCAATGGCGGCGTACAAGGACCGCCGGCTCAGAACGCAGCCGCTGCAGCTCGCCTGCGCAGGCAGCGTGTTCCGCAATCCGCCGGGCAATCATGCCGCCAAGCTGATCGAAGAAGCAGGCCTGAAAGGCACGCGGGTAGGCGGGGCGGAGATTTCTCCGCTGCATGCCAATTTCATTGTGAATACCGGAAATGCATCGGCCGAGGATGTTCTGGCCCTCATTGCTTTGGCGCAGAAGACTGTACGGGAGAAATCCGGTGTGGAGCTGCAGCCTGAGGTACTGGTGGTGGGCGAGAGGTAATTCGGAGGTGAGACATTGGAGAAGTTGGTAATCGAAGGTGGCATTCCCCTCTCGGGAGCCGTTCGGATCCAAGGTGCCAAAAATGCGGCGCTTCCTATTCTTGCAGCCAGCATAATGGCGTCTGGAACCCACACGCTGCGCAATGTCCCGAAGCTGCTCGACATTGAAGTCATGCTCGGCATACTCCGTTCCCTGGGGTGCAGCGCCGAGCACAAAGAGGACGCGGTTGTGCTGGACACAACCGGTTTGAACAGCACGCACGTTCCGGAAGAACTGATGAAGCAGATGCGTTCGTCTATTTTTCTGATGGGTCCGCTGCTTTCGCGCTTCGGAACCGTCCAGGTTTATCAGCCCGGCGGCTGTGCGATCGGTGAACGCAAGATCGATCTGCATCTGAGAGGGCTGCAGGCGCTCGGAGTTACGATCGAGGAAACCGGCAGTACGATTATTTGTACCGCCGAGGACCTGAAGGGCGCCGATATAACGCTAGATTTTCCAAGCGTGGGGGCCACCGAGAACATCATGATGGCTGCCGTTCTAGCCGACGGGATCACAACCATCTCCAACGCCGCACGGGAGCCTGAAATCCAGGACCTCCAAAACTTCCTGAACGCGATGGGAGCGGACATAATCGGAGCGGGGACCGATACTATCACTATACGTGGCGTCCGCTCTTTACATGCCTGCACGTACCGGATCATTCCGGACCGTATCGTTGCCGGTACCTTTATGGTGGCGGCGGCCGCAACGAAGGGCAGCGTAACGCTGGAAGGAGTGTGTCCCCAGCATCTGAATGCCGCCATTCATGTGCTGAGACGCGCAGGTGTTCAAATTACGGTGCACGATGATATAATAAATGTGCACGCTCCAACAAGACCGCGGGCGGTCGAGCGTATCGTTACTGCACCTCATCCGTCTTTTCCGACAGACTTGCAGTCGCAAGTTATGGTGCTCCTTTCCCTAGCAGATGGAATCAGTATAATGAAAGAAACCATTTTTGAGAGTCGATTCAAGCATGTGGATGAACTCACCCGAATGGGAGCGGACATTCGCGTCGATTTCAACTCGGCATTTATACGCGGTGTACCGAGGCTCTACGGGGCTACGGTCGAGGCTACCGATCTCCGTGCCGGGGCTGCGCTTGTCATAGCGGGGCTGGCCGCACACGGCACTACCGTCGTGGAACAAATCCACCATGTCGACAGAGGGTACGACCGGATCGAAGAAATGCTCACCCGGCTGGGTGCGCGCATTCGCCGGCAGGCTCCCGTACCGGATCAAGCGCCGGTCACCGGTGAATAATGCAGTGCCTCTAGTCCCTTCCTGCTTACAGGAGGGGATAAGAGGGTTTTACACGTTCACAAGGTTATGCACAAGGAAGCGGGGGTGTCAGGCTTGCCAGAAGAGAATAAAGTTCCGGTGCTGCCGAACCCTAAACCGAGAAGGACGCGCACCAACCGGAAGCTGCTTACGCTCTTGTTCCTGTTTTTCGTAACGATTCTCGCCGTTCTCTTTTTTCGCTCGTCCTTGAGCCGGATCAGTGAAATCAAGATCGAAGGCAACGAACTGCTTTCTTCCGAAGAAATCGGACAAGCCGCTGCCGTCCGGAAGGGCGATCATTTTTTTGCGGCCCGTTCGGAAAACGTACGCGAGAGGGTTGCGGCCCTCCGTATGGTTCAGTCCGTTGAAGTTTCCAAGCATTTTCCGGGACAAATCAGCATCATGGTGCACGAGTATCCTCGCGTTGCGTTCCAGTTCGGGACGGACGGCGTGAAGCAGGCGGTGCTTGCCGACGGTTCCATCGTTCCCGTTGTCAAAGGAGACTTGCCGGTGGACAAGCCCATTTTGACCGGATGGACCGAGAACGATCCCAACCGCATCGCCCTTTGCAAAGCGTTGGCAGCCATTCCGGCCGGGTATTTATCGGACATTTCGGAGATACGCCCGGACCCGTCGGAAGCCTACAAGGACAAGATCAAGATGTACACCCGCACCAAGTTCGAAGTCGTGACGACAGTTGGTTATCTGCCGAACAAAATTATGAATTTGTCCGCTTACATCACGAGTATGCAGGGAAGCGAAGTGAATTCCGGCGTGCTGGTGCTGCTGGAAACAGACGATCATTTGCCGCTGGATACGAGTGCCGCCGGAAACAAAGGCAAAGCCGGCACCGCCTCAACCAAAAAGCCCGATCCCATACCGAAACCGGACGGCAGTGCGAAACCGACTTCCACTCCCAAAAAGGATACCACCCGCAAGTCCGATACGGGCGGTAAGGAAGGCAAAACGGACACACCAGGTACATCGAAGGGATCGCCTGCTCCTAACTAGGAGGGAATTCCGCCGGACAGGCCTCTTTATTTAAAGGAAGGGATTGGTAACAGGCGCCATTGCGCCCTGTAATCTATGAGACTTTCAAGGGAGGAATCGATAGGGGAGCTGCTAGCTTTTCGAATGGCCGAAAGGCTGGATGAAAGGCGCTTGATTCATGAATTTTTCAGGGTTTTCTCAGGAAAATATTACTATCCACCCTATTAAATTAGTGTTAGAATTGATTTTATGGTATTCTATTTTTACCCGGTTTAGGACCAAAAAAAGAGGAAATACAGCGTTCACAAAAAAAATGCGGAAATAAAGAGGGAAACCAGCCGTCATGTTGAATAAGTAGAAAGCAGACGGGCTGTGCCCTGATTTCATTTAACAGGAGGTGCCAAAGCTTGAGCAACAATGACATCATTGTTAGTTTAGACATCGGTACATCCAAAGTTCGTGCTATTATTGGGGAAGTCGTAAACGGAACCATTAATATAATAGGGGTAGGATCAGCCGACTCGGAAGGCATCCGCAAAGGTGCCATCGTTGATATCGACCAGACCGTTCAATCGATCCGATCCGCGATCGATCATGCCGAACGTATGGTGGGCATACAAATTTCTGATGTTTACGTCGGGATTACGGGAAACCACATCGCGCTTCAGGACAGCCACGGTGTTGTGGCCGTATCCAATGAAGACCGCGAAATCGGCGAAGAAGACATCGAACGGGTTATACAAGCGGCTAGAGTCATAGCGCTGCCTCCTGAGCGCGAAATTATCGGAGTAGTACCTAACCAATACTTAGTGGACGGCCAGGAAGGCATACACGAACCAAGAGGAATGATCGGGGTCAGACTTGAAGTCGAATCCACGATTATTACCGGAGCCAAAACAGGCATACATAACCTGCTTCGCGTTGTTGAGAAATCCGGACTTAAGGTGGCAGGACTCATATTGATGTCTCTGGCTTCCGGACAGCTTGCGCTTTCCAAGGACGAGAAGTCGATAGGAACCGTACTGGTCGATATCGGAGCAGGTTCGACAACGATTGCCGTTTTCGATCAAGGCAATCTTGTCGCAACATCCACGCTGCCTATCGGCGGCGATTTCATTACCAACGACATATCAATCGGGCTCCGCACCCAAATGGATATTGCGGAAAAAATCAAGCTTAAATACGGCTGCGCGACGATTCAAGATTCCGCGCCGGATCAGGTGTTTAAAGTAAACCGGATCGGCAGTCAGGTAGATAAGGAATTTTCCCAGGTCGATCTGGCGAATATCATTGAACCCCGTGTTCAGGAAATTTTCCATCTGATTCGCGCAGAAGCCAGCCGGTTAGGATACAGTGATCCCGCCGGAGGTTATGTCCTCACGGGAGGTACCGTGTCCCTGCCGGGGACTCTTGTCATTGCACAGGAAGAGCTGGCTGCTCCCGTACGTATCGCAGTGCCCGATTACATCGGTGTCCGCGACCCGGCTTATACGAGCGGAGTAGGGATCATCCAGTTTGTTTGCAAATTTTTGCGTAACCGCCCGGTTACGGCGCCCAAGAAGCAAACGGCCAACAAACCTGCCAGTGTCAAAACACCCCAGACTGAAGCGAGCCCTGGCTGGTTCGATAAAGTCAAAAATTTCCTTAAGGAATTTATCTAACGGGACGAGCTCTGCTGTTTCTGAATGCATCTTTCCCGGTTATGGATACAAGTGTCCCGTCACTGGCTCTGCAGCCTGCAACCAGGGGGACACGCGCACAGATACGCTTCAGAACCATGTTCGGGCCATGTGCGAGCTCTTACGATTACCGTGCCGACAGGCGCGTTACCCATTTTGAGCTTACAGCTCACGGAAAGTTAAGTTAGGGGGACATTGACTGCTATGTTTGAATTTGATCTGGATATGGAACAATTGGCCCAGATAAAAGTCATCGGTGTGGGCGGCGGCGGCAGTAATGCAGTTAACCGGATGATCGAGAATGGAGTGCAAGGTGTCGAGTTCATTACGGTCAACACCGATGCACAGGCACTTCATCAGGCCAGATCGGAGCACAAGCTCCAAATTGGTGATAAATTAACGCGCGGCTTGGGAGCCGGCGCCAACCCCGATGTGGGGAAGAAAGCCGCTGAAGAATCACGCGATTTAATTATGAACACGCTCAAAGGCGCGGACATGGTATTCGTAACCGCAGGTATGGGCGGGGGAACCGGTACGGGCGCTGCTCCGGTTATCGCGGAAATCGCGAAAGAGTGCGGCGCGCTGACGGTGGGTGTCGTAACCCGCCCGTTCACATTCGAAGGGCGCAAACGCGCCGCTCAGGCTGAACAGGGCATCGCAGCGCTCAAAGAAAAAGTGGACACGCTGATCGTTATTCCAAACGACCGTCTCCTTGAGATTGTAGACAAGAAGACGCCTATGCTGGAAGCGTTCCGCGAAGCGGATAACGTCCTTCGTCAAGGGGTACAGGGGATTTCCGACCTCATCGCCGTGCCGGGTCTTATCAACCTTGACTTTGCCGACGTAAAAACCATTATGACCGAGCGTGGTTCGGCTCTTATGGGGATCGGTATCGCGACAGGCGAGAACCGTGCCGCCGAAGCCGCCAAGAAAGCCATTATGAGCCCGCTGCTTGAAACCTCGATCGAGGGTGCTCGCGGGGTTTTGATGAACATCACGGGCGGTACAAATCTTAGCCTCTACGAAGTAAACGAAGCTGCAGACATCGTTGCTTCGGCTTCCGATATTGAGGTGAATATGATTTTCGGTGCGGTCATCAACGAGAATCTCAAAGAAGAGATTATGGTTACCGTTATCGCTACCGGATTCCAGGACAAGCCGCAACAGCAGCAGCCTCCACAACCGCAAAACCGCCGTCAAGGCGGCGTGCAGCAACAGCAGCAGCAGCAGCAGGAGACACCTGCCGAAACTCAGCAGCGTGTGAATAATCTGCGGCCGTTCGGCGGTCAACCGGGAGACCTGGAAGTACCGACGTTCCTGCGCAACCGCGGACGTAACAATCTCGACAAATAATTCCGCTAGCGGAATGGTATAGGCGGAGAGCAGCAAGACGGGCTCTCCCGGAAAAGCCGTCACAACCGACTTAAGTCGGTTGTGACGGCTTTTTTCTTTTCCCCACTATGCGACAAAAATAGTTGGCGGACCCCGGCACGATTAGACAGACTTTGAATTCGTCTTTTAATATACTAATCTCATCCGCTTGGGGGTGAGGAAAATTGGTCGTATACGCGGATCTGATTTTCCTGGTGAATGTCGTCATGGATGCCGCCGTTTTACTAGTGACCGCACGGACGCGACGATTATCCTTCAAACCTTGGAAACTGCTGCTGTCCTCTGCGCTGGGCGGATCTTATGTACTGCTCATGTTCGTACCTTCCTTGTCGTTCTTGTTTACTTTTGCGGCAAAGATCATCATGTCTCTCTGTATGGTATGGATTGCTTTCGGCTATGGCAGCTTGCAGCGCTTTTTGCGTAACACGGGCACTTTCTATGTAGTCAACTTTGTAGCGGCGGGGGGCGTTTTCGGCCTGAACTACGTGTTTCAAACATCGGGCGATGTGATGAACGGGCTTCTGTTCAGCCAAACGGGTGCGGCGAGCTTCAATATCCGGATCGAGACTTGGGCAGTCATCGTGTTAGGAGCTGGTTCTCTGGTGCTGCACAGACTGGTGATGTCGGGAGTAAAGAAGAAGGAAGAACTGGCGGTCCATCTGGCGGAAGTAAGTGTGATCGTGGACGGTGCGGATTTCCGGTGTACAGGCTTGATCGATACGGGCAACCAGCTCTACGATCCGCTGACGCGGACCCCGGTGATGGTCATGGAGGCTTCGCAGCTTGGGAGTATGCTGCCGGAATCGTGGTTGAGACGAATCCGCGCAGCCGAGGTAGAACAGATTATCACGGCGATAGGTACGGAAGAAGACTTCATATGGCAGGATCGTCTGCGGCTGGTGCCTTACCGGGGAGTAAACCGGAATACGCAGTTCATGCTGGCGATTAAACCCGACAAGGTGGTCATCACGTACAGCAGCGGTCAAGTGGAAACGACGAAAGTACTTGTAGGACTGGACGGAGGTCAACTCTCCGGTGACGGGGCATATCATGCCATTATTCATCCGACGCTGGTTGCTGCCGGCTAAAGAAAGGTTATGAGTGGGAGGAAGCGGTTATGCGGGTCAAATGGAAATTGCAGATGCTAATTTTTTATTACAAGATTCTTATCTTTTTCGGTCTGAAAGGTGAAGAAATTTATTACATAGGAGGAAGCGAAGCACTGCCTCCTCCGCTGACGCGGGAAGAAGAAGAATATTTGCTTGGAAAACTGCCCTCCGGCGACGCGGCCATCCGTGCCATGCTGATTGAACGCAACCTCCGGCTGGTTGTCTATATAGCCCGCAAATTTGAAAATACGGGCATTAACATCGAGGATCTGGTCTCCATAGGAGCGATCGGTCTGATTAAAGCGGTGAATACGTTCGACCCCGAGAAAAAAATCAAGCTGGCGACTTATGCGTCACGCTGCATCGAGAATGAAATTCTGATGTATCTCCGCCGCAACAGTAAAATACGGACAGAAGTGTCGTTCGACGAACCGCTCAATATCGATTGGGACGGAAACGAGCTGTTATTGTCCGATGTGCTGGGCACCGAGAACGATACCATCTACCGCAACATCGAAGAGCAGGTGGACCGCAAGCTGCTGCATAAAGCGCTCGATAAGCTGACGGAGCGGGAGCGAACGATCATGGAGCTTCGTTTCGGTCTCCAGGACGGTGAGGAGAAAACGCAGAAGGACGTTGCGGATCAGCTCGGCATTTCCCAGTCCTATATTTCCCGGCTGGAAAAAAGGATCATCAAACGGCTGCGCAAGGAGTTTAATAAAATGGTTTAAGCAAAAGCCTATCACCTGTGTGGTAGGCTTTTTAGTGTGACTTTTCCATACGATTTTAAGGAAGTACAGGATAATCCTTCCGAACGGGAGACATATCTGCCTTCTTTTAAAAAAATTATCGGAAACTGAAAGCGAATACGGGCCAACAGCGGCAGGAGAGAGCAAGCATCCGGGCACTTGTCAAGGGGGGAGACAAGCTCTTCACAGCGCATAAAAACACGGGTCGCGGAGATAATTAACAGTAATGTTTCTCCTTGGGAGGTAAATCACCGTGACCCGAAATAAAGTCGAAATATGTGGTGTCGATACCGCCAAACTTCCTGTTCTGACGAATGTGGAAATGCGTGAGCTGTTCACCAATCTGCAGACGAAGAACGACCGATCCGCAAGAGAGAAACTGGTCAATGGCAACCTGAGACTGGTACTCAGCGTGATTCAGCGTTTCAACAACCGCGGCGAGTTTGTCGACGACCTTTTTCAAGTGGGCTGCATCGGCCTGATGAAAGCGATCGATAACTTCGATCTGGGCCAGAACGTGAAGTTTTCAACGTATGCGGTGCCGATGATCATCGGAGAAATACGCAGATACTTGCGGGATAACAATCCGATTCGTGTCTCCCGTTCTTTGCGGGATATCGCTTACAAAGCGCTTCAGGTCCGCGACAGTTTAACGAACAAGAACTCCCGCGAGCCTACGATTTACGAAATTTCCGAAGTGCTGAACGTGCCCAAAGAAGATGTCGTGTTTGCGCTTGACGCGATTCAAGACCCCGTTTCCCTGTTTGAGCCGATTTACCACGATGGCGGGGACCCGATTTATGTGATGGATCAGATCAGCGATGAACGCAACAAAGACATGTCGTGGATCGAAGGAATCGCGTTGAGAGAAGCGATGAGAAAGCTCGGCTCCCGCGAAAAAATGATTTTGTCGATGCGCTTTTTCGAAGGCAAAACCCAGATGGAAGTCGCCGATGAAATCGGAATTTCGCAGGCGCAGGTTTCAAGGTTGGAGAAATCGGCCATCACCCAGATGCAAAAACATGTCAAAAGCTGATTGATCACCGCCTGCCCGATTTACTTGCTCGCACATCTATCGAAAGCCCGGATTCCGGGCTTTTTGTTATGCCTGCTTTTCCGGTTGGACCCCGGGAGACGCTTTTCTTGGTTTTGCAGGACATTTTGGCCGTGTCCCTCATATACTAGAACGAACGGGCGAATAACCTGAAAGCGTGGGGTAAGCAGATGAAAATATCCGACTTTCAAACGAAAGACGTTATTAATATTGTGGATGGTAAAAAACTGGGCCAGATCAGTGATTTGGAGCTTGAACTCCGCCAAGGCCGGATCGATTCCATTGTCGTTCCGAACAGCAGCAAGTTTTTCGGCTTGTTTGGGGGAGGAACGGATCTTATCATTCCCTGGAAAAATATCGTCAAAATCGGAGCCGATGTCGTTCTGGTCAAACTGGATGAAGCGAAAACCTACCGGGCCGTCGAGGAGAGCGATTCCGCTGATTACAACCGCAGCTCACGGGGGTAATAGAAGTAGATATGATTAAGGGCGTACTTACGGGCGCTTCGTTATAAAGCAGCCGCTATAAAACGGAGGCGCCCCCTTTTCATACCTGCCGCACCGCCAATTTTTGTCGTCTTATGACCGATATGGTAAACTTGAACAAGCAGAGAAGGCCGCTGTAGGCCGGGGATACGGAGGGGACAAGCAGTGGAACCGTTTATATACAAGAAATCAAATTCCGGTGAACCGGAACTTTTTGTGCTGGAAAGGCTTCAGGAACGTTTTCCTTTCGTTCAGGCCGGATTTACATCGCGTCACGGAGGAGTGAGTTCGGCTCCTTTCGATTCGCTTAATCTGGGCCTGCACGTAAACGATGCGGACGAGGATGTCGTCGAGAACCGGAGGAGACTTGCCGCAGCGCTCGGAGTGCCCTTTGAAGCGCTCACGTTCGGCGAACAGGTGCACGGCAAAGAGGTAGCGGTCATCGAAAAGGAGCAGATGGGGAGCGGACGCATATCGCGTGCCGATGCGATTCAGGACAAGGACGCGTTTATTACCGCCGGAAAAGGGATCATGCTCTGCGCCTTGTACGCGGACTGCGTTCCGCTTTATCTGATCGACCCGGTGAACCGGGTCGTAGGAATCGCCCACGCCGGCTGGAAAGGAACGGTCCAGAATATCGGAGCGGCTGCGCTTGCTTCGATGACCCGCTCCTTCGGAACCAGGCCGGAAGACGTGTATGCCGTAATCGGCCCTTCCATAGGCGGCTGTTGTTACGAAGTGGATGATTATGTCGCGGGCCGCGTTTACGAGAGCCATCTGGATACCGGCATTTCCAAAAAACAGACGGAAACTGTCGTTATCCCCCGTAAAGATGGCAAATATCAGTTGAATTTGCAGGAATGCAACCGACAATTTCTTGAGAAAGCAGGAATTTTGTCGTCGCATATAGAAGTAACAGAGTTATGTACGAGCTGTTCGACCGATTTGTTCTTTTCCCATCGGAAAGAAGGGGGTTCGACCGGGCGTATGGCAGCCTGGATTGGTCTCAGAAACGACTAATCCGGCCCGACAACACACAGACAGCATGGAGGGAGTGAACCGCTGCTGATGAATTTGCAGGCGCGTATTGAAGATGTGCACCACCGCATTGAGGCGGCTTGCCGGCGGTCCGGCCGCAGCCCTGAAGACATAAACGTGATCGCGGTTACGAAATATGTATCTCTGGACGCCACGCGCGAAGCTCTTGACCATGGGTTAACACAGGTGGGAGAGAACCGCTGGCAGGATGCCAAAGAAAAATGGGAAGCACTCGGAGACCGGGGAGACTGGCATTTTATCGGGCATTTGCAAACGAACAAGGTGAAGGACATTATAGGGAAATTCGCGTATATCCATTCTCTGGATCGTGCTTCGCTGGCCAAAGAGCTGGAGAAAGAGGCCGCCAAACGGGATCTTTCCGTCAAATGTTTTATACAAGTGAACGTATCCGGTGAGGAGTCCAAATACGGACTGCCCCCGCAAGAGCTGAAATCCTTCGCGAAGGATTTGAAGCAGTACCCCCATCTTCAGATCGTCGGCTTGATGACGATGGCTCCGCTGGAGGCCGAAGCGGAAGCGACCCGGCCCGTATTCAGGAAGCTGCGCGAGCTGAGGGACGCGCTTAACGCCGAGCGGATTCTGCCGGAACCTTTGCGGCATTTGTCCATGGGAATGTCGGGAGATTTTGAAGTGGCGATCGAAGAAGGCGCAACTTGGGTGCGTTTAGGTACCGTACTTGTCGGAAAATCTTGAATCAATACCATCTTTTCCACAGAGGAGGAGCGTCGGATGGGCGTTATGAATAAATTTATGAATTTTATCGGACTGCAGGAAGAAGAAGAGGTTGTAGAACGGGAAAGAATTGTAGAAACTCCCGAAGAACCTGAAACCCCGGTGCAGGAACAACGTACGAAACAGAGTAAAAATAACATTGTGAGCATTCATTCGCAGAAAAACAGCCGCGTTGTGCTTCACGAGCCTCATTCTTTCGACGATTCCCAGGAGATTGCGGATCATCTGCGTTCCCGCCGGACCGTCGTCGTAAATTTGCAGCGGGTTCGTCCCGAACAAGCGGTACGGATTTTCGATTTCCTGAACGGGACCGTTTACGCGTTGAACGGATCGATCTCCAAGATCGGACCGAATATTTTCCTGTGCGCCCCGGATTCCGTAGAAATTCAGGGATCGATCTCAGATTTTTTGCATGAAGCTTAGCAGTGGACAAAAAGGTTGAGGTGAAAGCGGTTGGTCATGAACATTTACGGGTTGATTGATACATTGGCCCAAATTTACTTTTATATGATTTTCGGTTACGTGCTGCTTTCCTGGTTCCCGAATGCTCGCGAGAGCTTTATCGGCGAACTGCTGGCGAAACTCGTGGAGCCATATCTGAGCGCATTCCGCCGCTTTATCCCGCCGATCGGCCCGCTTGATATTTCTCCGATCGTTGCCATGGGCGTATTCTGGCTCGTCGTCGCAGGCCTCAAAGTCGTGGTCGGCTACATTTTGAGGATATTCTAGTGGCTAAAGAAATCTACGGGCATTTCCATCCCGATGAGCATGCTTTCGTGGACCGGGCCCAGGAGTGGGTCGAGAACGCCGCCCATCACAAAGTGAAGCGGACGGACTTTCTTGATCCCCGGCAAGCTTTTATCCTCCGTACACTGGTTAACCGCAATCCCGACGTGAACTGCAGATTGGATGGCGGGTATCCGGATGCGGAACGCCAGAGAGCGATTCTCGGGCCGGATTACCTGGATCTCTCGGGCGAAGACATGGGGCTGAGAGTCCTGTCCGTGGAATCCGGTGACAGCAAGTTCCAGGCGCTTAGTCACGGCGATTATATGGGAGCGATTCTGGCGCTCGGCATGAAAAGGGACAAGGTAGGGGATATTAACGTATCCGAACAGGGCTGCCATTTCGTCGTGGCGGAAGAAGCGGCCGATTATCTTCATCTCAATCTCAGCCAAGTGCATCGCGTCCATGTGACGACCGAGATTTTGCCGATCGATAAATTGAGACCGTCCGCCGTCAAACTGGAGGAGATGTCGCTGTCCGTAGCTTCTCTCCGTCTGGATGGAATTGTAAGCGATGTATTCCGATTAAGCCGGGCCAAAGTTCTCATTCCGATCGGAGCCGGCAAATGCAAAGTGAACTGGAAGCCCGAAGAGAATCCGAGCGTCCCCCTGCAGGAAGGCGACGTCGTTTCTTTGCAGGGCTTTGGGCGTTTTCGTGTCCTGGAAATAGAAGGAGTGACGAAGAAAGGCAGAACCCGCATGAAAGTGGGCAAATACGTTTAACCTATTTTTAAGTGCGAGGAATAAAGGATTTTTCGCTTTTCTGTCGAAATTCTATTTCTTAACTGAACCGTACAAACTCTCCACCGGTTAACATTCTAGGAGGTGCACCATGCCCTTAACACCACTCGATATACATAATAAAGAATTTGCGCGCTCTTTCCGCGGCTATGACGAAGATGACGTGAACGAATTTCTGGACCAGGTCATCAAGGACTACGAGGCCGTTATCCGTGAAAACAAAGAGCTCCAAAACCAAATTCTGGCGCTGCAGGAACGGCTGGATCACTTCTCCAATATTGAAGAAACGTTGAGCAAAACGATTATTGTCGCGCAGGAAGCCGCCGACGAAGTGAAGAACAACGCGAAGAAAGAAGCGCAGCTTGTACTCAAGGAAGCGGAGAAGAACGCCGACCGGATTATCAACGAATCGTTGACGCGTTCCCGTAAAGTTTCGATGGAAACCGAAGAGCTAAAGAAGCAGGCGAGCATTTACCGCACACGCTTCCGCACTCTGCTCGAAGCGCAGCTGGAGCTCCTTCAGGATGAAGGCTGGAAGACGCTCGATCACGACAAGGTGCTTGAACTCGAGAAGTAATCGGCTTCCAAGAACGGGTTTCATTGACTACCAGACCCGGATTCGATATACTTCGGGTAACTGAATCTTTCGTAAAGCGATGACTGGGCCAAGTATTCCGTACAGCAGTGTCAGCGAGTTAGGGTGGGTGTGAGCCTAATCTCTGCAGCGGACGAAAATCCCCCAGGAGCGTCTCTTGAAAAGCGAAGTAGAGAGCATCGGGTAATTCCGTTATCGATTCGTCGAGTGAGACTGACAACCGGTCGTCATTTCTTTCATGCGGGAACCGGATTTCTGTTTGAGGGGATGGCAGCGGGCCGGAACGGTCTAACAAGGGTGGTACCGCGAGCTTAACTTCTCGTCCCTTTTGGGATGGAGAAGTTTTTTGCATTTTAGAGAGCTAGGGAATTGTCCCGGAAGGGATCAGCGTACTAAGACTAGGGAGTGAATCATTTTGGATTACGGAAAAACATTGCAACTGTTGAAAACGGACTTTCCGATGAGAGGTAACCTGCCCCAGGCAGAGCCTAAAATGCAGGCGCATTGGGAAGAAAACGATATTTACGCGAAAGTGCAGGAGAGCCGCAAAGGGCGGGAGAAGTTCATTTTGCACGACGGACCTCCGTACGCCAACGGGGACATTCATATCGGCCATGCGCTGAATAAGATTCTTAAGGATATTATCGTCCGATTCAAAACGATGCAGGGCTATGATGCGCCGTATGTTCCGGGCTGGGATACGCACGGACTGCCGATCGAGCAGGCTATCGCCAACAGCGGCAAAGTGGACCGCAAAAAGATGTCCGTTGCCGAATTCCGCAAATACTGCGAAGAATACGCGCTCCAGTGGGTGGAGCGGCAGAAGGAACAGTTCAAACGTCTTGGAATCCGCGGAGACTGGGATCATCCTTACATCACCCTGCAGCCGGAATATGAAGCCGAGCAAATCCGGCTTTTCGGTGAAATGGTCAAAAAAGGCTACATCTACAAAGGCCTGAAGCCGGTGTACTGGTCTCCTTCTTCGGAGAGCGCTCTGGCTGAAGCCGAAATCGAATACAAAGAAAAAACGTCTCCGTCCATTTATGTCGCTTTCGATGTAGCGGAGGGCCAAGGCAAGCTTCCTCAGGATGCGGCTTTCGTCATTTGGACGACGACACCTTGGACGCTCCCGGCGAATCTGGGCATCTCCGTTCACCCGGACTTTACGTACGCTGTCGTGGAAGTGAGCGGCAAAAAATACGTGCTGGCCGAAGGTTTGCTGGAATCGGCTGCGAAAGCAATCGGCTGGACCGACTACAGCATGGTGTCCACGGTGAAAGGAAGCGAGCTGGAGAACGTGACCTGCAAGCATCCGTTCTACGACAGAGAGTCGCTTGTCATGCTGGGCGAGCACGTTACGCTGGAAGCCGGTACAGGCTGCGTTCATACCGCTCCCGGCCACGGTGAGGACGACTTTATCGTCGGGCAAAAATACAAGATCGGCGTCCTTTGTCCGGTGGACGATCAAGGACATTTCACGGCGGAAGCGCCGGGGCTGGAAGGCGTTTTCTACGAAAAAGGAAACAAAACGATTCTGGAATGGCTGGAAAACAGCGGACACCTGCTTCACGCTTCCTCCATCAATCACCAAT
Organism: Paenibacillus sp. HGH0039; assembly: GCF_000411255.1. GTDB lineage: Bacteria > Bacillota > Bacilli > Paenibacillales > NBRC-103111 > Paenibacillus_F. Next base: position 1,071,385 of record NZ_KE150412.1, on the reverse strand, counting down.
ACGCGCATGACTGGCGTACGAAAAAGCCGGTTATTTACCGGGCGACGGAGCAGTGGTTTGCTTCCATCGATAAATTCCGCGATGAAATGCTGGAAGAAATCAAAAAAATCAAATGGACGCCTAGTTGGGGGGAGATCCGTCTTCACAACATGATCGCGGACCGCGGAGACTGGTGTATTTCCCGCCAGCGCGTGTGGGGTGTACCGATTCCGATTTTCTACTGCCGCAGCTGCAATCATCCGATCGTAAACGATGAGACCATCGAGCATGTGGCCAAACTGTTCGAAAAAGAAGGCTCCAACGCGTGGTTCACGCTGACGGAGAAGGAGCTTCTGCCGCAAGGCCTTTCCTGCCCGGAATGCGGCCATGGCGAGTTCCGCAAAGAGACGGACATCATGGACGTCTGGTTCGATTCGGGTTCCTCCCATGCGGGAGTGCTGGCCAAGCGTCCCGAACTGCAGTGGCCGGCCGATCTGTATCTGGAAGGTTCCGACCAGTACCGCGGCTGGTACAACTCCTCCCTGATCACGGGCGTGGCGGTAAAAGGCCAGCCCCCGTACAAGGGGATTTTGAGCCACGGCTTTACTCTGGACGGAGAAGGCCGCAAAATGTCCAAGTCGCTCGGCAACACTGTCGATCCGAGTCAAGTGTGCAACAAGCTTGGCGCCGACATTTTGCGTCTGTGGGTATCTTCGGTGGATTATCAGTCTGACGTGCGGATTTCCGACAACATCCTGAGCCAGATTACGGAAGTGTACCGTAAAATCCGCAACACGCTCCGTTTCCTGCTGGGCAATTTGAGCCAGTTCGATCCGGTGAAGGACCGTGTGGATTTCGCCCAAATGAGCGAGTTGGACCAGTATGCGGTTATCCGCCTCAACAGAATGACGGAAAAAGTAACCAAAGCTTATGACGCATATGAGTTCCATGTCGTCTATCAAGCGGTTCATCACTTCTGCGCCGTGGAGATGAGTTCGTTCTACCTGGATATCATCAAAGACCGCCTGTACGCGGACGCGGCCGACGATTCCGCCCGCAAAGCTTCGCAGACGGTTCTCTACGACGCATTGCTTGCTATCACGAAGCTCATTGCGCCGATCCTGCCGCATACGGCCGACGAAGTGTGGAAGTACATCCCCGGCGTGGAGCTGGACAGCGTACAGATCAGCGAACTGCCGGAAATCCGGACGGATGTGTATAACCAGGAGCTGGAGCAGAAGTGGGACGGCTTCCTGAATATCCGCGACGAAGTGCTTAAAGCGCTGGAAGAAGCGCGCAAGAACAAAACAATCGGCAACTCGTTGAGCGCTGCGGTTGATTTGTACCCGAGCGATGCGGCGTTCAAGCTGCTCAGCGGTTTCGACAAGCTCGATACGCTCTTCATCGTTTCGGCCGCCACCCTGCATAATCCGTCCGAGAAAGCGCCGGAAGGAAGCTACGAGGCTCAGGATCTTGCCGTGCAGGTATCCGTCGCCGAGGGAGAGAAATGCGAACGCTGCTGGATAGTCACGCCGGAAGTTGGGCAGAACAAAGAACACCCGACTCTGTGCGCAAGATGTGCGGAAGTAGTTTCCCGCCTCGAATAACGCAGCCCAGGTAATGGAATTCGCCGCCGTGTGGAGATAGGGGATACCAAATCTGCAGGAGCGATTTCATGGATAACCTGAACGAAGAACGGAACGAATGGAATGAACGGAACCAACCCGTTAAGGCCCGGGCTCCGGAGGAGCATGCGGAGCTTGAGCACCCGGATTTGCCAACCAACGCCGCCCTCACGGGCGATGAGGAAAAGCGGCTCATTCATCATATCCATGAGAAAGTAACCGAAATAGCGGCCAATATCGAACGGACGCAAATTGCCGATTACGTGACGCTGATGAACAAGCCGCGCAGACTCATTTTCGCGAATCTCATAGCGGGGATTTCCAGAGGAGTGGGGCTCGGTCTCGGCATTACCGTATTCGCCGGCACCATTCTCTACGCACTGAAAGCTCTGGGCGCTTTGAACTTGCCCATTATCGGCACCTACATTGCGGACCTCGTGGAGTATGTCCAGTTTCAGCTGGAAGGGCGCCGGTTTTATTAACCGGGCGCGTTACAAAGGAAAACGCAGAGCCGCTTGTTCAGCTCTGCGTTTCTTCCGATGTATAATCCGGCTCAAGAAGAGGATCTCCTTCTTGATTATCCATATAAGAGCGATAGGCTTTATTGCGAATAACGGATACATGATTGCCGTAAATATCGGTGGCAAGGAAGCTTTCGAACGGTTCCACATAGCCGTCAAGCTCGTCTGCCTCGACGTACACGGCATTATAATCGCCTACGTTCGGATCTTCCGCCATGGCGGGAGAGTCGGAATTGCCCCAGCTTTCCACGATCTGCCAGGCGTCTTCGCCGTCAAACTGATTTTGGTCCGAGCGTTCGTCCAGACTGGTTCGTCCGAAAGGCGGAGCAAGAAATTCCTCTTCCACCGGTCTTCTGTCGGATGCGTGCCGGTTAGGCACATGCTCCAGGCAGTACTGGGTTGTCGGAATAGCGCTTAAACGCTCGTAGGGAATGGTTCTGCCGCACTCGATGCAAATCCCGTAGGTGCCGGCAGCCAGCCTTTCCAGTGCGAGATTGACCTGATCGAGATGACGTTCGGCATTTTCAAGCAGAGCGATGTCTTTTTCCCGCTCGAACATTTCCGTTCCCAGATCGGCGGGATGATTGTCGTACGTGGACAACTCTCCGGTGTTCTCGCCCATGGCCTGGGACATTCCGAAGTGTTCGTCGAGCTCCAACTGCTCTTTAAGTTCTTTTTTTTCAATTAGAAGCTGCTGTCTGAGTTGATCCGTTTGATTGGAAGTCAGTATACGCATGGGGGTACATCTCCCTTCGGAAGGTGGCCTGCAGCAATAGGGTGTACGAAGGCTCCCTTTTTTAGTGTGGAAAATGAAAGCACCGCAGCCAAACGTTTAACGGGCGACACGCGACAAGCCGTCGTCAGAGGAGGAATCCCGTTTGTATTATTATTTACTTGCACTTATCGTCTTTTTGATTGATCAGGGGACCAAATGGCTCGTGGTTAAAAACATTCCGCTGCATGACTCCATTCCGGTGATCGGCGAGTTTTTCCAGCTGACTTCGCACCGCAACCGCGGCGCCGCTTTCGGAATTTTGCAGGACCAGCGCTGGTTTTTCATCCTGGCTACTTTGATAATCGTCGTTGGAGTCGTTTTGTATCTCAACAGGACCCGTAAAGCGGGGCAGAAGCTGATGTCGCTGGCGCTCGCTCTGCTTTTGGGAGGCGCGGTAGGAAATTTTCTGGACCGTCTTCTTTTCGGCGAGGTTGTCGATTTCCTTCAACTGCATTTTCAGTTTTCCTTTTTCGGCAAAGCGGTCGACTACATTTATCCGATCTTTAACGTGGCGGACTCCGCGATCGTCATCGGCGTCATTCTAATTTTTATCGATTCGATCATCAGCTGGAAAAATGAAAAAAGAGGGACGGCATCATGAGCGAACAAAACAACTATGAGTTGGAACAAAACGGAATGGACGAAACGGAAAGCGAACCGACGCGCTGGCAGGTCGAGGCCGAGCAGAACGGCGAGAGAATCGACAAGCTTCTGTCCGATGCCTTGGACGGAGTGTCGCGTACGCAAATTCAGCAGTGGATTAGAGACGGTCATGCCCGGGTGGACGGCCGGAACGTAAAGCCTAACTACAAGCTGTCCGAAGGGCAGGTCGTCGATCTTGCCATTCCGGATCCCGAACCGCTGGATATCGCCGCGGAAAACATCCCCCTGGATGTCGTTTACGAAGACGGGGACGTCATCGTGATCAACAAGCCGCGCGGACTGGTGGTGCATCCGGCTCCCGGTCATTACAGCGGTACGCTGGTGAATGCGCTGATGCATCACTGCAAAGACTTGTCGGGCATCAACGGGGTTATGAGACCGGGCATCGTTCACCGCATCGACAAGGACACTTCCGGATTGCTGATGATCGCCAAAAACGATCAGGCCCATGCAAGTCTGGCCGAGCAGCTTAAGGAGCACAGCGTGACCCGCAAATATGTGGCGCTTGTCCACGGGAATTTGCAGCACGACCACGGAACGATTGACGCCCCGATCGGCCGGGACAGCTATGACCGCAAGCTGTACACGGTGACGGACAAAAACTCCAAACACGCGGTCACGCATTTTGCCGTATTGGAGCGCTTTGACGGGTATACGCTGGTGGAGCTTAAACTTGAAACAGGCCGGACTCATCAGATCCGGGTCCACCTCAAGTTCATCGGGCATCCGCTCGTCGGAGACCCGTCCTACGGCCGCAGCAAGGGGATGACCATGGACGGTCAAGCGCTTCACGCGCAGATTCTCGGTTTTACCCATCCGCGGACAGGAGAACGGCTCGAATTCGAGGCGCCGATTCCGGAGGATATGGCGGATCTTTTGCACCGTCTGCGCAATCTGTAAGGACAATCAGGGACAGGCGGAAGCCGGTCCCTCTTTTTTAAAACTAAGCGAACCTTTGGAGAGGGGAAGCATTCGGTATGCAACCAATCATTAATCCGCAGGTAAAAGAAATTCAAATTTCAGGTATCCGTAAAATTGCGAATAAAGTCGCGGCAATGCCGGACGCACTGGCTCTAACGATGGGACAGCCGGACTTTCCGACGCCCGCCCATATTGTGGAGGCCGCGCAGAAAGCGCTCCAGGCGGGCAGGACGGTGTACACGCCCAATGCCGGACTTCCGGAGCTTAGAAAAGCCGCGGCGGACTTTGTCGGCTCCAAATACGGGCTGTCCTACGATGGGGGCAGCGAAGTCATCGTGACGACGGGGGCAAGCGAGGCGCTCGACATTACGCTAAGGACCATTTTGACGCCGGGAGCGGAAGTTATTTTGCCCGGGCCGATTTATCCGGGCTACGAACCGCTGATCCGGCTGTGCGGCGGAGTGCCCGTTTATGTGGACACGCGGCCTTACGAGTTTAAGATGACCGCAGCCGCTCTGGAGCCTCATCTGACGGAGCGGACACGCTGCGTCGTTCTCGGCTATCCGAGCAATCCGACGGGGCAGATCATGACCAAGGCGGAACTGGCCGAGCTGGCAGCTCTTCTGGGAAGCCGGAACCTCTATGTCATTTCCGATGAGATTTACAGCGAGCTGGTGTACGGAGCCGAGCACGCTTCCATTGCCGCCCTGCCGGGCATGAGAGAGAAGACGATCGTAATCAACGGTTTGTCGAAATCCCATTCCATGACTGGCTGGCGGATCGGTTTTACGTTTGCCCCGGAAACCTTGACCCAGCACATGGTCAAGGTGCACCAGTACAACGTCACCTGCGCAAGCTCCATCTCGCAGTATGCGGCTGTCGAGGCGCTCACCGCGGGTCGTGACGATGCTCTTCCGATGCGCCAGGCCTACGAGAACAGGCTGGAGCACGTGTACGGCCGGCTCCAGGCGATGGGACTGGAAGCCGTTAAACCACAGGGAGCTTTCTACCTGTTCCCTTCAATTGCCCGGTTCGGGCTAGGTTCGGAACAGTTCGCTTACAGGCTGCTGGAAGAGCAGCGGGTCGCGGTCGTTCCGGGAGACGCGTTCTCACCGCTGGGCGAAGGTTACATCCGGCTGTCGTACGCGTATTCGCAGGAGGTACTCGACGGAGCGCTGGACCGGCTGGAGGCCTTCATCCGCAAACTCGACCGGAGCTGATCTCCCGCCGCGTGCCTATAAAAAATCCCCTTTATCCAACCCGCTGCCTGGCAGAGGGGAGATAAAGGGGATTTTTTTAACCGGACTGCGCGGATTTCCAGCGGAGGTAGCTGTCCACCGTCCGGATGGCTACACCGATGGCTCTTTCATCGGGTTCAATGCGGGCGTGATGGAGGCCGTAAGGCGTTTCGGCGCCCAGCCAGAACATAAAGCCCGGGATTTTCTCCAGGAAATAACCGAAATCCTCACCCGTCATCGCCTCTGTGCATTCGTACAGACGGACGGGGATCTGCGGCTCGGACCAGGAGGAAGGGCTTCCTGCTTGCGCCTGGCCAGCTTCGGCAGATTCCGAGCCGTAAACGGTGCCGGTTGGGGATTTGTCAGCTAAGGAACCGCCGGACACGCCGGCTCCAGCGGCTGTACCCGTTTTTTGCAGCCAGTCCATAAATTCCAGCGTCAGCGCTTCATTGTTATACACTTGAAGGTAATTGGAGCCCCAATCAATGGACGCCGTGCAGTCGAATGAAGATTCGATACCGCGAACGATTCCTTCGATTCTTGTTTTAATCAGCTGCATCGATTCGGCGGAGAGCGTGCGGATCGTGCCTTCCAGCCGGGCGTTCTCGGCGATGATGTTCTGCTTGGTGCCCGCACTCATTTTGCCGATCGTGACAACGGCCGAGTCGAGAGGATTGATGTTGCGCGACACAATCGTGTGAAGCTGTCCGACAAGCTGGGAAGCGGCGACCACCATGTCGTTGGAGAGGTGCGGATACGCCGCATGGCCTCCCTTGCCCTTAAGGTCGATAAACAGCTCGGACGTATTAGCGAACAAGATGCCGGGTCTGACCGCGATGGTGCCGACCGGATACTCCGGCGCGATATGAAGGCCGACCATCTGCTCCGGCATCCAGTCGCTTAGTTCGGCGGAGGCCAGCATAGGCAGCGCTCCTCCGGGACCTTCTTCCGCGGGCTGGAACACGACGACGAGGTCGTCTTTCATCGGGCGCTGAGCGAACTGCGTCACAAGACCGGCGCCGATGGACATGTGCACATCATGCCCGCAGGCATGCATATATCCGGGATGCTCGGACTGAAACGGATAGCCGGTTTCTTCCGGGATCGGCAGGCCGTCCATATCGGCCCGGTATCCGAAGCGTTTGGAAGGATTCGTCCCTTTGATATACACCAGAATGCCGGTGCGCCACGTGCGGATTTCCATCCGTTCCTGGGGCAGAGTTTGCAAATAATCGAGGAGCATGCGCTGGGTTTTAAATTCCTGGAAACCCGGCTCGGGTATCCGGTGAAGCTGGCGCCGCAGTTCAATAAACGGGCTGGTCACAGTCGTTCTCTCCTTCTTTCGTTTGAATGTACATCCGCTGGATTGAAAAAGGGCCCGGCGCCGGAAGCGCTGGGCCAAACAGCAGCGGCAGTCCGCCTGCCTTCAGGAAGGATGCGCGCATGCCGGTGTTGTTCTTTTTATGTACAAGCGGAACGTGAACGGAAAACCCGCCGGGTTTACAGCTCGCGAAGCTCTTTCAAAATTTCCGTTTTGGATTTCGTTTTGTCGTCGACTTTCTTGATGACACGGGCAGGCGTACCGGCTACGACCGTGAATTCAGGCACATCTTCCACTACAACGGCACCCGCGGCCACGACGGAACCTTGACCGATGCGCACGCCTTCGAGAATAACGGCGTTAGCGCCGACAAGAACATCGTCTTCGACTACGCAAGGCTGTGCGGAAGGAGGTTCGATCACTCCGGCTACAACCGCTCCGGCACCGATGTGGCACATGTTGCCGATTTGAGCGCGTCCGCCGAGGATGGCGTTCATGTCGATCATCGTGCCTTCGCCGATGGAAGCGCCGATATTGATAACCGCGCCCATCATAATAACGGCGTTGTTGCCGATGGAGACTTTGTCGCGGATGATGGAGCCAGGCTCGATACGCGCGTTGATGCCTTTCAGGTCAAGAAGAGGAATGGCGGAGTTGCGGCGGTCGGACTCGACCACATAATCTTCTATGTTCTGCTGATTGGATTCGATAATGGCCTGGATATCCGTCCACTCGCCGAACAGGACACCGCTTTTACCGGAAATGAAGGATTGGATGCCCGTTCCGAAATCAACGGCTTCCAGGTTTCCTTTTACATATACTTTCACGGGTGTCTTCTTTTGGCTGGTCTTAATAAACTGGATAATTTCTTCGGTATTCATCTGTGTCATACTTCCACTCCTCCTGGGGTACGTTATCCTTATCATCATAGCAGATGAAAAGCGCTTACGCGATAGATTGTCCGAAAAAACGACAGGATACGCAGGATAACATTAAAATAACAGGGGTAAACACGCGGAGAAACGCGTAAAAGCATGTTTTTTTACGGTTGACTTCTTTTGTCGAAAGTGGGATAATGGGCTTCAAGTGAATAGGGTACCTTTAAAATCAGTCCAGAGAGGCTGGCAAGGTCAACGTTTAAGCAGGAGCAGACTCCGGGGGAGAGCGTATTGCGGCGGTTAGCTGCAACTTCCTTCGGTTCCAAGCACCCGTCTGTTTCTGCACATGCGCTAACCTTCTTGCCTTCGGAGCAAGGAGGTTTTTTTATGGCCGAAATTCGAGAAACGCGTACCCGACAGAAGGAGGCAGTCGACATGAGTGAACACATGCATGTGCTGCTGGATGAAATGGCAGTAAGAAGGGCTTTGACCCGGATTGCCCACGAAATACTGGAGAAAAACAAAGGGGTCGGCAACTGTATGCTGATCGGAATCCGTACCCGGGGCATTTACCTCGCACAGAGGGTGGCGGAGAGGATTCAGGAAATCGAAGGCGTTCCGGTTCCGGTCGGGGAGATCGATATTACCTCCTACCGCGATGACCGGGTGAAGGTACGGTCCGTAGATACGGTGCCCGACGGAGACAATCTGAACATTCAGAGCAAGAAAGTCATCCTGTTCGACGATGTGCTCTTTACGGGACGCACGGTGCGGGCTGCCCTGGACGCTCTGATTGACCTCGGAAGACCGGAGATGATCCAGCTTGCCGTACTCGTAGACCGGGGACACCGGGAACTGCCTATCCGGCCGGATTATGTGGGCAAGAACGTGCCGACATCAAAGCTTGAGAAAATCGAAGTTCACCTGACAGAAGTAGACGAACATGACCGAGTGGTCATTATCCAGCAGCAGAGGGGGAACGAATGATGGGAGCCGTTAAATCACGCACAGCGAACCATTTCATCGGTCTGAAAGGGGTCAGCGCTTCTGAAATTAAAGCGATCCTGGACCGGGCGGATTTCTGGGAAAATCATCCGGATAAAGTGACGAACCGGTTGAAGGGGACCTTTGTTTCGAATCTCTTCTTTGAGAACAGCACGCGGACCCGCTTCTCCTTTGAAATGGCGGAGAAAAGACTGGGAGCCCAGGTGCTGAATTTCTCCGCGGCGGAATCGAGCGTACAGAAAGGCGAGTCGATTTACGACACGGTCCGGACCCTCGAATCGATGGGAATCGACGCGGGAGTGATCCGGCTGAAGCCGGTCGGTCTGCTGGCCGAGCTGGCGGAGAAAATCAGCGTCTCCCTGATTAACGCGGGGGACGGAAACAACGAGCATCCGACGCAGGCGCTGCTCGACCTGTACACCATGCGCAGCCACTTCGGCGAATTGCGGGGGCTCACCGTCTCCATCATCGGAGACATTCTGCACAGCCGCGTGGCCCGCTCCAATCTATGGGCGCTCCGTGAGATGGGAGCGAACGTCAAGTTCTGCGCACCGGCCAACATGCAGGCGCCCGAGCTGTCCGCTTACGCTCCATACGTATCGATGGAAGAAGCACTGCAGGCTGACGTGGTCATGATGCTCCGGGTCCAGCTGGAACGGCACGAGAAGGGCATGATCTCTTCGGCCGAAGAATACCGCGCCAAGTATGGGCTTACGATGAACCGGCTGCAGCAGATGCCGGCGCACGCGATCATCATGCATCCGGCTCCGGTCAACCGGAACGTGGAGCTTGACGACGAGCTGGTGGAACACGCCCGCTCCAAGATTTTTACCCAGATTCATAACGGCGTACCTATCCGCATGGCTGTAATCGAACGGACACTCAGCTAAAGCAGGTCTGCAGAGAACGGTAAGAGCAGCCGGCAAACGGAAACGACTTGGACAAGTTGAACATATAAATTCAGAAGCGGCAACGGCGAGAGCAAATAACCGCTTTTCTATAGAGGAGAGGACAACGGCATGGGAATGTGGATCTTAAACGGAAAAATGCTGGACGCCTCCGGTAAGGAAACGACAGGGCATGTGCTGGTGGAAAACGGCAAAATCGCGGCGATCACAGACGGACAGGAGCAGCCGGACACAACCGGACATGAGGTACTAGAAGCGGCGGGCAAGCTGGTTTCTCCGGGCTTTATCGACATGCATGTGCATCTGCGCGAACCGGGTTTCGAGCACAAAGAAACGATAGCTAGCGGAACGCGATCGGCAGCACGGGGCGGTTACACCACGATCGCCTGCATGCCGAATACGAAGCCGGTTATCGATACCGTCGAAACGGTTAAGCTCATCCAGGGTAAAGCGGAAAACGAAGGGAACGGCGTGAAAGTTCTTCCTTACGGATGCATCAGCCGCAACCAGCTCGGCCGTGAACTCACCGATTTTGAAGCCTTGAAAGACGCCGGAGTCGTGGCGTTTACGGATGACGGAGTCGGGGTACAAAGCGCCCAGATGATGAAAGACGCGATGAAGCGGGCGGCTGAGCTCGGCATGCCGATCGTCGCCCACTGCGAGGACGAGACGCTGGTAGCCGGGGCTCCGGTTAATGAAGGGACGTTCGCCGATAAGAACGGGCTTAAAGGAATTCCGAACGAGTCGGAGGCGATCCATGTAGGCCGCGATATCCTGCTGGCGGAAGCGACGGGCGTGCACTATCACGTCTGCCATGTGAGCACGGAGCAATCCGTACGGCTGATCCGGCTGGGCAAGCAAATCGGCGTGAAGGTGACGGCGGAAGTATGCCCGCATCACCTGCTCCTTTCCGAAGAAGATATTCCGGGCATGGATGCCAACTGGAAAATGAACCCGCCCCTGCGCTCCAAGCGGGACGTGGAAGCGGTGATCGAGGCGCTGGAGGATGGCACCATCGATATCATCGTGACCGATCACGCGCCGCACAGCGAGGAAGAGAAAGCCAAAGGCATGCAGCTTGCGCCTTTCGGGATCGTAGGCTTCGAAACGGCCTTCCCGCTCTTGTATACAAAGTTTGTCGCGACGGGCAAATGGTCGCTGGGCTTCCTGATCGAACGGATGACTTCCAAACCGGCCGAAGTGTTCGGACTGGAATCCGGACGGCTGCAGGTTGGAAGCGACGCGGACCTTACACTGGTCGATCTGGAAACCGAAAAAGAAGTGGATCCGGCGGCATTTTTATCCAAGAGCCGCAACACGCCGTTCACGGGCTGGAAGCTGAAAGGCTGGCCGGTGCTGACGATGGTAGGCGGCAAAATCGCCTGGACGGAAACAAACGAATAGACAACACGAAACATATAGAGAAGGAGCTGAGGGGCATGAAGGCAAAGGCAAGACTGCTGCTGGAAGATGGAACGCTTTTTACGGGTAAATCTTTCGGGGCCGAAGGGGATTCGGTCGGCGAGGTTGTATTCAATACGGGAATTACGGGGTACCAGGAGGTACTGTCCGACCCGTCCTACTGCGGACAAATCGTGACGATGACTTATCCGTTGATCGGGAATTACGGTATTTCGCGTGATGACTTCGAGTCCGTGAGACCGTTTGTTCACGGGTTCGTCGTACGCCGGCACGAAGAGGCGCCGAGCAACTGGCGCGCCCAGTACACCTTGGGCAACCTGCTCAAAGAATACGGCATCATCGGTATCAGCGATATCGACACGCGCATGCTGACCCGTAAAATCCGTCATCACGGCGTTATGAAAGGTCTGCTGACCACTTCTGACCGCTCGGTTGAAGAATTGAAGGAAATGCTGCAGACGACTCCGCTTATGACCACGCAAGTATCGACGGTATCGACGCCGCATGTATTCAGCGCGCCGGGCAACCGCGAGCGTGTAGTCCTTGTGGACTTCGGAGCGAAGAGCGGAATTGTCCGCGACCTGACGAAGCGCGGCTGCGACGTGGTTGTCGTGCCTCAGGACTCGACAGCGGAGCAAATTATGCGCCTTGCGCCGGACGGTGTTCTGCTTTCCAACGGCCCTGGGGACCCTAAAGACGTTCCTCATGCGGTTGAAACCGTCCGTCAGCTTCTGGGTCAAGTGCCTGTCTTCGGAATCTGTCTGGGTCATCAGCTGTTTGCCCTGGCCTGCGGCGCGGACACCGAGAAGCTGAAGTTCGGCCATCGCGGCGGCAACCATCCGGTGAAAGATCTCATCTCCGGACGCTGCTACATCACTTCCCAGAACCACGGCTATACCGTTAAAGAAGAATCCATCGCCGGCACGGAGTTGACTGTGACTCACATCAACAACAACGACCGTACGATCGAAGGACTTAAACATAACCAGTATCCGGCATTTTCGGTCCAATATCACCCTGAAGCGGCTCCGGGACCTTTCGATTCGAGCTACCTGTTCGACGATTTCCTGACCATGATCCGCTCGCATCAAACCGACAACCCGCAGGCTCCGCGTCAAGCGCAAATGCTTGCCGCTTGGAAAGCCGAGCAGTCTGACAACACGTCGAAAGGAGAACTTCACTATGCCCAAAAATGAGAAGCTCAAAAAAATTCTGGTGATTGGATCCGGACCGATTGTCATCGGCCAGGCTGCGGAGTTTGACTATGCTGGCACACAAGCGTGCCAGGCCCTTAAAGAAGAAGGCTTTGAAGTTGTCCTGATCAACAGCAACCCGGCAACGATCATGACCGATACAAACATGGCCGACAAAGTATACATCGAGCCGATCACGCTTGATTTCGTTACCCAGATTATCCGCCAGGAGCGTCCGGACGGACTTCTTCCGACACTTGGGGGACAAACAGGTCTGAACATGGCGGTTGAGCTTGCACGCGCAGGCGTCCTGGAACAGGAGAACGTGAAACTGCTCGGCACACAGCTAACGGCTATCGAGAAGGCCGAGGATCGTGACTTGTTCCGCGATTTGATGCGCGAGCTGGAACAGCCGGTACCGGACAGCACCATCGTAACGACCGTGCCGGAAGCCGTGGACTTCGCTAACGAAATCGGCTACCCGATTATCGTACGTCCGGCTTACACGCTAGGCGGTACGGGCGGAGGGATCTGCCACAGCGAGGAAGAACTCGTGGAAACCGTGGCATCGGGTATCCGCTACAGCCCGATTTCCCAGTGTCTCGTCGAGAAAAGCATCGCGGGCATGAAAGAAGTCGAGTACGAAGTCATGCGCGACGCCAACGATAACTGCATCGTCGTCTGCAACATGGAAAACTTCGACCCGGTCGGCGTTCATACAGGCGACAGCATCGTCGTAGCTCCAAGCCAGACGCTGTCGGACCGCGAGTACCAGATGCTCCGCTCGGCATCGCTCAAAATCATCCGCGCGCTGAACATCGAAGGCGGTTGTAACGTTCAGTTCGCCCTGGATCCGTTCAGCTTCCAATATTATGTCATCGAAGTAAATCCGCGCGTAAGCCGCTCTTCGGCGCTCGCTTCCAAAGCGACAGGTTATCCGATCGCCAAAATGGCGGCTAAAATCGCAATCGGCTACACGCTGGATGAACTCGTTAATCCGGTTACCGGCCAAACATATGCCTGCTTCGAGCCTACGCTCGATTACATCGTGTCCAAAATTCCGCGCTGGCCGTTCGATAAATTCATCAACGCCAACCGTAAGCTGGGGACGCAGATGAAAGCGACGGGCGAAGTGATGGCCATCGGCCGTACATTCGAAGAATCGATCCACAAAGCGATCCGCTCCCTGGAAATCGGCGTACACCGCCTGTTCCTGAAGGAAACCGATCTGCTGGATCAAGAAACTCTTGAGCTGCGCCTGCAGAAGCCGGACGACGAGCGTCTCTTCTTGCTGGCCGAAGCTTTCCGCCGCGGCTACACCATCGAACAGCTTCAAGAATTGACCCAAATCGACTGGTGGTTCCTGCACAAGCTGGACGGCATGATCCGGTACGAAGAAGAAATCGCTTCGGAAGAGTTTGATAACGAGGTGCTTTACGACGCCAAACGGATGGGCTTCACGGATCGTGCCATCGCCGAAATCCGCAGTCTCGCCGGCCGCAGCACATTCGTCAAAGAAGCGGAAATCCGCGAGTACCGTCTGAACCAGAACATCAAACCGGTCTATAAAATGGTAGATACCTGCGCCGCGGAGTTCGAAGCGACTACACCGTACTACTACTCCACCTATGAGATGGAGGACGAAGTGCTGGAAACCGAGAAGCAAAAGGTGGTCGTTCTTGGCTCCGGACCTATCCGGATCGGTCAGGGAATCGAATTCGATTACTCCACCGTCCATGCGGTATGGGCCATCCAGGCTGCCGGATACGAAGCGGTCATTATCAATAATAACCCGGAGACGGTTTCCACCGACTTTAACACGTCGGATCGTCTGTACTTCGAGCCGCTCTTCTTCGAAGACGTCATGAACGTTATCGAACGCGAGAAGCCGATCGGCGTCATCGTCCAATTCGGGGGTCAGACGGCGATCAATCTGGCTGCTCCGCTCTCCAAAGCGGGCGTACGCATTCTGGGCAGCGACCTGGAAAGCATCGATAAAGCCGAGGACCGCAAAAAGTTCGAAGCTCTGCTCCGCAAGCTCGATATCGCACAGCCGCCGGGCGGCACGGTTACTTCCGTGGACCAAGCGGTCGGAACGGCTGCGCAGTTCGGTTACCCGGTGCTTGTCCGTCCTTCCTACGTGCTCGGCGGGCGCGCTATGGAAATCGTCTACTCCGATGAAGAACTTCTCAGCTACATGGAGTACGCGGTGAAAATCAACCCGGAACACCCGGTCCTGATTGACCGCTATATGCTCGGCAAAGAAGTGGAAGTCGATGCGATCTGCGATAAAGAAACGGTGCTCATTCCGGGTATTATGGAACATGTAGAGCGTGCAGGGGTTCACTCCGGCGACTCTATCGCGGTCTATCCGCCGCAGTCCCTTTCGGACGCGATCAAAAATCAGATTATCGATATCACGACAAAAATCGGACTTGAACTTCAAGTAGTCGGTCTGGTCAACATCCAGTTCGTTATCCATAACGAGCAGGTGTACGTGATCGAAGTGAATCCGCGCTCCTCGCGTACGGTACCGTTCCTGAGCAAAGTGACGAACATTCCGATGGCCAATGTGGCTACACGGGTGATCATGGGCCAGAAACTTACCGAAATGGGTTACCAGAGCGGCCTTTGGCCGGAAGATAGCTTCGTGTCGGTCAAAGTACCGGTGTTCTCCTTCGCCAAACTGCGCCGTGTAGATACGACGCTCGGACCGGAGATGAAATCGACGGGCGAGGTTATGGGACGCGACGTCAATTTTGCGAAAGCTCTTTATAAAGGTCTTATCGGCGCAGGAATGAAAATTCCGGCCGCGGGAGCCATCATCGCTACCGTCGCGGACAAAGACAAGGAAGAAGCCGTGGAAATTTTCGGCGGATTCCAGCGGCTAGGTTACAAAATCATCGCGACCGGCGGTACGGCTCAGGTACTCGAAGCCGCGGGCGTTCCGGTCACAACCGTTAACAAGCTGAGCGAAGGCTCGCCGAATATTCTGGATCTGATTCGCAGCGGGGAAGCGCACTTTGTCGTCAACACGTTGACGAAGGGCAAAACGCCTCAGCGCGACGGATTCCGCATCC
Organism: Paenibacillus sp. HGH0039; assembly: GCF_000411255.1. Classification (GTDB taxonomy): domain Bacteria; phylum Bacillota; class Bacilli; order Paenibacillales; family NBRC-103111; genus Paenibacillus_F. The sequence goes on along the minus strand of NZ_KE150412.1, from coordinate 1,055,856 downwards.
GCCGCGAAGCGGTGGAAAACGGCGTGGTCTGCATGACTTCGCTGGACACGGTCCGTGCTCTGCTTCATATGCTCGAAGCGATCAACTTCTCGTCCCGCTCTATGCCGGTATACGCGTAAGCGGACGGGTTCAAACCAAATCAGGGGATGTGCGCATAACCGGCCTGCAAAGGCCGGGAGCGTAACATCCCCTCCTTATGAACGCAGGAATGAAACAAGCCATTTGAGAGGGGAATGCCGGATGGAAACCGCAAGAGCACAATCTGCCGGACGGATCATGGTAGCGCTCGATTTTGCGTCAGCAGTCGAAGCGGAGACGCTCATTCAGGAACTTCGGGGAATTCCGTGTTACATAAAAGTGGGGATGCAGCTGTTTTACGCAGCCGGGCCCCGTTTCGTAGCGCGTTTGAAGGATGAGGGCTATAACGTATTTCTGGATGTGAAAATGCATGATATCCCGAACACGGTCAAAGGCGGCTCCGAAAGCGTGACGCGCCTTGGAGTGGATATGTTCAACGTCCATGCTGCCGGAGGCATCAAGATGATGGAAGGCGCCCTGGAGGGTGTGGAAAAGGCCCTGGGCGGAGGCGCAGCGAAGCGTCCGCAAGTCATTGCGGTTACACAATTGACCAGCACCAGCCAAATGATGCTGAACGAGGAAATCGGCATTGCCGGCCGGGTGGAGGATGCAGTCGTCCGTTACGCGCGTCTGGCTCGCCAGGCGGGGCTGCAGGGCGTCGTCGCGTCACCGCTGGAAGTGTCCGCCGTCAAGGAAGCGTGCGGCGCCGATTTTATCACGGTGACTCCGGGAATTCGGCCCGCCGGGGCGGCATTGGGCGACCAGAGCCGGGTCATGACGCCTGCCGAAGCTTTCGCGGCCGGAACCGATTATGTGGTAATCGGCCGTCCGATAACGGCCGCACCGGACCCGCGCCAGGCGCTGGAACAGATTTTGGATTCGCTGGAGAGCTAAGATAAGCCTCTCATTATATAAACGCATAACTTTTATACACAGGAACGGAGTGATTGGATAATGAACACAGTGCAATCGACAGAACGTGAAATAGCGGCTTCCCTGCTTAAGATCGGAGCGGTAGCTTTGCGACCGCACGAGCCTTTTACCTGGACATCCGGAATCAAATCGCCAATCTACTGCGATAACCGTCTGACAATGTCGCACCCCGAAATCCGCGATGCTATCGCAGAAGCGTTTGCGGCCAAAATCCGCTCGGAATACCCGCAGGCCGAAGTAGTCGCAGGCACGGCGACGGCCGGTATACCGCACGCGGCATGGGTAGCCCAGAAACTCGGGCTTCCGATGATTTACGTAAGGGACAAGGCCAAGGGCCACGGCAAGCAAAACCAGATCGAAGGCGCTTTGGCAGCAGGGCAGAAGGTCATCGTGATAGAAGACCTGATTTCGACAGGCGGAAGCTCCCTCAAAGCGGCTCTGGCCGTCAATGAAGCCGGGGGTCAGGCGCTGGGCGTACTGGCTATTTTCTCCTATCAGCTGGACAAAGGCATTCAGGCGTTTGCCGAAGCCGGCATTCCGCTGGATACGCTGACGAACTATTCCAAGCTGCTTGAAGTAGCCGTGGAACAAGGGGCCATCGCTCAGGCAGATCTGGAGCTGCTCCGTTCCTGGCGCGAAGACCCGGCATCCTACGGCGTGTGAAGCGGTAAGGTAGGCAGCGGGCAAGTCGGGACCGCGGACAGGGATAAACCGAGGTCCCGTGAGCATCTGCCGGCATAAAGCCGGAATAAGGCCAGCATACGCCACGGGGCTGACGGGGATCTGGGATAGGCGCTTCCTGAAGCAAAAGGAACTGTTCGCGGTGACCACCGTCATGCGACGATGCGGCGCATGGGGAACTGTTCGCGGTGTGAACCTGATTCAAACAAATAGACCTCCATCCGCCATATTGCGGCGTTGGAGGTCTATTTGTTTTGGGCCGGATCCTTGTGCACGGTTGAGGCCCGCTCCACCGGTAAGTCCCATCCGGGGGAGCGGTTTACCTGCGTCATACGATACCGCGCCGCGCCGGGTACCCGCTCTGGTTTCTACTGCCGGCTTCAGCCTACGCGTTTGCCCATAATGATCAGATCCCGCTCGATTCCGTCCAGTTCCGCGATCCGCGGAAGCTCGGCCCATTTGGCAAAGCCGTAACGGTCGAAGAGAGCAAGGCTGTGCGCATTGTGGCCGAAAATAAAGCCGAGTACGGTTTTAATGCCGAGCTCCGGACAGGCGGCGATGGCTTTCTCCAGGAGATAACGTCCCAGACCGCGGCCGCGGCACTCCCCATCGAGGTAAATGCTTACCTCGGCGGTACCGTTGTAGGCAGGACGGCCGTAAAAAGACTGGAAGCTCAGCCAGCCCCAGATCTTGCCGTCCTTTTCAAGCACCCAAATCGGGCGGGTTTCCGGATTGTGCTCGGCAAACCAGTTTTCCCGGCTCTGGACGGTTACCGGTTCAAGGTCGGCCGTAACCATTCTTCCCGGAATGGTCGAATTGTAAATGTGTACGATGGCGGGGAGATCCGCCGGTACAGCGTCTCTGAGCTTGTAAGTATCCTGCTGCATATCTGTTCCTCCGTTTTCGAGTGCGATGATTTAATTTTATCATGGTTAACGGAGTTAGGCCGCATTTTTATTGATTGGCCAATTTTTCCCAGAAGCCGCAAACGGCCTGCAAGCCCTTGTCGAAGTTGTCCAAATCGAAATGCTCGTTGGGAGCATGGAGATTTTCGTCCGGAAGCCCAAAGCCCATCATGACCACCGGCGCCTGAAGCAGGCGTTCGAAAACGTCCACGATCGGGATAGAGCCGCCGCCCCGGGTGAGCGCCGTTTTCTCTCCGTAGGCCTCTTCCAGAGCCGCCGAGGCAGCCACCATAACCGGATGGTCGGCAGGTGTCAGGAAAGGGTTGCCCTGCAGCACTCTTTTGACCGAAGCCTTCAAACCGGCCGGTGTGTGGGCCGCTACATGACGCTCGATCAGCTCGAAAATTTCATCCGGGCGCTGATCCGCAACGAGGCGGCAGGCAATTTTGGCGGACGCGCGCGCCGGAACGATCGGTTTAATGCCTTCACCGGCAAAACCGCCGCTTATTCCCGTTACCTCCAAAGTCGGCCGCGCCGTCGTACGTTCGGTGAACGTATAGCCTTTCTCGCCGAAGAGCTCGGAGAGACCGAGGTCCTCCCGGATCTTCCCTTCATCCTGCGAGACGCGGGCCAGTTCGCCGCGTTCCTGTTCCGTCAGATGGATGACACGGTCGTAAAAGCCCTCAATCGAGACGCGGCCTTCTTCGTCGTGAAAGGAATCCAGCAGGCCTGCGAGCGCATGAACGGCATTCGGCACGCCGCCGCCGTACAAGCCGGAGTGGAGATCGTTTCTGGCCGCGAGCATTTCAATCTCGACTCCGGCGACTCCGCGAAGCCCGTAAAGCAGAGCGGGTTTGCCTTTCTCCAGCATGGGCGTATCGGAGATAACGATAGCGTCCGCTTTTAGCTTCTCCGCATGCTCTTTTACGAACGGGGCGAGGGAAGGGCTCGTAATTTCTTCCTCGCCTTCGAGAATAAATTTGATGTTCAACGGAAGGCTTCCGACCGCTTGAAGGAACGTTTCCGCCGCTTTGACGTGAATCCAGAGCTGAGCTTTATCGTCCGTCGCTCCACGCGCATAAATTTTGCCGTCCCGGATGACAGGTTCGAACGGTTCCGAATGCCATTCGTTCAAGGGATCGGCAGGCTGGACGTCGTAATGGCCGTAGACGAGAATGGTCGGTTTGCCGGGCGCATGAAGCCAGTCCCCGTACACAATGGGAAGTCCTGCCGTCGGCATGATCTCCACATTTTCCAGACCGGCATGGGTCAAGGCGCCGGACAGCCATTCCGCGCAGCGGTGAACGTCTTTCTTGTGCTCGGACAATGTGCTGATGCTCGGAATTCGGAGCAGCTCTTTCAATTCTTCAAGATGGCGTTCTCTATGCCGGGACGCATAAGATTCGGTTTTGGCTTTCATGGTGACAGGACTCCTTTTTTGACAATGGGTTAAAAAAGCTTATCCTCATAACTTCCCCATTTTCATTTAAAATCCTGCAAACTCTTTCAATAACGAAAGCAACCGCCGGAACTGAGGCAGGAAAAATAATTTTTTGGCCTAAAAAGAAACTTCCTGGAGATTCAATCGTCTTACTAAGTGGAAACAGGATGGAAATCTTTTCATCCGCGTTTTGGCAACAGGCTTTTCGGCTGTATTTAAATCATGGGTTGAGGTGGAAACTATGCGCAACAAAATGGCAGCACGTGCGACCGCACTGGCGCTGATTTTAACTTTAAGCACAGGAGGAGTGCTTGCGGCGACCCCCGCTGCGGCAGCTTCCGGACAACCGGCTCTGGGCTCGGTGGCGGCAGGGGCTTCCGGTTCGTTCGAGCTTCAAAATATCCAGCTGCTGCCGGATCAGGACGGCAATATCGTCACGTTCACGGTCGGCGTCTATAATAAAAGCGCTGCCGATTTATCGCTCGTGGACTACTGGGTCCGGCTAAAAAGCAAAACAGGCCATACATATACGGTTCGATTGATGCCTCTGGACAAAGAAGTGAAGAAGATCGGAGCCAACTCTTCGGGCCAGGTATCTTACTACGCCAAAGTCGGCAGCGGCGAGAAGCTTCAGGATCTTCAGGTGCAGTTTATCAAATGGGATTTCAGCCAGCCAAACTCCGAACGCATTCTCGGACAAGTGTCCGTGCCGGCTTCTTACACGGGAGTGACGCCGACGGGACAAAATGCCGACTTCCAAGTGGGAAGCAGCGAACTGCGCGCCTCCACGGAGAAGTTTACAAACGGAAAGAACGAGAAATATTACTTGCCCGCGATAAGCCTGCAGCTTGAAAATATCGGGGCGGCGGCGGTTACCCTGCCGGAAGTCAAGTTTTCGGTTCGAACGCCCGAAGGACTTTTGTATCCGCTGGATGCGAAGAACGCCAAGGATTTGAAAATCAGCCCGAAGGAGACGAAAACCGTTCAGCTGTCGGGGGCTATTCCGCTTAAAGCCGGAGAGAAGGGCTGGGAGCTTGTCATCACCCGGATTCATCCGGAGCTGAAGTTCAACACGCTGCTGGCCGCTTACCAGCTTCCGGCCGTCAGTAAACCTGCCGGCGGCGAGGCCGGCAAGGAAACGCAGTTTATGAATAAGTCGGGACTCTACACGGCCAAGCTGGGAGGCATCTACCGTCTTCCGTGGGAAGATCAGGATATTTTGACCGCCAACGTCACGCTGTCGAACAAAGGGGAAGAGTCGCTTCCGATTCCGGATATGACGGCTTACTTTCTGCTGGATAATGCCGTGAAAGTGGAGGCTAAGCTGGTCCGTACGGGCAAAGTGATCGGCATCGATCCGGGCTCCTCTCTTTCTGTCGAGGCGCTCGGTAAAATCCCTTATACGTATGCGTTTAAGGAAGTCAAGCTGGTCATCCAAGAAAAAGAAAGCGACACGCAGGTGAACGATCTGCTGGAGCTGACCGCGAAACCCGATCTGCAGCAGCTGCCTTTTGTGGGATTAGGCGCGAAGTACGCCCGCGAAGAAATCGGCCGCAAAGCGCAGTATACGGTTGCCGAAATCAATTCCTATGAGGGCTTGAGCGGGAGCATCGTTTCGGCCGAGCTGGAGATCGAAAATGCGGAGAAACGGTTTGCGCCGGTCACCGGTTTAGTCGCTCATTTTCAGATGAAGGACGGCACCGTATTCCCGGCTTCCGTATCGGATATCAAGAAAACGGTAGCGCCCGGAGGCAAAGCGAGATTGAACGTGTGGGCCGCACTGCCGAAAGGCACGGATATGGAGAATGTCCGGCTGCTTATCGGTGATTCCGTAACGCTGGAAACCGGGGAAGGCAAGCAGGGAGAGGGTCAGCAGACCGTAAAAACCGATGCTTACGTAAGGCCCGTAACGTTCGCGCTGCCCAAAGAGAAGAAGGATGTCAAAGACAAGCTGAAAGACATCACGCTGTTCCCGTACACGGTTTCCATGAGCCGGATCAATACGTCAATCAACAACGATGTGCTGACGCTGAAATTCGATTACGATATCCGCAAGCAGCTTTTGACCGAAACGGCGCCGGAAGGGCATAAGCTCGTTCTCGTGTTTGAAGACTATAAAGGCAACAAATCGTTCGAGAAAGCGTATGAGCTGAAAAATTGGGAGCCGCGCGACGGCAAATCGGCCGAGCAGGTGACCGACAATGAGCTGAGGATCGGCAAGAAGGAGAATTTCACCATTCAGCTCCAGGATGCGGACCTGATCTTTAAGCAGCGTTTTCTCGATAAGTATCATCTCAGCGTGTATCATGAATTCCAGGGACAGCGCAAGCTGCTGGCCAAGCAAAGTATCGACTGGTTTACTTATTCGGACTAATTATATCGATAATTGAGGGTTTTACAGCAAAAGTTCCATCTCCGGATGGAACTTTTTTCACATTTATCCGTAATTGTTGAAGTGGACACCTCTTTTTTGTCGTCAAAACGGTAGGAGGCAGCGTGAAGGGAAGAAAGAGCAGAGCAATAAATCATTGCAAAAAAATAAAGCCAGTTTATATTTTTTTAACCTTTACCGTTTATGATGGGGAAAGAATGGGTATGGCTGCCAATTCCAAGAGAGATTGTTCAATCGGTGCGGAGGAGTAGAGTGGATGAACAAAATGACTAGTTTTTCAATGAAAAACGTGGCGGCGCTTTTTATTATTATGCTGCTGGTATTTGCGGGCGGCATTTTCGCCACGACTAAACTGAAGGTGGAAAGCATGCCGGATATTTCGTTTCCGATGGTGGTCATTTCCACCCAGTACACGGCACCGCCGAAAGATGTGCTTGACCAGGTTACAAAGCCGCTGGAGAAAGCGGTCGCCGGTTTTGACGGCATCAAAAATTTATCGTCTACGTCGAGCGATAATTATTCGCAAATTACGATCGAACTCGATCAGGACATCAAGCCTAAGAATGCCAAGCAGGATCTTGAGGCGCTGGTTTCGAACGTCAAGCTGCCGCAGCAGGCTGAGAAGCCTAAGGTGCTGACGGAAGGATTCTCATCCCAGCCGGTTTATTACTTGGGGGTATACGGCAACGACGGGATGAACCAGGCGGAACTTGATAAAATTTACAAAGACACGATTCTACCGGGCTTTAACACGATCAAAGGCATTGACCATGTCGACTCCGTCGGCAACCAGGAAGCGACTCTTTCCATTAAGCTCAATGAAAACACGATCAACAGCTATGGATTGACGCCGACGGATGTCTCGAACAGCATCCGGGCCGCCTTGTCCGCGAGTCCTGCAGGAACCGTTGAATTCAACGGTACGACCCAGATGGTGCGGGTGACGGGCCAGATCGACACGATTTACAGCCTTGACAACCTGACGCTGACAACACCGAAAGGCAGCGTGCTCCAGCTTAAGGATCTCGGCAAAATCGAAGCCATCAGCGAATCCCAGTTTATCACCCGTTTGGACGGCAAACCGGCTATCGGCGTGCAGCTGTACAAAACGAAGTCGGCCAACGCGGTAAACTTCGCGGACGAAGCAGACGCTTTGATGGCAAACTGGGAGAAAACGCTGCCGGGCGTGAAATTCAAAACCGTCTACAATTCGGCGGTGGAAATCAAAAAATCGATCCACGGCATGGTGCAGGAAGGCGGCATGGGCGCCCTTCTTGCCTCGGTTATGATTTTGCTCTTCCTTAGAAATATTCGAATGACCCTCATCGTTTTGGTCTCGATTCCATTATCCATCCTAATTACGCTCTTGATGATGGTGCCGCTTAATATTTCACTCAATATCATGACACTCGGCGGTATGGCTATTGCGGTCGGACGCGTCGTGGATGACAGTATCGTGGTCATCGAAAATATTTACAGCCAGCTTCAGAAAGCCCAGGAACGCGGAGAATCCGTCATCAAGCTGGCGACCGCTCAAGTAGCCTCGGCGATTACCTCTTCGACGATTACAACCGTCGGCGTATTCGGTCCGATTGCATTTGTTAGCGGAGTTATCGGCGAAGTGTTCCGTCCATTCGCCCTTACGCTGGTCGTTGCGCTTCTTTCTTCGCTTCTCGTTGCGCTAACGGTCATTCCGATGCTGGCGAAACTGCTGGTGCTGAAAAGCAAAAAACTCGGCAACCACGACGAGAATCATGTCGGCAAATTTGCGCTTGTTTACAAAAGAGTGTTGGAATGGTCCCTGAACAACCGGATCAAGACACTTTTGTTCTCCGGAATTCTCTTCATTGCCTCGCTGGTGTTGATCGTACCGCAGCTTGCCGTAACGTACATGCCGGAGGATCAGTCGGCACGGCAGATGATTTTCCAGATTAAGATGCCGAACGACACATCGATCGAGACGATGGATGAAAAGTCCAAGCAGCTTGAGCAAATGATGAGGGAAGCGAAAGACGCTTCGGGTAATCCGCAGTTTACATACAATGAGTCAATGGTGGGCTACGCATTCAGCAAGGATGTAGCGCCTTACCGGGCGATGATGTTTACCGAAGCGAACGAAAACAGCAACGCCGAGCAGGTCTTCAAAGCTTACAAAGAGAAAATCTTATACGAACTTCCCAAAGGCTCCGAGGTCGACGGTTCACTGATTGCCGCGGGCGCCGGCGGAGGCAGCACGGATTTCTCTTACTCCCTGAAAGGCGACGACATGCTGTATCTGAAGCAGGCGGCCGCCCAGGTTAAAGAGAAAATGAAAGAATTCCCCGATCTGTACGAAGTCAAGGACAGCCTCAGCGATTCCAAGACGGAAGTCGAAGTCACGGTTGACCAGAACAAAGCGCGTTTGTACGGACTGAGCTCCGCCCAGGTGCTTGAAATGGTTAACTCTTGGATCGGAGTCAGCAAACTCGGCGACTTGAAGTTTGATAACGTTACTTATGAGACCAAAGTGGAGCTTGATCCCCAGTATAAAAATTCGGTGAATAAAATCGGCACGTTCCTGCTGAAATCACCGACGGGTCAGACGGTCCAACTGAATGAAATCGCCAAGATCACGCAGATTGAGGCTCCTACAGCCATTACCCGTGAAAATCAGACCCAAACGCTGAAAGTAACGGCCAAGATCAAAAGTGCGGATAAAGGCGGAGTCAGCGGCAAGGTGGCTGCAGAATTGAATGCGCTGGAGCTTCCTGCCGGCGTAAACCGTGAGGTCAAAGGGGTATCCGACGATATCGCTTCCGGGTTCTCGGAAATGTTCGCTGCCATGGGCGCGTCCATCTTTATCGTCTATCTGGTCATGGTTCTCGCGTTCGGGAACGCCAGCGCTCCTTTTGCCATTCTGTTCTCGCTGCCGCTGGCGGTCATCGGCGGATTGTTCGGCCTCCTGGTCACGGGAGAATCGCTCAATATTACTTCTCTCATCGGATTCCTGATGCTGATCGGAATCGTCGTGACGAACGCGATCGTTCTGATCGACCGGGTACAACAGCTGCGCGAGCAGGGAGTCGAGGTCAGGGAATCCCTTATCAGTGCGGGGTTAACTCGTCTTCGTCCCATCATTATGACCGCGGGAGCGACTGTGTTTGCGCTTATGCCGCTTGCGCTCGGTTTGTCCAAAGGGACCATTATTTCCAAAGGATTGGCGGTCGTCGTTATCGGCGGGCTTGTCACTTCTACAGTACTTACGCTAGTTGTCGTACCTATCATTTATGAATTGATTGAATCCTTTAAACGCAGAAGTTCGAACGCGTTCCACCGTAAACCAAAGAAAAATAAGGTGGATACGGTCCCTGCGGCAAAATCCTGAGTCAAGCAAAGAGAAGAGGAGAGTACAACTGATGAAACGTCCTTTAGCTACGATCGTAAAGCAGAGCACGAAACTGGTAGGCATTGTCGCCCTTACTACGGCCTTGGCCGTCGGCTGTTCGAACAAACCGCTGGCTGGTCCGCAGGACACTACACAGGGCCAGGAATCTCAGATTAAGACCGTAAAGACCGTCAAGGTGACGAAAGAAAAAATATCGGACCCGCTTGAGCAGGTTGCCAATGTCATCTCTTCCGTTCAATTGGAAGTTATTTCGAAAGCAGGCGGAGACGTTCAGCAGGTCTACAAAAAGAGAGGCGACATGGTCAAAAAGGGAGAGCTTCTGTTCCGCATTGACCCTTCCGATCTGCAGCTGCAGAAGGAACAGGGGCAGCTTGGCATCAAGAGCGCCCAGGCCCAGTTGAAGCAGGCTAAGGAAGAGCTGGCCAACGCGAAGACGGACCTCGATAACAACATCGTAAAAGCGGAGCAGGGAATCCGGGATGCCGAGAAGAATTTTAATAAGATACGTAACGATTACGATGAGGGCACTGTAACGAAGATCCAGCTGGAGCAGGAGGAAACAAAGCTCAACAGCCTCAAGCTTGATCTCAGCACCCTGAAGCAGAAGCGCAAAACGCTGGACAATACGGATTCGCTCGCTGCTGCTCAAGTAGCGATCGAAACGTCCGGCCTGTCTGTCAAGAAAGCGGAACGCGAGCTGGGAAATACGGAAGTGAAAGCACCTGTAAGCGGAGTGCTTACGGACTTCCCGGTTGAGGCGGGGATGACGGTCGGGCAAGGATTTAAAGCCGGAGTCATCCAGCAGCTGAATCCGATCCTGATCAAGGCCGATTTGACGGAAGAAGCCGTTAATCTGGTGCGCGACAAGAAAGAGCTGAATTTCTATGTGCCTGGCACGACGGAATTAACGAAAGCGCCGATTAAGTATATTTCCGATGTGCTGGATTCACAGACGAAAGCTTACACGCTGGAGCTGGAAGTTTCAAACGCCGACCAAAAGCTGAAGCCCGGACAGAAAGTTCAGATTCAGCTGACCGATGAGGCGGAGCAGACAGTGGCGGCTATCCCGACGCTTAGTATCGTGAGAGAAGGCAGCGACTCATTTGTCTTCGTTCTGAACGGGGATACCGTTGAGAAACGCAAAATCCAGCTCGGCCGTTTGAAGGAAACGATGCAGGAAGTGATTTCCGGCGTAAGCGAAAACGAGCAGATCGTCATTTCCGGTCAGCATCAGCTGAAAGATAAAGAAAAAGTCACGACAGCAGCCGCAGCTAACTAACAAAGGTACACATGGAGGAGAATACCGTGAAGAGCCAATGGAAAACTACCGTATCGTCCGTCTTTCTGTCTGCCGCTCTGCTCGCAAGCGCCGTTCCGGCACTTGCGGCAGAACCGGGGAAGCCAGCACCCGCACAAGCATCGGCTTCAGCGCCGACCGCTTATAAATTAACGAACGATCTGCAAGTCGAAATGAAAAGTGTCTTAAACGAAAAAACAGCCGACGGAACCCGTCTGGGTGCCGTTGTCCGCATGAAAAACACCAGTTCGAAAGTTGTACGCGTACCCGAGTACGAAGTGCGCATGAAAACGAAAGACGGCGTGGAACTCCGCTTGCAGGCAAGTCTGGGAAGCCCGCGCTCCATTCAGCCCAAATCCCAGGTTGAGCTTAGCTACCTGGCGACGGTTGACAGCGGAGAAGGCGTAGAACTAAGCGAGCTTCGCTGGGTAGACATCGATGTTTACGTGTATCCGAAAAAAGAAACGCTCCAGCTCAGCGTACCTGTGAGCGATCTTGTGTGGAACGGAACGGAAACGTCTGAAATTCCTTCCGCTTCCGTGAAGAAATGGGGAGAAGCTTTCACCATTCCTTCTTTGCAAACGCCGCTCGAATTCAAAACAACGAGTATCAGCCGCGATACGGTCGGAACGAAAACGAACTCGGTCGTTCAGATGCTCGTAACGAACCCGTCGACCAAGCGTCAAGCCCTTCCGAACATTGCTCTGGAAGGCAAAAGCGGCCTCCAGACTTACGACAGCAACCCATCCGACGCCACGCTAACTCTGGAACCGGGCGAAAAGAAGTACATTCACTTTGTTATACCTACGGAACTGAACACAGAGCTGCAATCTTTAAATGTGGTCACCGCGGAGAAATACATTGACGCGCAGGAGAAGCCGGTCATGTACAGCGTAGGCCGCGTTCATATTATGCTGCCGGCTAAGCAGGCCGATGCCCTGCCGGTTCAGGGAGTTTACGCTTTCGGTGCCTCCATGAAAATGGACCCGCTCAACGAGACGATTCACCCGAACCTGGATGTTTCCCTTGTGGAACTTCACATGCAGCAAAATGATGAAGACGGTTTTAAAACCGCCATCGCCAAATTTAAACTGACCAATAAATCCGGTAACCCTTTGGATGTTCCAGGATTCGCAACAGATCTCGTCAGCAGAGACGGTTATACGTACAACGGAAACAGACAGGAAAAGACATCTCAGCGCGTACTTCCAAACGCATCCCATGTCGTAACTTACTCTTATGTACTGCCGGCTTCTGAAACGGGAGAAGGGCTTAAAATGGCCTTGTATGAGACTTATGGGTTGTTCGCTGCTGAAGCGGCTTCGCCAGCACCTGCAACGCCGGTAGCTTCGTATAAATCTCTTCTGACGGCCTACAGCGTTAACCTTCAACCGCAACCGGAATCGAAGGATGAACTGAAACTGTATCCTTTGACGGTGAAAGTGAATAACTGGGAAATTTCGGCGATGTTTAATCAACAGCAGAATTATAATTATCGTCTGAAGCTTTCTCTGGACATTGAGCAGGAAAAAGATGTACTCATTGACCGTACGTTCTCCCAGCTTCAGTTTGACTTGTACGATAACGGCGGTACTCTTATAAACTCGGTCAAAAGTCCGTTTGTCGGGGAAAACAAATTGCAAAAAGGCTCCAACACCATTAATTTTGGTGCGGAATCCATGCAGTTGGATTACCCGGTAATGATCAAAGTCTACGAATCCTTCGTCAATGATAAAGGCGAGACGGCGAAGCGTCTTCTGACTACGTTTAAACAGTAGTTGAAGAGCTCGGCAACTGCTTCAGACGGAGCCGCGCGAGTTATGGCGGCTCTTTCCGCCGCACATCACCTAAAAAAGGCCTTTCCGGTTAATCCGGAAGGCCTTTTTTTATTGAAGCATTCATTACCCTTGAAGCGGGAATGAGCGGATAACGGACCATTCGCCGTTTTCCTGTTTTCCGAGCAGTTGAATACTGTCCACATTGAAGGAAAAATCCACCGGCGTGTTTTTTACACTGGCCAGTACGTCATGCAGCTCATCGGCTCCCAATTTCTGTCCGATGGTCAGATGGGGATGATAGTTGTAAGCTTTTTCCGTATCCACGAGAGGGCCCGTACAAAGGTTGTCGTGAAGATCGATGACCGGTTCCACTTGTTCCAGTGCCAGGTAAATAACGTTGTTAACCGGAAAATAAGAACTGAACCGGTTGAACGTAAGCTGGAATGGAGACACGGTGCGGCTCAGATCTTCCAAATGACTGATGGCAGCCTGAAGCTGCTCTTCGGTCCATTCTTCTTTTTCACGAACCGTAATGTGGGGCGAAATCACCCTATAATAAGGATCGAACCTTTTTCTATAACTGTTGGCAAATTCCTTAATCTCTGCGGATGGAAGAATGGCGATGCCGTACATCATATGGAATCCCTCCCTAAATTATGGTCGACTAGTTCTTATTATACCGTGTTTGTATCCCGCTCACAATTTCATTTTAAGACGATTCATTGTCCGCGTACGCCCATACCCGAAAATGTGTGAAGTCATATACTGAACATATCGTGGAAGTTTAAGGGGAGAAGACCGTGAAACGACAAGTTCACAGCCGGGAAATTAAAAAAGTCGTTATGCAAAGGCTGGCAGACCGGGGAGCGAGTCTGGAAGACATCGCAGAGATCGTATACGCCATGCAGGCGCCCTATCATCCCGGTTTATCGATGGATACGTGTATGCAGTCCATTCAGGCCGTATTGGGCAAAAGAGAGCTTCAGCACGCGATTCTGGTGGGAACCGAGCTGGATATGCTGGCCGAGCAGAAAAAGCTTACAGAACCGCTCCAAACCATTCTGGACACGGATGAGAGTTTATTCGGATGCGACGAAACGCTTGCGATCGGTTCCGTTTTCGGCTACGGCAGCATTGCCATCACGACATTCGGTTATCTGGACAAGGAAAAGACCGGATTGATCAAACGGCTGGATACAAAGACCGGCGGCGCGGTGCATACCTTCCTGGACGATCTCGTAGCCGCCATAGCCTCGGCCGCATCGGGAAGAATCGCCCATAGAAGCAGGGATGAAGTAGAACGGGAAGTACCCGATGAAGATAACGAATAGGTGTAAATTGCGCACCTCGATGCTTTTTTATGAAAAATTCTGCTGACCGTGTTGGCCTACAAATAAGTGAATGTCTTTTTGGATATGCTATTTCTAGGCCAATAACATCATCAACGGAGTGAGGACATGCAGTGGGTATATTGGGTAAAGCTGTACGACAGTAAGTTTCAAGCAGGTGTCCTTGCCAAGCGGATGGAGGAGGACTGGTGGATTTACGGCTACGAATGCCCGTCCGAAGTTGAAGTTTTCAAATCGAAAAAAGGACGTTTCGGTGTCCGTTACTCGGTTTATTAAAAAAAGTGTTGACTTAACCGTACTTTGTATTGTATATTTATTTTTGTCGCTATACGACATTGCTAGTTACTGACGCGGGGTGGAGCAGCCCGGTAGCTCGTCGGGCTCATAACCCGAAGGCCGCAGGTTCAAATCCTGCCCCCGCAATTAATCAAATTTTTTTTGCCTGTTTTTAGCCATACATAACATATTCGGGCCCTTAGCTCAGTTGGTTAGAGCGGTCGGCTCATAACCGATTGGTCGGGGGTTCGAGTCCCTCAGGGCCCATTGTAAGCCGGAGTGGCGGAATTGGCAGACGCACAGGACTTAAAATCCTGCGGTAGGTGACTATCGTACCGGTTCGAGTCCGGTCTTCGGCATCTAGGCAACAACGAGGTAATAAACAGAAAACTCCCTTCTTTCACTTATGCACACCGCAGAATGAGACAAGGGAGTTTTTGTAATTTATTTTTTCCTGTTAAGAAATGCCTGTAAAACGGGTAAGGGTATAATAAAACAAATAAGCGGGGAGGCGTTACCATGGCGATACCGTTTGAGATCGTAATGGATCAAAGCAATGTCATTCGCGGAGATTTTTATCCGGCGTCTTCTATAGCAAGGGGCATTCTCATTGTCTCGCACGGTTTTAAGGGATTTAAGAACTGGGGAATGTTCCCTTACGCGGCTGCGAAACTGGCCCAGGATGTGGATGTCATTACTTTTGATTTTACACATAACGGAGTGGGAGAAGACGGGCAGTCATTCAGCGAATTGGATAAATTTGCCAAAAATACGTACAGCTGCGAATTAGACGACTTGTCGACCTTGATCTCTGTGCTGACGGACGAGTGGGACTTTAAAAACAAGCTGCTGAAATCGGATCGCTTGAAGCCCGTTGTTTTTTATCCTCATCACAGCAGGGGGATTAATCTTTCCAACGAGGAGCATCAGCATAGGGGCTCCGCTAACCCGGTCAATAAGCTTCCGGTCTTTTTGCTCGGTCACAGCCGCGGAGCGGGCGTAAGTCTGATCTACGCGCTGGATCATCCCACGGAGATTGCGGGGGTCGTCAGCTGGAACGGAATTACGCAGGTGGACATTTTCGACGAAGCCTGCAAAGAGCAAATGCGCAGCGAAGGACGCGCCTATATCGCTAATGCGAGGACCAAGCAGCAGATGCCGCTCGATAAGGTCATCCTGGACGATCTGGAGGCCCGCAAGGAAGACTTCAACATCCTGGAACGGATGCGGGGGGCGGCGTTTCCGGTTGTGCTCATACAGGGCGAGGAAGATCACGCCAACTTGAGGGCAGGCTCGGAAAAACTCGTTGAGAACCAGCCGAAAGTCCAGTGGATCCAAATTCCCGGTGCTAACCATACGTTCAACACGGTCCATCCGTTTGCGGGTACTTCCGCGGAGCTGGAGCAGGCTATTGAACACACGCTGCAATTTTTAAAAAGCAGAGTGGTGCCGACAGAGTAAACCGAAAATTTACAGGTCCCGGGAGGGACCTTTTTTAATTCAGGGATTGGGTGCAGCGGTGCCTGCGTATCTACATTTGTTTCGTTTGCACTTGGGGTCGTGGCCATCTTTATTTCTTTAGTCTTAGGAGAACTAAGAGAACGAACAAGTCAAATGTAACATTAACATGATGAAATAACAGGAATAGCCCCTACTGCGAGACAAACAGTAGGGGCTTCTTATAGTATAAAACTTAATTGTTGAGTGTATAAGACCTTCAATGAATATTGACGAACTTGGGATGACAGACTGAGTTTTCCTCAGTCCAACGTATCAAAGACGGCATTCATAAAATAGGCGACCTCTAGATCTGCCCCAGCAGCATCGAAACCAATAAATATTAAAAAGCTTTTGTACCGATTATAAATATCTGGATCATCGTCAGCACGACGATGCTGGCGGTCATAGATCAAGAAATTATTAGTCATATTACTATACATGATTATCACCTCCGATTTTATTATATAAAACAGAATTTAGTATGTATAGCTAAATATTTCAAGTTTATGTCTCAAGACTATCAACTCCTCATACCGAGCGTTTTCATAGCCCAACTAATCAGACAAGCGACCAGACGGCCAGCATTGCCGTGTACAATACGGATATGGTCAACATGAGAAAAGGACTACTGCAATCGTATCGAGTAAGCTGTTAAACGGTTGCCGCGGCTGGAGCAACGCCTGATTGAGTGCCGGTATATGGGTACAGATAGCGACTATATTACGGGACTATAACGTATACAATGAGCAACTGAACCCGCCGAAGAGTGAGACGCGTTATAGTTCCATTAGAGGTAGAGCCTTTTATAAAATTGCCCTATACCTGATCGATTCAAAAATGGGTCAAAGTATCCCAAAAGTATCCCAAATCAGCATTTTCGGGCTTGGAATGGCTAAATGTAAACACCCCGTAAACAGCGAAAAACCCTTACAGAGTAAGGGTTTTTCTAGTATGACCTGAGCCGGGCTCGAACCGACGACCCCCACCCTGTCAAGATGGTGCTCTCCCAGCTGAGCTATCAAGTCATGTTTGTAAAATCTTCAGTTGTCTTAGTGACAAGTAGTATAATATCAAGAATTTAAAACACTGTCAACAACTTTTTATAAAATAGTTATAATAAGCTTATGGAAAAAGACAAACGACTGCAGAGTACGTTTTGAACGCATTAGACGGTTATTTGGATCACGCCTGCATGTATGGGAAGACGCAAGCTTTCCGGGAGAGGCGTGTGAAATTTTAAATTATACGAGGTGTCAAATGGAACGGATCATCTCCTCACGGCTGGCAGGGAATCTCCTGCTGCTGTTAAATGCGGGCATGCTTTTGGTTCACGTTCTGATTCTGCTTAAAGTCATCCCTTCTCATTTTATTTGGGGCGGGCGCATTAACGGGGAATCCGAGCTTGTTGCTCTGGAAAGTTTGTCTGTTGTCATCCAGATCGTATTTATCGCCTTAATCGCTTTAAAAACGGGCTATTTACTGCCTGGCAGGTTCAAACGAACGGCCCGGATAGGGATGTGGCTGCTGTTCGGTTTCATGGTTCTAAACACGGCCGGCAATCTGGCCTCCATCTCCGGTCTGGAAAAGCTTTTTATGACGCCGCTGACCGTCGTACTTGCTCTTCTATCACTTAGACTGGCGGTGGAGAAATAACACCGGGCCCAGCCCCGCAGCTGTCCGAAAGAAAATAGGCGGCTCTCGGGTCAGGGGGATTCGGATTTGACGGGCACGAAGTGTTTCTTGAACTTTCATGTTCCTTTATAATTAGAGAAGGGCGGTCAAGATAAGGCCCGATTTACAAAGAGAAGGGAAGAAAGAGGATGGAACGCTGGGAATATCAGACGCTTAAATTTTTCACAAAAGGTTTTTTTGTGGGTGGAAAATTAGATCTTGACGAATTCGATCAGAACCTGAACGAAATGGGGGCTCAAGGCTGGGAATTGATTTCCTGTTTTGATACAAGCCAGTATCAAGGATCTTCCAAAGAAGTGATCTGTGTATTTAAAAGAAAGCTATTTTAACATGCTCATACGTTTATCCCAAAAAGCCCTCCTGCCGCTTTAAAACGGTCGTGGAGGGCTTTTTCAATACCGTGAAGACAGTCAGCCGGGAGCTCGGCCGGTCAACGCTTGTCCGCCGGTTTGTCGGGGGAAGAATCAGTCGAATGCTCGCCGGAAAGATTGTCCATAATCTCCTCCACGATATCGCTCACGGGATCGGTTGCGGCTTTGTCCTCACGGTCCGGAGGGGTGTTGATGCCGCCCGCTGTATTCGAAGTTTCATTATATATGCCGACATCATCGTTCGATCGCTTGTCCATGTAAGAAAACTCCCTTCGCTATAAAATGAACGTACGGTTCTTCACCGTGACAAGCCGGGTTAACCGGTTTCGTCTCTTTAAGTTAACCGTTCCGAAGCTAATTTAAACCGCCTCAATCTAATTATCTAAATTTTCAGACAATTATATTGCAATAAATGGCAGGGTGTTTTATAATGAAAACAGAAGGAAGAACAAGAGAAAGGGTGAGAAATTATGATAATGATAGTCTGGTTCATCGTAATCGCCTTTATTGTCCTTAAATTGGCCACAAGCGTGTATAATCCTCCTAAGAAGCGTAAAAACAAGCATCACTATTCTGATTCCGGCAGCAGCGGCTACACGGATTCCGGTTGGAGTTTCTGGGGGGACAGTTCCGGTTCCGATTGCGACAGCGGGAGCGGAGGAGGCAGCGATTGTTCCGGAGGAGGAGACGGGGGAGGCGGCGGTGGCGATTGAAGCGCACCGGGCGCTTTTTTTAATGTTTACGGACTTTTGACGGGAAAATCAAATAGCTCCTGATGGAATCCGCTTAAAAAAGAAGCGGTTTTTTTGCGCTGCGTAAAAAACTAAGAAAATCAGGAGGGAAACTTGCTTCGTCTATTGTTTTGTCCCAAAATAAGGACAGAAAGAAGTTTACCATACCGAGAGGGGTAGAAGAGATGGCGGTTACAAAATTGGAACACGTGGGTGTAATGGTTACGGATATGGAAAAGTCGATTTCATTTTACGAATCCGTCGTAGGGTTGAAACTGAAAGATACGGTGATCAACGGGGCGATGAAGCTGGCGTTTCTTGGCTTCGACGTAAAAGGCGAAACGGAAGTCGAGTTAATCGAAGGATACGGCGGAAGCTTAACCGAAGAGGGTCGGGTTCATCATCTGGCTTTTACGGTTGACGATATCGAAGCGGAATTTGACCGGGTCCGCAAGACGGATGTCGTGATGATCGATACGGAAATTACAACGCTGCCGAACGGATCGCGTTATTTCTTCTTTCACGGGCCGGACGGCGAATGGGTGGAATTTTTTCAAAGCACGAGAGCCTGATTTCCCATGCCTGGCCTAATTCATTCACGGCGTTTTAAGAATATCCGGAGAGTGTCGACCGGATGTTGACAGCGTTTTTATTCCGCGTTATGCTACAAGAAAGTTAATAGCTGTGACGGAGACTATGGAGATTCATACGAAGCATCGGATATTGCAATCCGGTTGGTTTGTCGTGGATCTCTTTTTTTGCGGCCTATGGCCGGAGGTCTCCGCAGCTTTGCGAATGAATGCGGCCGAAGGCCGACAAAAGGCTGTTCCGGCAGCCGGTAGGGAGGATCGGACTTATGTCATCCTATATTATGTCCATCGATCAGGGAACCACCAGTTCACGGGCGATTCTGTTTAATCACGAAGGTCAGATCGTCCATACCGCCCAGCAGGAATTCCCCCAGTATTTCCCGAAACCGGGATGGGTCGAGCATAACGCCAACGAAATTTGGGCTTCGGTTCTGGCCGTCGTTGCAACCTGTCTGATTGAATCCGGAGTAAAGCCGGAGCAGGTGGCGGGCATCGGCATCACCAACCAGCGCGAAACCGCCGTCGTCTGGGACAAAAGAACGGGTGAGCCCGTGTATAATGCCATCGTCTGGCAGTCCAGGCAAACCCAGCAAATCTGCGACGAACTCAAGCAGCGGGGAATGGAGCAGAAATTCCGCGATAAAACGGGACTCCTGCTGGACGCTTATTTTTCCGGGACCAAGGTGAAATGGATTCTCGACCACGTGGAGGGTGCCAGAGAGAAGGCGGAACGCGGAGAGCTGCTTTTCGGTACCATCGATACGTGGCTCATCTGGAGGCTGACGGTCGGGGAAGCTCACGTAACGGATTATACCAACGCATCGCGGACTCTGATGTTTAACATCCACGAGTTGCGTTGGGACGAAGAGCTGCTGGAGCTGCTGACGATTCCGGCGAGCATGCTGCCCGATGTCCGTTCCTCCTCCGAAGTATACGCGCATACGAGCGAATCCCATTTCTTCGGCGCGAAAGTGCCGGTAGCGGGCGTCGCGGGTGACCAGCAGGCGGCTTTGTTCGGGCAGGCCTGTTTTGACAAAGGCATGGCCAAAAATACATACGGCACCGGCTGCTTCATGCTCATGAATACCGGAGAGCAGGCCGTTACATCCAGCCACGGGCTGCTGACGACGATTGCCTGGGGATTGGACGGCAAAGTCCAGTATGCTCTCGAAGGGAGCATCTTCGTTGCCGGCTCGGCCATCCAGTGGCTCCGTGACGGGCTGCGAATGATCAAAACGGCCAAAGACACCGAAACGTACGCGTCGCGCGTAGAATCAACGGACGGCGTTTACGTGGTCCCTGCTTTCGTGGGGCTGGGAACTCCCTATTGGGACAGCGACGTGAAAGGAGCCGTTTTCGGGCTGACGCGCGGCACGACCAAGGAACATTTTATCCGGGCGACTCTGGAAGCGCTCGCCTATCAGACGAAGGATGTGCTCGCGGCGATGGAGGCGGACGCCCATACAAGGCTGAAAAAGCTGCGCGTGGACGGCGGGGCCGTGTCCAACGACTTCCTGCTTCAGTTCCAGAGCGACATGCTGGGCGTGCCGGTCGAAAGGCCGCTCATCAATGAAACGACCGCGCTCGGAGCCGCTTACTTGGCGGGCCTGGCCGTCGGGTACTGGAAAGACTGCGCCGAAATCGCCGCGCAGTGGTCGGTCGGCGGCACGTTTGAACCGGAAATGCCGGCGCAGCGCAGCGGACAGCTGTACAGCGGCTGGAAGAAAGCGGTGCATGCCGCCATGGCTTTTAAATAACTCCACGTCTTTCGTTATTTTTACTTCTTACAATAGGTCCTCCGGAGGTTGCGCCTGAGTAGCCGGCACCGGAGAGACCTATTTGTGCTGCCTCGAAACAGCAGCCGGGCTTCCGCGGCAAGGACGAATTTCCTGGTTTTTACCAGCGGAGTTTGACTCGGAAGACAAACCGGGTAAGAAAAAGGAAACTGCCGCGTTTAGGCAGAGACATGTTGGCATATCCTAAATTATCGGATCAGGAGGTTTCATAATGCGAAAACCAATTCTGTCCCTGCTGCTCTCTGCAGCCGCCGTAGCGGCGATGACCGGCTGCGGCGGCGGCAACAACAAAAACGCGGGCCCGAACTCCACCATCACCCCGGAAGCCCTGCCTACCGCCGCGACAGCGCCTTCCGCTTCGCCGGGCGCAACACCGTCCGGTTCGCCGTCGTCCTCGTCCGGAGTCGAGATTGAGCTTAAGAACGGAGAGGGAAGCGTGGTAGGCACGGCAAAGTTTACCCAAGAGAACAAAGGGGTACGCGTCCAGGTTCAGGCTACGAAACTTGTTCCCGGAGAACATGGCATCCATGTTCATGAAAGCGGCGTCTGCGCCGGGCCGGATTTCAAGTCGGCAGGGGGACATTTTAACCCGAACTCCAAAATGCACGGGATGGAAAATCCCCAGGGGCCGCATGTGGGAGACCTGCCGAATCTGAAAGCGGAGGCAAACGGGGAAGCGAAGCTGGATACGGTGTCGGAAGCTTTTACTCTGGAGAAGGACAAGCCGAATTCGTTGTTGAAGCAGGGAGGAACATCGCTGGTCATCCATGAAAAGCAGGATGATATGAAGTCCGATCCGGCCGGAAATTCGGGTAACCGCATCGCGTGCGGCACGATATCCGAAGGCAAATAGGCGATTAAGCTGGATGGAGGCAAGCAAGCATGATCAAGACCCAGGAACTCAAGCAGCAGATGGACGATTTGTCCAAGCAGAACGATATGCTTCTTGTGGAGTTTGAACAATTAAAAAAAATGATTATGAACGGCGGATCTCAAAACTCCGACGATAGCTCGGGCAGTTCGGGCGGCGGCCAGTATGAATCGGGCCAAAGTACGGACAACGGGCAGCAGCAAAGTCAGGATCAAAACCAGAATCAAAACCAGAATCAAGATCAATCGGGAACCGGAGGCAGCCAGTCTGCCAGACGCAGCGCTTCTTCCGGTAAAAGACAGCAGTCCCAGGACGGCCAAAACCAGCAGGATTCTTCGTCCGGCGGCGGAAATCAGCAAGCCCAAGGCTACTCCCAGCAGCAAAACGGGAGCTCCGGCAACAACGGAAGCTCTGCCGCCGTTTCGGAAATGGCGGACGATCTTTACGTCATCAAAAACATGGTCGAACAGTTGGAGAGAAAGACGTCCCAATACGTTTCCGAGCAGACGAACCAGTCCTTGACGGAGAAGGATGTCGTTAATCTGGTCTTGTATCTGATGAACGGCATGATCGACTGGACCAGTGAATTTGTGGGAAAAAACCAGTCCTCATCGGGTTCGTCGGGACCGGTGCAGTAGCGTGAAAGCCGTGAGAACGGCTTTTTTTCTTGCCAGAAAACTGGGAAATTCATTGATTCATTCTTTAGAGAATTCGACAAGATACACTTATTTACAGTTATCGGAAGTCCATATAAAGTAATGATAGTGTTGTTTACTCACAGGGGCTTGACCCGCAAGAACCGGACTATTAGAGAGGATGAGCAGGGAGAATGAGAAACATCGATATTCGAGTCATGAGCAAGCAGCTTGGATTTGGCACCGAATCCTTGGAGTCTTGGCTGGCCAAAGAGCGGCAGCAGGAACCGGAGAAACAGCCGGCTTATCGTCTGGAAAGCCTTCGTTCTTGTTACGAGAACAGGCCGTCGGATGAGTTTGTCTCTCTTTCCGTTTAACACGGATGTCAGCAGGATTCGGACCTCAACCTTCCTACTCTACCATCTTCCTTCCTACACACTCCCCCCGTCTTAGTACCTATTCGACTCCATACAAAAAAGCCTCTCCAGACAGGAGAGGCCGCGAACATCTTCATCCCGCAGCTTGCCGCTAAACGGGTGCCTGAAACATTTGCTTGGCACAGTATTCGATAATGTCACTGCGGCGCACGATTCCGATGAAATTACCTGCGTCATCCACGACCGGTACAAAGTTCTGCACCTTGGCAAGATCAATGAGATCTTCCATGTTCGCATGAATGTGTACCGGTTTATTTCTCATCCTCAGGGGAACCTCCTCCAAAGTATGCCTATGGGCGTTATCGAAGGTAATGCCCGGAGAATTTTTCAAAAACCAGAGCAGATCGCCCTCGGTTACCGTTCCCATATATTTGCCATCCTCCGTAAGGATGGGAACCGCCGTATAGCGGTGATATTCCATTCTTTCCAAGGTTTGTCTTAGTGTGGCATCAATCGTCGTTGTGATTACTTCAAGTTTGGGCAAAAGAAAAAAGGCAATATTCATGAATAATACTCCTTTGCGTAATAAGCGCAATTTATCATTTCTCACGATCTATTATACTATATCGGGGAGTCAGAAACGAATCCGCGGAAGTGGAAAGTTTGGAGTAACACCGGATGAGCCTATAGGAGAAACCGGTCGAGCGGGGGTATGTTCCGTCTGGACAAGGATGCGCGGATAAGCTATCATATCTCGTATCGTTTGGACGAAAGGGGAACAAGACAGATGGAAATTATTCGCGTTACGACAGATGAACAACTTAAAGAGTGCCTGGGCGTCCGCAAAGAAGTCTTCGTTGATGAGCAGAACGTGCCGCTGGAACTTGAAATAGACGAGCTGGACGCATCTCACCAAAGCGGTCATCATTTTCTGATCCGAGAAGGGGGGAAGGCGATCGCGGCTGCCAGGTGGAAGCCGTTTGAAGAAAACCGGGCGAAACTGCAGCGTATCGCCGTCCTCAAGGCGAACCGGGGAACCGGCCTCGGATCCGTACTCGTGCAAGCGATGGAAGCCCATGCCAAAGAACTCGGCTATAAGGGAGCGGTTCTCGATGCACAGTGCCAAGCCGAGCCTTTTTACAAAAAAATCGGGTACGAAACGATTCCCGGGGAGCCGTTCGATGACGCCGGTATCCCTCACGTAAGAATGGTCAAATCTTTATAAGCCTCACACCGCGTCCTTGCGCCGGTTAAGCGGATAGCAGGGAGACGATTCCGGTTCGGCCAGAGGAAAGGTCATAATGAACGTCGTGCCTCTGCCGATAAAGCTTTCCACTTCGATCGTACCGTTGTGATCCTGCACAATTTTGTGGCAGATGGACAGGCCAAGTCCCGTTCCGCTGTCTTTGGTCGTGAAAAAGGGATTGAAGATCTGGTCCAGCTGCTCCACGGGAATTCCGCTGCCCTGATCTTCGATTTCAAGTACGGCATGGTGATCGCGCTCATATAGGCGGATCGCCATTTTTTTATTGTCTTCCATAGATTCATACGCGTTTTTAAAGAGATTAATGAGCAGCTGCACCATTTTATCCGGGTCCATCCAAATATTCATCGCTTTTTCAGGAGGATCATACACGATTTCATGACCCAGCCGGGACATCTCGGATAAGGTCAGCGAGATGACGCGCTGTATACAAACCTGCATCGACAGCACTCTGAACTGTACGGCGTGAGGCTTGGAGAACTGGAGAAATTCGGCGGTAAGCTCGCTCATTCTGCTGATTTCGTCCATGATCAAAGGATACCAGGTTTCGATGTTGTAACCGTTCGATTTCGAGATCTGCAGGAAACCCTTGATTGTGGTCAGGGGATTCCTGATTTCATGCGCCATGCCGGAAGCGAGTTCGCCGACGATTCTAAGCTTTTCCGAGCGAAGCATATGCTCCTCGCGCTTCAGCCACATTTCCCGCTTCATACTGAACAGACTGTTTTCCGCGACGAGCACGAGATCGTCCTTCGAAGAACCGTCATCGGGCAGCACCGCGATGCCGTAAGTGATTTGAATCCCCGTCAATTTGGGGAGTTCGGATCCGAGCTGCTGATCCACATAGGCCCGCATCGTTTCTTTGTCCTCATACGTAACAGCTACCGCGAACTCGTCTCCTCCGTACCGGGAAATAAAAGCCGCCTGGGAAAACTTGATTTTCAGCAGAACCGCGATCTGCTTCAGGATCTGGTTGCCCGCTTGAAAGCCCTGCGTTTTGTTCATCGCCTTCAGATCGGTGCAGTCAATCAGGATAAACAGCAGCCGGCTTTCCTTATCGACCAAGTTATGGAGCATCGCGTGGCACGCTTCGAAATTGGGCAGTCCGGTCAGGGAGTCATGGGTCATCAACTGCCTTCTTTCCCCGGCCAGTTTGTCTCTTTGTCTAAATGTGTTGAATACGGTCAAAGCGAGCCCCATAAAGATGGCGAAGTTGCTTAAGTAGAGCAGAATCATCCAGAGAGGCGGATACACGGAAAAGGCGGGAGCGGTTATCAGCGCGATAACGGCAAAGGTGATGAGATTGAGCGTAACCAGCATCCAGACGGTTTTCCGCGACTTGGACTCGTAAACTTCCGATGCGAGCAGGAGCAAGTACAGGGTGAAGCACCAATCGGTTTGACTGCTCCAGTGGAACAGCGTAAGCAGAACCAGTTTGACGGCTGAAAAGGCGACGGAGGATCTCTTGAGGCCGAGGACGGCGGCAGCGAGGAACAGCAGGCTGAGCGGGAGCCATCCGCTAACGGACAAACCGAGCTTCCACGAAGCGATGCTGATGACCGAGGCATAGAAGATAACGAACCATTTGTATATCACACAATCCACCCCACTTGAAAAAGACCGTGCCGCGCAGCGGAGCGAGCGAACGGGGCCGGCTCACAAGCGCGAAAGGCCAAAGTTTTTGGATTAGTACTTTAGTCCTGTCTTCATTGAAAAACACGAAAACCAGGTAGGTCACCTGGTTTCTTAAAGCGGATGCGGCTTTATAAAGTATAAATTTGATGCTGCTTGATAAACGACATTTTTCCCGTTTTGCCGACATAAGCGGGCATACTGTCCCCATAGTGCATAAGCCGAATCCTGGACTGGACCGACTCGGGGAGCGTGAGCAGCTCTTCAAGCGCGGCGTGAACGACGCCGGGCCCTTCCAACTGGCAGTCGTGGAAAATATGGCGGCAGTCTCTTTGCCCGACGACTTCGTTTAAAATCAGCTCGGGCTGAAAAATCATATCCGCACTGTAGAAAATGGTGTCATTAACGAATAGGGAGAAGCTGGGCTTACCGGCGATATGAGGCGTCCGGATAATCTCGATACGGAATCCCGGATGAATTTCAGAAGGCCGGCCTTCTTCGAGCAGTTCGACGTCGAAATAATCCGCCAAGCGGTTTAAATGTTCTCCGGTGTTCTCCATTCCGCCCTTCAAGGTGTGTTCCCAGATAGGAGCCTCCAGCGCCGCGGGCAGCAGCAGTCTGAGCTTTCGCCCGTATACGTAACGCATTTGCAAGGCCAGCTCTTCAAGCCCGCCGACGTGATCGGAGTGAAGGTGCGTAATCAGGACAGCGTCCAGTTCATCCGGCTTCATATTCAGCTCATGCAGAGCGCGCGGTGCCGTATTCCCGGCATCGACCAGGAGAGCAAAGCCGCTGCAAGTCCAAAGTGCATTGTTGTTAAAATATTTCTTGGCAAACGCACTGCCGGTTCCGATCATTTGCAACTGCAAGCTCACAGAATAAGCCTCCGATCTGTAGAGTGACGTACTACCCACACTCTAGCACGGAAAAAGTTGGATTTCAACCGCTTTCATCTGTCAAATCCATGCGACATTCAAGTAAAACGGCTTCTTCCCGAAGCCAAGGAGTGGTATAATAAAGGATGAAAGAATTGCAGCGATGTGAGGGAAGGAAGGGGAAGGAGTTGGCTTTCTCAGTGGGTTCGAATTTACACGCGATTTCCCTGTTCGGAACGCTCGGTATGGCGCTTCTCGTAATTGCCATCCGGATGAAAGCGTCCAAGCGGCCTATAAACGCGATGAAAATATTAATGCCGCCAATCGGCATGAGCACGGGGTTTCTTATGTTTGTCGCTCCGTTGACGCGAATACCGGTTACTTGGGGATTGATCGCTTTTGCGGTGGGAGCGGTCGTGTTCGCCTATCCGTTAATCCGGACATCCGGATTTTCCAAGCAGGGCGATCATGTGTATCTTCATCGTTCGAAAGCGTTTTTAATCATTTTGGTCGTCCTGCTCGCCATCCGCTTATTTCTTCATTCGTATGTGGAGGAATACGTGACGGTGTACCAAACGGCTTCCATATTCTTTATCCTGGCGTTCGGAATGCTGCTTCCTTGGCGGGTGGCCATGTACGTGCAGTACCGCAAACTGATGAACAGCTGAGTCCGGCGAGCCGCTTTACGGCCTGAATAAGGTTAGGAGGCGGCCCGTTTTTTCATTTGTTCCACAATGAGGCCGTCCAACTGCTGGCTGACTTCGACGACACGCGGATGATTCAATTCGTATTTGTATTGCGCGGCCATATAAGTCAGGACGCTTTTGAGGTATTCGATTTCCAGGTCAAGTGATCGGTTCATGGTTTTGAGCACGGGAACTCCTCCTGCATGATCGGAATTTTATAAAGCCGACAACTGAGGCTGCAGACTAGATAGGGTACGGAGAGTGAACGCATTGATATGGATCGTGTGGAGCGTCCTTCTGCTCCTTTTTGCCGGTTTTCTTGCTTCGGTCGGTATTGCCGCTTATGTGGGCTGGCAGCTGACGCATCCGAAAAGGCAGCCTGTCGACGACTCGCCCGCGAATTACGGGCTTGTTTTCGAAGAGGTGGAGATACCCAGCCGTACGGGAGACATTGTGCTCAGCGGCTGGCATCTTCCTCCTCCCGATACGGCGGTCAGGCAGAACCCGATGACCGTCATTCTGTCCCACGGATACGCTGGAAACCGGCTCGAACGCGGGCTTCCGTCACTCGCGTTAGCGCGGGATCTCATTGCAGCGGGTTTCCGCGTGATTATGTTCGACTTCCGGAATTCCGGGAAGTCCCAGGGAAGCATGACCTCCGTGGGTTATTACGAAAAGTACGATCTCCTCGGCGTCATCGACTGGGTAACGGAAACGTACCCGCGGGAAGCCGTAAGTCTGATCGGGTTTTCGATGGGAGCGACGACTTCTCTTCTGGCGGCGGCCGAACACGAGAAGGTTGCCGCGGTAGTGGCTGACAGTCCTTTTCATCATCTCAAAAAATATTTGAAAACCAATTTGCCGGTATGGTCGGGTCTTCCGAACATTCCGTTTACTCCGCTTATCTTGCTTCTTTTTCCGCCGCTGCTTAAAATCGATCCCGAGGGAGTCGATGCGGTTAAGGCGGTTGAAGCGATCTATCCGAGGCCCGTTCTTTTTATACACAGCAGCGACGATCGCGCTATTCCCCAAGCTTCATCCGAAGAAATGTGGAGACGCCATCCCGATGCGTTCGATTTCTGGCGGACGGCCGGAGCGCCTCATGTGGGCTCTTACCATTTAGAATCGGCAGAATATGCCTGTCGTGTTATAGCGTTTTTGGAGAAAACGGTTTCGGAAGAGACGATAGATCCCCGTAAAGTTGCTATATCCTATAATTCCCATTAACCTCAATTGATTCCTTTTGAATCGGGTTGCCGACAATTTTGCAAAGCATGGATTTATAAGGAAAAATCCGGTGCGGACGGGCGTTTGACCTGTTCCGCTTTCCGTGATACGATACCATCGAAAGATGCAAATTTAAAACGAAACGAGGTTCTACAATGAGCGATCACAAACACGATCATGATCAGGATTGCGGCTGCGGACACGATCACGACCATGAACATGAAGAAAGCGTGTTTATTGTAACGGACGAAGAAGGCAAAGAGCATGAAATGGTCATGGTGTACACGTTTGACTCTCAGGATCAGCTGTATGCGGTACTGCTGGACAGAAACGATCCCGAAGCAGACGGTGTTATTTTCCGTATAGAAGAAGAAAACGATGACGCCTACCTGGTGAACATCGAAGATGAAGCTGAATGGGAGCGCGTCGTAGCGGTCTACAATCAGATTATCGCGGAAGAAAACCGCGAATAGGTTTCGTATCCGGCATACATACGTACGGCAAGCGTGCGTACGATAAAAAATCCCTTTTCCTGTATAAGGAGAAGGGATTTCTGCATTTCTCGTTAAAGTTTGTTATTTGCGGGGATTGAAGTACATCGTACGCCCGTTGAACAGGTCCAGTCGGGCTTTCCAGTGGCGGGCCAAATATTTCCCGAGTTCGTTGGCCTTGGACTTATCCCCGTGTGTTGCGGTATCCGGAAGAACGATCTGCACGTAATGCTGAAGGCTGTCTTCCCGCATTTCGCTTCCGACACCGAGCACGATGCTGCGGTAACGGGGCGTGGTTCCTTTCAAATAGAACCACTTGCCTTCCCCTTCGGGCTTCGTCTCCACCGTATAAGGAAAGCCGGCCGAATCGTATTCCCAGCTCAGCTGGACGCCGGTTCTGGAAAGCTGCTCGCGGTAATGCTCGAGCTGGCCCTTCAGTTCGTCCAGGGTGGGGGAAGTCATTGTGGAGCCTGTGACAAAACGGATAAATGCGCTTTGACTCATTGCTTGGCACCTCCAAAACTGCAATCCCCCACATCATAGCATCCGTGGACAATTTTGACAATCTTGCGCTGCTTCGAGCAGAATTAGAAAATCGGCTGCGTTTCCACGATGACTTTGACGAACTGGCAGCTGCGGTCTTCCGGCCCTTTTACAGGCAGCCCGACTTCCACGTGTTCCACGATGTAGTCGATGTTTTCCTGCGAGATGACTTCGCCCGGCAGCAGGATAGGAATACCCGGCGGGTATACGTAAATGAATTCGGCAATGATTCTTCCCGCCGATTCCTTTAACGGAACCACTTCCGTATCGCCGTAGAAAGCGTCGCGGGGGATCAGGGAAAGCTGCGGTATTTCCGGGATAATCACGATCAGATCGTCTTCGGCATTGCCGGTGTAGTGCTCGGCGGACAATTCGCGCAGCGCCTGCAGAAGCACGTCGATGTTATCGGAGGTGTCGCCCGGCGTGACAAGACAAAGAATATTGTACATGTCGCTCATCTCGACCTCGATGTTGTAACGGTCTCTGAGCCAGTTCTCCACATCGTAGCCGGTCAGTCCGAGATGACGGATATGAATCGTCACTTTGGTTGCGTCGTAAGCGTAAGTGGCTTCCGTGCCGAGAATTTCTTCCCCGAATGAGTACAGGCCGGGGATCTTGTTGATTTCGCTGCGCGCGTATTCGGCTAGAGCGATCGTGCGCTCAGCCAGTTCATGGCCGTTCAAGGCCAGATGGCGGCGGGCGGTATCCAGTGAAGCGAGCAGGATATAAGAAGTCGAAGTCGTCGTCATCATGCTCATGATTGTCTGAATACGCTTCGGGTTTACGCGGCTTCCCTGCACATTCAGCACGGAGCTTTGCGTTAAAGAGCCGCCGAGTTTATGTACGCTCGTAGCCGCCATATCGGCCCCGGCTTCCATTGCGGACATCGGAAGTTTATCATGGAAATGGATAAGCACTCCGTGCGCCTCGTCGACCAGAACGGGAATGTCGTAACTGTGAACGAGATCGACAATCTCTTTCAAGTGCGTGCATACGCCGTAGTAGGTAGGGTTGATTACCAGGACCCCTTTGGCGTCCGGATGCTTCTCCAGCGCGCGGCGCACGGACTTGGTCGTAATTCCGTGGTCGATCCCGAGGTTCGCGTCACGGGCGGGCGATATGAAGACCGGTTTGATTCCGGCGAAAATGATAGCGGCCAGTACGGATTTGTGCACATTCCGCGGTACGATGATTTTATCTCCTTGACCGGCTACCGACATAATCATGGTCATGATAGCGCCGCTCGTGCCCTGGACGGAGAAGTAGGTATGCTCCGCGCCGAAAGCCTGGGCGGCGAGTTTCTGGGCTTCTTCGATAACGCCTGTGGGCTGGTGAAGGTCATCCAGCGGTGCGATATTGATCAAATCGATGGACAGTGCGTTTTCGCCGAGAAATTCCCGGTACTCAGGGTCCATCCCGACTCCTTTTTTGTGGCCTGGAATATGGAACTGGATCGGATTTTTCTCTGCATGCGTGCGCAAGGCCGAGAATAGGGGTGTGCGATGTTGATCCATCCGGCAACCCTTCCCTTCTGCGTGGAATTTCTGCGAATCGCTGATACGAATCACGAGATTGAACAAACAAAATAGAGTATAACAAAAACGGACGGGCATGCAAGTATATTTTTTGAAAATAGTTTGTCCATCCTGGGGAAAACCTAACAAAAGAACGCTGCAAGAGAGGGGCGAGAGATATCATGATGAATCTGGCCGGATGGAAAAACAAGGCGGGGGCGGCCGCGCCCTTTGTCGTACAACTGCTGGTTATTATGTTTGTGGTGGAATTCGTGAAGGGGGCGCTCCTTCTGACGATTCTTCCCGTTTATATGAAAACGGTCCTGGGCGCGACGGCGTTCGTCGTAGGCTGGTCTCTGGCCGCCCAGTACATCGGGGACAACGTGTTCCGCACGCCGGTCGGATGGCTGATCGACAAAGCGGGCTACCGGTTGTCCATGCTGATCGGCATTCTGCTCTCGGGGAGCTCCGTGCTGATCATGGCGACCTTCACGCATCACGCTTGGATGGTAGCGGCATGCGCCATGCTGGGAGTCGGTACGGCTCCACTGTGGCCGGCCGTCATTGCGGGAACGACCGAGGTCGCGGGAGACAAGGCGAAAGGAACGATCATGAGCGTGGTCTACATGGCATGGCTCAGCGGCACCGGCCTTGGGCCGGTCGTGATCAATTTCTTTATTCACGGGTCCAATTACGGTCCGGCTTACCGGCTGCTGCTCATTTCTATGGGCGTTGTTTTGCTGATCGCCCTGTTTTTGCCGCGCAAACCGCTGCTTCGCGAAGGCGGGGAAAAGAGGGAAGAGAGCCGGCATGTTCCGGCTGGCGCCGCATTCCCGGCGGTTGCAGCGATGGAAGCGGGCGCCGATCCCCTCGGGGAGGCCGTCACCGCAGCCGGAGGAGGCGCGGCCGCTGCCATGCCGGCCGCGGACAGGAAGCCGCTCGGGGAACGCGTGCGCCTTTATGTGCGGGAAGTCCGCGCGTCTCTGCGGGAAATGAAAGTCAGTCGGCTGCTGTTTCCGGCCATGTTTATTCAGACGTTCGCGCTGGGAGTTCTGACTCCGATCCTGACGCTGTACGCCCGTGAAGTTCTGCATCTTTCGCCGAGTCAATACAGCATGCTGCTCATTGTCGGAGGAGGAGCGGCAGTGGCCCTGCTCGTTCCGATCGGGAAACTCGTGGACCGCAAGGGCATTAAGGGACTGCTGACCGCCGGGCTTATTTTCAGTTCGGTCGCCCTGCTGGCCCTCGGATTTATCAGGCAGCTTGCGGCCGTTTACGTAGTCGTCGGGCTGCTTGGAATCGGCTACGCGCTGATCATTCCGTCCTGGAATGCCTTGATCGCGTCCTGTGTGCCCAAGGAGAAGAGAGGCGCCGTCTGGGGCTTTTTCCTGACTATAGAAGGGCTCGGGATGATCGTGGGTCCCATCGTTTCGGGCAAGCTGTGGGATGCGTTCGGCCCGTCCGTACCCTTTACGGTGAGCGGATCGGTGCTGCTGCTTCTGCTTGCGCTCCAGTGGAGAATTTTGGCGAAGAGCCGCGGGAATGCCGCGCCCCGGACAGGCTGAACCGACCTGGGTCGCTTCTTAAGGCTCTGTTGCCGGAGCGCTTTCCCGAAAGTCCCGCACATGCTGCGGGACTTTTTTATATTGAGGCAAGCGGATTCCCGAGGGCAAGTCCCGTGATGATCCGCCTCAGGAAGAGGTGTATAAATCGGAGCAGATGCATGTAAATATCGTAAGAAAACCCATCCAGTACCAGCGAGGCGCTGTGCTATACTGAAAGCAGATCGGAGAGGGGAGGTGGGGAAAAGAAGTGGATTAAACGCCAAAAATTAAAGCGTTTTAATTTTGAATCGCCCAATTAAAAGGAGGCTATTGTGATGAAAACCAGGTTAACCCCGACAAGGCTGCTGCGTAAGAGCCTGCTGTCCGCCGTCCTGCTCGGCGCCGCGTTTGCGCCCGCCATGTATGCCGCCGTGCCCCATGAATCCGGGGTCTCGGCGGATCAATCTGCCGCCCGCATCAACGAAGAGGGCGCGGCCGCGCTTCGCACCGTATCGTGTTCGTCCGTATCGTGCCTCCAGAACGCCTTGAAAAACGCGCTGCCCGGGGACCGCATCCTGCTTGCGCCGGGTACGTACAAGGGGACGTTCTCCTCGGCTGTCAACGGCACCCAATCGAATCCGATTACGATTGAAAGCCGGGACCCGGCCAATCAGGCCCTCATATCCGGCACTTCAGCGGGAGGCGGATACTGCCTGAAAATTACGGGCGACAACTGGGTGATCCAAAATCTCAAGTTTACGAACGCCCAGAAAGGCATTATTCTGGACAATTCGAACGATACGCTAATTTCCGGGGTTGAAGTGTACGGCATCGGCTATGAAGGTGTGCACTTCCGTGACGGAAGCTCGCGGGGCATTCTCGAAAATTCGTATATTCACGACACGGGTACCGTAAATAAAGGATTCGGAGAAGGCGTATATGTAGGGTCCGCCGAAGGAGCCGGCTATAACCAAACCGTAAACGATACGATTATCCGGGGCGTGCGCATCGGGCCCAATGTGACTGCCGAGCATATCGACATCAAGGAAAGAACGAGCGGAACGCTTGTCGAGAACTGTCTATTCAACGGCACGGGCATCAGCGGCGAAAACTACGCGGACAGTTTTATCGACGTCAAAGGCAACCATGCCGTTATCCGCAACAACACGGGATGGAGAAACGGGAACACGGTGATTACCGACGCTTTTCAGCTTCACCAGATTGTGGCGGGCTGGGGCGTGAACAATGATTTCTCGGGCAATACCGTCAACCTGGATCAATCTTCGGCTTATGTCATTAACGCTTCTCAAGGGACAGAGGCCAAGGCGCACGACAATGTCAGGTATCCTGCGGGGAACCTGTACAAGGGCAATGTGACGACCTATTAAGAATCCCGAACCGGCAAAAGGGAGTGCCTCCTGCAGGCACTCCCTTTTATCGTATGGGGCTGAAGCGGTCGGGAAGTCCGCATACGGACGGGCAAGAAGTCAGGATTCCCGCGCCGGAACGCGCTGCTCGACGTATTTTTCAAGGTCCGGAGCGAGCAGGGACTGGATGCGGCTGATAAGCTGGCTTTTCGTAATGCCCTTGCTTTCGGCGATCTGCTGCAGCGATTTGCCCTGCCGGAGCTCGCGGTGGAGCTCTTCTTTGCTGATACCGATGGCCTGGGCGAGTTTTTCCTGATCCGGCTTGAGGCTGTGACGCATTTTCCCGTGCTGGTGACGGTTATGGTGGTTCAGCAGCGCCTTATCCTGCAGCATCCGCTTCAGGTGCTCCGCCATTTTCTGTTTGAGGGCAGCTGCGTGTTCCGCGTCGAGCCGTCCTTCTTTGACCGCCTGGTCGATCTTTGAGTCGCGGATCGCAAGCAGTTTAGCCGTCAGATCCTTTTCGCTGATTCCTTTTTCTTTGGCCACGTCGGAAAGGCTTTTGCCTTTGTTCAGCGATTCTTTCAAAGAAGGGACGGTGGTGCCGAGAATAGAGGCGGCTTCCTCAAGAATCGGAAGACCGGGGACGCTGCTGTCTTTCGGATTATGTGAGTCCTGGCGTCCGGGCATGCCCGCGGATGGGGTTGGCTGACTGAGGACGGCTTCGTCGGGCAGTTCCTCCGGAGAGCCGAAGGCGGCGGCCTGTCTGGCGCCTAGGGATACCGAACCGAGCAGAAAAGCGAGTGCCAGAGTACCGGCCCATTTTTTCTTGGATGGCTGTAAAAACATAGGAAGAACCTCCTTGTAGATCGGATGTCCTTCCTAGTATTTCCCAAACGGGAGCGGATTATTTGCGGGCGGCGTTTCTTTTTAAAATCGGTTCGGCGGGTTCACACTTTGTGCGGAATTGCCGATATAGGGGGTAGGAGCAGCCGATGGCTTATCCCCGGGCCGTCCGGTAGAAAGGCATCAGGGACTCGAACGTTTCCTTCGCCATCCGGGTGAATGCGTCGCCCTTTTGCAAAATCGGGTCCTGCCGGTCAAAATGCCTTCCGACGAGAAACTCGGCTTTTTTCACATCCCGAAAGCGGGCAAGAGCGTCACCGAACGTTTCGGCCGTCAGGTCGCCGGCGGGCACGCTGCGTTTTTGCATATGATCGAACGACAATACATAATGCTCCGGGATGCTCCGGTACAGCTCGTCTTGGTTCGCGAGAAGACGTCCGGCGATCGCCTGCTTGTCCGGCACCTCGTAGATCAGGGCGAACCAGAGGAAAACGTGATCGTCGAACAAGCCGATCTGGAAGTGAGGGTGCTGCTTATATCCGCGTTTATTGGCGGCGATAGCCAGCCAGGTGTCTTTGGGCGGATTCACGGTACGCCGGGCATGTTTGGCGATATGTAGGTGCATTTCGGTTCCGGCATGCAGGGCGATATCTTCGCACAGGGTTTCGCCGAGCATTTTGAATTTCGGCTGAATCCGTTCCTGGATCGCTTTCATGCGCTCGTCCAGACCTTCAATCGCAAACGTTTCGAAATCGGATGAATCAAACCCCCGGAAAGCGGGGCGAATGGTTGTGGAGTTGGACATGGGACCTCCCTAGCATGGATGCTTGTAGAATTTAAGTAAGGCAAATGAAGCGTGCTTACGTAATTTACTATACCATAAACGCTTGACATGGCCATAACGGGGAAAGTGCGGCCTGATCACAGCTGCAGGATTCAATTGAAAAGGAGAGAGAACCATGAACATTTCAAGCAAAAAAATGATAGCCGCGGCAGCCGGAGTGCTGATGAGCGTTTCGTTCGCGGCAGGCGTTTACGCCGATGACTGGATTCAGAAGGTGACGGCTTATGTCCGCAGCGATTTTAAGGTAGTCGTGAACGGGACACCGGCCAATTTGAGCAGCCCGGTTCTTATTTACGACAACAACAGCTATCTGCCGCTCAAGGAGATCGCTTCCCGCCTTAACGCGAACGTAAACTGGCAGGATTCCAACCAGACGATCTACGTGAATACCCGGTTGTACCCGCAGCAGCCTGAAACGGGCGATGTCGTGTACGATGAGATCATACTGGAAAATCCGACCGCTTATATCATGAAGTATTTGGGCGGGGATTATCCGGTGCTCGTGACGCTCAGCAAAGGGATGTACTACCGGCAGAGCGACGTGCAGAAGATGGGCATGGATACGAAGGGGCTCCGGAAAGCCAAAGAAAAGTACACGGAAGAGATCTACATCAACGAGACGGAACTCCGGAAGGTTTGGAAAGAAAACCCGATCCTCACGTACGGGGAGGAAATGCCTCCGATTATTGCCGGGGAGAAGGATGATTTTAAAATCCGCGCCATTCGGGGATACGTTAAAGACATGTCGAATTACAAAATCGGCGATACGTATTTTTTCCACAATCCGATTTTTATCGAGAAGCTTGAAGAGGCCAATACGTACCGGTACCTGCTGACAGAAAACGGCCAGTATTATCAGGTGATCCTGAAACTGACCGAGATGCAGAAAGATCTTTATATCGTAGGCAGCTCTTCCAAACAACTGCTGGGCAAAACCGCCGTAGACCCGTATTGACGGGAACGGATTCACCCACCGGAACCGGCCGGAGCATAAGATTAAGGCCGCGCCTGCTTCCAGTAGAAGATGGCGATTTGCGTCCGGTCTCTAAGCGCCAGCTTTCCTAAAATATCAGAAATGTAGTTTTTGACCGTCCCTTCGCTCAGGAATAATTCCTGGGCGATTTCTTTGTTTGAAAGGCCGTCCGCCATTTTGGTCACGATCGTCTGCTCGGTCTGAGTCAGACCGTGGGCAGACAACACCGGAGCGGGGGAAGCGGGAGCCGGTACTGGGGAAACCGTCTCCCGCTCGTTCTGCTGATTGCCGGCCTCGTGATTCTGGTCTCGATGTCGCTGTCCGTCGTGCTGTCTCTTCTCTTCCCGAACGGGGCAACCGCGAAAGCCCTGCTTCAGGTGCTCATCATCACGATGACGTTTTTGAGCGGCGGATTCTCGCCCGTGCCGGGAGAGTTTATGCGGCAGTTGAGTCTGTTTACCGTTAATCACTGGGCGTTCCAAGGACTCCTGCGGAATATGCTGGCCGGAGAACTTCCCGGGGTTATCTCCAGCATTGTGCCTTTGTTTTGGATTGCGGCGGCGTGTCTGCTGCTGATGGTGGTCGTTTATCGGAAGGTGGGATACCGTGAATAGCTTTTATATCGCCTGGAATATGGTAAAGCGGACGCTCGGCAGCAAAAAAGGATGGTTGGCTTTTCTGCTTATACCTTCTCTGGTCGTCTCCGCTGCGATCGGCTTTATCGGGAGAGAGGAAGGGCGTGTTACCGTTCTGGTCGTCAATGAAGATCAGGGGAGTTTTGGCGGGTATGTGTTAAAAGAAATGGCGGCCAGGCCGGAGTACACGGTCAAGCTGCTGGACAATGTCTGGGAGCTTAAGGAAGCGATTATCGAAAAACGGGGGCAGGCCGGATTTGTTCTGCCCGCCGATTTCAGCCGGGAATTGCTTGCCGGGGGCAGCCCTGTCATTCAATCGTATGAGCTTAACGTGAACGAAGCGACAGCGGTTATGAACGTTCATCTGGACGGGATTACGGGAAGGATGGTGTCCGCAGCGGCGGTGGCAAAAGCTTCTTCGGGCAGCGCGGACAGCCGCAGCGTTGCGCTCGCAAACATCCTTGAGCAGGCCGGGAAGCATACGGTAGGTGCAGAAACCGGCGATCTGAAGCTGGCTTCCAAGCCGGGCCTTACTACCATTACCGGCTTTACGCTAATGTTCCTGATGAGCCTCGTGCTCAGCACCGTGTCGCTTGTCCTAGAAGACCGGACGAAAATGACGATGGCCCGCATGTATACGGCTCCGGTCAAGGCTGCCGAAATCGCCGCCGGGAATTTTTTAGGCAGCTTCGTCGTGGGAAGCCTTCAAATCTTTTTTGTGCTCGTGATCACCCGTGTAGTGATCGGCTACGATTACGGGGTTCCGTTCCTGTCCCAGTTCGCGGTGTTGGCCGCATTTATGCTCGTCAGCCTCGGACTGGCCAGCACGGTGGCCGGCCTTATCAAAAATCCGGGCAACGCGAGCATGATCAACTCGATGGTCGTGACGCCGACCTCGATGCTGGGCGGGTGCTTCTGGCCGATATCCATTATGCCGGACTACCTGCAGAAGCTGTCCAACTTCATGCCTCAGACATGGACCATTCAAGCCATCGAGAAAATGGCTGCCGGAGCGTCCCTGGCCGATGTGCGTCTGCCCCTTGCGATTTTGGGTCTTATGGCGGTCGTGCTGCTCGCCGTCTGTTCGGCCATCTTGCAGCCGAGTGAGAACAAGGTGAGAATGTAGGCGGCAAACGGTTCAATCAAGTTTAAATGCGATACGCGGCATACCCGAAAAAGACGCTCTTTTCCCATCAATAAAAATTGATGGGGAGAGAGCGTTATTTTTGTTGGGAATTCGGGTAAAAAATTGTCAATATCCAAGTTGCGAAAACATATGAATCATAATAAGATAAAGTAAACCTGAAGTTGTCTGAAATTTCTGTCAAAGAAGCTAATCGAAGTCTTCGGGAGGGGATTGCCGTGAGCAAAAATCACGAAGTCGAATACTGCAATCTGGAATTAAGATTCGACCGCCGGCTCATCCGGCAGTTTATTAAAGCCTTGATTCAAGAGGGATATTCTCTATATTGGAACGAAAACGACCACCAGTTTGTCATTTCTATCCGCTCCGGAAGAAAACTAGTCAAGCTGAAATTCGAACGCATAGGCGAACGGTATAAAATCGTCGGGAACTATTCTTTTAAAGATGAGAAGCTTGCCGAAATGATGGAAAAACTGATTGGAGACACACGCGGGCATGCAGTCGTCAAGCGTTTCAAAGACCGTCAGATCCTGATCGAAAACATCATGTTCGGCGAAATTATCCGCATGGTCGAAATTTCGGGCATCGAACATAAAGTGCTGTTTCAGAAAGAACCTGTCATTACATTCGAGGAAATGCTTCAAGCTTTCCGCTCCAGACGTATCGAGGAACGGATCCCCGTCCTGCGGCTTGAGCTTGACTATGAGCTGGCCGTGTTGAACGAAGCGATTCAGAAGGGCGATGTCCAGGCTGTCGTCGATTCCAAAGAGAAGCTGATCGAACTGCGCCAAGAGATGCTTCTGCTTGAATTGTAACGGTCCGGAACGGAGGTTTATCCGAAATATAGGGGTTTTGGAAAATATTGTTGTCAGGACGGGCCGGGTATGCTATCTTAAAAAAGAACAGAATGAACCGGTGCGGAAGAACCGCCCATGAGTGTGCTTAAGTGCATGCCGTGGGCGGTTTTTTGTGCTGCGCCGGGAAAAAACAGCAAAAGGAGAGACGGCAGCGGTGAAACCCGATCGAGGCCGGCTGTATGCGGGAGATATTCTCGGCAGCCGCTACAGAATCGTTTCAACCGTCGGCAGAGGCGGCATGGGAACCGTGTATCTGGCCGAAGATTTGAAACTGAAAGGAAAGCGCTGGGCGGTCAAAGAGACTCTTCAGCAGGTGCAGGATTATCAGCGGTTCGTAGACGAAGCGGAGATGCTAATCCGCCTTCATCACGCTCATTTGCCGGGTATTGTAGATTATTTCCCCCCGGACGATGAAGGCTACAGCTACCTGGTAATGGATTATATCGCAGGGGAGACTCTGGCCGAGCGATTTAGCCGCACGGACGGACAAGTGGGGGTTGCGGCTGCGGTGAATTACGCGCTGCAGCTTTGCGATCTGTTCCACTATCTTCATGACGAGCTGCCGGTTCCGATGATCTATCGCGATCTGAAGCCTTCCAACATTATGATCGACGGCCAGGAACAAGTCAGGCTGATCGATTTCGGCATTGCCCGGCATTTCAAAAGCGGCAGACAAGCGGATACGGTCCAAATAGGAACGATCGGTTTTGCCGCCCCGGAGCAGTTTCAGCAGCTTCAAACCGACCGCAGGACCGATCTGTATTCGCTGGGCGCGGTGCTGTACTACCTGCTGAGCGGAGGGAAGTATCCGTATTCCTCCGGCTTCCCGCTCGCGCGGTTGAATGAAGAAGTCCCGCACAGCTTGTCCGTCATCATCGAGAAGCTGCTGGAGCACGATCCGGACCACCGTTATCCGAACGCAAGAGAGCTTCGGGAAGCGCTGAGCGGAGTTTACGCGGCTTTGTGCGGCGGAGAGGGGCCGCCCGCCCGTTCCGGCGGCTTTCTCGGCCCGGTTGTGATCGCGGTCTGCGGGACGGGGCGCGGTGTGGGCTGCACGCATACGGCCGTTTTACTGGCCCATTTTCTAGCGCGTAAACGCCGCACCGTGGTGTTGGCCGAGGCTAATGCATCGGCGCATTTCAGCCGCATCGAGGCCGTGTACGAAGGCTCAGACGAGCCCCTTTGCGGCAGCGCGGCATTCGACTTACGGGGGGTGCGGTATGCCAAAGCGGGCGATGGGCTGGACATGATCGGGACTTTGTCCGGATCGTACGATTTTGTCGTTCTGGATCTCGGAAGCTACGACGAAACGGAGTGGTTCGGGGAGTTTATGCGCGCCGCCGTCCAGGTCGTCGTTGGTACGGGCTGTGAATGGAAGCGCCGGGACATCGCAAAGTTCTTCCGCAGCTATCCCGTACCGGA
The DNA here is from genome assembly GCF_000411255.1 of Paenibacillus sp. HGH0039. GTDB lineage: Bacteria > Bacillota > Bacilli > Paenibacillales > NBRC-103111 > Paenibacillus_F. The sequence goes on along the minus strand of NZ_KE150412.1, from coordinate 1,014,917 downwards.
GCCCGCCAAGTGCAGCTTGTTCGTGCCGCTTGCGTCCGCACAAACGCTGAGGGATATCCGCCGTATGCTGCCGGACGTGCGGCTGCTCGGCCTGCCGGCGCATACGGACCCGTTCTGCCATCAGCAGGTGACGGCCGAGCTGCTCGACGGGTGGTTGGGGCTCCCGGAACCGCGCACGCGGGGGAACGGCCTGTTTATGCGCCGATGGTTCCGTGCGCGAGTGCCGAAATAACGAAAGGAGAGAGAACGTGTCCATTATTCGCCAGAGAACGAAACATCTGATCTACTCGGGCCTGATAGGTGCCTTGACCGCAGGACTGCTTGCTTCGGGGGGATTTGTTTATACGGGGCTTCAGCATCGTAAAAAGCTCACCGAGCTGGAGTATCGTTACCAGGCCGACCTGTCGGAGGCTAAATCTTCGACGGCCAAGACCGAAAGGAGGAAGGTGGTTGTGTTAACCCGGGATATCGAAGCGGGAACAAGGCTTGAAGACGAAGACATTAAGTATCTGGAAATGAATGCGGCTGATGCGCCTGCCGGATCGGATCTTGATCTGCGGCAGGTCGCCGGCAGGACGTTCAAGCTTGCCGGCGTTAAAAACACGCCAGTACTGGCTTCCATGCTGTATGAGGAAGGCATGCTGCCCAAAGATGTCCGTCAGGAGGAGTTCAACGTAATCGGGCTGCCGAGTCTGCTGAAGAAAGACGATTTCGTCGATGTGCGCATCAGCTTTCCGACCGGTCAGGATTATATCGTACTGGCGAAGAAAAGAGTGGACAACGTCTCGGAAAGCACCGTGTGGCTCAAGCTCAGCGAGAAGGAGATTCTCGATATGTCGAGCGCCGTCGTCGATGCCTATCTTCATGGAGCGAAGCTCTATTCGCTTCCTTATGTGGATCCCCAGATGCAGGACAAAGCCGAGCCTACTTACCCGGTCAACGCCAAGGTGCTTGAGCTGATTCGCACGGACCCGAATGTGCTGGAGACGGCTAAGCTGGATCTGATGAAAAGTATGAGGCTGCTGCTGGATAAGGATCTGCAGAATATGGACGACGCTTCGAAGCAGAAAATAAACGCCGGTATAAACTCCGGCCGAACAGGCGGTAACCCGGCCGGAATTGGCGCCGTTCAGGGAGAGGAGCCCCCTTCGGTCTTCGGGCCTTCTACCCGGCCGTCCGCTAAACCTGAGGTGAGCGCGAAACCGGGCGGCTCCTCGCCCGGGTTAACCGGATCACCCGATAAAATGCCGACGGAAAGCGTCGGGCCCGAAACGCCTCCCTCTGAAATCAGGGAGAGGCAGGAAGATATTTTCCGGGAAGCGGTACAGCCATGACCCGCCCGGCTTATAGAGGAGAGATACGCCGATGAAGCTGCTTTGCGTGGGAGCGAAGGAACACAGTGACCTGCTGCTCGGCATTTGCCGATTGGCGGCGGTGGGGGGAAGACGCGTACTGCTTATAGACGGAACGGCATCCCGCAGGCTAAGCTGCCTCGTCGCCCCCGAACCTGTTCCTGAACTGGTTCAGTATGATGAAATTGATGTGGCCTGCCATTTCGCCAGCTTGGATGAAGCCTTGGAGCATACCGCCGCAAGCGGATCGGTTTTGGAAGAATACGACATCGTGATGGTCGATACGGACCGGGCTGACTTTCCGGGGGCCGCAGGCGCTTATCCGTTCGAAGGTCTCTTCCTGACAACGGCCTACGATAAATATACGATGAGGAGAACGGCGGAACTGATCTGTTCATTGAATGATGTCTGCCAGGTGAACATCCTCACAAGTACGGTCATCATACGGGATGCGGTGGAATGCGGCATTGACGAAGCGTATGTGGATAAGGTGCTGGCTCCGCTGCCGTTCATAACGCCTGACGAATATCACAAGCTGCCGTTCGATGAAGTGGATCTCGCTGTACGCATCGACAGTGAATATCAGGGAAAAGTCGGAATCAGGCGCATGTCCAGAGCGTACAGGAATGTGCTGCTGGCTGTTACGAACGAAATAACCGGAGAGGATAGAAGTGTTCTCAAACGGATGATCAAACAAGCCATGAGGAGGAAAACAGGATGAGTCAGGTAGCGTTTTGGGCGCCCGTACGGGGGCATGGAGCCGCAACATCGAATGTGCTCGCGGTCTCTACGATGATCGCGCTTGATTATTACGCACGGATTATGATTACTCATACGAAAAGAACAAGAACGGCGCTGGAAAACGCCTTCGGTCGGCCTTCTTCGGACGGCAATCTGCTGTCGTTCAGCGAGTACGGGCTGGATGCGCTGGAACGGCTGCTTCAAAGCGACAAGATGACGCCCGAGACGATCCAAGATTACACGAAACCGATCGTAAAGGACAGGCTGGACCTGCTTCCCGGTTCGAGGAAGCCGCTTGCAGACCCGGATTGTTTCCGGGAAGAAGCACTGCCGTACATCGTAAACAGTGCCAGCCGTTACTATGACCTTACCTTTGTTGACGTCGGAGACGGGTATAAGGAAGGCAGCTCCGAGGCTATTCTGCGTAATTCGGATTTGATCGTCGTCAATCTCAGTCAAAACCTTGAGCTGCTGGAGCGATATTTCAACAAGGAACTCTGGACGGAATCTCTGCAAAATAAACCACTTCTCCTCGTGCTGGGCGATTATGACGGAAGCTCCCGCTTTAATGCGGTTAATCTGGCCCGGAAATTCAAATGGAGGCAGCCGCTCTATACCGTTCCGCACTGCACCGGTTATTTGGATGCCTGCAGCGATAAAAATGTGCTTGAGTTTTTTTTGAGGAGCCGAAATGCGGGGCCGGGTCATCCTTCGTATGCATTCATTACGGAGGTCAGGAAGCTGACCAAAGCTCTTCTACACCGGCTGGGCCTGGATTCGAAGCTTATGCAGGAAAGGGGAGCCTAGCCCTCCATGCCCACGGACAGGTTAAATCTCGCTTTGATCTTCATGGTGGTTATTTTTGCGGCAGTGTGGTTTATTACCAAAACGGGAGGCTGGCGCGGCAGAAGACCTTCCGGTCCGAGACGGGGAAAAAGTTACTCTATCGAGGCAATGACTGCCTTCATTAAAGAAGCTTTTGCCGAGATAACGGCGGGCGGAGGCAGCGAACTCCGGTTGTCCGAGGAGGAATACCGGCGCAGCCGGAACAAAAGACTTCAGCTGAAAAGAGCTCTGAAAGGCTGCGGACACGGCGATCTGAAGGACAAACGATACGTAAAATCCGTCATGCTGGACCTGCTGACCGGTGTCTACGGACTTGGTGAAACAACAATTCACCTCTCTCTGCCTTTTCATAAGCCCGAGCAGCTCGCGACACAGGACCGGTTTGACATTCTGCTTCATCTGTATCGGAAAAAGTACGGTTACAACGGCCTTCATGAGTTAATCCGGAGGCATAAGCTGGATGCCGTTAAACATGTGATTGAAGACGGCCGCACGCCTTCTTATATCGTAACGGCGGAAGAGATTGCGCACGTATTCCGCAAGGAAGCCGGGCTGCTGTCGTTTCAGGATAAGCTGGAAATTGTCGTGCAGCGGATCTATCAACATTACAAAGGCTTCGGCGTGATCGATGCCATCCGCGAGATGAACATCGACGGTGTATCGGGAGGAGTTTCCGGAGCGCTTCCGGACAGTGCCGGGCATCGTGGAGCTCCGCTTGCGGAGAGAGAGGCTGACGGGAATCACCGGCATAGGAAAGAAACCGCGTCTTTCGATAGCGTTTGGGTTTTCTACCGGGGAAAACCCATCCACTTTTCGTTCCTAAGTTTCGGCAGTAGTGAAGAACTGCGGCGGGTCTGTCAAAACATCTACAAATATAATTATCCGGGTCAGCTTTCCGAAACGAACGGCTATAAAGTGAACGATATGAAGGACGGATCCCGTGTCGTTGTGGTCCGGCCTCCCTTTTCGGAATCCTGGGCGTTTTTCGTCCGCAAGTTCGATCTGCCCAACGCTTTGCTGGACCAGCTTGTCCAAGGCGGCAATGCCGGGCTGGCTGTGGAACTCATTCGTCACCTTGTCAAAGGCTGCCGGATAACGGCCGTGACGGGTGCGCAGGGCAGCGGGAAAACAACCTTGCTGATGGCTATGGTCCAATCTATCTCCGCGACCTTGACGCTTCGCGTACAAGAAATGGCGTACGAACTGCATCTGAGGAATTTATACCCGCAGCGCAATATTTTAAGTTTCCGGGAGACGGATCACATTACGGGGCAGCAGGGTCTCGACGTGCAGAAAAAAACGGACGGAGCCGTTCATATCCTGGGGGAAGTGGCAACCGACACGGTCGCCGCCTGGATGATTCAAATGGCTCAGGTAGCCAGCTTGTTCACCCTTTTTACCCATCATGCCAAAACGTTTGCCAGCCTGATCGACTCGCTTCGCAACTCACTGCTCAAAACGGGAATGTTCCAAGATGAAGTCATGGCCGAAAAGCAGGTTATCCGCGTGATTCATTTTGACATTCATCTGCGTAAAAGTGCCGACGGAACGCGTTTTATAGAACGGATAACGGAATGCGTTCCGCTGGATAGCGATTTATATCCGAGCGAAAAAGCGGGCATGACCGACAAGGATAGGGTTGAATTCCCGGGTTTTCTGGACGATGCTTCCGAATTTTTTCGGAGGACAACGGACCGTAAACTTTACGAACAACGAAACATTGTGGAATACCGGGACGGTGCCTACCGGGTTTGCCGGCCGATCAGTCTCCGCAATACCGAGGAAATGCTGGATCATATGACACCCGCGGATGCCCGGGCATTCGAAAGATTCTTGGAAACGCATTGGGGAGGCGATGTTATTGCCGCTTCGTGATTGGCTGCTTGCGGTCGCTTTATTCAGTGGGGGCGTCGCATGCGTAATTTGGCTTCTGTACGTATACGCGGTTAAAAGGCGGGCCAAGCTGAGCGGTTACGGGGAGGACGAGCTTCAAAAACTGCTCTCTCCTTTAAACGGAAATGGAAGAAAACAGATCGAACGGTTGTACGGGAAATGTTACGAAATTATAAGCAAAACTCCCGGGATTTCCCGTTATACACAGCGTATACGCCGGAGGATTGCTCCTTTATACTCCTACGACGAGAGCGTGATCCGAATGGAAACCGGGCGAATTACGCTGCTTGCTCTCCTGATCGGCTGGCTCACCGCGGGATTTGTTTTTCTTTTTTACCCGGATGTTTCTTACATGCTCATGATTTTGCTCGGAAGTCTTGTTCTCCACGGCATCCTCATCGATACGCTCGTCCACCGGGCCGAAGACCGGCTGCTTCGGCAAATGACCGAGTTTTTATCGGATGTCCGGCACTTTTATCACCAGCACGGGATGGTGGATGAGGCGGTTTATGACGCCGCTCAGATCGCGCCCAGGCAGTTGTCGCTCCATGCGGATGCGGTATACGGCACTTTGACCTCCGACCATCCGGAGAGCAGTCTGGAAATCTACTATGAGCATGCGCCGAACCGTTTTTTGAAAAGCTTTGCGGGCGTCTCCTTTTTAGTTAGGGAATTCGGAGACAAGCTGCTTCCGCATGGCTCCATGTATCTGCATGCCCTCAGCAAAATCACCTCTGAAATCCGCCTTGAAATACTCCGTAAGGAAAAACTCCATTATCTTTTAAAAGGACTCGCTATTATTGCCATCTCCCCGATTTTAGCTGCCAAGCCCATTGAAACGTGGGCGCGCAATAACTTCCCGGCTATGGATGAATTTTATACGGGGGCAGCGGGATTTGCAGTCAAAACAGGCATTTTCGTGCTGATCATCGTCTGCTTTGTCCTACTCAGAAAGCTTCAGGATACTGCAGAGGAAGCAGGAAAGCGCAGAACAGGCCAGAGACCGCCCGAGCAAAAATGGCTGGGTAACCGGCTTGTCAACGCGGTCACGCAAAGATTCGTCCCCGCAGAGCATTCCATGGAACGGGGCAGGCTGCAAAAGCTTCTCAGGGAAGCCAATTCCCCTTTGCTGCTTGAATGGCTTACCCTCCGCCGCCTGCTTACGGGGCTCGCTTGTTTTCTTCTCGTGCTGGGAATGTTTCTGATTATGCAGAGACTGACCCTGCAGCAGGTTTACTTTTCGCCGACCCGCAATCAGGCGATGTTCGGCAGCCTTTCTCCGCAGGAAAAACGGAAAGCGCTGGAAGCTGCGGCCTTTGACCGGAACGTCATTCAGAAATTGGAGCGGTCCGGCAGAGAGCTTCGTGAAATGATAGCCGAAGAAATGCGGCAGCAGGGATTCCAGTCCGATCCTGCCGCCCTCAACACCGCGGGAGAACGGATTAAGGCAAAACTGGACAGTATTGCGGGGGCATATTTAAGCTGGCGGGAGCTTTTGTTCTGTTTTATTTCCGGTTGGGCGGGCTACCACAGTCCGGTTTGGCTGCTGCACATGCAGAAACGAATGCGCAGGATGGAAATGAAAAACGAGGTGGACCAGTTTTATACGTTGTTGACCATCCTCGCTCATTTCGAAAGAATGTCCGTCGAGCACATGCTTGAATGGCTGGAACGTTTTGCAGTCTTGTTTCAGCCCCCGCTGTCCGCATGTCTGCTCGACTACGAAGCGGGGGCGGAGGAGGCGCTGGAAAAGCTGAAGGAGGAAGCCGCCTATGCTCCCTTTGTCCGTCTCGTTGAACGGCTCCAGGCTGCCGTTAACCATATTCCGGTCAAGCAGGCGTTTGACGATCTGGAAGCGGAGCAGCAGTATCACTTCGAACAGCGCAAGCAGGACTATGAGCGGATGATCGAAACCAAAGCCGGCTGGGGGCGCTGGATCGGTTTTGCCCCTATGTATGCACTTGTTTTCCTCTACCTGGTCATTCCGCTCGTTTATATGAGCATGCAGCAGATGAACTTGTATTATCAGCAGATCGGTAAAATTTCTTAATCACAAAGGAGCTGGATTACAATGGGAAACGCACAGAAGGCACTGATCATGGCGGCAGGTTTTTTTCTGGCCATTGCTCTGATTACGATAGCGGTGGTGATGTTTATTTCCGCACAGGATGCCACGAAAGCGGCGCAGAACAATTTTTCGGATATTCAGACGGAGCTTTCCCAGACGGCTTTTACCGTATACGACAATACCGTGGTTTCGGGGAGTCAGGTTGTAAACGCGCTGCGTAAATTTGCCGACAAGGAGCAGTTCGGGATCCAGGTTCAAACGGGAAAAAATCCGGTAGGCTCCTGGTATACGAACAAGATTGATACCACATCACCGTCAAGCAGCAATTACGGTACAGTAATCGCCTCGATATCCAGGGATGCTGTTGCGAACGCCACCTTGGAGTCTCATATGGATTACGTGAATCCGAGCGGAAAATTCAAAGCGCACATCATTAAGGATAAAAGCAATGTGATCCGTGCGATTGAATTTATGCAGCAGTAGACGAAGCGATGAATCATGCGGCACGCTCCATGCTGTTTGCCGGTGTTTCGGTCTGCATGTTCGTCTCGGCTTTAGTCACGGGCATGATGCTGCTTCAAAACGTACGGGGAGCCATTGCGGACACTTATTTATCCCGGAAGCTTCTCGATTACAACCAGCAGCCCGCAAATGCCGCGCTCGAAGAGGTTTTGGTAAAAGGATCTGATCTGATCATGTCCATGTATTTAAACGCCGGAGAACCTTACGACATTATGGTAAACGGCAAACGCTACCCGGGCGGCCGGGAGAAAGAAGAAACGGACCCAGCCGGCATAGATCCGGCTGCAGCTTATCGTTTTTATGCGGTGCGCGATACCGGAGGAACGTTAAAACGAATCGTATATACGACGCCTTGAATTGTAAGGCGTAACGGGGAGGGAGCAGGTGGATACGCTCAGCAAGGCCTTTGTCCTCATTTTAACGGTTATGCTGCTGTACATTTATCCGCTGTCGGATTCGGCGGCCAGGGAGGATGATCTTTCTCGGGTGATCGCTTTCGAGACGATGACACGTTTTGTCGACAACGTGCGCGATAAAGGACGGCTGACGCCGGCTATGTACGAACAATTTCAAAAGGAGCTGACAACCTCCGGCCAGGAGTTTGATGTCAAAATGGAGCATATGCACAAACGGTACGTGCCCGTATATGACGACCAAGGGCGGTTCGCGGAGAAGTATACGGTGGAGGACGAAGCTTTCTATAAGGCCCAGATTCTTCCCGTGCTGTTTCCCGAAAACTCGCTTCCGCCGAACCATGCGGATCGTACCTACAAACTTGGCGCCGGTGACTATTTCACTGTGACCGTGCGCAGCCCGAACCGTACACCGGCAGTTGTCTGGCAGGACGCTTTAAACGGGACGAACACGCCCGGCGGACAGCTTTACATGCCGTACGGGGGAATGGTCCGCAATGAAGACAGCTAAACTGGCCATTTTCTTTGTTCTCATTTATGTGCCCTTCGCCTGGACGAACAAATTCGATGCAAAAGCCCAGTTTCAAATGCTGTTTCTGGAGACGAAATACGATGCCGCTGTGAATGCGGCCGTCCAGGACGGCGCGGCGGCTCTTGCCGTCAATGAAAAGCAGGGGGAAGAGGCGCGGTATGAATCTTCGAAGAAGGTCCGGGTCAACCGGAAAGAGGCTGTCGATAGCTTTTATAAAACCTTCTTTTCGAATTTCGGCGTGTCGGAGAATGCGGCGGGCCGGCAGGTTCTTGATTCTTATCTTTCCGCTCTCCTCATTGTCGGCTACGACGGCTGCTACTCCTACACATTCGAATCCTATACGGGGGAAGACGGCTATGAGCGGAGCCGGAGACTGGAAGGGCCGAAAAGGCCGTACGTCTACCAGGACCCGACAGGAGAGGTTATAGCCTTTACGCTGGACGAATACGTAACCGTGAAAAATGCTTCGGGAACCGGCTGGATAGAAGGGTTCCGGAGCGAGATCCAGCCTAAAACGCAAACGGCGCTTTTAAAGCCGGGGGCACGCTTTGACGAAGTCAGGAGAGGCGCGATTATAAACACGATCCAGCGCGAGCTAGAAAATGCGATCCGGGAGCACAATATTCAGACACGCCGTTTGGGAGCTGCCTATACGTTCACGCTGCCCCTTCTGTCGGACGAAGAATGGAGCAATACGATCGACGATGTGGGGATGCTCGCTTTTGTACAGGGCATTCCGATCGGATACCGGACCTATAACAATTATGCGCTGGGAGGGGCAAGGATCGTGAAGCGGCCCGTGTTTTATGGATACCGGCAGAGCAACCTTCCTTATTTCACGAGCAGCCGGTGCCCGCGGCCCCAGGAGATTCTGGAAACCTTCACAAGCTCCAAAGCCGCTGCTGCAGCCGGTTATTACCCGAAGGAATGCGTCAACGGACGGACATAAAACACTCGTTTTCCGGACGGAACAAAGAAAGCGCTCTACCGAAAAAGATTGTCAGATAAAATTGACATCCGATCCGCGGAACGTTTATCATCAAGTCAACGATGAGTTCGATGCGGCTTCCGCACATTTGTGATGCCACGTTTCATTTATGACTGCAGTGGTTTAACGTCATAATGCGGTTCACGGGCGGAATCAGCATGTTGGGCGGTTTGACTGATCTGTGCTATCGGGGGCGCTCGGGTCCATGTTAAGAACTGGAACATGCGGCACGCGGAATCAGGCGCAGATGCTTTGGGAAATCTACGGGAATGTGGAAACCACCGGGCAATGTGCTTTTTTTCACACAAATTTTCGGCTGTTCTTACACGTGTAACGCCCCGAATTTTGATCAGCAAACGCAAGCCCGGAAGCTTTGCCTCGAGCCGTGAGCAGCGGTCCTTGCATGATCCGTAACGGAAAATGCGCCGTTTGTTCCCGAGCGGGTCGAATCCATCCTTCGGCAGCCGTTCTGACACCAAGTGGGAGCGGTGACGATCTAATACAAGAGGAAAGGGTGTTTGATTCATGTCCAAACAGCAAATTGGTGTAATCGGTCTTGCGGTCATGGGTAAAAACCTGGCGCTTAACATCGAGAGCCGCGGCTTTACCGTTTCCGTTTTTAACCGCTCGCCTGAGAAAACGAAAGAACTTCTTGAAGAGGCAACCGGTCGCAACCTGGTCGGTACTTTCAGCATGGAAGAATTCGTGCAGTCGCTCGAAACTCCGCGCAAAATTTTAATTATGGTCAAAGCCGGACAAGCGACCGACGCGACCATTGAACAACTCGTTCCGCTTCTGTCCGAGGGAGATATCCTGATCGACGGCGGAAACGCCTACTTCCCGGATACCCAGCGCCGCAACAAAGAACTGGAAGCACGCGGCATCCGCTTTATCGGCACGGGTGTTTCCGGCGGTGAAGAGGGCGCGCTTAAAGGCCCGTCCATCATGCCTGGCGGACAGAAAGACGCATACAAGCTCGTGGAACCGATCCTGACGGCGATCTCCGCCAAAGTGAACGGCGATCCATGCTGTACGTATATCGGTCCGGACGGCGCCGGTCACTACGTTAAAATGGTACATAACGGCATCGAATACGGCGATATGCAGCTGATCTGCGAAGCTTATCAACTGCTTAAAGACGTGCTGAACGTCAGCACGGAAGAACTGCACGAAATTTTCACGGAGTGGAACAAAGGCGAGCTGGACAGCTACCTGATCGAAATCACCCGTGATATTTTCACGAAATACGACGAAGAAACCGGCAAGCCGATGGTCGACGTTATCCTCGATTCCGCAGGTCAGAAGGGCACGGGCAAGTGGACCAGCCAAAGCTCCCTGGATCTGGGCGTGCCGCTTTCCATCATTACGGAATCCGTGTTCTCCCGTTTCCTGTCCGCCATGAAAGAAGAGCGGGTAGCTGCAAGCAAAGTGCTGAACGGTCCGGCGGTGAAGCCGTTTGAAGGCAAGCGCGAAGAGTTTATCGAAGCGGTCCGTAAAGCTCTGTACGCGAGCAAAATCGCTTCGTATGCACAAGGCTTCGCTCAAATGCGCGCCGCATCCGAAGAGTACAACTGGAATCTGAGTTACGGCGAAATCGCCATGATTTTCCGCGGCGGCTGCATTATCCGTGCTCGTTTCCTGCAAAACATCAAGGATGCGTACGACCGCGATCCGGAACTCCGCAACTTGCTGCTGGACGATTACTTCAAAAACATCGTGGAAAACTACCAGGATGCTTGGAGAAACGTCGTTTCCGTAGCGGTAACGCGCGGTATTCCGGCACCGGCTTTCGCCTCCGCGCTGGCTTATTACGACAGTTACCGCACAGAGCGCCTGCCGGCCAATCTTCTGCAAGCCCAGCGCGATTATTTCGGCGCGCACACGTTCCAGCGTGTGGATAAAGAAGGCACCTTCCACTACAACTGGCTCGAAAGCTAACAACGGAACCCGAACCGGCTCCGTTCCGCCTTACCGGACACTGCGTCCGTTTCGCCGGCTTCCAGTGGGGTACGGCATCGCCCGTGCTTCCTAATCGTTTGCCGGTGAGGAATCCCGCTCCGAAAGGGGTTCATTCTCGAAGAGACCGTACGAAGCTTCTTTCAGACAGCTTTTGATACGGTCTGCTTCCTGATCGAAGGCGCTTCTGCGATGGACAAGCATCATGGACACTTCGGCGAAAGATTCAAAGTTTTTCAATAGACGCGGCTGAGTGAGTTCCTTTAACCGGGGATCCTGCTCAGCCATTTTTTTGCGTATAAACTCGAGCGCCCAGACTACGTCATCTCTGCACAGCATGTACGAGGGCTGAAGCATCTGACTCAGCCGACCGGAAGTATTCCGGCCGGGATCGGGAATCCTGGGATGAGGCATCAATCGGACATCGCTCCTTGTAATCTACTGATCCTTCTACGGATTGCGTACGTACTCTCATTTTTGCTGTCTTTGAAAAGGTTTATTCACTATACCATATGAAATTGATGCGATTTGTATTCATCCGGGGCTTTTGCTGTGATATGATAGTGGAAAGTTTAAACCGAGAGAGGATCGACGGGCACGATGAGCACACAACCGAGATCAAATATAGTGCTGATTGGGTTTATGGGCACTGGTAAAACGACTGTCGGGTTAAAGTTGGCTGATCGGTTGGGTTGGCCTATGATAGATACCGATGAGGAAATTGTAAAAAAAGCCGGAATGTCGATTCCGGAGCTGTTCGCCACGCACGGGGAAGCTCATTTCCGGACTTTGGAGCGTGAGGTCATCCGGGAGACGCTGGCCGGCAGCCATCGGGTGATTTCAACCGGAGGCGGTGCCGTACTGGCGAAGGAGAACCGGGCGTGCATGAGCGAGCGGGGCTTTGTCGCGGCTTTGTCCGCAAGTTTGGAGACCATCGTGGAGCGGGTTAAAAACGACTCCAACCGGCCTTTGCTGCAGGGAAGCGGACTGGAAGAAAAGGTCCGTACGATGCTCCAGGAACGTCAAGATGCGTACAGGTTTGCCGACCTTACAATCGATACGTCACCGCTTGCCGCGGACGACATTGCCGAACACATCTTTAACGCCTGGACCAAAGAAAGGCTGAAGCGGGAAGAACTTTCAGGCTGACCGGGCCGCTCGTCAGGCGGCGGGCTTAAAGCTGTTCCCAGGCGAGCATTCCGCCCTCCATGTTTTTCAAATTCGCAAAGCCTTGGGACTCCAGGAAATCGTATGCTTTCCCGCTCCGGTTGCCACTGCGGCAGACCAGAATGACTTCGCCTTCTTTAGGGATTTCGTGAAGACGGGTGTGAATTTCCATCAAGGGAATCGATTTGGCACCGGCAATTTGACCGGCCGCGACTTCTTCGGGCTCGCGTACGTCGATAACGCACAGCGGCTCACCCGCCGCAAGTCGGGCTTTCAATTCCGAGGGTTGAATCTTATTCATATCAATCGCACCTCCTGTATTCTCGTTTTCCCTGTAACTATACAAAACCCGGAAGCACGGAGTCAAACCGTCTCCGGACTTCACCGAATCTATCTTCAAAGCAAAATACGGGACAGAATAGGTGGTTTGCCCATGAAAAGTTGGATCATCGGAACAGCCGGCGTGTTCGGAGCCCTGTCCCGGTATGGGTTATCCGTTCTATGGAACGAAGGGAATGGTTCCTTCCCGTGGGGCACGCTGGCCTGCAATATGATCGGCTGCATTCTGCTCGGTTATTTCAGCGAAGCTCTGCTGCCTAAATGGCCGCAGGAGCTGCGTACTGCCGTTACGACTGGTTTTATCGGAGCTTTCACGACTTTTTCCACCTTCAGTATGGAAACGGTCCGGATGCTTCGAGATAATCAGGTGCCGGCAGCCCTGCTTTACATCGGGGTCAGTCTGTTGGGAGGGCTTGCTGCCGTCAGTCTGGGCACGGCTGCCGCGCACCGCAGGAAGGAGAAAGCCCTATGAATGCGGGCTGGATGAATGTACTGCTGGTAGGGGCCGGAGGATTCGTCGGCTCCATCGCCAGATATAAATTAGCCGGCTGGGTCCAGAGCCGTTCGGCTTCTCCGTTTCCATTCGGCACACTGGCCGTCAATCTCACAGGATGTTTTTTCCTGGGGTGGCTGTTCGGGCATGTGACGGATGCCGCCTTGCTTATCGGGCTGGGAACAGGCTTTACCGGCGCCTTTACGACGTTTTCCACTTTAAAGCTGGACAGCTGGAAGCTGAGAAAGAAAAAACTTTTTAATCTGGATATGATCTATCTGGCCGTAAGCTATCTGGCCGGAATCGGCTTGGCTTTTGCCGGCTTTTACATATAAACAGAAGGCCGTACACAGACCACTCATCGACCAAAGGAGAGAACTACCATGAATTCCATGAAAGCCATTGTAAAAGCGACACCGAACCTGCAGGGAGAAATTCAGGCGCTGTCTTCCAAAAACTATACGACCCGTTACCTCCTTCTTGCAGCGCTCGCTGACGGTACGAGTACGATCCACTACCCGGCTCACAGTGAAGACAGTGACGCCATGCGCCGGTGCATCCGGGATTTGGGCGCGGTTATCGAAGAAGACGAGTATAAGATGGTGATTAAGGGATTCGGCAAAAACCCTCTCCCGATCAAAGAATTAAACGTCGGCAACGCGGGAGCGGTTCTCCGTTTTCTGATGTCTACGGCAGCCCTCTGCCAAAGCGAAGTTACTTTCATTAATCAATATCCGGAATCGCTCGGCAAGCGGCCGCATATGGATCTCATTGAAACGCTGGAACAAATGAACGTCCAAGTCGAACATAATGAGGGCCGTCTGCCGATAACTATTAAAGGGGGACAGCCCCGCGGCGGCAAAATTACCGTGTCGGGCAGCGTAAGCTCGCAGTTTTTGAGCTCCCTTCTGTTTTTGACTCCTCTGCTCCAAGAAGACAGTGAAATCGAAGTGCTTCACGATTTGAAGTCCAAAGTGATTGTCGGACAAACACTGGAAGTGCTCGAACAAGCAGGGATTCGCGTGGAAGCCAGCGAAGATCTTATGCATTACCGGATTCCCGGCAATCAATCCTACCGTGCGCAGGAGTATGTCGTGCAGGGGGATTACCCCGGATCCGCGGCGATCTTGGCGGCTGCGGCCGTCACCCGCTCGGATGTTACCGTTCATCGTCTCGACGAGAACAGCCGTCAAGGCGAGAAAGCCTGCGTGGACGTTCTCCGCGCCATGGGAGTCTCGCTGACTCACAAGGATGGAATCGTGCGCGTACAAGGCACGGGCAAACTTAAAGCCGGCGAATTCGACGGCGATCATTTTACGGACGCGGTGCTTGCTATGGTAGCGGCCGCGGTGTTCGCGGAAGGCACCTCGCGTTTTTACAACGTGGAGAATCTCCGCTACAAAGAGTGCGACCGGATTACGGATTTCCTGAACGAGCTGCGCAAAGCCGGAGCCGACGTGGAAGAGCGTCAAAGCGAAATCATTGTCCACGGCCGGCCGGAAGGGCTTGAAGGCGGCGTGGAAATTAACGCGCATTATGACCATCGCGTCATTATGGCCCTGTCCGTGGCAGGGCTGAGGAGCAAGCAGGGTCTTGTTATCCGTGACGCCCACCATGTGGCCAAATCTTATCCGCAGTTTTTCGATCATATGATTTCACTCGGAGCGCACATCGAATTAACGAACGAATGAATGGGTGAATAGGATGCGCATTATTTGGAGGGGCATGAAAGTAACGTTCGGTTTCTTTCTGATCCTCGGGTTATTGTTCTCAGGCGGTTTCATGTCTGTGATGCTATATGCCAAAATAAGCGGGCAAGACGTTCAGACTGTCATGGCTATGGACGCGAAATTGGAAAAACAGCCTCTGCCTGAACCTGAGCAGCCACCGGCGGCGGAACAGGTTCCAGAGCAGCGGAAAACGAAGGCTATGATCGATGCGCCCGTTATCGCGCAGAAACCGGAACTGCCGTCCGGCTGCGAAATTACTTCGATTGCCATGATGCTTCATTATAAAGGCATCAAATTGGACAAGATGCAGCTGTACGACGAAATGCCGAAGGACCCGACTCCTATCGTTTGGAACAAAGACGGGACGATTGCTTCGTGGGGCCACCCGAACATTGGCTATGTGGGAGACGGTACCGGGAAATCCAAAGGCTTCGGCATTTACCACAAGGCGCTGTTTCCGCTGTTGAAATCGCATATTCCTTCAGCCGTAGATTTAACGGGCGAGTCTTTTGACGCGTATGAAAAACAAATCGCAAACGGCCGCCCGGTTGTCGTTTGGACGACCATCGGTTTCACGATGCCGACCCGCTGGTCCGAATGGAATACCTCCATCGGTCCGATCCGCGCGACATTTTCCGAGCATGCGGTATTAATGGTCGGTTACGACGAGACGTCCGTTTACGTGAACGACCCGTGGACGGGCAGCAAAAATGTTCAGCTGGACAAAAAGCTGTTCATCGGCATCTGGGAAGCGATGGGCAAGCAGGGCTTGTCCTATACGGCTGATTAAGAACAGACAACGAACAAGGCCGGTTCTTTAAATAGCGAAAGGGAGTGTTCTCATGCCTTTTGAAAATCCGTCCAGAGACGAAATCAAAACCTTGCTGGCTTCGGCCGGCCCCATTGCCGTAGTTGGTTTGTCCGATAACCCGGAAAGGGTGTCGCACATGGTATCGGCAGCCATGAAATCACGCGGATACGAGATTATTCCGGTTAATCCGAATGCGGATGTCATTTTGGGCGGCCAAAGCTATGCCAGTCTGTCCGATATTCCGGGTAATGTGGATATCGTGAATGTGTTCCGCAGAAGCGACCAGGTCGTGCCGATCGCGGAGGAAGCGGTCCGCATGGGAGCCAAAGTTCTTTGGCTGCAGCAGGGCGTCTATAATGAAGAAGCGGCTGAAATTGCGCAACGCGGCGGGCTGACGGTCATAATGGACCGCTGCATCAAGGTGGAAGATGCGATTTTGAATCCGAGAGGCAACTGAACCGGTGCGGCACAGCTGCTAAAAGTGTCAAAACCCGACTAAAGCGCAAGCTCTAGTCGGGTTTTGTTTTTTCTGAAAAAAATTTCTGGGACGGTTCATAATTTCAGCGGCTCCTGCAAACAATAGTGGAGGCTTCAGAACAAGGAAAGACTTGTCTGGAAGACTCATTAATTTCCTTAAAGGAGGAACTCCGCATGTACAACCAGTATCAAAATCAAGCTGGTATCGGCTCCCAGTCCCAATACCAAAACAAGTTCCAGCCGACCGGTTATGTTCAATCTTCGTACGGTCAGAACCAGTTCCAAAATTCCCAATACGGCAGCTACCAAAACCCGCAATCGTTCCACACGGCTAACTACCGCGGCAACCAACCGGGTCATGACAGCTACCTGCGCTCGGATTCCCAAACTCCGGCCCAACAACAAGGCTTCGGACAAGCTTCCTACGGCCTGACTCAATCCTTCGGTTCCCAAGCTTACGGCAACCAAGGAAATCAATCCTACACGAGCCAACAACAAAGCTACGGACAATTCGCTTCCCCTCAGTCTTATCACACGGCTAACTACCGTGGCGATCAGCCGGGACACGACAGCTACCTGCGTTCGGATTCCCAGACTCCGTCCCAGCAAGGCTACGGCCAAGCTTCTTACGGGCTGAGCCAATCCGCTATCGGCCAAGGCTACGGCTCTCAACAAAATTACGGTTCCCAATCCTACGGTCAATCCTATGGCCAAGGCTACGGCACGCAAAGCTACAGCCAAGCCGCGTCTCCGCAGTCTTACCATACGGCTAACTACCGCGGCGACCAGCCGGCCCATGACAGCTACCTGACTTCGGATTCCCAAACTCCGGCTCAGCAGCAGTTCGCCGGTTACTCCAGCAGCGTTGGTTCCGCTCAATCCGGCCGTTTTAACACGGGCATTCCGTACACGACAGGTACGTTTTAATTAAAGGCTGACGATAGCTCACAGCATCGTTATGCTGCATGACGCCAACAAGCGGGTCTTCGGACCCGCTTATTTGTTTTTGACAAAAAGTGCGGCAGCCATTAGGATCGAAATAGAGAGGAGGCAGGGCTTAAGTTGAACTGGATGGGAAATTTGCAGCAATTCGGGCGTTCTTTAATGCTTCCGATGATTACGCTCCCTGTTGCCGCAGTACTTATACGACTGGGAATCCTGCCATGGGATAGTATGGGGGCGGCATGGCTCGGCGACATGATGCTGCTTGCGGGTCATACCATATTTACATATTTGCCGCTCGTGTTCGCGGTAGGCGTTGCTCTCGGTTTGACGGAGAATGCGGGTATCGCCGGACTTTCCGCACTGATGAGCTACTTTTTATTCACCGTACTGACCCAGCATCAGCTGGGCGAAGCGTTTCAACTGGGTGTCGCGGGAGGAATCCTGATCGGTCTGCTGTCGGCGGTCGCGTACCACCGGTGCAAGCGAATCCAGCTCCCCGAATACGTACAGTTTTTCGGAGGACCGCGGATGGTTCCGCTTATTATGGGAGTCGTTACGCTCGTGCTGTCCATCCTGATGATCAAGCTGGGCCCCGTCCTGGAGAACGGGATGGAGCAGTTGACGGCATGGGTTCTCAGCCTCGGCGGATTCGGTGCTTTCTTGTACGGCATCGCGCATCGTCTTCTTGTGCCTTCCGGGCTTCATTATATCCTGAACAATTTCTTCTGGTTTCAACTGGGTGCTTACAAAGAACCGAACGGTGACATGGTTTATGGCGATCTGCCCCGTTTCTTCGCGGGTGATCCGACGGCCGGGGCCTACATGGCCGGACTGTATCCGATTATGATGTTCGCGCTTCCCGCCATTGCCTTCGCCATTATCCACGAGGCCCGGGAAGATTTGAAGCCTCATGTCCGAGTGACTTTTATGACGGCGGCGCTGACTTCGTTCCTGACCGGCGTCACGGAGCCGATTGAGTTTGCCTTTCTGTTCGTCGCTCCTTACTTGTTCGTGATTCATGCCATTTTATCCGGCTTTGCCATGTGGATCGCATATGCGCTGAATATCTCGCACGGCTTCTCTTATTCCGCCGGAGCTATCGATTTTGTCATTAACGAGCATTTGTCGCGCAACGGTTGGATGCTCATTCCGATCGGACTCGTGTTCGGAGCGGTGTACTATGTCATGTTCAGGTACGCCATCCGGCGTTACCGCATTCCGACCCCGGGGCGGGAGGAAGGTTCATCGCTGGAAGAATGGGCAGGCGATATCCCTTACCGGGCGCCGCTTATCGTCCAAGCGCTCGGAGGCAAGGGGAATATCAAAAAAATCGAAGCCTGCATCACACGGCTGAGATTGACGCTCGAATCCGACCGCCTCATGGATATCGCCGCACTGAAGCACCTTGGAGCGGCCGGAGTTATCCGCTTAGGCGGCGGCAACGTGCAGGTTGTTTTCGGCACGTTCTCCGAACTGATCCGGGAAGAAATCATGAAGCTGCTGCGCAAAGACATTCAGCTTGTGCTCTTCAGTTCCCCGATGGCGGGGAGAATGATTCCGCTGGAGGACGTTCCGGACCGCATTTTCGCGGGGAAGATTGTCGGCAACGGGGTTGCTTTCATACCGGATAAAGGGGAGTTGTTGTCGCCGGTAGCCGGTAAAATCATGCACGTCTATCCGACGATGCATGCGCTCGGGATTCAGACAGAGGAAGGACTTGAAGTTCTGCTGCACATCGGCATCGACACATCCACATTAACCGGAAATTTCTTCGAGGCCCAAGTACAGCCCGGAGACGAGGTGGAGGCGGGGCAGCTGCTGATCCGTTTTAACTACAATCAGTTGAAGAAGCACGCCAAATCGCTGGCCACCCCTATGGTGATTACCAATTCGGACCGTGTCAAATCATGGAGCTTCGCCCCCTATAAATCCGTGAAAAAAGGGCAGGCGTCCGTGATGTCCGTTGTGCTGAAAAAACCGGAACAGAGCGGAGGGACTTCAAATGTTTAAAGGGATAGGAGCTTCATCGGGGATCGCCATGGGTCCCGCTTACGTGATCCCCGCCTGGGATTGGGAGTTCCCGGATAAGATGGTGGACGCCACCGATTTGTCGTTTGAATTCGAACGGCTGTATGACGGGATCCGTTCGTCCAAAGACGAATTGGAACATATCAAACAAGAGATCCGGGACGTCTTGGGCCAGGAGCAATCGTACATTTTCGACGCTCATCTGGCGATTTTGGAAGATCCCGTGTTTATGAACGAAATTCAGGGCATCATCAGCCGGCAGTACAAAGCCGCAGAGGTGGCCGTCAAAGAAGTGATCGACAAATTCGTCGAAATGTTCGACGTGTTGGACGATGATTATATGAAAGAACGGGCCATGGACATTAAAGACGTAGGCAACCGTCTTCTGAAGCATCTGCTGGGCAGCGGGGACGATACACCGCCGCCGACGGATCATTCCTACGTACTCGTGGCGAAGGAGCTTACCCCTTCCCAACTGGTGCATCTGGACCCGGCCCGCGTTCTGGGTATCGTCACGATGATGGGCGGACTGACCTCGCACACGTCGATTATGAGCCGCGCGATGGGAATTCCTTTCGTGCTCGGGCTGGAAGGCAAGCTTATCCGGCCTATTCAGAACGGAGACTTGATGATTGTGGACGGCGAGGAAGGGATCGTCTACGTGAACCCCGACAGCAGCACCGTGGAGCTGTACGAGTCGCGTAAGACGGACTGGCTCATGCACCGCGAGCGGCTGCAGGAAATCGCCCACGTCCCGTCCATGACTCAGGACCGCAAGCAGGTCCGGCTGGCGGCGAATATCAGCTCGATCAAAGAAATCGACCAGGTGCTCAAGAACGGCGCCGTCGGGGTCGGTTTATTCCGCTCGGAATTTCTCTACATGGACCGCGACTCCCTGCCGGATGAAGAGGAGCAGACCGAGGTGTATAAGCAGGCGGCGGTCAAGCTGGACGGCAGGCCGCTCATTATCCGCACGCTGGATATCGGCGGAGACAAGAAGCTGGATTATCTTCCGCTTCAGGTGGAGGAGAATCCGGCGCTGGGATGCCGCGCCATTCGGATCTCGCTGGATCGCCGCGAGCTGTTCAAAACCCAGCTCCGCGCGATTTTGCGGGCCTCGCACTTTGGTCAAGTAAAGCTTATGTACCCGATGATCTCCTCGCTAGGCGAGCTCAGAGAGGCCAACGCTCTGCTGGCGGAAGCCAAGCAGGAGCTGAAAAGCCGGGGCAAGCCGTTTAACCCCGACATTGAGGTCGGCTTGACGATCGAAGTGCCGGGCGCGGCCCTGATTGCCGACGTTCTGGCCAAAGAAGTCGATTTCTTCAGCATCGGAACCAACGATCTGATCCAGTTCGTTTTGGCGGTGGACCGGATGAACGACAGCATCGCCCATTTGTACAATCCGTATCATCCCGCCGTAATCCGCCTGCTGAAGCTGACCATTGATGCGGCCAAGGCGGCTGGTATACCCGTTGCCGTATGCGGGGAGTTCGCCGGGGATATCCGTGCGCTGCCTCTTTGGCTGGGGCTAGGCATCGAGGAGCTGAGCATGTCCGTCCAGCTCATTCTTCCGATCAAGCACCGTCTGCTGACGAGCAATCACGCCGAGTGCGAACGCCTGCTTCAGGAAGTCCTGCAGTGCGGCACCAGCGAGGAAATCGAGCAGGTGCTCCGGCAGGCGGATTCCCGGTCGAGCGCTTCTTAACCTATTCTCACTAAACCAGGAGGGATTTACTATGACCGTACAGGATTTGAAAGGCCAGCGCATACTGGCGTTTGTTGATGAGGAATTCGAGGATCTGGAAATGTGGTACCCCGTTCTTCGTTTGCGGGAAGCGGGAGCAGTCGTCGATATCGCAGGACCTAAAGCGGGCGAAATTTATCACGGCAAATACGGTGTGCCGATTACGACGGATGTCGCGTTCGGAGACGTAAGCGCGGCCGATTATGACGGGCTGTACGTGCCCGGCGGCTGGGCGCCCGATAAACTGCGCAGATATGCCGACGTTCTGCGGTTTACCCGCGAAATTCATGAGGCGCAAAAACCGATTGCGCAGATTTGTCACGCGGGCTGGGTTTTGATTTCGGCCAAAATCGTGGAAGGCTATACGATGACCTCTACGCCGGGCATCCGGGATGATCTTGAAAACGCCGGAGCGATCTGGGTGGACGAGGAAGCCGTGGTCGACCGCAATATCGTTTCGGGGCGGCGTCCTCCGGATCTGCCCGCTTTTATGAAAGCTTTTATCGAGGTATTGATTCAGAAAAAGGCCTCAAACTAGCGGTTGGCACAGAGATTACGCTGCCTTCAAAAATAAAATGAAATTTTCATAAAAAGGGAATATGTGACAGTCCCCGAAAAGCAGGAATATTATTCACCCGGATAGAAGTAGCTAGGTAAGACGAAGACAGCAAGGTTCTATCGGCTGCTAAAGGAGTGAGTGATTATGCAAAAAGGGTACTGCTGCGGACAACCGATTCATTTATGCCTGAGAACCGTCGTGTTCCAACAGAAGGTAGAGATTGAAAACGTACCCATCTACTCATGCGAAGCATGCGGGAAAAGCGTTGTTTATTCGAGCGTAAAACCTAAAGTTACGGAATTGATCGATACGTTGGGCCCGAAACCGGAAAAGCAGATCCTGCGGTTCGAAGACGTGTCCGAAATCGCCTGCCTCATCGTTCGGCTCGCCTGTTCTTCTGAGGATGGGTACGGATTTAAGCAGGCCGTGGAGGAAAGAGTCAATGAACTGCTGGATCTGCTGCTTCTGGCTACCTCTGTCGGGGATATGGGCTGGGCAGGGGAGATTCGCAGCAGGCTGGCCCAAATCAGCGAGCATATGCTGTCGGACGACCGGCTGCAGGAAGTTTTTGCGGATAGGACCAGCGGCTGATGCCCGCAGTGCCCTTTCCGTACATACCCACCCGCCGGATGCGCATGGATAGGGTTGCAGTTGATTACATAGCCAACTTGTACGATGGAATTCCTGCGGGGAGCGGGTATGAAAATCGGCGAGTTGGCTTTCATGCGTATTTTTTGCTACTATTAGGTGTGAAAGTGTTTTAATTGCGAAAAGGGAAATAATGTCGTATGATAGTCTGTAATATGGCAAGGACGACGAATATTCGAATAAATGGAGAGAGTGACCGTGACCGTTACTATTTATGACGTAGCAAGAGAAGCAGGAGTATCGATGGCCACGGTTTCGCGTGTCGTCAACAATAACCCGAACGTGAAGCCGCAGACAAGGAAGAAAGTATTCGAAGCAATCGAACGGCTCGGTTATCGCCCCAATGCTGTTGCCCGGGGACTTGCATCGAAGAAAACAACGACAGTCGGCGTGGTTATCCCCGATATTTCAAACTCGATTTTTGCGGAAGTGGCGCGCGGAATCGAAGATATTGCGAACATGTATCATTACAATATTATTTTGAGCAACGCCGACAAGAAGAAAGAGAAAGAAATCCGCGTCATCAACACCCTGCTGGAGAAGCAGGTGGACGGGCTTCTCTTCATGGGCGGCGTCGTGACGGAAGATCATATCAATGCGTTCCGGACTTCTTCCGTTCCGGTTGTGCTCTGCGGTACGGCCGACGAGCAGAACGTAATGCCGTCCGTCGATATCGATCACGAGAAAGCGGCTTACGATGCCGTGCAGCTTCTGATCGAGAGCGGCCACCGTACGATCGCCATGATCTCCGGACCTCTTCAGGATCCGGCTAACGGCTTTGCTCGCTACCAGGGCTACAAGAAGGCACTGGAGCACGCAGGCATCGAAGTGAACGAAGATTACGTAAGACTGGGCAATTACCGGTATGAATCGGGAATCGATGCGACGGATTATTTCCTGAAGCTGCCGACGCGCCCAACCGCTATTTTCTCGGCGACGGACGAAATGGCGATCGGCGCCATTCACAAAATTCAGGACGAAGGGCTTTCCGTACCGAAGGATATTTCCGTGATGAGTATCGATAATATCCGGATGGCTTCTATGGTGCGTCCTCAATTAACGACCGTGGCACAGCCTATGTACGATATCGGCGCGGTATCCATGCGTCTGCTTACGAAGTTGATGAACAAGGAAACGATGGAACTTACTCAAGTCGTTCTCCCGCATGAAATCATTAAGCGCAGCTCAGTGGCTCCTCGTTGAGCCGCTTTTTGTTGAGCGGAAAGGAAAGGTTACACAAGGATGATAAATAAAATCGGTCTGATCGGCGCCATGAATGAAGAAATCGAACTGCTTGTCGGCGGGATGAGCGGCGTAACCGTAACGAATAAAGCCGGCATTACATACAGGGAAGGCCAGTTTGAAGGCAAATTTGTTGTGGTTTGCAAGTCGGGCGTAGGCAAGGTGAACGCCGCCGTCTGCACGCAAATTCTGATTGACGGCTTCGGCGTTGATGCCGTGCTGTTTACAGGCGTTGCCGGAGCGCTGGATCCGGAGCTGAATATCGGCGATATCGTCATTTCCACAACCTGCATGCAGCATGACATGGATGTGACGCCCCTTGGCTTCCCGCGCGGAGTCATTCCTTACGAGGAAGTTTCGGTCTTCAAGGCGGACCCTCAGCTGGTCGAACTGGCGGATGCGGCAAGCCGGGAACTGTTCCAGGGAAGAACGAAGCAAGGGCTCGTTCTGTCCGGAGACCAATTCGTCGCTTCGCGCGACAAAGTGGCGGAGCTTCACCAGGAGCTCGGCGGGACCTGCACGGAGATGGAAGGCGCGGCTGTGGCGCAGGTTTGTTCCATGAACAAAGTTCCGTTCGTCGTCATCCGGTCCATGTCCGATAAAGCGGACGGCTCGGCGCACGTTAATTTCGCGGAGTTTACCAAGCAGGCTTCCGAAAATTCACACCGGATCATTGAACATATGGTGCGCTCGTTATAATGGACAGATGGGCATATGAAAAAGGCTGACGGGTTTTAAACCGGTCAGTCTATTTTTTTCAACGGATTTGTATGCAGCGCCGTCCGGCATGCACGCAGCAGCGCAGATATCACACATGAACGGAAGCAAACTCAATTAAAAAACCGCGGGGATCGCTCTTATTTCAAATAAAGCAGAGCGATCTCCACGGTTTTCTTGTTCTTCTCGGCAATAATGTCCCGGCGCGGGATGGGTTCCCAATCGTCGACGGCGTCGAGCCAAGTGGCAGGCAGCTTAACGGGGCTGCCCGGCTGGTGCTCGGCAAGCCAGCCGGCGGGCAGGGGGAGGAGCGGATTGCTCTCCAGCTCCTGAAGCAGCGGGTGGCCGGTCATGACCAGCCAGACCAGGCTCCAGGCACGCGGAACGACCCTATAGATGTCGTATCCTCCGCCGCCGAGCGCAACCCAGCGGCCGTCACACCACTTGTCGGCCAGCTCGCGGATAAGCTCGGGCATTCTTTTGTAGATCCGCATGGAACAGTGTACGTGGGCCAGCGGATCAAGGGCATGCGCGTCGCAGCCGTGCTGCGACACGATGATATCGGGCTTGAAACGCTCAATCAGCGGCACCAGAACCGCTTCAAAGCTTTCAAGCCAGGAGTCGTCTTCGGTGTACGGCTCCACCGGAACATTGACGCAGGTGCCGAAGGCTTCGCCCTCGCCCCGCTCCGTCACATCCCCCGTCCCCGGAAATAAATATTTCCCGGTTTCATGAATGGAGAACGTGCATACGCGTGGATCGCTGTAAAAGCTCCATTGAACGCCGTCGCCGTGGTGGACATCCGTGTCGATGTACAGAACCTTCGCGTTGTAGTGCTCGGTAAGATGGGCAATGGCGGCGGAAGCGTCGTTATAGACGCAGAAGCCGGCTCCCTTGCTCTGCAGAGCGTGGTGCAGGCCTCCGCCCAGATGGAACGCGCGCTTCGCTCTGCCTGACATTACGGTGTCGGCAGCCGTTATGGAACCGCCGACTACCATTGAGGTGACGTCATGCATCCAGGCGAAATAGGGCGTGTCCTCGGTGTCCAATCCGTACTTGGCCGCGCTGTTTACCCACTCAAGCGAAGGGGAGAGTTCGCTAAGCGCTTTCACGGCATCGATATAAGCGGGTTGATGGACGCGGAGAAGCTCGTCATCCGTGGCTACACGGGGAGTGACGATTTCGGAGTCGTTCAGAGCTCCGGCCTTTCTGAGAAGGTCAATCGTGAGCAGCAGTCTTTTCGGATTAAAAGGATGTTCCTCGTTGAACTTGTAGGTCGCTTCATGCTCGTTAAATACAAAAACCGATTCGTTCTTCATCTCGAGCTGTTCCTCCCGTAACCCAGGAAATGGTTCTTAATACATGAACCGTTGTTGAAAGCGGATGCGGTCGAACTGCTCGACGGAAGCCAGGGGAACTTTGCTTCCGATGCGAACCATCAGGCAGTTGGCCGGGTGCGAACATATTTCCGGATCGTCGGTGGCAAACCACACCATATCTACGCATTTCATCAGGTTTTCCATCATTTTGCGGTAATCCCACACACTGAGCCCGCTGCTTTCCAGGTCCCAATGCCAATAATATTCGGTCGTGAACGTAATGACGTTCTCCAGTTGTCCGTCCGTAAAGGCGAGCCGGATCATCTTCTTGCCGAGTCCGAGAGCCCGGTAGCTGTTGGCAACTTCGATCGCCCCAAGTTCAATCAGGTCGGGCATATTGCCTTGGGACCAGCGTTCGATTTCATCGGGATAATGGAAGGTGACATAGCCTACAATCCAGTCCCCGGTACGGGCGATAATAAT
This sequence comes from Paenibacillus sp. HGH0039, assembly GCF_000411255.1. GTDB lineage: Bacteria > Bacillota > Bacilli > Paenibacillales > NBRC-103111 > Paenibacillus_F. Next base: position 988,904 of record NZ_KE150412.1, on the reverse strand, counting down.
GCGGCCCTCGGGAAGCTCCGCGATTTCGATCAGGGCTTCGTGCTGGTCTCTCGGCTTGCGGAAAGCGTCCAGATCGGCATGCATCTGAAGGCCTCGCAGGTGATCAGGGGATACGGGACCCTCCACGGTGATCTCCGCATCCAGGTCAGGCGGTACGAAAGAGTGCGAATGATAAATTTTTTTATGGTCCATGAGAGGGAGTCTCCTTAAAAGCGGCGTCGGTAACGCAGTTCTCTCTATACTCTCTTATATCACATTTTTCGGCAAATTGAAAAGCAATAGGCAAACATAACCTGCTGTGATATAATATACATGGTGAAAAGTGCGCTTTTCTTCCTGTCAGGCACAAAGCATTCAAAAAAGATTGAAAGCGTTTCAATTGTCGGGAGGTAGGAGAAATGAACCAATTAAAAGGTGAAGTGGTAGATGCGGTTTCACAAAACGGCAACCTAGGCAATTACGAGAAAGCCCGAGAATCGTTCAATTGGGAAGAGATAGAATCCAATTTTTCCTGGTTCGATACGGGCAAAGTGAACATGGCTTACGAAGCGATCGACCGCCATGCCGAATCTTCCAGAAAAGACAAAGTTGCCCTCTATTATAGCGATCAGAAGAGAGACGAGTCTTATACTTTCTCTCAATTGAAAACGACATCCAATCAATTCGGGAATGTGCTCCGCAAGCTTGGTGTGAATAAGGGAGACCGTTTCTTTATTTTCATGCCGCGTACTCCGGAACTGTATATGGCGCTTCTCGGTGCCATCAAGATCGGTGCGGTAGTCGGACCGCTTTTCGAAGCATTCATGGAAATGGCGGTACGCGACCGTCTGCAGGACAGTGAAGCTGTCGCCATTATTACGACACCCGCACTCGTGCACCGTATCCCAACGGCCGAGCTGCCTAATCTGAAGCATGTCATTGTCGTTGGCGAAGATCTTGATCTTCAGGAAGGCCAAGTGGATTTCCACAAGGAAATGGCGCAGGCGTCCGAAGAACTCGACATCGAATGGGTAGACCGTGAAGACGGATTGATTCTGCATTACACATCCGGTTCGACAGGTAAACCTAAAGGCGTTTTCCATGTGCATAACGCCATGGTTCAGCATTACTATACGGGCAATATTGTCCTTGATCTTAAAGAAGACGATGTGTACTGGTGTACGGCCGATCCAGGTTGGGTTACCGGCACATCTTACGGTATTTTCGCCCCTTGGCTTAACGGAGCTACGAACGTAATCCGCGGCGGACGTTTCAGTCCGCAGGACTGGTATAATACGATTCAGAAATACGGAGTGACCGTGTGGTACAGCGCTCCGACCGCTTTCCGAATGCTGATGGGTGCCGGAGACGATGTGGTCAACCAGTTTGATCTGTCCTCGCTCCGTCATGTACTGAGCGTAGGGGAGCCTCTTAACCCGGAAGTCGTCCGCTGGGGCCTGAAAGTATACGGGCAGCGTATTCACGACACCTGGTGGATGACCGAAACAGGCGGCCAGCTCATTTGTAACTACCCGAGCATGCCGATCAAGCCGGGCTCCATGGGACGTCCGATTCCCGGCGTGGAAGCCGCCATTATCGATGACAGCGGCAATGTTCTTCCGCCTAACCGGATGGGCAATCTCGCGGTCAGAACGCCTTGGCCGTCCATGATGCGCAAAATTTGGAACAACCCTGCGAAATACGAAGAGTATTTCAGATTAACCGGCTGGTATATATCCGGGGACTCCGCTTACATGGATGAGGACGGCTACTTCTGGTTCCAGGGCCGTATCGACGACGTTATTAACACCGCGGGCGAGCGGGTAGGCCCGTTTGAGGTGGAAAGCAAACTGGTCGAGCATCCGGCCGTTGCGGAAGCGGGCGTTATCGGCAAGCCGGATCCGATGCGCGGCGAGATTATCAAAGCGTTCATCGCGCTTCGTGAAGGGTTCGAGCCATCCGATGAACTTAAAGCGGACATCGCCAAGTTTGTAAAAGAAGGTTTGTCTGCGCACGCATCTCCTCGCGAGATCGAATTTAAAGACAAACTTCCTAAAACGCGCAGCGGTAAAATCATGCGCCGCGTGCTCAAAGCTTGGGAACTTAACCTGCCGACAGGGGACCTGTCGACGATTGAAGATTAAGAGAGGAAAGAGCGGCCGTCAGGCCGCTCTTTTTGCTCTGTAACTGTTTTTTTCATGGGTTCGATTTCCGTTCTTATACAAGTTCTGCGATTCCGCTTGATAGAAAAGCCAAAGAAAAGCCAAAAGAAAAGCCCGGATCTGCCAAGCAATCAAGCTTGGCAGCCTCACGGGCTTTTCTTTTTAAATTTAACCAGCGCGGTCCGCGGACTTAACGTGCCGCATATTTTACCGCGGAAGACAACCGTGACTCTCCGGCATCGTTCACGGCCGACACTTTGTAATACCCGTCGTGTTTTACGGACGAGATTGCGTATTCGGCAGAGAGAGCGGCATCGATCTTTTTGTAATTTCCGTCCGCTTTCTCGGCATAGTAGACATTGTAGCGTTTAACTTTATCTTTGGAAGAATTCTCGTTCCATTGCAGTTTTAATCCGCTGCCGCTTCCTTTCGCGGTCAGTCCCGCAGGAGAGGACGGTGTCTGCTTGGGATCCGATTCCTGGTCGGAACCGCCGTTCCCTCCGTTTTGGCTGCCTCCGTCTGTCCCGCTGCCTCCGCCTCCCGGAACTAATCCGGAGTCAATGGAGGAGTTGGAGCCCGTCGAAGAGGCTTTTCCCGGAGCGGATTCCCGTCCGGCTACGTCAACCGCCGTGACATAGTAAGATTGGGCGGAAGCCGGGCTGACACTGTCCGTAAACTTGCTGTCGCTTCCGGTCATGACAACTTTACCCGTCTGCCGGATATACGGACCGCCGTTGTCGGAACGGTACAGCCGGTAGCCGACTACATCGTTGTTCCCGCTTGGCTGGAACGTGATGACCACGGAGCCGCCCGATTTGGTTGCCGCCACTCTCGAAGGGGCGCTCGGATCGCTTCCGTCATCTTTACGCGGGTCGATCTCGGAAGGCGCGTCCTCGTCGTAATCTTTCGGTTTGTAGAAGCTGAGCGGACGGCGGTTTTTGGCCGGGAGCTTGTTCAGAACCGCGGAAAGTTCCTTCAGCAGGGAATTGACCGACTTCTCGCGGACAATGACAAACTTGGATTTTACCATGTCGCCCGGAGTCTGATCCTGTGCGATATAGTTAATGCCGTTGTATTCGATGGTGTTCATCGATTTCATGGAATTATCGACAGTTTTAGGGATGTATTTCCGGTTAAACCAATCCGTCACCACGTGTCCGGACTGCCGGTTCAAATCACTCGGAAGCTTGCCGGACACGTCGGAAACGGTCGCCTGAACGACCGTAGAAGGCCGTTTAAACGAGGTGTCCGGGAACAGCTCGGGTTTCTTCTCGACGGCCGCGTTCATAATGAGCGACCACATGTTCATGGCACGCTGAGTCCCGGCTTTGCTGAGCTTATTCACCGGAAGCTCGTAACCCGCCCACACACCGACCGTAATGTTCGGAGTATACCCCATGAACCAGGCGTCGGCGTCATCCTGCGTAGAGCCGGTTTTGCCGACCACCGGTATTTTACCGTAAAATTTAAAGCTTTTCTTGATACTTGTCGCCGTTCCTTCGGTAATAACGGTTCTCATCATGTCCGTAATCAGGTAGGCTGTCTCCTCTGAGAAGACACGAGTCGGCTTCATTTCGTGCTCATAAATCACTTTGCCGGTCGAATCCGTCATTTTCCGGATCATAAACGCTTCGTTGTACAGTCCTTTGTTGGACATGGCGGCATAAGCACCGGTCATATCCTTGACGGTCACGCCGTATTTAAGACCGCCGATTACGCCCGTTTGAGCGTTATAATCCTCTTTTTCAATCGTGGTTATTCCCAGTTTCTTGGCGAACGTCCAAGCTTCCTTAATTCCGACGGTGTCCGTGAACAGCTTGATCGCCGGGATGTTGTAGGATTGGTTCAACGCCTTGCGAGCAGTGATCAGACCGCTGTACTTGTGGTTCCAGTTCTCGGGAATGTGATAGCCTTTCGCGCCGTCCTTCAAAATTACGGGCGAATCGTCGATAATGCTGGCCGGCTGAATTTTGCCGGATTCCATGGCGGGAATGTATGCCGCAATCGGCTTCATCGTGGAACCCGGCTGCCTGACGGCCTGGATCGCGTTGTTCATCTGCGATTTGTTGAAATCGCGGCCTTCGATCATCCCGAGAACGGCGCCCGTTTTGCTGTCCATCATGACCGCTCCGACTTGTTCCTCGCCTTTTTTGGAATCAGTCGGGGAATAGTTCTTCGCTTCTTTGCCGATCGTCTGCATGGAGTCATAGATCGTTTTGTCTATGCTCGTATAAATCTGATAGCCGCCGCGCAGAAGCTGGGTATGCATAGCCTTGGATGCTTCGTTGTAAGCGGCCGCGTCTTTCTCGGGATCAAGGTCGGGATTCTGCTGCTTTAGAAGCAGATTGACGGCTTCCTTCTCGGCTTCAATCATGAGATAGGGGTAGCTGGCATATGCTTTTTGCTGGCGCTGGGCAAGAGAAGCTTCAATACCGAAGGCGAGTGCCTCGTTGTACTGCGCTTCGTTTATTTTGTTTTCCTCGCGCATCCGCTTCAGCACAAGCTTCTGGCGTGTAATCGCGTTTTTGAGTCCCGTCGGATTGGGCGCGCCGCTGCTCGTGTATGCCGAGTAGTTGCTCGGCTGTTGAGGAAGGCCGGCTAGGTATGCAGCCTGGGCGACATTCAGCTGTTTCAGATCGTCGATATTGAAGATGCCTTTGGCGGCCGCTTTAATGCCGAACAGGTTGTAGCCCGTAGCTCCGTTTCCGTAAGGGATTTTATTTAAATAGGCCAGCAGAATCTCGTCTTTGGATAAAAGTCTTTCCATCCTCAAGGACAGCAGGATTTCTTTGGCTTTACGCCCCTCATCCCGGTCCAATGTCAGAAAAACGCGTCTGGTCAGCTGCTGGGTGATCGTACTTCCGCCGGTTTGTACGTCTTCGTTCAGCAGTTTCTGCGTTACGGCACGGGATAAGCCTTTTACGTCAACCCCGTTGTGTTTGTAAAAATCGTTATCTTCAATCGCGAGGACAGCATCAAGAACGACTTGAGGAATTTCCGCCAATTCGGCAAGCCGCCTGTCTTCTTCTGTACGAAGCTGTCCGATAACGGCATCGTCGTTAAAGTAGACAAAACCCGTGATGGCGTTTTCTTCGATTTTTTTGCGCATTTCCTCTTTATTTCGGACGGGTTCGTTTTTGACCAGAGCGCTTACGTAACCGAAAGCGGCGGCTCCCCCCATAATTCCGACAACAAGAAATGCCACAAACAACCACTTAACCGTATGAAAGGTGACTTTAAGCGTCTTTCGGACTCCCGGATTTTGTAAAAAAGAGAGTTTTTTTGCCATATTACCAGGATTCCTCCTTTAATAACCGCCTCAATTATAGCACAAAGCCAAAATCTTGAATACCGCCGGGACTTTGGTCCTAAGGACTGCGGATTGACATCGTTTGTTTCTTTATGATATAAATTTAGGGAACTGGATATTAATCAAAATGCGTCGATGGACTTCAGTAGCGGGAAGATGCAGGGAACAGAGAGCCGATGGCGGGTGTGAATCGGTGCCGGTCTCCTCAGCGAAATACCGTCCGGAGCAGAGATTGTGAACACGAGAGCAGCCGGTCGTATCATCCGGAACGGCTTGACGACCGCCGCCTGGACAGGATCGAGCGGAAGTTTCTTTCAGTAGCTTTCTTCCGGGATCTTTCCCGTTATCCGAATGAAGTGAAAGCGCCTGCCCGGCCGTATGCCGATGAAGGTGCTTTAATTAGGGTGGTACCGCGAGTTTAAAGCCTTCTCGTCCCTTGTGGACAGGAAGGCTTTTTGTTATGCAGCGAAAACTACAGCGATGAGAGGGATGGAAGCAAGATGACGATGAAAGACGTATGGGAAAAGTTGTCGGCCGAGCAGAAGGCCGAAGCGGAACGCCAGGTTGAGATCCTGCGCCGCGGAGCTGTTGAAATTGTGCCGGAGGAAGAATTGAAGCTGAAAATCGCCGAGTCCCTTGCGGACAACCGGCCGCTCAAAATCAAGCTGGGTCTGGACCCTTCCGCGCCCGATATTCATGTGGGCCATACCGTTGTGCTTCACAAGCTCCGGCAGTTCCAGGAACTGGGGCATCATGTACAGCTTCTGATCGGGGACTTCACGGGCCGTATCGGCGATCCTACGGGAAAATCCGAGACGCGCAAGCAGTTGACGGAAGAAGACGTGAAGCGGAATGCGGAGACGTACAAAAAGCAGATCTTCAAGATTCTCGATCCGGAGCAGACTACCGTTTGTTACAACTCGGAATGGCTCAGCCCCCTGACTTTTGCCGATGTGGTGGAGCTGTCCGCCAAATTGACGGTTGCCCGCGTGCTGGAGCGCGACGATTTTTCCAAACGCTACACCTCCGGTCAACCTATCCACGTGCACGAGTTTTTCTACCCGCTCATGCAGGGCTACGATTCCGTTGCGTTGAAATGCGACGTGGAGCTTGGGGGCACGGACCAGAAATTCAACCTGCTTATGGGGCGCACTCTGCAGAAGGAGTACGGCGTGCCGGCCCAGGTCGCAATCATGATGCCGCTGCTTGAAGGACTCGACGGCGTAAATAAGATGAGCAAAAGCCTTGGCAACTACATCGGGATCGATGAAGCGCCTAACGAGATTTACGGCAAAGCGATGTCCGTTCCCGACGAGCTCATGCTGAAGTATTACGAGCTGGCGACGGATCTGAGCCATGACGAGCTCAGCGCGCTCCGTTCGGGAATCGAAGACGGAAACGTTCATCCCCGCGACGCCAAAATGCGGCTGGCCGCTACGTTTGTGCGGATGTACCACGGCGAGGAAGCTGCAAGTGAAGCGGAGCGCCACTTCGTCACGGTATTCCAGCAGCGTGCGCTGCCGGACGACATCGAGGAAGTCGAGCTTGCGGCCGGAGAGCTTGAAGAAGGCGGAATCCGTCTGGTGAAGCTGCTCGTAACGCTGGGCCTGCAGGCAACCAACGGAGAAGCGAAGCGCAGTATTCAGCAGGGCGGTGTCCGCTTGAACGAAGAGAAAGTAACCGACCCGAACGCGTCCGTAGAAGTGAAGGACGGCGATATTCTTCAAGTAGGCAAGCGTAAATTCGCGAAAATCAAATTAGCTTAATGCACGAGATATGCTTCCCCCGTACAAACGGGGAGAAGCACAAAAAGAGCCCCGATCCGGAGATCGGGGCTCTTTTGCAGTCGAACCTGACGGTTGACTAGGAAAGACGGTTGTAGAACTCGACAATTTGCTTCTCGTCGATCTCTTGCGGAAGCTCGGAACGCTCCGGCAGACGAACGTATTTACCTTCCAGAGCCGCTTCGTTGAATTCAACGTAAGCCGGGAGGTAGTTACGGTTAGCCAGTGCTTCTTTGATTACGGAGAGACCGCGGCTTCTTTCACGAAGACCAATCACGTCGCCGGTTTTAACCGAGTAGGAAGCGATGTCGACTTTTTTGCCGTTTACAGTCACGTGACCGTGAGCAACAAGCTGACGCGCGCCTGCACGGGAGTTGGAGAAACCAAGACGGAATACGAGGTTGTCCAGACGGCTTTCAAGAAGCTGCATGAACGTTTCGCCTGTAATCCCTTTTTGCTTCGAAGCAAAGCTGTAAAGGTTACGGAATTGCTTCTCGTGTACACCGTACATGAGACGAAGCTTTTGTTTCTCTTGAAGCTGCATGCCGTAGTTGCTCATCTTCTTGCGTTGTCCCGGGCCGTGTTGACCTGGAGGAAACGGACGCTTGAGTTCTTTGCCGCTGCCGCTCAGAGAAATACCGAGACGACGGCTAAGTTTAAATTTAGGACCTGTATAACGTGACATATGGATGTTACCCCTCTTCAAATGTTATTTTGGATAGATGGGCAGATCACGTGATAGTTTCGCTGGCGGACGCGAAGGGCGTCCTCTGAGAAGCTTGTTCAGCCGCAGGCTAATCAGCAGCGAAGCTATAGAGGGTGAGTCACGAAAATCTCCCGACAACCTTTTGTACTCGACTATTTATTTTATGCAAAAAAAGAACATATGTCAAGCGCGGCACTCTGTATAAACTCTTGGAAAAGATAGTGCATAACTACTAAAAATTTAGTATCATTAGGAGTATACTTCTTAATTATTCGGAAGTGGAAAAGGAGTTGTCTATGAGCGACAAACTTCACCACCCCTTACCGTACTATCCCGTCGAAAACGCGAAAAAGCTTGATGAATCAAGCCTGGAGCCCTATGTTCTCGATCTTGGCAGGCAGGGCGGCGTTCTATCGCAGCGCGACGAACTCTATCAGCTTTTCAAAGATTGGATAGGCCGGTCGGCTCGGTACCTGCGTAACATTAATGGTTCTTTGGAACTATTTGATTCTTTCGGTCAAATTATCGGATTTTATACCGCGGAAAATTTTTTGCATCCTCTATACCGGAACGGAACCGCATGGACGGAGGAGCTGCTCGAACAAACCGCTTTCTCGCAGTGTAAGCGCCACCAGAGACTGGTTACCGTCGACGGTTCCAAATATAACGAAGGGGCGCTGCGCGGCTGTGTGACCTGCGCCGCTCCGCTGTACAGCCCGTCCGGAGAATGTGTCGGAACGATCGGCATCCTTGCCGGACCGGTTCAAGATCACGCGCTGCTGGAGGCGCTGCTCGAGTCTCAGATCCTGTCGCTGCAGCAGTTCAGCATGAGCGGCCATTCCGCCCGCACGGCGCTCGCCTTGTCGGGGCAGGTCAACCGCAGCGAGCGGGAGCTGCGCAAATGGGAGATGCTGTTCGAGATGACGAACAAGCTGCATGCGCAGATCGACGTTAATGCCGTTCTTACGGTCGTGATCGATTGCATCCAGGAGCTGTACCCGTTCGTCATGCTGGATTTGCTGCTTTCGCAGGACCATCATAACGGAGCTCTTCCCTTCAAGCTTCTCCGCTACCAGAGCGGCGAGGAAGACATCTGCGCCAAGGCATTTCTGGAAGGCGAGCTGTTCGTCTACGAAGAAGAGTTGGGAGACGGAGTCCGCCGCAGGGAGATTGCGGCGCCTCTTTCGGGAAATCAGGGTGTATACGGAGTTCTTCATCTTAAATATACGTGCGATACGGTCGATCCGGCGGAGCTTTCCTTTATAACTCTGCTCGCGGACGCGGCCGGCACGGCGTTCGAGAACGCGAAACTCTACGAGCATTCCAATCTGCTGGTCAACGAGCTGCGGCTCATCAACGATATGACCCAAAAGCTGACCCAAAGCTTGAGCCTTCACGAAATTTTTGATTTCGCCTGCGGAGAACTTACGGATATCTTCAAAGGAGACTTCTGCTGCATTCTCCAGAAGGAAGAAGAGAAGGAGCGGCTTGTCGTCAAAGCGAGCAACTTTAATCCGCTGCATTACGAGCATCTCGAACTGGGGACAGGCTACTCGGGGCTCGTTTACGACCGGAAGGAAGCCATCATCGTTTCGGATTACGATCCGAGATTCCACGTTTCATCGAAACTGATGGACTTGTCGAAATCGAGATCGCTGATGGCGGCCCCGATTCTTGGAGGGGGAGAAGTGCTTGGCGTTATCCTGGTCGCTCACCGCGAGCCCCACTATTTCTCCTACGATAACTTCAAACTGCTTCAGGCGCTCTGCAGCCATATCGGTCTGGCCATCACGAATGCGACTTTGCATGCCGAGCTCCAGCGGCTGGTCATTATGGATCAGCTGACCGGGTTGTATGCGCGTCATTATTTGAATAACCAGGTACAGGAGATGCAGAAGAAAGATTTCTGCGGATCCCTCATCGTGGTGGATATCGATTATTTTAAACAAGTGAACGATACATACGGCCATCAGGTCGGAGACCAGATTCTTATGCAGGTCAGCGGTATTTTGGCTTCAAGTATCCGCGACACGGACATCGCTGCCCGCTGGGGAGGTGAAGAGTTGGCTGTTTATTTACCGAAAGTCGGAAAACAGCAGGCTCTTCGCGTCGCCGAAAGAATCCGGGAAAGAGTCATGAACGAGACGCGTCCGGGAGTAACCGTGTCCTGCGGGGTTTCGGACTGGTTCTGGGAAGATGATAAAATCAGCGTGGAATCCCTGTTTTACAAAGCCGATATGGCCTTGTACCAGGCCAAGCATGATGGCCGGAATCAAATCGTTATGGATCAAAGCCGCTCCTTCACCTCGTGAGGAGCGCTTTTTTTATGCCAAAAGGGACGGAGTCTAGGTGATAGGTGCCCTCTCGGCATTACATTTGTTACCATCCGAAATGCTTCGTGCGGCTATTCCGCCGGTTAAAAGGGTACATGCCGCGTAATAATGGGCCTCGCAGTTTACATCATCCCAGAAAATGTTACAATAAAAATGTCAGGAGGATGGCGAGTTTGAAATGGCTTACATTTATTCGTACCAAACGATTTGTTTATGGGATGACGATAGTGCTGGTTATCATTGCCGTTCTTTCGATCCTCTATAGAAAATCGGCCTGGAGGCATACCGGCGCGTCTATGGAGCAATTGACTCCATGGCTTATTTCGCTTGGCATGCTGGGCAAAACTCTGGGTATAGCCTTGGTCTATCTGCAAACCCTATTCCCCTTCGTACCGTTCGTGCTTATAGCGGGCGCCAACGTCGCGCTGTTCGGAATCAAATGGGGGTTTGTGGTGAATTACGTGATGTCGGTGCTCGGCAGCGTGACGGCGTTTATTATCGCCCGCTATTTCGCCCATGACTGGGTCGAAAGAAGACTGAGCTCCAAGCCGCTTGTACAGCAGTTTAACAAGAAAATGGAGCATCATGGTTTTTTGTACATCCTGATGGGGAGGCTAATTCCCGTCATTCCTTCATCAGCCATCAGCTTCGGCGCCGGTGTCACGTCGGTAACGTTTCGTCAGTTCGCACTGGGGACGACGCTCGGCAAAATTCCGATGGTGCTGCTGGAATCCCTGATTGCCCATGATTTGTTTCATTTCAAAGCGTATAAGGGCAGATTATTCGTTCTGCTTGCCATTTTTGTTATTCTGATGGTACTCGGCAGTCTATTTAAAAAACGGCTGGATGCCCGGAAGCAGGACAAACCGTCCTCGTGACCGAAGGAAATTACATAACCAGCGCTCATTTCAAGGAGGCAACGAAGTTCATGCGCGACCCGAGAATTCAACAGCTTGCGGCCAATTTGGTCCAATATTCGCTTGATGTTAAGCCAGGAGAAAATGTATGGATCGAGATGTACGGTTCCGAACGGGAACTCGTCCGCTGTCTGATCGAAGAAGTTTATGCCCGCGGCGGTAAGCCTTACGTGGATCTGATCGACCGGCGCGTCCTCGGCTCCCTGATTAAGTCCGCTACGAAGGAACAAATGCAGGAGTGGGGAGAAGCCGATCTTGCCCGCATGAAAAGAATGGACGGTTACATAGGAGTAAGAGCGGGAGAGAACGTGAACGAGTGGGCGGATGTGCCCGAAGAGCAGATGAAGCTCTACAGCCTCTACTACCAGAAGCCGGTTCATCTGGAGCAGAGAATCAAGCACACCCGCTGGGTGGTGCTCCGTTATCCGAACGCTTCCATGGCGCAGCTGGCCAGCAAGAGCACGGATGCTTTCGAAGATTTCTATTTCGACGTCTGCAATCTCGATTACGGCAACATGGATGCGGCGATGGATCCGCTGAAGGCTTTGATGGAGCGGACCGACAAGGTGCGGCTGGTGGCGCCCGGTACCGATCTGACTTTTTCGATCAAAGGAATTCCGGCGATCAAATGTTCCGGTCAAAATAACATACCGGACGGGGAATGCTTCACGGCGCCGGTCCGCGATTCCGTAAACGGGACGATCACGTTCAATACGCCGTCGATTCAGTCGGGTGTTACGTTCGATAACATTTCATTCCGTTTCGAGAACGGCAAGATTGTGGAAGCGACAAGCAGCGACACGGCGCGCATTAACGAAGTTCTCGATATGGATGAAGGCGCCCGTTACATCGGAGAGTTCAGTCTGGGCTTTAACCCTTATATCCAGCATCCGATGAAAGACATTTTGTTTGATGAGAAAATCGACGGAAGCTTGCACTTCACCCCCGGACAAGCCTACGAAGAAGCGGATAACGGCAACCGGTCCTCTCTGCACTGGGATCTCGTTCTGATTCAGCGTCCGGAGTACGGCGGCGGAGAAGTATGGTTTGACGACGTGCTTATCCGCAAAGACGGACGGTTTGTGATTCCCGAACTCGAGGGGCTTAATCCCGAAAGTCTGAAATAAGCCTTTTTGGAACGTGCAATGGAAAAAGTTGTTGCGTGTAAGGGGTTTCATCGTGTAACATGGAACTATATGACGACGTTGAACCGTATAGGAGGAATGCTTCATGCCAAGTGCCAACAATGCAGCGATTGTGGAAATTTCCCAGACTGCGAATCAGTTCAGATCTTCCATCGTACTGCAATACGATAACAAGTATATTGACGTTAAGAGCATTCTGGGTCTGTTCACGACGCTTCTGAGCTCGGGCAACTATGAGCTTCATGTTCACGGACCGGATGCGGATGAAGCCAAGAAAGCAATGGCCGAAGTATTCGCCAAGCATCAGCTGGCCATTCAAATCGTGGAAGACTAATCCGAGAAATAAGGGCGTCCCGCCTGCGGGGCGCTTTTTTATATGGTTTGAAAAGGAAGGCAAAGGCCCTTTCTCTTGTAACTTGGCTTATTTTCGTCTATATTAGACTTAAGGCGTAGGAATCTGTACAGGGGGGAAAAGAAGTATGTCTTCATCGGATTTGCTGGTGAGTATGAACCAGAAAGCACTTAATCTTCTTGAAGAAGATGCATATAAAATCGAAAAGCTGATCGAAATTCAAATGGAAAACTTGACGACTCGTCAATGCCCTTTGTACGAAGAGGTGCTCGATACACAGATGTACGGATATTCGCGGGAAATCGATTTCGCAATCCGTGCAGGACTTATTCCCGCCAATGTCGGCAAGGAACTGCTGAATAAGCTGGAGCGTAATTTGGCGAAATTGTATGAAGCCTTAAATAAAAAGTAACCCACATCAGGCGGGTTACTTTTTTTGTTGATTCTATAAGGAAGTTCACTAGACGAGGAAGAAGACCACACCGAGGATCAGGTAAACCGCCAGCAGAAGGACCCCTTCATACCAGTTGGAGGAACCGTCCTGGGAGATGGACTTCGAGATAATAACGGCTACTCCGATGGCAACCAGCTCGTAAGTGGTGAAGACGATGTCCATGGTGTTTCCCATGAAGAAGCTCGAGAAAATAAGAACGGGAGCTACGAATAAAGCAATCTGGAGCGAACTCCCGACCGCGATCTCTACGGCGGCTCCTATTTTATTCTTCAGAGCCATCATAACGGCGGCGCTGTGCTCGGCCGCATTTCCGATAATCGCAATAAGGAAGGCGCCGACGAACAGTTCGGAAAGTCCGAATTGGGAAGTGAACTCTTCCAGCGTTCCGACGAGCCACTCACTTTCGAAGCCCACCATAACCGTGGCGAGAATAAGGAAGAGGATCGACGTCCGTTTGGACCAGGCCGGCTCGCTGTGTTCGACAACTTGATCGGAGAGCTCTTTCTTGTGCGTCACCATCGAGAAAATGAGCCACAAAATGTAGGCTACGATCAGGACGCCGGCCACGATCAGGCTCATCTGCGTCGTTTCTTTCTGGGTCAGACTTTTTGCAAACACCGCTGGAATGAATAACGCGATCACGGCAAGCGTCATCAAGGAGGCATTATGCGAGGCCAGCTTGATGTTGAAATTTTGTTCTTTAAACTTCAGACCGCCCGCCAGCACGCTCGCTCCAAGAACGAGTAGAAGATTACCGATAATGGCTCCCGTTAAACTGGCTTTTACGACATCGAACATGCCGTCTTTGACGAGAAAGAAGGCAATGATAAGCTCCGCCGCATTCCCGAAAGTCGCATTCAGGAATCCCCCCATCCGATCACCAGCGTAGTGGGCGACACTTTCGGTCGCTTTTCCCAGGAATCCGGCCACAAACAGGATAGCCAGACACGAGATAGCGAACTGGATCGTCGTGCCCCAGTGCATATAATGCGCGACGGCACTAAGTGCGAATGTGACAATTAAACCGATGTTGAACAGGTTCTTTCTCAAAAGCTATCCCTCCGCTTAAGGCTAAGTATCTTACAGGTATGTACGCTTTAAATAATATACCCACAAATGGCAATGTTGTAAAATAAGATTTCTTCGCCATAGAAATAACGCTTCTTTCCGGCTGTGACGCATTCGGTTGCTTTCTCAATTGCCAGCAATTACAATAAGGATAACGATTGCTGAAGGAGTGGTTCGGATGGTCGAAGAAATTCAAACGGGTAACATACGCATTTCAGACGATGTGGTGGCTACAATTGCCGGCCTCGCCGCTTTGGAAACACCGGGAATCGCCGCGATGTCCGGCGGAATATCGGAAGGATTCGCCAAACGTCTGAGCGGTAAAAATGTTCAGCGCGGTGTCTCTGTAGAGGTCGGACAAGTGGAAGCGGCCGTCGATCTTCGGGTCATCGTCCTTTACGGAAGCAAGATCCAGGACGTATGCAGAGAATTGCAGCTTAACGTGCGCGAAGCGGTGGAGAACATGACGGGACTCCGGATCGTAGAGGTAAACGTCAAAGTGGAAGGCGTTTCTTTCAAGGAAGACGAAGCCGCCTCGCTTGACGATCCGACCCGCGTGAAATAATCCGATTCCGGTCCGTCTGCCGGGTAGCGTACATACCAAAAAAGGATGCCCCGAGGGGCATCCTTTTTTTCTTGTCGCACAGACGGTCGGATCAAGGGAGAGGATGCTTCTAGCGGTATACCCGCGTAGTCTGCGTAACCTTCTCGACCTTCTCCTTCTTCTCCAGCCGGTTCTGCTCGCGGGAAAGGCTGAGCATGATCCCCATGCTGATCAGCGTGACCATCATGGACGATCCCCCGTAGGAGATGAGCGGGAGCGTAACCCCGGTCATCGGCAGCGTTCCCGTTACCCCGCCGATGTTGATAATGGCCGTAATTCCGATCATGGTCATAATGCCTACGCCGGTCAGCATTCCGAACCGGTCCGGACACCGGACGGCAATGACCAGTCCGCGCCACAGGAAGATGATGTAGACCAGCAGGAAAAGTATGCTGCCGATCATGCCGAGCTCTTCGCCGATAATGGCGAAAATAAAGTCCGTATAGGGCTCGGGCAGATAGAGCTTCTGAATGCTCTGCCCGAAACCGGCTCCGGTAATTCCGCCATGCCCGAAAGCGTAAAGAGACTGCATGACCTGAAAACCGCTGTCCAGCACATCGTCTTTGGGATTCAAGTAAGCACTGAACCGTTTCATCCTTAGACCGACATGATCGGAAGCGGATTTAAAATTAAACAGAAAATAGAAGCCGAGAAACACCGAAGCGGCCAGTCCGCCTGCCACCCCTAAGGAAAACAGATGCTTCACACGGGCGCCTCCTACGAAGATCACCACGCTGGCGCAAAGGATAAGAATAGCGGCCGAACCGACATCCGGCTGGAGCATAATCCAGAAGGCGATAAAAGCCGTAATGAGAACAGCCGGCATTAGGCCCTTTTTCATATGCTGGATATTGTCGCCCTTCTTGCTGATCAACTGTGCCAGGTAAACGATTACAGCGAGCTTGGCAAATTCGGCGGGCTGAAGGCTGAACGTTCCGAGCGGGAGCCAGCTTCTTGAGCCGTTAATTCCTTTGAAAAACAGGACGGCTACCAGCATGGCAATCACCACGAGAAAGCCGGGCTTGACCCAGTTTTTCAGTTTGCTGTACCGGATATTCATGCAGAACAGCATCAAGAACGTGCCGATAACGGCGAATAAAATTTGTCTGGTCGCAAAATACCAAGGATTGTTGAATTTGGTCGATGCGTATACCGAGCTGGAACTGAAAACCATCACGAGGCCGAAGCAGACCAACGCGAAGGTTAGGAAAAGAAGCAGAAAATCTGGCGTTCCTCTGCGCGGGGTACTCAAGTGAGTCTCCTGTTACGCCAACAGTTGTTGAAGTTGGGACAACTTCTGCTTCGCTTTGTTCAAGATCGCGTCCGGAATCGGGGATTCATAGTCGAGACCGTGCGGGAATGTAGCTCTTCCTATGTATGCTTCTTCGATGTACAGAATCGCGTAAGGAGATTCCAGCTTGCCGGATTCGGCACGTGTGTTCACACGCAGGTAGTAGTCGGATTTTGTCGTCGGGTCTTCCATTTTCAAATCATAAGTCGCACGGGTATATTCCCACTGCCCACGTACAAAACCGAGTTTGGTCGTTACTTCGTCGAGGTGGGCGAGATCGCTTTTCAGGCCTTTAAACCCTTTGGTTTCAATAATCAATTCAGACGCCTCCAATTTCTATGCATTCTTTAACCATGATAGTATGTTTCCCAACGTCTTGCAAGTAAGAGCAAACCCGGAATCGTGTAAAATTGTTGTCGGTTTGGCGATGAAAGACGTGGGAGGATTTGGTACAATGAAAGGAAGAATCGTATCAAACACGTGGGCGGGTGATACCTTGATCAGACAGGGTGAGGAACTGGATAAAGAATGGGAAGCGATGTACGAGACGATGGTGTCTTGGAGAAGGTATCTGCATCAGAATCCGGAGCTCTCTTATAAGGAAGTCAATACGGCGGCGTTCGTAGCGGAAAAGCTTACCGAGTGGGGGCTCGATGTCCGCACGGGAATGGGCGGTTACGGGCTGATCGCCGATCTTCAGGGAAACGCTCCCGGACCTACGGTCGCTCTCCGGGCCGATATGGACGCACTGCCGATACAGGACGAAAAACAGTGCGGCTACGCATCGAAGGTTCCTGGTATCATGCATGCTTGCGGACACGATGCGCACACGTCCACTCTGCTTGCCGCCGCGAAAATATGGAGCACGAAAAAAGAGCAGCTGAAGGGCAGAATCCGGTTTATTTTTCAGCATGCGGAGGAAGTTACCCCCGGCGGGGCCGCTTCCATGATAGAGGCGGGCGCCCTTGATGGGGTGGACGTTGTATACGGTGTACATTTGTGGACACCTTTACCGATCGGGGTAGTCGGATCGAACCCCGGAGCGATGATGGCCGCAGCCGATGAGTTTCACTTTGAAATCCGGGGCAAGGGCGGCCACGGGGGAATGCCTCATCAAGCGATTGACAGCGTTGTCATCGGTTCGCACACAGTCGTGAATTTGCAGACCATCGTCAGCCGGACGGTAAGTCCTATCGAGTCCTGCGTAGTCACGATCGGTTCCATAAACGGCGGAACCAACTTCAATGTCATCGCGGAAACCTGCAAAATGAAAGGGACGACCCGGACGTTCGATTCCGTTCTGAGGCTGCAGGTGAAAGAAAGGGTCGAAGACATTGTAGCTTCGACCTGCAAGATGTACGGAGCCGAGTCGGTCATGGACTACCGGCTGGGGTATCCGCCGCTGGTCAATCACCCCGGCGAGTTCGAACGGTTTCGGGAAGTCGCCTCCGGCATGCTTCCGGAAGACCGCGTTCTTACGATCGAGCCGGTAATGGCTGCGGAAGATTTCGCGTATTACCTTCAGCAAGTGCCGGGCTGCTTTATTTTCGTGGGAGCCGGGAACGCGCAGACGGGTGCGGACTATCCGCATCATCATCCGAAGTTCGATCTGGATGAGAAGGCGATGCTGACCGCCGGCAAACTGCTGACGCGGATGGCTCTGCATGTTTTGGACGAAACGGGGACACGCTAATTCCAGCCCTAACATAACTTGCCGTCATGCAAGTGAAGGAGGAATTCTTCGTGCCTACAGTCAGAGATGTCATGTCTACCGACTGCGTAACCGTAACGCTGCAGGATAACGTCTATGAAATCGCGGTTAAAATGAAACAGCACGATATCGGCTTCATTCCCGTCGTGGAAGGAAGCAAGCTGATCGGCGTCGTAACCGACCGGGATCTGGTCGTCCGCGGCTACGCCGAGAAACACAGCGGATCCACGGCCGTTAAGAAAGTCATTTCCGAAAACTTGACGACGATCTCGCCGGAAACGGATGTCCAGGAAGCGGCCAAAGTGATGGCCCAGCACCAGGTACGACGTCTTCCGGTCGTTGAGGACGGTAATTTGGTCGGCGTTATCGCGATCGGAGACCTTGCGGTCCGGGATAAGCTGGAAGACGAAGCGGGAGAAGCGCTGAGCCGTATATCGGAAGGGCGGAGCACGTCTTCGAACAAATGAATGCTGCTTGATAGCCAGAAAAGACGCACCGGATGCCGGTGCGTCTTTTCTGGCTATCAAAATATAGGCTATCCGGCTTTGCGGAAGCCGGCCTTTTTGGCGTCGTTCTCCGTGCAGAACATTGCTTCCGCCTGTGTCTGCTCGTAGGATGAGCTCCCTGGAACGTGATATATTTTTTCTTTCTTCGAATTGATATTGCCTTTGATTTGAGGGTCGGGGCAGGCCGCCGTTTGATTGGCAGCTTCCGGATTTTTGCCGGAGCCGCCCTTTGGGGAATCGCCGGTTTTGGCGGGAGATGAAGGGCTTTTGACGCCCCAGAGGCCCTTGTTTTGGGACCGGGCTTCCCGCTCCGTTTTGACAAAACGATCGGAGAACATCACATTGGGCTGAATGGTCATCACGTTGGCATACCCTTCCTGGAGGAGAAGTTCGTTATACATGACGGACTCCCCTTCAATAAAGACGTATCGGAGCAGCCGGCCGTACTTATCGGTATCTCCGGCATCGTTGAACAGATAGACGGTTGTTCCGGTCAACCGTTTTTTCGTATAGTCGGACGCTTCCTTGCCGTAAGCTTCGACAGGGCTGTTCGGCTTGACGGTTTCAGGCGTGTTGCAGCCGATCAGCCGCACTTTATCCCCGTTTTCCAGCTCGAACGTATCGCCGTCCACGACTCTTTTGACCTTGGCTGTCGTCATTTTTTGCGTTTTCAGCTCGGGATAACGGGCAAGGACGGTTTCTTTAAACGATCCGGAATCCGTTTTTGGTTGGGCGGACCCGCAGGCCGCAAGAAAAAGGGCGGCAAGAATAAACAGAAGAAGGGCTTTTTTTGTGTTCATGAGATCAATTCCTTGTTGTGAGTTTGGATGCCCCTTTTTGGGAAAAGGAACCTAGCCATTATACAATGCTCCGAAATGGAGCACAAATGATGCAGCAACGTTTATTTCTCGGAAGTTCCCTTCATACTAGGAATAGTGAAGAGAGAATTCGGATAAAAAGGGAGGCCTCGCCGTGAATCCGGCATCTGATAATGCGCTCATCGTTCAACAGGACCTCACTGTGCTGGCGGAAGCGGATCATGAGCGCTTCGAGTCGATCCGTGCGGAATTGGCGCTTTTCGCCGATCTCGTTAAAAGTCCGAAACATCTGCATACCTACAAAATAACCCCCCTGTCCCTGTGGAATGCGGCGGCTTCGGGCCTGCGCAGCGGCGATATTATCCGTTTTCTGAAGCAGGAATCCAAAAACGGGATTTCCCGCCGCACGGAGGATGAACTTCTCTCCATTCTGGACCGGTATGGACTGCTCCGGCTCGTTTCCGACAAGGGGAAGCTGTATCTCCAATCCACAGACACGGAATTGCTGGCCAAACTGGGCGGTTTGAAAGAGTTTCAGCGGTTTTTCGACCGGGAAGACGCAGATCCCACGGAAGCCGTGCAAAGTTCCACACTCGCAGTCCGGCCGGACATGAGGGGCGTCATGAAGCAGGAGCTGACGCGGCTCGGGTATCCGGTCATTGATATGGCCGGTTATCACGCGGGAGAAGAGCTTCCGGCGGAGCTAAAGGGAGTGGAGCTGAGAGACTATCAGCGCCAAGCGGTAGAGTGCTTTCATCCGGCCGGCGGTTCGGACGGAGGCAGCGGAGTGCTCGTTCTGCCCTGCGGAGCGGGAAAAACGGTCATCGGCATCGCCGCGTTGACAAAGCTAAGCTGTGCGGCACTGATCCTGACTACGAATGTGACATCCGTCCGCCAATGGATCAAAGAGATTCTGGGCAAGACCAGTCTGGACGAATCACGCGTCGGCGAATACAGCGGGGACATCAAGCTGGTTAGACCCGTCACCATCGCGACGTATCAAATTCTTACACACCGGCGTGAAAAAGGCGGCGAACAAGCTCATATGGAACTGTTCAACAGCCGCGACTGGGGGCTCATTATCTATGACGAGGTGCATCTTTTACCCGCTCCCGTTTTCCGGGCGACCGCGGATATCCAGGCGACCCGGCGGCTCGGACTGACGGCAACCCTCGTGCGCGAGGACGGACGCGAGGAGGATGTTTTTTCGCTGATCGGCCCCAAACTGTTCGATATGCCCTGGAAGCGGCTGGAGCAGGAAGGATGGATCGCACGGGTAACCTGTACGGAGGTTGGCGTGGAAATGGAGACCGGTGAGCTGCAAAACTATTACGAGGCGGACAAAAGAAGCCGGTTCCGCATAGCCGGGGAAAACTCCCGCAAATTTCTGGCGTTAACGCGTCTTCTGGCCCGCCATGACGGAGAAGCGATTCTCATTATCGGCCAATATTTGGACCAGTTGAAAGAAGTCGCCCGGAAATTAACGATTCCGCTTATTACCGGCGAAATGCCGCAGGTGGACCGGCAGCGGCTCTATGAAGCTTTTAACACCGGGCTTGTCCGGATTCTCGCCGTTTCGAAAGTGGCCAATTTCGCCGTCGACCTTCCGGATGCTTCTGTCGCCATCCAGCTTTCGGGAAGCTACGGCTCCAGGCAGGAAGAGGCTCAGCGCCTCGGGCGCATACTCCGGCCCAAGAAGGGGAGAAACGAGGCTTTCTTCTACACATTGGTCAGCAGAGGCACGAGCGAGCAGGAGTATGCGCTTAAGCGGCGGATTTTTCTGCTCGAGCAGGGGTACGAGTACAGGATAGAGGAGGGCGGGAGCGATGAACTATGCGCAAATACTCGATAGAATGCCGCCGGCCGTTTCCAGGCAACTGCTCGGACAAGATTGGATAAAAAGCGCGGTAGCGCATGGTATGGAAGCCCGGGAAGCTTTCGGTAATGAGGAGGTGCTCAGAAAGCTCCGGGCAACTCTGCAGTCCGATGAGGAGAAGCTGCTTCGGCTGATCGTCGTCCGTTTCGGCTGCCGGCCTTTTACATCGGCCGAACTTGAGAAGGAAACGGCGGACTGGGCGGCGGCTTTGGTTAAAACGGCTCTCACGGGTCTGCGCAGACGGGGGCTGATCGCGGCGTTCCGCAAATCGTGGGGCGACCGGCTGTTCCTGCTTCCGCAGGACGGTCTGCGGGGGTGGCAGGCCGTGTTTTTTGGCCACGGCTGTAATGCAGTCGGGCACGGCGACGGAGCGGGCAGTCCGTGGAGTATCGGCAGCGGCGATAACGCCAAGCTGCGGCAGCTTTACGAGCAGGGAGACAAGCCGCGCCAGGGACTACCGCTGGACTTGTTTCTCCTGCTCAATTATGCGGATCTGCACGAGCTGCCGCTTACACAGCGCGGAGCTTTGCACAAGCGCCACGTACAGAGAATGACGGCGCTTCTCGGCTTTGACGAAACCGACCTGGCCGGCTGCGGGCTCCAGTTCGCGCATGCCGATACCTATCCGGTATCGCTGGCGGCAGCCTTGGATTTTTTGCAGCGGCTGGGGCTCCTGTACCGGAGCGGGGACCGGCTTGTTCTGCACAAGCCCCGGCTTCGTGACTGGCTCGCCGCGGACGAGGCGCTTCAAACGGACATGTTGTACCGACTTTGGACGGAACACCGTTTTCCCGAGGAAGTGGATCTGCAGCACGCGGTATGCCTGCTCGACAAGCTCGCGGCCGGCACCCAAATACGGCTGAGCCGCTTGGCAGCCGAGCTGAACAGGCGGGAAGCGTTGACCGGAGGAGAGGAGGAGGGGGCGCGTTTTTCCCTCCGGCTGGTTCAGAAATGGCTTCAGCCTCTTCGGGCGTTCGGATGGCTCGACTGGGAGCCGGAAGACAGCAGCGACGTATCGGTTAGCTGGCTTTATCCCGTACGATATGAACAGAGAGCGAATGAGGAGCGGAAAACGGCGAAACCGTCCGTCTTTTTGTATGTACAGCCGGATTTCGAGGTGATGGTCTCGCCGGAATGCCCGTTCACGGTACGCTGGGAAATCGCCCGTTTCGCGGAGCTCGTGAAAAGCGACCGTATGGCCGTGTACCGCCTGACCAAAGAAAGCGTCCAAAGAGGGGCGGATCACGGAACTCCGCCGGAACAGGCCTTGGAGCTTCTCGAAAATCATGCCCGCCACGGTGTGCCGGAAACGGTCCGGCTTACGATCACCTCATGGGGCGAACAGTACGGCCGGGTCGTGCTCGGCGGCGTGACTCTTCTGCGCTGCGCGGACGCACAGCTGGCGGAACAAATCTCGCGCCATCCCAAGATCGGGAGGCTGCTGCTTGAGAAAATCGGGGACGCTGATTTTATCGTTCCGGCAGGCAAAATGACCGACATGATGAAGCTGCTGGACGCAGCGGGCTTTTCTCCCCGACATACGGCTGATTTTCAGGACGAAGAGGAAGCGCCGGGCCCGGATGGAGAAGCGGAAACAGAGACGCTTAAAGGGATTGTGTACGATCAGGACCCTGTCCAATACCTGGAACTGGAGACCCGCCTGCCTTCCGCAGAGGAAATGTATCCCGGAATGCGGGATATTCCTGCGGTCTGGTATCGGGACAGCAGGGGATACCATGCGTCGACCATTCTTAAAATCGCTCGGCAGGCGATTTCCTGGGGAGCCCCTGTTGTGGCCGAGGTTGAAGGCAGTGCAGCGGCGGTATGGATCCCGCGCAAAGCCGTAGAACGGGGAGATGAGCTGACCATCGAATTGTCGGACGGCGCAGGCAGAAACAGAACGGTTCAAGCCGGTCGGATCAGCCGCATCCGCATCCTATTGCCCGGATTATCCGGGACTTAAATTTGTTAAACTTGATTTATGGAAAATTATGTAATATAATTTGTTTCATGCGATTCATTTCTTTATTTTTAAACACCAGGCCACCTGTAAACGATCTTTTTTTTCTGAGAAATCTCCAACAAAAGTCAGCCCGGATGCTTTTAAAAATGGAGAAAGTCCCAGGGAACTGTGATATGATAGGGGGAGTACGCAGGAAACACAAAAGGAAGTGATCGATTGTGAGTGTGGCGGAAGCCAAGACAATGGATATGTCGTCCATTCTTATGGGTGCGTATCAAGTGGGCGATCTCATTAACAACTCTGCCGAAGTGGCGGATTATCTATATTGGAAGCAGGCGGTGGAACAGGATTTCGAGGCGCAGAGGCTCGTGAGAGAGTTCAACAAAGCCAAAGATTTGTTCGAGGAATGCGAGCGTTTCGGCCATTTCCATCCCGATTACCATGCCGCACTGGAGAAAGTCCAGGCCGTACAGTCCCGGCTTGAGCAGGTGCAGAGCATAAGCAAGTTCAAGGAAGCGGAAGAACGGCTTGACCGATTGCTGTATACCATATCGAAAACAATCGCGACCGCCGTATCCGATACCATCAAAGTTCCGGGCGGGCTCGACTCCGGATCGGGCGGCTGCGGAGGCAGCTGCGGATCGGGCGGGAGCTGCTCCAGCTGCGGTTAACCTCCGCAGGGGACCGGACAAGCGGAACCGGGGGCTTAGCCCCCTCCAGGTTTCCGTACCAACAGCCTTGACAATCCGAACGTCTCTTGACGGGGACGATAATAGCCGATTTTAAAAAAAGCCGTGCCTGCGGATTATCCCCGCGGACACGGCTGCTGTTTAAGTAAGCTTGAAGTCAGCTTGAATGGAGCCTACGACGGTGCCCTGCCAATTCGTGACCTTCGGCTCGCGGAATTCCGCAAGGGCCTCCGTCTCGCGCGCATGAAGCAGGCCGAGCTGGACAAGCGCTTCGAACATCGCGCAGTAAAGCGCTCTCTGGGCGCCGTCCTCGATCTTGAGGACAAGGCCCAGTCCTTCATCGGGCACGGTAACGGCGAAGAGGCCTTCGGCGCCCATCTTCCCGATGATTCTGCCGCCGGTCGCCTCGGCCAGCCGCGTGTCGAAGCGGTCGCTTCCCGCGAGGTAGGAAGGCTCCCGCCGGATGGCCGCAATGATGCGGCGGCACGCGTCCGCGCGTTCGGCGGAGAGGCCGTCGGGCTTGCCGAGCCGCGCGTAAGCGAGCGCGAGGCGGTCGATGGCCAGCCCGAACACGGGCACGCCGCAGCCGTCTACGCCCAGAGGAATCTCCTCGGGGGCAAGGCCCGCCATTTCGGCGACGGCCTGGAGCATCTGGCGCTGCACGGGATGCTCGGGCGACATGTAATGCTCGGTGCTAACGCCGAGCTTAGCCGCCAGTGAGAGCATGCCGGAGTGCTTGCCGGAGCAGTTGTTGTGCAGGGGCGTGGGGGCTTCCCCCTCCTCGCGCATCTGCCGCGAAGTCGGCTTGTGGAACGGATAGTGCGATCCGCACTGCAGATCGTCCGCTTCCGCGCCCGCTTTGGCCAGAATGGAGCGCGCCGCGCGGACATGCCGGTCTTCCCCGTTATGGGAAGCGCAGATCAGGGCGATTTCGGCGTCCGTGAAGCCGAAGTCGGAAGCCGCGCCCGATTCGAGAACGGGCAGCGCCTGAATCAGCTTTGCGGTGGAACGCGCGAATGTAACCGCATGCGGATCGCCCAGGCTGTGAAGCAGGCGGCCCGTATGATCGACGACAGCGATATGGCCGCGGTGAATACTTTCAGTGATGGGCCCGCGAATGACGCGGGCAATGACAGCCGAAGAAGCCGACATTTAGGATCATCTCCAACCCGTAAAATAGAATTCAGTTTATCAAAAGCGAATACTGCTAAAGGAGTCAAACGACATGATAACGGAGCGAACCGGACTTATCATTTGGGTGACTGATTTGAAAGCCGCCAAAAATTTGGAGCGCTTCGGATCGGTGCACTACATGTCCAAGAAAATGCACTATGTGGTGCTGTATATTCATGCCAGCCGGTATGACGAAACCGTACGCCAACTTCAGAAGCTGGCTTACGTACGCAAGGTGGAGCGTTCTTACCGCGGTGAAATTAAAACCGAGTACGAAAGCCACGGACCGGACAAATCAAAATTTTACACACTGTAGAGCAAAAGCGCAAATCTGTTTTTTTAAATAAGCCTGTTATTTGACCGGAGGTCAGCCCTTGCCGGCGCTGCGGCTGAGAACGCATTTTGAAATCTTATTTCATCATCTTTGCAGTTTATGAGAAGATTGATTTTTTTGTTAATTTTGAATTTTCTACAGTTGTGTGACATTTTTTCTTGTGACGCGCCATATTTATAAATTAAGTGAGCGTTTTTATTTGGAAATATTTAAATATTGAGTTACAATGGTGAAAACCAGTAGGTATAAAGGCCTAAACGCTTGGAGAGGAGTTGTGATTCATGAGGGACAAAACAATGGACCGCTGGAGCACGTACGAACCTTTTTATGTTAACCTGAACGACAAAAAAATTGCGGACATTGTGATCACGAATCACGCTCGTCTCCGCTGGGTGGACCGGGTCGAAAACGAGAAAACCGGCTTCGAGGACATTTGCGATTTTTTATGGGATAAACTGAAAGACGGACGGATCGCTTCGTATTACAAGAACGAACAGGACGTTTATCTCGTGGACGACGATCTGGTGATGGTCGCCGAGTTTTCCGTCATTGAGAACGAAACCGATATTGCGGGCAACCCGCTGCATAAAATGATTATCGTGACTTTCCTAGGCAGAATGTCCGAGACCATCGAGCTGCGCGATCTGAAATCGTACTATTCGTGGCTCCGCCACTCCCGCCGGATGACGCTGATCAAGAACAGCCGTAAGCGGCGGTAACTCCGGGCAGATGAAGGATTACGGCACGGCGAAGAGCATGTCTGCATTTTGCAGGCATGCTCTTTTTTCCGTCTTATAAATGCTATAATAAATGCGGAGAAAGGGCGGCGATGACGATGGCTCTGAATTTTCACCAGCTTCACATCTTTTATACGGTAGCCGAAAAAGGCAGCTTTTCGCACGCCGCGCAGGCGCTTCATATGACGCAGCCCGCGGTAACGATGCAGGTGCAGTCCCTTGAGGATCATTTCGGAATCAAGTTGTTTCACCGCTCTACCAAAAAAATTGAATTGACGGAAGCGGGGAGGACGCTGATTCCCTACGCCCGCAAGTGCGTCGAACTCATCCGGGAAACCGAGAACGCCATGACAGGCTTTACGGCCATGGCCGAAGGACGGCTGCAGCTCGGAGCCTCGCTGACGATGGGGGAATATATCCTGCCCCGCCTGCTGGGACCCTTCCGCAAAGAATACCCGAATATTTCGGTTGCGATGAAAGTAATGAATACGACGCAAATTTTGGACGAGATTTTTGCCCATCAGCTGACGTTCGGCCTTGTTGAGGCTCCCATCCAGCATCCGGATGTCCACACGGAAGCCATTTTGAGCGATGAGCTGAAGCTGATTGTCCCTGCAGGGCATCCGCTGGCGGAGATGGATACGATCCGTATGGAGGACGTTTTCCAATATCCGTTCGTCCTTAGGGAAGAAGGCTCGGGAACCCGGCGCGTCATGGAAGAGGAGCTGGAGCGGAGGGGCATCGCGTGCAGCGGAATGGACATTGTCATGGAACTGGGTAGTACGGGAGCGATTAAATCGGCGGTAGAAGCCGGTCTCGGCGTTTCCATTTTGTCGCAGTCGTCGGTTAAACATGAGGTCCGGCTTGGTATATTAAAGATAAAAGAAATCGAAGGCGTGTCTTTTTCGCGCAGTTTCTACGCGATTTATTTGAATTCGACCCTTCTGCCGTTGTCGGCTGTTAGTTTTTTGAATTTTATGCGACGAGACGATCTGGTCAAATGGCTTTAGAAACGGATAGAAACGGGCGTTACATCCCTATAGAGATGACCGGATACACTTTGCCGGAGAAAAAGGAGGGGCACCATCTATGACTCAATGGGCCGATTTGCATACGCACACGACGGCGTCGGACGGCACACAGGCGCCCGAGGACAACGTCCGGCTGGCTAAGGAAGCCGGGCTTGCGGCCGTAGCAATAACCGATCACGATACGGTATCCGGCGTTAGGGCGGCGCAGCTTGAAGGCAGGCGGATCGGGATCGAAGTCGTTCCCGGCGTCGAGATCAGCACGGTGGCCGGCGGGCAGGATATCCATGTGCTCGGTTACTACATCGACACGGAGTCGGAAAGCTTTCTGGAGCGTCTGGAAGAGCTCCGGAATACGCGCAACAAGCGCAACGAGATGATGCTGGCGCGTCTGAACGAGCTGGGTCTAGCCGTTTCGATGGAGGAAGTCGTCAAACATCTGGAGGCCGGCAAAAGCGAAGAGGACACGATCGGCCGCCCTCATATCGCAAACGTTCTGCTTGCCAAAGGCTATGTAAGCTCGATGAACGAAGCGTTCGAGAAATATCTGGGCAAAGGCGGAGCCGCCTATGTCAATCCGCCGCGCATCCGTCCCGTCACGGCCATCGACTGGATTAGAGAGGCCGGCGGAGCCGCTGTGCTTGCCCATCCGGGTCTTTACGGCGATGAAGACATCGTGCGGGAACTCATCGCATATGGTTTAGATGGCATCGAAGTCAGCCACGCCGATCATACGCCGGAGCAAGAAGCCCATTACGGGCGTCTGGCCCGTGAACACGGGCTGATCGCAACGGCAGGCTCGGATTTCCACGGCGTTCGCGCCGGTCAGGTATTTCACGCTCCGCTCGGTTCCAAGCGCACTCCGCTGGAAACCGTGCGGAAGTTACAGGAACGGAGGAACAATCGTGAAAATTCGTAAAGCGATCATTCCCGCGGCCGGTCTCGGAACGCGTTTTCTGCCCGCCACCAAGGCGCAGCCCAAGGAAATGCTGCCGCTGGTGGATAAACCAGCCATTCAATACATAGTCGAGGAAGCCATCGAATCCGGGATCGAGGATATTCTAATCGTCACGGGGCGTAACAAGCGCGCGATCGAAGATCATTTCGACAAATCCGTCGAACTGGAAATGATGCTCGAGGAGAAGGGGAACGACGAGCTTCTTTCCCTAGTGCGTACGGTCACCAACCTGGCCGATGTGCACTATATCCGTCAAAAGCAGCCGCTTGGCCTGGGCCACGCGGTTTACTGCGCCCGCAAATTTATCGGGAACGAACCGTTTGCGGTACTTCTCGGAGACGATATCCTTCGTTCGTCCAAACCCGCTCTGCGCCAGATGATGGACGTGTTCGAGGAGACTCAGACGTCCGTCATCGGCGTCCGTGAAGTTCCCTGGGAAGATGTGAGCAAATACGGAATTGTCGCGCCCTCGGACGAAATTACAGCTTATAAGAAAATTGCGGATCTCGTGGAGAAACCGGACCGCGGTGATGCGCCTTCCAACCTGGCCGTAATCGGCCGCTATCTGATTATGCCGGAGATTTTCGATATCTTGGAGAAATGCGAGCCCGGTCGCGGAGGTGAAATCCAACTGACGGACGCGCTGCGCATTTTGAACGAAAAGCAGCCGATGGTCGCCTATCCGATCGAGGGGAGAAGATACGACGTCGGCGATAAATTCGGCTATATCCAGGCCACCATCGAAATGGCTTTGGAGCGGGAAGGGCTGCAGGAGGAACTGCGCTCGTATTTAACGAACCTCGTCCGTCACGAGTTTCATATCGGATAAGGAGGAGAATCTTGAATGGAGCGCATTGCCGTTATTGGGACGGGGTATGTCGGGCTCGTTACCGGATGCTGCTACGCCGAAATCGGGCATGAAGTCATCTGCGTAGACATCGATCCCGATAAAGTCCGCCGTCTCAGCCTTGGCGAAATTCCGATTTACGAACCTGGGCTGAGGGAGCTTGCGGCCTCGAACCAGGCCGCCGGCCGGTTGTCTTTCACGACCGACCTGGCAAGAGCCGTGCAGGACTCGTCCATCCTATTCATTGCGGTAGGAACGCCTACGCTTGAAAACGGGGAAGTCGACATGGAACAGGTCCGCGGCGCGGTGGAGACATTGGCGCAGCAGATGGACGATTATAAAATCATCGTGATGAAAAGCACGGTGCCCGTAGGAACGTCCAGGCGCATCCGGCAGTGGATGGAAGAAGGGCAGCAGCGGCCCGTTCCCTTTTCCGTGGTGTCCAATCCGGAGTTTCTAAGAGAAGGGACGGCCATTCACGACACGTTTCATCCCGACCGGGTCGTGATCGGGTCCGACGATGCGGATGCCGCTCTCCGCGTAGAGAAGCTGCAGGCCGCGTTCGGCGGCGAGGTTGTGCGGACCGACCCCGAGAGTGCCGAACTGATTAAATATGCGTCCAATGCCTTCCTGGCCGCTAAAATTTCATTCATCAACGAAATGGCGAACGTATGCGAGAAAGTAGGTGCGGACGTCAGTCTCGTTGCCCGGGGAATGGGGCTCGATAACCGGATCGGGCCCAAGTTTCTGCAGGCGGGAATCGGTTACGGCGGTTCCTGCTTCCCCAAAGATACGAGGGCCCAGCTGAAAATCGCCCAAAATGCCGATTATGATTTCCGCATTCTGCGGGCGGTCATCGAGGTCAACACGCTTCAGCGCGAGCGGTTTGTCGAGAAGGTGACGGCCGCTTTGGGCGGAAATGCGACAGGCCGGAGCATTACGGTATGGGGGCTTGCGTTTAAGCCCAACACGGATGATCTCCGCGATGCTCCTGCGCTGGATATTATCCGTTCCCTGCAGGAGCGGGGAGCGGTTGTGACGGCATACGATCCGGCTGCGGCTTCCAAGGCGTCTGTTCTGCTTCCCGGTGTACGCTGCCTGACCGATCCTTATGAGGCCGCGGAAAATGCGGAAGCCGTTGTGATCGCAACCGATTGGGAAGACCTGCGGCGTATCGATTTCGATAGGCTCCGCAGCCTGGTCAGAGAGCCGCTGATTATCGACGGCCGCAACATGTTTGCCCCCGCCGAGATGGCGGAGAAAGGCTTTACTTATGTGTCCGTCGGACGCCCCGCATTCCCCGGAGCGGTTTAAACCGTTCATTGTCTAAGCTTTGTAAATGGTCTATAATTGGGGCATGTTCAAGGTTAGCCGGGGGTACAAAGACATGAGCCGACTTTATACAATCAAGGAAGCTTCGATGCGTTCCGGGCTTTCCACCCAGTTGATCCGCAAATGGGAGGAACGTTACGGCGCCGTCCAACCGGACCGTTTTCCGAACGGATATAGAGGCTACACGAATCATGATATAGAAACATTGATATGGCTGAAAAGCAAGGCGGATTCGGGTGTTCCCATCGGTCTCGCCGTTCAGGAACAACAGCTGCAGCTCGAAAGCTCGGCCTCGACCGAGACATTCTCTCCGGCCGAGGCCGAGCTTCCGTTTATCCGCAGCGAACTGAAAGAGTATCAGGAGAAGCTGCTGGGTTTCTTTCTTCATCTGGATCCGGCGGGCGCCCAGCGGTTTTTCGACCAGCTTGCGGCGCTGCACCAGATGGACTTTATTCTGCTTCAAGTTCTACAGCCGACGCTGATCCGAGTCGGAGAGATGTGGGAACGGGGAGAAATCTCCGAATATCAGGAGCATTTCGGGAGTCATTTTATCCGGGAACGTCTGTTGGCGTTAAAGAACTTATTTTCCGTTCCGCCGGGCGGCCCCAGATTGATTACCGCCTGTTCGCCTTACGAGCGTCATGAACTGGGGATTCTGTTTCTGGGTTATTTCGCGCTGCAAAACGGCTTTCAGACGCTGTATCTCGGAGCTTCGCCTTCGGAGAAAGGCATCTTCGATTGTCTGGAACAGAGCCGTCCCGCGGCGTTCGCCTTCGGTTCTTCGATGAAGTCGATGCTGGACGAAGCTTATCCGTTCTATGCAAAGCTGGACCGGAGAATCGGGGAACTCGGCAGCCGGACCAAAGTGTTTATCGGCGGAAACGCGATCGAATGCGACGAGGTGCTTCGCGGCACGAAGCATATTTACCTGCTTTCCGGCGATGCTCGTGAATGCGCGCTTAAACTGAAAAAGCTGACAGCCTATTGAGCTGTCAGCTTTTTTTGTTCGGCGTCCCGGCGGAGTTTCCGCAGCCTAGCCCCGGACGCGAGTTCCGGAACTGCGTTACTCGCCGGGAGCGTTGTCCTTGTTTTTAAGCCTTCACGGTCTGCGGCATCTGCTTGATCAGCTGATCGTCCGGGGTCACAAACAGCGTCTTCTGCTGTTCGTAAATGACGAATCCCGGCTTGGCGCCGCTCGGCTTATGCACGTGGCGGATGAGGGTGTAATCCACGGGAACCGAGCTCGATTCCTTCGCCTGGCTGAAATAAGCGGCAAGCTGGGCCGCCTCGTGCAGGGTGGCTTCGCCGAACGACTGGCTGCGGATCACGACGTGCGAGCCCGGAATATCCTTCGTATGCAGCCAAGTATCTCCGGCGCTCGCAAGCCGGTTCGTCACATAGTCATTCTGGGTATTATTCTTGCCGACGTAGATCGGAACGCCTTCGCTCGACGTGAAGCAAGCCACGGACGGCTTATCGGATTTTTTCTTGCGCTTGCCTTTCGTATGGCGCTCACGCACATAACCCTGCTCCGCAAGCTCATCCCGGATTTCCGCGATATCCCGCATCGAGGCGGAACCGAGCTGCTGCAGAAGCGAGGAGAGGTACTGGATCTCCATCTCGGTCTGGCTCATCTGCTCTTCTACGTAAGCCAGACTGTTTTTGCTTTTTGTATACCGTTTAAAATAGCGCTGCGCATTCTCCGAAGGATTAAGCAGGGGATCGAGCGCTATGCTCTGCTGCGGCTGGGCCTCCTCGTAATAGTTGACTACAACGGCTGTTTTATCCCCTTTGCGGATTTGATGCAGATGGGCCGTAAGCAGTTCTCCCATAATGCGGAAACGGTCCGCGTCTTTCGCTTCTTCCTTCGTCTCCTGAAGTTTATCCATTTTCTTGATATTTTTGGCTTTCTCGTTCTGCAAAAGCTTAACGAGATCGGCGGCACGCTGCTTGACGGTGTCGCGCTCCGCCTTGTCCCCGAAGTAACTTTCCAGGCACTCGCTGACGGTAGGGAACACGCGGGACTCGCCTTCGATCTGGGTCAGTTCCATGACCGAGAAGAAAAGCTTGCCCGTCTTCGTTTCTTCAACGATGACGGGGGAATACCGCCGCTCGCGCACCGCGTCTGTCACGCTGCGGAAAGACTGCCACAGCGGGGCGAGCGCGTCCTCGCCGTACGGCACGCCGAGCCGGGTTCCGCTGCGGTAGACGATTTCCCGCGCCGCAAGGGGGCTCAGGCCGCTGAAGGAAGCGAGCATCTGCTTCTCCGGAGCGGCGTCTTCCCCGATTCCCGCGCTCATGCTCCGGCGGAACACGGCTTCGCTCGTATCCAGCGGATTCGTTTTGTCCTGAGCCGGCGGCTCCACGTAGGCGCTGCCGGGCATGACGATGCGATAAGAGCTGATGGCCGGCGTCACGTGATGAATGCCGTCCAGGATGGTGCCCGTGGAAGGGTCCATAAGAATCAGGTTGCTGTGTCTGCCCATGATCTCCACGACGATGGTTTTCGTGCTCACATCCCCGAGTTCGTCGCGCTGGCGCACACGGAAGTGAACGATCCGCTCCAGCCCGACCTGCTCGATGGAGTCGATGATGCCGCCTTCGCAGTGCTTGCGGAGCAGCATGCAGAACATGGGGGCTTCCTGAGGATTCAAGTACTGCCCTTCCGTCACGTGCATCCGCGGATAGGTAGGGTTCGCGGAGAGAAGAAGTTTAAGCGAACGACCGCGGGCGCGGATCTGCATAACCACGTCACTGCCCGTAGGCTGATGTATTTTATTTATCCGGCCTCCTACACATTCCTGCAGCTCGTGCACGATTGCATGGAGGACCAGTCCGTCTAATGCCATGATGAAAGTCTCCTATCCAAGTTCATTACATTCTATCATGCCATAAATGCGAGGAAATTTTAAGTTCTTTCTTTAGAAGCGCCGTACAAGCTGGGATATTTTGCGGCTTGTCTGAATACATTTAGCAAGAGAAGCGGGTCTTGCACCTGAAAGTAACCGGGAGGGGAAACGGTGATGAGTCAGAAAGAATGGTACCAGATGACGGCGGATGAAGTCCTGCAGACGCAGCGCGTTCATCCGTCCGAAGGTCTGTCATCGGCAGAAGCGGACAACAGGCAGACCGAAGCCGGCCGCAATGAACTGTCCGAAGGAAAAAGCGTTTCGCCAGTCACTTTGTTTTTAAACCAGTTCAAAGACTTTATGGTTCTCGTATTGATGGGCGCCACACTCGTATCGGGACTGCTCGGCGAATTTTTGGACGCGATAACCATCGTCGCCATTATCATCATGAACGGAATTCTCGGGTTTATACAGGAATTCCGCGCGGAGCGTTCACTCCGTGCCTTGAAAGAACTTTCGGCGCCGGGAGCCAAGGTAATGCGCGGAGGCGAACTGCATACGATCCCCGCCCGTGACCTGGTTCCCGGAGATATCATCCTCCTGGAGAGCGGAGACCGGGTTCCCGCGGATATCCGGCTCATCGAAGCGAACAGCTTCTACGTGGAGGAATCCGCCCTGACGGGCGAGTCCGTTCCGGTCGGAAAAACCGTCGATCCCTTAAGCTCCGATACCGTGACGATCGGCGATCAGCGGAATCTCTCATTTATGGGCACGA
This sequence comes from Paenibacillus sp. HGH0039, assembly GCF_000411255.1. GTDB lineage: Bacteria > Bacillota > Bacilli > Paenibacillales > NBRC-103111 > Paenibacillus_F. Next base: position 955,203 of record NZ_KE150412.1, on the reverse strand, counting down.
TGGTTACGCGGGGGACGGGGAAGGGCGCGGTCGTGCGGATCGGCATGGAGACCGAAATGGGGAAGATCGCCGACCTGATCCAAAATACGGAGACGCTTGAAACCCCGCTGCAGCACCGGCTGGAGCAGCTCGGCAAGATCCTGATCGTCGTAGCGCTCTGCTTGACGGTCATGGTGGTTGTCGCCGGTATCGTGCACGGACAGCCTCCTTATGCGATGTTTCTCGCGGGAGTCAGTTTGGCCGTAGCGGCCATTCCGGAAGGACTGCCCGCCATTGTTACGATAGCTTTGGCCCTTGGCGTACAGCGCATGATCAAACGCAAGGCGATCGTCCGCAAGCTGCCCTCCGTCGAAACGCTCGGCTGCGCTTCCGTGATTTGCTCGGACAAGACGGGGACGCTGACCCAGAACAAAATGACCGTGACCCATCTGTGGGTCGGCGGCAGCCTGCTGGAAGTGAGCGGAGACGGGTACACGCCGGAAGGCGAGATCAGCGACGGCGGCACAAGAGTCAATCCCGCCAAAAATTCGATGCTGCGCCAGTTTCTGCACGTATCGGCTTTGTGCAGCAACGCCGTCCTTTATAAAGAGGAAACGGAACCGGTCAAGAAAAAGCGCGTCAAAGACGAACTGCCGGATACGGTATGGAACGTAAAGGGAGATCCGACGGAAGGCGCTCTTGTCGTATTGGCCGCTAAAGCCGGCGTTACGCACGAAGTCTTGAATCCGCAGTTTAGCCGGCTGGCGGAGTTCCCTTTCGACTCCGAAAGAAAGCGGATGTCGGTTATCGTCTCCGGCGGAGGCCGCAAGCTCGTGATGACCAAAGGAGCGCCGGATGTGCTCATGCAGCACTGCTCCTACATTTTATGGGACGACAAGGTGATTCCGTTCACATCCACGCTGAAAGCCAAACTGATGGCCGCGAACGAAGGGATGGCGCGTTCGGCGCTCCGTGTGCTCGGAACGGCTTACCGGGAGCTGAAGCCGACGGAGTCGTGCGAGGATCACGAGGATGCCGAGCGCGGGCTCGTCTTCGTAGGCTTGGCCGGCATGATCGATCCGCCGCGCCGCGAAGTCCGTGAAGCGATGGCCAAATGCCGCAAGGCCGGCATCAAGACGGTGATGATCACCGGGGATCACCTGACGACCGCGGAAGCCATCGCCAAGCAGCTCGGGATGCTCCCGGCCGGGGGGATGTGCATCAGCGGCCACCAGCTTGCGGCCATGGACGACGAGGCGCTCGAAAGCAAAGTAGACGATATCTACGTCTACGCCCGCGTTTCGCCGGAGCACAAGCTCCGCATCGTCAAAGCGCTCCAGGCCAAAGGCCATGTCGTCGCGATGACGGGCGACGGAGTCAATGACGCGCCGGCCATCAAGGCGGCGGATATCGGCATCGCCATGGGAATAAGCGGCACGGACGTGACGAAGGAAGCGTCGTCCCTGGTGCTCAGCGATGACAACTTCTCGACGATCGTGGCGGCTATCGAGGAAGGCCGGGGAATTTACGAGAATATCCGGAAGTTCATCCGGTATCTGCTCGCTTCCAATGTCGGCGAAATCCTGACGATGTTCCTCGCCATGATGGCGGGGCTCCCGCTGCCGCTTATCCCGATTCAGATTTTGTGGGTCAATCTGGTGACGGACGGCCTGCCCGCGATGGCGCTTGGCGTCGATCAAGCGGAAAAAGACCTGATGCAGCACAAGCCCCGCTCGGCCAAAGAAAACATTTTCGCACGCCGTCTGGGATGGAAAATCATTTCCAGAGGATTTCTTATCGGCATCTGCACGCTGGGCGCTTTCTGGCTCGTGCTGCGGGAAAATCCCGGAGATGCCCAGCATCTCGTCAAGGCGCAAAGCGTTGCCTTCGCGACGCTCGTTATGGCGCAGCTCATCCATGTGTTCGACTGCCGCAGCTCGCGCTCCATTTTTCACCGCAATCCGCTTCAGAACAAATATCTGGTCTTGGCGGTCCTGTCTTCGCTCGTTCTGATGCTGGGCGTGATGTATACCCCGCAGCTGCAGCCTATTTTCAAAACCGTTCCGCTCGGCTTCAAAGACTGGATCATCGTGCTGATTGCGGCAGGTATTCCAACCTTCCTGATGGGACTGGGGAGCGTCATGCAGAATCCTTCCAAGAAAAAAACGTCGAAGTACAGCTCCAAGCCGAGCTTCCGGTAATCCCCGCGAGCCGGATCGCCCGGGAAGTTTTCAAACCCGTTAAACGGCCGAGGCCGTCACGGGTTTTTCTTTTTTACGGGAAACTGGCGATAGCCAGACATATTCTTTTACGCTATGATAAAGGGAATGACATTACATCGATTTAGCGAGAGGGAACCCTTATGGAATTTACGAAAATGAACGGTCTGGGCAACGATTTTATCGTGCTGTCCGGCTATAAAGAACTTCCTGAGAATGTAGCGGAACTCGCTGTCCGCTGGTGCAACCGGTATTTCGGGATCGGCGCCGACGGGCTGGTGTTCATTCTGCCTTCCGAGAAAGCGGACGTGCAGATGCGCATCATCAATTCGGACGGAAGCGAACCGGAGCAGTGCGGCAACGCGATCCGCTGCGTCGCCAAATATGTGTACGACCGGGACCCCGGCAAAAGAGAAGCCATCACCGTCGAAACGCGCGGAGCCGGCGTGCAGCAGGTGCATGTGACGGCGGAGAAGGGCATCGCCAAAGCGATTCGCGTCGATATGGGAGAGCCTGTGCTTCAAGGTCTCGAAATCCCGACGACGATCGACGCCGAGCGGGTGATCGACCAGCCGATCGAAGCGGGGGGGCGGACCTTCACGTTTACGGCGGTTTCGATGGGCAATCCGCACTGTGTCATCGACGTGGAAGACGCGCCGAGCTTCGATCTGGCCGCCTGGGGGCCTCTGCTGGAGCAGCATCCGCTGTTTCCGAACAAGGCCAACGTCGAGTTTGTGACGGTCCGCTCCAGAGATTACGCGGATATGCGCGTATGGGAAAGGGGAGCGGGGCCGACGCTGGCCTGCGGAACCGGAGCGTGCGCTACGCTCGTCGCTCTCGTTTTGACGGGCAAAACGGATCGGACCGCCACGATTTCGCTTAAAGGCGGCGATCTGCTGATCGAATGGAACGAGGCTGACAACCGGGTGTATATGACCGGGCCGGCCGCGGAGGTTTACAAAGGAAAAGTCGAAGAGTAACGGCCGGCGGCGCGAAGCCGCCGGTTTTACTTTAGAACGTAAAAAGCCTTTAAGTTTGCCGGTCGTTTGTGTTAAAGTAAATGTACTATTTTGATGGGGTGGGAAGAACATGAAACCGGAACTCCGCCAGGTGCTTGCGCAGAAGATCCTTATCGGGGACGGAGCGATGGGGACCTACTTATATCAGCAGGGCTTTCCCGTCGGAATTTCCTACGAGGAGCTTAACCTGATTCAGTCTGAAGTGGTTGCCGACGTTCACCGTCGCTATTATGAAGCCGGTGCCCGGCTTATTGAAACGAATACTTTCTCCGCAAATAGGGAAAAATTATCCAAATACGGCCTTGAGCAGGAAGTCGAGGCCATCAACAGGGCCGGCGTCGAGCTGGCCCGCAGTTCGGTCGGCGAGGATGCTTACGTGGTCGGAGCGATCGGCCCGATCCGGGCGGGCATGCGCAAGAACGTCCGCACGGCGGATGTCGAGGATGCGCTGCGCGAACAAATTCTCGTGCTGCTTGATACTCAGGTGGACGGGCTGCTGCTGGAGACGTTCTACGATCTTGAGGAGATGCTTATCGCGCTGCGTCTGATCCGTCAGCTCAGCTCGATTCCCGTCATCTGCCAGTTCGCTACCGAAGGAATCAACACGACGCACGACGGTATTTCCCTGCAGGACGCGTTCCTCCGCCTGAAAGAGGAAGGGGCCGATGTGATCGGATTTAACTGCCGCACGGGTCCCAACGGCATTCTGCGCTCCCTCCAGGGAGTCGCCCAACTGAGCGACATCCCGTTCTCGGTATTCCCGAACGCGGGTATTCCGGACTACGTGGACGGCCGTTATTCGTATGCCGCGACGCCGGAGTATTTTGCCGAAAGCGCGCTGCGCTTTGCCGATTTAGGCGCCAGGATCATCGGCGGCTGCTGTGGAACGACACCGGAGCATATCGCGGCTATGGTCAAGGCTCTCCAGGGCTACGAGCCTAACCGGAGCGAAGTGTATGCGGCGGAATCCGTTTCCGCAGCGGAACGGGCCGTCGTGACCGAAGCCGCTCCGCAGACGTCCGTCCGGGAGGCGGATGTCGAACCTACTCTGGTCGACCTTGTGAAACAGCGCCATACGGTTATCGTGGAGCTGGACCCTCCGCGCGACCTCGATATCGGCAAGTTCATGGAAGGGACGAAAGCTCTCCAGGACGTGCATGTGGACGCCATTACGATGGCCGACAATTCACTGGCCGTGACGCGGATGAGCAATCTTGCGCTCGGCATGCTGGTTAAAGAACAGCACGGGGCGCGTCCGCTCATTCACATCGCCTGCCGCGACCGCAACAGCATCGGCACGCAGTCCCACCTGATGGGCCTGCACGCGCTGGGGATCGATCACGTGCTCGCCGTGACGGGAGATCCCGCGAGATTCGGCGATCTGCCGGGCGCAAGCTCCGTCTATGACATGACTTCGTTCGAAATGATCCGCATGATCAAACAGCTCAACGAAGGCATCGCTTTTTCGGGCAAGCCGCTCAAGAAGAAAGCCAATTTCATTGTCGGCGCGGCTTTTAATCCGAACGTGAAATATTTGGACAAGGCGGTCCAAAGACTGGAACGGAAGATCGAGTCCGGCGCCGATTATATCATGACCCAGCCTGTCTATGATCCGAAGCTGATCGAACGCATGCACGAGGCGACCAAGCATCTGGACGTTCCCGTTTTCATAGGCATCATGCCTCTGGCCAGCGGCCGGAACGCGGAGTATTTGCACAACGAGGTTCCGGGTATCCAGCTTTCGGACGAAGTGCGCGCCAGAATGACGGGACTCGAAGGGGAAGCGGGGCGCAAAGAAGGCGTGGCTATCGCCAAAGAACTGCTTGATGCTGCAATGCCTCTGTTTAATGGCATTTATTTCATGACACCGTTCCTGTTTTACGACATGAGCGTGCAGCTTACACAGTACGTCTGGCAAAAAGCCGAGCGCCGTGAATTGCTCTTGTCCCCCCTTTTAAAATGAATTACAATAGGTTAATGGATGTGAGCCCCTATATGATACGAAGTATGACCGGATTCGGGCATGCCTCGCTTTCTTCGCAAGGCTACCGGGTGTCGATTGATATCAAAACCGTGAATCACCGCTATTGCGACATCTCTGTGCGTATGCCGAAAGAATGGATGGCCTACGAAGACACCATCAAGAAAACGGTGCTCCGCTTCATTAAACGCGGCCGTGCCGATTGCTTTGTGACGATTGAGCGGGACTCCGCTTCTAATAAATCGGTAACAGTCGACTGGGCGCTCGTGGACGGATACATGCAGGCTGCCGAGCAGCTTCGCCAGAAGCATGGCTTAGCCGGGGAGCTGCATCTGTCGGATCTCCTCAAACTGCCGGATTTGCTTGCCATTTCCGAGCAGCGCGAGGGAGACGACGATGCGCTCGCCGATCTTTTGGTTGCCTGCACGGAAGGAGCGCTGGCCGAGCTGAACGGCATGAGGGAGCGAGAAGGCTCCCACCTGTCGGAAGATTTGACCGTCCGGCTGACGATGATTGAAGATCTCAACGTCGAAATGAAACGTTACGCCCCTGAAGTCGTCCGGGAATATGCCGTGAAGCTGCGGCAGCGGATTCAGGAGCTGCTGACGGATCAAGTTCCGGTAGATGAACAGCGGCTCGCAGCCGAGATAGCCTTGTTTGCGGACCGCTCCAATGTGGACGAAGAGATGACCCGGCTGCACAGCCACATCAGCCAATTTAGGCAGCTGCTCGGTTCCCGGGAACCTGTCGGTCGCAAGCTCGATTTTCTCATTCAAGAAATGAACCGCGAAGCAAACACCATCGGCTCCAAAGCGGGACACATTGAAGTGTCAGGCAGGGTCATTGAGCTGAAAGCCGAATTGGAGAAAATGAGAGAACAAATACAGAATATCGAGTGAACCGCTGACGGTGTCACGAGGAGGAAACTCAATGGCCATCAAATTGATCAACATCGGGTTCGGTAATATTGTTTCGGCAAACCGTATCATTTCGATCGTAAGCCCCGAATCCGCTCCGATTAAAAGGATCATTCAGGAGGCGCGCGACCGCCATATGCTGATTGACGCGACTTACGGGAGAAGAACCCGCGCCGTCATCATTACGGACAGCGACCATGTGATCCTATCTGCGGTTCAACCGGAGACCGTTGCTCACCGACTTTCTAACAAGGACGATGATCATGACGAGTAATACAAATACACTGGAACGGGATAGAGGAATTCTGATCGTGCTCTCGGGCCCTTCGGGCGTCGGCAAAGGAACCGTGTGTTCCGCGCTTCGCAAGATGTCGCCGGAGCTGGTCTATTCTGTTTCCGCCACAACCCGCAAGCCTAGAGAAGGCGAAGTGGAGGGTGTCAATTATTTTTTCAAATCGAAAGACCAGTTCGAACAATTAATCGCTTCCGACGAGATGCTGGAACATGCCGAGTACGTGGGCAATTATTACGGCACTCCTCGCCGCTTTGTGGAAGAAACGCTCGCCTCCGGCAAGGACGTTATCCTGGAAATCGAAGTGCAGGGCGCTTTGAAGGTCAAGGAGAAGTTTCCTGAGGCGACTTTTATCTTCCTGATTCCGCCTTCTCTGGCCGAGCTGGAGAACCGTATCGTGACTCGCGGTACGGAAACGAACGACATTATCCGCAGCCGCATGTCCGTGGCTGTCGACGAGATTCGTTTGATGCGGCATTACGATTATGGTATCGTCAATGACGAGGTACACAAAGCTTGCTACAAAATCCAGTCCATTCTTATGGCTGAACATTGTAAGTGCGACCGGATTTTACCCAGATTGGAACAATGGATCGGAGAGTGAACGACAAGTATGCTGTATCCTTCAATTGATAAACTGCTCGACAAAGTGGATAGCAAATATTCGCTCGTAGTTGCCGCCGCTAAGCGTGCGAGATCTCTTAGAGACGGTACGAATACCCACCTGCAGGATATTAAATCCCACAAGCAGGTTGGAGTGGCCCTAGAAGAATTGTACGGAGATCTTGTGAAGTACGAGAAGATCGAAACCAAAGAAGACGAATAGGATCCCAAGCGGTCCGTTCGGCCCAAAGCGGCAGTCCCTGTGACTGCCGTTCTATGTATACAACCGGATGCTGCGATCCTGAATAAGAGCGGGGTGCAAGTATACCGGATATCAGGACAACCCATTGCGGTTGTTATTTTTTTCTAGCCGGGAGGGAACTGCCGATGTTATCAGGTAAAACAATCGTAGTCGGCGTATGCGGGGGAATAGCCGCTTATAAGGCGGCTGCGCTTTGCAGCAAGCTGAGTCAGGCAGGGGCGGACGTGCGGGTGATTATGACGAAGTCCGCGGTCGAGTTTATTACGCCGCTGACTTTCCAGTCGCTGACCCGCAAGCCTGTAGCCGTCGATACGTTCGACGAGAAGGAAGCGGCCGTTATTTCCCACATCGATCTGGCCGACCGGGCGGATTTGGTTGTGGTCGCTCCGGCGACGGCGAACATGATCGGGAAAATGGCGCACGGGCTGGCGGACGATATGCTCAGCACGACGCTTCTCGCTACGACGGCCCCGGTGATGGTGGCTCCTGCCATGAACGTGCACATGTACACGCACCCGGCGGTCGCGGGCAACATGAAAGTGCTGCAGGAAAGAGGCGTTCTGTTTGTGGAACCCGGAACCGGCCAATTGGCATGCGGGTATGTCGGGAAAGGACGTTTGGCCGAACCCGAGGAAATTTTCGGGCGGATCGCCGCGTATTTTCAGCCGGACACACCGCTTCAAGGCCGGAACGTGCTGGTGACGGCCGGAGGGACGGTCGAACGCATCGATCCCGTGCGCTACATTACAAACGATTCTTCCGGCAAAATGGGCTACGCTATTGCGGAGGCGGCCAAGCGGCTCGGAGCCAACGTCACGCTCGTCAGCGGACCTTCTTCACTTCCCGTGCCTCCGGGCGTCGAAAGAGTATCCGTCACATCCGCTCTGGATATGTACGACAAGGTGATGGCTCGTTTTGAGAAGACGGATCTCGTTTTCAAAGCGGCTGCGGTCGCCGATTACCGTCCTTCGGAACAGCGCGAGCAGAAAATGAAAAAAACCGGGGAAACCCTTACGATCGAACTTGTTAAAAATCCCGACATCCTTCAAGCTCTCGGAGAAGCCAAAACCCGTCAGTTCGTGGTCGGCTTTGCGGCGGAAACCGAACGGGTGGACGAGTATGCGCTCGATAAGCTTTTGCGTAAAAAATGCGACCTGCTTGTCGCCAACGATGTCTCCATGCAAGGAGCGGGTTTCGGAACGGACACCAATGTGGTGCGCATCTTCGATGCCGGCGGTCTTGTGGAAGCGCCGCCCATGATGACCAAGGATGCCATAGCCGAACATATCGTCCGGCTGGCGGCCAGCCGTCAGCAGATGCGGCAGCAGGGAGCGGAACCTCCGGAACCGGACGCTGAGGAACCGGGGGCAGACAAAGGGGAAACGCCATGTTCGCCAAAGTGATAGTCGATGTCCCCGCCAAGCAGACGAACCGGGCATTCGATTATTCGGTGCCCCCGTCTCTGCAGGGCTGGGTTGAAGTAGGAAGCCGTGTCGGCGTTCCTTTCGGTCCCCGTGTGCTCCAGGGGTTTGTGGTGGAACTTCACGAAACGACAACGGTCGATCCCAAAAGACTGAAAGCGATCCGTCATGTGCTGGACGCCGCTCCTCCTCTGACGGAAGAACTGGTACAGCTGGGGCACTGGATGAGCAGCACGTATTTGTGCCACGAAGTAACCGCTCTGCAAGCCATGCTTCCCGGGGCGCTGAAAGCCAAGTATGAACGCTTCGTTCAAGCCGCGGAAGCAGGAAGCGCGGGCGGAACGGAGCTTCTGCTTTTGCTGCCGGCCCAGGAGAACATTTTGAATTATTTGCGCTCAAAAGGAAAAGCGAAGATGGAAGACCTTCTGGATGCCTTTCCGGAAGACGGCGGGCTGATCCGTCAAATGCTGGACGAGGGTCAGCTTGTCGAAACCCAGGGGATGAAGGACAGGCTCGCGACGAAGAAAGCTCTGACGGTATTTTCGTCCGGAGCCCCCGAAGTCTCGGAAGCCGCGATGGAAACCCAAGCTGCCGGGACGTCCGGCAACGCTCCGGGATCGGGCGGTTCCGCCGATTTGCTGGCCATCGCGGAAGAACTTCCTGCCCGTTCCCATAAGCAGAAAGAGGTTCTGCGCTATTTGCATGAGAACCCCCGGCCGATCCGCCTGACGGAACTGATGGACAAGCTCCAGGTCGGCGCCGGTACGGTGAAAGGACTCGCGGACAAAGGCTGGATTGGCCTGCGTGAAGTAGAAGTGATGCGGGACCCGTATGCGAACCGCCATTTTGAAGAAACGAAGCCGCTGCCGCTGACGCGGGAACAGCAGTCCGTTTATGACGACATTGCCGCCACGCTGGACAGCCGCAGCCACCAGGTTTACTTGCTCCAAGGGGTAACAGGCAGCGGGAAGACGGAAGTGTACCTGCAGGCCATCAGCCGCTGTCTGGAACAGGGACGGGAAGCGATCGTGCTCGTGCCGGAGATTTCACTGACTCCCCAAATGGTGGAGCGGTTTAAAGGCCGCTTCGGAGATGAGGTCGCCGTGATGCACAGCCGGCTGTCGCTGGGAGAGCGTTTCGACGAATGGCGCAAAATTATGAGACGCCAGGTCCGGGTTGTCATCGGGGCCCGTTCGGCCGTGTTCGTCCCGTTCCGGAAGCTGGGTCTGATTATCATCGATGAAGAGCATGAATCTTCATACAAACAGGAAGAGAGCCCGAAGTATCACGCACGGGATATCGCCGCCTGGAGAGCCCGTTATAACGGAGCGGCCGTGATACTGGGATCGGCGACTCCTTCGCTTGAAAGCATTCAGAAAACGAAGGTGGCCCCCGGCGGCAAGCCGGAATACAAGCTGCTCAAAATGAAGTCCCGGGTGGCCGGACGCCCTCTTCCGCCCGTGCATATCGTCGATATGCGGGAGGAACTGCGCAGCGGGAACCGGTCCATGTTCAGCCGGCTTCTTCACCGGGGGCTGGAGGAACGGCTCCTCAAAGGCGAACAGACGGTTCTCCTGCTAAACCGCCGGGGATACGCGACATTCGTCATGTGCAGGACGTGCGGCTATGTAGCCGGCTGTCCGCACTGTGATATCTCGCTGACGTATCATCAGGTGTCGCGGACGCTGCGCTGCCATTACTGCGGCTATGCCGAAAGGCAGATGGAGCTGTGTCCCGATTGCGGGTCGGAGCATATCCGGCATTTCGGAACCGGAACCCAGCGGGTCGAGGAAGAGCTCGTGAAGCTCTTTCCCGGCATCCGCGTCATCCGGATGGATGTGGACACGACGACGGAGAAAGGTTCTCACGAGAAGTGGCTGACGATGTTCCGCAACAAACAGGCGGACGTCCTGCTCGGCACCCAGATGGTCGCCAAAGGACTGGACTTCCCCGATGTTACCCTTGTCGGCGTTATCGCGGCCGATACAGTGCTGAACCTGCCCGACTTCCGTTCCGCCGAGCGAACCTTCCAACTGCTTACGCAGGTGGCGGGGCGGGCTGGGCGCCATCAACTACCCGGCGAAGTGTTCGTCCAGACGTATACGCCGGAGCACTACAGCGTCATTACGGCGAGCCACCACGATTACGAAGGTTTCGTGGAGGAGGAGCTTCCGCACCGCCGGAAGCTCGGCTATCCGCCGTACTGCCGGCTTATTCTCATCACCTTGACCCACGAGCAGGTGCCGCTTCTGGTCCGGACCGCGGAAGCGGTGGCCCAGCGTCTCCGGGAGCTCGGGGCCGCCGAGCAGGAGAACGTTTTTGCGTCCAGTACGGGGGAGGACTTTTTTATGAATGTGCTGGGTCCGGTCGCTTCGCCCATTCCGAGGATCAAGGATAGATATCGGTTCCAATGCGTGGTAAAATATCGTGGGGAGGCGTCCGCTTCCCGTATTGTGGCCAAGGTTCTGGATGAATTTGCCGAGAGGACGACGAAAGATAAGCTGACGATCAGCGTGGATGTCGATCCTCAAATGCTCATGTAGTCCGCGTGTTCCGGAACGGAAAGCCCGGTGTAAGACAGAACCGGATGGATGCCCGTGCCGATTAACGCGTATATAAGCGGCGGGAAACTCATACGGATCTCTTAAACCCATTCAAGGGCTAAGGCCCTTGCCCTCATAGAATGACTTTAAAGAAAGCAGGTGGATGGAATGGCCATTCGCATGATTGTTAAAGAAGGAGACTCTGTGCTGCGGGAAACCGCCAAACAGGTAACGAAATTTAATTCCAACCTCCATAAACTGCTCGACGATATGGCGGATACGATGTACGATGCGCCGGGCGTCGGCCTGGCCGCCCCGCAGGTGGGCATTCTCAAGCGTGTCATCGTGATGGACGTGGGAGACGAGAACGGACTGATTGAGATCGTCAATCCGGTCGTTGTCGAACAAAGCGGCGAGCAGATCGGACCGGAAGGCTGCCTGAGTATTCCGGGACTTGAAGGAGAGGTCAAGCGCCCCTTCAAGGTAAAAGTGAAAGGCCAGGACCGCAACGGCGAAGAGTTCGAACTCGAAGGCGAAGAACTGCTGGCCCGCTGCATCATGCACGAAGTGGACCACTTGAACGGTGTCCTGTTCACGGATCTGGCGATCCGTCTGTACCGCCCTGAACTCGAAGAGAAAGAGGACCACTGACCGTGAAGCTGATTTTTATGGGAACCCCGGACTTCGCGGTTCCTTCCTTGAGGACGCTTATCGAGGGCGGCTATGAAGTGACTGCCGTCGTTACACCGCCGGACCGGCCGAAAGGGCGCAAGCGCGTGCTGACGCCGCCTCCCGTCAAAGTAGAGGCCGAGAAGCACGGCATCCCGGTGTTTCAGCCGGAGAAGCTGCGCACATCCGACACGGTCGATGAAATCCGGAGAATTGCTCCGGATCTTATCGTGACGGCCGCATACGGCCAAATTCTGCCCAAGGCGGTGCTCGACATTCCCCGCCTTGGCTGCATCAATATCCATGCCTCCCTTCTGCCGAAATACAGGGGGGGCGCTCCGATTCACCATGCAATCATACAGGGCGAGCAGGTGACGGGCGTGACCATCATGTACATGGCGGTGGGGCTGGATACGGGAGATATGATCAGCAAGATTGAAGTTCCGATCGGGGATGACGATACGACCGGCACGATGTTCGACAAGCTTAGCCTGGCGGGCGCAGATCTGCTTAAGCGCACGCTGCCCGAATTGATTGCGGGTACGGTCCAGGCTGTTCCGCAGGATGATTCGCAAGCGGTATACTCGCCGAATATCAACCGCGAAGACGAGAAAATCGACTGGAACCGGTCTTCCAAGGATATCTGGAATCTGGTTCGCGGATTAAATCCTTTTCCGGGCGCTTATACGACCTGGAACGGGGAAATCCTGAAAGTATGGGTGTGCAAAAAGCCCGAAGACCTCGCGCCAAGCGCGGATAGAACGTCGGAAAGCTCGACCGGCGCAGGGCTTAAGCCAGGCACGGTTATCGGAGCGGACGAAGACGGGATCGAAGTGGCTACGGGCGATGGAAGCCTGAAACTGCTGAATGTCCAGCCTGCCGGCAAGAAGGCCATGGAAGCGGCTCAGCTTGTACGGGGAAGTTCCATGGAGAAAGGCACCGTTTTGGGTGAATAGCAGACGCGTGGCACGCAATGCGCAGGAATTTTCGGTAAATGACCGACGGTTCCTGCGTTTTTCCGTAAACGATGCATAAGTCCCTGCCAAGCGATGATTCTAAAGCGGGAGCCGCATACGTACGATTTTAATAAGCAAAGGATGTGTGCAAGTCCCGTGAAAAAAAATGAGCCGGATAACCGGAAGGGACAAGCCGGGGGCGCCAGCGGTCCGGCAAGCCGTTCTCGGACCGACCGGAGAAACAGCCAGGCCGCAAAACCGAAACGAGAGAATGTAAAAAAAACGGCGCGCGACGCTGCGCTCAGCGTGTTGACAGGCGTCGAGGAAGCGGGTTCCTACAGCAACCTCAAGCTGAATCAGATACTGCGCGAAGCGGATCTCCCGCGTCCGGATGCCGCTCTGGCTACGGAAATTGTGTACGGAACGATCCAGAGACGGAATACAATCGACTATTACTTGGCGAAACTGGTGACCAAGGGGCTCGGCAAGCTTCAGCCCTGGGTACGCAGTCTGCTCCGGATGAGCTTGTATCAGCTCCTGTATCTGGAACGTGTGCCCGACCACGCGGTTGTCAGCGAAGCCGTTAACATAGCGAAGCGTCGTGGCCATCAGGGCATCTCCGGCATGGTCAACGGCGTGCTGCGCAGCGCTATCCGCCAGCGTGCGGAGCTGACGCTTCCGCAAGGGATGACGGACACCCAGCGCATTTCGCTCGAACATTCCCATCCCGAGTGGCTGGTCCGGCGCTGGACCCTGCAGTACGGCGCCGAAGCGTGCGAGCGCATTTGCAAGGCGAACAACGAACCGCCGCACATCAGCATCCGCGCGAATACACGCCGCCAGCATCCCGATGCGCTGCTGGAGCAGCTGCGGCTGGGCGGATTCGACGCCGAGCCTTCGGCACTGTCCCCCGCTGGCATTGTCGTATCCTCGGGCGGAAACATGGCGCTGACGCCGGGCTTCGGCCAGGGCGACTACTCCATCCAGGACGAAAGCTCCATGCTCGTTGCCGAAGCGCTTCGGCCGGAGGCAGGCATGACCGTCCTGGACTGCTGTGCCGCTCCGGGCGGCAAAACGGCGCACATCGCGGAGAAGATGGACGACACCGGCACGGTGTGGGCCTGCGACCTGCATCCTCACAAAAAGCGGCTGATCGACGAACAGGCCCAGAGGCTGGGCCTGAAGTCGGTCCATACCTTGGTGAAGGATGCCAGGGAACTTGCCGGGGAATTCGAGCCGGCTTCGTTTGACCGCATCCTGCTTGACGCTCCCTGTTCGGGCTTCGGCGTCATCCGCCGGAAGCCCGACCTGAAATGGGGCAAGCGGGAGGAGGACATCGCCGGGATCGCGGCCGTCCAGCAGAGCATCCTGGAGGCTGTTCACGGTCTGCTCAAACCCGGCGGTGTGCTTGTCTACAGCACATGTACAATCGAGCGGACGGAGAACGAGGACGCGGTGGCCCGCTTCTTGGAGGCTCATCCCGATTTTGTCCTTGATCCGATTCCGACAACAGGCTGGCCGGAATCCGCGCCTCTGGAGCAGGCGGCTTCGGGCATGATCTCGATTATGCCGGACCAGTACGGGACCGACGGCTTTTTTATCGCCCGGATCCGGCGCTTGGCGTAAGCGGCGGATAAAAAGAACGGGATGGGTGAGGAAGCAGCCCCGATCCGCATTGCGATATCGTTCGGGAGGAGCCGTCCGCAGGCTGTTCTCCCTCTGCCGTCCGGCTCATCCGTTTGGCGATTTTGCATCGGGCAGCCGGATGAACCCGCTAAACGCTCCGTCCGCAGCTTCGCACGCTAGGAGGGGGCAGCTTCTTCCGCTGCCTACAAGAGACACTGGACTCGCACGCCGAGCTCTAGTGTGTTCAGCCGTCTTTTATGCTAAAATAGGAAGGATTCGGCTGGATAACCCATTTTTTTATTTGGAAAATAAGTTAGGTGTGATTACTGTGAAAAATAAAACCTTGCAAGTAGATAAACCTTTTGTGTACGACTACAGTCTGGAAGACTGGAAGCAGTGGACCGAGGAGAACAAAGAGCCGGCCTTCCGTGCCGGACAGATTTTCGATTGGCTGTATGTGAAACGTGTCACGGACTTCGAGGAAATGACGAATTTGTCGAAGGCGCTTCGCGATAAATTGAAGGCCGGCTTTTCCTTCGTCACGCTGACCGAAATCGCCAAGCAGCAGTCGAAGGACGGAACGGTGAAGTTCCTGTTCGAGCTGGCGGACAAAAACGCGATCGAGACCGTGATCATGAAGCACAGCTACGGCAACAGCGTATGTGTGACGACTCAAGTCGGCTGCCGAATCGGCTGCACGTTCTGCGCCTCCACACTCGGCGGATTGAAGCGTGATTTGCGCGCGGGCGAAATCGTCGCCCAGATTGTCAAAGCGCAGCAGCTCCTCGATGCGACCGGAGAGCGCGTGAGCTCCATCGTCATCATGGGAATCGGCGAACCGTTCGAGAACTACGATGCGATGATGAAGTTTCTAAACATTATGATTCATCCGAAGGGCCTGAATATCGGCCAGCGCCACATCACCGTTTCGACCAGCGGTATCGTGCCGAACATTTACCGGTTTGCGGACGAGGATACGCAGATCAATTTGGCGATTTCCATCCATGCGCCCAATGATGCGCTCCGTTCCAAGTTAATGCCGGTTAACCGCCGGTTCCCGTTCGCCGATCTGATCGAGTCGTGCAAATATTACATGGCCAAAACGGGCCGCCGCATCACGTTCGAGTACGCTCTGATGGGCAACGTGAACGACCAGGCCGAGCATGCCGAGGAACTCGCCGAAGTTCTGAAGGAACTGCCGATGTGCCACGTTAACCTGATTCCGGTCAATTACGTGCAGGAGCGGGATTACGTGCGTACGACGCGCGACGATATTTTTAACTTCCAGCGCATTCTGGAACGCAACAAAATCAACGCGACCATACGCCGTGAGCAGGGCAGCGACATTGCCGCCGCCTGCGGACAACTGCGGGCCAAGCATATGGAAGCGAAATAACGGAGTGAAATGCGGATGAAAATGGTGAGTGTGACAGATACCGGCCGAGTCCGGTCCGTAAATGAAGACAGAGCCGTTATTCAGCATGACGTCGGAGGGTATTCCCTGGCCATTGTGGCCGACGGAATGGGCGGTCATCAGGCGGGCGACGTCGCCAGTCAGATGACCATCGATATCATCCGGGAAGAACTCAAATCCCTGAGTTCCTCGATGACGGTCGAAGAGTGCAAGCTTGCCGTGAAGGAAGCGATCCGTTCGACCAACCGCAAGGTGTTCGAATATGCCTCCGCCAGGGAAGAGCTTCAGGGAATGGGCACGACCGTCGTCGTTCTCCTGGCATCCGGACAGCTGGCCGTCCTGGGGCATATCGGAGACAGCCGCGCCTATAAAATAAGCGGGCCCTCTATTCTCCGTTTGACGGAGGATCATTCTCTGGTGAACGAACTTTTGAAGAACGGCCAACTGACACCGGACGAAGCGGAGCGCCATCCGCGACGCAACGTACTTACCAGGGCGCTGGGGACGGAACCTGATGCGCAGCCAGACGTTCAGCATCTGAGCCTGGAGAGCGGAGATATTCTCCTTCTTTGCAGCGACGGATTGAGCGGAATGGTCGACGACCAGACGATCCTGTCGATCGTGCGCGGGGAATCCGAATTGGAAGCCATGGCTCAAAGCCTGCTTCAGGCTGCTCTGGATGCGGGCGGAGACGACAACATCACGATCATTCTTGCGTCGGGAGACTCAGGACCCGCTTCGGGAGGGGATCCCGCATGATTGGAACGAAGCTTGGTGGCCGCTACGAAATTCTGGAACGCATTGGCGGCGGAGGAATGGCTCTTGTCTACAAAGGGCTCGATATCCTGCTCCACCGCAAGGTGGCCGTCAAAATGCTCCGCCAGCAGTACGTGAACGACGAAGAGTTCATCCGCCGTTTCCGCCGGGAAGCCCAGGCGGCGGCTTCGCTTTCCCATCCTAACGTGGTCAGCATTTACGACGTGGGTCAGGAAGGCGATCTCCATTACATCGTGATGGAATATATCGAGGGGAAGACGCTGAACGAAATTATCAAAGAGCGGGCCCCGCTGCCTGTCGAGGAAGCCGTTCATTATGCGGCCCAAATCTGCGATGCTCTGGAGCATGCGCATCATAACGGAATTATTCATCGGGACATTAAACCTCATAATATTCTGATCGGAAAAAACGGTCGCGTCAAAGTGACGGATTTCGGAATCGCCCGCGCGGCTACTTCTTCTACGATCACACAGACGGGTTCCGTCGTCGGCTCGGTTCACTATTTCTCGCCGGAGCATGCGAAAGGAACCAATACGGGAGAAAAATCGGATCTGTATTCGCTTGGGATCGTGATGTATCAAATGCTGACGGGCGAGCTTCCGTTTCACGGCGAAAGCCCGATCAGTGTGGCTTTGAAACATCTGCAGGAAGACGCTGAGGATCCGAGGCGGATTAATCCGATGATTCCGCAAAGTCTGGAGAATATCATTCTCAAAGCGGTGCGCAAAAAGCCCGATGAGCGGTACCAATCCGCCCGCGCCATGATGGAGGATCTGGAAACCTGTCTGCAGCCCGAACGCCGCAACGAACCTAAAATAAGCTTTCATCACGACGATCATGACGATGACGAGAACACGCTCGTTCTCCCCGCCATCCGTCCTAATCAGCAGGTGCAAATATTCGATGACGAGGATGATGCGGAGGAATCGGAGGTCAAGGGCAAAACGGAGCCCGCCGCATCCAAATCGTCCCCGCCCCCGAAGAAAAAGAAAAAGACAGGCCTGTGGGTCACGATACTCGTCCTGATCGCTCTGCTGCTGGCCGGCGCTATTTATTACGTACAGGGGAAAGTAGTCGTTGCCGAGGTTCCGGTCCCTAACGTCAAAACAGATACGCTGCAGAAGGCCCAGGAAAAGCTGACCGCCGCCAAGCTCGGTTACGAAGTGGAAGAGGTCGCCGACCCGCAGCCCGCGGGAGTCGTTATCGACCAGAATCCGCAGGCCGGGATGAAAGCCAAAGAGCAGACGAAAGTCAAACTCAAGGTCAGCAAAGGGCCTGAATTAAAGAAAATGATTTCGGTGGTCAATCACAACGTGGATGACGCCAAGGCTCAACTGATCCAGGGGCTCGGTCTCAAGGAGGATCAGATCTCGATTACGTACCGGTACTCCGAAGACCAGGAAGCGAATACGGTTCTGGAGCAGACCCCGCGCGAAGGCGAAGAACTGAATCCGGCCGCGGCCGCAGTCAAGCTGATCGCAAGCAAAGGCAAAGAAACGATCAAGATGCCTGCACTTGTCGGCCTGTCGAAGGAAGAAGCCATCAGCCGGATTAGCGTCAGCAAGTTAAAGGTGGGAGCGGTCACCGAAGAGCCCAGCTATAAAGTCGCCAAAGGCAAAGTCATCAAGCAGTTCCCTTACGAGCCGGATAACGACGTTCCCGTCGGCCAGGCCATCGGCTTGATCGTAAGCTCCGGCATGCCGCAGGAAGCGGGACAGATGGTTGTCAACGTGCCGCTGGTTCCTTCGTCGGAAGGAAAGAAATCCACGTTCAAGGTGCTTGTGAGCGACGCCCAGGGCGACAACCGCGAATACCGGACCGAGACCATCTCCTCGCCGTCGGCAGTCGATGTTAAAGTGATCGTGGCACCGGACAAAAACGCCGTCATCACCGTCAAGGAAGACGACAAGGTCGTCAATGTGACGACGCGGACTTACCAGGATTTCTTGAACCAGCAGGCCGGCAGTCCCTCGCCTACACCGACTCCTCAGCAGACCGGAGGGCAGACTTCGATGCAGCAGAACGGAGGCTCCAAGCTTGTTTCCGGCGGCGGAGAAGAGAAGGGCAAAGGCAAGGAGAAAGACAAAGACAAAGACAAGGATAAAAACAAAGATAAAGATGACTAGAACCGACATCGGGATTCAAAAAGGAGGACGAGATCCGCAATGCCCCAAGGTTTGATCGTAAAAGCGCTCAGCGGGTACTACTATGTCCTACCGGAGGGAAGCCGGCTCGGCTCCGATTCTCTCGTGCAGTGCAGGGCCAGAGGCGTTTTCAAGAAAAGAGGGATTTCACCGCTGGTCGGAGACCGGATAAAGTACGAAGCGACGGAGAACGGCGAAGGAACGGTGACGGAGATCGACCCGCGGACATCCGAAATGATTCGCCCGCCCATCGCGAACGTGGACACGGCCATGCTCGTCTTCTCGGTTGTGGAGCCGGATCTGAACCTGCAACTGCTGGATAAGTTTCTCGTCCACATCGAGAATACGGGACTGCATGCGGCTATTTGCTTGACCAAAGCGGATCTGGTTGATCTTGCGGATGACTCTTCTGAAAAAAGTGCCGCTGAAAGTGCGGAAGAGGGCGAAGCTGTCCAACTAACGGCTTCATCCGCTTCCGCCGGCCTTGTCGCTCCGCCCATGCCCGGCTGGCTTACCGACGCGGTCGAGCTGTACCGCAAGATCGGTTACCCCGTCATGCTGACGAGCTCGCGGCAGGGTGAAGGCGTCGACCAGGTTGCGGAATACCTGGACGGCAAAATCAGCGTATTCGCCGGGCAGTCCGGGGTCGGCAAGTCGTCCATGCTGAATGCGATCGTAGCGGGTCTGGATCTTCAGACCAACGAGATCAGCCACCGGCTGGGCCGGGGAAAGCATACGACGCGGCATGTGGAATTGATTCCGCTCGCCAAGGGCGGATATGTCGCGGACACGCCGGGCTTCAGTCAGCTTGACTTTGTCGAACTGGAAGCCGAAGACCTCGGGTCCTGCTTCCGCGAATTCCAGTCTTATGCCGAAACGTGCAAGTTCCGGGGCTGCCTGCATCTTCACGAACCGGGCTGCAAAGTCCGCGACGCCGTGGAGCAGGGAGAAATCGCCGCAAGCCGTTACGAGCATTATTTGCAGTTTTTGCAAGAAATGAAAGAGAAAAAGAGGAGGTACTAAGATGCTGCGCATAGCTCCATCCATTCTGTCCGCCGACTTCGCCAAGCTTGGTGAAGAAATTCGCGAGGTTGAGAAAGCGGGCGCCGACTGGATACATGTCGACGTCATGGACGGTCACTTCGTGCCGAATATCACGCTGGGCCCTCCTATCGTATCCGCGATCCGGCCTCATACGTCGCTAACGCTCGATGTACACCTGATGATCGAGCAGCCCGAAAGATATATCGCAGACTTCGCCAAAGCGGGCGCAGATTTGATCTCCGTGCATGTGGAGACGTGTCCTCACCTTCACCGCACGCTTCATCAGATCAAGGAGCACGGGGTCAAGGCCGGAGTCGTCCTGAATCCCGCCACTCCTTTGTCCGCTATCGAACATGTGCTGGAAGACTATTTGGACCTGGTCCTCATCATGACCGTTAACCCGGGCTTCGGAGGGCAGTCCTTTATACCGGGCATGCTTTCCAAAATCCGCGACCTTCGCGGCAAGCTCCGGGAACGTGGACTGGATCACGTGGAGATCGAAGTGGACGGCGGAATCAACGAAAAGACCGCACCGCTGGTCGCTGAGGCAGGCGCTACCATGGCGGTTGCCGGCAATGCGGTGTTCGGCCGGCCCGACCGCGCGGAAGCGATCCGCCTGATCCGCGAATCCGCGGGAAATTAAAGCCCGCCGCATTTGTCCGGCGGCCGCTGCAGAACGGACGTGTCATAAATCCCCCGGCGGGGGCATACACTTGGTTACGAGAATTTAAGCATTCTTGTAACCTTTTTTTTATGGGATAAAAGGATGCCAGGATGCCCACGCAGCAGGGGAGTGAAAGCCGCGTATTCGTTTTCGGGGGCAAGCACATTTTCGGGCATGTGCGAATATACTGGAATCGATGAGAGCGGTTTGCCGGCAATCATGAAGGAGGGGTAGAGGATGAAATTCTACACAGTCAAGCTGCCGAAATTTTTGGGCGGTTTTGTCAAGGCCGTACTGAACACGTTCAGCAAAAATTAATAGCTGCAGCCGTTGCGCCTGTTAAAAGGCACGAAAAAAAGCACCCGTTACGGTGCTTTTTGTCTTTCGCTACAGCGATCGTTATACGCGTTCCACTTTGCCGGATTTCAGGGCACGGGTGCTGACGTAAACGCGCTTCGGTTTGCCGTCCACCAGGATGCGTACTTTTTGTACGTTAACGCCCCATGTACGCTTGTTTTTGTTGTTCGCGTGGGAAACATGGTTTCCGGATTTCGGGGATTTGCCAGTAATATAGCATTTGCGAGACATGAATGA
The DNA here is from genome assembly GCF_000411255.1 of Paenibacillus sp. HGH0039. Taxonomy (GTDB): domain Bacteria; phylum Bacillota; class Bacilli; order Paenibacillales; family NBRC-103111; genus Paenibacillus_F. Next base: position 934,079 of record NZ_KE150412.1, on the reverse strand, counting down.
CACCTCCTTATAAGTATACGAAACTGCCAGCATGGCAAGCCTAAACCTAACACACAGCAAGGCAGCTTTTGTTAGCATGTGGCTCGTCGGCCTGTTTAAGTTCAGGGCATCGGTTTGCTTCGTTCTACCGCATTCAATAAACACACTTAAATATAATAGCACAGCGAAAAAGAGATAGTCAACGAATAGGCGCCATTTTTGTCATTTATTTATTCCATAGGTTATAGTACAATGAGGATTAGTCCTATTGACCCTTTTTGAAGGAGTTGGTATTTTCATGCCAATCGAGGTAAGCAACGAATTAGGTAAAATTCATGTAACCGATGAAGTGATCGCCGTACTTGCGGGTTCCGCCGCATTGGATTGTTACGGTCTGGTCGGTATGGCTTCGCGCAAACAATTAAAAGATGGCATTGCAGAATTGCTCGGACGGGATAATCTGGGACGGGGTGTGGAAGTACGCCGCGAACAGGACCGCGTAGAGATTGATCTATACATTATTGTAAGTTACGGAACCAAAATATCCGTGGTGGCGCACAACGTCCAGACCAAAGTGAAGTATGTATTAAATGAAGTAGTGGGTCTGCATGTAGATGAAGTTCACATATTCGTTCAAGGGGTTAGGGTATCCCGGTAATCAGGAAGGAGAATACCATTGAGTAAGCGCTTTAACACAATAAATGGAAATGATTTTATGCAGATGGTGTTTGCTGGAGCTGACAACCTTCGCAGAAATGTGGACAGGGTGAACGGTTTGAACGTTTTCCCGGTCCCTGACGGAGATACCGGAACGAATATGAACCTGACGCTTACGTCGGGCGTAGAGGAACTGAAACGCAAGCCATCCGCACATATCGGTAAAGCGGCGGAAGCTTTGTCCAAGGGATTGCTGATGGGTGCGCGGGGCAACTCAGGCGTGATTCTGTCTCAGCTTTTCCGAGGCTTCGCCAAGTATACGCATGATATGGAAGCGGTCGATGTGCAGCAGTTTGCCGCGGCTCTGCAGCAGGGCGTGGACACCGCGTATAAAGCGGTCGTCAAGCCCGTGGAAGGCACCGTACTGACCGTTTCCAAGGAGGCGGCGAAGCATGCCGTCGCCTCGGCAAGACGCTGTGCGGACGTCACGGAGCTCGTGGAAGAGGTGCTGAAGCAGGCGAGCGAAACCTTGTCCAAAACGCCGGACATGCTTCCTGTCCTCAAACAGGTAGGTGTAGTCGACGCGGGCGGACAGGGCCTGGTCTGCATTTACGAAGGATTCGTTTCCGCACTGAACGGCGAGCAGCAGGAGGATACGTCCTCCTTTATCGTTGCGGATGCGCCCGTACTGGGACAGACCGCCAAGGACAAGGACATTGCAACGCTCCAGCTCGCTCCCGAGGCCCATCACATGGACCGCACGGGTCCCGCACAGCTTCATATGTCTACGGATGACATCGAATTCGGCTACTGTACCGAGTTTTTGCTGAAGGTCGTTCCCGGCAAGACGAAAGGCCTCGAATTCAACGAAATTAATTTCCGCAGCCAACTGGGCAAGCATGGGGATTCGCTGCTTGTCGTGGCGGACGATGAGCTTGTCAAAGTTCATATTCATGCGGAATATCCCGGACAAGTCATGAATCTGGCCATGGAATACGGAGATCTGACCCGGATCAAAATCGAGAACATGCGCGATCAGCATTCGCATATCCTGGAAGAAGCGGCTGAGGTTTACGAGCGTGCCGCCGAAGAGGAAGCGCAGCGCTCGGTGGTGCCGGCCGCCAAAGAACTCAAGCCGTACGGATTCGTGGCCGTGGCTCTGGGCCAGGGCATTACGGAGATTTTCACAAGCGTAGGCGTGGATGTCGTTTTGTCCGGCGGACAGACGATGAACCCGAGCACGGAAGACGTTGTGAAGGCGATTGAGCAGATCGATGCGGAAACCGTGTTTATTCTGCCCAATAACTCCAATATCATCATGGCCGCGAAGCAGGCGCAGGATCTTGTGGAAGACAAGCGGATTATCGTCATCCCGACGAAGTCGATTCCGCAGGGCTTGGCCTCCATTCTGGCATTCCAAGAAAAAGCAGGCGCCGACGTCAACGAACAAACCATGAATGAAGCGATTCGAGGCGTTCGTTCCGGTCAGGTTACCTTTGCGGTTCGCGATACGTCCATCGACGGCATCGAAATCAAAGAGGGCCATTTTATCGGCATTGAGGACGGCAAAATCGTCGTATCCGAACCGGAGCTTGTCGAAGCGAGCCGGAAGCTTCTGGATCATATGATCCGCGAAGCCGAGATCGTGACGATCCTGACGGGCGAGGATGCCGGCGACGAGCAGACGGAGCAGCTTACCGCTTATATCGAAGCCCAGTATCCGAATGTGGAGATCGAGCTTCATCCGGGCGGACAGCCGCTGTACGCCTATATATTTTCCGTAGAGTAAGAGAGGGGTTTGCATATGAGCCGTGTTCGTATTGTAACGGACAGCACGTCGGATATTCCGAAAGCTACCCGTGAAAAACTCGGTATTGAAATGGTTCCGCTCAAAATCCACCTCGACGGAGAAACTTATCTGGATGCGGTTACCCTGGATGCGGAGCAGTTTTATCATAAGCTGGTCGCCGCTCACAGCATGCCGACAACCTCTCAGCCTTCGCCCGCGGAGTTTCTTGCGCTCTATGAGAAACTGCTGGCCGAAGATCCCGAGGTCACAATTTTGTCCATCCATCTGTCGTCTGCCATGAGCGGAACGTACCAATCCGCCCTGCTGGCCAAGTCGATGCTGGACGAGGAAGACCGCGTACAAGTGATTGATTCCAAAACGGCGTGTTACGGAATCGGCGCCCTTGTCGTGGCCGCCGCAGAAGCGGCCCGGGAAGGCAAAAGCCTGGAAGAATGCGTGGAGATCGTGCGGAAAATCCGCGAATCGTTCGTCATCTACTTCCTCGTCGACACGCTCGAATATTTGCAAAAAGGGGGCAGAATCGGCAAAGCGTCCGCTTTGATCGGTTCCTTGCTCAACATTAAGCCGATTCTGTCCGTAGATCCCGAGGGAGAAATCGCTTCGGTGGATAAAGTGCGCGGGCAGAAGAAGGCGATGGCCCGGATCATCGAAATGATGCGACGGGACATTCCCGGCGGGGACATTCACATCAGCGTGGCACACGCGAACAACACGGAAGCGGCGGAAGAGCTGTACCGCCTTATCGAGCAGAACTTTACGATCAAGAGCATGCAGTATATCACCATAGGTCCGGTTATCGGAACCCATGCGGGACCGGGAACCGTAGCTGCATTCGTGAGTCCGGCCTGACATGGAACTTAACGAAATTCCGGTTACGGAAGTCCGCGGAATCGGCGGACAGAAGGCCGAAGAACTGCAGGCTCTTGGCATTACCCGTGTTGCTCATCTGCTCGAGTACTACCCGTTCCGCTACGAAGATTATTCCATCCGCGATTTGACCCAGGTCAAAGACGGAGAGAAAATTACCGTGCAGGGCAAGATCATGTCCGAGCCTGTCCTGCAAAGATACGGCCGCAAAAACAGGCTTAGCTGCAAAGTGGTCATTGACCACTTTTTTGTTACCGCCGTCTGGTTTAACCGGCCGTTCCTGAAAGACCAGCTTGCTCCCGGGCGTGAAATTGTCCTGACGGGCAAGTGGGACCAGCGCCGTCATCAGATGACGGTTTCGGATTCCGAATTTCCCGATAGGGGAACTTCCAAGACCGGCACTTTGCAGCCGGTCTATTCCGTTGGAGGCTCCCTTACTCAGCATTTTATGCGCAAGGCGACGGCTCAGGCTCTTACTCAGTACAGCGCCATGGTAAGCGAGATCGTGCCGGCGGAACTGCTGCGCAAATACCGCTTGCTGCCCCGCAGAAGAGCCATGGAGATCATTCACCGCCCCCAGGGAACGGAGGACGGGAACGAGGCCCGGCGCCGGATGGTGTATGAGGAGCTGTTCCTGTTTCAGCTCAAAATGCACGCCTTCCGGGCCATCACGCGTAACCGCGCCGACGGGCTCGCGCAGCAGGTGGATCTCCCGAAGGTGCGCGCCTTCGTGCGCGGCCTGCCGTTCACGCTGACGCCCTCGCAGAAGAAGGTCATCGCGGAGATCCTGCAGGACATGCAGGAGCCTTACACGATGAACCGCCTGCTTCAGGGCGATGTCGGAGCGGGCAAGACGGTCGTCGCCGCGGCGGCGCTCTACGCGACGGTAACGGCCGGCTGCCAGGGCGCTCTGATGGTGCCGACGGAGATCCTTGCCGAACAGCATAACCGCTCGCTGACGGCCATGTTCGAGCCCTACGGGCTGCAGGTCGCCCTGCTCACCGGAAGCACGACCGCCCGCCAGCGGCGGGAGCTTCTCGCGTCCCTGCAAATGGGCATGCTCGACATTCTGGTCGGCACGCATGCCCTCATCCAGGAAGACGTCTTCTTCCGCAAACTGGGGCTTGTCGTCACCGACGAGCAGCACCGGTTCGGGGTAAACCAGCGCAGCATTCTGCGGCGCAAAGGGATGAACCCCGACGTGCTTACGATGACGGCGACGCCGATTCCCCGGACGCTGGCGATTACCGCGTTCGGCGATCTTGACGTCTCGACGCTCCGGGAGCTTCCGAAGGGGCGCAAACCGATCAAAACGTATTGGGTGCGTCACGAGATGTTCGACCGGGTGCTCGGCTTTATCCGCCGGGAAGCGGATGCGGGCCGCCAGGCTTACGTGATCTGCCCGCTGATCGAGGAGTCGGAGAAGCTGGACGTGCAGAACGCGATAGACGTACACGTCCAGCTTCAGCAGGCATTCCCCGATCTAAAGGTCGGGCTGCTGCACGGGCGGATGGCCGCGGCCGAGAAGGACGAGATCATGCACCGGTTCAAGGACGGCGAAATCCACACGCTCGTATCCACCACGGTCATCGAGGTCGGTGTGGACGTGCCGAATGCGACACTCATGGTCGTATACGACGCGGACCGGTTCGGCTTGTCGCAGCTGCATCAGCTGCGGGGCCGGGTCGGACGCGGGGAGCACCAGTCGTTCTGCGTCCTGATCGCCGATCCGAAAACCGAAGTCGGCAAGGAGCGGATGCAGGCGATGACGGATACGACGGACGGCTTCGAAATCGCCCGGCGGGATCTGGAGCTTCGCGGGCCCGGAGATTTCTTCGGCACGAAGCAGAGCGGCCTGCCCGACTTCCGGATCGCCGACATGATGGTCGACTTCGAAACGATGGAGCTGGCCCGTGACGATGCGGCCGAGCTTGTAGCGCGGCCGGAGTTTTGGACGGCGGCGGAGTATATTCCGCTTCGTGACTTTCTCCAGCGAGAGCTTATTTTTGACGGGGATATTATGGACTGATAAACGGCTTAGATAGACAGAAACCGACCGGCAGCTGCCGATCGGTTTTTTTTGTGCCGCGTGATGCTTCCGGCGCATCGGGGTCTGACGTCGTCACATGTGGTTGACCACTGTTCCTGCCGTAGTCGAATCGCTTCTTTGCTGCGTGAGGCGGCCCGTGTTTGGTGACCGGGGTCGGAAATTCCGGTGAGTCGTCTTTCTGAATGAGACTTAGACGAGAGTGCGATCCCGCGGGGTACGGGCCGTAAGCTTTTCCACCCATAAAATCTAGGCACATCCGGGCCGCTGCCGACATATGTTAGCAGGGATGGATAACGGGGAGGTGTTCAAGTGAGCTATCAGCAATATGGTATCGATCCGGCTCTGGTCGAACGCGTGAAATGGAAAATGAAAAACCCGGAAATTAAAGAACGCGTTAAACGACTGCTGGAAGGGGTCACGAAGTACGATCTGCAAAACCGTCAGAAAGTCGCCGCTTTCGTCGCCCAGTTTTCCAAAGTGCTGGGCGAACCGCTTACCCAGGCCCAGTCGTCGTCTCTGATCGATTTTGTCATCGCCCAAAAAATCGACCCCAACAACACGTTCCATTTATTAAAGCTGTGGGGAATGTTCCGTTAAAAAAAGCAGGCCGCTCCTGCAGAGGAGTAGACACGGAAGGTTCCGTTATTTTTCGTGCCCATCTACAAAAAAACCGCCTATTCTTCGATAAAGAAGAGAGACGGTTTTTTTACTTTTTCATTTGTTGCCGCAGATTTGTCCGAAAAGCCTTGCTTTAATCCTAGTATTCTGAGCAGTTATTCCAGATTTTACTTTGTCCCCGGAAACCGGGCTTTTAATCGCTGATTTTGAGAATATCGTCAAAAGCGAGCCGGCGCACATTTCCCGGCGCTTCAAGATGGATTTCCTGTTTCAGAGGGTCGATGCGCCGGACGATCCCGGTTATTTCCTCGTCCTCGAAAGGGCCGTATACCGTCAGGGTAAGCACCCGCCCTGTTGTCTTCGCCCGGGCCAGAAGACTGCCTATGCGCTGGCGCTCTTCGTCTTCCAGCGACGGGTGAGCCCGGCGGTTCAGTTCCCGCTGGTGGCGCAGGTAGGCTTCCTTGTGTTCGGGCAGCATCATGCGGGACGATTCATACAGGCCGTTTCCCTGAAGTTTCTTGCCTGTCTTGGAACCGGCCGAAGAAGATTTCACTTGTAATGCCCTCCGATCTTATGGGATCTGTCTTTGGCCTGGCCGGCCGGAGTGGCGGAAACCGCACGCATAATGGCGGTGCTTCCGAACCGCTGCCGGATCGTATCGGTTGCCCGCTCCAGAGCGATTTTGCGCTCCTCGTCTCCGAACATCAGCAGCTGGTACTGATCATCGGGCACGAGGTCTCCCAGCGTGACTCCGACCTTGCGTACGGGGAGGCCGTCCCAATGCTTGCGGAACAGCAGCTGGGCCGTTTCGTAGACCGTATCGGTGAGCTGCGTCGGGTCCGGCAGCTTCATCTGGCGGTAAAAACCGCTCGGATGGTCGTAATCCGCGCCCTGACAGCCGACGGAGACCACCTGGCCCTGACAGCCTTTGGCCCGGCAGCGCTGGCATACCAGCTCGGAGAGCTCGAGCAGCACGACTTTGATTTCTTCGGCCGTGGCATAGTCGCGGGGCAGCGTCATCTGATGGCCGACGGCCTTCTGTCCCTCGTGAGTCTGAGGGGTTACCGGAGAAGGATCGATGCCGTTAGCTACCCGCCAGATGACTTCCCCGTTGATTCCCCAGCGGGCGCGCAGACGGGCCAGCTGGGTTCCGGCCAAGTCGCCGACGGTAAGGATGCCCATGCGGTTAAGATGCCGGGTCATCCGGGAGCCGATCAGATACGTTTTGCTGACGGGCAGCTCCCAGAGATTGGCGATTTCGCTTTTGGGCAGCTCGTAGATGCCCTCCCGGTTTTTCTTAGCGAAATTGTCGCAGGCCATTTTAGCGAGCACTTTATTTTCGCTGATGCCGATCCGCGTCCATATACCGGTTTCCTGCAGCACCTTTTGCTGGATATCTCTGGCGATTTCCACGGGCGTGCCGAAGAGATGCAGGCTCCCCGTCACATCAAGGTACTGTTCATCAATGCTGAACGGCTCCACGAGATCGGTGTACGTTTGAAGAATGGCCGTAATCTGCATGGAGACTTTAATGTACTCTTCCATGCGAGGACGGATGACTACGGACTCGGGACATTTCCGGAGGGCCTCGCCCAGCCTTTCGGCCGTGGTGACGCCGTGCGCTTTAGCGAGGGGGCAGGCGGCCAGAATAATGCCGGAACGGCGGGCGGGATCGCCCGCTACGACGACAGGCTTATCGCGGTATTGGGGATGGGCGGCTTTTTCCACGGATGCGTAAAAAGACTGGCAGTCCGCCAGCATGATTACGCGCTTGCCTTGCTCGGGGAAGGCGGTCATCGGTAAACACCTGCCATTTTGTCGGAATGAGAAAATGAATTTGAACAAAGGGAACTTATGTTCTCGTCTATCATTAACCATACACGAACGTTTATTCGGTTAACAACCGGTAATGTTTGCCTGCCCGGTGTTTTCGGTGTCCGGCCCGGCGGCAGGATCCAGGTACACCTCCAGTGCGGTAACGACTTCGGCGCGGATCAGTCGCCACAGCAAAGAAAACCGGTGGTGATACCCGCGGCATATGTAAGCGACGTTCAACCCATCTGTCGTGCGCCTTTCCTCGTAAATCCGGATGCCCCGCCGGCGGAACTGCTTGCGCAAAAAAGCCATGTCGGCCGTGACGCGATCTTGGATCAGGCGAAGATGGCCGATCAGCGGCTCTGGAAGTTTGCCGGAGCTTTCCAGCAGCGAAATGTTTTTTTCCAGTACGTCTAACAGAACCGGAAGCAGCACATACCGCTTAACGAGCATCGAATCGTCACGGGTTTGCAAAGGCGGCTGCATGATGTCTCACTCCTTGGATATGGAAACGTATGTTCTTATGTAGTATATTCAGAATACCGAACATATATTCGATTTTCAAGAAGAGAATTATTTGGAATTTTTGAGTGAAATTCGCCAGTTTAGCGATCCTTTTGCGTGCATCCGTAATAAAAGAGCTCATGTACAATAAAAAGAGAGTAACATGCCATTGATTGGGAGAGGGGACGCATTTTGCGAACATATACATACCGGCGGCTTCTGTTGGCTCTGCTCCGCAATTACTTGATCGGCTCCGCCATTGCGGTGCTGGGAGTAGGCAGCGTTCTGATCTATTCCGCACTGCGGGCGACGAGTCGCGAAATGTCCGTCATGCTGGTTATCTTAGGCGTTTCGCTCCTTGTGATGATAGGGGCCGAGCTGACCGTATTTGCCCGTCAGATGAGGCCGGTCCGTGCGGTTTTTCTCAAACATAGTCCCGCTCTCGACGAAATAAAGGAAGCTTATATACGCCTTCACCAGCTTCCGGTGCTGGCGGTCAAACGAATTTTCGGACCGCACTTGTTCGGAATGGTTCTGCCTGCCGTCGTGCTGGCCGTGGGCGCGATCCGTATGAGCCTGCTGGAGATCAGTTATTTTGACCTGACGCTCGCCGTGCTCGGCGCTTTGCTTGTGGCGTGCATGCATGCGATGATCGAATTTTTTCTGACCGCCTATTCCATCCGTCCGGCGCTCCGGCATTCGCACGATCTTGCTCTGCGGCTGCACGGCGCGGAGGTGTCTCTGGACGGCAGAGTGTTGTTTTCGATCCGGAAAAAGTTCCAGTGGAGCGCGTTTCTGATCGGTACCTTCCCGCTTTTCCTGTATTATTTGACCGTTCAGCTTCGTCTGGTCCGGGAGGATACGTCTTTGCTGATGGATTACTGGAACTGGGATGCCATGATTATCCTAATGGGCATTCTGTTCGCTTCGCTCGGCGCCTGGCTGCTTTCCCGGGATATCGAGCATCCCATCGGACAGATCCATAAAGTCATGGGAGAAGTCCGGGCCGGAAATCTGGCTATTCATGCGCCGGATCTTTATCCCGATGAGTTTTCGCGCCTGGTGGCGGGCTTTAACCACATGGTGGAAGGACTCCGGGAGCGGGACCGGATCAACCACGAACTGATTTCGGGCTATTTTGCCGCGCTGGCCGCCGCGCTGGATGCCAGAGACGCTTACACGGCTGGACACTCCGAAAGGGTCGCGGGCTATTCCGTCCGGATCGGCAGTCTGGCCGGGTTTTCCGAACACGACCTGGAGGAACTGCGCAAAACGGCGCTGCTGCATGACATCGGCAAAATCGGAATCAGCGACACGGTGCTGTTAAAAGAGGGGAGGCTCACGGACGACGAGTTTGCCCAAATTCAGATGCACCCCGCGCTGGGAGAACGAATCCTGCGGCAGATCGAGCCGCAGAGCTTGATGGCTCCGTTCCTGCCGGGAGTCCGTTCCCATCATGAACGATTTGACGGCCGGGGCTATCCGGACGGTCTCAAGGGCCTGGATATTCCGCTTTTCGGCCGGGTAATTGCCATTGCCGACGCTTATGACGCGATGACCTCGGACCGCCCCTACCGCAAAGGCATGTCCGCGGAGAAGGCGCTGTCCATTTTGAAAGAAGGAAGGGGCACGCAGTGGGACCCCCACTTCGCCACCTTGTTTATCGGCTGGCTGGAAGAAGAAGGCGGGCTGGATAAATCCGCCGGAGCCGAAAGAACGCGCGAACATGCCGGCTGACTTACCGGAAGGCGGAAATCCACTTTTTACAGTCATCTCACAGATAAATACGACCTTTTGGAAAAAATCGTGAACCGGCATGCCTGTTCGTTCAAACAAGAAATTGCCCTGCGTTTGAGTCTATGCAACAGCGCAATGCCGCTGAAGTCATTGAAATGATTATAGATCAGGCAGCAGCCGATAAAACGGAGCTTGCGACCCTGTTAAACGTCCATGTGCCTTTGGCGGATTTGCGTGCGCAGTTTGAGGGGATTTTATACGACCCCTGTTTTTCTTATCTGGACAAAGAACCGGCCGTGCGAACGTTCCGAGCGACTATCTGGCCCGGCTGTACGCGGCGAATGCGATGGTGCTTATACAGTGGACTTTACAAAACGGTAAAGACGCGGGTACGGTTGATCTGGCTCATAAATGCAGCAGCCTATTTTTGATCGTATTCATAAATGAGCATGTGGGGAAGGCTGCCGGGAGCAGGGGACACCCAGAACTTGGTCCCTCGAAGGCTTCGTTTTTATTTGAATTCAACCCGCCGTTGTATTAGGCTGTACATAACCTTGTGTGAATAAGGAGGAAATGTCCATGTGCGGACGGTATACGATCACGGTAACGGTAGAGGAGCTTATGGCCCGCTTCGGCCTTTTCGATGCGCCGGGCATTCCTTATCATAGACCGAAATATAACGTAGCTCCCGGTCAGATGGTGCTTGCCGTCGTGAACGACGGCCGGAATAACCGGATCGGCGAGCTGAAGTGGGGATTGATTCCGGAGTGGGCCAAGGAAGAAAGCGTCGGCGCCAAAATGCTGAACGCCCGCGCGGAAACGGCGGCGGACAAACCCGCTTACCGCATCCCGCTGCGCCGCAAGCGGTGCCTTATTCCGGCTGACGGTTTTTACGAATGGAAGCGGGAGGGGGGGCTTAAGCAGCCGATGCGAATCCGGCTGAAAGACGGCGGGTTGTTTGCGATGGCCGGTCTCTACGACACCTGGCTTTCGCCCGACGGCCGGCGCGTCAGCACCTGCACTGTGCTGACGACGGCGCCGAACCCGCTCGTGGCGGATATTCACGACCGGATGCCGGTTATTTTGCGGCGGGAGGACGAGGCTTTCTGGCTGGACCGGCAGGTTCAGGATCCCGCCGATCTGCTGTCCTTGCTCTGGGCCTATCCAGCCGCAGAGATGGAGGCGTACCCGGTTTCGCAGCTGGTCGGGAACGTGCGCAATGACAGTCCGCAACTGATCGAGCCGATCGTGCCGCCGGACAGCCCCGTACAGGAAGGGTGGCTGCTGTAAGAAGCGGCCCGGGCAGGCCGGAAGAGCCGGTGCGGCAGCAGCGAAGCGGGGTCGCCGGTTCTGTCTGTTGCCCTGTGCAATCAGGCAGGTGTGAATTAGCCTGACCTGAAATGAACTGATCTGATCTAACTGAACTGGCCCGCCCGGGTTTAAAAAGCGCTTAGCAGCCCCGTCCGTTAAACACCAAAAAAACCGGGATCCTCATGTGAAGGATCCCGGTTTTTTTGGTGTTTTACTCCGCGGCGGGTTCGGCTTTGCCTGCCGGATCCGTTTTTTTTCGCTCGGTCAGTTTGATTTTCGGTACGGCAACCGTCAGCACGGCTCCCAGTACGATGAAAATCAGTGCGAACAAGTAGACGGAGTGCAGAGAAGAGACGAGCGAATTTTTCAGAATCGGAGCAATGGTCTTCAAGAACTCCGCGGGCATCTCCTTCATGGCTTCCGGGCTGAACAGGAACGTATACAGCCCTTGCGGATTCGTATGAATCATTTCCGTAAATTTGGTCGTCAGTTCTTTGGCCTGCTCGGGCAGCTTTTGCAGCACGGGGACAAGCGTATCCGTCAACTGGCTGGTCGATTTATGATTCATAATCGCCCCGAGGATGGTCATCCCGAACGTTCCGCCGATGGAACGGAAGAACTGGCTTGACGATGTGACGACCCCTAGTTCCGATTTCGGGAACGATTCCTGGAGAACGAGTGTTAGGATCGGCATCACAAGCCCCATGCCAAGTCCGATTATGAGCATAATCAAAGTAGCGGTAAGTTTCGTCGTATCGATGCTCATCGTCGTCAGCAGAAGGAATCCCGCCGCCATCACGATCATGCCGATGCTGATCTGGACTTTCGGCCCGATTTTGTAGACGATCTGCCCGCCGATGATACTGGCAATGATCATGGTAACCATCATCGGGGTCATAATGGTGCCGGACGCCGAGGCGCTGACACCGACAACCCCCTGCATGAAGAGCGGCACGAAAATAATGGCGCCGAACATGCCGATGCTCATCAGGAAGCCGATGCCGTTGAGCACGGTGAACGTACGGTTTTTAAACAATCGCACCGGAAGGATCGCTTCCTCCGTACGGGATTCGATAATAATGAAAGCGGTGATGGCGATAACGGCCAGAACGAACAGGCTGATAATCTGCCAGGACAGCCAAGGGTACTCGCTGCCCCCGAAGCTGAGACCGAGCAGGAGACTGACGACCCCGACAATCATGGTGAACATGCCGGCTACGTCGAACTTGACGGGCCCTTGTGTTTTGTGCTTGCTGAGGCCCATGGCGATAAAGATAACGGCGATAATCCCGACGGGCAGATTGATGTAGAACACCCATCTCCAGTTGAGTCCGTCCACGATCCAGCCGCCGATTTGCGGGCCGATCACGGAAGCGAGCCCGTAGAGGCCGCCGAAAACGCCCTGCCATTTGGCGCGCTCCTTGCCCGTGAACAAGTCCCCGATAATAATCATCGCCATCGGCATCATAATACCGCCGCCGATACCTTGGATGCCGCGGTACACGATAAGCTGGGCCATGCTGTCCGTCGTTCCGCAAAGCGCCGAGCTCACCATGAATATGATAAGTCCTGTCACATAAACGACGCGGCGGCCCAGCAGGTCGGCCAGTTTACCGGCAATCGGCACAACCGCGGTGGAAGTCAGCATGTAGGCGGTAGTCAGCCATGTCATATAACCGAGACCGCCGAGTTCTCCGACGATCCGCGGCATAGCCGTGCCTACGATCGTTCCTTCCAGGGCTCCGAAAAGCATGGCGATAATCAGACCCGCTATCAGCATGCCCCGGTGTTTGGTCATTTCTTGCCCGTCTTGCTTCAGTTTAAGTGGTTCTCCCATTGTTTAAACTCCGTTTCTCTATGATTTGCAGCATTTTCCGTTTGTGTCATCTTCATTTCCGGCGATATTTTGTAGCTTCTCGGAAATTTTCATCAGCGACTCCAGCTCGTCCTGGTCGAGCCGAGAATAATACTGTTTGATAACTTCGAAAGATTTAAGCTTCGCTTCTTTAAGAACGCTCTGTCCGTGTTCCGTAAGGGATACCATGACGACACGGCGGTCGTTCTCATCGTGATGCCGGACGACAAGCTTGTTCTGTTCCATCCGGTCGATCATGACGGTAATGGCGCTGGGTTTCACTTCCATCATTTCGGCCAACTTGGTGATTTTACCCGGCCCTGTCTCCGAGATCCAGTTCAGCACGTGAAATTGCGGGCCGGTCAGCCCCATTTCTTTAAAATGAGACATCTGAGGCCCGATCCGTCGGTAAAAGGACATCGTGGCCCGCAAAATCCGGGCTACGTAATCTTCGTTATCAAGCACGGAAGATAGTCTCCTCCTTTCAAATTCGAAAAATTATTTTCACTAGTTATTATTTAAACTATATAAATATTAAGTTGTGTATATAAAAAAGTCAATCCTTCTGTTTACAAAAAACGGAGCGCTCTGCCGGAAAAGAAGCAAAACGCTATCCCGATGTGCTACAATGAAAAAAGCAGGTATAGTTGCGGAGGGTATAGATGAGAACGACGATAAACCAACACAGAAAACCGGTATGGATCGGCTCCCTGCTGGGCCTGCTGACTGCCTGCATCCTAATCGGACAAGCGTACGCTTTTCTCTGGACGGAGCAGCAGAAGGCAAACAGCCGGAACCATCTGTTCTGGGATTCGTATTTAAATGCCATGTATGGCGTCGATAAAAATTGGTCTTCCGTAATTAAACAGTTAAAAGAAGATTCAGACCCGCAGCGCTTGGCCGGAGAAGCCGGTCTTCGCCTGTACAATGCCGATCAGAAGCTGCTCTTCGACGCGGCTGCATCGTCTTCTTCCGATAAGGAAGACCCTGCAGCCGGCCGCATTGACCTGCGAACCGTTAAGGACGGCAACCGGACTCTGGGTTATTATAGCTTGCCCGCCGCGCCATTCCATCATCCGGAGCCGCCGTTTTGGGCCGCCGTTCTGGCGGGCTCCCTGCTCGTCGGAGCTGCAGCCGGCCTCTATCTGAAACGGGGGGACAACCGGCTTCAAGCGGTGCTCGACCGTATCCTTTTCCGTCTTGCGGTTCTTGCGAGAGAAGACGGATCGGAGCCCTCCTTCAGGCGGGGCAAAGAAAACGGCGGCACGGACATAAACGCCAGGACGGCGGAAGCCGATGCCCTGCTTACGGGCATCGAGGACAAGCTGAGGCAGATGGAAACCGTGCGGCCGCGCATGGTCGCCGATCTGACCCAGGAGCTCAGGCGTCCGCTTACGGTGCTCCGCTCCAGCCTGGAGCAGGCGCAGATCGAAGAGAAGAGACTGACGACCGATAAGGCGGCGGCACTCTTCGAAGAAGTCAGCCGCATGTCGGCGCTCGTGAACGACATGCAGCAGCTCATGCTCGCCGAATCCGGCCACCTGGAGCTGGAACGGCAGTGGTTCTCGCTGCGGGCGAGCCTCGATCCGCTGATCGCCCGCCTGGAGACGGAAGCGCGCGCCTCCGGCATCGAGCTGCGCTACTCGCCGTCCAGGGAGGTCAGCCTTTACGGCGATCGCCACAAGCTGGAGCAGGCGTTCGGCCATCTGCTCGGGAATGCCGTACGGCTGGCTCGTTCGTCGGCCTCCGTATCGGTCACCGTCAACGATCTGGAAGTGACCGTCACCGTCCGAGACGACGGAGCCGGCCTTACACACGACGAGATTCCGCATCTGTTCGAGCGCTTTTACCGGACCGCTTATCCGTCAGCCGCCGCGGCTTCCGAACCGGGGCTGGGCTTCGGGATGGCTCTGGTCAAACAGTATGTGGAGGCCCACAACGGAAGTGTCCGGGTTACAAGCGAAGCGGGTCAGGGAACGTCTTTTACCGTCCGTCTGCCTATATTTACCGGAACTTAACCGGATAGAATAAGGGCTGCGGGCATACCTTCAAATGAGGAGGGACGAAGATGAGTTACCTTAAACTGCTGCAAATTTATGAAAATGACGGTATGACGCCTAAACGCGCCACCTCATTCCGATACGATCAAATGCTCGGAACCATCCTGCAAGAAATGAAACCCACGGAAGTGGGAAGTTCCATGGTACTCTGCCGGGTGGACGATTTCCGGTCTTTCCAGACAACCCGGGTTCAAGCCATCGACCGGGACGGAGCGGAGTTCCGGGTGCTCACCCGGAACACGATCTACCACTTCGAGGTCGTGGAAAGCCGGAACGTTTCCCCGGCTTCACGCCGCGCGTTATGCGAGACTTCGTGAAGCTTGCACCGCGCGCCGGAAGCCTTGCACGCATGCGGGTGCCCGGTCATGCGACGCTGCACCGCGTAAGCGGAAGCTTGCGCGCGGTGTGCAAAAACGCCTCTCAGCCGATTCTAACGGGCTGAGAGGCGTTTTTTTGTGTCAGGCGCAAATTACTCGGCGGTATTCCGTGCCGCGGCAGGGGCGCTCTTTTCGCTGAAAAAGAGCTTCATCATCGGCGGGGTGACGATAGTTGTCACGAGAACGACCACGACAATGACCGCGAACATTTCTTCGGAAAGCAGTCCGGACTCCTGACCGATGGCGGCAATAATCAAGGCGACTTCGCCGCGGGATACCATGGCTGCACCGATGGCTAGAGAACTGCGCCACTTGAATCCGGCAAGTCTGGCGCCGATGGCGGAACCGGCCAGCTTCGTCGCGATGGCAAGAAGACTGAGGATCACGATAAGCCCGATCGAAGAGGAGATTCCCTGAAATTGCACGGTAATTCCGATGGACGTGAAGAAAACGGGAACGAAGATGGAGTAGCTGATCGTCTCCACTTTTTCGAACACTTCGTGCTTGTAATTCGTCAGGCTGATGGCGACTCCGGCGATATAAGCGCCGATAATGGCCGCAACTCCGGCATATTCCGCAAAATAGGCGTAACCGAAGCAGATGATAAGAGCGGCGGAGAGTACCGTCTCCGTGACACGAAGGGGAGCGAATTTTTTCAAGATCCAAGGGACCGCCTTCCAGGCGAAAAGAAGAGCGGCCGCGAAGAAAACGACTTTTTTCACGACAATCAGGCCTAAATTAACGTCTCCGCCCGCCATGCTCATCAGAAAAGCGAGCGCGATGATGACCAGCACATCGTCGATGACAGCCGCTCCGAGGATGGTCGTTCCTTCTCTGGACTTCAGCTTGCCCATCTCCTTGAGCGCCTGGACCGAGATGCTGACGCTGGTCGCGGACAGGAGAAGGCCGAGAAACGAAGCTTCCAGCGGAGATTGATTCAGCAGGATGCCGGCGAGATAACCGAGGCCGAACGGGACGATAATGCCGGCGATTCCGACGTAACCAGAGGCTTTGCCCGTACGTTTAAACTCCTCCGTATCGGTTTCGAGGCCCGCGATGAACATCAGCAGAATGACCCCGATTTGACTGATTTCCTGCAGCACATCCGTATTCGACACAAGTCCGAGAAGATTAGGTCCCAGCACAATCCCGATAAGAAGCTTTCCGAGAACCGAAGGCTGACCCAGCCGGACACTGATATCCCCGGCCAGTTTCGACGCGAGCAAAATAATAGCCAGTTGAAAAATTAGCACGTACCGCCTCACACTCCTTGCTTTCTTATTGTAGTCCCGGAATCCGTAAAAGCATGCAAAAAGAGCCCGTTACCAAAACCCGCTATGTAGACATAGCAAGGCCTTGGTGACAGGCTCCTCCGGGAACTGCAATTTTAAGTTGCTACAATTATACACCAGGAGGGCGGGTGAAAGCAATGGAAACAGGTGGGGATAGACAGACGAAGTACCGGTGCGCCGTTTTTCGCAAGATGCCTAAGAGCGTGGTATAATTTAGGGAATAAGGTTTAGAAAGGAAGATGTCTTAGTGAAAATTTTCAAGGAAGCGATGGGTTGGGCCGGGTCTATCGGCGTTTCGTTTGTCCTCGTCCTGTTTATCGGTATTTTCGTTTTCCAGCCCTACAAAGTTGACGGGCATTCCATGGAGCCCACGCTTCAGGACGAGGAGCGCATTTATATCTCCAAACTGGTGCATACCCTT
The DNA here is from genome assembly GCF_000411255.1 of Paenibacillus sp. HGH0039. GTDB lineage: Bacteria > Bacillota > Bacilli > Paenibacillales > NBRC-103111 > Paenibacillus_F. Next base: position 916,726 of record NZ_KE150412.1, on the reverse strand, counting down.
GCTCAGGAACCGGCATACGGGGACATTGTCGTCATCGACAGCCGGGTGGACCGTCCGCGTACGTTTAAGGACAGCTTTATGGAACAGCCGGTCATTCAGCTGATTACAGGAAGCGCGAATGAGAGAACCTTTTACGTCAAAAGAGTGATCGGCAAAGCGGGGGACGTTCTGGAGTTCAAAGATCATCAGGTGTACCGGAACGGTCAAGTGCTCGAGGAGCCGTACATAAAAGAAACGATGGAGTTCGTTTCCGATCATAAGTGGACGGTGCCGGAAGGCCATGTTTTCGTGATGGGAGATAACCGCAACCACAGCGATGACAGCCGGAAGATCGGGTTTATCCCGCTCGATCATGTGATGGGTGTCAAAAAACTGCCTTAACTGTTTGCGGAAGCATCGGAAAAGGTCCGCTTGCGAATGGCGGCTGAGACCGGAAAGGGGGTTATTATGAGAACACCTACGGACGATCAGGCATGGTACAGTTATCCGGGGATGGTTGCCGTCGTGACTTCACGCCATGGAGGCCGGCAAAATGTGATGGCTTCCGGCTGGCACACGTACATAGGTTCCTCTCCCGGCATATACGGGATTTCTTTAAGGAAAGAGACCCATACCTACTCTCTAATTGAAAAAAGCGGCGTGTTCGGGGTTCATTTTCTTCCGGGTTCCCGGTCGGAGCTCATACAGGCGGTAGGAACGTTCAGCGGAAGAGACATGGACAAGTACAAGGAGTTCGGCATTGCTTATGACGACGGACTTGCGGCTGATATTCCTGTTTTGAGGGATGCGTACTATGCCTACGAGTGCAGAGTCATGGAGATCCGGACTTACGGGGACCACGAATGGATCGCCGGAGAAATTCTCCAGCGGTACAAGGACGAGGAATTGTTTTTGGACAATGGCCTGCCTGATTTGGGCAAACTTCAAATTCCCTTGTATATGGGAAGGTCTACCTATCGTATCGTGCAGGAGAACACGAAAGAAGCGCAGCATCTGTTCGGATAGACCCGTTCGTGCATAAGAGAAAAACAAACCGCCCCGTTTAGCGAGGCGGTTTTGTTCGGTTTGCGGTTGTTGCAGGAGCTACCCCCGTCGTCCGGGAAAATACTTAACTGACCGTCTTTTGAAAAAAGCTGATGTAAAAATCCGGTGCGACTTCCAGGTCGCGTTCATGCTTGTAGCCGTTTTTCAAATACAAATTTTTCGCCGGAACGTTGTCCTTTCCCGTTGCTACTTTGAATAGGGGGACGTGACCCATGTCGGACTCCAGCGTGTTTAAAAGCTGCTGGGCGATGCCCTTCTTGAAATGATCCGGGTGGACGACCATCCGGCAAATCGTGACCGTTTTCTCCTCAACCGTACAGGAAACGGCTCCCGCGAGCTGATTGTCAAGGAAATAACCTCTAAACTCTTCGCCGCATGTCAGAAATTCTTCGAAAGTCTCTTTTAACGGCGGAATCTCATAGAAATCGATAAGTTTAGCTTCAATCAAGTAAGAGGCCCGCTGTAATTCATACAGACTGCGTACGAGCTCCGTGTCTTGAAAATCTAGGGTTGTAATAAAGCCTTCGTTCAAAATAGTCACCTCATGGGATCGTTTGGATTAGTCTCTATCATACGGAGCGGGGATTTTAAATTAAAGAGGAACGTTTCATTATAACCAATCTTTCCGTCCAAACCAAAAGAGACCCCGTTTTGCAACTAAGTTCTTGCTCATTTAACCCTCCGAACGGGGTTTGGAACACGATCGCGAGAGCGGCGGCAACAGCTATCAGGAAATAAAAATCGGCCCCCGTATCACTACGAGGGCCTTTCATGGGAGAGGAGAAACCGGACGAAGAGCTTATGGGGAAACGTAAGTCTTCTCCGCGGTTGTCTACGACACTTTTGATGTCGATAATTCAATCATATCCGAAAAAAAGACAGGCTATACACGGACAGGAAATTTTTTTCAAAGCCTTTTTGTGCAACGAACAAAGATTGTGGTACGATAACAGAAAACCGACAAGAACATTACAATGGGGAATTCAGCGTATGAGAGTGATTTCTGGAAGTGCCCGGGGCCGTTCTTTAAAGGCCGTACCCGGGATGAGCACGCGTCCGACGACCGATAAGGTCAAGGAGGCGATCTTTTCGATGATCGGGCCTTACTTTGACGGGGGTACGGGACTGGATCTGTTCGCCGGAACCGGCGGCCTCGGGATAGAGGCTTTGAGCCGGGGGCTGGACACGTGCATATTTATCGACCTGGAGAAAAAAAGTCTGGATACCGTGCGCCACAATCTGGAGGTTACCGGATTGACGGATCGTGCGGAAATATACCGCAATGATGCGGGACGGGCACTGAAAGCTCTGGAGAAACGGGGTAAGCAGTTCGGGCTTGTTTTCCTGGACCCGCCTTACCGGTTTAAAATTACCGGAGAACTTATGCAAAAGATGAAGGGATTGGGACTGCTCGAGCAGGGGGCGACGATCGTGGTGGAACATGACGCCGCGGATAAGCTTCCTGAGGTTTTCGAGGGTTTTGTCATGCAGCGGCGTGCCGATTACGGGGATACGGCTGTGACCTTGTACACCTTTGAAGACACCGGGCTGAACTGAAACCGAACATGAAGAAGGAGCTGACACAGCTGTGCATCAGGAAAAACCACGATTGAAAATAGCGGTTTATCCGGGAAGCTTCGATCCCGTGACGAACGGCCATTTGGACATTATCCGCCGGGCGGCGAAAGTTTTTGATAAATTAATCGTAGCCGTCCTGAATAACACGTCGAAAAATCCTTTGTTTTCATTGGAAGAACGGATTGAGCTTCTGACGAAAGTAACGAGGGACATTCCGAACGTCGAGGTGGACGGGTTCCGGGATCTTCTGATCAACTACATGGAGTCCAAAGATGTACATATTATTGTCCGGGGACTTCGGGCGGTCTCCGATTTCGAATACGAGCTGCAGTTGTCGACGATGAACAACAAATTAAATGAAGAAGTCGAAACGTTCTTTATGACCTCTTCGCCGCAGTATTCTTTCCTCAGCTCCAGCATCGTAAAAGAAATTGCCCGTTTCCACGGTCCGGTTTCCCATTTCGTTCCCCGGGAAGTGGAAGAAGAGCTGAAATTGAAATTTGCCGCAAACACACGGCAACCGTAGGTCCAGGAAGGCTGCCGGGCGCAGGCTTCCTCCTTCTTTTAAGGGCCTGTCAGGCTTTAGGGCCCGTATGGAGTCTTCGCTGCGCAAATGCATGCAGTGCATAGGACAGAATGCAGCCTGCAGCCAGCACGAGCAGAAGAAAGCCAAGCTGCGCGAAGGCAGGCATCCAAATGCTCAAGGAAGAAAACAAAGCCCCTTCTCCTGTCCTAGCTATAGGGGACAGAGTTCCCGAGACTTCGAGCGTTTGCCGTCCGGAAGGCACAGATGGAAACAACCCGCTTGTGAAACGCCATAACAGGAGAACAAGCAGGTACGAAAAGCAGGCATGAAGCAGACGCGCCATCAGAAAAGGGAGATACCGCAGACCGGCGCCGTAGGCGGCGCTCAGGGCCTGTGCGTGGGAAGATAATCCGCCGAAGCCGAGAAAAGCTGCGATTAAGGCGAGTTTGATGCCTTGTGGAAGCGCCTGCTCACCCGCCGCGGCATGAGCGCCCAAGTGAAGCTCGAACAAGCCGGAGGCCAGATGATGCAGCAGGTCCGGCCCTACGGGCAGTCCGAGGAGCCCGCCTGCGGCTTGGAGCATATCCGGCATAGTCAGCATGTGAATGATGACGGAGAAAATCATAATATAGCCGCCGATGACCATCAGCGACTGCACCGAAGCTGTCACGGCCTCGCCGAGCAGCTGGCCGAACGCGCGGCCGTCCTCGCTGCGGGCGCGGACCAGGCTGCCTGCGGCCTGCCGCCACAGGGGAGCGCCGGAGGCACCGCTTCCCGCCCCGCGGCGCTTCACGGGCGGCGCCTCGCCGCCGGGCGCAGGCGCGTCCGCCCGCACGGCACGCCCCCGCGCGTCGCCCGAGCCCGTGTGCGCGCGGGCAGGCTCCGCGGCGGACCCGCCGGCGGCTCCCCCCGAATCCCCGGCTCCGTCCGCGGATTCAGGCTGCCCCGGCGCAGGCGCGCCCGCCGGCTTCTTCTGCGAAGGCAGCACGAAGCCAAGCAGCAGTGCGCCGCCGTAATGCACGCCGGCCAGCAGAAGCCCCAGGCGCGGGCTGTGCAGGAACCCGGTGCCGATCACGGTGACGATCAGCACCGGGCTTGCCAGATGCGACAGCGCCAGCAGGCGCTCGCCTTCGCCGCGCGTAAGCAGCTTCCGGCCGCGGAGCTTGGCCGTGAAGAGGGCGCCGCTCGGAAATCCGCCCAGGGCTCCCGCGGCGAGCGCCAGACCGCCCGTGCCCGGCAGGCGGAGCAGGAGCCGCGCGAGCGGCTCCAGCAGGGTGCCGAGGGCGTGAACGACACCGAAACCGAGCAGTAGCTCGGTAAGAATCATAAACGGCAGCAGCGCCGGAAATACGATGTTCCACCAGATCGTGATGCCCTCCAGAGATGCCTGGAGCGCCTTGTCCGGAAAAGCGATAATCGACGCGACCAGGGCGGCCGCAAGACTGCCGAGCAGAAGCGTGGTACGATACCCGCCGCCGCGGTGCGTTAGGGATTTCGGCATGTAAACACCTCGATTCGTTTGCTACATGTGTACGCCGGACCGAAGATGTTTAGACCAAGCCCGCCCCGCATACACTAACAAACATCCATTCTCCGATTTTCGGAAACGGAACGGGAGGGAACCCTTGAAATGAACGACAAAGATCATGAAAACCAGCGTTACAACGACGAACAGGGACAAGAAGAACGCGAACGGGAAACCGGCTTCGAGAACGGGGACAATGTCCGGGAGAGGCCCGTCATCCGCCGGGCGCATCCGCAGAGGCGTTCCAGGCGTTTTTTTACGTCGCTTCTTGTCGGCTTTCTCTGTTTTGTTATCCTGTTTTACGTTCCTCTGCCTTTTTTTATTTATATGCCCGGTACGGCTGAGGCCGTGCACCCGATGGTCAGCGTCCCCAAGAGCGACAATACCGATGAGAAAGGCTCGCTTATGCTCGTTACGGTCCGGGTGGCCAATGCGAACGTAGTGACGTATCTGTGGTCCTTGGCCAACAAATACGACGAACTTCAGCTCAAGAAAGATGTCCTCCGGGGGATGTCCGAGAAAGATTACAGCCAGCAGCAGCAGTTCGTCATGCTGACTTCCCAAAGCGACGCGATCCAGACCGCTTACAAGAAGGCGGGCGTTCCTTTCCATATAAAAGGAGAGGGCGTCATGGTCACGGGCCTCTCGCCGGGTCTTCCCGCGGAGAAAGTGATGCAGGCCGGAGACAAGGTCACCAAAGCGGACGAGAAGAAGATCCAAACTTCTCAGGATCTTTTTGCCTTTCTGGAAAACAAGAAAGAAGGAGACACCGTTACGCTGACCTTCATCCGCGGAAATAAAGAGATGACGGCGCCGCTCACGCTGGCCAAGCTGCCGCCCGATAAAGACACGGGCAAGAGCCGCGTGGGAATCGGGATTACGATGGCCGAAATGCAAAGTGTCCAGGCGGACGATCCCTCCAAGCAGGTTACCATTAAAGCGGGCGAAATAGGCGGACCGTCGGCAGGTCTGATGTTTTCCTTGGAGATTTACAACCAGCTGCTCCCCGAGGACATCACGAAGGGGCACAAAATCGCGGGAACCGGAACGATCGACACGGACGGCAAAGTAGGCGTTATCGGCGGTATCAAGCATAAAATCATCGCGGCCGACCGCGAAGGAGCCGAAATCTTTTTTGCTCCCCAGGATCTCAAAACAGACAAAGGTACGATCTACAATTACACGGATGCTTTGGCCCGCGCCAAGGAAATCGGAACGAAGATGAAGATCGTTCCCGTCGCGACGATGGACGACGCCCTAAAGTATTTGGCGGAGCTTCCTCCGAAATGATTGACAAACCGGAAGAATAATAGCTATAATTATCTTTGTTTGTTTGAGGTGATAAAAACATGTGGATTCAACTTAAAGACATCATGGCCAAAGGACAGCCTGTTGCCATCCGCGAATCGCTTAACAGCGAAACGCTGCTGAAGGGCCGCAAGGATATTTTGTCCGCAGGACCGATCGTTACGGATCTGGAGGCGAAAGCGGCGTCCGACGTCGTGGAAGTAACCGGCCGTGTTTCCGTCGAGCTTGAGTTTGGCTGTTCCCGTTGTTTGACTCCGTTCAAGCAGACGTTGAACATTCCCTTTCGGGAAATTTTTACTTCGAAACCGGAAGTGGAAGCGCAGGCTTCCGAGGATGAGGAAGAGATCGTTCATCTGGTTCGCGAAGATAAAGTGGAATTGAACCCTTACATTGAAGAGAATATACAGCTTGAGCTGCCGCTGGCGCCGGTTTGCCGGGAAGACTGCAAAGGGCTTTGTCCCGAATGCGGAACGAACCGCAACGAACGCGACTGCGGCTGCAAGAACGAACGGATCGATCCGAGACTGGCCGGTCTGGCTGATTTTTTCAACTCGTAGGGATATGGGGATTACGTTAAGGAGGTGGAATTCATGGCAGTACCGTTCAGAAAAACATCCAAAACCCGCCGCGACAAGCGCCGTACCCACTTCAAATTGGAAGTTCCGGGCATGGTTAAGTGCGAGCAGTGCGGAGAACTGAAGCTTTCTCACCGCGTTTGCAAAAACTGCGGCACATACAAAGGCAGAGAAATCGTACAAGCTTAATTTGATTAAGCTGACAAATAGTACTTCATCTTAGGTGAGGTGCTATTTTTTTTGTCCAAAAGCTGTAAGCGGATAAGGTAGAGGGAGGAGCGGGGCGGATTTATCCGCAAGGCTTCCCTTTTGCACGCAAATTATATATACTACTTTTAGTACTAGGTAATAAGAGGAGGCCATATTACCGGCCGTCTCCACAAGCAGGGTGGTGCTTGTCATCGAACGTCTTCCGAAACGCACTCGTCAGCAGCAGCTGCTGCAGGCAATTGAAGATAATCCGTTTCTGACGGATGAAGAATTAATGCGCAAGTTTCAGGTTAGCATTCAAACCGTTCGACTGGACCGTCTCGAGCTGGGGATACCCGAGCTGCGCGAACGGATCAAGCATATGGCGGAACGTTCCTACGACCAGGTGCGTTCCCTGCCCATTGATGAAGTGATCGGGGAAATCATCGATTTGCAGCTCGACAAGAGCGGCATATCCATGTTTGAACTGACCGAAGACCATGTTTTTTCCCGTACGAAAATCGCGCGTGGGCATCATATTTTCGCCCAGGCCAATTCACTCGCCGTTGCGGTCATCAACGATCCGATCGCGCTTACCGCTTCGGCCGACATCCGGTTTATCCGTTCTGCCATGCTGGGCGAGAAATGTATCGCAAAAGCGTACGTCAAGTCCCTGTCGAAGGGGAAGGCCAAGGTGGATGTGCAGACGTTTATCGGAGACGAGGTTGTTTTCGAAGGCAGCTTCGTCATCTTTCACTCCAAGAAAGAACAACTACGAACAGAAGGTGGGCAAGCCAATGCGGATCGCAATTGACGCAATGGGCGGCGACCACGCCCCGGCAATCGTCGTGGAAGGGGCTCTGGCGGCAGCCAAGGAATGGACCGATGTCGAGCTTCTGCTCGTCGGCGATTCGGCCAAGATCGAGGCGCTGCTTACGGAGCGCCCCTCGAATCTGCGTGTCATCCACGCCTCCGAGATCATCGAAGCCGAAGACGAGCCTGTCCGGGCCGTACGTCGCAAGAAAGACGCCTCGATGGTCGTCGCGGGCCGGCTGGTCAAGGAAGGCGAAGCCGACGCGATGATTTCGGCCGGCAACACCGGCGCCCTTATGACGACGGGGCTTCTCGTCGTCGGCCGGGTACCCGGCATCGAACGCCCGGCTCTCGCGCCGATGATCCCGACGCTGGACGGCAGAGGTGTTCTCGCGCTTGATCTGGGAGCGAACATGGACTCCAGTCCCGAAAACCTGCTCCAATACGCCATCATGGGCAGTATATACAGAAGCAAGGTTCACGGCATGGACCGTCCCCGCGTGGGTCTGCTGAACATCGGCACGGAAGCGATGAAAGGGAATGAGCTGACGAAGGCGGCGTATCCGCTGCTGGAGCAAGCTCCCGTAAATTTCGTGGGCAACGTCGAGTCCCGAGACGTTCTCCGCGCCGAATACGACGTTATCGTGTGCGACGGATTTGCAGGTAACATTATGCTGAAAACGCTGGAGGGGACGGCATTGGCTGTTTTCTCCGCTTTGAAAACCGAACTTACCCGTACGACGCTGACCAAACTGGCCGCGGCCGTGCTGAAACCGGGCTTGTCCGCTTTCAAGGAAATGTTCGATTACACGGAGCACGGAGCGGCTCCGCTGCTCGGATTAACCGGGCTCGTGCTGAAAAGCCACGGCTCGTCCGACGCGAAGGCGATCAAGAACGCCGTGCGTCAGGCGAGAACAGCGCTGCAGAACGACCTGGTTGGCGCAATCGCTACTGAAATCAAGAACGGGAAGTGAGTGGTCCTAATGAATGGCATTCCTGTAGGCATTCTGGGCGCGGGTAAATATGTGCCTGATCGGGTTTTAACGAATCAGGAACTGGAATCTATGGTGGAGACGAACGATGAATGGATCGTGACGCGCACCGGAATCCGGGAACGGAGAATGGCGGCTCCCGAGCAGGCAACCTCCGATTTGGCGCTTGAGGCTTCACGCATTGCGCTTGAGAAAGCCGGAATTACGGCGGATCAGCTGGATTTGATCATTGTGGCTACCGTTACGCCGGATATGGCGTTTCCGTCGGCTTCGTGCATTCTGCAGGAGAAGCTGGGCGCCAAGAACGCGGCGGCCTTCGATTTGGCCGCAGCCTGCGCCGGCTTTATCTACGGCCTCGCCAATGCGTCCAATTTTATCGCTAACGGTATTTACAAATATGCCCTCGTCATAGGAGCGGATACCTTGTCGCGGATCACGGATTACACGGACCGCAACACGTGCATTCTGTTTGGCGACGGAGCAGGTGCCGTCGTGATCGGCGCGGTGCCGGAAGGACGCGGATTCAAGTCCTTTGAACTCGGTGCGGACGGCTCCGGTGCGGAGCTTCTTAAGATCGCCGGCGGCGGTTCCCGCAATCCGGCATCCCCCGAAAGCCTCGACCAGCGCCTTCACTACATCTATATGGCAGGCAGCGAAGTGTTCAAATTCGCGGTCCGCATCATGGGATCGGCCGCGGAAGAAGCGCTTCGCAAAGCGGGACTTCATAAAAACGATATCGATCTTCTGATTCCGCATCAGGCGAACATCCGGATTATCCAATCCGCGCTCAACCGTCTGGAGCTGACCGAGGACAAATGCATGATCAACCTGGACCGTTACGGCAACATGTCGGCCGCTTCCATTCCGGTAGCGTTGGCGGAGGCTGCCGAGCAGGACCGTCTTAAAGAAGGCGACACGACAGTGCTGGTCGGCTTCGGCGGCGGTCTGACTTGGGGAGCGTCCGTGCTGGTCTGGTAAAAAAGTGGAAGGGGAATCCTGACGTTTATGGGCAAGATAGCTTTTGTATTTCCAGGACAGGGAGCCCAGTCGGTCGGCATGGGGAAGGATGCTTATGACGCTCATGAAGGAGCGAAACGCGTCTTCGACGAGGCCGACAAGGCACTAGGCTACTCCTTATCTTCTCTCGTATTCGAGGGACCCGAGGACGAACTGAAAATTACGTATCATACACAACCCGCTCTGCTTACCGCGAGTGTGGCTTATCTGGAAGTGTTCCGCCAAAAAGGCATCGTGCCGGACTTTACGGCCGGGCACAGCCTGGGCGAATATTCCGCGCTGGTAGCCTCCGGCGTGCTCGGCTTCGAGGATGCCGTGCGCACCGTGCGTGCGCGCGGCGAGTTTATGGAACAGGCCGTGCCGGGCGGGCTTGGCGCGATGGCTGCCGTACTGGGAGCCGAGCGCGGGGCGCTGGACGAGCTTTGCCGCTCCGTCAGCGCTGAAACCGGCGCAGTCGAGTTGGCCAATATCAACTGCCCGGGCCAGATCGTCGTTTCCGGCACCCGCGAAGGCGTGCAGGCGGTCGTGGACCGCGCCAAGGAAATCGGCGCGAAACGGGCGATTCCGCTCGAAGTGAGCGGGCCGTTCCACTCCTCGCTGATGAAACCGGCGTCGGAGAAGCTGGCGGACGTGCTTGCGGGCCTCAGCCTGCAGGAAGCCGCCGTGCCCGTCGTGGCCAACGTTACGGCGCGTTCGGTCACTTCGCCGGATGAGATCCGCGACCTTCTGGTCCGCCAGGTGTATTCTCCGGTGCTGTGGGAAGACACCGTCGCTTGGCTGATCGAGCAGGGTGTCGACACCTTCGTCGAGATCGGCTCGGGGACGGTGCTCGCCGGTCTGATCAAGAAAGTCAGCCGGAGCGTGAAAGTCGTTTCCGTCAACAACCTGGAAGCGGCGCTTCAGGCCGAGATTTAAGCGTCACACAAATTCATGATGTAGTGGGAGGACAAGCCATGCTGAGTGGTAAAGCGGCGCTCGTTACCGGAGCTTCCCGCGGAATCGGCCGCGCGATTGCCCTGGAACTTGCCGCAAGCGGGGCCGATGTGGCAGTCAACTATGCAGGCAGCGAACAGGCTGCGGAAGAAGTCGTTAAAGAGATCGAGGCGATGGGAAGACGCGCGGTTAAGCTCCGCGGCGATGTAAGCAAATCCCAGGAAGCCGAAGATCTTGTCAAGCAGACGATTGAAGCCTTGGGCAGTCTGGACATACTGGTGAATAATGCCGGAATTACCCGGGATAATCTCATTATGCGGATGAAAGAGGAAGACTTTGACATCGTCATCGCGACCAATCTCAAAGGCGTTTTCAACTGCACCAAAGCGGCGACCCGCCCCATGATGAAACAGCGTTCGGGCCGCATTATCAATATCTCGTCCGTCGTGGGCGTGCTCGGCAACCCCGGGCAGGCCAATTACGTGGCGGCGAAAGCGGGCGTCATCGGTCTCACGAAGGCGTCCGCCAAGGAGCTTGCGTCCCGCGGGATTACCGTCAATGCGGTAGCGCCTGGCTTCATCTCCACCGATATGACCGACAAGCTGCCGGAGGAGCAGAAGGCAACCCTTCTGCAGCAAATTCCGCTCGGCAAGCTCGGCAAGCCGGAGGATATCGCGAAAATCGTCCGTTTCCTCGCTTCGGACGAAGGTTCCTACATGACCGGCCAGACGCTTCACGTCGACGGCGGCATGTACATGTAAGACGCCCTACGGGGCCCGTGCCGCAGTCGGCGGTTGTCCCGCTTAGACAAGTATGGCATTTTGATTCGTATTCTCGTATAATACCAAGGAGGAGGTGAGCCGGATGTCCGACGTACTAGATCGCGTAAAGAAAATTATCATCGACCGTTTAGGGGTAGAAGAAACTGAAGTTACCCTTGAAGCGTCTTTCAAAGAAGATTTAGGTGCTGATTCTCTCGATGTTGTAGAATTGGTTATGGAACTTGAAGATGAATTTGATCTGGAGATTTCCGACGAAGATGCTGAGAAGATTACGACTGTGGGAGAAGTAGTGAATTACATAAAATCTCATACGTAAAAATCTTTGGAGTCCCGTTCTAAAAAGAGTCCCGTTCTCATAAAGGCGGGACTTCTCCTCATTTTCTGAACGTAGAAAAAGCGAGAGAAAACACCCTTAATTCAGAGGTGGTACACGTGAATAGAGTTGTTATTACAGGACTTGGAGTTATGAGCTCCCTGGGTCAAGAAGTGGATACTTTCTGGGGCAATCTGCTTGCGGGCAAATCCGGTGTTAGCGCTATCGAAAGCTTCGACGTAAGCGAGTATCCGACGCGCATCGCCGCATCCGTTAAAGATTTCAACCCCGAAGATTATATAGATAAACGTGAAGCAAGAAGAATGGACCGCTTCGTGCAGTTTGCGGTTGCGGCCAGCATCAACGCCTTGAAGAGCTCCGGCTTGAACATACAGGAAGATACGGATCCCGAGCGGGTCGGCGTTTATGTCGGTTCCGGAATCGGCGGCCTGTCGACTTGGGAAGAACAGCATAAAATTCTGCTTGAAAAAGGACCGAAGAGGGTCAGCCCGTTCTTCATTCCGATGATGATCGCGAATATGGCTTCAGGCCAAATCTCGATGATTACCGGAGCGAAGGGTCCGAACAGCACGGCGGTTACCGCTTGCGCGACCGGAACGCACTCCATCGGAGATTCGTTCAAACTCATTCAGCGCGGAGATGCCGATGTGATGATTTGCGGCGGAGCCGAAGCGACCATCAGCCCGACGGGCGTTGCCGGCTTCTGCGCGCTCCGTGCGATGTCTACCCGCAACGACGAGCCTGAGAAGGCGAGCCGTCCTTTTGACACGGGCCGAGACGGCTTCGTGATGGGTGAGGGTGCGGGTGTCCTCGTACTGGAGTCGCTTGAGCACGCACAGAAGCGCGGCGCCCACATCTACGCCGAAGTCATCGGCTACGGAATGAGCGGTGACGCGCATCATATGACGGAGCCCGATCCGGACGGAGCGGCCCGCTGCATGGTCAAAGCGATCAAGGACGCAGGCATCGCGCCGGAAGAGATCGACTACATCAATGCGCATGGTACGAGTACGCCGGTCGGGGACAAGTCCGAAACAACGGCCATCAAGAAAGCGCTGGGTGAGCATGCTTACAAAGTCGCTGTCAGCTCGACGAAATCCATGACCGGTCATCTTCTGGGTGCAGCCGGCGGCGTTGAAGCCGTTATTTGCGGGCTTACGCTCGAAAACGGTATCATTCCGCCGACGATTAACCTGGACGACCAGGATCCGGAATGCGACCTGGATTACGTGCCGAACGTTCCCCGCAAGAGCGACGTTCAGGTGGCCATGTCCAACTCCTTCGGGTTCGGCGGACATAACGCAACGATTATTTTGAAAAAATATCAAGCCTAACAACCGGCCGGTGGTGAGAACATGAACCGAGACGTCAACCAGCTTCTAGCCGACATGGAGATCCGCTTTCAAGACCTCGATTTGCTTAGGCAGGCTTTTACGCACTCTTCCTATGTGAATGAACACCGGATGGCGAATTACCAGGACAATGAGCGTCTTGAGTTTTTGGGTGATGCCGTTTTGGAACTAACGGTGTCGGAATACTTGTATTTCAAGTATCCGCACCGCACAGAGGGAGAGCTAACGAAGCTTCGGGCGTCGATCGTTTGTGAACCTTCGCTAGTCAACTTTGCGGAGAAGCTCAATTTCGGGAGTTACGTACAGCTCGGCAAAGGAGAGGAAATGACGGGAGGCCGTTCGCGTCCCGCGCTTCTCGCCGATGTTTTCGAGTCTTTTATCGGAGCGCTGTACCTGGACCAGGGGCTTGAAGCGGTTAAGCTCTTTTTGCAGCAGCATGTGTTTCCCTATGTATCAGCGGAGGGCAAGCTGCTCGTGATCGATTATAAGACGCAACTGCAGGAACATACCCAGCACCACAATATGGGGGCGCTCGAATACCGTATCGTGGAAGAGCGAGGTCCGGCTCACGAGAGAGAGTTTGTGGCTGAGGTCTATATGGATGCCAAACAGCTCGGCAAAGGGGCCGGACGTTCCAAGAAAGAAGCGGAACAGCAGGCGGCTTCCCAAGCATTGACGAAGCTGAATGTGCCCATGGAGCGTTAGAAGCGAAGCAAGATGGCTGACGCGGCGGAGTATCGTCTCCGAGCGCGCCGTCCTATAAAGCAGAGAAAGAGCAGCCCAGGAGCTGCTCTTTTCTTTTGCGCTCTATTTTGAACGCGGGATATGGTACAATAGAGGCTGAGTTAGCGCCGGGCCGCGCTCTTCTACAAGGGGATAAATCCCCCGGTTTGATAAAAAACGCCGAGAGATCGGATACCGGACAGGCTGTCAGAGGGGCCGGTAAAGCCGAACGGCTTCGGGGTGCCTTCTCCGGCCGTAAGCTTAGGCAGTTAGGACAGCCGTGAACGCAGCCCGCCAATCCTTACAAAGCGGCTTTTCTTGCGAAAAGCTGAGCATGCTTATGAATAACTTTTCTTGCGAAAAGTTTTGTGACGCTTACGAAGTAACTTTGCTACCCGCAAAGTTTAGCAGTCCTTACGAAGTAACTTTTCTAGCGAAAAGTTTTGAGGTGAAAAGAATCTATGTTTTTGAAGCGGATTGAATTATCCGGATTTAAATCGTTCGCGGACCGCACGGAGCTGGAGTTCGTCAAAGGAATCACGGCTGTAGTCGGTCCGAACGGCAGTGGGAAGAGCAACATTTCAGACGGCATCCGCTGGGTGCTCGGGGAAACGAGCGCGAAGAGTTTGCGCGGCGGCAAGATGGAAGATGTGATTTTTGCCGGCAGCGACGCGCGCAGAGCCGTTAATTACGGCGAAGTATCGCTCACGCTCGACAATACGTCCCAGTCGCTGCCTCTCGATTACAACGAGGTGACGGTCAGCCGGCGTGTGCACCGGAGCGGAGACAGCGAGTATTTTATAAACAAGCAGTCCTGCAGGCTGAAAGACATTACCGAACTGTTTATGGATACCGGAATCGGAAAAGAGGCGTATTCGATTATCGGCCAAGGCCGGATCGAAGAAATTTTGAGCAATAAATCGGAAGAGCGCCGCAGTATTTTTGAGGAAGCATCCGGAATCGTCAAATATAAATCGCGCAAGAAGGAGTCGGAGAAGAAACTCCAGGAAACCGAGCAGAATCTTCTGCGCATTCATGACCTCGTTACGGAGCTGGAAGATCAGATCAATCCCTTGCGGGAGCAGGCCGAGAAAGCGATCCGCTACAAAGAGCTGAAGGAAGAACTGAAGCATAGCGAAATCGCCGTATACGTTCACCAGATCGATCAGATCTATGTCTCCTGGTCGGAGACAAACGAGAAGCTTACCGCTTTGAAAAAGGAGCAGCTCAGCTTGTCCACGTTTGTCAGCCAGCACGATGCCCAATTGGAGAAACACCGCTGGGAAACGAAACGGCTGGAGGAAGAACTGGAGAAGCTTCAGGAAACCCTGCTGCAAATCTCCGAGGATTTCGAAAAATGCGAAGGCCACGGCGAGGTGCTCAAGGAACGGAAGAAAAATTTCGCTTCCAACGAACAGCAGTTGGAGCAGACCATCGTTCTTCAGGAAACGAGATTTTCGGAGAAAGAAGCGGAGCTGGCCGGGCACCGTGAGAAAATCGTACATATCGGCGCGCAGCTGTTCGAGTATCAAGCCAAGCTGTCCGAAGAGGAGAATCGTCTCCAGGGGGTCAGCGGCGGCTTGAATTCGGGCGTGGAGGATCAGCTGAAATCCGAGCTTCTCGATAAAATGAATGCGATGGCGCAGTGCCGCAACGAAATCCGTTATGCGGAGCAGCAGCTCGAATCGTTGGCGCGGCGGCTTCAAAAGCTGGAAGAAGAAGGGCAGAAGAGGACCGCTTTGCAGTCCGATATCGCCGCCCGCAAGAAGCAGCTTGAAACAAAACTGGAGCAGACCCGTAAAGAAGTCGAGAAGATCCGTTCCGCTTATCTCGATTTGAGCGAAAGTCTCAAGAAGAAGCAGACGCTGCTGGAAGAATCGTCCGGCATGCTGCGCAAATGGGAGCAGCGGATCGACGCGCTCACATCCAGACGCGACACAATGAAAGAAATGCAGAACGATTACGACGGCTTTATGCACGGCGTTAAGGAAGTGTTAAAAGCCAAGAACCGTTCCGACGGGCTCAAAGGGATTCACGGGGCCGTAGCGGAGCTTGTCAGCGTGCCGGCGGAAATCGAGCTGGCCGTGGAAACGGCTCTCGGCGGAGCCCTGCAGAATATCGTCGTGGCGACGGAAGCTTACGGCCGCGAAGCGATCGCTTTCCTGAAGCGCCGGCAGATGGGGCGCGCGACGTTTCTGCCCATGGATGTCATCCGGGGACGTTCGATCGGTGAAAGTGAGCGCGGTGCGCTGACGTCTTCGAACGGGTTCGTGGGCATCGGGGTTGACTTGATTAAATTCGACCCGCAGTATCACAATATTTTTTCCAGTTTACTGGGTACGGTTATTATTGCGGAAACGCTGGAAGATGCGAACCGGATTGCCGCCAAAGCGCATTACCGGTACCGTGTCGTTACGCTTGAAGGAGATATCGTTAACCCGGGCGGTTCCATGACGGGCGGGAGTCTTCAGAAAAAAAGCTCCAACCTGCTCGGCCGCCAGCGGCAGATCGAGGAGCTTGACGGCGAGATCGAAGCTTCGGAGACGCAGCTTCAGCAGCTCAAGACGAGGGCTTCTCAGGCCCGCAAAGAGATTGTCGAAGACAACGCGAATCTGGAAGAACTGCGGGGGCGCGGTGAGCAGAAGCGGATCGAAGAACAGCAGATCCGTGCGGATCTGGCTCCGCTTGAAGCGGAAGTGCGCCGCATGGAGGAGCAGCTGACGCTGGAGCGCGACGACCGTTCGACGCTGCTTGAGGAACGCGGCCAGCAGGAGCGCAGCATCGAAGAAAACCGCCGGCAGCTCGAAGAGCTGCAGCAGGAAGAGGAGGCGCTTCAGCAGGCCATCCGGGATGCCGAGTCTTCGCGCAAAGCGAACGAATCGGCGAAGGAGGAATTGCAGAACCAGCTGACGGATCTCAAGGTTCGCGTCGCTTCCGCTTCGCAGGAGAAGCAGTCGCTGCAGGATCAGCAGCGGAGGCTCCAGCAGGATCTCGCGGAAGCGAAGCAGGAGCTGGAGATGAATCGCCGCCAGTTGTGGCAGCTTCGCGCGGAGATGGAATTCCATGCGGAAGAAAGCGTGAAGCAGGTGGAATTGCTCAATACGCTGAAACTTCGCAAGCAGAAATGCACGGAGGACATCGAGTTCAAACGTTCCGAACGCGCGGGGTGGATGGACAAGCTCCAGCAGGCCGAGAACGAAACCCGCCAACAGCGTACGCAGCTCAAGCAGGTGGAGGAGCAGTGCCTGCAGCACGAGGTGCGCGTGAACCGGCTGGACGTGGAGCTGGAGAACCTGCTCAAAAAGCTTGGCGAAGAGTACGAAATGAGCTACGAACTCGCCAAAGAACGCTACCCGGTGCCGGAAGATATCACCGGCGCACAGAACAAGGTTCGCGATCTGAAGCGCTCCATCTCTTCGCTGGGCGATGTCAACCTGGGCGCGATCGAGGAATACGCCCGCGTGTCCGAGCGTTACGATTTCCTTTCCGTCCAGAAGGACGATCTGGTGGAGGCGAAAACAACGCTCTACACCGTGATCCGGGAGATGGACCAGGAAATGTCGAAGCGCTTCAAAACGACCTTCGATGCGATTCGCTCCCATTTCGTGGTCGTTTTCGTGAAGCTGTTCGGCGGAGGCCGGGCGGATCTGATTTTGTCCGATCCGGAAAACTTGCTGGAGACGGGCATCGAGATCGTAGCCCAGCCTCCGGGTAAAAAACTGCAGAACCTGCAGCTGCTCTCCGGCGGGGAAAGAGCGCTCACGGCGCTTGCGCTGCTGTTCTCGATTCTGCGCGTCAAGCCCGTTCCGTTCTGCGTGCTGGACGAAGTCGAGGCGGCGCTGGATGAAGCGAACGTGACCCGTTTTGCCGAGTATTTGCGCGAATTCTCCGAAACGACCCAGTTTATCGTGGTCACGCACCGCAAGGGAACGATGGAGGAAGCGGACGTGCTTTACGGGGTTACGATGGAAGAAGGCGGCGTTTCCAAGCTTGTATCCGTACGGCTTGAAGACGAGGAAGCGATGATTTCCGCCTCTTGACGAGAAACGGCGATTCCGGAAACAAGTATCGTCCGCGTCCGAGAACCCTGATTTCACGGGCGGTAAATCCGGTTATATAAACGTGTATTTTCGATCAGCCACTTTTCAGGCTCTTTAAGAGCCATTTCAGAAAGCGAGGAACAGCTTCAGATGAGTTTTTTTAAACGGTTAAAAGAGAGCATTTCGAGCAAAACCGAGGCGGTAACGAATAAATTTAAGGAAGGTCTCACCAAAACGCGCGATGTCTTCGTGGACCGTGTGGACGATCTCTTCAGCCGCCGCAAAAAAATCGACGAAGAATTTTACGAGGAGCTGGAAGAAATCCTGATCGGCGCCGACGTCGGCGTGAGCACGGTCATGGAGCTGATCGAGCAGCTGCGCGGTGAAGTGCGCAAACGTAAAATCGAAGATCCGAACGACCTTCAACCGGTGCTGTCCGAGAAGCTGACGGAGCTCCTGAAGGGCAGCGAAGACAGCAGCATCAGGCTGGCTCCGGGCGGGCTGAGCATTATCTTGTTCGTCGGCGTTAACGGCGTGGGCAAAACGACCACCATCGGTAAAATGGCGCATATGTACAAATCGCAGGGTAAAAAAGTCATCCTGGCCGCAGGCGATACGTTCCGGGCCGGCGCGATCGAGCAGCTCGAAACGTGGGGACAGCGTGTAGGCGTGGACGTCATCAAGCAGCAGGCGGGTTCCGACCCGGCGGCTGTCATGTTTGACGCCGTGCAGGCCGCGAAAAACCGCGGGGCGGACATTCTGCTTTGCGATACGGCGGGACGTCTGCAGAACAAGGTGAACCTGATGGAGGAGCTCAACAAGATTTACCGGGTGATCCGCAGGGAAGTTCCCGATGCTCCGCATGAAGTGCTTCTCGTGCTGGACGCCACGACAGGTCAGAATGCCCTTCAGCAGGCTAAAATGTTCGGCGACAAAACCGGTCTGACCGGCCTCGTCTTAACGAAGCTGGACGGTACGGCGAAAGGCGGCATCGTGGTTGCGATCCGGCAGGAGCTGAACATTCCCGTAAAATTCGTGGGACTGGGCGAGAAAATGGACGATTTGCAGCCGTTTGATTCCGAGCAGTTCGTTCATGCGCTGTTCGGCAAATGGATCGCCGAGGAAAAAGCGGAGGCTTAAGGGGCCTCCGACCCGAGCTGAACCCCGTGCGGTCGGCATTGTTCTTTACTTGAAAGGTACTTGTGCGCGAGCCTTCTCGAAGGAGGTATTTCGCAGCGCCGCGAATTTTTTAGCTGACAAGGTGAAGGACTTGACATCCCATCCGACATCCTTTAATATAAGGACTGTTGCTGGTGTAAAGTGCATAACCTTGACGGAGGCGGGCCCTATGACGGAAGATCGCATTCTGGAGAAAACGAACCGAATTAATCTTCTGTTTGATTTCTACGAGCCCATGCTGACGGACAAACAGCAGGCTGTGCTTAAACTGTACTTTCACGACGATTACTCTCTCGGAGAAATCGCCGAGCAATTCAAGATCAGCCGCCAGGCTGTTTACGAACATGTGAAACGCGCGGAGCAGATGCTCGAAGATTACGAGAGCAAACTTCTGCTGCTGACGAAACACGAACGCCGCTTGAAGCTTCTGAGCGAGGCGGAGGAGTTGCTCCTCCAGTCGCCGGGCGACCTTGCGGACCGGGCCGCGGATTACATGCGCCGGATCGTTCATACGGAATAGAACGAATAGCTCTGCCGAGGCAGAGACCCATACATGTTAAGAAGACGTAAGTTCAAAGCAATTGAAACAAGCAGGAAGGAGGCGGTTTAGATGGCATTCGAAGGATTAACCGGCAGGCTGCAGGGCGTATTCGACAAGCTCCGGGGCAAAGGCAAGCTGACGGAAGAAGACGTGAGCGAGGCGCTTCGCGAAGTGCGTCTGGCTCTTCTGGAAGCCGACGTTAACTTCAAAGTAGTCAAAGACTTCATCGCCAAGGTGAAAGAGCGCGCGGTCGGACAAGACGTGATGAAAAGCTTCACCCCCGGCATGGTCGTCATCGACATCGTAAACAAAGAGCTTACCGACCTTATGGGCGGAACGCACACGAAGCTGGCCAAAGCGAACAAACCGCCTACCGTTATTATGATGGTCGGTTTGCAGGGTGCGGGTAAAACGACAACGTCCGGCAAGCTGGCTAAAATGCTGCAGAAGCAAAATCACAAGCCGCTGCTGGTTGCCTGCGATATTTACCGGCCCGCTGCCATCAAGCAGCTGCAGGTGTTGGGCGATCAGCTGAAGGTTCCCGTGTTTTCCATGGGCGACCAGGTCAGTCCCGTCGAAATCGCGAAGAACGGGCTTCAGTTCGCCAAGGATAACAACAACGACTACGTGATCGTCGATACGGCCGGACGGCTGCACATTGACGAAGCGCTTATGGATGAGCTGAAAAATGTGCGCGAAGCGGTCGGCCCGCACGAAACGCTGCTGGTCGTCGACGCGATGACGGGGCAGGATGCCGTCAATGTGGCTGAAAGTTTCCACAAGCAGTTGGAACTGACGGGTGTCGTCCTGACTAAGCTCGACGGCGATACGCGCGGCGGTGCCGCACTATCGGTCAAAGCCGTTACCGGCTGTCCCATCAAGTTCGCCGCAATGGGCGAGAAAATGGACGCGCTGGAGCCTTTCTATCCGGAGCGGATGGCTTCGAGGATTCTCGGCATGGGCGATATGCTCACCCTGATCGAGAAGGCGCAGGCGGGTATCGACGCGGATAAAGCCAAGGAAATGGAACGCAAGATGCGCAATGCCGAGTTCACGTTCGACGATTTCCTCGAACAGATGGAACAGGTGAAGAAGCTCGGTCCGCTGGACCAGCTGCTGGATATGCTCCCCGGAGCCGGCAAAATGAAAGGCATGAAAGACCTGAAAGTCGATGATAAACAGATGGGCCGTGTCGAGGCCATCGTTAAATCGATGACGAAGGAAGAGAAACGCAAGCCTGAAATCATTAATGCCAACCGGCGCAAACGCATCGCGCTCGGCAGCGGCAATTCCGTTCAAGATGTCAACCGGCTGCTGAAGCAGTTTGAAGATATGCGCAAAATGATGAAGCAGTTCTCGGGCATGATGAATCCCAAAGCCATGAAGAACATGAAGAAGCTGGGCAAAGGGTTCAAGTTTCCGTTCGGTTAACGGCCGGCGGTTTCGATACAAGGCGTTTATTCTATGTGGGAGGTGATATTCATGGCAGTTCGTATTCGTTTGAAGCGTATGGGTGCTCACAAAGCTCCTTTTTATCGTGTAGTTGTTTCCGATTCCCGCTCTCCGCGTGACGGACGTTTTATCGAGGAGATCGGTTACTATAACCCGGTAGCTCAACCTGCAGTCGTTAAAATCGACGAGGAGAAAGCACTGAAATGGCTCCAAAACGGCGCGCAAGCGTCCGATACGGTTCGTTCCCTGTTCAGCAAAGCAGGTCTTATGACCAAGTTCCACGAGTCTAAGCTGAAGAAGTAATCCTACCCAGGCATTTCGGAGGTCTTTATGAAAGAGGTCATTACCGTTATCGCGAAGGCACTCGTGGATCATCCGGAAGACGTGCGTGTGAATGCGGTGGAAGGCGAGAACAGTGTCGTTTATGAACTGTCCGTACACCCGGGTGATGTCGGTAAAGTTATCGGCAAACAGGGGCGTATCGCCAAAGCTCTTCGCACAGTCGTCACGTCAGCTGCAGTTAAGGAAAACAAACGGGTTACCGTTGAAATTATGTCATAGAGGAAAAGGTTAGGATCATTCCTAGCCTTTTTCTTGCATCTGAACACGAGAAACCGTTTCCTGCCGGAAGGGCGTCCGAGGAAACAAGACCGGACAGGCGGACGGAACCCGGTTTTGAGCATTTTCGGCGTCCGGGATCGGAACAAGTATGGAAACGGGACAGAGGTGGAAAAATAAAGGATATGAGCGATAAATTATATACGGTCGGGACCATAGTCAACACGCACGGTCTGCGAGGAGAACTGAAAGTTGTGCCGCACACGGATTTTGCCGAGCAGCGCTTTGCAGACGGCAGCAAGCTGGTCATCGAGGATGCCAAAGGTAAACTTACACCGGTGACCATTAAAAGCACACGGCTGCACAAAAATATGTACATCGCTCAGTTCAAGGAGTTTTCTCACATCAACGAGGTTGAAATTTTCAAGAGCTCCCTGCTGCGGGTGGAAGAAAAATACCTGGAAAGTCTGAACGAGGACGAGTACTATTATCACGAGATTTTAGGCTGCCGGGTCCTCACTGAAGAAGGTGAAGAACTCGGCACGATTCAGGAAATTCTGACGCCGGGCGCGAACCATGTCTGGGTAGTAGGCAGACCGAATAAAAAACAGCTGCTTCTCCCTGTGATCGACGACGTAGTGCTGGATGTGAACGTGGAAGAGAAGATCGTAACGGTTCATCTTCTGGAGGGGCTGCTCGATTTATGAACATAGACGTACTGACTCTGTTTCCTGCCATGTTTGAAGGCGTATTTACGTCGAGCATTTTGGGCAAAGCCCGGGAAAAAGGCATCGTGAATCTGTCCACCGTAAATTTCAGGGATTTTGCAGGCAACAAGCATAACACGGTGGATGACTATCCCTATGGCGGCGGCGGGGGAATGGTGCTTAAACCGGATCCGATCTTTGCGGCGGTAGAGTCCCTGCTTGATGTGCCTTCGAGCGGCTCGGAAACGGCCGGAGAGCCGGTTTCGACGGGTGCCAGGCCGCGTGTCATTCTGATGTGCCCCCAAGGCGAGACGTTTACCCAGCGGAAGGCCGAAGAGTTGTCCCGGGAAGAACATCTTATTTTTATTTGCGGGCACTATGAAGGCTATGACGAACGGATACGGGAGCATCTCGTGACGGACGAGCTGTCTATCGGCGACTATGTGCTCACGGGCGGAGAGCTTCCGGCCATGGTGGTGATCGACAGTGTCGTGCGTCTGCTTCCCGGCGTACTGGGCAACGAGCAGTCGGCGGTGACGGATTCCTTCAGCACAGGCCTCCTGGAGTATCCGCACTACACGCGTCCCGTTGAGTTCAGGGGATGGACCGTCCCGGATGTGCTGATTTCGGGCCATCACGCGAACATTACCGAATGGCGCCGGCTGCAGTCGCTTTACCGCACGTTCAAACGCAGGCCCGAACTGCTTGAGAATGCCGAGCTGACGGACAAAGAGAAACGCTGGCTGCGTGAGAAAATGGCCGAGGAAGAGGGACAGCAGGGCTGAAAATCACTCGAAATCCGGGATTTTTTACAGCTGTTTCGAATCTTTTCTACCAAAACAGAAAATACGAACGATTTTGGTTGTTTTTCTGTTGAACGTATGATAGAATATCCAATGTTGTGTTGTTCGAATCGGGTGGTCCTCTACGCATACAAACATGGTTTGACAGCTAAGAGATGGCGGAATGAACACCTATTGTGGAAGGAGGGAATCTTAAATGAATCTCATTCAGGAAATTACGAAAGAACAATTGCGTTCTGATATCCCGAGCTTTCGTCCCGGCGATACTTTGAAAGTATTTGTAAAAGTAATCGAGGGATCCCGCGAACGCGTTCAGCTGTTCGAAGGTGTCGTGATCAAGCGTCGCGGCGGCGGAATCAGCGAAACGTTTACAGTTCGTAAAATTTCTTACGGCGTTGGCGTGGAAAGAACACTTCCGCTTCATTCTCCGAAGATTGAAAAGATTGAAGTAGCTCGTCGTGGTAAAGTTCGTCGTGCGAAACTTTACTACCTGCGCGGTCTTCGCGGTAAAGCGGCTAGAATTAAAGAAATTCGATAATAAAGACCGAGGGGGCTTGTTTTCAAGTCCCCTTTTAGTTTCTTAAAAGCTCATGTTCATTTGATCAGGAAATGGGGTTTGGATGATGGAGAGAAGAGAGCAGGAAGTTTCGGCCGAAACCGAAAATGCGGCAGCTCCGGCGAAAAATCCCGTAAAAAAGGAAGCGTGGGAATGGATCAAAGCCCTGCTGATCGCTGCCGTTCTTGTATTTTTGATTCGTTGGCTGCTGTTTGCCCCCTTCATCGTCGAAGGTCCCTCCATGGAACCGAACTTTCATACGGGTGAACGGTTAATCGTAAATAAGATCAAGTATAAATTCAGTGAACCGAAACGGGGCGAAGTCATCGTACTTCATGCGCCGGAAGGCATTGATTATATCAAGCGGGTCGTGGCTACGCCAGGAGAAACGATCAAGGTGGACGGCGACAAGGTATACATCAACGATAAGGTCATTGAAGAGCCTTACATAAAAGAAGCCATAGATAATGCGGTAAAAGAAGGGCATGCTTATAACAGGCGCAATTTCCCCGAAGCGGGCAGCGAGGGCACAACGGAGATTAAAGTGCCGGACAAGTCCGTATTCGTTATGGGAGATAACCGCTCTAACAGTAAAGACAGCCGTTTCGCAGAACTCGGGTTTGTTTCATACGATAAAATAGTCGGCCGTGCGGATCTGGTGTTCTGGCCCCTAAATAAAGCAGGTTTCGTGCACTTCTGATGAAGAAGTGCTCGTTTTGTATGCAGAGGTGATAGGATGACGATTCAATGGTTTCCCGGCCATATGACCCGGGCAAGAAGACAAATCGAAGATAAATTGAAGCTCATCGACGTGGCTATTGAGCTGCTCGACGCGCGGATTCCGATGTCCAGCCGCAATCCCATGGTCGATGATATTCTGAAGGGAAAGCCGCGCCTCGTTCTTTTGAATAAGGCGGATTTGGCGGACCCCGCGATTACGGCGGAATGGGTGAAGTATTTTACGGACCAAGGCTTGAAAGCTTTGCCGATTGATGCTTCTTCCGGTACGGGAGTGAAAGAGATTTTGCCGAGATGCAAAGAACTCATGAGCGCCAAAATCGAAACCCAGCTTCGTAAAGGCATCAACCCTCGGGCCATACGGGGACTCATTGTGGGAATTCCGAACGTGGGGAAATCCACTTTGATTAACCAGTTGGCAGGGCGGAAAATTGCGAATACCGGTGATAAGCCGGGCGTCACGAAAGGCCAGCAATGGATTAAATTCGGAACGGATATGGACCTTCTCGATACACCGGGAATTTTGTGGCCGAAATTCGATGACCAGAACGTGGGCATGAAGCTGGCGGCAACGGGTGCGATTAAGGAAGAAATTCTGCATCTTGACGATATCGCCTTTCATACGATCCGTTACATGACCGAGTACTACGGTGAACGTCTTAAGGAGCGCTACGGAATCGAGGAGCTTCCCGCGGACAGCGAGAATCCTAACGAAGTCATCGAGGTGATGGAGACCATCGGCCGAAAGCGCGGAGCTATAATCAGCGGCGGACGCGTCGATCTCGACAAGACCTCCCTGCTGTTTTTGCGCGAACTTCGTTCCGGCAAGTTAGGGCGGGTTTCGCTGGAAGTGCCGGAAGAGTATCTGTAAGGTGCCGGCTGTCTTTTACAGCCATGTGATAGGACAAAGCAGCTAAACGTGCACAGTCTTCTTCGAAAACGAAGAGGATTGGTCGCACGTTTTTTGTTGTTTACAGGGGACAATGTGTCGTTTCTTCCGGTATAATGGAGAACGGGAGGAGATTGCAGCCATGCTTCAGGAAGAAACAGGATTATGGGAGAAAGGCTACTCCCGCATAGCGGGTGTGGATGAAGTCGGACGCGGCTGTTTATTCGGAGATGTCGTTGCGGCCGCCGTCATTATGCCCCAGGGCTTAATTCTGGAAGGCGTGGACGATTCCAAAAAGCTTTCCGAGAAAAAACGCGAAGAATTGTATGATGTGATCATGAAAGAAGCGATTGCCGTGGGCATCGGTACGATAGATGTAAAAACGATTGAAGAAATCAACATTAAACAGGCTTCCAGGCTGGCCATGAAACTAGCGGTGGAGCAGCTTAACCCCGCACCCGATTTTTTACTCGTCGACGCGGAAAAAGTGGATCTGAACACCCGGCAGATGGCGATCATTCACGGGGATGCGACGAGCCAGTCGATTGCGGCTGCCTCGATTATCGCCAAGGTTACCCGGGACCGGATGTGCCGGGAATGGGATAAGCTTCATCCGGAATACGGCATTGCCAAGCACAAGGGATACGCGACCCGGCAGCATAGGGAAATGCTGATCGAATACGGGCCGACGCCTCTGCACCGCAAGCTTTTTATCCGTAATGTCCTGGTTATGCAGCAGGAGTTATTTTAATCGAGGTTCCGGCCGATATATACATAAAGAACGCGAAAACGAAAGGCGGGTCGGCGTGAACATTAGCGGATTGATTCGTGGTTTGGCCGGCGGCATGCAGGCGGCGGAGCCCAAAACATTGGAGTTGAAGCCCGGACAAGTTGTCAAGGGTGTGGTTTTGCAGGTTTACGATAATCAGGAAGCCCAAATGTCCATCGACGGCGTACAAGTGAGGGCCAAGCTGGAGACTCCCCTGGCGCCCGGGCAGACCGCGTGGCTGCAGGTGCAGCCGGAAAGCACGGGTGGACAGGTCGTTCTTAAACCGGCAGCGGGGCCGGCTGTGCCGGCGACACAAGAAGAGATCGGACAAATGCTGAAGCAGACGGGGTTAAAAGATACGGCGGTGAACCGCGAGCTTGTCCAGATGATGAAGCAGCAGGGTATCCCGCTGACGAAGGAAGCGGCAGCGCCGCTCCAAGACATTATGAGCAGGATTCCGGCTTCCGTGAAGCCCGAGCAGTGGGTGCAGGCTGTGGGCGTGGCCGTAAGCAAGGGCCTGCCCTTGACAGCGGACACGGTAGGAGCCATTCACCAAGCTTTATTCGGCAAGCCGTTCGGAGAAACGCTGCAAAATCTGGCTCAGACATTAAGCGGGCTGCTGCAAAACGGCGGCCTGGCCGAAGGAACAAACGGCAGCGGAGAAAAATTGCTCCGGCAATTAGCCGATGTTCTGCGGACGATGCAGGATACAACAGCGGAGGTGGGGGGGAAGCCGGCTTCGAACGGAACAGCGTCCTCTTTGGAAAACGGAACCGGCAAGCCGGGACTTGCGGCGGGAACGCCTACGGCAAATTCCGGAGGCGGTACGGGAACCGCCGGGCAGGCGGATACACGCCAGCCGGGAGGAATTCGCCCCGATGGAAGCGGGGGTACTGCGCAGGCCGCCGGTCAAGGCCGCCAGGTGCTGCCGGGGACATCGGGCTTGCCGCAGACTGCGGCAGGAGTGCCCGCTGATGGAAGCGTACGGCTGACGCCGTCTGCCGGGGGTATGCAGGCTGGCGCTGCCGCAGAGCTGCCGCAAGGAGCGGACCGGCCTGCTGCGGGTGCATCCGCGCCAGGTACGCAGGCGCAGGCTGCCGGCGGCACGCCCGCCGGGCAGACAGCGGCGCAAGCGGGCGGTGGCGCTCCAGCCGCAGCTCCGGGCACGCCTGCCGGCGGTCCGGCAGGGCTGGCGCCTGCCCCGGGACGCCCTGCAGCAGGCGGGGAGCCGCCTGCACAGGCGTCGCCCGGCACGGCTGCCGCCGGCGTCGCGCGGCCTGACGGCGCGGCAGCCCAGCCGCAGCCCGGGCTGCCGGCAAGCGCGCCGCGTGCGGCGGCTGATTCCTATGCGGCGCAGCCAGCCGCCAGTCCGGACGGCGCCGCCGAGGCGGACGCCGCACGTGCGGCCGCTGCGGGCGATCAGCGCCCGGCGGCCGGCAGCGGCTGGGTGCGCGAGCTGCTGCGGGCGGTGGGCGTCGACCACGAAAGCCGCCTCCTGAGGCAGCCGGGCAACCCCGCGCACGCAGGCGGGGCACATTTGGCCGCGGCCGGCGAAGGGCAGGCTGCGGCGCTCAAGGCGGACAGCGCCGAGACGCTCAAGAGCCTGCTGCTCCAGCTGACGGCGGCCGACGATCTCCCGGCTCCGATCCGGGAGTCGGCACAGCAGGCTCTGCAGCAGATCACCGGGCAGCAGCTGCTGCTTTCGCCGGACCGCAGCGGGGTGTTTACGCATGTGACGCTGTTTGTCCCGCTTCTCAGCGCGGACGGGCAGCCCACGGCAGCCGTTCACATCCAATCCCGCAAGGGCAAACGCGGAGAACTGGATGCGGAGAACTGCCGTCTTTTGTTCGACCTACAAATGAAATCGATGGGCCACACACTGGTGGACGTCGGTGTAATGAATAGAATGGTCAGTCTTCAAGTGTTTAATGACGAGCCGATAATCGGCGAGCTGCTGAACGGCTCCAAAGAAGAGATTGCAGCGGCCTTGGATAAACTGGGTTATCAGTTTCTCTCTATGAAAACAGCGGAATATCCGAAGGCGTCGGGAAGTTTCACGGGCGGGGATTCCGGCTCTTCCCTAAGCGCGGTTATGATGGATACCATCGTGCCGGGAGAAGCCTACCGGGGAGTGGATCTGCGCATATGAATTTTTCTGCCAAGCGAGGCCAGACTCCGTCAAACTCAGGTCCCTCCAAGGAAACGGCTGAAGGAGAAGGTGCGGGAACCCATGCGATCCGCAAAGCGGTTGCCCTGAAATATGCGCCCGGAGAGCAGAAAGCGCCAACGGTCATTGCGAAAGGGAAAGGCAAAGTCGCCGAGGCGATTGTCGAGAAGGCAAGGGAGAGCGGAGTTCCCGTACAGGAAGACGCTTCACTTGTGGAAGTACTCTCGAAGCTGGAGCTCGATCAAGAAATACCGGGGGAGCTCTATCAGCTTGTCGCCGAGGTGCTCAGTTACATTTACCGGTCGGACAACCGGATGAAGGAAATGAGAGACAGTCAGCGGAAGGGGCTGTAACATGGCGTTTTCGCCTTTATCCCGAAAAGATCTGGGGCGGTACGGCGAGCAGAGGGCGGAAGAGTATTTAGCCGCTCAAGGTTACGGTATTGCAGCCCGCAATTGGCGCTGCCGCTCGGGTGAGATCGATCTTATAGCCGAAGCGGACGATCAGCTGGTTTTTGTCGAAGTGCGTACGCGCAGGCTTACGGGACGGTTCGGTACGGCGAAAGAATCCGTGGACGCCCGGAAACAGCTGAAAGTGCGTCAGATCGCACAAATATACCTGTATGCCGCCAAGCAGAGCGAACGCAAGGTGAGATTTGATGTGATCACGGTCGAGCTGACACCTGAAGGAGAGTTTAACCGTCTGGAGCACCTGACGGGAGCGTTTTGAATGAACGGTTTGAAAGTTCATAAGTTCGGTTAGAAACTGCAGGCCGGACATACAGGATGATCGTGAAAAAGGGCGCCCGTCGCTTGAACGGGCGCCTTTTCTTGTTTTCGTACCGTTTGAAATTCCCGTGGGTTAGATGAAACGCCGCATGACGGTGATCAATCACAAGTTGTTTTGCATGCGGGTAAGGGATTGCAGCGAATTTTTGTCGCGTATTGGAGCTTCGTTTTTGCGGTATTTTTGCGCGATTTTGAAATGACGGCTGTATCGCGTTAGAGTCTCTAAAGAGCCCCTCCCGTTCCGGGACGATTTCTCGCTTGCACCGCTAGAGGGAATAAGATTTGTCCAGATTTCTATATTGGATCGCTTCGGCGATGTGTCCGTAAGTAATCCCGTCGCTTGTTTCCAGATCCGCGATCGTCCGCGCGATTTTCAAAATCCGGTCATGTGCCCGCGCGCTTAAGCGGAGCCGGTCGAATGTCTGCCGGAGAAGGTCTTCGGCTTCGGGCGGCAGTACGCAGTATTTACGAAGCCATTTGCCGCCGAGCTCTGCGTTAAAACGCATAAAACTGCCTTCATAACGAAGCTGCTGCCTTCGGTGAGCGGCAAATACCTGCCGGCGCATGTCTTCAGAGGAAAGCGAAGGGCGCTTGTCAGTCATGGCGGTATAATCCAGCCGGGGAACTTCTACATGCAAATCAATCCGATCAAGGAGAGGTCCTGAAATGCGGGCTCTGTACTGTCTGATTTTAAGCGGAGAACAGATGCAGCTTTGTTCGGCGGTCTCGGTTCCATAAAATCCGCACTGGCAGGGGTTCATGGATGCGGCAAGCAGGAACCCGGACGGAAAGGTGAAGGAGGCGCGTGCCCGCCCTATGGTTACCTTGCGGTCTTCCAACGGCTGGCGCAGCACTTCCAGCACGCTCCGCGAAAACTCGGGAAGCTCATCCAGAAAAAGGACGCCTTGGTGAGCCAGGCTTACCTCGCCGGGCTTCGGTACGGAGCCGCCGCCAATGAGACCGGCCGCCGAAACGGTGTGATGAGGCGAGCGGTAGGGCCTTTGCCGCATAAACCGGCTGATCGTGCCCAATTTTCCCGACACGCTGTAAATTTTCGTCACCTCGAGCGCTTCTTCGTCGGACAGAGGCGGAAGTATACCGGGAATCCGGCGGGCCAGCATCGTTTTGCCCGTGCCGGGGGGACCGATAAATAAAAGATTGTGCATACCGGCCGCAGCAATCATGATGGCTCTCTTGGCGTGATGCTGTCCGATTACATCGGCATAATCATCGGAGGCCGCCACGGGGGCATGCATCTCGGCAGGGACACCGGGCCGGGCGGGAAGAGTTTCGCAGGGGAAGGATACTGAAGCGGAACCGGTTTCCGATAGGGATGCCCCGTCTGCTGTCACGCCGCGATTGCAGGGGTCCCCCAGCTCGCTCAGACTGCTTATCCCCTGGACTTCAGTTCCTGAAATCAGGCGGGCTTCGTCCACATTGGCCAAGGGCAGCAGAACGCGCCGGATTCCTCTCCGGCGGGCGGCATCGACCATGGACAGCACCCCCGGTACGGGGCGGAGGCCGCCGTCAAGCGCCAGTTCTCCGACGAGCAGACAACGGTCTATGCCGGGCAGCTGAATCTGGCCGCTGGTCAGCAGAATGCCGGCCGCAATGGCCAGGTCGAAGGAGGCGCCTTCTTTTCTCAGGTCGGCCGGGGCCAGATTGACCGTAATACGTTCAAGAGGAAACTGAAACCCGCAGTTTTTGATGGCGGAGCGTACACGGTCGATCGATTCTCTGACGGCGGTGTCGGGAAGTCCGACCACGTTGATTTGGGGGAGCCCGTTTGCGATATCGATTTCCACCTCGATGCAGATTCCGTCGATTCCGTGCAGGCATGCCCCGGTTACTTTACCATACATGTAAAAACACCTTCTCCCTTCACAGTGGACAGGTCAAAGGTGCTTCCTTATGATCCGTTTCGTTGTAATTCATGGTTATTTGGTTAGTATACCAAAAATACCCAGACATGAAAATGTTCTTTTAGCTGCGAATAATTGGTCATACTAACTCCGAGGTGATTGATATGCAGGATAAACCGTATTTCTGCCCGAACTGCCGCTCCAACCGGGTCAAGTTCAGTCTGATGACCAGCTATTCGCAGCCTTTTGTGAAAGACGCCCTCACGGGAGTCGTCACGGAATCCAGTGAAGCTAACGCGATTGCCGAGAGCGAGCCGACGATACAGTGCCAGGTATGCAGCTTTGTCGGTAACGAGATGCGATTCGTCAAGCAGGCGGAGCGGGAGCCCCGCACTGTGACCCAGGTCAACCCGACTTACGTATAGGCAGTTGTGCATTCAAGCGCTTCCGGAACCGGACGGGGATGGAAGTGCTTTTTTCATGAAGAGGGTGGAAGAAGAGTTAACGATTTCCTGAGCAATTAGAAAAAACGATTTCTTTTTTAAAAAGAGAGGAAACTGTCGACAAAAAGTGATACAATTATCGATGGCAAATGTTTGTCCGGACCCAAAAAGAGCCGGGCAGGATTTCCCCTGTCAAACGGCGAATACCCTACGTTGATTATGCGGATAGATTCGAAGCTTGAATGAGGTTTCGTGCATACAGGGAGAAACAATACGTTTAGGAGGATTTGCAAATGAATATCCATGAGTATCAAGGCAAAGAAGTCCTGAAGCAGTACGGCGTTGTCGTACCCCAGGGCAAAGTGGCGTTTTCCGTGGATGAAGCGGTCGAAGCAGCTAAAGAGCTGGGCACTCAGGTCGTAGTTGTCAAAGCGCAAATTCATGCAGGCGGCCGCGGTAAAGCGGGCGGCGTGAAAGTAGCTAAAAATCTGGACGAAGTCCGGACTTATGCGGAGCAAATCCTGGGCAAGGTGCTGGTCACTCACCAAACCGGTCCTGAAGGCAAGGAAGTTAAACGCCTGCTCATCGAGCAAGGCTGCGATATCAAGAAAGAGTACTACATAGGCGTAGTTGTCGACCGTGGAACGGGCCGTGTTACGATGATGGCTTCCGAAGAAGGCGGTATGGACATCGAGGAAGTGGCGGCTAACACTCCGGAGAAGATTTTCAAAGAAATCGTCGATCCGGCAATCGGCCTGCAAGCTTTCCAAGCTCGCAAACTGGCTTATGCCATCAAAATTCCTCAAGAGCTCGTGAATAAAGCGGTTAAGTTCATGCTTGCCCTTTACACCGCGTTCGTTGAAAAAGATTGCTCCATTGCCGAAATCAATCCGCTCGTCGTAACCGGCGACGGTAACGTAATGGCGCTTGACGCGAAACTTAACTTCGATTCCAACGCACTGTTCCGTCATAAAGACATTCTGGATCTGCGCGACCTCGAAGAAGAAGACGAGAAGGAAATCGAAGCTTCCAAATATGACCTCAGCTACATCGCCCTGGACGGCAATATCGGTTGTATGGTTAACGGTGCAGGACTTGCCATGGCTACGATGGATATCATCAAGCACTACGGCGGAGACCCGGCTAACTTCCTTGACGTAGGGGGCGGTGCTACGAAAGAGAAAGTTACCGAAGCGTTCAAAATCATTCTTTCTGACTCGAAAGTAAAAGGCATTTTCGTCAATATTTTCGGTGGAATCATGAGATGTGACATTATTGCCGAAGGCGTTGTCGCCGCAGCCAAGGAATTGGGTCTGGACCGTCCGCTTGTCGTTCGTCTGGAAGGCACCAACGTGGATCTCGGCAAGAAAATCCTGAATGAATCCGGACTGAACATCGTTTCCGCGGATTCGATGGCTGACGGCGCACAGAAAATCGTTGCGCTCGTTAAGTAATTCCGGTCATTGAGTACAAGCTTTCTTTTCTTCAAAAAATTCAGGGGATGTGAATAATTACCATGTCTATTTTGATTGATAAAAACACAAAAGTCATTACCCAAAACATGACGGGTAAGACCGGTATGTTCCATACACTCGGCGGTCTTGAATATGGTACGCAAATGGTAGCGGGCGCGGTTCCGGGAAAAGGCGGCACGCAAGTCGATTTCACGCTTGAAAACGGCTCTACCGTTACTCTTCCGGTTTATAACACCGTACAAGAAGCGAAGGACGCAACAGGTGCCACGGCATCCGTTATTTACGTTCCTCCGGCTTTCGCGGCCGATTCCATCATGGAAGCCGTTGACGCGGATCTTGATCTTGTCATCTGTATCACCGAAGGTATCCCGGTTCTCGACATGGTGAAAGTTGCCCGTTATATGGAAGGCAAACGCACCCGTCTGATCGGGCCGAACTGTCCGGGCGTTATTACGCCGGGCGAATGCAAAATCGGCATTATGCCGGGCTACATTCATACTCCGGGCCACGTGGGCGTAGTATCCCGCTCCGGTACCTTGACGTATGAAGCGGTTCACCAGCTTACAACCCGCGGCATCGGCCAGTCTTCCGCAGTAGGTATCGGCGGAGACCCGGTTAAAGGCTCCGAGTTTATCGACATTCTTCGACTGTTCAACGAAGATCCGGACACCTATGCAGTCATCATGATCGGTGAAATCGGCGGTTCCGCTGAAGAAGAAGCGGCCGAGTGGATTAAAGCGAACATGACGAAGCCGGTTGTCGGCTTCATCGGCGGTAAAACAGCGCCTCCGGGAAAACGTATGGGCCACGCAGGCGCCATCATTTCCGGCGGTAAAGGTACGGCGGCTGAGAAAGTGGCGACACTCGAAGCTTGCGGTATCCGCGTAGCGGCGACTCCTTCCGAAATGGGCTCCACTCTTGTGAGCGTCCTGGAAGAAAAAGGCCTGCTGGAAAAATGCATCACTAAAAAATAATAGAGCCGCCGGTTTCGGCGCTTTTATGGATGGTAAGCAACCTTCCAGTTCCCGTTGGGAATTGGAAGGTTTTTTTGTTTAGCTCTGTAAAATTTGTGAATGACAAGGGAGTGTTTTATACTATGGAGAATCGCTCTGTACTTATCGGGCTTCACGGCATAACCGGAGTGGGATGGAAGACCATTGATCTGCTGGTCCGCTCATGTTCCGATTTGAAGGATTTGCTGCTCTGGTCAGCCGGCGAATACGCCAGGCTTGGCCTTCCGGCAGCCAGAATCCAGCGGTTAATAGATGAATTGACTCCATTTAAAATTGAAGCTTCATTAGAAAAGTACGAGTCGCTCGGCATCGGCATTCTGACCCGCTTCGATCCCGGCTACCCGCGGCTGCTCGAAGAAACCGCTCAGCCTCCGTGGGTCCTCTACTGCAGGGGCCGGCAGGAGGTTCTGCAAAGACCGGCCCTCGCGGTCGTCGGCACGCGGACACCGACCGCCTACGGGCGGAAAGCCGCGCGGGAACTCAGCCTGGCTTTGTCGGCCGCGGGCTTTGTTGTCGTAAGCGGTTTGGCGCGGGGCATTGATGCGGAGGCTCACCACGGGGCCAAAGACGGAGCGGGCGGAACGGTTGCCGTGCTCGGTGTGCCGCCGGACCGGATTTATCCGCCGGAGCATACGAGGCTGCACGAAGAAATCATCGCCTGCGGAGGTATCGTCGTGTCCGAGTACCCGCTCGGTACAGTTCCGCACCCGGGATTATTTCCGATGCGCAATCGGGTGATTGCCGGCGTCAGTCTGGGTGTGATCGTGGTGGAGGCGGCCGAGAGAAGCGGCTCCTTGATTACAGCGGATCTCGCCCTGGAGGAATCAAGGGATGTGTTTGCCGTCCCGGGTCCCATCCATTCTCCCAAGAGCAGAGGAGCGCTATCGCTTATCAAGCAGGGGGCCAAAATGGTGACGGACCCCCGGGACGTTTACGAAGAATATATGCATTTGATGTCCTCCCTGAGTGGACAATTGGGAGTCTCGGCTCAGCAGGCTTCCATGCCGTCACTGGAACGACAGCTGACAGAAGACGAGGCGATTCTTTATCGATTGCTGTCGAGCGTGCCTGTCCCCATTGACGTCCTCCTGGAGCAGACTCAATTTACGTTTGGACA
The DNA here is from genome assembly GCF_000411255.1 of Paenibacillus sp. HGH0039. GTDB lineage: Bacteria > Bacillota > Bacilli > Paenibacillales > NBRC-103111 > Paenibacillus_F. The sequence goes on along the minus strand of NZ_KE150412.1, from coordinate 881,938 downwards.
TTTGCATTCAGTTCTGATATCCTTGCTATTGAAAAAGGTGATAGCGGAGCTTCCAGGCTCTTCTTACGTTTCTATATGAAATTTCTATTAAAAACGATGATGATATACATGCAGCAGCAGATGACACTGAGGGGAGGAGCATTCGACCGATGGCAGACTCATTAGTGATTGTAGAATCACCGGCTAAGGCCAAAACGATCGGTAAATATTTGGGAAGTAAATATATTGTAAAAGCGTCGATGGGTCACATTCGGGACCTGCCGAAAAGCCAGATCGGTGTGGAGGTTGAACGCGACTTCGAACCGAAATACATTACGATCCGCGGTAAAGGCTCCGTTTTGAAAGAATTGAAGGATGCCAGCAAAAAAGTGAAAAAAGTTTATCTCGCAGCTGACCCGGATCGCGAAGGAGAGGCTATCGCCTGGCATCTGGCGCACTATCTGGAGTTAAACGATACCGATAACTGCCGCGTCGTATTCAATGAGATTACGAAGCAGGCGGTTAAAGACGCATTCAAAACACCGCGGCCGATTAACATCGATCTGGTGAACGCGCAGCAAGCCCGGCGTATACTTGACAGGCTTGTGGGATACAAGATCAGTCCTCTTCTATGGAAGAAAGTCAAAAAGGGCTTATCCGCCGGACGCGTCCAATCCGTAGCCGTCAAACTCATTATGGACCGGGAAAACGAAATCAAGGCTTTCGTTCCCGAAGAGTACTGGACCATTACCGCCATGCTCGAGGCAGGCAAAGCCCACTTCGAAGCGAAATTTTACGGCATGGACGGCGCCAAGAAAGAGCTTGGTTCCGAGGAAGAAGTTCAAGCGGTCCTGAAAGCGATTGAAGGAGCCCCTTTTATCGTGAAGGAAGTGAAGGAAAAAGAACGGCTTCGCAATCCATCGCCGCCATTCATTACAAGTTCGCTTCAACAGGAAGCGGCCCGGAAACTCAATTTCCGTGCGGCCAAAACCATGTCCGTAGCGCAGCAGTTATATGAAGGGATCGACTTGGGCAAGGAGGGTACGGTCGGTTTAATTACTTATATGCGTACCGATTCCACGCGGATTTCTCCGGTAGCCCAGGAAGAAGCCAAGGAATACATCTTGGGTAAATACGGGGAAAGCTTTTACCCGGAAACCCCACGCGTCTATACGAAGAAGGGCTCCAACACTCAGGATGCGCACGAAGGGATTCGTCCTTCTTCCGTAACGAGGGATCCGGATTCCGTTAAGGAATTTTTGTCACGGGATCAGTTCCGCTTATACAAGCTGGTGTGGGAACGTTTCGTTGCGAGCCAGATGTCGTCCGCCGTACTGGACACGATGACCATCGACTTGAACGTCGGAAACACGGTTTTCCGGGCGGTCGGCTCCAAACTCAAGTTTCCAGGATTCATGAAAGTATACGTGGAAGGCAACGATGACGGTACGACGGAAGAAGACAAACTGCTTCCTCCGCTTAAATCCGGTGATCAGGTCGTTTCCGATGAAATCCAACCGAAACAGCACTTCACCCAACCGCCTCCGCGATATACGGAAGCCCGCCTCGTACGCGCTCTCGAGGAACTGGGCATCGGCAGGCCGAGTACATACGCCCCGACGCTTGAAACGATCCAGAAGCGGGGATATGTAGCCATTGAGGAAAAGAAGTTCGTGCCCACCGAGCTGGGAGAACTGGTTATTCAACTGATGAGCGAGTTTTTCCCCGAGATTCTCGATGTGGAATTTACCGCACAGATGGAAGAAGAGCTTGACCACGTAGGCGAAGGCAAAGAAAACTGGGTCAAAGTTCTCGACGAATTTTATAGTTCTTTCGAAAAACGGCTGGAGTTCGCCGAGGAAGAAATGAAGGAAATCGAAATCCAGGACGAAGTTTCGGATGAGATTTGTGAGAAGTGCGGTAAACATCTGGTTTATAAAATGGGACGCTTCGGCAAGTTTCTTGCCTGCTCCGGTTTTCCGGACTGTCGCAACACCAAACCGATCGTCAAGGATATCGGCGTCACATGCCCGAAATGCAAAGAAGGTAAAGTCGTGGAACGCCGCAGCAAAAAGGGCCGTATTTTTTACGGCTGCGACCATTATCCCGAATGTGACTTCGTGTCTTGGGACAAACCGGTTGCCCAGCCTTGCCCGAACTGCGGCTCGATGATGATCGAGAAGCGGACGAAAACATCCGTCAATCACCAGTGTGTAGAGTGCGGATTTAAAGAAGAAGTAAAAGATGAAGCAAACGACGAAGGCTGATCGGATTGCTAACGATTGAACTAGAGGTGTGAACATTGACAGCAGGACAAAAAGTAACCGTAATCGGTGCCGGACTGGCAGGAAGTGAAGCGGCTTTTCAAATCGCCAGCCAGGGAGTGCCCGTTGAATTGTACGAAATGCGTCCGGTTCGGAAGACACCGGCGCACATTACCGATAAATTCGCCGAGCTTGTGTGCAGCAACTCGCTGCGTGCGAACGGTCTGACGAACGCGGTAGGCGTTCTGAAGCAGGAGATGAGGGAGCTGAACTCACTCATCCTCTCCAGTGCCGACAAGCATGCAGTACCCGCTGGAGGCGCTCTGGCGGTCGATCGTGACGGCTTCTCCGGGGAGATCACGGATACCCTCCGCAATCATCCTCTCATTGAAGTGCGCACCGAGGAACTTAAGGAAATTCCGGACGGCATTACCGTTGTGGCTTCCGGGCCGCTTACCTCCCCGGACTTGTCTGCAAGCCTGCAGGCGCTCATGGGCGAAGAATATTTGTATTTCTATGATGCGGCCGCGCCGATCATCGAGAAAGACTCCATCGATATGAGCAAAGTGTATCTGGCTTCCCGGTACGACAAGGGAGAAGCCGCTTATCTGAATTGCCCGATGACGGAGGCGGAGTTCGATGCTTTCTACGAAGCACTGATCACGGCCGAAACGGCACCTGTGAAGGAGTTTGAGAAAGAGATCTATTTCGAAGGCTGCATGCCGATCGAAGTGATGGCCAAACGCGGCAAACAAACCGCTCTGTACGGCCCGATGAAGCCGGTAGGTCTTATCAACCCGCATACGGGTGAGCTTCCTTACGCGGTCGTTCAACTTCGTCAGGATAACGCGGCCGGCACGCTGTACAATCTTGTCGGGTTCCAAACGCATCTGAAATGGGGCGAACAAAAGCGGGTTCTGCAAATGATCCCGGGTCTGGAAAACGCCGAGTTCGTGCGTTACGGGGTTATGCACCGCAACACCTTTATCAACTCCCCCCGTCTGCTGAAACCGACTTATCAGTTCAAAAACCGGGATAATTTGTTCTTTGCCGGACAGATGACTGGAGTAGAAGGTTATGTCGAATCGGCCGCATCCGGCCTGATCGCCGGTATCAACGCCGGAAGATTGGCACAGGGGCTGGATTGCCTGCAGTTCCCGCTGGAAACCGCACTTGGCAGCATGGCGCAGTATATTACGACTGCGGACACCAAACATTTTCAGCCGATGAATGCTAACTTCGGTCTTTTCCCGCCGCTGGGCGAAAAAATCCGCAATAAAAAAATGAAGTACGAAAAGCTTGCGGAACGGGCAATTGAGACTATTCAGAATTTTTCGCAAAATACAGTCCAGTCAACTTGTAAGTGAAAGTGCGGCTGTGTTACGATTAAGTTGTTTTGAACGACGCTGTACACAACCACTTTAAATCAAACTCCGGAAGCAGCATCAAAACAACCTTTTGCTGCTGCTTCTTATTTTCCGTTCTCTCGCAGCAAACAGCTTCGGAAAAGAATCGAGAGGTGAACTATGGATCCGACAAATGCGACTTTTCATGCCACCACGATATTCGCCATCCGTAAAGACGGCCGCGGGGCGATAGCCGGAGACGGCCAAGTGACTTTCGGCAACAGCATGATTATGAAGAATACAGCGAAGAAAGTGCGGCGTCTGTACCGGGGAAAAGTGATTTCCGGGTTTGCGGGGTCTGTCGCGGATGCGATTACCTTGTTTGAGAAGTTCGAAGGCAAGCTGGAGGAACATCACGGAAATCTTCAGCGGGCGGCCGTAGAACTGGCGAAGGAATGGAGATCCGACCGCGTTCTGCGCAAACTGGAGGCTATGATGATCGTGATGGACGAACACGGGCTTCTGCTTATTTCGGGCAACGGGGAAATTATCGAGCCGGATGACGGCATCGTTGCAATCGGTTCGGGAGGCAGCTTTGCCCTGGCGGCAGGTCGCGCCCTCTCCCGTTACGCAACCGACATGAGCGCAGCCGACATTGCGAAAGCATCGCTTGAAATGGCCGCGGATATTTGCGTGTTTACGAATCACAATATTATTGTAGAAGAAATATAACGCCGACCGACGAGCAATAGGCAGGTAAGGCTTGCAACCAAGTCTTATCGGGCACTATATGAAGGAGGGGTTCCTTTTGAGCACAAGCTCCCTTACACCTAGACAAATCGTGCAAGAGCTGGACCGGTATATTGTCGGTCAGAAGCAGGCCAAGAAGTCCGTAGCCGTAGCCCTGCGTAACCGTTTTCGCCGCAGCAGACTGGAAGAATCCATGCGTGACGAGATTGTGCCCAAAAATATCCTGATGATCGGGCCGACAGGAGTGGGCAAGACGGAGATAGCAAGACGACTCGCTAAACTGGTCGGAGCCCCCTTTGTGAAGCTGGAAGCTACAAAATTTACCGAGGTCGGTTATGTGGGCAGGGATGTGGAGTCCATGGTCCGGGATCTCGTTGAAACGTCGATACGTATGGTTAAGAGCGAACGTACCGAAAGTGTGAAGGAACGGGCGGAAGAGCTTGCCAACGAGCGTCTGGTGTCCATTCTGGCGCCAAGCGCGAGCCGTCCCAAATTTCAGCGCAATCCGCTGGAGATGATTTTCGGCAATCAGCAGGGCAACCAGGAACCGGATGAGGAGGATAAGGATCCTCAGCTGGCAACGAAGCGCGCGCAGATCAAAGAACAGCTTAAGCGCGGTGAACTCGAAAATTACATCGTTGAAGTCGATGTGGAAGATAATTCTCCCTCCATGCTGGATATGCTGGCTGGCCAGGGGCAGGATCAAGCCGGCATGAACATGCAGGAAATGTTCGGCAGCCTCCTGCCGAAACGCACGAAGAAGCGGAAACTTCCCGTTAAAGAAGCGAGAAAAGTGCTTACCCAGGACGAAGCGCAGAAACTGATCGATATGGATGAGGTTATTCAGGAATCCATCCGGCGTGCCGAACAAAGCGGAATCATTTTTCTGGATGAGATCGATAAAATCGCGGGCAACGGCCGTGGAAGCGGCGGACCGGATGTTTCTCGCGAAGGCGTCCAGCGCGATATTCTCCCGATCGTGGAAGGCTCCACGGTCGTAACGAAGTATGGGCCTGTCAAAACGGATTATATTCTGTTTATTGCGGCCGGGGCTTTTCATGTTTCCAAGCCTTCCGATCTGATACCGGAGCTTCAGGGTCGTTTTCCGATTCGGGTAGAACTCAGCAATTTAACGCTTGAAGATTTTGTTTCCATTCTTAAGGAACCTAAAAACGCGTTAACCAAGCAGTACACGGCTTTGCTGGAAACCGAAGGAATCCGGATTGATTTCAGCCAGTCCGCGATCGAAGAGATTGCGCGCATTGCCGTTGAAGTCAATCAGAGCACGGAAAACATCGGTGCGCGGCGGCTGCATACCATTTTGGAGAAGCTGCTGGAAGATTTATCGTTCGAAGCTCCGGAATTAAATCTGGAGGAAATGGTAATCACGCCTGAATACGTCCGCGAGAAGCTGGGCGATATCGTTCAGAACCGGGATTTGAGCCAATATATTTTGTAAACCGGAAGGCGTTGCCCGCCTTCGGTTTTCTATTCTTGGGTATAAGATTGTAGGAGGCAAGCCAATGACCTTGTTGAACAAAACGAGAAGGCTTAACCGTCTGCTCCAGAAGGAGGCGGTGAGTGCTGTCAGTTTTATGGATATGGCCGAGGTTTTGCGGGACACCATTCACTCCAATGTGTATGTGGTCAGCAGACGAGGCAAATTGTTAGGATACGCGACGACGAATGAACTGCCGACTTCGGCAATCAATCGAATCGTGGCGGATGAGAAAAGATTCTCGCCGGAATTCAATCATTTTCTTCTAAAAGTGGATGAAACCACTTCGAATTCGGATGCGCTTGAAATGTTTCCGACTTTTGTGGAAGAAATGAAGAACTTAAGAGAATATACCTACTTCACCATTGTGCCGATTTTGGGTGGCGGCGATAGACTTGGGACTTTAGTCCTATGCAGAACACACTCTGCCTTCACAGATGATGATTATATCTTGGCAGAGTATGGGTCGACAGTCGTGGCAATGGAAATCCTTCATATGCGGGCGGAAGAGGTTGAGCAGGAGGCAAGAAGCAAGGCAGTGGTTCAGGTCGCCATCGGTTCTTTGTCGTTCAGCGAGCTGGAGGCAGTGGAGCATATTTTCGAAGAATTAGAAGGAAAAGAAGGACTTCTCGTTGCAAGCAAGATTGCAGATCGTGTCGGAATCACTCGATCCGTGATCGTAAATGCTCTCCGTAAACTGGAAAGCGCGGGTGTCATTGAGACGCGTTCTCTTGGTATGAAAGGAACGTACATTCGTATATTGAATGATCAATTGATGCAGGCGATTGACCAAGTTAAGTCTAAAATGTAACAAAAATTTCATACTTATGTATGAACCAAACGAAGGCCCATCTTCCTAAAGATAGGGCTTTTTTCTCATTGTCTATTTCCAGACTTTTCTTCATGATAATTTTAGCAACATTATTCTACATAATGTACACACTTCGAATAATCCTTGTGTCGAAGTTAGGAGGAATGTGAAGTTTCATTATGGAATTTAGTTTCATAAAGACATAAAAGGTGGGGTAACCATGTTCTTGCTAAACCAAGCCGGATTTCAGTGGATGGAGAAATCACTGGATGCATCAGCCCTTCGGCAGCGGGTGATTTCCAACAATGTGGCCAACGCCGACACTCCTCATTTTAAAAGGTCAGACGTTCTGTTCGAGGAATTACTCCAAGAGAAGATGACCGGAAACCAGCCGGTATTGGAAGGCAGACGCACAAATTCGAGACACCTGCAGATTCCATCTAATACCAACTTACCCGGCCAAGCGGTTGTTGAATCAGATCCGAACAGTTTGATGAACAACAATTTAAACAACGTCGACATGGATTACGAGATGTCATTGATGGCCAAAAATCAGCTTAAATACAACACGATGGTACAAGAGATGAATAACGAGTTCCGTAAACTGAAGATTGCGATGGATGGGAGAAGATAGTGGATGAGAATTACGAATAGCTTTGACATCAGCGCATCGGCATTAACGACGCAGCGTTTAAGAATGGATGTCATCTCTTCGAATATCGCGAATGCGGATACGACCCGGGCGTCATTTGTGAACGGGCAGTGGACACCCTACCAGCGTAAAATCGTTTCGGTCGAACCGAAAAACCAGCCCACGTTCGCTCAAATGCTCAACTCGGCAATGACGGATGGGACGGGGCAGGGGGTTCGGGTATCCGGTATTTCCGGAGATACGACGCCGTTCAAGCAGGTTTACAATCCTTCGCACCCGGATGCCAATCAGCAGGGGTACGTCATGATGCCGAACGTCGATGTCGCCAAGGAAATGGTGGATATGATTTCCGCCACAAGGTCTTATGAAGCAAACGTAACGGCTCTTAACGCAAGTAAAGGCATGATTAGCAAAGCGCTTGAAATCGGCAGATGATAAAAGATAAAAAAGGAGAATGAGTGTGGTAAACCCGACTTATCTAAATGCATTTTCTCCGGTGCAGACAATAAAGCAGCCGGTGGGGAGCGAGCCTGCAAGTGCCTCCCAATTTACAAAGCAGTTTTCCTCATTTCTCAGCGAGGCCATGAACGGGTTGAATTCGGATCAGCATACGGTAGACGGACTCAACCAGCAGTTCGCCAAAGGAGAATTATCGGACGTCCATCAATTGATGATTGCTTCCGAAAAAGCATCGCTCGGTTTAGAGTTCACCGTCCAGGTGCGCAATAAAGTCGTGGAAGCTTATCAGGAAGTCATGCGGATGCAGCTCTAACGGCGGCTGAACCATGATCGACATTGATTGAATCGGATGGGGTGACATTGTGAACGAAAGATTGCTCCAATATTGGGAGAAAGCCAAACAGTATTGGAATCAATATAGCAAAACGACCAAGCTTACTTTTGTAGCTGCATTGTTCGTTCTCCTATTGACTATTGGAATCATCAGCTACAATCTCGCGAAAACCGAGTATTCACTGGCGTATACGAATCTCCAGCCGGCAGATGCCGCTGCGATTAAAGGGTACCTGGACACGGCGAAAATCCCTTATAACCTTAGTTCCGACGGGAAAAGCATTGAAGTGCCGAAGAACGAAGTCGCCAATGTCAAGCTGGGCATTGAATCACAAGGCTTGAACAAAGGAAGTTCGATCGGTTACGACGCGTTCGCTTCGGACAGTGCCTTCGGAATGACGGACAACGAGTTTAAAGTGAAATATTTAAGCGCGGTGCAGGGAGAGCTTCAACAGCTTATCAACTCCAACGAAGCGGTGGATAAATCGAAGGTTCTGATCTCGATGCCGGATGAGACGGTATTTCTCGCCAATCAGAAGCAAGAAGCCACGGCGTCGGTTGTACTGAACGTGAAGCAGGGCTACTCGCTGGATCAGGGGCAAGTAGATACGATTTATAACCTCGTTTCACACAGCGTCAAAAATTTGCCGCTGCAGAACATAACGATTTCCGACCAGTACGGACAGTTCCTGGCTTACTCGAAGGAAACGAACGGCGGTCAAAGCACTTCAGGTCTGGTTCAGAACCAATTCGACATCAGACGCAAGTTTGAAACAAGTGTACAGGGAAATATTACAAATCTTCTCAACAAAATGCTCGGTCCCGACAAAGTGGTTGTCAGTGTTTTCTCGACGATGAACTTCGACCAGAAGAAAACGACGGAAAATCTGGTTACGCCGCCTAATGTGGAAGACAAGAAGGGACTTGAAATTTCTACCCAGGAATCCTCCAAAACTTCTACGAGTACGGGAGGAAATACGGGGGGAGTGGCCGGAACCGGTCAGACGGACGTGCCTGGTTATCCGGGAGGAGCCGCATCCGGTAATGCCAACTCCGAAGAAAGCAGCAAAACGGTCAATTACGAAATTAACCGCATCACGAACGACATTATCCAGACGCCTTATGTCGTCAAAGATATCAGCATCAATATCGGATTTGATTCAACCGGGAAAGACCAGGCCGCGGTAGCGGAATTGAAAGGTCTCATCGAAGGGCAAATGGCGAACATTGTTCGTGCGTCGCTTGCCGACAACAAGGTGGAATACACGCCGGCTCAAATTCAGGACAAAGTGAAAGTAGTTCCTCAAACATTCGTAACACCATCCGGAATTGCGGGTACGAATTGGCAGCAATATCTTCTGTACGGCGGAATCGGTTTGGCTGCTCTGCTGCTTGGTGCGCTCGGGATGTACGCCATCAGAAGAAAGAAAAAAGCTGGAGAAGAAGAGGATGAGCTTGACCTTCCACCGGCAAAAGTGGAATATCCTACGATCGATATCGAGAATGTCTCCAACGAAAATCAAGTACGCAAGCAATTAGAGACGCTAGCCAAGAAAAAGCCGGACGAATTTGTCAATTTGCTTAGAACCTGGCTGGTGGATGAATAGAGGTGTGGGTGTTTGGCAAGAGGAGCAATACATCAGGGGTTAACGGGAAGGCAAAAAGCGGCGATTCTGCTTATCAGCCTCGGACCGGAAGTTTCTGCTCAAATTTTCAAGCATTTGCGCGAAGATGAAATTGAGCAGCTTACCCTCGAAATCGCAAATGTACGCAAGGTAGACGCATTAGAGAAAGAATCGATTTTATCGGAGTTCCACCAAATTTGCCGGGCTCAAGAATACATCTCCCAAGGCGGTATCGCCTATGCGAAAGAAATTCTTGAAAAAGCGCTCGGTTCCAACAAAGCCGTCGATATTATTAACCGGCTGACGGCTAATCTGCAGGTAAGGCCGTTCGATTTTGCCCGAAAAGCGGATCCTGCACAGATTTTAAACTTTATCCAAAACGAGAATTCGCAAACCATTGCACTCGTCTTGTCTTATCTGCAGGCGGAACAAGCCTCGATCATATTGTCCTCCCTGCCGCAGGAGAAGCAGGCGGATGTTGCGAAACGGATCGCTCTAATGGACAGCACGTCACCGGAAGTGATCTCTCAAGTGGAGAGAGTGCTCGAACAGAAACTCTCGGCCACCGTTACACAGGATTACACATCGGCCGGCGGTATTTCTTCGATCGTTCAAATCTTGAACGGAGTAGACAGAGGTACGGAACGCACCATTCTGGATTCGCTCGAAATTCAAGATCCCGAACTCGCCGAAGAAATCAAGAAGCGGATGTTCGTTTTCGAAGATATCGTCAATGTGGACAACCGTTCCATTCAGCGCATTGTCCGCGATATCGAGAATGCCGACCTTCAGCTTGCGCTCAAAGTGGCGAGCGAGGAAGTCCGCGAAGCTATTTTCCGCAACATGTCCAAACGGATGGCGGAGACGTTCAAAGAAGAAATGGAATTTATGGGCCCGGTTCGGCTGCGCGATGTCGAAGAAGCGCAAACCCGGATCGTATCAACAATTCGCCGCCTAGAAGAATCAGGAGAAATCATCATCGCACGCGGTGGAGGAGACGATATTATTGTCTAACGTCCTAAAGCCTTTCCATTATGCTCCTGCGGATGAGACAAACGCTTACCGGGTACCGGTCAAACCGATTTATACGCCTCAGGCTGAGCTTCCGGAAGATGAACCGCGGTTCACTCCAGAAGAAGAAGCGCAGCTGAGCGAAGCGGAAAGCTTAAAACGGCATATTCTCGAGGATGCTGAATCCTTCGCGCAAACCCATATGCAGCAGGCGATCCAGGAAGTATCCGAACTGAAAGAACAGACGGAAGCCGAAATCGAAGCTTGGTGGATGCAGCGGCGCGAAGAAGATGAGCAGCATCAGGAGCAGGCCCGGACAACCGGTTACGAAACGGGTTATCAAGAAGGCTTGAATCAAGCCCGGCAAGATGTCAGCCAGCAGTACGATGAGATGTTATCGGAAGCGCGGCAGGTACTGCAGCAGGCTTACCAGGTAAAACAGCAGGTCATTCAGGAAGCGGAACCTTTTCTCATCGAATTAAGCTGCTCCATTGCGGAGAAAATCATTTCCAAGCAGCTGACCGTATCGCCCGAATGGATGATCGAAACGATTCGCAGCGTGCTGGTTCGTCGAAAAGAGAGCGGAACGATCACGCTCTGCGTAGCACCCCGCTACTTCGCTTACATTCAGGATGCCCGCGAAGAACTGCTGTCGGCAATCGACTCGCAGGCCGAGCTGGAAATTATCCCGGATGCGAGTGTTCAGGACGAAGGCTGTGTAGTCCGTTCCACGTTCGGAAGCATTGATGCCCGCATCGATACGCAGCTTCACGAGATCAAGCTGGCCTTGCAGCGAATTGCCCTTCACGGTGAAGGTGATGAATCATGAGTCAAGGAAGCCCGAATGCAGGCAAATATGTAGACTTTCTCAGGCAACTGGATCCTGTCCGGGTAAACGGCAAAGTGACGCAAGTGATCGGTTTGACCGTTGAATCGGAAGGTCCGGATGTAAGTATCGGCGAGTTATGCCACATCTATCCTCATAAATCCAATCAACCGCTGATGGCGGAAGTTGTCGGATTCAGAGGCAATAAGGTCATTCTGATGCCGCTTGGCGAACTTGAAGCGATCGGCCCCGGCTGCGATGTGGTCGGAACTGGAAAGCCGCTGACGGTGCAGGTCGGTCACGAACTGCTGGGTAAAGTATTAAACGGTCTCGGCCAGCCTTTGGACGGTTCGTTCTTACCCTCAAGAATGGCCCATGTTTCTACGAACAATGTCCCCAGCAATCCTTTGTCGAGACCGCGGGTTCAAGAGCCGCTCGGCGTCGGTGTCCGGGCAATCGACGGGCTGCTTACCGTAGGCAAGGGACAACGGGTCGGTATTTTCGCCGGTTCCGGGGTGGGCAAAAGCACTCTGCTCGGCATGATCGCGAGAAACACGTCGGCGGACGTCAACGTGATCGCGCTTATCGGAGAACGGGGCCGTGAGGTTCTCGAATTCGTCGAGAAAGATCTCGGGCCGGAGGGCCTGGCGCGTTCTGTCGTCATTGTCGCTACGTCGGACCAGCCGGCGATGGTCCGGATCAAAGGAGCTTTTATCGCAACGAGCATTGCCGAATATTTCCGGGATCGCGGGATGAACGTCATGCTCATGATGGACTCCGTAACCCGCTTTGCGATGGCTCAGCGTGAGGTCGGTCTGGCGGTCGGAGAGCCTCCGGCGACGAGAGGGTATACGCCTTCGGTTTTCGCCCTTCTGCCCAAGCTGCTTGAACGGTCCGGAACCGGGTTGAAAGGCTCGATTACTGCTTTCTACACGGTACTGGTGGACGGTGACGATATGAATGAGCCTATCGCGGATGCGGTTCGTGGTATTCTTGACGGTCATATCGTCTTGGACCGGAATATCGCCAACAAAGGCCAGTATCCCGCCATTAACGTTCTTGCCAGCGTAAGCCGGGTGATGAAAGAAATCGTTACCCAGGAGCAGCTCGACGCTGCGTCTCATCTCAAACGAATGCTTTCTGTTTATAAGGATTCGGAAGATTTGATAAATTTGGGGGCGTACCAGAGAGGATCAAATCAAGAAATTGATATTTCACTTCAGTATATGGATGAGATCCTTGATTTTGTTAAACAAAAAACCAATGAAAAAGTGACGTTGGAAGAAGCCCAACAGCGCTTGATCGATCATTTTTCGTTAGGATGAGGCTAATATGAAATTCCAGTATGCGTTTCAGCAGATCGTAAATTTGAAAAATAATGAGCGTTCGCAGGCGGAGTGGAATCTTTCTACTGCCATCGGCAACCTGAATCACGAAGAAAGCTCTCTCCAGGAGCTGATTCGTCTCAAAAACGAAGCCCAGGAGAAAATGCTGGAAACTTCCATGCGGCCGGTTTCCATGTTGGAGATTCGTCAGCTGCAGTCTTATGTGGATCACATCGAGCATCTGATTGCGCGCAAACGTCACGACGTCTCCAAAGCCCAGCGCCATGTGAATCACAACAGGGACCTCCTGAACGACAAAATGGTCGATGAGAAAGTCTGGACGAAAGCGCGGGATAAAGCGTTGGAGCAGTTTACCGGTTTTGTTCTGAAAAAGGAACAAGAGGCGCTGGACGAAATTGCATCCAATCGGCATATCCGGTTGTCCTATCAGTAAACCCGCACGAAAGGAGGAGGCGTCATGGAAGAAGCAGGCACAGAGTCGTCCTCGGGCGGTAAATTGGAACGTTTTCTGGTCTGGTTTCTGATCCCGTTCGTGTTTACGGCCGTTCTTCTTGGTGTTCTTCTATCCGTTTTTGATTACGATGTGATGAAAACTGTCCAGCGGACGCTGAACAAAATCCCGATCGTGGGGGAAATGATTCCCCTGCCGAAAGAGGATGCGCAAAGCACCCCCGCAGCTAAAGGGACGGAAGAAGATGCAGTAAAGACGAAAACCAAAGAAGTCGAGCAGTTGAACAGCAAGGTGCAGGAGCTTAAAACAGAGCTGGATAAAGCGGATCAGACGAGTGCCCAGAAGGACAAAACGATTCTGGACCTCAAGCAGCAAAAGGCGGAGCTGGAAGATAAAGAGCTGGCCAAACAAGATGAAGAGTACGACAAGAAAGTGCGGGAACTTGCTTCGGTTTATGCGAAGATGATGCCGAGTAAGGCCGCTCAAATCATTCAAAACCTGAGTCCGCAGGAAACGATTCTCGTTCTGAATGCGATGAAAACAGACGAACGGGTAAAAGTGCTTGAAAAAATGGATCCGAAGAAAGCGGCGGACGCTTCGATCGCGCTCAAGGATCTGACAACTTCTCAGGATCAAAAAATCGCGGCTCTCCAGGATCGTCTCGTTCTCCAGCAAAAACCGGATTCCGCGCAAAAGAAGATGACTTCGGCTGAGCTGAGCCAGACGTTCGCATCGATGGATGCGTCCAAAGCCGCGAAAGTATTATCCGATATGTACGGGAAGAACTCGGCTCAGGTGTTAACCATCCTAAGGGAAATGGACACGAGCAAGCGTGCCGCATTAATGGGCGAAATCGCGGGCATCAGCAAGGAAACCGCGGCTTCCATTACCGGTAATCTGGTTCCATAAATCTTTAATGAAAGGAGGTGAAAATAAACAATGGAAATGCCAGTAGCAAGTACGCCTTCGTCCACACCGTCAGCAGGGTCTACGGCGGTTAAAGCGGGAACGGCAAAGACTACAACAGCGGCTGCAACGTTAGCAGGAAACGGCAAGAGCGATGCGGGAACTTTCCAAGAGGTGATGAACGGCCAGCTTCAGAAGGAAGCGGGTGAGGAAAATGCCGGCTCCGTCGACTCCATCCTGGCCGGCCTGCTTCAAGTGATTCCTTTCCTCCCGGCGCCTGTCCAGGAAGCTCTGAGCGATATGGAAGGGCAAACGGGAACGGAAGGAATGGCGGACCTTTTGCTTAGCACTATACAGAGCAGTCCGGAGCTATTCAGTAAGCTAAGCCAGTCCGATGCCATGCAGCAGTGGGCGAATGATGCTTCAGCTCTGCTTCAGCTGTTAAGCGGCACACAGCAAACCGGATTGCAGGCCATTCAGCTTGACAGCGGCGATGCTTCGCTGAAACTTCAGAAGACGATTTTGGATTTGACGGCCATGCTTAAGCAGCAGCCGGATCATCCGCTTCTGCAGCAGCTGTCGGCCGAATTCAAGCAGCTGGTGGAAACGGCACTGCCGTCTCTTGTAAACCAGCAGCTGGCAGGTGCAACCGGTAAAGCAACGGCTAAAGCGGCCGAAACGGAATTGACGCTGCCTACTAGCGCAACTGACAGCAAACTTGACGCCGCGGAGCCGGTAATGACCGTCACAAAGACAGGCAGCGTCAAAGCTTCATTGGAATTGCTGGCTGCAAGAACCGGAGTCTGGAACTCGGTGAGACAAGCGGCTCATGAAACCGTTGACGCGGTACAGACATCCACTACCCCGGCATCCGAAAACGAGCCGGCAGCGAATGGTTTGACAGGCCTTCAAGAAGGAATGAAAACAACTCTTCCGGAGCAGGCGGCCAAAGCGGCAGCTCCAACGATTTCAGCTCAAAACTTCGCTCAAGAACTAAGTCAGTTCATGGTGAAGCGCATGAGCCTGAAAATGGGGAACGGTTTCTCGGAAGCCAAACTTTCGCTCCGTCCGCAGCATTTGGGAACCATTGATGTGGTCCTTACGATGCAAAACGGTCAGTTGGTTGCCCAGTTTACAGCGGATACGGCACTGGGAAAAGAACTTCTCGAAAGCCAACTCGCACATTTGAGACAGTCTCTGCACAGCCAAGGCGTTCAGGTAGACAAGATGGAAGTCGGCCAAAACACCATGTCTTCCACGATGTTCCAAGATTCCAGACAGCAGCAGTCTTCGCAGCAGTTTCTCCAGCAGCGCGGCGGCGGAGGTAATCAGGACAGCTCGGAAGAGCTTACGGAATGGAACGAAGAGTTGAAAATTTTGGAGGAAACAAGAAAAGCGGCTTTAGGAAATTCCTTCGAAACCTCGGCTTAATCAAGAGTGAAATGACAGACTCAGCTTAGATAGGAGGTGCAGCAATGGCAGAACTTTGGGGAGATTTGACCAAAACGGGCTCTACGACGAACACGGCAAGCGCAGCTTCGAAAGCCAAGGAGAAGAAGGACGGTTCGATTCTCGGCAAGGATGACTTTCTTAAAATTCTGATCACCCAGCTTCAAAATCAGGATCCTATGCAGCCTATGCAGGATAAAGAGTTTGTGGCGCAAATGGCCCAATTCACTTCGGTCGAACAGCTGTCAAACATGGCTTCCGAGATGAAATTGCTCCGGTCTTCGCTCGGATTCACTTCGAGTCTGATCGGGAAGGATATCAGCTGGATGGGCAAAACGGACAGCGGGGAAACGGTGATGAAGAATGGAGTCGTCGAATCCATAATCGTCCGGGACGGTGTGCAGTATGCAACGGTAGACGGGAAAGAAGTCAAGCTGGAGGAAGTCCTCAAAATTGAGAATCAGAAGCCGGCGGTTCCTGCGCCATGACCGAACGTATAACGGTAGGAAGACTATATCCCACTCCTCCGGCACCCCTTCAGCGAAACGGTGGAGCCCGACCGGCTGCCGGACGGTCCGAATTCGATCAGCTTCTGCAAAGCGAACTGGTCAAGTTCAGTCATCATGCGGAAACCCGATTGAAACAACGGGGGATTCAGATCGACAACGAGCAGTTGGCTAAGCTTGAAAACGCCATTGACAAAGCGGCCGCCAAGGGTGCCAAAGATACATTGATGGTGCTGGGTGGAACGGCCCTTATCGTGAACGTCCCGAACCGGACGGTGATCACGGCTCTGGACGGAGCCAAGCTGCAGGATCAGGTTTTTACGCAAATAGACAGTGCTGTCATCATTTCATAGGAACATTACCCAACAAAGCGGGCCGGACCTAGGCAGGAGGCCCTGATAGCTGCGGACCGATAGAAGCGGCTTTAAAGGAAGATGCCCACCCAGGCGGGCAACATAAGAGGAGGAACGACAAATGTTAAGATCCATGTACTCCGGTATTTCGGGCATGCGCGGTTTTCAGACAAAGCTCGATGTAATCGGCAATAACATTTCCAACGTGAACACGGTAGGTTTCAAAAAAGGCCGCGTCATGTTCCAGGACATTCTGAGCCAGACGGTAGCAGGGGTAACGGCACCGGACGGCGCAGGCACGCAGGGCGGTGTCAACGCCAAGCAGGTTGGTCTGGGCGTGGGAACTGCGGCTATAGACACCATTCATACAGGCGGCAGCGCGATGACTACGAATGTTCCAACTGATCTGCGTATTGACGGGAACGGATTCTTCGCGGTTGGATCGGCTGCAATGGGTGATGTCCCGACCTACTATACTCGTGCAGGGAACTTTACGGTAGATGCGGATAATTTCATCGTGAATCCGGATGGATTGTATCTGTTATCCACTGCCGGAGAGCCCATCCAATTGGACGCGGCAGCTACTAAGTTTTCTATTTCCCAGGACGGAAAAATTGTACAGGTAATTAACGGAGTTCCTGAGGTTTCCGATTATAACATTGCAGTCGTAAAGTTCGCTAATCCTGGTGGCTTAACGAAAGCCGGCGGCAACCTTTATGAATATTCTCCGAATGCCGCTATGGAACCTATTACTGATTTGACTGAATGGACGCCGGCTAATGAAGCAACAGGCACTGGCTCCATCATCGCCGGTCAGCTTGAAATGTCCAACGTGGATCTGACCGAGGAGTTTTCCGAAATGATCGTTTCCCAGCGTGGTTTCCAGGCGAACTCCCGGATTATCACCACGTCGGATGAAATTTTGCAAGAGATCGTTAACCTGAAACGCTAATAACAGGCAAAGGTAAAAGGTAAGGGGGCCTGGTCCCCCTCCTGGAACCTATGGAGGGAACCATGGTACGTTTGACCCGAATGAACGGCAAGCCGTTAGTGATCAACGCGCTTATGATTGAAATGATGGAAGAAACACCGGACACCGTGATTACATTGATTAACGGAAAAAAAATTATGGTCCTTGAACAAGAGGCAGTGGTCACAGAGATGGTGGAACAATTTTTGAAACGGATCGGTGCGGTTCAAGCAACGATCAAGTCGGCGAATACGGAGGGCTTGTAGTGCTTAAAAATCGATTTTTTCTGATGTTGGTTTCCATTCTTGTCGCCATCACATTAGTTCTGACGGCTGCATTTGTGTTATGGACGGTTATGGACAATAAATCGGAATCGGCCGGTGAGGAAAAGGCGCAGACTTCGGCAGAGATCAAAGAAAACACCGTCATTATGAAAGATATTACGACAAACCTGGCCAGTCAGGGCAGCTTCGTTAAAATCAGTCTGGCTTTTGAGCTGGAAAACAAAAAGGCAAAAACGGATTTCGAAAATCTGATTGATTCCCGCATCAAAGGAACAATCATCCGGACTCTTTCTGACATGAATTCCGATCAGATTTCAGGCAGCAAAGGGCAGGATAACTTGACCAACACGCTGATCAGCAAGCTTAATCCGCTTCTTAATGAAGGAAAAATAAGGCGCATAAATATTACCGACATTGTACTTGAGTAGCCTTTTACATAGATCGGATACGCACAAAGGGGGTGACTCTTATGGTTGATGTTATGTCACAGAATGAAATCGACGCTCTTCTGGCAGCTCTCTCTTCCGGTGAAATGGACGCAGAAGAACTCAAGAAAGAAGATACGCAGCGAAAAGTTCGATTGTATGATTTCAAACGGGCCGTACGCTTTTCCAAAGATCATATCCGGAGCTTAACGCGGATTCATGAGAACTTTGCCCGGTACTTGACGACTTATTTCTCGGCACAGCTAAGAACGTTTGTCCAGATCAATGTCGTTCAGGTCGAACAGCTTCCTTACGATGAGTTTATCCGCTCGATTCCCAAAATGACGATCTTGAACATTTTTGAAGCAGAGCCATTAGAGGGAAGAATGGTTTTGGAAGTCCATCCGAACGTGGCGTACGCGATGCTGGACAGGCTTCTGGGCGGTGTCGGCGTGTCTCCGCAGAAAATCGCGGCTTTGACCGAGATCGAGACCATCGTCATGGAGCGGATTTTCAGCAGGGCGTTTGAGAGCCTCCAGGAAGCATGGAAAACGATCATTGATCTGTCTCCACGGCTCGAAGCTCTGGAAACGAATCCGCAATTTATGCAGATCGTTTCTCCCAATGAAACCATTGCCCTGATTTCGTTAAGCACCAAAATCGGCGACACGACCGGGATGATCAACCTTTGTATCCCGCATGTCGTTATCGAGCCGATTATGCCCCGTCTGTCGGTGCACCACTGGTTTGTGTCCCAGAAGAAAAGCCGGGCTCCCGAGGAAGTCGAGATTTTGCAGGACAGGCTGACGCAGGCCAAGCTTCCCATTATCGCGGAACTGGGAGAATCGCAAATCACAATTCACGAGTTTCTGAATCTGCAGTCCGGGGATGTCATTACACTCAACAAGCCGGTAAACGAGCCTCTGCATATCAAAGTCGGCGAGAAGCTTAAATTTACAGGCAGCGCAGGTACAACCAAGAGCAAAATGGCCGTTCAAATCGGCGAAATTGTAAACGAAGGAGCAGAAGAACATGACGAGTAAAGATTATTTGTCGCAGGAGGAAATAGACGCGCTGTTGAAGCAGGCGGTAGATGAGCGTTCCGACGATAATCCATCTTCTTCTCATTCTTCGAATATCGATGATTACTTATCCTCGCTGGAGCAGGATGCACTGGGGGAGATCGGCAACATCACGTTCGGAAGCGCAGCGACCGCATTATCCACTCTGCTCGGCAAGAAAGTGGACATCACGACACCTAAAGTATCGTGCATTCCGCGCGTACAGCTGGTTAACGAGTTTCCCAAACCGCACGTTGCCGTTCACGTCAACTATGTAGACGGCTTTGACGGCATCAATCTGCTCGTGATCAAGACTCGCGACGCTCAAGTCATTGCCGATCTGATGATGGGTGGAGACGGTCATGTGGAGGGCGACGAGCTGTCCGAAATTCACGTCAGCGCCGTTCAGGAAGCCATGAATCAGATGATGGGTTCGTCCGCGACTTCGATGTCTACGATATTCAACCGGTTCGTGAATATCTCTCCTCCGGGAATAGATATTTTGAATCTGTCGAATGGAGAAGGAAAACTGCCGAACGAAGACGTATTTATAAAGATATCCTTTAGACTGACAATCGGGGACCTTATCGATTCGACCATCATGCAGCTTCTTCCCGTCGATTTCTCCAAAGAAATGGTACACATCCTGATGGGCGGGGGTTCCGAAGAGGTTTACGAAGAAACGGCAGCCGCAGTCAGCGAAGAAGTTCCGCCCGCTGTCACCAACCAGGTGCAAGCGGACACGAACGCTCAAGCTTATCAGCAGCCGGTTCCGGAACCGCCTTATACCAACCCGGCAGAAGCGCCGTACACGAATCCTTCGATGGGGGGCAACCCGATGCCTATGAATCAACCGCCTGCACAACAGTCATACGCGCAGCAGCCGATGAATCATGCACCACAGGGAGGAAATTACGGAGGAATGAACAGGAATGTAAACGTACAACCGGTACAGTTCTCCAATCTTCAGCAGGGAGGATACAACCAGACAGACGACACGAACCTGAATCTGCTGCTTGATATCCCTTTGAAAGTAACGGTCGAGCTGGGAAGAACGCAGAAAGTGATCAAGGATATCCTGGAGCTTTCGCAAGGCTCGATCATCGAGCTGGATAAATTGGCCGGTGAACCGGTAGATATTCTGGTTAACAACAAACTGATCGCCAAGGGAGAAGTTGTCGTAATTGATGAGAACTTCGGCGTTCGCGTCACCGATATCGTCAGTCAGTGGGATCGCATTCAAAAAATACAATAACTATCTTTTGGGAGGACTATTTTATCATGGGGAACAGAATTTTGATCGTAGACGATGCAGCATTTATGAGAATGATGATTCGCGATATTTTGACGAAGAACGGGTATGAGGTTGTCGGCGAAGGCAACGACGGCGTACAAGCCGTAGAGAAATTCAAAGAGCTGCGTCCCGACCTCGTAACGATGGATATCACCATGCCGGAGATGGATGGAATCAATGCACTGAAAGAGATCAAAAAGATTGATCCTAATGCCAAGGTTATCATGTGCTCGGCGATGGGACAGCAGGCGATGGTCATCGATGCGATCCAAGCCGGCGCCAAAGACTTTATCGTGAAACCTTTCCAAGCGGACCGTGTTATCGAAGCCATCAAGAAAACAATGGGCTAAGCGTAAGCTTTTAATAAGGAAAGGAATGTGAAGCTTGAAGAAACAGGCAGGAAAGCTGCTTCTGGCAACGGCAGGACTGATCGTTCAGCTGCCGTTCTGGACTTCCGTTTGTTTTGGGGCACCTGAGCTGGGCGACAACACTGGGCCCGGTTCGGGAACGGGAGAGACGGGGAGTATCGATTCGATCGTGATGATCGGAAAGGTGATTTTCTTTCTCCTTCTTATCATCGGTCTTTTTTACGGCATTATGAAGATGTTGTCGAAAAAAAGCGGATTCCGCTTCGGACGTGCCATGCAGTCGCTGGGTGGGGTGCCGCTCGGCCAAAACAAGTCGATCCAAGTCGTCGAAATCGGTGATTCGCTGTACATCGTCGGAGTTGGAGATAACATCCAGCTTCTCGAGAAAATAGCCGATGCGGGCGAGGCGGCGAGGCTGAAAGAGCAGATCACGGCACAGACCCGGGCGGCAACGGAATTTATTACAGTCGGCAAATGGCTTGAAAAAATACGCAAGAAGCCGGGTGAAAACAACGTGGTGGAAGAAGAAGAGCTTTCGCCGAATTTTCACCAGGTCTTTCAGGACAAACTGCAGAATGTCGCCCAGCGCAACAAAAGCGTGGAAGAATGGCTGCAGGAAGAAAACGAACAAGATCGGTTGAAGTCAAATGAGCAAAAATAAAGGAACTCTTATTATTCTGCTTGCTTTACTTGTGTTCATGGGATGGGCAGGGAATACGGCTTATGCCGCCCCGGACCCGCAAAATCCGATTCCCGGCATTAGCTTCAACGTAGATTCGGGAAGCGGAGCTTCCGGAGCCTCAAGCACGATCAGCGTCATTTTGCTGTTAACGGTTCTGAGTCTGGCGCCCTCGTTTCTGATTCTGATGACCAGCTTTACGAGAATCGTCATTGTGCTGGGGTTCGTGCGTACGTCTCTAGGGACGCAGCAGATGCCGCCCAACCAGGTATTGATCGGACTGGCCCTGTTTCTCACCCTGTTTATCATGGCCCCGACCCTTGGGCAGATCAACGATACGGCCGTTCAGCCCTACATGAAAGGGGAATTGAATCAGACGCAGGCTCTTCAAAAAGCGTCCGTTCCCATCAAGCAGTTCATGTGGAATCATACCCGGCCTAAAGATTTAAAGCTTTTCCTGGATTACACGAAAGCGGAGGCTCCCAAAGGAGTCGAGGATACACCGCTGACAGCCCTCGTTCCGGCTTATGCCATCAGCGAGCTGAAAACGGCGTTTCAAATGGGTTTCATGATTTTTATCCCTTTCCTGGTTATCGATATGGTTATCGCCAGTACGCTAATGGCTATGGGGATGATGATGCTGCCGCCCGTTATGATATCGCTGCCGTTCAAAATCCTGCTGTTTATTCTGGTGGACGGTTGGTATCTGGTCGTTAAATCGCTGCTCCTCAGTTACAGTACATGAACGCGGAAGCTGGAGGTCGCCTAACATGAGTTCGCAATTTATCATTAAGCTGGCCGGCGAAGCGGTCTATACGGTTCTGAAAGCCAGCGCTCCGATGCTGGTGATCGCCCTGGCGGTCGGTCTTATCATCAGTATCTTTCAGGCTACGACTCAAATTCAGGAGCAGACGCTTGCATTCGTGCCGAAAATCGTGGCGGTTCTGCTGTCAGTCTTAATTTTCGGACCCTGGATTTTGAACACGCTGGTCGACTTTACATTCAATTTATTCAACAATCTTCATCAATATATCGGGTAGGCGGCCATGGAGCTTTTGGTTCAACTTTTACCCAACGCTATGCTGATTTTTTGTCGAATGACCTCGTTCCTTGTCGTCGTACCGCTGTTTTCGTCCCGAAATGTGCCCAGTATGTTCAAAATCGGACTCGCTTTATTTCTGACTCTGATCGTGACGGCGGCTCAAGGGACGTCCCAGCTGGTTCCGATGGACGCGCAGTATGTACTACTGGTCATCCGGGAAATAATCGTCGGCCTACTGCTCGGTTTTATCGCCTATCTATTTTTTACGGCCGTACAAATCGCGGGTTCCTTTATCGATATGCAGATCGGACTCGGGATGGCCAATGTGATCGATCCGATGTCGGGAACTACCGTACCCTTGATGGGCAATTTGAAGTACATGCTTGCCATGCTGCTGCTGCTAAGCTTCAACGGTCACCATTTTATGCTGCAGGGTATTATGAACAGCTATGAATGGATTCCGCTGTCCAACAATTTGTTTGCCCAGCTCTACGGGGGACAGATTACCGAATTTCTGGTGAAAACCTTCTCGAGTGTTTTCTCACTGTCGATGCAGTTGGCGGCTCCCGTTGTCGCAGCGATGTTTTTGACGGACCTCGGTTTGGGTTTACTGACGCGTGTCGCTCCCCAATTCAACATTTTCGTAGTCGGGGTGCCGCTGAAGATCATCATCGGATTTTTCCTGATCGCCCTGTTAATGCCCGAGTTGATCGGTTTATTTCACCAATTGTTCGACCGGATGTTCGAAGCGATGCAAAAGCTGCTTAACCTAGTGGCCGGCAAAGCGCTTGAAACACCGTAGCACCTGTACGGGAAAGGAAAGGATACGTATGGAACCGCTCCGTTTGAAGCTGGACCTGCAGTTGTTCTCGCAAGAGAAGACGGAACCGGCGACACCGAAAAAGAGGCAGGACGCCCGTAAAAAAGGCCAAGTGGCGAAAAGTATGGAGCTGCCTGCTGCTTTTATCCTGTTTTTTTCATTTTTATCGTTTTACATGATCGGCGGATTTATGAAGGAACGTCTGATGGATCTGTTCTCGGGTACGCTGAGGCACGATTTGTTGATGGATGTGACCATGGCGAATGTGCGGATGTTATTTTACCGGCTGTTAATTCATTTTCTGGTTATGCTGGCTCCCATCATGATCTTGACGATGGTCATTGCACTGGCGGGAAACTACCTTCAGATCGGAATACTTTTTACAGGCGATCCGCTCAAAATGAAATTGAGCAAACTGAATCCCATCGAGGGGTTCAAAAAAATATTTTCGATGCGTTCGGCCGTTGACTTTTTGAAGTCCATGCTGAAAATGAGCGTGATCGGAATCGTTGTTTATATGACGCTGTGGGACGAAAAAACGCAGCTTCTCAGCCTTAGTCATGTACCGCTGGAAAAATCGCTTCATTATATATGGTCGCTGACGCTGATGTTGGGCATGAAAATCGCTTTAATTCTGGTCGTGCTTGCCTTGTTCGATTACCTGTACCAGAAGTATGAATTCGAGAAAAGCATACGGATGTCCAAGCAGGACATCAAAGACGAATATAAGAAAATGGAAGGCGATCCCCTTATTAAAGGGAAGATTCGCGAAAAACAACGCCGGATGGCCATGCAGAGGATGATGCAGGAGATTCCAACGGCGGATGTCATTATTACAAACCCGACGCATTTCGCGGTGGCCATCCGGTATGATTCGGCCAATATGCAGGCCCCTAAGGTGGTTGCGAAAGGGACGGATCACGTGGCTTTGAAAATACGTGAAATTGCGAAGGAACACGGCATTATGATTATGGAAAACAAGCCGCTTGCACGGGCGCTTTACGCTCAGGTCGATCTCGAAGAGTCGATTCCGGGCGATCTGTTCCAGGCCGTAGCCGAAGTGCTGGCTTATGTATACAAAATTAAGGGCAAAGTGAAGAACGCATAGAAAGGGGGGCCGTACATGAAACCAAAAGATTTAGTTGTACTGATCGGGGTAATCGGGATTATTTTGATGATGGTGGTGCCGATTCCAACCGCCCTCCTCGATTTTTTGCTCATCATTAACATTACGATCTCGCTGATGATTATTCTGGTCGGGATGAACACGCAGGAAGCTCTGCAGTTTTCCATTTTCCCGGCCCTGCTGCTTGTGACGACCTTGTTCCGCTTGGCTCTTAACGTTTCGACGGCTAGAAATATTCTGGCTCATGCCGAAGCGGGAGCCGTGGTCGAGACGTTCGGTAACTTCGTGGCGGCGGGTAATATCGTAGTCGGATTTATCGTGTTTCTTATTCTGGTTATCGTGCAGTTTATCGTCATCACGAAAGGTTCGGAGCGCGTAGCCGAAGTAGCGGCTCGCTTTACCCTGGATGCGATGCCCGGCAAGCAGATGAGTATCGACGCCGATTTGAACGCCGGCATGATCAATGAGCAGCAGGCGCGCGAGCGCCGCAGAAAAGTAGAACGCGAAGCCGACTTCTACGGAGCCATGGACGGAGCGAGTAAATTCGTCAAAGGAGACGCGATTGCCGGAATTATCATCTTGCTGATCAACCTGGTCGGCGGACTGATCATCGGGATTTCGATGAAAGGCATGTCGTTCGGAGAAGCCGGACATACGTATTCGATTCTTACCATCGGCGACGGGCTGGTCAGTCAGATCCCGGCCCTGCTCATTTCAACCGCTTCCGGTATTATCGTTACGCGCGCTTCTTCGGAAGGAACGTTCAGCAACGATATCGTCGGTCAGTTGACCGCTTATCCGAAGCTGCTGTACATCGTGGCGGGAACGATTGCCTTTCTGGGAATTTTCACGCCGATCCATTGGTATACGACCATTCCTATTGCGGTTCTACTCGTTTTCGCGGCACGGAAGATGCAGCAGAACTTGAACCGGAAACAGGTTGAGGAAGAACAGATGGTGGAAGAACAGCAGATTGAAGAAGTACGGAGTCCGGAAAGCGTGATCAGCCTGCTGCAGGTGGATCCGATCGAATTCGAATTCGGTTACGGGCTCATTCCGCTGGCCGATGCCCAGCAGGGCGGAGATTTGCTCGACCGGATTATTCTGATCCGCAGACAATGTGCGCTGGAACTCGGTATCGTGGTTCCGGTTATCCGGATCCGGGATAATATTCAGCTTCGGCCTAACGAGTATATCATCAAAATTAAAGGCAATACGGTTGCGGGCGGCGAATTGCTGCTTAACCACTACTTGGCCATGAGCCCGGGATTCGAAGACGAATCCGTCACGGGAATCGAGACGACCGAACCTGCGTTCGGACTGCCGGCCCTGTGGATCGATGAGATGACCAAAGAGCGGGCGGAATTGTCCGGATACACCGTGGTGGATCCGCCTTCCGTAGTCGCTACGCATCTCACGGAAATCATCAAGAAGCACGCCCACGAGCTTCTGGGACGTCAAGAAACCAAGACGCTTATCGACAACGTCAGAGAAGCGTACCCGGCTCTCGTGGACGATCTGATACCGAATGTCCTGTCCATCGGCGACGTGCAGAAAGTGCTTGTGAAACTGCTCCGGGAAAAAATTTCCGTACGCGATCTGGTTACGATCCTGGAAACGCTGGCGGATTACGGACCTTACTCCAAGGACCCGGATATTTTGACGGAGTATGTGCGGCAGTCTCTTTCGAGGCAGATCACGCTGCAGTACTCGTCTCCGCAGGATTCGCTCCGCGTCATTACCGTAGGACCGGGGCTGGAGAAAAAAATCGCGGATTCCGTTCAGCAGACGGATCAGGGATCTTATCTGGCTATCGACCCGTCTTCCTCGCAGGTCATTTATCACAAGCTGGGTGAACAGGTGAGTAAAATGGTCCAGTCCGGCCACCAGCCGGTTATCCTGGCTTCACCCACGATCCGTATGTATTTGCGCCAGCTTTTGGAACGTACCATGCAGGACATTCCGGTTTTGTCTTACAGCGAGCTTGAACCGAGTGTAGAAATTCAAAGCATGGGAGTTGTCAACTTGTGAGAGTGAAACGTTACATTGTCGATTCAATGCCGGACGCTCTTCATAAAATCCGAACCGATCTCGGTAAGGATGCCGTTATTTTAAGCACGAAAGAAGTGAAGACCGGCGGGTTTTTGGGACTCTTCGGAAAAAAACGCATCGAAGTGATTGCAGCTCTCGAGGAAGGTCAAGCCGGTTCCGGTAAAAACGCTCTTGAAGGCGGCGCTCAGGCCCGTCCGTCCTCTAAAGCGGCCGCCGCCGCAGCGGTAACCGCTGTTGCCAAAGCGCGGCAGGAAGAAGCGGAGAAGTCGGCCGATCAGCCCCGTACCAATAAAGAGCAGGAGCTGAGGCAGAGAGAATTTGCGGAACTTCTGCTCAGGCAATCCGCCTTGCAGAATGAAGCGGTTCCGACTTACGGAACCGGCGCCGCCGAGGAGTTGACTGCAAGGGAGACAAGCCTTCTCAAAAAAGAAGAGACCTTGCACGTTAAGACCGGTTCGGAAACTTCCGCGGTTTCTGCCGATGGGCAGTCGTCAAGCGCAGTGAGGGGAGCAGGCTCGGACCAACATGAGGTACCGGGCCAGCGGTCCTCGCAGCCATCTCCCGCGGTCCTCGACCGTCCGAGCGGCAGCCCGGCCGCAGAGGAAGCGCTGCCCGTCATTCCGCAGCGCCCTCCGGCGGCTGCCGCAGCCGCTTACGCGCAGGCAAGGCCGGCCGCCGCCGAGCAGCGGCAGAGCCTGCCGGCCCAAGCGGGGCCGCTCGTTCCGCCGAAGGCGGAAGCGCCGGCCGAGCCGGCTGCCGCAGCGCCGCAGAGCGGCGGCTTCGCCGACGAACAGGCCGAGGCGCTGCGCGCCGCGCTGGCCTCCTCCCGCGCGGAGGCGGCGGCAGAAGCGGCCGCTGCGCAGAGCGCGGCCCGCGAGGACCTGATGCTGGCTGAACTCCAGCATCTCAAGACCATGATGGCCGGCCTTGCCCGGCCATCCGCACAGCCCCAGCTGCCGCCCGTATGGGGGCGGCTGGAGGAGCATCTGCTGGCGCAGGAAGTACAGCCGGACTTGGTCCGGCAGCTGATCGAAAGCGCCAGAAGAGATCTTGCCGCCTCGGCTGACGAGGCGGAAGCGCGGCAGGCGGCGGAAGCGGTCCGCAAGCGGATGCTTGCGCTGTTCCCGCCGCCGCAGGGCAAGCCGATCTCGGCGGACTCCAAGATCGTTCATATCGTCGGACCGACCGGTGTCGGCAAGACGACGACGATCGCAAAGCTGGCCGCCGATCAGGTGTTGAAGCAGCGCCGCAAAGTCGGACTGATCACTTCCGACACCTACCGGATTGCCGCGATCGAGCAGCTTCGCACGTATGCGAATATTTTGGACGTTCCGGTGGAAGTGGTGTTTTCCCCGGCCGATCTGACGAGGGCTCTGCACAATTTGAGAGAGGCCGACGTGATCTTCATGGATACGGCCGGACGCAATTTCCGCAACGAGATGTACGTATCCGAACTCAATACGCTGATAAGGCACCAAGGGCCGAGCGAAACGGTTCTGGTGCTGAGCCTTACGTCGAAGTACAGCGACATGAAAGCCATTACCGCTAACTTTTCCAAGTTTAAAGTAGATAAAGTCCTTTTTACCAAAATGGATGAAACGTATTCTTACGGCGCCATGCTGAATTTGCTGGATGAATTCCCGATCCGACTTTCCTACGTGACGGACGGACAGAACGTACCCGACGACATCATGGTAGCGGACGAGAACCGGATTGTCGATGCGGTGCTGGAGGGTTACTCGTATGAGTGACCAGGCCCAGGAACTGCGTAAACTGATCCGCCTGAGGCATGAGAAGGATACGCCGTCCCCGGGATCCGCGCTAACCGGACAACCGGAGCGAAAGACGCGGATTATTACCGTCACAAGCGGCAAGGGCGGGGTAGGCAAATCGAATTTCACCTTGAATTTTGCTCTCTGCCTGCAGGCCCGGGGATACAAGACACTCATTTTCGATGCCGACATCGGGTTTGCCAACATTGACGTGCTCATGGGGATTTCCTCCAAAGCCAACCTCCTTCATTTAATTAAAGGAGAAAAAACGATCGGGGAGCTCGTTCAGACTGGACCTAAAGGCCTGCAGTTTATCGCAGGGGGATCGGGGCTTTACGATCTGGTGAGGCTGTCGGACTCCGAAGCGGATTCTTTTACCGACCAGATTCAGGAGCTTGGCGGAATGGCCGATTTTATCCTGTTCGATACGGGAGCCGGGCTTTCCAAAGAAACCCAGCGGTTCATAGCCGCTGCCCAGGAAACGCTCGTGGTTACGACGCCGGAGCCCACGTCCATCACGGATGCGTATGCCCTCATTAAAATGGTTCGCAACGAAGATCCCGATGTGGCCTTCAAGCTCGTGGTCAACCGGGCCGCTCACAGCCGGGAGGCAAAGGAAACGGCCGAGAAGATCGCTATGGTGGCCCGCCGCTTTCTGTCCGTCGAACTCCAGACACTCGGATTCGTGGAAGACGATCAGCATGTATCCCGGGCCGTTAAGGAGCAGACTCCTTTTACGATTGCTTATCCGAATTCTCCTGCCGCCAAAAGTATGAATGTCCTTGTCGATCAATTTCTGGGCCAGCAGCCCAAAGCAGATTCAACCGGCGGATTTAAAGGTTTCCTCAGCCGGCTGATCGGCCGCTAATTTATTCACATCTAGAGCCAATTCAGGAGGGACCCTATGGAGCCGTACCGTATTCTGGTAGTCGACGATTCGGTGTTCATGAGGAAGATCATTACGGATCTGATCGAAGAAGACCCCAATTTCCGTGTTGTAGCCGTCGCAAAGAACGGTGCGGAAGCCGTAGTCAAGACACAAGAGCTGAAACCGCACGCGGTTACGATGGATATTGAAATGCCTGAAATGAACGGGCTGGAAGCGCTGGAACGCATTATGGCCGCCACTCCGACTCCCGTTATTATGCTTAGTTCGCTGACTATGTCGGGAGCGGTTGAAACGATCCGGGCCCTTGAACTCGGCGCGATCGATTTTATCCGGAAGCCGTCCGGTTCGATTTCGCTGGATTTATTCAAGGTCAAGCAGCTTTTGCATGAGAAGCTGAGGATTGCGGTCAAAACACGCATGCAGCCGCAGCCTCGGATAGAACCGGCGAAACGGCCCGAACGCTTCGTTCAGCCGTCCGCTCCGTTCGTGAGGCCGTCGGCAGCGGAGATTCCCAAGAGAACTGCTGCGGCGACGCAAGAAACGGGGAAACCCGCGAGCGGTGTCGGCACTGGCAGTTCCAAAGGTTTTCGGGATCTCGTGGCGATCGGCACATCGACCGGGGGACCCAGAGCGCTGCAGAAGGTACTGAGCGGCCTGCCGGCGGATTTTCCGGCCCCTGTTCTTATCGTCCAGCATATGCCTCCGAATTTCACCAAGTCGCTGTCTCAGCGCCTTAACGACCAATGTGCCGTTCGGGTCGTGGAAGCGGAGGAAGCCCAGGTGCTCGAACCCGGTACGGCATATGTCGCTCCCGGCGGACTGCACATGACCGTCGTCAGGGCCGACGACAAGAAATACCGGATTTCTTTGAGCAAAAGCGAGCCGGTATCCGGACACCGTCCTTCCGTAGACAAGCTTTTCCAATCCCTGCTTCCCTTAAAAGAGCTGACCCGGCACGCCGTTATTATGACAGGGATGGGCAGTGACGGAGCGAGAACGATCGGAGAACTCCGAAAGGACGGAGCGGCGACCACGATTGCCGAATCCGAAGAGACATGCGTCGTATACGGCATGCCGCGAGTCGCGGTGGAGAACGGAGCCGCCATGTTTGTCCTTCCTTTGGGGGATATCGCTCCGAAGCTTGTCGAACGGGTGACGGATAAAAACGGCAGCCGCTAAAGAAAGTACTCGTTAAATTGACGGAGGTGCAGTTCTGTGGAGTTGAACCAATATTTATCGATGTTCATCGACGAGTCGAAAGAACATCTGCAGGCTCTTAATGACAACATGCTCAGCCTGGAAAACAGTCCCGACAACATAGATATCGTTCATAATATTTTCCGCTCGGCACACACACTTAAAGGCATGTCCGCGACGATGGGATTCGAAGATCTCGCTTCGTTGACTCACGAAATGGAAAATGTTCTGGACCTGGTCCGCAACTTGAAACTGAAAATGGACCCCTTCATTTTCGACAGTCTTTTCCAGAGTCTGGACGCTCTCGATTCGATGGTCGAGGATATCGTTCAGGGCGGAACGGGCAAGGCCGATGTTACGGCTATTGTCACCGCATTGAAATCCATTGTAAGCGGGGATTATCTCAAATCCGCTCCATCCGCCGGGGGCGCCGGAGCGGAAGGCAAGGAAGAAAGCGTTATTGCCCTGGACCAATTCCAGCTCTCGGTTCTCCAGCAATCGATTGATGCCAACATGCAGGTGTTTTATGTCGAGGTTACCGTCCGGGAAGATTGCGTACTGAAAGCGGCCCGTGCTTATATGGTGTTCGAAATTTTGGAGCGTTCCGGGGAAGTCATCAAAGCCACGCCTTCCGTTCAGGAGATCGAACAGGAGAAATTTGACCGTACCTTCTCCGTGTATTACATAGCTAACGTCGGGAAAGCCGATCTGGAGAAAGAAATTTCGAATGTTTCCGAAATCGAGCATGTACAGATCATCGTACTCGATCGCGAAA
The DNA here is from genome assembly GCF_000411255.1 of Paenibacillus sp. HGH0039. GTDB lineage: Bacteria > Bacillota > Bacilli > Paenibacillales > NBRC-103111 > Paenibacillus_F. The sequence continues at coordinate 850,619 of NZ_KE150412.1, read as the reverse complement.
CGCTGGACGAGATGACGGGAAGCGGCGCAGCCCAGGCGGAGGTCAGGGCGGGTGAAGCCCAGGCTGCAGCGGCTGCGGCACCCGCTCCGGCAGCCAAAGCGGCGCCGGCCAAGGAAACCGGCGGAGCTGCCAAACCGGCAGCGGCTGCAGGCGGCGGGCCTGTGGGAACCCGTACCATTCGGGTAGATATCGAACGTCTGGATTCCCTGATGAATCTCTTCAGCGAACTGCTCATCGACCGGGTCCGCCTGGAGCAGCTGGCAAGCGAAATCAAGCGCAATGAGCTGACGGAGACGGTCGAGCATATGGCCCGGGTCAGCAGCGATTTGCAGAATATCGTTCTCAAGCTGCGGATGGTGCCGGTCGATACGGTCTTTAACCGGTTCCCGCGGATGATTCGGGATATCGCCAAATCGCTGGACAAAAAAGTCGATCTCGTCATAACCGGCGCAGAAACCGAGCTGGATCGCACGGTAATCGACGAAATCGGCGATCCGCTCGTGCATCTGCTTCGCAACGCGGTAGACCACGGACTCGAAACCGTGACCCAGCGTGTGGCGAAGGGCAAAAGCGAGAGCGGAACCGTTCATCTCCGCGCTTATCACAGCGGCAACAACGTCTTTATCGAGATCGAAGACAACGGTAACGGCATTAACCGGGAGAAAGTGCTTGCGACCGCAGTGAAGAAAGGGATTGTCGCGCCTGAGATGGCGGACAAAATGAGCAATTCCGATATCGATCAGCTGCTATTCGCATCCGGTTTCAGTACCGCGGACGTAATCTCGGACATTTCCGGCCGCGGTGTAGGCTTGGACGTTGTTAAAACGAAAATCCACTCGCTCGGGGGACATATTCATGTCGAATCCAATCCGGGCAGCGGTTCGATCTTCTCGATTAAACTTCCGCTTACGCTCTCGATCATCTCGGCCATGCTGGTCAAGATCGGCAGCGAGAAATATGCGATCCCGCTTTCTTCGATTGTGGAGACGGCCCTTATCCAGCAGGCGCAAATCCGTTCCGTGCAAGGAAACCGGATGATCGATTTCAGAGGCAGCATGATTCCGCTCGTTTCGCTCAGCTCCGTACTCGATATTCCCGATTACAGCGAAGCCGACGAGACTGAAACCGAAGTTGTGGTTGTGCGCAAAGGCGAGAAAATGGCGGCGCTTATGGTGGAGGAGTTTATCGGTCAACAGGAGATCGTCCTGAAAACATTGGGTAAATACTTTACAAAGCTGTTCGCGATTTCGGGAGCGACCATTCTCGGTGACGGTCAGGTCGCATTGATTCTCGATACGAATGAACTCATTAAATAAATCAGGCAGGGGAGGCCGTTCAAATGGCTGAAGATAAAAAAATTATCGTATTTGCGCTGGCACATGAGGAATACGGAGTAGAAGTGGATAAGGTCAAAACGATCGAACGGATGCAGCCGATGACCCGCGTTCCGAAAACGCCCGCTTTCGTCAAAGGCGTTATTAATCTCAGAGGCGTGGTCGTGCCGGTTATCGACCTCCGCTCCCGATTCGGGCTTCCGGAAACCCCGTATTCCGATAATACCCGTGTAATCATCGTAGCGGTTAACGAACTCGAAGTAGGGCTTATTGTAGATTCCGCTAACGACGTTATTGACTTGAACGAAGACAACATCGAGAATCCTCCCGAAGTTGTCGGCGGCATCAAGGCGAAATATCTGCACGGCATCGCTAAAATCGGAGAAGACCGTCTCCTGGTCCTGATGAACCTGGAACAGGTTTTGAACAGGGACGAAGTCATCCAGTTGGAAAAGATCGAGGCCTAAGCAAGTGGATACGTTCAGGCAGTTGGCGGATTATCAATTGGATGTACTTAAGGAAATCGGCAACATCGGTGCCGGTCATGCGGCCACTGCTCTGTCCACCCTGCTGGACAAGCCTGTGGATATGCTCGTTCCGAAAGTTATGGTTCTTCCTTTCGAGGAGATTCCTGAAATCGTGGGCGGAGCCGAGGAAGTCGTACTCGCTATTTTTCTGCGGGTGGTCGGGGATGCTCCGGGCAATATGTTTTTTATTCTGAATCTCGAATCCGCCAAACGGATGCTGTTTTCCCTGATCGGGATGGAGCTTTCCGACAGCGGTGAGTATACGGAACTGGAAATTTCGGCCTTAAACGAAATCGGGAACATTTTGGCGGGATCGTACTTGTCCTCGCTGGCCGATTTTACTCGGTTGTCTATGTTTCCGACCGTACCTTCCCTGGCAATTGATATGGCGGGAGCCATTTTAAGTTACGGCTTGCTGCAGTTCGGGGAGATGGGGGATCAGGCACTGCTGATTGACACGAAGTTTCTGGAAGGAAACGAAGAAGTGCAAGGAAACTTCTTTCTTATTCCGGACCCGGAAACGTTTGGGAAATTATTTGCGGCACTAGGGGTAGAGGCACATGAATCAACAGACGATCATTAAAGTCGGTATGGCGGATCTTAATGTCGGCATGCCGGGGGGCGTGCTTAAAACGACGGGACTCGGTTCCTGCGTCGGGCTTACCTTATTCGATGACTTTGCCAAAGTCGGCGGAATGGCGCACGTCATGCTGCCGACATCCGAAATCGCCCGAGAAGGCACCGTCAATATTGCTAAATATGCGGATACCGCCATTCCCGAATTGATCGACCGGATGACCCGTCTTGGTGCCTCAATTAATCGGATGGAAGCGAAACTGGCAGGAGGAGCTCAGATGTTCGCTTTTGCCGGAGGGGGCGATACGATGCGAATTGGACCTCGTAATGTAGAGGCTTGCAAAGAAATGTTGGTCAGATACAAGATCCGAGTCAAAGGTGAAGATACGGGCCAGAACTATGGAAGAACGATTGAACTTAACTGCGATACGGGCGTGCTGACGATTCGAAGCGTACAGCACGGCTTGAAGGATTTGTAGAGATGGCGGGAACGATTCGTTGGAATTTCATAGTCGGTGCCGTCTCCTTTGTCCTCACCTTTCTCCTTTCGCTGGGCAGCAACGTTTGGCTGACCACGCTGCTGCGAAGCGTTTACAGTTTTGTCATTTTATTTGCCGTCACATTCGGCTTTCGGTTTATTATGGGCCTGCTCCTATCCGCTAAAAGCCCTGCCGTAAATGAAACGGCAGCCGCCGCCGCAGAAGGCCCCTCTCCAAACAAGAATCTCGGCCAGCATCTCGATTTGACTACTCCCGACGAAACCGCGCAGAAAACGGCGGACGGAGTGGACAGGGAGGAAGCGGAATTTGCGCCGCTGCTACCCACAAAGCTAGTTACCCGGAAGCAACCTGACACCGAGCAATCGGTCAGAGCCCTTCGTCAAATGTCTGAAGAATAAGGACGGTGTACAGCCATGATTGATAAAAAACCTAATCTGGCGCATTTCGATACGTGGAGACAGTGGAAGCAGGGCGGTTCCAGAGAAGCCAAGCAAACGCTGATTGAAACGTACCTGCCTCTTGTCGAATACGTATCGGGCCGTTTGGCGATTGGTCTCCCCAAGAACGTTTCCAAGGAAGACCTAGGAAGCTTCGGAATCATGGGTCTGATCGACGCCGTCGAGAAGTTTGACTACGAACGCGGTCTGCAGTTCGAAACTTACGCGTCCTGGCGCATACGCGGGGCCATTATCGACGGCCTCAGACAAGGGGATTGGGTTCCCCGTTCCGTACGCGAGAAGGCTAAGAAAATTGAGGAAGCGTATCAGAAGCTGGAGCAGAAGTATCTTCGGACCGTGACGGATGAAGAGATCAGCGATTATCTCCAGGTTACGGAGGACGAGTTTCAGCATATGCTTCAGGAAATCGCCGTAACCTCGATTTGTTCCATAGACGAACCGATTCGTGAAGAAGAATCCGAGACCCGGCTTTCGCTTCTGGTGGACGAGCGTGCCAAAAATCCGGAATTTACAGTTAACGAATTTTACCTCAAAGAAACTCTTGCGCGGGCGATAGAGAAATTAACGGAGAAAGAACGGATCGTCGTTTCCCTATTTTATTTCGAAGAACTTTCCCTGAGCGAGATTGCGGAAGTGATGAGTTTGTCGCCTTCCCGCATTTCTCAGCTTCATTCCAAAGCCATGCTGCGATTAAGAGGAGTTTTGAGTCGATATAAAGTTCAGTTGTTTGAAAAATAGAAGTTGCCGGGAAAGGTTGTCGATACAGGATGGACCGGATTTTGGAGTTGGACCAAATCATTAGGATTTCCGTCACGGACGATAAGTTGACATCCTTGCTTAAGTTTGCCGATGTCGGAGATGATTTTACGGTCACGTTTGACGAGCTTCAAGGATTGGCCAGAGCGAACAGCATCGTCCATGGACTCGATACGGAGGCGCTGCTCCGCATAGCGATAGATCCTCAGCCTTATCTGCTCGCCGAAACCGTGATCGCCCAAGGCACCCGTCCCGTTAACGGAACCGACGGATACGTCGATTATTTGTACGGGCGCAACAACGATACGCATAAGCCTGTCGAGACGGAAGACGGACGCGTTGATCTCAAAGAAGTATCCACCTTGAACAATATCAGAAAAGGCCAGATCATCGGCAAAAAGGTTCCCCCGACCGAAGGAACACCCGGCAAAGCCGTAACCGGGGAGTCGCTGCCGGCACGCGAAGGCAAGGAAGCCAGGTTTAAACTGGGAAAAAACGTCGTAACGGATAACGAGGAGAACGCCATTTACGCCGCTATCGACGGACTCGTCACCTACACGGACCGGAACAAAGTAAACGTGTTCCCCGTATACGAGGTGAACGGAGACGTGGATTACCGGACGGGTAACATCGATTTCGTCGGAACTGTCGTCATTCGCGGAAACGTAAGCCCCGGTTTCAAGATCAAAGCTTCCGGGGATATCCGCATAGTCGGCGGTGTGGAAGCGGCCGAACTCGAAGCGAGCGGTTCCGTTGAAATAACCGCCGGTATCGTGGGCAGGAACAAAGCCGTAATCCGGGCCGGGAAGAACGTGAAATCTTCTTTTATCCAGGATGCGACAGTAGAAGCGGCGGATACGATTACCGTTTCCCAAAGTATTCTTCATTCGACAATACGTGCGGGTAAAACCGTCGCTTGCAACGGGCCCAAAGGGCTGATCGTGGGCGGAACCGTTCAGGCCGGGGAGAAGGTTATCGCCAGAACGATCGGAAATTCCCTCTCCAATGCGACTGCAATCGAGGTGGGGGTGCTGCCGGAGCTTCGCAATGAATTGATTCAGCTTCGTTCCCAGCTCAAAGCGCTTGCGGATAATCAGTCCAAGACGGACAAAGCCCTTATTTTGCTGGACCAGTTGGCAGCGTCCGGCCAGCTCGGACCGGACAAAGTAGCGCTGCGAATTAAGCTGAATCATACAAAGCGCCAGGCCGGAGAAGAACAGCGTGAGCTCCGTGAACGGATTTTTGAAATGGAGAAATCGCTCGAAGACAGCGAACGCTCTAGCGTAGAAGTGATCTCTACCGTATACGGAGGAGCCAAAATCGTGATCGGCCGCTACACGAAGTTCATCAAAGATCCGATGAGCCATGTCGTGTTCCAGCTTGTTGCAGGCGATATCGGGCACAGCGCCTATATGCCTAAGTAAAGGCTTCCTGGTCAAGCCAATAACCAGCGATAATGACGAGGTGGAACTTTTATGGATATGAAACCGGTCGATTTGCAGTTCGCGGTTCACAAGAACGATCAGGCCGGCATCCGGCAGCAGCAGTTGAACCACAAACCCGAGATGGATCAGGTCCTGTTGGGGGCGGAAAATGAGAAGAACGCCGAACATAACCGGAAAGCCAGCGAGAAAATCGGAGAGAGCGAAGAGGCTCAAATCCGCAAAGAGGGCCGGCAGAACGGCGGTCAGGGCGGACGGGGCCGGCAGCAGAAGAAGGCTCCTCCGTCTCAAGAAGCGGAGCCGCCAAAGGCGGTTCACCCTTTTAAAGGCTCGCATATCGACTTGAGTCTATAAAGGAAGATTTGAAAGTACAGGTGATGTTAAAATGGAACCTTGGCAGATGATTGTTCTCCTCGGCCTCGTGATTGTGGTGTTTGCGGGAGTGATTCCCCGTTCGGCTGCAAAAAGAGGCGGACAGGGGCCTTCGGCCCAGCTCGTGAAAGAGCTGGAAGAGAGCATGGCTCACTTTGCGTCCGATCTTGAGCTGCAGAACCAGGCGCTCATCGACCTGTTCAAAGAGACGCAGAGGGAGCACAAGCTCGAGGTCGCCAAATTGACCGCCAGGCTTGAAGTGCTGGAGCGCCGCAGCATGGACGGAAGCGGGGCGGCGGTGCAGGCCGGCCGCCAGTCCGCGCCGGATCTTTCCCGGCAAGGGTCCCGGAGCACGGAACCGCATGTCTACGCGGAGCCTGCCGTTCAGACGCACGGATCTGCACTGCCAACGCCCCGTCTTACGCAGACGGAGGAGTTCGCGGCCGCAGATGCTGCCGCATCTGTTCAGTCGCAGGAAGCTCCCCGAACGGAGCCGGAGCTCTCCGTGCGCGCCCGGTATGCCGCTCTTTTTGAGCTGCATGACCAGGGAAGATCCACGGAGCAGATCGCCAAACAGCTCGGGATGAACAAAGGGGAAGTCATGCTGATCATGCAGCTGGCCAAACGGGAGGGACATTCCGATGAAAGTAAATAAAACGCTGCTGGCCGGAATCGGCATCGGTATGATCGCGGGCTCGGCTCTTCTTCAGTTGATGATATCGGCGGCCCAGCCCGTCCAGCCGTTGTCGCAGAATTCGGCCGTTTCCATCGAACAGATGGACATGAACAAGCTGAAAACCGAAGCCGGGAAGTACTATCAGGTTTTTGACAAAAACCAGCCCGTCTTCACGAAAGAGCAGCATGAACAGGAACTGCAAAAGCAGTTGGAGGCGGAGAAAGCGAAACCACCGTCCGCCCAGCCCGCTCCTTCGGCGCAGCCTCAAATAACCGCCGTCTACATCGCACCGGGAATGAAGTCCAGCCAGGTGGCCAAAATCGTTTCCGTGAGCGGGTTAGTCGAAAGCCAAGAACAGTTTGAGCAGGCGATGGCGGCTAAGGCGGCGACCGGAAAGATCAAGTCGGGCGTTCATAAATTTACAGGCAAACCGACGCTGGACGAGATCATTCAGAATTTGACCAGCAAGCCGGAATAAAAATAGGGCTCTTGCATTGCGCGAGGGTCTTTTTTTGCGTGCGGACGGGAACAATAAATAACGATCAGCGAAGGGCTTTTCGCGGATTAAAAATCTTGCCGAAAGTTGTCTCCAAATGCTGTTGCATCCCGCATGCGACTTGTGGTATAGTTATTGACGGTGTTAAAAACACACGACAGTTAATTCGTATAACGGTGCTTGTCCGGGCCTTGCGCACGGCGAGTTTTATACGGAGATGCGGCTGTCGGAGGAGCATTACACTAAAACCATTTTATTGAGGAGGTGTGTGAGGATGGCAGTAATTTCCATGAAGCAGCTTCTAGAAGCTGGGGTACACTTCGGTCACCAAACCCGTCGTTGGAACCCGAAAATGGACAAATACATCTTCACTGAAAGAAACGGCATTTACATTATCGATCTACAAAAAACGGTTAAAAAGGTTGAGGAAGCTTACAACTTCGTTAAATCGGTCTCTGCTGAGAACGGTACGATCATGTTCGTAGGCACCAAAAAACAAGCTCAAGACTCCGTTAAAGAAGAAGCGGAACGTTGCGGCATGTTCTACATCAACCAACGCTGGCTCGGCGGCACGCTGACCAACTTCCAAACGATTCAAAAGCGTATCAACCGTCTTAAAGAGCTTGAAAAAATGGAGCAGGACGGCACGTTCGAACTTCTTCCTAAGAAAGAAGTTATCATCCTGAACAAGGAAAAAGATCGCCTCGATAAATTCCTCGGCGGCATCAAAGGCATGAAAGGCCTGCCTAGCGCCCTGTTCATCATTGATCCACGCAAAGAGCGTATTGCGGTTGCAGAAGCTCGCAAACTTGGTATCCCAATCGTAGGTATCGTTGATACGAACTGCGATCCGGACGAAATCGACTATGTTATCCCAGGTAATGACGACGCGATCCGCGCTGTTAAATTGCTGACCGGTAAAATGGCCGACGCTGTGATCGAAGCTAACCAAGGCGAACAAACAACGGCTTAATCGACATAAACGAACGTAACAGGAAAAGGGTGGTCTGAAGGCACTTAAGCCTATCACCGCCCTTTTTTTAAAATACTTACAATCTTAGGGAGGTCCCTATTATGGCAGTAACAGCTGCAATGGTAAAAGAATTGCGTGAAAAAACAGGCGCAGGCATGCTTGATTGCAAAAAAGCGCTGGACGAAGCAAACGGTGATCTGACGAAAGCAAGCGAAATCCTTCGTGAGAAAGGCCTTGCCGCTGCAGCTAGCAAAGCGGGCCGCGCAGCTACCGAAGGCGTTGTGGAATCTTACATTCATGCCGGCGGACGTATCGGCGTTCTGGTCGAAGTTAACTGTGAAACTGACTTCGTAGCCAAAACGGACAACTTCCGTGATTTCGTAAAAGGTATCGCGATGCAAATCGCCGCTGCGAACCCTTCCTACGTTCGTCGTGAAGAAGTTCCGACAGAAGAGCTTGATAAAGAAAAAGAAATTCTTCGCAACCAAGCGCTGAACGAAGGCAAACCTGCTCACATCGTGGACAAAATGGTTGAAGGCCGCATCAGCAAATACTACGAAGAAATTTGTCTGATGGAACAATCCTACATCAAAGATCCGGACAAAACGGTATCCGTCCTGCTGAACGAAATGATCAGCACGATCGGAGAGAACATTTCCATCCGCCGCTTTGCTCGCTTTGAGCTTGGTGAAGGTCTCGAGAAGAAAGTCGACAACTTCGTTGAAGAAGTAATGGCACAAGCTAAAGGCAACGCCTAATACCGAACAGACCAAAAGCGGGAACACATTGTGTTCCTTCTTTTATAAACAGAAACGGTACAAGAAAGATAGAAGCACGCTGATTTGTCAGAACGGAGGGTACCAAAGTTGGAGCGACCTTTGTATAAAAGAGTAATCTTAAAGCTGAGCGGTGAGGCTCTTGCCGGACAGCAAGGATTCGGGATCGAATCGGACATCATTTCTTCTATCGCCCTGCAGGTGAAAGATGTGGTCGATCTCGGGGTGGAAGTTGCTATCGTCGTGGGCGGAGGCAACATCTGGCGCGGGATTGCAGGCAGTGCCAAAGGCATTGACCGGGCTACGGCAGACTACATGGGCATGCTTGCAACGGTCATGAATTCCCTGGCTATGCAGGACGCGCTGGAGAATATTGGCGTGCCGACCCGTGTGCAAAGCTCCATTTCCATGCAGCAGGTAGCGGAGCCGTACATCCGCAGAAGAGCGATTCGTCATCTGGAGAAGGGCCGAGTCGTCATCTTTGCTGCCGGAACAGGTAACCCTTATTTTTCCACGGATACGACGGCTGCGCTTAGAGCGGCCGAGATTGAAGCGGAAGTTATCTTGATGGCCAAGAACAAAGTAGACGGAGTTTACTCCGCGGATCCTTTCAAAGACGAAACGGCCGAGAAATACGAGACCCTCACTTATCTAGAGGTGCTTAACAAAAATCTCGGCGTGATGGATTCAACCGCTTCCTCGCTGTGCATGGACAACAATATCCCGCTTATCGTATTTTCGATCACAGAAAATGGCAACATTAAACGGGTAGTCCTCGGCGAAAAAATCGGTACCATTGTCAAAGGGAGTGTATAATCGTATGCCGCAATCGATTAAAAAGAATGCAGAAGAGCGGATGAGCAAGGCTATCGACGCACTCAAGCGCGATCTGGCCACTCTGCGTGCAGGCCGCGCAAACCCTGCGCTGCTCGATAAAATCCAAGTGGAATACTATGGCGCGATGACTCCGGTTAACCAGTTGGCTAACATCTCCACGCCGGACTCCCGCACGCTGATTATTCAGCCATGGGATAAAAGCTCCATGGGAGCTATTGAGAAAGCTATTCTCAAGTCCGAACTGGGCTTGACTCCGGCTAACGACGGTACGGTGATCCGACTGGTCATTCCGCCGCTTACGGAAGAACGCCGCAGCGAGCTGGTTAAACTGACCCGCAAATACGGGGAAGAGGCCAAAGTTGCGATCCGTAATATCCGCCGCGATGCCAATGATGACATCAAGAAGCAGGAGAAAAACGGTATTTCCGAAGACGAGTCCCGTCGTCACCAGGACGATATTCAGAAATTTACGGACAAATTCACGGCCGAAGTCGAGAAAGTCCTGACAGGTAAAGAAAAAGAAATTATGGAAGTGTAAACGGCTATCGTCGCCCCCTGAAATACCGGGGGCTTTTCATCTTTCCATAGTGGGGGAAAAGAGATGTTCAATCAACTGAAAAAATGGCTTGGAAACGAGTCTGCACAGGACGAGAAGTCTCCCCATTTGGAGTTGGACAACGTTCCGTCTCATATTGCCATTATCATGGACGGAAACGGACGCTGGGCGAAACAGCGCGGACTTCCCCGTGTGGCCGGGCACCATTCCGGTATGAAGAATGTGAAGAAAATCACCATTGCAGCGGACAGCATCGGAGTCAAGGTGCTGACGATGTATGCCTTTTCCACGGAAAACTGGAAGCGCCCTAAAGAGGAAGTCGAATTCCTCATGAAGCTGCCCCAAGAGTTCTTTCCGCTGGAGATTGAGGAACTGATCGAGCGTAATGTGCGGATCCGTATGACCGGCTGGAAAGAAAGCCTGCCGGATTACACACTGAATGCCATTGAAGATGCAATCGAGCGCACAAAGAATAACACAGGCCTCATCCTAAACTTTGCTCTGAATTACGGTGGCCGCAAGGAACTTCTCGCCGGCGTTCAGGATGTGTTGAGGGATGTCCAGGAAGGCAAACTTCGTCCGGAAGAATTGTCGGAGGAAACATTTTCTTCGTATATGCTCACTTCCGGGCTTCCTGACCCCGACCTGCTGATCCGGACGAGCGGAGAGCTGAGGCTTAGCAATTTTCTGCTGTGGCAGCTCGCCTATAGCGAATTATGGTTTACGGAAGCTTACTGGCCTGAATTCTCGGAAGAGCATTTTTACCGGGCCGTTGCCGAATACCAACGACGGGCAAGACGATACGGAGGCTTGTAAGCATCGGTTTGGAGGAATGAAGCGTTGAAGCAGAGGATTCTGACGGGAGCGATAGCCGGAGCCGGATTTTTGGGACTGCTGGCTGTCGGCGGCAACTGGTTTGCCGCCCTAATCGTACTAATGGCCATAATCGGCTTTGATGAGTATGTGCGAATGAACAAGTTGAAAGACCACCGGATCACATGGTTGGTCGGCATGATCGCCTTGATTCTGCTTACCCTTCCATGGGAAATGCACCGGTTTACCTATGAGCTCAACGAGGTCGGCCTGATCTGGGGAGCCGCCTTCGTGTTGATGGCCGCTACGGTCTTGTCCAAGAACAAAATTACCATCGACATGGTGTCGCTTCTTTTTCTCGGAGTCGTGTACATAGGTGTCGGATTTCATTATATGATCATGACGCGGTGGATACCCGAGCATGGTTTGTTTTGGACGCTTCTTATTTTTGTCTGCATTTGGGCGACGGATTCCGGCGCGTATTTTGTCGGATCGAAATTCGGCAAACACTTGCTGTGGCCGGTAATCAGTCCTAAGAAATCGGTCGAGGGAGCCCTCGGCGGAGTACTGATTGCTATTGTAGCGGGACTCTGTTTTTCCCTGGCCCGTCCCGAACTACTGTCTCCGGCTCGCGCGGTGCTGATCGGTGTCGTTATTGCCGTGTCGGGGCAGCTCGGCGACCTTATGCAATCCGCCTACAAGCGGGTGAAGGGGATTAAGGATACGGGGACCATCCTGCCGGGTCATGGTGGAATTCTCGACCGTGTGGACAGCTGGCTTATCGTTTTTCCGCTTGTCCACTGGCTTGCACTGATTCCGTCCTGAACCCGTGTACCCGTCCATCAGACAGAATCGGCTCAGGCTCATCCAACGGGGGAGAATATGAATAAACGAATAGCGATACTTGGCTCCACCGGATCGATCGGTACGCAAACGCTTGATGTCATTGCCCATCATCCGGATCAATTTACCGTAGAGGCTCTTGCCGGCGGACGGAACGTGGAGCTTCTAGCCGAGCAAATCCGCCGGTTCAAGCCGAAACTGGCTTCCGTGGCTACCCGCGAACTGGCGGATCGGTTGTCCGCTTTAGTACCCGCAGGTACGCGTATTTTGTTCGGTGAAGAGGGTCTTCTGGAGACGGCAGCCGGAACCGATGCGGATTTTGTCGTAACGGCCGTAGTCGGCAACCAGGGGCTGGAACCGACGATCGCCGCGATTGAAGCGGGCAAAACGATCGGCCTTGCGAATAAAGAGCCGCTTGTGAGCGCGGGGCATCTGGTAACGGAAGCCGCGAAACGCAAAGGTGTGCGGCTGCTGCCTATCGACAGCGAACATTCCGCGATTTTCCAGTGTCTGAACGGCGAACGCCGGGAGGAGATCAGGAAAATTACCATTACGGCTTCCGGCGGTTCTTTCCGGGACCGTAGCCGGGCGGAGCTGGAAGGCGTTACGGTCGAGCAGGCGTTGAACCATCCGAACTGGTCCATGGGTGCGAAGATTACGATCGACTCGGCCACGATGGTCAACAAAGGGCTTGAAGTCATGGAAGCCCATTGGCTTTTTGACCTGCCCTACGATCAAATCGGCGTGCTTTTGCATCCGGAAAGCATCATCCACTCTTACGTTGAGTTCAAGGATAGCAGCATCATAGCCCAGCTCGGAAACCCGGACATGCGCGTGCCGATCCAATATGCGCTGTCCTACCCGAACCGGCTGCTTTCTCCTGCGAAATCCCTGGATTTGGCGGAAATCGCTACACTGAATTTCCGTCCCATGGATTTCGACCGGTTCCCGTGCCTCCGGATGGCTTACGAAAGCGGCCGGACCGGAGGCACGGCGCCAACCGTGTTCAACGCGGCTAACGAACAAGCCGTTGCGAAGTTTTTGCAGGGAGAGATTCCTTTTCTCCGCATTGAAACCATCATAGAAGAATGTCTGCAAAGACACTCGGTCATGAGCAGTCCCCAGATCGGTGATATTTTGGAAGCCGACCGGTGGGCGCGTGAAACCGCGTCTCTGCTCGGCTGAGCCTCGATGAAGGATAAACCGACCGCTCTGGAAATTTTCCGGACGGCCGGTTTTTTAGTCTATGAGCTCCATGTTCCTGCGTATACTTACATAGGCGATTGCTTGTATTAGGCCGCTCAATAATGGTACATTAGGAACATACGTAAGCATAAACGAGACGGCTTTCAGGAGAGAAAGCGCCGGAGGAGGCAGATGCGGGTTGGGAAGCATTGAGACAGGACTGAAAATCGTCCTTATGTTCTTCGTCCTCGTTACGATTCACGAGTGGGGACATTTTTATTTTGCGAAACGGGCCGGAATTTTGGTGCGTGAATTCGCTATCGGGTTCGGACCAAAATTGTTTTCATATAAAAAGGGCGAAACTCGTTATACCTTGAGATTGCTCCCGTTCGGCGGCTATGTCCGCATGGCGGGCGAGGATCCGGAAATCGTTCAAATCCAGGACGGACAGACGATAGCCGTAAAGTTAAACAAGGACAATCAAGTCACTAAACTTTATTTGGACCAGCTTGACCAGCGGGCGAATGTCATCCAAGGTGCCGTGCAGCAGATCGATCTGGAAAAAGACCTTTTTGTAAAGCTTGAAGTGGGAGACGAGCAGGTCCGTTACCCTGTTCAGCCGGATGCCCTCATGGTTACCCGCGGTGTGGAGACGCAGATTGCGCCGCTTGACAGGCAGTTTGGCAGCAAGACGGTGGGGCAGCGTTTCCTGTCCATCCTGATGGGGCCGGTTATGAACTTTTTGCTGGCCGCGGTACTGTTTCTTACCCTCGTTATTATGCAGGGAGTTCCGACGAACGTAAAAGTTGACAAGTTGGAGCCAGGCCGTCCGTCCGAGAAAGCGGGACTTATGGCCGGAGACATCATCGTTTCGGTGAATCAGGAAACGATCGGGGACAACCGCGAGAAGTTTATGAAAGTGGTCGGTTCCTCCCCTAACCAGAAAATGAACTGGGTGATCCAGCGGAGCGGCGTAGAGAAGAAAATCGAAATCACTCCGGATGAGAACGGCAAGGTCGGGGTTTATATCACGGGAGACAAGCGTTCGGCTTCCTTCGGCGAGACGTTGAAGGGCACCTACAACTACGTTTCGACCTCGACGGTAGGTATTCTCGACGGATTCAAGAAACTTGTGCTCGGGCAGTTCAAAATGGACGACCTGGGCGGTCCGGTGCGCATCGTGCAGGTAACCGGCGAATTCGCCAGCCACGGCAGTGAATCGTACATTTACTGGGTCGCGCTGCTCAGCCTGTATTTAGGGCTCTTTAACCTGCTTCCGTTTCCTGCGCTGGACGGAAGCCGGCTCGTATTCCTCGCCATCGAAGCGGTTCGCGGCAAGCCGGTTGATCCCAACCGCGAAAGCATGGTTCACTTTATCGGCTTTGCCATGCTCATGTTATTGATGGTCGCCGTGACCTACAACGATATTTTACGTTTAATTAAAAGCTAATCTGTATTATGATAGATAGATGTAACCGTTAGGTGAAACGATGCCTGTCCGTCCGCCCGGGCGAACCTTGCGTTTGCCCCGCCGGACGGACTTCCGTAGGAGGATCCGTATGTCCAAAGATAAACAGTTTGTCCGGGAAATCACGCCGCAGGGTGAAGATTTCTCCCAGTGGTACATTGATGTTATCAAAAAAGCCGATCTTATGAGCTATTCCCCGGTTCGCGGGTGCATGGTCTTCAAGCCGGACGGCTACGAGATTTGGGAAAATATCCAGCGTGAGCTGGACAAGCGTTTCAAGGAAACCGGGCACCGCAACGCCTACTTTCCGCTTTTCATCCCGGAGAGCTTTTTCCAGAAAGAGAAGGAGCACGTGGAAGGCTTCAATCCGGAACTTCCCTGGGTAACCGAAGCGGGAGGAGAGAAGCTCGAAGAGCGTCTGGCCATCCGTCCGACTTCCGAGACGATGATCGGCCATATGTACGCGGAATGGATCAATTCCTACCGTGATCTGCCGCTCCTTATCAATCAGTGGGCGAACGTGGTCCGCTGGGAGAAACGTACCCTGCCATTCCTTCGTACGACGGAGTTTTTATGGCAGGAAGGGCATACCGCTCACGAAGACGAAGAAGATGCTCGCCGCGAAACGATGCAGATGCTGGAAATTTACAGAGACTTCGCCGAGAATTTCCTTGCCATGCCGGTCATTATCGGTCAGAAAACACCTTCCGAGAAGTTTGCCGGAGCGGTGGATACCTTCTCGATCGAAGCGATGATGAAAGACGGCAAAGCGGTACAAGCGGGTACTTCGCATTACCTGGGCACTAACTTTGCGGTTGCTTTCGATATTAAATATTTGAACCGGGAAAATCAGCACCAGTTCGTGCACACTACCTCCTGGGGAGTAAGCACACGTCTGATCGGCGCGACGATCATGGCGCACGGGGACGACCGCGGACTGGCACTGCCGCCTAAAGTAGCTCCTACACAAGTGATCATGATCCCGATAGGTCCTCCTAAAACGAGGGAGCAGGTCGTGGCCCGCACGGACGAGCTGTTTGACGAATTGAAGCAGGCAGGTGTCCGGGTAAGAGTGGACGACCGTGCGGATCTGAGCCCGGGCTGGAAATTCAACGAGTACGAAATGCGCGGCGTTCCTATCCGTGTCGAGCTGGGACCGCGCGATATGGAGAACGGTCAGATCGTTCTCGTTTCCCGGATTACCGGAGAGAAGAAAATCGTCCAGCAGGTCAACTTCGTTCAAGAAGTTCAGCAGCTTTTGGAAGAGATACACCAGGAGATGTTCAATCGTGCGAAGCAGCACCTCGAAGAACATTTGATCGCGGTAGACACGCTGGATGAGTTCAAACAATACTTGGAAACGAACCGCGGGTTTGCGCTTGCAGGCTGGTGCGGTTCGGAAGCTTGTGAAGCCCAGGTCAAAGAAGAGGCGGGAGCAACGAGCCGTAACATTCCGTTTTCGCCGCGGGAATCGAAAGAAACCTGTCTGGTTTGCGGAGATAAAGCCAAACACACCGTCGTTTTCGGTAAATCTTATTAAGCACGATTACAATGAAGGGCAAACGAGATTACTTTCTCTCTTTGTCCTTTTCTTTTTCCGGCCGGGTGAGAGTAAGGCGGCAATCGGAGCAAACCGGAAGCTTGGGGGAGGGAAGACATGAGTCAGACACCGGATAAAAGGCAGCGGTTCGAGCTTCTGATGAAGCAGGCGGACATACCGCACGAGATGTCAACGGTTCATTTTGCGGACGGGTATATCGACAAAGTAGAAATCAGCCGGAAAAACCGGGAGTGGACCTTCCATCTGGTAAAGCAGGAGTTGGTCCCGCAGGACGTGTACCGTTCTTTCTGCCGGAACGTGCAAGAAAAGTTCGCTCATATCGCCAAGACGCGATTTGTCATACACATGGAGAATGCCGAGCCGGGCAGGCTCGTGGAAGAATATTGGAGCCTTTTTCTGGAGTGGGTACAGCGCGAAGCCGTTACGGTAAACGGGTGGCTGAGCAAAGCCAAAACCGAAGTGCAGGGAAATCAGCTGACTTTGATTCTGCTGGATCAGATCGGTTTTGAGCTCGCGAAGAAAAAGAACATGGATAACTGGGTGAAATCCTTCTTCCAGGATTATTTTAAAACCGAGTTTACCGTGAAGTATGCGCTCAACGAGAAAAGCACCGAGGAATTCGAACGGTTTGCCCAGCAGATCGTCGAAGAGGAGAAGCTCGTTACACAGGAGATTATGCAGTCCATCGAGCAGGAGCTCCAGGCTTCGGCGATCCCGGATGCGGATGTCCGGCTCATGGTCGGCTACGATATTAAAGATGCGCCCGTGCCGATTCAGGATATTGTGGAAGAGGAGAAGAAGGTTACCATTCAAGGGGCCGTCTTCAATCTGGAAGTGAAAGAGCTGCGGAACGGCAGCACCCTTTATTCGTTTAACGTTACCGACTACACCGATTCCATTATGCTGAAATCGTTCGGGAAGACGAAGGAAGACGTGCGCATTCTCAATCTGCTCTCCAACGGCTGCTGGATCCGTGCGCGCGGACGCGTGGAATACGATCGTTTCATGATGGTGCCCGAGCTTGTCATGATCCCGTCGGATATCAACGAAGTACTGCCGCCCAAGGGAAGAATGGATGACGCCGAAGAGAAACGCGTGGAATTCCACCTGCATACGACGATGAGTACGATGGACGGAATCACTCCGGTGGACCAGTACATCAAGACGGCTGCAAAATGGGGCCACAAAGCGATCGCCATCACAGATCACAGCGGGGTTCAAAGCTACCCGGATGCGAACAAGGCGGGCAAGAAAAACGGCATCAAGGTGATTTACGGCGTTGAAGCGAATGTGGTGAACGATTCCGTTCCGATCGTCTTAAACCCGATTGATGCGGATTTGAAGCAGGCCACTTACGTCGTGTTTGATATCGAGACCACCGGGCTGTCCGTTCTGAATAATAAAATTATCGAGATTGCCGGCGTGAAGGTACAGGAAGGCAAAGAAATCGACCGTTATTCTACGTTTATCCAGCCGCATGAAAAAATTCCTTATCACATCCAGCAACTCACCAATATCACCGATGAGATGGTAAAAGACGCGCCGGAGCTCGCGGACGAGCTCCCCAAGTTTATCGACTTTATCGGCGATTCCGTGCTTGTCGCTCATAACGCGCGGTTCGATATCGGCTTTATTCAGGCCAACTTGAAAAGATTGGGCCACCCGCAGATGACGAATGCGGTTCTCGATACGCTGGAAATGGCCAGACTGCTTTTCCCTTCCATGAAAAACCACAGGCTGAACACCTTGTCGGACAAATTTAAAGTAAGTCTGGAAAACCATCACAGGGCGATTGACGATACGATTGCGCTGGGACATGTTCTCCAGCATTTGATTAACGAGGCCTACGACCGGAATATCACGAATCTTGGACGTATGAATGATTTTGTCGGGAAAGACTTGTCGAATCAGCGTCCGTTCCACTGCTGCATTTATGCGACGAATGCGATCGGAAAGAAAAATCTGTTCAAACTGATTTCCATTTCCCATACGGAGTACTTCAACAAAGTGGCGACGATTCCGAAAAGCAGGCTCATCGAGCTTAGGGAAGGGCTGCTTATTGCTTCGGGCTGCGAGAAAGGCGAGTTTTTCGAGACGGTTCTTAACAAATCGCAGGAAGAGGCCGAGCAGGTATCCGAGTTTTACGATGTGCTGGAAATCCAGCCCGTCAGTTACAACATGCATCTGGTGGATAGAGGACTGGTCGGCAGCCGAGCGGATCTGGAAGACGCGGTGAAGCGGATTGTCGCCATCGGCGCAAAACAGGGGAAACCCGTTATTGCGACGGGGAACGTCCATTACCTGGAGCCCCGGGACAAAGTCGCGCGGGATATTACGATCAATGGCATCACCGGCTTCAGTCCTCTCAAAGACATGAAGAAGCCGGACGCTCATTTCCGCACGACACGCGAGATGCTGGAAGAATTCCGTTTCCTCGGTCAGGAAAAGGCCCATGAAGTCGTGGTGCGCAATACAAACGATCTGGCCGACCGCTTTGAAGAAATCGAGCTGTTTCCGACCAAGCTGTTCACGCCGATCATTGAAGGAGCGGACGACGAAATCCGCAACAAATGCTATGAGACGGCCCGTCAGATTTACGGGGATGAAGTTCCAGAAATTGTCGTGCAGCGGCTTGAAAAAGAACTGGTGCCGATCATCAAATACGGGTTCTCGGCCAACTATCTCATTTCGGAACGGCTCGTTAAAAAATCCAACGAAGACGGCTATCTCGTCGGTTCCCGGGGATCGGTCGGCTCCTCCGTAGTCGCCACATTCCTGGGCATTTCGGAAGTTAACCCTCTCCCGCCGCATTATATTTGCCGCTCGTGCAAATTCAGCGAATGGTTTACGGACGGAAGCATTCCGAGCGGGTTCGACCTGCCGGATAAGACCTGCCCGACCTGTGGCGACAAGCTTAAAGGCGAGGGCCAGGACATTCCGTTCGAAACGTTCCTCGGATTTAAAGGGGACAAGGTTCCCGATATCGACTTGAACTTTTCCGGGGAGTACCAGCCGGTCGCTCATAACTACACCAAGGTTCTTTTCGGCGAAAAAAGCGTGTTCCGCGCAGGCACCATCGGTACCATTGCGGATAAGACAGCCTTCGGTTATGTGAAAAAGTATGAGGAAGGCCAGGGCAAAAAATGGCGGAACGCCGAAATTGTAAGGCTGGCCTCCGGATGTACCGGCGTTAAGCGAAGTACCGGACAGCATCCCGGCGGTATTGTCGTCGTGCCGGATTATATGGAAGTGGACGATATCACTCCCGTTCAATTCCCGGCCGATGATAAGAATTCCGAGTGGAAAACGACGCATTTCGACTATCACGCGTTTGACGCCAACCTGCTCAAGCTCGATATTCTGGGGCACGACGATCCGACCATGATGCGTATGCTTCAGGATTTGACCGGCATTGATCCGACGACGATTCCGATGAACGATCCTAAAGTGATGAGCATTTTTCATTCGACGGATGCGCTCGGAGTTCCGCCTGAAAAAATCCGGACGCCTGTGGCCACCTATGGAGTTCCCGAGATGGGAACGAAGTTTGTCCGGCAGATGCTTCAGGAAACTCATCCGAGCAGCTTTGCCGATCTGCTGCAAATTTCCGGGCTCTCCCACGGAACCGGCGTATGGCTGGGCAATGCGCAGGAACTGATCAAGAAGGGCATTTGCAACATTAAGACCGTAATCGGCTGCCGGGACGATATTATGCTCTATCTCATTTATAAAGCCGGCATGGATGCGGGCCTGGCCTTCAAAATCACGGAGAGCGTACGTAAAGGGAAAGGCCTTACCGATGAGTGGAAGGAAGACATGAAGAAGCACAATGTGCCTGCCTGGTACATTGAATCCTGCGAGCGGATCGAATATATGTTCCCGAAAGCCCACGCCGCCGCTTACGTTATTTCCGCGGTGCGTACGGCTTACTTCAAGGTTTACCACCCGATCGCGTACTATGCGACCTATTTTACGGTCCGTGCGGAGGACTTTGATCTGGAACTGCTCTGCCAGGGCTACGATGCGATCATGAAAAAGCTGATCGAAATCGAGGAGAAAGGGTTCCAGGCTCTTCCGAAGGAAAAAGCGATGATTTCCATTCTCGAGATGGCGCTGGAAATGACCGCACGCGGATTCAGCTTCAAGCCCATCGACTTATATCGCTCCGACGCCACGAAGTTTATTATTGACGGGGATTCGCTTATTCCGCCGTTCTCGGCCGTACCGGGAATCGGGGAGAATGCGGCCCGAAACATTGCCGCTTCCAAGGAAAGCGGGGACTTTCTTTCGATCGAAGATTTCCAAAATCGTTCGAAGGCTTCGAAGACGGTCGTCGAACTGTTGAACGGCATGGGCTGCTTCCGGGGACTGCCGGAATCCAATCAGCTGTCCTTGTTTTAGCGGGCGCGAAGCGTAGGGGTGACAAGGTGAGTAACTTTTTCTTACTATTGTCAACCTTTAGACGGTTATGGTATAATTTTTCTTGGCAATAATGAGGATATCGACTGTGAACCGGAGAGTGGGGAAACCCACTCTTTACATTTTGCTAAGACTTTTTGGCAGGTTCACCGGGAAGGTCATACAGGAGGGTAGAGAGAAAACATATGAATTCACCAATTAAATCCGTCGTGGAAGATATGCTGCTGGATTATTTCAACGAGCAAGGCTTTGAGCTTGTCGACATCGAATACGTCAAGGAAGGAAGCAACTGGTTTCTCCGTGTATTCGTAGACAAAGAAGGCGGCATTGATATCGACGATTGCGGCCGCATCAGCGAATTCTTAAGCTCGAAACTTGATGAGAACGATCCGATTCCGACGGCTTATTTCCTGGAAGTCTCTTCACCGGGTGCCGAGAGGCCGCTAAAAAAACCGGAAGACATTAAGAAGGCTGTTGGCAAACATGTATTTGTAACTACATACGAGCCAATTGACAATAGCAAGGAATTCGAAGGTGAGCTTCTGTCGTTCGACGACGAGGAGCTTGTTGTGCAAACCCCGAAGAAACGCAGCGCCATTCCATACAGCAAAGTGGCCAGCGCGAGGCTTGCCATCGTATTCTGACGCGGTTAACCGCGTCTGCGAACCATTGAAAGGGGGAACTCGGTTCAAATGAACATGGATTTTATCGAAGCGTTGGCTGAAATCGAAAGAGAGAAAGGCATTTCCAAGGATCTGCTGATTGATGCGATTGAAGCCGCGATGATTTCCAGCTATAAACGCAACTTTAACACAGCACAGAATGTGCGCGTGGATATTAATCGGCAAACCGGCACCATCCGCGTCTACGCACGCAAAACCGTCGTGGAGGATGTGCTGGACCCGAGGCTGGAAATCACGCTGCATGCTGCGCGGGAAATCAACCAGAATTATACGATGGACGATATTGTAGAGATTGAGGTTACACCGCGAGACTTCGGACGCATTGCGGCTCAGACCGCCAAGCAGGTTGTGACGCAGCGTATCCGCGAAGCCGAGCGTGGACTTATTTACAATGCTTTTATCGAGAAAGAAGAAGACATCGTTACGGGCATCGTACAGCGTCAGGATCAGCGCCACTATTATATCGATCTTGGCAAGGTGGAAGCGGTTCTGCCTCTCACCGAGGTCATGCCCAACGAGAAATTCAAGCAAGGCGAGCGTGTTAAAGCGTATATTACCAAAGTGGAAAACACGACAAAAGGTCCTCAAATCATTTTGTCCCGTACACATCCGGGGCTTCTCAAGCGCCTTTTCGAGCTGGAAGTTCCAGAGATCTACGAAGGCGTCGTAGAAATCAAGTCCGTTGCCAGGGAAGCCGGCTTCCGTTCCAAGATCGCCGTGCACTCCCGCAATACCGAAGTGGACCCTGTCGGTTCCTGCGTAGGTCCCAAAGGACTGCGTGTCCAGACGATCGTCGGCGAACTCCGCGGCGAGAAGATCGACATCGTACGCTGGATGGAGAGCGTGGAAGAGTACGTCGCTAACGCGCTCAGCCCTTCGAAGGTATTGGAAGTCAACGTGTTCGAGAATGAGAAGATGGCCCGCGTCATCGTTCCGGATTATCAGCTTTCGCTGGCAATCGGGATCAAGGGTCAGAACGCGCGTTTGGCCGCCAAGCTTACCGGCTGGAAAATCGACATCAAGAGCGAGGCGCAGGCGGAGCAGGAATACGGCCGTCCGAGATCGCAGATCGAGGAAATGCATCAAGATTCCGTCAGCTTTGACTGACGCCGGCGGGGCGAGGTGAGGATGACGTGAAACAGCGGAAAATACCTCTGCGCAAATGTGTGGCCTGCCAGGAAATGATGCCGAAGAAAGAATTGATTCGGGTCGTTCGTACCCCCGAAGGGGAGATCCAAATCGATCTGAAAGGCAAAAAATCGGGCAGAGGCGCTTATTTGTGCGGCAAAGTGGCTTGCTTCAGGCTTGCCAAAAAATCCAAAGCGCTGGACCGTGCGTTGAAGCAATCGGTGGGCGCTCCCATTTATGATCAGCTTGAACAGGATTTTATCCAGGTGGAAGAAGAATTCCATGCGGGCAAAGATGGGATGGACGATGACGAATAAAAATTATTTTTCAAACTTAGGTCTCGCCATGAGAGCAGGCAAGCTTGTCACCGGAGAAGAGAGCGTGCTGAAGGCTATCCGCTCGGGTGATGCGAAGCTGGTCATTATGGCGGAAGATGCGGCTGACAATACAAGCAAGAAGTTTCAGGACAAATGCCGTTCATACGACGTACCTTTGCTGGTCCTGGGCAACCGTGAGGAACTTGGTTCCAGCATAGGGAAGGAAGCTCGAGTCACGATTGCCGTCGTTGACGACGGCTTCGCCAGGATGCTGAAAAAGTATCGGGTATAACCTCCGGAGGTGAATGGGTTTGACAAATAAACAAGATCCTAAGGATAAACTTCGGGTTTATGAATATGCCAAATCTTTGAATATGAGCAGCAAGGAAATTATAACGATCCTGAAGCGTTTGAATATCCCCGTGAACAACCACATGAGCGTTATGGAAAACAATGCGGTCAGCAGCGTAGAAAAGTTTTTCCGTGACATTAAAGCGAATGCGGCTGCCAAACGGGCAGGGTCA
This sequence comes from Paenibacillus sp. HGH0039, assembly GCF_000411255.1. Classification (GTDB taxonomy): domain Bacteria; phylum Bacillota; class Bacilli; order Paenibacillales; family NBRC-103111; genus Paenibacillus_F. The sequence continues at coordinate 827,399 of NZ_KE150412.1, read as the reverse complement.
GATGGAGGTAACGTGAGTCCAAATTCAAATCAACCCAAACAAGACAATCAGTCCAACCCTAAAGCAGAGGTGAGCGCTAAGCAGCCTGTGCAGCAAGCGGGGTCCGAACAAGCGAAGAAAGAGGAGCGTCCGGCTGCGCAAGCACGTCCGCAAGGCTCCCAGGATAACCGTGCACCGCGTCCGAGCGGTGACGGAAGAACGGGCGCGCCGCGCGGCGACCGTCCGCAAGGCCAAGGCGCACCGCGCAGCGGCGGCCAAGGCGGCGGCCAGCGTCCGCAAGGCGGGCAGGGCGGATACAACCGCGGCCCGCAAAGCGGCGGTCAAGGCCGTCCGCAGGGCGGTCAGCGTCCGCAGGGTCAAGGCGGCGCTCCACGGAGCGGCGGTCAAGGCGGCGGCGGACCACGTCCGCAAGGCGGCCAGGGCGGCGGTTTCAACCGCGGACCTCAAGGCGGCAGCGGCGGTCAGCGTCCTCCGGGCGGCGGCGGTCAAGGCGGCCAGAACCGCGGCGGATCAGCCGGCGCCGGTGCAAGACCGGGCCAAGCTCCGCGCAGAACGGACGGACGTCCGGCTGCGGGCACGGATGCAGGCCGCGGCGGCCAGCGTACGGGCGACAACAGACAGGGCAACCGCGACGACCGCAGCAAATCCAGCCGTTACGACGACGGACGCGGCGGACGCGGCGGCGCAGGCAACCGTGGCGGCAACAACCGCGGCGGACGCAATAACGGCCGCGGACGCGGTCAAGATATGGTTAAGAAAGAAAAGATCGACAACACACCGAAGAAGATTATTGTGCGCGGCGCAATGACGGTCGGTGAACTTGCGAAACTTCTCCACAAGGACGTTTCCGAAGTCATCAAGAAGCTCCTGTTCCTCGGCGTGATGGCTACCATCAACCAGGAACTCGATCTCGATACGATTCAGCTCGTAGCCGGGGAGTATAATGTCGAAGTGGATCTCAAAATCCGTGTCGAAGACGACCGTTTCGAGCTGGAAGAAGAAGTGGACGATGCGGCGGATCTGAAAGAACGTCCTCCGGTCGTTACCATTATGGGTCACGTTGACCATGGTAAAACAACCCTTCTTGACGCAATCCGTCATACAAGCGTGACGGAAGGCGAAGCGGGCGGTATTACCCAGCATATCGGGGCCTACCAGGTTGAAGCGAACGGCAAGAAAATTACGTTCCTCGATACCCCTGGTCACGAAGCTTTCACGACTATGCGTGCACGCGGCGCTCAGGTGACCGACATCACGATTATCGTCGTAGCGGCGGATGACGGCGTTATGCCGCAAACCGTCGAGGCGATTGCCCATGCGAAAGCGGCAGGCGTGCCGATTATCGTGGCGGTCAACAAAATCGATAAGCCGGAAGCCAATGTGGAAAAAATCAAACAAGCTCTTACCGAGTATGAACTCGTACCGGAAGAGTGGGGCGGCGACACGATCTTCTGCGAAGTTTCGGCTAAACAGCGGATCGGCCTGGAAAACCTGCTTGAAATGATTCTTCTCGTGGCTGAGGTTCAGGAATATAAAGCAAATCCGGATAAACGCGCCAGAGGTACGGTAATCGAAGCGGAGCTGGATAAAGGACGCGGTCCTGTAGCCCGCATTCTCGTACAGCACGGTACGCTCAAAGTCGGCGACAGTTTTGTTGCAGGCGTATGTTTCGGCCGTGTCCGCGCAATGGTAAATGATAAAGGCAAACGTCTTAAAGAAGCGGGTCCTTCGACTCCGGTTGAAATCACCGGCCTCACGGAGGTTCCGCAAGCGGGAGATCCGCTGCTTGCCTTCGAAGACGAGCGCAAAGCGCGCGATATTGCCGATAAGCGTGCTATCACGCTCCGCCAGTCCGAGCTTACGGCGAATTCCCGCGTTACGCTGGATGATCTGTATAAGCACATCAAAGACGGTGAAATTAAAGACCTGAACGTTATTATCAAAGCGGACGTTCAAGGCTCTCTCGAAGCGCTGCGCGGTTCCCTCGAGAAAATCGAAGTGGAAGGCGTACGCGTGAAGATGATTCACACGGGCGTAGGCGCCATCACCGAGTCCGACATTATTCTGGCATCGGCTTCCAATGCCATTATTATCGGCTTCAACGTTCGTCCGGAGCCTGCCGCTCAAGTAACGGCGGATCAGGAGAAAGTAGACATTCGTCTGCACCGGATCATCTACAATGTGATTGAAGAAATTGAACAAGCCATGAAGGGTATGCTCGATCCGATTTTCAAAGAAAACATTATCGGGCATGCGGAAGTCCGCAACACCTTCAAAATTACGGGCGTGGGGACCATTGCGGGTTGTATGGTTACCTCCGGCAAAATTGCGCGTAATGCGGAAGTTCGTCTGCTTCGCAGCAACATCGTAGTCTACGAAGGCAAAGTGGACGCGCTGAAACGCTTCAAAGACGACGCCAAAGAAGTGGCGCAAGGTTACGAGTGCGGTATTTCCCTGGAAAAATACAATGATATTAAAGAAGGGGACATCATCGAAGCCTTCGTCATGGAAACAGTAGAGAGGTGATCAGCTATGGCTAGAGTTCGTGTAGGCAGAGTGGGGGAGCAGGTCAAGAAAGAGATCAGCCAAATTTTGCAGAGCGAAATTAAAGACCCCCGCATCGGATTTCTTACGGTAACCGGGGTTGACGTAACGAATGATCTGTCTCAGGCCAAAGTTTATCTCAGTGTGCTGGGTACGGACGAGCAAAAGGAAGGAACTTTGAAAGCCTTAAGCAGTGCGAGCGGGTATATCCGTTCCGAGCTGGGCAAAAGAATCCGATTGCGCAAAGTGCCCGAGCTTATCTTTAAATTCGACACATCGATTGATTACGGAAGCCGGATCGAAAGTCTGCTTCATGATCTTAACGATGGGAAATCCGCTGAATGACGGCGGGCCAGTTTATAGGCGGCGGCGCCTCCGGCAGCTACTTGGAGCAGTTGGAGGCGGCAAAGCAATTCATGCACGATCATAATGATTTCCTGGTGGTATCCCATGTCCAGCCGGACGGGGATGCCATTTCCTCTACTTTAGCCATTGCTTGGCTGCTTGACCGGATGGGAAAGCGCTATACGCTTGCTAACGAGGGAGACATACCGGAGAAATTCAGCAGACTCTGGGGGTTTGACGGCATACGGACTTTGTCCCAACTGCCCGATCACCTGTCCTATGATACGATTATAAGTGTGGATTGCGCCGATTTTTCAAGAATCGGACGGGTCAGCGAGAAATTTACCCCCGATGCCAAGCTGCTCAATATCGATCATCATGCGACTAACGACCGCTTCGGGGAATGTTCCGTTATACAGGCTTCCGCCGCGGCAACCGTTGAAATTATTTATGATTTATCCAAGTGCTTTCAAATGGAAGCGAATATCGATTTCGGGACCTGTATTTATACGGGACTGCTGACCGATACGGGAGGTTTCCGGTATTCCAGCACGACACCCAAAGTGATGCAGACAGCGGCAGACCTTTTGGAATGGGGAGTAAAAGGATCGGAACTCGCCGAAGCTTTTCTGGAGAGAATGACCTTCCAGCAGATTCGTATTCTTCAGCAGGGGCTCGCTACGCTTGATTTTCATAAAAACGGGCGGATATCGACAATTGCGGTATCCACCGAAGTGATCGAAGCGACAGGCGCCACCAACGAAGATATGGACGGGCTGGTCAATTACGCCCGTAATGTCGAGGGAGTCGAAGTCGGGCTCTTGTTCAAACAAAGAAATGCATCGGCGGTTAAAGTGAGCTTGCGCTCCGCAGGTGCGGTAGATGTGGCTCAGATCGCACAGTCGTTCGGAGGCGGGGGCCATGTCCGCGCCGCCGGCTGTACGATTAACGGCTCCATTGAGGAAGCCATCCGACGGGTTGTAGAGGAAGTAGGGAATAAACTGCCATGACGATAGAAGGAATACTTCCAATCCTCAAGCCAAAGGGAATGACTTCCCACGATGTGGTAGCGAAAGCGCGCCGTTTTCTTGGGATTAAGCGGATCGGTCATACCGGTACGCTTGATCCTGAGGTTACCGGCGTGCTGCCGCTTTGTATCGGCCGTGCAACCCGCATGGTCGAATACATCCAGGAGCTGCCGAAACAGTATGAGGCAGCCGTGGTTTTTGGATTGGCCACAGACACGGAAGATCTGAGCGGGAACGTGCTGGAAGAAATTCCGCTCGTTCAGCTTGCGGAGGACAAGGTCCGTTCCGTCATCCAGTCGTTCGTCGGAGAGATCAGCCAGGTTCCCCCGATGTATTCCGCCGTAAAAGTCGACGGAAAACGGTTGTACGAACTGGCGAGAGCGGGCGTGGAAGTCGAGCGTAAAGCCCGGAACGTAACCATTTACGAGATCGAGCTGCTCGAACTGGACCTGAACCGGGATCACCCGGAAGTCCGTTTCCGCGTGCTCTGCTCGAAGGGCACCTATATCCGTACCTTGTGTGTGGATATAGGAAGAGCCTTGGGCGTTCCGGCGGCGATGAAAGAGCTGGTCCGCTCTTCCACCGGACGAATCGGACTGGAGCAATGCGTGGCACTGGAAGACCTCCCTCGTTTGCGCGAGGAGGGTCTTCTGGATACAAAGATCATTCAGGCGGACCAGGCTGTGGATTACTTGCCTTCTCTCGTGTTGAATGAGCAGTTGTCCGTTTTTGCCCTGCAAGGACGCAAAGTCCGGCTCCATGAGGCGCCGGCTCTGCAGGGCAGTCGCGACAGCGAAACCGGAGTAGAACAGACGGGAATTATCCGTGTTTATGATCCTCATAAACGGTTTATCGGTCTCTTTTCCTGGAATGAGACGGAAGGACATCTTGCTCCCGTCAAAGTTTTTAATTAGGATGTAAGTAAGCCGGCCCTCGGCCGGAATCATCTAACCCCTGGCGGTATAAAGCGGTTCAAGGAATAGTAGGTGAACTCGTACCCATGCAAACCATTCATTTGTCTTATCCCATCGAAAATGCGGAACTTCTTCCGCTGGCCGGTAAAAAGGTCATCGCCATCGGCGATTTCGACGGTGTGCATCTCGGACACCGTGAAGTTATCCAGCGCGCTGTCGAGAATGCCCGCGAGCTGGGAGTCCCGGCCGCGATTATGACGTTCGATCCGCATCCGCGGGAGCTGCTCGGCCAGGAGAAGTATGCGCGGCTTCTGACGCCGACCTCCTACAAGATGGAGCTCTTCGAGAAGCTGGGCGTAGACTGCACGTACGTGCTCAAGTTTGATACGGCGCTGATGCAGGCTTCTCCGCAGCAGTTTGTCGATCGTGTCCTGGAGGCGCTTGGCGTTGAAACCGTCGTAGTCGGATTCGACTTTACGTTCGGCTACAAAGGCCGGGGAACGCCCGATACGCTCTGCGAGCTGGGGCATGGCCGTTTTGCGGTGGAGGTGATCCGCCCGTACCGGATGAACGGCGCCAAAGTCAGCTCCACGGCGATCCGCGAGGCGCTGCTCACCGGACACCCGCCGGCGGCTTCCGAACTCCTCGGCAGAGGCTACGGAATACGCGGTGTCGTCGTATCGGGCGATAAGCGCGGGCGTCAGCTCGGATTCCCTACGGCGAATCTGCAGATGTCCGAGAACTTTCTCGTGCCCGCTTCCGGCGTTTACGCCGTCCGTGCGTTTGTGGGAGGAAGCTGGTATCGGGCTGTTATGAACATCGGAACGAAGCCGACCTTCCACAGCGGTGAAGTGATGTCGCTCGAAGTGCATCTGCTTGACTTCGACCAGGACATTTACGGAAGCACCGTGTTTGTCGAATTTGTCGATTATTTGCGCCCCGAGCGCAAGTTTAACGGCATCGATGAGCTGATCACCCAGCTCAAAAGAGATGTAGCGACGGCTGAAGCGAAGTTTGCGCAGATTCTGTAGGCGTTGGCATTTACTTCTGTCCATCATGTATGCTATACTGATTTACGTTGCTTCGGCTTTGCCGTAAGCTTCAATTACGAACCTTGGCGCGGAGCCGCGCTTCACCGACGCACTCTGGGCCATAGGCGATTATATGAATAGGAGGTGATTGGGATGGCATTAACTCAAGAGCGTAAACAGGAACTGATTCAAACGCACAAAACGCATGAAAGCGATACGGGATCTCCCGAAGTGCAAATTGCTATCCTGACGGAAAACATCGTAAACCTTACGAGCCATTTCCGTACACACAAGAAAGACCATCATTCCCGTCGCGGACTTCTTAAAATGGTTGGTCAACGCCGCAAGCTGTTGGCATACCTTAAGAACAAAGACGTTAAACGCTACAGTGCTTTGATTGAAAAGCTCGGTCTGCGTAGATAAAATCCGCATTCAGAAAGCAACCCTGCTGTTCTCTGTGGTGGGCTCCGAGCCGAGCTTCCGCAGCGGCTCCGGGTTGCTTTTTGTGTATTTTAAATCGTTGCAAAGAAGGAAATACTGTACATACGCAGAATTATTAGGTGATGCAGGAGGCATGAGTTCCCGCAAATCCTACCGTTTTTACCAAATCGGAACCATTTTGCGCGGTATAGTTCGATTCCCGCGTGTTTTGAGATAAAATTAGGAGGTTTAGTATGGAAAAACGTGTGCAAATGGACTTGGCCGGACGTCCGCTTATCCTTGAAACCGGTCGTTTAGCCAAGCAAGCCAACGGCGCGGTACTTGCCCGCTATGGCGATACAGTTGTGCTCTGCACCGTGACCGCTTCCAGCGAGCCGAAAGATCTTGATTTCTTCCCGCTGACGGTCAACTATGAAGAGCGCTTATATGCCGCAGGTAAAATTCCGGGCGGGTTTATCAAAAGAGAAGGACGTCCGAGCGAGAAAGCGATTCTCTCCAGCCGTCTGACTGACCGTCCGATCCGTCCTCTGTTCCCGGAAGGATTCCGCAATGACGTACAGATCGTCGCGGTGGTCATGAGCGTGGATCAGGAATGTCCGCCGGAAATTACGGCCATGATCGGTGTATCCGCCGCACTGTCGATCTCCGACGTACCGTTCAGCGGTCCGGTCGGCGGCGTCATTGTAGGCCGCATCGACGGTAACTTCGTCGTGAACCCGACGCCGGCGCAGGAAGACAAGAGCGACGTACATCTCGTTGTGGCAGGTACCAAGGATGCCATTATGATGGTAGAAGCAGGCGCCGCCGAAGTACCGGAAGACGTTATGCTGGAAGCGATTATGTTCGGGCATGACGAGATCAAGAAAGTGATCGCCCTTCAGGAGCAGCTCGTTGCCGAAGCCGGCGTTCCTAAAATGGAAGTGAAGCTTCATACGGTAGACGGCGAAATCAACACAGCCGTGCGCGAGTTTGCCGAAGCCCGTCTCGTTGAAGCGATTAAGGTTCAAGAGAAGCATGCGCGCCAAGAAGCGATCGACGCGGTCAACGCGGATGCCGTTGCGCATTTTACGGCGCTCTATGAAGCAACGCCGGAGAAACTGAAAGACGTCAAAGAAGTGCTTCACGATATCGTGAAAGACGAAGTCCGCCGCCTTATCACGCATGACAAGGTAAGACCGGATGGACGCGCACTGGATGAAATCCGTCCGATCGACGTGGACATTAATCTGCTGCCGCGCACGCACGGTTCCGGACTGTTTACACGCGGTCAAACGCAAGCGTTAAGCGTATGTACGCTCGGGGCGCTCGGCGACGTACAGATTCTCGACGGTTTGGACCTCGAAGAAACCAAACGCTTTATGCACCATTATAACTTCCCGCCGTTCAGCGTAGGGGAAGCAAGACCGCTTCGTCCGCCGGGACGCCGCGAAATCGGACATGGCGCTCTCGGAGAACGCGCGCTTTCGTACGTTATTCCAAGCGAAGCCGAGTTCCCGTATACAATCCGTCTCGTTTCGGAAGTTCTGGAATCCAACGGTTCGAGCTCTCAAGCAAGCATTTGCGCTTCCACGCTGGCTATGATGGATGCGGGTGTTCCGATTAAAGCGCCGGTTGCCGGTATCGCCATGGGTCTTATTAAAGAAGGAGAGCATTTCTCCATTCTGACGGATATTCAAGGGATGGAAGATCATCTCGGGGATATGGACTTTAAAGTGGCAGGCACGTCCAAAGGGGTTACCGCTCTTCAAATGGACATCAAGATTGACGGAATTAATCGCGACATTTTGAAGCAGGCCCTGGATCAGGCTAAGGCAGGCCGTACGTTTATCATGAACAAAATGCTGGAGCGCATCTCGGAACCTAAGAAAGAACTTTCCGCATACGCACCTAAAATTGTCGTGATGCAGATCAACCCGGATAAGATCCGTGACGTGATCGGAGCAGGCGGCAAAATCATCAATAAAATTATTGAAGAAACCGGCGTTAAGATTGACATCGAGCAGGACGGCAAAGTCTTTATCGCTTCGTCGAACGCGGAGATGAACGAACGTGCCAAGCAGATTATCGAAGGTATCGTACGCGACGTCGTTGTCGGCGAAACTTACCTCGGTACGGTAAAACGCGTGGAGAAGTTCGGAGCTTTCGTAGAAGTGCTGCCGGGTAAAGAAGGACTTGTCCACATTTCCCAGCTGTCTACCGAACGGGTTGCCAAAGTGGAGGATGTCGTAAAAGTTGGCGATACGATTACCGTTAAAGTCACGGAAATCGACAATCAAGGACGCGTTAACCTGTCCCGCAAAGCAACGCTCGTGAACAACGAAGTTTCCACTCAATCCTAATAACCGAATCGCACTAAACATACAAAGAGCCAGATCTTTCTGTCTCTTTTTTGCATGTTTAAACCGAATTTTTACGTGCGCGGCTGTATCGTCCAAGTCATAACCCTGTCCGGCTTTGCATAAACTCTGACATAATCTTTACGGAGGAGTCGGAATCTCATGCAAAAAAAGAAGCTGGTGCTGCTTGGCGGTATAACGGCCGGGTGTATATGGGTACTGCTGCAAAGCGAAAGTGTGCATACCTTTGTGGGAGCGATCCAGCAGGGAAAGCAGCCTTCCGTCCAAACACAGACGAAGCTTTCCAATGATGCGGGAGGGCCGAAGGGTAACGGAAAGACCGCACAGCCGGCAGAAGACGCTTTGCTCGCACGGATTAGGGAAGAAGCGAAAGGTCTGTACATCGCCCCCATCGATGCGAAAGTGGACAGAGTATGGAAAGCGGTGCCGGGTTATAACGGGCTGGAAGTCGACATCGATAAAACCTACGAGGCGGCCAAAAAGAATGGGGCGGGAGATAAACTGCCTTTCGTCATGAAGCAAGTTTCGCCTCGAGTCAGCTTGAACGACCTTCCGCCGGAGCCTATTTACAAAGGCAACCCCAAAAAACCGATGGTTTCCTTTATGATCAATGTGGCGTGGGGAGAGGAGTTTCTTCCTTCAATATTGGAGACACTCCGCAAAGAAAATGTTAGAGCCACATTCTTTTTCGATGGAAGCTGGCTTAAGAAGCATGTGGACATTGCCAAAGAAATTCAGAAACAGGGGCACGAATTGTCCAATCATGCGTATTCACACAAAAATATGAGTACGCTCAGCCGCTCCAAGGCGTATGAGGAAATTGTGAAAACCGAGGATCTGCTGAAAAAGGAGCTTGGTGTCACCAATGTTCTCTTTGCTCCCCCCTCGGGAGACTTTGATGCCGAAACGGTGAAAATAGCCGCGGAGCTTAAGTTAAAGACCGTCATGTGGACGCTCGACACAGTTGACTGGAAAAACTCCGGTGCCCCCGCGATTCTTGCCAAAGTCCGCAAAAATATAGAACCGGGCTCGCTCATCCTGATGCATCCGACTCAGTCTTCCAGCAGCGCGCTGCCCGAAATGATTTCGATTATCAAAAGCAGGGGGCTGCAGCTGGGATCGGTAAGCGAAACGCTGTCTCCGCAGCGGATATCGGCCCCTGCTCCGGGAGCGGGCCAAGCGGGCGAAAAGCGGTCAGGTTGAGTCACTTCGACATTTTTGTTAAAATCAAAGTTGAACTTAAGGGCTCCTAAGCGGACCCCATTGTGCGCACATTTGAGGAGGAACAGCTTGGTGAATAAAACCCATTTAAATAACGGGCTCAGAGTCGTGACCGAGAAAATTCCGACCTGCCGTTCGGTAGCGATCGGAATCTGGGTAAAAACCGGTTCCCGGAACGAAACTCAGCTGAATAACGGAATCTCCCATTTTATCGAACACATGCTCTTTAAAGGCACAGAGCGCCACAGCGCGAAAGACATTGCTGAAGTGTTTGACGGAATCGGAGGGAATGTGAATGCTTTCACATCCAAAGAATATACATGCTATTACGCCAAGGTGCTTGACGAGCATCTCGGCATTGCGGTAGATATTTTATCCGATATGTTTTTCAATTCCGTCTTTAATGAAGAAGAGCTCGAGAAAGAAAAGAACGTCATTTTCGAAGAAATCGCCATGTATGAAGATACTCCCGATGATTTGGTTCACGATCTCGTTGCAAAAGCGGCCTACGGTAGCCATCCGCTGGGGTACACCATTTTGGGAACGCAGACGCATTTGTCCGGAATGAAGCCAAACGATCTGCGGGCTTATATGAAAGAATGCTACACCATTGAGAATACCGTCATTGCCGTGGCAGGGAATATCGACAATAGTGTGTTTGAACTGCTGGAGAAGCATTTCGGTCATTTCAACGTTTCGGGTACGCAGAAGAACCAGGAAGAGCCCGCGTTTATGAGCGAGCGCGTTTTCCAAGCCAAGACGACGGAACAGAATCATATCTGCCTGTCGCTCCCGGGTCTTTCTCTTCGTGAAGAAAACCTCTACCCGATGGTGCTGCTCAATAACGCGATCGGCGGGGGCATGAGCTCCAGGTTGTTCCAGGAAATCCGCGAGAAGCGGGGACTGGCCTATTCGGTGTATTCCTATCATTCTTCTCACATTGACAACGGGGTATTTACGATCTATACGGGAACGGCTCCGAAACAAACGGAGGAAGTTCTGAAGGTGACGATCGAAATGCTGAACGATATCGCGGAGAAAGGCATGACGGACGCGGAACTGAGAAAAGGTAAGGAACAGCTGAAAGGCAGCCTGATTCTCAGTCTGGAAAGCACCAACAGCCGGATGAACCGGATCGGCAAAAACGAGCTGATGACCGGAAGGCATTACACGCTCGACGAAATGATCAACCGGATCGAAAGCGTTGAAATGGAGCATATCCACGCCTTGACCCGCAAGCTGTTCTCCAAGCCATTCGCCATTGCGATGGTCGGCAGCCGCGACGAGGCCTTGCAGTCAATCAGAGGAGATGAGCTTCTTGGAAAATAACACACCTGTATTCCCCATCCGCATTAAACGCCTGCCCGGCAGCGAAGGTCTTCCGCTGCCGGAGAAAATGTCCGCCGCGGCAAGCGGCTTCGATCTGCACGCGGCGAATATCGAACCCCTCGACCTGGCGCCCGGTGAGCGGGCGCTCGTTCCGACGGGGTTCGCGCTGGCGATGCCCGTAGAGCTTGAAGCCCAGATCCGCCCTCGGAGCGGATTGGCCTACAAGCACGGCATCACCACGCTGAATTCGCCGGGCACGATCGATGCGGACTACCGCGGCGAAGTCAAAGTACTCCTGATCAATCATGGTCAGGAGACATTCACGATCCGCCGCGGCGAAAGAATCGCGCAGATGGTATTCCAGCTTGTGCCGGCCGTCCTATTGACGGAAGTGGACGAGCTGGATGATACCACGCGCGGCGCCGGCGGCTTCGGGCATACGGGGCTGACCACCGAAGCGCGGAAATGACCTGCGTTTCTGCCGGATTACAGGCGGGAACCAGGAACGGTCCAGGCTCGGGCGCAACAGTTGGCGCACCGTGCATGCTCTTATCCGTCAGATCACTAACCTTGCAAGGCTGAAGTTTTAATGAAGAAGGGCCTCTATCAGTTTGAAGCTGATAAGAGGCCTTTTTTATGTCCGTTTGCCGGAGTCCGCCTTGAAAAAAGGGATAAGCCGTAATGGGCGGATGCCCGGCAAGCGGATGTCACCCTTCGGTAGGCGGCGGCATACTGTATGTTATCGAGACGGATGCACGTAAGGGAGGAACGGAAACAGTATGCTCACCGGAGCGGAAGTGATTTTTATCGGCGGCGATGCCCGTCAGCTTGAAGTGATCGATAAGCTGATCGAGCTCGATGCGTCCGTGACTTTAATCGGATTCGACAATCTGCAGAAGCCATTCGCGGGAGCGGCTAACAAGCAGCTTTCACCCGAAGCGCTGGAGAAAGCCGACGCGCTCGTTTTGCCGGTTGTGGGAACGGATGAACAAGGGCGTGTGGAAAGTATTTTTTCCGGCAATGAACTGACGCTCACGCCGGATCTGCTGGGCGCACTTCCAAAACATGCCGTGATCTATACGGGTATGGCGAAAACTTATTTGAAGCAGCTTTGCGCATCGCAGGGTCTTAAGTTAGTCGAGCTTCTCGAGCGGGATGACGTGGCGATCTACAATTCGATTCCGACGGCGGAAGGCGCTTTGATGTTTGCCATTCAGAATACGGACATTACGATTCACGGTTCGCAATCGATGGTTTTGGGGTTCGGAAGAACCGGTTTAACGATGGCTCGTACCCTTCAGGGACTGGGAGCAAAAGTGAAGGTCGGGGTGCGAAAACCGGAGCATTTTGCCAGAGCTTTGGAGATGGGTTTTACGCCGTTTTATACCCGCGAACTCTATCAGGAAGTGGCGAATATTGACTTGCTTTTTAACACAATTCCGACTATGATAGTCACAGCGCAAATAATAACGAATATCCCGCATCGCGCGGTATTAATCGACTTAGCTTCCAAGCCGGGCGGAATGGACTTCCGTTTTGCCGAGAAGAGGGGGATTAAGGCGATGCTCGCTCCAGGCCTACCCGGGATCGTCGCACCGAAAACAGCTGGTCGGATTTTGGCGAATACGCTGAGTCAGTTGATGGTGGAAGACATCAGGAATGGGAGTGGTCCGGAATGAACTGGAACGGGATAACGGTAGGTTTTGCGTTGACAGGTTCTCACTGCACCTTGGAAGAGATTATGCCGCAGATTCAAAGATTCATAGACGCAGGCGCCGCGGTTGTACCGATCGTCTCCCAATCCGTTTTGACGACGGATACGAGATTCGGCAAGGCCGTCGATTGGCAGAAGCAGCTCAAAGACATGACTGGTAGCGATCCCATTACGACGATTGTCGAAGCGGAACCGCTCGGGCCTTCCAAGAAGCTCGACGTCATGGTAATCGCCCCCTGCACGGGCAATACGACAAGCAAGCTCGCGAATGCAATGACGGAAAGCCCAGTCCTAATGGCCGCTAAAGCACAGATGCGCAATCATCGTCCGCTTGTACTGGCCATTTCTACTAATGACGGGCTCGGACTGAATTCCGCGAATATTGCGAAATTGCTCGTTACGAAGAACATTTATTTTGTCCCGTTCGGCCAGGATGCGCCGGAAGCGAAGCCGAATTCACTTGTCGCCCGAATGGATTTGATTTCGGAAACATGCGAAGCGGCCCTGAACGGCAAACAGCTCCAGCCGATGATTATTGAGCGATTTCAATATTCTTAATTATAGATCATTTAAATAATGGGGGAGCAAACGACATGTCAAATGAAAAAACTTTTAACGTAGCAGTAGTCGGCGCAACCGGCGCCGTCGGAGAACAAATTATCCGCTTACTCGATGAACGCAATTTCCCCATTAAGGAATTAAAATTTCTTTCGTCCCCGCGCTCCGCGGGTACGAAAATTCGTTTCAAAGACAGAGACATCACGGTTGAAGCGGCAACGCCGGACAGCTTCAAAGGGGTAGACATCGCCCTGTTCAGCGCAGGCGGCGACGTGAGTAAAGAACTCGCTCCGATTGCGGCTGCCGGCGGTACGATCTGTATCGACAACACGAATGCCTTCCGCATGGATCCGGAAACACCGCTTGTCGTGCCGGAAGTTAACATTGAAGAGGTTCACAAGCATAAAGGCATTATCGCCAACCCTAACTGCTCCACGATTCAAATGGTGGCTGCCCTGAAACCTCTCTATGATCGTTTCGGTATCTCCAAAATCATCGTATCTACATACCAAGCCGTATCCGGAGCAGGCAGCAAAGCGATTGATGAGATGCTTCGCCAATCCCGTGAAGCGTTGGCGGGCAATCCGGTGAACCCGGACATTTTGCCGGTCGGTTCCCTTCCCGTTAAACATCAAATTGCGTTCAATGCGATTCCGCAGATTGATAAGTTTCTGGATAACGGGTTTACAAATGAAGAAATGAAAATGATTAACGAAACGAAGAAGATTATGAACGACGAATCCCTTGAAGTTACGGCAACCTGCGTACGGATTCCCGTCGTATACGGTCACTCCGAATCGGTTTACGTGGAATTGAAGGAAGACTTCGAGCTAGAAGAAGTGCGCAGCCTTCTTGCGGACGCACCGGGTATCGTACTCCTTGACAATCCGCAGGAGCAGCAGTACCCGCTTGCAACCGAAGCGGCCGGTAAACTGGAAACGTTCGTAGGGCGTGTACGCCGTGATCTTCACAACAAACGCGCGCTTAACCTATGGATCGTATCCGATAACCTGCTGAAGGGCGCTGCCTGGAACGCGGTACAGATCGCGGAATATTTTGCACAGAACAAGTAAACTCACACAATCGGCATCGTCATCAGACGGTGCCGATTGCTCGCATCATGATTAAACATCGACAAGAAAAGCGAATAGGAAAAGAGGGAAGGATATGCGTATTCGAGTTCAAAAATTTGGCGGCACTTCCCTGTCCACGCCTGAAGCCAGAAAACATGTGCTGGAACATATCCAAGCTGCGCGCAGCGAGGATTGTCAGCTTGTCGTGGTTGTATCTGCGATGGGGCGGCAGGGAGAGCCTTATGCTACCGATACTCTGCTCGGTTTGATCCGGCAGAATGGAGATCAGCTCCCTGCAAGGGAGAGGGATTTGTTGATGTGCTGCGGAGAATGGATTTCCGCAGCCAATTTGTGCAGCCTGATTCAAGCGGAGGGTATTCCGGCGGTCGTTATGACAGGCGGCCAGGCGGGGATCGAAACGAATGACGCCTACGGCAATGCCCAGATTGTTTCGGTTCAGCCGAAGCGGATTCTGGAGCATCTGGACCGGGGCGAGGTCGTAATTGTCGCCGGGTTCCAGGGGCAGACGGCCGATCATGAGTTTACGACACTCGGACGAGGAGGAAGCGACACGTCCGCCACGGCGATCGGGGGGGCGCTTAAGGCCGAAGTCGTGGACATTTTTACCGACGTCAACGGAATTCTGACAGCGGATCCGCGCATCGTGGAAGACGCTAGGCCCTTAACGCGCGTAAGTTATGCGGAAATTTGCAACATGGCCCATAACGGCGCCAAAGTGATTCATCCGCGTGCGGTGGAAGTGGCGATGCAGGCGAATGTCCCGGTCCGGGTACGTTCTACTTTCTCCAAAGAGGAAGGCACGCTAGTGACCAATCCCGATTCCTTGTACGGCGCGGAGAAACGGGTTGAAGACCGCCATGTGACAGGGATTGCCCATTTCGGGAACATTACACAAATTCAAGTGCCCGCGGCCGAAGGCCAATACGACCTTCAGCTTCAAGTGTTTAAAACGATGGCGCAGCACAGCATCAGCGTCGATTTTATTAACGTAAATCCTTCGGGGGTTGTTTATACGGTATTTGACCACGTAGCGGAAAAAGCGCTTGAACTTCTGCGCGGGCTCGGCTATAAACCTACTTCACTGAGTGGATGCGCTAAAGTGTCCGTCATCGGGGGCGGTATGAACGGTGTTCCCGGCGTTATGGCCAAGATCGTCGAGGCGCTTACGGAAGAGAACATCCGAATTCTGCAATCCGCGGACTCCAACACCACCATCTGGTGCCTGGTACACGGGGAAGATATGGTTAGCGCGGTAAGAGCACTTCATAAATCGTTCCAATTGCATAAATAGGCAAAAAGCATACGTAGGAGGCGGGAATTTTGGACTTCGGAAGAGTAATTACAGCAATGGTAACTCCCTTAAACGAACAGCTGGAAATCGATTGGGATCAGGTGGGCCCCCTGGTCGATTACCTGATTGACGAGCAGGGCAGCGAAGGGCTGGTTGTTTGCGGAACGACCGGCGAATCGCCGACCCTGACGGACGAAGAGAAGTTGAAGATGATTGAAGCCGTCGTCAAGCATGCGAATGGACGGTGCAAGGTTATTGCGGGAACCGGCAGCAACAACACGAATCACACGATCGAGTTATCGCGGGAAGCGGCCAAGCTGGGCGTCGATGCGATCCTGCTCGTCGCTCCTTACTATAACAAGCCCAGCCAGGAAGGCTTGTACCAGCATTTCAAAGCCGTCGCCGAAGCCGTCGATGTGCCGATTATCTTGTACAACGTTCCTGGCCGCTCCATTGTCAACATTGATGCGGATACGACCATCAGGCTCTCCCGCGTACCGAACATCGTAGCTACCAAAGACTGTTCCGGTACCGACCAGCTGACGATCGTAGCCGCCGGAGCGGCCGAGGGGTTTACGGTATACAGCGGAGACGATAGTATGACACTTCCCGCGCTGGCCGTCGGCTGTCACGGCATAATCAGCGTAGCGAGCCATGTTGTCGGCAAAGAGATGCAGGAGCTTGTTGAAGCGTATACATCGGGTGATGTTAAGCGCGCGGCTCAGCTCAACGCGAAGCTGCTCCCGGTATTTACCGGTTTATTCTGCGCCCCGAGTCCCGCTCCGGTTAAGTACGCCCTTAATCTGAAAGGCGTGAACACAGGCAGCGTCCGTCTTCCTCTTGTCGATTTAAGTGAGCAGGAGCAGGCTTTCGTGGCATCGCTGTTCTAATCCAATCGCAAAAATTTCCTTATTACGACCGGTGCCGCCTGGCATCGGTTTTGTCATTTTAGGAGAGACTACAAATCATATACGCATCAACTTGTAATCGGGTAGATCTTTCCTGTATAATGGTGGCAAGTGACTGGTTCGGTTTCATTATAAAAATCGTCGTCAAATGAATTCAAGGAGGTTACTTTTTTGTCTAAGAAAAATAACGATAAAGTTCTGATTTTTGCCCTTGGCGGCGTGGGCGAAATCGGTAAAAATATGTATGTGGTGCAGTATGCGAATGATATTGTGGTTATCGACAGCGGTTTGAAGTTTCCTGAAGAAGATATGCTTGGAATCGACATTGTCATTCCGGATATCAACTACCTGCTCGAGAATAAGGACAAAGTCCGCGGCATTGTGCTGACTCACGGCCATGAAGACCATATCGGAGGGTTGCCTTACGTACTTCGGCACTTGAATGTGCCTGTTTACGGTACGCGGCTTACCCTTGGGCTTGTGGAAAATAAGCTGAGAGAAGCGAATCTGCTTGGCGAAACCAAGCGGATTCTGATCAATGCGGATTCCGAGCTTAATTTGGGAACGATTACAGCCACGTTCTTCAAAACCAACCACAGCATTCCGGATTCCGTCGGGGTTGCTCTTGAAACTCCCGAAGGAGTCGTCGTGCACACCGGAGACTTTAAATTCGACCAGACACCGGTTAATGATCAATATGCTGACCTGCACCGGATGGCCGAAATCGGAAAGAAAGGCGTACTGGCCCTTCTTTCCGACAGCACAAATGCCGAGAAACCCGGATTTACGGGTTCTGAGAAAAGCGTCGGCGTTACTATCGAAGAAGTATTCCGCAAAGCCAAGCAGCGCGTAGTTATCGCGACTTTCGCTTCGAACATTCACCGTGTTCAGCAGGTTATCGACGCAGCTGAGGCTACCCGCCGTAAAGTTACGGTAATCGGGCGGAGTATGGTTAACGTGGTGTCGATCGCTTCGGAACTCGGATATCTCCGCGTTCCCGACGGCATGCTGATTGAACCTGAAGAGGTAAACCGTATGGCGGCCGACCGCGTGGTCGTTCTCTGTACGGGCAGCCAAGGGGAGCCGATGTCGGCTTTGACCCGTATGGCTCGCTCCACTCATCGTAAAGTGGACATTCTTCCAGGCGATACGGTAATCATTGCAGCTACTCCTATTCCGGGTAACGAGCGCTATGTCGGCCGTACGGTAGACGAACTGTTCCGTTTGGGTGCGGACGTCATCTACGGACCGGGTTCCAAGACAGGCGTACACGTTTCCGGACACGGAAGCCAGGAAGAGCTCAAGCTTATGCTGAACCTCATGAAGCCGAAATATTTTATTCCGATTCACGGGGAATACCGCATGCTTCGTCTTCACGGTCAACTTGCCGAATCCGTCGGAGTGGACCAAGAAGATATCTTCATTCTGGATAACGGAGACACCGTTGAAATCCAGGGTGGTGTAGCTCGTAAGGGTGCAAGAATTCAGGCAGGCAACATTTTGATTGATGGACTGGGTGTCGGAGATGTAGGTAACATCGTCCTGCGCGACAGAAAGCTTCTTTCTCAAGACGGCATTCTGGTCGTTGTCGTGACACTAAGCAAACAGGATGGGACCATTCTTTCCGGTCCGGACATCATTTCCCGCGGCTTTGTATATGTCCGCGAATCCGAAGGTTTATTGGACGAAGCGAATCGTATCGTGACGAGTACGCTGAATAAATTAATGAATGATAACGTAAATGAATGGGCGTCTTTAAAAACACATGTGAAAGACGCGCTTGGACGATTTTTATATGAACAAACCAGAAGAAGACCAATGATCCTTCCGATTATCATGGAAGTTTAGTCTCTCAAACTAGTCACTTAACCCAACCGAAACCAAAGCTCTCTCCATAGCCGGAGAGGGCTTTTTTAAATGCTTCCAGCCTTATTCATCGCTACCTGAGAAGAGGGTGAATAAAGTAATAGCGTTCCTGCCCACACTAACCTCGATGATCAATTAGGAGGAATAGCCATGGGAAACGGAAATCGATATAAAGGACAACAGAATAGACCCGCCTACACGGGAGCAGGTGTATCCTCGGAGCGCTATGCAGGCAGAAACGAATATCCGTTTCAGCAAGCGAACGCGAATGTCTCAGCGGGCAGCGGAGGCTCTTTGAACAGAGGAAACGGATACGGCGGTCAACAGGGGGCCGGACAGAATGCTTTTTCTGAAGCGGGGAATACGAACCACACCTATACAAGCGGTGCTCCAAGAGGCTCTTATGGGCAGGTGACTGCTAATACGTTCAACCCGGCACCCTACGGCCTCAGGCAAAACGATTCCTCCTACACAGCGGAAGAAACGGCTAACGATGCCGATAACGTTACGCTGCAGCAGGTTCATTTTGAAGAGCTAGGAGAGGGTGCGGCTGCGCTTAGAGCCGAAGCTTCCGTTACAAGCGACTACAACCCGCGTCCTCAGGCGCCTTTTCCCGGACCGGCTCCTTTCAACGAGCCGCCCTCTTTCAGAAGCGAAGAGCAGCCCACGGAGGAACAGAAGAAGCTGGCAGCGGTAGAAACAATCCAGCAGCTCGGGCAAATCAACACGCCGGCCGGTGAGTCGAATATCTACTGCATGAGCATCATCGGTCAGGTGGAAGGGCATATCGTACTGCCGCCGCAAAACAAAACGACGAAATACGAGCACCTGATTCCTCAACTCGTAGCTGCCGAACAAAATCCGAAAATCGAGGGAGTCCTCGTGATTCTGAACACGGTTGGCGGCGACGTGGAAGCGGGGCTTGCTATCGCCGAGATGCTTGCAACGATTTCGAAACCTACGGTTACCCTTGTACTGGGCGGCGGGCATAGCATCGGTGTGCCGATCGCGGTAAGCTCGAATCGTTCTTTTATCGCCGAGACGGCTACCATGACGATTCATCCGATCCGCCTGACGGGACTTGTCATCGGTGTGCTGCAGACGTTTGAATACCTGGAGAAAATGCAGGAGAGGGTAACCCGTTTTGTCACGAAGCATTCCAAAATCTCCGAAGAGCAGTTCAAGGAGCTTATGTTCAAAACGGGCGAGCTCACCAGAGACATCGGAACTACGGTTATCGGCCAAGACGCCGTTAAATACGGATTGATCGATGAAGTGGGAGGGATCGGGCAGGCAATCGCCGAACTGAACCGCAGAATCGAAGAGCGCCGAGGTTCCCGGGGAGGCGGAACGGCATGACCCACTACACGATCCTGCCGGATGAAGTCGTTTACGAAGGCTGGGATGAATACGAACCCCGCTTCCGGGATGTTGAAATCAGCGGCATCCTGATGCAGGTGGAAACTGTCGATGAGAGCCGGGTGCGGATTGTGCGGCTTTACAGCCCGGAGCCAAAACATTACTTAAATCCGCTTTTTACGCCAGGAAGTCTGATTAATTACGTGCCCGGCCCGCAGGGGATCTAGGCACTGCCGCCCGTGTTCCGCCTACCGAAACTGTGGTATAATGATTTATCGGAGGTGGAATAGAGTGGCAAAACGCCGTAAGAAAAGCAAGACGGTCAAGACTAATCTCATGTTTGAGCTGTACGGTATTTTAATCCTGATTTTCTCGGTGATTGCGCTGGCCAGAGAAGGTCATGTGGGACGTTCGTTTCATTACGTTTGCCGCTTTTTCATCGGTACGTGGGATTTTCTGATCCCGCTGATCTGTATATACATAGCACTGCATGTTATGGTGAAGCGTTCCTGGCCCTCACGATGGACAACCCGCAAAACCGGGGTTTTGTTAATTGTGACGGGTCTTCTTGTCATGAATCATATTAATTTATTCCAAGCTCTTTTTCTAGAAGGTGACTACGAGGCGACAACGATCCTGTCCGTGACATGGGAAGCTCTGAAGCAGGGCCTGCAGCCCGCAAACGGCAAAATTCTTTTGAACGATGTGGGCGGGGGGATGATCGGAGCGATCGTCTACAGCCTGCTGTATTTTTTGTTCGACAACATGGGTGCGCGACTTGTACAGTTCGCTTTATTTGCCATCGGGCTCATTCTGGTTACGAACTTGTCTTACGTGGAAGCCGTTCAAAAGCTGCGCGCGCGCGTGAAACGCTTTTTTACTTTGCTGGAAAAGAAATTCCAGAATATGCAGCGCGGTAAAGGCCGGTCTTCCTCGGCTGCTAAAACCAAAGGGAAGGCCGCCGTTTCCGCGAGCAAAAGCGAACGAACCTACAAAGAGCCTGACTTTCCGTATGACGATGAATTCGACGAGGAAGTATACCGCCCGGATCCCAAGAGGAAGAAACCCCGTTTCCTTCAACTGTTAAAACAGCCCGGTCCGCAACGGGATGACGATCAGGACGAGGACGATTTGGCGGTTTCCGGAGCCGCCGGCGGTTATCCCGAGGAGAAAGTCGTATACAAGGTCGATTCCGATAGAGATCCGGCAGCGCTGAACATGAACGATGAACCTCAAGCCGACCGGGAGTTTTCCACCGTTTTCCGGGACTTTCAAGAGCAGGTGCAGAAGGAAGAAAAGGTCGTACCCTCCTCTCCGGTAACGGCAGGTACGGTAGGACCCGCAGCTTTGGCTGTGAGCGCTAAAGCGGCCCCTTCCGCAAACGGAGAGCAGATTCCGGCCGATGAGCAGCTTGAAACTGTGGATGACCTTCAACTGGTTGACACAGCCGTACCGCCGGTTCTCCCGCCTTACGACCTGCCGTCTTTGACGCTTCTTTCGAAACCGGCGGCGGGCAAGGGCTCTGAGATGGCGGATTACAAGGCCAACGCCCGCAAGCTCGAAGCCACGCTGGAAAGCTTCGGCGTACGTGCGAAGGTGCTGGAAGTCGTCCGAGGACCTGCGGTGACCCGGTATGAAATTCAGCCCGACGTAGGGGTGAAGGTGAGCCGGATCGTCAGTCTGACGGATGACATCGCGCTGGCCCTGGCCGCCAAAGATATCCGGATGGAAGCGCCGATTCCCGGCAAATCCGCCATCGGTATCGAAGTGCCGAATTCCGAAGTATCCGTCGTTACGATGCGCGAGGTGATGGAAACTTCCGCCTTCCAGGAAGCCAGTTCCAGATTGTCCGTCACTTTGGGCAGGGATATTTCCGGACAGCCGATCGTCGGCAACCTGGCGAAGATGCCCCACCTGCTCGTAGCCGGTGCCACAGGTTCGGGTAAATCCGTCTGTATCAACGGAATTATTACGAGCATCCTTTACAAGGCTAAGCCCAATGAAGTCAAGTTCCTGATGGTCGACCCCAAAATGGTCGAACTCAATGTGTATAACGGCATTCCTCATCTCATGGCTCCGGTCGTCACCGATCCGCGAAGGGCGTCTCTTGCCCTGAAAAAGGTCGTCGTCGAGATGGAGAAGAGGTACGAGCTCTTCTCCAAGAGCGGTACGCGGAATATTGAGGGCTACAATGCCATGCTGATCGAAAACGGTACGGAAGCGCCCCTTCCGTACATTGTGGTCATCGTGGACGAGCTGGCCGATCTGATGATGGTGGCTGCCAACGATGTGGAAGACGCCATCTGCCGGCTGGCTCAGATGGCGCGCGCGGCAGGCATCCATCTGATTATTGCGACCCAGCGCCCGTCCGTGGATGTCATCACCGGCGTTATTAAAGCGAATATTCCTTCGCGGATCGCCTTCGGGGTATCTTCTCAGGTAGACTCCCGGACGATTTTGGACATGGTGGGGGCCGAGAAGCTTCTTGGCCGCGGCGACATGCTATATCTGCCTGTCGGAGCCTCCAAGCCCGTCCGTGTTCAGGGAGCTTTCCTTTCCGATCAGGAGGTCGAGACGGTAGTCAATTTCGTCCGGACTCAGCAGGAAGCGAATTACCGGGAAGATATGGTGCCTCAGGTGGAAGAACAGCCGGAGCAGCAGGACGAGTTCGGGGACGAACTCTACGATCAGGCCGTTCAGATTGTCATCGAAGCCAAGCAGGCTTCGGCGTCTCTGCTTCAAAGGCGGATGCGCATCGGCTATGCGCGGGCGGGACGGCTCATCGATTCGATGGAATCCAATGGAATCGTCGGGCCGCATGAAGGAAGCAAGCCGCGTGAAGTCCTTATTTCACTGGAGCAATTCCAGCACAATCGCATGAGTTCCTGATCCAAGTTCAAGGACGCCCTACCGGGTTTACGGCAGGGTGTTTTTCTTGCATAGAACGTTTCCTCCTTTCTCATAATAATCACTAACAGCCAGTCATCATGAGAGAAAGGTTGATAATGGAGCATGAATAAACGCATGAACAAACGTTTGATCGCCATCACGGTTTGCGTCGTATTTACGCTGTTTGCGGCTCTGCAGATTAAGCAGAACTTCACGACTGAAGCTACATTCAGCAAGAATCTCATCAGTTATGGAGCCAAAGGCTCCGATGTCAATGAGCTGCAGGGAAGGCTCAAGTTTCTCGGATTTTACACGGGGACTGTAGACGGCGATTACGGCTGGAGAACACTCCGGTCCGTAAAATGGTTTCAAAGCGAGTTCGGTTTGAAAGTGGACGGCCATGTGGGCCCCAAAACCAAGCTTAAGCTGTGGGAAGCCACGAAGAACTGGAAGCCGACCGCGCCTGAAGCCGCCAATACAGGCAAAGCGGCAGGCCAGGCTAACCAGGGCAATCAAGGCGGCACGGCCGCTTCCGGATCGAATCTGACGCCGACGACGCACAAAGGATTTTCCAAATCCGACCTCGATCTGATGGCTAACGCCGTTTACGGCGAATCCCGCGGCGAGCCTTACATCGGTCAGGTGGCCGTTGCGGCGGTCATTCTGAACCGGGTGGACTCGGCCAGCTTCCCGAATACCGTATCCGGCGTCATTTTCCAGCCCGGTGCGTTTACCGCTGTTGCGGACGGCCAAATCTGGCTTACGCCAAATGAAACCGCCAAAAAAGCAGTCCGGGATGCCATCAACGGCATGGACCCTACCGGCGGCTGCGAATATTATTTTAACCCCGAAACGGCTACGTCCAAATGGATTTGGACACGCCCGCAGGTGAAAACCATCGGCAAGCATATTTTCTGCAAATAACCTGAACTGAACAGAACGACAGAGGAAGTGACCGCTCGGTTGCTTCTTCTGTTTATGAAGGAATATAATGGGTATAGCCATTTGGAGAACCGAATAGTTTAGACCCAAGACGGTTGTGAAGGGAGAACGACAGCATTGAGCACCCAACAGTTTGAACGGAGTACACTGCGTCAGATAAGGCTGCATGTACTGCCTACAGATCGCTATAAAACATTCGCCATTTCCGCTTACATAGGACGTCCTCTTTCCGAGGAAGACGTAACGCAGACGGCATTGGTCCCTTTTGTTCTGAGAAGAGGAACGGAAAGTTATCCCGAAACGAAGCAGTTCCGAGAGCATCTCGACGATCTCTATGGAGCGGGCTTCGGTTTTGACATTTACAAGCGAGGGGACTACCAGATCGTTCAATTCCGCATGGATGTCATTAACGACCGGTTTGTATCGTCCCCGGAATCTCTTTTGGAGAAAGCCCTTTCGTTTCTGGGTGAAGCCATCACGAAGCCGGCAGCCGAAGGTGACGCTTTCCTCTCCAAATATGTGGAGTCCGAGAAGGAAACGCTGCGCAAACGGATCGAGTCCATTATTAACGATAAAATCCGCTTCGCCGCCGAACGCTGTATGGCCGAAATGTGCAAAGGGGAGCCGTATCGGCTGCATCCGCTGGGTGAGCTGAAGGATATTCCCGCTTCCACCCCTGAATCCCTATTTGCCTATTTCAAAAAATGGCTGGCCGAAGCGCCTATCGACCTGTATGTGGTCGGCAATACGACGCTTCAGGAGGTCGAGAACATCGTGAGCCGTTCTTTCCGGCTGGAGAGGGAAGAGAATCCCGTCTACACGCGCACCGCGCCTCAGCGCCGGACCGGGGAGACCAACGTCGTGGTGGAACGATTCCCCGTCGCGCAGGGCAAGCTGAACATGGGCCTGCGCACTTCGGTTACGTACGGAGACGATGCGTATCCCGCCGCGCTTATGTATAACGGCATTCTGGGCGGATATCCCCATTCCAAGCTGTTCTTGAATGTGCGCGAAAGGGCGAGCCTCGCTTACTATGCTTCTTCCCGTCTTGACGGGCACAAAGGCATCCTGACGATCCAATCGGGCATCGAGATGCAGAATTACGAGAAAGCGGTTGACATTATCCGCAAACAGCTGGAAGACATGAGAACCGGCTTTATCAGCGATATCGAGCTCAGTCAGACAAGAGCGATGATAGCCAACCAGCTGCGGGAAATGCAGGATTCCGCCTTCGAACAGATCGCGTTTGATTTCAATGCCGTTCTTTCGGGCAAAGAGCGCACCGTTCAAGAGCTGATCGACGGAGTGACGAACACAAGCATCGCAGAGATTCAGCAGGCCGCCGAGGGAGTATTCCTGGACACCATCTATTTCTTGAGGGATGAAAAGGAGGAAGCCAAGTGAACGTCATTCCCTATCCTCACTTAAACGAAACTTTGTACGAAGAAAAGCTTCCGAACGGCCTTCACGTATACGTGCTGCCTAAGGAAGGCTTCCAAAAAACGTACGCGACGTTTTCCACCCGCTACGGGTCAATCGATAACCATTTTCAAGTGGAAGGCGGGCCCGAAATCCGCGTGCCGGACGGGATTGCCCATTTTCTGGAGCATAAAATGTTCGAGGAGCCTACCGGCGATGTTTTCGCCACGTTTGCATCCCGAGGAGCTTCCGCAAACGCATTTACGAGCTTCGAGAGGACGGTCTATCTCTTTTCGGCTACGGGCCAGATTATGGAGAACATCACAACCCTGATCGATTTTGTTCAGAATCCTTATTTTACCGAAGAGAACGTTGAGAAGGAAAAGGGCATCATCGGGCAGGAAATCAACATGTACCGAGACAATCCGGACTGGAGAGCGTACTACGGCCTGATCGAGGCTTTGTACAGCAAACACCCGGTGCGGATCGACATCGCGGGCACCATCCCGTCCATTACCGAAATTACCAAGGATATGTTGTACGACTGCTATCACACGTTCTATCACCCGAGCAACATGACGGTCTTTATCGCGGGCGGCGTGAATCCCGAGGAAGTGATTTCGCATATCCGGGCGAATCAGGCGGCCAAAACATTCAAACCTCAGGGGGAAATCCGCCGGTTTTTCGAATCGGAGCCGGAAGCCGTCGAGACGGAACGCAAGGAAACGCTCCTGCCGGTATCGCTGCCTAAATGCCTGTTCGGTTTTAAAGAAAAAGCTCTGCATGAAGAAGGGGACGCGATCCTCAAACGAGAGCTTACGACGAAACTTGTGCTGGAAGTCCTGCTGGGCTCAAGCTCGCCGATTTACCAGAAGCTGTACAATGAAGGTCTCATCTCGGACAATTTCAGTCATGAGTACAACTCGTCTCCGGAGTACGCGTTTTCCGCGATGGGCGGGGATACGAAAGATCCGGATCTGCTGCTGAGCAGAATCCGTGAAGAGCTGGACCGTGCGAAAACGGAAGGGCTGGACGAAGAAGCTTTCGAAAGAAGCCGCAGAAAAAAAATCGGTGGATTTCTGCGGATGCTGAATTCCCCCGAGGCGATCACGAACGAATTTACCCGGTACCTGTTTAAGGGCGCCGATATGTTTGACATTTTAAAAACGTACGAATCCATCACCAAGGATGAGGCAGAGTCCAGACTTCGTGAACATTTTGACTGGAGCCGCTTTGCCGTTTCGCTCGTGCGAAGCGAGCGTCCGTGACGGGGCTCCGGCCGTTTACCGAGCAGACGGTCCTCGTAACGGGCGGCAGCCGCGGAATCGGAGCGGCCATCGCCGAACGGTTCGCCAAGCTGGGCATGAACGTGGTGATCCATTACCTGCAGTCCCACGAATCCGCCAACGAAGTGGCGCGCCGCTGCATGAACCATGGAGCGAAGGTCATGACGGTGTGCGCGGATCTGAATTCGAAGGAACAGATTGTGGCTATGCGCGACAAAATGGAGCAGCGGGGCTTTATGCCCGATGTGCTGGTCAACAATGCGGGGATTTCCCACTACGGCCTGCTTTCCGATGTGACGGAAGAGGAGTGGGACCGTGTTATGAACATTAACCTGAAGGGCACGTTTTTGTGCAGCCAGCTCTTTATGGACGGAATGATCTCCCGGAAATACGGCCGCATTATTAATGTGTCTTCCATCTGGGGAATTTCGGGTGCGTCCTGCGAGGTTATCTATTCGACGGCAAAAGGCGGCATCAACGCGTTTACGAAAGCATTGGCCAAGGAACTGGCTCCTTCGGGCGTCACTGTAAACGCCGTTGCGCCCGGAGCGGTCGATACCGATATGATGTCCGGTTTCGACCACGCGGAGAAAGAAGCGATCGCGAGCGAAATACCGGCCGGCCGTTTTGCGGCGCCCGACGAAATCGCCTCGCTGGTGTATTTTCTGGCTTTGCCCGAGTCCGGCTACATTACCGGCCAGATTATCAGCCCCAACGGGGGCTGGCTGACTTGAAAACGACCTTGGGGTATTCCCTTAATTACCAAGGGTTTGGATAGCTTCCCGGGAATATTTGATTGTTCGGATGCAGATATTACAGGTGTTCCTCTCATCCTAACAAATCAAAGGAGGCCCGACCCATGTCTACGGTACTTACAGTGTTTGACAGATGGAAAGAATTTTTGGCTGAACGGGTGGACCAAGCCGAGAGAGTAGGCCTGAACGACGAGAAAATTTCTAAGCTTGCATTTCAGATCGGTGAGTTTCTGTCCGATAAAGTGGATCCGGAAAATCGCGAAGAGCGCCTGCTCAAAGAACTCTGGGACGCAGGTGACGAGAACGAGCGCAAGGTTATGGCACGTTTAATGGTCAAACTGGTGAATAAAGAGTAGAATAGATGATGTACATGCGAAAAGCCCCACTTCACTGCGGGGCTTTTCCATGCCATCATTTCAGGAAAGGATTCGGTATCATGAGTTTCTCGCGGGTAAAACTTGCACTTTTCCTGCCAGTCATCACGGTCATGCTTTCTTCATGCGGGACTCGCGGGCTTCCGACGATCACCGAACAGCAGCTGGCGTCCAAACATTCGGTTCTGGTCGTAACGGCCCCGGATGTGTCACAGGAAACGAAAACGAGCGTAGCGGCGGCACTCGCAAAATGGAGAAGCGGCAGCGGACTCACTTCGGAATGGAAACAGGACGCGGCCTTTGACAGCGCTCTGGGCAAACAGCTGGAATCGAAACGCTATGATTATGTCGTTGTAATCGGCAGCAGTCTTGTTCCTCAAGCTTCGGCAGAGGCGGTCAGGCTCAAGAATCAGAAATTCGTCGTTCTTGCGGACCGTCTGGAAGATCCCGGTATGCAGGCGGAGAAGACGGCCCCTCCGAATACCGTTCTTCGCGGTGTAGATCATGCAATGATCGAACAGGCGATGAGCGGCTGGGTCAAAGAACAGGCGGACAAAAGAAAATCCATCGAATGGGTAACGAAATCTTCGGTTCCCATACCCTCAGGTTTATCCCCTTCCGGCTTATCCGGTCACACCGTTAATACGGACAGCAATCCCGAATGGTTCGACCAGCTGAAAAAACAGGCCGTCGAGCATCGTTCAAGCTGGATCATCCAGTTTACGTCTCTTCAGAAAACGGATCAGCAGAAAATTAAATCGCTCGGAATTCCCGTCGTGCCGCTGGATCAA
Source organism: Paenibacillus sp. HGH0039 (assembly GCF_000411255.1). Lineage (GTDB taxonomy): Bacteria > Bacillota > Bacilli > Paenibacillales > NBRC-103111 > Paenibacillus_F. The sequence continues at coordinate 798,943 of NZ_KE150412.1, read as the reverse complement.
TCTTTTGCCGTACAAGTGAATTGGGAAGCCGTTATGGCGCAGGAGCAGAACAGGATGATTCAAGGGGATTGGAAGCCGGGTATACAGACCTATTCTGCGGAAGAAATGAACCAAGTCGAATTTCTAAAAAAGTCGTAGTTACAAAGAAGTTGGCAGGACTTTGTCAAACGTTGTAGAATAATAACTCGGAATGTCTAATTCGTGCCATGGCAAATGAGGTGCTTACGTTTTGGAAATTAAAGAATGGTACATGGAATATCGAATACATAAGAACCGTCCGGGGCTTCTGGGGGATATCGCTTCCCTCATGGGGATGCTCGATATTAATATTGTGACGATCAACGGGGTGGAGGACCGCACACGCGGAATGCTTCTTCAAACCAACGATGATGAAAAAATCGAGTTAATGGGTAAAATGTTAAAAAAGGTGGATAATATCACCATAACCGCCTTTAGAACCCCAAAACTGGTTGATATTCTTGCCGTAAGACACGGCCGGTACATAGAACGCGACTCCGATGACCGGAAGACGTTCCGTTTCACAAGAGACGAACTCGGACTCCTGGTCGATTTTCTGGGCGAAGTATTCAAACGCGAGGGCAATCAGGTGATCGGACTCCGCGGAATGCCGCGCGTAGGCAAGACCGAGTCCATCATTGCAGGCAGCGTATGTTCGAACAAGCGCTGGACATTTGTTTCGTCCACTTTGCTAAGACAGACCGTTCGCAGCCAGCTTTCGGAGGATGAGATGTCTATGAACAACGTTTTTATCATTGACGGAATCGTTTCAACTATCCGTTCCAATGAGAAACACTTCTCGCTGCTGCAGGAGATTATGGCTACGCCGTCTACCAAAGTAATCGAACATCCGGATATTTTTATCAAAGAGTCCCACTACACGTATAACGATTTCAATTACATCATCGAACTTCGCAACAGCCCGGACGAAGAAATCAACTATGACAGTTTTACGTATAACACAGAACCATTTTGAGGTTTTGTTCGTCTAAAAGGGAAGGACCCACTGAATTTACGGAGGTGAGAACATGTCGGAACTCGGTCAGCGATTGAAGCAGGCCCGATTGGAAAAGAGAATGTCTCTGGACGATTTACAGGAAGTAACGAAAATCAGAACTAGATACCTCGAAGCAATTGAAGAGGAAAATTATAAAGTTTTGCCCGGCAGTTTTTATGTGAGGGCTTTTATCAAAAGCTATGCGGAAGCGGTCGGTCTCGATCCGAACGAAGTTCTGAACATGTATCAGGGCACGGTTCCGGCAGCTCCGCCGGAGCCGACGGTCGAAACGATCCGCACACCGCGCCGGAGTTCAGCGAGAAGCACGGACAGACTCAGCAAGTGGGCATCCACCATTATGGTCGTTTCGTTCGTGCTGTTGATAGCGGCCATTGTGTATTATTTCGTCGTGGTTAACAACAAGGGAGGCAGCTCGGGCGCGATCAATGAGCCCAACAGGCTGACGGATACGGCGGATCCCAACGCGACGGCCGCTCCGAGTCCTGCCCCGGGCAACGGAGGGGGCACGACAGCCACAACTACGCCGTCTCCTACACCGACGCCTAGCGCGACCCCTACGCCGACTCCGACGCCTGCAGGCGCATTGACGCTTGTGAACAGCAGCAGCAGTCTGGACAATTACACGGCAGTAGGCGGTAAACTCGACATTACCGTGACAGCGGCAGGGACACAGTGCTGGTACAGAGTCGACAGTTTCCCGAACAACAGCAAGAAAATGGAGAAGCAGGGAACTCTGAAACAGGGCGAAACGGAGACGTTCTCCCTGACGACTACCGCACAGATTCGTGTAGGCGCGGCCAACGCCGCTAAAATCACCGTAAACGGGCAAGAGCTCAATGTCGGAGATGCCTCCAACCCTAAAAACATTAAAATCACGCTGCAGCCGCAGCCTTGACCGTGAACTTATCGGTGTAAATACGCAGGAGAGGACGAAGCCAAAATGAGTTCGGAAAGCTCTTTCGATATCGTATCCAAGCTGGATATGCAGGAATTAAACAACGCCATTACGCAGGCCAAGAGAGAAATCGAAACCCGTTTTGATTTCAAAGGCAGCAAGAGCGAGATCACATTGGAGAAAGAAGAACTCGTTCTTCTTTCGGACGATGATTTCAAGCTTCAGAACGTGATTGACATTCTTCACGCCAAGATGGCTAAACGGGGCATTGCCCTTAAAAATCTCGAATACGGCAAAATCGAGTCGGCTTCTTTGGGAACGGTCCGCCAGCGCGTTAAGCTGAAACAAGGAATCGAAGCGGATATCGCCAAGAAGATTAACATCATGATCCGTGATTCGAAGCTGAAGGTAAAGAGCCAGATTCAGGGAGATTCCATCCGGATAACCGGCAAAAGCAGAGACGATTTGCAGAAAGTGATTCAAATGCTGAAAGGCGCCGATCTTCCTATCGATCTGCAGTTTGACAATTTCAGATAAATAAAGGCAGCCCTCCGGAATCCCGGTTTTTCCCTCGGATATCGGAGGGTTTCCCTATTTTGACACTCGGATTAACGTTGTATTATACTTGTAACGATGGCTTTGCTACGACGTTTGGAGGTTTCAGCATGACGGAAAAGGTAAGGGTAGTAACGCTTGGATGTGAGAAAAATTTGGTGGATTCCGAGATCATGTCCGGACTGGTCGATCAGCGAGGGTACAGCGTGGTCGAGAACAACGAAGAAGCTACCGTGATTATTGTAAATACGTGCGGATTTATCGATGCCGCCAAAGAAGAATCGGTTACTACCATTCTGGATATGGCCGATCTTAAAAGAACCGGGAATTTGAAAGCGCTAATCGTTTCGGGGTGTTTGACACAGAGGTACAAAGAAGAACTGATGAAAGAAATGCCTGAGATTGACGGGATCGTGGGAACAGGCGATTTTCACAACATCAACGCCATTATTGACGAAGCCCTGAAAGGCAAAAAGCCGGTCTATGTCGGGAATCCGGTGTTTAACTATGAGCAAGCGCTTCCGCGCAAGGTTTCTACCCCCCGGTATACCGCATACGTCAAAATCGCGGAAGGCTGCGATAACGCCTGTACGTTCTGCTCCATTCCGATTATGAGGGGGAAATTCCGCAGCCGTTCGATGGAGTCCGTTATTTCGGAAGCGCGGCAATTGGCGTCGCAAGGGGTTAAAGAGGTCAGCCTCATCGCCCAGGATTCCACCAATTACGGAACGGATCTGTACGATAAGTTCATGCTTCCCGAGCTGCTCAATCGGGTGAGCGAAGTGGAAGGCATCGAATGGGTCAGGCTGCATTACGCCTATCCCGGATTTTTTACGGATGAGCTGATCGAAACGATGGCGGCCAATCCGAAGGTTTGCAAATACATAGATATGCCGCTCCAGCACAGCTCCGACGCTATTCTCAAGCGGATGAGACGTCCCGGAAGAGATAAGGACGCCCGGGAACTTATTCTCAAAATACGCAAAAGAATGCCGGATGCGGCTTTGCGGACTTCGCTTATCGTCGGATTTCCGGGTGAAACGGAAGAAGATTTCGAACATCTTGTGCAGTTCGTAAAAGATGTCCAGTTCGACCGGCTCGGCGTTTTCACTTATTCGATGGAAGAAGACACACCGGCGTCACGCCTTCCCGGACAGGTGCCGGACGAGGTAAAAGAATACCGCGCGGCCGCTCTGATGGAGCTTCAGCGCGAAATATCCAACCGCCGCGGAGGCCGTAGACTGGGCGAAGCGGTAGATGTGCTTATCGAGCGCTACGACGGCCGCAGCGACGTGTATATCGGCCGTTCCCAATACGATGCGCCGGAAATCGACGGGGAAGTTTTCGTAACCGGTAATAATATCGGAATAGGCGGCGTTGTAAAAGTGCGGGTTACCCACTCCTTTGAATTCGACCTCTCCGGGGAGGTAATCGCATAATGAATTTAGCGAATAAGATTACACTTGCCAGGATTTTCCTGGTGCCGATTATTATGTTTTTCCTTCTTGTGAACATCCAGTTTCCGCATATTAAAATTCAAACGTTTTCCATCACGTACAACCAGATTATCGCGGCGCTAATTTTCATTATTGCGGCGAGCACCGACAGTCTGGACGGATACATTGCCCGCAAAAACAAACTGGTTACGAACCTCGGAAAGCTGCTAGATCCGCTGGCCGATAAATTGCTTGTAACCGCCGTTCTGGTGTCCCTCGTTGAAATGGATAAACTGGGCGCATGGATCGTGATCGTGATCATCAGCCGGGAATGGGCCGTGACCGGACTCAGGCAGATCGCTCTGCTGGAGGGGGCTGTTATTCAGGCGAGCAAATGGGGTAAAGCTAAAACAGCGGCACAAATCACGGCGATTATTGCGCTGCTCATCAACAACTTCCCGTTTGCGTTTATCAACGTTCCGTTCGATTTGATCGCAAGCTGGATTGCCGCGATCATCACGGTGTACTCCGGGCTCGATTACTTCATTAAAAATAAGCATGTGATTGATTTTTCCGAGAAAACACAGTAGATACTGTGTTTTCTTCGTCTCCGGGAACAAGCTGGGTGAGGTTTATGATAAATGCGGCAGTGAATGTAACCGGTATGTTCACGCCAACTATATAATGAGCTGGGCTTTTCGCCGGACAAGCGTACTGAATCGGACAAAAGGACGGATTTGTCCGGCGTTCATTTTTCGGAAGTAAAAAACAACCCGACCGGCAAATGCAGCTCACATCATGCAAGTTTACATAAGCGAAGGAGGATCTACAGCATGAAAGCAGAATTGATTGCGGTCGGAACTGAGCTTCTGCTGGGGCAGATTTTAAATACGAACGCTCAGTACTTGGCGCAGGAATGCGCGATGCTCGGCATCGACTTGTACTTCCAGACCGTCGTAGGCGACAACCCCGCCCGCATCCGGGAAGCGTTGGAACAGGCCGGGAAACGGGCCGATCTGGTTATCACGACGGGAGGACTCGGTCCGACTCTGGACGATCTGACGAAGGATGTATTGGCCGATATGACCGGGCGCCGGCTCTATATCGACGAAATTTCCATGGCCAAGATCCGCGAGCTGTTCGATTCGCAGGGGCTTCATATGGTCGAGAGCAATTCCAGACAAGCGAACATGATCGAAGGAGCGGAGCCGCTTCCGAACGATACGGGATTGGCCGTGGGGCTGGGCCTGGATCACGAGGGGACCCGGTATCTGCTTCTTCCCGGCCCGCCGAAGGAAATGAAGCCGATGTTTGAGCGCTACGCCAAGGACTGGCTGAGCGGCCTTATAACCGATGAGATGCCTTTGTACTCGAAGATGCTCAAGTTTGCCGGGATAGGCGAGTCCTCCCTCGAGCATAAGCTGTTTGACCTCATCGAGAAGCAAACCGATCCGACTATCGCCCCATATGCCAAGGAGGGCGAGGTAACGATACGTCTGGCGACGAAGGCGCACACGGAAGAAGAAGCTCTCCGCAAGATGGAACAGGTAGAGAAGGAAATCCGCAGCCGCGTAGGGGAACACTTATATGCGGAAGAGGATATTCCGATCGAGGAAGCGGTGCTCGCGATACTTCAATCCAGAAATCAGACCCTGACGACGGCTGAGAGCTGTTCCGGCGGGCTCCTGAGTGATTTGATCACATCCATCCCGGGGCGTTCCTCGGTGTTTCTGGGCGGAGTCGTCTCTTATTCCAACGAAATGAAGCACAGTATGCTCGGCGTTCCTACGGAGCTGCTGGAAGGGGAGGACGCTCCCGGAGCGGTGAGCGCCGAAACGGCGGAAGCGATGGTGCGGGGCCTGCTGGAGCGCACACATGCGGATTATGCCGTATCCGTAACGGGAGTTGCCGGACCGACTACCTCCGAAGGCAAACCGATCGGGCTTGTCTATGTCGGAGTCGGCTGCAAGGACGGAGATATTCATGTTCAAAAGCTCCAGCTTCCCGGACTGCGGGAGACGATCAAGTTGCGCGCGGCCAAAACGGCTCTGCACCAGCTTTGGAAACTTGTAAAAGCGGACGGCTGATCGGCGTTTTTTGTTGAAAAACCGCAAATTTTAAGTTATAATGAAAGTATGTTAACGGAAGAACCGTAGCGAAGAATTTGTCTTTGCTGCGGTTTTTATTTTTTGCCGCGCAATGACCGAGAGGAGCGCCGTTCCCTTTAAATAAGAGAAGTTTTCTGTCCGAGTTCCTCACCGGGCGGCGATAGAGGGCTGTCACAAAAAAAACGAATGTATGTTCGAAAAAATACTTGGCAACGGGTGAAAAAGAAGGTATGATATACCTATAACAGTTGAAGGAAGTGAGTGTATTGTCAGATCGTCGTGCCGCATTAGAAATGGCATTGCGCCAAATTGAGAAGCAGTTTGGCAAGGGTTCGATCATGAAACTCGGAGAATCGACACACATGCAGGTGGAGACCATCCCTAGTGGTTCCCTTGCTTTGGATATAGCACTTGGAACCGGAGGTTTTCCTCGCGGTAGAATTATCGAAATCTATGGACCCGAATCTTCCGGTAAAACAACGGTCGCTCTTCACGCAATCGCGGAAGTGCAAAAGTCTGGCGGACAAGCCGCATTTATCGATGCGGAGCATGCTCTTGACCCGCTTTATGCAAGCAAGCTCGGCATTAACATTGACGAATTGCTTCTTTCCCAGCCGGACACAGGCGAGCAGGCGCTTGAAATCGCGGAAGCCCTTGTACGCAGTGGAGCGGTGGATATTATCGTTATCGACTCCGTTGCGGCTTTGGTTCCTAAGGCGGAAATCGAAGGCGAGATGGGGGATTCCCACGTCGGTCTTCAGGCCCGTCTGATGTCGCAAGCGCTGCGTAAGCTTTCCGGCGCCATCAACAAATCGAAGGTTATTGCCATCTTTATTAACCAATTGCGTGAGAAAGTCGGCGTTATGTTCGGTAACCCTGAAACAACTCCGGGCGGCCGCGCGTTGAAATTCTATTCGACCGTGCGTTTGGATGTTCGCCGTGTTGAAACGATTAAGCAGGGCAACGATATGGTCGGTAACCGTACCCGTGTCAAGGTCGTGAAGAACAAAGTTGCGCCTCCGTTCAAACAGGCCGATATTGACATTATGTACGGGGAAGGCATTTCCCGTGAAGGCAGTATCATCGATATCGGAACGGAACTGGATATCGTGAATAAGAGCGGCGCCTGGTACTCCTATAACGGCGACCGTCTCGGCCAAGGACGCGAGAACTCGAAGCAATTCCTCAAGGAAAACAAGGAAATTGCCGATGTTATTGAACAAAAAATCCGGGAAGCGAGCAATCTCACGAATGTAGTTCCTCCGGCAGGTGTGGATGTAGACGATCCGGACGAAGAACTGGCACTCTTTACGGAAGACGAAGAATAAGAACAAGGGCCGCCTCTTACGTACAGCGCAGGATGCGGCCTTGTTTTAGCTCCCTGGGGAGCTTTTCTTTGTTTATGGACCCGTAGGTGTCGAAAGGGGAAAGAGCTTATGAAAGACGAAACAGAAGCTTCCGTCATTACAGGAATAGAACGGCAAAAGCGCAATAAGAAACGATACAATGTTTACGTCAACGATGAATATGCCTGCTCCGTGCATGAAGATATCTTGATCAAGAACCGTCTGCTCAAAGGGGAACAGATAGATGTGCAGCGCTTGCGGCAAGCGCTGGAGGAGGACGAGAAGCATGAAGCCTACATGAAAGCGATCCGTTTCGTGGCGGTCAGGCCGAGATCTGTCCAGGAAGTAAAAATGAAGCTTAAGGACCTAGGCTACGAAGCCGACCTGATTGATTGGACGGTGGGCCGTCTATTGGAACAAAAGTACCTGGATGATGCCGATTTCGCAAAGCTTTGGACGGAACAGCGTATTCAATACCAGCGTAAAGGCCGAAATGCGGTCCGCTACGAGCTCGCCCAGAAAGGGCTTTCCCGGGACGAGATCTCCAAAGCGCTGTCTGCGGTCGACACGGAGGAAGAAATGGAAGGGGCCCTTATTGTGGGCCGCAAGAAATGGAAAACGGTGTCAGGCGAGAGGATGGACCGCAAAAGAAAAACGATGGCTTTTCTGCTTCGGAGGGGGTATCCGTCTTCGCTCGTTAACGATGTGATGCGCCGGCTTTCCGAAGAAGAGCTCGAAAATGAGGAATAGCTTCTCCGTGAAAGCGCACTCAGTCGCGGTTGACGAAGCCAATAGCTTGACAATGTTCTTTGTGAACAGATAAAATACAATTGTATATTTTCATAAAAAATCATCAGATTTTCTATGAGGTAACGGAAGCGATTTCCGCCAAGATTGCTTCTGCTCCATGCTGTTCCGAACAACCCCCGTTGTACGGACAAACAAACCGAACCATTTTCTAGCACGGAATGTGGTCCATACGGCTTGAACAAACGAATATCGGATTAAAAAAACCGAATCATCCCAAGCTAACACCTTGGAGGAACCAACGAGGAGGTGAACATGATGAATCCAATTATCTGGGTCCTGATCATTCTCGTTGTTGGCGTTATTTGCTTAGGGATTGGTTATTTTATCCGCAAGTCTCTTGCAGAAGCGAAAATTTCCAGTGCTGAAACTGCCGCTGCACAAATTGTAGAAAATGCCCGCAAAGAAGCGGAGGCACTGAAAAAAGAAACGGTATTGGAAGCCAAAGATGAAGTTCATAAGCTCCGGGCCGAAGCTGAAAAAGACATTCGTGAACGTCGAAATGAATCTCAACGACATGAAAGACGATTGTTGCAAAAAGAGGAGTCGCTGGATAAAAAATTAGAATCTCTTGAACGCAAAGAAGAGCAAGTCGCCAACAAAGAGAAGAGAATTGAAGAAACGCAGAATCAGATTGATGAGCTCTACCGTAAACAGGTTTCGGAACTCGAACGTATTTCCGGCATGACCATGGAAGAAGCGAAGACCATCATCCTATCCGGCGTTGAACAGGAAGTTCGTCATGAAACCGCACAACTTATTAAAGAAATAGAGCAGCAGGCCAAAGAAGAAGGCGACAAGAAAGCGCGTGAAATCATCACGCTCGCCATTCAGCGCTGCGCTGCCGACCATGTTGCCGAAACGACGGTATCTGTCGTAAGTCTTCCGAATGAAGAAATGAAAGGCCGGATTATCGGTCGTGAAGGCCGTAATATCCGAGCGCTTGAAACCTTGACGGGGATCGATCTTATTATCGACGATACTCCGGAAGCCGTTATTTTGTCCGGCTTCGATCCGATCCGCAGAGAAATCGCGCGGACCTCGCTTGAGAAGCTCGTGGCCGACGGACGTATCCATCCGGCTCGTATCGAAGAGATGGTGGAGAAGTCCCGCAAGGAAGTGGACGAGCGGATTCGCGAATATGGGGAACAAGCTACGTTCGAAGTGGGCGTACACGGTCTGCATCCGGATCTGATCAAAATTCTGGGACGTCTCAAATTCCGTACAAGTTACGGACAGAACGTTCTCAAACACTCGATGGAAGTTGCTTATCTTTCCGGTTTGATGGCTGGAGAACTCGGCGAAGACGTGACATTGGCGAAACGTGCCGGGCTTCTGCATGACATCGGTAAAGCGCTTGACCACGAAGTGGAAGGGTCACACGTTGAAATCGGTGTTGAAATCGCCAAAAAGTACAAGGAACATCCTGTCGTTGTGAACAGTATCGCTTCCCACCACGGAGACGTGGAAGCGACCTCGGTTATCGCCATGCTCGTCGGAGCGGCGGACGCATTGTCTGCGGCCAGACCGGGTGCGCGCCGGGAAACGCTGGAAACCTATATCAAGCGTCTCGAGAAGCTTGAAGGCATCTCCGAATCGTTCGAAGGTGTGGAGAAATCGTACGCCATCCAAGCCGGACGCGAGGTTCGCGTCATGGTTCAACCGGAGAAAATCGACGATGCGGAAGCATTCAGACTTGCCCGTGATATTACGAAGAAGATCGAGAACGAGCTTGACTATCCCGGTCATATCAAAGTTACGGTCATTCGTGAAACCCGCGCGGTTGAATACGCCAAATAAAAGAAGTATACTTGTGAAAAGTGGCTGCGTAAGCCACTTTTCCTTTTTTTAGCCGAAAAGAGAAAGAGGCAGGAGTGATGGGTTATTAAGATCGTATTTATCGGAGATATTGTCGGATCAGTCGGCCGGAATGCAGTAAAAACAATGGTGCCTAAACTGAAATTAAAATATGCGAACGCGGTATTTATCGCGAACGGTGAAAATGCGGCCGGAGGCCGAGGGATTACTTCTCAAATTACGAAAGAGCTCTACCAGCTCGGGATTCATGGAATCACGCTTGGAAACCATACCTGGGACCAGAAAGAGATCTTTGATTTCATCGACGATGAAGTTCAGATGGTGCGTCCCGCGAATTTTCCCGAAGGAGCGCCGGGGCGGGGACATACCGTTTTGAAGGTGCGCAACCAGGAAATCCTGCTTATCAATCTGCAGGGGCGGACTTTTCTGCCTCCGATCGACTGCCCGTTCCGCAAGGTAGACGAGATTCTCGAGGCGGCGAAAGGAAAGTACAAACATATCTTCGTCGATTTTCATGCGGAGACAACGTCGGAGAAAATTGCCATGGGCTGGCATCTCGACGGTCGCGTTTCGGCGGTAGTAGGCACGCATACGCATGTCCAGACGAACGATAACCGCGTGCTGCCGCAGGGAACGGCTTACGTGACGGACGTAGGCATGGTAGGTCCCCGGGACGGCGTACTCGGAATGGAGCGCACAGCCGTTCTGCGTAAGTTTACGACGCAGCTGCCGGTAAGATTCATCGTAGACGAAGGGCAGTGGCATTTCCATGCGACCGTCATCGATCTTGACGATACGACAGGCAAAGCGGGCAAGATCGAACTCATTCGGATCAACGAGGAAGATCTTCTTTTCGAATAAGAGCATGCAGCAATCGGCTTTTTGCCACAGAATTTAACTTGTACCTTCCGGTGATGCCGGTTCAGGAATGTTTGATCACCTGTCCGAATAGGATGGAAAGAGGAAACCTTTATCCTTAATCCTTTATCCATCAACCCAAGGAGGTACTTTTCCATGGAAGTATTAAAAGTTTCAGCAAAATCCAATCCAAACTCCGTAGCAGGGGCGCTTGCAGGCGTGTTACGGGAGCGCGGGGCGGCAGAGCTTCAAGCCATTGGCGCGGGTGCTCTGAATCAGGCAATCAAAGCGGTAGCGATCGCAAGAGGATTTGTGGCGCCCAGTGGAGTCGATTTAATTTGTGTACCCGCCTTTACAGACATCGTCATTGACGGGGAAGACCGCACGGCGATCAAACTCATCGTAGAACCGAGATGATACACGAGCGCTCCTCGGGTTGTACATACATGAACGGACCTGTTTACATACTCTGTAGACAGGTTTTTTTCGCATCGTGCAAAAGAAAGGCAAGGTCCATTAAAGAGCCTGGAGGTAACCATGATTATCGATGCTCACTGTGATGCTCTGATGAAGATGTACCGGAATCCGCTGCTTGATTTTAACGCGGCCGAGCCTGTTTTGGACGTAAGCTACCCGCTTATGAAGCAGGGGGGAGTCAAAATCCAGTTTATGGCGGTCTACCTGCCGGAAGAAATCAAGAATCCGGATGTGGGACACATTCTGGAGTATGTGGACATTTTGTACAGAAGAGTGCTTTGCAATCCGGATATCGTCCTGATCCAGAGCCGCTCGGATCTTCAACACGTGCTGACGACGGGAAAAAGGGGTGTGCTGCTGACTTTGGAAGGAGCGGAAGGGCTTAGGGGCAGCCTGGCTCAACTGCGTATTCTTTACCGGCTGGGGCTCAGAAGCATAGGACCCGCCTGGAATTTCGCCAATTGGGCGGTAGACGGGGCCATGGAGACCCGAAACGGGGGGTTTACCCTGCGGGGGCAGCAGCTGATAAAAGAAAGTAATCAGCTCGGGCTGCTGCTCGATGCCTCTCATCTGTCGGAAAAAGCTTTTTGGGAAGCGGCCGACGTACCCGGCCTGCATCTGTTCGCTTCCCATTCCAATGCCAAATCGGCATGCGACCATCCGCGAAATTTGACCGATGGACAAATCCGCTGCCTTATTGAACGGAAAGGAATGATCGGCATCACCTTCGTTCCCTGGTTTGTGAAGAAGACGGGTTCGGTTTTTATTACCGATCTTTTCCGGCATATCGATCACATCTGTTCGCTGGGCGGTGAAGACTTTATCGGCTTCGGATCTGATTTCGACGGGATAGACAAATATATCCGGGGACTGGAGAACGCCGGCATGTACGCGAACCTGGCGAATGAACTGTACAAGCACTACACGCCCGTCCAAGCCCAGAAATTCCTCTGGCAGAACGGGTACGCCTTTTTGGAACGCAGTCTGCCGGTGTCCTAGAGAGCGATCTCTTTTTGATATAGGTATGATCTAAAAAAGCTATCTGTCCCTTTTACGGAAAACCCTTGCAATTTGCGGGGTCTAGGAATAGAATTTGGATAGCTTGAAAAAATTTTTTTATATCCTACAATCTATCATACAAGCATCGTTCTAAGCAGGGCTCGTTTTGCAAAATGGTTTGCAAGAGGCGGAGCAGCTCACCATCAAAAGGAGTGGACGCAAGGTGATTAGTCAGTTATCGTGGAAGATCGGGGGACAACAAGGGGAGGGTGTAGAAAGTACGGACCGTATTTTCTCGACGGCGCTTAACCGTCTCGGATACTACTTGTACGGCTACCGTCACTTCTCTTCGCGCATCAAGGGAGGACATACGAACAACAAAATCCGTATCAGTACGAAACCGATTCGCTCGATTTCCGATGATTTGGATATTCTGGTTGCTTTCGACCAGGAGACGATTGATTTGAACTCTCATGAGTTGGGAGTCCACGGCGTGATCGTCGCGGACGCGAAGTTTAATCCCACCCTGCCGGAAGGCGTTAACGCGCGTCTGTTCCCGGTGCCGATTACGGCGATTGCGGAAGAGCTTGGAACTTCCCTGTTTAAAAATATGGCGGCTTCCGGCGCTTCCTGGGCGCTGCTGGGGCTGCCTTTAGATGTATTCAACAAAGCGGTCGAAGAGGAATTCGGACGCAAGGGCGCAGCCGTAGTCGAGAAGAATGTCGAAGCGGTGCGCAAAGGCGCGGAATCCGTGCTGGAGCTGGCAGGCGGCCCGATCGCGGAACTGCAGCTGGAGCCTGCGGACGGCGAGCAGAAGCTGTTCATGATCGGCAACGACGCCATCGGTCTCGGTGCTGTAGCTGCCGGCTGCCGCTTCATGCCGGCTTATCCGATCACACCGGCTTCGGAAATTATGGAATACTTGACGAAGGTGCTTCCTAAATTCGGCGGAGCCGTTATCCAGACAGAGGACGAGATATCGGCTTGTACGATGGCAATCGGTGCCAGCTACGGCGGCGTACGCGCCATGACGGCCTCGGCGGGTCCCGGCCTGTCCCTGATGATGGAAGCGATCGGTCTGGCCGGCATGACGGAAACGCCGGTCGTGATCGTGGATACACAGCGCGGCGGCCCGAGTACGGGACTTCCGACCAAACAGGAACAAAGTGACGTAAACGCCATGATTTACGGCACGCACGGCGAGATCCCCAAAGTCGTGCTCGCACCGAGCACGATCGAAGAATGCTTCTACGATACGATCGAAGCGTTTAACATCGCGGAAAAATTGCAGCTTCCGGTCATTCTGCTGACAGATCTCCAGCTTTCGCTAGGCAAGCAGTCTTCGGAAGTGCTGGATTATAATAAAATCGTTATTGAACGCGGCAACCTCGTTGCACAGCCGGAGGAAGTCGAGGACAGCAAACAACTGTTCAAGCGTTACGAGCTTACGGAGAACGGCGTATCGCCGCGCGTGCTGCCGGGCGTGAAGTACGGCCTGCATCATGTGACAGGCGTTGAGCATGACCAAGAAGGCCGCCCGTCCGAGAGTCCGGTAAACCGGAAGAAAATGATGGATAAGCGCCTGGAGAAGCTCAAGCATGTGGAAGTAACCAATCCGATTCTCGTCACTGCGCCTCATGAAGAGCCGGATGTTCTGATCATCGGCATGAGCTCGACGGGCGGAACGATTGAGGAGGCAAGAGGAAGACTGGAGAAGGACGGTCTTGCAACGAACCACGTTCACGTGCGTCTGCTGCATCCTTTCCCTGCCGAAGAGCTGAAGCCTCATCTGGAGAAAGCAAGAAATGTAATTGTCGTCGAAAATAACGCGACTGCACAGCTGGCGAATCTGATCAAGCTGAATGCAGGCAGTGCGGATAAAATCAAAAACATGCTGAAATACGACGGAACCCCGTTCTTGCCGTCCGAAATTTATCAAGAATGCAAGGAGCTGACTGTAGCATGGCAACGTTAAAAGATTTCCGCAACAATGTAAAGCCTAACTGGTGCCCGGGCTGCGGAGATTTCTCCGTTCAGGCCTCCATTCAGCGCGCTGCCGCGAACGTGGGACTGGAACCGGAGCAGCTTGCGATCGTATCCGGTATCGGCTGTTCCGGCCGTATCTCCGGCTATGTGAACTGCTACGGCTTCCACGGAATTCACGGCCGTTCCCTACCTATTGCCCAAGGGCTTAAAATGGCGAACCGCGAGCTGACCGTCCTGGCTTCCGGGGGCGACGGCGACGGATTCGCGATCGGTATGGCTCATACGGTCCATGCGATCCGCCGCAACATCGACATGACTTATATCGTCATGGACAACCAGATTTACGGCCTGACTAAAGGCCAGACGTCTCCGAGAAGCGGCGAAGGCTTCAAAACGAAGAGTACGCCGAGCGGCTCCATCGAAACGCCTCTGGCGCCTCTTGAGATGGCGCTTGCTGCCGGCGCGACTTTCGTGGCGCAGTCTTTCTCCAGCAACTTGAAGCAGCTGACACACATCATCGAAGAAGGCATCAAGCACCAGGGCTTCTCGCTGATTAACGTATTCAGCCCGTGCGTCACGTTCAACAAAGTGAACACGTACGACTGGTTCAAGGAGAATATCGTGGATCTGGAGACGATCCCGGATTACGATCCGAGCAACCGGATCCAGGCTATGACGAAGCTGATGGAAACCGACGGTATGCTGACCGGTATTATTTATCAGAACAAAACGAAGCCGAGCTACGAGAACCTCGTTACAGGCTTCAAAGCAGAAGGTCTTGCCAAGCAGGATATGAAGCTGAACCAAGCTGATTTTGACAAATTGGTTGCAGAATTCAAATAAGCCATACAGAAAGGCGCGCAGAGTACTCTGCGCGCTTTTTTTTTCTCCGCGTAGAGGTTAAACTGAGGGGGAGAACCTGCTATAGAGACAGAGAATGGACACAGGAAGGGATGAAGACACAATGAAACAAATACCTATCGGGATTTCCGCCCGTCACATTCATTTGAAGCCGGAGCACATTACCCGCCTGTTCGGCGAGGGCTATGAGCTGACTGTTCTGAAGGACCTGTCCCAGCCGGGACAATTCGCCGCGGGCGAAACCGTAGCGGTCGTCGGTCCCAAAGGCCGGTTTGACAAGGTCCGCATCCTTGGGCCGGCTCGGAATATTTCCCAGCTGGAAATATCGCGCACGGATGCTTTTGCACTCGGCGTTAATCCGCCGGTACGCGAATCCGGAAATATTGAAGGGACGCCGGGAATCAAGATTGTCGGTCCCAAGGGCGAAGTGGAGCTGGAAGAGGGCGTGATCGTTGCGGCCCGCCACATCCATTTTCATACGGAGGATGCGAAGAAATGGGGCATCGAGGACAAACAGCGCCTGCGTGTCCGCGTGGGGACGGATCGTCCCGTCATTTTCGAGGATGTTATTGCCCGTGTGTCGGACCAGTTCGCCTTGGATATGCATATCGATACGGATGAAGGCAACGCCGCAGGGCTTAAAACCGGCGATGTCGGAATTATTGTAGATTAGGAAGCGGGCCGGGACAAGTTGTCCCATGCACGCAGGGAGCCGGGTACGAGGAGCTGATTTCCTCGGCCCGGCTCTTTCTTCTTTTGTCCGGAGACCAGGCATGGTATAATCAGATTTATGAGTCTAGCATGGAATATTCGGGAGGAATGGCGAAATGACGGTGAAAACCGCTAAATCCGATAAGGATTTTTCGATCTATTTTCAACCTCCTTCTTATAAGGATGCGAAAAAACGCGGCAAGGAAAACATTGAAGTGCTGTATGATTTCAACATTCCGGAAGAGATGAAGGAGTTTGGCCAAGGCAAGCGGTACATGATCCGCACGTACGGCTGTCAAATGAACGAACATGATACCGAAACGATGAAAGGCATGCTCGAGGAGCTGGGCTATACCTCAACGGAAGAGAAGCAGGAAGCGGATGTGATCCTTCTGAACACCTGCGCGATCCGGGAGAACGCGGAGGATAAAGTGTTCGGCGAACTGGGGCATCTGAAGCACCTCAAACTGGAGAAGCCGAATCTGGTGCTCGGAGTCTGCGGCTGCATGTCGCAAGAGGAAGGCGTCGTTAAGCGGATCTTACAAAAACACGGGCATGTCGATCTCATATTCGGCACCCACAACATTCATCGGCTTCCGGCCCTTCTGCAGGATGCTTATTTAAGCAAGGAAATGGTCGTGGAAGTGTGGTCCAAAGAAGGCGACATTATCGAGAACCTGCCCAAGAAGCGGGAAGGCATGCGCGCCTGGGTCAACATTATGTACGGCTGCGACAAGTTCTGCACGTACTGTATCGTGCCGTACACCCGCGGCAAGGAGCGGAGCCGCCGTCCGGAGGACGTATTGGCGGAGGTGCGAGATCTGGCCCGTCAAGGTTTTAAGGAAATTACGCTGCTCGGACAGAACGTCAATGCTTACGGCAAAGATTTCGAGGATATCTCGTATTCCTTCGGTGATCTGATGGCAGATATGCGTAAAATTGATGTGCCGAGAATCCGGTTCACGACTTCGCACCCGCGTGACTTTGACGATCATCTGGTCGAGGTGCTCGCGCACAAAGGCAATTTGATGGAGCATATCCATCTGCCGGTCCAATCGGGAAGCACGGAAGTGCTGAAAAGAATGAGCCGCAAATACAGCCGTGAGCTGTATCTGGATCTTGTGCGCAAAATCAAGACGGCTATACCCGACGTGGTGCTCAGCACGGATATTATCGTCGGTTTCCCGGGAGAAACGGATGAGCAGTTTGAAGAGACGTTGTCTCTCGTCAAGGAAGTCCGGTTCGATTTTGCCTATTCTTTCATTTATTCCCCTCGTGAAGGAACGCCGGCTGCCGCAATGGAGGACAACGTTCCCGAGGACGTGAAGAAAGAACGTCTGTACCGGCTCAATGAGGTGCTCGGAGCTTTCAGTAAGGAGAGTAACGAGAAGCTTCGCGGTGAAGTGGTCGAAGTTCTTGTTGAGGGAGAGAGCAAGAAGAATTCGGAGGTCCTTTCCGGACGGACCCGGACGAATAAGCTCGTTCTTTTTAGAGGATCCAAGAATCTCATCGGATCTTTCGCCCATGTACGCGTGACGGAACCGCAAACCTGGCTGGTAAAAGGCGAGCTTGTCGCGGAGCCTCTGCAAATGTTAAGCTAAGAACGCCATAATGAAGAAGCGGAGTGTGCAGGATGGAGCATTACACGAATACCGAAATGATCGTAAGAGAAGATATTTTGGCGAAAACGAAAGAACTGGCGGAGCTTCTTACCACCTCTTCCGAGGTGCAGTTTTTTCAACAGGCCGAAAAACAGATCAACCAGAACGAGCACATTCAGTCTCTGATTCAAGCCATGAAGAAAAAGCAAAAAGAAATTGTCGCTTTTGAGAAATTCGACAACGAGATTATGGTCAAAAAGATCGAGAAGGAAATCGAGGACCTGCAGGATGAGCTGGACAATATTCCGATCGTCAGTGAATTTCAGCAATCCCAGGCGGATATTAACTACCTGCTTCAACTCGTTATGGGCGTGATCCGGGATACTATCGCGGACAAAATCACGGTGGAGTCCGGTTCGGCACAACCGCCTTCCAGCTGCAGCGAATAAAATGTCCCTAATACAGAAAGGCCGTTTCCGGTTGCGGGAGCGGCTTTTTTGCCGTACATTCCTTTAATGGTTAGTTGACAAAAAACAAACAATCTTATAAATTGTTTATATAAATACAGACGAAGATTGAAGGTGTTTGATTTGAAAGATGTCTCAGAGCTTTTTTGGAATGCGTCGACGGATGAAATCAAACGGGGATACATTTTCTCGGATCAGGAAGATGCTTATGTGTGTCTGGTTTGCGGGAAATCGTTCACTAAAGGGATCATTTACCGCGAAGACGAGACGTTTTACGAAGCCGAAAAGTTTGCGTCCCGGCATATCGCCGCCGAGCATGGGTCCATGTTTCATTACCTGCTCAACTTGAATAAGAAACTGACGGGGCTGACGGATCTGCAGAAGCAGCTGCTCGGTTTTTTTCACGACGGCTTGTCCGACAAAGAGATTGTGGGAGAACTTGGCGGAGGAAGCACCTCAACCATCCGTAATCACCGGTTTACGATGAGGGAGCGGGAGAAGCAGGCTAAAGTGTATTTGGCGCTTATGGGGCTCTTGGATCAGCGGCCGGATGCCGGTAAAGCGCCCTCCTTTATTGCCGTTCCGAAAAGCGCTACGGTGCTTGATGAAAGATTCGCGATTACGGAGCAGGAGAACGAACAGTTTTTGAAGCTGTATTTTTCGGAAGGGATAGACGGGCCGCTCAACAAATTTCCGAAAAAAGAGAAGCGGAAGATCGCTATCTTGCGGCAGCTGGCAACAAGATTTGAAGCGGACCGGAAGTACACGGAAAAAGAAGTGAACGAGGTTCTGAAAGAAGCGTGGCACGATTACGTGACCATACGCAGGTATCTTATCGAATACGGTTTTATGAAGCGCCACGACGACGGAAGCGCGTATTGGGTAACCCGTTAAGACAAACAGGAAGCATGGCTTGGGTCAAATTCACTAAATAAGGTTAATATCCGTATAGCAGCAGCTAGAGACAAAGGAGGATATAACCATGCCCTATGATATGACCCATGAAGGCGTTAACGAAGAAATTCAACGCTGTATCGAAGAATGTATAAATTGTATCAAAACGTGCAATTATTGTTTCGATGCTTGTCTGAAGGAAGACCACGCTTCCCATATGGCCGCATGCATCAGGCTGACCCGTGAATGCGCGGACATTTGTACTTATGCCGCATCGGCCATGACCCGTCAAAGCCCGTTCATTGTGGAAATTTGCAATCTATGCGCGACGGTTTGCGAAATTTGTGCCAAAGAATGTGCGGAACATGAACATGAGCACTGCCAAGAGTGCGCCAAAGTATGCCGCTCCTGCGCGGAAGCTTGCCGCAGAATGGCTGCTTAAGACAGTTTAAAAAGGGAACCCCGCATGGGTTCTTTTTTTAGTTTCCGCAAGAGAGTAAAGAAGCAAAACAAGATGTAAAAACTATTAAGGTATTCTAATAATTGGGTGACCGGAATGGGGCGGTTAAGGTTATAATGAGGGAAAGAATGCCCGAAAGTGCAACCTTCCTTCCCGCATTACGTCTATGACTGAAAGCCTGTTTCAAGCCGTGCTTATTTGGGTAAATGTTGCTGATGTGCCTGTAATCATAGAGAAGACCTAATTTTTGTTGCCTGAGGAGTTATCGTTTATGAAGGAAACTATTATTGTGGGCCTCCCGGCCTACAACGAACAGGATGCCTTGCCTAAACTGCTTCCGAAGCTGGAACAATTGTCGGTGCAGTTTGGGGAGGCTTTTCGCGTGGTCGTGGTCAACGACGGAAGCTCGGACGGAACGGCCGGAGTCTTGAAGGAAGCATGCCGAACCTATGGATGGCTTCAAGTTATCGACCATGAGCGCAACCGCGGACTCGGGGAGGCCATGAACACCCTGGTCCGATTTGTAACAAGCGAGTACCAGCCGAGCGATGTGCTTGTGACGCTGGACGCGGACAATACGCATAATCCGAACCTGATTCCGGCGCTCGTCGCGAAACTGAAGGAGAACAAGCTGGATCTGGTTGTGGCGTCCCGTTTTGCCAGAGGGGGCCAAGAGCTGGGCTTGTCGTTTCTCCGGAGGCTCTACAGCCGCGGGGCGATGGTGTTTTTCAAGTTGTTTTTTCCGATCGAGGGGGTGCACGATTATTCGAGCGGTTTTCGCGCATACCGGATCGGATATCTCAACCAGGCTATGAACCTTTACAAAGAAAGACTGATCACGACCAGCGGTTTCGATTGTATGGCCGAAATGATGGCCCGGTTCAGTAAAATCGGAATTAAAGCGGGGGAGTATCCGCTCGTGCTGGAATACCATTTAAAAGTCGGCCGCAGCAAAATGAACGTAAAGCGGACGATTGCGGGCTATTTCCGCCTGTTGATGAAAGTTAAACCCCCTGTGCAGGGGACGCAAAAGAAAGTGAAGGGTACCGTATGAGCGCACTTTGGGTCATTTTATTATCGGTCGGTATGGGAGCGGTCGGGCAAGTTCTTCTCAAAGCGGGGGCGAACCGTCTGGGCGAACTCTCGCTGGCTCCGGCTACTTTGATTCCGGATGTATTCCGGATGGTCAAAACTCCCGAAATCCTGATCGGACTTATTTTATTCGGAACGAGCTTTCTGCTGTGGGTCAAGGTGCTCACCAAGGTAGAACTGAGCTATGCGTATCCGATGATGAGCTTGAGCTACGTGATCGTGTTCGTCATGTCGTTTCTTTGGTTCCAGGAGACGTTTACGATGCAAAAGCTGGTCGGTATGGCCGTGATTATAATCGGAATCATTATCATTAATAAATAAGGAGAAGCGCATGGAACACAAGACGCGCATTCCTGCGTGGCTCATAACCGCCCTCTTGTTTATTGCGATTGCTGCGCTGAGAATTCCATACATAACCAATTCACCGTATGAAATCGATTCATGGAGACAGTCGGATACGGAATCGATCGCACGCCATTTTGTGGAAACTAAATTTAATCTTTTCTATCCGCAGTTCAATTATCAGGGGCCGCTTCCCAATTATGTGGAGCTGGAATTTCAGATTACCCCGTTTCTGATTGCGATTTTGTACAAACTGTTCGGGTACCAGTACTGGCTGGCCAGGCTCGTGCCTCTGGCATTTTTTATGGGCTCGGCGTGGTTTCTCTACCTGATCGCCCGCACGTTTTATACGAAACGGACAGCCTGGATCGCGGTTTTGCTGTACGGGATCTTACCGGTTGCGGTGACGTATTCCCGGGCCATTATGCCGGAAGCGGCATCGCTGTTTTTTTACCTCGGCGCGTTCTATGCGTTCACGGTGTGGATCCGCAAGGGCGGCACCGCTTTTGTGCTTACCGCGGCGCTGTTTACGGCGCTGGCGATTTCGCTCAAGGTCCCGACGGTCTTCGTCGGCATTCCCATGCTTTTCATGGCGGCGGCGAAGTTTAAGGGGAAAATGGTCCTGAACTGGCGCTTGTGGCTGTTCGCGGCCCTGGCTCTCGGCCTTCCCGCGCTGTATTACGCTTGGGCCTCGTCCGTAGCGGAATTCCAATTCGTATCGGGGATAGCGACGAAGCACATTTTCCCGAAAATGGCGACGGCGCTGTTTACCCCCGAAACCTGGGACTTTTTCCTGCGGGAGCTGCCGAAGGCCTTTACCTGGCCGCTTCTGGCCCTGGCGGCCGCCGGTCTGATTGCCGGCTTCCGGCAGAAGGATATCCCCGTCCGCGTGTGGGGGTGGGCGATGCTTCTGGAGCTGGCCACAATCGTGGCGGTGATCAAATTCGATTATTATTTGATCTTCTTTGCTCCGGTGGCGGCTTTGCTCGCCGCGAAAACGATCGGCCGGCTGACGGAGCTCCGGTTCGGCTGGATTCCCGCCGCAGTCGTCGTTGCGGGAATCGGATGGGCCTGCGTCCTTATGATGAATCCCGATTACGGGAAGGAGAAAACCGTCATTCTGGAGCAGGCCCGGGCGGTCGAACGGCTGACAAAGCCGGGCGATCTCATTGTCGTCGGCACCGACGACCCCTCACTCCTGAACGCCAGTCACCGGGTAGGCTGGAGGGTGCTTAATTCCATCCCGGACGATCCGGTCAAAGAGCTGGAATATTTCCGGGCGGGCGGAGCGGCTTATTTTGTTCCGCTCAAAGGGCAGATTGACGGAGATAAGGCCGGGGAACTGCGCCGCTATCTTAACGAGAAGTTCGAGAAAATTCCCGTAGAGGGCGGCTATGACATATACCGGCTGAACTGAAAAAGAAAGCAGGACCCTGCATGCAGGGTCCTGCTTTCTTTTGGTTTGCCGCTTAACGCAGCCGCTTAACGCAGCCGCTTAACGCAGCCGCTTAACGCAGCCGCTTAACGCAGCCGCTTAACGCAGCCGCTTA
>NZ_KE150412.1:301608-776519 GCF_000411255.1 Paenibacillus sp. HGH0039 | reverse complement strand
GCCGCTTAACGCAGCCGCTTAACGCAGCCGCTTAACGCAGCCGCTTAACGCAGCCGCTTAACGCAGCCGCTTAACGCAGCCGCTTATGTACTGCCGGCAGCCAGCGACTACTTGATCACGAGCACCGGAATTTGCGCATGCTGGACGACATAGTGGCTGACGCTTCCGAGCACCCACTCGCGCACTCCGCTCAGGCCGCGGCTGCCGATTACGATCAGATCCCGCCCGGTACGCTCGGCGTGTTCGAGAATGGCCCGGCCCGGGTTGCCGTTCAGCAGATAAACCTCGGCCGGCTGGGAAAGTGAAACCAAACGCTGCTTGGCATCGTCTTTAATTTGTTCGGCCAATTCGTAATATTCTCCGGACATGCCGGCAGGGGTGGAAATGAGGGCTTCGCCAACGACAAGGTTAGGCATGTTCGCCACATGAACGACTTCCAGTTTGGCGGACGGATTGCTTTTTGCAAGTCCGACGGCTTTTTCCAACGCTTTTTTCGATACTTCAGAACCATCATACGCGACTAAAATATTCAAGAATTGCATGATCGTCACCTCTTTGGCATAATGAATTAGGGAAGCTGTCGAATTTTTAACTTATTTGTAACTCTTTACTTCGTATTTCTCACTATAATTATACCGTCTACCGAACTATAATGAAATCGTCCGCATCATACTCCTGTCTATACAATTCCATGGAACTGTATACCATACTCAAGAATTGAGGTTTTTAATTATGTCCGACCCTATTAATCCGAATTCAACCCCCGTTTCCGGTACTGATTCTCGTAAATCCAAACTTAAAAAGAAAGCCAAATGGCCCTTATGGAAAAAAATAGCCGTAACCGGCGGCATTATCGTTCTGCTTCTTGTCATCGGCATCGGCACGTATGCCAGCTTTCTCATCAGTAAAGCCAATAACATCATCGACACGGTAGGAACGAAGGAAGTCGTCGCTCCGAAGGATTCCGCCAAAGTCAAACCGATCAGCATCTTGCTGATGGGCGTGGATTCGCGGAAAGAAACCGGCTCGCTGAACAGCGATGTGATGATGGCCATTTCGATGAATCCCGAGACGAAGTCCGCAACGATCGTCTCCCTGCCGCGCGACCTTGAAATGAAGCTTAAGAAGAACGGCGATTCTCATAAGGCTAACTATTTTTACCCGCATTTCACGTTAACTGAACCGGAAACCGCCATGAAAAAGACGAAGGAGTTTTTCGGCAACTTTTTTGAGATTCCTTTCGACTACATGGTGACCATCGATTTCGAAGGATTTAAGCAGGTTGTCGACCAGCTCGGCGGCGTGACGGTCGATGTGGACCAGGATATGTACTATGTCGACAACTGGGACGGCACCAGAATCGATCTCAAGAAAGGCGTTCAGAAGTTGGACGGTAAAAAAACGCTCGACTTCGTGCGTTACCGGAAATCGAACCCGGGTTCGAAATTCGAAACCCAGGAATCCAGCGATCCCGCGCGTAACGCGAGACAGCAGCAGGTTTTGAATGAAATTCTTAAAAACCTGAAAAGTCTGGGCGGCGTCACGAAAGCTTCCGGTATTCTGGAGGCCGTCGGGAACAACTTGAAAACGGATATCCCTTCCAGCCAGATTCATGATATGATTTCCCAATATATCACAATCGATACGCAAAATATTGAACTCATCCATATGGACGGAGACTGGATCAGCCCTTATATCGTCGTGAAGGACGAAGAACTCGCACAAGCCAAAAACGCCTTAAAGCTCCGTCTGGATCCGAATTGGGTGCCGAGCAGCAGCCCGAATTCCACAAATTCGTCCAAAGGCACGGATAATAGAGGAAACAATACCGATTCGGACGGGAAAATAACTCCGACGCGCACGCCGAAGCCGACGGGCGTCCCGACTCATACGCCGAAGGCGACGATCAAACCGACACCGACATCGACGCCGAAATCGTCCGTAAGACCGAGCCCGACTCCGGAAGACGATGACGTTGTACCGGGCTTGACACCGGAACCGACCCGCAAACCGGGCGGCAGCGTCACTCCGGTTCCGACAGGTAAGCCGACGACCACACCGAAAAATTCGGAGGCCCCTAAACCGACGACGACTCCGCAAAACCAGGAAACGACGCAAAAAGCAGGATGACATCTTAAATCCCCGCACTTCTCGTTACGAGAGCTGCGGGGATTTCTATTTCCGGCGCAGAAGATTGTGAACTTTTTCCCCTGAGCTTGTGTAGGAAAAGAAAGTTGCGGGTAATATCAACAGGAGAGAAACTAAAAAGGATGAGGTGTTCGTGATGAGCAAACATATTCAAGCCTATTTCCGCACGGAAAACGATGCGGAGGATGTTCGTATCCGGCTTCAAACCTATTCCGTCGAGCAGCTTGAAGTCGGGGAGACTCAGGGACGCGTCTCACGGACCGGTCTGATTGCGCCTCCGGCCTTTGCAGGCGGGACGTCCGGAGCCGTCGGCGTGCCGGGTGCTACGATCGGCACCTCTCCGAGTCCGGGCGGCTTCATACCGGTCCGGGCGGCGGAGGATCGTCACGATCCCGACCGAACCATCCGTGGCGAAGACGATGGGCCGCTGGGGGATCTTATCTTTGGAGAAGGCGACGATGACGCCGAAAATCTGCGTTATGTGCTGACGGCCAAGGTGCCCGATTCCGACTATACGGAAATCGTGGAAATCATCCGCAGCAACAAGGGATACGTTGAATCGATAGATTAAAACCAGATAAACGAAAAGGAGTGGAACAACCATGAGTAAAATCGCATTTTTGCTGGCACCCCAATTCGAGGATTCTGAAATGCAGGAACCCTATGAAGCCTTAAAGGCCGACGGACACGAAGTCGTCATTATCGGATTGAAGCAGGGAGAACTGCTTGCCGGTAAAAACAAGAAAGCCGAATATACGGCCGATCAGGGCATCAAAGAAGCCAAACCGGACGAGTATGATGCCGTCGTTATTCCGGGCGGATCTTCGCCGGAAGGACTGCGTCTGGATGTGGACATTCAAACGTTCGTGAAAAAGATCGACGAGGCCGGGAAGCCCGTGGCCGCTATCTGCCACGGACCGCAGATTCTGATCAGCGCCGGTCTGATCAAAGGCCGGAAGCTTACGTCCTATCCGCCGCTTCAGGACGATGTGCGCAACGCCGGAGGGGAATTCGCCGATCAGGAAGTCGTGATCGACGGCAACCTGATTACGTCGCGGACTCCGAAGGACGAGCCAGCGTTTATCGCCGCCATCAAAAAGGCGCTTTAAGGGTGTTTCTTTCATAGAACAAGAACGTCTGCGGCGCAAGCTTGCAGGCGTTCTTGTTTTTCCTATATGATGGGGGTATCTCATCCGAAGGAGAAGGTATCTTTATGTTGTTCGTCCGTCAAGAAAGCTTCAAAGAGTACATACGCCGGTACCCGGTGACGAGTCTTCTGGTCCTTATCCATGTGGTGCTGTTTGTGCTGATGGAGGTAAGCGGCTCGTCGACAAGCACGAGAACGCTTATCGAGTACGGAGCCTTATTTTCCGCTCCGGGTTTTGTCCCCGAGTGGTGGCGCTTTTTCACCGCCATGTTCTTACATATCGGCTTGTCCCATCTGCTGTTTAACAGCTTCGCCTTGGTTATTTTCGCGCCGCCGCTGGAACGGCTGCTGGGCAGTGTCCGGTACGCGGTCTTTTACTTAGCCAGCGGGGCGCTGGGCAGCGCGTTTTCTTATTGGCTGCACACGGACGCTTATGTCGCGGCGGGGGCTTCCGGCGCCATTTACGGAATTTATGCGGCCTATCTTTATCTGGCCTTATTCCGCAGGCAGCTTCTGGACCAGCAATCGAGACAGACGGTCATCATCATTCTGGTGAGCGGTCTGCTGTTTTCCGTGATCGTGCCGAATGTGGATCTATACACGCATCTGGGCGGTTTTCTGGCCGGTTTTATCCTGTTTGCCTTGTTCGTGGAATTTATCAAACGCAGCGGCAGAAGATAGAACGGGCTTGATTCGAAGGCAGTGCCGGATAACCGAAAAAAGAAGCGGGACTTCTGACGCCCCGCATCGGCTGCAACCGAAAGAAGACTCCTGCCAGGTTCCATAGAACCGGACAGGAGTCTTTTTTATTTGCTTTTAAAGGATAAAAATTAAGATTTCAGCACATCGTGGTCCACATAACGTTCGCCGTTCAGCTCGCTGACGATATTAATGGCCGCCTTGGCGCCGTCGCCCGCCGTTACAATCGTATGTACGCTCATGCCGGCAATCGTGCCCGCCGCCCAGATGCCTTCCACGCTCGTTTTGTTGTTCGCATCCGTCTGAACGATCGTTTTGATCCGAGGCTCTGTGCCTGGAATCGTCGTGACTCCGATTTTATCGGCAAGATCGGCCAGGACTCCGGTCGCGAGCAGGACGTGTCTGGCTTCGTAGCTGCCCTGATCCGAAGTGACGAGAAAGCCGTCGTCCTGCTTGTCGACAGATTCCACTTTGCCTTCGGCAATTTCCGCGCCGAACTTGGCCGCTTGTTTCTTGCCCAGCTCCACCATGTCGGGACCGCTGATTTCGGCGACTCCGTAATGGTTCTCGATCCAGGCGCGTTTCGTCATGCTCTGCCCGCTGTCGATAAGGAGCGTCTTTTTACCCGCTCTGGCGGTAATCAGTCCGGCACTTGCACCCGCAGGGCCCGCTCCGATAATAACAAGATCGTACATGCTCTTCTCTCCTTCGTATGGCAAAATAAAGACTCTAATCCAGTATAGCGGATCGGCAGAAGGAAGAAAAGCAGGCGCTTACATCGTAGATCGGGCCTTGTTTCCCAGACGCACGCCAACCTAACGAGGAATTATACAGCCCTAGGGCAGAAGCCGAGGCAGACCCGAAATGTGGGTTTTTGTCTCCCTGCATGTTATGATAGGAAGAGGATTCATCCACAGCAAACAGCGAAAAACCTTGAAAAGAAAAGGTGATTAAATGAACAACCGGCTCAAACAAATCAGCGATCATATGGAACAAAACAATCTCGATGCCGTTATCATTACGGTTCCACGGCACTTGTATTATTTGACGGGATTCGCCTCCGACCCGCACGAGCGCTTCTTGGGGCTCATCCTTCCGAGAGGAGAAGAGCCGTTTCTGCTCGTACCGGCTCTGGATGCGGAAGCGGCCGCGCAGGCGTCCTCGGTACAGCGGATTCATACGCACAGCGACACGGACTCGGCTTATGAAGTGCTTCGCGGACTGCTGCCGGCTTCCCTTGTCAGCATCGGCATCGAAACCGAGCACTGGACCGTCAGTCGCTTTGAAGAACTGAAGAGCTGCATTGGCGTCAGCCGGTTTTCTTCGGTAGACGAGCTGCTGCGGGATATGCGGGTCATCAAATCCGAAGGCGAAATCGGCCTGATGAAAGAGGCCGTGACGCTTGTGGAGGAAGTGCTGAGGCGCGGCCTGCAGAAGGTGGCTGTCGGCGTGACGGAAATCGAGCTGGTCGCGGAACTGGAGTTCCAGATGAAAAAACTCGGGGCCCAGTCTCCCTCTTTTTCAACGATGGTCCTGACCGGTCCGGCTTCAGCGCTGCCGCACGGCGTTCCCGGAACACGTAAAATCAGCCGCGGGGATCTGCTTTTATTCGATCTCGGCGTTTATTTGAACGGCTATGCGTCCGATATTACGCGCACCTTCGCGGTGGGAGAAGTGTCGGAGGAACAGCGCCGCATTTACGATGCGGTCCTGGCCGGCAACGAAGCGGCCATTCAAGCCGTCCGGCCGGATGTTACCTGCGCGTCCGTAGACGCAGCCGCAAGAAACCGGATCGAAGCGGGCGGCTACGGCACTTATTTTAACCACCGGCTCGGCCACGGACTCGGACTCGACGTTCACGAGTATCCGTCTGTCCACGGAAGAAACGAGGCGATTCTGAAAGCCGGCATGACGTTCACCATCGAGCCCGGTGTTTATGTGCCGGGCGTGGGCGGAGTCCGTATCGAAGACGACGTTCTGGTTACAGCCGGAGGAGTCGAGGTGCTGACTTCCTTCCCTAAACAGTTGACGGTTCTCGAAGGCTGATCTGCTTCGGCGTAAGCTTGCCCCAGGTATTCGTGACGGAATAACGGGGCAGGCTTTTTTTTGCATTCGATTAATTCTAGGCCCATAAGGTTAAACATACATAATGAACAAAAGGAGAGGATGTGACAGCCATGCATGGATGGCGTAAAACCATGAATATTGCCGGCCTCCTCTTGGTTCTGATCGTGAATACGCTGGCTCAAGTGCTGCCTATTAACGGAGTGACCACCGGGGAAATATCGGACCGGCATCATACATATGTTACTCCGGCCGGGTATGTTTTCACGATATGGAGCGTCATTTATTTGGGGCTGATCGGGTTCGTCATTTACCAGGCCCGCAAGGATACGGGTAACCGCCCGGCGGTGGAACGGATCAGCTACTGGTTCGTCGTCAGTTGTCTGCTGAATTCGGCCTGGATCTTTCTGTGGCATTATGAAAAAATCGGCTGGAGCACGCTGGTCATGGCCGCCCTTCTGCTGACACTTATCGCCATCTACCAGAGAATCCGCTATGGCCGGGAATCGCGGGCGATCGGGGAGTACAGCTTCGTGCAAGTTCCCTTCAGCCTGTATCTGGGCTGGATCTGCGTGGCTTCCATCGTAAACGTCACGGTATGGCTGCAGGACTTGGGCTGGAACGGATGGGGGATCGATTCCCGGATGTGGGCCGTCATTCTGCTGACGGCGGCAGGCGTGCTGGCTGTCGCTTTCAGCTACGGGAAGAAAGACGTGCCTTTCGCGCTGGTTTTTGTCTGGGCCTTCATCGGCATTGGCGTCGAACAGCAGGCGGACACATGGGTACGCAATGCGGCTTGGTCACTGGCCGCCATCGTCGGAGCGGCAACCTTATGGCTCCTGGCCAAAGTGATCCGGGACCGCAAAAGATGGGATCAGTCCTATATCAGCCGGTAATGAAAATCTATTCGGGAAGCTTCTCTTGAAAAAGAGAGCTTCTTTTTTTGCACCCTGTCGAAATAAGATGAAAAAGGAGGCAATATCCAAAATAATGTAACATATAAGAATAATATTCCAAAATGTCCAAAATGGTGCTACAATACGTGTAATCGGATTGGCAAACAGGGGAGAAAATAACAGGAGGTGATTAGCGGCTCAGCTTAACCTGCTCGGATGTTCTCCGTTTTTGTATGTCTGGAGCTAGTTTACACCTGAAGGAGGAAGATGACGGTGAAAAGATCTCTTCGCTCAAGCGGCCTGCTCCGCAGAACGCTGTTTGCTGTCCTGCTTTTGTCCGTTGCGGCTGCGGGCTGCCTTCCGCTGTACGGGACTGCCGGCGCCGCATCCGGCCGGGCTGCGGCCGAGGCCTATTCGCAGCATTCCGGACCTTACGGAGGGATCGCGGTTCCGCCCGACGACCCGAAATCCGGGCCTGCCGATCAGGACCCTTTTCGTTCGGCGAACGGGCTCGGGACCCCTCTGCTTCCGCAGACGTCCCTTGACGTGACGGTAAATGAATCCGTTTACGGTCCTCATATCAAGCTTCCCGACGGAACTCTGCACCCGGTAGCCGGAATGGATCAGGAGCGCAAAGAAGACGCTCTGACCGTGTATACAAGCACGTACGGAACGTATACATCTCCTTTCGATGACCGGACGATCGAGCTTATTGTGACGGAAGGCATTATCGTTGACAAAATCTCAGACGGCAAAAAAGGAACCTATCTGCCCCCAAACGGATACGTTCTTTCGGGCACCGCAAGTACAAAGGCGCTTCTGCAGCAGCTGAACGTGGGAGACAGCCTTACCGCCGTGAACATAAAAATTCCCGTTTTGCCGACGAAGTATGTGAAGGTCGGCGATTTAATTATCCCCGTGGACCGGGTTAACGGGCCGCGGAATCAGGGCGAAGCGGTGCTTTTCGACCCGGGGTACGGAGCCTCTACCCGCACGAATCCTTGGGGAATCGAAGTGACTTTCCAGAACGGCCGGGTCACGGGAGTTAAAGGAATTCTTATGGATTCCGGCGGGAAATTTATCGACAACGACTCGCCGATCCCCAAGGGAGGTTACGTCCTTTCCGTGCAGGCGGCAAGTCCTTATTACGCCGATCTGTTGGCTCTGGCGGCTCCGGGACTGGCCGTATCGATGGAGCTGAATGCCTATCCCATGTATTTTGCGTCCAAAATGGCCTATGACGCGTTTAATCCCCGGACGAGGGAAGACAATCCGGCTGGCTGGGACGATACGAACAATAAGCCGTATCCCGGGCATCGCGGAGCGGAGCAGCTGATCGTGTACGACAGCAGCTATGGCGCCTCCACCGGTACGAATCCGTGGGGAGGGGAGGCTGCCGTGAACGCGGACGGCAAAATCATAAGCAGCGGAGGCAACAACCGGCCGATTCCTGCAGGGGGATACGTTCTTTCCGGACACGGCTCCAAAATGGCTTGGCTTTCGCGCTATGCGGCCATTGGGGCGACCGTGAAGATCAACCGGACGGAAAAGCAGGTGCTGCTTATTTTTGCCCCGCAGTCTTATCTGGATAAGGCGCGGTTAACCGCCGGCACTGCGGAGCAGGCACTGGAAGAATCCAAACGCCGGTTTATGGATGTTCCTTATGAGGAAATCTCCAAAGAAATTCAGCAGGTGAAGCAGTTGGAGATACAGGCGGGCAAGCATCTGGAGGAAAAAGGCGTTGAAGGGCTGACGGAAGTGCTGGCGGAGCTGGATGGAAAAGCCACGCGCGTTCACTACATGAATGTGGAGTCTAGAACCGTTGAAAACCGGGGAATCTGGATTCGGCCCAAAGAGAAGTCTCTAGAGGAAGTTAAACGGGCGCTGGATAAGATAAAGGCGGCTCACCTTAACTCCGTTTATTTGGAAACGTTCTGGAACGGGTACACCATCTACCCGACCAAAAACAACATAACGGCTCATAATCCCATGTACGGCGGTTTTGATGTGCTTCAAGCTTATTTGGAAGAAGGGAAAAAACGGGGCATCGAAATCCATGCCTGGGTCGAAAATTTCTTCGTGGGAGGGCCGGAACCCGGGCCGATCGTGGAACGCAAGCCCGAATGGTCGCTGCTCAGCCGGAAAGGCCAAAATTATCAGGAAGATGCGTCCAGCGGATTCCGTTATTATTTTATCAACCCCGCTTTGGATGAAACGCACGACTTCCTGATCGACGTCTATAAGGAGCTGCTCTCCAAATATGACGTAGCCGGTCTGCACCTTGATTATGCGCGCTATCCCGGTTCGGGAGATTTTACGAACGATTTCGGATATGACGGCTACACCCGGAGCTTGTTTCAAAAGAAATACGGAACGGACCCGCTCCTTCTGCACCCGGGAGATGCGCTGTGGGCGCAGTGGGTGGATATGCGAGTCGGGTTCGTCGACAAATTTGTGTTCCGCCTGGCCAAGGAAGTGAAGAAGTGGAAACCCCAAGTAAAGTTAACCGCCGCGGTATGGCCCGAATATGAAATTGCACGCGGAGACGTGCTGCAGGATTCGATGAACTGGGTGAAGCATAACCTGATCGACAACGTGTTCCCGATGTCCTATAAACTGGACACATCGCTCGTTGTGGCGGATGCGCGCAAAACGTTCGAGATCGCAAAGGATAAATCGTATGTAACGATCGGCGTCGGTTCTTTTATCGATCTGACCAAGGACGCGTTCATCGATCAGATCGCTTCGAGCCATGGGCTCGGAATCAGCGGCAGCGCCGTGTTCGAGTATGAATCGTTTTTCGATCAGGGCTATGACAAAAATACCGTCCTGGGCGTTTACCGGAATGAAGCGATCGTTCCCGACAGCGATCCTGCCCGGTCGATTGCGGCTGTACTTGCAGGACAGAAACGGAAAGTAAAGGAGCTGTATGTCCCTTTTAAAGGGATGGATGCCCGCAAAGCCGGCCGGTATACCGATGAGATCGAAGAAATCGTTAAAAAACTGGGCGGCGAGAAAAATCCCCGGCTGAATCCCGGCCGTCTGAAGCAGGTAAGGAAATCGCTGGCATCCCTGGTTAAGGATATTTTGTCCGATAGCCGTTTGAATGCCGAAGTTAAAGAACGGATGCTGTACGATTTGAAGGGAGCCCTGCGGATTGCCGAAATTACGGCGGCCAAATCGGGGAAGGGCGGGAAAGATGCCGATGAAGCGGATGAATTCAATGAAACCGGGGTGACCCATGCGGAAGATGAGGCCGGTGAGGCACATGAGTAGGCAAGGGCAGCAAGGCGGGACATGATCTGATAACAGCACAAACTGCCGGATCGGGTTTAAGCTTTTCAATCCTTTAGAGGAAGAGAAGAGGTGCAGATCCATGAAATTTACGTTTGCGGTATTGTCCGATATTCATGTGGTAGCATGGGACCCCGAGTCCCACCGCCGTTTGGAAGTCTGCTTGAAAGATTACGCATCCATGAAGCATCCGCCCGAGTTTATCGTGATTAACGGGGATTTAACCGAGGGATTCGCCGAGGATTATACGGTATTAAAACGTATTTTGTCCGAACATGTCCGCGTTCCCGTCTATGTGACGAACGGAAACCATGAATATTACCGCATGTGGTATAAGGACGGGAGTTTTAACGTGGATACGTTCCCGAACGGATGGTCGACGGCGGAAGCGATGGCAAGGTTTCTCGGCTTTCTGGGAAAGCCCCTGCCCTATTACGACCTGTGCCTCAGGGGGCTGCGCTTCGTCTTTATGAGCGCCGAGCGCTACCGCGACACCGATCCGGCTATCCGGGAGGACGCCTGGATCAGCGACGAACAGTTCGCCTGGCTGGAGCGGATTCTGCGGGAGGAATCCCCTCCGCGCCATGCCGAAGCGCAAAGCCGGGCCGAAACGGCCTCTGCGTCCGAGGCGGACCCGGCAGCCCTTGAAGCCGCCGGACGCGCAAGCAGCGAAGCGGAGACTGCGGCTTCCCCGGGAGAGGAAGAGGCCGGGCTGCAGCCGGCGGATTCCACGGGGGAAGAAGCATACCGCCCGCATGGCCGGGAGCGGCCGGTGTTCGTCTTCCTGCATCAGCCACTTCCTCACACGGTGGCGGGAAGCTACGATCCCGGCGAGAAGGGGGTCGTGGAGGATGTGCGGCTTAGAGAGCTGCTGGGCCGGCACCCGAACGTGTGCTTCTTCTCGGGGCACACCCATTACACGCTGGCCAGTCCGGGGATTTATTTCGAGGACGGCTGCTCTCATATGGGGACCTCCTCTGTCCGCAGGCCCATCGGAGACGGCATTGACCCTGCCGCGCCCGTTGAAAGCGAAAGCGTCCTCGTCGAGGTGGCACCTCATTCCGTAACGATCCGCGGACGCCGGCACAATACGGGGGAGTGGCTGTCTTCGGCACGATTTGTTAAGCGATACTGATTAGCCGCGGAGCCGGACCGGAAATTCGGGAAACGAGCTGCCGCCGGGAAAACGGGGAAAGCCGCCTTTAGCAGAGCGTTCTGCATAAAGGCGGCTTTTCGGTTCAAGCCCGGGCTATTTCAATGGGGGGTTACAGCGGAGTGATGGTCGGCCATGCGAGCTCTACGCCGTTCCAGGACAAAATGTTCTGCAAGCCTTCCAGTTTCGTCTTGTCCGCATGCACTTCACGGGGCTGATACCCGTTCTGTACGCAGTAGCCGGCAAGGAAGCCTGCCGCTTCTCCGATATTCCATTCCACCGGATGCAGACGGTAGCAGCCGTTCGTGATATGAGTCGTGCCGAGGTTCTTACACGCCGGCAGGAGATTGTTGACCCGGACGGGAATGAGGCTGCCGAGCGGAATCTGGAACGGAAGGGAGGACACGTCCAGATAGTTCCGTCCCGTCATGCTCGGATGGAGATCGATCCGG
The DNA here is from genome assembly GCF_000411255.1 of Paenibacillus sp. HGH0039. Taxonomy (GTDB): domain Bacteria; phylum Bacillota; class Bacilli; order Paenibacillales; family NBRC-103111; genus Paenibacillus_F. The sequence continues at coordinate 764,666 of NZ_KE150412.1, read as the reverse complement.
TAAGCGCCGATCCCGACCGAATCCGGGAACACTTCCGCACCCTTGTCGCCGCGGATCGCCGTGCTGACGTGCTGTTCCTTGACGGTGAATTCCGCCTTGATCCGGCGGGATTCCCGGATATACGGCGCTTGGGCCATCCCGTCCTCGGTACCGACGACGTCGGGACGCAGACGCAGGCCGGGATAACCGGCTTTACCGTCCGGACGCGGCGCTTCGGTCTGGAGCCAGTAGAGCAGAGAATAGCTGAGCTGCTTGGCCTGCTCGAGATTTTTCTTCGCTTCCGCTTCGGGAACGTCATAAATATTGCCGAGCCAGTAATCGTTCTGCGGCCAGTTCACGAGGGAAATATCGCTCGGGAACGTACCGGGCATAAAATTCGCCTTATCGATTACCCGGCGGTAATTGAACAGCGGATATTTCTCGGTGCCCGGAAACAGGGTATCTTCGGCAGGCTCAAGCGTCACCGGGTTCGGCGAAATCCAGCTGAGCTGCTTGTCCGGCCAGAAGTCCGCCTTATAATTGCGCCAGAACTTGTAATCTTTCGGTTTGTCGATGACATGATTCTCGCCTTCGAAATAATCCATCGCAAAACAGACGGTAAACGCCTGGATATCCTTCGGATCGGCGACTTCCGGCGCGCTCGGCTCCCCCGTATCTTTCCGGGATTCGGCGCCTGTCACATACTCGACCTTGGCGAGAGGAAGAACGTCTCCGCACTCCGTCGCGTCCAGGAAATACGGAGCGGTTAACGTATGTTTATGACCCAGATCCAAGTGCTTTACTTTGACGGCCCTGATTTTATCCCCGTCCGTCTCAGCCGCCGTAATGCGGTGGCGCGTGAGAATAATCAGTTTGCCGCTGTTTACATAAGGAGCAAGCATCTGCTCAAGGACAGCAAGCATGGCTCTCGGTTCCGCGCACAGGCGGCTTACTCCGCCGTTGCCCGGATTCAGATTGACGATGGCGCGCGCCTCCGCCGTTAACGGGAAATAATCGCGGTAGTAAGAACGCACACCGTTGCGGAACTGCCGGAAGCTGCGGGTGCAGCCGAATTGCTCGATCCACTTGTGCTCGTCCGGCGGTACCGCCTGGCTGGTCAATTGCCCGCCGATCCAATCGGTTTCTTCCGTCATAATCACTTTCAATCCCATTTTTGCGGAAGCCAGAGCGGCCGCACAGCCGCCGACACCTCCGCCGATAATGACGACATCTGCTTTCAGTTCACGGTTCATAGTCGAATCCCTCCACAGTCTATATATTTTCCTGATATTGGAATCCTCTTTATTTTAGCAAACATATGTTCTTATTTTAATACGACCAAAGTCTCATTTTGAAGCAGGGCTTATGCGAATAAAAAAGTAGAGACCCCTTTTTCCGGTGCCTGTTTACGTTTTTCCGAGACTTATTTTAAAAAAATTTTACAGCGGTTTAAAAAAAATAAAAGGACCTTCTAGTTTCTATGCGGGGACAAGAACGGCTATGCCTGCATGTCCTTCCGCTTGTTAACCGAAATAAAAATCAAGCAATAAAATAAGAGTTATTTAGGTCTTTATGCCCATATTAATAGTATAATATATTTCTGGAACTGATAAATTATAGTAAATATAAGTTAAAATAAAGTTGTGTTCTCCATCCAAAAATCGACGATTCTCAGCATGAAAAACCCTTTGTATGACAGGAAACTACAGAAATCGACCGTCCGGGCGTACAGGCAAACTTTGAAAAATATGGAGATGCACTAGGCAAATCGCCTAGTTTCAAGTACTATTCATGTAGAGACTAGAAAAGAAAACCGTGAACTGATTGTCTGACCGCGCAGAATGACGAAAAGGAGTCCCATCTATGAGCAAAATCGCCGATTTGAACAATTCGCTGCTGCTCCTCAACAGTATTTATTCCTCACTGACCAAATCCGAGCAGAAAGTGGCCGACACCGTATTAAAGGATCCTGAAGCTACCGTTTTCTATACGATTACGGACTTGGCGGAAAAAGCGGAAGTAGGCGAGACCTCCGTCATCCGTTTGTGCCGCAAGCTCGGCTACAAGGGATATCAGGAATTTAAACTATCGCTCGTCCAGGTGCTGGCTACGCCAAGCGAGCAGGTGCACGGCAAGATTGAGGAAAGCGACGATCTCGACCAGATCATGAAGAAAATGACCTCCCAAAACTCGCAGGCGGTGCAGAACTCGACATCTTTGCTTAACGTTCAGGAGCTGCAGCAAGCGATCGACGCTATTCTGGCGGCACGAAAAATTTTGTTTTTCGGAGTAGGGTCCTCGGGGATTACCGCCCAGGATGCCAAATACCGGTTCATGAGGCTCGGATTTAATGTGGACGCCGGTACCGACGGCCATATTATTGCCATGAACGCGTCTTTGGTGGAGAAAGGCGATGTTGTCGTCGGTATTTCTTCGTCGGGCAGCACCAAAGATCTTGTCGACGCTGTCCGCCTGGCCAAGCAGAAAGGCGCTTACATCATCTGCCTGACCAACCACGCCCGCTCGCCGATTGCGAATCAGAGTGATGTCGTTCTTCTCGCTACGGCGAAAGAAACACCTCTGCAGGGCGGAGCCTTCTCCTCGAAGCTGGCGCAGATCCATCTGCTGGATATTTTATCTACGGCCGTTGCCATGCAAATGAAGGATCAGACGTACCGGGCTTTGGAGCACACGGCGAAATCTGTTCTGGATAAACTGTACTAATCGCTACTCCTGCGCGCAGCCGGGGCCTATGGGTCTCGGCTTTTTGCTGCTCCCGGAAGGGTTGAACCGCCAAGCGCATCCGGCCCGGTATTATTTCCGAGCACGCCTGTCCGTCGGCCGGCTAAGCTCCGGCGGGTAATCCGGAATTTTTAAATCGAATCCATCGGGCGGGCGGAAAAAAATGCGGTAAGCCTTCTTCTACAGTTTATAGCAGGATGGAAGGGGTGGCAAATGTTGTCAGATGAAGATAAGGTAAACCGTCGCTTGTCCTTATCAGACATGTTTCCTGCAAGAAACCCGTATAGTGTTAGCGGAACCCTAATTCTTAGGCGGGGAGGAAACGGTGTTGCCGGCTGAACAGCGAAAAGAGGCAGAGAAAAGGAGAAACCGCATTTTTTCTTCGCCCCGGACAGAGCGGATTGTGAAAAGCAGGGCGTACCGGACGGCGGTCCCGGTCATTCTGCTGATCGGATTGGCCGAACATGCGTATTGGATCTATCATCTGGGCAAAAACGAGCCGGCGGGCTTTGTTTCCAGGCAGGAGTGGGCTTCGGTTCTTCTTCTGACGGTGATCCTTTTTAGCGGCTGTTTACGTTATATGGGCTATAAAAGAGCGGAAGGATTCGCGGCAAGTCTGAAAACGCTCCTGTGCATGCTCTTATTCGTTCTCTACGCTTTTTACTGCGGAGCGGGCTGGTCTTCGGCAGTTGAAGCCGGAGGAGGGCTGGAGACCGGTCAATCGTATTTGCTGGAAGCCCGGACAATGGCATTTGCCGCAGCGTCGGGCACGGCGCTATATGCGATCTGGAAGTGGCTTGGGGCAAAACTTACACGTGAGCGCCATGAATAACGCAAACCCGGTACGCAGGAGCCGGATGAATTTGAGTGTGAGCAGACTTGATTGTAATAAACGGACCCGTGAGGTCCGTTTTGTTTTAGAGTACGATAGGAGAATGGCCGTTTAAAAAACCTCGTATTATGGTTAATTTTGCTGGTGATACAAACAGAGGGGGTCAACGGCATTTTTACAAAAAAATTTATCGGTGCAAAAGGAATCCAACTCCACACTTTTTACGAAATGGAAGATAAGGGCGATCTTTGGTGGAAAGGAGCTCCAACATGAATGAGTGGCCGGAAGATGCGCAGCTGGTGCGCCGTATCGCTCTAAAGCAGCCCCAGGCGCTGGAGCAATTGTACGACCGTTACGAACGTCCGATGTATTCGTTCGCCTATCGCATTGTCAAAGATTCGATGATGGCGGAAGAGGTTGTTCAGGAGCTTTTCCTGCGCATCTGGAATCATGCCGAGCGGTACGAGGACTCCCAGGGCAAGCTGTCAACATGGATGTTCGCGATAGCCCGCAACATTGCCATTGACACGCTTCGCAGGAAACAGACGCGCACGTCCGGGCAGCTTGCCGAGCCGGATAAGCTGCTTCAGGTGGCGGACCGGAGCAGGGGGACTGAAGAGGAAGTGGAACTCCGTTTTATGGGAGAAGAGCTTGCTGTGGCGATGGAGGATCTGAACGAGGATCAGAAGAAAGTGATCGATCTTATTTATTTTAAAGGATATACTCATCAGGAAGTATCCCAGAAACAGGAGATTCCGCTTGGCACGGTAAAAAGCCGGGTAAGGCTGGCCATGAAGCAGCTTAAGGAGAAGCTCGCGGGCCGGGGAAAGGAGGGAGCGCACATATGAGCAGACAAGAATTTCCTAACATGTGCGAATGGCTGGAACTCTATATGCTCGGGGGACTGTCACAGTCCGAAAGAGAACAGATGGAAGAGCATCTGAGTCACTGCGGGGCATGCAAGAAAGAAAGAGAAGAACTGCAGGCTGTAATGGATCTGCTTCCTTATACGGCGAAGCCTGCCCCGGTTCCGGACGGAATGAAACAGCGCGTTCTTGGCCGTATTCTGGAGAGTGAAGCGGATCATTCCGGACAACCGCCTTTCACAGGCGCAAGTGCTCTTCTTCAGGAACAGGCACAGGCGCAAAATCGTGTAACGGACGCGTCCGCAGCAGCCGAATTACAAAAGAATGCCGGAAGGGCGGAACCCGAACCGGTGCCGGCCGGAGAGCATGAACCGGTGTCCGCGAGAAGACCTGCGGGCAAAAGAAGCCGGACCTTTATCAGGTGGGCGGCCGGCACGGGAATCGCCGCCGCTGCGGTGATCCTCGGATGGGTCAACATGCAGCTGAGGGAGGATGTCCGTTCGCTGAAAGGACTTAATGCCTCACTCCAGCAAAGCGTATCTTCGCTTCAGGGACAGCTTACGCTGGCTGGACAGCCTTCACAGGCATCGAAGGCGAACAAAGTGGTGAAGCTGAACCCTGCCGTTGAAGGCATCGTGGCGCAAGGCCTCGCAACAATCGTGATCGACGCCAAGGGCACCCACCTGGTTGTACAGGCCGAGAATCTTCCGGCCCTGCGGGATTCGCAGGCGTTCCAGGTCTGGCTCATCAAAGGCGAGCAGAAGGTAAATGCGGGAACTTTCCTGCCCCAGGGGGGCTCGGGCGCTCTCTATTACACCTTCGAGCCGCAGGAGTACGACACGGTCGCCATTACGCTGGAGCCGGATGCGGGGGGAACACAGCCCCGGGGGTCGCTTGTGCTGGCCGCGAAAATTTGAGGGCGGATGTATGCTTAAGCCGTCCGTGAGACAGGAAGCGGCCAAACTCAAAAGCCTGAAAGCACCAAAAGCTTGAGCATAACGCCGGTATGCCGTTCATCATGCGAAGTGCTTATACCAAAGCGGCGTGAGAGAGAGTTAAACCACGCACGGGGCAAGAAGCGCCCCGAAAGAAGACAGCCTGGATGCGTAAAAACCGCGCAGCCAGGCCGGAACCTCGGCGGCACGCATCCGCCCGTCCAGCGAAAAGCCCCGAGCACAGCCGGTTTACCGGCGTGTTCGGGGCTTTTTTGACGCTGCTAGGAACGGGTGGAGCAACCGCGGGTTACAGCGCTTTGCGGAATTCTTCCGTTAGCAGCGGCACGACATCGAACAGGTCTCCGACGATTCCGTAGTCGGCGACTTTGAAGATCGGCGCCTCCGGGTCCTTGTTGATCGCGATGATGACCCGCGATCCGCTCATCCCGGCCAGATGCTGGATGGCGCCGCTGATGCCGCATGCGATGTAAATCTCGGGCGTGACCACCTTGCCGGTCTGCCCGATCTGCATCGCATAGTCGCAGTACCCGGCGTCGCAGGCTCCGCGCGACGCCCCGACCGCTCCGCCGAGCACGCCGGCCAGCTCCTCGAGCGGCTTGAAGCCGTCGGCGCTCTTGACGCCGCGCCCGCCGGAGATGACGACCTTGGCTTCGGCAAGGTCGATTTTGCCCGAGGTCTTCTGAACGACCTCGCGGATGACCGTACGAAGGGACGGAGCTTCGTACGCCACGTTTTCGACCGCTGCCGAGGCGCCTTCCGCGGCAGCGGGAGCGGCAATGTTGTTGGGCCGGACGGTGACGACCCACGGGAACGAGGTGAACGCTTTCTTTTCAAGCGCTTTACCCGCGTAGATGGGGCGCGTAAACACGGCTTTACCGCCGTCCGATTCAACGGCCGTCACATCGGAAATCTGCCCGGCCCCGAGCAGGGAAGCGATCTGCGGGGCAAGGTCCTTGCCGATGGCGGTGTGGCCGAACAAGACCGCATCGGGCTCCGCTTGCCGGATAATGTCGTGAAGCGCTTTGCCGTAAGCTTCCGGGTTGTAGTCCCTAAGATCGGCATGGTCGGTCACGTAAACTTTCTGGGCGCCGTATGCGGCCAGTTCATCGGCTAGGCCGGATACGCCAGAGCCGATCAGAGCGGCGAGAACGGAATCCCCTTCGGCGGCAGCCGCCTTCGCCGCGCCGATCGTTTCGAAAGAGACCTGGCGAAGAGCGCCGCCTTTAGCTTCAGCTACAATCAGGTATGTGTTGGACATGATTCAGTCGCCTCCTATATGGACTCATAAAGGGAATAAGTGCGCAAAATGACCGCGGAAAAATCAAAGGACCAATCAGATAACCTTCGCTTCCGTACGCAAAAGCCGCACCAGCTCCGCAGCCGTCTGCGCGGGTTCGCCCTTGAGTGTTTTTCCGGCCTTGCGCGGAGGCGGCAGGAACAGATCCACGCGTTCCGTGCGGGATTCCACCGAGCCGAGACCGATATCGTCCAGTGTGATTTCACGGAATGGCTTCTTCTTGGCCTTCATGATTCCCTGCAGGGAAGGATAGCGGGGCTCGTTTAATCCCTGCTGGGCCGTGAAGAGCGCCGGAAGCGTCACTTCCGCCGCTTCCAGGTCCCCTTCGGCGTCGCGATGTACATTCGCCTTCCCGCCGGCGATCTCCAGCTTCGTAATCGAACTGACGTGGGGGATACCGAGCAGGGTCGCGAGACGGACGGCCACCTGGCCGGCGCCGTTGTCGACGGAGAAGTTTCCGCCGAGAACAAGATCGTACGCTTCCCGGGACAGGAAAGCATGAAGCGCCTGGGCCACGGCATGCTCATCGCCGCCTATGCGCTCATCGTTGATCAGGACGGCTTCGTCGGCTCCCATCGCGAGCGCGCTTCGCAGGGCCTCTGCGGAACGCTCCGGGCCGGCGGAAACGACGACGACTTTGCCTCCCTGCTCGTCGCGGAGCTGAATAGCCTGCTCCACTGCATATTCGTCATAGGGATTGATGACAAACTTGACTCCATCCTCTGAAATTTGTCCGTTCTCAAGCACGATTTTTTCCTCGGTATCAAACGTTTGTTTCAGCAGCACGAAAATGTCCATCGCTGGTGTCCCCTTCCTCTTTTGAAATGAGTATCCTCTATGGATAATCGGCTTTTAAGCCTGAATTCCCTGAAGAAAGAACTGTACGGTGCCGTCCACCTGAGCGGACAACGAATATTTGCGTCCGGAAATGAGCCAGGAGGTGACGACTTCGTCCATCGCTCCGAACAGCAGCAGACGGGTCAGCTTCACATCGAGATCGGCCCGGAACAATTTCTCCTCGACGCCCTGCACAAGAAGTTTCTCGATTAATTCAATATACGGCTTAACGGCTTTTCCTATTTCTTTGCGAAGCTCAAGCGAACTTTGCCGAAGCTCGATCTGAGTGACGAAGGCGAGATCGACGTTATTTTCCAGCTCCGTATAATGGATCTCGCAAACTTTGCGAAGCGCTTCCTTAACGCCGGTGGTCTGCTCGATATGCATATGGAACTTGCCTACAAGCTCACCGAGCTTCTCACGGAACAAGGAGATAAGAATATCCTCCTTTCTTTTGAAGTACAAATAAATCGTACCGTCCGCGACGCCGGCCGCTTTGGCAATCTTGGAAACCTGAGAGCGGTGAAACCCGTGTTCGGCGAATACTTTCAACGCAGCTTCGAGAATTAAATCATATTTTTCTTTTTTTTTGCTTGTCATGGAATCACCTCGGTGCTAAAATACGAATTAAATAGTGAATGAATACTCATTCATTTTCTACAGCCATCATAAAATAGATCCAGGGCAATGTCAATGACTGAATGACCCGCTGTCAAGGCGAAGTTCCGAGGTTATGGCACCATGAGAAAAGCATGTTTGATCCGAACGTTAGTCAGGAGAACCATGCTTTTGTTTGCTCGGGTCATGTAAACGCTTTATATGGTGGAAATGAGAGAAAAGTGTATAGCATCCGAGAAAGGGGTTGTTTCCGATGCCGGGAGCGATCGTGCAGTTGATTCTGTTTCTGGGCGTGACGGGATTCGGCATTTACCTGTTCGCCAAGGCGGTGTACCACCGTTACCTATATGTGAAGCTTGGGCAGCCGGTCGATTGGGGAGGACAGATCGGGGAAAGGCTGAAAGATTTCGCCGTTGAAGTGTTCGGCCAGACGAAGCTGCTCAAGGACAAGAAAAGCGGCATCATGCACATCGTTATTTTTTACGGGTTCATTATTCTTCAGTTCGGCGCGCTGGATATTATCGTCAAAGGACTTTCCGGTCACGGGCTGCCGCTTCCAGGCTACGAAGCGTTCGGTCTGATCCAGGAAATCACGGTAGCGGCTATTCTGATCGCCATGGGTTACGCCGCATACCGCCGGTACGGAGAGAAGCTGAAACGGCTGAAGAGAGGATGGAAGCCGAGCCTGGTCGTCTACTTTATTTTCAGTCTGATGGTTTCGGTGCTTCTCACGCTTGCTTTCGACCGGATCCGGGAAGGGCTGGAGTCTTCCGGCATGGCACCGATCTCGTCCGTGCTGGCATCTGCGTTCGGATGGATATCTCTTGGGGCGGCCGCCGTTCTGTATCACGTGTTCTGGTGGGCGCACCTGCTCATTCTGCTGGCGTTCCTGGTCTATGTGCCCCAGTCCAAGCATTTTCATCTCATTACGGCTCCTCTTAATATTTTGCTGAAAAGACGGGAACCTGCCGGACGGCTGCGGAAGCTGGATCTGGAAGACGAGGAAGCGGAATCTTTCGGCCTCAGTAAGATCGAAGACTTGACGCAGAAGCAGATGCTTGACCTGTATGCCTGCGTGGAATGCGGGCGCTGCACCAACGTGTGTCCCGCCTCGGGCACCGGTAAAATGCTCTCGCCGATGCATATGATCGTGAAGCTGCGCGATCACTTGACGGAGAAGGGGGCGGCGGTTACGAGCAAATCCCCTTGGGTGCCCGCATTAGCTTTCTCGGGAAGTTCGGTTCATGAGATGAACGCCGATGGACATGAGCTGGGCGCATGGAACGGCTCGGGCATCACCGATATCGGTCCGACGATGAACGCGCAGAAGCACTCTTGGGTGACGACGGGCAAAAAGCCGCAGGAGATGGAGCTGGTCGGCGATGTCATGACCGAAGAGGAAATCTGGTCCTGCACGACGTGCCGCAACTGCGAAGACCAGTGTCCGGTAGCGAACGAGCATGTGGACAAAATCGTCGATTTGCGCAGGCATCTCGTCCTGATGCAGGGCTCCATGCCGCATGACGGCCAGCGGGCTATGCAGAACATCGAGCGCCAGGGCAACCCGTGGGGAATTTCGCGCAACGACCGGGCCAAATGGGTGCAGGAAATCGATCCCGAAGGCGAACTAAGCGTTCCGACGGTCAAAGAAAACCCGGAATTCGACATCCTGTTTTTCGTCGGTTCGATGGGCTCTTACGACAACCGGAGCCGCAAAATCACGCGTTCGCTCGTCCGACTTATGAACGAAGCGAACGTCAATTTCGCCATTCTCGGCAACGAAGAGAAGAACTCCGGCGATACCCCGAGACGGCTGGGGAACGAGTTTTTATTCCAGCAGCTCTGCGAGGAAAACAGTAAGATTTTCCGGAAATACGGGGTGCGCAAAATCGTGACCGCCTGTCCGCATACGTACAACACCTTGAAGAACGAATATCCCGAATTCGGACTGGAAGCCGAGGTTCTTCACCACACGGAACTTCTGGATGAACTGGTCCGCACCGGAAAGCTGACTCCGCGCCATGAGGTGAACGAACGGATCACGTATCACGATTCGTGTTACCTCGGCCGTTACAATAACGTCTACGATCAGCCCCGCAATGTGCTCAAAGCGATTCCCGGCGTGGAATTGGTTGAAATGACCCGCTCCCGTGAGAATGGGATGTGCTGCGGCGCGGGCGGAGGCATGATGTGGATGGAGGAAACGGCCGGCAAGAGAGTCAACCTGGCCCGGACCGAGCAGGCGCTGGAGGTTAACCCGACGGTGATTTCATCGGCTTGTCCGTACTGCCTGACCATGATGGAAGACGGCACGAAAATGAAAGAAGCCGAAGAAACGGTCAAAACCCGGGATATCGCGGAAATACTCGAAGAATCCGTATTTGGTGCGAAGGCACCGGCGCCGTTCCAGACCGTTTCGTAAGATCAAGCGGCCGGACGGCAGACGAAGATCAGGAGGGAATCCGACATGGTGAATCAGATTCAGAAAGCGGCCGTTATCGGCTCCGGCGTGATGGGAGCGGCCATTGCGGCACACTTGGCGGGTGCGGGTATTTCGTGCCTGCTGCTGGATATTGTTCCGACGGTTTTGACGGACGAGGAGACGAAAGCGGGTCTGACTCTGGAGCAGCCGAAAGTGAGAAACCGCCTGGCGGCGGGAGCGATTGAGAGGCTGAAGAAAACGAATCCGGCACCGCTGTACAGCGAAGCGTTTGCGGCGCGCATCACACCCGGAAACCTGGAAGACGATCTGGCCCGATTATCGGGCGTCGACTGGATTGTCGAAGTGGTCGTGGAACGCCTGGACGCGAAGAAGCAGCTCCTGGCCCGGATCGAGCAGGTCTGGAAGCCGGGAACGATTGTGTCCTCCAATACGTCCGGGATTTCCATTCAAGCGATGGCGGAGGACTGCGGTCCGGAATTCAAGCGGCACTTTTTAGGCACTCATTTCTTTAATCCGCCGAGATATATGAAGCTGCTTGAAATTATTCCGGGAGAATCTACCGATCCCGAAATTCTCCGCTTCATGGCTGATTTTTGCGAGAAGAGGCTCGGAAAAGGCGTCGTAACGGCCAAGGATACGCCGAACTTTATCGCCAACCGGATCGGCACGTACGGGCTGCTCGTCACCCTCCGGGAAATGCTGGAGAAAGGTTATACCGTGGAAGAAGTCGATGCCGTAACGGGCCCCGCGCTTGGACGTCCGAAAAGCGCCACGTTCCGCACGCTGGATCTCGTCGGGCTCGATACGTTCGTTCACGTAGCAAGGAATGTTTACGACCTGGTCGATAACGAAGCGGAGAAAACGATTTTCGACGTTCCTGCGGAGCTGACTGGCATGGTGGAGCGGGGGTGGATCGGCGAGAAGAAGGGGCAGGGTTTTTATAAGAAGATAAAAAATGAAAAAGGAAAAGAAATCCAGGCCCTCCATCTCGGGACCATGGAATATGCGCCGTCGCGGAAAATTTCCTCTGCGTCACTGGAAGCGGCCAAGAACGCCAAAGGCACGGCCGGTAAAATCAAAACGCTGCTTTCTACACCGGATAAATATTCCGAGCTGGCCTGGAATGTAATCAAACCCGTTCTGCTTTATTCGGCCGGCAAACTGGGAGAAATCGCGGATTCCATCGTGGAGATCGACAATGCGATGAAGTGGGGCTTCAACTGGGATCTGGGGCCTTTCGAGCTGTGGGACGTCATCGGTCTGGAGCGCTCGGTCACAAGAATGGAACAAGAAGGCGAAACCGTTCCCGCCTGGGTGAAGGAATGGCTTGCGGCCGGACACACCGCTTTTTACGAAAAGCGTGATGGCATGACGTTTTATTACAACCAGGGCACGTACAAGGAAGTCGACACGCGTCCGGAGCATATCTCGCTAAAAGCGCTCAAGCAGCAGAACAAAGTCATTCTGAGCAATAGCGGCGCGAGTCTGATCGACATCGGCGACGGCGTGGCGTGTCTGGAGTTTCATTCGCCTAACAATGCGATTGGCGCCGATATTTTGACCATGGTGCAGAAAAGCACGGAAGAGGTGAGGCGCAATTACCGCGGGTTGGTCCTCGCCAATGAAGGCCGTCACTTCTGCGTGGGAGCGAACGTGATGATCCTGCTCATGGAAGCGCAGGACGGGGAGTGGGATGAAGTGGACAGCATCATCCGGCTGTTCCAGAACTCCATGATGACGCTGAAAAAGCTGGAGAAGCCGGTCGTCGCCGCGCCTCACAGCATGACGCTCGGAGGCGGTGTCGAAGCGTGTCTGCCGGCCGATCGGATTATTTTCTCGCCGGAAACTTACTTCGGCTTGGTCGAAGTGGGGGTCGGCGTCATTCCGGCCGGAGGCGGCTGCAAGGAAATGGCGCTGCGGAGCAGCCGGCTTGCCGCGGGCGATCCCGAGGTGGATCTTCAGCCGTACATCAACCGTTACTTCGAAACGATCGGGATGGCGAAGGTGTCTGCCAGCGGCTACGATACGAAGCGGCTCGGCTATATGGGCCCTAGAGATTCCGTCGTTCTGAACGGCGATCACCGGATTTATACCGCCAAGCAGGCGGTGCTGGCTATGGACCGCGAAGGCTATGTGCTTCCGCAGGAAGAGAAAATCCGGGTCGTTGGCGACAGTGGCAAAGCGGTGCTGCAAATCGCGTCGTATACGATGAAGCTGGGCGGTTACATCAGCGACCACGATCAGCTTATCGCGAACAAACTGGCGCACGTGCTCGCGGGAGGAGACGTTCCGGCCGGAAGCCTGGTGTCGGAACAGTACATGCTGGATCTGGAGCGCGAGGCGTTCCTGAGCTTGTGCGGCGAACCGAAAACCCAGCAGCGGATGCAGCATATGCTGTCCAAAGGCAAGCCGCTGCGCAACTAATTCAGGACGAAGCGAGGGGAGAACACAATGAAAGAAGCGGTCATTGTATCGATAGTGCGCACTCCGGTAGGCAAAGCGAAGAAAGGCAGTCTTGCCCAGACAAGGGCCGAAGATCTCGGGCGCATCGTCCTGAACGAGGCGGTCAGACGGGCGCCGGGACTGCGCAAGGAGGACGTGGAGGACATCATCATCGGCTGCGCGATGCCGGAAGGCGAGCAGGGGCTGAACTTCGCCAGGACGATGGCCCTGTACGCGGGTTTCCCGGCTGCGGTTCCGGCCGTCACGATCAACCGGTTCTGCTCGTCCGGGCTGCAGTCCATCTCCTATGCGGCGGAGCGGATCATGCTCGGGCAGGCCGACGTGATCATTGCCGGAGGCGTGGAAAGCATGAGCCACGTGCCTATGACCGGGTTCAAGCTGTCGCCGCATCCGAAGCTGGCCGTGGAGATGCCCGAAGTTTACATGGGTATGGGACACACGGCGGAGAACGTCGCGCAGCGGTTCGGTATCTCCCGCGAGGATCAGGACGCCTTTGCGGCGGAGAGCCACCGCAAAGCGGCTGCCGCGATTGCCGCGGGCCGGTTTAAGGAGGAGATCGTTCCCGTCGAAACGAGCGTGAAAGGGGTGGACGCCGGCGGCAAGCGCTGGGAGAAGCCGGTCGTGCTCGACACGGACGAAGGCGTCCGTGCCGATACGACAACCGGTGTGCTCGCGAAGCTGCGTCCCTCCTTTGCGCTGAAAGGCAGCGTAACGGCCGGCAACGCCTCGCAGACGAGCGACGGCGCAGCGGCGGCTGTGCTGATGAGCCGCGAGCGAGCGGAGGAGCTGGGCTTGAAGCCGCTCGCGGCATTCCGCTCCTTCGCCCTGGCGGGTGTAGCGCCCGAGATCATGGGCGTCGGGCCGGTCGAAGCGATTCCGAAGGCGTTGAAGCAGGCCGGGATCACGCAGGATCAGGTGGATTTGTACGAGATCAACGAAGCGTTCGCTTCCCAGTGCGTGCACATTATACGCGAGCTGAAGCTGGACGAAGCGAAGGTGAACGTCAACGGCGGTGCGATCGCGCTCGGTCATCCGCTGGGATGTACGGGCACGAAGCTGACGGCCAGTCTGGTTCACGAACTGAGACGCAGAGGCGGCGGGTACGGTGTCGTGTCGATGTGCATCGGAGGCGGAATGGGAGCGGCCGGGGTGTTTGAAGTTTACGGAGAATAACAGGTCCGGTCGTTCGGGCGTCAAAGCACGGTTTGCCGGCTCACGGGTCCGCGGATTGAAGGAGCCGTGAGGCGGTCTTTTGGAACCCTCACGGCTCCAGAGAGCGGCTTCGTCCTTGCGCGGGTTAACCGAACCGTCCACCGGTCAGCAGGAAGCGGCGGAAACGGAAATAGAGCAAGCTTATCTTCGCATATGAATCCATTAAAGGAGAGATTGCATATGATTGAAACGAGAAAGTTGACCAAAGGCGGAAGTTTTGTAATCGAAGATTTGGATGTAAACGCTCTCGTAACCCCGGAGGATTTTACCGAAGAACAGCGAATGATGATGGAGACGACCCGCGACTTCGTAGAAGGAGAAGTGCTGCCGAAAGACGAAGAAATTGAGAAACTCGACTACGAGCTGACCGTCAAACTGATGCGCAAAGCGGGAGAAATCGGTCTGCTGGGCGCGGATGTGCCGGAGGAATACGGCGGACTCGGGCTCGATAAAATCAGCTCGACCGTCATTAACGAAAACTTGTCCAAAGCGTCCGCCTTTGCCTTGTCGATCGGCGCCCACGTCGGAATCGGCACCCTGCCGATCGTCTTCTTCGGTACGCCGGAGCAGAAGCGGAAATATTTGCCCGAGCTTGCCACGGGCGAAAAAATCGCGGCCTACTGCCTGACGGAGCCTACTTCCGGTTCGGATGCGCTGGGCGCGAAAACGACGGCAAAGCTGTCGGATGACGGACAGCATTATATCTTGAACGGCTCTAAGCTGTATATCACCAACGCGGGCTTTGCGGATATTTTTATCGTGTACGCCAAGGTGGACGGCAAAGATTTTACCGCCTTTATCGTGGAACGCAATCTGAAAGGGTTCTCCGTCGGACCGGAGGAGAAAAAAATGGGCATTAAAGGATCGTCTACATGCCCGCTCTATTTTGAAGATGTGCATGTGCCGGTCGAAAATCTGCTCGGGGAGGTCGGACGCGGCCATATTATCGCATTTAACATTTTGAACATTGGTCGATTCAAGCTGGGAGCGGGCTGTCTCGGCGCCAGCAAGGAAGCCATCGAGCTCAGTGCCAAATACGCCAATACCCGTACGCAGTTCGGGCAGCCGATTTCTTCCTTCCCGCTGATCGGCAAGAAGCTCGCGGAAATGAATATCCGTACGTATGTAACGGAAAGCATCGTGTACCGCACATCCGGCATGATCGACACGGCGCTCCAGAACCTCGACCACAACAGCGCGGAAGCGGGGCAGCAGTCCGCCAAAGCGATCGCCGAGTATGCGCTGGAATGCTCCATTAACAAGGTGTTCGCATCGGAAGCGCTTGATTTCGTGGCCGATGAAGGCGTGCAGATTCATGGGGGTTACGGCTTCATTCAAGAGTATAAAATCGAACGGATTTACCGGGATTCGCGGATCAACCGGATTTTTGAAGGAACGAACGAAATCAACCGCCTTCTCATTCCGGGAACGCTGCTCAAGAAAGCGATGAAGGGCGAGCTTGATCTCATGGGCAAAGCGCAGGCTCTGCAGTCCGAGCTGATGCAGCTTATTCCGGGTCAGACTTTCGACGAAACGCTGGAGCAGGCAGCCCATCTGACCGCTATGGCGAAAAAAGTATTCCTGATGGCGGGCGGCTCCGCCGTACAGAAATACGGCATGAACCTGGAGAAGCAGCAGGAAGTGCTCAGCAACCTGGCGGATATGATGATTCAGATTTACGCCATGGAAACGACGCTGGTGCGTACGCGCAAGCTCATCGCGAAATCCGGCGAAGTGAAAGCGAAGAACGCGATCCAAATGACGGACATCTTCGTTCAGGAGGCGTTTGCCCAGATCGAGCGTCTCGCCAAGGATACGCTGGCCGCCATGGAAACCGGTGACGTGCTGCGCACTCAGCTCTCCGTTCTGAAGAAGCTCACGCGCAGCACGCCGGTCGACGCGGTCGGACTGAAGCGCGAAATTGCGGCTCGTGTCATAGCTGCTGAGAAATACGTCATCTGACGATATGGCCCGCGAAAGGGATGATCTTGTATGGATTCGGCTAAGCCATGGCTGCATCACTACGAAAGTGAAGTCGCCTCGACTTACGAGTATCCCAGGCACAATTTAGCGTACTTCCTGGTGCAGGCGGCCGGGAAAAATCCGCAGCTGCCTGCCCTTTATTTTATGGGCAAGAAAATCAAGTACGGCCAGCTGATGGAGGCGTGCTACCGGTTCGCCAACGGACTGAGGCAGCTCGGCGTCAAGAAAGGGGAGCGGGTGGCGATTATGCTGCCCAACTGCCCCCAGAGCGTCATCGCCTATTACGGGGCGCTGCTTGCCGGCGCAGTGGTGGTTCAGACGAACCCGCTTTATATGGAGCGGGAGCTGGAGCATCAGCTTCTCGATTCCGGCGCCGTCGCGATCGTTACCCTGGATCTGCTGTACCGGAGGGTCGCCGCGGTTATGCCGAGAACACACCTGAGGCACATCATCGTTTCTTCTTTGAAAGACTATCTGCCTTTTCCGAAGAATATCCTGTACCCGATCAAAGCGAAGCGGGACGGGGCGGATCTGAGCGTTCCGTGGAGCGAGTCCGTTCGTTCCTTCCGCACCTTGCTTGCCGCGTCTTCGGCGATACCCGTCATGGAGGAAGTGAATGCGGCCGAGGATGTGGCGCTGCTCCAGTATACCGGTGGAACGACAGGGCTTTCGAAAGGCGTCATGCTCACGCACATGAACCTCATCGCCAACACGCTGCAGACGAAGCATTGGTTCCATAAGGCGGCAGACGGGGAGGAAATCTACTTGGCAGCGCTTCCGTTTTTTCATGTGTTCGGCATGACCGTGCTCATGAATCAGGCGGTCGTCCGCAGCGGCATGATGGTGCTCGTGCCGAAGTTTGAAGTGAGCGAAATCCTGGGCCTCATTTCAAAGCTGAAGCCGACGGTATTTCCGGGCGCGCCGACCATGTACATTGCCCTTATTAATCATCCGGACATCCGGTCGTATGATTTGTCGTCCATTAATGTATGCATCAGCGGGTCCGCTCCGCTGCCTCTGGAAGTGCAGGAAAGATTCGAAGAGCTGACGGGCGGACGCCTGATCGAAGGCTACGGCTTAACGGAAGCGTCTCCGGTGACGCACGCGAATCCCATCTGGGGAAGAAGGAAGATCGGCTCGATCGGCATTCCGTTTCCGGATACGGAAGCCAAAGTCGTGGACCCCGCAACCGGAGAGGAGGCGGGAATCGGCGAAATCGGCGAGCTGGTCGTGAAGGGGCCGCAGGTCATGAAAGGGTACTGGAACCGTCCGCATGACTCGGAGGCGGTGCTCAAGAACGGCTGGCTCTACACCGGAGACATGGCCCGCGTGGACGAGGAAGGTTATTTTTCGATCGTGGACCGGAAAAAAGATATCATTATCGCAGGCGGTTTCAATATTTATCCGCGGGAAATCGAAGAAGTACTTTTCGAACATCCGGCCGTCAAGGAGGCGGTCGTGATCGGAATACCGGACCCTTATCGGGGAGAGACTGTGAAAGCCTTCGTTATCGTAAGGGAAGGCGAAATCCTTTCGGAAGAGGAGCTCAATACGTGGTGCCGGGAGCGTCTGGCGGCTTTCAAGGTTCCGCGCCGGTACGAATTCCGGACACAGCTTCCGAAAACGATGGTCGGCAAAGTTCTGCGCCGCAGACTGCTTGAGGAAGAACTCCAGCAAATTTCCGCCGCGAAAGAATAAGGGAGCCGCTTTTCCGGCCCTCTCCATCGCTTGAGCCCCGCAGCGGGGCTTTTTCTTTCCGGAACATCCCGGTATAATGGCGCTAATAGAGAAGGGAGGGAACCCGATGGAACCAAAGAATGCAGTCAGCCCGCAGTTTCAGCATCTGATGGAACGTGCAAGAAACACGTTTTGGGAGTATCTCGGCTGTGAAATCGTGGAGGCCGCCGCGGACAAAGTCGTGGTCCGGCTTGTCGCTCAGCAGCATCATCTCAATCTGATCGGAATTGTTCATGGGGGAGTCACCTCTTCCATGCTGGATAACGCCATGGGCGTCGTGCTCATGCTCGCAAGACCCGACGACAAAATCGTAACGACGAATCTGAATGTGCAGTTCGTGGCGCCCATGCAGCCCGGCGAATTGTACGTGACGGCGGAAATTGTCCACCAGTCGCGGAAAATGCTGACGGCCATCGGCCGGGTCACGGATGCGGAAGGACGCCTGGGCACCTTCGGAACCGGAACCTTCCGGGTAATCTGAGAGACGGATTTAGTTGAAAAAGAACCTGAAGAGGCGATCTCTTCGGGTTTTTTTGCATAAACGGGGGAGCGCCGGTCGTTTGCGGGAGTTTGATCCGGTTGTGTACAATTGAATAATTCATTATACTATTTATAATCCTTATAAACAGGAAGTATGGAAGGGAGCGAAATCAACATGGCAAATTGGACTGAAGTCACTACATTGGAACAATGGAACGAGATTTTCGATCAATCCGCGGAGAAGCCTTTCGTTATGCTTAAGCACAGCACAACTTGCCCGGTCAGCGCCAGCGCACTGGAAGAATACGACGAATATTTGGGTAAGAACCCGAACGAGAAGGTAAACTACTACCTCGTCAAGGTCATCGAATCCCGCCCGGTCTCCAATAAAATTGCCGAGGATGTCGGTGTGAAGCACGCTTCACCGCAAATTATTTACGTGAAGGACAAGTTTGCGGAATGGAACACTTCCCACTGGTCGGTAACGTCCAAGCACATTTCCGCCGTACTGGACTAACCGTATCAGATTGAGGTGCGGATGCATCTGCCTATTTAGTCAGACTGGTAATATATACACGTATATATACGAAGTGATGTACGATATACTTGTCTTACGGACGGGTATCGTGGAAAGTAGCCGTCCGTCGGATCTTTTTTTCATAACCTTTGCCCCGGCGGGCTCAGGTTATTTTTTTGCGCCGAAGGATAGCCCTTCTTTTGCAAATCAGGTATACTGATCCGAGTACATAAATTGACCCTTGGTAAAGGAACACGGAAATCATGACGACACATTCGAACGACAAACCTATGATTCCGGTGCCTCTCGCATTTATCGTCGGCATTATCGGAATCTCTTTCTCTGCCATTTTTGTCCGCTGGAGCGAGGCTCCCGTGGCCGTGACCGCCATGTACCGCCTGCTGCTCACCAATCTGATTATGCTGCCGTTTCTGTTCAAATACACGGCGGAGATCAAAGCGATCCGCTGGAAATCGGTATTCGGCCTGGTCGGCTCGGGCTTATTCCTGGCCCTGCATTTTCTGCTCTGGATGGCGTCTCTCAGCTATACGACCGTCGCTTCTTCAACGGCGCTGCTTACGCTGGAACCGATCTTTGTGATGATCGGGGCGTACTGGCTGTTCCGCCAGAAGAACAGCTGGGGCACGGTGATCGGCATGCTGATCGCGATGATCGGGGCCGCCATGATCGGCTGGGGGGACTTCCGGTTCTCCGGGGAAGCCCTGAAAGGCGATCTGTTGTCCATCGTCAGCGCCGCGGCCGTTGCCGTTCATATGCTGCTCGGCAAAACGATGCGGCAGTCCATGTCCGCGTTCGTGTACAGCTTCTTCGTCTTCCTGGCGGCCGCCGCCGCTCTCGGCGTCTACAACGTTGTGCAGGGGACGCCGCTTACGGGCTATTCGCAGAATGACTGGCTCATGTTCCTGCTGCTCGCTATCGTACCGACGATGTTCGGCCACTACCTTTTCAATTGGCTGCTGAAATATGTGAAGGCCGCGACCGTGTCCATGAGCGTACTCGGTGAGCCGCTCGGCTCGACGGTGCTCGCATTCTTCCTGCTCGGCGAAGCGATAACCGGCATCCAGATCGGAGCGGGCTGCCTGCTGCTGTTCGGCATCTGGCTGTTTATCCGCAGTCAGGGCAGGAAAGGGAAGGACGAAATGGTGGCGACTCCCGCCGTGCCCGCGCCCCTGCCTGAAATGCCGGGGGAGAGGACGGGCGCTTCCCGGCCTTCTCTGACCGACAGCTGAACGATCAGGATTCCTACTTAATAGAATGGAAAAAAAGTTATAAAATACGCCGGTGCGTAACCAAAAGCCCCCTCAAAGGGGCTTTTTTTCATGTAAAAGTGAATTTAGGTCATGTTGGTCTCGTTTGGGTCATAAAGATTTCTTATAAAAGTTCCTTAATTTGGATAGTCTGCCTGTTTCAAAATTGAAAAATTAGTCTAATGAATAGCAAACTACCCATATACGCATAGCGGGTATTGTTAGGCGTTCCTACCAGTTCCTACATTATAAAGAAGAACGCCATGCTGACAAAGAGGGGGATGCCATGATTAATTTTACGAATGTCAACAAGTATTATGGATCATTTCACGTGCTGCAGAACATCAACCTCGAAGTGAAAAAAGGCGAAGTCGTCGTCGTCATCGGTCCTTCGGGATCGGGTAAAAGCACGATGCTGCGCTGCATTAACCGGCTGGAAGCGATCCAGCAGGGGGAGCTGACGGTGGAAGGCGTTCGGGTGAACGACAAGAAAACCGACATCAACAAGCTCCGGCGGGAAATCGGCATGGTTTTTCAGCATTTCAATCTGTATCCTCACAAAAAAGTCATCGACAACATCACGCTGGCTCCCGTTAAGGTGCTGGGGCTCTCCAAAGCCGAAGCGGAGAAGCGCGCGATGCTTTATTTGGAAAAGGTAGGAATTCCCGATAAAGCGCAATCTTTTCCATCTCAGCTTTCCGGAGGACAGCAGCAGCGCGTGGCGATTGCCCGGGGGCTTGCCATGGAGCCGAACATCATGCTGTTCGATGAGCCGACTTCCGCGCTCGACCCCGAGATGATCGGAGAAGTTCTCGACGTGATGAAGACGCTGGCAAAGGAAGGGATGACGATGGTCGTCGTAACCCACGAAATGGGCTTTGCGCGTGAAGTGGCGGACAGGGTCGTGTTTATGGACCAGGGCCAAATCGTCGAGGAAGCGCTTCCGAAACAATTTTTCGAGAATCCGCGGGAAGAACGGGCCAAATTGTTCTTGAGCCGTCTGTTTGCGCATTAACTGATTAAGGGATATGCGGTTTAACCCAATACAGAAGCGAGAAAAGGAAGGGGTCTACTTATGAAAGTTTGGAAGCCTTTTAAAATCGGCATGATTCTGCTTACCTTTATTCTGGTGCTGGGCGCCTGCGGCAAAGCCAAAGATACCGGCGGATCGACAGGCGGATCGACTCCGGGCGGCTCCGCAGCCCCGACGACGGATACGAAAACGCTCGATGCGATCAAGCAGCGCGGCAAATTCGTAGTCGGCGTCAAATTCGATACAAACCTGTTCGGTTTGAAAGATCCGGGAACGGGCCAAGTCAACGGCTTCGATATCGATATCGCCAAAGCGATCGCCAAAAAGCTGCTCGGTGACGAAACGAAAGTCGAACTGAAAGAAGTGACTTCCAAGACGCGGATTCCGATGCTTCAAAAAGGAGATATCGACGCCATCATTGCGACGATGACGATTTCGGAAGAGCGCAAGAAAGAAGTGGATTTCACGGACGTCTATTTCAAGGCGGGCCAATCCCTGCTCGTTAAAAAAGGCAGCGACATTAAGTCGATCGACGACGTCGTGAAGAAGAAGGGCGTCAAAGTCCTGTCCGTAAAAGGTTCCACTTCCGCGAAAAATATCCGTGCCAAAGCCCCGGACGCGCAGGTACTGGAATTTGAAAATTACCAGGAGGCGTTCACGGCCCTGAAATCCGGCAAAGGGGAAGCTTTGACGACGGATAACGCCATTCTCTACGGAATGACGAAGCAGGACCCGGGCTATGAAGTCGTAGGCGGCACGTTCACGGATGAGCCGTACGGCATCGCGGTCCGCAAAGGCGACGCGGAATTCACGAAAGCGGTCAACGACGTTCTGAAAGAACTGAAGGACAGCGGCGAATACGCGAAAATTTACGAGAAATGGATCGGCGAGAAACCGGCCGAGTAAAACGGAGCGGGATAGGCGGCCGACCGGCCGCTTGTCCCGTTTTCTTCCAGGATATCGTTATTAGAAGGAACAGATCGGGGTGCTGCCGGTGGATTTAAGTGTAATTACAGAGAATTGGGACAGATATATCGAAGGATTCGGCAATACCGTGATGGTCAGTCTTCTCTCGCTGGTACTTAGCTTCCTGCTGGGGACGCTGGTGGCCGTCCTGCGGATCTCGCCTTTTAAAGCGCTGCGGGCGATCAGCGGGGTCTATGTGGAATTCGTGCGGAACATTCCGCTGTTGTTGATTATTTTCTTCTTTTATTACGGGTCTTCCGAGTTCGGCCTTTCGCTGGACGGGTTTACCGCTGGAACGATCGGCTTGACGATTTACACGTCCGCGTTTATTGCGGAGGCGATCCGTGCAGGCATACTGGCCGTTCCCGCAGGCCAGGCGGAGGCGGCCCGTTCTTCGGGTCTTTCCTACGGGCAGACGATGATTCACGTCGTTCTTCCCCAGGCGATCAAGATTGTGATTCCGCCTCTTGGCAATCAGTTTCTGAACTTGATCAAGAACTCATCCATACTTGGCGTTATCGCGGGCATGGATCTCATGTATTTCGGGGATTTGATCAATTCCGATACGCTCGATACGTTTAATGTGTATATCGGGGTCGCGCTTTTCTATCTGGTGCTGACGATACCGCTCAGTCTGCTGGTTCAGTATCTCGAAAGAAGAATGGCGCGCGCTTAATCGGTTCCGGACGGGACAAGATCCGGTGAATGTCAAAGTGGGGTGTCGGAATGGATTTCTCAGGTGCATACAGCGCGGATAATCTGATGTTTTTGTTAAAAGGGTTTCTCGTAACGCTGGAAATGGCCGTTATCGCCATTATTTTAAGTTTTGTCATCGGCAGTCTGGTCGGGGTCATCCGTTACTCGAAAATCCCCGTGCTCAGCCAGCTCATGGCGGTTCTCGTCGAAGTGATCCGGAACCTGCCGCTGCTGCTCATTATTTTCTTCGTTTACTTCGCCGTGCCGGAAGTGACCGGTGTGGAAATGAGCATTCTGACGTCCGCGATCATTTCCTTGACGATTTTCGAATCGGCGATGATTGCCGAAATCATCCGCGGGGGGCTCAACTCCATCGACAAGGGGCAAATCGAGGCGTCCCGCTCCTCCGGGTTAACCTATGTGCAGACGCTTTGGCACATCGTGTTCCCGCAAGCGGTGCGCCGAATGGTTCCGCCGATCGTCAGCCAGTTTATTTCACTGCTGAAGGACACGTCGCTTACCGTTATCATTGCGGCGCCGGAGTTGATGCACAACGCGCAGATCATCAACGGTTCTTCCCAGAAGTTCATCGTTCCGATCTTCCTGCTCGCTGCGCTGATGTATTTCGTCGTCAACTATTGCATCTCCCTGTTCGCTCAGCGCTTCGAGCTGAAAAGGACGTGACGCCGCGCAAGCCTTATGCGGCTCGAGGACTCGCGAAGTTCCGGCTCCGGCCGGACGACAAAGAACCCGCTGTACCGGTCCCGGACCGGTTTACAGCGGGTTCTTATGTTGCCAGGCGGACGAAAAGCGGCAGCTTAACGTGTCAAACGTGTGCGCTCGAATTCGGCTTTGATCTCAGCGAGCAGCGCCGGATCCGTGATCACGTCGTAGGCGGTAGCCGCCAGCATCTTGGCGGCCAGAATCATGCCGTCCAGCGCTCGCTGCTGCATCGCAAGATCGCGGAACTCCGGCGTGTGAAGCAGGTGCTTCTCTTCAATGACCTTCATATACGGGTGAATCGTCGGGCAGTGAAGAGAGACGTTCCCGAGGTCGAGGGAGCCGTGGTCCTTGCCCGTCTGAATCATCTCTTCCGTAATGCCTGCCGAAGCCAGGTTGCGGTTGAACACAGCGGACAGCGTCTCGTTCGTGTTCAGCTCGTCATACGAGTATTCGTAGTTCGAGGTGGTGAGGGTGCAGCCGGTCTGCAGAGCGGCCCCTTCCGCGCATTTCAGCACCTTCGCCGCGACTTCGTTCGTGTACGCGCGGGAAGAGGAGCGGACATAGAACTGGGCGACGGCATAGTCGGGAATAATGTTCGCGGCCTGGCCGCCTTCCGTGATAATCCCGTGAATGCGCACATCGCTGCGGAGCTGCTGGCGCAGCGCGTTGACGGAATTGAACAGCATGAGCACGGCGTCTAGAGCATTCACGCCCTCGTAAGGGGAAGCGGCTGCGTGGGCCGCCTTGCCGAAGTACTCGAACTGGATGGCATCCAGGGCAAGGGATTCGCCTGAACGCTCATACGTATAATAAGGATGCGCCATCAGCGCGAAGTCCACGTCATCGAACAGCCCCGCGGCCGACATGGGAACTTTCGCCCCTTTGGTTTCTTCGGCAGGCGTGCCGTAGACGCGGATGACGCCGCCCGTCTCGTCGATGACGGATTTAAGCCCGACGGCCGCGCCGATGCTCATCATGCAGATGAGATGATGACCGCAGGCATGGCCCAGCTCGGGGAGAGCGTCATATTCCGCCAGGAAGGCGACGGTCGGTCCGGGCTTGCCGGAGTCGTACACGCCCAGGAAAGCGGTCGGAATGTCGAGCACGGCCCGTTCAACCGTGAAATCGTGCCGCTCCAGCTCTTCGATCAGCCGGGCACAGGCCAGAAATTCTTCATGGCCGAGCTCGGGATTTTGCCCGATATAAGTGGAAATCGCTTGAAACTCCGGCGTGTGGAAATCGATGGTGTTATAGATACGTTCCTTCATGGCGCTTCTCCTTATGCATGTAAGTGGTGGGGGCGGCGCCCCGTCGTTATGTTTCGGATGTAAGTCCATTGTAATACAAACTCGGACCCGCTACCACTTCCGGCTCCTTTGCGTTACAATAAAGCACGGAAAGCGCAAAGTCCGCGTTTGCTGCAATTAACGCATCTTCCGAAGGGAAATTTCATTCGGCGAAGATGTTTACATAGCCCAGGAGGAGGATATTTATGAATAAATACGGATCGGATAACTGGCAGGATCACCGTTTTACGCTGGCCTGCAAAGAAGTCGAGCGCAGAGGACAGTGGCTGGACATTCATCTGGCGCTTTACCCGGAAGAAGGAGAGACCTTGCCGGAAGAACTGCACGATCCCAGCGTGTACGTCATCTGCGATCTCGGAGGAGCGATCGTGCAGATCATCCTGCTGGATGAAGGCTGCGACTGCGAATACCAGTTTACCCCGGGCGAGAAAGAGAAAATTGCCCGTTATCTCGAAGAGCATTGCTCGGCGGAAATGGATTCTCTCCTATTGCGCTAGAAAAGTAGAGACCGGCGGGCCGGCTCCGGAATATACTGTCTTATAGACGTAAGCGACAGGAGGGGCCGCCATGGGAAGAGCATTGCGCTACATCGCGTTCGGAGACTCGCTGACCGTCGGTACGGGCGATCCGACGCGGGAAGGTTTCACCGCAAGATACCGCGGCATGGCAGAAGCGGCGCTGGGACGCAGCGTAGTTCTGCGCAGTGCCGGTACGAACGGCGCCACATCAAGCGAGCTGCTGCAGTACTTGCGCAACGAGGGCGATTTGCGGCGGGGGCTGGCGACCGCCGATATCGTGACGATTACCGCCGGAGGGAACGACCTCATCCGCTCGGCCATGCCGTACCTGAAAAGCCGCGATACGGGCGTGCTGAAGCGCAGCCTGCGTAAGTTCGGGGGCAATCTGCGGCAGATCGTGGGCTATACCCAGCTTCCGACTCCGAACGGCAAGTCGCCGCTAGTGATTCTCGTCGGATTGTACAATCCGATTTCCATGCTGCCGGAGGCGGAATTCTGGATCAAACGCTTCAACCAGCAAATGGCCGGGCTTGGGTCGCGCACGGTCCGGTACGTGGACGTGTATCCGGCTTTCAAGGGAGCGGAGAGCCGTCTGATTTCCGACGATCTTTTTCACCCGAATGCGGAAGGGTACAAGCGGATAGCGGAATGCATCGCCCAGAGCGTCCCGCTCGCTTCCCTTGCGGGAGACGGCGGGCATTAAAAAAACAGTGAAGCGGCCGCCTCACTGTTTTTTTTCGGTTTACGCGGGGACGGGCAGGACCTGCATCACAGCGAAGAAGTGACAGACGCTGCCTCCGATGACGAACGAATGCCAGATCGCATGGTGGTAGGGAATGCGCCGCCACAGATAGAACACCGTTCCGACCGTGTAGAGCAGTCCGCCCGCGACGAGCCAGATGATGCCGTTTGTCGACAAATGCTCGGCCAGGGGTTTAATGGCCAGTACGATCAGCCAGCCCATGCCGATGTAACAAACCGTCGAGAGGACGATAAACCTTTTGACGAAGAAAATTTTGAGCACGATCCCGAGAAGGGCGAGCCCCCATACGATGCCGAGCAGGGTCCATCCCAGCACTCCCCGCAGCGTAACGAGCATAAAGGGGGTGTAGGAGCCGGCGATCAGTACATAGATAGCGGAATGGTCCATGATTTCGAAAATGTCCTTCAGCTTCCCTCCGGGAGCGCTGTGAACGAGCGTGGAGCACAGATAAAGCAGAATCAGGGAAGTGCCGAAAATGCTGAAGCTGACGATATGCCAAGTGTTTCCGTATGTGGTTGCCTGAATGACGAGAAGAACCAGAGCTGCGACGCTAAGCAAGGTGCCGATTCCATGCGAGACGGCGTTTGCGACTTCTTCGCGCGGTGAATATTCCATAGGTATTACCTCCAAGCTATCCGGGACCGGATGCCCAATTTACTGGCTAATGACTACTTAGACGCGGTTCCTCGGCATACCCCTTCAACGCTTTTTACCCGTTTTTGCGCTTATTTTTATGGAATTTTTATCCAAAGGGACTGTGCCAGGTGCGTCTAAAGGCTCAGAAGCTGCATAAATATACAGGTTTTATGCCCTATATACGCTTTAAAAAGCATTTTCATAAAGCATCTTGCATAAAAGAAGCGATTTCGGTATACTAAGTCATGTTCTTTTTTGAATTGACCCTGCGTTAATAAACTATTTTGAATAAAGGAGCACTTGCCATGAAAAAATGGGGACTGACACTTATCGCCCTTGTACTGACAATGAGCCTCATAGCTGCATGCGGCAAAAAAACCGAAACACCGAAAGATGCAGCCGGCGGCGCTCAAACAACAGCACCTGCGAAGAAGCTTATCTTGGGGACGAGCGCGGATTACCCGCCGTATGAATTCCACAAATCGACGAACGGCAAAGACGAAATCATCGGCTTCGACATCATGATCGCGAAAGAAATCGCGAAAGACATGGGAGCCGAGCTGGAAATCAAGGACATGAAGTTCGACGGTCTTCTTCCGGCGCTTCAATCCGGCAACGTGGATATGATCCTTTCCGGAATGACGCCTACCGAGGAGCGCAAGAAGAACGTTGATTTCTCCAAAACGTATTACACCGCGAAGCAGATGATCGTTGTCCGCGCGGAAGACAAAGACAAGTACAAGACGATGGAAAGTTTGGCGGGCAAGCGGATCGTCGTTCAGAAAGCTTCCATTCAAGAGACGGTAGCCAAAGAACAAATCAAGGACGCCAAAATCAAAACACTAAGCAAAATTACCGACATCGTGCTTGAGCTGAAAAACAAGAATGCCGACGCCGCGATCATCGAGCTTCCGGTTGCGACTTCCCACGTAAACCGCGACAAGAGCATCGTGATCGCCGAAGCGACTCCGACGGTTGAAGAAGCGGGTTCCGCGGTTGCTTTCAAGAAAGGCAGCCAAGACAAGATCGACCTGGTGAACAAGACGATCGACCGTCTGATCGCCGAGAAGAAGATCGATCAGTTCGTAACCGAAGCCACCAGCCAAGTGGAAGCCGAGTAAGCGCAAGGTCATCGGACCGGTAACTGCAATAAATGTGAGATAGCGGAGAACCCTCCGCTATTTTCTTTTTTCAGGGATGGTCACAAGGTGGTTAGAAATTGTATAATTAGCGGTGTCCATCCGCACTTAAGGAGGAGTTAACAGCCCATGAATTTTTCATTTTTAAACGAATACGGGCATTATTTTGTGGACGGAACGAAGGTTACGCTGCTTCTGTCCGTGATTACCGTCATTTTGGGAGCGATTTTCGGGACGGGCATGAGCCTGCTCCGTTTGTCCGGTATCTGGCCGCTGCGGTGGCTGGCTACGGCGTATATCGAGTTTTTCCGGGGAACACCGATCATTATTCAAATTTTCCTCGTGTATTATGCGCTGCCGCAGTTTATTCCGGATTTTCATTTTCCCCCGTTCCCGTTTCTCGAAGAGTACGGCGGAGAATTTACCGCAGCCGTCATTACGCTCGGACTCAACAGTACGGCCTATGTGGCTGAAATTATGCGCGCGGGCATCCAGTCCGTGGACAAAGGGCAGATGGAAGCGGCTCGCTCCCTCGGGATGAAGCCGTGGATGGCGATGCGTCTTGTCGTGATTCCCCAGGCGTTCCGCACCGTACTGCCGGCGCTCGGAAACGAGCTGGTCGTCGTGATCAAGGAAACGTCGATCGTATCGGTCATCGGCCTCAACGAACTGATGTTCAACGCGGACACGGTCAAAGGAAGCCTGTCGCTTCCGTTCGAACCGCTGATCATCGCCGCTTTTATTTATCTGGTCATTACCCTGACGCTGTCCAAGCTCGTCGGAATGCTCGAAAGGAGGCTGACGAAGTCGAATGCTTAACATTACGAATCTTCATAAACATTTCGGGAAATTAAACGTGCTGAACGGAATCGATATCGAGATTGAAAAAGGCGAAGTCGTCGTTGTCATCGGGCCTTCCGGCTCGGGCAAAAGCACGTTCCTGCGCTGTCTCAATCTGCTGGAAGTGCCGACCGACGGCGAAATCCTCTTCGAGGGTATTTCCATTACGAACAAGAAGACGGATATCAATTCCGTCCGGCAGAAGATGGGCATGGTGTTCCAGCAGTTCAATCTGTTCCCCCATCTGTCGGTCAAAGACAATATTACGCTTGCTCCGCGCAAGCTGAAAAAAATGTCGGTGAGCGAGGCGAATGAAACCGCGGCCGATCTGCTCCGTAAAGTAGGATTGGCGGAAAAAGCCGGCGCTTATCCGGCCCAGTTGTCCGGAGGACAGAAGCAGCGGATCGCGATCGCCCGCGCGCTTGCGATGTCCCCCGACGTCATGCTGTTCGACGAGCCCACCTCCGCGCTCGATCCCGAGATGGTCGGCGAGGTGCTCGACGTCATGAAAAAGCTGGCGAAAGACGGCATGACCATGGTCGTCGTCACGCATGAAATGGGATTTGCCCGCGAAGTAGGCGACCGCGTCGTCTTCATGGACGGGGGCGTCATCGTCGAACAGGGCAGACCGGAAGAAGTGTTCTCGAACCCGCAGCATGCCCGGACGAAGGAATTCCTGGGTAAGGTGCTGTAAGCGAGATAGAACGAGAAATTGTTATCGCAGAGCAGGGAGGAAGTCTCGTGGCGCCCATTAAAATTTTTACGGACAGCACGAATGATTTAAATCCGCACTATTTGAAGGAAAACGAAATCGGCGTCGTTCCCCTTTATGTCGTCTTCGGCGACGATTCTTACCGGGACGGGGTGGACATTACACCGGAGGTCCTGTACCGGAAAGTCGAACAGTCGGGCAAGCTGCCCAAGACGGCGGCTCCGTCGCCGGCCGACTTCGAGAAAGCGTTCCGGCCTCATATCGAACAGGGCTTCGATATCGTCTATATCGGGCTTTCTTCCGAAGTCTCCTCGACTTATCAGAATGCCGTGTTAACGTCCGACCTCTTTCCGGAAGGACGGGTAACCGTCATCGATTCCCGCAACCTGGCTACCGGCATCGGCATTCTGATCTGCAAAGCCGTGGAAGCGGCCAAGCAGGAACGCAGTGCGGCGGAGATCGAAGCCATGGTAAAATCGTTCATTCCGAAGGTGAGCACGGAATTCATTATCGATACGCTGGATTATTTGCATAAAGGCGGACGTTGCACCAGCTTACAGGCTTTTTTCGGAAGCCTGCTGAAAATCCGTCCGGTCGTGCAAGTCAAGGACGGTTCCATGATTCTAACTTCCAAAGTGCGTGGTAAGAGGGAGAAAGCGCTGGAACAGCTGGTGGACAACGCGCTGGCCTTCAAGCACGAGATGGACCCGGATGTCCTGTTCGTCACGCATTCCATGGCGCAGGAGGAAGCGGAGCTTGTACGTGCCCGCCTTCTGCAGGAAACGGGTGTCAAACGGATTGAGATTACGGAAACCGGATGTGTGGTTTCCAGTCATTGCGGTCCTCAGACAGTGGGCATCGTATTTATTAAATCTTAGAAATGAGGGTACTTCTTGACGATCAAGATTATTACGGATGGAACTTCCGATTTGCCTCAGGAGCTGGCCCGGGAATTAGACATCACAGTCGTACCCCTGCTCGTCCGTTTCGGCGACAAGGAAATGACTTCAGACATGAGCAGAACCTTATTCTATGAGCTGATGAGGCAGGAGCCCAAGCTTCCTCAGACGGCGAGTCCCGCCCCGCATACTTTTATGGAAGAGTACCGCAAGGCTTCACAAAGTGACATTCTGGTAGTCTCTGTTTCGTCTAATCTCAGCAGTACCTATCATCATGCCCTCATGGCGAGAGAACAACTTATGGAGGACGGCTATACAGGCCGGATTGAAGTGCTCGACTCCCGCACGGCTTCTCTGGGACAAGGTCTTCTTGCCGTAAAAGCGGCCAAGCTCGCGAAAGAAGGCTTGCCGTTCGAAGAACTGGTGGCCCGGATGAAGGAAGAAATCAAAAGCCATCATACGTATTTTTTCCTGGACACACTTGAAAATGTTATAAAAGGAGGCCGCCTCGACCGCGTCCGCGGTGCGGTGGCTTCCGTACTGAACATCAAGCAGATCATGAAAGCGAGCGAAGAAGGCACCCTGGAGCCTTTCGAGAAAGTACGCGGGACCCAGAATGCGATCAAGCGTCTGATCGAACGGGTAAGCGAGAAAGTGAGCGAAACTCGGCACGATCTGGAGCGGTGCATCCTCGGCATTGCGCACAGCAACTGCGAGGACCGCGCCCGGGACGTGAGAGATCAGCTGCTCCGGCTGTTCCCGTTCGGTCAGGTCGTGATCACCGAGATGGGGCCGGTTATCGGCACCTACGCGGGAGAGGGCGGCATCCTTATCAGCTGCTGACAGCTGATAACAGCCGCTCCCGGCTGCTGGTGAGAGTTGTTTCCGCCGGCTGACCGGTGCACACATACAGGCATGGACATACAAAAGGCTGTCTACAGGTCCGCGGGACCGTTAGACAGCCTTTTTTTGTGCGCGCATGCGTGGATGCGTTATTCCGTCCGCCGATCCGCGCTGTCTTCCCCGCGAAGATCCCGCGTTACAATCTCGGGATCGTCGACGCTCACGAGCGGGGAAGGCTCGCCGTCGTAGAGCACCCACAAATCGTGCAGGGCGCGGGTACAGCCCACATAGAGGAGCTTGGCGTCCTGAGCGTCGGCGCCGTAATGGACGGGGTCCGCATCCGTCAGGATGGCGGCGTCGAACTCGAGCCCTTTCGTCAGGTAGACGGGCACGACCGAGATCCCGCCGGCGTACTGCTTCTGGTCCGCGGTGATTCTGCTCGCCGCAAGGCCCAGCTCTCCAAGCTGCGCGTGAAGCCGCACGGCGTCTTCCTCGGTGCGCGTAATCACCGCTACCGTATCGTAGTTCCGGCGGAGAAGCCGCTCAACCGCTTCGCGGAGGAAGGCGATTTCCCGCTCCTTCTCTACCCGGAGCACCTTGACCCGTTCGCCGGACCGGAATACGGGAATGGCCAGGAGACCGGCTCCGACTCCGGTGGAGAGGACGTGGTTCGCGAAACGGATAATTTCCATCGTGGAGCGGTAGCTCCGCTCCAGTTCGAAATAAGCGGTTTCGCCTTCCCCGAAGAGCGATGTGAGCTCGGCCCAGTCCCGCGTTCCCCGGTAGGCGTGAATCCCCTGGGACAGATCGCCGAGAATCGTGAAGGAATGCTGCCGGGTGTACTGGTCGAGCACGGCAATCTGGAACGGGGAAGCGTCCTGCGCTTCGTCGATGACCACGTGGTCGAACCGCTCCGAGCCTTCGATGCCGTGCAGGGAGGCATGGATAAAGACGAGCGCCGGGAGATCCTCGTGGCGTACCTTCTTGCGGCGGAAGGAGGCCAGCGTATCCTTCGCCACGGCTTCGGGAATCCGGCCGCGAAGTTCTTCCGTCATCCAGACGGCCCCGGCTTTGGGATCGAACACGGCTTTATAGAACGACAGCGCATCGAGCTCCGGCCAGCCTTTCAGGTAGGCTTTCAGCCGCTGGGTCGATTTGGTTTTCCGTTCTTTTTTCTGCTTGGCGTCCCAGACTTTGTCCAGTTCCATCGTTATCCAGCGTTTGATCCGGGCGACGACCCGCTCTCTGCGCTTGGCGGGAGGGAGATGTTTGTATTCTTCGTTGTACCAGACGCCGATCGTTTGGGCTGGGAGCGTTTTCCCGTCCCAAGGGTGAAAAGGTTCCTGCGGCAGACAGGTCCGCGCGTAGCCGTAAAAGCAGCTTTCCAGGAAGCTCCTGAAGGCGACGGAGCCTTTCCAGCGGCCGGAAACGTCGTCGTTCAGCGGCGGACGCTTGGAACCGAGGGCAAACCAGACGGCACTTTCGTCGGCGGGATTCTCCAGCGCGAAGGAAAGTCCGGTCAGCTCTATGGCCCAATCCGCAAACGTGCTCTGCCGGATATGTCCGACGCCGAGCTCCGGGAGCACCCCGGATATGTAATCGAGAAACATGGAGTTCGGTGCGAAAATCATCATATTTTCCGCTTTAACCTGGTCGCGGTATTGATAGAGCAGAAAAGCGAGACGGTGGAGAGCGACGGTCGTCTTGCCGCTTCCGGCGACGCCCTGAATAATAAGGGCTGCGTTCTTGGCCGAACGGATAATCTTGTCCTGCTCCGCCTGAATGGTGGAGACGATATCGCGCAGCTTGTTGTCTTTGTTCTCGCCGAGGCGATACAGCAAAAACTCGTCTCCGCCCGCTCCGGACAGAAGGTCGCTTTCCCGATCGTAGGTGTCCACGACCCGCTGGAGAATCTGCTTGCGGATGACCAGGTTTCTTTTTAAATACACCAGACCTTCGACAAGACCGTCGGGCGATTCGTACGCCGCTTTCTCGTCTCCGCCCGTGTAGGAATAGAACATGCTGGCTACCGGAGCCCGCCAGTCAATGACATGAGGTTCTCCGCCGTTCTCGTCGTCGACGCCGAACTTGCCGATGTATAAAGCGGACTTGCCGGCAGCGTTTTCAGGCTGAAAGTCGAGCCTGCCGAAGTAAGGTTCGTCCGAAGCCAGAGCAAGAGACTGACGGCTGCTTTCGCGTAAGGCTTCAAGTGCCTGTTCCGTGAAATCTTGTCCCCGGTATACGGGAACGGCCTGCAGCTCCTCCAGTCTACGGTTGACGTCCGCGAGGATGGCGTCCAGCCGGTTTTGTTCTTCTTGATAGGCACTTTGATTCTTATCCAAGATCAGTTACCCCCTAAGATCAGATTTTGAGCATGAAGAAATAATATATCATATCCGGCAAACAATGGCAACAACACCGGGCATGGCGGTCAAGCCTTGGCGCGGTCTATGCTGAAGGGAAAGAAAACAGACAGCCGGGGGCGGTAAGCCCCGAGTTTCTGGCAGGATCATCCTTGTGGTATAATGACTGCATATTTTCAGAGAACCGCATCATTTAAGATGAAGTTTAAGTTCTCCTAACCGAACCTGGAGTGAGCTGCCATGAAAAAAGGAAACGAACAACAGGCCGTTATGACCGGCCTTCTTATTGCGGACAAGTCCGGGACGTTTATTACGCGCCATCTCGATTGGGCCGAGCTGCAGTTCGGGGGATTGGTCGGAGACCGGCATTTCGGAGTGACAAGCAAGGCCGACGTCCGCCAGCCGATGTATCCGCGGGGAACCGAGATCATGAACCGGCGGCAAATCAGCATCGTGTCCGAGGAGGAATGCGAAGAGATTGCGGCCGCTCTCGGCATTGAACGCGTCGCGCCCGAGTGGCTGGGAGCGAACATGGCGCTCAAGGGGCTGGAGCGTCTGACCGCACTGCCGCGGGGAACGAGAATGTTGTTTCCGAGCGGAGCGGGACTCGTCTGCGAAGGAGATAACGAACCGTGCGTCCATCCGGGTAAGGTGATCGCCGAGCAGATGGGGAATCCCAAGCTTGCGGGCAAGTTCGTCAAAGCCGCCTGGAACCGCAGAGGAATCGTGGCTTCGGTCGAGAGGCCCGGCATCGTTTCCGCGGGGGACGAGGTAAGGATTCTTTTTCCGGACGAATTGTAAGCTGATACTTGCCGTTTGAAAGGAGTTTTGCGCATGAAAATAGGAGTATTGTCCGATACGCACATGAGGCCGAAGGCAGGTAAGCTGCCCGATGCCGTTCTGAAGGGTCTGGAGGGGGTCGACCTCATTCTGCACGCCGGTGACTGGACCAGCCCGGAAATTATCGGGTGGGTGGAGAAGATCGCGCCCGTGGAATCCGTCGCAGGGAACAATGACGGTCCGGACATTGTAAACCGATTCGGATACAGCAAGCTGATCGAAGCCGGCGGGCTCACCATCGGGCTCGTCCACGGGGACCGCGGCCGGGGAAGATCGACGGAGCAGCGCGCCCTGTTCACTTTTCAAGACGACAATCCGGATGTGATCGTGTTCGGTCATTCGCATATTCCATATTCGGAACGGATCGACGGCCTGCTTCTTTTTAACCCCGGCTCGCCTTGGGATAAGCGCTGGCAGCCCCGGTTTTCGTTCGGGTTGATCGAGACGGACGGGGAAAAAACCGAAGCGAGGCACATTTTTTTCGATTCCCGGGAATAGCCGGGCCGAGACTGTGAATGAACGGCAGGGAGTATGACAAGTGGATAGGAAAATAAGGACGGCTGCGGAAGATGCGGCTGTCTTTTTTTGCGGAAAAAGGGCACCTTAAAGCGGATGCTTAAAAACGATGAAACGTTTAATCATTGATCTATCAAAACATTCCGGAGTACAATCATTTCGTAAGAACTACAAAGAAAGTTACACTTTTCTTTTAGATGTAAAACGATTAATCAATTTCTGACAAATCGGCCGATTTGGGGGAACGATGAACAAAATAACGATTAAAGATATAGCGGCGGAGGCAGGCGTGTCCATCGCGACCGTGTCCAACGTGATGAACGGCACCGGAAGAGTCTCCGGTGAAACCGCCAAGAGAGTGCTCCAGGTCATCGACCGGCACGATTATGCGCCCAGCACGGCGGCCCGTTTTCTGAAAGAAAGACGCTCCCAGCTCATCGGGATTCTGGTCCCGACCGGCGAGAGGGGACGGCTCGAAGACAACCCGTTCTACTGGCAGCTCGTCATGGCCGTCGAAGCGGAAGCGAGGGAAGAGCGCCTGCATGTTATCGTTTCGGGCGTGACGGAAGAGGACCCGCTCACGTTTGTGCAGGAGCGGCAGCTCGACGGCATTATCGCTATCGGGATAACCGGCGATTCCCCGCTGCTGGGACGCATCGCCCAGCTCGACGTTCCTTGCGTGTATCTGGACTGCTACCTCGCCGGAGGGGAGAACCTTCAGGTCGTCAATATGAACGACCGGATGGGCGGTTACCTCGGGACAAAGCACCTGCTTTCGCTCGGGCATGAGCGGATTGCCGTCATCGCGGGCGACATCGTCACTTCGGGCGTCTATGAAGAACGCTGGCTCGGCTATACCCGGGCGCTGGAGGAGAGCGGCATCGAAGCGGACCGCGCTTTGCTCGTCGAGACGCCGGTCTCTCTGCTCGGCGGCTATCACAGCGCCCAGCAGGTTTACATGCTCAGCCCGAAGGTCACCGCCGTATTCGCTTTTTCCGATGTGGCGGCAATCGGGCTGATGAAAGGGCTGCAGGAGCTCGACGTACGCATTCCCGACGATCTCTCCGTCATGGGGTACGACGATATCGACTACGCGGGCTTTCTGACACCCTCCCTGACCACGATCCGGCAGGATATCGGCACCAAGGGGAAGACGGCGATACGCCGCATTCTCAGTATGATCCGCGGAAGCGTCCCGGCCGAACATTCGGTTACGCTGCCCGTTGAACTTAAACGCCGCCAGAGCACCGCCCGGCGTCTCCAACCCAACTCCATTCAGAAAGAGGAATAGGCCATGCAAACGAGCGAAACCATTCATCCCGACAAATCCATCGATACGGTGCTGGAAGTGGCCCCTAAAGCACCCGGACGCGCTACACACGTAACGGAGGCGGACGACTCTTATCTTATTCACGGCCAGCACGCCAATTTGCTGCTGACTTTTTTGGAAAGCGGGCTGTTCCGGATCAAACTGTTCCACGGGAATAAGCCGGAATTCAAGTCCGCGACCGTCGCTGTACTGGCGGAATCGTTTCAACCGGTTAAAGCCGACCGGACGGAAAGCCCGGAAGCGTTCGAATTCCGCACTTCCGCGCTGCGCCTGATCGTCGAGAAAGAAACGTTCGCTTTGACGGTTCAAACGCCGGAAGGCGAGCTTCTGATGAAGCAGCCCACGCTTTCGTGGACGACACGCGGTTCGCTGAGCGGCTCCTATGTGATGGGGACGGACTCTCATTTTTACGGCCTCGGGGAGAAAACGAGCTTCCTGGACAAGCGGGGAGAGCGTTATGCGATGTGGAACTCCGACGTGTTCGCGCCGCATGTGCCGGAAATCGAAGCGCTGTACGAATCGATCCCCCTGCTCATTCACATGCATCGAACCGGAACGTACGGGCTGTTTTTGGATAATCCCGGCCGCACTGATTTCGATATGCGCACGCATCCCGATCTTTTTACGATTCAATGCACGACCGGGGAATATGATCTGTACTTCATTTTCGGTCCGCAGCCCAAAGACGTCGTCGGCCGTTACACAAAGCTGACGGGCCGCATCTCTATGCCGCCGAAATGGTCCCTTGGCTACCATCAGTCCCGTTACAGCTATATGAACCAGCAGGAAGTGCTGGAGCTGGCACGCACGTTCCGCGAGAGAAACATTCCGTGCGACGTTATTCATCTCGATATCCATTACATGGATCAGTACCGCGTCTTTACGTTCGACAAGGACCGTTTCCCGGACCCGGAAGGAATGATGGCGGAGCTGAAAAAGCTCGGCATGCGCATTGTGCCGATTGTCGATCCCGGCGTCAAAAAAGATCCTAAATACCCGATTTACCGGGAAGGGATCGAGAACGGCTATTTCTGCAAAAAGCTGGAAGGCGAGCTGTTTATCGGAGACGTATGGCCCGGTAAAAGCGCGTTCCCCGATTTCACGGAAGATGCCGTGGGCAAATGGTGGGGGGAGAAGCACAAGTTCTACGTGGACCTCGGCATCACGGGAATCTGGAACGATATGAACGAGCCGGCTGTGTTCAACGAATCCAAAACGATGGATCTCGATGTCATCCACGGCAATAACGGGGACAGTAAGACGCACGAAGAGCTGCATAACTTGTACGGCATGATGATGTCCAAAGCGACTTTCGAAAGCCTCCGGGAGCAGCTCGGCGGTGAGCGGCCGTTCGTTCTGACACGTGCAGGCTACAGCGGAATACAGCGTTATGCCGCCGTATGGACGGGCGACAACCGCAGCTTCTGGGAGCATATGGCGATGGCGATTCCGATGGTGCTGAACCTGGGGTTGTCCGGAATTCCGTTCACAGGTCCCGATATCGGCGGCTTCGCACATCACTCCACGGGACAACTGCTTGCCCGCTGGACGCAAATGGGGGCGCTGTTTCCTTTCTGCCGCAACCACAGCGTGATCGACTCCGTCCGCCAGGAACCGTGGTCGTTCGGCGAAGAGACCGAAGCGATCTGCCGCACCTACATCGAGCTGCGCTACCGCTGGATGCCGGTATTGTACACGCTGTTCCACGAAGCATCCCGGACCGGGATGCCGATTCTGCGGCCGCTTGTGCTGGAATATCCGCGCGATCCGCAGGTGACGAACCTCAGCGACCAGTTCCTGCTCGGCAGCAGCGTTCTCGTCGCCCCGGTCTACCGTCCCGATACGGAGCACCGCGCCGTGTATATCCCGGAAGGCGAGTGGATCGACTACTGGAGCGGGGAGAAGCATGCGGGACCGAAGCATATCCTCGCCCACGCGCCGCTCCACATTATGCCGATGTATATCAAAGCGGGAGCTATCCTTGCGGAAGAGCCGCTTAAACAGCATGCGGACGAGGAAGCGGCATCGTCTCTGACGTGGAACATTTATGTTTCCGGCGGCAGTTCCGAGGGAACCGTGTACGAAGACGACGGGATCACTTACGGGTACGAGCAGGGAGCGTACAATGTGATCCGCATGTCCACGGAAGCGGCGGACGGAGGCATGAAGCTGGCTTGGGCTTACGAGCACAGCGGGCTGCCAAACGCAGACCGCAGCTTCCTGATCCGCATCAAGCACGCGGGATTCGCCCCTGCGGCGGTGGAAGGCCTCCGGCGTCTGGAAGCCGGCATGATCGGCGGAGACCGGGCCGCAAGCGGCTGGGCTTACGACGAAGCTGCCGGAGAGATCCTGATCCGGACGGCGGACACCCCGCAGCAAGTTGTGCACATCCGCGCCTGATCGTTCAGCGCACGGTCAGACCGCTTCCGGCGCTAGAGCTCCGGCCCCTTCAGGGGTCGGAGCTTTTTAGCGCGCCCGGGTGTATGACCGCTGAGTCACAAATGAGCTGACGGGGCGGAGAGCAGCCCGGGAGCATCTGCGGCAGCTGTGCGCAGAACAGGTGAGGATAAGCTCAAATCCGCCCGCTTCTGTCCGATTCGTGCGGACATTCTCTCTGCTGCTTCATCGGCCTCGGCACCGCTATTTCAGCTTGGTGATCACAAAGCCGCCGACCACGATACCGAGGCCGACCCAGGTTTTCCAGTTCGGAATTTCCTTCAGGAAGATGTAACCCATCAGCACGCAGATAAAAATCTCGATGCCTTTGGATATGCCTAGGGACAAGGTCAGATTGCCCGTCGTCTTGTAGCAGAACTTCACGCCGTATCCGATCATGACGTTGGCCGCAAACACCAGCGGGATCATTTTGCACTGAAACCACAAGGTTTGCCAGAGCGAAGGATCAATGTGTTTGCTTTGGTACGAGAAGATACTGTTGATCGTCAGAAGTCCCGCCAGAAGCAGGGCGATTCCGTATACCATAAACATGTGCAGGTCTCCTTTGTCTGTTTCTTCCCGTTTAATGTTTCCGGCGCGCAACAAATTAACCGCCGTAAAACTTATTTGTTCCGGACAAAATAAACTATTCACACAATGTTAACGAGAATAGCCCTGTTGAGTCATATTAAAAAGGGCAGCCGCGTGTAAGAATAATGGAAGCGAAAGGAAAGGAGGCCTTGCCTTGCTAAAACCGATCAGCCGATTCCTGCTGGCCGTTCTTCTGGTGTTTGCCGTCACGGCTTGCTCGCCCGAACTTAAGGGACAGGACCCGGCCAAAGTCAAAGTCGATCTCGTCACCGAGCCTTCGCCGGTCAAAACTGGCGAGAAAGCGGTGGTTACGGCGCAGATTACGGGATTAACCACACAAGAGGGGGCGAGAGTCCAGCTCGACGTCCGCTTGGCGGACAACAGCGGGCTTCCGGAACTGCTGGATGCGAAAACAAGCGGGGACGGAAATTACTCGATAGAGAAAACGTTCGATCAGCCCGGCAAATATGCCATTTACGTGCATCTCTACCAGGGAGTGCTGCACATCACCAAGAAAAAGGTGCTTGACGTTTCATGAAGCTCCGTCTGATTCCCCTGTGGCTGTGCGTCTGTGCCGCGGCGGCCGCCGGGATATGGCTGCCTCACCAGCGGGCGGAAGCGGCGCCGGACGCGGGTGCGGCCCGGCCCGCCGCGCTGCAGCAGCTCATCGACCGTACGCCGTCCGGCGGCCTGCTCCGGCTCCCGGCAGGCTCCTACGAGGGCCCGGCCGTTATTGCCCGCCCCATCGTGATCGAGGGGCAGAGCGGCGCCGTCGTCAAGAACAAAGACGGCAGCGGAAAACCCGCTATCACCGTCCGGGCGGACGATGTTTCCCTGAAAGGCCTGCAAATCGAGCAGGACGGGGAGGGGGCGTCTTCCGACATGCCCGCGGTGCTGGTCCAGGGAAGCGGAGCTTGGCTTCATTCCCTGGATATCCGCACGGATGCTTTCGGCATTCTGCTGCGGGATACGGGGCATAACCGGATCGAGAATAATTCCGTCGTCCGGACCGGAAGCGGAGCGGCCAAGCTGTCCGAAAGACGCAATGGCATCGATCTTTTCAACGCGCACGATAACGTGATCTCGGGCAATCAAGTAAGCTCCATGAACGACGGCATTTATCTGGAAAGCAGCCATCGGAACAAGGTGGAAGCCAATTCCGTCGAACATTCCCGGTACGGGATTCACTGCATGTACACAAAGGGGACGGTCGTGCGCAACAACATCGGTATGTACAACGTCACGGGCGCCATGATCATGGGCGTCAAGGAAGCCGAGGTATCCGGCAATTCTTTTACGAAACAAAGCGAGAGCGTGAACTCGCAGGGACTGCTGTTCTTCGACGTACATAATTCGAAAGTAACCGGCAACAAAGTGGAGGGCAACCGGGTCGGCCTTTATGTCGAGCAATCGGGCTCCAACGATTTCGCTAACAACGACGTGCTGCAAAATTTCGTGGGCGTCCAGTTTCTGGAATCGGAAAATAACCGCTTCACCGGCAACCGCTTTATCGGCAACGTAATCGAGGCGGAAGCGAATGAGAGCGAGAGCAACGCATTCAGCGGCAACTTCTGGGAGGCGTTCCGCGGTCTGGACAGCGACGGGGACGGGAGCAGCGAGTTGTCGTATACGCTGAATCCTTTTTTTCAAAGATTGACGGGGGAGGTTCCCGCTTACCAGCTGTTTTTTCAGTCGCCGGGGATGCAGTTTCTCGAAAGTATGTACACCTCGGACCGTGAAGGCTGGACCAAGGACGTAGCGCCTATGATGAAGCCCGGAACGGGGCCGGAACAAAAGCCGTTAAGCGGAGCGGCGGGGAATACGACTCTAGTGTTCGGGCTTCTGCTGCTGCTGGCGTCGATCAGTACAATTTATTATGTGGGGGTTAGACGGATATGAAAAGAAAAGGTTTGTTTTTGCTGAGTGTTCTGCTGATTTTGACGGTTTTGTCCGCATGCGGGAAAGCGAATGATCAGGCGGAGCCCATCAACGAAGAAACGGATAAATGCGCGATCTGCAACATGCAGATCAAAGACGACGCGTTTGCCGTCCAGCTCAAAACGAAAGACGGGAAAACCTACAAATTCGACGATCTCGGCTGCATGAACGAATGGAAAGGGAAAAATGCGGCGAACCCCATCCAAGTCCAGTTTGTCCGGGATTACAACAACAAAGAGTGGATCAAGTATGAGGATGCGACTTACGTGTACGATCCTTCCTTCAAATCCCCGATGGCTTACGGCATCTATTCGTTTAAGGACAAAGCGGAAGCCCAGAAGTTCGCGGACAGCCAGAAAAAAGGCAAAGTGATGACGGCTGCCGATCTAGGCAAGCACACGTGGGAACAGAATAAAAGCATGATGAACATGGGCGGAAGCCATGACCACAGCGTTACGCCGGAAGCCGGCGGGGATAAGGACGCTCACGGCGGCAAAGCCGGCGACCAGGGAACGCACGGCAAATGAACGTGCTGACGATTGCGCTGCGCGAAGTGAAAGTCGGGTTTAGAAACCCGTGGGCCTATTCGTTTATGGCCCTCTTTTCTTTATTCAGCCTGTCCTTGCTTCTTATTAACGCTCAAAGCTTCGTACAGGGCTATTCAAGCTCTACCTCTTCCATGCTCAATCTGATCTTATATTTACTTCCGCTTATGACGCTTCTTCTGGGCTCGTTTTCGTTAACGGCGGAGAAGGAGGAAGGAAGCTGGCAGCTTCTTTCCACGTATCCGCTCGCTACCTTTGCGTTTATTGCCGGGAAATATACGGGTTTGACCGTGGTCATGCTGACCATCGTCGCTTTCGGGTACGGCCTGACGGGCGTAGTCGGGGCGTTGACCGGAAGAGGGCTGCAGCCGGCTACGCTCGGGTTGTTTTTCGCCTTTTCCACGGGGCTCGTTCTGCTGTTTCTTGCGATCGCGCTCGTGCTCGGCACGTTTGCCAGGAACCGCTGGCAGGCGCTGACCGCAGGTGTGGCGGTGTGGTTTTTCGCGGTGATCGGCTGGCCGACACTGCTGATTGCCGTTCTCGGCCAGCTTCCTTACGTCTGGATCAAAAGCGCGCTTGTGGTGCTCACGTTCTTGAACCCGGCAGAGCTTGTCCGGCTGTTTGTCGTCGTGAAGCTCGGCGGCGGCGCGGCGCTGGGGCCCGAATATTACGAGTGGGTCCGCTGGATCGGCCGTCCGGAAGGAACCCTGGTATTTATCGGCTTGTGCCTGGTCTGGATCGCCGTATGCGCGGGCTTGGCCAACTGGATCTGGGAAAGGGGGCGCTCCCGTGGCTGAGAATGTCCTGCAAGTGTCGGACTTGCACAAAAAAATCGGCAAGCAGCCGATTATCCACTCGGTCAACCTCCGGATAAGCAGGGGACAGGTGCTGGCCCTCTGCGGCGGGAACGGAGCGGGAAAAAGCACCATTCTGCGCATGATCGCCGGTATTACGCAGCCCACTTCGGGGGTTATCGAGGTGAACGGCCGCAAGTGGAAAGAAAATCGCACGGCGTACGCGCAGCAGATCGGATACATGCCGGACGATTATTTGTTCGGCCAAGGGTTGTCGGCGGAGGAAACACTTCAATTCTGGGCTTCGCTGCGAAAGGTTTCCAAAGCGAGAGTGCTGGAAGCCCTGGAGCTGGTCGGACTGGCCGATGTGAGGCGCAAGCCGGTCAGCTCCTTCTCCAAAGGCATGCGGCAGCGGCTGCTGTTCGCCCAGGCGCTGCTGGCCAAGCCGGCGCTGCTCATCATGGACGAACCGACCAACGGACTCGATCCTTACTGGATGGATTCGTTCGTTGAGCTTGTCCGCTACGCGAAGCGGGAAGGTCATGCCGTTCTG
This sequence comes from Paenibacillus sp. HGH0039, assembly GCF_000411255.1. Classification (GTDB taxonomy): domain Bacteria; phylum Bacillota; class Bacilli; order Paenibacillales; family NBRC-103111; genus Paenibacillus_F. The sequence continues at coordinate 721,455 of NZ_KE150412.1, read as the reverse complement.
TTCTCCACGCACCAGCTTGGCGTGGCGGAGTCGGCCGCCGATCATGTCGTGTTCCTGAAAGAAGGGCGCATAGCCGAAGAGGGAACGGCCGAGTCTTTCCGGGAAGCGTACGGTCCTCAAGGGCTGCAGGCGGCCTTCTCCAAGCTGTTCGGCTATCGTACCGGCGGGGACGGCGGGATTTAGCGGGAGGTGGGAGATTTGACACATAAGCTGCGGCGAGGAGCCGTCCTGCTTATCGCAGGGCTGATCGCGGCGGCTCTGGCGTACACCCTGTACCATGCGGATTCAGAGGAGACTGCCGTTGCCGTCCGGGCCGGTGCGATGGCGCCGGATTTTACCGTTACCGGACTGGACGGCCGTTCCGTCGCGCTTTCCGACTACCGGGGCAAGGGCGTGATGCTTAATTTCTGGGCCTCCTGGTGCGGCCCCTGTACGCATGAGATGCCCCGTATGAACGAAGCATACCTGGAAGGAATTCCGGACGTGGAAATTGTTGCCGTCAACGTAGGCGAATCGAGAGGAACGGCGAACGAATTCGCCATGCAGGGAAACCTTGCATTTCCCGTCCTGCTCGATCCGAGCGGCGAGGCCGCCCGAAAATACCGGGTCGTCGGTCTTCCGGCCACCTTCCTGATTGATCCCGACGGCAAAATAGCGGCGGTTCGTCCGGGTGAGCTGACCAGCTCTGCGGAAGTAAAGAAGCTGCTGCAAAGCCTGAGCAGATGAATGAAGGTTGGCTTCGGGTTAAGCCGGAAGCCTGACCGTTCTTTGTACGGCCCTAATTAAAAAACTCCGGACCGCCGAAGGTCCGGAGTTTTTCGTTCATTCGCTTTATATCGCCGCTGTATACCGTCCGGCGGAGATGACCGGGGTATTCAGCATCAGAGTCAGAATCAGCATCCGCAGGCGGGATGCCGCCGCAGATTATCCAGCAGCTCCTCCGTCATTGGAATATCGAGGCTCCGGTAACCCATCAGCAGAGCTCCGGCTGCGGGGGAGAAGGCGGGCGGCTGCCAGCGGTAGGTTTTGCGGTTGCCGACGTTTAATTTTTCCGCAAGTTTTTGCTTGAAATAGGGGCTATTCACGACGCTTCCGGCAGCCGCCACGGAAACCGTCTCTCCGTTAAAACGGGAACCCAGAAGCTTGATGCCGACCGAAATCTGGTGAACCGCGCGGTCGCAGACCGTCCGGGCCAGCCGGCTCCCCCTCACAGCCTCTCCGGTGATCAGGGGAGCCAGTTCACCGAACTTTTTATTGCGCGCCTTGGTGTCGGGAATGAAGCCGGCGCACGCGAGCTCGGAGTAACTTTCCAGCGTTTCCAGGCCCCAGTGATCCAACATGCCGGTGATCAAATCCGCATCCGACTCGTCCAAATTGCCCGCAAGTGCCTCGTATGTGGCGTCATAGCCGAGAAAACGCGCCGCGCTTGCCGAGTAATGATGCAGATCGTAATTGCGGATGTGCCTGTTGTCGTCCGTTACGGCCAGAATGATCGATCCGGTCCCGGAAATAACCATAATCCCCGGTTCGGACAACAACGCGCCGCTGTGAGCGACAACAGCGTCGTTCACAAGCTGCCGGGGGCAGCTTAACCCTTCCACGTCGGTTAGCCCGCGAACCCAGGGAAGATCGGATTCGGAGTCGTATCCGGCCATTCCTGCGGTCAACGAGGCCGCTTGGTCCAATGTCCTGCCGGAAAGTGCAACCGCTTCCAGAATAGCGCCTTGGACATTTTCCCGCGCACGGTCGTCCTTGTGGATGGACGAGCCGCCTTTTTCCACGTAGGCCAGCACGTTACCGGCCAGATCCGCCGCAAGAACCCGGGTATGCGTGCCGCCGCCGTCCATTCCGAGAAGAAACGTTTTCGTCGTTAATTCGGTCATGTTAACCCCCTGCCGCTAATCATTCTTCAGAAGGATCATAACCCAGATTCCAGACCCTGGGAATATGCGCCTTATAAAATTTTTTTTCCAGGACGGACAAGACCTGCCGCACACCATGATTTCGGAGGGATTTTCTTGCCGAACATCCTTCTATCCCGGCTTCCGTCCTTGCAGGGATACTCCCGGGCCGATATACTGAAGTGTACGAGAAACAAGAACCTGGCGCCGGAACGACAAAAAGATGGATGTCTTGCACTGCGGGAAACGCAGCGAGATACATAGATAGGAAGATAGCCTTTGAAAACACTTGTGATTGCCGAAAAACCGGATATGGGCCGGACGATTGCCGCTGTCATCGAACCGAAAGCGGCGAACAAACGCACGTATATCGAAGGATCGGATTATATCATTACCTGGGCCATTGGACACCTTATAGAGCTTGCGGAACCCGATAAATACGATGAAAAATACAAGAAATGGCGTTTCGAGCATCTGCCGATTATTCCCGACGAATTCAAGCTGCTGCCGAATCCACGGACGAAAGATCAGCTCAAAGTGATCAAGGAAGTCGCCAAACAGTGCGACAAAATCGTCAACGCATGCGACGCGGGGCGGGAGGGCCAGCATATTTTCTCGCTCATTCAGCGTCACTTGAAATTGAAGCAGCCCGTCAAGCGTCTGTGGATCTCCGACTTGACCGCGGAAACGATCCGGAACGGCTTTCAGCAACTGAAGGACGGCTCCGATTTCGAAAACCTGACCAGAGCCGCACGGGCCCGGAGCGAAGCCGACTGGATCATCGGCATGAACGGCTCCCGGGCTTTTACGACCAAGCATAACGTGCTCTTATCCGTCGGGCGGGTTCAGACTCCCGTACTGGCGCTCATTTACGACCGCCAAAAGTTGATCGAAGATTTCTCCTCCTTGAAGTTTTACGAGGTGGAGGCGTTTTTCGCCCAGGAGCAGACGGATTACCGTGGATTGTGGCAGGGAGAGCGCATTACGGACCCGGCCAAGGCCGAGGGCATTGCGGCGAAAGTAAAAGGAAAACCGGCCCGCATCGCGTCTTACGAAGTCAAAGATACGAAGGAATATCCGTTCAAGCTGTATGATTTGACGCTCCTTCAGCGGGAATCCAATGCCAAGCTCGGTTTTTCGGCGAAAAAAACGCTGGACGTGGCCCAGGCGCTCTACGAGAAGCATAAAGTCATTTCGTATCCGAGAACGAACTCGAACTATGTGACGGAGCAGAATATCCCCGACATGCACAAAACGCTTTCGGCCCTCCAGGGAACGGCCTACGACGAGTGGGTCCGCCAGGCCAACCGGAATCTGGTCCACAAAAACAATAAAGCGATTTGCAACCCGGCCAAAGTGGAAGACCACCACGCGATCCTCCCGACCGGCAAACGGGCAAACGGACTGTCGGCCGATGAGCAGAAGGTGTACGATCTGATCGTGCGCCGGTTTTTGTCGCAGTTTTATCCGGCCGCCGAGTATAAGGTGCACACCGTTCTGACGGAAGTGGAGAAAGAAACGTTCAAGACGACCGTCAAGGAGCTGCTGCAGCTCGGATGGAAAGTGCTGTATCCCGAATCCAAGAAAGACGGCAAACGCGCAAAAACGAAGGACGACAAGGGAAAAGAAGAGGAAGAGGCCGAGGAAGAAGAAACGTCCGAGCCGTTTTCTCTGAACGCTTCTCTCGGCGCTCACTGCAGGGATGCGGCGGCCAAAGAGAAGGAGACCCAGCCGCCGAAAGCTTTTACGGAAGGCACGCTCCTGAAGGCGATGGAAAGCGCCGGCAAGCAGATTGAGGACGAAGAGCTGCGCGACGCGATGAAAGACTCCGGTCTCGGAACTCCGGCTACCCGCGCGGCGACCATCGAGCGCCTGAAGCATGTCGGCTACGTCACGATGCAGGGCAAGCGCATCACGCTGACGCCCAAAGGCCGGACGGCCGTAGAGCTGATCCGCGCGGCGGGCGTGGAACTGCTCACTTCGCCGGAGATGACGGGCCAGTGGGAGCGCCGGCTCAATGAAATTTCACGCGGACAAGCGTCCGATGAGACGTTTATGCGAAATGTCAAAAAATTCGCCACGCTCATCGTTGACAAAGTCCGCGTCCAGAACCGCGCGGCGAGAACCGCCTTCGAGGGCGACGAGCCCGCCGGGAAAGCGGGCGGACGGGCCGCGGCCGGCAAGACGCGCCGGAGCGCCAAAGCCTCCGGCACGGACGGCGCAGCCGCGGGAACGGCGCCCAAGGCGCGCGCAGCCGCAGGCAGCGCGGCCCGCGAAAGCGGAGCGCCGGCAAGCCGGGCGTCTTCGGCCCGGAGCGGTGCGGCCGGCGTCACAGCGGGACAGGCTTCCGGCCGGAGCACCCGCGGCGCATCGGCCGTCCAGGGAGCTCCGGCTGCAGCTAGACCGGCGGACGGGCCGCGCGTAGTCGGAGCTTGTCCTCGGCCCGGCTGCGGCGGAACCATTTTTATGGGTAAGAAAGGATATGGCTGTTCGCATTACAAGACCGGCTGCACTTTCGTCATCTGGAAGGAAAGCTTCGGACGGAGCCTGACGGATGCCCAGGTGAAAGCGCTGCTGGAAAAAGGCAAAACCGCCAAACTCAAACTGGCACGGCAGGGCGGAGAGGAAGTTTCGGCCCGGCTGGTTCTTGCAGATCCGTCTACCGGAAGACTGGAAACGGAAGAATAGGAAGGAGACATAAGCGATGACGATTTTGAAGAACGACTGGGCAGAGTTACTGTCGGAGGAATTCGAGAAACCATACTATCTGAAGCTGAGAGAGTTTTTGAAGCAGGAATACGCGGAGCGGACGATCTATCCGGAGATGCACGATATCTTTAACGCCCTGCACTATACGGCGTTCAAGGATGTGAAGGCGGTTATTTTGGGGCAGGACCCTTATCACGGCCCCGGTCAGGCGCACGGCTTGAGCTTTTCCGTCAAACCGGGCGTACCCGCCCCGCCTTCCCTTAAAAATATGTTCAAGGAAATGAAGGAAGACATCGGCTGTCCGGTCCCGAAAACGGGGTATTTGAAGCACTGGGCCGACCAGGGCGTGCTCCTTCTGAACACGGTGCTGACCGTAAGGGCCGGTGAAGCGAATTCCCACAAGGGGAAAGGGTGGGAGCTTTTTACGGATAAAGTTATCGAGACGCTGAACCGCAAAGAAACACCCGTTATTTTTATTTTGTGGGGCAGTCATGCGCAATCCAAAACGCAGCTGATCGACTTGAACCGGCACGGCGTCATCAAAGCTCCTCATCCGAGCCCGCTTTCCGCCCACCGGGGATTTTTCGGCAGCAAGCCTTATTCCAAAGCCAACGCATGGCTTCGGGAGCAGGGAATCGAGCCGATTGACTGGTGTCTGCCGGAATAAACGGGAACGGTTTGAAACGAGGGACTTTTAGATTTATTTGTAAATAAGGCAAATTTACCCGACAAATCATCATTCGAAAGCCGCGCGCATGCGCGGTTTTTTTGTTGCTTCCCAAGTGCCGCAGAGGCCTGATTGAGGGCCGATTTTTTTCTTGCGACAAATGACCAATGACACAAAACTAACCCCAGATACGGATGTTTTCATGCCGCTGAACAGCGGTTAACAAACATTTACGAAAATTAAGATGAAACCACTTTCTATGTATACACCCACTTCCAATCAAACGCAGCACTAAATACGAAATTAATTACTAGGAAGCAATCCGTGTTAAAATGAATCGCCGCGATGTTCGGTTTTTCAGCGCTCTTGAATACGACCATTGAATCCACCGCATTTGGTTTTGTAATTTTTTAAATCAAGATAAGATATTTCGCTAGTTCCAATCGTGTTATATGTGGAGGTGATGAGATGGAAAAGGATCCTTTACTGCGTACAGATAAAGAATTGGGCGAAATCTATATACGAAATGTAGATATGGTCTATAGACTCTGCTACATTTATTTGAAAAATGCCGCTGATGCAGAGGATGCGGTTCAATCTATATTTCTAAAACTAGTACAGCCCGATAAATCCTTTTCTGGCCGCGACCATGAAAGAGCATGGCTGATTGTTGCAACGAAAAACCATTGCAAGGATATTTTAAAAAGCTTTTGGAATACCCGCCATGTGCATTTAGAGGTTCTGCCAGAGCTGCCTTGCCGGGATGATCGTGCGCAATCGGGAGAAGTGCTTGAACAACTTCTATCGTTGCCGGATAAGTACAAAATCGTCTTATATCTCTACTACTTTGAGGATTACTCCGTCAAAGAAATTTCAAACTTGCTGGGACATAAAGAAAGCACCATCCAAACCCAATTGGCTACGGGACGTAAACGATTAAAATTTCATTTAGCGGGAGGGCAATATGAACAATCCTATTAATGACGTGTTTGACGCTTTAACGCCAACCGAAGGACAGAAAGCTAAAATGTGGAACGCGATTTCCGCGCAGAAAAATATACAGCCAATCAGAAGCCGCTCACCTATTCGGCGCAGACTGCTGGCATCCTTGACAGCGTGTTTTTTGATGGTTGTTGTATCTGCAACGGCATATGCGGCCACAGACGGTAAAGTTATTTCGATCATTAAAAATCAGATGAACAAAATTTTCTTCGCCAGTGGCAGTAGTATCATGCTTCAAATCAATGACGATGGCGGTTCTGTAGGTACTGACGGGATTAAAGGTGAGTGGTTGGTTAAGGAATCGTCGTTTGGACGGCTGGTCTTAACGGTAAATGGAGAAGACATGAATATTACGGATACCCTTTCGGAAAAGGGTTATTTCTATTACGATTACCGGGACGACGCTGGAATCTTGCATCGGGTTTATATTGTTAAAAATGCAGGCGGCACGAAGGATTATGCAGAACGTTGGTATTCTCAATACGAGTGGCTGCCAGAACTTGGAGTGGGCGGCGGCAGCAGGGGAACTAGTGGGCCTTTGTCGCGTGCTATTATGTTAGCCGAAGTCGGAGTTAAAGAAGGAACCGGTGATCTTGATACCATGCTGCAGCAAGAATTGGATAAATATTGGGCTAGGTAGGACGGCTAATCTTTGAAAGCTAAAATTGCTCTTCGAATGACCCATAATCAGTGTAAGTTCTTATAGCCTGACCATATTGATTTGACACAAAACCACCCTCACTTAATAAATTGATTGAGGGTGGTTTTGTGTCAAAAATTAAATAAAATACAATGGGATGATAATTGTGTCGACATAGAGGGTAGATTTGTGTCATTGGACAACAAATCCTTCAAATCCGCGTATATGTAAATATACGGTTAAATAAAAGGGCGAAGGCCATAAAGGGGTGAAGCATGATTAAAAAAATCGGGCTTGTTGTGCTGCTTGCGATTGCCGCTGGTGTCATTCTTTACAACTGGAACGAGTACAGGGAGAAAAGTATAGCGGATGTATTGCCGCTTCATGCCGGTGAATTGACTTGGATGGGTTTTAGCAAAAACCGGCCTACGCAAGATGATAAACTGTATGAATGGGGAACGAAAGACAAGGAACCGATGGAGGAACTACTTGCGTTTTTAAGCCAATATAGAGTGAAAAGAAAGCATCTCGGCTACGAAGCGTTGAGTCAAGAGGTAACTGCCTTGAGGAACTCCGAGTCCGCTTTCGAATTTGAACTCACGCGCGATAAAGCCGAAACGGTTTTGATTTACGCAAATCACAATACCGTTTATGTTTTGGTGGACCGCTTGTACGAAATTAAAAACGGGCCGATTAACAGGGAATGGATCGATGCTTTCAATGAAAAATACCGGAAGATTTACGGGAATTCTTAAGCCTTCGCATGAAGGTTTTTTTTGTCACGGATTGATCAGCCGTGATTTTTGGTTGACAAAAAATGAAAAGGAGTTTATCTTTGGTTTAAAGGTTTAAATGTTTAAACATATGAACTTAATTAAAGATCAGTTGGAGGTTTCTTCTTATGACAACACAGCCACCGTCACGCGTTTTAATCATTCAAGGACATCCCGACCGGGAGAGCTACTGCACCGCTTTGGCGGAATCGTACCGCAAGGGGGCAACCGCCGCCGGAGCGGAAATCCGCTTCGTTCAGATCAGCGATCTCGATTTCAATCCGAATCTGGCTTACGGGTACAGAAAGCGGACAGAGCTGGAGCCCGACCTGCTTGGAATCCAGGAGTCGATTCGCTGGGCTGACCACGTCGTGTTCGTGTATCCGACCTGGTGGTGGACCATGCCCGCTCTTCTCAAAGGGATGATTGACCGGGTATTTTTGCCGGGCTTCGCTTTTAAGTACAAGAGCAAGGACTCACTCATCTGGGAAAAATTGCTTAAGGGGAAGAGCGCCCGCCTTATTGTGACGATGGACACACCGGTATGGTATTATCAAACTATAGGCGGAATTCCCGGCCACAAGGCGATGAAGAAGGGGATCCTCGAATTCAGCGGATTTAAGCCGGTACGAGTAACAATGCTCGGATCGCTCAAATTATCTACGGCGGACAAGCGGAAATCTTGGCTGAACAAAGCCGAGAACCTCGGCCGCAAGCTGATCTAGGCGTCCTCCTCCGAGTCCCCTTCCGGCCGCATCGATGAAGAAAGATGTGATTGTATGAGCGGAACAACTGAACGGACTACCATGGAATACTTCGAGCAGTGCACGAATCTGTTCCGGACGTTGGGAGACCCGGCCAGACAGCAGATTATTCTGCTGCTCGGCAAGCACGGGCCCATGAACGTTAAAAGCATCACGGAGCATTCGCACCTGTCGAGACCGGCCATTTCCCATCATCTCAAACTGCTCAAGCAGGCGGAGATCGTAACGATCCGTCAGCAGGGCACGGAAAAATATTATGCGCTGGATGCCGGATCGGCCATGAGGCTTATGAAAGATCTTATCGCGGCATTCGAAAAAGAATGCCCGCCGGAAGCGGCGGGCGGGGAACAAGGCGAAGGGCTGCCTTGCGAAGCCGGCGCCGCTGCCGAACGTTAGATGCCGCACATGCTGCCGAAGGATGCAGGGAGCATCCTGGAGCGCGGCAAGAAGGCGGAAAAAGCCGGGCGTGGAAGGAAAATGACAGGCAAGAACGAAGCAAAGAACCAGGCAAGAACGAAACAAGAACGAAACAAGAAGAAGCAGGAACGAAGCAAGAACCGAGCAAAAACGATGCTGGAAAGGGTCTCCATTGAACACAGCCCCGGCCGGCGCACACCCTGAGCAAGGCATGTTCTCCGCCGGATCAGATGAGAAACATCGCGACGACGGTCGTGACGGCCAGGCCGATCATCACCGGCTTCAGGTTCCGCCGGGCCAGCTCGAAAGGATCGACCCCGCAGATGGCGGCGGCGGGAATGAGCGCCCACGGGATGAGCGTACCGCCTCCGACCCAGATGGCGGCAACCTGGCCGAGAGCCGTCAAGGTGGCGGCTCCCGCGCCGAGAGCGGAGGAGAACAGGTGGGCGACCGAGCCTGCCAGCGAGATGCCGGAGAAGCCGGAGCCGTCCAGCCCGGTGATAGCCCCTACGGCTGTCAGCGTGACGGCGCTTGCGGCCGGATGGACGGGCACGGTCTGGGCCAGCGCCAATCCGAGATCGTTCACGATCCCGTGTGAAGCAGCCGGGAGGACATGCCCGTACAGCTCGGTAAGAGCCGCGTCGCCGAGGTAAAAGAAGGCCGCGATCGGAATGACGGGGCCGAATACCTTAAACCCGAAATGAAACCCGTCCACCAGGTAAGCGGTCGTTTTACCGAACCCGCCCCGGCGGTGGGCCGTGAGCGAGACGAGCAGCAGGATCAGGGCGGCCGTCCCGCCGATCAGAGCGGTCGCTTCCCCTCCCTGCAGGTTCAGCCGGAACATGGCCGCAATGTCGGCCGCGAACAGCAGGGGAATCGCGACCGCGAGAACCAGGCGCTTCCTGCCGGACAGCAGCTTCCCGCCGGAAGAAGCGCCGCCGATGACGGGCGCCGGCGGCTTGATGGCGCTTTCCGGCTTCAATGCGCCGCTTCTCAAATCGCGCCGCAGGAACCAGAAAGCGGCCGCGGTCGTGACCGCTCCCATCACGGCGACGAGCGGGATGGAAGCTTCCATGACGCTGCCGACGGAAAGACCGGCGGCGTCGGCGGTCAGCTTCGGGGCGGCCTGGATGACGTAGTCGCCGGAAAGCGCGATGCCGTGGCCGAACAAGTTCATGGCCACGGCCGCCCCGATGGCCGGCAGACCGGCGCGGACCGCCGCCGGGAGCAGTACGGCCCCGATCAGCGCCACGGCCGGCGACGGCCAGAAAAACCAGGAAACGGTCATCATGACGATGCCGATGATCCAGAAGGCCGCTCCGGGGCTGCGGATGAGCTTCGCCGCCGGGGAAATCATCGTGTCGCTGACGCCGGACAACGAGAGAACCTGGCTCATGCCGACGATGACCGAGATGACGAGGATGGTCGGCAGAAGCTCTTTCATGGCATAGATGAGGCTCGTGAAAATGCCTCCGACCGATTGGGGAAGAGAGCCGGTAGCGGCGAGGCCAAGCAAAAAAATGCCGATCAGGCACACCGGCGTCGTATCTTTACGAAACAGCATAAACCCGATAATAAGGGCAATAAAACATACATAAACGACATGCAGTCCCACCAGTTCCACACTCACGGGAATCCCTCCGTCTTGGGCTTACATCCTGTACTGCTACAGCTTATGCAGGTCCCGTACGAAGGTTCCGGGCCGATCCGGGCCCGTCCGCGCAGCAAAAAGAAACCCCCTCGACCGAGGGGGTTTTTAGCAGTTAATAAGAATAGTTATTTATCGTCTAAAGGTTGTTCCTGCTATTTAAATAGGGGCAAATTTGTAAGGTATAGGTATGTAGGGTCAGCTTCATTTCATCTCTATTTATACGGGTTTGCTGGCTTGCTTACTTAGGCTGCTCCTCCGCGCTTTCAATTTTGGCGCTGAATTCGCATTTTTCTCTGGAGTAAATCATAGTACAGCTATTGAGGCTCGAACGGATTTTCACCTGGTCGTGGTTGTATTTCTCGATAAAACCTCGTCCGATTTGGACATACACATCGTTGTGATCCATTCCCCAGATGTAGACTTCGGTCTGCGAAAGTGCTGCGGCGAACAATTCGATATCCATTTCCAACAACTTCGTTCCATAAATCATCTCATCGTACACCCCAACTCCATAGTAAATCGTTTTTCTATCGTTCCTATTAATATAGACAGGTCGAGGCTTCCGATAATCACACGTCCTGGCAGTTTTTTTTGTCCGGAGTCAGTTTCTTTTGTCAAAAATCGCGGGATTCGCTACAATCAGAGAAGGTTAGACAGCAGGTTAACGGATAAAGGGGAAAAAAGCATGAAATTCGAAGTGAAATTTATCTCATTTTTTGTCATACGCGAAGAAGGGACGGGCAAGGCTTACCGTCATTTTCAGACTCTGGACGGGGATGCCTACGAAGGCAGTGCGCTCGAACAGTTTCTGGGCGGCGAGTTTGCCCGGCTGGCCAAACGCAAAGTGGAGCGTAATCCGCAGTCGGAACAGGTTCCGACCAAAATCGGACGGTTTATAACGGAACCGGGATGCGGCCTCGAAACGAATCCGAACTACAATATGTTCGCGAGACTTCGCAGCGCCTCGTCACGAGACGATTTTCTGAAAGAAAGCGATGAATTGGCAAGAGCTTACATCCAGACGAGTTCGGTGCGCAGCGGAGCGCTCATTACGGCCAGCGCCAAGCTGCCCCAGTATTTCGACGAGCCGTTCGTATTCGTAATGAAATGCGATTTCGAGCCCAAAATAGCCCGCATTACGGATGAATCCAGTCTGCTGCATGAAGTGGAAATGGCCATCAACGCGAAAAATATGAAAGCGATCCAGTATCCGTATATGCCGGAGGTCGGCATGCTCGAGGACTGGGAGCTGAAAATCCATCAGCCGTCGCACGCCAAATATTTCGAGGATCTGCTTAAATTCGTGGAGTATGAAAAATCGATGCCGGAGCTGCTTAATCATCAGGTTGTCAATCTGGTTCAGCAGCATATCGAGCAGACGCTGGAAGCACATCCCGAGCAGAAAGAAGCGGAGGAGAGGGACCTTGAACTCTGGGCGGCAAGCGAGAAGCGCGAGCTGCAGGAGAAATGGGCGCCGGAGCTTGTCATGGAGGCCGCCAACTTTCTGGTGGAGCAGCAGCCGGATCTGGGCATGACGTTTAAGCTCGATCATTTGACCGTAAAAGGGAAGCTCGCGGATTACGGGAGAAAAGTACATTTTGCCAAGTTCGGCGATCAGTATGTCGTCCTGCTGAGCGGCAGCTCCCTCCATTTCGAGAAGGGAGTTTCACCCGTGGAGCTGCTTCAGCCCGAAGATATCCAGTCCGTTCTGGCACGGCTGGAACGCGAAGCCGCGGAGGACGCCGGCGGCGGAGATTTTTAAAAGGCGGCTCCGCCCCGGATCGGGGTGTGCTAGAATAAGGATTATGGGCAAGGGAGCTGATGAGCTGTGGGAATCTTGGACGGTTTGTTGGGAAATGCTTCGGAAATGTCTCCGGAGAAGCTTCAGAAGGAACTGGAGCCGTTTCTTATTCCGGGCGAGCAGGTGCAGGTCGCGTACAAAATCATCCGGGACGGGTTCGTTTTTACGAACAAGCGCCTCATTCTGATCGACAAGCAAGGGGTAACGGGCTCCAAGGTCGAATACATGTCCGTGCCTTACAAAAGTATTATCCGGTTCGCGAAAGAGAGCGCGGGGACGTTCGATCTGGATGCCGAGCTGAAAATCTGGCTGTCGAGCACGCACGAGCCTATCGTCAAGAAATTTAACAAAAGCGCCAACATTAACGACGTGTACGCGATGCTCAGCCGGTATGTATTGGGATAAAACGCATAAACAAAGAAAGCCTCCGGACCGTAAGGACCGGAAGGCTTTTTTCGTGTGAAGACGGAATCCTGCGGAGAAAAGAAGTTACTCCCCTAAAACGTTTTCGGGCTTCGGTTCTGGACCTTTGCCGTCGGCCAGCTTGTCGCCGAACTGGTCGAGTCTGCCCGGATGACTGGCCGGACCGCGATTTTTGGGCTTGCTGTTTCTTCCTGCCATGGAATCCACCTCCGTTGTTAGTTTGCTTGCAAGGTGAACAATTCATGCACCGAACGAAGGCGGAATTGTGAGAAAAATAGCGAAGAGCCGCGCGCAAAAATTGGCGTACGATTCTAACTATACAAAATGTATTTATGTTGATACAATATGTATCGAACAACCTATTAATCTCTCATCACAGCAAACAGGAGGTAGGGAATGGGAGGAGCGACGAACCGGTTTTCGCATCCTTTGGAACCGCAGCTGGTACGGGTCAATAAAAATTTGTACATCAGCCGGGGAGACCCGCAGTATTTCAATAAAGTCATCCGCTATGCCGATAAAACGTCCCCCGAAGCACATTTTCGCATGGGAGAGCGGGCAAGGGAGCAGGGGAACCTGCCCCGGGCGCTTTTTCACTATCAAGAGGTGATGAAAACGTACCCCTCCCCGTTTTACTCCGACGCCAACCGGGCCGTACACGAGCTGGCGAAGCGGGAGGAAAACGATCTGGCGGGAGTCCGCCAAGAGCTGGAGGCGGCGACGGGAAGCAAATTCAACAAATTTTTGCGGACTTTCCTCTATGCGCTCATCGTCATCAATTTGGTCCTGCTGGTCGTTCTCCTCTCGGGAGCAGGAAACAAACAGACCGCTTCCGCCGCGGAAAACGGAAAGCCTTCAAGCTACGAATCGCATGCATCTCAGCCTCAAGAAAGAAGCAGCTTCTCGCCGGAAGCTGCTTCTTTACGCCCGGAGGAATTTTCCGGCGTGAAACCGGACGAACGGCCTTATCTGCTGCGGCTGTCCCCAGGTACGGGCAATGCCCGGGCGGAGGCGATCCTCCGGGAGGAGATGGAGCTTCTTATCGGGCGGAATCCGCAAAAAAGCCGGGTTATTTACGTCATCCGGCTGACCGGACAAGACGCGCTCCCGGGTATGGACGGGCAAGCGGTCCCGGTCAAGGACCCCGCCGAAGTGAAGGGCGCTTTCGCGGCGGCGGAATATGCGCCGACGCTCCGCAAAACCGCGGAGATCACCTATCTGGATGAAGGCGCGCCGCGCGCTCAGGTGCTGACGCGGATAGGCGCCCAGCTCATCCGCACGGCGCTCGGGGCCTACGCGGCGGACCACGGAGGGAAATTTCCGGCAAGCCTGGACGAACTGGTCCGCGATTATCCCGGAAATTACCTCAGCTTCGTGCCGCGGGAAGCCGTGACGGGCTCCATCCGGGTGAGCCCGTCTTACGACGGCGGGGGCGGGTGGGTTTACCGGCCCGCCTCCGGAGATGCCGGTTCGGCCCTGACGCCGAACCTGCCGGGGGCTTCTCTTGCGGGTATCCTCCTTCCCGCAAGCGCTGCCGCACAGGCGAACGTCCCGTTCGAGCCTGTGCGGGTGACCGTGAGCAAGCGGGAGCACCGCTTGCTCTTAACTGCCGGAGGCGCGGTGCTGGAGGCCCGCGCCGGAATCGGCCGTCCGGAGTCGCCGACGCCGGACGGCACGTTCGCCGTGCAGGAGCGGGTCATCGCTCCTGCGGGCAGGACGCCGAGCGTGTACGGCGCCGCGGCGCTGGGTCTGGGCGCCATCGCGGTGCACGGCACGGCGGATGCCGCTTCTGTCGGCGCCGGGCGCTCGCTCGGCTGCATCCGGGTCGGCGATGCCGACATGCAGGCGCTGTTCGCGCTCGTGCCGAAGGGCAGCGCGGTCCGCATCGCCGAAGCTTCGCCTGCTGCCGGCGGTTTGTCCGCGTCCGAGGCCGGGCCTGCGTCAGGAGCCGGATCCGCGGCCGATGCCGCGTCTGTCTCGGGTGGGGCGGGCGTGTCTGCCGTCGCTGGCGGGCTGGACCTCGCGGCGGCTGCCGAAGCGCTGCGCCCTCCGGGAGCGCCTGCCGTGCGGGAACGAGCCCCGGAGGGGACCGTGTTTCACTGGCTGGGCTGACTGCGCCCGTTATGTGATTACAAGCGTCCGGAGAGGGGAGTTTCCCTGCCGGGCGCTTTGTATTTCCTTCCCGCATCCCCTACAATAGAAAGAAGGAGAGTACGGAAACGAACCGGTTCTATAGCGCAGCAGTATAACGGCAGAAGTTTCCGGACACACAACATCCGGGAGGAACTTATGATGCTTATCATGAACGAGAAAATAAAAGCGGCCGAGGTGGAGCTTACGGGTTTGAACGGGGAGAACCTCGGAGTAATGCCAAGGGAAGAAGCGCTTAAGCTGGCGAAGGCAGCGGACGCCGATCTGGTCTGCACGTCTTTGATGAGCAGCCCGCCCCCTTGCAAGCTTGCCGCCCGCGGCACGGCGAAGCAGGCAGCGCAGAAAGACAAGCAGGCGGCCCGCCGTCAGGACAAGCCTCTGAAAG
This sequence comes from Paenibacillus sp. HGH0039, assembly GCF_000411255.1. Classification (GTDB taxonomy): domain Bacteria; phylum Bacillota; class Bacilli; order Paenibacillales; family NBRC-103111; genus Paenibacillus_F. The sequence goes on along the minus strand of NZ_KE150412.1, from coordinate 706,171 downwards.
TGAAGGAGCTGAGGCTCACCGTTCACGTCGAAGACCACGACTACGAAACGAAACAGAGGCAGGCCGAGAAGCTTCTGGCTTCCGGGAACGCCGTACAGCTCGTCGTCCGCATCCAGGGCAAAGAAGGACCGAAAGCGAAGGAGCTTCTGGAACGGCTGGTTAAGGATCTGTCCGCCGCCGGCACGAAGGAGACGAACATCCAGGTCAGCGGCAAGCAGGCGGCAGTGCGCGTCAATCCGTCCTAGAAAATCGCCTCCGGTATCCGGCGCAGAAATGAATGCATATTTCCGGGTACTGAGTGGGGCACGCAAACTAAAAGCGCGGGATTGTCCGCAGGTGAACCCCGCCATACGGTGCCGTGCGTAGAATTGCGCTGCACTTGCAGCGCAGGCGGCGTTCCGCAATCCGGCGGTTCCCTGTGTCCCGGTAAAAGAGCGGTCTCCCTTTCGAATCAGGGAGACGGCTCTTTTGCCGTTCACATCTGCCCGTTCCGGTGGGGACGGGCAGCTTCCTTCCAGCGAGCGGGGGATCGCTTCCGGTTCTCCCCGCGGAAACGGGCCCTGCCCGGCCAGCCGGGCGTTCTGCACCCAGCGGTCCGGTTTGTTCGTGCCTGCGACGGCCGTCGAGACGCCGGGAACCGACAGGGTGAAGCGAAGCGCTTTACCGATTGAATCTTCCATGGCTTGATTGTGACGTCCAGGCCCCTTTGAGCCGCCGGGAGGCTGCTCTATCCATCCTTTTTGCATGTAAGGGTCAAAAAAAACAGCTCCAACCCGGATGGGTGAAGCTGTTTCGTAATGCGCGGCGCAATCGCTGTATGGGTGCGTTTCGCCGCTGCGTTAAAGGGGCTGCTTATTTCAGGTTTTCGGGGTTCAGGCATTCCAGCTCGGTAATAACGAAACGTCCGTCTTTGCGGATAAGCACGTCGTCGAACCAGATTTCGCCGCCGCCGTATTCGGGACGCTGGATAAGCACGATATCCCAGTGAACGGAAGAACGGTTGCCGTTGTCGGCGATTTCATAGGCTTGTCCCGGCGTGAAATGAATGGAACCGTCGATTTTTTCATCGAACAGGGTGTCTTTCATCGGGTGCAGAATGTAAGGGTTCACGCCGATCGCAAATTCACCGATATAACGTGCGCCTTCATCCGTATCCAGAATTTCGTTCATGCGGGCGGAGTTGTTGCTCGTCGCTTCAACGATTTTTCCGTTTTCGAATTTCAGGACGACGTTCTCGAAAGAAGTTCCGGAGTAAACAGTCGGCGTGTTATACGAAATGATACCGTTTACGGTGTTAAGCACAGGAGCGGTGTACACTTCGCCGTCGGGAATGTTGCGTTTGCCGCAGCACTTGATCGCCGGAATATCTTTGATGGAAAACGAAAGATCGGTGCCCGGAGAAACAAGGCGTACCTTGTCGGTACGGTTCATGAGCTGGACGAGAGGCTCCATCGCCGTTTCCATTTTGCTGTAGTCGAGGTTGCACACCTGGAAGTAGAAGTCTTCGAACGCTTCGGTACTTGTGTTGGCCAGTTGGGCCATGGAGCCGTTCGGATAGCGCATGACGCACCATTTCGTATGGTTGACGCGCTGGTTGGTCACCGGTCTGGAGTATACGCTCATGTACAGCTTCAAGCGATCTTCCGGAACGTCCGCGGTTTCCGTCACGTTGTCGCCGGCGCGCACGGCCACGTAAGCCTGCATTTCTTTCATGCGGCTCAGTTCGATTTCGGCTTTTTTCTCCAGCGTTTCGCGGGTAGCGCCGAGCATCATGCTGCGGTTGATCGCGGGATCGCGGAGTTCGACGATGGGATTGCCGCCGACCGCGTACACTTCTTCGATAAAACACTTCGCGAGCTCCGGATCTTTAACGCCGATCAGCTCGATCAGGATATTTTCGCCCGGCTGAAGTTCAACCGAATAGCGGATAATGTTGCGTGCAAATGTAACCATTCTTGGATCTCTCATGGGCAGGAACTCCTTCTATGTAAAAAATGTCAGTACGGGGTACTGAAGGCATGCTTCTTCCCATTATAGTACATTTTGGAGATGTGTAGAAGACGGCTCCAAAAATAGTATGAAATATGGAATGTATATTCTTCTAGCGGTCAATTATTTCGTGAAATCTATCGTGCGCCTGAGATTACAGTGTGTTCATCGCGACCGTTTCGGGTAAAATGAAAGCAATCACGCAAGGCTAAACGAAAACGGCCACAAGGAGGCGTTCGCAAATGGCGAGAGGCAATACGATGGTGCCTTTTGGATACGAAGAAGAGCCGCCCGCTCAACGCGGAACGCTGCTCATTTTTGAAACGTTTGAAGACTGGTCGGAGCACGAAATCGGTCTGGTAGAAGCGATCGCGGACGAACGCAAATTCAGGAAGGTCGTCCTTTATCCCCAGCATGAAGAAAGCTTGAAGCGGATGGGCGTACCCTGCGCGGCTGCGTATCACAAACGGGTGAAGATGCTGGAAGACCTGCTACAGGACAAGTCGGCGGAGCGATATACCGTAGACACATGGGAGGGCAAGCGCAAAAAATATACGCCTGTCGACACGTCGCTCCGGTTTTTGACCGACAAATACACCAGCCCTTATTTTGTGATGATGAACGATCGTTATGCATCCATGTTTGCGGGGTACAAAGGTTTCGACGAATGGATTCGGAAGGTCCGGCTGCTCGTCTGGAGACGGTTCGGCGTGCCGCTTCCGGGCAAGCTGCTGGCTTACGGGGACCGTCTGGACTTTATCGGAGAAAACGGGGAAAGCGTTGAAGCCTAAAAAAATTAACCGAAGGTCAATTCACAAGCGTTCCAGCCGATGGTACAATAGTCGAGGTGTTTTTCATTAGGCTGGGAGGTTTATCATCATGAACATATCGTCGGTAAAGACGATGAGTCCGACACGCCGCCTGGTGCTTCTGCTGCTGGTTGTCATCATTTCTGGTTTAAGTCAAGGGCTTCTGCTCCCGCTGCTTACCATCCTGCTGGAGCAAACAGGGGTATCTTCGGGAGTAAACGGGTTTAACGCCGCCGCCATGTATATCGGCAGCTTCGCGTCCATGTTCGTAGTCGAACGGATTCTGTTCGCGCTCGGGTACAAGAAAATTTTAATTCTCGGAATCGCTATGGAAACAGTGGCTATTCTGCTGATCCCCGTATGGGGGAATCTTACGTTCTGGTTTATTTTGCGGTTTATTATCGGATTCGGAAATTCCATCCTACATTACACGACGCAGCTATGGATTCTCACCTCGGCTCCTCCGGAACGACGGGGCCGCTATATTTCTTATTACGGCATGGCCTACGGAGTCGGATTCAGCATCGGTCCGGCGGGCATCAATCTGCTCGCGCTCGGTTCCTACGCGCCGTTTTTGACGGTGGCGGTGTTCTACACGGTCGTTATATTGCTGCTGCAAAGGCTTCCCGACCAGAAGGTTCAGTCGGAAGGAAAGGAGTCTCCCGCCCAGAAGCGGTACGGCATCGCGGCCAAAATCGCCTGGTTCGCGCTTATCCCGACCTTCCTGTACGGCTACACCGAAGCGGTGCTGAACAGCAGCTTCCCGCTCTACGGTCTCCGGCTCGGACTCAGCGATACGTCGGTATCTATGCTGCTTCCGCTTGTCGGTTTCGGCGGACTGATTCTGCAGCTGCCGCTCGGCATGCTGAGCGACAAAATCGGCCGCAAGCCGGTGCTTCTGGCAGCCGCCGCGATGGGAGCCGCCGCTTTCCTGGCCGTGCCGTTCGCCGGAAGTTCCGTATGGGGAATCGGCCTTCTCCTGCTGACGGCAGGGGGGATGATCGGGTCCTTCTTCTCGCTGGGACTCGCGTACGCGGCCGACCTGCTCCCGCGGGAGCTTCTTCCGTCAGCCAACGTGATCGGCTCGATTCTGTTCAGTATCGGCAGCGTTGTCGGGCCTAATCTGGGGGGACTGGGCATCCAGTATATCTCCCTCAGCAGCCTCTTCTTCCTGCTTGGCTCCGTGTATGTCTTGTTCGTTCTTACCGGGCTTGCGGTCCGGACCCGCAAAAGGGGAGGGGCCGACGCCGGAATCGGGCAAGCGTAAACTGTCCCGGGGATTATCATCCGGTTTGCGAGCCGCCGACGGCCGTCAGCGTCTATCTATTCGCGCGGCTGTGCCCATGTGTTGGCAGCCTGCCGGCCGGATGCCTGCTTATAGCAGTCAGCAGACGTCGGCTTACGAGGCGGCGATCCTTTTCCGACATAAAAAAGACCTGAATGCAGCCGAGGCTGTATCCAGGTCTTTTTTTATGCGTCTACGGTTGCAGCCGTTGCTTTGCTTTGGGAGTTAATTAAGATCCGTCAGCAGGGTATCCATGTAGCTTTCCGTTAAGGTGGTGAGCAGGCGTATGCCGATCTCGTTTTCTCCGCCTTCAGGAATGATGATGTCCGCATACTTTTTGGAAGGCTCGATAAAGGCATCATGCATCGGTTTTACCGTCGTGATGTACTGATCGACAACCGATTCCAGAGAGCGGCCTCTTTCGTTCGTATCCCGCATAATGCGGCGCAAAATTCTGACGTCCGGGTCCGTATCGACAAATACTTTGATGTCGAGCGCTTTGCGCAGGTGCTCGTCCGTCAGGACGTGGATGCCTTCGATCACAATGATCGGCGTGCCTTGAATGTGCAGCGTTTCCGAGGAACGGGCATGTTGTGTAAAATCATATATGGGGACCTGAATCTCACGGCCTTTCCGAAGTTCGCCGAGATGCTTCAGCAGAAGTTCATTTTCAAACGCGTTCGGATGATCGTAATTGATTTTGGCGCGTTCATCCATGGACAGCTCGCTGCGGTCCGCATAGTAATTGTCCTGGCAAATGAGTGTTACGTTTTTCGTTCCGAGCTCGTCTATGATCGAACGGGCGACCGTTGATTTCCCCGAACCGGTTCCCCCGGCTATCCCAATGACTAACATAAATTATGAAGGCCCTCCCTGTTCAGCGCCCTTTAAGATAAGGCCGGCGCTTTATATACCCTGAATAGTTTATCATACTGTAGAATTTTTTCAAAAAGAAAAAGCTCCTTTCGGAGCGTAATTCACCGGACTTGCTTAGGCGTATGGTAATGATCTTCGCTTACTTCCAGATCCTGCTTGGCTTGCTGCAGCTGTTCGATCGTCTGTTGGAGCTGCTGACCGTACCGATCCCCGTCGAACGAACGGATTTGGGCGGCCGCTTCGGCTACCTGACGTTTGGCCGAGCCCAGTTTGGCCTGTGCCCGCTGGATGGCATTCGGATCGGCCTGTGTAATGGCCCCCTGAAGCTCGTGCTCCGCTTCCTGCGCCGCCAGAATGGCCGCGTCCGCCGCCTCGACGGCATGCCGGATAAACTGCTGGTGCTGCTGACTTTCTACCATGCGTAACAACCTCCTTTTTCTATACGATGTACATTTGCGGGCAGATTCATTCGGTTATTTCCCTTGGCGGAACTATATTTCCTGGGTAAGCGCAAAACTCGATAAACGTGCCGAAATTTCGACACAATATTCTGACAATTCAAAAGGCAATCCGTAATTGTTGAACAACTCGTTATGGAGCGACGCGATTTGGGCACCCTACGAAAGATAACGACAGCGGAGGTGAATGTGCAATGCCGTTCAACAAATCGACCAAAATAGATGACAAGCAAAACAAAAGCCGGTTGAAATCGGAAGCAGTGACCTTAAATTCACGCAAAGCATCGGAGTATGCGCCGAACTTAAACGAAATTAATAAAAACGAATCGTAAAACCCTGAGGAGAGTTCGCCCGCTTGTGAAATTCTCATGAATAGACTTGATCCGGCGCTGCTTCCGATAAGGACAGCGTTTTTTTTGCTTGGGCCAGAAAAGTTTCTAAAGGTTAAAAAAGTTTCCCTATTGCAATATTTATTGTTTTAGGGAATAATAACAGTGAAAAGAGAACTTTTTTTTGCTCTTTATTTTTCCTTAGGGAAACATATTTTCCTCGAAGAAAGAATGTGTCTAATGAGGGGCAAACCGCTGAATAAGTTCGCTTACTAAGGATCAGGAGGAGAAACAAAAATGAATCGATTGCATGAACGAGCTTCGAAAAGACTCGGGAGATGGAAGAGCCTATCCCTGGTGATTTTGATCGTCGGAAGTGTGATGGCTTTGTCGGCCTGCAGTCCCAAACCTTCCGCAGTGGCCGGGGATAAGGCCGGAGACGCAGGCAAGGTGCGCATTACGACCACGATCGGTATGATTGCCGATATTGCACGCGAGATAGGCGGGGAACATGTAGAAGTAACCAGTTTGATGAAATCGGGGGTCGATCCCCATCTATACAAAGCTTCCCAAGGAGATATCTCGAAGCTTGACAAAGCGGACATCATTTTTTATAACGGTCTGCATCTGGAAGGGAAGATGACGGAGATTTTGGAACAAATGGGAGGCAAAAAACCGACGGTTGCCGTGTCTGATCCCATTGACCGCAAGGAGCTCCGTTCGGGAGACGATGCCGGTACCCAGTATGACCCCCACATCTGGTTTAATGTGAAACACTGGATGACCGCTTCGGAAAAAGTCCGGGATGAACTGATCCGATTCGATTCCGCTCACGAACAGGATTACCGCAGCAAGTCCGACGCCTATTTGGCGAAATTAAAAGAACTGGATACCTACACCCGGTCCGAAATTGCCACCATACCTGAAGGCGCCCGGGTTCTCGTTACCGCGCACGACGCCTTCGGCTATTTCGGCGACGCATACGGCATCAAGGTTATGGGCCTTCAAGGGATGAGCACGGCTTCCGAATACGGGTCTAAGGACGTGACCGATCTGCGCGATTTTCTGGTGGCCAACAAAATCAAAGCCGTTTTTATCGAATCCAGCGTTCCCCAGAAAGCGATAGACGCCGTTATCGAAGGCGCGAAGCAGAAAGGCCATGAGGTCAAGATCGGAGGTACTTTGTATTCCGACGCCATGGGTGAGGAAGGCACGAACGAAGGCACGTATATCGGAATGGTCCGCCACAATGTCGACACGATCGTGAAAGCTTTGAAATAAACGAACCAAGGAGGATCTATCATGCAGATTCAGCATCTCGCGCAGGAAAACCGGCAAAAGCCGCCCCTGCTCATAGAAGAAATGACCGTCGCTTACCGGAAGCAGCCGGTACTCAGGCAAGTCACTTTCGCGGCTCCCGAAGGAAGTCTGGTCGGCATAATCGGACCGAACGGCGCGGGAAAATCGACCCTGATCAAGGCGGCGCTCGGTTTAATCCCGCGGGTAGAGGGGCGGGTGTCCATTTACGGCAAGCCGTACCGGGAACAGCGCAAACGGGTCGGTTACGTTCCGCAGCGGGAATCGGTGGACTGGGATTTCCCGACGAATGCGCTTGATGTCGTCACGATGGGGACCTACGGCCGGCTCGGCTGGTTTCGCAGACCCGGCGGGGCCGAGCGGAAGCTGGCGCTGGATTGCCTGGAAAAGGTCGGGATGGCCGACTTTGCTTCCCGTCAGATCAGCCAGTTGTCCGGCGGGCAGCAGCAGCGCGTTTTTCTGGCAAGAGCTCTGGCTCAAAACGCGGACTTGTATTTTATGGATGAGCCGTTCGTCGGTGTGGATGCCGCAACGGAGCGTGCGATTATTACGCTGCTGGAAGAGCTGAAAAATCAGGGGAAAACGGTGTTGGTCGTCCATCATGACCTGTCGACTGTGGAAGAATACTTCGATACGGTCATGCTGCTGAATGTCAGTCTGATTGCCGCGGGTCCCGTATCCGAAGTATTTAACCGAAACAATCTTCAAAAAACTTACGGGGGTCGTCTGGCTCTGCTGGACCGGCGTTTGTAGAAGCTAACGGAAAGGAGTGGGGTTGCTTTGCTGAATTGGTTAGAAGCTTTGAAGGATCCCAATACGCAGTGGATTCTCTACGGCAGTTCGCTGCTGGGACTTAGCGGCGGTGTGCTGGGCAGTTTTGCTTATTTGCGGAAGCAATCTTTAATGGGAGACGCGCTGTCTCACGCGGCGCTGCCCGGCGTGTGCGCGGCTTTTATGGTGACCGGGTCCAAGTCTATCCTAGGTTTTCTTGCAGGAGCCGCTATCTCGGGTTTATTAGCTACGTTAAGTATCGGCTGGATGACCCGGCACTCCAAAATAAAGCAGGATACGGCTCTAGGCATCGTTTTATCCGTCTTTTTCGGTTTCGGCATTGTTCTGCTGACTCAGATTCAGCACAGTGCCAGCGGCAATCAGAGCGGACTGGATAAGTTCCTGTTCGGGCAGGCGGCATCCATGGTCATGAAGGACGTCTACACCATGGCAGGCGTTTCCGTGCTGCTCTTGCTCGTTTGCTCGCTGTTTTACAAAGAGCTGAAGCTTACCAGCTTCGATACGGGATTTGCCAAAGGAATCGGTTATCCGACCGCGCTGCTCGACCAGTTTGTCCTGCTGCTCATTCTGGTTGCCGTCGTTACAGGCATTCAAGCGGTGGGGGTCGTTCTGATGGCGGCGCTGCTCATCACCCCGGCGGTCGCGGCAAGATACTGGACGGAAAAGCTCGGAACGATGGTCGTTCTGTCCGGCTTGTTCGGTGCGATAAGCGGTGCGCTGGGTACACTGTTCAGCACGATCGGCAGCAATATGCCGACGGGTCCGCTCAGCGTTCTTGCGGCAACGACCTGGTTCCTGGTTTCGCTCGTGTTCGGCACGCGCAAGGGACTCATGCCCAAACTTCTGCTTAAATGGTCGGTATACCGTTCGGTTCAAAAGGCGAAACTCCCGTATGGGGGCAAGGGAGCGCAGAGGGAAGGGGTGAGTGTCGGTGATTAGCGCGTGGATTATTCTAACCGGCGTTCTTGTCGCTTGCGCCTGCTCTCTGGTCGGGTGTTTCCTGGTATTGAGGAATATGGCCATGATCGGCGACGCCATCAGTCATTCCGTTTTGCCGGGTATTGTGATCGCATTTCTGATCAGCAGCTCCCGGGATTCCTTCGTCATGATGCTGGGGGCATCCGCGGTCGGTCTGCTTACTGTTTTTTTAATCCAGTTTTTTAAGCAGAGCGGAGTACAGGCCGATGCTTCCATCGGTGTCGTCTTTACGGCGCTTTTTGCGGTAGGGGTCGTACTTGTCAGCCTTTATGCGGGTCATATCGACCTGGATTTGGATTGCGTTCTGTACGGTGAAATTGCTTACGTGCCCTGGGATACCCTCACGATTGCCGGAATAGCCGCGGGGCCCAAAGCAGTCTGGGCGGTCGGTCTGACTCTTCTCCTCAGCCTGCTGCTCATCGGAATGTTTTTCAAGCAATTTAAACTCTGTTCCTTCGATCCGGCGATGGCTGCCGCTTTGGGAATTCCCGTGGCGTTGTTTCATTACTTGCTCATGGGGCTCGTTTCGATGACGACTGTAGCTTCGTTCGAAAGCGTAGGGGCTATTCTCGTTGTCGGTATGCTCGTCGTGCCGCCTGCGACAGCCTATCTTCTGACGGAACGGCTGAGTCTCATGATTCCGCTCAGTATGGGAATCGGAGCGGCAAGCGCGGTTTTGGGTTACGGGTTAGCCTACCTGCTGGATGCATCCATAGCGGGCTGTATCATTTGTGCCGCGGGAGGGCTGTTCGTCCTTGCTTTTCTGTTTTCTCCCGGTCAAGGCGTCGTAGTCCGCAAGTGGAGCCGGACCCGCCTTTCTGATAACCGGAAACCCGCATAAAGCGGGTTTTTATTTTGCGTTCAGGAAGCGGATTTGATAGGGAAAGCTCGGGACGGCCTCCAAAAGTAAGAAAATCCCCGTAAAATCACGATGCATACCGTTTTGTTTAGCGGTAAAATTGTAGTATGCTAATCATACTGGAACGAGAGATATAAAGGGAGGGGCGGAAATGGCTTCACTTGGTTTGGTGCTTGAGGGCGGAGGAATGCGCGGCGTTTATACCGCGGGGGTTCTCGAGTATTTAATGGAGAAGGACTGGTACGTTCCTTACGTAATCGGCGTTTCTGCCGGCGCATGCAATGCGGCATCGTATCTTTCCCGGCAGCCCGGGCGCAATAAGAAAGTCACGATCGGTTTCATTACCGACCGTAGATATATCAGTTACCGCAATCTGATCCGGGAAAAGAGCATCTTCGGAATGGATTTTATCTTCAACGAGATCCCGAATAACTTGGTTCCATTCGATTTTCAAACCTTTTACGGAGAAAGTCATGAACTGGTCATCGGAACGACGGATGCGCTAAGCGGAGAAGCAGTCTTTTTCCGGAAAAACGAAGCGCCCGAAATGTCGCTTTCGCTTATCCGGGCTTCAAGCTCGCTGCCGTTCGTCTCTCAGCCCGTGCTGTATCAGGAGAGAACGCTGTTTGACGGCGGCATCACGGCACCCATTCCGATTCATCAGTCGATGAAAGACGGGAACGAACGCAACATCGTGGTGCTCACCCGGCCGAAGGGCTACCGGAAGAAACCGTTCAAACAGCAGTGGCTGGCTCAGCGGTTTTATCCGTCCTATCCGGGTCTTGTCCGTGCAATGGTGGAGCGCAGCCTGGTTTACAACCGGACGCTGGATGAAATCGAGCGGCTGGAACGGGACGGCAAAGTCATCGTGATCCGTCCGTCAGCTCCGTTCAAGGTAGGGCGGATGGAGAAAGATGCGTCCAGGCTCGAAGCGCTGCACGATCTGGGCTACAAAGATGCCTCGGAAGCGAAAGAAAAATTGCGGGAGTGGCTGTCTTAGCGGACAAGCCCTGCTCTTTACCTGGACAAACGGGGACCGTATGCTATAATAGACCCAGAAATGCACGACAACCGAATAAGACGCAGGGGTGCTGGAATCGGCCGGCTGAGATTGTATCCCATAAAGATACTGACCCTTACACCTGATCTGGATAATGCCAGCGTAGGAAACCGTACGGATACTATCGACTTTATGTGCGCTCCCGATCAGGGGGCGCTTTTTGGCTTGTCTGCGGATAAAGAAGGAGAGAAGACGATGAAACGGGTCATACGTACAACAGCGCTTGCCGCGGCTTTTGCCGTTGCGCTTGCCGGATGCGGCAAATCAGGGGGAAATGAAGGGGCGCAATCGTCGCCGGAAGCGGCTCAGACGCCTGCAGCGGTTCAGAAAACGGACATCAAAGTCGTTCTGGACTGGTCGCCCAACACGAATCATACCGGCCTCTACGTCGCTAAAGCCAAAGGTTATTTTGCGGAAAAAGGGTTAAATGTAGACATCATCCAGCCGGGAGCGGGAGGCGCGGACGCCATGGTCGCTTCGGGTGCAGCGGACTTCGGCGTAAGCTACCAGGAAGGAATTACGCAGGCCCGTACGCAAAGCGTGCCGATCGTTTCCATTGCGGCGATTATTCAGCACAATACGTCGGGTTTCGCCTCTCCGGCCGCTAAAAATATCAAGAAGCCCAAAGATTTCGAGGGCAAAACATACGGCGGGTGGGGATCTCCGGCCGAGAATGCGATGATCGACTCGCTGATGCAGACCGATAAGGCCGATCCGTCGAAGGTGAAAATCGTCAACATGGGCGACGCGGATTTCTTTACCGCCGTGAAGCGCGATATTGATTTCGCCTGGATTTATTACGGTTGGACAGGCATTGAATCCGAGCTTCGCAAGGAGCCGTTGAATATGGTTTATCTTACCGACTACTCGAAACAGCTCGATTACTATACACCGGTCCTCGCCACCAGCGAGAAAGTGATCAAAGAAAAGCCCGAGCTCGTCAAATCGTTCCTGGAGGCGGCTTCGAAAGGCTACCAGTTCGCGATCGACAAGCCGGAGGAGGCGGCGGGAGTTTTGTCCGAAGCGGTACCGGAGCTGGACAAAAATCTCGTGCTCGCCAGCCAGAAATGGCTGAGCCCGAAATACAAGGACGATGCTCCGCGTTGGGGCGAGCAGAAAAAAGAGGTATGGGAAAATTACGCGAAATGGATGCTCGATCACAAGCTTCTGGAGAAAAGCCTGGAAGCCGATAAGGCCTTTACGAACGAGTTCCTGCCCGCTTCCGGCAAGTAATGTCCGAAGCGGTGAAAATGTTCATCCGATTTGCCTTATACGTTCATACATGATGCCGTTCTGCCAAGTGCGGCGAGGAGGATTTTCTTATGGCTAATGCACTCGTCAGTATTCAGATTATCCCGAAAACGAAAAACGGGGAAGATGTGATCCCTTATGTGGACCGCGCAATCGAAGTGATTCAGCAATCCGGCGTCAAGCACGAGGTTCATCCGCTGGAAACGACGATGGAAGGCGATTTGAACGAGCTGCTGGACGTGATCCGGAAAATGAACGAAGCGATGATCGAGTTCGGCAGCCCCAATGTCATCTCGCAAGTGAAGATCTATTTCAATCCCGAGGGCGCATCGATGGACAAGCTGACGGAGAAATATCGTCCATGATCCGATCCTTATGGAAGAAAGGATGGCCGCCTTTACTGACGGCCATCCTTCTGCTGCTTTTATGGCAGCTTGGCGTCACTTGGGCCGGTACGCCGGCCTGGAGGCTTCCGGCGCCCCTGCAGATCGTGGAGGAAGGCATCCGGCAGGCGCCCCTGCTGGGCAAGCATGTGAGCTTTACGGTCTCCATCACGCTGCTTGGCTTTGCAATCGGCTCGGCGCTCGGGCTGCTCATCGCCTGCCTGCTTCATGTGATCCCCGGAATGAAAGCGGCCTTCTATCCGCTGCTGGTCTTGTCCCAGAACGTTCCGACGATCGCGCTGGCTCCGCTCTTAATGATCTGGTTCGGCTTCGGACTGCTGCCGAAGCTAATTGTCATCACGCTTGTCTGTTTCTTCCCGGTAACGGTAGCGGCGCTCGGAGGGCTGTCAAACCCCGATCCGGGCATGCACCGTTACCTGGAAATGATCGGAGCACGGCGCAGCCAGCTGTTCTGGAAGCTGGAGCTTCCCTACGCGCTGCCGTCCGTCTTCTCGGGGCTCAAAATTTCCGCCACTTACAGCGTCATGGGCGGGGTAATCGCCGAATGGCTCGGTTCCGACAAAGGAATCGGCGTTTTTATGCTGCTGGCCAAGTCTTCTTTCCGCACGGACCGCGTGTTCGTGGCCATCTTCCTTATTGTCGTTCTGAGTCTCCTTCTGTTCGGAGCCATCGTGCTGCTGGAAAAATGGACCGTCCGCTGGAAACCCGATAAACATTAGGAGGAGTGAAACGATGAAAAAGCTGGAATTAAAAGAGATTTCCAAGTCGTTCTCCACAGGTGGGAGCGATACGAAAATTCTTAACGGGATTAACCTTCATGTAAATGAAGGGGAGTTCGTCTCCCTGATCGGTCCTTCCGGCAGCGGGAAAACGACGCTGTTTCATCTCATAGGCGGATTGATCCGGCCTTCGTCGGGACAGATTGTTATGGAGGGCAGCGACGTGACCGGCAGGAAGGGGCTTGTCAGCTATATGCCCCAGCAGGCGTCTTTGTTTCCGTGGAGGAATGTGGAAGAGAACGTGATCCTCGCCCGGGAAACGGCAGGCTTGCCCAAAGCGGAATCGCTGGAGCTGGCCAGGGAATGGCTGGCTAAAGTAGGTCTGCAAGGCTACGAGAAGGAGCATCCTCATGTCTTGTCCGGGGGAATGCAGCAGCGTGTCTCGTTTCTGCGGGCTCTGCTCAGTCCTCAGGAGCTGATGTGCCTGGACGAGCCGTTCGGTGCGCTGGATGCGTTGACGCGTGAGGAAATGCAGCACTGGCTGCTTAAAATATGGGAACAGAATAAGCGCTCCGTACTCTTCATTACGCACAGTCTGGAAGAGGCTCTGCTGCTTTCGGACCGCATCTATCTGCTGTCGGATAAGCCGACCAGGATCGAAAGAGAGGTCATCGTTCCTTTCGAGCGTCCGCGTGCGCTCACGATTACGGAAGATCCGGCGTTTATCTCGATGAAAAGAGAACTGATCAATCTGATGAAGTCCGTAGGAAGCGGAAGCTGAAACATTCAGCTCCTCTGCCTGCGGGCTGTCTTGTATATCCGCACGCAAGTCACGGAGTAAACGGAAACGGAGGTCGAAAGAAATGAACAAAACGATGAGTGAATCGATCAAGGAACCGATGAATGAAATGAAGAGGGACGAACTCGGAGCCGGCGGTGATCGTAAGGCGAACGGCCCGGAAAAACTTCGCTATATCGATGCTCACATCCATCTGGAGCAGTATGGAGAGCAAGAACGTTCCTTGATTTTCCAAGATATTGCGGACGGTATTCCCGTCTCCATGCTGCTAGCCGTGTCCATGAACCTCCCTTCATGTCAGAGAACCCGGGAGCTTTACCGCCGGTATCCCCACATAGTCCGGCCCGCTTACGGATTTCATCCCGAGCAGCCGCTTCCCTCGGAGGATGAGCTTGCGGAGCTGCTGGCCTGGATGGAGCAAACCGTTCACGAAGCCGCGGCTGTAGGGGAAGTCGGTCTGCCTTATTACATGCGAACGGAAGTTGAGCAGGCCGGGCAAGCGTTTTATATACAGCCTTACATTGATTTGCTGGAGCGCTTTATTGCTTTTGCCGCTAAACACAACAAGCCGGTCGTTCTGCACGCCGTTTACGAAGATGCGGACCTTGTGCTTGACCTGCTGGAAAGGTACCAAATAGAACACGCTCATTTTCACTGGTTTAAGGGTTCTGAAAAAACAGTCGAACGTATGATCGGTTTAGGGTATTATATATCTATAACCCCGGATATCTTCTACGAAGAGGAAATCAGGCGGTTGGCGGCCCGCTATCCGCTGGAGCTGATGATGGCCGAAACGGACGGTCCATGGCCGTTCGAAGGAACATACGACGGCAGAATGACACATCCCCTGATGGTGGCTGACGTAGTACGACATATTGCCGGGATTAAATCGGTCGCGGTAGAAGAAGCGGCTGCGCAAATGTACGGCAACACGTGCACCTTCTATAGGCTGCAGCCGCAGGCTTCCGGGTGACAGATTATGCAGGAAACGGGAGGGGTACATACAAATGGAGCTTGTACGATGCGGTTGGGTCAATCAGGACCCGCTCTACGTGAATTATCACGATCACGAATGGGGAGTTCCGCAGAGGGACGACCGGAAGTTGTTTGAAATGCTGTGTCTCGAAGGCGCTCAGGCGGGTTTGAGCTGGTATACGGTGCTTAAGAAGAGGGAGCATTACCGGAACGTTTACGACGGGTTCGACGCGGAGAAAATTGCGGGATACGGCGAGGACAAACTGGCCGAGCTGCTTCAGGACCCGGGAATCATCCGTAACCGGTTGAAAGTAAACGCGTTTGTCCGCAATGCGCAGGCGTTTCTGAAGATCAGGGAGAAAACCGGCAGCTTTGCGGACTATATCTGGAGCTTTGTGGATGGGCAGCCCGTACAGAATCATTGGAGTTCGCTGCACGAAGTACCTGCGAGCACACCTCAATCGGACGCGATGAGCAAAGCGCTAAAAAAAGACGGATTCACTTTCGTGGGCTCGACGATTTGTTACGCGTATATGCAGGCATCGGGACTTGTCAACGATCATTTGACAACCTGCATGTGTCATCCGTCTAACCCTAAATAAAAAAGGCCGTTCTTAAGCGGGTTGAATGGATGCCGGGAAAAATCAAGTTAAAAGAGGAATCATTCATAATCGTTCGAGTGGAACAGGATTGGAATACGAGAAGAAACAAGGGAACCTCCGCAGCCGGGGGTTCCCTTTTGATTACTAGAGGGGGCGAACCGGGCGGTTCAGGCGTACATCAGGATCTTCTCCTGCAGGCTTACACGGATGAATTCGATGCGCTTGCGGATATAAAAATCGAGTGCCGCGCCTTTAAGCTCTTGGGGAGAAACACGAGTGTCTGTATCGTTATCTATAATGGTGACGGAACCGTCATCAAAAAACTTAAAAGTCAAATCATCCCATTGAGCATTCGTTTCGCCCAGCAGGTCGTTGATCTGCCATGAATGAAGAGCTTCCGTATCATTCAACATTTTCTGAAACCAAAAATCGCGTTCGATGAAGCGAACATTTTTCCACAGACTCATAGCAAAACCCTCCTTGGGACGCATACGATAAGTATGCGAACGAATGTTTGTTTTTAGTATATCAAACGTTTGTTCCCGTGTGAAGTAGTTTTGCCATATTTTTTCTGAAAATGGCAATCATTTTCGTGGAAAATCCGTCATTTTCTATCCGAAAGCGGGAATAATAGGGCAAACGAATGTATGGATCAATTGGAAAATACCCAAACCGCTTTGAAAAATACGCTTAAAATGGCGAAAACGAAAGCAGTCGGAAGCAAACAAGGTGTTCTGCAAAGCGGAATGATGAACAATAAGGAATTATTTTCAATATAAAGCGTCCTGAAAAAAGAACAATTTTCCGTTTTATAGAGCGCTTTCAAAAAGAGTGTTTACAGAATCCATGAACGGAGTTATGATAAAAACATATCTTGTATACAAGTATACCAGAAGGGGAATTAGACATCATGAGAATTGGTATGGTCGGTTTGGGTAAGATGGGTTACAATCTCGTTCAAAATTTGCTCCGTCACGGACATGAGGCAGTCGTATTCGATAAAGATCCCGCTCCGGGAAAGCGGCTCGCCGGGCTTGGCGCCGTTTCGTCGGAAAACTTGGAGGAACTGGTAGCGAACCTTCCCGCTCCCAGAACGGTGTGGATGATGGTACCCGCAGGTAAAATCGTCGACAGCGTGATTGATTCGCTGCTTCCGCTTCTTCAGGCGGGCGACGTGCTTATCGACGGCGGAAACTCCCACTATAAGGAATCGGTGGAGCGTTCCGAAAAACTCGCCGCGCACGGGATTCATTACATGGATGTCGGAACTTCCGGAGGAACGGAAGGAGCCGAACACGGCGGCTGTTTCATGATCGGGGGAAACAAGGAAGCGTTCGAGAAAATCGAGCCCCTGTTCCGCGACATGGCCGTCGATAAAGGGTACCTCTATGGAGGCAAAAGCGGTTCGGGCCATTTTCTCAAAATGGTTCACAACGGAATCGAATACGGGATGATGCAGGCGATCGCGGAAGGCTTCGAAGTGCTGGACAAAAGCGGCTTCGACTTCGATTACGAGAAGGTAGCCGAAGTTTGGTCGAACGGTTCCGTTATCCGGGGCTGGCTGATGGAGCTGGCCGGACAGGCTTTCTCCAAAGATCCCAAGCTGGAAGGAATCCGCGGCGTTATGCAGAGTTCAGGCGAGGGCAAATGGACCGTGGAGACTGCGCTGGATCTCGGAGCGAATGCGCCGGTGATCGCGATGTCGTTGTTCATGCGCTACCGTTCGCTGGAAACGGACACGTTCCACGGCAAGGTTGTGGCCGCGCTTCGTAACGAGTTCGGCGGACATGCCGTCGTACGCAGCGGCGATTGAGACGAACGCATACGGACCGCAGGTCGGCTGACCTGAAGCTTGCCCGGCATGGATGCTCCGGCTGAAGATATGCTACAATTGACATGACTTCGGAAGGCGGGAAAAGAAGGCCCTTTGGCCGGCTTTTCAACCGCCGGACAAGGTCAGCGTACCTTTAGCCCATTGGTAAGGAGAGTTGTGCATCATGCGTTATCCGTCTGCGTGGCTCAGAGGCGTTTCTTTGGGAGAGTCCATCGCCAGCGAATTAAGGCTGCAAATTATTAACGGGAGCATCAAACCCGGTGAAGTGATTTCCGAAAACCGCATAGCATCCGACTTCGGCACAAGCCGTTCGCCTGTCAGGGAAGCCCTGAAAGCGTTGTCCATCGAAGGTTTGATCCGTCTGGAACGAATGGGAGCCGTCGTGCTGGGGCTAAGCCAGACAGATGTGCAGGAGCTGTACGATGTCCGTTTTATTATCGAGAGTTTCGTGCAAGACAGGCTCGCACAGGCAAATCAGGCATCTCTGATCGGTAAATTGAACCAGATTATCGACAGGATGGAGCTGGCGGTCAAGCACGGCGACCCCGAGGATTTCGCCTTTCAGGACATCACGTTTCACGAAACGATTATCGAAGCGGCCCGTCATAAAAGGGTGCTGCACTTGTGGACCAGCATCCGGCAAATCGTCATCACGGTTCTGCTGATTACGACGGATGAAATTTTTTCGCAAGGGGAAGAGAAGCTCCTGGACGTAATCGAGAAGCACCGAGCCATCGTGAGAGGTCTTGAAACTCATGATCCGGCGGTCATCGGGCAAGTGGTCCGCAATTATTTCGCCGATTCACGGCAAACTCTTGAAAACAGTTTACCTTCTTAAAAAACAGGGGAAAATGTAAGCGGCCGGTAAAAGGACGCTTGCACACGAATAAACTTGTCGACATGTATACAACATGCCTATGTCGGCGTTAACCGAATGAAAGCGCTATTAGACGATAAAAGTTTTTGAATCACACATCTGGAGGTCAGTCATGAACAGCATTTTCGGACTTAGTCATTCCGTCACTTTATTAGTCTGGACTCTGATTTCGATTGTGTTTTTAGTGGTGTTTATCGCTAAATTCAAATGGAATCCGTTCGTTACGCTCATTATTTCGGCTCTCATGCTCGGCCTCTTGTCCGGAATGAAAGCTCAGGATGTCATTAAGGCGGTCACCGGCGGGTTAGGCGGCACTTTGGGCACGATCGCGATCGTCATCGCGCTGGGCACCATGCTCGGCAAAATGATGGCGGAATCCGGCGGCGCCGAAAAAATCGCGACGACCCTGGTCGACCGGTTCGGTGAAAAACGCGTCCACTGGGCCATGATGGTGGTCGGTTTTATCGTCGGAATTCCCGTATTTTTCGAAGTGGGGCTGATTCTGCTCATTCCGATCGTCTTTACCGTGGCACGCAAAACAAAAATGCCGCTTCTGCAGATCGGGATTCCGATTCTGGCCGGTCTTTCGACGGTGCATGGCCTGGTTCCGCCCCATCCCGCGCCGATGATCGCCATCGATGCGTACAAGGCGGATTTGGGCAAAACGATTCTTTACTCGCTGCTGATCGGACTGCCGACCGCGATTATTGCCGGACCGCTGTTCGGTAAATTTATCGGGAAACGGATTAAGGCCGAACCGCCGGCCAAATTGGCCGAACAGTTTGCCGTAAACGAAAACCGGAATCTGCCCGGCTTCGGTATTACGCTGTTTACGATTCTCCTGCCGGTTATTCTCATGCTGATCGGTTCCGTTGCCAACATTGTCGATCCGAAAAGCACGAGCAGCCTGACCGTTTTCTGCGAATTCATCGGGCATGAAATTATCGCGCTGCTGATCGCCGTCGTGTTTTCTTTCTTCTCGCTCGGCTTTGCCCGCGGCTTCAAAAAAGAAGACATTTCACGCTTCACGAGCGAATGTCTGGCGCCTACGGCGACGATTATCCTCATTATCGGCGGTGGCGGCGCGTTCAAGCAGGTTCTGATCAGCAGCGGCGTGGGGGCGGCAATCGCCGAATTCGCCACGCAGGCGAACGTTAACGTGATCCTGTTCGCGTGGCTCGTGGCGGCGCTGATCCGGGTTGCCACCGGCTCCGCGACGGTAGCGATGACGACCGCGGCCGGTATTGTAGCGCCGGTGCTTGCGCAAACGCCGGGCGCTAACCTGGAGCTTGTCGTGCTTGCGACCGGCGCCGGCTCCATCGTCCTGTCCCACGTCAACGACGCCGGGTTCTGGATGGTGAAAGAGTTTTTCAACCTGTCCGTTCCGCAGACCCTGAAATCATGGACGGTCATGGAAACCCTGCTGTCCGTTATCGGACTGGCTTTTATTATGATGCTCAGCGTGATTATCTAAGAAACGTTCCACAGACAGCCCGGACACATGCGTCCGGGCCGTCAGTCTTAACAGAGAAAGAAGGAGTAGGAAATGAACAGCATGACCCGCTATATGATCGGAGTCGATATCGGAACAACGAGCACTAAAGCGGTGCTTTTCGAAGAAAACGGAAAGGTCGTCGCCAAAGCGGGCGACGGCTATCCTTTATATACCCCGACCTCGTCTACAGCCGAGCAGGACCCGGATGAGATCTTCCAGGCCGTCCTGAAATCGGTGAGAGGCGTCATGGACCGAGCCCGGGTACTGCCTGGCGAGGTTCTTTTCGTTTCTTTCAGCTCTGCCATGCACAGTGTGCTTCCGGTAGACACGGAAGGAAAACCGCTCATGCGCTGCATGACATGGGCGGATAACCGGAGCGCGGAGTGGTCGGGGCGGCTCAAGAAAGACCTGGGCGGCCACGAGCTTTACCTGCGCACGGGCACGCCGGTCCATCCGATGTCTCCGCTGACCAAGCTGATGTGGCTCCGCCACGACCATCCCGAGATTTTCGGCAAAACGGCCAAATTCATTTCGATCAAAGAATATGTATTTGCCAAGCTGTTCGGGACGTATCTCGTCGATCACTCGGTCGCTTCGTCCACGGGCCTTTTCAACCTGCAGGCGCTGGACTGGGACGCGCAGGCGCTCGAGCTTGCCGGGATCACTCCCGACAGGCTGTCCAGGCCCGTACCGACGACTCACATCGTCGAAGGCTTGAGCGCGTCTTACGCGGCCGAGATGGGGCTTGCGCCGTCTACGCCGTTTGTCGTCGGAGCGAGCGACGGCGTCTTGTCCAACCTCGGCGTAAACGCGATTGAGCCCGGAGTCGTCGCCGCGACGATCGGAACCAGCGGAGCCATCCGCACGGTCGTGGACCGGCCCGTAACCGATCCGAAAGGGCGCATATTCTGCTATGCGCTGACGGAGTCGTACTGGGTGATCGGGGGGCCGGTCAACAACGGGGGAATGCTGTTCCGCTGGGTGCGCGACGAGCTAGCCGCCTCGGAAGTGGAGGCCGCCAAGCGGCTCGGCATCGACTCCTACGATCTGCTGACGCAGATCGCCAGGCAGGTTCGTCCCGGGTCCGACGGGCTTCTTTTCCATCCCTACTTAAGCGGGGAGAGGGCTCCTCTGTGGAATCCGGACGCGCGGGGGTCTTTCTTCGGCCTGACCCTGCACCACAAAAAGGAGCATATGATCCGTGCGGTGCTGGAAGGGGTCATTTTCAACCTGTACACGGTGCTGCTGGCCATGGAAGAGAAAATCGGACGCCCGGCGAGAATACACGCCACCGGCGGCTTTGCGCGTTCGGCTCTCTGGAGGCAGATGATGGCCGACATTTTCGATCAGGAGGTTATCATTCCCGAAAGCATCGAGAGCTCCTGCCTGGGGGCGGCCGTGCTGGGCTTGTATGCGACAGGCCGCGCGGATTCATTCGGTGTCGTTTCCGGAATGATCGGAGCAACGCATAAGCATGAGCCGGATAAAGCCAATGCCCGTATTTACCATAAGCTGCTCCCGATCTTCATCGGCCTGTCGCGCAAGCTGGAAGATGAATATTCGGCGATCGCCGCTTTCCAGCAGGAAGTTTTTAAGGATAAAAACGAACCTGTCAATTAGATGGTGAAAATCTTTATAAAATTAAAGCATAACGGAAAATTCCGTTATGCTTTTTTGGTTTAAATAACTATTATTTTGATGTCCGATAAATATAATTAATCAATAGAATTAAAAAAGTGTTCACCTCTTCTTCAAATAAGCTTGAAGACGCTTCCTTTTCATGTAAGAATGGAATAGATTCAACCTTATAGATGTGGAGGAGAAGGAGAAGCATGTCAAAACTTAAAATCGGCGTTATTGGTGCCGGCTCGATTTCCGAACTGCATTTCGGCGCGTACGCCAAAAATGCGCAAGTCGAAATTCATGCCGTTTGCGATTTGAACGAAGAGCGGGCCAAAGAGAAAGCTAAACAATACGGTGCATTGAAAACGTTTACCGATTACAAACAACTTCTGGCCGATCCCGAAATCGATGCCGTCAGCATCTGCACCTGGAACAATACGCACGCGGAGATCAGCAAAGCGGCCGTAGAAGCAGGCAAGCACGTGCTCGTTGAGAAACCGCTGTGCAAAACCGTGGAAGAAGCGCACGCCGTGCAGGAAGCCGTCCGCAAGTCCGGCAAAGTGCTGCAGGTCGGTTTCGTACGCCGTTTCGGCACGAATACGAATGTTGCGAAACGCTTTATCGATTCCGGCGAACTCGGTTCCATTTACTACGCCAAAGCTACCGTGCTGAGACGCCTGGGCAATCCCGGCGGATGGTTTTCGGACGTGGAGCGTTCCGGCGGCGGTCCGGTTATCGACATCGGCGTTCATGTGATCGACCTGTGCTGGTACCTGATGGGCAAACCGAAGGTAAAATCCGTTTCCGCCGTTACATATGACAAATTAGGCAACCGTTCACATATCGAGAATTTGAATTTCTATAAAGCTGCGGATTACGATGCGGCAAAAAATACGGTCGAAGACATGGCGTCCGCCCTGATCCGTTTCGAAAACGGCGCGGCGCTGTCCGTTGAAGCCAGCTTCACGCTGCATGCGAAGAAAGACGAGATTTCCGTCAAGCTGTTCGGAGACCAGGGCGGGGCCGAGATCGAGCCGGAACTGATGCTCGTGACCGAGAAGCACAATACCATTCTGAATGCGACGCCTCAGATCGATCATCTGACGTTCGACTTCGAAGCGGGTTTCCGCCGTGAAATCGAGCACTTCGTGGACTGCTGCCTGGGCAAGCATGAAACGATTTCGCCTGTGGAAGACGGTCTGGAACTGATGAAAATTCTTTGCGGAATCTATGAATCCAGCGCAGCCGGCAAAGAAATTCAAGTGAATTAATTTATAGTTGAGGGGAGAACTCCAATATCATGAGTATCCGCGTTCCGAACCCGATCGGGGTTATCGTAGACAGCTTCGGGCTTCCCGTCCGCGAAGGTCTTCAGAAAGCGAAGGAAGTCGGCGCCGACGGCGTACAGATTTATGCCGTTAAGGGCGAGATGTACCCGGACAACCTGACTGCCGCGCAGCGCAAGGAGCTTAAAGCTTACATCGATTCGCTCGGGCTGCAGGTCTCGGCGCTCGTAGGCGACTTCGGGGGACACGGCTTCCAAGTCCGGGCCGAGAACAAAGAAAAAATCGAGAAATCGAAGCGCGTCCTGGACCTGGCTCTGGAGCTCGGCACCAATATCGTGACGACTCATATCGGGATCGTTCCGTCCGAGAAGGACGACGTTTACGAAGCGATGCAGGAAGCGTGCGAAGAGCTGGGCCAATACGCCAAAAGCGTGGACGCTTACTTCGCGATCGAAACCGGTCCTGAGCCGGCCGCTCACCTCAAGAGCTTCCTGGATACCCTCAGCACGAACGGAGTATCCGTCAACTTCGATCCGGCCAACATGATTATGGTGACGGGCGACGATCCGGTCCAGGGCGTCTATACGCTGAAAGACTATATCGTTCATACGCACGTAAAAGACGGCCTGCGCCACAAAGAATTCGATCCCCGCATCCTGTACGGCGCGGTCGGTTTCGAGCCGATGGCGCATGAACGAATTGCCGATATGCTCCGCGAGGGCGAATTGTTCGAAGAACTGCCGCTTGGAGAAGGCAAGGTCGACTTCGACCGCTACTTCCAGGCGCTGCAAGAAATCGGTTATCAGGGTTACCTGACGATTGAGCGCGAAGTGGGCGACGATCCTGCGGAAGATATCCGCAAGGCGGTCGAATTTATCAAGGCTTATCGTTAAACCGGCAAGACGCCAATAAAAAAACCTTTCCGGCCGGTTATCCGGCGGAAAGGTTTTTCGTTCCTGTTCGTCGTTCTTAGAACGCCGGCAGGACGGAGCCTTGGTATTTGTCTTCGATGAATTTCTTCACTTCAGGCGTTTGCAGAGCTTTGATCAGCTTCTGAACCGCTTCGGACTTCGCATTGTCTTCGCGAGCCGCGATAATGTTGGCATAAGGGGAATCTTTGTCTTCTACGAAGAGAGCGTCTTTGGCAGGAACCAGCTTCGCTTCAAGCGCGTAGTTCGTATTGATCAGGGCAAGATCGACTTCGTCCAGAACACGCGGCAGCATAGCCGCTTCGAGTTCTTTGATTTTGAAGTTCTTCTTGTTTTCTACGATATCTTTCACGGTTCCGGCGATGCCGACGCCTTCTTTCAGCTTGATCAGGCCGTTCTTCTCCAGAAGAACCAGAGCGCGTGCGCCGTTGGAAGGATCGTTCGGGATGGCGATCGTTGCGCCGTCTTTCAGTTCGCCAAGCGCCTTCACTTTACGGGAATAGCCGCCGAACGGTTCGATATGAACGTTGCCAACGCTGACAAGTTTAGAGCCTTTGCTTTTATTGAACTCTTCCAAGTAAGGAAGATGCTGGAAAAAATTGGCGTCCAGCTGTTTCTCGTTAAGCTGCGTGTTCGGCAGAACGTAGTCCGTAAACACTTTAATGTCCAGGTTAACGCCTTCCGCTTTCAGTTTGTCTTTAACGGACTCCAGAATCTCGGCTTGCGGTACGGCAGTCGCGCCGATTTTCAAGGTAACGGCGGCTTTCTCGCCGGTACCTGCGCCGGAAGCCGGTGTAGTCGTAGCCGAAGGTTCGGCTTTTTGTTTGCCGCAGGCTGCAAGAGCCGTCATTGCGACGATCAGAAACAAGACGATCAGTGAACGTTTTTTCATAAGGGTTTCCTCCTTGGATTCGGTTATCTATCGCATCATTTGCGCGTGAAATAGAGAACGAAACGGTCTCCGATCATCTGCAAAATTTGCACGAGAATAAGCAAAATAACGACGGTCGCGATCATGACTTCCGTCTGGAAACGCTGGTACCCGTAGCGGATAGCCAGGTCACCGAGGCCGCCGCCGCCGACCATACCGGACATGGCCGTGTAGGATACGAGCGTAACGGTGGTGATCGTAATGCCGGCGATAAGGCCGGGAAGAGCTTCCGGCAGCAGAACGCGGCGGACGATCTGGAATCGGCCCGCGCCCATGGACTGGGCGGCTTCGATAATGCCGCGGTCCACCTCGCGCAAAGCCGTCTCGACGAGACGCGCGAAGAAAGGCGCGGCCGCGATGACAAGCGGCGGAATCGTTCCCTTGACGCCGATGGAAGTGCCGACGAGAAGCTTCGTCAGCGGAATCGCGGCGATCATCAGAATGATGAAAGGGAAGGAACGCAGCACGTTGACGATAAACGAGATGACGATGTTGAACGTGCGGTTTTCCAGCAGACTTCCTTTCGAAGTCAGATAGAGCAGCACGCCGATCGGCAGCCCGATCACGAACGTGAACAGGGCCGAAAGGCCGAGCATCATCATCGTATCGTTCGTGGCGGTTCCGATTTCGCTCCAATCGATTTTAGACCAATCCATTCGAATACACCTCCACATCCAGGCCGTGCTCGCGCAGGAGACGGATCGTATTCTCCGCCGCATCCCGCGGGCCCTGCAGTCGAACGACGAGCTGGCCGTAAGGCGTGTTTTTCATTCGGGAAATGGTTCCCTGCAGAATGGAGAACGTCACGCCTGTCTGCTGAACCGTTCTGGATAAAATCGGCTCGTACGTAGTTTCACCGAGAAAGGTGATTTTCAGCACCGTGCCGTCCTGGGCGGGAACTCCCGCAGTGTCCGGCTTGTCGATCTCAACCGAATCCGCAACCTGTTCGATGAACTGCCGGGTTACGTCGTGGCGCGGCTTTAGGAATACTTCCGCCACAGGCCCGTGCTCCACGATCTGGCCTTCATGAATGACGGCAACGCGGTCGCAGATGGAGCGGATCACCTGCATTTCGTGCGTAATGAGCACGATGGTGATCTTCAGCTTGCGGTTGATGTCCAGCAGCAGATTGAGAATGGAATTCGTCGTTTGCGGGTCGAGTGCGGAAGTCGCTTCGTCGCACAGCAGGACGTGCGGGTTCGTCGCAAGTGCGCGTGCGATGCCGACACGCTGCTTCTGGCCCCCGGACAGCTGGGACGGGTACTTCTTGCCGTGCTCGGTCAGACCGACCAGGGCAAGGAGCTCGGCGACGCGGCGCCGTGCTTCTGATTTGGCCGTACCGGCCAGGCGAAGCGGGAATGCGATGTTCTCTTCCACCGTGGCGGAGGAGAGGAGATTGAAATGCTGAAAGATCATGCCGATCCGGCGGCGCTGATCTTGAAGCTTCTTGGTACTGAGTTTCGTCAGGTCAACGCCGTCCACGACGACGCTGCCCTCGGTCGGGCGCTCCAGGAGATTGATCGTCCGGAGCAGGGTGCTTTTGCCGGCGCCCGAGTGGCCGATAATGCCGTAAATCTCGCCTTTATCAATCGTGAGATTAATTTCTTGCAGCGCGTGTGTTATGCGGGATCCGCTGCCGTATTGCTTGCGCAGCTTCCTGATTTCGATCAATTGCTTCACCTTCTTTGCTTGAAAATAAGAAAAAGCCCATTTTGTAAAGACAAAAAGGGCTTTTCCGGTATCGAAAACGACCTTCTCATCTGCCAGAATCCGCCTGGATCCTGAAGGAATTGGCACCATTGTCATCGCGCATATTGCTGCGATCGGTTGCCGGGCTTCGCAGGGCCTTGTCCCTCCGCCACTCTTGATAAGAATCGGTATAGTATGAGGTTGTCCTAAATTAGACGGTAAAACGACAATTCCGAGTATAACCTAAGGATTTTTTGAAGTCAACGGTTATTTTACCCCTGGTAAATATAAACAAGTAGGAGATGTGCAGCATGGCTTTCATTCAATGTGATTTTTATTCCGAAGTACTCGGCATGTCCACTTCTATCCAAGTGATTCTGCCTCAGCAGACGACCAGTCAAATCGGGTTGGAAGGCAGCGCAGGGGGGCGTAGGCACCCGACCTTGTACCTGCTGCACGGATTGTCGGACGACGATTCGATCTGGATGCGGAGAACGGCTATCGAGCGGTACGCCGCCCCTCTCGGGCTGGCCGTCGTGATGCCGAATGCGGCGCGCAGCTTCTATACGGACATGGAGAACGGGTACGATTACTGGACGTTCCTGTCCGAAGAGCTTCCGCAGGTTTGCCGCTCCTTCTTTCCGCTGTCGGACCGCCGGGAGGACAATTTCGTGGCCGGTCTGTCGATGGGAGGCTACGGAGCTTTCAAATGGGCGCTGAAAAAGCCGGATCAGTTCGCGGCCGCCGCCAGTTTGTCGGGCGTGACGCAGGTGAAAGAGATTGAAACACGGTTCCCCAAAGATTTCCGGCTCGTGTTCGGAAACAACCAGGAGCTGCTGGGAGCAAGCGATCTGTTTGCGCTGGCCCGTCATGCGGCGGAGAAGAAGACGGAGCTGCCGGCTCTTTACCAGTGCTGCGGGACGGATGATTTTCTATACGAGGAAAATATCGCCTTCCGCGATTATGTGCAAAGTCTGAATATTCCCCTCCTTTATGAAGAGGAAGAGGGGAGGATCCACGACTGGAGCTATTGGGATCAGCAGATCAGCCGGGTTCTGGAATGGCTTCCGCTCAAGCGTCAGACCGAGTAGAACGCCTTGCCGTTACACGGGCTGCGTGCCGCAACCGAAAAAAAGCTTCCCCGCCGTATGGCTGGGGAAGCTTTTTGTTTCGCGCCGGGTTTCGCGCCGGACGTTTATGCTTCGAGTTCAATCTCGAACGTTTTGATTTCATAAGGCTGGAGCACGAAAGAAATCGTTCCATCATGGACGACAGGCCCTTCGGGCTTCTCCATCAAGTTCGTTTCCCGCCAGGAAGCGATGCGGAAATCGCTTGTCAGTTCAAGTGCGTTGCGGCTTCCGGAGTAATCGTGAACACGGACGATGACTTTGCCGGAATCCTCGGCTTTTTTGACGGCCGATATCATGGCGGTGTCTCCCGACAAAGTGAACATCGAACGGGACGGAACTTCCGCGGTTCCCGCTGAAGCCCGGAGCGGGCAGTTCAGCATCCACGCCTCTTTCACGGTCTGGCCCTGCAGCCAATCTCCCCGGTGGGGCAGCAGGGAATAGGTGAAGGCATGATGACCCTGGTCCGCATGGGTATCCGGATGGGTCGCGCATTTGATCAAGGTGAGGCGCATCACGTTCCCCTTGATGTCGTATCCGTACTTGCAGTCGTTGAGCAGGCTGACGCCGTAGCCCCGGTCCGAAAGATCGGCCCACTGGTGCCCGACGGTCTCGAAACGCGCCCAGTCCCAGCTCGTGTTCCAGTGATTCGGACGCTTCACGTTGCCGAACTGGATGTCGAAGGTCGCTTCCGTTGTGCGGATATCGACGGGGAAGGCCGCTTTCAGCAGCTGCTTCTGTTCATGCCAGTCGGCTTCCGTCACGAAATCAATGCGCGGGTGGCTGCCGTACACCACCAGATCTTGGCTGATCGACGAATTTCGGTACACCCAGTTGAAGCGGATCACGGCACGAAGCGGCCCTTCCTCGACCAGTTCGGCGCCCTTGAAATCCCGGATTTCCTGCATGTTTTCCTGATAAAAGAGGTCGATATCCCACGCCTCGTGAGCGAGCGGCTTATCCTCGAAAAGCTGGAGCACGTTGCCCTTTGCGCCCGGCGCCAATACTTCACGCCGCTGATTTTTATCGTAGATGCGGGTCAATTGACCCTGCGCGTTCCATTCCAGCACATAAAACGGCGTCTCAATCCCGCTGTGATTCCACGCGAAAGGACTCGGTGATTCCGCTTGCCCGGAACCCCCTGCGAACTTGACGGTGGTGTAGCCCATCGGCGGAATGTTTTTCACTTCTACGGTCCACACCTCTTCGTGAAGCTGCGCCTGAAGCACGCTGCCTTGCAGGTCGAGCCATTGCCCGGATACTCCCTGCTGCGGAGCCGCAATCGTCACGAGCTCCGTTACCGCCCAGGGAGACGAATTCCAGACGGTGTAGGCAGAAGCGCCGGAAGGGTCCTTGCCTGCGGCGATCGCTTCAACCGCCTGCGTGTCGACGGCGCGGCCGATCGCTTCCGCTTCTTCATACTCGATAACGCTGTCCTCGTACACTTCACGGATAGAAGAACCGGGAATGATGTCGTGGAACTGGTTGCGGAGAATGATTTTCCAGCCTTCGGTAAGTTCCTTGCCTTTGTACAGGCTCCAATCGTTATGCAGAACGCTCTGCATGGCATTCAGCCATTCCGCTTCGCGGTAGGCGAGCTCCAGCTTGCGGTTCATCCGTTTGTTGTAAGCCTGGCTTGTGTAAGTGCCCCGGTGATACTCCAGGTACAGTTCCCCATCCCACGTGTGCATGTATGCATCGGTGTCCGCCGCTGTTTCCTGCAGCCTTTCGAAGTAGGCGTCGGCGCGTCCCGTCTCCACGTTCGGCAGGCCCGGCAGGCTGTTCAGTCTCCGGCGCATCTCCAGCATGTCGCGGTTGACACCGCCGCCTCCGTCCCCGTAACCGTAAGAGAGCAGAAGTTCCTGGTTCATTTCCTTATCGCGGTAGCCGTCCCAGATTCCTTTCACGGTTTTCGGGATAATTTGACCGTTGTACGTGTAGAACCAGGAGTCGGGCCCGGACCACGGCTCCGGCGTCGTAATGAAGTGAGTGAGCACCTCGGAACCGTCGATCCCGCGCCAATGGAACGTGTCGAACGGCATCCGGTTGTACTGGTTCCAGCTGATTTTCGTCGTCATAAACGTATGAATGCCGGATTTCTTCAAAATTTGCGGCAGGGACCAACTGTAGCCGAAAACGTCCGGAAGCCACAAGTATTTGCATTCCGTGCCGAACTCGTCCGCGAGGAAGCGGGTGCCGATCAAAAGCTGCCGGACCAGCGATTCGCCGGAAGTAAGGTTGCAGTCGGCTTCCAGCCACATGCCTCCGCCCGCTTCCCAGCGGCCTTCCGCCGCACGCTCCTTGATCGCTTCGTACAGCTCGGGGTAATCCTCCTTGACGTACTCGTACAGCTGAGGCTGGGTCTGCAGGAAGGTGTAGTCCGGGAACATCTCCATGAGCCGCATCACGGTGGAGAAAGAACGGGCGCATTTCTCCCGGGTATGTTTAAGCCTCCACAGCCAGGCCACGTCGATGTGCGTATGGCCGACACAGGTGACGGTCACATCGGATCTTTTGTCCATCCGCTCGATCCGTGTAGTCAGTTCGGTTCTCGCGGCATTTACCGACACGTAAAAATCTTCGGAACCGGGCTCAGTCCAGTCCATGAGCTTGAACGACTGATTCAGGGCATGAAGCAGCGCCGTCCTTTCGGGAGCGTTGGCATCCAGAATGCGGACGGTATCGAGTGCCGCCTGCGCGGTGAAGTACAGGTCGTCCGTGGCCTCGTCCAGCCAGCAAAATTCGGCCTGCCGGATGGCATGCGTCTGATCCTGGGGCTGCCCGCCACCTTCCAGTCCGGACCACAGGCGGAACAGGAGCTGCCGGGATGTACCCGCCGCATCGTCCGGGAGGAACACTTCCTTGTGATTGGAATCGACGCCCTGATACGGCTTGCCGTTCCAGTAAAACAAGGACTCGAACCCGGAGTTGTTGCCGCCGCCCGTATCGCCGAAATCGAAGCGGCCGAGAATGCGTTTGCCGGACCAGTCTTGCGGGATATGTATTTCAGCGGACAGCCACAAATAAAGATCGCGGCCCGTCCACGTATTTCCGACGTTCATCGTCTTCCAGTCCTCAGCGGGAGCGGGAAGGCTCGGATTGATTTCTTTGCGTTTGTCTTCAAGGGAAAGAAAAGACGGAATGGGATGCTTATCCCGGTAGCGAAGCTCGGATAGTTCACGGATACGCGATTGCAATTTGTGTTCGGTGAGGAACATGTCGAAGAAACCCCCTGTTGGAACCGGATTATAGGGAGCGAGTATAGGAGGAAAATCCTGTTTGATGGAACTGCGGGTGATTATAGGGTAGCTCTATTATAGTCCGCGGAGAGAGGGGAATGCAATTGCCTAATTTCCCCCATCGGTGATAAGCTTATACGCGAATTGACCGAAAGTGACGGTGCTGACCTCATGCCGAGCTTAAAAACGTTTTACCGGATTCACCTGAAAAAACGGATGTTTAACAAAATTCTTCTTTTTTACTCGATTGTCATGGTGCTGCTGTTTCTGGGCGTGTCGATCCTGGCTTATCAGTACTATGAGCAGCGCAGCATGCGGGAGCAGACGGACCGCGTCCTTAAAGATCTGGATATTGTAAGCGTTAACTTGAATCAGCTGTACGAACGGATGTATTCGGCCATCCAGCAGCTGTACACGGACGCGGCGGTTAACGAGGATTTGACTTATTTTTTATCGCACGAGTATGAGGATTATTTGAAAAGGCGGCTGAACCGGTACATCCAGAGCAGCGGAACGGAACCCAAAAATTTCGACAGCCAGCTCCGGTCGTTTCTCAAAGACGAGCCTTCCATCGCGAATATTCTTTTGTACAGCAAGGGGGAGCGCTTTTTTTATTTTATGAATCCCGGCAGCCAGCGGTTTTATTATCCGTCGGAGATTCCGCAGGACAACCCCGGCTGGTTCGATTCCACCGTCAATCATCAGTGGCAGCTGACAGATAAACGATCCGTCCTGTGGGAGGCGCGGAAAGATAGCGGACCGGTCTACTCGTACACCCATATTTTAAAAGATACCGTGTCGCTTCAAAAATACGGGGCCATTGTTTTCGATCTGAATACGGATGCGATCAAGCGTCTGGTAGAAAGCAAGCTGAAAGACCGAGGGGCTAAAATGCTGCTGATGACTTCCGGCGGGCAGGTCATTTACGATTCCGAGAATCGTTATCAGGGACAGATCTATCCGTACTGGCTGCAGCTTCAGGAGCAGAAAGACTGGGTGGAGCTCGAAGAGCCGTCCAAGGTGAACGTGCTGACCGTCGGGAATACGGGAATGACGATTGCGGGGATTATCCCGAAATCCCGGATCGAGCAGAGCATGCACACAATCCGGCTGAGTCTGATCGGGATAACCGCCCTTTGCATTGCGGTGAGTTTTATGTTTACGTTTACGATCATCCGGCAGTATTCCAAAAAGATCCGCAAAATCGTGACGCACATCCGGCGTCTTCAGGAAGGCGATTTGAGCGCACGCATCGTGCTGACCGGCGAAGATGAGCTGCAGGATATTTCGCAAAATTTCAATTACATGTGCGACCGGCTCGAAACGTACATCGACCAGGTGTACCGCTCGGAGATCAAGCAGAAGAATGCCGAACTCGTGGCGATGCAGGCGCAGATCAACCCTCACTTTCTGTACAACACGCTGGAAAGCATCCGCATGAAGGCCATCACGTCCGGGGCGAGAGATGTCGGTCAAATGATCTATATTCTTGCCGCCCTGTTCCGGGACATGATCCGCAAGCAGACGAATGTGACCCTGGCGGAAGAAATGGAGATGAACGGCATGTACCTGAAGCTTTTCCAGTACCGCTTCGAGAACAGGCTGGAGGTCGAGACGTATCTGGATAAAAACGCGGCCAACTGCCAGGTGGTCAAACTGCTCATTCAGCCGGTCGTCGAAAACTACCTCGTGCACGGGTTCCGGCCCGAATCGGATTCGAACCGGATCGCGGTAACTGTCGTGCGCGAAGAGGAGAACATCGTCGTCCGTGTGGCGGACAACGGGAAAGGAATGCCGCCGGAGAAGCTGGCCGAAATCCGCAAGCGGCTGGCGAGGAAGCCGGATTCCGGTGCCCTTGGCGGCGGTTCGCTGGGCCTTCTCAACGTGAACGAGCGGATCCGGTCCCATTACGGAAGCGATTACGGCCTCACGGTAAACAGCGGCCCGGATCAAGGCTGCGAAGTGACGTTGAAGCTTCCGGCCGTACAGGGGGAGATGCTGCCATGAGAAAATTATTTTTTGCCGATGACGAGCCGCTTATCGTCCAAGGGCTGTACAACCTGCTGCCCTGGGAGCAGTTCGACTTGCAAATCGCAGGCTCCGCCCGGAACGGTCTGGAGGCGCTGGAGAAGCTGAAGGAAGAGCCGGTGGACCTGCTCATCACGGATATTATGATGCCGGAAATGACCGGTCTGGAGCTGCTGCGCCGGGTCAAACTGCTGAATCCGCGGACCAAGTTCATTATTTTGAGCGGCTACGACGAATTCAAATATGTAAAGGAAGGCATTTTGCTGGGCATTGAAAATTACCTGCTCAAGCCCATCAATATCGACGAACTGGAAGCGACGATCAAGCACATTTTGCGGGACTGGGAACGGGAAGAAATCAGCCGCTTCCGCCTGGATGAAGACTGGAAAATATTGCGCAACAATATTTTGCACCGCTGGACGAACGGGACCATCGACAACAAGGAGTTCAGGGAGCGCGCGAGAATGCTCGGCATTCCCATCGACCACGAGGTCTATCGCTCGGCAGCGCTGCGGATCGTGACGGAAAACGAGCCTGCCTTCCAGTTTTACCGTCTTCCCGGTCTGGCAGAGGAGTGCGAACGAATCGGCACGGAAGAGCTGCCGGAGAACTGCGAAGTGATCGCCTTTCCGGGGGACGGCGATGAAATTACGCTCCTGTTCGCTTTAAGCGGGAGCGAAGTAAAGGTGCTTCCGGCCTTGCGGAGAATGTCGGAGTGGATCGCCGGCTTCACCGGGTTTCGGGTCTGGTGCGCGGCGGGTCATCCCGAAGAGCTGTACCAGGGCTATCCGGCAAGCGCCCGCGCCGTGCAAGCGTGGTATCAGGCACACTTGATGAATGAGCAGCCCGGTGTGATCGTCGACGACTTGGCGGCTTACGCCTTCCGGGAAGAAGACCGTCCGGCTCTTCAGGAGCCCGCGATGGACCGGTTCGTCAAGCTGCTGGCGGAGGGGAGGCGGGATGAGATCGACGAGTTCGCGGACCTGTTTTTTGTCCGGGGCGACAGCGCTCATCCCGTACCGAGGCACCCTTACTTCAATGCGGCCATCCAGCTTATGCTGGCGGTCAAGGAGATGGAGAAGCAGCCGGATTACAGCGAAGTTTTCGCGGCACTCTTCCGGATTCAGACGCGGAGCGGGCTTGCCTTGCAGGTCAAACGGGTAGCAGCCGGGATGCTGGACAGCCAGTCCGATGCGGCCCGCGAGTACAGCCCCCATGTAGCGGCGATGCTGGAGCAGGTGAAAGAGCACTACTCCCGGGAGCTGTCGCTGAAGACGCTCAGCCAAAAGCTGCACATGCACCCGAATTATCTCGGGCAATTGTTCCAGCAGGAGATGGGGACCAGCTTTTCGGATTATGTGAACCAATACCGGGTGGAGCGGGCTACGCACCTTCTTCTCCATACGGACCGGAAGACGGCCGAAATCGCTCAGGAGGTCGGCTATTGGGACTCGTCGTACTTTTACAGGACATTTAAGAAATACGCCGGCGTATCGCCGACGGAACTCCGTTCCATGTACACTAAAAGGTAAAAAAGGGAAAAAGCATGCGTGTGCATTTGCACCTGCATGCTTTTTTTTATGATATCGCTAAAGATTTCTTTAATTTCTCCATCTTGGATTAGATTTTTCAACTATACGGGGGAGGCGGTCAGCGGGGATAATGAAAACGGGAGCGAGACGGAAAGTCCCGCGTGAGCTGCCGTTGTTGATTATAGGGGATTAACAACCGTAGAAGACAACCTAAGAAAAGGCAAAGGAGGGAAAAGCGCCGTGCCTGGCATCGTGAAAAGTTTAGTGAGAAACCGGGCGTTTCTCTTGTTGGTGCTGCCGGGAGCGATCTGGTTTATCATTTTTGCCTACCTGCCCATGTTTGGTACGATCGTGGCGTTTAAAGACTTTCGTATTCATCCGGACGGCTTTTTTGCAAGCGTTTTTAACAGCGAATGGGTAGGTCTGAAAAACTTCGAATTTCTGTTCTCCACCAATGACGCGTTTATCATCACACGCAATACGATTTTGTACAATCTGGCTTTGATTTTTCTGGGGCTGGTCTGTGCGGTCGGGTTCGCGATCGTCATGAACGAGCTGCTGAACAAACGGCTGACCAAAGTGTATCAGACGGCCATGTTTATGCCGTATTTCCTGTCTTGGGTTATTATCAGTTACTTCGTGCTGATTTTTCTCAATATGGAAAAGGGTGTGTTCAACCAGCTTCTCGCGTATTTCGGAGCCGATCCGGTCAACTGGTACAGCGAGCCGAAATATTGGCCGTACATCCTGATTTTTATGGGCATCTGGAAAAACATCGGCTACGGCAGCGTCGTCTATCTCGCCGCCATTGCGGGGATCGACCGTTCGTATTACGAAGCCGCAATGATCGACGGAGCCAGCAAATGGCAGCAAATCAAGTACATAACGCTTCCGCAGCTCAAACCGCTGATGATTATTTTGACCGTGCTGGCGCTTGGCGGCATTTTCCGCTCGGACTTCGGCTTATTCTTCCAGGTGACGAAAAACTCGGGTGCTTTGTATCCGGTTACAGACGTGATCGACACGTTCGTTTACCGCGGACTGACGGTTATGGGCGATACGGGAATGAGTACGGCTACGGGACTTTACCAGTCGGTTGTGGGCCTGATTCTGGTCCTGACGGCCAATTATGCGGTGCGGAAGATCGAAAAAGAATATGCCGTTTTTTAAACGTAAAAGCAGCAAGGATCCGGCTAGGGGGTGCCAGCAATGTCAGACTTGAGCGGATCGGTTAAGGCAGGAGCGACGGCGCAAGCCCGGAAGGGCAGGAAGCCGAAAGATTTGAATGCGATTTCGCCGTTCTGGAATTTCGTGTTCTCGACGGGCGTGGGTTTGTTCGCTTTGTCCTGCGTGTTTCCGTTTCTGTTTATTATTATCATTTCGTTTACCGACGAGAAAACGCTCGCTATCGAGGGATTCAGCCTGGTGCCGAGCCAGTTAAGCACAGCTTCGTACCGGTTTCTGATGAACTCGGGGCAGCAGCTGCTTCAGTCGTTCGGAGTCACGCTTCTGGTGACAGTGCTCGGCACTTTGCTCACGCTGTATCTCGTCGCCACGTATGCGTACGCCTTATCGCGGAAAAGTTTCGAGCAGCGGAGATTTTTCAGCTTTCTCGCTTTCTTCACGATGCTGTTCTCCGGAGGCCTGGTGCCTTCGTATATCGTGGTCACCCAATTTCTGCATCTGCGCGATTCGATTTGGGCGCTCATTCTGCCGTCCGTGCTGAACGCTTTCTACATTCTGGTGATGCGGACGTTCTTCTCCACGACGGTTCCGGACGCCATTGTAGAATCGGCCAAAATGGACGGTGCGACCGAATTCGGCGTATTCACGCGAATCGTGCTGCCGATTTCACTGCCGGGCATTGCGACGATCGGCTTGTTCAGTACGCTCGCGTTCTGGAACGACTGGTTCAATGCGCTGCTTTATATCGACAAGCCGACGCTGATTCCGCTTCAAACGATGTTGATGCGCATTCAGAACAACATGGATTTTGTCGTTCAGAACAGTTCCAAGGTCGTGTCGTATGATATTGCGGCCTCGCTTCCCACGGAAACGGTGCGTATGGCGATGGTTGTATTAGCCACACTGCCGATTGCGCTCGCTTATCCGTTTTTCCAGAAATATTTTATTCAGGGGCTGACGATCGGTTCGGTCAAAGAGTAGGGATTAGGGCTTACGGCCTTCTCTTCCGAAGGGCTGAAGGAGAGGTCACACCAATAAAGAAAGCGTTATCATTATGATGTTGTCAGGGGGAATTAAGCATGGCGGGAAAAAAAACGCTTGTGTTCATGCTCGCACTGATGCTGGCATTCGGGTCTTTGCTCGCAGGCTGCGGAAGCAAGAGCGAGGGCGGAGACAGCAAACAGGGGGCCGGCGATTCGACCGAGAAGGAAGTTAAATTAAAAGTGTACCTGATCGGCGGTCCGCAGCGGGATTTGCCTAAAGTTCAGGAAGAGATCAATAAATATGTGAAGGAAAAAATCAACGCGACGCTCGATATCACCATGATCGACTGGGGCGATTATTCCAAACGGATGCAGGTGCTTTCCGCTTCCGGCGAAAACTTCGACATCGCCTTCACGTCTTCGTGGGCGTTCGAGTACCGCACGAATGCGGCTAAAGGCGCGTTCATGCCGCTGAACGATCTGCTCGATAAATACGGCAAGGGGATCAAAGAAGAGCTGGACCCCCGTTTTCTCGAAGGAACCAAAATCGACGGAAAGAATTACGCCGTTCCGGTCAACAAGGAGCTCGGCGAGCAGTGGGTATGGCGCTTCAACAAGAAATACGTGGACAAATACAAGATCGACATGACCCAAGTACGTACTCTTCAAGACCTGGAGCCGTACCTGAAGCAGATTAAAGAAGGCGAACCGGAAGACATTACACCGCTTGCCGTACCGAAAGGATTTAAGCCGTATATTCCGTACGACTTTATTCTCGGGGATGAATTCCCGGTCGGAATGAAAATTCAGGACAACGCTTCGGACTTCAAATTCGTCAATATTTTGGAGACCCCCGAGCTGAAAGCTTCTCTGGAAACGATCCGCAAATACTACCAGGCGGGATACCTGCGCAAAGATGTCGCTACGCTTGACGGCATCGACAATATCAAGACGGGCAAATGGTTCGTGGACCGCGAAATTACGCAGCCATACGCGGATCTGGGCTGGTCCCGGAGCGCAGGCTACGACATCGTATCGACTCCGATGCAGGATCCGGTCGTGTTCACCGGTTCGGCTTCCGGCGCGATGCATGCGATTTCCGCGAACTCCAAAAATCCGGAGCGCGCCATGATGTTCCTGAATCTGCTCAACACGGACAAATATCTGCGCAACCTGTTCAGCTTCGGAATCGAAGGCACGCACTACAAGAAAGTGTCCGAAAATGTCATTGAAGACCTGCCTGCGATGAAGGACGGCTTCCAGATGCCGGGCTTCGCGCTCGGAAACATGTACTTGACGTACCTGCACAAAGAAGAACCGGCCGACAAGTGGGAGGCGTTCAAGAAGTTTAACGATTCGGCGAAAGTCTCGCCGACGTTCGGATTCAACTTCGACGTCGATCCGGTCAAAACCGAAGTGGCGTCCATCTCCGCCATCGCCCGCGAGTTTTACCCGGCCATTATGACAGGGTCGGTAGATCCGAACGAGTACTTGCCGAAAGCGATGGAAAAAATGAAAGCGGCCGGGCTTGATAAAGTCATAGCCGAAGCTCAAAACCAGTTCGACAAATGGAAAGCGGAGAAGAAGTAAGCGTACGTTCTCCTTATCAAAGAAGCGGCCGCGGATGTGCGGCCGCTTTTTTTACATGGATTCCGGACACGGCGAGGACGTGAAGGAAATTTCCGCCAAACGTATTTAATATGTACATACAACCTTTAATTCGTCCACTAGGAACGGAATTTGTCCGGTTGTTATAATGAAAGCGTAATCATTACCAAGCCGGCGACAAACAGGAGGGAAATTATTCGGTAATTCTCATCCGGCAGGGAAAGTCGGTCCGGCGCCTCATTCTCTAGCCGCGATTGCCGCCCCGCTGTGCGTGCAAGTCTCAACTTACATAGGAGGTCACAAATGAAAAAGATTGGCGTTAGTCTGGCTGTATCCATCACGGCGTTCGCGGCGATGGGGTTATCCGCATCCGCAGCGCAGCCCCATTCCTCGTACTGGTATCCGGAGCAGTTGCTGAAATGGAGCCCCGGGGCCGATCCCGACGCGAAATTCAACCGCGGCTCGATCCCGCTGCAGGAACGTTTTACGGGCGACAAGGTGAATGCGAACGCGTCCAAGGAGCCCAAAATCGTGGCGCTTTCCGCCCTCAACGCGGGAACGAGCGGCGTTCCTTCGCAGGGCTCGGACAAATTCACAGCCAACACGTTCGGTTATTGGCAGTATGTCGACAAGCTGGTCTATTGGGGAGGCTCGGCCGGTGAAGGCATCATCGTGCCTCCAAGCGCCGACGCGATAGACGCCGCCCATAAGAACGGCGTGCCGATCATGGGCACCGTCTTTTTCCCGCCGAGCGTGTACGGGGGCAAATACGACTGGGTGAAGCAGACGCTTCAGCAGAAACCGGACGGCTCGTTCCCGGTAGCCGACAAGCTGATCGAGGTGGCGAAAACATACGGCTTCGACGGCTGGTTCATCAACCAGGAAACCGAGGGCGGCACTCCGGCGGATGCCCAGAAAATGAAGGAATTCCTGAAATATCTGGAGGCCCGCAAATCCTCGTCCATGCAGATCATGTGGTACGATTCCATGACCAAAGACGGCGCGATCAGCTGGCAGAACGCGCTGAACGACAAGAATGAGATGTTCCTGCAGGACAAACAGCAGAAGGTTTCGGACAGCATGTTCCTTAACTTCTGGTGGAGAGATCTGGCGGGTTCGGCCGCCAAAGCGAAAAGCCTGGGCCGGAGCCCGTACGAGCTGTTCGCGGGCATAGACGTCGAGGCCAAAGGCTACGACACCGGCATCCAGTGGGACATGCTGTTCCCGAAAGGCAAGCCGGCGGCGACTTCGCTGGGCATCTACCGGCCCGACTGGGCGTTTAACAGCGCGGAGAACATGAAGGACTTTTTCGCCAGGGAGAATAAATTCTGGGTCGGCCAGAACGGCGATCCTTCCCGCACGGATACGAACCAGGCCTGGAAAGGCATGGCCAATTATGTGGTCGAACAATCTCCGGTCAACCGGCTGCCGTTCGTGACGCATTTCAACACGGGAAGCGGCCAGCAGTACTACGCGGACGGCAAACTTGTGCGCGACAAAGGCTGGAACAACCGCAGCCTGCAGGATATTTTGCCGACCTGGCGCTGGATGGCGGAGAGTAAGGGAACCGCACTTAAACCGAGCCTCGACTGGTCGGACGCCTATTACGGCGGCAGCTCTCTTAAGGTGGAAGGGACGCTGAGTCCGGCCAATGCCACGACGCTTAAGCTGTACCGGACGGACCTGGCTATCGAACCGGCCACTAAATTGTCGGTTACGTATAAAACTGCGCAAAAGCCGGGCATGAAAGTGGCCCTGACTTTTGCCGATCCGAAGGATGCGGTCGTTTATTTGGACGTAAAGGATAAAGTTCAGCCGGGCTGGACGACCGAAACGTTTAATTTGACGCCTTATAAAGGAAAACGCATTTCGTCGATTTCACTCGTGTTCGACTCGAAAGAAACGATCCCGGCCTACGCGATCAACATCGGCAAGCTTTCAATCAGCAGCGCGAAGCAAGAACAATCGTCGTCTCTGCCGGCCGTGAAGGACCTCAAGGTCACCGGTTCCGACTTCCGCGACGGCATCTATGGAGATGCCCGCCTGGAGTGGACGGCCCCGGACCAAGACGTGAAGCAGTACGAAATTTATCGCGTGCTTCCGGGCGGTAATGAGGAGTTCCTGGGAGCTACTCCCAACAACGTTTACTATGTACCTGAAATGAAAAGAAGCAATAAAGAAGACACGACCGTGCTTAAGGTCGTTGCGGTCAACGGACAGTACCGGGCAGGGCAGGCGGCAACGGCGGCGATCAAGTGGCCGGCTTATCCGAAACCGGCGGCCCGTTTTAAAACGGACAAAACGCTTGTCGCTCCCGGTGAGCAGGTGACGCTGATCGACCAGTCGACGGAAGTCACCGAAGAATGGCTGTGGACGATAGATGGCGCGAGCCCTTCCACAAGTACGGACAAACAGCCGGTTGTCACATTTGCCGAAGAGGGCGCTTACAGCGTGACACTCACGGCCAAAAACAGCGCCGGTCAAGATTCCGTGACCAAGCAAGCGCTTATTACCGTCCGCAAAGACGCGACCGCGGCCGTAAACCTGGCGCTCGGCAAAACCGCTAAAGCGGACAACGCCTGCGGTCCTGCCGAAGGAGCGGCTAACGCGGTGGACGGCAAAGTCACCGGCAACAGCAAATGGTGCGCGCTGGGCAATCTGCCTCACTGGCTCACCGTGGACCTGGGGACGGAGAAGACGATCAGCGGATTCGTGCTGAAGCATGCCGAAGCCGGCGGCGAATGGGCAGGCTTCAACACGAGCGACTATACCGTGCAGGTGAGTGCGGACGGCGTTACGTGGACGGACGTTCTGGAAGTAAAAGGAAACCGGGCGGGCGAGACGAACGACGCAGTTGCGCTGGTAAAGGCTCGTTATGTGAAGCTGAACATCGTTAAAGCGAGCCAGGGCGGGGATACGGCGGCCCGGATTTACGAATTTGAGGTGCGCGGACTCCAGTAAGCCGGAGTTTAACGGATTTGCAAAGCATCCGGAAGAAATTGGGGTAAGAAAAAAGGACCGTTTCGTCAGCCGGCAATAAACGGGTACCCGTACACGGGACACTTCCAAAAAAGTGTTTAGCGTACGGGTACCTTTTTGTATATAGGAGATAACGGTGGGGGCGAACAAGATGAGCAAAAAACATGTCAATCAAAACGAACGTGAAAAAGATGACTCCTGTGCAATGCAGGAACCATCTCTTAAGTGCTGCTTAGCTCTTTTTTTCAAGTGTCCTTGTCTAAGGGGCCAGTTTACAGAGGCCGTGCGGAGCGGAGCGGCTAATTCGCCGGTACGCGGTCAGTCGGCGGGGTGATCGGGCGTTCTCGCGTCCGTCGCTTTACGCACCGGACGTCCCGGTTCCACCCGCGCGCGCCGGGGTCATCCGGCGCTCTCCGCCCCCTCGGCGGCGGCGGCTGTCCCTCCGGCCGACAGCCTGGGCCAGGCGGCCTGCCACTCGCGGAGGCCCGATTCGACTTCGTCGCGGGGAAGCTTGCCCGCTTGCAGCTTCTCGTCGCTGCAAGCAAGCAGCCGCCTGTAGAAGGCAAGGCCCCACTCGGGAAGCTCTCCGTCTCCCGAGGACTCTCTGCCTTTCAGCTCGTAGAGGAGGTTTTCCGCTTCGTCATAGCTTCCGGCAGCGGTGCAGTACTCCATGAGCTTGTACAGGACAGTGGCGGGCTGGCGGTACGCTTTCAGCCGGTGGTTCAAGTAGGCGATCTCCGCGTGAAGGGACACGTCGTCCGATTCCGCGCCCAGCTCTGCCGCCGTCAAATAAAAGTACAGCGCATTGACCCTGCGCTGGTACGCCTCGCGCTCCCCGGACATTTCTTCGTAAATGTCCGCTTC
Organism: Paenibacillus sp. HGH0039; assembly: GCF_000411255.1. GTDB lineage: Bacteria > Bacillota > Bacilli > Paenibacillales > NBRC-103111 > Paenibacillus_F. The sequence goes on along the minus strand of NZ_KE150412.1, from coordinate 664,460 downwards.
CTCGCGGAGCAGCTTGCCGGCCGCCAGAAGCTTTTCGCCGCTTAGCGAGGCTCCCGTCATCATCATGCGGAGGGCGTCCTCCTCCGGAACGGAGCCGAGCAGCTTGGACGGCGGAAGCTGCATCCGGCCGTACAGCTCGCCGAGCTCGGCCAGAGCTTCCGCATGCTTCTTCTCTTTGCGAAGCTTGAGGATGCGGGTTGCAATCGCTTCGGTCATCTGCGTGATCATCGTCAATAAGTAATCTTTCCGTTCGAACAAGCGGGTTCCTCCTTATCGCGGCGGCGCATGCCGCCAGGCAGCGGCAGCCGGGTTGATTTAGCTGGATGAAGCGTTCTGCCCCTTCGAGGCGATATGCTGCGCGATGGCCACGCCATGTTTGCGGCCGGTCTCGATGAAAATCTCGTTGGCGTTGTGGCCCGAGGCGATAACGCCGGCGACATACAGACCCGGCACGCCCGATTCCATCGTCTCCGGATTATAGAGCGGCTTCAGATGCTCGCCCTGCAGCTCCACGCCCGATCCGATCATCAAGGTCCGGTCGGGCCGGAAGCCGGTGAGCGCCAGGACGAAATCGTTATGAAGCACGGTTTGCGTCCCGTTCGTGTCGACGGTTACCGTCAGATCGTCGATCCGGACGACACGGGAAGAGTAAAGCATGCGGATGTGGCCCTTGGCGACCATGCTCTCGAAAATCGGTCTCACCCAGGGCTTGATGGACGGGGACATCTGCTCCTGCCGGTACACGACCGTAACTTCCGCGCCGACGCGCATCAGATCAAGAGCCGCATCGATAGCCGAATTGTTGCCCCCGATAATGACGACTTTCATATTCGTATAAGGGTGGGCCTCCCGGTAATAATGGGTTACTTTCGGAAGCTCCTCCCCGGGTATTCCGAGCAGGTTCGGCGTATCGAAATAGCCGGTTGAAATGACTACATGTTTCGCTTCGGTTACGATTTGCTGCCCGCCGCGGTTTACGGAAGTGACGACAAAGTGGCCGTCCTTCTTACGGATGGAAGTGACTTCTTCGTAGCTCCGGATGTTTAAATCGTAATGCCTGGCAACGTTGCGGTAATAAAAAAGAGCTTCCTGGCGGCTGGGTTTGTCGCTCGGCGTCGTAAACGGGATATCGCCGATTTCCAGCAGATCCGGCGTACTGAAAAACTGGAGATGGGTCGGGTACAAATAAATGGAATTCACGATACAGTGCTTCTCGATCACGAGCGCGGGGATGCCCGCTTTCTTCAATTCGACGGCAGCCGAGATTCCGCAAGGGCCGGCTCCGACAATGATGACTTCTTCCATAAGATGGTGGCCTCCTTCCGTCACGGATGAAGACAGGCGTAAATATTCCTACTTGCGTCTGACAGTAAGCAGCGACGGTTTTTATACCATAGTAACGCAATCGGAGATAAAAAGACAACCTGCCGGCCGGCCCGCCTATGACCAGGGCTTCTCTTCCGCACGTGAGTGAGAACCGGCAGATGTGAACAACCGGAGGTTACGCCTCCCATGTGTATAACAAAAAGCGCATCCCGGTGTAAAAACCGGAATGCGCCGCTTTATCCGTGTCCGCCCGGGGCCGCAAGGCCGACGCGCTCTACGAGCCGGCGGCTCTCTTCGTTGAGTCCCGTGATAGACACCTTTTTATGAAGAAGATCGTATTTCAGCACCACTTTGGAAATAGCCGTGACGGCCGAATGATCCCAAATATGGGAATGGGAGAAATCAATCGTGATCCGCTCCGGATCGTTCATGTAGTCGAACTGCTCGATGAAATGCGTCATCGTGCCGAAAAACATCTGGCCGGATACCGTGTACGTCTTGGTTCCGTCCGCACTTACCTTGGCCGTCGCACGGATCTTGGCCATTTTCCAGGAGAAAACGACGGCGCTGATCAGAACGCCCGCGAACACTCCCTTGGACAGGTCGTGAGTAGCGACGACAATCGCTACCGTGACGATCATAACAAACGCATCGGACAGCGGAATTTTCGTCAGCCGGGGGATGGACTTCCAGTCGAACGTACCTATTGAGACCATGATCATCACACCGACAAGAGCGGCCATAGGAATCTGCTCGACAACGGGACCGAGCGCAAGGATCAGGAACAGCAGGAACAGACCCGCAACCAGCGTGGACAAACGGGTCCGCCCGCCGGATTTGATGTTGATGACGGATTGTCCGATCATGGCGCAGCCCGCCATTCCGCCGAAGAAGCCGGTCACGATATTGGCCGCGCCCTGACCGCGGACTTCGCGGTTTTTATCGCTTGGCGTGTCGGTCATTTCATCTAAGATCGTAGCTGTGAGCAGCGATTCGAGAATGCCGACGAAAGCAAGAGACAGGGAATACGGGAAAATAATTTTCAAGGTATCCCACGTAAACAGGACTTGCGGCACATGGAACAAGGGCAGCGAGCTTGTGATCCGTCCCATGTCGCCGACCGTATTGACCGGGATGCCGAAAGAAATGGTGACAATCGAAACGAGAATGATAGCCGCAAGCGCGGATGGCATCGCCTTCGTAAATCTCGGCAGGATATAAATAATGGCAAGCGTGACGCCGACGAGGGCATACATGACCCAGCCTTGACCGACAAAATGAGTGAGCTGTGCCGTGAAAATAAGGATCGCCAAGGCGTTCACGAAACCGGTCATAACCGATTGGGGCACGAATCGGACCAGTTTGCCGAGCTTAAGCAGGCCGAGAATATATTGAAGGATTCCGGTCAAAACCGTCGCGGCGAACAAGTACTCCAGGCCGTATTCTTTGACAAGCGGAGCCATGACCAGCGCCATTGCGCCCGTAGCCGCTGAAATCATGCCGGGTCTGCCGCCGAAGAATGAAATGACGAACGCCATCGTAAACGAGGCGTAAAGCCCGACCATGGGATCGACTCCGGCGATAATCGAGAAAGCGATCGCTTCCGGAATAAGCGCCAGCGCTACCGTAATCCCCGACAATATATCGCTGCGGGGATTGGAAAACCACGTTCTATTCAGTTGTCTAAGCAAGTTGAAAATCCTCCTCTGTTCTGGGTTCAACTGGTTAATAGGTGACTTTCCACTCTCAGGAAAGTCGGGGCCGGTGATCACTAAAAGACATTATAACGGAAGAGAGGGAAGCGATTCATTTCTTTAAAAGCTGATGATAGCGCTTTAATAATCGGTTTTCTAGTGTTTGCTCACTTTTTCTTAAAAATAAGGTCTTCTTATAAGAGACTTGTACGCAAGGCAGCGGAAAGTGGAGAAATTCAAGAAGACTTTACGCAAATGGAGCGGACTTTCTTTTTTGGAGACAGAGGAGTAGAGTAAAAGGGTGCATCCGTAATCATTTACATAGGGGGTTGTCATTCATGACATCATTCCAGAAACAGCTGGAGAAATATGCCGAACTGGTCGTAAAAGTAGGCGTTAACATTCAACCGGGACAGATTCTGTACATTGAATCGCCGATCGAAAGTGTGGAGTTTACGCGTCACGTCGTAAGAAAAGCTTACGAAGCGGGAGCCAAATTCGTCGAGGTGAACTGGAGCGACGAGCAGACGACACGCATCCGGTACGAATCCGCGCCTGACGAGTCGTTTGATTTCTATCCGGAGTGGACGGCCAGAATGATGGAACAGCTTGCCGAAGGCAACGGCGCCCTGCTGAACATCAAGGTACCCGATCCGGAGCTGTTCAAAGGCATCGATCCGGGCAAGATTTCACGTGCAGGCAAAGCGGCCTCGATCGCAAGACAACGCTTCCAGGGTTATGTCCGCAACCATAAATTCAGCTGGTGTCTCGTCAAAGCGCCGACTAAAGCGTGGGCGGATAAAGTGTTCGCCGACCTGCCTGAGGACGAACGCGTTTCCGTCATGTGGGAAACGATCTTTAAAATGAACCGCGTCGATAAAGACGATCCGGTCGCCGCCTGGAAAGAGCACATTGCGCAATTGTCCGAGACGCATGAGCGGCTGACCGCCAAGAAGTACCGCCGTCTGCACTATAAAGCGCCGGGAACGGATCTGTCGGTGGAGCTGCCTGAAGGCCATCTGTGGCTCGGCGGCGGAGGAGAAAACGAGCAGGGCGATTATTTCGTCGCCAACATGCCGACCGAAGAAGTGTTCACCATGCCGAAGCGCGACGGAGTCAACGGTACGGTATCGAGCACGATGCCGCTGAATCTGGGCGGCCGTCTAGTCGATAAGTTCAAGCTCACGTTCAAGGATGGGGTCGTGGTGGATTACTCCGCCGAAGTCGGACAGGAGCATCTCAAATCCCTGTTCGATACCGACGAGGGGGCGAAACGTCTCGGGGAAGTGGCGTTGGTGCCGCACGATTCGCCGATTTCGAATCTGAACCGGATCTTCTACAACACCGGTATCGACGAGAATGCCTCCTGCCACTTTGCCGTCGGAAGCGCCTACCCGTTCACTCTGGAGAACGGGACCAAGATGAGCCAGGAGGAACTTCTGGCGAGAGGAGCCAACGTGAGCCTGACGCACGTCGACTTTATGGTCGGCTCCGCCGATCTCGATATCGACGGGGAACTCGCGGACGGGACAATCGAGCCGATCTTCCGCAAAGGCAACTGGGTCTAAGGAGTTATTCCATGCAAAAAGCGCCGGGGACTTTTCAGTCCCGGCGCCTTTTTTTACTTTGCCTGCCGTACAGGGTTCCGTTCTTACAAATTGCGGCTGTTCTCGTCCTGATGAGTGCCGCTGATCTTGTTGCGTGTATTCCATTCCTCCGCCTGAGGCTCGATGTCCTGCTTGCGGTCCACCTTATGCTCCTGCTCGGGAGAATTGTGATCGGGATTTTTCTCGTTGCGCACTTCTTGTCCTTTGGGCTGTTCCATGTCCATTCCCTCCTAAACGTGTGGGTTACCTATACATACCCGTCCTAAAGCCGGGGAAAACAAGAGGCACTTGCGTGGCAGGGCCTTGTACGGTTTATAATAAGAAGGAAGGCGGACCGAAACCGGGTCCGGAACGGAACCATTTACATAGCCGGACTCATCTTGAACACGGGATTCAGAGAGTCATCAGAAGGAGGGGCCTGAGTATGCAAATCAAGATCACGGAAGCGGCATCGGATCTTTTCAGGAAAGACTGGGGATTTGGCGGCGGGGATCATGTGCGCATTTTTGTACGTTACAGCGGCGGGGGCGAGGATGCCTTTTCATTCGGGATCATTAAAGATGCTCCGCATTATCCGGCCGTGACGGCCGAGGCCGGCGGCGTCACCTTTTTTATGGAAGAAAAAGACGTCTGGTATCTGGACGGCAAAGATCTCCACGTAGACGGCATTGCCGAAGAAATTGTTCTAAAACGGCTGTGAAAACGGCTTTGAGTTAAAGACCGGAAGGAGACGGGACCCATGGCCCCTGTAGTTGCTTTTATATACGCGCATCCGGACGACGAATCGTTCGCGAGCGCCTGTCTGATCCGCTCTCTGGCGGATCGGGGAATACGCAGCGTGCTGCTCTGCGCTACGCGCGGAGATGCGGGGAGACCGGGGCCGCTCGGTCCCATGACCCCGGAGCAGTTAGCCGCCGCACGCGAAATCGAGCTGCGGACCGCCTGCGATCTGCTGGGCGTATCGGCCGTGAAGCACCTCGGGCTGCCGGACGGCAAGCTGGCCGGGATGGACAGGCCGGCGCTGGCGGATGCGGTGGCCGAATTCCTGAACGCAACGGAAGCGTCCGTCGTCGTCACATTCCCGGAAGACGGAATCAGCGGCCACCCGGATCACATCGCCGTCCACCATGCGGTAAACGAAGCCGTTCTCGGCGGACGTTGTCCTCACGTTCAGAAATACTATTACAACCTGCCCTTTGCGGGCGTAAAGGCGGATGCGCCTTCCGTGCTCAGGCTCGAAACCGCGCCCTACTGGAAGGTCAAAGCCCAGGCGCTTCTGGCGCACCGGTCCCAGCAGTTTTCCGTGGAGAAGGCGTTCGGCCAAACCGAAACGCTCCCGGAGAGCACAGATTTTCCTTATGAAAACTTCGGGCTCGTCTGGCTGCGCGGCGAGAAGAACCCGGTCCGCAAAGAAGAATCGGTACTGGATGATTTGATTTAGCGAAAAGATACGCCAAAAAGCTCCGTACAAGCTGCTGCATGCAGCCTGTAACGGAGCTTTTGTGTGTAAATCGTGGCCTGCCGGTGTTACGCCTGCTGGAAGGAGAAAAATTTCTGGATCGTTTCGTTGACGGTCCGGCTGAATATCGGCTTGCTGATATAGTCGTCCATGCCGGCCGCAAGGCATTTTTCCCGGTCGCCTTTGAGTGCGTTTGCCGTAACGGCCACGATGATCGGATATTCTTCGGGCCTGAGCGCCTCCTTAATCATCCGCGCCGCATCCAGGCCGTTTATTTCCGGCATGTGCACATCCATAAACACGAGATCGTACCGTTCGGTCAGCGCCGCTTCGACGACCTCGCTGCCGTTGTCCACCACGCGCACGGTATGGCCCTGGTTGGTGAGCATTTTGACAAGCACAAGCTGATTGATCCGGTTGTCTTCCGCTACGAGGATTTTGAGGGAGTGGCCGTAAGCTTTCTCCGCCGCCGTCTTGTCTTTAGGAAACGGCACAGCCTCCCGCGCGGCTTCTTTCAGAACGACGGTGAAAAGGAAATGAGCGCCGGGTTCTTCCGGCTGCTCTACCCAGATATCGCCTCCCATGAGCTGGACCAGCTTCTTGCAGATGGCGAGTCCGAGCCCGGTTCCCTCCGTTTCGCGCGTCATGAAATTATCCAACTGATAGAAAGGCTGGAACAGCTTGTCGGCTTTTTCCTTCGGAATTCCGATTCCCGTATCTTTAACCTGGAACAATAGCTCGACGGTTCCCTGCGAATGAGCCTGCTTTTTGACGGAAACCATGATGTTTCCCGCACTCGTGAATTTCACGGCGTTCCCGATCAGGTTAATGAGCACCTGCTTTAACCGTTTGGCGTCGCCAAGAAGGGTAGACGGCATATTCTGGCTCAAGGCGCAGGTCATCTCGAGATTTTTTTCTATCGCTTTGGGCGTCAGAAGATCGACGGACTCCAGGATGCAAGTGCGGATATCGAACGGTTCCTCGACCAGTTCGGTTACACCCGACTCGATTTTGGAGAAGTCCAGAATATCGTTGATGATGACGAGCAGCGTGTCGCCGCTTTTGCGGATGATATTCAAGTATTCTCTCTGCTCCGAGCTGAGGGAGGTCGTTTCAAGCAGAAGATCCGTCATGCCGATCACCGCATTCATGGGTGTGCGGATTTCATGGCTCATCATGGCAAGAAACTCGCCCTTTGCCTTGTTCGTGGCTTCCGCGCTTTCCTTCTCGATCATCAGCTTTTTCTGTTCCCGGATATCTTTGGCGATAATGTAATACCCGACGTTCGCTTCACTGATGATGATGGGGGCGATCGTTGTCAGCACTTCCACGGTGTTGCCGTACTTATCCGTAATTTTGTCGATGCGTTTCTCGGCGGAATTGTCTTTTAAGGAGGCCTCGAGGATATCCGTAATCTCCTCCGTTCCGAGCAGCTCCGTGAAGCAGGCGCCGATCATTTCGTGAACCGCATAACCCGTCATTTCCTGGGCCATCAGATTGGTGTTCAGGATTTTTCCTTCCAGATCCAGCGAAAAAACGGCGTCGTGGTTGTATTTTTTCAGCGACGTATAGCGTTCGACCGTTTCCTGAAGCTTGCGTTCAACCAGCTTGCGGTCCGTAATATCTTGGATCGTGCCGTTGATTTTAAGGGGAATTCCCTGGTCCGAGTACGTAACAAGGCCGCGGATATGCAGGTATTTGTCTGCGCCGGCTTCCTTCCGGCTCCGGTACTCGAAACTGAGCTCCTTGTCCACCAAGGCTTTATCCAGCTCTTCTTTAAAAGCAGGGTGGAGATCTTCGCTGACCAGGCTCAGGATGCCGTGAACAGCGGTGCTTTCCGGATCAATTCCCGACACCAGGAAGAACTGGTCCGAGAAAAGAATCTCGTTGCTTGAAATGTCCCATTCCCAGCTTCCCATCAGGGCGATGCGTTGGGCTTCCGCTATGAATTGTTCGTTCTTTTTGCGGTCCGAAATTTCTTGGCCGATTTTCAGAGAAAGTTCCTCGCCGTTGTCGCCGATTATTGTCTTCACGGTCAAGTCGAACCAGATGTGGTGGCCGTCTTTGTGAAGCAATTTGACTTGCCGCGCACATTCTTCATTTACGGCGGAAACGGACTGCTGCGTTTGTAAACTGGGGGGGAAGGAGTAAAGCACATCCTCGGTGATCCCGATGAGCTCGTCCGGAGAATACCCCAGTATCCGCCGGATGGAAGGCGCGCAGTCCAAAATCGTCCCGTCCGGAGCCGTATGGTAGAAGAGATCCCGGGAATGCTCGGACATCAGCCGGTACTGCTGCTTGATTCTGTTCCAGGTCTGTACGTCATCTTGGACAGGCGAGAGCTCGGACGCCTGCAGGACATAACACTCGGTTGTTTCGGACGAATTCCCGATCAGACGGCTTATTGTAAGCAGGACGGGGATTTCGCGCTTGGATTTATGAAATAAGCGAACTTTTTGTACGTCACTGTCCGTTGCGGGCGCTTCCGGCCATTCATCCTTCCAGTCGTCCGGATGCACAAGGTCTTTTAAAGCAATGCGGGCGAGTTCCTCCGGAGAATAGCCGCAAAGGCGGCACCAAGGTTCGTTTACCTGCATCCAAACTCCGTTCCGGGAATACAAGGCAAGGCCGTCTGTCGTATAGGCAAATAAGTGGTCCACCAGGGACTGAGGATTAATTTGCAGGCTGGTCATGTAAGTCACCATCTCCTTGAGACTGAATATTGAAGATTCAAAATTAATCCATTGGGGTTATATACCCGAATTTTAACGAATGAAACAGACAAATTTCAACAAAAAAAGATGAACAGCATTCCGGCTGTTCATCTTCGCATAGTTAACCGGTCAGGAAGGCTGGCCGGTCTTTTCTTTGGCGGGTACGACCCGGGCGTTCCCCATGAGGAACACAATGATCACGGCCAGAACGATCGGAATCAGGGCGACCATGAAAGTAAAGGCGATCGACTCGGACAGGGCGTGAATAATTTTGTTTAAAATATCCGGCGGAATCAAAGCGCGTTTGTCCGCCTGGAAAATCTGCTGCGGATTGCTCATATCGATTCCGGCCATCCCGCCGCCGTTCATTCCCTGGAAGGCGGTTTTGATTTTGTCGGTGAAGACGTTCGCTTGAATGCTTCCGAAAATCGTAATGCCGATCGTCATCCCGAACGATCTCAGAAACGAGTTCGTGGATGTCGCCGTGCCGCGGTACCGCGGTTCCAGGTTGAAGGTGGAAGCGGTAGGCAGCAGGGAGAAGGAGAAACCGACGCCGAAACCGGCAATGATCATAAACACGGTCAGGAGAGCTCTGCTCGTCTCGGGCGTCAGTCCCCCGAGCAGGTACATGCCGGCGAGGAACGAGAAGACGGAAATAATCATCAGGTTCCGGAAGCTCGTTTTCGTCTGGAAAATTCCTCCCATCGCGCTGCCCGCCACGCTGCCCAGCATCATCGGCGTCAGGATCAGGCCCGCGTTCGTTGCGGAACCGCCGAAGACGGCCTGCACATAAATGGGGATATACACCGTCAGAATAATGAAGGTGGCCCCGTAAAGCAGCGCAAGAAGCTGAGAGGTCGCGAACAGGCGGCGTTTGAACAGCCAGAACGAGATGATCGGGTCTTTCGCTTTCCGTTCGATGATGAAGAACAGAATGAAGAATACGGCAAAGCTTGCAAACAGGCTTACGATGGGAACCGAATCCCAGGCGTATTTCTTGCCGCCGAGCTCCAGGGCGAACATGAGACTGACGACCGCGACGACGAGCGTGATTGCCCCCCACCAGTCGATGCGCTGTTCGACATGCTGAGGAGATTCCTTGTATGCGCGCATAATAAGGTACAGGGATACCAGACCGATCGGCAGGTTGACGTAGAACACCCAGTGCCAGCTTATGTATTCCGTGATATAAGCCCCGAGCAGGGGACCGAGCACACTCGCCGAGCCGAACACCGCACCCAGCAGACCGGTCATTTTACCCCGCTTCTCGGGCGGGAAAATATCGAAGACGATCGTGAACGCGATCGGCAGCAGCGCGCCGCCTCCGATTCCCTGGATCGCCCGGTAGATGCTGAGCTGGACGATGCTCTGGGCAATTCCGCACAGGGCGGAGCCCAGCAGGAAGACGATCAGGCCGAAGATGAAAAAGCGTTTGCGGCCGTACATATCGGACAGCTTGCCGAAGATCGGCATTCCGGCCATCGTCGTCACCATGTAAGCGGACGTGACCCAGACGAATTTGTCAAAGCCGCCCAAATCGGAAACGATGGTGCCCATGGCGGTAGCGACAATCGTGTTGTCCATGGCCGACATCAGGATAGCCAGCAGCAGCCCGGCTACGACCTGGTTAAGATTGTTGTCTTTCTGAATCAAGGGGAAATCCTCCTCTGAATAAGTTGCGATTTCAAGTTTAGCGATCCTTCTCCGGCGTCTGGAAGTCATCTCCTTTGCAAAAAAAGGTTTATTCGTTAAAATAAATAAACAATCCCGTCAACCCCATTATCTTGATTGTCAAGATAATTTCTAGTTTATGAGGAGGAATTTTACTTGTCAAGCGTTTTGCCCGAATCAGAAGAGAAAGTGCTGGAGCTGATCGGTCATATGCGTAAAATGTCTACGCGAATCGTTCTTTTTCAGCAAAATGCGGCACATTCCCTAGGGGTCATACATACCGATTTGAAAACGGCGGACATCCTGAACGAAAAAGGACCGATCACGGCCGGTGAACTTGCCAAGCTGACCGGATTGACTACGGGAACCGTCACGGCTCTGATCGACCGGCTGGAGCAAGCGGGATTCGTGCGCAGGGAAAAAGACCCTCACGACGGCCGCCGCGTCATCATCGTTCCGGTCAGAGAGAAGCAAAAGGCTATCGGGGCGCTATATAAGCCGCTGGGAAATATGACCCGGGAAGTTTGCGAGGCTTATACGCCGGAGCAGCTGGATCTCATCAATGCGTTCCTCTCGCGAATGGTCGGCGTATTCGAACAGGCGAATAGCGGCGTGAGCGGGCCGAAGCCGGACGACCGGTGCTGTAAGAACGACCGGTCCGAGAGACATGATTACGAATAGGCCGGTATCGGAAACGGAGAGGCGTTCGGACGGCGACAGCTTTTTCCAGGGCGTCGAAGACCGATAGCTGCGGCACGTGCCGGTTGCGGTTATGGCTGCGCAGCCGGCCCGAGGGCTTCTCTTGACAGACGGCCGGGTGTCCGCGGCGGATCATGCGTACAAGCTGCCGGCCATCCTGCCCGCCATCCTGCCCGCTCCGGCCGTTGCGGTTTATACGCGCAGCCTGTTCGGAACTGTGATCGCGGGGATGCTGTCACTGGCCGCACACCGATTTTATTCTAAGGCACACCAAAAAAAGACATCAAGTCCCGCCTAATCGGCTGGTCCGGATGTCTTTTTGTTTGCTGAATCCGCTTTCGCGAATACGTAGGGGGCAGCAGCCCGCCCGAACGATCCGCATGCGGGCTATTAGCAGGGGGCGAGGTCCGCTACGATATCGGCCAGGGTAACGCCGGCAAGCTCCCGCTCCATAGCGAGCTGAGCCCGGTTGAACCGGGTTTCGAGCGTGCTCTGGATGTTCTTGCCGACCGGGCAGTCCGGATTCGTATTCTCGTGCATCGCGAACAGTTCGTCCTGCATGTCCGCCTGAACCGCCCGGTAAATATCGAGCAGAGTGATTTCGGCAGGAGTCCGGCCCAGAGCGGCTCCGGCGACTCCGGGGCTCGTCCGGGTCAAGCCCGCTTTATTCAGCATGCCGGTAATCCGGCGGATGACGACCGGATTCGTATTGACGCTTCCGGCTATATACTCGGACGTGTTGCGTCCTTCTTTATTCAGCTCCAGCAGCGATAAAATGTGAACGGCTACGGCAAAGCGGCTGCTGATGGTCATGGGTCTCACCTCCGTCAAACAGATGCGGACGATAATCATTTACGCGCATATGTGAACATCTAAATAGTATAGGTACGCGTATTCCCGCTGTCAATCCTCGTGTGTCATTCGGGCTGAAGCCAGGCGGAAGACCATTGTTCCACTCCGCGGATGATCGGCTCCAGGGCAAGTCCTTTCTCCGTGAGCGAGTACTCGATTCTTACCGGCGTCTCGGGATACACATTCCGCCGGATAACGCCTTCCTGCTCAAGCTCTTTCAATCTTTCGGACAAGATTTTCCCGCTTAAAGGCAGATTCGATTCTATCGTACAAAAACGCTGCGGTCCCGATAAAAGCTGATACACGATGAGGCCGGCCCAGCGTTTGCTGATGAGCTGCATTCCTTTTTCAAAGCGGGGACATAAGTTAGATTCCTTCACTAGGCATCCCTCCTTCCCCCAGTATACGCTCATTTAGCTAATAAAAATATAGTAACAGTAAATAAATAAATTGCTTGACATTATAAAGTTACAATTATACACTAGGTTACGAAAAGTAACTTAATAAACTTTAAAGGAGGCTCGCACCATGATTCCTTCGTTGTTTTTAGCCCACGGTTCACCTGCGCTGGCTATTCAAGATACGGAGTATACGGCTTTTTTACGGAAACTGGGACAGCAGTGGAAACCGAAAGCGATCGTTATTTTTACGGCTCACTGGGAGAGCGAGGTTCTGACTTTGACTTCGACCGACGAGACGTACGAGACGATTTACGATTTTTACGGTTTTCCCGACGAACTCTATAGGATTGCCTATCCGGCCAAAGGGTCCGTGAAGCTGGCATCGCGGCTGGAAGGGCTTTTCCGGGAACGGGGGATCGAAGTCGCTGCCGACTCCGGAAGGGGACTCGACCACGGTTCGTGGACGCTGCTCTACAAAATGTTTCCCGAAGCGGACATCCCCGTGATCCAGCTCTCCGTCAATCCCTATCTTCCGCCGGATAAACAGACCGCTATCGGTGAAGCTCTGCGCGGGCTGGGGGAAGAGGATATCCTGGTCATCGGCAGCGGAGTAACGGTCCACAATCTGCGGATGGTCAACTGGGGACAGGAGGAACCGGAACCGTGGGCCGTCGAATTCGACGACTGGCTTATCCGGCACACGCTGGAGCGGGATACGGACACCCTGTTCCGCTATGAAACGCTGGCTCCCCACAGCCGTATGGCCGTGCCTAGAGCGGAGCATTTCGTCCCGTTGTTCCTTGCGCTCGGAAGCGGAAGCGTAGAACGGACGCCTCGGGTGATTTATCGCGGTTACGAATTCGGAACTTTGAGTTACTTGTGCTTGCAGTTTTGATTCTGATTTCCGGGCGGAGTCCATATGAATAAACCGAAAACCAATTAGAACCATTAATGGGAGGATGTTGATGATGAACGGAAAAACAGAAATCGGTCTGCTGATCGTCAGACTGGTATTAGGGGTAACGTTTCTGGTCCACGGGCTGGACAAATTTCAAAGCGGGCTGGGGAACATCGCCGGCTGGTTCGAGAGCATAGGCCTTCCCGGATTTCTTGCGTATGTAACGGCTATTATCGAAACCGTAGGGGGTGCCGCAATCATTCTCGGCCTCGGAACCCGGATCGCTGCCGCGCTGTTCGGCGTGCTGATGATCGGAGCGATGTTCAGCGTCAAGTTTTCCGCCGGGTTTACCGGCAACGGCCAATCCGCGGGCTTCGAGCTGGATCTGGCGCTTCTCGCTCTCTCCGTGCTGCTCGCATTGACCGGCAGCCGCTATCTGGCGGTAGACAGTCTGCTTCCGGGCTCCAGGCAGACGGAGAGCTGATGCGAAGCGGCGGTGAACCGTTACCGCCGCGAAGCTGAGCGCAGCTCGAACCGGGCCGGCCAGAGGCTGGCTGCAAAAACGAGTCCAGGCCAATGGACCGGTCCGACTAAAGGGGGCTTACCGGGCTTTCCAAGCCCGATCCGAATCCACTCAGCATCCATGCGATGCTGAGTTTTTTTTGCGTGCGGAAGCGGTCCTTACCGGGGAACGATCGGGTACAAGTATCCCTTGGAAGCAAAAGAGACGCGCCCTGTTTCCTCCGAAACGACCAGGACAATGGCGTCGCTCAGCTCCGTGATGCCGATGGCCGCCCGGTGCCGCGTGCCGAGTTTAGGATCCGCCTGGACGATATGGGAGAGGGGCAGAATGTTTTTGGCGGAGACGATCTCGTTGAACTTGATCAGGACGGCCCCGTCGTGAAGCGGCGTTCCGGGATAAAACAGCGATTCCAGCAGGGACTGCGTAACCGACGCCCCGATGGCGACTCCAGGCTGGATCAGCCCGTCAAGCGAGTCGTTGCGCTGAACGACGATCAAGGCGCCGTGACGCCGCTTGGACAAGTTTTGTACACTGACGGACAGTTCCGTATATTTATCGGTAAAAGGGGAGAGGTAGCAGTTCAAGTAAAAGGTGGACGCCCGGGACTCGATATTCAGGAAATTTTCTTTGATGCCTTCAATTTCGCTCAGCATGCAGTGATTTTCTTCGTCCAAAGTTTGAATACTGCGATGAAGACGGAGAATCAGCTTCTCCAGATCGTCTTTCAAATTCTGTTTCATCGGTGAAAAATCGCAATCGGCATAAGGGATCGCCAAAGGGTACACATCCTTTTCGCACAACGATAGTTGGTTTCATTGTTTGCAGACTTGCGCAATATTACACGGAAGCCCCCAGCTAAGTCCTGCCACCCGCATTCCCGTAAACGGGAATGACGCAAAAAAAGCTCTGCCGGCCCGAGCCGGCAAAGCTTTTATGATCACGGTCAGAAGCCTTGATATTGCGGTTCTTCGTTTTCCAGCTGCTGAACGCGGCCTTGTACCTGGGTGACGACTTCCTGGGTGGTTTTGGCGGCATTTTCGAACAGCGATTTCGCTTCCTGATTTTGAGTGCTCAGGGCAAACCCTTCCAGGCTCGCTTGCGCGCTTTTCAGGGAAGCCAGACAAGTTTTCACTTGGGAGCCGACTGTCATCGTATACACCTCCTTTTCCGTAAAATCTTTTGATAGGACAAAAAGTAATCTAACCGGACAGCCCCGGTTTCATTCACGCGCAGGTCTGGAAATCGACCGGCCGAGATGGCCCGGCGGAAGAATAAAACGCCCCGGAAAAGGACAACTTTTTTAGGAACCGGAAAAGATAAAACTTAAGGAGATACGACAGAAGGAGGGACCGGATTATGCCGGATTGGATCGTGGTTGTTTTACGGACCTTGATGGTCATCGTGATCGTACTGGCCGCAGCCAAGCTGCTCGGAAAGAGGCAGAACAGCCGGTTGTCGTTCTTTGAAGTGACAACGGGGGTCGCCGCAGCCGTCCTGGCCGTCTATATAACGCTGAGCCGCACCGCCGATTGGTATTTGGGAATTATAGCTCTGTTCGTGTGGATTCTGGCCGCCGTCGGAATCGGGTTTCTCCAGATGAAAAGCAAAGCGGCCCGGGATTTCATCGATAACCGGGAAACGATTCTCATCAAAAAAGGAAAGATTATGGAAGAAAACCTGAAGAAGGAACGGCTGACTACGGACGATCTGCTGCAAAGCCTGCGCAGGAAAAACGTGTTCCAGGCGGCCGACGTCGAATTTGCGGTGATGGAAGCAAGCGGGGAGATCAACGTGCTTCTGAAAAAGGAAAACCAGCCTCTGACCCCGAAGCACCTCGGCATTAAAGTCGGCCCGGCGGAAGAGCCGCAGGCCGTGATTATGGACGGCAAGGCGCTCGACGAGCCTCTGGCCGCCATCGGTCTCAACCGGGGCTGGCTCCAGACGCAGCTGGAAACGATGGACGCGACCATCGACAACGTTTTTCTGGGTCAGGTGGACTCCTACGGGGAGCTTTACGTCGATTTGTTCGACGACAAGCTGCAGGTTCCCCAGCCTCAGAAAAAAGCGGTCTTGCTCGCCCTGCTCAAGAAATGCGAGGCGGACATCGAGATGTTCGGCCTTTCCACAAACGATCCGGAAGCCAAACGGATGTTTGAGGAATGCTCCAGGTCCATGGAGGAGATGATTTCCGAAATCAAGCCGCTTTTGTCCCGCTAGCAAGGGAGGAACGAAGGCGAGAAGTGTCCGGGCACCCGCGGGGATTGAGCTTCCCTGTACGGGTGTTTTTTTATTTTGGGAAACAAGTTTGATTTTTACGGCAGGAAGCGTGTACATTTAGAGGAGGAAAACGCAGCACTTACATAACGGTTTGTTTCACGCATTTATAAGGAGGAGGAATGTGTAATGTCCGGTCAAGGAGAACGTTTGCTGGTCTTTGTCGGTTCTTATGCGGAACCGGAAGGCCCGGGTGTGTATGTGATGGAATTAAATGAAGAAACGGGTGCGCTTACGAAGCTGGATGAGGTATCCGGCCTTAAAAACCCCACGTTTCTGAACTTGGATGTCCAGGGACGCAAGCTTTACGCCATTTCCGAGGGAACGACAAGCGAGGGCGCCCGGACCGGGTCCGCTTACGCGTATACCGTTGATCCCGGGCAGGGGAGCTTGACCGAAATGAACCATGCTGTCACCGTGGACGCGCCGACCTGCCATATCCAGAGGGATGCGAGCGGACGCTACCTCGTCGTGGCGAGCTATCACGGCGGCCTTGTCGGGCTCGTCGAGCTGCGTGCGGACGGCACGATCGGCAGACTGCTCGACGTGAAGCAGCATGAAGGCCACGGGCCGAATCCCGAGCGCCAGGAGCAGCCTCATCCGCACTCGGCTTTCTTCAGCCGGGACAACCGGTTCGTGTTCGTACCGGATCTGGGGCTGGACCGCATCGTATCCTACGCCCTGGATACGGAGAACAACGTGCTGAAGCCGCATGGCGAAACCGCCGTGCCTCCTGAAGCGGGCCCGCGCCATATGGCGTTCCATCCCGGCGGCAAGCTGGCGTTCGTCATCAACGAGATGGACTCCACGATAACGTCTCTTCGCTACGACGAAGAGACGGGGGTGCTTGAGCCGATCGAAACGGTGACGACGCTGCCCGAAGGGTTCACGGGCGAGAGCTACTGCGCCGAGATCCTGGTGTCGGAAGACGGCGCATACGTGTACGGCTCCAACCGCGGCCACGACAGCATCGTCGTCTTCGCGGCGGATCAGGCAAGCGGGAAACTCACGCTTGTGGAACATGTATCCGCGGAAGGCAAGCATCCGCGCAACTTCGCCTTGACGCCGGGCGGCGCGTTCCTGATCGCGGCAAACCGCGACACGGACAACATCGCGACGTTCCGTGTAGACCGCTCCAGCGGCAGGCTGCAGTATACCGGGCAGTCGGCCGCGGTGTCGAAGCCGGTCTGCGTGCGGCCGGCTTATCTGTAAGAGGCGCCGTTACCGGCCCGGGAAGAAAAGGAAAAGCGGAACGTCTGCATGCGGACGTTCCGCTTTTTTCTGTGGGATTCCCGGAAGGGTGTTGACAGCTTGTAACTTTATAAGTTACAGTAAACGTTGTTCTTTTTACGGGAGCTTTCGTTTATAGTAGGAATCGGACAAAGCAATCCAAATTTACAAGATAGGGTTGAATCGGATGAGTAACCACAGTCTCGCCGCAGCGGAAGGAGCAGGCCGTTCGCGGAAACTTACGCTTGCCGTCATTCTCGGTTCTCTGTCGGCTTTCGGACCGCTGTCGCTGGATATGTATCTGCCGGCGCTTCCCAGGCTGGCGGACGATCTGCATACGACGGCTTCGCTGGCTCAGCTGAGCCTGACCTCTTGTCTGCTTGGCCTCGCCATCGGGCAGGTGTTTGCAGGCTCCATCAGCGATATCAAAGGCCGCCGGGGGCCGCTTATGATCGGCCTCGCCATTTATACGGCCGCATCTCTGCTCTGCTCTATCGTGCCTTCCATTTGGGGGCTTATCGTGCTCCGCTTCATACAGGGGATGGCCGGATCTGCGGGGATCGTGCTGTCACGAGCGGTTGTGCGGGATATGTACAGCGGACCGGAATTGACGCGGTTCTTCTCGCTCCTCATGCTCATTAACGGAGTGGCGCCGATCCTTGCGCCCATAGCGGGCGGGCAGCTGCTCCAGTTCACCTCCTGGCAGGGCGTGTTTATCGTGCTGGCTTTGATCGGCGTGGTCATGCTGCTCGCATCCTGGAAGGGCCTTCCCGAAACGCTGCCCCCGGGCAGGCGGACGAAGGGCGGCGTCAAGCAGACGGTCGCCACGTTCAAAACGCTGCTGCGCGACCGCATGTTCATGGGCTACGCGCTGTCGCAGGGCCTGGTGGCCGCGGCTATGTTCGCTTATATTTCGGGATCCCCGTTCGTGATCCAGAATATATTCGGCGCTTCGCCCCAGATGTTCAGCCTCTTCTTTGCCATCAACGGCTTGGGCATTATTCTGGCGGGTCAGATTGCCGGACGCCTGGCCGGAAGGGTGAGCGAGACAAAGCTGCTGATCAGCGGCCTGATCATTGCCGGTCTCGGAGGCGTCACGCTCCTTGCGATGATTCTTGCCGGAGCCGGACTTACGGCCATCCTGATCCCGCTGTTCTTTGTGGTGTCGAGCGTCGGGATCGTGAACACGGCGGGATTTTCCCTGGCGATGCAAAACTACGGGCATTCCGCAGGCAGCGCTTCGGCTTTGCTCGGCCTGCTGTCGTTTATTTTCGGCGGGCTTGTCGCCCCGCTGGTGGGGATCGCGGGGAGCGGCACGGCCGTTCCGATGGGAATCGTTATCGCGGCGGCGGACGTTGGCGCTATCCTCTGTTATTATTTCATGGTCAAGCGTCATGCCGCACGCGGCGGACAGCGGGCCGAATCGGCGGCGGACATACACTGACGATATACAAAAGGTTGAATACTCCTTGCTTCAAACAGTTGAAGCGGGAGATTCAGCCTTTTTTTGTGCCTAAATCAAATCTTTTTGCACCCGCTAAAAAAAAGATGCTTTTTTATTCGAAATAGGTTACACTATAAAAGTAGGCAACTTACAAAAAAGAGGTGGCTAAGAAATCATGGATTTCAATACTGCTGTAAAAAACAGACGCTCGATCTACGCGATCAGCAAAGACGCCGTCGTCTCGGACGAAAAAATTGTAGAACTGGTAAACGAAGCTGTTCAACATACGCCTTCTTCTTTTAACTCCCAAAGCGCGAGACTGGTCGTTCTGCTGAACGAACAGCACGACAAGTTCTGGGATCTTACAACGGAGATTCTGCGCGGCATCGTCGGTGACGGCGAGAAGTTCGAAGCAACCGCCCAGAAAATGACTCTCTTCAAAAACGGCTACGGAACGGTGCTGTTCTTCGAAGATCAAGCGGTCGTGGAAGGGCTGCAGCAGCAATTTGCGGCCTATGCCGATAACTTCCCGATCTGGTCCCACCATTCTTCCGGCATGCTTCAATTCGTCGTGTGGACGAGTCTGGAAGCCGAAGGTTTCGGAGCTACCCTGCAGCACTACAACCCGCTCGTCGACGAAGCGGTGCGCACCGAATGGAACGTGCCCGCCACTTGGAAACTCGTAGCTCAAATGCCTTTCGGCAAGCCTGCCGCAGAAGCCGGCGAAAAACAATTCCAGCCGCTTGAAGACCGCGTGAAAGTGTTTAAATAAGCCTTTCGGCTTCGCCTTAAAGACCTTCTCTTCCCGGAGAAGGTCTTTTTTGTCTGCCTGCCGGGTTCTATTGACTTCTTGGGGGAATTATCTCGCGTGTACAAGGGCATTTGAGCTATATTGGAAGCAGATGGGACATACACACTTACCGCCGGGGGAAAACCGGCATATTCTGTTCTATCCTACATGACGTTGAAGAGGTGAGGAGAATGGCTGTATCCCAGCATCCGATCATGGGCACTTCACTAGCTTCGCTTGATGTCATCACAGCATTCATTCGCAAGGTCAATCCGTCCTTCAACCCGGAAATAGCCAGGCAATTTCTAACCGTGGGAGCCAAATACGGCGTCCGCGGCGATGCCGCCGTCGCCCAGTCCATTCATGAGACGAATTGGTTCAGGTTCGGGGGAGACGTCAAACCCGAGCAGAACAACTTTGCCGGTATCGGAGCGACGGGGGGAGTTCCCGGCAACAGCTTCCCGACGATCAAGGACGGCGTAACGGCGCAAATTCAGCATCTTTTCGCCTATGCGTCCAAAAACTCGCTTCCGGCAGGAGAAGCGGTCGTCGATCCCCGGTTCACGCTCGTCACGCGCGGCATCGCGCCGAACTGGGAGGATCTTGCGGGCCGTTGGGCCGTTCCCGGCTATGACCGGAACAAATACGCCAGCCTGCAGGCCGCTTTGGAAGCGGGGGAAACCTACGGGCACTCCATCCTGAAGCTGTACGACGGCATGACGGCGGCGGATCAGGTTCCGGTGCCGACCGTTAAACCGCTTATCGTGATCGACGCCGGTCACGGCGGCACGGATTCCGGCGCTACGGGCAGCGGCCTGCTGGAGAAGGACTTGACGCTTGCACTGGCGCTCCAGGTCCGGGATCGGCTCGTTAACGAGTATGCGGCTAATGTCAAACTGACACGGAGTACGGACGTTTTCGTCGCCCTGTCCGATCGTGCAAACTTGGCTAACGGCTGGGGAGCGGCTTATTTCGTCTCTATCCATATCAACGCCGGCGGCGGGGAAGGATTCGAATCGTATGTTTATCCGGGCACTTCTAGCGGAGTGACGGGACAGAAGCGCACCATTGTGCACGATACGGTTGTGCATTATTTAAACACGCTGGGAGCCGCCGACCGGGGCAAGAAGGAAGCGGATTTCGCGGTATTGCGGGAAACCGATATGTCTGCGGTGCTGCTTGAAAATCTGTTTATTGATAACGCTACCGACGGCAGTCTGCTTGGAAATTCAGATGTGCTTACAAATCTGGCGAACGCCATAGGAGACGGGGTGGCCAAAGCGATGGGACTGAATCCGGGAATTCAGCCTGAAATACCGGTCTGGAAAACAGAAGGCGTGGATTGGCTTTACGAGAAAGGACTTCTGACCGATCCGGCGTGGAAAGACAAACTTGACGAGCCGCTTCCTTTGTGGGCGGAGGCCGTTGTTCTGAAGCGTTTGTACGATCTTCTCAGCGGAGACGGGACGCAATAACGCAGTGTGAATAGAGGCGGCGAACAGGCCGGTCCGGTGAAAGGGCACGGCCTTTTTTATTGTGCGGAAGCAGCAAAGGGGCCTCTCCGGCCCGGGCCATCTGTCGGCAATTAAGTGGAAGGTTCCCGGACGGGCTGCCGTTTTTTGAAGCGGGACCGGAGCGCGTCGACCAGCAAATATACGACGGGAATCAGCTCCGCCAGCAGCATCATGGGCACCTCGGCCGTACCGGCGAACCGGTCCAGGGTCTCGGAGGAATTCACCATCCAGAGGCAGAGGAAAACGACCGTAACGCCGAATGGCAGGGTGAGCGGCCGAGTATCTTTCATTTTCAGCGTCTGCGTGACGGCGATCACCGAGATATACAGGAAGAGGCTGATTTTGACGAGCAGCGTAAACAACCACATGAGGATGAGGATCGGGTCCATGTTCTGGATAAAATTGCCGAGCTGAATGTACCGCGTCATTTCCAGGTTGGCGTAGGTCAGATTGGCTGCCAGGGAAGGCCCGAAAAGGAGCACCATCGGAATCAGATTCCCCAATGTCAGCACTGCGGCGGTGACGATAGCCCATACCAGCGCCTTCATCGTCCGGCCTGTTTCCTTAAACTTGGGGAAAAACAGCGCGATAAACGTCATTTCTCCGAAAAGGCCCGTAATCATAGCCGTTGCGCTAAAAATGCCGCGTCCGTCAAAGTTGGTGACCAGTGAAACGACCGAATAGGGGACGATATCTTGGCAGGAAGCAACGGCGATAAGTACAACCAGAGCCAGTGCCACGAAAAAAACACCTTGGCCTGAACGGAAAATGTTCGTGACACCCGAGTGGACAAGCCTCGTCGTGCATAGGCCGAGCAGGCCGGCCACGGCCCAGAGGGGAGTGCCCGGGAGGTAAATTTCGACGATAAAATCGGTCAATTGCCTCAGCACAAGCGCGGCCGTAAACAAATAAACGAACGCCATAAACAGGACCAACAAATAATGCAGAGGCCGTCCGATAATTTCCCGGCCATACTCCGCCATGTAGCGTCCGGGTCTGCGGCAGCCTAATTTGTAAGCCAGGTAAGTGAGAACTCCTCCCAGGAGACTGCCGGCAATAACGGGAATCCAGACCGAGTATCCCGCATTCTGGATAAGAGGCGCCGCGAGAAAGCTGACCAGCGTAGAGAGAAGATACTGGGTGAACAGCATATAAGTCTGCAAAGGCGTTATTTTGTCCATGATAGCCTCCTTCAGCGGGTTTAAGACGTCACATGCAAGGAACCGAATATGATTTCGAGCCATTCGACCAACGTTTCTCCGTTCTTCGAATGATGGAGAAGCAGCACGCAGGCGCAAAGGCCGCCGGTTACGCTTAAAGAAACGGAGAAGGTCCGTTTCTTTTTTCCGCAGCGCACCAGGTATCTCCATTGAATGAGCATGACAATCGCGTACGTCACCAGGACCGTAATCATTTCGAAACCTCCTTGTCTTTTTGCGGATCTCCGGTGAACGTTTTCTTGACTACTCCGATCCGCCGGATGATGGCGTCGGACGTGCACTGGATCTTGACTTTTTTGCTGAATAGTTCATTCCACTCTTTATTGATCCGGTTCCATTCCTTCGGATATCTCCATTCCAGATAGCGGTTCAGTTGAAACGCGTCGGTTCCCATTTGCCGAGTCAGCTGGATCGAGTGCTCGACATCCTCCTTGATTTTGTTTTCCACACTTTTCTCCATTTCTTTGAGCTGCTTGTGATCCTTTAAATTAATGTTGGAGTAAGAAGCGACGATATCCAGATCCGTTTTGACATGAATGTTGTAAGTAAGGGCATCTCCCGTCAGCTCGGGCCGGATTCGGGTCGAATTCCGTTCGACGAGCAGGCTGACGACTTTGCCGTCCGTCGGGGAAGGCACCGTAATCTCCCGTGTTTCGGGCTTGCCCTGTATCCACAAAGCTCCTGCGGCGTTTTTGCCCGGCAGTGAGCCGACCATCTTGTCCCCTTTGAATACAGCCGCTCCGTCGGGACCCATCCAATATTCCTCTTTGGATTCGTTCATAATGCCCATTTTACCGAAAACCAGGCGAGTAGCCAGAAAATCTCCCCCCATGTAATGGGCTTTCAAGATATCTTTGAAATTGATGGTCGTCGCTATTTTACGTCTGCCGTAGGCATAGAAAATGTCGGACGGGAAACGTTCCATGGTCAGAGGGAGCTGGATAACTTTATCGACGCTACCGTGCGTCACGAACAAGTTCGCATTAATGTGCACTCTCGGTTCCCGGGCTATCAGATCCAGCAGCGATCCGATACCTTCCTCGGCGTACCGATTTCCGATAATGACGACGCGAGTCTGTCCGAATGTAATTTTCCGCGAGAGATCGTTCTGGATTTTACGGAAGGCGTCGCTCAGATTCGAATCGATCTTGGAAAAGTACGTAAACGGCTCACGCCCCGATTGGGAGGAACCTCCCACTTCACCGGGAATCAACCGGTTCGCCAAGGGCATGCCCAGCACAAGCTCGTATCCGTCATCGGTTTTGTCGACCATCACCATCCTCACGAATGCCCGGTCGTTCAACTCAACCGAGGACCAGCATCCCGCAAGGAGAAGGAGGGAGAGAAGGATTCCCGCTAATCTTGCCGTTATTCGCATGCTCTTCAATCTCCTTCCTCGGCGGGATTTGCCCACTTGCGGCCGTTCGGCTTCTGCCTGTGAAGATTGCGGGAGGACGTAAACTTGGGCCGCGTGATCATGGTCCACCACGGAGCTCTCACGAAAATGTCTTTCATATCCTTCGGAACCATCGGCACGACCGGAGACAGGTAGGGGATGCCGAACGACTTCAGCTCCGTGAGATGGATATAGATGAGGATCATGGCGCAGGCAATGCCCACCAGCCCGAATCCGCCCGCCAGGATCATGATGGGGAAGCGCAGCAGCCGGAACGAGAGCCCGAGATCGTAGTGCGGGATAATAAAAGAGGCGATGCCCGTCAGCGAGACGATAATGACCATCGCCGCCGAGGCGATGCCCGCCTGCACGGCTGCCGTCCCGATAATGAGCGCGCCGATGATGGAGACGGCCTGCCCGACCGATTTCGGGATACGCGTAGCCGCTTCCCTAAGAGCTTCGAAGAAAACTTCCATGATCAGCGCCTCGACAAACGCCGAGAAAGGGACGACCTCTCTGGATGAAGCGATCGTAATCAGCATTCTTTCCGGGATCGTTTCCGGATGAAACGTCGTAACGGCGATATAAAAGGACGGCAGCAGTAAAGAAACGAACAGGAACACGTAACGGATCCAGCGGATCCAGGATCCCGCCCAGAACCGCTGGTAATAATCTTCGGGGGACTGCATCATCATGAACAAGGTTGTGGGCGCCATAATGACAATGGGCGTACCTTCCACAATAACGGCGATTCTGCCTTCGAGAAGGGCGGCGGCGACGACATCGGGGCGTTCCGTATATTGCAGCTGCGGAAAAGGAGAGTACGGATTGTCTTCGATAAATTCCTCCAGATAGCTGGAGCCCATAACCGAATCGATCTCGATATCGGCCAGCCGCCGGGCTGCTTCATCGACCAGCGCCGGACTGCAGACGTCTTCCATGTAGACCGTAATGACCCGTGTGCGGGTCTTCGTGCCGATGATTTGTTCCACGCATTTGAAATTGTGCGTTCGGAGCCGTTTTCGGAGCATGGACAAGTTGTCCTGGATGCTCTCGACAAACGCCTCCCGAGGTCCGCGGATAACGGTTTCACTGTTCGGTTCGTCGATTTGCCTTTTGATGTAGGAGCTTAGCCCGAACGACATCATGCGGGACTCCTGGTCGAGCAGAAGCACAGCGCTGCCTTCCAAAATATCCTGAAGCGCATCTTTCATCGTCAGGAGTGTTTTCTGCCGGTCGGCAGGAAGCATTTTGCAGTCGAAGAGGTTCCCTGCGAGAGATTCTTCTCCTTGTACGAACCGATCGCCTAGAATCACTTTCAGTACACTCTGCTGCAGATCATTCCGGTCCACGGCCCCTTCGATGTAGACAAGGAGGCAGGGCGTATTTTTCCCTGCCGTAAAGGTGTGATAAACGACATCGGAACAATGGGCGAGCAGCGTTTTCAGCCAACCCGTTCTTTCCGCCAGCGAAGCGCCGCCCGGTTCTTCTGCGGCGCCGGCTGCTTTTGCGGAACCGGCGTTCGAAGTACCCGGAGACGGCTGCTGCCGCGGCTGCCGTTTGGGAGGACGGTTTGCAATTTTGGGAAAACCGCGAAGAAAGAATGCCATGGCGTATCCTCTGCCTTTACTCGTGAAGTCTTCTTAGTTTGTCTTCAAGCATTTTCTTTATTCTGGATGAGAAGGAATGAGAAGGAGCAGGGAGCAGCTAGGGAGGGGGGGGAATCGGATAAAGGGGAAGTCCGCTGGTTATTGCGACCAGACAGCCATCAGAAGGCGGTTTACAACCGCTGAGGACAGGAAGAGGACACCAAGGCGCGTATGACCCGCCGCAAACAGAGAGGCCGTTCCCATACCGAAGATAGCCGCTTCCATAAGCAGGTGCCACGGCTGAGGAAGGGAATAACTTGCTTTAGGAGACATGAACAGCCCCCAAACGACAGCGGTCAATAGCGGTGCCCCGGCACCCAGCAGCGTCTTCATCATCCAGCCGTCTCCTTTCGTCATTCCCCAATAGCCGACCGCGACGAGAAGGCAGCATTCCAGCACAAAACGAACTCCCAGGTTAACAGCTAAAACGGCAGCCATACAAACACTCCTTCACAAAAACTAATCTTATTAGTTTTATAATAACTAAGGACGTTAGTTTTGTAAATAGAAAGGAATTTACTTCGTCGGAACTCCAACTTTTTATTGCACTCTGTGATCGAAACTGATAAAATCTTCCGGCTGTCTTAAAAAAACGGAAATAACCGCCTAAAGTGGGGGGGAACAGGAGAACGGAATGAAATTATTACTGATCGGACCCGGCGGTTCGGGAAAATCCACTTTCGCCCGGGAACTCGGCGAGAAGCTGGAGCTGCCTCTTTATCATCTGG
Source organism: Paenibacillus sp. HGH0039 (assembly GCF_000411255.1). Taxonomy (GTDB): domain Bacteria; phylum Bacillota; class Bacilli; order Paenibacillales; family NBRC-103111; genus Paenibacillus_F. The sequence goes on along the minus strand of NZ_KE150412.1, from coordinate 638,371 downwards.
ACGCGTACTATTGGAAACCCGGATGGGTGCCGACCCCGAATGAAGAATGGGACGAATTCATCGGCAAGCTGATCCGGCAGCCCGCTTGGATTATGGACGGAAATTACGGAAGGACGCTGGATAGGCGTCTGAAGGCTGCGGATGTCGTCATTTTTTTCGATCTGCCTTCCTGGCTGGTCGTCTACCGGGTGTTTAAACGCCGGATTATGTATCACAACCGGACGCGGCCGGATCTTAATGAAGGCTGTCCGGAACAGCTTGATTGGGATTTCGTCAAATGGGTGTGGAACTTCCGGAGGCACAAAAGACCGCAGCTCCTGGAACAGCTGGAGAACTGCGGAGACCATGTCCGTGTCTTCATCGTGAAGAACGGAAAGGACAAGCAAAACATTCTGGAAGAGCTGCTTTCCTTTCGTTCTTTGGTCTGACTCCCCTTATTTTTCGCGGGGAATTTCGGACTCTACGGCCGTTTTCGTGCGGATTTTGTTTGAGTTTTTTCTGTTTGAGGTACTTAAGGTATATCTACCGAAGGAAGGTGAGTCCCATGACGGAACCGAAAAAACCGAGCCATGAATTGGAACGCCAGACTCAGCAAAAGGGCAACCGCGACCATCCGGAGCAGTATCCGACCGGGAATGAAAGCTTGTTCGATCTTCACGAAAGCGAAAAACACGTCGATCCGATTCCCATGGAAGATTTAAATATGGAGCAGAAAGAAGAAAAGGACAAAAGCGCCACGAAGTCCGATTCTTCCAGCCCGGACAAGTATCATTCGGGCTTCTAAAGACGGATTCCGGATGATTCCGGCAATCCGGACCTTACAAGAAAGCCGGTGTCCACTTAACGAAGCGGACACCGGCTTTTTCAGCGCCTGAGACCGGTTGAGGTGGGAACCTGAGGGAACGTGCGGGAAATCCAATGAATCATCTCATCACGGGCGTTCCAGATTCTGCCGAAGTCCCCACCCTTCCCCCCGTCCGCTTCGCACCGCGCCCAGTTTCCTGGCGCATGTGGTTAGGCGCAGGCATGAAGGTGATCAACCGCATCGGCCGGGGGAGCGTTGTCGGCCAATCAAGCGGATGTTACGCCATCCGGTTTTGCCTCGCGCAAGCCGTTTGGCGCATAGGGTCTGTCAGCTCCGGTCCATGAGCTGCATCAGCTTCATTTCCGTCGACGATTCCTGCGCGGGAGTATAAATGCTGCAGCGTAAATCCGTGCTCCCGTGCACCTGCAGGGACGTCAGATCGAACAGCATTTTCCCCGCTTTGGCATGCCGGAACTCGATCAGAACTTCCGGTGCGGAGCTCACCTTGCTTTGTTCCCACAGCCGGTTGAATTCTGGATAGGTGAGCTTCATTTCGGCCAGGAACCCGTTGTACCACTCGTCTTCGAAATACTGGCCGTAATAGGCGCGGAAAATAGCCAGAAAGCCGCTGACGAAATCTTCCCAGTTTACCGCAAGCCGGCGGAATTCCTTACGCGCAAACAGGAGGGAAATCATGTTGCGCTGTTCGGGCGGAATCTTCTCGAAATCGAGGAAAACGCGCGTGGCCGCCTCGTTCCAGCCGACAATCGTACACCTGCGGTCGGAGATGATGGTCGGGCAGTTTTTCAGCTCCTGCAAAATTTTCTGCAGGGAGGGGGAAATTTGCGGCAGCTCCTCCTGGAGCAGGCGAATGCCCGAGCTGGCTTCCAGAGCCAGAGAAGTGAGGTACTTCCGCTCATCTACCGTCAGTTGCAGCGCGGAAGCGATATTTTCCAGCACGGAGGCCGACACTTTAATATCCCGTCCCTGCTCCAGCCACGTATACCAGGTCGTGCTGACCCCCGCGAGCTGGGCGACTTCTTCTCTGCGAAGCCCCGGAGTTCTTCGCCTGGTCCCGGCGGGGAGCCCCATGTTTTGCGGGAGCAGCTTGGCCCGCTGGCTTTTCAGAAAAGCCGACAGAGCCTCCAGCCTTTCTTCCTTGTTCATTCGCTCATCTCCTCGAATCCTTATCGTAGTAGTAATTATACTAGAATAAACTACAACTTGTAATAGGATACATCCGGTGACAAGATGAGGATATGGACAGCTTATATAGAGGAGGATGTACGATGGAACGAGTCGTGATAACAGGGATGGGCATTATTTCACCGCTGGGCAACGGGGTGGCCCCGTTTTGGGAACGTCTGGTGCAGGGGCAATCGGGGATCTCCCGGATCGATACCTTCGATACGACCCGCTACAAATCGAAAATTGCCGGACTTGTGCGAGATTTTGACGGAGAAGCGATATTCGGACGCAAGGAAGCGAGAAAAATGGACCGCTTCTGCCAGTTCGCTCTGGCCGCCGCCGATCAGGCCCTGCTGGATGCGGAGCTGAATCTGGACATGACGGACCGGGAGCGCGTCGGGGTGTACGTCGGCTCCGGCATCGGCGGAATCGGCACCCTGCTGGAGCAGAACCGGGTGCTGCTGGAGCGCGGGCCGGAGAGGGTTAGCCCCACGCTTGTGCCGATGATGATCTCGAACATGGCGGCGGCCATGATCTCGATCCGGCATCAGGCGCTCGGACCGACGATGTCGCCGGTTACGGCCTGCTCCATCGGCAACACCGCCATCGGCGAAGCGTTCCGAACGATCCGCACAGGAGAAGCGGATGTCATTATCGCCGGGGGCTCGGAAGCGGCCGTCAGCGAAATTTCGCTGTCGAGCTTCGGCAACGCCACAGCGGTCTCCACGCGCAACGAGGAACCCGCGAAAGCGAGCCGCCCGTTCGATGCGGGAAGAGACGGCTTTGTGATGGCCGAAGGAGCCGGCATCCTGATTCTGGAGTCGCTGAGCCATGCGCAGCGCCGGAACGCCCGCATCTACGCCGAAGTGACCGGATACGGCGCAAGCTCGGACGCCTACCACATGGTGGCGACTCATCCCGAGGGGAGAGGGGCGCAGCAGGCCATGAAATCGGCCCTGGCGAGCGCGGGAATTACTCCTGGCGAGGTGGACGTCATCAGCGCGCACGCGACGAGTACGGGGGTAGGGGACAAGTCCGAGACGAGCGCGATCAAAAATCTCTTCGGAGAAGACGCTTACCGCATACCCGTCACGGCCAACAAATCGATGACCGGCCACATGCTCGGAGCCGCGGGCGGGGCGGAAGCGATCGCGCTCGTCAAAACTTTGCAGGAAGGCATCATTCCTCCGACGATTAATCTGGAGCAAAGGGACCCGGACTGCGATCTGGATTATGTTCCCGGCACGGCGAGAAAAGCGGAGCTCGAAATCGGTCTCTCGAACTCGTTCGGTTTCGGCGGGCACAATGCGGTCATCGTGCTGCGCAAGTACAGGGAGTAGCCATACCGGGGCCATGGTCGTGTGCTGCCTCTGGAGTCATTTCAGAATAACCCGCAGCTTCCGAGAATTTCTTCGGTACCCAGCAAAGTCGCTTCACCGATGGTCACATCGTTCGCTCCGAGAAAAGCTTGGACGGCGGCATAGCCGACCGAATACCCTGCAAAAGGGGACACGCCCGCAGGAGCAAACCCCTGCTCTCTGGCGTACAAGTCTCCGAACATGTAGCTGCTGACTTCGGCAAACCCTTTGAGGGCCAGGGCGTCTTTGAACACATGGAGCGAGTATTCGAAATCGTCCGGCTCCATGGAGGTGACCCAGGGGCCAAGCAGCTCCTCGCCGAACAGCTCGCGGGCAAACGACTCGGCAAGGCCTTCGATGACGAGATAATCGCCCAGCGTCACATTTCCGTGATCCCAGCCGAAATAGGAAAACCGCAGATTATGATGGAATTCGTGGGCGATGACGGCGGGAAGCCGGGGTAAATTCCATTCGGTCGGATGAAGCATGACCTGGATGTATCCGGGAATGCCTCCGAACCCGCATGTTCCTCCTTGAAGCTCAAGCTTGAGGGGATCGGCGAGATACAGGCCGAACCGGAGCTCGTCCGCGCGGACCCGCAGCTCCGCCTGCTCGGCAAAGCTCATGCAGCGCCGCAGGGCGGACAAGGCTGTCTCCTCCGCCTTCGCCTGCCGGAGTTTCTCCAGCGCCGCCAGGCCGGACTCCGTCTCGCGGACAGAGAGATAGCCGAGCATTCCCGAAGCAGTCAGGACGTCATAGCCTCTGGGCTGCCCTGCTTTGAGCGGAACCCCGATGAGGTTCCACATCGTTTCGAAAGGTTTCATCATCGTATAACGGAAATAATTTTCCCGTTCGCCCTCAGGCAGGTCATACAGGCTGGCATAGTGGTTCAATGTCGGTTCTATGGCAAGTTTCATAAGGGGTAGCCACCTCCTGTCGCCAGTCTAAACGATCACGTAACGTGAGGGTCAAGGGGGAGACGGAAAGAGATCCGGCGTTTAGAGACAGCTCCTGTGAGCTGTCTTTTATTTGTCATATAAAAAGATAAAATCTTACATAGTCTTACATAAAAGGAAAAGGAATAAGATGGAAGTCTGTCGAATACATGGCTAAGGAACAACAGACGTGAGGGCTGGAGGGGATTATGCGGTAAGAAAACTATGGCGAGATAAATAGTTGTAACAGCCAACGATAAACCATATACTGGAAGAGGTTGATTTTTCTTCGGGAGCGAGTCTTATGAAGAAAGGATCTTATTTTGTACTCAGCTGTCTGTTATCGCTGCTTTCCTGCTTCACGGAATATAAAAAGTTCGAGCACTTCGTTTTTTAAGGGGATGTGGGTGCATCCGAAGCGGATAATTTGATAGGCGCATTGTTTGCCATGATTGTGTATCCTCTGTTTGTTGCTGTGATTTACGTGATTATGCATCTCTTACTTTTTGCACTTTCTCTGGTGAAATACAGGGATGTTCCGGTTGAGCCGGGAGCTATTTTGTTTCGGAAAGATTCATGGCTCTTAAACGGAGTCCGCTTTTTCGGATGGATTTTATTGCTTTACATGAACACGCATCCTCAAGGATTCGGTTTGTACACCTGGTGGATGTATCTGGTTTCAAATCTCGTTGGATTGAATTTATTGGTGTGGATCGTGGGAATCATCCGGGAAAGACGCACAGACAGGCATCTGCGCTCACTATAATAAGGAGAAGAAAATGAAGAAATATATTCAGCATCAAGCACCGGTACTGCCCGTTAAAAATGTATTCAAGGCGCTTGAATTTTACCGCGACGTGCTAAAGTTTGACCTGGCTTGGGTTCTGGAAGATACATACGGATCGGTCTACAATGGGAATATCGAGGTTCATTTTACGAAATCGGACAAGGTCGAAGTTCAGACGCTTTATTTTTTTGTCCGAAACGCGGATCAAGTCTATCAATTTTTGAAAACGCAGAAGGTGGATTTCATAGAGGAGATCCAATCCAAGTCTTGGGGAATGAGAGAGTTCGTGATCCGCGATTTGGACGGGCATCGGCTCCGTATCGGGCACGGGGAGCGCAACAAACACGAGATTGAAGTGCTTTCGAGAGAAATCGGCTGAAAGTTGATAGACCGCAAGGCCGGAAGACGCAAGTACGCAAGCGGAAAGATTCAAGACCGATTAAATGAAACGAGGTTGAACAAAAAATGATGGACACGATCGGGTTCGTTTCCTGGGCCAGCATCGTTTACTTGCTTGTTATCTTCGGATTCATCGCTATTTTTATTACCAGCTTATCGATGTTTATCCGGACTAGAGTCAACCGCAGACTGTTCACACTGACCAAGCTGCAAAGAATCGAGGAGAAACTGGACCGTTTGCTGGACATGCAGCCGCAGAACGTGCAGAAGAATCAGGATCGGGAGCGTTTAGTTAACGAGCCTGAGGATGAGCGGCGTTACTGAATCGGATCTCGAATCATAAGGCCGTCTTCTCCTTGCGGGAAGGCGGTTTTTTTGATGGATCCGTTGACAGATCCGCGAAATCTGTGTACGATACGTTTTATCGTAATAGTTACGAATAATTAATTATTTTCCAATTCCTATTTTATAAAAGGAGACCATGATGACAACTTGGAATCTGAACGGCATGAAACATCATCTTTTCTTTTGCAACGGGGGCAGCTGTACCAAAAAAGGAGCGGAAGAAGTCGTCGAGGCGATGCGCGATGAGATCAAGCTGCAGGAAGCGGATGGCCGGATCCATACGACCCGGACGCGCTGTCAGGGCAGATGCGAGGATGCCTGCGTCATTACCGTGTACCCGGAGGGGGTATGGTACAAAGAGGTGACCCCTGAAATCGGGAGGCGCATTGTCCGTGAGCATCTGATCGGCGGAAGCCCAGTGGAAGCACACATCAGCTATACCTATGACGACGAACTCGCGGCCAGACCGGATACGAAAGAAGGCCAGAGCAAGACGAAGCGGAAAGAAGCACAGACGAAGTAAGCGGAAGAAACAGCAGCGATTTGAACGCAGCATCAAGCGCAGGCAGGCGGACACGCTTCTTACTAGCGAACCGTCCGGCATGGCAAGAAATTCGCCGGGCAGTCCTCAGACAGGTCGTCACCGCTGACGCCCTCATCGCTCTCCTTCACGCTATGGAATACCTGAAGAGCCGGTTCTGCACAGCAGAGTCTGGTTTTTTCGGTTTTTTTGACGGGTGGGATTGCAGGGGATTGCGTGCCGGAAGGAGAAGTAGTCTGCAGGCTAAAAAAGCAGCGGATGAGTTTCTGCTTAACCACCGCACCGGCTTCAGATTCATCCGCAACGGAACGGAGCGTTACGATGTACCTGCACGAAGTGATCAAACTGCACGAGAAAATTCGGAATCCGCACGAGTACCCGTTTCATATTCCGGCGATCGACAAGCTCGACCGGCTGAAATTCCATAAAAACGTCACGTTTTTCGTCGGCGAGAACGGCTCCGGCAAATCGACCCTGATGGAAGCGATCGCTTACCAATGCGGGTTCAATACGGCGGGAGGCAGCCGGAACAATCTGTACGAGCTGGATTCGTCGGAGGCAAAGCTGGGCGATTATTTGCGCCTCTCCTGGATGCCGAAGATGAACGAGGGTTTTTTTCTGCGGGCGGAGTCGTTCTATCATTTCGCCAGTCATATCGACGAACTGGCGCGGGAAGACCGCAGGGCTTATGACAGTTACGGCGGCAGGTCGCTTCATGAGCAGTCGCACGGCGAATCTTTTCTGTCCCTGTTCAAGAACCGCTTCGGAAGAAGAGGCATCTATCTGCTCGATGAGCCGGAAGCCGCGTTATCTCCGGCCCGCCAGCTCGTTTTTCTGAGCATGATCCATGAACTGGCCCGGACGTCGCAGCTTATAATCGCCACTCATTCGCCTATTTTGCTGGGTTATCCCCATGCGGACATCTACAATTTCAACGAATCTCCGGTCCGCCTCACTGCGTATGAGGAAACCGACCATTACCGGATTACCCGCCGCTTTCTGGAAAATCGTTCTTTCTATCTCCAGGAACTGCTGGATTGATCGGCGAGTTCAAACCTCAAAAAGCAATCCCGTCCGAAAGGAAGGATTGCTTTTTGAGGTTATGCGATTGCAGCTGCGGGCCACGGGGAAAGCTACAACAAAATCCAATGCTTGCCTGCATCGGACGTCTTAAGCAGCTTCGATTTCTTGCCGTCCTCCGAGCCGAGCAGCAGCCAGCCCGTCTGCGGACCGGCGAATCCGAGCCGGATCACGTTCGGATTATTTTTGAGCGTATCCGTCAAAACCGGATCGGATGAAACCGGGTTCCAGGTTGTGCCGCCATCCGAAGTGGCATGGAGAACTTTATCCTTGAATCCCCAGCCGTGCAAGCTGTCCGCAAAAGTGAGCGCGTTTTGCATGCCGGTTTGCTTAAAGGACCACGTTTGCCCGCCGTCCTTCGTCACATAAGCGTCGCGGCTTTCCGTATTGCCGCTCACCGTCCGTACGGGAATCCAGCCTTTGTCCGGTTCATCCTTGAAAAATACGGGAGCCCCGTCCAGTGTGACCGAAGAATCATTCAACTCCTGCGGGACCTTCATCGGAACGACGTTCCACGTTTTCCCGCTGTCCCGCGTGCGGTACAGGACCGGTTTTTCTTCATGGCCCGCGAGGGCAATCCAGCCGCTGGCGGCGTCCTTGAAAGTCATGCCGGATGCATGTCCCGACAGGGGCAGCGCTCCGGGCACGGGCTTATCCAGGGAAACGCTCGTCAGCGGTTTCCAGACCTTGCCGCCGTTGTCCGTGGCGTACAGCGTTTTCTCCGATTTGCCCATCGCCGCATCGGAAGAGGTGAGCATCCAGCCGTGCAGGGGATCGGCAAAAGAGAGACCGGCGGCATAAGTCGGCTTATCCAGGGTACCTTTGGTCCAGCTCTGCCCGCCGTCGGCCGTAAAAGCGGTCACGGTTTTCCGGCCGTCATCCGCTGCGGCCGTCCATCCGTGCTGCGCGTCGAGGAAGTAGAGGGAGCCGCCCGCCAAAGGCGCTCCGCTTTTGAACGTGTCGTCCCAGGGACTCAGGAGAGTCCAGTTTCGTCCGCCGTCATCGGTGCGGTATAAGCGCAGGGAGCCGTTCGTCTCTCCCCAGGCGAAACCCGCCGCATCCGAGATCAACTGAAAATCGGTCAACCGGGTCTGGATCTGATCCGGCTTAACCGAAGGCACAGGCGCTGCGCTTGCCGGAGCAGCCGTTCCGGAAGCGGGACCCGGGCTTGCGGCGACCGATGCCGCTGTACTGCCGCTGCCGGTCGGATCCCCCGCCGCCGCAGGGCCGATAGAGCTGCAGGCGGTAAGGGATACCGCCGTGAGAACCGCAAGGAAGGCGGTTTTTTTGACGGGAAGTTTCGTCGTGTTCATAGCGATCACTCCGTTTCGATACATGCTGTTCCAACATGCCGTAGTCTGGTTCGTCTTTCGTCTTCTCTTCATTATTACCCTTTCGCGCGGCTTAAGGAGCACATTTCGAAGGATTGTTACTTTTTTGAAATAAATGGAGAAGGCCTCTTGCTAAATATAGGGTAGGGGGGTATACTATAATTAACCGAATGAAGAAGAGGGACTTTTCTCATCTTATAAGACGAAGATTTTCAGAGGCGGAAAGAGGTGTTTCGAATGGCAGCAAACGTGAAAGCGGCCGGAGAAGAGGCGACGAAACAGGCGAATTTGCAAATAGCGGGAATGACCTGCGCGGCTTGTGCCAACCGGATCGAGAAAGGGCTGAATAAAGTCGACGGTGTGCAAACCGCTAATGTGAATTTCGCTCTGGAACGCGCGACCGTCACCTACGATCCTTCCCGGGTGAATACGGCACAATTGGAAGAGAAAATCGGCAAGCTGGGCTACAGCACCGTGAAGGATTCCGTGGATTTTCAGCTGGAGGGAATGACGTGCGCAGCGTGCGCCAACCGGATTGAGAAAGGGCTTGCCAAAATGCCGGGCGTCACATCCGCAACCGTCAACTTCGCGCTCGAAACCGCGCATGTCGAGTACGAGCCGGGCGAGGTTATGCCTGCCGATATGCAGCACAAAGTCGAGAAGCTGGGCTACAAGGCACTTCTCAAGCAGGAACAGGGAGACCCTGCGGTACACCGGCAGGAGGAGCTCAAGCGGCACAAGCGCAAGCTGATTCTCTCGGCGATTCTGTCCCTGCCGCTGCTCTGGTCGATGGTCAGCCACTTTTCCTTTATGTCGTGGGTCTGGCTGCCCGACTTGTTTATGAACCCGTGGTTCCAGCTTGCGATGGCCACCCCGGTGCAGTTTTATATCGGACGTCAGTTCTATACGGGCGCTTACAAAGCCCTGCGCAACAAAAGCGCCAACATGGACGTGCTTGTGTCGCTCGGAACTTCCGCGGCTTATTTCTACAGCCTCTATCTGACCGTAGAGTGGGCAAGGCACGGCGGCAGCGTTCACGACGGGCCGGAGATGTATTACGAAACGAGTGCGGTCCTGATCACGCTCGTTCTGCTCGGCAAATTATTCGAGTCGCTGGCCAAAGGCCGCACCTCGGAAGCGATCAAATCGCTGATGGGGCTGCAGGCCAAAACGGCGCTAGTCATCCGGGACGGGAAAGAAGCGGCGGTGCCGGTCGAAGAAGTGATCGCGGGCGATATCGTCCTGGTCAAACCCGGCGAGAAAATACCGGTGGACGGAGAAGTGCTGGAAGGCAGCTCTTCGGTGGATGAGTCGATGCTGACCGGCGAGAGCCTGCCCGTCGGCAAAAAGGCCGGAGATCCGGTCATCGGGGCGACGCTCAACAAAAACGGCAGTCTGAGAATCCGGGCGACCAAAGTCGGCAAGGATACCGCTTTGGCCCAGATTATTAAAGTGGTCGAGGAAGCCCAAGGCTCCAAAGCACCGATCCAGCGCGTGGCGGACGTCATATCCGGCATTTTCGTACCGATTGTCGTCGGTATTGCGCTCGCGGCGTTTGTGATCTGGTATTTCTGGGTCACGCCGGGCGATTTTGCGGGAGCGCTGGAAAAAGCGATCGCCATACTCGTCATTGCCTGCCCTTGCGCGCTCGGATTGGCGACACCGACGTCGATTATGGCGGGTTCCGGACGGGCGGCGGAGCTCGGGATTCTTTTCAAAGGCGGAGAGCACTTGGAATCCACGCACGGAATCGACGCGATTATTTTGGACAAAACGGGAACCGTCACGAAAGGCAAACCCGAGCTTACGGATGTGTTGACCGCTTCGATGGACGAGAGACGGTTCCTGGAGCTTCTGGGCGCCGCGGAGAAAAATTCGGAGCATCCTCTGGCGGAAGCGATCGTCAGCGGGATTGCGGCACGAGGCGTCTCTGTTCCGGCTTCGTCCGAATTTGAAGCCATTCCCGGCTTCGGAATCCGTGCGGTCGTGGACGGACAGGAAGTTCTGGCGGGAACGCGCAAGCTGATGAGCCGCTACGAGGTGGATGCGGGGCATGCGGGCGAAACAATGGCGCGGCTGGAGCAGGAAGGCAAAACGGCCATGCTCGTTGCGGTCAACCGCAGCTATGCCGGGCTCGTTGCGGTCGCCGATACCGTCAAGGAAACGTCGAAAGAGGCCGTTGCCCGTCTGAAGGGAATGGGCATCGAAGTCATCATGATTACCGGCGACAACGAGCGCACCGCTCAGGCGATCGCCCGCCAGGTCGGGATCGACCAGGTAAGGGCGGAGGTGCTTCCCGAAGGCAAAGCCGAGGAAGTGAAGAAGCTTCAAGCCCAGGGCAAGAAGGTGGCGATGGTCGGCGACGGCATCAATGATGCTCCGGCGCTGGCGCAGGCGGATATCGGCATGGCGATCGGCACTGGCACGGATGTCGCCATGGAGGCGGCGGACGTCACCCTGATGCGCGGCGATCTCAACTCGATCCCGGATGCGATCTATATGAGCCGCAGAACGATGGGCAACATCCGTCAGAACCTGTTCTGGGCGCTCGGTTACAACACGCTCGGCATTCCGGTCGCCGCACTGGGCCTGCTTGCCCCTTGGATCGCCGGAGCCGCCATGGCGCTCAGCTCGGTGTCCGTCGTGCTGAATGCGCTGAGGCTGCAGCGGGTTAAGTTGTAAGTCTCGCGGCCCCCGGTCCGGACGAAAGTACGGCTCCCGTGAGAGCATTGTCCGCCCTTCCGCGGGCTGGCGTGGGCCTTTCCAACGCGCGCGAATCCCAGGCGCTCGCTGCGGCCCTGCGCGCGGCGGTCGGTCGAATCCGCGCTCATACGGGAGCCGGAACAAAAACACTTGTAAAGAGCTTTCCTGAAACCTATGCGGCTTCGGGAAGGCTCTTTCTTTTCTTTCCCGTCCATTCTGGTATCATAAGAGGACACGACGTCCGAACCAGGACGGACAAAAAAGAGATTTTTTTTGCCGGAAAGGAGTACCGGATGAGTTCTGCATTGACACGCAAAGCGATCCAGCTGTTATGCGGCCGGACCGCTTACGATAAAGGAGAGGCGCTGAACCGCTCCGGGAAAGTTGTTTTTACCTACCATGATCCCGTCCTGCAGAGTGTGGAGGCGACCGTGGACGACCGCGAGAGCTATCTCGTAAAAGTGAGCGTGCAGTCCGGAGGCGGCATCAACGCGGAGTGCACCTGCCCGTCGCTTCCTTCTTTCAGACAATCCTGCAAGCATACGGCGGCCGTGCTGCTCAAGCTGCTGGATTCAAGCCGGACGGACAAGGATTTCCCGGGCGCGGCTCTGCTTGAACGTTCGTCTGAAGGCCGGAGCGAAAGCGCAGCCGCACCTTCCGGATTGCCGGAACCCGGCCAAACGGGGGAAGCTCCCCCTTATGACACCGAATTGACCCGCAGCATGCTGGGGCTTTTCGGAGGAAGCAGGCGGCCGGGGAGCACCCGTTTTACGCGGGATGAGAGGGAGATGCTGGATCTGGAAATCGTGATCCGGCCTTTCGCCTACGGGTTTCGTAAAGTCATGTTCGCCGCCGAACTGAAAATCGGGCCGAAAAGAGTATATATCGTACAAAAAATAAGAGATTTCCTGGAGCGGCTCGACCGCAGGGAAGCGTACGAATTTTCCAGAGTGTTCACGTATGAGCCGAATCTTCACGGTTTCCGGCAGGAGCATGATGACGTTCTGCGGCAGCTTATCAAGATTTACCAGAACGAGAGCTTGTACAGGGAAACCGGGTATTCGTCCGCATCCTCCGCGAAGGCATTTCCGGGAGGCGAGCGGATGCTGCTTATTCCGCCGTTTTCGTGGACGACGCTGCAGCCGCTGCTCGCTCGTGCCCCGGGCGTCAAGCTGGAGCTGGCGGAAGGAGTATACGACGGCATACGGGTGTCGGGCGAGCCGCTGCCGCTCCAATTCGATTTTGACCGGTCGGAAACGGACGGCTACCGGATGGACGTGCAGGGCCTGGACCGCATTACGGTGATGGAAACGTACGGAATCGTCCTGCACCAAGGCGAACTGCTGGAGCTTCCGGCTCACCACTGCAAGCGGCTGGCGGAGCTGAAGCGCCTGATGGAGACGGCGCACCGGAACCGCCTGACCATTACACCGGGCCAGATGGAGCCGTTCATGGAGAAAGTGGTTCCCGGACTGATGAAGCTCGGACAGGTCCGGATCGCTCCCTCCGTGTCGGACCGGATTTACCAGACGACGCTCAAGGCGAAGCTGTATCTGGACCGGGTCAGGGACCGGCTGCTGGCGGGTCTGGAATTCCACTACGGCAATGTGGTCCTGAATCCGCTGGAGGAAGCCGGCCGGCAGCGCGGGACCGACTATATTGTGATGCGGGACACCGAGAAAGAGGAAACCATCATCCGCCTCATGGAACAGAACTCGTTCGCGAAGACGGAAGGCGGCTATTTCTGGGACGACGAGGAAGCGGAGTATGATTTCTTGTATCATACGGTTCCCCTGCTCGAGCGGATGCTGGATATATATGCGACCTCCGCCGTAAAAGAAAGGCTGTATACCGGCTTTCCGCCTCAGATTACGGTAGAAGTGGACGAGCGCACCGACTGGCTCGAGTTCAAATTCGAGCTGCTCGGTCTGCCGGAAGCCGAAATCCGGAATCTGATCCGGTCCATGCAGGTCAAAAGAAAGTATCACCGGCTGCCGAACGGCTCTCTTGTTCCTTTGGAAAGCGCCGAGTTCCAGGAGATTATCGCACTGATGAACGAGGCCGGAGCGGGAAAAGGCGACATGACGGATACGGGATTCCGTCTGCCGGTTAACCGCGGATTGCATTTGACGGACGCGCGGGAAAGAGGCAGTTCCGTTAAACTCGGCAAGTCGTTCCGGCGACTGCTGGAAAATATGCGGAATCCGGACAACCTGGATTTCCCGGTGCCGGAGCGGCTCTCTCCCATTCTGAGGGATTACCAGAAATTCGGTTACCAATGGATGAAAACGCTGGCTCATTACCATTTCGGCGGAATTCTGGCGGACGATATGGGGCTCGGCAAAACGATTCAGAGCATTGCCTTTCTCGTGTCCGTGCTGCCGGATATCCGGAAAAAGAAGCTGCCCGCGCTGATCGTTTCCCCGGCATCGCTGGTATACAACTGGCTTCACGAGCTCAAAAAATTCGCGCCGGAAATCCGCGCGGTCATCGCCGACGGGACGAAAACGCAGCGCAGCCGCGCTCTGCGCAAAGGATCGAAGGCGGATGTCATTCTTACTTCGTATCCGCTGCTGAGGCGGGACACGGATCTTTACGCGAAAGAATCGTTTCATACGCTGATCCTTGACGAGGCGCAGATGTTCAAAAACTATACGACCCAGACCGCCCAGTCCGTCAAACAAATCAAGGCGGCCTACCGCTTTGCCCTGACCGGCACGCCGGTAGAAAACAAGCTCGAAGAACTGTGGTCGATCTTCGACGCGGTCTTTCCCGGGCTGTTTCCCGCCCGGCAGGCGTTTAACGAGCTGTCCCGGGAGGCGGTGGCCCGGCGAGCCAGACCGTTTCTGCTGCGCAGGCTCAAAACCGATGTGCTCAAGGAGCTGCCGGATAAAATCGAAACCGTCCAGGCATCGGAGCTGCTGCCGGAGCAGAAGAAGCTGTATACCGCTTTTCTGGCGAAGCTCCGGCATGAGACGCTCAAGCATCTCCACGAGGAAAGCTTCCAGCAGAACCGCATCCGTATTCTCGCCGGCTTGACCCGGCTCCGCCAGATTTGCTGCCATCCCGCTTTGTTCGTCGACGGTTACGAGGGAAGCTCGGCCAAGTTCGAGCAGCTGCTGGAGATCGTAGAGGAATGCCGCAGCGCGGGCAAACGCATGCTGATTTTCTCGCAGTTCACCGAAATGCTCGGCCTCATTTCCCGGGAGCTCGGCTACGAAGGGGTGCCGCATTTTTACCTCGACGGCAAAACGAAGGGAAGCGAGCGGGTAGAGCTTTGCAGCCGTTTTAACGAAGGGGAGAAAGAAGTCTTCCTCATTTCGCTGAAAGCGGGGGGAACCGGACTTAACCTGACGGGAGCGGACACGGTTATTTTGTATGATTTGTGGTGGAATCCGGCTGTCGAGCAGCAGGCTGCGGACCGGGCTTACCGGATGGGCCAGAAGAAAGTGGTGCAGGTAATCCGCCTGGTCAGCCAGGGTACGGTCGAGGAGAAAATGTTCCAGCTTCAGCAGAAAAAGCGCACGCTGATCGAGGAAGTGATCCGGCCGGGGGAAGAATCGGTGTCCACGATGACGGAACAGGAGATTCGCGACATCCTGATGCTGGACGACAAGATGGAAATAGGCGAAAACGGGGATTGACCCTCACGTTACGTGATCGTGTAAAGTTCATAACGAGGTGATGTTGTGGCGTATAAGGTGAAGGAAGTGGCGGATCTGGTGGGCGTGAGCGTACGCACGCTTCATCATTACGACGAAATCGGCCTGCTTGTACCCGACTCGGTCAACGCCGCCGGCTACCGGCTGTATACGGACCGGAATCTGGAACGACTTCAGCAGATTTTGTTTTTCAAAGAAATCGGCTTTGCTCTACAGGAGATCAAGGCGATGCTGGAGAATCCCGATTTTGATCGTAAACGTGCGTTAATCGGACACAAGGAGCTGCTTCTCCGCAAGAAGAAGCGGCTGGAAGACATCATTGAAACCGTGGACAGAACGATTGCTTCTGTCGAGGGAGGTATTCCGATGAGAAAAGAACAATTATTCGAAAGCTTCGACCGCACCCCGCTGGAAGAGCATAAGAAAAAATATGCCGCCGAAGCGCGTGAAAAGTACGGAAGTCAAACGATGGACGCCGTGGAGAAACGCGCAGGTTCCTATACAAAGGAACAGTGGGCGGATATCATGGGGCAGTCCGAGCGGATTTATGCCAAAGCCGCAGCCGCAATGGCGGAAGGCCCGTCAAGCCCGCAGGCTCAGGAAGCGGCAGCCGAACTCCGGCAGTGGATTACGGGCCATTTCTACGACTGTACGCCGGAAATTTTCCGGGGACTCGGCGACTTGTATGTCGCCGATGAACGCTTCACGGCCAACATTGACCGGCACGGGGCCGGATTCTCCGCTTTCCTGAAAGAAGCGATGCATATTTATTGCGACCGGCTGGAGGGAGCGGGGGAAGACCGCGCCAACCGTTAAAATCAAAGAGATCCGGGCCCGGCGGGGTTCGGGTCTCTTTTTTGCCTTGCCGAGGTTCCAGGCGGGAGGCTTGGAAAATACGGGAGCGCCCGGGGGATTCATCCGGTACAATAGGATGGAAGTACATCATCTTGAACTCTTATAATCACAAATCGTACTTGTAACGCTTACTTAATCGCCTGTAATACAGCCAAGTTCTGATTGAAAATGAACCAAAATTTAGAATTAATAGGACAAACAAAGTCATGTTTATAATCTGCATTTTATCCAGATTGTGATCGGACATCCGGTGAATATTAGCCCCTATGATAAAAATATATAAAATTATTAATGGAAGAAACATACAAGAATAGGTGATGGCTATGCGCCTAGCATGTTTTAACTGATGTGATTTATCACTGTAGATTTGCGGCTGTTCCTCGCCCCTTGAATATTCACGGCTCCATAAGGTCCATTTTTGAAAAGATGAGGTGGAAATAAAAGCACTCTTCCATCCGGCATCTCTGTGAAAGTCGAAGTAGCCTTCATCTGCAATAGTTTGATAATCCGCACAATAACTTACTTTACGGGGACTTCCCATTGTAAAATAAAAAACGGTTCCTGTTTTACCGACACGATAAAGATTAAGTCCGTGTTCTTCCATTGCTTCGAGCCACTTTTCAAGCTTATCCGGAGCATACATCCATCCCAATCTTCTCTTAACAATTAGTTGACCTGAACGTCTTAACCGCTTCTCTTCATCCTTGCTTAGCCTTCTTTCAACTTGCTCCCTCCCCAGCAGTTCCTTTCGTTGTATGTTTTCTCCGATCAATTTCTTGTTTGTCTTATTAATTTTAATAACAGAATAAAGGGTAAGTACCCATAGGGCAATTCCAATGCCTATTAAAAAGTAGGTTAAAATCCAAAGAGGACTTTCGACAAAATGACCGGGTACATCTTGGAAAAATATTACCGAACCGAGGATAAGATTAAATATAGCAATGACCGTTAAATAGATTAAAACACTCGCGAAAATGTACAGGATGGTCTTATTATGTTTGACTATACCTTCACGTACGGGGAAGGTCTTAATTTGTTCCAGGGGCTGTTCATTCGCCGTTACATACCACTTTCCACTCTGCGAAACCTTCACCCATCCATCATCCAATAAAGCTCTAGACAGCGAATTGGTTTGAATGTTATTGAACCCGATCCTGTACGTTCTTTTTCTTGGCTTGCCTTGCTGAAAGAAAAAATGCCGTGTTCCTCGATTTATTTTTACTAATTCATGCCCCTTTTCTGTCATAGATGAGAGCCACTCTTCGGTTTTCTGCACATCGTAGCTCCAGAATGGCCTAAATACTTTTGTCATCATAAAAACCCTCCCCGTATTTCAATGCATTCTGGTACAGCTCTTTAAGCCTATCGATCTCAGCAGTGATTAATTTATGTCCAAGCTCAGTCACTTCGTATACCGTTTTTCTTTCCTCGTCGGAAAATACGGTTATAATCCCGTCTTTTTGCATTTTCGTTAAAGTTCCGTATACGGTGCCTGAACCTAATCGAATTCGTGAATTGGAGATTGCTTCCACATGTTTAACGATTCCATATCCGTGACGCGGTTCAGCTAAAGATAGGAGAATATAAAACGCCGTTTCTGTCATGGGTACATACTTTTTCAGCACTTTTTCAGTGTCCAGAATATCCACCTCCCTTGTCTTTGTACCCGTTTGACTATGTCACAGGTATATATGTCGTGTCTCGACTATATCACGACGTGACATAATGCTCAACAATAAAATACAGCCGGAACGTTCAAGACGGCTGACCTCCACGCGAGCTGCCGTTCGGTTCCCGGCTTCAGCCTGGGTACGACCGCAGCAAGCGGCCGCATTTGCTCAAGGAGCCTGCCGAGCGGGTGTTCCGGTTCTTGGCCGAAGGCAAGCTGAACATCGCGATCGGCCGCAGATTTCCGCTTGAGGAAGCGGCAGCCGCTCACGCGCGGGCCCGAAGCAGGCAGAGCACAGGCAACGTGCTGCTCGATGTCCGGGCGCCCCGCTAACGGCCAAATAGCCTCCGTCTGTCCCGAAAGGGGAGACGGAGGCTATTTATTGATGCGGCGGTTCGTTCTTCTGCCGACAGGCGAGAAAGCCGGCAAAGCCGGACGCCCGGAGAAACGCGATGCCGGCCCGAATCGCATGTTCCTGATTGCCCCGGGTAATGCCCGATGCGTCGTCGTCTTTTGAACCCGGCCGTTAGGCCGTTGTTCACAGGTGCGAAGCTTCCCGCCCGAAGCGGGAGGCGGTCGCTACTCGGCCGCGGACTCGGAACCTTCCGTGATCCAGACGGTTTTCTCCTGCACGGGGTTTCTTTTGCCGGCCTGCGGCGCAATCTGCGGGTAGCCCACGTACACGAGGGCGACCATCTCGTCTTGCTCTCGCAAGCCGAAAGCCGCTTTCATCCGGGGATGGTACATGGGATCCCCGGACCGCCAGATGGCGGCAAGCCCCAGCCCGTGCGCCGCCAGCAGCATGTTCTGCACCGCGGAGTGGGCGGCGGCGAACTCCTCCATCCGGTTCACGGCCGGATCCTCGGAGGGAGAGACGGCTACGCCGATGATGACCGGGGCGCGGTACGCCTTGCTGCCCTGCTTGGCCCGCAGTTCCTCCAGCGCTTCGCCGGAAGCGCCGGAGCCTTCGGCCGCGACATCGGCGTAGGCTTCGGCCAGAACGCCGCGTCCGGCTCCCGTCATGACGAAGAAGCGCCACGGCTCCGTGCAGCGGTGGCTAGGCGCCCAGTTGCCCGCTTCCAGCAGCTCCTCGATGATTTCCCGCGGAATCGGCTCGTCTTTCACTCTTCCGATGGATCTCCGGCCGCTGATAGCGTCGGTCAGGTTCATATCCGTAGGCATGGCTGCCACCTTCCTTTTCCATTGATAAATATTCTCAATGATTCAAGCATAGGCGGGGACGACCGAGATGTCAACCGGGGGTTATGTGGGCCTCACCCGTCGAATCTCAGCCGATGGCTGCGGGAACGCAGTCGGGCCGCCCCATGCTGTTATGAGCCAGGCAAACCCGTGTAACTGACCAACGTCATACTGCGACGCCGCGCCGCTTGCCGGAAGCGCCGTAACAGTGTGGAAAGAAGACTCCGCGCCGGGACTCTTTTCCCGAATAGTTTTTTTCCGGGCCAGGAAAACTATAAAGAAAGCTTTTACAAGCGAAGGGAGAATAAAGAGATGAGTGACAAGCATCCTAAAGGCCGCGTGGAATTCAGGCAGCCGCCGGTTAAATTGACGGCCGATCTTCCCGGCGATCCCGAAATGCGCGAGCATTTGGACGAAATGAGAGCAAACGACGGGTACCCGGGGTCCTGCGGAATTATAAATCCGTCTGAAGGACAAGGGGAATAATCCGCTTCCTTTCCTGTCCAAGAAGCCCTGCCACTAAGAACCTTGGCCGCCAGCGGTCACGGTTTTTCTTTTTTTACGCAAGGGTAAGCATGGTTAGTCTGAGGGATCTCCGGCAATTCACGGCATCTGCTCCGGCGGACGGGCAAAGCAATCTTCAGCTGCTTACGGAATGGGGCACGCAAGGTGCATCTTCTTGACGTGCCGGGTCAGCTTGCTCGTGTATAATAGAGAAAAGTTCGGAGCGAAATCGGAGGAACGGCATGGACTATAAAATTCTTGTTGCAGATGATGAGCAGACGATTACGAGTGCAATCGCATACGGCCTCAAACGGGAAGGGTTTGTCGTGGAAACGGCGGCGGACGGGGAAGAGGCTCTGCGCAAAACGGAATCGTTCCGGCCTCATGTACTGGTTATGGACGTCATGATGCCCCGGCTGACGGGTTTTGAAGTGTGCAGAAAACTGGAAAACCGCAAAAACCTCGGCATCCTGCTTCTTACGGTAAAAAACGATATTGTGGATAAAATTCTCGGACTCGAATTGGGCGCAGACGATTATATGACGAAGCCGTTCGACTTAAGGGAGCTGATTGCCCGCGTAAGAGCCTTGTGCAGACGGCTGGATAAAAGCGGAAACGGCGAAGAGCCCGCCGTTCTGACGATCGGGGAGCTGAGCCTGCATCCCGAGCAGCGGCTTGTGAGTTTGAGAGGGGCAGCGCTGACTCTTACTCCCAAGGAATTCGATCTGCTTGCCCTGCTGCTTTCGAATTTAAAAAGGGCTTTTTCGCGCGAAGAATTGCTGGATCTCGTATGGGGAATGGAATACGCCGGTGGAACGCGGACCGTCGATATCCACGTGCAAAGGCTGAGAACCAAGCTCGGCGAACCGTACCAGCACGTGCTCCAGACCGTCTACGGGGTCGGGTATAAAGCCGTCGGGGAAGTACCATGCGGATAAGCTTAAAATGGAAGTTTGCGCTGTTTATCGCCGCGCTGCTTCTCTTTGCCGTCGGCGTGCTCAGCGTGCTCGTGTTGAACGGCGTACACAGGTATCAGAAAGAAGAGATGGAGAAGACGCTGAACCGGCAGGCCGGCATCGCGAACAATCGGATCGGACAGCAGGTTGTGACGGGGACGCGCTTCGATCCTCAAACATTTATGCAGCTGCAGGGACAAAATCTGGCCGTCGAAATCGGTGCGGCGAGCGGCATGAGGTTCCTGCTCTACGATATGACGGGCGCCAGAACGGGAGATTCGCTTCCGATGGCGGAATCCCCGGACGTGAGCGGCGTGATTTCGCATGCCCTGAACAATAAGATCGTCTACCGGGTCCTGGGGGATACCGAGGATTATTTGGCGCCGGCGGGAGGTCCCGACGGACAGATCGGCGTCCTGCATTTTCAGGTGTCGCTGGCGGCCCAGAACGCGTTTTACCGGAATTTGCAAAATTCCTTTCTGATAGCGGGCAGCGGCGTCTTGCTGTTCAGTTTTGTCCTCGGTCTCCTGTATATGAACCGTCAGGCGAAGGCGATCCGGCGGCTGAAAGAAGCGGCCGACGACATCCGGGTCGGGGATTTTATCGACGCTCCGCCCTTCCGGCGCGAAGACGAGCTGGGCTCGCTCAGCGACGGCATTTATGAAATGAGCCGCGCCATACAGGGCAGTTTGCGGACACAACAGCATTTTATCAACAACATCAGCCATGAGCTGAAAACGCCGCTGACCTCCATCCGGGCTTACACGGATCTGCTTCATATGTACGAGGACGATCCCGGATTGGTCCGGGAGGCGCGGGACGTCATCGACAAGGAAGCGGCGCGGCTCTACGAACTGGTGGAGAAAGTGCTGAAGCTGGCGGCGCTGGATAAGTATGAATTCGAACAGCAGCCGGAGAAAATCCAGATCGACTCGCTTCTGGAGGATCTTTCCTCCCGGATGAGAGGGAAAGCGGAGAAGTTCGGCGTGACCGTTTCCCATGCACTTGTTCCCGCGGAACTGTGGGCGGACAGGGAAAGCCTGATTCAGATTTTTCTTAATCTGCTGGACAATGCCATTAAGTACAACGTCGAGAACGGGACCGTTCTGATCCGCAGCCGGATCATGGAGGAAGGCGGAGTCGAGGTCGAGTTCACCGATACCGGAGTCGGCATACCGGAGGACCGCAGAGAACGGATTTTTGAGCCTTTTTATACGGTGAATAGGGACCGGGCCAGAAAGTCGGGAGGCAGCGGCCTCGGGCTGTCGCTCGTCAGGCAGCTTGTAAACAAGCAGCACGGGCAAATCCGGGTTGAACATCCCGCTGAAGGCGGGGTTTCTTTTATCGTGACTTTTCCGGCAGGGGACGATGAAAAGTTTGGCTGAAACATTTACAAGTTCGAAACAAGTTGAAATCTTGCGGAAAACTTTGAGGGTTATATTCTAGGTAGTGCTTGAAAGGAGGACATCATTCTGAAGCTCGGCAGAATCGGTAAGCGGCTGGCCGTATGGGCGGGAATGATGTTCCTGCTTGCAGCCGCCCCGGGATGCGATCGTTCGCCTTCCCCGTCGGTAACCGTCGTGGATCCGCCGGCCGCCGAGACCGGCGGGCACACCGTGCTGGCGGGAATTCAGCGCCTGGATCAGTTCTATGGGATGGGCTGGAGCCCGCAGGGCGAACTTATCGGCATTTCGGGTGCTTCCCTGGTCGGCGCTCCCCTGGAGTTCCGGAATCTTGCGGGAGACAAGATCCGCGATACGGGGATAAAGGGAGCGACAGGGGCGCGGATGGCGCCGGACGGGAAGAATGCCTGGGTGTATCACCGGTATGAGGGAGCCGCGGATTTGTACAATTTGGAAACCGGCCGGATTATACGCACCGGGCCGCAAACCCGGGAGTTCCCGGGAGCGTGGATAGACAACAAGTCGTATCTGGCTGTGCTCACGGAGCCGCAAGGGCGGCTCGTCCGATTCGGCGCCGACGGCGAAATGACACCCGTAGAACACGAGAACGTGGAGTCCGGTATCGTTAAAGCCGCATTAAAAGCCGGCCGGCTGTATGTCCTGAGCGGCGAACGGGAGCTGACCGTCACGGACACGGATGGAGGCGGCGCCCGGGTCTGGACCCGAAGCGGAGTGTCCGACTTCGCGCTGTCTCCGGACGGGAGGCAGATCGCCCTGGTCAGCGGAACCGGACCCGATCAAAACGCGCTCGTATTGGCCGATGCCGTGCGGGGCGGCAGGGAGAAGACGGCAGCGAGGGGACGCCTCCTGCAGCAGCTGTCGTGGTCGCCGGACGGAAGCCGGATCGCCTTCTCCGTATTTAGCCCCGATCAGGGGATGACGGGACTTTACGTGATGAACGCGGACTCGGGCCGGATGATCCCCGTCTCGTATAAGCCTAATTTAAAGAGCGTCATTGACTGGAGTCCTTCGGGCACTTCCTTCATGGTCAGTGAAGTTCTGTCCGGCGACATCACGGACAACATGTTCACGACCATCTATCAGTTAAAATAAGCAGTCAGAAACAGAAAGAGTGAAGAGAGATTGAAAGCGAACCTAGTCAAACAAGCGGCGGTCTGCACCCTGCTGGTCGCATCCCTGCTCGCCGGCTGCGGAGCCCGGGAGCAGAATGTTCAAGTCAAAGAGCCGGCCCGGCAGGACTCTGCCCAGACGGCTTCACCGAGCCCGGGAGCGGCTGCAAGCGGCAATGTCCTCGCCAGGCTCCAGCTGAAAATCTCCCAGGCCAAAGAAGCCAGGGAGGTCACGGCCTTCCTTGACGAGAACATGCCCAAAACGGATAAAGCGACGGCCGTTCAGATGTTTATCGAACTTCAGAAGTTTTACGACACACATCTGCCCGGATTGAACGCCAGCTTTACCGAAATGATGGGCCAGCCCGGAACGGCGGACAAAATGAGGGAAATCGGCTATCCCGCGGATTTCAACAAGATCGTGAACGACGATCCGTTGAAGCAGTGGCTGAAAAACCAGGCGGCCGCCAAGCTCCAGCTTTCGGACAAAGAGGGCAGTTATTTCTGGAAAGTCGACTATGACGCGCTGAACAAGTCGTATGCGCCGTATGTGTCGGACGATCTGAAGGCGTATCTGGCCATCCAGTCGCTTGAAAACAAGACGCCTTTCCGTTCCGACGCCAGCCTGAAAATTTCGCGCGACGAGCTTGGGGAGCGTAATTTGGCGGCGGAAAAGGTTTTGACCGCCTACCCGAAGGGGCCGAAAGCGGAAGAAATCAAGGCTCTCTACAGCGATTATCTGCATGAATATATTCACGGCTATCGTTATGAAGCGATCGAGGAACCGGGCATGAAGCTCATTCCGCTCGTGAAGCAGAGCTATGAGAAACTCGTCAAAAACAACCCGGATACGAAGACGGCCGGTATCGTGAAAGAGTATCTGACGGTCATCAACACGAATAAGGATGTTATTTATAACCCCGGAAAAAAAGGCGAAAGCATCATCGGAGACCCCAAACCCGGCATCGACGCTTTCTGGAAGGGGCTTGACGCCCGTATCGCCGCCGCATTCCCGGATGTGAAAACCGCCAAGTAAAGATAAAAGGATGGGATGAAGGATGAAACAGATAAAAAAATGGACAACCGCACTGACAGCCGGAGGCGTTCTGCTTCTGTCCCTGAACTCAACCACGCAGGCTCACTGGCTGTTTAAAGATATCGATCATGTGGCCTGGGCTCAAGACAGCATCATCAACGCGTACCAGATGAATGTCATCGACGGCATCGCCGATCATGAATTCGCCCCGCAGAGCCAGGTTACCTGGGCACAGTTCATTAAAATGGTCGTAACGACCGACAACCCGGCCTTTACGGCAGGCGGCGCAGGAAGCGGCAGCTGGTGGCAGCCGTACTTTACGGAAGCCCGGCAGACGAAAGGCTTTATTGACGGCAGCGTGAAGAAGGAGAACATGAATAAGCCGATCTCCAGGCTTGAGCTCGCCCGCATCGTCAGCCGCGTGATCGACCCGGCGCTGCGCTCAAAGCCGGTGGATGATAAAACGGCCGCGGACGTCAGCCGGAAGAACGGCATTCTTCAAGGCAGAACCGATACCGACCTGGCGCTGGACCAGAATTTAACCCGTGCCGAGGCAGCCGTCATTATCGACCGTCTCTTCCAGAAGAACGGCAAATACGGCAAACGCCACGATACGCTGCAGGTTAAAGCGGAGAACGGCAAGTTCATCCTGAACGGATTGGCGGTAGGCCCGACGACGGATGAAGTTCACGCGCTGCTCGGTAAGCCGTTCGCAACCGGCAAGGACGAAGCGGACGGCAATCCGGAGGAAATTTATAAAAATTTCGTCGTCACTTACTATGAGGGGAAAGTGAGCCGGATCACGTTTAAAGCCGCGGACAATGACCTTCTGAAAGCTAAAAAAGATTTGAACGGAGCGGCCGTCTTCCAGAATGCGGACACGAGCTTCTATTATTTCCCGGCGTCCGGCGAGCTTCTGACGGCAGCGGACAGCAGCGTTTATGTGCGCAAGGACAGCAACAATTTTCCTTCTTACGTTAAGGGAGGCGAGCTTAAAGCGATGAACGAAGCGGCCAAAGCTTATCAGCGGCAGATCAAATAAGTAAATGCAAGAAGCCGAGCCGCGTTCTCCGCGGCTTTTTTGTCTTTAGAGGGATTTATGGCAAAAATCCCCTATGGGATAAAGATCCACGGGGGATAATAAATCTATCGTTATGACTTATGTAGACATTTAAACGTGATTTTTACTAAATAGTCCTTAACTACTCCCAGTTTCTTAAAAATGCTTTGGCTGTTCCGCCTGTTTCATTCCACAAACGCACTTTATAGCTGCAACCGCTAGACAGTTTAATTGCTTTTGTAATACTTCCGACCCCTTTTATTTCTAAATCGATAGGAGCGCCGCCGCAGCTGGATAGAACGGCCGCTTTAGCGAAATTTTGGCCTCCGCTTTGAGTGGTGAAAAAAGTGAATTTGCCCTCTTTATCTTGACCGGATATGGATCCGGCCGTGTTGTCTTCCCCCGGCTCAGAAATAACTTGTAAACTTTCATTTGCGGCATAAGCAGAGGTTGCGAGAGACATGGCTAAAACTCCGGTCAAAAGAATGGCAGAAAATTTCTTTATCATAATAACACCTCCAAAGTTGGTAAATATAGTCTATCATACTTATCGAAGAATTGGTAGAATATATCTTTTTATTGATATAAAAAGAAAATTATTTTCTATTATTGATTTCATTCGGATTCGCAACTCCCCGAACACGGGTTTATAATCGTATAGGGGTTGCTTAATGCAGGCCTATCCTCTGCCTTCCATGTACAATCTACATCGTTTCTACATATTGTGCTGATAAAGTAAAATAGGGCCCGACCCGGCCCTAATCCGGCAATGCCAAGTAAAGGGGGAACCTGCCCTGAAAACGATTCTGGTCGTGGATGACGAAGACAAAATCAGGGAAGTCATCGTGTCTTATCTGCAAAAAGAAGGCTTTCGTACCGCTGAAGCGGGCAGCGGTCAAGAAGCGCTGCAAACGGTCCGGCAAGGAGGCGTCGACCTGCTCGTTTTGGATCTGATGCTGCCCGATATGGACGGGGAACAGGTATGCAGGGAAATCCGGCGGTCCGATGCGGTACCGGTTCTCATGCTCACGGCCAAAGTTTCCAAGACGAATCAGATTCACGGTCTGTCGCTCGGAGCCGACGATTACTTGACGAAGCCGTTCGATCCGAGAGAGCTTGTGGCACGCGTGAGAGCTATTCTGCGGCGTTCGGACGACAGCCAGCTGCTGGCGGACCGGGTTTCTTTTCGGAACGGGCATCTGGAGATCGACTCGTTGAGGCAGGTTGTTTTTTGCCAAGGGGAACCGGTCAGTCTGACGCCTATCGAATACAAACTTCTGATAGCGCTTGCGCGATATCCCAAAAGAAGCTTTACGAGGGACGAGCTCGTCGATAAAATTATGGGTTTCGCCTACGACGGGGACGTGAGGACCATCGATCAGCATGTGAAGAACATCCGTCAGAAAATCGAAAAGGATCCGAAAAATCCCGTCTATATCCAGACGGTTTACGGAGCGGGATACCGTTTCTCCGGTGAGCTCAAGTGAAGAAGAAGCTGCATGTCCGGCTTGCTGTCATGATCGTCGCGATGGCTACGGGAATTCTGATCATCTCGACGGCGACCATTCTGATCAGCACGCATTATCATATCACGATGTACATGAACCAGGCCGACGGCGGGATGCACGATATGCCCCGGCTCAATACGCATCTGGAACAGGCCATCATGCAGTCGGTGCTCTGGACGTTCCTGGGTTCGATCGTGCTGGCCGCCTGCATGGGGTTCTGCGTAGCGAAACGGGTGTCGGCTCCCCTCGTGGAAATGAAGGCCGTGGCCGAGAAAATGACCGGAGGCCAGCTGGACAGCCGGACCGCCGTGGGCGGAGACGACGAGCTGGCGGAGCTCGGGCAGTCGATCAACGAGCTGGCGGAGCAGCTGCAAAGGCTGGAGAAGATCCGCGTTACGATGACCGAGGATATCGCCCATGAGCTCCGCACGCCTCTGGCGACTTTGAAAAGCCACATGAGAGCGCTGGAGGACGGCATCTGGGAGCCGACACCGGAGCGCATCCATTCGTGCTATGAAGAGATTGTCCGTCTGGCCGATCTCATTAACGAGCTGGAAGAGCTCAACGAACTGGACTCGCCGGTATTCCGGCTCACCCGGTCGAAGGTGCCGCTGAACAACGTGATGGAGAAGGTCAAGGCATTTATGTCCGCCGCTTTCTTGGAAAAACGGATCCGCTTCACCGTCGACGCCCCCCGGAGCGTGTACCTCGATGCAGACCCCGACCGTCTCACGCAAATTCTGGTCAATTTGCTCAGCAACGCCTTGACCTATACGCCTCCTGACGGGGAAGTGGCGCTCAAAGGCAGGCGTGCGGGAGACAAGGTGCTCATTACCGTCAAAGATACCGGCCCGGGTATACGGGAAAGCGATCTGCCGTATATTTTCGAGCGCTTTTACCGCGGAGACAAGTCGCGCAACCGCAGGTCCGGAGGCAGCGGGCTCGGACTTGCCATCGTCAGCAAGCTGGTGCAGGCGCACGGCGGCCGGATTTCGGCGGCCAATGAAGGGGGAGCGGTTTTCCGGGTCACCCTTTCCGCAGCGCAGCCGCCCCTTGCGGCAATAAAGACGCGGATTTTGCAGGAGCCGGATGCCGGAGACGAGTAACGGTTTAAAAAATAAACGTTTGAGGGAGCTTCACCTACACAGGTTCTTCATAATTGATGGGTACACTGATCCATAGAACCAATTGAGAATTTTTGTGAAGGAGGCATCCGTCAAATGAAAAAATGGATAGGAGTCGGGATGATAACCTTGACCGCATCGCTGGCTCTTACGGGCTGCTTAAACGATCCGTCCAAAAATACAGCCGGCGGAGCGGCGACTCAGCCTGTAACGGCGGCGGGCAGAGGGGAAGCCGATTCGAAGGCGCCCTGGATCGCGTCCAAGAACACGACGCGCATCAATTCGAGCGATCCTTACGAGGCGGCGGTGCTCACCTCGCGTACGCTGTGGATGGCCACAAGCGACGACAACCGCCCGGGAGGCGTCGTGCTCGTCAATCCCGAGGAGTGGCAGACCGCCCTCGCGAGTGCCGATCTGATTCATCACCCGAATAACGGGCCGGTTCTTTTCGTTAACAAGGACGGTATTCCGGATGTAACCGTGCGGGAACTGGAACGTCTGAAACCGGCCGGAGTCGAGTCCAACCAGGGCGTGCAGGCCATTCTCGTCGGGAATTTGGACCCTAAAGTGGAAAAACAGGCCAAGGAATTGGGCCTGAAAACGGACAAGATCCCGGCGGATAATCCCGCCGCGGCGGCAAAAGCGATTGATGCTTATTACGGGAAGGTAGCGAAGGAGAATCCGCCTTCCGTTATCGTTGGTTCCAGCGAGAACAAGGAATACACGATGCCGGCCGTCAACTGGATCTCCCATATGCCCGAGCCTCTGCTCTACGTGAGCAAGGATAAGGTTCCCCAAGAGACGATTGACGCTTTAAAAACGCGGGACGGCAAGGCGAACATCTACCTGCTCGGCCCGGACTCCGTCATTTCCGCAGCCGTCGAGAAACAGCTCGGCGAATACGGCAAAGTCGTGCGGATAGCGGGAAAAGACCCCGTCGAGAACAGCATCGCGTTCGCCAAGTACAAGGACCCGGCAACGGGATTCGGCTGGGGAATCACGACGCCGGGCCACAACTTCTCGCTGATCAGCAAGGAGAATCCGGATCTGGCCCTCGCTGCCGCTCCGTTCTCGCATCTCGGCAAGCACGCACCCCTCATCTGGACGGAGAAGGACAAGCTGCCGGATTCCGTCATGGCGTACCTGATGTCCGTGCAGCCGAAGTACGACAAGTCTCCCGTGGAAGGCCCGTTCAACCACGCGTGGCTTACGGGAGACGAGCGTTCGATTTCGGCTGCGGGTCAGGGCGAGATCGACTCGATGCTCGAAATCGTCTCCAAGACAGGCGGAGGACACGGGGGTCACGGGGGCATGTCCGGTATGCCGGCCGCCGGTGACCAATCCGGGACAGCCGGCGGCGATGCCGGTAAAAATTCCGGCACCGGCGGCGCAGCCGGAACAGGCTCGGGTTCCGGTTCCGGGAAGACCGACATGTCGGGCAAGTCTCATGCAGGCCATTAACGGAAGTTGTCCTTCCGCATCCAACGAGAAAGAGAACGCCGTCGGCGTTCTCTTTGTTTTAACGGCGAAATGACAAGGCGCGACCTGACGGGTAAACGTCGCGGCTGTACTATTCCACAACCCCTGTGCGAAGCAGTTCCATGTTCAAATGGACATCGACGGACATGGCGGACATTTTGTCGTACCAATCGCTTTTCGTCAGCGTGCCTCCGCGAAGCGACTGGCGGTAAATCTCCCCGAAGCCGACGGGATCTGTTCTTAAATCGGTCATTTTGGCGAGCACGCTTTCCATTTTCTTTGTGAATTCGTCGGTAACGAGCTTCTCGATCGTGCGCGTCACTTCGGATTCGGTTAAATTGATTCCGGCGGAAATCTCCTCCAGAACAAATTTCAGCTTCATGTTCAGCTCGTAAGCGGGTTTTTCCGGGTCCGTCAGGCGGATTCCCTGCTTGGTATCGACGATCCGGACTACCGTATGAATGTGCTCCCGCCGGTCCGTGTTATTTTCGCTCAAATAAGGGTCCAGCTTCTTCTTGTCGAGCTTAAGTTCGAAGGTGCCGGTCTTGAACCGGTTGCGGATCAGCTTCAGATAAGCCGCGTCGATGTTGGACAGCATTCCGACAACTTTATCGGATCGGAACAGGGCCGCCTTTTCGGATGAGATTGTTTCTCCCTTGCGGACAAAAACGGGAAGAACGGGATCTTTGCCGGCGGAATAATAATCCCGCAGAAATTCATGAAGCGTAGGTGAAATAATCTGTCCTTCCAGCACATTCTGCTTGATCGTGTCGTACAGATACGTTCCGATATTACTGATGCTCCGGTACGGATACTGGAGAAGATCGGCGCTTTTCTCGGTGCTGATGCCCAAATATATTTTTGTGCCGATGGAAGGATCGCGGATCAGGGAATCGACGAGATCGATCAGCCCGTCGCGGGCGATCGCTTCCTCGTACAATACGACGCGCAGCTGGCCCAGCATCAGCTTTTTGGATGATTTGCGGTTCTGGTCCTCCCGCAGTTTTTTGGTCGTATAAGCCTGGTTGGCCAGAATCGTAGCCCGGTGACCGGATTCTTTGTCCAGGGTATACATGACGGATGTGCCGCTGAGGATGCCGCCTTGGCCTTTGTCGAAACCCAGCGCCACCACGAGACCGATTCTTTCAAAGACCCGCCGCTCCACACATCCCGTCGCAGCCAGAACCGTCACAAGGGCCAGCAGGCAAAGCCGTCGAATTTTCACGGGGAGTCACCTCCGTTTGGGGGCTGAACGCCCCGTCTTTTGAAGAACAAGAGCATGCTCAGCAGGAGCGGATACGCAAAAGCCATGTATATGCTTACTTGACCGGATATTTCGTTCAGCCGCCTAATTTCAAGTCTGCTGCTGAAGAACGTGCAAATCACAAACAAAATGACGACGACGAGGTAAAGGGAAGCTTTTTCCTTCAGCGGGCTCATTTTCGGAATGCCGCGGGAGGCGGACCACACATACAGCATCACGTTCGGCAAAATTCCGATGAGATAGAGCGAAACCGTAATATATTCGACTCGCTCGATAAAGGGAAATTCCACGATTTTGAGCAAAGTCAAAGTCGGCCAAATGGTGTGGATAAGCTGTCCTCCGCTGAAATAGACAAGCGCCGTAAACATGTAAACCAGATAAGTAAACATAGTAAACACAATGGCGAAATGGGCGTATCTCGGCGCTTTGTTTGTATCCCGTATAAAAGGTAAAACAAACATCAGCAGTTCAAAACCGACAACCGAGAAGGAGATCTCTTGCGTTCCTTTCAGAAAATCCCGCGGAGAATGATTCATGACGGGGAGCAGATATCCCCAATCCGCGTATTGAAGGGGATAGTAGAACAGCAGCATCTCGAGGGTTATGATCAGAACACTTACAAATCCGATTCCGGCAATCACTCTGATGCCTCCGAGCACACCGTACAAAGCAAGGGCAAGAACCATAAGGGCCAGGAACCAGGGAGGCATGTCCGGAAAAATCCACGTCTGCACAATTTCCGCATAATTCCGGATAATCGTCAAAGCGATGAGGATCAGGTAAGCCACATAGAGGAAGGACAGTGCACCGCCCAGCCATTTTCCGAAAGCTTCTTTCTGAATGCCGTAGAGATCTTGGCCCGGATATTTTTTGAGAAAGGAAAACATGGCGACGATGACAAGATGGCAGAACAGCCCGGCGATCAGGACGGTAACCCATGAATCCTGGCCCACCATTTTATAAATTTTGCGTTGAAAGCTGGCCCCTCCCACACCTACCTGCGCGGTTGTAATGATAAAGAAAAGCAGATAGGCGCGCACTGAAATACGGGGAGAATCCGGATAGCCGTTCATGTCAGTCACCTAGTTTTCTTCTTGGAATTGTTCGAACAAATCTATTTTTTGCCCGTTGTCCGGGGTTTCGGAGGTATTCCCTTTCTCTTTCCGGGCTTGGAAAGAGAAGGTTTTGACAAGGTTGTCCATGAATTTGCCGTAAGGCCGTCTGATAAACAATTCGGTAAATTCGGAGCTGTCAAACGGATAAAACGGCTTCAGGTACGGCGTGCCGAGCGAAGTGAGCCTCAAGAGATGGATAAGCAGAAAAGATACGCCGATGACAATGCCGACCCCGCCCCAGAATCCGGCGATCATGATCATGGGGAAACGGAGAATCCGTATGGCCGTTCCCATCATAAATCCCGGGGAAGTGAAGGAGGCCAGCGCGCCGAGCGCGACAATCATGATGAGCAGGTTGCTGGTGAACCCGGCCTGAACGGCGGCTTGCCCGATGACGATACCGCCTACGATGCCCATCGTCTGACCGACTTTGGTCGGCAGTCTCGCGCCCGCTTCACGCAGAAGCTCGATGATGAATTCAAGCAGCAGGGCCTCGAATAAAGGCGGGAAAGGAACCTTCGCCCTGGAGCTTGAAAGAGGGTCGAGCAGGGCTGACGGGATCATTTCGTAATGAAAGGTGAGCGCGGCCACATAAAGGGGAGTCAGCAGCATGGAGAAGAAGACGGCCAGCATCCTCAATATGAACACGAAAGCGGACATTTGCCAGTGTACGTAACGGTCTTCTTCGGCTTTGAAAAAGTCGATGAACGTGGAAGGAGCGATCATGACACGGGAGCTGCCTCCGACGAGTACGATCACTTTGCCTTCGAGCAGCGAACCGACGGTCCGGTCGGGCCTTTCCGTCAGGAAATACATGGGAAAAATGCTGTCGGGATTGTCTTCGAGCAGCTTGGAGAGCATACCGCAGTCCAGAATGCCGTCCGTCTTGAGATTGGACAGGCGTTTGCGGACCATTGCGACATACGCGTTATTGTTGAGTCCCTCCATGTAGCACATGATCGTTTTGGTTTTTGTCTGATCTCCGGTAATAAACGATTCGGTTTTGAGCAGCGGATCGTTCAGGATGCTGCGGATCAGAGCCATGTTCTGATCGAGCGATTCCGCGAAACTGACCTGCGGCCCGAAAATCTGGCTTTCGTTCTCGGCAGCAGTCAGATTCCTTCCGGGAATCTGATCGGCCTGAAGAATAACCCCGCTTTCATAAAACGACGGATGAACGTAAATCCAGCCTGCGAGCAGCAGGGTAGGGATTTCGCCCCATTCGTCGATTTTTTTGCCCCCGCCCACGGGCAGGTACGAAAGAAGCTCATCCGGACCGAGACCCCCGCCGAGCTCCAGCAGCGGATGGAGAATGTCGCGGTGCAGAATATCTTTGTTAATCAGCTGGTCGAGATAAAATAGCTCGTAAGACTCTCCGGGTATCCCGATGATTTTGCTTTGGATCTGATTAGTACCCTGGGAACAGTACGCTTTGAAATCATCATAACTGCGGATGGTAAAATCAGGCATTAGGCCGACACGTCCTCCCTTGCGGGCTTGGTCCGCTTAGTATGACCGGAATCGGCTCTCTTTACTTACATTTACCGGGAAGAAAGGAAAATAGGCAGGCGGAAATCGTTGTTGCGGGAAGATAAGCCCTCCGGCATGTGATATAGTGGTTAAAAGCGGAAGGCTAGACTTCGACGACGGAGGGGAAATTCATGGAGCCGAAACCGGCAAAAAGCTGCTGCGGGGGCAGCCGAGGGCAGTTCACGGAACTTTCAGGCCTGCCGGATGGGACGCGGACCGCGGTCATGACAGGCATGGAAAAGGCGGATACCGATCCGGCCGAGGGGATGATTCTGCTCCCGGGCGGTTCTTTTGATATGGGAACGGAGGATGGGGAAGGGTTCCCCGCGGACGGCGAGGGACCCGTGCATGAAGTTCATCTGAAGCCCTTCTATGTGGATCCGCATGCGGTCAGCAATGCGCAGTTCCGGGAGTTCGCGCGTCAGACGGGGTATGTGACGGAAGCCGAACGTTTCGGCTGGTCATTCGTCTTTCATTCCTTCGTTTCGCCCGAAACGGCAAGGAACGTCACGCAGGTGCCGTCGCAGACTCCGTGGTGGTACGTGGTCCGGGGAGCAAGCTGGGATCATCCCGAGGGACCGGATTCCGACTTGCGGGACCGCATGGACCATCCCGTCCTACACGTCTCCTGGAACGATGCGGCGGCCTACTGCAAGTGGGCCGGTAAGCGTCTATTGACGGAGGCGGAGTGGGAATACGCGGCCCGCGGCGGCTTGGTGCGGAAGCGTTATCCCTGGGGGGATGAGCTCAAGCCGGGAGGCGGGCACCGCTGCAACATCTGGCAGGGCAAATTCCCGCTCAAAGACAACGGCAGCGACGGTTACCGGGGAACGGCTCCCGTCCATGCCTATCCGCCCAACGGCTACGGGCTTTACAACGTATCGGGCAACGTGTGGGAGTGGTGTTCGGACTGGTTCAGTCCGGCTTATTACGCATGCAGCCCGGCCGACAATCCGCAAGGGCCGGCTTCCGGGGATGCCCGCGTTATGCGCGGAGGCTCCTACCTCTGCCACAAATCCTATTGCAACCGATACCGGACTGCCGCAAGGAGTAAAAACACTCCGGACAGCTCTGCCGGAAATATCGGGTTCCGGTGTGCGGCCGATGCTTGACGCCGGGTTTCATTGTGCCCGTAAGCAGGCCCGGAAAGGCTGGAATACAGCCTGCGAACCTGCTATAATGTGGGAACCGAGGTGATGAGTGATGGGGAAAAAGAACAGACCCGCCCCTGCGCCGCGTGCCGCCGATACGGATAAGCCCGCAACGCTTAAGGACCTGCTTAACCCGCAGGTTATCGAGAAGTTGAAGGCTCAATCCGATCAGATGAAGGCGGACGAAGCGAAGCGCCGCGAGGAAGAGCAGCGGAAAGCGGCGGAGGCCCGCAAGGCCGAGCAGAAACGGCTGGACAACAATTTCGAACATTTGCTTGCCAACAGCGAGATGGATTGGCGCAAATACAAATAAGCAACCCCAGGCAGTCTGCTCCGGCAGGCTGCTTTGTTTTTGCCGGGCCGTATGCTCTGCTTCAAGGGGGCAGGACCGCTGTTGCTCCTCAAGAGGATTCATTATATAATTATGTAAGCATATACACATTCGTAAAGGAGCTTAAAGGGTGGAACAACTGCAAAGCTTGGCCGATACGTTTAAGCTCATGGGAGACAAAACCCGGCTGACGATTCTTGCCCTTCTGCGGGAACGGGAGCTCTGCGTCTGCGATCTGGTGGACGTGACGGGAATGTCCCAGCCGAGTATTTCGCAGCATTTGCGGAAGATGAAGGATGCGGGACTGGTGAGCGAGACGAGAAAGGGACAGTGGATCTACTATTCGCTGGCGGCTGATCAGAAGGACCGGACGCTGGAACTGCTCCGTCAAGTCCCTTCGCTGAGTCACAAAATCGCTGAAATAGAAGAGAAAACGGACGGAAACGGGCGCTGCGGCTGAGCCCTTCAAAAGTCTTGCCTTCGCAAGTAACGGCGGGGGTAACGATTCGTCACGCTTCGTCCCGCAATGGCACGGCCCGGAATAAATTCCGGGCTTTTTTTACTGTTGACACTGACATCCATGTGAGGGTTTATAATAGCCTCAGGAACGAATAAAGGCAGAAAGGAGTTTGCCGGAATGAAAATCGGAGAACTTTCCGCCCGTACCGGAGTCAGTATCCGTTCCCTCCGCTACTATGAGGAACAGGGGCTGCTTTCGCCGGTCCGCGGGGACAACGGATACCGGGAATATGCTTCATTTGCCGTAGAACAGGTGCGGACGATCCAACTGTACCTCGGGCTCGGCCTCAATACCGAGCAAATTTCGGGATTTCTTCACTGCGTGCTGATGAACAATGAAGCCTTCTGTTCCGAAGTGCTTCCGGTTTACAAGCAAAAGCTTTCGGAAATCGAAGAGCAGATCGGGGTACTGCAGAGCATCAAATCGAATCTGGAAGAAAGAATCGATTATATTTTAAACGATAAAACCAAGGAGGAGAAAGTTCAATGAGCCTGACAACCGTCAACGATGCAACGTACCTGGACCATATTTCCGATGGAGGCGTGACCGTTATCGATTTTACCGCAGTGTGGTGCCCGCCTTGCAAAACGCTTCTTCCTATTCTGGAAGAACTGAGTAACGAGTATGCCGGCAAAGTGAATATGCTGAAAGTCGATTGCGACGATTCACCGGAAGCGGCTTCGGCTTTCGGCGTCATGTCGATGCCTACCGTGCTTGTCCTGCATCGGGGCGAGCCGGTGGAGAAGCTTGTCGGCCTGCGGCCCAAATCCGTATACCAATCGGTTTTATCCCGTTATATCGGCTGACGGCTCCCTGCTTCGGCGGTCCGGAGAATGAAAACGAAAGATTTCGTTCAACTTATACAGAATCGGGGTAAAAGAAGAGAGAGCCTCATTACGAGAAGGAGGGTTACCCATGGCTAACGAGCTCCAGCCCGTCACGGACTGGTTAAATGCCAACACGAACAAGGCAATCCGGATCGCCAAAGAAGAACAGGAAGATATCGACCGGGTCGATCTTCAATTGAGTCAGTTTGAATACCGGGAGTATCAGCCCGATGCTCCGGACGACTATACGAACGGCAGCGCTTTACTTCTTTACGGGGAAGGAACGGTCCTTAATAACGGCAGCGAAGAAGCTCTTCCTCAAGGAACCTTTGTTATCCCGCTCGAAGGCCTCTCCGTGGCGGATTTAAGAGAAGACAGCGTCGTTCTGAGAACGGAACGCGCCGTTTATTCGCTGACTCTCCAGTAAGCAGCCGCATGCCAAGCGAATGCGGACGATCGGCAGCCCCCTTTAGGGGGCTGTTTTTTTTGCCCGTGGCCTTATGGACCGAATAAAGATGTATAAATGGGCGCTGCGCTGCGTCTATTAAAAGAAGAACGTTTTTTAAGCATTTGAAGAGGGCAGGGAATATTTCCAATCAATTTGTAAGCGATTTCTTTTAAATCTGGAATGATATTCCGTATTTTAAAGAATGTTGAGGTAAAATTATCCGATTATACTCCGGGGAGGGTTTTTGTTGAAAAGATCTATAAGATGGCTTCCATTGGTTGTCGCCGTACTGCTGCTGTTCACGGCAGCCTGCTCGAAATCCGGAACGGATCCGGGTACGTCCGCATCGCCGGGCGCTTCCGCAGAACAGTCAAGTAAGGGAGATAAGAAGGAAATTACGTTCTGGACGATTGCGTTAAGCCCGACATTCGACGATTACTTGAATGGTGTCATCCAAGATTTTGAAAGTAAAAACCCCGGCGTTACGGTGAAATGGCAGGACATTCCTTTTGAGGCCATAGAACAGAAAACGCTTACATCCGCAGCGTCCGGCTCCTTGGCCGACGTGCTGAACCTGAACACGGATTATTTGAAAAAGCTGGCCGCTCTCGGTGCGGTTGCCAATATGGATGAACTCGCTGCGGACGTGAAAAAGGACTACTTCGAAGGCGTATGGTCGGCCGGCGAGTTTCAGGGAGTCTCGTACGCTCTGCCCTGGTATTTGTCGAACAGCGTCCAGCTTTATAACAAGGAACTTCTTAAAAAAGCGGGCTTTGACGCTCCGCCGAAGACGGAAGAAGAATCGTGGGAAATGTCCAAGGCGATCAAAGAAAAAACGGGCGCCTACGGGAACACCTTGAAAGACATCCACTTATATCTGCCTCAGAACGGGATCAAGCTCGTCAGCGACGATTACAAGAAAGCGGCTTTTAACAACGAAAAGTCGCTTGAAATTTTCAAGAAATTCAAGGAGCGCTATAAAGAGGGGCTTATCCCCGATGAAATTTTGCTGAACCAGGCAAAGCCCCAGGAGTGGTACGCCCAGGAAAAAATCGCGTTCTGGGGAACGGGGCCGCAGCTGTTCCGGCAGGTGAAGGATTTGTCCCCGCAGGTGTACGCCAAATCGGATTCGGCGGGCGCTCTGGTCGGGTCCAGCGGCAAGGTGAACGTGGCCATCATGAATATCGCCGTTTCCGCCAAAAGCAAACATAAAAAAGAAGCCGCCGATTTCGCCAAGTTCCTGACCAACGGCGAGAACCAGCTGAAGTTCGCCCAAATCGTCGCCATTCTGCCCTCCGTTAAGAAAGCGGCGGAAGATCCGTTCTTCACGAAGGGGAAAGATTCAGCGGATCCCGCCGAGAAAGGCTTGTATTACGCGGCCAAACAGCTGGAAATTTCAGAAAACATGTTCCCGCCGGTCGAGAATATTTCGAAAATCAACAAAGCCATCAACGACGAGTTCCAGAAAGTGCTGCTGGAGGATAAAGATCCGGCCAAAGCGCTGGCGGATGCGGAAGCGGCCGTCAACAAGCTGCTTAAATAGGTGAAATTTCACAGCCGGACATCACGATTTTTTTACGGAAGAAGACAAGATCCCGTCACCGGGTTGTACACGTGTACAGCCCGGTGGCTGACGGACTAGGAGGTCTCTTCAAGATGTACAAGACGATTCACGCCTGGGCTTTCCTGGCGCCGGCCGGGATTCTGCTGCTCCTGTTCAGTATTTTCCCTTCCGCGGCGGCTCTTTATCTCAGTTTTACGTCCTATAACGTCTTCGAACCGATGGAATGGGTGGGACTGGCCAACTACCAGACCCTGATGAGGGATTCGGAATTTTGGCGGGCGATGTTCAATACGTTCTATTATTGGATTCTCGTTACGCCCGCGCTGGTTATTCTTCCGGTATTTCTTGCCATCCTGGTTAATCAGGGCCTGACCGGCGTGAAGGTTTTCCGCCTGATTTACTATTTTCCCGCGCTTGTATCGGTTGTCGTCACGGCCTTCTTGTGGGGCTGGATGTTTCAGAGCGAAGGCATTTTCAATTACATGCTGAGCCTGTTCGGAGCGGAGCCGGTGAAGTGGCTGACGAGTAAATATTTCGTGATGCCGAGTCTCGCGATCGTCACCGTCTGGCAGGGTCTCGGCTATTACATGCTGTTTTATCTGGCCGGACTGCAGGCCGTGCCGGAAGATTTGTACGAAGCGGCGGAGCTGGACGGCGCCGGGTTCTGGAGCAAGCATGTCCGCATCACGTTTCCGATGCTGAAGCCGGTTATTTTCTTCGTCTCGGTCGTCTCCACCATGGGCGCCTTCAAAGAGTTTACGCTCATGCTGACCATGACCGAGGGAGGTCCCATCGGGGCTTCGACGACCGTTGTGTATAGGGTGTTCGACGAAGCTTTCAAGCAGCTCGATATGGGCTACGCCAGCGCCATCTCGTTTGTGCTGTTTATCGTCATTCTGCTGTTAACGCTCGTTAACAAGCGTTCGATGGAAGGAGAGTGAGGGACGCGATGCGGTTAAAACCGGCAGCTGTGACGTACGCCCCGGGCCGGCGGACAAGGCGGAAGAGACGCTCGGGAGTCCGGCGCCTTATTTCTTACGTGTGCCTGACTCTGATTGCGGTCGTCATGATTCTTCCTTTTCTGTGGACGCTGTCCACTTCTTTAAAAGGGCAGAACGAGACCATCTACTCGATGCCGCCCCGCTTTATACCCGAGCTGTTTACGCTGGAAAACTACGCGACGGTGTGGAATTCTCTGCCGCTGCCCTTGTACGTATGGAACAGCACCGTACTCGCTTTCTTCGGGGTGCTGCTTCCGGTCGTATTTTGCTCCATGGCGGCATTTCCTTTGGCAAGGATGACTTTCAGAGGGAAGGGAGCCGTCTTCCTGATCATTATCGCGACGATGATGATTCCGGGCGAGGTGACCATGATTCCCGTCTATCTGATTCTGAACAAGCTGCATCTTCTCGGTTCGTATACAGGCGTCATCCTGCCAGCCGCCGTCTCCGCCTTCGGCATTTTTCTGATGAGACAAGGGTTCCTCGGCATCCCCAAAGAAATCGAAGAATCGGCCGTTATCGACGGGGCGGGCGTGATCCGGATCTTCCTGCTGATCATGATGCCGATGGTAAGGCCGATGTTGGCCACGCTTGCCATTCTCAGCTTTATCGGCTCGTGGAACAATTTTTTGTGGCCGTATCTCGTCATTGAGGACGACCGCCTTTATCCGCTCACACTTGGTCTTTACAAGCTCAAAGGCACGTTCGTCACGAATACCAGGCTGATCGCGGCAGGTTCGGTCATTGCTTTACTGCCCATTCTGGCCGTATTTATCAGCTTCCAGAGCTATTTTATAAAAGGCGTCCAATCGGGCGCGGTAAAAGGGTAAGCGCTTTAATGAACGGAATGTGGAGCCGCCGTCCAAGCCGGGCGGCTTTTTCTTTTTTTCATAAAAAGTCCGGAACCGGGCAGGATAAGAATTCCTTTATAAAACGCGCAAATTGTATTATAATTTCTATTGGATCACTGGACATGAACGCCATTGATTTTTGGGCAGACAAATTTAGGATCCTTGGACGTAGACGCCAACGGTTTAAAGGAAGGTTACTTTTGGAGAAGAAGACTGCACTGAGCCAATTATCAAGCCAGACGGGAAAGATGCTCAGGGAACGTTTTGGCAAAGGACCTGAGTCCATTTTTATCTCGTATAATGAATACGGCATTACTCTACATTTCCGAAATTTCGTGAGTGCAGTGGAAATGATTCTGCTGGATAAGCAGAAAGGCGAAGCCGTCCGCGAAACCCGCCAAATGGTCATGGATGTGCTGCTGCCGGACTTGAAGGAATTCATTACTCAGACCGTAGGTATTGCGATTGAGGAAATCTATTATGACTGGGATTTGGAAGACCACTCGGGCATCATGATCGGCCTGACGAATAAATCCCTCGATGCGGATATACAGGAGAAATACGCCGGATACGAGAAAGTTCATCAGCAGGTGAGCGATGTAACGGCACACGTACAAAAAATTCCCGACCGTATATACTCGTTCTGGACGAATCCGAGAACGCTCATTATCGTCAGGGAAGGCTTGCTCATCATGCTGGAAAAAGAGCTGATTAATACGGGGTACGAGAATGCCCTTAGGGTCGCCAAAACTTCCCTCGAAAAGAAGCTCTTACTGCATGATGTAGATATGGAACAAGCGATTGGAAGAACGGTGACCGGTTTGTATCTGGACTGGGATTTCGAGAGGGACAGAAGCGTTCTTGTCTATACATTTAAATAAAATCATACGGACTGAATGCCCAGATATCTTACATACGCTGGTCATGAGCCAAGATCGCGCGGAAGCGCGTTTCTTGGCTCTTGCTTTTTAGTGAATCAAATCGTCAAAAGGAGGAATCCGGAACTCTTGATACACGTACATGGAATTAGAAAGCAAATGCCGTATAATCAGGCAGAGGGCGGCTGTCCGTCCGGGGGAGCGGACGGAAGTTCCTCCGGACCCAGGCCCGAAAAGCCTACACCGCGGGGATATACGTACACGTCGGAACGAAAAATCAGGCTTCCGGAGAAAATAGCCGTTTCGAAGGAGCTGGATCTGACCGGCGCCTATCTGTTATTCCGCTTCTCGGATTCGCCGGGACCGGCTTACCCGGCTCTGTCTCTGCTGCCTTCGGCTCCTTCGAAGAGATATTCCGGGGATGGGGAGGACTTGTCCATCCTAATCGCGGAGGACAATCCGATGAACCGGAAGCTCCTGCAGACCATTCTGAGAAAACGCGGGTTCGAACCCGACATCGCGGAGGACGGGGCCGAGGCGGTCGAAGCTTTTGCGCGTAAAGCATACGATCTTATCTTTATGGATATCGCGATGCCCAACATGGACGGCCTTGAGGCGGCAAGAAGAATCCGCGAGGCGGCTCCCGGTGACACCAGTCCCGTAATCGTGGCCGTGACGGCTTACGCCCGCAAAGAAGACCGGGTGAAGTGCCTGGCGAGCGGGATGCAGGATTATGTCAGCAAGCCTTTCCGGATCGCGGAAATCGAGGACGTGCTGACGAAATGGATCGGTT
Organism: Paenibacillus sp. HGH0039; assembly: GCF_000411255.1. Classification (GTDB taxonomy): domain Bacteria; phylum Bacillota; class Bacilli; order Paenibacillales; family NBRC-103111; genus Paenibacillus_F. The sequence goes on along the minus strand of NZ_KE150412.1, from coordinate 597,040 downwards.
ATATCAAAGGGTACAAAAAATAAGAAAAGAAGCTGGTTTTCGGTTGGCGAAAATCAGCTTCTTTTTGTGTTTAGGTGCCCATGGGCTGCCTGGGCCGCTTCATTTACTTTATATTTGCATCATTTAAAGGAGATTGCTGGATGAAACGGGAGGTTAGCGGAAAAACTTAAAAGGTGCTTTGACAAACCGTTACGGAAATTGTTACACTGGGAGTCCGTCAAAATTCAGGGTTATCCCCGCGGAATAGAACCTTTTACCAAATTCTAACTACGAAAGAAGCGTCTGCATAATGGAAAGCAAATTTGTCAAAGAAACAAGATGTATGAAAGTAGCCCGGGTATTCCCTCCCGATGTAAACAACCACAATACGATGTTCGGCGGTAAGCTGATGTCTTATATCGACGATATTGCCTCCATCTCGGCGTCCAAACTCTGCCGGGTAACGGCTGTTACGGCATCCACGGACTCCGTCGATTTTCTATACCCGATCCGTCCTTCCGATTCGGTCTCCCTCGAGTCTTTCGTCACCTGGACAGGCAGAACGTCCATGGAGGTGTTCGTCAAAGTCATTACGGAAGACCTGGTGACCGGCGTAAGAAAAATCGCGGCGACCGCTTTTCTAACCTTTGTCGGCCTGGACGACGACAACAAGGCGGTTCCGGTTCCGAGAGTCATCCCCGAAACTGAAGAAGAGAACAAGCTTTACGAGACCGCCGAACACCGCGCGGAAATCCGTAAGGTCAGAAGAGAAGCCAGCAAAACGTTTGCAGACTTCCTCTTGACCAAATATCCATGGGAATAAGCGCAAGGCAGGCTGGAAGCTCCAGCAAAAAGACTTCGGCGTCAATTAACCGAAGTCCTTTTTTGTTTCAGCCGGACTGAAAGCGGGTAAAGAAATGGTTTATTTCCTTTCCGGGATTCGATATAATAGCGGGTAAGACTAACGAAGACTATCGAGGAAGGGATTGAAGGATCGATTGGAAAATCGGTTGATTGAAGATCGTGTCGCACGGCTTTTGCACGAATCGAACAGTCAGGTTCAAGTCACGCTGGAGTCGCATTTTCCCGGAGGACGGATGGCCGGCGGAAAGTACAATATGGGCCGTCATCTCATCACCTTATATATAGAAGAAATCAAAGCGCAGTGCATGCAGCTGTACGGATCGCACGACCTGCTGGAGGCGTATGTCGACATCGTCCTTGCCCACGAAATCGGTCATGCCGAGGACGCGGATCTGGACCGCCTGGCGTCCCTGATGGACGCGTCGGACAGCGAGCTGGAGCGCAGTCGGATTGCGCTGCGCATCGAAGAAAACGCCTGGGCTTACGCCCGCGCGCTGCTGCCGGAAACGAGCGGTCCCATGCTCGACGAGATCGTCAGGGAGTCGCTGCAGGCTTATCACGAAGCGATTGACGAACTGGAGCTTGAACTCCAGCCGATCGGAGCTTAATGAAACCCGCCTTACGCGCGTTTAAAAGAGCGTGGAGGCACGCTAAGCTTTGTTGGTTTCCTACAAATAAAAAAACCGGAAGCTTCCGGTTTTCGAACCCGCAGACCCGTTCCATCCGGAACGGAACCTGCGGTTTTTTTGTTGTGCGGATACGAAAGCGGCAGTGGAAAGCTGGCGGTCGGACAACTACCGGACGTGCGGCAGCCGGGGATCTTTAGGCCGGGCGGAGCCAAGAGAGAACGGAACGTACATGAGCAGGAAAATGGCGAAAGCCGCGGCTTCCAGAGACAGTAGGTACCACGGATACGGGCCGAGATAGTCGATCAGGGAAGCCGTTTCGGGCTTGCGTGCCAAGAACATATAGTTGCCCCCGGTCAGGAGGTTAACGGTCCCGACTCCAAGCAGCAGCACATTGAGGTAACCCATGGCCAGGAACACGGATTTGAAGGTCGGGCGGAAGCCCTCTACCCAGATCAGATAAAGAACCCCAAGAATAATAGCGATATGAGCGGCGAAAAATTCAAAAAAACGGAAATGCGGGAAATCGTACCAGAGTACCGGCGTAGCAAGCGCCATAAGCGCCCCGCCGATTCCGGTGAAATAAACCACCTGAAACAGGAGCCTGCTTTTGAAAAGCAGCATAAACACACTGAGATAAAGGGAAATGCTGCAAAGTTCAAGCGGAAGGGTGTACCGGACGTCGTAGATTCCCTCCGCCGCATACCACACGTTCAGACCCGTTTCGCACAACACCAAAATGACGGCGATGGCGATTCGTCCCCGCAGAGCCCGATTCCCCTGAGTGAACCAATTCCTCGAACCATAGAGCGCAAGAACGAGGGCCGCAAAAACCGTTAAAGCCGCCCAGTGCGCTCCCGAAAAAGCGGTAAAGCCCTCCGCTTCGTTTGCGCCGAAAAAGCGCTCCATATCTCAAGCCCCCTCAAAAAACTTGTTTTTTTCATAATATTAACATATTTTCCTGTGTACCGAAGGTTTTTTTGTTAAATCGCTCTTTCAAACTATCCGGGATTGGTTAAGTAAGGAGAGAGGAGGTGTTCATTAGATGATGAGCAAGAATGAAGAAGCCCGCAAGGCCGATTTTTCCAATGAGACTCCTGAGATAACACCCAAGACACCGCCGGAAATCAAACCGAACGATGTGCCGGAAGTGGCTCCGCGAACGGTACCCGAAACACCGCCGGCAGCTCCGCCGGAAATCAAGCCGACGGTTCCTCCGGAGATCAGCCCGCAGAGAAATCCGGAGTTTCCGGATCAAAACCGATAGATTGAGAGAGACGGGGCGGGCAGCTCCGGGCACTGAAAATTTCCGACTTGTCTTTTTCCATTTTCCAACAAAAAATTGGAAAATAATCGCCGAGGGTTTGACAAACATCTCGGCCGACAAGATCTATAATCACATTCATGCGCGTAATCGCACATATCCAAGCGGGTTCCGTCATAGGTATCTTGTAGAGTGTTTTCAAAGAGTAGGTCGTCTATGACAGGCAAACGCTAATTGACATGCACAGAAGGAGAAGATTAATTGTTTATGGAGAGAAGAGAAGAACCCGTGATTTTGTTCCAGGCTTCACTGTCTTTAGTCGTGTCCGCAGCCAATAAATCGCAGGCTGCCGAAACGGCTGCTTTCATCTTAAGCAGGGAGAGCATTGATCTTAGCCCCGTTCAGATGGTCAACGAGCAGGGAGAGAAAGCCGAATTCCGGATGGAGTCCGTTGATGCGGTCGAGTGGACGCGAGTGGAGGATATCCGCGAAGGAGGCCGTTTCAAAGTGTACGGCACGATCAGGCTGAAGCTGAGAGCAGGCAGCCCGGAAGATTACGCGTCCGTGATTCAAGCAGGCTTGACCGGTTATCACCTGCCGCGCTCGGTCATCCACGATCACACGGTATGGGTCATTCCGACAAACTGCGGTCCGGCATTCGCATGTGTGCTGGATGAGAAAGCGTCCTGGAAACCGGCCGTCCAAGAACCCGCCATGCTGGTTGCGGTTGGTTAACGATAAAGACTGTCTCCCCCCCGGGAGACAGTCTTGTTTTATGTCTTTATCTTTTTCTCATTTCGAAAAACTCGCAGCCGAGACGGTCGTGATAAGTCAGTTCGCTGACCCGGGTCTGCACCACAACCATGGAATCGTCGAAGCGGGTAATGACGGCTCCCGTATCGATAATATGATCGTTTTTGAACACGCGGACCGGCGATTGGCGGTCCATGGCTTCTTTAAAATCCTGGTCGGTCGTTAAACGGCGGTTCTGGGACATGGGCAGCTCTCCTTGATCTTTAAGCACGTTCTTGGTTATAGGTCCTTTACCCGTTCTATGTTACCATACATGCCGGAAGGAGTCAGGTCTTTACCGGTAAAAGGGTACCGCCGGGCGCTGGTAGATTGCTGGAAGTTGCCGCCCGCCACCCCCATATCTTCAACGCGGTACGAAAGGTAAAGGAGAAGGGGGATTGGAAGGATGGAAAAAAAACGGTGTTTATTCTGCGATCAAATCGTGCCGATCGGCCGTGAGGACGGGTACGATTTATATACGGGATGCTATTGCTCGCCGGATGGCTCCTACGGACTTCACCGGGACAGCTACGACCCTTACAGTGTTTTGTCTTATCAGACCAAACATCTCATGTTTCCCGTCATATCCGCCTACATCCGGGAGCTTACGGACTGCGGGGAGACGGTTCGCCTTACCATTGACGATCTGGAAGGAATCCGGAACTCGCCCCGTGTCCCGGTTACGATAGAAGACAAAGGCATCCGGCTTCTGCAATTTTTTCACAGGCACAGCGAAGGTCCGGACGAAGCCGTCGTGCTGCAGCAGCTCCCGAAGAGTTACAACTTGACGTATTCGCCCAACCTTCAAGAGCTGATCTATATCATCGAGAAGTTAAAAGAAGAACGGCTGCTCGAACGCATGGGCTCCAGCTTCAAACTGACGGCGCAAGGCTGGAAAACGGCCGAAGAAAGCCTGGGCGGCAAGCGGCTTAAACCGTGCTTCGTCCTGCTTCCCGAAGACGGGGAGACCCGTCTCCAGTGGACGGAGAAAGTGCTGCCCGTCATTGAGCAGTGCGGCTACGAGCCGCGCACGTCGGAGAGAACCGCCAGGGAAAAGGAAGCGGACTACAGCCTCCGAATGATCGCGGACAGCAAGCTCCTCATCGCGGACTTGGGCGCCCAAGGGCCGGAAGTGTTTCTGGCGGGCGGATACGCGCTCGGGCGCAATATCCCTGTCATCTGGACGTCCAGACGGATCGGGGATGAGACGACCGCATCTCCTTCCGAGAAAATCCGGCCTTTCGTCTGGGAGACGGCGGAGGAGCTCGCGTCTATTTTGAAGCAGCGGCTTACGAGCGAAGTGTTTTAAGGAAAGGTTTTAGGGACGGCCATCCGGGAGGATGGCTTTTTTCATGTGCCGTTCGGGAACGGAGACCGTAACTTTTCGTCATTTTCTGCGTCCAATACAAAGTAAACATGGGGGAGGGCACATAATGAAGAATAAAAAATGGATGGCGGCAGCCGTCTTAGGCTGTATGCTGACAGGTTCGGCCACGGCGAACGCCTATGAATCGAGATTGAAACCGTTCGGGGACGTGCCGGAGAGCGCCTGGTCCGCCGAACATATTTATACGCTAGCGGCCGTGCAGGCGCTGGACGGCTATCAGGACGGCGGGTTTCACCCGCTTGCGGCCATGTCCCGCGAAGAATTTATCAAGCTGCTCGTCACGGCGGCGAAAACCGGGTATGACGCGGATCATCCCGTCACCCTTACGGACGTCGGCCGGGAGCGCTGGTCCTATCCGATGATCGGCGCCGCTCTTCAGCGCGGCTGGATCAAAGCGATGGTGGACAGCGGCGGAGCCTTCCATCCGGCAGCACCGATCCGCAGGGAAGAGGTGGCCTACGCGATGGGAAGCCTGCTGCTGGACAAGCTGAGCGAAGCGGAGCGCGCAAGCTGGCTGGAGAGCGGCTGGAAGCGGGAACAGAGCAGTCGGGCGTTCGCGGACGCGGCGGGAGTCGACGAGGCGCTGAAGCCTTACGTCTATTACGCGGTGAACCGCGGAATGCTGGAAGGCAGCGAGAACGGCCTTGAGCCGGACAAGCAGCTCAGCCGCCAGGAAGCGGCTGCGGTCATCAACCGGCTGCTGCATAAGGAAGCCGGGAACAAGCCGCTGGAGGTGACGGGGTTTTATGCCGTGCAGTCGTACAACAGCCTCGGCAAAATGCCTCTCCTGGACCGCGTTGCCCTCGGCTGGTGGCACCTGAATTACGAAGGCGCCGGCTCCGCGAAGCTCGGTTCGGCAGGCGACCCGTTCAAGTTCAACCGGCCGGACGGCTGGGAAGAAGTGACGGCTGCCGCAAGCTCCAGTCACGTTTCCAAAGATCTGATGATTTTTGCCAACAAATCGCACGGCGTGGAAGAGTTTCTGGGGGATGCAGCAGCACGTAAGGCGTTTACGGCAGCGATTGCGGAAACTCTTTCCGATCCGAAGTACGGGTTCACCGGGGTTTCCATCGACTTTGAGGATTTGTACGGAGCGGATAAGAAAGCGGAGTTTGCCGCCTTCCTGAGCGAGGTCAAGGAAGCGGCGAAAGGCAAAACGCTCACCGTAGCGGTTCCTCCGACCTACTATTTCGAAGGTTACGATCTTCCGTCCATAGGTAAGACGGCGGATACGGTCATTCTCATGGCGTACGGTTTTCTGTACAAGCCGGACCGGCTCCCGTCCGCACCTCTTCCGCTAGTGGCCGAAGCCGTGAGGGATACGATTAAAGCGGGCGTCCCAGTGGAGAAGCTGGTTCTCGGCATCAGCAAGAAAACGGACCAGTTTATCGATCAGGGCGGAACGACGACCTACGCCTCGCCGGCGAGTTCGGCCGTGGAAGAGCGTCTGAAGAAACCCGGAGTCCAATCGACCTTATCCGTTCCTTATCTGCTCGGGCATATCCGGTACACGGATGGAGGCGCGCACGAATTGTTTTACGAGGATTCCGACAGTCTGGACCGCAAAATCTGGCTGGCGCGCTATTACGGCTTAAAAGGGGTTTCCCTCTGGTATATGGGCCAGTTTACGGATAGCGATTGGCAGCGGATCGACGCAGTGAAGTGAGAAATGCCGGAGTTTTGAAAAATAGACAGAAGCCGGGAATGTCCGCGAAAAAGCGGCTGTTCAGAGCCGCATTCGCCGTTCTGGCCGCCGTATTGTCCGCGATCATGCTGATTCAGCTCGTGATGACCAAAACGGGCGAGAAAAATCTGGAGAAGCTCGGACTGGACAGCGCCCGGTTGCTGACCGGACTGGACCCGGGAGTCGTCCGGAAAATGGACGAGCTGCTGGCCAAAACGGCGGCTATCGGCATTCAAGTCGTCATTACGGACGATTTCCGCAGCATGGAAGAACAGGACAAGCTGTACAGCCAGGGGCGGACAAGCGAAGGAAAAATTGTGACGCATGCCAAGGCGGGCGAGTCTTATCACAACTACGGCCTGGCAATCGACTTTGCCCTGAAAACGAAATCCGGCAAAATCATTTGGGACATGAACGCCGACTTGAACGGCGACGGCCGCAAAGACTGGTCGCAGGTCGTCGCGATTGCCAAGGAGCTCGGTTTCGAATGGGGCGGGGATTGGACCAATTTCCCCGACTATCCCCATCTGCAGCTCAGCTACGGTTTAAGCATCGCCGAGCTTCAGCGCGGCACGAAGACGGCCCGTTCGGGTCCTTAACGGGTAAAAAGGCGGTTTCACGGGGACGACACCCCGGAAAACCGCCTTTTTGGTATGCAGTTACGCGTTCTCCCGGGAATCGGGGCTGAACGTCATGCAGTTTTTCCCGCTGCGCTTGGACATATACAGAGCCTGGTCGGCTAGACGCATCGTTTCGATCGGATCCTCATGATGAAGCGGCCATACCGCTGCGCCTATACTGCAGCCGATTCTTAACGCTTGATCGTCCACGAGAAACGGCTCGTTCATTCTCTCCAGAATGCTCCCCGCCAGACGGATGGCGGCGGGATCGGGAGCGGAAGCGCCCGTCGGAAGGACGATGACAAACTCGTCTCCGCCCACCCGTGTAAGGATGCTGTCCGTACTCATTCCTTGTGTGAGCCTGAGGGCGGTCTGCTGGAGAAGCTTGTCTCCGAATAGATGTCCCAGCGAATCGTTTACTTTTTTGAACCCGTCCAGATCCAGATAAAGAAAGGTCAGTGTCGTCCCGTTCTCTTTCGCCTGCCGCATCGCCTGCTCCAGATAAGCGTCCAAGGCAATCCGGTTCGGCAGTCCCGTCAGCTTGTCGTGAAGAGCGAGATCGGACATCTGGTCCAGAGCATTCTCGGTCTTCGTCAAGTTGTCGACGAGGTTGCGCAGGGAATCCGATAAGATGCGGATCTCCCGGATAAACGTGAAAGCGGGGAATGCGGCAGGCTCGCCTTTCCGGAGCCGGTCCGCGGACCGGGTAATTTTTTGCAGCGGACGGACGACCCAGCCGGCGAGAAATGCGGCAAGCGCCGCAAATACGAGGGACAGGATAATACCGGCTGCGGTTATGTACGTTTTCAGTTCGCTAACGGACGTAAATGCGACGTCTGCGGGCTCCCTCACGAGAACGGACCAGCCCAGCCCGGGATAGTCCAGGTAGCCGTCTCCGTACGCGTAGCCGCTCAAATAGGTGCGCCCGCCTGGATACGTCTCTGTCAGCCAGCCGTTGCCTCCTGCTTGAGCCTGACGGATGCTGACCGTATCCAGCGGACGATACAGGGTTTCTTTCGGTCCGAGAAGGACCGTATTTTCTTTTTTACTCACAATGAGCACTTCGAGCTGTTTCATTTTGTCTTTAAGCGGCTGCAGAAGCGTGGCTTCGACTTCCCGGGACCACTCCCAGCTGAGATGGGCGGCGAGTACACCGGTAAGCTGACCCTGCTTGTTGTAGACCGGGGTGCTGATGTCGACGAACTGAAGCGGTTCGCCCGACGGATTGGGCAGAAGTTTGGCGAGCAGGACGGCTTCGTGGACGTCCCCGATAAACCGCCCTTTCTTCCCTTCGGTAAAAACGGGACGGGAGGCGATGTTGGTTCCCGTCAAAATGCCGTCCGTCGAAGCGGTCACTTTTCCTTCGGGATCGATAAAAGCGACCCAGGTGTAGGAGGGAAAGCTTTTTTTCAATTGTTCGAGCAAATTGCGAAGCTCTTTGGCGTCACCGGAGGCTTCCCGGTCAGAAAGCAGTTCGCTCAGGACGTCGATTTCACCGGCGCGGGACCACATAAAATGGTCCAGCTTGTCCGCCATTTGATAAGCGACCTGGGAGAGCGAGACGCCGATGGATTCTTCGACCTGATGGGTCGTTTTTTTGCCGATTACCGTACTCAGCACTACTGTCAGAAGACAGATGACCAAGGCGGATACGAGGGCAAACGTAGTGCGTAAACTGAGCGACATTCAAGCGGTCTCCTTGTTCATGTAAATCCGGTTCCCTGACCCCAAAATTGCAATCGGGAACAACCTTATTTATATCGACATCTTCGGACAGCTTGTTTAGAGGAGGCGGACGGGGATAAGGGGATGTGCAAAATCAGAAGAATTGCTCATTGACTTGCAATCAAACAGTGGTTTACAATATCTAATATAATACAAACGAAAATATATATTGTTTAGTAAAATGAAAGAGGAGAGAGCGATGGACAGAAGGGCAGAGCTGATTCGGCAGTTTAAAGAGATGGAGACGGAAGCAGGGGTGTATCAAATCCGCAATACGACGAACGACAAAATTTTTGTGGAAAGTTCCCCCAATTTCAAAAATATAAACGGGCGGACTTTTGAACTCAACATAGGCTCCCATCTGAACAAGGAGCTTCAGAAAGATTGGACGGAGCTGGGTGAAGAGAAGTTTGTCTTCGAAATCCTGGAAATCGTCGAGAAGAAAAAAAACGGCTATTTCGACTTAAAGGACGCGTTGAAAAAGATGGAGCGGAAGTGGCTGGACCGTCTTCAGCCATACGGCGACAATGGGTACAACAAGCCGCCTAGAGCGTGAACAAGCGGCCCAACTGCCGAAGTTAAGAGAGGATGCCGTCCGGAAGGGCAGGCACGCCTCTTTTTTCTTTGTAGGCGGAGTCCCGATATTGGTATAATGGGTGAAAAGATTTCAGGAGCCGGGGGAATCGGAATCATGACATACATAGCCTCCTTTGATATCGGCACGACCCATGTAAAAGGAATTCTCGTCAACAGGGACGGGGAATTGTTTCACGAGCAGAATGTTTCCCTGACCTGCCGCCAGGAGCCGCCCTTCATCGAGCAGGAGCCCGAGCAATGGTTTAAAGCGGTAGGCACGATTGTGAGTGAGTGGTTCCGGGACGGAATCGGCGCCGGGCAAATCGGCCTCGTCGCACTCAGCGGGCAAATGCAGGACTGTATCCCGGTGAACGGGCAGGGACACGCTGTCCGTCCGGCCATCCTATACTCAGACAGCCGCGCGGGAGCGGAAGCCCGGATGATCCGCGATGAAATCGGGGAAGAAGAAATTTTCCGAAGCGCGGCCAACCGGATGGACGGAACGCTGACGTTCCCTAAGCTGCTCTGGCTGAAAACGCATGAAGCGGACAACTGCGCCCGTACAAGCCGCTATCTGATTTCTTCGAAGGATTACGTCATCGCGCGCCTGACCGGGGTCTTCGTTACGGACCCGACCTCCGCGGCGACCACAGGGTGCATGGATATCAGGCGGCGGGAGTGGAGGGAGGACTGGCTCGCGCGGATGGGGCTTCCCGCCGGCAAGCTGCCGGACATTCTCCCTTCCGGGGAGACGGCCGGACGGGTGCACGCGGAAGGCAGCCGGCTTACGGGCCTGGCCGAGGGCACGCCCGTTCTGTGCGGCATCGGCGACGCGGGAGCCGCTACGCTCGGAGCCGGTGTCTACGAGCCCGGCGAGGTGTACGCCTACATCGGAACGACCGGATGGATAGCCGGCGTATCCGGCGGGGTGGCTGACCCGGCGGCGGGCCTGTTCAACCTCGCTTACGCGGAGCCCGGCCGCTACATCAATGTCGCTCCGCTGACGAACGCCGGCAATGCCCATCAATGGGCCGCCGAAGTGTTCGGACCGGAAGCGGCCGGGACGGACGGCCGCGGGATATACGAGGCGGCCGAACGCCTCGTGGAAGCATCCGACCGGGGCAGGAACAAGATCCTGTTCCTGCCCTATCTGAACGGGGAGAGATGCCCCGTTCAGGATGAGGGAGCGTCAGGCTGCTTCATCGGTCTGCGTCCTTCCACGACGAAAGCCGATATGGCGGCCGCCGTGCTGGAAGGCGTCGCTTTCGCGATGAAGCAGGTCATGGAGCTGCGCGGGGCGCCCGAAGGGGCTGCTTCTCTGACCTTAATCGGGGGAGGAGCGAGAAGCCGCCAGTGGTGCCGGATCCTGGCCGATGTGTTCGGGACGGAAGTATCCGTAGCCTCGGAATCGCAGTTTTTGCCGTGCCTGGGTGCCGCGGCGCTCGGATTTCCCGGCTTGGGCTGGGAAAGCAGCTATGACCGGTTATGCGAGAAAATTAAAAATAGACGGAAATGCGAAACGTTTAGTCCGGATGTGGAGAAAAAGGCGCATTACGAGTCCAAATATGCACGCTATCTGGAATTGTATCCGGCGCTTGCTCCGGTTTTCCGGCAGGCGGCGACGGAAGCTTAACAAGATGGGAGATTGACATGGAGCACTATCAGACGCTAATCGGGGTGGTTCTGGAGAAATTGAGCCAGTCTCATCAAGAACTGAAATTTAATTTGGACGGGTTGAACAGCGTGCTGGCCAACCATACCGCGGAAGAAATCGCAGCCGCTCCCGAGCTGCTGACGATACGCGAGCTTAGGGACGTGTATGCGGACATAGTCGCGGCGGCGGAAAAGCGTTTCCCGGGCTTGAAGGGATAGCCGTTCGCGCTCAGCGATAAAAACGCCAAATAAACCGGATCGTGAAGTTTACGACCCGGTTTATTTGCGTCTGCGAGCCAGACGTCAGCGACCATGCGTCTGCGACCATGCGTCTGCGAGTCGGACGATAGCGTCCGGATCTCAGCTGTATTTGCCGAGCAGTTCGGCAAGCATGGCTTTTATTTCCGCCAGAAGCTCAGGCGAATCTTTCACGGTTGCTTCACCGCCCAAGCCGATAAAAAATCTCGCGAAATAGGGAAGATCCTCCCTGGAAATGGTTCCTTGAAGCCAGCCGGTGCCATCTTCACGCATGGCAAGCTTCGGTTCCGGCCACGGCTCCGCCTCGCACGCCTCGACCCCTTCAAGGGTCAATTCCGCAAATACACGGACCTCGTTCCGCTCCTTGCGTCCCGCGGATGCCTTGTTTTCAAGATGAATATGGCGGAGGTCCAGCGCTTCCGCTGCCGAAGGGATAGCCGAATGAATGCGGTCGCACCGGAACACACGCATCCCTTCCGACCGGTAACAGTAGGCGGAGCAATACCAGAGGCCGTTTCTCGTAAAAATGCCGATCGGCTGGATTTCGCGGTCGGAACTTTTTTCCCGGGATTGATACCGGATGAGCAGCACTTTCTGCTGAACGGCCGCATCGAGCAGAGTGGATAAATAAGGAGAGACAGCCTTCCGCGCCGGTGTGATAAAATCCACCCGGTTCTTCATCTGATCGATCCGCTCCCGGACATCCTCGGGCATGTACGCGTAAAATTTTTTCAAGGCGGAGGAAGACTCCGTTTCAAACGGGAGGGAGGAATAGTGCCGGAGGGCGTGAACGGCGAAAAAGATAGACACGGCTTCTTCTTCGGTGAAGGCGATAGGAGGCAGCAGTCTCTCCCTCAGTACTTGATACCCGCCGTGCGGACCGACCTCCGAATAGAGAGGGACCCCTAATTCGCCCAGCTCCTGCAAATCCCGCAAAATCGTTCTCTGCGAAACGCCGAATTCCCTCGCGAGCTCTCCCACCGTAAACTTACGCTTCCGGTTCACCGTCATCATCAGTTCCATGAGTCTTTTTGATTTGGACATGTATAGGCTCCATTTTTTTAATTATGACAAGAGTTGTCACTATTATGCGTTATACTGAGTACAAAGTCCAGGAGAGATTCCCGAAAGGAAGTCCAGGAAGCAAAAATTTGACGAGAAAGAGGAGATTAGATGATGGAGCAAAGCAAGGATCATTCATCCGCAAAACGCAGCTATTTCAGATCCGGAGCCAACGAGCTTTCTTACGTGGATTACGGCGGTGCCGATAAACCGGTACTTCTGCTGCTGCACGGACATATGAACGATGCTGGAACGTTTACGGACCTGGCCTCCCGGCTGCAAAAAGACTGGAGGGTCATCGGTCTCGACCAGCGGGGACACGGCTGGAGCGGGCATCCGGCCGACACGGATTATTCCAGAGAGAGTTACGTCACCGATATCCTGAATCTGGTCCGTCAGGAGCTGGGCGGTCAGCCCGTTGTCATCCTGGGCCACTCGCTCGGTGGCATCAATGCGTATCAGTTCGCGGCGCGTCATCCCGAATATGTCCGGGCCGTGATCGTAGAAGATATCGGGGCGGAAATTGACGCCGACCTTTCCTTTGCCGAGAAACTTCCCGAGCGTTCTCCGACCTTGCAAGATCTGAGGGATTCGCTGGCACGGCTGGGACTTAAAGCGATCGATTATTTTTCCGAAAGCGTGTTTGAGGATGAGAAAGGCTGGGGATTCCGGACCGATTTAAAGGGAATGAAGTCTTCCCAGGAAAACAGCAACGGGCAGTGGTGGGAAGACTGGATGTCGTCGACATGTCCTATCCTGCTCATTCACGGCAAAAAAAGCTTTGTCATGAACGCCGAACAGGCGAAATGGATGCAGTCCCGGCGGCCGAATACTTTCCTCGAAATGTTTGAAGATTGCGGCCACGGAGTTCATTCCGACGATCCTGACGGGTATTATGCCGTTGTAAAAAAATTTCTCGACGGACTGGGCTAAAGCAAGAACGAGAATGAGAACGAGAATGTGGGAGTGAATGGCTAAAAGGGGAAAGGCAAAGCTAATCGCCTCCGGTTGAGAAGCGGGAAAGGACGGCAAGCGGTGAAACACAAAAGCAAGAAAACTACCCGGCGGTGTGCGGTGTCTTATGACAGCGGTCACCCACAGTATGCAAGAGAACGATTATAGAAGGAAATAGAAAAGGAAGAAGGCGAACGGCATGCCTTTCTTCCTTTTTTCACGATCTAAAGGCCGGCCACTTGTGTCCCACATCAGTTGCTGTCAGCGCGGAATAAAAAAAAGGCCATCTCAAGATGGCCTCATCCCTTCCCGGGATCGGGTTCCCGGCCGTCCCCGCACAGCAGCAGCGCTTCTTCCCAAGATAGAGAAGGTGCGGCGGACGCGGGCTTTTCGCCCTCAGGACCGAATTCGATCTCGATCAGCTCGACCGGACCGGAGGAATCCGCGAGCAGCGCATGTCCTGTGCCCGGTTTCAGATAAAAGACGTCCCCGGCTTTGACGACGGCTAAATGCCCGTCCATTATCATTTGGCCGGAACCGGACAGCAGCGTCCAGCTTTTTTTCGCGCTGCCGTGGGCCCGGTAGGGAAAAGATCTGCCGGGCAGCACGGTAACCCGGCGAATGACGACCTCCGTTGCGGCGTTGTCCGTACTGCCGAGCGTAGTGACGGTACCCCACCTGTACTCCTCGTACATGGGAGCTCTGCCTTTACCCGGATTGATTTGCTTGATCCGGCTGCTGCCTGTTTTGCTGGCTACGAGAATTCCGTCGGGACTTGCCGCTACGATAATCCCGGACACGTCGATGACATGTACAGGGGAGGAAAGCTCGTTGACGATGTGCGTATTCGCCGAATCGTCGGATACTTCGCCGGGGCCGACGGCCCGGCTTTCCAAATGCGGAGCAAGCGCCTGCCAGCTCCCCAAGTCGTCCCATCTGCCTTCGTACGGGAGGACAACGATCGGCTTCGTCTTCTCGACGACTTCCTCGTCAAAACTCAGTTCCGGCAGTTTGTCGTACAAGCCGAGCAGCTGCCCGTAATCGTCCGGCAAACCGCGCGATGCCAGAACCTCCAGCATGAATGAATTCGCAAAAGCAAACACGCCGCTGTTCCAGAGAGCTCCCCGGGACAAGAGCGCCGAAGCGCCCTGTTCGTCCGGTTTTTCCGCGAATTCCGCGACGGAAAGATACGGTACTGCCTCCCGGTTCTGCGCAGGCACCGGTACGATGTACCCGTACTGGGTGGACGGGAAGGACGGCTTCGTGCCGATCAGAGCCATGCGGGCGCCGGACTGTGCGAGCACAGAGGGGAGGGAGGCGACCTTCTCGAAGAAAGCGGCGTCCACGAACGGATCGGCAGGCATAAAACAGACGATCTCGTCGGGGCTTATGCCTTGGGTGTGCAGGTACCGGCTGGCGAGACCGATCGCCGTGAACGTCCCTCTTTTGTGCGGCTCCGCCAAAACCGGAATTTTTTCGCCGACCTGGCTTCGGACGATTTCAAGCTGGCTGAAGTGGGTAACGATAGATGTCGAACTGAGCAGCCCGGCGGCATCGAGCTGTCTGCACACGCGCTGAAGCATAGACTCTCTGCCGCCGTCAGGCGCCGGTAACAGCTTCAAGAACGTTTTGGACCGGATTTCGTTGGACAGCGGCCAAAGCCTCTTGCCGGATCCCCCCGACAGCAAAATGATTTTCACGACCCTTCCTCCTTGTCTGAAAAGTGCTGGTCAAGAAAAATTCGCCGGCCGACCGGCTGCTATTTGGCTTTTTTGGCTTTGAAATAGTAGCCTCCCCGTTTATGGAACGAGAGCGACCGGAATTTGCCGGCCCATTTCTCCCTTTCGCTGTGAGGGACGAACCGGATGCTTTTTTTGAATTCCTTGTTGCGGGCGGGTTTTAACAGGGAAGTGCCCGGATACCTGGCATGAACGAAGTTGCCGTACGTTTCGAACTCGGAAAAACCGAACTGCTTGGTCGTGTTCAGGTTGTTGAGAATAGCCCTGTACCACGGCATTTTGTGACGGGCCGAGATCGCCTTTTTCAGGCGGGACAGCTTGACTTTGTCGTAGAGCATATAGTGGTTGACATAGGAAGGGCGGGAAGTGGCTTTCTGTCCCAGGAGTTTGGCATGAATGCGGAAATATTCCTGGTGGCTCCAGTTCCGGGTAAAGAACACCTGCTTGCCTTTTTCCAGAAACCGGTGAGGGCGAATAAGCACGGTATCCGCGTCAGTGACGAGAAAATAGCGGTTGCCGCAAATTTTATCGCCGTTTAGTTTCAGCAGCTGCTGGTACAGCCAGCCTGAGCGGTCCCATCGTTTGGAACGGTAACGGATGTCTTTTTTCGTCAGGGGAAGAACGGAATTTTCATGCACAAACTTGCATTTTTTAACCTTGCAAAGTTTCTTGATCCGGGGACTGTCGGGCGAAACGATATAGATGCTGCCGATCGGATGTTTGACATGCCGGCGGAGTCCGTCAATGACGAAAGGAAGAGTTTCCAAATCTTTGTCGATAGCCGGGATCAGAACATCAATGGGGGTTCTGCCGCTTCCGGAAGCTTCGCTCATTCTCGCTTCATCTCCATTTATCAAAATCTATCGAAAGACATGCAATAAGATATGCGAGGGGGGGCCAACCCGTTTGTGTCCCTGTCTACTTCCTCCTTTCATAGAAAAAAGAGGGCGGAGGCCGGATAAGAGAATTCTTATCGGCTTTAACAAAAGCAGGAAAACGAGGTGAAATGTCGAATGTGATTCTTAAGACCTAGGTCAATTCGACTCGCTGCCTGCACCGGGTCCTTTTCATGTTTCCGCCAGGGGCGGAGCTGCAGAGGGCTGCAGGAAGCTTGTTAAAATAAACGGAAAGCGACGGGAACAGCATGAAAACTCGACAAGTGAAGGTCTTGGGAACTGGGGCCTATCTGCCGGAAAAGCGGGTAACCGCGGAAGATTTGGATAGAAGGCTCGGCAAACCCGAGGGCTGGGTGTATAAAAAATCGGGGGTAAAAGTCAGGCATTACGCGGAAAACGAAAGTGTTTCGCAGATGGGGGCGAAGGCCGCTTTCGCGGCACTGGCGGACGCAGGTCTGGAAGCGGAGCAGCTCGACTGCATCGTTTGTACGAATGCGGTTCCGGAGCAGCCCATTCCATGTACGGCGGCGCTGATCCAAAGTGAAATGAAGCTGGGCGATTCGGGCATTCCGTGTCTGGACGTCAACTCCACCTGCCTGTCGTTTCTGGCCGGTCTGGATCTGATTTCCTATCTGATCGACGCGGGCCGGTATGAGCGTGTCCTGCTGGTGGCCCCGGAAATCGCCTCGGTCGGCCTGAATTACAGCCAGTCGGAAAGCGCGATCCTGTTCGGGGACGGAGCGGCCGCCGTGGTAGTCGGGAAAACACCTGCGGGCGAAAGCTCGGGGATCGTGGCTTCCCGTATAGAAACCTACGGCTCCGGCGCGGCGCTCTCCGAGGTGCGAGGGGGCGGCTCCAAGCTGCCCTCGATCGCTTACGAGCCGGATCGTATCGCGGATTTCCTGTTCGATATGCAGGGGGAAGCCTTGTTTAAGAAGACGTCCAAGCTGCTGCCCGATTTTCTGAAAAAGCTGTTCGGAGAAGCCGGCGTCACGCTGGAAGACGTCGCCCTCGTCATTCCCCATCAGGGAAGCGCCATGGCGATGAGGCTGCTTCAGCGAAAGCTGCGGATTCCGGACGACAAATTGATGAACATCATCGAACATCACGGCAATATGATCGCCGCCTCGCTGCCGATGGGGCTGCACGAAGCGGTCCGGCTGGGCCGGCTGAAACGCGGAGACTTGACGGCCGTTATCGGCATCTCGGCCGGGCTGTCCCTGGGCGGGCTTCTTCTTGAGTACTAGCAAGAAGTCCGGAAGCCGCCGCATCCTCATTACCGGCGGCCGGGCGCCCGCCGCGCTGGAATTGGCCCGCCAGCTATCGGCCCTCGGCCATACGATTTATGCGGCCGACAGTCTGGCAAGCCCTCTGCTGCGCTTTTCGCGCTGCATAGAGAAGTTTATCCGCATCCCGGGACCGCGGGACAATCCGTCCGCTTTTGCGGAAGCGCTGCAGGCAATCGTCCTGGAGCAGAGCATCGACCTGCTGATCCCGACGTGCGAAGAAATTTATTATATCGCTCAAATAAAGAACAAGCTGCAGGGCTGCACCGTGCTGGCCGATGATTTCGGCAAGCTGATCGCCCTTCATGATAAAGCGTCCTTTATCCGCCGGGTAAAGGAGATGGCACTGCCTGCACCCCATACGGTCCTTCTGGAAACGGAGGAGGACATGCACGCGCTTCTGGAACGGGAGGGCACGCGGAAATGGGTGCTGAAGCCTGTTTTCTCCAGATTCGCGAATCACATACGTCTGTTCAGTCCGGGTGAAGTACGGCCCCGGATTAACGTTTCGCATGAGAATCCCTGGATCGCTCAGCATTTCGTCGAAGGGCAGGAATACTGCGTCTATGCCATTGCCCACAAGGGCCGGTTGACCGCGTATGCGGATTACGCCGCGGATTTCACGGCGGGACGGGGCGCGACTATTTATTTCAAAACCTGCGGACGTCAGGATCTCTTCGGATGGGTGGAGCATTTTGTCCGTGAAATCGGGTTTACGGGACAGATCGCGTTTGACTTTATCGTCAATGAAGCCGGCGTTATTTATCCGCTGGAGTGCAATCCGCGGGCAACGAGCGGGCTGCATCTGTTTACGCCCGATGAGGGAATAGACCGGGCCCTGACGGACTGCACGGACACGGTTATAAGCCCTTCACCCGGAGGCCGTCCCGCGATGATTGCCGCTGCGATGCTGATGTACGGAGCGGCCGCGTGCGGAACGCCTGCCGGGCTGCGTCACTGGATTACCAGCCTTGCGCGGGGCAGGGATGTGATTTTCAGTCCGGGCGACTGGGGACCTGCTCTGGCCCAAGGCCGGATTTTGCTGGACTTATGGAGAGAAGCGCGGGCAAAACGTGTGCCGCTTAAAGAGATTACCACTTACGACATCGAATGGAATGGTTACTATGAAAGCGTTAGTGACGGGGGCGACAGGTTTTCTCGGAGGAAATCTGATCCGCCGCCTGCTGGAGGAAGGTTATGAGGTGACGGCGGTCGGCCGCAACCCGGAAGCCGGAAGAAAGCTGGCGCAAGAAGGGGCCGACTTTGCGCGGATGGACCTGGCGTCGGAAGAAATGCCGGAGGCCGTCCGCGGCCACGAGATTGTTTTCCACTGCGGAGCGATGTCCTCTCCGTGGGGGGTTTACCGCGATTTCTACACATCCAATGTGACCGGGACGCGGCAGATCATCCGGGGCTGCATGAAGCACGGCGTCCGGCGACTCGTTCATGTGTCCACCCCGTCGATCTATTTCGACTACCGGGACCGCTACGGCATCTCCGAAGAAGAACCGCTGCCGATGAGAGGCGTCAATGCCTACGCGCAGACGAAACGTCTGGCGGAAAGCGAACTGGACGCCGCCCGCAAGGCCGGTCTTCCGGTGATCACGATCCGGCCGAGAGGGCTTTTCGGTCCCGGTGACACGGCGATTTTCCCGCGTCTGCTGCGGGCCAACGAGGAGAAGTTCGTGCCCGTTTTCGGCGGCGGACGCGCGTTTATGGATGTCACCTACGTGGACAACGTGACGGAAGCGCTTCTGTGCTGCGCCCGCGCCGATAAGACCTGTGACGGGCAGAAGTATAACATCACCAACGGAGAGCCCGTCTATGTGTACGAGCTGCTGGCGGAGCTTTTCCGGCTGCTGGAGATGCCCTTCCGCGCCCGGAAGGTTCCGTATCCGGCAGCTTACGGCGCGGCGGCGGCGATGGAAGCGTTCGCCGCACTTCCTTTCGCGCGCAAAGAACCGATGCTCACGAGATACACGGTGGCGCTGCTGGCCTTCAGCCAGACGCTGGATATTTCCAAAGCGGAGCGGGAGCTCGGCTACAAGCCCCGGGTTTCCGTCGCGGACGGCATCCGGCGGTTCAGCTTGTGGTGGCGGGAACAGGAGGGACACGCATGAAACTGACGATGCACTGCACGGGTACCTGCAAGCAGTTGGAGATCCTGTCACTCCGCGGGGGGAAATGGCGGTCCGTCGCGTTTCCGGGCCTTTTTGCCATGCTTGAACATCTGTCCGAAGGGTTAATTTTGTTTGATACGGGATATTCCCCGCGTTTTGCGGAGGCGACACGCCGGCTTCCCTATGCGCTGTACCGCTGGACGACTCCGGTGGAGACGGGGGGACATCTAACCGCCGCGGAGCATGTAAGGGCGGCCGGATACGCTCCGGAGGATGTGACTGCGGTCATAATTTCGCATTTTCATGCGGATCACATCTGCGGGCTGGCGGACTTTCCGAACGCGAAGTTCATCTGCTCGAAGGCGGGCTATGATTCGGTCGCTTCCTTAAAAGGTCTGGCTGCGGTAAAAAGAGCGGTGCTCCCGGACTTGATTCCTCCGGATTTCGAGACCCGGGCAAACTGGGTGGAGCAGTGCCAGGAAGCGGCGCTGCCCGCCGCGTGCCGCCCGTTCGAGCGGGGCTGGGACCTCTTTGGCGACGGGAGTGTGACCGCCGTGGATCTTTCCGGCCATGCCGCTCACCAGATCGGCGTCTTTCTGAGGGGAACGGACGGAAATCCCGTGCTGCTCGGCGCGGACGCAAGCTGGTCGGCGCAGGCCGTGCGGGAAAACCGGCTGCCCAGTCCGCCCGCTTTTATTTTGTTCGACGGCAGGCGGGACTACAAACGTACTTTCGGCAATCTCGTGGAGCTGCACCGCAGGCAGCCGGAGATGCGCCTTCTTTTTACCCATTGTGCGGAAGCCTGGGAACTTTGCGGAAAGGAGGGCATTGAACTCCTGTGAAACTCATCCTGCTGCTCAAACAATACGCCCTGACCAAATGGAACGGGCAAAGATGGAAAAGCCGGGAAGACCTTGAGGCTTGGCAAAACGCGCGGGTCCGGGCATTTCTGGAAGAAACCCGGCGCAAGTCGCCTTTCTACGCCCGCCTGTTTGAAGGTCTCCCGCCGGATAGCTGGCGCGAATGGCCGACCATAGACAAGACGGCCATGATGGATGCCTTCGACGAGCTGAACACCGCGGGCATCACGAAGGACGAAGCGCTCCATGCGGCCCTTCAAGCCGAGCGGGAGCGCGACTTTACCCCCGAGCTGAACGGGGTTACCGTCGGGCTTTCTTCCGGCACGTCGGGCAACCGCGGGCTGTTCATCGTCAGCGCCGAGGAAAGAGCGGCGTGGGCGGGCGCCGCCCTGGCGAGAGCTCTGCCGGGTTCCCTGCTGCGGAAGCACCGGATCGCCTTCTTTCTCCGGGCGGACAGCAACCTGTACCAGACGGTGCAATCCCGAAGAATCCAGTTCAGCTTCTTCGACATGATCCGCCCGGTCCCGGAGCATATCGAGCGGCTCGGCCGGCTGCAGCCGACTCTCCTGATCGCCCCGCCGTCCATGCTCCGGCTGCTGGCGGAAGCGAAGCAGAGGGGAGAACTGGCGATTGCGCCGAACAAAATCATTTCCGTCGCGGAAGTGCTGGAACCGGTCGACCGGCAGGAGATCGAGCTTGCTTTCAACACCCGGCTGCACCAGATTTATCAATGCACCGAAGGGTTTCTGGGCGCAACCTGCGAACACGGGACGCTGCATCTCAATGAGGATATCGCCGTGATTCAGCGGGAGTACGTAGATTCCGAGCGGCGGACGTTTATGCCGGTGATTACGGATTTTTCCCGTACATCCCAGCCCATCATCCGCTACCGGCTGAACGATCTGCTCACGCTCCGGGATGAACCTTGTCCCTGCGGTTCGGTGTTCACGGCGGTCGAATCCGTCAGCGGACGCGCGGACGACTTGTTCTTCGGCCGGAGTATGGACGGAGGACAGGACGTTCCGGTCTTCCCGGATTTCATCCGGCGGGCGGTGATGCTGGCTTCGGACGGAATCACCGAATACAAAGTCATCCAGCGTGACCGGGAACGTCTGGAGGTATCGGTCCGCACGAAAGAAGGAGTGCCGGACGTCACCGGACCGCTCCGGCGGGAGTTGGCCGGGATTTTCGCCCGGCACGGCTGCCGGCCTCCGGAAATCACGTTTGCGCCTTACTCGTTCCAGCCGGGCTTGACGAAATTGCGCAGAATTGAGCGCGCCTATGCCGTAGAGCCGGATATGACGGCAAGAGAAGGGTGGATCGGCAGCAGATGAATGTGCTCCTCACAGGCTGCCGATCCTACGCGGCTCTGGATCTGGCGAGGCGGTTCCGGGATTCCGGGTGGAACGTATATGCCGCGGACAGTGTCAAATTTCCGGTGTGCCGCGGCTCACGGGCGATAAAAGAATTCTTCCATGTTCCTTCTCCGAGAGAAGGATGCCGGGAATTTATTGCCGCGCTGGCGGCCATTATCCGGTCTGCCGGAATCGATCTGCTCCTGCCTACGAGCGAGGAAATCTTTTATATCGCCCATGGGCGGGAAGAGCTGGCCCGGTACTGCCGCGTGTTCTGCGACGATTTCGAAGTCCTGAACTCGCTGCACAACAAATGGAACTTCTCCGGACTGACGGAAGGAATGTCCGCGCAGACGCCAGAGACGAAGCTGCTTATATCCGCCGCTCAATTGAAAGAACTCGGCGATCCGTCCGCATTCGCGTTCAAACCGGTGTACAGCCGCTTCGCTTCGGAGGCGCTTCTGGCTCCTTCCCGGCTTCCGGAGGGCTTTGCGCCGTCCGCGCACCGGCCCTGGATCGCGCAGCGGTACATCCGCGGCCGGGAGCTGTGCAGCTATCACTTGGCCGTGGACGGAGAAATCGCCGCGTACGGTTCCTACGAGCCTCTGTACCGGCTCGGCCAGGCTTCCGGCTATTACTTCAAGCCGGTGCATCGCGAGAAAATCGACCGCTTCGCGGCCGAACTGGTCCGCAAGCTGGATTTTACGGGGCATGTGGCATTCGATTACATAGAAGATAAGGACGGCACCCTGCACGTGCTGGAATGCAACCCGAGGGCGACGAGCGGACTGCATCTCGCAGACAACGCCGGGCTGATGAAGCCGTTCGGCCGCAGGGGAGAACGGCTTTCCGAAGTGACCGAGGGGAAGCTTTTTGCCGACGGCCGCACTTCCTTGGAAAATCCGGCGGCAATCCGGAGAGGCCCCGGAAGCCTCGAAAGCCCCAGAAGCCCCGAAAACCCCGAATGCCCGGAGCCTGCGGAAGCTCCCCCGATGATCGGGTACGCGATGCTGGCGAATCCCTTTTACCACGGCTTTAGCCCCTCGGGAATCGGGCGGTGGTTCCACGATTTCCGGCATGGGCGCGATGTGCTTTTCAGCAGGCAAGACCCGTGGGTGCCGCTGCTGCATGCGGGCAGTCTGGCCGAAACGGTTTTCGACTCGCTGCGCAGGCGGATTCCTTTTAAAGATGCGGCAACCGCCGATATCGAATGGGACGGAGAAGCTTTGAACTGAGGGCGTGCTGCGCCGCGGAGGCTCTTTTTTCCATATAAGACTAAAGACAGAAGAGGAGGTGCCTGCCGTTGCGGGACTATTTTTTCGACGAAGTGTTCGCTAAAGAAGCGGGGGCCGCGGAGGAAGTTCTTGAGAGCTTCCATCAAACATGGAAGTTGCCTTTGACGGAAGAAGAAATTCGGGAAATCGCCGCGAGACAGAAGAACCCTTTTCCGGTAAACTCGCCCTTTTACAATCAATATATCCCGATCGATCCGACAAGATGGCGTATGCCGCAGGGGAAACTGCCGGGCGCGTATGCGGAATTTCTGCGTTACTCGAACGGAGGGGAATTTCGGACCGGGGAACGATATTTCCAGTTTTTCTCCACTTCCGAATTCCGTGAGATGAATCTGGCGTACGAGCTGCCCGAATACATGCCGTTATCCGTTTCTTTTGCGATGGACGGCTGCGGCAACCATTATCTTTTCGATATGAGAAAAGCGCCGGTGGAAGGCGAATATCCTATCCTTGCCGCTCATTCGGGAAATCTCGGGTACGACGAATGCGTCCGGGTGGCGGATTCCTTCGAGGCGCTTTGCCGGGGAAGAAGCTCGCTGGACGAAGAATTAGACAGCCGTTACACGTAAACGGCCGGGGAGGTAGCGAATGACACAGCCGGCTGAATTTATAGAACGGCAGGCAGGACAAACGCCGCAAAGCGGAGCTGGAGCGGGGGATTCCCCCTCGAATGAGACCGGGCCGGGTAAAAATCATCCGGCTAACGCAATGACGGCGGCCTACACCGAGCCGCTGATCGGCAAAGGCGCCGATGCGTATATCCGGAATGTCCGTACGAAGGTGGAGCTGGTCCGGGCCGGGGAGCAGCTGCTTCCCGTGACGGTGAACGAAACGGAGTATGACAGCTCCTATGTTTGTTCGCCTTACTCGACCTATGTGTCCTACGCGCTGGAAGAGCTGGTTCTTTTCAAAAGCGAGCTGCTGAAAGGCGTGCTGCGGGGAGTGATCGGCATCCTTTCGCCGCTGCTGAAAAGCGCCCGGATCAACCGGAACGTACACGTCAATAACTGGCTGCTCTCGACGAATTTGTATGAAGAGCTGCCGAAAGAGGATGTCCGTGTGCTGACCGCCGGACTGCTGGAACGTTTTCCGTCGCATGCGGTCATTTTCAGGTCGCTGAACGAGGTGACGAATCTGCAGCTGATGAAAGACCTGACCGGACTGGGGTGGATTCTCGTTCCGAGCCGGCAGGTGTATTTTTTCGAGGGGCGCGAGCCGGATTACCTGCACAAACCGAACAATGTATGGGACCAAAAGCTGCTCCGGCGCTCGCCGCTGCGGATTGTGGAGCACGAAGAGATTGAGCCGTCGGATTATCCGCGCATCGTGGAGCTTTACGAGGATTTGTACATCCGTAAATATTCCCGGTTGAATCCGCGTTTCACGGAGGCTTACATCGCCAATTGCCATCGGCACGGGCTGCTGCGGATCCGCGGTTTGAGGGACAGCTCGGGGGTGCTGCAGGGCGTAATCGGCTGTTTCGATAAAGCCGGTGTCATTACGGCTCCGCTGGTCGGTTACAACACCGCTCTTCCGCAGAAGGAAGGGCTGTACCGGATGCTGATGAGCCTGGTGCTGACCCGGGCCGCCGAGGAAAGGAAGCTGCTGCATTTAAGCTCCGGCGCCGCGCACTTCAAACGGATCCGGGGAGGCCGCCCGGCCATCGAATACAGCGCCGTCTACATCCGGCATCTGCCTCTGAGGCGGCGGGCCGTATGGCTCGGATTGAGTCATCTTTTGAATGGAGTTGGGGTACCCGTGATGAGGAAGTACCGATTATGAATCTGACGAGGAACGATGTTTGCCAGACGGACGCCGAGAAGGAAGTTCTCTATGCCGAGCTGAAAAAGCACTGGCTCCCGCTTTGTCCGTCGCGGGACCTGAAGCGGAAGCCGCTCGGGCTGACGGTGCTTGACGTACCGCTCGTCCTGTTTCGCACGGAAGAGGGCGCGCACGCGCTGCTGGACCGCTGCCCGCACCGGAACGTGCCGCTTTCGGGAGGCAGGCTGAAAGCGGGGAAGCTGGTCTGCCCTTACCACGGGTGGGAGTTCGACGGGACAGGAGCCTGCACCCGGGTACCGGGGCTGTGCACGTTCAAGCCGGGTCCCCACCACGACGCGTCGCCGGTGGCCTTGCGGGAGCGGGACGGCTTTCTGTGGGCCCGGCTCGGCGGCGGGGCGCGGTCAGGGGAACCGCAGGAAGTATCCGTTCCGGAGCCTCTGGCCCTGCCGTTTATGAACAACCCGGAGTATTACTCCTTCGTCTGGAAAACGGCCGTCCGGGGTTCGCTGCTTAACGCGGCGGAAAATTTGCTGGACGCCACGCACACGCACTATGTCCACGCCGGCCTCATCCGTACGGACAGCGGCCGCCAGACCGTGAACGCCCGCATCCGCGCGGAAGGCGCCGCCGTTGAAATCGAATATACCGGAGAATCCGGGCAGGCCGGTCTTATCTCGCGTTTATTCGAGCGGGACAGGCAGCGGAGCTTCGGCCGGTTTTATATGCCCGGCGTCGCCCAGATCGAATACTCTTCCGCCAAAGGTTTGACGCTGCTTATTACGGCCGTGATGAGGCCGACTTCGTTCGCTTACCAGGATATTTATGCGATTATCACGATGAAGCGCGGCCGGTTCACGAACGGGCTGAAGAAGCGGGTGCTGACCCCTTTTCTGAAAAAAGCCTTGAATCAGGACATCGCCATCGTAGAAACCCAGCAGCGAACGATCGAGCGGTGGGGCGGCGAAAGCTTTCATTCCACGCAGGCGGACCTGATCCGTCCTTATCTGGAACAGCTTATGAAGGGAAAGGTATACGACACCCCTTTTGAGAAGAAGGTCCAGTTGTTTGTGTAAGGCTATTATCCCGTGATTTCTTTCAAAATCTTGCGATTTTCCGGCAACCGTTGTTATTTCCGTGAATTTAGATGGGATTTCTAGAAATATTCTGTTTTTTCAAAACCTTTATGCCTGAAAGAGACGGAAATATAGTACACTTAGAAAGATCGTTATCTGAAAGTAGAGAAAGCTGTGTGATAGCTATGACAAACAGGCACCAGGACCCATCCGGTTTTTATAACAATATAGAGGAAGCCGCCGCTCATATAATTGAAGTCGTCAGCGGACTGCTTCAAGTGAATACCATTTTTGTCGCAACGAACGACGGACGGACCAATACGATTCTGAAGGCGTTCAACCGGCGGGAACAGCTCGTGAAGGAAGGGGATGAGCTTCCTTTCGACATCAGCTACTGTAGTCTCGTGGGACGCCGTGCGGGCGAGCCTCTCGTCATTTCCGACACGGCTTCAAGTCCCCTTACCGCGGATCTGGAAGTAACCCGTGCGCTCGGAAGCCGTTCTTTTATCGGACTGCCGATTATTTTGAAGAACGGTCAGTTTTACGGCACGATCTGTATTCTCGATCATCCGTCTTATCCCGTTTCGGAGACCGATCTCAAAACGCTGAGCGCCATGGCGGTCTTTCTTGCCCACGTGGTGGAGCTTGAACATGCGGTCGCGGAGCTGCGTGAAGCCCAGCAGATTCTCCGGGATTCCCATGCGGCGTCCGAGCAGTCGTCTCGGATCAAGAGCAAGCTTCTTGCCATGATCGGGCAGGAGATCAAGACCCCGATGACCGGCATCATGGGCATGACGGATCTGATGCAGGATACGGAGCTGAGCGAAGAGCAGAAGAGCTATATGAACATCATTGAAACGAGCAACAACTCGCTGCTTACTCTCGTAACGGACATTCTGGACTACAGCAAAATGGAATCGGGCGGCGTGGCGGTGGAGGCGGAGCCCTTCGAACTGCTTCCTGCTCTGGAAGAAGCCGTGAATCTGTACGAAATCCGAAATACGGGAGGCCGAACAATCCGCCTCGACGCGGCGCCCGGACTTCCTTCCGTCGTAGTCGGCGATCCGGTGAAGATCCGGGATGTGCTGGTCAAATTGCTTGATCATGCCTCCAAGAACGCCCGATCCGGCGAACTTACCCTCGCGGCGGTCAATCTGCCGGATACGGAACATCCCGATACTCATCATATCCGTTTTGCCGTCAAAGCGCCGCTCATTACACCCGATAAACTGGAGTTCCTGCTGGAAGCGGCCGACGGCAAAGCGGGCGGATCTTCCGTTCCCGTCTATGAAACGAGTCTGGATCTGGCAATCAGCAAGAAGCTGGTCGACCTCATGGAAGGCCAAATCTGGACGGAGAGCGACAGGCAGAAAGAAACGGATTTGATCTTCTCCCTTATGCTGAGCAAGTATGCCGAAGCGGCCGAAGCTGCGGAAGCGCAAGAATTTAAATAAAAGATGACAGAAGCGCCCCGCGTTTCTGTCATCTTTTTTTCGTTTGGCGGTCATACTTGTTTTATCGAGAAGGAATGCGGAAAGAATGCGACAAATTATAAAACGAAATGGAGATAGAGGAGAGAAGTCCATGAATGCCGATCATGAATTCAATGCCATCCAGGCGGCGCTTCCGCAGTGGGTCGAAGAAAGCCGCAAGCTGACTTCCCGGGGAAACGTGGCGTCGTACATTCCGGAGCTTGCTAAATCACCGGCGTCCGCACTGGGCATTCATCTGCTGAACGGGCAGGGGGAACATTTGTCCGCGGGGGACTGCGGGCTGCCTTTTACGATGCAGAGTATTTCCAAAGTGTTTACGCTGATACTGGCGCTAATGGATCACGGGGAAGAAACCGTCTTCTCCAAGGTCGGCAAAGAGCCGACGGGCGACGATTTCAACTCCATGCTGAAGCTGGAGCTGGTCGAGCCGGGCATCCCGTTTAATCCCTTGATCAACGCGGGAGCGATCGCCGTGTCTTCGTTAATCAAAGGCGACGGGCCCGAGGCGAAGTCGGCGAGAGTGCTGTCGTTTTTCCGGGAACTCGCCGCAAACGACAAGCTGGATTATGACGAGGCGGTATACCGGTCGGAAAATGAGACCGGACATATGAACCGTTCGCTGGCGTATTTTCTGAAAGAGAACGAGGTTCTGGACGGCAGTGTCGAAGAAGTTCTCCAGGTGTATTTCCGCCACTGCTCGATCCGGGTCACATGCGGCGATCTTTCGCGGATGGCCTTGGTTCTCGCTTTTGACGGACAAGATCCGCTCACGGGGAAAACGCTCATTCCGCGGCGTTTCGTACAGATCGCCAAAACGTTCATGACCACTTGCGGCATGTACAACGCCTCCGGGGAGTTCGCCATCAGCGTCGGACTGCCGGCCAAAAGCGGCGTTTCCGGCGGCATTCTGACTCTCGTGCCCGGCCGGTACGGAATCGGTGTTATCGGGCCGGCGCTTAATCGCAAAGGCAACAGCGTTGCGGGCGTCGATCTGCTTGAGAAGCTGTCGGGGCGCTTTGACTGGAGCTTGTTTTAAACCTGCTTATTTCTGCCTTGCGCGCGGGGCTTTGGCCCTTCCGGGGCGCCTTTTGGCGCGTGAGCGGGCGGATAGCCGGAGCTCGATCCATTGGAGCTTTACTTCAAGCTCCTTTAAGTTTTGCTGAATTTCCAGGTTCTCCTGCTCGGCTTTATAATTGATGGCGATGTCGAGCATCTGCTCCTGTTTGTCCTTGGCGGCCTGGCGGTTCTGGCTTTTCTGAATCAGTGTCGATTGAAACAGGGAAAGGATGGACAGGGAGAAGCTCAAAATAAACAACGAATTTCTTTCGCTGTTGACGAGCATCCACACCGTAATGGTGACGGCGGATGCCGTAACAAACCACCAGCTGCCGGCCAGGACAGCAACGTGATCGGCCATCCGGTCCCAGCGGTTCGTCTTTTTCTCCTGCTGTTCGTGCAGATGCGCTTTGATCTTCCCCTGATAGTCGCGGACCATTTCGGTGACGCGCTCGACATCCTCTTTGTGCAGTTTCTGCCGGGGATATTTCTCCAACTGCTTAAAAAGCTGTTCTTCGGAAGTTCTCTCCGGCTCGTTTTTATTCCTCATGGTGTCTGTTCCTCCCGGTTTCTTAACATCTTTTATTTTTCTTGAAAAGGTTAGCCAATTTAAGTGAATGGGGGTAAAATAGTGAATTACCCGGTCCGCTTATCCTCTTAACTGGAAAAGAATAGGGGGATGCCGGAATGTTCCCTTTGGACAGGGGCAGAATAAGCGGACCCATACCTACTAAACGACAAGGGAGAAGCCCAATGCGCGCTATCGCGATGCTTCAAAATCCTAAACAGAGAAAACTGCTGTTCAGCGCCGGTTTAAGCTGGCTGTTCGATGCCATGGATGTAGGCATTATTTCGTTTATCGTCGCGGCTCTGACGGTCCACTGGAAGCTCAGTGCGGGGCAGGTCGGTGTACTGACCAGTCTTAACTCGGTCGGGATGGCCTTCGGGGCGGCGATAGCCGGCTATTTGGCCGACCGCTACGGGCGCAAGTCCGTCCTGCTATGGACGCTGCTTATTTTTTCGGCCGCCAGCGGCTTGTCCGCTCTGGCTGCCAGTTTTACCGTGCTCTGCATCCTGCGGTTTATCGCGGGTGTCGGGCTGGGCGGGGAGCTTCCCGTCGCGTCCACGCTCGTGTCGGAGAGTATGCCCGCGCAGGACAGGGGAAGAGCGGTTGTGCTGCTCGAGAGCTTCTGGGCGGGAGGCTGGATTCTGGCGGCGCTGATCGCGTACTTCGTCATCCCGAAGTACGGCTGGCAGTCCGCCTTCGTCATCGGGGCCTTGCCCGCGCTTTACGCGCTGTATTTGAGGCGGGCGATTGAAGATCCTCCGAGGTTCCGGAAAGAACGGTCGGGAGAAACTTCATTTGCCGCGAAAGTGAAATCCGTCTGGTCCCGCGATTACCGCCGGTCGACCGTGATGCTGTGGGTGTTGTGGTTTACGGTTGTGTTTTCGTATTACGGGATGTTCCTGTGGCTTCCTACGGTGATGGTGCTGAAAGGTTTTACGCTCGTCAAAAGCTTTCAGTATGTGCTCATCATGACACTCGCTCAGCTTCCGGGTTATTTTACGGCCGCGTATTTTATCGAGAAATTCGGCCGTAAATTCGTTCTGGTCACCTATCTTGTGCTGACCGCATTCAGCGCCGTATGGTTTGGCGGTGCTTCCACGGAAGGCATGCTGATCGCCGCGGGCATGTGCTTGTCTTTCTTCAACCTCGGAGCCTGGGGCGGGCTGTACGCTTATACGCCGGAGCTGTATCCGACGGCGATCCGCTCGACGGGTGCGGGACTTGCCGCCTCGTTCGGACGGATAGGAGGCATCATCGCCCCGCTGCTGGTCGGTGTACTCGTCGGCTGGGGAATCGGCATTCAGGCGATTTTCATCCTTTTTTTCGTCATGATCCTGATCGGCGCATTGGCCGTGCTCTTCTGGGGGGACGAGACCAAGGGTAAGGAGCTTTCGTCCTGACCGGAGGCGGCCGTAGATTTATGACATCGAATCCCGAAACGAGCGGAGCTTGTAAAAAAAAGCGTATCTCGTCGAACGGCCGGAGGATACCGGGCATTTGCTCCGGCGGGGAATTCATCAAAGGATTGTCTCATTATGGGACAATCCTTTTTTATGGGCGGAAGATGTTCCGGGGCAGCAGATGAGGCCGTCTTGTCGAAAACCAAGGCCATACCGAAGAGAGGACATGCGGGCGGCTACCATAAAGGAATGCTACGATACACACCGGAAACCGATGGCGCGAGGCGGTTTACAGATCGCTCTCGTTGTGCTATTTTAGATAAAGACCAATCATCCTATGTTTGGAGGTTTTCGAAATATGCTGGAGAAACCGAAAAAATTAACGCTGGTCGAGCAGGTTGCGGATCAGCTGCAAACTTTAATCGAATCCGGCCAGTGGCCCGTCGGAACGCGTATTCCTCCGGAACCGGAGCTGTCGGAGGCGCTCGGCGTCAGCCGCAATACGATCCGCGAAGCCGTGCGCGCCATGGTTCATGCGGGGCTGCTTCAGACGAAGCAGGGGGACGGCACGTATGTGTGCTCGTCCAGTGTCCTAGGCGTCGTTCTGCAGAAGCGGGTCAGGCAATCCACCCTGGCAGAGACACTGGAAGTACGGCAGGCGCTGGAGCGCGAAGCGGCAAGACTTGCGGCGGAGCGCAGAACGGATGAAGACATCGACTCCTTAAAGCTTCATCTGGATGCGTGCGCGGCGGCGGAGGAATCCCGGGACATGGAGGCCTACTCGGGCGCGGATATCCGGCTTCACCAAGCAGTCGTCACAGCTGCGCATAACGAGCTGTTCAGCGAGCTTTACGCGCATATGACCGAAGCGCTGGATCATTCCGTGCGGAGTTTGTCGGGGCTTATCCCGGAAATCGGACTTTATCGCCGCAGTCACGCCAAAATGATCGACGCCATCATCCGTCAGGATGTGGAAGAAGCCGCAGAGGCGGTCCACGAATATATCTCGCACTCGAGAAACGATCTGAAACGCTTGGAGGAACAATCATGAACACCAGAGAAATGACACCACCCGAAGAACTGCCGCTGGCGCGGCAGGATCAAGATACGGCGCGAACCGCCGGCTGGCTGCTGATCGTCGGCATTTTGTTTATCGGAGCCGTACTGAGAGCTCCGCTCACATCCGTCGGGCCTTTGATCGGCACCATTAAGGGAGAGCTCGGCATCTCCAATACGCTGGCAGGCACTTTGACGACGCTGCCTCTGCTGATGTTTGCCGTTATTTCCCCGTTCGCGCCCAAATGGGCGCGCAAGTACGGGATCGAGGCGGTCCTGCTCGCCGCGGCTGCAATCCTGACGGTCGGCATCTTACTCCGTTCGGCGTTGGGAGCAGGTACGCTCTTTCTGGGCACCGCCCTGCTGGGAGTCGCCATCGCCCTATGCAACGTGCTGCTTCCCAGTCTGATCAAGCGGGATTTTCCCGCACGGATCGGTCTGATGACCGGCGTGTACTCCGTGTCGATGAACTTGAGCGGTGCGGCGGCATCCGGCATCAGCGTACCGGCGGCAAGCGGCCTCGGCTGGAAAGGCGCTCTGGGGGCCTGGGCCGCGTTGAGTCTTCTCGCCCTGCTCTTCTGGCTGCCGCTGGTTAACGGCAGCCGCAAAGCCCGCCAAGGGGCGGCCCGGGTGTCCGCTGTTTCGGCGAATTCCTCCGGCGGAAAATCTGTTTCCGTCTGGAAATCTCCGCTGGCCTGGAAAGTCACCCTGTTCATGGGACTCCAGTCGACGTTCTTCTATGCGTTTGTCGCCTGGCTGCCGGCTGTCCTGAACACCAGAGGACTTTCCGCCGAATACGCCGGATGGATGCTTTCCCTGATGCAGCTTGCGCTTCTGCCCATCACGTTCGTCGTGCCCATTCTGGCGGCCAGAATGGCCAATCAGCGCTTCCTCGTTACGCTCACGTGCGTGCTGTTCCTCGCGGGGATTCTCGGACTGCTGCTGGGAAGCACTGCTCTCGTGCCGCTGTGGATCATCCTGGCCGGCATAGGCGGGGGCTGCGCATTCAGTCTGGCGATGATGTTCTTCAGCCTGCGTACGCGAAGCGCCCAGCAGTCCGCCGAATTGTCCGGCATGGCGCAATCATTCGGTTACCTGCTGGCCGCCGCCGGACCGATTCTGTTCGGGTTCCTGCATGACACGACAGGCGGGTGGACGACTCCGCTTCTCCTGCTCGCCGCAATCGCCGTCCTGCTCTTTGTGGTCGGCCAGGGTGCCGCGGCCAACGGGTTCGTCGGAGAAGAACGCGGAGCCGAATGAAGGCTTTACGTTTTACGCGTTTACGAGATCCGAAAGAAATGCGGCGTCCATCTGTGGTAAGATAGGGGGCATGGATCCGGTAAATGGAGTGAGGCTTTTTGACGAAAAAACAAATTAAACTCATACTTGCTTTCGGACTGTTCATTGTCCTGATGATCGCGGTGAAAAACGCGGGCTCTTTCCTCGTCTATACGGAAGAACCGGTTAAATCCGATGTGATCCTCGTTCTCTCTGGAGACAGGGGGGAAAGGACGGAGAAAGGAGCCGAGCTGTACAAAAACGGAGTTGCCCCGTATCTCATGTTTTCCGGGGGCGAAGTGTACCGGAACAGCAGAATGGCCGATCTCATGAAAGAACACGCCATGGAGCTTGGCGTTCCCGAGCAAGCTATCGTCCTGGAGGACCGGGCGGACAGCACGTATGAAAATGCCGTGTTTTCCAAAAAAGTCATCGAGAAACATGCGTTCAAATCCGTGACCGTCGTTTCTTCGGACTTCCATATGAGAAGGGTCAAGCTGCTTTTCGACCGGGCGTTCAAAGATTCCGGCATTCAGCTGCATTATGTGGCCGCCCCCGACAAAAACTTTACTCCCCGGAAATGGTGGGGCAATAACAAGAGCCTGATGGTTACTTTCACGGAGTATCTGAAGTTAACCGGCTATTTTCTCGGCAAAAATTCATAAGTTTAAAAGCCGCGCTTTCTGCGGCTTTTTTTATTTGGCGGGAACGGCAGGGGCAGGGTGTCCCGGTTACACGTCCTTGCGAATACGCGGATGCGCAAAAACGAATCAAACCTAGATTCGCGCCGCGCAAGGCTCCCGGCGCGCGATGCTCGGCGTCACATGAAGGCGGTCAGCCGTATGTTACTTGCCTATGGAGCGACACAGCCGATTATTCTGCCCGAAATGGATAGCCTGTACTAAGCTGCGCCCGCTGTGAATACAGATGAGTATAGAGGCTGATTGAACATGAGAACCGGCCTGCCGTTTTCGCTGTTTTCGGCCGTTCTGGCCTATTTATAGACGAGGAGATGAACCGGTAGATGGACCAGACGACTCCTGCAACCGCAATTCTGGGAATAGGTACGGCCGTTCCGGCCTACCCGCTGAAACAATCGGAAGTAGTCCTCCGGTTGGCACAGGCTTTGGAACGTTATCCCGATTCCGCCCGCTGGGCCAAACGGCTGTTCAAACAGTGCGGCGTTGAAACCCGGTACACCTGCGAACCCGGTCTTCTGGCGCCGGTTTCTTCATGCCGTTATCTGCCGGATACGGAGCCGGGTCTTATCCCGTCGACTGCCGAACGAATGGCGGTTTATAAAAGAGAATCGGTGCCGCTGGCGCGTCAAGCGGCCGGACAGGCACTGGCGGACAGCGGTCTTTCCGCCTCGGACATCACACATCTGATCACCGTCAGCTGCACGGGGCAGTTCCTGCCGGGACTGGACGCCTCGCTTGTAAAAGAACTGGGCTTGTCCAGGGAAGTCTCCCGGATTCCGCTTCAATTCATCGGATGCGCGGCGGGACTGCGTGCCGTATGCCTGGCCCGTGAAATAGCGGATTCCGCCCCGCAGGCGAACGTGCTGATCGTTAGCGTCGAATTGTGCACGCTGCATATACAGCCGTCCGGCGGTAAAGAGGCTCTTTTCGGAGCGTCATTTTTCGGGGACGGAGCGTCCGCCTGCGTAATCGGGCGCACGGGAGAATCAAGGCAAGGGATATTCGGGCTGGGGAATCACCGCTCCGTTCTCATTCCGGAAGCGGCCGAGGAGATGACTTGGGAAGTCGGCAATTTCGGTTTCGACTTATATTTGTCTCCGGCTATCCCCAAACTTATTACGAACCGGATTCCACAGGAGATCGGTAAACTGCTGGACGGGGAACGTCTTCCCTGGCTGTGGGCGATTCATCCCGGGGGCAAAGGGATCGTGGATGCGGTCGCGCAGGTATACGGCCTGACGGAAGAGCAGACTGCGCCCAGCAGACAAGTGCTGCGGGACTTCGGGAACCTCTCTTCCGCAACGATTCTTTTCGTCCTGCAGCAGATGCGGACGGAGCTTCGAACGGCGGGAGCGGATGCCGCCGACGGGATCGCTCTGGCCTTCGGCCCCGGACTTACGGCGGAGCTTATCCGGTTCACCTACATACCGGTAGGCGCTGCGCGGGAGAAAACAGCGGATGCCGCCGTTTGACCGCTTGCGCAGCCGTTCGCCGGAAGCGGAATATATGGATGATCTCACCTGCGGAGGAGCCGAGCTTACGGAGGCTTTACGGCATCTTCGCAGGCTCAACCGTCTGTTTGCGGCGTCCGGCCCGACCTTGTACGGGATCGAAAAATTGTGGACGGCAGCCGGAAAGCCAGTAGAACTGACCGTGCTTGATGTCGGTTCCGGCTCCGGCGACGTTAACCGTCACGTACTCCGGTGGGCGGACGACCGCAAGATACGCGTGACCGTTACCTTATGCGATATTACAGAAGAAGCCTGCGAAGAGGCACGGCGTTTGTTCCGCAGCGAACCGAGAGTGGAGATCCGGCGTGCCAGTTTGTTCGAGCTTCCCGAAGGCTGCGCCGATATTGTGACCGGCACCCAGTTTCTCCATCACTTCTCCCCGGACGAGCTCCCCGATGTCGTTCGCACGATGCTCCGGGCGTCCCGCCTCGGCATCGCCGTTAACGATATTCACCGTCACTGGCTGGCCTGGTCCGCCGTCTGGCTGGCTTCCCGCGTCTTGTCGAGAAACCGCTACATCCGCCATGACGGACCGCTATCCGTCGCCAAAGGCTTCTCGCCGGAGGATTGGTCCGTTCTCGGGAAAGCACTGGAGATGCCCGGTTATCACGTCTCCTGGAGACCGCTGTTCCGCTATGCGGTCGTGATTCCCCGGCAGCCGCAGCCGGATGCGGGATCGGAGCGTAAGCCATGAACGTAACCGAGACGGACGTTGCCGTTCTGGGAGCGGGCTTAGCCGGAAGCCTTATCGCTAAAAGCCTGGCGGAGAAAGGATGGCGGACGCTGCTGGTGGACCGGCACCGCTTTCCCCGCCATAAGGTGTGCGGGGAGTTTCTGTCGCCGGAAGTCCGGCAGACGCTGGATGCCGCCGGCCTGCTGGACCGCGTGTCGGCCCTTCGCCCGGCCCGGGTGGAGCGGGCGCGGCTGATTACCGCGGAAGGCGGCCATGTCGACATCCCGCTGCCGGGAACCGCTATGGGACTGAGCCGCTTCCGGCTTGACGAAGCGCTGCATGAAGCAGCCGCAGCCGCGGGAGTCAGGGTCCTGACCTCGGCGGCGGTTCTCTCGGTTACGAGGCTCGCCGATGAGAGCTGCGAGGTAAGAGTGAAGAGAGAAGGCAGGATGGAGCTCATCCGGGCCCGCACGGTTATTGCCGCCTGGGGAGCGAACGGGCAGGCTCCCGTAACCGGTGCTTGTTGCGCGGGTGACTCCGGTGGGGAGAGGTTTTCCGGAGGACCGGGAAGTCTGCGGAGGCCTCAAGGCGCGTCGATCTTGACAAGCGCGAAAACGGAGGGGCAGTTAAATTCTTTCATGCCGTTAAATTTACTGAACCCGGCAGATCGGAAAAACCAAGCTGGCTCATCTAGCCCGGCAAACCCGACAAATCCAACAAACCCAGCATGCCCGACAAGCCCGACAAACGCAGCATGCCCGGCAAACCCGGCAAACCCGGCAAACCCGGCAAACCCGGCAAACCCGGCAAACCCTGGAAAACAGGCCTGCTCCACCCATGCGTGGCGTACCCGCGGAACCCTGAACCCATGGAAACGCAGCGCCCCCGACTATATGGGCGTCAAATCTCATTACGCGGGAATCGAGATGGAGCCGATCGTCGAGCTGTATCTCTTTCCCGGCGGCTACCTGGGGCTGTGCCCCATAGAAGACGGCCTGGTCAACGTCTCCGCGCTGCTGTCGCGGGATGCGTTCCGCGGCGCGGGCAAAAGCGTGCTCGCGCTGCTGGAAGCCGCCGCGCAGCGGTGCCCCCCGCTTCATTCGAAGCTGAAGCGGGGGCTGCCTGTGCCGGGTGCACAGGCAGCGGTCGCGCCGGTGAAGCTGAACCGGCGCTTGAACCCCTGGGACATGGTGCCGCGCCTCGGGGATTCATCGGTGATGATTCCCCCGCTGTGCGGGGACGGCATGTCCATGGCCCTCCGCTCGGCGCGGCTGTGCGCCCCCCTGGCAGACGACTATCTGCGGGGGAAGCTCAGCCTTGCCGGGTGGGAAGAGCAGTACGTCCGCGCCGTTAAGCGCACGTTTGGGAGACCGCTGAGATGGGGACGGCTGCTGCAGTCCTCCCTCGATAGTCCGGCCGCGGTGCGCTTGCTGCTGCGTCTTGCGCAGCTTTCGCCGGGTATGGCCTCCGGATTATTGGAGGCCACTCGGCTGAAGCCGGAAGGAGAATACTAATCTTCGGTTGCTATTCGGAAAGAGAGGAGGGCATGGGCTTGCACAGACTGGCTGTCCTTTCTTTCCGCTATCCGAAGATCATTCTCGTCTGTTGGGCGGCCTGCCTCGTTTTCTTCGGGGGCTACGCCCACAGTCTTCCTTCCGTGCTCCAGGGGCACGGACTCGATCCCGAAGGCTCGTTCGGTACGGTCCGGGAGCGGCTGGACGCGGGTTTTAACCGGCCTGCCGAGCCGGTCGTTCTATGGTTCGAGCAGAACGCGCCCGGTCCGAAGGAGGAATTTAGAGCTTATATCCGCTCCGTCCTGCGCAATGCCGAGGGCTTGCCTGGACTGGACAGGATCGTTTCACCCCTGGATCAGGAGGAAATGCTGCGTTCCGGCAAGGCCTACGCGCTGCTGGATATCCGCTTTACCGGACGGAATGAACAGGAGGTACTGGGAGAGCTGCGCGGTCGCCTGCCCGCTCATCCCGGCTTCGCGTGGAAGCTCACCGGGAAGCCGGTCGTTCAGGCGGATGTGAATGAGGCGAGTGAAAGAGATATGAGAAAAGCGGAGCTGATCGGGCTTCCCGCTGCGTTTCTTATCTTGTGGATAGCCTTCGGCGGAGCGGCGACCGCTTTGATTCCGGTCGTACTCGGAATGGTTTCTACCGTCGTTTCGATGGGAATCGTTTACTGGATCGGGATGGTGACGGATTTGTCCAATTTCGTTCTCAACGTCATTCCGATGGTGGGGCTGGCGCTGAGTATCGATTTTTCCTTGATGCTCGTGAGCCGGTTCCGGGAAGAACTGAGCTGCGGCAGGGCCGAACCGGCGCTTCGGTTTACTATGCGGACTTCGGGAAGAGCGGTATTGTATTCGGCCGGATGTGTGGCGCTTGGCCT
This sequence comes from Paenibacillus sp. HGH0039, assembly GCF_000411255.1. GTDB lineage: Bacteria > Bacillota > Bacilli > Paenibacillales > NBRC-103111 > Paenibacillus_F. The sequence continues at coordinate 559,057 of NZ_KE150412.1, read as the reverse complement.
GCTCGGCATCCTGTTCATCCCTCTTCCGATGTTCGCCTCGGTCGCCTGGGCTGCCTTTACCGTCCTGATTGTCTCCGTTTTCTTGTCATTTACGCTGCTGCCTGCGGTGTTGTCTTTGCTGCGGACAAGGATTGAAGCGGAAAACGCCGCCCGGTTTCCCGTTAACGGCGGCCGGTTCTGGCATCGCTTGTCTGCGGCCGTTATGAAAAGACCCCTGCGGCTGGCGCTGCTCGCCATCCTGATCGTTTTCATCTTCATCCTGCCGGTGGGCCGGATGAAGATGGCGGTTCCGGACGCGGCTTCGCTTCCCGAAGGCACGGAATCGCGCGCCGCAGCCGAACGGCTGGCCGTCCGTTTTCCTTCGCCGGAAGCCACCCTTCTTCTGGGTGTCAAAGAGGCCGGTGCGCACAGCGGACAACGTTTTGACTGGCAGCATGCTTACCGGTTGTATCAGCGGCTTCAACGGGACCCGCAAGTGGTCCGGGTGGATTCGGTTTTCTCCAGACTGGGCATGAACGGCGAACAGCTCTCTCTGTTTCTTGAAAAGCCGGGTGTCCGTCACGAAGCCGCCTTGCTTCCCTTTTATTTTCATCAAAATCAGCTGGTCATGGACGTTTACCTTCGCACCGATCCCGATTCGGAAGCAACGAGGGAGTGGCTGCGCAAATGGGAGGCCGCGGGAAATCAAGAGCAGATTCCTTTTCAACTGGGCGGAGAGGCCAAGTATCGTCAGGAAGTGTACGACGCGATTTTTACCAACTTGCATAAGGTGCTGTTGTTTGTCCTCGTTACGAATTTTTTCCTGCTGTACAAGGCGTTCGGGTCCGTATTCATTCCTCTTAAAACGCTCCTGATGAATGTTCTCAGCATTACCGCTTCATTCGGTCTGTTGACCTGGATTTTTCAGGAAGGGGCGGCCGATGGCGGCGGCTCTATCGCGATCATGATTCCCGTATTCATCTTCGGCCTTGTGTTCGGCATCAGCATGGACTACGGAGTGTTCCTGGTCGCCCGAATTGCCGAAGTTTACCGGCAGACGCTGGACAACGATTACGCGGTTGCAGCGGGACTGGCCTCCACAAGTCGGATCATTACGTCGGCGGCGGCTATCATGATCGCCGTCACGCTTCCGTTTGCGGGAGCGGACGTAGCGGGGGTTAAACAGCTGGGAACCGGTATTGCGGGAGCCATTTTTCTGGATGCCACTCTGATCCGCATGATTCTGGTGCCTGCCTTGATGAAACTTCTGGGCCGTTGGAACTGGTGGTCGCCCTAAAAATAAAAAGGACGAAACCGCAGCTTCTGCGGTTTTTTTGTGTGTTTATAAGGGATTGAGGTTGTTTTTCAATAAGAAATACTTGTCACTTTTTACGAAGTTATAACTATATCGGGGGGATGGGCGTTTATTTGTGCTACAATCGAAGTAACTTTGTGCCTTACGCTTGATCTCTAGTCCAAACTTCGTGAGTGAGGAGCAGCGCTATGTCAGATGATGAACCCGATGATTTACAGGAAACCGGAAGTCTCAAGAAAGCCGAACCGGCCGGAATTTCCGCCGGCTCAGACCGGGGAGATGAGTATGCGTCCCCGGCTCATGAAGCGGTTACCTTCTGGAAACTGCTTGTCTTCTTTGTACCGCTCGGCATAGCGGCCAGTCTGGTCACGATGTCCCATTCGATCATTAACAGTACGCTTGCCCGGGCGCCCGATCCCGAACATGTTATCGCGGGATATGCCATTGCGATGAGCCTTCTGGGGATAACGGAGAAGCCGGCCGTGCTGCTCAGGCAGACGTGTTCCGCGCTTGTCCGCGACCGGGTCTCGTTTCGCGCCATGCGGCGGGTCGCGTTTTACGTATTCGCGTCCATTATGGCGGCCGGACTGATCTTGTCTTATTTACCGCCCGGAAAATGGCTGATGGGCGCCGTTTTCGGAATCGGCGGCGCACAGCTCGAAAACGTTCTGAACGTTTACCGGATTCTCATGTTCGTCAGCCTGTTTTCCGGGCTGAGATGCCTTTATCACGGCTTGATTATTTATAACAAAAGAACGTTCTGGCTCACGATCGGGATGGTCGTCCGTCTTTTCGGCATGTATCTCGTCGCGCAGTATTACATACGGGTACACGGAGTTACCGGAAGCAGCGTGGGCGCGATCATTTTCCTCGTCGGCATGGTGATCGAGAGCGCCGTTGCGGTGTGGGAGGGCAGTGCGCTGCTCAAGCACAAAATACCGGAGAAGAATCCGGAGCATACCGTTGAAAAAACGGGCGATGTTTTCCGCTTTTACAAGCCGCTCCTCTTCTCGTCGTTTATTGCGGTCGTGATCGGACCTTCGCTAAACGCTTTACTCGGCAAGGCGGGAGATGCGGTTATCGCTATCGCGGCGTTCGCGGTCGCCTCCAATTTGACGCAGCTCGTCCAAAGCTTTTTTTCGTATATTCATCAGATCGTGCTGAATTTCTACCGGATTCATCCGGGACGCGTGAAGCGTTTCGTGCTGGTCATCAGTTTAATTCCGTCCGTTCTGATCGGGCTGCTCGCTTATACGGATGCCGGGCCCTGGTTTCTGAACGAAGTCATCGGTGTCGGCGACCGGCTGATGGAGGAAGTGATCAAAACGCTGCGCGTGTTTATGATTCTCACACTTGTGTTTCCCTGGCTCGATTACGGCAACGGGATTCTTATGCTGCGCCGGGAAACGAGGACAATGGTCTATTCGCAATCGGCCAACGTTACCGTGATGCTCGTCTCGCTTGTTCTGCTGATTGTGATAACGCCGGGCTGGAACGGGGCAATCGGTGCGTTTGCCCAGTCAGTCGGAACGCTGGCCGAGTGTATCGTCGTATTCGTTGCGGTAAAGCGAGGCAGGGGAGAAGCGCTCATAAGCGGCAGCGCCCCGCGAGAAAAATCCGTCTGATCGTTTCCGAAATTTAAACGAAATTTAAACAAAACCCTTCCTCCTTTTAAATGGCAAGGTTTAGCATAAAAGTGGTCATCTTCGTTATGACGCTTTTACTTACCGGCTTACTTACTAGGGGGAATTTCTTTTGCATTCACATCATCTGAAACTAAAAACGATCAAAACGACTATCGCCTTGACAATAGCCGCCGTCTGCGCTTTTCCCGCTGCGGGAATGGCCGCCGCCGATACCGCTGCGGACAGCAAGCCGCCTGCAGTCAGCACAACGCAGCAATACGGCCGAAACTGGGCGAACTGGATTCAAAGCCATGCTTATGCCCTGGACCGCATCCAGCCTGAAGCAAGCGCGAAAGGCGTCATAGAGAAAGACCGGTTCAAGGATCTGGAATTTCTGAAACCGCTGCTGATCGACAAAAAATTGGTCTACCTCGGTGAAAACACACATGGGGCAGCGGAATACAGTTCTTCGAAAGTCCGCCTCATTCAATACCTGCACCAGGAGCTCGGTTACGATGTCATCGCTTTCGAATCGGGACTTGGAAATGCGTCCGCCGCTCTTGCCAAAAGCACTGATTCGACCCCGGAACAAATGATGAAAGAAGCCATTTTCGGAGTGTGGTGGTCTAAGGAGACGCTGCCTCTATTCGACTATATCAAGCAGACGCTCGAAACGGACAAACCTTTGATCCTAGGCGGATTCGATATGCAAATTCAGTCCCCGTATTCGGAGTTCGTCCGGGACTGGATCGGGTCCAGAGACGCCAAACTGGCCGGAGCGTTCGCGGATGCGGAGCAGGAGCTGGGCGATTGGAGCTTCAGTGAAGACGAAGCGGGATACGCCAAAGCGAAACCGCGTCTGCTGGAAACATATGCGAGCATGAAAACGTTTGTGAAAGAGAACGCCGACAAGCTGAAAGCGGACTATCCCCGCAATCCGCACTTGATCGAGATGACGCTGCGCGTCCTGGATAACCGCATCCAGGTCATCCAAACGTATACCGAAGCGAATATCCGAAGCAACCTTGCGCTCAAGAAGAACGATATCGTCCCCTTCCAGGAAACCGTTAGGATGCGTGACGAGATGATGGCCGCTAATCTGACCTGGCTTGCCGAACAAATTTATCCGGACAAGAAAATCATTGTCTGGGGACACAACGTACATATCCGGAAGAAAAACTCGGCGGTTTTAAATTCGGCCTACTCGGGTCTGAGCCTTATGGGCGAGAGCATGCCGGCCCGCTTAAAGAAGCAGAGCTACGTGATCGGCCTGTATGCGTATCAAGGCGAAGCCGCCAACAATATGGGGCAGAGCTATCCCATCGTTAAGCCGGAACGGGGCTCGCTCGAAGACATTTTGAAGCAGCACGGGCACCCTTATACGTTTGTAGACATCAAATACCGCAAAGACAAGCCCGGAACTTCCTGGATGTTCGAACCCCGTCTTTCACTCGATTGGGGATTGATGCAGGAAAGCTTCATTCCACGCGACCAGTTTGACGGGCTGCTGCTTATTGACACGGTCCATGCGCCGTCTTACATACGCGGTAAAGGGGGTTCGCAGTAGCACTACCCTCCCAAATTGAACGGCCGGAATCTGCTTGGGCAGATTACCGGCTTTTTTTCGTTTAACCCGAAAAGATGCAAGCGGGATACAAAATCCGATATAATCAAAAATAAAGTAAAATTGTTCCAATGAAAGGAGGTTGGATAGATGGACTATTTTGAGGACCGGATCGAAGCCGAAGCGGAATTGCGGGAGATGCTGGGGTACCCCAACAAAATCGTGGAAGCGATGAAAATCACTTATATGGAGCGGCACTGCCGGGAGTTTATCGGGCTGTCGCCTATCCTGTTTGCGTCAACGGCCGATCTCCGGGGAAATTGCGACGTTTCGCCGAGAGGCGATGCGCCCGGTTTCGTGAAGGTGCTGGACGATCATCATCTGATTATCCCCGAAAGGCCGGGCAACCGGCGCATGAATACATACCGGAATATCCTGGAGAATCCGCATATCGGACTTGTTTTCATTATACCGGGCCTGGAAGAAACCTTGCGGATCAACGGAAAAGCGTGCCTGACGAGAGATCCCGGTCTGCTCGCTCCGCTTGAGGCGCACGGTAAGATTCCGAAGCTGGCGATCGGGGTCGAGGTGGAAGAGGTTTTTCTCCACTGTGCGAAAGCGTTTAAACGGTCCGAACTGTGGGACATGAAGACCTGGCCTGCGGCGCTGCCCTCCGTGCCGGTAATGATTGCCGCTCACGCCAATCGTCCGGACATTACGGCGGATGAGGTTTCCATAGGGTTGAAGGACAGCTATGAGAAGAGAATGTATTGAGGCTGTCAGCATAATTTACGTATATAGGAGGCCGGTTTAATGCCAAACGCTGAGGAAGAAAAGGAGCTTACCGGGGAACGCCCCGGCTTTGTTTCCTTGTGGGTGGGACAGTTCAGCGAGGATGAAGGCCTCAGGCAGTATACCGAATTTACGTATGATGAAGACGGAGAAAGCGTATTGCCGGCATTTTGCGCCGACTTCGGAATCGACTGGTTCGACGAAGATTTTTTCGAAGCCTATCTGGCCCTGGAAGAAACCTCTTCGTTAGCTGAGCTGCTGGCAGGATGTTCGTACGATGAAAAGATCATTCCTGAGTTCGAGGCGCAAGGACTTCCGGAGGGAACCGCCTGGAATACGGTGGTGCTCCTATTCAATTTCGGCTACCCCTTAAAAAACCGGGGAAAAAGTGCCGCGTCCGGAGCGGACCGTCTTGTATTCGTAGGGATGGCCGAGTACGAGTAGGGAGAAAACTTTTTGTTATCTCACCGATTAAAAGGATGATTTTTACATCGTGTGTTTTTGCCTGTAAGGTAGATAGCAGAGGTGAAAGATCATGACAACTGATTTCGGAAAAGTATCCGGCGACTACGCGAAATACCGGGATGCCCTTCCCGATCTGCTGTTTCGTCAGCTGAAAGCGCGCGGGACGGATTTTGGGGGCAGGAAGGGACTGGATCTCGGCGCCGGCACCGGTATTTTCACCAGAGCTCTTGCGGAGCGCGGGGCTGAAGTTACGGGGATCGAGCCTTCGGCCGAGCTGATCGAAGCGGCTGTCGCGCAAACTCGTCAGGCCGGCATGGAACCGATTCCGTACGTACAGGCCGCCGCCGAGGAATTCCGGCTGCCTGGAACGTACTCGTTCGTGACGGCCGTCCGGGCCTGGCACTGGTTCGATCGCGGTCGAACGCTGGGAAATATCCGGCGGCATCTGATGCCCGGGGGCAGCCTCATCGTGATCAATTCCGTATTTGAATCCACATCGGAGGCTGTTCGGCTCACGTTCCGCATTTTGAAAGAAAACGGAATCGTCCTGAAGCCGGCAGGCTCGAACGCGGAAGTCAGGGAAAGAAGAAGCGGCTTTCCCGTAAATTGGTTTGAGGAGTGGGAGCGGCACGGATTCCGTCTCAGGCACGAATGGGAACAGGCTTATACGCTTGCCTATACCCACGAAGACTGGTGCGGCAAAATCAGGTCGGTTTCCTGGCTGGCCAACGAATCCAATGAACTCCGCATGAAGGTGAGCGGCGAACTGCTGCGGAATCTGTCCGACTTTGACGCGGCGGTGTTGCCTATTCCGCATAAATACTCGGTGGCCGTGTTGACTCTGGAGAGCTAGAGCGGTCTCCGCACATTTCAGGAAAGCGAGTGACTTCCATGATTATATGGGTGAACGGCGCTTTTGGCTCCGGTAAGTCCCAAACGACATACGAACTGCACCGGCGGATACCCGGCTCGTTTTTATACGATCCCGAAAACGCGGGATATTTTATACGCAAAAATGTGCCTTCTTCCACGGCGCTGGATGATTTTCAAGATTATCCGATGTGGCGGGAAAGCAATTACGGCATGCTGAACTACATAAGCGGCAAATTTGACGGCGTTATCCTCGTTCCGATGACGCTCGTCAACCCGGTTTATTTCGACGAGATCGTGGGAAGGCTGCGCCGGGATAACAGGACGGTTCACCATTTCGCCCTCTGCGCATCCAAGGAAACGCTGCTCACACGATTAAGATCGAGAGGAGAAGGCGCGAATTCGTGGGCGGCCCGTCAGATTGACCGCTGCAGGGAGGGACTCTCGCAGGAAGTTTTCAAACATCACATAGATACGGATTTTTTGACGATCGGTGAAGTAAGCGAGGAAATCGCCGCCATTGCCGGGATACAGCTTCTCCCCGACAACAGGAGCACAATCCGGAAACAGGCCGACCGCCTGCTGACCCAGCTCAAACAAATCCGGTTCTAGAAAGGAAGTCGCCGTGACGACCATTCAAAACATCACAGGCTTGTTTCTGCTCGTGTTCGGAACGTTTTTTACTTTTTCGGCAGGCAATCTGTCGGCAGCGTTAATATGTCTGGTTGGCGGTTTTATGCTTATGTCCATATCTAAGCTTGTGGATTTTCAACAGGGGGCGTATCTGAGAGCGCTTGGAGTGCCGATAACGGCGGACCAGTTCCACCTGATTATGAAATATTCGCCGGAATATGCGGTAGAATCTGCGGATTTTGACGTTTATCCGGAAAGTCGTAAGGAATATGCTCTCATTCGTCTGGAAGGCGAATTATACTTGTCCGTACAGGTTTTTAAAAACGTAATGACCCAGGTGGAGAACGAGTATAAGTTCCGCTTTCCGGGGCGGGAGCCCATCAGCCTTCACCGTACCCTCTCGTTATACAAGGGGGCCGAGTTGTTTGATTACGGGGGACTCGCGTTTGTCAGCATTTCGGCATTAAATCTGGTAAGTAACATCTGCGAAGGCCGGCTCCTGCTGAATTTCGCGTTACGAGGGAGAGAGGCAGACCATTAAACTATTATTTCTTTGCAGCCGCAACAGGTGGCGAAGCTTAACGGCCGAGAAAGTGTTTAACGGGCTAAAAGATTGGCAGGTCCGTTCCGCCGGAACGGAACAGAACGCGCGAATAAAGGTGACGGAAGGTCACGTGGGCTGGGCGGACGTGATTTTCGTCATGGAGAAGAAGCATAAAAGAAGAATCGAGGACAAATTCGGCTCCATCGTGAGGCATAAGCGGGTGATTTGCCTAGAGATTCCGGACGAGTACGGATTTATGGACGAGGAGCTCATCGAACTCCTGGAATCCCGGGTATCGGACTATTTTCCTCTCACGGAAAACGAATGATTTTTCGGCGTGGGGGATTGCATTTTTGAAGCGGAAGGACAGGGTTTGGAGAAGGATGTCATCTGAACGCTTATCTTAGCGTTTTATGCGGTTGCCCGGGAAATGAATCGCTTATTTCTCCGATTATTTCCTGAGGGTCAAACATGTGGGGAATGGAGGGACGCGACTTTGGAGGTAAACGGGGAAAACGGGATCGGCTGGCTGACACTGGCGCTCATCAATGCGGGTCTGGCCCAAGGGAAAAACAGGAGCGGATTAAACTGGTTTTTCATTTCGCTGCTGATCGGGCCGCTGGCTACTCTGCTTATTGTCGTTTGGGATAGAATCCCGAAGGAGCCACAGCGGAAAAGAATGTACTAAAAAAGAGCTGTCTTCCCCTGGGGGAGACAGCTCTTTATACTATCGGAACCGGGGAGCGGAATGATACGCCGGCGCCCCGATGCGGGTCATCTCTACGGCGATAGAGCCCATGAACTGGGCCAGTTTGCGGATAGCGATCACGCCGACAGGAGCGGCCAGGATGCCGATTCCCGTATGGATCAGGGAAAGCTGCATGGAATCGATCCGTTCGTTCATCAGGAAGAAGTTCAGCTGATCCTGAAATATATCGATGTGGAGGGTCTGAAGAAGAACCCAGTACACAATCGGAGAAACCAGCAGAGCCAGGACGACCGAGGCAATCGAGACCGCGAACGCAAAAGCGAGAATGCCAAGAGGCAACCGGATGAACTGCCAAAGCAGCGCGCTGAACGATCTTGCGTCGACCAGCTCCGCGCCGAGCAGGGCCCAGAAGGACTTCCGTTCTCCCCGATGAGTGCCGCCGGACGTTTCCGCCTTGGTCTGCGGTTCCAAGCAGAGCAGCCGGGAGGCGAGTCGGGCGTCCAGATCCGTTAGGTTCCGATTCGTCCGCAGTACAAACAGAAGAAGCGGGAATCCGATAAAAATCGGCATAAGCCCGATTGACAATGCGATCCCTACGACTGCATATACAAAGCCGAACAGTCCCATGGGAAGTAGAGCAAGCAAATAAAAAAACGATGCTGTAAAATCTGGCGATTTATTCAATGTCTTCCACCGTCCTTATGTGATCTGCCTAATAAGACGACGATGGAGGACGATGCCCTTCAAAACCTACAAAAACGGGATTTTGAAAGACTTTTTGTAGAACGGATACAGCCATTTCACACCGCTTGGCGTCAAGGTATCCGCGAACAGATGGGAGAAGTAGCCCGCGACGGCGACCATCATAATGCCTTCCAGCTTCAGCTGTTTCTCCAGCTCCATGCCGATGGCGCCCCAAGCCGCAAGCGCCCATACCGTGTGCGTCATCCCGCGGTGTTTCAACCAGGGAGCCCAGACGACAAAAGCGCCGAGTCCGATCAGCCATCTCATTTGAGTATTCCAGCCCCAGTAAATGAGGCCCGCTCCGACCAGACTGACCAGCGCGTTGCGGATGATCCCTTCCTTGGTCACGAAGCCGATCAGAAAAATCATGACCGCGATCGTCATCCGTTCCGGGTAAAACTGATGCTCCGTAAAAAAGAGGTAGGCCACGGCTGCTACAAGCAAAGCGCCTCCCCACAGAAACACTTCGCGCAGCCATTTGGAAATTTTGCCGAGCTTGCTGCTCAGCATGCTGGGACCGTCCAGATCCGCGCTCAACGCGGAGAAAGCGGCCACCGATATGTACACCGCAAAATTCGTTGGGGTAAAAGGATGAAAAGCGGACGCGGCAAGTCCGATGGCAGTGCCGATTGCGAGATGAGTTGAACCTTTCATAATGCCTCCGTTGACTGACGATGATAGGAATGCAAACATATGTTTGCTAAGACAGTATACAAGGAAAGCTCCATACGCACAAGGCATGGAGGAAAAATAAGTACTTCGGCGGAAATTCGAACTTCGGAGAAATCAACAGAAAAGACGCGGCACCCGTCAAAACGGGCTGCCGCGCCTTTTCTTGCATTTGTCTGCGTTCAATCAAAGAAATTACCGAAATTTTTGATATGGAAATCGGCATGGACATGGACTTGTACGGACGGATAGGCCTCTGCCCAGTCCAGCTTCTTCCACTGCGCATACCCCAGTTCGTTCCGGACATACCGGCCCAGCCCGATGCTATCGACGCCGTGTTTTTGCATAAACGAGAGGACCCTCTCGGAATGCTCCGAGATATAGGCCGACATCATCTTCTCGACCTTGGCGCTGTCATCCGTGCTTAAATTTAGTTTGCCGATATACTCAAGGACGCTTCCATGGACCACCATTTGTATATCCGCATGAAGAACGCCCTCCTCATCCCGGCGGATTTTAATTTTCCGCTTGCTGGAGATAGCGTTGAACATGATGGATTTGGTATCCTCGTCGTTCAAGGTAAATGAAAATTCGCCCTGCTTCTGATTCTGGTACAGCAGATTGAAAAAGATCATGTCTTTCGTAGGCAGCTTCGTGACATACACATCTTCTTTGAATAAACCGATCCCGCTGACTTCCAAATCATTACCGGAAATGCGGATGACGGTCGCGATGGGATCGATGCCTTCATCAAAATAATCCCGGACAAATTGATGGAGGAGAATGCGCGGCGTATTCTGAAGCTGGAATTCTTTTTGCAGCAGTTTATCTACATATTGTTCCGTTTTGGGATGCCCCGTGTAGTCCCGGTTGATGATATCGTGCGCTTCGCCTTCCGTCAGGATAATATTGGACCTTTTGGAGATCGAAGGATCGCGCAAGATGGAGTCCATGTTCCGACGCAACCCGGTTTTGGCCAGCTCGATGCCGTAAAGCAGGTTTCTGAGCTGGCCGCTGACCAGCGTCCGGCTCGTTTTCCGGGATAGCAGGTTTTTCGCCGCTTTGCTGCTCGAAGCTGTAATGGTCAGTATTTCGTCGTATCCGTCCCGGGACTCCCTCTCGATCACCGGGATACTGAGGGTGACCTTCATTTTGTTGTCGGGCGCCCAGTCATAAGCGGCGGATTGGATGTATCCGATCTTTTCCAGTATATTCTGGTCGCTTGAGCATCCGGTAAGGAAAAGCAGCGAAGGAAGAAAAAGATGCCGCATCTTAAACATTCGGCAGGCTCCTTTTACGGAAAAGTAGGACAACGAGGGCAAATACCGGAAGAAAGAACGCCAGCCCAATAATCATGACACTGAGATAACCGAACCACTTCTCCACGACCGTCAGGGTCTGGGCCATGTAAGAAATGAAAAACGTGACAAACATGATGGCTGCGGATAGATAGGTCCCTTTTATTTTGGGAACCAGCCTGCTAAGGGTCTCTTTGCTGGTCCAGAAATACATGGAGGACGTAACGATAACCGAAATCAGAAAAACGCTGTAAAGGAAATTCTGAATGCGTTCCATAAACGGAAATTTCAAATAAGCAAGCAAATCCAGCAGCGGGAAAGATTGAAGTTTAAGCTGGACATAGCTGAACACGCCGTAACAGATGAAGGTCACCATAAGATAGACGAACGTAACCACGAAATTTCCGATATAAACTCCCCGCATCCACTTGACGCTCCTGCTTGCGTAGGGAATGAAGAAGAGACTGATCTCGTAACCCATAGACGCGCTGTACATGGTGATGAATCCCTTGACACTGTTCTCTCCATCTTTAAAAAGGGAGGTGGTTAGCCGGACCGAATCAAACTCCGTCGTAAAAGCAACGAATATCGGGGCAAGCAGCAGCAAAAGCAGACAGAATATGATGTTCGCTTTCGAAATGGTATAAATTCCTTTGAGAAGAAGAAGCAGTACAAGCAGATCGACTACCAGCTTCAACACGATATCGGGCGTAGACGGAAAAATCAGAAGCTGGTAAATGAGCACATACTGCTTGACTACCAGGCATCCGATCATACTGAACACGGCGGTCATGAACAGGTAAAGCGGCGCCAGCACCCACTTGGAAATCGCTTTCTCTAGGATATCGAAGAAAGACTCTCCCTTGCCTAATTTGTTGACAAGCGAAATCAGGTAGATATTGAAGGTGGCGATTACACAGACGATCAGCATGGATGCCCATCCGTTCGTTCCGAAATAGGTGGCCGCGATCCGGGGAAGAGTGAAGAACACGACGCCCATCTGCGTATTGAAAACGAGAAATCCGACATGGTGGGTATACAATCTTTCCCTGGACAACGCAACCACCTACTTTTTGAGCTTGTTGTATTTTTTGTTCATCGACAAGGATTGGGCAGGCCGGCTTTTCAGGCTCCAGAAAGGGGCCCGGATAAAGATGTCCTTCCAGTCCTTTAATTTGAGGGGGGCGACGGGAATCGTATACGGAGCGCCCAGGCTCGTTAATTTGGCCAGGTGGATGATGACCAGTGCGATACCGGCCATTATGCCGAAATTGCCGAGCACGCCGGCGGCGATAACCAGACCGAAGCGGATCAGCCGGATGGAAGCGCTCATTGTATAGCTGGGAATCACGTAAGAGGCTATCGCCGAAGAGGCCACCGCAATAATCAGGATATTGCTCGTAAAACCCGCCTGGACGGCCGCCTGTCCGATGACGATACCGCCAACGATGCCGATCGTTTGGCCGATTTTGGTCGGGAGCCGGGCTCCGGCTTCCCGGAGCAGTTCAATCGTCGTCTCCATCAGAAGCGCCTCGAAAACGGGCGGAAAAGGGACGCGGCTGCGTGATTCCGTCAGCGTCGTGATCAGATTGTCCGGAATCATCTCGTAGTGGTAAGTCGTAACGGAGACGTAGAGAGCCGTAAACGAAATCGTGATGACAAAAGCCGTGTAACGCAGTAAGCGGGTCGCGGTGCCGACCGCCCAACGGCTGTAATAGTCGTCCGGCGAAATAAAAAATTCGAAAAAGGAAGTCGGTCCGCAGATGACCGACGGGCTCTGCTCGACAATAGTGACGACTTTGCCTTCCACAAGTTTGGAGGCCGCAACGTCGGGGCGTTCCGTGTTCAGCATAACCGGAAACAACGAGTTGGGAAAATCGTCGATGAGCTGGACGAGCATGGTTGCATCGAAGATCGCGTCCGTCTCGATGGCCTGTATACGCTGCGTCATCGTATTGACGTAATCCATGTTGGCGATTCCATCGATGTATAGGACGAATATTTTGCTGTTCGTAACCTCGCCTACGGTAAACGCTTGGACTTTCAGGCGGTTGCTTTTCACCCGCCTGCGGATGAGAGACAAGTTCGCTTCCGGAGATTCCGTAAAAGCGTCGTGGGGGCCGACGATAACGCCTTCCGTCTCCGACTGTTCGATGACCCGGACTTCGGGCCCGTAAATATCGACGGCATAGGCGGCCCCCTTGACGAACAGGGCGGCCCAGCCGCTGACGATTTTCTCGACAAGGATGTTTTCCTCGGTCACACGGAGAAAAATCGAATTTTGCAGCAGCTGGTCCGTTTCGTTCTCCTGGATATTTTCGAGCGGGGTCAAAATTTCACGCTCGAGCAAATCGGGGCTGACCATGTGTTTGAAATAAAAAAGCGTGATCTCCGGCTCCGGAAACTCCCGCTGGGTAAGATCGCTGCAGTCTTTAAACTGTTCCTTGATCCTGGAAAGCACGGGAGGATCGGCATGAATTTGCCGGATGACGGGCGAAGGGGGATTCGTACTGGAAAACAAACGTATCCATTTTTTGAAACGCATAGCCGATCACCTTTCCGGCGGTTTTTCCTATTTTGTGAAAAGAGGGAAGATTTATACCTCCTGTCCCCTTATTCGGCTTTAACGCACGAACGCATCCGACAACACGCAGAAAACCCGGGAAAGAGCCGATTTTTTTGCGGGCAATGGGGTAAGTATAAGCAGGCGCAGCCTTATTTGGAAAACTACGGAGTACGGAGAGGAGCCGGATGGATGGAAAATACATTTGAAGACAAAAGGTTGCCGGTTACGTCTATCAAGAGCGGGGAAGGGACCGAGGCCGCCCCGGACATCTACTGCCTCACCCTGCAGATCGTGAATGTCGTGTTTGTGGGGGAAGTCAGCAATCCGCAGGGCTGGGTGCTTGTGGACGCGGGAATGCCGCGTTCCGCGGACGAGATTATCCAAGCCGCGGAAAAGCGGTTCGGGACCGTGCCTCCGCGCGCGATTGTATTGACCCACGGTCATTTCGACCATGTCGGGGCTATCATCGAGCTTGTTAAGCGGTGGAACGCGCCTGTCTACGCGCACGAGCTCGAATTTCCTTATCTGAACGGCATGCAGGACTATCCGCCCGCCGACCCGGACGTGGACAGCGGACTCGTCGCCAAAATGTCTCCCGTTTTCCCGAACGACGGGATTGATCTGGGCAGCTATTTGCGCAAGCTTCCGCCGGACGGCTCCATACCCGAAATGCAGGACTGGAGATGGATTCATACGCCGGGACACACACCCGGGCATATTTCCCTTTTCCGGGACAAGGATAAGGCACTGATCGCGGGTGACGCTTTCGTGAACGTCAAGCAGGAGTCGCTTTATAAAGTGATCATGCAGACGCCGGAGGTAAACGGACCCCCGAAATATTTTACGACCGACTGGGAAGCGGCCAAAATCTCCGTCCGGTTTCTGGAAGGATTACAGCCGTCTTTAGCCGTCACCGGACACGGAAGACCGGTTTCCGGACCGGAATTGGCGGAAGGATTGCGAACACTTTCTGAACATTTCGAAGAACGGGCGATGCCGGAGAAGAAATAACGGCTGAAATCCCTCTTTTTTTAAGGTGAATTGTCTGAAAATTTGTCGAAAAAACCGGCAATCTATGAGGTTTTTACCAAAAAAGCCATAATTGCCGGCTAAATTGTGAACTCTTGTGACAAAATGCGCAATTTTTTTGGACTTTTCTATAGACTGCATTATAATAAGTATTGTAATTTCCACATTTGATGACGATACCTGAAATTGAGGAGAGATTCTCGACGAGGAGGGCTATCGTTATTGTTATGCTAGGATGTTCTATACGAGCAGAACTAATATCTTAAAAGTGAGGCGGAAAATTACAGCTATGAGGAATGAAGTGGAAGGCAGTCGGTGGCCCTGGGAATCTTATTACGGGCCGAACCTAGGTTACATTCAAGAGAAGTATGAGCAGTATCTGAACGATCCCGATTCTGTGGAAGCAGCTTATCGGGACCTGTTTGCGCGTTTTGGAGCGCCTCCGGCATCGGTACAAACCGTCCAATCCGAAGGTCAGGCAAACGCAGGAACCACTACCACCAGCGACCCGAACGTGCTGAAGAAAGTCGTCGCCGTCGGCAAACTGGTGTGGAATATTCGCACATACGGGCACTTAGCTGCCAACCTGGACCCGCTGGGTCTGAGCACCAACCCGGATACCAGACTTCTTGAGCCGGGCACATACGGTCTGACCAAAGAAGATCTGTTGGCAATGCCGGCTTCAATCGTGTGGGAAGAAGCTCCGTCCGACGTGGCGAACGGCTGGGAAGCGATCCAGCGTCTGCGTCAAAGATACTCCCAATCGATCGGTTTCGAGTTCAGCCATGTTCATGAGGAAGACGAGCGTAATTGGCTGAACCGTCAAGCGGAATCGGGCGCATCTATCGAGCCGCTGACCAAAGAAGAGCGGACCAAGCTTCTGGACCGCCTGGTACAGACAGAGCAGTTCGAAAGCTTCCTGCACCGCACGTTCGTCGGTCAGAAGCGTTTCTCCCTGCAGGGTACGGACGTACTTATTCCACTTTTAGACGAAATCGTTCATGAAGTCGTTCACGACGGAGCGGAACACATTCTGATGGGGATGGCCCACCGCGGACGCTTAAACGTGCTCGCTCACATTCTGGGTAAGCCGTATAAGAAAATTTTTGCGGAATTCCATCATGCGCCGAACAAAGACATCATTCCATCCGAAGGTTCCACGGGAATCAACTACGGCTGGACAGGGGACGTAAAGTACCACCTGGGTGCACGACGCTCAATCAAGGAAGGCGAAACTAGAGAAGCCAAGCTGACACTCGCGAACAACCCGAGTCACTTGGAGTTTGTAGGCGCAGTCGTTGAGGGCTTTGCGCGTGCGGCACAAGATAATCGTGAAAATCCCGGCTATCCAGAACAGGATCTGAACAAGGCGGCTTGTATTGTCATGCACGGCGACGCCGCGTTCCCTGGTGAAGGTATCGTTGCGGAGACACTCAACTTTACGAAGCTGACCGGTTACGAGAACGGCGGAACGATCCATATCATCGTCAACAACCGGGTAGGTTTCACGACCGACAGCACGGATTCCCGCTCCACTCACTATGCGAGCGACCTGGCCAAAGGGTACGAGATTCCGATCGTTCACGTTAACGCGGACGACCCGGAAGCATGCCTTGCGGCGGCGCGTCTGGCTTGCGAATACCGCAACCGGTTCAAGAAAGACTTCCTGATCGACCTGATCGGCTACCGTCGTTACGGACACAACGAGAACGACGATCCGGAAACGACTCAGCCGCTGATGTACGGCAAAGTGAAGAACCATTCGACGATCTCCGTCCTCTATGCGGAAAAGCTGAAGCAGGAAGGGCTCGTAGACGACAACGGCTACCAGCAGATGATCCAGAACATCCAGAATACGCTTCAGGAAGCGTACGAACTCGTCAAAAATCACCAAGGCAAGGGAAAGCGTGTCGCCGAGCCGGCTATTTTCGACGATCTCAAGAAAATCAAGACGGCCGTTCCGCTTCAGGAACTGCAGGAAATCAACCGCGAGCTGATTACATGGCCGGAAGATTTCAACGTCTACCCGAAATTGCAGCGTATCCTGGAACGCCGCGGAGACGCGCTTAACGAAGGCGGCAAGGTAGACTGGGCGCTCGCGGAGACGCTGGCGTTCGCATCGATCCTGGCCGACGGCAAGCCGATCCGGATCAGCGGACAGGACGTAGGGCGCGGAACGTTCGCGCATCGCCATCTCGTGCTTCACGATGTGAAGAACGGCTCGACCTACTCGCCGCTGCACAAGCTGCCTCAGGCGCGCGCATCGTTCGCGATTTACAACAGCCCGCTGTCCGAAGGCTCTGTCCTTGCTTTCGAATACGGCTACAACGTGTATTCGCCGGAAACGCTCGTGATCTGGGAAGCCCAGTACGGCGATTTCGCCAATGCGGCGCAGGTGATCATCGACCAGTTCATTTCCGCGGGCCGCTCCAAATGGGAGCAAAAATCCAGTCTCGTGATGCTTCTGCCGCACGGCTACGAAGGTCAAGGACCGGAGCATTCCAGTGCCCGTCTGGAACGTTTCCTGCAGCTTTCCGCAGAGAACAACTGGACGGTCGCGAACCTGAGCAGCGCGGCGCAATATTTCCATATTCTCCGCCGCCAGGCTGCCATTACGGAACGCGAAGAGGCTCGTCCGCTCGTTATTATGGCGCCGAAAAGCCTTATCCGTAACGCGCGCGTATCGTCCGACGGCAAGGAATTCAGCGAAAGCTCCTTCCTGCCGGTCATGGAACAGAAAGGCCTTGGCGATCAGCCGAAGAAAGTGAAACGTCTTGTGCTGACCACCGGTAAAATGGCGATCGATCTGGAAGAAGCGCTTGAAACTTCCGAAGACCGCGATTTCTCGTGGCTTCATATTGCCCGTGTAGAGCAGCTTTACCCGCTGCCGGAACAGGATATCTCGGAAATCATCGCGAAGTTCCCTGGACTGAAAGAAATCGTCTGGGTACAGGAAGAACCCCGGAACATGGGCTCCTGGAACTTCATGGAATCCAGAATCCGTTCCCTTGCGCCGGATAAAGTCAACGTGCGTTACGAGGGTCTGCCTGACCGCTCCAGCCCGGCCAGCGGCTTCCAGGAGATTCATACGTTCGAACATAACCAGATCATCTCGCTAGCTCTTAAACAACCGGAATAATAAACCTGCATAGGAGGTCACCATCGTGGCTGATATTAAAGTGCCTGAATTAGGCGAATCTATTACTGAGGCAACCATCTCTAAATGGCTTGTGACTGAAGGAAGTACGGTAAGTCAAGGCGACTTGCTTGTTGAACTTGAAACGGACAAAGTAAACCTGGAAATCAGCGCGGAACAAGACGGCGTCCTGTCTGAGATCCGCAAGCAGGAAGGCGACAACGTATCGGTCGGCGAAATCGTCGGCGTGATCGGCGCTTCCTCCGGCGCACAGGCGTCTGCGGCTCCTGCAGCAGCGCCTGAGGCTCCGAAAGCGGCGGAAGCTCCTGCAGCTTCCCCGGCGGCTCAAGCTCCTGCCAAAGCTCCAGCGGCTTCCGCAGCGGATAGCGACAGCGCGTCGCTGGCCGCTTCGCCGGCAGCCAGAAAGCTTGCCAGAGAGCGCGGTATCGACCTGAGCCAGGTCAAATCGCAGGATCCGATCGGCCGCGTATACTCGGACGACGTGAAGTCCCACGGCACGCAAGCGGCACAACCGGCGAGCGCGCCGGCTGCCGCGAAGTCTGGGGGCGCCGGACAAGCCGCACAGCAAGCGGTACCGGGCAAACCGGTTGAGCGCAAGCGCATGTCCCGCCGCCGTCAGACTATCGCGAACCGTCTGGTGGAAGCTCAGCACACGGCTGCCATGCTGACGACTTTCAACGAAGTCGACATGACGGCGATTCTCGACGTGCGTAAACGCCGCAAGCAGGCGTTCCTTGACAAGCACGATGTGGGTCTGGGCTTTATGTCCTTCTTCACGAAAGCGGTCGTTGGCGCGTTGAAGAAATTCCCTCATCTGAACGCCGAGATCGACGGAGACGATATCGTAGTGAAGCAGTTCTACGACATCGGTATCGCTGTATCCGCGAAAGAAGGTTTGGTCGTTCCGGTCGTTCGCGAAGCGGATCGTCTGAGCTTTGCGGATATCGAGAAGCAAATCGGAGACCTGGCCGGCAAAGCGCGTGCCAACACACTGGCGCTGTCCGACCTTCAAGGCGGTACGTTCACGATTACGAACGGCGGCGTATTCGGTTCCCTGCTGTCCACACCGATTCTTAACGCTCCGCAAGTGGGCATTCTGGGCATGCACAAAATCCAGATCCGTCCGGTTGCGATCGATGCGGAAAGAATGGAAAACCGTCCGATGATGTACATCGCGCTTTCCTACGATCACCGTATCGTAGACGGCAGCGAGGCGGTTCGCTTCCTCGTAACCGTCAAAGAACTGCTCGAAGATCCGGAATCCCTGCTGCTTGAAGGTTAATCGCTCAATTTGAGCGCTAACCGACCGGCACGTACCCCCAGCTTATTGACATAAAAGCCTGCTGAGCATTTGCTCGGCAGGCCTTTTTGCAAATAATGTCCCGTTTGCCTTTCAGATATCGATCTAATTAAGGGTAATAATTATTAACAAGATTAATGAACGGATTTCAGACAAACTGCTCCTGCTTTTTCTTCTGATCCGTCACGGTACTCGGCTGTCGGTTCTTATTCCGGCGGTTCCGGCACAGCGTGGGATTTGTCAGATAAGCAGGCTGCTTTTAAAATTCAGGAAGCTACGGCTGTCATAGTACTTGCATTTCTGGGTAATGAATGAAGAGAAGCGGGATTTAGTGATGACCATTCGAAGGGGGAAGAAGAGATGAAGATCATGATTACGCAAAGCGAGGCGCTGGAAAAGGGAATCTGGCCCGAAGTGATGAAAATGTTCGGCTTGAATCAAGAGGACGATGTGTGGGCCAACGAAGAATTTGTCCTGACCGAAGAACAGGCTAAAGCACTGGGACTGATATCCTAAAGAATCGCCCGGAAGAGAGGGGATGGGAAATTCCCGGATTCGGTGTATAATAGGCTTCGAAGGTTTTGATGAGAAAGGAATGCTGACATGCTAACGATTACAGCTTTTAGTGCAGAACTTGTAAAAGACCCGTTCGGGATTATTTCGGGAAAGCGTTATGAATTTAATCTGGAGGTAGACGTTCCGGAAGACGACGAGCTGTACACGGCTAACGGAATCTATCTGCGGGTCATATACGGCGTGGACGAAGGCCAAAGCCGGATAATCAAGTACGATCTCCATGAAAATTCGACGGATACCTACCTCGAGTTCGATCTTGAGGACGAAGAGCTTGCGGTCGTCGATACGTTCTGCAGGGAGCATCTTCCGCAGAACGAATAAAATGCGGGGATGAGGGGACGGCTTATTGCCCGGACCAATCCCGCCATGCTGGCTGGCAAGAGGCTTACCAGGCGCGTCTTCGGATGGCCGCGGGAAGCCTTTTTTCATGCTTTTTTGCTGTGTAGGAGGGAACCGCCGCTGTTTGAGCGCCAAACGGATGCCGGCCGCCGCATAAAAAGCCTGTTCCTACAGGAACAGGCTCGGCAGATGTAAGTAAGGATTGCGAAGGGATTGCAGGGGTTAATCCGTAACGTCTTCGGACGCCGTGTCTTCGACGGCTTCTTCCGCTTCACCGGTTCCATCGGCTTCCGGGACTTCGCCGTCGACCTCTTCTGTACTGTCTTCTAAGGCATCCGCGTCCGGGGCGACATCTTCCGCCGTTTCGGTTTCCGCAGCGTCGGCGGCGCTTTCCGCCTCCGCTTGGGCTTCCCGGGCTGCTTCTACCTCGCCGGCAGCGGCTGTTTCTGAGGCTGCGGCTTCTTCTTCAGACAATTGAATTTCATTTTCGGACTCTGCCATCGTTCATCCCTCCATTTGTACACTTAGTTCTCTAAGCGCATCCTAAGCATACCAAACGGAAAGCGAAGAAAATGTCGGAGATTGAGAGCGAATTCATTAAAATCTTATAAATCCTGGGACATCCGGACCATATCGATAACCTGCATCCCGTTCTCGTAGATTTCTTCGGCATAGTGCCGGACGAAAAAATCTTTGTCGATTCCCGTAATCCGGAATCCGCACTTTTGATAGAGCGCAAGCTGGGCGACCCCGGTGCTGCCTGTTCCGATTTCGATCGTTTTGAAGCCGATCTCCCGGGCCTGCCCGACGGCATGGAGAACCAGCTCCTTGCCGTAACCTCTGCCGTGACAATCCTCGCGGACCGCCACGTTGACGAGCTCGACCGTCCCCGGGCGGGTCGGCAGCAGCACATAGACGCCTATCACGGTCCCGTCCGCAGCCGCTCCGGTAAAGCAGCGTCCTCTCTGTACGTATTCCCGAACCAGTTCTTCCGAAGGGTCGGCAAGCAGAAGCAGGTCCATCGGATAAGGTTCGCCATGACGCAGTTCCGTAATGTTCATCGTTTTTTTCTCCTTTTATACGATTTCTGTCTTCTAAATAACTCCACACCTTTACTCGTATTAAACATCCGTCTCCCAATTCCTGTCTCGTGAAAAGGAAAAACGCCTTTCGGCTCGAATTATTTGGGGTAACAGCAATCGGGAGGCGCAAAAATGGAACCTATCGTAAACTACTACAGCCAATTTGACGAGTGGGGGAGGCTGGACCGGGAACCGTGGGAATACACCATCAATTTGTCTTTTATAAAAAAGTATCTGCCCGCCGGCTCCGCTGTTCTGGATAACGGGGCGGGGCCGGGCAAATACGCCATGGAGCTGGCTCGTCAGGGCCATGGCGTGACCTTGGCCGACTTGACGCCGAAGCTCGTGGAAACGGCGCGAAGCAAAGCCGGCGAGCTGGGGCTGCTGGACCGGTTCCGCGGCTTTCACGCAGCCGATGCCAGGGACCTCAGCCTGTTCGGAGACGGGCAGTTCGACGCCTCCTTGATGCTCGGGCCGCTTTATCACCTGCAAGCCGCTGAAGACCGGGTGAAGGCGGTAGGCGAGCTTCACCGGGTAACCGCCAAAGACGGCTGGGTCTTTGTCGCTTTTATGCCGCGGATAAGGCACCTCGCCAATTCCCTGCGAGATCCGCTGAATTGGAAGCCGAGCGATACGGTCCGCGGGCTGGAGGCTTTCGCCGAAACGGGCCGCTTCGATCACAGCGATGACGGGCGTTTTACCGGCGCGTACTATTTTCCGGTAGGCGATATCATCCCGTTCATGGAGACGAACGGCTTCGGGACGGTCAAGCTGATCGGTTCCGGAAGTATCGCCAGCGGAATGACGGAGGAGCAGTGGGATTACTGGCGCTCACAAGGGGAGGAAGTCTCCAGGAGAGTAATGGATCTGATCCTGCAAGCGGCCGAAGATCCGTACAATCTAGGCTCTTCCTCGCACCTTTTGTACGTGGGCAGGAGACTTTAAAGCAGGCGTCCGATTATTCTCTGTATAGGGATTGGAATAAGATGATATTAACGCTATAATCGAGTTAGGATTTTTAGCTCTTTTTGCGATCCATTTCAAATTCAAACGAAGTAAGGAGCCTTTATTGATGGAAAAAACATTGATTTTCGGACACAAAAACCCGGACACCGACACCATTTGTTCCGCACTCGCATATGCAGACCTGAAGACCCAGCTTGGCGAAAACGTAGAAGCGGTCCGCCTGGGAGCCGTAAGCGGCGAAACCCAATTCGCGCTGGATACTTTTAAGGCAGAAGCTCCCCGTCTTGTCGAGACGGTTGCCGGCGAAGTCAAGACCGTTATTCTCGTCGATCATAACGAACGTCAGCAGAGCGTTAGCGACATCGATCAAGTGCGCGTAGCCGAAGTCATCGACCACCACCGCATCGCGAATTTCGAGACGAGCGGCCCGCTTTACTACCGCGCCGAACCTGTCGGCTGCACGGCGACGATTTTGAACAAGCTGTACAAAGAAAACGGCAAGTCCGTTCCGCAAAACATTGCCGGACTGATGGTGTCCGCCATCATTTCGGACACGCTGCTGCTGAAATCGCCGACCTGCACGGAGCAGGACGTGGCGGCCGCCCGCGAACTGGCGGAGATCGCCGGCGTTAATCTCGAAAGCTACGGACTGGATATGCTCAAAGCGGGCGCGGACCTCAGCGACAAAACGATCGAGCAGCTCATTTCGCTGGACGCGAAAGAGTTCCAGATGGGCTCCCGCAAGGTGGAAATCGCGCAGGTAAACGCGGTGGACACGAATGAAGTACTCGCCCGCCAGGACGAGCTGGAAGCGGCTTTGAACGCGATTATCGAGAAAAAAGGGCTGGATCTTTTCCTGTTTGTCGTAACGGATATTCTTAACAACGATTCCGTCGGTCTGGCGCTCGGCTCCTCCGCCAAAGCGGTTGAAGAAGCGTACAACGTAACGCTTGCCGACAACAAAGCGGTGCTGAAAGGCGTCGTTTCCCGCAAATCGCAGATCGTTCCCGTTCTGACAGACATTTTGAGCAAATAAGACTTTAAAAATAACGGCCGCCGGGCATCCAAGCCTGGCGGCTTTTTAACATTTTTTTACGGTGCCTCTTGACGAAACGGTCATTCGGCTTTTATTATTTATTTATCGATAAATAAAAAGGGGGTGCGGAATTGGTTGTCCGCGAAGATCGCAAAGAACAGATTATAAATGCAGCCGTTGGAATATTCGCGGAACTCGGATATTACAAAACAACGACAGCCATGGTGGCTAAAGCGTCGGGCGTGACTCAGCCGTATGTGTTTCATTTTTTCAAAAGCAAGGAAGAACTGTTCAAGGCGGTGATTGACCGGGCCGTACAGCGGCTCTATGATGTCTTCATACAGGTGGAAGCTTCAGGGGATCTCATTCTGGAATCAATGGGCCAGGCGTTCAAAGATCTCATGCGGGCTAACCGGGCGGAAATGTTGATGGTGTTGCAGGCGCCTGCCATATCAGAGCCCGAAATCCGCAGGCATATGAGCGAGAAGTTTGCGCTGATACACACCACAATCGTGCGAAAATTCGAAGAATCCGGAGTGGACGAGGTCGAGACGGCAGCCGGAAATTTCATGGCAATCGGACTTCTGATCGTAACTTCGGATGTGCTGCAGCTTCCCGAGATGCTTCCTTTCAAAGATTTGAACTGCTAGGAAACCTAGCAAGGCGGCACGTTAAGGCTGCCTATTTTTTTGCAGGATTATTTATTGACTAATAAATAAATATTTAAGAATAGGATGTGGGCAAAATGAAACCAGCTTTTTATAACGGGCATGACGGCTCCAAATCGATGTTTTCCGGCGAACGCGTACTAATCTGGACGGGTTTGGCAGGCTTGGTCCTCGCCGCTTTTATGGCGGTTTATATGACCTTATACGGAAGCCGGGTCCTCCCGGAAGGCAATGTGGAAAGCGCCTTTTCCTTTAACGCGGCGCTAGGTGTTTTCATCTTGTCGATAGCGGCCATTCTCCCATTGGCCGGAATGGGCAGCCGCCCGCGCAAAGTATTCCGCTGGCTGCTCGCATTTACGGCAGGAGCAGCTTATCTGCTGGAATCCGTCCAGCATCTGAGGGGAATCAATCCGCGGTTTACACAGGCGGGCTCCGCCGTCGATCACATCGCAGGCATCACCTTCGGTCTTGACTCCATGCTGCTGATTGTTCTCATCGTCTGGCTTGCCGCGGCTTTTTTCAGAAAATCGGTACTTGCGGAGCGACCACTTGTTATTCTCGGCATCCGTTACGGGTTTCTCTCCACGATGGCGGCCGTCGCGGCGGGTATCGGCATGATCGTGCTCCAGAGCCGCTTCACCGGCTCTTCGGGCAATCTGATTGTTCTGCACGGGCTGGGGTTTCATGCGGTTCAGACGCTTCCGCTGCTTGGCTGGCTGCTGGAAAAATCGGATGACGCGCAGTCCCGCAAAGTCATGCTCGTCCACGCCGGTTCACTCGGCTGGATGCTGGCGGTCGCGGGCATTGGATTCCAGACGGCTTCGGGCATGTCCGTCGCCGAGCTGTCGCCCTGGACGCTCACGGCAGCCGCCGGAATGCTCGTGTGGCTCCTTGCTCTGGGCACGGCTCTCCGGAAGTCGGTAACCGTAACCTGGAGAGTCCGGCCAGAGGCACCGAAGCTTTAACGGCCCCCTCCTTCGGCAAAGCTGCGCGGCATACTGCCGCACGGGTTCCGCACTCAGCCGGATTTTCCTTGCAGACGAAGGAAATCCGGCTTTTGTCGGCGGATTGAAGAGAGATTGAAAGTTTTAGAGAGCGGAAGCCGATTTCGGCGTTTCTAAATGGTTCGTTGTTGTTATAATAACTACATCGAACCTATCTGTTTCCCGGACGCATCGCCGGTTTTGGTGAAACAGAGCCCCTGATTCAGGGGCGGAATCAAGGAGGCTTCCCGTGAACATCCCTTCGCAGGCTAAAGAAACGCTTTTTACCCATTTGTACGGTCAGGCGGCGAACGGCCTGGTATTCGCATCTCCTGAAAACGGGGAGTGGCTCGGCGTTAATCCGGCTTTATGCAAAATCCTCGGCTACTCGGAAGCGGAACTGCTCGGGAGAACCGAAAAATCACTTCTGCATCCGGACGACGAAAGCTTTAGGAGTGAACACAAACACGTGATGGAGAAGCTTGCCGCTTTTCCCGGTGAGGTCTCCGACAGAGAGAAACGGTATTTTCATAGAGACGGGCGCGTCATTTCGCTAAACGTCCGCACGACACTGGCACGCGATCCGGAGGCTGGACAGCCGCTGTATCTTCTTCATGAAATCACGGATATTACGGACCAGAAAGCAGCCGCAAAAGAGCTTGAGGACAACCGCGACCTCTCCCTGCTTTTTTCCCAAAACATTCAGGATGTCATTTCGTTCAGCTCTCCGAGCGGGACAATTCTATATATTTCGCCCTCTGTCGAAGGGCTGCTGGGCTATAAGCCGGAAGAAATGATCGGCCGCAAACGCGTCGATTTCTATCATCCCGACGATGCTTTGCAAATGAGGAACCGGGACAAGCTCTATTCGGAGAAAGAGGTTTTCATAAGACGGGTCCGGCACAAGCAGGGACATTATATTTGGCTGGAGACCGCCTTTCAGCTCGTGCGTAACAGCGAAGGCCGCGTCATCAAAGTTTTAGCGATCGGCCGCAACGTGACGGAACGCAAAAAGTATGAAGAAACGCTGGCCGCGGCTCAGCGGATTGCACATATCGGTTCCTGGGAGTGGGATCTGCTTAACTCGCGGCTTTCTTTCTCGGACGAAATGCGCCGCATTTTCGGTTATGCGATCCATTCCGTGGATTCCAATGCGGAATTGTTTCTGAGGTGCATTCACCCCGAAGATCTCCCGCGTGTCCGCGGAAGCATCGAAAAGGCGTTTGAAAACGGGGAATCCGGTGAAACTTTCTACAAAATTTGTCTGCCGGACCAATCGGTACGCACCATTGCGGGTCAATGGGAAGTCGTGACCGACGAATTCAATAAACCCATCCAGATTATCGGGATGGTGCAGGATATCACCGAACGGCGGCGGATGGAAGAACGGATTCTGGAAAGCGAGCAGAATTACCGGCTTATTTCGGAATATTCGCTTGATTTTATTTCCAGACATGCCGTGGATGATCTGGCGACATTCCTGTTCGTGTCTCCGATCTGCCGCACGATGCTCGGTTACGAGCCTGAAGAAATGGTGGGTACGGCGGGACTCGGCTACATTCATCCCGACGACGTCGGCTATGTTAAAAAGTATCTGCAGGAAAATCTCCACGGGGAAGGAGAGGAGAAGGTTACGTTCCGGTTCTTCCGTAAAGACGGCACGTATGTCTGGTTCGAAACGACCAGTCGTTACACCCTGGACGACCAGGGCAGAGAACAGGAAATCGTAGCCATTTCACGCGATATTACAGAACGTAGAAACACGGAGCTCCGGCTCCAGGAATACAAGTCGCTGTTTGACTACAATCCGGTCGGCGTAGCTTCGCTCGATCTTCATGGAAAGCTGCTGACGGTTAACCGGGGTCAACAGGTTCTAACGGGTTATTCCGAAAAGGAGCTGACCGACGGTTACTTCGCATCGCTGGTTCATGAGGCCGATTACGACAAGACCTTCCGGCATTTCGAACTGGCGGCACAGGGCGAACCGCAGACTTACGAGACGGGGCTCATTCATAAAGACGGACACCGCATCGAAGCGAACGTCATGAATGTTCCCATCGTGCTGGGCGGGAACATTGTCGGGGTGTATGTCCTGACGAGCGACATTACGGACCGCAAAAAATATACGGAAGAAATCGAGAAGCTGAGCTACGAACACGCGCTGATTCTCAATTCCGTTTCCGAAGGAATCTTCGGGCTGGATCTGCAGGGGCAGGGGATGTTTATCAACCCCGCAGGCGCATCTATGCTCGGGTTTAACCCGAAGGAACTGATCGGGAACCGGCACCTTCAAACCGTCGAGCAGGCCTGCCCGGACGGCAATCAATACCTTCCCGGCGATTCGCCGATTGAACGGACGGTAAGAGACGGCATTTCCGTATCGCCGAGCGAAGGAATTTTCTGGCGGAAGGACGGAACGAGCTTTCTGGCGTCCTATCAAGTTACGCCCCTGTTCGATAAGGGGGAGAGAAAAGGCGTCGTAGTCGTTTTCCGGGATGTGACGAACGAGAAAGAAATTATCCGGGCCAAAGAATTTGCCGAACAGGCCGACCGGGCCAAGTCGGAGTTTCTGGCCATTATGTCTCACGAACTTCGCACGCCGATGAACGGGATTATCGGAATGACCGGGCTGCTCCAGGAAACGATGCTGGATGAAGAGCAGCGCAGCTATGCGGATATTATCCGGGAGAGCAGCGACGCCCTGCTGCATATTTTAAATGAAATTCTGGATTTCTCCCGGATCGAAGCCGGCAAAATGGAATTAAACCTGGGCGCGGTCGATTTAAGGGAAACGCTGGCGGGCGTTCTGGAGCTTTTCCGGGTAAAAGCGGAGGAGAAGAACCTGAAGCTCTCGTACGATATCCCGGCCGGGGTGCCCCGGTATGTGCTGGGGGACGAGGCGCGAGTGAGACAAGTGCTGATCAATCTGATCAGCAACGCGATCAAATTCACCGAGCAGGGCAGCGTCTCGGTAGCGGTGGAGATGACGAATTCTCCCGATCCCCAGTCGGTCCTGTTGGAATTTAAAATCCGGGATACGGGAATAGGAATTCCTGCCGGGAAAATCCACCAGCTGTTTCAATCGTTCTCCCAGCTTCATCCCGCCATTAACCGCAAATACGGCGGTACGGGTCTCGGCTTGTCGATCAGTAAGAAGCTGGTCGAGCTGATGGGAGGCGAAATCGGCGTCGAGAGCGAAGAGAACGCCGGCTCGACTTTCTTCTTTACCCTGCACTCCAGTTTAGGCGGCACAGAAGCGCCGGACACGGCTCCCGCGATCCCTCCGGCGGAAACCGCGCCTGTTCCGTCCCTTCCGGAGGCGAAGCCTGCGCCGCTGCGGGTGCTCATTGCGGACGACCATCCCATGAACCGTAAGTTGCTTCATACGTTAACCGGCAAGCTGGGTTATTCGGCGGATGTCGTAAACAGCGGAGCGGAAGCCGTGCATGCTGCAGGGGAGCGGGCGTATGATTTGATTTTCATGGATGTGCAGATGCCGGTCATGGACGGGCTCGAGGCGACCCGTCTTATCCGTGAACAACACGGGGAGAAGGCAATATCTCCCGTCATCATTGCCGTAACCGCTTTTGCCAGAGAAGAAGACAAAGAGCAGTGCCTGGCATCCGGGATGAACGATTATATCAGCAAGCCGATCCTTGCCGATGAGCTCAAACGTCTGATTGCCGAGTGGTCCGCTCGGATAAAAGAACGATAGAAGCCGTGAAAACCCGCCGTGAAGCGGGTTTTTTGTTTGTACAGGCCCGAATACCGGGCCT
Organism: Paenibacillus sp. HGH0039; assembly: GCF_000411255.1. Classification (GTDB taxonomy): domain Bacteria; phylum Bacillota; class Bacilli; order Paenibacillales; family NBRC-103111; genus Paenibacillus_F. The sequence continues at coordinate 530,372 of NZ_KE150412.1, read as the reverse complement.
ATCCGCACCGTACGCGATTTGTGAAGTCGATCCGAATGTTTTATAATAAGCTACATTTAAACCTACAATAGATTAGCCGCATACAATAGTTTAGGTGAATACGTCAGTATATTACTGGAGGAATCTTCATGCAGTTTATTAATCAGGCGGCCGTCCAGCAAGTTCTTGATCTGCTTAAGGGCCAAGACCTGTATATTCATCTGGAAATGACGAACGGGGCTTATGCTTCTCATCTTGACCAGTCCAAACATACGGCCTCGACGTTTATCCGCAATTCGAAGATCCGTTATCTGCAGGGGTCCATTGCCGGAAACGGCCCCTACCGGGTAGGGCTCAAAATGGAAGAAGGCTGGGTTTATTCCGAGGGACTTACCCATTGGGATGAAACAGAGACGCAGAGACTGATTTTGTCGGGACATGATAAGGACGGCAAGCTCGTCGTTTCGCTGCAGCTGAGCCGCGCCCCTTTTTAACTTACAAAGAGAGAAGGTAGATGGAGATGGAACGACACATACTGGTCGTCCTGCCGCATCCCGATGACGAAGCGTTCAGCGTATCCGGTACGCTTGCCGGCCATATACGGCAGGGAACCCCGGTGACTTACGCATGCTTGACACTGGGAGAGATGGGACGCAACATGGGCAATCCCCTTGCGGCCAATCGCGTAACGCTGCCTGAAATTCGCAAAGCCGAGCTTGAGGAATCGTGCCGGTCAATCGGAATTCAGGATCTGCGTATGCTGGGCTTTCACGATAAAACGATTGAATTCGAAGACCGCGAACTGCTCGTCGGCAAAATCCGCGGCCTCATCGACGAGCTGAATCCTTCGCTTGTCATTACGTTCTACCCGGGCTACAGCGTGCATCCGGATCATGACGCAACGGGCGCGGCCGTGATTGATACGGTCCAGCGAATCCCCGTGGAAGAGAGACCGGTCGTTCACTGTATCGCTTTTTCCAAAGGGTGCGAAGATGTGCTCGGCAAAGCGGATATCGTGAGCGATGTCAGGCCGTATCTGGGGCAGAAGCTGGGCTCGATCCTTGCACACAGCTCCCAGTTCCAGCTCAACGGAAAGCTGAGCGGCAAATCCGCGAACGACAAAGAGGTGCAGGAACGGTTCGGCCACGAGCGGTTATGGACGTACCGGTTTCAATAAAAGAGTGTGCGGGGCGGAAGCCGTTTGCCGCACGCCGAAAGACCGCCAAGGAGCAGGCGTATCGCTCCTTGGCGGTTTTTTGCCGTTATTCGAGGGAGAGGGCGGCCCGAGCGTTGACCGCGTCGTTTTCCAGCAGTTCCTTCAGGTCATAAGCGGGGTACGCACCGTCCGCATACATCCGGTTGAACACTTTGGCATGAAATTCGACCGCTCTCAACAGATGTTTCACAAAGGTTGCCCGGAGACGGGGAGTCGCGGTTTCCGTGAGGGCGCAGGCGTAACCGCGTACGGCGGTTTTGGCAAAACCGAGAAGCTGTCCCGCTTCCAGGACGGGCGGCTCCGGATTTTTATTCCTGGAGGAAGCAGGCGCTTTGGGATAATACGCCAGCAGCTCGTTCAGATTCTGCTCCAAGGTTTGTATCGCCTCTCTGAAGAGCGTTTGAAGCCCTTCGTCCGTAAGCGTCGGCAATTTTTGTTTAAAAGCGATCAGTTGTCCGGTTTGAAGGCTCACAAGCTCGTGAAGCTCCAAGGTTTCGTGCCAGGCGAGATGCTTGGGGACTTTCGGCAGGCTCATCTTCTCAGACTCCGTTCGTGGGGTTTCTAACAGCCTATGTGAAGGGGCGGAAATTAGTAAGTTGTCAGCATCTACAGACGGAAGTTCAAGTTTACAGAAAAGTTAACGGTGAATAGGTAAAGTTAATTGATAAATATTTAATACCTGTCAGGGGATGCGGCAACGATGCTAAGATATTTTTAACCTTAATTAAGGAGCCCTCGGAGTGCCGAATAATAGCAGCCTTATTTCAAAAACGGTTTTAATAGCAGAAAAAGCCGGATTAAAGGACATTACTCCTCTCGAACTTGGTAATGGCGGGAACCTGATCGTTCATTTGGCCCCGTATCCGATTGTGGCCCGAATAGCCACTGTGCTTTCAAAAAATCATGCAGATTACGCTTACAAGGTACTGGTTCGTGAATTAAGAGCCGCACGTCATCTCCATTCAAAGGGAGTGCTGGTACGACTGCCAACGGACCGTACGGATGCAGGACCCTACGATATTGGCGGCACATGGATGACGTTTTGGAAGTATGTTCCCCCTACAGAACTGCGGCGCCCTTCCCCAAGCGAAGCAGTTGATTTGGTTAATAGACTTTCACTGGCATTGAAAGATTTTACCGACGAGATTCCTCTGCTTGGTGTTTGGGAGAGGACATGTCAATCGGCTTTTAGATTAATGAAGCATCCGGATCGGCGTATACAAAATTTGCTGAGTCTGTTCGTAGCGATTGATAGACAGATGCGTCTCGAAACAAGTTTGCTGCTACCGTCTCATGGAGATGCCCATTCAAGAAACTTATTACCGAGTCCCGAAGGTTGGGTCTGGTCGGACTTTGAAGATTTATCCTGGATGCCCGCATACTGGGATCTGGCTTCATATGTAGGCAATCTTGCATTATTCAACGGAATTCAGGAGCCAACCTTTCAATATATCTGGAGTCAGATGAATAATCAGGCCGACAAGCAAGCTTTTGGATTTGCCGTTACCGCACGCATACTGATGTCCACTTTAGGTAACTTGGATTTCGCATTTTCAGGCAGCGGAGATTTGGAATTTGCATATAAACAGCTTGGGCTGGCAAAAGATTTTATTCATCAAATCAACCTGATTATTGAAGGGGAATAGCGGAGTCATAAACCGTCGCGGCTCCACTTAATAGTCCAAAGTTTGGCGGGCCGCTTTACCGGTACACCTGCTTGCCCGCACGCTTCGGTCATTTGCCAAAACGCCGGATTTGGACTACTATTAACCGTGAAGTTGTTTGGCATACATGCTTTTCTTAATAAGACAATGAACTATCAAACATTCTTTATTAAACAGGTTCCGGTTCTTTCTCTGGGAAGAGGGAACGGATTAAAAGGGAAGTTCGGTGCAATTCCGATACGGTCCCGCCACTGTAAGGGGAAAAGGGGGGAGAAGCCCCGGCCGAAGCGCATCACGTCACTGGTTAATCCGGGAAGGCGCGCATAGGGTTCCCGAGTCAGGAGACCTGCCTGTTTACCGGTAACTTCATTCCTACGCGGATAGGATGGCGTTGATGCGAATGTTCTCCCTAATCGTCCGGGTCCTGACCCGAGCGTATTCATGCGATGAACCCAAACATCCTGCCTCCGGCGGGATGTTTTTATTTGTTTAGGATCGATGGACTCCTCCGGCTTTACAGGTAAAATGAAGTCCGCCGCATTTTGATCGAAAGAAGTATGACTAACAAGATCTTCAAACCGTATGGGGAGGCAAACGATGTATTACGGAGTCAAACTAAATACGAATTACAAAACCCTCTGGCAGGAGGGGATGAAAGACTGGGACGGAAATCTTCCCGTACGGATGACTGATGACGTCAAGGAAGAAGGGTTCTGGAACGCTTTTATGAAAAAGAAAGAACAAGCCGGGGTGGATTCCTGGGTCGCCAACCTGCGCAAGGAGCTGATCGCTTTGATCGATCCCGGCGAGGATGTGCTGGAAATCGGTCCCGGCTGGGGAAACTATACGTTCGAAGCGGCCGAGAAAGCGGGTTCCCTTACTTGCGTCGACAGCTCCGAGAGCGTGCTTGCTTACCTGAAAGCCGCAGCGGAGCGGAAGGGCTGGAATCATTTAAACTTCGTACATGCCAAGTGGGAAGAACTTCCCAAGGTGGAGCGAGCCGACGTGGTATTCGGCGTCAATTGTTACTACCGGATGCAGGAAATCGACCGGGCGCTGCTGCACATCAACAACACGGCGAAGCGTCTTGGAATCGCGGGCATGGTTAGCGGTCCTGAAAGACCGCATTACAAAGACATTCAGGAGCAGCTGGGCTGCCGGATTAAATTTCAACGCCGAGATTACATCCATTTGCAGAATCTGCTTTATGAATTGGGAATCGATGCGAACTGTAAAATGGTCAACCTGCACAAAACGTATGCCTACGATACGGAGGAAGAGCTGCTCAAGGACAACCTGAGCGCGGTTTTGGACAAGGAATATGACCGCAGGAAGGCCATTGATCTCTTGTACTCTTATGTGCGTGAAGAAGACGGCAGGCTGATTTACCCGCACAATTTCAAAGCGGCTCTCCTTTACTGGAAGCCGGAAAAACGGCTGGAACCTGCGGACCTGCCCACGGAAGTGAAACGGATCATGCAGGTTTAAATCAGAGCGGTTGAAGCATGTCCCGGTAACGCGGTTTCGCGTGCCGGGATTTTTTTGGCTTCACGGGCCGGACAAGAAGGAGCTTGTCATAGATTCAGACAGACTCGCATAGAGATGAAGAAGAGGAGCGGGTTTAAGGGAGAAGTCTTTTTTGTTGAAAAACGTAATAATTACGATTAAAATAAAGGTACTGTCTTACACAGGAGGGGAGAACGTGCATTTCAGCGGAGCAAGCAGAGGGATGAGAAAAAGACACCTGATTTATATCGCAGCGGGAAGTTTCCTGGCTATACTGGCTTGGCAAGCCGTGCGGACAGGGAATGCGGTGTTGCCGGACCCTTCGGTCATCCGCCTGTTCAAGACGATGTTTATCGGCATCGTGCTCGAAGCGGTTCCTTTTATTATGCTCGGTGTGCTGCTTTCCTCGTTCATGCAGGTCTACATCCCGGAGACCTGGATCCGCAAAGCGATCCCCCGGAATCCTTTGCTCGGATTCGTGTTCGCCTGTCTGCTGGGCATCCTGTTTCCGATTTGCGAGTGCGGCATGATCCCGGTCGTCCGGCGGCTGATCAACAAGGGAATGCCGCTGTACATAGGCGTAGTCGTCATTCTGACGGGTCCCATCGTCAACCCGGTCGTCTATGCGGCCACGTACACGGCGTTCCGGATGAATCCCGAAATGGTGTATGCCCGGATGGGACTGGCCCTTGGAGTTAGCGCGTTTATCGGCTTGTTCGTGTACGCGTTTATTAACAAAAATCCTCTGAAACACAGGCTGGACTCGCTGTACGCCGGGAACGGACAAGACTGCGCGCACGTGCAGGGCGGCGGCAAATTCGTTACGATGATGGGTCACGCGGGCGGGGAATTTTTCGATATGGGGAAATATCTCATTTTCGGCTCTCTCCTTACGGCCGTTATTCAGGCGTTTGTGCCGAGAGGCGATTTGTCGGCGCTGGGGGAGGGGGAGGTGCTTCCGCATCTGTTTATGATGGGATTTGCCTACATGTTGTCGCTCTGTTCCACCTCGGACGCCTTTGTCGCTTCTTCCTTTCTCCAGACGTTTTCCAAAGGTTCCCTGCTCACGTTCCTCGTTTTCGGGCCCATGCTCGATTTTAAAAGCACGCTGATGCTTCTGTCCGTCTTCAAAACGAAGTTTGTCCTGCTGCTGGCCGTTCTTATCACGGTGACCGTGTTTGCCGGTTCCGTAGTGGTCGAGCATCTTTATTTCAAGTAACCTTTTGAATTGGGTGAGGTGAACCGGGTGGAAGACAGGCGCGCTTACGCCTTCCATTATTTTATCCGGGCGGCGATTCTATGCGGGTTTTCGTTCTATATCGTTTATCTGGTCAAAACGGGCAGCATGCCGCATTATTTGGCGCCCCGCCTGGTACCGTACGTCAAAGCTTCGGCGATCGCCCTGTTCGTGCTGGCCGTGATCCAGATTTATCTGGCTCTGCAGCCCGCTGCAGGCAAGGAACCCGACTGCGGATGCGAGTCCGATGTAAGGAAATCGAAGCTTTCGCATAGTGCGGCTTATTCCTTGTTCCTTTTACCGCTGCTGCTCGGCTTTCTGCTGCCCGACCGGGTAACGGGGAGCGATATCGTTCAAGTCAAAGGGATTCAATTGAATACCTCCAGCCTCCAAACGCAGAGGAACGCAAGTCCACAGGACGATCCGCCCAAGAAGGAACTATCTTCCGGGGGGACAAGTCAGGGCGGGGAAGACACGGAAGAAGCCAGGCTCAAGGAGATGTTCAAAGGCAGCCGGTTTACGGAAGACTACGCGAAGCTGGCCATGCGGCTTTACAAAAACAAAACCATTCTTATCGGAGATAAAGGCTTTATGGAGAAGCTGACGGCAGTAGATCTGTTCGCCGGGAATTTTGCCGGAAAGCAGATGGAAATCAGCGGCTTCGTTTACCGGGAGGACGGCATGCCCAAAAACCAGTTCGTCGTCGCAAGACTGACGATGCAGTGCTGCTCGGCCGATGCATCCCCGTACGGCGTTATCGTTGAAGCGCCGGGAGCGGATTCGTATCTCAAGGATACATGGGTGACGGTGAAAGGCACGATCCGAAAGTCCGTGTACGAAGATAAAGACGTGATGAAGCTGGAGGGAGCCGTAATCCAAAAAATCAAAGAGCCTTCGTCCCCTTACGTGTATCCGTATGCCGGTGATTTCGCCGATCTCGGAAAATAAAGGCTGTGGCAAAAACAAAAACCGCTTTCCCACGGAAGGCGGTTTTGTGCGGTGCAAGAGCCGGATGTTGAAGGTACTTAATCGGTAGACATACTCAGGCAGAACAGGGAGGAGGGGACAAAAAAAATCGTATAGATCGTGCCGAATAGAAGGCGCCTCCCTCTCCGTGCCTGAAGCTATTTCCGTCGGCCGGACTCCGGTTCAAGGGACTGCGGTGCATCCAGAAGACGTTTCCATTCTTCGCTCAGCCGGTCCGCATCCAGATCAATCCCGATAAACACGAGATAGGGCTCTCCCCGGTAAAAGGAAGGCTCCCAGTAACTCCGTTTTCCTGCGTATTGCAGCAGATGCATGTGCCCGGATTCCGTGAACGTCACATAACCTTTGGCGCGGATCAGACCGTCCTTCCACCGCTGGAGGAAGGCGTCCACATCCGCTTTGGTCAGCCCCGCAGCCGGATTCCACGGGAGGGTGACGGTACGGACGCGGGAGTGGGAAGGCGCGGTTTCCGCCGGTGCCGGCGAATCTGCGGGGTGCATGCCGCGTCCGGAGCCGGCTGTGCTGGGCTCCTTCGGATGAGTCCGGATCTTCGTCATCCGGATAGGCCGGACCGTCAGAGGACCCTTCTGCGCGGGCTGAACTCCCTCCAGGATCGGTTTAAGCTCAATGCGGCAGTGAGTCGTATACACGAGCATAGCGTGCCCGTTCAGCTTGCGTATCGCCTTCTCGATTTGGTGCAGCCGGATGCGGTGCACATAATCCGTTTTGTTGACCAGGATAAGGTCGGCAACTTCGACCTGCCTGCGAAGCGTCCGCACGAGCTGTTTGTCCGATGCGAACAGGCTGTTGTAATCCATGAAGTTTTCGGCATCGAGCACAGTGATGACCTGCTTGAGGGCAACGCGGTCCAGCAGACCGGGTTCCGTGAGCACATCGGCAATTTCTTCGGGGTTGGCCACGCCGGTCAACTCGATGAACAACATATCCGGATTGCGCACAAGCAGAGCCTGCAAGCTGCCGGTAAGCTCGCTTTTCTTACTGCAGCAGACACAGCCGTCCAGCAGTTTTTCAATCGAAGCGGAACTGTGCCCTTCCAGAATTAAGCCGTCGACATCCGCCTTGCCCAGCTCGTTCATCAGTATTCCCGGGCGCAGACCAAGCTTCTTGGATTCTTCGAGCATACGGAGCAGAAGAGTCGTTTTACCGCTGCCCAAAAAACCGCTAAGTACGAATACAGGTATTGTCACGGTTTTAGTTCCTTTCTGAAATAAAAGATATATTCTCATTGTATTCTTGTCCGGGAACGAACATGCAACAAAAATCGTAATCGTTACGTTTAAATTTATTGTACAGGAATCAGCGCTGTCCGGCAAACGGAATGTCTTCATTAGGAGGGGAGTGGAAGGCAACTTCCAGAGCTTCCTTATGTTTTTGTAATCCGGGTAAAAAATCCTTTATTTTTCAAAGTGGCAAAAAAATCCTCCACGCCCATTAAAGGGTATGGAGGATTTTTTTTGAATTTCCTATGCTTTATTGCAGAGACTGTTGAGTTTTAGCGGAACCCGCAAAGGTCTGAAATTGATCCTTTAATTTCTGGCGGGCGTCTTTATTGCGGAGTAAGTAAGCAGCTCCTAGACCAATTGCAGTAAACATCATTTTTTTACCCATTTTCGTTTACCTCCTCGTATGTTAAGGTTGCTGGCTCTACAGAAAATTACCCGCTCAGCCCGATGCTAAACATTTTTCCGCGTCATAAACTAAAAAGAGAGGGCGGTGCTGCCGTGCAGACCCATCTTCTTCAAATAAAAAAGACCACCCGATAAGAGCTCGGATGGTCCTTCTTGTTGAGTGAATTAAACGGTTTTCCAAACGTCGGCTTTACCAGGAGTTTCACCTTGTGTCCACCATTTGGCTTCGTAAACGACACCGTTGTAAGTAACGCGGTTGCCTGCTGTGTAAACGGAGGATGCGCTCCAAGCAGGTGCAGTCGTGCCGCCACCGCCGGCCGTTGTTTTAGCCGTTACAGCGGAGCTTGCAGCGGAAGTGTTGCCTGCTGCGTCTTTCGCTTTTACCGTGAACGTGTAGCTAGTGTCAGCCGTCAGGCCTGTTACCGTGAAGCTGGTTGTCGTGGAAGTTCCTACAAGAGTGGAACCTTGGTATACATCGTAACCCGTTACGCCGACATTGTCGGAAGAAGCGCTCCAGTTCAGAGTTACGGAGTTAGCTGTTACGCCGGAAGCAGTCACGCCTGCAGGAACAGTAGGAGCTTGATTGTCTGTAGGTGTGCCAGTTCCGCCACCGTTTACGTTAACGTCGATTACGTTGTAGAAAGCGTTAGGCGTATCGGCGATTTCCCAAACAGCCAGGATTACGTTGTAACCGCTGCGGGCAGGAACGTCACAAGTGTGGGAAGTGGAAGGGTTCGGTTTTTTACCGCCGTCGTTGAAGGAGCAGAACAGTTCGAAATCCGAACGTTTCAGAGCTGCGTTAGGATTCCAGCCAGTTTTCGTGATGTAGTATTTCCATTCTCTCGTTGCGTGTGCGGCAGTCAGCTTCCAAGTGAACGTGTTGCTACCGCTGTTGATGTTCACTTTGGACCAGCGGTCTGCAGTTTGAGCGTTCAGTTCAGGGAAAGCGGCGCCAGCGCCGGCGATTTGACCGTCAGCAGGGCCTCCTGCAGGGTAGCTGCCAGGTGCTTCAAGGCTTTGCGGCTCGTACACGATGGCTCCGCAGTTTTTGTTAATGCCTTGATTACAGAGGGCTGCGCGGCTTGCCGGACCTGTGATGTAACCATGAGCGGAAGCGCTTTCAGCGAAAACGAGCGAGCAGATGGCACCGATTACGAGCGCAGCAAATGCTACGAGAAAAGGAGAAACTTTGAAAAGAGAGCGGTTCCATGAAATGGATTGGGACATTAGTTTAATACCTCCGATTTAATTGAATTTGGAATACAGGGAATTTAGAACTATACTGCTGCGAATCGTAAAAAATCAATAATGACACAAACCAGAGAGATTCTGGTGGATAGGTCAGGATTCGGCATCGTAAGCAGTGAATGGCTATCTACCGAGAGCAGCAAATGAGCTTTAATTCCTGCCTGTCAAAAAGTTTAGCATCTACCTCCTGTCAATTTATGTCTAAATGAATCAATTCACCTCCTCATATCCATATTATAGTATAAGGCAGAAGCAATGGAAGTAGGTCTTTAGAACTATTTATATACATAAAATGGTGTAAATAGTAAAACATCTCCTCCGAAATATCCAGAAAATATGGATATTTTTTTGTAAAGATCGTAAATTGGAAAATAAATTAGAATTAAAAGGGAAATTGTCGAAAGAAACGAATTAGATGTATACGAATGCGGAAGAGGAAGGGAGTGAGCCGGTTATGAGTGTCGCGGCAGACATCAAATTGTTTATTTCCGTCAAAAAAGCATGGATTTTGGTCCTGGCGATGATTTTGTACGGAATCGGCGTCGGGATTTTGGCGCCCATGAACGCCATTTACTTAAAAGAAGGGATCGGACTCGGGAAAGGCGAGATCGCGTCGATTTTTGCCGTTTCGCTTGTGCTCAATATGATTTTCACGATCAGCGTGGGCATTCTAAGCGATAAGATTCCGCGGAAGAAAATCATCCCCATGGCGGCTTCCGTCGTGTGTGCGGCCGGGCTGCTGATCTATATGAGAGCCGACGGGTACGTATCCGCGCTGGTGGGCATGTCGATCGCATCGGCCCCGTCCGGGATGGTTATGGGTCAGATGTTTGCCATGGCCCGGAACCATTTCTCGAAGCTGGCGCCGGACATCGTGGAGATTTCGCAGCTCTGGCTGCGCGCGTCTTTCAGCGTGGGTTTTTTTACGGGACTGCTGCTGGGAGCGAACATTTACTTATGGTTCACCTTCTACGGGGTACTCTGGGGCAATCTTGCGGGATACGCGGCACTCTTCGTCCTTCTGATGTTTTACCGGGAAACGGTGGAAGCGCCTTCCAAAGCGGTCGTCAAGAAGAGCGGCGAACCCTTCTCGCTGGCTATGCTGGCCGCGCTGCTTATGCTGTCGTGCGCCGATGCGATTCGGGGACTGTATCTTCCCCTTGTCGTGAACGAGAAGTTCGGCAATCCGGAGCTGATGTCTTACATCTGGAGCGCGCAGGCGGTGTTCGAACTGTTGTTTATGACGGTTGCGGGCTATTGGGCGCTGAAATACGGCTTCAAGCCGGTCATTCTATTCGCCGGTCTGTTCGCTCTGATCGTCTATCTGGTGTACGCCAATGTCGATTATCTGCCGTTCTTTTTCGCCATGCAGCCGCTGTATTCGTTTTACGTGGCCGTGCTGCTCGGGGTGGCAATGGGCTACGTCCAGCGGATGTTTTTGCACAAAACCGGGTTCGGAGCCAGCCTGTATGTCGTGATTACCCAAATGGCTTCTCTGGTCGGCTATTTCCTGCCGCTGCTGATCGATGGCATCACGCCGTCCATCTTTTATATCCCGGCTGCGCTCATTGTCGTCTCCATGCTGCTTATCACGAGAACGATGCTGAAAGAACGCGGCAGCAGAAAACCGGGAAGCGTACAAACTTTGTAAGTGAGGCGGTGTGCCAAACGATCTTGAAAAAAAATGCTTCTCCGGCACTTTACCGTAAAACGTTCGCTGTGCTAAAATGAGGCCACTGGAACGGTGTGTAACTGGCGGAACGTGGGGAACCACGGGGGAGCACACGGGAAATATAGCCGTACGCCTGGGCGAAAGTATTTGCAGATAACGGGAAACCGCGGTCTGCGGATACTTTTTTTGTTTTCTTTTTGCAGGGAACCAATAAATCGGGGGGCGGAAAACATGGGAATGTTAATGAAAACGGCAGATCTTGCCGGTCGGTTAAGGGAATCGATCCGAATAGAAACGGACGCGTGGAAAAAGCGGGGAATAGAACCTTCCCTGGCGGTTGTACTCCTAAAAGGAGATCCGGCTTCCGAATACTACGCCAGAGCCAAGGAAAAGACGGCGCAAAAACTCGGCATCGGCTACCGGCTGATGGAATTCGATCCGGCTATTACGCAGTCGGAATTGCTCGGACATCTCGGAGAGCTGAACGAAGACAAAAGCGTGCACGGAATCATGCTGGAGCTTCCACTGCCCCGGCATTTGAACCCGTCCGAAGCTTTCGAGCTTATCCGCTCCGACAAAGATGTGGACGGGATTACGCCCGGCAGCAAACTTGCCTGTTATCTTGGCACAGAGGGACTGTACCCGGCAACGCCCCAGTCTTGTATCCGCATTCTGCAGGAATTCGGATTCGGACTGAAAGGGCGGCATGTGGTGCTCGTCGGGAGAGGCGAGACTGTCGGCAGGCCTTTGATGCCTATGCTGCTGCGGGAGCACGCGACCCTTACGGTATGCCATTCGCACACGGAGAATCTCGCGCGTCATATTGCCGGTGCGGACATCCTCATTACAGCGGCCGGAAGGGCGGGGATGGTTACCGCGGACATGGTGCACCCGGATCTGGTCGTTGTCGATGCGGGCATCAACGAAACGGACACGGGATTAACGGGGGATGTGAGCCCGGACGCTCTGCAGCGGGTAAAGGCGATGACGCCGGTGCCGGGAGGCGTAGGGACGTTAACGACGCTGATCTTGTTTGAAAATCTGTTAAAAGCGGTCGGAATGCAGATCGGGGAGGGAGCGCACAAATGAGGGTGTACGATCAGTCGATTCGCGAATTTCTGGCCGAGGCTTCTTCAGGCTCCCCGGTGCCCGGCGGAGGAAGCATTGCCGCTTTGGCCGCAGCCCTCGGAGCGTCCATGGGATCGATGACCGCCTGCTTGACCACGGGCGCCAAGTTTAAAGAGCAAGAAGCCGCGATGCTCGAGAATGCGGAACTTTTTCGGCAGGCCATCGTGCGGTTCGAATCTTTGCACGAAAAAGATATGGCTTCCTTCAGCCGGTTCATGAAGGCGCTGAAGCTGCCGGCTTCCACTTCCGCAGAGAAAGAAGCCCGGAGTCTCGCTATCCGGGAAGCCTCCGCTTATGCGGCCGATGTGCCGCTGGAACTGATGGAGGCGTGCCTCGGGGTCATGCGGCGGCTGGCGGCCCTGGCCCCGGAAGTCAACAAGAACGTGGTGTCCGATCTGGGAATTGCGGTTCTGATGCTGGAAGCCGCGGTACAATCCGCCTGGATCACGGTGGAAATCAATTTGAATACCATGTCCGGCGACAGCCGAAACGTATACAGAGACAAAGGAATGCTTCTGCTGAGAGAATCGGAAGAAATAAAGCGGAATGCTTTGATACAAGTAAGAGAACGGATTTGAGAAGCGGCTTGGGGCCGCAGAGCTTTCCGATCATGGACGGCAAGATGAACCGTCCCGGCGATGATACAAAAAGCCGTCTGAGCTTCTTCTGAGAAGAAGAGTTTCAGACGGTTTTTTTTGCCGGTTTAACGAGCCCGCGCCTTTATTCGTAGTGGCGAGTCGCCGGCCAGGAGCCTTGAAGCTTGCGGATCAGCACGATCTCGCCGGTATGAAAAGCGTCGTGCTGGATGACGCTGCCGATGCGGAAACCGATCGGAGAATCGCGGTATACAGCGTCCATGTCCGGATCGGATTTGGCGCCCAGAAGGCTTCCGATGCGGGTATGAACGGCGTCGAGCTCACGAAGCGTCCGCTGCCAAGCTTCTTCGGAACCGTGCGTATCGGGCGTTTTGAACGTGTCGTCGTTGTTTTTAGCCCAGTTGTCCGGTTCTTCGCCCTGGAGCTGCTCCAGCAGCCGCTGCTTGTAGTAGACCAGATGGTTGACTGTCTCCCAGATGGTATTGCCCGCTTCACCCGGCGGCCGCCAGGAAGCCTGCTCCGCGCTTATCCCGCTGACGGCGTCTTTCAGAGGGGCATACCAGTCTTCCGTTCCGTAAGCGTGTTCCCAACCTCGTTTGAGAAGATCCAATCCGTTCATTCGATTTCCTCCTAAATTAAGAATGGTGTAAAATTAGTAAGGCGATGTCATCATGCGTGGACAGGTTGTGCAATGAGCCTGCCCGTTAGCGAACAATTCGACAGGTTTATTGTAACCATCTAAAATGATTATGATGGTTACACATTGGATTTTAACATCCATTGGAAAAAGACTCAATCTTTATTCGGAGGTTGTTTTGGAAAATTCGGCTTTAGAGTTTATGAACAGCCAGTGGTACGACTGGCGGGGAACGGGGCGGAGCGAGGACAGGCTTGACCGGCCGGGCTGGCTGGAAGCTTTTCTCGAGAAGTGGGAGCTGCAGGCCCAGGTGCCTCCGCAGCCCCACGAACGCGCCGCCCTCGGCGAGCTCCGGCAGGCCATGCGCGCGATCACGGAATGCGCTTGCACTAACAGCGAGCCGGATCGCGCGGACATCGCCAGGCTGAACGAAGCGATGGCGGAAGTGCCTTCCCGCCCGGTTCTGGCGAGGGAAGAAGGCGGCTGGCGGCTGGAGCGCAGGACGGGCGATAGGGGCTGGGCCGCGGTCATGGGCCAGGTGGCCGTCGCATTTGCGCGGCTGCTGGCGGAAGAAGACGTGCGGCGGCTCAAAATGTGCGCCAACGAAGACTGCCGCTGGGTTTTCTTCGACGAGAGCAGAAGCCGGACGGCCCGGTGGTGCGACGATAAGATGTGCGGCAACCTGATGAAAGTCAGGCGCTTCCGGAAACGCCGGAAAGAAAACGATTGATCCGGCGCCGGAGTATTTTGCGGCCGTGCCACAAGGAATACGGCTTCGAAAGTCGAAGATGTAAGAGGAACCTACATAACGAGCAGACCGAGAGTAAATTTACCTACAAAGGAGAATGAATATGGCGAATCAATTCGAAAGAAATCTGGAAAAATACGCCGAGCTAGCGGTGAAAGTCGGTTTGAACATACAGCAGGGTCAGTCCTTATGGGTGAATGCTTCCATTCAGCAGGCCCCTCTAACCCGTTTTATTGCGCAAAAAGCATACGAAGCGGGAGCGAAATCGGTTCACGTGGAATGGATGGACGATGTTATTACGAAGCTGAGATATACGCTTGCTCCCGACGATTCGTTCGATACCTATCCGGCGTGGAGAGCGCAGGCGGTAGAAGAGCTGGCCGAAAACGGCGGCGCTTATCTGCTTATCGAATCAGGCAACCCGGAACTGCTTCAGGGAGTGAAGCCCGAACGCATCACGGCTTATTCCAAGGCAGCGGGCAAAGCGCTCGTCAAGTGGAGAGAATACATGACCTCCTACAAGATGACGTGGTCGATTCTCGCGGCGCCTTCCACCGGCTGGGCCGGCAAAGTGTTCCCCGATCTGCCGGAAGATGAAGCCGTGGCCGCTTTGTGGGAGGAGATTTTCAAAGCTACCCGCGTGGACCAGGACAATCCCGTTCAGGTCTGGGAGCGGCACAATGCGACGCTCCGTACTAAAGTCGAGGAGCTGAACGCCAAACAGTACCGGAAGCTTCATTACCGGGCGCCGGGCACGGAGCTGAGCGTAACGCTGCCGGAGCGGCACATCTGGTGCGGAGGCTCGACTGTGAACGAGCAGGGGGATGCTTTCAATCCGAACGTGCCGACGGAGGAAGTATTCGTTTCTCCGCTTAAGGACGGCACGAACGGAGTGGTTCGCAGCACGAAGCCGCTGAGCTATCAGGGAAATCTGATCGAGAATTTCACGCTTACGTTTGAAAACGGCCGTGTCGTGGACTTTCAGGCAGAGAAGGGCTATGAAGCGTTAAAAGGACTTCTCGAACTGGACGAAGGAGCCCGTCATCTGGGCGAGGTTGCGCTTGTGCCTCATGAGTCGCCTATTTCCGCGAGCAACATCATATTCTTTAACACGCTGTTCGATGAGAACGCGTCGAATCACCTTGCTCTGGGGAAAGCCTTCGGCTTCAGCATCCCGGACGGAACGAAAATGTCGGTGGAGGAGCTGACGAAGGCGGGCCTCAACGACAGTATTACCCACGTGGACTTCATGATCGGATCGGCGGAAATGGACATTGACGGAGAACGGGCCGACGGGACGATTGAACCGATTTTCCGCAAAGGGAATTGGGCTTAATTACCCGTAAAATGCGCATATTCGGCCTGTAAAGGCAGGGTAACGAGCGCGATAAGGATATCAAAGGTCAGCCGGGATTGCCGGCTGGCTTTTTCTTTGAGTGCATCCGTTCTTTTCTTTATGTGCAGCTCGTTATGCGTTTCTTACGGAAGCGTGCGGCGGGCTTTTTTTGTTTTTAGGAAAGGTTTATTTGGAATTCCCTGGAATATCCTTTTATACTTACAAAGGGGCCCTTATAAAACTCATGGGGAGTGAGGAAATGAACGTTTACGAGCATCTGGTCCAACCGGAACGGTCAGGCGACTTGAAAAAAGAGGTGTATGCTTTTCTGACCGAAAACGGACACCGCGAAACCGCGGAGCACTGCATGAAGGTGGGCGAGAAGGCTCGCGAACTGGCCGTCCGCTTCGGGGCGGACCCGGAAACAGCGGCATCGTCCGGTTATTTGCATGATATCAGCGCCGTTTTTTCCAACGATACGCGTATTTCCGTGTCGGTTCAGCTTGGGATCGAAGTGCTTCCGGAGGAAGAAAGCTTTCCGATGATCATTCACCAGAAGATGTCGAAAGCGATAGCGCGGGATCTATTCGGAGTGGCGGACCCTGAAATCTTGAGTGCCGTCGAATGCCACACCACGCTCAAAAAACAGGCATCTCAGATGGATAAGCTGCTTTTCACAGCCGACAAAGTGGCTTGGGATCAGAAGGGGACGCCTCCGTATCTCGAAGAGCTGAATAGGGGACTCGCGCTTTCGCTAGACCATGCCGCGTTTGCCTATATCCGCTACTTATGGAGCCGGAAAGACACGCTGAGAGTCGTTCATCCATGGCTTAGAGAGGCGTACGCGGATTTGTCGGGACGAATTGGAAGTGAGCCGGAAACGTGCGGAACCTAAGCCGGGGAAAAATTTTTGCACTGTCAATCGTTCTGATCGTTTTACTGGCTCTGTTTGTTTATGTTCAGGGAAATAAAATGGCCTATGCGGAAAGAGTCAGGAGCTACCTGCTCCAGGAAAAAAGCTACAAAGAAGAGGAACTGGCATCGGTCAAAGGGATTTGGGGGATGAAACTGCCCTCTTTCTATACAGTCGTTGTTTTCAAGGATGAGCCGGAGGTGAATTATGTTTATTTTTCGCATAACGATGTCCTGCAATTCGATCAGTGGATTACCCCGAAAGGAGTAGAGATGGGGATAACGCCTGAAAAGCTGAAACACACGGAAAAGCGAAGGGAGGGGTAGGCGGTCAAAAACCGAAACGAACTGATTTTAATTTTTTTGTAGACAAATCAAATAGTTGTTGACCTAAAACCAAACGTTATTATATTATGTTTATGTAATACATAAACAAAACGAGATATCGTTTGTTGACCAGGTCTTATTCTGAGTCTGAACAAAATCTCAGTGGGAATGACAGGAAGGGGCTCTCAGTCGTGTTTAAAAATACTTTTGTCAGAACGATTATTTTATCTAACGTTCTGCTCCAGCTTGGCATCTGGGTAAGAAACTTTGCCATTCTGCTGTACGTGACGGATATAACGAATAACAATCCCAAGTTTGTATCGTTGATCTCAGTCGCCGAATTTACTCCGATTTTTCTTTTCGCGATTATTGGAGGAACTTTTGCGGACCGGTGGAAACCGAAGCGGACGATGATCGTTTGCGATCTTCTCTCGGCGTTGTCCGTATTCGCCGTCCTGCTCGTCGTAATGTTCGGTTCGTGGCAGGCGCTGTTTTTCGCGACGCTGGTGTCGGCGATTTTGTCGCAATTCTCCCAGCCGTCCGCATTAAAACTGTTCAAACAGCATGTCCCGGAAGAGCAGCTTCAAGGGGTCATGGCGATGTTCCAGACGTTAATGGCCATCTTTATGGTATTCGGCCCGATTCTCGGGACATTCGTGTACCAGCACTACGGTCTGGAAATTTCGATTGCGGTCATGGGGGTTTGTTTCATCGCTTCCGCCGCCGTTCTTACTTCACTACCGGCCGATCAGGAGAATCCGGCTAAGGCGGAACGCAATTTCATGCAGGAAATGAAGGACGGACTCCGTTACGTGTGGAACAGCCGTGCATTGAAGACGCTTGGAGGAACGTTCGTCGTTTCGGGCTTGGCGGTAGGGGTTATTCAGCCTTTGATGCTGTTTATCGCTATCGAAAATCTCGGGCAGGATAAACTGTTTCTGCAATGGCTTCTGGCGGCGAACGGAATGGCAATGCTGGCAGGCGGGGGTTTCGTCATGGCACTCTCGAAAAAAATGCAGCCGCAATCACTGCTTGCGGCGGGGCTTATCGCCAGCACCGTTGGAACGATAGGAATCGGCTTGTCCACAAGCGTTCCGCTGACGATCTTTTTCCAGGTGGTGAATGGGCTTTTTTATCCGTGCATCATGATCGGAATTAACACCATGATGATGAAAAACACGGAAGCGGCTTTTATCGGCCGCGTGGGAGGCGTATTAACGCCGATGTTTATGGGGTTTATGGTCATCGGCATGTCTGCCGCTGGATTTATGAAGGATATTTTGTCCCTTCAAACGGTTTATGCCGGCAGCGGAATTCTCTTCTTGCTCGGTGCGCTGCTGCTTGTTCCGCTAATGCTGCGCCGGACGGAACCTCCCCGGGAGAGTCAAGGTGCCGCAGCGGCAGCGGACAGCACCGATTAATCAAACGGCATCGCACGCAGTCCGGTACCATAGAAAGCCTCCCCTTTTGTTAGAAGGGGAGGCTTTAGTCTGTAGACAAAGTCTTAGTCAGACTTAAGTCTACCGCAAATTATTTTAATATGGTTGAAATAGAAACAAAAATTTGAATATACTGTTGTTAATGCGCCAACGGGCGGGAGGACAGGCCATGAACAAAGAAGAACAGGTCATAATGGGTTTCAGGGACTTATTTAACAAGCTGGTTTGGCTTAATAAGGATAAGATGGAAAACAGTCTTAAAGGGTATAAGCCTTCTGAAGTCCATTGCATCGAATACATTGAAAGAAATGTAGATTCCAACGTGACAAAACTTGCGGAGTCCTTTTATATGACTCGCGGCGCCATAAGTAAAATAACTAAGCAGCTTTTAAAAAAAGGCCTTATCGAAAGTTACCGGAAGCCGGATAACAAGAAAGAAATTTATTTTAGGCTTACTGAGCAAGGGAAAGTTATTTATAACATTCATGAGGACCTGCACAAAGAATTTCAAGAGCGGGATAAAGCCGTATTCGAGCAGGTGACCGAGGAACAATTTGACAGTATGCTCAGCTTCGTGGAAAAGTATAGCAGGCATTTGGAGGCAGAAATAAAGAAACGGGGTTTAGATATTAAGTCGGAATAAATTTGAATAATGAAAATGAAACCACAGGCAGCCGGGCTCTATTGAGAACGGGCTGCATTTTTATTGCTTTTATTTTGTTGACGAGGAAACAAAAATGTAATAAGCTAAGTTTGTTTCCTAGGAATCAAAATCATGATTTTTGAGGGGAGAATGCGATGTTTAAAGGTAGATCGCACAAGGAACGGAACACAGAACAAACCGTAGATAAACACGCTTTACTATTCGGTCTTATCTCTGTGTTTCTTTGCGGAATAGGCTTCAGTATCCTAACGCCCGTCGTCCCCTTCTTAGTGCAGCCTTATATAAGCCATCCGGGAGAACAAGCTATAGTTGTTACGCTGCTGACCTCTGTTTATGCATGCTGCGTGTTTTTTGCGGCCCCCGTACTCGGAGCTTTGAGCGACAAATATGGCCGTCGTCCATTACTCTTGGTATGTCTGTTGGGTTCCGCAATCGGGTACTTCGTTTTTGGCATAGGAGGGGCTCTATGGGTACTATTTGCCGGGCGTATAATAGAAGGGATAACAGGCGGGAGCATAGGCACGATCTTCGCCTATTTTGCAGACATCATTCCTGCGGAACAGAGAACCAAATACTTTGGATGGGTGAGTGCGGTTGTAGGTGTGGGCACCGTCATTGGCCCGACTCTAGGCGGATTACTTGCCAAGTTTGGTTATTCCGCACCCATGTATTTTGGAGCCGTCATAACTTTAGTGAATGTTATTTATGGATTCTTTTTTATGCCTGAGAGCCTTAAGAAGAATAACAGACTGAAAGAGATTACCTTTGTAAGACTGAATCCGTTTACACAGCTTGCAAACCTGCTTTCCATGAAAAACTTAAGAAGGCTGCTTGTCTCAGCGTTCTTACTTTGGGTACCTAACGGATCTTTGCAGGCCGTTCTTTCACAATTTACAATGGACACTTTCAGTTGGAAGCCTGCACTGATCGGACTTATGTTTTCAATCATGGGCGTCCAAGACATCATTTCACAAGGTTTCATCATGCCGAAACTTTTGAAAAAACTTAATGATAAACAAATAGCGATTCTTGGAATGGTTTCGGAGATTATAGGTTACAGTCTGATTGCGCTATCTGCTTTGTTCTCCTTCTATCCTCTTCTTATCGCTGGCATGTTTATATTCGGTTTTGGCGATTCGATCTTTGGGCCCTCATTCAATGGGATGCTCTCCAAGTCTGTCGATTCCAGTGAACAAGGAAGGATTCAAGGAGGCAGCCAATCTATTCAGGCTTTGGCAAGAATGATTGGGCCTATCATTGGAGGTCAAATCTATGTATCACTTGGTCATGCCGCTCCCGCTTTTATGGGGATGATCCTTATAGCGGCGGCAATACCCGTTTTGTATAAGAGAACGGATGTAAGTAGGTAAACTGCTTTACAGACTGAAGCCTCCCCTTTTGTTAGAAGGAGAGGCTTTTTGGCGTTAAGGCGCGGCTTCAACCGGCTGCGGTCCGGCATGTCGGCTGAGCGCGCGGAGCAGCGTACCGTCCACGAGGTCGCTGATCCGTTTCATCATCGTTTCGGGCAGTTCTTTCATGCCCGTTTTGACCCATTTGACGACGATGCCAACGAACGCGAAGGTGTAAAATTCCGCGATAAAGCATTTGTCCGCATCCGATACGCCAAGGCCGGAGGAAGCGTCGTCCACTACTCGTTTGATCATGTCCTTGGTAGCCTCGAACAAATAGCCGTCAAACGCGTTTTGTCCCGGTGTATGGAGCGCGTTGACGTAGAACAGCCGGTTTTTCATCAAATAATGCAGGATTTGTACGGCCATGTCGCTCCAGTGTTCGTAATCGCGGTAATCGGCGATGCTTTCCACCGCTTCCGAATAGTAAATCCAGTGAACCAGGTCGTATTTGTCTTTAAAATGATAATAAAAGGTCTGTCTGTTCAGTCCGCTGCCGGAGGAAATATCCTGAACACTGATTTTCGCCAAAGGTTTCGTTTCCATCTGCTTTTTAAGCGATGCGGCCAGCGCTTTTTTGGTCATTTGCGAATCGGTCATGATGTCACCTCGATTGGTTCTCCACACTCCACTTTCCAGTATAAAGGAATTGAGATCTTTTTAAAAATGTAGGAACGGATACGTGCGGTTCGTTAACGGAAAAAATCGAATTCATACATAGACAATCCCGGTAAAGTGGTTTGTTTTTGGACAATTCGCTGGAATTGTCTATTTTGCGGGGGCGGTTTTTCGCGTTACACTGGAAATGATTACATAAGGCATCCATACAAGTGGTAATTTTTTTCGCAGGCAGCCGGTGGAGAGCGAGAAAAAATGGATAGCCGTTCCTTTCTTTTCAAATAGTAGGGAGGATGTGTAAGTACCAGTATGGGATGAACAAGGAGGGCGAGAGTGTCTTGGCTAAATCAGAACCTTTAATTCCGCAGCCCAAAACCTACGGGCCGCTCGGCAATCTTCCGTTAATTGATAAAGAAAGCCCGCTGCAATCGATGATGAAACTGGCGGATGAACTGGGACCCATCTTCAAGCTGGAGATGCCCGGCAGAACTCAGCTGCTGATCTCCAGCCACGAGCTGGTCGCAGACGCGTGCGACGAATCCCGTTTTGATAAGAAAATCGGAGCCGCTCTTTCGAATGTGCGCGCATTTGGGGGAGACGGGCTGTTTACCGCGCACACGGATGAACCGAACTGGCAGAAAGCTCATCATATTCTGCTGCCGACGTTCAGCCAGCGTGCCATGAAGGGGTACCACAACATGATGGTGGACATTGCGGTCCAGCTCATCCAGAAGTGGTCCCGGCTAAACGCGGACGAAATCATTGATGTGCCGGAGGATATGACGCGGCTGACGCTGGATACGATCGGATTGTGCGGGTTCAACTACCGGTTTAACAGCTTTTACCGCGAGCAGCCGCATCCTTTTATTACAAGCATGGTAAGAGCGCTGCACGAAGCGATGAATCAGACCCAGCGTCTCGGACTTCAGGACAAGCTGATGGTCATTACGAAGAGACAATTCAACCATGACATCCAGGCGATGTTCGCTTTGGTGGACAAGCTGATTGCCGAACGAAGGGCCCAGGGCACGGAAGGTATCGACGACCTGCTGTCCCACATGCTGAACGGCAAAGACCCGGAAACGGGCGAATCCCTGGGTGACGAGAATATTCGCTATCAGATCATTACGTTCCTGATCGCGGGTCACGAGACCACAAGCGGACTTCTCTCGTTCGCCCTTTATTTTCTTCTTAAAAATCCCGACAAGCTCCGGAAAGCGTACGAAGAAGTGGACCGGGTTCTGACCGATCCCGTGCCGACTTACGGACAAGTCCGCGAGCTTACCTACATCCGGATGATCTTGAACGAAGCGCTGCGGCTTTGGCCGACGGCTCCCGCTTTCGTGCTTTACGCGAAAGAAGACACCCTGCTGGCCGATAAATATCCCCTGCAAAAAGGGGACAGCCTGACGGTGCTCATTCCGAAGCTTCACCGGGACAAGACCGTGTGGGGAGATGACGTGGAATCGTTCATTCCCGAGCGGTTCGAAGACCCGGGGAAAATTCCTTACGATGCGTACAAGCCGTTCGGCAACGGACAGCGCGCCTGCATCGGCCAACAGTTTGCCATGCAGGAAGCTACGCTTGTGCTCGGGATGGTTTTGAAGCATTTCAACATTATGCCGCATACGGATTATGTCCTGAAGGTAAAAGAAACGCTGACGATGAAGCCCGAAGGCTTCACGATGAAAGTGGAGCCGCGCCAGCAAGGCGTTGCAGTCACCATTCCGGGGACTGCGGTTTCCGCGGCGGATGACAAGCGGGTCAAAGAACAAGCCGCCCCGCTCAGCGTGAACGCCCACAACACGCCGCTGCTTGTGCTGTACGGCTCGAACCTCGGTACCGCCGAAGGCATTGCGCGGGAACTGGCCGATGCGGCGAAATACCAGGGCTTCCGCCCCGAAGTCGCTTCCATGAACGACTATGCCGGGAAGCTGCCGAAGGAAGGGGCGGTGTTCCTCGTGACCGCCTCCTACAACGGCAAGCCGCCGAGCAACGCCAAAGACTTCATGGATTGGCTCGAAAGCGCGGAGCCAAGCGAAATCGCCGGCGTGCGGTTCGCCGTGTTCGGCTGCGGCGATCATAACTGGGCGAGCACGTATCAGGACGTTCCGCGCCGGGCCGACGAGCTGCTTGCCTCCAAAGGAGGACAGCGCCTTGCCGGCCGGGGAGAAGGCGATGCCAGCGGCGATTTCGAGAAGCAGTTGGAAGACTGGCGCGAAGCGCTGCGGCCGGACGTCATGAAGGCGCTGGGCCTGGAGCTCGCCGAGATCTCGGAGAAGGAGAAAAGCTCGCTCAGCCTGCAGTTTGTGAGCGGCTTCGCCGGTACGCCGCTGGCGGAATCCTACGATGCCGTGCATGCGGTCATCGCCGGGAACACGGAGCTTCAGCGGGAGGAAAGCGGGCGCAGCACCCGCCGGATCGAGGTGAAGCTGCCCGAAGGCGTGACCTACCGGGTCGGCGATCACCTGGGCGTTCTGCCGCGCAACTCGCGCGAAAGCGTGGCGCGTGTGCTCCGCCGGTTCGGGCTGCAGGGGAGCGACCACCTCATTCTGAGCGGAAGCGGACGAAGCGCCGCCCATCTGCCGCTGGACCGCCCGGTGAGCCTGGAGGATCTGCTGGGCCACAGCGTGGACCTGCAGGAAGCGGCAACCCGGGCCCAGCTGCGGGAGCTGGCGGGATGCACGGCGTGCCCGCCGCACAAGCGCGAGCTGGAAGCCCTGTTGGAAGAGGACGCGTACCGCGAGCAGGTGTGGAAGAAGCGCGTGTCCATGCTCGACCTGCTGGAGCGGTACGAAGCGTGCGAGCTGGGGTTCGAGCGCTTCCTGGAGCTGCTGCCGCCGCTGAAGCCGCGGTACTACTCGATCTCCAGCGCCCCGCAGGTGCAGCCGGAAGAGGCGAGCATCACGGTCGGGGTCGTGAAGGGACCGGCGTGGAGCGGACGCGGCGAGTACCGGGGCGTAGCGTCGAACTACCTGGCGGAGCGCCGGGAGGGCGATGCGATCGTCATGTTCGTCCGGACGCCGGAATCGGGCTTCGGGCTGCCGGACGATCCGAAGACGCCGGTCATCATGGTCGGCCCCGGCACGGGCGTGGCGCCGTTCCGCGGGTTCCTGCAGGCCCGCAGCGCGCTGCGGCGGGAAGGAACGGAGCTGGGGGAAGCGCACCTGTACTTCGGCTGCCGGTGCGAGAGCGACTACATTTACCGCGAGGAGCTGGAGCGGTACGAGCGGGAAGGCCTCGTCAAGCTGCACACGGCGTATTCGCGGGAGGAAGGAACGCCGAAGACGTACGTGCAGCACCTGATGAAAGAGAATGCGGCGGAGCTCATCGCTTTGCTGGATAAAGGCGGCCGGCTGTATGTATGCGGAGACGGAAGCCGGATGGCGCCGGACGTGGAAGAGCAGTTGATGGAGGCGTACGCGAATATCCATCAGGTAAGCCCGGACGAAGCCCGGAAGTGGCTGGACGGCTTGCAGACGGACGGGCGCTACGCCAAAGACGTCTGGGCGGGCATTTAACGATGATCGATCGAACTGAACGGGATCTCCCGAGATAAAATTACAGCAAGCCTCTGTAAGCGGGCAACTCCGCTTGCGGAGGCTTTTTGACTGCCGCTTTTGGGCAAGCGGGAAGGGCATGGACGAAAGGGCGGGCGCACGGAGCGCCGCCCTCTCTTGGTCCTGCTTCCTATTTGGCCGCTACGTCGGTTCTTACTACGCCCACATCGGAAGCGTTGATGGCGAATGCGTAGCCGCCTTGTCCCGTATGCGCCTTGGCCGATTGGTTAACGTTTCTTGCCTTTTTTAAACACTTTCACATGGACGGCGTTGCTGGCCAGCGCGTTTCCGGCGTGTGTTTTGGCGATGGCGGACTGGAAGATCTGGAAGACCAGAAACTTGTTTTTGCCCACTTTATAGGTATAGGATTTGGTTTTCGTATGAACCACAGGATGCGGCCTTCTTATCCGGTAAGTTATCCCTAGCATATGAAGAATGAGAGATAGGAGAAGCGACGAATGGCAGGGCGGATAAGCGGTCTCCGGAAAAAAGAGAGGCAGCTGCGGGCAGGCATGCAAATGCTTCCTGGTTTTCCCGGAAGTAAGGGTGGGAAAGACGAGGTTTTTAAGGTAAGCTTAGGCTAGCGGAAATGACCTTCCAAATGACCCCCCGAAAGGAAAAAGCGGAATTCATGGATATTTCAGACATCGTGTCCTATGTAACAAATGAAGACAATTTAAAACATCTGCTGGAACAATACCGGTCGCTCGGCCCGCTTCCGGGTATTTTGCTTACTTTTATGAAATCGTTTGTCCCGCCCCTGCCGACTTTGCTCATCGTAGGGGTAAATGCGGCGGTTTACGGACTCTGGGCCGGTTTTCTTTACTCCTGGATCGGGATCGTGAGCGGCTGTCTCGTCACCTTCCTGATCGTCCGCAAGATCGCCGGTCATTCTTATCTCGAAAGGCTGGCCCGCAAGCCGAAAATCGCAAGGACGACGAAGTGGATCCGGCGGAACGCTTACAGCTACGTTTTTCTGCTGAGCCTGTTTCCCGTGGGTCCGTTCGTGGTCATTAACATAGCGGCGGGACTGGCCGGCATGCGCCTCCGTTCTTTTCTGATGGCCGTTCTGATCGGCAAAGGCATCATGGTGTTCACCGTTTCGTATATCGGTTACGATGTGGCCAAATATATCGAGAATCCGTACCAACTGCTCTATGTCGTCCTTTTCGTCGCCGTATCGCTGATCGTCAGCAAAAAGATAGAGAAGCGGTTTTCGTCCGGCCAGACGATGGAGCTGGAATAGGGCGGAACTCACTGAAAACCACCCCCTCACCGCGGGAAACTCATTCTGCACGCTGCTTGGCTGCGTTGAACTTGTTCTTCTTCCGCCTTCGGATAATGTTCCGGCTGACGGCATATGTATGAAGGAATGCAGGAAACGGAATGCGGAATGCGGAGAGGAGCTTGGCTAGTGAGCGGATACGGTTATAGGGCCGGCCCGACGAATCATCACAAAAGTTCCGGCATGCCCAATCTCGCCTTTAACGCACGCGATAACGTGCTGTTTAAGCGCAACGAAGACAACGTGGCGTATGAAGTCACCTCAACGCAGCTTCCGCCTATGACGGGTGGAGCTTTTACGGAGCTGCGGCTCGGCAGGGGATATATCCGGGAACCCCACTGGCATCCGAACGCGTGGGAGCTTCATGTCATTGTAGCGGGAGAGGCGGAGATTTCGGTGATGTGCCCCGACAGCCCCCAACTGGTGAACTACCGCGCGAAGGAAGGGCAGGTCGTTTTTGTTCCCGCAGGCTGGTGGCACTGGATTACGCCGGTTTCCGAGAAGGTGCATCTTCATGCGTTCTTCAATCACGAGCAGCCCGAGACGGTGCACGGCTCCGATATCCTGCGGCTGACTCCGCCGGAAGTGCTGCAGAACGCCTATAATGTCAATGCCGCTCTTGCCGGCAAAACCTTCGCGCCGATTACGGAGTCGGTCCGCATCGGACCGGCGGTTCCTGCGCACAGCGAACCGGGAAAACCGGCCACCCCGGGTCAGCCCTATCTTAACGAAAAAAAGAAAACCTAGGCATTTCGGCCCCGGAGGCCGCCGTTTGTCTAAAAGCTTTCCGCATTCTTTCCAGAGCGGGAGGCTTTTTTTGTAAGCGGAAATTCGGAGACAGGGAGTACGACCCCATTTACAGGTGGAAAAATACAGGGTACTATATAACCTATAATCATATTATCAATGATAATATAAATGAGGCGGTTTATTCCTATGAATATCGAACAAGTGATTTTGGGTTTTATTTACGGGGAAGCGATGACCGGCTATGAGCTGAAAAAACGGTTCGACGAGTCGGTCGCCCATTTCTTCGGAGCGACTTTCAGCGGAATTTACCCGGCGCTCAGGCGGATGGAAAGGGAGGCGCTCATTGAGAAGGAAGTCGTCGTCCAGGAGGGGAAGCCTTCCAAAAATATAGTCCGCATTACGGAGAAAGGGCGGCAGTCGTTTGCGGACTATTTGAAGTCTCCATTATCGCCCGGTGTGCAGAAATCGGATCTGCTCGTCCGTTATTTTTTCGGCAGGTATGCCGCCGCGGATCAGATACAAGGCTGGCTGCTGGAGGAACGGGCGAGGCTTGCACATACGAGAGAAGGCCTTCTTCATATGCGGCAGGGAGCTTTGAATGATCCGGACAGCGATGCGTTTCGTCTTAAAACGCTGGAGATGGGTATTGCCCAGCTTGAGTTTTCCCTCCGCTGGATAGACGAGGAACTGACGAAACAGTCCGATGGAGGTTCCGGTGCCCAAGAGAAGCCCGGCAGAGAGGAGAAGGCGTGAATCCTATGAATATTCCTGCAAAAAGCCCGGATGCACTCGCCTCTTCCGCCATAGGCAGCGGGGAAGCTGAATCGCACGCTTCTTGCGCAAAGCTGCCGGAGCTCGGAGCCGCGGAAATGGCCCGCGGAATTAAAGCGGGCAGATGGACGTCGAGCGAGCTTGTGGAGGCGCATATCGCCCGGATCGGACAGATCCAGCCGCTGATCGGAGCGGTTGCCGTCCCGCTGTTCGAGGAGGCGCGCCGGGCAGCGGCGGAAGCGGACCTGCGGACCGCTTCGGGAGAACCGCTCGGTCCTCTGCACGGAGTGCCGGTCAGCGTCAAGGAATCCCTTGACGCGGCGGGAACCGCGTCAACGTGGGGGCTGACGGGACGCACGGCGCCTGCTTCTGAGGACGATCCGGCCGTCGCCGCTCTCCGCCGGGCCGGAGCGGTCGTCCTGGCGAAGACGAATGCGATGCAGCTGCTCATGGGCTGCGAAACCGTGAACCCGGTATACGGGCGCACAAGCAGCCCGTGGAACCCCGCCGGGCGTTCGTGCGGCGGAAGCAGCGGCGGTGAAGCCGCCCTTATCGCGGCGGGCGGATCGCCGCTCGGTCTCGGCACGGATGTCGGCGGCTCCATCCGTACGCCGGCGCACTTCTGCGGCGTCCACGGGCTGAAGCCGACGCCGGGCCGGGTGGCCTCGCGCCCGCCTCGCGGCATCGCGCACATCTGCCGCGAGGCGGCGGAGATGGCGAGCACCGGCCCGCTGGCGCGGAAAGTCGAAGACCTCGCGCTCGCCATGGAGGTGCTCGCTGCGACGGAGACGCTGCAGGCGCATCCCCTGCAGCGTCCCGGGGAAACCGATCCGGCGGGACTGCGGATCGGCTTCTACACGTCGGACGGCATTCTGCCGCCGTCTCCCGCCGTGGAGCGGGCGGTCCTGGACGCCGCGGAAGCGCTGCGTGCCCGCGGCGTGACCGTGAAGCCGTTCCGCCTGCCGGAGCCGGATTTGGCGCTGCATCAGTTCTACGCGCTGATGTCGGCCGCCGGGGCGGAAGGCATCGCGGAGACGGCCGGCGCGGATGCGCTTGTCCCGCAGGTGGAGGGCACACGCCGTTCCTTCGGGCGTTCGCGGACGGCGAATCGCATCCTGGCGCTGCTTCTGCGGGGTGCGGGACAGAAAATCGCCGGCACGCACATTCTTCCTTACCTCGGGCGCAAAACCCGAGAGGATCTCGGGAAAGCCGCGGAGCTCCGCCAAGCTTACCGTGAAAAGTTCGCGGCGGAGATGGAGCGGCAGCAGGTCGACGTCCTGCTGTCGCCGCCCTTCCTTACGCCCGCAATCCCGCACGATCATTCTCTCGCAATGACGTACGAGGGCTCTTATGCGCTATTGTATAATTATCTCGGCATGCCTGCCGGGGTCATCAGCCTCAGTCAGGTGCGGGTCGACGAAGCGGATGCAATGCGGGCCGTCCGAAGCCGGGACAGACTGGTCCAGGCCGCTGCGCAAGCGGACCTGAACAGCGCCGGGTTGCCTGTCGGTGTCCAGGTCGCGGCTGCACCCTGGCGGGAAGACCGGGTGCTTGCCGTGATGGATATGCTGGAGAAGCTTTTCCGGGACCGTCCTGATTATCCGCCGGGAAAACTTGCGGCGGCTCTTTTGCCGATTACCGATAAATAACTGTCAGGAGGAACGAGTATGCCCGGAGCACTTTTTAAAGAAAACGTTCGGAAGGAAACGGGAAATACCTGGGAAGAATGGGTCATCAAGCTCCAGCGTTCCGTGAACGAGCTTTGGTCGCACGAGGAGATCAGGGATCACATTTGCAGCTGTTACGGCGTTTCAGGCGAGTGGGGAGAATGGCTGGCTGCCATGTACGCTCCCTTTCTGGGAAGGACTCCCGTAGGTGTGACTAAGGACGCCGGCGTTCAGATCGGGGTAAGAAAAACGGTTGCGATATCCGCCCCGCAAGCCTGGAGCTATCTGACTTCGAGTGAAGGGTTGCCGTTGTGGATAGGCAGCGTGTCCGAGTTTCCTTTGGAGAAAGGGGCGGAATTCGCTTCCACCGAAGGTATTACGGGAAAACTTACCGTGGTCGATCCGTTTCGAAAGCTCCGGATGACCTGGAAGCGTAAGGAATGGCCGAATCCCTCGCGTCTTCAAATTACTTTGGCGGCCGCAAAGTCGGGAGGGACCACGATTTCCATTCATCAGGAAATGCTGGACGACGTGTATATGCGGGAAATGATGAGACGGGAGTGGGAGTCCGTGCTGAGCCGTATCCAGGAATTGGGTGCGGAGGAACACAAAAGGGTGTAAACTATAGAGAACGGATCACGCATTCCAAATCTGTTCAAAGGCGGTGCGAAGATGAAGCTGAACCATCTTAATTTAACGGTTACAGACGTCCCGGCGACTCAGGCTTTTCTGGAAACGTATTTCGGTTTGACAACGCGGAGTACACGCGGAAGCGCGTTCGCGGTATTGTCCGATGACAACGGAGCGGTCCTGACCTTGATGAAAGGCGCGGAAGTCAGCTATCCGAAAACGTTTCACATCGGTTTTATCCAGGAAAGCGAAGAGAAGGTAAACGAGATCAACCGGCGCCTGAAAGAGGACGGGTTCGACGTGGAACCGCCTCAAAGAATGCACGGCTGGACATTTTATGTAAAAGCCCCGGGCGGCTTTGTCGTCGAGGTGCTGAGCTGAAACCGTCAAGGAGGATTCATCCAATTGGACATCCGCTATAGTCATTCCAACGAAGTCAATATAGACGAGCTCCGGGAGCTGTTCCTGTCCGTAGACTGGGAATCGGGAAAACACCCTGAAGAGCTACATCAGGCGATTCTGAATTCCCACTCGGTCGTGACGGCATGGCACGGCGATAAGCTGATCGGGCTGGTTAACGCTCTTTCCGACGGGGTAATGACGGCGTATTTTCATTACATGCTGGTGAGGCCGGATTACCAGAACCACGGGATCGGCAAAGCACTGATGACCGAGATTCTCGGCAAGTACAGGGAATACAAAACGAAAGTGCTGATTTCTTACGCGGAAGCGGAATCCTTTTACCGTTCGCTTGGATTCCGGGGGGAACAGGGCGCTGTTCCGCTCTATATTTCCGAATTGGTTTAAAGAGAAGTGGAATAAAACCAAGTTGACAGCTTGGAAAAATATGTTATAAGATATGGAAATAACGGCATCGTCCTGCTCCGTGCGGGGTTGAACAGCATGATTTTTTCCTATCCAGACAGCCTCAGGCGGACCCATCAGGTGATAGCCGCGCGGCTGTTTTTTTGTTTGCACAGGAGGTGGGAGGAAATTCCGATCCGGTACAAGGCCGCCTTTAAACCTTGTTATCGGGTAAGAATAGAAGGTTTAACAGTAGGAGGAGAATTGTGCATCTCGACACGGACTTTATGTGGAAGCATCTGCCCGATTTTGTGCGAGCCGGAGGGGAGACGCTCAGAATCGGGGGCATCGCCATCTTTTTTTCCCTTTTCGTGGCTGTCATTCATTCGTTTATTCTGTATTTTCGCATCCGTCCCCTGACCTGGGCCGTCCGGCTGCATGTTGAACTGGCGAGAAACACACCGCTGCTTATCCAGTTGTTTTTTCTGTATTTCGCCCTGCCGCAGCTGGGGATTAAACTGTCCGCGATGACGACGGTTTTTATTGCGATGACCTTCCTGGGCGGCGGATATTTTACGGAGGTGTTCCGTTCGGGCATAGAGGCCGTTGAGAAGTCGCAGTCGGAATCGGGGCTTGCCATCGGGCTTTCGAAATGGCAGCTGTTCCGGTATGTCATCCTGCCGCAGGCGCTGCGGATTTCCATCCCGTCGTTATTCGCGAACTTTATTTTCCTGCTTAAAGAAACGACGGTCGTGTCGGCGATTGCGGTACCGGAGCTGCTTTATACGACGACGAATTATATTTCGCTGTATTACAAAACGTACGAGATGCTTCTGATGATGACGCTCTGTTATCTCGTTATTTTTCTGCCGCTGTCCTTTCTGCTGGGTTATCTGGAAAGGAGGTTCCGGCATGGCGCTTTCGGCTTATGAGCTTCTCGTCGGGAGCCTGCCTCAGCTTGCGGAAGGGCTGTGGGCCACGCTGCGAATCTCGCTTCTGACCATTGTGTTCAGCGTGGCCGGAGGAATCGGTTTCGGGCTGCTGAGAACTTCGCGCCTGCTTCTCGCGCGTCTGCTGTCCGGAACGATTCTGGAGCTGGTCCGGAGCGTTCCGATCCTGGTTTGGCTGTTTTTCTTTTTCTTCGGTCTGCCGATCCTCTTCGACATCCATCTTCCCGCATTCGCTTCGGCCCTGCTTGTCCTGTCGCTGTGGGGGATGACCGAAATCGGGGAAATCGTCCGGGGAGCCCTGCAATCTCTTCCCAAAGGGCAGACGGAGGCCGGAAAATCTTTGGGACTGAGCGGGTGGCAGCTGCTGGGATACGTGCTTATCCCGCAGGCGGTGAGGCGTATGGTGCCGCCGGCCATCAACGTCTTTACGCGGATCGTCATGACAAGTTCTCTGACGGTGCTGGTGGGTGTGACGGAACTGATCAAATCGGGTCAGCAGATCATTGAGCGCCATTACACGTTTTCTTACGCCTCCGTCGTTATTTACGGCCTCATGGCTCTATTGTATTTTGCCTTATGCTACCCGCTGTCTGTGTTCTCGCGCAGACTGGAAAGAAGATGGGCCGACTAGCCTGCTGAACGGCCGGAAAGGAGGTACTTATGGGGGAAGCGCTTCTGCAGCTTAGACAAGTGGAGAAATCGTTCGACGGGCACCGGGTGCTCAAGCGGATCGATCTGGATGTGGCACTGGGGGAAGTCGTCGTCATTCTGGGCCCGAGCGGATGCGGCAAAAGCACGCTGCTCCGGTGTTTGAACGGACTCGAACCGATACAGGGCGGCACCCTTTTGTTCAAAGGGGAAGACCTGAACGCCGGGAAAGTGCCGTGGCGGGTGACCCGGCAGAAAATCGGCATGGTTTTTCAGAGCTATCATTTGTTCCCGCATATGACGGTGCTCGATAACATTTTGCTGGGACCGCTCAAAGTACAAAAACGGAGCCGGCGCGAAGCGGCCGCGGATGCGGAGAAGCTGCTGGCGCGCGTCGGTCTGCTGGATAAAAAGAACGCATATCCCCGTCAGCTATCGGGTGGCCAGCAGCAGCGGATCGCCATCGTCCGGGCGCTTTGCATGCGGCCCGAGGTGATGCTGTTCGACGAAGTAACGGCGGCGCTCGATCCCGAGATGGTGAAAGAAGTGCTGGAGGTGATGCTGGACTTGGCCCGGGAGGGCATGACCATGCTGATCGTGACTCACGAAATGAGATTCGCCCGTGCGGTTGCCGACCGGATCGTTTTTATGGACGAAGGCGAAATTCGCGAAATCGCGCCGCCGGATACATTTTTCAGCAGTCCCCAAAGCGGCCGCGCCAAGCATTTTTTAAACCAGTTTTTCGAAATGGAGACCGGAAAAGGGAGAGAAGAAGCATGAGAAAAAGAATAGCTGTATGGGTAACAGTCGTCCTGCTTGCGGGCGTATTGGCCGCTTGCGGAGCCGCCAAAGATTCGAAAGACGCTTCGGGAAGCGGAGCCAAACCCGCATCGGCCGGTGAAAGCGGCGGAGGAAGCATCCAGAAAATCAAAGACCGGGGCAAGCTGATCGTAGGCGTATTTACGGACAAGCCCCCGTTCGGCTTTACCGACGACAAAGGGAACAAGATCGGCTTCGACAGCGATCTGGCCAAGCGTTTCGCCAAGGATCTGCTGGGGGACGAATCGAAGATCGAGTTCGTGACGGTCGAGCCCGCCAGCCGCATCCCGTTTCTGCAAAGCGACAAGGTGGACCTCATCGTGGCGAATATGACGGTGACCGAGGAGCGCAAGGAAGCGGTAGATTTTACGAATCCCACGATGAAAGTGGCGACGCAGGTGCTCGTGTCCGAGAAAAGCGGGCTTAAGACGCTGGCCGATCTGAAGGGCAAAAAAATCATCGTCACGAAGGGCACGACAGCCGATCTGTTTCTGACCAAAAACCGCCCCGACGTAGAGCTGGTCAAGTACGAGAAAAATACCGAATCTCTGCAAGCGCTGAAAGACGGGCGCGGTGACGGTTATGCCCAGGATAACTTCGTTCTCTTCGCCTGGTCCCGCCAGAACCCCGGTTTCGCGCTTATCCCGGAGAAGCTGGAGAAAGAAGCGCCGATCGCTCCGGCGGTCAAGAAAGGGAATACCGAGCTCCGGGATTGGGTGAACAAGGAGCTGGAGACGCTCGGGCAGGAGAAGTTTCTGCTGCAGCTTTATGACAAGTACGTCAAAGAGGAGCTCGGCTCCGCTACCGATCCGAACGATGTCATTACAGAAGGCGGCAAACTGTAAGCGGCGCAATTGCAAAGCATCCCCCTCTTCCGAACCAGGGAGAAGGGATGCTTTTTTTGTAACGTCTGATGAGCCTGTGCGATCCGTTAGTCTTGGCTTTTGAGGTCAGGTTGATTATCATAGACGCAGGGAAGCTAGTAAATACGGAGCAGTCCGTAAGGAGGGAACCGGGTGTCGCCGAGAAATACGGAACGGGATTTACGCGTCAGAGAAGAACGGATTCAGCTCATTCTGGATTCCGCCATAACGGTCATCGCGTCAAAAGGGTTCGGAGCTGCGAGCATCAGCGATATCGCAAAAGCGGCCGGCATCAGCATCGGCACGATGTACCATTATTTCAGCTCCAAAGACGAGATTTTCGCCGACGTGTTAAAACGCGGACAGCTCGATTACGGAAAGAGAGCGGCGGAGCTCGCCGATGAGCAAACGATGCCGCCGCTGGTCAAGCTGCACGAATTCGCCGCGGGCTGGCTTGCCAATCCGATCAATTGGGCCTACACGATCATGCTGCAGAGCGCACGGACGACCGAAACCGTGCCCGTGGCGATCAGGCAGGCCGTTACGGACCGGTTTACGGCCAATCTTCAGCCGATCGCGCGCATTATGGAGGATGGACAAGGCCGGGGGGATATTAGGGCCGGAGATCCGCTGCAGCTGGCTTTCTATTATGTGAGTCTGATTCAAGGTCTGACCCTGCAGAGGGCGCCGGGTTTCGAAATCCCCGTATCCATTGAAGTGGACGCGCTGATCCGGTTTTTTGAAGCTTGATTCAATTCCGATTTATCCGATAGGAAAAAAGTGTTGACAATCTTCTTTTCAGCCTGATAGAATGCTGGTAACAAACCGAATGAATATTCAGGTTGTGAAACGAACAACCGAATTCAGACCCAAACCTTTTAACGCATTCGACCAGACAGCTGGAGATTGGCGGTAGGCAAACAAGCGGGGAACGAACCTGCTTATAGTCCTGCGGCCATTTTTTATTTCTTAAAACCAATTAAAAAGATCGGTTTTGTTGTTTTTGGCATCGGCGCAAATTTGAGCGACATACGGAGGAGAGATACGGATGAAAACATGGACAACGGCGCTGCTTTTGCTTGCAACGGTTCTGATCGCGGCCGGCTGCGCCAAGAAAGACGAAGCGTCCCCGTCCGCAAACGGAGGCAAGCCGGATTATAAGGGGCTTACCCTTAAGCTGGGCGTCCAGGGAAGCGGGGGCATGTACGCCAAAGCGAGGGAAGAGAAATGGTTCGAGAAAGCCTACGAACCGCTTGGCGTAAAAGTCGAATGGGCGGAATTTCAAAGCGGTCCGCCCATGACGGAAGCGATGGCCTCGGACAAACTGGATTTCGCTTCCCTCGGCAATTTGCCGGTCATCGCCGCCCAAGCGGCCGGAATCAAGTTCCAGATTATTTCCCAGATACTCGACGGCAAGCGGAATACGGCTATTATCGTACCGGCGGACAGCCCGCTCAAGGATATCCGGGATTTGAAAGGCAAGAAGGTTGCCGTTACGAAGGGCAGCAACGCTTATAATCTGCTGACCCGGGGATTGCACGATGCCGGAGTTAACCCTGCGGACGTTCAGGTCATCCAGCTGCAGCCGAACGAAGCTCAGCCCGCCTTCGATTCAGGCAAGGTCGATGCCTGGGCCGCCTGGGACCCGTACATAACCGTCAACACCTTGACGGGAAAAGGAAAAGTGCTGGCCGAAGGCGAGACTTTGGGCGTTCTGGCCCCGTCTTTTGTCATCGTGCGCAAAGAGATCGCGGATAAATATCCGGAGCTTGCCACCGTCTATTTGTCCGTCCTTGAGAAGGCGAGGCTGTGGGAGGAACAGAACTCCGCGGAAGTTCTGAAACGGTATGCGGCGGATTACAAAATCCCGGAAGCGGTCGTCGGCGGCATGCTGACACGTTCGAAATCGATCAATATCCCGGTCAGTGAGGCTACGGCTGCGGAGCTTCAGAAAACGGCCGATTTTCAAGAGTCGGCCGGAACGATCCGCAAGAAGATCAAAGTGGCGGACGCCGTAAACAACACCTTTATCGAAGAGGCTCTTAAAGCGGCCTCTGCGGCCAAATAAGATCCGAAAGAGAGGCGCTGCACATGCTTTCGGCGAGTACCCGAAACAAACTTATGGCCGGCAAGCGGTTCGGAAGTGCGCCGGCGGCCGGAAAATCACGCAAGAAATCTCTTCTTGCGGTTAACCGGCTCACCGGACTTCTGCTTCCCCTCGGTCTGCTTGCAGGATGGCAGATCGCCGGCTCCGCCGGGTGGCTGAATCCCATCCTGCTGCCGGCCCCGTCCGATATACTCGGCGAATTCGGGGCGATGCTGCTAAGCGGGGAACTGTTGCGCAATCTGGGAGTCTCGACATGGAGAGTGCTGTGCGGTTTTCTGCTGGGAGGGGGCCTCGGACTTGCGGCCGGGCTGTGGGTCGGATTTTCGCACAAGGCGGAAAGACTGCTGAATCCCACGCTGCAAATGCTGCGCACGCTGCCGCATCTGGCGATCGCGCCGTTGTTTATTCTCTGGTTCGGCTTCGGGGAGGAATCCAAGCTCCTGCTCATAGCCAAAGGTTCTTTTTTTCCGCTTTACATTCAAACCTTCCTGGGCATACGTTCTGTGGACAATAAAATGTTCGATGTCGCCCGGGTGCTTGAGTTCAGTCGCTTTCAGATGATCGCCAAGCTGATTCTGCCCGCTTCCCTGCCTAACATCCTGCTCGGCACCCGGCTGTCGCTCGGCGTCGCATGGCTGGGGCTGGTCGTCGCCGAGATGATGGGCTCCAGCACCGGCATCGGTTTTATGATCAACGATGCCCGGTCCATGTCGCTCACGACGGTTATGTTCGTCGGGATTATCATGTTCGCGGTGATGGGCAAGCTGTCCGACTCGCTTGTGCTTCTGGCCGAGCGCAGGCTGCTCCGCTGGAGAGACAGCTTCCGGGGGGAGGGGGGATAAGCATGGCGAAATCCGTATCCGCAAAAGGCGCTGCCAAAACGTTTTCGGGCAAAACGGCTCCGAACGCCTACGGCAGGACGGCCAAAGACTTGGGCTGGCTCGGAGTGTTCCCGTCCCGGATGCACGGCCTGCTTGTCCCGTTCGTCCTGCTGGCGGTATGGCAGGCGGCCGGTATGAGCGGACTGGTCGGCAAGGAGCAGCTGCCGACGCCTTCGGCCATTGCCCGGCGCTTCGCCGAGCTGGGCCTGAGCGGCGAACTGCTGCGGCATATCGGCGTCAGCTTCATCCGGGCCGCAAGCGGTTTTCTGCTTGGGGCGCTTACCGGGCTTCTGACCGGGCTGTTCACCGGAATCGGCAAAATGATCGAACGGACGCTGGACCCTTCGCTCCAGATGCTGAGGACGGTGCCGCTGCTTGCGCTGATTCCGCTGTTTATTCTGTGGTTCGGAATCGGGGAATTCAGCAAAATTCTGATGATTTCGCTGGCCGCTTTTTTCCCGGTCTACCTCAATACGTTCACGGGAATCCGGGGTGTGGATTCCAAGCTCTACGAGGTGACCCGCATTTTGCGGTATTCGCGCAGCCAGCAGCTGAGGAAACTCATTATCCCTTCCGCGCTGCCCCACATTTTGCTGGGTCTGCGTCTGGCCATGGGCGTTTCGTGGCTCATACTCGTTTTCGCCGAACTGATGGGGACGAGCGCGGGCATCGGATACATGATCGAGGATGCCCGGACGTATTCGAATACGGATATCGTATTCGTCGGGATTATCCTGTTCGCGTGCGTCGGTTCTTTATCGGACCTCGCGGTCCACGCTCTGGAGAAACGTTGGCTGGGCTGGCGGGATACGTTCAAGGGTTGACCGAAACATTTGAATTAGAGGAGGTTGAATGCGAATGTCTAAACGCATGGACCAGCTCCATCTGGGAGCTTTCATTTATTATGCCGGCCATCATCATGCGGGCTGGCGCCATCCGGAATCCGGGGTGGAGGGGATATACGATTTCGACCTGTACCGCTCCATTGCCGAAACGGCCGAACGCGGCAAGTTCGACATGATTTTTTTCGCGGATTTGTTGTATGTGCAGCATGTGGATAGGGCGGCCTCGGGCATGCTGGACCCCATAACGCTGCTGTCGGCTCTGGCCGCCGTTACGAAACGGATCGGCCTTACGGCGACCGTATCCACGACCTACAATCATCCTTACAATGTAGCCCGGAAGTTCGCGTCGCTCGATTATATCAGCAAGGGGCGGGCGGGCTGGAACATTGTGACCTCCCAGCTCGATATCGAAGCCCACAACTACGGCCTGCCGAAGCACCCCGATCATGCGCTTCGCTACGAGATGGCCGAAGAATTCGTCGAAGCGGTCACCCGGCTTTGGGACAGCTGGGACGACGACGCGCTGGTGCTCGACCGGGAAGCGGGTATCTATGCCGATCCCGGCAAGGTGAAGGCGGTCGACTACCGGGGGAAATGGTTCTCCAGCAAAGGACCGCTGAATGTTCCCCGCCCTCCCCAGGGGAATCCGGTCCTGATCCAGGCGGGGTCGTCCCCGCAGGGCCAGGAGTTCGCTTCCCGTTACGGCGAGGTGATTTTCACCGCTCAGCAGTCGCTGGAGGCGGCCAAAGCGTTCTATGCCGCCGTCAACGGCAGGTTGTCCGGAGCAGGCAGAAAGCCGGGCAGCCTCAAAATTATGCCGGGAATATCGCCGATTCTCGGAGCGACAGTGGAAGAAGCCCGGCGCAAAGAGCGGGAGCTGACGGATCTTATCCCGACCGAGCTGGCCGTCATGGCCCTGTCCGGCATGGTCAGCCACGATCTGTCGGCTTACCCGCCGGACGGCCCGCTGCCCGATATTCCCGATCCGGTGGAGAAGTCCAACGGGATGAAAAGCCGCGTCCAGCTTATTATGGATACCGCCCGTTCCGAGGGGCTTTCCATCCGGGAGCTGGGGCAGAGGATTCTGGGCGCCCGGGGACACTTGCAATTCGTCGGCACACCGGAGCAGCTTGCGGATCTCATGGAACAGTGGTTCCGGGAGAAAGCATGCGACGGGTTCAATGTCATGGGGCCGGTCCTGCCGGGAGACCTGGAGACATTTACCGACGAGGTGGTTCCGATTCTTCAGCGCAGAGGCCTTTTCCGTACGGAATACAACGGAACCACGCTGCGGGATCACTTGGGCCTCGAACGGGCCGAAGCAGGGCATTTCAGCAAACGCGGTTCGGCGGAGGTCGGCGTGAACGGATAGGGAGAGAGCCGGTTTCCGGCGGATTTGACGGCGATTCTTCCTGCAGGCCGTTTCCTATTGCGGGAAACGGCTTTTTAATTGGCATAAATTCAGGTTCAGCTAGAAAAGGCATAAAAAACCTCAATAGATAAAAATTACACATTTCTGCTAAAATGAAGAAGAATCCACCCGATTTAATAGAGAGGTGATAAAAAAGTTACCGGCGGACGCGGATAACCCCGGATTTCGGTTTGACCAAAACGAGAGAGAAGGATGGGAGAAAACCATGAAAAAATTGACTTACCTGACGGCAGCGGCTTTTCTGGGACTGAGCTTGATCGGCGGTTTCGGTATATCTACGGCAGAGGCGGCTCAAACAACGTCTACGACTACCCCCAAAAATGTGGCGGCGGGAGGCTCCGTAACGGCAAGCGGCGAATATGCGCCGACCCAGACCAAGGAAAGCGCATTCGACCAGTCTCTTTATTCAAAATGGCTTACGTTCAGTTCCACAGGATGGATTCAAGTCAAACTCGACACCGCGAAGACGGTCACCTCTTACTCGATTACGGCCGCTGAAGATTTTCCCGAAAGAGACCCGAAAAGCTGGGTTCTCAAAGGCTCCAATGACGGATCGACGTGGACCGTACTCGATACCCGGCAAAATGAAGCTTTTACATACCGCAATCAGACAAAATCCTACTCGTTTGCGAACACGTCCTCTTTTAAATATTTTAAATTCGACAGCATTACAAACCAGTCAGGCGGAATCCTCCAGATCTCGGAGATCAAATTATTCGACGGCTCCGTCGATACCTGGACCACGATCAAGCCGACCGTTACGGCCAGCGCTGAAAATACGCCTAACGAAGGCAAAGATAATCTGGTAGACGGAACCAGCGTGACCAAATGGCTGACATTCAATGCCACGGGCTGGCTGAAATTCGACTTCGGCAAGCCGGTTACGATCGACGGCTACGCGCTGACGGCCGCCAATGACTTTGCCGAACGCGATCCTAAAAGCTGGGTGCTTCAGGGCTCTAACGATAACGCCAACTGGACAAGCCTGGATACCAAGAGCAATGAATCGTTCAGACTCCGGCATCAGCGGAATCATTACGTTCTGAACGGCAACAACACCGCTTACCAGTATTACCGTCTGAATAATCTCCAAAACCACAGCGGGGGTATCCTGCAGCTGTCCGAAGTCGAATTCTCGCGCAAGGACGACATGTGGCATGCCGTGAACCCGGTCATCGAGGTCCAAAATCTTGACGCCGCAGGCAATGGTCAACTGTTCGACCAGGCATTGCCTAACGCGACGGATGATATCCGGGTTATCGTGCGCAAAGTAAACGAGCTGCTGTACAATAATCCCGGCGAGCTGCTGGGCGGCGTGCAGAAAATCAAGGTCACGATCGAAGACGTTCCCGGAGTGGCTTGGGCGTCCGGCGACCACATCCAGAAAACGGTCGGTTTCAGTTCCCGGTTTCTGCGCGATATCGCGAACGATCCGAACAAATCGGTGCGTGACGAAATTCTCGGCGTACTGTACCACGAGCTGACTCACTGCTACCAGTACGATGATAACCGGTATGCCGACAAAAGCGTCGGCGGTGTCAGCTACATGGTCGAGGGTCTGGCGGATACGATCCGCTTCGCAGTCGGCTATCATGACCGTTACAGCATGACCAAGGGCGGAACGTGGCAGGACGGTTACGGCACGACGGGCAATTTCTTCCGCTGGATCGAGGACACGAAAAAGCCCGGATTTATCCGCCAGCTGAATGCAAGCCTGACCCCGTTCGACGGACAGGACTGGACAGAAGGCAAAATCCAGGAGCTAACGGGCACGAACGTTAATACGCTTTGGACAGAATATCAGGCGACACTCCCTAACTAATCGCCGATGGGATTCATAGGTAAAGGCTGCCGGAAACGGCAGCCTTTCTTTTTTTTGAGGAAACCGGGGCAGCTCAGATCCTAACAGCCGGGAAGGGCAGGGCGGGAACGGACCACCGGTTTTTAAGCTTTCTGGATGGCTAGGCTGGGCGTGCCGCTGCTCACATCGACGAACAGGACGTAGGCCAGGCCGTCCGTACCCGTTAACAGCAGCCCGGGCTGATTCAGAACGCCGGGATTATAGTACCGTACCTGTTGAACGGAAGGAATACTGACCGGCAGTGTAGGCTGGTTGAGCGCTCCCACTTGTGCGACCGCACGAATGCTTCCGCCGGCCGTAATCGTTCCGCCCGCAGCCAGGTGGTTTAAGACCGTTTCGCTGCCGTTCACCTGCAGACTGCCGGCGATTGTCTGATTTCCATTCACGTTCAGATGCGAACCGACTGTCTCATTGCCGTTCACCTGAAGATCCTGTCCGATTGTCTGACTGCCTGTCACCTGTACGTTATCGAATGTCGGCAAATCTATCACACTCTCTTTCAATTGGTATATCTCATTCTATGAGGACAACTATCAAGAAGATATGATCTGTTGACACATTTTCGGCCGAAAAAGCGCCTAAATCACTGAAATGAGCTTTTTTTTGTTCAACTGCCTATCAATTTGGGATAAACACACTAAATCAAATGATTTTACCTGTGCATATGCTAGCTTAAAAGCCCCCTTGAAACGGACGTTGTCGCTATCCGAGGACTATGCGGAAATGAGGAGCAGCATGAAAAAAACGATCAAGAAGAAATCCCCTTCCAAACAGGCGCAAAATAAATGGATTTTAAATGATGTGAAAAAACCGTTAAACAAGAAGCCTCAGCCGCTCAAACACACGATGTCCGTTAACCGGCCCGGTACTCGGAACGAGTTGCCGCTGCCGCGGGATGTCCAGAGCCGGGAGATCACTAAAAAACGGCCTTACAAGCGGATGAACCTGCTTCTTGTTGCACCCGACCACCCTATGCCGGGCGCACCGAACGAGATACTGCTTGAAGAGCAGTTGAGGCATTTGGCGAGAAATGTGACGACAATCAAATACACCCAGCCTATGGCGGAGCAGCTAAACCGGCCGGACCTTGACCTGATTCTGATTATAGGCGGGGAAGAGCCGTTCTCCGATGAAAGTACGTACGCCTTGAAAAACACACCGGTTCGTAAGGTGCTCTGGCTGTCCGACAAAGAGAAGCCGTTCGATTTGGATTCGCGGACGGTTTCTTTGTTCGATTATATCCTTACTCAGAAAATGGCCCACATCCCCGTTTACCGGGCGTTACAATGCCGAAACTGCGTTTGTCTGCCCTACGCCTCCGATACCGGCATGTATTTTCCGAGACCGGTCGAGGACCGCTATAAATCCGATCTGTTGCTGATCGGTGACGCCGAGCCCAAAAGCATTCTGTATTCGTTCGCCTTTTCGGACTTACCGGCCGATGAGAAGGTTAGGGCATGCGGAAGAGGCTGGGAAACGTTCCCCTCTCTGATTATTATTCCGCCGGATGAAGATTTGGCGCCTTATTACAACGGAGCCCGCATCGTGATCAACTGCAGCGGTTCCCTCATGCAGACGCTGGAAGTGGCGGCCTGCGGCGCGTTTCAGCTCATCCAGCAGCACTCCGAATTGACGCCCTTTTTGGAAGCGGGGGACTGGGTCACCTTTCAGACGCAGGATGAGTTTGCGGATAAATTTCTGTATTACCGGGAAAACGTCGATCACCGGCGGCTCGCCGCTTCGAGAGCTCTGGCCGACAACAAGTACAATCATTCTTTTCTTCAAAAAGGCATAC
This sequence comes from Paenibacillus sp. HGH0039, assembly GCF_000411255.1. GTDB lineage: Bacteria > Bacillota > Bacilli > Paenibacillales > NBRC-103111 > Paenibacillus_F. The sequence goes on along the minus strand of NZ_KE150412.1, from coordinate 487,732 downwards.
AACTGCTGGACCTTGTATTCGACTGAACCGGCGGAGGACATCCGGGGTGCGTTCTTATTCAACAAGGAGGGATAGGCATTGAAGCTCATTGCCTTTTTACTGCCCCAGTTTCATCGGATTGAGGAGAACGACCGCTGGTGGGGAAAAGGCTTCACGGAGTGGACGAACGTAAAAAAGTCCGTTGCGTTATACAGGCATCATAGTCAGCCCAGAGCCCCTCTGAACGATTATTATTATGACCTGACCGATCCGCGCGCAAGGCAGTGGCAGGCCCGGACAGCCCGGGACTACGGGATTTACGGATTTTGCTATTACCATTACTGGTTTAAAGGAAAGCGGCTGCTTGAGAAGCCCGTTCAGCATATATTGGCGAGCGGGGATCCGGATTTTCCCTTCTGCCTGTCCTGGGCCAACGAGCCTTGGACACGGAGATGGGACGGTATGGAGTCGGATGTGCTGATGCCCCAGGATTACGGGAACGAAGCAGACTGGAGTCTGCACTTCTATGCGCTCCTGGATGCATTCAGGGATAAACGGTACATCCGTGTCGACGGCAAGCCGGTGCTCCTGATTTACAGGCCCGCGAGCATTCCGAAGTGCGAAGCCATGCTCAACCACTGGAGAAACCTGGCGCGCCTCAACGGCTTGGAGGGGCTTCATCTGGTGCGGACGCTCGGCGGTTTCCCCGTCGGCACGCAGCACGGGTTTGACGCCAGCGTGGAGTTCGAACCGCATTACACATTCGCCCACGGCAGCATACATCTGCCCTGGCTGCAAATCCCGGTCATGGGAAAGGGGCATCTGGCCGTTGACTACGACCGGACATGGACAAACATCCTGGGGCGCACGCCGCACAGGAACGGCGAAGTGATTTATCCCGGCGCTTTCGTCAACTGGGATAATACGCCCCGGAAAGGTGCTGACGGCCAGAGCACTCTGGGCATGACTCCGCGGAAATTCGGCTGGTACTTGTCCCGGCAAATCGCGAGAGCCAGGGAGACTTTCGGCAGCGAATTTCTGTTTATCAACGCCTGGAACGAATGGGCGGAGGGAGCATATCTGGAGCCGGACACGAAGTACGGCTATCAGGTGCTGGAGGCCGTTAAAGCGGCTCTGGAACTTAACAGCGCGGCTTCTTACGGGAACCTCTGACCGGCTGCGGTCTCCCGGCGCTTCGCCTGCTCCGGCGGCAGGGGGGGTTCTTATGCGCGTGTTCCTCCTGCTGGCGACCGAAAGGCATTACAAAGCACATCCGTTTTCTGCGGGTGTGTCTTTTTTAGATAGGGAGAAAATAACCGTTATTATGTCGTCATTAAAAGAAAACAAACAGTTGTATCATGTTATTGTATAATTTGTAATATGAGGTATAATATGAGGTGTATTTTCGACAGTATGCGCCGGATTCTACGTTCTAGCCGGGTGGCTGTGGCCATGCAGCTTACTATCCGGCTGTTTATGAAATCGCTTACGCACGCTGTCGCGAAGAGGAAAGAGGCGGTTAGCTTTGTTTGCAGCCAGCCGCGATCCCCTGAAAGGAGGAGGATGCAGGGGTATCCGCAGGAATAATCTTTGCCGCTGCCCACTTGTACTTAATGGTAGACCCGGCTCCAACGCCGGCATTTGTTAAAACGCTTTCATTTTCATCGCCCACTAAAAGGAGGAATTTATAGTGACCATTCGTTTGCCCTATCAAGGGATGATCAAGATGCTTGCGGCCGGAGCTATTATGCTCATGCTGTCCATCGCCATGCTTCTTCTGCTGGAAAATAAAGCTTCCGCTCACGGGTATGTCAGTAACCCGTCCAGCCGCGCCGCTCTTTGCGCCAGCGGAGTGAACAAAAACTGCGGTCTGATTATTTACGAGCCTTACAGCCTCGAAGCGCTTAAAGGCTTCCCCGCCGCGGGACCTGCCGACGGTAAAATCGCAAGCGCGAACGGCCAGTTCGCACCGCTCGACGAGCAGTCGTCCACCCGCTGGACCAAAGTAAACCTCAGCCCGGGCCCGACGACTTTCAACTGGACGCTGAAAGTTCCGCATGCGACGTCCGCTTGGAAATACTACATCACGAAGCAGGACTGGAACCCGAATGCGCCTTTGAGCCGCGCTTCCTTCGACTTGACGCCTTTCTGCAACGTACCGTACAAGGGACAACCTTCCGGTTCGTACTCCGACACGTGTAACGTTCCGAGCAGAACGGGTTATCAAGTAATCCTTGCCGTTTGGGAAATCGCCGATACGGCCAACGCTTTCTACAACGTAATCGACGTGAACTTCGGCGGATCTCCGGGTACTCCCGACACGTCAGCTCCGACGGCACCAACAGGCCTGACGGCTTCCAATGTTGCCGCTACAAGCGCAACCGTATCCTGGACGGCGTCTTCCGACAATGTCGGTGTAGCCGGCTACCGGATCTACAACGGTTCCACTCAAATCGGCACGACCAGCGGAGCGCTCAGCTTCAACCTGACGGGCCTGACGGCCAATACGGCCTACGCCATCACGGTCAAAGCCGTTGACGCTGCTGGCAATGTATCGGCGGCCAGCAACACCGCCAGCTTCACCACAATCGTTGGCACGACTTATCCGGCCTGGAACGCTTCGACCGCTTATACGGGCGGAAGCAAGGTGACGTACAACGGCGTCAACTACGAAGCCAAATGGTGGACGCAGGGCGAAACACCCGGCAGCAACTCCGGCGTATGGAAAGTGATTCCATAACAGCCGCCGCTGACCGTTAGTCCCAGGATGACTTCCGAATATTCGGGAGTCATCTTTTTTATGCATGCGGCACCTCAAGAGGATTGAGAAGCCCGGCCGTTCATTCGAATGAATGAGGCCGGGCTTCCTTGTCCCTGCCGGCAGTCAGGCCCAGGGGTAAACTTTGCGCGTGGATTACGACCGGATAACCGAAACGCTGTCACCGTTGCTGTTGGTCACATACACCCGGTGCGTTTTGGAATTGACGCTGAGGTCCGACGGCTGGGCACCGACCGTAAGGGTGGCAATGACCTTGTTCTTGAAACCGCTGATGACCGAAACGGTTCCTCTCGATAGATTCGGAGAAGCGTTAGCGACGAAGATGCGGTTCTTCTTTGTATCGATACCGAGAACGGACGGCTGGCTCCCGACTCCGATCGTGTCGATAACCGACAGTTTTTTTCCGCTGATGACGGAAACCGTATTGCCGGACGAATTTGCGGTGTAGATCCGGTTGGTTTTTAGGTTGACTTTGATGTCGGAAGGAAATGCGCCCACACGGATTGTTTTGATGACTTTATTCGTTTTTCCGTTAATGACCGAAACGGAGCTGCTGTTCGTATTCGCGACAAAGATCCGGTCGGTCAGGGGATTGATCGCGATGGTGTCCGGTCCTGTGCCTACTTTAACGGTAGCGATTACTTTATTGTTGGCTCCGTTGATGACGGAAACCGTGCCGGCGCTGTTGTTGGACACAAAGATCCGGTTGGTGAACGGATTGACGGCCGCGTTAAACGGCGTGTCGCCTACTTTAACGGTTGTAATGACCCGGTTGGTGCGCCCGTTGATCACGGTGACGGAGTCGCTGCCCGCGTTGACGACAAACACCCGGTTGGTTGCGGCGTTCAAGACGATAGCCGCGCCGTCCTTGCCGACGTTAACGGACGATACCAGCCGGTTCGTCGCGCCGTTCACCAGACTCACGCTTCCGGTAAGTCCGTGGGGATTCGCCGTTACTGCCGTGTTTAACGTGTGAACACGGTTTTTCCGTGCGTTGACCACCAGGTGATTCGGCGCGTTTTCGATAGGGATGGTTTTAATGACACGATTGGTAAAGCCGTTGATTACCGCCAGCGCATCCAAGCTCCGGGTTACGAACACCCGGTTCGTTTTGCGGTTAATGGCGACATGAAGGGGAGAATTTACAGGAATCGTAGCAATGACTTTCGGTAGTGATTTTCTTCGGATAAGGGTTGCTTTCAACATGGATCGCAGTCCTGCCTTTCTAATGGGAACTACGACACTTTATTCAAGATCAAGACAGTTGCTTATGCGTCTGCCCATCCGAGGCTCAATCCGACTCGTCTTTTTGCCAATGGTTTGACCGGATTTCGCTTGCTAACAAAGTGGAGAAGACCAGCCCGTAACGGTAAGAAAAAGCGGGAGGAGGGCAGCGGCCGATCCCAACAGCCAAACCGAATAGCCAAACCGAATAGCCGGCTTTCGACAGGCCGCGGTAATCGGCTTTTTTGCTGTTTCCGCGTGTAAATTACGGCTGGAGGGAAGAGATCGGAAAGCCAAAAAGGCCCTATTATGCAAAAACTTGAGGACACACGATTTGAAAGCGTGAAGTAAAGAAGTGTATATAAAAGTCGGAAGTTATCTCTTTTATTCAAGAGGCGCGTCTCTTAAGGTTACATTGTAGGCGCTTTCATATCACCCATTTTAGGAGGGAAATTATGAGTTCGAAGAAGAAATGGTTATCGCTGGCACTGGGAGTGACCTTGATGGCTACGATGCTTCCCCAGGCATACGGCGCCCAAGCTCAGCCGGAAGTGCGCAATCTTGCCAAAGGCTTGAAGTACGAATGGTCCGAAGCTCCTCATTCAAACTATCCGGATCCGTCCGGCAAGCTTACCGACGGAGTGATCGGCAGCGCGAATGTGACGGACCCGTCCTGGGTCGGAAGCTTAAATAAGCAGACCCGTGAAATCGTCTTCGATCTGGGCGAGGCCAAGTCTATTTCCAAGATCCGGGCGCATTTTCTGCAGGATTGGCCGGGATCGGCGGTTCTTTTCCCTCTGACGGTCTCCATGTATGTGTCCGACGATAAGCAGAACTGGGGAACGGTAGCCCATAAGGCGACGGAGCATTTGTGGACGGACGGTCCGCCTGTCGACCAGTTCTATACGTGGGACGGAAGCAAGGACGGCATCCCTAATGCGGGCTCCGATGCGAAGATGGCCTATGCCCGTTATGTCAAAGTGGCGTTCTCCATGCATCCGAAGGCGTGGGAGTTTATCGACGAGATCGAGATCTGGGGAGCCGACGGCAAAATCGAAGGGGCGAAGCAGGTGCCTGCGGAAGCTTTCGATTATATGCAGCCCGGTGAAAACACCGCAGGTATCCGCAACCTGTCGCTGCTGTACAACGGATACTACTCGGACGGCGTCAAAATGACGAAGGAGAAACTGGTTCCCGAGATCGGCTATGTGAACAAGGAAGGAAAGCCCGTCGACTGGTTTTTTGACGGAGCCCTTGTCCTCGGTCTGCAGTCGCCGCAAGGACGCGATTTCGGAGAAGGGGGGGCGCTGCTGACGGACTGGAAATGGTACCTGGATAAAACGTTCGCGGATCAGGGAGACCTGGAGCAGCTTAACGAAGCGACGAAGGAAGTCGGCCAGAAGCTGGGACAGCCCGGCCACAAAACGAAAACGGTCATGATGATCCCTAATCCGGGCGAATATACAACCGATTTCGGGGATATCGACGGAGACGGCGTCACCGAGAATTTCAACGAGGGCGCGGTAGGGAAGGATAAAGCCATCGCCAACCGGCAGAAGGTGATCCGCTGGTGGATCGACGAGGTCAGCCGTAAGTTCGAAGAAAAGCACTATTCCAATCTGGAGCTTTCCGGTTACTACTGGTTGCAGGAGCAGGTGGGAACGAGCAGCTCGGGGCCGGATCTTCTGCGCTTTACGAATGGTCTCGTTCACGAGAAAGGGCTGAAGTCGTTCTGGATTCCCCATTTCCTCGCGTACAAAAGCTACATGTGGAAGGATGTCGGGTTTGACGCGGTCACTTTCCAGCCGAACTATTATTTCGAGCCCCTGAACATAGACCGCCTGCAAGACGCGGCCGAAACGGCCAAGAGGTTCGGAATGGGCGTCGAGCTTGAATTCGACGACCGGATGCTGACCGATGCCGTATTCCGCAAGAGATTCCTGGAATACCTGGATGCGGGCGAGCAGTTCGGCTTTAAGGGAAGCCCCTTCAAGGCTTACTATAAAGGCAGCGGGCCTGTCATGGCCCAGGCGGCGGCAAGCTCCGATCCGGAAATCCGCGGCCTGTACGACAAGCTCTACGAGTTCACCAAAGGCGGGACTCCGGCGGGAGGGGCTCCCGTAGCTTCAGACAGCGCACTCAGTACACCGCCGGATACGCCCGTCTCCGGTACTCTTCCGGCGACGGATGACGACGGCGATCCGCTGACTTACAGCATTGTGCGCAACGGCGTCAAGGGAAATGCCGCCGTGACGGATGCGTCCAAGGGGACGTTCACGTATACGCCGGGCAAGGGCCAGACGGGGACCGACACGTTCACGTTCAAAGCCAGCGACGGCAAGACGGATTCCAATGTCGCCACGGTGACGGTGACGATTGCGGCGGGGCAGACGGGCTGGCAGACCGTATTGACAGGCAGCGGAACGGTTCCGGCGGGAGAGAAGTTCTCCGTTACCTACGGCCTGACCGGAGGATCGCAGGCGGTATACGCGCAGGATATTAAAGTCGAATATGACGCCGCGTTTATGGATTTTGTGTCGGCGAAGCCCGTTTTGGACGGAATCTCCCTGCTTGAAACCGACAAAAAAACACCTGGGCAGCTCCGGCTGCTGGTGGCCAGTCAAGGTGACAGCCATGCCGTGACGGGTCCCGCCAAGCTGCTCGAATTAACCTTCCGCAGCAAAAAGGACAACCAGACGATCAAAGGAGTTGTCTCCGTCACGAGCGCGGTGATGGGTGACCGCGACGGACAAGAAGCGGCGGCCGCGCCTTCGTCTCTGACCGTACAAACCGCGGGATCGGTTCCGGGCGATTATAACGGAGACGGCAAAGTGAGCGTTGGTGACCTGGCCATCGTGGCGGCTCCGTACGGAAAAACGAAACAAAGTACGGACTGGGAGCAGGTCAAGCACCTGGACATCAATAAAGACGGTAAAATTAATAATCAGGATCTCTCTGCCGTGGCGAGTAAAATCTTGAAGTAGCCGCCAGCCTCTAGCCGCCGACCGGCGCTGAGCCGTTCATCCCGGACGGTGACTGCGCATAGGAACTAAAGGCGTACAAGAGTAGTACAAGAGTGAACTTACGATTGCCGGCAAAGCATGCTTTGAAAATAGAAAGGAGCCTGTTCCTGTCATACGTCCGGCACGTATACGCATAGGAAGGCTCATAGAACCGCCGCCCGCTTCCTTTGAAGGAAGCGGGCGGTTTTTTGTATGGAGATGAAAGGGGGAGGGAGGTTAGGTCAATCCCGTTCCATTAATCCGACTTCTTTGCAAAGCTCGACGAGTTCAGAGACAGCACGGAACTGCTGCCGGTTCCTCTCATGAATGCTATGAAGCGCTTGCTCCGTCACTTTTTTCGCCTTTTCGATGCTCTGGTGTTCCACGGCTTGTACGATATCCTTCATTCTTTCCAGGAAGTAAACCGTTCTGCGCAGCGTGCGGATCAGCAGAATCTGCCGGATGTGCATAGGCGTAAAAATCCGGTACCCGTTGTCCGGATCTCTACCCGGCTTGAGCAGCCCTTCTTTTTCCCAATGGCGGATGGCGGAATCCTGGACACCGGTGAGAGAGGCGGCTTCGCCGATGGTCATCGCGCTTTTCAGCTTTTTGTTGGCGAGGATCGGCAGCTCGGGGTCTTGGAGGAGAGCGAGTGTCTTGTCGGCCACCGCTTTTTCATGCTGGAGGACGGACTGCTCATGGCTGACGAGCCAGAACGCGCTGTCCATATCGCCGCGCTGGATATGGCGAAGCACATCGCAGCTGAGTCCGACGCCGAAGGCGGGGAACATGGCGCGCAGACAGCGGAAATACGCCAGATGCATCCTCGTGTACAGGCGGTACCCGTTCGTGGCCCGGTCCGGCGCAGGAACGACGCCCCACGATTCGTAATGCCGCAAGGCGCTCGTGCTGATGTTCAGTTGTCGGGCAATGTCGATGGGCTTGTAGTACTCCATGTCTCGGGCCTTTCTCCGCACGGAAATCGGCGGTTTCAGCGTTTGTTTAGGACGATGTTCCGGCTGCTGCTGCGAAACACAGTCCTTTGGCCGCCAGGGCGGGACGCAGCAGTTCAATCCCTTTGGGACCCATGCCGTGCAGCTGGAGCAGCTCTTTCTCGGTGACCCGGGTCAGCTGCTCCAGCCGCAGGAAGCCGGCTCCGGCAAGCGCGCGGAGTGCGGGCTTGGACAGGCCTGCGGGAAAATCGGATTCCGGTCCGGATGCCGCTTTTTTATTCGGCTCGTCAGGAAGGTTAGTCGGCACGTCATTACCTCCTCTCCGCAAATAATGGGTGTCTTCTCCTAGGAGCGGATAAAACTAGCTTTACTATACCACGGGGCCCATGATGTTTTTTCTTAGGAATTGCGGGACCTTAAAAAAAGATAACTCATGTTAAGTCACGGTATCCCGATTGAACGGCCCGTAAGGTACACTTCAATCATACCAAACAAAGCAAGGGTGATGGAATGTGAGCTACAGCGGGGCCGGTCTCGGAGCCGAATCGAAAAGACATCGTACGAGGAAGAAGGCCGGTTTTTTCGCCTATTACAGCCGGTTCAAAGTGTTATACCTCTTGTCACTCCCGGGTATCGCGTATTTCCTGATCTTCAAATACATCCCGCTGACGGGATCTGTGATGGCGTTTCAGGATTACAACATCTTCGCGGGAATCTGGCAGAGCGATTGGATCGGACTCGACAATTTCAGGCGGATGATCGAGTACGCGGATTTCTGGCACATTCTGGGAAATACGCTCTCCATCGGGTTTTACACGCTGCTGTTCGGCTTCCCGATTCCGATTATTCTGGCGCTGATGATGAACGAGCTGCGCAATGCGGCTTACAAACGCTTTGTCCAGACGTCGGTTTATCTGCCGCACTTCCTTTCCTGGGTCGTCGTAGGCGGAATTGTGATCGAGCTTCTGTCCCCGACAAGCGGCGCCATCAATTACATCCTGGGCCTCTTCGGCCGGGAACCGGTGTACTTTATGGGGGAGGATTCGTACATCCGCTCCATTATCGTAAGCTCCGGTATCTGGCGAGACGCCGGGTGGAGCACGATCATTTACCTCGCGGCCATGAGCGGCATCAATCCCGATTTGTACGAAGCCGCGCAGATGGACGGGGCGAGCCGGTGGAAGCAGACGTTCTCGATTACGATTCCTTCGATCATGCCGACGATTACGATTCTGTTTTTGCTGCAGATCGGGAATTTTCTGGATCTCGGTTTTGAAAGGGTTTTCGTTTTCCTCAATCCCTTAACGAACGGAAGCGGCGACATTCTCGACACGTACATCTACAGAGTGGGCCTGATCCAGAGAGAATACAGCTACACGACGGCAATCGGCCTGTTCAAGTCCTTAATCGGTTTCGTGCTAATCGTATCGGCGAATAAATTCAGCAAAAAAACTACCGGAGAAGGATTATACTAGGAAGGAGGAACCAGCTTGTCTCCCTTGGAAAAACAAAGCAAGACGGCGCTGCTGAATCCCGTGATCCTGCTGCTGATTTCGCTTGCCATGATTTTGCCGATCCTGAATATCGTCGCCAAATCGTTCAGCGGGGCCGGAGCGCTCAGCAGCGGCAGCGTACTGCTGTGGCCCTCCGACTGGACGCTGTCGAACTATACCACCGTGCTCCAGCAGTCGGCGATCTGGAGGGCGTTCGGCATCAGCGCCCTCGTTACGGTCGCCGGAACCTTGATCGCCCTGGTGATGACGGCCAGCCTGGCTTATCCGCTGTCCCGGTCCGAATACAGGGAACGCAAAGGGATTCTCGTGCTCGTGCTGATCACGATGATCTTCCACGCGCCGCTGATTCCCAACTACCTGCTCATCCGCTCGCTGGGAATGCTCGACAGCCTGTGGGCTCTGATGCTCCCGGGCGCGATCAGCGCGTTTAACCTGTTCGTGATGCGCTCTTTCTTCCAGTCGATCCCGAACGAACTGATCGAGTCGGCGCGGATAGACGGGGCGGGGGAGCTGCGCATCCTGTGGACGATGATTCTGCCGCTTTCGAAGCCGGCGATGGCCACGATGAGCATCATTTATTCCGTAGCCCTCTGGAACAACTATTCCAACGCGCTTTATTATATAAACGAACGGGCCTTGTTCCCGCTCCAGGTGAAGCTGAGGGAATACGTCGTCACGGATTCCTCGGACCTTGCCAATACGGCGGGCGACATAGCCAACTTGTCACCGGAAGGCCTCAAAATGGCGGTTATCGTCATTGCGACGATCCCGATCATGCTTGTCTACCCGTTCCTGCAGAAGCATTTTATTAAAGGCATGCTGATCGGATCGATCAAGTCTTAATCCCAGGATTCAAGATGTTATGAATCAGGTTAGACACACGCACCTTAAGGGGGATGTCCACATGAAAAGATGGAAAAAAAGCGCGCTGTTCCTCACGTTGACCGCATCTTTGGCTCTGACGGCCTGCTCGGGCCAAGGGGCGAGTCCGAAGGAACCGCCCGGACCGGTGAAAGTATCCTTGTCGCTGAGCGATTCCTTGAACAAATATGCGCTCGCCAGCACCGATATTAACAACGACAAATGGGTGAAAAAGCTCGGCGAGATGACCGGCGTACAGCTGGATATCAAACTGGTGCCGCATGCCGAATTCAAGCCCAAGACGGCTCTCATGTTCGCCAGCAACGACCTCCCCGACGTCATGAATACGATCCAGGGGATGTTCCCGGAAGGGCCGGATATGCTTGGCGCGATAAAAGGCGGGCTGTTCATGCCCCTTGATGATCTTTTGAAAGAATACGGCCAGGATTTATTGAAAGCGATTCCAAAAGAAGCGTGGGAGGAAGTTAAATACAAAGGTAAAATCTACGCCATTCCGGAATACTTGTCGGTACCGACACGCAGAGCCACTTTTATCCGTAAGGATCTTCTGGACGCGACGGGGCTGCCGGCTCCGAAGACGATCGACGAGTTTCTGAATGTGCTGCGGGCCATGAAAAAGAACGGGGTCGAGCAGCCGTTCGCTTTCCGGCAAAATTTCGTCTACTCCGATTTTATTTTCGGCGCCTACGATGTGATGCCTTACAGCACGATGTTCGAGAAAATCGGCGACGAAGTCGTACCGAAATTTTTCAAGGTGGAACAAATGCAGAAGGCCCTCCAGGTTTACAAAACGATGTACGACGAAGGGCTGATGACGAAAGATTTCGCCAGCGTGGACGGCAACAAATGGACGAACAACATCAATGCGGGCAAGTCAGGCATCTGGAATCATAACGCCAACCTGCTCATGACGTGGATCAACACGACGAAGGTCACGAATCCGAAATCCGAAGTCGTCATCATTCCGTCACCGGTAGGAGACGACGGCAAGGGCGGCATGATGAAATACAGCTACACCGGCGGCTTGTCGTATATCAACAGCAAGGTGAGCAAGGAAAAAGCGGCCGCCATCGTCAAAATGCTCAATTTCATGGTGACCGAGCAGGGCGACAAGTTCTTCAACTTCGGGATCGAAGGAGACACGTATCAGACGCAGGACGGCAAAGTGGTTTACAAGCAGCCTAAAACGCCGGAAGAAACGTACGAGGAGCAGTTCCGCTCGGTCATTCTGCGCCTGGTCGAAGATACGGCTCTTAACCGTACGCTGCTGAGCCAGACGGAAGACGGGAAGAAGCTGATCCAACAATTCGACACGATCGTGGCCAAAGAAGGCCGGGACGGTATTTCGTTCGCGCCGGAGCTTACGTCCAGCGCCAAATTCACCGATGCCGGGCTGAAGTTCTCCGATATGCCGCCGGTCATCCTCGACCATATGCTCAAAATGGTGTACGGCAAAGAACCGATCTCCGATTGGCCGAAGGTGCTGGAGGAATGGAAAGCCAAAGGCGGAAATGATATCATCAAGGAAGCAACCGAGCGGTACAACAAAAAAGAAGGCGTCAAGCTCGGCGATTCGAACTAACGGTTTAAACATTTATCCGCTCTCCGGGGCGGGTAAATGTGTTTTTTGCCTTCCACAACAACATCAGATCCGTATACGAAGGAGGGAACGGCATGAAGCGAATTTTGGTGGTCGACGATGAACCGCTGATCCGTCAGGGGCTGGTCGCCATGCTGGGGCGGCTGCCGTATGATTTCGAGTGGGTGAGGACGGCCGGCAACGGCCAGGAGGCGCTTGAACGGATGAAGGAATCGCTGCCGCAGCTTCTTTTAACGGACATCCGCATGCCCAAAATGGACGGATTGGAGCTGTGCAGACAGGTGCACGACCAATACCCTCTCGTGCAGAAGGTGATCATTTCCGGGTACGGGGATTTCGAGTATGCGCAGAACTGTATTTCGTACGGGGTAAAAGAATACATTTTGAAACCGTTTACACCCGCTAAAATCGGTGATCTGCTGGGCCGGCTCATTTCACGGGGGAACCCGGCCCTGTCCATTTCCAAGTACGAGGATCTCATCGGGAACCTGGCGGATTCGGTGTGGTCGATGCGGATCGAGGAAATGGAGGCGTATTTCGAGCAGCTCAAGACTTACTGCCTGACGGCTTCCCGGACGGATTACGATTTTGTCCAGCTGTTGAAGGATTGTCTTCCGATGCTGAAGAAAAGGCTTGCCCTCAAAGGGTTTCACCCGATTGTCGGGGAAATTCCGGATTCGGGCGATCACCTTCATTATTTCGAGCAGCTTCACGTCAGCATTCTGAAAATCATCGACGAGCTCGCGCTGCAAAGAGGGGGACAAGATCTGATGCTGAAAGCCAAAGACTATATGGACGCTCATATCACGAAGGAGCTGTCGCTGGAAGATACGGCCGATTATTTGGGTATCACCCCGCAGTATTTAAGCTTTCTGTTCAAAAAAGTGCACAAAGAGACGTTCGTTCAGTACCGGATTCTCAAACGGATCGAGCTGGCCAAAAAGCTGCTGGAAATCCCGCGTTACCGCACTAACGATATCGCGTACGAGGTCGGTTACGAGAATTACCCGCACTTTTCCCGGATGTTTAAAAAAGTGACCGGCGTTTCTCCGCTTGAATACCGGCAGCAGCTGGGCATCAAATAAATGAAAAAGACGTTGTCCCGGACGATTTTTATTTACATCGCGGTTGTCGTGATCATCACGGCGGCGTCGATCGGGTGGTTTTCCTACCATATTTCTTCCAGTCAGCTGCGGCAGCAAAACGAACAGCATCTGATCGAGGCGGTATCCAACGCGGTCAACCATACGGATCTGTATTTGAAGCTGTACGAGCGCGCCCATCTTTCTCTTTTTACCCACCCGGATATAAGAAAATTTCTCGACTCTCCGCCGAAGGACGATTACGCGTATTTTCAATATACGGATACGCTCAAGAAGCAGGTCATTGATCCGCTTTTTCTGAAAACACCGGAAATTATGACCGTCTATTTGACGGATTACAGCAAAAACTGGGTGTACTTCGTAAACCCGGCCCTGAAAATTATCCAGGATCCCGTTCCAGGAGCGACTCTGGAGGAGCTGGACAAGGAAACCGATTCCAACGGCAACCTGACGATCATCAATAACAGCGTGTTTACGGAAAGCGATACCCAGTTGATTACGCTCTCGCGTAAAATACACGGCCAGGTGTTTAACGAATTCAAAGGCATTTTGACGATCCAAATCAAATCGGATGAATTTTCCACGTTGTGGAAGGGAGTCAATCTCGGACCGGGCGGTTTTTTCTCTATTGTGGATCATGAAGGAAGGATTGTGCATCATCCGGACAAAACCCGAATCGGCCAGGTGATAGACAGCGAACTGCTGGCCAAGCTCGAAAACATGCAGCTGACTTCGTTCACGGACGCATCGTTCGGAGAAGAGCGCATGATCGTCAGCCGGAAGTCCTCGTATTCGGGATGGAATCTCATGGTGTCGATCCCGACCGAAGACATCAACAGGCCTATCGCCAGCATCCGGTATTTATCGTTTCTGGTCGGAGGCATCACGCTGCTTATCGCGCTGCTCATTTCGTACCGGTTCGGCCGGGTCATCACGAAACCGATCCATATCCTCAAAAGAGGCATGCGGCAGACCGAGCAGGGAAACTGGATGAAGATTCCCCAACTGCGCACGCGCAATGAATTCAGCGAACTCATCGACCGCTACAATTTGATGGTCGCAAGCTTGTCCGAACTGATGGATACCTTGTACAAAACGGAGCTGGACAAGAAAGACGCGGAGCTGGAGCGGCAGAAAGCCGAGCTTCAGTCTCTTCAGCTCCAGATCAATCCGCATTTTCTGTACAATACGCTGGAAAATATTATCTGTTACGCGGTAATCCGGCAGTCGGAAGAGATCACGGAAATTGTGGACGCGATCGCCGCCATGTTCCGTTACTCGGTGCAGACGCATATTGAAGAAACCGCCATCGTCAACGAGCTTAAGCATGTGCTGAACTATATGACGATCATGAAGCACCGGGTAGGGCGGGATTTCGAGCTGGATGTGCGGATTACGCCCGAATTTTTCCTGAAAAAAACGGCCCGGCTCACGCTCCAGCCGCTTATCGAGAATGTGTTTCAGCACGCGTTCGCGGACGGTATCGAGGATTACCACTATATCCGGCTGGACGCCTGGACGGACAAGGAGGACAGAGATCTCGTAATCGCGATCGAGGACAACGGGGTAGGCATTCCTCCGGAGAAGCTGGCTTCCCTGCAGCGCCAGCTGGAGTCCAACCAGCTTGCGGATTCCACGCTCGCCGGCCGTAAAGGGCACGGAGGAATCGGGCTGATGAACGTGCACCGCCGCATTCAGCTCGTATTCGGAGAAAAGTACGGCCTGTCCATAAGCAGCGCCCAGGGCCAAGGCACCTCGATTTCCATCCGGTTTCCGAACATCGGCTCCTGAACTTGAACCAGATGCTACAGTAAGCAGGGCCTGCTCGTTTAGAGCAGGCGTTTTTTTATTTTCCCGGAGGCGGCGGAAATTAAAAAAACACAATGCAGATTAAAAGGCGTCATGGGTTTGCGGTCCGGCGGAACTTATAATAGGCATGAATCGAAACCGAGAGGATGGTGGATGGATGATTAAGAGCATGCCGGGTTTTAGAACGCGTGTCCGTGTCTTTCTAAGTTTGCAGCTGGTTCTCTCTCTATGCCTTTCCTTAGCTTTCGTCACAACTGTAAGCGCTACCGAAACAGGCGGGCCTGCGGAATTAACCGATCCGGCCCCGGCCGCCGGCTTGACCGGCCCGTGGCTTGAACCTTTCGAGAGCTACGGTTCTTCCCAGACGGGATACACATCTCCGGTAGGCGCCAGCCCTACGGCCGCACAACCGTGGAAAGCGGTCCTAGGCGGAAGCGCCGGCTGGAGCGTAGGCGAGGAGCCCGCCACAGGGTCCGCGGAGGCCAATCATTTCCTGCAGCAGACGGATCCGACCAGCGGCACGGCCTATCTGATCGCCAACGGCTATTGGGGAACGGATAATCCCGTCCTTACGGACGGCAGTCTAACGTTGTCCGGCCGGGTGAAGGTAACCGGCGCCAACAGCACTTACGCGGGACTGGCCGCCAAATATTCGGTCAGCGGTACGAAGCCGACCTATTACCGGTTTATGACCAAGAAAAATTCGGTCAGCTATCAGTTTTATCTGGAGAGGGTGACGGGGACTTCCAAAACGGCTGTCCCGCAGTCGCCCGGAAGTCCTAACGCCAGCGGCGTATCGGTTCCGAATACCGTGCTGAATCCTTCCTTCGACAGCCAGGGCTACCTGCCGCTGAAGCTGGACGTGATTCACCAGGGAGACGGCAGCCTTAAGCTGGACGGCTACTACGGCGGCACGCTTGTCCTGTCGGGCACCGACGCTTCTCCGCTGACGGCGGGCGGGGTCGGCCTCTACAGCCAGTCGGGCACCACCGCCTTCGACGACATTCAGGCGGCGGCCTACACGGGCGGCGGACCCGGACAGCCGGGTGTTCCGTCCGCTCCGGCGGGCGTGTCCGCGTCCCCTTGGGGGGCGGGAGCCGTCAAACTGGCGTGGACGGCCGTACCATCCGCCTCCGGCTATAACGTGAGCATGTCCGCGAACGCCGGCGGACCTTTCACGCCGCTCAACGCGTCACCGGTCACGGCGACGGAGTACACCGCCGCCGGTTTGACGCCGGGGCAGACGTACTACTTCACGGTCAGCGCCGTGAACGCCTCGGGCGAGAGCGGCGCAAGCGCGCCCGTGAGCGCCGTGCCGCAGGCGTCCGCAAAGCCGCCCGTCACGACGACGGCGGAGCTGCTGACCCGCCTCAACGCGGCGGTGCCCGGAGAAGTGATCGAGCTGGCGGACGGCAGTTACACGGGATTTACGGTCCGCAGCAAGAACGGAACCGCCCAGAATCCGATTGTCGTAAAAGCGCAGCACAAGGGCAAAGCCGTTTTCCCTTCTACGGGCATAACGGTTGAAACCAGCTCCTATATCACGATTCAGGATATGGAATTCCGGATGAATCCGCAGGACAAGTGGATTAACCTGAACGGCTCCAACAACATCCGGATTACGAATAATGCCTTCCGTTCCCAAAGCACCACGACGGCTGCGGACAAATCCAACTGGATTTATATCAAAGGAACGAACAGCCACCATAACCGCATCGATCACAATTTGATGGAAAACAAACGCGACAGAGGGAAGTTCATTCTGTTCGACGGTGTCTCCAGCCGTCCGGAAGGCTCCACGATCCCGTACGAAATTACCCAGTACGATACGGTCGAGTACAACGTTTTCCGCAACACGCTGGAGCGGCAGTCCAACGAATCGGAGCCGATCCGCATCGGGGTATCGGTTTTATCCAGTCTGGATGCCCATGCGACGATCCAGTACAACCTGTTCGATCACTGCGATTCGGACACGGAAATCGTTTCGGTGAAGAGCGGGGCGAACACCATCCGCTACAACTATTTCGTCGAGTCGCTCGGAAGCGTAACGCTGCGAACGGGCAGCGGCTCCAGCGTGTACGGCAACATGTTCATCGGCAAAGGCCGTCAGGTGCTGAGTCCCGATCCCGACGATGCTCCGCTCGGCACCGGCGGAGTCCGTGTCTACGGCGAGAACCACAACGTGTACAACAATTATTTCGAAGGTCTGACCGGCACGAACTGGGACGCTACGCTTGCGTTCACGACCGGCGACAACGACAACATGACGAGTCCCATCGATCCGACGAACAATCACTATATCGCCAAAAACATCGTGATCGCCAACAATACGCTGGTGAACAACAAAAGCGGGTTCGAGCTTGGTATGGTCCGCTACGGAACGGCGCCGAAAAATCTCACCTTCGCCAACAATATCGTCGTCGGTTCCCGGGATGAGCTGATCCGTATCATGACGCCGATTCCGGGGTTAACGTGGTCGGGCAACCTTATGTTCCCGCAGAAAGGCGTGCCGCTCGTGACCGGAAATTCCGCGCCGCTGACGGAAGACGAGGTCAAAGTCGTCTACCCGAGCATGCAAAACGCCACCCTGGAGCTCGGACCTCAAGACTACCCGTGGTTGTGGGCATCGAGCGAATATGAACCGCTGCGCCATATCTCCTATAAGAAGCTCGCTGCGGACAGTCCGGCCATCAACGCTTCCAAAGGCAATTACGCGAGCGGCGGTCCGTTGTCTTTCGTAACGGAAGACATGGAGAGAGAAGCCCGGTCGGGTATACCCGATGTCGGAGCGGATGAGTATGTAGCCGACGGCAGGACGGACGCCGCAGCGCCCGCCTGGCCGTCTCCGAATCCGCTGGCGACGGACGGCGTGACACCCCGTACGGTGAAGCTGAAATGGGCCGCCGCATCGGACGACACGGGAATTACGGGCTACCGCATTTACCGCAGCGGCGCTCTTATCGACACCGTATTCGGAGATGTCTTGTCGTACGAGGCGGGTTCTCTGCAGCCGGGTGCGGCTTACACGTTCAAGATCGAAGCGCTGGACAGAGCGGGGCATACGACAGCCAGTAACACCGTTAGTGTGACAACGCCCGCTTTTACGGGAATCAGCCTCACGGGCGTACCGGCCCAGCTCGCTCTCGGCGGAGTGCCGAAACAGCTAGTCGTGGTCGCGCATTATTCCGACGGGTCTACTGAGCCCGTGCCTTCCGGCGCGGTATTCACAAGCAGCCATCCGGGCGTGCTGGCCGTCTCGACCGAAGGCAGGCTGACTCCGGCAAGTCTGGGCACTTCTTCGGTAAGCGCAGCTTACGGGGGCAAAACAGCCCCGTCGGTTGTGTACACGGTGCGTCCTTCTTCCACGAATCCGTTTGCAATCGGGGGAGACACCTATGTGGACAATATTCTGTCCGACAAGGCGGGAACAAATTTCAGCACGGAGACCGAGATGCAGATTAAGCGGAAATCGGCCAGCCGCAGAAACGGTTACGTTAAAGTAACCCTCCCGGCGCTCGCGCAGCCGGTCGATTCGGTCGAGTTGAAGCTGTTCGTCACCTCGGCCCAGTCCGGTTCGGACCTCCAACTGACCGGCATTCTGAATGACGACTGGAATCCGGCGGCGGTAACGGCCAACGATCAGCCCGCGCGCACTTATTCCGATATTCCGCTCGGCTCCAAGAGCCCTCTGGCGGACGGCAGTTACGTGGTTTTCGATGTCACGGAGTTTTATAAAAACCCGCAAGCCGCTCAGGACGGCGTTCTCAGCTTCCGGCTCGGCATGAATGAAAACGACCGGGAGGCCAGAATCGCTTCCCTCGAAGGAACGGATCCGGCTAAGGCTCCCGTCCTGCTTATCACGACGATTAATCCGTAACTAAGCACAGAACTTATCGGAATTCCGTTCAAAAAAGATATCAAAAGCCCGGGAGTCCAAACAACCCGGGCCATCTTATCCGCTGCCGGATGGGCGGGGAAAGGCGTAAGCATGCTGCATAACGGAGTGTATTTTCATAGTGTTTCGGAGCTGGAGCAGAGGCCGGGATTGCCGGGTCTTCTCCTCCAGAGGTTTCCCCGGGAAGTCCGGGAGGCGCTGTCGGCCAAAGGGCGCACAAAAGCGGCGGAGTCCAGCGGATGCGAAATCCGCTTTGTGACGGAAGCGCCCTATGTGCGGATCACGCTCGGAGCCCGGGAAAAGGACGGCCGCGTCTATGTGTTCCGGGGCGATTTTTTCCACTGCGCTTACGATTTGAAAGCCGGGACGGCCGTCACTCTGCAGCTGGAGGAGCCGGAAAGGTTTGCCGAGGTGCACAGGTCCGCCCTGCAGAGCGGGGCGTTCTCATCCGATGTGTGGCGCGTTTACTGCGACCGCTTTACGGCAGTTTTTTATGACGTCGACGCTTTCGGTTACGAGGTTCGGCCGCCGCATAAAGCGGAGATGCCGCAGCTGACTCTGCTCGCCTACGGATCTTCCATCACACAGGGCGCGGGCTCGCTCAGCCACACCGACAGTTACGTGCAGCAGGCCGCCAGAAGGCTGGGAATCGATGCCCTTAATCTGGGGCTGAGCGGAACCTGCTACTGCGAGAAGGAAGCCGCCGACCATTTGGCGCGCGGAAGCGGCTGGGATGCCGCATTTCTGGAGCTGGGCGTCAATATGCGCAGTGTCATGGACCCGCCGGAATTCGAACGCCGGATCACCTACTTGCTCGATGAGGTGACGGGGCGCAACCCGCACAAGCCTGTTTTCGTCACGACGATCTATCCGAACCGGGCGACTTTTTTTCGGGATGAGGAGCATGTGTTTACGAAACGCGACCTGATTTTCAATGACAGGCTCAGACGATACGTTTCGGACCGGAATCATCCTCGGCTTCATTTGCTGGAGGGAAGCGAAATCATGACCGATTTTGTTTCTCTGACGACCGACCTTATCCATCCCTCCGATTACGGGCATATCCGCATGGGGGAAAATTTGGCGCGACTGCTTGAGCCGGTTTTAACCGAGCTGCGCACATCTATCCGAGAAACTGGGGGAATTTGAAATGGCTATCGATTTAACGGGAAAAATTGCACTTGTAACGGGTTCCAATGCGGGAATAGGGCGCGCCGTCGCGGTCGCTCTCGCCGCTCACGGAGCGAAAGTCGGCATTAACTGCCTGAGCAATACGGCCCAGGGAGAAGAAGTCGTGGAGACGATCCGCGCAGCAGGCGGCGAAGCCGTTCTGGTCCAAGCCGATGTGACCGATATCGCGCAAATCGACCGTCTGGTAAGCGAGGTGGAAGCGGCCTTCGGCGGCACCGTCGATATTTTGGTCAACAATGCCGGACATCTGGTGCAGCGTGTTCCGAACGCGGAAATGACCGAAGACATGTATACGCGGATCATGGACGTCAACTTCAAGAGCACGGTTTTTATGTGCAAAAGAGTGCTGCCGGGTATGGCCGCCAAAGGCTCCGGGCGCATCGTCAATATGACCTCCGTCGCGGCCCATAACGGGGGCGGGCCGGGCTCCAGCATTTACGCGGCCAGCAAAGGCGCCGTGATGGCTTACGCCAAAGGGCTGGCCAAAGAAGCCGCCGGAAGCGGCATCACGGTCAACAATGTGTCTCCCGGGTTTATCGGGAACACGATGTTCCACGCCACGTTTACGACGGATACCGCCCGTCAGGCCACGATTAACGGCATTCCGCTTCAGCGCGAGGGGACGCCTGAGGATGTCGCCGGAGCGGTGCTATACCTCGCTTCCGATCTGGCATCTTACCTGACAGGAGAGACAATCGAGGTTAACGGCGGGATGATGATGAGATGACAAGAGAACGGGAGCGGGAGCGAGATCGGGAGCGTATGAGACTGCACGATGGCGGTGAATCCCGGCAGGGGCTTGAGAACGTATTCGGACAGCAGGGGCCGGACAAACCCGCAATTCAGCGCTATGGCAAGAAGGGGCCGCAGCTCCGGAACGCACCCCGAGGAGTCATGCCGCAGAACGAGCCGAGCGGAGGGGGCCGCCCGGCCGAGGCTTCGGGACCGCTGTCCCGGTCACAGGCAAGCCTCCGGGACAAGGCGGCCCGTTTTCCGTGGGCGAGAGAGACGGCGGAAGCCATCCGTGAGGAGCTTCTCCGGCTGAATGCCGCAGGCAGCCTGGCGATTCCGCGGGAACCCGGCGGCTGGTGGCACCAGTATGTGTGCCCGGTCCATCATACGGAGCTGCTGTTCGACCCGGCCGAAGCGGAGGCCTCGTCATTCCGCTGTCCGTACGGATGCGTGCTGGAAGGCGAAGAATACCGGGGCGCCTGGCTGGTGTTCAAGCACCAGTCGCTGGCCCGGGCAGCCCTTGAAGCGGCTGCCGTGCATGCGTCCCTTGGCGACGAGTCCTGTGCGCAGCTCGGCAAGGAACTGCTTATCGCGTACGCGGAGCAGTTCCCGTTCTATCCCGTGCACGCGGGCGCGCAGGGCTGGATGCTGAAGGGCAGAGCCTTCCACCAGGCGCTGACCGAAGCCATCTGGTCGACGACGCTGCTCGGCGCGTACCTTCTGCTGCGAGACGAAGGCGTATCGTTCGGCGAGGAGGAGACGGCTGCGCTCGGCATCTTCATGGGACTCTTGGAGGAGAGTATGACGGAGTATCGTCATATTCTGATCCACGAGCGGCAAAATGCCGAGAACAACTATACCGCCTGGCTGAACGCCTCCCTTTCCTGCGTCTATGCGGCCCAAGGCCGGAAGGACGCGCTGGAGGCGCTGATCGAAGGCGAAGGGGGCTTCAAGCACCATTTGTCCATCGGAGTCAACGCGGATGGACTTGAGTTTGAAGGCAGCACGTACTATCACGTGTTCGTGCTGCGCGCCTATCTCATCTCCGCCCGGATGGCGGAGAGGTTCGGCATCGACCTGTACGCCTGCGAAGGCGGGAACGGCCAGTCGATGCGCGGGATGTTCGAGGCCATGGCGGATCTGGCCGACGACCGGGGCGTGCTCCCGGCCCTGCACGACGGCCCGATGGAGCGGGGGCCTTACGCCCGGGAGATCGCCGAGATCGCCGAGCAGGGGCTGTCCCGCTACGGGATCGGCGGCCTGCGGCCGATTCTCCGCGAGGCGTACC
Organism: Paenibacillus sp. HGH0039; assembly: GCF_000411255.1. Taxonomy (GTDB): domain Bacteria; phylum Bacillota; class Bacilli; order Paenibacillales; family NBRC-103111; genus Paenibacillus_F. The sequence goes on along the minus strand of NZ_KE150412.1, from coordinate 465,781 downwards.
GCCAGCTTGGCGGGACTCTCGCGTCGCCGCGTGCCCGCTGCGGGCTGGAGGCGCTGCTGTACGGCGAGGACGTACAGCCGGATGCCGCCGGTGAAGGAGGGGAGCCCCGGAGAGGCGCGAGGCTTTGGGCGGATACCGGCTTCGCTGCCGGCAGGAGGGCCGGGAATCCGCTCTCGTTCCTCGCCGATTTCGGCGGGCACGGCGGTGCTCACGGCCATTTCGACAAGCTTCATCTCACCGTCATGCACCCCGCCGGGACGCTGACGCCGGACTTCGGGGTGGTGCCTTACGGGTCCGCCCTGCGCCAAGCGTGGTACTCCGAAACGCGGAGCCACAACACCGTTACACTGGATGGCCTGTCACAGGCGCCCCACACGGGGCAGTGCAGGCGATTCGAGGAAACGGAGGAGGCTCTCTACGCGTGGTTTCAATCGACCGAAGCGTATCCCGGCTGCACTCTGGACCGGCATCTTCTGCTGACGGACGGCTGGCTGCTGGACTGGTTCCGGGTAACCATGGATGACGGCGGGCTGCGATCCGTAGAGTGGTGGATGCATCCGGCTGCGGAACCGTTGCCTGTTTCGGAGGAACCCGGAGAACGGCCGGGCAAGGGGTATCCGACCGCAGCCGGAACTTGTGAAGGGAGCGCGGAAGTGAATCCCGTCCAGCTTGCGGAAAGCCTGAAGGATGAACCGCTCACAGGGGCATCCGGCGGGAGGTACCCGTTAACCGGCAAGCGGGACCAGGACCCGACGGCTCCGGCTGCCGTGCAGATGCGGTATGAGCTGGGCGGCGAATCCGTGTACCACACAGCGCTTGTTATGCCGGGCGATGAGCTGCTTGCCGTACAGACTCCGGGAGATTCCGTCGATCCCAGCAGGCTTCTGACCGCGATTGTGCACAGCCATAAGGGAGCGTCCGCTGATTTTGTCCACGTTTACCGGGCCGGCCAGGCGGTAGATCTTAAACGGCGCTCGGAGGGCGTTGTCGAAGTAGCGGCACGGGGAATCGATTCCGGGGAAACCTGTGCAAGAACAGTCCGCCTTTCCGGCAAGACAGGGCTGGAGCTGATGGAACCGGGCAGCGAGTGATTGACGGGAATGACGTGCTTGAAATAAACAAGGGACACCCCGGGATTCGGTGAGGGTGTCCCTTGTCATGTTCGGCTGATCTCTGTAAGCCGAGAAACGCCATGCTTCATGAAGCGCCAAACGGTGCCGTTTGCTGGAGATTCGTGCGAGTACTCCTTCCTTACGGGTTTGGAAGTCCGGACTTACTTAAGCACATAAAACATTTCGTCCCCCCATACAAATAGGAAGGAGGAGAGGTTCCGTCATCACGAATAAGGAGAAGATGAATTTGGCGATTTCCTATATGGATTACACTTCACCGGATCTCCAGTTTTTTTATGATTTGCCGAAGAACACCGTGTTCAAAACGAACAGCCGCAATTACATCAATCTGCTCGGCTATAAGCAGCTCAATACGCTGGGCAGCGCCTCTCTGCTCGACATTTATTTAAGCAAGGGGCACTATGTGGAGCCGCATTATCATCAAAACGCGACAGAACTCGTTTACTGCGTCTCGGGTGCCGCTACGGTTTCGTTTATCAATCCCTTTACCAATAAGCTCTATCATATTCCCATTAAAACGGGGCAGGTGGCCAATGTGCCGCAAGGGTGGTGGCATTATGAGGAGGCGTCCGAAGACGATACCCATCTTATCGCGATATTCGATGCGCCTACGCCTGAAGTGATTCTGGGCTCGGATATTCTGAGGCTGACCCCCGCCCGTGTAATGGCTGAAACCTATTGTCTGGATGAAGAAAAATGGAAAGAAGCGATCGCCCCCATCACGAAAACGGTTGCGATCGGACCGCTGGACAACTGCCGCAAAAAGCCGCAGACAGTCAGAGATTCCGGCGAACCGAACGGTGAAATTCGGGGGAGCGGAGCTGCCGCTAACGTAGGCTCGATTCTTCCGCCGGGTTACCCGACCGCTTCTTACGGGGCCGCTCCCGCCCAGCCGTATCCGCCCGAGAATGCTCCGATCGGCTATCGCGGTCCGGCGGCTCCATACGGGAGCATCTCAAGCGCCGGGTACCCTGCTTCCGGATATCCCGCCCCATATTCTTCGCCGTTCTACGCAAATCCCGTTTCTGCGGCGAATTCGTATGGCCGGCCCTATGCCCTGCCGAACGCGCAGGCATATACGACGCAGACACACAACCAGGCGTACAACCAGACACAGAACCAGACACAGAACCAGGCATACAACACGGCATACAACACAGCGTACAATCAGATGTACGCGCAGCCTTATTCACGGCAGCCGTATCCGCAGACGCAGTCCGAAACTTACCGGACACCCGCGCCCGGGGCGCCAAGCTTTTAATCAAGCGGTGAATAAGACCCGGCAGCTCCGGGCACCCGCATGTAAATCCCAAACCGAAGGTGACAACAGGCAGGCTTCACAGTGGAGAGTGTCCGCCTGTTCTTTGTGCGGCAGCGGATGTTAGCGGGGACAGCCGGGCCTCCCGCGATCTTTCAACCCGCGGTGAGTCACTGCATGAAGGTGCACAGCCGCACTCCAAGGAGCATCTGTACCGGTACAGTTGCTCCTTTTTGGCGTTGTAGGCGTCTCCGCTCCCTTCTAGAATGGAATTACGCGGCAGGAAATCCATTTCCGGGCAAGCGTAATACGGGTACCCGAGGTGACTCTTTATGTATACATTGACGAGGGAAGAAGTGCGCGCTTATTTAAAAAGAATCGGGATTTCGGAAATCGGGGCGCCCACGCTTCTTTATCTGGCTGAGCTGCACAAAGCTCACGTCAAACATCTTTCCTGGCAGACGCTGGACATTTTCGGCGGAAAACCGGCCCCTATCGGGTTTAAAGAATCGGTGGCGCTCATTCTGAATCAGCGAAGCGGCTACTGCTTCCATTTGAACGGTGCGTTCAGCGTTCTTCTGCATTCTCTCGGCTACCGGGTTAATTTGCATCGTGCCGGCGTTCAGCCGATGGGAGCCGAGCCGCGGATCAATTCTTTTCATCTGGGACTGACCGTTGATTTTTCCGATGAAGAAGCGGGGAACGGGACCTGGATCGCCGACGTAGGGCTTGGGGATATGCCTTTCGAGCCGCTGTCTCTAAGCTATGGCCGTTATGTTCAGGGGCCTTACACCTACAAGGTGACGGAGTCGGGCGTTGCGGCTGACGGCTGGCGGCTGGAGCATGATCCCCTCGCTTCTTTTCCGGGTGTCGATTACGCGCCCGACGTGCTGACGGATCTTGAAGAGTTCAAGCCGAACCACGAGTTTTATGTCCGTTCCGAGGAATCTCCCTGGTTTAATAAGTTTCTGATCAGACAACGGAATGCGGCGGACGGCAATGAACTCAGAGGCTGTATCTGGAGTAGGCGGGATGCAAGCGGACTGGAAAAAACCGAGCTTCGCACGAAATCGCAATGGCTCGAGGTTTTGGCCGGTGTATTCGATGAACAGCTTGTCAACTACAGCAAGCCGGAGCGGGAGGAATTGTGGAAAAGAGTCGAGGCGGCCCATTCCGACTGGCAAAAAATAAAGGAGCGGCAAGAAAAGGCGGGAAGTCTGCCGACGGGATGATTCCGGTACAAATCGGTTATAACGAAATGCGGCTTTCCCGGCGTGACATTTCCGCTATAAAATGAGGGAAGAAGACAGCCGGCTTCAGCGGAAGGAGCAGATTCGTAATGAGCGGCAGTTTGCTTACGGTTTTAACGTTTTGTTCCGCCCTCGGTTCGGGATTGAACGCGGGCTTGTTTTTCGCCTTCTCGGCGTTCGTTATGACCGCACTCGCCCGGATACCGGCGGAGCAGGGCATTGCGGCGATGCAGTCGATCAACGCCACCATTCTGAATCCCTTGTTCGGCATCGTGTTTATGGGAACGGCTTTGTTAAGCGTCGTGCTGGCGGTCACCTCGTGCTTGAACTGGGAAGAGCCGGGCAGCGGCTGGTTATTGGCAGGCAGCCTGGTTTATGCCGCCGGCTTTGCGGTAACGATGGTGTTCAACGTTCCGCTGAATAACACGCTTGATGCCGTGAACCCGGGAAGCGCGGAAGGTGCCGACTTGTGGTCGCGTTATGTCGTCAAATGGACCGCCTGGAATCATGTTCGTACGGCCGCGTGCCTAGCGGCTCTGGCTATGTTCATACAAGCCCTCCGGCTGAAGGGATGAGCATGCCGGGACAGGCGGAAGCCGCATTCGAACCGTTGCGATAACGGCCGAATGCGGCTTTTGACGTTCTATGCCAGGATCTTAAAACGATATTCCGCAAGCGGGGCTTACAAGGGCTTATTCTTCTTGCCCATGGGACAAAATGTTGACCAGCTTGCCCAGCGGATCGCGCACAAAAAAACGCCGGACCCCCCAGGGCTCGTCAGCAGGGCCGTACTCCGCAGGAAAACCGGCCTTCTCCATGCGTGCAAGCGCTTCTTCCAGATCGTCCACTTCGATGGATAGAGCGGGTGTAGGGGTGCCGGAGCCTCCCTGCGAAGCGATGCTGATCTGGACGTTCATCGTCTCGCGGTTCCCGTATGTTGCGATCCAGCCGTGATCCATCAGCAAATCGAGACCGAGCGCCTCCTGATAAAAGCGTTTGGCCGCCGCAAGTTCCGGCGATTCCAGGTTCGCAATGATTCGTTTAACTTTCATAGTCCGCCTCCGTTTATAAGCCGTTATATCCCGACGGACTACTTCGACAAGCATGGACCGTTTCTCCTTGTCCGTGTGAAATTCGGGGGCGCCCGATCCCTCAGCGGAAGGTACGCCGAAGACGTACGTGCAGCACCTGATGAAAGAGAATACGGCGGAGCTGATCACTCTGCTCGAACAAGGCGGGCGGCTGTATGTATGCGATGACGGAAGCCGGATGGCGACGGACGTGGAAGAGGAAATCCGGCAGGCGTACGCGAATATCCATCAGGTAAGCCCGGACGAAGCCCGGAAGTGGCTGGACGGCTTGCAGACGCACGGACGCTACGCCAAAGATGTCTGGGCGGGCGTTTACAGCGTCGAAGCGCAGCCTGAATTCGCCGTCACGTATGCCGCCGGACGATCACCGGTTATTTTACGGAAGGGAAGGCGATTTTTATGAAAATCGAGCATGCGGCCCTATGGACGGCCGATCTGGAGCAGATGAAAGCCTTTTATGAAACTTATTTCTGCGCAGCGGCGGGCGATAAGTACACGAACGTCAAGAAGCAGTTTCAATCGTACTTTTTGCAGTTCGAAAGCGGTGCAAGACTGGAGCTGATGACCAAACCGGCGTGTATCGGGAGAGATGAAGGGCGGGTTTATCTGGGCTATGCCCATATCGCCTTCTCGGTCGGAAGCGAAGACAAGGTCGTGGAGCTGACGGAACGGCTAAGACGTGACGGGTATACGGTCGAGGGCGAGCCCCGAGTAACCGGCGACGGCTATTTTGAAAGTGTTGTTCTGGACCCGGAAGGAAACAGCATAGAAATCACGGTGTGAAACCAACGGACCCCTGAGGTTAAAAAGTACCCGAATGTATGCGAGCGCGGGTTGAAAAATTTTACGGCCCGCCCGAATAAAAAAAGAATACATACGGACCGGACGCCGGCGGCTATCCGTTGCGGTTTAAAGACACAACACGTGTACGTGCTGTGTCTTTTTATTTCCGTCCAATCATTCGTCGCATGAGAAAAAGTCATCGGCATCAAGCACGCCGTTTTCATGGCGGAAGAGCTTCTGTACGCAGAACGAGGGCTTTTTGCCGCACGGTTGTCGTTCCAATTCGTTTAGAACCTTAAAGTACGTGGCTACACATTTTGTAAGCCAGTGCCTGATACAACAAGCCCAAAAGACTTCAACCTTCTCATTTGCATGAATGTTATAGAATAAGGTTGTGTGGCTGGAAAGAATGCTTCCAATAAGGAAGAAAAATCAAATACGAACGGAGGACTTACTTGTGAGCAGCGAGATCGTGATCCGGGGAGCCCGGGAAAACAATCTGAGGAACGTGACGCTTCGCATTCCGAAATACAAACTGGTCGTGCTGACAGGACCTTCGGGCTCCGGCAAATCGACGCTGGCCATGGATACGCTCCAGCGCGAGTGCCAGAGGCAGTATATGGAGTCGATGGGCATGACCTCGGACGCTATTGCGAAGCCGAAGGTAGACGCGATTATAGGATTATCCCCGTCCATCAGCGTAGGGCAGCATGTCACGAACCGCAATCCGAGATCGACCGTCGGTACGATCACGGATATTCACACGTATCTGCGAGTCATTTACGAGAAACTGGGCGAGCGGCCCTGCCCGGACTGCGGAAAGCGCTTCGTACCGGCACCTGACGGGGAAACGGCCGGACAGGGAGACGGAGAAGACGGGGAGGACACGCAGCCGGCCGTGAAGTGTCCGCATTGCGGATCCGGCATGGAACGTCTTACGCGCCGGTATTTCTCCTACAATACGCCGGAAGGCGCCTGCGGGGAATGCGGCGGGCTCGGTCATACGGTTACCCTGAACACGGATGCCGTTTTCGATGAGGAGAAAAGTTTGCGGAACGGCTGTGTAGCGGTCTGGTATGACATGATCACGAAATACAACCTGTCGATCCTCAAAGCGGCGGGGGAGCATTACGGCTTCACCTTCGATGCCGATCTGCCTCTTAAAGAGTACGGGGCCGTCCAGCGCGATCTGCTTTACTACGGTGTCGAGAGCGAGGCGTTCTCCGCGCATTTTCCGGACGTAAAGCTGCCCAAATCGGTCGGCGGCGGGAAGTTCGAAGGCGTAGTAACCGGCATCTGGAGACGCTACAAAGAGAAAGGCGGCGAATCGGGCGAGTCGGCCCTGTTCGTTGAAGCGACGTGCGCCGCCTGTCACGGCGCCCGGTTGAAGGAGAGCATCCGGCAGGTGACGGTCGGGGGCGCTTCCATCTCCGATATTTCCGGCTGGGCGCTCCAGGATGCGCTCGGCTGGCTGCAGCGGCTGATGGGAGAGCTGCAGCCCGAGGCCAGGGAGACGGTCGGGTCGCTTCTGCACGATCTGACCGTCCGGACGGAGCGGATCGTCGCTGTCGGCCTGGGTTATCTGTCCCTCAGCCGACAAACGGTATCGCTCTCCGGCGGAGAGGCGCAGCGTCTCCGGCTCGCCTCGATACTCGGCTCGGGGCTGACCGGCGTGCTGTACATCCTCGACGAGCCGACGGCCGGGCTGCATCCGCGGGATACAGAAGGGCTGATCGGCGTGTTGAAGCAGCTGAGAGACCTCGGCAACACGGTACTCGTCATCGAGCACGACGTCGAAATGATGCAGGCCGCGGACCACGTGATCGACATGGGCCCCGGTGCGGGAAGCTTCGGGGGCCGTGTCGTCGGAGAAGGGACGCTCGCGGAGCTTATGGCCACCCCCGATTCCGTCACGGGAGCGTTCCTGCGAGAGTCTTCCGGCATGACCGCGTCCCCGTCCCGGCAGAGAAGGCCGGGAAACGGCCGGTTTCTGAACGTTCACGATGCCTATGAACGAAATCTGAAGCATATCGACGTGTCCTTACCTCTAGGCTGTCTGACCGCCGTCACCGGCGTCTCGGGTTCAGGAAAGTCGACCCTGCTTTTCGATCTGGTGGCCGCGGGCGGACGCGACGAGCAGCAGCGCCGCGGCTGCCGGAACATCACCGGTTTCGGCGGCATCGGCGGGATCGTGACGGTCGACCAGTCGCCGATCGGCCGGATGAGCCGGTCTAACGTTGCGACCTACACCGACGTATTCACGGCGATGCGGAGTCTGTATGCCGGCTTGCCCGAAGCGAAGCGGGCGGGGCTTACCGCCAAGCATTTCTCGTTTAACACGCCGGGCGGCCGCTGCGAGCACTGTCAGGGACTCGGCGTCGTGCCGATGGACATGTTCTTCCTGCCCGGTCTTGAAGTCCGCTGTCCGGTCTGCCGGGGGAAGCGGTTCAAGGAAGAAGTGCTGCGAGTCACCTGCAACGGGCACTCCATTTCGGACCTGCTGAACATGACGGTTCAGGAAAGCCTGCCTCTCTTGCAGGGCAGAATCAAGATGGACGGGCAAATCGCTCTTTTGACCGAAGTGGGATTAGGTTACCTGCACTGGGGGCAGTCGGTCCGGACCCTGTCGGGAGGAGAAGGGCAGCGGATCCGTCTTGCCAAGGAGCTGGGCGGCAAAACGAAGCAGCATACGCTGTATCTGCTGGATGAGCCGTCGACGGGCCTGCATCCGCGGGATACCCGGCAGCTGCTCGTGCTGCTGAACAAGCTGGTCGACGCGGGCAACACGGTTATCGTCGTGGAGCATAATCTCGACATGATTCGCGAGTGCGATTGGGTCGTCGATATCGGGCCTGAAGCGGGGGACAAGGGCGGAGAAGTGGTGGCCACGGGCACACCGGAGACGGTCGCGGCGGTCGCAGCTTCCCATACCGGACGCTTCTTGAAAAAAGCGCTGGCCGCCGCTTATTAAAAGAAGCCCCTGCTCACGGCCGAAATCTCGGCCGCGAGCAGGGTTTTTTTTCGATCCCGGGTCCCTGCGGGCCTGCAGGAGCAGAGACGGGCAGTGCGGTCCTCCCCGTCATGCGGCTCCGCACTGTGCGCCGGGAGCGGCGCGCCGTATGTTCGCCTTTTGAATCGCGCGCGATGAGCCTCTAAGGTATGACTAGCCGTTCGGGCCGAAAAAACGACTATAATCGAATCCACCTTAACGGAGCGGTCTATTTTTCCATTATAATGAATAGGACTGTGAGCCCTCACGGCTCTTACTACATGGATAAGGGGAATCTGAATGCCGGATACCGGAATTGTTCTGCCTGTAAATCGTTTAACCCACGACCAATTGGAGCAAGTGAAAGAGTTGGAAAAGCGCTGTAACGAATACGATTCCATTACTTTAAAGCTGAACTGGGATATGCTCGAGAACCGGAAAGCGGAAGAATGCAGCGACTGGCTTTATGTCGAGAACGGAAAAGCAGTCGGTTTTCTGGCGCTGTTTGCCTTTAAAAGCAGCGAAGCGGAAATCAGCGGCATGGTGGACCCGGAATACCGCCGCCGGGGAATTTTTCGGAAGCTGTTCGAAGCGGCCGCCGAAGAATGCCGGAAGCGCGGGATACCCGAACAACTGCTTATTGTGCAGCGGGGGTCGGAGTCGGGGCGCTCTTTCGCCGGATATGCCGGAGCTGCTTATGAATTTTCCGAGTATTGGATGGAGCTGCCCTCGGGTTATGACCGGGACGTGCTGAACTCCGTCATTTCTGCCGGTCAAATCGAGCTGCGTCCCGCGGAGCAGGCGGATATGGACTTAGCGATCCGGCTGGACGTTGCCGGGTTCGGCGTCACGGAATCGGATGCCAGGGGATTCAACGAACAGAAGTTGGCCGCGGCCGGAGAAAGCTTCTGGATTGCCGAGCTTGAGGGGATTCCTATCGGGAAAATCAACATTCAGCTCTACGACGGCGGGTTTATTTCCGGATTTTGCGTGCTCCCGGAATACCGCGGACAAGGTCACGGCAGAGTGATCCTGGGCAAAGCGATTTCAATAGCGGAGTCGAACCGGCTTACGGGCAAGCTGGCTCTGGAGGTGGCGGCGAGCAATGACCGCGCACTCGGTTTATACAAATCGGTGGGCTTCGTCGAGCGCAGCGTAAACGATTATTACCGCGTCACCGTGGGATAACCGTCATGTAAAAAGGACATCGGGAAGGCTGCCCCGGTGTCCTTTTTTTTCTTGGAGACACTTGATTTTCTGCAAAACGGTACTTTAGAGGCGAAGCCCGTAGGGGCCGCCTAATCCGGCATCGGAAGGCAGCCGTCCGTTGCCGAAGCGGAACCGGAACGGGAAACGCAGGCAGTGCGAACGTCAGCAGGCGGTATAGGTGTGAATGGAGTCCGGTCGTTAAGGACGCAGCGCTTTCATGACGTCGTCCACGATTTTCTCGGCCGCGATGACGCCGTTATACAGCCAACTGCTGGTTGAAGCGATCTCATAAACGTGACCGTTTTTAACTGCCGGGATGTTTTTCCAGAGGTCTTCTTCCAGGTTTCCGGCCTGGCCTTTATCGTAATTGACGAGGAAAAGATAATCGGCGTCCAGCTCGGCCAGCTTCTCCAGCGAAACGGGCACCCAATTGGCCTTGGAGTCCGGCAAGGAATTCAGCAGGCTCGGTTTGTTCAAGCCCAAGTCTCCATACAAAACCGCTCCGCTGGAAACATTTCCGTTGACGACGTAGAAGGTTTTCTTGGTGAGCCACAGAACCGCGACTTTTTTGTCTCCGAGCGTTCTCTGCAAGCTGTCTTTTGACTCTTTTGTCTTCCGGTCGTAGGCATCCAGCGCTTTTTTCGCTTCCTCTTTTTTGTTTAACAATTCGGCCATTTTCGTTAATGTTTTTTTATAATCGTCGGCGTCCTCCTTCGAGAGGACAAAGGTAGGGGCTATTTTCGCATACTGCTCGTAAAGACTCTCTTGAGCGGCGGCTTCCGGGCGGAGGATGATCAGGTCCGGGTTGAAGCTGAGAACGGTCTCCGGCGGCAGATTCGAAGGGATGGCGGGAATTCCCTCCAACTGAGGGCGTAAATATTCCTGTACGTTTCCGCCTTTTACCGACCATTGGGCCACGGGTTTGATGCCGAGGGCAAGCAGGGGATCTTCCAGGTAAGAAGCGATAATGTTCTTGGGCTCGGCAGGTAGGTTCACTTGGTGACCCATCCCGTCCGTGACCGTTTGCTGCCGGGGCTGTGCGCTCTCCTTATTGCCGCAGCCTGCCGTCAAGGCAAGTAGAAGCAGGATAAATAAAGCGAGCGTGCCGGACTTTTTGAGATTAAACACGGTAGAATTCCTCCATATATGTAGGTTGTAAGGGTAGCCTTTTCCAAACAACAGTATACTGATAATGATTATCATTGTCAATAAAAGAGAGGGCTGGCGCGCTGCGGCAGGGCACAATCATGGGCCGGTTACCTCCGGGTAAAATGCCGTTTCTTCGTCCGTTTTTTATTGTCGTGTCCGTGAATGTAAGATATAATCAATTCCGATGGAATTTATTAGGATAAATTACAAATTGAATTCGGGAAAGAAAATGGGAGGATGAGTGCAAGGATGACGATGCAAACGGAAGAACAGGAAATCATACCGGTTCTTACATCGGGTAATAATCTGGCCGATTACGAAGAGGCGTACGCCAATTTCGACTGGGCGGATGTGGAGAAGGAATTTACGTGGTCCCGCACGGGAAAAGTAAATATCGCTTACGAGGCGCTTGACCGCCATGTGGAAGAAGGCCGGGGGGACAAAACGGCGCTTATTTACACGGACGCGGCACGGAATGAATCGTATACGTTTGCACAAATGAAAACACTTTCAGACAAATTCGGTCATGCTCTGCGGTCTCTCGGCATCGGCAAAGGAGATCGTATTTTCGTGTTTATGCCGCGTTCTCCGGAGCTCTATACGGCTTATATCGGGGCCGTAAAAATCGGGGCGATCGTCGGCCCGCTGTTCGAAGCTTTTATGGAAGCGGCGGTGAAGGACCGGCTTCTGGATTCCGAAGCCGTAGCTATTGTCACGACACCTGCGCTTAAAGACCGCATTCCCGTTTCCGAGCTGCCCGCGCTCAAGCATGTCATCGTGGTCGGCGAGAACAGCGAGCCGGGCGACAGGGAAATTTCCTACGATGATCTGATGGCAAAAGCGTCCGATCAGCTGGAAATCGAGTGGGTTGGACTGGAAGACGGCATGCAGCTGCATTACACATCCGGTTCCACCGGCAAACCGAAAGGGGTTCTGCACGTCCATAACGCGATGATCCAGCATCTTCATACCGCCAAAACGGTCCTGGATCTCCAACCGGACGATATTTACTGGTGCTGCGCCGATCCCGGCTGGGTAACGGGGACCGTATACGGAATGTGGGCGCCCTGGCTGAACGGGACGACTTCGCTTGTACGCGGCGGCCGCTTCTCGTCGAATGACAGCTACCAGACGATCGAAACCTACAAAGTCACGGTGTGGTACTGGGCTCCGACCGCTTTCCGTCTGCTGATGGCGGCGGGCGACGATCTCCTCAAGCAGTTCGATCTGTCCTCTCTGCGCCACATCCTGTCCGTGGGCGAGCCTCTTAATCCCGAAGTGGTGCGCTGGGGGATGAAAGTATTCGGCAAGCGCATTCACGATACGTGGTGGATGACGGAAACCGGCGCACAGGTCATCTGCAACTATCCGGCGATGCCGATTAAGCCCGGCTCCATGGGCAAGCCGATCCCGGGCGTAATCGCGGCCATCGTCGACGATCAAGGCAACGAGCTGCCGCCGAACCGGATGGGCAACCTTGCGGTACGCGCTCCATGGCCTTCGATGATGCGCCTCATCTGGAACAATCCCGCGAAATACGACGAGTACTACCGGCTGAAGCCGTGGTATATTTCCGGCGACTCCGCTTACAAGGACGAGGAAGGATACTTCTGGTTCCAGGGCCGCGTCGACGATGTGATCAACACGTCCGGCGAGCGTGTCGGGCCTTTCGAAGTCGAGAGCAAGCTGGTGGAACATCCGGCCGTTGCGGAAGCGGGTGTAATCGGCAAACCGGACCCGGTGCGCGGCGAAATTATTAAAGCGTTTATCGCGCTGCGGGACGGCTACGAGCCTTCCGAGGAATTGATCAAAGAAATTCAGCAGTTTGTCAAAAAAGGTCTCGCGGCCCACGCGGCTCCCCGTGAAATCGAGTTCCGCGACAAGCTCCCGAAGACGCGCTCCGGCAAAATTATGCGCCGCGTTCTGAAGGCTTGGGAACTGGGGCTGCCTACCGGCGACCTGTCTACACTGGAAGATTAATTCATCCTCTTCGTTTGCTTGCCGTCTCCGGAGCTTGCGAAGGAACGACTAAGCCCCGGTGCCGTTAGTTAAGCGGACGGGTTTTATGCAGGTCTCTGCACACTGCTGCTTTAAAGCAGCACCCGAATAACCGGCCTCCCGAGAGGCCGGTTATTTTTTTCGGGATTCCGGTGAGCTTGGAAGCCTTTTATGGACTTCAGGACATATGTCCTTTTCTGCACTCCTATGGCTGGGATTTAATAAGAAAGAAGTTCTAAGCGAAGGAGACGGCCGCAATGAAAGGGATTTTATTTGCATTTTTAGGTGGGGCATGCATTACGCTGCAGGGTGTCGCCAACGCACGCATCAGCCACGATATCGGCACGTGGCAGGCCGCCACGATAACCCAGCTGACGGGCTTTCTGATAGCGCTGGTTATCCTGCTTTTTGTGCGGGACGGCAGCCTGCAAAGTTTCAAAGGGATTAAGCCGCTCTATCTGATCGGAGGCGCACTGGGGGCGGTCATCATTTTCAGCGAGGTCACGGCCATTCAGAAAATCGGGGTTACGTTTACGATTGCCGCGCTGCTGATCGCTCAGCTCAGCCTTACATTTCTCGTCGATATCAACGGATGGTTCGGCGTCGCCAAACAAAAAATGAAGCTGCCGCAGTTCATCGGTATCGGGTTAATGATCGCGGGTGTCGTGATCCTGAAACTGTGATAGGATAATGATTCGAGGAAAGGATAAGGAAAAGGCTGGAGGTGGACCGGCAGTGAAAGAAATTCAGGACCGGGAGCAGTTGTCCCGTTATTTGCGGGAACACCGGCTGGAAACGGTTTTTAACGAAGCCTTGAACCCTCATTTGTCTCTGTTCAGCTTCGAGCAGGGAGAGATGATCTGTTCCAGGGGCGAGCCGGCCCGCTATTTGTATGTGCTGGTTAAAGGGAAAATTAAAATTTACACGTCCTCCGCGGAAGGCAAAACGCTGATTCTCTGCTTCAAGACGCCGATTGAAGTGATCGGGGATATTGAATATATACGAGGAAGCGATATCGTGAACACGGTTGAAGCCGTATCGCCGGTTCATATGATCGGAATTCATCACCGCTGGCTCAAAAAGTACGGGAACGACCACGCTCCGCTGCTGCGATTTTTATTGGGGATTATTACGCAGAAATTTTACATCGACTCGAATTTTTCCAGTTTTAATTTGATGTATCCGGTAGAAGTTCGGCTCGCCAGCTACTTGCTGTCGGTTTTCTGTGAAGAGTCGGATAATCTCGTCCGGGGGCAACTGAGCACGACTCATCTCATGGATGCGGCCAATTTGATCGGAACGAGCTACAGGCATCTGAACAGGGTGATCCAAAAGTTTTGCAGCGAAGGGCTGCTTCAGCGTACGAGAGGGTTTATTACGATTAAAGACCGGGAAGGGCTGAGCGCGCTGGCCGGTCACAATATTTATGAGTGATACAGGTTAGCGGTCCTCACCGTGTACGGGGAATAGCGTTATTTGTAGAAAGAAGGGGAGCAAAACCATGATACTGGGAATAATGTTGGCGGTTCTGGCCGGTTCGCTGGTCAGCCTGCAGACGGTTTTCAACAGCAAAGTAAACGAGCGGACGGGATCTTGGGCAACGACGACCCTGGTACTCGGAATGGGGTTCCTGGCTTCGTTGACCATCAGTCTGCTGGTGGAAGGGAAGGAAACGTTCGCCTTGCAAAACATGCAGCTGTGGTATTGGGTAAGCGGCATGATCGGCGTCGGCGTCGTTATCTGCCTCGTACAGGGAATGAAGCTTCTGGGCCCGACATATGCCATTTCAATCGTGCTGACGGCGCAGCTCAGTTTTGCCCTGCTGTGGGACTCGCTGGGATGGCTGGGACTGGAGAAGGTGCCGTTTACGCTGAACAAGCTGATCGGAGTGCTGGTCATCGTCGCCGGCATCGTGCTGTTCAAATTCGGCGGCAGGCAAGGAGCCGAGCCGTCCGCGGCCAAGACGCCGCAAGGATTGCCGGACTGACGGATGTGCGGGAAGTCAAAATGAAAAACTCAGTCTCTCCCCGGAGAGACTGAGTTTTTCTGTTGTTTACGCGGCTGCAAGCTATCGCCTGACATGCAACTGGCGGGGATGAAGAAAGAAACGGCGGTCCCGAGACCGGGAGAGCTTTCGAGCGTCAATCCCGTGCCGTACATGTGCCGCAGCCGGCGGTCGGTGTTCGCCAGCCCGATTCCCCGGCGCTCTTCTCCGGCGTCGACGCCCTGGAGCTTCCCCAGGATTGCCGGGTCCATCCCCGTGCCGTTGTCCGTGACACGGACTTCCGTCCCGTTTTCGCGATTTTTCACTTCGATCCGGATAACGCCTCCCGACTTTTTGTCAGGCACGCCGTGGATGAGGGCATTTTCAACCAGCGGCTGTATGGATAGAGGCGGAAGTCTGAGCCCGGGAATGTCATCGATCTCCCAGTGGATGCCGAGCCTGTTTCCGTGGCGGACGGTTTCTACAGCGAGATAAGAGCGGACAAGCTCAAGCTCTCTTTGAAGAGGGATAAGCTGCTCCGAGTTTTGAAAATCGAAGCTGTTTTGCAAGTAAGCGGAAAATTCCTCCAGAAGCGATCTCATTTTTGCCGGGTCGATTTCGCTTAGGATGGAGATGGAGTTTATCGTGTTGAAGAAAAAATGCGGCTTGATTTGAGCCTGCAGCCATGCGGCTTCCATGCGCAGCCGTTCTTCTACCGACAGTTTGAGGCCGATCAGGGAGCGGACCCGCGCCTTCAGGTCGTAAGCGCCCAGCGGCTTCGTGACATAATCGTTCGCGCCGGCCAGAAAGCCCGCCGTAATATCTTGCGGGCTGCTCCGTGCCGTAAGCAGGAGGACGGGCAGCTCGGCCAGCGTATGCCTGCCGCGGATGGTCCAGGTCAGTTCGTAACCGGACATGAGCGGCATCATGACGTCACTGATGACAAGGTCCCAGCCGTTTCCGTCCAACAGGGACAGAGCTTCTCGGCCGCTTGCTGCCGTTTCGACGCGGTAGCCTTCGGATGCCAGCAGGTTGCGAAGCACCGTCAGGTTGACGGGATCGTCGTCGACGACAAGAATACTCGGCCGCTTCTCCGGCCATCCGGTCTGCTCTTGCCGGGCGGTTTGCGCGGCCTGTCCGGTCGGGCTGGCTGGGGAGAGTTCTTCTTCGGCGGCCGCTAAGGGAGCGGGGGACAGGGCGTCGTGCCCGAAGGGACCGTTCTTGTCCGGTCCGGCGGGATAAGCCGGATAGACAGCGGCCCGGAACGGCTCCGCGAGAGGCAGCGTAAAAGAAAATACACTGCCCTGCCCGGGCACGGAGGAAGCTTCGAGCACGCCGCCGTGCAGTTCCACCAGGCTTTTGCAGATGCCAAGACCGAGCCCCATCCCTCCACCGGGTGAGGTAATCCCGGAATCGGCCTGCTCATAGGGCTGAAATAATTGGACCAACTGCTGCCCGTCCATGCCGATTCCCGTGTCAGCAATCCGGATTTCGGCGTGACCGTCCCGGACCCGCGCTTCGATGACAATCGTCCCCTCGTTCGTAAATTTAATAGCGTTGTGGACGAGATTAAACAGGATCTGGGTCAGCCTGTTCTCATCGGCAAGGACGGGCGGAAATGTTTCGGGAATATCCAGCTTCAGTTCCAGGGGCTTGCCGCCGGTCATATAACGCAGCATATCCGCCACGCCGGCCGCGACGGACTGAATTTTCAGCTCCTTCGGCTGCAGGCGGACGCGGTTTTCTTTTAATAACGTGATGTCCAGCAAATCATTGAGCAGCAGAGACATCCGCTGCCCGACCGTCAAGAGCAGTTCCATGTTTTTTCTGCTCTCCTCCGTAAGCCTGTCCTGTTCCGTGTGGAGAACCGTCTGAGCCATATTCAAAATTCCGTGCAGCGGATTCCTCAGTTCGTGGGACGTGTTAGCGAGGAAGTCATCCTTCCGTTTGTCTTCCTTTTGCAATCTTTCGGCAAGCTCCGCCGTCCTGGCGGAAGTGCGGAAATAACGTTTAAACCAGTAGGCGGCAAGCGCAAACAAAGCGGCAAGCAGGTCAAGCGGATAAAAATCCGGTTCCGGACCGGTTACCGGCTCTATGGCGGCCCAGAACACGTTGGAGACGACCGCCGTAATCCCGAGCAGCAGAAACATGCCGTCCTCCTTTTCCCTTTTTACCGTTCTCAGCATAAGGACAAGAAAGACGAGATCCGTCGACAAGCCGGATAACGTTAAAAATAAGGAAGAGCGGGAGACCATATAAGCGGGCGCGAACAGAATGAACAAGGTGTACAGGACATAAACAAATTGAAGCATTCTAAAAATCCGTTTGCCGGTCTGTTTGAGAAACCACAGTCTGGCGAGTTGAATCAGGCAAAGGGCGATTCCCGTGTAGGCGATCAATATCGTCCTCGTGGCGGTTTCGTAACCCATATTCAGCCAGACGGCCAGGGGTTTGCCGTCGTCCAAAAGCACGGCGACCGCCGCAAAGAGACCCAGCGAAGCAAATGTGAGGACGGATTTGCGCTGCGCGCCGATCAAATAAAGCAGCACCGCATAGGCCGAGTGGATCAGCAGAACGAGGGCGATGGCAAGCTGCGAACCGATGCCGATCCATACGGTGCGCGTCAGGGCGCCCTCTTCACCGAAACGGACCGAACCCGTAATGCCTCCGGCTTTCATAGAGGACGGACTGGCTGCATGAATGATCAGATCCGCTTGGCCGCTGTCCGCCGTAAACGTGACGGAGGAGGGGTGGTAGCCCGGGATGAAGCCCTCGCCTGTATCCGCCGGCCGGCCGATTAGATGGATCGGCTGACCGTTTACGAACACGCCGGAAGCCGAGCGGATATCGGGCAGGCGGATGCTGAATGTCAGCTTCGTATCACGGGGTAGAGACACACGCAGCCGGTAACTGCCGAAGCGGTAGCTGTCTTTCGCTTCCGTGGCAAAGGCCTGCTCCCAGGAACCGGGAACCTGCAAAACCTGCATCCTCGCCGGTGCCGCCGAGCCGCTTTCGAAAGGAATCAGTTGATTGGGATAAAATTCCCATTCGCCGTCAAGCGTTACCAGCGGATTTTCGGCAAAATCCCAGTTCTGCAAATTGAGCGATCCTTTAACGGCCGGAGGATGAGCGGGGATGGAGGTCATTTGGGACCAGATCAGACGCAGTCCGCCGAGCGACAGGAAAAAAAGAAGCACCCATATAAACACTCTTAATTTTTTGTAGGTTTTCATCTTGTTGCATTTCTACAAACTTCCTTGAAATCCTTTCACATCTCAAAATGCGTTTCCGTACGATCTAATTCTTTTGGCCTGATAAAAATAGGTAGGAAGGCTCTTACATTTCTGATATGGTAGAGAAGAGGGTGCGAAAACCCAACCCTTGTTTTTTGGACCAAAAGCCGATCTATCACAACACGATAAAAGACCGATAAGATACATAAGTTCGTTTGAAAGAATAGAGTCTGATTCGGAGGGACTGAGGATGTTAAAAGCGATAATTCTGGAAGACGAGCCCCTTGCCGCTTTGCAGATGAACCGCATGCTGGAAGCAATCCCGGGAATTGAAGTGGCGGGTTCCTACTCGGATGCGGACGAAGCGATAGCCAAGGCCGAAGGGCTGCAGCCGGATGTAGCGTTCATCGATATACATCTGCCCGGTAAATCCGGGATACAAGCGGCCGAGCTTCTGCAGGAGGTTTGCCCGGAATTGGACATCGTATTTGTTACGGCCTACGATAAATACGCCGTTCACGCGTTTGATTTGAACGCTGTCGACTATGTGATGAAGCCGCTGCGAAAGGAACGGCTCTTAAAAACCGTCCAGCGTTTGACGGATAAAACGCAGCTCTTCCGCCGCGCCCGTACGGACGATTCGTCCCGCTCCATGCGGATTCGTCTGCTGCAGACGATACAATTCGAACGCCTGAACGGTACCGTAGAGCGGCTGAAGTGGCGTACCGCCAAAGCGCAGGAGCTCTTCGCCTACTTGATTCATCACCGTGGACAGGCTATCCGTAAAAGCGACCTGCAGGAGATGTTCTGGCCGGATTTGGAGGCCAAGAAAGCGGCCGCACATCTGTATACGACGATCTATCATATCCGGCAGGCGTTAAAACATACGGGCACGGATATCGGAATCCGGAGTATGAACATAAAAGAGGGTTATATGCTGGATGCCGGAGACATCCGGATCGACTCGGAGGAATGGGAGCGGGATCTGAGCCGGCTGGAATCCGTTCATACCGGCAATGCGGCGGAGCATCGCAAGGTGCTGGATCTGTATCCCGGAGACTTTCTGGCGGATTGCGATTATCTCTGGGCGGAGAATGAGCGGCAGCGGCTGCGCATTTTGTGGATCGAACATGCGCGGAAGCTGGGAGAATTTTATGCCGGTCATGGCCAGGTTAATGAAGCGGTCATGATTTACAACCGGATGCAGGAGAAATACCCGCACTTCGAAGGCAGCTATTTCCCGCTGATGAAGCTGTATGCTTCTCTTAGGGACCGCAAGGCCGTAGAAGAACAATTCAACCGGCTGGGCGCGCTGCTCAAAGAAATGGATGTGCTTCCCGAGGGTTCCGTTCAAATGTGGATGGAAGAGTGGAGGGAAGGCGCAGCAAGTGTGCTTTGAACAGGAAGCTGTCCTTTTTTCGGCAAGCCGCTTATCAGGAAACCGGGCTGTTTATACAGGCCGGTTTTTTTGTGCCGCTCCCGTTGTTTAGATTTTGTCGAGATGGCCGCGCTACAATACAAAGTGTGCCTTTTTGCGGCATAAACGGATCGGGAGAAAGGAGTGAAACAGGAGAGATCAGACCCTGATGATGCCGGACGGCAAAAAAATCACCGTTGAAGTCTCTGTCCACTTTGTATGCACTTGTCCGAAGAGATGAGGAGCCGGACGTCTTCAGCGTCTCGGAGTCTTCTTCCTGCACGGCGCAGGTGAGCGATGCTCTTGCAAGTTAACTACAAACATAAGGTGATATTGACTTCAGCAAATAAATGAGGGAATGGAGGCGTGAAACGTTCATGCTGAAGCAAAAAATTAGCGCGGCCCTTGTTGCGCTGCTGGTCTTCGTCCAGGTTTTTAACGGATTCGGCCAGTGGAGCGCGGCGAATGCGGCCGGTATTACCGGATCTATTTTGGACAGCGTAACCTTGGCCGTGTACGACAAGGCCGGTAACGTCGTGACTGACAATGTTTACGAGCAGGGCTCCAAAGTGCAGGTGGATTATCATTGGTCTCTGCCTGACGGGCACGGTTACAAAGACGGGGATACGTTCCGTTTCGCCCTGCCTGCGGAGTTTCTTCTTTTCAACAACATAAGCGGACCTCTTCTCATTGAATCCGATGATGTGGGTTCGTTTACGGTCAACAAGGATACCCGTCAAGTAGTGATGACTTTCAACTCCTACATAGAGACACATGATGACGTACGCGGGATTTTAACGATCCAAACCCAGTTTGACAAACAGAAGATAACCGGCTCGACCCTTCAGAAAATTAAAATTCCGATTAAAGGCGGAGAGCAGGTCATTTCACTCCAGTTTAAACCTAACGTTGCCTCGACAATCGGAAAAAGCGGTGTTCCCCAGGGATACAATGCTAAACATATCGATTGGACCGTGGACGTTAACAAAGAATTAAAATCCGTCGAAAATGCGGTGATGACAGATCCGCTTCCGGCGGGACTTTCCGTTCCGGTTACAGCCGCGGTTTATAACCTGGACGTAAATCTGGACGGTACGGTCGTTCAGGGGGCGCTTGTCGATCCCGGCAAGTATACCTTGGACACATCGGGCGGAACGGTGAAGGTGAGTTTTGCCGATAGCCCTATTACGACGGCGTACCGCGTTCAGTTTACAACGCCCGTAACGGACGGCTCGCCGGCGACATTCAACAACACGGCCACGTTTAAGGGCAGCAACCAGAGCGCGGTCAGCGCGAGCGCGACCGTAACCGTACAGCGCGGAAGCGCGCTCAGCAAGAGCTCCGTAAGCTACGACGCGGCCACGCAAACCATCGACTGGGCCATCAAGTACAATTACAACGAAAGAGCGATATCCCAGACGAACGCCGTTCTGACCGATTTGTTCGACAATGCTCACGAACTGGTAGCGAACTCGGTCAAAGTATACCCGGTTACGCTGGATAACGCCGGTAACGAAACGGTCGGCGGCGAAATTCCGGCCGGCGATTATACGGTGACATCCGCATCCGCTGCCGGTAAGAACGGGTTTAAGCTGCAGTTCAATCAGCCGGTTAGCACCGCTTACAAAGTGACCTATCAGACCAAGACGGCCGACCGCGTGATCGCCGACGGAACCATTGCCAACAAAGTGACGTCGGGAAGCGGAGACAGTGCGACGGGAAGCCGTACGATCAAACAGGTTGTGCTGGTTAAGAGCATGGATGCCGCTAACTATCAGGACAAAACGGCTTCTTGGACATTAACGGTAAACGGCGATAAACAGCCCATGAGCGAAGTCGTCATTACGGATGCGTTCCCGAATAAGGGAATGAAGATCGTACCGGGCACGTTTAAAGTCAATCAGGGAAGCACGGTTTTGAACAGCCCTGCCGACTATACGCTGGACGGTACGGTAACGGAAGATTCCGGATTCAAGCTGACCTTCGCGGGTCCTCTCTCGGAGACCGTCACGATCAGCTATAAAACGGAGTACAATTTCGATTGGATTACGCCTCCGGGCAGCACGAAGAACTTTGTGAACAAGGCGGACATCACATGGAAAGACAGCACATCCGCAGCGCAAACAAAGTCCGTATCGGCTACTTTCACCCCGCGCAGCGAGGCTAAAAACAACGGATTCAAAAACGGTTCGTACAATGCTTCGACGAAACAGCTAAGCTGGACAATCGGCGTCAACTACAACGGAAAGCCTCTCACAAGCCCGAGCGTCGAAGACCTTCTCGAATCGAAACAAACTCTGGTCCCGGGCTCGCTTGCTCTGTATACGATGAATATTGCAGCGAACGGAAACCCTTCCCTGGGTACAATCATCGACAGCTCCGAGTACAGTTATTCGGTTGACAGTGCGAATAAGCTGGTGGTGACGCTTCTTAAGCCATCCTCCACTCCGTTCTATATTGTTTATAAAACGAGTTTGGACGGGGAGCTTATCGACAGCACGGTTAACAACACGGCGGAATTGTTCGACGCTGCCGCTCCCGTATCGGAGAAATTGACCGCCAAGGTGACGATTCCGAAAGGCGGCGAGTACGTCAACAAAACCGGTTCCCAAAGCGGAGACAAAATCAACTGGACCATTCATATCAACCGGGGACAATCTACGGTAGCGGATGCCAAAATCGTGGATACGCCGACAGAGAACCAACTGCTCATGCCGGAATCGTTCCGATTGTACACGACGACTGTATCCGCTAACGGAGACGTTGTCAAAAGTACCGAGGCTGCCAAAGGGAATGATTACAAGCTTGTGATATTGACGGACGACGATGGCAAGCAGACGTTCGAGCTAAGCTTCCTGCATGAAATTACAGCGCCTTACGTTCTGGACTATCAGTCTTTAATCGTTGCGAACGATCAGGACACGGTTTCCAACAAAGTCAGCTTTAGCGGAAATAACGTAAGCGTGGTATCGAAAGAAACCACCGACAGCATCATCGTTGGAGTATCCAGCGGTTCCGGTACAGGCAGCGGGATCAGAGGTTCGCTTACCGTCAAAAAAACGGATGCGGCGGACTCTTCGCACTTGCTTCAAGGTGCCGTGTTCGAACTGTACCGCAAATCCGGAAGCTCGCGTTCCCTGATTGGTAGCGGAACAACGGATTCGACAGGCACATTGATCTTTAAAAAGCTGCTGGCCGGTGATTATATCATCAAAGAGAAAGCGGCGCCGTCCGGTTATGTGCTTGACAATACCGACCGTCCCGTTACGATTAATTCCACAGCCGGCTTCACGCTGAACGTGACAAACGCCAAGGTGTCCGTACCGACACCGACACCGACACCGCCGGTGACACCGACACCGACACCGACACCGACACCGACACCTACACCGCCGGTGACACCGACACCGACACCGCCGGTGACACCAACACCGACACCACCGGTGACACCAACACCGACACCGTCGGTAACGCCAACACCGACACCGTCGTCGTCACCGTCCGATAATTCGTCGTCGGAGACACCAACACCGACGCCGACACCATCGGTGACGCCAACGCCGACACCGTCGATAACGCCGACGCCGACACCATCGGTGACGCCAACGCCGACACCGTCGGTGACGTCAACACCGACACCGTCGGTGACGCCAACACCGACACCGCCGGAGACACCGGCACCGACACCGTCGGAGAAGCCAACTCCGGCGCCAACGTCCTCTCCGGCCGCAGGTAAAGTCACAACGGACAAAGATACGCCTACCGGAGGAAAAGTCGATGTACCGGAAGGGCAGAAGCCGTTGATCGACAAGCAGCCGGAACACGGCAAAGTGACGATTGACGAGAACGGCCGTTGGACGTATACCCCCGATCCGGGCTATACAGGCAAGGACCGCTTTACCGTAGCAGCCAAGGACAGCCAAGGCAACGAAACGATCCTTGCGCTTCTGGATGTCACGGTGCAGACAAAGCCGGTTCCCGGTCAAGGAAACCTGCCGGCTGCCGTACTTCCTCAAACCGGTGAAACCGGCCGCTGGAGTGTACAAGCCGCAGGTATCGCTTTAATTGTGCTCGGACTGCTTTGGAGAAGAAAATTAGCCCTAAAAAAATAAAAGGCGGCTATTGAAGGATGGACACCCTTTAAGTAGACTTTGTTTAGAGACTAAACGGGTTTGCTTAAAGGGTTTTTCTACGGGGGAAAGAAGCGGGACTAAAATTGAAATCAAAGCGGGGCGTTCAGATGACAAAACGGATATTCCCCCTGTTGTGCGTGATCCTGGGCATCGCTGTTTTTCTGTATCCGACTCTGCAGGACCGATACGAAAATATACAGCAGAGCAGGCTGCTGGAGCAGTGGCAGACCAATTTGAGGATTATCGACCAATCGGAGCCGGAGAACGAAACAGACGCTTCTTCTGCCGGACAAGCTCCGAGCGCAGCGGAAGACCCGATTTCACTTGCGAAGGACGGTAAACACGTGGAGGGGGTCCTGGTGATCGACAAAATCCAGTTGAAGCTCCCCGTTCTGACAGACGCCACTACAGAAAACATGAAGATTTCTCTCGCAAGCATCTCCAATACGGGGAAACCGGGGCAAATCGGAAACTATGCCATTGCCGGTCACCGAAACTTCGCTTACGGAAAAAACTTTAACCGGCTGGATGAAATGGCCGTCGGGGATACGATCGAAGTGGACACGTCCTCCGATAAGTATATTTACCAAGTCAAAGAGAAGCGGTACGTACTGCCGCATCAGGTGGAGGTACTTCAAGGCAACGGCAAGGATAGTGAAATTACTCTCATCACTTGCCACCCGATGAAAAATCCGACCCACCGGATTATCGTCAAGGGGACGCTGATCAAATCCGCGGCCGTGTAGACTCCTTTACGCACAAGGGGCGGGATACCGCGGTATTCATCCCAAATAAACGCTTACGGGGTTGTTTTGCCGCCCGGCTCTACCGGTTGGATCGGAACCCCGAATTTTACCGGAAAAAAGGCACTGAACCGGGCGGCTTACTCAACTTTGCCCGCCGGTTTTGCCGAAACAGATCGGTCCCGATCAGTTGAAATGAGTAAGGAGATCCGCGCTTTACCGGATCCGGGCACAAAAAGAACCCGTCAGCCTCTACGCTGACGGGTTTCTTTTATTTTTTCAGCAATAAATAGATGAAGTAAGGAGCGCCGATCAAGGCGACCATAATCCCCGCCGCGATGCCGTCGGGCTCGATAATATTGCGGCCGATCGTATCGGCAACGAGAAGCATCCAGCCGCCGAGCAGGATGGCGAGCGGGATAAACATCTGATTTCTCGGGCCTACGAGCGATTTCGCGATATGCGGCGCCATAAGACCGATAAAGGAGATCCCGCCTGTTACGGAAACGACGGAGGCCGCCAGTGCGATGGCAGCAAGCAGCAAGACGGCCCGCTCCTTTTCGACCGCGACGCCGACGCCGACCGCGACGCTTTCGCTCATGCCGAGCAGGTTCAGGCGGTTGGCTTTGTACAGGACGAACGGGATGAGGAGGACCAGCCAAGGGAGAATGGCGCCGATAAACGGCCAATCCGCTCCCCAGATGCTTCCGGCCAGCCATTTCGCGATAAAATCGACCTTGACCCGTTCCGCGGACGAGATGATCACAATCATGACGCCGGACAGCGCCATGGAGAATCCTACGCCGATCAGCACGAGCCTTACGGGCTGTAGGCCGGTTTTTCGGCTGTACGACAACAGGTAGATCAGGCAGGCGGTAATCAGGGCACCCAGGAAAGCGACGACAGGCAGCAGATAGACGAAAGATCCGGGATCGATCGGAACGAATAAAAAGAAAACGGCAATGGCGACGCCGGCGCCGGAATTAATCCCGATAATACCCGGATCGGCCAGGTCGTTGCGGGTAATGCCCTGGAGAACCGCTCCGGACAGGGCAAGTCCCATTCCCGCCAGAAGGGTGATGATAATCCGCGGCAGCCGTATGGAGAACAAGACAAAATTTTCTTTGAAAGAGCCTTGCCCAAGCAGGGTGGGAAGCAGCCGGTCGTACGACAGGGAAGAATACCCGAGGCCCATGCCGGCCAGGATGGTTAACGCAATAAGCACGATAGCGCCCGCGACCAGAAGCCGCTGTTTTCTGATTAGAGAAGGATGGATCATGACAGGGCTCTCCCTCCTTTGCGTTCAATGAGCAGGAAGAAAGGCAGACCCAGCATAGCTACGATCGTGGCCGCAGGCGTTTCGTAAGGGGCATGGATGGTCCGCGCGAGCGTGTCGGCGAAGAGCATAAAAGACGCGCCGCATACGGCCGACATGGGTAAGATGAACCGGTAATCGGTTCCGACGACGGCACGGACGATATGGGGGACCAGGAGGCCGATAAACGCCATATTTCCGACGAGAGCGACGGAGGCGCCGGCGAGCAGGACAACCACCACAAAAAGAACCGCTTTCACCCGAAGCGTCTTCTGGCCCAGCCCTACAGCGACCTCTTCGCTCAAGCTGAGGATGGTGAGCTGCTTCGAGAGAACGAGTGCGATAAGTATCCCTGTCGCGATAAAAGGGGCGATGGCCTGAAGCTGGCCCCAGGTCGTACCGACCAGGCCGCCTGCGGTCCACATGGACACATCTTTCGAGATTTTGAAAACAAGCCCGATGCCTTCGGAAACGGCGTACAGGAAAGCGGACACGGAGGCGCCCGCCAGTACGATTCTGAGCGGAGAGAATCCGCCTTTTTTGAGCGTCCCGATGCCGAAAACGAGTCCGGCCCCGATGACGGCTCCGACGAAGCAAGCCACCATGATGCCGAAGTAGCCAACCGCCGGGACGAACGCGATCGTGAAGGCGAGCGCGGCGTTCGCGCCGGCGGTTAAGCCGAGCAGGCCGGGATCGGCCAGCGGGTTGCGGGTCATGCCCTGCATGACGGCTCCGGATACGGCCAGCGCCGCTCCGACGAAAATGGCGGCAACCTCGCGGGGGAGCCGAATTTCCCGGAGCAGGGTGATCTGCCCGTTCGCCAAGGAAGAGGTGAGAGCAAGCCAGACATCCTTTACGGTGACATCGGCCGCGCCGAAAAGCATAGCCGCCATAAACAGGCCGGCAAATACGAGGATACCTGCTGCAAGCTTGAATGAAAAAGGTAGGATACGCGGGTTTTGTTTGTTCATCCGTCTCATCTTTTCTGTACTGGAATGGAAGAAGGAATTCTTTCGAGAAAGAATCCCTTCAGGGTGGCGCTGCTTATTTGCCGAGATTCTTGATAAAGAAATCGAGCTGATAATCGAGGGTAAGCGGATCATTGAAGTAAAACTCTTTGGCGTTTGCTTCGAACACATGGCCGTTTTTAACCGCCGGGATGTTTTTGTACGTTTCCGTCTGCTGGAACGAATGATCGGCATCCGGATTTTTACTGAAGATGACATAATCGCCGGCATACTGCGGCAGTACTTCGGCCGACAAAGCGTAGTAGCCGTCTTTGAGCGCCATTTCTTTCACTTTATCGGGCATTTTCAGCTTCATTTCCTGATAGAGGATTTCCGTGCCGCGTCCCCAGTTATCGCCGAAGACGTACAGCTGTTTGTCGAAGCTTTCAATGACGGAGATCGTTTTATCCGCTCCGATTTTGGCTTTAATCTCGTCCCCGGCCTTTGCCGCCCGTTTTTTAAAATCGTCGACCCAAGCTTTGGCTTCTTTTTCTTTATTGAGCAGTTTGCCGATCTCCAGATGCTGCGTGAGATAATCGACTTTTCCGTATGTAAAGGTAACGGTAGGGGCGATCTGCTTGAGCTTGTCGGCGTTTTTGATATTGGAGAGGCCGATGATCAGATCCGGCTTGAGCTCGATGATTTTCTCCAGACTTTCGTCGGAAACTTCTTGAACGTCCTTTAATTTGTCGAAACGGGGATTCTTTTTGGACCAGGAATCCACGCCCGCCAGGTTTACGTTGAGGGCCATCACGTTACCGGTGAAGGACGAAAGCACGATCACACGCTGGGGGTTTGCGGGAACTTCAACCGGACCGCTTTCGGACTGGTAGGTGATGGTCGCAGGTTGTTTGTTGTCCGAAGCGCCTCCTTTATCGGCGGTGGTTTCCCGCTTGGCGCCGCAGGCGGATAGAGCGAGAACCAGAACGAGCAGAATGGGTAGCAGAAGTTTTTTCATGATGTCAATCTCCCTTTATTAAATTATAGGTGCAGCACATCGGCTTGTTCGTACGCGGATCGCGGCCGATCTCCGCGTCGATCTGAAACACTTGCTTCAGAACTTCATGGCTTATTACTTCTTCGCAATTCCCGGCCTTTACGACTTCGCCGTCTTTAAGGGCGATGATATAGTCGGCGAACCGGGCGGCTTGGTTGAGGTCGTGAAGGACCATGACAATGGTGCGTCCCTGTTCCAGGTTCAGCTTTTGCAGAAGCTCAAGAACTTCCAGCTGATGCGCCATATCGAGGTACGTGGTGGGCTCGTCAAGGAAAATAATGTCCGTCTCCTGAGCCAGCGCCATGGCGATCCAGACGCGCTGCCGCTGTCCTCCCGACAAGGCGTCCACGGGGCGGTACTTGAACTCGTTGGTGCCCGTGACCTCCAGCGCCCAATCGATGACCTCGTAGTCCTTCTTCGATAACCGGCCGAAGCCCGTCTGATACGGAAACCGGCCGTAGGATACGAGTTCGCCGACCGTAAGCCCGTTTGCGCTTTCCGGAGACTGGGGGAGGATGGCCATTTTTCGGGCCAAAACTTTAGTGTTTTCCTTGGAAATCAGTTCGCCGTCCAGAAGGATAGAGCCCGACTGATGGGAAATAATCCGGGTCGCGGCTTTCAGCAGCGTCGATTTGCCGCAGCCGTTGGCGCCGATAATCGTCGTGATTTTTTTGTCGGGAAACGATACGCTTAAATTTTTAACGATTAAACGTTCCCCATACCCAATATTCAGTTCATCTGTATATAGGCGAACCATGATGCAACCCCCAGTAGCTGTGTAAAAATAAATACCGTTTATTGATAATGATTATCATCGTCAGCACATAACATACTTTAAAGGGGGGGCAAACATTTGTCAACCCGCATTTTGACTTGTAAAATTCAAGAAAAGGTCGTATATTTTATTGAGAATGATAATCAATCACAACTTTAAGGCAAGGAGTGAGGGAACATGAAGGAGAAAGAACTATTCGATGTAACCGTCATTGGAGGGGGGCCGGCGGGTCTCTACTCCGCTTTCTATAGTGGGTTAAGGGAACTCAAAACGAAGATCATCGAGTTTCAGCCGCATTTGGGCGGGAAAATTCATGTGTACCCGGAGAAGATGATCTGGGACGTCGGGGGACATACGCCTCTTACCGGGGCCCAGCTCATTGAAAAGCTGGTGGAACAGGGATTGACGTTCCGTCCCGAAGTGGTGCTGAATGAGAAGGTGGAGTCGATTAACCGCGACGACGAAGGAAACTTTGTTTTACATACCGCATCCGGGGAAACGCATTATTCCAAAACGGTGATCGTGGCTGTCGGCGGAGGAATCTTGAAGCCGCAAAGGCTGCAAATCGAGGGAGCGGAGCGGTATGAGGTTTCGAACTTGAACTACACGGTGAAATCGCTGCAGCGCTTCAAGGACAAGACGGTGATCATTTCCGGGGGCGGAAATTCGGCGGTCGACTGGGCGAACGAGCTGGAATCCGTAGCGAAGCAGGTGTATCTGACCCACCGCAAAGATGCGTTAACCGGGCATGAAGCGCAGGTTAAGCAGCTGATGGAAGGCTCCGCCGTCTGCTTCCTGAATTCGTCGATCACGAGGCTGATCGCCGCTTCCAGCCACGACATTATCGAGTATGTCGAACTGACGAATCACCTGACGGGTGAGCTTACACATGTGCCGGTCGATGAAGTGATCATCAATCACGGCTACGAACGGGACAGCACTTTGCTCAAAAGCAGCGGGCTGGATATTGAGCTTGCGGACGATTTCTACATTGCGGGCAATGCTTCGAGCGTCTCGACCGTGGAAGGGCTTTATGCGGCCGGGGATATTTTGAAGCATGACGGCAAGCTGCATTTAATCGCAGGCGCTTTCCAGGACGCGGCGAATGCGGTCAATCAGGCGAAGCAGTATATCCAGCCCGGCTCGGATAAAACCGGCATGGTTTCCTCCCACAACGAAATCTTCAAGAAGCGGAACCGCGAGCTTGTGAAGCAGATGATGGGGTAGGAGCGATACGTTCCGGAACGGGATGCCAGACCAAAAAAGGTTCGTGTACCGCCTTGTTCTCAAGGCAGGTTCAGGAACCTTTTTATTCGTGCGGGGACAGGTTTCGCCGGACGGGCGGTTCGGGCGGTTCTATGGGAAGAGGGGAAGCTCAGACACGCCGGCATGCTTTTGCACACAGGAGCGAACCGAGACTTCCCCGAGACGAATCTTCCACGCTTTTAAACGGGCGGCCGGGTAATTCTCGACATTCCGTAAAAGTCCGGATACATAAGCTTAAACCCGAACGATTGGTACAACCGGATTCCCGGCGTATCCGAGATGACAATCACCTGGGAACCTTCGGACGTATTTTCTTCCAGGTAACGGACAATTTCCTTCATAAGCGTATCTTCGATACCTGTTCCTTGATCCCGGCAAGAAGGATGCACCAGGACATCCACCACTTGAAAATAGCAGGCTCCATCCCCGACGATTCTTCCCATTCCCAAGAGCCGGGAATTCTCGTCACGCACAACAACCGTGAAAATGGAGCCGTTCAAACCGGCCTCGGCTAAGGTTTCTTCCAAGGGAGCTAACCCTGCGAGTCTCCTCAACTCGGCGTACTCCACAGGGCCGGGCCGCTCATAACTAACGTTCATATCCACCTCTCCTTTCTTCCTATATCCTCACTATACAACATGGATGCAAGTGATAAGGAAGCGGCGATATCGTGGGGATTTTAGGGAGCCAAAGTACATAAAGATTATCTTAGCACTTTAATCTTTTAGTTTAGAAATTCCGGTTTCCTCCCGTAAAATCAAAAAAGAACCGCGTAAAGCGGTTCTTTTTAGACAGGTAAGCGGTGTATGAGCCGCTTCGGACACGGATGGCGCTGTCGTCCGATCATAAAGCCGTCGTTTTATTTGCCGGCTTTTAACGTGGTGCCCAGCGGATTGCTCGAATTGATCACATAATCCCCTTGGCCGCCGAGCGGGAAGTCCGGAGAAATATTGCTCGGGAAAGCTGTGTAGCTGCCTCCGGATTGCGATTGCACGAGCACGTTGCTGAAAGAAGCGTTGGTGTAGCTGTTTTTGTCCTGGTTATCCTGCGTGGAATGAACCATTTTTACGGTTGTTGCCGCTTTAAGCTTACCCGCATTCGCGACCGGAAGGTTTGTGTAGGCCGCAACGCCGTTTACGTAAAGAGTGGCCGTGTCGTTTAAGTTATTGACCAGCTTCAGGGAGATTGTATCCCCGGGGTTGGGCTGGACAGTCAGCGGCGCCGTTTTGTTCGAGGCACTTCCTTCGCCGCCGCCGCAGTTCAGGAATTTGTTCCAGCCCGTGGAAGGCTTAAATGAAATGCCGCCTTCGCATACGACATCCAGCCCGAGGTAGAACGCGATGTAACTGCCGTCATTCGAGACATTCCAAGTACTCGGGATCGTCAGCGTCCCCTGGATCGCCGTATGCTTGGTGGTCGTGATCAGACGCGCGGCGCCTTGTCCGGTGACGGCAAAAGCAGACGAGGCAAAGAACAGGAACGTAAAGAGGGAGAGCAGTGAAATACCGATTTTTTTCATCAAATGACCTTCTTTCGTTATTTTTTTTGGAGCGTTAGTTGTAATCGGCCAAGCGCTTACTCTATTACAACTTAATACTAATACACCCATATACTAGTATCTTTTTGAGGATTCCAATAGATGATTCTAATTACTATATCTGGTAGATTGATGACTGGATGGTATAATCCTTTATTAAATTTCTTTGAAAAGAAGATATTGTTCGAAAATACTTAACCATTTTGTTTTTACATCTCCGGCTGATACACTAACAGAAGAACAGCCAGTCAGACGGCTGCCATCGAAATGATCTGAAATTGCGGAGTAACCAGGAGGAGATTATCATGCTGGCGATTCTTGAGAAAGCCCCGGACGGATACGTCGCACGTTTTGACCGTTGTTTCAGGCATTCCGCTGAGGCGGTTTGGTCCATGCTCACGGAGAATGACAAGCTGGCTCTGTGGTTTTCCGAGCTGGAAGTCGGGGAACTGCGTGAAGGCGGATTTATCCGATTCAACATGCCGGACGGCAGCTTCGAAAAACTGGACATCCTGGAGCTGCACCCTCCTTCCATACTCGAATATACGTGGGGAGAGGACCGGGTCCGCTTTGAACTGTATCCTGAATCGGAAGGATGCCGATTGGTAATGACCGAGAAGCTGCAAGCCATAACCGCGCATACTCCGAAAGACCTCGCAGGCTGGCACGTATGCCTGGAGGTGGTCCGGCTCCTGCTGGACGGAGAGAAAATGCCCTCCCAGAAGAAGGAATGGGAAGCGTGGTACGAGAAATACACCCGTCACGTGGATAACGTTTCTAGCCGAAGAGGGCAGGCAGGGGGACTGAGACAATATAGGAGGGAATGCGGAACGGACCGGTAAGGACGGTATTAGAAGCACAGCAAAAAAAGCGGGAGTTCGGAGGTAAGTTCCGGACTTCCGCTTTGAAAAGTAGTCATAGCTGTAATCTTCCATCGTAGCCAATCGGATAAACCGGCCCGCCGGAATAGTCCGGAAGATGAGTATATTCCTGATATTCGGGACTGGGTGTAAATGCAGCAAATCCTTCCCGATGTTTTCTTCTCATTCTGACATACAAACGGATGTATCGGTCCATCGTTATTTTTTCATGTCTTCTTTTAAAAGGATTCCACACTTTAATATAGGTGCTCCAATAGGCATCTCCAGCCGAAACTTCAAATTCTCCCGCTCCGAATATTTTCCCTTTATTGCTCAAGGCTTGTTTAACTGCGTCGGCCCCGACTTTTTTAACAAGATCCTCTAAACGCTGACCAAGATAAGCCTGGGCGCAGCCTAAATACACGCAAGCGGCTAATACAGCAAAATCTCCGGGACCATAGGATTCGGACCAAATTACAATGTCCCATCCTGTTTCAACGCTGTTCTTCATATCCTGAAAAGTACTAGGCATTTTGACCTCCCAAAATGGAATAGTAAACCTTATATGGATATATGTGTTTAACGGCTTTTCTAATTCCTAATGCACAAATAAAACAAACCAAACCAAAAACCCGGCAGCAGATCGTTGAGATCCGCTGCCGGGCTTTTTTTCGGTGAAACCGCTACTTGGACGAGACCGACTTATACCAGTCGTTGACTTCTTTCGTAATTTGCTCGCCGCCGTTTGCTTTCCAGTTGGCGACAAATTCGTCAAAAGCCGTGATGGGCAGTTTGCCGTAAATAATTTTGTTGAACGTTTCCATTTCCGATTGACGGAGAAGATTCCACTTGGACACCATCGTCGGCGTAGCCGCACCTGTAAAATAGTTCTGCTTGCGGATGTCCCGCTGGGACATGACGACTTTGGCCGCCGCCCAGTTTTCCGGTTTGCGGAATTCGGCCATCTGCTTCTCGTAAGGGGTCTCCGGTGTTTTACCGTCGGCGAGCTTCACGAGCGTTTTCATATACAGATCGGGAATTCGGGCAGGACCGGTCAAGAACGGGAACTCATTCGAGAAATCTTTGATTTTCTCTTTGTCGCTGGTCGGTTTCCCGTCGATGAGATCCCAGTCATAGCCTTTTGCAAAGCCGTATTCATAGTTGCTTCCGGCTGCCGGATTAGCTAAGTTGTCGAGCAGATAGTTGTAATACAGGAAGATCGCTTCCGGATGTTTGGCGTCTTTGTTGATCATGATACTGGCGTTAACGCCGGAATTTTGCCATTTCGTCCCGATTTGGCCGTTAGGTCCGGCAGGGATCGGATAGGCTTTATATTTCGCGCCCTTTACGTTTTTGAGCAGATCCGGTGCGGGCCAGTCCGGTACCCAGTTGGCTCCGGGCAGAATGCCTGCGGTACCCTTGGTCCAGCTTTCCGCCGATTTGGCTTCGTCCCATAAAGCGGAATCCGTATGGATGTAGCCTTTGTCCATCCATTCTTTCAGCTTGGCGAGGGCTTCTTTGGCGCCGGGGTTGGTGGAGCCGTATTCCAGGCTGCCGGAAGAGTCCTTGTTCCACTGCTCCTGGATCGTCCCGTAAGCGCCGAACAGCCAGTCAAGCGAACCCATCCAGGTGTTCGTATTGTTTTTCAGCGATATCGCAAGCGGAAAAACGTCTTTCGGAGCGAGACCGTCCGGGTTTTGGTTTTTGAATTTGTCCATGATATTTTCCAGATCGGCAATCGTCTTAGGCGCCTGAAGGTTCAGCTTTTCCATCCAGTCTTCGCGCAGCCACAGCAGCGTGTCGTCATTGTCGGTATACTCGAGAATCGGCATGTTGTATTTCTTGCCGTCTCTCGTGAACGGGTACCACAATTCCGGATGCGCTGAGGAATGATCTTTTAAAATTTTGTTGGCGTACTTGTCGAAAAGCTCGTCAATCGGCATGAACTGGCCGGAATCGATGAGCTGATTGGTCAGGACCGGATTGGTCGGCACGGATACGAAATCGGGCAGTTTTTCACCCGAAGCGATCGCAAGCTGCAGCTTTTGTTTATATTGGTCATCATTGGCCGGATACCAGGTATCCTTATGTTTAATGCCTAACGTTTCCAGCATCCAGCGGTCGTGGACGTTGTTCTCCTTGGTGTCGCCCTGAACGTACTTTTTGGGCATCAGCACCGAGCTGATTTCAATCGGCGGATCATATTTTCCTTTGGAGAAGGCGGCTTCGGCTCCGGAGGAAGCAGAACTGCCTTTCGATGTGTCATTGGATGCTCCGCCGCAGGCCGTAAGCGTGACAAGTCCCGCCGTGATGAGAACCGATCCCAATTTCCTGAACTTGACCATTCTTCATTTCCCCCTACTTGTGTGATCCTTACATGTGTTACTGTATCAACTTTCCGGGGAAAGCATCTATATGAGTTTGTTAGTATCGATAGGAATCTGTCATGGTAATAAAGCCCCGTCCCGGTATTCCTGGGGGGTAACCCCGAAATGGCGCTTGAACACTTTGATAAAATAGGCCGGGTCCATGTAGCCGATTTCCATGCTGATTTCATACACTTTCTTGCCGGTGGCCTTGAGCAGATGGCAGGCGCGTTCCATACGAAGCCGGGCTATATAATCGCTGATGCCTTCGCCCGTCTCGATCTTGTATATTTTGGACAAATGGGTCGGATGCAAATTGATATGGTCCGCCAAAGCCCGCAGGGAGACGTCTTCGTGCAAATGTTTGTCCGCATACTCCTGTATCTTCTTCACGTATTGGGAGCGGCTGTCCTTGACGCTGCTGGAGCTGACTTCTTTGAGCTTGTTAAGCACGCTCAGCGACCATTTTCCGAGTTTTTTGATGGTGACAAAAGCCTCTCCGCTTTGCAGCGCTCCCATATCTTCTGTCCCGAGCAGCTTCGTAAGCGTATAGCCGCTGCGGTGGGCGAGATTGCTGAAGGAAGAGGTGATGAGGAATCCGGCTTCCATACAGTGCTCCCAGGATTCCGGCCATTTCTCCTCCAGCTCCGTACAAACGGCCGCCAGCTTGGCTTCCGCCGCATCCCAGTGCCCCGCCTCAAGGAGATTAATGAGGGAGGGGGGAACGTACAGCGCGTTCAGCGGCCCCTGCGCCGGAGTGTGGTTGACTTCGTTGACGCGTACAACGAAATCCCGTTCGTCGCCGACGATTTCCCGGAAATAGGAGGAAGCCTGCCGGAAACGGTCGGGCAGCTGCTCCGGAAAGGCGAACCATTCCGTGATGACGATGGAGAGGGAGCCTTTCAGGAACTGCTTCACTTTGTGCTGGAGCTGCTGGGAAAGCTTCTCCAGGAGGGTTTCTTGTCCGGCGCCGCCAGCGGATTCTTTGAGCTGCAGGAGAAACACCAGATAGCCATGCTCCTCCTTGACGCCCCACACTTCCATGAATTCGCCCATGATCTCCTCGGCCATATTCATGATTGCATATTCGATCAAGGGCTGTCCGTTGTTCTTGTACCGGCCGAATTCTTCTTCGAGCCTGACGAGCATTAACGCGCTGTTCTCGAAATCGAACGGCAGCCCGTAGTCACTGAGCTTCCGGTGCCATTCGTCCGTGGACAGCCGGCGGCCTTGCAGGGCATCGAGCAGAAGCTGTCCGCGCAGAATAGGCAAATTCTCGCGCAGCGTATGCCGGGTGCGCTCCAGCGAGCTGATCAGCTCCCATTCCGCGTTGAGCTGATCCATCGCGGTTTTGACGGCGTCGAACAGCTCCTGGTCGGTCGGCGGCTTAAGCAGATAATCGACGGCGTTGTGCCGGAGCGCTTTTTTGGCGTATTCGAATTCCGAATGTCCGGACAGGATGATGCACTTCATCTTCTTGTCGCGGATTCTTATTCGTTCGATCAGCTCGATACCGGTCATTTCGGGCATCTGAACGTCCGAGATCATGATATCGATGGGATGGGTATCGATGATTTGCAGCGCCTCGAAGGCGGAGTAAGCCCGGTGCACCTGTTCGATTCCGAGTTCGTGCCACGGCTTGTGCAGCGACAGGTTGTCTACCCAGTGGGCTTCATCGTCAACGATGATCATTTGCATGTCTAAGGTCTCCTTGAGGTCTCGAATAGTCGGATGTATGTGCGGCAGGTGGCATCTCCCAGACGATTTCGGTCCGGAGTCCGCCAAGCGGCGATTTGACGAAAGCCAGATAAGACCGGCTGCCGAATTGGTGCATGATGCGCTGATTCGTGTTCCACAAGCCGCAGCCCATTTCTTCCTGCAGCGGCTCCCGCATTTTCCGGTTCAGCGCCGACTCCTGCTCGGCATTCAATCCCGGTCCGTCGTCATCGACATAGATTCTGCAGAAGCCGTCCGATATCTCGCCGGTGATCCGGATTTCGCCGGAGGTATAGGATTTGCCGACTCCGTGAATGACGGAGTTTTCCACAATCGGCTGGAGTATCAGGCGCGGAACGGACTGGCTGCGCATTTCTTCGGGAATGTCGATCCGGTAGTCGATCCGGCCGTTCCGGAGCTTCTGGATATCGAGATAGTTGACAAGCAGCTTGATCTCTTCTTCGAGAGAGGCCGTCTCCCGTTCCATCCTTGTGGTATAGCGGTAATAGGCGCTCAAATTATAAGCCATCGCGACGACGGCTTCCTCATCCTTCATCTGGGCCATGTTAATGATGTAGCCCAGGCAGTTATACAGGAAATGAGGATTAATTTGAGCCTGAAGCTGTTTGAGCGTCGCTTCCCGGGCACGAATTTTCTCGTTGAACACGTTCTCGATCAGGTCCTGGATCTGGCGGGACATATCGTTAAACCGGTAGAACAGGAACGAAAATTCGTTGTGGTCCCGGGTATGCAGACGGACGGAATAGTCTCCGCGCTGAACACGACGCAGTCCGTTGATCAGCTTGAGAATCGGCTTCTGGACGTTCCGGTACAGCAGAATCGAGGCCGAAATGCCGACAACGAACAGCAGGAACATCGAGAAGTAGAACAGATCCCGGCTGAACGAAATGGGTCCCAGGATCTGATCGAGCGGAACCACATCAACCAGATGCCAATCCAGGTAGGTCGATTTTACGGAGCTGACCAGATAATTTTTGCCGTCCAGCTTGATGACATACTGCGTCGTATTGTCGGGGGAGTGCTCGTCCAGGTAGCTTATCAATTGTTCCGACAGGCGCTTATCCGCACTGCGGTTCAAGATCGGCGTATCCCCTTTGTGGTAAAAAAACGGATCGCCTTGTCCGCCCGCTTTGTAGGTATCCAGCATATTCTGGATATTCTCATAGCTAAAGCTCGCTTCGATGACGAGACTGCTGCCCGTCAACATGCCGGGCTGGGCCAGAGAGTCATTATAGAACCAGTAAAAAGCGTCCAGCCCTCCCGGAGCTTTGCCGCTTCCGTCCCCGTAGGTCCATTTCCCGCTCCTGTTATTCTGTAAATAGTCCTCGTCGAAGGCCGGCGATTTGTAATTGGAGATGACGTCTTTGTTCTGCTGGGAGTAGACCGCGTACCGGGCCGGCCAAATGTCGGTCACCCGGGACTGGAGCGCCATTTTCTCCTGAATGACATACCGCGTCTGCATCCGGTCGTAGCGGTCTTCCCATATATTCAATCCGTTGAATTTACTGACATTCGGATCTTTCGCGAAGACCAGGCTGAAATCCATCATCTGACTGATGCGCGAATCGATCTGACCCGACAAAAACGTAAGCTGTTTGGTGCTGGACTTCTGCAGCTCTGTGCTGACGACATTGAAAGTCACGTCGTTTGAATACGTATACACAAGAATAATCGGGATAAAAAGAACGATGATCAGGGTGTTCATTTTGGCAAACAGACTGTATCTGTACCGCGCTTTTCCCCGGACTTTCGTAACTATTCCCGCTAATCCGAAACCCATTCCGATCTCCTCCAGACCCTGCCCCTAATAAATCCCTATGGAAGCCTAACATTGTACTATAGTCAGCTTTCCAAAATGCTTGCTACTATTTATAGCAGAGATTCATCGAACACACAAAATAATTTTTGGGGCGGGAGAGAGCGATGGAAGCTAACACGGTACAGCAGGTGAATGCCGGGAAAGCCCGGCGCACAGACAGACAAAAAGGCTACAAGCAGCCATGGATCCTGCATTTGATGGTCCTTCCGGCGGCCGTTCTCGTGTTTATATTTTCGTATATCCCCATGTCGGGGATTATCATGGCTTTCCAGGACTATAAACCGGCGTTGGGGATTTCGGGCTCTCCCTGGGTCGGATTGAAGCATTTCCGGTATATGTGGGAAAACGATTATTTTTTAAAAATTACGTGGAACACGTTGTTCTTCGCTTGTTCGAAAATGGTCATGAATCTGATCATTCCGTTTTTCTTTGCTTTGCTGCTTAACGAAGTGCGGAAAATGGCGCTGAAACGAACAATTCAAACGCTCGTCTATTTGCCGCACTTTCTGTCCTGGGTGACGCTTTCGGGAATTTTGATCGATATGCTCGCTCAGACCGGGCTAATCAACCAATTTCTTGTTGCCGTGTTCGGCATCAAGCCGATTTTCTTCCTGGGAGACGGCAGCTGGTTCCGGTTCACGATCATTTTCAGTGACGTCTGGAAGGAATTCGGTTTTAACACAATCATCTTCCTGGCGGCGCTCTCCGGCATTAACCCGTCGCTGTATGAAGCGGCGGAAGTAGACGGGGCCGGACGCTGGAAGCAGACGTTCTACATTACGATTCCCGCGCTCATCCCGATTACGATCGTGATTGCGACTCTGGCGCTCGGCAACGTGCTCAACGCGAACTTTGACCAGGTGTTCAACCTGTACAGCCCGCTCATTTACCAGCAGGGCGATATTATCGACACGTTCGTGTACAGGGAAGGTCTTCTCAGCGGGCAGTTCAGCTTTGCCACGGCCGTCAGTCTGTTCAAATCGTTTATCAGCCTGATCCTGATCGCGGTCTCGTACAGACTGGCCTACCGGTTTGCCGGGTACCGAATTTTCTAGAAGGGAAGTGAGCGCATGTATCATAAAACACTGCCATACCGGATATTCAGTCTGTTCAACAATGTGTTTTTAACGGTTCTGGCCATTCTTTGCCTGCTTCCTCTGTATCACCTGCTGATGGTGTCCCTCAGTGCTTCGGCTCCGGCGAATGCGGGACTGGTCACCTTCTGGCCGATCGGCTTTACATTCGAAGCCTACGCCAAAACATTCGATAACGCGAATTTCCTGTCGTCGTTGTGGGTGTCCGTGCAGAGAACCGTGATCGGGACGGCGCTGGCCCTGGTCGTGAACACCATTGCCGCCTACGCGCTGTCCAAAGAAAGTCACGTATTCCGTGCGCGCAATCTGTATCTCTGGTATTTTGTCGTGACGATGCTGTTCAGCGGGGGACTTATTCCAAGCTATATTCTGATCCTGAAGCTCGGACTAATGAACACGTTGATGGCCCTTATTCTTCCCGGGCTGGTGGGCGTCTTTAACATTATTCTGCTTATGAACTTCTTCCGCACGGTGCCCAAAGATCTGGAGGAAGCGGCCTTTATCGATGGGGCCGGCCAGTTCCGCACGTTCCTGAGCGTGTACCTGCCGGTTTCTCTGCCCGTCGTGGCTACCGTCTCCTTGTTTATGATGGTCGGGCATTGGAATTCGTATTTCGACGGGATCATCTATATCCGGGATTCGGAGAAGCTTCCGCTTGCCACGTTTATGCAGACGATCATCGTGCAGGCGGACATGTCGAAGCTGGACCCGGCAGCCGTTGCCAGCCTGTCTCAGCGTACGATCCGGGCGTCGCAAATCTTTATCAGCGCCCTGCCCATTTTGCTCGTGTATCCTTTCTTGCAGCGCTATTTCGTAACCGGCATCGTGGTAGGCGCGGTGAAAGAATAGGCCGGTTAATCGGCGGAAACTAACTTATCTATAGAAAAAACAGAAAAAACCTTGTGGAGTTTATCGCTAAAAACCGTGCGCCGCACGGTTTTTTTTGGTTTGGATGCAAAGTTTGAACGAACCGGTTATGCAACTTTTAACAGGAGATAACCGTGTTTTTACCGAAGGAGGAGAACATGAATGAATCGTTGAGTCTGGAAGACATTTACCGCAAGTATTTCAAAGACCTATACGCCTATCTGTTTTCCTTGTGCAAAGATCACCATTTGACGGAAGATATTCTTCAGGAAACCTTCTATAGAGCGTATGTGAACCTGGAGGATTACAGCGGACCAAGGATCAAATCGTGGCTTTTTACGGTGGCCAAAAACACGTATATCGACTATTTGCGCAAGCACAAACGGATGGATTTGAAACAGGATGAATTTTTTGCTCAAGTACCCGTTAAGGGGTCTACCGAACAAACTTTTTTGGAGAAAGAAGGGAAAGAAAAAATCGTGCAGGCGGTTTCTTCGCTTCCGGATAAGTACCGGGATGCCGTGCGGCTGTGTGATGTGGAGGAAATGTCCTGCCAGGCGGCGGCCGATGTCTTGAACCTGAAACTTTCTACGTTAAAAAGTCTGCTTTTCCGGGGGAGACAGAAATTACGGCAAATGAAAAGAAAGGAGAGTGAGCCCGGCCATGAACCACCAGGATCCGTTTAGAGAACGCCTAAAAGCGTTCAGAGAAGGAACATTGTCCGAAGCGGACGAGCGTGAAATGGAAGAAGAACTCGATAAATTGGATGCTTACAACGCGCTGCTGGAAGAGGAAATGGGAGGAAGTATACCCGGAAAACAAAGCGAGGAGATGATTATCGGCAGGAGCAAGTGGAGGGCCAGATGGACTTCTACCCTGATTACACTTGTCGTCCTGCTGTTGATTTTGCCCGTAGCGTATATGGGAACACTCGTCTATTATGCGCTTCATCCGTCCTTGAATGCGAACAAATTGATTGAAGTTCTGGACAAAACCGTTTATGTCACCGAACCGAATATGACTTTGGAAGAGATGCAGATCGAAACGCAGGTGCATCCGTTGTCGCTAACCGTCGATATGGAGCTGTGGAAAAAAGTCGGGAACCGGGACATCCGTGCGGGAAAGCAGTCGGCTTCCTTTATACTCGGAAGGCCGAACGGTTTTCCGAAGGCGGAGTACTTGACGGATGCTCCGCTGCCGAAAGTTCCGACCGTAGCGAACCGGATGCTCGTTCATCCCGGTTTTCCGAGCTTGCCCTATTTGACGGGCACGGAATGGCGGCGGCTTGAAAAGCTGCCTGAAGGGACGGTGGCCGAAGCCTACGTTTCGCTGAACCGCGTTACCGGCACGGACGAAGCGCTTAAAGCGCTCCAAAGCGGCACGGTCGAAGTCGTCTGGTACGCGGTAGACACCGGTTTCGAGCAGCGGGGCGTGGACAGCGGTGGCCGCGTGATCGGACCGATCGGCTATCCGGCACAAGAGGACTGGGACGCGTGGTCGCCTTTTAACGATACGAAAGAAAACGCGGAGCAGTTTATGGACACCCTCGTCTTTCTGAAAAACTATGAAAAGATGGCGGCGTTATTTTCCCGGAGCCAATCGCTGGAACTGGATAAGAGAATCCGGTATTTGAAAGACAACGGGATCAAAACGTATGGAGCTGTGGTGACAGGGCCCGTCAAGGATTTGGCCGCCCTGCGCAATAACGCCCTGGTCCGGGGAATTAAAGTCGGGGAGGTCCGGTTATGGAACTGACTTCATGGTTTGCCGGTTTTAAAAAGAAAAGGCCCGGAAACGGAAAAAACGGCAGGCCGGGCAGCCCTTTTCTCAAAGAATCGTGGGCGGGGTATTTGTCATGCAGTCTGGCGGTGGTTCAGCTGGCCGTTATCAATCTTACGTTTCTGTTTAATGTGTGGACGCTGGACGTTCTTGAATTTCTTTTTGCCGCCAGCACGTTAAGTGCGCTAACCGGTCTTTTCCTGCGAAACCGGAGTAAAAAGCTGTGTCTTTGGGCTCTCGCGATCCAACTGGTTTATGTCCTTTTCCTGGCGGTGGTATTCGTAACGAGCTGGATGATTAATCCGAAGCCTTGATCGGCAGCGGAACCGGGAGACGCAAGACGCGAGCTAAGGTGCCCCGTTGAACGGTCAGCGAGAACCGCTGTGAAAAAGCCTCCGTATCGGAGGCTTTTTTTGTTTGAAGTGCTGAGGCGCTAAACATCCGGTTCGGGAGGGTGTCCGATACCCGATGTAAACGATTGTATATAAATGTAAGAAGTTATCTCTTTTTAACGGGGGAGGGGGGCTTTTAGTATTAACAGTGGAAGGGTCTATTCATCGCATCAAGCATCGGAAGGAGGGGAATGAAGAAACCGGAAAATAATCGGAAAGCAACAGCAGGAGCCGGGCCCGACCTATGTCTCTTACGCGCAGGACCGGAAAAACGATCTAAAGTCCTTCACAAAGAAATGAGGATGAGTAAATGAAGACGAATCAAGGAATGCAAGCGAAGCTTTCCTTCATGCTGACATTTGTACTTGTATTTTCGATCGTTTTAAGCGCGGGCCAGCCCGCCGTGTATGCCGCTCA
This sequence comes from Paenibacillus sp. HGH0039, assembly GCF_000411255.1. Classification (GTDB taxonomy): domain Bacteria; phylum Bacillota; class Bacilli; order Paenibacillales; family NBRC-103111; genus Paenibacillus_F. Next base: position 423,183 of record NZ_KE150412.1, on the reverse strand, counting down.
AAACCCGCTCGGGTTAGGAACGGACGCGCAAACGGGAAGTGCACCGCTAGACACTCCAGTTACGGAAGAAACGTACGGCGGATCGGCGGATCGGCCGTTTCCGGACGTACGTCCCGGGCCCTTGCCTCTGACCGCACCGCCTGTCGGCAGCGAAAACTTTGCCCTGAAGAAATCCGTTAAAGTTTCGGGCAATGAAGTGGATTACGGCTTGTATCCCGAAATGGCCGTAGACGGGGATATGGGGACCCGGTGGTCGTCCGCCAAAACGGACGATCAGTGGTTTGAGGTCGATCTCGGCGGGAAAAAGGAGATCGGCCAGGTGGCGATCCATTGGCAGACGCCCGCCAAATCGTACCGGGTGCTCACTTCCGTATACGGCGACGTATGGGAGAACATACGAGAGAATGACGGCCTGATCCAATGCGAAGGCGGCAAAGAAGTGCTGAATTTCCCGTCCCGTGAAGCGAGATACGTCAAGTTCCAGGGCGTGGAGCGTGCGCCGGCGAGCGACGGCATCCTGTACGGGTATTCTTTTTACGAATTCGAGGTGTATAAAGAGGACCCGATCGCCAAAATCATCAGCGGCATTCAAAAGCTCGACCCGGTCGTGAAGGGGCAGACTTCTCTAAACCTGCCTGCCATGCCGCCCGGTTATAAAATATCCGTGTACGGCAGCGACGCTCTGCCGGTCATCGACAAAGAAGGAACCGTTCACCCGCCGTTGTCGGACCGAACCGTCCAGCTCCTTCTGCAGGTGGAGAGCGAATCCGATCCTTCGCGGAAAGGAGTAACCGGCAACATCGGCGTGCATGTTCCCGGGTTGTTCACACAGACACCGGGTCTCAATCCCGAACCGAAAGTCATTCCTTCGCTGCGCGAATGGGCCGGGGGAACGGGCCGCTTTGCCCTGTCGGCCTCCTCCAGAATCGTAATCAGTGATCCGGCCTTGCGGCAAACGGCGGAGACCGTCCGGGCCGACTTGAAAGAGATGACCGGCCTGAATCCGGAGATCGTTCAAGGCAAAGCATCTGCCGGGGACGTGTACATGACGCTGGACCCGGCTATGAAGCATCTGGGCGCGGGAGGTTATCTGCTGGATGTGAAGGAGTCCGTTACGATTACAGCTCCGGAAACGAAAGGCGTCTTCTGGGCAACCCGATCGGTTCTTCAGATTCTGAAAGGAGACACGGAGCGCCGCCATCTTCCGGTCGGAACCGCGCGCGACTACCCCAAGTACGAAACGAGGGGGCTGATGATCGATGTCGCCCGGAAGTTTTACACGATTGATTTTCTAAGGGATTACGTGAAATTGCTGGCCTGGTACAAGATGACGGACCTGCAGATTCATCTGAACGATGACGTCGGCGTTCCGTTTAAGAACGGGCAGCGGGCCGCCTTCCGTCTGGAAAGCGAGCGTTATCCCGGCCTGGCGAGCTCCGACGGCCATTACACGAAGGAAGAGTTCCGCGAGCTGCAGCGTCTTGGAAGCGATTACAGAATTAATGTTATCCCTGAAATCGATACGCCGGGCCATTCCCGTATATTCACGACGTACGATCCTTCACTCGGGACGGACCACACTCTTGACATTTCGAAGCCCGCAACCGTGGATTTTGTCAAAAGTCTTTTCGACGAATATATCGACGGCTACAACAACGGGGAACCGACGTTTCTCGGGCCGGATGTCCATATCGGGACGGACGAATATGGGGGTCCTTCCAAAGAGGTTTTCCGCGGATATATGGATACGCTGATCAAGCATATCAACAGCAAAGGCAAGCATCCGTATCTGTGGGGCGGCTTGAATGAATATGCGGGGGCGACTCCCATCAGCAACGAGGCCACCATGGACATTTGGTATGAGCCGTACGGAGGGCCGAAACAAGCGATGGATTTGGGCTATGACATCGTCAATTCCGATACCAACTATATGTATCTTGTACCGCGGTTGTACCGCGATTATTTGAATACCCCGTTTCTTTACCGGCAGTGGGAGCCGGTGAAATGGCCGGGCGTTACGCTGCCCTACGGGCTACCGCGGCTCAAAGGCGGCATGTTCGCCATTTGGAACGATATTTCGTACGAAACCGGCGTTTCGATGGACGATTCTCATGTCCGGATGCTGCCTGCGATGCAGGTTCTTTCGGAGAAAATGTGGCAGGGAGCGCGGGAAGGCAGCGATTACGACGCGTTTATGGCGACGGCGGCTGAAATCGGCGAAGCGCCGGGCGTGAACCGCCTGCACCGCATACACGTGGATCAGCCGGACGGCTTGGTAATCCGGTATCCGTTCGACGGGGGTACGGAAGACACTTCCGGAAACAAGTTTCACGGAAAAGGCGAGAATATCGCTTTTACAGAAGGAAAATACGGCAAGGCAGCCCAATTCCGGGGCGGAAAAAGCTACGTCGAGACTTCGATTGACACGATGGGCTTCGGCTGGACGGTTTCCATGTGGATCAAGCCGGAACGGGATAACCCGGACGATGCCGTACTGATGGAGTCTCCTATCGGGAAAATTAAGCTGAAACAAGGAAAAACGGGCAAATTGGGCTTTTCCAAAGAGGATTATGACAGCGTATTCAATTATGAGGTACCGGCTGACAAATGGACGCATCTTTACTTGACGGGCGATGCGATGGGTGTGTCTCTATATGTGAACGGCAATGAATACGCCGAAAAACTCGCTCTGCCGGTCAGACGCATTCAGACGCTGATGCTGCCGGTTCGGAAAATCGGAAGCGAAACGAACGCCTTTAGAGGCGCGATCGACAATGTGCACATTTACAACGAGTTTCTTCCTCTGCTGGACGTCAACAATCTGGCTCTTCACCAAAAAGCGGAGTCTTCTCCCCTCGAAGCTCCCGAGCATACGCCGGGCAATACGATCGACGGCAATTTGTTCACCCGGTGGTCGAGCGCGTACGATGACGCTTCCTGGATGATCGTCGATCTCGGAGAAGCCCAGACGATCAACAAAATCCAGATCGGATGGGAGACGGCGGCGGAGAAGTTCAAGCTTCTCGTATCCGAAGATAAGCAGACGTGGACCAATGTCAAAGGGGGTGACAAGATCCTGTCTTCCGCCGGCAAGCTGGACACCATCGACTTTCAGCCTGTAAAGGCGAGATACGTGAAATTCCAGGGAGTCGAGAGAAAGCCGGTCGACGGCACCAAATACGGGTACTCGATCTACGAGTTCGAAGTATTCGGCGACGACAAAATGGCGCCGTACCAGGAATTGATCGCCGAAGCCGGCAAGCTGCTGTCCACGGGAAAAGGCAGTCCAGATATACGCCGCCAGGTAGAGAGTCTGTTGCTGGAGTATCCGGTCCGTTTCGAAACGGTCATTGACACGTTCCGCGATTTAAACGCCCGTTTAAAAGAGTCCATCAATCATCCGGGAACGGACCCTGATCCGGGGAGTCCGGGAGACGGAAGCAGCGAGACGGGTACAGGCGGCGGCTCAAGCGGCGCAGGCGGTACACAGCCTGACGGCGAGACCGGCGTACTCACGTTGAAGCCGGGCGAAGGGGGAACAACTCGTCTCGGAAGCGAGATCAGTATCGAGATTCCTGCCGGAGCCTCGAAGGAAACCGTTACGTTCGGCATCCGAAAAATCACGGCACCTTCCGGTCTTAATGGCGGGGGACAGGAGAGAGTCAGTCCTGTCTTTGAAGTGACGCGCAGCGCGGGCACGAGCCTGATAAAGCCGATTAAGGTAACACTGGCTTACGAAGCGGGGAAGACAGGCGCGGGCCGTCAAGCTGCCGTCTTCACCTATGATCCCGGCCGGAAAGAGTGGACCCGGCTCGGAGGCGCATCCGCGGGCGGCAAAATCAGCGTGGAGGCGTCCGACACGGGGATATTCGCCGTCTTTGCCGTGAAGGAGGACGGCGCGAATCCGCCTCCGCTTTTCCGGGACACCGCGGGACACTGGGCGGAGGAAGCGGTCTCCCGAGCGGCCGCGGAGGGGATTGCCGACGGGTATCCCGACGGCACGTTCCGGCCGGACGCCAGGGTGACGCGGGCTGAATTCACGGTGCTGCTGGCAAGAGCGCTGCACCTTGAAGGCAACGCGGCCCTGCCCGGCTTTGCGGACGCGGCCGATATCGGCGCCTGGGCCGGGACGGCGGCGGCTCAAGCCGTCGAAGCCGGCATCGTCGACGGCTACGAGGACGGCACGTTCCGGCCCGGGGCGGATATCACCCGCGCGGAGATGGCGGTCATGGCCGCCCGTGCGCTGAAGCTGCCGGCGGAGCCGACGGCGCAGACCGGTTTTGCCGACGACGGCGACATTCCGGTCTGGGCACGCGGGTATGTCGGCGCAGCCGCCGGGCTGGGACTTGTCGCGGGACGCGACGGCGGCATATTCGCGCCGGGTGATCCGGCTTCGCGTGCGGAAGCCGTAACGCTGCTGCTGAGGGCCGCCGGCCGGAAATGAACAGCCGGCCGCGGTGTGAAGACCGAGGTACCCCGCCCGCTTTGTGCTTGCCTGCGCCTTTGAAAAAAGGACGGAAGGTGGTATACTTTTGAGAAAAATCAAGCGGGGGTACATCGTATGACAGCAGCAAGTATTGATAAAATCGCGTGGATCTATGTGGATAACGGCCGCATTCTTAGCGCGCGTTCCAAAGGAAAAGATACGTATTACATTCCCGGCGGCAAACGGGACCCCGGCGAAACCGACACGGAGACGCTTGTGCGTGAAGTGGAGGAAGAGGTTTCCGTCCGCATCAAACCCGAAACGGTGTCGCATTTCGGGACGTTTGAAGCCCAGGCTCACGGAAAAGAGGAAGGAGTTCTCGTGCGGATGGCTTGTTACCAAGCGGATTTCGAAGGCGATCTAAGCCCGGCTTCCGAAATCGAGGAGCTGGTCTGGTTGGCTTACGGCGACCGGGAACATGTCTCTCCTGTCAGCCGTCTCATTTTCGACCGGCTTCATGAATTAAAGCTGCTTCTGTAGCCGGTAAAGTCGGTAGACCGCATCCGGCACAAAAGAAATGTTCTATTGGGAGCATCCAGTAACGGCTATGCTTGAGACTCATTTGATCAATAAATGAGACCAATTAGTGTTTTTACTTGAGACTGATTTTAAAACCAGTAACGGCAAAAAACTTGCCGCTGCTGGTTTTTTTATTCCATGATAAAGTTTCGTCGGGCCAGTGACACATACGCAATTTTATAAGAACACACGGATGTAATGCTGAATAGTGGAGAGTAAAAGAAAGGAAAAAATAGCCATAGTTAGCTATATTTCAAATCATCCAATTGATGTAATATTTAAACTGTCTTTTACAATTTTATATGAAGTCGGGAAGGAGTGAGCCTCTTACAATTGTTTTTTAAAAACCGCTAAGCGGATGATTAAGCTGGGAAGGGGAGAATTTGTGAAAAGTAAATACGCTTTCTTGCTCTCGTTGCAATCGCTTGAGTATGAAATCAATCAATTGAATGCGTTCTCAAGAGAATATCCGGAATGCTTCGAACTTCTAAAGATCAAGCTTGACGATCTTTGCCGGTTTATGGTGAACGACGAAAATGAAAAGCGTTGGCATGAATGGGGAACCCATGATGAAGTGAGACAATACAGCGAGAAACTGCGGGAGACATCGGTCAAGGCACTGTGTGACATGGAGAAATATCAATCGCGGCTGTTGATCAACCAAGAGCTGGAAGCTACCTCTTACATCGAACAGTTGTCCCATGCCGTTCAGGAGGAGCTTGATTTATTCGGGATCGGACCGGCATCCAGAGTGCTTTTTATCGGTTCGGGAGCTTATCCGCTGTCGGCTTTAACGATAGCCAAGGAATCGAGCGCCAAGGTACTGTGCCTGGATATTGATGAGGAAGCCGTCAAACTCGGTTTCCAGGTTGCCTCGGCTTCCGGACTGCATACCCTAGTGGAGTTTGCGGGAGGCCGATTATCGGACCATCCGTTTATCCGAGAGGCTACCCATGTCTTTGTCGCTTCTCTCGTTGCGAATAAGCTGGAGATCGTTGAAGAGGTGAAGCGCACGGCGAGGCCGGACACCAAAATTATTGTGCGTTACGGCAACGGATTGAAGTCGCTTTTTAATTATCCTCTGCATGCGGACTTGTCTTATGAGTGGAATCTGACGCCCGTTGTTAGAAACAATAGCCTCTACGACACGGTTCTTATGGAATCCAAACGACTAACCCGGGAAAGGACGATTGCCTTTGACTAGTCCTGAGCAGGTGATTCCCCCGCTCGGAAATACATTGATCGTGGGAGCGGGACCGGCGGGCATTCATATCGCTGTGGATGTAGGCCGGGGATGGTGCGGCCGGCTGGGCTTGGCGAATCGCAAGGGGGCGCATTCTACCCGTATTCTATGTGAGCTGGATCGGCAAGGCTATACCCTTTCTTCTGTCGTACAGATTCAATCAAAGCGTCATCTTACGGGTGAGGTCCGACTGGACGATTACTACGATGGCTTCGATGGAATTGACGATAAGTGGCATACCGTGATTCTATGTACGCCATCCGACAGCTATTCAGATGTCATCGGCGCGTTAAGGCTGGAGAACCTTTCTCAGGTAAAGCGAATTGTGCTTCTCTCGCCAGGGATCGGATCGAATCTGCTGGTGCAGAGTCTGGTGAGACCCTCGGGCTCCGATATCGAGATCCTCTCTCTTTCCACCTATTACGGCGCCTCCAGGTTCGCATTTGAAGAGGGCCAGTGCACAGTGCTGAGATCGATCGTACGAGGGCTCAAGCGCAAAGTTACAGTCGGCAGCAGTAAGCCGGACAGTCGGGCGATTGGCGATATAAAACGGTTTATTGAGTCGCTCGGCATTCAATTCGAAAGCGTTTCCCATCCTGTGGCTGCCGAAAGTCGCAGTATTACGACTTATGTACATCCGGCCTTTTTCATCAATGAGTTTTCAATGAGTGAGATATTTAGCCGTATACCCTCCAGAAAATATATGTACAAGCTGTACCCGGAAGGACCCATTACCCCACAGGCGATCCAATCTATGTTGCTGCTGTGGAAGGAAATAGGGGAGCTTGTTACCCGCCTGCACGCCGAACCGATCAATCTGCTTAAGTTCCTTAACGATGACAACTATCCTGTTCATGAGACCACACTCTCCCGGGAGGATATCGAAGGCTTTACCCGAGCGGATCCGATCAAGCAAGAGTACCTCTTATATGTCCGATATGCTTCCATTCTGATCGACCCGTTTGCCGAACCGGATGAACAAGGCAAATATCCGGATTTCTCGGCTTTTCCTTATAAACAAATTTCGAAAGACTCCGAGGGCAAATGGATCATTCCCAGAGTGCCGTACGAGGATTATAAGAAAATAAAGCTGGTGGAGCGTTTAGGCAAAAAGTTAAATCTCTCGATGCCGCAAACGTCCGCCTTCATCACCAAGTTTGAGAGCAAGCTGTCTTCTTTTGTGGAAGAAGAGGGCATAGAGCACTTCCAGCCCGATCTTTTCACGGATACGACAGAGAGGGAGGCAGACCTCATTCTAAGCGAGCTAGAGCTCTCTTGGGATGCACATGCGACAAGGCATGCCGAGCTTGGAATTAAAACGGAATAGGATTTTTTATAAAGCCGATTCATGGTAAGGAGGAGTAAGGGAAGGATGTATGATTTATTCAAACGAAAAGGGGGAAGCCGCCCAAGGTTGAGAACGACTTCAGCCATGATCGTGCTGTGTGCGGTACTCTTGTTAACCGGCTGCAATCAAGCCGCTCCGCTAAAGGAAGGACAACCTTCCGAGACAGGCGATGCAACGCAGCGGGAAGCCGTCAAGAAATTAACCATTGTCCACAGTCTCCCGAGCGATACGCTGGACCCGCATAACACCTGGGTTCCCCTCAGAGCGGGGGTCTCGGAAACGCTGGTACGTCTGGACGAGAAGATGCAGGTGGTGCCTTGGCTCGCCGCAAAGTGGGAGACAAAAGACTCCCGGATATGGTCGTTTACCCTGCGTGACGGGATCTTCTTCCAGGACGGCACTAAGCTGGATGCCGCCGCCGCAAAAGCGTCATTCGAGCGAGGAATCGCTGACAGCGCGGCCCTGTCCGCTTCCTTGAAGGTAGAGTCCATTGAAGCAAACGGACAAGAGCTGATTTTTAAAACCAAGGAACCGTTCCCTGCATTTCCCGCTGAACTGGTTCATCCGACAGCAAGCATCATCAGTACAGCGGCCGAGAAAGCTGTGGGAAAGGAAGCATTCAACAAATCACCGGTGGGCACGGGGCCATTCAAAGTAGCCTCCTTTATTCCGGGGAAAGAGGTTACCCTGGTGCGGAACGCCGAATATTGGGACGGTAAGGCCAAGCTCAGCGAAATCAAGTATCAATTTAATTCCGATGCTAACGTACGGACGCTGGCTTTACAGTCCAAGCAGGCGGGTATTGTGTATCATTTGGCGCCCGAATCGCTGGCGGCGATCCAGCAAGACGGACAGCTTTCGATACAATCGGTTACCAGTCTCCGCACGCATTATTTTACGTACAATCCCAAGAGCGCCACGGTTCAAGACATCCGGGTAAGACAAGCGATAGATAAACTCATCGACCGGGATGCTATCGTCAAAGACGTGATGCTGGGTCATGCGCTTCCTGCGAACGGACCGTTTAACAGCACACTGCCATTCGGCAGGAAAGGCGGCTATCAGAAGCTTGACCCGCAAGGGGCACTGGAGCTGTTGGAAAGTGCAGGATACAAGAAAAACGCGAAGGACAAGCTGGAGAAAGACGGCAAACCGCTTACTCTCAAGCTGATTGCCTTCAGCGGAATTAACCCTGAGCTCCCGCTGATCCCGCAGTTGCTCCAATCGGAGGCGGCCAAAGTGGGAATTGAGCTAAAGATCGAATCGGTGGAATATCCGGATGTCTACATCAAGGATCACAACGATTGGGACCTTTCGACATCCAGTTACCTTACCTCGCCACGCGGCGACGGGGGCTCGTTTCTGAATTCGGCTTATGTGCCGGGCGAATCCTATAATCCCGCCGGGGTTAAAGTCGAGAAGCTTGCTCCTCTGCTGAAGGCACTGAACGAAACGGGGGAAGTGGAGAAGCGCAATATGCTCACACAGCAGGCCGTTGAAGTCATTACGGAAGCGATCCCTCATTCCTATATTATTTATCCGAATATACTGGTAGGTATAAACAAAGGGATCAGCGGGTGGAAGCCCGGAGCGGAAGAGTTCTACATTGTCACGAATAAGCTGGATGTGAACTAGGATGATCAAGCTTGCGGCAGGGCGGATTGCGTATCTCGCCTGTGTTCTCTTCTTCTTGAGTATCGTTACCTTTGCCCTGATGAAGCTGGCACCCGGCGATCCGGTGCGGGCTGTGCTGAAAGCGGACGAAGGGGCGGTATCCGCTGTGGATGCGGCGGCTGTAAAAGAGAAGCTTGGTCTGAATATGCCGATTCACGAGCAATACGTAAGGTGGTTTGCCGGGGTTCTAAGGCTGGATCTCGGACAATCTTATACGACAGGCCGGGATGTGTTTGATATTCTCATAGAACGTATGCCGGCTACGTTTTCCCTGATGGCGGGAGCCATGTTGGTCGTTCTGCTGACCGCGGTTCCACTTGGCATACTGGGGGCTAAGTATCAAGGCCGCTGGCCGGACCATATCAGCCGCTTGATCGCATTACTGGGCATCTCCATGCCGACCTTCTGGCTCGGGCTGCTGCTTATCTATCTATTTTCCTATCAATTGAACTGGCTGCCAGTGATGGGCGGAGGAGATCTTCGGCATTTGGTTCTGCCATCGCTTACGCTGGGTTTTGTCATGGTGCCGGAGTATATCCGGCTGCTGCGATCAGGACTGCTGGACACCCTTTCGCAGCCATATATCCGGGCGGCACGAGGAAGGGGAATCCCGGAATGGCGGATTACGGTAAACCATGCGCTAAGAGCCGCTTTACTTCCGGTGATCTCGCTCTTCGGGCTCAGCATCGGCAGCCTGTTGGCCGGTTCCGTTGTCACAGAATCTCTCTTTGGATGGCCGGGTCTCGGCAGCCTTGCGATGGAAGCCTTTACTCAGCGTAATTATCCGATCATCCAAGGGTATGTTCTGTTTTCGGGTCTGTGCATTGGTCTTGCCAATCTGCTGTCGGATATCAGCCTGGGGTATATGGACCCCAGAATTCGTTATTCGAAGGGGAGAGAAGCATGAACGGTCGCATTGCGAATAGCACCGCATCGGCTCCTAACACGGCATGGAACAGGCTGCGTCATAACCGAATGGCCTGCGTCGGGATCCTGATGATCGCGTTGTTTCTCCTGCCGGCCTTGTTCGGGGGATGGCTTGCTCCCCATGATCCGCTGCTGATCAGCATGTCGGAGCGGCTGAAACCCTCCAGCCTGCAGTACCCTCTCGGCACAGACCATCTAGGCCGGTGTATTTGGTCCAGGCTTCTGGCGGGCACTCCGGTCACGCTGGGCCTCTCATTTCTCGTCGTGACGGTTGTCATGGTGATCGGCATTCCGATCGGCATTCTGTCCGGCTATAGGGGCGGCCGCACGGATGCTTATTTCATGAGGCTGGCCGACGCGGCAGCCGCTCTCCCCGAATTTCTGCTTGCCGTTACAGTTGCGGGCTTCTTGGGGCCGGGTTTGATGAAGGTTCTGCTTGCCGTCTCCTGCATCAAGTGGATCAGCTATGCCCGAGTGGTACGCGGGACCATAATGTCCGAGAAGAAACAAGATTATATCTTGGCTTCGATCGTCGCCGGCAGTACCCCTTGGGCGGTCAATCGGCGTCATCTCATCCGGCATGTCGCCTCCCCGCTGGCCGTACTGGCTGCCCTGGATGTGGGGAGGACAATCCTTCTTATTTCAGCATTATCTTATCTCGGTTTGGGCGTACAACCTCCTGCTCCCGAGTGGGGGGGGATGCTGAGCGAAGGACGACCCTATTTTCAGGCGGCACCGCAGTTAATGATCTATCCGGGTCTCACTATTCTTGCTGTTGTAATCGCATTGAATCTGCTGAGCGACGGTTTGAGAGACGCACTTGATGTTCAGAGCGACCGTTACAGCCGCCGTAAGAGGAGGTATTCGTGATGCGTACGGAGCATGAGATAAGGTCCCCGGGAGCTATCGGTGCTTCATTGTCAGCCGTTGAACTTGGGCGGGTAATCCCATCATCTGATGAACCGGTACTGGTCATAAAGGAGTTATGTATCCGCAGGAGAGGACACGATCGGTCTCAGCCCATTATCCAGGATATATCCTTTTCAATCCGAAAAGGGGAGACGCTGGCCATCGTTGGGGAGAGCGGCAGCGGCAAAAGTGTGACCGCGGCGGCCATTACGGGTCTGCTGCCTTCGTCGCTCCAGGTAGCTCTGGGAACAATCACCTTTCAAGGAGAGGACCTTCTAACACTGCGGGGCAGGAAAAGAAACGGGCTGCTCGGCCGCAGAATCGGCTGGGTAAGTCAGGACTACCAAAGCAGCTTTACTCCATTGATTAAAATCGGCGCTCAGCTGACCGAAATGATCCGTGTCCATCAAAGGATGCCATCGAAAGAGGCGGAAACCCTGGCGCTGAGCTGGCTGGAGAAGGTCATGCTGCCCGCGAAGCGCGTGTATGGCAGTTATCCGTTCCAACTCAGCGGCGGCCAGCTGCAGCGGGCGGCGCTCGCCGCAGCATTTATGCTGCATCCCGCCTTGTTAATCGCGGATGAGCCAACCACGGCGTTGGACGCGCTCTCGGCTGACCGGATCCTTGGTCTGCTGGACGAGCTTCGCGCCCAAACGGAATGCGCAGTGCTGTTTATCTCCCATGATCTTCGCCATGTGCATCGCACTGCCGACCGGGTGGCGGTTATGCGGGAGGGGCGATTGTTGGAAATGGGGGAAGCGGCTGAAATCTGCAGGCTGCCTCAGCATCCCTATACGCAGCAGCTATGGGATGCTTGTCCACGGATCATTCCTCACGGCAGGTTAACGAGCATGCAGAACAATGATAGCTTATGTGAGAGTCAGACCGCCCCCAATCCACCTTTAATGACAGTCGTTGAACTTGTAAAAAGTTACCCTAACAAGAGCGAGCAGGAGGCGGCAGTCCGGCAACTATCTTTTGAAATTTATGGAGGGGAATGTCTAGGGCTGGTCGGGGAGAGCGGATGCGGGAAGAGCACGGTCGCCAAGCTGCTGTTAGCGCTGGAGCGGCCGGATGCGGGAGACGTGATTTTTGACGGAGTATCCTTGAATGCCCTTACAGGGCGTGCGCTGCGGTTGGTACGTAAGGATATACAGGCCGTCTTTCAAAATCCCGCTTCATCTTTGAATAGCCGGCTGCCCATTTGGCGCTCTATTGTGGAGCCGTTTGATAATTTTCAAAGTCATGATCTTTCGGAATTTGCAGGGAGAGGGCAGTCAAGAAGAGACACGGCCGCCAAGCTGTTGGAGATGGTCGGTCTGGAGCGGACGCTCGGAGACCGGTACCCCCATGAGCTCAGTGGGGGACAGCGCCAGCGAGTGGCCATCGCCCGAGCTATCCTGCTTAAACCCCGGCTTCTGATCTGTGACGAGCCCACTTCCAGTCTGGATATTACCGTACAATCGCAAATTTTGAACTTGCTGAAGCAGTTAAGACAGGAACTCGGCATGTCCTGCTTGTTCATCTCTCACGATATTGCTGTTATTCAGCGAATGTGCAGCCGTATCCTGGTAATGAAGGAAGGGCGGATTATGGACCGTTTCCCAGTCGACCAGCTCTGCAGTGAAGAACGTCATCCTTACACGCGTCAACTGGTATCGGCGTTTATGCGCGAATAGGATGCAGTCTGAGGTGAATATGAAAAACGGAATCCTGCTTTCTCTTCTGTCTTCCCTCGTGTTCAGTGTGATGAACGCGCTGGTGAAAGGCATCAGCAGTACCATCCCCGCCGCCGAAATCGCGTTCTTTCGCGGGCTTGTAGGAACCCTGCTCATCTTGATCTTGATGCGATACAGCGGAGTAGCCTTCTCAAGAAAGGGGATCCCGATGCTCGCGGTAAGAGGGCTGAGCGGCGGCCTGTATATGCTTGCCTTTTTTTACACGTTATCAAACATTCCGCTCACGGACGCGAGTCTCTTGGCACAGTTAGCCCCTATCTTTGTGGCCATGTTATCCGTTCTCATTCTGAAAGAGAAGCTGAGTCGCAGGGGAGCGGTGGTATTTCCTGTTATTTTAGCGGGGGCTCTCCTGCTGATGAAACTGCATGAATATTCCAGTTACTCGGTCTATGCGCTCGTCGGACTGCTCAGCGCTTTTTTCTCCGCAGCAGCGAGCATATCGATAAGATATCTGAGCAGGACGCATCCATCTTATGAGATTGTGTTTTATTTTGTGGCGACCTCTATGCTGGTTGCTATTCCCTTCATGTGGGACTCGTTCGTTATACCGGATGCCCGGGAGACTGTAATGCTGGTGATCATCGGGCTTGTATCGCTTCTTGGTCAGTTGTTCCTGACGAAGGCCTTTACCCATGAGAATGCGATCATCGTTCAGGTAGTCAGCTATTTCGGCTTATTTCTGAACGTTTTATTCGGCTATCTGTTCTGGAACGAAGTTCCTGACCTGCTGACTGTCGCAGGCGGTGTATTGATTGTAGCCGGCTGCATGATATTGTGCGGAGGGAACCGCCAAAGTAGCCCTAAGACAAAGCTTAGAATATAAAAAGTGTCCGTTGAAACGAGGAGGAAAAGCGATTGAATCAGGATGTTCTGTACGATGTTTGGTGGAAGCATCATGAAGAGGGTGACCAGGGGATGGAGAACGATCATATCCCCCACTGGAAACGGGTGCTCAGCTTTATCCCGGAAGAAGACCTCTCGCAGTGCAGCGTACTGGATTTTGGCTGCAATCAGGGAGGGTTCCTCCGGCTGCTCTACGAGCAGAGACCATTCAAGGAAGGCATCGGTACCGACCTGGCACGCCGGTCGGTCGAGGTGGCCAATAGCCGTAAAGGCGATCTGCCGATTCAATATGTGGCCACTGCGGAGCCGGAGCAATTCGAGGGACGGTTTGATCTGGCTTTCAGTTTAGCAGTGCTGTATCTGATTCCCGATCTCGGAGAACATGCGAGGAAGATGAAGAAAGCGCTAAAGCCGGGAGGGGTCTATTATGCTACCTTCGCCGATTACAGCGAAAATCCAAGTCTGCCCTATATCCAAGAGCGGATCAACAGCAATGCCTCCATCCCCATGCAGGAGCATACCCTCGACCATATAGCGGAAATGTTCTTTCAAGAGGGTTTTCGTGTCGGCATCCGGCGCATGATACCGACATGGTATCTCGATTTGTCACCGGGTAAAAGGTGGTACCAACGTGTGGCCGACCATCTTCAATATGCTTACGAGCAGGCGTATGTACTGCGATTCGAGGCGCCTGACGATCAAGAAAGCAAATGATCGAAGTAGTTTAACAATGGGGAGGATCGTGAACGAGGGTTCACTCCATGCGTTTTTGGTAAGCTGGCCGCAAAAAGCGGATTTTACCGGGAAGCGACTCCAAACACAAGTAACCCGCAGGAGGGGCACTTTTTTAAAAGTGTCCATCTTACGGGTCACTGTGCAGAGTTGAGGTTAGAACAGCAACCTCATCCGCCTTGACTAGTTATTTCTTCGAGGGTGTTTCATTTTTGTGCTCAATCACTTGTAATACTTTTGGTTCAATAGCTTTTAACATCTGTTCAATTGAGCGATTGCCTGGAGGAACGTCGCCATTCTTTTCACCTTGAATTTGTCCGTCAACCTGTGTTTTTGCGATGACGTCAATCACTTGTTGTTTAGAGACCTGTTTAGATGAGGCCACTTCCACAACCGATTTGCCTTTTGCTAGTTCTTGTTTTAATTCTGTCGGGCTGATTTTTAGTAAAGAAAACAGTTTGGCATCGTTTAAAAAGTCGTCGGCAAAGTAATCGGGCTTACCGTCTCTTGAGAAGAAACCTTCTACTTGAATGGTTGAAGGCGCAGTCTCACCTCCGATCAAAGAAGCACTGATCGTATTGCCCTGAACGAATACCTGGTAGAACGGTGTTTTTGAACCCTTTTTGCTGTAATTCAACATAAACGTTTTTTGATCCGGGTTCTCCATTTGCTCCATAGCAAACTCATACTGTTTGATGCTGCCATACAGTTTATCAATCAGAACATCTGTCTTTGACTTGATTTCCTGATCGGTTAAAGCAGTGAGCGGCTTCTCCTTAGGCTCCCAATTCTCTTGAATCACGTGTTCAATCGCACCCGTAACGGCGTTGGTATGAAGGGTAATCTTCTTGCCGGTTCCTCCTTTTTCCTGCAGGATGATGCTTGTTTGGACACCTTGAACGCTGCTTGCCTCGATAATCTCAAACGATTTTGTTTCGGGAAATGCGTGATACAGCTTCTCAAGCGCTGCTTTGCCAACCTCATCCACCTTGACTTGTTCGGCAGTCATTGGTGTTCTCGTTAGCATTTCAATCAAAGTAGGGGCCGCGTAGGCCGCGGTCGGAATCAAAATCGCAGCAGCGACTATTCCGCCGATTAATCGTTTTTTCATGGTTATTTCGCTCCTTTTTCGTTGCAAATAGTGAGAATAGGATTGTTCGATTCGTCTGGTAATAGCCGGTGGGCACTCCATCGTTTCGGCTTCTTCGTGCAGATGTTCACGGATTTTGCGTTCAATAGTCATTGATCTTTTCCATCCTTTCCGGGGGGAGATTCCATACGTTTTTTCGAAGCGCCTGAAGACCGGCATGATATCTGGACTTGACTGTACCCAGCGGAATATCGAGCAATGTCGCGATTTCCTCCAGCGTATAGTCGTGAAAAAAGCGGAGGACAATCACCGTTCGCTGTTTGTCGGTCAGTTTTTGGATGGCCTGCGATATCATTCGGTTCGTCCCATCCATCAACACGGCAGGTTCATCCCAATGAGATTCCTCCCGTGAGAAGGCACGGATGCGTTCAAAAATTCGGAATCTCCGCCAGCTCTTGACCCGAAATCTCTGCACTTGACGGATGACCAAGCCGTGCAGCCAGAAGTGGAAAGGCCGGTTCGTATCGTAGTTGGCAAGTGAGGTCCACATTTGCATGTAGATCTCATTCATGACATCTTCCCGATCCTGCCGATGATCCACCAGAAAGGAGACTGTCCGGTAGACGTTCTGATAAGTGGCGTCATACAACGCGTGAAACGCCTGTCGATCACCATCTTTCATTTTTGTGAGCAATTGGTACATATATTCACTTTGCATTCAGAGGGCCCTCCTGAGTAAGCAGCTTACACCCTATATTGTCTCTCTATCGAAAAAAGGTTCGGTTCTTTCTTTCTTTTTTTGCAAACGGCTGAGTATCGGCGGACTTAGATCAGGTAGACAACCGGGAGTTTAGCGATCCGCATGGCGGCCGCTGCAATCCTTACATTCACTGCGAGAAGAATACAAAAGCCGGATTCCTTAGAGTAGGAAAACCCGGCTTTTTAACTATTCAACAGTCCTTAACGTATATTTTTGTTAAAATGTGGGCGGGACCCTTATACTGTAAAAGAGAGGCGGAGGGAAGCGTAAGCCGATTGGGCTCGCGGCACTTCTCTTCCGCAACACGCGGCCCAAAATCGAATGCTCCGTTGTTTACGTGCAGGGTTCACGTTCTCGTCAAATCGCACTTGTCGTCCGGTCATTGCGTTCCATGTCCGGCGGCAGACCAATGCGAGGGATGAACGAGCGCTGCCGGAATCTTCGTGCGCGCATCGCCTTTCGCCGCATTGAGCTGGGCCTGCGTGAGAAATAAACTCCCGCGCAGATCGGCTCCGCCGAGATCGGCGTCGCGGAAATCCGCGCCGATCAGGTCAGCCCCTCTCAGATCGGCGTTCCGGAGATCGGCGGCGATGAGGTACGCTCCCCGCAAGTTGGCGCCGCTCAGATCGGCTCCCTTCAGCTTCGCGCCCATGAGGTCGGCGCCCCGGCCGATTTTGCGGCGCTGCGTGCCGCCTTTCCGCCGGCTCGCGGCGTCGGCGCGGACGAGTTCGCTCGTCCGCAAAAGAAGCTCGTTGACTTTCCCCCTGTGTGCGACGACATCAAGCTCCAGTAGCGCTTCCGGGGCGAGGAAAGTCAGGCGTTCCGTCTCGTCCAGCGCGGTGCGCAGCTCGCCGTGTACAGAACGGGCGGGCTGGAGAGTCAGCGCTTCGGACAAGTACCACAGAAGCTCATGGAGCTGCCGCATAACCGGGAACACCTCGAACATCTGCTTCGCGGACCCGGGGACCCGGCGCCAGTCTTCTCCGGCATAAGTCACCTGAGACACCTTCTGTCCGGCGCCGAAGCAGTCAAAGACCGTGCAGCCTTTGAAGCCCTGCCGGCGGAGGCCGGTGTGAATGCCGCACCGGAAGTCCTGCTGCAGATTGGGACACGGCTGGCCGGCGTCCTTGTCTTTCGCAAAGTCGGCGGATGCCGCATAAGGCAGCGCCACGCAGCAGAGGCCGAAGCATTTCTCGCAGTCGGACAGGAGCGCCTGCGGGTTTTTATAGGAAACCGTTTCCGGATTTTCATCAGGTTGAGACATGGTAAATACTCCCTTCGTATAACCGTGCGTATATTGCAACAACCTCCATTTTAAAGGCAGGTACGCCCGGAACGAAAGGATTTTTTTCTTATCAATTAAAAAAGCGGCTGTTTCGGACAGGCGAGAGAGGAGGAGAGCCATGCCTTTTACGTTCGCGCATCCCGTCGCGGTTATGCCGTGGTGGAACAAAACGACCCTTCCGGTATCCGCTCTGATTATCGGGTGCATGTCCCCGGATTTCGAATATTTTGTCCGGTTCCGGGCTGCGGGCGTATGGAGCCACCATGGAGCGGGGATCGTGTTTTTTAATCTTCCAATGATCCTTATGCTGTTTCTGCTGTTCGAAACCGTTGTCCGGCCTGCGCTTTACGATTATTTGCCCGGCCGGTTTCCTTATCGCTGGAGAAGGGAAGGAGCAATTCCCGCTTCCTTCAAAGGCTGGTTCACCGTCGCGGTTCTGGGCTTGGCAGGCACCGGGACTCACCTGATATGGGACCAATTCACGCATAAAGGCGCCTGGCTGGTCAACCATATCTCCTTCCTCGGCGGAACGATAACGGCGGGAAGCTTGGAAGTACCCGTATACAAAGCGGCGCAGCACGGAAGCACGCTGATCGGGTTGATAGGGACGGCCTGGTGGATACATCGGCATTTACGCGTACCGGCAGAGGAGAGATCGCGGGTTTCCTCCGCGCCTTTCTGGTTTACCGTGCTGGTCCTGTTTGTCTTGATTTTTGCGATAGCGGCTGTTTTCGTAGTGGACGGCAAAGGTCTGGCGCTTCTTTCACAGCTTGTCGTCCCGGCCATCAGCTCACTTATGCTTGCCGTTCTTCTGGCTTGCCTGTTTTTTGGCAAAAGCGTCAGCAGAACCGGCCGAAGTTGAACCGGTTTTAACGAGAAGCCCGTCGTTCGGCGGCTTTAAAAAAGAGGGCTGAAAGAGCAAAAAGAGCAAAAAGAGCAAAAAGAGCGGGAGATCCCGCTCTTTTTTTCATTCACACGCAAGGTTTAAAAGTTAGGCGCCAGACGGACCAGCTTATCGGGCGATCCGTCTCCGTTCTTATCCCCGTTATTGCTGGTCACGAAATAAAGCGATCCGTCGGGAGCTTCGACTATGTCGCGGATGCGGCCATACTTATTCACGTACAAATAATTGAGACTGCCGCTGTCGATGACGGGCTTGCCGTTCTGTTCCTTGACGGTCATGCGGATAATCTGTTTGCCCTTCAAGTTGGTGACAAGCAGATTCCCGGCCCACGGCCCTTTGGTCACAAACGTGATACCAGAAGGCGCCCAAGTCGTCCCGCTGGCGTAAAGGAGGGGCGGCGTAATGCCCGGTTGATTCTGATTTCCGCCCTCGTACTGCGGCCAGCCGTAATGGGCTCCCGGTTGAATGAAGTTAATCTCGTCTTTGGACGATTCTCCATGCTCGGACTCGAATAGCCGGTTCGTTCCGGGCTGCCAGGCCAATCCTTGCGGATTCCGGTGACCCCGGCTGTAAATCGGCGAAGAAGCGCCGAACGGATTATCGGACGGGATCGTGCCGTCCAGATTCAGCCGGAATATTTTTCCTCCGAGATAGGTTAGAGTGTCATCCTTGTTGCCGTAGTTGCCGTCACTGAAATAGAGCTTCTTGTCCGGGCCGATTTTAAGACGGCCGCCGTTGTGATACACCGCCCCGGGAAGATTCGTGATCAGGACTTTGTCGATTTTGGCGGTATTGTTGCTTTCGATCAGACGGACCACCCGATTGGCGACTTTGTTGTCGGAGGTCTTGTAGGAGTGGTAAATATACATATAATGATTGTTGGCGAAATCAGGGTCGAGCGCTAGTCCCAGCAGACCGCCCTCACTCTTGGGCATGTAGTAGAAAGGCGATCCCAGCGTAATGACCGGCGCGGACTTCAACTGGCCGTTCACGATGACGCGCACTCTTCCGCTGTTGCGTTCGGTGAAAAAAATCCGGCCGTCCGGCGCGAAGTCGACCGCCCACGGCGTTTCCAGATTGGAAGCGACGACCTCGGGCGTGTAAGGTTCCGAAGAGGCCGGGTTCGTCTTAACCGACAGCGCTTTACTGGCGGGGGACACATTGCCAGCAAGATCCCTGGCTTTCACCGTAAAGCTGTAGGAGGTATTGGCGGCAAGACCCGTCACGTTGAATGAGGTCTTGTCGGTGCTGCCGGCCAATTTCCCGTCCGTGAAAATATCATAGGCGTACACGCCTACGTTATCCGTCGCTGCGGTCCAGGTTAACTGGACGGACGTGGAGGTTTTGCTTGAACTCGCAAGTCCGGCCGGAGCGGCGGGGCTCTCCGTATCGGACCCGCTGGTTGTCGTCACCGACAGAGGTGCGCTGGCTGCCGAGCTGTTTCCGGCCGCGTCCCTGGCTTTTACCGTAAACCGGTAAGTGGTGGCGGGTTTCAAGCCCGTAAAGGTATAGGAAATACCGGCAACGTTCGCCTGGGTCAAAACATCGTCCTTATACAAATCGTAGCCGGTGACACCGACATCGTCCAGCGATGCGGTCCAGGCGATTTCCGCAGACGTATCGGTTACGGATCTGGCCTGAACGTTCGTCGGTTCGGTCGGCGGAAACACATCGCCCGCCGCGTTTACCGTCACATTAGTAAACGTGGCGGTGCTCAGCTTGGAAGTGTTATGGCTGGAGACGGCAAGACCGACAAACACGGAGGCGTTCATCTTTAAAGTAAGCGTCCCCAGGTCGCCCCAGTTCAATCCGTTGTTGGACACATACCCCCGGATGACGTTTCCTTTGCGCTCCAGCTTTACCCACGCCGGGCTGGTCGAAGCGATTTTCTCGCTCTCGGAGGCGCCGCCGGTTTCCGTTCGATACTGGAACGTGAATCCGTTGGAAGGCGTCAGAAGCAGATCGGCATGTTTGGAATCGGGCTTCAGCGTTTCCCGGATCGTAATGCCCGCTTTGGCGAAATCGTGGGTATTCGTCTGCGAGGAAACGAGAGCGATGATCGAGCCGTCCCCCGTCCAGGGCTGATAGACGAAATTGAACTGGTCCGATTTGCCCCAAATATCCGTGCCGGAGCCGCTGACTTCAAAACGGCCCGCACCCGGGTCATAGGAGGCGCTGCCCGCCAGAGCGGGCGAACCGATGTTTTGCTGCTTCCAGGGAGCCGGCACGCTTTCCGCCTTGGCTGTTCCCGGTACGGGTATTAAAGCAAGCAGAAGACAAAAGCAGAGACTTAAAGCAACCTGTTTGCAATGCATAATCATTCCCACACGTCCTTTTGATTTGGAATGGCACTAAGGGTTTGCTTATAGACGAAGGCGATCCTCCTTTCGCTTTCGAAAGTTAAAGCGCTTATACTTTCGTAATTCATTTTACCATAAATCCCAGTAAAAGGTATATACGAAATGTAAACGCTTAGCGTTTTGGCTCGTACGGTAAACATGTTAGAATGAAAATGATGCAAAACGAACATAAAGGAGTTCAGACACGATGACGGACCCGAAGCCTATGACCGAGAAACAAAAGATGTTAGCCGGTAAACCCTATAAAGCTTTCGGCGAGGAGCTTCTGCTCGAACGGCAGCATGCCAAGGAAGTCTTATTCGACTACAACGCGCTGCGTCCCGGCGAAGTCGAGAAACGGAACGAACTGCTCCGTGCGCTTCTCGGACGTACGGGCAAAGTCTTTTTTATAGAACCCCCATTCCGCTGCGATTACGGTTACAATATTTCGCTGGGGGAAAATTTTTATGCCAATTATAATTTAACGGTGCTCGACTGCAATCGGGTAACGATCGGGAACAACGTTCTGATCGGTCCCAATGTGAGCGTGTTTACTGCAGGCCATGCCATTCATCCGGAACCGAGAGCGAATGAGGTGGAATACGCGCTCCCGATCTCGATCGGCAACAACGTCTGGATCGGCGGCGGGGCGATACTCAATCCCGGCGTGTCGATCGGCGACAATACGATTATCGGATCGGGGAGCGTGGTTACGAAGGATGTCCCCGCAAACGTTATTGCCGCGGGCAATCCGTGCCGCGTCCTTCGACCGATCACAGAGGACGACAGGAACCAGTTCCGGGAAGCTTAGAGCCGGAACCGCTGCAAAAGGCTGCTTCCGCGGAAGCGGTCTTTTCCGTTTGCCGGATCGTACGTGCCGCATTTCTTCTTCGGAAGCGCCGCAAGCAGAGGCGGCAATCTTTTATCGCTTCACTCAATAAAAAGGAACCTTGGATGCCCGATTCGGGCATCTTTTTTTTATGATTGACGCTTTCCTGCATTGTGAGTATGATAATAGTAATCGTTACGATTACGATTAAATTCGGTAGAGCGACGTGATCCTACATTTTTTTAAAAAAATCGGTCCAGGGGTAGTTGTCTGATGAAACATGAAATCGACTTTGTGAAATGCAATCCCACCCAGAATATGACCATTCTTGTGAGAACGAATCACTTGGCTGAGGACTATAAGCCCATTGCCGCTAAAATGATGTCTTACGACAGTGTGTACGCCGAACAAGTAGGCTTCATCGAAAAACCCGGCAACTATGAAGCCGATGCCAATTTGCGAATGGCGGGAGGTGAGTTTTGCGGGAATGCTTGCATGGCCTTAGCCGCTTTTCTTGCATCTGAAAAAGGAATGAATCCTGACGATTTCATGGAAATTGTCCTCGAAGCTTCCGGAACGGAGCAGTTAGTCACCTGTCAGGTGCAAAAAGTCAAGGAAGAGTATGTGTGCCGGCTTGCAATGCCTGTGCCCAAAAAAATCGATCGGAAGACAATCAAGTTTGAAGGCGATGACTTGGATATCGTCACGGTGAGATATCCCGACTTTCTACATATTGTGATCGAAGTCGATCATTTCAATGAGACCGTGAGAAATCGGGCAGAGGCCTTGGCGAAGCTGCTTGGAGCGACTTCGGAAGCCAAAGTGATCGGCATTTTGTTATTCAAGAGTCATTCGGACGAATTGGCTCCGCTCATATATGTCCCACCCTTGGACAGCCTGATTTGGGAAAGAGGGTGCGGCTCCGGCACGGCTTCACTGGGTGCCTTCCTGTCTTGGAAACACAAGGGGACCGTTTCTGCGCAAATCAAGCAGCCCGGCGGCACCATAACTGTCATGGCCGAATGGGAGGAAGACGAGGTAACAAGCCTCAGCATTGAAGGATCCGTTGGAATTGTAGCCCAAGGCAGAGCTTTTGTTGATGTTTAATATCCTGAATAAGATTGGAGTGAAGGTATGCATAAGGACGAACAATTTCTACAAACTTTAACCGGGTTTCAAGCGAAATTTACGCATTTCACCGATCGTTACGAAGGTACCGCTCAGCGAAGCGCCGAGTTAGAAGCGATCTTAGATGACTATTCCGCTTTTATTACGAACGAGGCTAACGAAGAATCATGGGAACAATTGAACCGGCAAGATCCCGGCCATATGTCCCGGCTAGTGGAAGATTTGAGGAAGACGTCGGCGTTTTGTGTCGCGATTATGGAAAAATACCGTGCATGGAAGCTGCTGAATGGAGACGCGGAAAGGACGGAGTATTTCCGAAATATAGAATCATGCATCGAAAAAGAATTTGGAAGCTTTCAAGTGACAGCGGATTCGAAAGTGCTGCTGGTGGGCTCGGGTTCATTTCCCATGACGCCCTTGTACATAGCGAAGCAAACCGGCGCGGAAGTGGTCGGCATTGATATTGACAGGGAGGCTGTAGAACTTGGAAGAAGGGTTGTAGAGGAGTTGGGAAGTGGATTGAAAATCAGGCTGGAGAACGTGTTCGCAGAGCATCTGGACGGTATACAAGAGGTGACTCACATCATATTCAGCTCAACGGTTGCCAATAAATACGAACTGCTGGACCAATTGGATCGGCTAACCAATCGGCATGTGATTGTGGCCATGAGATACGGCGGCGGCTTGAAATCTTTATTCAATTACCCCATGCAAGAGGTGAACAGACGTAAATGGAGCTTGGTTGAAACTGTTTTGCGTCCCGGTCACGTGTTTGATATCGCTTTGTATCAAAAAGCGTAGGCTTCATTTTGGGAGAGGAAGGGTCAGATGGGTGATTTTCAACGAGTCTTAGTGCTGGGAACGGGGCCCGCTTCGATTCAATTGGCCGTCCTGCTAAAAAAAGTTGCGGACTGCCGCGTAGGAATCGCCGGTCGAAAGTCCGTTCGTTCCGAACACTTCTTTGCGGCGCTTAAGCAGAGCAACCGGCGTATCCGCGCAGACATTCAAAATGAAAAGCACCGGCGGCTGCAGGGCGAGTGCGTCATCGATGATGTTTTTCACGGATATGAGAGCATTACGGGAAGATGGGATACCGTGATCTTGTCCGTTACGGCGGATGCATACATAGGGGTACTCCAACAAATCCATGAACGGCTTTTGCGGCAAGTAAGGTGTGTGGTCTTAATTTCCCCGACCTTCGGTTCAAACAGCTTAATCCGCCACTATATGACGGATATTCGTGCGGATGCGGAAATTATTAGCTTTTCCACCTATCTTGGCGATACGCGCTGGAGGCACGACAAGCCGTCCGATCAGGTCATCACGACAGGAATCAAGAAAAAAGTGTTCATTGGCTCGACGAAGGCTCCATCCGATCATGTGACGAAGCTTCGTACGTTGTATGAACAACTGGGTATAACCTTGGAAATCATGGGTTCTCCACTCGAAGCGGAAACGAGAAATAGTTCCTTATATGTCCACCCGCCTCTGTTTATGAATGACTTTTCGTTAAATGTCCTGTTCGGAGAAGCGGCTCCCAAGAAATTTGTATACAAAATGTTTCCCGAAGGTCCCATTACACCCGGTTTAATCCGCGATATGGTGGCCTGTTGGAAAGAGATGACGGCCATTATCCGCAAGCTAAATATAGACGGCCTTAACTTGCTTAAGTTCATGACAGACGACAATTATCCGGTGCGGCCGGAAAGCTTATCGCGTCATGAGATCGAAAACTTCCTTCATTTCGAAACGATCCATCAAGAGTATTTGGTATACATCCGGTATACATCGCTGTTAATCGATCCTTTTTCCGAACCGGATCAGGATGGGAAATATTTCGATTTCTCGGCAGTCCCCATTCGGCAAATCTTTGTCAACCATGAAGGGTACTGGGACATCCCGCGCATGCCCAAGGAAGATTACTACCGAATAAAAATCATACAAGGCATTGCGAGGTATGTAGATTCAAGCTGTCCGACGATCGATACGTTCATTGCAACTTATGAGCGGAAAATAGAGGAAGCGGCCCGGCATAGGCTGCAAGGCGAGCTGTTGTCGGATGCATTCACCGTCCAAAGTTTTGAAGAAGACTTGAAGAGGATACGAAGTGAAATAGAAATCAGGCCCGGATCAAAGAACATATAATACGCTGCATACTGGAGGAGAAGACGTGACGAGAAGAATAGCGGGTTTATTAGCTGCTTTCATGATTTCCATTGCGCTGCTGGCAGGCTGCGCCGGCGAGAAGAAAGCGAATACGGGGTCCACGGAACGAAGCAAAGAACTGGTGTACGCCACGGCAAAAGATATCAACGATATGAATCCCCATTTGTACACGGGTTCAATGCCGGCGCAAGGAATGGTATACGAATCATTAGTCGAAAATACGGAAGACGGAATCAAGCCGCTGCTGGCCGAGTCTTGGGAAACTTCAAAGGACGGGAAAACATACACCTTTCATCTGAGAAAAGATGTGACCTTTCACGACGGAGAACCGTTTAACGCGGAGGCTGTGAAGAAAAATATCGAAGCCGTGCAAAAAAACGCAAGCAAGCATTCCTGGATCAAACTTTCCGCTAAGATCGTGAGCTGTAATGTGCCGGATGAGTTTACGGTGGAATTGAATCTATCGGAGCCCTACTATCCGACTTTGCTGGAATTGTCGATGACCCGGCCTTACGTATTCATCTCCCCCAAAAATTTCGTTAACGGGGAGACAAAGGATGGCGTGAGCGGATACAACGGCACGGGACCCTATAAGCTCACGGAACATAAAACCGATCAGTACGCCACTTTTGAAGCCAATGAAAACTACTGGGCCGGCGCGCCTAAAGTGAAGAAAGTGACGGCGAAAGTTCTTCCGGCAGGGGAAATGACATTTTTGGCGCTGCAAAAGGGCGAAGTCAACTTTATCTTTACGGATGATCGAGGCGCGGACAGCATTGATGTGGAAGCGATGAATCGGTTAGTTCAATCGGACGATTTCCAGCTGGTCAGAAGTAAAGCGATGAATACGAAAATGATCGTGGCCAACAGCAGCAAATCAGGCCCCGTTCATGAAAAGGCCGTACGCGAGGCCATCTGGTATTCCATTGACCGGGAAACCGTCAGCAAGCAAATTTTTAGCGGAATGGAAACGGCGGCTTACACTCTATTCTCCTCCAATGTCCCGTATGCGGACGTCGATTTGAAGAAGCGGGGCTACGATCCGGAAACAGCGAAAAAGATTTTGGAAGAAGCGGGCTGGAGCCTGGAGAGCGGCAAAGCAGTCAGAACCAAAGACGGAAACCCGTTAGCCATGAAGCTTTACTACGACGTCAATTCTTCCTCCCAAAAAACGCAGGCTGAATTCCTTCAACATACGTTGACAACAATGGGGGCCAAGCTGGACCTTATCGGCGAAGAATCTTCTTCTATCGCGAAAAGAAGAGCCACGGGAGACTATGATCTGCTGTTCAACCAAACATGGGGGCTCGCCTACGATCCGCAAAGTACGATTGCCGCCTTTACAGCGGAAGGCTCTTATCTGCATACAACCAGAGGCATACCGAAAGCGGCCGAACTCTATAAGAAAATCGATGATGTGATGGTGTCTGCCGACGAGAAGACACGGAGATCGTTATACGCGGAAATTTTAACTCTTGTCCATGACGAAAGCGTCTTTATCCCCATCACCAATGGCAGCGTCACCGTTCTGGCTCCCAAAAATTTGAAAGGGATCTCGTTTAAGCAAACGCAATACGAGCTGCTTTTTGAGCGAATGTACTTTGAGTAGCTAAATGAATGCACAGGGATACCACTTGGTTGGTGCCCTGTGCAAAGAAGGAGATGGCTATGGGCAGTTATATCCTAAAAAGAGCGTTACTATCGCTTCCTTTGCTTGTGATTATATCCTTTTTAACGTTTGTTTTAAATCATCTGTCTCCTTTGGACCCGGCCGAAGTAGTCCTGCACGCGCAAGGCGTGCCGAATATAACCGAAGAATTAATCGCGGAAACGAAAGGGGCGCTCGGACTGGACCAGCCGTTTCTAACCCGTTATTTCAATTGGCTCGTTTCCTGCCTGCAGCTCGATTTCGGCCATTCGTACGTGACGGGAAAACCGGTCTGGTCCTTACTGGGCCCCGCTTTTCTGAATACATTAAAGCTGACGCTGGTTTCGATGGCTGCCATTATTGTCCTATCTATTGTCCTAGGCGTGATCTGCGCATGGAAAGAAGGGAAGAGGGTGGACAAATCGGTTAGAGGGGTCTCGTTTTTGCTGACTTCTATGCCGTCGTACTGGCTTGCGTCGCTCATGGCATGGTATTTTTCCGTCCATCTGGATCTTCTCCCGACAAGCGGCATGGACTCCTTCAAAAGTTACCTATTACCGGTTACCGTGATTACCATCAGTTACACAGGCATTTACTTTCGGATCGTCAGAAGCTCCATGATCGGCCAGTTGAACGAGGACTATGTGTTGTACGGCAGGGCAAGCGGTTTACCGGAAAGAAAAATAACGATGCATATCCTAAGAAATTCGCTTCAGGTGGCCATTTCTGTGTTTTGTATGGCCATCCCCATTATATTGGGAAGCACGGTCGTTGTAGAAAACCTGTTCGCGTGGCCCGGGCTGGGGACGTTAAGTGTCAAATCCATTCTAAGCCGGGATTTCCCGATCATCCAAGCTTATGTCCTTGTGTTGGCGGCGGCCTTCGTTCTGTTCAATACCTTGTCGGACATGATTCTTGCGGCGATGAATCCCAAACTAAGGAAGGGGATGTAATGGAACGATTTAAACGTATAGTGAAAGACAAGCCGGCTGTCCTATCTTTATTCATTCTCGTTACAACCATGGCTGCCGGGATCTTTGCCCCTCTGATAGCGCCGCATGCTCCCGGGGAAGTGCATATGGAGCTTCGGTTTGCGGGTCCGTCGCTGGAATATCTGTTAGGCAACGATCACCTGGGGCGATGTGTTTTATCCAGATTAATATACGGGATCCGGCCAAGCGTGCTCTGGGTGATGGCCGCCTTGATCCTGACGGTAGGAATCGGTGCCTTTTTCGGCTTTATTGCCGGGTATTTCAGGGGAAGAACAGATGCCGTCGTGATGAGAATTTGCGATGTGATGCTTTCTTTTCCAGGTTATGTCATGATCTTGGCCGTGATCGGTATTGTGGGCGTAGGCTTTGAAAATATATTGATCGCGTTTGTATGTACGAAATGGGCATGGTTTGCCCGCGTCATCCGAACGTCTGTCATGCAATACGCCGAAGCGGACTATGTGAAGTTCTCTAAAGCGCTTGGCGCCGGCAGCGTTCAAATTATGGTCAAGCATATTGTGCCCGTTTCGCTTCCCGACATTGCCGTTCTGTCAAGCAGCTCTTTCGGTTCCATGATTTTGCAGTTATCGGGCTTCTCCTTCCTCGGTTTAGGCGTTCAAGCTCCGAATGCAGAGTGGGGCATGATGTTGAATGAAGCAAGGGAAGTCATGTTCTCGAAGCCGGAGCTAATGTTAGCGCCGGGTTTAGCGATCGTTCTTGTCGTGTCGGCTGTCAATTTTCTGTCCGATGCGCTCCAAGCTGCGTTAGATCCTAAATTAAGGACTTCCGATCCAAAGCCGCAAGGTCAGACCGCCGCTGCCGGTACGGCAATTCAAGGAAATGGGGTGGCTTAATCCGGTCATGAATAGTTTAGAAGTGAAAAATTTAAAAGTTTGGGATCACCTGACCGGTGAAGTGATGATCCCGAACAGTTCCTTTCATGTAAAGCAGGGAAGCTGTCTGGCCATCGTCGGAGAAAGCGGAAGCGGGAAGTCTCTGACCTGCAGGGCCGTTATGAGATTGACTAAAGCCAATATCCGCCAATCCGGGGACATTCTGTTTGGCGGAGTAAACTTAAGCGAGCTGCCCGAGAAAGAAATGAGAAAAAGAAGGGGGAAACAGCTCTGCATGATTTTGCAAAACGGCATGCGAGCCTTCGATCCCTCTTGTGTGGTCGGGGTTCATTTAAAAGAAACACTTGCCGAACATTTCGGCTGGAGCCGCGACGAAATAACGGCGAAGATGAAAAAAGCCATGGAAAGCGTGAGGCTCCAAGATCCGATAGCGGTGATGAACAAGTATCCGCACCAGCTTTCGGGGGGCATGCTTCAGCGCGTGATGATTGCGCTGGCTATTGTGCTGGAACCCGATCTGGTGATCGCGGACGAACCGACTACGGCACTGGATACGATCTCCCAATTCGAGGTCGTTGAACAGTTGGCGCAACTCAGGAAGAGAATGGGCTGCTCCATGATTTTTATTTCGCACGACCTGGGCATTGTCCGAAAACTTGCGGATGAGGTGCTGGTTATGAAAGAAGGAGAAGTGGTGGAAAGAGGGCCGACCCCGGCCATTTTCTCTGATGCACGCCACGAATATACCCGCTATTTGGTCTCCTCGAAGCTTTCGCTGCATCATCATTTTAGGAACCTAATGGGAGGCGTCAGCCATGCTGAGGGTTAAAGGCGTCGGGAAATCGTACAAAACGGGCGGCTTATTTTCCGCGAAAAAACAAAACGTGTTAGCAGACATTAGCTTCGAATGCGGGCAAGGGGAATGCCTGGGCATCATCGGAGAAAGCGGAAGCGGCAAATCCACACTGGGCCGATTGATCATAGGAATTGAGGAGCCGGATCAAGGAACCGTTCTATTCGAGGGAAAGAGGATAGGGGCGCGGAATGCGAGACGGGGGAACATTAGCGCTGTTTTTCAAGATTATACCTCCTCCATTAATCCGTTTTATACGGTTGAGCAGGCTATTATGGAACCCTTGAAGCTGCAAAACAAAGCCCGAAAAGAGGCTTCGGGTAAGATTGATCTGCTGTTGCATCAAGTTGGACTGGACTCGTCCTATCGGACCAAATACCCCCATGAATTATCGGGCGGAGAAGCTCAACGGGTGTGCATAGCCAGAGCCGTTTCAACCGAGCCGAAATGTATTTTGTTGGACGAAGCCATCAGCTCGCTGGATGGTTCGGTTCAAATCCATGTGCTTGAGTTGCTCAAAAGATTGAGGGAAATTTACGGCATGGGATACATCTTCATCACCCATGACATCCAGGCTGCCGCCTATATTTGCGACAGGGTCGTTTTCATGCGACAGGGTCAAATCGAAGAAACGGTGAACATCGCACACTTAAAAGACGTTCAATCCGCGTATGCAAGGAAATTATTGCAGATGATCATTACCTAGCGTATGGGGTGGACGGAGAGAATCGGGAAGGAGCAAGAACGGTGAGAGGAGCTTTGTCCTGGCCTTTTCTGAGGCTGTATATGTTGACTCTATTGTATTTCAGCGCCAACTCTATTTTAAACGTCATCATTCCTTTGAAGGGCGAATCGCTGGGGGCCACGAATACAACGATCGGGATTATTATGGGGGCGTACTTATTTACAACCATGTTTTTTCGGCCTTGGGCGGGTCATTTGATTCACAAGCACGGTCCGATTAAAGTGCTGCGCACGATTCTTGTTATAAACGGAGTAGCCTTACTCCTGTACACGTTTACCGGGCTCGGGGGATACTTCGCCGCCCGTATGCTGCAAGGGGTCTGTACCGCTTTTTTCTCCATGGCCCTGCAGCTTGGTATTATAGACGCGCTGCCGGATAAGGACCGGTCGCAAGGCATCTCAATGTATTCCTTATGCGCTTCCATGCCGAATATTATGGGTCCTTTGTTGGCTTTGGGCATGTGGCATACAGCGGATAGCCGTTATTTTACAGCGGCCATGATTACGATTGCCATTCTTACCGGAGTGGTGGGTTACAGTGCCCGTATGGAAAAAAAAGAGGCTGAACCCGCTGCGGGTCAGCCGGGACCTGGCGCCACGATGCTCCACTCCTTCGGCCATCTGGTTAAAAACCCGCATCTATTCAAATGCAGCGTTCTGATGCTGACAGCTTCCCTTGTATTCGGAGCCGTGACAACCTTTATTCCCCTATATGCCATGCAGATCGAAAGCGGCAATGCAGCTATTTATCTGATGATTCAGGCGACGGCCGTAGTGGCCGCCCGTTTTGCGCTCAGGAAGAAAATTCCTTCGGACGGAAAGTGGCATTCGTCCTTTATGATAGTGATTATGCTCATTTTAGCCGCAGGGGCGCAATGTGTAAGCTTTTCCGCAGCCGGCGGAACGGTGTTTTTTTATGTCGGCGCAGGTTTAACAGGCATCGCTCAGGCCCTGCTTTATCCGACCTTGACGACGTATTTGACTTTTGTATTACCGCAGCATGATCGCAATGTGCTACTCGGTTTATTTATCGCTACGGCCGATTTAGGCGTTTCGCTGGGCGGTGTCGTTATGGGCCCCGTCGCGGATCTTTCCTCGTACTCGTTTATGTACCTGATCTGTGCGATTTTAGGTTTGTCGATGATCTTTTTTGCCTATGATCGACGTAAGATTTTTGCCCGCTCAAGATAAACTTGAATGCTGATCAGTCACAAACTTGCAAGCTTGCAGGCTATCGGCGTATTCAAACCAGCTTCTGATAACTTGCGATACCGGCCATCTGTCGAACTTGCGGCTGATTTCTTTAAAATGAGCTGCATTTTGGGTAGCCGAGGGTGGTGTTCCGGACTTCGATGCCGGCACTTCAGGCGATGGCACTCTTCGAACGGTGTAAATTGCATGGTTCTTCTTCCTTTCCCGTTGTGGCAGATGAGGGAGCAAGTCCGCCTCTTTCCCAATGCCTCGAGTGGAACGATAATAAAAAAGGAAGACTACTACTGGTAATGGTTGGGGAGTGATATAATAAGTGTGCAAAAATACCTAAAAACTAAACTTATCATGATTTGGACAAAGCAATGTTAGTCTATGAAGAATTGTAAAAAGTTATTTCCAACTTATTTTTCGAGGGGTCAAAATGAATATAAATGAGGTCGCCCAAGTTTTTATAGAGAAATATGGTCAAGAGGAACTGTATACTAAGGATATTGAAAGTAAGTTGGTATCATGGTTGGAGAACACATCTCTAGATGAAATAAAGGAAATTTTGTTGCATTTGTTTTCAGAATTTATCTTCTTTACTAAGAGAGATATTAAAGAATTGATGAAGAGTCAATTAATAGACGTATTAAATAGTTACCCCCTTGAAGATATTTGTATTATTCCTATGGTCTCTAAAGATGGTAGAGCAAATAGTTCATTTGACTTAACAATGCTCCTAAAGGAAGTCATTAAAGAAAATGGCATAGAATTGTACAAAGATACAATAAAAGTTGGTTTAGATCAAATAGATGATGATATTACTACGTTGATTTTTTTTGATGACATTTCTGGTAGCGGTGGGACTATTGTTTCTTTTCTCAAGGAGAACGAGAGTGAATTAATTGGAAGAAAAATAATCATACGACTTATTGTTATTACTGAAACAGCACATGAAGTGATCGATAAATACTTAGCTAATCAAACAGAACTTGATGTAACAGTTATTGCAGAATTTAAGTACGATAAGGTTTTCAAAAATCATAAATTTTTAAATGATTCACATAGATTACTAATTAACGATTTTGAAGAAACAATTTGGGGAAAAGGAAATAATAATGTTATGGGTTTTCGGGATAGCCAACTTTTGGTTGGATTTTCTCATAACATACCTAATAATACCATCAGTTCATTCTGGTATCATACAGATTTTTCTGGAAAGAGAGAAGAGTGGAATTCTTTGTTTAAGAGATATACTCAACTAAATAGAAAAAACAAGAAGAAGACTAGGTCAAACCAAAACCTATCAGTTAAAAGAGAGGGTGGAGGGAGTAAGATTGGATTATAAAAACTTACTGATATTAGTGTATTTTAATTCGGTTCAAGCTAGCTACTCATACAGAGAAATAAGTGATAATTTTGGACTGAGTTTTTTTCAAGTAGAAAATTTAATTAATAAACTTCAAGAGGAAAATTTATTAACATTAGAGGGGTACTATAAACTTACCTCAGCCGCTGTAAAGTTATTAGAAAAGTATAATATGTTACACATTGATTACTTTGAATCTTTCGAAGTTAATAGCATATTTACAAAAAAACCAATGGGTTTTGATGAATTATACATTCCTATTGGATTTACAAAAAAAATCAAGTAAACTACTATGTGATAGTCAGTAGTCTTCTAGATACGGTAGAGAGTCTCTATCTATAATAATGTCACTTAATTGATTTGGGCAAAATCAGAAAACCGCTGCTTTTACCCACTGCAATATTTCATTGCAGTAGTAAATAATTAATGAAAACCACATTAATAATTTACTAAATTTCCAAAACAGGTTAAAGGCAGCGCAAAAAACAAGATCAAAGTAGAAGCTACTGACTATTTAAACGAGGGTATCATGGACTTAAACTTGTTGGAATCATCGTTAACGCAAAAAGGATATGGAAAAAGATACAAAAAAATATGCATAAACTATGCAAAAGCCTTAAATGAACAGGGCTTACCTGTAATTTTTGATAATAACCATCTATCCCTATTAATGGGGATTGAAAGTAAAATACTAGGTCATTATATTATGAATTCGAATAAGTTTTATAAGGAATATCAAATAGCTAAATCGAATGGGTCTCTAAGAACTATTTCAACACCTAGCTATAATATGAAAACAATACAAAGATGGGTACTTGATAATGTCCTATCTTCTTTTGCTATTCATTCTAATGCTTTTGGATTTGTAAAAGGAAGAAATATTAAAGATAATGCTTTATTGCACACTAAGAAGAAAGTAGTTCTTAATATAGATATTAAAAATTTTTTTCCTACTATTAAATTTGATCGTATATTCTATATGTTTTACCATCATGGCTATACTAAAGAACTTTCCTATACTCTGGCTGCACTAACTACATATAATGGTTCGCTACCTCAGGGAGCCCCTACCAGCCCCTATATTTCAAATATTCTTTGCCAAAGAATGGATAAAAGATTATTGGCTCTTGCTAAAAAGATGAATGCGGATTATTCACGTTATGCAGATGACATCACTATGTCAGGCGATGAGAATGTCAGGCAATATATAGAAACAATAAAGTCAATTATAATTAATGAGGGCTTTGATATTAATTATAAAAAGTTAAGATTGCAGACAGATAATAACATGCAAGAGGTAACTGGATTAATTGTAAACGAAGATGTCAAAGTAAAAAGAAAATATAAAAAGCGACTTGAGCAACATATTTATTATTGCAAAAAATTTGGTGTTTATAGTCACTTAAAAAAAATTGAATCTGAAAGTAAATCATATTTTAAAGAATACCTATATGGTATAGCTAATTTCATAAAAATGATAGAACCAGATGAAGGTTTGGAATTCTTGAAAAAACTAGATGAGATTAATTGGGGGAACTGAGATTTCCCTTTTTAAATTTCTGTACTTTAAGTTGAATGAATAGATTCAAATCATCATTAGAGCAAACACTGTCCCTTCGGACATTTGCTGTCACTGTCAACTCTACACATGTGAAATCAGTCGCGCTGCTTGTACGAAATGAATGTAGAAGCCAATTAAAGCTCTCCCAAAGCTTGTAAAGCTCTCACAGGAGCCTATAAAGTCGTATCAAAAAGCCGAGCGAAATTCAGGTATCCACTCCTGTTTTCCTCGGCTCTTTTCATCTTTGGAACGGGTCGTATGACCCGCCAATCTCCGATAAATTAGGCTTTCCTCAACTTTTTTCTCTAACGTCCTTCCTGTAATCCCATTCATTTTCCTAGTTGAATCCCCTTCCTTCACCTCGACTTTATTTACTTGTTTATCAAGGTTTTTCTCCGATTTGCCCCCGATTTTACTCTGATTTGCAGGATGACTTTATTTACTCGTGTTGAACCAGGGGAGAGAGGGCGAGAGGTGTTTAAGCCAAGTGGGGAAAGGGTTTGCGGTGATTTGGTAGACGAGGTTTTGTAAGTCGACTTTAAATCAATGGCACAATGACTAATAGCTGAGATGTATTGGCGGATAAAATTAAAGGTTGGGGAGAAATCCCTACTCTTTATTACTTAAATACGAAATGTAAGAATAAATTTCGTGCGTTTATTTTGGAATATATGGTAGGATTATGTCGAATGAATAAATTTGGATATTTGTTATTAGAAGCTCAATTATAGTGAGATTTTTAGAAACCAGCTATGTTGAGTTATTATTTTGGGGGAGAGGGATGGCTGAATGCATTCAAAAACTACTCAAGAAGCTATTATTGTGCTAAAAGAATCTATAAAAGAATTAGAAAGTTCCAAGGGTAGTGTACTTGTCGGTATTCAAAAGTTATTGAGAGTATCAAAAATGATTAGCGATGAGAGTTGTATCATTTGGGGCGAAATTCAACTGGGAAATACTAAGTATACTCAACCTCTTGAGAACTATATTGATATGCTAGTTGCTACGAATAAAAGCAATACTAAGGCTAATTTAACGAAGTTAAACGAAGTTACAGAAGAATTAAAAAAATTGGGAGTAGACATAGATGAACATTGCTCACTTGAAGAGCTAAATGTAAAAGCAAATAAATCAGGTGGAGGATACAAAAATATCGGATTTATAGAGGAGAGATATAATGATCTTGTAAGAACAAAGAAAGGTAATGACGGCACGTACTATAAAAACAATTTAAATAATCATTTGAATTATGTTAGAAAGACAGCACATGAAAGAGCATCCTTATTGTACAATACGCTTGCTTTTTCAGATGCGCCACAATCAGCCTTTGATATTTTGAAGTTTGTTATTGATGATAAATTACTTGATATTAACCCCGAACTTGCAGAAAAATTAATGCAGGCGTTTAAATCAGTGTCCACTGATAATTCAGAGGAGTGGTCACATGCCCTAACTTCTTGTAGAAGACTCATAGAAAATTTAGCTGATGAATTATTTCCTGCTACAGATGAACTATATAATGGGCGCTCTTTAGGAAAAAATCAATATATAAATAGAATATGGGCTTTTATGGATAGATCCATTTCAAGTGATAGTAACAGAGATTTAGCTAAGATTCATGTCGATTTTGTTGGTAGTTATCTACAAAGATTGCATAAGTTGACCAACAAAGGCGTCCACGCTCAGCTATCTAGAGCGGAAGCTATTAAGGCTGTTTTTCACGTTTATTTAATTTGCGCTAGTATTCTTGAATATCATGATGTACAGCAAAAAGGAGTGTCGGAGAAAATGAATATTCACACAGCATCACTTGATGAACTTGAGGCTGTTCTAGATATCAATAGAAATATGGCAAAAGAAATTGTGAAAATGCGCGTAGCTAAAGGACGTTTAAGTTTGGATGATATAAGTACCATTAAAGGTGTTGGTGCAAAAACAATAAGCAAAATTCAAGATACTGTTAGCTTTGACTGATAAGCCAATGTTGGTCAGGAAAGACTGATAGTTGAGATATATTGTCGGAAATAGTAGAGGGGCGATTAGCCCCTCTCATTTTTTAATTCGAAAAGATATTAGTCCTGACCAAAGACTCTAAGGAATCAACCTGTTCTGTACGATAATTTCAATGTAAATCACTCCTTTTCGCCGAGGAGAACACAATTGTTTTTTTTGAAAAGATATAACTAGTGATTATCAAAATGAGTTTCGAGTGGTCATCCTGAATAAAGATACCGAAGAACCTTTGATAACTGACGTTGGAGATTTATCTTATATAAGTTTCATTGTTACTTCTGAGCAGTTGTTTACAAATGAACTTGTAATTTCGGTGAAAAAATCAGATAAATCATTATCAGAAGGGGAATATCATGGAGAATAAGAGAAAGTTGCTTGAAGAGTTTTTCGAACTTGAGGATTATAATTTAGAGAATGAAATAACAGAAATTATTACTAGGTTTCGAAAGTATAATCCATATGAAGTTTTTTGGTTAATAAATAGTTTAATAATGGATAACACGAGATATGTCTTTGAAAATAGAGACAAACGGGTGTCTCCAAAACTGGTTAATAGATTGTTTTATTTGTATAAAAAGAATTCGGTCATTAAAAATAACACGAAAATTAAGAACAGATCCAACGAGCTAAAATGGCTGAGGAAAAAGTTTGTAAAAATTGTAAACTATTATTGTATGGAACAGTTTAATCAAAAAGAAGAGCAAGAAGATATTCATATGTCTTTACGCAATTTTCACTCCCAAAATTTCATTAATTACCATTTCGATTATCCAAATACTTCTTGGTTTCAGTATTTACGTGCTTTAGAAATCAACAGTAAAGTGATTGATACAATTTTCATCAAAGATAATCTAACAACTCTAGAAATTGAGAAGGGGTTATTGATTTGTATTCTATATGACTTTATATATCAAGCTTGCAGAAAAAACATACTCAATGATTTGCTATATGAAAAAGAGAAGTACAAATTCGAGAGTTTCTTGACTAGCTTTTCCGTGCAACAATTTTCGAAAGTTTTAAGAAGATTCGGTATTAAAGAAAAAGAGTTTATTAATAGATTTTTCCCTATATTGAGAAATGAGAATGAAGTGACTTTAAGTTATCCGACTGACAAATATTACAGGGAAGAGTTCTCCTTGGGGATTTGTCATAAAGACAGAATATTTTTTCCGCGTTCTAATTTTATACTCGACGAGTTTTGGAATTATATATTAGAACATGAAGAAATGAAAGGTGGGAAAGGTAAGAGAGGTAGGAAAGATGATTTTGTAGAAGAATACACAATTATGTTATTGAAGGACTTTTTTGGGAAAGAGAGCGTTTATAATAATTTGTACGATGAAAATGGGGATGAACAAGATATTATTGTGCTCTATGGAGAATATACACTGTGCTTTGAGTGCAAATCAGAGGTTTTAAAAGAACCATTCAGAGACTCTAATAAGTCTGATACAAGAATGAAACAAAACTTTGACCGAGTTATTCAAAAGGCTTATATTCAAGGATGGAGAGTTAAAAATAACATTAATAATAAAAACTCTAAGTATTACAATAGTGATAAAAAGTATTCTCGGAAAATAATTTTGGATTTGTGTGAACAAGACCATACGAAGGTGCTCAAGATATGTATAACCATTAATAATTACTTAAATCTATCTAATCGTGTTAATAAATATCTCGAATTCAAAGATGATGATAAAGACTATCCTTGGGTTGTAGATATTTTCAGTCTGGAGCACATCTTTAATAAAGTTAGAGCTATTAATAGAGATGAGAAATATTTTATTAATTATGTTCAGGACAGAATTAAATCTTATTTAGGTGTTCAAGCTCTGGGAGCAGAAGAGTTGGAGTGTTTCGGTTATTATTTACGATATGGAAAATTTAACAATGCTCTAGATGGTTGGTTCATGACAAACTTAGGAAATGGATATACAACATTTGTTTTAGATTATATCCCCAGTCCGGAAATCAATTTAATGCAACTATATTTCTTGGAACTCGCGTCCATTACTGAGCAAGATTAAGTAGAGCAAACAATATTCATTCGGACATAAATGTTTGTTGTCCACTGTTTACTCCACACATGTGTAATGCTGTGCGCCGCTCGTAAAGAACTAACATTTTAAGAGCCGCATTTACCTAGTATTTTTTATCCAAAGAAGAAGTACTTGGGCTATTATATCGGTTCTATCCTCTCGAGCTATGTGAGGTGCCTAGTATAGATATATCGGGAGGATATTGAAAGGTAAATGCCTCGACAAGGTCTGCTGAGAAAGCAGGCTTTTTTATGAACTATCCTGTTGATCTTTCCCCTCAGCAGTGGAGGTATTTTCATTCAAACATAGTGGATGGAGTGCCGGTTATTGTATGATAGATTAATAGAGCGACTGCCTCAGTAGGCAGATATTAATATAGAACAAGGTGAAGTACATGTCCTGGAGCAAATTGAAACAAAATCTCGAGAGTTTTCTTTGTCCTGCGTTAGATAGAAGAGTCGAATATCGTGCAACCAGTTACCGTTATTTACCTGATAAAGCAGGGGATTGTTATATTACGGTAGATAAAAAGAACGTGCTCAATATGAATGATGCAACTAACTTAATCAGATGGTATCAGACGGAGTTGGAAATTAAGAATGATCCAGATATCCAAATTCCTATCAGCAATGAAGAAATTGAAGCTGCCCGAATAACTACCAAGGGGACAGTTCCGGAAGATCGTCTAAAAGTAATTGTAAGAAATAGAAAAAGTTCAGAATATGCAAAGGAGCTTTTGTCAGCACAGGCTTCCTTAAGTAAATCAAATTTTATCGCTGTGGCTAATAAGTTCTTAACCACTTCTATAGAAGAAAGTTTAGAGAGCCATGATATCTTATTGAATATTCTAGCTTTGGTGGACAGACGAGTTGGAAAAAAGCGAATTTTGAACATGTCCGAGAAGATGAAGTTAAAGCATCCGATTGTGCAGTATTTTTATGAACTACGGCGTAGTACGTTATGAAAAAACATCCTACCTCTATTGTTGAATATGCCGATTTTCAGTCGGCACTTCAATATAAAGGAAGGATAGGGGCAGATTTGGGGGCGGAATATAATTTAAATCCACCCCTGTTTAGTCCATTTCATTTTTATTTAGTACCAATAGGGGCTGCAATCCCGCTGCTCATTTTTTTGAATAGTAAGATCGCAAGAAGTAAAGCTATGCCTACAGCGACAAGACCCAGCCAATTCAAATACAGGACAGATGTACGGCTGATGACAAGTCCGCCTAATCCAGATCCCAGTGCAAAACCAAATTGGATGAACGAAGTATTTACGCTTAGGGCAATGTCCGGATTTCGAGGCGCCAGAGTAACCAGATATAGCTGCTGGGCGGGGGAAATACTCCAAGTGGCTAACATAAAAATCATTAAAACCAAGATCAATACAAAGAGATTGACATCGGCTAGAGTGAATAAAAGGAGAGTTGCTCCTTGTAACAGGAGTCCGAGACAAATGGTGAATTTCGATCCCTTTGCATCTGCCAATTGTCCGCCCACTCTTGATCCGACGAAGCTGCATATTCCCGCCAGGAATAGAACACCGCTAATTTCGGTAATGGAAAGAGAGGATGTGGCTTGCAAGAAAGGCGTAATATAAGTGAACAGCGTAGAATAGCCGCCGACATAAAATAAAGTAATAACCAAGGCGGTCAAAATTTTTGAATTTCTTAAAATGGAGAGCTGCATCCTAAGGGTAACCTTTTCTTCTTCTTTGATTGACGGAACCTTTTTATAGATGATGAGTAATGGAAGAACGCTTAATAAACCGATCCCAATAAATAGAACTCTCCATCCGAACATCTCACTAAAAAATGTGCCGATTGGAACACCCAGCACTAGCGAACTGCTAAGCCCCATCAAAATGATCCCGATGGCATTGCCCCTTCTTTCTTTTTCAACGAGTCGTGTCGCTACTGCCATGGCTACTACGGTAGTGATTCCTCCGCTAGCTCCTTGAATAATTCGTACCCAAAGTACGGTTTCGTAAGAAAGGTTTACAAACATAAGTCCGTTGCTGGCAATAAACACACTGAGGGCAGCCATCAGCAGCTTCTTGCGATCCACATTTATCGTTAATGCAATCAGAATCGGAGCGACAATGGCCGCTGAGAGAGCAAATACAGTCACCAATAACCCAGCTTCGGAAGTAGATACCCCCAAGTCCGCGGCGATCATTTCAATGACTCCTGTAATAATGTATTCAATGGTTCCGATCAGAAAAGCAGCAAGTGCCAGAACATAGATGATCCGATTATTTTTCAATTCAATCCGCTCCTCCTCCAGTTATCTATGACTAATTGGAATTTGGATTTCCATTAATTGTGCATCTTCTTTTGTAGATAACGGGTAATAGATTTCCCTGCCAGGTTCGTTTTCCTTGATCTGATAGTTATTTTTCTCAATCCATTTAGCCAAATCAACACAGGCTGTACAGGCAAAGTTAGAATCCGAACGAAAGGCCATTGTGGCCATCATCGGCTCAGGAGGAAGAGTCCGCAGTTGAAACGGATCTGGAGATAATGGAAGCTCGCAGGTTAAAAAATAACCGATTACAAATTCAAACTCATCCTCCTTTCCGTCTATTTCTTTCCACAACACAACCTGCGGACCTTGAGCCAATTGGCGAATTTCCTTAGTTAATAATGGATTAAAAGTATGAAACAGGTGTGGAATGTCTTCTTCTTTCCCGTGCGCTTGCAGAAAAAGAAACTGTCGAGCGTCTTCTGCTTTGATCCTGATTTCTTGTCCTGTTTCGACTTGCCCCTCTCTTTCTATAAGCTGCATACGCTCCTCAATCCGGGCGAGCTTGGCTTGTTCCGTATCGATGAGTTGCTGGATTTCGCTTTTTTTCAGCTTAAACATTCCTTGAATATTCTCCAATGTAATATCTTCGTGGAGCAACTGTGTAATTTGTGGCAATGTGAAACCCAATTCCTTATAGATTAAGATTCGGTTGAGCTCAAGAAGCTGATCTGCGGAATAGTAACGATAGCCGGTATCGTGATCCACCTTTCGCGGCTTTAGTATGCCAATTTGGTCATAATAACGCAGTGTTTTTAAGGTGACCTTACTTAGCCTGGAAAACTCACTGATTTTAAACAAACTATCACCTCCAATTTATAAGATAATGAGAGTATACAGTTTCCCGTGCAGGGGAAAGTCAAGTGTGCCGCAATGCTATCGAGAAACGAGACCTTTTCAGGAGTATATATCCATCATTTTATTTAAATAATTTCGAAAGTCTTCGACATATGTTTTGGGCTCTACGATTTTTAGATTTGTGCCGAAACTTGCTAAAAATTGAAATCCCGTACTGTTTTGAGGGACATAAATGGTGGCTAATAAACATTCGGAACTATAGTTTTCAATACTCTTTCGACCGTACCTTTCAATGAACTGATCTTTTATGCTAGGCGAAATCAATGCCTGAATAGCGACTAGTTGCGGTTGATAACTTGCTTCGCGTTCTTGTTCCAACAAATCATCTCTAGGGCTAAACGTTTGTTCATCCATATGAAGATGATCGATCCGAGATAATTTAAACGTTCTATTGCTCATACGATGTAAACAGAATCCTTTGAGATACCAACTCGTTTCGCTAAAATGAAGCTGATAGGGCTCGACAATTCTATTCGTCGCGGTGCCATTTTTATCTATATAATCAAATGAAACTAACCTTCTCTTTAAGATGGATTCTTGACACGTCCTCAAGGTTTGAATAATTTCAGACCGACCCTCCCAATCATAAAAAGACAGTTGAATCGAACTTTTCGGAGCCAATGGGCTAACCATGGCTTCTATTTTTTTGATCGTTAGTTCAACTTCTTCGCTAATTAGAATTTGTTCCAATCCGCCGAGCGCAGTCAATATATTCTCTAAGTCGGAGCTGCTTAAAAGACGTTTATCAACCTTGTATTCATCCATAATACCGTAGCCGCCATGAACTCCATGGATAGAATAAATCGGGATGTTGGATAAGCTCAAGGTTTCCATATCGCGAAGAATGGTTCTTTTGGAAACATTAAATAATTGCGCGAATTCGTTTGTTGAAACGATCTTTTTTTTCAGCAAAATCATTATGATAGAGAGTAGTCTCTCAACCTTTTCCATCGGTTCGCCTCTTTTTCTACTTCAGTATGAAATGGTGACATATAGATGTCACCTTTCGTCGATTATACTACATGTATCACAAGAAGGAGGTAATGCTTTATGGCAGCTATTGTATACTTAAATTTGGATGGAAATGCAGAACAAGCGATTGAATTTTATTCGGAGGCTCTAAGCGCAACCGAAGTAAAAAAAGTGAAATTCGGGGATATCCCGCAAGATCCGAACTACCCAATGCCGGAAAATGAGTTAAATATGATCATGGAGTCTTCCATAGAATTCGCAGGCGGGAAAATCATGATGTCGGACATTTTGCCTTCCATGAAGGCGATAACAGGCGAGCTGGTGAAAGGGAACAATATTCTGATTAGTCTGGTCATGGATGATAAGAAAAAACTGGAAGAATACTTTACTAATTTGTCAGTCGGCGGCTATGTCATCATGCCGTTATCCAATACTCCTTGGTCTTCGTGCTTTGGAATGCTGGTTGATAAATTCGGAGTTAACTGGAAATTTAATAGCGACGCAGATAAGTTTCTGGATAACGTAATAGCGAGCAAACAGTAACTTATTCTAAATCAACTATGGAAATGGATCATTTAATTCCCGTCAAATCGAGAGAAGAGTTGAGGTTTTGGCTGCAGGAAAATAGGAAGATGGATTACGATTCTTTTCGAATCGATCCGGTTATAGAGCAAAGGCTGAAAGAGGAAAAGCAAGTCTATGAGAATTTCAAGGCATTTCCGGATCTTTATAAAAGAGTTCGAATCGACACGATACAAAGCATAAAAAATCAACCGGAATTAGTTGAAAGCAGATTAGACAAATTCATAGCAAACACGAGAGAAAACAAAATGTACGGTCAATGGAATGATAATGGACGTCTACGGGATGATTAAGATCCAGGATGTTGCAATGTAGAAGCGGGCATGTTAAGATCGTGCTGACACTTAACGATCGGAGTTGAAGAGGATAATGTAAATTTTCTTGCCGCTTTTTAAAGAATAAAACAAAAATTTGGTTTATTCTTTATTGGCAAGAAAGTTACCTTATTCTTTTCACTCAAAAAATAGATCCTTTTCCTACCCTTTATAGGGTTGGATGTGCCGTATTTTTTGAGCTACAAGAAAGGTAACTTTCTTGTGGCTCTTTTTTATTTTGACAAAGAATGTAAAGCTGAAAGAGATCAACCATTTCTAGGAGGATGAAAGCGATGAAGAACGAGGTTGTAGATGATTGTGTGAGCCGGTTCTTGTTAGGTGAAGCGGTTCACAAAAAAACAATTCGGTTGCCGGAGGTTTACCCATCTATCGACAGGTGCACATAGCGATTCATCTGCAAACTGTATGCGCTTTTTCTGTCTAGTTGGTTAACGACGTGTCAAAGCGCCGACTGACGGTTGCTTTTTTTACGTTTTCTCCGGCAGTAAGGAGAAGACATGAGACTACCCTCGAAATATGAAACGATTCGGCAAATATTGTCCGACCTCAAGCAACCCGAATATCGGTATGCTCAGATTATGGACGCGATTTTCAAGCACAACGTCGGCGAATACGAACGGATGACCATGCTGCCCCAATTTTTGCGCGACGAGTTGACCCGGATGCTTGGTCCGAACGTCTGCAGTATCGTTCCGGTAAAAGAACTCACGTCGAAACAGGTTAACAAGGTGCTGTTTGCCATTGCGGGCGACGAGCGCGTGGAGGCCGTACGACTCACATATGAGCGGGGCTGGAAATCGTATTGTATTTCCACGCAGTGCGGCTGCGGGTTCGGGTGCAGGTTTTGCGCCACCGGTACCATCGGCCTGAAACGAAACCTGACCGCCGACGAAATTACCGACCAATTGCTGCACTTTCGCTTGAACGGCCACGTCTTGGACAGCGTCTCATTTATGGGCATGGGGGAGGCGCTCGCCAACCCGTATGTTTTTGATGCCGTAACGATTTTGACCGACCCGCATCTCTTTGGTTTAGGACATCGACGAATTACGATTTCCACCATCGGCCTGTTGCCGGGTATCGACAAGCTGACACGTGAGTTTCCGCAAGTCAATCTAACCTTCTCGCTGCATTCGCCGTTCGACGATCAGCGAAGCGAGCTGATGCCGATCAACGACCGATTCCCACTCTATGACGTGCTGAAGGCATTGGATCGTCACATCGAACATACAGGGAGAAAGGTGTATATTGCGTATATTCTTCTTCGAGGAGTCAACGACTCGGCTGCGCATGCGGAAGCAGTTGCGGAGTTGTTAAGGGGAAGGGGACCTGTGGAACATCTCTACCACGTTAACTTGATTCCATTCAATTCGACCGAAGTTACGCCGGACAACTATCAGCAATCTGAACCTAATCGGATTAAAGCGTTTGTTCGGATCTTGAAGTCGAAGGGAATCAGTGTCACGGTCCGAACTCAGTTCGGATCGGACATTAACGCGGCATGCGGCCAGCTATACCGCTCCGAATAATCGATCAACCGGTTCCCGAAACAGGTTTTGGGTTTGAGGACACGAGGGTCATAAATAATAGGTGTTCGATATAGGAGACACATCTGAAATAATGAAGCCTGCCTGCCAACGGCAGGCTTCTGACGTTTTATTGCC
Source organism: Paenibacillus sp. HGH0039 (assembly GCF_000411255.1). GTDB lineage: Bacteria > Bacillota > Bacilli > Paenibacillales > NBRC-103111 > Paenibacillus_F. The sequence continues at coordinate 378,278 of NZ_KE150412.1, read as the reverse complement.
CTTTAGGTTCCGGCAAACTTACCCGCCATAGCCTCGCTGTACTAGTTAACATTCCTTCATCAAATTCCATCTTGTAGATATCAGGCTTTGAAGTCTTTAATAAAAAGTCCAAATCAAACCGGGGATCGAAATATCCCATCATCATCGTCATAACGGCTCCATGAGTTCCAATAGCAACTTTCTGCCCCTTATATTCGCTTATAATGTTTTTAAAAATAGTTACAACACGGTTTTGACAATTTGTAAAAGACTCTCCTCCAGGCAACGAAAAGTCTGGGTCTGAAAACATCTTCTTTACTAACGGATACACTTCCGTATCAGGCAGTATTTTATCATCACCAATAAATACGATTTCTTTTAGTTCCTCAATAATAATCATTTCTTTGCCTAAAGATCGGGCTAGCCCCTCTAGTGTTAATATGGCCCTTTTATATGGACTTGAGATGAACGTGTCTATACCCTCATCTTTCAACAATTGAGCTACAATTTGGGCATCGGATTCGCCCTTTAAAGTCAGTCCGCGTGTTCTTTCGTTCCCTTCCATTTTAGGTGATTCTCCGTGCCTGACCATGTATACACAGGTTTTCATAAATTCTTTTTTCTCCTTCTCGACTGCAAAATATGTTTTCCTCATCCTACCATTCTCAACTAAACATGTACATTCGTGTTTTTACGGAATACTGTCGATAACTTATAGGATATGTGACATTGACCCTTGAACGAATAATCGGGATAATTAAAACTAAAGGGCAGGAAGGAAGTGGAAGTAATGAACCCTCTGGATTATATTGAATATTTGGGACACAGCAGCATTTACCCTCCTTTGGTCGATCAGCTTTCGAGGGACAAGATAACTTGGCGGCCGAATGTGCGGAGGAATCTTAATACGACCTATTTTGTGAGTGGAGAGGGTCTCGTTCTCCATTTCGATATTGGCGATGAAAACAACGGTATCATTAAGAAAAGCGAGGGTGATTATATATTTGACGAATTAACCATGACGATTATGGAAGAAAATAAGAAACATGGAAAATATGTAGGTCAGATTCCCTATGGATTGTTACAAAATGATTCAAGATCCCAGATCGAAGCCAAGCTGGGCACACCCACGAGGAGAGCCGAGGAGTTGGATAACTACTATTTGGATGGCCTTGTGTGGACGGCAGCCTTTGAAGGGGAAAGGTTTCAATTTCTGAAGTTGGCTGTTCCAACAAACGGCAAGCGAAAATATGGCCTCTGCCCGTGATGTACTGCCGCAACCGACCCGAAAGGAAGGGATATAAGCATGAAAGAACCATCTGAACAGCTCATTGAAATGCTTGGGCATCCATACAGTCCCAAGAATGTTCAAGCTTTGCTGCAATCATTCGGCATCAAGCGAATGCCGCCCGCAAACAGCTATTTTAACGACGATATCATCTGGTCTGTGAAAACATCGATACGCATCGATCTTTATCGCGCACCCAAAATAAATGATCTGACTGGGCTCAATTATACAAAAGAAGATGGATGGATCATTGGGGCGATACATTTTCTTGCGCCCGGGTCGGATGACAGAATTAAAACTCCGTTTCCCGGAAATCTTCCCAAGGGAATCACGATGCGCTCAACACCGGATGAGTCGATAAAGGCATATGGTCAGCCCGAACTGGATGAAGAATGTGAATGGCCCGGATTTTCCGGTCGAATTTTGGCATGGCGCAAGCCGGGCATAAATATCGCAATTAACTACGCGGACAGTGAGATCGGCAGCAGGATGATAAGCTGCACGGCCTGCTTAATAGGGTGCATAGGCGCCTGGCGAAACGATAATCCGGAAGTCTTTGCCCCCTAACTAACAGTTGAGGTGTACTGGTATCTGCACGCACAAAAAAGCCCCTGCCATATCGGTGGGGGCGAATTGTCTTACTATGAATCGGCTGTAACTCTTTAAGTTCTTCTTGTTCAGTCGATGAAAGTAATTTCCTATCGTGTATGTAGACAATCGCCTTATGTAAAGTCGGGAAGTCGACAAACGAGGCCTATCAAAATTTGACCATCCTCATCAATTTTACTTCCTCTTAGCAGGTTTCCACTTAAAGCCGCAGTTCATACAACCGTTTACAATTTCACTTCTCCCAACGAACCCGACTAGGATACTTACAGGTAAGGACAAGGTGAATGAAATCCAACATAAAATGCCGATGATAGTTGTCAGACTTTCAAAAAATCCGCCATTTACGCTGCTTCCGCCGCCGCTGCCGAGTTTGACATTAGTCCACACCATATAACTTCCAGCTACAGTGACTACCAAAAATAGGAGAGGAAGTAAAGCCATCCACCCAAGGGTTTTGAACATTTTAGCAAAGCTGTAACCTCTCTTGTTGGCAACAATTTGTGGTGACTTACATTTGCGGCAAACAACGACCTTAACATTGCCGGTACTGCCGGACTGACTCCCCGCTCTACCTGCTTGGCTGACAGTATCCCTGTTTACTTGGGGACTTGCCGCCCTAGATTGACCGCTAGCCGTCCTGTTAGTTTGGGCGGATGTTGGTCTATTGGACGGATTGTATGTAGGTCTAGTAGTACGTTGCACTTCTTTTGACTCCCTTCTGATGTATGTTTGTAGGTATAGGGAACTATTCGGAAAAACTTTCCAAACTCCTTTCACTGTCTTCCAATTGTTGGACGCACCTTTCCAAATAGGGTCGACGGCACAAAAAAACCTGCTCCGAGGAACAGGATTCAAATGATCGGCCGCACGCAGTATTTGGCATTCCGGTGTAGCCAAAACCGCCCTCGCCAAGGTTCGCATGCATTTTTTTTATTAATTAAAAGGCCGGATTTTGTGGTTGTCGTTCAAATGAAAGCACCTTAGAATCTATTAAACGACTGTATACTTCTTGAGTAAACTCTACATGCACTCCGGCATCGTGAGATGGACGATATCGTCATACATGGTCTCTCCTCGTCTTCATATTCCCCGTGTGCTTTTTGTCCCGCTTTTGCAGAGATTTCAGTTTGAGGTTTACCAGTGCAACACCTATGAGAATTAGAATGAGTCCCACCACCATCTTGGGAGTGATCGTTTCGCCCAAAAAGAGAACGCTGATCACGATCGCAATGAGGGGGACCAGAAAATTAAACGAACCGATTTTGCCGGCTTCGCCCGATCTGACAAGCAGAAAGAAAACGAGCCAGGTCAAGGCCGTACAGAAGATCGCAATAACCGACAACGTCGAGATGAACGGCTGGTTCCAGACGATATCCGTCCAGTTTTCAACGGTAGTACCCGCAACCAACAATACAATTCCGCCAAAAATCATCTGAAGAGTAGTCAACCAGATCGCATCCACTCTAGTTGAGGTTTTCTTCATATAGATCGTACCGAACGTCCAAGTAATCGTGCTGGCTAAACCGAGCAAGATGCCGGCGGACGAAATATTCCCGGAGCCATCGTTTATGCTGATAACAGCGACTCCGATGAAGCCGAGAATCAAGCCGATTATTTTGAAACCAGTCATGGATTCACCCAACCACAACCAAGCTCCGATACCGAGTAGAACGGGCTGCATGAACACGATCGTCGAAAACAAACCGGCCGGCATCATATTCAGTCCGAAAGTTTGAAAGCCGAAAAAGAGAATGATGTTCAGCAATGCGGAGATCAGGTAGATGTTCCAAGTATGCTTCATATTAAGTTTTCTATAACGCGGCAAAGCGAAAAGAAGCAAAATGAGACCTCCGATAAAAATCCTCAAGCCGGCGAAAAGCAGCGGTGGCGCGAATTCGAGTGCATATTTGGAAAGCGGCCAGTTCACCCCCCACATCATAACTAAAAACGTTAAAAGGATAAAAGTAAGTGTTCGCGAAAGTTGCATGGTTCTACAGCTCCTTTGTGTGATGGTGCTTACTATGGTACAATAGCTCACTAGATAAATAAAATGCATGTTTATTATAGAGGAGATACCATAATTGTTATGACACATTCGCAGCTGATGTTGTTTGTGAAAATAGTCGAGACCGGCAGCTTTACCAAAGCTGGTGAGCAATTGAATATGACGCAACCTGCCGTAAGCCGCGCCATCTCTGCGCTTGAATCGGAATTAGGAGTCACCCTCATGATACGGGATCGGAAAAGCGGGGTCATTCTCACCGATATTGGCTTGCGCTTGCTTGCCATATTCAGAGACATTTTGCACGGCTACAATAAGGTAGAGCAGGAGGTAACGGCTGAAAAAGGGTTTGAAGTCGGCACCGTTCGCGTCGGGGCGTTCCCGATTGTGTCCGCGCACTTCTTGCCGAAAATATTGCGGGTGATCGGGGAGAAGCACCCGGGGCTGACATTCGAACTGTACGAAGGGACCACAGACGAGATTAAAAAATGGCTAGATTCCAGAACGATCGATGTCGGATGGATTATTCCGCCGATCAACGAACTGGAAACGATTCCGTTCTTCCGAGATGAATTATGTTTGCTGCTTCGGGATGATCATCCATTGCAAAGCCGCCCGACAATCCATATCACGGATCTGGACAATGAACCTATGATTGTGTGCAGAGGTGGGTTTGTAACGCCGATTTACGAGCTGTTCCAGCAATTCGGAACCACTTTGCGCGCCAAATATGACGGCCACAACATAAACACGGCGTTGAGCCTGATTCAAGAAGGGCTGGGCGTTTCGATCGTATCGAAAACTTCGTTGTCGCTGTCGGCACTGCCGCCTAATGTCCGCATCCGGACAATTGACCCGCAGCCTTTTAGAGAGATTCACCTGGCGGTTCCTTCTTTGAAGGAGGCTCCACACGGGGTGAAACTGTTCCTGCAGACCGCAAGAGAGCTTTATTTGTCCGGCGACCCGAACCGCTAATGTGCAATTTTTGCGCAAAAGTTCTGACAGGCATAGTTCCTGCAAACCACTGGCGGACATGGGCTTTTCTCATGATGAACAACATGGGGCGACCCCCGATAACCAGGGAGATATAATAACCTGTAAAATTAGAAAAAGCTTGTGCCGCATTTGGCCCAAGCTTTTATTTTGTTTTAACCGTCAACCCGTAAATTTTATTGGTCAAACCTGCTTGAAAAAAATAAGTAGGGAAATAAGCTTCCCATCGAACCTGAGTCGATCTGTCCCAAGGATTATCCATGCCGTGTAGTTCCACGCTGGATAAGCTTTACTTCCAGTTGGTGGTTTTCCTCATCCAAATGTATCTGTTCAATTTTCTTGATCAGAATTCGCGCGGCAAGCATGCCCATTTCATAGATAGACTGCGATACCGTCGATAATTCAGGGAAGACCATTTCAGCTAACGAAATGCCGTCATAGCCGATAATTTGGACTTGATCCGGCACACGAATACCGTGCTCCTGCAAGGCACGGAGCGTACCGATTGCCATCAGGTCATTACCGGCGAATACCCCGTCAATGTCGGGATGCTCTTTGAACAGCTTTTTCACGGCTTCAGCCGCTTCTTTTAACTGGAAATTCCCATTGGCAATAAGCTTGGGTGTAAACCATGACATATTTTCAACCAAATCAAGGTAGCCCTGGCACCGCTCTTCCGCAATCCACAAGCCCTTAGGCCCTCTGATATGCGCAATTTTGTTGCATCCTTGCTGCAATAAGGCTTGCACGGCTAAGTGAGCCCCTTCCCGATTCTTCGAAGTGACGGTGGGGACGACGGGAGAGCTGCTGCGGTCCACAGCGACCATAGGGATATCGAGTTGGTCAATTTCCTCTTCCGTTAAGGTATTGGTTGCCATGATGAACCCATCGATATATTTCTGCTTTAAGTTCTGGATGTATTGCCTTTCGATTTTGGCCGACTCATTGGTGTTGCACAGGATCGTTGTATACCCGTACAACTGTGTTACTTTCTCTACGGCAAGCGCAAGCTCGTTAAAGAAAGGGTTGGTAATATCCGGAACGAACAGCGCAATAGTCTTGGTCGATTTCTTGGAGAGGCTGCGCGCGACGTCATTCGGTACATAATTAAGCAATTTAATGGCTTTATGAACTTTCTGCAGCGTATCCTCGTGAACATAACCTTTTTGATTGATGACACGAGAAACGGTAGCAACGGAAACTCCGGCTAATTTAGAAACATCCCGTATCGTTGCGATGCCCTCATCTCCTATTCATTAAGGTGTAATCGATTACACAAATAAATATGATTATCTTACTGTATCGTCATACGATTGTCAATGCAGGCTTTCCAACGATCTTCTTGTTGACATTAGTTTCGTATTGAATTAACATAAACTCGAAATAGGTAACCGGTTACACATTCCAAAGTTATTATTTTGTTAGCTGTTAGGGAAGGATAACCTAAGGGTTAAATTTTGCAATTTGAGAGGATGTTGAACAGAATGAGCGTAAGAAAAACTCCTATTATTATTGACACGGATCCCGGAATTGACGATGCGGTTGCGATTGGCGTAGCCCTGCACCATGAATCGCTGGACGTCAAGCTGCTGACAACCGTCGCCGGAAACGTATCCGTTGACAAAACGACCCAAAATGCGCTTAAGCTGATCGAGTTCTTCGGTACAGGCACTCCTGTTGCCAGAGGCGCAAAACAACCCCTCTGTATGCCGTATGAGGATAGCAGTCACATTCATGGGGAGTCCGGCATGGGTGGATACGAGTTTCCGGAGCCAACAACGAACATTCATGCTGAACACGCCGTCCATGCAATTCGCGAGACGATTATGCGCAGCGAGGAGAAGATAACGCTCGTGCCAATCGGACCGCTGACAAATATCGCTTTGTTCCTGGCGATGTACCCGGAACTCAAATCACGTATTGAACGGATTGTCTTGATGGGCGGTTCGGCGTCTGCAGGGAATCATACTCAGACGGCAGAGTATAACATTTACGCGGACCCGGAAGCGGCCAAGATGGTTTTTGCCTCAGGCTTGGATATTACAATGGTCGGATTGGATGTAACCCGTAAAGCAACCTTGACACCCGATAACGTGGTCAAGATTCGCGATTTGAATGAAACCGGCAACATGCTGTATTCCATGTTCCAGCACTATCGCGGCGGCAGCTTAAAGACGGGGCTGAAAATGCATGATTTATGCGCGATCGCCTATATCGTTAAACCTGAATTATTCAAAACTCAGAAATACTTCGTGGATGTTGAGAATGCGGGTGTGTACACGGTCGGCACGACGATTGTGGATCAAAATAACCGTTACAATAAAGAACCGAATGTAAACGTTTGCCTGGATATTGACGTGGATACATTCCGTACATGGGCGATCGAATGTATTGCGAAAGCAAAATAAATCTAACAACTTAGAGGGGAGATCTCGACTTGACAGAACTTATATTTGGCTTGATCGTGGTCGTGCTTGCAGGCTGGATGATCAGTAAGAAAGTCAATGCCACCGTTGTTTTGTTCGTTGCAGGAATTGTACTCTTATACGGCGCTGTATTTATGGGACATAGCGTTTTACCCGCGGAAGCGGCGACGGGTTCCAGATGGTTTGACCCGATGAAGTCGATTACAAATAATTTTATAAGCAATTTAGGCAATATCGGTATGACGATCATGGTATTATTCGGCTTCTCATCCTATATGACGAAAATTGGCGCTAACGAAGTGACCGTTCAAACCTTGATGAAGCCGTTATCCGGAATTAAATCGGTCTATGTGCTCGTCCCAGTCATTTTCGTAGTCGGTAACCTGCTATCGCTTGTGGTTCCGAGCGCTTCGAGCCTTGCCATTCTGCTCATGGCTACGCTGTATCCGGTTTTGAAGCGAATCGGCATGTCCGGATTGACGGCAGGTGCCGTTATTGCGACAACAGCGACGATCATCCCGACACCGCTGGGCGCGGATAATGTCATTGCCGCTCAGACGCTGGGCATTGATTTAATGGAATACGTCATGAAATATCATGCCGTCATTTCGATTCCGACGCTTATATTGATGACCTTCGCGCATTATTTCTGGCAGAAATATATGGATAAGAAACATCCGGAAACCGATACAATCGACGAATCAAAGCTTGGAACGCTGCGCGAGGATTTGCCGCCAACTTATTATGGCTTCCTTCCGATTCTTCCACTCGTCCTGATTACGGTATTCGGTATCTTCGTTAAATCGATCAAAATCGGTCTTGTTGAAATCACCTTTATTTCGCTGATCGTTGCAGTCATTGTCGAAATGATCCGTAAACGTAAAATTCAGCAAGTGTTCGAAGAACTGATGGTATTCTTCCGGGGTATGGGGGACGGGCTTGCGATGGTTGTTTCGCTGCTTGTTGCCGCAAGCTTGCTTGTTGACGGCCTGAAGGCGCTCGGCATTGTAGATATGCTGACCGATTCGGTAAAAGATTTGAATGGCGCCGGCATGATCCTGATGTTTGCTTTCTCGGGGATCACGGCCCTTATCGGCCTGATCAGCGGCGGCGGGCTTGCGGTATTCTACGCCTCGGTCGGATTGCTGCCCGACATTGCGCAAAACGTAGGCATTGACGGGGCGATGCTGTCCATTCCGATGCAGTTGATCGCGAACCTTGTGCGTTCGGTTTCGCCGGTGGCTGCATGTATCATTGTCGTTTGCAGCATCATTCAGAAAAGCCCGATGGCAGTTATCAAGCGAACCTCTGTTCCGATTATAGTCGGCATCATCAGTACGCTGGTGTTGTCCTACGTGATGTTCTCTTAAGCGGTAACGATGATCGCTGTGCAAGAACACTTAGACAGAGGGTTTTATAGGATTGGAGTGAGAGAAAAATGAAAAAGATATGCATACTAGGAAGTATTAATATGGATTCCAGCTTATTGCTGGAATCCCTCCCGCACGAAGGGGAGACCATTTTTGCAACGGGGAAACTTGTCGGTCCCGGCGGGAAAGGATTTAACCAGGCCGTGTCGGCGGCCCGGCTTGGAGCTTCCGTACACTTTATCGGCAAAGTCGGGGCGGATGAATACGGCAAGCAATTGGTCTCTACTTTGCAGCAGGAAGGCATTCATACCGAACATGTCGGCGTAAACCCGGATTTGCCTACGGGTGAAGCCTTGATCCTGTTCAGCAGCAGCGGCAGCAACATGATCGTCGTCAGCGCCGGCTCGAATATGGGAATTACAACGCAGGATATAGAGGAATCCAGAGAAATTATCAAATTATCCGATGTCATTCTGGCACAATTCGAAGTGCCGATTGAAGTCATTCAGCATATTTTTACAATTGCGAAGGAAGAAGGGAAGGTCACGGTGCTGAACCCGGCGCCGGCCAAGGCGATTCCGCCGACGCTGCTTCAAGTCACGGACTTCCTCATCCCGAACGAAAGCGAGATGCACATGATCACCGGTTGCGATACGAACTCCGAACAGGATATGGTGCAAGGGGCAGAGACTCTGCTTAAACAAGGCGTAGGATGCGTGATCGTCACGCTCGGCGATCGGGGCAGCCTCATTTGTCACCGTGACGGCAATTTATCGATTCCCGCCGAGAAAGTTTCGGCGATTGATACTACTGCCGCCGGCGATAGCTTTATAGGTTCCTTCTGCACAAAGTTGCGGAGACAGGAGCGGAAGCAGCTCGGGCATGTCGCGGAGGCGGTCAAGTTTGCCAGCCGTTTCTCGTCGATAGTTGTTCAGCGCAAAGGCGCATTTCAATCCATCCCCTATGCTTACGAACTAGCAGAAATGAGCTGATAACATGAGCATTTTATGGGGACTTGTAGGCTGCATGGTTATTTTGGGGATTGCCTATTTGATGTCTGACCATAAGAAAAAGATTAATTATCGTACGGTTATCGTCGGGCTTGGAATTCAACTGGTATTCGGTTATATCGTACTCAAATGGGATACCGGCAAGCAGATACTGGAGGTCGTATCCACAGGGTTTACGAACTTATTCCATTACGGATACGAAGGTCTTTCCTTCGTGTTCGGAAGCTTGGCGGATAAGACGCAGGCCACGGGGAATATATTCGCCATTCGCGTAGCGATGCTGGCTGTGTTCATTACGCCGCTGATCGGCATTCTATACCGATTCGGCATCATGCAGTTTTTCATGCGGGTCGTCGGCGGAGGGCTCGGCAAATTGCTGAAGACAAGCCGGGCGGAATCGTTGGCAGCGGCAGGGAATATCTTTCTGGGGCTGCAGGAAATTCCGATCATGATCAAGCCCTATATGAAGTTCTTGACTCGGTCAGAGATGTTCGCGATCATGGTCGGCGGCCTCGCCTCCGTCGCGGGAGGAATCATGGTTGCCTATGCCGCATTAGGCATTCCGATAGCCTATTTATTGTCCGCGAGCTTGATGTCGGCGCCAGCGGGTCTCATCATTGCGAAAATTATGATTCCGGAAACCGATAGACCGATTGAGGCAGGCTCTCGTGAACTTGAAGAGGAAGATTCGGAAACCAAGGATAACCTCATCAATATTATTTCGAAAGGCGCTTCGGCAGGGATGAGGATGGCAGTACAGATTATCGCCATGCTGATCGCGTTTGTTTCTATGGTAGCGCTACTAAACGGACTGCTAGGTTGGGTCGGAAGCTGGTTCGGGTACGGAGACTTGTCCCTTCAGATGATTCTGGGCTGGTTATTTGCTCCGCTCGCATTTGTGATCGGCGTTCCTTGGTCCGAGGCTACGATAACGGGCAGTTTTTTGGGGCAGAAATTCGTCATGAATGAAATGATCGCCTTTGGTTCGTTTGCTAAGGAAATGGAGCATTTGTCACCAAAGACGATTGCGATCGTAAGCTTCGCGCTTTGCGGATTTGCGAATATCGGTTCCATGGGGATCTTGTTAGGCTCAATGCGATCGTTAGCTCCTGAAAGAAGTACTGAAGTGGGACGTCTTGCCTTTAAGGCAGTGATTGCGGCTTCACTAGCTAATCTATTAAGCGGTACGATCGCCGGCATGTTTATGTAGAAAGTAAAAAAGTCAACGGAAAGTCATCGAAGCATTGCAATCTCGACATGAGAATCTGCAATGCTTTTGGTTGTGCGCCCAGCATGGTCGCTGTCTCAAGCGAGTGAAAGCTAACGGATCTTCTGCATAAACATGCTTGAAAATATCAGTTATCACATGTAAAATAATGACAATCTGTAAGCGGTGTGTGACTGGCGTAGACATGGAGTACCATGAGGGAGCGCACCGACGCTGCTGCATGGATGATCGCGGTTACCAACACGCATGGTCCTTGAGCAAACGCCGTACGCCTGGGCAAAGTATCCGATTTTCAGTCGGGTACTTTTTCTTTTCAACTTTTGGAGAGGACAGGTGAAGAAGGATGAGAATGGGGTTTGTTTTGTTCGACGGTATGACGGCGCTCGATTTTATCGGTTTTTACGAGGCCGTTACTTGGATGGGGATTTTGAAGGCCAAGGAGAACGTAACTTGGGAATTAGGCGCGGACAAAACGGAAGTGACGGACGACCGGGGCATGACGGTCAAAATTCATCGCGTTAAGCCGGATTTGTCGGAATACGACTTGATCTTCATCCCGGGAGGCTTATCGACCCGCCGGTTAAGAAGTGACACGGAATTTATAAGCTGGATAAAAACGGCCGCCCCGGTTCCGTACAAAGTGTCCGTCTGCACGGGCTCCTTGCTGCTGGGGGCGGCGGGCTTCCTCGAAGGCAGGAGAGCGACGACGAATCCTTCCGCTTACGGGCTGCTCGCCCCTTACTGCGCCGAAGTCGTCAAGAACCGTCTGGTGCGGGACGGGGATATTTTCACCGGTGGAGGAGTGTCGGCTTCGCTGGACCTGGGGCTGTATGTGGTCGAATCGTTGACGGATGCGGCCTTCGCGAAAGAAGTGCAGGCGAAGATGCACTATCCCTATTACACATCTCCGTAAGGCCGGACTTGTTCAGTCGGACGCTAAAACGCTGAAATACAGCAAAGCCGTTCCCGGGCTTAACGCCTGAGAGCGGCTTTGCTGTATTCCGTCTGCGGTCGATTAGACGACGCCAAAGTGAAACGGGAAGGCGCACCCGTTAAGGGGACGTTCTTCCCGCTGCGGCGTCAGCAAGACTCGGACAGCTCGGAGGTTTTGGCACCTGCGGGATTTTCACGAAGCTGCTGCCCTCTGTGAAAGAACGGGAATGCGGCGAACGCGAGCAGCGTCAAAATACCGAAGATGACCGGTCCCTGACCGAAGCCCAGTCCCTGTAGCAGGAGCCCGCCGATCCAGGCGCACAGGCTCTGCCCCAGGAATGCGAAGCCGCTGGCTCCGTAATAAGCGCCCCGAAGACGCTCGGGAGCGATTTCGCCGATGAGCACATCCCCGACGACGAAGCACAGAATTTCGCCCATGGTGAACACGATCATCGAGAGAAAGAGCAGAGCCGTATTCTCAAAGAGGCCGAAACCGAAAAGTCCCGCACCGAACAGGAGGCAGCCCGTTTTCAGCGACGTCAGGGACGTGTAGCGCTTCATAAACCGGGTCAACGGATACTGCAGGACTAGCACGCATAACGTGTTGACGACAAACAGGCTGGAGTAGACCGCTACCCGGTCATGTCCGATGTACTGCGACAAGGTTGTGTCGAGGTGCGAGTAAGCCCCGGCGACGAAAAAATTGCCGAGCAGCAGATAGAGAAACACCTTATCGCTAAAAACAATCTTCATCATTTGCTTTACGGTCGCGCCGGGTTCATCCCTGCTCTGGAGCAGATGCCTGAAGGAGAACATAAACACGACCAGCAGCGCGGCATAGACGGCGTAGATAGCGGCGCTGACCAGAAAAGGCAGCAGGGACGACGTGCCTCCGACACCCAGCTTCAGACCGATCAATGGCCCGACGGCACCGCCGATATTGATGGCGAAATAGCGTGCGTTAAACACCTCCGCGCGGCTTTCGGCCGGAGTCACATCGGCCAGCAGGGCACGCGCAGCAGGTTCGAACACGTTCCGGAACAGCCCGTTTAAAGCGCTTAGGACAAAAAACAGCCAGGTCGCATCGGCGAAGGCGAAGCCGATAAACACCAGACTCCAGGCCGCCATCGACGCAATCATCACGGGATAACGGCCCAGGCGGTCGGACAGCGCGCCTCCGGCAAAACTGCCCAGCGTGCCCACGAACAAGCTTACCGCGAGAATGGCTCCGATCGTCGCGGGATCAATGCCTTTGACCTTGCCCAGATAAATGCCGAGAAACGGAATCGTCATAAAAAAACCTGTCCGGGACAGGAAAGTCCCGATAATGACTCCCCAGGCGACGGGGTGAAAGGAGGGAATACGGAATCGTTTTGTCGTTTTCGCTTTCATGAGTATCACCCTTCTTTTTTGTCGTTATGTTCAGTATAGCTACACAAAAGGGGATGAAAAGTGTATGATTTGATGGAATCAGTTCACCTTTTATAACGGATTTATCGAAACGGAGGAACGAAAACATGCAGACCGTGCTGCCTTTTTTGGAACTCCGGCTGTTTTTCAGAGACCGGGAGCATCAGAAGCCTTTTCCCGTTACGGTCGACGAGCTGGCCGGTATCTGGCACTGTACGCCCCGCTACGTGAAGCTGATCGTCCGCACACTGTGTGAGCAGGGATGGATAGATTGGCAGCCCGGCAGGGGCCGCGGCAACAAATCGAAGCTGACCCTCGTGCTGGATTCCGACGAGCTTCTGCTGGAGGAAGTCCGCCGGCGCACGGAGCAGGGGGAGGTTCATGAAGCGATGGAGCTGATGAACCGGTTCGGCGGTCCCGCCGTCAAGGACCGGTTTATGGACTGGATTTCCGAAGGCATCGGTTTCTCGACGGCAGGAGTGCCGGATTCTCCGCAGGAGACGCTTTGTATGCCCGTTTTCCGCTCGATTACGACGCTGGACCCCGGACTTGTCTACTATGCTTTCGACTGTCATATGGCCCGGCAGTTGTTTAATACCCTCGTCGAATATGACGAAGAGCAGCGGCTCGTTATTCCCTGCATAGCGCATTCCTGGGAAAGCAGTGCGGACGCCAGAGAGTGGACCTTTTATTTGAGAAAAAACATTCTGTTCCATCACGGCCGGGAACTTACGGCGGAAGATGTGATGTTTACGCTAAATCGTCTCAGGCACGATCAAGGCCGTTATGACAGCGGGTGGATGTTCCGGGACATTGAGCGGATGGACGCTCCCGACTGGAAGACGGTCGTCATCCGGCTAAGGGAACCGAATTACTTGTTCCTGAGATTTTTGTGTACGATCGCGGCCGCAATCGTACCGGAGGATGTTGTGCGCCGGGACGAGGCCGCATTTGGGGAGATGCCCGTAGGCACAGGGCCTTTTCGGGTCGAATGCCGCAATGAGGGTAGATGCGTGCTGGAAGCTTTCCCCGCTCACTTCCGGGGCCGGGCCCATTTGGACCGCGTGGAAGTGCTCATTTTTCCGCGAGAGGAATCCGGACGGTTGAAAGAGCCCGACTGGACGTCCATCATGACGTCCCACGGAGAGACATCCGGCGCGAGGCGGGAGGCTCTGGTCAGCGGAGGAAGGGGATGGCGGAACATGGAAACGATGTTCAGCTGCAGCAGTATGCTCGTCTTCAACCAACGTAAAAACGGCCCCCACAATCATCCTTTGTTCCGGGAAGCGTTTCATCATATTCTCGACCGTGAAGCGCTGATCGCCGATCTGAAAGGCGAAAGATTATGTCCCGCCGGAGGCTTCCATCCGCAGGAAGATATGGGGAAGAGGGAGGGAGCGTTCTATCCCGTCAAGAGCCGATCTGAAATTATGGCGCTGCTGGAGAAAAGCGGATATGCCGGAGAGGTACTGGAGCTCGTCACGTATTCCCATCACGAAGAAGACGCCTGCTGGATTCAGGCACGCGCCCGTACGTTCGGCGTTTGCATTGAAATCCGGGTCCGGAACGCGGAGGAATGGTCGGACCGTGCTTCGCTGCAGCGCTACGACTGCCAGCTTTACGGAATTGTTCTGGGAGGCGACGAGGTACGCGAGCTGGAAGTCTATCTTCAGAACAATTTTTTTGCCGCCTTGTGGGACCGCGCGACGGAAGAGGTCGTCTTCCGGGAGACGGCCGCGATTTTGCGCGAGCCGGGCGAGGCGGCGCGGAGGGAGAGATTTGCGCAGCTCGAACGGTGGATTCGTCAGACCCACGCGATTTTGTTCCTCGTTCATAAAACGACGAACACGGCCTTCCACCAATCCGTCCGCGGAGTGAGAATCAACTCTTACGGGTGGGTCGATTTTTATCATATCTGGTTCAATAAAGGAGCCGCGGCTTTGTCTTGAACGATATATCCAGTATAGAGATTCAATATGAAAATGGAGATTCAATATGAAAAAATTTCGGGGAAAGAAAAGATACTTCCGTAATTTATGGAAGAAGGTTAACTCCTTTTATTTAGAACCGGATAACGAATCTTGGTTTGATTTTTGGCATTTCCATCTTGATTTTTACGGGATTGGAGAACATAGCTTAAAGCTGAGAAGAGAACATATTAAAGTCCATCTTGCGCTGTACCATATTTTATTAAAGAGACTGGAACGAATTGAAAAACCTTCTCAAAGCTGGATCTGCATTCATGAACAAGACGCGGGTTTGGATGCCGTTTATATTCATACACCCAATCCGAACGGTGACAATTTTCCCCATAAGCTTGAATCAATAGATTGGCATTATAAGTTACCGAATACGTTTAAAGATTTAATTGATCTTGAACAATTCAATGTCGGCTATTATAAGTCCGATGATGGGAATATTTATTTTATTCAATCAAAGGAGCAAGACATCAACTTATAAAAGAAGAACCTTTCTCAGGTTCTTCTTTTTTTTGTGGCGGAAGCGGCTGATCCCAATAATTGAAACTTCCTTTTTGGCCTCACTCCAGCGCTTCCAGCGTTTCCAGTCCGCTCTCTAGCGCCTCGGGAACCCCGTTTCCCACGCCGAACAACGCTTCCTGCAGGGCAAACGTTCCCTTGTAAAAGATTATCCGGCTCAGCATTTCGCGGGCTTCCGGATTTTTATCCAGAACAAGCCGGAAGAAAGATTCCCCGTAGGAGGCAAGTAAAGCCGCATAATCGACTCCGGATCTCCCATGCCGGCCGAGCCGAAATCGAGAATTCCGCTTACCCGTTTGGATGCGGGCTGGAACCGGAAAATCAGCCGGCCGTTTATGAGCCAAACGTCGTTGTTTTGCCCGGCTCCGATTTTTCCGCCGTGTCCAGCGGCAACTCGGGATAACGCTGCCGGACGGCTTCCAGATAAGGCTGTGCTTCATTCATGGCGGGCAGCTCCTTTTTTACTGGATTTTACTAGTACGAGTGTCTGAAAGTCTTCGTTTCATTTGTCGTACGTTCTTTTGCCCGAAAAGCACATGGAAAACCAGGCGCTGTGCGGCCCCGCTTTGCTGGACAGAATACAGGGCGGAATTGGTATAATAGCAGCATACACAAGCTTGCCGACACCCGATGACCCAACCGGCAGGGCAGCGTTCACAAGGTTTTGGAACCCGGCGAGGGCGATTTGTCCGTTTATGGGTAAGGTTACTATTTGAGGAGGAAAGTTGAGGAGGAAAAATGATGGCCAAGGAAATTTCCCGCATCAAAATCGGTGCACCCGCAGGTAACGTGTGGGACGCGCTTACCCGCCCCGAGCTCGTGAAGCAGTGGCAGTATGGAAGCGAGCTTGTGACGGACTGGCGGCCGGGCAGCGAGATTCGTTTCCGTAACGAGTGGGAGGGGCAAGTTTTCGAGCAGTGGGGAACCGTACAGGAAATCGTGCCTGACCGGCTGATCCGGTATACGCTTTTCGCGCCTCGCCCCGGATTGGAAGACAGGTCGGAAAATTACTTCGTCATGAGCTATCTTTTGGAGGATGACGGGGACTGGACTACGTTGACGATCGAGAAGACGGATAACCGTCCTGAAGCGGGTAGCGGGGTAACGGAAGACGATGAGGTTTCACCTGTGCTCTCTGCACTCAAAAAACTCGTCGAAGGGAACTGATTCTACAGGCAGGCGTTCAGATCTCGTAATCGAATCGTGACTACCTGCGGAATTAGGCAGGCCAATTCTTTTAATAGGTCAACGAGAGGAGCGGAACGATGAAGAAAATGATGAACAAGCCGGAAAACCTGGTTAAAGAGATGTGCAGCGGTTTTGTGCTCGCTCATCCGAATCTGGAGTTGGACCGTAAATATACGATCATCCGCAAAAAAACGATCCGTCCCGATAAAGTGACGCTGATCAGCGGCGGGGGAAGCGGGCACGAACCCGCACATGCGGGATTCGTGGGCAAAGGGATGCTGGATGCCGCGGTCTGCGGCGATGTTTTCGCTTCTCCGTCCCAGATTCAGGTGTATCAGGCGATCCGTTCAACCGCCAGCCGGAAGGGAACGCTTCTCATTATCAAAAATTACAGCGGCGACATCATGAACTTCAAGAACGCGGCGCATCTTTCGGGCGAAGACGGCATACAAGTCGATTTTGTGAAAGTGGACGACGATATTGCCGTAGAAGACAGCTTGTACACCGTCGGGAGAAGAGGAGTTGCCGGAACGGTTCTCGTACATAAAATAGCGGGCGCGGCCGCGGAAGCGGGGATGTCCCTGGAGCAGGTAAAGCAGGCGGCGCAGAAGGCCGTGGACCGTACGAAAAGCATCGGATTCGCTTTGTCGTCCTGCACGGTACCGGCCAAAGGCAGCCCGACTTTCTCCATGGAAGAGAATGAAATGGAGTACGGGGTGGGCATCCACGGCGAACCCGGTATCCGGCGTGAACGTGTGCTTACGGCCGATGACCTGGCCCGCAGAATGGTAGCCGAGCTGCTGCAGAGCCTGCCCGAAGACGAAGATAATCCGCCGGAAGTGGCGGTGCTGGTCAACGGGTTCGGAGGTACTCCGCTGCAGGAGCTTTATCTGCTTAACCATTCCGTACAAAGGGAGCTCGCCTCACGAAATGTTGCCGTATATAAAGTGTTTGTCGGCAATTACATGACCAGCATCGATATGGAAGGTGCCTCGCTCACCCTCATGAAGCTGGACGACGAGCTGAAAAATCTGCTCCGCGCGGAATGCGATACACCGGCTCTCACTGTCCGTGAATATACGGAGCCTGCGAGCTTCGCGGAAGTCGTTCCTGCCGAGGAGGCGCTCGGGGACAAGCCGGTTTCCTTCAGCGTTGTAACCCCGGAAGAGAGCGCCGTTATTCATAACGGCCGGGTGTCTTTGGACAATATGATCTATCTGATCGATACGATGAGTGAAATCATTATCGAAAACGAGGTGCCGTTCTGCGAGCTGGACGCGCATGCGGGAGACGGTGATTTCGGCATGAGCGTTGCCAAAGGTTTCAGGCAGTTGAAAACGGAATGGAACGAACTGACCGACGGGGCTTCGGACATCGGATCGTTCCTGGATGCCTGCTCCCTGATTATAATGGAGCACTGCGGCGGCGCTTCCGGCCCGATCTGGGGATCGGCTTTCCGGGCGGCGGGCAGAAGCGTCCGGGGCAAAGCCGGTCTAGATGCGGCGGATATCGCTGAAATGCTGCAAGCTGCGGTCAAAGGAATTCAGGATACGGGAGAAAGATCGTTCGGTAGGGGAGCGGCAGTCGGTGACAAGACGCTGATCGATGCGCTTGTTCCTTACGCCGACTCGTGGGAGGCGAGCGCCTCCGCAGGCACGGACTTGAAGTTGGCCGGAGCCGCAGCCGCAGAAGCTGCGGTAGAGGGAGCGAAGAAGACGGAAGCGATCGTCGCCCGGATGGGCAGAGCGGGAACCGTCGGCGAGCGGAGTATCGGCTATCCCGATGCGGGAGCGCATGCGCTGGGGGTTATTTTCACCGGCCTCGCCCAAGCGCTTAAATAATCGTAAGGAAAGATACCGTCCTTACGTCATGTTAACGAACCGGCCCTTTTCGAGGGGGTCGGTTCTTTTTTTGCATCGGCCTCGCTAGCTAGCTGCCCTGCGTCTCCATAACCTTATTTTCCGTATATCGGAGCGATTCAGTCTATGCGGTTCGTCCAGATTCCGCCGCGACCGAAAGGATGTACTGACCGTCTGTGGAACCAAACTTCCCCAAAACGAATTTCACCGTTTGCAAGCATATCTGCCGGAGGAACGCATACGATTAGGCGAAGAAACGGGAAAAAGGAGGATCGCCTATGCCGGCTGACGAGATGCAGGTGACTTCGCTTGTATCGGGGTTTTTACCGCAAGGGGCGGAACTAATGACGATAGAGAAACCCTCTCCGCACACTGCGATTCACTCGCCCGACTTAACAGGAGACGGTATACCGGAAATTGCGGCGGTTTACCGGTTAAACGGTGAAATGTACCTGCTTGTATTGACTTACCGGGACGGCGTTTGGCAGAAGGCGGCGGCTGTAAAAGGAACCGGCTACGCCGTAACGCTGCTGTCGTCCGCCCCCGTGCTGCGGGCCGGTCTCGACAATCTGCTCGTGGGCTGGCAGATCGGTTCCATTTGGTCGAAGCTGTCGGTTTACGAATGGACGCCGGAAGGGCTTACAGATGCCGCTCCCGCGGACATGAGCTACAGTTATATCGAAGTGGGGGATATGCCGGGTCTTGCCGGACGTGACGGAAAAGCCGAAGTGGCGCTTTGGACTCATGATACGGGGAAAGCCTATAGCGTCCAGGTGCTGAGGTGGAGCAACGGGGCGTTTGTGCCGGCGCCGGATGTCTATCCCTATTATTTTCCGCGTGTGGTCCGGTACTACGAGGAGATGACCCGGCGGCATCCGGATTATACGTTTTACTGGTACTATCTGGCCGACGCCCAGTACCGGGCCGGGCTGCCGGAGGCGGCGCTGGTATCGGTCCGGAAAGCGCTGTCTTTTCCGAATCCTTTTCCTTCGCGTGACAAATTGCTGGAGCTCCGGCTGAACATTTTGGCGGCGCTCGGCAGATCACCCCAAGCACGGATGCCGGCCCTGTTTCCCGCTTCATTGAAAACGACGTCCGGACTGAAATGGGGCTACATCGATTCGGAAGGAAGGCTGGCGATCCGGCCGATGTACGAGGACGCCGCAGATTTCCAGCGGAACGGACTCGCCGTCGTCGGACGGA
The DNA here is from genome assembly GCF_000411255.1 of Paenibacillus sp. HGH0039. Lineage (GTDB taxonomy): Bacteria > Bacillota > Bacilli > Paenibacillales > NBRC-103111 > Paenibacillus_F. The sequence continues at coordinate 358,282 of NZ_KE150412.1, read as the reverse complement.
ACGGGAAATACGGCCTGATCGACCGGTCGGCGCGCTTTGTCGCGCCGCCTGTTTACGATTCGATCAATCCGTTTTCCGGTCGGCGGGCGGTTGTCATCGACAGCGAAGGCTTCAAGCTGATCGACGAGAAGGGTAAAGTTCTGACCGGACGTGCCTACCCGTTTATCGCCAATATGGAGGACGGGAGAGCCGTTTTCTATGTCACCGGCGGGGGAAGCGGCGATACCGGAACGAGCAGATACGGCTATCTCGATGCGCAGGGCAGAGAGGTGATTCCGGCGCAGTACGAGGAAGCGAACGATTTTCACGACGACCGTGCCGTCGTGAAAATCCGGGACAGCGACTATGCGCTTATCTCCCCGGACGGTCGCAAGCTGGCGTCCTACCCTTACGCCTACGTCGGACCGCACGGAGACGGCCTTCTTGCGTTTCAGCAGACCTCCGGCGGCAAGTATGGCTACATCGATGAGCGGGGGAAAGTCGTTATTGCGCCGTCCTTTACGGTGGGGCTGCCGTTCCATGACGGCCGTGCCGTTGTCAGCACGTCGGAAGACTACAAGTGGACATACGGCGTCATCGACAAAGCGGGCCGATATGTGATCAAGCCGGCTTACAACGACATCCGGGATTTGGGAGAGAAGCGGTTTGCACTCGGCAGGGCGTTAGATCCCGAACAGCCTTTCCTCGGTTCGGTTTACGCGATCGCGGACTGGAACGGAGCGCTGCTGTCGGATTTTCTGTACGACGAGGTTTCCGACTTCAAGGGCGGTTTAGCTTCGGTGGCGGGAGCTGAACAAACCTATTTCATCAACCGCAGCGGCAAACCGGCGCCGGGCTATCCGAGAGTGGAAGGAAGCGGCTCACTCACGCTCGAGCGGGGAGGACTGATCAAAGCATACACCGATCGCAGGCTGGCTTATCTGAACCGGGCCGGCAAGGTGATCTGGCATCAGAACACGGTCATTTCCCTGACACCGCCTTACAGCGTAAGAGAAGAGAAATATAAGCCGAACCGGGACTATCTCGTCTATTATCCGCAGGTCGAAGGAATGAAGGACGAGACGGCGCAGCGGAGTGTCAACACCAAGCTCAAGGAATGGAGCCAGGTGAAGCCCGTTCCCGGAGACCGGAAGCTTGATTATTCATATTCCGGCGATTTCGAGGTCGCTTTTTACAAGGAAAAACTGCTTGAGCTGGAACTGACCGGGTACAAATACCCGTTTGGCGCCGCCCACGGCATGCCTTCCAAAACGTATGCGATCCTTAACCTGGAGAACGGCCGCATGTATGCGCTCAAAGATTTGTTTAAACCGGGAAGCGACTATGTCCGCATACTCAGCGGTATCGTGGGCAGGCAGATTAAAGAAGACCCGCAATATGCGTACGTGTTTACGGACAGCTATACGGGCATTAAGCCGGATCAGCCGTTTTATGTGACCGAGAATGCGCTTCATCTCTATTTTTTTCCGTACGATATCGGTCCGTATGCCGCAGGTTTTCCGACTTTTACCGTCCCTTTTGCCCGGATTGGCGCCATCGTCGACCGGGAGGGAGAATTTTGGAAAGCGTTCCATGCTTGAAGGGGGACGTTTTTCTTTTTTTGTTATCATTGATAATCATTATCATTTAAATTAAAATAGAGAGAAGCAGGGGAATCACGACGTCGATTATTATAAATCCCAGATGAGGGGGAATGCAGATGAAGCCGAGCAAATCAGCGGCACGCATCGAAGGTCGCGGAGAGCGCGCGGCGGCCACGAGACCATACCTGACTGACATCCGGGTGTATATGGATTCGCATTATCACGAGCAGCTGACCGTCCGGCAGCTTGCCGAACGCGTTCATGTCAGTCCGAAATATTTTGTCGATCTGTTCAAAAAAACGTTCGGCCAGAGTGCCATGGACTATTTGACCGATTTGAGGATCAACCGGGCCAAGCGTTATTTGTCCGAGCCCGAACCGCTTCTGTTGAGGGAAATCGCCCAGCGTGTGGGATACAAGGACGAATACTACTTCAGCCGGAAATTTAAAAAGGAAGTGGGCATGTCTCCTACGGAGTTCGCGCGGAGTTCGAAACACCGGATCGCGGCTTGGTCCCCCGACATGACCGGGTATCTGATCGCCCTTGGCCTGACGCCGCTGGCGGCTCCGCTTGATCCCAAGTGGACGGCTCATTATTACTACTCGTACCGGAAAAAAATCAGATACGCGCTGAAGCTGACGGACCCTTATATTACGGGAACTTTCGAGGAAAATGCGGATCTGATGGCACGCCTGAGGCCGGATGCCGTCGTGGCCGGGGACGGATTAAGCGACGAGCAGCAGGATACGATCCGTAAAATAGCGCCCGCTCTTTTTGTCCCGACTTCACGTGAGCTTGGCTGGCGGGAGTATTTGCGCCTTGTCGCGGTTTTTCTGAAACGTACCGACGAGGCGGAGCAGTGGATCCGGGGCTACGACAAGCTTGCGGATGAGGCCCGTATTCAGTCGGAGGGGGCGCTTGGAGATGACCGGATCCTGATCGTGCGGCTTTACGGCAAAGGGCTGTATTCCTACACGAACCGGGGAATGGAGGATGTGCTTTTCAAAGATTTGAACCTGCGGCAGGTCTCACCCGGTAAGCAGTCCTCCCCGATCCGGCCGGAAGATATCAAAGCGCTTGATCCAAGCCGGATTCTTGTCCTGGTCTGCCCGGAATCGGAGTCGAGGGCTTACTGGCTTGCCCTTCAGCATTCACCCGAGTGGAAAACGATCGGAGCGGTCCGTTCGGGAAGCATTTATCCCATATCGGCCGATCCTTGGCTGGAATACTCCCCGGTCGCCGTCGCACGTATGCTGGATGAAGCGATGCTGCTGTTTACGGGAAAATGTCCAAACGCCTTTCTGGATCATGTGCATGGCGGAAGCCCTCCCGCTGACTTATAATTCCTGTGAATGAGAATCATTATCATAGGGGGCAGAGCTTAGTTATGCGCAATTCATTCTTGAATAAAATCGTTACGGTGAAGGTGCTCGCCGTTATATGCACCGCTCTGATGCTGACCGCTTGCGGAGCTAATCCGAATGCGGGATCCGCTGACGGCAAAGCGGGAGACACAAGCGCTTCGGCGGCACCGATCGGTGCGGCCGGCGGACAGGAACGGACGTTTACGGACGAGTTTGGCCATACCGTCAAAGTGCCCGCTTCTCCAAAAAGGGTCTTTGCGCCCTACTTGGAAGATTCGCTCACTAAACTTGGAGTGACCCCGATCGCCCAATGGTCTGCGGGTGGACAAGGCAACAGTTATTTGAAGGAGAAGCTGAGTCAAGTGCCCAAGCTTGATTTTTCGAGCGGTGCCCCTTCTCCGGAAGTCGTGACCGAACTTCAGCCCGATCTGATTATTCTGCAAACCGAATCGTACGCATCCAACGGAGTTTACGAGAAATACTCCAAGATCGCTCCGACGTATGTATTCAAAAACGCTTCAAGCGACCCGGCTTCTTCACTAAGCAAGATCGGCGAGCTGCTGGGCAAGACCGAAGAAGCGAAGCAAGCTTTGCAGGCCCACGACAAGAAAGTGCAGGAAGCGAAAGCGAAGCTGCAGCAGGCTGCGCCGGGTAAAAAGGCAGCAGTCATCCGTTTCGCGAGCAGAGGCGTAAGCCTGATGGGCGGCAAATATCTGGCTGGCGCTGTCGTCCACGATAAGCTCGGATTCGGTATGTCCAAGCTCGTGGACGGCAAAAACTCCGCGGCCATTTCGCTTGAAGTGCTGCCGGATCTGGATGTGGATTACATATTTATGATGAACCAATACGGCCAGGGGACGGAGCGGATGAAAGAAATCACCGAAAGTCCGTTTTGGAAAAAGATTCCTGCCGTCCAGGCCGGACACGCCTATGAGGTGAACAGCGAATACTGGCTGGGAAGCGGAATGATTGCGGACGAAATGATGATCGACGATGTGGTCAAGCTGATTGCAAAATGATGGAGAGAACCGTGTTCGGGATTAGCCCGGACACGTTTTTTTTTCTGTAAACGTATTTGCTAAAAATGGATTTTGAACAAATAAATTCCGGATTTCTTCCATGTGCCGGGGAGAGAGGAGCCTATATAATTTTAAATGAAAATGATTATCAATATCACTTAATTGGTTGATTACATTTCTTTATTAGGAGGCCGCAAAGAATGGTTTCACGTGTGGAAACACCCCGCAGAACATTTCAGGGAGAGACGGCGTATGGCGGCGTGGAGATTCCGAACACCGAACAGCGGGTGATGCGTTCGTCCAGAACGAATCTTTCTTACCGGATTATGACGGCACTTCCGCCGGGACCGCCTCCTGCGACGGGCTACCCCGTCTTTTATGTCCTGGACGGCAATTCGGTATTTGCCACCGTAGCGGAGGCTTTGCGGGTTCAATGCCGACGTCCCGAAGTGACGGGCGTCAAAGCGGCGCTTGTCGTAGGCATCGGGTATCCGACGGACGAACCGTTTCATCCGCAGCGATACTTCGATTACACGCCGGAAAAGACAGCCAAGTATACGCGCAAGCCGGACGGAACTGTGCTTCCGGAGCAGGGAGGCGCGGCTGCCTTTCTCGATTTCATTCAGGAAGAGCTGAAACCGGTCATCGCTAGGGAGTACCCCGTCGACATTACGAATCAGACGATCATGGGTCATTCCCTTGGAGGATTGTTCGTCCTGCATACGCTTTTTACAAGACCGGAATATTTCCGTACCTATATCGCCGGCAGCCCGTCTATCCATTGGAACCGCGAATGGCTTGACGTGCGGGAGAAGCTGTTTACGGCTGCACTTGACGCGGGTTCGCTGCAGAGGAGTTCGGGTATCCGGGCACTGATTGCGATGGGCGAACTGGAAAATGCGCATCCCTCGGGCAATTACGGGATGGCGAAAGAGATGGCCGCCAGGCTCTCTAACATGGAGAGCCGCGGTTTAAGCGTACAGTGGCATTCGTTCGAAGACGAAGGGCATGTCTCCGTCCTGCCGGGACTGGTCAGCCGAGGACTGCGTTTCGCTTCCCGTCCGTGACGAAAGCGGGCTAAGCAGCAGGAAATACAGCCAATGGAAGGGAGCGAATTGAAGGATGAAAGAAAGCCCGTTTGCAGGTGCGCCGTACACGGGAATCTCCGGCAAAGTTGCCGTCGTGACCGGAGCCGCCCAAGGCATCGGTGAAGCGGCGGCAGCCGTTCTTGCGGGCCTGGGCGCCGTAATTGCCGCCGTAGATCTCCAAGGGGAGAAGGTGGAGCGGTCAGCCGAAGCTTTGGCCAGCTCGGGCGCTTCCGCCGCAGCCTATGCAGCCGACGTGTCGGACAGCAGGAGCGTGGAAGAAGTCATTGCCCGTATCGAGCGTGAGCAGGGCCCGGTCGATATACTCGTGCATGCGGCGGGAGTGCTGCAGCACGGAACCGGAGTAACGCTCGGCGACGAGGAGTGGGAGCGGACATTCGCCGTGAACACGACCGGCGCCTTCTATGTGTGCCGCTCCGTCATCAGCCGCATGTCCAAGCGCCGCAGGGGGTCGATCGTGCTGATCGGCTCTAACGCAGGGACCGTGCCGCGTTACGGCATGAGCGCCTACGCCGCTTCCAAAGCCGCCGCGGCCATGATGCTGAAATGCCTGGGTCTTGAACATGCCGCGGAGGGAATCCGCTGTAATATCGTTTCCCCGGGATCGACGGACACACCGATGCAGCGGGGCATGTGGGAAGACGAAAGCGGGGAATTCAAGACGATTTCGGGGTCGCCGGAACTGTACAAGCTGGGTATTCCGCTCGGGAAACTGGCGACTCCGGAGGATATCGCCTGGGCCGCGGCTTTTCTCTCGTCGGATCAGGCGGGTCATATAACGCTTCACGATATTCGAATCGACGGCGGAGCCACGCTAGGCCGCTGACAGATAAAAAGGAGTGGATAAACATGATGCTGGGACAAAAAGAAAAATTGTTATCCCCGGCCGACTTGCTCGATAAATACAGCGAAGGTTCGGCGTTTTATTTCGGCTCGCCCCGCCAGACGCTGCTTGCGGAAGGAGAGCTTGTCCGACTTTCCGTTGACGGGAAAGGGGAAGACCTGGAGCGGCTGCCCCGCCGGGTCGCGGACCTGCTGACGGGTGTCCGTGCGGGTAATGCCGCCGAACCCGTTATCGTCGGCGCGATTCCGTTCACCGTGAACAGCGGTGTCAGACCCGAACTGTTCGTTCCGCTGCAAACCCTGTGGGCGGGTCCCCTGCCGGAATCGGAGGAGGCCCTTGCCGAGATTGCGGGTGATACGGACCGTCCTGTTTTTGCCGGGGAAGCCGCTGGCGGAACCTTCAACATCGTCTCGTTTCCAACGGAATCCGATTACGAGGCGGCGGTGCGAAAAGGACTGGAGCAGCTGAGGTCCGGCAAACTGCGCAAGGTCGTCCTGTCGCGTTCGCTGCGGCTGGAAAATTGCCCGCCCGTTCAAACGGGACGTCTCCTGCGCCGCCTCGCGGCAGGCAACACGCGCGGCTACACGTTTGCCGTTCCTTTGCGGGGACAGCAATCTGCAGCGGCCGGCAGCGGCCACAGCGCCGGACAGGGCCAAGGCGCGGCGCCGGCTTCTGGCGCTCACACGCTGATCGGCGCCAGCCCGGAGCTGCTTGTCGCGCGCTCGGGCCAGCTGGTCACGGCCAACCCCCTGGCAGGCTCGGCCGCCCGCAGCAGCGATCCCGCCGAGGACAAGCGGCGTGCAGACGCGCTCCTGCTGTCGGCCAAAGACCGCCACGAGCATGCGGTTGTGGTCGAAGCGGTAGCCTCCGCGCTCCGGCCTTACTGCCGGAAGCTCGATGTACCGGCCGAGCCTTCGGTCATCGGGACCAAAACGATGTGGCATCTGTCCACGAAGGTAACCGGAGAGCTAATGGAACCGGCGGCAAGTTCCCTTGAACTGGCGGTCGCCATGCACCCGACGCCAGCGGTATGCGGCACCCCGACAGGTCCCGCGAGAACCGCCATCCGCGAGCTCGAATCGTTCGACCGAAGGTATTTTACCGGAATGGTCGGCTGGTGCGATGCGGCGGGTGACGGCGAGTGGGCGGTGACGATCCGCTGCGCGGAGATCGGGGAAGATGCCGTGACTTTATATGCGGGCGCCGGGATTGTCGAAGGTTCGGACCCCGCTGCCGAGCTGGCCGAAACCTCCTCGAAGCTCAAAACGCTGCTTCTCGCGATGGGAATGGACCCGGAGACGGGAAGCGGCGGGGGAGGGAAAAGCGTATGAGCGAAGATTATCCGTACTGGCCGGACGAGTTCGTCCGGAAGTACCGCGAAGCGGGCTGCTGGCGCGGTGAAACGTTCGGCGGGATGCTCCGCGAACGTGCCGCCGCTCATGGGGACCGGACCGCCATTGTCGGCGGTGAAGCGCGTGTCAGCTACGCCGAGCTGGATTTGAACGCCGACCGGCTGGCTGCCGGTTTGAAAAGACTCGGAATCCGGAAAGGTGACCGGGTCGTCGTGCAGCTTCCGAACGTACCGGTTTTCTTTGATGTGATTTTTGCGCTGTTCCGGCTTGGCGCTCTGCCCGTCTTTGCACTGCCGCTGCATCGCCGGAGCGAGATTGTTCATATCGCTTCCTATTCGGAAGCGGCGGCCTATATCACCATCGACAAGTACGCCGGCTTCGACTACCGCACGCTGGCTTCGGAAGTGAAAGCCGAAGTTCCCGGCCTTCGTCACGTACTCGTAGCCGGAAATCCGGGCGATCATCTGAGTCTGGAAGAAACGTACGTACACGAAATTCCGGCTATTCCGGGTAAATTACATCCCTTACAAGTGGATAGATCCGAGGGACAAGCATCCGATGGTCCGGAAGATCAGCCGGATACGCGGGATGCCGGGCCCGCTCCCGGAGACACCGCTTTTCTGCAATTGTCCGGCGGAAGCACGGGGCTTCCCAAGCTTATTCCGCGTACGCACGACGATTACATATACAGTCTTCGGCGCAGCGCGGAAGTATGCGGGCTGGACGGCGGCAGCGTATATCTCGCCGCTTTGCCGGTTGCGCATAATTTTCCGCTGAGCTCGCCCGGGGCGCTCGGAACCTTGTACGCTGGAGGCACGGTCGTGCTTGCGCGTTCGGGCAGTCCGGACGAGGTGTTTCCGCTGATCAGGAAGGAAAAGTGCACCATTGCGGCCGTCGTTCCGCCGCTGGCGCTTGTCTGGCTGGAAGCCGCCCGGACCAGAGGCGAAAACCTTCATCCGCTCCAGGTTCTTCAAGTAGGCGGAGCCAAATTCAGCGAGGAGGCGGCCAAGCGCGTCAAGCCCGAGCTGGGCTGTACGCTCCAGCAGGTTTTCGGCATGGCGGAAGGTCTTGTGAATTACACCCGGCTGGATGATGCGGAAAGCGTCATTACGGGCACACAAGGACGGCCCATGTCACCGCTTGACGAGGTGCTTATTCTCGATGACGAGGATCGTCCGGCGGCTCCGGGAACGATCGGTCATCTGCTTACCCGGGGACCTTATACCATTCGCGGCTATTACAAAGCCCCCGAGCACAATGCGCGCAGCTTTACGCCGGACGGCTTTTACCGGACGGGAGACCTGGCACGTTTGACCCCTGAGGGTAATCTCGTGGTGGAAGGCAGAGCCAAGGATCAGATTAACCGGGGGGGCGACAAAGTAGGCACGGAGGAAGTGGAAAACCATCTGCTTGCCCATCCCGCCGTCCGGGACGCCGCGATCGTGGCGATGCCCGACGATTTTCTGGGCGAGCGTTCCTGCGCTTTTATTTTGTCGAGGGATCCTCATACGGGGGGCGACGAACTGCGTTCCTTCCTCCGCCGCCGCGGCCTGGCCGCTTATAAAATCCCGGACCGGTTCGAATTCATCGACTCGTTTCCCCAGACGGGAGTCGGCAAGGTGAGCAAGAAGGATCTTCGCCAGCGTATTGGGGCTTTGCTGCTGGAAGAAGCCGGAGTTAAAAGCTAGATTCGCACAGCGGGTCATCGGACAAGGATAGCCCGGCTAACTTTATAGAGCCTGACAAGGAGAGGATTGAAATGGCAATACCATCCGTACAATCATACCCGATGCCTACGGCGGAGGATTTACCCGTAAACCGGGTTTCCTGGACACCCGACCCGTCCCGGGCGGCGTTTCTTATTCACGATATGCAGCAGTATTTTATGGCCTGCTTCGAACCAGGCCAATCGCCCGGGGTTGAGCTGACGGAGCATATCCGGCTGCTCGCAAATCGCTGCAGAGAACTGGGTGTGCCGGTTATTTATTCGGCCCAGCCCGGTGCCCAGACACCTGAACAGCGCAGGCTGCTTCAAGATTTTTGGGGGTCCGGTATCGGGCCCGACCCTCGGGAACAGCAAATCATTGCGGAACTCGAACCCGGAGACAACGATATCCGGCTGACCAAATGGCGCTACAGCGCTTTTCAAAAAACGGATTTGGCCGAGCAGTTGAAAGCGATGGGACGGGATCAACTGATTATCGTCGGAATTTATGCCCATATCGGCTGTCTGATGACGGCCTGCGAGGCTTTTATGAGAGATATCGAGGCCTTTATGGTCAGTGACGCTCTCGCCGATTTTTCGCGGGAAAAACACGACCTGGCGCTGGAATACGCGGCCGAGCGCTGCGCGTTCACACTGACGACGGAGCAGCTGCTGGCGCAGTGGGCAAAAGAGACTCCGGAAGGCGTGAACTTCGGGCAGGCGGAAGCGGGGGCTGTTTCAAACGCAGCCGGCTCCTTAAACGGAGCAGCCGCCGGTATCGCCGAGACCGCCGCGGCTGACGGCCCGACGGACGGGCCGGAAGCGACGGGCGCTCCCGATCCGTACGCCTTTGCTTTGTCGGCTCTGCGGCAGCAGGTTGCCGGGCTTTTGCGGGAGCGGCCGGATGCGATAGGAGACGAGGATAATCTGCCGGAATATTGGGGACTCGACTCCATCCGGATTATGACATTGGCCGAACGTTGGAGAAGCCTGGGGGCGTCCGTTACGTTCGCGGAGCTTGCCGAAGAACCGACGCTGCTTGCCTGGAGCAGACTGCTGGCTTCCAGAACCGTAACCTTCGTCCCGAACGGGGATTATTACGATGCGGCCGCAAGGGGGGAGCGTTGATGATAGAGAGCGCCCTCCGGCTGCCGCTTTCCGGCGCTCAGCAAGGAATCTGGTACGCCCATCAAATGGACGCACAGCGTTCCGTTTACAACACGGCGGAATGGCTGGAGATTCACGGTAACATAAACGAGGAACTACTGGAACAAGCGCTGCGGCTGACGGTGCAGGAAGCGAAGTGGCTGCACGCCCGTTTCGGCGAGGACGGCGACGGACCGTGGCAGGAGCTGGGACCCGAAACGGACTGGGCTCTGCTGAAAATAGACGTCAGCCGGATGAATCATCCTCATGCCGAGGCGGAAGCCTGGATGCGCCAGGATTTGCAGAAGCCCGTGGAACTCGCGGAAGGACCCTTGTTTACCCAGGCGCTGATCCGGCTGGCTTCCGACCGCTGGTGCTGGTATCAGCGCATTCATCATATACTGATCGACGCGTACGGCTATGCGCTGCTTCACCGGAGAGCGTCTCAGATTTATACCGCTCTCGCATCCGGCCGACCCGTTCCGCCGCATAATTTCGGTTCTCCCGAGCAAGTTCTCCGCGAGGAGGAAACATACCGGGCATCGGGGCAGCACGGACAGGACCGGGCGTACTGGCTGGACAAGCTCGCGGACGCCCCCGACTCTTCCGTCATGGGCAGAGGCGGAAACAGCCCGGATGGCAGCCCTCTCCGGCAGTCGGGACGACTTGCTGCCGCGGCAAGCCGCGTGCTGACCGAATCCGCCGCCGAGGCCGGATGCAGCTGGGCGGAAGCGGTGCTGGCCGCCGCCGCCGCTTACGTGCACCGGATGACGGGCTCCGCGGATATCCGGCTCGGCCTTCCTTTGATGAACCGGCTGGGCAGCTCGGCCCTGAATGTACCCGGTATGGTCATGAACGTCCTGCCGCTGTGCCTGACCGTCAAGCCGGAAACGAGCTGGGGAGACTTGAGACTGCAAGTTGCGGCGGAACTGCGCAAACTCCGCAGGCATCAGCGCTACCGGCAGCATGATCTTGTAAGAGATCTGGGTTTGCTGGGCGAGAGGCGAAGGCTTTACGGGCCGATGATCAACATCATTCCGTTCGTGGAAACCCCTTCTTTCGCCTCGGCCGGAACGGTTCGGCACTCCATTTACGCAGGACCCGCCGACGATCTCTCTCTGCATATTTATGAAGCCTCAGACGGTGACGGCTTGCAGATCGATTTCGATGCGAATCCCGGCATTTACAGCGAGCAGGAACTTTCGGGCCACCGGCGCCGTTTTCTCAGCTTCCTTGAGTCGGCCGCCTTCGCTGACCCGGATACGCCCGCCGGACTGCTGGACACCCTGCTGCCTTCGGAGAAGGACCTGCTCCTGAACCGCTGGATCGATACCGCTTGCGACGTGCCCGGAGATTCACCCGCAGAGCTGATCCGCCGGCGTGCGGAGCTTTCGCCCCATGCGGCTGCCGTTCTGTGCGGCGGACGGACGCTGACGTACGCGGAGCTGGACCGGCAGGCAGCGGTTCTTGGCGCGGAGCTTAGACGGCTCGGGATCGGGCCGGAGCGGCTCGTCGCGATTGCGCTCCCGCGGAGCGAGGCGGCCGTCGTTTCCATCCTGGCGGTTCTCCGGCTGGGAGCGGCCTATATGCCGGTTGATCCGGACTATCCGGCGGAGCGCATCGCCTACATGCTGGACGATGCGCAGCCGGCCTGCCTCCTGACGGATACGGAGTCGATGCGTTCGCTGCCGGATACGGGCAACGTGTCCCTGCTGCTGCTCGATGAACTGGGCAAGGGAGACCGTGCGGAAAGTCCCGGTTCCACTCCGAAAACCGGAGACCATGCAGATGCCGAATGTCATCCGCTGCGCCCGTCTCCGCTCCATCCCGCTTATGTGATCTATACCTCCGGCTCCACCGGCAGGCCGAAAGGCGTGCCCGTAACCTACGGCGGCCTCGCCAATCTTCTCGACGCCATGCAGAGGAAGTTCCGTCTTCAAGAAGGAGACAGCTTCTTATCGGTGACGACCATTGCGTTCGATATTTCCGTAATGGAGATTTTACTGCCGCTGATCGGAGGCGCTTGCCTGGATATCGCATCCCGGGAGCTGATTCTCGAACCGGGGGCGCTGGCCCGCAGAATAAGGTCAACCGGAGCCTCTATCATGCAGGCAACGCCGACTTTGTGGCAATCGCTCGTATCGGCGAGACCGGGAAGGCTCGACGGCCTGCGTGTCATTGCGGGAGGGGAAGCTTTGCCCCTGAGCCTCCAGCTTGCCCTGCAGGAACTTGGCTGCGAGGTGCACAACCAATACGGCCCGACGGAAACGGCCATCTATTCTACCGCGGCCGCACTTCCAGGGGGTTCGATGATCAAGCCTCCGATCGGTCCGCCGATCGCCAACACCCGGACGTATATCCTGGATGCCGGGCTCCAGCCCGTCCCTCCGGGAGCCGAAGGGGAACTGTACATCGCAGGCGCCGGAGTGGCCCGCGGTTATTTGAACAAACCCGTTCAAACGGCGGAGCGTTTTGTAGCCGATCCGTGGGGAGAACCGGGTTCGCGCATGTACCGCACGGGCGATCTGGCCCGCTGGCTTCCGGACGGAAGCATCGATTATCTGGGCCGGGCGGATCATCAGGTAAAATTACGCGGCTTCCGGATCGAACTCGGCGAAATCGAATCCCGTATCGCCGGACAGCCCGGCATAGCTCAAGCGGTTGTCGTGGTCAGGGAAGACAGGCCAGGGGAGCGGAGGCTCACCGCGTATGTCGTGCCCGAGGAGCTTCATGAACCGGATCATGCCCAATTGAAAAACCAGCTTCAGCAGGAGCTGCCTGAATATATGGTCCCGCTTGTCTGGGTTACCCTGGCGAGCCTTCCGCTGACGCCTAATAAAAAAGTCGACCGCAAGGCGCTGCCCGTTCCGCAAATGTCCGGCACCGCAAAAGAAGCTTCCGCACGGACGCCTCACGAGGAACTGCTTTGCCAGGTATTCGCGGAGGTGCTCGGCTTGTCCTCGGTTGGCATCGACGACGACTTTTTCCGTCTGGGCGGGCATTCGCTTCTGGCCGGACGAGCGGTTCTGCGCATACGCGAAACGACGGGAGTAGATGTGCGGTTGTCCGGCATATTCGAAGCGCCGACGGTTCGTGAACTTGCACAGCTTCTGGGCCGGAAAGGAACGCCTATCCCGCCGGTCGTTCCGGCCGCTCCGGGGGTTGCTGTCCCTCTATCAAGGGCCCAGAGACGCTTGTGGTTCTTATACCGCCTGGAGGGCCCGAGTTTCACCTACAACATCCCGCTGGTGTGCACGCTCTCCGGGAAGCTGGACCGTCAGGCGCTGAAGCAGGCCCTGCTCGACGTTACCGGACGTCACGAGCCGCTGCGCACCGTATTTCCGGAAACGCCTGACGGCATGCCGCAGATCCGCATAATGGACCGCGAAGCCGCCGCCGATATGTTTGTGTTTCAGGTTGTTCCGGCAGCGGGCCTGGAGGGAGACGACTGGCAGGAATCGCTCGACCGGGAAGTTCGTCACGGATTCGAGCTGTCTTCCGAGATCCCGCTGAAAGCGGTCCTTTTTGAACGGGAGGAAGAGGAATACGTCCTGCTGCTCATCGTGCATCATATCGCGGCAGACGGCTGGTCGCTCTCGGTTATCACGTCGGATCTGTCCGCCGCCTATGCGGCCCGGATTGCAGGCCGTGACCCGTCATTCAGCGATACTCCGGTCCGGTACGGCGATTTTACACTGTGGCAGGAAAAGCTGCTGGAAGAAGAAGGGGAGCCGCAAAGTCTGATGGGAAGCCAGCTGGCGTACTGGAAAGAGGCGCTGCGGGGTCTGCCCGAGGAGCTGCCGCTGCCGGCCGACCATCCGCGCCCGTCCGTATCCGGACAAGCCGGGGGTGTGATTCCGTTCCGGATCGGCGAAGAATTGCATGCGCAGCTGCTCGAACTGGCGGCCGAAGGGAAAGCCAGCTTGTTCATGGTGCTGCATGCGGCGCTGGCGGCGCTGCTGTCCCGGTTGGGCGGCGGCGAGGACATACCGGTCGGAAGTCCCGCTGCGGGCCGGCCGGACGAAGCGACCGGATCGCTCGTGGGCATGTTCATCAACACGCTCGTGCTCCGGGCGGATCTTTCCGGACAGCCCACGTTCCGCGAGCTGCTCGCACGTGTCCGGTATACGGATCTCAGCGCCTACGAGAATCAGGAGCTGCCGTTCGAGCGGCTGGTCGAGGCTCTGAGCCCGGCACGGTCCCGTTCGCGGCATCCGCTGTTTCAGATTATGCTAGTGCTGCAAAATACGCCGGCCACGAGGCTGGACCTGCCGGGAATCGTCTCGAAGCTGGAGCTGCGGGGGACAGGTTCATCGAAGTTCGATCTTACATTCGAACTCACAGAACATCGGCGCTCGGACGGGGAACCATGCGGCATAGAAGGTTTGCTGGAATACAGCGCGGATTTGTACTTGCCGAACACGGCTGAAGCATTTACCCGGCGGTTCCTGAAGCTGCTGGAACAAGCTGCCGCGCAGCCCGATCAGCCGGTCGGCCGCATAAGCGTGCTGCTGGAGGAAGAGAGGCTTGCGCTCACGGCCAAGCTGAAACCGGAGGCTGCCGAGCAAACGATCGCAGGCGGCAAACTGTCCGCCTCCGGACGCACCCTCACGGAGCTGTTCGAAGGGCAGGCCGCACTCCGTCCGGATGCTCCCGCTGTTGTGTACGGCACGCAGACGCTGAGCTATCGGCAGCTCAACGAACGGGCCAACCGGATCGCCCGCCTCTTGATGGAGGAGGGAGCCGGACCCGAGCAGTTCGTAGCTCTGGCTCTGCCGAGATCCGCGGATCTTCCGGCCGCCGTACTGGGCGTGCTGAAAACGGGAGCGGCTTATCTGCCCCTCGATCCCGATTATCCGGCCGACAGGCTGGCTTACATGCTGGAAGATGCGGGACCTTCGATTCTTGTTACTTCGGCGGACGCCGCTGCAGGTCTGCCGGAAGGAAGCGGCTTGAAAGTCGTGGTACTGGGTGATTTTTACTGCGAGGAGCGCCTGCGGCGGCTGCCGGATTCTGATCCCGAACCGGCTCTGCGTGCAGGAAGACATAACGCCCTCCATCCCGCATATCTCATCTATACGTCGGGTTCGACGGGCCGCCCCAAAGGGGTCGTTATTCCTCATGAAAATGTGATCCGGCTGATGGAATCGACAGAGGAATGGTTCGGCTTCGATGAGACGGACACCTGGACGCTGTTCCACTCGTACGCCTTCGACTTCTCTGTATGGGAGCTATGGGGCGCACTGTTGTACGGAGGGAAGCTCGTCGTCGTGCCGTTCTCCGTAAGCCGTTCGCCGTCCGAATTCTTGGATCTGCTGGAAGAGCAGGGCGTTACGGTGCTCAATCAGACGCCTTCCGCTTTCTATCAGCTGATTCAGGCGGACCGGGAGCAGTCAGAGAGAGCTTCTGCTCTTTCGCTCAAGCATGTCATTTTCGGAGGGGAAGCGCTCGATCCCGGAAAACTGGAGGAGTGGTACAGCCGCCATCCGGATCATTTCCCGAGACTCGTCAATATGTACGGCATAACGGAGACAACCGTGCATGTGAGTTACTATCCGTTAGACCGCCGCAGCGCGGAGGCAGGGTCCGGCAGCGTGATCGGCGTGCCGATTCCCGACCTGGACGTATACGTGCTGGACGATAACCTGGAGCCTGTACCGTTCGGCGTGAGCGGGGAGATGTACGTGTCCGGAGCGGGACTTGCAAGAGGCTACTGGCAAAAGCCGGAGTTGTCCGCTCAGCGTTTTGTCGCCGATCCGTTCGGTACTCCGGGAAGCCGGATGTACCGGACAGGGGACCTTGCCAAGAGATTCGCCGACGGCTCTCTGGAGTACTTGGGCCGGGCCGACCAGCAGGTGAAGCTGCGCGGCTTCCGGATCGAGCCGGGCGAAATCGAAGCCGTGCTGGAGAAGCACCCGGCGGTTGCGCAGGCGGCCGTCGTCCTGCGGGAGGATCAGCCGGGTGACAAACGGCTGGCGGCGTATATCGTTCCCGCTCAGTCCGGCGAAGTACCGGACACGGGCATGATCCGCCTGCACGCCTCCGCGGCGCTGCCGGATCATATGGTCCCTTCCGGCATCGTCGTGCTGGACAGTCTGCCGCTGACCGTTAACGGCAAACTCGACCGCAAAGCGCTGCCGGCTCCCGTCTACGCTTCCGCAAACGGAAGCCGGAGTCCGCGGACGCCGCAGGAAGAAGTGCTGTGCGGACTGTTCGCGGAAACGCTCGGCCTGGAAGATGTCGGTATCGACGACGGATTTTTCGAACTGGGCGGGCATTCGATGCTGGCCGTCCGTCTCATGAGCCGGATACGGGAGGTATGGGGCAAAGATCCCGGTATCGGTCTTCTGTTCGAAACGCCTACAGTGGCCGGACTTGCCGCGAGGCTTGAAGAGGATACGGGTGACGGAGCGCTGGAGATGCTGCTGCCACTGCGGTCCAACGGTTCCGGCGCACCGCTGTTCTGCGTGCATCCGGCCGGAGGACTCAGCTGGTGCTACGCCGGCTTGATGAAACATCTGAATCCGGACGTTCCGATCTACGGGCTGCAGGCGAGAGGCATAGCCGGTCCCGACCGGCTTCCGCAGACGCTGGGCGAGATGACGGAGGATTACATCCGCTGCATCCGAACCGTCCAGCCGGCGGGTCCGTACCGCCTGCTCGGATGGTCGCTGGGAGGCAATGTGGCTCACGCCATGGCGGTGCAGCTGCAGAAGGAAGGCGAATCCGTCGAGTTTCTGGCCATGCTGGACGCCTATCCGAGCCACTACCTGCCGCTGCGGGGAGAGCCGGATGAAGAAGAGGCGCTGACTGCTCTGCTCGCTCTCGGCGGGTACGACCCCGACAGCATCGGAGACGAGCCGCTGACGATGGAAACCGCGATTGAGATTTTGCGCGGAGACAACAGCGCGCTGGCTTCGCTGAGTGTCGAGACGATCCGCCAACTGCGTGTAACCTACGAAAACTCGGTCAAAATTTTGGCGGCCTATGTGCCGGAGAAATACGAGGGCGATCTTCTGTTTTTCCATTCGACGATCATTCCGGATTGGTTCGATCCTATCGATCCCGATATGTGGATTCCTTATGTGGGAGGACAAATCGAGCGTCACGATATCGAATGCCGGCACAAAGATTTGTGCCAGCCGGGACCGTTGTCCATCATCGGCCGTATGCTGGCCGGAAAGCTGTCATCCGCAAACATGAAGGAAGGGGAGGGAAGTTTCCATGGGCAATCCGTTTGACGATCAGAGCGGTTCCTTCCGGGTTCTTGTCAACGTCGAAGGGCAGTATTCGCTTTGGCCCGCTTTTATCCGGACACCGGACGGCTGGACGGCCGTTCTGGAGGAAGGCACGCACCAGGAATGTCTCGACTATATCGAGAGCAGTTGGACCGATATGAGGCCGGCCAGTCTGCGGGAGTAACGAGAAAGAGCATCCGATGGAAGCGGAGTTTTCCGAACCGCTAGGGGCCCTCTTGACTTCGCTTATCCTAAAAAGCGCGAATGCAAATAAAGGAAAGACGGTACCGGGTCATATTGCCCGGATACCGTCTTTTTTTATTCTCCTCCATGGAAAAGAACCGTTGTTACATATAGCGCTGCGCTGTATCATACCGACGCAGAACGGGCGTAGTCGCAAAGCGACGGAGGGTCTGGTCGGGAGAGCAGACAGCGGCAAAACAGCGCTGTCTTCCCAAATCCTTCTAAGCGGAAAAACCGCTCTAGCCAGAAGAGCGGCCCGGTTAAAACTATGCGATGGAGAGGGGGCGGATGGATGGAGAAGAGATACAGTAAGGGGGAGAGCCTAAACAGGTGTCTCTTCCGGCCCGATCTTTTACTTGCCGGTCTTGACTAACCACTCCGCTAATTCTTCGGTCTGGGACAGTACGGCAAGCGGGTCGTAGTACCAGGAACGTTCTTCCGGCCACACGTACAGTTTTCCGTTCTTGACGGCAGGCAGCGTGCTCCAAACCGGATCGGTGCGGAAGTCTTCGGCGGTTTTGTTGTTAGCGGTCACGATGATGTAATCTCCCGCATAACGTCCCAGCATTTCGGCCGAGATTTCGGCCCACTGTTTTTTCATGAGTTCGTCGGAGATTGCGGCAGGGGGTTTTCGGCCCAGAGCCTGGTACACCGGCTGACCTCCGCGTCCGAAATTATCCCCGTAAACCCATATGTTTTTATCGGAGCTTTCCATGATGGAAAAAGAAGCATTGGCAGGCAGGACGGCATCGACTTTGGACTTGGCCGCGGCGATGCGCCGGTCGTAATCCGCAAGCCATGACTTGGCTTCGGTTTCTTTGCCGAGCAAGGTGCCGAAGTATTCCAGTTCCTCGCGCGCGTTTTTCAATGTGCCGTACGGTATGACCAGGGTCGGTGCGATTTTGCTGAGCTGCTCGTAAGTCTCCGCGTTCCCGGTAATGATGAGATCGGGCTCCAGCCCGGCTATACGCTCTACGGAAGGTTTTCCGTAAGTTCCCGTATCCGCAACTCCGTTCAACGCTTTTTTGTAATAATAATTGTTCAGGGTTAATCCCGGCGCTCCGGCGGGTATGACATTAAGGGCGATCAAGCTGCCCAGATATTCCTCTGCGACGATCCGCTGCGGACGGGCGGGAATTTGAATCTCCCCTTTGACAGTGGAGACCTTTTTGAATTTTGCTTCTTTCGTTGTACCGGTTCCGTTCCCGCTCACATCCGAAGCTTGTACGTTCATTGTGCCGGACACGGTATTGCCGGCAGCCGAGTCCTCGCGTCCGCCGCAGCCGGATAGAATAACGGCCGCGAGCAGAAGGAAGGCAGTTGCTGCCGCCTGCAAACGGTATCGGGCGAATCGCTGATGAGAAAACATGGGTTGTCCTCCTAAATAAAAATGATAATCATTCTCATTAAATGTACAGCGGAAAGACCCCAAGAACGATACACATACATGATATCCGATCATGTAAATTTGTGATCCGGCGTCAATACGTTCATCAAAATGCGCAGCTGTTCCAGCGAGGAGAGCGGATCGAAGCCGAAGAACAGCTCCGGTTGATCCAGCAGGTAAACCCTGCGCCGGCGGACGGCATCGAGCGCCAGCCATTCCGGCGACCGGAACAGCCGCATCAGACGCTGCCGTCCATGAGAATCGCAGGGCAGCGAGGTAATAAAAATATGATCGGCGGCATATTGCACGATAGCTTCCACAGAGGTCTCCACGTACCCGCGCCACGATAAGCCCTGCTCGAGCATCCGCTCAGGCGGACGAAACCCGATGTCGTCATACAAAATCTGGCAGCTCCTGCCGTGACTGCTTCCGAAGCCGTAAGCCTTGTCCGGGCCGATTTCCCAGACGGCCGCCGTACCCCGGCTTCCAAGCTGCCGATCCAGCTGCCGGTTAATCGGAATGAGCCGCTTGTCGTAGAGCGCCAGCCATTCTTCTGCCTCCCGGCGTTTGTTTACGATGTCGGCGATCATCCGGAACTGTTCCCGCCAGCTCATCGTTTTGAAAGGCAGTTCCAGCACCGGGGCAAGCGGAAGAAGGGACCTATTTTCTTCTTCCGTATCATAGCTGATAATGATGTCCGGACGGGCGGCGGCAACCGCTTCATAAAAACTGGCGGAAGTACGGCCGTAAGGGTTGAATTTCTGCCCCTCCGGTATTTCGGGACCCCCCGCGATTTTCTCGGTCCAGCCCGTGTAAACGCCAAGCTCGGGAGTAATTCCCAGCGCAGTCAGAATAGCTGTATAGTTTTGATTAAGCGCGGCGATCCGCTTGGACTTCCCCCGGTAAACGGTAGGGGAAACGCCTACCGATTCTTTAAATTTACGGCTTAAATATGCGCCTTCTTTATACCCTATCTCGTGAGCGAGCGTATTCAAGTCCGGCGAACCGGTCAAAATCCGCTTCTGGGCGCCGCGAATCCGCAGCAGCGTCAAATATTCGTTGAAAGTTCGCCCGGTATACTTGCGGAAGGCGCGGGAAAAGTGCTCCGGGCTCACATTCGCTCTTTCGGCCAGCTGATCCCGCGTAAGGTCTTCGACAAAGTGCGCTTCCATGAAACTAACGCTCTGCTTCAGCCAGGAGCGGCCGGTCCTCTCCCTGGAAGCCAGCTCTTCGTAGAGCCCGTTCATCAATTCGATGAACAGCTGCTGTATCCGGAAAGGACCGCCCAGCTTGGGCTCGCGCCATAGTTTTTGCAGCTCGTCGGCCTGTCTCAAAAGCTTTTCCGGGCAACCGTGCAGAGGTTCGGGACATTGCAAGACACCGGTGTCCGGGTCTGCCGTGCCCAAGCGCCGGTACTCGATAAGCACACCCTTCAGCAAGCCGTGAGATGTCACGTCCAGCTTCTGAAAATCGTCGCAAAGATATATGCTTCCTCGGGAAACTTCGTACGGTTCTTCATGTATGCGCAGCACACCGCTTCCGCCAAGAACGACGAAAATCCGGGAACAACCCGTGCGTTCGCTGCGGCCAAGCTCTTTAACTTGGCTGTCCACTTCGGTAATACGAAAGGGGATATAAAAGAGATGAGCCGTAGAAACCGGCTCTGTATGGGGGCTGGAGATATCGGTCATGGCGATGATTTTCTCTCCTTCAGTGATAATGATTATCAATTATAGGTTTAGTATAGCAAAAGATTGACGAGGAGGGCAGACCTAACCATCTTTTTGAAAAAGCTCTTTCCCGGCTGACGTGAAAAGTGGACACCCGGTCCGCTCGGTTACGAACTCCGTGCTGCCGCTTGCCAAAACGAAAACGATACGTTATAGTGGTTTTGATTAGATTATCTAACTAACAGGAACGATGAAGGCTGCACCGGGAATGATCGAACAACGAAAAGGCGGATAACGGAGAAGGGAGGTGCATGACCGTGAACAGAAAACCCGCCAAGGAATATTCGACCGAACAGCAGCTGCCGAGACTGGGGACGAAGCCTTACCTGGATTTGCTGGAACGGACCGCGAATTCCGATACGGACCGCGATTCCGCGCTTACCGGCCTCCTTATGCTCTGGCTGGGGGACAGTGTGTTGGATGTGATGGATATTCATTTGTCCGATTATGACATCACGGAGAGCAAGATGGATATTCTGCTGCTGATCTCCCTTCATCAAGACAAAGAGCTCGTTACCCCTTCTTCCATAGCGGACCGGCTCGGAATACGCCGCTCCTCAGTGACGTCTTTATTGAACTGGCTCGACAAGAGAGACCTGATCATCCGCGAGCCGTACAGCAAAGACGGGCGAATGACACATATCCGGCTTAGTCCCGAAGGGAGCGAGTTGGTTAAGCGGGTGCTGCCCGAATTCTGGTCCACCTGCGCGTCCCTCGTCGAGGAATTGGATAAAGAGGAGCAGGAGCTGTTTAATAGGATGCTCGTTAAGCTTAACAGAGGCATAGAAAAACGGCTCGGAACCGGCAGATAATTTTTTTGATCATGTAGTTAGATAATCTAATCATATATCTGTTTTAAATCCAATCAACTTGAGGTGAAAGTATGAGTAATCAAACCCAACTTACGAATGCTTCTGTCGTGCGCAGAAACTATTCTCTTATGACCGTGATTTTGTGCTGGTCCGGTCTGGCGGTCATGTCCAGTCTGTATGTGACAATTCCCCTGATATCGGTTTTTGCCCGGCTGTATGACATAACGCCGACAGAGGCGGCCGCTGCGGGAAGCACGTTTTCGATCGGCTTTGCTCTCGGGTGCCTCATATATGGCGCTCTGTCCGATAAATACGGGCGAAAGAAGGTTATTTTTACCGGTCTTCTTGTTCTGACGCTTATTTCGCTCCTGTTGGGCACTGTCCATACTTTTGCGTGGATCGTAGTTCTCAGAGGACTTCAAGGAGCGGCGGCAGCCACTTTTTCTCCGGTAGCGCTTGCCTATGCCGTGGAAATGTATCCGGCGGAAAAACGCGTGACGACCATCGGTTTTATCAGTACGGGATTTTTGACAGCCGGAATTGTGGGACAGGTGCTCAGCAGTCTGATCAGCGAGCAGTACGGATGGAACGCGGTCTTTTATGTGCTTGCCGGTGTTTACGCGCTGACTGCGGTTCTGGTTTATGTATTTCTTCCAAAAGGAGGCGCCCAGCAGGCTCACGCGAATATTTGGGAGCCGATCAGACAGATCGGGCAAGTTTTTGTCCGTAAGCAGCTCGTGCTCAGTTATGTGGTCGCTTTCGTTCTGCTCATGTCTTTTGTGAACATGTATACGGTGCTGGGCAGTTATTTAAGCGGAGCTCCCTTCGATCTGGATAAACAGGGAGTTTTGGTTGTCCGGTCCATCGGAATCGCGGCCATGCTTCTTTCGCCGTTTGCCGGACGTGTCTCGAAACGCTTCGGAATACACATGACACTGCGGGGGTCTCTGGCGCTGGCGGCAGCCGGATTGGCTTCGATGGGGCTGATCTCCAGTCTGCCGGTTCTCGTTGCGGTAAGTCTCGTATTCGTGGCGAGCATCGCGCTGGCGGTTCCTTCACTCGTCTCTCTCGTCGGCCAGTTGGGCGGTAAACTGCGCGGAATAGCGGTGTCCGTCTATACGTTCGTTTTGTTTGCGGGAACGAGCTTCGGTCCGGTGTTGTCGCTTTCTTTTATGAAAAGCTTCAGCTATCCCGTTACGTTCCTTCTGCT
Source organism: Paenibacillus sp. HGH0039 (assembly GCF_000411255.1). GTDB lineage: Bacteria > Bacillota > Bacilli > Paenibacillales > NBRC-103111 > Paenibacillus_F. Next base: position 335,543 of record NZ_KE150412.1, on the reverse strand, counting down.
CGCTTCCATTTTGTGCATAGGTTTGGCGGCTGCCTGTCTGATTGGCCGGGAGGAGCCTTTGGAAATTAAAAAATCGCGGTAAGGGAACGCATCGGCTTGTGCCGGGAGGTTTTTAACAACGCGCCTTCAACAAACACCGGGAAATGAAAAGGGAGCCATCTGTCCGTATGAGCGAACGGGTGGCCTTTTTTTGTTCGCCGGATGCAAATAAATGTAAATAAGCTTCTGGTAACGGCGGCATAGATTGTGCTACGATTTCATCTAGAACGGAGTGAAGGTATGGAGAAAACCAGAGAGAAAACCAGAGAGAAGACCAGATTATTGATCATCGAAGATGAAGAGGCTATTGCGGATTTGCTTGCTTACGGGCTGAACCGGGAAGGGTTTGAGGCTTTCACCGCCCATTCGGCGGCGGAAGGCTTACTCAAGATCGGCCAGGTGCGGCCCGATCTGCTTCTGCTTGACTGGATGCTGCCGGATTTGAGCGGGCTCGAAGTATGCAGACAGGTCACGGCCGCCTATAAAATCCCGATCATTATGATTACGGCCAAATCGGATATTACCGACAAGATTCAAGGGCTTGAATACGGGGCGGACGACTATATGACAAAACCGTTCGATTTGCGCGAGGTGGCTGTCCGCATCCGGACGGTGCTGAGGAGAGTCAGCCAAGCGAACGTAACGCCGGAAGCGCCGGCGGGTGCCGTGATCCGGTTCAGGGACATCGAAATCGTCGAGCACGAAAGAATCGTCACAATCGGCGACGAGGCTGTCGATCTGACACCGAAAGAATTCGATCTTCTTCTCACGCTGTGCAAGTACAAAGGCAAGATTTTCACCCGGACGGAACTGCTGGATTTCGTATGGGGCTACGATTATACCGGAGATACGAGAACGGTGGACATCCATATTCAGCGGCTGCGCAAAAAACTGGGAGCGGGCGATCTGATCGTGACGGTGTTCGGGGTGGGATACAAATTTGAAAAACAGGTGGATTAACGGCATGTTCTCGACCATCAGAGCCAAATTTCTGATCGGGCTGTTCGCGATCTTTTCCGTTTCTTTTCTGCTGCTGAATCATTTCGTCGTCCGGATTATTGAAACCAGTAATGAAAAGATCATTACCCAAGACTTGATCCAGCTCAAAAACAACAGCAGCATTTACGTCAAACAGGCGTTTCTGATTAACCATTTCAACACGGATGACATGTACTTCCAGCAGATGGCGGAGGAAATGGTCCGGGATCTGAACCATGTCACCTCCAGTCATACAAGCGCTTATTCGGTTGCGGGAGATCTTATCTTTGCTTCGGACGAAGCGAAGTTTTTGTCTGCGAATGCGGACGATCTTCAGTATGCGCTGGACGGAAAAACAGCCTACCGGATTCAATACACGGACGAGAAGGCGGAAGTGTTTTATGCCTATCCGGTTATTGTCGAAGGCAAGAAAGTCGGCATTCTGCGGTTCGGCAAAGATTTTTCATTGCTGTACGAACAAAGAAAACACATTCTGGACGTTTTCTCTTCCGTGACGATCGCCATTTTTATTGCGGCGTTTGTTTTTTCCTATCTGCTGTCCAGAAACATTACGATTCCCCTCATCAAGCTCACTAAAGCGTCTTCGGAAGTAACGAACGGCAACCTGAATATCAAGATCGGTTTCCGCAGAAAAGACGAAATCGGGCAGCTTGCGCACAACTTCGGCAATATGATCGTGCAGATCAAGAAACAAATTCAGCGGATCAAGAAGGATCGTGACCGATTGGAAGAACTGAACCGGCATCGTAAGCAATTTTTCGATCATGTCACGCACGAACTGAAAACGCCTCTTACTTCAATCATCGGGTACGCCGAGCTTATCCGTGAAGTAGGCAGCCGGGACGAAGCTTTTTTTGCCAAAGGAATGAATCATATCGTGAGTGAAAGCAAACGGCTGCACGAAATGGTGCTTCAACTGCTCACCCTATCCAGGGAAACCGGCGGACAGGATGCGGCGGAAACGATCGAACCGGGCCATATTCTGCGTGACGTATGCGACGGAATGCTGCTGAAAGCCCAGAAGTACAACAAATTCATTCATTGTGAGGCGGACGAAAACCTGTCCCTGGTCGCGGACCCGGCTAAAATCAGGCAGCTTTACATCAATATTATCGACAACGCGATCAAATACGGCCGGTCTCCGTCCACGGTTCATGTCAAAGCCGAGAAACTGCCGGGATTCGTCCGGATTTCCGTGAAGAACGAGGGGGAAACGATCCCGTCCGGAGAATTGGCTAAAATTTTCGAGCCGTTCTACCGGGTAAGCGGACCGGCCGACGGGGAAGCCGGCAGCAGCGGTCTGGGTCTGAGCATCAGCAAAGCGATTGTAGACGGGCTCGGCGGTACGATCGGGATAAGGAGCGCCGAACAGGTGACGGCGGTCCTCATCGAATTGCCTTACGAGGCGGCCGGGGAGGGGGAAGCAGGATGACAAAACGATCTATGCTGAGCTTGCCGCTTCTTTTGGCGGCATTAGCTATGCCGGCCGGCTGCGCGGGTTTGCCGAAGGCGAAAACCATCGTGATGGGAGACACGGCGGTAGACGCGCATACGGAAGAGGAAAGCACCGATTTTGAAACGAACAAAATTTACAAACTCTCCTTGCCCGGAAACAAGGCGGTGGATGTATGGGGATGGATGTCTTCCCGACTTCTGCTCGGTTCTTACAAAAACCAGGAGACGAAACTGGATATCCAACTGGTGGATTACCGGAATTTGTCCGCCGTGAGTTTGACCCCGCTTGCGGGGGATGCGCAGACCGGGAAACCTTCACCCGACGGGAAGTATATGGCCTATACGGGCCAGTCCTCTACCGGGGAGACTTTGTATATACTCGATCTAAACACGTCGCAAAGCTTCGCCCCCGGGATACCGGATAAATGGAAAGGGATTACCAGCGCCATGACTTGGTCCAACAACGGCCGGTACTTGTCTTTTACGGTAAAAAGCAGAGAGTACGGGACCGAATCCATTGTCGTATATGACATGAATAGCCGGACATCGCAGGAAATTCCTCTGCCGAGATGGCAGGAAAACAGCGAGGCGCCCGCTCCACGGGTGTTGAAACGCGATAGCAAATATACGGTGATTTCGGTTAAATTTGCGGACGACGGCAGCACGGCCCTGATGGGGCGGATAGGCGAAGATGGTTCGTATGTTACTCTCGGAGCGGTAACGGAGGATAAATGGACCCGCAAGTTCGAACATTCGGCCAGTGAGCGGCAGTTTGATTATGTGAACGACAGCCAAATTATTTTCCTCGACGCCAAAAACACACTGACGCTTTACGACGAGCGCGATGAGAATACGGTCGCACTGTCTGCGGGGGTCAGCACTTTCCGCCTGTCCGGCGATAATAAAACGATCGCCTACGCAAAGGACGAAGAGTCACTCTACGTCGCAAAGCTGCAGGGCCATAACATGATCAAGGAGAAATTGGTCTACAAAGGTCTTGTGTTGTCCCAAATGGACTGGAGTCCCGATAATAAGAAAATTTTGATAACGGGCTGGAAGTCTTACGACAGAGCTCCTGCTACCGGCAATCCGGAACAAACTCCGCTTGTGATCGAATTCAAATAGAATCAGCTTCTCCTAATATGGAGCGCCAAAGAAACGTACCTCCTTCGCGGACAAATTCGTGGTGATATACACAAGAAAAGCACCTTTCCAAATGCTGCGCTAGCATGAGGGAGAGGTGCTTATTTCACGGAAAATTTTGTCCTATTTTCATTTCATTTCATTTTATTAGAGTATGCAAATTGGGCGGGGACAACGAACTCTTTTACGTTGACAACAGTAAGTCCGTCTTTAGCTTTCATATCGCCGGGTCCTTTTATCCATTTTATCACTGTTTTCTTAAGGCGATGATTTCTTCCTCAGACAGCCCGGAGGACTTAGCTATGGCAGCTGTATCCACCCCATGCTTGAGAAGCTCCAAAGCCATCTGGATCGCTTTCCTTTTCTCGCCGCGAGCTTCCCCTTCAGCCAGAGCCTCTTCAATCATAGAAGCTTTATCATGCAGATACTTTTGCCTGTCTTCATACAATCGGCGTGCCTCGGCATCCTGACTAAGAAATTCCAATGTGTCCATTGCTTTTTTCAATACAGGCTCGTTCATCGTCAGCACCTCCCAATTGGATTTATCGACACCTTTTAAGAAAAGTAACCAATTGACTAATCCACCACTTTCAAATTTTATAGAATAGACAGGAAACAAAAAACACCCAAACAGGGTGTTAAGTAAATCTATCTTAAGATTAATTTTCAATTACAATACGGTTTAATTTGAGATTGACCAAATTTGCAATTGAATCACCAACAGGGCAAGTTTCTTCTAAAAATTGAATAAATTCTTCAACTCGTTCTCTGGGTGCGTCTGTTTTGATATAAAAAGTATAACGAATGTCAGAATAGCCTGGACGAACATCGGATTTTTTAAAGAACCCATCCAAATCCAGATCCCCTTCCACCTCAACTCGAAAGTCTTCAAGATTGATATCAAACTTTTTCGCATAAACTCGGGCTACTATTGACTGACAGGCACCTAACGAACCTAGGAGCGCTTCAACTGGATTCATCCCAGTGTCCGTTCCTCCCAGACTTTTAGGTTCGTCAATAGTAAACTCAAAATTTCTTGAACTAACTTTTACAACAACACCTTCTTGCAAGTGTGCTGATGCCTTAAATGTTGTAGTAGCTATTTTACTCACTCCTTTGGATTAAATAGATTCAAGATAACAATACCATATAATTCCGACCTTATGGTCCAGTTCGTGTTTTATTTATGACTGCAAAAAGCACAATACCCCGCTTTCCAAGATAACTGGAGGAGATTACATCTAAATGGATCGAAACAGAGCAGTTCGCCTATTAGAAAGATGGATATCTTTCGATGGCATGGATCACGAAGATGGGTGGGAAGTGGCTCCTAGCGAAACCCCGGTGTGGCCTCATGTACAGCATACAAGGCGTGCTATTGAATACGCCATTCATGGGAAGCAAAAGGTTCCAGGCTCTGAGGCACTTTTACGAGTTGATCGTTTAAGATAATGAACATTAAGAATGGATTTAAAGCCATCAATTACTTTTTATGATTTCATCAAAAGAAGTTAAATGGATTTCCGATAAAATAAGAAGCTTTGAATTCCAACATTCAAGAACTTCAATTTTTTTAGCTGTTGCATGTTTAACTCTCTCATGGACTAAGACAATCCCCTGTCTCCGCCCCGACGGCGTGCAGGGAGTTTTTCGTTCAGACACGGATTTCCAAAATGGAAACATTTTGTTTACAAGTTAGAGAGCTTTCTTTTACAAGCCGGGTTTATAACTATAGATAACACCCGCTAGCGCCGGCGGAAGAAATGTGGATGGGGGAGGATGCCGGAATGAAAAGAATGTTTCTGCTGCTCGCGACCCTGCTGCTCGCGACCCTGCTGCTTCTTACGACGACCGCTGCCTGCGGTGGAGGGGGGCGGACGCAAGCCCCGGATTCCGGCGGCACTTCACGCGGAGAAAACAAGAACGGTAAAAAGACCGTGGTCGTTTCGATGCTTTTTCTCGATGAGGTGTTCAGGGAAGCGAAAAAGAAATTCGAGCAAAAGCATCCGGATGTCGAGATTCGGCTTACGTACGTTCAAACCAAAGACAACTGGAAAGAAGGCGATCGGGTGAAGTTCGTCAAATCGACGAACACCGAGATGCTGTCCGGCAAAGGTCCTGACGTACTCGTTTTGGACCCGCTGCCAATGGGGAAATACGCGAGTAATAACGCGCTTGCTAATCTGAGCGGGCTCATGGATCAAGATCCTTCTTTCCATAAAGACCTGTACTTCGGCAATATCTTGGACAATCTCTCCATAAACGGAGCCCTCTACGGAATGCCGATGCGTTTCATATTGGAAACCATGGTCGGGGATGAAGGGGCGGTCAAGAAGGCCGGAGTCCGCATAGACGACAATGTCTGGACCTGGAATGAATTTGCCGAGACAGCCAAGGCTATGAAAAAAAACGGTTCTCCGGCAGCCTATGCCGCAAGCCCGCCAAGCTTGCTGAATGCGAGGGTCAAAGCCGATTATCCGGCCTTTGTGGATGAACCGAACCGGAAGGCGAAATTCGATCAAGTTTCTTTTATCAAGCTGCTTAACGAGGTTAAGGCGTTATTCGACGGGAACGTGATGGCGAACAAGGCGGCAGACGCTTCCTTCAAAAGCATCTACATTCAAAATCCCGAGGAATTTTTCAGTTTTCCCCGGGCTTTGTACAAGCAGCCCAAGCTTTATCGGAGTCCGCTGGCCGCCGGGCAGAAGCCGGGGGGATTCTTTCTGCCTTACCAGACCCTAGGCATTAATGAGAATTCCGCTGTGAAAACGGAAGCCTGGGCGTTTATCAAATTTATGCTGTCCGATGACATACAGGATGTCAAAGGGTTAGGCGGGTTTCCGCTGAACAAGGACGTTTACGGCAGGCAGCTGGATCAAATGTTGAAGAACGGCAAAGTCAAGATCGAGGACGGCCCCGAGGAAGGCGGAACCGTGGACGTTAACCCCGCGGATATCGAGTACCAGAAGCAGCTGATTTCCGGGCTGAGCCACCCGATCCCTACGAATACCTCCATGGTCGAGGATGCGCTGCTTATAGAGTCCAAATCGTTTTTCGCCGGACAGAAATCGGCGGAAGAAGCGGCCAAGGAGATCCAGGATCGTGTGAATGCGTATCTGAACGAATAACCGGTGAAACTGCCGGGCGGATCTTCCGCTTCATGACCTGAGCGGGCCCTATTCCGCATTTTAATGATTCATTCTAGCTTCTGATGATAGCCTCTGCAGGATGAAGAAGCCTATAATGGCGCTAAGATACGGTTGTAAACGGGTCCGTCAGGATACTCCGACATTAGAAAAGGGGATTCGTAAGGTGTATACAATCTTACTGGTTGACGATGAATCAACGACGATTAAATTGATGCGTTATATGCTGGAGAATTCCAGGTTTCCGGTTCTGCGCATTTTCGAGGCTTCCGACGGGAAAGAGGCGCTCCGTATGATGCACGAGTACGGGGCCGATCTTGTCGTAACCGACATAAGCATGCCTTATATGACCGGCCTGGAGCTGTGCCGTCAGCTTTCCAGGGAGTTCCGGTACACGCCCGCCATCATCGTGTCCGAGCACGATAAATTCGAATATGTGAGGGAGGCGCTAGTCTGCGGAGTGAAAGATTACCTCTTGAAGCCGCTGTGCAAAGAGCGCTTTCTGTCTTCCGTACGCAGGACGCTGGAGGAGCTGCCGGAAACGGTTCATACCATCGGCGAGACCTCGGACAGATGGAGAGGGCTTGCGGATACCTGGGTCGAAGCGGTGCTTCAGGAGAACCGCCCGGTTCAGGAGATGACGGGCCGCAAATGGCTGGCTTCACTGCAATCGGCGCCCCCTTATCTGTGCCTGAAGTGGCACAGTGCCTTTCACCGCATCCTTCTGCAGAGCGCCGCAGCCAAGCTCGAAAGAGAGGTCGAGTGCTCTCTGCATCCTTATCACGGACAAACCGGCGCCGAGCTGACGAACTGGGTCATAGGCGATTTCAAAGCTCTGCAGCATGCCGTGAAACTGGCGGCTTATACGGATAACCAGCGCATGATCTATAACGCGCAGAAATATATCCAGCAGCACTACAACAAGGAAATCACGCTGGAAGAACTGGCTTCGTCCGTGGGGTATTCCGCTCCTTATTTCAGCTATCTGTTCAAACTGAAAACCGGGATCTCTTACATGGCCTACCGCACCCAACTGCGGTTGAAACGGGCTCAAGAGCTGCTGCTTAAAAGCGACAAGCCGATGCCGCAGATCGCCAGCGAGGTCGGTTACAACGATGTAACGAGCCTGATCCGCGCCTTTAAAAAAGAGCTGGGCTACACGCCTTCGGATTACCGGAAAGGCGGCTTTGTTTAAACGGCGGAAGCGGGAGAAGCCGGAACTCAAATTTATGGAGCACATAACTGTTTTTAAATTAAAACGCTTAAACTTACTTGGAAACGCGTCATGGAAAGGATTCATTCAGAGGAGATGACTAAACCGGGAGACCTCGTCCGATGCGGGGCTGCCGGGTCTCTTCATCCGGGAGAGCGGGCGGTGAACGGCAGGACAGGAATTGCAATATTCGGAGCAATGAGCTATATTGGACATGTGATTAGATTATCTAACTAAAAAAGAGCGGGATGAAGAGAGGTGAAGAAAATTGTGCTTTTATAGTTAGATAATCTAATTAAATATAGTTGAAAGTACGTGATCTCCATGAAAGAAAGGCAGCAGACAACAGACCGGCCGGACCGGTCACACTCTATCATGAGCGTACGCGGCATGCTCAAAGAGATGTTTGTACACACAAAGGCCCACTGGGGCCTGCTTTTGACCGGGGCGCTGGCCGTCCTGTTCATTTCGTTCTGTGAATTTATCATTCCGCAGCTGACAAAAACCGTTATCGACAACATTATTCCAGGCAAAAAGGTAGACGCCCTGCTGGAAACGGGCGGGCTGCTTGTTCTGACGGCTCTCGTGCTCGGACTCCTTCATTTTACTTCAAGTTACGTTATGACCGTTGTCAGCCAGAAGGCCATTCTCGGGCTGCGCAATAAACTGTACACCCATACGCTAAGGCTGGATGTGAAGTTTTTTGACCGCAGCAGGACAGGGGATCTTATGGCGAGATTGACCGGAGACGTTAACCAGCTTCAGGAGCTGGTGTCAGCCGAGAGCCTATCCATTCTTGCCGATTTTGTCACTTTCGTCGCGATATGCGGCTATCTGTTTTATGTGGATTGGCAGCTGGCGCTTTTGACGGTTGCGCCCCTGCCTTTTTTATTTATATCGTCCCGTTTTTTCAGCTTGCGGATCAAAAGCGCGTATAGACGGGTGCGTCAAATCTCCGCCGAGCTGAACAACTTCCTGCAGGATACCCTGTCCGGTATCCGCATGATCAAATCTTTCGCAAGCGAAGAAAACGAAGAAAAGCAGTTCGTGAAGCTGAGCGACCGGAACCGGATCGCAGCGGTTTCGGCATCGCGGCTTTCGGCGCTCTTCTCACCGCTGACCGATTGGCTCAATTATATAGGGATGACGCTTGTTCTTCTGTTCGGAGCCTGGCAGACGATGCAGGGTAACCTGACTGTGGGGGAAGTCGTCGCGTATCTCGCTTACCTGCGCCTACTGCAGGCGCCTATCCGTTCCTTCAGCAGGCTGGTTACGAAAATCCAGCAATCGGCAGCGGCCTTCGAACGTATCCGGGATATTCTGGATACGGTTCCGGAGGTCCGCGACCAGGAAGGCGCGATTGTGCTGCCGCCCGTTAAAGGCGAAATCGTTTTCTACGACGTTGATTTCGCTTATGACGAAGGGCAGCCTGTGCTCGAAAGCTTCTTTTTGAAGCTTCGCGGGAACGAGACGACGGCTCTGGTCGGTTCGTCGGGCTCCGGTAAATCCACCATTGCGGACCTGATCGCCCGTATGTACGACGTGCAGCGGGGAGATATCTACATAGACGGCTACCCGCTGAAGGCGGTCACACAGCAGTCTCTCCGAAACCAACTGGGAATCGTATCGCAGGAAGTCATTCTGCTGAACGGCACGATCCGCGAAAATATCGCGTACGGACAGCCTGCCGCATCGGGCGAACAAATCGAAGCGGCCGCGAGAGCCGCGAACGCGCACGAGTTTATAACCGCTTTGCCGCAAGGCTATGACACTCCGATAGGGGAAAGAGGCGTCAAACTGTCCGGCGGACAGAAACAGCGGCTGTCTATCGCCAGAGCCTTCCTGAAAGATCCCCGTCTGATCATCCTGGATGAAGCGACGGCAGCCCTGGATACGGAATCCGAGCAAAAAATCCAGCAGGCGCTGTCACGCCTTCTTCCCGGCCGGACTTGTCTGGTCATTGCCCACCGGCTATCCACGATTCAGAATGCCGATCAGATTGTCGTTCTGGAACATGGAGAAATTGTGGAATATGGAAAGCATGACGTTCTTCTTCGCCGAAGCGGAAGGTATAAAGAACTGTACAGGATGCAGTTCCCTTGAAAGTACCGGCGAAGCGGCAGGATTCAGACTTACAGGACCGCGATTACCGCGGTCTTTTTATTTTAATGATGTGGTGTGAGGAATGGCGTAAGACGAAAGATGGCGAGAGCTCAGACTGACGCAAGTTTTTACGAAGCAAAGTGTCCGTCCGGCCTTAAAATCAACAAAAAACCCCCACGCCATGATCATTTGCGTGAGGGAGATGAAGGGAACGGGGTTAGACTTTAGCCGCCCATATTTCAATTTCAATTTTGAGTTCGGGCAATCCTAATTCCGAGATATAGCCGACCGTCATGGCGGGATAATTGAGGCCGAACAATTCGGCCCATTTTTCATATAGAAAATCCCAGTCGATTTTTTGGGTAGCCCATATATTGACTTTAATAATATGTTCGGATGATAGTTCCTCAGCGTGCAAGACGGTTCGGATATTATCGAACGTATTCCGGATTTGTTCGTTCATGCTATCGGGAATGTTACCGTGCGGATCCGCTCCGATTTGACCGGAAGTAACATACAGCTCTGCATTTCTTGGAATTTTAGTAATGTGAGTGTAGTTGCCTACGGGGCTGTATACACCTGCCGGATTTTTTCGAATGATTTTGGAGTTTTCCATTTTATATGACCTCGCATTCTATAAATGACCTGCCGTTTTCACTACTCACTTTTGGACAGACTTCACCCATAAAAGTGAATTCTAGAAAAAAACAGCGGTAGAGTATCCGTAACCGGCGGACAGAAACCCCAAAGACTTTTTCTTCATGGATCGGATACCCCTTTCCTTATACATGCGAAGAGAACAATTTGAATAGATTGTAAACCAAATCTTAGGGGGTGTCAAAATTTATGACGGTCAAAAATGTTTGAACGGTTGTAAGGAAGACCACCCTATGAATAAGGGCATACGCATTTACCATTTTTTATCATTGACTCCTTGGAAAGCTACCCTTTATGATGTGGTTAAGCATTACTTAAACGTTTCAGTACTTAAACGATTCAGCACTCAAATGAAGGGGGAAACATCATGTCCAAACGCTTATTTTCCGCCGGAATTGCCGTTCTCTTGAGCGTGACCGGCTTAACCGGTTGCGGAAACGATCAGCCTTCGCCTTCCGCGCAGCCGCAGGAACAGGGCGGAGGAAATGCGCAGCAGAAGGAGCTCAAACCCGAAAGCGGTGCCAAACTCGTCGTATGGGAATCGAAGGGTCCCGAACTGGATTATTTAAAAACCGTCGCCGCAAGCTTCGAGAAGGAATACGGAGTTCCCGTAAAGGTGGAGCCCGTCCCGGCCATCGATACCGTGAAAAAGCTGACCACCGACGGTCCGGCCGGAATCGGAGCCGACGTCTTCTCCGCGCCGCACGACCAGCTCGGCAATGCCGTCATGACCGGCCTTGTGCTGGAAAATGACGCTTTCGGCGAAGAGGACAAAAAGCAGCTGCTGCCTTCGGCTTTGGAAGGCGTCAGCTATTCCGGCGCCCTCTATGGATTTCCGACGGCCATCGACACGTACGCGCTTTTTTACAATAAAAAAGCGATGCCTCAAGCTCCGAAAACATACGAGGAGATCGTAAAGTTCGCCGAAACCTACAACGATCCGGCGAACAAAAAGTTCGCCCTGATGTGGGACGTCGGACAGCTGTACCAGTCGTATTCGTTCCTTGCCGGCTACGGAGGTTATGTTTTCGGCGGCAAAGGCACCGATCCGAACGATATCGGGCTGAACAGCCCGCAAGCGGTCGAAGGAGCCAAGTATTTGCAATCGCTTAAAAAGATTCTGCCGCTGAATATCCACGATATCAACGACAATATAATCACGGGCTTTTTCCAGGAGGGAAAAACAGCCTCCGTCATTAACGGGTCTTGGCTTATTTCCAGCTTGTCCAAAGCCGACTTCGAGTTCGGCGTCGCTCCGCTGCCGCTGCTGCCTAACGGGGAGCATCCCGTAAGTTTCTCCGGCATCCGGGCCCTGTACGTCAATTCGTACACGAAGTACCCCGATGCGGCAAAGCTGTTCGCAAGCTATGCGACAAGCAAAGACCATCTGATCGAGCGGTTTAAAATGACGGCTCAGCTGCCTCCGAGGCAGGACGTCATGACGGACCCTGTCCTTACGTCCGATCCATATGCGCCCGCTTTCCTGGAGCAGGCGAAGCATTCGGTGCCGATGCCTTCGATTCCCGAGATGGGCAACGTCTGGGTGCCGGCCGGAACCGCTATTTCCTCGCTGTGGAACGAGAACCAGGACCCGGCCGCCGTTTTGACGAAGGCCGTGGAACAAATCAAAACCGCGATGAAAACAACGAAATAAGCGGAACATCAAAACCTAAGTTAGGCGGTCTGACGTATGCAAGTAAATCCAAACAATCGCCGGCACCGGATACGGGCCGCTGCGGGCTCGGCGGTACTCATCGGCCTGGGGCAGCTCTACAACAGGCAGATTGTCAAAGGGCTTCTGTTTCTCCTTTCGGCACAGCTGTTTATCTGGAGCTACTGCCCGCTGGCCCTGCGGGGAATCGCCGGACTGATCAGCCTGGGTGACGTGCCGACCAAAGTGGTCCGGGGCAAAGTCGTACCCGGCGACCATTCCATCTTTCTGATGATCAATGGAGTGATGACCTGCGTAATCGTGCTTTTGTTCATCGGGTTCTACGCCCTGAACATTGCGGACGCATGGAAGAACGGAGAGCTGAGAGACAGAGGAAAGCCCGTTCCCGGATTTCGGGCGTCGGTGAAGCAGGCGAAGTTCAAGCATTTTCCGTACCTGCTTCTGCTGCCCGCGTTCGTGTTTGTCCTTTTCGTAACGGTGATCCCGCTCGTGTTTAACGTGATGATCGCGTTTACGAACTATTCGGCGCCCGGCCATATTCCGGACCGTTCGCTGGTCGATTGGACCGGACTCCGGACCTTTTACGACCTGTTCGCCCAGAAAGCGTGGCGGTCGACCTTCCTCGGCATTTCGCTGTGGAATATCGTCTGGGCGGCGGCCTCCACGATAACGGTCTTTTTTAGCGGACTCCTTCTGGCGATGATGATCAATCACCCGCGTATCCGCTTCAAAAAGTTCTGGAGAACCGCCTTTATGCTTCCCTGGGCCGTACCGCAATTCATTTCGATTCTGGTGTTCCGCGTGCTGCTCAACGGCTCGTTCGGTCCCGTCAACGGGTTTCTGGCCAGCCTCGGCTTGCCGCCGGTGTCCTGGCTGTCCGATCCGACGATGGCCAAAGCGTCGATTCTGCTCGTGAATCTGTGGTTCTCGACTCCTTTTCTGATGGCGCTGATGGCGGGGATCTTGACGACGATGCCGCGCGATCTGTACGAAGCGGCGGATGTGGACGGGGCTACCGCGGCGCAGAAATTTTTCGGAATTACGCTGCCGCTTGTGAAGCTCGCCACGGCACCGATTTTTATTATGCAGTTTGCGTTTAACTTCAATAACTTCAATCTGATTTATTTGCTGACGGACGGGAAGCCGAACAATCCCGATTATTATTACGCCGGAAGTACGGATATCCTGATTTCGTGGATTTTCAAAATGACGCTGAATCAGAGCCAGTTCAATATGGCCTCGGCCGTCTCCATCATTATGTTTGTGTTCATTGCCCTGTTCTCCTTATGGAATTACAGACGGATGAAGGCACTTTGAGAAGAGGAATGGGTCTGCATGAGGAAATTTAAAGACAATCTGACCGTTATGGGGATCTATCTCGTTTTTATCGCGCTACTTGTCGCAACGGTTTACCCGATTCTGTGGGTGATCGGCACTTCGTTGAATCCGGGGCAGAGTCTCCTGGTCAGCCGGATGATCCCGGATCATCCCACTTTCGCCCACTATGCCGAATTGATCAAGCAGACGGATTTTGTGCTGTGGTACCGCAATACGGTCAAGATCGCCCTGGTGAACGCCGTCGTGTCGACAACGCTTGTGGCCGCGACGGCCTATGCCTTCTCCCGGTTCCGGTTCAAGGGCCGGCAGCAGGGATTGATGACCTTGCTCATCCTGCAAATGTTTCCGGGCTTCTTATCCGTCATGGCCCTATTTGTTCTCCTGCTTCAGACGAAGCTGCTGGACACGCACCTGGGCTTGATTCTCATTTATGCGGGAGGCTCCGTTTCGATGGGAACCTGGGTGATGAAGGGGCATTTCGATACGATACCGAAGAGCCTGGAGGAGGCGGTATTCATAGACGGGGGGAGCCACGCCGACGCGTTTTTTAAAATCATTTTCCCCTTGTCGCTGCCGGCGGTTACTTTCGTCGCTCTGAACAGCTTCATCACGCCGTTTATGGATTTTATTTTGCCGCAAATCGTACTGAGGTCTTCGGAAAAAATGACGCTGGCCCAAGGCTTGTACAGCATGGTAGCCACCGAGACGAATTCGAGCTTTACACTGTTCGCCGCCGGAGCCGTGCTTGTGGCTCTTCCGATTACCTGCCTGTACATGTATTTCCAGAAGTATCTCATCCACGGAATTACGGCAGGGGCGGACAAAGGATAGAGAATAGAGCGGAATACTAGGAGAAAAAGGAGCAGACCATGTTACTGGAAGCGATTGACCACCGGTCGGGGCAGGCTTACTGCTATGCCTACGACGAGCGTACCGTGCATATCCGGCTGCGCACGAAGAAAGACGATGTTGACACGGTGCACGCGCTGCACGGAGACAAATACGATTGGGAGCGGACTGCTCTTGAAACAAGGCTGTACAAAACGGGCAGCGACCAATTGTTCGACTACTGGCAAGGAGAGCTTGTCCCGCCGCATTACAGATTGAGATACGCTTTTAAACTGACTTCGGGAGAAGAGGTCGTATGGTTGACGGAGAAAGGGTTCGGCACGGAAAAATCGCAGGATCCGCTCACTTTTTTCGATTATCCGTTTTTGTGGCCGCAAGAGGTGCTGAAGCCGCCGGCTTGGGTGAAGGAAGCCGTCTTCTATCAGATCTTCCCCGACCGATTCGCGAACGGAGATCCGGCCAACGATCCCCCGGGCGTCCGCCCGTGGAGCGACTCCGATCCGGGGCCGTACGATTTTTACGGCGGAGACCTGCAGGGAGTGTACGACCGCATCGACTATTTGACTTCGCTCGGCGTAAACGCGATCTATTTTACACCGCTGTTCGAAGCGGCGACGAACCATAAGTACGATACGGCCGATTACAGGAAAGTCGATCCGGCTTTCGGGGATACGGCGCTGCTGAAAAAGCTGGTTGCCGCGTTCCACGAAAGAGGCATCCGCGTGATCCTCGATGCGGTGTTCAATCACAGCGGAGAAGGATTTGCTCCGTTCCGGGATGTGCGCGAGAAGGGCCCGGAGTCTCCTTACCGGGACTGGTTCCACATCAAGGAATATCCGCTGCGGACGGAACCGAGACCGTCTTATCACTGCTTCGCGTTCGAGTCCCACATGCCAAAGCTCAATACGGCCAATCCCGAGGTCAGAAACTATCTGCTTGACGTGGCGGAGTATTGGGTCCGGGAGTGCGATATCGACGGCTGGAGGCTGGACGTGGCCAACGAAGTCGATCACGAGTTCTGGCGGGAATTCCGCAAGAAGTTGAAAGCGCTGAAGCCCGATTTCTACATCCTGGGCGAAATCTGGCACGATGCGATGCCGTGGCTTCAGGGGGACCAGTTCGACGCGGTCATGAACTATCCCGCCACCGACGCCATTCTCGACTATTTCGCCAAGGGCGAAATCGATGCCCGGGAGCTTGGCAGCCGGATAAACCGCCTGCTCGCTTCCTATCCGCAGCAGGTGAACGAGGCGGCCTTCAACATCCTGGGCAGCCACGACACCCCGCGGCTTCTGACCCGGATACCGGACGAGGCGAAAGCGAAGCTGGCGGTTCTGCTCCAGTTCACGCTCCCCGGAACTCCCTGCATTTATTACGGGGACGAAATCGGAATGCAGGGCGGACCTGACCCCGATTGCCGGAAGCCGATGCAGTGGGATACGGCCCGGCAAAATCACGGCCTCCTCGCGTTTTACCGCATGCTGATCGAGCTGCGGCGGACACGCCGCGCTTTGAGTGAAGGCACTTTCCGGTTTGTTTACGCGGAGAAGGATCAGCTTATCGTGCTGAGAAAGAACGCGGAGGAGGAGCTTTACATCTGCGTGAACAACAGCAACCGGGAGGCGTCCTGCCACGTTTTCGAGCCGGAACCTGTCTCGTCCGCCGCGAATGGGCAAAGCGGGCCTCTGCCGGGCCGGGAGAGAGGCAGCCGCATCCTGCCCGAAGCCGAAGTGATTCTCGGCCAGGGGTCGTTTGTCCGGACCGAGAACGGCCTTTCGGCAGCGCTGCCTCCGTTCGGCTGGCTGGTCGCATCGGTGCCCCTGGGGCGGTTTGACACCGGACAAGGGGATATGCTTTAATCAACCTAAACGTTTAAGTAGGAGCGATTAGGATGAAGAAAGCAACCATCAAAGATATAGCCAAAGCGGCGGGCGTCTCCATTGCCACCGTTTCGTATATTTTGAACGATGTGAAGACCCAGTCCATCTCGGACGAAACGCGCGTCAAGGTGATGAAAGCCGCCCGGCAGCTTAAATACGTGGCGAACCGGACCGCGCAATCGTTAAAAATCAAAAAAACGGGCCTGATCGGCATTTTGCTGTTTCAGGAGCACGAAGACCAGTACTGGTCCGATTTTAAATATGCCAAAACGGTAAGCAAAATCGAACAGATTTGCGGACAACTCGGATACCATATCATTTTTATGCAGGTCCGAAGCCAGCTTTCGGATTACAAAATGATCATGGAGCGGAATTTGGACGGCGTTTTCCTTCTTAATGCGGATCAGGAACGGTTCGGCACGATCTCGAATTATTTCGGTTTCGGTATACCCGTTTTTGTCATCGACAGTTATATCGACGATTCGCTGTTTCACAAAATCATTCCGGATTTCGCGCAAAGCTTCCGGGCTTGCGAGGCTGCACTTGGCGGGCGGCCGGAGTTTCTGGTCACGGATGCTTACAACAACGCGAAGCTTGCCGGTTTCATTCGGGAACAGTCCGGATTGGAGGATGAACGGATTTGCACGTATGACAGTCCGGAACAGCTGAACGAATTTCTGGCGCGTTTTGAAGGCAAGCCGGGGATCGTGATCAACGAATTTCTGGCGCTTGAAGTGCTGAAAAAAACGACCCGCATTGCCGCCGTATGCACGTGCCATTGTCCGCAGGTCCTTCCCGGTACGGTAGGGAGGATTACGTTCGATTTGAATGACTATCAGGAAATAGTTCATAAAATGGATCGTTACATTCAAGATGCGGACTATGTAGATCCTGAAAAATTTTACTACTTGTCTGGCACTCCGTAACGATCCGTTTCAAAGGAGAGTTCACGGTGAGTTCATCGCGGTTAATTGAAATCAATCCTTTTTATTCTCATACCTTGAAAAACGAGCGGACGATTTATGTGTATTTGCCGCCAAGCTATCACTCGGACGACCGGAAAAGGTATCCCGTCCTGTATATGCAGGACGGCCAGCATGTTTTTTTCAAAGACCGGAAGGGCGAGTCCTGGGATGTTCATCTCACCGTCGACGAGCTGACTGCGCAGGGCAGGATGAGAGAAATCATCGTCGTCGCCGTTTCGCATGTGGAGGACGCGCGCATCGCCGAATATATGCACGCCAATCCGGACGGCCACAACATTTTTAACACCACGAATCAAGGCGAATTATACGAAACGTTTCTCGTCCGTGAAGTGAAACCGTTCATCGATTCCACCTACCGGACCTTGACGGAGAAAGAACATACCGCTCTGATGGGTTCGTCCGCCGGAGGACTTGTATCTTACAACATCGGCTTCCGGCAGCCGGAAACGTTCGGCATGATCGGAGCGTTGTGCCCTTTCTTCGTAAGCGTAGATCCGGCCACGATGGAAGACCGGTGGCTGAGCTGCGTCTATACGGATAAAAAACCGCTGAAAATATGGATGGATGTCGGGGACGCGGAAGGCTTCACGGTTATGGAGAAGCATGTGAGACAAGTGGCGGATACGCTGATGGACGCGGGCTACAAGCCGGGCGGCGATTTCATGTACTATTTCGCCGTCGGCTCGGGCCATTCCCAGAAAGACTGGGCGGCCAGGGTCCATGCGCCTCTTCTGTATTTTTTCGGCGAAATCGGAACTCCTGTACGCCTAGATCTTCACGGCCCGGAAAGAATCGGTCTGCAGGGTCCGTCCTGCGCGCTTAATCCTGTCGTTCATTATGACAGCGGCTTTATGATGACCGATCTGGACGCGGACTATGAAGTAACGGACCCGGGTATCGTCGAGGTGACGGCCGAAGGCAGGCTCCTTCCTAAGCGGGAAGGAAGCGTCACCGTCCGCTACAACGGGCAGGGGCTCACGGCGAGTCTGGACTTGACCGTGGTTCCGCATCTTTCCGATACGGTCAGCGTTACGATGTTCGTCGAAGTGCCGGTCTGCACGCCGAAGACGGATACGCTCTATGCGGGCATCGAATTGCCGATGATCGGAGAAAGGCTCTACGGAGGCACGTTCCAAGTGCCGCGGGGTATTTCCTTCGAGTTCCGCATTTCGCGCGGCCTCGGCAAGCACGAAACGTACGCAAGCGGAAAGGAAATACCTTACCGCAAATTTACGGCCCGCGAGGGGCTGGAGCTATCTTACAAAGTGGAACACTGGGTTGACGTTCCGCCAGTAACGGAAGCAAAGGAGGCGGCAAACGGATGAAGAGTCTGTCGAGTTTGTTGAAAATCGAACAGTTTTATTCGGCCTTTCTGAACAACCGCCGCGATCTGTTCGTTTATCTTCCGCCCGGTTACAGCGAAGAGAGCGGCAGGCGTTATCCGGTATTGTACGTACATGACGGACAAAATATTTTTCATCCTGCCTTCAACGGCTATTCGTGGAACCTTCATGAAACGGTAGACCGGCTCGTTCAAAACGGTCTGATGGAAGAAATCATCGTGGTCGGCATCGCGAATATGGGCATGCAGCGGTCGGATGAATTCACTCACGAGCTGGAAGGCGTAGATTATTTGAGCGACAAAGTGGAAATTCGGCCGAAAGGGCAGCTTTACGAACAGTTCATCACCGATGAATTGATGCCGTATATCGATTCGCTGTTCCGCACGAAAAAAGGGCCGGAGCACACGGCCATGATGGGATCGTCCCGGGGAGGTCAAGTGACCTACCATATCGGCATGCGCCGCCCGGACCTGTTCGGGAAGCTGGCCATCCTGTCGCCCTATTTTTACTGCGTCGATCCCGTAACTTTGGAGGAAGCGCGTCAGTATCATACCTGGACGGATAAAGTCCCGTTATCCCGGATCTGGATCGATTTGGGGAGCTGCGAGGGCACGCTGATTCTGGAAAAGCATGTGCGGGAAGCGACGGAAAGCCTTCTGCGGCTGGGCTATAAACCGGATGACGAGCTCGTTTATTATCTGGACCCGACCGGCACTCATTCGGAAAAGGACTGGGCCGCGAGAGTGGCGTCTCCGCTTCTTCATATGTTCGGGAAAAAAGGAACTCCCGCCAAGCTCAGCCTGGAGGGAGAAGGAATCGCAGGTATCCGGGGACCGGGAATACGTCTGAATCCGATCGCGGAATTTGACAGCGGGTTTAAAATGTCGCTGCTAAGGGCGGATTACGCGGCCGAAGACGGGACGATTCTGGAGGTGCGTGAAGACGGCACCCTGGTGCCCGGGCGTGAAGGGGAGACCGCCGTTAAGGTGAGTTACGGCGGCCTGTCCGCAACACGGCCGATCCGTGTCGCCGGAGAGCTCAAGGAGCATGTCACGCTTGAGCTGCTTGTGCACGTGCCTGCGGATACGCCGGAAACCGCGGCCTTGTACAGCTGGATTCCGCTTCGCAGAGAAGCGGGCGAACCCGCCGTATATTCCGCACGACTCACCGTTCCGCTTTATGCGGCTTTTGAGTACCGGATCAGCCGGGGGGACGGAGCCGTGGAAGCGGATCAGGCCGGACAGGCGGTTACGCGCTTTTACAAGGCAGAAGCTGACGGCCGGCTGGAACTAACGGTACACAGTTGGAAGAGTCCTCGGTAAGGGAAGAGGGAGGAAAGTTTATGATGAACAAAATGATCGTTAGCGTTCTGCTAGGATCTTTGATTGTTTCCGGAAGCCTGATGCTGAACGGAACGGCCATGCGGCCCGCATTGCCGGATTCCGGTATGGCGGATGGCAAGGCGGCTCTCCCGGGAGCGGGCGGGACCTCAGATATTAAGGTGCCGGTGCCTGCCGGAAGCGTTGAATCCGCCGGCGAGAAGACTTACGCTCAGCTGCCCGTGACACAAACCGCAAATAACATCGAAGTAACCGTGCATGCCGTCAGGCTTAAGGCCGACACGGCGGATTTCGAGGTGACGATCCGGAATCTTTCGGACCGTGAGTCGATCGCGCCGGATCTGGCAAGCGTCTCCGTCGTTACGAATGAAGGCCTGCCGGGCCGGCACTCGGAGAAGGTACGTGCTGCGCAGGTTAATCCGGATTTCGAGCAGGCGGTGATCCAGCCGGGCAAGGAGAGATACGGATGGCTGAGCAGCGGTGCGTGGAGCGAGGAAGCTCCCGAGCGTCTCACTCTGAATGTGACAATCCGCACCAACAGCGGGGTGGAGCAGGCGTTTGCCATTCCCGTAGACTGCCGGGGACTTACGTTCCGCACGCTTTGATGATACGGGCCGTTACGGGCAGGATTGCCGAGACGGATGAAGAGAACCGGAGCCGAACGGATCGCTAAGAGTAATAGATAGGGCAAGGGCGAGGGCGAGGGCGAGGATAACAACAAGGATAAGAGCAAGGATAACAACAAGAACAAGAGCAAGAGATAAAAAAGATAATTGCATGCCGCACTCAGGTGCGGCTTTTTGCCGTATACCTGTGGCAGGCATCGCGCACCGGCATAAATACCTCTTGCATCTTTTGTAGCAAAGGTGTAATATAAGACCATAAAGACATTGTGATTTATTTCACAGACTAAACCTGATCCATTATTATTCATTTATCCGCTTTGGTTAATCGCCAACAGCTCTTTTTTAAAGAAAGTATGTGAATTAATTCACTAAATAAAATTTCGGGAGGCTATCATCATGACATTCAAAGTTGCCGTAATCGGATGCACACACGCAGGAACCGCCGCAGTTAAAAACATTGCAACACAATATCCCGACGCGGAAATCACGGTCTACGAGCGCAATGATACTATTTCGTTCCTTTCGTGCGGAATCGCGCTTCATGTCGGCGGAGTGATCGGGGATGCACAGGGGCTTTTCTACAGCAGCCCGGAAGAGCTTGCCCGGCTCGGTGTCGTTACCCGGATGCGCCACGAAGTGCTGGAAGTCGATGTGCAGGCCAGAACGCTCCGGGCCCGCAACCTGGAGAGCGGGGAAGAGTTCAGCGACACCTACGACAAGCTGGTCGTGACGACAGGTTCGTGGCCGGTCATTCCCCGGATGGAAGGCATCGGGCTGGAGAACATCCAGCTGTGCAAAAACTACGGCCATGCCCGTGAAATCATTGCCCGCGCGGCGGACGCGAAGCGCATCACGGTAATCGGAGCCGGTTATATCGGCATCGAGCTGGTCGAAGCGTTCCGCGATCTGGGCAAAGACGTGACGCTGATCGACAACATGGACCGCGTCATGGCCAAGTACCTGGACCCCGAGTTCACCGGCTTGGCCGACAAGGAACTCCGGGAACGGGGAGTACGGCTCGCGCTCGGACGGACCGTCGAAGGATTCCGCGGTACGGACGGCAAGGTCCGCGAAGTCGTGACGACCGACGGCACTTTCGAGACCGACATGGTCGTGCTGTGCATCGGATTCCGTCCCGGAACGGATCTGCTCAAAGGCCAGGTGGATATGCTGCCGGGCGGCGCTATCCTCGTGGACGATTATATGCGCACGAGCCATCCCGACGTGCTCGCCGCCGGAGACAGCTGTGCCGTCCGGTATAATCCGACGGGCGAAGCGGCTTACATCCCGCTGGCGACGAATGCCGTCCGCATGGGAACGCTGGCCGCCATGAACCTGCTGAAGCCGGCCGTCCGGTATCAGGGCACCCAGGGCACGTCGGCCATTAAGCTGTTCGACTGGAATATCGCTTCGACGGGACTTACGGAGGGAGCCGCGGCTGCGGCGGGCATGAATGTGAAGGCCGTCGTCATTCATGAGAACAACCGGCCGGAATTTATGCCGACCTATGACGATGTGATGCTCAAACTTGTTTTCGAAGCGGAAGGCGGCCGCCTGGTGGGAGCGCAAGTGATGTCGAAAGCGGATTTGACCCAGGCCGTCAATACGCTGTCGGTTTGCATCCAGAACCGGATGACCGTTCAGGAGCTTGCTTTTGTGGATTTCTTCTTCCAGCCGCACTATAACAAACCGTGGAACCTCCTTAATACGGCAGGCCTGGCCGCTATGCAACGGCTGAATGAAACGGTGGATACGGCTGAGGAGCCGGAACGGGCGCTGGCCGCCGCGGAACGTGCCGATGCTCGACCTCACGGTAAATACGGAGTCGCGTAAACGGGCGCAAACGGACAGAGTTTACGGGTAGAACTGCCCGATCCCTAAGCCTGATTAAAATAGAACCCGCTGCCGTTTTATAAGGGGAGCGGGTTCTTTTTATTCATTCGTATTTCTCTTTATGACCAGTTGTAAGCTCGAACCACTAACCCCCACCCTATAAAGGTAAGGGTCTTGTTCAGCGATAGCTCCCATCTCAAAAAGAGAAAATTTCCATCCGTCCCACAAATAGAGTAAAATATATTAGAAGCTGTACAGCCGGTTTTCAACCTAACTGCCGCAAATTTGGCGCAGCGCATTATAAGATACGGCCGGCTTTTTAGCACCGGGCCAAAGCAAGAAAGCCGTCACATACATACGCAGCTGAATCGGGCTTTTTGGCAGCCCTTTCTTACAATTTTTATCCGGGAGGATAAGCTGATGACATTTGCGGAACATTTTATATAACTCTGTTTACCGGATATCCGGGGACCTCCTTGAAACGTTTTCCTTTCAAAATGTGAACATGAAAACTCAGGAGGTGCCGATCTATGCGTTCGGAACAAGAAATATTTAATCTGGTATTGAAAGTGGCGGAGAATGACAGCCGTGTAAGAGCGGTCGGGTTGAACGGTTCGAGGACGAATCCGAATGTTCCCAAAGACATTTTCAGAGATTACGATATCGTCTATCTCGTCACGGATAGGGAGTCTTTTCTAAACGACCCGGAATGGGTGAACGTTTTCGGGGAACGGATGATTATGCAGACGCCGGAAGAGATGGCTCTGTTTCCTAACGAGCTGGGAAACCGTTTTACCTATCTCATGTTATTTGAAGACGGGAATCGGATAGACCTGATGCTTATTCCTCTTGAGGAGAAAGAGATGTACTGCCGGGAAGACAAGCTGACGGTGATCCTGCTCGACAAGGACAACGCTCTGCCGGTCATACCGCCTCCGACCGATGAAGACTACTGGGTGCAGCGTCCCAACGCCGAATTTTACGCCGATTGCTGCAACGAATTCTGGTGGGTGTCCACCTATGTCGCCAAAGGTTTGTGGAGACAGGAGATTTTGTATGCGATCGATCATTTGAACCTGGTCCGGGCGATGCTGCTCAAAATGCTGGAATGGAAGGTCGGGATTGATACCGGCTTCTCGCTCAGTATCGGGAAGAACGGCAAATTTCTAAAGCGGTACCTGGATGAAGAATCTTGGAACAAGCTTTTGTCGACCTATGAAAACGGCAGTTATGACCAGGTGTGGAACGCTTTGTATGTGATGGGAGAGCTTTTTGAGCCTGCTGCCCTACAAGTGGCGGCCGAATTCGGATATGTTTATCCTGCGGAAGAAGCGGAGAAGATCAAACCGTATTTGCGGCAAGTTCAACTTCTTGCTCCCGATGCGCGGGACATCTATTAACATTTCTTGTAACTAAAAAGAACCCTGACACATAGCTGTCAGGGTCTTTTTGTTACGATGGAAACAGGCCCGGCCACCTCGTTGTTTCAGTCGACGTTAGATTTTATATTGACTGTACGTTCATTCAATAATAAAATAAAGGTACTGAACGGAATATTTTACCTACAGAAAGGAGTTCATGTATATGGATTTGTATTATGAAGTACAGGGAAAAGGCGCTCCGGTCGTGCTCATCCACAGTCCCGGTGTAGACTCTCGCGAATGGAAGTTCATCGCTCCGATTTTGGCGCAGTCGTTCCAGGTGATCACGTTCGACGGCCGGGGGACCGGGAAATCCCCGGCTCCGACCGATCCGGCCAATCTGGTCGAAGATCTGAAGCGCCTGCTTGACCATTTGAATATCGGGCAGGCTGCCCTGATCGGTCATTCCATGGGCGGACAGGCGGCAGCGGATTTCGCTTTGACTTATCCTTCCATGGTTAGCCGGCTCATTCTGCTCGCCCCTTCGCTTTCCGGTTTTCCCTACTCGAAAGAATTTACGGAATGGCTGGCCCAAGTAAACTCTTTCGCCCCCGATCTCGACAAAATGATCGGCACTTCCTTGGCCGGGCCTAATTACCGGGTTGTCATGTCGAGTCCGCAGCGGGATTTTCTGATTGAGATGCATACGGACTATATGCGCAGAGTCTTTACGGAATGGAAGAGTTTCGAAGTAAACTGGCCTCAGCCTCCCGCGATCGAGCGTTTAGAGGAGATTAGCGCGCCAACCTTGTTTCTGCAAGGAACGGTGGAATGGGGGGATATGGAACGCGTTGCGGAGGAATATAAGCGTGTGCCTTCGTGTAAAATCATCCGGATAGAAGGTGCCGACCATATGCTGACATTGACTCATCCCGCGGAAACTGCCGGTTCTATCGAACAGTTCCTGAAGGACCCTATCTGATGCCGCGTTCAAGGGAAGAAAACGAGCGCGTCCGCCAGCTTGCCCAAGAAAACATCCGGACTTCGGCCATGCAAGTTTTTATAGAGAAGGGTTACTATAACGCCTCTATTGCCGATATAGCGAAGAGGGCGGGGGTTTCCAAAGGACTTTTGTACAATTATTATAAAGGAAAAGAAGAACTTCTCGGCGACATGGTACAAAGCCGGATAGAAGAAATCGAAGACGTCATGCAGAAAGCGGCGTCTCTGGCTACCCCGTCCGAGCAGTTGAAACATATCATCGACGGCGCTATCGACAATGTGCTCCAGCATCCGAAAATTTACCGGTTTTATTTGCATCTCCAAACGCAGCCCGAAGAAGATCTGCTGCTGTCCCGGTACAGCCAGATGCTCAATGAGGAAATGGCCCGGCAGTTTCAGCTCCAGTGTGAGATGTTCCGTAAACTCGGAGTTCCCGAACCCGAAATCAGATCGCTTCATTTTTCTTCCGCCATCCACGGGATTTCCCTGATGATCTCGACCTATCCCGAGCATTACCCTGTCCGGCAGGTGAAAGAACAGTTGTTTCGTGATTTTTGCGTTACCGAGTAATTATTCGAGAGGAGCGTCATGATGGAGAACCTTGCGGCGAAAAGCTTGATTGAAAAATACGTGGAGGCCTATAATGCTTTCGATATCGAAGGTATGCTTCTGCTTATGCATGAGGAGATTGTGTTCCGGAACATCTCTAACGGCGTCGTGAATGCGGAGACGGAAGGAAAAGACGCTTTTCGCGAATTAGCCGGACAATCCCAAAAGCTGTTCTCCCAGCGTTGTCAGACAATTACGGATTATGCGGTCAAAGGCGACCGGGTCGAAGTTGAGATTGATTACGAGGGAACTCTTGCGGCCGATCTGCCTCACGGTCCTAAAGCAGGGGACAAGATCGCTCTTAAAGGAAAGTCGGTATTTAAAATTGAAGACGGCAAATTGCTCGTAATCGAAGATTACAGTTAAAACGGTATCCGGGAGGGCTTGCCGTGCTTTCAGCGAAAAGCTGCGGGCCGTCCCCGTACAGAGCGGTTTTGGTCCACGGCGGTGGTTATACGGCGGCGCAATGCGAAGCGTGAAACCGCGTCATGCAAAGCAGCTGAAGTTTCAGCCGGAGAGCGGATATTGGGCAGTGTATATGCGGTGTACGAACGCAAACAGGTGCAGGCTTTTATAGCCTACACCTGTTCTTTTTTTGTCCCGGCGTCAGTAGCGGTCCATAATCAACTGAGTCTTGAGCGAATCCTGCGCGAGGAACCAGCCCTTGCTCTGCAGCAGTGCAATCAGTTCATCGTGCTTCGCGGACGCGGTTGATTCGCTCGTCGTCTTGAACGAAGCTTCGACTATGTATTCGGTGCCGGTTCCGGCAGAGTTCCGGATCGGCCATACTTCGATGTACAGCTTCAAGCCGTTCCAGGTACCGATCGAACGTTTGGCAAGCACCGGCCCGTAGTAGCGGGAGCTTCCGAGCAGACTCGTGCCCCAGCCGTTGCTGAGCCAATCGTCAAACTTGCCCGGCGCATTGCTGATCATCAGGCTGCGGGCATCGCTGACAGACGGAAGATCCATGCCGCTGTATCCGGATTTGCTGGCATTTTTGCTCCGCGTGATGCTCAAGGTTTTGTTCTGGTAGCCCCACTCGACTTGCGCTTCGTAGTTCGTGTCACTGGAGTCGAATCCGTCCTGGTTCGCTTTCGTAAGTGCGGCGTTGATATCGTTGTTTGCGATCGGGTACCGCTTTTTGTAGCTCAGCTCGAATTTGCTCTCGCCTTCGGTTTTACGAATGCGGGGGCTCCAGCCGCCGGTGTAAATAGTTTTGGCGTTCGTGTCCAGGAAAGCCACATTCATTTTGGTAACGCTGGACGGCATGGCGAACGTATCCAGCACGTCGCTTTTGAGCTTGTTATCCGAGCCCAGAACGGCCGCCGGACTCATTAAAATCTTTACCTCGTAATCGGGTACCATGTTGCTTGCGGCATGTGCGGGTTCGGACTGGATAACCGTGCCGGTCAGCAGAGTCGAACCGACGGTCAGGACAAGCGCGGTGGTGCGGAGCAAACGTGTAAACATCCAATTTTCTCTCCTTTATTCTCATCTTGAATAGTTTCCCATTATTTAGAATAAAGAACGTCTATTAGCTCATCGTCAAGGGAAAGGACGATTTATGTAAATACCGCTTTATTTATATTCGCAGAGAAGGTGAATTAAACCCCATAAAAAAGGGATAGGAAGGATACTCAATGCAGCTCGTTCGTTATTGCGTTTGGAATGAATAGAGGTTTGGTACGGAGAGAGGGTGTGGGGAATCGAGCTTAATCGACACATGTACATGTTTCAGCAATGACATATGTCACATGAAATGTTGTTATTTTGTAAAATTGGATAAAAATAGACCTTATTATTAAATTAATACAAAATAGTTCAAAAATACCATGATTACCGGGAGGACATCAGTTATAATTGGTAATTGATGGTGAATTATGTAATTTTATAAGAAGAGGAAGCAAATGGAATTCCTACAAAGCTTGGAAGCAAAAATAGTTTTAGATTTAAACGCAAGAATCTCTTGTTGCAAAATCCCTTAGACGGGATGATTTCATCCATTTGCTAAACTGCCCGCGAAGGGAGGATACCTTTACTCATTATCTCTATCCGACATCAAATGTCAAGTTTTGGAATATTTTTACCCATCGGACAATTCATTAGACGAGCCTGCCGAAAGTACCCCTTCACTTTTTGTCCAAGTTTTTTTTGAAAGTTTGGAGTGTGGAATTAGATAACAGGGTTGCATACCTGAAAACGAATCTCTATACCAGGAGAGTGTCGATGTGAGAGAAAATACGAACAAACGGTTTGCTTTAACTCAAGCGCAGCGAAGAATATGGAGTATGGAAATGATGTATCCGAATACATCGGTCGGAATCATCGTGGGTACTTTGTTTATTCGCGGACCCGTGAATACCGACGCTTTGATGCAGGCGATCTATCAGCTGGTCCGGGACCACGATGCGTTCCGAATCCGGATCGAGTCTTCCGAATCCGGCGAACCCGTCCAGTGGTTTGCGAATGAATCGGACATTGAACCGCACTGCGACTATATGGAAATGGGCAGCGAAGCCGAAGCGAAAGAGTGGCTGGATCAGTTTAATCATACGCCGTTATCCATTTTTGACGAACAACTGTATCAATTCTGCCTGTTTAATCTGAATAACGAAGAACATTGGTTTAACATCAAAATACATCACAGCATAGCGGACGGTATCGCATCGCATCTTCTTTGCACGACGATCATGGAAAACTATACGAAATTAATTGACGGCCGAGAACCGGACGCTAAAGCCAAAGGGACTTATCTCGATTACATCTACGCCGAACAAGAATACGAGCGTTCGGATCGCTACCAGAAGGACAAAGCCTACTGGCTGGACAAGTTCGAATCCTTCTCGGAAATTACACGAATGAAACCGAGTTCGCCTTACTCCGTGAGTACGGAGGCCGACAGGGTGAGTGTGCCTTTCGCAGGCAAGCGCTACGAGCAGCTGCAGCGTTTCAGCGAGGAGAACAACATCAGTACCTTTACGGTGTTTTTGGCGGCTTTATACATATTGCTCCATAAAGTAACGGGAAATGAAGATATTACAGTCGGCACCATCTATGCGAACCGGACGTCGAAGCAGGAGAAAGAGACGTTAGGGATGTTCGTGAGTACGGTTGCGACCCGAATGCTGCTCGAGCCGGATCAGCATGTATTGGCGTTTTTGCAGCATGTGTCCAAAGAACAGAAAGCGAATCTCCGCCACCAGAAGTACCCGTACAATCAGCTTATTCAAGACTTAAGAGAGCGGAACAAACAGTGGGACGTTCCCGAATTGTTCCGGGTGGACATCGAATATTTGCCCGTGAACTGGACTTATTACGACGGCCTCAGCGTAATTCGGAAAAGCAGTCATTCCGGGCACGAAGTGGGCGATTTTGCCGTACACGTTGTAGATATGCTGGACGATAAGGAAATTGATTTGAATATCGATTACCGGGCTCAGTTGTTCGATGAGAGTGAAATCTTACGGATCTCGGAGCAGTTGTTTACTATTATTGACCGGATCGTCCTTAATCCCCGGCAAACCGTGCGCGAGCTGTCCATGCTGAGCAATGAAGAGAAGAATAAGATTTTGGCGGAATTCAATCCGCCGGTGTCCGAACTTCCGCCTGACAAAACGTTCCACCAGTTGTTCGAGGAACAGGCGGCGCTGAATCCGGATACGGCGGCAGTGGTGTACGAGAGCAATCAGCTCACATACGGGGAACTCAACGATCGGGCCAACCGCCTGGCGGGCTCGCTGCGCGGAGCCGGAATCGGCCGAGAAGCGGTCGTGGGCATTCTGGCCGACCGTTCGGTCGATCTGCTCGTCGGCGTCATGGCGGTATGGAAAGCTGGAGGCGCGTACGTTCCGCTGGACCCGGATTACCCGTCCGATCGCATCCGCTACATGCTCGAAGACAGCGGTGCGGCCGTACTGCTGACGCAAAGCGGACTGAGGGACAGAGCCGGAACGTGGCAGGGAGAAGGAGGGGCGCTTCGCACGATTCTATGCCTGGACGACGAGAAGTCGTACAGCGAAGAAAGGGAGAACGCGCCGACGGAGAGTCGGCAGGACGACCTTGCCTACGTGATCTACACCTCCGGCACGACGGGACGGCCGAAAGGCGTTATGATCGAGCACCGGAGTTTGGTGAATACGGCAGCGGCTTACCGCAAGGAATACGGGCTCGATCAGTTCCCCGTACGCCTGCTTCAGCTGGCGAGCTTTTCCTTCGACGTGTTCGTCGGGGATATCGCCCGGACCCTCTACAACGGCGGCACCATGGTCATCGTGCCGAAAGACGACCGGATCGATCCGACACGCCTGCACGGCTGGATACAGAGCCGGCAGATTACCGTGTTCGAATCGACGCCTGCGCTAATCATCCCGTTTATGGAGCATGTGGCGCAGCAGGGGCTCGATATGAGCTCGATGAAGCTTCTCATCACCAGCTCCGACAGCTGCAGTGTGGAAGATTACCGGCAGCTGCAGGAACGGTTCGGTTCTCGGTTCCGGATCATCAACAGCTACGGCGTCACGGAAGCGGCGATTGATTCGAGCTTCTACGACGAACCGCTCTCCAAGCTGCCGGAAGCCGGAAACGTACCGATCGGCAAAGCCTGGCTGAATGCGAAATTTTACATCGTGGACGCTCAGTTGAACCCCGTTCCCGTAGGAATTCTAGGCGAGCTGTGCATCGGCGGGCCGGGCGTCGCCCGGGGGTACATGAACCGTCCGGAACTGACGGAAGAGAAGTTTGCGGACAGCCCGTTCGCTGCCGGGGAGCGCCTGTACCGCACGGGCGATCTGGCTCGCTGGATGGAAGACGGCAACGTGGACTTCATCGGGCGGATCGACTATCAGGTGAAGATCCGGGGATACCGGATCGAGCTCGGCGAAATCGAGACGGCCATGCTGCGTTTTGACGGCATCCGCCAAGCGGTCGTGACCGATCGTACCGACGAGCGGGGCCAGAAGTATTTGTGCGGGTACGCGGTGGCGGAATATGAAATCGATACCAGAGAATTGCACGCGTATCTGGAGCAGACACTCCCTTCGCATATGGTGCCGGCTCGCGTGATGCGTCTGGACCGGCTGCCTCTAACGCCGAACGGCAAGGTAGACCGCAAGGCGCTGCCCGAGCCGGAAGGAAGCGTACAGGCAGAGGTGAAATACATCGCTCCCCGAACTCCGGCGGAGCAGGCGCTTGCCGCCGTCTGGCAGTCCGTGCTGGGCGTAGACAGAGTCGGTCTGTCGGACAATTTCTTCGGACTTGGCGGCGATTCGATTAAAGCGCTGCAAGTTTCTTCAAGGCTCCTTCAGGCCGGTTACAAGCTGGTTATGCGTGATCTTTTCCATTATCCGACGATAGCGTCCCTCAGCCCGCAGCTTCAAACGGCCGGCAAAACCGCCAGCCAGGAAGAGGTGACGGGAGCCGTGACGCTGACGCCGATTCAGCGCTGGTTTTTCGGGCAAAATCCGGCCGACCCGCACCACAGCAATCAGGCCTTCATGCAGTACCGCAGGGAAGGTTTCGAGGAGACGGCTCTGAGGAAAACGATCGCTAAGCTGGTCGAGCACCATGACGCGCTGCGTACGGTTTACCGTAAAACCGGAACCGGATATGAAGCTTGGAACCGGGGGGCCGAGGAAGAATTGTTCAGCCTGGAAGTGGCTGATTTCACGGGCCTCGGAAACTGCAAGGCAGCCGTTGAGGCGAAGGCGAGCGAAATCCAGGGAAGTATCGACCTTGAAAAGGGGCCTTTGGTGAAGCTGGGCCTATTCCGCTGCACGGATGGCGACCATTTGCTCATGGCCATCCACCATCTTGTTGTGGACGGCGTGTCCTGGCGCATCTTGTTTGAAGATTTTGCGGCCGGTTACGAACAGGCTCTCGGCGGACAAGCGATTTCGCTTCCGCACAAAACGGACTCGTTCCAGACATGGGCCGGGCAGTTGTCCCGCTATGCGGGTAGTACGGCGCTTGAATCCGAGCGGACTTACTGGAGGCAGATCGGGCGGATCGAACTTGCGCCGCTGCCCAAAGATTTGGGACAGGAGAAATCAAGGCTCCAAGACAGCGATGTCGTGACCGTAAGATGGACGGAAGGCGAGACGGAGCAGCTCTTGAAACAGGCGCACCGCGCTTACAATACGGAGATGAACGATCTTCTGCTTACCGCCCTCGGTATGGCCGTCCAAGCCTGGACGGGACATAGCCGGGTGCTCGTGAATTTGGAAGGCCACGGCCGTGAAGACATTCTGCCGGATGTCGACATTACGCGCACCGTCGGATGGTTCACCAGCCAGTTTCCGGTCATGCTGGAGAGCGGCCGGGATCAGACGGTTGCCCAGCAGATCAAGCAGACCAAGGAAGGACTCCGGCGTATTCCCAACAAGGGAATCGGCTACGGCATTCTGAAATACATGCCGGAAGAGCGGGAGAGCGACCTATTCGGTTCCGATCCGGAAATCAGCTTTAACTACCTCGGCCAGTTCGATCAGGATTATCAGAGCAGCGGTCTGGAACCTTCTCCGTTCTCAACCGGGAACGATATCAGCGGAAACGCGGTGATGGATTTCGCGCTCGACATGAACGGAATGGTCACGGAGGGTTCGCTTGAGCTTACGATCCGCTACGGCACGACACAGTACCGCCGGGAGTCGATTGAGCGGCTGGGGAGCCTCCTGGAAACAAGCTTGCGGGGAGTAATCGCGCACTGCTTGTCCAAGGATCTGCCGGAGCTTACGCCGAGCGATGTCCTGCTGCCGGAGCTGTCCGTAGAAGAGCTGGAGCAGTTGACGGCACGCACCGCCCCCATCGGCGAGCTGGAAAATGTGTACACGCTGACTCCGATGCAGAAGGGCATGCTGTTCCACAGCCTGCTGGACGCCGATTCGGAAGCCTATTTCGAGCAGGTCACGTTCGATCTGCAGGGCAGCCTCGACGCCGAAGCTTTTGCGAAAGGGCTGGATGTGCTGATTCAACGGCATGAAGCGCTTCGGACCAATTTTATAAGCGGATGGAAAGATGAGCCGGTTCAGATCGTGTTTCGTCAGCGGAAAGGCGAAATTTACTACGCAGATATAAGCGGACTTGACGAGGCGGAGAGGGAGCAAGCACTCGCTGAACTGGCAAACGCCGACAAAGCCCGGAAATTTGATTTGGCGCATGACTCGCTTATGCGGGTGACCCTTGTGCGGACCGATGAACAAACCTGGCACTTGATCTGGAGCCACCATCATATCCTGATGGACGGCTGGTGCATGTCCTTCATGATCAAGGAAGTGTTTGAAAGCTATTTCGCGTTTCTGGAACGAAGAAAACCGGAACTTCCTCCCGTTACTCCGTTTGCCCGTTATATCGAATGGCTGGAGAAACAGGATCGGAACGCGGCAGCCGACTATTGGAGCGGTTACTTGAACGGCTACGACCATCACACGAAGCTTCCTCAGGAAAAAGCGCAGCGTAAAGCGGAAAGTTTCAACGCGGTCGAACTGGATTTTGAATTCAGCCGGGAACTGAGCGAGCGGATCGAGCGCGTGTCCAGGCAAAATCAGGTGACGCTGAGTACGTTCGTCCAAACGCTCTGGGGTCTTGTTCTGCAAGTTTATAACAACAGCCGGGATGTCGTGTTCGGCTGCGTCGTTTCGGGCCGTCCGGCGGATATCGCCGGTGTGGAAAGCATGATCGGCTTGTTTATCAATACGATTCCGGTCCGGGTTAGGAGCGAAGCGGGACAATCTGTGGCAGATGTCTTGCGAAAAACCCAGGAGCAGGCACTTGCCTCGGGCGCTTACGATACGTTCCCGCTTTATGAAATCCAGGCGCTTAGCGAGCAAAAACGCGATCTTATCAGTCATATCATGGTATTCGAAAACTATCCGATGGAGGAACGGATCGAACAGCTTATCGGAGGAAACGGAGCTTTGGCCATTTCCAACATTCAGGCCCCGGAGCAAACGAACTACGATTTCGATATAACGGTTATTCCGGGCGAGCGGATTGTGATCCGGTTCACCTATAACGCGGATACGTTCAGCGAGGAAGACATCCGTGGGATTCACGGGCATTTCACCCGGGCGGTCGAGCAGGCTGCGGCCGATCCGAACATCCCCGTCGAACAGTTGGAGCTGCTTACGCTTTCGGAAAAAGAGCAGCTGTTCGAAGCGTTCAATCCGGCCATGTCCGAGCTTCCGCAGGTGCAGACGTTCCACCGGCTGTTCGAGGAACAGGCGGTCCGGACTCCCGATGCGTTGGCCGTTGTCTATGAAGACAAGCAGCTGTCCTACCGGGAGCTCAACGAGCGGGCAAACCGGCTGGGCGGAACGCTGCGCGCCGGAGGCGTCGGCAGAGAGTC
>NZ_KE150412.1:298877-300579 GCF_000411255.1 Paenibacillus sp. HGH0039 | reverse complement strand
TGGAGCGGATTCCGCTGACGCCGAACGGGAAAGTCGACC
Source organism: Paenibacillus sp. HGH0039 (assembly GCF_000411255.1). Lineage (GTDB taxonomy): Bacteria > Bacillota > Bacilli > Paenibacillales > NBRC-103111 > Paenibacillus_F. The sequence continues at coordinate 300,540 of NZ_KE150412.1, read as the reverse complement.
GCAAGGCGCTGCCGGCGCCGGAAGCGGGCACGGACGGAGGCGCGGAGTATATCGCGCCAAGGACGCCGCTGGAAGCGAAGCTGTGCGCCATCTGGCAGGACGTGCTCGGTCTTCAGAAGGAAGTCGGCATCGGCGATAACTTCTTCGACCTGGGCGGACATTCCCTGCGGGCAACGACGCTTGTCGGCAAAGTGCACAGGGAACTGAACGTCGATCTGCCGTTAAGAGACGTTTTCCGTCATTCGACGGTTGAAGATATGGCAGAGGCAATCGCCAACATGGAACGGCAGGAGCATGTTTCCATTCCTGCTGTGGAACAAAGGGAGTTCTATCCGCTTTCGTCCGCTCAGAAACGTTTGTATATTCTCAATCAGCTTGAGGGAGCGGAGCTGAGCTACAACATGCCGGGTACGCTGATACTCGAAGGTGCGCTGGACCGGAACCGGTTCGAGGAAGCATTCCGCAGTCTGATTCAGCGCCATGAAACCCTGCGCACGGGCTTCGAAATGGCGAACGGGGAAGCGGTGCAGCGGGTATACCCGGATGTGGACTTTTCCGTGGAACATGTCGGGGCAAGCGAGGAAGAAGCGGCAGAAACGGTGCTGGCTTTTGTACGTCCGTTCGATCTCGCGAAACCGCCTTTGATTCGGGTCGGCTTGGTCGAACTGGCGGTTGAGCGGCATCTCTTGATGTTCGATATGCACCATATCGTTTCCGACGGCGTTTCGATGGACGTGCTGGTGGAAGAGTTCGTCCGCCTATACAGCGGAGAAGAGTTGGAGCCGCTGCGCATTCAGTACAAGGACTACGCCGTCTGGCAGCAGTCCGTAGGGCAGAAAGAGCAGCTAAAGCGTCAGGAAGCTTACTGGCTTAATGTTTTCCGGGGAGAGCTCCCGGTGCTGGAACTGCCGACGGATTACGCCCGGCCTGCCCTGCAGAGCTACGAAGGACGGACGCTCCAATTTTCCATGGATGCGCAGAAGAGTGAAGGCTTAAAGCGGCTGGCGGCGGAAACAGGCACAACCTTATATATGGTTCTGTTTGCGGCATATACAGTCATGCTGCATAAATATACAGCTCAGGAAGACTTGATCGTAGGCACGCCGATTGCCGGCAGGACACACGGAGATGTGCAGCCGCTGATCGGAATGTTCGTCAATACGCTGGCAATTCGCAATTATCCGGCCGCGGACAAAACGTTCCTCTCCTACCTGCAGGAGGTCAAGGAAACGACTTTGGGCGCATACGAGCATCAAAACTACCCGTTCGAGGAACTGGTGGAAAAGGTGCAGGTTGCCCGGGATCTAAGCCGCAACCCGCTTTTCGACACGATGTTCACGCTGCAAAACACGGAAAACAAAGAGCTTCAACTGCCCGGCCTCCGGCTGGCTCCTTATGCGAGCGAAGAAATCGTGTCCAAGTTTGACCTTAGTCTGGATGTGACGGAAGTCTACGGCGGCCTGGATTACTTGTTCGAGTATGCAACTTCTTTGTATAAAAAAGAAACGATAGAACGAATGGCCAAGCATTACGAACAGCTTTTGAATGCCATTGTGAAGAGCCCGAAAGCCAAAATCGCCGATCTTGACCTGGTGACTCCTTCCGAAAAAGAGCAGCTGCTCGAAGCGTTCAATCCGGCCATGTCCGAGCTTCCGCAGGTGCA
>NZ_KE150412.1:291293-291717 GCF_000411255.1 Paenibacillus sp. HGH0039 | reverse complement strand
GACGGCAACGTCGACTTTATCGGGCGGATCGACCATCAGGCCAAAAATCCGGGGCTACCGGATCGAAACCGGCGAGGTCGAGTCGCAGCTGCTCCAGGCGGACGGCGTCCGCGAAGCGGTCGTCATCGTACGCGAGGACGGCAGCGGGCAGAAAGCGCTGTGCGCCTACTTCACGGCGGGCGGCGAACTTGCCGCAAGCAGGCTGCGAAGCGCGTTGGCGCAGGAATTGCCGGGCTACATGATCCCGTCGTATTTCATCCGGCTGGAGCGGATTCCGCTGACGCCGAACGGGAAAGTCGACCGGAAGGCGCTGCCGGCGCCGGAAGCGGGTGCGGACGGAGGCGCGGAATATATCGCGCCAAGGACGCCGCTGGAAGCGAAGCTGGCCGCCATCTGGCAGGACGTGCTCGGTCTTCAGAAGGAA
>NZ_KE150412.1:281193-291155 GCF_000411255.1 Paenibacillus sp. HGH0039 | reverse complement strand
CGCGATAACTTCTTCGACCTGGGCGGACATTCCCTGCGGGCGACGACGCTTGTCGGCAAAGTGCACAAAGAGCTGAACGTCGATTTGCCGCTGCGAGATGTTTTCCGTCATTCGACGATTGAAGAAATGGCTCAAACCATAGCGGGATTGGAACACCGGGAACATACCGCCATCCCTGTACTCGAAAAACGCGCGCATTACCCGTTGTCTTCCGTACAGAAAAGGCTATACATCCAGCATCAGATGGAAGGCGCGGAACTGAGCTACAATATGTCGGGCCTCATGGTCCTCAAAGGGGAACTGGACCGCGGACGCTTTGAAGCTGCGCTTCGCGGGCTGATCGGCCGTCATGAGATTTTGCGTACGGCATTCGAGATGGTGGACGGCGAACCTGCGCAGGTTATTTACCCGGAAGTGAACTTCGTCCTGGAGTACCGGCAGTCGGACGAAGAAGGATCCCGAGAAATTGCCGCACAGTTTGTCCGCGTCTTTGATCTGGAGCAACCACCGCTGCTGCGGGTCGGTCTGATCGGGCTGGAACGGAACCGGCATATTCTGATGTTCGACATCCATCATCTTGTTTCCGACGGCGTGTCCACCGGAATTTTAATCGACGATCTTCTCCGCATGTATACGGGCGATAACCTTCTGCCGCTGCGGATTCAATATAAGGACTTCGCTTCGTGGCAGCAGTCCGAAGCGCAGAGCGAACGTCTGAAAAAACAGGAAGCGTACTGGCTGGACGTACTGGACGGAGAGCTGCCGCGCCTTGAACTGGCGACCGATTTCGCGAGACCGGCGGTGCGGAGCTACGAGGGAGATGTGCTGGATTTTGCCATAGACAAGCAGCAAAGCGAAGCCTTGCGGCAAATCGCGGACGATAACGGCGCAACCTTGTATATGGTTTTCCTCGCCGCCTACACCGTTCTGCTGCATAAGTATTCCGGACAGGAAGACATCATTGTGGGCACGCCGGTCTCAGGCAGAACTCATGCGGATACGGAACCTCTGATTGGAATGTTCGTGAACACGCTGGCGATCCGGAATTACCCGTCCGGCGAGAAAATGTTCCTTTCTTACCTGGATGAAATCAAAGAAACGATGCTGGGAGCCTATGAAAACCAGGATTATCCGTTCGAGGAGCTTGTGGAAAAAGTACAGGCGGCAAGGGACTTGAGCCGGCATCCGATATTTGACTCGGTGTTTGTGATGGAAACGAGAGAAGACCGGATCAGCCGTTTCGGAGAGTTAACCGTCGAGCCTTATATCGAGGCCCAGACGGTCGCCAAATTTGATCTGACCCTGGAAGTTACGCATGAGGAAGAAGGCATGAGCGGTCATTTTGAATATGCGACTAAACTGTTTACCCGGAACATGATCGACAATTTTGCCGAAGACTTTCTGACCATCCTCTCCAAAATTTGCGAGCAGCCTCATGTCCTGCTGAAAGATCTTTCCTTAAACGGTTCTTCGGAGCAGGAAGAAGACTTGCTGGAAGCTATTGATATTGTTTTCTAAAGCTTTACCCGGCGGATGTGCGTGCGGCGCATTCCGTATGCAATCCGCCGGATCGCTTTTTTTAACGAAAAGAGAGGGGAACGATGAAGGTGGCTTTTGAAAAAGAAATTCTTTTTTGGAACGAAAAATTCTCAGGTGAAGATGGTTCGCTTACCCTGCTGCCGTACAGTAAGGCTCCAAGCCACGCGGCTCCAAGCGTCCTGTCCGTTTCCGGAACTTTGTCCGGCGGAGCGGCGCAGCGGGTCATTCAAATGAGCAAGGGCGTGCCGCTGGCCGCCTATATGATTTTGCTGGCGGGAGTTCAAGTCCTGCTGTACAGATATACGGGTGATTCCGCTGTTCTTGTCGGCATGCCGGTTGTGAAGAAAGCACAAGAGACGCGGCGGCCCATTAACCATACGGTTATTCTGAAGAATAGGATCGGCGACGAGTCCACCTTCAAATCGGTGTTGAACGAATTGAAGGTTTCTCTTCCCGAGGCTATCCGTCATCAGCAGATTCCGTTCCTCAAAATGACGGAGAAGCTGGAGCTTCAATACGCGGACGGAGTCCCGGTTGTCAACACGCTCGTTTCTCTGAATGAGCTGCACGGCACCGATGTCGGCGGGAATGTCGTCTGCGACTGCCTGTTTCAATTCCGTCTGGAGGACGGTTCGATCCATCTTCAGATCTTCTACAACGAAAATTTGTATCACGCGGGCTTTATGACCGGGGTGGTCGATCATCTGGACCGTCTGCTGGCAGGCGGTTTAAATAACCTTGATCAGGAAGCGGCAGGGGCGGCTATGCTGTCTCCGGAGGAAGAGCGCCGGCTTGTTCACGCTTTTAACGAGACGGAAACGGACTATGAGTCGGAAAAAACGATTCACGGGCTGATCGAGGAGCAGGCTGCCCGCGTTCCGGAAGCGACAGCGGTGGTTTTCGAGCAGGAACGTCTCACCTACCGGGAGCTGAACGAGCGGGCGAACCGACTGGCGCGTACGCTGCGTGCGAAGGGTGTGCAGCCGGACCAGCTTGTCGGCCTGATGGCCGGACGCTCGATGGATATGGTCGTCGGCATCTTGGCGGTGCTGAAAGCCGGAGGCGCATACGTGCCGATCGATCCCGAATATCCCGAGGAGCGCATCCGCTACCTGCTGGAAGATTCGGGTGCAAAGCTGCTGCTGACTCAGCGGCGGCTGCTGGACCGCGTCCCCTATGCGGGAACCGTACTGGCACTCGATGACGAGCACTCCTACAGCGCCGATGGCACCAATCTGGAGCCGGTTAACGGGCCGGACCATCTGGCCTACGTTATCTATACGTCCGGAACGACGGGCAAGCCTAAGGGCGTTATGGTGGAGCATCACGGACTCGTCAGCTTGAAGAACATGTTCCGGCACACGCTGGGCATCACCGGATCGGACAGAGTCGTCCAGTTCGCGAGCCTGTCGTTCGACGCGTCGTGCTGGGAAGTGTTCAAGGCGCTGTTTTTCGGAGCCGCTCTCTACATTCCGACGGCCGACACCATTCTTGATTATCAGCTTTTCGAGCGCTACATGGACGAGAACGGCATCACGGCCGCGATCCTGCCGCCTACGTACGCTGCCTATTTAAACCCGGATCATATGCGGGGGCTGCAAAAGCTGATTACCGGGGGCTCGGCCGTATCGGCCGAATTCGTGCAGCAGTGGAAAGACAAAGTGCGGTATTTCAACGCCTACGGCCCGACGGAAGCTTCGATCGTCACTGCGGTCTGGGCCGCTGAGCCGAATGATACCGGCTTGAAATCGGTTCCCATCGGCCGTCCCATTCATAATCACAAGATTTATATCGTGGACAAGCACGGACAGCCTGTGCCTGAAGGAGTAGCGGGTGAACTGTGCATTGCGGGTGTCGGTCTGGCGAGAGGATATTTGAATCGCCCCGAGCTGACGGCGGAGAAGTTCGTCGACAACCCTTTTGCCTCCGGCGAACGGATGTACCGGACGGGGGATTCCGCCCGCTGGCTTCCTGACGGGAACATCGAATATATGGGCCGGATCGACCACCAGGTGAAAATCCGCGGCTACCGGATCGAGACCGGCGAGATTGAAGAACAGCTTCTGAAAATTCCGTCCGTACAGGAAACGATCGTCATCGCCCGGGAAGAAGAGAGCGGACTGCAATTGTGCGCTTACGTTGCGGGAGACCAATCGCTGACCGTTAGTGATCTTAGAGCAGCGCTGTCGCAAAACTTGCCGGGTTACATGATTCCGGCGCATTTCGTGCAGCTGCCGAGGATGCCGCTGACGCCGAACGGGAAAATCGACCGGAAGGCGCTGCCTGCCCCGCAAGGAAACGCGCTCGGGGGAGGCGAGTATGTTGCGCCCCGAAACGAAGCGGAGCAAGCTCTTGCCGACGTTTGGAAGGCTGTGTTGAATACCGAACGGGTCGGAGTCACGGATCACTTCTTCGAGCTCGGCGGTGATTCGATCAAGTCGATTCAGGTTTCCTCCCGGCTGCACCAGGCCGGCTACAAGCTGGAAATTCGCGACTTGTTCAAATATCCGACGATCGCGCAGCTCAGCCTGCACGTGAAGCCTGTCGCCCGGACGGTCGATCAGGGAGAAGTGACCGGAGCCGCCGTATTGACTCCCATTCAGCAATGGTTTTTCGAGCGTGAATTCGCGGATACGCATCACTTTAACCAATCCGTTCTGCTGCACCGCAAAGACGGTTTCGACGAGACGGCTCTCCGCAAGGTACTGCAGAAGTTAACGGAGCATCACGATGCGCTGCGGATGGCCTTCCGCAAAACGGAGCACGGCTATACGGCCTGGAATCGCGGAATCGGGGAAGGCGAGATGTACAGCCTGGAAATCTCCGATTTTAGGGAGGCTGCGAATCCGGGAGACGCGGTCGAAGCGAAGGCGAACGAAATTCAGAGCGGGATCGGGCTGGGAGACGGGCCGCTTGTAAAAGCGGGCCTGTTCCGCTGCGCGGACGGCGATCATCTGCTTATCGCGGTTCATCATGCCGTCGTCGACGGTGTATCGTGGCGGATCTTGATGGAAGATATCGCGCTCGGGTACGAGCAGGCCGGCAAAGGGGAAGACATCCGTTTTCCCGCGAAAACCGATTCCTACCTTGCTTGGTCGGGTCAGCTCGCGGCCTATGCGCAAAGCCCGGACATGGAGAACGAGCGGGCCTATTGGCAGGGCGTGGAACGTACACCCGTGCCACCTTTGCCGAAGGATACGGATGCGGAGGATTCCCTGCAGCGGGACAGCGAATCGCTTTTTGCGGTCTTGACTCGCGACGAAACGGAGCTGTTGTTGAAACGAGTACACCGGGCCTACAACACGGAAATGAACGATATCCTGATTGCCGCTTTGGGAACAGCCGTGCAGAAATGGAGCGGACATGACCGGGTCCTTTTAAATCTGGAAGGTCACGGGCGCGAATTTATCGGAACGGATATCGACATTACGCGTACGATAGGCTGGTTTACGAGCAAGTTCCCCGTTGTGTTGGAGCCGGAGAGCGGCAAAGACTTGTCGCATCAAATCAAAGCGGTCAAGGAAAGTCTGCGCCGGATTCCGAACAAAGGGATCGGATACGGGGTATGCCGGTACCTTTCGGAGAAAACGGACGGCTTGGTATGGGGGGCCGAACCGGAAATTAACTTTAACTATTTGGGCCAGTTTGACGACGATTTGCAAAATAACGAGATGGGCTTGTCGCCGTATCTGGGCGGGAGCCCGGCAAGCGACCGGCAGGCGCGCAGCTTCGTGCTGGACATTAACGGCATGGTCCTGGACGGTTCGCTGTCGCTAGACCTGAGCTACAGCCGGAAACAGTTTCACAGAGCGACGATAGAGAAACTGGTTTCGCTGCTGGAGCAGAGCCTCCGGGAAATTATTGCCCACTGCGCGGCTAAGGAACGGACGGAGCTGACGCCGAGCGACGTACAGTTCAAGGGACTGAGCGTTACCGACATGGAACGGATTGCCGAAGACACGGCACCTATCGGCGAGATCGAGAATATCTACACACTCACGCCGATGCAGAAGGGGATGTGGTTCCACAGCGCGATGGACCCGCAGACGGGCGCCTACTTCGAACAAGCGCGTTTTACGCTGCTGGGCGAGCTGGATGTCGATGTTTTCTCCAAAAGCTGGGCCGAATTGGCCGCGCGGCATGTCGTGCTGCGGACTAATTTTTACAGCGGCGCGGGCGCGGAACCTTTGCAAATCGTGTACCGGGACAAGCCGGTCGGCTTCGAATATGAAGATCTGCTGCATCTGGATTCTGCAGGACGCACAGCCTATACCGATAAGAAAGCGGAGGAAGACCGGCTGCGGGGCTTTGATCTGGAGCGGGATGCGCTTGTGCGCGTCACGGTACTCCGGACGGATGAACAGCGCTATCACGTGATGCTCAGTTTCCAGCATATTCTGATGGACGGCTGGTGCTTGCCGCAGCTTACGCAGGAATTGTTCGAAACGTACTCAGCTTACATCCGGAATGTGAAGCCGGAGCGGATTGCGTCAGCGGACTACGACCAGTACATCGAGTGGCTGGAGAAACAGGACGAAGAAAGTGCTTCCCGCTACTGGTCCGGCTATCTGGAAGGGTATGACGGACAGACGGAGCTTCCCAAAAAGACCGATGCGAAAAGCGGATCGTTTCTTCCGGAACATGTCGTTTGCGAGCTGGGCAAAAGCTTGAGCGAACGGATGGAGCGTGCGGCCAAGCAGCAACATGTCACGTTGAACACCTTGCTGCAATCGGCATGGGGCGTCGTTTTGCAAAAGATTAACGGGACGGGCGATGCGGTCTTCGGCAGCGTCGTCTCGGGAAGACCGGCTGAGATTCCGGGAATCGAGGAGATGATCGGACTTTTCATCAACACGGTACCGGTGCGGGTAACGAGCGAGGCGGACACGTCTTTTGCCGACGTCATGGTCAAAGTGCAGGAGCAGGCGCTGGAATCCGGCCGCTACGATTATTATCCGTTGTATGAGATCCAGGCGCGAAGCTCCCAGAAACAGGATCTTATCCACCACATTATCGCGTTCGAAAACTATCCGATGGACGAGCAGATGCAGCAGGCGGGCGGCAGCCAAACCGGCGGTCTGGCTATCACGGATGTCGAGATGGCGGAACAGACGAATTACGATTTTAATATGACGGTCGTTCCGGGAGAAGCCATTGAAATACGCTTCGATTACAATGCGGGTGTATTTGCGAAAGCGGACGTCGAGCGTTTGCGGGGACAACTGCTGCACGTGCTCGAACAAGTCGTGAACGATCCCCGGGTCAAAGTGGGCGACTTGGAGCTGGCAACGGCGGCTGAAAAAACGCAAATTATTAAAGCGTTCAACGACACAACGACGGATTTCCCGCGGGACAAAACCCTTCATCAGTTGTTTGAGGAACAGGCGGAGCGGATACCGGATGCAGTGGCGGTCGTATTTGAGCAAAAGGAACTTACGTACCGCGAGCTGAATGAGCGGGCGAATCGCCTGGCACGTACGCTTCGGGGCGAAGAAGTCGGCCGGGACTGTCTCGTAGGCATTGTTGTCGATCGTTCCATCGAGATGATCGTCGGCATTATGGCCGTGCTGAAAGCCGGCGGCGCTTATGTGCCGATCGATCCGGAATACCCGGAAGAACGTATCCGGTACCTCATCGAAGACTCGGGCGCCCGGGTTATGCTGACGCAGCGTCATCTGCAGGAACGGGTTCCCGTCCAAAGCGCCGTGATCGTACTGGATGACGAGGGGGCTTACCACCCTGACGGGTCGGAATTGGAACGAATCAACGAATCGGCCGATTTGGCCTGTGTGATCTATACCTCGGGGACGACCGGGAAGCCGAAAGGAAACCTGGTGTCCCACCGGAACATTATCCGGATCGCACGGAATACGAACTATGTCGAGATTACGGAGCAGGACCGGGTTCTCCAGTTGTCCAGTTATTCTTTTGACGGGTCGATTTCCGACATTTTCGGCGCTTTGGTCAACGGGGCGGGCCTCGTTCTCATTCCGAGAGAGATCATGTTGGAAATCGGTCAGTTGGCCGAGTTGATCGAAAGGGAGCGGATTACGGTTTCGCTCATTACGACCGCTTTTTTCAACGTGCTCGTGGATGTAAATGTGGATTGCTTGCGGCATATGCGGGCCATTCTGTTCGGCGGAGAGCGTGTTTCGGTCGGTCATGTCCGTAAAGCGGTCGCTCATTTGGGTCCGGGCAAAATCATTCATTTGTACGGCCCTTCGGAGAGCACGGTGTACGCTACGTACTATGTGGTGAACGAAGTGGCCGAGGACGCCGTGAATGTTCCTATCGGTCGTCCGATCAGCAATACGACGGCCTATATCGTGGATGCCCGCAACAATCTGCAGCCGATCGGTGTAGCCGGGGAGCTGTGTGTAGCCGGCGAGGGATTGGTCCGGGGTTACCTGAACCGGCCTGAATTGACGGCGGAAAAGTTCGTGGACAATCCTTTCGTTCCCGGAGAACGCATGTACCGGACAGGGGACGTGGCGAGATGGCTGCCGGACGGAACGATCGAATATGTGGGCCGGATGGACGATCAAGTGAAAATCCGCGGCTTCCGGATCGAGCTTGGCGAGATAGAGGCGCAGCTGCTGAAGGTGGAATCCATCCGAAAAGCGACTGTGATCGCCCGTGAAACCGCCAGCGGAGATAAACAGCTGTGCGCCTATTTCACGGCGGACGGCGAGCTTCAGGCAAGCCGGTTAAGAAGCGCCTTATCCCGCGAGCTGCCGGGGTATATGATTCCTTCGTACTTTGTTCAGTTGGAGGAAATGCCGCTAACGACTAACGGCAAGGTGGACCGCAGAGCGCTCCCGGCACCGGAACTCAGCTTGCAGGAGGGGACGGAGCATACGGCGCCGCGGACTCCGCTGGAAGCGGACCTGGCCGCCATCTGGCAGGGCGTACTGGGACTGGAGAAAGTTGGCGTGAAGGAAAATTTCTTCGAACTCGGAGGACATTCTCTGCGGGCGACAACGCTTGTCAGCCGGATACGCAAAGAGCTTCACGTAGATTTCCCGCTGAAGGATGTCTTTGTTTATTCGACGGTAGAAGAGATGGCTCAAGCGATTGCAAACCTGACGCGGCTTTCGTTCTCTTCGATCCCCAAGGCAGAGGAAAGCGAGTATTACCCGCTATCTTCCGCGCAGAAAAGGCTGTTCATCCTTCAACAGCTTGAAGGGGCGGATCAAAGTTACAACATGCCGGGAGCTTTGCTGCTGGAAGGAGCGCTGGACCGGTATCGATTCGAAGAAGCGTTCCGCGGCCTGATCGCCCGTCACGAGACGCTTCGCACCGGTTTTGGGATCATAAACGGGGAAGCGGTGCAGCGGATATACAGCGGCGCGGACTTTTCGGTGGAGCATATCCGGGCAAGCGAAGAAGAGGCGGGCGAGGACGTGCAGAAGTTCATCCGGCCGTTCGACTTGGCGGCGCCGCCATTACTCCGGGTTGGCTTGATCGAGCTGGCGGAGGACCGGCATATTCTGATGTTCGATATGCATCATATCGTGTCCGACGGCGTTTCGATGGATGTGCTGGTGGAGGAGTTTGTCCGGCTGTACAGCGGCGAAGAACTGGAACCTCTGCACATTCAATACAAGGACTACGCGGTATGGCAGCAATCGGAGGCGCAGAAAGAACAGTTGAAGCGGCAGGAAGCTTACTGGCTCGATGTTTTCCGGGGAGAGCTGCCCGTACTGGAACTGCCGACGGATTTTGCCCGTCCCGCCGTACAGAGCTATGAAGGACAGACTCTTGAATTTGTTGTCGACGCGCAGAAGAGCGAAGCTTTAAAACGTCTTGCGGCAGAAAGCGGCTCGACGCTTTATATGGTGCTGCTTGCGGCGTATACGGTACTTTTGCATAAATATACGGCTCAGGAAGATCTGGTCGTAGGGACTTCGATTGCCGGAAGAACCCACGGGGACGTGCAGCCGCTGATCGGAATGTTTGTCAATACGCTGGCAATCCGCAATTACCCGGCCGCCGGCAAAACGTTCTTGTCCTACTTGCAGGAGGTCAAAGAAACGACTCTGGGCGCATACGAGCATCAGAACTACCCGTTCGAGGAGCTGGTCGAAAAGGTACAGACGGCCCGTGATTTAAGCCGCAATCCGATTTTCGATACGATGTTCTCTCTGCAAAACCTGGAGAACAAGGAATTTGAGCTGGAAGGGCTCAAGCTCACTTCTTATCCGAGCGAGTACGGCATGGCGAAATTCGACCTCAGCCTGGATGTCGTGGAAGAAAGCGGCGGTCTGGAATGCAGCTTGGAGTATGCGACTTCCTTGTATAAAAAAGAAACGGTGGAACGGATGTCGCAGCATTTCGAGCAGTTGCTCGGTGCCATCGCCGAGAAGCCGGAGGCCAAAATCGCCGATCTTGACCTGCTTACGCCTTCCGAAAAAGAGCAGCTG
>NZ_KE150412.1:278327-280066 GCF_000411255.1 Paenibacillus sp. HGH0039 | reverse complement strand
CTGCCGGGCTACATGATCCCGTCGTATTTCATCCGGCTGGAGCGGATTCCGCTGACGCCGAACGGGAAAGTCGACCGCAAGGCGCTGCTGGCGCCGGAAGCGGGCGCGGACGGAGGCGCGGAATATATCGCGCCAAGGACGCCGCTGGAAACGAAGCTGTGCGCCATCTGGCAGGACGTGCTCGGTCTTCAGAAGGAAATCGGCATACGCGATAACTTCTTCGACCTGGGCGGACATTCCCTGCGGGCGACGACGCTTGTCGGCAAAGTGCACAAAGAACTGAACGTTGATCTGCCGTTAAGAGATGTTTTCCGCCATTCGACGGTTGAAGAAATGGCAGCGGCAATCGCGCGGATGGAACGGCAGGAGCATGTCTCCATTCCTCTTGCCGAAGAACAAGACCATTATCCGCAATCATCGGCGCAGAAGCGGTTGTACATTCTTAACCAGCTTGAGGGGGCGGAGCTGAGCTATAACATGCCGGGAGCGCTGCTGCTCGAAGGGGCATTGGATCAAAACCGGTTCGAGGAAGCATTCCGCAGACTGATTGAGCGGCACGAGACGCTGCGCACGGGCTTTGAAATGGTGAACGGGGAAGCAGTGCAGCGGGTATATGCGGCCGTGGATTTCTTCGTGGAACATTTTTCGGCGGCCGAGGAAGAAGCGGCTGAAACGGTGCGGGATTTTGTCCGACCGTTCGATTTGGCCAAACCTCCTTTGCTGCGCGTAGGCTTGGTGGAGATAGCGGCAGAGCGGCACGTTTTGCTGTTTGATATGCATCATATCGTTTCCGATGGTGTTTCGATGGACGTGCTGGTGGAAGAGTTCGTCCGCTTATACAGCGGAGAAGCGTTGGAGCCGCTGCGCATTCAGTATAAGGACTACGCCGTCTGGCAGCAGTCCGAAACGCAGAAAGAGCAGCTAAAACGCCAGGAAGCTTACTGGCTTGACGTTTTCCGGGGAGAACTGCCGGTGCTGGAACTGCCGACAGATTATGCCCGTCCCGCCGTCCAGAGCTATGAAGGGCGGACGCTCGAATATTTCCTGGATGCCCAGAAAAGCGATGCTCTGAAGCAGCTTGCGGCGGAAACCGGAACCACGCTCTACATGGTTCTGTTTGCGGCCTATACGGTAATGCTGCATAAATATACCGGACAGGAAGACCTTGTTGTCGGCACACCGATTGCGGGCCGGAACCACGGTGATGTGGAGCCGCTGATCGGAATGTTTATCAATACGCTGGCGATCCGCAGCTATCCGGCCGCGGAGAAAACGTTCCTCTCCTACTTGCAGGAGGTCAAGGAAACGACTCTCGGCGCGTACGAGCACCAGAATTATCCGTTCGAGGAGCTCGTGGAAAAGGTGCAGGTTGCCCGGGATTTAAGCCGCAATCCGATTTTCGATACCATGTTCACGCTGCAAAATACGGATAACAAAGACTTTGAACTCGAAGGTCTCCGGCTGACCTCGTATCCGAGCGACAGCGCCATGGCCAAATTCGATTTAAGCCTGGATGTAATGGAAGACAGCGGCGGTTTGGATTACAGCTTTGAATATTCGACCGCTTTATACAAAAAAGAAACGGTGGAACGGATGGCGCAGCATTTCGAGCAGCTGCTCGGTGCCATCGCCGAGAAGCCGGAGGCCAAAATCGCCGATCTTGACCTGGTGACTCCTTCCGAAAAAGAGCAGCTGCTCGAAGCGTTCAATCCGGCCATGTCCGAGCTTCCGCAGGTGCA
>NZ_KE150412.1:10196-277052 GCF_000411255.1 Paenibacillus sp. HGH0039 | reverse complement strand
CGCCATCTGGCAGGACGTGCTCGGTCTTCAGAAGGAAATCGGCATCCGCGATAACTTCTTCGACCTGGGCGGACATTCCCTGCGGGCGACGACGCTTGTCGGCAAAGTGCACAAAGAACTGAACGTCGATCTGCCGCTGCGAGATGTTTTCCGTCATTCGACGGTTGAAGAAATGGCAGCGGCAATCGCACGGATGGAACGGCAGGAGCATGTCTCCATTCCTCTTGCCGAAGAACAGGACCATTATCCGCTCTCGTCGGCGCAAAAACGGCTCTTTATCCAGCACACGCTGGAAGGGGCGGATGAGCTTTACAACATGCCTGAAATGCTGCAGCTGGAAGGGCCGGTGGATATCGGCCGGATAGAGGAAGCTTTCCGGACATTGATCGCAAGGCATGAGACGCTGCGCACCGGATTTGAAATGGTTCACGGAGAACCGGTTCAACGGGTTCACGCTCAAGTGGAATTTGCAGTCGAAACGAGCAAAGCCGCAAAAGAAGACGCGGAACAGATCGTCCGCCGTTTCGTCCGCGCGTTCGACTTGAAGACACCGCCTCTGCTTCGCGCAGGCCTGATCGAACTGGGTCCGGAGCTGCACATTCTCATGTTCGATATGCACCATATTGTCTCCGACGGTGTTTCCATGGCGATACTGGTGGACGAATTTTCCCGGCTGTATGCGGGAGAGGAGCTTCCTCCGCTGCGAATTCAATACAAGGATTACGCGGCATGGCAGCAGAGCGAGACGTACAAAGAGCGTACACGGCAGCAGGAGTCGTACTGGCTGGGAGAGTTGGCCGGCGATCTGCCCGACGTGGAGCTGCCGGCCGATTATGAGCGGCCGCCGGTGCGTAGTTATGAGGGCGCTCATCTGGAATTTGAAGTCGGCGCGGATCTCACCACTGAGCTGGGTGTTCTGGCAGCCCGGTCGGGAAGCACCCTGTTTATGATCCTTTTATCCGCCTACAACGTGCTGCTGTCCAAATACGGCGGACAAGAAGATGTTATAGTCGGAACGCCCGTTGCAGGCAGAACGGATGCCGATCTGGAACCGGTTATCGGCATGTTCGTCAACACGCTGGCGATCCGCAACCGGCCTGCCGGCGACAAAACCTTCCTTTCCTTCCTGGAGGAAGTGAAGGAATCGGCGCTGGGAGCTTTCGAGCATCAGGACTATCCGTTCGAAGAGCTCGTGGAGCGCTTGAATGTGAAGCGGGAAGCAGGCCGCAATCCGCTGTTCGATACGGTGTTCGATATGCAGAATATCGAGGAACACGAGGCTTCGCTCGGAACTCTTCGTCTCAAGCCTTATGAGCTGGACGACCTGGAAGAAGCGAAATTCGACCTCACCTTGTTCATGTCGGAAGACAACGGCGCGCTCAGCGGAGGGTTCTTTTACGGGACGAAATTGTTCAAAGAGGCGAGAATCCGGACAATGATCCAGGATTACTTGCATATCTTGTCCCAGATTTGCGAAAATCCCGAAAGCCGATTAAGCGAGATCCAATGCCTCAAGCTTTCGAGCGGCACGAAGAGTTCGGTAGAAGCGATTGAATTTGCTTTTTAGACAAAGCCCTGCCAGGTACTAGTTGTTCATGCCTAAAGAGTGTGTGCCCATAAATAGGGCATGCACTCCGGGTATGAGCCGATATCATTTTAGGGGAGGTACGCATGAAATCGTTGTTTGAAAAGGAAGAAATGTATTGGAAAGAAAAGTTCAATGCCGATGACAGCTTGACCTTTCTTCCTTACAATCTATCCCCCAAAGCCGCAGCCGGCCCGATTTCTGAAGGGAGTCCGGACGTTGTCAGCCTCAGGCTGCCGCCCGCGCTGTCCGAAAGAATTCTCCGACTTGCCAACGGTTCGGATTTGGCAGTTTTTATGATCGTGCTGGCGGGAGTAAACTGCTTGCTCCACACTTACGCTAAGCGGGACAACGTGCTCGTGGGGATTCCGGCGGAAACGGGCCCCGGAGACGGACCGGCAATCCACGATTTTCTCCTGATGAAAACGTACATAAACCGTCAAAGCACGTTCAAATCCCTGCTTGGTCAAGTTAAGCTGGCGATCGGCGAAGCGCTGGAAAATCAGCATCTTCCGTTCCGGAAAATGACGGGTTCCCTGACTATCGAAACTACTCCCGAAGGGACCCCTATTCTGAATACGATTGTTACCTACAAAAACATCCATAAAGCGGATATTCAAGGAATAGCCGCTTCGGATACCGTTTTTCAGTTCGATTCAAACGAAAACTCTATCGGGATAAACGTGAGTTTTAACAGCGGGCGCTATACCTGCGATTTTATTGAAAAAGCCGCCGGGCATCTCGTACAGCTTTTGTCCGTCCTGTTAGTTCAGCCGGATCTTGAACTCGGTGACGCGGATATGCTCTCGCCTTACGAAAAGCAGCAGCTGCTTGTTGATTTTAATAACACGGAAACGCGCTATGAACGGGAGCAAACGATTCACGGGCTGATCGAAGAGCAGGCTGCCCGCGTTCCGGATGCGACAGCGGTGGTTTTCGAACAGGAACGCCTTACTTACCGGGAGCTGAACGAGCGGGCGAACCGGTTGGCGCGTACGCTGCGTGCGGCCGGTGTGCAGCCGGATCAGCTTGTCGGTTTGATGGCCGGACGTTCGCTGGAAATAGCGGTCGGCATTTTGGCGGTACTGAAAGCCGGCGGCGCATATGTGCCGATCGATCCCGAATATCCCGAGGAGCGCATCCGCTATCTGCTGGAAGATTCGGGTGCGAAGCTGCTGCTGACTCAGCGGCGGCTACTGGACCGCGTCCCCTATGCGGGAACTGTACTGGCGCTCGACGACGAGAGCTCTTACAGTGCCGACGGCACCAATCTGGAGCCGGTTAACGGGCCGAACCATCTGGCCTACGTTATCTATACGTCCGGCACTACGGGGAAACCGAAGGGCGTGATGGTGGAACACCACGGACTGGTCAGCTTGAAGCACATGTTCGGGGACACGCTGGGCATCACCGAAACGGACAGAGTCGTCCAGTTCGCGAGTCTGTCGTTCGACGCGTCGTGCTGGGAAGTGTTCAAGGCGCTGTTTTTCGGGGCCGCTCTCTACATCCCCACAGCCGAGACCATTCTGGACAATCGGTCGTTCGAGCGTTTCATGCACGAAAACAGAATTACGGCCGCCATCCTGCCGCCGACGTATGCGGCCTATTTAAACCCGGATCATATGCCGGGGCTGCAAAAGCTGATTACCGGGGGCTCGGCCGTATCGGCCGAATTCGTGCAGCAATGGAGAGACAAAGTGCGGTATTTCAACGCCTACGGTCCGACGGAAGCTTCGATCGTTACCTCGGTTTGGACTGCCCGCACCGACGATATCGGACTAAAATCGGTCCCGATCGGCCGTCCGATTCAGAATCACCGGATTTACATTCTGGACGACCGTCTGCAGCTTGTGCCGGCGGGAGTAGAGGGTGAGCTGTGCATCGCGGGCGCTGGCTTGGCGAGAGGATATTTGAACCGTCCCGAGCTGACGGCCGAGAAGTTCGTGGACAATCCCTTTTCGCCGGGCGAGCGGATGTACCGGACCGGAGACCTGGCTAGGTGGCTGCCGGACGGGAACATCGAATACAGGGGCCGGATCGACCATCAGGTGAAAGTCCGCGGTTACCGGATCGAGACCGGCGAAATCGAGGAGCAGCTTCTGAAAGTACCGTCCGTACAGGAAGCGATCGTCATCGCCCGGGAGGAGGCGGACGGTCAGCAGCTATGCGCTTACTTCGTGGCGCAATCGAAGCTGACGGCCTCAGGCCTGAAGGAAGCGCTGGCTAAAGAGCTGCCGGGTTACATGATCCCGGCACACTTCGTGCAGCTGCTCCGGATGCCGCTGACGCCGAACGGCAAAATCGACCGGAAGGCGCTGCCCGCCCCGGAAGAGAGCGCGGAGCAATCAGCGGAATATATCGCGCCCCGCACGCTGATGGAAGTGAAGATCGCTCAAATCTGGAAGGACGTGCTCGGTCTCCGGAGGGTCGGCGTGAAAGACAATTTCTTCGATCTCGGAGGGAGCTCTCTGAGCCTCATGCGTTTGATTCAGGCGGTCTATGACGAAACCGGAATCGAAGTGCCGCTGAACCAGCAGTTCAAGAATCTCACCGTGGAAGCGATGGCGTTCGGGAGCGGAGAAACGGGCTTGGAGAAGGGCCAATCGTTTATCAAGCTCAATAAAAACGGAGCCTTGAATGTATTTTGCTTTCCGCCGGGAAGCGGATTCGGCATCGGCTACCGGGAACTTGCGAACCTATTGGACGACCGATTCGTCTTGTACGGGACCGATTTCATCGAAGATTCGGAAAGCTACGAAGCGATGCTGGACGACTATGTCGACGAAATCGTGCGCATTCAGGAGGAAGCTCCTTACGTGCTGCTTGGCTACTGTTTCGGCGGGAATTTGATGTTCGAAGTCGCTCAAAGAATGGAGAAGAGAGGCTATCGCGTCTCGGACTTGATCATGGTGGATTCCTGGATTAAGGAGACTTTGACGCCCGCAGAGACGACTGAAAGTGAATGGCAGGAAATACTGGAGGATTTGTCGGAAACGGAAAAAGAAATGATGGCGAACCCCCTCATCCGCGAACGTGTCAGCATCAAGGTACGCGCAACTTTGATGTATGAAGCGCAGCTCATAAACAGGGGAACGGTCGAAGGGCGTATCCACGAGCTGATCGCCGAAGACAGCGATGCTTTCCGTCTGGAGCACAGTCTGCCGTCATGGCGCGGAGCGGTTCAGGGTACCTACACGGAGTACAAGCTTGCGGGCGCGCACGAGAAGCTGCTTGAGCCGGAATGCCTGGAAGGGACGGCTAAAGTCATCCTCCGGATTCTGGAGGAAATCGCTCAGCGAAACGGAGCATCATCAAAGGTGCTGCATGGAAGCTGACGGCCGGTCCATCGCCGGGAAGGGGGACCCAATGGCGTCACAAAAGAGCAAACGCGTATACGCTGCATGGAAAGCATTCCGTTGGTTATTAACGTTTATAAACCGTCACAGAGGCTGGATGATCGCAGGCACCGTATCCGCGATTGCGGCTGCCATTATCGAAGTGTGGACGGGCAGTTTGATCGAACAGCTGACATCCCAGGCTGAGAACGGAGCGGGGCCGGTTGTCATCGAAATCGTGTGTACCGTTTTTTTCGTCATTCTGATCGGAGTGCCCGCGAAATACTTGATGATCTACGGGGTTGAGAAGAGCAGCGCGTTGGCTGTGAGAGATATTCGCAACCATGTGATGAACCATATCGGCAAATTGCCTATTCATTATGTGGAAAAACAGCATTCCGGCGATATTCTATCCCGGATCAGCAGCGATCTTCAGCTTATTCATCAATTTATGAGCCGGGATTTGGCCCAGTGGTTTTATCATCCGCTGCTGTTCGTGGGCTGTTTCACTTATCTGATCTGGATTCAATGGGAGCTGATGATTTACAGTCTGCTGCTGTTTCCCGTCTCGCTGCTTGTGTCGCACTGGATCGGCAAGCAGCTTCAGCAGCTGACGGAAGAGGCCCAGGCAAACATGGGACGGATGAATATGAATCTGCAGGATACGCTTGGCGGTATGCCGGTGGTGAAAAGTTATTTGCTGTCGGGGCTGCTGTTCCGCTCCTATCAATCACTTCTACTTCTGACAGCTCAGAAAAAACTGGCCGTGAAAAAAAGGGAATCGTGGGTCAATCCCCTCCTGTCCACGCTGATGCTCAGCCCGATCATTTTTGCCGTGAGCTACGGAAGTTATCTGATTTCCAAAGGGGAGCTCGGCACAGGAGAATTGATCGCGTTTCTTTATTTGCTGAATCTGTGTTTGGAGCCGCTCGATCATATTCCCGAGTTGATCACGCGTACGTTCGAGATGTCCGGCGCTTTAAAGCGGGTTTCCGATATTTTGGAACAGCCTGCGGAAAATCAGGAGGGGCACGCGATTACAAAAACCGCCTCGCCGCCGGTCGAGTTCCGGAACGTTTCTTTTTCTTATGAAACCGGATCTCCCATTCTTCAAAACTTGAGTTTCACGGTGCCGGAAGGAAAGACGATCGCTCTGGTTGGCGCGAGCGGCGGAGGCAAGAGCACGGTTTTCAAGCTGCTGTGCGGCTTTTATCCGCTGGAGGACGGGCAGGGAAACATCTGTGTATTCGGTCAGCAGGTAAACGGCAGCAACCCGGAGCAACTGCGTTCCCATTTTTCCGTTGTGACACAGGAGTCGTACTTGTTCAGCGGCACCGTGGCCGACAATATCGCGTACGGCCGGCAAGACGCGTCCATGGACGAAGTGATCGCGGCTGCAAAATCGGCGCAAGCGCACGCGTTTATCATGAGTCTGCCCGAGGGGTATCAGACGTATGTCGGGGAACGGGGCGGCTTTCTTTCCGGGGGCCAGCGTCAGCGGATCGCCATTGCCCGGGCGCTTCTCAAGAATGCTCCCATTCTGCTGCTCGATGAGCCTACATCCGCGTTGGATCCGGAATCCGAGGGCGCTGTGCAGGAAGCTTTGCAAGTTCTTATGAGCGAAAGAACGACAATCGTCATCGCCCACCGGCTGTCAACCGTTCAGAATGCGGATGAAATTTGGGTTCTGGAGCAGGGAAGGCTTGTTGAAGCCGGGACTCACGCGCAGCTTCTGGAGAAGAAAGGGCTGTACGCTCAATCGTTCCTTCAGGAGTTTACCGGTCTTGCGGAAAGCAAGGAGGTGGTCTACACATGAAGAGCGGCGGGTTAATTTCACAGGTAAAAGAACTCGTGTACTTAATGAGATTCATGAGCCGCAGACGCAAAATTCAGTACTACACAGGTCTCGGTATTACGGCAGTCAACCAGACGCTGTTTCTCGTTTCCTTCAGCCTGGTTGTCCAAAATCTGGTCAACTTTGCCGATTACCGCGATTCGGCCCTGATGTACCGGGCTTTTTACATCCTTGCGGGGGCATTGCTTCTGGAAAATGTCATTTCCCCCTGGTTTACGTACTTGTATCAGCGCAGCGTCGAATTTACGATTGTGGACGTGCGTGAGCGCCTTTACCGGAAATTTTGCCGGCTCCGGCCGAAATATCTGGAACAGACGCACCACGGAGATCTGATGTCGCGGGTAAATAACGATGTGGCCGCGGTGGAACTCACCTTTTCCAGCATTTATTTCATGCTGCTGCTGCAAGTGGTGTTCAGTGTCGGCTCCATCATTTCGATGGTGCTGATCGACTGGAGATTCGCCTCCGTTTCGCTGCTCGTTCTGCTTGTTTCTTTCTCGATCAGCGCCCGGTTCGCCCGGCAAATCCGTGTCCTTTCCGAGAAGTCACTGCAAACTTTAGCCCGGATGACCGAAAAGTTTAAAGACTTTATCGGAGGCATTCAGCTCGTGAAATTGTTTCATATCCGTCCGGTTTATTCCCAGTACCGGAGCCTGAACGAAGAAGTGACCCGGCTTGCCGAGCGAACCGCAAGGAAGAACGGGCTGCAGGCCGCCGTCAACCATTTTGTCAGCTATGTCACGTTCTGCGGAATTATCGTCATCGGAAGCCTGCTGTATGCTTACGGGCTGATCGGGATGGGAAGCGTTGCGGCGCTTGCCGTTCTCCAGATCAACCTGACCCATGCGATTATGAATTTCGGGACGGTGCTGTCTATGGCGCAAAATTCGTTAGCCGGCGCCCACCGGATTGAGGAAATTTTATCGGAGGAAGAAGAGCCGGAAAGGTTGGGATTGCCCGATCCTAAGAGGTCCTCGGAGGCGATGGTGGAGTTCCGGGATGTGGAATTTTCGTACCAGGCGGACAAAAAAGTGCTGTGCAGAATGTCCATGCAGGTATATCCGGGACAGGTCGCGGCTATCGTGGGCGCAAGCGGGAGCGGCAAAAGCACGCTGATCAAGCTGCTGCTCGGTTTCTATCCCGTGGACAGCGGGGAAATTTTGCTCGGAGGCAAACTCTTCGGCAGCTACACGCTGGACGAAATTCGCGGGCAGATCGCTTATGTGCCGCAGGAGCCGTTTCTGTTCAGCGGAACGATCGAGGAGAACATCCGTTACGGCAACCCGCAAGCGACGGCGGATGACGTGATTGAGGCGGCCAAGGCCGCGTATGCCCATCATTTTATCGAGGAGCTGCCCGGCGGGTATCAAACCCAGGCAGGGGAGCGGGGGGCGTCTTTGTCCGGCGGACAAAGACAGCGTATCGCGATTGCCAGAGCCATCCTGAAAAATGCCCCGATTCTGCTCCTGGACGAAGCGACGTCCGCACTCGACAACGAGTCGGAGCACTGGGTGCAGCAGGCTCTGAACGAGCTGATGAAAGGGCGGACGACGATTCTGATCGCCCACCGCCTAAGCACGGTAGAGAAGGCGGATTCCATTACGGTGATGAACCAAGGCACGGTTGTGGAGCGGGGAACGCACCGGGACTTGCTGGCTAAGGGCGGCTATTACGCGAGGCTGTACGGCTGACAGACCCGGACCGGCAGAAAGTTGTGTCCTTATGCCCGCGCAGGGCAGAACATTCTAACCGCAGTCCGGTTAACCGGGCTGCGGTTATTTTGCGTGCGGAAGGGAACAACTGTTGAAGAGTTATGGTTGCGTACTACGCTGATCCGGACTGGAAGCATGGATAATCCGCTCCATACCGGTATAATGAGGGTACGAAAGTCGTGCGATACCGGGTCTGGAAGGTGATGAAATGAACAAGGATTTTAAGTTGATGAAAGCGCTGATCGAGCTGCTGGATTCTGAAGAGCGGTGGTTTACTTTCGGGGAGGCCGAAAGGGAGCTGGGCATCTCGGACAAGTCCGTCCGGAAATTGGTGGAGGAGATAACGGCGCTTGTGCCGGGCACAATGAGTATCGAAGTTTCCAGAGGCAAGGGCATCTTCTTCCGCCGCGAACGTCACGGACCGACTATCCGGGAAGTCCTTGTGGAGCAGTTCAGGCAGACGTCTTATTACCGTCTCATGCACAGGTTGTTCATTTACGGCGGTCAGGCTTCCGCCGAGGAGCTTGCGGAGTTCCTTTATATGAGCGCTTCGTCGTTTAAGAAATTCATTATTCAACTGAATCGGGAAGATCTGCAGCCGTCCTGCCTGCGGCTCGCTTATTCTTCTCCGGCGCTTAAAGGAAATGAAATACACATCCGATATTTTTACTGGAAATTATTTTCCGATTCTCACCCTTATACAGGCTGGCCGTTCGCAGAGGTTGATTATCAGCAAATCCAGGAATGGCTAACGGAATTGGAGGAGGAACAAGGAATCGTTTATTTTCTGAATTCCAAACGGAGCCTGATTTTCCTGATTGCCGTTACGCTGGAGAGAATCCGGCAGGGACATTCCGTTTCGGTAAGCCGGGAGCTTTACGATTGGAAAAACGGCGCTTTCTATGAATCCGTCCGCCGTTTAGCCGGAAAGCTTGGACAAGAATACGGCCTGGACATTGCCGGGGAAGAAATTTATTTTCTGCAGTCGTTATGCAGCCTGAGTCAATATCATTACCGGAACGAAAAGGAAATGGCCTTGGAGCAGGAGGAGGCTCTCCATAGGAACGATGAGCCCAAATACCAGATGATGAACAACCTTTTACCCTTGCTCAGGGAAACCTTCCCATCGTTAGGTGTCGGCCACCGGTTTGTAATGGAAATGTGCGAGTTTTTCGAGAAGCTGATGATCGATAATGCCATTCCCGAACTGATGGCGGTATCGAAAAGTCGGCTGATCGCCTACCTGCGCCAGGAAGAGCCTCTTATTTACGAAGGGGTAACGGAGTGTATAAACCGGTGGAGCCGTGAATACCCCGCCGTATCGGTCAGCTCGTACCATCTCGTCAAGCTCGGTTTTATCGTCAGCTCCAATGTCCGGTACAAAAGCAAAAAGGCTTTTCTCATTATCGGTGAAGAATTTTCCGTTCGTCATTATGTGGCCAACCGGATTAAAAGAGAGATCGGCGACGAGTTGACGATCGAAACTTCCATCTTGCATGAACTAAGCGATGAAACCGTCCGTGAGCGGGAGATAGATTTTATTATAAGTACGATGCCTGTTGCGCTGAAAACCGTGCCCGCTGTGATTATTTCCGCGATACCGACGAAAAGGGACCTGGAAAACATTCGCAAAGAACTGCTTGAGTAAACGCTTGGTCCCGATTGTTCCGTATTCAACGGCTTATATGTGTCTAGTTTCCGGCCCCGGATTCTTTTATGCTGTGGTTGAAAGCGGTTGCTAACCGCCGATCCACGACAATCGAGGAGGAAACACAACATGAGTATCCACTTGGAAGCCAAACCCGGAGAAATCGCCGAACGCGTCCTGCTGCCGGGAGATCCGCTGCGCGCTAAATTCGTAGCCGAGCATTTTCTGGATGAGGTGCGCTGCTATAACGAAGTGAGAGGGATGTACGGCTATACCGGGTTATATAGAGGAGTTCCCGTTTCGGTTCAAGGTACCGGTATGGGAAATCCTTCGATGAGTATTTACGTGACGGAGTTAATCCGGGATTACGGAGCTAAAAAACTGATCCGGATCGGTACCTGCGGCGCGATGCAGCCAAATCTCAAGATCCGCGATCTTGTGCTGGCCCAAGCGGTCTCCACGGACAGCAATATGACGGACAAAATGTTTCATGGCTGCAGTTACGCCCCAACGGCCGATTTCGGCATGCTGATGCAGGCATATCAAGGAGCCAAGCGGAGCGGCGCCAACGTATTTGCCGGGAATGTGTACAATTCCGATGAATTTTACCGCCATACCCTCGACAGGCTGCATACGTTTATGGAGTTCGGCGTTCTCGCCGTCGAGATGGAAAGCACCGCGCTTTATACGCTTGCCGCCAAATACGGAGTGAAGGCGCTGAGTATTCTGACGGTAGGCAGTCAGCTTCTTACAAACGAACGTTCCGCGCACAAAGACAGCGAGCAATCTTTCAATCAGATGGCCGAAATCGCCCTGCAGACGATCACTCAGGATGCCGTATGAAATATGCGCTGGCTCTGATCGGCCTTATCGTCATTTTGTCGCTCGCGTGGCTCGTCAGTTCGGACAAGAAAAACATCAAGTACCGTCCGGTCCTCGTGATGATTGCTCTGCAAATCATTTTAGGCATGGTTTTGCTTAAAACAGGCGTAGGAGAATTTCTGGTAAAAGGATTCGCGGACGGGTTTGCCAAGCTGCTCGGCTTTGCCAACGCGGGAACGGACTTCGTCTTTGGCGGAATCGTAAACGAAGGAATTCACTCGTTTTTCTTCCACGTCCTGATGCCGATCGTGTTCATGTCCGTTCTGATCGGAATCCTGCAGTATTACAGAATACTGCCTTTTATTATCAAATACATCGGGCTTGCCTTGAGTAAAGTGAACGGCATGGGGAAACTGGAATCTTACAATGCGGTCGCTTCCGCGATTCTGGGACAGAACGAAGTCTTTATCTCTATCAAAAAGCAGATCGGGCTGCTGCCGCGAAACCGTCTCTATACGTTGTGCGCGTCAGCGATGTCGACCGTATCCATGTCGATTGTCGGCTCCTACATGACGATGTTGAAGCCGGAATATGTGGTGGCCGCATTGGTGCTGAATCTTCTGGGCGGGTTTATTATCGCATCGATCATCAATCCGTACGAGGTGAAGCCGGAAGAAGATCTTTTGGAAGTCCGGGAGGAGTCGAAACAGACGTTCTTTGAGATGCTTGGCGAGTATATTATGGACGGCTTCAAAGTTGTCGTAATCGTCGGCGCCATGCTGGTCGGGTTTGTTGCTCTCATCGCCATGATTAACGGCATTTTCAGCAGTATATTCGGAATTTCATTTCAAAATATACTCGGGTATGTTCTCGCTCCGTTCGCGTTCCTCTTAGGTGTCCCTTGGCAGGAGGCCGTTAAAGCGGGAAGTGTCATGGCTACCAAAATCGTGGCGAACGAGTTCGTGGCTATGCTTGATTTTGTGAAAATCCAAAACGATTTCAGTGAACGTACCCGGGCAATCGTGTCCGTATTCCTGATCTCGTTCGCTAACTTCGGATCGATCGGTACAATCGTCGGCGCCGTTAAAGGGCTGAATGAGAAACAGGGTAACGTAGTGGCCGGATTTGGGCTGAAGCTCTTATACGGAGCGGCTCTCGTGAGCTTTCTGTCGGCGACAATCATAAGTATCGTATTCTGATAGAGCCGCCTTTACAGCCTGTGCAGCAGGGTGTGACGGAGCTGATTTTCCATGCTTCTTTCGAAACCGAGGAGTTAAAGGAAATCACAGATACATGGCCTGTGCGTCAGAAGGAATATGAAGTTTTTCGTGATCCCGATATCCGGCACATTCTTGCACAAGAGAATATTAAGCTGATCAAATGGCGGAATTTGCGCGATTTGTAGCGGAACGAATAGCGCACTGACGCCGGTAACTCTTGTACCGGTAGGCGCAAGAGGCTGATCGCACCGGAACCGGGCGGTCAGCCTTTTTATTAGGGATCGCTAACAAATAGGAAAAACATATTAAAATGGCGGTTATTATATATTTTTAATATCAATAAGGGCTTGTTATAATCGGATTCAAACGGAAGGGAGGAACGAAAAATGAAATACAGGAAACTGGGCAAAAGCGGCTTGTCGGTTAGTGAAATGGCTCTTGGGAATTGGATCACACACGGGGCACAAGTGGATGACCGCACGGCGCAAGCCTGTGTGAATGCCGCACTGGATGCCGGAATCACGACTTTCGACACGGCGGATGTTTATTCGGAGACAAGAGCGGAATCCGTTCTGGGAGTGTCTCTTAAGGGGATACGGCGTGAGAGCATAGAGCTTTGCACGAAAGTTTTCCATCCAACGGGCAGCGGGCCCAACAATAGAGGATTGTCCCGCAAACATATCCTGGAAGGGTGCGACGCTTCTCTGCGCAGATTGCAGACGGATTATATCGATGTGTATTACGCACACCGTTTCGATTCGGACGTATCGCTCGAAGAAACCTTTTTAGCGTTTTCGGACCTCGTCCGTCAGGGGAAAGTTCTTTATATCGGAGTCAGCGAGTGGACTGCGGAACAGATCAAGCGCGGTGCGGCTCTGGCAAGAGAACTGCACGTTTTTTTCGTGGCGAGTCAACCTCAATATTCCATGCTGTGGCGTGTGATTGAAGGCGAAGTTATCCCGGCTTGCGAGCGTGAAGGCATCGGACAGGTGGTGTGGTCGCCGCTTGCGCAGGGGATTCTTTCGGGTAAATATGCGGCCGGCAAGCCGGTGCCGGAAGGTTCCCGCGCTTCAGCGGAAGCGGGTGCCCCGTTTTTC
Organism: Paenibacillus sp. HGH0039; assembly: GCF_000411255.1. GTDB lineage: Bacteria > Bacillota > Bacilli > Paenibacillales > NBRC-103111 > Paenibacillus_F. The sequence continues at coordinate 263,778 of NZ_KE150412.1, read as the reverse complement.
GATCGTTTGGCCGGACAGTGGCTGCGTAATGAAGTTCTCCAGGCCGTCGGTCGGCTCCGCCCGCTCGCGGAAGAATCCGGTTTGACCATGCCGCAGCTTGCGCTAGCCTGGGTTTTGCAAAACCCGCAAGTATCGTCGGCTATTATCGGTGCCTCGAAGCCCGAGCAGGTACAAGAAAATGTAAAGGCGGCGGGAGTCCGGCTGGATGCGGAGGTCATGAGGCAAATCGACCTTATTCTGAGCGGCATTGCGGAGTTTGATCCGAGTAAAACCGGTTAACGATGGGAGGTCCGGGAAGCCTCGCCGGCTGTTTTTTCTTCCAGAACGTCCAGAAAATTCATCAGAACCGTTTCGTTTCTGTCTGTTTTCCAAGAAGCATAAAGAGGAACGGACGGCGCTATTTCACTAAAGGAGCGGAAGACGACATCCTCTCGCCGGAAGGCGGATACCGAAGAGGGAACGATTGAAATCCCTATCCCGGCAGCTACCAGATTAACGATCGTATACATTTGAACCGCTTCCTGGACAATACGGGGCTGAAACCCATGCTTCCCGCAAAAATCAAGAATCAGGTCATGAAAGGAAGCACCTTTATCGCGCGGGAACAAAATAAAAGGTTCATCTGCCAGAGAATGTACGGACAAGGACTCCTGTTTAGCTAACCGGTGCGTAACGGGTATTGCGGCAAGCAGGGATTCATTTGCGTGAAGCCTCGAGGTTACATGCGGGGACGGGTCAGCCGAGCGCAAGAAGCCGACATCGACTTTTGCGTCGTGCAGAGCTTGCAGCTGTTGGGTGGTTGTCATTTCCGTCAGCGTAAGCTGAACATCCGGAAACCGTTCGCGAAACGCTTTTAGAACATCGACCATGGTACCGCCGACTGCCGAATCCACGAATGCGATGGATAAATTTCCGATTTTGCCTTGTCCGGTGAGCTGTGTTTTTTTGATGGACTGTTCCAGTTGAGCGACTAGGCTTCTTGACTCTTCCAGAAACACGGTTCCTGCAGGAGTCAACCGAACCTGTCTTTTGGTACGCTCGAACAGCTTAACCCCGAGTTCCTCCTCCAGGACTTGGATTTGCTGGCTTAACGGAGGCTGAGTCATATTCAATTTTTTCGCAGCCCGGTTGAAGTGAAGCTCTTCCGCCACTGCGATAAAATAATGCAGTTTTTTCAAATCCATAAAATCGAATTTCCTCCCGCAAGAAAAGAATAGTTGCTTTCCTCTGCAAATTCACTTTATCACAGGCCTGACGCGGCGGCAAAATTCCGAGTCTCGGTCTGTGTTTTTTCTTGTATTGAGTTTTCTCCAATCCGGGTAATGTATGGCATAACGTAATTCGGCGCTTGCCGTACAAAAGGAAAGGGGGAGAGGAACATGTACCTTCAGAGCCGTTTTTTCCGCGTATGTCTGGGAATTATCTCCGTGCTTCTGATTATTTTGCTTTTCAGTAAAATCAGTTTTGTGTTCAACCCCTTGATCACGATGATCAATATTTTGATCGTTCCGTTTATGATGGCGGGCTTTTTCTATTATCTGCTCCGCCCCGTGATCCAGTATTTAACGTCCCGGAAACTGAACAAAGTCTTGTCCATTCTGCTGGTGTATTTCGTCCTGACAGCGATTGTCATTATCTTCGTTGTCGGGGTATGGCCGACGCTTCAGCGCCAGGTGGAAAATTTCGTGAACGGAGTTCCGGGACTGATCGAGAATTTTAAACAACAGATGGGCAGGCTGCAGCAGAACCGGATGTTCTCCATGTTTGCGGGAAGCGAATCGGATCTGTCGACGAAGCTTTCGGAATACTTGAACAGGGGCATTACGGCGGCTTCCGACTATGTGTCCAATGTGATTTCGATCTTGACGAACTTCGTGATCATCATTGCGACCGTTCCGATCATTCTGTATTACATGCTGAAAGAAAGCGAGCATATCCCGTCCTCGATTCTGACCGTCATTCCAAGGCGCTACCGCCGGGACGGGAAAGAGGTGCTCGCTAACATCGATTCTGCGCTTAGCGGGTTTATTGTGGGGCGCGTTATCATCACCAGTTTGCTCGGCGTCATGCTGTACATAGGGTTTCTGATCATTGATCTTCCGTACTCGCTTTTGCTGGCCATTGCGGCCACGATCTTGAATATCATACCGTATATCGGGCCCATTCTGGGCGCTATCCCGACGATTATCGTCGCTTTTACCGTTTCACCCGCCATGGTCGCCTGGGTGCTTGTGGTGACGGTTATCGCGCAGCAAATCGAAGGAAATCTGCTGTCTCCTCACATTTACGGGAAAAGACTCGATATCCATCCGCTGACGACCGTCATTCTGCTTCTGGTTGCCGGGGATATTGCGGGGATACTGGGCGTCATTCTGGCGATTCCCGCCTACATTGTGCTGAAAATCATTATCGTGCGCATTTATTCGCTGTTTTTGGCGGAGAAAGTGGAGGAGCTCGTGGAATAAGAGGTTTGCTTGCTTGAATAAAGGGCTGCCGCCAGGCAGTCTTTTTTTTGAGGTTTGGGGAAAGAAGATGGTAAAATTTACGAAAGGAGGGGATCGACTATGCAAAACGTGCTTATTTTGGGCGGAACGCGCTTTTTCGGTAAAAAGCTGACCGCGAACTTGCTCCGCAGCGGGGCGGATGTAACCATCCTTACGAGAGGCAACGCTGCCGATTCGTTCGGTCCGGGCGTCAAAAGGCTTCATGCCGACCGCACGGATGCCGCTGCTCTGCGTCAGGTGATCGGATCTGCGGATTACGACGTGGTCTACGACAATATTTGTTACACGCCTCAAGATGCGGAACATGCGGTGCAATTGTTTGCCGGACGCACCGGCCGGTACATCGTGACTTCATCGAAAAGCGTCTACCCGTTCGGAGGCCCCCGCAAAAAAGAGAGCGATTTCGATCCTTACGGCTATCCGCTGCCGTCCGTTTACCCGGACCAACCGGATTACGCGGAAGGCAAACGGCTCGTTGAAGCCGTTCTGTTCCGCAAAGCGCCTTTTCCGGCAGCTGCCGTACGGTTCCCGATCGTCCTGGGCCCGGATGATTATACGCGCAGGCTGCATTTTCATATCGAGCATATCAAGCAGGGACTTCCGCTCGGCATCCCGAACCGCGAAGCGCTTCTGACGTTCATCGACTCGGATGAGGCGGCTTCTTTCCTGGGCTGGCTCGGCACATCTGCGCTGGAAGGACCCGTGAACGCCTGCTCCAAAGGAGAGATTACGCCGGGTAAAATCGTCTCCCTTATCGAGGAAGCCTTGAACAAGCAGGCGCACGTTGCGGACAAAACGGAAGAAGAGCACATGTCCCCGTTCGGGGTACCGGAGTCCTGGTATATGGACACGTCCAAAGCCGAAACGGCCGGCTATACGTTCCGTCATCTGGATGACTGGCTGCCGGACTTGATCCGCAAGCTTGCCGGGGAAAGCTAAAAGGGAAGCAGCGGGCTGAATCGTGAATTTACGGACAAAAAAAAGGCACGCTCTAATAAGAGGGCGTGTCTTTTTTTATCGTCTAAAGTCAGGCGCTGCCGTCAGTCCCGGAAGCCTGCGGCCCGGCCATTTGCGGGTTCTCCTGCCGGCTGTGGACGGGACGGAGATTTTGTCCTGAATTTATAAAGCGTCATAAACAAGCTTAAACCTGCTATGAACGCGAATTTTTGATAATTAGGATAAATAACATCCATCCCAGGCAAAGGTACGGCAAATATCAGGAGAGGATAAAAACTTAAAAGCAAAAACAGAATAAATATCGTTAAAAACAAAGCCCGGTGAACAGTCAGTTTGCTTGTCATGAACAGCGTGCCGCTATAAATACCTGTTACTATGTACAACAAAATTTTGAAACTATCAAGAACGAAAATGTTTGAGTAAACGGAGTTTGCACGTTTGTAATCCAGATACAGTTCCAGCGTTCCGGTTCCGTAAAAGACAATCCCTGCCCCGACTAACCAAATAAAAATAAACGCCGTATGGTTCAGTTTCATAAAATATATCCTCCTTAATTCCGTTAGGTTAAATTTACCATACTATTCATACATTGGATAGTTAAGGGGGTTAACGAATAAGTGCTCAGCGATTGATCCTGTATTCCCGCTTGCCAAACAAATTATCCTTGTATATTATAGATATTATAGATCCACAATGAACGCATTAAAATACTCTCCTTAATTTTCGTTCATTTTTAAATTCGCAGCGGGAGGAGGCACCAGCCCAATCATGCAATTTTCCAAAAGCACAGGGTACGCTCTGCATGCACTGATTCATTTAGCGCATACGGAACGCGGGCGCAACGTAGGCATTAAGGAATTATCAGCCTGGCTCGGCGTGTCGGAAAGCTACTTGTCCAAAATTATGTCCAAGCTGCGGCAGGACGGTATCGTACGCGCCGTTCCGGGAGCAAGCGGCGGTTACGAATTGGCGCGTGAGACCGATCAAATCACCTTTCTCGACGTGATTCAGGTGATTGAAGGACGTCAGCATATGTACGAATGTTTCAAAATCAGCGAAGAGCATCATCCGATGTTTTTCGAATCGGAGATTTTGGAGCCGGAATCGTCAGACGGTACGGACCATAGAGAGTGTCTGGTCAAAAAAGTGATGATAGGCGCCGAACGGCATATGAACGACTATTTAAAAGGGCACACCATCCAGTCCGTTCTCGACTCGGCGTCCGCCGGAAGCGGCGAGAGAATTGACAAGAAGTCATAAACTTCTTGCAGACTAATTATGGACATTGAAGATCCAGGAGGATGATAATATGGAACAAAAAATCGATGTAGGCATTATCGGCGGGGGGCCAGCCGGATTGAATGCGGCACTGGTGCTGGGCAGGGCAAGAAAAAGCGTAGTCGTCATCGACGAAGAGCGTCCGCGCAACCGGGTTACCCGCGAGTCTCACGGCTTTCTGACGCGGGACGGTATCAGCCCGGCGGAGTTCCGGCGCATTGCCAGGGAGCAAATTGCAGCGTATCCTTCCGTTCGTTTCGTTACGGATTCAGCGGTAACGGTCACGGGGGCGGACGGCAATTTTCAAATCACCACGGGGCAAGGCACGGTCTACCGGTGTAAAAAACTTCTTTTCGCCGCCGGAAAAAAGGATCTTCCGCTCGATATTAGCGGCTTGGCGGACGTTTACGGCAAAAGCGCGTTTGTCTGTCCTTATTGCGACGGATGGGAACTAAGGGACCAGCCCCTTGTTCTGATCGTCAAAGGAGGGGCCGCCGCGCATTCGGCCCGGACGGTTTCCGGCTGGTCGAAGCGGCTGACGATCTGCACCAACGGTCCCGACGAGCTGACGGACGAGCAGCGCGAGGGACTCAAGGCGCATCGTATACCGGTTTTCGATTCGCCCATCGTGCGGATTGAATCAACCGGCGGTATGGTGGAGCAGGTTGTGCTTGAAGATGGCAGCGCGATCCCGTGCAAAGGAATTTTCTTCGCGCCCAAAATCGCTGCCGGTTCGGATCTGCCGCGTGAGATCGGCTGCCGCATGACGGAAGGGGGCTCGGTCGCGGCCGATCCTTTCGGTAAAACGAACGTACCGGGTGTCTTCTCAGCCGGCGATGCCGCCACCGAAATGTATCAGGCGATTACGGCCGCTTCGCTCGGTTCCCTGGCCGCCGTCGGGATAAACACCGAGCTGCTTGCGGAAGCTTGGGACAGCGACCGGATCTAGCGGCGGATTCCGAAAATTCGCGGATGCGCGGGTAGCAATCGGCAAGCGACAAGCGGCAAACCGGCAGCCTTGGTATCTCCAGGCAATCACCTTAAAGCCAAAAGAACGGCCCTTCCTGTGGCCGTTTTTTTGTTTGGATCGACTCGTTCTCTATATTGACTAACCGGTCAGCATCCGATACACTTTTATTAACCGATCGGTTAGCATAAGGAAAGGAAGATACCGGTTGCCTTTACAACTTTACGAAAAAGAAGAGATTTTCGAAGCCTGTCTTACCGTTTTCGCGCGAAACGGGTATAAAGACACTTCGACCGGAATGCTGGCGGAGGCGGCCGGAATTTCCAAGGCACTGATTTTTCACCATTTCAAAAGCAAAAAAATGCTGTATCTCAGCTTGCTGGATCACTGCTTCGAGAAGGCGAGGGAAGAACTTCGGGTGGACACCATTCCGGACTACCGGGATTTTTTTGAAGCGATTGATGCGTACAGCCGCAAAAAACTCGATTATTTCCGTAAGCATCCGGACGAAATCAAATTGATCTACGAGGTTTATTATTCGACCCCGGAAGAGCTGAAAGAAGACATTGCCAAGAAATACGGGCATGTGCTTGCTTCCAAGTATGAGGTGTGGGAGCGGTTATTTGACAAAGTGCCCCTACGGAACGGAGTGGACCGCAAGCACGCTTTTGAGCTGATTGTGATTACCCTGGAGCATTTCGAGAATAAGTTCGTCGCGGAGGTCACGGATCTTAGCGCCATCGGCGACGATTATATCGAAAACATGTTCACGAAGATGAAGGAGTTCTGCGTAATGATCCGTCAAGGCATCGCGCAGGATTACGCTTAAAAGGCTGCAGCATGCTATTTCCCGCATAAACGTTTGCCGTTTTTCCGCTTATTCGCTTTTTATAGAAGGGAGTAAATCCATGGAAAAAATGACTGGCGGCGATCTTAATTCGCCCGAAACGATGCGTGATATCATTTCGTTCTATAAACGGCTGGCCGCGCAGAAAGAGTCTCTTATCCGTCTGGATGATTTTTACGGGATGGGAGGGGCCTGGATCGCTTTTCGTCACGATGATGTGTCCGCGATGCTGAAAGATCCTAGGTTGGTCAAGGATATGAGGAAATACGTGCCGCAGAACGAGCCGGAAGCAGCGGGGGCAAGCACGTATGTGGGCAAACTGCTTGAATGGTTGAGGAACATGCCGAATATGCTTTCGGTTGACCCGCCCGATCATACCCGGCTGCGCAGGCTCGCTTCGAAAGCTTTTACGCCCCAGATGATCGAAGGCCTGCGTCCGCGAATCCAGCAGATCGCCGACGAGCTTCTGGATGCCGTCCAAGAGCGGGGCCGGATGGATCTTGTCGCGGATTTCGCTTATCCGCTGCCCATTATCGTCATTTCGGAGATACTGGGGATTCCGGCGGCCGACCGCAGCCTTTTCCGGGGCTGGACTCAGAAGCTCCTGCAAGCCGCAGTGGACTCAAGCCAAGGTTCCGCGGTGGAAGAGGCGCTGGAGGAGTTCATCGGGTACATCCGGACGCTGCTGGACGAAAAACGCCGCAATCCCGGCACGGATGTGACGAGCGGCCTTGTCCAGGCTTACGAGCAGGGCGACAAGCTGAGCGAGAACGAGCTTCTCTCGACGATCTGGCTGCTTATCATCGCCGGGCATGAAACGACGGTCAACCTGATCGGCAACGGCACACTCGCGCTGCTGCGGCATCCCGGACAAATGCGCCTGCTCCGGGAAACTCCATCTCTTCTTCCGGGTGCCGTAGAAGAGATGCTGCGCATGGAGGGGCCTATTGTCATCGCGAGCCGATTCGCCGGAGAGGACATCGCCATGCACGGCAAAGTCATCCGCCAAGGCGAGATGGTGCTGCTGTCTCTTGCCGCCGCCAATGTGGACCCGCAGAAGTTTTCCGATGCGGATACGCTTGATATCACCCGCGAAGAGAATGAGCATCTCGCCTTCGGCAAAGGGATCCACCTCTGCCTCGGCGCGCCGCTTGCCCGCCTGGAAGGGCAGATCGCTTTCGGCACGCTTTTGCGGCGGCTGCCGGACCTGCGTCTGGCGGTCGAACCGGAGAGGCTGGTTTATAACCACGGAAAGCTGCGCTCGCTCACCAGTCTGCCTGTTCTTTTCTGACCTCTGAACTCCGATTGAAGCGCGGCGCTCGCATGCCGGTCCGCCGCGCTCAGAGTCGGTATCAGCCACACGCAATATCCCCCGCATTTCCCTCTAACCGACTTCCGATAACAAGGAAAAAACCACTTCTTTAAACCGCCTTAACCCCGCGCGCAGCTCTGCTTCATTCAAATAGGAATAACTCATGCGCACCCGGGATGTTGGCTCTCTCAGCGGATCGCAGATCATACCGGGAACGAAGGTGAGGGACTGTTCCATGCAGCGGCTGAGCAGACGGTCCATCGGCACCGAAGCCGGCAGCTCCACCCACAGATTAAAGCCCCCCGCAGGGCTGGTCCATTGCCACCCGGTTCCGGACAATTCCTCTTCCATGATGTCCTTGCGTACAGCAAGGGCAATTCTCAGTTTCGCCAAATGCTGCTGCATCCGTTCGGAAAAGAAATAGTGCAGAAAAATCTTCTGATTCAGCAGCGGAGCCCCGCTGTCGGATAACGATTTGGCCCGAATCAGGTAGTTCATGAACGACGGACGGCAGGCCACGGCCGCAATGCTGAGCCCCGGAGCGATATATTTGCTGAAACTGCGGAGATAGATGACGTATCCTGCCGTATCGTAGGAAAAGAGCGGCAGGGGAGGCTCATCTCCGAAATAAATATCCCGTCCAGGATCGTCCTCGATCAGCAGGCATTTGTACGTTTCCGCCAGTTCCACCAATTTCTTGCGCTGCTCGGCGGGAACCGTGAACCCCGTCGGGTTGTGAAAAGTGGGATTAAGGTAAAAAAGGCGCGGCCTATCGGTCTGCATAATCCGTTCCACCTGCTCCAGATCGTAGCCGGACGGATGAATATCGACCGGGATGATCTTGGCGCCCTGGCGGCTGAAAACGTCTATGGCCGGACTGTAAGTAGGCCGCTCCAGCATGACGGCATCCCTCGGCCTTACGAGGACTCTGGCCACCAGATCGATCGCCTCCTGGGAACCGGAGGTGATCAACAATTCATCGGGAGACACGAAGAAATGGAAGCCTTTCGTAAAATAACCGCACAGTGCTTCACGCAGCTCCTGGTCTCCTTGAACGGTAGAGTAGGTGCCCAGCACTTTCGGATACAGATCGAACACTTTTTTTACATACTCCGACAAATATAGATTCGGCAGCAGATTAGGATCGAGCAGCGCCTTGGAAAATTGATAGTCCGCCTGCACCTGATGGATTTCCGAGAGGTGGCTTTCGTGCACATAGGCGGAAACGATCGGATCGTTTAGCGGACCCAGCATCGACTGGCTGCCGGGATGCGCGTAGTAACCCGATTTATCCTTCACGTACACATCCCCATTGCGCTTCAGCAGCTGATAAGCCTTAAAAACCGTCAGCCGGTGCACCCGAAAGTCCGCCGCCAGCGACCGGATCGAAGGGAGCTTGTCGTGCGCCTTCCATTCCCCGCGGCGGATTCTTTCCAGCAGGTAATCGTAAATTTGTTCGAAAAGCTTATCGGAATGGACGCTCGAACGGTTTTCTCTTTCCACCACACATCGCTCTTTTCCTCAGGTTGATTTCCTCCAGTATAGCCGATTTCGGCGCAAATCTGTTCTGTTCATGGAAAACTGTTCTGTTTGTTCCCGTTTATACTGGGGGAAAAGGAGGAATGGAAATGATCCCGTTCAACTATATCCTGATGTGTTTAATTTTCGGGACAACTTTTTTGGCCATCAAAGTGGGGATCGATGCGGGGGCGTCCCCCTTCTTCTCGGCCGGAGTCCGGTTTTTTCTTGCCGGTGCTGTCCTCTTTATTGTCATGGTCACACAAAAAAAGGCGCGGCTCTCGCTGCTGCTTCGCAAAGAGATGATGCTGACCGGACTCGGGCTCACTTTCGGTGTTTTTGCGAGTCTATATTGGGCGGAGCAATATTTAAGCTCGGGCATCGCCGCCGTTTTGTCGGCAACGGCTCCGCTTATGATTATGCTGCTGCAGACGGGCATGACCCGGCAGAAAATGTCCGCTTCATCCTGGGCGGGCTGTCTGGTGGGATTTGCCGGTGTCGTTATTCTGCTCGTCCCCGGAATGACCGTCGCATTCAGCACGGTTTGGGTGGCGGGCTGCATCGCGGTTCTGACGGGGCAGGTTTTTTATTCCGCGGGCACAGTGTATTCCCGGCGGGTTATCCGAAGATTTTCCGATACGTCCCCGATCGCACTGAATGCGGCGCAGATGCTGTACGGGGGACTCATGCTTCTGCTTTTGTCGCTATTCACGGAGCAGGTACATATGGAAGCAATGTTCGTTCCCGAAGCTGTTTTTTCGCTGCTGTATCTGATCGTCTTCGGGTCGATGATGGGGCACACGATCTTCTACTGGCTGGTAGCCAAAACAAATCCCGTTTTTCCGTCCACCTGGCTCTATATTTCTCCGCTTATCGCGCTTAGCCTTGGGGTGGTTCTCTACGGTGAACCTCTCTCGTTTTTGTCGCTGGCAGGAGGCGTCACCATTATCGCGGGCATTCTTCTGATCAACCTCAAGAGCCTGCGGCAATTGGCGGGTGCCCGGTCCCGTTTGGTTGAGAGGAGTTAGACAGCGTAGCGGGGGTTACAAACAAACGCGGGAATCATTCTGCGTTAAAATGTTCATAAACTTGTCACTTATGCGAAGCCTTCCATTTTCCCTATAATAACAAAGGGTAACAGAGAGGATGATGGAATTGCCGACAACGAAGAAAGAAAATGTTTATTTCGGATTGATGATGTGCTGTGGGATGGTCGTGGGGATGATGTCTTATAATTTAGTTACAAACGGCTTGATCGGCACGATATCCTGGAAAGGAATCCTTGTTCAATTCGTGCTTTGCTTCATTACTGCGTTCCTGGTGGAATCGTTTATTGTCGGTCCTGTGGCGAAGAAAATCGCTTTTTCGCTGCCTTTTGACAAATCCAAACAGGTACCGCTTATTCTGTCCCTTTCATTTTTTATGGTCATCGGAATGGTTCTGATTATGTCCATGTATGGACTCGCGACTTCTTATTTGCTTAACCCTCCGGTAGGAACATCACTGCTTGAAAGTTATTTTTCTTTGCTAGTTAAAAACGTTAGTTTTGCTCTGCCTCTGCAGCTCCTTATTGTAGGTCCGACTGCTCGATATTTGTTTAAAAGATTCGTTAAAAGCGAAGAAATAGCGGTATCAGCAAGCTGAATTTGCACAACGTGCCATTTTCGGCGGAATATAACGATTTTTCTTTAATAAAAAGATTGACACGGCCAGACGAATCTGTTAATTTGAAATTAATTTCATACCCTTCAAAGGGGAGTAGCTTATACATGCTTAGTCGTCATTACGTGGCTTGATCGCCTCCGGCTTTGCATGCGACGTAAGATGGATCACGTTGTTAGCGAGACCTTTGCCTTACGGCATTGGTCTTTTATTTTTTAGCAAAACAGCAGCCTTTGCCGGCCAACCGGTGAAGGCTGCTTTTATTTTGGCCCTATTTCGGGGGAGGGAGGAAAATCGGCGTCGTTTATCGAGTTCATCTCATTAACGCAGCATCAAGATTATACGAGGAGGAGTGTCAACCCCATGCTAGTTTCTTCGACGACCCGGATGAACGAGAAGGCGCTCGACATTGCGGCGGCCAGGCATCAGGCGATCCTGAGCAATCTTGCAAACGTGGATACCCCCGGTTACAAGAGTCGGTTTGTTTCCTTCGAGGAGGAGCTGGAGAAAGCGACGGAAGGTAAGAGGCCTTTGGAAGGGATTACGTCCCACAAGCGGCATTTCAAGATTTCCGGTTCAGGAGAAGCCGGTCTCATTAACACCGCGGTTCTCGGTCCGTATGTTTTCAATACCAATGGAAATAGTGTTGATATGGATTACGAGATGTCCCTGATGGCTAAAAATCAGCTGGCTTACTCGGTTTTCGCCGAAAGGGTAAGCGGTCATTACAAGAAAATGAACGGGCTGCTCAGAGACTTGAAATAATCCGCCCCGGCAAAGATTTAACTCAAACTCAAAACTGCAGGAGGATCACGTATGGATGTTTCGCTAATTCTCGAATACGGCTGGGTGCTGCTCGTGCTTGTCGGTCTGGAAGGACTGCTCGCGGCGGACAATGCCCTTGTGCTCGCCATCATGGTCAAACATTTACCGGAAGAGGCAAGGAAAAGGGCGCTCTTCTACGGATTGGCGGGCGCTTTCGTTTTCCGCTTTCTATCGCTGTTCATTATTTCTTTTCTCGTTGACGTCTGGCAGGTTCAAGCCATCGGTGCGGTTTATCTGATCTTCATCGCACTCAATCATATTTTTCGCAAAGTTCTGGTCAAGAAGGGTGAAAACGGCAGCAAAAAAGAGAAAGAGGGCAAAGCGGGCTCTTCCTTTTGGGCGACGGTTTTCAAGGTCGAGCTGGCCGACATCGCTTTTGCGGTCGATTCCATTCTTGCGGCTGTCGCTTTGGCGGTGGCCCTGCCGGAAAGCGGCCTGCCCAGAATCGGTGGGATGGACGGGGGACAATTCTTCATCGTCTTTGCGGGCGGGCTCATCGGATTGATCATTATGCGTTTTGCCGCTTCCTACTTCGTGAATCTTCTTAACCGGAGACCCGGCCTGGAAATTGCGGCGTTTGTCATTGTGGGATGGGTAGGGGTCAAACTGATTGTGTATACCTTGTCGCATCCGGCGCTTTCCGTTCTGCCCGAAGGATTTGCGAAGCTGCCGGCCTGGAAATATACGTTTTATGCGGTTCTGGTTCTTATTGCCTTGTGCGGCTGGTTTCTGTCGAAAGAAAAAAAAGAAACGGCAGTCTGAAAGAGCTGAGATGCGGAATTCCGTTCGTTTAACAAAAGACGGGGAGGAGAGATGCGAATGGAGCAGTGGATTACGGAAACGATGGAGGCATTCGGATATTTCGGCATCTTCCTGCTGATCGCACTGGAAAACCTGTTCCCTCCGATTCCTTCGGAGGTCATCCTGACCTTAGGCGGTTTCATGACGACCACATCCGCATTGACGGCATTCGGTGTTATCCTGGCCGCAACCGCCGGTTCCGTTGCGGGGGCCGTCTGCTTGTACGGGGCCGGGAAGCTGATGTCGATGGAACGCCTGCAATCGCTAGCTGCGCGGCACGGTAAGATTCTCCGTCTGAAACCGGAGGACATCGGAAAAGCGGGCTCCTGGTTCGACAAGTACGGAGTATGGGCCGTGTTTCTCGGACGGCTCGTGCCCCTGGTCCGCAGTCTGATTTCAATTCCGGCGGGAAGTGCGGGCATGAGCTTCGTTCCTTTCCTGCTTCTCACTACGGCGGGTTCGCTTATTTGGAACAGTGTCCTTGTGTATGTCGGGGCTGCCGTAGGCGCGTCTTGGGAGACGATTGTGGGTTATATGGACATCTATTCGACCGTTATTTATGCGGGACTGGGTCTATCCTGCGCGCTTGTCGGTTTCCTCTACGTGCGCAGGCGGATCGTAAAGAGCGAACGGGGAAAAAAATCGTTCGAGATCGGTAACGATAAGTAAAGGACAGGACAAGCCTTTGTGCTGAAAGAAGCCGGTAAAAGAAGCCGTATCCGTTCCGGCAGGGAGCGGAAAGACGGATAAAGGGGTGCCCGCAAATTCCGCGGGCACCCCTTCCTTTTTCTGCTGCGCTATTCATTTCCTCCTTTCAATCGTGGCGTCTAATGGAGCGGCTTCTGCATTTAGAAGTGCGGACACACCTTCTTTCGGCTGAATATGTTTTCCCTCAACGACTACATCGAGCCGTCCGGTAACCGGATGAATAACCAGCCCGTGTACAAGAACCGATTCCGGGAACAGCGGATGTGATCGTATCATGCAGACACTGTCTGCAATGCTTTCTTCTAGACTGGAAAATCTCGTCAGCCACCCGTCCAGATCAATGCCGGCATCGGACAGCGTCTGCATATAAGGATCAGAATCACCGAACTGCCGGACGCTTTCGCTATCATCGGCGCTTCTAAAATTCGCCAACCCGCATTCGTGATGACCGATCACATATACTTCCTTAGCCTTCAGTTTGCAAATGGCAAGCAGGATGTTTCTCAGGATGCTTCCGGACGGATGAGACACGACTGCGCCGGCATTTTGAATAACTTCGGCATCTTCGTTTCGAATTCCGAGCGCCTTGGGCAGGAGTTCCGGAATTTGAGTGTCCATGCAGGTGAGGATCACTATTTTGGTTTCCGGGTATCGGATGGTCTCAAAGGGGAGAGCCTGTTTTTCCTGCACGAAAATACGGTTGTGGGCAAGTATTTCATGTATGGTTGACATGCCATATGACCTCCTTTCCATAAATGTTAAAAATTCAATTTACCAATATTAGTAAAAATACATATTTATGTTAATTTGAGTTTTGAATTTCGTAAATAATAAAATTCAACGGAAAATGATACTTTACAATTAAATACCCGTACTCTATCAAAAATAATGTATTTTCACGGATGTATAAAAAAATATACCCGATGTGTATTGCGGAAATCTGCGAAAGTGAAGTAGACTAAACCTAAATCATTGAGAATGATTATCAAAATCATTGATGGGGGCGAATGGATACATGAGAGAGAAACGGTCGAAGAGGGCCATGTGGAACCTGCTGGCAGTACTGGCTTTAACGGCAAGTTTAACCGGCTGCGGGGGACCAGCGGAGAGAGCAGAAAAAGCGGCCGTACAGAGTACTCCCGCAGGGGAGAAATCAACGGAAAATAAACGCGTCGTCAAAGATGCTTTCGGTGAAGTTGAAATTCCGGCCCAGCCGAAAAGGGTGGCGGCCATCTATATGGAAGACTACGTAACGGCTCTGGGTGTCACTCCGGTAGTCCAGTGGTATCATCCTAACTGGGGGATTCAGGAATATTTGAAGCTGAATGTGCCGAAGTTTGATATGACCGGAAGCATTGAGGCTCTTTTAGATGCCTCTCCCGATCTGATTATCGTAGATGGAGGGGCAGACAAAGCCAGATATGACATGTATTCTAAAGTCGCTCCGACTTACCGGCTGCCGGACGAAATGCTGAACGATGCATCCGCTATCCTTAAAGCCACGGCGGATCTGCTGGGAATGCCGGAGAAGGCAGACGCTATTCTCAAGGAGTACCGGAAGAAGGTCGACGATGCGAAAACGGCTCTGGAGAAAGCCGTCGGCACTGAAAAGGTGGCCGTAATCCGTTTGAACGTGGGAGAAAAAACATTTACGCTGTTCGGCATCAACAACCGGTTTATCGGTTCCATTCTGTACCGCGATCTGGGACTTACTCCGCCTCCGATGGTCAAAGAGATGAAGGAGTTCCAGCAAATCATTTCCGAAGAAATGATTCCACAGATTGACGCCGATCATATTATCCTGCTGCCTTCCAACGGCACTTGGGCTTCCGAAGAAAACAAAGAAGCTGTTCAGCTTCTAAAAAGCCCGTTCTGGAAGTCGGTTCCTGCGGTCAAAAAAGGACACGTCTACCAAGTGGAACGTACTCACTGGCAAACCGGCGCCTTTTTGGCTAACGGTATGAAAATAGACGATCTGCTAAAGCTGCTGATCAAGTAACTCGTGAGGATGAGCGATCATGAATGACAACCAAGACAGATCTTTTGCTCGGCGCGCCTCGTTTTACGAGCTGACCGGTATTAGCCGAGAAACGGCTTCTTCGGGATGGAAACAGGAGGCTGCCGGAGCGGACAGCTATTACGTTATGGCGGTAACGGGCGGAAGCGGCGGCATGACGCTGAACGGAGAAAGTTATGCCGC
Organism: Paenibacillus sp. HGH0039; assembly: GCF_000411255.1. GTDB lineage: Bacteria > Bacillota > Bacilli > Paenibacillales > NBRC-103111 > Paenibacillus_F. The sequence goes on along the minus strand of NZ_KE150412.1, from coordinate 248,199 downwards.
GGAGCGCGGGAAGTGCTACCTGGCCGCTCCCGGAAGCGGTGCGTGCATCCAATCGGCTGCAGCGGATTTAAGCTTCTACCTCTTGAAATTCGAAGTCCTGGCCAGGCAAACAGTTGGCGAGAAAGCGGCAAGCGACTTCGCGGATGCGGCCGACAGACGCGACGAGGCGCCCTCCCGGATGCGGGGAGCTGAGCAGGAGAACCTGCTGGAACCGGGCGAAATCGTCTGCCTGTCCTTTGCCTCCTGCGTTACGATGTTGGAGGCGCTGTATGAGCACCGCCGGCCGGCCACCGAATTCGAATCGTTCGATTCCTACGTGCGCTTTCAGGAATTTCTGCGCTTCCTCCTGCAGCAGCGCGCTGCCGGTTCCGGCGGCCACGATCCGATGCAGGCGGTGGAAAGCTCGATTGCCGTTATCCGGGATAATTACCGGAGCACGCAAACAGTAGAGGGGCTGGCTTCGGCCGCCGGTTTGGACCGCTGGAAGTATTCCCGTCTGTTTAAAGAACGGACGGGAACGACTCCGCTCGATTTTTTGAACCGGATCCGCATCGAACGAACGAAGCGGCTGCTCGTGCTGACCGAGGATCCTTTGTCGGGCATAGCCGGAGATGCCGGTTTCAACAATGAATATTATCTCAACCGGCGGTTTAAGCAGACGGTCGGCATTACGCCGGGACAATACCGGCGCAATCACCGGGAGCATGTCCGGGTGTTCGCTCCGTGCCTGGAAGATTTTTTGCTGGCTCTTGAGATTACGCCGGTTATGCAGTGGTACAGCGAGGGATGGGGAAAGCAGGATTATCTGGGCATGGGCGATGTGCCTGTATTCGACGTTTCGGATGGCAGTCTGGAAGGGCTTACGAAGGAGAAGCCCGATTTCATTTTATTGGACGGCGGTACGCATCCTTCCGGCTACAGCCGCCTGGCACCCACGTACACGATGGCTCATCCGGGGGAGGACTGGAAATCCACGCTGGATAAAACGGCGGATCTGCTCGGAAAGAAGGGCCGCGTCCGGGACATTATCGGCGAGTACGAAAGTAGGGCGGACAAAGCAAAACAGGCCCTCGAACGCTCCGTTCGCGATCAGACGGTGGCGTTCCTGCGCATTTCAGCCGAAGCCGTTATCTTGTACGGGGGGCCTGAGCAAGGCTACACGGGTCCCGTTCTTTACGGAGATTTAGGACTGACCCCGCACCGCCTCGTCAGCCAATTAACGGGCCGCTCGCGCAGAAGTGTCGTCTTGACTTCGGAATGGCTGGACAAGCTGGATGCGGATCATTTGTTTGTGACGTTTGACAAGCGCTGGGGACACACGCCCGGAGCCCGTGAAGACGAGCGGCTCGCCCTGCTGCCCGGAGTGCGGAACAACAGCGTCTATGAGGTCGATTTCCTCACTTGGATGAACTACGGCATTCTCTCCCGCAGCAAAAAAATCGACGATGTCTTGAAAGTGTTGGCTTGAGGTTTAACTAAAACGTGCGGTGTCATTGGCGGAAAATGGATAGATCATCTTGAATACCCGACTGGCGCATTCTTACAGGATGCGTCTTTTTTTTGCCTCAGCCGCGTACTTGATAGACGCCATCCTGTCCGTGCTTTTTTCGCCGGGCTGAGGTAAGCTTAACGTATACGAATCAGGGAGGGGCCGGGATGAACGAACCGGGAATGGTTACGTTAAACACCGAGAATATCAGCCGGGAACATATTTGCTGTGCGATATCGGATAAGAAATGCGCCAACGGAGTCCAGTTGAAAAAGGAATGGCTGGAGCAGCGCTTTCAGGAAGGTTTGCGTTTCAAAAAGCTGGATGTCCGGCAGAAAGTATTCATCGAATATATTCCGGCGGAATACGCCTGGTGTCCGGTGGAAGCTCCCGGTTACATCTATATCAACTGCTTCTGGGTAGCCGGCTCATACAAAGGCAAGGGCTACGGTAAAAAGCTTCTAAGGGAATGCCTGGAGGAAGCGGGCGCGACGAATGGGGCGATAGCGGTAACGAGCCGGACGAAGCGGCCCTATTTATCCGACAAATCTTTTTTTACCCATAACGGATTCGAAGTCTGCGATCAGGCGCCTCCTTATTTCGAGTTAGTCGTGCAGAAATTCAAGGAAGACGCCCCGACACCGAAATTTAAACAAAGCGTTCATGAGCAGAAAGTGGACGTTGTAAAAGGATTTCAGGTTCTGTACACCGCCCAGTGCCCCTATACGGATCATTACGTGGGAGAGCTTGAGGATTGCGCACGTGAGCGTTCCATTCCGGTTGAAACCAGACGAATCGTATCGACCGGAGAAGCGCAATCCGCGCCAACGCCTTACACCAGTTACAGCTTGTTTTATAACGGCCATTTTATCACACACGAGATTTTGACCCGGAGCAAGTTTGAGAAAAATATGGACGGCTGGATACAAAAGTACGGATTGCCGGGTGCCGAATAGACGGTCTTTTTTGCCGCCTGCGGACGAGCTGCCGGAGAAGAAAGGTGCCTGGAGATTCGATTGGGGGAGGCTGAAAGATGAAGGAGAACTACGTGTTTCGTTAAGTCCGCGGACCACCAGTATCCGTTCGTTCCTCATGCTTGTGCGGTTGCAAAACAAACAGTCGGGAGGATGGACATGGATATTCGGATCAGAGAATTAACTGCGGAGGACGAATTCGAGGGCATTGAAGTGGACGGGAGCTTTATCGTCGATTCCGTACTCGTCCTTACTCTTGAGGACCGTCGGATCGGCTATGCGGTTGAAGAAGTGGCCCACTATACGAAAAGGTATGCGGACGAGCCGGACGCGGAAACGGAGGACACCGGGTATGCCGGCTATATCGGAAATCCCGATCAAGTCATGTATCTGGCCTGCATGGATAACCGGATCGCAGGTCAAGTTCTGCTTAGGAAGAACTGGAACGGGTACGCTTACGTCGAGGACATTAAAGTTGACCCCGCCTACCGAAGATACGGCGCCGGCCGCAGGCTGATTGAACAGGCCGAGAACTGGGCGAGGGCAGGGGGAATGCCGGGAATCATGCTGGAGACGCAAAACAATAACGTCCGGGCCTGCAAATTTTACGAAAGCTGCGGGTTTGTCCTAGGCGGTTTCGACTCCTGCTTGTATAAAGGTCTCGACAAACAAAGCAATGAAATTGCGCTGTACTGGTACCTGATATTCGATTAAAATTACGCCTCCCTGAATCGTACCTTGCGGTTTGGCGGAGGCCTTTTTTGCATGGATAGCCGTATGCGACATTTCCATAACCTTGGTATATACGAAGTCCGTGAGCGATTCCATCCAAAATGGCTTTTACAAAATAGTGTCCGCACCAGGCACAAATTGAGGCCCTTGGTATTGCCCGCTTGACGGCAGCAAAACTTTCATGTAAATTGAGAAAAATAATTACACGTGAAAAGCGTTGAACAAGGATACAGAGTTCAGCGATCGCCGTACAGAGATGAAACCCGCCGGCTGAAAGGTTTCACGAAGCGATTGGACTCTCTCCCGCCTTGCCAGCTGTAACGGAAACCTCATTTGAGGATGCTGGTTAACCGTTACCGGGTCATGCCGTTATCCGAATGAGGACCTCGCACACCTGCGCGGTTGAATTAGGGTGGTAACACGACACATTCGTCCCTGACGGATGTGTCTTTTTGTTTTTTTACGGGCTTCAACATGATCATACAAAGGAGAGGGAACAATGCGCCAAAGCCGATTATTGCTGACAACTTTACGAGAATCTCCCGCGGACGCCGAAGTGATCAGTCACCGGCTCATGCTGCGGGCGGGATTTATCCGCCAACTGGCGGCGGGGATTTATACTTACCTGCCCCTAGGAAGAAGAGTTCTGCGCAAGGCGGAGCAGATTGTACGCGAGGAGATGGATAGGGCCGGGGCTCAGGAGATGCTCATGCCGGTTATGCAGCCTGCCGAACTATGGAAAGAATCGGGAAGATACTCGGTGTACGGCCCGGAATTGATGCGCCTGAACGACCGGCACGACCGGGAATTCACGCTGGGACCGACACATGAGGAAGTCATTACTTCGATCGTGCGGGGGGAAATAAACTCTTACCGCAAACTGCCGGTCACGCTCTATCAGATCCAGACGAAATTCCGAGACGAGCGGCGTCCCCGTTTCGGCCTGCTGCGCGGACGCGAGTTTCTTATGAAAGACGGCTATTCCTTCGATACCGATTGGGAAGGGCTGGATGAATCGTACCAGCAGATGTTTCAAACTTACAGCCGGATCCTAACGCGTTGTGAAGTAAATTTCCGTGCAGTCGAGGCCGATGCGGGTGCGATAGGCGGAGAAGGCGGCACCCATGAATTTATGGCGCTGGCCGATATCGGGGAAGATACGATTGCCGCTTGCACCGTTTGTGAATATGCGGCTAATCTGGAACGAGCGGAATCACGGGCGGTGCGGACGGATTCCGTCGAACGATCGGAGGAGATGGCCGTTAAGTTTCATACGCCCGACATCCGCACGATCGGTCAGCTCGTTCAGTCGCTGGGCATTCGTCCTTCCGATATCATGAAAACGATTGTTTATACGGCGGATACCAGACCCGTCGCCGTTGTTGTAAGAGGTGACCGGGAAGTGAACGAGATTAAAGTGAAAAATTATCTCCGGGCCGATGATCTCTCCATAACGGATGCGGCAGCCGTGGAGGAAGCAACCGGCGCGCCTGCGGGTTTTGTCGGGCCGTTGGGCCTTAACATTCCCCTCCTGGTCGATGAAGAGGTCCTCGGCATGGCGTACGGAATCGCAGGGGCCAACGAAGCGGACTATCATTACAGAAACCTCAATCCGGGCCGTGACTTGGCGAATTCGGAAGTCGGCGATTTCCGTCAAGCGGCAGAAGGAGACAGATGTCCGCGTTGTACCGAAGGCGTGTTGAAATTATCGCGCGGGATTGAAATCGGGCATGTATTTAAACTCGGAACGAAGTACAGTGATAAACTGGAAGCGTCTTTCCTGGACGCGGCCGGCAAAAGCACCCGCATGATAATGGGCTGTTACGGAATCGGCGTTTCCCGTATTCTTTCCGCCGTGATCGAGCAGAATCATGATACGAACGGCATAATCTGGCCTCTGGCTCTGGCGCCCTATCAGGCTCATCTCATTCCGGTCTCTATCAAAGACGACGTTCAAGTTCAAGCGGCGAATGACATTTATCGGCGTCTACAAGAGAACGGGGTCGAGGTGCTGATGGATGACAGAGACGAACGCCCCGGGGTTAAATTCAAGGATTCGGACTTGATAGGGATTCCATTCCGCGTTGTATTCGGCAAAGACGCCGGGCAAGGCAAGGTGGAGTTTGTAGAACGCAGAAGCGGGTTGAAAGAAACCATTACCTTCCAAGCTGCTTGCGAGCGCATTCTCGATCAGGTTCGTTTATCCAAACCCACGTATTGACACGGGCGCATGAGCGTTATAAAATAGCTCCAAATGAAAGGGAGTATTCCGCATGAACCGCTGGGAAACTGAAAAACGATATCCAAAACGCTGCTCCGAACAATCGGAACCAAACGATGAAACGTTGTCCGGAGCTTAATCGAGAAGCGAAACGCTTTTCATTCATCGGCTGATAGTTTTCAAATTTCGCATGAAACTCTCGTGCTTATTTGAGCTGCTGTCCGCCGGTTAGATTAAGGCTGCAGACAATAGTTTGTCTGCAGCCTTTTGTGATACCTTGTTCAGTTTCCGGCTGAAGATCGTATTGCTGTATTTGCACGCAAAATACAGAAAGCAGAAGGCTTGTGCCGTATCGGCGCAATCTTTCTGCTTTTTTTTATGGAGAAAAGGAGAAGACACACATGAGCTTACTGGAGATTACGGGCATGTCCCACTCTTTCGGAGACAGAACGTTATATAAACAGGTCGATTTTGAATTGTTCAAAGGGGAACACTTGGGTGTCGTCGGGCAGAACGGCACAGGAAAAAGCACCCTGCTGGGCATTTTAACGGGAGAGATTATACCCGATGAGGGAACGGTCCGATGGCAGTCGAACATCCGGATCGGTTATCTCGACCAGTACGCCGTCATCGACGGAAACCGGACAATAGGGGAGTATTTGAAAACGGCTTTTGCCTCCCTGTTCGAACTGGAAACGAAAATGAACGCCCTTTATGAAGAGAGCGCAAGCACCGGAATGGAAGAACCGTTGCTGAAAGCCGCACGCTATCAGGAAGAGCTGGAGAGGCTGGAATTTTATGAGGTGGACAGTACCATTCAGAAGGTCGTGAACGGACTTGGGCTGAGCGCCATCGGTACCGGCCGTCCCATTCAAGAATTGAGCGGAGGGCAGCGGGCCAAGGTCATTCTGGCCAAGCTTCTTCTGGAAAAACCGGATGTGCTGCTGCTCGACGAGCCTACGAATTTTCTCGATAAAGAACATGTCAGCTGGTTGGCGGATTATTTAACGTCCTTAACTAACGCTTTCGTCGTGATTTCGCATGATGCTGCCTTTCTCGATAAAATCACGACCGGCATCTGCGATATAGAAGGCGGATCGATCAAAAAATACCCGGGCAACTATTCGCATTTCCTCCGGCAAAAGGAGCATTTACGGGAGGATCATATCCGGCAGTACAATGCCCAGCAGAAAACGATTCAAAGGACGGAGGCGTATATCCGTAAAAATAAGGCCGGAGTTAACTCCAGAATCGCCCGCGGGCGCCAAAAGCAGCTGGATAAAATCGAGCGGATCGAGGCGCCTGCTTTTGTCTCGAGGCCGTTCATCCGCTTTAGGGAACTGCCGCTGGGGTCTCAGACGGCTCTTCGTGTAAACGAACTGGAAGCCGGGTATGCGGCGCCTCTGCTGCCCAAGTTAACTTTTTCCGTCAGAAGCGGGGAAAAGATCGTCATCACCGGATTTAACGGGATCGGAAAATCCACGCTGCTCAAAACGCTCCTGCGAAGGATTCCGGTTATTTCCGGCGGATTCCGTTTTGGGGAACATGTTAAGACCGGCTACTATGAGCAGGACTTGATCTGGGAAGACGACGCTCTGACACCGGTTCGGTTTTTAGCGGACTGTTATCCGCAGCTGAACAACAAAGAAATCCGGCGTCATTTGGCACAATGCGGAGTAAATGAAACGAGAGCTTCCCAAACACTTCGTACGCTGAGCGGAGGGGAGCAGTCGAAAGTGAAACTGTGCGGTTTACTGCTTTCGCCCTGCAATGTGCTCATCATGGACGAACCGACCAATCATCTGGATGCGGAAGCGAAAGACGCTTTGCGCGACGCCTTGATTCACTTCGGGGGCACCCTTATTCTGGTATCTCATGAACAGAAATTTTATGAGGGATGGGTGGACCGGGTTCTCGAAATCGGCAGCCGGAAAGGTTGATTGGATGAGGAAGGTTATACGCGTCCCATCGTAACCAGTTTTTGCAGGAAAGAAAAGCACCGGGAAGCGAGCCGTTTTCGTTTGGCCCGAATGTCCCGGTGCTTTTTTTTGCATGGAAGATAATGGAAACATGCAGATCTGCTTTAATTAACGTGAAGTTTCACTCGAATTTTTCTGTTTGCCGCTCTGCAGACCGGCTGAAAACACAAGCGCGATGATCACCGCGGCAGCTATTGCCAGAAAAGCATCGGAGTAAGGAGCGGCGTCCAGAACATAGAACGGGTTCAGCGGATCTTGCGCGGCTTCTTTACGCGCCGCCAGAAAGGCTCCGATAACGGAAGCGCCTGTTCCGGCCCCGAGGAATAAGGCCCCCTGGAAGATTCCGAGCCCCGCGCCTAGCTGTTCGTTTTCGAGCGTACTTGCAGCAGCGTTGTTCGCCGGCGAATTCGTAAAGGCGACGCCGAAGCCCAGCCCGAGCATTCCGGTCGCAGCCAGCAGAGGAGAACTCCCCGCTGCAAAAGTGGAAATGAACAAAAGCGAAATGCCCATGACCGAAAGTCCGGCGGCGACGGGTATTTTAGCTCCGATCCGGTCGGAAAGACGGCCGGCCGCAGGGGAAAAGACGGCTACAGCCGCGGCACCCGGCAGCAGGACAAGTCCGGCTGCCCCGGGGGAGAGGCCGTTGACTTCGACGATCAGAAGCGGCACGAAGACGAGCGACGAGACGTAAGCGAACATCGTGAAGAAACCTGCCAAGACTGCCGCCATATAGCCTTTGTTTGCTAACAAGGCAGGTGGAAGGAAGGGGTGCTCCGCCGTGAAAATTCGCCAGATGAAGGCGGCTGTCATAAGACTAGCGCCTGCCAGACTGCCCCAGGAGGATAACGACCGGAATCCTTCCGCCTGTCCCTGGGTGACGCCGAAAAGGAATAAACCCGCCGCCAGGCCGAATACGATCCCGCCAAGCAGATCGAAACGGCGCTCTTTTGCGGTTTCGGTTCCGGGACGTCCGCCCGGGAGCACATAAAGAGCGCAGGGAACAAGCGCCAGCAGCAGCACTAGAGTGATCCAGAAGAGCGCGGGCCAGCCGAACAGTTGACCGACAAGACCGCCGAAGATCGGCCCGACTGCCGTTCCGATACCAATGCTGCCTGCAAGGATGCCGAGTGCGGCGCCTCTGCTTCCGGACGGAAGAACTTGGGAGACCGTGATGACGGAAAGGACCGGAATGGCCGCGGAGCCCGCCCCTTGCAGCATACGGCCCAGTACCAAAACCAGAAGGGTAGGAGCGGCTGCGCAGACGAGGCTTCCGGCTGCAAATATCAGGAGAGCAAGCGGATAAAGCCTCCGTAAACTGAAAAAGTCCGAAATTCGGCCGTAGAACGGGACACCGATGGCGATCACGAGCAGAACCCCGGTGACTACCCAGCCTGCCTGAGCATCGGAAGCTCCGAAATCTTTGCGGATGAGAGGCAGAACCGGATTGACCATATCGGCTGTCATACAGGCCACGAATAAGGAAAAGACAAGTACAAGCAGCAGGGAAAGCTGCCGGGTTCTTTTAGAATTGGCTTGAACGTTCATTTGTGTTTACCTCCTAAAATTAAAGTGGGTTCAATCTTAGGAGGGGGTTCCCATGTTTTATTTATCACGAACAGTCACCTCCCTTCAGGCAGAAGAACAAGGGCAAAAAAGTACGCAAAAAAGACGCCTCAACAAACCGGCGCCAAGTCGTTGCGTGTTAAATTAAAATCTGCTGGTTAATCAGAAACGTCCATTCACTTTGCAGATTCCATTACGCGAGGCAAAAAGCATCCGGCGGTTGTAACTATGAAATTTCGTTTTAACATTGCACGAAAAAAGGCAGACGGATCCCGTTGCAGCCTGATCTCCGGATTTTTTGATTTTATTTTTTACCGGAACGAAAATCGTTTCCATCGCTTTTTGCCTCCTTTCCTGCGTGATTGACTCTAATAGTATTCGATATCGCTTAGAAAAACAACTTGGCTTACAGCTTCGTTACATAAGATTTTTCAAATAATCATCCTCCCACTGAAAATAAACTTCGTTATTTTCTTTTTGCGAAAACAAATGCTTAGGGTATGGCAAGGCCAGTTCAGGCATCTGTTCCGGGCTGAAATAACGAAGTTCGGCTGTTTCGCTGTCTAAGGGATTCAAGGTGCCGGATTGAACGACGCAATCAAACATAAAAACGTTATATTCCACTTTATGGCCGTTCGGATATTGATAGCGATATTCCTTTCCGCCGAATACGCCTATCAACTTGCTCGGGAAAACATACAGTCCCGTTTCTTCGCGCACTTCGCGAACTATCGCTTCGGCAGGCGTCTCCCCAAGTTCAATGGCTCCTGCCGGCAGACTCCATTTCTCACCGTTTCCTTTGTTTTGCAATAAGATTTTTCCCGACTCATTACGAATAATTCCCGCAACGCTTGGCATGAAGATCAATTCACTGCCCGCTTTTTCTCGCAGATTTTTATAATAATCAGACATTCCCATTTCAACGACCACCTTAAATTTTTTTATGCGAAACAGTAGTATTCGTTCTTGATTAGGAACTTCCTTCTTCTCTATCCAACCCTATTGCCCATGAACGAAAAAAGGACGCGGGGCTAATCTATATGAAAAACGTCGTTTGCTCCTGCAAAAATCAATATCTTTGACGGGCGGGATTTAGTATGCTAAGAGATAAGACTTTACCGTAGGGGGGATGCTGGTTGAACGATAAAGAATCTTTAAAAGAGGCCTTTAAACGGGCGCCTTATCCGCTGGGCGGCAACGGGCCCCGGGATATCGGAATCTTGAAGCAAGCCTTTGACGAGATTGAGGAAACGCTGGAAAGTGACGTTTACGGAACGGGGACGCTGATTGAGGGGTTTCAAAGCAAAATAGCCGCCTATCTGGGCAAGGAAACGGCCGTGTTTTTCCCGAGCGGAACGATGGCGCAGCAAATTGCGCTAAGAATCTGGTGCGATGAAAAAGGAAGCAGGCGGGTCGCGTATCATCCGCTCTGTCACCTGGAAATACACGAGGAAGACGGCTTGAAGGAGCTGCACCGCATAGAGCCGGTTTTGCTTGCCGACAAGGACCGGCTGATTACGCTTGAGGATGTGAAGCAGTTAGACGGGGAAATTTCCTGTCTGCTTCTGGAGCTGCCGCAGCGGGAAATCGGCGGCCAACTGCCGGCATTCGAAGAGCTGGAGGCCATTTCGGCTTCCTGCCGCGAAAGAGGCATTAAGCTTCATTTGGACGGGGCGAGATTGTTCGAAATTACGCCTTACTACGGAAAATCGGCCGCTGAGATAGGTGCGCTGTTTGACAGCGTGTACGTGTCCTTTTACAAAGGAATCGGCGGAATTGCAGGTGCCGTACTGGCGGGCGGCCGTGATTTTACGGAGCGGTCCAAAGTGTGGAAAAGACGCCACGGCGGCGATCTGATTAGTCTTTACCCGTACATAATCACGTCGGATTATTATTTCGACCGGCGAATCGGCAGAATGGCACAGTACTTCGAGGAAGCGAAGGAACTCGCCGCTTTCTTCAATGACTGCGAGGGCGTTTATACAAAACCCGCGGTTCCGGTGTCCAACATGTTCCATATCCATTTTAAGCTGCCGGAGACGGCAATTCTTCCGATCCTCATCGCAGTAGCCGAGGCCACGGGGGTAGGATTGGCTTCTTGGCTGCATGAACGTGAAGAAGGAACCTGCTACACCGAGATCAGTGTGGGCGACCGGTACGAGAATGTGCCCAAAGACAAGATCCGGGAAGCATTCCGCCTGCTCAAGGAGAAGTTGGAAGCGGCGTTATCCGCGTAAGCGGAGCAGTCCGGTCAGATGTCGGGACCTTCCTTATCCTGTCCGGCATGTGGAGAGGATGGATGGAAGGACTTAGTCGTACAGCGTAAGTACGGATATTAATTAATGATGTTAACTATTTAATATATTTAATCTCATTAACTATTTCGTGGAATCATTTTTCATCCGTCTGTCATCTATACACACGAAAGAAGGAACGTTATGAAACGAACGCTGGTCGTCAGTGACATACATGGGGAGATAGACAAATTTACAAGGCTGCTGGAAAAGGTGAGCTACAATCCCCTTCGGGATCAGTTGATTTTACTCGGCGATTATGTGGATAAGGGGCCCGATTCCAGAAGAGTGGTGGAGAAGGTGATGCAGCTTCACCGGGAAGGCGCGATCGTCCTCAAAGGGAACCACGATCATATGATGGTCAAATCGTTCGAACGGGACCCTGTATTCATCGAACGCTGGTTCCGGAATGGGGCACGTGCAACATTAACCAGCTATGAACATGCGGGGGCCGTTTCGGAAGCTCCTGCTCCCGAAACAATGGAGCTTACGCCTCTGCTGGAGGAACACCTTTCCTTTTTGGACGGCCTTCAAACCTATTATGAAACCGAAGATACCATTTTTGTTCATGCCGGGGTGCATCCTTCGACCTCGCTTGCAGAGACGGATGCTTATGTGCTGATGTGGATCCGCGACGAGTTTCACAAGGGCTACCGGGGCGAGAAAACGGTCGTGTTCGGGCACACAATAACGGAAACCCTTCACGGCAAGCGGGATGTTTATTTCGGCGACAACAACATCATCGGAATCGACGGCGGAGCCGTATACGGAGGGGTGCTGCACTGCCTCGAGCTGCCGGCCCGGAACGTCTATTCCGTCGACTAAACAACTTTTTGCACCGGAAAATGATTCTTGAAAAAACGCACTCGCAAAGCGAGAGGACTTCTTAAAAAGCCGTTCAGAAACTGAACGGTTTTTTTCTTTTCTAAACGATTGTATAGAGGAAAGTAACAATTCCTTAATAAAGGCTTTATTTTTCGTTTCGGAATGAATGCCGCCCTCCGTTGTATAATGCAAACAAACGTCTCTTATAGACCGATTCATAATCGAAGAACTGCATGTGCGGCCGCTAATTTGCAGACAAGAAAGGATTATACTCACCCATGTATCAAGGTAAGCTGCGTAAAATGACTCTTCTCTTGTTAGGCTTATACACCGGATTGATTTTCTATTTCTTATATATCGGATTTAATCGCAGTTCGCATCTTGCGGACCGGGGCATGCGCTGCAATCTGACTCCGCATGGAATTCCCCTTCATTTTCCGATGGGCAGAGACTTTCAAAGCTGGTTTTTCGAATTCGGCAACTTTGCCGCTTTTGTTCCTTTCGGGCTGCTCATTCCGCTCTTGTTCCGCTGCAAATTCGTCCCGTTTATGGTGTGCTTCCTGGCGTCGATCACGTTTCTAGAAATGTTGCAAATGCTCACCCGCTTAGGCGCTTTCGATATCAACGACATCGTGATTAATACGTTAGGAGCTGCCGTAGGCTTCTGGGCGCAGCGCTTAGTTCCCGGCAGCCGGGATAGTTTGCAGGGCATGGTCCGGCTTGTTTTGATGACGATCATCCTTTCGGCCGGTACGGTTGCCGCTGTCGGAGGGATGAATGATTCGTTGGAAAAAGGACGCGGCAGCTACCTTTTCAAGCCGCTGGAGTCTCCGTCACACAGTGTGGTGCTGGATCACGACGTTCAGCCGCGGAGGGCTGAATAAGCCGTCCATCACCCTTTACCCCGCACGCGGCTGCCAGCGAGCTGGGTTTTTAGTGTCGCATGACTACAAGAATTCCTCGGCCGAGCAACTGACATGCAGAAATTAGTGTAGGGAGTCGATCAGCAGCTTTTTGAAGTTGCGGGCCGCTTGGGATACAAACTGGTGCTCAAGCGTAATGATCGCGGTATCGGATTCGATCGGCGGATCAATCTCGTCATAGCGGACCTGCCCGGGCTTGGGCGTACCCTTGCCTGCGGCCAAAAGATGGGGCGGGGTGAAGGAAGCCTGACCCGCATTGAATCAAACCTTCTCTTGACGTATAGTTGAACTATCTTGCATAACTATCCAGGACAGGGAGGAAGCGGAACCCATGAGCAAGAAAGCCCCCGAGCTGCCGGTTCTTTGTTTTGAGAATCAAGAAGCGTTTGAGATTTGGCTCGAAAGCAATCATGAAGCGTCGCCCGGAGTCCTTTTACAAATCGCGAAAAAAAATACCCGCCTTGTGACGGTTTCTTATCAGGAAGCCCTCGAAAGCGCGCTCTGTTACGGATGGATCGACAGCCAGAAGAAAACATTCGACGACCAATCGTGGCTTCAGCGGTTTACGCCGCGCGGGGCCGGAAGCATCTGGTCCAAGGTGAATAAAGACAAAGCGGAGCAGCTTATCGCGGACGCGAGAATGAAGCCGGGGGGCTTCAAGGCGATTGAAGACGCCAAACGCAGCGGTCAGTGGGACAAGGCCTACGAACCGCAAAGCAGCGGCGCCGCGCCGGAAGATTTTGCCGCCAGGCTGGAGCTTAATGCGCAGGCTAAAGCGTTTTACGACACGTTAAACAAGCAAAACAAGTTTGCGATCCATTTTAGAATCCAGAATGTTAAAAAGCAGGAAACCCGGGAAAAACGCATTTTACAGTTTATCGAAATGCTTGAGCGGGGCGAAAAAATTTATCCCTGATCGGGCGTGAGCCGTATATTTGCGGCTTATATCGAAAACCGCTTAATGGCTGTTATAAATAAGAACCGGCGAAAGAAGCCGGACGGAACGGAAAGGGCAGGCGGTCCGCAGCTGCCTTGCTGACGCAGCCGACCTGTATGAAGAGCCCCCAATCTTCCGGAGTGAGAAACAAACCAACCCAAACCGTACCGGATATCCGGTACGGTTTTTTGCCGCACTGAATGCGAATAGCTGAATCTGTGACGCCCGTCAGCCTTGTTTACTGCTCCAGGCTGCGCAAATAATTCTCATACTCGACGCTGAATTCGAGCGCTTGTTTGAAATCGGAGGACAAGCGGGACAAGGCTTCTACGATGTCTTGCTGACTCGTCTCGGTAAGCGCGATAATTCCCGGCCGGCGGGGAATACGAAACCGGGTATGGTCATGGTAAGTAATGGTGACAATCGTTCCGACAGGCGGACCCTCGATTGGATGAAGCGTACTCCACATCCAGCGCTCCTGATCGCTTTGGTCCGGATTCCGTCCCCATTCGCGTGAAATATCAAAATTACCCGGCAGGCGGGGTTCCGGCCGCAGTCCGGCTTCACTTAGCTGACGGTGTACCGGCAGGAAAAGCAGGTTCAAGTACGTTCCGTAAGCCGGATCTCCCGCTTCCGCGTAAGCTTTCAGCAGCCGGTCGTTCTCTTTAACCAGAATCTCCTGCCAGTTTTCGCGAACATGAGATTCAATAAAGGCGGCGACGGCCCCAATCTTGTTTTGCGGCTGTTCTTTCAAGAAATCGCTTAATGCTTGGGTTGTAGGCATTTAGGTGTAAACTCCCTTCCCGTTAACCATTTTATGGAATACAATTTCATCTTACAACATGCATGCAAATGATAAGCTTACCTTCACAAAGCAGGCTGCTGAAGCCGGTTTAGGCGTGACAACATTAGCAAGTGCTTGAAGCGGGTACATGATTATGCGGCAGCGAATCCGAAGGGCGACACGTTCAATGACCCGGTATCGCTTGAAGCGAAGCTGAAATTCATATCGGAAAGTCTGCTTTCCGAGAAATAACCGCCGCACATCCGGAAGAGAGGGCCATACACCTGATAACCGAGAGCCTGGCGGTAGTCGGGTGTATGCTTGTCGAGGCGGACGCCGGTTGACAACACCGTTTTATTTTTTCTATAATGGCATGGATTTTAAAGACGGAACTAAAGGTGAAGCGGCCATGTCTCCACGTACCAAAGAACAAAACGAAGCGATCCGGAATCAGCGCAAACAAGAAGTGCTGCAGGCGGCTATTCAAGTCTATGTCGAGAAAGGCTATGCGGCGGCCGAAATGGGGGATATAGCGGATCGGGCGGGGCTTGCTCACGGTCTCGTTTATTATTATTTCAAAAACAAGAAAGCATTGTTCCGCGAGCTTTACGAAACCATGATGGAAGAATCCAAACACTTTACGAAAACTTATTTTGAGCAAAAGGGGTCCGTATCAGACCTGTTCGAGAGTTATGCCCGGGTCGTCTGCGAACGGGTCAGGGTTGATCCCGTGATCCCGCGTTTTTACATGCGGATTAGTTTGGATGTGCATCATTTGTATACGCCCGAGGAATTCTCTCCGTTTTCGTGGGTGAAAAGCTTTTTGCAAGAAATGACTCAGGCCATTGAAAAAGGGATTGGAGAAGGCACGATTCGGCCGGGTAATTCCGATCTTATGGCGAGACAATTCTGGGGAGCCGTGTCGCAAGGGATGAATTACTTGGATCAGGCCCGGCAGGAATGGATGGCAAACGGCATGCCGGAGACGGAAAAGAAGGAACAATGGGAGAAGGCTTTGAATCAGGTGGCGGAGTCGTCCGTTTCCATCTTAAGGCTGCGCTAATTTTTTTTATTTTAATATTGACTTGTAACTCAATCAAAAATAAAATGTGGTAAAGGAGAGTGATGTTTGTCTGAAAACGCTAGTCGTCGTGGCTCATCCGAATTTGCAGCAGTCCCGCGTCAACAAACGATGGGTGGAGGAATTGAGAAAACATTCCGGCGAGGTTACCGTGCATGACCTGTACGGCGCGTATCCGGAGAAGGTATTGGATATCGGGCGGGAGCAGGCTTTGCTGGCGGAATGTGAACGTCTCGTGCTGCAGTTTCCGCTTCAATGGTACAGCACACCGCCGCTTCTGAAGCAGTGGCTCGACGAAGTGTTCACAACGGCGTGGTTGTTCGGTCCGGGCGGTAAAGCCGTTGCCGGAAAAGAACTCCTGCTCGCCGTTTCTATCGGAGGGGCGGAGGAGACTTATGAGGCAGGCGGCCTGATCGGGTACACGATCAGTGAATTGACCCGCCCTCTGCAAGCTTTTGCCAATCAGATCGGCATGACGATGCTTCCGCACTTCAAATTTCACGGTGCGAATCAGGCGGCGGACGAGCAGATCGAAAGCAGCGCGGAGCGATACGTCCGGCATATCTTGACTCCCGAGCTTGATCCCCGGATCGCCCGGCAGAGAATGCTTAATGAAATGAAACAGAAGATGCAGGCCACCCTGTAAAAAACAAAGCCGATGCTCCTCACACGGGGAACTTCGGCTTATGTGACGTTCGGATTCCGGGAGAGTATAATGGGAATGGTTGGTACAAACAGACACATGGTGAGAACTTGGGAGGAATCTGACATGAGCACAGAACCGAATACGGCGGGCTGGGACGCCATTGACAAGGAATTCGTAAAGCTGTACGGAGATCAAGAACCGAAACATTACGGTACGCTTATCTCCTATGCGCTGGGGGGACCGGATCCGCTGGATGGAATCAGTGCATACAAAACGGACGAGCCTGCCCCGCATTGGCATTTCGTAACGTTCGGATTTTCGGAACTTTACGATAAGGAATCCGATCATCCGGAAGAGAGCGGCTACGGATTCGAATTGACGTTTCGGCTGGACCGCGGGGCAGAAGAGGAAGAGCCTCCGGCTTGGGCGATCAACCTGCTGCAAAATATGGGGAGATACGTATTCAACAGCGGCAATATTTTCCGGTCGGGCGATTACATGGACGCCAACGGTCCGATTTGCCTCGGTTCCGATACCCGGCTGACCGCTCTGGCTTTCATCCAGGATCCCGAGCTTCCTGCAATCGATACGCCTAACGGGCGGGTGGAATTTATCCAGATGGTCGGAATTACGAGAGATGAGCTGGAAGCCATGCAAACCTGGAATACGCTTGGTATGCTGTCCGCCTGTTTGCCGTATATGCCGCACTACATAACGAATTTATCGCGGGATTCTCTGCTTAAAGTGGAAGCCGTTTCCGAAGCCGCCGAGAAAGGAATGCGGGAAGACGGCTCCAATACCGGCTTTTTGTTTGTGGATCAGCTCGCTTGGGAGCCGGGTAAAAAAGGCTGGCTGAACAAAACTCCCGCAGCGCTGACACTGGGGGCCAAACAAGCCGGCATAATCGGCAAGTTGCTGCAAGGGCGGATTTTGAAAGGCAAAGACCTCACTCTCGTGGGACCGGAAGTCCGCGTGATCTTTAAGGCGGGAGAAAAGCCGGAGTGTGTCGCCGGAGACGGCGAGGTCCGGATCATTCTCGATGAGAAGGCTGCCGGCGAGCTGAGCAGAGGCTTAATGCCTAAAGAAAGCGTGCTTGAGATTCCGTCCTTGCAGGGAACGGTCATTCGCATCGTGAAGACAAACATTAAGGACAGCGAAGGAAACGTAGTGGAAGTTATCGGCTGACTTGAGACTGAAACCGAGGAGATCGGAGAGATTCTGAATTCGCTGCAAATACAGGATTAACGGACTATATCGCACGGAGATCAGGGCCTGGAAACGGGCCTTTTTTTGTCGAAAAGGAAAGTGATAACGGTTCCTTACGAAGGGTGGACACGGTACCCATTTGTTTAAGGAGCCGTTTTTTGTGCAGCTGAAAAACAGGAAATCCCGTAGGTCATAGGAGCATGCGGGCGATCGGCTCTATCCGCTTCTTATCCGAAATGAACCTGTCCAACGGAATTTCACGGATTTAAGACCCTGCATATAATGCGTTGAGACTATAAGAGCTAATTTTTTACCGGTTATTGTCGTAAAATGCCGATTAAGGAACCGGCAAGCGTTAGGTACGAAAGAAGCAGAAGAGAATGAGCCGGTTGAAAGTTCAGACCTATTCGTTGTGACTCAAGCCTTATTTTCTGCAAAATGAGCAACCGAAACACGGATTGTGCGTAGAAGCAGAAGAAAATAAAATCCATATATAGGAAATAACCATATATTTATGGTTTATATATCATTCATTTTAGTTCTAAAACAAAATTAAAAACCAATTAATTTCCAAAAATGGTAGTTGACATTTAATTTTGGTAATTATAGGATGTAAATGTATCCATAAATAACACATTATGGAAACTATAGTCGATTAATAGACTTTAAATATCCCAAAGGAGAGTTATCATGACCATTCCATTTGACCAGTGGCCAGAATGGCCTCAACACTCCGATCGTACCCGCCAGAACATTGAAGAAGTGTTTCAGTCGAACAGATGGGCGATAAGCGGATATTGGACAGGCGAGGAAAGCATGGAACGGAAGTTCGCGAAGGCTTTTGCGGATTTCAACGGGGTCCCTTACTGTGTGCCGACGACGAGCGGCTCCACGGCTTTAATGCTTGCCCTTGAAGCGCTCGGAATAGGCGAAGGGGACGAAGTCATCGTTCCCAGCCTGACTTGGATTGCAACCGCTACCGCCGTATTGAACGTGAATGCGCTTCCTGTTTTTGTGGATGTCGAGGCGGATACCTATTGTATCGATCCCCAATTGATAAAGTCGGCCATTACGGATAAAACGAAAGCCATTATCCCGGTCCATTTGTTCGGAAGTATGGCGAATATGGATGAAATAAACGAAATTGCGCAAGAACACAACCTTTTTGTGATTGAAGATTGCGCGCAAAGCCACGGTTCCGTATGGAACAACCAGCGTGCCGGAACGATTGGAGATATAGGGGCGTTCAGCTGTCAGCAGGGCAAAGTGTTAACGGCCGGAGAAGGGGGAATTATCGTGACGAAAAATCCCCGTTTTTTTGAACTCATCCAACAACTGAGAGCGGATTCCAGGGTTTATTGCGATGACTCCTCCGAATTGATGCACGGTGACATGCAGCTGGTCAAAAAAGGGGACATTCAAGGCTCCAACTATTGCTTGTCCGAATTTCAATCAGCCATCCTTCTGGACCAACTTCAGGAGCTGGATGACAAGAACGCGATCCGGGAAAAGAACGCCATGTTCTTGAACGATGCCTTAAGCAAAATTGATGGCATTAAGGTGATGAAGCGTCCTCCTCAAGTCAGCAGACAAACTTATTACGGGTATGTGTTCCGGTTCGATCCGGTGAAATTCGGCGGGTTGAATGCGGATGAGTTCTGTGAAATTCTTCGTGAAAAGCTCCATATGGGGACGTTTTACCTGCATCCGCCGTATCTCCCCGTACACAAAAATCCGTTGTTCTGCCCCTGGACAAAGAACCGTTATTTGAAATCGGTTCGTAAGACAGAAGCTTATTGGAGAGGGCTTCATTACCCGGTCTCCGAACGGGCTTCCGAGCAATCCATCGTTATCCACCATGCTATTTTACTGGCTGAACCCTCACATCTGTCGCTTCTGGTCGATGCCGTAGCCGAACTTGCCCGGAAATTTTGCGTGACTCATTAACGAAGGATGATTAGCGAGGAGGAATTGGGATGGACAAGCTGTTTTCGATGATCGAAGTAGAAGTCAATTCTCAATGCAACCGCACGTGCTGGTACTGCCCCAACAGTGTATCTCAGCGTAAAGAAAACGGAGAGATGGACCCCGCTTTGTATAAAACGCTGATGGAACAGTTAAGTTCGCTGGATTTTGCGGGACGTATTTCGTTTCACTTTTACGGGGAGCCGCTTTTGTGCAAAAATCTCGATCTGTTTGTGGGCATGACATCGGAATATATCCCTAGAGCAAGGCCCATTATTTACACAAACGGCGATTTTCTCACCGAAAAACGGTTACAAACTTTGACGGAACTGGGTATTCAAAAATTCATTGTGACCCAGCATGCCGGAGCCAAGCACAAATTCAGAGGCGTATACGACCAACTGGCGGGAGCGGACAAAGAAAAAGTGGTCTATCTCGATCATTCGGATCTGATTTTATCCAATCGGGGCGGGATTCTGGATAATATTCCTCAAGCTTCGAAAGCCAACATGTCGTGTATGGTGCCATCCAATCTGGCCGTTGTTACCGTTTTGGGGAACGTGCTTCCATGCTTTGAAGATTTCAATCAAAAGATGGTTATGGGCAATATCAGCGAACATCATATTTCCGATATCTGGAACAATGACAAATTTACATCCTTCCGGAAAATGTTAAAAGAAGGGCATAGAGGCAAATCGGATCTATGCAAAAATTGCAACAATGTAAGCGTGCAGACGGAAGATCAATACGATTATGTGCTGTAACGAAGAGGGGGTGTACGTTTGAATATTTTGCGGCTTACCCCTCATTACTACTTTGAGACTACCGAATGGCCGAGCCGGTTTGATCCGATGGGCGGCATGCAGGTTCAAATCACGAATTTAACGGAATGGCTGGCCGATCAGGGAGTCATGCAGGATGTGCTCACAACCGGCATTCCCGGCATCCCCCGAACATTACAGCTTCGCGAAAGGTTGACCGTCCATTCCGTTCGTTTTATGACGCTGCCCTTTAAGTCCAGCCAAACGGGAACGGTGTTTCTCGATCAGAGCTGGTTCATGGGCGCTGTCAAATGGATCGTTCTGAACGGGAAAAAGAAGAACTACGATGCGATTCATGTCCATGCAAGCGGAGTGGTGTGGCCGTTACTCGCCGGAATGTTCGCTCAAAAATATTTAAAAAAGCCGTTGATTTTAACGATACATTGCAGCCGGATATTTACGTACAAGCCCATGAACAAGTGGGATCAATTCGTTCACGATTTTGTTAAATCCGTGGAATTAAAGAGTATCAAACTCAGCCATAAAGCCGTCGTTCTTACGGACAAGAGACTGGACAGCTACAACCGGCTGCTTGAGGATTCGTCGAAAATGACGGCGATCAGCGACTGTATCGGATCGAATCATCTCAGTCATTCCATCGATTGTCCTTTTTGCAGCCGATTAAAAACCGAGCTTCTCGGCAAAAAAACGGTTTTGTTTCTAGGCAGAATCGCACACGAGAAAGGCTGGGCCACCTTTGTAAGCGTTGCGAAAGAGCTAGCGGACAAAATCGGCGATTTGCAATTCATCGTGTGCGGGGACGGTCCCCAGCGCGAGGCGATGGAAGAACAAATTAAAGCGGCGAATTTGCAGAACCAATTCCGTATCACCGGTTTTATTTCACATAAATTTGTCTCCTGCTATCTGCACCATGCCCAGCTGTTCCTGCTGCCCTCCCACCATGAGGAATTCGGCGGAAGCCTGATTGAAGCCGCCATTGCGGGAGTACCGATCATCTCAACCAATAACGGAGGTCCCGCCGATATTTTCACTCACGGTGAAACCGCGATTTTAACGGACCCGAGCGACGTGTTGGGGATCGCTGACGAGGCTTATAAAATATTGACGAACGACTCCGTTGCCGAGTCCCTGAGGCTCCATTCCAGACCCGAAGTTGTCAGTAAATTTTTGCCTCACTGCGTGTATCCGAATTATTTGAATTTGTACGCTTCAAAAGAGGCTGCCGTCCATGAAGGATAATCCGATCTCTTTGTTTCACGAATTGGAAAGCTACGTCAGAGGAAGCAAGGACCGTCTTCATCGTTACATGTACGCCTGTATCCTGGAGCAGCGATTGGCGGATTTGCTTTTGCTGAGCCGGTGCGGCGTACATCCTGAAGACAGGGATCGTCTGGCTGTCCGGCTGGCCTCTCAACGCAGCCTTTGCGTGCAGGCTGCTTCCGACATTGCGGAAGGTACGCAGGAGGCGGGGGGGAGCACACCGGCATGGCCGGACTACAAGGCTGCCAAATCCTCCGTTACGCAGAAAAGACCGGAGCTGCTCTCTTTAATCAAAGTGATGCAGGAGCTTCGTACCCCGGAATGCTCCGGGTATGATTTGTGCGACTTGGAGGTTTGCCGGGAGGATGCTCTGCACTGGCTGAGAGTCCATGCCGATCCGTCTTCACCGCCTGTACTCATCGGCGTTCGAACCGGCGGGGCTTTCTACGCTCCGTTATGGGCATCGGTTTTGAAGCAGAGGTGGGGGAATGAAGCCCTATATCACACAGTCAGGGCTCTGCGGAAGCCTTCCGATCCGGGCGCGTCCTTGTATTTGCCCGAGGAACTCTCGATGCTGCCGGAGGCAATAAAGTCGGATACGGACATCGTGATCCTGGAAGATCAGCCGCATACGGGCGGGACCGTTCTGGAGCTGGCCGGAAGACTTAGCGTGAAATATCGGCTGAACAAACCTGTCTGGGTATCTTCTCCGGGCCGGTTGTTCAAAATCGAAAACGGCCGGCTTGCGAAGTGCAGCGATCGTATTCCTCTAAATACGGCGACAAGAAAGCGCATCTGGCAGATGCTCGGCAATTCGGAAGAAGTGGTGGAGTTTCTTCTGCCGAAACTCGGTTTATCTGACGCGCGTCCGGCGGATTTGGAAGCGGTCCCTTATAAATCCGTGCCTCATTGGAACGATCCGATGTATCGCCGTGAAGTTCCCTTCCGGATTAATCCGAAGAAAACTCCGCTATTCATCCGACGAAAAAGCACGAATGAGCCGGTCGTATTCGCAAAATTTATCGGGAAAGATCTTTTCGGCGACTTTCAATTTCATCAGCTTAAAAAGTTTGAAAAGTATTCCTCTGATATTTTAGCGTACCAGGACGGTTATGTGATGACCAAATATGAACCGGGATTACGGGAAATGAGAGATATGTTCGTCAACATGCCTTCAGCCGTGACAGGTGAGATTTGCCAAATCATTTCCGGTTACTGGAAAACGCTGCTTGATTCGTGCCAAGTAAGCGGAGGTCATCCCGTTCATCCTTTAGCCGATCATTGGCAGGCCCATCTTGGAGAAATGGAGGACTTCATCGGAAGAAAGCTGCCTTATGATCTGGATTGGTTCGAACAAAGTTTGCATACCGAATGGACCTCGTCCGCTCATGTTTATACGTCCTTGCCTTACGCCAACCGGTACGGGCACTGGAAAGCGAGGCTTTCAGCCGGGAAGCGCTTGAAAACGTACCGTTTTCACATTGACTCCACCTGGGGAGGCACTTCCAGCATCGAGGTGGAACTGGCTTCGTTTCTTTTGGAAAACAGGGTGAGGCCCGATGACTTCCGTCTGCTGGTAAACCAGGTGAAAAAAGAAGCCGAATCCTTAACCATTGGAGCGGTTACCGATGCCCTGCCGATCGCTTGCATCCTGCAAGTCGCGAATCTTTTAAAACAGGCGAAGGGTGAAAGCCGCTTGCCGAAAGGACTGATTTTGTCGGAAGCGATGCAATCATTCGAGTATCTTCAGGCCATGAAGCCGAAGCTTTCGGATGTAAGATAACTGTCAAGGTCGAACGAAACCACGCACATGCTTGAGGAGGCTTTGTATGAATAGCTTCGGAATAAAATGCGAGAGATTGTTGGAGCTGCGGAACAATAAAACGTTTACAGCGCATATTCCCCCTCTTTATCCGATCGATCCTACAGCTGCCGTTGAATTCCTGGAACAATACAGCGGTACCGAGGAGGAATTGCCAGGCCGGCTGGCCCAGTACATGGAGCAGCGCGAACCATCCCGGTTCGATCAAATTAAAAAAGTTTGCGGGGACCTTCCATGGATTGTCAGAAGCTCCGGGGAAGAAGACTTAAACGAAACGACGAATGCCGGCGCTTATCTCAGTTTGGTTTGTGAGCGCAGGGATAGCTTTTACGAAGTGCTTGCGCAGGTCATGCTCAGCGGAAGCACGGAGCACGCCAGGAACCAGAATAGACGTTTCGTGAACCGGCATCTGCACGATCATGAACCTATTCCCGTTTTTGTCCAGCCGTTGGTTCAATCGGAGCATACGGGCCATCCCGTTCCTTATGATGCAACCCCTTATGTCAAGGGAGAGGATTTACAAACGATCATCGGTCTGCTTAAAAACCTCCACAGCACCATGCCGGACTATGCGCTTGATTGCGAATGGGTAGGGGACTCGGATTTCGGAACGATTTCCATGACAAGCTTAACGGAACTTGTCGACGGAAATCTTACGGGGCAGATTGCTTTCGGTTTCGATCTTTTCTCTACGCAGCATGTGAAAGCGAACAATAGTGTCCGGTATTTACTGTCGGGCGACGAGTTGAACTTGTGGCAGGGGCATATTTTTCAGGAAGTGAACATGCAAAGCTTGTTTCTGGTGCAGACAAGACCGGCTAAGAACTACCGCTTGTTCCAGCATGTCTACGAGCTGTCGGCTTCCTCCAAAAAGGAATTGGAAAAGGACGCCGCCCTTTGTCTGGATGCAAAGGAGTTCATCTCGCAGGGCGGCAAGCCGTTCTTCGGCAAGTTTATTAAGGCGGTTACCTTGAACGAAGCCTGGAACGCCTATCTTCAGTACACCAGCAAAGACGTTAAGGAGGATATTGCCGCTATCCTGGTGGAATTCGGTACGAGAACGGAACATGCCGGAATTATGTTTAACCAGGTCGGCATCCCGGTCATTCGTATCGAGATCACGCTTATACCGGAAAGTATGAATTATATCGTACTTGATCCGTTTTCCCTGCAGTGCCGTTTGTACAGCCACAACAAAGAAGTCAAGGCATTGCAATACGAGACCAGGGAAATTATTCCCCTACCGGATAACTGCATTCTTGTTCAGGATCGCGAAGAGAAGCAGCAGCGGGAAGCTATGGCGGTATCGGCGGACGAGCACTTTAACGAGGCGTTGAACAAGCCCTTCTTCTCGGAAAAGACTAAACAGCATTTGACGGCAAATAGTGCCTATCCGGATTACAGCTTCATTTTTCACGGAGAAGAGGGTGTCCGATCACCGAGTTACTACGCAAATGAGGCCGAACGGTTGACGGCTGAAACGGTTGACGCATTTCTAAAAAGCCGTGAGTGGCCGGAAGCATCGGCGAATTATTTTCTGGCCTTGTTTCATGCGAAAAACTTGCTCAAAGACCGGAACATCGCCGCTTATTTCGAACGGAAGCCGGAAGACCGGGGCCGGTCTAATGAAACGCTCGTGTACTGGAAAGTGCTGCGCATCCATCATCTGCTGGCCAAATGCAGCAGCCGGGACCGGGAAACGCTATTGGAGCGGGTCCGTTCGGAAATGAACGTGAATTCGGCCGTAATCGAGCTGCGGCTGGACGTGCTGTTTTTATTCGAGCAATATCTGGACGCCTTGTGCATTTATTCGAAGCGGGAGGAAGAGGCGCTGATCCAAAACTTTATCGGCATTCTTTCTTCCGTTAAGGATGAAGACCTGCCGATCGTTCTGGACCTAGCCCGCAACGGGATTTTTAACGCGGGTCACCTGTGCCAATTTTTAAAGCAGGCCATAGAGAACCGGCACTTGTTCGATCTCTACCGGAATTATTCTCTCGTCAGCAAAGAGTTTGCCATCCTTCCGTACGATTTGAGCGTCATCGGCAGATTCCCGTATTTTAACGAGGTTTTCGTTGATTTGAACAACGAGATGAATAAATACGAGTCGCTCGGCGAGTTAAGCAGCTCTATTTTTCATACCGTAGTCGAAACGTACGATAAATCGGCCAAAGAAATTCTTTTAAGTGTGATAGATGACGGCAGTCCGTCTTATTATCAAGCGTATCTCAGACTGTTAACCGAATGGCTCGGTTTAATCCGGCAGTTCGATAAGAACGAGCAAGTGATTCAAACCTTCCTTGACTGGATCGGGGTCCAAGAAGATCGGCAAGCGGAAATCGAAGATTACTTCCTGGAAGAAATTCATTGGAAAACAAGAATACAAGAAGCCGAGGCCGTTATTGCCGAAGACTTGTCGTTAACCAATTTGCATCAACTGCACAATGTGCTGCACCAGTGGTCGCTATATTTGGTTCCCGCGTCCAATGGCGCTCATATGCCTCTTTTCGTCAAAGAAATGGTGGCGTTCGCCCAATCTTTTTCCGAACAGGAAAACCGTTTGCTGCGGATGCAAAAGGACTTTTTTGAAATCGAGCTGGCGATGTGTACGCACAAGGCAGGGTTTATGTTCTACAAGCATTCCGTTTCTGTCGAATTTAGCGAGCCTCCTTCCGTACATGACGACGAAATCGCGAGATTATCGGCTTTTGCGTCCTTTATGAACAAGTGCAACGACTGGTTCGAGGCTTATCGTTTCCGCACTCATTACGAGAAGGTAGCCGGAACCTGGACCTGTTATATGACTGTAAAATCCAGCGAAGACGGCGCACTTCAGCAAAGCGATTACAAAACGATTTTTCACATCATCCGGTTTGTTTTAGACAGCTCGTACGATTTTTCGCATAATCCGCTTTCTGCGGTTGAAGATTTGACCGCTCAATTTAATGACCCGGAATGGAAAGATATTTTCCGGAAGCTGGTAAACTATCGTGTCCATTTTGACGATGAAGGGCAGTTTATCAACTTGAAATTATTCGCCATGTCCACGTTCTTTACGTACCTGTGTCTTTCGCCGTCTCTGCGAAGCCGCCTGCTCTCTTTGTATCGGGAAGGGTTCGATCGTATGGTCGGTGAGCTCGCCGTACTGGAAGACGGGATGGCGCGCGCCGGTCATTATTCGGAATGGCTCGAGCATTATGAATCGGCAACCTATACCGCCTTATTCCTTGCGGCTATTTATCCTCTGGAGACAGTGGGCAAACTGGAGGCGCTGCATGACCGGCGGTTAACCTACGATATCGTGTCCAGAAACTTGCTGAAGCACAAAGATGCCGCCAACAAAGTTATCGAGACGCTGCCGTCCTGGGATAAAGCGCTGCAATCCAGCGTGACGGACAAGCTGCTGCACTATTGTCCGGCTAAATTTTTCAAAACCGTTTCTTCTGTTAACGAAGTGGCCAAAGAGCTCTCCAAACGAAGCAAATCGTTTAAACGTGCCAAGCAGGTTTTGCTCAACGCGTATGCGGACTCCTTGGAGCCAGACATTTTACAACAATTCACCGACGACTTGCAGTACGTCCCTTATGCCGGGACCGAGGCGCAAAATCAACGGCTGGATAAATGCCTGACGGATTCCGGTAAAAAGAGATATGACATTCAAAAAGAAATTTTGTATATCTGATCCGCCGTACCGCATGTCATGACTAAGGAGTGAGCGTTGAAATGAAACAGGATTTGGTTGAAAATTCGGAAAAGCTGCTAGCTGTACTCGGTACTCATATCGATTCGCCGGTCGATCCTTTCCGCAATGAAAGAGTAATGTTTTCAAGGGGAAGCGGGGCTTACTTATTCGATTACAACGGGGGCAATTATATCGACCTGATGAACGGGAAGGGCTCGATTATATTGGGGCATAACGATCCTCACCTCAACGCCGCTTTGCGGAATTTTCTGGAGCAGGACCGGGAAATAGTGACGGGTCCGTCCAAACCGATCGTCGAGCTGGCCGAACGGATTAAGAAAGACAGTGCTTTGCCGGATGCGAAAGTGTCGTTCTACGCGACCGGCACCGCCGCCTGCAGAGCGGCCGTGTATGCCGCACGCGATTACAGCGGCAAGAAAATCGTCCTCAGCTCGGGGTATCACGGCTGGGATCCCATGTGGAGGCAGCAGGGGGCCCTGCTGGAACCGAATGAGGACGGGGTGATTGAGTTTTATTTCATCCCCGAGCTGCTGGAACGCGCCTTAACGGCGCACAAGGATCAAGTCGCCCTGGTTCTGTTCTCGCCGGACTATACGTATTTATCGGCGTCGACGATAGAGAGAATCCTTGGCATATGCCGGGCACACGGAGTCCTGGTTTGCTGCGACGATGTGAAACAAGGCTACCGGCACCGTCAAGGATCATCGCTCGAGATGGTGACGGCCGAGAAGGCCGACATGTACGTCTTCTCCAAAGGGTTGTCGAACGGGCACCGGATTTCATGCCTGGTGAGTACGGACGAAATTATGGCGGAGACCAAGGAACACACGTACACGGCCTACTACCAGATGCTGCCGATTCTGTCGTCCCTGGAAACGCTGAAAAAAATGGAAACCGGTAAAGGCTACGATTTGATACGTTTCTACGGCCATGCCTTGACCGGGAACTTAAAGGAGCTGTTCGCTCAGTCGGCTTTGCCTATCGAAGTCAACGGAAGTTCCATTTTTCAGCTGGTATTCGGAGACGAAGAGCTGGAGGAGGCATTTTACCGGGAAGCCTTCAATCAGGGACTCATTCTATTCGAGGGGGATAATCAGTCGCTTTCCCTGTGCATGGACAAAGACGTCCAAGTGGACCTCCTTCGCAGGTTTGCGAACGTAACCGATGTCTTATCGGAGCAATTTAAACACCTGAGAGGCAAAGAGGTTACGACCGAGCAAACGTTCAGGACCGCTTGGAACATGATTGACGGGGCATCGGATTTGCTCCCCTATGAGAAACAGCTCAAACTTCTCGATAATTTGATCGGTGGAGGTTAACATGACGACTACACAAATTTGTTTTGCGGACCGGTGTTTTAACTTTTCATTCGGCGAACAAGTTCTGGAATCGATTGAATCCTATATTCCCCGGGATGAATTCGATCAATATATCGTGATTTCGGACTCGGGGGTACCGGACTCTATTGTTCATCATGCCGCCGAGTACTTCGGCAAACTCGCCCCTGTACATATTCTTCGCTTCCAGGGCGGAGAAGAATACAAAACACTCTCAACCGTGACAAATTTGCAAGAGCAGGCAATTGCTCTGGGAGCCAACCGCAGAACCGCTATCGTAGCGGTTGGCGGAGGGTTAACCGGGAACGTGGCCGGAGTGGCGGCCGGTATGATGTTTCGCGGGATTGCGCTTATTCACGTCCCGACCACGTTTTTGGCGGCCTCCGATTCGGTTCTTTCGATTAAGCAGGCTGTTAATTTAACGAGCGGAAAGAACCTGGTCGGCTTTTATTATCCGCCCCGCTTCGTGTTCGCCGATACCCGAATCTTGTCGGAGTCGCCGCCCCGTCAGGTGAAAGCGGGAATGTGCGAGCTGGTTAAAAATATGCTCATCCTGGAAAACGATAACAAAGAATTTACAGAGGATGACTTAAATTCAACCAATGTGTATTCTCCGAAGCAGTTGGAGACGTTTATTAACTTCTGCATTTCGGCCAAAATGTCGGTATTAAGCGAAGATATTTACGAGAAAAAGAAGGGCCTGATCTTTGAATACGGCCATACGATCGGTCATGCGATCGAGCTTGCCGAGCAGGGAGGAATCACTCACGGAGAAGCCATTGCAGTGGGCATGATTTACGCCGCTAAAATAGCGAACCGGATGAACCTGATGTCCGAGCATGACGTGTCCGCACATTACTGGCTTTTAAATAAAATAGGGGCTTTGCAGGATATTCCGCTCAAATCGGACCCGGATTCGATCTTCCATTATTTAATCCACGATAACAAGAGAGGCTACATTAAGCTGGATGAGGATAATTTGGGCATGATTTTACTTAGCGGAGTAGGGAAACCGGCGGTGTATAACCAATCCCTGCTTACCCCTGTCAGAAAAACGCTCATAAAAGAAGTGATCCGGGAAGGGCTGTAAGAATGAATCAGGATAAGCGTGCTTTTATGTTTATCTCGCCTCACTTCGATGATGTCATTTTGTCGTGCGCCTCGACTTTAATGGAACTGGTGAATCAGGGGCACACCTGCAAGGTGCTGACCGTATTCGGGGGCTGCCCGTCGGTTCGCTTTCAGCCCGGCGAGATTGCCAGACAGTATGCGGCCGAGGATTTGGGACTGTTCGAGGATGAAATAGAGGGCGACCACTTGTCCATACTCGTGGCGCGCCGCCTTCAGGAGGATCAGCAGGCTTTCCGGCATCTTGCCGGTGTACAGGTTGAAGTACTGTCCTTTCCGGATGCCATCTACAGGGAAAATAAGGGGCAGCCTTATTACCGGACGGAGGAAGACTTATTCGGCCTTCCGGACAAACAGGACGAAGACATTTTCCTGCCTAAAATCGAAAAATATTTGCAGTCCTGCGATCTTGCCCGGAAATTCACCTGGGTATTTCCCGCCATCTCCAAACATGTCGATCACCAGTTGCTGACCAAAGCCGGGTTGAGGCTGATGTCGCAAGGGTATCCGGTGCTTTTCTATTCCGAATTTCCGTACTGGCAGCAGTACAATGAGTTTTTACAGGACGGATGGCGTCAATTGGAATTGAGAAACAGCGTCTACACGCCGGTAAAAAGAGCCGCTGTATTGGAATACAAAACGCAGCTGCTCGGATTGTTCGGCGAGGAGGCGGAAACGAAAATCAATAATGGCGATATCCTTAGCGAAGCCGAGCTATTTTGGATACAAGGAACGGATACTCAGGTTTGGCGGGTATTCCGGGCAATAAGTTCCGAACCGCTTCAAACCTGACACAAAGAAAAGGAGTGCTTACCATGGAGATTTTAACGTACACGGGTCCAAGTCGATTAATCGTGGAAACGGCAGAAGAATTGCCGTTAAAAAGCGGCGAATGCCGGATACAGTCCCTCTATTCGGGGATCAGTCACGGAACGGAAATGGGAGCTTACAGAGGAATCGCTCCCTATTTCACAAGAGACATGGATTCCGAAACCCGGTTGTTCGAGGACCTGGCCGAAGAGCACAAAGTTAAATATCCGATCCGGAGCTGCGAGGACGACGCCTGGTTTATCGGGTATTCGAACGTAGGGAAAATTATTGAAGTTGGAGCCGATGTCGAAGGATTTTCGGTCGGAGATATCGTGTTTTCCCACGGCAGGCATCAAACGATCGTGTGCAAGCATCACAAAAAGATCTTTAAACTTCCCCAAAAGCTGGAGCCTGAGCTCGGCATCTTCTACACAAACCTGATGACGGCTTATAACGCTGTATTGGACACGAGAATTAAAATCGGGGACGTTGTCGTCGTATCGGGACTCGGTGTAGTCGGGCAGTTAATCGCTCAATTAGCTAAACTGTCCGGCGCCACAGTCGTCGGAGTGGACCCGCTTGAGAACAGACTGAACATCGCCAGGGAAGTTGAAATCGACCATGTGTTTAATCCGAATCGGACGGATGTCGCCAAGGAAATCAGAGAGATTACGAATAACCGGGGTGCCGATGCCGTCTTTGAAGTATCCGGTCATTCGACGGCTTTAAATCAGGCGATTCGCATAGCGGCGCCGGACACGGTAATTACAGCCGTAGGCTGGTATCAGGGCGGGCAATCGGTGCTGAATCTTTCCGAAGAATTTCACCAGAACCGGATTACGATCCGCGCTTCGCAAACCCTCGGGATCGACCCTTCCATCAGCCATATGTATAACGATGCGAGAAGAAGGAATATCGGGAAAGATCTGCTGCTCAAGCTGAAGCTCCGTAACCTGATCAGCCACCGGATTCCGTTCGGCGATGCGCCGAAAGCCTACGAAATGATCGATAAACATCCGCATGAAGTTCTGCAGGTCGTTCTGACCTACTCTTAAGGGGGAAGCCCATGATCGTTTTAATAACCGGCGCGAACCGCGGGCTGGGACTGAGTCTTTGTGAGGTTTTTCTGGAACGGGGCCATCACGTTCTTGCCGGAGTGAGAAACATGAACAGAGCCGAGCAGCTGCTCCCGTTAAAAACCAAGTACAAGGAAGAGCTGAGCATCATTCCCGTGGATGTAAGCAGCCAGGATTCAATCCGGCAGGCTTATTCCCTGATTACCGCCGTGACGCCAAAGCTTGACGCGATTATCAATAATGCGGCCCGTGAAGGCATACGATGCAAAATGATCCAGGAAGTGGACATCGCGGATTTCGAAGAAACGTGGAAAACGAACGTTTTGGGTCCGATGGCCATTATCAAATACCTCAAGCCTATGATGGAAAGCAGCGCGGTCAAAAGCATTCTTAATATCAGCTCCGAGGCCGGAAGCATTTCCGAACTTCCTTTGAAAACATACGGTTATTGTATCTCCAAAGCGGCTCTTAATATGTTTACCCGTATGCTGGAGAGAGAACTGAAGCCGGAGAACTTTAAGGTCCTTGCGGTTCACCCCGGCTGGATGAAAACCGAAATGGGGGGAGAGGACGCCCCTTACGAACCCGGTGAAATCGCCCGGCATTTGTACGAACGCCTCACGGAATCACTCGGGAATGAGGTTGATTTCAACATCGTCGATCATCTTGGAAACCGCATGCCCCTGTAAGGGAGTTCAAGGCGATGATTAGCTGGACGAAAGCTTTTACCAAAGCCGTTTAAAGGGGAGAATTTTCATGCCCAAATTATTTGTCTACGGGACCCTGCGTGAGGGAGAAAACAATCACAAGTATATGAAAGAAGCCACCCTGCTTTCACGAAAGGCCAGCATAACCGGCTCCTTGGTTGATACCGGCAACGGTTACCCCGGCTTATTGCTGGACAATCAGCTGGTGGCGGGCGAGTGGTATGAAGTCTCGGAAGAAACGCTGAAACGGATAGATGAGCTGGAAGAGTATTTCGGTCCCGGGGATACAAGAAACTTATTTGACCGAATCGAATGCCAAGTAAACGAGAGCGGCGGAACACACCTGGGTTGGACGTATGTTTACAACCGGGACGATTACCTGGAAACAAGGTTTTCCGACTGGAAACAATACCGGTTGCAGCATGCTTCCGGAATAGAGGAGAAGCAAGATGTGCCTCACTCGTTATGATGAGAAATTTTTCGATTGCAGAAAATCGCAAATAATCGCGTACTTGGACTCAAAACGGGTCCCCGTCATCCCTCTATTTTATAACAGTTATCAAAGTACAGCGGAAATTTACCGTCAGATCTTTATCGAAAATAAGAGCAAGTGGAAGTATTCGGAGCCTTCTTTTTCCGACGATGATTTACTAAGAAAAGGAATTATGCCTGTTCGGACTTCTTTTCCCGACTTCAGCCAGGCTTTGGATTGTTTAAAGGATTTGCTGGCCCGGCATAAACTCGTTTTCGTATGGGGGGACGAGTATTATCTGCCTTACCGGAAGGAAGCCTTCCATGCCATTCATTCCACTCATTCGCTTGTCGTCACGGGATATGACGGTGAGAACAAGGCATACTACGTGGAAGATTGGGACGGGCTCTACGGATATTTGCCGGCTGCGCATTTGGAAGCGGCTTTCGACAGTCTGTCCGGGCAGATGCGGACATTGTTGGTTCTGGAACTTAACGACGAGGAAATGCGGGAAAACAAAGAAGAAGATCTGGCCTTGTTCCGGCAGTGGCTGCAAGCCTTTGAGGACGACTATATCTTCTACGACCGGGTGCTGCTCGATATGCGTGATTACGAGGAAAACCGGCTGATCTCGATGGATCACGGTTTACGTTTAATCGCCGCATCCCGGCATGTTTTCTCCAAGTTTCTTCATTATATAGAGGATGCCCCGGAGGAAGTCGGCCTCCTTATCCGCAATCATCAACTCGCTAACCATATCGCGACCATCGTCAGGCGATACATGATCGCCAAACAGATCGACTGGGACGGCGCAGCTTGCAAGATTCAGCAATTAAGAGAGCAAGAGGACGACTTTATGCGGAAGCTAAAGAGTCGTTACGGCTAGTTACGGCACCAAAAGCGGATAAACCGCTGTGCGGAAACCGTCATCCATTACAGAAGGAGTTGAATGCGATGTCTTTAGAAACTCAGGAAAATGTTCGGACCGCTCAAATTGTATCCTGTGTGAATGAAATTCTACAGACGAAGGAATCCATTACCCCGGAAACCGATTTGTTTCTGCTTGGGTTGGACTCGGTAACCGCCGTGAATCTGATCGTCAGTTTGGAAAGCCAATTCGGTATCACGTTTAACGACGACGAACTGATCGTAGAAAATTTTTCGACGGTGCGGAAAATTACGGAACATGTGACGGATAAACTTGAGGGAACCTTATGAAGTTCACTCATCCGCTGGATTATTATCGTCTGAACGGCAAACAAATCCTGTGGTACATGAATATCGGCGAAGACCAGGACAGCCAGGCGTCGAATTACTTTCCCTCCGTCAAGGACCCTCAATCCGAGAAGATTGTCGTGCAGCAGGAGCAGCAGCTTCTCTTTCTGGCGAGGCCGCAGGACACGGTATTTTTTCATACGATGCCGGAGCAAGCCTTTCTCGATTATTGGAAAGAGCGCCGCCTCTCCTTGCCGTCGATAATTTGTTGCGACGAACTTTCGCAAGTGCCTGACCTGGCGCGTTATACGGTTATCCCGTTCATCGTTTCGGATCATCTGCTTGAGCTGAAGCGGCGGTATCCGCACATGGATATCCTTGCGCCGGATTTGGCGGTCTGCCGGGAAATCAACCACAAGTTCAACACGAGAAGACTTATGGAGAAGAACGGGTTCAACGTCACAACCGGTTATTTCTGCAGCGATATCGAGAGCTTGGAGCATGCCTACGATCAGCTCATTTCCGCCGGCTTTTCCAAATGCGTGTTAAAAGTTCCATACGGTTCGTCGGGTAAAGGTCTCAAAGTCATCGACAACGAACGGAATTTCCGTTTTTTGCTGAATTATATTCGAAACCGCCAGACAAACGTCGACCTGCTCCTGGAAGGCTGGCATCCCCACCGTCTCAGCTTGACGTCTCAGCTTTTCATTTCCGAATATGAAGTCCATCTGCTGGCCGTCACCGAGCAAATCGTAGACCCGAACGGTGTCTACAAAGGAACGAATTTCACGCCTGCCTTATCGCAAACGGAAGCGGCCGAATATCGCGAAGAAATTTTGCGGGCAGGAGAACTGATACGGCAGATGGGGTACACCGGCGTG
The DNA here is from genome assembly GCF_000411255.1 of Paenibacillus sp. HGH0039. Lineage (GTDB taxonomy): Bacteria > Bacillota > Bacilli > Paenibacillales > NBRC-103111 > Paenibacillus_F. The sequence continues at coordinate 213,387 of NZ_KE150412.1, read as the reverse complement.
CTTGGGATCGATTCGATCATCGATACGAATGGAGAACTGATTCCGGTTATCGAGATTAACGCCAGGCTCACTCAGGTCACCTATATTCTTCCTCTGGTTATCGAACAGAAGAAGCGTTATGAGTTTGTCGAAAGCAGGGTGCTGGTGTTTAATTCCAGGGCGGATCTAAATTATGAAGATTACGTAAACGATCTCTCGGAAGTGACCCGCGATTTACCGGTCGAAATCGATCTATACAATTTCTGCAAGGCTTCGGGAGCCTTTAAAAACACCTATAAGCTCTTTGTGTTAGTCTCTGCCCACAATTCCGAACAGCTGAAAAAGGCCCGAAGCCTGCTTGACGAGCTGAACACAAAAATGACAACGGCTGTTCATTAAGTCATGAAGAAGGAAGGGGACTTGCGGATGAACCTGGATCAAGCTGAAATCACGGCCTTAACGAAAAGGTTTGAGACTCCTTTTTATTTGTATGACGGCGATTTTATCGAAACGCATTACCGGCAATTAAGAAGCCGGACGAACCCCGCGATTCAGTTTTATTTGTCCCTAAAGGCGAATAACAATATTCATCTGGCCAAATTGTTCCGGCAGTGGGGGCTTGGCGTCGAGGTGGCATCCGCCGGAGAACTCGCTTTAGCCCGGCATGCCGGATTTTCAGCCGAAAACATCATTTTCTCGGGACCGGGGAAGAAGCGAAGCGAGCTGGAGATTGCCGTTAAAAGCGGGATTTACTGCATCATCGCGGAATCCGTTGAAGAACTCTTTTACATAGAAGAACTGGCTGAAAAAGAAAACAAAACGGCCCGCGTCGCGATCCGGATCAACCCCGACAAAAGCTTCGGCAGCACGGCCATTAAAATGGGCGGGGTACCGAGACAGTTCGGAACGGACGAATCCATGCTGGATGCCGTAATTGATGTCATCCGCTCACTTCAATTCACCAAATTTATCGGGATACACGTCTATACGGGAACCCAGAATCTGAATACCGACAGCATTATCGAGTCGATGAAATATACCGTAGATCTAGGCAGAAGCCTTTATGAACGATACGGAATCGTCTGTGAATTTATTAATCTTGGCGGAGGGTTCGGAGTCCCGTATTTTTCACACGAAAAGGCGCTGGATATCGGCAGAATTACTCAAACGATCAGTGATTACGTTCAAGAGGCCAGAGATTCCTTGTTCCCTCAAACGACCTTTATTATCGAAAGCGGAAGATACTTATTGGCTCAAGCGGCCGTGTATGTAACCGAGGTGCTCTACCGGAAATCGTCCAAGGGAGAGACTTTTGTGATCGTAGACGGAGGCATGCACCACCATGCGGCCTCCACTTTCCGGGGAAGAAGTATGCGGAGCAATTATCCTATGGAATGTATTCCCGTTAGGGAAAACTCCGGCCGTCGCGAACTCGAAAAAGTCACCATTACCGGTCCTCTCTGTACGCCAGAGGATTGTGTGGGGAAGGATGTCCATGTGCCGGCCTTGTATCCGGGCGACCTCGTATGTGTGTTGAACTCGGGCGCCTACGGACTGAGCTTCAGCCCGGTTCATTTTCTGGGGCATCCGACCCCCATTGAAATTCTCAAACGGAACGGTTCATACGAGCTGATCAGACGGAAAGGAACGGCGGATGATATAGTCGCGACCCAGCTGCAGACCGAATCGAATCTCCTCTTTGTGGACAAATAGAAAGCCCAATATACGAAAAGCAGGGGGATGATTGCATTGGATACGATTCAGTATTATTGCCAAATTCCAGGCGTCAACCATTATGCGGCCAAAAAAGAATTCATGGAAAACTCCGTCAAAATCGCTCAACTGTCCGATGCTTACGGCATAGTCGGGTCCCTGTCGTTTTTTAACCATTCCGTATTGGACCCTTGGGCCGTAAGCTCGGTTATTATGCAGCATACGGAACGTCATGTTCCTCTAATTGCGCTTCAGCCCTATATGTATCCTCCCTATACGGCGGCCAAATTAATTCAGAGCTTCACTTATTTGTACAACCGGCGGATTGACTTGAATATGATCACCGGCGCCGTTACCGGCGAACTCCAGCAAACCGGGGGCTATATCGACCATTCGTCCCGCTACAAGAAACTGTACGAATATGTTCAGGTGCTCCGTCTGCTGCTGGAATCCGATTCTCCCGTTTCGTTCAAAGGCGATTATTATGAGCTGAATAATTTGGAGTTCAAGCCTTCGTTGCCGGACAAACAGCTTTTCCCGCGCATATTTATGTCCGGTTCTTCCGAGGAGGGGCTTGAAACGGGTTTGCAAGCGGCGGATTTCGTCGTTACTCATCCGGGACCGCTGGAACATTTTAAACACCATTTTAGCGAAAAGGTGCAGGGATCGCCTGTTCAGAGCGCCATAAGAATCGAGATTATTGCCAGAGAAACGGCGGAGGAAGCATGGAAGGCCGCTCATGCCCGTTATCCCGGCAACCGGCAGGGGACGATCCAGCTCCGGATGAAAAAAAATTCGGAATCAAGCTGGCAGCGGACGCTGGCCGAACTGGCTTTAGCGAGCGAAACGTACGATGAAGTCTTCTGGATGGGCGGGTACATGAACGGCGGAATTTACAGTCCCGTGTTAGTCGGGGATTACGAACAAGTGGCCGCTTATTTGAATGAGTATTATAAACTCGGCGTGAAAGCCGTGTTACTGGGTTCCATGTACAGCGAGGAGGATTTTATTCATTTCAGCCGGGTGAAGGAAGGAATTTCGAATCCGGTCTAGGGGACCGCAGCGAACAATCCGACGGAAGGAGAGATAGCATGCGATTGATTTTAATCCGTCATGCGCAGGCCCACTGCAATATTCTGGAGGACGACGCTCTTATGGACGCTTACGATCCTCATTGCGAGCTGACGGAAGCGGGGATCGGCCAGGCCGTGAAGCTCCGGGATGAATACCCGGTTTCGCTGACGCCGTCGGTCATTTATTCCAGCCCTTTGAAAAGGGCGAGGGAAACGGCGGCTATTTTCCAAGGGCGGTTTCCGGCCGTGCCTTTCATCGAAGACGAACGTTTGAGCGAGCTGAAAGCTCCGGAGTCTTTTATTCCGCCGATTACGCAGGGGCAGTGGGATCTGTATCTGGAGCAGCGGATCCGGTCGCCTCATTTGGAAATCGTAAAGGGCTTGGAGTCGCTTGACGTACAACGGGAACGGATCGAGCGGTTCTATAAGGATCTGTTCCGGAAGTATGCCGAAGAAGCGTGCAACATCGTCATTTTTACCCATGCTTTCAGCATCCAGCTGTCCATCCTGTTTTTTCTCGGATTAGGGAACGAACAGCTCCTGCAATGGCAAATCAAAGCAAGCAATACGGCGATGCACATCATTCATTACGATCCGACTAGCAGCAGTTTTCTCCTGGAGAGTCTGAACAACCGTTCACATCTCCAAACAACCGGATAAGGGAGGGCGAGACGGGATGGATAACAAAGAACGGAACGGTTTGTATCAAGTGATCTATGCGATTTCCGGTGTGACCGGCGAGGACGGGGACGAGCTTGTGGAAACGTTTAAACAAGGACCGATGGAAGTGGATAAGCGGGATTTCTTTGAAATTATACAGCGGGTTGAATCCCTTTTTGACTGCACGCTGGATATGAATTTGGAAGGTCCTTATTTGATACATGCCGATGAGATCGCGACTAAGATTACGAAGCTAAACGTTTAGTCCCGGCAATTGAAATAATCAAGTAGGGGGGAATCACCTTGACCAAGCAATTCGATGTATGTGTGATCGGCAGCGGAGCCGGCGGCTCCGTTGTCAGCAAGTATTTGGCCGAGAAAGGCCTGGAAGTCGTCATCGTGGAACAAGGCGAACTCATTGAACCGGGAACGAATATAGATTCGGTCATGAGCCATGCGGAGAAAGCCTACGCGAGAGAGTCGGACGGGACTTGGGGAGATAACGGCTATCCGTGGTCTGCCAGTGCGGTTGGCGGCGGAACGATTTTTTATGCCGGTATCTCGTTCCGGTACAAAGACGTCGACTTCGATGCGAGGGAATACGTAGCGCCCGATGCTCTGGACCCCCAGTGGCCCATCCGGTATTCGGACTTGGACCCCTACTACAATAAGATTGAACAGTGGCTTGGGGTGTCCGGGGATTTGAATGCCGATCCGTTCAAAAACAGGGCCGGTACCGGTTCGCTCCGAACGGCCCATTCCTACAGCCAGCAGGGAGCCCTGATCGACCAGGCGGGCAAAGAGCTCGGCCTGCATCCGTTTCCGACTCCGCTGGCGGTTAACACAACGGATCATAACGGATATCCGGGCTGCGACAACTTAACCAGCTGTACGGATTACGCGTGCCCGATCGGCGCCAAAGCGGACAGTTTTACGCGTATTTTGAAGCCCGTGTTGAAGCTGGAGCATGTGACGCTGATGAAAAATACGAAGGCTCTGGCATTCCATCAGACGGACCCGTCCGTAATCGACTCCTTGGAATGCCTGGATCTGGGCACGAAAGAACGGTTCCGCATCAGAGCGAAACAATTCGTTCTGGCCGGAAACGCCATCCAAAGCGCCGCGCTCGTGCTGCGTTCAACGAACAAATGGTGGCCGGACGGAGTAGGGAACAAATCCGGTCTGGTCGGCTCGGGATTAAGCTTCAAGAACAGCGAATACGTATCCGGCTGGGTGGACAATCATCCCTACGAGCAGTTGAACGAACCGCTGAAAGGGCTGTATTCCACCGTTTCGATTACGGATTATTATCAAGATCCGCACTGTCATTCCGGTCTGGGCGGGCTGATCTACGAAGCGAACCCGTGGACCTATTACGGCCATGAAGGCAGCGGCATGTATGTTCAATTGGAATGTATCATAGCGGACCAGCCTATGGTGACCAATAAAGTCCGGTTATCGAACGATAAAGAAGCCACGGGGGTACCCAAAATTGTCCTTGATTATCAGACACATGAATGGGACAAGCGCCGGCTGAGCTTTATGATCGAGAGGGCCGGAGAGATTTTGACGGCCATGGGAGCCAAGCAGGTCCAATGCAACCCTTCCTACTATTATTTAGGAAGCGCTCATTTGCACGGAACTTGCAGGGCAGGCACGGATGAGCTGACTTCCGTTGTCGATAAGTTCGGCCGATTCCACACGATCGACAATTTGTTTGCGGCGGACGGGTCCTTCATGCCTTTTGCGGGTGGCGTCAATCCGACCTTGACGATCCAGGCCAACGCTTTACGAATAGCCGAAAATATGAGTGTCTGATTACGCGCGATACCTGTGTAAGACGGGAAATCCGGAAGCAGGGAAGTGATCGTTATCGTTTCTGTTTTAGTAAGGCTCGGCTGGTTTTTTAAAGAGCATAAAATCCGGTATACGCTGGCGGTACTCATCCTGGTCCTCGTAAACGGGGTCGAAATGCTGCCGCCGCTGCTGCTGGGCTCCGCTCTCGACCATATCCAGCAAAACACGCTAACCCCGGCGAGTCTGGCGCAGTATATCGGATTTATTCTCGGGCTCTCCGTCGTCATCTATACCCTGAATTACGCTTGGATGTTTCAATTGCACGGCGGAGCGAACCGTCTGCAGCTGAAGATGCGTTCCCGCTTAATGAGCCATCTGCTGAAGATGACACCGCCCTTTTTCGAAAAGTACCGGACCGGAGATCTCATGGCCCGGGCGACCAACGATATCAAATCCATCGGAGAAACGTCGGGTTCCGGCATTTTAACCTTAGTCGATTCTTGTTTGTTTTCGGTGACGATCCTGATTACGATGGGCTTGTTTATCGATTGGAATTTAATGCTGGTCACCATCTTGCCGCTTCCGCTTATCGCGGCGGTCATTACCTTTTTCGGAAAATACCTTCACCGCCGTTTTACGATCGCCCAGGATGCTTTCGGCGCGCTTAACGATCAAGTGCTGGAGACCATTACCGGTATTCGCGTTGTTAGAGCTTATGTGCGGGAAGAGGCGAATCAGAAAAATTTTGAAACCATGGCGGAAGATCTGTTCCGGAAAAATGTCGCCATCGCGCGGGTCGAAGCTTTATTCGAGCCCACCATACGCATGTTAATCGGGATCAGTTATTTGATCGGTCTCGGATACGGGACCTATCTGGTTTTTCAGCAGCGCATTTCACTGGGCGAACTGATCACGTTCAACGTCTATTTGGGCATGCTGATCTGGCCCATGTACGCGATCGGTGAACTGATTAATATTATGCAGCGGGGGAGCGCTTCCTTGGACCGTTTGGATGAGATCATGAACTATCCGCCCGACGTACGGGATGGGGAAGATCTTGAGGAGGACATCGCGCTGCCGCATACCCTGCAATTCCACCGCGTAAGCTTCCGCTATCCGTCTTCCCAATCCGATAACCTGAAAGACATCACGCTGCATATTAACCGCGGACAGACCATTGGTATCGTCGGCCGGACAGGAAGCGGCAAGACTACCCTGTTAAGGCAGCTGCTCAGGGAGTATCCGGCAGACAGGGGCGAAATCACCGTTTCGGGCATCTCGCTGGAACGCATTCGGCTTGAAGCCTGGAATCAATGGATCGGTTATGTCCCGCAGGAGCAGCTGCTATTTTCGAAAACCGTCAAAGAAAATGTTCGATTCGGCAAGGAGAACTCGACCGATCAGGAAGTGTTCCGAGCTCTGGAGCTGGCTTCCTTTATGCAGGATATTCATACGCTTCCGGACGGGGTCGATACACTGGTAGGGGAAAGAGGGGTGTCCTTGTCGGGCGGACAGAAGCAAAGAATCGCTTTTGCGCGGGCGATCATTTCCGAACCGGAAATGTTGCTGCTGGATGACGCTTTATCCGCTGTCGACGCTAAAACGGAGGCGAGCATAATCGCGAACCTTATTGCGGAGCGAAAAGGGCGTACGACGCTCATTTCGACGCACCGGTTATCCGCCGTGGAACATTCCGATTTCATCGTCGTAATGGATCAGGGCCGAATCGTCCAATGCGGCACGCATCTCCAATTGATTGCCTGCCACGGTTGGTATAAAGAACAATACGAGTCACAAAAATTGCAAATGAACTTGTTAAAGTGAGCGTGGAAAATCCTATGAATGTAGGAAAGAAACTGTTCAAGTATGTTCTTTATTACAAGAAATCGTTTATCGGGGCGCTTTGTCTTCTCTTGCTGATGGTAGCGGCGGAATTGTCCGGACCGCTTATCGCCAAACAGTTAATCGACCAACATATTCTGGGGATTGAAAAACCTTGGTACGAAACACGGGAACCCGGGGAAAATGCCGTGCCATACAAAGGGAAGTATTATAAAAGAGGCGATTATTTTCACGAGCAGGAAGAGAAGGGACAAGAGGTCCGCATTCTGCAGGTGCAGCGGCAGTTCGTATTTGTTCCGGAAGCCGTGAAGGTGGACGGTGAACGCCTCGTACAAGGGGAGCAACTCATCATCAAGCGAAATGCGGAAACCGGAGCTTATCCGGCCGATATTCTCTCCACACGCGACTTGTTTCTCTTTTATGAACCGGAATTGGGGAAAATCGTCCACTTGATCCTTCTTTATTTCGGATTCGTAGGAGCAGCCAGCTTGCTCGAATACGGTCAAACGTATGCCTTGCAAGTCTCTTCCAACCGTGTCATTCAAAAAATGCGGGTAGATGTTCTAAAGCAAATTCACCGGATCCCCATTCCGTACTTCGACCGAATACCGGCCGGCCGGATCGTATCTTGCGTAACCAACGATACCGAAGCCGTGAAAGAATTGTTTGTTACCGTTTTGAGAAATTTTTTCACCGGAGCCGTCTACATCACCGGAATCTTGACGGCCCTCTTTATACTGGACGTCAGGCTCGCGCTTATTTGCACGCTCATCATTCCTGCCCTTGCGGGCTGGATTTACCTTTATCAGAAATTTGCATCCAAATACAGCCAAACCATCCGCTCCACATTGAGCGATATCAACGGGTTGATCAACGAAACCATTCAATGTATGCCTGTCATTCGCGCGTTCTCCCGGCAGCGCACCGTGCGGCAGGAATTTGAGGATAAAAATGTACGTTACTTTACGTATTCCAATAAACTGCTTACCTTAAAAGCGCTCACCTCCAATAATCTGGTTACGGTTCTCAGAAGTCTCGCTCTCGCCGCAATCATCTGGTATTTCGGCGGCGCCGGTTTGAGCCATCAATCGGTTTTCACCTTTGGCATGATTTATGCCTTTGTGGAATATGTGGAACGCTTATTCCAGCCTCTGGTGGGAATGGTGAATCAACTGGCTCAGCTGAATCATTCCCTCGTTTCGGCCGAACGGGTTTTCAGGCTGATGGAAGAGGAAGGCTCGGATGTCGTAGACGAGGAAACGCCGAGAATGAAAGGGGACGTAAAATTCGAGAACGTTTCCTTTGCCTATTCGGACGATCATTACGTTCTCCGAGATATTTCTTTCGAGGCGAAGCAGGGACAGACGATCGCATTCGTCGGGCATACGGGATCGGGGAAAAGTTCCATCATGAACGTACTGCTGAGATTTTACGAGCTGCAAAAGGGAACCGTTACGATTGACGGGCACAATATCCAGACCCTTTCCAGGCAGCAAGTAAGGAAACAGATCGGCATCGTTCTACAGGAACCTTTCTTGTTCACAGGCAACATTGCCAGCAATATCAGTTTGGACAATCCGGCCATCAGCCGCGAGTTGATCGAGGATTCGCTAAGAGCGGTCGGAGCCCAGCGCGTGCTTCAACATTTGCCCAATGGATTGGACGAACCCGTGATTGAAAAAGGAAGCACCTTATCGGTCGGGCAGAAGCAGCTGATTTCGTTTGCAAGGGCGCTCGCCTACAACACGCCCGTCCTTATCCTGGATGAGGCAACGTCCAACATCGATACGGAGACCGAAGGGATGATCCAATCGGCACTGGAAGTGTTGAAGAAAGGAAGAACTACGTTTGTCATTGCCCACCGGTTGTCTACCATCCACCATGCGGATCTCATTCTAGTGATGGACCGGGGCCAAATCGCGGAACGCGGCAATCACGACGAATTGATGCGGCAACGGGGCATCTACTATCAGATGTATCAATTGCAAATGCGTGATAGGGCGAACGTTCCCGTTTAATCCAAGAAAGCAGTCGACCGCATCGTGCGGGCACTGCTTTTTTGCTTTTTAAGCAAATCGACGTGGATTAGAAAATCCTGTGGAAATAAGGGTTGTAAAAATTGCCTGTTCATGGTAATTTAGCTCCTATCCAGTAAGAATCGGGAGGATTATTTCACATGAATTGGCTCAAATGGGATCTGAATCTAAAAATCAGATTAACAGGCGATACCGTGTTCAATCTGCTTTTTTGGATGTATTTCCCTTTCATCACCTTGTTTTTCAGCGAAGCGTTCGGCAAATCCGTTGCCAGCGTGCTGATGGCTGTACCGCCTATATTCAGCCTGGCTGGCGGCTTGTTCGGCGGTTTTCTGTCGGACCGCCTGGGCAGGAGGCCGGCCATGCTGCTGGGCGCGTTTATGCAAGCTTCGATGTTTGCCGTGTTTGCGTTATCTTCCTCCCACTGGCTGGATTATTTCGCTTACATCGGCATCGGGCTCGGGGGAGCCATCTATAATCCGGCCAGTTCGGCCATGGTGGCGGATGTGACACCGCCCAAAGACAGGCGGATGGTCTATGCCACTTTTGTGACCGGAAGGAACATCGGCGCCGTGTTCGGACCCGCGCTCGGTTCGGTCTTCTTTTTCCAGTACCGGCAAGAGCTGCTCTGGACCTGCACCGCTGTCACGCTGCTGTATTCGCTGGCCATCCTGCTGATGATCAAGGAGACGCTGCCGGCGGCGGCCGGAGCAGCCCGGCAAAGCATGAGGCTGTCCGGAATTTGGAAGGAGCAGGTGAGCAGCTACGGCGTCATTTTCCGGGATAAACTATTTGCTCTCTACATCGCCGCAGGCGTTCTGGTTACGATCGCTTTTATGCAGCTCGATATGTACCTGGCGGTGTACGTGACCGAATACGTACCGGCGCAGAAGCTGCTGACCCTCCGGGATTGGAGCCTTGCCCTCAACAGTTCGCAGGCATTCGGTTTAATCCTCGGCCTGAACGGCCTGCTGTTCGTCCTGTGTGTGATGCCGGTAACGAAATGGTTTGAAACATGGCCGGAACGCAACGTCCTTATCCTGTCTTCGCTGCTGTTCGGAGCGGGAATGTTTATGTTCGGATTCACGACACAAATAGGGCTGCTGCTGATTTTCACGGTTATTTTCACGATTGGAGAGCTGTCACGCAGCCCGGTTACGGAAAGCTTCATCAGCAAATATGCGCCGGACCATGCCAGAGGCCGGTATATGGGGGCATCGGGTCTTCAGTTTTCGATCGGCAGGCTGATTGCGCCCGTTACGGTTTTGTTCTCGGCCTGGTTTCCTCCGCTAGTGGTGTTCGGATTTATTTTTTTGGTTACCATCCTCAGTTCTCTCCTTTATATACGCCTGTTTAAAATGCTCCCTGCCAGCTACTACGACCACCAGCGGGAAGCGGATGCCGTCTGACTAAGAAACGATTGGGGGTAAAACAAACTTGAAAGAAAGCCGGAGAGGCTTTCTTTTTTTGTTGCGGAGATGCGAACGGTATGAAGTAAAAATAATTTCTTTTTTTGGGAGGGCTGTCGATTTTGCCGTTTGTTCTTCGTCGTCTTAATAGAAGGCGGCCGATGAAGCATTCATTCGGGACGATCCGAACCAGAGAAAGCCGGAAAGACAGCGTTGGAGAAGAAGTGGTTGAAGACAGGCACGTTGGAAAGACGCCCGCCTGCATGGTCCGGTACTTTCCAAAAACAGCGTTCCGTTTTAAGATAGCTAAATAATCCGTTCAGCAGAAAAGGAGACATTTATAATGGACTCGGTAATTTCAAAAGACGGTACAAAAATCGTTTACGACAAGACAGGGCAAGGCCCGGCGCTTATTCTCGTGACTGGAGCGTTCAGCTACCGCAAATTTCCGGGGCAGGTGCAGCTGGCCGAGCTGTTGTCCGGGCAATTCACGGTGTATAACTACGACCGTCGGGGAAGAGGCGACAGCGGAGACAAACAGCCCTATGCGATCGAACGCGAAATCGAGGATCTGCAGGCTGTTATTGACGAAGCCGGCGGTTCCGCTTTCGTCTGGGGCTTGTCTTCCGGAGCGGTCCTTGCCTTACAGGCGGCGGCGAGCGGGGCGGGCATCGCCAAATTAGCTTTGCATGAACCCCCGTTTGTGGTCGACCCGGCCGATCGGAAGCCGCCTCACAATTTTACGGCGCATGTAAGCGAGCTAATTGCCGCCGGACGTCGTGCCGAGGCCATCAAATATTTTATGGCCCAGGGCATGGGCGCGCCTTCGTTCGTGGTCGGCATGATGAAGCTGATGCCGAGCGTCTGGTCAAACCTGATGGCCGTTGCCCATACGCTCCCTTACGATGCCGCCCTGCTCGATGGCTATATGGAAGGAACGCCATTGCCAGCCGAATTATGGCGCTCCGTCACGCTGCCTGTTCTTGTGCTTGAAGGCACGGAAAGTCCGGCGGGTCTGCGTCATGGCGCACAAGCGCTCGCTCATGCTCTTCCCAATGCGCGGCTGCTCAGCAAGAAAGGACTCGGTCACACGAAAAAGCTCCCCGCAAAGTTAATTTCAACGGAACTTTCGGCGTTTTTTACAGGGAAACAGTGATGTTCGTTTTGCAGTTGGCAGGTAAGCGGGGGGTAGGGGAGTGTCCGGAATGTGACCTATATTTCCGAATGGCAGGAACTAGACTTGCTTCCGCCGAAAACTAGTAACCAAAGTTAACGTGAGAAATCGAAACGGGAAAATGGAAAACGAAAAAGGATCCGGTTGTCGATCTTTCGTATACCCATTCGTCGTATAAGTGAAAGTAAACGAAAAAGAGGAGGAAATATACCGATGAGATTTATGATGATTGTGAAAGCGACGACGGATTCCGAGGCAGGGGCCATGCCCAGCCAAGAGCTTATCGAGGCGATGCAGAAGTATAACGAAGAATTGGTAAAAGCGGGCGTTCTGCTGGCCGCCGACGGCCTGCAGCCAAGCTCGAGCGGAATCCGGATTTCCTATCCGGAACCCGGAGGCAAACCGAAGGTGGTAGACGGACCGTTCACCGAGGCGAAAGAAATGATTGCGGGCTATACGCTTATTGAAGTCAAAACGAGAGAAGAAGCTATCGAGTGGGCTATGCGTATGCCGGATCCGCACGGATATGGACAAGGCGAGATCGAGTTGAGACAGGTGTTTGAGGTGGAAGATCTGATGAGTAATCCCGAGACGGCCGAGAAGGAAAAATCGCTCCGCAGACAGGTTGAGGAGCAGAAGAAAGCGTGACGCAGTCTTCCGCACACCGGACGATCGATGCGATATGGCGTATCGAATCGGCCAAACTTATCGCGGGACTGACGCGTATGGTGAGGGACGTAGGACTCGCAGAGGATCTCGCCCAGGATGCTCTCGTAATCGCGCTGGAGAAATGGCCTCTTTCCGGTATTCCGGACAATCCCGGGGCCTGGCTGATGACGACGGCGAAGCGGCGTGCGATTGACCTCCTGCGAAGAACGAAGGTGCGTGACCGGAAATACGCCGAAATGGCCCAACGCATGGATTTGTATACGGAGGAAGACCTCAATCCCACACTGGACGGGGAGATCGGCGACGATCTCCTTCGTCTGATCTTTATGACCTGCCATCCGGTGCTGTCGCAGGAAGCCCGAGTCGCGCTGACGCTCCGCCTGTTATGCGGGCTTACCACGGATGAAATCGCCCGTTCTTTCCTGGCTGCGGAGTCAACGGTTGCCCAGCGGATCGTACGAGCCAAAAAAACGTTAAGCACGGAGAAAATACCTTTTGAAGTGCCGGCCGGAGAAGCGCTCAAGGAACGTTTGTCGGCCGTACTCGAGGTGATTTACCTGATGTTTAATGAAGGCTATTCCGCAACGTCGGGGGAGGACTGGATCCGGCCGCTGCTGTGCCAGGAGGCGTTGAGACTGGGACGCGTTCTGGCCGAGATCGCTCCTGGGGAAGGGGAGGTCCATGGACTGGTCGCCCTGATGGAAATTCAATCTTCGCGGTTTCGAACTCGGATTGGCGCAGCGGGCGAGCCCGTCCTCTTGATGGACCAGAACCGCGCGCAGTGGGACCGCCTGCTGATACGGCGGGGTTTGGCGGCGCTTGAACGCAGCCGGAAGCTCGGACGCCCGCTCGGTCCTTATGCGCTGCAGGCTGCCATCTCCGCCTGCCATGCGGAGGCGCTAAACGCTGCCGAGACCGATTGGATCCGGATCGCGGCGCTTTACGAAGCGCTGTCAAGAGCTGCGCCGTCGCCGATTGTCGAGCTGAACCGGGCCGTCGCCATCGCTATGGCGTTCGGTCCGGCCTTCGGACTGCAGATTGTCGACGAGCTGAGCGGCGAGCCTGCTCTGAAGGGATACCATCTGCTGCCGAGCGTCCGCGGCGACCTTCTGGTGAAGCTCGGACGGCTGGGAGAAGCCCGTGCGGAATTCGAGCGGGCGGCTTCCATGACGCGCAATGCCCGGGAACGGGATCTTTTGCTGAGCCGGGCCGCTGAATGCAGGACGGATACCGCGGAATAATTTTGTGCCGGTTTGTCGATCGCAAGGCTTCTCGTTCGTTGTCCTAATAAGGGGAAGAGCTGCGGAGGAAACTGCCGCAAGTATTCTTCCCGCGAGGAGGAGACGGGGATGCGATTTATGCTGATTGTAAAAGCGACTAGTTATTCGGAGGCAGGTGTAAAACCCGGCCGGGAATACGCCGAAGCGGTGGCTGCGTACCGAAAGTCACTGGCAGAGGCCGGTGTGCTGCTTGCAGCGGAAGAGCTGCGGCCAAGCTCCAGCGGAATCCGGATAGGCTATTCGCCGAATGGAGAGGAGCCTGAATTCGAGGCTGGGCCTTTTCAAACCGGGCAAGGGCTTTTGGCGGGCTACACACTCATTGAGGTGAATTCCGAACAGGAGGCCGTGAACTGGGCGCGACAGATGCCGGTTCCGCCAGGACTCGGGACTTTCGGTATTGAAGTCCGAGAGCTCACTGAGCAGTCCAATCGGGCAAAAGAACCGATGAATCGGGCCTTGGAAGCCGATTTGAAAAATCAGCTCGATATGCTGAAACATACCTAAAGGAGACAAAAATATGACCCCCACGAACCAGGAAGTAACCGATTTTATTGAAGCGTTGAAGGAACAATGGCAGAAAGAACTGTCTGCCGGGCTGCGTGAGGTCGTTCGCCAGGCTATCCCCGATGTGGCGGAACGGATTCAGTACAAGAAGCCGCATTTTCTGAAAAACGGAAAATACGCCGCCGTCATTTCGACTTCCAAAGATGCGGTGAGCTTTACGATCTTTAACGCCACCGATCTCCAGCTGCCCGAAGGAATGTTTGACGGTCCTCCAGAAAGAAAAACATTGAAGCTGCGTAAAGGGGAGACGTTTGATTCCGGGCTTCTGGTTCCTCTGGTTGTCCAAGCCTCAAGCGCACTTTAGTTAGGAGAACCGCAAAAAAAGCAGGGACTGATTTTGCACACGCTAAATCAATCCCTGCTTTTTTGTTGTTCCTAAGCTGTGTCAGGCGGAAAACGGGCCGGAAAGCATACGGGAGAAAATGATCTCGCTAGTTTGTGACCGTATAGCGAAGTTGTTTGGCGGGGTAAATCAATGACCTTCCTCGTTACATTTATAGTAGTAAAGCACGCTTAATCGTCGTCAACCGTTCATCTAAAGAATATGAATCTTCAAGGTTTATACCATGTTTTTTGATAGGACGATTTTTCCCCGTTTCGGCATCTCTTCGCTTTTGCGATACGCCTTAAGCAGGCCTTGAGCAGTAAAGGGATAGGTTTCATCGATATAGATACTCAATTTATTCTCTTTCATATGGCGAACAACAGATTCAAAATCGGGACGGTTAGGTCTTGCCTGGAAGTAATAGGCGTCAATGTCGCGGACCTTCGGATATTGATTAATCGCGAATGCCACTAATGAAATATAGGTTCCGCCATCCTTGATGACCGAGTAGTTCTTCTTTCCGATATCTCCCGGTAACCCGGTACCAAAAGTGGATTGGTCCATAGCGGAATCCAATACGAGATCAACAGGTTCTGTTATTTGGGTGGCAAAGTCGACTTTCGTGTAGTCGAACACCTCGTCCGCACCGAGTCCTTTGACGAAATCATGATTATAGTCCCTCGCGGTTGCGATAACATATGCTCCATGTTGCTTGGCCAACTGAACCGCCGCATGCCCCACACCTCCGGCGCCGGCTTGAACGAGGATGCGTTGTCCCGGTTGAAGACGGCCATGCTCAAACAGCGCTTGCCAAGCTGTCAGGGCAACCGCAGGCGCGGCACCTGCCTCTTCGAAGGAAAGACTCTCCGGGATAAGGGCAAGATGATCTTCTTCCACCGCAACATAGTCCATGTATGAACCCATCGGAACCATGCCCATGACACGATCCCCCGGCTTGAAATGACGCACTTTTTCTCCAACCTCTTTTACGATGCCGGCTACTTCATTACCAAGAACAAGCGGCAATTGAGCCGGAAATTTATCGGCCATCGGACTCTTAAGAATCGCGCCGTTACGCAAGAGAATATCTGCGGGGTTGATGGACGAGACACGCATTTCGATGAGAACTTGTGTGTTGGTGATTGTGGGAATCGGCACTTCCAGTTCCTCTAGCACTTCGGGGATTCCAAAGCTTGTCAAAGCAATTGCTTTCATGATTACGCCTCCTCATAAGTTAAACAAACGTTGAATTTTCAACATATGTTATATATAGTGAGCGTATCAAGGCGGTAGATAGTGTTCAATGGTTAAAACAAGCTCCGTTGTTGGTTTTTCAACAGAGGGCTTCGATATGTTCATTTTGTATGGGATAAAGGGGGAGAATGATATGGACAGGCGTATTCAAAAATCGAGGCAGGCAATTATGGATGCTTTTATGAGGTTGATGTCGGAAAAGGACTTCGAGAGCATGACGATCAACCAAATTGCGGAGGAAGCGAATGTCAATCGAGGAACGGTGTATCTGCATTTCGCTGACAAGTACGATCTGCGCGATCAATGCGTGGAAGCACAATTAAACCAGTTGCAGCTCAGTTGTATGCCTGAAGAGGGCTTGGTTCTTCTCACTTCCAAAACCGCGCTGCTGCGCACGTTTGAATATTTGGAACAGCATGCTTCATTCTATTCCATAATGCTGACTAGCAAGGGAAGCGCGGTTTTCCGAAACCAATTGGAGACAATGTTCCGGCAAAGTCTGAGCATGGTTTCGATCAGTCTCGATCGGGAGCTGAACAGGGACATTACGGTACAATTTTTAATTTCAGCGGGAGTGGGTTTATTGGAATGGTGGATTACCCGTTCGATGCCGTATCCACCATCGGTCATGGTTGAACAATATTGGAAATTGTTGAACAGGTTCCAATTGCAAATGTTCGAAGAAAATAGCGTATTAGAATGACTCAAAACCGTTAGAGCCTCCAGTGTTTTGAACGATTGAGATACGATATTGATTGTGAAACAGTGGTGTACAATAAAGAACTTGTTTTGATCCATGTTTGAACTGAATCCCGAATAGTGGACTTTTTATAAAGTGACCCTATTCGGGGTTCAGTTCACCCTGGCGGGTGCCTTTTTAAAATTGCTGATACAGGTAATATGGAGACGCTACGACTGCCGCGCCACTCGTGCGATACTTTCGTTGACACCGCCCTGAACGAGACCACCGTGGTAACAGATCACCCGATCAATATCGAAGGCGGCGAACTTCTTCAGTGACTCTAGTGCCTGCTCCATATTGGGCGTAACCGTCGGGTTGGGCCCCGACAATTCGCCGTTCTTGGCGATCATGGCGTCCCCGGCAATCAGCGTTTTGCTGGGTGAATGGTACAGGCTGACATGGCCTGGCGTGTGCCCCGGAGTATGGATAACGGTTAAACCTCCGCCGTAAGGCAGCGTCTCTCCGTCAGCCAATGTCCGGTCCACGTTCGGGCGCTGCGGATTCAGGAACGTCCGCTCGAACTGCTCCCGGACGTCCGCGGGCACCTGCTCGAGGAAACCGGCCAGCCGTTCCGGCGTCATTTTCAGCATCGGCTGCGTGCCGTTAATGGCGTCTTCGTCGCCGGGGTGGGCGAGGACAGGGGCCGAGCCGCCGGTAGCAGCCAAGATGCCGGGCAGTCCCCCGATGTGGTCGATGTCCTGGTGCGTCAGAACAATGGAGCGAAGCGGCAGTTCTCCGGTGCCCGCTTGTCTTGCCAGCTCCAGAATCGCCGGAGCGGACCCCGGCATGCCTGTATCGATCAGCGTCCAGGATTCCTGATCAAACAAGATTACTGGATGAATCGTCATCGGTCCTAATTGCAGCTCTAACATCTCAATACCTTCGGCAATTCGCATATGAACGCCGCTTCAAGCCTTCTGTCAGTGGCCTGAACCGGCTGCCTCCTTTCGTAGTGCGTATCGGATGAATTTATTTTAGAACTAAAAAATTTATGTGTCAATAGAGTGGGGCGCGGCTGTATAAGGGGCCCCGCCAATATTTTAATAAGACAGTAGGAATAACGAGTCAAGGCCGCTGGGGTTGGCAAAACATCGGACTGCATGAAAGGAAGCGTCAAATAACTCCCGCTTTATTAGGGGCGGGGGCTACTTGACGTTTTCCGGAATGATTCCATACAGCAAGCGGCCGTTATGGGATCGAGAAACTTAGTTTATCGGGCTTCATCATCGGCCGACGGACCGTAGAAGCCAGGTACCGGAATATCGAGAAGCCGCAAGTATACCCCGAGCTGCGCCCGGTGGTGGACCATATGGCTTACTCCGAAGGTGCGGAGCGCGATCGCCCGCGGCTCGCGGAGGATGACATGGCTGCCGTTGCGCAGCGTCCATTCCTCGCCGAGCGTTCTCTCGTCGCATTCGGCGAGCAGCTTTTGAAACCTGTCAACGTTCGCGTCGAACTCTTCCAGAATGTCAGCGCGTTTTTCCAAAGGCTCCCGCCGCAGCGCCACGGTCGAAAGATCAAACTCCGGGTACTGAAAAATCGCGATTTGCCAGTTCAGCAAGTTGATCAGGTGCGTGGCCAGCCCGCCGAGCGTCATCGATTTCTCGTGGGGCTTCCACGACATATGCTCCTCAGGCAAGCGTTCCAGAATGCGGCGCGTATGGGCCAGTTCATGTGCTGCGTCGCCGATGATCAGTTGTTTGTCCATAAACCCATCTCCTCTCTTACGGTTTAGCATACTATAAATTCCAGTGCAAAGATGTCCTAACTGAATGTGAGGGCATCTTTTTTTTGTGAATAAAACGATCTAAAAAGAACCTGTAAAAAACAACTGCAAACCGATTTACCCTTTGTTGGTCGGACTTCAGTAGTGATATTCTAATAAAAAACAACGGGAGTGATAACCATGACTTTTTACCCGGCAGCCAAAATTAGAAAGAACGCCGATTGTGCCGGAAAAACCGGCTGTGCAATCCAAACCATGCGGAGGTATCCGGGTGAAAATGATAAAAAGGTTCGTGACTTATTACAAGCCTTATAAAAAGGTGCTGTTTGCCGATTTGATATTTGCGGCGCTTGCTTCCATGTGCGCGCTTGCCTTTCCGATGCTGGTCCATTTCATGACCTCGAGCGCTATCAGCGAGGAGGGGATCGCGGCTGCGCTTCTTGTCAAAATGATTGCCGTTTTTTTATTTCTGATGGCGGTAGAGTATGGAAGCGGCTTTTATACGGACTATTACGGACATGCGATGGGCGCGGCGATGGAGGCGGATATGCGAAACGACTTGTTTCGGCATGTTCAAAGTCTTCCGTTCAGCTTTCATGACAAGACAGCTACCGGTCAGCTTATGTCCCGCGCCACCCATGATTTGTTTAACATCTCCGAACTTGCGCACCATGGTCCGGAGGATCTGGTCATCTCTTTCGTAAGAATCGCGGGATCGGCGCTTATTTTGTGGCTGCTGAACCCCGTGCTGGCCATGACTCTGTTAGCGATTCTGCCGTTTATGGTCCTGTTTGCCTATAACTACAGTATCAAGGTAAAAGAAGCGCTGAAAAGGAACAACGAACGAATCGGAGATCTTAACGCTCAGCTGGAAGACAGCCTTGCCGGCGTTCGCGTCGTCCAGTCTTTCGCCAACGAAGAGATTGAAACCGCCAAATTCAAAGCCAGCAACGAGTTGTTCCTCGGGAGCCGAAAAAAAGGCTATAAAGCCGAGGCTTTATTTTTTAACGGGTTGACTTCATTCATGTCCTTGATGAATATAGCGGTCGTTGTAGCGGGTGCGCTTCTCATCAGCAATAACATGCTTCTCTTGACGGAATTGATTACTTTTCTGCTGTATATAAACACCATCACCGATCCGGTAAAAAGACTGGTTAACTTTACGCAAAATCTGCAAAACGGGGCGGCGGGTTTCGAGCGGTTTGTAGAAATCCTCTCGATAAAACCCGATATCACCGACTCGGAAGACGCAGTAACGTTAAACCGGGTCCGCGGAAAAATCCGATTCGAAAACGTTGGTTTCAGGTATTCGGGCGACCATTCCCCCGTGTTCAGTCATTTAAACTTAACCGTGTTTCCCGGTGAAACCGTTGCGCTAGTCGGTTCGTCCGGTGTGGGGAAAACGACCCTTTGTCGATTGATTCCCCGCTTCTACGATCCCTGTGAAGGACATGTATACGTGGATGATCTGAACATTAAAGATGTGGAGCTAAAATCGCTACGCAGCCAAATCGGAATTGTGCAGCAGGACGTTTATTTATTCGCGGGCACCGTACGCGACAATATTAGGTACGGAAAACCGGACGCAACCGAGGAGGAAATTATAGCTGCCGCCAAATTGGCGCATGCTCATGAATTCATTACGGGTTTACCGGGCGCTTATGAAGCCTTTGTCGGGCAGCGGGGAAGCAAGCTTTCGGGCGGACAGAAACAACGCATCAGCATCGCCCGCGTTATTTTGAGAAACCCGGCCATCCTGATCTTCGATGAAGCCACTTCCGCTCTCGACAACGAAAGCGAGAAGATCATTCAACACCGTTTGGAAACGCTGGCCCGAAACCGCACGGCCTTAATCATCGCCCACCGGTTGTCCACGATCCGGAATGCCGACCGGATTGTTGTGCTTACGGAACAGGGAATCGCCGAGGAGGGAACTCATGAGACGCTTATGAGACAGGGAGGGACGTACGCGAAGCTGAATAACATGCAGTCGAATTGAGCGCGGCTGATATGCCGGCACGGTTCACGCGGAGATGTTTAAAATCCAGGATAAACATTTCGTAACCCAAACGATTCTTTCCCGTATAAATAGAACAAAATCGGTTGCCGTCCGGCGAGGGAATTGTTCTTCTAAGCACGGTTTAACCAAATAGAAGTCGAGGTCGTGCATCCTATGAATCAGACATTTACAGGCCAGCCCGAAACCTGGTACCGGCTGGCTGAGCAGAGAGCCGCGCAGTATTTCACATCGCTTTATGAGCAGGTCAAGGAGAAGAGCTATGTGCCGGTCCTGACTGAAGATATCCGCGTTTGGAAAAAAGATCATATCCCGCCTTTTTCGCTATTTCCCTTCTTATCCCGGAGAAAAAGAAGGCCCGATTCACGGGATTATTCCCGATATATCCAATGGCTCCGTTACACGGGAAAATTGGACGATTATCTGGACCGGAGCATTTCTTACATTTATTTGCGGGATCTGGGCCAAGCCCTGGATGCCCCCGCCACACAGAAGAAGGTCCTGGGCCTGATCGGCGATATCAAAAACCAGTTGATGGATTCCGGCAAAGCGGACGGGGGAGATCAGCCGAATTATATAAGCTGGGCGGGCTTGTACCGCTGGGCCCAGAAGGAAGGTATCGAAACCGCCGCAATATGGTTAATAACCAAACTCAAAAACGTTTCTTCCCGTATCCCCAAAGAAATGAATGCCGAGCAAGCCCAGCGCAAACTGCTCAAAATCATTCTCGGAGTCATTCTGCACGTAGACGACGATATGGACGATGAAACGCCGCCGGATGAACGGTCCCGCAGACTTGATGAAGCCATCCGGCTCGGATATTCGTACGGTCTGACCTATCCTTTCATAGACGATCTTCTCGATTCCGGTATCTTAACTGACTTAGAGAAAGAACAATTTACCGGCATGATACGCAACGCGCTTCTGACGGGTTCCGTGCCGGAATTAGGCGATTGGTCCGACAATAACCGGACTTTGCTGGAATTCGTACATGCGGAGCTGCGGGATGCTTTTCAGTCGATTCAGGCGTATCAGAGGCCGGAAACATTGAGAACCTTTTACGAACAATCGTATGTGTTCTTCCACTCCCAAGAGCTGGACCGTATAAAGGATCTGTCCTGTGAGTCTTACACGAATGAAGAGCTGTATGTCCCCATCATTTTAAAATCCTCTTCTTCCCGGCTGATTGTGCGTTCCGTACTTAGCGCGGATGCGGACGAAGGCTTTGATAACCGGACTTTTTATTACGGCATTTACAATCAGTTGGCCGATGATTTCGCGGATATGTTCGATGATAGGAAAGACGGTGCGGTAACCCCCTATACCTACTATTTAAAATACCGGGATCGCCGTCCGGATCTGATCAACCCCTATGAATTGTACTGGACGGTCATCTCCCATCTGATTCATAACGTGTACCGGTCCGATGCGAAGACCCGTGAGGTCATCCTGGATCGTGCGATCAACGGACTCAAACGATGCAGAGAACGTCTCGGTGCCGACAAGTATAACGAGATTATGGAGATATTTGCTTCCGGAGATCCCGAATTCAATCGTCTCGTCCAAACCATGGTAAGCAAAGCGGACGATGTCGATTTCTTCGATAAACTGCTGCGGGATCAGGTGGTTACCGTTCTCCAAAACAACCGGAGGGAGAAAGAGGCTTTCTCCGATACGATCCGGACTGTCCGGGATCAGATCAACAGCTTCCTGCACATTTCCAAGCCTCACGGAATGCCGGGGATGAAAGAAGCGCTTATTGACGCCGCCAATTACAGTCTGGAAGGATCGGGAAAGCGTATCCGGCCAATTTTAACCTGGGTTATGGGTGTAAACGAATACGGCCTGAAGGCGGAAGAGATCGTCCCGCTTCTCAGATCGCTCGAATATATGCACACCGCTTCCCTCATCTTCGACGATCTGCCTTCCCAGGATAATGCGTCCACGAGGAGAGGACGGCCGACCCTGCATCAGGTGCATAATATTGCGACCGCTGAACTTACCGGTCTGTACCTGATCCAGAAGGCCACCCAAGAGCAGACATCGCTGGACCGTTTTCCAGCCAAATCCGTACTTGCCCTTATCCGCTATTCGGCCGAAAAGACCGAAGAAATGTGTATGGGACAGGCGATGGACCTGCAGGCCAGGGGGAAAGCATTGACCCTGGAGCAGTTGAACCGGATCTGCTTTTACAAGACCGGCATCGCATTCGAGGCGGCTCTCGTCATGCCGGCCATTCTTGCGGAAGTTCCGGCTCCTGAGATGGAAGCTTTGAAAAAGTTCGCCTACCATGCGGGCATAGCCTTTCAGATCAAAGACGATTTGCTTGACGCGGAAGGAAATTTGGATGTGCTCGGCAAACCTGCCGGTAAAGATATTGAAAACAACAACTCGACTTTTGTGACGATCCTGGGAGAGGACGGCGCCGGCAAAGAGATGTGGGAGCACTACTGCCTGGCAACGGAAACGCTGAAGGAAATTCCCCGCAATACCGCTTTCCTGAAGCATTTATTGACTTATATAGTCGGCAGGGATCATTAAACTTGCGGTGCACAAACATAAGGCTCTGTAAAATATAAAAAAAAGCCGATTTTCTGAATACAGAAAATCGGCTTTTGCAGGGAAGAACGTTTACCTGAATAGGCCGCTTTTATTTTACGGGTAGCTGCAGCTTTTTACTTACGAATACCATTATCAGCGACAAAACGAGAAAATAAAGCGGCATGGTGAGTAAAGAATCATTGTGCAGGTAACTCATGCCGCTCGTGATCAGACTGACAAGGATATAGTAGCCCAAGCCGAAGATGGCGCCCGCCGTCCCGAGTACATCGCTGTATCGGACCAGCGCCAAGCTTAGACAGTTGGGTATAGCCATCCCGATTCCCAGCAGGAAGATGAAGATACAGACGGCCAGAAGGATTAGAAAGATTGCGGAAGGACTCGCCTTGTACAATACGATGGCGGTCATGCAGGCTGCTCCGACAGCGGATAGTACCGTGCCGGCGACGATGATCTTTTCGGCGGTGAATCTCGTTAACAGTTTTTTCGACAACAAGGCGCCGAGAATGGAAGAAAGCGCCACAAGAATACCGAAAATACCGAACTCGCCCGGTGTCAGTCGAAAATACTCCATAAAAATAAACGGCGACTCGGCATAGTAACTGAACAAAAGACCGTTAGTTGCACCAATGAGAAAACCGAATGCCCATAACTTTCTATCGCCAATCATGCGCCGGAACACAGACCGGATTTTGATGTTAGTTGTTACGGCTCCTTTTGTTTCAGGAAGTGCAGCGAACGTATACGCAAAAACGGCCGCGCTCATGATAACAAGCGTGAGGAAAACCGCTCTGAAACCGAGCGCTTGATCTACCCAGCCGCCAATTAACGGGCCGATCGCCGGAGTGAAGGCCAGCGCTGCGGAAATTTGGGCAAACACGGCGTGACGTTTGGCTCCGTCGATGCTCTCGCGCAGGATGGTTTGCGTGACAACCGAGCCGGTACTGGCTCCAAAAGCCTGAACGAACCGGCTTACCAATAGCCATTCGGCGGTGCCGGACAAATAACACCCCAAGCTTCCGAGACCATAAACGAGGATTCCCCAAAGCAGCGCGGGACGCCGTCCGATAGAATCCGAGAGCCTTCCCCAGCAAAAAACACCAAGGGCGAAGCCCAGGAAGTAGATACTGAGCGTCAGTTGGATCAAGTTCCGGCTGACCTGGAGATGATCCGCGATATCCGGTAATGAAGGCGTGTATATCGTTTCACTAATTTGCGGAAAACCCACAAGAATAATAAACAGCAGGATGGATGGTGTTGAGATTTTTTTTGTTAACACAGTTCATGCCCCCTATAAATTGAAAAATCTCAATTCGTCACGGGTATTACGGGATAGGGGGCTTGCATTTAATTAATCGGGCAAATGAGAGCATGTAATTTCACCTTATTTTTTTATAGGGGGGACTATAACGAGTATTATAGCAAGAATTCTCAAAGTTCCCAACACTGGAGGGGAAAAGGAATGGAGACAGAGAGCTTGAAGCTCGCCCGGCTCACAAAATTGGTTACGGAACATTATCATCTGGAGCCGATTAGCATCAGCCGGCAGCAAGGAGGATGGGCTTCCTTGGCTTACCGGATCGAGACCCCAAGTAACACGACCTATTTTTTGAAAGAGTATGAGAAAAAACGGTCGTCGACTCCCAAATTAACCGCACGGCTGGACAAATATATCCCCGTAACCTGCTGGCTTAACGAAAACACAGACCTGGCCGGTAAAATCCCGGTGCCTCTGAAAACTCAATCGGGGGAATATGTATGTGAAAATGCGGACGGTATTTTTCTTCTTTACGAGTATATTCACGGAGAAACGATCGGAGAAAAAGCTTTAAACCAAGCTCAGATCGAACAACTGACCCATATATTGGCCGAGCTGCACAAGGTCGGCAATTCCATCCCGGTGCCTGCGGAACATCTGACGGAGGATTTTCATGTCCCTTTTATGAACGCACTCAACGAAACGATGGCAGCCCGCCATTTGCCTCCAAGATTGAGATCCGCAATAAAACCTTACGAAAACGTTTTGTTTGAACATCTATCCATTTTGCAGGAGCTATCTTCGAAATTGGCCGGTCGCATGCTGCCCTTGCGCTGGTGTCATACGGATATTCATCCCTGGAACATGATGCAGAGCGATCATCAGCTGATTTTGATTGATTGGGAAGGTTTGAAGCTGGCACCGGTGGAAGCCGACTTGATGTTCCTGACAGATGAAACTTATTTTCACGATTTCTTCGCTTTATATAAAAAAATACATCCCAGCTATATCATTGATGAAGAAGCGCTCCGATTTTACAAAATCAGGAGACTGCTTGAAGATATTTGGGAATTTACGGAACAATTTTTATATGACGAACAAAGTGAACCTGAAAAAGAAGGAACTCTCAAACAATTGATCCATGAACTGGATGCTTTGAAGCGGTGGGGCCGGTAATGGCTGCCTCGGGACGGCTGATTGGCTCTCCATTGACAAAATAAAATTCGAATCGTATTCTGATAAAAACATACGCTGCCGTATCTAAAGGAGGAGTCATGCAAGTAACGAGAGAAGATTGGGTAAAAGCCGGACTAAATAAGCTGGGCGAAGCCGGCATACATGAAGTGCGTGTCGAAGTACTTGCCAAGGCGCTGAAAATAAGTAAAGGGAGCTTCTACCACTATTTTCGAGACCGTAAAGAACTTCTGGATTCCATGCTGGATTATTGGGAAGATCATGCAACCAAACGGATCATCCGGAATGTAGAACAGGATAACTCCTCGCTGGAACAACTGCTTAATCTTAGTATCAACAACCGGGACAAGAAAATGGAGATCGGTATTTATGCCTGGGCTAAACATGATCCTATCGTGGCATCCCGACTAGTCGATATTGAGGAACAAAGAATTCATTTTATTTCCGTCTTGTATCAGAAGAGAGGGTTGACGCATTCAGAGGCCGCCGACAGGTCCAGACTTACCTATTTAACTTATGTAGGATGGATGACTCGGTTTGAGAGCAATACGAATTTTGATATCGTCAAAATGTTTGAGATTTTATTAAAGCTATGAACACTCATGTCCCGATGCGGTTGTACGTGCTGCAGGGACATAAAAAATGCACAACCATACGGAAACGTATGGTTTAGCTGTTAACTACCGCTTGTTAGATGAAGAAAGGAGCTGGAGCTTCTATGAACATCCTATATCTTATCATGGCAATCATGATTATGCTTTTGGGGATTCTTCATATTTACATCACACCGCTAAGAAGGAGCCCGGTTTATTGGATTATTTTTGCCATGTAAATAACCTGCTGACTCTTATATTTTCATTTATTTTGCTTCGTGTACTTCCGAGGCCGCAAACGAAACTGTTCGCATGTTTAATGGTCTTGGAAACTTTGTTGGGTTTTTCGGACAAGTTTTAAAAACTGCACTGGGAGGCGGATGTAATGAAACTCGTTATGACTTTGTCAACCGTAAGTATTTTGGCTCTGATTAGCATCTTACATATTTATTGGGCGTATGGGGGACGCTGGGGGATCGGTGCTGCCATACCTTCGAAAGCGGGGGAGTATAAGCCTGCTTTTAAACCCGGGAAGTCGGGGACACTCTTCGTGGCTGTTCTTCTTTTAATGGTTTGTTTCATTCTCCTGATGCAAGGCGGTTATATAGATCAATTTCCGGCAAATCCCCTTTCAAGAACGGGGTGTATCGTTTGCGCTTCTGTTTTCTTCCTACGGGCGGTCGGTGACTTTAGACATATCGGATTTTTCAAGAAAGTAAAGCACACGGTATTTGCAAGAAATGATACGTGGTTATATAGTCCGCTTTGTTTATATGTAGCGCTAACGTGTACGATTCTTCTGTTTTAATTTGCGGGCTCAAAAAAATGAAGCGGCAACCCCTTAGGGTTATCGCTTCATGGAAATTAGATTCTTCGTTCAAAAACTAGGACATTCCGTCTGGATGACACAAGCCGAAAGCCGTGTCTTAACAGACAGCGTTCAGCAAAAAACACACGACCGCCAAAGAATAAGAAACGGTTGCATGGTCGGGCGCTGCCGATTATACGGAAGGCAATGATAATTCTTCGTCCGGTTATGACACTGCGTCTAAACTTGATTTCGACTACATCTCTTCTTATGCGGGCCATATTAATCACCTCGCTTTCCTTTGAATACTATAGATAATGCGAGAATTGATAGAAAGGTAACTTAGAAATCACTAGAAGCCATACAATTCCATGAATGACCTTATGTAGGGGACGCAGCAACATGTATTCATTGCCGATGCGTCTTTCGATCTCGTGACATGCAGAATCGCGGCACATCATTTTCGACGACCGATTCGAATCTCTCTACAACCAGGTGGAAAAACAAAGAGACCCGAGTCATGTTCGGGTCTAGAAAAAATTGGAATGGATTCAAAATCTGGTCCTTTTTAGTTCCTCATCGTTCACAGTAAGCTGTTGGCGGCAATCACGAGAAGCATCATGCCGCTAACCAGGGTGCCGAATTGGCCTAACGTAAAGGAACCGATGCGGATACCGGCAACTTTGCCGCCCAGCCAGACTCCAAGCCATACGGTCAGAAAACTTCCAAAAGCCGCCGTAAGAGATATCGCAAAGGGAGAGAGGCCGAGCAGCCCCGCACTTAACCCATTGGTCAGCGCATTGGCCGAAAGGGCAATCCCCAGAATAAACGATTCGGCGATTCCGATATGCTTGGAATTGTCCCGGTCCACTTGCTCGGGATTCTGTAAGATCCCCCGTAATCCATTCCTATTTGACTGAGAGGGAGCTATTTCGGGCTCCTTTCCCGGAGTTGCCATCAAAATGATCCGTATTCCGATGAAGAAGAGGCTAAACGCGCCCAGAAGGACGGGGAGCATGCCGGGCAGGACGGAAGAAATCCATTTTCCAAACCATATTCCCGTATAGCTGAACAAGAAGCAGACAGCGGCAACGATCAAGTTGGACAAAATTCCGATTCGGATTTTTCGAATCCCGTAAGAAATTCCCACACCTAAATTATCGAGACTCGATGAAATTGCAAAACCTAAGATAAGCAGCCACGCCATTTCTCAACACCTCGTTATGTTGTATTTGCTTTTAAAGTATGTGCCGTTGAGAAAGTAGTGCCAGTACCACCCAAAAATCTCAACAAACTTCGTGCTTTTACGGACAAAGACAAGGTAAATTTTTCAACAGTCTTTCATATACTAGTTCATAAAGGGTCGAGAAAGGAGATGCCCCGATGGAAGCTCTTGATCCGCCGAAGGAAAGCACGATTGGGGAACTCATTAAGGTTCAGTTGAAAAAGCAATCGCTTTCCATGCGTAAGCTTAGCAGTCTCTGCGGAATGGACACCGCTACGATTTCACGAATCGTAAACGGCAAACAGGAGCCGAAGCTCATTCATCTAAAGCTTTTTTCCGAATACCTGGATCTGTCGTTGGATAGGTTGATCGAAGCTTCCGGTTATAGAGTGAACCCTGGAAAACAAACCGGCCATTCTCACATCTATCATTCGCTGGGTATGCTGCTGGAGTTGTTCGGGGACTCCAGCGTGTCCGATTTAAAAGCCACAACGGGGCGCATTGAGCAGGAATTGGCCAAATACGAGCTGTATGCGCAGACGGAAGAAGGACACCGCTTGATCTGCCGGGAGTTCGATACCAAGCTGGCACAAGTGAACGGGGTAGGGCCGTTAATCGATCAATTGAAGGAAATGTATACGCTCTACAGCGCCAAAAGTTCCTCCGAAACCCATCAGGCTATCCTCGGAAGCGCTTTGTTGTACTTCATTTTATCTGCTGATATTATACCCGACTATCTGTTTCCGATCGGTTACGTGGACGATGCCATGGCTGTTCATCTTGTTCTAGACAGGCTGAGTCAAAGAGGTTTTCCGCACAAGCTTTGACCGCCTGCAGGCGGTTTTTTTAATTAACGGGCGGGTGGAGACTAGCCGGCGGCAGGCAGCGCAGACCGCCGAGATTTTTACCCGCAGCGGGCTGAACGCGCGGGTCGTCTGTTCCGGCGAGCTGGACGCCGATGTCGTGATCGGAAGCCGATGAGTACCCAAGTTCTTGTCATTGAGTTAGGACAAGTACTTGGGTGCTTAAAACAAAAAAGCCGCAGTTTATGCGACTTTCATAGTGTATATGTTCCTGTCGTCTGACAGTTGGAATAAATAGACAGTGGATTATAGCATACTCGCCGGTCATTGCACTCGTGCAGAAGACCCGTGGCTTTGCGTCCCAGTCTTCATTCTATGCATCCGTCATGCCAAGTGCTTTATTCCTTTCCTTGAACTTGGCATTATGCGAAGAAACATAGGCCGTCTTCGCTGCCGCCGGTTCCAAATACAGCTTGGCGCTATTGACTGCCAACACTGCATCGGTAAAAGCCCCGGCGATCAGATTCACTTTAGATGGGTAGTTCGCCGTATCCCCGGCCACAAAAATACCAGGCAAATTGGTTGCGAGTTTCTCGTTCACATTAATATTCCATTGCCCCATATCCATACCCCAATCGACAATCGAACCGAAGTCACCGCGCAGCCCGTGATTAACGATCACGGCATCTATCACCAATTGTTCCGTTTCTTCCATTAAAAAGCCCTCTGCATTCACCCGTGCAATCGATACCGCTTCAATGGCGTCACCGCTAACGTTGCCATGAAGCCGATCCACCGCATACGGCGTACGAACATCGACAGATGATTCCTTCATCCGCTTCACATTCTTCTCATGTCCGCCGAAGCGTTCACGGCGGTGCACGACAGTGACACTTGCGGCAATCGGCTCCAGTGCGTTGGCCCAGTCAACTGCCGAATCACCGCCACCGGAGATGAGCACCCGCTTGCCGTGAAAGCTTTCGAGCTCCTGTACGGTATAGTGCAAATTCGTCACTTCATAACGCTCAGCGCCTTCGATGTCCAGCTTCGCCATCTTCAGCACGCCATATCCCAGCGCCAAAACGAGCGTACGTGTATGGTGCTGCTCACCCGTTACGGCGGTCAGAAGCATTGTCCCATCCTCGAGCCGCTCCAGTCCGCTAATCTGTTGTCCCAATACGATGGTCGGATCAAACGTATGAGCCTGCTGGATCATTTGCTGGATGAGGTGCTCGCAACGGATTGGCGTAACTCCGCCGACATCCCAAATCATTTTCTCCGGGTAAATCAACAGCCGTCCACCCAGTTCCTCCTTCGCTTCGATCAGCTTCGTTTTCAAATCGCGCATGCCGCTGTAAAAAGCCGCATACAATCCGGCGGGTCCCCCGCCAACGATCGTAATATCATAAAGCTCCAACGCTTGTGTCATGCCGCTACCTCCTGTATGGTTATTAACGATTCGCATCTCAGTTAGCAGGTCTAAGCTACGGTACACGGGTGTGTACCTTTTTTGATACTAAACCTAATCACATAATTTTCTTCTTAAAAATATATGGCAGTACCTCTAACAACCGTCCGCGTGTGATGGGATCTTCATAATTCCACGTAGCATCCATAAAATGAATTTTACCGGGAGTTAACTCGGCTATAGCCTCGATCTGTGGACGGTGAGCAACAACTGTTTGCAATTCTAGGGGAGAAGCCAAGATGAAATTGCGGTCTCCAGCAAAGTGATTCATTTGATGCTGCTGAATTTCTATCCATGATTGCCCTTGCTCGATTAGGTGCATCACTTTGGCAGAGGGACGAAAGCCAAGTGATTCATACAAGGTGGCTGCAAACCCGCTGTGGCCCATAACATAAAGTTTTGCACCTAACTTGAGATAAACAGCAGCTGTCTCACCAGCAACATAAGCATTTGCTAATTGCCTGCGCACCAGTCTTACTTTGTCCTCATATGTAGTAATCCACTTCTCCGCCGCTTTACTACGTTCAAATAGTTTAGCGATATACCGTAACCGCTCAAATAATCTAAACTTACTGTTCAGTATAACAGTAGGAGCGATCGCATCTAGTTTCTGCAAATCTTGTTCAGGATGAAAATAGCTAAGCAATAATAACTCCGGCTGCAGTTGTGCTATTTTATCGGGATCTGCCCAGTACCCGATATTTTGAATATTTCGTAACTTATTGTGATAAATCACATTATCTTTCATAGAGATGGCCGCTCCTATAGGGGAGATGCCTAAAACGAGTAATTCTCCAAGTGTATATTTGCCATCCGTCACAATACGCGTTGCATTTTTAGGAACATGAACTTTTCTGCCAAGTGAATCGATAACTGTTCTTTGCTGAGTATGTAGATGGATATTGGCATATTCACGCGGAGTATTTCCGGTTAATTTACGAAAGCACCGGCTGAAATAGTATTCGTCCTTGAACCCAATTTGTCGAGATAGTTTGCTCAATGGCTCGGTGGAATTGCAAAGAAGTTTCTTTGCCTGTTTTATACGTAGATGCACTAAATAATCAGTCGGCTTTTGGCCGGTCAATGTTTTAAACTGTTGACTATATTGCCATCTGACCATTCCTGCCATGTTAGCTAGTTGTTCTACTGTCAAATCCTCATCATAATGCTGTTCCATATAATGTACAGTATATTGAATCATTTTTATCTTTTCTTCGCTCTGCAAATGGGTAGCTTGCTGATCTAACTGAGCCATCAACCCTAGAATAAGCTGAAGTCTGCCTTGCATCATAGCCATTTCTGATGTAGATAGGGAGGAGCAAAATCGATTCCTCATCCATGATTCATTCCCTAATACTTGCTTGACTTGAGAAAATAACAGACTATAAGGATAACCACAAAGCAACGGTGGGTGAGCAACCGGATTCAAAATCAATCCTTCTACTTCAAAGGTTTCAAAGCTAAAGCGCGCAAGCTGTGCTTCTCCGTTACTTGATTCCACAGAGTAGTGTTGTACCGGTAAAACTAGAATGCAGCTGCCTTGTCGCAGATCGATTGCAATTTTGTCTACATACAGCCGTATGCCATGACTGAGTGCTATCAATAATGTGCATAAATTTGTTTCATTGCAATTAATTTCCTCATTATGGCTGCTCACTGGCATCCTCTGGTCAACTTGAAACCTATCATAGTGTTGCAGCCTAATATACAGGGGGGCTAGATTCATAAGCGACTCTCCAAAAATGATAATGATTCTCATTATCATTA
Source organism: Paenibacillus sp. HGH0039 (assembly GCF_000411255.1). GTDB lineage: Bacteria > Bacillota > Bacilli > Paenibacillales > NBRC-103111 > Paenibacillus_F. Next base: position 181,452 of record NZ_KE150412.1, on the reverse strand, counting down.
TCATAACATATAATGACCTGCTTTCAACTATAGCAGTTCGAATATGCGCTATTTTAGAAAACTAACGGTTTAAAGAACGGAGTGGGCGGCAGATACAATTTCTTACGGCCGTCGCATCCATTGTGGCAGCTCTTTAAACAATTGCTCCAAAGCCAACAAACCATCTGTATTCCATTCAGCTGAAACAACGTATACATTTCCCTTTTGGACTGCGGGAAGAGTTTTCCATATCGGGCTTTGCAGCAGTTGGTCAGATTCTGTCTTACTTTCCCCATTATCTTGTACAAGTACAAACAAGTGATCACCAGCAAACTCTGGAAGCACCTCTTCTGAAACCTTAACGAAAGAAACCCCTTTTTGATCAATAATATTTTTCCGTACAGCTGGTGGGATGGCAAAGCCGTTCTCTCCATAAATAACGGCACCAAGTGAACGATTGCCCATAACATAAAGCGTTTTACCTAGCTGGTAGAAAACGGTTGCTGTCTCCCCGTCTGCTAATTGAAGCTTATCAAACATTTCTTTCGACTGTGTTTCAAACTTAGCAATCAATTGAGCTGCCTTTTCCTGTTGGCCAAAGATATTTCCCATCTCCTTTACACGTTCTGCATAAGGAAGAGCCGGGTTGAAGGGGATAGTAGGAGCAATTTTCGAAAATGCCTTATTTTTCTCTGCATCCGCATTGTGATAACTATTAATAATCAAATCCGGTTTTAAACTTAGAATCATCTCTAAGTCACCTGGATTGCCAACATCAACTATTCCTTCCGTTTTACCTTTATAGTAACTTTGATTCGTATGGATAAGATTACTACCAACGATTGGAATATCCATCACCAAGAAATCGCCAAGCGTCGGACCAATATAAACGACCTGTTTTGGATGTGCAGGTATTTCAATCTGTTCACCTGTAATCGTTGTATACTGAAATGTTTTTTCGTTTTTCCCTACCTGTACATCAGATGCATTGCCTCCAGAATTGCTGCATGCCGATACTATTAACAACAGGAGGAAAATCCCTCCCCCTAGCATAATTGGCATTCCACGATGTCTCTTCACACTTGCTGCCCCTTTCCTTCTCACATTCAATTGAAAATGATTATCATTCTCTGAGTTATTATAGTTTGTGTGAAAAGGGGGGGCAATGAAAAAAACGCAACGATTTATTTGGATAAATGTAAACAGCCAGGATATGAAAGGTCCCAAATCGTAAGTGATACATTAGCTGCATCCATTTATTATTTGTATAAGTAGTTCAATCGTTAATAGAATATGTATGCATTGTAAGCCGCATCGTGTGTGGCTTTTTCTTTTTTGATTGCTTACATAAGCAATTTCTGTTATTATCATGACAACTTATTAAATGCGTTTAATAAGTGAGTGAGGAGTGTGATACCGGGTGAGTGAGCTGCCTCCTACATCCAATGACAGCATGAAGAAAGCGATCCTTCGCAGCATACGCGCAGCTCTTCTGGAGCTTGGAAGCGCAACGAAGGTTGAACTTAGTCACAAACTAGGCATCAGTTTTCCTACCGTCAGTAAGTTTCTGACTCAAATGGCGAAGGACGGGGAAATTTTTTCAACCGGTCTTGATGGTTCGAGTGGGGGAAGACGGGCCGAAAGATACGCGTATAATCCGGATTGTATGCTTGGTTTGGCTCTGTTTCTGGAGAAAACAGAAACGAATTACACGATTTTCAATTGTTCGGGGGACATAAAAGAATATGGCCAAACATCCGGTGTCCTGACGGGTCCTATTCCCGGCTTAACGGATCAAATCGGGAGGATCATTGCGAAGTATCCGAAAATCCGATCCATAGCGGTCGGTGTGCCCGGCGCGGTCAACAATGGCCGGATCATCTATATTCCCGGCTATGAGCAGTTTCATCAGTTTGATCTGAAAAGCTATTTTGAAGAGCGTTTTTCCATTCCGGTCGCGGTTGAAAACGATATGAATGCGGCCATTCTCGGCTATCATTTAAAAGGGACCCAGACAGACAATCCGACTCTGATCTATCTGAATTTCGGACAAAACGGACCCGGTGCCGGCATTCTGGTCAATGGCGACGTGGTGCGGGGAAGCACGTTCTTTTCGGGAGAAGTTTCATTCGTGCCTCAGTATGACGACCGCAATTTCCTGCAAGCTTTGGAGCGTGAAGCGGGATCTGAGGAAGAAGCCCTTCGAGAGAAGGAGATAGATGCCGTTAGCAGGTTGATCGCTTCGTTTACCGCTATTCTTAATCCTCACGCGATTATTTTTTGCGTCAATGAAGTCAGCGGCTCTCTTCTTAATTTAATCGCAAGTAGGAGTGCCGCCTACATACCGGAAGAACATCTTCCGGAACTGTGTACCAGTGACTGGAAGCAGGATTATTTGAACGGATTACAGCACCTCGGGCTTGACCTTATGATGTGGGAGAAGAGGTGACCTATGGCTACTTTCTTTTTATTGATTATTTATATGGCTTTTATCAGCCTGGGCCTGCCTGATTCCTTGCTGGGATCGGCTTGGCCCGTCATGCAAACGGATCTAGGCGCGCCGCTTGAAACCGCCGGTTTGCTGTTTATGACCGTCACAGCCGGCACGATTGTTTCCAGTATGGCAAGCGGCACCCTGCTTAAATGGTTCGGAACGGGAAAACTCACTCTCATCAGCTGCATCATGACGGCCTGTGCTCTGCTCGGCTTTGCTGCAGCCCCGTCGCTTGTCTGGTTAATGATCTGCGCCATACCCCTTGGATTGGGCGGAGGCGCCGTAGATGCGGGCCTGAACAATTACGTTGCCGCACATTACAAAGCGCATCATATGAGTTGGCTTCATTGCTTCTGGGGAGTGGGAGCTACGCTCGGGCCGATTATTATGGCGCAATTTATTTCAGGGCCGGACTCCTGGAGAGATGGATACCTGACGGTTGCCGGGATTCAGTTTGCCCTGGTGATCCTCCTGTTCGTCACCCTGCCCTTATGGAACCGGGTGGCAAGGAACAACCACGCGGCTCTAGGCAAAGAAACGGAAGACCCGCACGGGGCAGGAGATGAGCATTCCGAGAGCTCCATAAAGCCTTTACAAATCAGGGGAGTTAAGCTCGCTTTGGTCACCTTTTTGTTTTATTCCGGAGCGGAAGCGACAATCGGGCTGTGGGGAAGCAGCTTTCTGGTGAGTATGAAAGAGCTGCCGGCCGCGGTCGGGGCGCAGTGGGTGTCCCTTTATTATGCGGGAATCACAGTCGGCAGAATGGTTACGGGATTTATTACGTTCAAAGTGTCTAACCGAACCCTTATCCGGTGCGGCCAAATCACCGCTCTCGCCGGTGCGGCCTTGCTGATTCTGCCATTGCCGCCTGTTTTCTCGCTTGCGGGTTTTATGATAACGGGATTGGGCCTGGCGCCTATCTACCCGTGTATGCTGCATGAAACGCCTGTGCGTTTCGGCCGGAAACACTCCCAGTCGATTATGGGGTATCAAATGGCCGTGGCCTATGTGGGCAGCACGTTTATGCCTCCTCTGCTCGGTTTTCTGGCTTCCCTTTTCGGCATCGGAGTGTTCCCGTTTTACATTGTACTGTCCGCCGCAGCTATGCTCTTGTTCTCGGAAAAATTGAATGTCTTCTTAACGGCCAGGAAGAATGCCTTGAAGAACAACACGACTTTCACAGGATGATCATTTTGTCCTTATGCGTTCCTAAGATATAATAGATGTACTAAAAAATAGGGGAGGCATTTCAATGAGCCAGCGTTATCGCATTACAAGGGCGTTTCAGGAAAACGGCAATTCCGCAAAAACGATCTCTTTGGAGGAGTGCAAACAGCTTTTCTCGTCCAAAGCCGATTTTACTTATACAACCGTTTTTACGGTGAATGGCGCAACCAGCATGTCCATTGAAGGGGACTTTTTCATGTGGAGCTACGACGAGGACACCAAGATTCCATTCAGGCATTACGAGGGGGACATCTACGTGTCCGGTACGAATAAAGTCGTCATTCCCTTGGTCATTGAAATTGCGAGCGAATTAGGGGCGGATGTACAGGAGGAGTAGATCCTAAACTGAATCGTACGAAAGCAGGAAGCCTTCCGGGGCGATTTTACGATTACCCTGAAAGGAAATGCGAAGCTGTGGGATGTTTCGTTCAGTGAAATGAAGGATTGGTGGGAATGACAAAAGAGCTTGTCTTCATGAGAAGGCAAGCTCTTTTCGCCTTTTGTAACTGTTAAGTTAGCGAAGAAAGCGGGGCAAAAGGCAGCGAATCTTTTAAAGCCCAGAGCTCTTCAAAACTGCTTACCCGGTGATCGGCGAGTGAAAGATCCTGATTGCCCGAACCGGGATTTTGAAGTCCGATGCACCGCATGCCGGCGCTTTTCGCGGCAATGACGCCGTTGCGCGAATCTTCGATGACGAGACAGGAAGAGGGTTCCACTCCCAGCAAGCCGGCCGCATGAAGAAAAATGTCCGGCGCCGGTTTTCCGTGATTGACTTCCTCTCCGCTGACTCGTACGTCAAGGTAACGCCCAAGGCCGGTCTTGTCCATAATCAGCTCAATAAGCGGCCGGGGGGAAGAGGAGGCGACAGCTACCGGAATCTGCTTTTCTTTGAGCCAGCTTAACCAGCGTTCCGCTTGAGGCATGGCCGTAAGCTCCGTATGTCCGGACAAAATAGTCATCACATTGTCCTTGTGATACGTTAACACCTGCTCCAGCGCAAACGGAATCCGGTGCTTGTCCAGTATTTGCTCCCACATGGATTCCAGCGTTACACCGACAAAACTATGATGGTCCTCTTCGCTCACAGGCACGCCGAAATGGTCGAACGAACTGCGTTCAATATCAAAATATATCGGTTCGCTGTCTATAAGGACGCCGTCCATATCGAACAGAACCGCTTTTATGGAAGCTGCCTTCCATTCGGATTTATTTAAATCCTTCAATGAAATTCCTCCTTTGACCTACAGTGCGGATTACAAACTCATGCTAGCATATTCGTTCGTTCTTTTAAAGATTAGGCTAAGTTTAACCTCAATGTTGAGTCTGGGTTAATTGAGCAAACGTGTCCGTTTATTACCGAAAATGTTCATTTACTTTAAAAGCAATGATTTAATTATTGGCTCTATTTCAAATGGTTCCGTCGTTGTTTCGTATCTTCCGTACAACTGACCGTTCTGATCGATCAAAAACTTTGTGAAATTCCACTTGATCCCATCACCAGCGTATAAATCAGGATATTTTTCTTGCAGAAAGTTTTGCATCTTTTGACCGTCTGAAGTCTGGGTATTGAAACCATGAAATGGAGCTTGCTCTGTCAAAAATTGAAATAATGGATGAGTCTTTTGACCTCTAACCTCCATTTTCTCAAATAACGGAAACGTCACTCCAAAGTTACTCTCACAATATTCTTGCACTTCCGAGTTGCTTCCTGGCTCTTTTTCGTTGAATTGGTTACAAGGAAAACAGAGAATCTCAAAATCTCGCTCATTATGACTTTCGTAAAGCTTTTGAAGACCAGCGAATTGGCGAGAATAACTGCACCTACTGGCAGTGTTGACAATTAGGAGAACTTTTCCACGATAAATTGACAATTCAATAAGATTACCGTTAATTGTGTTCACTTGAAAATCATAGATAGACATAAGTGCATTCCACCTCAATTCCGTTATTTAATTTATAACAATAACACATCGACTTTTATTGGTATAATATATAATGGAAATAACTTTTATAGGTAAATGAAATAAACAAATATTCATCCGTCAAAAATATACTTTCAATACTGCTTTCTCTCAACTATTCATCCATTTGATACAGCCGGAATGAACCTTTCAAAACGTGGTCCGCCATGCTATACTTCATGCAAGCAAGTACTTGCACGCATGAAAGGTGATGCAGATGGAACATACTGCGCAAGAAACCCGAGATAAGATTTTAACTGCCGCCATCTCTTTAATGAAGGAAAAGGGATACAAAGGCATGACGACACGCGCAATCGCAAAAGCAGCCGGTGTGAACGAAAGTACGATTTTCCGGCATTTTGTTAATAAACAAGGAATCTTGGACGCCTTAGTGGACCGGTATTCCTATGTTCCCGGCATCCATCAAGTCTTTGACAGCTTAATGGGAGAGCTTCAATCCGACCTGACCCACGTTGCGCGAGCGTACCAGGAGTTTATGAAGCACAATGGCGAGATGGTGTTAATCGGATTAAGAGAGACCGGGCAGTTTCCTGAACTGGACGAAAAAACAGCCGCTATACCGATTCAATTAAAGGAGCTGCTTGTCGACTATTTAACCCGTATGTACGAGAACGGCGTCATTCAGAGAACCGATTTTGAAGCGTCGGCGATGACTTTTATTTGGATGAATCTCGGCTATTTTATATCCGCTTCGCTTTACGGTCAAAAAATAACGCTCGTCAAAGTGGAAGATTTTCTCCAGTTCGGTGTTCGTACATTCGCTCAAGGTTTGTTAAAGGGACATTAGAGAAACGATAAAATCGCAGCTAGGGGAAATGTGAAGATGAACCATGTGGAAGTTATCATAATCGGCGGAGGACAAGCCGGTCTGGCTATGGGGTATTTACTGAAGCGGAAAGGAGTCACCTTCTTCATTCTGGATGCCCATAAACGGACCGGAGATTCTTGGAGATCGCGCTACGATTCCTTGACTTTATTTACACCGAGGATGTACAGCAGCCTTCCCGGCATGAAGTTTCCGGGGGTGCCTGAAGGCTTGCCTGCCAAGGATGAAACGGCTGATTATTTGGAGGCGTATGCCAAGGCTTTCGCTCTGCCTATCCGGCATCAGACGAATGTATATTCACTTACTAAACATGAATTTGGTTTTAAAATTGAAACCGGACAGGAAACTTTTACTGCGCGTCAAGTACTCGTGGCCACGGGGCCTTTCCAAGAACCTGTTATCCCGGATTTTGCGAAAAAACTGCCGAAAGAAATCGTTCAGTTGCATTCTTCCAGCTATAAAAATGAATCACAGCTTGCGGACGGTCCCGTACTGGTGGTCGGCGGCGGCAATTCGGGTGCGCAAATCGCGGTTGAGCTTTCGGATCGCAGGCCAGTTACGATCTCGGTGAGCCGACCCATGCATTTTAAACCCATGCAATTGTTCGGAAGAAACATTTTCTGGTATTTCGAGACATTCGGTTTGTTGAAAGCGAACGCAGAGTCTCCGCTTGGTTCTTGGCTGAAAAAACAACCCGAGCAAGTATACGGGACGGAATTAAAATCCCTGCTGAAAAAAAGAATCGTTTCTTTGAAGCAAAGAGCAATAGATGCAGACTCCGCAGAGATCCTCTTTAAGGACAAATCGCGGATGAAGGTATCTACTGTCATTTGGGCCACCGGTTTTCGAAACGCTTATCCGTGGATCGACATTCCGGAAGCGGTAGATGTCAACGGAAAGCCGATTCATCGCAGCGGTGTCAGCAAGGTGAAAGGATTGTATTATTTAGGATTGCCTTGGCAATCCTGCCGCGGCTCCGCTTTGTTAGGGTGGATGGGGCGAGATGCCGAACACTTGGCGGAAGTCATCGAACAGCATGCTGAGCGATCAGGGTGAAACATGCGACTGTCGATGAGAACAGCAAAGAGCGGGGAGCCCGCCGGAGAAAACGGGTGACGCGCGTGCATACCAGAGACATACGTACATGACAACGGAAAACTCCATAAATTTCACACCTTATCAGATAGTCTATAACCACGTTTAAAGGCCATATAAAAACTTCATGTATAGGATATTGTTCGATGGTCTTAAAACCGCTTTAAAAGCACTTAAAACCCGTTAAAACACGTATTTTATACATAGAAAACGTATGATATTATATAGACCTGTACAAAAAGGAGGGGTTCTTTGCGTTATTTTAATGTTGATGCTAAATGGTTGAACAGGCGGTCTTATTTAGCCGATGGGAGGGAGCAATGACTTTCTCTCTGATCGCGCTGGTGGTCGCTGCGGTTTTTGTCGGCGCCTTCATGAAATCTATGTTCGGCTTCGGGGAGGCGATCGTGAGCATGCCTTTGCTTGCCCTGCTGCCGGTGCCTCTGCAAACGTCGGTTTCTCTGATCGGTTTGGCGGGGCTGACCGTTGCATTGCTGACCGTGTTTAGCGGCTGGCGCCATGTTGAACGTCCTGTCCTGATTCGATTGGCCGTTTCCACTGTAATCGGCATTCCTTTCGGGCTTATTATGCTTCACCTTATTCCTGCTATCGTGATTACTTCCGCACTTGGTATTTTCTTAATCATTTTCGGCTGTTATTCCTTGCTGAAGAAGTTACTTTCCCGGAAAATCGGGCGGCCGCTGCTTCACAACCGAGGATGGGTTTTGCCGTTCGGTTTTGCTTCCGGAGTTCTTGGCAGCGCCTATAATTTTAACGGTGTACCGGTCGTGGTTTACGGTACCTTGCGGCGCTGGAATCCGGATCGTTTTCGGGGCACGCTGCAAGCACATTTTCTTATATCCGGTTTACTCGTTGTGACAGGACATGCACTCGGCGGATTATGGACGGCAGACGCGTTGGTTTTGTATGCGTACTCTTTGCCCGCTATTCTTGCGGCTACCGGACTTGGCGTCCTCTTGAATAAGCGAATTTCCGCTGAAAATTTCGAGCGGTACTTATTTATGATCATCATCGCACTTGGAATTTTGTTAATTCTGCCAAGCGGCTCTAACTAGGCTTATCCGATATCTTGTACCGTGTTTCTGGCGGCAGCATGATCGGAATAACTTTCCTGATCTAACTGGTTGGAACCAGATAAAGGGAAACGTCAAACCTAATTATGGTAAAATAAGTGAGTGCGGTATTTCTTTGTTATATACGAAAGAGGCGATAAAATATGAATGATGAAACCAATAAGGAAATATTAAAAGAACTAAGGAACTTAAACGAAAAAATCGATCATTTAATCGCCGCAAAAGGATTATCCGCCCCTCTTAAATTATTAGCCGTTTTTATCGGATTCGCGGTGATAGGTCCTATAGTTGTTGTAATTTTGTCGGCCTTGCTAAATTTATTCTAGATAACCGCTTTGGAACAAATCAGGAAGCTGAAAGAACGGGAAGCGCCGCTGGAAACATCGGTTTCCGAACTCATTGAACTGTATGACGAATTAATTGAATCCGCAGAAAAAAAGGCGGCCTGGGACCCGGTTCCGACCTGTACCCGTGTCCATTTTGTTGTAGGCTATTCCTTTGCGGGCAGCATAAAAGCGGCTCTGAAGCAGCTCAACTGGTCGGGCACACACAAGGTGATTACGCTGAGCGAGAACTACGCCATTGGACCGATTCATGGCTTGGACTCTTACGAAGGACGGAAAGCAAGGCGGGACTGGTTTCAGGACCATATTACCGAGCCCTTTGAAGTCTGCGATGACCCTGAAGAAGATTACGGTCAGTTACTGGAAAGGGTCAACAAAATTCCGGAGCAGGCGAAGGTAATTGTCTGGACCAGCCGCAACGCATGCGAGCAGACGGGAATGCTGCACGCGTTCCGTTTGCTTAGCGGGCGGTCAAATTCTTTAGCACTCTATGACGCTTGCACAATCTGCGAGGAACTTGATAATCGTCCGAATGCCACGATCAGCTACAGGCACTCGGGAGAGATTCCGTCAGATAAACTGCAAGCGGCGCTTGTCCGCATGGACGACAGTAGTTTCCTGAAGGATGCGGATAAGGCCAGATTGGAGCAAGAATGGCAAACAATCTCGAAGCAAAGCGGAGCACTTCGAATTTGGCGCGACGGCGCAGTGACTGAGGTGCCGGATGATTATTATGACATGTACTTGCTGGACAAGCTGGACAAGCTAAGACCAGCCTCCGATTCTCGTTATCTGAAAGCAGCCCGTCTAATTGGAGAAGCGATGGGCTGTTGTGAGCAATATATCGGAGACGCCTATTTTGAATTTCGGTTGAGGCAGTTGATTTATGAGGGTATTCTTGAGATTAAAGGTGTTCCCAGCTCAATGAGACGCTATAGCGTCAGACGTAAAAAGCTTTCGTCAAACTGAGTTCCGAGATTGTAAGGAACCTGTTCAGGATTTCCAGCGGCGCATGCAGCTATAACTCGGACCGCATAGGGACCGGAACAACAGAGAGGATGAAGGCAAGCTGTATCAGCATCTCAGACTTCTAAGCATCCGGAATAATCGTAAAGGCAATCGTTCGGACCGGTGCATTAGTATCTTTGCCCGCGGAATGGTAATACTTCGTCATCAATTCGTTTAATTCGTTCTGAAACTGACTGAATTGTTCCTCATCCAGCTTCATTTCTACCAATGAAAAAGTGGCGCCGTCTTCCCGGGTGTTTTGTTCTTCTATTTTTTTGAGATAAGTTTGATATTGAGTCATAAGGGATAGCTGATAATAGGAAACATAATCAAGCTTCTTTTCATGAGAAGCTTTTTTCCATTCTTCCACATTTAACTTCGCTTCAAGTTCATTCAGAACATAGTATTTTTCCACAACGGATTTCACTTTTTTTTCTTTAAGTACACGTAGGATTCCCGCATCCGACATCACCTGTATATGTCTATATAAAGTGGCTTGAGGTACGTCTTTGATGATTTTGACCATTTCCAAGGATGTCAGTCCCGTGTCTTTGTTCCTCATCAGCACTTGAGAGATTTTCATTCTTACCGGATGCATTAAAATTTCCGCTTTGTTAGCCATCATTTTCTCCTTGTGTGGGCATGAATTGGTTTTCGAAGCTCTGCGCTTCTATTCTTATTATAAATAATGAGAATAGGTATTGCAACGAACGCGCTTTGAAGTTAATATTATCGTTATCAATAACGATAATAAAAGAGGTGCTACACACATGCAGCTGCATTATGGGTTTGACGAATTAAAAGAAATTGACTTTATGGCTTTTATCCCTATGCTTCTCCCGTTTTTAGCCATTGGTACCCTGCTGGTTCTGATTGCCTTAATTGATCTATACCGGCACAGAACGACGAGAAAGAGCGTTCTCCTATGGACCTGTATAATCCTTTTCGTTCATACACTGGGTCCCATTCTGTACTTTGTGCTAGGCCGAAAGGATGACGTGAAACTATGAAATTGGAGATCAAGCATGTAAAGAAGGCCTATAAAGATAAAATTGCGGTAAATGATTTCTCGATGGAGCTTAGTACGGGGGAATGTGTCGGCTTAATCGGTCCGAACGGAGCGGGGAAATCGACTTTACTAAAAATGATTACAGATATGATCAAGCCGGACGAGGGCGAAGTTTTGCTCAATGGGAATAAAATAGCGCAAATGAAAAGGGAAATCGGCTACTTGCCGCAGTACCCAAACTTTTATCATTGGATGACAGCTCGGGAAACTCTTGCGTTTATGGGGCAGCTTTCCGGACTGCAAAAAGAAGAATTAATCCATTCAATCCCGGAGATTTTGGCTAAAGTTGGACTAAGGGAGGTCGGGAATTCAAAAGTCGGCACCTTTTCCGGCGGTATGAAACAGCGGCTCGGTATTGCACAAGCACTGCTGCACAAGCCTGCGCTCATCGTTATGGATGAACCGGTATCCGCACTGGATCCGATTGGCCGGCGGGAAGTGGTAAACCTGATCCGGGATATCAAACAAGATACCACGATTATATTGTCCACCCACATACTTAGCGATGCTGAAGAAATATGCGAACGATTTGTGATGATAAGCAACGGAATCAAAATAGAAGACACCACGATTGCCGAACTTTTCGCTCGCAGTAACAAAAACAAGCTGAGCATACAATGTACAGCGAAAGATTTAAAATGGATTGACGTTGCAAAAAAATTGCCTTACGTGAGAGAGATAGAAGTTACCGGGAACAGGATTGATATCGAAGTCGAAAATATCCAAACAGATAAAAACAGAGTATTGGAAAACGCTCTTGTTCATGAAGTGGACATCGTAAAATTCGAAATCCATACCGACACGTTAGAAGAAATTTTCCTGCAACTGGTGGTGAAGTAAATGAATACATTCTATGTGCTCGTAAAAAAAGAAGGGGTTCAAATGATACGTGAGCTAAAAGTGATATGGCTGCCGGTCGTTTTTATTTTATTGGGAATGACCCAGCCCATAGTGACTCATTACTTGCCATCCATTCTGGGAACATTAGGCAGTGGGAAGGGAATCACCATCGATCCGATTATGGCTGCTCAAAAAGGCGGGGAAGTTCTAGCCGGCACGTTGGGATCTCAATTTGATCAACTCGGCCTGATTATTCTTGCCGTCTCCATGATGGGGATGATTCAAAGCGAAAAGGCAAACGGCATGTTGGCTTTCATCCTGACACGACCTGTAACTGTCCGTACCTATCTAGCTGGAAAAATCATAACCCATTATTTGATGGCCGCTTTCAGTGTAGCAATGGGATACTTCGTTTCTTATGTATATGTTCATTTTCTTTTTACGAAGGTTCCGTTTTTCCAGATGATGACGGCCTTATTGCTTTATCTGGTATGGATTTGTTTTGTTACTTCTTTTATCACTATGCTCAGTACCCTTTTTAACAGCCAGAGTATGATTGCATTAACGGCGATTGTTTTGCTTATCGGTTCCCGGATTATGGCGGGTATAAGTCCGATCGTCGATTTAATAAATCCGGCAAGTATGAGCAAGCTGGCCATGGAATTGCTGATCGCAGGATCGATGCCTTCAAGAGAAATGGAGCATACACTCGTAACGCTTGTTTGGATTACGCTGATCCTCTTTGTAACGAATTACTGGATTTCGGGCAAAAAAATCAATTCCGATTAAGTAAACTGCATTGGACTGGACTTAGCGCGACAGGATACGCATTCTTTTTATGTACATTCTTCACAAATTTATGTGAAGAATATAATCATGGAGTTCACGAGAACAGATCAGGAAAAAACCAAATCCTATTTACATGATCGGACTAAGTGACGAAATAACGCTTAATTCGGATTGAAGAATACGCTGATCCGTGACAAGATTACCAAATCCATCGATGCCGAAAACGGAAAGTAACGCATTGGGTGTTGCGACGGAAGCCGTGTTAATTTGAACTTCATAAGAGACGTTCCCGGCAATAAAAAATTCTCTGACATTATAAGAGTTTGCAGGAACCACATACGTGACTAGATAGGCCGTATAGAAAGTAGTCGAATTTACAGAAGCGAATACCTGTACCGTAACGGTTACCGGGTTAGTCGTATCCAAATTCCTGACGTTCATCACAATGTTGGAAGATGCGGTGCCTACGTCTCTCGTATTGGTAATTAAACCTGTTGAAAATGGCATACATTTTCCTCTCCTTTTGGTAGATTTGCTGTAGGATATGAACGGCTGCTAGTGATTGATTGGATTATCATCTACGGGCAAGAGAAATGGATAAGATCCGGTATAAAAAAACAATAACGACGACCGTAATCTGGAAACGAATCGTTATAATGAACCATGATTTTGGAGATAAATACCGATATTCGCATAAAAAAAGACTTCAGGTTTTACGAATCGTAACGATGATAGAAGCGGTCGTCCGGCAGGAATGATGACTCTATAAGCGTTACAAATATTCCTTTACAGGAATATTCCTTATATGGTATATTGATTTCAGCAAGAAAAAGTAAACCGAACAACGACTCCGGACACTTACCTACAAGACCGGCAGAGAATGGATGATGACCATGGACGCTCGCGTTATGAGTGCTCTTGCCGAGCCGAACCGGCTGTTGATTTTGGAGCTGCTGCGGGAATGTCCGCTCACGGTAGGGGAAATTGCGGAGCGGCTGCAGATGCGCCAGCCTCAGGCATCGAAGCATTTGCGTGTTCTGAGCGAAGCGGGCCTTGTTAAGGCGCAGGCGGATGCGAATCGGCGAATCTACAGTCTTCAGCCGGACCCTTTCCGGGAGCTGGATGAATGGCTGGAGAGCTACCGCGTCATCTGGGAGGAACGATTCGATCGTCTGGACGACTATCTGCAGAAGCTGCAGGGCCGGGAAACCGGGGAAGATCGGCAAGATTGACGGAAGAGAACCCAATTATTGAGGAGGAATTTACAATGACAAATCCAATCACTTCCAAGGTGGAAGACAAGACCCTGACGCTGGAGCGCGTATTCAAGGCTCCCCGCGAGCTGGTGTTCGAGGCTTTCTCGCAGGCCGAGCACCTGAAGCTCTGGTGGGGACCGCGAGGCTGGAGCATTCCGGTATGCAGCATAGATTTCCGTGTCGGCGGCGTTTGGCATTATTGCATGAAATGCGAGGACAAAAATCAAGGCGAATTCTACGGGATGGAATCGTGGGGCAAAGCGGTATACAGCGAGATCCAGGCACCGGAGAAGATCGTGTACACGGACTATTTCTCCGACGCGGAAGGCGGCATTGCGGAAACGATGCCGACCACGGTCTGCACGCTGACGTTCACCGAAGTTGAAGGCGGCACCAAAGTCGTCAGCAGAGGCGAATATGCAACGGCCGAGGGCTTGAAGCAGGTGCTGGATATGGGTATGCTGCAAGGCATCACCGAAACGTGGGATCGTCTGGGCGAGCACCTGGAATCGATTCAGTAGAACAGCCGGTCGGTCACGCGGCCAGTCATCCTTAAAATCTATACATGAGAGAAGAGGATCACTCCCCGGAGTGATCCTCTTTATCGATAGCCGTCTAGGGGCATTTCCGGAGCCGGGCGCGTGACGTGGCAGAAGATAGAGTCATTGTCGTTCCCGGATAGAGGGTACAGGGGTATAAATGTTCCGAAGCTCCACATATACAATAAGGTATCCGTAAAAATGGACGTGTGGGAGGGACAATGATTATGGAAGGAAACAACGGACGGTTTCAATCAGACGCAACATCTCCACGCAGCGGTTCGCCGCAAAGATCTTCAGCGCAGCATGTACCGAGAGAGGAGCCTCCTAGAGGTCACATTCCTGCGCAAGGGGCGGGGAACATACCGGCAGCATTTCATTCACAGACGGTAGGCGAAAGAGGTCCGGTACTCGAACAGGACAATATTTTACACGAAACACTGGAAACCTTTGTACATACAAAAATTATCGAAAGGCCGGTGCATGTGAAAGGCAGCGGTGCCTTCGGTTACTTTCAGAACGTCCATTCCATGGCGGCTTATACCAAGCTCTGCTTTTTACAAAGTCCCGGCCAGCAGGTTCCCGTTACCGTTAGGTTTTCCCTCGCCGTCAGCAATAAAGGCACCCCGGATACTTCCCGCAATGTGCGCGGTTTCTCCACCAAGTTTTACACGGAACAAGGTGTTTTTGATTTGCTCTGCAATCATATCCCCGTATTTTCCGTACGGGATGCCATTCGTTTTCCGGAGTTCGTTCAAGCCTTTCTGCCCTCGCCGGTAAACAACCTGATCGATCCGGAGCGGATGTGGAGCTTTGTCGCCAGAGCGCCCGAATCCACTCATTTCCTGGTCCGGCTCTACTCGGACGCGGGTACGGTCAAAAGCTTTCGCCATATCCCGGGCCATAGTGTAAACACCTATGTGTGGAGAAACGCGCAGGGCGTCCGCACTTATGTAAAATACCACTGGATCCCGTTTGCCGGCGTGCAGGTTATCGACCGCCACGAAGCGGCCCGATTGAGCGAGAATCCGGATCTTGCAGGCCAAGATTTATTCGATACCCTGGCAGCGGGCAACACCGTTGAATACGGGCTGCATGTACAGCTTATGAACCCGGACGACGAGGCCAAACTTCCTTTTGATCCGCTGGATGATACCAAGGTCTGGGACGAGAGGCAATATCCTTTGGTGCCGGTAGGCCGGCTGGTACTGAACCGCAATCCGGACAACTATATGGATCAGGTGGAGAAAATAGCTTTCTCGCCGTCCAATCTTTTGGATGGAGCCGAGCTATCGGACGATAAGCTGCTGCAAGGACGTGCGAACATTTACTGGGATTCTCAGCGCCGGCGGTTGGGGCCGGATTTCCGCAAAATCCCTGTCAATCATCAGGAAAATTGGTCGCCGGATTCCCTTGTGACCAGCGGCAGCGGCAGATATGTGGAAGGCCGTCTCGTGCGGACCGATCTGCCCGAACCGGATAATTTTACACAGGCCGGCCAGTACTATCGCGCTCTGCCTCCTGTGCAGCAAGAGCATCTGGTGGATAACCTCTCTGCCGATCTTGCCGGTATATCCCAAGGAACGCAAAGCATTGTCTTAAACTATCTGTACCACGCCTCGGCGGAACTGGGAGAACGGGTTGCCCGGCACATTCAAATGCAGACTAAAGGATAATGATCCAGAAAATGAAGGACCCCTCAGGGCGGCACGCATGGTTGGACCTGCTTAGAGCGCAATCTGTTTTATAACAAGGATAGGTGTTCTTGTCTTTGGTACCGGACAAGAATATCTATCCTTTTTCCGTATTACCGGCAGCATTCTGTATTTCAGGCAAATCACAGAGGCGGAGCAGGAAAGGAAAAGCTGTACGATTCGGCGTCAGCCAAGGCCAGACTCCGCCGTCCCAGTCATTCGTGCAATCGTTTTATTGTCAAAAAGCGACGGGAAGGGAGGTTATTCCCTGCGAGCTCAGCGTGAAACTCCAGGCGACGCTCTCCCGGGGGACGCTGAGCCGCAGATTAGGCAAGCGCCTTAGCAGGGTGGTAAAAGCGATGTCACCTTCCACTCGGGCAAGCGGAGCCCCCAAACACATATGGATGCCTTGTCCAAAGGCGAGATGGCGATGGATTGTACGAGTGATGTCGAGCTCCTCCGGCTGCGTAAACTGATTTTCATCGCGGTTCGCTGATTTCAACACGGGAATGACGATATCGCCCTTCCTGATCGCCTGTCCGGCAAGCTTTAGATCTTCCGTTGCAAAACGCGGTCCGGCTATGGTGGCAGGTCCATTGAAGCGCAGCAGCTCTTCGACGGCGGAAGGAACCAGGCTAAGATCGGATGCTTGCGGGAACGCAAGAAACGTCAGGCACAGGCTGCCATTGAAGAAGCGGCGCTCCGGCTTTTTCAGCAAAAGGGCTACGAACAAACTTCCATCCAGGACATAGCTGATGCGGTGACGATGTCTCCGCGTACTTTTTTTCGCTATTATGCGTCCAAGGAAGAGGTCCTCTCCGGGCTCATTCATACCATACAGAGCGACGGTGTCCGTACGCTCATGCACGTTGCGTCAACGGCATCGCCGCACACTGCGCTGCGGGAAGTTTTTGGGTATCTGGCGGGCAGGTATCAGGAGCAGCGGTCCAATCTTTATATCCGTCATCAGATAGCCATGCAGACCCCGCCCATGGCTTCCTTGTTTCTGTATGCGCTGCTGGAAACCGAGCCGGCCATCTGCGAAGCGGTTTGCTCCCGCCTCGAACCGGCAAGGGACCGCAATGAGATGCGCTTCTTGGTCGCGGTCTATATGGCGGCATTACGTGTCTCCCTGGAGGAGTGGCTGGAGCATGAGGAAAGCCGTGATCTCGTCTCCCTGCTGTACAGCCATTTGGACTGCTTCTCTACCGAGCCGAAGCGAACCGATGAATGAACGCTAATTTGCTTGTATAGAGGTACTGCAAAAGAATGTACAACTCTTACCTGGTTTTGGTATAGTGAAGAAAAAAACACCACTGAATGCGAGGAAGTGAAGCAGTGAACATTGCACTTTTAATCGTCGATATGCAAATGGATTTCCTGCAAGACCGTCCGGTGGCAACCGCAAGCGCGTATATTAATCATACCGCTCAAATTTTGCGTTCCGGCGGACATCAAGTCATCCATATCCAGGATGTAGAAGAGGCCGGGACGATTAGTCCGGAACGGCTTGAGTTCATCCCCGAGATTCAAGTGGAGAAAGACGACCTTGTCGTGAAGAAGACGTTCTCCAATGCTTTCTGGCGAACGGATTTGGAACAAATTCTGCTTGACCGCCAGATCGGCCTTGTTGTGATAGCAGGCTTTGACGCGGGGAATTGCGTCTTATTTACCTACAATGGCGCGATTGAGCGCGGGTTTAAGGCTGCTATTTTACAAAATGGAATTTTGAGTGCCAAAGAAGATCTTATTGCCCTGACATACCGAGATCGGCATGTGATTTCCTATCCGGTCATTGAGTTCATGGTTCAGTCATAACCGGCAAGAAAGGTACAAATTCGAACATCCGCGAAACCGCGGATTTTTTTATTTTCAGGGAGAAAATAAATAAGGAAACGTGGTGTTAACTGTATGGCAGGATTCTTAGAGGGTACCGTTTAAATGTCCCCGATCCTGGTTACAAAGAGAAGTGTCAGACACTTTTCAGACCCTGCCGATGATACAGATAAGACCAAGAGGAGGACTTCACTATGCCTGAACAAGATCAATATAAAGTGCAAGATCCAACCGCCCAATATCCGAAGCCGACACCTGAATGGAAGCAAAAGCAGCCTGAGCCGGGTCTCCAAAAGAAAATGACTCCTGTGCCCGATGCAGGGGAGACAAGCTACCGCGGAACCGGACGATTAACCGGACGCAAAGCCGTGGTGACGGGAGCCGACAGCGGAATCGGCCGTGCGGCGGCGATTGCTTTTGCCCGTGAAGGTGCCGACGTGCTGTTGTCTTACTTGCCGGAGGAAGAGGCGGATGCGCAAGAGGTCGTCAAACTGATCGAAGAAGCCGGCCGTAAAGCCATTGCTTTTCCTGGCGATCTGAAGGACGAGCAGTACTGCGAGCAGCTGATTGCGACCGCGGTAGATAAACTGGGCGGAATCGATATTCTGGCCAACGTGGCCGGCATGCAGCAGTTCGTCGAGAACATTGCGGATCTGACGACCGAACAATTCGATGCCACTTTCAAGACCAATGTCTACTCTCTCTTCTGGCTTTGCAAGGCCGCGGTCAGACATATGAAGCCGGGCGGCTCCATCATTAACACGTCCTCCATTCAAGCGTATAAACCGTCCCCGATTCTTTTGGATTATGCGACTACGAAATCCGCGATTAATACCTTTAGCAAAGCCCTCGCACAGCAGGTAGCGAGCAAGGGCATCCGGGTAAATGTGGTGGCGCCGGGCCCCGTATGGACGCCCCTGCAAGTTGCGGGCGGACAACCGACCGAGAAGCTGGCGGAATTCGGTACGAATACGCCGCTTGGCCGTCCGGGACAGCCTGCTGAAATGGCTCCGGCTTTTGTCTTCTTGGCCAGTCAGGAATCCAGCTATATCAGCGGGGAAACCCTTAACGCTAACGGCGGTACGCCAACGCCTTAACCTTAGCGGAATTCATGTTCAAACCGTTAACTAAAAACCTTTCCGGTCTTAATTAAGATCGGTAAGGTTTTTTTAGGTTCAACAACGAACGGACCAACAAGAACCCGCCACACTCACCTTTATGTAAGTACCTGTACTAAAAGTGCATACTTACATATTTGTAGGCTGGACTCTATACTCAAGAAGTAAATACACTTTTAGGAGGAGAGCACTCTGAAAACTCTTGTTATCGTCACACATCCGAGCCTGGAAACATCCGTCATTAATAAACGCTGGGTAGAAGAACTCAAAAAATACCCGGAAAAATATACGGTACACGAATTGCATAAAGTTTATCCTGACGGAAACATAGACGTGGAGAGAGAACAGCAGCTGATTGAATCGCACGGCAACCTTGTTCTGCAATTCCCTGTGTATTGGTTTAATTGTCCGCCTCTTCTAAAAAAATGGCTCGACGATGTTCTTGCTTATGGCTGGGCCTATGGTTCTAACGGCGATAAATTAAGGAATCGCAAAGCGGCTTTAGCGGTTTCTGTCGGAATTAAAGAAGAAGACTACAGGGAAGAGGGGAAGTACCGCTATACGCTTGAACAGTTGCTAACCCCTTTTGAAACGACCTTCCGATACTGCCATGCGGACTATCGTTCGTTCTATGCGTATTACGGTACAGAAACCGAGCCTGGCGAAAATGAACCCGGTGCGGAAAATGAACCGCCGGCAAACAATTTGGATAAAAGCGCACAAAAGTATGTGAGTTTTATTGATCATCTTTAAGAGGCAATTATATTGAACTATAAAAAAGAAGTATTTCCTCAGGGGAGATACTTCTTTTTTTTGAACTAATACCTTTTGGCTACCGCTGTACAGCCTGGGGATCGGGCAAATTGTTCTCGCCCCACTCGCACATCATGTTCAGCAGCGGAAGGAGAGATAGGCCGCGTTCCGATAAAGAATACTCGACTTTAGGAGGAACTTGAGGGAATTCCTTGCGCAGGATAAGCCCGTCTGCCTCCATCTCTTTTAACATGACACTTAAGGTTTTAAAAGAAATGCTTCCGATACTTCGCTTCAGCTCATTATGCCGCATCACCTTGTTCTCGGCCAGCCAATACATAATGATCATTTTATATTTACCGCCTATTAAAGACAACGTATAGCCAAAGCCGGTGTCTTTTAGTGCCACGCCGGAGGGAACACAGGTTTCACGCATAAATTACACTCTCCTTTGGGTGAGTATAGGACATAAATAGGGATACAATCTAATAGATCATTATGCAATTTTTTGGTAGGAATGTAAAGGCAGACGGCTTTTGCGGTTGACTTTGCCCCTAGGGTAAGCTGTACAGTGAAGGTGAACAAAGCAAGGATAGTTAGACCGTATCGTTCGTAAAAAATAAGAAGAAGGGAGGTGACCTCTTGCTGTCGATCGGGGAGTTCTCGAAGATTTGCGAAGTGTCTACAAAAACGCTCCGGTATTATGATGAGATCGGATTACTCCATCCGGATGAGATTAACCCGGAGAACGGGTATCGGTATTACTCCATCCGGCAGCTTAAAAAGATGCTTTTGATCAACCGGTTGAAATCTTATCACTTTTCTCTGGAAGAAATCAAAGCCATGCTGGAAATGGAAGGGGATCAATCGGAAGAAAAGCTTTGTTCCGCTCTTCATCGCAAGAGAAAGGAAATACAGGAGAAGCTGACTGCTTTTGAATACACTCTAAACCAGATTAGCACGGATATTTTAAACGTACAGAAAGGTATCCCCATTATGTCCCACCTGGACCGGATAGAAGTGGAGCTAGTTGAAACCCAGCCCATGAATATCCTGTATACGCGTCAAATGATGAGCCGGGATGACTTTATTCGAGGATATGAGAACTATTTTGGCAAACTGTATGAAAAGATCGCGGTTGAAAAACTGACCCTGCTTGGCACGCCAATGACCATTTATCACAGCTCGGAATACAATCCTGCCGGCAATGATACAGAGTTTGCCATCCCGGTAGGGGAGTTCGTAAAGGGAACACGGGATTTGCCCGGAGGTCTATGCGCGAAGTCCGTTCTGGAGGGTGCTTATTCGGAATTGACCACGGTGTATGCCAGACTGATGGAGTGGATCGAGAATGAAGGATATCGATTGGTAAGATCCCCTTACGAAGTGTATGTAACCGATCCCACCCAAGCCGAAGATTCCGATGATATTGTGACCGAGGTATATTTTCCTGTAAAGAAAAAATAGCAGAAAGACCTGACATTATCTTTGGGGAGGTATCTATCGTGCAAAAAAACGACTGGCCGACTGCAGAATGGCAAGCCGCAGACCCGGCGCTCGTAAGACTGGACCCTGAAAAGCTTGCAGAGCTTGAACCTGTCATCCGATCCGAGTACAGCAATATAAACGGTGTGGTTATCGTGAGGAATGGAGCTATCGCTTGCGAGAGCTATTACAACGGCTATGGCCCTGATGATACGCATCATGTGGCATCGGTAACGAAAAGCATCCTGTCCGCCCTCATTGGCATTGCCATAGATACCGGTTTTATTAAACACGTGGACCAGAAGGTCCTGGATTTCTTCCCCGAATATGTTCCCGATGCCGCCGATAGCCAGAAACGGGAAATCACCTTGCGCCATCTTCTCACTATGACGGCTCCTTATCCATTCGAGGATTGGCACGAACCGCTGGACAAGATGTGCATGCAGCCTGACTGGGTAAAGTATACGCTGGATATGCTGGGCCAAAAAGGGGAAATCGGAACTTTTAAGTATTCCACCGCGGGGGCGCACCTGCTGTCAAGCATCCTTACTCGCAGCACAGGAAAAAGCGCCCGTGAATTCGCCAATGAACGATTATTCAGACCCATCGGCATGAAAGAGATCCCGGATTATGAAATGGAATCATTCGGGTTCGAGGACTTATTCGGGAAGAAGGTAAGAGGGTGGGTTCAAGACCCGAACCGGATTTCCACCGGAGGATGGGGACTTACGCTGACTCCCCGTGACATGGCGCGTTTCGGTCTTCTATATTTGAACCGTGGCTTATGGAATCATCATCCGATTATTTCCGGGACATGGGTGAACGAATCCACGGCAATGAACGCAAATAATTACGGATATTTATGGTGGTTACGTGAAGAGGACGGGGTCTATGCTTACTCGGCAATGGGGGACGGGGGGAATGTCATTTGTTGTATCCCGGAAAAAGACCTGGTCCTGGCAATTGCATCCGAATTTGTCGCTCATCCCCGGGACAGGTGGACACTGATTAAGGATCATGTGATCCCGGCTGTGTTAGACTAGTCATTACCGCCAAGCTGTAAGACAATACATAGAACATGCTTAACGCTTCTCCTGATGGGGAAGCGTTAAGCATCGTTGTGCAGAAGCCAACGAGTGATTCTAAACCAAAGCGTGGCTTTCGTTATTTGACATAGCCGCTTAAGCATCCCTATAATTTAAATGAACACCTGTTCAATAACTCCTTTGGAGGGAATCCACATGAGACTCGAAGGTAAAGTGGCGGTCGTCACCGGCGCCGCATCGGGCATGGGCAAAGCGATTGCCGAGCTGTACGCGAATGAAGGAGCAAAAGTCGTCGTTTCCGATTTGAATGTCGAAGGCGCGGAAGCGGTTGCGGCCGGTATTAAGGCGAACGGCGGCGAAGCGACCGCGGTAAAAACCAACGTTGCCGACCTGAACGATATTCATGCCATGATCGACACGGCTGTCACTAAATACGGCACGCTCGATATATTGGTCAACAATGCCGGTATTATGGATAATATGGCGGCAGCGGGCGATGTAGACGACGACAGATGGGATCTTATTTTCGACATCAATACGAAAGGCGTCATGCGTGCGATCCGTAAGTCGATTCCGATCTTCCTGGAGAAAGGGAAAGGCGTTATTATCAATACGGCTTCGACTGGCGGTTTCAGCGGAGCGCATGCGGGCGCCGCTTATACGGCTTCCAAACATGCCGTCATCGGCCTCACTAAAAACACGGCCTTCATGTACGCGCAAAAAGGCATTCGCTGCAATGCGATCGCACCGGGCGCTACGATGACGAACATCGCTTCGACGATCACCAATTCTATGAATGAAACCGATTTAAGAGTCATAAAGACGAAGAAAGCGCTACATCAAGCGCTCCTAGCCTTGTTAAAAACACAATCGCTCGAAGCGATCACCGTGTCCGCTCTCTGCCGCGAGGCTGCCGTAAACCGGGGGACTTTCTACTTGCATTACACAGACATCGGGGCTTTGTTCGATGAGCATCTCCATTTTTTGCTTCAAGATTTGGAGGATTCGTACAACGAGCCTTATCGCCATGTGGTACATGTAAACCCGAGCGAACTCGACCCTTCGACGATTCGTATCTTTCATCATGTGAAGAAATTCCAGTCGTTTTACGAGATCGTATTCGAGAAAAAGTCGCCGCTGGCTTACTATTATTCCTTGTTAGCGAAAATAAAAAGCCTGATGCGGACTAACTCGCAGGTTTATCCTTTGGGGGATAGAGATCTCTCCCTGCTGGTTGCTTATCAGGCCAACGCGATTATGGGCTTGCTTCTCCAATGGAGTGAAGACGGCTTTGCCCGCAGCCCGGAATATATGAACGAACAGCTCACTTATTTTTTAAGGAAACCCGATAAAGGTTCGTTCTCCGAATAAACTTCAGCGGACGGGCATGTATGGTTTGATCACCTGAAAAAATTCGGCCGGATGCGGTGGAGAGCTTGAACCGCAGCTGATTCGGCAGGGAAGGGGATTTACCTATGAAAAAGGCGTTAATGGACAGATTAAAGGCTTTCCTTCACCGGGAGGATAACAGTACACTGGCAGGCAGTCCGGCGAGCCAACAGGAAATAGCTCATGCACAGCAGCAGTTGGGCGTAACCTTTCATGAGGATTATGTGCATTTTATCCGGACGTTTGGGGGAGCGTATGCAGGTCTTGCGGTGTATGCGTTTTCTAACGGCTCCAGTCTCGGAAATGAAACGGTTATCGATTTGACGCTGGGGTACCGGGAGCAATTCAAGGAGCTTCCCTTAGCAGAGGTTTTGCGAACCGGCTATGTCATCTCAATGGATGGTTCCGGTAATCCGATTATCATCGATCAGTCCGGACAGGTCATCTTCTGTGATCACGATACCGGGGAGATCAAGTTATTGGCGGATTCCTTCGAAGCGCTGATCGAAGAACATTTTTATGAATGGTGAGTTACGGATTGCCTAATAGGTTTCATAGACGAGCTGACTGTTCAATTCATGCTTGCGGGTAAATACGGCGTAAATGTACAGCTGTCCGGCTGGAGACTCGCCTGCATCGTAGCCTATCCGAAAGGCGGCGTCTTTATCGAATACGAGCTCGGACAGGACTAATTCGGTAACATCTTCGTCAGGATGTGTGCGGGCAATCAGGTCTGCTGCCTGCTCATGAAGCTGATCCAGTCGTTCCCAGGTCTTCCTGATCACCGGTGACAGACGTTTCATATCCGCCTTGGCGGGTACATCGGCTCTAACGGATAGTTCCTTGTCCTTATAACGAAGTGCGGTTTGATAGGAACAAAACGAGCTGTCGTATTGAAAAGTACCCATTCCTTTGACCGTATGATCCGGCTCAACGATCAGATTATCGGCATAATCCAGCCGTTTCAGCATCGGATTACAACGAGTATGGAGTTCCGGGAGTTTATTTTCCGAGCAGTAAAGCTCGTTCAAAAGCGGATTGTGACTGAGATCCAAGCTTGTAAGATGATTCTGGAAGCATCTTAAACTTTCTAAAACCGGGCACTGAGATACGTCCAATTGCTTCAAATGATTGTTGTTGCAGCGTATTTTAACGAGGCCGGCGCCATCTTGTATAATCAATTCGATCAAATAATTGCTTCCGCAATCCAGGTACATGAGGGATGCATTCCGCTTCAGTTCCAAATTGAATAGGGAATTGTAGGAGCAGTTAAGTTCCTGCAGATTGGGGTTTTGCTCTACATGCAAGTCTGAAATCATGTTCCAGCAGCAGATCAACTTGGTGATCATAGGATTGCGGCTGACATCCAGGTTCCTAAGCCGGTTAAAGCTGCAATCCACCGCTTCCAACTGCACATTGGCCGTCAAATCTAGGGAATAAATCTCGTTGTTGCTGCAGGACAGCTCTTTCAGTTTCGAGTTATGGCTCGTATCCAGCAGATGAAGGTTATTTCTCTTGCATTCGAGTCGTTTAAGGTGCGCATTTTGGCTGATGTCAAGTTCCGTCAAGTTATTAAACGAGCAATCAAGCTCCTCAAGAGAAGTGAAGTGTTCAAGCCCTTTCAGACTGGAAAATTGCAGATTCGTAAGCTGAAGGGAGACGATTCCCTCCACATCGCCTGTTTGAATCCGACCGGGATTCTCGCTAAAATGGTCCAGAACATACGTTTTAAAACGTTCATCCATGAAATCTTGGGTAATATCCATGACAAATCTCCCCGCGATATGGTTTTTCCGTTCATTCGGCAAAAAGCCTTGTCATACGACAATCTTTAACAGCTTTAAAGTAATCTATTTCCAAAATTATTGCAAGTCTAAGCCCTTCTACTAAAATGGGAATTCGCTGTAGGACAATCCCTACGGATGTAAGCAAGGTATGCAAAAAGTTCTTCGGAATCTTATTGACAGGTTCGCAAAATCGAAGCTATTATAGATTCGTAAAGTCTTTAACTAAAGTGAAGAAAATGAACTATTCGAGAGCGACGAACTATGCCTCAGCGAGGATTCGCCGTGCGTTATCCGACAAGGGATGTTCACTGCCGAGGAAGCGATGGATCGGCATCTGAAGAACATCATAAGGATCGGATTTGCCTCTCAAGCCGCATTGTCCGTGTTAGTAGAAAGCGGATTGTTAAGGTTGGACCAATTATAGATATAAAATATCTTTTAAGTATATGAAGTGGTCTGTTGCCGATGTGTTGGGCGGGACTACCACAGTGGAGTATACGCAGCCGGGGATTCTGTCTATGTGATGCCTTCCCGATTGATTTATACCAAAGCCTCCGGCAGGAAGAAGCGTTGGCCGCCGCTGTAGACCTCACGGAAGAGAATTTCCAGTCATACAAAAAAAGGAGACAAAACTTATGAGCAGCGAACTTTCTAACAACCACCGGAACCCGAAAGTGTATCCGGAGCATCCGGATGTTGGTGTCAAACCGGGAGCGGAGGCCTTGGCCCTGCTGCAGCCGCGAACCGGAGAACGAATCCTGGACGTAGGATGCGGGAACGGTGACCTGACGGCGGAGATCGCGGCTGCGGGAGCGGTACCTACGGGTATCGATCTGTCGGAAGAGATGGTGAGAAAGGCCCGACAGAAGTATCCTGAACTGAACTTTCAGGTGAAAGACGTTTGTCAGTATCGGACTGATGTCCGATTTGATGCTGTGTTCTCCAATGCGGCTGTGCACTGGATCAAGGATGCTCCCGCTGTTGCCCGCACCATCTGGCTGGCTCTCCGGGAGGGAGGGCGATTCGTTGCCGAATTCGCCGGCAGAGGGAACGTTGCCGCGCTGACCACCGCCATGGAGCAGGAGCTGGAAGCTCGTGGCTATGCGTGGGCGGGACGGAGCCCGTGGTATTTTCCCACGATAGGCGAATACGCCAGCCTGCTGGAGCAGACCGGCTTTCGCGTTATGCTGGCTCAGCACTTCGACAAGCCCACTCCGCTTAAGGGAGATATCGGAGTCAGGAAATGGCTGGACAGTTTCGCCGATTATTTCTTCCGGGACGTCACCTTAGCTGACAAAGCGTCCATCTACCGTGCTATCGAGGCAAAGGTTAAACCCCACCTCGTCCGTGAAGGTCAATGGATGATGGACACAAGCCGGTTACGCATCGTCGCCGTCAAGGAATCCCTTGATTGAAGTGATGCCGCCCTACGGGCCTTCATACCTCCCGGATTACAAACAGCTAGGATTGGAGAAACGGGATCTAAAATCATATTAGTCCTGCTATCAGATGTTTTCGTATGGTAAAATAAAGTAAATATCCTTAATTAGAAGGGATTTTACGGTAGCCATATAAAGGAGCATCAGATGGACATGGATCTTACTCTAGAAACGATTCTGGACGAAATGAAACGGCAAATCGATAAATGGGCGGCCTACATTAGCGATAAGGACGCGGACCAAATCGTGAAGCGCACTTCGCTTCAGGTAGGCATTCACGATTACGCTCTGCTGGAATACGCCAATGGCAGGACAAACGTGTCGGATAATAATCTTGACTTTACAGTGCCGGGAGCTGCGGCCAGACGAGGCAATTCCGCGGAAACCCTGACAGAGGAACAAGTGAGGGAGCGGATCGTTCCGGAACTTGCTGCTTATATCGGGCAAACATTGGACGCTCTGACGCCTGCGTTAATTGATTATCATTTTACCTTCACTGGAAAATTCCGGACGAGGGAAGGCGAGGTCCGCGTTCGTATTTACGAATACGTCAACGAGACGAAGAAGAAACAACTGCTGGAACGAATCTCTTTCTACATCGAGAAAAAGCTCGAAGCGGGAAAATATCCGACCAAACCTTTGGAGACGTTTTTCCTGTCCAGACATCTGCTTGACGAGCGGCTGTTTCCGAACATGGATGTCGGGCGGATTATTTCCCTTTTCGAGAAGATTCAACAAGTGAATAAAGGGAACAAACATCTTGCCGAACATCGGAACTACCTGACAGTGGCTTTGCGGAATTGGGCGGAGGATCAATGGCTGCCCCGTTATTTTGATCAGGCAGGGACACAGTTCCAGAAACAATATAAGAAAAAAAGCGAGGCTTGGCTGGAAAATACCGAGCAGGGTCCGATCGAGCTTATCATTTATGCCGCAATCTTGATTCTGAAATACGAGCCCTCCTACAGCAGAACCACGGGGCTGGCTATGTTGGATTGCGCGATCGAGCTGGGAAGTGCCAGGGCAAAACGTCTTACTGTGGAAGGCAGCGGCACATACGCCAAGGAAGACGTCTGCTTTCGCGACGAAGTGGCGGAATGTACAGCCAATGATGTGTTTGCCGAGGTGACCCTTGTTATTAAGCGGGAAACGGAGGAGAGCTACGGTCGTGCGCTCTGGTTTCTGACTCGCTTGTTAAGCCTGGGTTTTCCCAAAAGCTATCAGATCAAGCTGAAATCCGGTCTCAAACAAGGGCTGCCGATCAAAGGGCTGGCCAAGTCGGGAACACACCGCTTCTTCGCCCAAGCCTTGGAATATCCGAATTTGCATCCCTTGCTGGAGGAGTACGCCCGAGCGGCGATGGAACCGTTCGAATGGTATGCGGATACGGAAGGGGAAAAGAATTGCATGCCCGGCAGCTATGCCGTCTTCGGCCTCGGATTGGCGGATCGGGCCTATTTTCCGTTAGTTGAAGATTATATGGGGAAGATTGACGCAGAACATCAGTCCGTTCAGAACCACTTCACAGTCGCTCTGGCCGAGCGGCATGGCGTTAACGCGGAGACAATTCCTACGCTGGTGAAATGCATGCTGCACAGCACGGATTCGATGAAGCTGAAGATCAAAGCGGATATGGAAGACGATACGCATCTCAGAGTGCTGCTTGAACAGGTTCGCGGCCTTCAGTCCTATGAGGTGGCGCATATCAATTATTTGATCTGGGGCGGAACAGATAAGTTGAAGAAAATGGCCGCCAAGGAGGAAGGGGATCGTCGGCAACGGCTTTCCGAGCTGCTGCAGCTCGCCGGCCACCAGTAATCATCGTGCGTTCCTCCTAGTTAAAGAAGTCGCCAAACGGGCGGCTTTTTTTGATTTCGTGCTAGAAATTGTTCTTCTATACCATGAACCCTAAAATGAACTTCTTGACAATGATAATGATTATCAATATCATTAAGACAGCCAGCGATTAGAAAAATTCGGAATGGTGGGAAAAGGATGACTGAATCTGTTCATGACAACGTGAATCAGTTTTTTGATCAAATGGATTTTTTCTATCGTTCTTTGAACCGGACAGAGAATATGGAGAGAAGCGATTCGACAGGTGAAGGTTTTGCTTTGCGCATCGTACCGAGACCTGAACTGATTATTGTTCTCACCAATTGTACGTTATACAAGAACAAACAAGTTAATTTCCGGTTCGACATTCCGATGGTGGAACTGTCGATCTGTCTGGAAGGGGAGGGAGTCGGACAAGTTAACGGCTTTGAGATTCCACTATGTCCGAATACGGTTAATCTCGGTCTTATGGGACATGGGGCCGGAGAATTTTGTTTTGCCGGCGGCCGCTCTCTCGTAACGGCGAGTATTTATATTCCGGTATCGTCTTTCAATCATTATCTTGAAAACATCGCCCAGGGCAAAACGGCCGATTTCCATCGTCTGCTCGGCTCCAAATCATTCCATCAGTACAGACAAGCGATAAATCCCGCCATGCTCCAGCTCGTCCGGCAGCTTATTCATATGCCTTTCTCCCAGGCAATCCGCAACATCCATATGGAATGTAAAGTTCTTGAGTTGCTCTCTTTATCGTTTCAGCAGCTGCTGTTTGAAAACGATCCCGGTCCTTCCTCGTTTTCCATGACTCGAAGCGAGCTGGAGAAGATTCGCCGCGCGAGGGAAATTTTGCTGGAACGGATGGAGTGTCCGCCGTCTTTGCTGGAGCTGTCCCGGATCGCCGGGTTAAACGATTTTAAATTGAAAGCCGGATTCAAGAAAGTTTACGGTACGACCGTATTCGGATATTTGCGCGAGCAAAGACTGGAAAAAGCGAAACAATTGCTTCAGAGCGGCCGGTTTCGGGTGGGGGAGGCTGCGGCTTACGTGGGATATACGAATTCCAGTTATTTTGCCGATGCTTTCCGCAAGCACTATGGGGTTAATCCGGGAGAATTCATGAGGAGTTCCTCGACTGTTTTTTGATCGCTACGTTCATTCATTTAAGAGACGCCGGATGCCTGCATCCGGTGTTTTTTTTTATTAGATTCGCCCGATAAAAAAATCCGTCTGACCGCTTTAAAATCCGTATGGAGGCGGCAAGGAAGAAAGAATTGGTATAGGATGTTGGTTGATCGAGAGTGAAAATCATTATCAACAAAGAGAGAGGGTTAGCACACATGATACGCAGCCGTATAACGTTACCTTTTTGGGCAGCAGCCCTGTGTATTCTTCTTCTGACGGGATGTTCCCATGCAGAGAAAACCGTTTCCCCGGAAGCGGGTAGTCCGTCAAGCGGACCCGCAGCACAAACGACCGGTGAAAAGGGGGCGTTCCCGCGTACGATCCAACATGCGAAAGGGTCGCTTGTGATCGATAAGAAGCCGGAGAAAGTAGCTACCCCCTACATCGTTTATTTGGACTACTTGACCGTACTCGGCGAGCCGCCGCACGCTTCGCAGGGGATGGATATGATCGGCAGTTTCCCTAATTTGAAGAAACGGCTCGAAGGCAAGCAGGTAATGGATCTTGGCCGGGAACCGAGTATGGAAAAGCTGCTGGCCGCATCCCCCGATTTGATTATCTCGGAAGATGAAAACAAATTTACGGAATACAACAAAATCGCCCCGACTGTCATTATACCGCACAGCGAGGACTGGAAGGCGCAGCTTCGGATCATCGCTAAAATCATCGGAGCCGAAGAGAAGGCGGAAAGCGTCATTGCCGATTATGAAAAAAAAGCGGCCGAATACAAAGAAAAGCTGGCGTCAAAACGAGGAGAGACGGTCTTAGCCGCCATGTTCAGCGGAAAAGAGTTCACTTCTTTCAACAGGAGCCGGATGGGGGTTTTCTATGAGGATCTGGCATTAACACCGGTCGAGGCGTTTAAGCAGGGAGGAAATTTTAATCTGGAAGGACTGGCGGAAGCCGATCCGGATTACCTGTTCGTTGTGAATAACTATGTCCAGCCCGTTGCCGGCGGTGTGATGGCTTCGATGAAGGACAACCCGATCTGGAACCGATTAAAAGCGGTGAAGAACAACCATGTATTTGTCCTGGACGACAGTTCGGTTATCGGGCCGATGCCGCTCGGAAAAATCGTGGCGATCGATGAGATTATGAAAGCCATGAGCGGACAGTAAATCGGGGTAAATCCACTGTTAATAGAATAGGAGCGAATCTTATGAGCAACAAGTCCGGCGTGGCCCGGCTGCTGCAGATCGCGGAAGAGAAGCGAGGTCTTCTCGTAGTTTCCGGTATATTGTCCGCACTTAGCGCGATCGGCCAGCTGATTCCCTACATATCGGTTTATTTTATCCTGAAAGAGCTGCTTGCTCATGCGGCACATCCTGCCGAAGCGGACGGTATGTTCATGGTCCGCTGGGGAATCATCGCCCTGCTGGGGCTAATCGGGAGTCTTGTTCTGATGTACGCGGGAGGATTGATATCCCACATCGCTGCCTTCCGGATTTTGTACGGCCTGCGAATCAAGCTGTCTTCCCACATCGGAAAGCTGCCTTTAGGCTGGCTGAACGGCACGTCTACCGGAGCGGTGAAAAAGACACTGGAGCAGAACGTGGAGAAAGTTGAAACATTCGTCGCCCATCAACTGCCGGATCTCGTTCACGTCGCGGTGACAACTCTTCTCATGATTACCGTGATGTTTTACTTAAACGTATGGCTGGCATTTGCCTGCATCGTGCCGATTCTGGTCGGCTTCGGCGTACAAATCATTCTGATGACAGGACCGGAGACGAAGAAAAACGTTAAAAAATACCATGATGCGCTGGAGAGATTAAACAGCTCGGCGATTCAATATGTGCGCGGAATGCCGGCCGTGAAGGTGTTCGGGCAAACGGTGCATTCTTTCCGAAAATTTTATGCCGATATGATTTACTATCGTGATTACTGCGTGAAATTCACTGACCAGTTTCAGAACGGTTTTCTGATTTTTAAAGTGATTCTGGTTTCGTTTGCGGCCTTCGTGCTGCCGGTCGGCGTATTTCTGCTCAGCCGCGATCCGGGCAACGTCGCCTTCGCTTCCGTGCTGCTGTTTTTCCTTGTCATGGCGCCGGGTGTGTCGGCTCCGATGTTTAAGATTATGTACTTGATGTCAACCCTGCGTGATATCGGCGAAGGGGTAGAACGTATCGACCGTCTATTGGCGGAAAAACCGATCCCGGAACCCGAACGCCCGGTTAAACCGGATCAATATGACGTCACATTCGATAAGGTGAGCTTCTCGTACGAGGCGAAAGCCGGAAGCGGCGAAGCGCTCTCGAATATTTCGTTCATCGCCGCACAAGGGCAGGTTACAGCGTTGGTCGGCCCGTCCGGAGCGGGCAAATCTACCGTAGCGAATCTGGTTCCCCGCTTCTGGGACGTTAATCAGGGCGCTATCCGTATCGGCGGTGTCGACGTGCGGGATATGTCTGTTACGGACTTAATGGATACGGTCGCTTTTGTCTTTCAAGAGACATTTCTCTTTTACGATACGGTGTATAACAACATCGCGGTAGGCCGGCCGGGCGCCGCTGCGGAAGACGTATATGCGGCCGCAAGAGCGGCACAGTGCCATGAGTTTATCGGCAGGCTCCCCCAAGGTTACGAGACCCGGATCGGCGAAGGCGGCGTTTACCTGTCAGGGGGCGAGGAACAGCGGATTGCCGTAGCGCGTTCTATCTTGAAAAACGCGCCCGTTCTCGTACTGGACGAAGCTACCGCATTCGCGGACCCGGAGAACGAAAATGAGATGCAGCTTGCCCTCAAAGAGTTGATCCGGGGGAAGACGGTTCTTGTTATTGCCCACCGGCTCCATGTAATCCGCGATGCGGATCAGATCCTTGTTCTGAGCGGCGGTAGACTTACCGAACAAGGTAAGCACGACGAGTTGGTTGCCGCAGGCGGCCTCTACGCCAGAATGTGGCATACCTACACGGATTCGGAGAAATGGCATATCGGCATGAAGAAGGAGGCGACAGACGATGGATTTACTGCGCAACATCACGGCAGGTAACCCCCGCGCGTTGATCAAGCCGGTGTTTTATACGACGCTGGCCAATCTGATCGGAATTATTCCGTTCGCTCTGCTAGTGGAAGCGGCACGGCTCATTTTCGAACCGTTTGCGTCACCCGGGGCCACTCTTCAAGCAGAGCGGCTGTGGTGGGTGTGCGGAGGCATGGCCGCCTCTCTGGTCCTTATGTATGTCAGCGAAGTTCCGGCATACCGTTCCCAATTCCGTCAAGCATACAGCGCCGCGGCGGAAGGGCGGACGCGCTTGGCCGAACATTTGCGCAAGCTGCCGCTCGGTTTTCTGAACAAACGGGATCCCGGAGATCTCGCAAACATGATGATGGGCGATTTTACTATGGTCGAGCATGGTATTTCTCATCTTGTTCCGCAAATGATCGGCGCGCTTGTCATGCCGGTTCTCGCTATTGCGGGATTGTCATTCCTGGACTGGCGTATGGCGCTTGCCTTATTCGCCGCGTTTCCGCTCGCTGTCGCGCTCGTGATGCTGACTTCCGGAATTCAGCATAAGCTTGGCGCCAACCATATGCGCGCCAAAATCGATGCCGCCAACCGTCTGCAGGAGTATCTGAACGGCATCCGTGTCATCAAAGCATACAACGTGACGGGGGAGAGCTTTACAAGGCTGACCCTATCGTTCAGGGAGCTGATGCGGCAAAGCATCCGGATTGAAGGGCTGCTCGGGCCGATCGTCCTGAGTGCGATTGCCTGTATCCGCGCCGGCCTTACCTTCATGATCATGGTCGGCGTTCATCTTCTGCTTGGAGGCAGCCTGGATCTGGTCGTGTTCGTTTCTTTTCTCATCGTCGGCACCCGGATTTACGATCCGCTAACCGCGGCGCTTGTAAATTATGCGGAATTCCGATATCACGAACAAGCGGGTGAACGCATTGTACGGCTTCTTCAAGAGCCGGTTATGCCGGGTAAAAGCCAGCCTCCGGCGGCTTATGATATCGAACTGGAGCAGGTCACATTCGGTTATAACAGGCAAACGGTGCTCAGTGAAGTGAATCTGTTCATCCCAGCCGGTACGTTTACGGCACTTGTCGGTCCTTCGGGCAGCGGCAAAAGCACGGTTTTGCGTCTGATCGCGCGTTTCTATGATCCTGTTGGGGGAAAAGTTCTTCTGGGCGGCGAAAATATCCGGGATATGGAGCCCGAAGCGCTGCTGAGCAAAGTATCCATGGTCTTTCAGGATGTGTATCTGTTTCAGGATACGATCGCGGGCAACATCCGCTTCGGACGCAATAACGCCACGATGGAAGAGATCGAGGAAGCGGCGCGCCAGGCTTGCTGCCACGATTTCATCATGAAACTTCCGAACGGTTACGACACACTTGTCGGAGAAGGAGGAAGTACGATCTCCGGAGGCGAGAAGCAGCGGATTTCCATTGCCAGAGCGCTTCTCAAGGATGCACCTATCGTCTTGCTTGACGAAGCTACGGCGTCACTGGACCCGGAGAACGAGGCTGTC
The DNA here is from genome assembly GCF_000411255.1 of Paenibacillus sp. HGH0039. GTDB lineage: Bacteria > Bacillota > Bacilli > Paenibacillales > NBRC-103111 > Paenibacillus_F. Next base: position 146,864 of record NZ_KE150412.1, on the reverse strand, counting down.
ATTCAGCAGGCGATCGACCGGCTTGTACAGGGCAAAACCGTCATCGTCATTGCGCATCGTCTGAAAACGGTGCGAAGTGCGGACAATATTGTCGTGCTGGATAACGGCAGCATCGTCGAGCAGGGCAGCCATTCCAATCTTCTGGCCGCGAAAGGGTTGTACGCCCGATTGTGGGATATCCAGCAGCAAACAGATACTTGGAAAATGATTGAATAAAACAGTTACTTTAATTTAATAAACGGTTGAGAGACGAGTTTATCCGTGTGAGGATCGCCGGGGTGAAGATTCAAACCGATGCGGCGAGAGACTTCTTGATCGCCAAGCTGGGCCTTACAAGAAGGTGTTATATTCTCGCAGAGAAGGAGACATTCCGTTACAGGGTCTCCTTTTTTTGTTAAAAAAATATTGTGATAGGCTCGGATCCGGCTTATAATATGGAAGATGTATCCACCAAGTGTCTGCTACGCTACTAAGGCTCGCTGCTAGATTTTTAAGGGAGGTGATGTCGTTTAAAACAACGAAATGTAAGCGCTTTTGGCGTTGAAAACCCAAATCTGAGGAGGAATGAATGATGAATTTGGCTTTACCGAATCACGCATTGCTGCACAAACTGGTTGCCGCATGCGGAATGCTGCTGATGCTCGCTTTACTGATGGTTTTGTTTCCCGAAACCAGCTCGGCTCACGGATATTTGGATGTTCCCGCCAGCCGTGGGCTTTTGTGCAAGAACAACGTGAACACGGATTGTGGAGGAGCCTCTTACGAGCCGCAAAGCGCCGAAGCGGGCAAAGGCTTTCCTAACGGAGGCCCCGGCGACGGTCACATCGCGAGTGCCGGCAATACCTTCCCCAAACTTGACGAGCAAACCTCGACACGTTGGAGCAAAGTTCCTATGAAGGCGGGCCCGCAGGCTTTCAAATGGCAGCTGAACGCGGCACACGCTACAACGACCTTCAAATATTTCATCACCAAGCCGGGCTGGAATCCGAACGCCCCTCTGACGAGAGCTTCCTTTGACTTGACGCCTTTCTGCCAAGTGGATCTGAACGGTGCAAGCCCTAGCAACTATTACACCACGAATTGTAACGTTCCCGAGAGAACCGGTTATCAGGTCATCCTGGCTATCTGGGAAGTCTCCGGTGCGCCTACCGCTTACGTCAATGTAGCGGATGTAGATTTCGGCGGAGGCAGCGCACTTCCCGCTCCGACGAATCTGGCCTCCACAGCCGTAACGGACAACAGCGTTTCCTTGAGCTGGGCATCGATAGCGGGAGCGGCTAGTTATCAAGTATACCGCGATAACGTTGCGGTAGGCACGACAACTTCGACCTCCTACACGAACACGGGCTTGTCGAGCGGCACTTCCTACAGCTTTACCGTGACCGCTATCGACTCCTCGGGCAAAGCATCTCCATCCTCTTCCGTAGTGACGGTCAAAACGACGGGCGGCAGTACAACCACGTATCCGGCCTGGAGCGCGACTACGGTTTATGTAGGGGGAAATAAGGTGTCCTACAACGGTGTCAACTATGAGGCCAAATGGTGGACACAAGGCGAAACACCGACCGGCACCAACGTGTGGAAGGTCATTCCTTAAAGTTAGCGCGCAGCAAGCCCTGGAGGCGGAAACCTCCAGGGCTTTTTTCGCATGGATATGGAATAAGAAAGCGAAGCGCTTGCCGGCTCCCAAGAATATATCCTTTAGAAATCGCGTGAGGAATGGTTGAACAGGGTTGGTTTAGGTTCACAAGCTTAGTAGAGCGGCAGCGCGTCTTGTTTCAGGTTTTTAAAGGTATCGCCGGATTGATCCAAGAAGCGATCGGGCAATTGATAGTACGCGTCTCCCATCGACACGATTTTGAACTCCGGGATGATATACATGGCCATGCTAGTCCCGTCCGTAAGGTTAAACTTCAGTTGATACGATTTTCCCTGGGATTGCGCCTCCGCGATGCCCTTGAAATCCCGGTTGGTTAAATCCGCCGTTTTGGCCGCGTAAAGGCCTTCGATGATGGATTTCACAGAAACAGGGTCCGTCATTTTCTTCAGTATGTCATTCCCCGCATGATTCAGAATATGGATGTCCTGCACATGTTCCTTAAGATTAGACATATCCAGATAATCCTTGGCAGTTATCGCGGAGTCGTTTACTTTGGCCACGATTTCCGCCAGGTAGAAGTTCTGTTCATATCGAACCGCAATACGGAAATGAGACGGGTACGCCGGGATCTCATACAGTTCCCCTCCGACGGCGAAAGTTGCGGCATAGTCCTTTTCCACATCGCTGTCTTCGGTATTCTTCCCGGTCTCGCGGTTGAGATCAACTACTAATGTTCCGAGCGATTTTACCGGCTCAGTTCCCGTGAACTTAAACGGTGCGCCATCGTCGACGAACGCATAACGATAGCCGTTGTACGTTAGAAATTTCCGGATTCCGGTCGGAGACGCGGACGGTGCCTGCTGCAAAATTTGCGGGGAGGCAGGCTGGGGAATAGGGGAGGACTCATAAAACGCCAGCCCCGACACCAGTGCGACACAGGCAGCGACCGATCCCCATAGCGCATAGGATCTTTTATTCGAGCGTCTCGGGGAGCCCTGGGATGGCTACCTGCCGCTGGTCCGGATTACATTCTATTCCGCCGCTAGAGTAGCTTTTTGAAATTCAATTTCCGGGTATTGGGGATGGGGGGCATCGTCAAGCAGTTGACCGCCCTTCTCTTTCAAATGTTTGGTAAAGAAATCAAGCACATAAGAATTGACAATGTCAGCCCCTCTGTACCCGTTAATGCTCCCGGTCATACCGGTATATTTTAACATTGGCGTATAGAACTGCAGGTCGGTGTAATTGAAATGGTCCGTTCCCCGTATATGAATGACCTGCCCGTTATGGGCGCCGACACTGTCCATCATCCGTTGCTCCTTCACCAGTTGTGCCCGGATACTGCCCGGAACCTCATTGTTTTTTATCGCCGCGGAAAGCATGGATCTTTTGTCGGAGTTAAGGAACATGAACGGTTTCGGCATCTGCCCTTTATCTTCCAGGTCATAAAGCGTTCCATCCATATCAATCCCGGCTTTGATCTTATCGTTGTAATAGGTGGCGTTAAAAGCAGTGGCGCCCCCGAACGAATGCCCCATGATACCTGTATGGTTTACATCCATCATGCCCTTCAAGCTGGATTTTGGGTCTTGATTCAACTGTTCCATTTCCGAAAGGACGAACTGAATATCTGCTGCCCACACGGCTCCGACCTCCTTGGCATACGTGTAAAAATCATCTGCCGGCGTCTTTGTCTCGAATCCGGTTATCCGCCCGTCCGGGAAAAGGGTAGCCGCTGTGCTGTAGGTATGGTCGATAGCAGCTACTATAAACCCGTGACTGGCCAAGTTCTCTGCCTGAGAGACATGCAGCACGCTGCCGGTACCCATACCATGACTAATCAGTACCACGGGATAAGGCGCGGAAGCGGGGAGAAGTTCGGCATTGAGATGGGAATAGCCGCGCGTATATTTCCAGTAATCGAGAATGAATGCGGGGACCTTGAACACTCCTGAGAAGTTTTCCTTGTATGTTCTAAACTGCGCCGGATCTTCGGGAAATAGCAGTTCCCCTTTTCCGGATTGAGGTTTTGCGGGATACCAAACTCTAACCATAAGCTCGCGGTCATTTTTGGGGACGTTAGGATAGCTCTCTTGTCGCGTGAAATCCGTAAAGTGAAAGATTCGGGTTCCCACCGCCGCCTCTCCTCCTGGCCTTGGCAAAACCAATATCGGCATCGCCTGTGCCAAGAAAACAGAAAAACTCAGCAGCACGGCAACTATAGAATAGCCGATGTATCGTGTTTTTTTCCGGGGTTTAACGGATTTCGGATTTCGATAAATCCTTATGGCAACCAGAATGAACAGGATAACCGCAGCGAAGTAGGCGGGGGCCAATTGCCAGCGGTACCCTTCCTGAATCAGATGAACGCTCAGTGCGCAGACAGCCGCAAGGCCTGCACCCAGGGCGATTTTTCGATTCCTCATGAAAAGCAGTACCGTCAGCAGAACCAGATTGGAGCCGATAAGTAGGACTTCAAACAAACGCATAACAATCTCTCCCCGTTTTTCATCTTTTTTCCTTCTCTATTGTAGAAATCCAAGGTTAAAGGTGAGGGGGGAGCGAGTTTAAATATTGGTTAATTAGACGATAGAACCTTTAATCATTGTCCATTGTACTTGAAATTGTTCGTCTAACAAGACAAGATCGGCATCAAAACCCGCGGAAATCTTACCTTTAGCAGCAAGTCCTAACAGCCGTGCAGGTGAACTGGATGCCATTTTAACCGCGTCCGTTAAAGAAATGCCGGTATCTACGGTTAGACGAAGCGCCTCATTCATCGTAACCGTACTGGAAGCTAAAGTTCCGTCCTCAAGGCGTGCTACACCTTCGGAAACCGTAACGGGATGGCCGCCGAACATATATTTCCCATCACCGAGCCCCATGGCTTGCAAAGCATCTGTGATAAGTACCATGCCATCCGGTCCTTTGAGACGATGCATCATTCGAACGATCGCGGGATGCAAATGAATGCCGTCTACAATCGCTTGGAGGCTTACATGTTCTTGTTCAAAAGCGGCTACAACCAGACCGGGATCCCGATGATGAATCGGACGCATGCCGTTGAAACAATGCGTAACATGACTGGCTCCCGCTTCAAAGGCCTGTTTGGCCTCCTCGTATGTGGCATCCGAATGCGCGACGGCGATAATTACGCCCCTTTCCTTCAGAAAAGAGACGAGTTCCATACCGCCGGGTAATTCGGGAGCTATTGTAACCATCTTGATCAGCCCGTCCGCTTCATCAAAAATTTCTTTCATTTCAGTAAGATCCGGATGTCTTAAAAACCGTTCATTTTGCATCCCTTTACGCTTCGGATTCAGGTAAGGACCTTCTAGATGAAGCCCGGCAATTTTGGCCCCGGCTTCATGCCCTGCGACACGCTTCACACTACGAATCATGGCTATTAATGCTTCAATCGTTGAGCTGACGGAGGTGACCAGAAATGAGGTACAGCCCGTTGCTGCACAAGCCCGCGAAACCTCCTGAATACTCGTCTCGCTTCCATCCATCATATCGAAGCCGTTGGCGCCGTGAATATGGACATCGATCATGCCCGGGATTAATAAGTGGCCTTGACCGTCCATAAATTCATAATCGCCATCCGGAAGAGCAGATAGGGAACTTTCTATCCGTTCAATCATTCCGTCTCGTATCCAAAGTGTCGCAGACATACAGGAGTTATCTTCTTGAACCACGTTTACATTGTGTAAAATTTTAAGACTCATCTTTATATTCCTCCTCGTATTTGTCTTTCTCCTCACATTGTATAAGCGTTATATTTTTAGTATGAAGTACTTCTCTAATAGCGAAAGGCACTTCTTGATCGGTAATCAAAATATCTACAAAATCAAAATCCAACCGATAAACCGACTTGTTTGTAAACTTCGTAGAATCTGCCACAACAATGACCTGATCCGATCTGCGGGCCATCTCTTTTTTAACCGCAACATCCTCTTCGTACGGAAAATAAAGCCCATCTGCTCGTATAGCCGTAGCTCCGATAAATGCCTTATCGGCTCTTAATTCCCTTAGCTTCTCGATGACGGAAGGTCCGTATAACAACCGGTTTTTGGCATGTAAATAGCCGCCGAGCACATAAACTTGCAAATCTTCCCGACCGGACAGAATCCCTACAATGTCTATGGAGTGCGTGACCGCCGTAATATGTTTAGCTGAAATTTGTTCGGCTGCGGATTGTACCGTAGTGGATACGTCCAAAATGACGGTTTCGTGATCTTGAACTAGTTTAGCCGCTAACTTCCCGATTTTTCTCTTACTGTCTGTTTCGTCAATTAAACGTTCCTGGTAGGTAGCTATTTCTTTCTGCAATTGAGGGAGAGCGACACCTCCGTGTGTACGAATGACGACCCCTTCTTGCACTAATTTAACAATATCTCTTCGGGCCGTATCCCTAGATACATTCAGAAGCGAACAAATATCCATCACACTCATCGCGTGGTGTTTATTAATATAGTCGAGTATTTTCAGTAATCGTTCTTCTTGATACATCATTTTCACCTCTTGTAAGTAAATTTATCATATATTCTAAGTATTTCAAGTTAAATTTTAAGTACATGTAAGTGATTTTGTTGATTCACCTAAATTAATGGACCTATACAGGCTGAAATAAGGCTGGGCAGCTATCACGAGGACGAATCGAGGCCAGGATGAAGATTAGCAAAATGAAAATTAAAAAAACAAGCCATCCTTCGCTTTAGCCCAGGATGGCTTGTTTTTGTGAATAAACGGATCGGCCTTTAAGACGAGGTATCGTTCCGACTTAGCGAGTTGCGTTGTTCTCGTCTTGAAGCTTCTGCAAACGCCGGTCGCTTGACTGGCGAAATAAAGGTTGAAACGGCAGCAAAATTTTGACGGGCAGAGGATACGGCGTCTGCATTTCCTGAAGGAGCGTTCTTGCGGCGACACTTCCGATTTCAAAGGTAGGAATATGAATAGTGGAGAGAGGAGGAACCGTGTAACGGGAAGGCTCGTTGTCGTCAAAACCGATAATGACGAAATCTTGCGGGATTTGATAGCCCTTCTCGGAAATGGCCCGCATAGCCGCCATCGCCATAATATCGCTGGCTGCAAAAACCGCGGTAGGCAGGTGGCCGCGATGCTCGTCCATGTAATTCAGGACGAGACGGTAAGCCTGATCCGGTTCCCACTCGGCGTTAAGCACGTACTGCGGCTTAACCGCCAAACCGGCTTGCTCCAGTGCCAGCTTGTAACCCCGGTAGCGCTTCTCCCTCTGGAATTCTCCGGACAAGCCGGTGCCCCCGATAAACAAGATGTCCTTGTGGCCTTGATCCGTTAAATGTTGGACGGCTGTACGAGCCGCTTCGACCCGGTCATAGGAGATGGTAGGAATGTCCGGATCGGACACGTCGATTCCGATGATATGCTCCACATGCTTGCGGATATAGTCATACAATTGTTTCTCGATGCCCTCGATAATAATTAGGCCTCCGATTTGATCCTTGTGGATGACTTGCTGCAAAATTTCAGGTTTTTGCAAATCTTCTTGCGTATAAGTGAACGCAATCTGATAGCCGTGAAGAGATAATTCTTTTTCTATTCCCTCGAAAATAACGGAAAAGTAAGGATGATAGCGCCGTCCCTGCATCGTGGAAACGATACAGCCGATTCTCTTCACCGGATCATGTGATGGAAGCTTGACCGTGTAGCCCAGTTCTTGGGCAGCGTCCCAAATCTTCCGGCGTGTTTTGCTGTGGGAGGCGCGGCTGGTATCATCGGCCAGAACGCGGGAAACCGTAGAGATAGAGACGCCGACCCGGTCCGCTATATCTTTTAGTGTGGGCATGCTATGACCTGCCTTCATTTCATCTAAGATTGAACGAACCAAAATACTTACTCTCTATGTTAAGTAAAATAAAAACGCAGGTCAACTGAAAATAAGAACAAATAAATTGCAATTTACGATCAAAAAAATGCAACTAAATTGCAAAATAAATATTGACGTCTCATTTTTGTGGAGGTATTATTTCTATGTGGACGTAGAAAATTCCAGATGAAATAAAAAGAAAGGGGTTACAAATTGAAAAAAGTCCGATTTTTTTCATTTATTTCTCTGTTGTTTGCAATGATTATCGTTTCGTCTTGCACAAATGATAAAGAAACGACGGCTGATAATTCTGCAAATCCGGACGGTAAAGTAAAACTCGTTTTTTGGAGCCATCAGGAAGATGCCTTTATGAATGCGTATAAAAATTTGATTGCCGCTTATCAGGCAAAGCATCCGGAAGTAGAGATCGACTATCAATCCTTTCCCTACGATGTTTACCCTCAGAAGCTAAAAGCTTCTTTCATTGCCAAAAATCCTCCGGACATCGCCGAGATGTTCGGCACCTGGGTTCCCGTCTACACCGAGAACGGTCTGCTGGCGGAAATACCGGACGGCGAACGGCTCCGGGACGGCTATTACAAAGCCCCGCTAGGGGGCTACACATGGAACGGCAAGCTTTACGGACTTCCCCTCGAATTCAATATCGAGAACGGGGGCATGCTGATCCATCCGCAAATGTTGAAAGAGAAGGGGATCGCAGGGCCTCCGTCTACATGGGAAGAGCTTGTGGAGAGCGCCCGTAAGCTGACGGTCCGGGACGGGAAAGGCATCAAGGTGAAGGGATTTGATTTTGTATCCGGCGACAATATCACCTTCACGTTCTTGTCCATGATTTTGCAGCAAAACGGGAAGTATTGGGGCGAAAACGATCACGTGAACTTCCGGACGCCGGAGGCGAAAAAAGCGATGGAAGCTCTAATCTCGCTTATCAAAGACGATAAAGTCGCGGATCTCACGACGTTCGGCGGCGAGCTTGACACCTCCGACTATTTCTTTCAGGGAAGCTCGGCGATGACGTATCGCGGACCCTGGTCCATAGCTGCCGGTTTGAATACATACAAGGCGGAAGACTTCGAGTATGTGCCGGTGCCGTCTTTCACGGGGAATCCGCCATTATATGCGGCCGAATCCGGATGGGGACTGGTAGCCTCACAGAAAAGCAAGCAGCGGAAAGCCGCCGTCGATTTCATCGAATTCGTTTCTTCCAACGAGAATCTGCTGCAATGGAATCTGAGCACGTTTACGGTCCCCGCCAAAAAAGAGGTGGCCGAAAATCCCGAATTTCTCAAAGCCAATCCGTTTATGAAAACTTCGTTGGATATTTTGACGCTGGGAGAGTGGATCGGACCGATTACGGACCGGGATTATTTCTTCAAAGTGATCAACGATCATTTTCAATTAATGGCAAGCGGACAGGAAACCGTGGATGCGGGTCTGAGCGGCATTGAAAAATCAATAAACGACAATCAGGATCAACACAAATGATCGGAGTGATCGGAGTATGAATCTTGAACCGGCAGCAGGCAGAACTCGAAAGATTCCACCGGCAGCCCAGCATAAAGGCCGAAAGAACGCGCGCGCGTTTGTTTATTTGTCGCTGATTCCAATCCTGCTGTTATTCGGCGCATTCGCTTTTCTGCCAATCGGCTGGAGTCTCGGGCTGTCCCTTTTCAAATATAATCCCCTCAGTTCCAACACGATTTTCGTCGGTATGGCGAACTACGTGCGGATGCTGGAAGATTCGGTTTTTCTGAAATCGCTCTGGGTGACGGTAAAATTCGTCGTCGTTGCCGTTGCGGTGAATATAGCCGTCACCCTGCTGATTGCGGTAGCCATTCAGCGGCTGCAGGCAGGATGGCTGCGCAATTTAATGCGCACGGTGTTTTTTCTGCCGACGATCGCTCCGCTTGCCGGAACGGCTATCGTGTGGAGCACGATGTTCAATTATAATCACGGCTTGTTCAACATGCTGCTTGAGAAGCTGCATATGGCGCCCGTCCAATGGCTGAGCGACCCGCATTATGCGCTGTATTCCGTCATTATCATGACGTTGTGGGCGGACATCGGCTACAATATCGTGCTGTTCATCGCCGGAATCGATTCCATTCCCGGGCTGTATTACGAAGCCGCTCTCCTGGACGGAGCGAACCGCTGGCATTCCTTCCGATATCTGACGTTGCCGCTTCTGCGGAGAACGATGCTGTTCGTATCCGTGACTACGGTCGTCTCCTATTTTCAGGCTTTCGCCCAATTTCAGATTATGACTAAGGGAGAACCGTTTAACGAAACGAGAGTGATTGCCCTGCACATTTATGAGATGGCTTTCTCCAACTCGAACATGGGCTATGCGTCGGCGATGGCGACTGTTTTCTTGATGATCATTCTGGCCGTGACCGTCCTCCAGCTTAAATGGGGCCGCACGGATTGGGAACATTGAAGGAGGCTCCAATAGATGCAACGTAGAAACAGATGGCTGGACGGAGCGATTCTGACGGTACTGGCGGCTGCCGGTTGTGCAATGCTGCTGCCTTATCTCTGGATGGTGCTGTCTTCGCTGAAAAGCAATATGGAAATTGTCTCCGGATCGCACACCTTGTTCCCGCAAGAAGCAAGCCTGGAGGGTTATCGCACGGTGCTTTTGGACGCGCCCTTTGTAAGATGGCTGCTAAACAGCGCGGTGACATCTGTCGTCATTACGGCAGCGACTCTTTTTACGAGCGCGCTGGCCGGTTATATTTTCGCCAAACACGAGTTCAGAGGAAAAAGGATCTTGTTCCTGCTCATTCTGGCGACGATGATGATCCCGTTTCAGGTCGTCATGATCCCGACTTATTTGATCACGGCCAAACTCGGTCTCGTCAACCATTTGCTGGCGATTATTTTACCGAATCTGGTCAGCTCGTACGGGGTTTTTCTCGCCAAGCAATTTATCGAGGACATCCCGCAGGATTTGCTTGATGCCGCCAGAATAGACGGTGCGGGGGAGCTGCGGCTGATGGTTCGGATTATCGCCCCGCTTATTTTTCCCATGCTGTCGGCGCTCGGCATCTTTACCTTCATGAATTCGTGGAACAATTATTTGTGGCCGCTCATCGTATTGGACGACACCCGGAAAATGACGGTGCCGCTGGCTCTCGTTTATTTTAACGGAACGCATACCGTCAATTATAACGTCGTCATGTCGGCGGCCGTTCTTATAACGGTTCCGGTGATCATCGTCTTTCTCATTTTCCAGAAGCAGTTTATTAAAGGCTTGACGATGACCGGCATGAAATAGACCTAATAAGGAGAGAACAACCATGACCAAAATTTCAATTATCGGCGCGGGAAGCGCATTTACGCAGGAAATAGCGACAGATATTTTGTTGATCGAAGGAATAGAGGGAGGAACCCTCGCACTCGTGGATATCGACGGGGAACGGCTGGAGATTGCCCGCAAGCTGGTGGCCCGGATTATAGAGCAAACGGGGAAGAAATGGAACGTAATCGCTTCTACCGACCGCAGGGAGGTAATCGGCGGATCCCGATTCGTCATTAATCAGATTGAAGTGGGAGGGTTGCAGACCGTCCGCTACGAATACGAAATTCCGTTGAAATACGGCGTGAATCAGTGTATCGGCGATACGCTCGGGCCCGGGGGGCTGTTTAAGACGCTGCGGACGCTTCCCACCTGGATGGACATCGTGAGGGATATCGAGGATTTGTGCCCGGATGCGACGATTCTCAATTATACCAACCCGATGTCGGCCGTCACGCTGCTTACGTCCCGCATCACGACGCTGCCCGTTGTAGGCTTGTGCCACTCTATTCAGAACACGTCCAGGCAGTTGTCCAAATATGCCGGCGTGCCTTACGAGCAGATGCAGTGGAAAGCGGGAGGCATCAATCATATGTCCTGGTTTGTCGAACTGACCCATGAAGGACAAGATTTGTACCCGCTGCTTCGGGAGAAAATTCAGGACCCCGAACTGCTGAAAAAAGATCCGGTGCGCTTCGACGCGATGAAATATTTGGGGGCGTTCGTATCGGAATCGAGCGGGCATTTCTCGGAATACATCCCTTACTACCGCAAACGCCAGTCGTTAATCGACCGGCACTGCAGCTCGGGATACAACGGGGCGACCGGCTATTACGCGGACAACTGGCCGATATGGCGCAAGGAAAACGACGAGAAAATCATCGAGCAGCTCGATGGAAAACAGCCGCTTGAGCTTGAGCCGAGCAACGAATATGCGGCTATCATTATCGAAGGAATGCTCAAAAACGAGCCGAAAGTCATCTACGGCAACGTGCCCAATAACGGTTTGATCACAAATCTGACCACCGACGGTATCGTGGAAGTGGCCTGCATGATCGACCGCAACGGCATTCATCCTTGTTATTTCGGCAGCTTGCCGGAGCATCTCGCCGCTTTGTGCCGCTCCAATATGGCCTTTTTCGAACTGGCCGTAGGCGCTGTGCTCCACAAGGATAAAGAGATGGCCCGCCACGCCCTGATGGTGGACCCCTTGTCCGCAGCCGTATGCTCGCTCGAAGAAATCGGCGAGATGTTCGAGGAGCTGTACGAAGCGGAGCGGGACTTCGTACCGGTGCTGAAATGATGCATACCGCAAGCACGAGAAAACCGGTCGTTGTCGTCGCCGGCGAGCTGAATGCGGACATAATCGTATCCGGCAGGGATGTAATACCGGAGTGGAACCGGGAGAAAATCATTGACGGATTCCAAACCGTGCTCGGTTCCTCTTCCGCGATTACCGCTTGCGCGCTGGCCAGTCTGGGGATCGACGTAAGGTTCGTGGGAGTTGCGGGCCAGGACGATCTTGGCGCCTACTGCATCGGCGAGCTTCAGCGGATGGGGGTTAACACCGATGGAGTAACGGTACTGCCGGATGTTAAGACCGGTGTCACCTTGTCGTTCACGACTCCATCCGACCGGGGTCTCTTGACTTATCCGGGCAGTATTCCGATGTTAGTACCCGAATATATTCCGGAAAGCATTCTGCGCGAAGCGGACCATCTGCATTTCGGTTCCTACTATTTGCAGGACGGCATGAGGCTGCACTGGAAAAAGCTTTTCAAAGAGGCCCGGACCAGGGGGACGCGTACTTCATTCGATGCGGGATGGGACGTGCGCAACGAGTGGGATTCCGAGGGCATCCGTTCCCTGCTGGAGGAAACGGACTTGTTTATGCCGAGCGAGGAAGAGGCGCTGCATATTTTCGCAGCGGACCGGATCGCGGATATCCGCGAGAAGCTCGGAAGCGCAGCGGGGCGGGTGGCCGTCAAGCAAGGGTCCAAAGGCGCGAGCCTTCTTGCTCCGGACGGGAGCGTCGCAACAGCCGGACCGTGCCGGGTATCTCCCCGGGATACGACAGGAGCCGGGGATTGTTTTAACGCCGGCATCATTTACGGTTCTCTCCATGGCTTGCAAGGGGAGGAACTGCTGCAGTACGGCAACGCGTGCGGCGCACTGTCCACGCTTGGCGTCGGGGGAACGGGCAATCTGCCGACGACTGCGGCCGTCGGCAGGCTGCTCAAAGAGCAGTCAACCGCCTAAACTCGGACAGGGAGGTGAGGCCCGCACAATCTCGCAGAGATATACGCGGTTTCGTTGAAGCGAATCAAAGTCCGACTATTAACCAATCAAGGAGATGATCATTCGTGCAATTCGGCAAAACGTTAATCACGGGGTTAAGTTTGGCTGTGCTTGGTTTAGGGCTGGGCATCGCTCAATCGCCGTCTGTATCGGCTTCAGGCACCGACTATTATGTGGCAGCGAACGGGAGCGATTCGAATCCGGGTACGTTAAGCTCGCCGTGGAAGACGCTGCAGCATGCGGCGGATCAAGCGGGTCCCGGCAGCACCGTGTATGTCCGGGGCGGCGTGTACAATGAGAAATTGAAGATCACGAAATCCGGCTCTGCGCAGCAAGGCCCCATCACGTTCGCGTCCTACAATTCGGAGGCCGCCGTCATCGACGGTACGGGACTTGCGGTCAGCGGAACGGAAGGGCTGATCGATCTCGCCGATGCCAGTTACGTCAACATTCAAGGATTTGAGGTCCGCAACTTCACGACGGCCAAAAGCAATGTCATGCCGGTCGGCATTTACGTGCACGGTGCCGGAGGCTTCATCAACCTGTCCGGCAACAAAGTGCATGCTATCAAGAACACGGCCGCTCCGACCGGAACCGACCTTCTGGGAAGGGACGCCCACGGCATTGCCGTGTACGGGACGAAAGCTCCCCAGTCGATCCACGACCTTACGATTGACGGAAACGAGCTGTACAATCTCGTGCTCGGATCGAGCGAATCTTTGGTTCTCAACGGTAATGTCGACACGTTCGCCGTGACGAACAACACGATCCACGATAACGACAATATCGGCATCGATGTGATCGGTTTCGAGGGCAAAGCGCCCGATGCTTCGTATGACCAGGCCAGAAACGGAGTCATCCGCGGAAATCGCGTCTATAACATTTCATCCAATAACAACCCTTCTTACGGCAAAAAGCTTCCGAACAACAGCAATTCGGCAGGCGGCATCTATGTCGATGGCGGCAAAGACAACCTGATCGAGCGGAACTATAGCTACGGCAACGATATCGGCATCGAGATCGCTTCCGAACACGCGGGCAAAGCGACCAGCCGTATTACGGTCCGCAGCAATATGATCTACAATAACCGCTTGACCGGCCTCGCTATGGGAGGTTACGACAAGAAGCGGGGAGCGACGGTAAACTGCGTCATTGTGAACAATACATTCTATAAGAACGACAGCTTGGGAGACGGCAGCGGGCAGTTGTATGTCCAGTACGATACTCAGAACAATGTCATTAAAAATAATATTTTCGTAGCCGGTACCTCGGATGTTCTGATCTATAACGAATATACGAAAAATTCGGGGAACATTGTGGATTATAATTTGTACTTTGCGCCAGGGGGCAGTGCCAACGCGGCCTGGACATGGAAAAATGTGACGTACAACGGTTTCGCCGCCTATAAAAAAGGCACGGGCAATGACGCCCACTCGCTGTTTGCCGATCCTTCCTTCGTAAATGCGGCATCGAGCGATTTTCATCTGCGGCCAGGCTCTCCGGCAATTGACGCCGGATCGACCGAGCCGGACATTATCGGCTCGCTTGATATCGACGGAGATCCTCGTGTACGGGGTGCCGCAGTGAATATAGGGGCGGACGAATAACCTTCGCTGCCGAGCCAAGCGCTTGCCGCATGAAGACAACCAGCCTTTCCTTTTATAGGGAAGGCTGGTTTTGCGTGTCCCTATAAACGAGCAATTAGTCCTAACGAATTCAATGGGGACGGTGTCCTGACGAAAGTGTAAATCCCGAGAGGCTTAACAATTTTCGGCAGTTTGTCGATATATAAGTTGCTATAAATTATCAGACAAATGAGGAGATAATATGGACTACCAACTGTTAGGAAAACAATTTATAGATGGCGAATGGAGAGATGGCCGGAGCGGCAAAGCGCTGCCAGACATCAATCCGTACAATGATGCGGTTATAACCACTTTTCAAATAGCCAACGTTGCAGACATAGACAATGCTTATCAAGCTGCCTACAAAGCGAAGCTGGAATGGGACAAGGTTAATCCTTACCGAAAACGCGATATTCTTGAGAATGCCGTTACATACATAGAAGCTCATGAGGAAGAAATTACGTCCCTTATTATTCAGGAGCTGGGTGGAACGCGTCTGAAGGCTGCCTTTGAGATCGGTCTTGTGAAAAATATGGTTAAGGAAGCGGCCACGTTCCCGCTTAGAATGGAGGGCAAGATTTTGCCTTCCGTAGAGGACGGAAAAGAGAACCGGCTGTACCGGATCCCCGCCGGCGTGGTTGGGGTTATCAGTCCGTTTAATTTCCCGTTCTTCTTATCTATGAAGTCGGTTGCTCCCGCGCTGGGTGCCGGCAATGGCGTAGTGCTGAAGCCGCATGAGGATTCACCGATTACAGGCGGAACGCTTATCGGCAAGATTTTCGAAGAAGCGGGTGTACCGAAGGGCCTGTTGAATGTTGTGGTGACAGATATTAAGGAGATTGGCGATGCGTTCGTCGAGCATCCGATTCCGAGAATCATTTCCTTCACGGGTTCGACTAAGGTCGGAAGCTATATTGGCCAACTGGCCGTCAAAAACTTCAAAAAACCGCTGCTGGAGCTCGGCGGCAACAGTGCGTTCATTATCCTCGAAGATGCGGATATCGACTATGCGGTACAAGCGGCGACATTCAGCAGATTCACGCATCAAGGCCAGATTTGTATGTCGGCCAATCGGATTCTTGTACAGAAGACGATCTATCCGGATTTTGTGGATCAATTCAAGGAGAAAGTCTCAACGCTTACAACGGGTGATCCGAGTGATCTGCAGACGATCATTGGACCCGTCATCAACAATCGTCAAGCCGAAACATTGGAGAAGCTGATCGCTAGGGGCATTGAGCAGGGCGCTGCTGTGCTGGTGCAAGGTAAAATTACCGGCAGAATGGTAGAGCCTACCGTCCTCGTCAATGTCAAACCGGACATGGATGTTGCTCAAGATGAGTTGTTCGGCCCGGTTGTGTGTATCATCCCGTTCGAAACCGAAGAGGAAGCCGTCGAAATTGCCAACGATACACGTTTCGGGCTTAGCGGGGCTATTCATACCTCCAATCTTGAGCGCGGAGTAGAAATGGCGAAGAAGATCCACACCGGTATGATCCATGTGAACGATGTCACCATCAATGACGAGCCGATTGTGGCTTTTGGCGGAGAGAAGCAGTCCGGCTTGGGCCGTCTGAACGGCGAATGGAGCTTGGATGAATTTACGACGCTGAAGTGGATTTCGGTTAATTACGGACAAAGGAAATTCCCGTATTAAGGGCTGGGGGAGAAAGCATGAATATTGAGACTGAAGGACAAACACAGCATGAGCTGATCAGAGCCTTTGTAAAGGTAGCTCCACTGCTCAAAAATCTCAC
The DNA here is from genome assembly GCF_000411255.1 of Paenibacillus sp. HGH0039. Lineage (GTDB taxonomy): Bacteria > Bacillota > Bacilli > Paenibacillales > NBRC-103111 > Paenibacillus_F. The sequence goes on along the minus strand of NZ_KE150412.1, from coordinate 130,417 downwards.
TAATGATGACATCACAATCGGCATTTATGACACAGAGAAGCTGATCGTCAACATTCCGGGCAATACCTTCTCGCTGAATGTCAGCCCGGGGGACCCTCTAATGGAGGGAGACATTGTGACAAATGCGATCCGAAATAATACGGCGTTATCGGCTGTCGTTCCGAAAGAACTGTTTGGTTTTCCGCTTGCTGCACGCGCCATCCCGCTGCATGACGAGCAGGGCAGGGTTATCGGCGGTGTAGGCATGGGTACAAGCCTCGAGAAAGCGAATAAGCTTTTTGAGATGGCCGAAAGCTTTTCCGCAATTGTCGAACAAACAACGGCGTCCATCGGAGATATCAGCCAATCCGTTTCTAACCTTACCGACCGTGTGACCGACGTAACGAACCAAATGAAAGACGTTAGCTCCAGTGCGCAGCAGATCGGTAAGATCTCCACTGTCGTTAAGGAGATTTCGGATCAGAGTAACATGTTGGGGCTTAATGCTGCCATCGAAGCGGCAAGAGCCGGGGAAGTGGGAAGAGGCTTCTCCGTCGTTGCCGATGAGATCCGGAAGCTCGCGACCAGTTCCAAAGAGAATGTGGACCAGATTAATGGCATTACTAAGAATATTCAAGAACTTTTGCTGCGGTTAAACCATACTTTTTCTGATATCAACACGCTAACCGATACCCAGTCAGGGGCGATTCATGAATTCTCTGCAACGATCCAGGAGATAAGTATTAAAGCAGAGGAATTAGCGCAGGTTGCTGAAGAAACACTTTATTCCAAAGAGAACAGCCAATAGGAAAGTGACGATTTTCTCTTTTGAACGATTCGACAAAAGAAGAAGTGCAGTTGTTATGCACTTCTTTTTTTGTTTTTTTATCCGGGATTAATATGTAAGAAGTTCTAAGTCCAGATAATGACAGAGGACAACAAAGACGGGAGGTACCTCTGTCCATCATTACCTCGATATTTTCCTGATTGTATATAACGTACAATGCGGTTTTTAGAAATAATAGGAGAAGAGTATATCACATCTATGTATAGTATAATAATATGTACTACTGTCTAGGATGGAAAACAGGAATGAGGGAACAGATGCCTACTATACTGGTTGCGGATGACGATGCGAACATTCGCGAACTCGTCTGTTTGTTTCTACGCAACGACGGATTCGCAACAGCGGAAGCGGCAGACGGCAAGGAAGCACTGACCGTCTATGCCTCGACGCATATTGATCTTGTCGTGCTCGATATTATGATGCCGATTATGGATGGCTGGACGTTATGCAAGGAACTCCGAAGGGCCAACCCTGATCTTCCGTTACTTATGCTGACCGCGAGAGGCGAAACATGGGAGAAAGTGAAAGGTTTCGAACTTGGGACGGACGATTATTTGACGAAACCATTCGATCCGCTAGAGTTGACGGTTCGTGTTAAGGCATTATTGAAACGATACCGGATTGGCTCCACGCAGACGATCCAGTTCGGCAACGTTATCCTTGATCGGCAGACCTATAAGGTAGTGAGAGGATCGGAGTCGCTGACGTTGCCGCTCAAGGAGTTTGAACTCCTGTATAAGCTTGCCGGAACACCCGGACAAGTCTATACGCGCGGGCAGTTGATCGATCAAATTTGGGGGATCGATTACGCCGGAGATGATCGAACGATAGACGTGCATATTAAACGCCTGCGCGAACGATTCGCGACTACACCCGATTTTCGTATCGAAACGGTGCGCGGGCTTGGCTACCGGCTTGAGGTCTGCGAATGATCAGATCCTTATATATACGTGTTGTCCTGACATTTCTAGTCAGCGTCATCGCAGGCACGGTCATTGCTTTTTTTGTGTCGACTTGGATATTCGAAGATAAATTAAACTTAAACGCGCAAATCAACTTACGTAACTTTGGCCAAGACATTGTCCGGATTTATAAAACCCTTCCGTTACGTGAAGCGGATTCTTTCGTAAGCGATATGAAGCAGCTCGATTCCTATCATATTCGAATTTACGAAGCAACGGGTGGGTTCCAGTCTTACGGAAAACTTAACGGACACAAACCAGCCGCTGTGACGATGGAGCAGCTAAAGAAAGTAATGGATGGAGGCGTTGTTCAAGACACTCCGAATGGGATTGCTTCGGTCCTCTTAGGGTTGCCGTTGAAAACAGAAATGGGAACAAAGGCGATGTTTTTGGAAACCCTCGCCCCCCCTTCCGCCACTTTTGTCGCCCGTTGGGGAATAATCTTTGCAACCAGTTCGTTGATCGCAGGAAGCTTATTGATTCTGGTTGCCTCTATATTCTTAGTAAGGCCAATCAAAAAGCTGACAAAAGCAACCAAGCGGATAGCCGCTGGAGACTTCAACGTCAAGCTGAATATTAAGCAGTCGAGTGAGCTGGGTACGTTGGCTCGCAGCTTCGAAGACATGATGCACGATTTGAAGCAACTTGAGCAGATGCGCAGGGAATTCGTGACGAACGTGTCCCACGAGGTGCAGTCTCCGCTCACTTCGATATCCGGTTATGCTTCAGCACTCAAGCAAGTAGGTCTCTCAGATCATGAACGAAGCCGTTATCTGGATATTATTATCGCTGAAGCGAAGCGGATGTCCAAAATGAGCGATAGCCTGCTCAAGCTGAGTTTGCTGGAATCGCAGTCACGGCAACTTCGTTTGACCACACGTAGCCTTGATGAACAGATCAGACGGGTCATCGTTGCGCTCCAGCCGCAATGGAATGCTCGCAGGCTGCAGTTTGAGCTTGATTTAGATACGATACAAGTAACGGCGGATCATGAGCTATTAAACCAGGTATGGACGAATATTATTGGCAATAGCATCAAATTTTCCGAGGATGGCGGCATGATTAACGTAAGTATCGGACAAGATATCAAAAACGTGACAGTCCGAATATCTGACACTGGTATCGGCATTCCCCTTGATGACCAGAAGCGTATATTTGAGCGATTTTTCAAGGCGGATCGTTCCCACAGTCGCAAGGTTGACGGGAGCGGGATGGGACTTGCCATCGTTAAACAGATCGTATCGCTGCATCAAGGCGACATTCGAGTAGAAAGTGAGCTTGGTCAAGGAACGACCTTCATTGTCGCCTTGCCAATCACTACGCCAACTGATTAATAATATTCACCGGGTATCCATCGGATTGACTAGACCGCGTTCTCCATACTGCTGCGGCCCACATGCAAACTTCCTTGTATGTGGGCCGCAGCATTTTTTACTTGTTCATATTCCGTTCATATTGCGGTCATGGAGAGTACATCTTCATCGTATATGCTTTCCTTAACGACCCGTTAAGGCAGCCCAATACAGAGATAACGATAGGAGAAGGTGTGAGTGAAAATACAAGAGGTGGAGAAAATGAACTTGGACACAACAACAGGCAAAAAACCAGCAAATAAGATGAAAAAATGGCTTATCGTTTTACTTAAAATAGTTGCAGCATTCGTTATGGCAATCGTCGTTTTTCTAGCCATTGTTTTTGTCGTTGATAAGATCAGCAGTAAATCAGAGGAAGGAAAAATAAAACCCTATGGTCAGTCTGTAACAGTAGATGGGAAAAATATGAATGTTTTGATTCAAGGACAAGGCGAAGAAACCGTCGTGCTACTACCGGGTTTGGGAACAGGAACACCAGCACTTGATTTTAAACCGCTAGTAGAAGAGTTATCACCCTTTTACAAAGTCGTCGTGGTTGAGCCTTTTGGTTATGGATTAAGTGATGGAACGGATAAGGAACGAAGCACAGAAAATATTGTAAGTGAAATTCATGAAGCTTTACAGCGTCTTAACATTGACCGATATATTCTAATGGGTCACTCCATTTCGGGTATTTACGCACTAAATTATGTGAACAAATATGAACACGAAGTGAGTGCATTTGCCGGGATCGATAGCAGTGCTCCAAAGCAATACGGTGATAAGGTTGTTGAATCTCCAATACCTTCTTCAGTAATTACTCTACTCAAAGAATCAGGTTTAGGCAGACTGATAATGAAACTAAGTGCTGACCCGTATGCTGCACTACCCGTTGATGATGAAACAAAAGAACAAATGAGAATTCTTTCTTACAAAAACTTTAGAAATCCCACCATTGTGAATGAAATAGAAAATAGGTCTCCTAATTTTAAATCGGCTGAAAATTTGACATTCCCAAAAAACCTGCCTGTCATTTTCTTTTTACAACCGGATAGTGCGGCACTTGAAGGATGGTCAACACTACATGAAGAGCAAGTAAAAGATTCTGTACATGGGAAAGTGATGACATTTGAAGGAACCCATTATTTACACCATACCCAATCAAAAGAAATCGCTGAAAACTTCAGGGCATTTATGGAAGGAATTAAATAAGAAAAGTTGTATGATTTGGATTGTCTAATGCTGTCCCCGTATTCTCCATGCTACGTCGTCACATGCGAGCTTCCTTGCATGTGACGACGTAGCATTTTTTTCTTGTTCATCCTCCGTTCATATTGTCGACATAGGGAGTACATTTTCATCGTATAAGCTTGCCTTAACGGCCCGTTTAGGCAGCTCTATAAACAGATGAGGACAGGAGACGATGAGAGTGACACAAACAGAGGAAATGAAAATGAGGAATGGAACAAGAACTAATAAAGTGCGCACCATTTTGCTTAAAGTCATAGGAGCGATCCTTATAGCAATCGTGCTTTTGCTAGCTATTGTTTATACAGTTCATACAATCAGCACTCATTCGGAGCAAAAAAAATTAGAGCCCTATGGTCAGCACGTAGCGGTAGATGGGAAAAATATGAATGTTACCATTCAAGGACAAGGCGAAGAAACCGTCGTGCTCCTGCCTGGTTTTGGAACAGCAGCACCGGCTCTTGATTTTAAACCGCTAATAGAAGAGCTATCACCCTTTTACAAAGTCGTTGTGGTTGAGCCATTTGGTTATGGATTAAGTGATCTAACCGATAAGGAACGAAGCACAGAGAACATTGTGAGTGAAATTCATGAAGCGCTGCAGGTTCTTCATATTGAGCGTTATGTTCTAATGGGCCACTCTATTTCAGGGATTTACGGACTCGATTATGTAAACAAGTATCCAAACGAAGTGAGTGCATTTGTCGGGCTCGATAGCAGTGTTCCAACGCTAAGCGAGAAGAGGTTTTCATCTTCAGAAATAGAAACGGTTAAACTACTCAAAAAATCAGGTTTCTCCAGATTGCTAATGAAACCGGATACCGACGTATATGCTGAGCTACCCTATGATGATCAAACAATAGAACAAATCAGAATTCTTATGTACAAAAACATGGTTAATTCCAACCTATTAAATGAAATTGAACATATGTATTCTAATTTTACAAGGGCTGAAAATTCAACATTCCCCAAAAATCTTCCTGTTATTTTCTTTATCCAAGCGAATCATCCAGCAACGGATCGATGGATACCCGAGCACGAAAAGCAAATAAAAGATTCTGCACATGGAAAAGTGGTCCTACTGGAAGCAGGACATTATTTATATCGTTCCCATTCCAAAGAAATCGCAGAGAATTTTAGAGAATTTATGAAAGAAATAAAATAAGTCATCCAAATCTTGTTCATCCTCCGTTCATATTGTCGTCATAGGGAGTACATCTTCGTCGTGTAAGCTATCGGTAGTAACCCGTTTTGGCAGCCAGATAAACAGATAAAGATAGGAGAAGATGAGTATGGAACTAAAAGCAGAGGTAATAAAAAAGAGGATGAGTAAGCCGCTTCGAATGATACTTAAATCATTAGGAGCTATAGCTATATTAATCGTCCTTTTTCTAGCCATTGTTTTTATTGTTGATAAGGTCGCTAGTAAATCGGAACAAGGAAAAATAGAACCCTATGGTCAGTCTGTAACCGTCGATGGGAAAAAAATGAATGTTTTGATTCAAGGAAAAGGGCAAGAAACGGTAGTGCTTCTGCCTGGTTACGGAACAGCCGCACCAGCACTTGATTTTAAGCTGCTTATCGATGAATTATCGCCATACTACAAAGTTGTTGCAATCGATCCTTTCGGTTATGGATTAAGTGATAGAACCGAAAAAGAGCGAAGCACAGAGAATATTGTAAGCGAAATGCATGAAGCCTTACAGCAGCTTCATATAGACCGTTACACGCTAATGGGCCATTCCATTGCAGGCATTTACGGATTGGATTATGTGAACAAATATCCAAACGAGGTGAGTGCATTTGTCGGAATCGATAGCAGTGTACCCACACAACCGGGGATGGATGTTAAATTCCCATTAACCATGTTTAGATTTCTTAAGCAATCAGGCCTTCAAAGATTCATCGTGAATGTAGGTAGTGACCCATATGCATCCTTATTATTTGATGATAAAACAAAGGAACAAATGAAGATGATTATGAATAAAAACGCGAATAATAACACAATGTTAAATGAAATGAAAAATATTTCTTCTAACTTTAAGGGGGCTCAAAATTTAACATTCCCTAAAAATCTTCCCCTTCTTCTCTTTGTACAAGCGAATAATACAAGTGTAGAAGGATGGATACCTCTGCATGAAGGGCAAATAAAAGATTCTGTACATGGAAAAGTAATAACAATGGACGGATCCCATTATTTACACCATACCAAATTCAAAGAAATCGCTGAAAATTTTAGAGAATTTATGAAAGGAATAAAATAAACCCTCTAAAAAAGTCTCTAAACCCTAATAAACCGCCCTATGGGCAGGTTATTAGGGTTTGTTTACTTAACTTTATTGATAATCATTATCAGTCAAGGTATAATAAAACCGATTTCCATGTATTGTTAAGGGATAGAATGAGAGGTGCAGCGAAAAACGATGAACGAAGCCATGCTGGAGAAGCTAGAAAGTACCTTTAATGTAACGGCAAAAAAACAGGAAAATCCCGTGTTTAGTTGCCCTGCCGCTGACTTGACCGACGAGAATAAAGTAAAGCTGCTGCTGGATTTTTACACGCCTCTAGTAAAAGGGCTGGATCCATCGGTTGGTGAAGTCTATATGGCGGACTGGTTCCAAGGGCCGCTTCTCGGCCTCATTTATATGTTGTCCGCCTGGAATAAAACGCCTGATCTCACGTTGGATAATCTGACCGTTCAAATGTATACCGCTTCTTATAATGACCGCGAATATTATGCGATTAACTTTTTATTGACCAATCTTGAGCTTCATGACGGACCTGACGAACCGCTGGAACGCGCAAGCTGGACGGAAGAGAAGCTGAGCCGCTTTTTATCCCAGACCGTGCGGCCGGTTTTTGAGACGATTGCAAAAGCGGGCACCTTAAAGACGGGCATGCTGTGGAGCCAATTGCCGACCATGCTTGAGTACGGGTACGAAAGGCTGATGGAATCCGAAGAATGTGAGACTGTCATGCACCGGATGACAAGAAACTACGAGATTGTGAAATCATTGAACGGGGCTGTTTTTGGAAAAAGCAAAAATCCGCTCAACGTCAAATTTCGTATGACCCAATCAAAGGCCTCTCCCGATAAGCAAGTACGGTTGAAAGCAGCTTGCTGTCTGTATTATCTGGTTGATGGCGGCCATTACTGTTTTACTTGCCCTCGGGTCAAAGAAACTGAGCGTGACAAATGGCGTGAAGAATACAGAGAAGAGCAGAAAGCTAAATAAACGGCCCCCAAAGAACCATCTCCTTTCGACTCGGCGAAAGAAAATGGTTTTTTTGCGGACGGGAAAAGGAGTGGACCACTTGAAATTAGAGGATCACATGATGCTATGGAATCAGGTTTTTATAAAGATCATGGATGTTCGACATACAGCCATGGAGAAGGGAGAAGCGCTGCGAGCTTATCGGCTGCCTGTCAGCGCATTCCTCTATACGATACGTGGAAGTGCCCAGGTATGGCTGGACGGAAATGCCCACGTGGCCAAAGAGCCCTATATTTTTCATGGGGGGAAGGGTATGAATTTGACTATTTTGGCAAGCGATGAGCTGGAATATTATATGATCTTGTACAAACCGATTCTGCCTTTGCCTAATCGCCAGGAATTTGTGCACTTGATGGGAGAGGATAATCCTTTTCACTTTCAATATGCTTTTGCTCCAAGCCATCCTTTAGCTTTATTTGATAAGCTTGTACGGTTGGAGAAAGAGTGGGATCAGACCCATGCATTGGATAAGCTGCATGTCAAAGCGATTTTTTATCAATTCGTCTATGAACTGTTAAGGCAACTGGATCAACAAAGGATTAGACCCGTAAGGCCTAATCTGGCTTCACTGGCCGCTCATTACATACATGAGCATTACGCTGAGACGATTACGCTGGAATCGCTGGCCCAAGCGCTTGATTGCAGTGAAGGACATCTGTCCAGGCAGTTCAAGAGTGAGATGCAGAATAGTCCGATTCACTATCTAAATCAAGTGCGAATGAACAATGCTATACGGCTGCTGATGCGAACGGACGCAACTTTGCAGGAGATCGCGGAACAGGTTGGCTTTATGGATGCGCATTCCTTAAGCCGCAGCTTCAAAAAATATAAGGGGCTATCTCCTGCCCGCTTTAGGAAAAAGCATGCTCATGATTGGCAAGATCGGGAATTGCCATTATCTATGGATGGAATTGCCGTTCTGCAAACTAATAATCCTCTCTATAATGATATTGAAAATCATTATCAATACAAAACGGGGAGAGAGTTATTGATGCAAAGAAGAACGAAGATAGCGGTCATGGCCTTGGTAATGTGTATTTCTTTATTGGTGAGTGCGTGCGGGAATACGGCACATCCAAACGTTAATTCGCAAGGCTCGGCAAATAAGACGGAACAGTCTAATCAGCAAGCAGCGGCGACAGTAAAAACAAGAATAGTATCTACCCAGAAGGGAGATATAAAGATACCGGCTGAGCCTAAACGAGTGGCCTCCGATCAATATTTCGGCTATTTATTGAAACTGGGTATAGTACCGGTCGGAGTTAGAAGCATCATGCTCAACGAGGCGTGGATCAGTAAATCGGGCCTACCGGAAACCGTTATGGCCGGCATTGAAGATCTCGGCGATTTTCCGATGAATCCGGAGAAATTAACCTATCTGGAGCCGGATTTAATTATAAGCTCAATCGAAGAGAATATTGAGCTTTACGAGAAAATCGGAACTACCGTATTCTTGCCCTACTGGGAAGATAATTCAACTGCAGGACCCATAGATAAATTCCGCAGAATTAGTAAAATATTCGGCAAGGAACAGGCAGCGGAGGAATGGATAGCTGAATACGAGCAGAAAGTAGCGGATGCCAAAAAGAAAATCGCCGGTATCATCAAAGAAGGGGAGACCGTTTCGATCGTGCAATTCGGGTGGAACGGGCTGTATGTTCTGGCAGCGGAAGGCGGTAATTATGGCAGTTCAACGATCTATCAAATGCTGCGGCTGCCTCCTACGAAACAAGCTCTCCAAATGAAAGATGGATTTGCGAAGGTTTCTCTTGAAGTGCTTCCCGACTATTTAGGTGATCATGTGTTTGTCTACGGCGCAGAAGACAAAGGGGCGGAGAAAATCTTAAACAGTCCGGTATGGAAAGGTGTTCCTGCCGTTAAAAAAGGCCAGGTGTACTATTACGGTTCCTCCGGAGAGAAACAAGATGAGTTTGTAATGGAGGATCCATATTCGCTGGAGCTTCAACTGGACAAGGTTGTGAAGGTTTTATTGGCTGGGCATAAGTAGAAGCTTACTAAACAACTTTCAAAAGCCGGAAAAGCGGGAGCAAGTCCAATGGATTTGTTCCCGCTTTTTAAATCAAAACGATTGTCTTTATTGTATAATTTGCTAGTAATTAAAATATATGGATGGTCTAATGGTTTCATGCTATAATCTTCTAAACAGGAAAATTATGGGTTTTAGGCTGAGTATTCTGCTCAGGATGAACCCGTTTTTTCCAAAAAGGAGATGGATAAAATGAAAAGAAGATTTAGTATGATTTTAATATTTTTGACCCTTTTATTGTCCATATCTTCAACGGCAGCGGCAAGTGGCGAAGAGGAAGTGTATAGTTACCGATTTACATTTCAAGGACCGCTGTGGACTTTTAACTATAATCTGAATGCTTATTATTCGGGGAACGGCAGCACCCCTAGCTTGAAGGCAGCATTATTTAAAGTACATTCATGGGGAGAAGAAGACCTGGACAGAGAGGAGCGCTTCTTTCCTCTTTATTACTCCCCCCGCTCATTTGCTGCAAGCGCGCAATTTCTTCCTTTAGTCACCGGGAGTGAATACGTAGTTCGGGTGTACTCTACAGCCCCAAGGTCAGATTGGAGTGTATCCATTACTCCATTCTAAATCCTGTAGAAACCTGTGTCAGAGGTCGAGTCAAGCCCGCGTAAATCGCGGGCTTTTTCTTGTCAGATCTAGTTATTTTTCAGATCAATTTTAAATACATCCCCCGCGTTGCCGCCAAAAACGATCATCCCGCCTTCAGGCAGTACTACCGAATGCATGCCGCTTACCTTTGAGAAGTTCACGACCGTTCCCTCCGCGTCATAAACGGCGAATCCCCCGCTTGCCGGAGCTTTAACGGTTAACACTCGATTGGCTGATTTTTTATCAATTTTATACCAGACGGCCTTTCCATCAGAAGGTATGCTGCGAATTTCGGAGTTTCCTTGGGAAAAGGGCTGAATCGCATCTTCACGGATATAGACCTGTCCATGGGTTGACAGATACTCCTTATGGTTCTTTTGATAGAAATTCAAGTCAAAAACATCTCTGCCGGTAATAACCGGAATAGCGGCTGCATTCACTGTTTTATTCTCGCTAACAATTTTAGTGCCTGATGCGTATCCATGACCGGTATCAACGGATATTTTGATGGTCACACCCGCTTGGTTGATATAGCGGACGGAAGTTATCTTTTCATCCACTGCGTAGTAGTTTTTCCCGTTTCGATGTTCCCACACCGTTTTAGTCGTCTGATCGAGCGGGTTAGGGTCTAATTTTTGAAAATCATAGGTTACGATGACGATTTGACCTACGCCGGGAAAATTCAAATAAGTGTTAAGCTTTAAATAGGTTTTTCCGTTTTTCGCTAGGTCAAAGCTCAGGGTCACATTCCCGTCGTTGTTTTTGAATTGTCCGCTGCCCGTATACACATATTTTTGAGCCGGTATGACTTCGCCCAACAGAGCGGGCAAATCAATCTCTCCGTTCTTGATCTCCAAATTTGCCGTTTTACCTACGGAACCGTATAATCCGGAATAAGCCTGCATATCCGAAGGCATATCCACTTTCACGGGCGGTTGAAATGTCTTCTCAGGCAAAATCTCTTTAATGATGCCTTTGGCTTTTGCATATTCCAATAAAACATTCGATGCGAAAGCGGTATTGTGGATAGAAGTCCCTCCCGACGAAAGCACGGCGATGGAAATATCATGTTCGGGCAGGGAAATCAAGACAGCGTGATACGATTGCGTATCACCGCCTTTGGATAATGCCGTTATTCCATAATCATCAAAGGGCGCTAAACGGACGGCATCCCAGCCAAGACCATAATTAATGGTGTTGTTCTCTTCGGGGACCCATACGCCGTTCAGATACTCATGACTTTGCATGGCCTTGACCGACTTTTCGGATAAAATATCAGTTCGGTTGCCGATCAGGACTTCACCGAACTTGCTTAGTTCCTCGGCTGTGGAGTAAAGGCCACCTGTTCCGAGGACATTGACATTTTCGACGGGTAAAGCTTGATCCACCGCGGGATTATAGATTTTTGCGAGCCTGTTTCTGTCAAAGGAATCAAGTGGTGTTTTAGTTGAGGTTAATTGAAGTGGTTTGCTTACATGAGTTTCGAGGAATCTGCTGTAGCTTAACCCGCTCACGCGTTCAACCAAGAGTTCAAGCAGTTGGAAGCCGTCATTGCAATACACCGAAAATTCACCCGGGTTTGCTTTTAAGTGTTCTGATTTTAACTTTTCCAGTAATTCATCATGATTTCTCGTATCCTTGTCATCGAACATCGTACCGTTGCCATAGTGGCTGCCGTAAAGTCCCGATGAATGATTCATTAGCATGCGCGGTGTAATCTTTTTGTATCGTTCATCCGCCATTTTAAATTCCTTGATATAGGTGGTCAGCGGTTTATCGAGTTCAATTTTCTTAGAATCGGCTAACATCATCGCTGCAGCGGTAACATACATCTTACTTACCGAGCCGATGCCAAACATGGTGTTTTGGGTGATCGGCTGCTTGTTAGCTTTGTCGGACACACCGGCGCTGTCGGATAAAACAAGGGATCCGTGATCTCTAATTGCATACTGTATCCCGCTTGCGCCATAACCGGACACGATCTTCGACGCAAGCTCTTTGGCTTTTTCTTTTACAGGATCATGATTCGTTTGAGCAAAAACAGAGGTGGCCGGAATAGTTAGCAGCATAGCGGTTATGAATACCGAAACCATTTTTTTCATGAATAAATCCTCCTTGTAGGTATTACTAGATTTTACTAGCTAAATTGATCATACAAGGGAGAAGACTTTTTTATAAAAAAATCATCCTGAAACGAAAAAAACAATCCCTAAACAACATTTTGTTTAAGGATTGTTCGTTATCGAGAAGTTTTTTTATCACGGAGTTCACAATAAGTTTCTCGATATAGCCCGAATCGGTCATATTTTTTTGTTAAAAGTATTTTACATTAGGAAAGAAATCTTTTTTAGCGGCGCCGCCGGCTCATGAATATCAAAGACAATGCAATTACCGTGAGGATAATCCCAAGCGTTCGAAATCCCTCGAAGCTGAAATTACCTCCCATGACTGTGCCAATCAACAGAGAAGAGAGAATGGTTCCGAGGTATCTGGATGTGTTAAATAATCCGGATGCTACACCGATTATTTCTTTCGGTGAACTTTGGAACAAGGCCGCTTGCATCCCGACATTGTTTAACCCGTTGCTAATGCCGAATGCGGCCAAAGCCAAACACACGCTGATAACCGGTGAAGTTGGATTCAATGTCACGAGCCACACTGACCCGAATGTCATTAAGATTGCGGACAGGAACAATGCCGGTCTGGGCCCTGATTTATCAATCCATCGACCTCCCAATGGAGAAGCAGCGAGCGAACACACGCCTAAACTTAACATAAGAATCCCTATATGGAATTCGCTTACATGACGCACCGTTTGCAAGTAGGACGGAAGCCCGAAGAAGAGCGAGTAATAAAGTACGTTAACGAGCATGAATTCGACATTGACCCAAGTCATCGCAGGATATCTGGCGAATATGCGCAAAGGAATAAAGGGTGACGTCGTTTTTAGCTCGTGTCGTATGAAAGCCAAAAGCAGAATGAGGCCTGTCAGCCCGACAATACCATTTCCTACTGTGATAGGTCCGGATGATTTGACCGAGAGTAGTCCAACGAGCAGGGCAACCAGTCCCACTGTGAACAGCAGAATCCCTGACGCATCAATCAAATGCAACCATTTACGAAAGGACATGCCCCGTGTAACGGATGCTGGCGGTTCGTCCTTAGGAATCGTCCTCCAAGCCAATAGAAAGCCAGCGACCGCAAACGGAATATTGACGAAGAAGATAGCGGGCCAATCCCACAAATGAATCAAGATTCCGCCAATAAAGGGGCCAATGGCTGCCGCTCCCGATAGGAATATGGACAAAACAGACAGCGCACTCGCTTGATTCTCCGTAATAGACATGCGAATGATGGCCATTCCAACCCCAACCATCATGCTTGTTCCGACAGATTGCACAATGCGGAACCCGATAAGCCACCCGAAGTTGGATGATAATGGAGCTGCCATGGATGCAAAGAAGGCTACAATAAGCCCGGTAAGAAATATCTTCCTGCGACCGAATAGATCGCTGGCCTTTCCCATGACAGGTTGAGCGACAGCACTTGCAATGTAGAAAGAAAAAATAATCCAGGAAACACGTGTAAAGTCAAGTTGGAACACATTTTGCAGATTTGGAATAGCAACAGATACCATCGAAGAATTTAGCGGGTTGAGCAGGATCCCCAGTCCAACGGAAATCATCAACCACCAGCTGCGGGCATTCATTAGTGGAGTCCCCCTAAAGTATTTTAATGATAGCCTACTTGAAACGAGGTATTTACTCCAACGCATTTCATGTTATGATTTCATAGACTTGAAGGAATATATGGGGGTAGGAAATGGAACTTCTTCAATTGCACTATTTTCTTGCGGTAGCTCGGTTGGAACATATGACCGAAGCTGCACGAAGTCTGCACGTTACTCAATCGTCGCTGAGCAAAACGATTCAACGTCTGGAAGAGGATCTGGGGGTCCCTCTATTCGATCGAACAGGCAGGAAACTGCGATTGAATGAATTCGGAAGCAGATTTCTTCGTCGTACGGAAAGGGCTTTGTTTGAATTGAAACAGGGGAAGCAGGAGATGAGGGATCTATCCGGCCTGGAACCTAGCACACTCGAATTGGCGGTGACCACCGCAAGCACGCTGCCTCCTATTCTTCGAGAGTTTCGGAAAAAAATGCCCGATATCCAATTTCATGTCCAAATGCTTGCCACGCAGGAAATGGTAACGCTTCTTCATAGGGGAGAGGTCGACTTCTGCTTGTCTTCACCTCCGATAGAAGGGGAAGATATTGAATGTCAAATCGTGTGCATAGACCCGATCCTTGTAGCTATCCCGAAGGGGCATCGGCTGGCCGACCGAAGCAGCGTATCCTTGACAGAACTAAGGGATGAATGGTTTGTCGGTGTAAAGCGAGGCTACGGTACTCGCGATTTAGTGGATTCTGTATGCAACTCGGTTGGATTTGCGCCTAAATATGTGTATGAGGGAGATGAACCCGCAAGGTTAAGCGCTCTGGTGGAAGCCGAAATTGGCATAGCCTTCCTACCAAGCACGGCACGGAATTCGCGGGAAAATATCCACTATCTCCAAGTAGAGGACCACGAGCTAGTAAGGGAGATCGCTTTAATAGGGCACAAGAGCCGTTACATTTCGCGGGCTGCTTTGGAATTCCGTAAGGTCGTTGTAGACTATTTCGGGACGAACCCAAAATAGATAAGTTCAAAACGGAGTTGAAGAAGAGTAAGGTGATTCGGGGAGCGGGTATCAAAGAAACAGGGCACTCTTTAGTAGAGTGCCCGTCGCTTCTTAGGGGATTGCCTAATAATGATTCACCGCTTTAACCGGCAGAGAATAATAGGCGTTTCCTTTTTGTTTGCCGTAACTGTGCACCGCGACGCCGCCAAAACCGGCATGTCCGTCGTAATGAGCTTTTATTGCGGCCAGTGCGCGATCCAGATCATCCAAACCTTCTTCATAAAATGTCACGCTGTCCCCGCCGGCCGTTACGGGATCGATCGTTTCAAGTCCCACCGTAATTTTTTTGCCAACTTGTGCCGCGTAGTCAATTTCGCTCTGGGCATCCCGGACGGCTTGCCATTGACCATCGGAATACCGGTCCGTATAGTCCATAAGTCCAACCCAATCCAGCCGGTCGATTAAATGCTTATAAAACCCTTTATCGACGCTGTTGTACGTAACCGTGTATTCCGGACCGTCATACCATCTCGGAATATCTTGGGCGTAAGTCATACCGGTTCCGCTCATAAGTGCCTTGGCTTTATCGATATAGGCAAGAGCTTGCTCCATGACAAGGGCTTTATTGTCGTTCCATAGTGTTTTGTTACGGTAAACTTCGATATCTTGATGTACACCGTCGAATTTTTCGTTCGATGCCGCACTTCCGTTGAAGGTAATGACATCGGTTATTCTTTCCAGCCCTACCGAATGCTTATCTGTCAATCCCCAATCTATCTCCCCGCTTACCGCTTCCACCCTTATCCCTTTGGCATGCGCTTGAGAGATAAATTGCTTAAGCTGCGAATTATATGTGGTCAAATGAGTTTTGTTTATGGCAAGAAGAAGAACGTTAACCCCTTTGTCTTGAGCGAATTGGAACAGGGTCGAACGTTCCGCTGAATCCTCCAGCACGGAAGTCGTTTCCTGCCAAACCCACATGGCTTTGACGTCCTTATTTATCGCTTGGACCCCGCTTCTGGCTTTAAGACTAAGATCGTCCAGAAAGGCGTTTGCCCCGCTGTCGGCATTTTTATATATGTATACCTGGAGTTTGGCGGTCCCTGGAACGGTCGTAAAAGCGGTCGATTTAAATTCATACAGCGTTTGATTAAATCTCAAAGTGTTCTTGGCCAGTACATTGTTATTTGCATCTAAACAATCTACACCGACAATGGCCGTATCCGTACCGGCGCTAACGCTGCCGTGTCCGGACAAGACATAGGTCGTTCCCGACGGAATACCGGGAATGATTTGTCCCGCGCCCCCTTCACCGGAAGCGATCCGTGCCGCTTTCGCTCCCGCAAATGCCGGAGAAGTGACGCTGGAGGTATTTCCCCAGTTGGTCCAGCTTGCCAAGTTGTCTTCAAATCCCGGATTGGCGATCAGATTATCGCCCAGATTCAAAGCAGCCGCGCCCGAATCGGTACGATCTGTCGATCCGCTAATGATCTCAGGATTCAGCAGCAAATCGTTACCCGCCGCATATCCATGAGAAGGCAATCCCGAGAGGCCAAATAAGAGGGAAAATGCCATACCAAGCGACAAAGGTGCGTGCACAAACTTTTTCATCAGCATGTCTCCTTTTTATCATAGATTGGTTTAAATACTCATTTATGGTAACATGCCTCGATTTAATAGTACATATAAGCCGGTTTTTAGACTGTTAATAGACATGGAACGTGAAGAATGAACACATAAAACGATTTGTATCCTTTTTATGGTAATTTGATTACTTTACATAGCAACCTGATGACGATCATTTATACAGATATTGTTAAATATATATATAAATGTTAATTTTAATTCGAGATCGGAGTACTCATTCTCAAATTGAAAGCAGAGGAGGATGCCAAAAAATTTAACCTATTCATTTAACAAGTATCTTGTCTATATCCGGGCCGCTTTAGTTTTGCTGCCAATCAAGCGTGGCGGGCATTGTTTGTAAAAATGAATAAATAATTCGGTTATGAAAGGATGTAAAAATTATGATGAAGAAAATTTTAATCAACTCGGCACTTTCGTTATCTCTGTTGCTCTCCGCTGCACCGGCTTTTGCCGCAGTAGACACTTCAACTCCTACTACTTGTAACGATACGATCCAGGACAGATATCTAAAAAATCGGACAGGAATTTTTTCGGATCATTTCACGGAGAACGGGACTACATGGTACATTAAGGGAATTACTTCCGAGCATGTTTCGAATGATGGCGGATACGTTGTGTATACGGCTCATTATCAGGCACATGTTTGCGGCTGATGTCTTTATCCCCGCAGATCGCTCGTAACATGTAAATCCGGCAAGAACAAACGTTCAGGAAATAACCTTTACGAGAACAGTTCGGTCAATTATGACCGGGCTGTTTTATTTTAAATACGCTTACCCGGTATACTCATAACCGAAAAACAGCGTGGGTGAGCTGTATGAATAACGTGCGTATTCCAGTCCTTCCGCTAGGATTCGGATGCCCAATGCGATTTTCAGAAGAACAAAGTGAAGCATAGCTGCATAAAGTTTAAATCACCGTGTGATCGATCATTAAAAGGGTAGCCATAAACTAAAATCTGAGATACCATTTGGAGAGGAGTATCCCCAGCATGCGGATTCCGAAGCTGTCCGGGGTTAAACAAGATTCGGTGACCGCTGCTTACGTAGGGTTGCTCCCAATAAAACGAACAGAAATGATGTTGATGATGAAAATCGTACTCGGCCAACAACAAATAGAAGTTCACGTGGAATACGGTCCGCGCAAAAAGCTCTCGCTCCAAATCGATCCTTCGGGTCTCGTCACGGTGAAGGCGCCGAATCATACGGCTGATGATGTGGTGATGAACGCGGTAAGGCAGCATGGGAATAAAATTCTGAAGCAATTGCAAGCGATTGAGGCTGCTCGCGCGCCTCGGAAGTTCAGGGAATACGAAGAGGAAGGCAAGTTCCTTCATCTGGGCCGATATTATCCGCTTCATGAGTTAATCGAGACAAACGGACGTACGGAACAAGAGCTTCAAGATGATCTGAAGAAGTTTTACTTCGCGAGCTGTAAGAAGGTGATCGGGGAGCGCATAAAAATCTATCAGAAGCAGCTGAAAGTCACGCCCAAATCCTTCATCATCGAGGAGTCCCGAACGAAGTGGGGGAGCTGTAACTCGGCTAAGCATCTTACCTTCAATTACCGTCTGGCAATGGCGCCCGTTGACGTTATTGATTACGTGGTCATACACGAGCTTTGTCATCTCTTGCATATGAATCATGATCGATCCTTCTGGCGGCGCGTCGGAAGCGTGATGAAGGATTACAAAGCGAAGGAAGCGTTCCTCGCTAGGTACGGACACGCCATGACATTGTAACGAAAAGATACATGCTTTCGGATGACAAAGGTATGCCGGTCCAGTTGCAGACTACACTTAAAGGAAATGTTGACAAAGGAAACTTCAATCCTTTAATATATCGGTAAATATAGAAATATCGAATAAGACGAGGATGGCAACCCATGAATAATGTGCAATCACATCATGAAGCGGTAAAAATATTCAAAGCACTGGGGGAACCAACCCGGTTAAATATTGTAAAGCTTTTAAACAAGCATAAAGAATTAAGCTGTACCGAGATTGGAGATCATCTGCATTTTAAAGGCTCCACTCTTTCGCATCATCTGAAACAGCTCGTCGACTGCGGGGTATTAAGGCTGTCGCGTAAGGAAGGGACCTATCATTTTTATCAAATCAATCAAGATACATTAAAGCGTCATGTTGTGCTGGGGGGAGATCTGGATTAATTTTTTGTTTTATATTTCGATAGATGTAAATGTATTAAATTAATGAAGCACTTGCCTGAAAGGAGATGCTGAGATTGAATCATAACAATCGTCTGATT
This sequence comes from Paenibacillus sp. HGH0039, assembly GCF_000411255.1. GTDB lineage: Bacteria > Bacillota > Bacilli > Paenibacillales > NBRC-103111 > Paenibacillus_F. The sequence continues at coordinate 111,513 of NZ_KE150412.1, read as the reverse complement.
ATAGGAAACAAAAGTATTGTTTTAGGAAATGAGCTGAATATTGAATCCCTGGTTGTCCAGTCGCCTGTCAGTACCCTCGTGCAGCTTGATAATGGAGCCGTGGATTGGAATCTTTCAGCAGGCGTATACCGCGCCAAAGATATCGTAAGAGAATTGGACACATTATTGGAGGCCGTACTTGTTCAGCTTGGAACGGCGGCTGACGCGGAGGCGTTGCTGTATAATCTCCAGGCTAATCTGGCGATTTCCGGGAGAGAGTCGGATTTGCCGCTCGAACAGCTGGCTCTTGAGACTGAGCCTGGAATCGAGTTGACCCGGCAGGCACAACGTATCGGAGAAGAAATATCTCGCTGGGCGCGTGAGTTCAACTCCGAAAAATGGGCATCCAAAGCCAATGGAAACTCCACCCTTGATCAGTTGCATTTCAGAAGCCGCTGCGATAACCATCTATGGACACAACAGGTTGCTAGTATGTTAATGGGCCCTGCGGGCGGTCCTGATGTCATGCAGATGTTCAATGAATACCTGCACCAACTCATCCTGTTAAGGGACGCGCTCCTGCCTTTCGAGAATTGGGAAGAAGTGCCGATCGAAATACCGGATGACAGCAGTCGGGGCAAAGGCCTGAGATTTGTCGAGCGAGGCCGGGAGGAGTTTTTCTACAAGCTTCTAAGCAAAAAGATGTCTCATAAGACGATCGTACAATTTGCCCAAAACGTGCTAAGTCCGGAGCTATCCACGGTAGGATACGGCTTTCAATACCAGCTCGGCACCATACTTCCGGCAAGTCTCAGTTCTGGGCAGTTGACCGCTTCCCGTTATTTACTTCGCTGGTACCCTGTACTACCAGTCATGGCTGGTAATGACAATAAGCCCGCATCCATAGCTTTTGACTATGAATACAGTGATTATTTTGCCGCACCACGCAGTCAGACAGCCGGTGGCATCAAGAGCACTGGATTGCAGCTACCTGATCAGGGGTTGAAGAATATAGTCGAAGCTCGGATTGTTCCATCGGGCGACAAAGAGCGGGTCGTGCTACATTACAAGTTGGCTATCCACTCTGTTGAGTATACAGTGGATCTCGGCCAGGCCTTTAGAGGCCACAGGTTTATGTATCACCCGGTGGAGCAATCCGGGTCTACTACAGAGCGTACAGAGACACCAACTGAGATCAGCACTCACGATGTCTGTGACATCCTGAACCTGCACGGTCTGGTAACAAACGAGTCAGGTATACATTTTATTTCAGCCGATGGCAACCCACTTGTGCTATGGGCGCTATTAGGTAAGCTATATCCGGAGAACGTTGTTTTTCTTGGGAGTGTCTGTGAGCAAGAGCTTCAGAACGCTCATCGTTCGGGTAAAGGATTTGGTGCGAAATTTCTGATCGGCTAATCAGGAAGCGTCCACTCCAATATTGATGGCGGTCTAGCGAATTTTGGAATTGCTGAGCAAAATTAATGGCCGCTTTTAATGGGATTGCCATTGCGATCCAGAGCCGGTGTAGGCTGATCCGGTCATAAATCGAATAGTGCATCGTTATAAAGCATTTCTTTGCCAAGAGAAATGCTTTTTATTTTTGCGTAAAATTAAGAAGAGTATACAAAACAATCAAGAAATATTTTAAATCAATCAAAATATATTGAATTGCGATAAATTTAATGTTAAATTCAGAATGACAATAACTTTAAGTGAGGTGCATTATGGAACGAGGAACAACACTCTTTTTAAAAATAGCTCTTATTCTTATCGGAGTCCCGGTTCTTGCTATGTGTATTTTTTTGGTGCCCGGAATTGCAAATTTTGCAGCGGAATTATATCCGGAACATAGTTACTTGAAATATCTCCTATGGATTGACTTGTATGCAACGGCGCTACCCTTTTACTTTGCCCTGTATCAGGCTTTCAAACTTTTAAGCTACATTGACAAGAACAAAGCTTTCTCGGAGTTATCCGTACAGGCATTGAAAATTATAAAAACGTGTGCCCTCATTTTCGGGGGTTTGTATGTCGCAGGCATGCCGCTTTTCTATCTTATGGCGGAGAAAGACGACGCTCCGGGTTTCATTGTTATCGGAATGGTCCTGATATTCGCTTCCATGGTGGTCGCCGTTTTCGCTGCGGTTCTCCAAAAGCTTTTAAAAGAGGCAATCGATATAAAATCAGAAAACGATTTGACGGTCTGAGGTGAATAACATGGCGATTATAATCAATATTGACGTGATGTTGGCTAAAAGAAAAATGAGCGTAACGGAACTTTCGGAGAGGGTTGGAATCACGATGGCTAACCTATCCATATTGAAGAACGGGAAGGCAAAAGCGGTTCGCTTATCGACTTTAGAGGCGATTTGCAAGGCGCTGGATTGTCAGCCCGGAGATATTTTAGAATACAAAATGGACGAAGACGCTCAAGGGTAGAATAAACATTCGACCGTATAATAACCGCCCGGAGTAGGATTGGAGCCGGTAGGCAGCGCTCTTCCGGACTTCCTTAACAGAAATGAGGCGCTCCATGTTCTCGGCCTCGCACAAATAAGTATTAAACCTGTCGACACGACAGGTTTTTTTGTGTAGAAATATTTGCAGCAAAATAATTTTCAACGTCAGCCAGAAGGAACTTAAAGAATGAGTTCTATGTGTCCTTTTGTATCAAAAGCAACTTACATTTGCATGAAAAATTTATATTTGATAAAATAACTGACGAACGTTCGTTAATTATCGAGGTGATACTATTGAAAAGTAAAGAGATTAAAGATATCGCTTTAAAATTTTTCACAATTCATGGGTATGAGGGAGCATCTCTATCTCAAATTGCCGAGAATGTCGGGATGAAAAAACAGTCTCTCTATGCTCATTTCAAAGGGAAAGATGATCTGTTTCTACAAGTTTTACAAGATGCCAAAGAGACGGAAATTTCTTCGAAACTAGACTATTTGAGTAAGGTGGATACCCAAAACCCCAAAGCGGATTTATTGGGATATTTGCAATTGGTCATTGATTTGTTTCAACAGAGCGAGCAGTTAAAGTTTTGGCTGCGTATGTCTTTTTTTCCACCTCTCCATCTTGCAACAGCGATTAATGAAGAAGTTTTCGATACGGAACAAAAGATTCAAACCGTATTGGAAAACAAATTTCAAGCTTGGATCGATGCCAAAGCTATCACGGAGGATACAGCCTTCATCCCGACTCTTGCCTTCTTAGGGATAGTGGATTCGATCATGCTCGAGCTTGCATATGGTAATAATGAAAAACGTTTAAACGATAAACTAAATGCCTCATGGACCGTATTTTGGAGAGGGATTTCACAGCTATGATGGTACAGAAAGAGGTATTGCTTCATGAAGAAACCATTGAAAGAACAAAAAACAGTCTTACTCATTCTATTAAGTAATATATTCATCGTTTTTCTAGGAATCGGACTTATCATCCCTGTTATGCCATCCTTTATGAATATGATGCATTTATCAGGTCAAACGATGGGTTATCTAATAGCGGCATTTTCGATCGCACAATTACTCATGTCTCCCCTGGCAGGACGATGGATTGACTGTTATGGCAGAAAAAACATGATCTTAATCGGCTTATTTCTCTTCAGTGTATCCGAGGTGATCTTTGGTTTAGGTACCCATGTATCCGTTCTTTATCTATCCAGAATTCTAGGAGGCATCAGTGGTGCATTTATTATGCCGGCTGTAACTGCCTTTGTTGCAGATGTTACCTCGGTAGAGGAAAGGCCAAAAGCGATGGGCTATATATCTGCCGCCATTAGTATCGGTTTTATTATCGGCCCGGGTATCGGAGGTTTTATTGCTGAGCTGGGTGTGCGCGCCCCATTCTACTTTGCTGCCGGCTTCGCATTAATCACCTGTATTTCATCCCTGTTTATTTTAAAAGAGCCGCTAACCAAACAGCAGCTTTTGGAAATCACTCAGCTTAAAAAAGATACCAACTTTGTAATGGATCTCAAACGATCCCTTCATCCACTATACATGATTGCCTTTATTATTGTGTTTGTACTGGCCTTTGGTTTATCGGCATATGAAACTGTATTTAGTCTGTATTCTGATCATAAATTCGGTTTCACTCCGGGAAATATTGCTACCATTATCACAATCAGCTCAATCTTCGGGGTTGTAGTTCAGGTCTTTATGTTTGGTAAAATGGTAGATAAACTCGGTGAAAAGAAACTTATCCAGATTTGCTTAATTTCTGGCGTAGTATTAGCGGTAGCATCTACGATGGTCTCCAGCTATTTAGCCATTTTGCTAATAACTTGCTTCATCTTTCTCGCATTTGATTTGCTGCGACCGGCATTAACGACCTATTTATCAAAAACTGCCGAAAAAGAACAAGGATTTATCGCCGGAATGAACTCAACCTATACAAGCCTGGGCAATATCTTCGGGCCCGCGTTAGGCGGTATCTTATTTGATGTAAACATCAACTATCCGTATCTCTTTGCTGCAGTCATTATGTTTATTGGTCTTGTCATTACGATGATGTGGAAAGAAAAACAATCCGTCAGCAGCTTGATACAATAAGATAAAAGCTTCGGTTTCCGTGACAACGGCGAAATTTGCGAAAACGAGTCAATCATCGTATTGCGACTCTGATTTTCTGCTGATCTTGTAAACTATTTAGTTAATTTTTTGAAAGGATGCCGACACATCGGCTTCTTTTAGATGCAAATGAAGTCGCGGTAATCGCGGCTTTTTGTGTTTTAACGATACAGGATATCGGATTGATCCCAACAAGAACTCCTATAAAATTCCGTAAGCATAAATTTTCAACCCTACTTTAAGGGTACCTGGAGTCGGTAATTAATGTCATTAAAGATTTATGGGCTAAAATACATGGCGACCAGACAATCAGTGGAACCATTCCGCGTAGCGGTCATGAGTACGGAAGCCATCTTCTTCATGAATCATTCCTCCGCGGCATTTCTATGGATTCTACTGACTGAACTAATCCTATGTGGAAAATACCCGGTTGACTACCTGCGTTCACACGCATATACTTAGGTTACCTATATAATTGATTACCTAATATATAAACGTCCTACTTAGGATGAAAACGAAAGGAGGTCGTCCATTATGCGCATGCGTGGAGTGACCTATGACACGGGATTTCTAAGTGAGGGAACCAGCACACACCCCGATTTCGATGCGACGAGAGTGAAGAGGGAGATGGAGATTATACGGCATGATCTGCACTGCACGGCCGTACGAGTAACGGGCGGCGAGCCCGTTCGCCTGGAGATCGCTTCACAAGCGGCTGCGGCAGCGGGCCTTGAGGTATGGTTCTCGCCGTTCACAAACGATCTGGACCAAGATGAGCTGCTCGACTTGCTCGCAGACTGTGCAGAACGCGCCGAACGCCTCCGGCTTACGGGGGCGAAGGTGGTCATGGTGACGGGTGCCGAACTCATGCTCTTTACCCGAGGTTTCCTTCCGGGCGAGACTTTGTCGGAGCGCCTCGCGGCATTGTCCGAACAGGCGGTTAGCCGGTCCGCGTTCGCCAAATTACCGGCTCTGCTCAACGGCTTTTTGACACGTGGCGTAGACGTCGTGCGAGCCCGATTCGGGGGTCCCGTTACGTACGCTGCCCTGCCCAGCGAACCTGTGAACTGGGAACCTTTCGACTTCAGCGCTGTCGACGCCTACAACTCTGCCGAGGTTGCTCATCTTTATGCGGATTCAATCAAGAAGCTGGCCGGCTCAAACAAACCTCTGGTGATCTCCGAGTTCGGATGCACAACCTTCAAGGGTGCGACCGATCTGGGGGCACGTGGAATGTTCATCGTAGAGTGGGACGGTGCGCAGGCAGTTGGGCTGAAAGGCAGCTACGAGCGTGACGAGTCCGAACAAAGCCAGTATTTTAACAACAGTGTCGACATTTTCGAAGAATCCGGAGTCGACACGGCCTTCTGGTGCACCTTTGCTAGCCACAACTTGCCGTACGATGAAGATCCCGATCGTGATTTTGATCGAGCCTCATACGGGATTGTCCGGGTGCTGCCAGAAACCTGCGGCATGACTTACCCCGACATGCCTTGGGAGCCCAAGGAAGTCTTTCACACTATCGCAGCGCGATATAAAGACGCAATGAAATCATAGAACAATCGTATCTTTGCATCTCACATGTTATTCATATTAGGGGAGTGAACGGATTGACGGATGAGCGGAAGCAAACCGCAGAGCAGTTAATGGAATCGTATTTCCAAGCGCAGGTCGGCGGAAATATGATGCAGAATCGCGCGGTACACAATCAAAAGCCGGGCGAAATAATGGTTCTCTATTTCATTAGTATGCATGTCGAAGATGAAAGTCCGGGAATGAAAGTTTCGGAAATCAGCGGAAAACTGAATGTCACTTCGCCAACGGTAACCCAGCATATCAACAGTTTGGAAGGACAGGAACTTGTCGAGCGTCACGCCGACCCCGCCGATCGGCGGGTTGTCAGAATCCGGCTTTCGGATAAAGGCAAAAAGTATATCCAACACATTAATGAAGCCCGCCTCAATATGTTCGTCGGTCTCGTTCAGCATCTAGGGGAGGAAAAAAGCCTGCTCTTTGCCGAGCTGCTGAGAAATGCTTCGGATTATATGCTTAAACAGCAGGAATTTTATATCCGGAGCTTACTTGCGGATGACAATGACGCGAAATGAGTAAGCAGGAAAAGCCCGGTCATTTGACCGGGCTTTTCCGATGCTTCCCAAAGGATGCGGATCCCTTTCTCAATATCTTGCTCATCGGTCCGAATAATGCTTTAAATACCGGTGCCGTACTATGCGTGGCGATTGCACGGCGATTCGCATCGAAATATTTTCAACGTCAGCTTTTATTCGCAGAGACATTTAAGTAATATGAAGTAAAACGCAGAAATGCAATAGGGGGGAAGAGTATGGTTTCAATCATTCAGATGAAACTCGAAGATTCGTTTAAAATACGCGATATAGACCGTTCCGAAACCATAGAACTTATCTATACATGCAAAAATGAAGTTCTGGAGGAAATAAAAACAGGTCATGAATGCTCTAACTGGAAAGAAGACGATTATAACGCTGTCATTTCAAGGTATGAGTATGAGCTAAAAAACGGCGGTACAGCTTTCGGAGCATACGACGGGGATACATTAGTCGGGTTCGGTGTCCTGGCTAATAAGTTTAGAGGCAAAGAGAATGACCGGCTTCAGATAGACCTTATGTATGTTACCCGGGATTACCGGAGACAAGGAATAGGCAGCCGAATAATGGATGAGTTAAGTAAAGCGGCCATTGAAAAAGGCGCGAAGTACTTATACATCTCCTCTACAGAAACAGAATCCGCTGTAAATTTTTACACAAGCTGCGGTTCGGCCGTTACGTCGGAAGTCGATGAGGAGCTGTTTGAAAAAGAGCCGGACGATATTCATATGATTAAACGACTTTAAGATCAGCCAAACGAGAATAAACCTATTTTGATGAACAAACCAAGTAATGAAGGGAGAAACTCTATATGATTACTCTCAGAAAAATCACATTGGAAAACCGACGTGCCATATTTAACTTGGAAGTTTCAGAAGAACAACGCCGCTTCGTAGCGTCCAATCTGTCAAGCATGGCTTCTTGTTATGTCCTTGCAACCAATGGGGGACATCCATTTCCGTTTGCTATTTATGAAGATGAGCAGCCTGTCGGTTTTGTTATGCTGACTTATGGAATCACCGGATACGAGCTCCCGTCAATTGCAGATGACAGCTATTGTATCTTACGACTAATGATTGACAAGCACAATCAGAACCGGGGCTACGGCCGAGAAGCCATGACCAAAATCTTGGAATATATCCGAACCTTTCCGGCCGGGCCAGCACGTTACTGCTGGATTCCTTATGGAACTGATAACTTCGCTGCCAAAAAGCTCTATGAAAGCTTCGGTTTCCGTGACAACGGTGAAATTTGTGAAAACGAGCCCATCACCGTACTGCAGCTCTGATTTGCTACCCCCATGATCGGAGCCGGGTACAACCGGAGAGCAGCTGTGTGGAACAATGAGCTGACGAAAGTAGGTTTTTAACAGTATAACTTCCGTTATTTTCTTTGCAACCGCCATGCTCCGTCCAGCTCTCAATACAAGATTATCGAAGATGGCAGGGAACGAACAGGATATGTGGCCGGTATGAATAATGCCTATATGAGTTTGGGCAATATCATAGGGCCCATTCAAGCCGGATTCTTATTTGAAATGAATATGTTCGCTCCCTTCATAGCGGGCTGTTGTATCCTGTTTATTGCTTTTTTGATGACCCTAAAATTCAAGTGAAAATGTTCTGCCTATAAGATCTCCAAAAGCGATTTGCGTGAGTTTGGAATTATGGTTTGCTGGAGGCAATGCGGGAAGCGGAACGGACAATGGCGTCCAGGTCAAAATATTCGATCAGGTAGAACCAGCACGAATCTCCTCCCATGATTTTATATTTTTTCATAAGGTAAGCGGAAGCGGTCAGGGAATAGGGTGCGAATGCTTCCATGCCGCTTCTGTGTTCGATTCCTGTCTCCGTTATTTCCCTTCGTGTCGGATATTCAGCCAGCAGTTTGCCGAGCGGAAACTGCCGGTTATCAAGCTGCCTGGCCAAATCTGCCGGGAGTGTCAGCAGGTTCGCATACACGATATTATAAGACAACACACGGCCGGGCAATGTTAGGCTCGATAGGCGTCTGATGAACTGTCCGTTGGCCGGAAAAGCTTGCCGGACGTCTTCAGGAACAGATTCCGAAACTGTCCGTTCATGTTCATACACATGAATGTTCACTTGATTACGGACGATAATCTCGATCGTTCGTGTTGTCGATCCGTCCGTTTGCAGCAGAAGATCGGATATGAGGAGCTGATCCTGTTCGTTGTCCGCGTAAATTGTCATAATGCCTCCTTTAATCTTTGTTTCTTACTCTTGATTATATATATAATGGTTAATTATTCAATTAATTAGCAGTAAGATAGAATGATTGGAAATAATTCCGAAAACATGATTCATTTTCTCTACAAATTTATTGACCCCTGTATGGTTATAAAAGTCGAATTATATACTTAAAAAATATCATATTTGCTTGAAAATAACATTTTTTTCTCTATACTTGTAGGTAATAAGGAAGGAGGAGGGATAAAGGATCAGGCATCCGTGGGGCTGAATAAAATTCAAGGTTTTCATTTATTACTGCGATAGGAGATGAAAATGACATATAAGGTTTCATTTGTTATTCCGACGTACAACTCGGGTAGCTTTATGGCCGAGGGATTGCGGTATCTCGCGGCCCAGCGTAATGAGAGCCGGACAGAGTTCGAAGTCATCGTCGTAGACGACGGATCTACGGACGATACGGCGGAACTAGTTGAAGCGGCGCGGGAAAGTCTGGATCGTCTGACTTATCTGTATATCCCCCGCGATGAAAATTCCAGCCGATCCCGTGCCCGCAATCGAGGGATTTGTGCGGCGACCGGTGATCTCTTATGTTTTCTGGATGCCGGAATAATCGTACCGCCTGACTATCTGGACACGGTTATCGACCGGTTCCGGGAGCGGCCGGATCTGGTGCTTTTGCACATGGTACTCGGGCTTAATGCGGACCCTGAGCGTGACGATACAACCGTTGTCCATAAGATGTCCCCGCTCAATCTGCGAGAGGAGGCTTCGAAACTGTCCGTGTCACCGGTATGGCAGGACAGCCGGTATCAGGCGCTCAGGATGCTCCGAGACAATCTGGATCTGCTTGCCGCGCCTTGGGAGATGGGACTGGGGGGCGCCATGAGCGTGTCTGCTTCGCGTGTTCATGAGGCGGGAGGGTATGACGAGAATTTTAGAGGCTGGGGCTCGGAGGATATTGATTTCGCTTACCGGCTTTACAGAGCGGGATGTTCTTTCCGTTCGGAGAGGTACGCCTTTGTGCTGCATCTGCCGCATCCCATCGTCAGATCCGAAGACCGAATGGAAAACGATTTTCGCAACAAACGCTGTATTCACCGCAAACTGTGGCAGCTGGAAACGGAGGCTTACCCGCACTATCAAGGGATGTTTTACTCCGCTTTTCTTGAAAAGCTGCTGTACATCGATTTATCCCTGTTAATGAAAAAATTTACGGCCCCCTTTATTCAACACCTGTATAACGAGCACATTCGAGGCGCATCCACTTCCTTATTGCTTGGAGTAAGCGAACAGAACTTGGCCAGGCAGTTGAACCCCACTCATATCTACCTTTGGAATCACCGATTGGAGGGTATGTTCCAATCTTCTCTCTCACAAGAAATCCATTGCCAGCTCGGCTGTGATACCCCTTACGAAAACAGTTTTTTCGACGTAGCGTTAATAACCGATTTTATTCTTTTGTTTCCGACTTATATGATGCAACAAATTATAACGGAACTTCTAAGAACCGCCAGTAAAATCGTGTATGTGTATGATTCTGATTTCGAGAACGAATATCCCGTCCAACCGGCCGGCCCTATGTCGATAAGCATGCCGGTCGTTTCACCGCATCTTACCCCGCGCTTCCGAACGGAGCTTGCCTTGAGCCCGCGTAAGTTAATGATGGAGCGCATCCAGGTGAGTGCCAGGAGTGAGCTGATCACGCTGCTGAATAGAGGCGATAGGAAAATTGTTCTGGAGCCGCTGTGCGCATCCGGTCATCCGATTACAGCCGATTAAGGAGGAAAATTTATGGAAGCGATTACCGAAATGAAAGCTCTCATTACCCGCATTTGTGAGGAGAAAATGAACATTGAGGTCAAGCCGGATGTAAATCCGGAAGAACCGATTGCCCAGGAATTCAGCCTGGATTCCATTTCTTTATTCGAACTGATCGTAAACCTGGAAGAAGAATTTCAGTTCAAAGTGGCCGATGACGATATCGACAAGGTTGGGAAGATGAACATCGCGGAACTTCATGAATTTATCCAAAGGCAGCAGCTGATTCATGGATAAACGTGTCGTTATAACCGGATACGGGGTTGTGACCCCTTTCGGGTTAGGGGAGGATCCCATTCTCGACAAAGTATTTGAGGGCAAGCATTGTTTCCGGCCTTTGCAGAGTATCGATACTTCCAGAAGCTATACGAAAGTAGGCGGTGAGGCGCCTGTCGAAGAACGTTCCTACAAGTTTTTTACAGAGTACTGCACGGAGCGGGCTTTAGTAATGGCCGGGCTCGACCCGGTGAATCACCGGAGCAGTCTGGAGAAAGCTGCAGTGGCTGTCGGAAATTTGGGAGACGGCACTCATCTTCTGAACTATTACGAGCAGTTCTCGCCTGACTGGGAGGCAGAGGAATTCGCAAACAGAAAATCCGAATTTATGCGATCGGAAGGCGATCGACCGGTATCCATTCATGATTCCAATCCCTACGAGCAGGCGGCGGCGGTTGCCGGCATAATCGGTTCCACCGGTGAACGCCTTGCCTTTACCAATGCGTGCGTGGCCTCAGCTAATGCGATCGGATACGGCTTCGATCAGGTTCGCAAAGGGAGAACTCCGGTCGCAGCGGCAGGCGGGATCAACGTTCTCTACCCGATCGTTTTTTATAATTTCGATTCGGGCCGGGCTATGGCGGAAGAAGTCGTACGTCCGTTCAGCAAGCATCGCAGCGGTCTTCTCATCGGCGACGGCGCGGCTATTCTCGTTTTGGAGGAACTTGAGCATGCCCTTTCAAGAGGAGCCGAGCCTTTGGCAGAAATGATCGGCTGGGGCCTAAGCTCGGACGGTTTCCATATCACGCAGCCCGATCCTGAAGGAGACGGACTGGCGAGATCGATGAAGACTGCCCTGCGCCAAGCGAACTGCAGACCGGAAGAAGTGGATTATATCAATGCGCACGGAACCGGGACGCCGCTGAATGACAGCAGCGAGACGAATGCGCTCAAGCAAGTTTTCGGAGAGTACGCCCGCAAAATTCCCGTCAGTTCCACGAAATCGACAACGGGTCATATGCTGGAAGCTACCGGTGCCGTCGAAGCGATTATCTCTGTTCTTGCCTTGACTCATGGGAGGATTCCTCCAACCGCGAATTTTGTTGAAACCGATGAAGGGCTGGATTTGGACTATGTGACGGAGGGCTCCCGGCAGAAGAGTCTGGACGTGGTGATGTCCAACTCAAGAGCATTCGGCGGGAATAACTGCACACTTCTTTTCCGCAGATGGAATGGAGGGGAATCATCATGAAGGAAATCTCAGAGCAGTCGCGCAGACTGGATACACGGAAGATGCAGGTGGTGGTCACCGGTTTTCACGAACAGAGCGAAAACGATCCCATCCCGCCTCTGCGGGGATTTGTCCGCTCCTCGTATAATCCGCTGATTTACCATGCGGCGATGAAAGCGGCAGAACAAGCGAGATCCCGGGATATCCAGCCGGCACGCAAGGCGATCCTGCTCGGAAGCTTGTTCACCGACATGATGACGCTCCAGGAGACGAGCAAGGATTTGCTGCAGGGCAGGAAAGTCAGCCCGATCATGTTCCCTCCCTCTGTGCCGAGTTCTGTCATGGGATACATCGCCAAAGAACTCGCTGTGCACGGCCCGCTAAGCTGTATCAGCGTTACGGCTGCAGGTGTGCGTGCACTGATCCGGCAGGCGAAGGACTATATCGAGGACGGCGAAGCGGATCTCGTGCTGCTCGTCCTGTGCGATACCCGGTCCATCCGGTCTTCACACTGGATTTCGGATCACGCGGGAGAGGGAGGAGACCCCAACGCATTAGGGGGCGTCATTTCGCTTGCCGTCGAATCGGCGGAACAGGCAAAGAACCGGGGCCTGAAACCCGTCCTCGCTCTGGAGCCGTGGCTCGAAAAGTATGAGCGTAATGCAGCCCGGGGTTACGGTCTTTATGTTCCTTCCGAAGGGGTGGGGCGATTATGATCTCATTCAAGCCTCTCTCTAAAACAGCCCTCCTGTCGTCAGAGCTGAGCTTGTCCTACGCCGAGCTAAACCGCAGAATTGGGGACAAAAAGAAATGGCTGGACGACCGGAGCTGGAAGAACTGCCGGGTTGCCATTGACCTGCCGGATTCGTATACGCTGCTCGAATGGACAGCGGCGAACTGGCAGCAGCGCAACCACGTTCTTCTGCTGGATCAGCGGATGAAAGAAGACGAAAAGCAGGCTCGTCTTCGTCTCTTTTCACCGGATCTGATCATAAGTGCCGAGTCCCGGAATCCCAAGCCGGTCGTTTCGTTCTTTCAAGCGGAAGTTCCCTTCTTCCTGTCAGCGGGAGACGGGGAAGATAGTAATCGCGTCGCATACGACAGCAAAAATACGGGCGAGGAGCAACTCCTTCCGAACCGTTGGGAAGCGCTTACTTTGTTCAGTTCAGGTTCGACGGGAACACCGAAGTCAATTACACGCACCTATCAGTCGTTGCTGGATGAATGGGACGGCTATGCCCGCGAAGAGGGAAGCCCCAGTGAAAACAGCCTGGTGTTGTGTCTGGTTCCGTTAAGTCACGCGCTGGGTCTGATGTCGGCTGCCATGCATACGCTGCTGCAAGGAGGAACCGTCGCATTCCCCGACTTCATAAACGGAGAGGAAATCGTTTCGTCCATCGAACGCTACGAAGCATCGCATGTGTACGGTGTGGCTTTCCATTACAAGCTGATGGAAGCCCGTATGGAGGAGTTTTTCTCTCAATCCGGTCACGTCCGGAGCGGTAAGCCCCTGTATCTAATCTCTTCCGGAGGGCCGCTCCCGGCGGATTTGGCCGGCAGATATCGTGAACGCATCGGCCTGCCGATCGGACAGCAGTACGGAATGAGCGAAATCGGCTATATCTCGGTTGACTTTACGGACAGCCATCCGCCTTCCCTCGGTAAAATCTCGCGGCATATCCGCTACGAATGGAGCGAGGAGCAGCTTCAATTGGCGATCCGTCTGGATAACAGCCCTTATACAGGGAAGCAGGACAATTGGATACCCGACCCCGATGGAGACGGGACCAGCGGAATTTTATATACGCAGGACCTTGTTCACATCGATGAGCACGGCTTTCTTACGGTGACCGGCCGCAGCAACGATCAGATCAGTATCGGAGGACTTAAAGTCACGCTCCAGGAAATCGAAGCGGCTCTGAGAGAACATCCGTTGATCCGAGAGGCCGCAGCCGTGCACTACGAGCATCCGGTTCTCGAACGCGTCATCGAAGCCTTCATCGTGTGGAATGAGCCAACGGCGACCGAGCCGCTTGACGACATCTCGCATTGGCTTCGGAACGTTCTTTCGGATTATAAAATCCCCAAAAAGTTGCATGCAATCGAACAGCTTCCCTTATCGGCTGCCGGCAAATTGCTGCGAGGAGAATTGTTAAAGGAGCTTTCTCATGGTACACATCGCTGACATCAAGTCAATTGTCATAGAATCGGGTCTTTTTCAAACCCTGGACGAACAAGTGGAATCGGATATGCCGTTGCAGCTTGATTCCTTCTCGCTGATTTGGCTCATCGAACAGTTGGAACGCCGGTACCGGATCAGCATCGATTACCGGACGCTCGATTTAGAGCACTTCAGTACGATCCGCAGGATTCATCGGCTTGTCCTGGATAAACTGGGGGCCATACAGCCATGAAAGCAGAGAAAATCTCCGGCTTTCTTCCTTATTTTACGTCGCAGCAGCTATTTATCCAACCGCCAGTCAGGAGGTCGTCCGATGGAAATTCCGGTTACATCCGTACTGCCGCATCGTTATCCGTTTCTGCTGATTGACAGAGTAACGGAAGTGGAGCCCGGGGTATGGGCGAGAGGGTACAAAAATGTATCGATCAACGAATGGTTTTTCCAGGGCCATTTCCCGGATGAACCGATCATGCCCGGCGTCTTCATTGCAGAAGCGATGGGGCAGCTTGGCGCATTTGCCATTCACAAGCCCGACCAAGCGCCTTCGGTCGGAATGATCGCCTCCATGAAAGAAATCAAATTCAATAAGCCTGTAGGGCCCGGCGACAGACTCGATCTTTTCTATGAGGTCATGAGTCATAAAGGTCCGTTTGTAAAAGGAAACGCCCAGGCTTCCGTCAATGGGGAAACGGTTGCGAAAGTAGCTGAAATGATCGTTTTCTTGAAGGGGGCCGAGGGAAAATGAAGGTACTCCTGGTAACGAGCAACTGGGCGGAAACTTACGGACACGCCGTGAGAAGCATGGCGGCGGCCGAGCAGTTAACGGCGGCGGGACACGAGGTTGCTGTGCTGGCTCCAGCATCCTTTCGTCATTTGTTTCCGAGCGGGGTCCGCTTCTACGAGTCTGTGCCCAAGCCCGCCTACATTGAGAACAAGCTCCCGTTCTTCGGTTATCACACCTATGAAGATTTAATTTTCGTCTCCGGTCATGCGGATGACTTTCACCTGATCGACACGATTGAGCGGGAAAGGGCGACGATCCGAGACTTTCAGGCGGATCTGGTTTTTGCCGATATGCAGTTCACGATCGCCATCTCGGCTCATACCGAAGGCGTCCGGCTCGCTTCAATCGTCAATTGGCCCCTTCATCCGGCCCACAACATTGAACTGGAAGATCTTCATCCCGGGCGCAAGCTCATTCTCAGAAGAGTCCGCAATATCTGGAACCGCGTACTCCATAAATACGGCATGCCGCCCGTGGAGCATGTCTGCCGTACGTTATTCGATCACTGTCAGCTGCTGCTTGTGCCCAGCTGCAAAGAACTGGAGCCCGAGCTGCTCCGGTATGAGCCGGAAGCCGAATTTGTCGGACAGCTGGTTCCGGACGCATTCAAAGAGGAACCGGGCTGGTTTAAACAATGGGAGCACACCTGCAAGGAGCCGCTCGTATTTGTTTACCTCTCGTCGCTCCCTTTCGGTATCAATTCCCGCAGCACGTTCGAAATGATGTACAACGTGTTTGAGAAGAATCCGGTACGCGCCGTATTCGCCATCGGCAAGTACAATTCCGCTTTCCTGGACCATCCTCTGCAGTCTTCGGAGGAGCGGATTCGCTTCGAGCCTTTCGTACCGTCCGAAACCGTCATGGCGCATTCGAGCCTCTGCATTACGCCCGGTTCCAATTCCATGATGGTATCGGCGATGAGGCATCATGTTCCGGGGCTGCTTTTTCCCGATACGTATGAACGCAATTTCAACGCCTTCTGTATGGAGCGCGCCGGTCTCGGAATCGTATGCGGAGAGGATGATCTCGCTCGCGAACGCTTCGAATCCCTGCTGCATGAAGGATTAGCGGGGAAGAGTACGGAAATTTCCTTGCGGATTCAGAATCAATTGACCGCCCTGGAGAAAACGCCGAGGCTTGTGCGGCTGCTCGAATCAGCTAGCAGAGGCGGTGTGACGCCTTGACGCTTCAACCCGCCTACAACTGTCTGTTGGGCTGTTTTTACAACGAGCTGACGATCCGGCACGGGCTTCGGTTTCCGCTGGAGAAATGGCTGCTCCGACCGGATTATTTCCAGGTTATTCACTGTGTGGTTCACGGATATTCCAAGCTTTCGGGGCCTCACCCCGGAGACCTGATTGAACAATTTCAGCAAGAATTCCCGGTGATCCGCACAGTCGTTCCCGAATTTCGGGATGTCAAGCAGGCCGTGAATTACGCTAGGGATTATACAGGGAAGCATGGATTTATTGCGGCCGCACACAACCTCAAGCACGCTCCTTTCGAGACGACAACCTATGACAGCGATTCCTGGAACTATCTGCTGCTTACGGAATTTACGGAGAAGGGCGATTGCCGCGTCTATAGTCCTTACAATAACGAGTATGCAATGGTTTCAGCGGAACAGCTTGAATTCATGCTGGATACGGCTTTTAATTACCGGCAAGCGGGGAAATTTACGCCTTACATGTACTGGGAATGCGAGGATACACAAAGCATCCAGAACGCTATGGACCGCTTGGATGAATTGGAGCTGTACCGGTCTGCCGTGCAAAATTATCCCTTGGAGTTTAACTTGCACGAAGGCCGCATTTACACCGATTCCTTAAAAGTGATGCGTGAGCATATTCCTCCGGAGCAAATAAGGATGCAAGTTAACGAAATCCATGCCTTTCATCGTATTCTTCTCAGAAGCCGTCAGGATTTGTTGGGTTTCCTGCGTGGAATGGGAATAGATGCCGGCAAGGAAATCGAAGCACTCGCAAATAAGTGGACGAGATTTACTCACCTTGTAGCTCTCGCCATTCTCAGAAACAGCGCGGGGGAGTACGAGCGTCTCTATCCACAGTTTGAAGAGTTGATTCGTGATGAAGAACGCTTGCTGAAAAGGCTGCCGGATCGATTTGCAGCTGCATCGCCGCAGAGCAATTTAGGCAAAAGCGGGGGAGATAACGATGTCCATCATAGAAGTTGAGCATGTGACCAAGGTATATGACAAGGGAAACGTCAGAGCGGTAAACGATGTTACACTCGATGTTAACGAAGGCGAAGTTTTTGGACTGCTTGGTCCTAACGGTGCGGGGAAGAGCACAACGTTCAAAATGCTCACCACCTTAATCCGGCCCACGGACGGGGTGATCCGGATATTCGGTGAATCCATTGCAAAGCAGCCGCGCGAAATCAGGAGCAGGATCGGCTACGTTTCTCAACAGGGCGGGCTGGATGAAGGCTTAACCGCGTATGAAAACCTGAGATGGGTCGGCAAGCTTTATCACATAAGTTCGTCCGGGATGGAACGCGCTATTTCGGATGCGCTGGAGACGGTGGATTTGCTGGCGGTCAAGGACCGTCTGCTCTACACCTATTCGGGAGGCATGAAACGCAGGCTGTTCATCGCTTCGGCTCTGCTGCACCGTCCCAAGATCCTGTTCCTGGACGAGCCGACAGTCGGGCTTGATCTGGAGCACCGGCAGCAGTTGTGGGAGGCGCTTAAGGTTCTTCATAACCGGGGAACAACCGTATTCATCACGACGCACTATCTGGAAGAAGCGGATAAGCTGTGCGACCGCATCATGATTATGGATTCCGGTCATAGTGTCTGCATTGGCGAGCCGCAGGTTCTTAAAGACCAAGTCGGAGGAGACCAGATCTTCCTGTCGTTCTCATTTTCGATATCCGCGGTCGACGAATCGCTGCTGCAGCGGCAAATTCAAGAGGCGCTCCCGCTTATGAGCTTGCAGCAAATCTCCGTCGGTCAGAACGGGGAGGAGCTTCGTCTCTGGGTCGATTATGCTCATAAGCATATCAGCCAGTTGATTGACTGGTTCGCATCTAGAAATTTACACGTGACTTCCGTACGCATATCGCAGCCGACCCTGGACGATGTCATGATTCAGTATACGAAAAGGAGCTTGGCTGATGATAAAAATGCAGCAGTTCTGGTATGACTTCAGCTCCATGTTTTACCGCAATTATATTTATGCGGTCAAAAAACCGCTGTATATCTTGTTTAATTTGTCCACTCCACTGATCTGGCTGCTGCTGTTCGGACAAATTCTGGCGCCGATTTCAAGCATCCCGGACTTCGGGCAGAGCGGAGCCGACTATTTGCTGTTTTTTGCGCCGGGCGTAGTCGTCATGACAACCTTGTATGCGTCGGGATGGTCCGGTATGGCCCTGCTTGAAGATATCCAGTCCGGCGTCATCGAAAAAATCATTTCAACCCCGTCCAGTCGTTCGGCTGTTATCCTGGGAAATTTGTCATACTCGGCCGCAATGAGCGTCGTTCAGGCGCTTGTGATTGTGCTGATCTCCGTTCTGATCGGCGCAAGCGGCAATTTGACAACCGTGTCCGTTCTTGCGATTATCCTGTTCGGTTATCTGATTTCGGTCGCAATTTCTTCGTTCTCATACATTCTGGCGCTTCTTACCCGCAAGACGGTTTCATTCGTCACCGTGCTGAATTTGACTCTGCTGCCGTTAATTATGCTGTCGAGCGCTATGATGCCGATCCGGCTTCTGCCGAAATGGATTCAATTCATCGCTGCGATTAATCCCATGGAATGGTACGTCCAGGTCGTACGCCAGGTATGGATGACGGGCTCGGGAGTAACTGAGCTGTATGTGCCGATGGGGCTGATTGCGCTGCTGGCTGTCGGCGGCGTCTTAATCTGCGCGTTTATATTCAACCGGACACTGAACAACGATTGGCGTTAGGAGGAGGGAAGAGGTTGAAACTCTCGATCGTAATACCGGCATACAACTGCGGTCCTCTCCTGCATAAAGGATTGCAGTACTTGGCCCGGCAGGACGCGGAATGGTTTCAATCGGAGCAAGCGGAGCTGATCGTCGTAGATGACGGCTCCAGTGACGGTACATCCTTCTATATCGAGCAGATTCGTTCCGTTTTACCTAAGCTCCGGTATATGTACCGGCCCCGCGATGAATATTCCGGACGGTCCTGCGCCAGAAACACGGGACTCCGGGAGGCTGCCGGAGAATATGTTTGTTTTCTGGATGCGGGGATGCTGGTGCCCCAAAATTTCGTGAGCCGGATCTTCACGCTTTACGAGAAATCGCCCGCAGTCGTTACCCTTCACAGTATGTACGGGATCGATCTGGACCCCGCTGTAACGGACACTTCTGTAGTGGAGGGGATCACGCCGGACAATATTGGAGAAATCGCTGTAAAGCTCAACAAGCTTCCGGTATGGAAAGACCGCAGAGAGCCGTTCTTCCTGTACATGCGGGACGACATTCAGCAGCTTGCGCTTCCGTGGGAATTGGGATATTCGGGAGCGATTACGGTGCCGGCCCGAGCGGCACTCGATATAGGAGGATTCGATGAATCCTACAAGGGCTGGGGGGTAGAGGATATCGACTTCGCGTACCGATTGCACCGGGAAGGAGTGAATTTTCGCTCGGACCGCCAAGCATACGCGATTCACTATCCGCACGAGTCCGCTTCTTCCGGCGACCGGCAGGCTTTTTCGGACTACCAAAACCGCATACAGATGCACACCAAGTTCAAGGAACTCGAAACGGAGCTGTTTCCCGAGTATCAGGGGCATTTCTACGGTGCATTCATTGAAAAAATGAATACGCTGCAGCTCTCCGATCTTGCGGCCTATTCAGCCGAAGAGCTTGATAAGGTCTCTGCCTGCACAGCTTTATCGTCCCATACGCTGCTGATCGGAGTCGATGATCCTGAACTGGTGAGACACATGGATGTCTCGCATATCTATGTGCATAACCGGCCTACGCTTGAACTTTTCCGCGCAGAGTTTCCTTCCCGGGTAATCGAATACTCGCTGGGCTTGCGCACTTTCCTGCCGGCAAATACGTTTGAGCTTTGTATCGTGACGGATATGATCCGAGTGCTTCATCCCGAGGTGCGGGCCAAGCTCCTGAAAGAACTAACCCGAATATCCAGGGAAGTTATTCTTCTTTTGTCAGCAGGAACATGTGCACCGGAAATGGCTCTGTCGGCCCCGAATAAGACAGGTCAGTCCGAACAAAAGGAAGCTGCTCACGAGCACACTCAAACTGCGCCTGCGTTTCTTGAATTCGACTTAGTCAGAAGCCCCAGGATCCGGCATGTGATGGAGCCGCTTTTCTGGTGCGAGGAGGACGAACTGCACGATTTGCTGGAGCGGATCAAGCGGGAAAAAGCGAGCGATTCTATCGCATAAGGATTTGCCGGAGACTTAACTTGTCCTTCCCCAAATGTAAGAGCCTGCATTTAGCTTGCGGGCTTTTCATCTTGGAAAAAATACCGGCCCGTGCTATTGTAACTGAAACGAGCAATTGGAGTGGAAACTGAACACTCTCTAAAAAACTGCGAAAGGATGGATTGTATGACTCCACAAATCATGCGTATACTCAAAAAGCTATATCGTTCCGACAATTACGACTATGACCGCGAGCGGTCGGTTTCCATCTATTCGGAAAGCGCATTGTCAGAAAAAGAACGAGAAATGTTGGAGCAATATGGATGGATTTCCAACGATGTCGTTGCTTTTACTAATCATGATGACATTTTGCAAAAGCTGCTTTCGTTGAAAGAAAACCCTGCTCTCAGCCAAAAAAGATGCATAGAAACCTTCATTGCCGGGGTTGGCGGAAGTTATCCACGAGGGCGTTCCGTTTTATCGGCCTGGCATAAATTAAATACGCTGACTATACATAATTACGATGAGCAAGGACACTTTGCCTGCTGCTGGGTTTGTCAGGGAAAAGACAAGCCGCTCTTTGAAAATGACGCTTACTTTCAATACTGCCTCTATATCGGACATGCCTATACATCTCAGCCCCACTACGCATACCTCAATCTGAACCATCTTTTGAACGCGCCTGCTGTGCAACCGACTGAGCAAGATGTTCAAACTTTTTCTAAACTAATGGATTTGCTTCGAATTGCCTCCGATGTCGAAACACCGGGCCAGTTTGAAAAGCGTTTAATAGCTGCCAAGATTTTAAGCGGTGACAAATACACCAAGCGGGGAATTTTAGATACCCTGGCCATTGTAGGTGTAATTCCGAATCCGTTTTTAACATTGACCCCATACACTTGGACGGATTTTGGAGATATCGCTTCCTGTGAGGATCGATTGAATAATACGAAAGGACGCTCGGATATGGAGATGCCTTGGGCAGGATGGCGAGGTTCGTTAAAGCCGAATGAAGAGATCATAACGGAGCTGTTTGGAGATTATTTATAGAATGGATAATAGATGCATGTTTCATAGCAATGTCCGGAGACAAGAGACAGCGAAGGAAGCGGCTTCGCTAACTTGGGGGGCTGTCTCTTTAAGTTAGGCTACTCGTTTCAAAACATAATTCGGCTCTTCACCGACTGTTAGAGGATACACGAGTCCAGCCGTGATCATGAATCTATCAAGTACGGAAGGTCCTAACCAGTTCTTTGGCAGAATGCTTGCCCGCCGAGAGAAGGCTGCCGCTCAGTTCAGGATCATTCACAGTCCGTGCAAGAACAAGAGAGCCCACCATGGTACTGAACAGTGCGCTGCCTTTGGACGCGTCAACTTCGGCAAGATTGGAGATAAAAGCAATCATCCGCTCCACTTCATGGGTGAATATTTCCCGGACGTCTTCTGAAGAACGGGAGATTTCGGCAGAAAGGGCAGGAATAATGCAGCCCATCTCCGTTTTGTCGCGGTGATACGTACTTAAATAATAATCAATGACCGTATTGATTTTTGGGGTCTGTTTTTCCTGATCGGCGGCTTTCTGCAAAAGCGCGATCGTATCGGTGATGGCATACCGACAGGCTTCGGCAACCAGTTGTTCTTTGTTGTCAAAGTGTGCATAAAACCCTCCATGAGTCAATCCGGCCCCCTTCATAATGAACGGAACGCTTACGTCATGAATCCCCTTGGTGCGAAAAGCTTGGGCAGCACTTTCTACGATCTTATTCCGCACTTTTGTCTTATGGCCTTTGGGATACGGCATTGTAATCACCCCGCTGCTTCATCATTCTGTTTCCAAAATATTATAAGCGTCATAATAAAACCTGTCAATTTAGGGGGACCCCCGTAACTGGCCGTTCAAGAAAGGCTAATCACGGCTGTTGACGGTTTTAAAATATGATGATTATAATATATTATGATCATCATCATATAAAAGGGCTTCAACTTGGAGGTATCGGGATATGAGTAAGCTTGAATCCGTAGAAACGTTGGTTATTGGATCAGGTCCGGGAGGTTATGTGGCGGCGCTGCGATCTTCACAGCTTGGTATGAAGACGGCGATTGTCGAACGCGGTCAGCTTGGCGGAGTCTGCACGAACGTGGGTTGCATTCCATCCAAAGCATTAATTGCGGAATCGCATCGCTATGATTTGCTTCGATCGTTCAACCAGGCAGATGCGGCTGCGTCATTTAAGAATGCTCAGGATTTCAAGCAAGGGATTGTGACTAAGCAGGCAGGCGGAGTCCGTTATTTATTAAATACTGCAGGTGTGAGCATTCTGGAAGGAGAGGCTAGATTGGTCGATGAACATACTGCTGTTATCGAACAATCCGGACAGGAGCAAACCGTTTCTTTTAAGTACGCCATACTGGCAACAGGATCGCGTCCGATTGAGCTGCAAGCATTCCCGGTTGGAGGACGTGTTTTGTCTTCGACAGAAGCTCTGTCGCTCCCTGAGGTTCCGGCCAGCCTGGTCGTTATAGGCGGTGGATATATCGGTGTCGAACTGGGGCAGATGTATGCCAAATTTGGAACAAAGGTAACGATTCTGGAGGGAGGAGAACAAGTACTGCCTGGATTCGAGGCGGACCTTGTGGTCCCGGTTATCCGGCGGTTGAAAGCCGATGGTATTAACATGATTACCGGGGCGATAGCTGAGCACGTCGTACAGAATGCGGATTCAATTACACTGCATTATTCAAAAAATCAGGAGCAGCATCATGTTACAGCGGACTATGTATTAGTCACTATCGGCAGAAAACCAAATACGGACGGCAAGTTGGGACTGGAACGCATAGGTCTGCCGGTGACGAACAGGGGATTGATCGCGACGGACGAACAGTGCAGAACGGCTATCCCGCATATTTTCGCAATTGGGGATATTACGGCTGGTCCGGCCCTCGCTCATAAGGCGTCCTATGAAGCCAAGGTGGCGGCAGAAGCCATTGCAGGCCTCACGTCCGAGGTTGACTATAAAGCCATGCCGCTCGTCGTCTTTTCGGATCCGGAGCTGTCCAGCGTCGGCTTAAGCGAAACGGAAGCAAAGGCAAACGCCATCCCGGTTGTGATCGGCAAAGCTTCTTTCGGGATTAACGGAAGAGCATTGGCATTGAGGGAACCCGAAGGATTTGTCAAGATTGTCGCGGACCCGGCCTCTGGAATCGTGAAGGGCGCACAAATCGTTGGAGTGGAGGCATCGACACTCGTATCGGAACTTGCGCTTGCTATCGAGATGGGGGCAACCGTGGAGGACTTGGCTATGACGATTCACCCCCATCCTACATTGGGAGAAGTGATTATGGAGGCTGCCGAAAACGCGGTCAAAAAAATGAGGGTGAAAAGTTAAAAAGAGCAGCAGATTTAACCCTATATGGGGAAGGGTAAGGTCTTCGCCACCATCCTGAAAGATGTACGGAGTAAAATTGTGAGTGGAGCGGGAAAAAGGATAAGCAGGTGCAGGGTCGTTCCATGTCGCGTGACATGAACATTATCTCATTCCCTGTATAGGCATTCTGCTGATCTTTAAAAAAAGGACGGACCAGATCGTAAAAAAAGAAAAGTGAGACTATACTTTTTCGGAGCTTTCCTGCTATTAAGGAAGGGCTCCTTTTTTGTTTTTAGGCCAAAATATATTTTCTCAATTCTTCACGACGCAACGAAGGAACTTACCAGGAATCAAGGCATATCGCTTCTCTCGGATAGGAATTGGAGGATTATTCTTTCAAATAATACCAAAAAGAAAATATTCATATTCATATCCACCTCCTAATAAGATGTACGGAAATGAAAACGAAATTTTCTGAAAAATTAACGAATATAAAGGAGGGGCTTATCCTTAATCAGGCGTGAAGATAGCTAGAAAAGAATACGGCTCATTTCGTTAAAAAATGGGCAAGCTGTCGGGATTATTTACTTAGAGAGGAGGAGGAAGCATTGCCCTCGAAATCAACTTTGAAAGCGTATACATCTATAGATCGGAAATCCAAGCAAGTCAATAGGAAAAGATTCACCCGAAACGACTGGATGGGGTACTTGTTTAGTGCGCCACTCATCCTAGGTGTGCTTGTTTTCGCGATCTATCCGATGTTTGCGGCTTTGTATATGAGCTTTCAGCAAACTACAGGTCTTACTTTGTCCGGCAACTGCGTAGGCTGGAGCAATTATACGTATGTCCTTCAGGATCCGATTTTCTGGCAGGCCCTTGAAAACACCTTCCTCATGGGCATTCTGTCGGTCTTGCTTGGAATCGGGCTTTCTTTCATTCTGGCAAGTCTGATCAACAATCTGAGATGGACGTTCGGCAAAAACTTCTTCAAAGCCGTTTATTTTCTGCCCAACGTTGTTTCTGCGGTTGCGACAAGTCTCTTGTTTTCCTTTCTTTTTTTTCCGTCGAAAGAAGGGCTCTTGAATTTTGTTCTGGGCTGGATCGGGCTAGATCCTGTTGGCTGGTTCACGAATCCGGCCGTTTCACGTTTCAGTATTGTACTGATGAGCCTATGGGGCGCGCTCGGCTACAACACGATTATTTTTCTGGCAGGGCTGCAAAGTGTGCCCAGGGATTTGTATGAGGCAGCGGAAGTCGACGGGGCAAGCGCATACAGCAAGTGGTTGTACATTACTATCCCGTACTTGCGTCCGATTTTTGGCTTTATGCTCATCATGGGAACCATCGGGGGGATGAAGAGGTTTACCGATGTATGGCTGCTTGGAGGGACGGCCGGGAATCCCGGAGGCAGTCTTATGACAGTCGTTCTTTATATATACCGGAACGCTTTTCTGGCAGCTCAAATGGGCCTTGCTACGGCAGCGTCTTACCTGTTATTCGTAATCATCCTGCTGCTAACGACTGTACTTATGATGGTTAACCGGCGAAAAGACAGCATGGACTAAGGGAAGTGCAGGACCAGTTTCCCCCGGACCAACAATCCGGGCAGAACGCCACTGCAAAAGGAGGAGAGATACGATGCCGCCTGCAGCTTATCCACGGGCACCGCTTTTACGGAAAAAAGTTCCGTTCAACCAATGGATACTTTTGCTGATTTTGTTTCTCGGGTCCTTCATTATGATTGTGCCGTTCCTCTGGATGCTCGTTACGAGCTTTGATTGGGGAGCACGTCTCAACATTACGTTTCCGCCGAAACTGTGGCCGGAGGAACCCACGATTAAAACCTACAAGGCTGCCTTTACGAATATCAAGATGATGCGCTATATCGGAAACTCCGCAGTCGTCAGCGGAGGCGTTATTATCGTAAGCGCTCTATCCGCCTTAATGTCCGGTTATGCGCTCTCCAAAATCAGGTTCAAAGGGGCGGGCATCGTTTTGCTGCTTGCACTCAGTACGATGATGATTCCTTTTGAAATGACGATGATCCCCCAATATTTACTGTTCAGCAAAATGGGGCTGATCGATACGTACTGGGCGTTTTATCTGCCCGCCCTTAACTACGCGTTCGGGACTTTTCTCGCCAAAGCCTTCTTCGACCAGCTGCCGTCAGCCTTGAGGGAGGCAGCCGTGCTGGACGGCGCCAAAGAATTCATCGTATTCAGCCGTGTATACCTGCCTTTGTGTACGCCGATTATTGCGACCATGGTCATTCTGCTTTTTCTGGGCGTTTGGAACGAAATGCTATGGCCCTTGCTGGCTTTAAAAACCGCATCGAAATACACGATCCAGATCGGACTCGCGATGTTTACGTACAATAACGGAATCAACCAGCAGCCTTCCATCATAATGGCAGCTACAACTGTGAGCCTGCTGCCGGTCATTGTTGTTTATCTGTTTCTTCAGCGCTACATCATTGAAAGCATCGCCTTGTCCGGCATCAAACAATAAAGCCGTTCGTGCCCGCCTTCACGCGTAGTCCTTTTCGTTATTCCCACCCACCTGATCGGAGGATGAATCTATGAAGAAAGTGATGTTAACTGTCTTGTCCGGTATGCTTGCCTGCACCCTGGCCGGCTGCTCGGACAGTGGAAGCGCCGATGTGACCGATGGGGCTGAGATCAAGAAGGTTTCGGATCTGTCGGGAACCGTGCGGGTAGCCTTGGCCGGATGGAAGCTGGAGAACGGAATCGATCCGCTGACCGGCAATGAGACAATCGGACTGAACCAGTATCTGGAGCAGACGTTTAACAAAATGTACCCCAATCTCAAACTGGAAGTGTACCAAATTCCTTGGGAAAACGTAAAAGCGAAGCAGTCGGCCATGCTCCTTTCCAAAGATGTCGATATCCTGTACACCGGAGGAGCGTTTGCATCCCAATGGTACCAGGAAGGCTTGCTTCGTGATTTGGATGATCTGATTAAGTCAGATCCGCTCTTTAAACCGGATATGTATCTGCAGGGAATATGGAACAATTCTTACAGTACCAAATCGCCTGACGGCAGCAAACAGTTCGGAATACCGTCCGTACTCGGAAGGCGCTTGACGGTGTATGACAAAAAGATGTTCGAAGAGTGGGGAGTACAGCCGCTTTCCGAGAAACCGACTCCACAGGAAGTATTGGAGAAGGCCAAGAAGATGCAAGGGAACAATCCCAAAACAGGCGAGCAGAACTACGGCCTTTACTGGAGCGGAAATACGCTGAACGGTTCCACGTTCGTAGCGCTGACTCATGCTTTCGGGGCACCGGGAGCCGAGGGGAATTTGAAGGACATTAAGCAGGTGAAATGGAAACTTAACACACCGGAAATGGCCAAGGTAATGGAATGGTTGAAAGAAGCTGCCAAACTGCCGCCGGCCGGTTTCGTCAATGCGCAGGGAGCGGAGAACTTCGGCCTGGCCAAAAATAATATTGCCATTCACCTCGATGGAACAGGCGGATCGACCATGAGCGAATTCCGTTCCAAAAAAGATCAGGCTCTGCTCGACCGCTTTGAGCCCGTTATGAATCTGGGGCCCAAGGGCGAAGGCTGGGTAGCTGTCGACCCGTTCGTCATGGCAAAAGACGCAAAGGACGTGAAAGCTTCCTGGGAAGTGCTTAAGTTCTTGTCCGGTTACGAAACGCAAAAGTACCTGTATAAAAATTATGCCTACACCCCGACACTCAAAGACGCCGATTTCGTTGACGCTAACGACAAGTTCGTTAAAACAGCTTTGAAAATTGCCGAGGTAGGCCACTCGGAGCTGATGGATGAAGCGAACCCGTTCTTTATGAGCGACATCGTTCCCGCTGTGAACGGGTATATATCCAAAGCAGCCTCCGGCAGCGCACCGGATGTCCAGACATTCTTGAATGATCTTCAGGCCCGTGCGGAGAAATGGTCGGCAAGTCTGAAGTAAGGGAACAGAGGGGACGGGGCGCCGCCTCCGTTCCTGCAACACGGCGTCCGCTGCAGAATACATGTACAGGAGGTGTCGTATGAAGAAAGGAATTAATCAGTGGTGTTTCCCGCCGGGAACGCCTCTCGAAAAAGTGCTGAAGGTAAGCGCTGAGGCGGGTTTTCATACCGTAGAACTTAATTTATATGCGTCCGGGGGAGTGGGACTCACGATGGACACAACGCCGGCCGAAGCCAGGAAAACGGGAGAGCTGGTCCGATCTTACGGGCTCAGTATATCCTCGTTGTCTACCGAAATGCTTGGCAAATTTCCGCTCAGTTCTCCGGATCCGCTCATACGGGCCAAGGGAGTGCACTCCATCTCCAGGCAAATTCATCTCGCTGCCGAGCTTGGCGTGGACACGATTCTTATCGTGCCTGGCCGGGTTTGCCCTGATGCGTCTTATGAGGAAGTATGGCAGCGCTCCCGGGCCGAATTAGCTCCTCTTGTAAAAGAAGCGGAAGACACGGGGGTACGTTTGGCCGTGGAAAATGTCTGGAACAAATTCTTGTGGAGCCCGCTTGAGATGGTCCGGTATATAGATGAATTTGCAAGTCCGTTCGTCTGTGCATACTTTGATGTCGGAAATACTCTCGCGTTCGGCTTACCGGAGCAGTGGATCAAGACGCTCGGTTCCCGGATTAAGAAAGTCCATGTCAAAGACTTCAAAACGGGTGTGGGCAATTACCAGGGCTTCGTCCCGCTGCTGTCTGGAGATGTCAACTGGACAGCAGTACGTGAGGCGCTGGAAGAGATCGGTTTCGTTGACAGCCTTACAGCAGAGCTGGATGCTTATTCCGGGTTTCCGGACCAGCTTATTTATGACACTGCCCGCCATATCGATGTGATTATCGGCAGAAAGCCGCATTGAATCAGAGGAGGAATGAACATGGTACGAGTAGGAGTCGTTGGGGCCGGCATTATCGCATCCGAGCATTTTAAGCATATACATGACCACCAAGAGGCAGAGCTTGTCGCCATTTGCGATATTGCGGCGAAGAACGCCGAGCAGGCCGCGAAGACGTATGGGGCTGCTGCCTATACGGATTATCGTTTGATGTTCGAGAACGAGAACTTGGATGCGCTGTTTATCTGTGTTCCGCCCTTTGCACATGGAAGCATGGAAGAGGAAGCTGCGGGAAGAGGGATTCATCTACTAGTGGAAAAACCGCTGGGACTTAATCTGGACGAAGTCCGGCGCAAAGCGGAGGTCATCCGGGAAGCAGGCATACTCGCCGGATCCGGATACTGCCTCCGTTACCTGGAATCCGTCCGGCAGGCAAAAACATATCTGACGGGTAAAGACATTGCAATGGTACGCGCTTATCGCTTCGGAGGAGTCCCGCCTATGCCCTGGTGGGGAGATCCGGCGAAATCAGGGGGCCAGCTAGTGGAACAGACGACGCATAATGTCGACTTGATGATCTATCTGGCAGGCGGCGTGCGCAAAATAAGCGCCGATTCAGCCAGGCTGCTCTTCAAAGATTCATCGGGGATTGAGATTCCGGATGTGACTTCGGTTAACATGGTGTTTGAATCGGGAGCCGTAGGCCATATCGACACGGGGTTTATTCCGCAGCCGGATGACCGTTCCTCCCTTGAGATTATGGGCAGAGGGTTTAGACTCACTTTGGAGGGAGCGTCTCTTACTATTGCAGAAGAAGGGAAGACAACGACTTACCTTGGCAAAGGCGATTTCTACCGGCAGCAGGATCATGCTTTTATTGATGCGGTGAAAACCGGAAATGCAGAACTTATTCTGGCTCCTTATGACGAAGCCTTAAAAACCCTCGAGGTTACACTTGCAGCCAATGACTCGGCGGCGAGTGGCCTTCCGGTAGCTATAAATAAACGGGTATAAAAGGATATAATTAACATCTAACAAAAAATCCTCCGTACCCCATAAAGGGTGTGGAGGATTTTTTTGAATTGCTTATGCTTTATTGAACGGACTCGTGACAAATTGTTAATGGATGCATGCAAAGATGAACCATTTTCTCGGTTGTGACAATGCTGAAAGAGTGTAGGGAAATGATGGTCTAACACTACCCTACCATAAACCCAATATTCTAAAGATAGTTTTTAGTCTAGCCAATAGCAAGCTATTAGTCCATGACTAAAATAAACGACTCACGTACACTGTACCATCTTTATAGGGAGGTGTCGTTGTTGAGTTGTCTTGATAGAAAAAAGCGATGCAAGAAGAAAACCATAATTGTTTGTCCTCCGAAAAGAAAAAGAAAGAAATGTCATATTCGAATTATTAAAAAAATTGTGCGAGTCAAGTGTCCTCGGACTAAAGTGATTATTAAAAATCGACGACTTACAGGACAGCAATTACTTCAAGGACTCGCGGGAGCAATTGCACAAGCCGGACCCCAAGGAGTTGCAGGAGCACTTGGACCCCAGGGACTTGCAGGACTTGTAGGAGCGATTGGCGCACTAGGCCCCCAAGGACTTGCAGGAGCACTAGGCCCTCAAGGACTTGCAGGACTTGTAGGAGCTATTGGCGCATTAGGTCCTCAAGGACTTGCAGGAGCACTAGGTCCCCAGGGACTTGCGGGACTCGCAGGAGCAATTGGCGCAATAGGCCCACAAGGACTTGTAGGAGCACTAGGCCCTCAGGGAATTGCAGGAATTGCTGGAGCAATTGGCGCAGCTGGCCTGGCAGGACCAGCAGGACCGACAGGACCAGCAGGATCAGCAGGACCAACAGGACCAACAGGAGCGACGGGTCCAGCGGGACCCGCAGGGCCGGCAAGTGGAGTAATAGGCTTTGCAGATTTTTTTGCCTTGATGCCTCCTGATAATGCAGCAACTGTTGCTCCCAACACGGATGTAAGTTTTCCGCAAGACGGTCCAATCAGCGGGACTGAAATTACCCGTGTAAATGCGAGCTCATTTAACTTGGCTAATATCGGCACTTATCAGGTTTTGTTTCAGGTAGGTGTAAACGAACCGGGTCAACTCATTTTGACACTCAATGGCGCTGACCTGGCTTATACGGTGGTCGGGCGTGCAACAGGTACTTCTCAAATAGTAGGATTAGCTCTTGTGCAAACAACGGTCATCAATTCAGTAATCACAGTTCGAAATCCTGCCGGCAATGCCGCGGCACTCACAATCACTCCATTAGCTGGAGGAACAAGGCCAGTTTCCGCACACCTTGTTATTACGCAGATTGCATAAAGGGAAAGGGAATTTTTTGATCAAAATGCCAATATCAAATTCAGTCCACCCTCGATATTTCTGCGGTACAAATACTTGGGGACCTTGTGCTCCTTCGACAATTTTGTAAGTGGAAATCAAAAGAAATTTTTACGGAATGAAGCTTAGGAAATAATAGATGAGAGATGAAAATATTCTCATTGTAGAGAAGTTACATGAAGGAAACCACTCCATGATCAGGAGTGGTTTCCTCTTTATCTGCTTGTCTATATTTTTGCTATCCCAATGAGGCAAGTTTAATAAGTGGGTCTAAGCTAGCCCTTTCTATTAAATCATAATATTGTAATAGAATTGTTTTTGCTATATGATTAACAATAATTTAAATCATTGTTTTCCAATCGAAATAATATACTTTAATGACTTGAGGTGAAGCTGTGCGTATTATTTATCTGGATATTGATTCGCTCCGGCCCGATCATATGGGATGTTACGGTTACAATCGCAAGACGACGCCGAACATAGACGCGATAGCGGCACAAGGAGCGCGATTCAATCATTGCTACTGCGCATCGTCTCCTTGCGTGCCGTCGAGGGCAAGTTTTATAAGCGGGCGCTTCGGTATTAATCATGGAGCGCTCACACATTGGGGACCCGGATATGATTTTTACTACCCGGAAGGTGAGAATCACAGCGAGCCGTATGCCTTTTTTACTCGCAGACTGCGGGAGGCAGGCTATAAAACCGTTACCTTCTCCTCGTTCGGGGACCGCCATCATGCCTGGTGGTACTTTGCAGGCTGGAATGAAGTACATACCCATACGCTGAAGGAAGGCAATGAAGATGCCGACGAAGTTAATGCGGCGGTCATTCCTTGGTTGAAGCGCCATGGGAAGGAAGAGGACTATTTTCTTCATGTGCAGTACTGGGACCCGCATACGCTGTACACGTATCCCGAGTCATATGCCGCTCAGTGGGATGAAAGCACCGCAAAAGCGTTCCCGTCGGAGGAGCGGATCGCCGAGCATCAAGCGGACAGGTTCCCTCATTCTGCCGTTTACTTACATACGGACGCTTCGTTTCCCGACACAATGCCCCGCAAAATTTCAAATAGGGGAGATTTCGTCCATTTGCTGAACGGCTATGACGGCGGCATCAGCTATATGGATCATCATGTGGGAGAGATTGTTGAAACGCTGCGGGAATTGGGCATTGAGGACGATGTTTGTTTTATCATTAGCGCCGATCACGGAGAGTCGATGGGCGAGCACGGCATTTATGCCGAACATGCCAGTGCGACGGAATCCGTGCACCATCTTCCCTTGATTATGAGAGTGCCGGGCGTCACCAAACCCGGAACGGTCGTGGACGGCCTTATTTACAATGTTGACGTCATAGCGACGTTGACAGAACTGACGGGACTTACGGTTCCTTCCGGTTGGGACGGGGAATCATTTTTACGGGTGCTGCGGGATGAACCTTGGCAGAGTCGCGATTACCTGATCATGGACCATGCCCTCTATACGTGCCAACGGGCTGTTCGCGACCCGATTTGGTATTTTATCCGAACCTACCATTCAGGATTGTATACCTTCGAACCGGTCAGCCTGTACAATATGGAAAATGACCCCCATCAAACGAACAATGTAGCCGGGCAATACCCCGAAATTGTTCAAAAAATGGACCGCCGGCTCGAAGAGTGGAAGCATCGGCAGGTAAGCAAGCACGGGCATTTCGACGATCCGCTGCAAAAAGTGATTGAATCCGGACCTTGGAAATACGTCACATTGGATGGATGGATAAGCGCTTTGCGCGGACATGGCGATCACAAGTCGGCCGATGCCTTGGAACGATTATACGCCGGTCGCTAACCGGAAAACAGGAGAGACGCAGCCTTTAGGCGTCTTCCTGTTTTTTTGTTTTAAGGCGCCAGATAGGAGAACGACAAATGTTTATCCAGCATGAAGTTTGCCGCGCCGAGCGCACCGCCGATCTCCTTGAACTGTCCGACTTTCACTTCGGTATCCCATGAGAGCGTGCTCATTGCCCGCTGTCGCATGACCTTCTCCGCCGTTCTCACGTACAAAGTGCTGTCTTTAGGGATGGGGCCGCCCAGGATGATGGCTTCGGGGTTAAGCAGATTAACCAGATTGGCCATAGCCGTACCCAAATAAGACCCGGCTTTCTCGATGATTTGCGCTGCCAGCTCATCGCCGTGCTCAGCGGCGGCGCAAACATGTTCGGCCCGCAGCAGCTGCAGGTCCGAGTCGGTCTGCGGCTGCAGGGAAGAAGCGGCGCCCGAACGAAGCAGCCTGCGTGCTTCCAATTCGATTGCCTGTGCAGCCGACAAGGTTTGCAAGCAGCCGGTGTTGCCGCAAGGGCAGAGGGGCCCATCGTCGGTCACGGTCGTATGGCCGATCTCACCGGCTCCGCCAATGGCGCCGTGAATCAATTCGCGGTCGACATAGATGCCCGCGCCGATTCCGGCGTCGATCCCGATGTAGATCATATGCCGGTGTTCTTTCCCCGAGCCGTAGCGGCACTCCGATAATCCTCGCGCTCTGCTGCGGTTAATGAGCGTTGTCGGCCATCCGAGCTCCCGTTCGAAAAGGGGGCCCCATTCGACCTGCTGCCATCCGAGCACGGCCGAGCTTCGCAAAACGCCATGATTGGAATCAACGATGCCGGGCAAGGAAATACCGAGGAGGGGCATCGGGCTTTTGTCAAGATTTGAAATAAAGGCGGGTAATTCATCAACCAAGGCGCGAAAAGCAGCTTCCGGTGTCAGCCGGCTGAAAGTGATGGGCCTGCTGTCCACCGTGTTGCCCAGCAGATCGAAAGCGCCCAGCATCCAGCCATGCTGATTCAGGTCAGCGCCCAGCACCAGATGCGTATGCGGCATCAGCTCTACATCGGTCGGACGTCTGCCCCCTGTCGATTGCCGGATTTCGGTTTCGTGGGCAATGCCCAGCTCGATAAGTTCCTGGATCGACATCGAGATCGTGGCCCGGCTTAATTCCGTCCGCTGCGCCAATTCGATCCGGGACATCGAACCATAGAGGCGAAGGGTTTGAATAATCGCCGATTTGCTGCCTTTTTGATCCACAACTTTGCGAATAGTTTCCATAAGCCATTCCTTTCATGTTCGAACATGCAAGTAAAATAAGTTTACTTACATACTAACAGATTTCAAAGATAGTTTAAATGTTGACAAAAGAATGGGCGAGGCCTTATGATGAGTCTAATTCGCTATATCATAGTAATTCAATGTGAATTTAAGTATTTCAGAGTGTTGTGACTGTTGAAGAGAGGTGTCGAGGATTGAGCGGTAAACCGGATAAACCTCACGTCGTGCTCATTTTGGCCGATCAATTGAGATGGGATGCCTTCGGCGGCCACACGCCCAATCTGAACCGGCTCCGTGCAGAAAGCGTAGATTTCACGAGAGCCTACTGCGCCTCCCCGTTATGCGTTCCCGCCAGAGGCTCATTCTTAACGGGGAAATATCCCAACGTGACCGGTTCGCTCATTAATGCGTGGACGGAACAAGAGAGGCGGCACGGCAACGTTCGTGCAGATCATACGCACTGGTATGATTTGCTGGAAAGCGAGTGGGACAGCTGGCATACCGGCAAGCAGCATTTAGTTGCCGAGGTGAAGCCGGAGCATGTTCATGACAGCAAGACGCACTGGCTTCCGCTGGAAGAGCGGTACGAAGCGTTCTTGAAAGAGCGGGGGAAGCCGAAACCCGGCGGCAAAGCTTATCAAGGTCCTGTCCCCGAGCAAGTTTATGGCGCCGTCACACGCATGCGGAATTATTCGATTCCGGCAACCGGATGCTACGAGGAGGGTTTGGACTATTTTTATGACGGCTTTATTCTGAAAGATTGTCTTCACGCGATTCGGAGCCGCGACAGGAGCAAGCCGTTCGCGCTTACCGCGATGTTTGTCGCGCCGCACCCGCCTTTTAACATCCCCGAACCGTGGTATTCCATGATTCAAGATGCGGAACTGCCAGACAATGTCGGTGAATGGGGCGATAATCAATCTCCTCTGCAGCTGTACAATTTGCCGGGTCTGCTCGGAAACACGTATTCTCGCCGGGAGTGGAAACGTATTTGGAACGTCTATCTGGGTCTGACGGCGCTGCTGGATCATTGTGTCGGTGAGGTAATCGGACAGTTGAAGCAGGAGGGGATTTACGACGAGACGCTGATCGTTTTTGCCAGCGATCATGGCGAGATGCTCGGCTCCCATAGGCTTTGGCAGAAGATGTGCATGTATGAAGAAGCGGTCCGCACCCCTCTTTTCCTCAAATTTCCGCGCGGCTTTTCTCCGGCGATCCGCAGCAGCAACGCGCTCGTCAGCGGTGTCGATGTCCTGCCGACGCTATGCGATTATCTTCAAATCGCAGCCCCGGAAAACGTATCCGGCATTTCGTTAATGCCGCTGATTGACGGAAAAGAGGAACGGCTCGACCGAGAGCGGATATTTATCCAGTTTGACGGCAACGGCGCTCGGGGTAATTTTCAGCGGTGTGTCCTGGAGGGGTTTTACAAATTGATTGTCGATATGTTTAAAGACGAACTGTTTATCGAACTTTACGACCAGCAATCCGACCCGCTTGAGATGCGCAATCTTGCGTTTCTTCCGGAACAACACAGCCGAATCGATTCGATGCTGAGCGCGCTTAGAGCCCATATGCGGGATACGGCAGATATGCTGACAGTTCCGGAGGATGCTTATGAACGGTTTTTGTCCCATTACGGACCTTTTCAAACGCACCGAAAATGATAAAGAGGTGAGATGAAATGTCTTCGACAGATGCAGAAATGAATTGGGTGGAGGAAGCTTGGCAGTTTGCGGCTGCCAAAGTCATCCGATTGAATGCTTCCATTGGCGACAACTTCGTTCATGTATCTCATGAAGGCTCATATGACCGTACCCGATCCCATGCGTGGACGGCCGGGTTTTGGCCGGGACTGCTGTGGTTGGTTTACCGGGATACGCTCAATGAGACGCTACGGGTCACGGCGGAACGATGCGAGCAAAAACTGGATGCGGGTATAGATGACTTCGTCAACCTGCATCATGATGTCGGTTTTATTTGGATGCCGTCTTCAGTCGCGAATTACAAACTGACGGGCAATCCGCTTTCGAAAATCCGAGCGCTGAAAGTAGCATCTTGGCTGGCGGGAAGATTCAATGTGAGAGGGAAGTTCATCCGCGCCTGGAATGAAGGATCAGGCATCGGCTCACGGAGTAACGCCGGTTGGGCGATTATCGACTGCACGATGAACCTGAGCCTGCTGCTTTGGGCGTCTCTTGTAACCGGCGATCCAAGGTACCGGCATATCGCGGTTGAGCATGCGAATACGGTGCTTCGGCATTTTGTGCGCGAGGACGGCTCATGCTGTCATATCGTTGCGTTCAACCCGGAAACGGGTGAACGGATCGAAGCACTGGGCGGTCAAGGGTACGCCCCGGATTCGGCATGGTCGAGAGGGTCGGCGTGGGCGCTGTATGGACTGGCGCTCCTCTACCGCTATACGCGAGACGAAGCCTATTTGCAGGGAAGCAGGCGGATCGCCGAATTTTTTCTGGCTCATCTGCCTGAGGATAATGTGGCGCCCTGGGATTACAGCTTCCCTGACAAAGAGCGGGTTCATAAGGATTCGTCGGCAGCGGCGATTGCGGCGAGCGGACTTCTGCTTTTGTCCGAGCTGGAGAAAGAGGAGGCGGCCGGCAAACGCTATGGAGTCAATGCGAGGCGGATTCTGAAGTCTTTGTGCGAGCATTACGCTGTCTGGGGGGACAAAGACGAAGCGATCTTACTGCATGGGACCGGCAACTTCCCTGCGAACAAAAATATCGACGCCGGGTTGATCTACGGCGACTATTTTTTCGTTGAAGCGCTGGCGAAACTGCGCGGGCAGAAAGAAACGTTCTGGTGAACGAAGCCGGTACCGGTCATCAATCTTTGCGGAAAGACAGGAGAGGAGTAGAGAATGAATTTATATTGGGGAGATTTACATAACCACTGCGGGATCAGTTACGGCTTTGGCGGATTGGAAAACGCGCTGAAAGCCGCCAAGAGCCAGTTGGATTTTTGCGCCATTATCGGGCATGGTTCTTGGCACGATATGCCGGACCGAACGCAGGGACTTGAATATCTCGTGGATTTCCATACGGAGGGATTCGCCAAACTGCGCGGTAACTGGGAACAAGTGCGTGAAACGGTTAAATCGTTCCATGTCCCGCACGAGTTTGTTACGTTTCAAGGCTACGAAGCGCATTCGAGCCGCTACGGGGATCATCACTTTGTATCGCCGGATGACGATCTTCCGTTAGTCGGGGGAAGCTCGACGGCAGCGATCCTGGAGCAGTTGAGCGAGTACAGGGTCATCGCCGTGCCGCATCATGTCGGTTACACGCCCGGCTATCGCGGCGGCAATTGGGACAGCTTTGATCCGAACGTCAGCCCGATTGTGGAAGTGTACTCCAAGCACGGCAGCGGCTTATCGGATCACAGTCCCTATCCTTATTACCATGATATGGGTCCCAGGGATTCAAGATCGAGCGTGTATGCGGCGCTGAAGCGTAAGCTTCGTTTCGGTTTCGTCGGCTCGACGGATCATCATGCCGGGTATCCGGGCTCATACGGCGACGGCCGTTTGGCCGTTCTGGCCGAGTCGAAGACGCGCGAAGCGATCTGGGACGCGATCCTGGCGCGCCGCACCTATGCCGTGACGGGCGATAAAATTCGCTGCAACTTTACGCTTAACGGAGCACCGATAGGCAGCGAAGTGCAGGGCGCCAAGCGGAATTTCGCGTTGGAGGTAACGGCAAGCGATCAAATCGACAAAGTCGTCGTTTTCAAAAACGTGAAGCCGTTCAAAGTATTCAACGGCGAAGATTTGACCGCACCGCAGTCGATTTCTGACGCCGGAAGCTCCAAATATAAAGTGAAAGTTGAATGCGGCTGGGGCAATTCCAAGAACGGATATGCCTGGCAGGGGAAGGCAGAGATTCATGCGGGGAAACTTCTGTCGGTGGAGACGTGCTTCCGCGGTCGAAGCATACTGGCCCCGACGCCGGATTTGAAGGACGACCCCGCCATGAACGCGCTTGGTAACGAAATCACTCGGCAAAACGATACGTCGGTCGAATGGACATGTACGACATTCCGCAATCCGACCACGCTTCATCCTCATACGGCAGGACTCATTCTCGAAGTGGAGGGCGACCGCGACACGGTTGTGAACGCGGAACTAAATGGGGGCATCATCAAGGCTACGATTGGAGAACTGCTTGAAGGTAACCGTACTACCCATCTAAGGGCGTATAATTCCGAAGCCTTCATGATTCACCGTGCTGTAGAAGAACGATTGTATACGCTGCGAGAAACCTGGAGCGACGATGTCGTTGAGTCCGAGTGCGACGTATATCACGTCGAAATTCGACAAATTAACGGCCAGTGCGCGTGGTTATCCCCGATCTATGCGCTTGCCTGAGGGAAGCAGCCGAGAATAACTTTGCATGACGATTCGCATGACGAATACCGGACGACCGGAGACGTCTACCATTGAACACATTCATGGGGGAGGTCTTTTTGTTATGCAATCGGGAGTTCCGCGCCGGGTTTTAAGAGAAGGGGGCACATGATGGAAACTGCTGTGCAAACACATTCCCGCGGAAGCGCTGAATACAAGCGTTCCAGGCTTCATTACCGCAACCGGAAAGCGTTGTGGTGTTGGCTGTTTATTGCGCCGCAGCTGACTCTGTTTTTATTTTTTACGGTATATCCCATAGCGATGAGCTATGTGTATGCTTTTTTCGACTGGTCGGGTTACGGACCGCTGCATGCGTTTATCGGGTGGGACAACTTCCGGGAAACACTGACCGATCCGCTGTTTTGGAACGCGTTTCGCAACAGCCTGGTTTTCATGGTTTGCCTTGTCGGCATTCAGGTGCCTCTCGCGCTGTTGACGGCCCTGCTGCTGAATGCGGATTGGATGCGCGGCAAGGTCATATACCGGACGATTTATTTTTTGCCGGTGGTGACGACGACCGCAGTGGTCGGACTTGTGATGCGCTTCATTTTTGGAGCCTACAAAGGTTTGGTCAATGAAATGCTGCTCCGGATTGGAATCATTCCTAAGCCGATCGATTGGCTCGGCTCCGCGGATACCGCTTTGCTCATTGTCATTCTTGTGGGCATATGGAAAAGCTTCGGCATGAAGCTGATCTATTGGCTCGCCGGCATCCAATCCCTGCCGAAAGAGCTGTTTGAGGCGGCCCGCATCGACGGCGCTTCTCACTTGCAATTGTTTCGCTATATCACGATGCCTCTCCTTATTCCGGTAGGAAGCGTGATTTTGCTGGTGTCGGCAGTCAATGCACTGCACGTTTTCGACCTCGTGAAATCAATGACCGAAGGAGGTCCCGCTTTTAAAACGGATATGGTGGATGTCTATATTTACCGGTATGCGTTCGCCGGAAAAGGAGAGGCGAGGATCGGTTTCGCTTCCGCCGCAGGTGTCATATACGGCATTGCCGTGATGATGATCTCGCTGCTTCTGGGACTGTTTGTCAGGCTGAGCGGCGGGCGAAAATCCGCAGGCGGATAGATGATAGGAAGGGGAAGGGTCATCATGAAAAGAAAACGGGGCGGCCGTTCACCGCTGCTTGTGGCAGCCCATCTGGGGCTCATCGGCGTCGGGATCGTTTGGATCTATCCGTTCGTCTGGATGCTGATGTCCTCATTCAAAACGAACACGGAATACATCACATCGGGCATCTCGCTGTTGCCTGAGAAGTTCCGATTCACTAATTATCAGCGGGCCTGGGAAACGGCTCATTTCTCGGTCTATTTCTGGAATACGGTTGTGGTTACCGTCTCTGTCGTGCTCATCGTCATTGCGGTTTGCTCGCTCACAGGTTATGCGATCGGCCGCTACCGTTTTCGCGGAAGGCTGCTGTTCATCTCGGCGATCACAGCCACGATGTTCATGCCCAAAGGCTATACGATCATCCCGACCTACATGTTAGTCAACGAAATAGGGCTGAACAACTCAATCTGGGGTGTCATACTGGCGGAAGTCGGAGGGGGGCACGTGCTGTTTATTCTGCTTTTCGTCGCCTACTTCAGAGGCCTGCCGAAGGAGCTGGAAGAATCGGCTGAAATGGACGGCAGCGGATTTTTCCGCACTTTCGCGCAAATTATGCTGCCGCTGGCTAAACCGATTATCGCGACTTCCGCCATTATGCAGTTCATGTGGACCTGGAACGCGTTTTTGATGCCGCTTGTGTTCACCTTGTCCAAACCCGAGCTTCGCACGCTTGGTGTGGGAATGTATCAGTTTGTCGGCGAACAGACGATGGACTGGACGGGAATGGCGGCAGCGGCGAGCATCGCGCTGGTACCCATTCTTGCCGTGTTTATAGCGCTCCAGCGTTATTTTATCGAAGGAGTTGCCGGAGCCGTTAAAGGATAGTTTACACCTAGAAATAATGTCCGATCGGACTATGGAGGGAGAACCGATGTCGAACAAACGATGGAATGCCGGAGGGGCGCTTGCGTTATGCGCCGCATTGCTTCTGAGCGGATGCTCGGGAATTTCCGACCAAGCGGCAGAAACGAACACCAAAACGACGCCGGAAGATGGCAAAGAGGTTGTTCTGACCTTATGGGGGGGCGACGATTTTCTGAAAGGCGGCGACAGCCCCGGGCAGCGTATGGTCAAAGCCTACAACGAAAAGCATAAAGGCAAAGTGCGCGTCGAGGCCAAATATATGCCTTGGGCTGAATATCATACGGCAATCCAAGCCGCCGCAACCTCGAATGAGCTGCCGGACGTGTTCGTTACGCCGCAAAACACGGATGTCCGGACGGTCGTCGCGAACGGTTGGGCGCTGCCGTTTGACGGAATTGTTTCGGACAACTGGAAGAAGCAGTTCGCCGAAGGCTCTTTCCAGGAAGGCGTCAATCTTATCGACGGCAAAACCTATTCCTGGCCGATCACCGGTCCTGTCCTGACTTCCATTCTCTACTACAACAAGGATGTGCTTAAAAACGCGGGCCTTGATCCCGAAAAGCCGCCGAAGACGTGGGACGAGCTGCGCAGCATGGCCAAAACCGTCACGGAAAAAGGCAAAGGCGACGTTTACGGCCTCGTCTTCAGTGGAGGCGAAAGCGCCACGGCTTCGGGGATCGCCAAAATTGTCGACGGGCTGGCGGCCGGTCTGAACAAGGAAGAGGTGGGGGACGGCTCCTATCGTTTTAATTATAAAAATGGAACTTATGCGTTCGATTCCAAAGCAACGATCGAT
Source organism: Paenibacillus sp. HGH0039 (assembly GCF_000411255.1). Lineage (GTDB taxonomy): Bacteria > Bacillota > Bacilli > Paenibacillales > NBRC-103111 > Paenibacillus_F. The sequence goes on along the minus strand of NZ_KE150412.1, from coordinate 70,132 downwards.
TCCTTCAACTTCCTGAACGAATTGAAGAACGACGGCAGTATCCTGCCATCGTCCTATACGATGAAGCTTGCAGAGGCCACCGTCCTGTTCGGTCAGGCGAAGGCCGCGTTTTTTATAGAAGGCCGCGCGCGGATGTGGATCATCAAACGCGACACGCCGGACGCGAATTTCGGACTGGCCGGAGTGCCTACGCAAGACGGCAGCAGCCCGGGATATTATTATAACCGGGCTACCGCGACCGGATATTTAATTTCCGCCAATACGAAGCATCCGAAGGAAGCCGGCGAGTTTATCGAGAACGGGTTCGCATCGCCGTTGTTTTACGAGAACTATTTGAACAAGGGTGTTGCTTTAACCCCGATCGAAAGCATCAATAACGACAAAAAGCTGTATCCGTATCCTGAATTTGAGCAGTTTGTCCGGCTTCACAAAGATTTGCTGCACGAGCGTCCGAACTATGCGGTCAGAAACCCGCAAACGGCGAAAGTGATCGTCGAGCTGGGCGCCTTATCGCAGCCGAAGATCAAGCCGGCTTTCGGAGAGATTTTACAGGCGGGACTGACGGGTGCCCAGAAGGATTGGGCCGGGGCGCTCAAAGCATATAACGACAAAGCCGATAAAGGCTTGGACGATGCGATCGGCAAGATAAAATCCGGCGGTGTCAACGTCAGCCGAAACGACTTTGCGTTCCCGAACTGGAATCCGGATAAAGACTTTACCGAAGAAGATTATAAGCAATTAAAATAGCTTCACCGCAATTGAAACAAATGCCGACTGGATGACTGGAGGCTCGTTTTCTGAAAGGACACATGAACCATGTCCTTAGGCAAAGCGAGCTTCTTTCATATTTATTCGTTCCTGAGCCAGGAACATATCCAAGGGAGGAAAAATGATGAACCAAGGATGGGCACGTGTATGGAAAAAAGGGATCAGTTTCCTGACGGCAATAGCGATATCGGCGACCGCATGGTTTTCTTTGCCCGATAAGACATTAGCCGCAGACGATTATTCCCAGACCGAATCCTTTGAAGCGGCGGCCGTTCCCTCAACATGGACCGTGGAGAACGGCGGTTCCGCAGCGGTTTCCGGCAAGCATTACAAGCATGGGCAAAGCAGTCTGCGATGGACCTGGTCAAACGGATCTAAGCTTCGCGATACCCAGCCGGCTAATCTGGCTGCTGCCAACGTCAAGAACGGCGGCATGAAGGTGTGGATTTACAACGAATCGCCGGTAAATGACAAAGTTACGTTTAATTTTGGCAAGATCACCGAAATCAACAGCGGCATTTACCATTACTCCTTCGGCGTGAATCTGAACTTCAAGGGGTGGCGGGCCGTCTGGGTTAAGTTTCGGGAGGAGGGGAATAACCCTGCCTACACGAAAAGTCAAAGCAATGCGCTCGAATTGATGCAGATTGTCCCTCCCGCTTCGGTTCCGTCGGGCAGTCTTTATTTCGACAATCTGGAGTTCTCTTCAGCGATGATTAAAGCACGGTCCGCGGATTACCAGATGCCTAAACCCGGTATCGATGTAGGAGCCAGCACTTGGGATAATGTCTATCTGTACAGTCAACAGCAGCCTACGATACCGTTGGAACCGACGATCACCCAGCAGCAAATCCAAGCGTTTGACGCGATTGCCGACAAATATGAAAAGTGGATTTATGGCGATGCGCTCCAATATGCAAACTTGACGGGCCCGCTCAAAACGAGATACGACTCGCTTCAGGCTTTTATTACGGCAGGACTTGCGGCTTACAATACGCTGCATATCGCAAGACATCCGGATGGTTCGATAACTGGCGACGCCCTGTATGCAAGCCGCGACCCGCATTTACGCAAATTCGGTGAGGATATCAGCAAAAGAGTGCTCCTTCCGCTCGTCTTTGACTACAAGATAAACGGAAATGCGGCCAGCAAGCAGAAAGTGATCGACGTGCTCGATTATATGAACGATCAAGGTTGGGCGGAAGGCAGCGCGTTCGGTACGCAGGATCATGAAATGAATAAAAACAACGGATATTTCCATGCGGTTTACTTAATGCGCAACGAACTGAAGGAAGCGGGAATATTTGAACGCGAGTCCAGAACGAGCTTCTGGTATTCCAATTTTGGCAAAACATTCGATAATTCCGTTTATGTAGAAACGACGCCGGACGAATTCCGGACGAAATTTCTGTACGATCTGCTCTATGTGCTGGGTATGGATCATACGCCCAAAAAAGTCCAGTACATGAAAGGTCTGATCGGCATGTATGAACAAGCGTTGCAAACCGCTCCTGGCTATGCGGGAACGATTAAGCCTGACGGCTCACTATTCCATCACAGAGGCGTGTACCTGAACGCTTACGGGCCAGATGCTCTTCATGCCGCGTCTTTGATCGCTTATTTCCTGAATGGCACGCCATTTGCGCTGTCCGATGCCGCGTTCGGCAACATCAAAAAAGGCCTGCTCACCATTGAACAGGTTTCCAATAAATACGATATGCCGATCGGTGCGACGGGTCGTTTCCCCGGTCAAACAAGGCCGCTCACAGGCATTCTGCCGGCATACGCTTATTTGGCGCTTGCGAAGACGCCGACCGATAGTGAATTAGCCGCCACCTTCATGAGATTGTGGGACCCGCAGTCGATTTTGCTGCAAAATGAACTGTTCCCTTCGGCAGATACATATGGCGTCTCTTATTTGGATACACTTGGCGGCTTGCAGCTGGCGGATTCGCTCTCGAAAGCAGGGTTCAGCCCGAAAGCAAATCCGCAAGGTTTCTGGGTAAAGCCGTACGGCGCGCTTGCCGTTAACCGAATCAACGACCGCTTGGTCGGACTCAAAGGCTGGAGCCAATACGCCTGGGATTTCGAAGCGTCCAATAAATTCGACCCGCAAACGACGGAGAATCTTTCGGAAAATATATATGGCCGGTATCAGAGTTACGGCAATTTGCAGATTATCAATAACGGTCCGACTTCCGGTATTATAGAAAGCGGGATTAACGTAGGCGCGGGTTGGGACTTCAGCCGCTGGCCGGGGACGACCGTGAAGCATTTTTCCCTGAACGAACTTGCGCTGCCCGGGGGCGGGCCGACGCGGTCTTTTACAGACAGCACGTTTGCGGGTGGCGCGTCGCTTAAAAACCAGTATGGTCTTTTCGCCATGAAGCTTCACGATACCGTTTATGATACGAGCTTTAAAGCGAACAAATCCGTCTTTTTCTTCGGAGATAAATTGGTAAGCCTGGGCTCGGATATCGTTAATACGGATGATGCACATCCGACGGAAACCGTGCTGTTTCAATCGTATATGCCAAGCAGTTCGACGCCTTTCTGGTATAATTCCACTACGCCTATCGTGAGCCCGACTTATACGAAAACCGTTACCGGAACAACCAAAGCATGGATCGTAGATCCATACGGCAACGGGTACGTGCTGCCGAATCCGGCAGGCACGGTTATCGAACGGGGAGTACAACATTCCAAGAACAGCTCGGGAACCGCGGATACGTCCGGCAATTATACGACTGCATATATTAATCATGGCACGGCTCCGGCATCTTCCGGCTATGAGTACGCGATTAAAGTCGGAGCGGGCGCTCAGGGGACAGCCGATTTCGCGAACAATACCCAATATACTGTTCTGCAAAAGGACAGCAGCGCGCATATCGTTCAAAATACCGAGCCGGGCAAGCTGTTGACGGGATACGCGGTCTTTAACAGCAGCACGCCGATTAACAAGGGTTTGCTGTACAGCAGCAGCGATCCGATTACGGCGATCGTCCAGCAGGCGGACGCGAATGAAGTCTTACTGAGCGTCGCCGATCCCGATCTGCGTTTGCCTAAATATCCGAACCAGTCGATACCGAATGCCGACGTGCTAAAACAGAGCATCTTGAAGAAGGTCACGGTGACATTGAACGGCCTATGGCAGTTGAAAAAGGCAAACAGCGAAGCGCGCATCCTCAGCACCGGCGCCGCGACAACCACGGTTGAATTCGATGCGGTAGACGGCAAGTCAATCGAAATCGAATTAGTGAAGTAAAACAAATGTCTGCCTGAAGCCGATTAACGACGGATTTTGGCAGACTTTTGTCCGTATGATTAAGATTGGGCGCGTCCCTGTTATCATCGTAGCCATTTTGCAACGAAATTGTCGGCAGTTTGCAAAAAAGAGAAGGCTTTGATAATATGATTTCAATAATTAAACGCGATGACGAGAAGAGTAAGGGAACATGTTCTTGTACAGAGAGCTCCGGCAGTTGAAAAGGAGTCAAGAGTTTTTCCCTGAAGCAAGCCTCAGAGCAGGATGTCGGAACCGTAGGCGGGGATGGCATAACGGGAGCTCCCGTTACAGAGCTAGAGTATAAGCATGGACTGCTATGCCGTACTTGAAAAGGTTAATATGGCGACATATTAATGAATCTGGGGTGGCACCACGAAAATTTCGTCCCCAAGACTTAAGGTCTTGGGGGTGAGATTTTTTTTATTGATTTTCCCATATCCAGTTCATTAGGAGGAGTCGACATGGTTAACGAGAAGGAGCATCTAACCGAAAATTTTATTTTCAGGTTGATTAAAGAAGAGCTTGAACATAACCCTTTTGACAGCAAAATGTGCACGCGCTTTCCACCCGAGCCTAATGGCTACCTTCACATTGGGAGCGCCTATGCCATTCACACGAATTATTCGGTGGCTCAAAAGTTTAACGGGACATTTCATTTACGCTTTGATGATACGAATCCACTTAAAGAAGACATCGAGTACGTCAACGCGATCATCGAAGACATAAAGTGGCTTGGATACGATCCGGGTACCCACATTTACTTTGGCTCCGATTACTCGAACGAAATCTATAATGCTGCAGTTAAACTGATCAAGCAGGGGAAAGCCTACGTCTGTGATTTGACACCAAACGAAGTAACGAAGTATCGAGGGACTTTGACGGAGCCGGGTGTAGACAGTCCTAATAGAAATCGTTCAGTCGAGGAAAATCTGGAACTTTTTGAAAAAATGAAAAACGGCGATTTCCCAGTTGCTTCTAAGGTTGTTCGTGCCAAAATTGACATGGCTTCGCCGAATTTAAATATGCGTGATCCTATTATTTATCGAATTATTTATGCTGAGCATTACAGGACAGGAAGTGACTGGTGCATCTATCCGATGTACGATTTTGCTCATCCTATTCAAGACGCACTCGAAGGGATCACCTATTCTTTATGCTCAATTGAATTTAAAGACCACCGTCCCTTGTACGAATGGGTCTTAAAAGAACTTGGTTACCATGAACCGCCGCGGCAAAGGGAGTTTGGCAGGCTGAACATTACAGGTGTTGTGACAAGCAAACGCTTTTTAAGACCGATGGTAGAAGGAGGATACGTTGACGGCTGGGATGACCCAAGGCTTCCAACCATCCAAGGGCTTAGAAGAAGAGGCTTCACGTCGGAAAGCATCCGCAATTTCATCGAATTAATTGGCAATATTCGAACGGAAAGTACGGTAGATATTTCCCTTTTAGATCATTGCCTCAGACAGGATTTGAAAGAAAAAACGGTTAGTGTCATGGCAGTATTGAACCCTCTAAAAGTCGTCATTACCAATTATCCTCCAGATGAGGTGGAATTGTTAACGATAGAAAATAACAGCGAAAACGAATCTCTAGGGAAAAGAGAAGTCCCTTTTTCCAATATAATTTATATTGAGCGTGATGATTTTATGGAGCAGCCGCTCAAGGGGTTTCACAGGCTGAGTCCGAATGCCGAGGTAAGGCTGAAAGGGGCGTATTTCATCCAATGTGAAGAAGTGATCAAGGACCGGGAAACCGGTGAAATATCGGAACTTCACTGCACTTACGACCCGCTTACAAAGAGCGGCACGGGGTTTACAGGGCGTAAGGTGAAGGGGACAATTCATTGGGTATCTGCGGACCACGCCGTTAAGGCAGATGTTAATCTTTATGATAAACTGCTGCTCGATCAAGACAATTCGAAGGAGGATAGTGGGGGGTGGACTGAAAGGATAAATCCTGCCTCATTGGTCAGCATAAAGGATGTTTTAATGGAACCTTTCGTCAAATATGCCTCTCCAGAACAGAAATTCCAATTCTTCCGACATGGCTATTTTTGTGCGGATACAAAATATAGTACCAAGGATCGGCTTGTATTTAACCGGATCGTCTCGTTAAAGGATTCTTGGAGCAAAAGATGAGGCTCTGAACCTAAGGATAGCGTAAAAACTGCCGGCACGACCCGGCAATTGGCTCAAGACAAAAATTTGTGTTTATTGCCGACCGGTTGAATAACTTTATTACTCACGGCTGCGCAGGAGCGTAAGAAAAACCGGCAGCACTTGGCTCGTATACCCATATGTTAAGGACACTCATCAATGAGCTGTAGCCTTGGGAGACACCGAAAGCTTCTTCCCACGCAACACCGTGATTGTAGGTTGTAGCAGTAGTCATTTTTTTCTCTCCTTTACTTCAAAGTAAGGTTAGTATAAACTGAGCACAAATAAATAAGTAGTACGCACTATTTTGATAGGTACTACCCGAAAGGATAGTGTAAATATGAGTATGGCTGAATATAAAGGGAAAGTTAAACATATTCAAGATACACCTTTTGGTTATACAATGTCCGTCATTTCCGGCAAATGGAAAATGGTTATTCTTTATCTTTTGGCAGAAAACCAGCCTGTACGTTTTAATGATCTGAAAAGACAAATAGGAGCAATTACTTATAAAACATTGAGTTCACAATTAAAAGAATTGGAAGCGGACGGCCTGGTTAAACGGAAAGAGTATCCCCAAGTTCCCCCTAAAGTCGAGTACAGTCTCACAAATAAAGCGGAAAGCCTATTACCCATTTTGGAAGATTTATGTGAGTGGGGAGTAAAAAACCAACATAGCTGAATCCGGTTGTACTTGTTAAGTTCCGCGCAGTGCGCGGTTTTTTTTATGCATGCAAGTTCTTACTAACTTTAAAAGTGTGATCGGCCGCTATTCCGCTTGACGAGACACCAAATGGTGTCATATAATAAAAGTGTCACCAAATGGTGTCTAATAAGAGAATCAATGAACGATTTAGGAGAGGGTGTTGTGAGCGAGGACCATCAGTTGCGGGATGTGTTTGACGCGATTGCAGATCCAACTAGGCGCCGACTAATTCATCTGTTAGCGGAAGCAGAGGAGATACCTCTTCATGAATTAACGGCACAGTTTCAAATGGGCCGTACGGCGGTATCCAAACATTTGACCATCCTTAAAGAAGCCGGACTGGTACTTGACCGTAAAGTCGGCAGAGAAACGCGATTTAGGCTAAACGCCTCTCCACTTAGAGAAATTCAAGATTGGGTGGCTTTCTACAGCAAGTTCTGGAGTACAAATTTATTGCGATTGAACCAACTATTAGAGGAGGAAGAAGAATGAGTTTAACCTTGTCCCTGGATTTTCAGTATAAGACATCGATTGAGAAGCTTTGGTCCGCCTTAACCGATTCAAGCAAGCTTGCCAGATGGGTGGCCGACATCCACACCGGTCAAGCGATGGAGAATGATTTTAAGCCCGTCGTAGGACACCGTTTTCAGTTCCGCGCGCAGCCGACCGAATGGTGGAACGGAATTATTGAAGGTGAAGTGCTTGTCGTGGACGTACCCAACCGGTTGTCCTATACTTGGGCCAGCGGGGAGAAACACACGGTTACCTGGACGCTGAAGGATTTAGGAGACGGAAAGGTTAACCTTCATCTCGAACAAACCGGCATCTCAAATGATCAAGCACTTAATGGAGCCAAGTATGGCTGGACCAAATGGTGCGGTAATCTTGAAAAGTTGTTGGAACAATAACCACATTCGGTGCTAACTATCTCTTTCCTGAAGGCTAAAACCAATGGGAACGATAGTTGAACCATGCTTGACCCGAATCAACCTAAACCGGCTGCATATCGTTTGCAGCCGGTTTAATGTCTTTTCCGGACAATCTGCCAAGTTCTTGTCGTTTCGTGATATGTTTACACTAGATGCGTATGGATAAAGCTAGTATGTGAGCGATCCATTTGCTAAGCCCCGTTCTTATGGGAGGAAGTGGATAACGCAAAAAGGATTCTTTACATAGTCCGGATTTCAGTAATCATCCAAAGCATGAGGAGCAGCTATCTCTAAACATCAAACCGAGAAGAGCTATCGCATCACCTCCCAGGTTGATACTTTCTATGCACGGCGGATGGTACAATGTGAATTCAAGTGGAAATTAACAATCGGAAGGGTGTCAATCATGAGCGAATCTAATCAGGAATATATCGTCATCTCGGCTGCGAGGGAAAATAATCTAAAGAACGTATCCTTACGTATTCCCAAGCGGAAGATCACGATATTCACCGGGGTATCCGGATCCGGCAAGTCATCGATCGTCTTCGATACGATTGCCGCAGAATCCACGCGCTTGCTGAATGAGAACTTCAGCATGTTCGTGCGTACTTTCCTGCCCCGCTATCCGCAGCCGGATGCGGACGCGATCGAAAACCTGAGCATGGCTGTTATCGTCGATCAGAAGCGGCTGGGCGGCGGCTCCCATTCCACGATGGGCACGATTACCGATATCTCTCCCATTCTCCGTCTTCTATTCTCACGAGCGGGTCAGCCCTATGTCGGACAAGCCAACATGTTCTCTTTTAACGATCCGCAAGGCATGTGTCCCGAATGTAACGGGATCGGTCGCAGCCTGTGCGTCAACATGAGCAAGGCGCTGGACAAGTCAAAGTCGCTCCATGAAGGGGCAATTCTGCTGCCGGGCTATTCGGTGGACAGCATGGATTGGACAATAATCATACAGTCGGGGCCCTTCGATCCCGACAAGAAGCTGAGCGATTATTCGGAGGAGGAGCTGGAACAACTGCTGTACGGCAAGGCGAGGAAAGTGGCGACGCTGTTCGGAGGGAAGACAATTAACATTACCGTGGAAGGCGTCATTGAGAAGTTCACCAACAAATACATCAAGCAGGATGTGAAGACGAAGTCCGAGCGCACACAAAAAACGGTTGCGCCGTACATCTCCGAGGGTCCCTGTTCCAGCTGCCACGGCGCGAGACTCAGTCAGGCCGCGCTCAGCTGCAAAGTCAATGGGCTCAACATTGCGGAGATGTCTTCCATGGAGGTCGGCCGGCTCATTCGCGTCATTCGGGAGATTGACGATGCTGTCGCCGCGCCGATCGTTAAGTCGCTGACAGAGCGGCTGCAGCATCTGGTGGACATCGGGCTTGACTATTTGACGCTGGACCGCGAGACGGATACATTGTCCGGCGGCGAGTCGCAGCGGGTCAAGATGGTGAAGCACCTAAGCGGCAGTCTGGTGGATGTCACGTACATCTTTGATGAACCCAGCATTGGCCTGCATCCCCGTGACGTACACCGGTTAAATGAATTGCTTCAGAAGCTGCGCGACAAGGGCAATACCGTGATCGTCGTCGAGCATGATCCCGATGTGATCAAGGTGGCGGATCATATCGTCGATGTCGGTCCTTACGCCGGCAGCCGCGGCGGTGCCATCGTGTATGAAGGAAGCTTCCAAGGCCTGCTGGAGGCAGAGACATTGACCGGCACCCATATGAAGCGGCAGCTCCAGACAAAGCATGATTGCAGGCAGCCATCCGGCAAGCTGTCCATCAAGGATGCCACACTTCACAACCTGCGGAATGTGAGTGTAGATATCCCAACCGGAGTGCTGACAGTAGTTACGGGTGTGGCCGGCTCGGGCAAGAGTACGCTGATTAACGAAATATTCCTCGGCCAGCATCCGGATGCGATTGTCATCGACCAGTCGGCGGTAGGCGTGTCGACACGTTCGAATCCTGCGACCTACACAGGTATTATGGACGATGTGCGCAAGGCGTTTGCTGCCGCGAACAAAGTCAATCAAGGCTTGTTCAGCTTCAACTCCAAGGGGGCTTGCGAGAACTGTCAAGGGCTGGGTGTTGTATATACCGACCTTGCATTCCTCGACAGTGTGAAGCTGCCATGCGAAGTATGCGGGGGGAGACGGTTCAAAGAAGAAGTGCTCGCGTACAAGCTGAACAGAAAGTCAATTGCGGAAGTGCTGGAGATGACGGTGGAGCAGGCATTGGATTTTTTCCAGCTAAAAGAGGTTGTGCGCAAGCTCCAGGCGATGAGTGATGTGGGGCTGAACTATATTACACTCGGCCAGCCGCTCAGCACGCTCTCGGGCGGGGAATGCCAGCGGATCAAGCTGGCAAGCGAGCTGCATAAGAAAGGCAGCATCTACGTGATGGACGAGCCGACGACCGGGCTGCATATGTCAGATATCGGTCACCTGCTGGAGATTATGAACCGCCTCGTGGATGCCGGCAATACCGTGATCGTCATCGAGCACAACCTCGATGTGATCAGCCAAGCGGATTGGATCATCGATATGGGACCGGACGGAGGCAGCAAGGGCGGGCAGGTGGTGTTCGAGGGCACACCTCCGCAGATCATCCATGCGGAGCAGTCGATCACGGGAAGATACTTGATGTAATCATCACATCCACAGACATACAGGCTGCCGGCAAAATCGGCAGTTTTTTATTATATGAATGTCGGAGGACAAGAACACAGGTATTCCTTCCGATCTCTCGAATGGAAATAACACAGCTCGACTGTCCTTCAGAAATTTGTACGCATAGTTAAGTTAGACTCCTGATCCATATGTTGAAAGGTCAAAAAAAGCCTTCGTTCGGTATACGGCCGGACGAAGGCTTTTTTTAATTGGCAATACTCTGAAACTTTCCGGCTTACTTAAGAAGTTTTCTGCGGGATACAAAGATCGCGGCAATAAAGATAATAAAAGCAGTGATCATACCGGTTTCTCCGATCCAAATTTCGGTATGATTTCCGGTAGTTGCACGCGCGAATGGTCCTTGAACAACGGCATTCCACACGGAATGGATGATAACCGCAGGCCAGACGCTGCCTGTGGCAAGCCGCAAATAGGCGATAATATAGCCGAATGGAACGATACATAGGTAGAGGCCGGCTACAGTGAGAATAACGGACGGCCCTGCTACATATAAACCGGCTATCACGATTGGAACATGCCAGGTTGCCCAGATCAAACCGCTAACGAGGATGGGACGCGGAACTTTGGCATCGACCAACCTTGTCAGCATGTACCCCCTCCAGCCGACTTCTTCTCCCATAACCGGGATCAGGTTGATCAAGCTTCCCAGAATCCCGGTCACGACGACTATCAGAATGAAATTCAGCGGGGTTGGCAGATGCTGCAGTCCGAGAATATGGAAGACCGGTTCTAACGTACCGCCCACAGGAAGTTGAAATATAGCTAGTCCGCTGAACCAGGCGATGGAGTAGGTGATGAAACAGATGATCATAGGTATCAGTACGGCCAACCCGATGCCTCTCCATATTCCCGTGCTACCGAGATTGAACGATACGTCTTTAAACCCTTCCCGCAAGAGAATCCGGGCTAGAATGGAAGAGAGCGCGGGCGTAAACATGTACACGATGATGAGCGGGATGCTCTTCGTCAAGATTACGGCTATATTCATGATAATAGAAAAAACGAGCAGGATTCCTAAAAAGAGTAGAAGACCTTTTCTGGCACGATGAACTTGTTCCTTGGTAGAGAGCGCTGCCGCATTAGATATCATAGTAACCCTTTCCTTCCTCATTCATTAGTTTGTTCTTCATTCATTAGCTTACTCTTCAGCTAAAGAGCTAACAGAATATTGACTGATTTTCCATCAAGCTCACATCCTTTTTCGTAATCATTAGGTACGTTTTGATGAGCTCATTATCACCGGGGGATTGTCATTATCGCTAGTGATAGAAAGTCATTTCTCTCAACGTGATGTTTTGTCAAACCGTTTTATGACGGTTCGTCACTAGGAAAAATGATAGTAAATGAGTGACAATCGGATCAAAGCGATTGACGCATTGTATTAACTTGCGGATTATCTTGCTTAACTAGTTGAATGAGGTGGAGACGATGAAAAAGAAAATGATGTACGGCGGAATGGTAGCGGTGGTCAGTGCCGCTCTGCTGGTTGGAGGGTGCGCAAAGGAAGGGGAGACTAAAACGGTAGTAGTTACCCAATCCACTGAGCCTGTCCAAAACGATATGATCTCATCCATTAAATCGCAGGCGAAGCCATTGAAGACGATTGACCCGATGCAACCATTCGATGATTTGCAGCCGCTGAAGAACATGATCGGAGATGCCCGTTATGTCGGATTGGGAGAGAGTACTCACGGAAGCTCCGAAATATTTACGATGAAGTTTCGGCTTGTGAAGTATTTGGTCACCGAGCTGGGTTTTACGAATTTTGGGATGGAAGAAGATTGGGGGAGCGGTTTAAAGCTGAATGAATATATCCAAACGGGAAAAGGGAATCCAAGAGAATTTTTGAATCTGTTGTATCCGACGGATGAAATTGTAGCCATGTTGGAGTGGATGAAAGAGTATAATGCCGATCCTGCGAACAAGAAGAAAATTCAATTTATCGGACTTGACATAAAATCGCTGGATTCAGGTGTCTATCAAAAAGTGACAGATTATGTTAAGCGGCATTATCCCGATATGCTGGCAGAAGTGGAGCTTAGCTACAAAGAGCTTCAGTTATCAACCGGAAACTTGCAGGATTATATGAAGCTGTCCCCCGAAGTACGAGAGCGGTTTAAGGTGAACGCAGAGAAAGTCGTCCGATTGCTTGAAGAGAAGACCAAACAGGCAGACAAAGAGAAAGATGCAGCCGAGCTTGTCTGGGTGAAAGGAACAGCGATGGCTATACGGAATTTCACCACCATGCTGATTCCTGATGACTATCCAAGCATGATAAAGCTGCACGAGCAATATATGGCCGACCATGCGGTATGGGCCGGGGAGGCGCTTGATGGTAAAACGATGGTATGGGGCCACAACATCCACGTAGCCAAAGGAATTATCGACAAACAATTATATCCGGACGGTTCCGGTAATTTTTTGAAAAAGCGTCTTGGCGACCAATATATCGTCATGGGAAGCACCACTTCGGAGGGCGATTTCACCCTATACAGCGAATACAGACCTGACGGAACCGGGAAGCTCGGAACGGAAAAAATTCCTCAGGATGTGAACAGCTCCAATTATATGCTTGGAAAAGTTTCTCCTGAAATGTTTCTGCTTGATGCCCGCCATCTTGAAGGACCGGCCAAGCAATGGGTTGGTGAAAAGCGACCTCTGCTGAGCCTAGGGGGACAACTCATCCCGAACGCGCCGGTATACTTCGACGCGTCTTTACTGGAACAATTTGATATTCTTTTTCACATCCGGAAAACAAGTCCGTCCCATATGAAGTAACCGTCGGAGTTGCGTAAGACCGATCAGTACATATGACAGGGCCGCGGACTTACTGATTCCGAGGTCCACGTGCACCTCCTCAAAATACTCATCCATGACGGATGGGTATTTTTTTGTTTCCGTCATATGAGAAGATGAAATATACTCCCCACATTCTTCTTCATTAGACCTTGTTCGTCAACTTTAGGAGAGCGTTGCGTTAATTATGGATTGGAATAATTCTATATTTATGGACGTTTATATCCATTCCAATGGCTGATAAACTTACCTCACGATACTTCAATACAATAGGAGTGATAACAATGGATAGAGTACGTTACAAGATTAGAGAAGTGTTGGACAAGAGTAAGATTGATACATTTCTGCTGCAAGCTCGAATCGGACAACTTGGTATGGTCGATGGTCATCTGCCGTATGTCGTTCCGCTCAATTTCGTTTGGACAAATGGGAAGCTTTATTTCCATGGAGCCACCGGTGGGAGAAGAAATCAGGTGATGGGTGCTAATCCGGAGGTCTGTTTTACGGTTTGTGAAGAATATGGAACTATTACTGATCCGGTGCCGGCCAAAACGGACACAGCTTATATGAGTGTAATGATTTTTGGCAAGGCACAGCCTATCGTCGATCTGGATGAAGCTACACACATGCTGCAAGAAATGATGCATAAGTATGTGCCTGGTTACTATAATCGGCCGTTACCTCGGCAGCACGTAGATAAATACCGGTCAGCGGTATTTGGCGGTCCTGTTCAGGTGTACAGAATTGATCCACACCATATCACCGCGAAAGAAAATGCAGTAGAAGAAGAAAAAATGTTCAAACCTGGAAAAACCGTGTGAGATATTCTTATTTATACACAAGTACCCGTAGAGTCTCAACAAAATCATCGAATTTAAAAATGTGATCATTTACAAACGTGGGCGGAAAGAGGGGAAGAGACACATGGGCCATCTGGTTGAAGAGAATCTCAAAATCGTGAGGCAGCAGATGGAATTGGCTTGCCAAGCCTCGGGGCGCAAGCTGGAGGACGTGAAATTATTGTTGGCAACCAAAACCGTACCGCTTGATAAATTGCAAATGGCCATACAAGCGGGTGAAGCTCTTTTTGGGGAAAACAAAGCGCAAGAACTTCGGGACAAATTTCCGCTTATGCAGCAATATAATCAAGTGGAATGGCATTTTATCGGACATCTGCAAACGAATAAAGTGAAGGACGTTGTCAAATATGTTACGTTCATTCATTCTGTGGACCGTTTGAAATTGGGGCAGGCCCTACACAATCAGCTCGTCAAAGAGAACAAAACCATGGATATTCTTGTGCAAATCAACACGTCCTACGAAGAAAGTAAATTTGGTGCTCGTCCCGAAGAGGCACTGGAGTTGGTGGAACAATTGTCACAGTTCGAAACGTTAAGCGTGAAAGGCTTAATGACGATTGGAAAACTGAATGCTGCAAACGACGAGACCCGGCACTGCTTCCGATTATTAAAATCTATTCAATCACAAATTAGGGAGAAAAAGATTCCGCGTGTAGAAATGGATATCCTCTCGATGGGCATGTCTAGTGATTTCCGGGTGGCCATAGAAGAAGGAGCAACAATTATCCGCGTAGGGACAAGCGTATTTGGCCAACGTTACTTGCCGGATGGCTATTACTGGAACGAAAACGCGCACCGGGACGATTAGGGTCGGGGATGCTTGTAAGATAAAAGTATCCCCGCCAGACGATAAATGCCTTCTTCAATGGCTGCTTCATCTACTTTAGCGAAACCAAGTACCCATCCTTTACGATCGCTTTCCAAACAATACGCGCTAAGCGGATAAACACGGATTCCTTTTTCGAGTGCCAGGTTCGTCACGGCTTCTTCGTCAAATGATTGATTAGCTTCAAGCAGCATATGCAATCCCGTTTCTACGCCACTTAGTGTGAAGTGTTCACTCAGACCTGTCGCGATGATGGCCTTCGTCATGGCTTCGTGCCTGCGCCGATATATATTGCGAACTCGTCTCATATGACGCATGAAATGACCATGTTCGATAAAATGAGTAAGCGTAATTTGCTCCATAATCGGAAGATGACGATAGGTTAATTCGTGAACCCGGGCAAGCTGACGAATGGCCTCTTTGGGACCAATGATGGCCGAGATCCGAATACCGGGTGCAACCATTTTGGAAAAACTCATCATATACAACGTGTTCTGAGGTCGCTGGCTGAACAAGGTTGGAAGCGGATCACCGCGATATCGAAATTCGCTGTCGTAATCATCCTCAACAATCCAAAACCGCTGCCCGGCAGCCATGTGTAACAATTGTTGCCTGCGAGGCTCCGACATAATAACTCCAACCGCACACTGGTGCGATGGCGTAACAAAGACAAGTTTGGATTGAGGGTGAATGCGGTTAACGCATAGCCCGTACTCGTCGACCGGAACGGGTACAACTTGCATACGCCGATACTTCATCGCCATCCAGGCAGCAGGGAAGCCGGGATCTTCAACCGAAACCGTATCTCCTTCATGTAAAAGGGCTTGTGCGATCAAATCGATGCTATGTTGTGCGCCTGATGTTAGTATGATTTGATCGATATGCACATGAACGCCCCGTTCAAGTGACAAATAACGTTGAATCTGCTCTCGCAGCGGCAGGAATCCGTAGGAGTCGCCGTAAGCCCAACTGTCCAGGTCTGTTTCAGTGGAGGCATGTAAAAAAGATTGCCTCCAATTCTTTTGAAAATGTCCGTCTAAATAAGGCTCATGGGGACTAAAATCGATCTCTGCTTTTCGATTTTCTTTGTCTCCGAACCAACTGTGCAAATGGCCGATTGCAGAGTTTAATAAAGGCAATTCGGGGGGGACGGGTCCTTGTGTCGCTGAAACCTCTGAAGGACGGGTCGCATAGGTCCATTTGCTGACTCTTGTCCCGCCGCGACGAGAGGTTACGGTGTACCCGCGGCTGAATAATTCCTCGTAAACAATCTGTATGGTTGAACGGGAAACGCCAATCAATGGAGCGAGTTCGCGGGATGGGAGCAGCAATTCGCCCGGCGGCCATTTTCCGGTTGTGATATTATGAATCGCTTGGTCTAGAAGCTGCTGCCAGATGGGACGTTCGTCATCTCGGTTTACTTTTAGCATTCATTCACCTCTAATGTTTCTCCGGGATTATGGATTGCTCTAAAAGATTATATATGAACAATTATTCACACTCCATTGACTGATACATTATCATAACAAAATGAGGACGTACAGGGGATAAAATGCGGAGGAACCACCGAAGGATTAAAAATCCAGTGCGGTGGTTCTTTTTTTCTCCGGTCTCCTATGCCATCATTATAGACGGGGGCGATGAACGATGTTCCAGGATTTCAAGCTCGTCGGTGACCGTCCGGTCGCGCTGCAAGTGAAAGAATACATCAAACGGTTAATTATAAAAGGTGCGCTTCAGGCGGATCAGAAGCTGCCCTCCACACGAGAAATGAGCGGTCTGCTAAAGGTGAGCCGCAATACAGTCATTGCAGCCTATGAGGGTCTCGAGGATGACGGATTTAGGTATGCGATTCCCGGCAAAGGCAGCTATGTGGCCGCTACGGGAGGGCATTTGACTGCAGACCCCGGAGGAGCTGACGGCTCTGCCGCCTGGCAGATCGACTGGAAGGCAAGAATGAACGAGTATGCTGTATCGGCTGTGGAGCTGGATAGGATGAAGCAGGGCATTCGCGCCCAAAAAGGAGTCATCTCTTTCACAAGCATCGCTCCGGATGAGCAGTTGTTTGATCTGGGGGATGTAAGGCGAGCCTTTATGGATCGGATGGCAATCGAAGGGCAGGTGCTGCTCAACTACGGCTATGCCAAGGGCTATAAGCCGCTGATCGATTACCTGATACGTTATATGGAGAATAAGGGCATCGATATAAGCGGCAAGGATATGTTGATTACAAGCGGGTTTACAGAAGGCTTTGACATTGTGTTGTCGGCACTGCGCCCTTCGGCGCGCCGCGGAGCGGCCATTTGTGAAAATCCGACCCATCATACAGCGATCAAAAATTTGAAACTGCAAGGATTTGAAATTACCGGCATTCCGATGGAGCGTGACGGTATTGATGTGAAACAGCTTGAGAAGGTATTGCAGAACCAGACAAACAGTTTTGATCTGGCCTATTTGACTCCTTCCTATCACAATCCTACTGGCATCGTCATGTCGCCGGCGAAGCGCAGCGCCGTTATCAAATTAATGACCCGCTATCAGATTCCGGTGATCGAGGATGGATTCAATGAGGAACTGCGCTACTCGGGAGCACATGTTGCCCCGTTAATAGCGACAGCAGGGCAAGGGAACGGAGTCATCTATATCGGCAGCCTCTCCAAGGTGCTGTTCCCTGGCTTGCGAGTGGGTTGGGTGCTTGGAGACCGGTCGCTGATCAACAATCTGGAGAGCATTAAGCGTGCACGCACCATTCATACATCAACAATCGATCAATCGATTTTATATCAATACTTGCTCAACGGAAATTTCGATAAATATATAAAAAAAGCGCGTATGGAATATAAGCGCAAATATGAGCTGACGAAGGCGTGCTGTGAAGCACATCTCCCTGAGGCGCAGCTGTCTGGCGACGGGGGCTTGCATTTGTTTCTTACCTTCCCGTCAAGCGTAGATACACGCCAACTGCTAGAAGCTTGCACAGAACAGGGGGTTATTTTTACGCCGGGAGACAAGTTTTTTATTCAAGAAGGCGAAGGGACGAATACATTGCGGCTTGGTTTTTCACGAGTGACGGATGAAAATATCGAGCGGGGTATTCAGATAATCGGCCAAGAGGCGCGCAGCTTTCTTCAGGCATAACGATTTTTAAGAGAATGAGGGATCATGATGAAGATCGGCGTTATTATGGGTGGTATTTCCTCTGAACGAGAGGTTTCTCTGCAGACAGGTCAAGAGATGATCCGGCATTTGGATCGCAGCCGCTATGAGGTGGTTCCAATTGTGATCGATCAGCGAGCGGATTTAATCGCACAGGCTCAACAGGCAGACATAGATCTCGCGCTATTGGCGCTTCACGGCCAGTATGGCGAGGACGGCACGGTGCAGGGAGTGCTGGAGACACTGGGCATTCCATATACAGGCAGCGGTGTCCTGGCAAGCAGCCTATGCATGAATAAGGAACTATCCAAAAAGCTGCTGAAGGCTGTAGGCGTGCATACGCCTGAAGGCCTTTGCTGGCAGGGGATGAAGGATTATAAACCGCAGGCAGTGAAGCGGCTGGGTTACCCGGTTATTGTGAAACCGAATATGGGGGGATCCAGCATCGGTATCCAACTTGTGCATAAGGAGAAGGAATTGCTGCCGGCTGTTCAGCAAGCTTGCAGTTTCGATCAGGAGATCTTGATTGAGCCCTATATTAAAGGAACGGAGCTTACCTGCTCGATTGTGGACGGCGAGGTATTACCGATTATCGGGATTCGCTCCGCGCATTCGGAGTGGTTCGACTACAAAGCGAAATATGAGCCCGGCGGCGCTGAGGAGAAGGTGATCCAGCTCCCTCCAGCTACCCGGCAGCGTGTGCGTGAAGCTGCGCTTGCCAGCTACCGGCTGCTGCAGTGCAAGGTCTATGCAAGAGTCGATATGATTTTGTGTCAGGATGTACCTTACGTGCTGGAAGTAAACACCTTACCGGGAATGACCGAGAATAGCCTGCTTCCGAAGAGCGCAGCAGCTGCAGATATGACGTTTACACAGCTGCTGAACCGTATTATTGCCAGCTCGCTCCTTGAGCGGAAACAGGAATGGGGGATGGTGCAAGATGTTTAGTGAAGAAGGTACAGGGCAGTTTTTATCCTCGCGTGTACGGGATATTCGGCCATCGGGTATTCGCGCTTTTTTTGATCTGAATGCAGCAGGCGGAGATACAATCGCCCTTGGAGTCGGAGAACCGGATTTCGTTACACCGGAAAAGGTGCGTGAAGCCTGCATTCAAGCATTGCGTGAAGGGAAGACGAAATATACCTCGAATGCCGGCTCGATGGAGCTGCGGGAGGAGCTTTCGGCTTATCTTGCCGACAGCTTCACGCTTTCCTATGATCCCGAGCAGGAAATTCTCGTGACAGTGGGGAGCAGTGAAGCCGTCGATCTGGCTCTGCGAGCAGTGATTAATCCGGGTGATGAGGTGCTTATTCCGGCGCCAAGCTATGTTGCCTATGAACCGATTACCCATCTGCATGGCGGTAAAATCGTGGAGGTAGCGGCTTCGGTACAGGAGCAGTTCAAGCTGACTCCCCAAGCACTTCAAGCGGCGATTACGCCTCATTCGAAGGCTTTGATGATCAATTATCCGTGTAATCCGACCGGAACAGTTATGACTAAGCAGGATTGGATGCCAATTGTAGAGCTCGTTATCAAACATAATTTGGTTGTCATTTCGGATGAAGTTTATGCCGAGCTGACTTATGGCAGAAAACATGTCAGTATCGCTTCCTTCCCGGGCATGAAGGAGCGTACGATTGTCATCGGCGGCTTTTCCAAAGCATTCGCGATGACAGGCTGGCGGGTAGGCTATGCTTGCGGCCCGCGCGAGTTGATAGCCGGCATGCTTAAAATCCACCAGTACACGGCCATGTGCGCCCCTACCATCGCGCAGATCGCCGCAATCGAATCATTGCGTCATGGCTTGGCTGCCAAGGATGAGATGATGGCGAGCTACAATGAACGCCGCAAGCTGTTTGTAGCAGGCTTGAATGCAATCGGACTAACCTGTCACGAACCTGAGGGAGCTTTCTATGCCTTCCCTTCAATTGCTTCTACTGGCATGTCATCTCAGCAGTTCGCTCTTCGGCTGCTGGAGGAAGCGAAGGTGGCGGTCGTGCCGGGACATGTATTCGGATCCGGCGGAGAGGGTTTTATTCGCTGCTCCTACGCAGCCTCACTCTTCGATTTGGAGAAGGTGCTGGAGCGGATGGGAAGGTTTATGCGGGCGGCGCAGCCGATTTGATGAAACGATCACCATTCACTGAAGTTATCTTCATCGAAACTGATTTCAGCATACAGAAGAAACTAGAGAGAACTTCAACGTCACTGCAGTGGGTTGAAGTTTTTTTGTTCATCTATAAACACGTCACCTTGCAGGAAACTATTCGTAACTGCTTCCGTCCCATTGATAAAATGCAAGCATCTCCAGGTCGATTTCAATCCCGATTCCGATGCCGTATGGAATGGCTATCTCACCATTTGAAGGTTGAACCGAAATCAAATGGTTAAACGGGTTGTCCATAACATCCCATTCCACGGGTTCGATCATTTCCGTTTCCATTTTGCTCCATGGTTCCAAACAGGCTTGAGCAAATAAAGCATATAAGCGTGTTAATGCACCGTCATAGGCATGAGGCGTTGCACGAATGCCAAATTTTCTGGCAAGGCTTAATGTTTCCCTGTACTCGTCTATCCCTGCAATATGCAAGGGATCGGGAGTGATATAATCCAGAGCATAATGGGAGAGCAGGGGAATAAAATCCGATGCCGTTTTGATGTTCTCGCCTCCGGCCAAGGGAACAAAGAACCGGCTTCTTAATACAATATATTCAGCTATATATTTAATTTGGAGCGGTTCTTCCATCCATAGGAGATTGGGCGATTTCTCAAGCATAGTCTTCCATTGAAGAGCTGCCGCCACATCATAACTTTGATTGGCGTCTAGAGCCAAACTAATCTTTCCTTGCAACAAATGTTGTACGGACAGAACATGGCGTTGATCCTCAGCGATTGATTTACCGCCTATTTTTATCTTGATCATGTTAAATCCTTCGGTAACCGCTTGATTAATCGCTTCAAGTGAGTGTTTGTGCCAATCCGTTTCTACTGAATAGGACTGAAACGAGGCATAGACGGGTACTTTATCCCGATATTTTCCGCCCCATAGGTCGCATACGGACAACCCGCTCGATTTGGCTAAAATTTCTGTTAAAGCCATACTAACAGCTGTGGCTGCGCGCGAATGCCACTTTTTTAAAGTCAGAACCAATTTGCTTCTGTCAACGATCGGTTTACCTATCAAATAAGGAATGATTCGCTCCTGAAAACCTTTATGCAAGGTTGGCAGCCAATCCACACACTCTCCCCAGCCTTCGACGCCGGTATCCGTAGTAATCCGGAACAAATAATTGGTTCTGTATGATTTAATGCCGTTGGCATCTCCATATGCCGCGGGAAGACGATAAAAGAGCGGAAAGGTTTCGATTTTATGAATTAGCAAGCAAACGCTCCCCCTAAACTTGTTGTTCCTCCTTAGTATGTCACGTATTCACCGTTTTATGTCGGAAACTAGAATGAAAGTGTCAATTATTAAACCATTTATTCATTGCGACCGCGTGGAAGATTTACAATCCGGATCCTATCGAATAAAATTCAATTCCTTTTTCGAGAAAAGCAAAAAAAATGGCACACTGTCCCGTGACATTGTCCACGCTACTAGAAACACCAAAAATTAAGCCTTTTTAAATGTCGGCTAATGGGGATCACATCCTAGGAAATCTCTTTACCCTAAAATATGTGATCCGGCGAAAAAAAAGTATAACACTGACGACAGGACTTCATAATGGGATTTACGAACGCGTAGCCTGAGACAATAATTTCGGTCTGCCCGCTTTTTAATAAATGAACATTCAATTTGTATGAAACTTGATGAAAGGTGAGGGATAAGAGAAATTATAGAGATCATGCAACTGAGGACAAGATTAAGATCAAATTCATGACAAAATTGTCTAAGAAGTGTTTACCCGCTGAATAATCTCAGCGGTTTTTTTGAGTTTACTTGGAAGCTCTGCGATGAATATTGTCTCAAACCACTAGCAGAAACACGTTTACGAAGATAAACGGAATTTTTATTTAAACCAACGGGACTGAACTGCACCACGATTGCTGGATATGTATTACCTATTATCTACAATTATTTAATCACATACAAAATAAAATGCGAAAACCTTTATTCTACAAAATATTACAAATTTTTCAGGGTAAAGGTTGTATTATATATCTATAATATACAAATTAAAGGGGAAGCGGAAAATGAAATACTGGTACGCATTATTTGTTGAATCCAATCAAGAAGAAATGGTGCTCCAACATCTTAATCTGAATTTTGACTCCTCTGTTTTAAATGCCTTAGTCCCTAAGCGAAGAGTGCCCGAGAAAAAAAACGGCAAGATTCAACATGTTATAAAGAAACTTTTTCCTGGCTATGTTCTGATCAATTGTAGGTTGACCGACGAAATCTACTATAAAATTAAGAGAATCCCCCGTTGCTATCGTGTCGTCCATAATGGAAAGAGCTTTAACAAAGAGGAATGTAAAATAGAGCCTCAAGAAATCGAACCCATTATCAAATTGCTTGGTGATAGAGGTACACTGGAGTATTCTAGCGTTTATCTTGTTAAGTCAAAAGTACTTGTCACTTCAGGGCCTCTAAAAGGATTAGAAGGAATCATTAAAAAAGTTGATAGCCGTAAAAATAGAGCTAAGATTTCACTGAACTTTTTGGGAAGCGAAAAACTAGTAGATGTTGGAATTGAAATTATTCATAAATTAAATCCACGCTCCTTATGAACCTTCAAATTAAAAATCCGGCGAAGGCTGACTGTAGCCCCTCTTCGGATTTATGTTGTAGAAGATTTACTCGGTTTTGAACGAAATTATCATTTGACATCTGCTTCAATTTTTTGATCGATTTTTTCAAACGCCTGGATAACTTGACTAATATAAGCATCCAGCAGATTTTATTTCCATATATTACATATAAATAACCATTATGGCTGGATCATAAGACAAGCAAGGTAGGGATTCGTTCATCTGGGATTAAAGTTGCCATAGATACATTAGCGCGTATGTGTGAAGTGTGTTAAAGACTACAGTAAGAAACAAATTCAATCACTATTCTGATAACTATTGACAAAGTTTTATGAACAGGAGTATCATTTGATCATGATATGTCGCTTTATAACATATTAAAACAATTAATGTATTAATGTAGATGAATATAACAATACCTGACTGGCAATAATCGATGTTTCGGCACGTTATTGGTCATAAGGAGACATAACAAGTAGCTTGAGTAGTTCGGTGAAAAATATGGCTGGACGAGAGGGCGAAGCTATGTTTTTTTTTTTGAAAAATGTCGAAATGAGTAATTACACACAAATACATAAGAGTAAGCGACCTATATGTAAATGGATATAGGTCGCTATTTTTTTGCAGATTGAGTTACACAATTATGCATTACCTTAAAGAGCAACAGATTACTCCAATTTCATCAACTTCATTTTTTGAATCCATAGTTGCATAATTAAATGTGTAGTTTGGATGCTGTAAAGTGATCCCTTTCAATAATGGAATGGCAGCTTTTCCGTTATGTAAATTCCCAGAAGAAAGCAAGTCTCCAAGAATATACTGACTCCTTGTTCCGACTTCTAAGTGACCTTTAATTCCATAACTAAAATAGATTTTTCCCCGCACTACTTTTCTTGATTCTCGTAGATTGATTTCTGTTCTTCTTCCATTTTCTTTTTTTTGAACCAAGCTTCACGCTCGTGTTTAGGCTTTCGACCACGCTTTTTCGATACAGGCATCTTTTTTTCTTGTTTGGCTGGGGCTTGGTCTCCTGAATGTCTTCGAGAGCTTTGCTCTGACTGATCTTTACTACTGATCGGGATTAAGAAGCTGCCGAAGGAATTGTTTCTACAAGAGAGATTCCACATTCCGGAATATAGGTCATAGGGAGTTCACCTCGTCTCTTTGGTTTGCTTAGTCACTTAACCTGTTCGAGATTTGGGGAGGTACTCCTTTTTGATGCCTGAAGAACCTTGTTATATCAAGGACTGAGATTTATTAAATTGATTCATTTACTATTCATATGGGGGTAGATCATGACGACCTGTATTATGGAGGATGTGCGTGTGATAATCGAAGTTTCAGACGTGGTCAAAAAATATAATAATCTCGATGTGTTGAAAGGGGTTAATCTGAGCATACGTGAAGGTGAGATCTTTGGGTTGCTAGGACCTAATGGGGCTGGGAAATCTACGTTGATGAATACGATATTAGGACTTTTACGTTTTAACAGTGGCTCAGTGAAGATACTCGGCAAAGACTTTTCAACACATGCAACAGAAATTAAACGTAAAATTGGTTACGTTCCTCAGGAAATTGCTGTATTTGAAACGTTAAATGCGATAGATAATGTCACTTATTGGGGCAGATTGTATGGTCTGCGCGGAAATGAGTTAACACAAATGGTTAAGAAGGCACTGGAGTTTACTGGTCTGTGGGACAGAAGGAAATCGAAAGTGAGCACCTTTTCAGGCGGCATGAAGAGGAGACTCAATATTGCTTGTGCGATTGTGCATCAACCGCGTGTTCTATTTATGGACGAACCGACGGTTGGGGTTGATCCACAATCACGCAATCATATCTTGGAATCTATCCGTATAATGAACAAAGAAGGCACGACGGTCATTTATACGACTCACTATATGGAAGAAGTCGAGGCAATCTGTGACCGCGTTGCTATCATGGATTTTGGTCAGTTAATTGCACTTGGGACAATTGACGAATTAATCGCGGACCATATCCATGAACAGTGCCTAAGATTGGAATTCACTGCTGATACAGCGGAATCTGTCAAAGTAATCGAGTCCTTTGATGGAGTTTTGTCCTTTAGTGTTAACGAAGAGATATTAGAAATTAAACTAGACAAAGATGACAGTCGTATTCCTCTTATATTGGAACAATTAATCAAGCAACACTTTAATATAAAATATATGGCAGTAGAAAAACCGAATTTGGAAACTGTTTTCCTCCAATTAACAGGTAAGAAGTTGCGTGATTGATTCGGAAAAGAGGATATGCAATGAATATTTTGTTCCAGATGTTCTATGCGTTTAAACGGATGATCATGAATCCAAAAGCAATTTTGATTAATTTGCTTACTTATGCTATCGTTATTCTCATTTTGGGTTCAGTATTCGGTAGTACATATGATCTACAAAAGTCATTGGGGAAGGTCACAATAGCTTATGCAAACCTTGATTCAGGCAAGTATGGCGCTATTTTTGATGCTGCTTTACATTCAAATGATGTTACTCAGCTTGCGGAACTAAAACCGGTTGCGTCAGTAGATGATGGCAAAGTTCTTATTAATAAGGATGAAGCAGATGCCATTATTTATATTCCTGATAATTTCTCTGACGATGAAGATCTCCCCCATGTCGTCAATGTCTACTTAGCAACAGATTACGGTGTACCTACGCTGGTTGTTAAGAACATTGTAAGTAGCCTAACCAATTTGGTGAATACGTCTAGCGTTATTTATAACATAACAGGACAAGCAAAAGTCGATGCGTCTGGTTCCGAGCCTCAGAAGAAAAATGAAGAGAATGTCAAAGAACAATCCTTAACAAGTTCAAGTTCGCAAGCGACGACTGCGATGGGGTATTACAGCATAGCGATGATACTGATGCTATTATTATACGGGCAAGAATACGGTATTTTTATGGCGTCTGAAGACTATTTGGGCACTTTAGGTAATCGAATGCGCTTGTCTACTGTAAAACCGCATGTACAATATATTGGCAAAGGACTTGGTTTGTCATTGGTGACATTTTTCCAAGCGGTCATCTTACTCTTGTTTACAAAGTACGTGTATGGTGTGGATTGGGGAAACCATATTATAGTTGTACTTCTTACTTTGTTTATATTATCCATACTCGTTACACTACTTGGGTTGATGCTGGTTATTATTACACGTAGCATTCAAAAAGCACAATCATTATCCAATTTTATAAGTTTGGGGGGGACTTTCATCGTTGGCGGTTTTGTAATCGCGGACTTTGGATCAGTTGCCTATCTTTCACCAAGCTATTACGCTAAGACTGCTCTTTTCAATGTCGTATATGGGAATCAAGTGGAACAGGCACTTATGAATATTGGAATAATGATATTAATTTGTGTCGGATTCGTGCTTGTAAGCCTGGCTGCTTCGAGGAGGACGGTAGAATGACAATATTTCTTAATTGCATTAGACGTTTTTTCCAGAAGGGTTGGAGTTTGTTGTTTATTTTTGTTATACCGATTTTACTGACTGTTTTTTTGATTGTGGTGAAATCTCAGGAAGTTCAATATAAGATCGGGATAATAGATGAAGACAAGACCTTGTTCACTCAAGATTTTATAAAGCAATTGGAGGGGCAGTACAAGATTATCAATCTGACGAGCAATGATGATGTCAAAAGCATGGTTATTAATTCAGAACTAGACGGTGGGTTGCTATTTCAGCAGGGCTTCACCAAAAGCTTGTTGAATGGGGAAAACGTCTCTGTATTAACCTATGATTCAACAGGTACTGACATCTTTGGTCCTGTAAAAGTATATGTGTCAAGCTATGTATCTTCTGCTAAACAAATTGCAAGAGCGTCTGGAGGTGATGAGAAGATTTTTTACCAAGGCATGGACCATTACAAGAACAGCGCGTTTAACGTTACATATGAAAGTGCGCTTAAGTATGCAGGATCAGAACGAGACGTCAGCAATGCGGTAAAATCATTAGGATTTATTGCTAGTGGTATGATATTTCTTATGACATTCTCCACCAGTTTAATCTTACAAGATAAATTATCAGGTGTGTATGATCGTATTGCAGTTACGCCCGTATCAAGATTTAGTTATCTCATACAAAACATGCTGGCATGTTTTGTGATCGCTGCTATTCAATCCGTATTGTTACTAAGCATTATATCTGGCATAGTAGATTTTCCATTTGGGCAGACCTCTCAGCAGAAACAAGAAGTGTTGCTCGTGTGCTTGGCTTTCTCCCTTGTTTGTGTCGCTCTAGGTATAGCAATCAGTAGATTCTCAAACACTCGCCTTATGGCCGGTTCGCTCTCGACTTTAATTTACTTTCCTATGCTAATGCTGGGGGGGTGTTTTTGGCCGCGGGAGATTATGCCTAAATTTGCGCAGCAGATCGGAGATTTTTTTCCGACGACATGGTTTTTGCAAGCAGGTAGAGATGTTATAGCCGGGAAAGGTATTGCTGCTGCTTCACAGCAACTCATATATTTGCTTTGCTTTGCAGCTTTACTTATATTTATTTCCTTTATCGTAAGGAATGAAAAGGTAAGGATGTGATATGAACATACAAACAATTGTGGTAGGTCAAAAAATTAAATGATATGCAAAGACAGGTCGTAATCCAATGGATTACGACCTGTCTTAACATCCAAGGAGGGAGTGTTGCGTTTATGTACAACATAGCGATCTTACTGCCAGGCATAGGATCACAATATTTAAAAATGGGAAAATCCATGTATGACAACTATGCATCAGCAAAAAGGGTTTATGATATTGCTGACGAGTGTCTAGGTTATCATCTGCGGGAACGAATTATGTACGGTGATAGGAAGGAATTCGATGATAAAACATTTGTGTCGGCAGCTATTTTGACAACGAGCATTGCGTTTTTCACTGTTTTCCAAGACGTATTTAATATTAAGCCAGCTTATTATGCAGGACACAATATAGGAGAACTGTCGGCATTAGTTTGTTCAGGGGCAGTCGATTTTTCAGATGCACTTAATTTTATTGTAGGACATAGTCAAATTACTCTGTCCCAAAACGATGCATCAAATAAGGAAGAAATATCATTACGGTTACAGGCACTTATTGCAAAACTAACATTAAAAAGGCATGTTGAAAGCGTTATCACTGCTGTAGATGGCAAAATATATACGGACAGTGAAGATATTGTGAGATTAATGTTACAACCTTATACCCAGACACGATGGAAAGATACGATTCGATATATGACGAACCAAGGTATTTATCGCTTCATTGAAATAGGTCCTTCCAACATGTTACGTCATCAGGTTTTAGATGTTGAGCCTGCAGCACGTGTTCTTACGATGGATTATGAAGGCGACCCTTATTATTCCACAGAACTGTTCAAGAAAAGAAAGTTATTTAATAAGACGTATTTGTTGTCAAGGATGTTAGGAGTTGCAGTTAGTGTACCAAACAATAATTGTGACAATATGGATTATCTACAAAATGTCGTTACGCCATACAATCAGTTGAAAGACATCTATGATAAGTACTCGTCCTCCAATCAACAACCTTCCGACTCAGATATGGCAGATGCAAGCCGCTATTTTATGCAAATTATGCATGGAAAAAAGACTGAGGCAAATGAGATAAACCTAAGACTATCCGATCTCCAGGAAGAAACTCTAATCGAAGATGTTGATATGTTCATTGATTTGAGTAAGACCACGTTACTAGCAAAGGGCACACCGGTTAGTGGTATGTCTTAAGGAAGGAGCGACAATATGATAACAACTAAAAAGACGAATGCAATGGACCTCGTTATCTCGATGTTCAAAGACGGAAGAATAGATAAAGCAGAAGCGGGTCAATTATTAAAGGGACTGAATTCGCAAAAGACACCGGTTGCTATAGTTGGAATAGGTTGGAAATCTCCTTTGTCTGACAATTATAACGACATATGGGATGTAATATCAAACAAGCGCACGTTAATACAGGCTTGTCCAAAGGATAGAATAACACGCGCCGCGCAATTGTTAGGTGGATTAGATACTGATGAGCGTAATTATCATTATGGTGCCATCTTATCAGATATCGATGAGTTTGATTATGAGTTATTTGGTATATCGCATGAAGATGCTTCATTGATGGAACCTAGCCATAGAATCATGCTTCAAGCTGCGTACCGGGCACTTGAAGATGCGGGTTATCTTGGCACAGACCGCAGAAATGAGATTACAGGGGTGTATATCGCCGCTAATTTTACTGCTAACCAATTAGTTAATTATCTTAAGCATATCGATGATATTAACATGAAATCGTATATGTTGAATTGGACTAGCTTTCTTGCTACACGTCTTTCAAATAAATTTGATTTGCGAGGTCCTTCAACTGTAATTGAGAATAGTTGTGTTAGTGGTGCATTAGCGCTTTATGAGGCTTGCAATTTGCTTGAAATGGGTAAAATTACGTCAGCACTTGTCGGGGGAATCAATATTTCGCATTTGCTTGATCAAAGAATAGTATTGAATGAAGTTTTTCATCATGCGCCGGATATTGCGAGTAAAAGCTTTGATGATGAGCCTGGTGGTAACTATCTAGGAGAAGGAGCAATCGCCTTGTATTTAAAGCCGCTTGATAAGGCGGTGGCGGATCAAGACCGGATACATGGGATTATCCGGGGGATAGATACAAATAACAGTGGTGGGGCGAGCGTTGACTTTCTGCAAACAAGTTCGGAAATGATTACACAAGTCGTACAGGGAGCGCTTAATGATGCGAATCTAAGCGCGGAAGATATTACGTATGTTGACGGTGAAGGGTATTGTGAAAGAATTGAACAAGCGTTAGAAGTTAAAGGATTGATTAATGGCTTTCAAACTTCTACACAGAAAAAACAATATTGTGCACTTGGACTAACGAGTGTGAATTTAGGCTATTCAGAAGCAATGTTAGGTTTGAGTAATGCTGTGTGTTCTGTGCTTGCCTTAAAAAATAAACAGATACCGCCTGTCTATAAATTTGATACCCCTTCCTCCTATTTGGATTTAATCAATTCGCCATTTTATATAAACGACAAATTAAAAGACTGGGAAGTTGAGGAAGGGAAAAAACGTATCGTTGCATCGTTTTCTAGTGGATATGGCGGAGGGAATGCACTTACCATATATGAAGAGTATATTCCTGATGAACTGAATTTACAGCCATGGATTAAAGACTGCTATTTATTTTGTATATCGGGGCACACGCTTGTTTCCTTGCAACAGACAATCAGCAAATTTACGGAATTTGTAAAGCAATACAAGGATACGGAGACGGCTAACGCGCTTGATTTTTCCTATACGGTTCTAGCACGTCGGCAGCATTATAGTCCGTATCGCCTAGCGGTTGTTTACCGTACATTTGATGACCTCTATGATACTTTAAGCCAATGGATCGCTCAAAACAGATCCAGTCATGATATTTACTATGATGAGAAAAGAAGAAAGAGCGTTGCAGAAAATCGTGATGTAGAGCAAGGCATGCTATCTTCTTTTGCCAGGTATGATATGCATGAAATAGCTGAGTACTATGTGAACGGTTATGCCATTGATTTTAATAGTTTGTTTCATGACGAACAACCCAGATTGATTGATGTTCCAGGTTACTGTTTTACACAATCGAAATGTTGGATAGGAGGGTAGATTAGGGCGTTGATGAACGGTCTAATCAATTAAAATGATGAAAAAAGCATTCTATTTTCCGGGACAAGGTTCACAGTATGTTGGCATGGGAAAAACACTATGTGAAAATTCTAAAATCGCTTCAGATGTATTCGCGGAAGCGAGTGATGCATTGTCATTTGATCTAAAGAAGTTGTGTTTTGAAAGTGATCAAACGAATTTAACATTAACACATAATGCCCAGCCTGCGATTTTAACAACAAGTGTAGCCATGTATCGTGTACTGATGGATAGGCACATGATTAAACCCGACTTAATGGCCGGACATAGTTTAGGTGAGATTACTGCACTCACTTGCGCAGGTGCCATCGATTTTGCTGATGCGGTCAGAATTGTGCGTAAACGGGGAGAGTTGATGCAAGAAGCGATTGCACCGGAAGCAGGTTGCATGGTGTCAGTGATGATGCGTGATGTGGAGAAACTTGAGCATATTTGTCATTCGGTTACTCAATCAAACGAAGTGGTAAGTATCTCAAATTATAATTCACGCACGCAAACCGTTATTTCTGGACATCGTAAAGCTGTTGATAAGGTTGTAAATTTACTGAATGAAGAGGGGCTAAAATCTGTTTATCTCAATGTAAGCGCTCCATTTCACTGTAGCATTATGCAACCGGTTGCAACGCTTTTTGAAGAAGAACTTAAAAAATACCGGTTTACAAATTTTACGATACCTGTTCTTTCTAACGTCACAGCTAAGCCTTACCTGGGCAGCGAGGATATCATTCCTAATCTTACAGCGCAAATTTACTCACCTGTTCGCTGGGTAGACTGCATGCTCTATGCTAAAAAATATATGATCCAATATGGCGTGGAAGTAGGTCCGGGACATGTACTTAAGAACTTGATGAATAACATTTTCGGTGACACGCCTATATTTGCGTATGACCATACTAATGATATCGAAAAACTTGAAAAACACATTCAGAATACTGCTATTCCGTTTTTGTCCAGAAGTTTAGGTATTTTTGCGGCTACCCGTAACAATAATTGGGATAGTGAACAATACCAACGAGGGGTTATTGAACCCTATAACAAGCTAAATGCACTTCAGAGCGAGATTGAAAATGAAGGAAGAACGGCTACTGAAGATGAGATGCAACAAGCTATTACAATGCTGCTAATGATGTTCAAAACGAAACAAACAAGCCGAGAAGAACAGATCGCAAGATTAAAAGAGTTATTCAGAGATTCCAATACAGAAACCATTTTCGAGCATTTTGATTACAATGCAATTTAACAAAAGAAGGGGGCTATCCAGTGGATTTGAATATGATTAAGCAAATACCGTATTCGCTATCCGATTCCGATTGTCATGAACCTTCTGCTCAAGATATAGCGATCATTGGTTTACATGCAAAAGTTGGAAAAGCCAACAATGTGAATGAGTTTTGGGATTATATCCGCGATGGGATGGACTTGATCACTGATTTTCCGCAACAACGGTATCAGGATGCGGTTCGATCCTATCAATACATGCAACAGAAGGAAATGCCTGAAAGTTTAGGGCAATGTGCTTATATGGAACGAATCGATTTATTCGATCCAAGTGTATTTAATATCTCACCTCGGGAAGCTGAATTCATGGATCCAGCGCAACGTATGTTTTTGGAGTCGGCTTGGACAGCGCTTGAGGATGCCGGTTATGGTGGCGGTCGTTTAAAAGGAAGTCCGACAGGTGTGTTTTTAGGCTATACAAGTCCGCCTGATTCCTACCGTTCGTTGCTGAAAGAGAATGAAGCGCATACGCACGGAATTTCAGTTTCTGGAAATGTGGATGCCATTATCGCTAGTAGAATTAGCTACCTGTTAAATCTAAAAGGACCGGCAGTTAATATTGATACGACTTGCTCATCCTCTTTGGTAGCTGTGCATATGGCTTGTGAGCAAATCATGAATGGTAGCATTACAATGGCGATTGCGGGTTCTGTTCGATTCAGAATAACACCCACACCACAAGTGATTGAGAACAAGATGGGTATTGAATCTTCTTCTTCAAGAACGAAGACGTTTAACTATGATGCAGACGGTACAGGCACAGGAGAAGGTGTTATATGTTTTATCCTGAAGTCGTTACGCGATGCGGTCCGCGACCGCGATAATATTTATGCGGTTATTAAAGGGGGAAGTATCAACCAAGACGGAGCTTCGATCGGCATTACTGCACCAAATGCTGAGGCTCAAGAATCTGTCATAAGAGGCGCATGGAAAGACGCTCGAATCAATCCTGAGACGATATCCTATATTGAAGCGCATGGTACAGCAACAAAACTTGGCGATCCTGTTGAAATTAACGGTATAGAACGTGCGTTCAGCCGAGTGACGGACAAGAAACAGTTCTGTGCAATCGGATCTGTAAAAAGTAACGTGGGTCACCTTGATAGTGCGGCGGGAGCGGTAGGGCTACTTAAAGCAGTTTTAATGCTAAAGCATAAGCAATTACCTCCAACGCTTCACTTCACAGCACCTAACCAAAAGATTAATTTTTCATCATCTCCTCTTTATGTTAATGATAAGTTATGTGATTGGGAGCCGGCGCATTACCCAAGACGATGTGGCGTTAGTTCCTTCGGCATGAGCGGGACAAACTGCCATGTCATCTTAGAAGAAGCCCCCCAAGTAGATAGTGTACTATATAGTCCAAAACAGTCTCGGATATTTACAGTTTCGGCCAAAGATGAACAGACTGTTAGCCGTTACATTGAGCTATATAAGCAATACTTAACGCAAATGCCAAACTGCAATCTTGATGATTTATGCTATACCGCCAATGTCGGGAGAGTTCATTTTGAATGCCGTTTTGCGATGATTCTTCATTCTCCGGATGATCTTTTTGCGATTAGTTTCACACAGCATGCTAACGATAACCGATATGTCTATGGCGAACATAAAATAACAGATTCCGATATTACGGATGGATATATTCACCGCAATACGGTGCAATTACTTTCGCAAAAAGCTGCTGAAATAACGCAGCAAATTATCCATGAATCGGACGGAGGGCAACATAAGGAGTTATTAAATGCATTAATTGCACTATATGTCCAAGGTGCGACTGTTGACTGGGATCAATTATATGGAAGAGAAGAACGACGTAAATTGAGCATCCCTACTTATCCGTTCGATCACAAAAGATATTGGGTTTCGTTACCGTCTAAACAAGAAAAAGAATTAGTTGAATCTCGCAAAGAGAATCTTCATCCATTAGTTCATACATGTGTGTTAGATACCCATCGTATGCATGTATATATGACAAAGATGAATGTTGAACAATGTTGGGAATTAAAATGTCATATGATAAATGGTGTTCATGTTTTACCCGGCACTGTTTTTTTTGAAATGGCAGTATTCGTAAGCACTCGGTATTTAAAACATGCTCAATTTGATATTGAAAATCTATTATATTGTGTTCCATTTGCTTGTGGCCGGCATGAAACTCGTACGATTCATACCATCATAAGGGAGGAGCATGATGGCATTTCGGTAAATTGCTTTAGTAAAAACGATAAGGAATCTGAATGGATCCATCATTTAGAAGTATCTGTGCGCAAAAGAAAACATGCCCCTCCTAAAAATAGGTCAATTGATATCACTTCGATTATAGCTCGTTGTGAGGTAATGGATAAGCATACATCATTGGTACCTAAATCAATTGTAGAAATTACAGGTAATAAGTGGAACAATCTATCGGCGCTTTATAAGAATGATAAAGAACTTTTACTTTGTTTCTCAGTTGATAAAAGCTTACTAACAGAAGTGGATCAATATATACTGTTTCCGTCTTTACTAGATCCGGCAATTAATTCTGGAAATTTGATTATTAATGATGTGTTTTTGCCATTCTCCTGTGAACAAGCGCGCTTCTACCAACCTCTTCCGCCTAGGATGTATAGCTATATTAAACTAAAAGAGCAAGAACGTGTAACTCAGGAGTTTGCGGCTTTTGACATCACGCTACTGGACGAGGATTTTCATATCATTGGGGAGCTGAACAATTATGTTATTAAAAAAATCCATGACGAGAAGAACTTTATGAAGTCCTCCCAACATCAGTATAGAACGACACACTGGATTGCTTGTTCTGACCCCATTGATAAAGCGGTGAATGTTGTGAAGGAAGACGATTGCATACTCGTAATGTATCGTCAAGGGCAACTCAATTCATCTCTGATGCTGCAGATGCGTCAGTACTTTGGAGAGCGGATAATAGCTGTAGAGTTAAGAGAGGCATGTGATTTTGATACCATCCTATCTTCATTGGCGAAGGAGAATATTAAATATATTGTTCATATGGCTTCGCTTATTCATGAAGAAATGCAAACAGGATCACAGCTTATAACAGAGATGGAGTTGCTCTTCAAAAGCACATTTAATCTGATAAAAGCATTACTTAACCAAGATGTTCGTCATTCAATAAACTTGGTTATATACACCTCAAATGCAACGAAAGTAACCGGTGAGGAAGAATGGATTCAACCGTTGAGCTACGGATTGAGTGGTATGGTCAATACGATCGGCAGAGAGTATGCGAACATAAAGACACGCGTAATAGATATTGATAACGATACGTCTGCAGACGTTCTAATCGAAGACATGCTTAGCAATGAATCGTTGCATGCGGTGTCCTATCGAAAAAATGTTAAGTATATGCAACAACTTAACAATGTCACACATGGAACAGCCCTTAATGATGAACAAATGACGTTAGTCGATAACGGGGTTTATATCATCACAGGTGGGTTAGGTGGCATGGGGTTAGCCATTTCCCAATACTTATTCCGCCTTAATCCAACTATTCATATCGTGTTGCTTAACAGGACCTATTCAAGAGATACATTTTCGCTTCTATCGGAGCCTATTGATCCAATTCTGCGTAAGAAACTGGAGCAGGTACAAAGCCTTTGGTCTCAAGGATACTCATTGGATATTATGCAGGTTGATATTGCTGACTATATACAAATGGATGATGCATTACAGCAATTACGAGATGCACATGGAGCGGTCCGCGGGATAATACATGCTGCCGGTATTGCTGGAGATGGTTTCATTATGAATAAGACATGGCAAACGTATGAATCCGTCTTAAGACCGAAAATTGCCGGAACCTGGGTATTGCATGAACTGACGCGCAATGATCCTTTAAGCTTTTTTGTGATGTGTTCTTCTTACGTCTCCATATTTGGTGCAGCAGGACAAAGTGATTATGTCGCTGCGAATGCGTTTCTGGATAGTTTTTCATATTACCGCCGTACATTAGGGTTGCCTAGTTTGACAATTAACTGGACAGGGTGGCGTGAATCAGGGATGGCGGCAGTAAGTGGTATACGCGAAGAAGGGCCGTATGTGCGATTCCTTAATGATGAAGAAGGAGCCGCCGCGTTCTGGCATGCCTTAAAAACAAAGCTGCCACAGGTACTGATCGGAGATATTGATTATAAAGCTTTAGAAATGGAACATGACAATCTTATCATCAGTTTGTTTGAGAATAGTAGCAATCATAGAGGTAACGATCAGAGTCATTGGAGTAAGGGGACTAGCCCCGAGGATAAAGAGATCGTTGTGATCGGGAAAAGTATGAGCGATATTACGGATATTGAAAGAAATGTAATCTACGCTTGGTCACAAACTCTCGGCAATGATGAAGTAGATATCCATGCTAAATTTTTTGAGTCGGGTGGCAATTCATTGCTTGCTGCATATCTTCAAAAAGAACTGGATAAGTTCTATCCCGGTATCATCGTGATTACGGATATGTTTGTATATTCTACAGTAGTAGAAATCGCGCAATATATTGAGACAAAGACAACGAAGAGTAACAAAATAACAATTAAGAAGGAAAGTAGTAATAACATACAGGATATGGTAGACCAATTCGTTGCAGGTGATATGAATATGGAGCAGGTACTAGCGTTACTTGATAAGGACAATTAAAAGGAGGTATTTAGTTATGAACACTGTAAAAAGATTTATTTTAGATCAACTCAGCATGAAGCATATTTCCCAAACAGAAGCAGTAAATTTGTTAGCGAAGCTTCAACAAAATGAAGAAGAGAAATTAACCGAAATAGCGGTCATTGGCGTTGCAAACAGGCTGCCTATGGCAAAAAATCCAGGAGAATTCTGGGGTAATTTGGTAAATAGCAGGGTGTGTTTTGTGCCGAAACCTGAAGATAGGCTCGTTTTTGACAAAATGCTCTTAAAGAATATTGCATTTGCCGAGTATATCGGCTATAATCCATCGCCAGAAAATTATGACAAACTTGAACAGTTTCAAGGTGGTTATATTACGGATTGGGATAAATTTGATGCCGCCTTTTTCGGGATTCCTCCACGGGAGGCACGCTATATCGAACCTGAGCAAAGGGTATTCATGGAAACTGCGGTGACAGCAATCGAAGATGCCGGTTATAGCATTCCGTCGATAACCAATTCGAACATGGGTGTATTTGTAGGAAAAGATGAAACAAACTCTATCCATTATAAATACCTGACCGAAGATGATCAGATGAAACTAAGCGGATTTTGGAATGGGATCTTAGCAAGCCGTATTAGCTATACGTTTAACTTAAAAGGGCCGGCTCTCGTCCTTGATACTGCCTGCTCTTCCGGACTTGTCGCAATACATGAAGCGTGTAGTGCTCTTCGCAATCAAGAGTGTGACATGGCACTGGCGGGTGGAATTAACCTCGGCATCACTGGTTTCAATATGCAAGATAGTGATAACAAAGAAACATCAGATGAGGATATGAGTATTATGGACACCGTCCAATCCAAGGACTATCGCATCCGCACCTTTGACAAAAAGTGTAGTGGTACGGTGTTCTCTGAAGGTGTTGTTGTATTCTTATTGAAGCCGCTCAAGAAAGCGATAAAAGATGGCGACCACATTTACGGTGTGATAAAGGGGAGTTCAATAAACAATGATGGGGCTTCAAACGGTATCACTGCTCCGAATCCGCTCGCCCAGGAGGAAGTCATCATTAATGCTTGGAAAAAAGCTAATGTTTCACCTGAATCTATCAGTTACGTCGAGACACATGGTACTGGAACGTTGCTCGGTGACCCGATTGAAGTTACTGGCTTATCAAATGCTTTTTCAAAATTTACGGATAAAAAGCAATTCTGTGGAATTGGTTCTGTGAAAACAAACATCGGACATACGGTCGGTGCTGCCGGCCCTACAAATCTATTAAAAGTTCTTCTATCTATGAAACACCGGATGTTACCACCGAGTCTTCATTTTGAGGAGACGAATCCATACATTAATTTTATCAATTCACCTCTATATGTAGTCGACAAATGCATGAATTGGGATAGCGGGGAAATGCCGCTGCGAGCAGGAATAAGTGCGTTTGGTTTTAGTGGAACCAATTGCCACATTATCGTAGAAGAATATAAGGATTCTGATCTGTTACCAGACACGACGGCAAATAATGTACTTACTCTATCGGCAAAAACTGAAACCGCTTTAAAAAGCTTAATTCATAACTATGAACAATTTCTTGAGAATGAACAGGATATACCGATCGGTAACCTATGCTATACGGCGAACACGGGCCGGGGGCATTATACCTATCGAATCGCTATTGTATTCAATACCCTCAAAGACCTAACAGACAAACTTGCTATTCTGAAAAAAACCGAATTAAAAAATATGGTCAATCATAGCATTTACTATGGAAAAAATCATGTCGTATCGGATAAGCGGCAAAGTATAAATGAAGGCGATATTTCAACTAGTGAGCTAAATCGCATAACACAAGAAGCGCAAAAAATTGTTTTAACAGGAAGAGAAGGGAGTGAAAACAGTTCGCAACTCTCCAAGCTTTGTGAACTGTATGTGAAAGGAGCCACAGTTGATTGGAAGCAGTTGTATCAAGATGGTTCATATAAGCGCGTTTCCTTACCTACGTATCCATTTGATAGAACACATTATTGGGCTGAACCGATTACAATGGCACAATCTATTCTCAGGAAACCGGATAGTACGATATTACATCCGCTTGTTCATCAATGTATTGTTGATTCGATGAAGCAAAGTGTGTATCTCGTTAATCCCGAACTTACAAAAGAATGGGTTGTTACCGACCATAAGCTTATGGGCACCCATCTGCTAGTCGGAACGGCATATCTTGAAATGATTAAAGAAGCATGCCAGCATTGTTTTAACAATGCAAATATTGTGATTCAGGATCTCGTTTTTATGGCCCCGTTGCTAGCTTATGAGGGAGATATGGATATCCATATTGTTATTACCCAAAATGACGTTAACGCAGATTTTTCGGTTGTATCTAGGCATGAGGAATCAACTGGGGACGTGTGGATAGAACATTCCAAGGGTACGGTTTGTATGCATGATGATACGCCGCCTAAGCAGTTGCAATTTTCAGAAATAGAATCAGACCCCGCTTTGAAAAAGTTTAGTATTAAACAAGGGTTGGAAGAAAAAGAGCTGATTCTTAATAGTTGGGAAAGTGATAATTATTTTGGTGAGCGTTGGGAATCCATAATGAATTTCTTCACCAAAGCAAATGGTGATCGGGATGAAATTATAACCGAGATACAAATTCCAGACAAATATTTGTCTGATTTAGACCAATTTTCTTTCCACCCGGCATTGGTTGACAATGCAATTAATATACCTGTTATCCGACTCTATACGGGTGGGCGTAAACTATTGCCTTTCTCGTATAAAAACTTAAAATTCTATCGCCGGGTTCCGCGTCATTTTTATAGTAAGATTACTATTTTGACAAAGGATAATAATACAGAAGTTTTTACGTTCCGTGTCTCACTCGTGGATACATCTGGCAATGTGATCGCAGAGGCGGAAGAAGTCACGCTTCGGCAAATTAGCAAAATGAATGAGTTTAAAAAGAACGCCTTTTACGGTACAAACTGGATGTTGCAACCGGCAACGATACAAAAAACTCAGAATGTGCAAGGTAATGTATTAGTTTTTTGTGACCAGGGTGAATATTATGCTCGTGCGCTTGCAGAACAAATCCAGCATCAAGACAGTCGGTTGTTTTTTGTCTCTATCGGCAAAAAATTCAGCCAAATTGATGCAACCCAGTTTACGGTTGGTGAGGATGAGGAAGATTACGACAAACTGCTTGCTGCGATTGGTGTGAACAATCTTTGTTCGGTCTATCACTTCAGTACCGTTAACTTTACACGAACGGACGTTTCGGCGGAGCGATACGGAGAAGAATTACATCAAGGTCTCTATAGTGTGGTTTATTTGACCAGAGCGATACTTAGAACGATCCGTGATTCTGTCGAGTTTGTGTTGTTGACTGACTATGCACATGAAGTAACAGGGGAAGAAGCTTGTATCAAGCCTGCAAACGCAGCCTTTCTGGCAGTAGCCAAGTCAACTGCGACAGAGTATCCTAATCTTCGCTATCGTTGTATCGACATAGATGAGGCAACAGATATGGAGACTGTACTGGATGAGGTGTTGACGGAGAATCCAACCTTCCGCGTCGCATATCGAAACAATCAACGATTCACGGAGGCACTTACTGTAATCGAACAGAAACAAGAATCGATGAGGGAGATGGAGATTAAGCAAACGGGCGTCTATTTAATTACAGGAGGTACCGGTGGATTAGGGTTGCAAATGGCAATAGATTTAGGGAATAGGGGAGCACGAACAATCTGTCTTCTGGCTCGTAAAGCATTGCCTGACCGGTCAACATGGCAAACCTTACTTTCGAATAGAGATCGTAAACTTAGTACCCTTATTGAATCGATCTTATATCTTGAAAACCTAGGGTGTACCGTTTTGCTTCGCTATACGGATGTTAGTGATAGGGTACAAATGGAAAGCATTCTATCAGAGCTAAAAGAAGCATATGGCCCTATTAATGGCATTATCCACTGCGCTGGAATGGCAGGAGATGGATTTCTGTTTAACAAAAATATGAATACATTTCGTGATGTCGTAAGACCAAAGATTAATGGTACGGTAGTATTGGACGCTCTGACGAGAGGAGAGAAGCTTGATTTCTTTATCCTGTTTTCTTCGATGACGTCTTTATTAGGAGGACCGGGGCAAAGTGATTATACCGCGGCGAACGCTTTCCTTGATGCATATGCGCCGTACCTTCGGAAAAAAGGTATACCTGTGCAAACTGTGAATTGGCCAGGATGGAGTGAAGTGGGTATGGCAGTAGATTATCAGGTTGCTGATGCCGTTACCTTATTCCGTTCGCTAGAGACGGAAGTAGCTATTCAGGCGCTAAATGAGATCATAAAGTACGATTTAAGTAATGTTATACCAGGGCAAATCAATTATGACATTCTTCAACAAATAGGGGAGAATAATCTTCCGTTTAGACTGTCGCCATGGTTGAAGAAAAACCTTGATCGTCATATAAGTCGTCACAATACACAGAAAAAACAAGTAGCAAAACAAACGATTGCACCAGAAGATATACACATTATAGGTAAAAATGATAATTATACGACCACAGAGAATGAAGTGGCGTTCCGCTATGCTGTCGTTTTGGATCTAAGAGAGATTGATATCTATGAGAGTTTTAATTCTCTCGGAGGGGATTCAATTCATGCGATGGAACTTTTAAAGGAAATAAATGCGATATATCCTAGAACGATTGATATTACGGATATTTTTACGCACTCTTCCGTAGAAGAATTAGCGGGGCTCATTGATAAGAAGCGCGGTATCGGTAAAGAACAATCCGATGACAAGGCGGTTATTGTACCGGATTATAAATTGTCCGATGATGATATTATGTCAATGTTAGACAATGTGGAAAAAGGCAATGTATCCTCTTTCGATGAAGCGATAAAAGTAATTAAAAGTAACAAATGATACATGATTGTATCATCATATCTCGCATTGTCGATTTGTAGAAAGGGGTTATTGATATGGGCAATGAGATTAAACTGTTTTGCATTCCTTATTCAGGGGGATCCGCCGAAGTATATCGCAAATGGAGCAAATCGTTAAGCAGCGATATACAATTGTTCCCTGTGGAATTGCCGGGCCATGGCAAGAGAATTTTTGAGCCACTTCGGGATGACATAGATACTATTGTTGAGGATATCACTGCTACGATAGCAAGCAATGTTGCTTCGAACGACGATTATGCGATATTTGGACATAGTTTAGGTTCATTACTTACGTTTGAAACGTATTATAAGTTAATCGAGAACGGTGTTCATAAACCGCAGCATATTTTTTTTAGCGGACGTAACGCACCGCAAAATAAGCATAACCAAACTTCAATTCATCGATTGCCAGACGAGCAATTTTTGCATGCGGTTATGACTTATGGGGGCAGTACACATGAAATAATCAAAAATCCAGAGTTGCTTGATTTATTCTTACCGATATTGCGCGCTGATTTTAAGATATCAGAAACATATTGTTACCAAGAGAAAAAAGATAAGATCGCTTGTGATATTACAATCATTAATGGTCGCAACGACCGCAGTGCTATCATATATGACATGAGCGAGTGGAAATATTATGCGGGTGGGGCAGCGACTTTTCATACGGTAGATGGTGGTCACTTTTTTATTACAGAGAATTATGAACCTGTTGTGGATATTATCAAGCAGACATTGACAATATCGGATAAAATTCTCGAAACGCAAGGATAGATCGTTTTATTGTGAAATAATCTTCATTTATGTTAATTGGAAAGGGGTTTTGATCAATGAATAACAAAATTA
This sequence comes from Paenibacillus sp. HGH0039, assembly GCF_000411255.1. Lineage (GTDB taxonomy): Bacteria > Bacillota > Bacilli > Paenibacillales > NBRC-103111 > Paenibacillus_F. The sequence continues at coordinate 27,793 of NZ_KE150412.1, read as the reverse complement.
TTTGGGGGATCGTATTATTAGCGCTGAGTTTGTTTCTTAAGCCGTTATTGACGATAGTGGGGCTGAATGAAAGGTTGTTCGGATTGTATTGGCAAGGTGAAACTGTGTTTTCATTGAATCCATTCTTAGTTCGGATTATTTTAGCAGTAATCGGGATTATTATGCTTATCATGGGCGGTATGCAGAAGAAAAAATAATTGAAAGGGTAGAGAGCCATTATGAGAAAATTCGTGCCAAACAAGAAACATGAAGAAGACAGGTCTTCTTATTGGACATATTTACTTGACGATGTTAGTTCGACTGCGATTAAGCCCCTTTTTCCATACAGACCGAGTTCAGAACGGACAGCGGATACGAATCTAATGGACTGGGTATTTCCGCAGCATGTATGCGAAAAACTTAGAAAACTTAGCCGAGAACACAATATCCCTATGAACGTTATTCTAGAGGCTGCCTGGGGACTTGTTTTACAAAAGTATAACTATACTGATGATGTCATGTTTGGAACAATAATCGACGATCCTCATTTGAACAGTGTGATGATTCCGGTAAGAATGAAGTGTAATGGAGACGACGTATTATTGGATCTATTACAGCAACTAAAAGAACAAGAAGCGGAAAGTGGGAAATATGCCCATTGTGATATATTACCCCGAAAAATCAATCACTTGATTAAAACGGTGTGTATAATTACGGATAGATCGGACGAGGGGAAACAGTTCATACACTTTCCCCTTGAGGATCAATTATCTTATAATTCACCTGATTTGCTTCTTCATTTTTCTTTTGATTGTAATCAGTTGAACGTGATGATTCGTTTTGATGAATCAAATTACACCAAATCTGAAATAAACAATATACTAACAATGCTTACGTTTGCTTTGTGTGCCTTTGCTGAGAATTCGGAGAGGAAGGTACGTGATATTTCATTCGTGAGCGATGAGGATAGAGATAAAATCTTAACCCTGTTTCAAACCAAGCCAACCCAATATCCGCACGGGGAATCGATCAAAAGCTTATTTGAGGCGCAGGTGAAGAAAACACCGGATCGGATAGCGGTATCTTGCGGGACGGAGCAACTGACGTATGCGGAGTTAAATGCGAAGGCGAACATCGTTGCCAACCGGCTGCTTGCTGCTAAAGTCAAAAGCGAAACAGGCAAAGGCGAAACGATGGTAGCGTTGCTGTTAGAGCGTAATATGGATATGGTCATCGGAATACTCGGGATCGTGAAGGCCGGATATGTCTATGTGCCAATCGATCCAGAGGCGCCGCAAGACCGTATCCAGTATACGCTGGCAGACAGTGGGGCAAGCTTGCTTCTTGTCAATCAGGGAAAAGAGCAGATGGTGTCACTTCCGCAAGGAAGTATCTATGCGATCGAGCATTTGTATTCGGATGAACCGGATGCGGCATGGGGGCCAGAACTAAAAGCGAATCCGGATGTAGCCATCGCACCGCAAGATGCGCTATATATCATCTATACGTCAGGCACGACCGGCGAGCCGAAGGGAACGGTAATCGAACATGAATGTGTCGTCCGGTTGATGCATAACGATGACATGCCGTTTAATTTCCATGAAGAGGATGTATGGAGCCTGTTTGCAGCCTACAACTTTGACGTATCGGTATGGGAAATGTATGGAGCGCTCTTATACGGAGGTCACCTCGTCGTCATACCTAACGATGCGAAAAAAGACAGCTATGCTTTGTTAGACCTATTACGTGAAAAAAGGGTGACGGTACTCAACCAAGTGCCGTCCTCTTTTTATAATCTGATGCAAGTAGAGCTAGCCGAAGCAGGTGAGAGACTGCACGTCAACCATCTAATCTTTGCCGGAGAGGCGCTGCAGGTAGGAAAGTTAAAGGCATGGCAGGCGAAGTATCCGGAGATGAACATCGTGAATATGTACGGAATCACAGAGACGACTGTCCATGTAACGTACAAAGGGATCACTGCAGAAGATATTGCGCTAGATGTAAACGATGTCGGAAAGGCGCTCCCTACTCTCAAGGTCTATATATTAGATGGGGACAAGTTATGCGGGATCGGTGTGCCCGGGGAATTGTGCGTGGCAGGCGTCGGCGTCGCAAGAGGCTACCTCAACAAACCGGAGCTAACCGCAGAGAAGTTTATTGAGAATCCATACGGAGAGGGAAAACTGTACCGGTCAGGGGACTTAGCCAAATGGCTGCCGGACGGGAACATTGCCTATTTGGGTCGTATGGATGACCAAGTGAAAATCAGGGGATTCCGGATCGAGCTGGGAGAAGTGGAAAATGCGCTGCGGCAGCTGGAAGGAATCCAAGATGCGGCGGTCATCGTACGGGACACCCATGACGGAGAGAAAGCGCTGTTTGCTTACCTCATATCGAAAGATATCGTCCAGCTGCAAGCGGTGAGACGGGACTTGGAGGAAGTGCTGCCGGCTTATATGGTGCCGGCCTATATGATGCAGATCGAACAACTGCCGGTGACGCGCAACGGCAAGCTGGATAAACGGGCACTGCCGGAGATCGTGGCGGTAAGCGAAAAGGAATATACGGCTCCGAAAAACGAACTTGAAGCGCAGCTATGCAGTATCTTTAGTGAAGTACTGGGCGTCGAGCGGGTCGGCACGCAGGACAGCTTCTTTGAGCTGGGCGGAGACTCAATCAAGGCGATACGTATCGTATCGAAATTAAGGAGCGCAGGATATCACATCGCAAGCAAAGATATCATGCAAAAGTATACAGTTGAGGCAATCAGCTACGCGGCACAAAAGTCTGCCCTAGCGGAACAGTACGAGCAGGATGAAGTAAGCGGCATCGTACCGCTGACGCCGATCGTCAGAGAGTTTGCCTCCTGGAATCTTCCTAAGCCACACCACTTCAATCAGGACATGCTGATGGAGATTGATCTGGAAGAGGAGAACCAGCTTCAGGAAGTGCTTGATGCCCTTATGGCGCATCATGATATCCTGAGATCCGTCTACCGGCAAGGTCAGCTAGAGATCGTAGGGATGAGTGACAGTAAAGCATATGACCTAAAGGTGTATAACTATCTGGAAGAACAAGCAGCAGCAGAGCTCATGGAAGCGGCATGTACGGATCTGCATAGCAGTATCCACTTAGAAGAAGGGCCGCTGGTGAAGGCAGCGATGTTCCGGACAGCGGCAGGGAACCTGCTGTTTCTAGGGATCCATCATCTTGTGGTGGACGGCGTATCGTGGCGTATCCTGCAGGAAGATATCAGCACAGCCATCCGGCAAATAAAAGAAGGGACAAAGATCCAATTCCCGGCAAAGACAGCGTCATATAAGGCCTGGGCGGAGGCGTTGGCAGAATATAAGGACAGCCATCTATTGCAGAAAGAACGGGCGTACTGGGAGCAAGTAGCGGCGCAGATGGCGGCAGGCGAACTAAGGATGGACGAACAGACGGGGGAAAGCGGGTATGATAACTACACGATCCATTTAAGTGTGGAAGAAACGGAAAGCCTGTTGCAACGTGCAGGAAAAGTGTTTCGTACTGAAGTGCCGGATTTGCTTATCAGTGCCTTGGGAATGTCCGTTAGGAAACTGACAGGAGCAAGTGTAGTAACGATTGGTGTGGAAGGGCATGGGAGAGAAACAATTCATAAACGGATCGATATCGATCGGACGATAGGATGGTTTACGAGCGTCTATCCGATTATGGTAGCGTGTCATGACGAAATGGCGGAAAGTATCATTGCAACGAAAGAGATGCTGCGCAAAATACCGAACCGCGGAGTCGGGTACGGCCTGTTATACGATCTATTAACGGGAAATCAGCTACCAACCTTATTGTTTAACTATATGGGGCAAATGGATGCTGAAGCGAAGGGTAAAAAGATACACTTTCTTAGTTCGAGTAATGGTTTAGCGGATGAGAATAAAATGCTGTCGGAATTGTTTATTAACGGTGTGATCAGTGAAGGGAAATTATCATTTACGTTCCGTTACAACAGAGGTCTCTTTTCAAATGTTACGATACAAAGATTTGCTGAGGTATATAAAGCCCATATACAGTCTACTATTACATATTGTATGCAGTTGGAAGAATCGGTTCCGACACCGTCTGACTATCATGCAGCGGATTTGACTCGTGCAGATTTATCCGTCATCCAGCATGTAACCGGTGGTGCATTCCAAATAGATCGTATATACGGCTTAACCTCATTGCAGAAAGGGATGTTATACCATAGCATCGCCGAACCAGAATCGACAGCCTATAGAAATCAGAATATTTTTATAGGGCAAGGCTATGCCGATGAGCACATGGTGAAGCAAGCGCTTAAGCTGCTTGTCATGCGGCATGAAGTGCTCCGTACAGCGATTATTCATAAAAATATATCGATACCAAAGCAAGTCGTGATCCGAGGAAGAGAAGTGGAATACGAAAGAACCGATTTAACGGGAGTAGAACCATCTTTGCAGGCAAAACAGGTGGAAGCGCTCGCCCATGACCAAATCCAGCGAGGATTTGATCTTGAACAAGACCCGTTATTGCGTGTACACCACGTAGTGCTGGCAAGAGATCGTTATCAATTGATCTGGAATTTTCATCACATTCTGTTGGACGGTTGGAGCCTACCGATAATATACGGGGATTTCAATCGGATTTACAAGGCATTAGAGAAGGGTGTTTTGACATCTACGCTGGAAACACAGGTGATCACAGAAAAGCAGTACCAGGATTCCTACGAAGATTATATTAGTTGGCTAGAAAAACAAGATCAACAAAAAGGGCTGTCTTACTGGTTAGATGTACTAGCAGGATATGAAGAAGTTGCCGAGATTAAACCGATATATACGCCGCAAGAAAGTGAGCAGCAAGTACAGAGCTTGGCGATTACATTATCTCCTGAAGATGCCTTGCAGTTGAGGGAACTGATAGCTGCCCATCAATTGACGGTGAGTAATGTGGTGGAAACGGCCTGGGGAGTTGTTTTACAAGCATACAGCGGTCAGAAAGATGTGGTGTTCGGGAAAGTAATGTCCGGGCGTCAAGCCGATGTGCGCGGAATAGAGGGCATCGTCGGTCTGTTTATTAATACGATACCGGTTCGTGTAGCAAGCAAAGAAGACATGAGTACACTAGAACTGATCAAAGAAATGCAGCAGCAAGGGACTGAAAGTGAGCAATATGCCTATTGTTCGCTCGCTGAGATTCAAGCGCAGACGGAGCAGAAGCAGCATTTAATCCAAGTGCTCTATATGTTTGAAAATTACTACGTGGATGAGGACAAGCTGACAGATTTTATGTACGAGATTGAGTATGGCTTGGACCAAACCAATTACAGCTTAACGTTATGCGCTTATGAACATGAAGGGAAGATAGTATGTGAAATAATATACAATCCGAACGTGTATGCACGTGAGGACATAGAGCAAATTGTTGTACGGCTAGAACATGTTATACAAGCTATCGTAGCAAACCCTGAAGGGAAGTTATCTGAGCTTGAAACAATAACAGAGGAAGAACAAGAACAGATACTAGGTGTATTTAATGATACGAGCTCACTGTATGCAAAGGATAAAACGATTCCAGCATTATGGGAAGAGCAGGTTGCAAACACACCGGACGCAATCGCCCTCGTATATGAAGACAACTATATGACGTATGACGCGTTAAACAGAAAAATCAACCAAGTGGCAGGGGCGCTTCGCAGACTGCACATTAAACCTGATGACCGCGTGGTTATCGTGGCAGAGCGAAGTGTGGAGATGATTGCCGGGATGTATGGCATCATCAAGGCAGGCGCTGCATATGTGCCGGTCGATCCTACGTTTCCAGCAGAGCGAATCCAGTTCATTCTAGCTGACTGTAAACCAAAAGCAGTGCTTGTGTATAAAGCTACGATTGAAACTGGGCTGCCAACGATTAATCTTGCTGACGATATGCTATGGGAAGGAATCAGCGATAATCCCGAGCAAATCAATCGCCCGAATGATTTGGCTTATATAATCTATACATCCGGGACTACGGGGCAACCGAAGGGCGTAATGTTAGAGCATCAGGGTGTTGTATCCTTACGGCATCATCTTCTGAAGCAATATAACGTTACAAGTCAAGATAATGTGCTTCAATTTGCAAACTATGTCTTTGACGCTTCTGTATGGGAGATGACCTTATCACTATTGCTAGGGGCGACGCTAACATTGGTGTCAAAATCCATTATAGCGGATGTAACACGGTTTAATTCTTTTGTGCAAGAAAGCAGGATTACGTTAGCTGTACTGCCGCCACAATACTATCTCCAGACGGCGTTTACAGGAGTTAGATGGTTAACAACGGCTGGAGCCGCAACAAATGAGTCGGTTATTGAACAAACACGGAATAGTGATTGCGGATATTGTAACGCTTATGGTCCTACGGAATGTACAGTACAGGCTACGTATTGGGAATATGATGGGATAAGTGACGTGCCAAACAACATCCCGATTGGTAAACCGATTGCAAATAATCATGTATATATACTTGACGGGGACAAATTATGCGGGATTGGTGTGCCTGGGGAGTTATGCGTGGCGGGCGACGGCGTTGCAAGGGGCTACCTCAACAAGCCGGAACTGACCAGTAAAAAATTCGTAGCGAACCCCTTTGTACCAGGTGAGCGGATGTACCGGACCGGGGACTTAGCTAAATGGCTGCCGGATGGGAATATTGCTTATTTGGGTCGTATTGACGAACAAGTGAAGATCAGGGGGTTCCGGATCGAGCCGGGAGAAGTGGAAAATGCGCTGCGGCAGCTGGTAGGGATCCAAGATGCGGCGGTCATAGTACGGGAAACCCATGACGGAGAGAAAGCGCTATCTGCCTACCTAGTTTCGAAAGATGTAGTTCAACTGCAAGCAGTGAGGCAGGAGTTAGAGGAGATACTACCGGCCTATATGGTGCCAGCGTATATGATGCAGATTGATCAACTGCCGGTGACGCGCAACGGTAAGCTGGATAAACGGGCACTACCGGAGATCGTAGCGGTAAGCGACAGGGAATACACCGCTCCGAAAAACGAACTTGAAGCGCAGCTGTGCAGTATCCTTAGTGAGGTACTGGGCGTGGAGCGAGTCGGCATGAAGGATAGCTTCTTTGAGTTGGGCGGGGACTCGATCAAGGCGATACGGATCATATCGAAGCTAAGAAGTATGGGTTATCATATCGCAATCAAAGATATTATGCAAAGAAACACAGTCGGAGCGATCAGCTATGCGGTACAAAAGTCTGTAATCGAGGAGCAGTACGAGCAAGATGAAGTGAGCGGCATTGTACCGCTGACACCGATCGTCAGGGAGTTTGCATCTTGGAACCTTTCTAATCCGCATCATTTTAATCAAGATATGCTGATGGAAATTGATCTCGAAGATGAAAAACAGCTTCGGGAGGTGCTTGATGCCCTCGTAGTTCATCATGATATACTCAGGTCTATCTACCGGGAAGGTCAACTAGAGATCGTAAAGGCGAATGACAGCAGAGCGTATGAGCTGAAGGTATATGACTATAACGAAGAACAAGAAGCAGCGGGGCTAATGGAAGTGGTATGTACGGATTTGCATAGCAGTATCGACTTAGAAAAAGGACCGCTGGTGAAGGCAGCGATGTTCCGGACGGGTGAAGGGAATCTATTGTTTCTAGGGATCCATCATATTGTGGTGGACGGCGTATCATGGCGTATCCTGCAAGAAGATATCAGCACAGCCATCCGGCAAGTAAAAGAAGGGACGAAAATCCGATTCCCGGCAAAGACGGCGTCGTATAAGGCATGGGCAGAAGCACTGGCAGAATATAAGTGCAGCCCTCTATTGCAAAAAGAACGAGCGTACTGGGAACAAGTAGCAACGCAGATGGAGTCCGGTGCACTTAGCATGGACGAACAGACGGGGGAAAGCGGGTATGGTAACTACACGATACATTTGAATGAAGAAGAAACGACACAGCTTATTCACCAGGCAGGTCGGGCGTATAATACCGAAATCAATGACTTGCTTATCAGCTCCTTGGGGATGACTGTGAAGAAATTGACAGGGGCTAGAGATGTAACGATAGGTATGGAAGGACACGGAAGGGAATCGATTCATAAGCGTATCGATATCGACCGGACGGTCGGATGGTTTACAAGTGTGTATCCGGTGGTGGTATCGTGCCATGATGAGATCGCAAAAAGTATCATTACAACAAAAGAGATATTGCGAAAAATCCCGAACCGAGGTCTTGGGTATGGTCTATTGCAGGAAGAATTGTCGGTCAGACCGCTTGAAATCATGTTTAACTACATGGGACAAATGGACGCTGAGGCAAAGGGGAAGAAGTTACACTTTTTTAGTTCAGGTAAAGGCTTAGCGGATGAGAATAAAATGTTGTCGGAATTGTTTATCAACGGTGTGATAAGCGAAAGAAGATTAACATTTACTTTCCGTTACAATAAAGGTCTTTTTTCCAGCAGTACGATACAAAGATTCGCTGATATATATAAAGCGTGTACTCAGTCTATGATTGCACATTGTATGCAGCAAGAAGAAACGGTTCGGACACCGTCTGACTATTCTGCAATTTCGATTACGGATGAAGATTTGAGTGTCCTGCATCGACTTTATCCAGGGAAAAATGATATACAGGATATATTTGATTTATTGCCGCTACAGGAAGGTATTTTGTATCATGGCCTAAAAAGCAGCGGTTCCGAGTATTTAACCCAGTTTATTTATCGGATTAATCAGCATATAGATCCTAATCTCATGCGCAGTGCGTTCCAATGTTTACTTAAAAAGCATGATGTGTTGAGAACGGCGATGGTGTATGAAGGGTTAAAGCATCCGAAGCAGATCATTTTGTCACATGGCTCACTTGATTGGGAAGAAATTGATTTAACAACATACGATGAGAAAGAACAACTAGCTAGATTAAATGAACTGATAGAGATGGATGTCAAGCGGGGATTTGATCTGCAGCTTGATGCGCTATTTCGCATAAAAACTATTAAACTATCCACTAATTGCACGCAATTGATCTGGAGCTTTCATCATATTATTGCAGATGGATGGTGTAGTGAATTATTATGTAACGACTTAAAAAATTACTATAACTTGCTTCAAGATGGTTATAGTACACACGATGTAGAACAAGTTATTGAACAAGAGAAGTTCCAGGTTGCGACGTACGGTGATTATATTCAGTGGTTCCAGAATCAAGATGAGGAGCTTGCGCTTACGTATTGGCGCGAACGACTTCGTGATTATGACTTAACATACAAATACCGTCCGTATTTCGATCCACCATCTTCCAATTCCAACTTGGCTCAAGTGAAAAAGAAGCTGGATGTTGAATTGACAGGCAGGTTGTTACTTTTAGCACAAGCGCATCAGCTAACAATAAATACAATCACCGAAGCAGCTTGGGGAATCGTATTACAACAGATTAACTTTACAAATGATATCGTGTTCGGCAAAGTAATTTCGGGAAGGCATGCCGAAGTAAGAGGGATTGAAAAAATAGTAGGTCTTTTTATTAACACGATACCGGTAAGGGTTAGTGCAGACGAGAATTCAACGATTATATCACTTTTACAGGAATTACAAGATCAAGGTATTGAAAGTACGATGCACGCTCACTGTTCACTGGTTAAAATTCAAGAACAAACCGCACAAAAATCAGATTTGATTTCATCACTTTTTGTTTTTGAAAATCATTTGGCACAAGAACAGCAAAGTGAACATACAGATGGTTTGCAATTAGCGCTTGTTTCTTCGAGAGATGAAACAAACTATCCACTTAATCTATTGGCTGCTGTAGAGGACAAGGCATTACGATTTACAGTTCTCTATAATCCAAACAAGCATGCTTTAGAAGAAGTAGAGATGATGCTTAGCATGTTAAACAATGTATTATGTGCGTTTGCTGAGTCTCCTGAGAAGAAGATTTTCGATGTTGAATTAATTCGCAAGGAAGATAAGGCACGAATACTAGGTGAATTCAACAATACGGCAAGCACATATCCGAAACATAAATCTATTCCGGACTTATTTGAAGAACAGGCTCAACTTACGCCCGATCAAATTTGTGTCGTATGTGATAAGGAACAATTAAGCTATCAACAATTAGACAAGGCCGCGCAAGGTATTGCCACCGAATTGCGAAAAAGAGGGGTATCCTCAGGTCAATTAATTGGCATCGTATGTGAGAAAAGCGTGCACATGATTGTAGGGCTGCTGGGGATACTCAAAGCAGGATGTGGCTATGTACCAATTAATACGGATGAACCGGATACTCGCCTGCGCTTTATTTTGGAAGATTGCGATTTGAATATCGTACTGTGCGGTGATGTAAAAGGGGACATGATTAATGTCCTTCAAGAGTACTGCACCGTCATAGATCTAAATGGAAGTTATGCGGCAATGACAGAGCGTGCCTTAGTAACGGCAGATGATATTGCGTATGTCATGTACACATCCGGTACGACAGGATATCCGAAAGGTGTTTGTGTTACACATCAAAATGTCGTACGGCTTGTGAAGCAAACGAACTATGCTGATTTAAACGGGGCGCATATTTTGTTGACCGGTGCACTCTCCTTCGATGCGTCGACATTTGAAATATGGGGCGCACTTCTCAATGGCGGGCAATTGGTGTTAGCCCATACGCAGAGCATAACAGACGGGAACATGTTAGGAATGTTGATATACGAGCACCAGATTACGATGATGTGGATGACTGCGCAGCTTTTCAATTATATGGTAGACACTAGATGCGAAGTTTTTCAACCGTTACAGTATTTATTGGTAGGAGGAGAGAGATTATCTGCGAAACATATCAAAGCAGTAAGGGAAAAACATCCGAAACTCAGAGTAATTAATGGTTATGGTCCAACAGAAAATACGACCTTTTCTGTTACGTATGCGATAGAAACGGATTACTTCAATATTCCTATCGGGAAGCCAATCAACAATAGTACTGCGTATATTATGGATAGAAAAATGCAGCTATGTGGAATTGGTGTTCCAGGGGAACTTGTTGTAGGCGGCGACGGCGTAGCGAAAGGATATATGAACCAACCAAAACTTACTGTGGAGAAGTTTATTGAGAATCCGCTTATTCCTGATGAGCGGCTGTACCGTACCGGAGATATTGCGATGTGGCTGCCGGATGGGAATATTGCGTATATTGGACGTATTGATGACCAAGTGAAAATTCGAGGGTACAGGATTGAAGCGGGCGAGGTAGAGCATGCTCTTCGAAGATTAGAAGGTATCCAAGATGCGATTGTTATCGCGCGCGAACAAGATGGAAGTGAAACGGAACTGTATGCATACCTGGTATCTAGCACTGAGATTCAGATGAATGAAGTCCGGAATTCTCTTGGTAAGACAATTCCTGCCTATATGGTGCCGCAGCATATGATACAGGTTGAGAACGTTCCTATGACACGAAACGGAAAGGTAGATAAGCGAGCGCTTTCTGAAATACAAATCGTGCATGAGCAGCAATATACGGCTGCGGCGACTGAATTGGAATTCACGCTTTGTAATATATTCGGTGATGTGCTTTCTGTTGACCGTGTTGGTATTTATGATGATTTCTTTGCGTTAGGTGGTCACTCATTACATGCTGTACGCGTTATAAATCAGATTGAAGCGATGATTGGAATACGTTTACCGATAATAACATTGTTTGAGAACCCGCATATTAAAGCGCTCAGTCAGCACCTTGAACTAATCAGTGCAGAACATACTACGCACAATACGTTATATACGAAGGCTGTGTTTGAACCCATCCCGCATGCTATGCGGAAAGAATCATATCGGATGTCTTCCGCTCAAAAGCGTCTTTATGCGATTCAAGAGATGGATCAGCATAGTACGGCTTATAATATGACGTTATTGCGTCGAATGGATGCATCCCTTGATAGTGAACGACTTCAGCTTGCACTGAAGCAACTCATACAACGGCATGAAAGCTTACGAACAAGCTTTCATATGGAGAACGGAGAAGCAGTACAGCGTATTCATGACCATGTGCCGTTTACGCTTCTGATTACTGAGGATGAAGATGATGATACAGGGTTTGTGCGTGCATTTGATTTGTCTCAAGCGCCATTAATACGTGTTAAAGTAAATAATCAAAAAGAAGGTGGTTATCTCCTAGCCTTCGATATGCACCATATCATTTCTGATGGGGCATCGATTAATAATCTAATGCAGGATTTGTCCAAGCTATATAATGGCGAACCCCTTGAGTCAATGCCGATTCAATATAAAGATTATAGCGAATGGTTGCACACTCAAGACATGACGGAACATGAGACGTATTGGTTGAACTCGTTGCAAGGTGAACTACCGGTACTGAATTTACCAACAGACTTTACACGTCCGCAAGTACAGCAGTATACGGGGAAAGCAGTCGTGAGTCATGTAGAGTTACGGGAAGCTGTAACAGCATTGTGCCGGATGTCGGGTGCAACCGAGTATATGGTACTACTGAGCACATGGATGATTTTGTTGAGTAAATATAGCCGTCAAGAGGATATTATCGTAGGTTGCCCTGTTAATGGACGTTTACATTATGATACAGAGCCTCTAATCGGCATGTTCGTGAATACGATTGCATTACGTGGAAAACCATCGGGAAAGAAGAATTTCGTGGATTTTCTGTCGGAGATGAAAGAAGTATGTCTAAAAGGGATTGAGCATCAAGCATTTCCGCTCGAAGATCTGGTTGATCTTATGGGCTTGCACCGGGATATGTCCCGGAATCCGCTTTTTGATGTGTTGTTTGTATTACAGAATAATGAAGAAGCAGACTTTGATTTTTATGGCATAAACAGTACGAATGTTCATGATGACTATAGTTTACAGCACAGTTCGGCTAAATTTGATTTAACATTAGAAGTGACGCCAATGGTAAGTGGCTATCGCATTGAAGTACGCTATGCAACAAGTCTGTTCCAGGAAGAAAGCGTACGCCGAATGGTGAAACATTATGAAACGTTGTTGGCAGCAGTTACGCAATCCCCTAAACTTGAAATATGTCAATTGCCAATGATGACGCAAGCAGAAAGACAGCACATTTTAACGTCATTTAACGATACGTCCTGTGTTTATGATGTGACGACACCCATTCATGAACAAATTGAGCAGATTGTACAGGCTATGCCGGCGAAAACGGCTCTACGCTTTCGAGATCAAGCTCTGACATACGAACAGTTAAATATGAGAGCAAATCAGCTTGCGAGAATACTGCTTCTTCATGGTACGCGCCGCGGGGATTTTGTCGGTATTTTACTCGGTCGCAGTATAGAAATGATGGTTGGAATACTCGCAACGTTAAAGGTAGGCGCGGCTTATGTGCCAATAGATCCGACCTATCCTTTGGAGCGGATTCAGTACATGGTGGAAGATAGCGGGTTATCGACAGTATTGACTCAGAGGCAATACGATGACACGATCGAACTGCCTTCCCATGTAAGACGCATTCATGTGGATCAAGAAAGGTGTGATGAACCTAGTCATAATCTGCATGCGATTGTAGAAGCAACCGATATCGCTTATATCATCTACACTTCAGGCTCTACAGGCAAACCAAAAGGGGTAATGGTGGAACATCGTTCGATTAGTAACTTGATTGCAGGTCTAAATCAGCTACAAAACTTGGATTCGACGAAAACAATGTTATGTGTATCGAATATTTCTTTCGACGGCACAGTCTATGAAACACTATATGCCTTGCTCAAAGGAATGCAGATTATAATTGCCGATGAGGAGGCACAACACGATCCAAAGTTACTCTTGCAATTGATTGAGCAATATGATGTGAACATCATGAAGGGTACACCGACGCGGATGAAGATGCTTATGGATGAAGTTCGGGATGTTCATCCATTACATGGTTTGGAAGTAATTGTTGTCGGCGGAGAGCCATTAACGGATGATTTGGCTGCCGCTTTGCTTGAAAATTGGAATATTCGTTTGTTCAATGTGTATGGTCCGACGGAAGCAACGGTAGACGCAACTGGGATTGAAATTCATTTACATGATAAAGTTACGATTGGAAAACCGATTGCCAATGTACAAGTATTTATATTAGATTCGTACGGATCTCCGCTTCCAATCGGTGTGGCAGGTGAGCTTTGTATCAGTGGAGCGGGTGTTGCCAGGGGATATCTTAATCGGAGCGATCTTACCGCAGAGAAATTCGTTGACAACCCATTCAAACAGGGTGAGCGGATGTATCGCACGGGAGACCTTGCCCGCTGGCTTCCAGACGGTAGTATTGAATATGTTGGCCGCATCGATGATCAAGTAAAGGTTAGAGGATACCGCATCGAACTGGGCGAGATTGAGCATGTCCTGCGAAAACAACCTGACGTGCTGAATGCTGTCGTGATGGTTAGAGAAGATGCGGTAGGGGATGATTATTTATGCGCTTATGTGGTGCCAAATGATCAAGTGACATTGGATACGGAAGCAATTAGAGAAGATATTCGCCAAGTTTTACCTGATTATATGATCCCGGCATACATCGTTCCACTGGTGCAGTTTCCTGTTACGAATAATGGGAAACTGGACCGCCGCAGCCTACCTGAACCAGATCGCAAAGGGAAGGGCAATAAGTATGTTGCTCCGAGAGATCAAACTGAATCGGTGCTTGTGAATATTTTCCGAGAAGTACTTGGTGTTGAACGTATTAGTATAAAAGATAGTTTCTTCGAACTCGGCGGAGACTCCATAAAAGCTATCCGGATTGTATCGAAGATGAGAAACGCCGGTTATCTTATTTCGGTACCGGATATTTTAAGTCAATACACAGTTGAAAAGATTGCACACACAGTAGGCAGGGAATCAGAGATCCAGTATGATCAGGGTGAAGTTACGGGTCAGGTCCTGAATACACCGATCTTACATGATTTTTTTGCAAGAAATTACGCTAATCCTAACTATCATAATCAAGATGCTCTTTTGACGGTTAGAACGGATAATGAGTCGCACATTCATGAAGCCTTGCAAGCTGTTGCTGTTCATCATGATATATTACGGGCAATTTACCGGGATGGTAGTCTGACAATTTTAAGTAGTGCGGACAGTAAACTTTATGAGTTACAAGTGTTTGAGGTTCATGCGGATCTTAACGGTTCGGCGTGGATTGAAGACGCTTCCGCTATAATTCATCGAAGCATGGATATTAACAAAGGTCCTTTGATGAAAGCGGCACTCTTCAAAACCCAATCTGCCAATTATCTTTTCTTGTGTATTCATCATCTTGTCATTGATGCAGTATCATGGCGAATTTTGCTTGAAGACTTTGAGACTGCTCTCCAGCAGCTTAAAGACGGTAAGGAAATAAAGTTACCATCAAAAACGCTTGCTTTTAAAGACTGGGCGGAAGCATTAGAAGAATATAAAAACACAAACGAGATTACTACCCAAGCGAATTATTGGAATACAATCATTGCGGCCATGCAAGAAGAGAAACTGTTTATAGATGACGATCCGCATGATCATGGGTTTGAAGATGTGACAATAACGTTCCGTAAGGATAAGACAGAACAGCTTATAAGGCAAGCGGGAAAAGCGTTTGGTACCGAAATCAATGATTTGCTTATAAGTGCAATCGGCGCTGCAACACATGCGTTGACGAAACAATCCAAAGTGTCGGTTTGTCTGGAAGGCCACGGAAGAGAAGCGATACACAAGAAAGTAGATATCGATCGTACTATAGGATGGTTTACGGTTAAGTTCCCAATTAGTGTTCCGTGTCATGATGATTTACGGAAGAGTATAATTGAGACAAAAGAAATGTTGCGGAAAGTACCTTTACGCGGGTTGGGATTTGGCTTATTACAAGGTGATTATTTGGCGATTGAGTCCGATATTTACTTCAATTATTTAGGGCAGTTGGATACAGAATCGAATGCTACCCTGTTTACAAACAACAAGAGTATAGCGAATTCGAATAGTACCGAAGGCGCAATTGATATGAACGGGTATATTGTACAGAATATGCTACATTTTATAATTCGCTATGACTGCAGTAAATATAATAGGAAGACTGTAGAGCGTTTTGCAGCCTTATATGAGGAAAAGCTTAGCGACATTATCACCTATTGCTGTGTACAAGACAAACCGGTGAAGACGGCTTCTGATTATTCCTGCGATGACTTGACGAGTGATGAATTAGTACAGATCCAGGAGTACATTGCTGATAAAGAGGATATTGATGATATTTATACGCTAACTCCGATGCAGGAAGGAATCTTATACCATTATTTATTGAATCGGCAATCAACCGGCTATGTTACACAAATGGTGTATCACTATAACGGTAATCAAAGTGAACATACGTTTGAGGCAGCGCTGAAATTGCTAACGAAACGACATGAAGTACTTCGCACGGCAATTGTATATGACCATGGCGCTAAGTCTAGACAACTTCTTTTGCGTAGTCGTGAAATCGAATATGCAGTTGTGGACTGGTCGGGCAGGGATCGTGCAGAAATTTCTACATGGATTGATTCTGACCTGCAACGGGGGTTTGATCTACAGCAAGAAGCATTGTTACGGGTTACCAATATCATGTTAAGTAGAACAGAAGGGAAATTAATATGGAGTTCTCACCACATCATCTCGGATGGGTGGTCAGATAACGTTATATTTAATGACTTTATTCAAATATGCGAAAAGCTACAACAGGGCTTGTCTGTTGCGGAGCTTGAGCAAGGACTAGAGGAAGAGAAGGAAAAGAGCTTAAATTTCAAGGACTTCGTTAACTGGTTGGAAAAACAAGATGAAGAAAGAAGCTTGCTATACTGGAGAGAGCTCCTTCTAGACTATGAAGAGTCTGCTGACATTAAGCCGCTCCGTCAACCTGAAGAAACAACTAGCGAGATGAAGAGAATAAATCATAAGCTTCCTGTTGATGTAACAAGACAACTTCTTAATACGGCTGCAACGTACAATATTACGCTGAATACTATGATAGAGACGGCTTTAGGTATCGTATTACAGGAATTGTGCGGCATAAAGGATGTTGTCTTTGGCAAGGTGGTCTCCGGAAGAAATGCTGATGTAAGAGGGATAGAGCATATTGCCGGAATATTTGTTAACACCATTCCCATTCGTATTTGTTGTGATGATGAAATGCACATATGCGATATTTGGAGAAAAACTCAAGAACAAGCGATACTAAGTGATCGGCATGGACATTGTTCTTTTGCCAAAGTACAACGACTGACCAAACAGAACACCGATTTAGTTAAAGTTTTGTTTACATTTGATAACGATGATTCATGGGATGAAGTGCGCCAAAGTGAAACTTCAGCTTTTCGGTTTACCGTAGAGGATGGACGGGAGCAAACCAATTATACGACCACGTTTAAAGCGTATCTTGATATCAGTCAGCTGCATGTCGATGTATTGTATGATCCTAGAAAGCTGGCAGCAGAAGACATGGTCAATATTATGTCCAAGATACAAAGTGTATTATTGTCCTGTGCAGCCAACCCGGAAATGAAGTTATCTGAACTCGAGACGACAACAGAAGAAGAAAAAGAGCAGATACTAGGTGCGTTTCAAACTAAGCCAACCCAATATCCGCACGAGGAATCG
>NZ_KE150412.1:5733-7632 GCF_000411255.1 Paenibacillus sp. HGH0039 | reverse complement strand
ATAGCAGAAAGTATCATTACAACCAAAGAGATGCTGCGTAAAATCCCGAACCGAGGCCTTGGATATGGTCTATTTCAGGAACAATTGCCGGTCAGACCGCTTGAAATTATGTTTAACTACATGGGGCAAATGGACGCGGAGGCGAAGGGGAGAAAACTACACTTTTTTAGTTCGGGTAAGGGATCAGCCGAAGAAAATATTGTAAACCGTAAAGTCAATATTAACGGAAGCTTGCTAAAAGAACAGCTGCATTTCAGCATTGTCTATGACAAGAGCAAGTTGTCTGCTGGGAAGATACAACTATTTATTGAAACATTCCATGATTGTTTAATTGCTACGATTCAATTTTGTACATCACAGGAGGAGGTTGCCATCACGATCTCGGATACGGATGCCACTGATTTGGTTGCTGACGATCTCCAGATGATAAATGAGCTATTCGATCTAGATTAAATCTACTATAAGGTGGAGAGCGGACATGAGTTCAAAAATGGTATTAGGTTCCAATATCGAGAATATTTACTCTCTTACCCCAGTACAGGAAGGGATGCTGTATCATAAGCTGATGAATGGGGATTCTACCGCTTATGTCGTTCAGCATCGTTTTGAACTGAACGGTCTGATTAATGAACAAAAGGTAAAAGAGGCAATAGAACTTGTAACGATGAAGCATGACGTTTTAAGAACCTCCATCGTATATGAGAAATTGACTATGCCAAGACAAATTATACTTAAGAACCGGACAATAGAATATGAACGGATAGATTTATCGGTTATTGCGGCATATGATCGAAACAATGAAATGGATATGATTGCGCAACTTGATGTGAAGCGCGGGTTTGATCTACAACGCGATTCTTTATTAAGGGTTAAGCTCGTTCATTTTGGAGCAAACCAATATAAGATGTTATGGACTACTCATCACATCATTATTGATGGTTGGAGTTTATCTATTTTGTTCAGTGATTTCAAAACGTATTATGACATGCTTGAACATGGAAAGAGCTTGCAATCTATCATGTCGATAGTGGAAACTGATAAGAAGAGAATCGAAAAATATGGAGATTATGTGAAGTGGCTGGAGCAGCAAAATACTATTGAAGGAATTGCATATTGGGAAAAATTGTTATCCGACTATGATGGAACAGCGGATATAAAGTCAATGGAGCAAAAGCCACTAGCGGTGGAAACCGTTTCTTTGAGTGAAATGAAATTATCTAAAGAACAGACGGCAAGTTTGCAAAATCTCGCTGCCACCCATCATATTACGATGAATACGATTGTGGAAACAGCCTGGGGAATTGTACTGCAAGCGTATACAGGTGCCAAAGATGTTGTTTATGGCAAGGTAATTTCGGGCAGGCATGTTGCAATTAGAGGTATTGAAAAAATTGTGGGTCCATTTATCGTGACGATTCCCGCAAGAATCAGGTATACAGAAGATGATAGGGTTGTTGAAGTTTTGCACAGCACGCAGCTGCAAGGAACGCAAAGTACAGCTTATTCTTATTGTCCCTTACAGCAGATTATGAATTTAACGAAGCAAAAATCAGAATTGATTAAGTACTTATATGCCTTTGAAAATTATGAGCTTGATGAGACTTTATTGACACAACACAGTGAGGGACTTGGGCTAAAAATAGAAGCTTATCGGGAGCAAACTGATTATGATTTAGTCTTAATTGTAAATTATGAACACGGGTATTTGCGTTTTCAGATGCAGTATGCGTCAAATCGTTATGGATCAAAGGAAATAGAAGCAATGTTATTGCGCTTACAAGTTGTCTTACTCTCTTTCGCCAACAACCCAGAAAGGAAGTTATCTGAACTTGAGACGATAACAGAGGAAGAAAAAGAGCAGATACTAGGTGCATTTAATGACACGTACTTACCGTATGC
>NZ_KE150412.1:0-474 GCF_000411255.1 Paenibacillus sp. HGH0039 | reverse complement strand
ACGATCAAATCCAGCGAGGCTTTGACCTAGCACAAGCGGAGATCGTGGCGGTAAGCGAAAAGGAATATACGGCTCCGAAAAACGAACTTGAAGCGCAGCTGTGCACGATCTTTAGTGAAGTGCTGGGCGTCGAGCGGGTCGGCACGCAGGACAGCTTCTTTGAGCTGGGCGGAGACTCGATCAAAGCGATACGGATCGTATCGAAGTTAAGAAGCGCAGGATATCATATCGCAATCAAAGATATCATGCAAAAGTACACAGTCGAGGCGATCAGCTACGCGGCACAAAAGTCTGCCCTAGCGGAACAGTACGAGGTTCATAAGCGGATCGATATCGACCGGACGGTCGGATGGTTTACAAGTATCTATCCGGTGGTGGTACCGTGTCAGGAGGATATAGCAGAATGCGCTGCGGCAGCTGGAAGGAATCCAAGAGGCGGCGGTCATCGTACGGAAGACCCATGACGGAGAGAAT